>NZ_CM132932.1:0-3155000 GCF_054031495.1 Nocardioides sp. YJ-D4
GTGAATCGAAGAAGTGGCGCACACGGCGCGCCCCGCTTGGCAGCGACCGTGGTCGCGACCGCACTGCTCGCCACGGTGCTGCAGACGGCCACGTCGACGCCGGCGACCGCCGTCGCCCCGAAGCCGCCGTCGGACGCCAAGCTGGCCGCCGAGCCGGCCCGTCACGAGGCGACGAAGGAGCAGTTCTACTTCGTGCTGCCCGACCGGTTCGCCAACGGCGACACCGCCAACGACAAGGGCGGCCTGACCGGCAGCCGTACCGAGACCGGGTTCGACCCGGCCGACAAGGGCTTCTACCAAGGTGGCGACCTCCAGGGCCTCACCGATCGGCTCGACTACATCAAGGGCCTCGGCACCACCGCGATCTGGATGGCGCCGATCTTCAAGAACAAACCCGTCCAGGGCGAGGGCGCGAACGCCTCGGCCGGATACCACGGCTACTGGATCACCGACTTCACCCAGGTCGACCCTCACTTCGGCACCAACGAGGACCTCGAGAAGCTCATCGACGCGGCCCACGCCAAGGGCATGAAGGTCTTCTTCGACGTCATCACCAACCACACCGCCGACACCGTCGACTACGCCGAGAAGAAGTACGGCTACCGCCCCAAGGGCGCCTTCCCGTACCTGGATGCCGAGGGCCGTCCCTTCGACGACGCCGAGCCGGACTCGGACGCCGCGAAGGTCGACGAGGACTCGTTCCCCTACACCCCGGCCAACACCGGCGAGATGGTGCCGTCCTGGCTCAACGACCCGACGCTCTACCACAATCGCGGCGACTCCACCTGGGAGGGCGAGTCGACCACCTATGGCGACTTCAGCGGCCTGGACGACCTGTGGACCGAGCGCCCCGAGGTCGTCGAGGGGATGACGAAGATCTACCAGCGGTGGGTCCGCGACTTCGACATCGACGGCTTCCGCATCGACACCGTCAAGCACGTCGACCTGGACTTCTGGACCGAGTGGGCGACCGCCCTGGACGCGTACGCCGCCAAGCAGGGTCGTAAGGACTTCTTCATGTTCGGCGAGGTCTACTCCGCCGACAGCGACATCACCTCGCCGTACGTCACCCGCGGCCGCCTCGACGCCACCCTGGACTTCCCGTTCCAGGACGCGGCCCGTGCCTACGCCTCGTTGGGCGCTCCGGCCGACCGGCTCGCAGGAGTCTTCGCGGACGACTACAAGTACGCCACGGACAAGGCCAACGCCTACGAGCAGGTCACCTTCCTCGGCAACCACGACATGGGCCGGATCGGCACCTTCCTCGCCGCCGACCACCCCGACGCGACCGACGCCGAGCTCGTCCAGCGCGCCCGGCTCGCCAACGAGCTGATGTTCCTCTCCCGCGGCAACCCGGTCGTCTACTACGGCGACGAGCAGGGCTTCACCGGCGCCGGCGGCGACAAGGACGCCCGCCAGACGCTGTTCGGCTCCCAGGTCGCCGACTATCTCGACGACGACCAGATCGGCACCGACCGCACGCATGCCGACGACGCGTACGACACCACCCACCCGCTCTACGGCGCAATCGCCGCCCTGGCGAAGCTGCGCAAGGACCACCCGGCGGTGACCGACGGCACCCAGCACGAGCTCTACGCCCAGGACTCCGTCTACGCGTTCTCGCGCACCGGAGAAGACCGCGAGTACGTGGTCGCGGTCAACAACGCCGCCGAGGCGAAGACCGTCACCCTGCCCGTGGAGTCGGCCGCCTTCACGACGATCTACGGCGGCGACGCCACCGAGACCGCGGCCGACGGCGCCATCGAGGTGAGCGTCCCGGCGCTCTCCTCGGTCGTCCTGCGCGCCGACGCGGAGCTCCCGAAGGCCACCGCGAAGCCCACCCTGTCGCTGACCGCGCCGGACCCCGGCGCCACCGGCACCGTCACCCTCTCCGCGGACCCGGGGGAGACCGACGGAGCCCGCGTCGTCTTCGCCGCCCAGATCGGCAACGGCACGTGGCGCACGCTCGGCTCGGTCGACCACGCCCCGTACAAGATCACCCAGTACGTCCCCGAGACCGTCGCCGCCGGCACCGCACTGCGCTACAAGGCGGTGGTGGTCGACCGCGACGGGCGCACCGCGAGCGACCTGGCCGAGACCACGGCCGGACAGGCGCCCGAGGCCGAGAACCCGAGCGCCGTCGACCGTGACTACGCGGTCGTGCACTATCGGCGGGCCGACGGCGACTACACCGGCTGGACGCTACGGGCCGGGGATCAGAGCGGCGAGTTCGTCGGCCGCGACGCCTACGGCGCCTTCGCCTGGGTCAAGCTCCCCGACGGCGC
The DNA here is from genome assembly GCF_054031495.1 of Nocardioides sp. YJ-D4. Taxonomy (NCBI): domain Bacteria; kingdom Bacillati; phylum Actinomycetota; class Actinomycetes; order Propionibacteriales; family Nocardioidaceae; genus Nocardioides; species Nocardioides sp. YJ-D4. Next base: position 2,286 of record NZ_CM132932.1, read on the forward strand.
GTCCTCGGTGACGTACACGGTCGAGAAGGACGGCACCGCCGACGGCGGCGAGCGGACGATCGATCTCGCCGAGACCGGCGAGGTCTGGGTCGAGGCCGGCGGTGACGGCCAGCAGACCACCAGGCCCGACGGCGTCTACCCGGCGCCCGACACGTCCAAGGCGGTCATCCACCTGCACCGCGCCGACGGCGACTACGACGGCTGGGGCCTGCACACGTGGACCGGCGCCGCGCAGCCGACCGAGTGGTCCAAGCCGCTGCAGCCCACCGGCGAGGACGCCTACGGTGTCACCTTCGAGGTGCCGCTGGTCGACGGGGCCACCTCGCTCAACTACATCGTCCACAAGGGCGACGAGAAGGACATCCCCAACGACCGCTCGCTCGACCTGACCACGTACGGCCACGAGGTGTGGCTCAACTCCGGCGACACCGGCTACCTGCTGCCGTCGGTCGGCTCGGCACCCGAGCTCGACCTGGCCAAGGCGCACGCACAGTGGATCGACGAGACCACCGTGGTGCTGCCCAAGGAGATGGCGAGCGGCTCGGCGCTGTCCACGCAGCTGGTCTACGACCGTGACGGCGGCATCACCGTCGAGGACGGTGCGCTGAGCAGCGAGGGCCGCTGGCTGCGGCTGCAGAACGCGTCGCTGACCGATGAGCAGAAGGCGGAGTTCCCGCACCTGCGGGACTACGCCGCCTTCACCGTCGATCCCCGCGATCGTGACCGGATCCGGGAAGCGCTCGAGGGCCAGCTGCTGCTCACCCAGCGCATCGGCAACGGCGCCCTGGTCACGGGCACCGGCGTGCAGACGCAGGGGATCCTCGATGACCTCTACGCCGCGAAGGCCGAGAAGGCGTCGCTCGGACCGGTGTTCAAGGACGGCAGGGTCACCCTGTCGGTGTGGGCGCCGACCGCCCACGACGTGAAGCTCGAGCTCGGTACGAAGAAGGTCTCGATGCGCCGTGACGACGCCAGCGGCGTCTGGTCGGCGACCGGCTCCGCCACGGCCTGGAGCGGCAAGGAGTACCGCTACGCCGTGACCGTGTGGGCGCCGAGCGTGCAGAAGCTCGTCACGAACAAGGTCACCGACCCCTACTCGGTCGCGCTCACCGCCGACTCCGAGCGCAGCCTCGTCGTCGACCTCGGCGACAGGTCGCTCGCGCCGAAGGGCTGGACGACCCTGAAGAAGCCGCAGGCCGTGGCGATGAAGGACGCCCAGATCCAGGAGCTCCACATCCGCGACTTCTCCGTCGAGGACGAGACCAGCGACCACCCGGGTGGTTACCTCGCCTTCGCCGACGAGGACAGCGACGGGGTCAGGCACCTGCGCAAGCTGGCCGAGGCCGGTACGTCGTACGTCCACCTGCTGCCGGCCTTCGACATCGCCACGATCCCGGAGAGGAGGAGCGACCAGACCACGCCCGACTGCGACCTGGCGTCCTACGCGCCGGACAGCGACGAGCAGCAGGAGTGTGTCGCCGCGGCAGCGGGGAAGGATGCGTACAACTGGGGCTACGACCCCTACCACTACACCGTCCCGGAGGGCTCCTACGCCACCGACCCGGACGGCACCGACCGGACCGTCGAGTTCCGCCAGATGGTGAAGTCGCTCAACGAGGACGGTCTGCGCGTCGTCATGGACGTGGTCTACAACCACACCACCAGCAGCGGCCAGGCGAAGACCTCCGTGCTCGACAAGATCGTGCCCGGCTACTACCAGCGGCTCCTCGCCGACGGCTCCGTCGCCAACTCCACCTGCTGCTCCAACACCGCTCCCGAGAACACGATGATGGGCAAGCTGGTCGTCGACTCGATCGTGACCTGGGCCAAGGAGTACAAGGTCGACGGCTTCCGCTTCGACCTGATGGGGCACCACCCCAAGGCCAACATCCTGGCCGTCCGCAAGGCCCTCGACACCCTCACGCTCGAGAAGGACGGCGTCGACGGGAAGAAGATCATCCTCTACGGCGAGGGCTGGAACTTCGGCGAGATCGCCGACGACGCCCGCTTCGTGCAAGCCACCCAGAAGAACATGGCCGGCACCGGCATCGCCACCTTCAGCGACCGCGCCAGAGATGCCGTACGCGGCGGCGGCCCGTTCGATGCCGACCCGGGCGTCCAGGGCTTCGCGAGCGGCCTCTACACCGACCCCAACTCCTCGACCGCCAACGGCACCGAGGCGGAGCAGCGGGCACGGCTGCTGCACTACCAGGACCTGATCAAGGTCGGGCTGTCCGGCAACCTCGCCGACTACTCGTTCACCGACACTGCGGGCAACCGGGTGAAGGGCTCGCAGGTCGACTACAACGGCTCGCCGGCCGGCTACGCGGAGGCGCCCGGAGACGCGCTCGCCTACGCCGACGCCCACGACAACGAGTCGCTCTACGACGCGCTCACCTTCAAGCTGCCCGCCTCGACCAGCACCGCGGACCGCTCCCGGATGCAGGTGCTCGCCATGGCCACGGCCGCGCTCTCCCAGGGCCCGGCGCTGTCCCAGGCCGGCACCGACCTGCTCCGCTCGAAGTCGCTGGACCGCAACTCCTACGACTCGGGCGACTGGTTCAACGCCATCCACTGGGACTGCGCCGCCGGCAACGGCTTCGGTCGCGGTCTGCCGCCGGCGTCCGACAACCAGGACAAGTGGCCCTTCGCCAAGCCGCTGCTGGCCTCGACCTCGGCGCCGAACTGCTCGGAGATCGATGGTGCCTCGGCCGCCTACCAGGACCTGCTGAGGATCCGTACGGAAGAGCCGGCCTTCCACCTGTCCACCACCGGTCAGGTCCAGGAGAAGCTCGGATTCCCGCTCTCGGGGAAGGACGAGACGCCGGGTGTGATCACCATGCGCCTTGGTGACCTCGTGGTCGTCTTCAACGCGACCACGACGACGCGGCAGCAGACGGTGAAGGACGCCGAGGGCGCCGGCTACCGACTCCACCCGATCCAGGCCGAGGGATCGGACGAGGTCGTGAAGACGGCCACGTTCGAGGCGGCCTCGGGCACCTTCACGGTGCCTGCCCGGACGGTGGCGGTCTTCACCCGCTGAGCGGGACGATCGACCCTGGAACGTACGCGGCCCCGGCTCATCGAGCCGGGGCCTGCGGCTTCCTGGTCGGGAAGCTCGGCGTCAGGATCAGGAAGGGCTGTTGCCGGCGATTGCGCCGACCACCACGAGCGTGATGACAACCAGGGCGGCGATGACCATGAGGCCGGCCGGGCTCCGGAAGTCGAACATGGGGATTCCTTTCGGCTAGTTCGGCGACAGGCGTCGCGTGGGGACGATGGCCTGCGGACGCGTCGGGAGGGCCACACCGGCGATGCCCGTGGCGTCGCGTATACATAACCAGCCCGGCTCACGACGCGCGTAGGGTACAAAGTCCCAATTTTTACCGAAGCCATTCACCTCTGAAGAGATATGTGATATGGCAACAGTCCGTTTGATATGCGTCTGCACAGACTAGCCGGAACCCGGCGCCGCCCGGCGATCGGTCTCGCCGGACGCGCCGAGGTTGTGAGGCCCGTCACCCGTGCCGGTCAGTCCAGCCCGGCGGCATGCCGCCCGGCGCGCCGTCCGAAGTAGGAGCCGTCGCCGAGCTGCATGCCGGAGGCGTAGCCCTTGGCGTCCTGGGCGAGGTTGGCCGCACAGGCGCCGGCGGCGTACAGGCCCGCGATCGCGGAGCCGTCCTCGCGGCGTACCTCTCCTTCGACGGTGGTCGCCAGACCACCCATGGTGAACCCGGCGTACATCGCCTTGCCGAGGGAGAGGTCGTAGGCGCCCCACGGGCCGCTGTCCTGCGGCTCGGTCCACTCCGGCGCCTTGTGGAGCTCGGGATCCTCGCCGTCGGCGGCATGGGTGTTGTAGGAGGTCAGCGTCGCGCTCAGGGCGTCGAAGGGTACGCCAAGGCCGGCCGCCATCTCCTCGACCGTCTCCCAGCCGTCGATGAACGGGCACAGCGGCATCTTCGGGTGCTCGATGTGCGCCGAGTCGACGATCAGGAACGCCGCCGAGTCCGGCTGCTCCATGACGAAGGCGGCCGTACGCGCGTGGTAGGAGTCCTCGGCCACGAACCGCTTGCCGTGCTTGTTGACGATGATCCCGGTGAGCAGGATCGAGGGCGGATAGAAGGGCGCGGTCTGGAACGGCTCGTCCATGAACCGCCAGCGGCCGCCCGCGGAGGCGCCCAGGCGCAGTCCGAGACCGTCGTCGTAGGTGGAGGCCAGCGGGAAGAGCTTCTCGCCGAGCCGGGGTGTGTGCTCGGCGACCATGTCGGCGTTGCCGACGAAGCCGCCGGCGGCGAGGATCACCGCCTTGGCCCGGATCGCGCCACGCTCCTCGAACCGGCGCCAGGCCAGGCCGACGACCCGGTCGCCCTCCATCACCAGGTTGGTGGCACCGGTCTCGTAGCGGACCACCGCCGACGTCTCGGCCAGCCGGGCGGCCATCCGGTCGACCACCAGCTTCGCGCCGCCGGTGTCACCCGGGACCGGCACCTTGTGGCCGCGCGGCGCCGGGACGGCGAGATCGCGGAACGGGTGGACCTTCTCGTTGCCGGTGTACATCAGCCCCTCGGTGCCGGGCTGGATGACGGCCTTGCCCGGCCAGAAGGTGCGCTCGAACTCGAAACCGAGCGCCTCGAGCCAGTCGAAGTGCTCCACCGAGTCGTCGCAATAGGCCCGGATCTTGTCGTCCTCGGGCTCCTTGGAGACGGCGTGGATGTACTTGAACATCTCCTCGGCGGAGTCCTCGATCCCGGTCGCCTTCTGCACCGCGGTGCCGCCGCCGAGGTAGAAGTGGCCACCGGCCATCGCCGAGGTGCCACCGGGCTCTGCGGCCCGCTCCAGGAGGATCGTGCGGGCGCCCGCCCGGACCGCCTCCAGCGCCGCGGCCCCGCCGGCCACGCCGAAGCCGACCACGATCACGTCGGTCTCTTCCGACCAGCCACCGAAGCGCTCCTCGACGTCGGCAGGGGAGAGTACGTCGGGGAGGGTGGTGCCGTTGCTCATCGGACTTGCCTTCCGCTGGTTGAGCCGCCGGAGCCGCCAGGCGGAGGCGTGTCGAAACCAACACAGTCCCCTTGGCGCTCGAATCGACCGTGTTGGTCTCGACACGGATTCGCTCGTTCCTCACGAATCCGGCTCGACCGACGTACGCGGCTCATCGTGCCTCCAGGACGCAGTCGGCGAGCACCGGGGCGCCGTCACGGGCCGGATCTGTCGACGAGATCGTGGCCTTGACCAGGATCCTCGGCTCTTCGTCCCACGCCTCGATGGAGATCGTCTCGCCGGGGAACACGATCCCGGCGAACCTCGCCCCGAACCCGGCGACCCGGGTCGCGTCGCCGTCCAGTAGCAGCCCGGTCGCCTCGCGCAGCACGATCCCGTAGGAGCACAGCCCGTGCAGGATCGGTTTGGGGAAGCCGGCCTTCGCTGCGAACGCGGGGTCGGCGTGCAGCGGGTTGCGGTCGCCGCACAGCCGGTAGAGCAGCGCCTGCTGCTCGGTGACGTCGTACGCACCCACAGCATCCGGCGCGCGGTCGGGAACCGGCAGCGACATCGACGGCCCGCGCTCGCCGCCGAAGCCACCCTCGCCGCGTACGAAGATCGAGCTCCTGACCGTCCACAACGGATCGCCGGACGGGGTTGTGGCGACGCCCTCCTGGACGATGACGGCGGCCTTGCCCTTGTCCCAGACCTCGGCGATCCGGGTCGAGACGACGGCCTCTCCCGAGGTGGGGATCGGGCCGTCGACGTGGATCTCCTGGGAGCCGTGGAGCACCGAGGCCAGGTCGATGTCGCAGCCCGGCAGGTCGAGCGAGGGCGGCTCGGTGACGTGGAAGGTCGGCGCCACGACACCGAAGGACGGCAGCACCGTCAGGTCGTCGGAGTCGAGCGTGTAGCGCAGCGCAGCCGGGTCGGTGGCGTCGCCAGGACGTGAGCCGGCGCCGATGCCCAGGTGGTAGAGCAGCACGTCGGACGAGGTCCACGAGAACGACTGGGACGGCAGCTCCGCGCCGATGGCCTTGGTCGGGTCGATGGGCATCAGTTGCCCTCCTCGGGTGAGACAGCCTTCACTGCGCAGTCCTCGGCGGCCAGATAGCCGAAGACCAGGGCGGGGCCGATGGTGGCGCCGGGGCCGGCGTAGGTGCGGCCCATCACGGCGGACGAGACGTTTCCGGCGGCGTACAGGCCCTCGATGACGGAGCCGTCGGGTCGCAGGACGCGGGCGCGCCTGTCGGTGACCAGGCCGCCCTTGGTGCCGAGGTCGCCGGGAGCCATCTTGACGGCGTAGAACGGCGCCTGGTCGATGACGTTGAGCGAGCAGTTCGGCTTGACGGTGGGGTCGGAGTAGTACTTGTCGTAGGTCGACTCGCCGCGGTGGAAGTCCTCGTCGACGCCGGACTCGGCGAAGGCGTTGAACCGGGCCAGGGTCTCACGCAGGCCGTCGACCGGCACCTCGATCTTCTCGGCCAGCGCCTCCACGGTGGCGGCCTTCACCACGACGCCGCTCTTGAGCCAGCGGCCCGGGAAAGGCTGCCCGGGGCCGAGGCCGGCGAAGATGTAGCGGTTGCGGTAGCGCTGGTCGAAGACCAGCCAGGCCGGGACGTGCGAGATGCCGGTCTCGTGACCGCGATAGATCTCGTGGACCGCCTCGACGTAGGGGAGCGCCTCGTTCATGAACCGCTTGCCCGCGCCGTTGACGATGATCGACCCCGGCAGGTTGCGCTCGGCGAGCGCGAACCACGGCCGCCCGGGGAACGGGATCGTCGGCCCCCACCAGGACTCGTCCATCAGGTCGGTGTCCGCACCGGCCGCGATCCCGGCCAGGATCCCGCCGCCGGTGTTGGAGAAGGCGCCGGTGGTCCATTCGACCGAGGTCGGGGCGGGCAGGTACTTCTCTCGCATCTCCAGGTTGCGCTCGAAGCCTCCGGAGCCGAGGATCACGCCGCGCCGCGCCCGGATCACCGTCGTCGGACCGTCCTCGCCGCGGCGCACCTCGACGCCGACGACGCGGCCGCCCTCGGTGACCAGCCCGACCAGCTCGGTCTCGTAGCGGACCTCGACGCCGGCATCGATGAGTCCCTTGCGCAGGCCGATCGCGAGCGCCGCGCCCATGGCGTACATCTTCTTCCCGAGGAGTCCGGCGAGGATCCGCGCGACCGCGATCTTGACCATCGTGATCGGGCCCCTGATCGTGCGCATGCCGAGGCTGATCTTGCGGAAGTCGGCCTGGGTCACGACCATGTTGGCCGGCGACTTCGTATAGGGCGGATGCAGCCGCGAGAGCTCCTCGCCGATCACCCGGGCATCGAGTGGGGCCGGCTCGACGGAGCGGCCGGCGCCGCGACCGCCGGGGGCCTCGGGGTGGTAGTCGGCGTAGTCGGGGACCCAGTTGAACCGCACCGGCGTCTTCGCGCAGACGAAGGAGAGCACCTCCGGGCCGCGGTCCAGGAACGTCTCGCGCCGGTCGCTGGGCACGACGTCGCCGACGATCGACTCGAGGTAGAGGCTGGCGGCCTCGGGGGAGTCCTTCTGGTGGGCCGCCTCGAGGGCGTGGTTGCGCGGGATCCAGACCCCGCCGCCCGAGCGGGACGTCGACCCGCCGAAGTAGGCGCTCTTCTCGATGACGACGGTCTCGAGCCCGTGGCGGCGGGCGGCCGCGAGCGCGGCGGTCATCCCGGCGCCCCCGGCGCCCACGACCACGACGTCGTACGTCTCGTCGGTCTGTCCCATGGTGCTCCCTCAGCTTCGACTGTCCCAGAACTGAAACACGTTCTACCATAGACGACAGTCGACGAAACACGCCCGGGGACTCGACAAAACTGAAACGTGTTCTAGTATTGATCCATCGGCAGCGCACGAACCGCGCCGTCCGAGGACATTGGGACACCATGCAGGAAGGCAGAGCGGTGAGCGAACCGACACAGCGCCCCCACAAGGACGCACAGACCGTCAGGGACGGGGTGCAGGACCTGCTGCCCACGATCAGGGAGCGCGCCGAGGAGACCGAGCGTCTCCGGGTCGTGCCCGAGTCGAGCGTCAAGGAGCTGGAGGAGGTCGGCTTCTTCAAGCTGCTGCAGCCGGCCCGGTTCGGCGGTCTCGAGGCGGACCCGGTCGACTTCTACACCTGTGTGCGCGACATCGCCTCGGCGTGCGGATCGACGGGCTGGGTCTCCAGCGTCCTGGGTGTCCACCCCTGGCAGATCGCGCTCTTCGACGACGAGGCCCAGCAGGCGGTCTGGGGCGAGGACCCCGACACGCGGGTCTCCTCGTCCTACGCGCCGATGGGCAAGGCGGCGATCACCGAGGGCGGCTTCACGCTCTCCGGCCGGTGGTCGTTCTCCTCCGGCTGCGCCCATGCCACCTGGGTGCTGCTCGGCGGCCTCGTCTTCAGTGACGAGGGCCAGGTGGTCGACTTCCGTACGTTCCTGGTGCCGCGCGAGCGCTACGAGATCGTCGACGTCTGGAACGTCGTCGGCCTGGCCGGCACCGGCTCCAACGACATCGTGGTCGAGGACGTCTTCATCCCGGAGACCTTCACGCTCTCGATGGCCGAGACCGGACGCTGCAAGGGTCCCGGGCAGGCGGTCAACACCGGTGACCTCTACAAGCTGCAGTTCCACTCGCTCTTCACCACCACGATCACCACGCCGATCATCGGCATGGCCCGCGGCGCCTACGAGGAGCACGTGACCATGCAGCAGAACCGGGTCCGCGCCTCCTACGGTGAGAAGGCGTCCCTCGACCCCTTCGCCGCCGTGCGCGTGGCGACGGCCTCCTCCGACATCGACGCCGCCTGGGCGCTGCTGATGGCCAACATCCGCGAGCAGCAGGCCTACGTCGCCCGCGGCGAGAAGATCCCGATCACCCAGCGGCTGCGGATCCGCCGCGACCAGGTCCTCGGCACCCAGCGCGCGATCGACGCGATCGACCTGCTCTTCGAGGCCTCCGGTGGCCGGGCGCTGGCCAACGGCACTCCGCTCCAGCGCGCCTGGCGCGACGCCCACGCGGGCCGTGTCCACGCCGCCAACGATCCCGAGCGGGCGCTGCAGATGTACGGCGCCTCCGAGTTCGGGCACAAGGTCGACCCGGGGATGTACTGATGGCACTGGTGAAAGAGGACGTCGCTCACGACGTCGCGATCAAGACCGAGGCCGCGGGCGAGATCTCGCTGCGCTACTACGACCTGGGTTCAGGTGGCGACGACCGGCTACCGCTGGTGATGCTTCACGGCGGGGGTCCCGGGGCCTCGTCGTGGTCCAACTTCGGCTCGGCGCTCGAGGGTTTCGCGGCCGACTTCCGCACGATCCTGGTCGACCAGCCGGGTTTCGGCGCCTCGGACAAGCCGGAGGTGGTGGGCAACTACTACCGCTTCGCCGGCGATGCGGTGATCGCCCTGCTCGACGAGCTGGGGCTGGAGAAGGTGCACCTGCTGGGCAACTCGCTCGGCGGCGGGACGGCCATGCGGATCGCGCTGACCTACCCGGACCGGGTGGGGCGGCTGGTGCTGATGGGGCCGGGCGGGCTCTCGCTCAACCTCTTCCATGCCGATCCCACCGAGGGCGTACAGCGCCTGATGGACTTCTCCGGCGACCCGACCCGGGAGGCGCTCAAGGCGTTCATCTCCACCATGGTCGTCGATCAGAAGCTGGTCACCGACGAGCTGGTCGAGGAGCGGTTCGCAGACGCGACCGCACCCGGCGCGCGCGAGGCGATGGCGTCGATGGGGTGGTCCTTCTACAACCCCGAGACCGCCGAGGACGGGATGCTGTGGCGCGAGGCGCACCGGCTCAAGCACCACACCCTGCTCACCTGGGGTCGTGAGGACCGGGTCAACCCGCTCGACGGAGCGTTCCCCGCCCTGAAGCTGATTCCGAAGGCGCAGCTGCATGTCTTTCCGCGCTGCGGGCACTGGGCACAGATCGAGGCCGCCGACGAGTTCCGCGAGATCGCGGTCGCGTTTCTCAAACGGCACAGCGTGAAGAGGCACAAGGAGCGTACGAAGTGATCGACATCAAGTCCATGGGCTACGTACGCGTCACCAGCACCGACCTGGAGGCGTGGCGTACGTTCGCCGGCAAGGTCCTCGGGCTGATCGAGGCGAAGGGCCCGAACCAGGAGCACCTCTACTACCGCATCGACGAGGTCTCGGCCCGGCTGGTGATCGAGCCGGGTGAGGTGGACCAGCTCAGCTGCGTCGGCTGGGAGGTCGCCGACCACACCGCGCTGGCGCAGGCCCGGGAGCACCTGGAGAAGTCCGGTGTCGAGGTGGAGGAAGGATCCCCTGAGGAGCTCGCCGAGCGGCGGGTGCAGGAGATGCTGCGCTTCCGCGACCCCTTCGACAACGTCTTCGAGCTCTTCCACGGCATCACCTACGAGCGACGCCCTGCGGTCTCTCCCTACGGCCACACCTTCGTGACCGGCGAGCAGGGGATGGGCCATGTGGTGATCCCGGTCTCCGACGACGTCGAGGCGCTTGAGTTCTACCGCGACACGCTCGGCTTCCGGCTGCGCGACTCGATGAGCATGCCCGGCGAGTTCGCCGGCAAGGAGCCCGGCACCAAGATCTGGCTTCGCTTCCTCGGGATCAACCCGCGTCACCACTCGCTGGCGTTCCTGCCGTTCCCCAACGACTCCAAGTGCGTCCACATCATGCTCGAGGTCGACAAGCTCGACGACGTCGGCCGGGCGCTGGAGCGGGTGAAGAAGTACGGCGCGAAGCTCTCGGCGACGCTCGGGCGGCACATGAACGACGAGATGGTCTCCTTCTACGTGAAGTCGCCGGGTGGTTTCGACATCGAGTTCGGCACCGAGGGCCTGCAGGTCGACGACCAGAAGTGGGTCGCCCGGGAGTCCACGGCCGTCTCGTACTGGGGTCACGACTTCGGCGTAGGCCAGTGATCGGGTATGCGTATAGAGGTGCCTGATGGGATGTCTCCCGATGCCGCCGAGAGCTGGCCGCATCCGGAGCTGATCGAGTCCTTCCACGGTCGCTTCGACTTCGAAGCGCCACCGTCGCCACCCGAGACCCCTGCCGATGCGGAGGCGGACGCCCGGTTCCGTACGGTGCTGGGCCGGTTCGCCTCCGGGGTCACGGTGATCGCGGCGCAGACCGCGGAAGGCCCCGTCGGGATGACCTGCCAGTCGTTCTCCTCGGTGTCGCTGCGGCCGCCGCTGATCCTCTTCGCGCCGACCAAGTCATCCCGGGCCTGGGCTCGGATCCGTCGCGCGGGGCATTTCTCGGTCAACATCCTCGCCGCCGGCCAGGAGGCCGTCTCGAACCAGTTCGCCTCGCGTGCCGCGGACAAGTACGCCGACATCTCCTGGACCCCGTCGGCCCACCACGGTGACCCGCATCTCGACGGGGCCGTCGGCTATCTCGACTGCGCGGTCCACTCGGTCCACGAGGAGGGCGACCACTATCTCGTCGTCGGCCGCGTCCTGGACCTCGAGGAGGGCACCGCCACCGAGCCGCTGCTGTTCTTCCGCAGCAACTACCGGGAGCTGGACTGACCGGTCCCGCCATGGTTCAGCTTTTGCTGAATACATGTTTCGATGTACTGTCGCGGCATGGTCACCGCCACCGCCTCGTCCCTGGACGCGCTCGCCCGGTTCGGGCACGCCCTCTCCGACGCCACCCGAGCCCGGGTCCTGATGCAGCTGCGCGAGGGGCCGGCCTATCCGGCCGAGCTGTCCGAGTCGCTGGGTGTGACCCGTCAGTCGATGTCGAACCACCTGGCCTGTCTGCGCGGCTGCGGCCTGGTCGTCGCCGTCCCCGAGGGCAGGCGGACACGCTACGAGCTCGCCGACGGCCGCCTCGCGCATGCGTTGGCTGACCTGCACGACCTGATCCTGGTCACCGACCCGGAAGCGTGCCGCGACTCCGCCGAGCAGGGCTGCTGCTGATGGGCCACGGACACGGACACGGGCACGGGGCAACTGTGGGCCACGCCGGCGGCAGGCACCGGTGGCGGCTGGCCGTCACCTTCGCCATGGTGGCGGCGTTCCTGATCGTCGAGCTCGTCGCGGGCCTGTGGTCGGGGTCGTTGGCACTGATCTCCGACGCCGGGCACATGACCGCGGACGTCGTCGCACTGGGCGCGGCGCTGGTCGCGACCCGGATCGCCACCCGCGCCGACACCACCGGTCGCCGCACCTACGGCTCCTACCGGGTCGAGGTGTTCGCCTCCGGCCTGACCGTCCTGGTGATGCTCGGGGTCGCGGTCTACGTCGTGCTCGAGGCGATCGGCCGCATCGGCGAGGGCTCCGAGGTCCAGACCGGTGCGATGCTCGTGGTCGGCGCGATCGGCCTGGCCATCAACCTGGTCTCGATGCTGCTCCTGCGCGCGGGCGCGAGCGAGTCGCTCAACCTCAAGGGCGCCTACTTCGAGGTCGTCGCCGACGCCGCCGGAAGCGTCGGCGTCATCGCGGCCGGGCTGCTGGTCGCCGCCACCGGGCAGCCGTTGTGGGACACCGCCGTCGCCGTCGCGATCGGGGTCTTCGTCGCCGTACGGGCCGTCGCGCTGGGCCGTCAGGTCCTGGCGGTCCTCGGCCAGCACGTCCCCGAGGGCATGGAGGTCGACCAGATCGTCGCCGACCTCGAAGCGGTCCCGGGCGTGGACAACGTCCACGACCTGCACGTGTGGACGTTGACCTCCGGGATGCACGTCGCCACCGCGCATCTCGTCCTAAATGCGGGCACCGATGCCCAAACCGTGCTGGCCGAGGCGCAGACCGCGCTCGCCACCCAGCACCAGATCGAGCACGCCACCCTGCAGACCGAGACCGCCCCGACCCGGCAGTGCCATGAGGTGAACTGGTGAGCTCCGAGATTCCGATCCATGTCATCGGCCGACGCGAGGACGTGTCGCCGCCGGCCCCGGGCCCCGATCCGTCCCGCAGGGCTGTCCTGGTGCGACGGGTCCGCCTTCTGGTCGCCTTCACCATCGCCTACAACGTGATCGAGGCGGTGGTGGCGATCGCGGCCGGAGCGATCGCCGGCTCGGCGGCGCTGCTCGGCTTCGGTCTCGACTCGGTCATCGAGGTCTCCTCCGCCCTCGCGGTCGCCTGGCAGTTCGCGGGCCGTGATCCCGAGGCCCGCGAGAAGACCGCGCTGCGGATCATCGCCTTCTCCTTCTTCGGGCTGGCCGCCTTCGTCTCCTACAACGCGGTCACCGCACTGGTGACCGGCCATGCCGCCGACCACTCCGGTCTCGGCATCGGCATCGCCGCGCTGAGCCTGCTCGTCATGCCCGCCGCCTCCTGGATCCAGCGCCGTACCGGCAACGAGCTCGGTTCCCACTCCGCCGTGGCCGACTCCAAGCAGACGCTGCTGTGCACCTACATGTCCGCCGCCCTGCTTCTGGGGCTGCTCGCCAACAGCGCCCTGGGGTGGTGGTGGGCGGATTCGGCAGCCGCGCTCGTCATCGCCGCGCTGGCGGTGGGGGAGGGCGTCAACGCCTGGCGCGGCGACGTCTGCTGCTCACCGGCCGGGGCGCGCCTCGACGACCACGACGGCTGCGGCAGCGGCTGCGCCTGCTGCTGACCGAGTGTCCGAAGCGGCGCTCACAGCTCGCCCAGTCGTTTGATCGCGGCGGCTTCGTCGGGATCCGGCTCGGTCTCGTCGAGGAATGCCCGGGTGACCTCGACGGCGACGTCGGGGGCGAGGCGCTTGAGGCTCATCGCCAAGACGTTGGCGTCGTTCCACAGGCGCGCGTTGCGCGCGATCCAGGGCTCCCAGGCGAGGGCGGCGCGTACGCCGGGGACCTTGTTGGCGGCGATCGCCGTGCCGGTGCCGGTCCAGCACATCACCACGCCGACGTCGGCGCGGCCCTCGACGACCGCCCGGCCGATGCCGGCGCCGAGGTCGGGCCAGGAGTCGGTCTCGATGACCTCGACGTCGCCACGCTCTCGCAGCTCGGTGAGCACGGCCGTGGTGGTCTCGTTCTCGTCGTCGCTTCCGAAGGCGATCCGCATGGTGCCGAACCTACCGCCGTTCTCAGGCGTGCGTGGCCGGTCCGCCGGGTCCGGTCAGCCTCGCGCTGGGCTGGTCCTTCAAGCTGGTGGTGAGCTCCCAGGTGCGCTGGTAGCCGGTGTGGGCGATGCGCCAGCCGAGCGGCGTACGGGTGTAGCGGTCCTCGTAGAAGGCGGCGCCCTCGAGGGCGAACTCATAGGCGGGGGCGAAGACCTTGTCGTAGAGGTACCAGCGGCCGGTGGCCGCATCGCCGTCGACCGCGATCTCGGGGTGATGGAGGTGGTGCATCGTGATGATCTCCGCGGGCAGGTTGGTCCGCATGTAGTCGACCAGCTCGGCGGGCGAGGTGAACGAGAGCCCGGCGTAGTCGGCGGTGGCGTCATCGCTGAAGCAGGTGGCGAACTCGTCCCACTGCTTGGTGTCGAGGAGGCGTACGTAGCGGTACTTGAGCTGCTCGATCTCGCTGATGTCACTCATGGGCCGATCATAGTAGAACGTGTTCTATTCTGGGTGGTGTCTACGTGAGCTGTGCGGTGACGTTCGACCGTCGGTCGGCCGTACGTCATGACGAAGACCGCCGCCGAGGTGCAGGATCGCGGTGTGGACGGGATGGTCGAGCTGCGCGAGCGGCGGGCGGCACTGTTGGCGAACCGCCACCTGACCTGGGTGTTCGGAGCCGACGACCCGGGTGTGGTGGTGCGCGAGGCGTGGGCTGGCGAGATCCGGCTCCGGGTCCACGTCCCGCGAGCACGCTCGGCCGGGCTGCGGCCGATCGTGCTGGCCTTCCACGGCGGTGGCTGGTGCTGGGGATCGCCCGAGCAGTCGCGCTGGATGGCCGGCCGGATCGCGGCCCGCACCGGGGCCATCGTGGTCGCGCCGGCCTACCGGCTCGCCCCGGAGCATCCCTATCCGGCGGCGGTCGAGGACTGCTGGGCCGTGCTGGCGTGGGTCGTCGCGAACGCCGACGAGCTCGGCGTCGACGCGACGCGGATCGCCGTGCTGGGCGACAGCGCCGGCGGCGCCCTGGCCGCGGTCCTGGCGCTTCGCGCACGGGACGAGGGTGAGTCTCGGATCCGTGGCCAGGTGCTGATCTATCCGCTCGTCGATCTCGTCGGTCTGCGTGGCCCGGGGCTGGGCGGGATCGTGGAGCACTACCTCGGCAACGACGTGTCGCTCGCCGAGGAGTGGTCGGTCTCGCCGCTGCGGGCGCGGTCCCACGCGGCTCTACCGCCTGCCCTGGTGCTCACCGCGCGGTTCGACCCGATGCGCTCGCACGCCGAGCGCTACGCCGACGCGCTGCGTACGGCTGGGGTGGAGGTCGCCGTTCATTGCCCGCGGCTGGCGACCCATGCCTATCTCACCCTGCCGGGCATCTCGCCGGCCTCGCGAGCCGGCCTGGCGCAGATCGTCGGCTTCCTGCGCGAGCGGCTGGGCTGATCAGCCGAGGTCGAGCCTGCCCGCGAGCTTGTCGAGGTAGGTGAGCACGCCGGCCGGCTCGGTGTCGGGTACGCCCCAGATCAGCTCGTCGGCCACCGACCACTCGGCCAGGTCGTCGGGTGTGGGCCTCTTCGCGACGAGGACGCGGACCTCGGGCTTACCTTCGCGGCCCGCCGACTCCCACTCGTCCTGCAGCGTCTTCACCTTGTCGCCGATGCCGGCCTCGGTCGGGGTCGACATCCAGCCCTCGGCGTTGCGGGCGATCCAGCGCAGCGTCTTGGGGCCGCCGCCGGCGCCGACGATCGTCGGGATCCGGCCCTGTGGTGGCTTCGGGTAGGCCCAGGAGGGGCCGAAGGAGACGAACTCGCCCGCATAGGCCGCCTCCTCCTCGGTCCACAGCGCTCGCATCGCCTCCAGGTACTCCTTCAGCGCGGTGCGCTTGCGGTCGCCCGGGATGCCGTGGTCGGCGAGCTCGTCGGTGTTCCAGCCGAACCCGACCCCCAGCGAGACCCGGCCGCCGGAGAGGTGGTCGAGGGTCGCGATCGTCTTGGCGAGCGTGATCGGGTCGGACTCGACCGGCAGCGCGACGGCGGTGGAGAGCCCGATCCGCGAGGTCACCGCGGCGCAGGTCCCGAGCGTGACCCAGGGGTCGAGCGTACGCAGGTAGCGGTCGTCGGGGAGCTCGGTGCCGCCGGTGGGGTGCAGGGCGTCGCGGCGCACCGGGATATGGGTGTGCTCGGGCACGTAGAACGTGTCGAAGCCGCGCTCCTCGGCGGCGGAGGCGAGCTCGGCGGGCGCGATGCCGCGGTCCGAGGTGAACAGGACGATGCCGTGGCGCATGACACAACAGTAGAACGTGTTCTAGTCTTTGCGGAAGGGATCGCCGGGAGAGAGAAGTGAAGATGGAAGCCGACTACATCGTCGTAGGCGCCGGGAGTGCGGGCTGCGCCACCGCTCGCAGGCTGGCCGAGAGGGGTGCCAGCGTGATCGTGATCGAGGCGGGCACCAAGGACACCGCCTTCGGGATCAAGAACCTCCTCGAGCTCCCCGGCGCGGTCGCCGCGATGCTCTCCACGCCACAGCTGAAGAAGCTGGTCGACTGGGGCTACAAGTCGGTCCCGCAGAGCGCCGCCCTCGACCGGGTCATCCCGATGACCCGCGGCAAGGTGCTGGGCGGGTCGTCCTCGATCAACGGCATGCTCTGGGTGCGCGGCAACCGCCAGAACTTCGACGACTGGGCGGCCGACGGCGCGACCGGATGGTCCTACGACGACGTGCTGCCGGCGTTCAAGCGGATGGAGGACTTCGAGGGCGGCAGCGACGAGTTCCGCGGCCAGGACGGGCCGGTGAAGGTGCGTTACCAGAAGGACCTCACGCCGGCGACGCAGAGCTGGCTCGACGAGGCACCCAAGCGGCTCGGGGTCAGCGCCCTCGACGACTACAACGGCAAGGAGCAGGAGGGCGTCGGCGTCGTCCAGCTCAGCGCCTCCGAGGGGCGCCGCTACTCGGCCTCGAAGGCCTACCTGCGCGAGCGGCCGCTGGACAACCTGCTGATCCTGACCAAGGCCCAGGTCACCCGCGTACGCATCGAGGGCTCGCGCGCCACCGGTGTCGAGGTCGTCGGCGCCGACGGCGACAAGCAGACCATCCGGGCGAGCCGCGAGGTCATCGTGGCCGCCGGCGTCTACGGTTCGCCGCACCTGCTGATGCTCTCCGGAATCGGTCATTCCGACCACCTCCGCGACCACGGCATCCAGGTGCACGCCGACCTTCCCGTCGGCGACAACTTCCACGACCACCTCTTCGTGCCGGTCTCGTTCCGGATGGACTCGGCGCTGCGGCGGCCCACACCTGCGTACTTCGCCGCCGGGTTCGCGAAGTCACGGCTCACCCGCAAGGGCTGGGCGGCCGGCTCGCAGTTCGAGGCCTTCGGCTTCGTACGCAGCGCCCTGGCCGGTCAGGTCCCCGACCTGCAGCTGCACGTCCTCTACTGGGTCTACCCGTTCCCGAACCAGGACGGCGAGAAGGCCATCCGGCCGCCGACGAGCAAGCCTGGCCTGTGCATCCTGCCGACGCTGATCTACCCCGAGAGCCGGGGCACCGTACGCCTGGCCAGCGCCGACCCGCTGGCGCACCCGCTGCTCGACCCGGCCTACCTGACCTCGGGCAAGGACACCGAGGTGCTCCTCGACGGGATCGCGAAGGTGCGCGAGATGATGGTGGGTCTCGGGGACAACCAGGGCGAGATCTCGCCCGGCCCGTCGTACGCCACCCCGGAGGCGACCCGGGAACTGCTGCCCAACATCGTGCACAGCGTCTACCACGGCGTCGGCACCTGCCGGATGGGGTCGGACGAGCGCGCCGTGGTCGACCCGTCGCTGCGGGTGCTGGGCATCGACGGCCTGCGCGTCGCCGACGCGAGCGTGATGCCCTCGATCACCGGCGGCAACACCAACGCGCCCTCGATCATGATCGGCGAGCGTGCCGCCGACCTGATCCTCGGTCGATAGGAGACCCCCCATGTCCGACCTGCTGCTGAGCCAGGACCGCGCCCGCGTCCGTACGCTCACCCTCAACCGTCCCGACCAGCTCAACGCGTTCAGCCAGGCGCTCTACGTCGCCCTGGCCGAGGCGCTGCGCGAGGCCGACGAGGACCCGGAGGTGGCCGTCGTGCTGCTGACCGGGAACGGCCGCGCCTTCTCGGCGGGCACCGATCTCGTCGAGATGAAGGAGACCGCCTCGGGTGGCGACGAGAGCGCCGCCCAAGGCTTCATCGGCCTGGTCGACTCGCTGGCGGCGTTCTCCAAGCCGCTGGTCGTCGCCGTCAACGGACTGGGTCTGGGGATCGGCGTGACGCTCCTGGGGTTCGCCGACCTCGTCCTCGCCTCGACGAAGGCGAGGTTCAAGACACCGTTCACGACGCTCGGGGTCGCGCCGGAGGCCGCCTCCAGCTTCCTGTTCCCGCGGCTGATCGGACGCCAGAACGCCGCCTGGATGCTGATGTCGGGGGAGTGGTTCAGTGCGGATGAGGCGCACGAGATGGGGCTCGTGTGGCGGGTCACCGAGCCCGAGGAACTCCTCGAGGTCGCCTGGGACCACGCCGCCACGCTCGCCGCGAGACCGATCAGCAGCCTGGTCGCGGTCAAGGAGACGATGACCGCGTCGCTGCGCCCCGGCATCGGGGCCGCCCGGGAGCTCGAGAACGCCAAGTTCGCCGAGCTGCTCGGCGGGCCCGCCAACATCGAGGCGCTCGTCGCCTTCGCCGAGGGCCGCGAGCCCGACTTCACCAGGCTTCCGCCCGGGGCCTGAGCGGGCTCAGCGCGCTCGGTGGGCTCCGGGGGCTCGCTGGTCGAAGCTCCCGTACCGGTCGCTGCCGTCGAGATGGTACTTGCGCTCCATCTCGGTCAGGTCGTCCTCGATCTGGCGGCCGCGGCGCCGGTCGAGGAGCGCGGCGATCAGGGTCAGGACACCCCAGAAAAGGATCATCCCGATCACGACCGCGACGATGGTGCCGTTCATCTGGGTTTCAGCTCCTTCGTGGGTCTATCTGCTCGTGCTGCGGTCCGCCCGGCCCGGGCTCGGCGCTGAGCACGATGTAGTCGACGATGTCGATTCCGGGGTCGTGCTCCCTGATGACCTCGAGGACCGTCGCGCGACGCTCCTCGGAGGCCACCTCGCCGGAGACGACGAGGTGGTCACCGCGTACCTGGAGCCGGATGCCCAGCTCGTGCGTGCGCGGGTCGGTCGCGATCGCGCGCTCGAGCTCTCGCGTCTGCTGCTCGTTCATGCCGACCTCCTGGGGACGACGTCGTAGACACGGAACGCTGCCTGGATGACGGGCTGGGCGACGTTGCGCACGGGCACCCCGGCCGGGGTGAGACCCTTCTCGCGTCCGGCGTGGGCGTGGCCGTGGAGCGCCAGGTCCACTCCCGTCTCGTCGATCGCCTCACCGAGCCGGTAGTTGCCGAGGAACGGCCAGATCTCCTTCGGCTCGCCGACGAGGGTGTCGTCGACGGGCGCGAAGTGGGACAGGGCGACGGTCACGTCGGGCCCGTCGCCAAGGTCGTCGAGGGCCTTGCGCAGCACATCTGCGGTCTCGATGCCGTGGCCTGTGAACGCCTTCATCTGCGGCTCTCCGAAGTCAGCGGCGGAGCGGCCGAGGAAGCCGAGACAGAAGCCCTTGACGCCGGCGACGCCGAGCAGGCCGGCCCTGGTCTCGATGGTGGTCGAGGTGCCCTCGAGCACCGTTATCCCGTGGTCCTCCAGGAGTCGCGTGATGTCCCCTTCGGCCCCGGAGTGGTAGTCATGGTTGCCGAGCACGGCGAGGACCGGTACGTCGGCGGCGTCGAACTCGTCGGCGAACGCCTCCGCCTCCTCGACCGTCCCGTGCTGGGTGAGGTCTCCGGCGACCAGCAGCGCATCGGCCTCCTCGGAGATGTCCGTGAGCAGCGGCGCGTAGCGGCCGCGCAGGTCGTCGGCCAGATGTACGTCACCGACTGCTGCCACGCGAATCGGGTCAGCCATCGTCGCCTCCCATACTGCTTCCGTCCATGATGGCGAGCGCGTCGAGCAGACAGATCGCGGTCTGCGCGAAGGGGCTCCGCTTCGCCTCCTGTCGCACCAGCCGCCAGTCGATCTGCTCGCGCAGGGCGCGGGCGGCACCGAGAATCGGGGAGAGGTCGCAGGCGTGCTCGCTCAGGGCCAGCATCCGCGAGATGAGCAGGTCGGTCCCGGACATCACGGGCATGGTGACGGAGTCGACCGGCAGGTCGGTGCACCGAGCCAGCAGCTCCTCGTCGACGGGTCCGGTCGGGAGCCGGTGGATCAGGTCGACGACCACGGTGTCGCGTCCGACCTTCACCAGCCAGTCCTCCGGGGCGCCGACCGGATCCATCCCGTTCAGAACCAGTGCGCGCACGGCGTCCTCGACGCACTCCTCGGGGAGTACGAAGTCCACGTCGTGGGTGCTCTCCGGCCCGCCTCGGGTCCAGACCGCGTACCCGCCGGCGAGTGCGAACGGGATCTCGGCGGCCTTCAGGGTCGCACCGACCAGCTTGAGGACGTCGCGTTGTCGCTGGAGCTCCTCGCCCAGCACGTCTGTTCTCGACATGTTGGTGCGGTACCCCGATTCGGTAGCCTTCACCCCTTGCCCGAAACGAGAACGTGTTCTAATCTGGACACGTGTCCAGCGCAACGAGCACCCGCCAGGCGGAGACGGTCGAGCGAGTGTTCGCGGCAGGTCTGGCGGAGCTGCGGCAGGTCGGGCACGAGGCGCTGACCGTCCGTTCGGTCGCCGCCCGGGCCGGGGTCTCCCCGGCCACGGCCTACACCTACCTCGCCTCGAAGAACCATCTCTTCGCCGAGCTCTTCTGGCGTCACCTGGCCGTGACACCGGCGGTCGAGGAGACCGGGTCCCGCGCGGAGCGGGTGCAGGCGGCCGTACGCAGCCTGACGACCCGGATTGCTGAGGAGCCTGCGCTCGCCGCGGCGGTCACGCCGGCACTGCTGGGCAGCGATGCCGATGTCGAGCGGCTGCGGCTGCGGATCGGAGCCGAGTTCGCCGCCCGGTTCGAGGCGGCGCTCGGCGACGGTGCGGCCGAGGCGGAGCGGGAAGCCCTGCTGCTCGCCTTCTCCGGCGCGCTGCTGCAGGCGGGCATGGGCCTGATGACCTACGACGAGATGGCCGACCGGCTCGCCCCGGTCGTCGCCGTGATCGTCGGGAAAGAGTGAGATGACCAGCGCCACGACCGAGATCTTCGACCCCTACGACTACGACTTCCACGAGGACCCCTATCCGGTCTATGCCCGGCTGCGGGACGAGGCGCCGCTCTACTACAACGCCTCCGACGACTTCTGGGCACTCTCCCGGCACGCGGACGTGCACGCCGCTATCAAGGACGACGTCACCTTCTCCAACCGGATGGGGGTCTCGCTCGACGCCAGCGCCTGGAACGCCGACGCCCACCGGGTGATGTCCTTCCTGGCCCTGGACGGCAAGGAGCAGACCCGGCTGCGCAAGCTGGTCTCAGCCGGCTTCACGCCGCGCCGCGTACGCGAGCTCACCCCGCAGATCCAGGCGCTCGCCGACCACTACCTCGACGCGCTGGTCGCGACCTGCGCCGAGACCGGCGAGGCGGACTGGATCGCGGAGCTCGCCGGCAAGCTCCCGATGGACGTCATCTCCGAGATGATGGGCGTCCCCGTCGCCGACCGCGACGAGGTGCGCCGCCTGGCCGACCTGGTGGTGCATCGGGAGGACGGCGTACGCGACGTGCCGGAGGCCGGGATGACGGCCGCGCTCGAGCTGATCGGCTACTACGCCGAGATGGTCGCGCAGCGGCGCAAGCAGCCCAGCGACGACCTCACCTCGGCACTCGTCGAGGCCGAGGTCGACGGCGACCGGCTGCTCGACCACGAGGTGATCGCGTTCCTGTTCCTGATGGTCGTGGCCGGCAACGAGACCACCACCAAGCTGCTCGGCAACGCGCTCTTCCACCTCGGCGCCCACCCCTCGCAGCTCGCCGAGGTCTTCGCCGATCCCGAGGACACCGTGCCGGTGGGCTCGTGGATCGAGGAGACACTGCGGCATGACACCTCCAGCCAGATGCTGGCGCGCTACGTCGCCGAGGACGTCGAGCTCCACGGCCAGGTCGTCCCGGCCGGGTCGAAGCTGCTCGTCCTGCTCGGCTCGGCCAACCGCGACGAGCGCGTCTTCACCGCCCCGGACGTCTTCGACATCCGTCGCCCGTCCGACGAGCTCGGCAGGATCATGAGCTTCGGCGTCGGCCGGCACTTCTGCCTCGGCGCCAACCTGGCCCGGCTCGAGGCCCGGGTCGTGCTGGCGGAGCTGGTGCGGCGTACGTCCGTGTTCGAGGTCCATCGCGAGCGCGCGGTCCGGGTCCACTCGACCAGCGTGCGCGGGTTCGCCGAGCTGCCTGTCACCTTCACCTGGAGGGCGCGATGAGCGGGGCGGATGCTCACCGAGGCAACTCGGTCGGCAGCCACCGACTTCGTGGAGTTCCGCGAGGTCAGCACGCATTCGCCGAGCTACCTCGGTCAGCATCCCTGGAGGACGCATGAAGTACGCACAGCCCGACCGCCGTCCGGCGGTGATCACCGGCGCCTCCTCCGGGATCGGCGCGGAGACCGCGAAGGCGCTGGCGACCGCGGGTTTCCCGGTCGCGCTCGGCGCTCGGCGGCTCGACCGGGTCGAGGAGATCGCCGCCGCGATCCGCGCCGACGGGGGAGAGGCGGTGGCCCACCCGCTCGACGTGACCTCGGACGAATCCGTCGCCGAGTTCGCCGCGAAGGCGGTCGCCGACCTGGGCGAGATCGAGGTCGTGGTCAGCAACGCCGGCGTCACCCATCCGGGTGCGACCGTCGACGTCTCCACGGAGACCTTCGGCGACCAGGTCGACATCAACCTGCTCGGCGCCCACCGGATCCTGCGCGCCTTCGGGCCCGGGATGATCGAGCGGCAGCGCGGCGACCTGGTCTTCCTCTCCTCCGACGTGGCGCTCAGGCCGCGACCGTTCATGGGGGCGTACGCAGCCTCCAAGTGGGGTCTGGAAGGCATGGTCAACGCGCTCCAGATGGAGCTCGAGGGCACCGGGGTCCGGGCCTCGATCGTGCGACCCGGCCCCACCCACTCCGACATCGGCAACGAGTGGCCCGCCGAGCTCGGCGGGTTCGTGCTGGAGCAGTGGGTCAGGTGGGGCCTCGCCCGCCATCCGCACTTCCTCAAGGCCCGGGCGCTGGCCGACGCGATCACGTCGGTCGTGACCGCCAAGCGCGGGGTCCACATCAGCACCATCGACGTCAACCCCGAAGCCCCCGTGCAGGAGGCACGATGACGATCCCCACCGTCTCCACCGTCCTGGACGACCAGGACCCGAGCGTCCCCGAGATCATCCGCGGCACCGGGCACCTGCCCGAGATGCGGGTCGACCCGATCTCGCTGTTCTCCCGCGTCCGCGAGGAGTGCGGCGACCTCGGGCGCTTTCGCCTCGCCGACAAGGACGTCGTCCTGGTCACCGGCGCCGAGGCCAACGAGGCGTTCTTCCGGGCGCCCGACGACGTGCTCGACCAGGCGGCGGCGTACCCGTTCATGACGCCGATCTTCGGCAAGGGCGTCGTCTTCGATGCCTCTCCGGAGGAGCGGCAGCAGATGCTGAAGAACCAGGCGCTGCGCGGCGACATGATGCGCGGACACGCGCAGACGATCGAGGCCGAGATCCGCCGGATGATCGCCGGCTGGGGCGAGGAGGGGGAGATCGACCTCCTCGACTTCTTCGCCGAGCTGACCATCTACACCACCTCGGCGTGCCTGGTCGGGAAGCCGTTCCGTGAGGAGCTCGACTCGTCCTTCGCCCAGCACTATCACGAGCTGGAGCACGGCACGGACGCGATCGCGTACGTCGACGCCTACGCCGACATCGAGAGCTTCCGGATGCGCGATGCCGCCCGCGACAAGCTCGTCGCGTTGGTCCAGGCGATCATCGACAAGCGGATTGCGCGGGGCAAGGTCGCCCGTGAGGAGCGCGATCTCCTCGACGTCCTCATCTCGATCGACATGGACACCGACACCATCACCGGGGTCTTCATCTCGATGATGTTCGCCGGCCACCACACCTCCTCCGGCACCGCGTCGTGGGCGATGATCGAGCTGCTGCGGAACCCGTCGGTGATGGCCGACGTCGTCGGCGAGCTGGACGAGCTCTACGCGGACGGCAGCGAGGTGTCCTTCCAGGCGCTGCGCTCGATCCCGGTGCTCGAGGCCGCCTTGAAGGAGACGCTGCGGCTGCACCCTCCGCTGATCATCCTGATGCGGCTGGTGCGCGAGGACTTCGAGCTGCTCGGCGAGACCATCCCGGCGGGCACCCTGCTCGCCGCCTCGCCACGGGTCTCCAACCGGATCGAGGCCGACTTCCCGAAGGCGGACTCCTTCGACCCGAGTCGCTACATCGACCCGCGCCAGGAGGACATGCAGAACCGTTGGACCTGGATCCCGTTCGGCGCCGGCAAGCACCGCTGCGTCGGCAACGCGTTCGCGATGATGCAGATGAAGGCGATCTTCTCGGTCATCCTGCGCGACTACTCGTTCGAGGCGGCGCAGCCGCTGGAGTCGTACGCCGACGACTTCACCAAGATGGTGATCCAGCTCCAGCAGCCCTGCCGTGTGCGCTACCGGAGGCGGCCCGTGGGTGGTGGCAGAGCATGAAGCTGACAGCCGACCTCGGGCTCTGCCAGGGGCATCAGGAGTGCCTCGCCGAGGCCCCGGAGCTCTTCGCCTTCGACGACGACAGCTACCAGGTCGTCGTACGCATCACCGAACCGTCCGAGGAGCAGCTTCCCGCC
Source organism: Nocardioides sp. YJ-D4 (assembly GCF_054031495.1). Lineage (NCBI taxonomy): Bacteria > Bacillati > Actinomycetota > Actinomycetes > Propionibacteriales > Nocardioidaceae > Nocardioides > Nocardioides sp. YJ-D4. The sequence goes on from NZ_CM132932.1 coordinate 27,049, forward strand.
GCGCGTGCGGCCGTGAAGTACTGCCCCGCTTTCGCTCTCACCCTGGAGGACTGAATGGACCGCGCCGAGATCGAGGGGTTCTGGGCCCACTGGCTCGACCTCAACCGGAAGGCGGAGGCCGACGGCAACTGGTCGCCGCTCGCCGACGTGTACGCCGAGGACGCGACGTACGGCTGGATGTACACCCCCGACGAGCACTTCATGGCCGTGGGCCGCGAGCAGATCCGGGAATGGGCGCTCGGTACCGAGATGGCCGGGCTCGAGGGCTGGCACTACGACTACCAGGCGACGGTCATCGACGACGTCAACGCGATGGTGATCGGCTTCTGGCGGCAGCGGGCCGGGATCGTCGACGACGCGACCGGCGAGGAGTACGAGATCCTCGGCATCGGTGGCTCCTGGTTCGGGGTCGCACCGCGGCCCGACGGCGACGGGCTGGAGTTCGCCTGGCAGCGGGACTGGTTCGACCTGGGGTCCACCGCGACCACCTTCCTCGACATCGTCAAGGCCAAGAAGGCCACCGCCGGGCTGCTGGAGCGGATGTCACTGAACGGCATGGAGCAGCCCGGCCACTACCGCCTCGCCGACCTGCCCTCGACCGTCTGGCCGCCGCCCGTCGCGGCCGGGAACTTCGTGACCCAGGAGCCCGTGTGACGACCCGCATCCCCGCCAACCCACCCGCCCAGCAGCTCGTCGACGGCAAGCTCGGCGCGGCCGCATCCGGCGAGACGTACGCGATCCTCAACCCGGCCACGGGGCAGGAGATCGGGCGCGCACCCGACTCGACGGCGCAGGACATGGACGCCGCCATCGCCGCCGCCCGCAAGGCCTTCGACGAGACCGACTGGTCGACCGACGTGGCGCTGCGGATCCGGTGCCTGCGCCAGCTCCACCAGGCGCTCCTCGACAACGCCGAGGCGTTGCGCGAGCTGACCACCGCCGAGGTCGGCGCGCCCGCGTTCCTGGTCGCCGGGCCGCAGTTCGACACCCCGGTCGAGACGTTGAAGTGGACGATCGACCTCGCCGAGTCCTTCGAGTGGGAACGCGACCTCGGGGTCGGGGTGACGATGGGCATCTCCTCGCGGCGGACCGTGCGGCGCGAGGCCGTCGGCGTCGTCGCCGCGATCACGCCGTGGAACTTCCCCAACCAGATCAACCTGGCCAAGATCGGCCCGGCGCTGGCGGCGGGCAACACGGTGATCCTCAAGCCCGCCCCGGACACGCCGTGGCTGGCCGCGGAGCTGGGCCGGCTGGCGGCCGAGCACACCGACCTCCCGCCGGGCGTCTTCAACGTCGTCACCCCGCGCGACAACCGGGTGGCCGCGATGCTGGCCGAGGACCCGCGGGTCGACCTGGTCTCCTTCACCGGGTCGACGGCCACCGGGCGGGCGATCATGGCGGCCGCCGCGCCCAGCCTGAAGAAGGTCTTCCTCGAGCTCGGCGGCAAGTCCGCAGCGATCGTCCTCGACGACGCCGACATCGCCTCGGCCGCCTCGATGGCGGCCTTCTCGGTGGCCGTTCACGCAGGTCAGGGCTGTGCCCTGACCACCCGGCTGCTGGTGCCTCGGGAGTCCTACGACGCGGCCGTCGAAGCGGCCGCCGCGACGATGTCGTCGCTCGGCGCGGGCGACCCGGCCGATGCCGGCACGATCTGCGGACCGGTGATCTCCGCCGTCCAGCGCGACCGGATCCTCGGCTACCTCGCGCTCGCCGAGGAGGAGGGTGGCCGCATCGCCACCGGCGGAGCCGTCGCCGTCCAGGACGGCGACCTCGCCGGCGGCTTCTGGATCCAGCCCACCGTCGTCGCCGGCCTCGACAACACCGCCCGCGTCGCCCGCGAGGAGATCTTCGGCCCCGTGCTCACGGTGATCCCGCACGACGGCGACGACGATGCCGTACGCATCGCCAACGACTCGCCCTACGGCCTCTCCGGCTCCGTGGAGTCCGGGTCGCTGGAGCGCGCGAAGTCGGTGGCCGCGCGGATCCGCACCGGCACCATCGGCGTCAACGGTGGCCAGTGGTTCGGCCCCGACGCGCCCTTCGGCGGCTACAAGCAGTCCGGCCTCGGCCGGGAGATGGGCGTCGAAGGCTTCGAGGAGTACCTCGAGACAAAACTCATCGCGGAGCCCGCATGACCGGAACCGTGTTGGTCTCGACACGCCTCCGCCTAGCGGCTCCGGCGGCTCGACCAGCGTTTCGCTGGTCGAGCCGGGCGAGCGCCAGCGAGCCCGTGTCGAGACCAACACAGTCGCGTGCAGACCAGATCGAGAGGTAGCAGCATGAGGTTCGAGAACAAGGTCGTCGTCGTCACCGGGGCGGCGCAGGGGATCGGCGAGGCGTACGCCAAGGGGTTCGCCGCCGAGGGCGCCGCCGTCGTCGTCGCCGACCTGAACGAGGAGAAGGGGCAGCAGGTCGCCAAGGAGATCGAGGCGGCCGGCGGCGTCGCCCGGTTCGTACGCTGCGACGTCTCGGACCACGCGTCGGCAGCCGCGCTGGTGGCCGAGACGACCGAGGCGTACGGCGGGATCGACGGGCTGGTCAACAACGCCGCGATCTACGGCGACATGGCCTTCGACCTGCTGATCACCGTCGACTGGGACTACTACGAGAAGTTCATGAGCGTGAACCTCAACGGTGCGCTGGTGATGACCCGCGCCGTCTACCCGGCGATGCAGAAGCGGGGCGGTGGGGCGATCGTCAACCAGTCCTCCACCGCGGCCTACCTCTACTCCGGCTTCTACGGGCTGGCCAAGGTCGGCATCAACGGGCTGACCCAGCAGCTCGCCCACGAGCTCGGTGGGATGAACATCCGAGTCAACGCGGTCGCGCCGGGGCCGACCGACACCGAGGCGACGCGGGTCCAGGCCGGCGACGCGGCGAGAGAGATGACGAAGGGCATGGCGATCAAGCGCCTCGGCACCACCGAGGACATGGTCGGGACCGCGAAGTTCCTCCTCTCCGAGGACTCCTCGTGGATCTCCGGACAGATCATCGCCGTCGACGGCGGCGGGACGTTCCGGCTGTGACCGCGGCGCCCAGGACACGTGCGGGGTTCGTCGGCCTCGGCAACATCGGCAAGCCGATGGCGCTCCAGCTCGCCCGCTCGGACGGGATCGAGCTGTGGGTGCACGACATCGCCGAGGAGCCCGTCGCCGAGCTCGGTGCGGCCGGTGCGAAGGCGGCGGGCTCGGTCGCCGAGCTGGCCTCGGCCGTCGACGTACTCAGCGTGATGGTGCGCGACGACGACCAGGTGCGCCAGGTGCTCGCCGAGGTGCTCACCGCCGTCGGCGACCGGCCGGCGGTCGACCCGCTGACGGTCCTGGTGCACTCCACGGTCGCGCCCGAGACGCCGGCCGAGCTGGCCGCGACCGCCGAGCCGCACGGGGTGAACGTGCTCGACGCCCCCGTCTCCGGCGGCCCGATGGGAGCCGCCGAAGGCACCCTGGCCATCCTCGTGGGCGGCAGCCCGGAGGCGTACGCAGGCGCCGGCCCGGTCCTGACCGCGATGGGCTCCAAGGTGGTCCATGCCGGCCCGGTCGGCGCCGGGACCAGGTTCAAGCTGGCCCGCAACCTGCTCCACTTCGCCTCCTTCACCGCCGCCACCGAGGCCCAGCGGCTCGCCGAGGCTGCCGGACTCGATCTGGTGGCGCTCGGCGACGTCGTACGCCACACCGACGCGATCACCGGCGGACCAGGCGCGATCATGCACCGCGACACCACCGCCCCGATCGACGAGACCGACTTCTGGCACGGCGTCTTCGGCCACGTCGTGGCGCTGGGGGAGAAGGATCTCGGCTTCGCGATCGAGCTCGCCGAGGAGCTCGGCGTCGAGGTGCCGCTCGCCCGACTCGCCCTCGACCGGCTGGCACCCGGGCTCGGGCTCCCCAAGGACTGAACGAGGAACACGGAATCATGAACGACGACACCGACAAGTTCGCCGACCTGCCCGAGCAGCGCGCCCGAGGCCTGCGCAAGATGGAGGAGGTCTACGGCTTCGACATGGCCGACGGCGAGGGCGACTTCTTCCGCTACACCGCCGACCATCTCTTCGGGGACATCTGGCAGCGCCCGGGCCTGACCACCCGCGACCGCCGGCTCCTGCTGATCGGCCTGCTCGCCGGCCAGGGTGCCGCGGACGTGCTCGGGATCCAGATCCCCGCGGCGTACGCCAACGGCGAGCTCTCCGAGGACGAGCTGCGCGAGATCGTGGTGTTCCTGAGTCACTACGCGGGCTGGCCGAACGGTGCCAGGATGAACACGGTGGTCGAGGAGACCATCGGGAAGGCCCGGAGGAAGGCCCAGGGAAAGGCCCAGGGAAAGGCCCAGGGAAAGGCTCAGCGCTCATGACGTACGTCATCACCCAGTCGTGCTGCAACGACGCCTCCTGCGTGGAGGTCTGCCCAGTCGACTGCATTCACCCCGCGCCCGACGAGCCTGGCTTCGGTGCCGCCGAGATGCTCTACGTCCACCCCGACGAGTGCATCGACTGCGGAGCCTGCGAGGACGCGTGCCCGGTCAACGCGATCTACCCGGACTACGAGGTCCCGGACGCGTTCGCGCCCTACGTCGACATCAACGCCGCCTTCTTCGAGTTCACCGGCGAGCAGGAGGAGCCCGCGCCGCTGCCGCCGTTGGGCCCGAAGATCCCCGGCGGGCCGCTCAAGGTGGCCGTGGTCGGGGCCGGCCCGGCCGGTTGGTACGTCGCGGAGGAGCTCGCCGCCACTCGCCGCTGCGACGTCGAGATCACCGTCATCGACCGGCTCGCGACCCCTTACGGTCTGGTCCGCTACGGCGTCGCGCCGGATCACCTGGACACCAAGGAGATCGTCTCCGGCTTCGCGAAGACGGCACGCCACCGCCGGGTACGGACGCGCTACAACGTCGAGATCGGGCGCGATGTCACCCACGAGGAGCTGCTCGGCGCCCACCACGCGGTCGTCTACACCACCGGCGCCGGCGAGGGCCGCAGCCTCGGCCTGCCGGGGGAGGATCTGCCGGGCTCGACCTCGGCGGCGGAGCTCGTCGGCTGGTACAACGGCCATCCCGACCGAGCCGATCTCACCTTCCCGCTCGGGCACGAGCGGGCCGTCGTCATCGGCAACGGCAACGTCGCCCTCGACCTGGCCCGGCTGCTGCTGGCCGACGAGGCGGCCCTGACGGCCTCCGACGTGGCTCCGGTCGCGCTCTCGGCCCTGGCGGCCAACGGCATCCGCGAGGTCGTCGTGACCGCTCGCCGGGGTGCCGAGCACGCCGCCTTCACCAGCCCCGAGCTGCGGGCACTGGCCGACGACCCGGGCATCGACGTCGTCGTCGACGAGGCGGACCTGACCGCCCTGCCGACCGAGGCCGACACGACCGAACGCAACGCCGCCACCTTCGGGGCGCTCCAGAAGGCCGACCTGCTCCGCGACCTGGCCACCCGGCCGCGTACCGACGCCGCGAAGCGGCTCGTCCTCCGCTTCGGCCTCACGCCCACCGAGATCCTCGGCACGGAGACCGTCGCCGGGGTGCGCTTCGACAACGGCGAGGAGCTCGAGGCCGGGCTGGTGGTCCGGGCCACGGGCTACCGCTCCGCAGGGGTCGACGGCGTCCCGAACGAGGCGGGCACCGGCCGCTTCCCTAACGAGGCCGGCCGGGTGATCGGGGCCGAGGCCACCTACACCGCGGGCTGGGCGAAGCGTGGTCCCAGCGGCGTGATCGGCACCAACCGCGCCTGCGCCGCCGAGACCGTACGCACCCTCCTGGACGACTACGCCGCCGGCGCGCTCACCGACCCTGCGGGCGAGTCCCTCGACGACCTCCTGGCGGCGCGCGGCGTGATCGTGGTCGACCAGACCGGCTGGAACACGCTCGACACCCACGAGTGCGAGTCCGGCAAGGAGATCGGTCGACCGCGCGCGAAGGTGACCGACCGGGAGGAGCAGGTCCGCATCGCGGCTCTGGCCCGAGTCTGACCTCGCCCCCAGCCGAGTCGGCGCATCCTGACAGAAAACAACGCCGAGTCGGCGCGTCATGACGAGCCGACTCGGCTGGAATTTCGGTCAGGACGAGCCGACTCGGCGTTCGGTTTGACCGGTGCCCGTTGGGCAGGTCTGCGAGAGTGGGTGAAAACCGATTCCTCGGGGGAAAGGCACTCCATGTCAGGCAGCGACTACAAGGACTGGAACCAGTCGATCATCGATGAGTTCCGCTCGAACGACGGCAACGTCACCTCGGTGCCGTTCGGGCGCGGGCTCGTACTCGTGCACCACACCGGCGCCAGGACCGGCACCGAGAGGGTCTCGCCGGTGGCCAACCTCCACCCGGATCCCGACACCTGGCTGATCGCCGCCTCCAAGGCCGGCGCGCCCGAGAACCCGGCGTGGTACCACAACCTGCTGGCCCACCCGGAGACCAAGATCGAGACGCCCGACGAAGGGGTCGTCGAGGTCGAGGTGACCGAGTTGACCGGCGCCGAGCGCGACGCCGCCTGGGATCGCTTCAAGGCGATGAGTCCGGGTTTCGGCGAGTACGAGGCGAAGACCGACCGGGTCATCCCGGTCCTCGCGCTCCACCGCCGCTGAACCTCAGACCGGTGTGATCGGCAGCGACCGGCGCGGCTCGAACGCGAAGTCCGCGCCGGTGCTGAACCTCACCACCGTGACCTCGTCGGCCTCGGGAGCGGGTTCGGTGCGGCGTACGATCTCGACCCGCCAACCGTCGTCGACGGCGTCTCCAACGGACCGGACCTCGACGTCGAAGTGAGCGTCGAGCGCCTGCACCGCGACCCGGAGCGGAATGAACCATTCCGGTCCGATCAGGGACACCCAGGCACCGTCCTCGTCGGCCGCCGAAGGGCGGACGGTCATCGCGTCGGCCTCCACCTCGACCGAGACGTACGCAGCGGGGTTGAGCATCGGATGGAGCGCGAGCAGCCGCAGGGCGCCCTTGGTGTCCGGCGGCAGCGAGAGCGCCCGGGCGAGGCGGGCACCGGCGATGCCGGCGACCCCGACCAGCTGCTTGCGGCGGATCTCCAGGAGCTGCTCGGGCGAGGTCACCCGGGACTCCAGCGCGAGGGTGAAGCCACGGTCGAGCAGCGCCATCTGCAGGCACACCTCGTCGGCGATGCGCACCAGCGCCGAGTGGGAGAAACCGGCCAGGTCGAGGTCGGAGACCAGCGGTCCGGCGTAGTCGGCGGCGCCGTCCTCGGACGGATCGATCGGCGCGAGCTCGAGCCCGGCCGCCCGGGAGCGCTCGTTGACGGCCAGCTCGGGGATCGCCACCGCCTCGGGATGGGCGTCGTCGATGATCACCGTCCAGCGGCAGTGGGGCATCCGGTCGGCCGGGGTCCGCGGCGGCCGGTGGACCGGGCGTACCTGGGCCCGGGGGTGGGTCGCGATGGCGGTGGCGTCGAACGTCGGATCCTCGATGTCGTGGCACATCCCGCGGACGTACTCCTCGCCCATCGGCTCCACGTCCATCAGCGCGCCGCAGTGGTCGAGGTGGAACTCGCCGTGGCGGGCGTCGTGGACGGTGTAGCGGAAGTCCATGAACTGCGGGGGCGCGCCGATGTCGAGCTGGAGGCCCTTGAAGATCGTCGGTACGTCGCCCTGCCCAGACACCGCCGGCGCGTACCCCAGCGCGGCCTGCATCCGCCGGGTGTAGATCGGCGAGGCGGCGGCCCACTCGACGATCGCGATCCGGAGCATCTCCTCGCGCCCGAAGGCGGAGATGCACCACGCCATCCCGGAGCGGTCGATCAGCTGGCCGATCAGGAGGAGCTCGCGGACGACCTCGGCGAGCTCCTCCCGGGTCAGCTCGGCATAGCGGGAGACGGGCGTCAACGGATGTGGAGCTTCCGCATCCAGCGCAGCGACGCCTGCATCTGCTTGGCGTAGTCGTCGAAGGTCTGCTTGCCCTGCGGCCCCATGACCTGCTTCTTCAGGGTGGCGACGTTCTGGGTCTCGGTGTACTTCAGCAGCCCCTGGTCACCGTGACGAGCACCGACGCCGGACTGCTTCATGCCGCCCGACGGGGTCGACTTCGAGGCGTACGCGGTGGCGAGGCCGTCGTTGATGTTGACGTTGCCCGACTCGATCCGCGCGGCGATGGCCTGCGCCCGCTTGAAGTTCGTGGTCCAGACCGAGGCGTTGAGCCCGTAGTCGGTGTCGTTGGCCAGCTCGATCGCCTCCTCGAGGGTCGAGTAGCGGTGCAGCGAGACCACCGGCCCGAACGTCTCGGTCACGCCGTGGAGCATCTCCTTCGTGGTGCCCTCCAAGATGGTGGGCTCGAAGAAGGTAGGCCCGATGTCGGGACGCGCTTTGCCGCCGGTCAGCACGGTGGCGCCCTTGGCGACCGCGTCCTCGACGTGCGACTGCACCCGCGCCAGGTGGTCGTGGGAGACCAGTGCCCCGAGGTCGGGCCCGAAGGCGTACGCCGCCTCGATCCGCATCCCCTCGACGGCGGCCACGAACTTGTCGCGGAACTCGTCGTACATCGCCTCGGGGATGTAGATCCGCTCGATGTGCATGCAGATCTGGCCGGTGTTGCCGAAGACGGCGAACATCGAGCCGCCGACGGTCTCGTCGATGTCGGCGTCGTCGAGGACGATCATCGGGTTCTTGCCACCGAGCTCGAGGCAGGCGCCGATCAGGTTGCGGCCCGCCTGCTCGCCGATCACCCGGCCGGTCGCGGTCGAGCCGGTGAACATCGCGTAGTCGACGTTGTCCAGCATCGTCGGGCCCACGTCCGGACCCTCGCCGCAGACCACCTGGAACAGGCCCTTCGGCAGGCCCGCCTCCTCGAGCAGCGATATCCCGAACAGCGGCGAGAGCGCCGTCTTGTTGTCCGGCTTGAGCAGCACCGCGTTGCCGGCCATGAGTGCCGGGATCGCGTCGGAGAGACCGGTCGCGAACGGGAAGTTCCACGGCGCGATGATCCCGACCAGGCCCCGCGGCGGGTGGCGCTCGATCGAGCTGGACAGCACCGGCATCACGCCCGGGCGCTTCTTGTCCTTGAGCAGCTTCGGCGCCCGCTTGAGGTAGTGCGAGATCACCATCGGCGGGTCGCAGACCTCTTCGAACGCGATCCGGCGGGCCTTGCCCGACTCGGCCTGGATGAGGTCGGCGATCTTGTGCTGGTTGCGCAGGATCAGCTCGTGGGCGCGCTTGAAGACGGCTAGCCGCTCCCGGAGCGGGGTCGCCGCCCACGCCTGCTGGGCGGCCCGGCCGGCTTCGGCGGCCCGCTCCACGTCTGCCGGTGAGGACTGCGGCAGCGCCACCAGCACCTCACCGGTGTAGACCTCGGTCAGCTTCCAGGACGCACCCGTCGAGGACGGGACCCGGGAGACCAGCTCGGCCAGCAGCTCCTCGGTGATCCAGTCGGGGCGGCGTACGTCTGCTGTCTTCGCGGTGTCAGTGCTCATGTCTGCTTCCGATCAGCGGTTGTCGAGGACGGCTCTACAGATTTTCGTCAAGGACGAAGGTTGCGCAACGGTCACCGATCATGACCGCGGGAGCGTTGGTGTTGCCGCCGATGATCGACGGCATGATCGAGGCGTCGGCGACGCGGAGGCCGTCGATGCCGCGTACGCGCAGCTGCGGGTCGACCACGGCCCGCTCGTCGACGCCCATCCGGCAGGAACCCACACCGTGGTAGATCGAGGTCGCCCGGTTGGTGACCTCGTCCTTCATCGCCTCGGCGTCGATCGCCTTGCCGGGATGGATCTCCGACTTGACCTGGTCGCCGAAGGCCGGGGAGGCCATGATCTCGCGGATCATCTCCACGCCCTCGAGCAGCACGCGCTTGTCGTCGGGCTCGGCGAGGTAGTTGAAGTCGATCAGCGGCTCGGCGGTCGGGTCCGCGTTACGCAGCCGCAGCGTCCCGCGCGAGCGCGGGTAGATGAGCGACGACATCACCGTCAGGGCCGCCCGCGGGTCGACCTCGTGGCGGATCGGCGCGTCCTGGTTGGGGGAGGGGTAGGCCCAGGGGAGCACGTGCAGCTGCAGGTCGGGTACGTCGGTGGCCAGCGAGGTGCGTACGAACCCGACCGTCTCGAAGACGGTGTGGCCGAGGATCGACCTGCCGACCGTCTGCTCCTTGAGGACCGCCTTGCCGAAGTAGCCGGCGGTGCCGTGGTGCAGCGCGGTCGGCATCTCCCAGGTGGTCGGCACGAACATGTGGTCGTGCAGGTTGTCGCCGACCGGCAGCTCGTGGATCGCGGTGATCCCGTGCTCGGCGAGGTGGGCGGAATGACCGATTCCGGAGAGCATCAGCAGCTGGGCGGAGCCGAAGACACCCGCGGAGACGATGACCTCCTGGGTCGCCGAGATCGTCTGCGGACCCTGTCTGGTGAGGATCTCAACGCCCCTCGCCCGGCCGTTCTCGATCACGATCCTCGAGACGTGCACCTGGGTGAGCGTGGTCAGGCTCGGCAGCTGCTGGTCGTGGAGGTAGCCCCGCGAGGCCGAGTAGCGCAGCCCGTCGATCGCGCTCTGCTGGAACGTCGCGACGCCCTCCTGCTCGGCGCCGTTGTAGTCGTCGAGCACCTTCACGTCGAGGGTCTCGGCGGCGGCGCGCTGGAAGGAGAGCGACGCCTCGGTCGGCCGCGGGTGCTTCATGACCTTGATCGGCCCACCCGTGCCGCGGTAGTCGGAGCCACCGCCCTCGTAGTCCTCGATTCGCCGGTACGCCTCGTTGACCGAGTCCGCGTCCCAGCCGGTGTTGCCCTCGGCCGCCCAGGCGTCGTAGTTGGCCCGGTTGCCCCGGACCCACAGCAGGCCGTTGATGGAGGAGGAGCCGCCGAGCACCTTGCCGCGCGGCTGGGGGAGCTCGCGGTTGCGGGCATGCTGCTGGGGTACCGTGTGGTAGCCCCAGTCGACGAGCTTCTTCAGCCGCGGCTCGGCGTGGAGGGGGCCGATCATGCCTGGCTTGGTCACCAGGTAGTTGCGCCTGTCGTTCTTCCCGGCCTCGAGCAGGATGACCGACTTCCCTGCCGCCGCCAGGCGGCCGGCGACGGCACAGCCGGCCGAGCCGGCGCCGACGACGACGTACTCGGCTTCTGTGATTGTGGACTTGGGCACGATCAGATCCTCTCGATGATCGTGGCGGTCGCCTGAGCGCCACCGGCGCACATCGAGACCAGGGCGGTGCTGGCGTCGCGACGCTCGAGCTCGTGCAGCGCGGCAGTGAGCAGCCGGGTGCCGGTGGAGCCGACGGGGTGGCCGAGCGCGATCGCGCCGCCGTTGACGTTGATCTTCTCCTCGGGGACCTGGTGCACCGCGGCCCACGACATGACCACGCCGGCGAAGGCCTCGTTGACCTCGGCGATGTCGATGTCGCCGATCGTCATCCCGGTGTCCTTGAGCGCCTTCTCGGTCGCCTGGACGGGGCCGTCGAGGTGATAGTAGGGATCCGAGCCGACCAGGTTGGACGTCACGATCCGCGCCCGAGCCTTCAGGCCCAGCGAGGCGGCGACCGCGGAGTCCATGAGCAGCAGCGCCGAGGCGCCGTCGGAGATCTGCGAGGAGGTTCCGGCGGTGTGGATGCCGCCCTCGAGCACCGGGCTGAGCCCGGCCAGCTTCTCGAGCGAGGTGTCGCGGATGCCCTGGTCCTCGGTGACGGTGCGAATCTCTCCGGTGGCCTTGCCCTCGTCGTCGAGCATGGGGGCTTCGACGGCGAAGATCTGGCTCTTGAAGTGTCCGGCGTCGCGCGCCTGGCGCGCCTTGACCTGCGACCACAGCCCGAACTCGTCGACCTCGTTGCGGGAGAACCCGCGGTTCTTCACGATCCGGTCGGCGCCCTCGAACTGGTTGGGCAGATCGATGTTCCAGTCTTCGGGACGTGGATCGCCGGCGCCCTTGGGCACGTTGGCGCCCAGCGGGATGCGTGACATCGACTCGATGCCGCAGGCGATGCCGACCTTGATCTGGTCGGAGGCAATCATCGCGTTGATCAGGTGGGTGGCCTGCTGGGCAGAGGAGCACTGCGCGTCGATGACGGTGGAGCCGGTGTGGATCGGCAGGCCCGCATGGAGCCAGGCGCGGCGGACCATGTTGTTGGACTGCTCGCCGGCCTGGGAGACGCAGCCGCCGATGACCTGATCCACCAGGTCAGGGTCGAGACCTGCGCGCTTGAGTACCTCGACCTGGGCGGCGCCGAGCAGAACGCCCGGGTGCAGGCCCGCGAGCCAGCCCTTGCGCTTGCCGATGGGGGTACGGACGGCTTCGACGATGACGGGCGTGCCCATGGAACCTCGCTCTTCGGGGGTTTCGACAAGTCGCTGGTGCGCGGGCGCGCACCGTCACGCCTGATGACGTGACACCGGTTACACTCGATTGTTCCAAATTAGAACGTGTTCTCGTTTGGCGCAACCCTTGTGTGATCCCGGGCACTGTGTGAACATAAACTAGAACGTGTTACAGAAAAGACCTCGAAGGAGCACACCCGTGACCGCTCTCCCCGTGGATTTCGATCCGACTGATCCCGTGCTCAACGAAGAGCGCGTCCCGCTCCAGGAGTTCATGGAGCTGCGGCGTACGGCTCCGGTCTTCTGGATCGAGCAGAAGCCCGAGGCGCGAGCAGGGTTCCTCGACACCGGCTTCTGGGCGGTCAGCAAGCACGAGGACATCCTCGCCGTCTCCAAGGACAGCGAGAACTTCAGCACCAACGAGAACGGCGTCATCATCCGGTTCGCGCCGGACATGACCCGCGAGCAGGTCGAGCTGCAGCGCGCCATGCTGATCCACCATGACGCTCCCGACCACACCAAGCTGCGCCAGATCATCAGCCGTGGCTTCACCCCGCGTGCGATCAACGCTCTCAAGGACCGCCTGGTCGAGCGGGCCAACAGCATCGTCGACGACGCGCTGGCCAAGGGGGAGGGCGACTTCGTCGCCGAGGTCGCCGCCGAGCTCCCGCTCCAGGCGATCGCCGAGCTGCTCGGCGTCCCGCAGGAGGACCGGCGCAAGCTCTTCGACTGGTCCAACCAGATGCTCGCCTACGACGACCCGGACTACAACGCGGACCCCGAGGCCGCCTCGATCGAGATCCTGACGTACGCGATGACGCTGGCCGCCGAGCGCAAGGCGGACCCCAAGGACGACATCATCTCCAAGCTCGTCAACGCCGAGCTGGAGGGCGGCGCGCTGGGCGATGACGAGTTCGGCTTCTTCGTCATCCTGCTCGCCGTCGCCGGCAACGAGACCACCCGCAACGCGATCTCCCACGGCATGCAGGCCTTCTTCGAGAACCCCGACCAGTGGGAGCTGTGGAAGAACGAGCGCCCCGACACGATGGTCGACGAGGTGATTCGCTGGGCGACCCCGGTGACGGTCTTCCACCGCACCGCGATCAACGACGTCGAGGTCGGCGGTCAGCTCGTCAAGGCCGGGCAGCGCGTCGGGCTCTACTACGCCTCGGGCAACCACGACGAGGACGTCTTCGACGACCCCGACACCTTCGACATCACCCGCGAGCACAACCCCCACCTCGCCTTCGGCGGCCACGGCGCCCACTACTGCATCGGCGCCAACCTGGCCCGGATGGAGGTGCGGATCATGTTCGACGTGATCGCCGACCGGATGCCCGACCTGAAGCCCAACGGCGCCCCGCGCCGACTGCGTCACGCCTGGATCAACGGCATCAAGGAGCTCCCGGTCACCTACGCCTGATCGCCAGGCACGACGACATTGGAGAAGTGGGGCCGGCGGAACGGATAGTGCGCCGGCACCCACTTCTTCAGCGCTTCGTAGACCATCTCGTAGAGCCCCTGCTCGTACGCCTCGGTGGTCACCCACCAGCTGACGTCGACGTCGTACGCGGCCAGCTCCTCGCTCAGCTCCTGCCGGACGCCGAGCGGGTAGAGGTAGGCGCACCCGACATAGCCGAGCCCGGCGGTCTCCAGGACGTAGGAGAACGACTTGTTCTCCTTCCACTCGCCCTCGTGCCAGACCAGGTCGATGTAGTCGTCCTCCTCCGACGTCGGCCCCTCCGGCCACCCGCCACCCCGGGTGGTGTTGATGAGCTCCCGGTCGGCGTTGATGGCGCGTACGTCATCGGCCAGGCAGTCGCGCGACAGCGGCCGCGCCGTCAGCTCGCCGTGCGTGAGCACCTTCGGCGCCTCGAACCCTTCGGGGACGACGAGCAGCTTGCTCAGCCCTGCGTAGCTCATCGCGCTCACCCCAGCTCCCCGGCGAGCTGCTCGGCAGGCGTCGAGTCGGCGATGGCGCAGGTCTGGCACTCCATGGCACCGCACGCTATCGGAGGCCGTGGCTCAGGTGAGCAGGCCGGGAGTGGCGCGTCAGCGCATCGTCACGACGATCTTGCCCTGGTTGTCGCCGCTCGCGAGACGTGCGTACGCCGCCAACCCCTCGCTCAGCGGGAACGTGCTGTCGATGACGGGCGGGACGACGTCGCTCGTCACCAGCGCGGTGATCGCCTCGAGGTCTGCGCGCGACTGGGGCACGACGAGTACGCCGACGTCCTTGCCGGTCCGTGCCTTGACGAGCGGGCGGGCGGGCAGGGCGGCGAGCAGGATCCGGGTCGAGCCGCCGACCATCCGGTAGGTGCCGCCCGGGCGCAGGGCGCGGTGGACGCGGAAGGGGGAGCGGTGGGCGACCAGGTCGATGATCAGGTCGTAGCGTTCGCGGTGGTCGGCGTGATCGGCCCAGTCCTCGGTCTTGAAGTCGACGGTGGTGCTCGCGCCGATCCGGTGCATGAAGTCGGCCTTGTCGGCCCGGTCGACGGCGGTGACCTCGGCGCCCCGGGCTGTGGCCAGCCCGACGACGAGCGGTCCGCCCGCACCGCCTGCGCCGTTGACCAGCACCCGGTCGCCCGGTTGCACTCGTCCTTCGATGGCGCGCCAGGCGATGCAGCCGGCCTGCGGGATGGAGGCGGCTTCGACGTACGTCAGGCCGGCCGGCTTGCGCGCGAGCAGCCGCGGCTTCGTGGCGACGTACTCGGCCAGCCCGCCGCGGTAGCCGGCCAGCTCCCCGAAGACCTCGTCGCCGACGGAGAACTCGCTCACCTCATGCCCGACCGCTGAGACCACACCCGCGATGTCGGATCCCGGCACCGGTCGCCGGGGTCTGCGCAGGCCGCCGACGCGCGAGTAGAACGGCGAACCGGCGAGGTTCTCCCGGTCGGACCCGTTCAGTGAGCAGGCATGGACCTCCACCAGCACCTCATCGGCAGTCGGCTCGGGCACCGGGAGATCAGCCATCTCGACCGCGTCGAGCCCACCGTACGTTCTCTGGGTCAGCGCCAGCATCGCTGCCTCCTGTCTCGCGGGGCAACGCTAGCGCTCCGGCCGGAGGCCGACATCTGGTTTCGCCGATCCCCGTCGAGTCGGCTCGTCATGACGAGCCGACTCGACGCGAGATTCGGTCAGGACGAGCCGACTCGGCGAGGTCAGTTGGTCGGTGGCTGCGAACCGACGACCCACATCGCGAAGAACTGCGAGCCGCCGCCGTAGGCGTGCCCGAGCGCCCGGCGGGCGCCGTCGACCTGGTGCTCGCCGGCGCGGCCCCGGACCTGCAGGGCGGCCTCGGCGAAGCGGAGCATGCCGGAGGCGCCGATGGGGTTGGAGGAGAGCACACCGCCGCTCATGTTGACCGGCAGGCTGCCGCCGAGGGCGGTCTCGCCGGCCTCGGTGAGCTTCCAGCCCGAGCCCTCGGCGGCGAAGCCGAGGTTCTCGAGCCACATCGGCTCGAACCAGGCGAACGGCACGTAGATCTCGGCACAGTCGATCTCGCGGGCCGGGTCGGTGATCCCGGTCGCCTTCCACAGTGCCGCCGCGGCCTCGCGCCCCGCCTGCGGGTTGACCTGGTCGCGCTCGGCGGCCGAGGTGGGCTCGGAGCGCATCACGGTGCCGTGGATCCAGGCGGGTGCCTCGTACGTCTTGGCGACGTCCTCGGCGGCGATGACCATCGCGCAGGCGCCGTCCGAGGAGGGGCAGGTCTCGTCGTAGTGGATCGGGTCCCAGAGCATCTGCGAGGCCAGGACCGACTCGACCGTGGTGCCCTCGTTGTGCAGGTGCGCGTACGGGTTCTTCAGTGCGTTGTTGCGGTCCTTGGCCGCGACGATCGCACCGATGTGCGAGGGCGCGTTGGCACGGCGGATGTAGGAGCGTACGTGCGGGGCGAAGTAGCCACCCGCGCCGGCGTGCACCGGCATCACGAACGGGATCGGCACCGAGAGCGCCCACATCGCGTTGGACTCCGACTGCTTCTCGAAGGCGACGGTGAGCACGCGTCTGTGGACGCCGGCCTGCACCAGCGAGGAGGCGACGATCGCGGTCGAGCCGCCGACCGAGCCGGCGGTGTGCACGCGCAGCAGCGGCTTTCCGGCCGCCCCCAGCGCCTCGGCGAGGTAGAGCTCGGGCATCATCACGCCCTCGAACAGGTCCGGTGCCTTGCCGATGACGATGGCGTCGACCTCGTCGAGGGTCAGGCCGGCGTCCTCGAGCGCCCGGTCCATCGCCTCACGGCACAGCCCGGCCATCGAGACGTCCTCGCGCTTGGCGCGGTGGTGGGTCTGGCCGATCCCGATCACGGCGGCTGGGGTCTTGCCCATCAGTTTCGTCCTTCCATCACGCACACGAGGTTCTGCTGCAGTGCCGGACCGCTGGTCGCGTGGCCGAGCACCTTGTCGGCCGACCCGTCCCAGATCCGCTTGGCGGCCTCGCCGATCCGGATGGCGCCGGCGCTGAACATCGGGTTGGCGGCGAGCGCCCCGCCCGAAGGACTGATCTGTACGTCATCACCCAGTCCGAGCGCCGAGCGCAGGACCAGCTCCTGGTGGCTGAACGGCGCGTGCAGCTCGGCGACCTGGACGTCCGCGGTGCCGCCCACGGCGGCTGCTGCCCGCTGGGCCGAGCCGGAGATCGTGAGGTCGCGCGTGCCGAGGTGGAGACCGTCGGAGCTGTGCGCGATGCCGGTGATCCAGGCCGGCCGCTGGTTGGCGTCGTACGCCCGGTCGCCGGCGGCGAGCACGATCGCGGCCGCGCCGTCGGTCACCGGGGCGCAGTCGTGCTTGCGCAGCGGATCGGCGAACATCGGCCGGGCGAGCAGCTCGCTCACCGAGGAGCCGCCGGCACGGACGGCGTACTCGTTCTTCTCCGCATCGGTCAGCGACCGGTTGACGACCTCGGCCAGAGCCGCCTCGTCCCAGAGCCCGGCGTCGAGCCCGAGGCGCGCCTGGAGCGCAGCCAGGGAGACGGTGTCGGGCCACAGCGGCGTCATCGTGTAGGGGTCGAGCTGCAGGGACAGGGTGCGGCGCAGGACGCCCGCCGACGCCTTGCCGAAACCGAAGACCAGCGCCGTGTCCACCTCGCCGGTCTGGATCTTGATCCAGGCCTCGTAGAGGGCCCACGCGGCGTCCATCTCGACGTGCGACTCGTTGACCGGAGGCAGCACCCCGATCGCGTCGATCGCGCTCACGAACGAGAACGACCGGCCGGCCAGGTAGTCGGACGAGCCCGAGCACCAGAAGCCGATGTCCTTCTTGGCCCATCCGGTCTGCTCGTAGCACTCGGCCAGGATCGGCACGAGCAGCTCGGCCATGCTCGGCGACCCGTCGAAGTCCTTCATCTGTCGCTGGGCGAACCCGACGACGGCAACGTCTCTCACTGAGCGCTCCTCACAGGTGGTGCTTGTAGCTGTCGAAGTCCGCGTCCGGCTCACCGGTCGGCGCGAAGTGGCTGATGTTCTCGATGCTGGTGCCCCACTCGTCACGCGGCTTCCAGACCGCCTTGACCCGCATCCCCATCCGGACCTCTTCGGCGGGGATGTCCAGGATCAGGTGCTGCAGCGCGATGTCGGCGCCGTCGAGGAGGACGTACGCGGAGACGTACGGCGGCTTGATCTTCTGTCCCAGGAACGGGACGTTGACGACGCAGAAGGTGGTCACCGTGCCGACGTGGGAGAGCTCGATCTCCTCCGCGGTCGGCACGCCGTCGGTCGGGCAGGCGCCGCGCGGTGGGACGTAGACCTTCCGGCACTTCGGGCAGCGCTGGCCCAGGATCCGGCCCTCGGCGAGGCCGCGGAAGAACGAGGACTCCTCCGGCGAGGCCGCGTAGTGGTAGTCGAGGCTGACCGGGGTCACGATCAGGCTGACGTCCTCGCCTCCGGCCAGCGCCGGGTTGCGTGCTGGGTTGCCTGCTGGGTCGCCGCCGTCGGCCTCGAAGACGAGGTCGTTGACCGAGCCGGTGCGCTCCTCGGCCCATCGGGCTCGGACCTTCATCCCGGTCTCGATGTCGTCGGGGGAGGCGACGTCGACGGCGTGCAGCCACGGGGTGTCGGCGCCGTCGATGGTGATCAGTGCGTACGCAAAGGGCCGCTCGAACGGCTGGCCGGCGACGGGCTCGCTGACCCAGGTCCACGAGGTGACCGTGCCGGTGTCGGGGAGCTCGACGAACTCGGTCACGGCCTGGTGCGTGACCGGGTCGTACTCAGGGGGTGGGACCGCGACTCGACCGTCGCCGAGCCGGCCGCCGACGATGGTGGTGTCTCGCAGTCCGGTGAGGAAACGGCCGATCACCGGGCCTGTGGATCTGGTGTAGTCGAAGGCGACCGTCACGGGTGCCTGAAGGGTGCGACTCATGACAGAAAGTGAAACACGTTCTAGTATTGGCCACAACCCGTACGCCCTGCCGATCGGCGGCGGAGCCTCGGACGAAGGAGTCGATGAGAGTGAAGTTGGGGCTACAGCTGGGCTACTGGGGAGCACAGCCACCGACCGGTGTCGGGGAGCTCGTCGCCGCCGCTGAGGAGGCCGGGTTCGACGCGATCTTCACCGCCGAGGCGTGGGGGAGTGATGCCCTGACGCCGCTGGCCTGGTGGGGCCGGGAGACCTCCCGGGTCCGTCTCGGCACCTCGATCGTGCAGATGTCCGGGCGTACGCCGACCTCGATCGCGATGCACGCGCTGACCCTCGACCATCTCTCCGGAGGCCGGTTCATCCTGGGGCTCGGCGTGAGCGGTCCGCAGGTGGTCGAGGGCTGGTACGGCCAGCCGTTCGGCAAGCCGCTGGCCCGCACCCGCGAGGTCGTCTCGATCATCCGCAAGGTGCTCGCGCGAGAGGCGCCGGTGACCAACGACGGGCCGCACTACCCGCTGCCCTTCACGGGCGAGGGCTCGGTCGGGCTCGGTAAGCCGCTCAAGCCGATCGTGCACCCGCTGCGGGCCGACATCCCGATCTGGCTCGGTGCCGAAGGCCCCAAGAACGTCGCCCAGACGGCCGAGATCGCCGACGGCTGGATCCCGATCTTCTACACCCCCAGATCCGCCCCGATGTACGCCGACTGGCTGGCCGAGGGCTTCGCACGACCCGGGGCGCGGCGTACCGCCGACGACTTCGAGATCGCCGCGACCTGCCATCTCCAGGTCGTCGCCAACGCGGACGAGAAGCAGGCGGCGCTCGAGGCGATGAAGCCGTTCGCGGCCCTCTACATGGGCGGGATGGGTGCCAAGGAGCAGAACTTCCACAACCAGGTCTTCGAGCGGATGGGTTACGCCGAGCTCGCCGGGCAGGTCCAGGCGCTCTACCTGACCGGTGAGAAGGAGAAGGCCACCGCGCTCATCCCCGACGAGCTCGTCGACGACCTGCACATCATCGGCACCGAGGCGGAGGTACGCGACAAGGTGGCCCAGTGGGAGGAGACCGGTGTGACCACGCTGCTGCTGAGCCTCGGCTCGGCCGCCGACGTCCACCGCATCGCCGAGGTGCTCGGGTGACGGCTGTCTACGCCGTCACCGGCTCGGCCTCGGGCATGGGAGCCGCGGTGGTCGAGCGACTCCTCGCCGCCGGACACCGGGTCGTGACCGTCGACATCGCGGAGGCGGATGTGGTCGCCGACCTGTCGACGCCGCAGGGTCGCCGCGACGCGACCGAGAAGGTGCTCGCCGCCTGTGGCGGCCGGCTCGACGGCGCGGTCCTCGCGGCCGGGCTCGGGCCGGCGCCGGGGCGCGAAAGGCCCGCCCTGATCACGCAGGTCAACTACCTCGGTGTCGTCGAGCTTCTCGAGGGCTGGCGCGAGGCGCTCGCCGCGACCGGGAACGCCAAGGTCGTGGTCTTCTCCAGCAACTCGACCACGACCATGCCGCTGATCCCGGCGCGGGCGGTCGCGGCGCTGCTCGAGGGCGACGCGGAGCGGGCGCTGAAGGCGTATCGGATCTTCGGGAAGGGGGCGCCGGCGATGGCCTATGGCGCCTCGAAGGTCGCGGTCACTCGCTGGGTGCGGCGGCGCGCGGTCGAGGCGGATTGGGTACGGGCCGGGATCCGGCTCAACGCGATCGCGCCGGGCGCGGTGCTGACGCCGCTGCTGGAGAAGCAGCTCGCGACACCGGGGGAGGCGAAGGCGATCCGGTCCTTCCCGGTCCCGGCCGGCGGCTACGGAGACCCCGGATTGCTCGCCGACTGGGTGATCCACATGCTCGGCCCCGCCGCGGACTTCATGGTCGGCAGCGTCGTTGTGGTCGACGGCGGCACCGACGCCTGGTTCCGGGCCGACGACTGGCCGCGGCCGGTGCCGGGCAGGCGGCTGCGGGGCTATCTGCGCAGGATGCGCGAGTTCAGGAAGGTACGCGCGTGACCGATTCCACGACCGACCCGCTCGCGCCGGCGACGCTGGGTCCGGTGACCCTGCGCAACCGGGTGATCAAAGCGGCGACCTTCGAGGGCGCCTCGCCCGGGGCGCTCGTCTCGGACCGGCTGATCGACTACCACCTCGCCGTCGCCGAGGGCGGCGTCGGGATGACCACGGTCGCCTATCTCGCGGTGGCCCCGGAGGGACGTACGCACGCCGACTGCATCTACTGGCGCCCGGAGGCACTGGCGGGGCTGCGGCGGCTGACCGATGAGGTCCACGCGACCGGCGCCAAGATCTCGGCCCAGATCGGTCACGCGGGCCCGGTGGCCAACGCCAAGTCCAACGGGGTGCCGTCGCTGGCGCCGACGCGTTCGTTCAACGCGCTGGGGATGGCGTTCAACCGCGCCGCGACCGCGGCGGACCTCGCCCGGGTCGTCGAGCAGCACGGCGCCGCGGCGCGGATGGCGGTCGAAGCCGGGTTCGACGCGATCGAGGTGCACCTGGGCCACAACTACCTGCCCAGCTCGTTCCTCAGCCCGCGCCTGAACTCGCGTACCGACGAGTTCGGCGGGTCGCTGGCCAACCGAGCCTCGATCCCGCGCCAGATCGTGGCTGCCGTGCGGGAGGCGGTTGCTGATGTGGGTGGCGGCCAGGTCGCCGTGCTCGCCAAGATGAACATGCGCGACGGCTACCGCGGCGGGTTCGACCTGCCCGAGTCGGTCGAGTTCGCGCGCCTGCTCGAGTCCGACGGTCACCTCGACGCGCTCGAGCTCACCGGCGGCTCCTCGTTCATGAACCCGATGTATCTCTTCCGCGGCGACGCTCCCTACCGCGAGATGGCCGCCAACATGCCGCTGCACCCGGTGATCAGGATGGGCATGCGGATGGTGGGCAAGGGCTTCTTCAAGGAGTACCCCTACAAGCCGCTCTACTTCCTCGACAACGCCCGCGAGTTCCGTCGTGCGCTGAGCTTGCCGCTGGTCCTTCTCGGCGGGGTCACCGACCTGGCTGGGATGCGGACCGCGATGGACGAGGGCTTCGAGTACGTCGCGATGGCCCGCGCGCTGCTTCGCGAGCCGGACCTGGTCAACCGCCTCCGGGCGGACCCCTCGACGGTGTCGCGATGCACCCACTGCAACCTGTGCATGTCGACGATCTACCCGGGGACC
This sequence comes from Nocardioides sp. YJ-D4, assembly GCF_054031495.1. NCBI lineage: Bacteria > Bacillati > Actinomycetota > Actinomycetes > Propionibacteriales > Nocardioidaceae > Nocardioides > Nocardioides sp. YJ-D4. The sequence goes on from NZ_CM132932.1 coordinate 48,784, forward strand.
CATTGCCATCTCGACGACGAGCACGTCTACGGTGAGGCTCACCCGATCTTGGCCGAATCCTCCTCGGCCGACAGACCTGAGACGAGAAGCTAGATGTCCTCCATGCACTACGGACGTGCACACCACCCGAAGGCTCCTGCCGGATACGTCCATGACGACATGACCGACGCCGAGATCAAGGAGCGGGAGGCCAGCCTGGTCCCGCTGACCGACTCGGTGCGCCGGCTCGTCGACGCCGTCGTGCGCACCCAGGTCTCGGACTCGGTCCTCGATGACGTACGCGGCCGGGTCGAGGCGCTGACCGATGAGCTGCTCGCCGAGGCACTGCCCGGTCCGCACGGGGTCCGGTTCGGGGCGGACGGCGGCTTCCGCAACTACGGCAACCCGGTGGTCGGGAAGGGGAACGCCTTCGCCCCGCCGCTGGCGGTGCAGCGCGACGGTGAGGACGTCTGGGCCGACTTCACGCTCGGACCGGCCTACGAGGGCCCGCCGGGGCTGGTTCACGGCGGTGTCTCGGCGCTGATCCTCGACCAGCTGCTCGGCGAGGCCGCCTCGGCCGGTGGTCGCCCCGGGATGACCGGCACCCTGACGATCGTCTACAAGCAGGGGACCCCGCTGGGGCCGCTGCGCGGTGAGGCGCGGATCGCGTCGACGGAAGGCGTGAAGGCGGTCGTACGCGGCCGGCTGCTGACCCGGCCGACCGACGGCTCCGAGCCGGTGGTGTGCGTCGAGGCCGAGGGCATCTTCATCCTGCCGCGGTGGGCACGCGAGGCGATGGCCGCCGCCGACCGGGACCACGTCGGCGACGCCTGAACCAGCTCTCGATCAGCAGCCTTCACCGGGGCTAGAACACGTTCTAGTTTCGCGGTAAGGTGCGAGCATGGATACCAGCCGCATCGGTCCCCACAACGGTCATCTGATGGTCTCGGCGCTGGAGCGCCACAAGAACCGTCCGATCATTCATCTCGGAGACGTGAGTCTCACCGGGGCGGAGGTGGCGGCGCGGATCAGTCAGTACGTCCAGGCCTTCGAGGCGCTCGGCGCCGGTACCGGCTCGGCGACCGCGCTGCTGGCGCTCAACCGCCCCGAGGTGCTCTTCATCCTCGGCGCCGGCCAGACCCAGGGATTCCAGCGCACGGCGCTGCACCCGCTGGGCAGCGCGGAGGACCAGGCGTACGTCATCAACGATGCCGGCATCACCGGTCTGATCATCGACCCCTACTTCGCCGATCGTGCCGTCGAGCTGCTGGAGATGTGCCCGGGGCTGAAGCGGGTGCTGACCATCGGGCCGGTCCCGCCGCAGCTGGCGGATGTCGGCGTCGATCTCGTCGCCGCTGCGGAGACCTATCCGGTCGAGCCGCTCGCCGCGAGACTGCTCCCGCCCGGCCACGTCACCTCGATCACCTACACCGGTGGCACGACCGGGAAGCCCAAGGGAGTGATCGGACTGTCCGGGTCGTTCGCGACGATGACCCAGGTGCAGCTCTCGGAGTGGGAGTGGCCCGAGGCGCCCCGGTTCCTGATGTGCACCCCGCTCTCGCACGCCGGCGCGGCCTTCTTCGTGCCCGTCGTGATCAAGGGCGGCACCCTGTTCGTGATGCCGAGGTTCGATCCGGCCGCCGTCCTGGAGACCATCGAGCGCGAGCGGATCTCTTCGCTGATGGTGGTCCCGACGATGCTCTACGCACTCCTCGACCACCCCGACTCCCGCACCCGGGACCTCTCCTCGCTCGAGACCGTCTACTACGGCGCCTCCGCGATCAACCCGGTGCGCCTGGCCGAGGCGATCGAGCGGTTCGGGCCGATCTTCGCGCAGTACTACGGCCAGTCCGAGGCGCCGATGGCGATCACCTACTTCGCCAAGGGCGACCACGTCGACGCCGACGGGAAGCCGCTCACTCATCGGCTCACCTCGTGCGGTCGGCCGTCCGCGCTGGTCCGTACCGCCCTGATCGGTGCCGACGGCCAGCCGGTCGCGCCTGGCGAACCCGGCGAGATCTGCGTCGCCGGACCGCTGCTCTCCGGCGGCTACTGGCAGCTGCCCGAGGTCACCGCCGAGACCTTCCGCGACGGCTGGATGCACACCGGCGACGTCGCGCGGGAGGACGACGACGGCTTCTGGTACATCGTCGACCGCACCAAGGACATGATCGTCACCGGCGGCTTCAACGTCTTCCCCCGTGAGGTAGAGGACGTCATCGCGACCCATCCCGCGGTCGCCCAGGTCGCCGTCATCGGCACCCCGCACGAGAAGTTCGGCGAGGCCGTCACTGCCGTGGTCGTCCCTCGCCCCGACGCCGTGCTCTCGGACGAGGTCGTCGCCGAGATCCAGGCCCTGGTCAAGGAGCGGAAGGGCTCCGTCCACGCGCCGAAGTCGGTCATCGAGATCGACGCGATCCCGATGACCGCCCTCGGCAAGCCGGACAAGAAGGCCCTCCGTGCCCGCTTCTCGAAGTGACGTGCGTCAGGGGTAGCGGATCGCGTACCGAAGGTGGGTCACCCCGCGCCCCTCGAGGCGTCGGGTGAGCTCGAGCTCGACGGGCCCGACGCCGTCGTCGGGGAAGAGTCGTCTCCCGGCACCGAGAAGAACAGGCACGAGGTGGATTTCGATCTCGTCGAGCTGGTGCGCGGCGAGGAGCGCCTGAGCAAGGCCGGCGCCGTGCGCCATGACGACCTTGTCGCCGGACGCCTGCCGGGCCTCGTTGGCGCACCGGTCGACGTCCGTGAAGTAGCGGGCACTGCCTGGCGGGACGTCGTCGGGGTGGTGGGTGAGCACGTGGATCGGGACGCCGTCGTGGTGGTCGCCGCCCCAGCGGTCGGCCAGCTCATACGTACGCCGCCCGGAGATCAGCGCCCCCGTGGCGAGGTACTCGCGGTAGACGTCGCCGTTCACGCCGGCGCCGTGACGGTCGTCGAGCCAGTCGAAGATCCGCCCACCTCCCCGACCGAGCCCTTGGCCATGGCGGTCGTCCGGGCCGGTGACGAAGCCGTCCAGGGTCATGGACATCGACAGGCGGACGGGGGTGCGAGAGGTACGTGAGGTGTCGGACATGGTTCCTCCTGTTGGTGGTGCGCCGCGGAGGGCGGCGCTCACCAGGACCACGATCGGAATCCGGCCGATCCGACACGGCAGGCTCGGCGGTCCCACTACGCTGGCTCCGATGTCAGGCGCGACGGCAACGGGCTATGGGGTCGTCACCAAGACCCTGCACTGGCTGACCGTCGCCGCGTTCGTGCTGCAGTTCGTGGTCGGCTATGCCATGTCGACGGAGGCCGACTGCGACCCGCCAGGGGAGGATCGCAGCGGCGGTGACACCTCCGACGCGGAGGACGAGCGGATCGACCGCATCGAGGAGGCCTGCGAGGCCCGACTCGGCGATGAGGGCACGCTCGAGACTGCGTGGTCCGACCTGTGGGGCGGCGGCATCGGTGTGGACGGCATCAGCCTCCCCGAGCTGCACATCCTGCTCGGCCTGGCCATCCTGCTTCTCGGCGGCCTCCGGCTCGCCTGGCGCATGATCGCACCGCTGCCCCCGTGGGACCCGCGGCTCACCGCGGGCGACCGGCGGCTGGCCCATGTCACCGAGCGTGCGCTGCTCTCCTTGATGTTCGTCGTCCCGCTGACCGGCCTCGCGCTGGTGGCGGTCTCCGGCGACCTGGTCGCGCTGCACATCGCCGCCCACATCGCGTTCTTCGTCGCGCTCGGCGCACATCTGCTGCTGGTGCTGCGGCGTGGGCTGCTGCCGCGGATGCTGCCAGGGGCTGCGTACGTCAGGAAGGGCCGGGCCTGACGGGGGCTCAGCGTCCCTTGAACTCGGGCTTGCGCTTCTCCAGGAAGGCCTTGGGCCCCTCCTTGGCGTCCTCGGAGGCGAAGACGGCGGCGCCGACCTTGGCGTCGTCTGCCCAGGCCTCCTCCTCGTGCTTGCCCTCGGACTCGCGCATGGTGCGGAGGATCGCCTGGACGGCCAGGGGGCCGTTGGCGGCGATCATGTCGGCGAGCTCGTGGGCCTTCTCGAGCGCGGTGCCGTCGGGAACGACGTGGCCGATGAGGCCGAGCTCCTTGGCCTCCGGGGCGAGCAGCGTACGTCCGGTCAGGAGCAGCTCGGCGGCGACGGTGTAGGGGATCTGGCGGGGGAGACGGACCGCGGAGCCGCCCATCGGGTAGAGCGACCAGCGGGCCTCGGCGACGCCGAACTTGGCCGACTCGCCGGCGACGCGGATGTCGGTGCCCTGCAGGATCTCGGTGCCGCCGGCGATGGCGGGGCCCTCGACGGCCGCGATGAGCGGCTTGGTGAGCCGGAAGCCCTTGAGCAGACCCTTGATCACGGACGGGTCGAAGCCCTCCTTGAACGACTCCGAGGGCGGCTTCTCGTCCGCCTTCTTCAGATCCATCCCGGCACAGAAGTAGCCACCCGCGCCGGTCAGGATGCAGACCCGGATCTCGGGGTCCGAGTTCACCCGGTCCCAGGCGTCCTCCATGATCCGCAGCATCTCGGAGGAGAGGGCGTTGCGGCGCTCGGGACGGTTCATCGTGACGATGAGCTTGTGGCCGTCCTGCTCGACGATCGCGTGGGGCCCGGAGTGGGTCTCAGCAGAAGATTCTGTGATCGGCATAACATCAGACCCTAGCGGAAAACTGAAACGTGTTCTAGTCTCGCAGTCATGGCGCTGAACCTTGCTGACCTCTTCGAACACGCCGTCGACGCCGCGCCCGAGAAGGTGTCGGTCCAAGTCGGCGACCGCAAAGTGACTTACGCAGAGCTCGAGCGTGAGTCCAACAAGCTGGCCCACTACCTGGCCGGCCAGGGGATCGGGAAGGGCGATCACGTCGGGCTCTACTCCAAGAACTCCGTTGAGCACGTCATCGCCCTGCTCGCGATCCTCAAGATCCGTGCCGTCGCGATCAACGTGAACTATCGCTACGTCGCCGGCGAGCTGGAGTACCTCTTCGACAACGCCGACCTCAAGGCCCTGGTGCACGACCGCGTCTACGCGCCGCTGGTCGCCGAGGTCTCCCCGAAGCTGGAGGGGCTGAAGACGTTCGTCGCCGTCCCCAACCCGCTCGAGCCCCACGACGAGTCCGACCTGAGCCCGTTCGGCGGCGTCACGCTCGAGGAGGCCCAGGCCGGGCAGTCCGACGCGCGCGACTTCGGTGAGCGCAGCCCCGACGACATCCACGTCATCTACACCGGCGGCACCACCGGCTTTCCCAAGGGCGTGATGTGGCGTCACGAGGACTTCTGGCGCGTGCTCGGCGGCGGCATCGACTTCATGACGGGCGTGCCGCTGGAGGAGTACGACCAGTCCAAGCAGGCCGCCGGCGGCGGACTCATCACCCTGCCGCTCAGCCCGCTGATGCACGGCGGTGCCCAGGCGAGCCTGCTGATGCACCTTTTCGCCGGCCAGGTGACGATCCTCGAGCCCAAGTTCGACCCGGTACGCACCTGGGAGATCGTCGACCGCGAGAAGGTCCAGATGATGTTCATGACCGGTGACGCGATGGCGGTGCCGCTCATCGACGCGTACGAGGCCGGTCCCGGCAACGGGCAGAGCTTCGACGGCCAGTCGCTGTTCGCCATCGCCTCCTCGGCCGCGATCTTCTCCAAGTCGGTCAAGGAGCGCTGGATGCGGGCCTTCCCGAACGCGGTCTTCACCGACTCGATCGGCTCGACCGAGACCGGCTTCCAGGGCACCGGGCTCCAAGACGCCTCGGCGCTCTCGACCGACGGCCCCGTGGTGACCGCGGGTGCCCACACCGCCGTGATCGGCGACGACGGCCACCCGCTCGACCTCGCCACCGACATCGGCAAGATCGGCCGCACCGCCCGCAAGGGCCACGTGCCGGTCGGCTACTACAAGGACCCCGAGAAGTCGGCGAAGACCTTCGTCGAGATCGACGGCACCCGCTACGCGATCCCCGGGGACTACGCCCGGATCGAGACCGACAACCGCCTCACCCTCCTCGGCCGAGGGTCTAACTGCATCAACACCGGCGGCGAGAAGGTCTACCCCGAGGAGGTCGAGGCCGCCATCAAGGCCCACCCCGACGTCTACGACACCCTCGTCGTCGGAATCCCGGACGAGCGCTACGGCCAGGCCGTCGCCGCGGTCGTCCAGCCGCGACCGGGCGCGACCATCGAGCTGGAGGGGCTGCGTACGTTCTTGCGGGCTCACCTGTCCGGCTACAAGCTGCCGCGTGCCCTGACCATCGTCGACGAGGTGCCCCGCAACGCCACGGGCAAGGCCCAGTACCCCAAGGCCAAGGAGATCGCCCTGGCCACCCAAGCGACCGCAGCAGAGCAGGACCCCGAAGGAGCAAAGGCATGATCCGTACGGCACTGTGCGAGGCGTTCGGGATCGACTACCCGATCTTCGCCTTCACCCCCTCGGAGCACGTGGCCGCGGAGGTCTCCAAGGCCGGCGGGCTGGGCGTGCTGGGCTGCGTACGCTTCAACGACGCCGAGGAGCTCGACCACACCCTGACGTGGATGGACGAGAACACCGACGGGAAGCCCTACGGCGTCGACGTGGTCATGCCGATGAAGGTGCCGACCGAAGGCACCTCGACGGACCTGTCCGCCTACATCCCGGCGGAGCACACCGAGTGGGTCGACAAGACGCTGCTCTCCCTGGGCGTACCGCCGCTGCCGGAGGGGGAGGGGCGCGAGGGCGTGCTCGGCTGGCTGCACTCGACCGCGCGCTCGCACGTCGACGTCGCGCTGCAGCACCGGCCGGTGCTGATCGCCAACGCGCTCGGCACCCCGCCCAACGACGTGATCGAGAAGGCCCACGAACACGGCGTGAAGGTGGCCGCCCTCGCGGGAGCCCCGAAGCACGCGGTCTCGCACGTCTCGAACGGCGTCGACATCATCGTCGCCCAGGGCTACGAGGCCGGCGGGCACACCGGGGAGATCGCCTCGATGGTGCTCCAGCCCGACATCGTCGACGCGGTCGGGCCGGACGTACCGGTGCTCGGTGCCGGCGGGATCGGCTCGGGCCGTCAGATCGCCGCCTCGCTGGCGCTCGGTGCGCAGGGCGTCTGGACGGGCTCCATCTGGCTCGGGACGAGTGAGTACCGCAACCTCAACACCCACGCCGGCTGGGAGAGCGCGTTCACCCGCGCCACCTCCGCCGACACCCGCCGGATGCGGATCTACACCGGCAAGCCCGCCCGGCTGCTGAAGTCGAAGTGGACCGACGCCTGGGAGGCCGAGGGCTCGCCGGCGCCGCTGCCGATGCCGCTGCAGAACCTGCTCGTCTCCGACGCCCACAACCGGATCAACGCTGCTGGGGATCCCGACGTCGTCGCGATGCCGGTCGGACAGATCGTCGGCCGGATGAACGAGGTACGCCCCGTCGCCGCCGTCATGGCCGACCTCATCGCCGAGTTCGAGGCCACCGTCAAGCGCCTGGACGCGATCGCCGAGGGATAGTCCGAAGCACCACGAAGGCGCCGGCTCGTCGACCGAGCCGGCGCCTTTCTCACGCCCTGACTCCGCCGCGCCTTACCTCAGCGCGCTATCGCACACCCTGGTCGCCGGCCCCGCTACCGCACACCACGACCCCGCCGCAGAGGCGGGCGAGGCGCTGACAGGATGGACGCGTGACGATCTCGAGCTACGTACGTGACGGACTCACCTTCGACGTGATCGACTCGGGCCCGGCCGACGGCGACCCGGTCGTGCTCCTGCACGGTTTCCCGGAGCGGGCGACCTGCTGGCGCGAGGTGTCCTCGATCCTGCACGAGGCCGGCTTCCGCACCATCGCCCCGGACCAGCGCGGCTACTCGCCGGGTGCCCGGCCGCGTACGCGCCTCGGCTACGGCGCCGGCCGGCTGGTCGAGGACGTGGTGGCGCTCATCGACGAGATCGGCCGGCCGGTGCACCTGGCCGGTCACGACTGGGGGAGTGCGGTCGGTTGGGGAGTGGCGGCCAAGCGGCCCGACCTGGTCCGGAGCTGGACCGCGATGTCGGTGCCGCACCCGGTCCCGTTCGCCCGGTCGATGAAGGGGCCGCAGCGGCGGAAGTCGATCTACATGGCACTCTTCAACATCCCGCTGCTGCCCGAGCTCGTCTCCGGGCGAGACGGCCGGATGGAGCGGATGATGCGGGGGAGTGGCTGGAACGACGAAGACGTCGAGCGCTTCCGCGAGGAGATCGTCGACTACGGCGCGCTGCCCGGTGGTCTGGGCTGGTATCGCGCCCTGCCCCTGGCCCCGCGCATCGGCCGCGTCTCGGTACCGACGACGATGCTCTGGAGCGACGGCGACGTCGCGATCGGCCGGACTGCCCTGGAGGGCAACGAGCACTCCGTCACCGGTCCCTACGAGTTCATCGAGCTGACCGGGGTCAGCCACTGGATCCCCACCAAGGCGCCGTGTGCGGCCGCCGACGCGATCCTCTCGACCATCGCCAGGGCGAGCCGGCCGTGAGTCTGGGCCCAGGCTGAGCGTCGGGTGCGCGGGCTCAGTCGTCCCCGGCCCCGCCGACGGTCGGAGAGCTCGACCGGGGCGTGGTGTCACGAGCTGTGATCGCGTCCCGGACACCGCGGATCGCTGTGCGGATCATGTCGCCGTACGACCCTGGCGGCAGTGCCGCCACACGCTCCTCCGCGTTACCGATCTGCTCGGCGGCGGCCTCGAAGGCGCCCAGGCGGCGGAGGTTGTCGGCGATGTTGAGGTGCAGGCTCGGGTAGAAGCCGGCGACCTGAAGTCCCGCATGATGTTCAGCGGCCCGTCGGTCGGTGAGTGCGCCGGCGGCGTCGAGGGCGCGTACGTCCCAGATGAGTGCCTCGGCCGGATCGGGATACAGATCGGCGAGATAGTGGGCGAGCGTGCACCGGTGAAGCGCGTCGCCCAGCACTCCGAGGTCATCCCAGATGGCGAGCAGCTCCTGCCGTGCTCTGGCGGTCTCGCCTTGGTGGCCGAGGGTCACGGCGGCGGTGATGGCGTCCATGGTCGGATCAGCTGCAGGGGTGGCGGTCATGCGCCGATGCTGAGGCTTCGCCCGACCCGAAGGTCAAGAGTTGAGTACGCGGGCTCATCACGCCACGCCGCGGCGCCGCGAGACTCGTCGCATGCTCGCATTCGACCGCCCGGCCAGTGTCCGCTGGCGCATCACGCGCGTGCCCTGGTTCCCCGTCACCACGGCCCTCTCGTCCGTCGTGGCCCTTCTCGCCGTCGGGAATCTGGCGACGAACTGGCTGGACGTCTATCTGGTCTTCTTCGGCGAACAGCCGGAGATCGACCCGGCGAACATCGCCGCGTACCGCCTCTGGGGTGCGATCGCGCTCGCCGCGCTCCTGTGCGGCGCGGTCGCCCACATGCTCAACCCCGACCGCCGAATGCTCGGGACCTTCTGGCAGGGCCTGGTGATCACCGTCGGCACGGCGATGGTCCTCGTCTGCTACATCCCTGGCTCGGTGGACCTGCCGGCACCGGAGCGGGAGGACGACGGTTATCGCGCCCCACCCTGCTACTCCGGCGGCGACAACGACGAGTGCGTCGGTGGCTGACACGGCAGGCCGTCCGTTGAGCTGCCGTCAGCCGCGGTCGTGAAGCGTGATGTGGTAACCGTCGAGGTCGGCGAAGGTGAACGTACGCCCGAAGGGGCCGTCGATCGCCGGGGAGGCGATGGTGTGCCCATCGGCGACGAGAGCATCGTGGATGGCCTGGACGTCGGTGGCATGGAGCCAGATCGCAGCACCGATACCCGGCTGGGCGACGGACGCGAGATCGGTGCCCGGCACGACTTCGCGAAGCGCGAACGCGATCGGCTTGGTCTCGAAGACGACGGCATGCGGAGGCCCGGTCGGCGAGCGGACGAGGCCGAGGTAGTGCTCGTAGAACGCCTGCGACGCGTCGAGGTCGCGCGCCTGCAGGGAGATGAAGTCGGGGCCGGTGACGGGCATGGTGATGCTCCTTCAGTGTGTGTCAGTTATCTGACACGATGTCACTATGTCAGAATACTGACATGAGTCAAGACGGCGTCGACCTGGACAAGTCGCTGGGCTACCTGCTGAAGGAGGCGTCAAGCGCTCTGCGCGCCGCGATGGAGGAGGTGCTGCGCCCCCTCGGGATGAGCGTCACCCACTACGCATGCCTCGAACTGCTGGCGCAGCGGCCCGGTCTGTCGAACTCCGAGCTCGCTCGAGGGGCATTCGTGACGCGCCAGACGATGAACGTCCTACTCCGCGCTTTGGAGCGAAGCGGCGACGTGACCAGGCCGGCGGAGGCCCCCGTCGGGAAAGTCCTTCCCGCGCGGCTCACGCGTCAAGGAAGGCGGAAGCTCGAGGAGGCCACCGTCGCGGTTCGTTCTGTCGAGGTCAGAATGCTGACCGGCATGAGTCCGGCCGATCAGTCCGACGCATTCCGGATCCTGCAGGGCATGATCCACGCCCTACGTGATAGTGGTGACGGCGCCTGACTGATCTGCAAACTTCGAGGAGCCTATGGCCGGACGCCTGAAGCCCGCCAGAGCGCGGCGGCAAGCCAGAGGGCCGCGAATGCGACGAGTACGCCCCAGACGATCCGCCCCGCGTGCGGGAGGAAGAACTGGGGGAGCATCGTGACCAGGAGAGCGGCCAGCGGGACGGCGCTCCATCGGGGGAGGGACCCTGAGCGTCAGGCCGCGATCGCGACGAGCACGGCGGCGACGGCGACGAGCAGCAGTCCGATCAAGAAGATGGTCATCGCGGTCGGATCGAGGCGGAAGTCGTTGCCCACGTCGGTCAAGCTGGCGTCGCCGTCGGCCACGGCGCGCTCGCCGATGGCCTTGAGCCCGTAGACCTCGGCGCCGTAGTAGGAGATGGTCAGACCGGAGCCGATGGAGCCGATGACAGTGGCGAGGTGCGCGGTCCCCTCCTGTGGCGTCCCGTCGAGATAGCCACGGATCGCGCCATAGCCGAGCGGGATGAGGATGAGGCCGACAATGGCACTGATGTGCGCGATGCTCCAGCCGGCGGAGGCCCACGCCGCCGCTCCGTCGAGCGTGCTCTCGTCGGCGCGTGGGGCAACGATCCCGTAGACAGCAAAGAGGATGCCGGCGATCGCGAACGCGGCGGCGCCCATCCGGATGCGACGGTCAGGGTAGGTGTGGGGGACTGTCACTGCAGAACTCCTCGGTGGGTGCGGACGAGAGCAGTGCTCTCAATTGTGAGCGATGATGACACGCATCGACGCGCACCGCACGCGACACGCATCGACGCGCACCGCACGCGAATTGATCGGCATTCGTCCGAGACCGATTGGCCAGCTTCCGGCAATCGGCTGATAGGCCGTAGCGCTATCGCACACGTTGTGAGTTTGGCGCGATACAGCACAAACGGCCAGGACGACGGAGCGGAATCGCGTCCATGCGCGCATCCGTTGGCAGGCGGTGATGTGGCCTTGCTGATCCTGGGATCTCTACGTGCGTCGCGTGAAGCGGATGTCGCCGTTGGGGAGGCGTTCGTGGAGGTATTCGGGGTCGTGGGCGCGGTGGTGGTGATGGGAGCAGAGCAAGGCGGCGTTGTCGAGGTCGGTGGCCCCGCCTTGGGCCCAGGCGATCCAGTGGTGGGCCTCGGCCCAGGTGCCGGGGATGTCGCAGCCTTCGGCCTCGCAGGTCGCTGATCGCAGCAGGAGGGCGCGGCGTTGGGCGGCGGTGAAGAAGCGTTCCTTGCGACCGAGGTCGAGGACCTCGGAGGCGCCGCCGAGGACGGCGGGGATGATGTTCGCGGTGCAGGCCAAGCGGCGGGCTTCGGCGGCGGTGATCGGGCTGCCGCCGATGATCTGGGCGATGCCGGCTTCCTTGCGGAGCTGGTCGATGTCGATGGTCACGATCACGGTGGTGGCATCGCCGCCGTGGATCGGGAGCCGCGATGGGTCGAGGGCCTCGAGCAGCTGGCAGAACGCGCGCCCGAGGCGGCGGTCGTAGGGCAGGTAGTCGCCGGTGTCGGTGCGGGTGCCGTCGTCGCGTCGGGGTGAGGCGAAGGCCTCCAGGGTGGTGGCCAGGCGGTCCGCGGTCGCGTCCGGGACCACCGCCGAGATCCGGGTGGTGCCGTCGCCGAGGCGCCGCATCGCGAGTCGGGTCTTCTTCCGGGCGTGGGCCTCCTCGGCCGCCAGCCGTTTCGCCTCTTCGGCTTCGGCGATCTCGGGCGCGATGACATCGAGGATCCGGCGCCCCAGACGTCGCAGCTGGGTGGGGTCGAACCGGGTCGCGTAGGCGACCAGGGCTTCTTCGGCCTTGGTCTTGATCTCGGGGTCGAGGTCGGTCGGCAGGTCGTCGAGGGCGTTCACGATGACGTGGGCTTGGGCCGGGTTGCAGTTTCCGGCCCGCATGGCGACCGCCACCAGCCCATATGAGCGGTCCAGTGCCTCAGCGAGCCGGAGGTCGGCGCGCAGGGTCTCGGGGCGTTGGTGGGTGTGGTGATGCAACCACGCCGCGACATCCCGCGCCGCGGACTCGTCCGCGACATCATCAGCAACAGCGAGCACCCGCAGTTCGAGCTCGGCCAGCTGCGCCTTCGCGCGGGCGATCTCGAGCAGCGCGGTGGCCTTCTGGTCGGTGGCCATGAACGACGGGTTCGCCGCCGCAACTCCCTCGAGCGAGGCAGTGATCGCGACCACCGCCCCCAGCACAGGGTGCTGGGGCTGCTGCAGCGTGGTCATCGAACCGGTCACCTCCCGACGTACGAACTCTCCACGCCCGCTGGCACGGGTGTGTGCTGGTTCGCTGGTCTCGGAGGCCCGGAGTACGGGCTATTACTTACCCTCGCAGCTCAGCGTGCACGCCCCTGGTTCCCCTGGATTACCCCACCCCCGTTGTGTCTCGGGTGGATGGGGCACGCCTCTTTCGAGGTGGTCGGCCTTCACGTTCACGCCTGCGCCGAGCCTACCACACAACACAAAACCGATGAACCCAATCAGGGACAGATATCCCCAACAAAACCCAGACCGCTGCTGGAAGCCCGCAAGACAGGTAAATGGCACCCAACCCAGACACCCTGCTTCTAAATCTCCCAACCCAGACAACGCGTATTGGCCCCACCCGTGCTGGAACCCAAGCACGAGACCAAACAGACACACATCCGAATGAAGACCCGCCCAGTCAATAACCCAAAGCGCTATCGCACACCAAAGTCACTTGCCGCGATACAGCACAAACACCAGCCACGAAAGAGGGGCCCCGGCAGGCGCCGGAGCCCTCTCAAGACGTCGGTGAAGATCAGGATGCAGCGATCGATCGCCCGATCCGCAGCGCCTGCTCAGAGGCTCCGCCGAAGACGAACTCGAAGCGCTTCGCGGTAGTGAAGTAGCGATGCGCCTCGCCGTCGAGGTCAATGCCGACACCGCCGTGAACGTGGACGGTGGTGTGTGCGAGACGGTGGGCGGCGTCGGCGGCCCAGAGCTTGGCGACGGCGACCTGGTCGGCGGAAGGGAGGCCGGAGGAGACCCGCCAGACGGCCTGCCAGAGAGTGAGCCGCTGGGCGAGTACGTCGATGAACCCGTCGGCCAGCCGCTGGGAGACGGCCTGGAAGGTGCCGATGGCTCGGCCGAACTGCTCCCGGGTCTTGGCGTACGACGAGGTGAGCGAGAGGGCTCCTTCGGTGACGCCCAACAGCTCGGCGGCCGCGGCCACGGTCAACAGCGAGCCGAGCCGGGCAGCGGTCGAGGAGTCGCCGACCCGACGGGCGGGGGCCGAGGCGAACGAGACCAGGGCGGTGACGTCGCCGTCGCTGGTGTGCTGCGCACGGCGGTCGACGCCTTCGGCAGATGCCTCGACCAGGAAGACCCCGACGGTGCCGTCCGCAGACGCTGCGGTCACCAGGAACGCATCGGCGATCATCCCGGCCCTGACCAGCGTCTTCACGCCGGTGATCGTGTCCCCGGTGGCGACGACCATCGGGACGTCGGGCAGGTGGGAGTGCTCCTCGGCGACCGCGGCCGTCAGCACCCGCGATCCGTCGGCGATGCCGGTCAGAGCGTCCGCCGCGGTCTCGGCAAGCAGCAGGCCGCACGGCCCATGCACGGCGAGCGGCACCGGCGCGACCCGCCGCCCGGCCTCGACCAGCACCCGGCACAGCTCGATGAGTCCGAGCCCGGCGCCGTCGTACGTCTCGGGCAGATGCAGCCCGAGCAGGCCGGCGTCGCCGAGGGCGGACCAGAGGGAGGCGTCGAAGCGGCCGCGGTCGTCGGCGGCCGCCTCGACCGTACGCAGCCGCTCGACTGAGGTCGCGTCGCCGATGATCTTGGCCGCGAGCTCGGCGGCGTCGTCGGATTCGGTGGTGAAGGAGAAGTCCATGGTGTTCTCGCAATCGACTGTGTTGGTCTCGGCACGCTCGCTCGCCCGAAGGTCTGAACGAAGTGGCCTTCGACCGACGGGTGGTTGGGTCAGCGCTTGGCGGCGGGGAGGCCGAGGCCCACGTAGCCGATGATGTCTCGCTGGATCTCGTTGGTGCCGCCGCCGAAGGTCATGACCAGCGAGGAGCGGTGGAACCGCTCCAGGCGGCCGGCGAGCACGGCGCCGGGGGAGTCGGCGGTGATCCCCGCGTGCGGTCCGACGATCTCCATCAGCGTCCGGTAGACCTCGGTCGCGAGCTCGGAGCCGTAGACCTTGGTCGCCGACGCCTCGGCGGGCGAGAGCGCGACCCCGTGGTCGGCGTCCGAGGCGAGCTTCCAGTTGATCAGCGAGAGCGCCTCGATGCGTGCGTGTGCTCGCCCGAGAGCCAGCTGGACCCACTCGGCGTCGATCACCCGGCTGCCGTCAGGGAGCACGGTGGTCAGCGCCCACTCCCTCACCAGTCCGAGCGAGTGGACCAGTGGTGCCGCCGAGGTCAGCGCGACCCGCTCGTGGTTGAGCTGGTTGGTCATCAGCGCCCAGCCCCCGCCGCGCGAGGAGACGAGGTTCGACGCCGGCACGCGCACGTCGGAGTAGTAGGTAGCCGAGGTGCCGACCCCGGCGACGGTCTGGACGGGCGTATAGGAGAACCCCTCCGAAGATGTCGGCACCAGGATCATCGACAGCCCCTTGTGGCGCGACGCCTCCGGCTCTGTCCGGCAGGCGAGCCAGATCCAGTCCGCATACTGGATCAGCGAGGTCCACATCTTCTGGCCGTTGATCACCCACTCGCCGGTGCCCTCGTCGAGCACCGCGCGAGTCTGCAGCGAGGCGAGGTCGGTCCCCGAGCCGGGCTCGGAGTAGCCGATCGAGAAGTGCAGCTCGCCAGCGAGGATCTTGGGCAGGAAGTACTCCTTCTGCTCCGAGGTCCCGAACCGCATGATCGTCGGGCCGACAGTGTTGAGCGTGAGATAGGGGATCGGCACCCCGGCCACGGCGGCGGCGTCGGTGAAGATCAGCTGCTCCACCATGGAGCGGTCCTGGCCGCCGTACTCCTTCGGCCAGCCGATCCCGAGCCAGCCGTCCGCGCCGATCTGCCGGATGGTCGAGAGGTAGACCTCCTTGTCGGCCTCATCACCGAATTCGCCCGATGCCCGTGCGAGCGCAGCACGACGCTCGGGCGTGACCAACTGGGCGAAATAGGAGTTGAGCTCTGAGCGAAGTTGCTCCTGGGCGGGTGTCAAGGCCACATGCATGTGATAAAACTAGAACAGGTTCTACCCATTTGAACAGGGTCTAGCGAATAGGGCCCAGCGAACAGACCAGCGGAAGGTACGACGATGGCCGACCCCACCACCCAGACCCGCACGCTCGACCACGGCTCCCAGCCGGAGCGCTTCGCGCGCGGTTGGCACTGCCTGGGCCTGGCCAGCCAGTTCAAGGACGGCAAGCCCCACGCCGTCGAGGCGTTCGGCGGCAAGCTGGTCGTCTGGGAGAACACCAAGGGCGAGCTGGGCGTGCTCGACGGCTACTGCCGCCACATGGGCGGCGACCTGACCCAGGGCACCGTGAAGGGCGACGAGGTCGGCTGTCCGTTCCACGACTGGCGCTGGGGCGCCGACGGCCGCTGCAAGCAGATCCCCTACGCCCGCCGGGTTCCGCTGCGAGCAAGAACCAAGGCGTACGAGACCGTGATCCGCAACGACTCGCTGCTGATCTGGCACGACCCCGAGGGTTCGAAGCCCGACTACGACATCCTGCCGCCGGAGCTGCCCGACGTCAGCAACCGCGAGATCTACACCGACTGGATCTGGAACACCGTCCCGATCAAGGGCAGCCACTGCCGCGAGCTGATCGACAACGTGGTCGACATGGCGCACTTCTACTACGTGCACTTCGCCTTCCCGACCGACTTCCGCAACGTCTTCGAGGACCACATGGCCACGCAGTACATGGCCTCTCGGGGACGTCCGGACGTGTCCGGCGGCTACGGTGACGCCGAGATGTTCCTCAAGTCCGAGGCGACCTACTACGGCCCGGCGTACATGATCAACTGGCTCGAGGTCGACTACAAGGGCTTCGTGACCGAGGTGATCCTGATCAACTGCCACATCCCGACCGGCCCCGACTCGTTCCTCCTGCAGTACGGCATCACCGTCAAGAAGCCCGAGGGCCTCGACGACAAGACCGCCAACTTCATCGGCAAGAAGTACGCCGACATGTTCGGCGACGGGTTCCTCCAGGACGTGGCGATCTGGGAGAACAAGGCGCCGGTGCAGAACCCGCTGCTGTGCGAGGAGGACGGCCCGGTCTACCAGCTGCGCCGCTGGTACGAGCAGTTCTACGTCGACGTCGCCGACATCGAGCCCGAGATGCGCGCTCGCTTCGAGTTCGAGGTCGACACCACCAAGGCCAACGAGTTCTGGCACGAGGAGGTCGCCGAGAACCTGCGCCGGATCGAGGCCGAGAAGGCTGAGGACCCGGAGTCGAGCGACGCAGGGGTCAGTTGATGGCCTCGTTCGTCCCGACGTCGCAGGACACCGTCGAGGACCAGCGGCTCTACACCCAGGCCCGCCTGGTCGAGGTGGAGTGCCTCGACTGCCTCGCCCGCGTCGGGGTGAAGAAGAACAGCGAGCACCAGACGTCCGTCCAGTGGACGGCCGAGGCGCAGGCGCAGTGTCCGGATCTCGTACGCCGCAAGTCCGCCGCCGACGGCGCGCGGCTCGTCCACGCCCGCTGCCCTCGTCTGGCCGCGTCCATCGAAGCAGCCGTCGCCGACGGCCGGATCCAGATCGGAGCCGAGGATGGCTACTGACTCTTTCCTGCTGCCCGTCAGCGACGTGGTAAAGGAGACCGACGACGCCCACTCGATCGTCTTCGAGCTGCCAGACGATGTGAGGCACGCGTTCCAGCCGAAGCCGGGGCAGTTCCTCACCGTCGCCGTGCCGAGCGACCGTGACGGACTGGCGGCACGGTGCTACTCGCTCTCCAGCGCCCCGGGCGACCCGCTCACGGTCACGGTCAAGCGCACCGTGGACGGCTATGCGTCCAACTGGATCTGCGACAACCTCCGGCCCGGCGACACGCTTCGCGTGCTGCCGCCGAGCGGGATCTTCACCCCTGCCGACATCGACGCCGACTTCCTGCTCTTCGCCGGCGGTTCGGGCGTCACCCCGATCATCTCGATCGCTCGTACGGCCCTGCGCGAGGGCACCGGACGGATCGTGGTCTTCTACGCCAACCGCGACGAGCGCTCTGTGATCTTCGCCGAGGAATGGGCACGACTGGCCGCCGAGCATCCCGACCGGCTCCAGGTGGTCCACTGGCTCGAGTCGGTCCAGGGGCTGCCCACCGGTGATCAGCTCAAGGCGTTCGCAGCCGACCGCCTGACGTACGACGCCTTCGTCTGCGGGCCGGCGCCGTTCATGAAGGCGACGATCGCGGCGCTCAAGGAGCTCGAGTTCCCGCGGGCGCGGCGGCACCAGGAGAAGTTCGCCTCGCTGGGTGGCAACCCGTTCGGCGAGGTCGCCCCGGTCAAGGAGGCGGAGACCGAGGTCGTCGACGACGGACCCAAGCAGCCCGCCACTCTCGAGATCGAGCTCGACGGCACCACCACGACGTACGACGACTGGGACCCGGGCACCCCGATGCTCGAGTTCCTCGAGGCGAAGGGTGTGAAGGCGCCCTACTCGTGTCGCGAGGGTGAGTGCTCGGCGTGCGCGTTCCGGCTGCTCGAGGGTGAGGTGAAGATGGTGCGCAACGACGTGCTCGAGCAGGAGGATCTCGACGACGGGATCCGGCTCGGCTGCCAGTCGCTGCCGACCACCGACACCGTCCGCGGCACGTACTCCTGAGGGACTCGCCCGAGACACAGATCACCAACCGGTTGCCAGGTCGAGGCGTGCGGCGCGATAGTGTCGCGCTGCCCGAACCACATCCCACCGAGTCACCCCGAGGAACGTCGTCGGCTGACCGGTAGGGCTCAAGCGAGGTTTCCCCCAACGTGTTCAATCGCAACTTCTACGCCGCCCAGGACGATCGGCGCTTCGTCGTCGGCTATGCCCTCGACCTCGGCTTCCGAGTCTTCGATGCCTACTCGGCACCGGGCCAGCCGTTGACCGAGATCACCACGACGGCATCGGCCTCGCTGCTCGCCGCGAGGCCCGCGTTCAAGCTGTACGCCCCCAACACCGGCCCGGAGCCGGTGATCACCAGGGTCGAGCTGGAGGAGTCGGAGTTCGGTCCCTCGGCCTTCGAGTACCGGTGCAACGGCTGGGGCCTGATCGGGCTCAACTTCGGCGGCGTCGTCGGTCTCGGCGGCCTCGGCTGGAGCACGCTCAACACGATGGCCGAGGCCCGTGCGGCTCGATGGCACGCGGTGGAGCCGATCGGTGCCGCTCCCTCGGAGTGGAACTGGCCGGCCGTCGACGACGCGGCGATCAAGATGTTCGAGGCGATCGCCTCGATGGCCGGCTCCGCCGTGGGCGACAGCCCGATCCTGGCTGCGGCTGGCCAGCTCATCAAGGACAAGGGCCTGCTCTACGAGTCCGGTGGTGGGCTGCACGCGCGCCCGGGTCTCGGCTGATCGAGCCGCGCGGAGCTTGATACGCCGGGCGTATCAATCGGCCGAAGATCGATACTTCCCAACAACAGGTCGGCGATCCTAGATTCTCGGGCATGGACGTCACCTACGAGCCCATCCGAGTGCACCACGTCGTCTCGGGCCGGCCGGACGGTCCGGTGGTGGTGCTGTCCAACTCGCTGGGCGCGACCCACGCGATGTGGGACCAGAACCTGCCCGACCTCGAGCGGCACTTCCGCGTGGTGCGGTACGACACCCGGGGACACGGTCGCTCGCCGGTACGTCCCGGCCCCTACGTGATCGACGACCTGGCCGACGACGTCGTCGCACTCCTCGACCGCCTCGGCATCGAGCGGGCCCACTTCGTGGGCCTCTCGCTCGGCGGCATGACCGGGATGCGCCTCGCCGCCCGCCACCCCGGGCGCGTCGACCGGCTCGTCCTGCTGTGCACAGGCGCTCAGCTGACGCCCTCCTCCGCCTGGCACGACCGGGCCGCCACGGTGCGAGCCGACGGCACCCGAGCCGTCGCCGAGGCGGTCGTGGCCCGCTGGTTCACGCCGGGATTCCTCGCGACGAACCCCGAGGTGAAGGCGACCTGTGAGGGCATGGTCGCCGCCACCCCGGACGAGGGCTACGCCGGATGCTGCGAGGTCATCGCCGCCATGGACCTCCGCGCCGACCTCCCCGCGATCAGCGCCCCGACCCTGGCCATCGCCGGTGCCGACGATCCCGCCACGCCGCCCCCGCACCTCGAGGCCATCGCCGGCACGGTCCAGGACGGCCGCCTCCTCGTCGTCCCGGACTCGGCGCACCTGGCCAACGCCCAGCAGCCCGAGACCATCACCCGTGCCATCGTCGACCACCTCGCGGCGCGTTGACGGACCCCGGAGTGACGTCAGGCCTCTGTCGGGTCCTGAGTGAGCACGTCGAAGACCACCTCGTCCTCTGTTCCTGACGCCAGCCGCCAGACCGCGTCGGCGAGCTCGTCGGGGTCGAGGGTGGCGTACGGGGCGGGTGTGGCGGGGTCGGTGAGCATCCGGTGGATGTCGCCGCGCTCGATCAGGCCGCCGACGACGAGGGAGCCGACGTGCACGCCGTCCTCGGACGCGGCGGCGGCCAGGGTGCGGGCGTAGGTCCGTAGGGCGCCCGAGGCGGGAGCGTAGGGGCCGAGGAACGGCAGAGGGACGAGCGCGCTGAGTCCTGAGACGTACACCAGCGCGCCGCTGCCGCGCGAGCGCATCGTGGGGAGGGCCAGGTTGGCCACCTCGACGGCCGGCTCGAGGGTCTCGGCCATGGCGCGACGGATGTCGGCGGGCTCGGTCTCGAGGATTCCGAGCATCGGTGCGCTCAGGTTCTGGGCACCGGGGCCGTGGTAGACGACGTCGATCGGTCCCAGGGCCGCCGTGATCTCGTCAAGGGCATCGGCGACGGCACCCGGCGCCCTCAGGTCGGCGGCGACCGCGACAGCGGGTACGCCGCTCGCCGACAGCTCCTCCAGATAGGCCGGGTGCCGGTCCGTGCTGCGTGAGACCAACCCGACGGCGTACCCCTCCTTGGCGAACCTCCTCGCCACCGACATGCCGAGGCCGGGACCGGCGCCGAGGACCGCGATCGTGCTCATCTTCTTCTCCCTCATGGATAGGTTGCTGATGTCAGCAACCCTCGCCGCCCGGCGGCGTTCGCGGAAGAAGGCACTTCAATGTCAGATGGGAACACCGATGTGCCCCGGCACATCGTGAGCGCGGCGCTCGGGGGCGGACTGCCGCAGAAGGTTCCGGCGGGGGAGTACGAGACCTGCCCGGTGACGCAGGCGGTGCAGATGCTCGGTGACAAGTGGACGCTGCTGATCGTGATGATGCTGGCCGAGCGCCCGCATCGTTACAACGAGCTGCGGCGCCGGGTCGAGGGGATCAGCCAGCGCATGCTCACCCGGACGCTGCGCGTCCTGGAGCAGGAGGGGATCGTGACGCGTACGGTCTTCCCGACGGTGCCACCGGGTGTGGAGTACGGACTCAGCGACCGCGGCCGGGAGCTGCTGGTGCCACTCAGCGAGCTCGCGGACTGGGTGATCCGGGGCCGCGCTGCCTGAGGCTCAGAAGCCGCGGGTCCAGAAGACCTCCTCGTGGAGGTGGCGCGAGCGCCAACCGTCCGGCGTGCGCACGAAGCTGTGCCGGTAGCGACCGCCCACCTCGACGACGCGCTCGCCGCCGGACCCGTCGGAGATGACCATCGGGTTGTCGAAGTACGCCACGACCTCGGCCGAAGCGAAGCCCGAGGCATCCGGTGCCGCGCCCTCGTCGGTGAACGTGATGCCGACCTGGCCGATGGTGTGCAGGCGCTTCTGGGAGAACGCGGGCAGCATCTCGGCGAGCCACTTCTTGACCTCGGCGAGCTCGCCGACCGTGCCGCCGGACTCGGAGTAGTCGATCGTCGCGTCGGCGGCGAAGACCGTGTCGAGCGCGTCCCAGTCGCCGTCGTCGACGGCCAGGGTGTAGCGGGTCAGCGCGTCGGTGATCTCGGCGCGGTCGATCAGCTCTTGAACGTCCATGACAAGGGTCTCCTTCAGCGGGGCGAGAGGACGATGACCGGGATCTCTCGGTCGGTCCAGGTCTGGTAGGTCTCGAAGTCGGCGTACGTCTCGAGCAGCCGCGGCCACAGCGCGGCCCGCTCCTCGGAGTAGGCGATGCGTGCCCGGACGAGCCTCCGTCCGCGACGGGGGACGCGGACCGCGACGTCGGGCTGGGCGCGCAGGTTGGCGACCCACTGCGGGTCCTTCGGAAGCCCGCCCTGGGAGCCGACGACGACGAGATCGTCGCCCGAGCGCATGAACAGCAGGGGAGTGGTGAAGGTGCGGCCCGACTTGCGGCCGATGTGCTCGAGCAGCAGGACCGGAGCGGGTCTGCGCCAGCCGGCCATCACCCGCCAGGTGCCGCCGACCCGGCCGTTGGTCAGCTTGAACAGCGCCGTGTTGGCGCGGGCGCCGTACTTGATGATTCTCGCCGTCAGCGGCGAGTCGAGGCCTGCGGGACGTTCGAGAGAAGGCGGCATGACGAACACTCTGGCAGAAACTTAGAACACGTTCTAGTGTTGGCACATGCGCTTCACCTATGCCGAGGCAATGACGCAGGCCGACTACTACGCCCCGCTGGCCCAAGCGGCCGAGGCCGCCGGTTACACCAGCATGACGGTGGCCGACAGCCTGATCTATCCAGAGGAGTCCGACTCCACCTATCCCTACACCGACACCGGCGACCGCGAGTTCCTGCAGGGCAAGGAGTTCATCGAGGCGTTCATCCTGTGCGCCCACCTCTTCGCGGTGACCACGACGCTGCGCCTGACGCCGTTCGTGGTGAAGCTGCCGGTGCGTCCGCCCGTGCTGGCCGCCAAGCAGGCCTCGAGCCTCGCCTTCCTCTCCGGCAACCGGCTCGGTCTCGGTGTCGGCCTCTCCCCGTGGCCGGAGGACTTCGCCGCCCTCGGCGTCGACTGGAAGCGCCGAGGCAAGCGGATGGACGAGTGCATGGACATCCTGCGCGGCCTGACAGATCCCTCCGGCGATTTCTTCGGCTATGAGGGCGAGTTCTACGAGTTCGCGCCGCTCCAGCAGCGTCCCGCGCCGACCGAGAGGATCCCGCTCCTCGTCGGCGGCCACGCCGACGCCGCCCTGCGCCGCGCGGTGCTCAAGGGCGACGGCTGGATGCACGCCGGCGGCGACGGTGAGGAGCTCGACCGCCTCCTGGTCCGCCTCGCCGAGATCAGGCGCGAGGAGGGCGACACCCGAGACGACTTCGAGGTCCATGTGATCAGCTACGACGCGTACGACCTCGACGGGATCAAGCGGCTCGAGGACAAGGGCGTCACCGACTGCATCGTCGGGTTCCGCGACCCGTACGTGAAGGGTGCCGACCCCGAGCCGCTGGAGAAGAAGATCAAGCACCTGGAGTGGTACGGGGAGAACATCATCGCGAAGGCTGCGCAGTGACCCAGCAGAGCGCGGCGTACGGCCTGACCGAGCCGCTGCAGCAGGCGATTGCGGAGGCGGAGGAGCTGATCGCGAACGCGCCCTTCATCCGGACCGAAGCCGATCGTCTCGAGGGGTATGAGTATCTCTCCGGCCGGATCCGGATGGCGATGCAGACGGCGTTCGACTACGACCTCGAGCAGCCGCTCTTCGTGAACCCGACCCACCAGTTCTCCAAGCAGGGCCTGGACAACCCTGACGCGATCTACTTCAACGCCTACCTGAGAGAAGGCGTCGAGTACGTCGTCCGCGGCCGTCGCGGGACCAGTGCCGACCTCTCCTTCCAGGTGATGGGCGGCGCCTACACCGCGGACTCCGCCGCGACCAGCCTGATGGCCTTCGACGACCGCAAGCTGCAGTTGGACGCCAACGGCGAATTCGAGTTCACCTACACCGCCGAACCGGGAGCGAAGACCCTGATCGTGCGCGAGGTCTTCAACGACTGGGAGACCGAGACCCGCGGCACGATCACCATCGAGCGCCCCGACACTCTCGGCCGGCCGCGCCGCCCGCTCACCCAGGAACTGCTCCGGAAGAAGTACGAGGTCGCCGCCCGGTCGCTGACCGGCTCGATCCAGACCTGGTTCGCCTTCCCCCAGTTCTTCCAGTACAAGGAGCCGGTCAACACGCTCACCGTTCCGGCCCGGACCCCGGGCGGGCTGGAGTCGCAGTTCTCCTCGATCGGTCACTACGAGCTGGCCGAGGACGAGGCGCTCGTGGTCGAGGTGCCGCGCTGTGACGATGGCAGCTACCAGGGCATCCAGGTCGGCTCGGACTGGTACGCCTCGACCGACTACGAGACCCACCAGACCAGTCTCACCAAGGCCCAGGCCGTCACCGACCCCGACGGCGTGATGCGCTTCGTGATCTCCGAGCGCCCACCCCTGGACGGCACGCCGATCGCCAACTGGCTCGAGACCACCGGCCACCGCACCGGCTCGCTGATGCTGCGCTGGCAGCGGCTCGAGCGCGACCTCACCGCCGCCGACGGACCGGCGGTCCACAAGGTGGGTATGGCCGATGTGCGCGACCTGCTGCCGCACACCCAGACCCTGAGCCCCGGGGGGTATGCGGAGCGGATCGCCGCACGTCAGCGGGCAGTTGCGCGCAGGATGCTCAGCTGAGAAGGGGCGCGACGCGAAGGCGTAGGACGCCTATGATTGCCGCCCATGGCCAGTCCCCACCACGAGCCACCGACGATCCCGGGCTTCCGTCACCGCCGGCTGATCGGCACAGGCGGCTCCTCCGAGGTCTTCCTCTACGAGTGGCCGCAGGAGAAGGTCGACGTCGTCGTCAAGGTCTGGAACGACCGGCTCAGCGGCGAGACCCAGGACGCGCTCGCCAAGGAGACCAAGGAGGTCGCCGAGCTCGCCGCCCACCCCCATGTGCTGCCGCTGCACGCCGTCGGTGTCAGTGACGACGACCGCTGTTTCGTGGTGATGGACCATCGCGCCGGTGGCGATCTGCAGACCCGCTGGCAGCGCGAGCGGCTCTCCGTCGCGGAGGCGCTGAGCATCACGATCAAGGTCGCGGGCGCGCTCGACGTCGCCGCCCGGCACGGGATCCTGCACGGCGACGTCAAGCCCGCCAACATCCTGCTGACCAGTGCTGGTGAGCCGCAGCTGGTCGGCTTCGGCGGCCTCTCCTCGGCAGGGCGCCCCGGCGGTGCCGATTCGACCTCGCTGCCGTGGATGGCTCCGGAGATGCTCTCCGATCCGCCCGAGCCGAGCGGCTGGGCGGACATCTGGAGTCTGGCCGCGACCTGCTACACGCTGCTGGCGGGACGTACGCCGTTCGAGGGGCCGGGCGGTGGCAGCGCACCCGCGGCGCTGGCGGAGCGGATCCGGGAGTACGACCCGCTGCCCATCGAGCGCGACGACGTCCCGGCGTCGTTCGACGAGGCGCTGCGTAAGGCGATGTTCAAGCGCCGGGCCGGGCGGCACTGGAGCGCCGCCGACTTCGCCAAGGCCCTGCAGGCAGTCGAGGAGGAGCTCGGGCTGCCGGTCACGCCGCTCGCGGACATGCGCGAGCCTCGGGACCAGGTCGCCGAGGTCGCCGAGGTCCCCGAGGTCCCCGCGGTCGCGAAGGTGGCCGAGGCGCCCCCGATCGAGGTAGCTCCGGACCCGGTCCCGCCGTCGGCCGAGTCGCCGGGTGCGGGGGACACGGCAGAGGTGCCGGTCGTCACCGGCCCCGTGATCGAGCCGGTGGCGGAACCCGTGATCGCCGCCGCGCCGGTGCTCGAGCAGGCCGACGACGACGTCCTCGGCCACCGGGTCGACGTCGACCGGCTGGCCCGCCTGCTCGCCTCCGTACGCACCCAGCTCCCGATCTCGGTCGCCGTGCAGGGACTGCCCGGCAGCGGCCGGTCGACCTTCCTGCGGAAGGTCCAGGAGCGCATCGAGTGGCTCACCGAGAACGACGAGACCTACTCCGCCCGCACCACCCACGTACGCATCGACGCCCGCCAGTACGCCGAGGGAGACGTGGCGGGCGCCGTGCTCGAGAGCGTGCGGAGCGCTGGGAAGAGCGAGCCGCCGCCGCTGGTGGCGAGGCATCAGGCCGCACAGCGGCGGACCGCCGAGCTGCGGGCCGCGCTCGCGGGCGTGCCCGAGGACGACGGCCCCCGCGGCAAGCGCCGCGCGCAGCCGATGAGCACGACGATGGCGCTGGCGGCCATGGATCGAGAGGTCGCGGCCTACGAGGCGGCGCTGCGGGCAGCCCCGCCCGGACCACCGCCGCGCCCGCCGGCCGGCGCGCTGAGAGGACCACAGGCGAGCCGCACCATCGTCTACGTCGACGACCTGGACAGGTGCGACCCGGCCACCGCGGCTGGCGTGCTGCAGGCGATCGACGAGCTGGGCAGCCAGGAGAGTGTCGCGGTCGTGGCGGCGGTGGACGCCCAGACACTGCGGCGGGCGATCGCGGGCCGCGTGGCGGAGCCCGCGGCGTACCTCTCACGCGTCTTCGACGTGCCGTTCGGGCTGCGGGCGTTCGCGGGTGACCCCGCGGTGCGGTTCATGCGGTCGCTGATGCGTCAGGCGGTACCGTCGTGGCCGGCAGCGCTGGCCACCGGCAACGGCGACCGGACGGGTCGTACGAGCCAGGTCGAGAGCTTCGAGATGACCCCGGGCGAGGCGCTGTTCACGAGCGAGCTGGCCAGGTTCTGCCCGACGCCCGGAGCTGCCCGGAAGCTGCTCGCGGTCTATCGGCTGGCGCGCACGGCCCCGGTGGCGGGCAGGAACGCCGACCCGGCCGGCCAGCAGGCCCTCGGGATCCTGATGGCGATCCTGGCCGGGGCGCCGGCGCAGGCCGTCCAGGTGCTCGGAGCCGTGGTCGAGTCGCTGGCGGCGGGCGAGGACGGTGCGACCTTCAGGAAGCTGCTCGAGAAGGTCGCACGCGAGCACACCGCGGGCTGTGGGCGGGCCACCTGTGGCTCGTGCGCCGACTGGTCCCGGGTGCTCCGTGCCCACGCCGACCTCGTCCGGGCGCAGCAGGTGCCGCAGGACGTCGGCGCGTACGCCGCCTGGGTGGACGAGGTGGCCCGGTTCAGCTTCCCGACCTGACCTGCCCCCTTCCGCAAAAGTGAAACACGTTCTACTCTAGGCGCCATGACTGGACTCCTGGATGGCAAGGTCGTCGTGCTCTCGGGGGTCGGCCCCGGCCTCGGCCGCTCGCTGGGCGAGCAGGCCGCGCTGATGGGCGCCGACCTGGTGCTCGCCAGCCGCACCGAGAAGCGGCTGCAGAAGATGGCCGGCGTCATCGAGGAGCACGGACGACGTGCGCTGGTGGTGCCGACCGACATCACCGACGAGGACGCGCGCCGGCACCTGGTCGATGCCGCGCTGGAGGAGTTCGGCCGCGTCGACGTACTCCTCAACAACGCCTTCGGCATCCCGCCGATGGACCCGCTCACCCAGATCCCGCTCGACGCGCTCCGGCTGGCCCAGGAGTCCAACGTGTACGCCCCGCTACGGCTCTCGGCGCTCTTCGCCGACGCGCTCGCGGCCACCCCGGACAAGCCCGGCGGCGCGATCGTGATGATCAACTCCGCGGTGCTCTACCAGAGCCAGCCGGAGTTCGCGGGCTACAAGCTCTCCAAGGGCGCGCTCGCCCACCTGGCCTCCTCGCTGGCCACCGAGCTCGGCCCGCGCGGCATCCGGGTCAACTCCATAGCGCCGTCCTACATCTACGAGGACGTCAACAAGGCCTACTTCGACTGGATGGCGTCGGAGTCGGGGCGCACCCACGAGGAGGTGTACGCCGAGAAGGCCGCCCCCACCGACCTGAAGCGGCTCGCCACCCCCGAGGAGGTCGCCCGGGCGGCGCTGTTCCTGGGCAGCGACCTGGCCTCCGCGGTCACCGGGACGGTGCTCAACGTGGACTGCGGGGAGTTCCATGACTGACTCCGCGACAGAGACCGCACCGCGCGAACGGGCCGACGTCGGGACGTACGAGGACATCTGCGCAGCCGCCACCCGCACCACCGGGCTGAGCGCCTTCGGCGGGACCGACCACGAGGAAGGGCTGCGGCTGCTCGTCGAGGATCTGGCGAGCCCCGAGGCCGGGCTGACCCCGATCGGCAACTACTTCCACCGGGCCCAGGTGAAGTCGGCCCTCGTCGGCCGGCTGATGACGCAGGCCCGGCTCGCGGAGTTCCCCCAGCACCAGGACGTACGCATCGAGCGGCCGATCTTCGTCACCGGGCTCGTCCGCACCGGCACCACCGCCCTGCACCGCCTCCTGGCCGCCGACCCGGCGCACCAGGGTCTGGAGACCTGGCTGACCGAGTTCCCCCAGCCGCGGCCGCCGCGCGAGACCTGGGAGCACGACCCGGTCTTCAACGCGCTGCAGGGCGCCTACCGGCAGCACCATGTCGCCAACCCTGAGTTCATGGGGATCCACTACATGGACGCCACCAGCGTCGAGGAGTGCTGGCGGGTGCTGCGGCAGAGCGGCAAGTCGATCTCGTTCGAGTCGCTGGCCCACGTCCCGCGCTACTCGGCCTGGCTGGCGAAGCAGGACTGGCGCGATGCGTACGAGCTGCACCGCCGTACCCTCCAGCTCATCGGGCTCAACGACACCGACAAGCGCTGGGTCCTCAAGAACCCCTCGCACCTGGTCGCTCTCGAGGCGCTGATGGAGGTCTACCCGGACGCCCTCGTGGTGGTCACCCACCGCGACCCGGTCGTCTCGGTCGCCTCCGGCTGCTCGCTCTCCGCCGAGGCGACCGCGGGCATGTCGACCACGTTCGTCGGGGAGACCATCGGGAAGACTCAGCTGGAGATGCTCTCCCGCTCGTGGCGCTCGTTCGGTGAGACCCGGAAGAGGTACGACCCGGCGCAGTTCCTCGACGTCGACTACCGCGGGTTCGTCAAGGACCCGGTGGGCACCGTCGAGAACATCTACGCCCACTTCGACATCCCCTGGAGCGACGCCGCCCGCGCCGAGGTCGCCCGCATCGACGCCGAGTCGCGTTCGGGCAGCGCCCGGCCCAAGCACGACTACAGCCTGGCCGACTACGGGCTGACGGAGGACGAGGTACGCGCGGCGTTCGTGCTCTGAGTCTGGGTGTGGAGTACCGTGCGGGCGTGCGTGAGGTCGAGGTGAAGTTTCGCGTACGGACACCGAGTCGTTGCTGGTGGCTGTCAAAGGGCGGGGCGTCGATTTGGACAGTGGCGTCTTCCAGGATGACCAGGCGTACGCGCCGGTTGGTTGGTCCTACGGCGACAGCAAAGGCGGCGTCTCCTTCGTACGCCTGCGCACCGTGAACGGGCAACACATGTTCACGCTCAAGCGCCCTGCGGAGAACGCGCTGTCGTGCGATGAGTTCGAGTCAGTCGTGACGGACCGGGAGCAGATGCACGCCGCGATCTGCGCGATGGGCTTCGCACCCACGGTGCGGATCGCCAAGTCCCGCCGGTCCGTGGCCCGAATCTTGAGGGGACGCCGTACGTGAAACTCGCCGCTGGCGAGCAGCCTTCGCGAAGAGTTGATCGCTTACTGAGCGGCCGGCCACGGCTGAATGTCTGGGAAGTAGTTTCGAGCGCGTCTGGAAGACCCGCTCACCCATGCTGTCGCTCCCGAGGAGACCGCTACACCAACTGCGGCATCGTTGTAGGTGTAGCCGATCAGCACCCGTGGCCGCCTTAGTGAAGCTCACCTAGATACGGCGCTGCCTTTTCGGGTCCGAACTACATGATGATCGGCGCGGGGGTCTCTTCGTTGTTGGGCCCGGACTCGTCCTCGGGGTCGTCATCGTTGAGCAGGCCCTGATCACGAAGCAACTGCGCGGGCATCTCGTACTCGTGTCGGATCAGGTGCCGCACGAACTTGCCGAGACCCTCGGCCTCGTCGGCGGTCACGTCGTCGTAGTCCTCGGGGTGAGCCCCCTCGTTGCCCAACTGGTTCAGGTGGTCGGCCCAGTCCCAGAGCGACTTGTGCAGGTCGCCGTCATCCTTCATGTGCTTCAGGGCGTTCTTGAGATGCCGTTCCTTCTTGGCCTTCTCGCTTCCCTTGTCTTTCACGAACAGGCTCAGAGACGAACGGAACATGACTGCGGCGGCCCGATTCGCCCCGATGCTCAGGCAGCGCATCCCCTCGTCGTATGCCGACGCCACGCCTGCGTCTACCTGCTTGTCGAGGATGCCCATGCCCGGGGCTGGCCACCACATCAGGCCGTCGGTCGGATCATTTGCCGTGACAACCGCCGTCCCCTTGTTGCAGCCGAGGCAGGTGAGCGTGGCGAGTTTCCGATCTGCGGTAGCGCCGAGAGGGTTACTCCTGAAGGAGAGGATGCCGTTGCTCTGCACCTGGAAGTTGGAGACGCGCCCGCACCAAGGGCACGGTCCGGTGGGGTCTCCCGGTGTTGGCAAAGTGTCGGGGTTGCTCGCCTTGGGCTTGGAGGATCCGACGAGACACTGACTGGCCTTGCCCACATATTGTCAGGGTGGGCAACACATTTGAGCGCTTCGACGCCTATCCGGCGTCGGCCTCGCCGTCTTCATCCTCCAGGATCTCAGCCTCGTGGATGTCCTCGTCTTTTGGCTCAGGCACGATCTCAGTGACGTCGGTGTCGATCTCGACAGTCGTGTGGATCGCGGGCGGCTGCGGCGCGTCGCCCGGCATCAGCGCGGGAAGCCCGCCGGCCGACCCGAGGGCGAGGCACAGTGCTCCAGCTATCTTGCCGAGACGCGGCGCCCACTTCGTCTGCGCAATCCGATCCCACATGTCCGGGCGACGACGCATCGCCCCGATCAGCGCGTCAGTGGCCTGCTCGACCGGGTATGTGCCGGTGAGAAGAGTCTCCCGCAGGGCGCGCTCGACTTCTTCGAGCCGACGCAGGATGAACTGTTTGAGGTCGAGTGCCAGGTCTGAGTCGTCGGTGACTTCATCGATCAGGCTGCGTACCTGCTCGATCAAGGATTCCTTGGTTCCCTCATCGATCACGTGCTCGGGGCGCTGCGTCGAAAGGATCGCGTCGAGCATCCGGAGGGACTGCCAGCCCGTGCCCTGCATCTGCGCGAACATCTGCTGCATGGTCGTGCTCGGCAGGATCGTGAACTGATCCAGCGCAGACTCGACCTCGTTGAAATGGGTGAGCATGACTGCTGGCTGGAACATCTCGGGCAACTGCTCGGCCTCGCGTCGAGCGGCCTGTCCGAGGGCAGCCAGCATCGTGCCTCGACGTGCGCACTCGGCGCGATCGCCTACCTTGCTCGCGTCCAGCCCGAAGACTACGCACCACTGACCCATGGCCGACTCACCCTTGGGGCGCTGGTCGCCGAGTTCGAGCCAGTAGAGGAGCCGACCGGCCGGGTTGTTGAGGTTCGCCACGGGAGAAGGCTACTGATGTGCGCCGACACGCCGGGCACATCGGGGGCACCGGTGGTGATCGGACTGTCGGTTTGCCCAACTTTGATCATGAGAGCGTAGGCAGCCCGATCCTACGGAGGACGAGGTTCGCCAGGCGTTCACCCGCTGATCCTGCGAGGCGTCCACCCGGGCTCCACCGAGATGCCCTACCGTGCGACGCGAGCTCATGGGGGGATGCGGCTCATGATGCCGCCCAACCCACGGGAGCCACGTGATGAGTCATGCCGCTGCGGTGCTGAGCGCCGAGCAGACGGAGGCGCCTGCCAGGCCGTCGGCCAGGCTGGTCACGGTGCTCGCCCTGCTGGCCGCCTTCGCGGCCTCGATGAGCCTCTACGTCGCCACCACCCAAGCGCTGTCGTACCACGCGCGGGACGAGGGCCCGAACGCGTCGTACGCCATCTCGCTCCATGGCGGCGACCTGCCGACGATCGACACGCCGGTGGCGCAGGACCCCGAGCGCTTCCCGCAGATCACCCAGGGCGCGAACCGGGAGGAGTTCGATCGCCACCGGATGATCTGGACCGCCAACCATCCGCCGCTCTACTACCTCCTCGGCGTGCCGTGGGTCGCCCTGGCCGACGTGCTCGACAGCCCGCAGGTGCTGATCGCCGGAATGCGGGCGATGAGCGCCCTGGCGTACGGGGCGCTGGTGTTCCTGGTCGGTCTGATCGCCTTCGAGGTCACCCCACGGCGCCCGGCCGCAGCGATGCTCGCCACCGCGATCACGGCCTCACCGGCGGTGCTGGCGATCGCGGCGGGGTTCATCATGAACGACAGCCCGTCGGTCGCGGCCTCGTCGCTGACGGTGCTCGCGACGCTACGTATCCTCCGCCTCGGGGTGACCCGGAACCGGATGCTCGTGATGGCGGTCGCCGGCACCCTGGCGGCCGCGACGAAGGCGCCCGGCGTGATCACGGTGATCATGTGTGGCGCCGCGCTCGGGCTGACGCTGCTGCTCCGCGACCGCACCTGGAAGGGCTTCGGCCGGGCGACCTGGCTGACCGCGATCGCCACCGGAGTGCCGGGCCTGGCGATCGGCTGGTTCTACGTACGAAACATCGTGCTCTACGGCGACGCGACCGCGAGCTCGGCGCTTCTGTCGCGCTACCAGCGCGTGCAGGTCGACACCTGGCTCGAGGTGATGACCGCGCCCCGCTTCTGGCACGGCTGGTACGACCATCTGTGGGTGCCGCTCCAGCTGCGCGGCACGTCGCTGCACTGGGTGATCGACGCCATCACCTTCGTCGCACTGCTCGGACTGGTCCTGGGGGTCGTCGCGCGTCTACGGGACCACGGTCGCGAGCGGGGTCTCGTCGTCAGCGCTCCCCGGGTCCCCTCGGTGGCGACCGTCGGTCTGCTCGTGCTGATCGCGCACGCGTTCGTGATCGTCGTCAACCTCGCCCAGTTCCGCTCCGGCGGCGGCAACCCGCACGAGCGCTACCTGATGACGGTCATGCCGCTGATCGCGATCGTGCTCTCCGTGGGCCTGCTGGCGATCGTCGACGCGGTGCCGTGGGGCGAGATCCGCCGGCGCGAGGAGATCGCAGCGGCCGTCGTCTCGGCGTTCCTGGTCGGGCTGGCGGCCGCGACCTTCGCCGTGTGGGTGCAGACTCAGATCGGGCTCGGTCGCGACCTGATCCTTCCGGAGATCCGCCCGGTGGCGTACGTCATCCTGCTCATCGGCGCTCTCTGCGCGGTCGCCGCGGTGGCACTGCCGCTCGCCTGGTGGCCGCGCAGTGATGCTTCGGGAGCCGGCACGCGCTCGTCCGGGACAGGTAGCGCACTACTCGCTCTCCGCGGCGCCGGGCGCGGTTGAGTGTCGGCATGACCGCCAACGTCCTCCCCGACTCCGACCGCGCGGCATCGACGGTCTGGAGCAGGACCGCCGCACTGCTGTCCGGTCTGCTGGCCATCGGCTTCGGCATCCCGGCCGCGTACGGAACCCACTACTTCGCGACCCACGACGAGGTGTGGACCTTCATGGGCTTCCCGACGTACGGCTACGGTCCGTTCGTCGATGTCGGCATCCCGACGAGCGTCCTGCTGCTGGCCGGGTTCACCGCGGTGTGCGCGGCCGAGGCGGTGGTCGGTTTCCTGCTGTGGTCGCGCCCGCGTCTCGGTGGGTGGCTCTCGTTCGCGGTGCTCCCGTTCGAGATCGCCTACTGGTGGGGCTTCGCGTTGCCGTTCGGGCCGATCGTCGGCCTGGTCCGGACGGCGGCGGTGGTCATGGGGCTTCGTCGCCGCGAGTAGCCGCAGCATCGGCGTGGATGTTGGGACGCCAAGACTGTCGGTGGTCCCGAGTAGCCTGGACCTCATGCGTCCAGTCACCGATCTCGAGCGTCGTGTCGCCCCGTTCAAGGTGGTCTCCGACTACCAGCCCTCCGGTGACCAACCGACCGCGATCGCGGAGATCACCAAGCGGATCCAGGGCGGCGTCAAGGACGTCGTCCTGCTCGGCGCGACCGGCACCGGAAAGACGGCGACCGTTGCCTGGACCGCCGAGCAGCTGCAGCGTCCGATGCTGGTGCTGCAGCCCAACAAGACCCTCGCCGCCCAGTTCGCCAACGAGCTGCGCCAGCTCTTCCCGGAGAACGCGGTCGAATACTTCGTCTCCTACTACGACTACTACCAGCCTGAGGCGTACGTCCCCCAGACCGACACCTACATCGAGAAGGACTCCTCGATCAACGAGGAGGTCGAGCGGCTGCGCCACTCGGCCACCAACTCGCTGCTGACCAGGCGCGACGTCATCGTGGTCTCGACTGTCTCCTGCATCTACGGTCTCGGCACCCCGCAGGAGTACGTCGACCGGATGATCCGGCTGCGGGTGGGGGAGGAGCACGACCGCGACTCGATCCTGCGGCGGCTGGTGGAGATCCAGTACACCCGCAACGACCTCTCCTTCACCCGAGGCACGTTCCGGGTGCGCGGCGACACCCTGGAGATCTTCCCGGTCTATGAGGAGCACGCGGTCCGGATCGAGTTCTTCGGCGACGAGATCGAGCGGTTGATGACACTGCACGCGGTCACCGGCGAGGTCCTCACCGAGGACCAAGAGCTCTACGTCTTCCCCGCAACCCACTACGTCGCCGGCCCCGAGCGCATGGAGCGCGCGATCAACGGCATCGAGGCCGAGCTCGACCAGCAGCTGAACACCTTCGAGAAGCAGGGCAAGATGCTCGAGGCGCAGCGGCTGCGGATGCGTACGACCTACGACATCGAGATGATGCGCCAGGTCGGTTCCTGCTCCGGGATCGAGAACTACTCGATGCACATCGACGGCCGCGAGCGCGGCTCGGCGCCCAACTGTCTGCTCGACTACTTCCCGGAGGACTTCGTCCTCGTCGTCGACGAGTCCCACGTCGCGGTCCCGCAGGTCGGCGGGATGTACGAGGGCGACATGTCCCGCAAGCGCAACCTGGTCGAGCACGGCTTCCGGCTGCCCAGCGCCCAGGACAACCGGCCGCTGAAGTGGGAGGAGTTCCTGGAGCGGATCGGCCAGACGATCTACCTCTCCGCGACCCCGGGCAACTACGAGCTGGACCTGGTCAGCCGCGACGGCGGCGAACCCGATGTGGTCGAGCAGATCATCCGCCCGACCGGCCTGATCGACCCCGAGGTGATCATCAAGCAGACCAAGGGCCAGATCGACGACCTGATCGGCGAGATCAACGACCGGGTCGCCAAGAACGAGCGCGTCCTGGTCACCACGCTCACCAAGAAGATGTCCGAGGACCTCACCGACTATCTCCTCGACGCCGGGATCCGCACGCGCTATCTCCACTCCGAGGTCGACACGCTCAAGCGGATCGAGCTGCTCCGCGACCTGCGGCTGGGGGAGTACGACGTCCTGGTCGGCATCAACCTGCTCCGTGAGGGTCTCGACCTCCCGGAGGTGTCGCTGGTCTCGATCCTCGACGCCGACAAGGAAGGGTTCCTGCGCTCGGACAAGTCGCTGATCCAGACCATCGGCCGTGCGGCCCGAAACGTCTCCGGCCAGGTGCACATGTACGCCGACAAGATCACCCCCTCCATGGAGTCGGCGATCGAGGAGACCAATCGCCGCCGCGCGATCCAGATGGCCTACAACGAGGCCAACGGCATCGACCCGCAGCCGCTGCGCAAGAAGATCGCCGACATCACCGACATGCTCGCCCGCGAGGAGGAGAGCACCCAGGAGCTGCTCAACACCTGGGCCGGCACCGAGGCCAAGGGCCGCGCCGGCAAGACCACGGCCAAGTCGCCGACCCCGATGCTCGGCGACGCCGCCCGCGAGGCCCGCGAGCGTGGCCTCGTCGGCCTCCCCTCCTCCGACCTGGCTCAGCTCATCGGCGACCTCACCGAGCAGATGAAGGGCGCCGCCGCCGAGCTCCAGTTCGAGGTCGCCGCCCGTCTGCGCGACGAGATCTCCGACCTCAAGAAGGAGCTCAGGCAGATGATGGAAGCAACCAAGTAGGACCTCTGCGTCTCGAGCCGGATTCGTGAGGGACGAACGAATCCGGCTCGACCAGCGGGGAGTTGCGTCAACCGTCGGCTACCGGCCCGTCGCGCGCTGTTCACCGACCGTGAGCCCTGGCTCGTGTGTCTCGTCAGTTTCGCCCGTTAACGTCGTGAATGTGACTGTTCCACGGGTCTCGATGTCCCAATCCACGATCTGCGTCCTGCTGCTGGGTGTGCTCGGCTTCGCGATGAGCGCCCAGGTGGCGATCGCGATGCCAGCCCTGTTCAAGGCCGACGAGCGGGCCCATGCGGCGTACGCGGTGGCGCTGTCCCAAGGGACGTTGCCGACGATCGACACCGACATCCCCGACGACCCGGCGCGCTACCCGCAGCTGGCCGAGAGCCTTTTCGGAGCCGATGAGGCCCACCGCGACATCTGGGTCGCCAACCACCCGCCGCTCTTCTATGCGATGAGCCTGCCGCTCGTCTGGCTGGGCGACGCGGTCGGCTCGCCAGGCCTGACGCTCCTCGGCATGCGTCTGCTGAACGCTCTCGGGTTCGCCCTGACCACGATCATGGTCGGCCTGCTGGCGCGCGAGCTGGTGCCACGACGCCCGGCGGTGCCGGTGATCGCCTCGGCGATGTGCATCGGCTGCGGCGCGATGACCTTCGTGGGCGGCGGGATCTACAACGACGGCTGGTCCTCCGCGGCGGCGTTCATGACGCTCTACCTCGGGTTCCGGATGATCCGCCAGGGCGTGACCCGTGAGCGCCTGATCGCCGCAGCCGCGGTCGGCGTCGCGGCCGCCGGGTTCCGCTCGACCGGCCTGGTCGCGGTGCTCTTCCTCGGCGCCTGCGTGCTGGTGGCGATGTGGCTGCGAGAGCCGTCGCTGCGTACGTTCCTGCGCGGTACGTTCTGGCGAGCCGTCGGGATCGCGGCGTGCATCGGCATGGCACCGGTGGTCGTGTTCGGCTGGTTCTACGTGCGCAACATCGAGCTCTACGGTGACCCGACCGCGTCGGGCTCGCTCTTCGAGAAGTTCGGGCGCGAGCCCAACGGCACCACACTGTTCCAGCTGGTGAACCCCGAGTTCTACGGCCACCTGCTCGGCAGCCTGTGGACCGACGGCAACATCGCCAACACCTGGAGCCAGGCAGCCGTCATCGTGCTGACGCTCACCCTGGCCGGCCTCGTGCTCGACGCTGCTGCGAAGGCCAACCCGCGTCGTACGGGAGTCCTGCGGCGCATCCGCCTCGCCCCGCAGAGCACGATGCAGCACCGCCAGGACCTGGCCATCTGGGCGCTGCTGGGAGGCTACTGCCTGCTGATCCTGATCAATGTCGCCGGGTTCATCGCCGGCGGTGGCTGGATCCACGCTCGCTACGCGGTCCCGTTCCTGCCCTTCCTCGCCGCCGGTGCCGGGATCGCCGCACTCCGGCTGGGGCGGCTCCTGCCGCTGCGGGTCCCGACCGGCTCGCGAACCGGCGTGACCGCGCTCGACGAGGCACGCGACCTGCGCATCGGCCTGGGCGTCTCGCTGGCCTTCATGGTGGTCGGCCTGGTCTGCCACCTCGACACCGAGCAGTACGTCGACGGGCCGGTCAGCAGCACGTTCGCGCTCGTCGCCCTGGTGGCCGCCGACCTGGTGATGTTCGCGGTCGCGGCGTACGTCGCCACGGAGCTGCGCCGGCGGATGCGCCCCGGCACCTTCGACACTCCGCGCACCCTCGCCGCGCACGTGGCGAGCGGGCCTGTGACCGAGGTCGCCTCCGGCCGTCCACGAGAGACCACCGGCATCTCGACGAGCTCGAAGGCGCCGTAACCTCTCTCTGTGAGCCACGAAGACCCCCAGTCGTCCGCACGCTCATGGCTCGTGTGGGGTATCGCCCTCGCGGTCTACGGCCTGGCGGTCTTCCACCGCAGCAGCCTCGCGGTCGCCGGTCTGGTCGCCACCGAGCGCTTCGGGATCGGCGCCAGCCAGCTGGCGACCTTCGTCATGCTGCAGCTGCTCGTCTATGCCCTCATGCAGGTGCCGGTCGGGCTGCTGGTCGACCGGTTCGGCTCGCGTACGGTCCTCTCCGCGGGCGCACTGATCCTGGCGCTCGCTCAGGCGGGGTTCGCGTTCGCGGACTCCTACCCGCTGGCGCTGCTCGCGCGCACGTTCGTGGGGATGGGCGACGCGATGACGTTCATCTGCGTGCTGCGGCTGGTGCCGTCGTGGTTCCCGGCCCGCAAGGTGCCGCTGGTCAGCCAGCTCACCGGCACCGTCGGACAGCTGGGCGCGATCGCGGCAGCGGTCCCGATGACGTGGGCGCTCGGCCAGCTCGGCTGGACCAGGGCCTACCTCACGGCCGCGCTGATCGGCCCGGTGCTTCTCGTGCTGCTGCGCCTCTTCGTCCACGACGGACCCGGTGACCGACACCGCCGAGGCACCTCCCTCAAACCGCGTGAGCTCGGCCGGAGCCTGAAGGCGTCCTGGTACCAGCCGGGCACGCGCCTGGGCTTCTGGATCCACTTCTCCACCCCGTTCAGCTCTCACCTGATGGGGCTGCTGTGGGGATTCCCGTTCCTGGTGACCGCAGAAGGGCTCTCCGACACCCTCGCCGGCACCCTGCTCTCGGTCACCGTCGTCGCCGCCCTGGCCGCGGGCCCGGTGATGGGCGTGCTCGCCGGACGTCACCCGTGGCACCGCTCGACGGTGGCGCTGACGATGATCGCCGCCCTGGTGTCGGTGTGGACGCTCGTGCTCGCCTGGCCGGGTGAGGCGCCGCTGCCCGTGCTGCTGCTCCTGATGGCCGTGGTCGGCTTCGGCGGACCGGCCTCGATGATCGGCTTCGACGTCGGCCGCACCAGCAACCCGCCGGCGCGGATGGCGAGCGCCAGCGGGATCATCAACCAGGGCGGCTTCGTCGCCGCGCTGCTGGTGATCGTGCTGGTCGGCTGGATCCTCGACTGGCGTACGCCGGGGGACTCGACCGCCTACACGCCGGAGGCGTTCCGCTGGGCGATGTCGGTGCAGTACCTGTTCTGGGGCCTCGGAGTGGTGCAGATCTGGCGTCACCGGCGCGACGTGCGGCGGCGTACGACCCGGGAGCAGGTCGCGGCCGGGTCCTCGATGGTCGTCGACTGAGCGCGGCCACCCCAGGCACCACGCACAGTTCGCCGACTCGTCACCTGACCGCAAACCGCGGTGGCGGCTGAACGGCACCCCGGCCCACTAGCTTGTCGAGGTGCTCACGCCGACGCGCTCGCTGTCCCAGGTGACCGTATGCCTCCTCCTGCTCGGGGTGCTCGGCTTCGCGATGAGTGCGCAGTACGCGATCGGGATGCCGCCGCTGCTGAAGGCCGACGAGAAGCAGCACGCCGCCTACGCCATCGTCCTGTCCCAGGGCGTCCTGCCCACGATCGACACCAACACCCCGGCCGACCCGGTGCGCTATCCGCAGTTCGCCGAGGCGCTCTTCGGCCTCGACGAGCCACGCCGCGACATCTGGGTCGCCAACCACCCGCCGCTCTTCTACGTGATGAGCCTGCCGCTGGTCTGGCTCGGTGACGCCGTCGGCGGTGGGGCAGGGGTCGGGGTGACGCTGCTCGGGATGCGGCTGCTCAACGCGCTCGGCTACGCGTTGAGCATCATCCTGGTCGGGCTGCTGGCGCGCGAGCTGGTGCCCAGGCGACGGGTGGTCCCTGTGCTCGCCGCGGCGATGGTGCTCGGCTGTGGCGCGGTGACCTACGACGGCGGCGCGATCTACAACGACGGCTGGGGCACGGTCGCCGCCTCGCTCACCCTGCTCCTCGGCTTCCGGATGGTTCGCGACGGCGTCACCCGCGACCGGCTGATCTGGGCGACGGTCGCCGGCGTCGCGGCGGCCAGCTTCCGCTCGACCGGCCTGGTGGCGGTGCTCGTGCTGGGTGCCTGCGTGCTGGCCGCGCTGTGGCTGCGCGACCCGACGCTGCGTACGTTCCGTCGGGGTGTCGGCCTGGCGATCCGGATCGGGCTGGCGCCGGTGGTCGTGATCGGCTGGTTCTACGTACGCAACATCGTCCTCTACGGCGACCCGACCGCCTCCGCGGCGCTCTTCGAGAAGTTCTCCCGCCAGACCCACGGCGACACGCTCTTCCAGCTGGTCAACCCCGAGCTCTACCTGCACCTCTACGGCGCGCTGTGGGCAGACGACGTCATCCCGAAGATCTGGATCCTCGCTGCCGCGGCCACTCTGGTGCTCACGGTCACCGGCATGGTGCTCGACGTCAACGCGAAGGCCCGGCCGAGGCCGGACGGGGTGATGCGCCGCGTCGTGATCCCCGGGCCGGAGCCGACCGTCCTGGAGCGCCGCCTGGAGGTGGCGGTGCGGGCGCTGATGGGGATCTACTGCGTGATCATCATCGTCAACCTGGCCTCGTTCCACGCCGGCGGAGGCTGGATCCACGCCCGCTACGCGGTGCCGTTCCTGCCGGTGATCGCGGCTCTCACCTCGCTCGCGATCCTGCGGGTCGGCCGCCACTGGGTGCGCGGCGCCGACGAGGAGCGGGTGGATCTGCGCATCACTCTCTATGCCGGCGTCGGGTTCATCGTCTCGGCGATGGTCGCCCACCTCCACATCCAGCAGCGGATCGACGGACCGGCGGACGCGTCCTGGCTGTTCGCGCTGATCGCGGCCGACCTGGTCATGTTCGTCGTCGCCGCGTACGTCACCGCGCAGCTGCGCCGCCGGCTACGGCCGGACGGGGAACTCTTCGCCAGCCGGTCATCTGAGGACCAGTCACCTGTTGCCGCGGTGAACATCTGAGCCGCGATGGTGGTGGCCCTCCACCCCCACGTCAAGGAGCATCTGTGGTTGACATCGATCGTCGTCGGTTCCTAGGTCTCGCCGGCGGCGCAGCTGCGCTGACCATGCTCGACCAGAGCATCGCGCGAGCCGCCTCCATCCCCGCCGCCCGCCGGACCGGCACGATCCGCGACATCGAGCACGTGGTCGTGCTGATGCAGGAGAACCGCAGCTTCGAGCACTACCTGGGCACCCTGCGCGGTGTACGCGGCTTCGGCGACCCGCACCCGGCGATCCTGCCGTCGGGCAAGTCGGTGTGGCACCAGCCGAACGGTGACGGCGAGCTGCTCCCATTCCATCCCGAGGTCGATGACCTCGGAGCTGCCTTCCTCGAGGGTCTCCCGCACAGCTGGCCCGACGGCCAGCAGGCGATCAACGGTGGTCGCTACGACCGATGGGTGCCGGCCAAGGGCACCACCACGATGGCGTACCTCCAGCGGCAGGACGCCGCCTTCCACTTCGCGCTGGCCGACGCGTTCACGGTGTGCGACGCCTACTACTGCTCCTTCATCGGCAACACCGACCCCAACCGCTACTACATGCTCTCGGGCTGGACCGGCAACGACGGCAAGGGCGGCGGGCCGGTGCTCTACAACGACGAGGCCGGCTACGACTGGACCACCTACGCCGAGCGGCTCGAGAAGGCCGGGGTCAGCTGGAAGGTCTACCAGGACGAGGGCACCGGCCTCAACGCCGAGGGCGACAACTGGTGGGGCTGGACCAAGGACGCCTACATCGGCAACTACGGCGACAACTCGCTGCTCTACTTCAACAGGTTCCAGGACGCCCAGCCCGGGGACCCGCTCTTCGAGAAGGCCCGCACCGGCACCCGCGCGATCGACGGACAGGACTACTTCGAGATCCTGCGCGCCGACGTCGAGGCCGACAACCTGCCCTCGGTCAGCTGGATCGCGGCACCGGAGGCGTTCTCCGAGCACTCGAACTGGCCGACCAACTACGGCGCCTGGTACATCGCCAAGGTCCTCGACGCGCTCACCTCGAACCCCGAGGTGTGGGCCAAGACCGCGCTCTTCATCACCTACGACGAGAACGACGGCTTCTTCGACCACCTGGTTCCGCCGCACATCAACAGCCCGCTGGTGCCGGGGGAGTCGACCGTCTCGACGGAGAACGAGCTCTACACCGGTTCCCACGGCGACGGCCACTACGGTCTCGGGCCGCGGGTGCCGATGTTCGTCGTCTCCCCGTGGAGCGTCGGCGGCTGGGTCTCCTCGGAGACCTTCGACCACACCTCGATCCTGCGGTTCATGGAGGAGCGCTTCGGTGTCGCCGAGCCCAACATCACGCCCTGGCGCCGCGCCCTGTGTGGGGACCTGACCTCGGCGTTCGACTTCTCCCGCACCGCCGAGCCGCCCGTGCTCCCGGACACGAGTGGGTGGGAGCCCGCCGACCGGGAGCGCCACCCGGACTACGTCCCGAAGGCGCCGGCGAACGGGTCCATGCCGACGCAGGAGCGCGGCACCCGCCCGGCTCGGCCGACGCCCTACCGGCTCGAGGTGGTCGAGACCGCCGCCGTCGGCGAGATCGCCGTCGAGATCCACAACACCGGCAGCGTCGGCGCCCACTTCCAGGCCCGGCTGCTCGCCCCGGAGGGCGCGCCGCACAGCTACACCGTCGGTGCCGGCGACACCCTCTCCGTGCGCTGGCCGGTCAGCGGCGACTACGTGATCCACCTGCACGGGCCCAACGGGTTCTTCCGCTCCTACGCCGGCACCGCGGGCGCCGACCCCGCGCCCGCCAACCTGCGGCGGGAGGGCCGCTCGCAGCGACTCACCGTGACCGCGCCTCGTAAGGCCGAGATCACCAGCGCGTACGCCGGCGAGATCCGCTCGCGCCACCTGGACACCCGTGCCACCGGGGGCTGGTACGACCTGACCCTCACGCTCCCGGGCACCACCTGGGCACGTGGGTTCGCCGGCCACCTGGAGAACGGACGTCCCTCCGTGAGCGACCCGCAGCTGGGCGCCTAGGCGGGACCGTCGGGCCGGTCCTTCTCGGACTGGGCCGGCGGGTCGATGATCGGGGCAGCTGTCTCGGGGGCTGCCTCGATCTCGGCCTTGGCCGCCTTCTTCGCCGCCTTCTTGGCGGCCTTCTTCTCGAGGCGGTGCACCTCGCGCTGGACG
Organism: Nocardioides sp. YJ-D4; assembly: GCF_054031495.1. Taxonomy (NCBI): domain Bacteria; kingdom Bacillati; phylum Actinomycetota; class Actinomycetes; order Propionibacteriales; family Nocardioidaceae; genus Nocardioides; species Nocardioides sp. YJ-D4. The sequence continues at coordinate 90,985 of NZ_CM132932.1, forward strand.
ATCGCCTCGCGGCGTACGCCGGTGCCGACCAGGTTGACCACCAGGAAGAGCATCGGATAGATCGGCCACGGATGTCCGTCGGGGGCCGAGGTGAACAGCCAGATGCCCCAGGTGATGAGGCTGACCATCAAGAAGGTGGCGAGCGCCTCCTGGAGCTCCTTGCGGTAGGCAGCCGCGCCCTGCTCGCGGAAGCCGAGCGTCTCGGGCAGGTTCGCCCCGGGCTCGCCGGGAGCGGGCTCGGCGACCACGAGATCGTCGACGAGAGCGGGCAGCTCTCCGAGCGTACGAGCCTCCAAGAGGGTGTCGACCCTCTCCTCGTGCTCCTCGCGGGTCAGCCGGCCATCGGCGAAGGCATCGGTGAGGACGGCGCGTACAACCTCCCGATCGGCATCGGAGGCGCGCATACGTGCGTTGTCGGCCTGCCTCGGGTCGAGGCGGAACCGGGTCCAGAAACCCTCCACACCACCAGCCTAGACGCCAAGCCCGACACCGTCTGGTGAAGCGCCTGCATTAGAGTGACTCGCGCTGGCTACCTGCTAGTATAGAACACGTTCTAGTTTTGCTCTGCCTAGGTTTGAGGGAGGTGGCGGATGCGGATCGCTCTGCTGTCGTATCGCAGCAAGCCGCACGTCGGCGGTCAAGGCGTCTATATCCGCCATCTGAGTCGGGAGCTCGCCAAGCTCGGGCACACGGTCGAGGTCTTCTCCGGTCAGCCCTATCCCGAGCTCGACCTCCTGGGGGAGGGCGTGACGCTCACCAAGGTGCCGAGCCTGGGCCTCTACGAGGAGCCCAACCCGTTCGGCAACCCGAAGCTCTCCGAGCTGCGCGACCTGGTCGACGTCGAGGAGTGGGCCCGGATGCGCACCGGCGCCTTCCCCGAGCCGCTGACCTTCGCCAAGCGCGTCCTCAAGGTGCTGAAGGAGCGGAAGGGCGACTTCGACATCGTCCACGACAACCAGACCCTGGCCACCCCGCTGCTGAGCATCGAGCCCGAGGTCGGCCTGCCGCTGGTGACCACGATCCACCACCCGATCTCCTTCGACCGGCGCATCGAGCTGGACAGCGCGCAGGGCTGGAAGAAGAAGTTCGGCGTCTGGCGCTGGTACTCGTTCGTGAAGATGCAGGCCAAGGTCGCCTCGCAGCTGCGGCACGTGATCACGCCCTCGGACAACTCCAAGCGCGACATCCTGACCGACTTCGGCGTCCCCTCCGAGCGGGTGCAGACCGTGCATCTCGGTGTACCCGAGGAGTTCGTCCCTCCAGCCGGGCCGCGCACCCCGGGCCGCATCCTGGCCATGGCCAGTGCCGACGCCCCGCTGAAGGGCATCGCCTTCCTGCTCGAGGCCTTCGCCAAGCTGCGTACCGAACGGGATCTCGAGCTGGTCCTGGTCTCCAAGCCCAAGAAGGGCGGTCCGACCGAGCAGCTCATCGAGAAGCTCGCGATCAAGGACCACGTACGTTTCGTCAACGGCATCTCCGACGCCGAGCTCGTCGAGCTGATGGGCTCCGCGGAGATCGCCTGCGTGCCCTCCCTCTACGAGGGGTTCTCACTGCCCACCGCCGAGCTGATGGCGTGTGGCACCCCGCTCGTCGTCTCCCGCGCCGGCGCGATCCCCGAGGTCGTCGGTCCTGACGACCTGTGCGCGAAGCAGGTCACCCCGGGCGAGACCGAGGAGCTCGAACAGGCCATCGCGGCGCTGCTCGACGACCCCGAGCGCCGGGCCCGCTACTCGGCCGCCGGGCGCGCCCGCGTCGAGGAGCACTTCTCCTGGCACGCCGTCGCCGAGCGGATGACGGCCCTGTATCAGCAGTCCATCGACGAGTTCACCACAGACGAGAGGAAGTGAGCCGTGCTCACCGTTGACTTCGACCGCCTTGGCCTTCAGGCCGGAGAGCGCGTGCTCGACATGGGCGCCGGCGGCGGCCGCCACGCCTTCGAGATGTACCGCCGCGGCGCCGACGTGATCGCGTTCGACCAGGACGCCGAGGAGCTGGCCAAGGTCAGCGACTGGTTCTTCGCGATGCGCGACGAGGTCCCCGAGGGCGCGAACGCGGAGGTCAAGGAGGGCGACGCGCTGTCGCTGCCCTTCGCCGACGGCGAGTTCGACCGGATCGTGGCCGCCGAGGTGCTCGAGCACATCCACCGCGACGTCGACGCGATCAAGGAGCTCGTCCGGGTGCTGCGTCCCGGTGGCACCCTGGCCATCTCGGTGCCGCGCTGGCTGCCCGAGGTCGTCAACTGGAAGCTCTCCGAGGACTACCACAACACCACCGGCGGCCACATCCGCATCTACACCGACCACGAGCTCATCGACAAGGTCACCAAGGCCGGCCGGCCCAACGACGGCACCCCTGGTGAGGCGATGATCTTCGAGGGCAAGTCCTACGCCCACGGCCTGCACGCGCCCTACTGGTGGCTGAAGTCGGCCGTCGGGGTCGACAACGACAAGCACGTCCTGGTGAAGGCGTACCACCAGATCCTGGTCTGGGAGATCATGAAGAACCCGCTGCCGCTGCGCCTCGCCGGGAAGGTCCTCGACCCCATGATCGGCAAGAGCATGGTGCTCTACTTCCGCAAGCCGGGCCCCATCGCCACCGACCCCACCTCGGCCGCCTGATTCGCGGATGAGAGTCGAGATCCCGTACGTCGACGGGGTGCTGACCCCTGCCCAGATCGTCGCCACGGCCGGGTCGATCGCCCGCGCCCAGGAGGCGTCGGGCGCGATCCCGTGGGTCCCCGGTCAGCACACCGACATCTGGAACCACGTCGAGGCGGCCATGGGCCTGCTCGTCGGTGGCCTGGTGGAGGAGGCCGAGGCTGCGTACGACTGGATCCCGTCGCTGCAGAACGGCGACGGGTCCTGGCCGATGAAGATCGTCTCCGGCTCGGCGGTGGAGACGATCGGCGAGTCCAACATGTCGGCCTACTTCGCCGTCGGGCTCTGGCACCACTGGCTGATCCGCCGGGACCGGGCGTTCGTGGAGCGGCTGTGGCCCTCGGTGCGCGCAGGACTCGACTTCGTGGTCGGCCTGCAGCTGCCCTTCGGCGGGATCGCCTGGACCCCGCGCGACCCGTTCGCGCTGCTCACCGGCTCGTCCTCGATCTACCAGTCGCTGCGCGCCGGGGTCGCTCTGGCCGACCTGATGGACGACCCGCAGCCGGAGTGGGAGATCGTCGGCGGCCGGCTCGGTCACGCCCTGCGCCACCACCGTGACTCGTTCGAGGACAAGTCGCACCACTCGATGGACTGGTACTACCCGGTCCTCGGCGGCGCCGTCGTCGGTGCCGACGGGCACGACCTGATCGCCTCGCGCTGGGACCATTTCGTACGCCCCGGCCTCGGCGCCCTCTGCGTCGACACCAACCCGTGGGTCACCGGCGCGGAGACCTGCGAGCTGGCGATGGCCCTCGACAACATCGGCGACCACCGCCGCGCGCTCCGGCTGCTGACCGAGATGCAGCACATGCGTGCCGACGACGGCGGCTACTGGACCGGCTGGGTCTACGAGTCGCCCGACTACCCCAACCCCAACCCCAACGCCTACTGGCCCGAGGAGCACTCCACCTTCACCGCCGCCGCCGTCATCCTGGCCGCGGACGCGCTGGGGGAACGCTACGGTGGGTCCACCCCCGGCTCCGCCATCATGCGCGGCACCTCCCTCGCCGCTCCGTTCGAGGAGCTGGCGCTGGAGTGTGGGTGCGAGACGGACGCGGTCGCGTCAGCCCATTAACGCTTTGGAGACAATCACGCGCAGGGACCGCGCACGAACTAGTGTCCGCGGTTGCTATGAGCAATGCGTTACGTCTCACCGTCCTTGGTCTCGTCGGTCCGCTGGTCCTCCTGGGGCCGCTCGTCGGCTACTCCCTGTGGCAGTCACACCGGCTTGATGAATCGCTGACGTCGGTCTCGGCCACGGTCGTTGCAACTACTGAGTCGGAGGTAACCGTCGAGTGGGTCGACTTGTACGGCAAGACGCACGTCGATGATCTCCCTGCGTACGTCCCGAGCATCTACACCGATGGCGCTGCGATCGAGATCAGCTATGACGAGAACCACCCTGACTGGCAGCCCGTGTTCTCGGACCCGTACGAGAGTTCCTACCAGGATGGGTTCGACCTCATTGGCGCATTCGCCCTAGCCGTCGTCGGAATCGTCCTGGTCGTGTGGCTGTTCCGTTGGGGCGCGGTGCTGGTCTCTCGGAGTCGGGCATCCACTCTTGCGTCAGTGTCGGTGTGGTCGGATCGACGCGGACGGCCCTGGCTCAAGCTTCATGACCGCTCGCAACCGACGGACGTAGCGGCCTGGCAGTTGGTGACCTGGGAGCGAGACATGGAGGAGGTGTCCGATGCTTCCACCCTCGAAGTCCGCGGTTCGCTCCACGGACGCAGGCGCGTCACTGTGGTCGGACCGTCGGGACGATGCTGGACGCCGCTCGGTTCGCTTCGCCACCAGCCACCTGGATCCGGTATCCGGCGCTGGGGTGCGGTGTCGGACTACCGCGACGAGCCGCGGATGGGGTGGCTGGTTCATGCCATGGCGCAGACGGGACTCTTCTCGGCAGTGGCAGGTGGATTGATCGGTCCGGTATTCGGAATCCATTCGGGGTTGACCGCAGCTGCCGCATCCGGAGCGCTGTTCCTCTGCTTCAGGATGATTCTCGCTCCGGGTCCGACTCGATGGAGGATTCAGCGGAGTGCCCACGTGTTGCGGCTGACCGCGCTAGCCATGATCGGCACGACCATGGTCACCGGCGCAGCCTTCGGGTACGGGCTCTGGCAGCGATCCAGTCTCGCGCACGAGAGCGCCGCCGCTGAGGAGATCGCGACCGGCGTCGTGATCGAAGATGGCATCGGTGACAGCGGCGACGTCCGAGTTCGTTGGCAGAGTCCTGAGGGCACGTTCGTACAGCGGTTCAAGATCTACGCTGATGAGACGTACGTCGTGGGCACGCCGTTCGACGTCCGCTATGCGTCGGACGGAGAACCGGGCATCGGATACCCCGCGGACCCGAGCGAAACGGCGGCCAGCGACGACTACTTCGCTCTGCAGTTGGCGGCGTTTGCCGTGCTGATGGGGTACGGGATCGCGTGGTCGCGTTGGTGGTCGAACGTGCTGGCCACCTTGAGGAACCAGCCAAGCCGGGCGCGGGCATCGGCGTCGCGGGACGAGTTCGGCCGTCCGTGGCTCTGGCTGATGGATACCTCACCCCGGCGAGCGGCAGTCGCGCAAAGGGTGAGCTGGGAACCGGGCATCGAGAACCTCGACGAGCCGCGAGCTGTGCACGTGCTCGGCCAGATTGACACGGACAAACGCGTGGCGGTCGTGCTGCCGGACGGCCAGATCCTGTTTCCGAGAGGGCGATCGCACGGAGAAGACCGCCTTGGGACGCCATGGGAGCCCAACCGGTCGATGGCTACTGACCTGCCACCGTACTGGTGGCGCCGTCTGCTGCTGGCGGTCACTGTCAGCGCCGTCGTTGGAGCGTCGACCACACTCTGGCTCGGCATTCACAGTCGCGAGTTTGCTGCGGTGATGGCTGGGCTCGCAGTGGTCATTGTCTTGAATACGTGGGCGATGGGAGGCAAGCGAGCGACAGAGGGACTCCCGCTCAGATTCCCGTAAACGTCGCCAGCAGACTCGTAGCCGGCGTCAGAGGCGTCGCAGCACGCGTAGCGACCCGACCGCGTCGATCTCCTCGAACTGCTTCGAGGCGAGCGCGGGGAGGTAGATCTCCTCGTACGGCGGGCGGCCGCCCTCGGCCGGGTCCGGGAAGACGTCGTGGACCAGGAGCAGCCCGCCGGGCATCACCTTCGGCGCCCAGCCGCGGTAGTCGAGCTGCGCGGGTTCCACGCCGTGGCCGCCGTCGATGAAGAGCAGCGAGACCGGCGTCGTCCACCACCGGCTCACGGTGGTCGAGGCACCGATCACCGCGACCACCTCGTCCTCGAGGCCGGCCTGCTCGATCGTGCGCCGGAACGTCGGCAGCGTGTCCAGCCGCCCGGTGCGCTCGTCGACGAGGGTCGTGTCGTGGTGCTCCCAGCCCGCCTGGTTCTCCTCGCTGCCGTGGTGGTGGTCGACGGTGAACACCGTGCCTCCGGTCAGCTTCGCCGCGGCGCCGAGATAGACCGACGACTTCCCGCAGTAGGTGCCGATCTCGACGGCCGGTCCGTGCGGCAGTCGCTCCACGGCGTACTCGAACAGTGCCGTGCCCTCCTCGGGAGGCATGAACCCCGTCGCGTCGAGGGCGTGCTTGAGCAGTTCGGCGGGCATCTCAGGCGTAGACACCCGGGCACCTTAGCCGAGTGGCGAGCGGTCCGCGCCGAGTGGTCATCGACCTGGGGTGCCCGCGAGAATCCCGCCATGAGCAGATCCTCCACCGGACACTCGGTGCTCGTCGTCCCGGTGCCGGAGCTGGAGGCGTACGTCCTGGAGCGGACGCGCCACTATGACGACTCGTTCGTCTCCGCGGACCCCGCGTTCGTACACGCGCACATCACGCTGCTCGCGCCGTTTCTGGCCGCACCCACGACGGACGATCTGGAGCGGGTCGGGAAGATCGCGGCCGCGGCAGTGGCGTTCGACTTCGTGCTGGACGACGTACGTCTCTTCGCCGGTGGCACGATCTATCTGCACCCTGACCCTGCCGAGCCCTTCGCGGCGCTGAGCGCCGAGCTGGGTGCGGCGTTCCCGCAGTGCCCGCCCTATGACGGACTCTTCGAACCAGTGCCGCACCTGACCGTCGACCACATCGCGGGGGGAGTGGACCTCGACTCGACACGTACGTCCCTGGCGTCGTTCCTCCCTGCACGATGTCACGCGGACCGGGTCAGCCTGCAGTGGTACGCGAACCACGGCTGCCGGACCATCGCCGAGTGGCCGCTGGGCGAAGCCCGGCGTCAGGGTCCAGGTGCCGACATCGCCTGCATCACGTAGCCGACGGCGACGAGCATCGCCAGGCTGCTGATGGCGATGCCGGCGACGGCGGCCCAACGGCCGCGACGCTTGTCGTCGGCGGTGCGGGCCAGGCCGATGATGCCGAGGATGAAGCCGAGCGGGCCGCACATCAGCACGCTGGCGAGCAGCGACGCGACCGAGACCGCGTCGAGCGGCACTGCGTAGAGCGACCAGGCGTTGGTCGGCTTGTCCGGCGACGGTGCGGTCTGCTGCTGCGGAGGGGCAGGTTGCGGCACCACCGGCTGAGGGTTCGGGGGCTGCGGCGCGCTGGGCTGGGCCGTCATCGTCGGCTGGCCTGCGGGCGGAGCAGGAGGCGGCTCGGTGACCGGGGGAGGAGGCTTCGGCGCCGCGGTTCGCTGGCGCGAGGACAGCGCGGCGTTGGCCGCTCGAGCCTGGCGCGTGGCCTGCCGCAGCCGGCTGGCCGAGGGGCGCACCCGAGCCGGTGGCGGGACCGGGGCCGGGGAGCTGCCTCCGGGTGCCGGGGCGGGCCGCGGGGTCGTGGCACCCCACTCGGCTCGCCAGCGCCGGTCGCGGCTGAGCGGCGGGGTAGGAGAAGCAGACGCGGTCGGCTTCCCTGCGGCCGCCGCGGCAGCGGCCTTACGGCGGCGCCGGGCGAGCTCCTCGTCGAGGGTGGCTCTGGCGACCGGGTCGAGCAGCACGTCGCGCGCCCGGTTGATGCGCATCATCAATTCGCCGTCGGCGGCACGGCCGCCACGGTCGGGATGAAACTGCTTGGCGAGCTCACGATGGCGAGCTCGGACGGCCGCGTCGTCCGCGTCCGGACCGATCTCGAGCACGGCATAGGCGTCGATGAACTTCCCGCTCACTCAACGCCCCCCACGCACAGTCCTTCGGTTGTCGGCTTCGCCTCCGGGCTGATCCACACCCGGTGCACAAGATTCCCAGAACAGTGAAATCCTAGAGCAGTTGCGGCGAGATGCTGGTTTCGCCACGGGAAATTGACCGAGGGCCGCCCGATCGGGCGGCCCTCGCAGTGGAGCGGACGACGAGGCTCGAACTCGCGACCTCAACCTTGGCAAGGTTGCGCTCTACCAACTGAGCTACGTCCGCTTGCGAGAAGAACAGTAGCGGATGTGGTCCGTTGAGCTCCAACTGGGGTCCCGCGTGTCACGCACCCTCTTCCGGCAGCTCGGGTGATGCCGTACGCCGCTCGATCTGCTCCACCAGCTGCGCGACCTGGGCCTGGTGTGCCGCCCGCAGGTCCTCGAGCCGTTCGCTCGCGTGGGCGCGCTCTCGGTCCAGCTCGGCGCGGGTGGCATCGCGATCCGCCTTCGCCGCCGCTTCGCTCCCGCGAAGGTCGGCCACCTGGTCGCGCAGGGCGTCGATCTGCTCGCGGGCGGCGTCGCGCTGCGTACGCAGCCCGGAGATCGTCGCCTCCGCACTCGCCGCCGCCTTCTCGGCGGCCTTCTTCTCGGCGATCAGCTGCTCCTGGAGCCGTGCCGTCGCCTTCTCGGCGTGGTCGGCACGCGCGGTCTCGCTCCGCCGGCGCTGCAGGGCCGAGGCGTGCTCGGCCTGCAGCTTCTCGAGCTTCTCGGCCAGGGCGTCGCGCGCCGTGGCCGTCTCCTCCAGACGCTTCTCGAGGGAGGCGATCGTCGCGGAGGCGGTCTTCGCCGCGGCCGCCGCGTCGGACTCCGCTCGCTCCCGCGCCGCCTGTGCGGCCTGACGAGACTCCTCCGCCGCGGCCGTGGCGGACAGTGCCTCCCGCAGGATCTCGGCTGAGCGTTCCGACTCCTCCAACGCCTCTGCCGCAGCGGCATCTGCCTCGTCGCGCTCCGCCTCGGCCGTACGCTGCGCCTGCTCGGCGCGCACGGCGCGAGCGCTCGCGGCGGCGATCTGTTCCTGTGCCTCGCTCTGCACGGTCGCGATCTGGGCCTCGGCAGCGGTCAGGTCGCCGAGCGTACGCAGCTCCTCCAGCGCCTTCGGGAGCTGGTCGAGGAACCTGTCGGCGAGCTGGGTCAGCTGGGTGGTGATCTCCGCGGCCCGCTGCTGGGCGGCCTGCACCGGTCGCGCGGTCTCCTCGGGATCCCGTGTCTCCACGAGCCGTTGCAGGCGCTTCCGCTCCCGCCAGGCCGCGGCTCGGTTGTGGGCGGGGTCGTCGCAGTACTCCGGCGGCCGGCCGCTTCCGCTCTCCGAGGCCGCCGCGGGCAGCGGACAGCCAGGGAATCGGCAGAGCTTCTCGTCGACAGCAATCGTTTCCGTCATTACGTCAGCATAGCGTGACGAAAGACGTAACGAAGACTAAATTCCGCTCAAATGAGATCCCGGCGAGACGCACAACATAACCGGCATTATGATGTGTGCCTGTGAGCGCGATCGAGCACCGTCCGCAGACCCCCACAACAGACCTCTCCGTGACGGAATCCGTCAGAGAGCTGTTCCTCGAAGACCTGAGGGAGCTGCCCCAGGAGAAGAGGGCCGAAGCGCTCGCCAGAAGGTTCCTGCTCTCCTACGCAGGGCACACCCGCGCTGCGTACGGACGCGACCTCGCCGACTGGTTCGGCTGGTGCGCCGCGCTGGAGATCGACCCGCTCGCCGCCAACCGGGCGATGGTCGACGGCTACGCCCGGCATCTGGAGTCGAGGCGCAGCCCCGCGACGATCGCGCGACGACTCTCCGCGATCGCCGGCTTCTACCGCTACGGCGTGGCGGAGGACGTCCTGAGCGCCTCACCGGCCGAGCACATCAAGCGCCCCAAGACCAGCAACGACTCCCAGACGCTCGGCATGGACAGGGGAGAGGCGCGCGCCTTCCTCGCCGCCGCGCGGGAGAACTCCAGCCGCGCCGCGGCGCTGGTGACCCTTCTGCTCCACGACGGCCTACGCATCTCCGAGGCCTTGGGCGCCGACGTGAGCGACCTCAGCCACGCCCGCGGCCACCGCATCCTCTCGATCACCCGCAAGGGCGGCGCCCGGCGCGACGTCGTCCTCAACCCGGCGACCTCACAGGCGCTCGACGCCTACCTCGACGCCCGGGCCGACGGCCCGGTCTTCATCACCGGCACCGGGAACCGCTGGCACCGCTCCGAGGCGTTCCGGCTCATCCGCAGGCTCGGCACCGAGGCCGGCATCGAGCACGGCGACAAGCTCTCCCCGCACAGCCTCCGCCACACCTTCGTCACCCTGGCCCGTGAGGCCGGCGTACCTCTCGAGGACGTTCAGGACGCCGCTGGCCACGCCGATCCCCGCACCACCCGCCGCTACGACCGCGGCCGCCACAACCTCGACCGCCACCCCGCCTACGCCCTGGGCGCCTTCCTGGCCGACTGACTCATCCCTCCCCAACCCCGCCTCCGCGGCGGTAACCTTCCGAAAGCCCGTCATCGTTGACGAAGGAGATCCGGTATGAGCCAGGAACTGACCAGCGACTACGTGGTGGTGGGGGCCGGATCGTCAGGGGCCGTGCTCGCGGCGCGTCTCAGCGAGGACCCGAGCGTCCAGGTGACCCTGCTCGAAGCCGGGCCGCGCGACAAGAGCATGAACATCCACATCCCGGCGGCGTTCTCGAAGCTCTTCCGGTCCGAGCACGACTGGGACTACTCCACCGAGCCACAGCCGGCGCTCGGCGGCAGGCGGATCTACTGGCCCCGCGGCCGGATGCTCGGCGGCTCGTCCTCGATGAACGCGATGATGTGGGTCAAGGGTCTCCAGGCCGACTACGAGGAGTGGGGCGCGGCGGCCGGACCCGAGTGGGGCTGGGACGTCGTCAAGAAGACGTACGCGAAGCTCGAGGACGTCGAGGACGCGACCGCGCTGGATGGCACCGGTGGCCCGGTCCGCGTCGAGCGGCAGCGGAGCCCCCGTCCCTACACCGAGTCGTTTCTCCAGGCCGCCGAGCAGGCCGGCTACCGGCGCGGACGGGCCAACGGCCCCAACCCCGAGGCGTACGTGGAGACCATGGTGACCCAGCGCCGCGGCGCCCGGTGGAGCACGGCCGCGGCCTACCTCAAGCCGGCCGCCAGGCGCGCCAACCTCAACGTGGTGACCGGCGCCCTGGTGTCGCGGGTGACCTTCGACGGCACCCGCGCCACCGGCGTCGAGGCCGTCGTCGACGGACAGCAGACGACCATCACCGCCCGGCGCGAGGTGATCCTCTCCGGCGGCGCGATCAACACCCCGCAGCTGCTGATGCTCTCCGGGATCGGTCCGGCGGCCCACCTGAAGGACCTCGGCATCGAGGTCGTACGTGATGCGAAACAGGTGGGGGAGAACCTCACCGACCATCTCGTCGCCGGCATCGGCTGGGAGGTCGAGCAGGGCTCGCTCGCGACCGCGGAGTCGGCACGTCACCTGCTCAACTACCTGCTGCGCAGGCGCGGGATGCTCACCTCCAACGTCGGCGAGGCGTACGGTTTCATCCGCTCGCGCCCCGACCTGGAGGCGCCCGACATCGAGATGATCTTCGCCCCGGTCGGCTTCTTCGACGAGGGTCTGATCCCGTTCGTGGGTGAGGCGGTCGTGGCCGGTCCGATCCTCGTCGACCCGGCCAGCCGCGGCAGCGTCACGCTCACCTCCAAGGACCCGGCCGCCAAGCCGATCATCGACCCCCGCTACCTCTCCGACCCCGAGGGCAGGGACCGCGCTGCCATCGTCGAAGGGGTCCGGGTGACGCTGGAGATCGCCTCGCAGCCCGCGCTCAAGCCGTTCCTCGGCAAGTTCCTGCGCCCCGACGTACCGGTGGGCTCGTCCGCGGAGGAGGTCGCCGACGCGCTCCTGGCACGTCACGCCCACACCCTCTACCACCCGACCGGCACCTGCCGGATGGGCACGGACGAGGCCAGCGTGGTCGACCCCCGGCTGCGCGTACGCGGCGTCGAGGGCCTCCGCGTCGCCGACGCCTCGGTCATGCCCAGGATCGTGCGCGGCCACACCAACGCGCCCGCGATCCTGATCGGCGAGCGCGCCGCGGAGCTCATCACCGGGGACTGACACCCTCAGCAGACCCTTGGAACCCACCCGTGACTCAGGTCACACTGGGCCCATGACGGATTCCTACGCTGCCGGAGAGACGACCACGCCGCTGCTGGAGGAGACGATCGGCGCGAGCTTCGACCGCACCGTCGCCAGATTCGGTGACCGGGAGGCCCTAGTCGAGGTGGCGTCCGGCCGAAGCGGAGCCCGAGGCGATCAGCAGAGCAGACGCTGGACGTACGCCGAGATGAGCCGCGACGTCGACGCGCTGGCCGTCGGCCTGCGCAAGGCCGGGATCGGGAAGGGCGACCGGGTCGGCATCTGGGCGCCCAACTGCGCGGAGTGGACGCTGACCCAGGTGGCGACCGCGAAGATCGGCGCGATCCTGGTCAACATCAACCCGGCCTACCGCACCCACGAGCTGGCGTACGCCCTGACCCAGTCGGGCATCAGGCTGCTCGTCTCCGCCCCCGCGTTCAAGACCTCCGACTACCGCTCGATGGTGGCCGACGTGAGCGGCGACTGCCCCGACCTCGAGCAGACCGTCTTCATCGGCGACCCGGAGTGGACCGCGCTCCTCGAGGCCGGCACCGGCGAGCGGCTGACCGACCACGTCACCTACGAGCTGAGCCCCGAGGACCCGATCAACATCCAGTACACCTCGGGCACCACCGGCTATCCGAAGGGCGCGACGCTGAGCCACCGCAACATCCTCAACAACGGCTACTTCACCACCGAGACGATCGGCTTCACCGAGAACGACCGGCTGGCGATCCCGGTGCCCTTCTACCACTGCTTCGGGATGGTGATGGGCAACCTGGGCTGCATCACCCATGGAGCCACGATGGTGATCCCGGGCCCCGCCTTCGACCCGGCGGCCACCTTGGCGGCCGTCCAGGACGAGCAGTGCACGGCCGTCTACGGCGTACCCACCATGTTCATCGCGATGCAGAACCATCCCGACTTCGGCACCTTCGACCTCAGCACGCTGCGCACCGGGATCATGGCGGGCAGCCCGTGCCCGGTCGAGGTGATGAAGCGGTGTGTCAACGAGATGCACATGAGCGAGGTCTCGATCGCCTACGGGATGACCGAGACCTCGCCGGTCTCGACCCAGACCCGGATGGACGACGACCTCGAGCACCGCACCGCCACCGTCGGCCGGGTGCACCCGCACGTCGAGGTACGCGTCGTCGACCCCACCTCCGGCGCCGCGCTGCCCCGGGGCGAGGCGGGCGAGTTCCAGACCCGCGGCTACTCGGTGATGCTCGGCTACTGGTCCGACGAGGAGAAGACCCGGGCGGCGATCGACGAGGACGGCTGGATGCACACCGGCGACCTCGCCGTCATGAACGCCGACGGCTACTGCAACATCGTCGGCCGGATCAAGGACATGGTCATCCGTGGCGGCGAGAACATCTACCCCCGCGAGATCGAGGAGTTCCTCTACACCCACCCCGACATCGAGGACGTCCAGGTCATCGGCGTGCCCGACGAGACCTACGGCGAGGAGCTCTGCGCCTGGGTCCGCCTGCGCCCCGGCGCCGAGCGGATGACGGCCGAGACCCTGAGGGCGTACGCCACCGGCAAGCTCGCCCACTACAAGATCCCGCGCTACGTCCTGATCGTCGAGGAGTTCCCGATGACCGTGACGGGCAAGGTCCGCAAGGTCGAGATGCGGGAGAAGACCGTCTCCGAGCTCGGACTCTAGGGCCCTAGGTCAGCGAGGCTGCCGCGACCGCGGTGTCCTCGCCGACGAGGGTGATCTCGACCCGCTCGACGTCGGCGATCGGCACCGCGGAGGAGGCGTCCAGCCCGAGCGTCTCCCCACCCGACCAGGTCCACGATCCGGCGACGGTGCGCGCGCCGTCGCGGCCGACCAGCACCAGGTCGTACGTCACCGGCTCGACCGGATAGTCGGACGGCCCCGGCGAGCTCTTGCCTGGCTTGGGTGGGTAGTGACAGCTCCAGTTGAGCTTGGTGCCCCAAGACGTCGGGGTGACGACCAGCTGGGCCCACATGTCGACGCTGCCCACGGGGCGCAGGTCGACGGTGCGTACGTTCGCGGCCGTCGAGCTGGCCGGGGTGACCGGGGCCGAGGGGCCGGCGACCGGCGACCCGCTGCCGTCGCGACCGATGGCCAGGCCACCGATCGCGGTCCCGCCCGCGAGCAGGACGGCCGCGGCCGCGACCGCGAAGGCCCGGCGACGCAGCCGGGACCGGCGTACGGCCCCGGCTAGCTCCGCCAGCGGCGGCGTCGCGACCTCGACGGCCGGCTCCTCGAGCAGTTCCTCGGCCTCCGCGCGCGAGAGCGCGCCGAGCAGCCCGGGCATGCCGGCGAGCTCGGCGACGGCGTCGTGGCAGACGCTGCAGCCGGCCAGGTGCCGCTCGTAGGCACGGCGGTCGCTCGGGCTCAGTGCCCCGAGCACGTAGGACGCGTCCCAGTCGGCGTACGTCTCATGTGCGGAGGCGTCCAGGTCGTCGTTCATGAGGTGACCCCCTTCTCTTGCAGGGCGAGACGCAGGGCTCGCAGACCGTAGTGCAGCCGGGACTTGACCGTGCCGGGCGGGATGTCGAGCTCGTGGGCGAGCTCGGTGACCGACCGGCTGCCGTAGTAGGCGCCGACCACCACCGCACGGTGCTCGGGGGAGAGCGCGAGCAGCGCATCGGCGACGACCCAGGAGTCGAGCACCGCCTGGGTCTCGTCCGCCCGGGTCGCCTCGGGCGGCGACTCGGCGGCGTACTCCCGCTTTCGGCGCGCGCTGCGCAGGTCGTCGATGACGAGGTTGCGGGCGGTGGTGAACAGCCAGGCGCGTACGCCCTCGTCGGGCCGCTGCAGCACCTCCGGGTGGCGCCAGGCGCGCAGCAGCGTCTCCTGCACCACGTCGCGCGCCTCCTCGGCGTCACCAGTACGGCGTACGACGTAGCGGTAGAGCGCCTCCGAGTGGGCGTCGTGCACCGCTACGAGCAGCTCGTCCTCCGCACCCATGTCACCTCCCGCACGCACCCAGGATCCCAGAGTCCCGGATCAGCTCTTGGCCAGGTCGAGCGAGAACTCGACGCTGCCGGTGTCCTCGACGCTCACGAAGCCCAGGTTCGGCGCCTCGACACCGAAGTCCGCGAAGGTGATCGGGACGCTGCCGACGACCTGGAGCGCATTGGTCCCGTCGCCGCCGACCTCGGCGTCGACGGTCACCGACTTCGTCTCGCCGTGCACGGTGAGGTCACCGACCAGCTCGACCTCGGTCGCGCCCTCCTCGAGGGTGGCGGGCTCGGTCAGCTCGAAGGTGGCGGTGGGGAACTGATCGGCCTCGATCGCGTTCTCGCGGAAGTAGCCGTCACGGTTGTCGGAATCGGTGGCGATCGTCGCGACCTTGACCTCGACGTTCGCCTCGGTGACCTGGCCATCGGCGATGGTGACCTCGCCGGTGACGTCCTCGGTCCGGCCGGTGACGGTGACGTCCTCGCCCCGCAGCACCTCGTCGACGCGGTAGCCGGCGAAGGAGCCGTCCGAGACGGTCCAGGTCCCGCTGCTGTCCGCGCCGTCCGCGGGGGCTGCCGACGCGCTGAGGCTGGGCTTGTCGGCGGCCGCGTCCTCGGCCCGGTCCGCGTACCAACCGGGTCCGAAGATCACCGCAGCACCTCCGACCACGACCACTGCCGCACCGATCCCGACTGCTGCTTTCGTACGTGTCCGCACGCCGTTTCCTCTCGCCTGGAGGCTGACCCGATGCCGGCCTTCACCCGTACTACGGAGCTCGGTGGCGAACGGTTCAAACGACTTCGAGTGACGGGTGACACAATCGGCAGCGCCCTCTCTCGACCCCAAGGAGACCCCATGCCCCAGACCCCGCTCGAGCTCTTCGGCACCGAGGCACTCATCGGCGATGAGGACCGCGCGATCCGCGACACGGTGAGATCCTTCGCGGAGAAGGAGATCAAGCCGCACCTCGCGGGCTGGTTCGAGGCCGGCGAGGTCCCGGTCCGCGAGCTCGCTCCCGAGCTCGGCAAGCTGGGCGTTCTCGGGATGCATCTGGAGGGCTACGGCTGCGCGGGCACCAGCGCCACGGCGTACGGCCTGGCCTGCATGGAGCTCGAGGCGGCCGACTCCGGGATCCGGTCGTTGGTCTCCGTGCAGGGTTCGTTGGCGATGTTCGCCATCTGGAAGTGGGGGAGCGAGGAGCAGAAGCAGGAGTGGCTGCCGCGGATGGCCGCCGGAGAGGCGATCGGGTGCTTCGGTCTCACCGAGCCCGACTTCGGCTCCAACCCGGCCGGCATGCGTACGCGAGCGCGCCGAGATGCCTCGGGCGACTGGATCCTGTCCGGCACGAAGATGTGGATCACCAACGCCCCGGTCGCCGACGTCGCCGTCGTCTGGGCCCAGACCGACGAGGGACCCGACGGCAAGGGGATCCGCGGCTTCGTGGTCCCCACCGACACCCCGGGCTTCTCGGCGCCGGTGATCAAGCAGAAGCTGTCCCTGCGCGCCTCGGTCACCGGTGAGATCGTCCTCGACGGCGTACGCCTCCCGGAGTCCGCCGCGTTCCCCGAGGTCAGGGGCTTGAAGGGTCCGCTGTCCTGCCTGAACGAGGCCCGCTTCGGCATCGTCTTCGGCGCCGTCGGCGCGGCCCGCGACTGCCTCGAGTCCGCCATCGCGTACGCCGCCTCCCGCGAGATCTACGACAAGCCGCTCGCCGGATTCCAGATCACCCAGACCAAGCTCGCCGACATGACTCTCGAGCTCGGCAAGGCGATGCTCCTCGCCCTCCACCTGGGCCGCCTGAAGGACGAGGGCACCCTCCGCTCCGAGCAGATCTCCCTCGGCAAGCTCAACAACGTCCGCGAGGCCATCGCCATCGCCCGGGAGTGCCGCACCATCCTCGCCGCCGCCGGCGTCACCCTCGAGTACCCCATCCTGCGCCACGCCAACAACCTCGAGTCGGTCCTGACGTACGAGGGCACCAGCGAGGTCCACCAGCTCATCATCGGCCAGGCGCTCACGGGGGAGTCCGCCTTCCGCTGACCGAGGAGTCGGCGCGGTCAGTGCTGCCGCTCGAATGCCTAGCGCTGCTAGGATCAAGCCATGTCGGTACAGGAGCGCAAGCAGCGTGAGCGGGCGGACCGCGAGCGGCTCATCGTGGCGACCGCCCGCGAGCTTGCCGAGCAGCAGGGGTGGGACGCGGTGACGACGCGCCGGCTCGCCGAGCGCATCGAATACAGCCAGCCGGTCCTCTACAGCCACTTTCGCGGCAAGCGCGAGATCATCGGTGCCGTCGCTCTCGAGGGCGCCTCGGAGATGGCCGTGGCGATGCGGTCGGCGACTGCGGCCGCGAGCGCTCCGCGCGAGCGAGTCGCCGCCCTCGCCCGCGCGTATCTCGACTTCGCCGAGCGCAATCCGGCGGTCTACGACGCGCTGTTCCAGCTCGACGGCGGCCTGACGTACGCCCAGGAGGACACCCCCGAGCAGCTGAAGGACGCCTTCGCGGCGCTGATGGAGACACTGGGCGAGGTCGCCGGCGCCGGCGTCGAGCCGGAGCTGTTCACCGAGGTGTTCTGGGCGTCCCTGCACGGAGTGGCGACCCTGACCCGGTCGGGGCGCCTCCTGCCGGAGGACGCCGAGCGCCGGATCGAGCTGCTGGTCGACCGTCTCGCCGTCATCTGACGCGCCGCCTCAGTCGCGCGGCACCAGGAAGGACGCGCGCCAGAGCTTGCGGTCCTTCGCTGAGACCATCCCGTGCTCGGTGAGGTACGGCATCATCTTCTCGCCCATCCAGGCCAACGTCGCGCGGTAGTGCTCGTTGCCGAGCACCTCGCGGCGGGCCGCCATCGGGTCGAGCCCGACGGCCGCGTAGCAGTCCGGGTGGACCAGCGAGCGCGCCATCACGTAGGCCGCGCGGGCGGTGAGGTTCTGGTGCATCCGGAGCTGCGTACGCCCCATCTTCTGCGACATCGCCGCGGCGAGCTCCTCGCGGGCGAAGGTGACGTGGCGGGCCTCCTCGGTGACGTGGATGCGGGAGGCCATCCGGGTCAGCGGCTGGCAGCGCTCGTCCTTCATCAGCTCACGCTGCCACCGGTCGAGCGGCTCCTCACCGACGAGGGTCGCCGAGAAGACGCTGGGCCCGTGCAGCAGCGGAGCGAGCTTCCCGATACGCAGGACGGCGGGCCGGGGGCCGTACGCCGGTGCGCCCATCGCCGCGATCGCCCGGCCGAACATCACCGAGTGGCGGGTCTCGTCCCCGATCTCGGTCAGCGCGTACTGGGTGCGCGCCGTGCGTGGGTCCGCGCCGTAGACCTCGCGAAGCAGCAGCTGCATCAGCAGCACCTCGAACCACAGTCCGACGCTCATGATGCTGGCCACCTCGTGCCGCGAGAGCTCGATCTGCTGCTCCTGGCTGAGCCGGTCCCAGGTCGGGGTGCCATAGAGGGAGACGCGCTCGGGCTGCATCCACCACAGTCCATCCACGGGCGCGGCGTCCCAGTCGAGGTCGACCTCCGGGTCGTAGGACTGACGTGCGGTGGAGCGCAGGAGCCGGTCGGAGGTCGGGTCGGCGATGGTCATTCTTCTCCCTCACGGAGCGACGGAACTAGGTGTTACCCAGAGTTACGGGTAGTTGCTAGAGTGCAGGACATGACACGGAAGGTCAAGGACGACGGCCGCTCCTCACGCTGGGATGCGCACCGCGAGACCAGGCGGGCAGAGCTGGTGGCGGCAGCCGTACGCGCCGTCGACTCGGCCGGGACTGAGGTCTCGATCGCCGACATCGCCGCGGAGGCCGGGGTCAGCAAGCCGGTGCTCTACCGCTACTTCGCCGACAAGGCCGAGCTGCACGCAGCGGTGGGGATGTGGGCGGCCCAGCAGATCCTCGACGCGGTCGTCGAGGCCGTGCTCGCTCCCGCTTCGACCCGCCAGCGCGTCGAGGCCGGGGTCGCTGCGTACGTCGAGACCATCGCCGAGCACCCCAACGTCTACCTGCTCGTGGTGCGCCAGCACACCGGCGGCACCGACCCGCTGGCGGACGGCAAGCAGCTCATCGCGGCGACCTTCGCGCGGCTGCTCGGCGACACCTTCGGCCGCCTCGGCGTCGACGCCGCCGGCGCCGAGCCGTGGGCCCACAGCCTGGTCGGGATCGGTGAGTCCGCGGGCCAGTGGTGGCTCGAGCGGCGCACCATGTCCCGCGCCGCGTTCACCCGCTATCTGAGCGAGTTCGTCTGGCATGCACTGGAGGGCACCACCGCCGAGTACGGCGTCGACCTGAGTGCCCTGGATCGCCCCGAGATCGTCACCCCACTGCGAAAGAGCCCCCGATGAGCGAGCGTCAGCGAGCGACCATAGGATCTTTCATCGGGCCGCGTCCGTATTCTGGCGCTTGCGCTACGGAGGTGGCCCGATGAGCGAGCACGAGCCCCAGCACCTCTACGACGGTCCCGCGCGCCTCGAGTCCGAGCACGGCACCTGGGAGGTCGATGTCGCGCTGCGCGGCGTCTTCCAGCCGATCGATGGTCACTTCCACTGGTACGGCCGCGTCGGCACGACCCTCGACGGCGTACGCAACGGTCAGAGCGTCACCGTCCGCACCGACCATGGCGAGGCCGAGGGGCGGCTCTCCGACATCGACCCCTGGGGGCGGTTCCGGCTCTCCGGGACGGGAAGGCCGCCGTTCTGACGCCGCGGAACCTCAGCGCACGAGCATGAGCGTCGCGGCGCCGATCCCGACGACGACGATCAGTGACCGCAGGACCGTGGCCGGCAGCCGGCGGCCGATGTGCGCCCCCACGTACCCGCCCACGACCGACCCTGCGGCCAGCAGGGCCACGGCCCGCCAGTCGAGCTCGGCGATGGCCAGGAAGATCACCGTCGCGACCACGTTCGAGGCCATCACCGCAAGGGTCTTGAGCGCGTTGACCGTACGGAACTCCAGGTCGGTGCCGAGCCCGAGCACGGCCATCATCATCACCCCGGACCCGGCGCCGAAGTAGCCGCCGTAGGCGCCGGTCAGCGTCGCGAAGACCGTGGTGAACCCGGAGATCCGCACCCGCGGCTCGGCATCGGTGGCGTGCTGGCGCAGGAAGCGGCTCAGCCGCGGCTGCACCCCCACGAGTACGCAGGTGCCCAGGATCAGCCACGGCACGACCGCCTCGAAGACCGATCCCGGCAACCACAGCAGCAGCAACGCCCCGGCGATGCTGCCGCCACCCGCGGTGAGCAGCACGGCGGCGGTCACGCCCGGATGCTCGGCCAGCTCTCGCCGGTAGCCGAAGGAGCCGCTGAGGCCGGCCGGCGTCATCCCGACCGTGTTGGAGGTGTTGGCCACGACCGGCGGGAGGCCGACCGCGACCAGGACCGGAAAGCTGAGCAGCGACGCGACGCCGACGGTGGAGGTGAGGATGCCCGCACCCAGGCCCGCGGCGAGCACGACGAGCTGGTCGACCGGCGTCATGCGTCGCGGAGCAGCGCCACGTCGCTGACCAGCATGACGTGGCCGTGCATCGCCGCCGCCGCAGCTGCAGCATCGCCGGCGGCGATCGCGTCGGCGATCTTCTGGTGGCCGGCGAGCGAGGTCTTGGGCCGGTCGGGCTGGGAGAGCGACTCGATGCGGGTCTCGCGGATCAGCTCGCTGATCTCGGACATCATCTGCTCGAGCAGAGGGGAGTGGGCGGCCTGCGTCACCGCCCGGTGGAACAGCTCGTCGCCGTGGACGCCGCGCCCGCCGCCCGTGATGTCGTCGTCCATCGTCCTCAGCGCCGCGTCGATGCGGTCCAGGTCCTCCTGCGTACGCCGCTGTGCCGCCAGCGCGGCGAGCTTCGTCTCGAGCGCGTCGCGCGCCTCGATGACGTCAGGGATCCGCTCCGCGTGCGCCCGGATCGCATCGGTGATGCGCTCGACCCGGGGCTTGTCGATCAGCACCGTGCCGTCGCCGTGGCGTACCGCGACGACGCCGATGACCTCGAGCGCGACCAGGGCCTGGCTGAGGGTCGCTCGGCTCACGCCGAGGCTGGTGGCGAGCTGTCTCTCCGGCGGCAGCCGGTCTCCGGACTTCAGGTCGTTCTCCGAGATCCAGGCCGTGATCTGCTCTGCGACCTGCTCATACAGGCGGGTTCGCTGCAGTGGACGGGGAAAGCGCGCGGACTCACTCATGGCTACAGGGTATTGACGTTCGGCCGATTGTCCTATTGGCTAGGCCACTGAGCCGATGGTGATGCGAGTCACACCGGTGCCAGACGGGGGCCAAACAGAAGGGAAGTCCGATGGGACCGGAATGGGTGGCGATCATCGCGCTGGTCGCCTTGTTCGTGGCAGGCACGTTGCTGCCGATCAACATGGGAGCGCTCGCGTACGTCGCAGCGTGGCTCGTCGGGATGTTCGCGCTGAACCTCGACGAGAAGGAGATCCTGGCCGGAGTCAGTGCCGACCTGATCCTGACGCTGATAGGCGTGACCTATCTGTTCGCGATCGCGAGGAACAACGGCACGGTCGACCTGATCGTCAGCAGTGCCGTACGCGCGGTGGGCGGCAGGGTCGCGCTGATCCCATGGGTGATGTTCGGCGTGACCGCGCTGCTGACCGCCATGGGTGCCGCCAGCCCGGCGGCCTGCGCGATCATCGGGCCGGTAGCGCTCGGGTTCGCCGGCCGCTACAAGATCAACCCGCTGATGATGGGCATGTTCGTCGTGCACGGCGCTCAGGGCGGTGGCTTCTCGCCGATCAGCATCTACGGCACGATCACCAACTCGGTCATGGTCGACAACGGCCTGCCCGCCAGCGAGATGACGATCTTCGTCGCCAGCCTGGTGGTCAACCTGATCATGGCGACCATCCTGTTCTTCTCCCTCGGCGGTCGATCGCTGATGAGCATGCGGCTCGACCCCGATGAGGCGGCCGGCGCCGCCGCCGGCGTACCGGGCGAGCTGCACGAGGGCGGCGTGACCGTCCCGGCCCGCGGCTACGGCACCCTCGCCCCGACCGGGACCAAGCCCGGCATCCGCACCGAGCAGGTCCTCACCCTGGCCGCCTTCGTGATCGTCGCCGCCGTCGCCCTGTTCTTCGACAAGAACATCGGCTTCGCCTCGATCACCGCGGCGACCGTCCTGGCCGCGCTCTCGCCCAGCCAGCACAAGGACGCCATCCGCCAGATCGCCTGGCCGACGGTGCTCCTGGTCGCCGGCGTCTCGACGTACGCCACGATCCTCAACACCGCCGGGTCGCCGGAGTTCGTGGGTGGCTGGGCGGCGAGCCTGGGCGTCGCGGCCGTCGGCGCACTCATCCTCTGCTACGTCGGCGCGGTCGTCTCCGCGTTCGCCTCCTCGACGGCGCTGCTGCCCATCATCATCCCGATCTCGGTGCCGCTGATCGCCGAGGGCGGGATCTCCGCCGCCATGTTCGTGGCCGCGCTGGCGATCTCCTCGACCATCGTCGACGTGAGCCCGTTCTCCACCAACGGAGCGCTGATGCTCGCCAACCGGCCCGACACCATCACCGAGGAGCGCTACTACAAGCAGATCCTCGGCTACAGCGTCATCGTGGTGCTCGTCGGTCCCCTCCTGGTCTGGGCCACCATGGTCCTCCCGGGCTGGTGACGCGCATGCGTGGACCACTCGACGACGTCGTCGTCCTCGACCTCTCCCGTGCTCTGGCCGGGCCGCACGCCGCGATGATGATGGGCGACCTCGGTGCCCGCGTGATCAAGGTGGAGGCGCCCGGACACGGCGACGACACCCGGGGCTGGGGCCCGCCGTTCGTGGGGGAGGAGGGGCAGCGGGAGGCGACGTACTTCCTCTCCGCCAACCGCAACAAGGAGTCGATCACCCTCGACCTCAAGGACACGGACGACAAGGACGTGCTGCTGCGCCTGGTGGACCGGGCCGACGTGCTCATCGAGAACTTCCGCACCGGAGTCCTGGACCGGCTCGGGCTCGGCATCGACGAGCTCCAGGCCCGTAACCCGCGCCTCGTCGTGCTCTCGATCACCGGGTTCGGCCACGACGGCCCCGAGGGCGGCCGGTCCGGCTACGACCAGATCGCGCAGGGCGAGGCCGGTCTGATGTCGCTCACCGGATCCGGTCCCGGCGACCCCCAACGGGTCGGCACCCCGATCGCCGATCTGCTCGCCGGGATGTACGGCGCCTACGGTCTGCTCGCCGCACTCCACGAGCGCGACCGCACCGGCCGCGGCACGGTCGTACGCACCTCGCTGCTCTCCGCCGTCGTCGGCGTCCACGGTTTCCAGGGCACCCGATGGACTGTGGCAGGCGAGGTCGGGCGAGCCCAGGGCAACCATCACCCGAGCATCTCGCCGTACGGCCTGTTCCGCTGTGCCGACGGGACCGTGCAGATCGCCGTGGGCAGCGAGGGGCTGTGGCGGAGGTTCTGCACCGCCTTCGACATCTCACCGGACCTCGAGGGCATGGCCACCAACCCCGAGCGGGCGGCCAACCGGGAGAAGGTCGTCGAGCTCGTCGAGACGCTCTTCGCGCCTTGGCCGGCCGAGGAGCTGCTCGTCAAGCTCGCCGAGGCCGGCGTCCCGGCCGGCAAGGTCCGCTCGCTGGACGAGGTCTACGCCTGGGAGCAGACCGCCAGCCAGGGCCTGCTGATCGACGTCGACCACTCGACCCTCGGCCACCTGACCCTCCCCGGGCCGCCGCTGCGCTTCTTCGCCGACGGGGCCGAGGTGACCCCCACCGACCACACCGCGCCGCCCACCCTCGACCAGCACGGTCCCGGGCTGCGTACGTGGGTGGGTGAGGGTTCCGACGAACCCGGGTAGCCGCAGGCCCTCACCAGCCGTCCGCGCCGGCGAGCGCGGGCGGCCGGAGCAGACCGCGTTCCATGGCCGCCATCAGCGCCTGGGAGCGGCTGTTGGCGCCGAGCTTGTCGTAGAGCCGGGCCACGTAGGTCTTCGCGGTCGAGTTGCTCACGTGCAGGGTGCGGGCCAGCAGCGGGATGGTCAGTCCACGCTGCAGCAGGCGCAGGACCTCCGCCTCGCGAGCGCTCAGCGGAGAGGAGTCCCGGGCGTCCCGCAGCCGGACGAGCGCGGCGGCGAGGCCGGGTGCCGTGAACGACCGTGCCGCGACCCCGGCATGCCGGATGGCGCAGACGATCTCCGTTGCCGACGCGGTCTTGGGCACGAATGCGGACACGCCGGTCTCCATGGCCCGGAACAGGACGTCGTCCTCGCCGAAGGAAGTCAGCACCACGATCCCCAGCTCGGGGAAGCGGTCACGCAGCTCGCGCGCGAGCGCGAGCCCGTTGCGGTCGGGCAGGCTGACGTCCACGGTGACGACGTCGGGCATCAGCTCCCCGACCAGCGCGACCGCCTCGGCCGCGCTGCTCGCCTCACCGATGATCTCGATGTCCTGTTGTTGGTGCATCAGCTGTGACAGTCCGAATCGGTGCAGCGTGTGCCCGTCGACCGTCACGAGTCGAATCGTCATGAGGCCCTCCCCGTCCTACGTGATCGCGACAAGAACAAGGAAGCCATGCCAAGGGTGCGAATCCGAGTGCAAACCGGTTGCAGGACGGTTGCAGAGACCAACTGGGCACCGTCACACGGGACTACCCGCTGAACATCTTCAGGATCGACAGGACCGCGGGTCCGAGGACGACGATGAACAGCGCCGGGAAGATGCAGAACATCATCGGGAAGAGGATCTTGACGGGGAGCTTCTGGGCCTTCTCCTCGGCGAGCTGACGGTGCTTGGTCCGCATCTCCTTCGACTGCTCGTGCAGGACCTGGCCGGTCGGGACGCCGAGGTCGGACGCCTGGACCATCGCGGAGACGAACGCCCGCAGCTCGACCACGGTCGTCCGGTCCGCGAGCGCCCGGAGGGCCTCGACCCGCGACTTGCCGAGCTGCATCTCCTGCAGCATCCGCACGCATTCCGCTGCCATCGGGCCTTGCGTGTTCCGCGCGACCTGGGCCAGCGCGGCGTCGAACCCGAGCCCCGCCTCGACGCACACGGTCAGCATGTCCAGTGTGTTCGGCAGCTGCTTGCGCATCACGGCCTGGCGCTTGGATCCTGCGTTGTAGAGGAGGAGATCGGGGAGGAAGAACCCGACGGGCGCGCCGAGCAGACCGAAGCCGACCACCGCGACCACCGCGACCCCCGACCGAGACCCGAGCAGCGCTCCGAGCGCTGCTCCGGCGATCAGCCCCAGCCCCTTGTAGGCGAGCACCTTCTCCACCGGCCAGCCACGCGGGCTGCCCGCGAGGCTGAGCCGGCGGCTGATCGAAGCCGGCACTCCGGCCGGCGACAGCTTCGCGGCGAGCTGTCCCAGCCGGACCAGCAGGGTCGGTAGCCCGACTCCGACGCCACCGGGCACGCTGCCCGGCTGCCCGCTTCCGTAGTAGAGCTCGATCGACTCGAGCCCGTTGGTCACCCGCCGGTTCGCGGGCCCCCACGTCATCGACAGACCGATGGCGCCGAGTGCGATCGCGACAGCCAGGGCCGCGACACCGAGTGTCAGCACGCTCATTCCTCCACCTTGATCAGCTGGTTCATCCAGAACCAGCCCACGGACAGGCTCCCCACACCGATGACGATCAGCACCCAGCCGAGCGGCGTGGTGTAGAGCGGTGCGATGTACTCGCGGCTGCTGAGCAGCATCCAGCCGGCGAGCAGGATCGGGAGCGCGATCAGGACGTACGCCGACATCCGGCCCTCGGCCGAGAGCGCCTTGACCTGTCGGCGCAGATTCGCCCGCTCTCGCATGGTCCCGGCCGTCGTCTCGAGGAGCCCGGCCAGGTTGCCGCCGACCTCACGCTGGATCCGGATCGCCATCACGACCCAGGCGAAGTCGGCGGACCTCATCCGCCCGGCCGCCTTGTCCAGCGCGTCCTCCACCGACATGCCGAGCCGCGTCCTGGCGAGGGCGCGGGCGAGCTCGTCGGCGATCGGTGCGGTGCCGTCGCGCACCACCCCGTCGAGCGCCTGCGGCAGCGAGAAGCCGGTGCGGAGGGCGGAGACCAGGAGGTTCAGCGTGTCCGGGAGCTGCTCCGCGAACGCTCCGCGCCGACGGGAGATGCGGAACCTCAGGTAGGACCGGGTGGCGAACCAGACGAGCACGGCCACGGGCACGGCCACGTACCAGGCCGCCCCGATGATCATGCTGACCACAGCCAGGGCGATGCTCGCACCGGCGCGGACGACCAGCCACTCCGAGGGCTTCAACGACATTCCCGCGAGGTCGAGGTCGGTGGCGATCTGTTCGCGCCGGCCCCGCGAGCTGAGGATGAGCTCGCTGAAGGTGAGCGCGTGCCGCAGCGGCGAGGTCCAGACGTCCTCGCCCGGGGGAGCCGCTCCGGCCCCGGCCACGCGATAGCGCGCCAGGATGGCGAGGCCCCGCTCGCGTCGACGGTCCCGGCGCAACGGACCGAGCATCGCGAACGCCCCGCCGGCCAGCCCCGCGAAGAGCGCGACGATACCCACCGACAGCAGCCACCCGGGCGGCACCGCGGCCGGCGCTGCCGCCCGCGGTGCGGGCACCAGCTCCGCGGCCCGGCCCTGCGTCTCCTCCGCCGTCAGCAGCCGCCCACCTGTGCGCTCGACCAGCTGTGCGCGCGCGTCTGAGGCCGGGACCGCGTCGAGGGCCCCCACGTCGAGGGTGATCCCGTACTTCCGCAGAAGTGCCTGGGCCTCCTGGAGCGTCCGCTTGCTGTCGGTGTCCTCGCCGTCGGTCAGCAGCAGCATCTTGCGAGTGCCGGGTGACTTGGCGAGCGTCTGCGCGCCCAGAGTGATGGCGTCGTAGAGATAGGTGCTGCCCTGAGCCTGCGCAGCCCGCACCTCGGCGTCGACGCGATCCCGGTCGACGGTGGGCGAGACCGCCAGCCGAGGTGGACCCGAGAAGGTCACCAGTCCTGCGGGGATGTCGTCGGGCAGGGCGTCGAGGTAGCGCTCGGCCGCCTTCTGCGCCGATGCCAACCGCTCGCCCTGCATGGATCCGCTCGCGTCGAGCAGGATGACGACCGAGGCTCCGCCCGGCTGTGCGTCGACCGCGGCGGCAGCAGCAGCGGGCGTCGCGAGGGACACCAACAGCGCGAGCGCAGCACCGAGCATCGCCCGTCGGCCGGGCCGTACCACCGCTCGGGCGGTTCTGTCCCGATTCACCGCTGGCCCTCGAACTCGCCGAGCCGCTCGGGCATGACGATGCCGAAGTGCTCGAGCCGGTCGGAGAAGCTCGGCCGCAGTCCGGTCGAGCGCAGCGTCCCTCGGAACCGGCCGTGCTCGTCGACCCCGGCACCGAAGTCGAACGTGAACAGGTCCTGCAGGGTCAGCACATCGCCCTCCATCCCGGTCACCTCGGTGATGTGGGTGATCCTTCGGGTGCCGTCCTTGAGGCGAGCCTGCTGGATGATCAGGTCGATTCCTGAGGCGATCTGCTCCCGGATCGCGCGGCTCGGCAGGTCGATGCCCGCCATCAGGACCATCGTCTCCAGGCGCGAGGCCGTGTCGCGTGGCGAGTTGGCGTGCACGGTCGTCAGCGACCCGTCGTGGCCGGTGTTCATCGCCTGGAGCATGTCGAGGGCCGCGCCGTCGCGTACCTCACCGACGACGATCCGCTCGGGTCGCATCCGTAGCGCGTTGCGGACCAGGTTGCGGATCGTGATCTCGCCGCGGCCCTCGGTGTTGGACGGCCGCGACTCCAGCCGCACGACGTGGTCCTGGCGCAGCTGCAGCTCCGCCGCGTCCTCGATGGTCACGATGCGCTCGTCGTGCGGAAGGAACGACGACAGTACGTTGAGCGTGGTCGTCTTCCCCGAGCCGGTGCCGCCGCTGACGATGATGTTCAGCCGGCCCCGCACGCAGGCCGAGAGCAGGTCGGCGACCGGCCTGGTCATCGTGCCGAACCTGATCAGGTCCGCGACCGTGAACGGGTCGGCGGAGAACTTCCGGATGGTCAGGCTCGACCCGTCGAGCGCGATGGGGGACACGACGGCGTTGACCCGGCTGCCATCGGCCAGTCGGGCGTCGACCATGGGGCTGGCCTCGTCCACGCGCCGCCCGACCCGCGCGACGATCTTGTCGATGACGCGCCGCAGGTGGTTCTCGTCGGCGAACGCCGCAGCCACCGGGGACAGGCGGCCCGAGCGCTCCACGTAGATCCGGTCCGGGCCGTTGACCATGATCTCGGTGATCCCGGGGTCCCGCAGCAGCGGCTCGAGCGGGCCGTGACCGAGGATCTCGTTCCCGACCTCCTCGGCGAGACGGACGCGGTCCGCGGCGGTCAGCGGCGTGTCCTCCCGCTCCAGCACGCTCTTGACCGTCACCCGCACCCGCTGCGCCAGGTCGTCCTCGGCCAGCTGGTCGGCGTACAGGCTCGGCCCGAGCTCCTCGAGCAGGTTGTCGTGCACGCTCCGCTTGAGCTCGGCGAACGGGTCGGTGTGGCGGGCGGCGCGCGCGGCCGGCTCGACGGGCTCGGCCTCTGCCGGCGCGACCTGTGCCGTGGCCGGCTCCCGGCCCGGCCGTTGCTCGGCAAGGCGGTCGCTCAGTCGCATGCTCATGCCTCTCTCCCGCTTCGAGAGCCGACGGCACGCCACCGCCGAGGCTGGGCCTTGGGCGCCTGCACCTGGGGCACCTGCGGGCCGTCCAGGCGCTGAGCGCCGAACTTCTGGATCGCGAGGCTGACGCGGTGCGACGGTTTCTCGGCCGCGATCGGAACACCGCGGTTGAAGGAGGCGGCGACCTCGAGATTGTTGGGAATCCTGGCCGCGAGCTGGCTGCGCAGTGCCTGCTCGACGTCGCCAGCCGTGATCCCGACCCGATCGTCCTCGCGGTTGAGGACGATGCTGCGGGTCGCCTTGGGGTACGAGAGCAGGTCGAGCATGTCGAGGGTGAGCCGGAGATTCTTCATCGCCGCCAGGTCCGGCGTCGTCAGCAGCACATGGTGGTCGCTCCCGTCGAGCGCGCGGAGCACGTGCTCGTTGAACTGCGGCGGCGTGTCCACCACGACGTAGTCGAACATCCCGCGCAGCACGCCGAGCAGGTCGTCGATCACGGCAGCCGGAAGCTTCTCGGCGTCGCCGGGCTCCACCGGGGCGAGCACACACTCCAGACCGGGGCGGAAGCTGGTGAGCAGGCCGGCCACACCGGTCGCGTCCATGTTCTCGCCCATCGCGACGGCGTCCACCAGGGTCCGCTTGGGCTCGAGCTGAAGCGAGATCGCGATGTCACCGAAGGCGAGGTCGAGGTCGACCAAGCACACTCGGCGGGCGCCGTTGGCGTGCAGCGTGACCGCCAGGTTCGTGGCCAGCGTCGTCTTGCCGCAGCCACCTTTGGCGCTGAAGACCGTGATGACCTTCCCCTCGCTGGCCGTTGCTGCCTCCGCGGGCAGCAGGATCGACTCCGAGAGCCGGCGGGAGCGTCGGCAGGCGTCCGCGAGCCCCGGCAGGTCGCCGGTGGCGACGAGCTCGCGGATACCGGCCTGCATCGCGTACGCATAGGTCTCGACGTCGAGCACGGGGCGGATCACCACGACGCCGACGAGCGGTCGCGTCAGACGCAGATCGGTCGCGAAGCCGGCGGCCTCCTCGAAGGCGATCTCCGGCCCGACGACGACGAGTCTCTCGGTCGGGAGCTGCTCGAGCAGCTCCCGGACCCGGGGCAGGGTGGCGGCGGTCAGGACGGTGCCGAGGGCGGCGACCAGGTCGTCGCCGGGCTGGGACGGGGTGCAGAGGATGGTCATGTCGCTGTCTCACTCAACTCTCGGTGCGGGTCATGGATCGGGTGTCGGCGCCGCGGCCGGGCTTGACCTTGGACGTGTCGGACAGCAGCGCGAGGTGGAGCGAGCCGGTCTCGGAACGGAGGATCAGCCGCTCCGCGTCGTGCTGGTCGACGGCCATGGTGACCAGCACGCCGACCTGCTGGCCGCCGGCCGCGGCGGCATCTTTGGCCGACGCTGCGTCCTTGACCGGAGCGCCGCCGATGGCGAGCACCTCGACACGGGGCAGCAGCAGGCGGGTGATCTGGATGTCCCCGCGCTTCTTGGGGAGGCCGTCGCCGGTGGGCCGGCCCTGCGCGTTGCCTTCTGTGTAGGTGTCGAACACCGCCACCTCGGAGCCGGTCTTCACGTACCCCGCGACGTCCTGGGTCGCACCGAGCGAGACGGTGACGGCGACCATGCCGTCCGGGACGGTCAGACCCGACGGGTTGGGCCGGTTCTTGTCGAACATCGAGCGCAGCACGAGCTGGCCGGGCGCGATGTCCGCGACGGCGACCAGCCGCGCGAGGTCCGCAGGGATCTCGCTCAGTACGCCCGCGGGCACGGTGTCGGCCGGCATGTGCTCGGTCCGCAGCAGGCCGGTGTCGACGGCCTTCCCGGCCTCGGTGCCGGCCGGAACCGCCTGATCGGCGATGAGCACGGTCACGGCCTGCTTCCCGGCCATCGCGCGGGCATCCGCGCCTCGGACGTACCAGAAGACCGACATGGTGCCCACCACCGCGAGCAGCAGCGCAAGGCCCAGGACGAGGACGGAACGTTTCATGGTGTGTCTCTTCTCTTTCGTTGCTCAGCCGATGACCTGGACCGTCGTGGCGCCCATGTCCGGCCCGCCGAGCACGGTGTCTGCCGCGGTGACGAGGTCTTTGGTGAAGTAGCCGAAGACGCACTTGGCCGCGCTGGAGGCGGAGGAGCACTTCTTCCGTCCGGTCAGGGTCGAGGTCGCCTTGAAGCCCGCCAGGTCGTAGCCCGTGACCACGAACGCCGCGAACCCGTGCATCTGGTAGGTGGCGTTGCTTCCGGTTCCCTGGGCGACGTCGAAGATCGGGATCATGATGGGTTCCCCGGTGGTCTGTGCCACCGACAGCAGCTGCTCGCACGTCGACCCCGACACGCCGGGGTCCGCCGAGAACGACCCGTCGATGTCGACGTCGACCTCGCAGTCGCTGTTGGCCAGCCAGCCGAAGCCGCCGGGAAGGTCTCCGCCCGAGGGGCTGCCGGGGCAGGGGATCGGATCGCCGCGGTCCGCCTTGACGGACAGGACGCGCTCATAGCTCGGGTCCGCGGGGGCCGGTGGTGCCGGCGCGAAGTCGACGCCGTCTCCGGTGGCGTACTGCCACTCGCAGAACGAGATCGTCAGCGGGAGCGTGACGGCAGCCCTCGGGCCGCCCCAAGCAGCACGGGCGCAGGCGAGCACGCCACGACCGTTGTAGTCGTCGCCGCGCAGGATCTTGCCGAACGCCGGGGGCAGCACCCTCGAGTCGTCGTCCTGCCGGGTGGTGGTACGGACCTCGACGAAGTTGCCCGGTGCCGGCGGCCGGCTACCGAGACACGCGCTGGGCGCCGCGTCGTCGGCCGGGCACGGCGTCAGGAACCCGGCGGCCGTGTGTCCGCACACGAGGCTCGCATCGGCCTTGCCATCGCTCGCGTCGTTCTCCCCGGCCAGCTCGGTGGCGATCTGCTGGACGTCCGGGGCGCAGCCGTCGGCGTCCCCGCAGTCCTGGGCGAGCGCGAGTGCTGCCGCGTCGGCACCGTTCTGGAGCTCTGCCCGCTCGACGTAGAGCATGCCGGTGTCGACGACCAGGGCGCCGATGCCGAGCAGCAGTCCGAGGCCGAGCACGATCGCCACCAAGGTCGACACCGCTCCGCGGTCGTCACCTCGCCGCCCGGTGCGGTCGATGGTGCGGTCGATGATGCGGTTGATGGTGCGATTGATCAGCCGAGGCATCGCATGACTCCTCTACCGGTGAGCTGTACCGACGATCCGATGCCGCCGCCGAACATGTCGGCGATGCTCCCGATCGGGGTGGCGAAGGTGAAGTTCTGGTTCGCGAGGACGACCGCATCGTCGGTCGGCCCCGGATTCGCCGGGCAGGCCGTGACCGAGACGGTCACGCCGCTCAGCGGCTCGGCGGCGGCACGCGCCCTGTCCGCGGCGCCCGGCTGTTGAAGAGCAGCCAGACGTACGCCTTCACGAGCTGCCTGGGTGAGCGCGATCTGCGCGTTCAGGGCCCGGCCGAAGTCGATGAGCCCGAACAGCACGAGCAGCAGCAGCGGCAGCACGAGCGCGAACTCGACCGCGGCGGCGCCGCGGTCGGCCCGGTCGGGGCGGCTGAGGATGCGTGACATTCGGGTTTCCTTTGACGTGAGGGGTGAGAAGAGTCGAGAGGGCCGACCGGCGGTCGGCCCTCTCGACCAGGCGACTTACGCGGCGGCTCCGCCGGGCAGGGCATTGAGCACGGTGACGAACAGCGCGTTCAGCCGAGGGCCGAGGAGCAGGAGGGTCGCGACGATGGCGACCGCGATCAGGCCGACGAGCAGGCCGTACTCGACAGCGGTGGCGCCGCGGTCGCGGTCCGACGACGTACGGGCGTGGATCCAGGCCGAGAACTGAGTGAAGAGCGAGAGCATGTGAGACTCCTTGTGGATTGACGGTGAAGTGAGTGCCCGACTCGGGCTCCGGGCGTCCCGTAGCCACCCGATGTCTTCACGATCCCGGTTCTCGTGCGGACGCTGTAGCGGGCGAACGGCCATGGTTGGCCGGGGGCCGGACGACCCGTTGTCGTCTCGTGTCGGGCGTTCGGACGACACCCGTCGGGCGCCGACAGACGGTCGGCCATTTCTGCTTCCGCACCCTGGGCCGGGCCGCCGCGCTGGCTTACCGTCGAGGCGTGTACCTGGTGATGACGCTGTGATGGCATCGGTCATGGTGATGGCCGGCTCCGCGGCCGGGGCGCTGCTCGCGCCCTGGCTGCGGGCGCTGGCGTTCCGTCTGTCGGTCCCGTCGGGAGAACCCGATCGGACCCGGTGCCTCGGCTGCGACCGCGAGCTGGTGTCCGACCGGCATCGGCACTCGCTCCTCTCGCCGACCGGCCGCTGTCCCGGCTGCGGGCATCGGATCGGGCCACCGGCCGGCACCATGGAGCTCGCCGCGGCCGCGCTCACCGGTGCCGTCGCGGGCGCGATCGGCCCGCGCCCCGAGCTGCTCGCGTTCGCCTTCCTGGCGCTGCTGGCCGTCCCGCTCGCGTTCATCGACATCGCGGTGCATCGGTTGCCCGATCGGCTGACGCTGCCGGCGTACCCGATCCTCGTGGGCCTGCTCACCGTCGCGGCGCTCGCCGCCGGCGAGCCGCACCGGATCGCCGGCGTCCTCATCGGCGGGCTGGTGGCCGGCGTGGGCTACCTCGCGCTGGTGCTGATCCGCCCCGACCAGCTCGGCCTCGGGGACGCGAAGCTCGCCGGCCTGCTCGGCCTCGCACTCGGGTGGTGGGGGCTGTCCGCGGTCGTGCTGGCGTGCGCGCTGGCGTTCGTGCTCTCCGGGATCCTCGGGCTGGCTCTGTTGGTGACCAGGCGGGCGAGCCTCGACTCGGACCTGCCGCTGGGGCCGTTCCTGGTGGCCGGCGCCTTCGCGGTGCTGCTCGGGTCGACCGGCTGGTAGTCCGCGCCGATCACTGGCCTCAGCACAGCCTCGCGGCACCCTGATCTTGCGTCTGCCTCTGCGCATTTCCGTCGTTTTGTGGCACCTTAGATGAGGGGAGGGTCAGTAGAAGGGGGTCGCAAGACGGAACCATCAGCTGAGCACGCGGACACCAGCGCGAACCCGGACGCCCTTTCCGATCTCGTCGATCGCGCCACGGTCCTGCTCCACGATGCTGCGGCGGACTCGGACGACGTTGCGGAGTTCGTCGAGGATGTCGCGCGTCTCGATCCCGGCGCCGTGCTCCGGGAAGCTGGTCTCGGTGATGAGCCGTACTCGTCCCTGGTGAAGCATGCGCGGTCGGTCGTGGTGCGGATCGGCCTCGACGGGACCTGGTCGGTGCTCTCCGATGCGATCATCGATGCGCTCGGCTATTCACCCGACATCGAGCTGCCCTCGGGTCTGCGGGACGCGGTGCACCCGGACGACGTTGACACCGCCGCAGCCGCGCTGCGTGCGGTCCGCGCCCGCGAGCTTCCGGCGGCCCGGACCGACATCAGGGTGCTCGCCGCCGACGGCCGATGGCGGGAGATGGACACCGTCTTCTACGACATGACCGACGTGACGGGAGTGCGGGCCGTGATGGCGTACGCGCTCGACGTGACCGATCAGCGGGTCGCCGAGCGCCGATCCAGGATCGAAGGGAAACGGCTTCGGGCACTCGTCCGGCAGCTCGATGCGGCCGTGGTGGTGGAGGACGAGGACGGCCGGACGGTGCTGGCCAACGACACCTTCGCGCGCATCTTCGGGCGTTCGAGCGCCGAGGCTTGGGGAGACGTCGAGCGCTCGGAGGTGCTCGGCGCCGTGGCCAGCCGCTGCCGCGAACGGGCCACGGTGCGCGCCCAGCTCGACGACGTCGCGACCCTCCGCAAGATGTGCCTGGGCTACGGCCTCGAGCTCATGAACGGCCGCAGCCTGAGCCTGGACTTCGTGCCGATCCGTGACGGCGACACCGACCTGGGCGCGCTGTGGTACTTCCGAGACGTCACCGAGATCACCACGACCCAGCACGAGCTCCGCGAGCGCAACCGCGTGCTGACCGAGGCGGCGGAGCTGAAGAACCACTTCGTGGCCGCCGTCTCCCACGAGCTCCGTACGCCGCTGACGGCGGTGGCCAGCTTCACCGACATCCTGGGCGACGCGGCCTCCGGTTCGCTCACCGATCGCCAGCGGACGGCGCTCGACGCGATCGCACGCAATGCGGAGCGGCTGACGAGGCTGGTCGACGACCTGCAGCTGATCACCCAGCTCGAGCGGCACACCCTGCCGATCCACGAGTCACCCGTCGACGTGTCCGAGCTCGTGCAGCTCGCGGTCGATGACCACCGGCCCGCGGCGGACAGTGGCCAGGTGACACTGACCGCCGATATCGCCGACGGCCCGCCGCTCGACGCCGACCCGACCCGACTGCGCCAGGTGCTCGACAACCTGTTGAGCAACGCCGTGAAGTTCACCATGCCCCGCGGCTCGGTCACGGTCCGGGCCGGATGTGCGGGGTCGAGATGGGTGATCGAGGTGGCCGACACCGGCATCGGCATCCCGGACGACGAGGTTCCCGCCATCACCGACACCTTCATCCGCGGCTCGAACGCCGTGCGGAGACGGTTGTCGGGCAGCGGACTCGGCCTGGCGATCTGCAAGACGATCGTCGAGCTGCACCACGGATCGTTCACGGTCGAGAGCGTCGAGGACCGCGGCACGACGGTGCGAGTCGCGGTGCCGCTGGATCGGGAGCTCCGGTGACCAGGATCCTCGCCATCGAGGACGAGCCGGACGTCGCGCTCGCCCTGCGGATGCTCTTCGAACGCGGCGGGTACGGCTTCGAGCTGGCGACCGACGGACGGGTCGGGCTCCGCAAGGTGCACGACGTACGGCCGGACCTGGTGATCCTGGATGTGGGTCTGCCCGCGATGGACGGCTGGACCGTGCTCGATCGGGTGCGCGACTTCGCCGACGTACCGATCCTGATGCTGACCGCCCACAGCGAGGAGTCGGAGAAGGTACGCGGCCTCCGCAGCGGCGCCGACGACTACCTCACCAAGCCGTTCAACAACAACGAGCTCCTGGCGCGGGTCGAGGCGCTGCTGCGTCGGGCGCGGTCGGCGGGGCGAGGTGACGAACGTACCGGGTCGGGGGTGTACGACGACGGTGTCGTCCGCGTCGACCTCCGGATCCGGCGGGTCGAGGTCGACGGACGGCCGGTCGACCTCACCCGCACCGAGTTCCGACTGCTCAGCGTGCTGGTCCAGCACGCCGGTGCCGTGCTCTCGCCGAGACAGCTGCTGGAGCAGGTGTGGAACGACCCGACCGGGATCGCGCCCGAGCGGGTCAAGTTCGCGGTCCTTCGGCTGCGTCGCAAGCTCGGCTGGTCCGGGGACTCCTCGCCGATATCGGCGTTGCGCGGTGTCGGCTACCGCTACCGGCCCCACACCTGACCTGCGGACGGATGAACCGGTCGTGGGTCGGGCCGTCCGACGTGGCGGTGGCCCTCGGCGGCCGTCACTAGACTGAGCGGGTGACCGAGACCGACAGCGCCGTCCTCCGGCTGGGCACGGCGCGTGGCCGCTGGGTGCTGGCGACGACGGTGCTGGGCTCCGGCCTGGCGTTGCTCGACTCGACCGTCGTCAACGTCGCTCTCGGCCGGATCGGGGATGATTTCGACGCGGGTTTCTCCGGTCTGCAGTGGACGGTCAACTCCTACACGCTGAGCCTCGCGGCGCTGATCCTGCTCGGAGGCTCCCTCGGTGACCGCTTCGGCCGGCGCCGGGTGTTCCTGATCGGCGTGGTGTGGTTCGCCCTCGCGTCGCTGCTGTGCGGGCTGGCTCCCAACATCGAGCTGTTGATCGCCGCCCGGGGGCTGCAGGGGGTCGGGGGCGCCCTGCTGACGCCGGGGAGCCTGGCGATCATCGCGGCGTCGTTCCATGTCGACGACCGGCCCGCGGCCGTGGGCGCCTGGTCGGGCTTCAGCGGTGTCGCGGCCGCGGTCGGACCGCTCGTCGGGGGGTGGCTGGTCGAGATCGACTGGCGGCTGGTCTTCCTCATCAACGTCCCCGTCGCGGTGCTCATCGTCATCGTCGCCTTGCGCTATGTCCCGGAGAGCCGAGACCCGGAGGCCGGCGGACGGCTCGACCTGACCGGCACGGTGCTCGCCGCCGCCGGACTCGGCGCTCTCACCTTCGGGCTCACCCGGGCGGGCGAGGTGGGCCTCGTCGGCTCCGTGGCGGCGACCGCCGCGGTCGGAGCCGCCTGCCTGGTCGCCTTCGTGGTCGTCGAGGCCCGCTCGACCCATCCGTTGGTCCCGCTCGAGCTGTTCCGCAATCCTCAGTTCAGCGCGGCCAACGCCGTGACCCTGCTCGTGTACGCCGCGCTCGGCGTGATCTTCGTGCTGCTCGTCCTCCAGCTCCAGATCGTCAGCGGCTGGTCGCCGCTCGCGGCGGGGTCGGCGCTGCTGCCGGTGACCGTGGTGATGCTGCTCTTCTCGGCCCGTGCGGGCGCGTTGGCGCAGCGCATCGGTCCACGCCTGCCGATGACCCTCGGGCCGCTGCTCGCGGCCGGTGGCGCGCTCTGGATGGGGCGGATCGGCCCCGATGCGACGTACGTCCTCGACGTGCTCGCGCCCGTCCTGCTCTTCGCCGTCGGGCTCACCCTGCTGGTCTCGCCCCTGACCGCCACCGTGCTCGACGCCGCCGACGACCGGCATGCCGGCATCGCCTCGGGCGTCAACAACGCGGTCGCCCGGACCGCCGGGCTGCTGGCTGTCGCCGTCATCCCGGCGGCGGTCGGGATCGCCGGCGACGACTACACCGACCCACAGACGTTCGACGATGGATACGGCATGGCGATGCTCATCAACGCCGGCCTGCTGATCCTCGGCGCGGCGCTCGCGGCGGTGTTCGTACGGCGTCCGCTCGCCGCCGAAGCGGAGCCGGACGAGCACCGCGTGCACATCGAGACGTGCGCGCACTGTGGTGTCACCGGCCCGCAGCTCCACCCCGCCGACCACGATCTCTGAGGCCCTACCTGGTGGCATGACCCGAGCGGCATCCGGTTACCGGGCTCCCGTGGATGCTCCGTGGTGGCGTGAGGCCGTGACGTACCAGATCTATCCGCGCTCGTTCGCTGATGCGGACGGGGACGGCACCGGCGATCTCGCCGGCATCACCTCGAGGCTGGAGTATCTGGCCGACCTCGGCGTCGACGCGATCTGGCTCTCGCCGTTCTATCCGTCGCCGCAGAGCGACTACGGGTACGACGTCGTGGACACCCGCGACGTCGACCCGCTCTTCGGGTCGCTCTCCGATGCCGAGCATCTGCTGGAGAGGGCTCACCAAGTCGGTTTGCGGGTGATCATCGACCTGATCCCCAACCACACCTCCTCGGCCCACCCGTGGTTCACCGAGGCGCTCGCGGCCGGCCCCGGCTCGGCCGAGCGGGATCGCTACATCTTCCGCGACGGCCGCGGGCCGGACGGCGACGAGCCGCCGACCAACTGGCGCTCGGTCTTCGGCAGCGGGGCGTGGACGCGGGTGGAGGACGGACAGTGGTACCTCCACATGTTCGACCAGGAGGAACCCGACCTCAACTGGCGCAATCCCGAGGTGGCCGAGGAGTTCCGTTCCGTACTCAGATTCTGGCTGGACCGTGGCGTCGACGGGTTCCGCGTCGATGTCGCCCACGGCCTGATGAAGGACCTGCGCGACCAGAAGGTCCCAGAGGGATACTCACCGAACTCCGACCCTGCGGTGATGTACGACGCCGGTGTCGAGGACGACCCGATGTGGGACCGCCCCGAGGTGCACGACGTCTACCGCGACTGGCACAAGATCGTCGCCTCCTACCCCGGTGATCGGATGCTGCTCGCCGAGGCGTGGACCCAATGGCCCGCGGACCTGCGTGGCTACCTGCGTACGGACGAGTTCGACCAGGCGTTCAACTTCCTGTGGCTGCAGTCGAAATGGTCGGCGGTGGAGTTCACCGAGGCGATCATGTCCACCCTGCAGGCGCTGGAGCCCTCCCGAGCCTGGCCGACCTGGGTGCTCTCCAACCACGACGCGGTCCGCCATCGGACCCGCTACGGCGACGGCCCACAGGCGCTCGCCCGCGCCCGCGCGGCGACGCTGACGATGCTGGCACTGCCCGGGTCGGCGTACCTCTACCAGGGCGAGGAGCTCGGGCTACCGCACGTGGAGCTGCCCCCGGAGCAGCAGCAGGACCCGTGGGCGAAGGGCGGCAACGGCCGCGACGGCTGCCGGGTGCCGTTGCCGTGGAGCGGTGACGCCCCGCCGTTTGGCTTCAGCCCCGGCGACCGACAGCCCTGGCTGCCGCAGCCGGTTCAGTGGGCGGAGCTGACCGTGGCCGCTCAGACCGGTCGGCCGGGCTCGACCCTGGAGTTCTACCGGGCGGCCCTGGCCGCGCGCCGCCGCTACGCCCGCGGAGCCGGCGGCGAGGTGCGGTTCCTCGACGCGCCGGAGGGCGTCATCGCCTTCCGGCGCGGCCGGCTGAGCGTCTTCCTCAACTGCGGTACGGCGCCCACGCCGCTGCCCGACGGTGACGTCGTGATCTGCAGCGGCGAGCGTCCGGTCTCCGACCTTGCGCCGGACGACGCGGTCTGGATGCTCACCGGCTGACGCAGAGACCTCAGCGGCGGTAGACCCGCGCCTCCCACGGGGCCATCACCGGGCCGCTGCCGCTCCCGATCACGAGCTCGCCGCGGCTCTCTCCGACGAGCTCGCCCAGTTGCGCCTCGGAGCTGCTGAAGTTCGCGAGCACGACCAGCTGCCCGCTCTCATGGCGCCGGCGGAAGGCGAAGATCTGCGGATGGCTGTCGGACAGCAGGGTGAAGTCGCCGTCGACCACGGCCGGGTCCTCGTGGCGCAGCCGGATCAGCCGGCGGTAGTGCGAGAGCACCGAGTCCGGGTCGTCCATCTGCGCGGCGACGTTGATCTCGGCGTAGTTCGGGTTGACCGCGAGCCACGGCGTTCCGGTGGTGAAGCCGGCGGAGGGGGAGGCGTCCCACTGCATCGGCGTACGCCCGTTGTCGCGGCACATCGCCCGGAGCGAGCGCATCACGTCCTCGGGATCCACGCCGAGGTCGACCGCCTCGTGGTAATAGTTCACCGCTTCCACGTCATCGACCTCGTCGATGGAGGTGAACGGGAAGTTCGTCATCCCGATCTCGTCGCCCTGATAGACGAACGGGGTGCCCCGCTGCAGGTGCAGCACGGTCGCGAGCAGCTTGGCCGACTCGGCTCGCCAGCGGCCGTCGTCGCCATACCGCGACACGACTCTCGGCTGGTCGTGGTTGTCCCAGTAGAGGCTGTTCCAGCCCACGTCCGCCAAACCCTCCTGCCAGGCCGCGAGCCGATCACGGAGCCGACCGAGGTCGAAGGGGCGTACGTCCCACTTGAACGTGCCGTGATCGATCTCGACGTGCTCGTAGTGCAGCACCATGTCGAGCTCGCGGCGGGCCGGGTCGGTGTACTTCCGGCCCTCTTCGACCGTCGTCTCGCCGGTCTCACCGACCAGCAGCAGGTCGCGGTCGTACCGGTCGAAGACCTCGCGGTGCATCTCGGCGAGGAACTCGTGCACGCGCGGGCCGTCGATCACCGACTGCCGCATGTTGCCGTAGCGCTGCCCGGGGAGGACCGGTGCCTCCGGAAGCTCCGGGTCCTTGGAGATCAGGTTGACCACGTCCATGCGGAAGCCGTCGACGCCGCGGTCCAGCCACCAGCGCAGCACCTCGTAGACCGCATGCCGCACCTCGGGGTTCTCCCAGTTCAGGTCCGGCTGCTTCTTGGTGAACAGATGCATGTAGTAGGCGGCCCTGCCCTCGCTGTAGGTCCAGGCCGGACCGGAGAAGAACGAGCCCCAGTTGTTGGGCTCGTCGCGCCACCAGTACCAGGCGCGCTTGGGGCTCTCGGGGCTCGAGCTCGACTCCAGGAACCAGGGATGCTCGTCCGAGGTGTGGTTCGCGACGAGATCCATCACCAGCTTCATCCCGCGCTGGTGGAGGTCGGCGATCAGCGCGTCGAGCTCCGCGAGCGTTCCGTACGTCGGGTCGACATCGTGATAGTCGCTGACGTCGTAGCCGTTGTCGGCCATCG
Organism: Nocardioides sp. YJ-D4; assembly: GCF_054031495.1. Classification (NCBI taxonomy): domain Bacteria; kingdom Bacillati; phylum Actinomycetota; class Actinomycetes; order Propionibacteriales; family Nocardioidaceae; genus Nocardioides; species Nocardioides sp. YJ-D4. Next base: position 131,379 of record NZ_CM132932.1, read on the forward strand.
GCGAGGGGTAGACGGGGGAGATCCACAAGACGTCGACCCCGAGCCACTCGAGGTGGTCGAGACGCTGCCTGATCCCGCGGAGGTCGCCCACGCCGTCACCGTTCCCGTCGGCGAAGCTGCGCGGGTAGACCTGGTAGACGACGGCGGATCGCCACCACCCGGGGCCGGTGCGCCCAGCGGGTGCGGGGACGCTCGATGGTGTGCGTTCTCCTTCAGCGGGTGCCAGGTGGGTCATGATGTGCGCGGTAACCGTGCGGGCCGCCACGCATACGCGCCGCCCACGGGCCGGCGATAGCGTGGGCGCATGGCACTGACCCACGACTACAAGGTCTCGGTGGAGTGGACGGGCAACCGTGGCACCGGGACGAGCGGCTACCGCGACTACGCCCGAGACCACGTCGTACGCATCGAGGGCCTGCCCGACATCCTGGGCTCCGCCGATCCGACCTTCCGCGGCGACGCGAGCCGGCACAACCCCGAGCACCTGCTGCTGACCTCGCTGGCGCAGTGCCACATGCTCTCCTACCTGCACCAGGCGGTGACGGTGGGCGTGGTCGTTCTCGACTACCACGACGCCGCGACCGCCACCATGGAGACGCAGGGGACCGGTGGCCGGTTCACCCGGGCCGTGCTGCACCCGGTCGTCACCGTCGCCGAGGCTGCGATGATCGAGCCCGCGACCTCCGCCCATCACCAGGCCCACCTGGACTGCTTCATCGCGAGCAGCGTGAACTTCCCGGTCGACGTCGAGCCGACCGTGATCGTCGGTGGACTGACGGCGTAGCGATGGTGGTCGGCCCGGCTGCCTAGTCGGTCCGAGGGCGAGTCGGGGAACTGGTCTGGGCCCGGACGAGCGATGCCACCACCACGATGTTGAAGACGATCATCACGCACACCAACGCCCGCGCGAGCTGACCCTCGGCGTGGACGTCTCCGTAGCCAACAGTCGTCATGGTGCTCAAGGTGAAGTAGAGAGCATCGGTCCGCGTCTTCAGGCCGACGAGCTCGTCAGGGCGTGCCTGGTCGAGCAGGAAGAAGGTCAGCGACGCCGCCATCACCAGCAGGATCAGCAACATGGCCAGAACCCGCGTGCCGCGACCAGGTGCGCCCCTGCGGACGGAGCCGAGCTCTTTGATCATCACCGCCCCGACGAGCGCGAGCGCCCCCACCGTCACCAGCAGGCTCGCGCCCACGGCCACGGCCGAGTCTGCCGTCCACTTCAGAGGGAAGGCGAAGTAGGCGACCAACAGGCCGCCGAAGGTCAGGATCGGACGCGACCAGGCCTTGGACCGGGGACTCCGCTCATCTGATCGACTGCTCATCACCGGGCTCTCCGCTGGCCAGAGGCAGGCGCCTTTCCCATGGAAGTCTCGATTCATCGTACGAACTGAACCCTCAGGATGCGGTCACGGACGGGGCCGCCGCGTCACCCGTCACGGGTGACACCGGAACCAGCCGGCCAGGATCCGCTGCACCCAGCCCCCTCTTCCGGGGGTAGGGCGGGGGTCGGCCTCGCGACGATGATGACCGCCATGACTCGTTCGACCTCGACCGACGCCCTGCTCGCCGCCCGGGACGCGCTGATCGCCCAGCGCCTGGACTACGCCGAGGCGCTGGACACCTTCCGCTGGCCCGACGTCGGGGCGAGCTTCAACTTCGCCCACGACTGGTTCGACCCGATGGCTCGGGGCAACGACGCTCCGGCGCTGGTCATCGCGGAGTCGGACGGGTCGCGGGCTGCGTACTCCTTCGACGAGCTGGCGCGTCGCTCGGACGCGGTGGCCCGCTACCTTCGGCGTCTCGGCGTCGGCTCGGGCGACAGCGTGGTCGTCATGCTGGGCAACCAGGTCGAGCTGTGGGAGACGATGCTCGCGGCGATGAAGGTCGGTGCGGTCCTGATGCCGACGACGACGGCGGTCGGCACCGCCGAGCTGGTCGATCGGCTCGCCCGGGGCCGGGCCAAGGCCGTGGTCTGCAACGCCGAGGACGCGGACAAGTTCGACGGCGTCCCCGGTGACTACGTACGGATCGGCGTCGGGCTCGGCGCGGGGGAGCGGGACGGCTGGAACGACTACGCCGCGGCTGCCGCCGAGGCGCAGGAGCCGCTCGAGCACCCGGGCAACGCGACCTCTGACGCGCTGCTCCTCTACTTCACCAGCGGCACCACGAGCCGCCCGAAGCTGGTCGAGCACACGCACTACACCTACCCGGTCGGGCACCTGTCCACGATGTACTGGCTCGGGCTGCGCCCCGGCGATGTCCACATGAACATCTCCAGCCCCGGGTGGGCCAAGCACGCCTGGTCGAACTTCTTCGCGCCCTGGCTCGCCGGCGCGACCGTCTTCGTCCTCAACTATGCGCGCTTCGAGGCGGCCACGCTGCTGCAGCGGATCCGGGAGGAGCACGTCACCAGCATGTGCGCTCCGCCGACGGTGTGGCGGATGCTCATCCAGGCCGACCTCTCCGGCGGCTGCGGGTCGCTGCGCGAGGCGATCAGCGCCGGTGAGCCGCTCAACCCCGAGGTGATCAGCCAGGTCCACCAGGCGTGGGGCCTGACCATCCGGGACGGCTTCGGGCAGACCGAGATGACCGCGACGGTCGCCAACAGCCCGGGCCAGCCGGTACGTCCGGGCTCGATGGGCCGCCCGTTGCCCGGCGTCCCGGTCGTGCTGGTCGACCCGATCGAGGGGACCGTGATCGAGGGGCCGGGTGAGGGTGAGCTGTGCCTCGACCTCGCCGCCCGGCCGGCCACGCTGATGACGGCCTACCGCGATGACGAGAAGCGGACGGCCGACGCAATGCGCGGTGGCTTCTTCCACACCGGCGACGTCGCCAGCCGCGACGAGGAGGGCTACATCACCTACGTCGGCCGCACCGACGACGTCTTCAAGGCCTCCGACTACAAGGTCTCGCCCTTCGAGCTGGAGTCGGTCCTGATCGAGCACCCCGCGGTGGCCGAGGCGGCGGTCGTACCGGCACCGGACCCGGTGCGGCTGGCCGTCCCCAAGGCGTACGTCTCCCTCACCGCCGGCCACGAGCCGACGGCCGAGACCGCCCGGGCCATCCTCGAGTTCGCCCGCGACCACCTGCCGCCCTACCTGCGGGTGCGGCGCCTGGAGTTCTTCGACCTGCCCAAGACGATCTCGGGGAAGATCCGGCGCGTCGAGCTCCGGGTCCGTGAGCAGGACGTGGTCGACCAGCGGCCGCCGGGGGAGCACCGCTACGAGGACTTCTTCTCCCGTCAGTCCTGAGCGTCAATCCTGAGCCACCAGGCGCCGGACGCTCTCGACGACGATCTCCCGGCACCGAGCGCGGCTCGGCCGGCGCACCAGGGCGAGCTCGGGGGTGTGGAGGTGCCAGCTCATCGCCAGCGCGCGAACCTCGGTGAGCAGCTCGAGCGGCGAGTAGGCGGTCGTCAGCTTCCCCGCCTGCTGCGCCTCCTCGATCTTGGCCAGCTTGGCGTCGTTGGAGGCGACGATCGCCGGCAGCTTCCCGGTCGGGCGCTCGAGCTGGTACCAGGTCGTCAGCCGTAGCGTCGTGGGGAAGCGCTCGTAGAGGTCGAAGGACCGTCCGGCGTAGGCGGGCAGGTCGGTGGCGTCGAACTCGACCTCGTCCACGAACGCGAGCACCCGGCGGGCGAAGACGGCGTCGAAGAGCTCGTCCTTCGTGCCGAAGTACTTGTAGATCAGCGCCTTGTTCGCCAGCGCCGTCTCCGCGATCCGGTCGACGCGCGAGCCGGCGATGCCGTACGCAGCGAACTCGGCCTCGGCGGCGTCGAGGATGCGGATGCGGGTCGCCTCGGAGTCTCTGGCCATGCGTCCAGCCTAAAGCAAGTAACTAGTTAGTTGCATTTCGTGGCCTTCAGTGCTTCACTGAAATAACCAACTCGTTAGTTACTTAGGAAGTGCATACATGTCTTCGACACCCCCGCGCGCCGGTGCCCGTCACCGGGCGGTGGTCCTGATGGTGATCCTCGGCTGCCAGCTGATGATGACCCTCGACGCCTCGATCGTGACCACGGCGCTCACTCACATCAAGGCGGAGCTCGGCTTCACCGACTCGTCCTTGTCGTGGATCCAGAACGCCTACGTGCTCGCCTTCGGCGGCCTCCTGCTGCTCGGCGCACGAGCCGGTGACCTGCTCGGCCGGCGCCGCGTGTTCATCGCCGGGACGGCGCTCTTCACCGCGGCCTCGCTCCTGGCCGGACTGGCGTCGTCGGCCGAGCTTCTGATCGTCGCGCGCACGCTGCAGGGGCTGGCGTCGGCCTTCGCGATCCCGTCCACGCTGGCGTTGCTGATCACGAGCTTCCCCGAGCCCGAGGAGCGCACCCGGGCGATCGCGATCTACAGCGCGGTGATCGGTGCCGGCGCGAGCGTGGGGATCATCGTCGGCGGCCTCTTCACCGAGTACCTCTCCTGGCGCTGGGGTCTCCTGGTCAACGTCCCGCTCGGGATCCTGATCCTCGCCCTCTCACCGCGTTACCTCCCCGAGACCGAGTCCCGGCCCGGCCGGGTCGACATCCTGGGAGCGCTGAGCGTCACCGTCGGGATGTCGGCGCTCGTCTACGGCCTCGTCGAGGCTGCCGAGATCGGCTGGGGCAGCGCCCGAACCCTGCTTCCGCTGGCGGCGTCGGTGGTCCTGCTCGTCGGGTTCGTGCTCATCGAGCTGCGGGCCTCGCAGCCGATCGTGCCGATCCGGCTTTTCTTCAGCGTGCAGCGGTCTGGGGCGTACCTCGGCCGGATCCTGATCGTCGGCGCGATGTTCTCGACGTTCTACTTCCTCTCGCAGTATCTCCAGAACGTACGTGGCCTCAGCCCGCTCGCCACCGGACTCGTCTACATCCCGATGACCGGCATGTTCTTTGCCATGGTCTACGCCGTGCGCTGGGCCGGACCGAGGATCAGCAAGCCTGTGCTGCTGCTGACCTCCCTGGCCACCGCGGGGATCGGCATGGCCTGGCTGAGCCGGATCGACGCGACGACCCCGGTGGCGTCGATCCTGCCGCCGCTGCTGGTGCTGGGCATCGGCCAGGGCATCGCGATCATCCTGCTCACCGACTTCGGCATGGCCGAGGTGGACCCGGGTGACGCCGGCGCCGCCTCCGGCCTGGTCAACACCGCCCACCAGATCGGTGGCTCGGTCGGACTCGCGCTCCTCACCGTGGTGTACGGCAGCGCGGTGCACCATGACGCCGCGCCGGGCGCCGTCGCCCAGGCCCATGGCTATGCGACCGTCTTCGAGGTCGCGACGGGCTTCTACGCCCTTGCCGTGATCGTCGCCGTGGTCATGCTCACCGCCCATCGGCGTGCCAGCAGGTCGACCGCGCCGGTCACGGTCGCGGCCGCCAGCTGAGCCTTCAGGGACGGACCGTCAGGCACTGCGTACTGACGCCGAAGGCGCCCTGCTCGTCATGGAGCACGGACGTGGTCACACCGGCGCCCTCCGGGCCGAACGAGACGGTCGTGTCGAGCCCCAACCAGCCAGGAGCCGGAGCCCGGAACAGGTGCGCGGTCAGGTCGAGGTTGGGAAAGCTGACGGCCTTCGGGTCGACGCGGACGGCGACGCCGTTGGTGATGTCGAGCAGCCCGGCGACCTGCGCCAGCCGGCTCACTTCCTCGTCGGCGACGAGGGGGTGAGCCGTACGTACCCAGGACTGCGCCCGCCCTGGGCCGAGGTCTTTGCGACGCACCTCGACCGAGGCGATGAAGCCCCCGTCCCACAGCGCGGTCATGTCCCAGGCCGGCACCTCGTCCGGTGTCGGCATCGGTGGGTGACGGGTGCCCTCGAGCTCCGCGGTCGGGTAGCCGGCGGTCAGCCAGGCACGCAGGAGCACGACGGGCCGGCCGCCATGGCACGCCCGCGCCTCGACGAGCTCGATCGTGCGCCCGGCGCGGAGCACGGTGACCTCGAGGTCGACCGGCTCGAGCGGGACGGTGCCGAGGATGTCGTAGCTGACTCGGGTGATCTGGAGTCCGTCGTCGCGGCGGGCATCGCGGTCCCGCTCGACCTCGTGCGCGAGTACCCCGAGCAGGGTGGCGATGTGCTGCGTGTCCAGGTCCCAGGCGCCGCCGACGTGCTCGGTCGGGGTGAAGGTACGCGGACCGGTCCGGTGCCAATAGCTCATCAGCAGCTCAGAGGCCGAGAAGCGCGACGCTCTGCTCGCGCATGTCGATCTTGCGTACCTTGCCGGTGACGGTCATCGGGAACTCGTCGACGATCAGCACGTAGCGCGGTGCCTTGTAGTGGGCGAGCTTGCCGCTGGCGAAGGCGCGGACGGCCTCGGCGTCCAGCGGCTCGGCGCCGGGGCGCATCCGGATCCAGGCACAGAGCTCCTCGCCGTACCGCTCGTCCGGGACGCCCACGACCTGCGCCTCGGCGATGTCGGGATGGGTGAAGAGGAACTCCTCGATCTCGCGAGGGTAGATGTTCTCGCCGCCACGGATCACCATGTCCTTGATCCGGCCCACCACCACGCAGTAGCCGTCCTCGCGCATGACCGCTAGGTCGCCGGTGTGCATCCAGCCGTCGGCGTCGATCGCGTCGGCGGTCTTCGTCTCGTCGTCCCAGTAGCCCAGCATCACCGAGTAGCCGCGAGTGCAGAACTCGCCCGCCGTGCCACGCGGAACCACCTCACCGGTGGCCGGGTCGACGATCTTGATCTCGACGTGCGGCGCGGCCCGGCCGATCGTCTCGGTGCGACGCTCGAGGTCGTCGTCGGTGCGGGTCTGGCAGGAGACCGGTGAGGTCTCGGTCATCCCGTACGCGATCGCGACCTCGCTCATGTGCATCTCGCTGACGCACCGCTTCATGACCTCGATCGGGCACAGCGCGCCGGCCATGATCCCGGTACGCAGCGTCGAGAGGTCGTAGGAGGCAAAGCCCGGGTCGTTCTGCATCGCGATGAACATCGTCGGCACACCGTACAGCGCCGTGCACCTCTCGTCCTGGACCGTCTGCAGCGTCGTCGCCGGGTCGAAGCCGGGGCCTGGGATGACCATCGTCGCGCCGTGGGTGGTGCAGCCGAGGTTGGCCATCACCATGCCGAAGCAGTGGTAGAAGGGCACCGGGATGCAGAGCCGGTCCTGCTCGGTGAAGTGGATCGTCTCGGTGACGAAGAAGCCGTTGTTCAAGATGTTGCGGTGCGACAGCGTCGCGCCCTTCGGGAACCCCGTGGTCCCGGAGGTGTACTGGATGTTGATCGCGTCGTTCGGGTCGAGCGGGTAGCCGACGTGATCGGCCAGCCGCTCGCCGCGGCCGGCCGTCAGCAGCGCATCCCACTGCGGCGTACCCAGGAAGATGGTCTGCTCGAGAGCGCCGCAGTCGCCCTCCACCTCGCGGACGAGCGAGACGTAGTCGCTGGTCTTGAACTCGGTCGCGCTGATCAGCAGCCGCACCCCGGACTGGTTGAGCGCATACGCGAGCTCGTGGGTCCGGTAGGCGGGGTTGATGTTGACCAGGATCGCGCCGATCTTGGCCGTGGCGAACTGGACCATCGTCCACTCGGCGCAGTTCGGCGCCCAGATGCCGACACGGTCACCCTTGCCGATGCCGGCCTTGCGGAGGCCGACCGCGAGGGCGTCCACGTCGGCATCCAGCTCGGCGTAGGTCCAGCGTCGTCCGGTGGCGATCTCGACGAGCGCCTCACGGTCCCCGTGGCGGGCGACGGTGCGCTCGAAGTTGGCTCCGATCGTCTCCTCGAGCAGCGGGACGTCGATGTCGCCACGAGCCGACGAAGCGGTGATGGATGAGGTCTCGGTCATGCCGCGAGCATGACCGAGACCACGGTGGCAGCCACACCCCCGAAGGAGGGTGAGCGGTGCCGGATCAGGCGAGTGCGGGCTCCGCGTCCAGCTCCACGCGGCTCGTCTCCTTGGCCACCAGCAGGCAGCCGATGCTCAGCACGGCCAGGGCGCTGAGGAAGTACGCGATGCCGTCGGTGCCCCACCTGGCCAGCAGGTCCTCGGCGATGACCAGCGGGACGGCGCCGCCGAGGATGCCCGCGATGTTGTAGCCCAGGCCGGCTCCCGTATAGCGGTACTTCGCCTGGAACATCTCAGGCAGGAACGCCGCGATCGGACCGTAGTTGAGGCCGAGTACGCACAGCATCAGGCTGTTGCCGAGGGCGAAGCTCGCGAAGCTGCCCGGCTCCATGATGGCGAAGGACAGCGGGCCGGCGACGAGGCCGAAGGCCGCGCCGATGAGCAGGACCACGCGGCGGCCGAGGACGTCGGAGAGCCACGCGGAGGCGATCACCGTCACGCTCATCGCGAAGGCCGCGACGATGACGCCGAGCAGGGCCTGGCTCATGCTCAGGCCGAGGGTGCCGACCGCGTGCGCGACCATGAAGCTGGCGCCGGTGTAGAAGGCGCCGAAGACGACGGCCATGATGCCGCCGCTGAGCAGCACCTGCCGCCACTGGTCACGGATGCAGCCGACGAACGGAAGGGCGCTGCGGGTACCTGCCGACTGGACCTTCTTGAACGACGGCGTCTCGGCGATCTTCAGCCGGACCCAGAGGCCGACCGCGATGAGGACCGCGCTGGCCAGGAACGGGATCCGCCAGCCCCAGGCCGCGAACGCGGCGGGCTCCATCAGCCGGAAGGTGGTGAGCATGGCTGCCGCGGCGAGGATCAGCCCGAGGCTGGGGCCGAGCTGCGGGAACATGCTGTAGCGCCCGCGCTGGCCGCTGGCGGCGTACTCGGTGGTGAGGAGTGCGGCGCCCGCCCACTCGCCGCCGAGCGCGATGCCCTGCAGTGCGCGCAGCAGAACGAGGATCACCACGGCGCCCTTGCCGATCGACTCCACGCTCGGCAGCAGGCCGATCGCGAAGGTCGAGGTGCCCATGATCATCAAGGTGGTGATCAGCGTGGCCTTGCGGCCGATCCGGTCGCCGTAGTGGCCGAAGAGGATCGCCCCCAATGGTCGGAAGACGAACGCGACGCCGAAGGTCGCGATCGAGGCCAGGGTGCCCTCGGGGCCGCCCATGGACGGGAAGAAGACGGCATTGAAGACCAGGGCTGCCGCGAGCCCGTAGATGAGGAAGTCGTAGAACTCGATGGTGGTGCCGGTCAGTGACGCCGTCGCGACGCGGCGCATGGTGCGCCCGTCGACCTCGGCTCGGTTAGCCGCGATTTGGGCCATGATCGTGCCTCCTACTCGGATGGGTGAACCGAGTGTGGGACTGACACCACCTGTCCGATACCCCCGGACGAGTGCCCTCGAAAGAGGGGGTACGCCTCTTGTTGCTTGTGATGGTCGTCACTTACGCTCAACGCCATGAGCACCGCAGCCATCGCCCCAGAGGCGCCGTACGACGGGTCCCGGATCGCCCAGACGCTGGCCTCCTTCCGGACCGCGTCGGGGCTGGATCTCGCCTTCGGTGGCCCGGTGCGCGGTGACGGCACGGCCATCGACATCACCGCGACCTGTGGCGCGAAGGGCGCCTCACTGCGCGGCCTGCGGGTGGTCAACGGGGAGGGCTTGGGCGGCAAGACCCTGCAGACCCGGCAGCCCGGGTCCGTCGACCACTACTACACCGCTCGCGGGATCACCCACCTCTACGACACCGCCGTCGCGCAGGAGCAGATCCAGACCGTCGCCGCCCTGCCGATCCTGGTCGACCGGGCGCCGCGGATGCTCATCTACCTAGCCTCCCGCTCGCGGCTGGGTCTCGGTGGCGTCTGGTTCGACTCGCTGCGTCCGCTGATCCGCACTCTCGAGCGCGAGATCCTGATCGACGACGAGGTCCGCAACCGGCTCTCGCGACTGGCGCCCGCGCCGAGCCGGGCTCCGAGCCCGGACGAGGCGGCAGCCAAGCGCGATCTCGCCGAACGCAGGGAGATGGCGGCCGAGCTCACCGATCTGGCCGGCCAAGTGCTCGACCCCGAGGTCCGCAGCCGCCTCGAGGCCATGGTCCTCCGGCTCACCGCCGCGCCGGGGGAGAAGCAGCCGGCTCAGCTCGCTCCGGCCGTACGTCTGGCCGCCCGCGAGCTCGACGTCCTCCGTCAGGTCGCGCTCGGCAGCAGCAACCGGCAGGCCGCCGAGGCCCTCGGGATCGTGGAGAGCACGGTGAAGTCCTACCTCAAGAGCGCCACCCGCAAGCTCAACGCCAACAACCGCGTCCACGCCGTCCGGATGGCGCGCGAGGCCGGCCTGATCGACTGATCACGTCGCGTACGCTCTCGGGGTGGCCATCGTCGGAGTCATCGCCTGCGCTGCAGGCGGCGTAGAGCAACTCTGCGACGAGCTGGTCACCCCGCTGGTGGATGCGGGTCACCAGGTCCCGGTGACCCTGACGCCGACGGCGTTCAGCTGGCTCAGCGCGAACGGCGAGGCAGAGCGGATCGAGGCCATCACCGGCTTCCCGGTGCGGGGCCCGAGCCGCCTCCCGTGGGAGCCGCGCACACATCCCGCGCTGCTCGATGCCATCGTCGTCGCCCCCGCGACCTTCAACAGCACAGCCAAGATCGCCCTGGGCCTGGCCGACAACCAGGCACTCACGGTGGTCACCGAGAGCCTGACGACCGTCCCGGTCGTGATCTTCCCCCTCATCAACGCCGCCCACGCCGAGCACCCCGCCTGGCCCGCCCACGTGGCAGCCCTACGTGCCGCCGGTGTCGAACTCATCGAGGGCCCCGACCTCTGGCCCCTCTACCCGCCCCGCCAGATGCCTCCGGACCAGAAGCTGCCGTGGGGGACGATCCTCGAGGCCACCCAGCACGCTGTAGATCGCTAGTAGTACACCGCCACAGCTGTCGACGTGGCGTATGACGCCGAGCCCTTTCGCGCTGGGCTCCCCGATGCTGCAGAGAACTCAGGTGGGCGGACGGCGTACAACGAGGGGGCAGACCGCACAAGCCTGTCCTCCTCGCTGCGCGTACCACCGGCATGACCTTCGGATGGCGCAAGGCATCAGTCCGAGGGTCGCCTCGTTCGATTCTGCAGGAGCAATCTCGTCGATGACCCGGTCGACCAGCCCGCACTGCCCCGAGCCCCAGTGTCCACAGCGTTGCTCTGCGCATGGCTCGGCGAATCGGAACCGTCTCTCCGCCGAGTCACCCAGTTGCTGGGCGAACTCCGCTTCGACCGCGAGTGGAGGACGCACCGGGCCTATCCGTCCATCCGGCCCGACGATTCCGATCAGGAGTGCACCGTCGTGGCACCGCCCACTCGGGCATGTGGCGGGCTCGCCCTCAGAGCGTCCCATCGCCGAACCGGTCCGACGGGACGATCCAGATACCGAGGGGCACCTCGAGGTCAGGTACGTCGTCTTCTCCGCGCGGCGCGCGAAGCGAGACGGCATAGCCGTCCGCGAGCTGAGTGTCGGCGAGCTCCCGCAGTACAGCCTGCTGGATCGCTCGCTCGATCCGAGTGACGGCGTCCTCTGGAAGCGTGACACCGATGTGAACGGTGAAGTCGTGACCATGGGTGCGGTTCATCGGCATACCTTGTCTCTAGTGAGGTCGCATCGAGATGGGCTGGCCCTCATGAGCGCGTCAGCCCGAGGAGACGATCAGCGCATAGCCCTGGCGAGCGCCGACGTTCACCTCTCGGGCAGCCACGGTGACGGTCCAGTTGCCAGGTGCGGGGTCGATAACTTGTACGACTTCGACGTTGTTGAGGGTGTCGGCGGTGCCTCCCGACACAGACCTTCCGTTCCCGAAGACGTTGCCCAGGAAGGTGGTGCCGTCGGGTCCCACGACGAGAAGGTCGAGGTCGTTCACTAAGCTCCGTCCGGCGCCGGGCGTGCCTGGGGGCTCGGTCCACACCAGCGTGGCTCGAAGCTTCGACGCCTGCGCGGGTACGTCGATGACGTGCCCAGCCTCTTGACCGGCGATCAGCCCCAGGTTTCTCCGGATGTCCCACATCGCGACCGGCGTCCCGCGGTTGTCGGTCAGGAGGGTCTGGAGCTGCAAGAGCCCCCACCCGGACTTGTTACTGGGGTAGGCGTCGACACCGTCGGTGCGGACGCTCGCATGCACGAGCAATGCCTTGAGCAGGGCACCCGACGGTGGCGCGCCGGCCGGGTGCGGCGGCATTCCGTTGGCGCCATGCACGACGAGCCAGCCCTCCATGATCGCCTGGCGCGCCAGCGTCGCCGCTGCGGCAGTCAGGGGGGTGGCGTAGCTGCTCGCACACGCCCCGGGCACCACGTCGCTGTCGGTTCCCACCAGAGCCGACGTGAGCCCACATCCGACGGTCATCAGATCAGGCTTGCGTCGACCGTCCGGTGTCGGCCCGTGCGCGCCATCAGCCAGCCGGCCCGCGGGACCGTCGTCGCTCGCCGCACTGACGCACAGGGTGTTCTTGGAGATGCCCGGCGAACCTTGGCGCTCGTTGTTGTTTCCACTGGCGGCGAGCACCAGATGATCCTCGTTCTGCCATGTAAAGGTGTCGGCCTCGGCTGCGAGCAGGTCGTAGGCTCCTGGCACCCCACCAGCCGGCGCGCGGGCGTGCCAGCTGTTGCTGTGCACGCGGGCCCCGGCTGCCGTAGCGGCGAGGAACTCGTCCAGCAGCGTCGTCGCGTTCGCGGGATCGGGATTGGCGAACACCGCCATGTCCTTTCGGTTCCCAAGAGCGACGCGCGCCGCGAAGGCGCCGCCACGGCAGGCGTGGACGCCGGGTCGATCGAGATCGTCGCCTGCCGCGCAGGCGGCGACGAAGGTGGCATGAGGGCCGGGAGCCTGACCCACCCGGTTGCGTAGCGCCACGACCTTGCGGTGGCTCGTACCTGGCGGGACGCCGTCCCGGTCCCGGAAGAAGGAGTGGCCCAGCTCGGGCGGCCCGTTGTCCAGCACGCCGATCGTCTGACCTGCCCCGCTGAGGCCATTCAGCCACAACGTCCTGAACATCCGCTGCCCGGCGGCCGATGCGGGACCGTGGTTCTGTGAGGACTCATCGGCGGCGGCTCCTTGGGCATCAGCCGGATCGACAGCACTGTCGACGAGCACGGGCACGTGCTCCATCCATCGAACGCCATCGATAGCGGCGGCCTCGGCGAAGGCCGCCGGAAGTATGTCGGCCTGCACCGTCGCCCAGCCGCCAACGGCCCGGCGGTCCAGGACAACGACATTGGTGCCTCCCAGCCTTGCGGCAGCATCCGCTGCCGCCTGAGGGTCCACCTCCGGGAACAGCACCAGATTGATCCGCTGGCCCGAGGGGTCGTTGTCATCGCGTGCTTTGCGGAGCGCCGGAGCAAGGACCAGGTCCGTGGGCAGCGGAGCGACCGCTCTGACGGCGGGATCGGTGACGAGCTCGCCCGCGGTCGCTATCGAGAGGTGCTCAAGGTAGGTGCGATCCGGCACGTAGTCGAGCAGCCGTAGTCGGAACCGCTCGCGAAGCCTTTCGGCGACCTCGGATCGCAGCGGCGCATGCAATTGCACGAACCACGCCGTACGGCGCCGGCCGTCGACGCTCGGCGCGTCGTCGCGTTCGAAGTCGGGCTGGGCTTGGCGGGGATCAAACGTGGTTCCACCGAAGGTGATCTCGTCCTGGTTTGCCATTGGACGCCTCTCGCAGAGCCCCCGGTCTTCTAGAGGTGAACGGTGATCTGGTTGCTCACCGTGCTCGAACCGCAGACGGTGTGGTGGTACACCTCGACGCCGAACAGGCTGTAGCTCTCCTCGACACACGACGCTCCTCCAGCGTCGTCCTTGTTGTCGAGGACCTGTGCGGTGCCTTCGAGTGCGAGAGATGCATCGGCGTCGGCTTCCAGAACTGTCTTGACGATCTCGCTGACGACGTATTGCTTGAGCGCGATGCGCACAGTTCCAGGATCGCGCAACCGTTCCTTGAGCTCAGCCAACGCGGTTGCAACTGCCTCGGGCAGCGCGGCGCCATCTGCCATCCGGTCGGACATGGAGGGAACCTTTCGTCGAAAACAGGGACAAACACCACGATGGCCCTGTTGATGTCGCTGGTCGTCTCCACATCGGCACCTGCCTCATACTGGGTACGAGATCGTGCTTCTGGATGCGCTGGTTAGGCGGCGCGTTGCTGAGTGGCTGGTTCATTCAGTTGCTCAGGCCCGCCAAGCACTCGGCGAACCCACTCTCCTAGGACGGAACAGAAGTAGCCCCTGACTCGCGTCTCCGCAGGCCAGGGGCTACTTGCTCTGTGGACGATACTGGGTTTGAACCAGTGACCTCTTCCGTGTCAAGGAAGCGCGCTACCGCTGCGCCAATCGTCCGTGGTTATTCAGTTATATCAGGGTGGTGCTTCGAGGTGGGTACGGGATTTGAACCCGTGTACACGGATTTGCAGTCCGTTGCCTCGCCTCTCGGCCAACCCACCGCTGGAGGCAATGCCTCCGGTGGAGACCTACTCCGAGCGGACGACGAGGCTCGAACTCGCGACCTCAACCTTGGCAAGGTTGCGCTCTACCAACTGAGCTACGTCCGCTTGCTGCTTCAGGCCCGGTTTCCCGTGCCCTTGGCGACGAGAAGAACATTATCGGAGCCGCTGCCGGAGGCCAAATCCGGGGTCACCTGCGTGTCATTCACCTGTCATCTCGAGGATCACTCCGGCGCGCTTTCCCGGCTCTGACCAGGGACGTTTTAGAGTTGCCACATGCGCGCGTGGATCGATGGTCAGCTTCTCGACAACCCGGCCGCCCCGGCGGTCTCCATCAGAGACCACGGTCTGGTGGTCGGTGACGGCGTCTTCGAGACGCTCAAGGTGATCAAGGACCAGCCGTTCGCGCTCGCCCTTCACCTCGACCGTCTCGAGCGCTCCGCGAGCGGCCTCGGCCTGCCCACCCTCGACCGCGGACTCGTCACCAAAGGGGTGGAGGCCGTGCTCGGGGCGACCCCGACGGCGTACGGACGGCTGCGGATCACCGTCACGGGCGGGCCGGCCCCGTTCGGGTCCGGGCGCGCGGAGGTGGCGCCCACGATCATCATCGGCCTCGAGGACGCGGAGCCCAACCCGGCCGAGACCAAGGTCGTCAGCGTGCCGTGGCGTCGCAACGAGCAAGGCGCGACGACCGGCCTGAAGACGACGTCGTACGCCGAGAATGTCATCGCCCTCGCCGAGGCCCATGAGCACGGGGCCAGCGAGGCGATCTTCGCCAACACCGTGGGGGATCTGTGCGAGGGCACCGGGAGCAACATCTTCTACGTGCTCGATGGCGCGCTCAAGACTCCGACGCTCTCCAGCGGTCCGCTCGCCGGGATCACCCGCGCCCTGGTGCTGGAGTGGTTCGGTGCCGAGGAGACCGACGAGCCCCTGGCCGAGGTCGAGGAGTACGCCACGGAGGTCTTCCTCACCTCCAGCCTGCGCGACGTCCAGGCTGTGACGGAGTGGGGCACGCGCACCCTCCCGCACGGCCCGGTCACCCAGGCGGCGCAGGAGGCGTGGCGTACGAACGAGCCGAGCCTGCTCGGCCTCTGACCTGACTGACGCCGGGCTCAGCCCGTGAAGAGCTGCGCCGCGCGGCGCAGCGTCTCGATGACGCCGTAGGCCAGCGGGATCCCGACCAGCGCCCAGGCGGCGACGATCTTGGGGTTCATGCTGCGCTCCTCTCGGTCTCGGTGGAGTCGACGGACTTCGGCTCGTGGAACCGGTCCGGAACCTGGTGCACCAGCAGGTTGGCGATGAAGCCGACCGCGAGGACGCCGACCATGGTGAGCAGAGCCGGCCGGTAGGCGGCCGCGGTGAGCGTGCCGGGCTCACCCTGCGCGTCGAGGAAGGCGTTGATGATGAGCGGTCCGGCGATGCCCGCGGCCGACCAGGCGGTCAGCAATCGGCCGTGGATGGCGCCGACCTGGAAGGTGCCGAAGAGGTCGCGCAGGTAGGCGGGGACGGTGGCGAAGCCGCCGCCGTAGAAGGACAGGATCACGACGGCGAGCAGCACGAACAGCGCCATCGAGGTGTCACCGATGGTCGCCAGCAGGAGATAGAGCACCAGTCCGACGCCGAGATACATCATGTAGATCGGCTTGCGACCGATGACGTCGGAGGTCGAGGACCAGATGAACCGGCCGCTCATGTTGGCGATCGAGAGCAGCCCCACGAAGCCGCCGGCCGCGACCGCGCTGACGGAGGAGACTCCGTCTGTGCGGAAGAAGTCCTGGATCATCGGAGCCGCCTGCTCGAGGATGCCGATGCCGGCGGTGACGTTGCAGAAGAGCACGATCCACACCAGCCAGAACGACTGCGTCCTGATCGCGTTGTTGGCCGAGACGCTCGCCGTGGTGACGAGCTTCTTCTCCTTGACGCTGGCCGGGTCCCAGCCCGCCGGCGTCCAGCCTTCGGGTGGGACGCGGACCGTGGCTGCGCCGAAGGACATGAAGACCAGGTAGAGCACGCCGAGGGTCAGGAAGAGCATCATCACCGCGTGGCCGTCGGGGACGGTGCTGGCATCGCCGGTGTACGACGGGTCGTAGAGCGCCAGGAGCCGGCCGCTCAGCGGGCTGGCGATCATCGCGCCGCCGCCGAAGCCCATGATCGCCATGCCCGTGGCCAGGCCCGGCCGGTCCGGGAACCACTTGATCAGCGTGGACACGGGCGAGATGTAGCCGATCCCGAGTCCGATGCCTCCGATGACGCCATAGCCGAGGTAGACCAGCCACAGCTGGCCGGTGCCGATGCCGAGGGCGCCGATGAAGAAGCCGGAGGACCAGAAGATCGCGGCCGCGGTCATCGCCGCGCGCGGTCCGTTGCGGTCGACCCAGGTGCCCATCACCGCGGCCGAGAGGCCGAGCATCACGATCGCGATCGAGAAGATCACCCCGATCGCGGTCTGGCTCGTGTCGAAGTGCTCGACCAGGGCGGTCTTGTAGACGCTGGTGGCGTACACCTGGCCGATGCAGAGATGGACGGCGAGGGCGGCGGGCGGGATGAGCCAGCGACTGAAGCCGGGACCGGCCACCGTTCGCTCGCGAGAAAGGAAAGCTGGCAGCACTGAGACCTCCGAGGTGGTGGTGCGGGTGACGCACATCACTACCACAGTTGACGTGGCAACGGCGAGCGATTGCTTCCGACCAGCGAAATGAACGAACCCTCCAGCCCCGGGGAGTCCGGGACGGGAGGGTTCGTGAACGAATGAGCAGGCGGGCGGAGTGCCTACTCAGCGTCGAAGGAGCTGTCCAGCAGGTCTGCGATCAGCGCGTCGAGATCCAGGTGCTGGCTCTCGGAGCCGACCGGGACGGCCGAGAAGGACTTGCCGAGGAACATCTGCACCTCGCGCGAGTCGGCGGTCGCGATCAGGCGGCCGTCGGGAGAGCTGAAGTCGAAGACGGCGACGGCCTTCGCGTCCTCGTCGATGCTGGGGTAGATCTTCACGTCGCCCTCACCGGCGGGGGCAGCCAGGCCCTGCAGCATCAGCGTGCGGGACACGACCCACTCGACGTCACCGGCGCCGGAGTGGAAGGTCAGGCTCACCGCGTACGGGTCGTTCTCGCGGTAGCCGAGGGTCGTCGGCACCTCCACGGTGCGGCCCCAGGGGTCGAGGCACGAGATCTTGATGTCCTGCTGCACTGCCGGGTGCTTGATGTCGCTCATTCGTCCGCTCCTTCTTGGTGGTCTTGCCAAGGAGACGGAGACGTACGCGGCTGATGATGCCGTTTCTACGAACTTTCTGAATCGAGTTGTGGAGACCTGTGTCACACCTGCGCGAGAGCGGCTTCCAGACGGGCGACGGGGGAGGCCAGGTTGTACGTCGCGGCCAGCTCACGCAGGCGTGCCTGGTCGGCCGGAGCGCTCGGCAGAGCGGTGCCGGTGCGGTCCAGCGGGATGTCCCGAGCGACCGCCACGACCTTCGGCGCGACCGCCAGATAGTCGACGGCGTCGATGAACTTCTGCCGCTGCGCCTTGGTGATCGGGGTGGTCGGGTCGGCGACGGCGGCGATGATCCCCTCGAGGTCCCCGTACTGCTCGAGCAGCTTGGCGGCGGTCTTCTCGCCGACGCCCTTCACGCCCGGCAGTCCGTCGGAGGTGTCGCCGCGCATGGTGGCGAAGTCTGCGTACTGCCCGGCGCTGATGCCGTACTTGGCGAGCACCCACTTCTCGTCGACCAGATCCGGGTCGCTCACGCCCCGGGTCGGGTAGAGGATGCGTACGCCGGCAGCGTCGTCGACGAGCTGGAAGAGGTCGCGGTCGCCGGTGACGACGTCGACCGGCATCCCCGCGCCGGTCGCGAGGGTGCCGATCACGTCGTCGGCCTCGTAGCCGTCGGCGCCGATGACGCAGATCCCGGCAGCGGCGAGCACCTCGCGGATGATCGGCACCTGCACCTGCAGCGGGTCGGGGACCTCCTCGACGTCCGGCGCCGTCTCGAGCTCCTCCACCACCCGGTGCGACTTGTAGGACGGGATCAGGTCGACCCGCCACTGTGGTCGCCAGTCGTTGTCCCAGCAGCACACCAGGTCGGTGGGGGAGTAGTCGTTGACCAGCCGGGAGATGAACTCCAGCAGACCACGGACGGCGTTGACCGGAGTGCCGTCCTCGGCTCGGATGTCGGGCACGCCGAAGTAGGCGCGGAAGTAGAGCGACGCGGTGTCCAGCAGGAGCATTCGAGGTTCAGCCACGAGTGAAGCCTAGTGAATGGCCCGCGTCGTGTCGGCTGGGTCGGACGAGAGTCGCTGCGCGAGCCAGATCGGCGCGACCGAGACGACGATCATGACGACCGCCACCACGTTGACGATCGGCGCCTGACCGGGGCGGAACAGGTTGGTCAGGATCCAGACCGGAAGCGTGGTGACGCCGGGGCCCGCGGCGAAGGTCGTCACGATGATCTCGTCGAAGCTGAGCGCGAACGCCAGCAGCCCGCCGGCCAGCAGCGCCGAACGCAGCTGGGGGAGCGTGACCAGCCGGAACGTGGTCCACATCCCCGCCCCCAGGTCGGCGGAGGCCTCCTCGAGGTTGCCGCCCATGCGCCGCAACCGCGCCTGCACGTTGTTGAAGACGGTCACGATGCAGAAGGTCGCGTGGGCCACCACGAGCGTGAAGAACCCCAGGCGTACGCCGAGGATCGAGGAGAACGCGTTGGACAGCGCGATACCGGTGACGATGCCGGGCAGGGCGATCGGGAGCACCACCAGCAGGTTGACGGTGTCCCTCCCGAAGAAGGAGTAGCGCTGCATCGCCAGGCCGAGCAGGGTGCCGAGGAGGAGCGCCATCACGGTCGCGCACGCGGCCACCGTCAGTGAGGTGAGGATCGCGTCGTGGGCTCCCGGGTTGACCGCCGCCCGCTGCCACCACTGGGTGGTGAAGCCGCTGGGCGGCCAGGTCAGCGCCTGGGAGGTGTTGAACGAGTTCACCACGACCAGGGCGAGCGGTGCGTACAGCATGGCGAGCACCAGGGCGGTGATCACGGCGAGCAGGCGCCGGGTCGATCTCGAGATGGTCATAGGTTCTCCAGAGCTCCGGTGCGGCGTACCAACGCCAGGTAGATCATGATCACGACGATCGGGATCAGCGCGATCGCGGCGGCCAGCGGCAGGTTGGACCCCGAGTTGATGAAGACGAGGTTGCCGAGCATCTGGTTCGCGCCGCCGACGATGTTGACCGTGATGTAGTCGCCCATGGTGAGCGAGAACGAGAAGATCGAGCCCGCCACCAGTCCCGGGACGACCAGCGGCAGCACCACCGTGCGGAACGTCAGCGCCGGCCGGGCACCGAGATCGCCGGCGGCGTCGAGCAGCGAGTCCGGGACACGTTCATAGGCCGCGTAGACGGGCAGGATGACGTACGGAAGCCAGATGTACGCCTGGGTGAGCACGATCGCGGTGAGGCCGAATCCCGGGGTACCGAGACCGACCAGGCCGCCGGCCCAGTCCAGCAGTCCGCCGTTGGACAGCAGCGAGCGCCAGGCGAGCGCCTTGACGAGGTAGGACGCCCACAGCGGCGTCAGGAATGCGATCACCAGCAGGTGGCGTGAGCGCCGCGAGGCGACCTTGGCCATGTAGAAGCCGACCGGCAGCGCGATCAGGCAGTCGATGAGCGTCACCAGGAGCGCCACGCCGATGGTGCGCAGCGTGATGGTCCGGTAGAGCGCCTGACCGGTGATCTCACGGATGTTGTCGAGGGTGAAGGTGCGCTCGAGCTCGTTGGTGAAGGAGTCGATCGTCCAGAAGGCCGTCACCAGCAGCGCGGCGAGGGCGACGACGTAGACGAGCACCAGCCAGGTGAGGGGTGCGGCCAGCAGGAGGCCGAGGCGGAACCCCGGCCTCCTGCTGAGCGTGCTGCTGACAGAGCTCAAGGTCACCCCTTGATCTCTGCCCAGGCCTTGGTCCAGTCCTGGTAGTCGGTGCACTTCACGTCGGTCCGGCCGTCCAGGCACTTCTCGATCGGCGTGTTCCAGAACCAGATCTTCTCGGCGTACTCCTCATCGCCGGCGTGGAAGGTCTCGCAGTGGCCCTCGGAGGCGAACTCGCAGGCCTTGTCCGAGTTGGGCGCCTCGCCGAAGTACTCCGTCGCCTGGGCGTTGATCTCCGGGTCGGAGATGTGGTTGAGCCAGGCGTAGGCGCAGTTGGGGGACTTCGCGTTCGAGGAGATCATCCAGGTGTCGTTCCACCCGGTCGCGCCCTCGGAGGGGAGGATCGCCTCGACCGAGGCCTTCTTCGGGTCGATCAGGTTGGCGATCACCTGCCAGGTGGTGCCGACCACGGTGTCGCCGGTCTCGAAGGAGGCCTGCGTCTTGGTGTAGTCCGACCAGTACTCACCGACGGAGGCCCGCTGCGACTTGAGCAGGTCGACGGCCGCGGCGAGCTGCTTCTCGTCGAGCGAGTAGGGGTTCTCGATGCCCAGGTCGGGCTGGTGCGCCATCAGGTAGACCGCGGCGTCGGCGATGTAGATCGGTGAGTCGTACGCGGTGACCTGGCCCTTGTGCTTCGGCGCGTCCTCGAAGACCGCCTTCCAGGACGTCGGAGCCGGAGTGACGTCCTTGGTGTTGTACATCAGCAGGTTCGCGCCGTAGCCGTGCGGGATGCCGTAGTTCTTGTCGTCCACGGTGTTCCACTCGCGGTCCTTGAGGAAGTCGTAGATGCCCTCGTAGTTGGGGATCAGGTCGGTGTTCACCTCGGCCGCCTCGCCCGCCGCGATCATGCGCAGGGTGAGGTCGCCGGAGGCGGCCACGACGTCGTACTCACCCGACTTGGCCAGGTTGAAGGCCTCGTCCGAGGTGCCGTAGACCTTCGCGGTGACCTGACAGCCGGTCTCCTCCTCGAAGCCGGAGACCCAGTCGACCTCCGGATCGGTCGAGCCGTCCTCGACGTAGCCGGGCCAGGCCAGGATCGAGACCTCGCCCTCGTTCTCGCCGAGCTTCTCGACCGCTCCGGTCGAGGAGTCGCCGTCATCGCCGCCACAGGCGCTCAGCGTGATCAGGGACAGGGCCGCGAGGGCGCCCCCGATGGTGTGTCTGGTTCGGATGTTTCGCATGGTCAACCTCTCTGGTGTTCTCTCTGGCTCATCGGTGTTGCACGGCACGGGACGAATCGGTGCCCAGGGGGACCAGGTCGCCCGGCGACCAGGAGGCGACCACGCGGTCGCCCCGAGACTCTGGTTCGGAGGCATCCGGGTGCAGCGAGCCACGGCTCTGCTCGAGGGCGACCAGCCTGGTGCCGTCCTCGAGCTCGATGTGGACCCGGTGCCCGGTGCCGATGTAGATGGACTCGGTGATCACGCCGGCGGCGGTCATCGCGCCGAGCGGGGCGCTCGCGGTCTCCGGAGACAGCAGGATCTTCTCGGGCCGCAGCGCGAAGGCGCCGTCCATCTTCAGCATCCGCTTCGACGCCTGCTCGTCGAAGACGTTGGAGGTGCCGACGAAGTCGGCGACGTACTGCGAGGTGGGTCGCTCGTAGATCTCCTTCGGCGTGCCCAGCTGCACGATCCGGCCGCTGTCGAAGACCGCGATCCGGTCGCTGAGAGTGAGCGCCTCCTCCTGGTCGTGGGTGACGAAGACGAAGGTGATCCCCAGCTCGCGCTGGATCTGCTTGAGCTCGACCTGCATCTGCTCGCGGAGCTTGAGGTCGAGCGCGCCGAGCGGCTCGTCGAGGAGAAGCACCCGAGGACGTACGACGATGGCGCGAGCCAGCGCCACCCGCTGCCGCTGACCTCCGGACAGCTCGGTCGGCTTCCGGTTCGCGACGTGGCCGAGGCGGACCATTTCCAGCGCCTCGCGTGCCCGGGCGCTGCGCTCGGCCTTCGGGACGCCACGCACGCGCAGGCCGTACGCCACGTTCTCGAGCACGTTGAAGTGCGGGAAGAGCGCGTAGTCCTGGAAGACGGTGGTGACGTCGCGGTCGAAGGGCGCCAGGGCGGTGACGTCCTCGCTGCCGAGGCGGATCGTGCCGGAGTCGGCGTGCTCGAAGCCTGCGATCAGGCGGAGCACCGTCGTCTTCCCGGAGCCGGAAGGCCCGAGCATCGAGAAGAACTCACCATCGCCGATGGTCAGGTCGAGGGCGTCGACAGCCATCACGTCGCCGTACGCCTTGGTCACAGCTTCGAGCTGGATCTGCGGAGATTCGGTCGGTCCCATTGCTGAATCATATGGAACCAGATCTTAGATTTTAAAGGGTATCTGCGTAAGTTCTTTGTAAACCCACTCGAAGGAGGAGCCCGATCGTGGCCAACGCCCGTGCGATGACCTCGCGCGCCCGGTCGGCGATCTTCGCGCCGATCGGCGACGAAGGCAGAGCCGTACGTGTCGAGAACCGACTGGCCGAGGCGATCCGCTCCGGCGTGCTCGCCGACGGCGACCGGCTACCGAGCGAGCAGGAGCTCGCCCAGATGCTGGGCGTGGCGACGGTGACCGCCCGGGAGGCGCTGGTGTCACTGCGGGCACAGGGCCTGGTCGTGACGACCCGAGGCCGCGGCGGCGGCTCGTTCGTGCGCGCTCCCGATCCCGGCGACGTCGTGAAGGGGCGGCTCGCCACCATGTCGCGGGTGGAGCTGCGGGACCGGGCGAGTCTCTATCAGGTCGTGCTGACCGGCTGTGCGGAGCTCGCGGCCGAACGAGCGGCCCCTGACGAGGTCGAGGACCTCCAGGACCTGCTGATCCCGATGGGCGAGGACGACGTAGGCCGGTGGCGCGATGCGGAGAGCGAGCTCTATCTCTCCGTGGCGGCGCTGACCCAGTCGGCGCGCCTCACCCGGGAGGTGGTGCGGCAGGAGGCCGACTTCGGTACGTTGCTGCGAGTGCCGCTGAGCGAGTCGGACTTCCGTCAGGCATCCGCCGCGCGGCATCGGGCGCTCGTCGCCGCGCTGGAGATGGGCGATGTCGCTGCGGCGCGGGGGAGCGTACGCGACCACGTGACCCACGCCGTTGAACGTCTGACCGAGATCCATGAGGTGGTACGACCGTGAACACCGATGTGTCGGCCGACTGTGCCGTCCGGATCGAGCAGCATTTCGGTTCCATCCTCATCGAGCTCGAGCGGGTGCGCGCCGAGGTCGGCGCGCTCTTCGCCGCGGGACCGGTCACCTCGGACGAGCTGATCGCGCAGGTCGAGACGGGGACGCTGGCGTTCCTCGAGGACCCAATCCTCTTGGGTGGCGGGTTCGTCGTCGCGCCGGACGCGCTCGTCGACCGGCGGCACTACCTGGCCTGGTGGCAGGGTGCCGGCCGCGACTTCCTCGGGGACGCAGTGGTGCCGGCGACGGGCGAGGTCCTCGACTACACCCGTCAGCCGTGGTTCCGGATCCCGGCGCGCACCGGAGCGCTGCACCTCGCCGGGCCCTACGTCGACTTCGTCTGCACCGACGAGTACGTCATGACCACGACGCTGCCGGTCTACGCGGGCGGGCGGATGGTCGGCGTAGCCGGCGCCGACACCTCGGTCGAGACGCTGGAGCGGATGCTGCTGCCCGGCCTGCGCGAGGTCGGTGCCACGCTGGCCAGCTCGCACGGCCGGGTCGTCGTCTCCGCCGACCCGCACCTGGCCACCGGCGAGGTCATGAACGCCGTCCGCGACGAGGCCGTCGACGGGCGGTTGCTGTCGGTCGTCCAGCCTTCTGCGGACGGTCACGGCGAGCTGAAGACGCTCGCCGGATGGCCCCGCTGAAGCCGGAAATCTTTCGACATCAACTACTTTTCTGGACGTTGCGGCGGAGATATTGCTGTTATGGGTACGCTGTCGCCGTGACTGCACCTGAGATCGAGGCCACCGACCGTAAAATCCTCCAGCTTCTTGCGGAGGACGGCCGGATGTCCTACACGGACCTGGGCAAGGCGACCGGCCTGTCGACCTCGGCGGTGCACCAGCGCGTCAAGCGGCTCGAGCAGCGTGGTCTCATCACCGGCTACGGCGCCACCGTCAACTACGCCGCGATCGGGGTGCCGCTGACCGCGTTCGTCGCGGTGCAGCCGATGGACCCCTCGCAGCCCGACGACTGCCCCGAGCGGGTCGCCGACCTCCACGAGGTCGAGGCATGCTGGTCCATCGCAGGCGTGGAGTCCTACATGCTCAAGGTGCGCGTCGCCACGCCCGAGGCGCTCGAGGAGCTGCTCGGCCGGATCCGCTCGGTGGCCAACGTGTCCACGCGTACCACGATCGCGATGTACACCTACTACGAGAACCGCCCCACCATGACGCACTGAGACCCGGCGCCCAGCGCCGGGTCCCAGTCACGCTCGGGTCACTCTGCGTGCGTACGCCACCACTCCTGGCCCGACTCGGGCAGGGTGTGGATCGGGTCGTAGTACTCGTAGGTCCTGGTCAGCGCCTCGGGGTCCGAGGCCTCGATCGAGGTGCGGTAGTTCTTGGTCCAGTAGGAGATGCCGCGCTCGGTGTCGTAGTCGGCGATCTGGTGGACCCAGCGCTTGCCGACGAAAGGTACGTCGCACACGATGCGCGGGGTGGCGAACCCGGGCAGGTAGCCCATGATGTCGTGCTGCAGCCGCTGCGCCTCGGCGACCGAGACCCGCCAGTGCTCGCTGAAGGGGATCATGTCGCACATGTAGAAGTAGTAGGGCATGATCTGCGCGCCGTCGAGCAGGCGGAAGCTCAGGTCGAGCAGGCTGTGGCTGTCGGCGTTGACGCCGGCCAGCAGGACCCCCTGGTTGCGTACGTCGCGAACCCCGGCCGCCAGCAGCGCCTTGGACGCTTCGGCGACCAGCGGAGTGACCGAGTTGGCGTGGTTGGCGTGGGTGTGGATCGCCAGCGAGACGCCGCGCTCCCTGGCGATGGTGGTCACCCGGTTCATCCCCTCCAGGAGCGGCTCCTGGAGCCAGTGCTGGGGGAGGCCGATCAGGCCCTTGGTGGCCAACCGGATGTCGCGGATGTTGTCGATCGCCATCAGCTTGGTGAGGAAGTCCTCCAGCCGCGGCCAGGGCAGGTTGGCGACGTCGCCGCCGGAGACGACCACGTCGCGCACCTGCGGGGTGTTGCGGAGGTATTCGAGCATCGCCTCGTGGCGGTCGACCGGCTTGCCGGTGAGCTTGAGCTTGTCGATGACCGGGGTCGAGTTGCCGACCAGGTCCATCCGGGTGCAGTGACCGCAGTACTGCGGGCAGGTGGAGAGCAGCTCGGCGAGCACCTTGGTCGGGTAGCGGTGGGTCAGACCCTCGGCGACCCACATGTCGTGCTCGTGCAGCGAGTCACGGCTCGCCTGCGGGTGTGAGGGCCAGTCGGTGCGGCGGTCGGAGAAGACCGGGATCATGTAGTGCCGGATCGGGTCGGCGTAGAACGCTGCGGTGAACTCTTCGCCCGCGTCCGCGCCGGAGGGGACCATCGTGTTCATCATCTGCGGCGGCACCAGCATCGACATCGTCGCGCGCTCGGCCATGTCCTTCTCGAGGTCGGCGTAGAACCGCTCGTCGAGAAGATCGCCCATCAGCGTGCGGAGCTGGCGGACGTTCTTGATGCAGTTGACGCGCTGCCACTGCACGTCGCGCCACTGCTCCTCGGTGATGTCGGCCCAGCCTGGGAACCGGGTCCAGTCGGGTTCGACCAGCTCTACGCGCTGGTAGGCGTAGGGCTGTCCGTCTCGGGTCGTAGGCTCGATGGTTGCCGTCATGTTCTCCACCATAGCGGGAGATCCTGCGGCATCTGCAACCATCGGCCGCAATTCTTCCCGCAACCGCTGGTAGGGTCCGCCGTGAGATGGACGCAAGGAGGCATACGACGATGACCACTTCTGACCCGACAGGCCTGCACCGGGTGCTCGATGAGCCGGTGGGCGGCTCGTTGCCGCTGCCCCAGGCCGCCCGGAGACTCGACACCCGCAAGACTTTGTGGCCCGATGAGGTGCGGATCCGGGTGGAGCGTCTGAACCTCGACGCCGCCTCGTTCCGGCAGCTCGAGTCCGCACACGACGGCGACGGAGAGGCCGTACGCCGCGAGGTGCTCGGCATCGTCGCCGAGCGCGGCAAGATGCAGAACCCGGTGACCGGCTCGGGTGGCATGCTCGTCGGTGTCGTCGAGGAGGTCGGACCCGAGTCGCCTCTGGGCCTGAAGGTCGGGGACCGGGTCGCGACCCTGGTGTCGCTGACGCTGACGCCGTTGGTGATCGAGGACGGGCTCGCCGGCTGGGGCGGTGACTCCGAGCAGGTGCCGTGCGACGGCTACGCCATCCTCTTCGGCCGCTCGATCGCAGCGGTCCTGCCCGACGACCTGACCCCCGAGCTCGCGCTGTCGGTGATGGACGTGTGCGGTGCCCCGGCGCTGACCCGGCGGGTCGTCTCGGAGCGCTATGCAGGCGGTGTCGTCGCGGTGATCGGTGGCGGCGGCAAGTCCGGATCGCTGTCGCTGGCCGCAGCCCGCGACGCGGGAGCCGGCCACCTGATCGGCATCGTCCCGACCGAGGCCGAGGCCGAGCGGCTTCGCGACGCCGGCCTGGCCGACGAGGTCGTGATCGCCGACGCCCGCAACCCGGTCGCGCTGCGCGACGCGGTCACCAAGGCCGGCGGACCAGCCGACGTCACCGTCGTCTGCGTCGACGTACCCGGCTGCGAGGGAGGCGCCATCCTCGCCACCGCCGACCGTGGCACCGTCATCTTCTTCTCGATGGCCACCTCCTTCTCCGCCGCCGCGCTCGGCGCCGAGGGTCTCGCCGCCGACGTCACGATGCTCGTCGGCAACGGCTACGTCCCCGGGCACGCCGCCTACGCCCTGGATCTTCTCCGCGCCAATGCCGGGGTCCGGGCACTGTTCGAAGGAAGACTGGAACTGTGAGACTCGAACTGGACCCACGCACGATCGCCCAGGCCCGCGCGCTCGCGGCGAAGGTCGGCGACCCGATCGTCGAGATGGCCAAGAAGCACACCACGGTCGCCGTCGAGCGAGCGACGCTGCGCCTGGCCGGGCTCGCCGGAGCCGACCCGGACGGCACCCCATGGGTGAACCACCTGGTCGACGCGGTCCGCGCCGACATCGGGCTGGAGCACGGCGTCGCGCTGCCGGTGTGGCAGGCGCTCAGCGCCTACGACAACGATCTGGCCCGCCTCGCCGAGGAGGCCGCCGCCGGACAGGTGACCTTCCACCTGCCCGAGGGCGCCGAGGCCGAGCTGGCCGCCAAGCACGCCCGCGAGGCGGTCGGGGTCGGCATCGCCCGCCTCGACGCCAGCCGGGTGGCCCGCGAGCGGATGATCGCCGAGATCGGCGACGCCCCCCGCAAGCCGTGGATCTACCTGATCGTCGCCACCGGCGACATCTACGAGGACATCCCGCAGGCGCAGGCTGCCGCGCGCGAGGGCGCCGACATCATCGCGGTGATCCGCTCGACCGGCCAGTCGCTCCTCGACTACGTGCCCGAGGGCGCCACCCGGGAGGGGTTCGCCGGGACGTACGCGACCCAGGAGAACTTCCGGCTGATGCGGGCCGCGCTCGACGAGACGAGCCGTGAGCTCGGCCGCTACGTGCGGCTCACCAACTACGCGAGCGGGCTCTGCATGCCCGAGATCGCCGCGCTGGCGGGTATGGAGCGGCTCGACATGATGCTCAACGACTCGATGTACGGGATCCTGTTCCGCGACATCAACCCGGTGCGTACGTTCGTCGACCAGCGGCTCTCGCGCCAGATCCACGCGCGGGCGGGGATCATCATCAACACCGGCGAGGACAACTACCTCACCACCGCCGACGCGGTCGAGGCGGCGCACACGGTGACCACCTCGCAGCTGCTCAACGAGTACTTCGCCAAGGAAGCCGGTCTCGAGGACTGGCAGCTGGGCCTGGGCCACGCCTTCGAGATCAATCCCGACGTACCGGACTCGTTCCGTCTCGAGCTCGCGCACGCGCTGCTGGCGAAGACGATCTTCCCCGACGCCCCGCTGAAGTGGATGCCGCCGACCCGGCACATGACCGGCGACATCTTCAAGGGCTACCTGCTCGACGGGTTCTTCAACCTGGCCGGCGCGATGACCGACCAGGGCATCCTGCTGGTCGGGATGATGACCGAAGCCGTGGTGACGCCGTGGCTCTCCGACCGCGACCTGGCCCTGCAGAACGTCCGGTACGTCATGGAGTCGGCCGGCAAGCTCGGCGAGGACTTCCACCCCGCTCCCGACGGCTTCATCGCCAACCGGGCGCGCGAGGTGCTGGGGGAGTCGATCGACCTCCTCGGGAAGATCATCGACGAGCCCAACGGGCTGCTCGACGCGATCGCGGACGGCACCTTCGGCCTGATGAAGCGCCCCGCCGACGCCGGCAAAGGCCTCGAGGGCGTGGCCGAGAAGTCCTCGGCGTACTACAACCCGGCGAGCACCATCTTGGAGGGTGAGGAATGACCATCATCAGGCCGTACGGCGACACCACGGGCGACGGGATGGTGCAGCTCTCCTTCACGTTGCCGATCAAGCACTCGAAGGTCGCCGACGGGGCAGCGCTGCAGCTGGCCAACAAGATGGGCATGGAGCCGGCGATGGTCGTCCACTCCAAGCCGATGGGCGACGACTTCACCTTCTTCGTCGTCTACGGACAGGTGAACCATCTCGTCGACACCGACAAGGTGCAGGTCGTCGAGCGTGACTTCCCGCTGCTGACGCCCAAGGAGGCCAACGCGGTGATCAAGGAGACGCTGCGGCGGCCGATGGTCGTCGTCGGCGCCTGCATCGGCACCGACGCCCACACCGTCGGGATCGACGCGATCCTCAACATCAAGGGGTTCGCGGGGGAGAAGGGGCTGGAGTACTACAAGGAGATCGAGGTCGTGAACCTCGGCGCCCAGGTCTCGGTGCCCTCCCTGGTCGAGGCCGCCGTCACCCGGCGCGCCGACGCCGTGCTCGTCTCCCAGGTCGTCACCCAGCGCGACGCGCACCTGCTCAACACCCGGGAGATGTCGGCGGCGTTCCGCGAGGCCTACCCTGCGGGGGAGCGGCCGCTCCTGGTCGCCGGCGGTCCGCGGTTCGACGAGTCGATGACCGCCGAGCTCGGCGTGGACCGCATCTTCGGCCGCGGCACCACTCCCGCCGAGGTCGCCTCCTACCTCGTCCACCGCACCACCTCGAAGGAGCCCGCGGCATGAGCAAACCCGAGATCGGCACCAAGGTCGTCCACCGCCGCTACGTGCCCTACTCCCACGCCCACTACGCCGGGAACCTGGTGGACGGGGCGTACAGCCTGGGCCTGTTCGGCGACGTCGCGACCGAGATGTGCATCCGCACCGACGGCGACGAGGGTCTCTTCGCCTCCTACGACGACGTGCAGTTCAAGGCACCTGTGCGTGCTGGCGACGTCCTGGAGATCACCTGCGAGCTGATCAAGGCCGGGACCCGGTCCCGGGTGATGGAGTTCGCCGTGTACGTCGTGGCCCGCGGAGCCGCGACCGAGGACCGTCCTGGGGCCGCGGAGATCCTGGGGGTGCCGCTCCTGGCCACCTCGGCGCGCGGTACTGTCGTCGTTCCGTGAGCGCCGTAACGCGTACGCGCAGGCGACACGCCGACGTTCCTCGATAATTCGTCACTTTCTCGCGCTCCGCAGGCTGTGGTTGACCTGCGAAAACATATGTTTCCGCAGGTCAGAGCCGTGTTGACTTCTGCGGAGCCAGCGGGTGATGGTGGCAACGTTCGCCCATGCAGAGTTGCGGTCGGCGGACCGGCGCTCGACGAATCGGGTCGGGGGGTGTCGAGCCAGGCATGCCTTCGACGCGTTTTCGTGGGCGCGGTCAACGGCCGCGAGGGCAACGCGGGAGGGCCAAGGCGCCCTTAGACAACGATCGTCCCCCTGTCGCCAGCAGGGATCGGAACGGCCCGAAGAACGTCTTGCTCCTCCCGCGCTCTGTCTGTGATCGCCTCGCCATCGCACCGCCCCGATCGATCTGTCCCGCTCGATCGGGGATCTTGGGATCAACCGGTGGGCGGATATCCTGTGATCTCCACCCCCATTCCTTGACAAGGCCGGCGTACGTGACGAACGAGCAGCTTCCACCCTGGACCGAGATCGGCCGGGCGGTCATGGTCATCCCGACCTACAACGAGGCGGACAACCTCGCCTGGATCGTCGGGCGGCTGCGCAAGGCGCAGCCACGTGTCGATGTGCTGATCGTCGACGACGGCTCGCCCGACGGCACCGGCACGATCGCCAACGAGCTGGCCGACAACGACGAGCAGATCCACGTGCTGCACCGCACCGAGAAGGCCGGGCTGGGGGCTGCGTACCTGCACGGGTTCGGCTGGGCTCTCGAGCAGGGCTACGACGTCGTGGGGGAGATGGACGCCGACGGCTCCCACCAGCCGGAGGAGCTCCACCTGCTGCTCGAGGCGCTCACCTCCGCCGACCTGGTGATCGGTGCCCGCTGGATCCGCGGCGGCTCGGTGGTCAACTGGCCGCTGTCGCGACGCGTGCTGTCGGTGGGCGGCAACTTCTACGTCCGGCTCCTGCTCGGCATCGGCGTCCACGACGCCACCGCCGGCTACCGCCTCTTCCGGCGTACGACGCTGGAGAAGCTGCAGCTGAACAGCGTCGAGTCGACCGGCTATGTCTTCCAGACCGAGATGGTGACGCGTACGCTGCGCGCCGGCCTGACCGTCAAGGAGGTCCCGATCCAGTTCATCGAGCGGGTCCGGGGCGAGTCGAAGATGAGCCCCGCGGTGGCCGCCGAGTCGATGCGCCGGGTGACCCGCTGGGGCTTGGCCGAACGCCGCGACCAGCTGCTCCGCCTGCTGCGCCGATTCGGGCTGGACCGTTTCGTGGGAGGCCGTCGATGACGACGCGTCGCCGCCGGTTCTCCTGGGTGCTGGTGCTCCTGTTCCTGGTGATGCCGCTGGCCGAGCTGTTCGTGCTCATCCAGGTCGGCCAGGTCATCGGCGTGTGGTGGACGATCCTGCTGCTGGTCGCCGACTCGATCTTCGGTGCCTGGCTGATGCGCCGCGAGGGCTCCCGAGCCTGGTCGGCGCTGTCCACGGCGCTCTCCTCGGGCAAGCTCCCGTCCAACGAGATCGCCGACGGCGCGCTGATCCTGCTCGGTGGCGCGCTGATGCTCAGCCCCGGGTTCGTGACCGACATCTTCGGCATCGTGCTGATCCTGCCGTTCACCCGGCCGTTCTTCCGCCGCATCCTGGCCAAGGTCGTGCAGAGGCGCCTGGTCACCGCGACGATGCCCTCCACGTTCGGTGCCGCAGCCCGGCCGCGCAACGACGACATCGTCACCGGCGAGGTCATCGACAAGGACGCCTCCTAGCCGAGACGTCACCTACGTCGGCCGAGATGTCACAAAAGCGAATCGAGTGGTCACCGAAGTGACCACTCGATTCGCGTACGTGACGTCTCGGCGTGAGATCAGGCGTTGGCCTTCTTCTTCCCCGGTCCCTTGCGGTGCAGGTGAGCCGGGCCGATCTCGCCACCACGGAGCAGGTCGAGGCGCTCCTTGAGGATGTCCTCGAGCTCCTTCTCCGAGCGCCGCTCCAGGAGCATGTCCCAGTGCGTACGCGCCGGCTTCTCGGCCTTCTCCTCCGGCTTGGCGCCGGAGAGGTTGAGAGCTTCCATGCCGCAGCGCGGGCACTCCCAGATGGCCGGAACCTCGGCCTCGTCCGACATCGTGATCTCGAAGTCGTGACCCTGCGGGCAGCGGTATGCCACCTGCTGACGACCCGCGAACTCGATCCCGCGTTCGTCCTCAAAACTTTGTCCGCCCAGTCGGGCGCCGCGCAACGTGCGCTCGGCCATGAAGCACCTCCTGAGTCGATCGTCCCCCGTTGAATGAGCTGAAGAGCGAAGCGGTCTGCGGACTCATGACGCAGGCCGGTCAGGCCTCTTCACATCGTCAACGGTACAGAGGAGGTGATGATTCCGTGAATTGTCGAGATCCTCGCCGTGTTGTTCGACACAGGACCCGCCTGACCTGCGGATCTCTCTGAGAAAGTCCTGAGCGGCCGATGTCCCGAACCCGCCAGCCGCTCGGCGCGGTCTCAGACCCGCTCAGGCGCCCGGTTGCCCGCCTGCTCGATGCCCTTCGCGGTGTTCACCAGCGCGAGCAGCCCGCCACCGAGGACGAAGAAGGCGATCAACGCCAGGATCGCCGGCCGGTAGGAGTCGGTGAGCTGGTAGACGAGCCCGAAGACCAGAGTGCCGAGCCAGGAGGTGCCGCGGTCCATGGCGTGGTAGAGGCTGAAGTACTCCGCCTCCTTGCCGGCCGGGATGAACAGCGAGAAGTAGGACCGGGCCAGCGCCTGGGTGCCGCCCATGACCAAGCCGATTCCGACCCCAACCGCCACCAGCGGAACGAGTTGGTGCTCGGGAATGAAGTATGCGATCAGCACGACGACCACCCACGCGGCGAGCCCGCCCAGAATGACCTGCTTCGCACCGAACTTCTTGGCCATGCGACCAAAGAGCACAGCGCCTGCCACCGCGACGAACTGGACCATCAGATAGATCCCAAGCATCGTGTTGATGCCGAACCCGAGCTCTTCCACCCCATAGGTCGACGCCGAGTTGAGGACCGTCTGGATCCCGTCGTTGAAAAAGAGGTAGGCCGCCAGGAACGTGAGCGCTACGGGATAGTTCCGCAACTCCTTGAGCGTGACCCAGAGTTGCCCGAACGACCGGGAAAGCACCCCACCCTGTACGTCCTCGACATCTAGAGGCTGTCGGCGGTTGATACGTCGCCAGGGAATGACGATGAATGCCGCCCACCACAGTCCCGCGGACAGCATGCTCAGGCGTACTGCCATCCCCTGCTCAAGCCCGAAAGTCCCGGGAAAGCTGACCAGAACGAAGTTCAGGGCGAGAAGGAGGCCACCACCGGCGTAGCCATAGGCCCATCCGATTGAAGAAACTCGATCACGCTCGTCTTCCGTCGAGATCAACGGGAGTATCGAGTCGCTGACCACCACGGCACAGCCGGCGCACAGGTTGGCAACCGTGAACATGATGCAGCCGAAGAGCCAGTTGTCACCGGTGAGGAAGAACAGCAGCGCAGTTGCTAGCGCCCCTACCCATGCGAACCCGGCCATCAGATCCGGCTTGCGCGAGGTCCGGTCTGCGATGGCGCCGATCATCGGATAGACAATCGCCGACAAGATCGTCGAGAACGTGATGACGAATGAGGGCAACGCGCCGGGAGCGATATCGAGACCCAAAAGGTGAACCCGATTGGAGGAGTCGGCAGCTTCTTCGGCGATCGCGATCAGGTAGGGCGCGAACAGCACGCCGGCCACCGTCGTCTGAAAGGCGGAGACGGCCCAGTCGGTGAAGAACCAGCCCTTCTGCTCCCGCGTCCGCTCGACCGGCGTGAAGTCGCCGATCCCGGCTGATGTGGTCACTTCTCGGGCTCCTCGTCTTGATCCTTGTCGAACCCGGCATCGGGCTCGGCTTCGTCGACGGGCTCGACCCGAGACGGCACAGCCTCCCACAGCCCACGTTCCTCCAGGAACGCTTTCAGTACGTCGGTGCGATCGGTCATCAGTCCGTCGACGTCGCGCTTGAGCAACCGCTCCATCTCGGCCGGGTCGTCGACGGTCCAGACGTGGACCTCCTTGCCCGCCTTGTGGGCGCGGCGGACGAGACCACGAGAGGCCACCCGGATCGACAGCGGCCCGCGAAGGCGCTGGTGATGAGGGATCTGGAAGGCGTCGAACCGCGACCCGACGAGCCTCTTGGCGATCCCGGTCGTGGGCGCCAGCAGGTAGGCCAGCACCTCGCGTGGATGCGCCGAGGTCCGCACCCGCCCCTCGGTCAGCCGGCGGAACGCCTTCAGCCTCCGGACCGAGAACGAGCCGACGATGACCTTGTCCTCGTGGTCGGTCGCGGCGAGCAGCTCGGCCACCGCGCCGACAGCGCCGTCGGACTTGAGGTCGATGTTGAAGGTGACCTCGGGGAACGCCTCGAAGAGCTCCGCCAGCGTCGGCACGCCGTGCAGGCCACCGATCCGGGCGGCCTGCACCTCGGCGTACGTCATCTCCGCGATCAATCCGCTGACGTCGGTCACCCGGTCGAGCGCCTCGTCGTGGAAGGCGAGCAGGACACCGTCGCGGGTGACGTGCACATCGGTCTCGAGATGGGTGTAGCCGAGCTCCACCGCATGCCGGAACGCCTCCATGGTGTTCTCCATCCCGACCAGGTCGGGATGGAGCGCTCCGCCACGGTGCGCATAGGCGCGTATGCGTCGTTGCTGCTCCCTCACGGGGAGCATCTAACCACCCGTGAGGTCCGGATCACATGAGCCCGCGGGCTCAGATGTCGCCACGATCCAACAAGCGCGTCGAGTCGGCTCGTCCTGACCGAAAATCCCGTCGAGTCGGCGCGTCATGACGCGCCGACTCGACGGGATCGTTGCTCAGATGTCGCGGAAGGCGGTGATGTTCGCGCCGAGCTGGTTGAGCCGCTCGGCGAGGTCCTCGTAGCCGCGGGCGATGACGTAGGTCGAGCGGAGCACCGAGGTGCCCTTCGAGGCGAGCATCGCGAGCAGCACGACGACGGCGGGACGCAGCGCCGGCGGGCAGACGATCTCGGTGCCGGAGAAGTGGGTCGGCCCCTCGATCATCACCCGGTGCGGGTCCATGAGCGTGACGTTGCCGCCGAGCTTGTTGAGCTCGGTCAGGTAGATCGCCCGGTTCTCGTAGACCCAGTCGTGCAGCAGCGTCTGACCCTGCGCCACCGCGGCGATCGCGGCGAAGAACGGCAGGTTGTCGATGTTGAGACCCGGGAAGGGGAGCGGGTGGATCTTGTCCAGCGGCGCGTGCAGCACCGAGTGCTTGGTGTTGATGTCGACCAGGCGGGTCTTGCCGTTGAGCGCCAGGTACTCCTCGGAGAGGGTGTAGTTGAAGCCCATCTCCTCCAGCGTCGCCAGCTCGATCTCCATGAACTCGATCGGGACGCGCTTGATGGTGATCTCGGAGTCGGTCACGATCGCGGCGGTCAGCAGCGACATCGCCTCGATCGGGTCCTCGCTCGGCGCGTAGTCGACATCGACGTCGATGACCTCGCGGCCGGTGACGCGCAGCGTGGTGGTGCCGATGCCCTCGACCTCGACGCCCAGCTTCTGCAGGTAGAAGCAGAGGTCCTGGACCATGTAGTTGGACGACGCGTTGCGGATCGTGGTGGTGCCCGGGTGCAGCGCGGCAGCCATCAGGGCGTTCTCGGTGACGGTGTCGCCACGCTCGGTCAGCACGATCGGGCGCCCCGGCTGGATCTCCCGGTTGACGCTCGCGTGGTAGGCGCCGTCGGTCGCCTTGACCTCGAGGCCGAAGGGGCGCAGGGCCGACATGTGCGGCTCGACGGTCCGGGTGCCGAGGTTGCAGCCGCCGGCGTAGGGCAGCTCGAAGGTGTCCAGGCGGTGCAGCAGCGGGCCGAGGAACATGATCACCGAGCGCGTACGGCGCGCGGCGGCCTCGTCCACGGCGTCCAGACGCAGCTCCTTCGGCGGCACGATCTCGAGGTCGTTGTCGTCGTTGAGCCAGCGGGTCTGCACGCCGATCGAGTTGAGCACCTCGATGATCCGGTTGACCTCTTCGATGCGTGCGACCTTGCGCAGCGTCGTACGGCCGCGGTTGAGGAGCGAGCCGACCAGGAGGGCGACTCCGGCGTTCTTGGAGGTCTTGACCGTGATCTCACCCGACAGCGTGGTCGGACCGGTGACGCGCAGGTGCGTCGGCCCCGCCCCGATGTCGACCAGGGAGGAGTCGAGAGCGGCACCGACCCGGGCGATCATCTCCAGGGACAGGTTCTGTTGTCCCTGCTCGATGCGGTTGATCGCACTCTGGCTGGTGTTGAGGAGGTCAGCGAGCTGTGCCTGGGTCAAACCCTTGTGCTTGCGCGCATCGCGAATCAGGTTCCCGATACGACCTTTGTATCCGTCGGTCATGGTGCACCACCGTAACTCATATATGAGATAAGCCTGGATTCCCCGCGAAGTGTCGGCGTTTCGTTTCAGGGCTGTTGCCTGGCTCGTGGAACGGCCACCGTGTGCAACATCTCTTTACGCCGGGTGACAGGATGCCACCATGCGCGCGACGACTATCCATGGGGTGGGCGACATCCGCTTCACCCAGGTACCCGATCCTGCTCTGGCGAAGCCCACCGACGCCATCGTCAAAATCGTGGGTTCCTGCATCTGCGGCTCCGATCTGTGGAACTACCGCGGCTCCAACGGCGACATCGAGGAGCCTCGCACCATCGGCCACGAGTGCATCGGCGTGATCGAGGAGGTCGGTGCCGACGTACGCGACTTCAAGGCCGGGGACTTCGTGATCGTCCCCTTCGACCACTGCGACAACACCTGCCCGCACTGCCTGGCCGGACTCCAGTCGGTCTGCGAGAACCTCGGGTTCACGGTCAGCGGACAGAGCGAGTACGCCCTCGTCAACCAGGCCGACGGCTCGCTGGTCAAGCTCGACGAAACGCCGGCCCCGTCGATGTACCCCGACCTGCTGGCGCTCACCGACGTGATGGCCACCGGCTGGCACGCCGCGGTCATGTCAGGCCTCGGCAACGGAGCCCGGGGCGGCACCGCGGTCGTGGTCGGCGACGGCGCGGTCGGTCTGTGCGGCGTACTGGCTGCCGCTCAGCTCGGCGCCGAGCGGGTCGTGGCGATGTCGCGCCACGAGGCCCGCCAGGAGATCGCCAAGAAGTTCGGTGCCACCGACATCGTCGCCGCCCGCGGCAAGGAGGGCGAGGCGGCGGTACGCGAGCTCACCGGCGGCGTCGGGGCCGACTACGTCCTGGAGTGCGTGGGCACCGACCAGTCCTTCAAGACGGCCTCCAAGGTCGCCCGCCCGGGTGCGACCGTCGGGTTCGTCGGCGTCCCGCACGACGTCAACCTTCCGGTCAACGCGCTCTTCCGCACCAACGTCGGCCTCAAGGGCGGGATGGCGCCGGTACGCCGCTACCTCCCCGACCTCCTGCGCCTGACGCTGGAGGGCACGATCAACCCCGGTCTGGTCTTCGACAAGGCGCTGCCGTTCGCGGAGGCCGCCGAGGGCTATCGCCTCATGGACGAGCGCCTCGCGACCAAGGTCCAGCTCACCTACTGATCCACGCTGATCCCGGGCGGGGGATCGGCCGGTCGCCTCATCTGAGAGACTCGGTCGATGCCCCGCACCGACACCATGCGCCTGCGTCCGCTGTCACCGGGCGACGAACACGTCTTCGCCGACTGGGCACACGACGAGGAGTTCCGGGTGGCCAACGGCTGGCCGGAGCGCGACCGCGACGGTCACCTCCGCCACTGGCGCCGGCTGATCGATGCCCCGCCGCCCGAGCTCATCAGGCTCGCGGTCGAGCTCGACGAGGAGGTCGTCGGCTACGCCGATCTCCACGGTCTGGCACCCGACACGCGCGAGCTCGGTATCGCCATCGGGCCCAGCTCGCGGTGGGGCCACGGGCTCGGTCAGCGCGCCATCAAGACCGCGCTCACCTACGGCTTCTCCGTCCTCGACCTGACCCGGATCTGGGCCGAGACCCACGAGACCAACACCCGGGCCAAGAAGCTCTTCGGCGCGACCGGCTTCATCGAGACCGGCCGCCACGGCTCCGACACCTACCGCGGCGAGGACGTAGGCCTCGTTCAGTACGCCGTGGAGCGCCCCTACTAGCACCTGCCGAAGCGTCAGGTACGTCGGTCGACACGTCAGCTGCGTCGGCCGAGACGTCACGCAGGACGGTCGACACGTCAAGCGCTGACGCTTCGCCCGACGTACCTGACGTCTCGGGCGACCGGGGTGACGTCTCGGCGGGTCAGTCGGCGATGCGTACGGGCTTCTTCTGGGGGTAGCCCTCGGGGAGGAGCATGGTGCCGTCCTGGTGGCGGTAGAGCACCTGCCAGTGCCAGTAGAGGTCGTACGCAGCGGGGGACCGCTTCATCTGCTCGGCGTAGGCGCTGACGGCCGCCACGTAGCGGTCGGAGTGGTTGTAGGACCACAGCGCGCCGGCCATGTCGCCGGGAGCGCCGTTGTTGGCGAGCATGCGGCCGGCGGCCATGATCGCGTCGGCGGGGTCGTTGATGTCGCCGCCGGCGCCGTACTGGGCGAAGGTCGAGGGCAGGAACTGCATCGGGCCCTGGGCGCCCGCGGTGCTGGTGCCGCGGATGCGGCCCATCCGGGTCTCGACCAGGTGGACGGCGGCGAGGTACTGCCACGGTGTTCCGGTCTGCTGCTGCGCCTTGCGGTAGAGGGGGCGCAGCTCGTCCGGCGTCGGCGGCGTCAGGATCTTCCAGTCCGGGAGCTCGGGCTGGGGATCGGTCATCACCATGAGCTCGCGCGCCGCGGCGATGTCCGACTCGAGCTGGGCGCGGTCGGCGCGGCCGAGCGCGCCCAGGACCTCGTCGGCCTTGGCCTTCGACCCGCGGGCGAGGTTGCGGGCGGTCGTCTGCTCGAACAGCGCGGCCTCGCGTACGTCCTCGGCTCCAGGCTCTCCAGCGGCGACCGTCGCCATCGCCTGGGTGAGGCGGTCTGCCAGCGGCACCGACGCATCGTCCAGAGGGACCGTCGTCGGCGAGGGAACGGTGCTCGAGGACGGGCCCTGCGGCGACGCCGACGGGCTGCCGGCAGGATCCGAGGACGGCTCACCGCCACAGCCGGCGACGAGCGCCAGGGCTGTGACGGTGGCCAGGGCAGCGAGCCGAGTGCGCACGCGTTCGACGCTACCCGACGGCCGACTACGCGCCGCTGCGACCGCCGCTCTGCCCGATGATCGCCGCGAGCTCGGCCGGCTTGCTCAGCTGCGGCCAGTGCCCCGTGGGCAGGTCGACGAAGGTCGCGTCCTTGTGCTTCGGGATGGCGGCCACCGACTCGGTGCCCTCAGCGATCCACTCCTTCAGATCGGCAGCGGTGTATTCGGGGCAGACGAACACTGCCGGGACCGAATAGCGACGCTCGTCGCCGAGCTCGAACGGCTCGGAGGTCAGGTTGGCGGGGGAGGGCCGCAGCAGCGCCTCGAAGGCGGCGCGGTCCAGGTCGCGTACGTCGGCCTCGTCGAACTCCTCCCACGGCACCGGCGGCAGGTCGGCGCCGTCGGTGGGGAAGTTCTTGGCGGGGATCATGCCGGGCTCGGCCGGCCAGCCGCCGACGTAGACCACGGCGGCGACCTTGTCGACGCGTGCATCGAGGGCGGCGCCGGCCACCGCGCAGCCCATCGAGTGTCCGACGAGGATCACCGGCGCAGCCGACTCGTCGATGGCGGCCACCACGGCGGCGACCTGGTCGGCGACGTGCACGTCGGTCCGGTCGGTCTCGGCGGACTCGAGGCCGGGCAGGGTCAGCGGCCGCGGAGTGTGACCGGCTTCGGTGAGGTGGGGGACGACGAGGTCCCAGGAGGAGGCGTCCAGCCAGAGGCCGGGTACGAGAACGATGTCCATGGAACGATCCTCTGCCTGATTGCGGACGATCTGCTTCCGCCACACAAATCTTTCGAACAAAAGAACGGTGACCACCGCAACTGCGGTGGTCACCGTTTCTGGACGCCCGAGACAGCTGACGCCAGGTCGTTCAGCGAGCGCCGGCGACCTCCAGTAGCTCCGCGACCTCGTGGGCGCGGCAGTCGCAGTCGGAGTCGCACGGCAAGAAGCGGTGACGAGCGTGACCGCAGTCGCGGCACGGCATGTCGTGAGAAAGCGTGAAGCTCTGCACCTCAACGGTGTCCCACATAATTAATTCATCCCCCAGAGAATGTTGGTCGGTCTTTATCGGTGAAGCTGCCTGATATGTAACACGATAATCCGCGACTTCGGAAGAGCTCGGACAACACGCCGAGACATTGTTTTCCCTGGTCAGTCGACCGATATGATTATTCGGTCGACCGATAGATAAACTCATAAGGGGCTGCTGTTGATGCCGTGTGGACGTCCGCTTTACAACGCCCGCGAACGCGCTCTCGCGTGTTGACGGAATGAAAACAGAACGCAGACCTGCAGGTCACAACCCACAAGGTGGCGTCAGTTCGGAGGCCGGTTCCGGAGTGCAGAACACCTAGAGGCGAAGGTCCCAGCCGCCCTGGCTGACCCCGAATGGTCGGCGTCGGCCACCGCCCTGAGGGAATCTCGCGGGTCGGTTGAGAGTTCTACTAGTCGTGAAGAACATCGGATTCTTGTCTTTCGGCCACTGGACACCGGCGCCCTACTCGCAGACGCAGTCGGCACGGGACGCGCTGATCCAGGGGATCGAGCTCGCGGTCGCCGCCGAGGAGCTGGGAATCGACGGTGCGTACTTCCGGGTCCACCACTTCGCCCGCCAGTACGCCTCTCCCTTCCCGCTGCTGTCCGCGGTCGGCGCCCGCACCTCGAGGATCGAGATCGGCACCGGTGTCATCGACATGCGCTACGAGAACCCGCTCTACATGGCCGAGGACTCGGCGGCCGCCGACCTCATCTCCGGTGAGCGCCTGCAGCTCGGGATCAGCCGCGGTTCACCCGAGCAGGTCATCGAGGGGTGGCGCTACTTCGGCTACGACCCCGGCGAGAACGCCTCCGAGGCCGACATGGCGCGGGCTCACACCGAGACGTACCTCAAGATCATCGAGGGGGCGCAGTTCGCCGAGCCCAACCCGCGGCCGATGTTCCCCAACCCGCCGGGCAAGCTCCGCGTCGAGCCCTACTCCGAGACGCTGCGCGACCGGATCTGGTGGGGTTCGAGTTCGCTGGCGACCGCACGCTGGGCCGCGGGGCTCGGGATGAACCTGCAGAGCTCGACCCTCAAGAACGACGAGAACGGCAAGCCGTTCCACATCCAGCAACGCGAGCAGATCGAGGCCTACCGCGAAGCGTGGAAGGAGGCCGGCCACGAACGTGAGCCGCGCGTCTCGGTCTCGCGCTCGATCTTCGCCCTCGTCAACGACGAGGACCGGCGCTACTTCGGCCTCGACCGGCAGACGAAGGACCAGATCGGCAACATCGACGACCAGACCCGCGCGATCTTCGGGCGTTCGTACGCCGCCGAGCCCGACGTCCTGGTCGAGGAGCTTGCCGAGGACGAGGCGATCCAGGCCGCGGACACCCTGCTGCTCACGGTGCCGAACCAGCTCGGCGTCGACTACAACGCACATGCCCTGGAGAGCATCCTGACCCACGTCGCCCCTGATCTGGGCTGGCGGTAGAAACCTGCGGACCGCGCAACTTCCGAGTCACAAAAGGGCGCATAATCGTTGTCAACCGCCCCACGTGGCCGCACCATTGGCTACCGTGCACGGCGACCGTTATTCAAGGGGGACCCCTGTTGGCTACGTACGCTGAGCTGCTTGACGTCTATCTTCGCGATCCGGGCCCGGAGTCGCTGAGAGCCCTACGTGAGGCGATCCTGGAAGCTCCGAACTTCCGGCCCGATCTCGAGATCACCGAGATGATCGCCCCGATGATGTCGGTCGGCGACTACGCCGGCGCGATCGCCGCCGTCCACGGGCTGATGCCCGGCGCGATCTTCAGCCCGTCGGCCCACGCGGCCCTCGCCGACGCCCAGCGCGGCCTCGGCAATCTCGAGCAGGCTCAGCGCGAGTCGATCCTGGCCCAGTCGGCACTCGACAGCATCATCAGCACAGGAGAGGGCACCGAGTCCGAGCCGTGGTCGGTGCTGCGGACCAGCGACGCCTACGACGTGGTGCTGGCCTCGGGCAAGACGCCGCGCTCACAGGTCGCGGTCGGCAAGCTCGACCGGATCGTGTGCACCGACTCGACGGTCTGGTTCTTCGACACCAGCAACGACTTCGCCAGGGCCTGACCGCGGCGTGCCGAGATCCGTACTCATCACCGGCGCGGCCGCCGGCATCGGCCGGGCGACCGCGCTCCGTTTCGCCCGTGAGGGGTGGCTGGTCGGCGCCTACGACATCGACCTCGACGGCCTGGCATCGCTGACGACCGAGGTCGAGCCGCTCGCCGGGGAGTTGGTCACCGGGACCCTCGACGTACGTGACGCCGTGTCCTGGCAGACCGCCCTGGACGGCTTCGTCGCGGTGAGCGGCGGCATCCTCGACGTACTCGTCAACAACGCCGGCATCATCCAGATCGGCAAGTTCGCCGACCTGCCGCTGGATCGGCAGCAGGCGATCATCGACGTCAACGTCAAGGGCCTGGTCAACGGCTGCCACCTCGCGCGCCCGTTCCTCCGGCCCGGCTCCCACGTCGTCAACCTCGCCTCCGCCTCGGCCATCTACGGCCAGCCCGGGATGGCGATCTACTCCGCCACCAAGTTCGCCGTACGCGGCCTCTCCGAGGCTCTCGACCTGGAGTGGTCCGGCGACGGGATCACGGTGACGGCCCTGTGGCCGCTCTTCGCCGACACCTCCATGGTGTGGGGTCATGACTTCCCGGCGCTGCGGCGGCTCAAGGTCTCGCTCACGCCCGACGATGTCGCGGAGTCGGTCTACGCCGCCGCGACCAGCGGCCACGGCCTCCTCGGTGGCGTCCACCGAGGCGTCGGCACCAAGGCGCGCGTCCTGCTCGGCCTCTCCGGAGTCACCCCGAGCTGGGCCAACCGGGTGTTCAACCGGCTGATCTCGACCTGATCGACGCCTCCCGATTGTTCACCGGGTTGTTGCCGGTAGGGACGGTGTGCGTCGGGTTCCTGACGACCCTGGCGCGCACGCTCGGGACCATGATGAGTCGCACCTTGCGGATTCTGCTCGCCGGGATGGTTGCCGTCGTACTCGCCTCCGCGGCGCTCAGCGCGGCGAGGGCCGACGAGCCCCGGGCCTCCGACCAGGGGCAGGTCGTGTTCGACCGTCACGAGGTGCCGCCCGAGGACGCGCGGCCGGGCGGTGGCGCGGCGCCGTTCGAGACCGGTGTGGTGATCGTGCTCAACACGCTGCTCCTCGGCGGGCTCGTCGGCGGGATGCTCTGGGCGCGACGACGGCTCGGCTGCGCAGACTCCGCACTGCCGCGTGTGTCCGCATAACGATATCGCCGTCTCACGAGTCGGGATTCCACGCGTAGAGTCGATGTATGTCGACCTACACCCATGGCCATCACGAGTCGGTCCTGCGCTCGCACAGGTGGCGTACGGCGGAGAACTCCGCTGCGTACCTGCTGCCCCGGCTGAGCCCTGAGCAGCGGCTGCTCGACGTGGGTGCCGGCCCGGGGACGATCACGCTCGATCTCGCCAGCCGGGTCGCTCAGGTGACCGCCACGGAGATCGGTGAGCCCGAGCTCGCGCTCTCCCGGCAGTCCGCGGAGGCCGGGGGAGTCACGAACGTCGACTTCCGGGTCGAGGACGTGCACGCGCTGAGCATCGAGGACGATACCTACGACGTGGTTCACGCCCATCAGGTGCTGCAGCACGTGAAGGACCCGGTGCAGGCGCTGCGGGAGATGCGCCGGGTGACGAAGCCCGGGGGCATCGTGGCCGCGCGCGACAGCGACTACGCGGCCTTCGTCTGGTGGCCGGAGTCGGCCGAGCTGACCGAGTGGCTGCGTCTCTACCGTCATGCCGCGCGGGCCAACGGCGGTGAGCCCGATGCGGGGCGGCGGCTGGTCTCCTGGGCGCGCGCTGCT
The DNA here is from genome assembly GCF_054031495.1 of Nocardioides sp. YJ-D4. Lineage (NCBI taxonomy): Bacteria > Bacillati > Actinomycetota > Actinomycetes > Propionibacteriales > Nocardioidaceae > Nocardioides > Nocardioides sp. YJ-D4. The sequence goes on from NZ_CM132932.1 coordinate 175,167, forward strand.
GGGTTCGACGACATCGAGGCCACCTCGAGCACCTGGTGCTTCTCCGCCCCGGAGGACCGGGCCTGGTGGGGCGGGATGTGGGCCGACCGGTTCACCGACTCGGCGGTCGCTCGCCAGCTCGTCGACTCCGGAGACGCCACGACCGCCGACCTCGCCCGGGTCGCGGACGGGTGGCGGTCGTGGGCCGAGGCGGAGGACGGTTGGTTCTCCGTCCTCCACGGCGAGATCCTGGCTCGCGCCTGAGGGTCGACGCCGAGCCTCAGCGGCGCAGGATCCGCGCCGAGAGCGTGTTGCCGAGCAGCTGGATGACCTGTACGAGTGCGACCAGGATGAGCACGCAGACCCAGGTGACGGTCGGGTCGTACTGCCGGTAACCGAAGGTCTGGGCGAAGCTACCCAGGCCGCCACCGGCGATCAGGCCGGCGACCGCCGACATGTCGACGACCGCCACGAAGGCGAAGGTGTAGCCGAGGATGATCGGCGCCAGCGCCTCGGGGAGGACGACGGTGGCGGCGATCCGGGCACGGCTCGCACCCATCGCGCGGGCGGCCTCGATCACTCCCGGCGGGACGGTCACGAGGTTCTGCTCGATGATTCGGGCGATGCCGAACATCGCGGCGAGGATCAGCGAGAACACCACCGCCGGCATGCCGATACCGGTGCCGACGACCAGTCGAGCGGCAGGCTGGACGGCGGCGATGAAGATGATGAACGGGATCGGCCGGAAGAAGTTGACCAGGACGTTGAGGACGACCGAGACGACGGCATTCTCGTAGAGCCCGCCCTTGCGCGTCAGGTAGAGCCCCAACGCGAGCAGGAGTCCGAGCGTGCCGCCGATCAGCATGGTCAGCGCCACCATGAGAAGCGTCTCGCCGGTGGCCTGCCAGATGTCGGGCCACAGCTCGCCGAGCCGGGTGTCGGTGGGGAGAAGCATCACAGCTCCTTCGCGGGGACGAGGGCGGCCAGCTCGCGTACGGCCTCGTCGACCGAGGTTGCAGGGCCGTCGAGGGCGAGGGTCAGGTTGCCGAAGGTCGCGCCCTGGATCTCCTCGATGCCGCCGAAGACGAGCTCGAAGGTGATCCCGCGCTCGAGGAGGACCGCGAAGATGTCGGTCTGGCGGGGCCCGCCTTCGCGCAGCTCGAGCTTCACGAACCGGCCGGGATGGCGGGACTTCATCGCCGACAGCGTGTCGGCGGCGGGCTCGTCGTCGACGACGGTGCCGACGAAGCGCCGGGTCACCGGCTGCTGAGGCGCCGAGAAGACGTCGTAGACGGCACCGGACTCGACCACGCGTCCGTTCTCCATGACCGCGACGTGGTCGGCGAGCTCGCGGACCACCTCCATCTCGTGGGTGATCGCCACGATCGTGGTGCCGAACTCCTCGTTGACCCGCTTCAGGAGGCGCAGCACCTCATGGGTGGTCTCCGGGTCGAGCGCGCTGGTGGCCTCGTCGGCGAGCAGCAGGGAGGGGTTGGTGGTGAGCGCGCGGGCGATGCCGACGCGCTGCTTCTGTCCGCCCGAGAGGTTGCGCGGGTAGGTGTGGGCCTTGTCGGGGAGCCCGACGAAGTGGAGCAGCTCGGAGATCCGGCGCTGCTGCTCGGCCTTGTCGATGCCGGCGATCTGCAGCGGGTAGGCCAGGTTGCCCCAGACCGTACGCGACTCGAAGAGGTTGAACTGCTGGAAGATCATCCCGATGCCCAGCCGGATCGGCCGCAGCTGCCGCTCGTGCAGGCCGACCAGCTCGGTGCCGCCGACCTGGATGGAGCCCGAGGTGGCCGGCTCGAGGCCGTTGAGCAGCCGGACCAGGGTGGACTTGCCGGCCCCGGAGTAGCCGACGATCGCCTGTACGTCACCGGCGGCGATGTCGAGGTCGACGTCGACCACGGCGTGGACCTCGTTGCGGCCCTTCGCTGCCGGGTAGGTCTTGGTGACGTTGCGGAGCCGCACCAGCGGCTCCGCAACGGTGGCCGAGTGCGTCACTGACGCTCCTCGACCTGCTTCTCGGTGTCATCGAGCGACTTCTGCAGGTCCTCGACCGGGATCTTCACCAGCTCGGCAGTGTTGCCGGAGGTCTCGTAGACCCCCTGCTGCACGTCCTCGTTGGTCTGGAAGATCTCGACGAGCTTCTTGTAGGTCGCCTTGTCCTTGTCCTCGGCGCGTACGGCGAAGATGTTGACGTAGGGGAGCGCCTTCGGGTCGGAGGGGTCGTCGGTCGCGAGCGCGTCCTCGAACTTGAGGCCGGCGTCCTCGACGAAGTCGTTGTTGATGATCGCCGCGGCCACGTCGGGGAGCGAGGAGGCGGTGATCGAGGCCTGGACCGCCCGGACCTTCACCTTGGACGCGGCGGTGTCGACCTCCTTGATCGTGCTGAACGGGGTGCCGCCGTCGGTCAGCTCGATCAGGCCCTTGGACTGCAGCAGCACCAGACCGCGGGCCTGGTTGGTCTCGTCGTCGGGGACGATCACGGTCTCGCCGGCCTTGATGTCGTCGAGCGAGGTGTACTTCGAGGAGTAGAGGCCCAGGGGATAGGTCGCGGTCGAGCCGAGAGCCACCAGGTCGTCGTCGTTCTGGACGTTGTAGTCGGCCAGGAAGATGATGTGCTGGAACTGGTTGAGGTCGAGCTCGCCCTCCGACAGCGCCGGGTTGGGCTGGTTGTAGTCACCGAAGTTCTTGACCTCGAGGTCGATGCCTTCCTCACGAGCGGCGTCCTGGAAGGTCTTCCAGTAGGGGTCGTCGGCGCCGACGACGCCGATGCTGACCTTGGTCAGCTCGCTGCTCTCGTCGTCGCGGGTGAGGAAGAAGGCGAGGCCGCCGATCACGATGGCGGCGACGACGACGAGCCCGATGATCAGCGGGAGCTTGGACTTGGGAGCCTCGATGAGCGGGGTGGGCTCAGGCGTGTTGGAGGACACGGGTGGGAACCTCTTCTAGACGGGATTGTCTCGGCGTTGAGAGCGGACAGCCTGGTTGTTGTCCACCAAAACAGTAGACTTAACGAGGATCACATCCCGATCGTCGGTCACACGCCGAGACGTGTCACGGACCCGTCCCGGCGTGTGCTAGAGGCATGTTTCCCGAGGTCAGGCCAGGTCGCGCCGCCTCATCACGACCACCGCCGCGACCGCTGCGACCAGGACGTACGCGGCTACGGTGATCAGGGCCCGTTCGCCGGAGATCGCATCGAGGACTCCCGGGGTGCCGTTGGGACCGCCGATGATCGCGCCGGCCAACGAGCCTCCGGCGGTTCCGGGGAGGGCGTCGGTGACGTTCTCGATGCCCGGCAGCAGGCTGCCGACGCCGCGCAGCAGGTTCTCGACCACCAGCGACCAGACCAGGCCCAGTCCGACGGCGAGTGCCGGCCCCTTGGCGAGCACACCGACGAGGAACCCCAGCAGCGCCCACATCTCCAGCACCAGGAACCCGGAGCCGAAGGACTGCGCCAGATCGCCCACGGCCGGCATCGTGATGGACTCGCCCTCGGTCGCAGCGATCGCGACCGAGACGCCCGCGCACAGAGCCAGGGTCGCGGTCATCATCGCGAAGATGAAGACCGTCACCGCGGTCAGCGAGCCGCCCATGGCGGCGAGCCGGCTCGGGCCCTGGGTGAACACGGTCTTCCAGGTGCCCCAGCCGAACCCGTTGCCGGCCACCAGCGCTCCGACCACCATCGCCAGGGCACCACCGAACATCGGCAGGCCGCTGACGATGACGTCCGGGATCGCGCTCGGCATCAGCTCGGAGAGGAGCTGGGCGTTGCTGGCGCCGTCGCCGGCGAAGTTGTCGTCGCCGGTCTTGTAGGCGACGTAGTTGAAGACGTACCCGAAGGAGAGCGACAGCGCCAGCCAGGCACCGACGATCACCCAGATCGCCGACCACTTGCGCAGGCGGAGCAGCTCGGCGGTAGTGCTGTTCATCCAACCTCTGACGTTCATGACACGAGCTCCTTGTTGCTGGTCATCTCGAAGAAGGCGTCCTCCAGGGAGCGCTCCGCGACGGTGACCTCGTGGACATCGATGGAGTGGGCGACCAGATGACGTACGACATCGGGGGCCGCGGTGGCGGGCAGGTCGACCTCGAGCGTCTCGTTGCCGATGCGGCGTACGCCCTCGTCGCCGGCCATCCGCATCAGGGCAGCCAACGCGGCGTCCTCGGGGGTGGCCCGGACACGTAGGGTCGCGCCGCCGCGCAGATCGGCGACGGTCGACTCGCGCAGCAGGCGGCCGTTGTTGATGACACCGACGCGATCGCAGATCTCCTGCACCTCCGCGAGGATGTGGCTGGAGAGGATCACCGTCTGACCGGCCTCGGCGAGCGAGACGACCAGGGCCCGCATGTCGGCCATGCCGGCCGGGTCGAGCCCGTTGGTGGGCTCGTCGAGCACCAGCAGGTCCGGTGAGCCGAGCATCGCGGCGGCGACGCCGAGGCGCTGCTTCATCCCCAGCGAGTAGCCCTTGAAGGCGTCCTTCGCCCGGTCGGCGAGGTCGACCATCTCGAGCACCCGGTCGACCTCGGTGTTCGGCAGCCCTTGGTAGCGCGCCATCGTGCGCAGGTTGTCGCGGCCGTTCAGGTAGGGGTAGAAGCCGGGACCCTCGATCAGGGCGCCGATGCAGGCGGTGACCTCGGGTCGTCCCGCGGGACGGCCCAGGACGCTCGCCGATCCGGCGGTGGGCCGGATCAGGCCGAGCATCATCCGCAAGGTGGTCGTCTTGCCGGCCCCGTTGGGGCCGAGGAAGCCGTACACCTCGCCACGCATGACGGTCATGCTGACCCGGTCGACGGCGAGCCTGTCGCCGTACCGCTTGGTCAGCCCGTCGGTCTCAACCACGAGTTCGTTCATGCCTCTCACGCTCTCGTGAAGGCCCCTGGGTCGGCATCGGCGTCGGCGATGCTCCCGGTTACGCAGATCTGCGTACGCGGCTGGCCGGATTTGTCGTACGCCTCGCGCGGCCGCGCGAACTAGGGTCAGGTCCATGTCCCGGATCCGTCGCCACTGGCTGCCGTGGCTGGCCGTCGTGGTGGTGCTGGTCGGCTCGCTGGGCAGCAATGCCCGCACCGACACCCGCGGGCCGGCCCTGATCGGGGCACTGCTCGCCCTCGTCGCCATCCTCCCGGTGCTCCTGCAACGGCCTCGCGGCTGGATGCTCGCGGTCAGTGGGCTGTGTGCCGGGGCGTACTTCACCGCGGGCTATGCCGAGGGCCCGGTCTTCATGGCGGTGCCCGTGGTCACCTTCGCGGTGGCGCTCTCGCTGCCGCCGCGACGCTGGATCGGGTGGGCGGTCGTGGCTGCGGCGCTGGTCGCCACCGGGATGGTGCTGAACCCCGAGACCCCCCAGCTCGACGGCGGACCCGGACGAGGGCCATGGGCGCAGGGTGGCGGCCCGGAGGGTGATCTGTCGCTGTGGCAGGCGTTCGGACAGGTGGCGCTCATCGCCGCCTGCGGTGCGATCGCGAGCGCCCTGCGATCGCGCAACGAGGCCCGGGCCCAACGGCAGCGACGGGTGGTCAGCGACGAGCGTGTGCGGATGGCTGCCGACCTGCACGACGGCGTCGGTCACGGGCTCGCGGTGATCGCGATGCAGGCCGGTGCCGCGCTGCACGTCCTCGACCGCGATCCCGAGGCGGCCCGCCGCAACCTGGAGGCGATCCGTGCCGAGAGCAAGGAGTCGCTCGACCTGCTGCGTCGGCAGCTGGCCCGGCTGACGGACACCGAGACCGGCGCCGGCTCGGCCCCACGGGCACCGGAGCACGGGCTCGCCGACCTGCCCGCCCTCGTCGAGCGCGTGCGCACCGGGGGACTGGAGGTCTCGCTGCGCCTCGAGGTGGATTCGGCGTCGGCGGAGTCGGAACGGGCCGCGTATGCAGTGGTCCAGGAGGGGCTCACCAACGTGCTGCGGCATGCCGGAGCGACGCGCGCCGAGGTGTCGATCGTCTCGACGCCGGCGGCCGAGATGGTCGTGACAGTCGACGATGACGGGCGGGGATCGGACATGTTGAGCGGGGAAAGGCGTCCTGGGATGGGAATTGTGGGAATGCGGTCGCGCGTGGAGGCACTTGGGGGCACCCTAGAGGCGGGGCCGGAGGTACGGGGCTTCCGGCTGCGGGCTTCCCTCCCGCTTTCTGGGTCCTCGGCGGGTGGCGCGGAGGGGCTGGCATGAGCATCACCGATCACACGCTGATCAGGGTTGCTCTGGTCGATGACCAGCCCCTCGTGCGCATGGGCCTGGCGACGATGATCGGCGCCGAACCCGACCTGGAGGTCGTCGGCGAGGCCTCCGACGGCAGCGCCGCGCTGCCGATGCTGCGCCGCACCCACCCCGACGTGGTCCTGTGCGACATCCGGATGCCGGTCCTCGACGGCCTCGGCCTGCTGGAGCAGGTCACCCGCGACCCCTCGCTGAAGGACGTACGGGTGGTGATGCTGACGACCTTCGAGCTCGACGAGTACGTCTTCGAGGCGCTGCGGCTGGGAGCGAGCGGGTTTCTGCTCAAGGACGCCGAGCCGGTCGCGCTGCTCGACGCGATCCGGGTCGTCGCCGACGGTGGCTCGCTGCTCGCCCCGACGGTGACCAAGCGGGTGATCGAGGAGTTCGGCTCCTCACGCCGGGCGGCGAACCCACATCCGCGTCTGGGTGATCTGACCGAGCGTGAGCGGGAGATGGTCGCCTGGGTGGCCACCGGCCGCTCCAACGCCGAGATCGCCGCCGAGCTCGTGGTCAGCCCCGACACGGTCCGCACGCACGTCTCTCGTGCGATGGTGAAGCTGCATGCCCGTGACCGCGCCCAGCTCGTCGTCTTCGCGATCGAGTCGGGCCTGAAGATCTAGCCGGGAGTCGGATCCGGTCAGGCCGCCAGCGGGACGCTGCCCGGCATCACGACCGGGGCACAGCCGCAGGTGTCGCTGCAGGCGAGGTAGGTGTGAACCTCGTGGCCGCACCGGGGGCACGGCAGGAAGTGCGACATCGGGAAGCTGCGTACGTTGGTGTTCTCGGAGTGCTGAGCTGTGTCCCACATGACTTTCTCCTATCCGCGTTTTGTTCCTTCACCTACTCCACGAATGGCACCACGCGATTTCGACATCGTCAGACCGACAACTTGCAGCATCACCAAATTGGAGGGGCCGCCGGCGTGGGAAGATGCGTGGGTGACGACGAAGCCCGACCAGGCCCAGCGGCTGCGCGACCTCAAACTGCTGCGCAAGGTCAAGGACCGCATCGACAGGGAGTACGCGCAGCCCCTGGATGTGGAGGCTCTCGCCGCCGGCGTACACATGTCGGCCGGGCATCTGAGCAGGGAGTTCAAGAAGGCGTACGGTGAGCCGCCCTACTCCTATCTGATGACCCGCCGCGTCGAGCGCGCCATGACGCTGCTGCGGCGCGGTGACCTCAGCGTCACCGACATCTGCTTCGAGGTCGGGTTCTCCTCGCTGGGCACGTTCTCCACCCGGTTCAGCGAGCTCGTCGGGATGTCGCCGAGCGTCTACCGGGAGAGGGCCGTTGCCGGTCAGGCCGGGATCCCTCCGTGCGTGTCCAAGCAGGTCACCCGTCCGATCAGACGGAGTTCGATCAGGAATGAAGAAGCGCCGAGGCCAGATCCTTACCTAGCCTGAGTGGCATGGACATCAACATCTGCCACAGCTACCTTCCGCACACCGACCCGGAGGCCTCGCTGAGGTTCTACCGCGACCTGTTGGGCTTCGAGGTGAGGAAGGACGTCGGGTACGAGGCGATGCGCTGGCTCACCATCGGACCGCCTTCGCAGCCCGCTGTGAGCGTCGTGCTCTACCCGCCTCTCGCCGACCCGAACATCACCGAGGACGAGGGCCGGGTCGTCATGGAGATGATGGCCAAGGGCACCTTCGCCAGCCTCATGCTCTCCTCCCCGGACATCGACGCCGCCTTCGAGAAGATCCAGGCCGGGATCGATGCCGCCGGTGGCGAGATCATGTCGGAGCCGACCGACCAGGACTGGGGGATGCGCGACTGCTCGTTCCGCGACCCGGCGGGCAACATGGTCCGTCTCCAGCAGATCAAGTGAGCCGGGAAAAATGTGCACGCCCGGGTTCAATCCTCCGGCTAGCCTGACCGCCATGAGCCATCCCAGCACGGCCGCACACGATGCCGACACGCACGATCTGATCCGCGTCCAGGGCGCCCGGCAGAACAACCTCAAGGATGTCTCGGTCGAGATCCCCAAGCGCCGGCTCTCGGTGTTCACTGGGGTCTCGGGCTCGGGGAAGTCGTCGCTGGTCTTCGGCACGATCGCTGCGGAGTCGCGGCGGCTGATCGACGAGACGTACTCGACCTTCATCCAGGGGTTCATGCCCAGCCTGCCGCGACCGGAGGTCGACGCGATGGAGGGGCTGACCACCGCCATCCTGGTCGACCAGGAGCGGCTCGGCGCCAACCCGCGCTCGACGCTCGGCACCGTCACCGACGCCTACGCGATGCTCCGCAGTCTGTTCAGCCGTCTCGGAGACCCCTACATCGGTGGTCCGACCGCGTTCTCCTTCAACATCCCCACCACCCGCGCGAGCGGTGTGATGACCGGCCCCAAGGGCGAGAAGACGATCGTCAAGGACGCGGTCTACCTCGGCGGCATGTGTGCCGAGTGCGAGGGCCGCGGGACGATCTCCGATCTCGACCTGGCGGTCATCGTCGACGAGTCGAAGTCGCTGGTCGACGGGGCGATCCTGGTGCCCGGCTACACCGCCGACGGGTGGATGGTGGCCGCCTACAAGGTCGTCGTGCCGCCGGATGTTCCGATCAAGGACCTCACCGAGGAGCAGCGCCACGACCTGCTCTACGCCGAGCCGCGCAAGATCAAGCTCGAAGGCATCAACGCGACCTACGAGGGCCTGATCCCGAAGATCCGCAAGTCGATGTTCAGCAAGGACGTCGAGGCGCTGCAGCCCCACATCAAGAAGTTCGTGGAGGCCGCGGCGGTCTTCAAGCCGTGCCCGGCCTGCGGTGGGACCCGGCTCAACGAGTCGGCGCTCTCCTCGAAGATCCGCGGCAAGTCGATCGCTGACGTGTGCGCGATGCAGGTCACCGACGCCGCGGAATGGCTGCGAAGCATCGACGACCCGGGCGTGGCGCCGCTGGTCGCGGGGCTGCTGCACCTGTTCGACTCGTTCGTCGAGATCGGCCTCGGCTATCTCTCCCTCGACCGGCCCTCGGGCACCCTGAGCGGCGGTGAGGCGCAGCGTACGAAGATGGTCCGTCATCTCGGCTCCGCGCTCACCGACGTGACCTACGTCTTCGACGAGCCGACCGTCGGGCTGCACCCGCACGACATCCAGCGGATGAACAAGCTGCTCCTCGACCTGCGCGACAAGGGCAACACCGTGCTGGTCGTCGAGCACAAGCCGGAGACCATCGCGATCGCCGACCACGTCGTCGACCTCGGTCCCGGAGCCGGCAGCGACGGCGGCACGATCTGCTTCGAGGGCACCTACGAGGGCCTCGCGAAGGCAGACACGCTCACCGGGCGCCACCTCGGCCACCGGGCGTCGGTGAAGGAGACCGTCCGCACCCCGAAGGGGCAGCTGGAGATCCGCGGAGCGACCTCGCACAACCTGCGCAACGTCGACGTCGACATCCCGCTCGGCGTGCTGACCGTTGTCACCGGTGTCGCCGGCTCGGGGAAGTCGTCGCTGATCCACGGTTCCATTCCGGCCAGTGCCGACGTGGAGTTCGTCGACCAGAGCGCGATCAAGGGATCGCGGCGCAGCAATCCGGCGACGTACACGGGTCTTCTCGAGCCGATCCGCAAGGCATTCGCGAAGGCCAACGGGGTCAAGCCGGCGCTCTTCTCGGCCAACTCCGAGGGCGCCTGCCCGACCTGCAAGGGCAACGGCATGATCTACACCGAGCTCGGGTTCATGGAGACGGTCGCCTCGCCGTGTGAGGACTGCGGGGGCAAGCGGTTCCAGGCGCTGGTGCTCGAATACCGTCTCGGCGGGCTCAACATCGCCGAGGTGCTCGACCTCTCGGTCGCCAAGGCGCACGCCTTCTTCTCCGAGGGCGAGTCGAAGGTGCCCGCGGCCGCCAAGATCCTCGAGCGGATGTCCGACGTCGGCCTCGGCTACCTCAAGCTCGGCCAGCCGCTCAACACCCTCTCCGGCGGCGAGCGGCAGCGGATCAAGCTGGCCATGCACCTGGGGGAGAAGGGTGGGACGTACGTCCTGGACGAGCCGACCACCGGTCTCCACCTCGCCGACGTCGACAACCTGCTGGCGCTGCTCGACAAGCTGGTCGACGCCGGCAAGTCGGTGATCGTCATCGAGCACCACCAGGCGGTCATGGCCCACGCCGACTGGATCATCGACCTCGGCCCGGGAGCCGGTCACGACGGCGGCCTGGTCGTCTTCGAAGGCACGCCCGCCGAGCTCGTCGCCAAGAAGTCGACGCTCACCGGCGAGCACCTGGCGGCGTACGTCGGGGCCTGAGCTCGACCGCCTGGACGGGTTCGGGTGGCGGGAATCACGCCTGTTTGAGGGCATCTGGATGCGGTCGACCGCGAGCGGCGCGCTTAGTGTGCGTTGGTTGCAGCATCAACGAAGGAGCCGCCGCGATGACCCTCTACGTTCCCGAGCACAGGCGTACGCCCGGGCAGTCCGAGCACACCGCTTGGACCCGTCCGGCCCAGCCGGCGGTGGAGATGACTCCGGTGCGGGAGCGGCCGGCGCCGGTATGGCCGCGCGGGCTGGTGGCCACCGCCATCGCCGCGGTCACCACCAGCCTGATGGCCGTGATCGCCAAGGCGGCCGGGGTCGACTTCGGAAGCAGCGTGGGCGACGTACCGCTCTCGGCGTTCCCGATGCTCACCGTCTACTGCTCCCTGATCGGCATCATCATCGCCGAGGTGATGATCCGCGTGGCCACGATGCCCCGCTCGACCTTCCAGATCACCATGATCGTGCTCACCGGACTCTCGCTGGTCCCCGACGTGCTGCCGTTCTTCGAGTTCGACCTGGCCTTCGTCGGCGTCCTGTGCCTGACCCACATCGTCGCCGCCGCGATCGTGGTCCCGATGATCGCCGGGCGGATGGAGGAGCGCCGCGGCCTCGGGCTGCCCGCTCCTGCCCATCGCCGATAGCGGACGCCGACCGTCCTATTTCGGTGTCATGGTGGAGCCATGGCACTAGAGACCCGAACCTTCCAGGTCACCTTCGACGCGCACGACCCACGCGCGCTCTCCACGTTCTGGCGTGACGTCCTCGGCTACGTCCATCCGGGCCCACCGGGAGTCGACGTCCCCGAAGGCAGCGACCCGCTGGACGCGTGGGACGAGTTCCTCGCTCGTGTCGGGGTGCCGGAAGAGCAGCGCAACAACGCCTCGGCGATCGAGGACCCCGCAGGCACCGGTCCGCGCGTCTTCTTCCAGCGCGTGCCGGAGTCGAAGACCGCCAAGAACCGCGTCCACCTCGACGTCCGGGCCGCTCCCGGACTGCAGGGTGAGGAGCGGATGGCCGCCCTCGAGGCGGAGTGCGAGCGCGTCGTGGCGCTGGGAGCCACCCGCGTCCGCCGCTTCGAGCCCGAACCGCCGATGAGCAACGGCTTCATCGTGATGCAGGACCCTGAGGGAAACGAGTGGTGTCTCGACTGAGCGTCTCCCTATCCTCTGGGCATGAGGATCAGGGCGGCAGTCGTCGATGACGCCGAGGCGTTGACCGACCTCCATCTCGATGTGTGGGAGGAGGCGTACGCCGGTCTGATGCCCGACAGGATCTTCACCGAGCGGCGATCACAGCGATCGGCGAGGGTCGATCGCTGGCGTGCGAACATCGAGACCGGCCCGATCTCCAACCTGGTGGCCGAGGCCGACGAGCCAGGACGGCTGCTTGGCTTCGCCAGCTTCGGGCCTGCTCGCGACGATGGCCCGGGATTGCCCTCGCTCGAACTCTCGGCCCTCTATGTCCGCGCGGAGAGGTACGGCACCGGCCTCGGCCATGCCCTCTTCGAGGCGGCGGTCGGGGGCTCCGCTGCGTACCTCTGGGTTCTCGACGGCAACCAGCGCGCATCGGCGTTCTACGAGCGTCAGGGCTTCCGCTTCGACGGCGAGACCAAGGCCGACCCCGTCGGCATGGAACGCAGGATGGTCCGCGACTGCTGAGGAGCCTGCCCTCGGGGTGAGAGAAACTTTTCTTTCACCCCGAGACGGCGCGGCGGGCGAGCAGGGTCGAGTCGTCGATCTGGACCGGGACGCCGTCGCGGATGGTCAAGCGCGGGCGCTGCTCGACGACGACCGGCTCGAACCCCGCAGGCAGTCCGGGGAGCAGGTCCGAGGCGAGGAACATCGCGTTGTGATGGCCATGGCGCGCGAAGACCTCGGAGGGCGCGTGGCCGACGACCAGGAGGTGGCCCCCGGGCGCGACCGCGGTGGCCAGGCGGCCGGCGACCTCGACCATGCTCCCGTCGGGGGTGTGCAGGAAGTGGCAGGTGACCAGGTCGAACTTCCGGCCCTCGGCGTCGAAGGTGCGCGCGTCGACCTGCCACCAGGACGTTCGGTCCGCGACGCCGGCGTCCTCGGCATGCCGCCTCGCCCGGGCCAGACCGTTGGCCGAGAAGTCGGCGCCGGTGACCGTCCAGCCCTGCTGCGCGAGCCAGATGACGTCGCCGCCCTCGCCGCAGCCGACATCGAGTGCGGTGCCGGGTGTGAGCTCGGAGACCTCGGCGACGAGCTGGGGGTTCGGGTTGCCGCTCCAGACCTTCTCCTCGCCGGAGTAGCGCTCCTCCCACGACTCCGGCTCGAACATCCTGCGGTCCTCGTCCTCGCTCATGGTGCTCAATCTAGCCGCCGCCCCGGTCAAAACCCTGTGCGTTCGGAGCATGCCGTGTGGTTGCCTTGCCGGCGATGATCACCCTGAGCGATCGCCTGGTCCGTCCGACGACGGCCGTACGCACCTCCTATCTCACCGGCGAACAGGCCGACTGCCTCCTGCGCGGCACCGACACCGACTGGCTCGGGCCGGCGAGCACAGACTTCGACGGGTTCGTCGCTGCCCGGGACCACGACAAGGAGCGCTGGGACGTGATGTCGACGGTCTACTGGTACGTCTCCGAGGAGCACTATCTCGGCACCCTCGTCGTGCGCCACACGCTGACCCCCGAGCTCGCCGTCGACGGCGGTCACATCGGCTACCACGTCGTCGCGCCGTGGCGGCGCCAGGGCCACGCGACCCGCATGCTCGAGCTCGGTCTCGAGAAGGCCCGCGAGCACGGTGTCTCGCGTGCCCTGCTCACGTGTGCCCCCTCCAACGAGCCGTCCCGGCGGGTGATCGAGAAGAACGGGGGCGTGCTCGACGAGCAGCTCGGCAACGAGCTCCGGTTCTGGATCGGGTAGGGATACTTCACCCATGCACGCTCTCGTACGCCGCCCCTCGCCCCGCCTCGCCGAGGGGCTCGTCACCCACATCGAGCGGAGCCCGGTCGATGTCGGCCTCGCCCAGGAGCAGTGGGAGGCGTACGTCTCAGCGATGCGCTTCGCCGGCTGGACCACCCATGAGGTCGATCCCGCCGACGACTGCCCGGACTCGGTCTTCGTCGAGGACACGATGGTCGTCTTCGCGGACCTGGCCGTGATCAGCCGGCCGGGTGCCCTGGAGCGGCGCCCGGAGATCGGCGCTGCCGAGGACGCGGTCCGTGCGCGGGGCTACCGGATCGCCCACATCGAGGCTCCTGGAACTCTCGACGGCGGCGACGTGCTCAAGCACGGCGGCACCGTGTGGGTGGGGGAGGGCGGGCGTACGAACACCGAAGGGATCGCCCAGCTCCGGGCACTGCTCGGACCGCTCGGCGCCGAGGTCGTCGCCGTCCCCCTCACGAAGGTGCTCCATCTCAAGTCGGCCGTCACCGCGCTGCCCGACGGCACCGTCATCGGCCACGAGCCGCTGGTCGACGACCCGAGCGTGTGGGGAGCCCGGTTCCTGCCGGTCCCGGAGGAATCGGGCTCCCACGTGGTCGTCCTCGACGACCGCACACTGTTGATGGCCGCCTCGGCACCGCTGAGCAGGGCGATGTTCGAGGAACGCGGCTACACGGTCGTCGCGGTCGACATCTCCGAGTTCGAGAAGCTCGAAGGGTGCGTCACCTGCCTGTCCGTGCGGCTACGAGCCGCTCAGGGCTGAATCGGCATCGTCGCGCAGTTGGATCCGGTGGCGATGCCCTTGACCCGGTCGGTCACCCAGTTGACCGCATCTGTCTGGTCGACCAGCAGCGGCGTCACGTGGTTGGTGATCAGCCCGTCGCCGAGGTTGGGCAGGACGACCGCCTTGTAGGTCACCCGGGCGCCACGGCCGCACCAGTCGACGGCGAGCTGACGCGACTGCGCGTGCGGGACGATGTCGTCCTGGGTGCCGGTCGCCAGCCGCACCGGGACCCGCGGAGCCACATGGCCGAGCTTCTGCGCGTCGATGATGCCCCGGACCACCGGCTCGCGCTCGATGATGTCGTCGAGGCTCTCGCCCGTCGTCGTCCAGCTGGTGCTGCGCCGGAACGGGTAGCCGATGATCCCGTCCGCGACGCATGCCGTCGAGAGGTCCTCGAGCGCCGCCTTGCCGGTCGCGTTCAGGTTCTCGTCCAGGATCGGTCCGAGCTCCGGGTTGGACTGTGCCAGGCCGTTGATCGTCCAGCCGAGAGCGGCCACCAGCGCCGACCCGTCGATACCCTCCGCGGTCGCGCGCAGGTCTGCCGGCGGCGCGCCCACGTAGGCGCCGACGAGGTTGACGTCGGGAGCGTACGTCGAGGCGAGCTCGGAGGCCGATCCGGTCGCGCCGCCGCCCTGGCTGTAGCCGTAGAGCGCGACGCGCGACCCGGTGGTCACCGATGCGTCCGGGACCTCGCGCGCTGCTCGCGCGGCGTCGAGAACGGCATGTCCGCCGTCGATGCGGTCGACGTAGGTGTGGAGACGGTCGGTGGCGCCCAGACCGACATAGTCGGTGACCATCACCGCGACGCCACGCGCCAGCAGGCGGTAGATCCCGATGTCCTCGTAGCCCACCGAGACGGTCTTGCCGTTGAAGAGGATCGGACGCTCCAGACCGAGCGAGGCCGAGCACTGGTCGCCCTGGCCCATGGTGCCGGGCGCGACGACGACGAGCGGCCGGTCGCCGGCGCCGCTCCAGGCCGCGAACGGCTCGATGTAGGCGCCGGTCACCGCAGCCGGGGCGCCGTTGTTGTCGGTGGTCTTGTACATGACCCGGGTGGCGGTGCCGGGCAGCGAGCCGATGCCCGGGATCGAGAGCCCGACGCCGAGGGGGAGCGGCTCGGTGCGTACGAGCGCTCCGTCGGCGTCGGGGAGCGTCGCCGGCGGGTTGTAGAACTCCGGGATCTCGAGTCCGCGAGAGACGACGGCGGTGCTCTGGTCGGCGGCTACGGCCGGCGTGGCCAGGGCGGCGGGCATGACGGCGGCGACAGCCAGAGCCGTCACCAGGGTGCGTACGGCGTGCTTGCCGGGACGCTTCACGAACAGCCTCGATGCGTGCTGAGCCATGGGGGACTCTCCTCACGTAAGCGGGACCGCTTCGTCCCGAGTTACTGAAGAGTAATGTGAGCGCCGTCACGCTGACAAGGGTTTCAGTCCACACTTGTACACCGAGATTCGCGGCGCCTACGAGACGACCGGCTGGCGCAGGATCGTGCGGAGCTTCGCGGGCTCGACCCGTCGCGGATCGCCCAGATAGATCTCGTGGTGCTTCCCGGTCATCCGCAGCCCGTGCTGGGGGATGAACCGCTCGTGCAGCTCCTCGAGCACCGGGCCTTCGTCGTCGTAGGACCCGATGTGCAGCGTCTGCACGCAGGTGCCTTCTGTCAGCGTCTCCATGCGCACCTTGCCCAGGCTCGCCGGGCGGTCCTTGGCGCCGACCTTGGTGACCGCCTCGTCGAACATCTGTTCGGTGATCCAGTCGGGCGTCATGATCATCGCCGTCCAGTCCCACCGCGACTTGTCCCGTGCATGGGTGAAGGCGTCCATGTCCTCGGCCCACCACAGCGCCTCCAGCGGCGGCACCACGTAGTCGCGGCCCTCGTTCTTGCTGGCGAACTTCAGCTTGTACGCCACCGGGTAGAGCGCCGCGAGCGCGTCGGCGTACTCCTGGGCGGTGTTGGGGTCACCGTGCCCGTCGACCATCAGGTAGGGGAGTGGCGGCACCTCGAGCACCCGGAACTCACCCTGACGTGCCCGATAGCTGTCGAGCGTCTTCTTCAGATCCACCTTCGTCGCCATGAGGCCATGATGTCGCGCCGTCGAGGCCGGCGGACGCGAAACTCGGGTGCCGTCGGGGGAGTCTGCGCCTACGCTCCGGACATGGCAACCGTGGCGGACGTCCGCTGGCTCGGCTCGAGCCTGGAGCGGTCCTACGAGGTCTTCGTACGCGGCCGGCTGAAGTTCCGGGTCGGGTCGATCGTCTATGTCGCCTTCTCGCTGGACGAGACCGAGATGGGGTTCGGCTTCCCGAAGGAGGAGCGTGCCGCGTTGGTCGCCAGCGCGCCCGACAGGTTCCACCTGCCCCGCGAGTCGGAGATGCGGTTCAACTGGGTGGAGTCGTCCCTGGCCGCGCTCGACCCCGTCGAGGCGTGCGAGTTCGTCGTCGACGCCTGGCGCCTGTGCGTCCCGAAGAAGGTCTCCGCCGCCTACGACCTCACCCACCCCGAGGGGCCCGGACCGGACCGTCCGGAGACCGGGCCGGCGAACGAGGGAGAGCGATGATCCTGGCCAAGGAGCGCGACCCGCGCCTCATCACCGTCCGCCGCGGTGGCACGCTCACCGACGCCGACCACCAGCTGCTCGCGCTGTGGGCGGCGACCTGCGCAGAGCACGTCCTCCCGCTCTTCGAGGCGGAGTGCCCCGACGACCCGCGCCCGCGGCAGGCCATCGAGGCCGCGCGCGCCTGGGCCCGCGGTGAGCTCAAGATGATGGAGACGCGCGCTCTCGGCGGTCACGCCATGGGAGCGGCCCGGCCGTTGCGCGGAGCCGCCCGCAACGCCGCCTACTCCGCCGGACAGGCCGGCGTGGTCGCCCATGTCGCGGCCCACGACCTGGGCGCGGCCGCGTACGCCATCAAGGCCGTACGCGACGCGGCACCTCCCGGCGAGGCCATCGAGGCTGGGCGCCGGGAGTGTCACTGGCAGCGCGAGCAGCTCCCGGACCCCATCCGCGACCTCGTCCTCGACGACCAGCGGATCCGCAACGAGATCTGCTGGTCGGTCTTCGACTGCTGAGGTCGAGCTGTGCGCGCGCCGATCCGCCGGGCCGTTCAGATGGTCTCGACATCGGCGGCCACGTGGCGATAGCCCCATGATTCGTAGACGACGACCGTCACGAAGGGCGCGGCGGCAACGATCAGCAGGGACCAGCCGAGCGAGACGCCAGTTGCCGCCGCGACCACGCCGAGCGCCAATACCGCGAGCATGCCCACGGCCAGGTTGACGTGCAGCATGTCGACGCGCCCCATCAGTGATGAGTAGATGCCGAAGTACGCGATCGTGAAGACTGCCAACGGGATCACGACCGACAGCACCGCACCGAGCACGCCGATGGTCGCCTCGCCCTCCATGACGTACGCCGCCACATGGATGCCACCGCCGAAGGCTGCAACCGAGGCGAAGATGAGGATATGGCCGTAGGCGAAGATCCAGGCCCGTTCCCGATGGCGCTCGATGAAGTGGGCAAAGGGAATGATGTAGTAGTCCCACCAGATCCCGAAGGCCAACAGCGTGCCGGCGACCACGAGCAGGATCGACTCCTGTGACCAGCCGACGTGCTCGACGGCCGAGGCCACCGCCGCGACCGTTCCGAGGATAACCTCGCCGAGCGTGATGATGAGCAGCAGCCCGTAGCGCTCAGCGATGTGTTCCGCATTCCAGGGCATGCCCCAGCGGCGTTTGGCGTAGATCGGGCCGATCATCTCGATGCCGTAGAAGACGACCGACGCGAGCACCACCAGTGCCACCGAGCTCGTCTGAGCCACCGCGAGGACCACCCAGCCGACCTGCGCGACAAGGATCGACCCGGCATAGGTGAGCGCGGTGTTGCGGTAGGCGGGGGACTGCGACGCAGCCCGAAGCCATTGGGCGACCATCGCGACGCGCATCACGATGTAGCCCCCGACCAGGACGCGGTTGTCGAGCACTCCACCGTGGTCGATCGACTCGAACAACGGCGCAACGCCGAGGGCCACGACGATGGCGCCGGCCATCTGCACGATCGTGAGAGCGCGGAAGACCCAATCGTCGGTGTCGAACCCGGAGGCGAACCACGCGAAGTTGATCCATGCCCAGCAGATCGCCACGACGGTGAACAGGAACCCGCCGATCGCGGGCCCCAGATGCTCCTCGGCGACCAGGTGAGCGAACGCGTTGCCGGCTTGCGCGAACGCGACGACGAACGCGAGGTCGAACAGCAGCTCCAGGGGAGTGGCGGAGCGACCCACCTCGTTGGGGTCGCGTCCGCTCATCCGCATCAGCCGATGAGGTCGCACCACGGTCATGGCGAAGATCCTGCCACCACGGCGCCGTCTCGGCGAGAGGCGTTTCAGACCGACGGACGACCTCGGAGCACCAGCGAGGACCATCGAGTTACCGTCGACCTCATGGATCAGGCGCGCGAACGGCTCGAGACCGAGCGCCGGCAGACGCTCGCGCGCCTGGCGGACCTCACCGACGACTTCGACGCTGTCGTCGCGGCCTCACGCGACACCAACGCCGACGACGAGCACGATCCCGAGGGCGCGACGATCGCCTTCGAGCGGTCCCAGGTCCAAGCGCTCGTACGCCAGGCGCGAGAGCATCTCACCGAGATCGACGCCGCGCTGGAGCGCGTGAGCGCGGGCACGTACGGGACCTGTGAAGGCTGCGGCCGGCCGATCGGCGCGGGCCGCCTCGAGGCGCGCCCGGTCGCGCGCACGTGCATCAGCTGTGCCGGGAAGCCGAGGGAACGGCTGCGCTAGCGGCGATGCCGACCGGGCTGGTCACGCATCCCGACGAGATCGTCGTGGATTCGGCGTGCGCGCCGTCTCTCCAGCCTCGCCACCAGGAAACCGGCTGCGGCCGCGAGCACCATCAGGACCAGGAGCACCACCACCGTGGCGCCCACCATGTCCAGGACGTAGCTCGTCATTGCGGGCAGGTACCCGATGTCGTCTGCGTATATGCACGGGCTTCGATACGGTGGCCGTTATGTCAGGTGAACCCGAAGACTCGATCCGCCTGTGCTGTCTCCTGTGGGCGCACGGGGGAGAGGCCGAGGCGCTCCACGCCTACGAGGACCGCGTCCTGAAGTTGATCTCGGAGCACGGCGGGGAAGTGGTGCACCGGGCGATCGCCGACGACGCGCCCGGGCAGCCCGACGAGGTCCAGCTCTTCCGGTTCCCGCACCAGGCCGCGCTGGACGCCTACATGAACGACGAGCGGCGTACGGCACTCAGCGCCGAGCGCGACGCAGCCGTCGCGCGCACCGAGGTGTTCCCGGTGCGGTTCTGAGGATCGGTCCGAGGATCGGTTACTGTCAGCCTCAGCCGGTGCTCGAGCACCCAACCCGGAAGAGGTCTGTGATGGTCGTTGCTGGATTGGTGCTCGCCGCTCTGGCCGCCCTGGTGCACGTCTACATCTTCGTCATGGAGTCGTTGACCTGGACGAGCCCGAAGACGCGGGCGGTGTTCGGGCTCGGCGCCGAGGAGGCCGAGGCGACCAAGGAGCTGGCGTTCAACCAGGGCTTCTACAACCTGTTCCTCGCCATCGTCACCGCGGTCGGCATCGTCCTGTACCCGGTCTGCTCCGCAGCGGTCGGCTCGGCCCTGGTCTTCGCCGGAGCAGGCTCGATGGCAGCCGCCGCGGCGGTGCTGTTCATCTCCTCGCCCGACAAGCGCGGCGCGGCGCTCAAGCAGGGCGTCATCCCGCTGCTCGCCGTCGTCGCCCTGGCGATCAGCCTGGCTCTGAGCTAGCCAGGAACTCGAGCAGGAGCTTGTTGGTCTCCTCGGGGCGCTCCTGCTGGACCCAGTGTCCACACCGGGGGAGTACCACCGATCGAGTGAGACCCGGCAGGGTCTGGTCGAAGCGTTCGATCTGGCGCCGGCCGGTGATCGCGGGCCCGTCGTACTCGCCGGCGACGAAGAGCGACGGCACCCTGATCGGCACGTCGCCGAAGGCCGCGAGATCCTCCCAGTCGCGGTCGATGTTGCGGTAGCGCGCGAGCGGACCGAAGAAGTCGGAGTCGGCGAACTCGCGGGCGTAGAAGTCGACATCGGCGTCGCTCAGCCACTCGGGCATCTCGGTGGGGTAGCTGAACTGGTCCGAGAGCCGGTCGCCGCGTGGCACCAACCCGAGCGCCCCGCGCGGATCCCCGCCTGCGGCGAGCACACCGTCGCCCGAGATCGAGTAGTAGATGCCGAGCAGCCAGCTGCGTACGTCGGGCAGGATCTCGGCCTCGACGACACCCGGGATCTGGAAGTAGGAGATGTAGAAGTCTTCGTCGTCACCGCCGGCCTGTGCCATCGCCTCGGTGGGCCGGCGGCGTCCGGAGGGGCTGAACGGCACCGACAGGCCGGCGACGGCGGTGAAGACGTCCGGCCTCAGCTGAGCCGTCGTCCAGGCGATGGGAGCGCCCCAGTCGTGCCCGACGATGGTGGCCGTCTCCGCGCCCAGGGCGTGCACCAGACCGACGTTGTCGCCGACATGGCGCAGCATCCGGTAGTCCTCGATGGCACGCGGCTTCGAGGACCCGCCGTAGCCACGGACGTCGATCGCGACCGCCCGGTAGCCGGCGTCGGCGAGCGCGGCGATCTGGTGGCGCCACGAGTACCAGGACTCCGGAAACCCGTGGACCAGGATCACGAGCCGGCCGTCCGCCGGTCCTGACTCAACCCAGTGCAGGTCGATTCCGTTGACGTGTTCGGTGCGGTGAGTCACAGCGGTGTCGGCCACGGCCGGAGTCTGCCACCTTTCCCGATTTCCGCGATAGTACCCCCTATCGCAGAAATGTTCGAAAAGACTGTAATATCGGGGGATGTGAGCGTACCTGACGATGGTGTGATGTTCGGCGATGTCGTCGAGGAGTTCCTGACCGACCGGGCCACACTCACGCGCCGCGGACTCAACGACAAGTCT
Organism: Nocardioides sp. YJ-D4; assembly: GCF_054031495.1. NCBI lineage: Bacteria > Bacillati > Actinomycetota > Actinomycetes > Propionibacteriales > Nocardioidaceae > Nocardioides > Nocardioides sp. YJ-D4. The sequence goes on from NZ_CM132932.1 coordinate 196,268, forward strand.
CGCAGCGCCTACCGGCAGGACATCGCCGCCTGGGCGCGGCAGCTGCATGTCGACGCGGGTGGCGAGCCTGATGGCGACGTGCTGGCGCTGGTCCCGATCTCGGCGCTGACCGATCAGAACGTACGCATCGCCTACAGGTCGCTGCGGGAGAGCTCGGCCGCGGCCACCTGTCAGCGCCGCGTCGGGACGCTGCGGCTCTTCACCCACTGGCTGCAGCTCGAGGGACACCTGCTGGTGGATCCGACGCTGCGTATCGAGGCACCCGAGCGGCCCAGCCGGCTGCCAGCTGGCTGGAGCGTCGACGAGCTCCGCCGCCTGGCACGGGTCGCGTCGACCCCGCGCGAAGGCACCGACCGGCGCCGCTGGCCGGCTCGCGACCGGGCGATCTTCGCGGTGCTGGTCACCACCGGCGTACGTGCCGCGGAGCTGTGCGGTCTCACCATCGGCTCCATCCGGCGCGAGCCCGACGGCGAGACGCTGGTGCGGGTCATCGGCAAGGGCGACAAGCAGCGCAACCTGCCGCTGCCACCCGAGGCCGTCGACGCGGTCGATCTCTACCTGGTCGAGCTGGAGGCCCGTTTCGGCGCTCGCGACGCAGCCGACAGTCTGTTCCTGCTGACCTCGGGCAAGCAGCTGCGTCCTGGCGCGCTCAACCATCTGGTCGAGACCTGGATCCGCCTGGCCGGCGTCCCGAAGCAGCCTGGAGAAGCCGCGCATGCGTTTCGGCACAGCGCCGCCAAGGGACTGATCCGTTCCGGCGTACCGGTGCCTGCCGTGCAGGGGCTGCTCGGTCACGAAGACCTCAAGACGACCGGGATCTACGTCAAGGCGACCGCCGCCGACACGCGCGACGCCGTCCTGCTCTCACCAGCGCGTGAGGTGCTACGTGAGACCGCTGAGCCATTCGAGCAGTAAGCGTTACGGCTTCAGCTCGGACGACGGAAGTCCGTGACATCCGGCAGTTGTTCTAACCGGCCGACACGCAGTCACGCCGGCGGTGGGTCCTCCATAGTCCGGGCGAGCAGTGCACGAGCCATCCACAACTGCAGGTCCCGGACGTCATCCGGATCCAGGTGCGCGATGTCGCGGAGCCAGACCCGCGTCTCGATGCCGCATACACTGCGGATCGCCACCGCGAGCCGATGGGCGGCTTCCTCGCCGAGATCCGCTCGGACCGGGTCGAGCGCCTCCTCCAGCCACCCGATCGCCCGGCCTTGACGCAACGGCAGCTCGTGCGGCGCTTCCCCGAGCGAGAGCCGCAGCATGGCGCGCTGCTGGTGCTCGGTGCGTTCGATGGTGTCGATGAGCGCGGTCACCACGGCGTCGACCCGGGCGTCGACACCCTCCGGCGCGGGATCGGGCAGCAGTGACGCAGCCGCCGTCTCCGGGAAGGCCGCGGCAAGGAGGTCAGCCTGCGTCGGGAAGTACCGGTACGCCGTCGTCCGGGATATGCCTGACTCTTTCGCGACGTCCTCGACGCGAGGAGTGTCACCGCTCTCGATGAGCCTGCGCGCCGTCCCAAGGAGGTGCTCACGGGTGCGCTGCTTCTGGTTGCTACGGCCGGTTGCGAGGTAGCTGTTGGTTGACACAATCCATATGGTATGGCAGTTTCATTATAGGATTCAAGTCCCATAAAGGAGTACGACATGAACGGACAGATCGCAGTGGCACCGGTGGTACGTCACGCGGGTGAGGGCGAGAAGCTCTGGTTCGCCGGAGGTGGCATCTGGACCTGGAAGACCTCCGGCGCCGACCCCGGCGAAGGACTGAGCGTGGTCGAGATCGAGATGAACGCAGGCAAGGTGACACCGATGCACACGCACCCGGTCGCCGAGTCGCTCTGGGTCCTCGAGGGCCAGCTGCGCTACCGCATCAACACTGACGACGTCGAGCTCGACACCGGCGACTTCGTGATGGTGCCCCGCGACGTGCCGCACGCCTTCATGGTGCTGAGCGACGTGGCCCGAGTGCTGGCGCTCCAGCCGTCGGACGCGTGCGAGGCGTTCTATCGCGGCGCCTCCGAGCCGCTCGAAGGGTCTGCCCGTGTGACCGACTTCGGCCGGATCGCACGGAGCGGGGAACTCAACGGCGGCATCACCATCGTCGGGCCGCCGCCGTTCTGATCAGAGTTGCCGCCACGAGCAATCAGTCACATAGATGGCTTGACCGCGCGGGTTGCGATGTAGGCGGACAGGTGCTGCGCTGTGGCGTCTGCGTGGTGCGGTGCTTCGCTGAGGTGGGTCAGGACGAACCCGGCAGCCAGTTGTCCGCCGATCTGTTCGGTCAAGGAGTGGCTGTACTCGATCGGGCCGCTTCCGTAGGCGCGCATCCGGTCGTCCGGCGAGAGGTCGAGCGAGCTGAACGGGAGCCGATGACGCACCACCAGCTCCTGTCGGTCGAGCGCCACCTCGTCGAAGATGTAGACGTCCGGGTTCATGAAGCCGACCATGAGCGTCCCGCCGGGACGCAGCACCCGAAACGTTTCCTCCCAGACCGGCGTCAGGTCGGGACAGAACACGTTCGACACCGGGTTGACGATGACGTCGAAGCTGGCGTCGTCGAAGGCACTGAGGTCGCGCATGTCACCAAGGACGGTACGAAGGCCCAGCCCGTCACGAGCGGCCACCTCGTCATCGCGAGCCAGCTGCTTGGGCGAGTTGTCGAAGACGGTCACCGTGGCGCCTGCCGCGGCGAGGACCGGGCCCTGCTGGCCACCGCCGGAGGCAAGGCAGAGCACCCGAGCACCGGGCAGCTCGGACGGGAACCAATCACGTGGAATCGGCTCGTGGCCGATCAGAACCACCGACCAGTCGCCTTGACGTGCCTTCGCGATGACCTCGGGACCCACCGGCCGCGACCATTCGTTGTCGTTGTCGACCAGCTCGTCCCACGCGACGCGGTTGTGCGCGGTCGGATCGAAGTCTTCTGTCACAGCAGCGAACCCTAGCCGCTCGGGCCCTGTTTCAACGGTTGGATAATTCGCCGATAATGCACATTATGTCAAGTCACTCATTTCTGAGCCCCCTCCCGCGACCGCCCCCGTGTACCGGAACTCGATGACGTGGCGTCGCCGGACCGGTTGCCGCCATTGCCGCGGATGACGCTGGCGTCATGACATCCATCAACGAACTTCGCAAACAAGTGTCGCGGGTCATCGCGCCCGTCGACCCAGACTACGAAACGGCTCGAGCCGTGTGGAACGGAATGATCGACCGTCGTCCGGCCGCTGTCGTGCCGGCCGCGGACGTCAACGACGTCATCGCCGCGGTGAACTTCGCTCGCGACACCGGCCTGCCGCTGGCCGTACGTGGAGGCGGGCACAGCGCACCCGGTTACGGGACCATCGATGACGGCGTGGTGATCGACCTGTCCCCCATGCGTTCCGTCGAGGTCGATGCCGACGCCCGAACGGCTCGCGTGGGTGGCGGCGCCACCCTGGGCGACCTCAACGAAGCCACGCACGCGCACGGCCTCGCCACGCCGGGCGGGATCGTCTCGACGACCGGCGTCGGCGGCCTCACCCTCGGCGGCGGCATCGGCTACCTGACCCGTGGCTTCGGTCTCTCGATCGACAACCTTCGATCGGCCGACGTCGTCACCGCGGACGGGCAGCTCCGCCACGCGAGCGAGTCCGAGAACGCCGACCTGTTCTGGGCGCTGCGCGGAGGAAGCGGCAACTTCGGGGTCGTCACGACCTTCGAGTTCGACCTGCATCCCGTGGACCAGGTCGTCGTCGGACTCTTCTTCTACGAGCTGGAGCAGGCCGGGGACCTGCTGCGCTTCTTCCGCACCTGGATCAACGACGCCGACGAGCGCTACGGCGCCTTCCCTGCATTCCAGGTGGCTCCTCCCCTGCCGTTCCTTCCGGAGGACCGCCACGGCGACACGTTCTGCGCGGCCGTCGTCCACTGGAGCGGGCCGGTCGAGGAAGGCGAGGCGGCGATGCAGCCGTTCCGCGACCTCGCGCCGCGCGTCGGCGAGATGGTCTCGCCCATGCCGTATCCGTGGCTCAACAGCGCGTTCGACGACCTCTTCCCCCGTGGCGTACGCAGCTACTGGAAAGGCAACTACGTCACCGAGCTGACCGACGAAGCGATCGAGGCGCACCTGGCCCACGGCCCCAAGGCGCCGAACGCGAGCTCGACGATGCACCTGTACCCGATCAACGGTGCCGCCTCCCGTGTCGGCGCGACGGACACCGCGTTCTCCTACCGCCACGCGACGTTCTCGACGGTCATCGTCTCCGCCTGGCCGGACGCCTCCGACGACGCCGCCAACATCGCGTGGGTCCGCGACTACGCCGCTGCGCTCACGCCGCACTCCGAGGCGGGCGGGTACGTGAACTTCATGTCCGACGACGACCAGGGCCGCGTCACCGACACCTACGGCGACAACTACGCGCGACTCAGGAAGGTCAAGCAGGCCTACGACCCGGAGAATCTGTTCAGCCACAACCAGAACATCACGCCCTGACGACGCCGGTTCGCCGGCGCCAGGTCGTGGCGCGGGACCACGCAAGGCGGTACCGCGCCACGGAGTCGCTACGCGCTCACTTCTTGATGAAGTCGAGGATGTCCTGGATCAGCTCCTGCTGGTACGCGCCGAAGATCCCGTGCGGAGCGCCCGGGTAGACCTTGAGCGTGCCGTCCTTGACCAGCTCGATCGACTTCAGCGCCGCGTTGCCGATCGGCACGATCTGGTCGTCGTCGCCGTGCGCGATGAAGATCGGCACGTCGAGGGCCTTCAGGTCCTCGGTGAAGTCGGTCGCCGAGAAGGCCGCGACACACTCGTACGCCGCCTGGATCCCGGCGAGCATCCCCTGGCGCCAGAAGTCGTCGATCGCGCCCTGCGACGTCTCGACGCCGTCACGGTTGAAGCCGAAGAACGACGGTGCGAGCTCACGGTAGAAGTTCGAGCGGTCGGCGAGAACGCCGGCCCGGATCCCGTCGAAGACGTCGATCGGAAGACCGTCGGGGTACGCCTCGGTCTGGAGCATGATCGGCGGGACCGCACCGATCGTGACGACCTTGGCGACGCGTCCGTTCCCGTGCTGAGCCGCACAGCGGACGACCTCTCCCCCGCCGGTCGAGTGGCCGACGAAGACCGCGTCGCGCAGGTCGAGGTGCTCGACGAGCTCGGCGAGGTCGCGCGCGTAGGTGTCCATGTCGTTGCCCTGCCAGGGCTGGGCGGACTTCCCGTGGCCGCGGCGGTCGTGGGCGATCACCCGGTAGCCGGCGTCGGCGAGCGTCTTGCGCTCGAGCGACCAGGCGTCCGAGCTGAGGGGCCAGCCGTGGCTGAACACGATCGGCTGACCGGTCCCCCAGTCTGAGTAGTGGATGTCGGTGCCGTCGGACGTGGTGAAGAAGGGCATGGTGCTCCTGTTGGATCGGTTCAGCGAGGACTTCACCATCGTCGCCGTCTCTACCGCCCCGGGTCGCCTGCCGGATCGGCCGCGAATCCCTCGGAATCGGACGCGCGTCAGGCCAGGGCGAGCCGGTCGACGTAGGCGTTCGCCGACTCGCGCAGCTCTCGCCGCGACGTCGCCGTGGCCCCGGCCTGGATCAGCGCCTGCGAGAAGAGCAGGATCTCGTGCGCGAGCGTGCCTGCTCCGGTGCCGGTGCCGATGCGGGCCGCGATCCGTTCCTCCATCGCATTGAGGGTCCGCCTGCAGATGCCGACCACCTCGGGATCGCGGTCGGCGAGCTCTGCCAGAGAGCGCACCATGAGGCAGCCGAGCCGCCGCGGATCTGCGGTGCAGTCGTCCGCGATGCGCAGCAGGTAGCGGCGTACGGCTTCACGGGCTCCGTCCTCCCCCGCCAGGGCGTCGGTCGTCAGGGTGATCCGGCCGCCGCAGTAGGCCTCGAGGGCTGCGAGGAAGAGGCCGCGCTTGCTCCCGAACGCCGCGTAGATGCTGCCGTTGCCCGCGCCGGTGTGCTCGGCGAGGTCATGCATGGAGGTTCGCTCGTAGCCATGCTCACGGAACACGTCGAGCGCTGCGTCACGTACCGCCGTGACTGAGATCTCCCGAGGTCTGGCCATCCCCCGAATCTACCGGTCTTCATGACCACAGTTATGGAATACTCAATCCACAACTACGAGAGGATGTCGATGGCTGGTACGAGGCGACGGATCGGTTTCCTCCTGTTCGACGGCGTGAAGGCGCTGGACTATGTCGGTCCCGCCGAGGTTTTCGTGGAGGCCAACCAGGCGACAGAGGCCTACGAGGTCATCCTGCTCTCGCCTTCCGGCGCCGCGGTGACCTCGTCGATCGGCGGCGGTATCGCCGTGAGTGCTGCCGCAGCCGACGCCCCGCCGCTCGACACGCTCATCGTCCCGGGCAGCGAGCGTGCGCCGTCGGCCTTCGTGACCGACGAGCTGCTCACCGCTGCGCAGACCCTGGCCGTCCGAGCCAGACGAGTCGTGTCGATCTGCAGCGGGGCGTTCGTCCTGGCCGAGCTCGGCCTGCTGGACGGGCGCAGCGCGACCACCCACTGGAAGTTCACCGACGACCTGGCACGCCGGTTCCCCCTCGTCGACGTACAGCCGGACCGCATCTTCGTACGTGACCGCCACGTCGCGACGTCCGCCGGCGTCGCCGCCGGCATCGACCTTGCGCTGGCCCTGGTCGAGGACGACCTCGGCGTGGCAACCGCCCGGCGGGCCGCGCAGGGGCTCCTCGTCTACCTACGGCGCTCGGGCGGACAGGCCCAGTTCTCGGCTCCGCTGCGCGCTGTCGCGGTGCCCGAGAGCCCGGTGCGCGTCATCACCGAGCTCATCGCCCAGGACCCGTCGTACCGGCACAGCGTCATCTCCCTGGCGCGTCACGTCAACATCAGCCCGCGCCACCTCACGCGCCTCTTCCAGGACGAGGTCGGCATGAGCCCTGCCGAGTACGCCGCGAGCGTACGTTTCGATCTGGCGCGGAGCTGGCTGGAGGCCGGCCGCTCGGTGGCGCAGGCGGCGTCCGATGCCGGGTTCTCGAGCGCCGAGGCCCTCCGCCGCACCTTCGTCGCCCGCCTGGGCGTCTCGCCCTCGGCCTACCGCCGCGGCATCCGCACCCAGATCGATGTCGCCACGTCAGGGCCGACGACTCTCACCTTCGCGCAGGGCAAGGATCGTGCGGGCGTCGGCGGCCGTGGCGACCGCCAGGGCTGACGCCGCGATCTTCGGCCCGAGGGTGCCCTCGCTGCGGGCGAGGCTCACGCAGTACGCCGCGATCGCCACGTTGAGCCCGGCGCGAGCAGCCATCCACGGCAGTCTGCGCCGGCCCGCCAGCAACCCGGGCACGAGCGCCAGGTCCGCGACACCGATCGCTCGCAGCGCCGTGGGGTGGTCGCCGAGCTTCAGCGCCCGGCCCACCCGCTCCGGCGCGAGGAGGATCGCTGCCCCGATCGGCAGCGTGGCGAGTCCTACGAAGGCGGCCGAGCGCCGTGCACTCTCGTGGTCCATGAGAACCATCTTGTCCGACGACTGGTGATCTCCCGCGCAGGATGTAGAGACGACACGAACGTCTCCGTTCATGGAGTGAATGCGACCAGCCGAGGTCGCCACATCCGAGGAGAAGCAGATGTCGAACACCATGCAGCGTAGCGAGATCGACGAGGTCCTCAGCCGTCCGTTGAGCCAGGAGCTCCTGGCGCGTGACCTGGCCCGACTGGCGTACGTCGCCAAGGACGGCACCCCGAGGAACGTCCCGATCGGGTTCACCTGGAACGGCTCAGAGGTCGTCATGTGCACCACGCCCAACTCCCCCAAGCTCATCTCGCTGCGCCACAACCCGGTGGTCGCGCTGACCATCGACACCGAGGCGCACCCACCCAAGATCCTGCTCATCCGCGGCACGGTCGAGCTCGACCTCGTCGACGGAATCCCCTGGGAGTACCTCCAGATGAACGGCTCCTACGAGATGACGGCCGAGCAGCGGGTCGCCTGGGAGGCCGAGGTCCGCTCGCTGTACGACAGCATGGTCCGGATCGTCGTCACCCCGACCTGGGCGAAGCTGATCGACTTCGAGACCACACTTCCGACCCAGGTCGAGGAGCTGGTCCAGCAGCGCGCCGAGCGCGACGCCGCCCGATCCCGATAGGACTTCCCGCGAGCCGTTGTCCTCTGCTGGCTTGTCGTCCGTGGTTCCATGACGACCATGGTGATCGGTTGGGCGTTCTTACTCTTCGGCCTGGTCTTTGCCGCTTTCGGGATCTCCTTCGTCGTCCTTGGCGTGATCCAGCGGCAGCGGCTCCAGACCTGGACGCCGGCGACGGCGACGATCCGCGAATTCGAGACCCGCAGGGTGAGCAGCGGCCAGCGCGGCTCACGGACCAAGCTGATCGCGCATTACGAGTACCGAGGCCCCAACGGCGAGGAGCACGCAGGCGAGGGCGCCCTGGACAACCAGCGGTTCGCGGTCGACGGTTCAGCACTCCCCCTGGCGATCGTCATCGACCCGCTGGACCCGAGTCGCTCGATGGTCGCATCCGAAGGCGCACCCATCGGATGCCTGGTCGCGATGGCGATCCCCTTCACGCTATTCGGCGGTGTCTTCGCCATGATCGGCTGGGCGATCACGGGTGTCACCGTTATCTGATAATTTCTGGACATGGTGTCCAGTATTGCTGCGCTCAAGGCTCGAATCGTCGCGTCCACCGAAGCACTCGTCCCCGAGCTCGTCGCGCTCCGACGGAGCATTCACGCGGAGCCGGAGCTCGGCCTTCACCTGCCAGCGACCCAACGCCGGATCCTCGACGCTCTGTCCGACCTCGATCTGGAGATCGCCGAGGGCCGGTCGCTGTCGTCCGTGACGGCGGTTCTACGTGGCGGGCGACAGGGACCGACGGTGCTGCTCCGGGCGGACATGGATGCGCTGCCGATCACGGAGGCGGTCGACATTCCGTACCGGTCCAGCAACGGCGCGATGCACGCGTGCGGTCACGATCTGCACGTCGCCGGCCTGGTCGGCGCGGCCCGGCTGCTCGCCGAGAACCGCGCTGGCCTCGCCGGAAACGTCATCCTGATGTTCCAGCCGGGCGAAGAGGGGCACGGCGGTGCGAAGCTGATGATCGATGAGGGCGTGCTCGACGCCACCGGCGACCGGCCAGTGGCTGCGTACGCGATCCATGTCGGCAACGCGCCGCGCGGGATCTTCCTCACCCGGCCGGGCACGGTGACGGCGAGCTCGACGCATCTGCCGATCGACCTCGTAGGTCGTGGCGGACACGGTTCGCGCCCCCACGAGGCGCTCGACCCGGTCCCCGTCGCGGCCGAGATCGTGCTGGCCCTGCAGACCTACACCGCGCGCCGCTTCGACTCCTTCGACCCGGTCGTCATCTCGGTGACCAACCTGACCGCGGGCACCGGAGCAGACAACGTGATCCCCGAGTCGGTCCAGCTCACGGGCACCGTACGCACCGTCGACCCGAACACGCTGTCCAGGATCGAGCGAGAGCTCCCTCAGCTCATCGAGGGCATCGGGGCCGCGCACGGACTGGAGGCGACGGTCGCGCTCGAAACCGGCTATCCGAGCGTCATCAACGACGAGGACGTCACGCGACGTGCGATGGAGACGCTGCGTAACGCCTTCGGGCCGCGTGTCGTCGAGGTGCCACGACCGACGATGGGGGCCGAGGACTTCTCGTTCGTCAGCCAGCGAGTCCCGACCACGATGGTGCTGCTGGGCGCCGCCCCGAGCGCGGATGCGGCCCCCAACCACTCGCCTGACGCCGCCTTCGACGACAGCATCCTCGGCGACCAGGCGGCGGCACTCGCGCTGCTCACGATCGACACTCTGGCCGCCGAACAACCGTGACGATCCTTCCTGCGGCCGGATCGGCGTGGTCACGCCCTTTTGGGCCCATTCGATTGTTGTTGCTGTCGACTTAGCCATGATGAGCCGAACGGGCTATGGATGCGTGCCGAATCGACGTGCCACACTCCACATCATCCGGGCGGCTGCGCCCACGACACGTCATCTACGGGGGACATGAGCATGCGCATCCACAGCATTGTCACCGCGATCGCCGCCGCCGCTTGTGCGACGGTCCTGGCCGCCGCACCGGCCCTCGCGGGCGGCAGCCCGCACTTCATCAAGCACCTGACCAAGGTCACCGACGCGGATCTGTCCTCCGTCACCGTCGCCTTCAAGGAGGCCGGCCTCGAGAGCGGTGCGGTCGAGACGATCACCGTCACTGCTCACCTTGACGCGACCTATCAGTGCGTCAACCGAGGTGGCCACAACCCGGATGACCCGAAGAAGACCGTGATCAGCGGTGACTACTCGAAGTCCGGCGAGTTCAAGGCCGCCAGGAACGGCAACGTGACCGGCTCCTTGACGGTGACCGCACCCGCGCCGAGCACCGTTCTCGACTGCCCCAACGGACAGAAGGCAGTGCACACGGTGTCGACGTGGTCGAACATCTCGGTCACCGACGAGGACACCCTGGCGACCATCACCGTCCCGGGCACGTTCTCCTTCGGCCAACCGGTCGACTGACGACCCGGTTCACGGCTCGCCTCAGCCCTTGTCGGGACCGTTCGCGCGCACCCGCTCGACGTTGACCAGCGACTGCTGGAGCTCCTCGAGCCACTCGCTCGAGTGCTGCTGGACGAGCTTCACGCACCAGCCGAGCGCGTCGCTGCGACTCCGGGCGACGCCGCCGGAGACGAGCAGGTCGAGGACCGCGCGCTCGGGCTGACGAAGCCGGGTCATCACCGGCGCGGAGACGGTGGTGAACATGTGCCGCTCTCCCCCGACCTCCACGCCCCAGGAGACCTTCCGGTCGAATCGTCGCTCGGCCTGCCGCGCGACGGCCATCCGGTCCTCGCGGGTGCGCTCGCGGAACTCGCTCGCCCGCCCTTCGTAGGCGGCGGCCTTCTCCTCGTCCGAAGCGCCCTCGGCCGTCTTCGGCTCCTTGATCCTTCCGACGACGGTGATCTCCTCGCGGTCGACCACGACATCGACGATCTCGTCGTACACGCCATCGGGCAGTCGTCCGGTGAACCACCCGCGCAACTCAGTTGTAAGCATGTAATCATGCTTACTCGCTTGCGCCGGGAAATCAAGGACCTTCAGGACGGGGCCGACATTCCGGTTCACCCGGGCCGTCGCGAGCCTGGACCTCAACCGACGATCCCGATCGTCTCGATCACGGCGATCGCGGCCACGACCGCTGCCGTGACCCCGACCCGGCGGCGACCGATGAGCAGGAAGACGGCCAGTGCGGCCACCAGCGCCGCACTGCCGCCCCGCAACCACAGGTGGTCGCCGGCCAGCGGATGGCGGACCACCACGAGCGCGGCGACGACCAGAGCCAGATGCGTACGCCGCCAGGCGAGCTCGGTCCGCTCGGGCTGCAGCCCCGGGTCGCCCACGCCGGCCCCGTTGACGCCGGACCCGCTCACACCAGCAGGGCCATCGAGACGAGCGCGACCGAGCCGAGCACGCCGAAGACCAGGGGAAGCGGTGCTCGGCGGGTCGGCAGGGCATCCCGCCGGCGGATCGCCCGCTCGCTGCGTACCCAGCTCCACCAGGACCACGCCGCGCACGCGGCCGCGAGGATCGCGAGGCTGAGCGGAGCGAGCACGGCCAGGGCCGTGTCGCCGCCCACCTCGAGAGTGTCGACGGCGACCGCGACGGCGAGGAACGCCAGCGAGGTGCGGATCCAGGCCAGGAACGTACGTTCGTTGGCCAGCGTGAACCTGACGTCGGGCTCCTCGGTCGAGCTGTAGAGCCAGCTGTCCAGCCGGCCTCGGCGTTCGCGGGTCACGAGGCAGGCTGCGTGACGGCGCCGGCGTCGGCGTCCGCGTCGGTCCGGGAGTGGCGACCGGTCACGCCGGGAACGAGTGCCGCAGTGATGGTGAACAGCGCCGTCGCGACCCAGGCGATCGTCATCCAGCGCTCCCAGTCGCCCGTCGCCTCGACCACGCGCGGCGCGAAGAGGACTGTCGCCAGGATGAAGGTGCGGTTGAGCAGGTGGTTGAGACCGAAGGCCCGGCCCTGGATGTCGGGGTGGATCTCCTCGACGTGCTCGGAGAAGCTCGCCATCCACGGTCCGAAGATCGCCGCCAGGGCGACGCCGATGCCGATGAAGAGGACGATCACCATGCTCGAGGACGCCCCGCTCCCCTGGCCCATGAGCGCCAGGAAGGCACCGAGGAAGATCGCCGCGGCGAACCCGCCGCCGACCATGAAGGACTTGCGGCGTTGCGTACGGTCCGAGAGGCGGGCGAAGACCAGGCTCAACGCGAGGTTGCTCAGCCAGAAGACCATCGTCATCGCCGAGGCGGCACGGACCGAGGCGCCGAACTGCTGGACGAGCATCGTCTGGGCGTAGGCGTTCATGGTGGCGAGCAGGACGTAGAGGAACGACATCGCGAGCACATGCGTCCAGAAGGCGCGGCGGGCGAGGAGGAAGAGCAGACCCGCCCTCCTCGGGGGCACCTCGACGGTGTGGGCCTCGTGCTCGGTGAGGCGTACGGCGCGACGGACCTCGGGAGCCAGGTCGCGCAGCGTGAGGGCGACCACGATGGCACCGACGAGAGCCGCGCCGGCCATGATGAACAGCTGCGAGCGCCACTGGTTGCCGAAGACACCCAGGGTCGCCGAGGCCACCGCGGCGGCGAAGAAGTTCGCACCGACCGAGCCCCAGCTCCAGAACGCGAACGCCTGCGCCCGGCCCATCCGCGGGGTGAAGTCGCGGATCAGTGGCTGGGTGCCGGCGACCGCGACGCCCTCGACGAACGCGAGCACGATCCTGGCGAGCGCGAAGTGGCCCACCGAGCCCGCGGTCGCCATGAACAGGCAGGCGGCGGCCGAGAGGAACATGAACGGCACCAGGATCCGCACCCGGCCGACGCGGTCGGCGAGCTCGCCGCCGAGGTAGCCGGCGAGTGCACCGAAGATCAGCGACGCGGCCGTGATGAGGCCGTACGTCTTGAGCGACATCCCGAGGTCGTCGAGCAGCAACGGCAGAACGGGGGCCAGCTGGCCCTCGAACGCCGAGATGAACAGGGCGAGCACGACGACAGCCAGCAGCACGCGGCGGCGTGCTCCGACTGGGTACTCGGTGAGCAGGGTGCGGTAGGACACGGAGATCCGCCCTTCAAGATATTAGACAGCTCGTCTAGTAACGGTCATCACGTTCGACTGTAAGGTCAGTGACCCGCGCCACACAAGACACCCTGTCCAATTCGGCGCCGCGAGTCAGCGTGCGTCGGGGTCGAATCCCGTCGCCCAGAAGCGCCCGCGACGCGAGAGCTCGACGAGCGTCTCGACGACCTGGTCGGTGGCCGGCCGCGGCTCCGGAGCGTCCAGCCACCACAGCAGTACCGCCATCTGCTCACCGACCCACGCCCGCGCCAGCACCTGAAGATCCACCCGCGGGCGCACGGCGTGGGCCTTCACCCGCGCCGTGAAGATCTCGTGGGCCGTGGCACTCCAGGCGTCCTCGAACGCGCGCAGGCCGCGGCCGTCCCCTTCGCCCCGCAGGATCATCCGGTACGCATCGGGCTGCTCGGTCGCATGCCGGAACACCTCGGCCACCGGCTCGCCGGTGAATCCGGCGTCCTCCGGCACCAGCACCTCGGCCAGTCGCTCCTTCAGGTCCAGGAGGACCGAGGAGACCACGTGGTCGTAGAGCGCCTCCTTGTCCTTGAAGTGCGTGTAGAAGGTCGCCCGGCCGACGTCGGCCGCGGCGACGATGTCCTCCACCGTCACCGCGGCGTAGCCACGCTCGAGCACCAGGGAGACGAGCGCATCGCGGAGCGCTCCTCGCGTTCGCCGGCTGCGCCGGTCCTCAACCACGGTCATGGGCACTGTTCTAGCACTTTCCCGAACGGCTGGACCGTTTCTGGACATCATGTCTATGATCTCGGTGACCGCGCTCACAGCAGCGACCCCGACCACCAGGAGGGCATCCGTGAATCTCGGCAGCTATCTCACCCGCACCGCGACCTTCACCCCTGACGCCACCGCCCTGGTCTCCGGCACCGACCGATGGACCTACCGCCAGCTCGAGGACGACACCAACCGGCTCGCCGCTGCCCTCATCGCCCGTGGCTGCACGCCGGGCACCCCCGTCGCCACCCTCGCCACCAACCGGGGCGAGCTCGTCGTCGCGGAGATGGCGATCTGCAAGGCGGGCGCCCTCCGCGTACCGATCAGCGCCCGGCTCGCCGCCGCCGAGGTCGAGCACGTGCTCCTCGACGCGGCCGTGAGGGTTGTCTTCACCGGTGGCGCCCACCTCGAGCTGGTCCGCAAGACCGTCGACGCGCATGGCCTGGAGTGCCTGGTCATCGATCTCGACAACGGCACGGCCCCTGCCACAGGCACCACGGCGTACGACGTCCTGCTCGCCGAGGGCAGCACCGACCCCGTCGCGGTCGATGTCGACGAGGACGCTCCGGCGGTCCTCAACTTCACCTCCGGCTCCACCGGGACGCTGAAGGCGGCGGTGCAGACCGTCGGCAACCGGCTGGCCAACATGCGCAAGCTGGCGATGAACCCCTACGGCTCGCTCTCCGCCGAGGCCGTCTACCTCGCGCCCGGACCGATCACCCACGCCAGCGGCATGGTGATCCTCGGCTGCTTCTTCCGCGGCGCGGCCGTGGTCGTGCTGCCGGCCTTCGACACGGAGGCCTACCTCGACACCCTCGAGCGCGAGCGCGTGACGCACACCTTCGTCGTCCCGGTCATGCTCAACCTCGTCCTCGCCTCGCCCACCCTGCGCGACCGCGACCTCTCCGCGCTACAGAGCATCACCGTCGGCGGCGCCCCGGTCAGCCCGGCGCGGCTGCGCGAGGCCGTCGAGGCATTCGGCCCGGTGGTCAACCAGGGCTACGGCCAGGGTGAGACGACGAGCGCGATCACCTTCCTCAGCTCCGAGGACGTCGTACGCGGCATCGAGTCCGACCCGGAGCTGCTGCTCTCCTGCGGCCGCCCGGTCTACGACACCGAGGTGATCGTGGTCGACGAGGACCACCACCCGCTGCCCGCCGGCGTGATCGGCGAGATCGTGGCCCGCGGCCCGGACTGCGTCAGGGAGTACTTCCACGCACCCGAGGAGACCGCCGAGACCTTCCGCGACGGCTGGGTGCACACCGGCGACCTGGGCCGGATCCGCGAGGACGGGTTCGTCTTCATCGTGGACCGGAAGAAGGACATGATCATCTCCGGCGGCTACAACGTCTACTGCTCCGAGGTCGAGGCCGCGCTCTACGAGCACCCGGCCGTCAGCGAGGCCTGCGTCGTCGGCGTACCCAGCGAGAAGTGGGGCGAGACGGTGAAGGCGTACGTCTCCCTCGCCGCCGGCGCCGCCGCGACCGAGGAGGAGCTGCGCGACTTCTGCCGCACCCGTCTCTCGGGGGTGAAGGTGCCCCGGATCATCGAGTTCGCCGACGCACTCCCCCTCAACCGCAACGGCAAGGTCGACCGGCGGGCGCTGCGCGAGCGCGACTGGGCCGGCACCGAGCGGAAGGTCGGCTGAGATGACCTTCTCCCTCACTCCGTCCTACCCCGACAACCCGCGCCTCGACCAGCTGGTGACCCGGCTGCGCGACTACCTCGACGGTGAGCTCGCCGACTACGAGCGCAGGCTCGGCCTGGGCCCGGAGACGCCGTTGGACCGCTCGATGCTGGAGCCGGTCTGGCAGCGCAGCCGGGAGCTCGGCTTCTACGGCATCCACCTGCCCACCTCGCTCGGCGGGCAAGGCCTGAGCTTCACCGAGCTCGCCGCGCTCAAGGAGGAGATCGGCGCGTCCGGTCGCCAGCTCGCCACCAGCGTGCTCGGCGACATGGGCGGACCGCTGCGGATCGGCGCCATCTTCGAGCACGCCACCGAGCACCAGGTCGAGAAGTATCTGATGCCGGTCGTCCGCGGCGAGCGCGCCTGCTGCTTCTCGATGACCGAGGACGACGCGGGTTCCGACGTACGCCGGATGCGGACCACGGCCACCCCGACCTCGGGCGGCTTCCGGATCAGCGGGCGCAAGGTGTTCAGCACCGGCGGCACCTTCGCCGACTTCGCGATCCTGGTCGCTCGGATGGCCGGCGAGGAGGAGTCGTACGCAGCCTTCTTCGTCGACCTCGACTCCCCCGGCTGCCGAGTGCTGCCCGGCGACCTGCCACTGTCGGGGCAGAACATCGAGAGCGACGTGGTGCTCGAGGACTGCTTCGTGCCGCAGGAGAACCTGCTCGGTGAGGTCGGTGAGGGGCTGCGGATCGCGCTCGGCCGGGTCACCGCCAACCGGTTGCTGCACTGCCCGACCGCGCTCGGTGCGGCCCGCCGCGCGCTCGCGCTGGCGCTCGACTTCGCCGCACACCGCACCGTCTTCGACGGGCTGCTGTTGGAGAAGCAGGCGATCCAGCACCGGCTCGCCGACATGGCCACCGACTACTACGCCGCCCGGTCGATGACCTATGACGCCCTGGCAGACCTGGATGCGGGCAGGCGCCCGCGCATCGAGTCATTCATGTGCAAGCTCTTCGTGGCCGAGCGGTCCTTCGAGATCGCGGACGCGGCGCTGCAGCTGCACGGCAAGGCCGGCATGGTCCGGGGCGCGGAGATCGAGGTGATCTGGCGGCGGCTGCGGATGTTCCGGGTGCTGACCGGCTCCTCGGAGATCCAGCGCAACGGCGTCATCCGCGATCTGGTGAAGTCGCTGGGGGCATGATGACCGACTTCCACCAGGAGGAGGCCGACGCCCACCGTGGGTTCGTCGCGGCGCTGAAGCCGGGCGTCGTGACCAGGGCCGATGGCACCGTCGCGTTCGACGCGGACTCCACCGCCTTCCTCGACTCCCCCGTGCCGGCCACCGCGCACGCCGGGCTGTGGCAGCACAGCCGGCTCACCTCGCTGCAGGGCCTCTTCGAGGTCACCGACGGCATCTACCAGGTCCGCGGCCTCGACCTCGCCAACCTCACGATCGTCGAGGGCGACCGCGGGATCATCGTCATCGACACTCTCACCACGGCCGAGACCGCGAGCGCTGCGCTGGGGCTCTACCGCGAGCACCGTGGGGATCGGCCGGTGACCGGCGTCGTGCTGACCCATCCCCATGCCGACCACTTCGGCGGCATAGCCGCCGTGCTCGCGGCAACCGATGGTGACGTACCTGTCCTGGCACCGGAGGGGTTCCTCGAGCACGCGGTCTCGGAGAACGTCTACGTCGGTCCGGCGATGGGCCGGCGGTCGGGATTCATGTACGGCAGCCTGCTGCCGGTCGCGCCGGACGGGCACGTGGGCTGTGGACTCGGCCCGCGGCTGGCATCCGGGACCATCGGTCTGGCCGAGCCGACCGACTCGATCACCCGCACCGGGGAGACGCGCGTCATCGACGGCGTGGAGATGGAGTTCCAGCTCACCCCGGGCAGCGAGGCGCCGGCGGAGATGAACATCCTCCTCCCCGGACACAGAGCGCTCTGCCTGGCCGAGAACGCCGTCCACACGTTGCACAACATCGTCACGCTGCGTGGCGCCGAGGTGCGCGACGCCCGCCTATGGGCGCGCTATCTGACCGAGGCGATCGACCTGTTCGCCTCGCGTTCCGAGGTCGCATTCGCAACCCATCACTGGCCGACCTGGGGTGCGGAGCGGATCGAGGCGTTCCTCGCCGGGCAGCGTGACGTCTACGCCTACCTGCACGACCAGACCGTACGCCTCATCAACCGCGGTCTGACGCCGAAGGAGATCGCCGAGGAGCTGGTCCTGCCGCCGGCCCTCGACGCCCAGCCGTCGACGCGCGGCTACTACGGCTCGCTGAGCCACAACGTGAAGGGCATCTACCAGCGCTATCTGGGCTGGTACGACGCCAACCCGGCCCACCTGTGGGAGCTGCCGCCGAAGGCGGAGGGCGAGCACTGGGTGCGGCTGCTGGGTGGTGCGGCCGCTGCCGTGGACCACGCCGCGGCGCTCGTCGCCGGCGGAGCGACCGACGACCTGCGGTTCGCCGCCACCCTGCTCAACCATGTGGTCTTCGCCGAGCCGTCGGAGCGCGCGGCGCGGGAGCTGCTGGCCGAGGTCTACACCCGCCTCGGGCACGGCGCCGAGAACGCGACCTGGCGCAACATCTACCTGACCGGCGCCCGCGAGCTCGTCGACGGCCCGAAGGCTCCGCCGCGCGGCGGTGGGCGCGGGCTGCTGACCGCCCTCACCGTCTCGCAGCTGCTGGACTCCCTGGCGATCCGCGTGGACGGGCCGCGTTCGTGGGACCTCGACCTGCGCATCGACTGGCATCTCACCGACCACGACGGCACGGCCGAGGGTGGCTGGTGGCATGCCCGGCTGCACAACGGTGTGCTCGTGCACCGGCGTGACAGCACTGCCGACCCGGCCGCCGGCCTCACCCTGACGCTCACCCGTCCCCAGCTCGCCGGCCTGTTGGGCCGGCGGAGTCTCGACGGGATCGAGCACTCCGGCGACCTCGGCGTGCTCCAGCGGCTGCTGGGGGTGCTCGAGGCACCCGATCCGGCATTCCCTATCGTGACCGCGTGACCGACGACACACCCGCCACCGGACTGACCGAGCTCCACGCCCGCCGCTTCCTGACGACGGACGCGGCGCGATCCGACAAGGTCGCCCGGTGGCACGCCAAGGGGCGGCGTACGGCTCGGGAGAACATCGCCGATCTGGTCGATCCGAACTCGTTCGTCGAGTACGGGAGGTTCATCACCGCTGCCCAGGAACGCCGCCGTGACCTGGCCGAGCTGGTCGTCGAGACGCCCGCCGACGGGATCGTCGGCGGGACCGCGACGGTTGCCGGGAAGCCGTGCGCGGTGCTCTCCTACGACTACCTGGTGATGGCCGGCACCCAAGGCATGCGCGGGCATCGCAAGTCCGACCGGCTGATCGAGGTCATCGGGCGGATGCGGCTGCCCGCGGTCTTCTTCACCGAGGGCGGCGGCGGTCGGCCCGGTGACACGGACATCCCCCTGGTCTCCGCGCTCGACGTCGGCTCGTTCGCACTCTGGGGTGAGCTCGAGGGCGTCGTACCGCGGATCGCCGTCGTCTCCGGACGGTGCTTCGCCGGCAACGCGGTCCTGGCCGGCTGTGCCGACCTCCGCATCGCCACCCCGGACGCCAACCTCGGCATGGCCGGGCCGGCGATGATCGCCGGCGGCGGGCTCGGCAGCTTCGCACCCGAGGAGATCGGACCGGTCGAGGACCAGACCGCCAACGGCGTCATCGATCTGCTCGTCGAGGACGAGGCGGCAGCAGTCGAGGCGGTACGCAGCATCCTCTCCTACCTCGAGCCGGCCGCCGACGGCGGCGAGGCCGGCGACCAGGCCGATCTGCGAACGCTCCTCCCCCACAACGACCGTGAGGCCTTCGACGTACGTCCGGTCGTCGAGGCGCTCGCCGACATCGACTCGGTGACCTGGCTCCGCGAGGGATTCGCACCCGAGCTCGTGACCGCGCTGGCGCGGATCGACGGGATCGCGGTCGGCGTGATCGCCAACCAGTCGACCCACCTTGCCGGAGCGCTCACCAGCGAGGCGTCGGTCAAGGCCGCAGACTTCCTCGCACTCTGCGAGCGCTGGGGCCTCCCGGTGGTCTCGCTGGTCGACACCCCAGGGTTCATGGTCGGCCCGGAGGCCGAACGCGGCGGCCTGGTCCGTCACGCGTCCCGGATGGTCGTCGCCGGCGCACAGCTGTCGACCCCGCTGGTCGGCGTGATCCTGCGCCGCGGCTACGGGCTCGGCGCGCAGGCGATGCTCGGCGGCAGCACCCACCGCCCGCTGCTCACCGTCGCCTGGCCCGACGCCCACCTCGGCCCGATGGGCCTGGAGGGTGCGGTACGCCTCTCCATGGCCGCCGAGCTCGCTGAGCTGCCCGCGGCCGAGCGCGAGGAACGCGTCGCCGCGCTCACCGAGGAGTACCGCAAGCAGGCCAGCGCACTCAACGCCGCACGTATGTTCGAGATCGACGACGTCATCGACCCGGCCGAGACTCGCGGCGTCATCGCCGCCACGCTACGCCGGGCCTAGGACGCTCCGCCGTCGTTGTCCCAGATCTGCTGGCCGATCTGGCTCTGGTCGGGACCATCGAGACCGAGCAGCTGAGCCGGGCGGTAGGTGTTCCGGTCGTCGGCCGCCTGAGCCATGATCTTCTCGGCGCGCTCGGGGGCGGTGTCGTGAGGCACCACCAGCAGGCGCAGCCGGTCGCCGGTAGCCATCGACAGCACGATGAGGTGGGTGTCGTCGGACGGGAACGAGCCGATCTTCACGATCCCGCGGGCGGCGCGGATCTTGCGGACGCTCGGCGCCCCGGCGACCGAGTCCCAGTCAGGCCGGGAGAACAACAGCCGCGAGATCCGGCCGACGCGGTGGGGAAAGTGATCGATGAGATCGGCGGCCTCGGCCTGAAGGTCCCGCGACTGCGGCCACCAGGCTCCGTCGAGCGGCCCTGACGAGAAACTGTTGTCCAGGCGGATCCGAAGATCGACGCGAACCGCGGTGATGAGTTCTACTGTCGGTGACGTCGTCATAACGCCCACCCTTCGTGCAGCCCTGCGGACTCGACGAGTCCGGCTAGCAGCGTGGTTAGAACAAGTGTACTACGTCCGCAGGCTGAATCCGACTTCCTAGATCTCCTTCAACCGCGGCACCAGATCCACGAGCGAGGTGGTCCACGGCACCGGGTCGACGTAGGGCGTCGGCATCAGCCCGACCAGCGTGACGCCCAGGGCGGCGTACTCCTCCATCGACTTCAAGAAGGCGTCCGGGTCCTCGACCGAGGGGCCCTGGAAGAGGATCGTCTTCTCGATCGCGTCGTAGTCGGTGCCGAGGTCGTCGCAGTGGCCGCGGAGCACCTCGAGCTTGTGCCGGACGGACTCGACCGCCTCGGGGCCGGGGCCGCCGAAGAGGTTGGTGCCCTGTCCGTACTTGGCGACCAGGCGCAGCGTCTTCTTCTCGCCTCCGCCGCCGATCAGGACCGGGACCGTGCCGTTGACCGGCTGCGGGAGCGAGATCGTCTCGGCGAGCTGGTAGTGCTTGCCCTCGTAGGCCCCGTCGTTCTCCGACCACATCTGGCGGCAGATCTCCAGGGTCTCCTCCAGGCGCTCGAACCGCTCGGCCGTCGACGGGTACGGCACGCCGAGCCCCTGGTGCTCACGCTCGTACCACGCCGCCCCGATGCCCAGCAGCGCGCGGCCGCCGGACAGCCGGTCGAGCGTCGTGACGATCTTGGCGAGCAGTCCGGGGTGGCGGTAGGTCACGCCGGTGACGAGCAGGCTGAGACGTACGTTGTCGGTGATCCCGGCCAGGTAGCCCAGCGTGGTGTAGCCCTCGAGCATCGGTTCGAAGGGGCCGCCGGCCTGCTCCATCTGGAACCAGTGGTCCATGACGGTGAGCAGGTCGACGCCGCCCTCGTCTGCGATCCCGGCCGTCTCGGTCAGCTTGTCGGCGAGCGTGGTCTCCCACTCGGGGTGGGTGAACGTGAAGTAGTGGAGTCCAAGATCCATACCTCAGACGCTATGTCTTCGAGCGCGCTCGAAGACAAGGGCGATTTCGTTCAGACCACTCCTTCTGGCCCGTTGTTCACCTACGGCCGCATGCGCCGCTCCTGACGCAGGTCATGCTTGTCGAGCTTGGCGTCGTACGTAGCCAGCGGCTTCGCCTTCGACGCGTCGGCCTCTACCGCGGCGGTCGCCACGCCGGCCCACTCCAGGATCCGGGCGGTGGCGAGCTCACGCTCGTCGGCGACCAGGCCGGCCACGTTGGCGCCATGGTTCATGCCCGGCGCCGTGAAGACGTAGGAGTCGTTGGCGAAGATGCCTGGGCGGAAGCGCTCGGCGCCCCACGGGTCGGCCTCGCCGTAGACGAAGAGCATCTGGTTGGCGTGCTTGCGCACCCAGGAGTCGACGTCACGCATCGCGGACGGGTCGAATCGCATGTCGATCTCGCGCGGGACGAAGCTGCGCGGCGGCTGGTAGCCGTAGCGGATCAGCTCGTCCTCGATGTGCGGGAAGCCGATCGTCGGCGCACCGAGCTCGGTGCCGGCCTGGTAGTAGTAGGGCGTGTAGGGGCTCAGGCCCTGGTCGGTGTAGAAGCTGAAGCCCGAGTAGTAGTCGATCGAGTCCCAGATCGCCTGGTCGGTGGCGGTCGCCGCGTCGGCGGGGATGCTCGCACACTGAGTGGTGCCGGCGTACTGCCAGAAGGCCCAGACGTAGTCGAGCACGACCATCTCGTACGCAGCGTCCAGGCTGCCCACGGTGTCGAAGGTGTAGCCCTCGGCTGCTGCCAGCTCGGCGTACTTCGCCTTGAGCGCCTCACGGCGGACGAGCGCCTCGCGCTGGACGCCGTTGAGCCGGTCGCGGCAGTCCTCGGTGCCGACGGAGGCGAAGAACTCGTCGTAGGCGGAGTCCTCGCGGTTGACCACGTCGTTCGGCGCGACGTAGGCGACGATGCCGTCCATGTCACGGGGATAGAACCGCTCGAAGTAGGTCGCTGTCATGCCGCCCTTGGAGCCGCCGGTGGCGAGCCAGTTGGCGGAGTAGATCGGCTTCAGCGCCTTGAAGATGGCGTGCTGGTCGCTGGCGGCCTGCCAGATGTCGAGGTCGTCCCAGTCGGCCGGGTCGGGCCGCGACGGGGTGAAGAACCGGTATTCCATCGAGACCTGGTTGCCGTCGATGATGCGGGTCGGCTCGCTGCGGCCCGGGTTGGTCGAGACGTTGTAGCCGCTGGTCTGGAACACCGTCGGGCGGGCGGTGTCCTTGTGCAGCACGGTGAACCGCTGCTGGAAGGTGTCACCGTCGGGCCGGCGGTGGTCGACCGGCTGGGTGAAGTTCAGGACGAAGTAGCGGTAGCCCTGGACGGGCTTCTCCTGGATCAGGCTGACGCCTTCGATGGCGAGCAGGCGGTCGAGGATGTCGTCCTCGGCGGCTGCGACGGGGTTGGCGGGTGTGACGAGGAGCAGGGATGCCAGCCCCATCGCCACCAGAATCCGGCCGATCAATGCACGCATGTGGGGTCTCCTTCGGTGCGGGTCCTCGGCAACCTAGCCGGTCTCCGCGCGGGGCACCTCCGAATTCCGGATGCGTTCTCGGGGAAGGAAGTCGTACGGCGATGCGTTCGGTTCGACATGACGTTCGACGCGCACGAGCTTCTCGCCACGACCCGCCACGGGATCCTGGCCACGATCAAGTCCAACGGGCTGCCGCAGCTTTCGCCGGTATGGCAGTTCTACGACCGCGAGCGCAGCGAGATCCTGATCTCCACCCGCGAGGGGCTGGTGAAGACCAAGAACCTCCGCCGCGATCCGCGGGCGGCGATCGAGGTCGACGGCCCCGGAGGGCGGTCCTGGGCGACGGCCGAGGGCACAGTCACGCTGACCGGGCCCGGCGCGTCCCCCGACAGCCCGGAGATCGACGCGCTCGTCGACTACTACCGGCGTGGAGCCGGCGAGCACCCCGACTGGGACGAGTACCGCGAGGTGATGGTCACGGACCGCCGGGTGCTCATCACCATCGCCGTCAAGAAGGTCTACGGCGCCGACATCGGCTGACCCAGCCGCCGGAAGGCCGGCCGAGCGCTCCTCGCCCGGCCGGTCGGTGACGGTTCCGCGGGGTCTACCTACGCGGATTGAACAATGTGCCGAACCCGGACGCACCGAGTCCGCACAGCATGATGACGGCTCCGACGATCACGTTGGAGGCGATCATTCCAGCGGTGGTGTCGACGCCGTTCATGAGCCACGGCGAGACGATCGCCCATGCACCCATGAGCGGGACGGTCCAGGCCAGACCGTGTGTGCGGCCGAACGCCGACGCGAACCCGAGCGCCAGCAGAGCGACAGCGAGGCCGATGATCAGGTTGCTGACCATCAGTGGTGATGCCGTGGTGTTGAAGCCCACGACCCACGGAGATATGGCCAGATAGAGACCGGCCATCATCGTGACACCGTCGACCACCTGAGCGGTGGCGGAGGAGCCGGTCAGATCGAACCGGTCTCGGAGTGCCGCGATGTCGGGATGTTCCTGAATGGACATGTGTTCAGACGACATTTGTTTTTCACCTCCTCAGCCCCATGCCAAAGGAAGAACGACTGTCCTCGCGATCAATTCTAGGCCCGCTAAGCGGCAATTGACCCGCCCGAAATCGCGGCCCCGGGCAGCCACCGTCGGTGGCACCATGGTCGCCATGGACGTGACGTCGCTGCAGGCCTACTGCCTCACCAAACCCGGTGCCTGGCCGGACAACCCGTGGGATCACGAACACCCGGTGATCAAGGTCGGGCCGGGTGAGCGCGGCAAGATCTTCGCCTTCCTCGGCGACACGAAAGTGGGGCTGAAGTGCGGGCCGTCCCGGGAGATCGCCGACGAGTGGCTGCTGCGCTATCCCGGGGACGTGACCGTCACCGGCTACATCGGCCGCTCGGGGTGGAACGACCTCGCCTGGGGTGGCGCGATCCCGGACGAGGAGATCCTGGAGGCGGTCGACGAGTCGTACGCCACGGTCGTCTCGAAGCTCCCGAAGAAGCTCCGTCCGGAGGGCTGGGACGCCTGAGCGCGGCATGCCGGGCTTGAACGAGGCCGATCTGTGAGGAATGGTGGAGCGGGTACTCCGTACCCAACCATGGAAGATCTCGACATGCTTCAGCTGACCGAGAACGCCACCACCATCGTCCGCTCGATCTCCGAGCAGGCCCAGGGCGCCGGCCTCCGGCTCGCCTCCAACACAGAACCGGACGGCGCATTGAGCGCCGCTCTCGTCCCGACCGCCGAGGCGGAGGACCAGGTCATCGAGCAGGAGGGTGCGCGGGTCTTCCTCGACCAGGGCGCTGCCGCCGAGCTCGACGACAAGATCCTCGACGCCGGGATGGATGCCTCCGGCAACGTCCAGTTCGGGATCTCCCAGCAGGGCTGATCCCGCGCCACGCCGGGGTGTGCCGCAGTCGCGGTGCACCCCGGCGTACGTCGTTTTCGACCACATCCGCCTCGTCGCACGCGTAGGGTCGCGGGCATGAGCTCCACTGGCGCACCTGCCTGGTTCCACCTCTTCCTCGACGTCCCACGGGAACGATGGGAGGAGGCGGTCGGATTCTGGTCCGCGGCGACCGGATGGGCGATCTCGCCGCCGAGGGGCGAGGACGGTCAGTTCGTCACGCTCGTACCGCAGACGGGCGATTCCTGGCTGAAGATGCAGGCCCTCGACGACGGCGAGCCACGGATCCACGTCGACCTCGACGCCACCGACCGTGAGGCAGCGGTGGAGCGGTCGGTGTCGCATGGCGCGACTCCGGCCTGGACGTACGACGGGGTTCCGGTGATGCGCTCCCCCGGCGGCATGCTCTTCTGCCACACGCTCGGCGAGGAGTCCCAGCCGCGCTTCGCGCGCTCGGAGCCGGAGCGGGTGGTCGACCAGATCTGCATCGACATCCCTCGCTCCCGTTGGGACGAGGAGGTCACCTTCTGGGCAGCGGTCACCGGCCGCACGCCCGAGCAGACCAAGTCCCCCGAGTTCGTACGCCTCGCCGACCCCGATCCGCACGGCGGGCTCCGGATCCTCCTGCAGCGGCTCGGCGACGAGGACGGTGAGGTCGGGGCTCACCCCGATGTCGCGGTCGCCAACCGCGCCTCGGAGACCTGCCGTCACGAGGCGCTCGGCGCCGACACCGTCGGCGTCTTCGAGTGGTGGACGGTGATGCGCGCGCCGTACGGGCAGATCTACTGCCTCACCGATCGCGACCCGGTGACCGGTCGAGTGGCCTAACCTGGGGAGATGCGGCTCGCATCGTTCAACGTCGAGAACCTCTTCGCCCGGCCGAAGGCGATGGACGCCGACGAGGCCGATGCCACGACGCGGCGAGCGGTCCTGACCGCTCACGCCCGCGTCTCCACGCTTCTCGCCCAGCCCAGCTATCAGGGCGATGAGCAGGAGATCCTCGACAACCTCGAGAAGCTGGGGCTTCTGAAGAGCGACGAGGGCGAGTTCGCGCGGCTCCGGAAGATGCGCGGCTCGCTGCTCAAACGCCCGCGTTCGGGACCGGTGCAGCTGGTCGCGAAGGGGCGCAACGACTGGGTCGGGTTCGTCGAGCTCAAGACGACCGCCGTCGACGAGATCGCGACCGAGAACACCGCGCGCGTCTTCGCCGAGCTGCGGGCGGAGGTCGCGGTGGTCGTCGAGGCCGACGACCGGCCGGGGCTGCACATGTTCTCCCAGACGCTGCTGCCCGAGGTCGGCGCCGAGGCGTACGAGCAGGTGATGGTCGTGGAGGGCAACGACGAGCGCGGCATCGACGTCGGCGTGATGGTCGGCGACGGCTATCGCCTGGCGCAGCTGCGTACCCACATCTTCGACCGCGACGAGGAGGGCGTGATCTTCTCCCGCGACTGCTGCGAGTATCACCTCGACGCTCCCAGCGGCGCGCGGATCGTGGTCCTCGCCAACCACTTCAAGTCGAAGGGCTACTCGGAGAAGGGCGACCCGCTCGGCGCCAAGCGGCGCGGCCGGCAGGCGAAGCGGGTCGCGGAGATCTATCGAGGCCTGCTCGACGAGGGCTTCGAGAACGTCTGCGTCGCCGGCGACCTCAACGACTCCCCCGCCGGCGGATCGTTGGAGCCACTGTTGTCCGTCTCTGGGCTCGTGGATGCCAGCGAGCACGCGAACTGGGACTGGAACCACCGGCGCGGAACGTACGGTTCCGGCAATGAGGACGCCAAGATCGACTACCTGCTCCTCTCCCCCGCGCTGCGCGCGAAGCAGACCGGTGGCGGCGTCTTCCGCAAGGGCGTATGGCACGGACCGCGGACCAAGGATCCCTGGGACCTGTTCCCGACGCTGACCGCGGAGCAGCATGCGGCCTCCGACCATGCCTGTCTCTACGCCGACTTCACCGACCTGTGATCTGAAAGCCTCCCGTACGCCGCTGGGATCTGCGTGAAATAGGGGCCATGTGCCTCGGACACGGACAGCAGCACGGGCCTCTTCGGTCGATGAGCAGGCCGCTCACGCGGCGCACGGCGCTGGGAGCGGCGGGAGCGGGGCTCCTGCTGGCGTCGATGTCCTCGTCGTTCACGGGTGCGGCGGCCTCGGCGACCGCTCGGGCCGGCGTGGGGGCGAGCCGGCTGTCGCGGCTCTCGTCCGGGACCACGCTGGTCCATGCCGACCTGCACAACCACACGCTGATGTCGGACGGCGACGGCGACCCTGACCTCGCCTTCGACTCGATGCGGAGCGCCGGGCTCGACGTCGCGGCGCTCACCGACCATGCCACGGTCTCCGACCACATCCTCGGTGATGCGCTCGCCGGGCTGCTGCCGGCGGCGTACAAGCAGCTCGGCGGCATCACCCGCTCGGACTGGGGCCGGACCCGCGAGCTGGCCGATGCGGCCAACGCCGACGGCACCTTCACCGCGATCCGCGGCTTCGAGTGGTCCGAGCCGTTGTTGGGTCATATCAACGTGTGGGGAAGCGAGCACTTCACCGACATCGTCGACGTCGGCGCGATGCGGCCGTTCTTCGACTGGCTGATGCGCTCGCCCTCCACGCCGCTGATCGATGGCGGGTCGGACGGGATCGCCGGGTTCAACCATCCCGGGCGCGAGCCGTTCCGGTTCCAGGAGTTCCGCTACGACGCGCGGGCGCGGGAGCGGATGGTGTCGCTGGAGATGTTCAACCGGGGCGACGACTATCTCTTCGAAGGCTTTGCCGACGGGAAGACCTCTCCCCTGTGTCAGTGCCTCAACGCCGGCTGGCGCACCGGGATCAGTGGGGTCACCGACGAGCACGGCACCGACTGGGGACACCCGGAGGGCAAGGGACGTACCGGGCTGTGGGTCGCCTCCCACGACCGCACCGGTGTCTTCGAGGCGATGCGGGCGCGGCGGTTCTTCGCCACTCGCACCTCGGGACTCCGGGTCGACGCGGTGGCGGCTCTGGACGGCGTCGAGCACCGGATGGGCTCAGTGGTCCCCGGCCGTGGCGGCGACATGCGGTTCACGCTTGACCTGGCTCGCGACGAGGAGTGGGTCGGCCGGGAGCTCCATCTGCAGGTGCTGCGTCCGGGGCCGTCGGTGCCCACCGTGGCCGACGTCGTGGCGTTCCGCGTCGGCGACCCGGTCTCGGTCACGGTGCCGGTCTCCGTCGACGACGGCGACTGGGTGCTGCTGCGGGTCAGCGACCCGACCCAGGCCAACGCGACCCCGGGGCCGGAGGGCCACCCCTGCAACGACCTGGGCATCGCCTACGCCAGCCCGTGGTGGCTGCAACCCTGACGAATTTCCTGAGAAGCCGGCCCGCAGCCTGAAGATGCGCTGAAGGCGGGCGTCCGGGCGGTGGTTGCGGGCCTCGGCTGTGGCACGCTGGCGATGTGAACGAGGTGTGGTACGTCGTCGGGCTGGTCGCGGTCTCCGTGGCCGTGCTGGCGCTCGGGGTGTGGTTCGTGCGGCGTGAGATCAGGGACGAGGTCTCGCCGGCGCCGTTGCTGTGGGCCGGCTACGCGGTCGTGGCGGCGTTCGTCGTCTTCGGTGTCCTGCGCACCTCCTGGGTGGTGCTCTCATGAGGACTCGCGCTGATCTGTTGGGCTGGATCGGCCTCGCCGGCCGCCTCTACCTCGGCTTCGTGTTCCTCGCCGCCGGGCTCGCCAAGCTGCCCGAGCCGGCGATCACCGAGCAGGCGGTGCGCGGCTACCAGCTGCTGCCGTGGCAGCTGGCTCCTGCGTACGCGATCGCCATGCCGATCGCCGAGATCGTCCTCGGTGCGCTGCTGATCCTCGGGCTCTTCACCCGGACTGCGGCGGTGGCGACGGCGCTCGGCCTGTGCTCGTTCCTCGTCGGGATCACCTCGGCCTGGGCGCGCGGGCTCAACATCGACTGCGGTTGCTTCGGTGGCGGCGGCGCCTCGGCCGACCCCGCCTATCTCGCCGACACCCTGCGCGACCTGGGCTGGCTCGCGATCGCGGTCTATCTGATCGTCGTACGCCGCACCAAGCTCGCCCTCGACGACCTGCTGTTCCGGCGGGGCGCTCCGCCGGTCGACGACTACAGCGAGAGCTCGAAGAAGACCGAGTTGGGGTCGAGCACGTAGCTGCCGAACGGCGGGCGCTCGGTGAAGCCGTTGCCCGCGTAGAGGCGCCGGGCGGGCTCGTAGAAGGCTTCGGTCCCGGTCTCCAGAAGCACCCGACTCCCTCCCTGTGACCGGGCCTGGTCGACGAGGTGGCGCAGCATCGCGGTCGCGACGCCGCGGCCCCGGGCGGCAGCCGTCGTGCGCATCGACTTGAGCTCGTAGTCACCCTCGCCGAGAGACTTCAGCGCGCCGCAGCCGACGAGCTCGTCACCCTCCCAGGCCGACCAGAACGCGATCTCGGGCACCTTCAGCGCTTCGAGGTCGAGCGCGTGCACCGATTCGGCCGGTGTCACCGAGTACATGTCCTCGAGGTGGTCCTCCAGGAGCCGGATCACCTCTGGCCGGGTCAGGTCGTCGAGCTCGAAACGCAGCGAAAGCACAGGCACGGCTGGAGGGTAGCCGAGCCCTTCCTCGTCGTGGCTTTTGGGTGCAACGGGGCTGGTGCACTATCGCGGCCGACGACCAAGGTGTGCGATAGTGCGCAGCCCCAACGCTGACCGAAGAAGCTGGCGGCATCGCCATGCGGGGTCCGTCGAGGGAACCTTCAGGCTGCTCCCCTAGCATCTGGGCATGCCTTCTCGTGCGCTCCCGGCCGTTGCCGCCGCTGTCCTGCTCCTGACGCTCTCCGCCTGTGGTTCCGACGACGGGTCCGCTTCCGACCCCGCCGCGGAGAGCAAGGGCCCGAAGTCGAGCGAGTCCAGCGACTGGAAGTCGATCGTGAAGCCCGGTTCGACGGACTGCGACTACGTCGAGGACCCGATGGGCGCCTCCAAGGAGGTGGACCAGCCGGAGAAGACCGCGCAGTACACCGGCAAGGTCGCCGCCACCATCAACACCTCCGTCGGCCCGCTCGCGATCACCCTCGACGCCGACAAGGCGCCCTGCACGGTCAACTCGTTCCTCTCGCTGGCCTCGCAGGACTACTACGACGGCACCAGCTGCCACCGCCTCGGCGCCAACCCCGGCTTCGAGCTGCTGCAGTGCGGCGACCCGACCGGTCAGGGCACCGGCGGCCCGGGCTACACGATCCCCGACGAGTTCAAGGACAGCGACACCTTCCCCGCCGGCACCCTCGCGATGGCCAACACCGGCCAGCCCAACTCCGGCGGAAGTCAGTTCTTCATGGTCTTCGGCGACACCCAGCTCCCGCCCGCCTACACCGTCTTCGGCACCCTCGACGAGGCCGCCATCAAGACCCTCCAGGAGGTCGGCGAGGCCGGCGTGGGCGAGGCCGGCCCCGACGGCACCGGCGCTCCCAAGACGCCTGTCGAGTTCGAGACGATCACCGTAGGCTGATCACCCTCGCGCCGAATCCGCACGTATGGCGCGCCGCATCGGTAGTTGTGGGCGACGAAACTCCGGTTTCGTCGCCCACAACTGCGTTCTCGGCACGCAGCTTCTACCGATTCGGCTGGTCAGGCGCGGCGGCGGGGCGGGTCGCGGCGGAGAACCTTGGGGAGGTACGCGGCGCCGGCACTCTGGGCCGCGGCGGCGTCGTTGGGGTTGGAGATGCCGCAGCGCTGCAGGGAGAGGCAGCCGCAGCCGATGCAGGAGTCGAGGTTGTCACGGAGACGCTCGAGGGCGTGGATCTGCTCCTCGAGGCGACGGCGCCAGTGCCTGGACATGCGTGCCCAGTCGGCCTTCGTGGGGGTTCGGTCCCCCGGCAGGCAGTCGAGCTCGGCCTTGATCTCGTCCAGCGAGAGCCCGACGTTGGCGGCGGCCCGGATGAAGGCGAGCCGCCGCAGGACGCTGCGCTCGAACGTACGCTGTCCCCCGGCCGATCGTTCGGCCCGGATCAGGCCCTGGCTCTCGTAGTAGCGCACCGCGGAGGCGGCATAGCCGCTGCGCCGGGTCACCTCGCCCATCGTGAGCAGGTCGTGGGTGTTCATCTCACTCTTTTCTGTCACAGCCCTTGATCTCAAGTTCACTTTAGGTTGAATCCTAGGGGGCATGAACAGATCAGACAACGAAGTAGCCGTCATCACCGGCGGCTCCGCGGGGCTGGGACTCGCCCTCGCGACCTCCCTCATCGGCAAGGGCTGGAGCATCGTCACCGACGCCCGGAACGCCGACCGCCTCCATGCCGCTCTGCCGGACAGCCCTCGGGTGACGACGCTGAGCGGCGACGTACGAGATCTCGACCATCAGGACGCGATCGCCGCCGCGGTCGCCCGGCACGGACGCCTCGACCTGCTCGTGCACAACGCCAGCGAGCTCGGCCCCATGCTTCCGCTGGCCGAGGTCCCGGAGAGCCTCTTCTCGCGCGTGCTCGAGACCAATCTGCTCGCCCCTCTCACGCTGACGCAGCGGCTCCTCCCCTATCTGATCGCCTCGCGCGGCACCCTCGTGGGCATCTCGAGCGACGCGGCGGTGGAGCACTACCCGACCTGGGGAACGTACGCAGCGAGCAAGGCGGCGCTCGACCATCTGATCCTCACCCTCGGCGAGGAGAACGGCATCCGCTCGTACGCCGTCGACCCCGGCGACATGCGCACCGCGATGCACCAGGCCGCCTTCCCCGGTGAGGACATCTCCGACCGACCGCTGCCGGAATCGGTCGTTCCGCACCTGCTCGCGCTGCTCTCCGGCGACCAGCCGTCCGGGCGCTACCGCGCCACCGAACTCGCATCTGTAGGAGCAACCCGATGACCATGCTCGCCGAACGACCGACCACCACGTTCCCCTTTCCTGAGGAGACCACCGCCCCCGCCCCTGCGGAGTGGCGCGGCATCGAACGCGACGGGGTGCGCCTGCTGGTGGCGTCGCCGGGCGGCGTACGACATTCCCGGTTCCGCAACCTTGCCGATCACCTCTCCCCCGGCGACCTGGTCGTGGTCAACGACTCGGTGACCGAGGCGCGCCAGCTCGACGCCGACATGATCGGGCGCGGCCGGGTCGTACTCCACCTCGCCCAGCGTCTCGACACCGGCTGGGCCGTTGAGATCCGCTCCGCCCCGGACGCCTCCCGGTCGGTGCTGGACGCCGCCGAGGGCGACGTGATCGTGACCGCCGGTCTCCGGGTCACCCTGCGCGAGCCCTACCCCGACGGCCGCGCCTCCTCCCCCACCGGCGAGGGCAACCGGCTGTGGCGCGCCCGCGTCACCGGCGACGTGAGCGCCGAGCTCGAGCGGGCGGGCCGCCCGATCGCGTACGGCTATCTCGACCGACGCTACCCGCTCTCCGCCTACCAGACCGTCTTCGGGCACCGCCCCGGAAGCGCGGAGATGCCCTCGGCAGCGCGACCGTTCACCCACCCGCTGGTCACCGAGCTGG
Organism: Nocardioides sp. YJ-D4; assembly: GCF_054031495.1. NCBI lineage: Bacteria > Bacillati > Actinomycetota > Actinomycetes > Propionibacteriales > Nocardioidaceae > Nocardioides > Nocardioides sp. YJ-D4. Next base: position 228,594 of record NZ_CM132932.1, read on the forward strand.
TCACTCGCGGCATCCAGATCGCGCCCATCACGCTGCACACCGGCGTCTCCTCCCAGGAGGCCGGCGAGGCCCCTGGGGCGGAGTGGTTCGAGGTCTCCGAGACCACGGCACGGCTGGTGGAGCAGACCAGGTACGCCGGCGGCCGCGTCGTCGCGGCCGGCACCACCGTCACCCGAGCCCTCGAGTCGGCGGTCATCCCCGCGACGGGCGCGGTCAAGGCGGCGAGCGGCTGGACCGACCGGGTGATCACACCGGCCAACCCGCCGTACGTCGTCAACGGGCTCATCACCGGCTGGCACGACCCACAGGCCAGCCACCTGCTGCTGGTCGAGGCCGTCGCCGGCCCCGAGCTCACCCAGGCGGCCTACGACGCCGCCGTCGCCGAGGGCTACCTGTGGCACGAGTTCGGCGACTCCGCGCTGCTGCTCCCCTGAGACGCCGAGGCGTCACGTACGTCGGCCGAAGCGTCAACCCCGTCGGCCGAGAGGGCACCTCGGTGCCATCTCGGCCGACGGGAGTGACGTCTCGGCGGGTTAGGAGAGGGCGCCCTCGCCGTAGGTCACCGGGGTGCCGACGGCGACGGTGCGGCCGACGGTGCACAGGCGGGTCTCGGACTTCTTGATCGCGTCCGGGAGGACCTTGCGGGCGGCGTCGCCGGCCTCGCCCTCGGGGAAGGTGATGTCGAAGGTGACCGACAGGTCGACGAGACGGTTGCCCTGCTCGTCGCGGATCTTGGTGCCCGCGGCGAGCGCCTCGAAGGTCTCCATCGGGGACCGCTTGCCGGTGATGAAGTCGACGTCCAGGGCGCTGCAGCCGGCCAGGGCAGCGAGGAGCAGCTCGACCGGGGTGAAGTCGGGGTCGTCGCCGTGGCCGATCACCACGGTGCCGCCGCGCGCGTTGGTCGCACGGAAGCGGTGCTCGCCGATCTTCTCCAGAGATACCGAGCGCTGGTCTGCCGCATCAGAAGTCATGGGGTAAGAGTGCCATCTGCCCGTTAGCCTGTGCGACGTGAGCACCCAGAGCCTGCCCCTGCGCCGAGACGAGGCCACCGCCCGTGCCGGTCTGCTGAAGATCGAGGACTACGACGTACGTCTCGACCTGGCCTCCCACGAGGAGACCTTCCACTCGGTGACGACGATCCGGTTCACATCGAAGGGCGGGCCGACATTCGTCGACCTGAAGCCGGTCTCGGTCGCGCGGATCACTCTCAACGGCGGCGCTGTCGACCCGGCGACGCTCGCCAAGGGTCGCCTTCCGATCACCACGCAGGAGGGCCCGAACGAGCTCGTCGTCGAGGCCACCATGCCGTTCCGCAATGACGGCGAGGGGCTCCACCGCAGCGTCGACCCGGCCGATGGACGTGCCTACGTCTACGGGATGTGCTTCATGGACGCCGCCCCGACGATCTTCGCCTGCTTCGACCAGCCCGACCTGAAGGCGCCCTACACCTTCCATGTGACCGCGCCGCGCGACTGGACGGTGATCGGCAACGCGCCGGGCACCCAGACCGAGCCCGGGACCTGGGAGTTCGAGCGGAGCCAGCCGCTCTCGACGTACTTCGTCACGCTCGTCGCGGGCCCGTGGCACATGATCCACGACGAGCACGACGGGATCCCGCTGTCGCTGAGCTCGCGGCAGAGCATCGCCGCCGACCTCGACAAGGACGCCGAGGAGCTCTTCACCATCACCAAGCAGTGCTTCGACGAGTTCCACCGGCTCTTCGGCATCCGCTACCCGTTCGGCAACTACCACCAGGCGTTCGTGCCGGAGTTCAACGCCGGCGCGATGGAGAACCCGGGCTGCGTGACCTTCCGGGACCCGCTCGTCTTCACCTCCCGCGTGACCCGCGGCATGCGGATCCAGCGGGCCACCACGGTCGCCCACGAGATGGCTCACCAGTGGTTCGGCGACCTGGTCACGCCGCAGTGGTGGGACGACCTGTGGCTCAACGAGTCCTTCGCCGAATACATGGGCAACCGGGTGACCGCCGAGGTGACGGAGTACGCCGATGCCTGGGCCGACATGTCCTACGCCCGCCGCCAGTGGGGCCTGACCGCTGACCAGCGCGGATCGACGCACTCGGTCGCCGGCAACGGTGCCGAGGACGCCGTCTCCGCGCTGCAGAACTTCGACGGGATCTCCTACTCCAAGGGCTCCGCGATCCTGCGCCAGCTCGCCGCGTCCCTGGGCGACGGCGTCTTCTTCGCGGGCGCGATCGACCACTTCAACCGGCACCGGTTCGGCAACGCGACGATGCACGACCTGTTCGGCTCCTGGGATGCCGCCGCGGCCGAGGCGGGGGTCGAGTTCGACCTCGACACCTTCACCTCACAGTGGCTGCTCAAGGCCGGCCCGGACACGCTCTCGTGGGACCCGGCCAAGATGGTCGTCAACCGCACCGCTCCGTCGCTGCACCCCGCCGATCGCTCCCACACCTTCCGCGCGGCGATCCTCAACGGCACCCGGTGGACCACCGAGGAGATCACGGTGAGCGGTGACCAGACGCCGCTCCAGGTCGCCGCCAACGCGGTCGTGCTCGACCCCTACGACGACACCTGGGCCGCGGCGATCCCCGACTGGGAGACGGTGCAGGCGCTCAAGGCGGCCCTCCCGGAGATCACCGACGACGGTCTGCGGGCGGGTGTGTGGAACAACCTGCGCAGCGCCTGGTTCAACGCCGCGGTCGACCCGGCCGACGTCATCGACATCGCCGAGGCGTCGCTGCCGGTCGAGGACGTCGAGGACACCCCGCGGCGCACCATGCCGTGGCTCTTCGGCTCGGTGGTGCCGCTGGCGCCCGCCGGGGCGCGCGAGCGGCTCCACGAGGCGGCCCTCCGCAAGCTCGCCGAGGTCGCTCCCGGCTCCGAGCTGCAGCTGTCGTCCTACCGCGCGGCGATCCGCTCGGCGTCCTCCGAGTCGCTGCTGCGGGAATGGCTCACCACTCCCCCGGCCGGGATCGAGACCGACCTCGACCTGCGCTGGCGCATCCTCGCCAAGCTCGCCGAGCAGGGCTTCGCCTCTCGTGAGGAGCTGCACGCCGCCTATGACACCGAGCCCGCCAACGAGGCCCGCATCCATCTCAACGGCGCCCTGGTCAGCATCCCCGACGCGGAGGCGAAGGCGTACGGCTGGTCGGTGTTCACCGGCGAGACCGACCTGCCCAACTACGACATCCTGGCCGCCGGAAGGGCATTCTGGACCGGGCCGGCCGATCTCACCGCGGGCTACGTCGATCGCTACTTCGCCGAGCTTCCCGCCACCGCCGAGAAGCGGTCGGGCTGGAGCCTGGCCGAGGCCGCCGAGGCGTTCTTCCCGAGCGGCTCGGTGACCGAGGAGACCCTCGCTGCCGCGCGGGCGGTCATCGAGCTGGATCTCGACCCGGGCGTACGCCGCCGAGTGTCCGACGCGGCCGACAACCTGCAGCGGCAGCTGGCGATCAAGGTGACCTATCCCGCGTAGCCGAGGCTCCGGCGGTGAGTCGGGGGCAAGACTGTCCGTGCTCACCGATAGTTTTCGTTTCATGCGGATCCTGCACACCTCCGACTGGCACCTGGGCCGGTCCTTCCACCGGGAGGGCATGCTCGGGCACCAGGCGGCGTACGTCGACCATCTCCTCTCCGTGGTGGAGCAGGGATCGGTCGACGTGGTGTGCGTATCCGGCGACGTCTACGACCGGGCGCTTCCGCAGGTCGATGCGGTGCGGCTGGCCTCGGAGGCGCTCTCCCGGCTCGCGGCCTCGCGGGCGAAGGTCGTCATCACCAGCGGCAACCACGACTCTGCGCAGCGACTCGGCTTCGGCTCCGAGCTGATCGACGCCGCCGGCATCTTCATCCGCACCGACCTGGCCGGGGTCGGCCGCCCGGTGATGCTTCCCGACGAGCACGGCGAGGTGGCCTTCTACGGTCTCCCCTACCTCGACCCCGACGCCGCCAGGGCGTCGTGGGGGCTGGAGTCGCGCTCCCACCAGGCGGCGCTCGGCGAGGCGATGAAGCGGGTCCGCGCCGACCTCGACCAGCGGGGTGGTCGCAGTGTGGTGATGGCCCACGCGTTCGTCACCGGCGCGGAGCCCTCCGACTCCGAACGCGACATCTCCGTCGGCGGCGTCTCGATGGTGCCCGCCAGCCTCTTCGAGGACATCTCCTACGCCGCCCTCGGCCACCTCCACGGCCGCCACACGATCACCGACACGGTGCGCTACAGCGGCTCCCCGCTGGCCTACTCGTTCTCCGAGGCCAACCACCTCAAGGGGTCCTGGCTCATCGATCTCGACGAGTCCGGTTTCGTCGCCAGCGAGTTCGTGGAGGCGCCGGTCCCGCGCAAGCTGGCCAGGCTGCGCGGCACGCTCGAGGAGCTCCTGAGCGACCCCCGCCACGAGGTCCACGAGCAGTCGTGGCTGCAGGTCACCCTGACCGACCGGATCCGCCCGGCCCAGGCCATGGAGCGGCTGCGGAGACGGTTCCCGCACACCCTCGTGCTGGGCTTCGAGTCGACCGCGCCGGTCCTGGGTGCGCTCTCGCAGCCCGACCCGTCCCGGCCGCGGCGCGACATCGACCTGGTCACCGAGTTCGTGGCCGAGCTCCGCGGCGAGCCGGCGGCCAAGGCCGAGCTGGCGCTGCTGCAGACCGCCGTGGACGCCTGCTGTGAGGATCCCGAGGTCGACTCGCTCGACTCGCGCTCCGGCGTCGCCGAGGAAGAGGAGTGGCTCGAGGTGCTCTTCTGATGCGCCTTCACCACCTGGAGGTCGCCGCGTTCGGCCCGTTCACGGGCACGGTGAGCGTCGACTTCGACCAGCTCTCCGAGGCGGGGCTCTTCCTGCTCTCCGGCGCCACCGGCGCCGGGAAGACCAGCGTCCTGGACGCGGTCTGCTTCGCGCTCTACGGCGACGTCCCCGGTGACCGTTCGGTCGCCAAGCGGCTGCGCAGCGACCGGGCCCCGGCCGAGGTCGCCACGCGGGTCGTCCTGGAGGCGACGCTCGCCCAGCGACGCTTCCGGATCACCCGCTCCCCCTCCTGGGAGCGGCCCAAGCGGCGTGGGGCCGGCACGACGACCCAGCAGGCCTCCGTCGTGCTCATGGAGCAGGTCGGCGAGGAGTGGCGCACCCTCACCACCCGCCTCGACGAGGCCGGCCACCTGGTCTCGGACCTCCTCGGCATGACGCTGACCCAGTTCGTGCAGGTCGCGATGCTCCCCCAGGGCCGCTTCCAGGCCTTCCTCCGCTCCAGCGCCGAGGAGCGCAAACGGCTGCTCGAGCGCCTCTTCCGCACCGAGCGTTTCGCCGATGTCGAGCGCTGGCTGCGGGAGCGCCGCGTCGAGCTCCGGCGGCGCTCCGAGGAGCTCAACGCCGGCGTCGCCGAGGTGGTGAGCCGGATCAGCGAGACCGCGGCCGTCACCCTCCCCGACGACTGGGACGTCCACGACCTCGGCCTCCCCGCCGGCGACGGCGCGATCGCCACCTGGGCCCGTGCGCTGGCCGAGGAGGCCACCGAGTCACAGGCCGTCACCTCCGGCGCCGCCATGGAGGCCCTGGCGGCGGAGTCGGAGACCCTCGCCGCGCTCGACGCCGCCCGGGCGATGGCCGAGAAGCAGCGCGGCCTCCGGGCAGCCGCCGCCGCCGAGAGCCGTCTCGTCGCCGCGGCCGAGGAGCAGGAGGAGCGCGTACGCCGCGTCGAGGCCGCCCAACGGGCCGAGGCGGTGGCCGGGGTCAGCGAGCTCGCCGACCAGGCGCGGCGCGAGCACGCCCGAGCGACCTCGCTCGCCCCGAGCGACCTGACCCTGACCGACGCCAAGGCGGCGGTGGACCGGATCTCGGCCCGTCTCGCCCAGGCCCGTGCCCTGGTGCCGGTCCAGCAGCGCCTGAGCGAGGTCACCCGCGAGCTCGCGGCCACCGGCACCCAGCAGGACCGGCTCCTCACCCAGACCCGCGAGCAGGCCCGGCTCGCCGAGGAGCTGCCGCAGCAGGCCGAGGCCCTCACCGCGGACCTGGCGGCGGCCACCGAGGCTGCCGCGGCGATCCCGGTGCTGCGTGCTCAGGTCGCCGCGGTCACCGAGGTCGGCCGACTGACCAGGGAGCTCGTTGACGCCCGCTCCCGGCACGAGGCGGCCAGGACGGCCGCCATGGAGGCGCGCACCCGCTATCTCGACGTACGCCAGGCCCGGCTGGACGGCATCGCGGCCGAGCTCGCCGGGGCGCTCGCGGTCGGCGCGGACTGCCCGGTGTGCGGCTCGCACGAGCACCCCCACAAGGCCTCCCCCGCCGACGGCGCCCCCGACGCGGCTGCCGAGAAGGCCGCCCAGTCGACCTACGACAACGCCAGCGCCGAGGAGCACGCCCGCAGCCAGCACGTGCGCGACCTCACCACCCGTCTGCAGCTCGCCCAGGAGGCTGCCGGGGAGACCGACGAGCCGGCCGCGTCGATGGCCGAGCGCCTGGCCGGTCTGGAGCGCACCGCTGCCCGCGAGCCGAGCCTGCGCGCCGAGCTCACCGCCGTCGAGGAGGCCCGGGCCCGCTCGGCGACGCTCCGCGCCGAGCTCGAGACCCGCGCCGCCGAGCTCGAGACCACCATCCGTCATCTCACCGAGGAACGCGAGCGTCTCGAGGAGCAGCTGACCGACGTCCGCGGGGACCACACAGATCTCGACGCCCTCCTCACCGCGCTCGAACGCGACCACCGCGCGGCGACCACGAGCCTCGAGCGCCTGGAGGCCGCCACCCGCACCGCCGAGGCGCTCGCCGGGGCCGAGCGCACCCTTACCGCCACCGCGGTCCGGGCCGGCTTCGACACCCCCGAGAATGCCCTCGCCGCGGCGCTACCACCGGAGCGGGTCGCGGCGCTGAACAGCCAGATCAAGACGTACGCCGACAGCCTGGCGGCCGCCCGGGCGACCCTCGACTCCCCCGGCGCCGCCGAGATCCTGGCCACCGAGGAGCCGGACCTGCCGGCGCTCGCCACCGCCCATCGCACGGCCGCCGACGCCGCTGATGCGGCCCGCTCGGCGGCCGACACCGCCGCCAACCGGGCCGCCCGCCTCGACTCCCTGCAGCGCGACCTGACCGGCGCGCTCTCGGCCTGGGCTCCCGTACGCGACGACCTCGAGGTCGCCGCCCGGATCGCCTCCTTCGCCGAGGGCAAGAGCAGCGACAACCAGCTCCAGATGAGCCTGTCGGCCTACGTCGTCGCCTACCGCCTCACCCAGGTCGTCGCCGCCGCCAACGAGCGGCTGGCGAAGATGAGCGACCAGCGCTACGCCCTGGAGCACTCCGCGGCCAAGGGCGCCGGCGACCGCCGCGGCGGCCTGGCCCTGATGGTCCGCGACGACTGGTCCGGCGAGTCGCGGGACCCGGCCACCCTGTCGGGCGGCGAGACCTTCGTGGTCTCCCTCGCGCTGGCCCTGGGCCTTGCCGACGTGATCATGAACGAGGCCGGCGGCCAGATGCTCGACACCCTCTTCGTCGACGAGGGCTTCGGCTCCCTCGACGCCGACACCCTCGATGACGTACTCGACGTCCTCGACACCCTCCGCGAGGGCGGCCGCATCATCGGCGTGGTCAGCCACGTCACCGAGATGCGCGAGCGCATCCCCACCCAGCTGGCCGTGGCCAAGGGCCGCGACGGCTCCACCCTCCACGTCGTCGGCGTCTGAGCGAAGAATTTACCCTCGGGACGAGAGTTATTACCCGCCAGTAGTTCCCCGGGAGTGACGTACGTCACTAGCCTGAGGCGGCTCCGCACCGCGGAAGCCGTCCCAGACCACCCGGAGGTTTCCGTGCCACGTCTCAGCACCCGTGTCGCCCAGGTCGCCGCGACCCTTCTCCTACCAGCGTCGCTGCTCTCCGCGACGACGTTGATGGCCTCACCCGCCCACGCCGACGGCCCCGGAAGCGGCACACCGTGGATCGTCACCGTGGGTGACAGCTACGTCTCCGGCGAGGCGGGCCGCTGGGCCGGCAACAGCAACTCCGGCGAGTCGCTCGTCGATGCGGGTGGCAGCGCGACCTACTTCGACAACGCCGGCCACACCGCTGAGACGATCAACCGCTGCCACCGCAGCACGGCGGCCGAGGCGTACGTCGGCGGTGGCGTGAACGGGCTCAACCTGGCCTGCTCGGGCGCGAAGGTCGCCACGACCACGACCAGCGAGGGCTACTTCAAGCCCGGCATCGACTTCTACTCCAGCGGCAGCAACCAGGGCCAGGCCCTCATGCTGCAGAGCTTCGCGGCGAGCCACAACGTCAAGGCCGTGACGATCGGCATCGGCGGCAACGACTTCAACTTCGCCGCGATCGTCACCCAGTGCGTGCAGAACTTCCTGCTCTCGCCGTCCTGGAGCAAGGACTATTGCAAGGACGACGCCGTCGTCACCAACGCCATGGCAGCCGGCAACGTCGCCGCGGTACGCGCCAGGATCGCCACCGCGTTCCAGAACGTACGCACCGCCATGCGAAACGCGGGCTACGCGGACGGCGCCTGGACCCTGATCGTCCAGAACGTGCCCTCGCCGCTCGCGACCTCCTCGGTCTACCGCTACAGCGAGTCCGGCTACACCCGTCAGAACACCGGCGGCTGCGGCTTCTGGAACGCGGATGCCGACTACGCGTACAACACGATCCTGCCGACGATCAACAACGCGATCTCGGGTGCGGCGAGCGACTCCGGGCTGACCAACATCAAGAAGATCGACGTCACCGGCGCCTTCGCGGGCCGTCGGCTGTGCGAGAACACCGTGGGTCTTCTCGAGGAGAAGGGGCTGTCGAGCTGGCGGGCCTCTGGTGCGGTCGACCGCACCGAGTGGGTCAACCAGATCCGCACCGTCTCCACCGCGAGCGGCAACTACTACATCCAGGAGAGCCTGCACCCCAACTACTGGGGACAGCTCGCCCTGCGCAACTGCCTACGCCAGGCCTACAACGGCGGCGCGCCGAGGTCCGGCACGTGCACCCACGGCACCGGGCTCAACGCCAACGGCGAGCCGATCATGACCCTGAGCTGACCAAGACCTCGCCGAGTCGGCGCGTCACGACGCGCCGACTCGGCGATAACGTCACTCGGCGAAGGACTCCACCGGCGGGCAGGAGCAGACCAGGTTGCGGTCGCCGTAGGTGTTGTCGATGCGGGCCACCGGCGGCCAGTACTTGTCCGGGTCGATGCCGCGCGGGAAGACGGCCTCCTCGCGGGAGTAGGCGCGGTCCCAGTCGCCGACGAGGGCACGAGAGGTGTGCGGAGCACCGCGCAGGACCGAGGTCTCGGCGGTCCACTCGCCCGAGGCGACCCGGTCGATCTCGCCCTTGATCGCGATCATCGCGTCGATGAACCGGTCCAGCTCGCCGAGGTCCTCGGACTCGGTGGGCTCGACCATGAGTGTGCCGGCGACCGGGAAGGACATCGTCGGGGCGTGGAAGCCGTAGTCGATGAGCCGCTTGGCGACGTCGTCGACGGTGACACCGGTCTCCTTGGTGATCGGCCGCAGGTCGAGGATGCACTCGTGCGCGACCAGGCCGGTCTCGCCGCGGTAGAGCACCGGGAAGTGCTCGTTGAGGCGCGAGGCCACGTAGTTGGCCGACAGCACCGCGGCCGACGTCGCCCGGGTCAGACCCTCGGCGCCCATGAGCCGGACGTACGCCCACGAGATCGGCAGGATGCCGGCCGAGCCGTACGGAGCCGCCGAGATCGCGCCGATGCCCGAGCGCTTCGAGGTGTCCGGGTGCAGGGAGTGCGAGGGCAGGTAGGGCGCCAGGTGGGAGCGGACCGCGACCGGGCCGACGCCCGGACCGCCACCGCCGTGCGGGATGCAGAAGGTCTTGTGCAGGTTCAGGTGGGAGACGTCGCCACCGAACTCGCCGGGCTTGGCGTAGCCCAGGAGCGCGTTGAAGTTGGCGCCGTCGATGTAGACCTGACCGCCGGCCTCGTGCACCAGCGAGCAGACCTCGGTGATGCCCTCCTCGTAGACCCCGTGGGTCGAGGGGTAGGTCACCATGATCGCGGCGACGTTCTCGCCGTGGGCGTCCAGCTTCGCCCGCAGGTCGTCGAGGTCGACGGTGCCGTCCTCGGACGACTTCACGACCTCGACCTTCATCCCGGCCATCACGGCCGAGGCGGCGTTGGTGCCGTGCGCGGAGGACGGCATCAGGCAGATCTTGCGGTGACCCTGGCCCTGCGCGTCCAGGTAGCCGCGGATCGCCATCAGGCCGGCGAACTCACCCTGCGAGCCGGCGTTCGGCTGGATGGAGACCTCGTCGTAGCCGGTGACCTCTGCCAGCCAGCCCTCCAGCTCACCGACCAGACGCGTGTAGCCGGCGGCGTCCTCGGCGGGCACGAACGGGTGCAGGTCGGCGAAGCCGGGCAGCGAGATCGGCTCCATCTCGGTGGTCGCGTTGAGCTTCATGGTGCACGAGCCGAGCGGGATCATGCCCTTGTCCAGCGCGTAGTCGCGCGCCGCCAGCTTGTGCAGGTAGCGCAGCATCTGGGTCTCGCTGTGGTGCGCGTTGAAGACCTCATGGGTCAGGTAGTCGGTGGTGCGCAGCAGGCCGTCAGGCAGCGCGCTGGCCGTGGTGCGGTCGATCTCGTCCAGGTCCGCACCCGCGACGCCGAAGGCGTTGAGCACGGCCGACAGGGTCGAGCGCGTGGTCGCCTCCGAGGTCGAGATACCGACGGTGTCGGCGTCAACGAGACGAAGATGTACGCCGAAACGGCGCGCCGCGGTGACGACGTCTGCCGCCCGGCCGGGGACGGTGACACCCAGCGTGTCGAAGAACGTCTCCGAGACCAGCGGGAGCCCGGCCGACTTGAGCGCGGCGGCCAGGACGGCGGCGTAGCGGTGGGTCCGGGTCGCGATCGTCCGCAGCCCGTCGGGGCCGTGGTAGACGGCGTACATCGAAGCGCCGACGGCCAGCAGCACCTGCGCGGTGCAGATGTTGGAGGTCGCCTTCTCGCGGCGGATGTGCTGCTCGCGGGTCTGCAGAGCGAGACGGTACGCGGGCCGCCCCTCGGCATCGACGGAGACGCCGACGAGACGACCCGGCAGGTGCCGCTCGATCCCCTCGTGGACGGCCATGTAGCCGGCGTGCGGGCCGCCGTAGAAGAGCGGGATGCCGAAGCGCTGGGTGGAGCCGACGACGACGTCGGCGCCGAGGGTGCCGGGCGCCTCCAGGACGGTGAGCGCGAGCAGGTCGGCGGCGACGACGGCGAGCGCACCCCGCTCGTGGGCGGCGTCGATGATCGGCTTGAGGTCGGGGACGCGACCGGAGGCGCCGGGGTACTGCACCAGCACGCCGATCACGTCGCCCTCGGGCAGACCCTCCGAGAGGTCAGCCACGACGACCTCGAGGCCCATCGCCTCGGCACGCACCTTCACGACCTCGATCGACTGCGGCAGGGCGTCGGCGTCGATGACGAACGGACCGGAGCCCTTGCGGTTGGCCCGGTGGACCAGCGCCAGCGCCTCGGCGGCCGCGGTGCCCTCGTCCAGGAGCGAGGAGTTGGCCACCGGGAGGCCGGTCAGGTCGCCGACCATGGTCTGGAAGTTGATGAGCGCCTCGAGGCGGCCCTGGGAGATCTCGGGCTGGTAGGGCGTGTAGGCGGTGTACCAGCTGGGGTCCTCGAGCACGTTGCGACGGATCACCGGCGGCGTCACGGTGGCGTGGTAGCCGAGCCCGATCATCGCCTCGCCGGGCTTGTTGGAGGCTGCGATCTCCCGCGCCAGCGACGCGACCTGCGCCTCGCTCAGCGCGGCCGGCAGGTCCAGCGACTCGACCGAGCGGATCCCGGCCGGGACGGCGGCGTCCATCATCGCTGCTACCGAGTCGTACCCGAGCCGCGCGAGCATGGTCGCCTCGTCGGCGGCCGAGAGTCCGACGTGGCGCGCCACGAACGGGGAGGCGGCGTCGAGCTCGGACAGAGTGGGCGTGTCGGACACAGTGGCTCCTGAGGGCATCTAAGACAACTCGTACGCCCTCCCCCTCTGTCACCGCACCTGCGCCGCTTCAGAGTTGCCTGGTCCGCACAGTCGTGGATGCCTGAGAGTTTCCGGGGAGGAATTGCCCCTTCGGCGCCCCTTCGAGAGGAGCTCTCCCGTGCGGGATGGTCAGCAGCTCCAGCATAAACGACTAGACCCCGAGGCCCCGCCTCTGCGGGGACCTCGGGGTCTAGTGTTACGTGACGTTTACTAGCCTGCGTTGCGCGCCGCGCGGCGGGCGGAGAGCTCATCGGACATCGAGGCGACCTGCTCGCCGTCGTCGGTCGTACGCTCGCTGGGGAGCTCGGAGAGCGTGCCCTCGATCTCGCGCCAGACGCCACCGATGGCGATGCCGAAGACGCCCTGCCCGCCCTGGAGCAGATCGATGACCTCGTCGTTGCTGGTGCACTCGTAGACCGAGGCGCCGTCGCTCATCAGGGTGACGCGGGTCAGGTCGTCGGTGCCCCGCTCACGCAGGTGCTGCACGGCAGCGCGGATCTGCTGCAGCGAGATGCCGGCGTCGAGGAGCCGCTTGATGACCTTGAGGATCAGGATGTCGCGGAAGGAGTAGAGCCGCTGGGTGCCGGAGCCGGTGGCCCCACGCACGCTCGGCTCGACGAGACCGGTGCGCGCCCAGTAGTCGAGCTGGCGGTAGCTGATCCCCGCAGCGTTGCAGGCCGTCGGCCCGCGGTAACCGGTGTCGCTCGGCAGGGGCGAGACATCGTCGGTGAAGAGAAGGCCCTGCTCGTCAGCCTGCTCCGCCGCGCGTTGCGCGTCGTCGGCGCCGTGCCCGGGCTTCTGCTCGTGGTCGAACACGATGTCCTCCATCGTCTACTCCGTTGTGCGTAACTCCACTCGGGGAATGAACGGCTGCGGCGGGGGGACCACATCGTTGGAGTTACAACAGAGACAACTACAAGGTAAGCGCCGCAAGGGCCCTGGTCAAAGAACCCCCTCCGGCGTGTCGTCGCGGCTAACCCTCAAGTAGAGCCTGAGGCTTTCGACGCCTGGCGGTCGCCACGAGGGCGGTCAGCACCAGGACGCCGGCCCCGACAAGGAGAGATACCTGCATCCCCGGGAGCGTGAGGATCCCGGACACACCGGCCCCCAGACCACCGAAGACGGCGACCGCGATCGCGCCGCCCGTCTGCCGGAACGTGCTCAGCGCGCCGGTCGCGACACCCACGCGGGCGGGCTCGACGGCGTCGATCAGGTCGGCGGTGACGAGGGTGATCGCCAGCGCGCCGCCGGTGGCGAGCGGGACGAGCAGCACCAGGACCAGCCAGACCGGCGTCGTCGTCGTGAGCGGGAGCAGGGCGAGCATTCCGGCCGCGAGGATCAGCTGGCCCCCGACGATGAGCGCGCGGCGGCCCACGACGTACGCCAGGCGCGGCGCCACGACGTTGGCGCAGGTGGTCATGGCCGCCGGGATGACGAACATCAGCCCGGCCTCGGCACCGCTCCAGCCCCGCACCTGCTGGTAGTAGAGGCCGAGCAGGAAGATCCCGCCGTAGAACCCGAAGTTGATGCCGAACCCGGAGACCAGCGCGACCGCGACCCTCCCCTGGGCCACCAGCGCGAGCGGCAGCACCGGCGCCGCCGAGCGACGCTCCACCACGACGAAGGCGACGGCCGCCGAGACGGCTACCGCTGCCGCGAGCAGGGCAGGCGCGTGCCAGCCGGCGTGACCGGCCTCGATGACGGCGTACGTCAGCGCCGACAGCGCGAGCACGGCGAGCGCCTGGCCAGGGAGATCGAGCGGTGCCCGGCGCCGTACCGCCCGGATCCGCAGACCGGCCAGCAGGGCGACGATGAGGATCCCGACCGGGACGTTGACCAGGAACACCCAGCGCCAGCCGGCGTACTCGCTCAGCAGGCCTCCGGCCACCGGCCCCAGCGCCATCGCCGCCGATCCGCCGATCGTCCACACGGCGATGGCCTGCCCTCGGGCCCGCGCATCGTCGTACGCCACCCGGACCAGCGCCAGCGACGCCGGCATGACCAGCGCGGCGGCAGCACCCTGCAGCACCCGGGCCGCGATGAGCGCCGGCATCACCGGAGCGGCCGCGCAGGCCACGGAGGCGACGGTGAACAGCACCACCCCCAGCGCATAGGCCCGGACCGGTCCGACCCGGTCGGTCACCGCGCCCGCCGAGAGCATCAGGGCCGCGAACATCAGCGTGTACGCATCCACGACCCACTGCAGACCAGCCATCCCGCCACCCAGGTCCCGGTGCAGGTAGGGCAGCGCGATGTTGACCGCGGAGACGTCGACGGTGATCACCGTGAAGCCCAGGAGTGCGGCGAGCAGCGCTCGAACGCTTCCCGCGGGCGCGGCTGCCGGACCTCCGCTCGGCACCTCATGGGCTACTGCGGTCATCGTGCTCCTCCTCCAGGTCGTTGTCCCCGAAAGTCTGGTCGCGTCGCGCGCGCAGAGGCAGACCGCGCGATGCCGGGGTGTCACCAGGGGTGGGTGTGACACGGCCCCTCACGCGAACCTGACCTGCGGCACACTGGTAGGGATGAGCGATATGGCTGCGACCGAGCTGGGGCGCTACCTGCGTGCCCGCCGGGCCCGGGTGACCCCGGAGGAGGCAGGCCTGCCCGCCGGCACCGGCGTGCGGCGTACGCCTGGGCTGCGGCGCGAGGAGCTCGCGGCGCTCGCCGGCGTCTCGGTGGACTACTACACGCGGCTGGAGCGCGGACGGGAGACCAACCCGTCGACGGCCGTGCTGGACTCGCTGGCCCGCACACTGCGCCTCACCGGCGATGCCCATCAGCGCCTGCACGAGCTCGCCGAGGTCGCCTCGGGACGGTTCAGCGAGCCTCAGGCGACGACCGACACGACAGTACGTCCCTCGGTGCTCGCCATGATCGAGAGGCTACGACCGCTGCCGGCCTTCGTGTTCAGCAGGCACAACGATGCACTCGCCGCCAACCGGCCGGGGCGACGGCTCTACCCGGGACTGTGCGAGGGACCGCGGGAGCATCGGAATCTGACCCGCTACCACTTCCTCGACCCGGTGGGTCGACGCCTGCTCGACCCCTGGTACCAGACGGTGGCCAGCTCGGTCGCCCACCTGCGCGCCATCGGTGGCACCGACCTCGACTCGCCCCGCCTGGCCGCGCTCGTCGGCGAGCTGCTGCTCAAGTCGCCGGAGTTCGCCGAGATGTGGGAGCGCTACGACGTCTGCGAGCGCAGCGGTGGCACCAAGACGTTCGAGCATCCGCACGTCGGCCGGATGACGCTCACCTACGAGGTGATGCAGCTGGCCCGCACCGGCGGTCAGCGCCTCGTCGTCTACCAGGCGGAGGCCGACACGATCGACGAGAAGGCGATGCTCGCGCTCAGCGAGTGATCCCGCCTCAGTGGGACTCGAAGTCCTCGGGCGTGATCTCGTCGAGGAACTCGCGGAACTTCTCGATCTCGTCCTCCTGCTCGGCCGGGACGGCGAGCCCCGCCTCGTCGAGGACCTCGTCGGAGACCACGATCTTGGTCCCCGTACGCAGCGCCAGCGCGATCGAGTCCGACGGCCGCGCGCTCACCTCGACGCCCGAGGCGAAGACCAGGTTGGCGTAGAAGACGCGGTCGGTGACCGAGGTGATCTGCACCTCGGTGAGCTCGTTGCCGGTCGCCTCCAGCACGTCCTTGAGCAGGTCGTGGGTCAGCGGCCGCGGCGGGACCACGCCCTGCTGGGCGAAGGCGATCGCGGTCGCCTCCACCGCGCCGATCCAGATGGGCAGGTATCGCTCACCCGCCACCTCGCGCAACAGCACGATCGGCTGGTTGGAGGGCATCTCCACTCGGACTCCGAGCACATCGACCTCGCGCATGTCATCCACCCTACCCGTCTCCGGGTCGCGACAGCAGCCCGGTTGACCGCCGACATCGACCGAGTCAGCGGTCGCGCAGTCCAGACTTCACCAAGGTGGCGTGCAGACGGACCGCCAGGGAGGCGATCTCGCTGCCGATCTCCTCGGCCCGGCCCTGCGCTCCGGCGTTCCCGGGGCGCCGCAGCGGCGCCACGATCTGCTCGATGAGGCCGACCTCGCGGTCGGCAGCGGCCTTCATACCGCGCAGGTGACGAGGCTCGATGCCGAACTCGGCCAGCTCCTTGGCGGTGCGCGCGATCGCGAGGGCATCGGTGTCGTAGTGACCGCTGCGCAGCGGCACCACCAGCGCCATCTTCTCCAGCTCGGTCAGCAGCGCGTCGTCGACCTCGGCCACCTTGAGGAGCTCGCGCCGCGAGATCCGCATGTTGTCCGTACGCCGGAACGACTCCGCGCCCGGCGCGCCGGTGGGCGTCAGGGCGACCGTCGGGACCGTCGGCACGGTCGGCTCGATCGCCGGCGGCTCGAGGCCGCGGTCGATCGCGTCGAGGTGCTCGCCGATGACCTTGAGCGGCAGGTAGTGGTCGCGCTGCATCCTCAGGACATAGCGCAGCCGCTCGACATCGCGGCGGGAGAACTTGCGGTAGCCCGCAGGTGTGCGCTCCGGCTTGATCAGTCCCTTGTCCTCGAGAAAGCGGATCTTGGGGATCGTCACCGTGGGAAAGTCCGGACGCAGCTGATCCAGGACCTGCCCGATGTTGAGCCGCTCCCCCGAGTCGCTAGCCGGCCGTTGAGGGTCAGGCATCGCGGCGGCGGCCATCGGCTACGCCCCTTCGTGCCCGGCGTAGAAGACGAGCCGGAACTTGCCGACCTGGACCTCGTCGCCGTCCTTGAGGACGACCTTCTCGATCCGGTCGCGGTTGACGTAGGTGCCGTTGAGGCTGCCGACGTCGGAGACCTCGAAGGTGTCGCCGGTGCGCGCGAACTCCGCGTGGCGACGCGAGACGGTGACGTCGTCGAGGAAGATGTCGCTGTCCGGGTGACGACCCGCGACCACGGTGTCCTGGTCGAGCAGGAAGCGGCTTCCGGCACCGGGACCACGCTGCACGACGAGCATGCCGTTGCCCCGCGGCAGGGCCTCGACGGTGGCCGCCTCGACCGGGCTGAGCACCCGGTCAGAGGTGTCGGCGTCAGCCCCGA
The DNA here is from genome assembly GCF_054031495.1 of Nocardioides sp. YJ-D4. Lineage (NCBI taxonomy): Bacteria > Bacillati > Actinomycetota > Actinomycetes > Propionibacteriales > Nocardioidaceae > Nocardioides > Nocardioides sp. YJ-D4. The sequence goes on from NZ_CM132932.1 coordinate 245,574, forward strand.
GCTGAATCGTCGAGGTCTGGTCGGTCCCGGTCAGGCTTACGCCACACTGCGAGCAGAACCGCGCTTCGTCGGGGTTCTGGCTGCCGCAAGCGGGGCACACGGACATTTTTGAGCTCCAGGTTCATCGAGGGCCGGGCACCTACCCTCAAGTGAACGTTGAGGGATGGTATCCGCAACCTATCAGGTCGGCCCAGGTGTTCGGTTGGGCTGCGCCAATTCTTAGCGCACGGCCTTAGGCGTCGAGCGATGCCTCGTACGCCGCGGCGTCGAGGAGGCTCTCCAGCTCGGCAGGATCGGACGGAGTGACCTCGAACAGCCAGCCCCCGCCGTAGGGGTCATCGTTGACCAGCTCGGGCGTGGCGTCGAGCGATCCGTTGATCGCGACGACCTCGCCGGAGATCGGCGCGTAGATGTCGCTGACCGACTTGGTCGACTCGAGCTCGCCGCAGCTCTCGCCCGACTTGATCGTGTCGCCGACGGCCGGCATCGACACGTAGACGATGTCGCCGAGGGCGTCCTGGGCGTAGTTGGTGATCCCGATCCGTACGGAGCCCTCGGTCTCGCCAGGGTTGCGCAGCCACTCGTGCTCGCTGGTGTACTTCAGGTCCTCGGGGTACACGGCCATCTCCTCATCAGGCGTACTGGTCTGGCTGCGGAAGATCGTCCCGCGAGCTGTTGTCGAAACCCTACTGCGACCCACCGACGAAACGGTCAGCGGGACACGGTGTGAATCGACTCGATGTCGATCTTCTCCTCCGACTCCACCTTGACCTCCGCGCCCTGCTCCTCGAGCTGGTCCTGCGGGCCCTGGTAGAAGTCGATCGCGCCGGCCAGCGTGTCGGGCGGGCCGATCACCTGGAGGCGGTAGGGCGGGCTGATCAGCTCGCCGCCCACGTTGAGACCCGCGCCGGGCTGGCTGACCTCGATCGAGGACGACGCGACCAGGCGTACGGCCTCGCCGTCGGCCCCCTCGATCTCCATCGCCTCGGCACCGCTCGTGCGCAGCTCCTCGATCAGGTCGAGAAGCGCGGTCAGCCGCAGCGGGTCGGCGCCGGGGTCGATCTCGATCGTGATGCCCGGACCGCTGACCGGCACCGTCCCGGCGATCACCCGGAGCGTGTCAACCTGCTCCTCGGCACGCTGCAGCGCGGTCTGCTGCTGGAGGGTCTGGTCCTCCAGCTCGTCGCGGGTCGCCTCGAGCTCCTCGATCTGCTCCTGGGCCTTCTGCGTCGTGCCGGCCAGGCCGGAGAGGATGTCGATCAGCTCCTGCTCGCGCAGACCGGCGTACGTCGAGTCCTCGGTGTTCGTCTGGACCTGCACCACGGCGGCATAGCCGAGTACGCAGAGCAGGACCGCCACGGCCACCTGGCCGCGCCGGAAGTGGGTGAGCGCGTCGAAGAGTCGCGCCCGGCCGACCAGCGGCGCCGGCTCCTCCTCGGGCTCGTCAGACTCATCAGGCTCATCAGGCTCATCGGCCTTCTGGGTCTTCGGCGGGGCCTCGGCCTCATCGGGCTCATCGACCTGTTCGGTCTGCTCCTCGACCGCCGCGTCCTCGACCTCGTCGGGCTCGGTGACCTCAGCGGGCTCGTCGCTCTTCTCGGCCTCCTCGGCGGCCGGCTCCTCGGCCGCAGCCGACTCGACAGGCTCAGCGGGCTCAGCGGGCTCAGCGGGCTCGACGAAGTCGACGGGCTCGACCGGCTCGACGTCGTCCACCTGGTCGGCCACCGGCTCCTCGGCAGCTGGCTCCTCAGGCTCGTCGACAGCCTCGTCGGACGAAGAACCATCGGACGAAGACTCATCGGACTCCGCCTCGTCGGACGCGTCCGTCTCCGACGGCTCCTCGGCCTCGGCGGCGTCGGTCGTCTCGACGGACTCCGCGGGCGCCTGCTCAGCAGGCGGCGTACCTTCGTCCGAGGCCTCGGGCGTGGCGCCGTCATCGGTCACAGGATCGGCGACGGTCTCCTCCGGAGGCGTGGCGGGCTTCTTCGCCGGCGCTTTCTTCGCGGGGGTCCGCTTGGCGGCAGTCCGCTTCACCGGTGGCCTCCTCTTCCGGTCAGGCATGGAAGATGTGCCTCCGGATGGCTGCGACGTTGGTGAAGATGCGGATGCCGAGGACGACGATGACGCCGGTGGACAGCTGACCGCCGACGCCGAGGCGGTCACCGAGGTAGACGATGCCGGCGGCGATCACGACGTTGCTGATGAACGAGACGACGAAGACCTTGTCGTCGAAGATGCCGTCCATGAACGCGCGCAGCGCACCGAAGACGGCGTCCAGTGCGGCGACGACGGCGATCGGCAGGTAAGGCGCCAGGCCGACAGGCACCTCGGGCTGGAAGAACAGTCCCAGCACGATGCCGATCACTAGGCCGATGACGGCGATCATTCTTCGCGGTCCCCTTCGCTGTTCTCTTCAGAGTCTTCGTCGGTGTTGTCGTTGGGCTTCTCGGCGCCCTGGGTGCCCTTGTCCTTGGACTTGGCCCCGAGGTGGGTCAACTCCAGCAGATCAGCCGGCGCCGCGGGAAGGGTCAGTCGGTCGATGTTCTCGACGTCGTAGGGCATCCCGTAGTCCTGCGTCGTGGTGTGGATCATCGCGCCGGAGACCGTCTCGGCGAAGCGTGCGGCCAGCGTACGCGTGTCGCCGATGGCCGACACCTCATAGGGCGGCGAGAGCGAGACGTCGTTCATCCGGAGGGTGGCACCGGAGGTGATCACGCCGCTGCGCGGGGTGACCCGCTGGCCGTCGACGGCGACGGCGGTCGCGCCCGCCTGCCACAGTCCGTTGACGATCACGGCGAGATCGTAGTCGCGGACGGTGCCGCCCTCGCTGCCGTCGGCGGCGTTGTCGATGGTGATCCTGATCCCCGAACCGGTCACCGGAGCGAACCCGGTCTCCTCCGCGGTCGACGCGGCGGACGAGGACGCCGACTCGGCCCGCAGCCCGAGCGAGTTCAGCGCCGCTTCGCTTCGCTGGTTGTCCTCCCTGAGGGCGGAGATCTGACGGTGCAGATCAGCGATCCGGTCCTGGCGCTGCTCGATGCGGTCCACCAGCACCTGCCTGCTGGTCTGTCGGATGTCCTCGTTGCGCGAGGTCTGCACCGCGGCGGTCGTGGCCAGCAGCGCGAAGAGCCCGACGACCGCCATGGCCCACACCCCGGGACGGCGACGCCGCGTCGGCTCCTCCCCCGTGGGCTCGCGCCGCTCGGCGGCGGCCATGTAGTCGGAGTCGATCGCCTGGTCGGTGATGCGGTCGAGCAGTGGCTTGGTGACGTAGGCCCGCAGGTCCTCGGAACCGGGGATCTGGTCAGGCACGGGTCGCCCCGCCCTTCTCCAGCGGTGGCGTGGTGGCCATCAGGCGACGCACCTCCTGGGCGTAGAGGACCAGGCTCCACCACAGCAGCAGGATCCCCCACAGCGCGAAGGCCCAGCCGAAGGCCTGCGCCACCTGGATGGGCAGGCTCGGCTCCAGGCCGAGGTCGAGGGTCTCGGGGATGTCGTGGCTGAGGTAGAGCAACGGGAAGGAGGCCAGCGTGCAGAAGGCGGCCACCTTGCCGAGAAGATGGATGGGCAGCGTACGCACCCCACGGCTGCGCAGCGCCGGGATCATCGCCAGCAGGCCGACGAACCGCAGCGGCACCAGCAGCGCGATCGGCCACGGGATCACGTCGATCTGCCAGAGCGCGAGCGTCGCGGCCAGGACGAAGACGGTGTTGGCCACGACGTCGAGCAGCTCGCCCGAGCGGCGGCGGCCCAGCTGCTTGCGGTTGAGCCAGCTGTCGAGCAGGTCGGTGACCACCGCGAGACCGAACGCGGACAGTGCGATCGTGTCGTCCTCGGCGATCATCACCGCCCACAGCACCACCGGCGCGTAGACGAGCCGCAGGATGCTGAGCAGCTTGCCGAGCACGGGCTGGTTGCGGTCGGCGGTGCCTCGCGGTCGCCGCATGTCCCGGCCATGTTGCAGGCGGGGATCACCGGATCGACGGTTGGGCATCTGCGGGCTCTCCTCTGTCACCAGACGCGGCACGAGCCAACCCTAGTCGGTGGCCGTTGAGTCGTCGGCGTGGGCGGCGTCGCGGATCTCGCCGACCAGCTCCTCGATGACATCCTCCAGCGTCGCCAGGCCGATGGTGCTGCCGTCCTCACGGACGACCCGGGCCATGTGGGCGCCGCGGCGCTGCAGGGTCTCGAGCGTCTCGTGGAGCGCGTCGTCGGGAGTCACCGTCGCGAACGGGCGGATCCACTTGTTCTGGACGGGCTGCCGGCGGCGTACGTCATCGGGCTCGAGTACGTCCTTGATGTGCAGGTAGCCGACCAGGTCACCGCTCTCGCCGGCGACCGGGAACCGGCTGTAGCCGGTGGAGGCGCACACCGCCTCGATGTCGGCGCCCGAGGCGCCGCGCGGCACGATCGTCCAGTCGGAGATCGGGATGGTGACCTTGGCGACGGTCTTCTCGGTGAAGCCGAGCGCGCCGGCCAGTCGGCCGTACTCGTCCTCCTCCAGGAGCCCTTCGCCGCGGGACTCCTCGACCATGGCGGCCACCTCCGCGCGGGTGAACGCGGAGCTCACCTCGTCCTTGGGCTCGATGCCGAGCGCGCGGACGCAGACGTTGGCGGCGTAGTTGAAGGCGACGATGATCGGGCGCAGCACGTAGACGACCGCGTAGATCGCGGGGCCCAGGACGAGAGCGGCCTTGTCGGGGCCGGCGAGGGCGATGTTCTTCGGCACCATCTCGCCGACAACCACGTGCAGATAGGTGACCACGAGCATCGCGATCACGAACGCGACCGGGTGGTGGAACGCCTCGGGTAGACCGATCAGGTCGAAGCCGGGCTCGAGCAGGTGGGCCAGCGCCGGCTCGGTGATCGCCAGCAGCAGCACCGAGCAGACCGTGATGCCCAACTGGGCACCGGCCATCATCAGGCTGATGTTCTCCATCGCCCGCAGGGTGATCCTGGCCATCTGCGAGCCGGCCTGGGCGGCGGGCTCGATCTGGCTGCGCCGGGCCGAGACCAGGGCGAACTCAGACCCGACGAAGAAGGCGTTGGCGAGCAGCAGCACCAGGCCGAGCACGAGTCCCATGGTGGTGCTCATCAGCCGATCACCTGCATCGAGATCCGGTCGATCCTGCGCCCGTCCATGACCTCCACGGTGAGCTTCACGTACCTCGCGTAGACGTCGTCATCGTCGGAGTCCGGCGGCGGGTTTCCGGGCACCGTCAGCTCGGCGCTGGCGCCCGGTTCGGGGATGCGGCCCAGCAGGCTCAGCATCAGACCGGCGACGGTGTCGTAGTCCTCGCTCTCGGGCAGGGCGACTCCGGTGATGTCCTCGACCTCGTCGGGACGCAGCAGCCCCGACAGCGACCAGCCGCCGTCGCGGCGCAGCCGGGCGCGGGCGCTGAGCGGGTCGTGCTCGTCTGCGATATCGCCGACGATCTCCTCGATCACGTCCTCGAGGGTGACGATGCCGGCCTGGTCGCCGTACTCGTCGAGCACCACGGCCAGCTGGAACCCCTCGGCGCGCAGCAGCGCCATCAGCGGGTCCAGGCGCAGCGAGTCGGGCACGACCACCGGCGGCACCATCAGGTGCTTGACCTTGGCCGTGGGCCGCTCGTGCACCGGCAGCGCCACGGCCGCCTTGACGTGCACCGTGCCGACCACGGCCTCGTTGTCGTCGAGCACCGGGAAGCGGGAGTTGCCCGTACGCCGGGTGAGCTCGATCAGCGCCTCGGCGCGGTCGTTGTGGTCGAGGCTGTGGACGCGTACGCGCGGGGTCATGATCTCCCCCGCCGTGCGGGTGCCGAACTCGACCGATCGCTCCATCAGCTCGGCGGTGTCGGCGTCGAGGGTGCCCTCGTGGGCGCTGCGCTGGATCAGCGAGGAGAGCTCGGCCGAGCTTCGCGCCGAGCGCAGCTCCTCCTGCGGCTCCATGCCCAGGCGGCGCACGATGGCGTTGGCGGTGCCGTTGAGCACCTTGATCGGGCCGCGCATTAGCCGGGTGAAGGCCCGCATCGGTCCCTGGGTGACGCGCGCCGTCTCCAGGGGCAGGGCCAGCGCGAGGTTCTTGGGGACCAGCTCACCGAAGAGCATCGTCACGATCGTGGAGAGGGTCAGCGCGATGGCCACCGCGATCCCGGCCACCGCACCCTCGGGCAGGCCGGTGGCGAGCAGCGGCGCGTCGATCAGCTCGGCGATCGCCGGCTCCGACATCCAGCCGATGCCGAGGTTGGTCACCGTGATGCCGACCTGAGCGCCGGAGAGGTTGCTGGAGAGCTCCTTCATCGCGCGGAGCACGCCCTGGGCACCCTTGTCGCCCTGCTCGGCGGCCATCTCGACCTGGGCGTGGTCGACGGTGACCAGGGAGAACTCGGCGGCCACGAACACGCCACAGGCAGCGACCAGCAGCAGTGCCAAGAAGATGAACAGAACCTCGGTCATCGCGCCAACCTCGACGGGTGCGGCCGCGAATCACTCAGCGGGCATGGATGTTGGCCGGGTTGCGGTCCGTCCATCGGGGTTCAGATCGTCCTTAGCTGTTGGAAGTGCGGTCAGCCTACATGGCTGTGGTTGCGCCTTCTGCGTTGCTGTGCCGGGCTCTCCGGGACGTGTCGCGTTCCGGACACAGTTGTCCAGAACGGGGCTGTGAACCTTGACACACCTCGCCCATTCGTCAACTCTTACGCGGCAGTAACCGACGATTCACGAGCCGAGGGAGTCCCCTTGACCATGTCCTCAGCCTCACGACGTACGTTCCTGGCCGGTGCTGCCGGCGCCGCTGGTGCCGCGGCGTCCGGCCTGCTCGGCGGTCCGGCCGCAGCCACTTCGCCCCGCCGCGTGCGACTGGTGCGGGAGGAGCACCGCGCGGTCGTCATCGGGTCCGGGTTCGGTGGTGGCGTGGCCGCGCTGCGGCTGGCCGAGGCCGGCGTGCCGGTCACGGTGCTCGAGCGTGGCCGCCGCTGGCCGACCGGGCCGGACGCGCAGACCTTTCCGACGATCCGTTCGCTCGACAAGCGGGTGCTGTTCCACACCACCGCACCCGAGGCGCTCAAGCCGCTGCAGAAGCTGCTCGGCACTCCCCTGAACTTCGGCCCGTACGTCGGTCTGCTCGAGCCCGTCCTCGGCCAGAACATGCTGGCCATGTGCGCGGCCGGTGTCGGCGGTGGCTCGCTGGTCTACCAGGGCATGACGCTGCAGCCGTCCGCGGAGGTCTTCAACACCTGGTTCCCGAACGAGCTCGACTACGAGCTCATGGACCGGGTGCACTACCCACGCGTGGCCAAGATGCTCGGCGCCGCGACCGCGCCCGACGAGCTGATCGCCTCGGACAACTACCGGGTCTCGCGTACGTTCGGCGAGCGGGTCGAGGCCGCCGGCTATGACCTGCAGAAGATCCCGATGCCGATCGACTGGTCCTACGCCCTCGCGGAGCTGCGCGGCGAGATGGCTCCCTCCTATACCAACGGCGACTGCGCGCTCGGTGTCAACAACGGCGGCAAGCACTCCGTCGACGTCACCTACATCGAGCAGGCCGAGGCCACCGGCCTGGTGCACGTCGCCACTCGGCACAACGTGACGAGCGTGGCCCGGGCCGCCGACGGCCGCTGGGAGGTCCATGTCGACCGCACCAACGACGCCGGCGACGTCGTGGAGCAGAAGATCCTGACCACCCGCGCACTGGTGATGGCGGCCGGCTCGCTCAACACCAGCAAGCTCCTGGTCCGCGCCGCGGCGACCGACACCATCCCGGACCTTCCCGACAAGCTCGGCCAGGACTGGGGCACCAACGGCGACCGGATCTACATGTGGCGCCCCTTCGACGAGAACCTCACCGGTACGCAGGGCGGTCCCGTCGTCTACCAGAGCCAGGACTGGTCCGACCCGACCACGGCCAACACCGTCATCCAGGCATCGTTGCCACCACTCCCCCTCGGCCTCGACCTGGGCGCCACGATGTTGGTCGGCTTCGGCGTCAGTGCGGACCGCGGCAGCTTCCGCTACAGCTCGCTGACCGACTCGGTGACCCTCCGCTTCCCCTTCGGCGGCGACTCGGTGAGCTATCGCGCCATCCACGAGCGGGTCTCGAAGATCAGCGGCGGCCTCGGCGCCCTGATCGACACCAACACCATCGTCAACAGCACCTGGCACCCGCTCGGCGGCGCCAACATGGGCACCGTCTGCGATCTCGACGGCCGGGTACAGGGCCAGGACGGTCTCTACGTCCTCGACGGAGCGCTCATTCCCGGCACCACGGGAGCGTGCAACCCGTCGATGACCATCGCCGCTGTCGCCGAGCGCGCGATGGACAACATCGTCGCCAAGGACGTCGGGACGGTCATCTGACGGGTGCCGCCTGGAGCCCTTTCGGGCCCACCAGGATCTTGCAATGCAAAATTCTGCAGATTTTGCCGAAAGGGGGTGACAACCCCTTAGGTGATGCGGCAACATTGTTCTTGCCCCGCTGGTGACCCGAGACGCCAGCGGGGCTCTTACGTTTTCGCCCGAGGTCACGCCAGCTTCCGCACGACCTCGTCGAGGGTGGCCCGGAGCCTCACGCTGTAGAGGTCATCCTCGGGCAGCCGGGCGTCGCAGAAGGCGGCCAAGTCGGTCCCGGTGACCTCGATGACCGGGCGTCCCGCGGCGGCCTCGGTCTCGAACAGGTCGAGGATCTCGCGCAGGACCTCGACGATGTCCATGCCGTCGCCGGCGGTGAAGCGCCACATGTAGCTCTTCATCTCGCCATAGACGGTGCGGTAGTCGGCGGGCAGTGCGGCGGCGCGGGCCTCCATGCGCTTCCAGTCCTTCTTGTCACCTACGAGGCGGCTGAGGATGTTGTTCATGGTGGTGCTCCTTCTTCGATGGTTTCGGATCCCGTGTTCGGGGCGATGGAAGAAGCGTGCAGCCCTGACGCTGCGTCAAGGTCAAGCACCGATCCGAAGAAAAAGTTCTCGGAGGCCCACGAGCCTCAGGCCGCAAGGGTGTGAGTGAGGAGTACGTCGCGCAACCTGTGTTCTGCTGGCGACAGTCGCGGCGGTGGGTCCGGTGGCCAGGAATCTGGTGGTGGGCTGATGTAGGTGTGCCCGGTGGGTGTGATGGTGATGATGCTGCCATCTGGTCCTGGTCTGGCCTGCCAGCCGAGGGCTTCCTTGGCCTGGTTGCACCTCTCACACAGCCCTTGCAGGTTCTCGGATCTCGTTTCACCGCCGTCAGCGTGGCGTTCGACGTGGTCGACGTTGCGGATCGGGGCATCGCAGCCGTTGGTGCGGCAGATCCCACCGTCGCGCGTCGTGATGAACTCGGCCAACCCCTCGGGGGCTTTGCGTGAGCGGGACTCCATCGCGACCAGCCGCCCGACCGGGTCGGTGAACAACCGCCGCACGAACACCTCCGCGTCTTTGAGCGCTTCGCGGGCCCAGGCGGCCGGGACGGGCCCGTAGCCCTCGACCATGGCCGGCTGATCGATGGTGTTGGTAAGGGAGTCAGCGGTCATCACGATCTTGACCTCGATCCGAGGCTTCGCGCCGGAGGTGCTGCGGCCGGTGATCCGGTCGACCAGGGTGTCGGCCATGACCTGACCCCGGCTCCGCTCATCCCCCGCAGCCGCGGCCGCCTTGGCGGCCTGGTCGAGGGCGGCGAAGACAGCGACACCGTCCTTGACCGGCAACAACGCCCCGAGCCAGGTCATCGTGTCCGGCGCCGGCCGCAGACTGACCCGACGATCCTTCACCGCGCTCGCAGCCCGAGCCACCACGGAGGCCTGGTCGAGGGTGATGGCGAGCTTCTTCGCGGCGTTCTCGAGCTGCCGCAGCCCCATCGACACCGCCTTGGCAGGTTCCCCGCCAGGGCCAGTGGCGCACAGTTCCTGGTCGATGACCTTGCGGTCATCGAGGGAGAGGCAGGCGGTTTCACGGGCCAGGATGGTGGCCTGCCATTGGGAGAACAGCCCGGCCTTCATCAACGCGAACGTGTGCGGCATCTCGCTGATCAGAACCTTCGCCAGCCCGAGCAGCTTGGCGCCCTTCAGGCGAGACCCGCCGCGCCAACGCAACCTGCGAAGCAACCCCCTCACCGAGCTTCCGAGCCGGAACCCCGGCCTCGGCCTGGCGTGCCCGGACGGTCTCGTCGAGGCGTACCGCTGCTTCGGCTTGGACGGCCTCGGCGGTGCACTTGACGGCTTCGAGGCGCGTGATCCAGTCGACCAGCTCAGCCTCAGACGCACCCGCAGGCGGCCCAGCGAGGAAGCGGTCGACGGTCTCGTACATGCGCCTTATTATATGCGCAGGAGCACCATCAAGCGACCTATTTAAGCAGGTCAAACCCATATTACGCGGTCAGCGAACAAGCATCGTAACTCCGCGCCACACTCTCGCCGCCGCCCCGATACAGGCGAAATCTTTCTCGATCGAGTGCCGAGTCAAGGATGGCCGAAGGCCACCGCGCAGCGGCGCCCGAAGGGCGTCCTTGACGCGGCGCACGATCGAGAAACACTCAAAGCAAGGGTCGGCGGCGAACCCCGAAACGAAACACAGTCACAAAAGCGAGCCCTCCCGCGGAAGAGAACCGTGTTGGTCTCGACACGCCTCCGCCTAGCGGCTCCGGCGGCTCGACCAGCGCAGCACGGCGGCTCCGGCGGCTCGACCAGCGGAGCAAGCCGGCTCGACCAGCGAAACATCAGCGCCCGACGGCATACCCCTGCGCACCCCGAGCATTAGCAGCAGCAGAAAGCGTCCCATTGTCCGGATCCCGAGTAACCGCAGAAAGCCGCCCCAGAGACCAGTCTCCACTCAGCTCGACAGCGTGCCCCCGCCGCCGCAACCCCTCGATGACCGAATCCCCGAGCCGGTCCTCGAGCACCGCACCAGCAGGAGTCCACGTACGCGGCCAGAAGGACCCAGGGAACGATGTCGAGTGGAGGGCGGGGGCATCGATGGCCTCCTGAGGCGAATAGCCGCCGACGAGAGTGCGCAACAGATAGAGCAGCTGCCACTGGTCCTGCTGGTCGCCACCGGGAGAGCCGACAGCGGCGACGGCCCGGCCCTCGCGGAGGACGAGAGTGGGCGTGAGAGTCGTACGCGGCCGCCGGCCTGGGGTGAGGGTGGAGGGCAGGCCCGGCTCGAGCCAGGTCATCTGGAGGCGGGTGCCGAGACAGAAGCCGAGCTCGGGGATCGTGGGCGAGGACTGCAGCCACCCGCCCGAGGGGGTGACCGCGATCATGTTGCCCCAGCGGTCGGCGACGTCGATATGGCAGGTGTCGCCGCGGGTCTCGCCATCGCGCGAGACGGTCGGCTCCCCGACCCCGGACGCGACGGCGGCGGGATCGTAGGTCTCGCGCAGCGGCGGGAAGGCCTTCGCGCCGAGCCCGGGCCTGACCTCGGCCGAGGCGACATCGGTGATGAGGGGCCGACGGGTGGCTGCGTACTCCTGGGAGAGGAGGGTCTCGATCACGGCCGGATCGGCGCCGTCGCCGTAGTGGGCGTCGCGGTCGGCGAAGGCGAGCTTGGTCGCCTCGAGGATCGTGTGCGCGCCGGCGGGGTTGCTGGGGTCGAGCAGCGCGTCGGCGAGCGGCTCGAGCAGGTTGAGGGTCTGCAGCAGCACCGGCCCCTGCGTCCACGGCCCGGCCTTCGCGATGGTGTGGCCCCGGAACTCCGTCGTCACCGGTGTCTCGTACGCAGCCGAGAACCCGGCCATGTCGGCCGCCGTGATCACACCGGAACGATCGGTTCCGGAGGAGTGGCGGTGCGGGGTGCGTACGAACCGTTCGATCGCCTCGGCGACGAAGCCGCTCCCCCAGGCGGCACGCGCCGCGTCGATGCGCTCCTCACGGGTCGCTGCGCCGTCACCTGCGGCGACGAGACGGTCGAGCACGGCGGCGTAGGCCTCGTTGCGGACCATCGTGTCCGGCTCCGGCAGCTCGCCGTCGACGAGCCAGTGCGCGGCGGAGGTGGGCCAGTGATCGCGGAACAGGTCGGCCACGGCGGCGATCGTGGAGACTGCCCGGCCCAGGATCGGGTGGCCGTTGCGGGCGTAGTCGATGGCGTAGGCGAGCACCTCCTCCAGCTCCCAGGTGCCGTGGTCGCGCAGCAGCATCAGCCAGGCCTCGACCGCGCCCGGAACGGCGGCGGCCAGCGCGCCCGACCCGGGGACCAGCTCGAGGCCCTCGGCCCGCATGTGCTCCGCCGAAGCCCCGGCCGGCGCCGGCCCCTGGCCCATCAGGACCGTCGGCGCGCCGTCGGCAGCAGCGAAGATCCCGACCAGGTCGCCACCCGGCCCGTTGAGGTGGGGTTCGACCACGTGCAGCACGAACCCACCCGCGACCACCGCGTCGAAGGCGTTACCGCCGCGCTCGAGGACCGCCTGCGCGGCACCGCTGGCCAGCCAGTGCGTCGAGCCGACCATGCCGAACCTCCCCAGCAGGTCGGGACGGGTCTTGAACGCGGCCGGAGGAGTGTAGGAGGAAGGCACGCCCCTCAGGCTACGAGCGCGTGTCGAGCATCCTGTCGGCGGCCCAGCGCCGGGATAGGGTCGCCCCATGAGTGCGCCAGCGGTCCGGGGCCGCCTGCAATGGTCAGTGGTCGTGCCGATCCTCGCCCTGGTGGTGCTGGTCTTCGCGTGGCTCCGCCACGACCACTGGACGATCCTGGCCGTGGTGGCGGCGGTGCTGATCGGTGCGGTGCTGGGCGCGGTCCACCACGCCGAGGTCGTCGCGCACAAGGTCGGGGAGCCGTTCGGCTCGCTGATCCTCGCGATCGCGGTGACCGTGATCGAGGTCGGTCTGATCGTGATGCTGATGACCAGCGGTGGCGACAACACCAGCACGTACGCCCGTGACACCGTCTTCGCCGCGGTGATAATCACCCTCAACGGCATCGTCGGGCTCTCGCTCATGGTCGGCGCCCTCAAGCACGGGCTGGTCAGCTTCAACGCCGCCGGCACCGGGTCGGCGGTCGCCACCGTCATCGCCCTGGCCGGTCTCACCCTGGTGCTGCCGAGGTTCACGACGTCGGCGCAGGGCCCGCAGTACTCGACGTCGCAGCTCGTCTTCGCCGCCATCGCCTCGCTGGCGCTCTACGTCGCCTTCCTCTTCACCCAGACGGTCCGCCACCGCGACTTCTTCCTCCCCGTCACCAGCGACGAGCACGGTCGGATGACCGGTCTGGTCGATCTCGACAAGGACAGCCACGCCGACCCGCCCTCGGCGGGCGAGGCCGCCCTCAGCCTGGCCCTCCTCCTGGTCTCTCTCGTCGCCGTGGTCGGCCTGGCAAAGGTCCTCTCCCCCACGATCGAGAGCACCGTCAAGAGCCTCGGGTTCCCCTACGCGGTCGTGGGTGTCGTGATCGCTCTCCTCGTCCTCGCTCCCGAGTCGATCGCCGCGGTCCGCAACGCCTCTCGGGACCGGGTCCAGACGAGCCTCAACCTCGCCTACGGCTCAGCGATGGCGTCGATCGGACTCACCATCCCCGCCCTCGCCGTCGCGATGATCTGGCTGACCGGTCCCCTCGAGCTGGGCCTCGAGCCGACCCAGATCGTGCTGCTGGTCATCTCGGTATTCGTCACCGGGCTCACCGTCGTCCAGGGCCGCGTCTACGCCCTGCAGGGGTTCGTCCACCTGGTCCTGCTGGCCGCGTTCCTGTTCCTCTCGATGCAGCCCTAGCCGGTCATCGCGCCGGGACCTCGTCGAGGCCGACCTCCAGCTTCGGGAACGAGTGGCCCTCGGCGTCCTTGAGCACGGTGTACTGCACCTCGACGTGCGGCTCGATGGCGCTGTGCTTGTCGTTGGGGGCGCCGATGATGAGCTGGAAACCGAGGCCTCGCCAGGCGCCGATGGCGCGGCCGGTGAAGCGGGCGTCGGCCTTGATCAACGCCTCGTCGAGGAAGACCGGGGCGTAGCGCGGCCGCTCGGCACCCGCGTCACCGAGCTGGTAGCGCAGCGCCGCGCCGACGATGAAGGCGACCAGCTCCTGCGACTCGCCGCCGGACTTCTCGCCGATGTGGTCGTAGAGGGCGACGTGCTCACCGGTGTCGGCGGTGACCTTCTCGGCGCTGACGCGGACGTGGTTGCGTACGTCGATCAGGTCGGCGAAGTCGGGCGCCGTGCGGCGCATGCGGTCGATGAGCCGGGACATCCGGGTGTAGGCCTGCTCCCGGGTCTCGTTGGACGACGCCTTCTCGATCAGGTCGCGCACGGCGCGGAGCTCCTTGCGGAAGCGACCACGTACCGCCGACTGGCCCTCCTGGGTGTCGATCCGGAGGCGGTGGCCGTCGTCGTTGAAGGGCAGCTCGCCGAGGATCTGGTTGATCGGGTCGATCCGGTCCCGGATCTCACGCACGGCCCGCGACAGGGTCGAGTCGAGGTTGGTCAGGTCGTTGCCCGACAGCTTGAGCAGCGAGTCGCGCCACTCGACCTCGAGCTCGTACAGGCCACTGGTCTGCAGCTCGTCCAGGAGACGGTCGAAGTCGGCGTAGGAGGCATCGGGGTCGGTGTGGAGGTTGGGGTTGGGCCAACGCTCGAGGAACGCCTCGAAGGTCTGCCGCAGCTGGACGCGGGCGGCCCCGATCGTCTCCTGTGCGGCGGCGCGGTCGGTCTCGAGGCTCTCGCCCGCCCGGGCGAAGACGGCGTCGAGCTCGGCGAGCGCGTCCTCCCGCCGGCCGGCCTCCTCCCCGCCAGCCGCCTTGAAGAGCTGCTCGAGATAGTCGGCCTGGGCCGGCGCGACATCGGTGCCCGAGGCGGCCGCCTCCTCCAGCGCGTCCTTGGCCCGGTCGACCTGCTCGACGACGTCGCTCCAGCGCACGTCGAGCTCCTTGACGGTGCTCTTGGCGGCCCCGATCCCCTCGCGCAGCGAGTCGACCTTGGCGCGGGCGCTCTTCAGCCGCTCCTGCAGCGTGGCGATCTCCGGGTTGTCGGCGGTGACCTCCTCGATCACCGCGGCCCACCGGTCCCGCTCGGCCTCGGCCCCGGCGATGTCGACCTGGTCCCAGGTGAGCGCGGTGACCGCCTTGTAGGACGTACGCCGCAGGTCGAGGTCCTTGATGGCCCGCTCGGACTCGGCGACCGCCATGCTCGCCGTCTCCGCGTCCTTGCGCGCCGTCTCGAGGAGCTCGGTGAGCTCGGCGACGCGCCGGGTGTTGGTGAAGCCGAGCACGTTGCCGGCCCCGTGACCACCGTGAGCCCCGCGCGTCCCCTGTGAGACCTGGCCGGTCACGGTCAGCGCCATCCGGTGCTGGCCGAGCAGCGCGGGCGTCTGCACGCAGACGTAGCCGTGCCGCTCCGTCAGCCGCTGCTTGAGCCAGCCGGTGAACACACCCCGGCGGTAGTCGAGGCGGCCCGGAAGAGTGCCCTCGTCCAGACTGTGCACACCATCCTTCATACCGGTGCGGACGGCCTCGTAGCGGATCCGGGTACGCTGTCGTACGGACTCGATCGCGGCCCGGAAGGCGCCGACATGAGCGGAGTCGACGAGCATCGTGGTGGCGAACCCGCCCAGGGCCAGGTTGAACGCCTCGCGCCAGGCCTCGTGCTCGGTGCGTACCTCGACCAGCTCACCGACGAACGGCATCTCCGCCGGGCTCAGCCCGGCCGCCTCCGCGAGCACCGCGCGGGCCGCGCGCAACGGCTCGGGGATGTTGCTCTTGGTCTTCTCGGCATCGGCGAGCTCGCTCTCGAGCCGGCCGACCAGGCCGGTCGCGTCGGCCTCCGCCGAGCGGGCGGCGGCGTAGGCGTTGAGGGCGGTGGTGCGGGCGTCGTCGTCGACGAGCGCCTCCTGCGCGGTCGCCTGAAGAGTCTCGAACTCGTCCGGAGTCGTGGCCACCGCACCGAGGACGGCGAGCTCCTTGTCGAGCGCCTCGCGGGCGCGGCGTACGTTGTCGACCCGGGTCTCGGCGGACCTGATCTCGCGGGTGGCCTCCTCGAGGCGCCGGCCGCCGGAGGCGGCGACGGTGACCGCGAGGCCGTCGCGCTCGGACTCGGCGGCGTCGATCAGCGCCTGCTTCTCGGCGACCGCCTTCTCCGCGGCGCTTTTGCGGGAGCTCAGGTCCGACTCCAGCTCGCTGAGCAGGTCGACCCGCTTGCCGGCCCGCCAGAGCCCGGCGGGGGTGGTCTCGTCACCGAAGGCGCCGATCCCGTCGATCACCTCCAGCCTGGCGGCGGCGTCCTCGATCGCCGCTCGGTGCTCGCGGATCGGCGTCAGCGCACGCACCTGCTGCTGCGCGGTGACCATCCGGTCGCGGGTCGCGGAGAGCTCGTCGAAGTGGGCGACGACGCCGTCGGCGGTCGCGAGGGTCTCGGGCTCCTCGAGCACCATCTTCTTGTAGAGGTCGTCGACCGTGGTGATCTGCTGCCCCGCCTGGATCCTTCCCAGCAGGTTGACGGCCTTCTCGCCGTCGCCCGCGGCACCGATCCCGAGCGCGGAGTGGATCCGAGCGGTGAAGTCGCGGTCGGTGTCGATCGGAGTGAGCCCGACCTCGGCGACCGAGGTGCGCGTGAACCGGTGGGCCGCGACCGGCTCCAGATCCCGTACGTCGAAGCCCGCCTCGGCCACGGCGCGGAGCTTGGTCACGTCGTCGAGATTCTTGGCGGACGCGGGGACGTACCAGGCACGGACCGCGGTGAAGCGGGCCCCGGTCTGGTCCTCCCAGGTCATCGCGATCGCCGACCAGGTGTCGCGGCCGTCGCCGCGAAGCACCCGGATCTTGGTGCCCTCGGCGGTCTTCGCCTCGTCGATCTTGCCGCGCGCGTAGGAGAGGATGTTGCGCTGGTCCTGGCCGCGTGGACGACCCACCACACCACCGTTGGAGGCACCGTTGAACGGCGTCGTGTGGGGCATGATCAACGCGATGTAGGCGTCCATCAGCGTCGACTTGCCCGACCCGGATCCTCCGGTCAGCAGCGTCGCGGTCGGTGAGAAGCGCACCCGGTGGGCGCCGTCGTAGCCGCCCCAGTTGACCAGCTGCAGCTCGCGCGCGACCCACTGCCGGCCGTTGGAGCGGGCGGGGATGAGGCCGAAGAGGCTGTCGATCATGTTCACTGCTCGGTCTCCTCTTCATCGTCGGCGTCATCGTCGTCGTTCTCGCTGGCCTCGACACGCTCCGCCGCAGGCGGGCTCGCTGCCCGACCAGCAGACTCCTTCAGCCACGCCTTCAGCTCGGCGAGCTTCTCGACGCTCAGCACGATCTCGACGAGCGGGGTGATCCGGTAGCGGTCCTCGGACTCCTCCTCGATCAGCCCCTCGCGGGCGAGCCGGTCAACGGCCCGGCGGATCTCACGGCGGGCGGCGGCGTCGCCGCTGGCGACGTCGAAGTAGGTGAGCACGGTCTGCTCCAGCTCGTCGGCGTCGACCCGCGCGGAGTTCTCCCCCGCGCCCCGCTCGCGCTGGAAGACGGTGCGGAGGTGGACCAGCACGAGCGTCTCGGCCCGCGAGTAGGCGTCGTCCTTGAGGAGCACCGGCACGTCCAGCTCCTCCGAGCGGACTTGTCGCTTGTAGGCGATGCCGCGGTCGTGGTCGACGACGAGCCGGATGAACAGGTCGTGGAGCCGGGACTCGATCACCGCCTGGTGGTCGAGCAACGTACGCCACTGCCGCGGGTTCTTCTCGGCCGTGATGAACCGGCGGCGCAGCAGCTGGACCAGCACCCGGCGGATGTCGGCGTCGAGGACACCGCGGTCCCCGACGAAGAGCTCGGTCGGGTCGTCCTCCATCGAGACGGGCTCGATGAAGCCTTCCGGCTCGCTGCCGTAGGCCACGACCCCCGCCTCATCCTCACCCTCAACTTGAGGGTTAGTCCCAGCCTCGGCCGGTGTCACCGTCTCGCTCAACGCCCATCCCCCTTGTCATCTGCCGCCATCACTGCGCTGAGCCTCACTCCGCCGAACGCGAACCGTCGCCGCACCCCGTCGGCCCGGACCGCCTCGATCGTAGAGATCTCCCCCGTCTCGGCCATCCCGCGGCGATGCGCGATCTCGAGCAGCCCGAGCAGGTCGACCGGGCGCCGGATCTCCTCCGGCGCGGCCGCGAAGACCTCGGCCAGGTCGACCGGCTCGTCCGCCTCATGGGCCGCGAGATAGGTGTCCAGGTGGGCCTCGATCGCCCGGTAGCCCGGCCCGCCCCAGGCCTTGGTGTCCTCGACCGCGCTCTCCACGTCGCCCCAGTCGGCGAGCGGCGCCGGCGGCTCGGGCGGTCGCAGCTCGCTGACCGACTGGCGCAGGTGACCGAGGTCGGCGACCGGCAGCCGGCGCAGCGGCTCGACGGACTCGGCCGGCCGTGAGGACGGCATCCACGCCTGGAAGCCGACCATCACATCGCGCAGCAGGTCGTCGACCTGCCGGTCGCGGGCCGGGTCGTGCGTACGCACCTGGGTGGTGATCACGTGGGAGGCGGTCTGCTGGGCGGCCAGCACCTCGGCCACGCCCGTCTCGATCCGGCGCCCGACCGCAGCCAGCTCGGCCCGCTCGGTCGGACCCATCGCCTTCGTGAACCGGTGGCGCAGCACGGTGTGCAGGTTGGTGGCCAGGTCGTCGAGGCGGCGCGGGTCACCGATCATCCGCAGCGCACCGGCGAACGCCTTGCCCTCCGGGGTGGAGGCCATCACGTCCTTGCCGCGCTGCAGGTACTCGCGCAGGACCTCCCCCGCCGGGCGTACGTCCTGGCGCAGGTCGGTCACCACGTCACGCTGCATCGCCCGGATCGACTCGACCACGCGCGCGAAGTCGGCCGGGAGCTCACGGGTCAGATGGAGGATGTTCTCGGCCTGCTCCAGCAGGGTGTCGTCATCGACGGTGTCGACGACGCCGGTGCGGTCCAGACGGGCGATCTCGGCGCGCCGCTCGGCGATCTCCTCGGTCAGCCGCGCCACCCGGGTCAGCACGTCGGGGTCGGCATCCAGGGCGAGCCGCTCGACCGCCTCCAGCAGCGTCCTGACCCGCGACTCGGAGACCCGGGCCCGCGACCCGCTCGCCCGGCCGGCGATCTCGAGGGCGCCCACGGCATGCGCGGAGAGCCGGTAGACCTCGTCCTCGCCCTCGATCTGGCGCAGCAGCCACCCGGCGCGCACCCATTGGCGACACAGCTCGCGCGCCGTGCCGACCGGCAGCATCACCTCGCCACCCTCGCCCTCGGCGTGGCCGGTGGCGCGGAGCCGGTCCAGCATGTCGCCGATCTCGGCGTGCGCGTCCACCACCGGCACGGCAGCCCGCTCGGAAGTGAAGGTCACCGAGAGCACCGCCACCACGAACGGCGCGAACCGGCCGTGCAGGAGGTCGAGCATCGGGTTCTTGAAGGCGGCCAGAGCCCCGGCGTACGCCGCCTCGACGCGAGTGTCACTCATCGGCAGATACCGTACGTGGCAGCACCGACAACACCACAACCTTCATCACACGCGCGGACGCGCCGAGAATTCGGTTGCCGCCTACCGCATAGTTATCCCATGCGGGTTCGTCCTTTTCCTGTCGTTGTGGCCGTGGTGGCCCTGATCGCACTCTCCGGCTGCGCCGGGAACTCAGAGAGCCCGGAGTCCGCCGCGAAGGGCGAGTCGGCCAGCGCCTCGCCGCCGGTGAAGCCTCTCGCCGCCACGATCGCTCCCGCCGACGGCGCCAAGGACGTACCCGTCGACAGCGTCGTGACGGTGACGGCGACCTCGGGCGAGTTCACGAGCGTGAAGGTCGCCAAGCCCGACGGACGCACCGTGCCCGGCTCGCTCTCCGAGGACAAGAAGACGTGGACCGCCAACGACCTGCTCGACCCGGCGCTGCGATACACGGTCACCGCCACCGGTGAGACCGGCACCGTGAAGAGCAGCTTCACCACCCGCTCGCTCTCCCTGGCCCAGCAGACCTTCGCCACGATCGTCCCCGTCGACAAGTCCGAGGTCGGCGTCGGGATGCCGGTCGCGGTCTACTTCGACATCCCGGTCAAGGACCACGCGTCCTTCGAGAAGCGCATGCACGTCACCTCCACCCCGGCCCAGACCGGGTCCTGGTACTGGGTCTCCGACACCGAGGCTCGCTACCGTCCGCAGAAGTACTGGAAGCCCGGCACCACCATCAAGGTCGACCTCGACATCAACGGCGCCTCCGCCGGCGGCGACGTCTACGGCCAGCACAGCCGCACCGCCACCTACAAGGTCGGTGACGCGCACGTCTTCAAGGTCAACGCGCGTACGCACCAGATGAAGGTGTTCAGCAACGGCAAGCTGCTGCGTACGATCCCGATCACCACCGGCAAGCCCGGCTTCACCACGCGCTCGGGGATCAAGGTCATCTCCGAGAAGCACCGCGTCAAGGAGATGCGCTCGGAGACGATCGGCATCTCCGACCAGAGCTCGAGCGACTACTACTCCCTCGACGACGTCGAGTACGCCATGCGGATCAGCAACTCCGGCGAGTTCATCCACGCCGCGCCGTGGTCGACCGGGTCCCAGGGCTACGCCAACGTCTCCCACGGCTGCACCGGCCTCTCCACCGCCAACGCCGCCTGGCTCTACGGCCTGGCCCGCATCGGCGACATCGTCGACACCACCGGCACCGACCGGAAGATGGAGTGGGACAACGGCTTCGGCGACTGGAACCTGTCCTGGGCCGAGTACCAGAAGGGCTCCGCACTCTAGACCGCGGCGGCCAGGCCGTTGCGGCAGCCGAGCATCATCTGCCGGTGGTTCCAGGTCAGCACCGGCCGCAGCAGCATCGAGGCCAGTCCGAGGAGGCCGTCGACGACGACCTCCTGCTCGAACACCATCCGGCTCCCGCCCGGCGCCGGCGTCAGCGTCCACCGCGCGAACCCGTCCAGGTCCCCGCCGAGCCCGACCTCCAGCGTCGGCAGGTCGCGACTGACCGCGTGCAGCACGATCTCCAGGTCGTACGGCAGCGTCGAGCGGCACACCAGCAGGGCATCGTCCTCCCCCAGCTTCGCCACCGCCCGCACCTGCGGCCACCACTCGGGATAGCGCTCCAGGTCGACCAGCACGTCTCGCACCGCCTCGGTCGACATCGGCAGCTCCCAGGTCTCGGCGAAGACGTAGTGCGCGGGCATGAGCCCAGTCTGCCGCGTACAGCCGCCGGGTCACCCCAGGATCTTCGCGACCGCCTCCCGGCCCTGCTGCGGTGACAGCGCGCCGAGCGCGGCCTCGGCGGCTTCGTCGCACAGCCCGGCGGACACGGACTCGAGGCGGGCTCCGACGGCGGCCACGGCCGCGGGGGCCATGGACAGCGACGTGATGCCCAGGCCGACGAGCACGGGCGCGAGCAGCGGGTCGGCGGCGGCCTCGCCGCAGATGCCGACGGGCTTGCCGGCCGTACGTCCCGCCTCGGCGGTGATCGCGATGAGCTGCAGCACCGCCGACTGCCAGGGGTCGGTGAGGTGGGCCAGGTCGGTGGCGAGCCGGTCGGCGGCCATGGCGTACTGGGTCAGGTCGTTGGTGCCGATGGAGAGGAAGTCGACCACCTCCAGCATCCGGTGGGCCATCAGCGCCGCCGCTGGGACCTCGACCATGACTCCCGGCTTGAGGCCGCGGGCGCGGACCAGGGCGGCGAAGTCGGCGGCCTCCTGGACGGTGGCGACCATCGGCGCCATCACCCAGGTGTCCGCGCCGGTCCGCTCGGCGGCGATCGCGATGGCGTCGAGCTGGCGCTCCAGCAGGCCGGGGTTGTCCGCGGCGAGCCGCAGGCCGCGTACGCCCAGCGCCGGGTTCTCCTCGCCCTCGTGGGTCGCGAAGGCGATCGGCTTGTCCGAGCCGGCGTCCAGGGTGCGTACGACGACGTGGCCACGGCCGGCGAAGGGCGCAAGCACCTCGGTGTAGACCTCGACCTGCTCGGCCACCGTGGGCTCCTCGCGACGGTCGAGGAAGCAGAGCTCGGTGCGGAAGAGACCCACGCCCTCGACCTGGCCGGCGGCCGCGTCACGTGCCGAGGAGCCGTCGGCGACGTTGGCGAGCAGCGCCACCGGGTGGCCGTCGGCGGTACGCCCTGGCCCGGTCCAGGCGGCCACGGCCTGGCGCCGGGCGAGATCGGCCTCGGCGCGGGCGGCGGCGTCGGGGCCGGGCTCCAGGTCGACGAGGCCGGACTGGCCGTCGACGAGCACTGGAGTTCCCTCGACGATGCCGGTCGCGCCGACCACGCCGACCAGGCACGGGATGCCGAGCTGGCGGGCGATGATCGCGGTGTGGCTGGTAGGGCCGCCCCGCTCGGTGACCAACGCGACGACGCGGGCGGGGTCGAGGGCAGCGGTGTCGGAGGGCGCCAGGTCGGCGGCCACCAGTACGCACCGCCCCTCGGGCACGTCCACGCCGGGCTCGGGCTCGCCGGCGAGGTGGGCGAGCACCCGGCGCTCGATGTCATGCAGGTCGGTGACCCGCTCGGCCATCAGCCCGCCCATCCCGCTGAACAGCGTCGCGAACTGCTCCACCGCCGCCGCGACGGAGGCGACCAGACCCTCCCCCGCGCGCAGGTGCTTCTCCACGGCGACCCGTAGCCCCTTGTCCCGGGCCAGGCCGGCGCTCGCGCTCAGCACGGAGGCGGCTGCGCCGGAGGCTTTCTCGGCCCGGAGGGCGTACCCGTCGGCGACGGCGGTGGCGGCCGCCTCGTAGGCCGCGAGGGCGTCGTCGGGCTGGTCGAAGCCGCGCCGCTCGAAGGCCTCCAGCGCGGCGGGATCGACCTCGGTCCGCACCACGTGGACGGGCGCCAGCACGATTCCCGGGACCACCGGGGTGCCGGAGAGGACAGATGAGTGAGACGTGACCATGACCACAAATATCTGCCCTAACCCCTTGACGAGTCAACACATTCGGGCATAAAACAACACATGTGGGCATTCACAACCCCGAAACCCACCCGAAACCACACCGATCATGAAGGAGGCCGCGATGTACGCCGAGGAGCGGCAGATCGCGACGGCCCGTCTCGTCGCCGAACGCGGGCGGATATCCGTGGCCGACATCGCTGAGCGGTTCGAGGTCACCACCGAGACCGTGCGTCGAGACCTCTCCACCCTGGAGCGACGTGGCCTGGTCCGCCGAGTCCATGGTGGCGCCGTGCCGGTGGAGGCCGTGGCCGTGCTCGAGTCCGCCCTCGGCGAGCGGGAGCAGACCTTCACCGCGCAGAAGGACCGCATCGCCCGGGCCGCGCTCGCGCTCCTCCCGCCTGAAGGCGGCACGATCGCGATCGACGCAGGCACGACGACCAGCAGGTTCGCCCACGCCCTGCCGCGCGACCACCAGCTCACCGTGGTGACCCACGCGGTCCCCGTCGCCGCCATGCTGGCCGGCAGCCCTCAGATCGAGCTCCATCTGCTGCCCGGCCGCGTCCGGCCGGCCACCCAGGCCGCGGTCGGCGCCGAGACCGTGGACGCGCTGAGCCGCCTGCGGGTCGACGTCACCTTCGTGGCCACCAACGGGCTGACGCTGGCCCACGGCCTCTCCACCCCCGACCACGAGGAGGCAGCGACCAAGCGCGCGCTGGTCAACGCCGCCCGCCGGGTCGTGTGCCTCACCGACTCCAGCAAGATCGGCGTCGAGACGACGCTCCGCTTCGCCGCGCTGGGCAACGTCGACGTGCTCGTCACCGACAGCGACATCGACGACGACGTCGCCGACGAGCTCCGCGAGAGCGGCCTCGAGGTGCTGATCGCATGATCGTCACCCTGACCGCCAACCCGAGCATCGACCACACCGTGATGCTCACCAGCCCGCTGCGCCGCGGCGAGGTGCTGCGTGCCCGGACCACGACCTCCCAGCCCGGCGGCAAGGGCGTGAACATCTCCGGAGCCGCGTACGCCGCAGGGGTTCCCACCCGTGCCGTGCTCCCCTGTCCCGATCTCGATCCCATGGTCACCGAGCTGCGCGCCTCCGGGCTCGACGTGGTCACCGTCGGACCCGCCGGCCGGCCCCGGATCAACACCACCGTGACCGAGCCCGACGGCACCACCACCAAGCTCAACGGCCCGGGCGCCACGGCAACCCCGGCGCTGCTCGACGCCCTGGCGGCCCGGCTGGTGAAGGAGGCCGAGCAGGCGCGCTGGGTCGTCCTTGCCGGGTCGCTGCCGCCCGAGGCGCCGTCGGGTTGGTACGCCGAGGTCGTGAGCGCGCTCCGGTCCACCGGCACCCACATCGCCGTCGACACCAGCGAGGCACCCCTCGAGGCGCTCGCCGCCGGGCTCCCGGCCGGCGCACCCGACCTGCTCAAGCCCAACGCCGAGGAGCTGGCCTCGATCACCGGAGCCGAGTCCCTCGACGAACCGGCCGCCGCAGCGGCGGCGGCCCGGACCCTCGTCGACCGCGGCGTCACCGCCGTGCTCGCGACCCTCGGGGCGAACGGCGCCGTCCTCGTCTCCGCGGAAGGCACCTGGCACGCCACCCCGCCGCCCACCGAGGTCGTCAGCACCGTCGGCGCCGGCGACAGCTCGCTGTTCGGCTATCTCCTCGCCGACCTGCGCGGGCTCTCCGCCCCTGAACGTCTCGGGCTCGCCGTCGCGTACGGCAGTGCAGCCGCCGGCCTCCCCGGCACCACCCTCCCCACCCCACCCCAGGTCCGTGCCGACCTCGTGTCCGTACGCGACCTCGACCCCATCACCGGAGGACTCTGATGTCCGCACTCATCGCCCCCGAGCTCGTGGCCCTCGACGCCGATCTCGGCCCTGACAAGCACGACGTCATCCGTGCCCTGGCCCAGCGCGTGGCCGACTCCGGCCGGGCCACCGACCTCGACGCGCTCGTCGCCGACGCGCTGGCCCGCGAGGAGGTCTCCGCCACCGGTCTCCCCGGCGGCCTGGCGATCCCGCACTGCCGTACGTCCGGGGTCGACGAGCCCGTGGTCTCCTTCGCCCGGCTCTCACCGCCGGTCGACTTCGGCGGCAAGGACGGCCCCGCCGACCTCGCGTTCCTGATCGGCGCGCCGGCGGGCGGCGACGCCACGCATCTGACCATCCTGACCAAGCTGGCCCGTGCGCTCGCCCGCCCCGAGTTCGGCCAGACCCTGCGGGAGACCGACTCGGCCGAGCAGGCCGCCCAGACCATCCTCGACGCTGTCGGCGACGCGCCGGCCGCCGCCCAGAGCGCCACGCAGGAGTCCGCCCCGGCCCCGGCCGCGACGGAGAAGCGCACCCTGGTCGCGGTGACCGCCTGCCCCACCGGGATCGCCCACACCTACATGGCGGCCGAGGCGCTCCAGGCCGCGGCCGCGCGGGCCGGCGTGGAGATCGCGGTCGAGACCCAGGGCTCGGCCGGAGCGACGCCGTTGCCCGCCGAGACGATCGCCCGCGCCGACGCCGCCATCTTCGCCGTCGACGTCGGTGTCCGTGACCGGAGCCGCTTCGCCGGCAAGCCGCTGGTCTCCTCCGGTGTGAAGCGTCCGATCGACGACGCCGACGCGATGATCGCCGAGGCGCTCGCCGCCGTCGCGGACCCGAACGCCGCCCGCGTGGAGTCCGGCAGAGGCGACTCATCGGAGTCCGCCGGCACCGCGTCGGAGAGCTGGGGTGGACGGACCCGCCGGGTCCTGATGACCGGTGTCTCCTACATGATCCCGTTCGTCGCCGCCGGCGGCCTGCTGATCGCGCTGAGCTTCCTGCTCGGCGGCTACGACATCACCGACGTCTACGGCGCGGTCATGGTCGACAACACCCTGACCAACCTCCCCGACGTACAGGCCCTCGGTCTCGACCACGCCCTCTTCGACAGCGGCCTCGCCGTCTATCTCGGCGCGCTGTTCTTCGTCATCGGCAAGACCGCGTTCATGCTGTTCATCCCGGCGCTGGCGGGCTATATCGCGTACGCCATCGCCGATCGCCCCGGCATCGCCCCGGGCTTCATCATGGGTGCGCTGGCCGCGAACCTGTTCGGCGTGGTCAACGCCGACGGCGTCTCGGCGCCCGCGACCGGCTTCCTCGGCGCGATCGCGGGCGGTGTCCTCGCCGGTGTGATCGCCCACTGGGTCAGCGGGTGGCGGGTCCCGAGCTGGGCGCGCGGTCTGATGCCCGTGCTGGTGATCCCGCTGGTGACCTCGATCCTGGCCGGTCTGGTGATGATCATCGTGCTCGGCAAGCCGATCAACTGGCTCATGGAGCGGCTCACCGACGGCCTCGCCGCCCTGGACGGCACCAGCGCCGTCGCCCTCGGCGCCGTGCTCGGCCTGATGATGGCCTTCGACATGGGTGGCCCGCTCAACAAGGTCGCCTACAGCTTCGCCGCCACCGGCGTCGGTGCCGCCTCGCTCGCCGCCGACTCCCCTGAGCTGCGGATCATGGCCGCCGTCATGCTCGCCGGCATGGTCCCGCCGATCGCACTGGCGCTGGCCACCGTCGTACGCCCCCAGCTCTTCACCCCCGCAGAGCACGAGAACGGCAAGGCCGGCTGGCTGCTCGGCGCCTCGTTCATCACCGAGGGAGCGATCCCCTTCGCCGCGGGCGACCCGATGCGCGTCATCCCGGCCATCATGGTCGGCAGCGCGGTGACCGGCGGACTCTCCCAGCTCTTCGACGTCGGCGTCCGCGCACCGCACGGCGGCATCTTCGTCCTCTTCGCCGTCACCAACGTGCTCGGCTACCTGATCGCTCTGGCCGCCGGCGTGATCGTCGGCGCCGGGATGGTGATCGCCCTCAAGTCCGTCGGCCGCGCTCCGGTCCCGGCTGCCGCGACCAGCTGAACCCTCAACCCACCACCGAAGGAGCATCATGCCCACCCAGACCGTCACCGTCGGCTCCGCCGTCGGCCTGCACGCCCGCCCCGCCGCGATCATCTCCGAGAAGGTCGACGAGCTCGGCGCCGAGATCACCCTCGCCGTCCCCGGCGGCGAGCCGGTCGACGCGGCCTCGTCGCTGCTGATCATGACCCTCGGCGCCGCCAACGGCGACAAGGTCGAGGTCACCGGCCCCGACCAGGCCGCCGTCGACACCATCGCTGCCCTGGTGGCGCAGGATCTCGACGCCTGAGCGAGGCGTCGCCCCCGTCGGCCGAGACGTCACCCCCGTCGGCCGAAGC
The DNA here is from genome assembly GCF_054031495.1 of Nocardioides sp. YJ-D4. Taxonomy (NCBI): domain Bacteria; kingdom Bacillati; phylum Actinomycetota; class Actinomycetes; order Propionibacteriales; family Nocardioidaceae; genus Nocardioides; species Nocardioides sp. YJ-D4. The sequence goes on from NZ_CM132932.1 coordinate 272,526, forward strand.
GTCAGCGCGGTCGGTCGAGTTGGCACGCAGGTGCCAACTCGGCCGACGTACCTGACGCCTCGGCCGGGGGTTTGCCGGTCCGCGGCACCGATCACGGCAACCGGCCTCATCCGACGCGTGTGAACGGTACGTTGGAGGTGTGGTCGATCCTCCCTGGGACCTTCTGCTGACTGTGGCCTTCGTGCTCACGGGCACCGCGGGGATCTGGATTCTCGTGGTCTGCCCACCCTCGGGCGGGGAGACCGTTCTCCACCTCAACCACGCCGCGATGAGTGCGGCGATGATCCTGATGATCTGGGTGATCGTCTCGGACGCTGCGGTCTGGGCGCAGGTCGCGCTCTTCGCGGTGCTGACCCTGGCTCTGCTGCCGGCTCTGCGGGGCGCGAGCGACAGGGCCCGGCGGGCCGACGTGGTCGGACACCTCGCTCTCAACGCCGCGATGATCTGGATGCTCGCCGCGATGCCGCTGCTGATGGCTGACGTGGGCGGTCTCGAGGGTCATGCGGGCCACGGCAGCGCGGCGGCGATCGCCCCGGCCGGGCACGCTCCGGGCTGGGCGATCGCGGTCAACTCGGGTTTCGTCGTGGTCTGCGTGGCCGGGGTGCTCTGGTGGCTGGTTCGGGCGACGTCGGTGCGCGAGCACCGCCTGCCGGCCCTGGGCCACGGGCTGATGGCTGCCGGGATGGGCACGATGCTCGTCCTGCTTCCCGCGTGAGGGCCCGGCTGCGGCGTACGAACTGGGTCAGACACCCGCGAGCGGCCGGCCGCTGTCGCGCCAGCCGAGCACGCCGCCCTCAAGGTTGTAGGCCCGGCGACCGGTCGCGGCGGCCCGGGCGGCGAACCGTGCCGACCTGTCACCCGTCGGGCAGGCGAAGACCACACGGGACGCCTCGGAGAACGGCATCCCCGCCTCCAGGACCTGCTCGAGCAGGTCGTCGCGGAGGTTGATCGCCCCGGGGATGTGGCCGGCCTGGAACGCCAGGGCCGTGCGTACGTCCACGACGACCACGTGCTCGCCCGCGGCGGTCCAGGCCTCGAGCTCCTCGGGGGCAGCCGAAGGCGCCTCCTCGGCAGGAGCCGGTCCGGCAGCCCCGAACAGGTCAGGACGGCGGTGGCGGTAGTAGGAGAGGTACGGCTCCATCCGGTCGCACGCGATCACGACCGCGGTGACCGGGCCACCAGGCCCGGACAGGAGCCGCTCTCGGGCAGCGGCATAGGCGGCCCCGGTGGTGGGGCCGGCGAGCACACCGTGCCGGGTGGCGAGCTCGAGGCTGGCGGAGATCGCGTCCGCCGAGTCGACGGCGGCGATCGCGTCGTAGAAGCCGGGGTCGAAGAGACCGACTTCCCACATCTCCGCCGCCGAGCGGATGCCGGGGATGAAGTCACCTTCGGCGGCGACGACGCCGACCACGGCGGTCTCCGGGTTGCGCTCGCGCAGGTACGTCGCGGCCCCTCGGGTGGAGCCGGTGGTGCCGAGCCCGCCCACGAGCAGGTCGACCGGGCCGGCGTCGCGGTAGATCTCGCGACCGGTCTCCTCGTAGTGGGCTCGCAGGTTGTCCTCATTCGTGTACTGCGAGGTGTGGTGATAACGGCCGGGCTCGCCCGCCATGAGGTCGCCAATCACCCCGAACACGTCGTTGGGCGCGGTCGGGTCCGGGCACTCCGAGAGTCCGGGCATCTCGGTCACCTCGGCGCCGAGCAGCGACAGCATCTCGCGGACCTCCCGCACCCGGACCCGGTTGGTGAAGGCCCGGAACCGGGCGCCGTGCATCGAGGCGATGATCTGGAGCGCCTTCGCGGTGTTGCCGCTCGATGCCTCCAGGACGACCTGCTCGTCCTCGACGATCGATCCGATGTGGTCGCGCAGCAGCGCCCAGGCCACCCGGTCCTTGACGGAACCGAACGGGTTCGCCGACTCCAGCTTCAGGAAGATCTCGGCCTCCGGCACACCGTGGGCTGCCGGATCGAGCCGCAGCAGCGGAGTGTCGCCGATCATGTCGAGCACGCTGTCGTATCGCATGGTCAGCTCCCGTGGTGGTCGTCGGCGACGAAGGTGAACCGTCCGCCCTCCAGGACCGCAGCGACCTTGGGCGGCGGCGGATGCCCGCCGGCGGAGGAGGCCGAGAGGTCCATCTGATAGGCGGCGGTGTTGACGAACGCGAGTACGTCGCCGCTGCTCGGCTCGGAATCCAGGAACACCTTGCGGCGGCTCACCAGGTCCGACTCCAGGCACAACCGGCCGGCGAGGAAGACTCCCTCCGCCGGCGGCTCACCATGCGCATCGACGAGCACCGGGTCCAGCAGGACCTCCTGGTCGGCGGGGGTGACCTGGTTGCGGGCGAGGTCGAGCACGACCAGGTCGCGCCCGGCGGCGCGCTTGCGGTAGAGCACCGAGGCCAGAGTGATCCCGGCATGGTCGACCAGGGCCTTGCCCGGTTCGATCCACAGCGTCAGCATGCACTCGCGCAGCACCTCGGCGACGGGGCGCCGCTCGATCTCTGCGGCCAGGAACGTCTCCAGGACGTCGGTGGCCGGGCGGTGGTTGCCGTACTTGTGCGCGACTGCTGCCCCGGCCACTGCGCCCGCTCGCCGGAGCCCGAGGTCGTGACCTGGCCACACCAGCTCCCCCGCTCCGGTGGCAACCGCCTGTGAATACCGGTGGAACGGCTCGGGGTCCTCGACGAAGCGCTGGCGGAACCCGCCACCGATGTCGATCACCGACGGCCGCAGGCCCTTCCGGTGGGCGGCGGCGACGACCGCCATCGATTCGGTCAGCGCGTCCACCCGGGCGGCCGGGTCGGCCGTGTCGAGGTGGAACGCGACGCCGCGCAGGTCGAGGCCGGGGGCGCGGCGTACGGTCTCGAGGGCGGCGTCGGCGTCGGCGAGATCGATGCCGAAGCGGGACTGGGGCACCGCCGGCGAGGCGAACCCGGAGAGCCGCAGGAGGACCGGGACGGCGCTGCCGGCCGGCGTGGCAGCGGCGAGCCGGTCGAGCTCCCAGAGGTCGTCGGCGTTGGCGGTGAGCCCCAGCGCGGCGATCCGGTCGATGAATGCCGGCGACTTCGGACCCGTCGCCTCGATCCGGTCCGGCGCGAACCCCGCGGCCAGGGCGCGGTCGAGCTCGGCCGCGGAGGCCACGTCCGCGCCGAGCCCGGCGATGGAGGCCTCGGCGAGCAGTGCGGCCGAGGCGTTCACCTTGTGCGCGTAGAAGATGTCGTACGGCACGCCGTGACGCCGGAGCACCCCCGCAAGCGCCGTGGCGTTCTCGGCCATGACCTGGGGAAAGACCACGTGGAGCGGCGACCCGAACCGTTCGATCGCCTCGCCCACCGCGGCCGCGTCGTCGAGGAAGCGGGCGGCGATCGGGTGCCGCGCGGCGGGAAGCGGGTAGCGAACGCTCACCCGTCGGCCACCGTGTAGCCGGAGTCGCGCAGGTCGGCGAAGACCCGGTCGCGCTGACCGGCGTCGGTGAATCTGGCCCGCACCCGCTTACCGTGCAAATCAACCTCGATCAGCTCGGCCGCCTGGGCGTCGAAGACGGCGGTGATCGTCACCCGGCAGTGCCGGCAGGTCATGTCCGGGACCCCGAACTCCTGCTCCCCCGCCGCGAACCGTCCCTCCCCGGCGGCCGGTCCGGGCGCCTCGGCGATCCGCACCGACTCCACCGCCGACCGGAACGCGCTGGTGAGCGCCTCGGCGACGGCCGCGAGGGGCTGGACGCGCTGCCCGTCGACCTGATGGGCCCGCTGCCCGAGGCAGACGGGCCGCTCCCCCGCCGGCAGCAGGGCGTACTGTCGCGAGATCTGGTCGAGCTCGACGTGGTAGCGCTGGATGGCGGCACGCACCCCGAGGCCCTCCTCGCGGGCCTGGCCCATGACCTCGTGGGCGTCGGCGATGGTGCGGCGCTTCATCTCGGCGAGCAGCGGGACGGTCTCGGGGGTGTAGCGCAGCCGGCCGCCGGTGCCCTCCAGGCTCGCGGGGATCATGCCTCTGCGGTAGGTGGAGGCCTGCAGCTCCCAGAACCAGGTCGAGGCCACCGTGCCGTAGAGCCCGGATTCCAGCATCGCCTCGGCGAACTCGACCGGGTCCTCGATCCCGACCTGTCCGGCGAGCATGCCGTGCTGGACGAGCGCGCGGCCGGCGGCCTCGGCGCCGACGCGGAAGATCTCGGCGGGCTCCTGGTCGGTGGTGGTGTCAGCCAGGACGTCGAGCGAGTCGTCGCCGAGCGCGTCCGAACGCGCGGTGACGGGATCGGCGTCGGCGATAGTGTCACCGACCGCGATCACGGCCTCCCTGGCAGCGATCGGCAGCACCGGGCCGAGCGGGCCCGGTCCGATGTGGCCGCTGTTCGCGATCCCGCGGGAGTCGCGCCAGGTGATGCGGTGGGTGGCGCTGACCACCTGGTCGGGTCGGCACGGCCGCATGAAGGACTCGAGGTAGCGTCGCTGTCCGGTCGTCAGCGGTCCCCCGGGTTCCGGGCTGAGCTCCTCGACGCGGTAGTCCACCGACACCTCTGCCACCGCCGGGGCCGGGCCGGTCAGGAAGTCGGCACCTGCGACCTCGGCCAGGATGCGGGCGGCGGCGGCGCGGTCGTACCTGATCCCTTCGTTCTGCACGTGTCAGTCCCTTTCGGCAGCGGCGGCGAGGCCCTGCAGGAGTCGGTCGACGTCGTTCTCGTCGTTGTACAGGTGGAAGCTCACCCGGACCGCGTCCTCCCGCGGCCCGTCCAGACAGTGGTCGCCGGCGCGTACGTACACGCCGCGGCGTTCGAGGGCGAAGGCCACGTCGGCGCCCGCCTGGCCGTCGACGGCGAAGGCGGCGATGCCGCTGTGCGGTCTGCTCGCGTCGACCGGCGGCCCGAGGAGGGTGACGCCGCCGATCCGGGAGGCGCCGTCGGCGAACCGGGCGGCCAGGGTGGCCAGGTGGCCGCCGACGCGGTCGAGGCCGATGGTGTCGAGGAACGCGGTGGCGCTCGCGAGCCCCGCGGCGCCGGCCCCGTCGAGGCTGCCCTCCTCGGCGGCGTCGGTCAGCGGCGAGACGTGTCGCGCCGGCCCGCTCCGAGCGGCCGCCCGGTCGACCGCGATCCGATGATGCTGATCCCGGCGTACGTAGACCGTGCCCGTGCCGGGAGGCCCGAACATCTTGTGGCCCGAGACGACGGCGAGCTCGGCCCGGGACTCGGCCAGACGCAGGGGCAGCCGCCCGGCGCTCTGGGAGCAGTCGAGACAGACCGTCGCGGCCGGCGGGATCGCCAGGGCGTCGAGGTCGGTCCGGGTGCCGTGGAGATTGTGTACGTCGGTGGCGACGACGACCGCGGTGCGGTCGCTCGCGGCACGGGCGAAGTCGTTGGGGTCGATGCGCCCCAGCCGGTCGCGGCGGTACGCCATCGCCCGGACGCCCTGGTGCCGCATCCGCTCGGCGAGCCGGAGCCACGGCCGAACCGTCGAGAGGTGGTCGCGGGGGCAGTAGAGGATGTCGCCGCCGTTCGCCAGCGCCGCGGGCCCCCAGCGGTCGGCGAGGAACGCCATCGCGCCGGTGGCGCCGCGAGTGAAGGCGACCTCGTCGGGGAACGAGGCGCCGAGGAACGCGGCGACGGTGGCGCGGGCCTCCTCGAAGCGGCGCAGCGCGTCCCGGGCCCACGGGTGTCCGCCCCTGCCGGGGTTGGCGGCAGGCCCGCGCAGCTCGGCGGTGAGCTGGGCGATGACCGGTTCGGGACAGGGGGTGCCGGACGCGGCGTCGAGGTAGACGAGATCAGGTTCGCTGGTGAGGGCCGGAAAGTGCTGACGGGAGCCGAGGCCGGGCACGGACGACTCCTCGGCCGGTCAGGGTTCGCGAGCGATCGTGAATCCGGCCTTGGCGAGCGTGGATCTGACGACCCTCGGTTCGAGCGGTCCGTCGGCGGTGACGCGGGCGCTGGACACGGCTCCCGGGTTCAGGTCGACCACGACCCCCTCGACGCCCTCCAGGCCACCGAGAGCGCTCGTCACGGTCTCGACACAGCGGTGACAGGTCATTCCATCGATGCGCACTTCGAACTGAACCGACATGAAACTGCCCTTCAGTAGGACTTCGGTGGTCGCCCAAAAATATCACCGAACGAGCGGCCGCGAGGTCGGTTCACGTCGGTCGGCGCTCAGCCAGTGACCTGTGCGAGCCCGCGACCGACGAACAGCACGCCGAAGGCGATCAGCACGACGATGCCGATGACGTGGTTGTGCGCGAGGAGCCACTTCGTCGCGGACCGGAGCCAGCCGCGGCTACGCTCGCCGGCGGCGACGAACACGAGCGTAGGGAGGACGAAGTCGATCATGCTCGCCGCCAGCAGCAGCACGATGCCGCTGATCTGTGCACTGAGTCTCACGTCGGCGGTGACCACGATGCCCAGCCCGGAGACCAGGATGGCGACGTTGGGGTTCACGACCGCCAGCACGAGGCCGGCCACGAGCACCAGGCCGACGGACGGATCACGGAGGCCCGAGACCCATCCGGGCTCCTCCATGGCCGCCCGGTGCGTCGCACCTGCTGCGCGAGCAGCCGCCGCCGACCGCAGCCGCGGCCGGAGCCACGACATGACCGCCACGACGAGGAAGATGACGCCGACGGCGATGCTCAGCCAGCCGCGAACCGTCGACGGCTCGTCGCTGGCGGCGTCTGCCGCCCGCCCCGCCGCCAGCGCGGCGACCGACAGCACCCCGTAGACGGCCAGGAAGGGCGCCGCCAGCGCGAGGACGTTGCGGTAGGGGTGCGAGGACCCGAGCAGCAGCAAGCAGGCGACGACCGCAGCCGGGGTGACCGCCAGCCCCACCATCTCCGGCAGCAGCTGCCCGGCGAGTTCCCACATAGGCACAACCTCGCCACCCGCCCGGCGGCCGTCCTCACCCCTTCCGGGGGAAACCGGTTCAATCGCCCGTGCGTACGACGCAGCGGAACCCGACGTGCGACGTCGTGTCCCGCACGCCGTGCCCCTGGCGCGCTGCCGGCCGGTAGCGGCGGCAGTACTGCGGTGAGCACAGGTGCGAGCCGCCCTTCGTCACCATCCGATCGGTCTCCTTGACCTGGTCGTCACCGGTGCCGGGGCGTTGGCTGCCACCGCAGCAGGAGGGCACAGCGACGCCGGCCTGCCGCGAGGACGCACCCGAGCCAGCCCGGCCGTGAAGCGGGGCGATCAGGTCGCGATGGTCGGGCGTCCACGGCGTGCGGGTCCATTCCCACACGTTGCCGACCATGTCGTAGAGGCCATGCCCGTTCGGCGGGTAGGAGGCGACCGGGCTGGTGCGGTCGTGGCCGCGCGGATCCTCGCTGCGCCACGGCCACTGTCCCTGCCAGGTGTTCGCCATCAGACGCCCGCCCGGGGCGAGCTCGTCACCCCACGCGTAGTCGGCGCCGACGAGGCCACCGCGGGCCGCGTGCTCCCACTCGGCCTCGGTCGGGAGCTCCTTGCCCGCCCAGCGGGCGTACGCCACGGCGTCCTCCCAGCCGACGTGCACGACCGGGTGGTCCGGGATCTCGGTCCAGTCCGCCACCTGGCGTCCGGGCCGGCTCCCGACGTCTACTGCGGGGCCGTCGGGGTGGCGCCACTGGGCGCCGGGCTGCCAGCGCCACCATCGGGTCCAGTCGTGCAACGGGACCGGACCGGGCGCCTGGGTGAACACCTGCGATCCGGGCACGAGCAGCGCCGGGTCGGCACCCGGGAAGTCGGCGGGGTCGAGATCGCGCTCGGCGACGGTGACATGCCCGGTATCAGCCACGAAGGCCGCGAACTGCGTATTCGTCACCGGGTTCGGATCCCACCACACATCACCCACGGCGACCTCGACCACCGGGCGCTCCTCGGGGTAGAAGCGGTCGCTGCCCACCAGGTCCAGGCCGCCGGTGACGAGCACCTGCCCGGTCCTGGCGGTCGCTGAGGTCTCGACCTGATGGGGGCCCATCTCTCAACATCCTCCGGTAGAAGCGTGGGGTGACGGCTTGCCGCGCTCGGCTCCGTCTGCATCGCGATGCCTCGAGCGTAGGAACCGGACGGTCCCCGGCACACCACCCGAGACGGGTGAGGCACCCAGCCTGGCCTCAGTCCAGCAGCGCGGCGAGGTGGCCGGCGACGGTCGAGGGATCCAGGCCGAGGGCGCCCTGGCCGACCGTCATCTCGGTCACCATCCGACCCGGCTCCTCGGCCGCGGTCCAGGGTCTGCTGAACGCGAGCGACTGCTCCTCCATCTCGGCGAGGAGACGGGTGTTGACCTGGTCCGGGTCGCCGGCGGCGTACAGCAGGAAGGTGTTGGTGTGCGGCACGGGTGGCTGGACGGCGATGGACGACGGAAGCGCGGCGGCCAACGCCCTCCCCCAGATCACGCACTGCCCGATGTGCGGGAGCCGGTCCCGCAGGCCGACCAGCGCGGCGACCGCCTCGGCGGTGGACCGGTAGAGGGTGCCACCCATCCGGTGCCGCCACAGCCGGGCCTGCGCGACGAAGTCCTCATCGCCCAGCAGCGCCGCGCCGGCGAGCCCGCCGAGGCCCTTGTAGAAGCTGGTGTAGACGGTGTCCGCGAGGCCGGCGATGTCCGCCAGCGGCTTGCCGAACCACTGCTGCGACTCCCAGATCCGGGCGCCGTCGAGATGGAACGCGATCCCGCGCTCACGGCACGCCTCGGCCAGCTCCGCGAGCTCGTCGAAGGTCGGCAGCAGGCAGCCCGCGTCGCGCAACGGGATCTCGACCAGACACGCGGCCAGCGGGCCCGGGATGGCGTCCAGGTGAGCCTTCGTCGGAGTCGTACGCCCCGTGGTGAGGTGCTCGATCAGCAGGTCCTGGAGGATCCGCGGCCCGTCGTCCTCGTGGACGAGCAGGTGGGAGAGGTCGGGCATCGCGACCCGCCGGTTGCCCGCGTTGTCCGCGTGGATCCGCAGCGCCACCTGCTGCGCCATCACCCCTGAGGGGAAGTACGCCGCCGGCTTCCCGAGCAGCTCGCCGACCTCGGCCTCCAGCCGTGCCACCGGCCCCCGCTCGGCATAGACGTCCCACTCCTCGATCCCCAGCTCCCGGCAGGCCTCGGCCAGGCCGTCGAAGACCTCCGCCGGGCTCGCGTACGCCGGGAACACGCTCTCGCGGCAGGCGATCATCGCCGCCCGCAGCCGCTGCTCCAGGGGCTGCTCCATCGACTGCTCAGTCGCCGTCCCCACCGCCGTCGACCGCCTCTCCGCCACCTTCGGGGCCGTGCGGGATCCGGTCCTCGAGCTGGTAGGCGATCGTCTCCTCCAGCGGCACCGACGGCGGGAGCTTGCTGAAGTCTTCCGGGGGCTGTTTCGTCATCTCTCGAGTATCGCCCCAACTCGGCGCTCCGTGCCCGGAATTCCCGGCAGCTGCCCCATGGGTAGATCGACCCACTACCCACCGCTGGCGAATGCGCCGTACGACCGACGCGGAGCGGCGAGGTGCGGACCTAGCGTCATCAGCATGGACACCACACACATCGAGACGCTCATCATCGGCGCCGGCCAGGCCGGCCTGGCGACCGGCTACCACCTGCGACGCCGCGGCCGCCCGTTCGTGATCATCGACGCGAACGCGCGGGTCGGCGACAACTGGCGGCGCCAGTGGGACTCGCTCCGGCTCTACTCCCCTGCCAAGTACGACTCCCTCCCCGGGATGGCGTTCCCGGCGAAGAGATGGTCGTTCCCGGGAAAGGACGACGTCGCCGACTATCTGGAGACGTACGCCCGCACCTTCGAGCTGCCGGTGCGGCTCGAGACCCGAGTCAGCGGACTCGAGCGGCACGGCGACGGCTTCCGGGTGACGACGGACCGGGGCACCTGGACCTGCGACAACGTCGTGGTGGCGACCGGCTCCTTCGGTCGTACGCCGAACGTCCCGGTCATCTCCGCACAGCTCGACCCGTCGATCCTGCAGCTCCACTCGAGCGAGTACCGCCGTCCGGGGCAGCTGCGCGAGGGCCCGGTGCTCGTCGTCGGTGCCAGCCATTCCGGCTGCGACATCGCCTTCGAGGTCGCCGAGTCCCGGCCGACGATCCTGGCCGGTCGGGACTGCGGCGAGATCCCGCCGCGCCTGGAGTCGCGGGTGATGCACGTGATCTTCCCCGTGCTGCTGTTCATGTGGCGGCACGTCATCACCCGGCGTACGCCGATCGGCCGCAAGGAGATGCCCGAGGTCCGGCGCCACGGCGGGCCGATGCTGCGGGTGAAGCGCTCGGACCTGGCCGACCGCGGTGTCGAGCGGGTCACCTCGAGGGTCGAGGAGGTCCGCGACGGGCTGCCCGTGGTCGACGGCGCTCCGCGCGAGGTCGCCAACGTCGTGTGGGCCACCGGCTTCCGGCAGGCCTTCGACTGGATCCACCTCCCGGTCCTCGACGAGGACGGCTGGCCGCGGGAGATGCGCGGCGTGGTGGCGGAGGCCGAGGGGCTGTTCTTCTGCGGCCTCAGCTTCCAGTACGCCTTCAGCTCGATGCTCCTGGCGGGCGCGGGGCGCGACGCTGCCCTGGTCGCCGACCGGGTCACCGCCCGGATGCGCCAGGCCGCACCCCACTCGCTGGCCGCCTGATCCGAGTACGCTCTCCAGTGGAGGTGCCTGCCGTGGCCGACATCCAGCTGGAGAGCGCCCGCGCCGACTTCGTCCGCGGTGACTGGGGCGCGGCGTACGCAGCCTGGTCGGGAGCCGACCCGGAGGCGCTCTCGGCCGAGGAGCTCGAGGACTTCGCCGTCGCCGCCGAGCTCACCGGGCACCACGACGACACGGTCAGCGCCCTGCACCGCGCCTTCCGCAAGAGCCAGGACGCCGCCGACCTCGGCCGCTCGGTTCGCTGTGCTTTCCGGATCACGATGACCGCCCACGTGCACGGGGAGAGTGCCCTGGCCCGCGGCTGGACCTCACGGGCCGTGAGCCTGGTCGCCGATCTCGACGACGGTGTCGAGCTCGGCTGGGTCGACTTCCTGCGGATGTTCCGGGCGCTGAGCACCGGCGACTTCGCCATGGCGGGCGGCTTCGCCGACAAGGTCGCCGAGCGCGGCCGGCGCTACGGCGAACCGGACCTCACCGCTCTGGGGCTCTGCTCCCAGGGCCGGATGGCGCTCTACTCCGGCCGGGTCGCAGACGGCCTCGCCCTGCTCGACGAGTCCATGATCCGGGTGATCGCGGGCGAGGCCTCCCCGGTCGTGGCCGGGCACGTCTACTGCACCGCGATCGAGGGCTGCCAGGAGATCAGCGACTTCGGCCGGGTGGCGGAGTGGACCGCGGCCCTCGAACGCTGGTGCGCCGCCCAGCCCGGGCTGCTGACGTTCACCGGCCAGTGCGCGGTCCACCGTGGCCAGCTGCTGCGGCTGCACGGCGAGTGGCAGCAGGCGCTGGAGGAGTTCGAGCACGCGACCCGCCGCTACCAGGAGGTGCACGCGCCGGACGCGGCCGGTCTGGCGGCGTACGAGGCCGGCGAGGTGCTCCGGCTGCGCGGTGAGTACACCGAGGCGGACGCCGCCTACGAGCGCGCCGCCGACCGCGGGTTCGACCCGCAGCCCGGGCTCGCGCTGCTCTGGTCTGCGCTCGGCCAGGGCGCGGCGGCGCTCGCCGCCACCGAGCGGCTGCTGGTGGAGACCGGTGGTCCCGTGCAGCGATGCCGGCTCCTGCCGGCCGCCGTCGACGTACTGCTCGGTGCGGGCGAGACCGACCGGGCCCGGCAGGTCGCGGACGAGCTCGACGGGCTCGCCGGACACTTCGGCTGCGTCTGGCTCGAGGCCGCCGCCGCGCACGCCCACGGCGCGGTCGAGCTCGCTGCGGGAGACCCCGCCGGTGCCCTCCCCTACCTGCGCAAGGCCCAGCAGCTGTGGGCGCGGGCCGAGGCGACCTACGAGCGGAGCCAGGCACGGCTGCTGACCGGGCGCGCGCTGGCCGGCGTCGGCGACACCGAGTCGTCCCGGCGCGAGCTCGAGGCGGCGCGTACGGTCTTCCGCCAGATCGGCGCCCGGCCCGCCGCCGACGAGGCCGACGGCCTGCTCGCCCCCGCGTCCCTGCCCGCCGGCCTCACCGCCCGCGAGGCCGAGGTCCTCCGCCTGGTCGCCTCCGGCCGCAGCAACGCCCAGATCGCCGCCGACCTGGTCCTCAGCGAGAAGACCGTCGCCCGTCATCTCTCCAACATCTTCACCAAGCTCGACGTCCGTTCGCGCACCGCCGCCACGGCCTTCGCCTTCGAGCACGGCCTGGTCTGAGCACGAGCGTTTCCGGCAGCCGGTGGCGACGGATTTCACCCAGACCGGATGAGGACGCCACGACCTGGCCCGTCGAGGATGACGGTGTGTAGGGAGAGGGAGGGTGGCCGCCGCGATGGACCAGGTACTGACGCGTCGGTCGACCCGGCTCAACCTCGTCGCCGCCGTCGCCTTCGTCCTCGGTGGCTCGTTGTTCGCCCTGGGGGCGGCTTTCGCCCAGCTCGGGGCGGTCAGCCTGCCGACCGTCAACGTGACGTACCTGGTCGGCGGCTGCTTCTTCACGCTCGGCGGCTACGTCTCGATCCTGCTCGCCGACAACCCCGATGAGCACAGGCCCTGGTGGCGCTTCCGGTCGCGCCCGCGCAGCTGGCTGAGCGCGTTCGTGCTGTTCGTGGGCACGCTGTTCTTCGGAGTCAGCCTGGTGGCCGCCTTCGCCGAAGGTCTGACGCCGCGTCAGTCCGACGGGTGGATCTGGTTGCCCGACATGACCGGCTGCGTCTGCTTCCTGGTCTCCGGTCATCTGGCGATGCTCGAGGTGGGCGCGGGGCACGTCCGGATGCTGACCCACCTGGTCGGCTGGTGGGTCGTCGCGGTCAACCAGGTCGGGTCTGTCCTCTTCTTCCTCGCCGGCATCGCTGCCTTCACCCGCCCCGCGACCTCGAGCGCGATCGACACCGGGCTCGTCAACTGGGGGACGTTCACCGGCGCAGCGTGCTTCGCGGTCGGCGGGGTCATCCAGGCATTCGACACACCCACTACGACAAGAACGGTGGTTCAGCAATGACACGACTCAGCGACACAGAGGCCGAGGTGCTCTACGGCAACCGGTTCCTGACCGAGGCAGCCCCCTCGACCACGTTCCCCGAGACCGGAATGCGCCCGGTCGACGCGATGCGCCTGATCGGCGAGGACCTGGTCATGGAAGGTGACCCGCAACGCAATCTCGCGACGTTCGTGACCACGTGGATGGAGCCGGAGGCGCAGCGGATCATCGCCGAGAACCTGCACCGCAACTTCATCGACCACGCGGAGTACCCGATCTCCGCCGAGATCGAACAGCGCTGCGTACGGATGCTCGCCGACCTCTACCACGCCCCCGGCGAGACGACCGGCTGTCGCACCCAGGGCTCGTCCGAGGCGATCATGCTCGGCGCCCTGTCCCTGAAGTGGAAGTGGAAGCAGCGCCGGCAGGCCGCGAACGCCTCGGTCGACCGGCCCAACCTGGTGTTCGGCGGCGACGTCCACGTCGTGTGGGAGAAGTTCTGCCGGTACTTCGACGTCGAGCCGCGGATCGTCCCGCTCGAGGAGAAGAGATACACCATCGGCCCCGACGACGTCGCGCCCCACCTCGACGAGAACACCATCGGCGTGGTCGCCGTCCTGGGCACGACGTTCACCGGGCACATGGACGACGTCGTCGGCATCAACCAGCTGCTGCTCGACGTCAAGAACGACAAGGGCCTGGACATCCCGCTGCACGTCGACGCGGCCAGCGGCGGCTTCGTCTGGCCGTTCCTCTACCCCGACTCCCCCTGGGACTTCCGCCTCGAGCAGGTCCGCTCGATCAACGTCTCCGGACACAAGTACGGGCTGGTCTACCCCGGGATCGGCTGGCTGGTGTTCCGCGAGAAGTCCGACCTCGCCGAGGAGCTGGTGTTCTACGAGAACTACCTCGGCAAGACCGACGCGACCTTCACCCTGAACTTCTCGACGGGTGCGGCGATGGTCCTGGCGCAGTACTACAACTTCGTCCGGCTGGGCCGCGACGGCTACACGTACGTGATGAAGCAGATGCAGCAGAACGCCAAGGCGCTGGCGGAGAACCTGCGCGACAGCGGCAGGTTCGAGGTGATCGGCGACGACCTCGAGCAGCTTCCCCTGGTGGCGTTCCGGCTCAGCGGCGACCGCACGACGTACGACGAGTCCGACATCGCCTGGCAGCTTTCCGCCGAGCGCGGCTGGATGGTCCCGGCGTACACGCTGCCGCCCAACGCGGAGAACGTGAAGATCATGCGCGCGCTGGTCAAGGAGACGATGAGTCGCGAGCAGGTCGAGCGGCTCACCCGCGACATCGCCGACGCCTGCGCGACACTGGACGAGAAGGGCGGCGCCCATCCGTCCGAGCGGGAGCAGGTCAAGCGAGGGACCGGGTACTGAAACTCGGTCGGGGGCGACGGATCTCGAATGCGACGCCGCGTCTCACGCGGTGTCCGCGAGCCGCCCGAATGCGCTGCGGTGGAAGATCAGCGGGCTGCCGGCGTCGGGATGTGCCACCGCGTGCAGTCGAAGCAGCACGATGATGTGGTCGCCCGCCTCGACCTCGCGATAGATCGTGCAGTCGAAGAGGGCCAGCCCGTCGTCGAGTGCGACGGCGCCCTCCTCGGTCACGGTGTACGCCGCGCCGTCGAAGCGATGCTCGACGGGTCCCGCCAGCCGGCGGCAGACCTCGCCCTGGTGCTCGGCCAGCACGGTGACGCCCAGGTGCGAGGCCCGGCGCAGGTCGGGCCACGTCTTCGAGGTCGCGGCGACCGAGAACGAGACCAGAGGAGGATCGAGGCTGACGCTCGTGAAGGAGGAGGCAGCCAGGCCCGTCGGCCCACCGTCCACCTGCGCGGCCACGGCGACCACCCCGGTCGGGAAGACGCCGAACGCCTTGCGCAGGGCGGCGGGGTCGAGGTCCTGGTTGGTGTACAGGGGCGAGACGGTCATCGGGAGTCTCCTAGGTCTTGTAGACGATCGCAGGAAGGTCGCTGCCGAGCTTGAGCGACTCGAGGAAGGTGACGACCGTGGCCGCGACCGACCGGTGGGAGACGTCGTTGAGGATGTCGTGGCGGCCGCCGGCGACGAGCCGGCGGTGGACCGTGGGTGCGTCCGCGTACGCCTTGATCGCCTGCTCGGCGGGCGTGACCGGGTCGGCGTCGCCGTGCACGACCAGCACGGGCTTCGCGGGAACCGGGAGGGTCAGGTCGGACCACTCGCCGGGAAGGTTCGCGTTCAGTGCTCCCCTGCCGAAGCCGTCGTCCTCCCCGATCACCTTGCGGTGGACGGGGCAGGCGCTGCGGGCCTCGACCTCGTCCACCCAGCCGTCGATGGTGGCTGATCCCGGCAGCACGATCCCGGCGATGACGGCTGCGTCCACGGCGAGGTCGTTGATCACGGTCGCGGCCAGGGTGGCGCCCGCATCGCTGCCGACCAGCACCTTGGGCGCGGGCAGGGACTCATCGGCCAGGTGTCGTTCGATCTCGGCACGACCCGCACCCAGGTCGCTCAGGTCGGTCTCGACGAGCCGCACCCGGTAGGCGTCGGCGGCGAGCCGTCTGCCGAAACGCTGGTAGGTCGTCGCGGTCTCCCCGCGTCCGGTGAGCACGATCAGTGTGCCGCGCGGGGTGCCCCCGGGTGGCTCGTCCCAGGCGGTGGGGATGGTGGTCTCGGTGACGATGGTCATGTGCTGCTCCTGTCGGAGGATGTGGATCGGGGGCGCGAAGAAGGCTCAGATCGCAACGCGGGTCCGGGCGGCGCGGTGGGCAAGCTCCTGGCGGACCAGCGGGAGCAGGTCGCGGCCGTAGTCGATGGCGTCCTGGAGCGGGTCGTAGCCGCGGATGAGCACGGTGTTCACGCCGATCTCGACATAGTCGAGGATCGCGGCGGCCACGGTCTCCGGTGACCCGACGAGGGCCGTCGAGTTGCCGCCTCCGCCGACGGCCTTGGCGGTCGGCGTCCACAGGCAGCGGTCGTGGAGGTCGCCTGTCTCCGCGACGGCGAGCAGGCGCTGCGAGCCGGCGTTCTCCGGGGCGGCGCCCTGCGGATGAAGCTTGTTGACCTTCTGCTTGAACTGGGCTCCGATCTCGCCGTTCACGGTGTCCAGGATGCTGTGGGCGCGCTCCCAGGCGGCCTCGTCGGTCTTGCCGAGGATGGGCCGGAAGGAGACCGAGACCCGGGGGCGCTGCGTACGTCCGGCCTCGGCCGCCTTCTCGGTGATGGTCGCGATCTGCTCGCCGGTCTGCTTCAGGGGCTCGCCCCAGAGCATGTAGGTGTCGGCGTGCTTGGCCCCCACCACGTACGCCGCCGGGGAGCTGCCACCGAAGAAGAGCTCCAGGTGGCGCTCCGCGTAGGGGAAGACCTGGGGCGTGAAGCCCTCGAAGCGGTAGTAGGCGCCCTCGAAGTCGCGGGGGCCCTTGGTGTCCCAGGCGGCGCGGAGGATCTGGAGGTACTCGTCGGTGCGGGCGTACCTCTCGTCGTGGGGGACGAAGTCGCCCTCGCGCCGCTGCTCGACGTCGCTGCTGCCGGTGACGATGTTGAGCGCGACGCGACCGTTGGAGAACTGGTCGAGCGTGGTGAACGTGCGCGAGGCCAGGGTCGGGTGTACGACCCCGGGCCGGTGCGCGATCAGCAGGCCGAGCCGCTCGGTGCGGGCAGCGGCGTACGCGGCCACCTGGGCGCCCTCGGACCAGCCGGAGCCGTAGCCGATCAGGACCCGGTCGAAGCCGCCCTCCTCGTGTGCCTGGGCGAAGCGGGCGGTGTAGTCGGGGTCGATGACTTTGCCGTCGGACGGACGGATCTCGGAGGCGTCGGCGGTGCCGATCATGCCGAGGATCTCGACGTTGTCGTAGGTCATGCTCGGTCCTTTCGTCTGCCGGCGGAGTGCCGGAGGTCGCTCGGGGTGAGTGTGTTGGCGAGGCGGCTCAGGCCGGTTCCCTGGCGAGCTGGAGGTCCTCGGTGCTCTCGGGGCGGATCTGGCCGAGCCAGGTGGCGGCCACGTGGCAGGCGGCGCTCCGCTCGGCGGCACCTGGCAGCGGCAGCGCGGCCGGCTCCTGCTGGCAGGCGTCATGGGCGAACCGGCATCGGGCGGCGAACACGCAGGCGCCGGGTCCGGCTGGGAAGGGGTCGGCGTCCGGCGCGGGCCGGATGTCCGCCGGACGTAGCCGGTCCTCGTGGCCGACCGAAGGCGCGGAGGCGGTGAGAAGACCGGTGTAGGGGTGCGCCGGGCGGGTCAGGACCTGCTCGACGGGGCCGGTCTCGACGAGTCGGCTGCGGTAGAACACGGCGATCCGGTCGGCGATCCCGGCCAGTGAGGACAGGTCGTGGGCGATGATCACGACGGCGAGGCCGAGCTCGCGGCGTAGCCGGTCGAGCAGGCTGAGGACGAGGTTGCGGTTGGAGACGTCCAGCGCGCTGACCGGTTCGTCGCAGAAGAGCAGCTTCGGGCGGGTGACGATGGCGCGGGCGAGCGCGATGCGCTGCCGCTGACCGCCGGAGAGCTGACGCGGTAGCCGGGCGCCGATGGCTGCCGGGTCGAGACCGACGAGCCCGATGGCCTCCTCGACCCTGGCGCGCTGCTCGCTCCGGGGTACGCCGCCCACAGCCAACGGCTCGGAGACGATCTGGTCGACGGTGAGGTCGGGGTCGAGGGAGCGCAGCGGGTCCTGGAAGACGAGCTGGACCTGGCCGCTTCGGCGGAATCGGCGCTGTGCTGCCCCCGTGAGTCCGCCGATGTCGGCGCCGTCGAAGACGATCGAGCCGGCGGCCGGCGCGACCAGGCCGACGGTCGCGCGGGCGAGGGTCGTCTTGCCCGATCCGGTCTCGCCGACGACGCCGAGGATCTCGCCCGGGCGGACCTCGAGGCTGACGTCTCGCAGTGCGGCACCGGTGCCGAGGTGCGTGCCCTGGCGTGGAGGCGCGTAGGTGACCGAGAGATCGGTGATGCTCAGCAGCGGCGTACTCATGCGGAGGCCTCCAGACGGACGCAGCGAGCACTGCGTACGGGTCCGATGTCGGTCAGGGGTACGGGTCCGCCGAGGCACGCCTCGGCTGCGTGCTGGCAGCGCGGGGCGAACCGGCAACCCGGCATCCGCTCCCCCGCTGCCGGCGGCTGACCCGGGATGACCTCGAGGGTGCGGCGCGACCAGTCCCCGATGGTGGCCACCGAGAGCAGGGCCCGGGTGTAGGGATGGCGCGGATCGGTGAGCACCTGCTCGGTCGGACCGGACTCGACGATCTCTCCGCCGTACATGACCAGGATCCGGTCACAGGTCTCGGCGACGACCGCGAGGTCGTGGGTGACCAGCAGCAGGGAGAGCTCGTGGTCGCGGCGCAGGCGGGCGATGAGCTCGAGGATCTCGGCCTGGATGACGGCGTCGAGGGCGGTGGTGGCCTCGTCGGCGATCAGGAGCTCGGGATCGCAGGCGATGGCGATGGCGATCAGGACGCGCTGCAGCATCCCGCCCGAGAGCTGGTGCGGATAGTGGTGGAAGACGCCTGCCGGATCGTGGAGGCCGACCTCGCCGAAGAGCTCGACGGCACGGTCGCGGGCCTCGGTCCTGCCGAGCCCGCCGCGCACACGGAGCTGCTCGACGAGCTGGCGGCCGACGCTGATGCTCGGGTTGAGGTAGGAGCCGGGATCCTGGAAGACGGCGCCGATGCGGGTGCCGCGGACACGGTCCCAGGTGGGACGCCCGGCGCCGGTGAGGTCGACTCCGGAGTCTCCGTCACCGAGGGTGATGGTGCCGGAGTCCACCTCACCGGTCTCCGGCAGCAGCCCGAGGACGGCGCGGCAGGTCAGGGTCTTGCCGCTGCCGGACTCGCCGACCAGGCCGACGGCCTCGCCGCGGCGGATCTGGAACGAGACGCCGTTCACTGCGACGAGGTGGTCCCCGACGCTGACCTGCAGGTCCTCGACGGTGAGGGTGCGGGGGCTGGTGGCGTACGTATCGGGATCAGGCTGCGGCATCGACGGTCTCCTTCCGGTCGCGCACCCGGGACGGGCGTCGGCGGCGGCGCTGGGTGCCGGCGTCACGGATGCCGTCGGCCAGGATGTTGAGGGACCCGACGGTCGCCATCATCAGGAGCGCCGGGAAGATCGGGGCCCAGCTCTGCTGGGCGAGGTAGCCGAGATCGGCCGAGAGCATCCCGCCCCAGGTGGGCGCCGGCGGCTGGACGCCGATCCCGAGGAACGAGAGCGAGGCGACGACCAGGAGGCTCGCGCCGGTGGCGTGTGCGGCGGCGACGGCGACGTTGGGAAGCACCTTGCTCCAGATGTGCTTGCGGAGCGTCCACCACTGGCTCGCGCCCATCAGCTCGGCGGCCTCGACGTACTGCGTACGCCGAAGGCCGAGGGCCGCGGCCCGGGTGACCCGGAAGAACATCGGGCTGATCAGGACGCCAACCGCGACCATCGCCTGCTGGAGGCCGTTGCCGATGGTGCCGGCGACGGCGATGGCGAAGACGGTGAACGGCAGGATCATCAGGGTGTCGGCGATCCGCAGCGAGACCCACTCCCCGATCCTGCCCATCCAGGCCGAGGCCAGCCCGGACGGGACGCCGAGGACCGCGGCGATCGCAACCGCCTCCAGAGCGCCGACCACCGAGAGCCGGGTGCCGGCCATGAGCCGCGACAGGACGTCGCGTCCGACGTAGTCGGTGCCGAGCAGGTGCTTCCCCGATGGAGCCTGGAGCACCTCGTCGCTGAACTGTCGCAGCGGGTCGTACGGCGCCAGGGTGCCGCCGAAGACGACCAGGAAGGCGATCACCGTCAGGACCGCGAAGGCGAAGCGGCTGGCGGGCTGCGCCCACAGGGCCTTGAGCGTTCTCATCGCTTCCCGCCCCTCGCGCCGCGAGCGGCCGGGTCGAGCGCCGCCTGGGCGACGTTGACCACCAGGCTGGCGATGACGACGACGACCGCGGTGACCAGCAGAGTGCCGAGGACCACGGGTACGTCCCCCTTCTCCGAGGACTGCAGAGCGAGCTGCGCGATGCCGGGCAGGCCGAAGAGCTTCTCGGTCATGACGGCACCGCCGATGACGAGCGGGATGGCCAGGCCGATGACGGCCAGCGTGGGGGCTGCGGCGTTGCGCAGGACGTGGCCGAACAGGACCCGCCGGCGACCGAAGCCGCGCATCTGGGCGCCGATCGCGTAGTTCTCCCGCAGCGCCCCGACCAGCGAGGTGCGCAGCTGCCGGGCGATCGAGGCAGCGACGTCGAGGCTGAGTGCCAAGGAGGGCAGGATCGCGAAGCGGAGCCACTCGGCCGGGTTCTCCCCGATCGGTACGTAGCCGCCTGCCGGAAGCAGCTTGGCCTTGACCGCGAACACCACGATCAACGCCATCCCGATCACGAACGGCGGCAGCGTGCCGAGCAGCGAGCAGACGACGGTGACCGCCCGGTCGAAGACTCCCCCGTTGCTCAGCGCCGCGCCGATCCCGGCCGCCCCGCCGATGAGGATCGCCAGCACGATGGCGAGCAGGGCGATGGAGAGGTCGACCGGGAGCGCCTGGGCGATGCTGTCGGCAACCGGGACGGTCGTGAACCAGGAGACGCCGAGGTCGCCTTGCAGCGCGGAGCCGAGCCAGTCGGCGTACTGGACCACCAGCGGCCGGTCGAGACCGAACTGGTGGTCGAGCCGGGCGATGTCGGCATCGGTCGCGGTCTCGCCGAGCACCGCCGCGGCCGGGTTGGTCTTCGCCATCGCCCCGAGCGCGAAGGTGATGACCGAGGCCAGCAGCAGCACGGCCGCGGTGATCGCGACCAGGTTGAGGATGCGGCGGAGCCAGCCGCCGACCGCGCCCGCGGTCGGTCGTACCGCCGACGCGTCCGTGGGTGAGTCGGTGTACGCGGCGGTGGAAGAGGTGGCTTGGGCCACGCTCACGAGGTCGTCACCCCCTCGAAGCGCTGCAGGCTCGGCGAGGCGGGCAGCTCGGAGGCGTTCTTGCGGGCGATGATCCGGGGCGCGTTGTAGAGGAAGGTGTTGGGGAAGCTGGTGATCGCGATCCTCGTCGCCTCCTGCAGGACAGAGGGGTACGTGGGGTCGTCGGTCGGAGTGGCCCGGACCTTCTTGAGCTGGGCCTCCAGAGCAGGGTTCGTGGCACGGTTCGGGTTCATCAGACCCTCCTTGCCGAAGAGGACCTGGAAGGCCTGCACCGGCGACTCCCGGCCGGCGAAGCCGTCGTAGGTCAGCGCCTGGGAGTGCTCGATGTAGACCAGCTGGGTGTGCTGGGTCTGTGGGATCGACTTGATGGTGAGCTCGATCCCGATTTCCTTGAGCTGGGCCTGGATCAGCTCGACAGCCGCCGCGGCCTGGCCGCTGCTGGTGAACTCGCCCTTGACCGGGCCGGTGTGGCCGGCGTCCGCGAGGATCTGCTTCGCCTTCTCCGGGTCGTACTCGTAGACGCCCTCGAGCTCGGGGTTGTAGCCGACGTACCCCTTGGGGAAGAGCTGGTAGTTGACCTCGCCGATGTCGAAGTTGGCGACCTTCTTGATCTTCTCCCGGTCGATGCCGTACTTGAGCGCCTCGACGACCGAGGGGTCGTCGAACGGCTTCTTCCCGGCGTGTACGTCCAGGCACGAGACGAACATCGAGTCGAGGATCTGGACCTCGAGGCCCGCTTGCCGGGCCTGTTCGACCTGGGCGCCGGAGATGCGGGCGACGTTGTACTGGCCGGACTGGACCGAGGCGACCGCGGTGGCCGGGTCGGGCTGGGGATAGAGGTGGAACTCGTCGACCTTGATCTCGTCGGCGAGCTGGAAGTGGGTGTTCTTCACCAGTTCGGCGTGGTCGTTCTGCACGTACGTGGTCAGGCTGAACGGCCCGGAGCCGGCCGGCTTCGTGGCCAGGGAGGCGGCGTCCTTCTCGAAGACGGCCGGGTTGACGACCATGCCCGTCTTGCCCGCGAACAGAGCCGGGATCTGGTAGTCGACCTCGGCCAGGTCGAGCACGACGTCGAGGTCGCCCGAGGCGGTCACCTTGGTGATCCCGACCATCTGGGGCGCGATGAGGGAGCCGTCGGCGGTGCGTCCGCGTTCGATCGACTTGGCAACCGCCGTGGCGTCCAGCGGCGTGTCGTCGCTGAACCTCAACCCCTTCTTCAGGGTGAAGGTCACCTGCGTGCCCTCGGAGTTGTACGTCCACTTCTCGGCCAACCACGGCACCGGGTTGCCCTTCTCGTCGAGGCCGGTGATGGCCTCGTAGACGAGCGCCAGCATCTGGACGTCGGAGCCGGCCGAGGAGGTCACCGGGTCCCAGGTGGTGGGCAGCTGCCAGGCCCAGGTGATCCGTCCACCGGACGCACTGGCACCGGTCTCGGAGCCGCAGGCTTCCAGGGCGAACACGGCCGCGGCGCCGAGGGTGAGGCCGAGCAGGCTGCGTCGGCTGAGGGTCGGCGTCGATGACGTGGTCGAGATGGAGCGCTTGTCGCTGCGCGCGAATGCCTTGTTGGCCATGGGAGTGATCGGTCTTCCTGTGTCGTCTCTGGCGGTGAGGTGGGTGTGTCGTTCGGCGCCCGAGCGCTGTGGAGGTCAGCTCGTCGGAGTACGGCGAGCCAGGGTGTGGCGGTTCTCCGGGACCGGAAGGCCGAGGTTTCCGCGCAGGGTGGTGGCCTCGTACTCGCGGCGGAAGACGCCGCGCTCGGCCAGGATCGGGATGACCTCCTCCACGATCCGCCTGAAGTTGGCCGGGTGGTCGACGCCGATGTTGAAGCCGTCGCACGCCCGTGCCTGCCACCACTCCTGCAGCTTGGTGGCGACCGTCTCGGGGCTGCCGACGAACTCCGACTTACGGAAGACCCGGGTCGCCTCGACGGTCTGACGCAGCGTCCAGCCGTTCTCGACCGCTCGCTGGGTGATCTTCTGGGCCTGGGTGAAGAAGGACCGCTCGCCGTGCTCGAGCGCCTCGGCCGGGAAGGGTGCGTCGAGGTCGTACTGCCGGAAGTCATGCCAGCCGAAGGGCCGGCCGAACTCAGCGAGAGCCTCCGCGAAGCCGTGGTCGCGTTCGTGGTCGGCGGCCTCGATCTCACGGGCCTCCTCGTCGGTGTCGCCGACGACGACCTTGACCCCCGGCATGATCACGAGGTCGTCCGGGTTGCGGCCGAAGCCGCGGGCGCGGGTCTTGATGTCGTCGTAGAACGCCTGGCCGCTGCCGATGTCGGGAGCGTGGGTGAAGATCCCTTCCCCGACGGAGGCACCCAGGTCGCGGCCCTGGTCGGAGTCACCGGCTTGGAAGATGACCGGATGTCCCTGCGGGCTGCGCTGCAGGTTGAGCGGGCCGGCGACCTTGAAGTAGGTGCCCTCGTGGTGCAGCGCGTGCTGCTTGTCGGGGTCGAGGAACCGGGCGGTCTCTCGGTCGCGTACGAACGCGTCGTCCTCATAGGAGTCCCACAGGGCACGGGCCAGCTCGACGTACTCCTGAGCGCGGCCGTAGCGGGTGTCGTAGTCGTAGTGCTCCGCGAGCCCGTAGTTGGTCGCGGTGCCCGCATCACCGGTGGTGACCACGTTCCACCCGGCGCGACCGTGGCTGATCAGGTCGAGGGAGGCGAAGCGGCGCACCAGGTTGAAGGGGCTGTTGAAGCTCGTGGTCGCGGTGCCAACCAGACCGAGATGCTTCGTGTGGGTGGCCACCGCGGAGAGCAGGGTGAGTGGTTCCAGACGGTTGAGGTAGTGCGGCGGGCTGTGCGGGGTGATGAACTGGCTGTCCACGATGAACATCAGGTCGAAGCGGCCCTGCTCGGCCAGCTTGGCCGTCTGGATGAACCAGTCGATGTTCACGCTCGCGTCGCCCGGGATCTCGGGGTCGAGCCAGAGCCGGTGCTGGCCCGGACCGCCGGTGCCGTACGGGACGGCGCCCAGCTTGATCGTGCGTCGCGACATGCTGCCTCCGTGATGGTCAGCCGCGGCCGGGTGTCAGCCCGCGGTGGCCCTCTCCCCAGAGAGCCTTATGTCTATGAGTTTGATAGACAAACGCCACCCGGTCCAACGACGTTCCACGATGCTGAACCATCACGAACGCTCATCAATTGTGTATTACTCTGATCGACATGAGCCAGAATCTGGATATCGCCCCGCTGCGCAGCCTGGTCGCCGTCGCAGACTTCGGCGGATTCCAGCGGGCCGCCACCGCGCTGCACCTGACACAGAGCGCGGTCAGCCAGCACGTACGCCGCTTGGAGTCCGCGATCGGGCGCACGCTGGTCGAGCGGCAGGGTCGCGGGTCCCGGTTCACCGCCGATGGATCCGTGCTCCTGGCACAGGCGCGCCGGATCATCGCGCTGCATGATGAGACCGTGGCGAAGTTCCGTCCGTCCCCCACAGACGCTCCGATGACGGTCACCGTCGGGTCGACCGAGCACGCCGCCGCCCAGCTGTTGCCCAACGTGTCCAGAGCGCTGGCGCAGTCGGTGCCGAAGCGCGACTTCCGATTCCGGATCGACCGTGGCAACAAGCTGCGCGAAGGCCTCAGCGCCGGTGGTATCGACCTGGCCCTGCTGATCCAGCAGGCCGACGACCCCAAGGCCCTCTATGTCGGAGATCTGACGCTCACTTGGTTCGCGGCGCAGTCCTGGCGTGCCCCCGCGGCGACCAGCCCCGTGCCCATCGTCGCCTTCGACGAACCGTGCGCGCTTCGCAGCCGAGCCCTGGAGACGCTCGCCGACCACTCGATCCCTGCCACCATCGGCGCCGAGGCCATACAGCTGGCCGGCGTTCAGGCAGCCGTCGGGGCCGGCCTCGGCGTCGCGCTCATGGCGACCCTCGGCGAGACTCCCGAGGGCCTGGTCCGGGTGCCCGATCTCCCGACACCCGACCCGCTCCCGCTCTACGTCTGCACCCGCCCCGGTCTGCCCAAGGAGACGGCCGCACAGGTGGCCGCCGTCCTGCGGCCACTGCTCGCCATGCCCGGCGACGACCCTGTCCTCACCTTGGCCAAAGGAGCCTGATGTCTGCCGTTCACGTACCCGCCGGGTCCTCTGACGGGGACTACATTCGCACGCCGAGCGGTGTCCTCGTCCCCGCCGAGATCGACGCGTTCCACCGGCACCTCCACCACGTGGCCCCCTCCGGCCTGGTCGACCAGACCGGGCAGACCTCCGGGATGCGGCGGCTCGAGGCTGTCAGCGGCAAGACCGTTGGCGCGAAGAACCTGTGGATGGGCCAGACCCATGTCCCCGCCTCGACCGCCTCGGCCAACCACCACCACGGTGCCTCCGAGACCGCGATCTACGTCGTCTCCGGCAACCCGGTCTTCGTCTTCCTCGACACCGAGGCAGACGAGCCCGTCGAGACCCGAGTGGAGACCGGCCCTGGCGATTATGTCTTCGTGCCGCCGTGGGTCCCTCACCGCGAGGAGAACCCCGACACCGACACCGAGGCCGTCGTCGTGATCGCCCGCACCACCCAGGAGGCGATCGTCGTCAATCTGGACGGCCTCGACTGGTCCGAGGTCCGACTCAGCGGCGGCTCCTGAGCCTGCAAGCGTCGTCAGCGCTGTGGGGAGTCCGATCGGGCGCGATCGAGGAAGTCCGAGAGTGGCCCCGGCATCTCAGCGCTGCGGTCTCCCCAGTCATAGACGACACAGGTCTTGGCGATCAGGTCGTGGAAGGAACGATGCTCACGCTGCACCACGATCAGGAGCAGTCCGATGCCGAAGAACACCACGCTGAGGGGAAACACCAACGTCCTGACGAACATCGTGCGCACACCTGGAGCAGTGCCGTCGGCGCGTACGACGCGTAGCCCGGTCAGTCCCTTGCCGATCGTCCGGCCGGTGATGGCGAGGCTGATGAAGACGTAGCAGAACGCCCAGCTCACGAAGGCAGCGATCCCGAGCAGCGTCGAGCGGTCGTCGGTGAGCGACATGGACGTGAACATGTCGAGCAGGAAGCTGAACCCGGCGACGCCCAGCGTGTAGAGGCCGGCGATGAGAAGGCCGTCGATGAGAGCGGCAGCTGCCCTGCTGATCGCTCCCGCATAGTGTCCGGACACCGAGCGGCGCACCCGACGGATCCTGCCGTTCCTGAGATCGGGCGTTGCTCCTCGGGCCGCAACCAGGCTGAGCGGCCCGTCCCGTCGCTCGGCCTCGCTCCGTCGCATCAGCCGGTCCACGATCCGGTCGATGACGACGTCGAGCCCCACCAGCTGTCGCCGGGCGACGTCGAGGGCGGATCCAGCCATCGAATAGGTGCTCTCCGCCACGATGTCGGGGATGCCGGAGCGGCGTACGAGCGCCTCGAGGTCGACGTTCCTCAGCAGGGCGTCCACGTCTACGTCGGCGAGGAGCTTGTTGATGTCGACTTGCGCGAGCAACGCATCCATATCGACCCGCGCCAGGACCGCGTCCAGGTCCACGCGGCTGAGCAGGGCGTTGAGATCGACGTGCTCCAGGACGATATCGGGATCGACCGTGACGACGACCCTCTCCGTCACGGCGCCGGCGACCCGACCGAGGAGCCTCTTGCCGTTCTGCCGACCCTCGGTCATGACGTCGCCGGCTCCGACACGCGGAGCGTCATGTGAATCAGCCCGCCCGGAACCGACGCACGGCTGGGGCGTCGTCTCGTCGCGCGCACAAGATTCCCATCGCAGGTCCCGCCTCTTCCAGTCGTGGATCGCTGGAAGCCTAGAGCCGTCTGATCTGTTCTCTCATCACCCGGGCCGGGTGATTCAGCCGCCCCAAAGCGGCCGGTCGCGACGCGCTTTCAGCCTCGCCGGTCGCGGCGGTCGTCTCGGCGGTCCTCGCGGCGGTCGCCCCGCCGGCGTACGCCGTGAGTGACGACGGCGGCGGTACCTACGACAGCGGCCGTCCTGGCAACGGGCGCGGGGCCGATGACTCCCCGTCGTGCCCTACGTCTCAA
This sequence comes from Nocardioides sp. YJ-D4, assembly GCF_054031495.1. Lineage (NCBI taxonomy): Bacteria > Bacillati > Actinomycetota > Actinomycetes > Propionibacteriales > Nocardioidaceae > Nocardioides > Nocardioides sp. YJ-D4. Next base: position 299,342 of record NZ_CM132932.1, read on the forward strand.
TGGCATGTCAGTCCTCCTCTTCAAGATCTGCTTCGATGGCTGCGAGAACCGCTTGCACCGGAATACGGCCACTCGCGACGAGCTGTCCCCCGGCGTGGCGCACCGCTGATCCGAACGGGGCGGCCCAGGTGTTCTCCCAGACCAACAGCGCGGCGGTGCTGCCCGGCGCGACGGCCGCCGAGACGGACTCGACGTCCTCCTGGCTCAGCAGGTTGGCCATCGCGGTCTCGTAGTCCCGGATGCCCCCGATCTCGCCGTCGTCGAGGTCGCTGATCTCGAACGCATCGAACGACCCGTCCTCCTCCTTGCGGATCATCAGCAGATCGAGGATCCGGATGATCCCGCGGTCGACCAGGTCCATCAGCGTGGGCGCGATCTTGCCGTTGAACCTGCTGCCGGGGAACTCCACCACGATCCAGTCGACAGGACCGAGCTCGTCTAAGGATTCGCTCTCGTGCACGGTCTCCTGGTCGGTCATGCCACCACCTGCTCCACTGGTTGCGGGCACCTCTGCGGCACCTCGTCCCTGTCATCATCGGCGGCGGATCCCTGTCGATGCGTCATCCCATATGGATGACCCGGAGACGTGGAACTCCCTCCGAGAGCTGCGTCAGTCCAGTGGACGGGCGGGCGAAGGTGAGAACTCCTGCAGCTCCTCGCGGCCACCCCGGACGATGAGGCAGGAGGACTCCGGCACCTCCCGCCACGCCCCGCGCAAGTCCCCCAACGGCTCGGACACTACGAGGCGCGCGTCATCGGAAAGCTGATGCAGTACCGGGTTGTCGGGGTACTGGAGACGGAGTGTGGCGACGTCGGTGTTGTGGAACAGCGATCGGGACCGACCCTCGCTGGAGTACCGGAATGCCCACGTGGTCTCCCCGTCGGTGGTCGCCACCGACATCTGGATCGGGTATTCGACTCCGTGGCGTCGCCCCGTCTCCTCGATGAGGCCAACCGCCTGAGCCACCGCTTCCGGCGGGTTCTCTTGGAGTCCGAAGGTCAGGGCGAGGAAGAAGAACAGCTCCGAGTCCGTCGATCCCTCGATGTCGGGGAACAGCCCGGGCTCGACGGCCAGGGTCAGGTCGCGCTTCAGCAACGTGAAGTCGGCGATGGCCCCGTTGTGCATCCACAGCCAGCGGCCGTGTCGGAAGGGATGGCAGTTGGTCTGCTGGACCGCCGTGCCGGTCGTCGCTCGGATGTGCGCGAAGACCCGACCGGCGGCAGCGTGGGCCGAGAGCTCTCGGAGGTTGCGGTCGTTCCAGGCGGGCTCGATGCTGTGGTAGATCCCTGGGGTGTCCTGGGCGCCGTACCAGCCGACACCGAAGCCGTCACCGTTGACCGTCTCCACGCCCAGCCGTGAGTGCTTGCTCTGCACCACGAGCGAGTTCTCCGGCTTGAACAGAAGGTCCTCCAGGAGCACCGGCGAACCTGAGTATGCGAGCCAACGACACATGTCGATCTCCCTTCGCCGCCCCCGACACACATCGGAGCGCGACTGATCCAGTACAACGGCGAAGGCGGGCCCAGCGGATCACCCGTTTCGGATAGGGCGGACCCGAACCGGCCAGTTGTCCTCGAGCGGAGATGAACGGTGAGCCCCTGTCTGCCATCCACCCGTCAACGATGGGATCAGGCCGCCGACAGCCGTTTCATCCCTAGTGGGTGACGTCGGCGCGGCACCAGGGGGCGAGAATCGAACCACCGATGCCGACGGCGAACGGTGCCGCACCCGGCGGGCGTCTGCCCGCCGGCGACACCCCTCCTAGGAGGACAAGGAGAAGCTCATGGCCGAGCAACCCTCAATCGCCGACCACGCCATCATCGGGGACCTGCAGACCGCGGCGCTGGTGGCGAGCAACGGCGACGTCGATTGGTTCTGCACCCCGCGCTTCGACTCGCCGAGCGTGTTCGCGTCCCTGCTCGACGCCGACCGCGGCGGCCGCTTCCGGATCGCTCCGGAGGGAGACGGCCCCCTGACCAGGCAGAGCTACCTGGGCGACTCGGCGGTTCTCGCCACCCGATTCATGGTCGAGGCGAGCACGAGCTCGGTGATCGACTTCATGCCGATCTCGGATCCCGAGGTCGCCCGGGACGAGCACACGATCGTCCGCGTCGTGCGAGGCGTACGCGGGCGGACACGGTTCCGGATGTCGTGCGCGCCCCGCTTCGACTACGGCCGTGCCTCCCACACGGTGGAGGTGACCCCTTCGGGGGCGGTGTTCGAGTCGGGTGGCACCCGACTCGTCCTCCACGCCGGGGTGCCCCTCGAACAGGTCGGCGACGACGTGGTGGCGTCGTTCGAGGTCGAGGAGGGCCAAGACGTCGGTTTCGTCCTGGAGACGGCCGGGGACGCGCCTCGCCGTGTCGAGGAGGGAGAGGTGCTCGCGGCGCTCGAGGGCACGGTCGGCTTCTGGCGCTCGTGGTTGGCGCGCTCGTCCTACCGGGGGCGGTGGCGCGAAATGGTCAACCGGTCCGCCATCACGCTCAAGCTGCTGACCTACGCCCCCACAGGCGCACCGATCGCGGCGGCCACTGCCGGCCTCCCCGAACAGCTGGGGGGAGAGCGCAACTGGGACTACCGCTTCACGTGGATCCGAGACTCGTCGTTCTCGATGCGGGCCCTGCTCGGTCTCGGCTTCACCGAGGAGGCCGCGCAGCTCGCCCGCTGGGTCGGGGACCGGGCACGCGAATCCGCGGCCGCCAACGAAGCCGTTCCCCTGAAGATCATGTACCGGGTCGACGGCTCCCCCGACCTCGTCGAGGAGACCCTCGATCACCTCAGCGGCTACAAGGAATCGCGCCCGGTCCGGATCGGCAACGGGGCTGCCGACCAGATACAGCAGGACATCTACGGCGAGTTCGCCGACTGCGCCTACGAGGCCGACCGGCTGGGTGCGCTGCCCGCGAGCTACGAAGGCCTCCAGACGTTCTCCCGGATCTTGAACTGGCTCTCCGAGAACTGGGACCAGCCCGACGCGGGCATCTGGGAGACACGCGGCGGTCTCCAGTCCTTCACGTACGGACGGGTGATGTGCTGGGTCGCCTTCGACCGCGGGATCCGGCAGGCCACGAAGTACGGGCGAGGGCGAGCAGCCGACATCGCGCGGTGGACGGCGGCGCGCGAGGCCATCTACGAGCAGATCATGACCGCCGGCTGGCACGAGAAGCGCCAGGCCTTCGTCCAGCACTACCAGACCGACGTGCTCGACGCCTCCGTGCTCCTGGCGCCGGTCGTCGGCTTCATCTCCTCGCAGGACCCGCGGTGGCTGTCGACCCTCGACGCCATCGAGGAGGAGCTGGAGACCGACAGCCTGGTCTACCGCTACGACCCGGCCGCCTCCCCCGACGGGCTGCAGGGGTCGGAGGGGACCTTCTCCATCTGCACCATGTGGTACGTCGACGCCATGGCCCGCGCCGGACGGGTCGAGAAGGCGAGGTTGGCGTTCGAGAAGATGCTCACCTACGCCAACCACGTCGGCCTCTACTCCGAGGAGATCGCCGTCAACGGAGAGCAGATCGGGAACTTCCCGCAGGCCTTCACCCACCTGTCGCTGATCAACGCTGCGCTCACGCTGGACGCCCAACTCGACCTCGCCGGCCGACCGGGTCACGTCTCCGGCGACGGCATCGCCGCCCTTCTGGACGAACGCCGACCCCCGCAATGAGGCGGGGCTACCTGCACCTGGATCACCGACCTTGACGGCTGGTGGAGACGCATTTCTCGTGAGCGCAGAGACGGGGCCATGGCTCCGCCGACGGGCAGTGTGGTGAACCTCGCGGACAGACGCAAAAACGCCCCTGACCTGCATGAGCAGGTCAGGGGCGATCTGTCGGGCTGACAGGATTTGAACCTGCGGCCCCTTGACCCCCAGTCAAGTGCGCTACCAAGCTGCGCCACAGCCCGAAACTGCGAGTGGATTTCTCCGCTCGAAGCGCTCCGAACATTACCGCACGGCTTCACCCGCTCACCAATCGGTATCCCCCTCCGGCGGGTCGTCGGCGGAGGCGAGGGCTTCGGCGGCTTCGTCGATGATGGCGCGCATGGCCTCCTCGGCTGCTGCCGGGTCGCCGTTGCGTACTGCGATCGCCACCTTCTCGTGCAGCTCGATGGCGGTGGGGTTCGGCTTGTCGGGCATCAGGTGGTGGTGCGTACGTCCGGCGAGGAGCTCGGCTACAAGGTCGCCGAAGGCGGCGAGCATGTCGTTGCCGCAGGCGTTGAGCAGGACGCGGTGGAAGGTCGTGTCGGCCTCGAGATAGGCCTCCAGGTCGCCGGCGGCAGCGTGGACGACCATGTCGGCCACGGATCGGGCCAGCTCGCCGTGGTGCTGGGGTTCTGCGCGTTCGGCGGCGAGGCGGGCCGCGATCGGCTCGAACCCGAGCCGCAGCTCGGAGAGCGACAGCAGCTGCTCGCGCCGGCCCTCGCCGTCGAGCCGCCAGCGGATGACCAGCGGATCGAAGACGTTCCACTCCTGCCGCGGGAGGACGGTGATGCCGACACGACGCCGGGTGGTAACCATGCCCATCGCCTGGAGAACGCGCACCGACTCCCGTGCGACCGGGCGCGAGACGTCGTACGTCGCCTGGATCCCCTCCAGCGTGAGGACCGACCCTGGCGGCAGCTCGGCAGAGACGATCCTGCGTCCGAGCGCATCTCGGACGCTCTGGTGCAGTCGATGTACGGCATCACCGCTGGAAGTCGTCACTGCGGCATCGTCGCACAATCCGAACCCGGCGTAATCAGAATCCGTTATGACACACCGCCTTGCCAAACGGATGCCTTTTGATGCACCCTGTGACGCGTGACACAGAACCCCCTCCTCGTCGTCATGGGCGTCTCCGGCTCCGGCAAGTCGACCGTCGGCGCTGCGATCGCCCAGCGCCTCCGGGTCCCCTTCGCCGACGCCGACGACTTCCACCCGCCGGAGAACATCGCGAAGATGGCCTCCGGTCATGCGCTGAACGATCACGACCGGCAGCCCTGGCTGGAGACGCTCGGCGGCTGGCTCGCCGAGCACGAGCAGACCGGCGCGGTGCTGAGCTGCTCGGCGCTCAAGCGCAGCTACCGCGATCTGCTCCACAGCCGCGCCCGCGGACTCCGGCTGCTCCACCTCAGCGGCACCCCGGAGGTGGTCGAGGCACGCCTCGCCGCCCGTGCGGGGCACTTCATGCCGCCGTCGCTGCTGCGCTCGCAGTTCGCGACCCTCGAGCCCCTCGCTCCCGACGAGTTGGGCACGACCATCGACATCGACCAGGACATCGACGCGATCGTCGACCGCTTCCTCACCACCATGAACCCGACCTCGAACCTGACCAGGGAGTCCGCATGAACATCCTCGCCGCCGCGACCGAGCCGGTCGCCCCGGTCGCATCAGGAGGCGTACTCCTCGCCGCCGCGCTGGCCTCGATCGCCCTGATCGTCGTCCTCATCACCTACGTGAAGCTGCACCCGTTCCTCGCGCTCCTGCTCGGCGGCATCACTGTCGGGGTGCTGGCGGGACGCAACGTCATGGACGTGATCACCTCCTTCGGCGAGGGCTTCGGCGCGACCGCGACCAGCGTCGGCCTGCTGATCGCGCTCGGTGCGATGTTCGCCAAGCTCCTCTCCGACTCCGGCGGTGCCGACCAGATCGTCGACACGATCGTGGGCAGGTCCTCGGTTCGTACGCTGCCGTGGGCGATGGCGCTCGTCGGCGCGATCATCGGCCTGCCGATGTTCTTCGAGATCGGCCTGGTGCTGCTGATGCCGGTCATCTACCTGGTCGCCCGTCGCGCACAGGTCTCCCTCATCACCGTCGGCATCCCCACCCTCGCAGGCCTCTCGGCGATGCACGGCCTGGTGCCGCCGCACCCGGGTCCGCTCGCCGCGATCGGCGCGCTCCAGGCCGACCTCGGCACGACGCTCGCGCTCGGCGTACTGGTCGCCATCCCGGTCATCATCGTCAGCGGGCCGCTGTTCGGCCGGCTCGCGGGCCGCTGGGTCGTCGTCGAAGCACCGCACACCTACGACTCCACTCCGGTGGGCGGCCCGGGAGCCGCCACAGCCACCGATATCCGCCGCCCCTCCTTCGGCGTCACCCTGTTCAGCGTCCTGCTGCCGCTCGTGCTGATGCTCGCCAAGGCGATCGTCGACATCGTCATCAACGACCCCGAGAACCAGCTCCAGCAGGTCTTCGACGTGATCGGCTACCCGCTCGTCGCGCTGACCATCGCGGTCATCGTCGCCATGTTCACGCTCGGCCGCGGGTCCGGGATGGATCGCCGCCAGATCGCCAAGACGGTCGAGATGTCGCTGCCGCCGATCGCGGGCATCGTGCTCATCGTCGCCGCGGGTGGCGGGTTCAAGCAGTCGCTGATCGACACCGGCATCGGCACCCAGCTCGCCGACTGGGCCCAGGGCTCCGGCGTGTCCGCGATCGTGCTCGCCTGGGTGCTCGCGGTCCTCATCCGCCTCGCCACCGGCTCGGCGACCGTCGCCACCATCACCGCCTCGTCACTGGTGGTCGACCTGGTCGCCAACATGCCCGCCGCCGAGGTCTCGCTCGTCGTGCTCGCCGTCGGTGCCGGCTCGGTGTTCTTCTCCCACGTCAACGACGCCGGGTTCTGGCTGGTCAAGGAGTACTTCGGCCTCGACGTCGTCCAGACGATCAAGTCCTGGTCGCTGATGGAGACGGTGCTCTCCGTGTCCGGTCTGGTGTTCGTGCTGGCACTGAGCATGGTGATCTGACACCCGCCCTCACGAAACTGTCGGTGCTGTCCGACACAATCACTCCTGACACATGGATCACACCCACCACAGGAGCTCACCGTGTCGGATACACCTTCCCCATCCAACACAGCCCCGTCGGACCCTGCCCCCAGCAAGCTCGACCCGATCTCCCGCAAGGGCACCCCGGCCCATCGCACGAAGTCGAAGCGGGAGGGCGCCGGGCGGCGCCAGGGGATGCCGGTGCAGGCGATCAGCCTCTCCGTGCCGGCATCCCTGGCGGCGCAGTGGAAGACCTACAGCCAGGAGGTCCCGCGTTCGCTGGTCGACGTCATGCTCGACGCCGTCGCGGCGACGCGCCCCCGGCTGCCGGTCATGCTGCGCGCCCACCAGGCAGCGCTGCGCGAGAAGACCAGGCCCGTCTCCGACGGCACCTTCATGCGCACGGTCCCACAGCCGAAACGGCTCGAGGACCCGTACGTCACGATGCCCCTGCGTCTCCTGGCGACGAATGTCGACGTGCTGGACGCCATGGTCCACGAGATGGCCGCGGAGTCCCGCTCGCAGCTGGTCGTGGTGGCGCTGACGGCGTGGCTGGCCGACCGGCGGGCCGAGGAGCAGGTCTACGCCGAGCAGCTCGAGCTCGAGGTGCCCGAGGACCCGTTCGACCGTCCCTGAGCGCGGCCGGGACCGGGCCGGTGCCCGTCCCGGCTGCGCCGTGCCTCAGAGCACCTTGGTGCCGTACATCTCCCCCAGCGGGTCGGCGAGGAGCTCGAGCCGTTCGCCGTCGGGCCCCATGAAGTAGAGCGACGACTTGGACTCGACCATGTAGTCGACGCCCGCGGCGTCGAGCTTGGCGCGCAGGTAGTCCCACTTCTCGGGGGTCACCGAGATCGCGATGTGGTGCAGCCCGCCGAGCACCTCGGCGTACGGGCCCAGGTCGAGCCCGGGAAGCGTGAAGAAGGCCAGCAGGTTGCCCGCCCCGACGTCGAAGAAGAAGTGGTCGGAGCCGGCGTAGTCCCGGTTCTCGAAGATCTCGGTCAGCGGAAACTCCAGGAGCCCCTGGTAGAAGTCGATCGACCTGCGTACGTCCGAGGAGAGCAGCGCGGCGTGGTGGATCCCGCGAGCCGTGCTGGCCGGTCGGGCGCCCTCCTCACGGAGGTACTCCTTCTTGATCCGCTCACGGTCCTTCGTGATGAAGTCCATGTCGATGCTCATCGTGCTCTCCTCATGCCCTGACGTCTCGGATCCAGTCTAGTTTCTGCGTCAACTGTTGCTGGAGGCGGGCGGTGGTGCTGAAAGCACGAGCTACGACTCGGTAAGGTATGCCTCATGGATGAGGTCAAGTGGCTCAGTAACGACGAACAGGTCGCGTGGCGTGCCTGGCTCGCCGTCAACGCACAGCTCACTTCGCGGATGAACCGTGACCTCCAAGCCAAGAACGGCCTCTCCCTCGCCGACTACGACGTCCTGGTCAACCTGACCGACGTCCCCGACCGCTCGCTGCGGATGTACGAACTCGGCGACAAGCTGCAGTGGGAGAAGAGCCGGCTCTCGCGCCAGGTGATGCGGATGGCCGCGCGCGGCCTCGTCGAGCGCCGCGAGTGCCTCGACGACCGGCGTGGCGCCTTCGTCGACCTCACCCCCGCCGGGCTCGAGGCCATCAAGGCCGCCGCTCCTGAGCACGTGAAGCTGATCCGCCAGGTCATGTTCGACGCCTTCACCCCCGAAGAGGTCGCCGCTCTGACCAAGCTCTACCAGGGCGTGCTCGAGCGCCTCGAGGTCTCGCCGGCCCGCGCCGCCGCAGACGGCTCTGCCGCCTAGCCCGCCGGCCCACGACGTAGAACGAGGCCCGCAGGTCACCGATGGTGACCTGCGGGCCTGTTCGTTGCGCTGTTAGCGCTTGACCCCGAACGCCGCGACGACCTTCTGGGTCACCGTGTTGCCGGCGTCGTCGCGGGCGGTGGCCCGCAGCGAGACCAGGTCGGCGCCGCGCGCGGGGATGCGCAGGCGCGTCTCCCAACGGTCACCGTCCTTGCGCAGCTTCACCGCGGTCCAGGTCGAGCCGCCGTCGTAGCTGACCTCCAGCGTCGCCCCGGAGACCGACCCGGCCCGCGGAGCGCCCGGCACGGTGTAGGGCACGACCGCGAACGGGACCTCGGCTCCCGCACGCACCGTGCCGTCCAGTGCCGTGTCCACGTCGTAGTCGAGCTGGAGCAGCGGCAACGGCGTGCCGTCCTCACCAGGAACGGCTTCATCGGCCAGGTCGGCCACGAACGTCCAGGACGTACGAGTGCTGGTCGAGTAGCGGTGGGCGTCGCCGGCCGCGTCGGTGTCGATCTCGAAGCGGTACGTCTGCGGGCCCTCCTCAACGGGGACCGCGGTCTGAACCGCCTGTCCGATGTTCTCCCGTACCAGGGTGTCTCCGTGGAAGAGGCGGGAGGTCACCGGGGTCTCACCCCAGGGGAACCCACCGGTGATCCCGTCCGGGCCGCTGGCGTGGGCGACGTTGACCTGGAACCAGTCACCGTTGTGTCGCGGACCCCAGTAGCCGTCGCCCGTGCGGGGCGCGGTCACCGGAGCGAACCAGTTGCGCACCGTGGTGCTGCGTGGTTCGTACGCCTGGCGCACGCCCCGCTGCTCCCAGGTGCTCTCATGGTCCACGTTCTCGTACCAGGTGACGCCGTCGTAGGTGGAGACGTAGTCGGTCCGATCGGTCGCCGTGGGCTGCAGCGCCCGGACGCTGAGGCACGGCGGCCACTGGTAGTCGCGGCAGTCCGCGCGGTCGTCGACGGCGAGCCGCTCCTGGGTGTCGTGGTAGCGGCTCTCCACGGTGGCGAGCTGCCGGGTGGTCGGCGCCAGCGCGAGCTCGCCCGGAATCTCACCGGGCCAGCTCTTGGAGACGTCGTAGAGGTAGGAGGGGAACTGGACGGCCTTGCCCTCCAGGGTCACCGTGCCCTTCGCGGCGGCAGCCACGAGCTTCTCGCCCTGAGCCGACCGCACCGAGACGACGGGCAGGTCCTCCTGGGTCACGAAGTCGACCAGCGGCCCGGGACGGTCGTTGACGACGATGAGCAGCGCCGCTCCGGCGGCCCGGGCCGCGGCCTCCCGCTCTTTGGCGGTGACGGCGTCGTCCCTGGTCACGAGCACGGCTCGGCCCTTGGCGTCGACGTCCTCGTAGTCGGCGGACGTGCCCTTGCCGGCCGCGACCGCCCGCAGCGACACCCGGCCGTCGAGCCTGGTCGAGCCGAGCTGGTAGACCGGGTCGAACGCGAGCCTCCGCGAGCTGCGCGCCGTCACGTCGAGCGCCGGCTCGATGGCCCGCCAGCGTACGGCGAAGTCGAACTCGGCGCTGTCGACGGGGCCGGTGGCCTCGGCGTAGATCGAGTCGACGTCGACCGGGACGGCGTACGTGGCGCCGAAGGTCGCATAGAGCCCGCCGATGCCGGAGTCGTTGAAGAACTGGAACCGGCGGTAGGCGACGTCGCTGTCCTTGGGCGTCTTCAGGGTGAGCTCGTCGGCCTTCCGGGCGTCGAGCACGAGGGACTGGTCCTTGTCGGTGACGACGACCTGCGGGTCGCCGACCAGCGCGACGCCGGTCGAGCCGGGTCCCTGAGAGCCGGCGACGTCGAGGAACGCCGTGGCCGAGTACGTGCCGGGCTGCAGGCGCTGGGTCGGCACCGTGCCCGTGGCCGGGTCGATCGGCAGGCTGCTGACGAACTGGTCGCCGTAGCGGTAGAAGTCGACGTAGCCGGTGGCCGGCTCACCGGACCGGTCGAGCGCGGTGATGTCGAGGCCGTAGCGCTCCTCCTCCTTGACCAGCGCGGTCGCGGTGCGCACGGTGATCTCGCCGGAGGTGGCGACGACGGCACCGCTGTACTTACCGGCGAGCGGGGCGTCGTCGGCGTCGGCCGTGATCGTGACCTCGGCGCTGCCGCCGGCCGGGACGACGACCTCCTCGGCGGAGAGCGAGACGAGGTCGCTCGCCTTGCCGTCGGGGCCGACGACGTCGGTGCTCAGCGCGAGCGTGACGTCGGCGTCGGTGGAGTTGGTGTAGGTCACGGTGCCGTTGGCGGGCTCGTCGCCGTCGTGCGGCCAGCCGTAGAAGCCGAGGAACCCGTCGCCGGAGCCCTCCACGCCGTCGAGAGCGGCGGGCACGTCGAGGCGGCCGGTGCCGACCTCGTACGCCGGCGCGTCGATGTCCGCGGCAGAGGAGACCAGGGCCTTCTTGAGCTGCTCGCCGGTGAGCTCGGGGTGCGCGCCCTTGAGGATCGCGGCGGCTCCCGCGACGTGCGGGGTGGCCATCGAGGTGCCGTCCATCGAGCGGTACCAGCCCTCGCCGGACGACTGCTGCGAGCGGGCGGCGAGGATGTCGACGCCGGGCGCGGTCAGGTCGGGCTTGATCGCGTGGTCGCCGACCCGCGGGCCGTAGCTGGAGAAGTCGGCGCGTACGTCACTGTCGTCCACCGCGCCCACCGTGAGAGCGGCATCCGCGGTGCCGGGGCTGCCGATGGATCCCTCGGCATAGCTGTTGCCGGCCGCGACGACGAACAGGGCACCGGTCTCCTCGCTCAGCGCGTTGAGCGCCTGCGCCATCGGGTCGGTGCCGTCATTGAGGCTGGAGTCACCGAGGCTCATCGAGACGATGTCGGCGTTCGCCGCGCCCCATTCCATGCCGGCGATGATCCAGGAGTCCTGGCCGTAGCCGGCGTTGTCGAGCACCTTGCCGACCAGCAGGTCGGCGCCGGGGGCGACGCCCTTGTAGAGACCCTCGCTGGCCGCGCCGGTGCCGAGGACGGTGGAGGCGACATGCGTGCCGTGCCCCTGCACGTCGCTGGTGGCCTCCTCCCCCGGGACAAACGACTGCGCCTCGTCGACCTGGTCGGCGACGTCGGGATGGGTGGCGTCGATCCCGGTGTCGAGGACCGCGACGGTCGCGCCCTTGCCCTCGAAGCCCGCGGCCCACGCCTCGGGGGCACCGATCTGCGCGGTGCTGCGGTCCAGGGTGGTCTCGGCCTTGCCGTCGAGCCAGATCTTCTCGACGCCGCCGCCGAGCTTCCCGGCCGGACCCGCGGCACGAGCGGACGCCCCGCCGTCGGAGGCCACAGCCGACCAGAACGCGGACGACTTCTTCTTGCTCACCGCCACGGCGTCGGCGTCGATGCTGGGCAGGTCGAGCGTACGCTCGGCGCCCGGCAGCTTCGCCGCCTTGGCACGGGTCGGGGCCTGCTCCAGGATCAGCGGAGTGGCGTCGACGGTCTCGTCGTCGTAGCTCATCTCGAGGAGCCCGGTGACGTCGAAGAGCCGGCGGTCGAGCGTGCCCGCGGCCAAGTAGGGCTTGGCAGCGGTGGGGATGGCGTAGAGGTGGTCGCCCACCTGCTGGGTCTCGATCGCACCGGCGGCGGAGTCGAAGCCGAGGGTCAGGACTCCGTCGTCGGTCGCGGTCACGTCGATGACGTCGCCGGTCACGAGGGTGATCGTGGTCCGTCCGTCGTCGAGGGCGGGCGTACGGGGCGCCGTGCCGGCGGTGCTGCCGGCGTCGGTCCGAGGGCCCTCAGGCGTGGGGTCGGTGCCTGGGGTCGCATGCGCGCTGGTGGCCATGGTCGCGACCAGGGCGGTCGCCGCAGCAGCTGCCGCGACGGCCTTGGTGGCGGCCGAGAGGCCGGATGTGGTTGGGGGTCTCATGGAGAGGGACCCTGTCAATGGGGCGCGACAGGCGACAAGAGCGATGTCGTGGCGGTTTTACGGCATGGCGAGACTCCGTCAGCACCGGAACGTCCGGGTTGTGTCGCAGAAGTGCCATGCTCGGCGTCGTGCTCGGTCTGACCCCCGATGAGACCCTCGCCTACGGCGAGCTCATCACCATGCCCTCCGCCACCGCCGCCGAGTTCGCGGCCGCCCTCAGCGCGTTCGGGACGTCACCGGGAGAGGCACATCTGCTGCTGCGCCGCCTCGAGGAGCACGGTCTGGCCGCTCGGATCACCGGCGACGAGCGGCGTTTCGCCGCCGCCCCGCCCGCGATCGCGCTCGGCGCGCTGCTCGCCCGGCAGCAGGACGAGGTGCGGCAGGCGGAGATCGAGCTCAGCCGCCTCGACGAGGCCTACCGGGTGGCGGCTGCCGGCCGCGGGCCCACGGACGTGGTCGACGTGATCCACGGCGAGGACGCCGTCCGGCACCGGTTCGAGCAGGTCCAGCTCGGCGCGCGCGAACGCGTCGACGCGTTCGTACGCCCGCCGGTGATCGTGACCTCCAGCCAGGAGAACTCGGCCGAGAACAAGGCCGTCGCGCGGGGCGTGCACTACCGGGTCGTGGTCGAGCGCAGCATGCTCGAGAGCCACGACGTGACCGTCGACGAGGCGATCGAGGCGACCGACGCGGGCGAGGAGATCCGCTTCGCCGGCCAGGTGCCGCTCAAGCTCCTCATCGTCGACAGGCGGCTCGCCCTGATGCCGCTGACCTCCTCGGGCGACGTCGTCGGTGCGCTGCTCGTCCGCGAAAGCACGCTGCTCGACGCCCTGATCGCGCTCTACGAGAACGTGTGGGACCAGTCGACGCCGATGCTGGTGGGGACCGCCGGTCTCACCGGCGACGTCGCGCAGCAGGTCGACGACGAGGACGCGCAGGTCCTCGGGCTGCTGCTCGCCGGGCTCACCGACCAGGCCGTCGCCAAACAGCTCGGTACGTCGCTGCGTACCGTGCAGCGCAGGGTGCGAGCGCTGCTCGACCTGGCCGGCGTGGAGACCCGGATGCAGCTCGGCTGGCACGCCGCGAACCACGGCTGGGTGCCGGTAGGGGCGGACCGTCAGCCGACGCCCGCCCCGCCTGAGGACTAGCGCTTGCGCTTCTCCCGAACCCGCTGCTGCAGCACGATCGGGGTGCCGACGAAGCCGAACTCCTCGCGCAGACGGCGCTCGATGAAGCGCTCGTAGGAGGCCTCGAGCTTGCCGCTGGTGAACAGCACGAACGTCGGCGGCGCGGTCGAGGGCTGGGTGCCGAAGAGGATCTTCGGCTGCTTGCCGGACCGGACCGGGTGCGGGTGCTCGGCGACGAGGCGACCGAGGAACGAGTTGAGCGCGCCGGTGCCGATCCGCGTCTCCCAGCCCTCGAGGGCCTTGTCGAGAGCCGGGACCAGGCGGTCGACGTGCCAGCCGGTGCGGGCGGTGATGTTGATCCGCGGGGCCCACTGCACCTGGACGAGATCGCGCTCGATCTCGCGGTCGAGCTGCCAGCGACGGTCCTCGTCGACGAGGTCCCACTTGTTGAACGCGATCACCAGCGCCCGGCCGGCCTCGCGGACGGTCTGCAGGATGCGGATGTCCTGCTCAGAGATCTTCTCGCCACCGTCGAGGACGAGCACGGCCACCTCGGCGCGGTCGATGGCGGTGGTGGTGCGCAGGGAGGCGTAGTACTCGTGGCCCGAGGCCTCCTTGACCCGCTTGCGGATCCCGGCGGTGTCGATGAAGCGCCACTCGCGGCCGCCGAGCTCGATCAGCTCGTCGACCGGGTCGACGGTGGTGCCGGCGACGTTGTCGACGACCGCCCGCTCCTCCTGGGCCAGCTTGTTCAGCAGGCTCGACTTGCCCACGTTGGGCTTGCCGACCAGCGCGACCCGGCGCGGGCCACCGATCTCGGTGCCCTCGGGAAGCGGCGGCGGGTCGGGGAGCACCGCGAGGATGGCGTCGAGCATGTCGCCCGAGCCGCGGCCGTGCAGCGCGGAGACCGGCCAGGGCTCACCGAGCCCGAGGTTCCACAGTGCGGCGGCCTCGGCCTCGGTGCGCATGTCGTCGACCTTGTTGGCGGCCAGGACGACCGGCTTGCCGGACTTGCGCAGGATGCGTACGACTGCCTCGTCGGCGTCGGTGATGCCGACGGTCGCGTCGACCACGAAGAGGACGGCGTCGGCCAGCGAGACCGCGATCTCGGCCTGAGCGGCGATCCGCTCGGCCAGGCCCTGGGCGTCGGGGTCCCAGCCGCCGGTGTCGACCAGCGTGAACGCCTTGCCGTTCCAGTCGGCGTCGTAGGAGACGCGGTCGCGGGTCACTCCGGGTACGTCCTGGACGACGGCCTCGCGACGACCGATGATCCGGTTGACCAGGGTCGACTTCCCGACGTTCGGGCGGCCGACGACCGCCAGCACCGGCAGCGGGCCGGCCGGGGTCTCGTCGGTCTCGGTGGTGTCTCGTACGTCCTCGTACGAAACGTCGGGGTCAGTCATTGTTCTCCTCGCTAGGTAGCGGACCGGGCAGTTCGCGACCGGTCAACGCCAGGGCATGGTCCTGTTGGACCTGCATGTGCTTCTGGAGCAAACCCGAGACATGCCCGACTTGTTCCCTGGTACGCGGCCAGCCTACGCGCTCGACGTGGAAAGGCTCGCCATAGACGATGTCGATCCGAGCACCTTTGTGCGGCAGCGACGAGACGCCGCCGCCCGGATCGCGGCTGCCGAGCATCGTCACCGGCACCACGGGAGCACCCGAGGCGAGGGCGAGATAGGCGGCACCGCGGTTGAAGTGGGACAGGTCGCCCGCCCCGCGGGTGCCTTCGGGATAGATGCCCATCGCGTTGCCCTCACGCAGCACCCGCAGCGCCATCTTCACCGCCGCCGGGTCGCTGCCGAACCGGTAGAGCGGGATCTGACCGGCCCAGCGCAGGAACGGGCCGAGGAACCAGTGCTCGAACATCTCGAGCTTGGTCAGCGCGTGCACCGGACGCGGTGTGAAGATCGCCAGCAGCGGACCGTCGATGATCCCGATGTGGTTGGAGGCGAAGACGACCGGCCCGGTCGCCGGGATGTTGGCGGTCTCGTGCAGCCGTACGTCGAACCGGCGCCGGATCAGCCACCGGGCGTAGACGTTGATGTGGTAGAGCGCCCACCGGCTCGGATGCGGGACCCCGTCGGTGCGGGGAAGCTCGGTGCGGGGTGTGCCCGCGGGCGGGCTCGCGCTCACTCCCCCGCCTTCTGAGCGAGGTCGACGACGAGGTCGATGACCTCCTCCAGCGTGTAGGGCGTGGTGTCGAGGTGGGTGGCGCCCTCCGGCACCACCGCACCGCCCTTGGTGGAGTCGATCTTGTCGCGGTTCTCCAGCGACGCGCGGACGGCCTCCGCGTCGGTGCCGCCCTCCTCGGCCGCGCGGCGCGCGGCGCGAGCGGCGGGGTCGGCGGTGACGTACAGCTTCAGGTCGGCCTGGGGCCAGACCGCGGTGCCGATGTCGCGGCCCTCGACCACGATGCCGGAGCCGGCGGCGAGCGCGTCCCGGATCTCCTGCTGCTGGAGCGCGATCAGGCGGGCACGGACCTCGGGGACGGTGGCGACCGGGGAGACCGCCGCGTTGACCTTGTCGCTGCGGATCTCGACCGAGACGTCGACGCCGTCGAGGGCGATCGTCGGGGCGAGCGGGTCGGTGCCGGAGGTGATCACCGGCTTGCCGGCCGCGGCGGCGATCGCGTCCACGTCGTGCACGTCGATGTCGTTGCTGAGCATCCACCAGGTCATCGCCCGGTACATCGCGCCGGTGTCGAGGAAGCGCATGCCCAGGCGGTCGGCGACGCCGCGCGAGGTGCTCGACTTCCCGGAGCCGGAGGTGCCGTCGACGGCGATGACGATACGGGCGGGTTCAGTGGTGGGATTGCTGCTGCTCACGGGCGGGAGCCTACCGGTGAGCGACCCAACCCCGGGACTCCAGAACCGCCTGCATCCGGTCGGCCGCGTCGTCGGCCACGATCAGCTCCATGACACCGACCGGGCGACCGGGGTCGTGGTCGATGCGTACGTCCTCGATGTTGACGCCGCTCTCCCCCGCGTCGGCGAAGAGACGGGCCAGGTTGCCGGGCTCGTCGGGCACCGTCACGTAGATGGTCGCCTGCGCGGTCTGCGGCCGGCCGTGCTTGCCGGGGATGGCTCTGGTCCCGGCCTGCCCCTCCTTGAGAAGTACGTCCAGGGCGGCCGCGTCACCGTTGTCCACCGCCGCGATCATCTCGTCGAGCTGAGCGCGCACCTCGGTGAGCAGGTCGGTCACCGCGCGGGCGTTGCCGGCCACGATCTGGCCGTAGAGGCCGGGGTCGCCGGCGGCCACACGGGTCACGTCGCGTACTCCTTGACCGCTGAGGCCGAGGTGTCCCTCGGGCGCCACCGCCAGGCGGCCGGCCACCAGGGCGGCCATCAGGTGCGGGACGTGGGAGGTGCGGGCGACGGCCTGGTCGTGATCCTCCGGGCTCAGGGTCAGCGGAACGGCGCCGCACAGCGTGGCGAGCTCGCCGACGAGCTCGGTCGCCTCGGGGTCCGCCTCCGCGTGCGGTGTGACCGCCCAGGGCCGCCCCTCGAACAGCGTCGAGGTCGCAGCCAGCGGCCCGGAGCGCTCGCTGCCGGCCATCGGGTGGCCACCGACGTAGCGTCGTACGTCGCCTTGGCTGTGCTCACGGACGTAGGCCAGCGGCGAGGCCTTCACGCTGCCGACGTCCGTCACGACGGCATCGGGGCTGTCGGCGAGCGCTCGGGCGATCACCTCGCCGAGGTGCGCCGGCGGGACCGCGACGACGACCAGCTGCGGCGTGTCGCCGGGCCTGCGGCGGCGGCCGGCCCCGAGGCCGGTCGCGGTGCGCACGTGGCTGGCGACCGAGTCGCTCAGCAGCACGTCGAGTCCGGCGGAGGCGCAGGCGAGCGCGACCGAGGTGCCGAGCAGGCCGACACCGACGATCTCGACCGGGCCGGTCAGAGTCGACAGCCCTCCCCCTGCGCGCCCGGTCTGTGTCATGCCTCCAAGGCTAAACGGTCCGCGCCGTCGGACCCTCCTCGTCTCAGCGCCTGTGGTGCGCTATCGCGACCGGTGACCAAGGTGTGCGATATCGCGTCGCGATCACGAAGGCTGGTAGCTGCCGATGGACCAGGAGTTGCCCTCGGGATCGGTCACGGTGCCACCGCGGCCGCCGTAGTCCTGGTCGACCATCGGCCGGTCCACGGTGGCGCCGGCGGCGACCGCCTTGTCGAAGACGGCGTCGGGGTCGTCGGTGACCAGGTAGGCGGAGGAGACACCGGTGTTCTTGATGCCGCCGTCCTCGCGTACCTGTCCGAACATCAGCCCGCCTCCCCCGGGCCAGAGCCACTCCGCGTGGTGCACGATGCCGCCCTCGCGGTAGGTGGCGTGTTCGACGAAGCCGATTGCGCTCAGCCACGTCATCATCTTCTCGGCGTCCTGGAACGCCATCGACTGCCAGTACTTGATCTTCGCTACGTCGGTCTTCTGCTCAGTGCTCATGCATCCGAGTCAACCGCCGATGCGTAGGCCAGGTCTTGAACGAATGGGAACTCCTCGCGCAGCCAGGTGGTCGGCGTACACCCGCCGAACTCCTGCCACTCCCGCGTCAGGTGCGCCTGGTCGGCATAGCCGCAGGCGGTCGCGGCGCGAGCCAGCGGCATCCGGCCGACCAGTCCACGGGAGCGGTCGAAGCGCGCCAGCCGCTGGAACTGCTTCGGCGCCACCCCGGTCTCCGCACGCACCAGGTCACTGATCCGCCGGCGGCTGTAGCCGACGTCGTCGGCCACCTCCTGCACTCCCGCTCCCCCGGTCAGCAGCGCCAGCGCGCGGCCCACCTCGGCCCTCGGCCCGGGCTCGCCGTGGCGTGCCAGCGCCTCGACCAGGCCGGTCACGACCAACCGGGCCCACTCCCGTGGATCGGCCTCGGCCAGCCGCTCCGGAAGATGACGTACGCCCCCAGGTGCCGCGACCTCGTCGAGGGCGAGGAGCTCGCCACGCCACGCCGCCGCCGGCATCCCGAACAGCGCCCGCACCCCGGTGGTGGTCAACCCCAGCTGTACGCCGCGCTGGTGGCCGTGGTGATGGATCGCCGCCGGCCGGGTGTGCAACCCGGAGACCATCGACCACGCCGTCACCGGCTCCGTCCCACTCCCCCACGAGGTCACCAACGGCTCGTCTACCGGGAGCACGAAAGTGATCTCGGTCGACGGCATCCCCCGATGCACCCCCGGCGCCCCGAAGTCGACGTCGTAGGTGACCAGCGAGGTGACATAGGGCCGCAGCACCTCCGGCACGGTCATATCTCGATGGTGCCACGGTTGAGGCGGGTTGCCCATGCACTATCGCGGCCGGCGAGGAGGGTGTGCGATAGCGCCGGGCGGTGAAGGTCGTGACGCCTCAAGATCTCACCACAACACGCCATCCGCCCGAGACTCGTACGCCGCCTTCATCCGCGCCACCAGATCAGCAACATCAACCCGCCGCTCGACACCGGCGGCGACGTCGCGTACCTGAACCTGCCCTCCATCGGCCTCGACCGACCCGAGGACGGCGATCAGCGGCTCCCGCCGGCGACGAGACTCGCGGATCCGAGCACCTAGTGAGCCGTCGGCGTCCAAGCGCGGACGGAGCCCCTCGGCGACGAGCGCGTCGACGAGCCTGCGGGCAGCGGCGTCCTGATCTGCGGAGACAGGGAGGACGGCGATCTGGACAGGCGCCAGCCACAGCGGGAGACGACCCTGGTAGCGCTCCAGGAGGGCCGCGGTGACGCGCTCCATCGACCCGACGGTGCCGCGATGGACCATCACGACCCGCTGCTGGGACCCGTCGGCGGCGTCGTAGGTGAGGTCGAACCGCTCGGGCTGGTTGAAGTCGACCTGGACGGTGGCGATGGTCTCCTCGTGGCCCGCGGGGTCGATGACCTGCAGGTCGAGCTTGGGACCGTAGAAGGCGGCCTCCCCCGGCGCCACGACGACCTCGACGCCGGCCTCGGCCGCCGCCTTCCTCAGCGCCTCCTCGGCACCGTCCCACTGCTCGACGGAGCCGAGGTAGGACGGGGAGGCGTCGCGGAGGGAGAGGCGGACGTAGTCGACCCGCAGACCGAGGATCTCCTGCGCCTTCAGCGCCGACCGCAGAGCCCTTCCTGCCTCCTCTGCCACCTGGTCGGGGCGGCAGAAGACGTGGGTGTCGTCGAGGTTGATCTGGCGTACCCGGCTCAGCCCCGAGAGCACCCCGGAGCGTTCGGCGCGGAACATCGGGGCGAGCTCGTGCAGCCGGATCGGGAGCTCACGGTAGGAGTGCTGGCGAGCCTTGTAGACCAGCGCATGGTGGGGGCAGTTGGCCGGACGGAGCACGAGATCGTCCTCGTCCGAATCCGATCCCATCGACATCGGCGGAAACATGTCCTCGGCGAACTTCGCCCAGTGACCCGAGCGCTCGAAGAGCGCGCGTTTCCCGAGCACCGGGGTCTTGACCGGTACGCAGCCGTCGGCCCGAGCCAGGTCGGCGGCGAGCCGCTCCAACTCGGCGAAGATGACGGCCCCGTCGGGCAGCCAGAGCGGCAGCCCGGATCCGGCCAGCGGGTCGGTCGCGAAGATGGCGAGGTCGCGGTTGAGGTCGCGATGATCGAGATTCATGGTGTGCTCCTGGGTCGAGGTCCCGGAGCACGACCACCAGAGACGAGAACCGCCCCGGAGCGATGCTCCGGGGCGGTCTGCGAAAGTGGACAGCAGGTCAGCGCCGGAGTGGGTCCGGCGTCGTCGTGCTCATCGCGCGCTGCTGCATGCCGATCACCTTAACGGCTCGAGCCCCACGTACGCACCAGGGTTTCTGGGGCCTCAGAGCTCGGTGGTGTCGAGGAGCTCGCCGAGCTCCTCGCGGGACAGGTCGCGCATCTCACCGGGCTTCATGGTGCCGAGCCGGACCGGGCCGATCCGGGTGCGGGTCAGCCGCGTCACCGGGTGGCCGAGGTGGTCGAGGAGGCGGCGCACGATGCGGTTGCGGCCCTCGTGGATGACCAGCTCGATGATCGACTTGTCCTTGCGGGTCTCCATGATCCGGGCCTTGGTGACGGTCACCGGTCCGTCCTCGAGGGTGACACCGGCGAGGAGCCGCTTGCGTACGTTGGGGAAGATCTCGCCACTGACCTCGGCGACATAGGTCTTGTCGACCTCGTAGCTGGGATGGGCCAGCCGGTGGGCGAAGTCACCGTCGTTGGTGAGGATGATCAGGCCCTCGGTGTCGGTGTCGAGACGGCCGACGTGAAACAGACGCTCGGGGCGGTCGGCGACCAGGTCCGAGAGGTTGCGTCGGCCCTCGGGGTCGCTCATCGTCGAGACCACACCACGCGGCTTGTTGAGGGCCAGGTAGACCTTGCCGGAGATCGGCGGCAGCCGCTTGCCGTCGACGCGTACGACGTCCTTGCCGGGGTCGACCTTGGTGCCGAGGCGGGTGACCACCTCGCCGTTGACCTCGACGGAGCCGTTGAGCATCAGGATCTCGCTGCCGCGCCGCGACGCGATGCCGGCCAAGGCCAGCAGCTTCTGGAGCCGGATCAGGCCCTCGTCGTCCAGCGGCAGATCGTCTCGCTCAGGCAGGTCGCTCACGTCTTCGATTCTGCCGTATCCGCCGAGTCATCCCCATTTGCCGCGCTCTCTTCCGGTTGTGCCGCCAGCGCCTCCTGGCTGACCTGCTCGGTCAGCTCCTCCTCCATGTCGGCGAGGTCGGGCAGGTACGGAGCCAGCTCGGGGAGCTCGCCGAGGTCGGTGATGCCGATCCGCTCGAGGAAGTAGCCGGTGGTGCGGTAGAGGTTGGCGCCGGTCTCGTGGTCCTGGCCGGCCTCCTCGACGAGACCGCGGGTGAGCAGCGTACGCATCACGCCGTCGACGTTGACGCCGCGGATCGCGGAGACCCGAGCGCGCGAGACGGGCTGCTTGTAGGCGACCACGGCCAGCGTCTCCAGGGCCGCCTGGGTGAGCCGCGCCTGCTGACCCTCGAGCACGAAGCCCTCGACGACGGCGGCGTACTCCTCGCGGGTGTAGAACCGCCAGCCACCCGCGACGTTGCGCAGGTCGAAACCGCGGCCCTGCTCGGTGTATTCGGCCGCCAGAGCCTCCAGGGCCTCGATCACCGCGGCCGTCGGGTGGCCGACCGCGGAGGCCAGCGATGCCGCCGCCAACGGCTCGTCGGCGACCATCAGCACCGCCTCGAGCGCAGGCCGCAGGTCGGCGAACTCGATCGCCAGGGTCTCCTCGGTGGTCTCCCCCGCGGCAGCCTCAGTCATCGTCCTTCTCCCCGTCATCGGCGCCGCCCTCCGCGGGCGGCTGCCCCTCGAACTCGTCCTGGATCAGCTCATCGACATCGAGCGCCTCGTCGCCGGTCCAGCGTACGGTCAGCTCGCCCAGCGCGGTGACCTGGTCGAAGGCGACCGCGCCCTCGCGGAAGAGCTCCAGCAGCGAGAGGAACCGGGCCACCGTGGTCAGCGTGTCCGGCGAGTCGGCGCAGAGGCCACGGAAGGTGACCTGCCCGCCGGCGCGCAGCCGCTCGATGACCAGGGCCGCCTGCTCCTTGACCGACACCTTCGAGCCGTGGATGTGGGACAGCCCGATCTCGGGCGGCCCCGGCTTGGGTGCCATCGCGGCCGCGGCGAGCTGCGCGAACTGCTCCAGCCCGATCCCGATGAGCACCTCGGGCAGGAGCCCCGCATAGCGCGGCTCGAGCTGGACCGAGCGCGGGTGGCGCTTGGACTCCTTCGCGAGACGCTCGCCGAAGACGGCAGCGACCTGCTTGAACGCCTTGTACTGCAGCAGACGCGCGAAGAGCAGGTCGCGCGCCTCGAGCAGCGCGAGGTCCTCCTCGTCCTCGACGTCACCCTGCGGCAGCAGCCGGGCCGCCTTCAGGTCGAGCAGCGTGCTCGCGACCAGCAGGAAGTTGGAGGTCTGCTCCAGATCCCAGACACCCTTGCCCCCGCCCTCGGGCGACCTCTCGGCGGCGCCCTTCTTGACGTAGGCGATGAACTCGTCGGTCACCGTGGCCAGGGAGACCTCGGTGATGTCGAGCTTGTGCTTGGCGATCAGGCTGAGCAGCAGGTCGAAGGGGCCCTCGAAGTTGCCGAGGTGCACCTCGAAGCCCCCGGCGCCGCTCGACTCCTGCTCCTCGGCCCCCTCCGGGGCATCGGCCATCTGCGTGACCGTCACTCGGCGAGCCGGTGCACGAGGGCGCTGTCGTCCCCGTACTCCTCCAGGTCGGCCAGCACGATCGCGAGCGCCTCGCGCACCAGCCGCCCGCGGTCGACCGCGATGCTGTGCTTGGCCCGCAGGTTGAGCCGGGCGTGCTCGAGGTCTAGCAGCTCCTCGGAGGTGATGTAGACCGTCATCTTCTCGTCATGACGTACCCGCCCGCTGGACCGCTTCTTCGCAGCCGGTGTCTCCTCGGCCGGCTCGGGCACCGCGTGCACCGGACGGGCCTTCGCCTCGGCGGCGGGCCCCGCGGCGGCAGCGCCGTCGGACGTACGCCGGAACAGGTCGTCGGCAGCCGGAACCCTCACTCGCCGCGTTGCCATCGGGCCAGCACCTCCTTGGCGAGCATCCGGTAGGAGTCGGCGCCGGTGGAGCTGGATGCGTACTCGGTGATCGGCTCGCCGACCACGGTGGAGTCGGCGAACTTCACGGTACGGCGGATGACGCTGTGGAAGACGCGGTCGCCCCAGCCGTTGACCAGGGTCTCCATGACCTCGCGGCTGTGCATGGTGCGGCTGTCGTACATCGTGCCCAGTATTCCGTCGATCTTCAGACGCGGGTTGAGCCGCTCCTGAACCTTGTCGATGGTGTCCTTGAGCAGGGCGACACCGCGCAGCGCGAAGTACTCGCACTCCAGCGGCACGACCACGGAGTCGGAGGCGGTGAGCGCGTTGACGGTCAGCAGGCCCAGGCTCGGCTGACAGTCGATGAGGATCACGTCGTAGTTGGCGACGGCCGGCGCCAGCGCGCGGGCCAGGGTCTGCTCGCGGGCGACCTCCTGGACCAGCTGCACCTCGGCGGCGGAGAGGTCGATGTTGGCCGGCAGCAGGTCGACACCGTCGATGCCGGAGGGGACGACGACGTCCTCGAGCGTGATGTCACGCTCCATCAGCAGGTTGTAGACGGTCAGCTCGATCTCGTTGGGCTGGAGACCCAGACCGACCGAGAGCGACCCCTGCGGGTCGAAGTCGACCATCAGGACCTTGCGGCCGTGCTCGGCCAGCGCGGCACCCAGGTTGATGGTGGTCGTGGTCTTGCCGACGCCACCCTTCTGGTTGACCATCGCGACCGTGCGCGCGGGGCCGCCGGTGGCGGGACCGGGCTCGGGGAGGTTGGGCCAGGGACGACCGGTCGGGCCCATCTTGTTCTTGCCCGGGGAGTCGAAGGACCCCGCGTCGGGCTCAGGGGCGTTGGCGCGCAGCCGGGCCGAGGGCGGATAGGCCGGCGGCGGGGCCGCCGGCGTCTGCGGAGGCATCTGCGGCGCGGTCGCGCCACCTGCTCCGAAATAGCTGTCTTCCATTCCTCCACCCCCGGTTCAGTTGCCGCGGCCCTGGGACGATCACGGCTAGCGGGTCTATATGTCGACACGGCGACTCTAAGACCCGGATCTGCGCGACTGTAGGAGCCGCGCCGGGCGTGTCACAAGGCAAATCCGGGTGATTCTGCTACGCGGCCCGAATCTGTTGATGACCTGTGCACTTGGCGCACCGCCAGCCCCACAGGGAGGGCCTTCGATGTGGAGAAACCTGTGGATGGATCTCCGCTCGATCGGTCGAGCTCAGTGCGACCGACGGCGCTTCTGGAACTGGTCGTAGGCCTTGCCCGCAGCGTCCTTGATCTTCTTCTGGTTCTCGGGCTTGCGAGCCTCGTTGGCGATCTTGGCGATGGCCGCGACGACGACGGGGTTCTTCAGTAGCTTGCGCACGCCCCAACGCTAGCGGAACCGAGCAACCCGTCACAGCCGACGCATCGCCACCGTCGCCAGAACCAGCTCGCCGGCCTCGTCGCTCGCGTCCAGATCGGCGACAGCCTCGATCACCCAGTCGTGGTCGCCGGCCGGGTCGTCGAGGGTCTGGGTGACCCGCCAGACCCGGGTCGAGTCGTACGCCTCGTCCTCCTCGTCCACCCCCGCCGGCGCGCCGCGCTCGACGGTCCAGGTGAGCAGCTTGGGCGAGCGCGCGTCGGCGGAGATGCCCACGTCGTCGTGCTCGGCGAAGTAGGCCTCGAGGGCGTCGTCCCAGCGGGACCGGGTCATCACCACGTCGCGCGCGGGCTCGAGCCGGTCGGCGGCGGAGCGCTCCAGCGACATCAGCGTGTCGAGGTCGTCCCGCGAGACCGCGTCGACCCGGGCCCACATCGCATTGCGGACCATGATCTCGAACGCGCGGGTTTGCTGGGACAGCGACCGCGGTGGCGGCGGCGCCTCGTGGTGGGCCACGGCCGACGGGATGTGCTCGGGGTCGGAGAGCGCCTCCCACTCGTCGAGCAGCGAGGAGTCGGTCTGCCGGATGGTCTCCCCCAGCCACTCGACCAGGTCCTCGATCTCGGGACTCTTGTGGGTCTCGGGGAGAGTGTGCCGGAAGGTGCGGTAGGCGTCGGTCAGGTAGCGCAGCACCAGGCCCTCGGAGCGGGCGAGCTGGTAGCGGCGTACGACGTCGGTGAAGGTCATCCCCTGCTCGTACATCTCGCGCAGGATCGACTTGGGGTCGAGGGCGTCCTCGGGCAGCCACGGGTGGGTGCCGCGGTAGACCTCGAAGAGCGCCTCGAGCCGCTCGGCCATCGGCTTCGGCCAGGTGATCTCCTCGATGAGGGCCATCCGCTCGTCGTACTCGACGCCGTCGGCCTTCATGTTCTCGATCGCCTTGCCGCGGGCCTCGTGCTGCTGGGCGAAGAGGATCTGGCGCGGGGGCTCGAGAACGGACTCGATCACCGAGACGATCTCGAGGGTGTGCTCGGGTGACTCCGGATCGAGCGTGTCCAGCGCGGCGAGGGCGAAGTGGGCCAGCGGCTGGTTGAGGGCGAAGTCGGCGGGAAGGGCCTCGGTGAGGACGTAGCGACGCCCGTACGCATCGGGCTCGGCGAGCCTGGTCAGGACCCCGCTGTGGACCAGGGAGCGGGTCAGACGCAAGGCCCGGCGGGCGAGCTTGAGCTGGGTGCGCCGCTCCTCGTGGTTGTCCATGGTGATCCGGCGCATCACCTCGAAGGCGTCCTCGTCGCGGGCGACGACATTGAGGATCATCGAGTTGTCGACCTTCATCCGGCTCTGCAGCGGCTCGGGGGCGCCGTCGACGAGCTTGGTGAAGGTCGCCTCGGTCCACACGACCGTGCCCTCGGGCGGCTTCTTGAGCTGAGCCTTGGAGTTCTTCTTGCCGGCCTTGCGGCGCTCCTCGGACTTCGCCTTGGCCTTCTCGTTCTCGATGATGTGCTCAGGCGCCTGGACGACGACGTAGCCCTGGGTGTCGAAGCCCGCCCGGCCGGCCCTCCCGGCGATCTGGAGGAACTCCCTGGTGCGCAGGATGCGCTGGCGGCGGCCGTCGAACTTGGCCAGGCCGGTGAAGAGCACCGTGCGGATCGGGACGTTGATGCCGACGCCGAGGGTGTCGGTGCCGGCGATGACCTTGAGCAGCCCGGCCTGGGCGAGCTGCTCGACGAGCCTTCGGTATCTGGGGAGCATGCCGGCGTGGTGGACGCCGATGCCCTTGCGCAGCAGCTTGGAGAGGGTCTTGCCGAAGCCGGCTGCGAAGCGGACCGGCTCGAGCCGCTTGGCGATCTGGTCCTTCTCCTCGGTGGAGAGCTTCAGCCAGCCGGCATTGAGCAGGGAGGTGCCGTGGGTGACGGCGTCCTTCTGGGTGAAGTGGACGACGTAGACGGGAGCCTGGCCGGTGGTGACGAGCTCCTCGAGGGTCTCCTGGAGCGGCGTGAGGCGCCAGTCGAAGGTGAGCGGAACGGGTCGTTCCGCTTGGTCGACGAGGACGGTCTCGCGGCCGTTTCGCCTGGTCATGTCCTTGGCCAGGGCGCTGGTGTCGCCGAGCGTCGCGGAGAGCAGCAGGAACTGGGCCTGCGGCAGCTCGAGCAGCGGCACCTGCCACGCCCAGCCGCGGTCGGGCTCGCCGTAGTAGTGGAACTCGTCCATGATCACGAGCCCGACGTCGGCGTGCTTTCCTTCTCGCAGCGCCAGGTTGGCGAGCACCTCGGCGGTGCAGCAGATGATCGGGGCGTCGGCGTTGACGCTGGCGTCGCCGGTCAGCATGCCGACGTTCTCCGCGCCGAACGTCTCCACGAGATCGAAGAACTTCTCGCTGACCAGCGCCTTGATCGGCGCGGTGTAGAAGGAGACCTTGTCCTCGGCCAGCGCCGCCGCGTGCGCGCCCGCCGCGACCAGCGACTTCCCCGAGCCCGTCGGCGTCGCCAGGATGACGTTGTCGCCTGCCAGGAGGGACATGATCGCCTCGTCCTGGTGGGGGTAGAGGCTGCGGCCACTCCCCTCGGCCCATGCCACGACCGCCTCGTAGACGTCGTCAGGGCTCGCTCCGACCTTGGGGATCCAGCTGGTGTCGGTCACAGGGCCCTCGGGTGTGCGGTCGCGAAGACCTCTCGGAGATTGTCCACGGTGACAAGAGTGTAGATCTGCGTCGTGGTCACCGACGCATGGCCCAGCAGCTCCTGCACGACACGTACGTCGGCGCCGCCGTCCAGCAGGTGGGTGGCGAAGGAGTGACGCAGGGTGTGGGGCGAGACGTCCTTGTGGATCCCGGCGCGCTCGGCGGCGCGGGTCAGCACGGTCCAGGCCGACTGGCGGGAGAGGCGGCCGCCGCGGGCGTTGAGGAAGAGCGCACCTCCCGAGCGGGCGGCCGCGAGGTCGGGGCGGGCCCGGGTCAGGTAGGCCTCGACGGCCTCGATGGCGTAGGAGCCGACCGGGACGATCCGCTCCTTGCCGCCCTTGCCTCGCAGGAGTACGACATGGTCGACCCGGTCGAGATCGTCGACGTCGAGGCCGACCGCCTCGGAGATGCGGGCGCCGGTGCCGTAGAGCACTTCCAGGAGGGCCCGGTCACGCAGCGCGAGCGGCGTCCCGGGCGCGCCCGCCGCCTCCAGGATCGCCTCCACGTCTGCCAGTGGCAGCGCCTTGGGCAGCCGCTTCTCCGCGCGCGGCGGCTTCACGTGGCCGGCCGGGTTGGCCTCGACCAGCCCGTCGGCCACCGCGAACTTGTGGAACCCGCGCACCGCGACGACCGTCCGCGCCGCCGAGGTCGCGCTCAGCGCCGGGTGCTCCTCGCTGCCTTCGCGCAGGTGGGCCAGGAACCCCGACACCGTCGCCTCCGAGACCCCGGCGAGGTCGTCGACGCTCTGTTGGGCGAGGAACTCGGCGTACCTCCGCAGGTCGCGCCGGTAGGAGGACAGCGTGTTGGCCGCGAGGCCCCGCTCGACCGTCAGATGGTCGAGATACGTACGCATCGCGTGCTCCACCGCTGAAGCGGAGCCCGAGGCAATCGATGCGGCAGTCACGGGTCCATCCAACCAGGGGTGGCGGATCCGGTCGGGGAGGAATACCCGGTTAACCGGGTATTCCGGCACTTCTCAGGCATTGCATTGCCTGAGAAGTGCCGGAACTGCCTGTACGGCGTGACTGCTGTGACTCCTGAGGCGATCAGCCGAGCACGTCTGCGAGCGCGACGGAGTCGATCCCGACCGCCTCGCCGACGGGCCCGTAGGTGAGCTGGCCGGCGTGGGTGTTGAGGCCCTTGGCGAGCGCAGCGTCCTCACGCAGCGCCTGCTGCCAGCCCTTGTTGGCCAGGGCGACGGCGTACGGCATGGTCGCGTTGGTCAGGGCGTAGGTGGAGGTGTTGGGCACAGCGCCGGGCATGTTGGCCACGCAGTAGAAGGTCGAGTTGTGGACCTGGTAGGTCGGGTCCGCGTGGGTGGTGGCGTGGGAGTCCTCGAAGCAGCCGCCCTGGTCGATGGCGATGTCGACGAGCACCGAGCCGGGCTTCATCCGCGAGACCAGGTCGTTGCTGACCAGCTTCGGTGCGGCCGCGCCCGGGATCAGCACGGCGCCGATGACCAGGTCGGCTTGGAGCACCTGCTCCTCGAGCGCGAGCTTGTTCGACGCGAGCCCGTGGACCTGGTTGGAGTAGCGCCAGAACGACATCCGCAGCTTCTCCAGGTCGGTGTCGAGCAGCGTGACGTCCGCACCCATCCCCAGAGCGATGTTGGCAGCGTTCTGCCCGGAGACGCCGGCACCGATGATGACGACCTTGGCGTTGGCGACACCGCCGACACCACCCATCAGCGTGCCGCGGCCGCCCTGGGCCTTGAGCAGGTTGTAGGCCCCGACCTGGGGCGCCAGGCAGCCGGCGACCTCCGACATCGGGTAGAGCAGCGGCAGCGCCCGGTTGGGCAGCTCGACGGTCTCGTACGCGATCGCGGTAACCTTCTTGGCCAGCAGCTCCTGTGTCAGGGGCTTGTCGGCAGCCAGGTGGAGGTAGGTGAACAGGGTCAGGCCCTCGCGCAGCCGGTGGTACTCCTCCGCGACCGGCTCCTTGACCTTGAGCACCATGTCGGCGTTGCCCCAGGTCTCATCGGCATCGCCGAGGATCTTGGCGCCGACCGCGGCGTAGTCGCTGTCAGGGATCGAGGAGCCGACACCGGCACCTGCCTCGACGAAGACCTCGTGGCCGTTGGCCACCAGTTCGTGCACGCCCGAGGGGGTGATCGCCACCCGGTACTCGTGGTTCTTGACTTCCTTGGGTACGCCGATTCTCATTGCCCTGCCCTTCATGTGATGGCCCCTGAATGTGGTGGTCCGTGGGACTACGGGTCAGCCGGATGTGCGCCGCCTGACGCGGCATGTCTAACCCGGTGTGGCGCACGTCACCAAAATCACGTCGCTCGGTCCTGACCAGACCCCCTGATCAGACTCTGCCACGAGACTTGAGAGCCGCGTACGCAAGCACGGCCTGGACGACCGGCGAGTCGGTCGCCCGGCCATCCAGCACGGCCTCCAGAAGCTCCTCGAAGGGCACCCAGTGGACGCTCATCTCGGCCTCCTCGTGCTCGAGCTCGAAGCCGTCGCGGTCGCTGGCGGTGAGGCCGCGGGCGAGGAAGAAGTGGTGGATCTCCTCGGTGAGCCCCGGTGAGGCGTACGTCGAGAGCAGCGGCGTCCACTCCGCCGCCTCGTGGGCCACCTCCTCACGCAGCTCGCGCACCGCGACTTCGAGCGGGTCCTCGCCGGGATAGTCGATCAGGCCGGCCGGCAGCTCCACGAAGCGCCGCTTGGCGGGATGGCGGTACTGGGTGATGACCAGGGCCCGCTCCTCCTCGTCCAGCGCCAGCACGACCGCGGCACCCGGGTGCTCGACCACCAGGCGACGGAACGGCTCCTCGTCCTCGTGACCGGGGCGGTTGATCCGGTCGGCGCGCAGCGCGACCACCCAGCCGTCACGGTGGAGGTCCTCGCTCGAGGCGACCGGCCAGCTCTCCGGTGCGTCCCACTCGGTGAGCGGTCCCTGGTCCAGCGGCACGGGCGAGTCGGAAATTCGTGCGTCCGATGTCATGGCCCGAGGCTACCCTCGGCTCATGTCTGCCACCTCCCCCGCCGCCCCTGCCTCACTGACCCAGGAGGAGGCGGCCGCGCGGGCCGCCACGGTCACCGTCGAGCGCTACGACATCTCGCTCGACATGACCGGCCTGCTGGAGGGCGAGACGCTCTCCAGCGTCTCCACGATCACCTTCTCCGCCACCCCGGGCTCGAGCACGTTCGTCGACTGCGTGGCCGAGGTCAGCGCGGCCACGCTCAACGGCACGGAGCTCGACCTCGCCACGATCAGCGCCGGCCGGATCCCGCTGGAGGACCTCGCCGAGACCAACACCCTGGTCGTGACCGCCTCCCAGTCCGACACCGCCTCCTCCGAGGGCGTGCTGCGCACCGTCGACCCCTCCGACGGCAACGTCTACGTGTGGACCTCGTTCGAGCCCGACGACGCTCGTCGGCTGTGGGCCTGCTTCGACCAGCCCGACCTCAAGGCCGTGCACGGGTTCACCGTGAGCGCCCCCGAGCAGTGGACGGTGCTCTCCAACTCCGCGCCCGCGAGCATCTCGGACGCGGCAGCCGGCGCGCGGACCTGGGTCTTCGAGGACACTCCCCCGCTCTCGACGTACGTCGTGGTGGTCAACGCCGGACCGTTCGTCGAGGTCCGCGAGGAGCGCGGCGGCTACGACCTGGGCCTCTACGCCCGTCAGTCGCTACGCAGCCAGCTCGAGCGCGACCGGGAGGAGATCCTGCACGTCACCGAGCACGGGCTGGCCTGGTTCGGCACCAAGTTCGGGATGCCGTTCCCGCAGCGCCGCTACGACCAGATCTTCGTGCCCGACATGGGCGGCGCGATGGAGAACTGGGGCGCGGTCACCCACAGCGACGTGTTCCTCTTCCGCACCGCACCGACCCACGCCGACCGGACCGAGCGCACCAATGTGGTCCTCCACGAGATGGCGCACATGTGGTTCGGCGACCTGGTCACGATGCGCTGGTGGGACGACCTGTGGCTCAACGAGGCCTTCGCCTCGTGGGCGGCCGTGTGGGCCTCGGCCGCGCTTCCCGACCACGCCGACGTGTGGGCGTCGATCGCGCTGACCGAGAAGAAGGCGGGCTACGACATCGACGCGACGCCCGCCACCCACCCAATCCGGGGCGTGGTGCCCAGCGTCGACGTCGCGATGGCCAACTTCGACGCGATCACCTACATGAAGGGCCAGGCCGTGCTGCAGCAGCTGCACGCCTACATCGGCGAGGAGGCCTACCTCGCCGGGCTGCAGTCCTACTTCGCCGAGCACGCCTACGGCAACACCGTCCTCGACGACCTGATGGGCGCCTTCGGAGCGGCCGCGGGCAAGGACCTCTCCGCCTGGACCACCGCGTGGCTCGACCACGCCGGCACCGACGTGATCACCCTCGCCGACGGCAAGGTCTCGGTCACCAGCCCCGACGGCACCGTACGTCCCCACCGGCTCGACATCGCCTCCTACGACGACTCCGGCGCCCTGCTCGCCACCACTGCGGTCACCGTGGCGGGCGAGCCCGTCGCGGTCTCGCTCCCCGATGCCGCCGCGCACCTGGTCAACGCGACCGACGTGACCTTCGCGGCGGTGCGCTCGGACGAGGCCAGCGAAGCCTGGCTCGGCCAGAACGCCGGCCGGCTGCCCGATGCGGTGGCGCGGGCGGTCGCGGTCAACAGCGCCTGGACCGCCCTGTTCCGCGGCGAGATCGCCGGCCCCGAGGTCGTCTCGCGCGTCCTCTCGGTCCTCGAGACCGAGCGCAACCCGCAGGTCACCGGCGAGTTCCTGAGCATGGCCGTCACCGCTGCCGAGCTGTGGACGGCGCCCGAGCGGGTCGCCGAGCAGCGCGCGCTGGTCGCCGCAGCGGCCGCGGTGCTCGCCGAGGACCCGGCCAACCGCGACACCGCCCTGCGCGTGCTCGCCTCGCACGCCTCCACACCCGAGCAGCTCGCACTGGCCGAGCGCGGGGCCGCCGAGGACGTACAGGTGGCCTGGCGGCTGCTCGGCCGGCGCGCCGAGACGGGCGACTACGACGCCGAGGCGGTCGCAGCCCTGGAGGCACGCGACCCGGATCCCGAGTCGTGGGTCAGTGCCCTCGGCGTACGCACGGCGCAGCCGCTCGCGGAGGCCAAGGAGGAGGCCTGGCAGGTGAGCATGATCGAGCGCCGGCTGCCGCGCACCGACGGTGGGTACGCCCTGAGCTCGGCGTTCTGGCGCCCCGGCCAGGACGAGATCCTGGCGCCGTACGCGCAGCGCTATCTGGATGCCGTCGCCGACATCAGGGGTGGCGGCCTGCTCGCCTACGGACTCCAGCTCCGCTTCTACCCCGTCCAGGCCGGTGAGGACGTCGCCGCGGCCGCGCGCGCCGCCTGTGAGGGCGACACGCTGGTTCCGTTCGTCCGCCAGACGGTGATCCGCATGGCCGACGTGCACTCGCGGCAGGTCGCGGCTCGCGCGTTGTGACCGCGGCAGAATCCGGGCCGCCAGAACGTATGGCCCGCGAGGACGCCGGGTACCTCTCGTGTCGTACGCAATCGAGAGGAGACACGACATGAGCACCATCGAGAAGAGCGTCCAGGTCGCGGTCCCGGTCAGCACCGCGTACGACCAGTGGACCCAGTTCGAGTCGTTCCCCCAGTTCATGGAGGGCGTCGAGTCGGTCCAGCAGCTCGACGACAAGCATCTGCACTGGAAGGCTGAGATCGGTGGCGTGACCCGCGAGTGGGACGCCGAGATCGTCGACCAGGTTCCCGATGAGCGCATCACCTGGCGTGCCGTCGAGGGCGCCACGAACAAGGGCACCGTCTCGTTCACCCCGGACGCGATGGCGAAGTCGACCCAGGTGACGCTTCACCTGGAGTACGAGCCCGAGGGCGCGGTCGAGAAGACCGGTGACCTGCTCAAGATCGTCGACATGCGGGCCAAGGGCGACCTCGAGCGGTTCAAGGACTTCATCGAGAACCGCGGCACCGAGACGGGTGCGTGGCGCGGCGAGGTGAAGCCGTCCGGCGAGGTACGTCGCTGACACCCAGACGCAGAGCCCCTGGGCCCGGCACATGCCGGCCCCAGGGGCTCTGTCAGCTAGTGATCAGGCGTCGGCCGTCTCCGGCAGCTCGACCTCGCTGACCTCGCGGCGCAGGTTGGTCTCGTCGATCGGGAACCGCTGCTCCTTCTGCCGGTCGAGGGCCGCCTTCACCAGCCCGGCGAAGAGCGGGTGCGGGCGGGTCGGCCGCGAGCGGAGCTCGGGGTGAGCCTGGGTGGAGACGTAGTAGGGATGTACGTCGCGGGGCAGCTCGACGAACTCCACGAGCTGATTGTCGGGCGAGAGGCCGGAGAAGACCAGGCCGGCGTCCTCCAGCTGGTCGCGGTAGGCGTTGTTGACCTCGTAGCGGTGGCGGTGACGCTCCTCGATGGAGGTCTCGCCGTAGACCTCGGCCGCGATCGAGCCCTTCTTGAGCTCGGCGGGGTAGAGCCCCAGGCGCATGGTGCCACCGAGGTCGCCCGCGCCCTCGACGTACGCCTTCTGCTCCTCCATCGTGGCGATGACGGGCTCGGGGGTCTCGGCGTCGAACTCGGTGGAGTCGGCCTTCTCCAGGCCGAGCACGTTGCGGGCGTACTCGATGACCATGCACTGCAGGCCGAGGCACAGGCCGAGCGTGGGGATCTGGTGCGTGCGGGTGTAGGTCAGCGCGCCGAGCTTGCCCTCCAGGCCGCGGATGCCGAAGCCGCCGGGGACGCAGACCGCGTCGACGTCGTGGAGGTTCTTGGCGGCACCCTCGGGGGTCTCGCACTCGTCGGAGGGGATCCAGCGGATGTTGACCTTGGCCTCGTTGGCGAAACCGCCGGCGCGGAGCGCCTCGCCGACGCTCAGGTAGGCGTCGGGCAGGTCGATGTACTTGCCGACCAGGCCGATGGTCAGCTCTTCCTTGGGGTGGTGCACCCGGCGGAGCAGGTCCTCCCACAGCGCCCAGTCGACGTCGCGGAAGGGCAGATCGAGCTTGCGTACGACATAGGCGTCCAGACCCTCGCGGTGGAGCACCTTCGGGATGTCGTAGATGCTCGGGGCGTCGGCGGCGGTCACCACGGCGTCCTCGTCGACGTCGCACATCAGCGCGATCTTGCGCTTGATGCCCTCGGGCAGCTCGCGATCGGCGCGGCACACGATGGCGTCGGGCTGGATGCCGATCTGGCGCAGCGCCATCACCGAGTGCTGGGTCGGCTTCGTCTTGAGCTCCTTGGACGGGCCGATGTACGGCACCAGGGAGACGTGCACGAAGAAGACGTTGTCGCGGCCGAGGCGCTGGCGCACCTGGCGGGCCGCCTCGAGGAACGGCAGCGACTCGATGTCACCGACCGTGCCGCCGATCTCGGTGATCACCACGTCGATCTCGGGGCCGTGCATGGCCAGGACCCGCTCGGAGATCTCGTCGGTGATGTGCGGGATCACCTGGACGGTCTCGCCGAGGTAGTCGCCGCGGCGCTCCTTGGCGATCACGTTGGAGTAGACCTGCCCGGTGGTCACGTTGGCGTGGCCGACCAGGTCGGTGTCGAGGAACCGCTCGTAGTGGCCGATGTCGAGATCGGTCTCGGCGCCGTCGTTGGTCACGAAGACCTCACCGTGCTGGAACGGGTTCATGGTGCCGGGGTCCACGTTGAGGTACGGGTCCAGCTTCTGCATGGTCACGCTCAGGCCACGCGAACGGAGAAGACGGCCGAGGGACGATGCCGTCAGGCCCTTTCCCAATGAGGAGGCGACGCCCCCGGTGACAAAAATGTGCTTGGTCAAGCTCGCCGACTTCATGGGCCTCAATCCTATCAACGCTTCAGCAGGCCGCCGAAACCTGACGCACCGAAATCGCCACCTTGTTGACTCCGCTGTCGAGACAGCGCGAGCGGAGCGGCGACCTGACCGGTGGTCGTCTCGCTGCCGTCGACCGACGCGAACCAGCCCGGCCAGTCGTTGGCGCGGAGCGTCTCGAGGTCCTCGGAGCCCGTGGGTGCCGTCACGACCAGCCCTTTCGTGGTCGCACCGAGGCCGTCGACCAGGCCCTCGACCGCGGTCGTGTCCTCGCTGTCCTCACCGAGGACGACCAGGACGAGACCGGCCGGTCCGGTCGGTCGTCCCTGGGCCTTGACCAGGTCGCCGGTGAGCAACGCCACAGCGGCGGTCTTGGCGGGCTGGTCGAACGCGGTGGGCGGCTTCGTGCCGGCGTAGGTCTCCCCGATCACCTGGCCCATCCGC
Source organism: Nocardioides sp. YJ-D4 (assembly GCF_054031495.1). Classification (NCBI taxonomy): domain Bacteria; kingdom Bacillati; phylum Actinomycetota; class Actinomycetes; order Propionibacteriales; family Nocardioidaceae; genus Nocardioides; species Nocardioides sp. YJ-D4. The sequence continues at coordinate 334,607 of NZ_CM132932.1, forward strand.
TGATAGGTCGCCTGTCCCGCGTCACCGCGGCCCAGCTGCTTGACCAGCTGCGTGGCCAGGCTGTCGACGTACTGCTTGCGGTCAGGGTCCAGCAGGTTCGGCCGTACGTCGAGCACTCCCGTCGTCTCGCCGCCGGCCGTCTCGATGTTGCCGGTGAGCGCGGCGACCGTCTTCTGGTCGGCGCCGGGGAGGGTGACGACCGCGACCTTCTGGCCGGTGAGCGTGCCGGGCAGGAGCGCGTCGCCGGCCTCGGCGACGAACTGGGCCTCGGCGCTCCGCTGCGGCTCCTTCGCGCTCTTCGTCTCGCTCTCGCCGGAGGCGGGACTCGCCGCGGCTCCGTCGTCGGCTCTGTTCACGATGCCAATGCCGATCGCGGTGAGGTCGTGGTCGGCGGCCCAGACGCCGGCCGGTACGCCGATCGCCAGCGCCGTCACCGCGGCCAGAAGCGGAAGGACGAGGCGACGGCTGCGGGGCTCCTTGCGGCGTACCGCCGGGACCGCGGAGGCGTCGATCAGCGTCGGCCCGAGCGCGAGCCGGGTCAGGTAGGTGCCGGCCAGGCCCGGGCGCTGGTCCTCGAGGAAGTCGGTCAGCGTGGTGCTCAGCCCGGCCCCGACCACCAGTGAGGGGTGCTGGGCATAGGCGACCAGGAGGGCGGCGTCCTCGGGGGCGAGGGCGGACTCGAACCGCTTCGGCTGCACGCCGATCCGGTCCAGGAGCTCGGTGGCGTTCTCGCTCGCGGAGGCGCCGGGCGCGAGGACGACCTCGGCGGCGCTGGTGAGCACCTTCGGCTCCGGGTAGCTGTCGGTGTCGGGGCCCAGGACGACCACGGCGTGGCGTACCTGCTTCTTGGTCAGCCTCTTCGCCGCGGGACCCACCGCGATGATGGCCGGGCGCTGCTCGCGCAGGAAGCCGGCGAGGTCACCGAGGAGCCGGTCCAGGTCGGGATGGTCGGCGACCACCACGACGGGCCGGCCGGCCAGCGGCGTGTCGAGAGGAGGTACGCCGTTGCCGTGCAGCAGCACCTCCTCCTCGCGCTTGAGCAGCTCGCTGCTGTTGTGGGTGAAGAGGTCCAGGTGGGAGCTCAGGCCCCGTTTGGCGTCCTCGAGGTCCTTGTCGAGGGACTCCTGGTCGAGCGCACGGCCCGAGGTCAGCAGCTGCTCGCCGTCGAAGATCTCGCCGTCGAGGATCCGCGCCTTCCGCCCGTCGACCAGCTTCTCGATCCCCGCCTCGCCGATCTTGTCGATCAGCTCGATCCCGGCGTCGGCCAGCGTCTGCGGACCCCGGTTCGGGTAGCGGCCCGAGACCATCGGCTGGGCGTTGACCACGGCGATGACGCCCTTGGCCACGATCGCCAGCGCGGTGCTCCGGTCCAGGTCGACATGGTCGATCACCGCGATGTCGCCCTCTTTGAGCCGCGGGATCAGCGCCCTGGTCGGCCGCCCCGCGCGGAGCGTGCCGCGGATGCCTGGCAGTACGGAGGGAATCTGGCGAGTAGGCAGTCTCATGTCCCGCCAATCCTCCCCCGTCGCCTGTGCGCGTCCCCGGATCTCCGATCCGGCGAGTCGGTCGTTGTGGCGGCCGAATGCGTACGTTTGGCGGCCGAGTCGGTCGTTGTGGCATGTGTCGTTCGCCACGACGACCGACTCGGGTCGCCAGAACTGAGGTCTCGGCGGGATCAGACCTTCGCCGCGCGGGCCACCTCGAGGAGCTCGCGGGCGTGCGCGATGGCGGTGTCGGAGGCCGTCAGCCCCGCCAGCATGCGGGAGAGCTCGCGTTCGCGGGACTCGTCGTCGAGGACGGTGAGGCCGGAGCTGGTGACCACACCGTCGCTGGTCTTCTCGACGGCGACGTGGTGGTCGGCGAAGGCGGCGACCTGGGGCAGGTGGGTGACGACCAGGACCTGGGCGGTGCGGGCGAGGTGGGCCAGACGCCGGCCGATCTCGACCGCGGCGGTGCCGCCGACGCCCGCGTCGACCTCGTCGAAGACGAAGGTCGGGACCGGGCTGGTGGCCGCCAGGACGACCTCGATCGCCAGCATCACCCGGGAGAGCTCACCGCCGGAGGCGCCCTTGTGGAGCGGGCGCGGCTCCGAGCCGGTGTTGGCGGCCAGCAGCAGCTCGACCTCGTCGAGGCCGTTGGAGCCGTAGCGCAGCCAGCGGCGGTCCTTGCCCGAACCGACCTTCAACGGTGCGTGCGGCTCGTCCTCCGATGCGGGCGCGTCGGTCTCCTTCTGGCGTACGTCCACCACCAGTCGCGCGTGCGGCATCGCCAGTCCGGTGAGCTCGTCGCTGACCGCCTCGGCCAGAGCGCCGGCCGCCTCGGTGCGGGCTGCCGACAGCGCCAGGCCGGCGTCTGCGAGGGCGGCGCGCAGCCGGGTGCGCTCCCCACGGAGCTCCTCGATCCGGTCGTCGTCGGAGTCGAGCTCGAGCAGTCGCTTGGCGCCGGTCTCGGCCCAGGCGAGCACCTCGTCGATGGTCTCGCCGTACTTCCTCGTCAGCGCGGTCAGCGCCGCGCGGCGCTCGGAGACCACGGAGAGCCGCGCCGGGTCGGTCTCGATCGCGGTCGCGTAGGAGGCGACGTCGGCGGCCAGGTCGGAGAGCAGGTAGGAGACCTCCGCGAGACGGTCGGCCAGGGAGGCGGCGTCGGGGTCGTGGTCGCGGACGCCGTCGAGAGCCTGGCGCGCGGCGGAGATGGCGCCCAGCGCATCGGGGGCGTCGACCTCCGAGGAGAGCGCCTCGCGGGCCTGCTCGGCGGCGGTGCGCAGCGTGTCGGCGTAGCCGAGCTTCTCCTCCTCCTGAGCGAGGGTGACATCCTCGCCGGACTCCGGTGAGACCTCCTCGACCTCACCGAGGCCGAAGCGGAGCAGATCGGCCTCCTGCGCCCGCTCGCGGGCGTGGGTGGTGACCTCGTCGAGCTCTTGCTCGACGGCTCGGAGCTCGGCGTGGATCTCGCTGTAGGCCGCGATGAGCTTGGCAACCGCGTCGCCGCCGAAGCGGTCCAGCGAGTCGCGCTGCGCGCGTGGCTGCAGCAGCCGGTGCTGGTCGGACTGGCCGTGGACCGCGACCAGCGGTGAGGTCACCGAGCCGAGGGTCGCCACCGGGACGGTCGCTCCCCCGACGTACGCCCTCGCTCGGCCTTCGGCCGCGACGGTGCGCGCCACCAGGACGCGGCCCTCCTCGACCTCTCCCCCGGCCTCCTCTGTCGCCTCGACGACGCCGGGCAGCGACCGGGCATCGATGACGCCCTCGACGCGGGCCGCCTTCTTGCCCTTGCGGACCGAGCCGGCGTCGCCGCGGCCGCCGAGCAGCAACCCGAGCGCGGTCACGATCATGGTCTTGCCCGCGCCGGTTTCACCGGTCACCACGGTCAGCCCTGGTCCGAGCTCCAGGGTCGAGGACTCGATGATCCCGAGTCCGGAGATCCTGATCTCCTCAAGCATTCTCGCCTCCGTTCATCCTGAACGGACGCCGTTCCGCGGCGCCTCGCCATCCCTCCACAGACAGTCCGAACTTCCGCACCAGACGATCCGTGAACGGGGCCTGGTGCAGGCGAACGAGTCTGACAGGCTCCACCCCCCGGGTGACCTCGATCCGGGCACCCGGGCCCAGGTCGTAGGAACGCCGGCCGTCGCACCAGAGCACGCCGGCGCCGTCGGCCCGTGAGATGACCTCGACGGCCAGCACCGAGGTCGGCGCGACCACCATGGCCCGCGCGAAGAGCGCGTGGGCGCTGATCGGGGTCAGCAGCAGCGCCTCGACGCCGGGCCACACGACCGGGCCGCCGGCGGAGAAGTTGTAGGCCGTCGAGCCGGTCGGGGTCGCGCAGACGACGCCGTCGCAGCCCCACCTCGACAGCGGCCGGCCGTCGATCTCGACGACGACCTCGAGCATCCGCTCGCGCGCGGCCTTCTCGACGCTGGCCTCGTTGACCGCGAACGTACGGAAGACCTTCTGACCGTCCTCGAAGACGCTGACCTCGAGCGCGAGGCGGTCCTCGGAGGTGTAGCGACGCTGAACGATCGCCTCGATCGTCGACTCGACGTCGTCGTACTCCGCCTCGGCCAGGAACCCGACATGGCCGAGGTTGACCCCGAGGACCGGGGTGCGGTGGGGCTGGACGATCTCGGCCGCGCGCAGGATGGTGCCGTCTCCGCCGATGACGAGCGCCAGCTCGCAGTCGCGACTCGCGTCGTCCTCGTCGGTGGCGAGCTCGAGCTTCGGTTCGTACGCCGCCGGGTCGATGCCCAGGTCGGCGGCCTCGCTGGCCAGCACGCGGACCACGATGCCGTGGACCGCGAGCGACTTGGCACAGGCGAGACCGACCTCGCGGGCCTCCTCCCGCCCGGTGTGGATGAGCATGAGGACGCGCCGAACCTCGGCTGCGTCCACGGGAGCTGGGTCCACGCCAGGGGCGTCGGCATCGGTCACGCGAGCACCCCCGTAGCGCAAGCGCGATAATACGGACGCGCTCGCGTGTTGATCGGTCGGTTCACTCGCTGGCGCTCGCTCACGGATCAACCTTCTCAGACGGCACCGACACATCCCCGGTGGCGGGGCTCTCCAGGCCGCGCTGCTCGCGCACGGCCTCCTCGATCTCAGCCTCGGTGACGGTGGCCTCCCCTCGGCGTAGCCACAGGAAGAACTCGACGTTGCCCGAGGGGCCCGGGAGCGGGCTGGTGGTGACCGCGCGTGCGCCCCAGCCGCGTCTCGCGGCGGCCGCGGCGACGGCGTTGACGGCCTCGGCCCGCAGGACGGGGTCGCGGACCACGCCACCCTTGCCGACCCGGTCCTTGCCGACCTCGAACTGGGGCTTGACCATCAGCGCCAGGTCACCGTCGGGACTGGTCACCCGGATCAGCGCGTCCAGAACGAGCTCGAGGGAGATGAACGAGAGATCACCGACGACGACGTCGACGGGTTCGCCGACCACGTCGAGGGAGAGGTCGCGGATGTTGGTGCGGTCGTGGACGACGACCCGCTCGTCCTGCTGCAGCCGCCAGGCGAGCTGGCCGTAGCCGACGTCGACGGCGACGACCTGCCGGGCCTCGTTGCGCAGGAGTACGTCGGTGAACCCGCCGGTCGACGCGCCGGCGTCCAGACAGCGGCGGCCCTTGACCGAGAGTCCGAGCGGTTCGAACGCCGCGAGCGCGCCGGCCAGCTTGTGGCCGCCGCGGGAGACGAAGTCGGGACGGTCGGGGTCTTCGGTGACCACGATCGCGACGTCGGTGGTGACGCCTGTGGCCGGCTTGGTGGCTCGGTTGCCCGAGACCGTGACGCGGCCGGCGGCGATCAGCTCGCTGGCGTGCTCGCGGGACCGGGCCAGCTTGCGCCGGACCAGCTCGGCGTCGAGACGCAGGCGGCGAGGAGGCATGCGCTCGCCTCTCAGGGCTGGTCGGTCGGCTGGGACTCGCCGGAGGCCGCGGCGATCCGGGCCATCGCGTCGTGGGCCCCGGTGTCGGGGTCCAGGGCGCGACGCAGCTCGGTGTGAGCGGCCTCGAAGACGCCGACGTGCTCGGCCAACGGAAGCTCGTCGAGCCGGTCGAGCGTCTCGAGCACCGCGTCGACGCGGGCGACACCGGTGTGCGGCGCCATGCCCGCGCCACCCAGCCCGGCCGAGGCCTCAGCCGGAGTCTCGTCGAAATGCTGCTCGCTCATGGGGCTGAGACTACCGTCCCGCCGTCGGCATCCGGGCCAGGCGGCACGGCCTGTGCACCGATCGTGGCCACCGATCCGGTGGCGTCCAGGTGTGCCCAGGCACTGGCCGCGGCCACTCGCCACCAGTCGTCGGGGCTCCCTTCGCCGGTGACCTGCAGCTCTCCGTCGCGTACCTCTGCCGTCCAGCCGCCGAGCCGCGCGGTCGTGCCGTCGATCTCCGGCGCCGCGTGGGTCTCCAGCAGCCCGCCCAGGTCGGCGGAGATGTAGGAGGGCCGTCGCCGCGGCTCGGCCGCGACGAGGTCTTCGAGCCCGGTGACGCCGGTGAGCACCAGCAGCGTGTCGATGCCGGCGTTGCGACCGCCCTCGATGTCGGTGTCGAGCCGGTCGCCGACCATCAGCGGGTGATCGGCCTCGGTGCGCCGGATGGTCTCCTCCAGCAGGGGTCGCGACGGCTTCCCCGCCACGACCGGCTCGACGCCCGAGAATCGACGCAGCGTGTCGACCAGGACACCGTGGCCAGGCGCGATCCCGTAGGCCGCCGGGAAGGTCATGTCGGTGTTGCTGGCGACCCAGAAAAGCCCGTCCTTGATCCGCACGGCCGCGCGCAGGATGTCCTTCCACAGCAGCTCGGGGTTGTAGCCGGTGACGATCGCCTCGGCGTCCTCGTCGACGGCCACCGGCACCAGGCCGGCGGCCTCGAGCGGCTCGCGCAGGCCCGCGGCGCCCAGGTTGACGACCTTCGCCCCCGGGGCGAGCCGCTCGGCCAGGACCCGCGCAGCGGCCTGGGCGGAGGTGACCACGTCCTCGGCGGTCGCCTCGATCCCCAGGTTGCGGATGTTCTCAGCGACCTTGGCCGGAGGCCGGGCGGCGTTGTTGGTGATGAACGCCAGCCTGAGCCCGGCCTCGCGCGCCGCGGCGAGCGACTCGGGGGCGCGCCGGACCGCTGTGCCCCCGATGTAGACCACGCCGTCGAGGTCGAGCATCGCCACGTCGTGGGCGGCGGCGAGCGGCTCGGCTGAGCCTTTCAACTGATGGCCGGTCAGCACACGAAGTTCCTTCTCTGAGTCGGGGGTTCGGCGAATGGCACCAGTGTGACCCTACGATGTGCGGATGGACGATACGGGTGTGGTCAGGGCGCCGTACCTCGGGCGTCCGCTGCGCCTGGAGCCGTTTCGAGCGCTCTCGCTGGCCCCTTCACGGATCGGGGACCCGACCTCCGCACGGCTCTACTCCCGCCCCTATCGGGGGGTCGCCTCCCGGATCAGCTCATGGCTGGCGCGCGGCGATCTGCGCCAGCACCAGGACCTCGCGCTCTACCTCCACGAGTACACCGCCGCCGGGATCACCGTGCGCGGCGTCGTCGGGATCCTCGACGTCTCGCACCGCACCGACGACCCCGCTGACGCCGCAGTGATCCCCCACGAGGGCGTACGCACCGCCCAGGCCGAGCAGCTCGCCTCGCGGATGCGGCAGATGCGGGTGCACCCGGCGCCGATCCTGCTCACCTACCACGCGCCCGACGGCATCGCGGCGCTCCTCGACCGGGTGCAGAGCGGCACGCCCGAGGAGCAGTACGACGACCACGGCGGCCAGCACCATCGCGTCTGGGCGATCACCGACGAGGCGCTGATCGGGCAGCTGCGCAAGGCATGGGCGAGCCAGCAGGCACTGATCGCCGACGGACACCACCGCTACGCGGCGTACGCCGAGCTCCAAGGGCTCGCCGAACCCGGCGACGGCGCCGCGACCGACTTCGGCCTGGCGATGCTGATCGACCAGGACGACACGCCGTTGCAGCTCGGCGCGATCCATCGGGTGCTTGCCGGGGTGAACCTGCGCGACCTACGGGCCGCGGCCGAGTCCGTCGGCGCCGAGTGGACCGCCGGCAGCCGCGACGCCGCCCTGAGCCGGCTCGGGCCCGGTGTCGTCGTGCTCAGCGACGGCCGGGGCTGGGCCACCCTCGACGTCGACACCGCCAACACCCCGATCACCGGTGATGTCGGCTATCTGCACGACCGCGTCCTCCCCGAGCTGCGGCGGCAGCCGTCGCGGGTGCTGCACGCCCACCAGGTCGACGCCGCGCTGAAGCGGGCCCGCCCGGGTCGCGACGTCGCCGTGCTGCTGGCGGCACCGACCTTCGACACCATCCTCTCCTCGGCATCGATCGGGCAGCTGCTGCCGGAGAAGGCGACCTCGTTCCAGCCCAAGCCGCACCCCGGCGTGCTCATCCGCCTCCTGGACTCGGCACGGCTGGAGAAATCGCGCCACTAGCTGGCCTGCCTGGCCGCGGCGGCTGCCCGGCTCACCCGTCTGGCCGACGAGACCTCCACCTCGGTCATCGACTGCAGCCGGCCGCCGGTCTTGAAGAACCGGCGACGCAGGGAGCCGTTGACCTCGATGACGTCTCCGACCTGCCAGGTCATCGCCGCTCGCCGGACCCGGGCAACCCAGGTGTGACACTCGAGCGCGTCGATCTGCACCCGGCTCCCCCGGCGTTTGTCGCGCGGCCTGTTGACGACCACCCGGAACGCGGTCAGCTGATCTCCGCTCGGCAGCTCCTTCTCCTCAGCGGCCAGCGACAACCTGCCGATCAACCGCACCTCGTTGACCGTCGCCAGCCCGCCGGCCGGCCCCATCCGCTCGCCATCGTCCGGTGATGGCTCCTTCTCTACCCTTGCGACCGTCATCTCGATCACCTCCGACCACCATCCTGATCAGGGTCACCGACAGTTCCGCCCGGGCCGATGCGGCCTGTGGAGAACCGCGGCCCGAACCGGGCCTGTGGACGGTCATCGGCCCGTCCGGCCAGCTATCGGAGGGCTTTCGCCGGCCGGTAGGGCGAAACCGTCGGGTCGCCTGCGACCCAGAAACGCCAGGGACGGTCCGGAGCGAGCCGCAGCCCGACGCGTGGCCCGGCCGCGATCTCGATCGCCGCCCACGTGTCGGCCGGCGCCAGGTCCAGCTCGAAGTCGGTGGTCCCGTCCATCGTCAGATCGATCCCGAGCGCCGAGCAGAGTCGCGCGGGTCCCCGGGCGAGATCGACGTCGCGTACCGCTCCACGTCGTTCCCGGGCGACCTCGATCCCCTCGATGATCTCGCCGGCACGCAGCAGGATCGCGCCGGGCTCGCCCTCCGGATGGCAGACCAGGTTGGCGCAGTGGTGCATCCCGTAGGTGAAGTAGACATAGAGCCGCCCTGGCGGCCCGAACATCACCCGGTTGCGGTTCGTCTCGCCTCGGAAGGCGTGCGAGCCGGGATCGTCGGCCGCGTACGCCTCGACCTCGGTGAGTCGCACCTTCACGCCGTCGAAGGACAGCGTCGCCCCGAGGAGCCGCGGAGCGGTCACCTCGGGGCGCTGGTTCAACAGGCTCGCGAGCACTACGACGTACGGAACCCGGCTGCCTTGGCCCGGAGCTCGGCGAGCTGCTCGGCGACCCGGTCGGGAGCGGTGCCACCGCGGCCGTCGCGGGATGCGACCGACCCCTCGATGGTCAGCACCAGGCGTACGTCTGGAGTCAGCGCCGGCGAGATCGTCGCGAACTCCTCGTCGGTGAGCGCGTCCAGCTCCACGCCGCGCTTCTCCGCCGCCTGGACACAGGCGCCGGCGAGCTCGTGCGCGATCCGGAACGGCGTGCCCTGCCGGACCAGCCACTCGGCGATGTCGGTGGCCAGCGAGAAGCCCTGAGGGGCGAGCTCTGCCATCCGGTCGGTGTTGTAGACCAGCGTCGCGACCTGGCCGGTGAAGGCCGGGAGCAGGACCTCGAGGGTGTCCAGGGAGTCGAAGACCGGCTCCTTGTCCTCCTGCAGGTCGCGGTTGTACGCCAGCGGCAGCGCCTTCAGCGTCGTCAGCAGCCCGGTCAGGTTGCCGACCAGTCGTCCGGCCTTGCCGCGGGCGAGCTCGGAGATGTCGGGGTTCTTCTTCTGCGGCATGATGCTCGACCCCGTCGACCACGAGTCGTGCAGCGTGACGAAGTCGAACTCCTTGGTCGCCCACAGGATGATCTCCTCGGCGATCCGACTGACGTCGACCCCGATCTGAGCGCACACGTAGGCGAACTCGGCCACGAAGTCACGCGAAGCCGTCCCGTCGATCGAGTTCGCGCTCGAGCCGGTGAAGCCGAGCTCGGAGGCGACCAGCTCGGGGTCGAGCCCGAGCGACTGCCCCGCGAGCGCCCCGGACCCGTACGGCGAGTCGCACACGACCCGGCTCTGCCAGTCGTCGAGCCGAGAGACGTCGCGCAGCAGCGACCAGGCGTGGGCCATCAGGTGGTGGGAGAGCAGCACCGGCTGAGCGTGCTGGAGGTGCGTACGTCCCGGCATGATCGCGCCCATGTTCTCGTCGGCCTGCGCCGCGAGCGCGTCGATGAGATCGAGCACGAGCCCCCGCAGCACCCGCTCGTGGTCGAGCAGATAGCTCCGGAAGAGAGTGGCGATCTGGTCGTTGCGCGAGCGCCCGGCCCGCAGCTTGCCCCCGACGTCGGGACCGATCTCCTCGATGAGCAGCCGCTCCAGCGCACCGTGTACGTCCTCGTCCGAGGCAGCCGGAAGCAGCCGTCCGGCAGTGAACCGGTCGGCGAGGACGTCCAGACCCCGGTGAATCTCGTTCTCCTCGTCACCGGTGAGCAGCCCAGCCGCCCCCAGCGCCTTCGCGTGGGCGTGGGACCCGGCGATGTCGTAGAGCGCCAGCCGCCAGTCGAACTGCGTCGAGCGCGAGAGCGCCTCGAGCTCCGGCGACGGACCACCGGCGAACCGGCCGCCCCAGAGCTTGCCCTCGTTGGTGGTGTTGGCAGGCGTGGTCACGACTCTCCTCGTACGGCTTTGATGGCGATCTCCATGATGTCAGGAAGTGCGCCCGGGGTCGCGGTGCCCTCGGCGCGAAGCTTGTCCGGTGTCCACCAGCCGGCCTGGACGACCGATGCGACCTCGATCGGCTCCAGGTTTGCGAAGCTGACCTCGACCTGACGTTCGAGCACGAGGGCGAAGTAGGCGTTGTGGCCGCTGTAGTCGACGCCGTTCCAGCTGTACTCGTCGGCGTGGATCTGGACAGGGCCGACGAGTGCCTCGGGCTGGACCCGGATGCCGGCCTCCTCCCACAGCTCCCGCGCGGCAGCGCCGACCGCGTCCTCGCCGGGGTCGATGGCGCCCCCGATGCTGGTCCAGTAGGCGCCCCGCGACGGGTTCCCCGGGTCGGTGTCCTGCAGGAGGAGCACCTCACCGTCGGCACTGACCGGGAGAACCCGCGCGGACTCGCGGTGCACACGCACCATCAGTCGTTGCCCGCCTCCAGCGCGGCCTCGTCCAGGACGCTCTCGTCCAGGACCTGCTCCTCGACCGGCAGCACGGCGATGGGCTTGCCGTCGGTCGCCGCGATGCGGTCGAAGCCGCCGGCGGGCAGCTCGCCGAAGAGGGTGCCGTTCTCGACGAGCACGGTGCCCTGGTCGAGGGGGTGGCCGGCGTAGATCTCGAGCTTGGAGCGGGAGTCGGCGATGTCGAGGTTGCGCATGGTGAGCTGGCCGATGCGGTCGACGGGACCGAAGGCGGCGTTCTCGACGCGCTCCATGGAGAGCTTCTCGGGGTGGTAGGAGAAGTGGGAACCCTCGGTGTTCAACACCGTGTAGTCCTCACCCCGGCGCAGCCGCAGGGTGACCGTGCCCGAGACCAGCGAGGCGATCCAGCGCTGGATCGACTCGCGCAGCATCAGCGCCTGCGGGTCGAGCCAGCGGCCCTCGTACAGCAGCCGGCCGAGCTTGCGGCCCTCGTTGTAGTAGTTGGACATGGTGTCCTCGTTGTGCACCGCGTTGAGCAGCCGCTCGTAGGCCGCCCACAGCAGCGCCATGCCCGGCGCCTCGTAGATGCCGCGGGACTTGGCCTCGATGATCCGGTTCTCGATCTGGTCCGACATCCCCAGGCCGTGACGACCGCCGATCGCGTTGGCCTCGTAGACCAGCGCCACCGGATCGGAGAACGACTGACCGTTGATCGCCACCGGGCGGCCCTCGACGAAGGTCACCGAGACGTCCTCGGTCTCGATGGCGACCGAGGGGTCCCAGAACTTCACGCCCATGATCGGCTCGACCGTCTCCAGCGAGACGTCGAGGTGCTCCAGGGTCTTGGCCTCGTGGGTGGCGCCCCAGATGTTGGCGTCGGTGGAGTACGCCTTCTCGGTGGAGTCGCGGTAGGGCAGGTTGTGCGCGACCAGCCACTCCGACATCTCGTGGCGTCCACCGAGCTCGTGGACGAAGTCGGCGTCGAGCCACGGCTTGTAGATGCGCAGCTCGGGGTTGGCCATCAGGCCGTAGCGGTAGAACCGCTCGATGTCGTTGCCCTTGAAGGTCGACCCGTCGCCCCAGATGTTGACGTTGTCGGCCTGCATCGCACGCACCAGCATCGTGCCGGTCACCGCACGCCCCAGAGGCGTGGTGTTGAAGTAGGCACGGCCACCGGAGCGGATGTGGAAGGCACCGCAGGCGAGCGCGGCCAGGCCCTCCTCGACGAGCTGCGGCTTGATGTCGATGGCGCGGGCGATCTCGGCGCCGTAGGCCATCGCGCGGTCCGGGACACCGGAGATGTCGGGCTCGTCGTACTGCCCGATGTCGGCGGTGTAGGTGCACGGAACCGCGCCCTTGTCGCGCATCCAGGCGACCGCCACGGAGGTGTCGAGACCTCCGGAGAAGGCGATGCCGACGCGCTCACCCTTGGGAAGGGAGGTCAGGACCTTGCTCACGAGATGTTGCTCCTTGCTCTGAAACTTACGGAATGTCTGTGGTCTTGCCGGCGAGGCTGAGGAAGCGGTTGACGAGCGCTGCGCCGCCCTTGGGCTCGCGGCCGATGACGAGCACGGTGTCGTCGCCGGCGATGGTGCCGAGGATGTCGGGATATTCGGCCCGGTCGATCGCGGAGGCGAAGTACTGGGCACCCCCTGCAGGAGTACGCAGCACCACGAGGTTGCCGCTGCCGTCGGCGCTCACCAGGAGCTCTCGGGCGAGTCGGCCGAGCTTGCTGCGTCCGCTGGCCGACTCCCCCGGGGCGACCGCCGTGCGGTCGCCACCCTCACCGGGGACCGCGTAGACCAGCGCGCCCGAAGGCGCCCGCACCTTCACCGCGTCGAGCTCGTCCAGATCACGCGAGAGGGTCGCCTGGGTGACGTTGACCCCGTGGGCGAACAACGCCTCGGAGAGCTCGGTCTGGGACCGGATCTCCTTGCTCCAGATGATGTCCACGATCAGGGACTGGCGCGCCCCCTTGGTCGCCGGCCGCTGCGTCTCGTTGGTGGTCATCGTCGCTCCCACAGGAAGGCCAGGATCGCCTTCTGGGCGTGGCGCCGGTTCTCCGCCTCGTCCCACACCAGGCTGCGCGGACCGTCGAGCACCTCGGCCTCGATCTCCTTGCCGCGGTAGGCGGGCAGGCAGTGCAGCACAACAGCTTCGGGGTCGGCGTGGCCGAGCAGGTCGGTGGTGAGCGCGTAGGGCGAGAACACCGCGACCCGCGCGGCCGCCTCGCTCTCCTTGCCCATCGAGACCCAGGTGTCGGTGATGAGTACGTCGGCCCCGGCTGCCGCCGCGACCGGATCCGAGGTCACGGTGACCGAGCCGCCGGTCTCCTCGGCGATCTCCTTGGCCCGGACCAGCACCTCCGCATCGGGCGCGTAGCCCTCGGGCGCCCCGAACCGGACGTGCATCCCGGCGATTGCCCCCGCCAGCGCCCAGGAGTTGCCCATGTTGCAGGCCGCGTCGCCGAGGAAGGCCGCGGTCAGGCCGGCCAGCGATCCCTTGTGCTCGCGCAGCGTCTGCAGGTCGGCGAGCAGTTGGCAGGGGTGGAACTCGTCGGTGAGCGCGTTGACGACCGGGACCCCGGAGTGGGCGGCCATCTGCTCGAGGTCGGTCTGGGCGAACGTACGCCACACGATCTCGCCCGCCTGCCGGCCGAGGACCCGGGCGACGTCGGCGACGGACTCCCGCTCGCCGATCCCGGCCAGGCGGCCGTCGACGAGCATCGAGTGGCCACCGAGCTCGGCGATCCCGGAGGAGAACGACGCCTGGGTGCGCAGCGTCGGCTTGTCGTAGATCGTGGCCACGGTCACCGGGCCGGCGAGCGGCTTGGCGGCGTAGGGGTCCTGCTTCATCGCTGCCGCGAGCGCCAGCACCTCGGCCTGCTCGGCCGGGGTGAGGTCGTCGTCGCGGAGGAAGTGTCTGGTCATCTCGCCCCCGTTTCCTGGGCCGCGTCGAGGATGGACGGCCAGGCGGCCAGGAGGCTCTCGGCGTCGTCCTCGGTGAGCACGAGCGGCGGCACGATCCGGATCCGCTCGGGCGTCGCGTTGTTGAGGATGAAGCCCGCCTCGAGGGCGGCCGCGGCGACAGCGCCCGAGTCGAGACCGGCGAGGACCACTCCGATGAAGAGGCCCTCCCCGTCGACCCTGGTGACCCGCGGGTCGGCGGCGAGGCCGTCGCGCAGCTTCTGGCCGAGCACGGTGACGTGCTCGAGGAGCCCGTCGGCCTCGATGGTGTCGATCACCGCGAGACCTGCGGCGCAGGCGACCGGGTTGCCACCGAAGGTGGTGCCGTGGTTGCCGGGCTCGAAGAGCGTCGCGGCCCGGCCCAGACCGATGCAGGCACCGATCGGGAAGCCGCCGCCGAGCCCCTTGGCGAGGGTGACGATGTCGGCGGTGACCCCGGAGGTCTCGTGGGCGAACCAGCGGCCGGTGCGGCCCAGGCCGGACTGGACCTCGTCGAGCCAGAGCAGCGCGCCGTGCTCGTCGGCCACGGCCCGCGCAGCCGCGAGATAGTCGGCGGGCGGCACGATGACGCCGGCCTCGCCCTGGATCGGCTCCAGGATGATCGCCGCGGTCTCGTCGGTCACGGCCGCCGCCAACGCGGAAGCGTCGCCGTAGGGGACGAAGGTGACCTCGCCCGGCAGCGGTTCGAACGGCTTCCGGTAGGCCTCCTTGGCGGTCAGCGCCAGGGCGCCCATCGAGCGGCCGTGGAAGGCGCCCTGGGCAGCCACGATGTGCGTCCGCCCGGTGCGCCGGGTCAGCTTGAAGCCGGCCTCGTTGGCCTCGGTGCCGGAGTTGGTGAAGAAGACCCGGCCGGTCTCGCCGCCGGGGACCCGGGCGAGCAGCGCCTCGGCCAGCTCGACCTGGGGGTGGGAGGTGAAGAAGTTGGAGACGTGGCCGAGGGACTCCATCTGGGAGGTCACCGCGGAGACCAGCGCCGGGTGGGCGTGCCCGAGGGCGTTGACCGCGATGCCGGCCAGCAGGTCGACGTACTCCTTGCCGTCCTCGTCCCACACGTGGGCACCCTCGCCTCGGGTGAGGACCAGCTTGGGAGTGCCGAAGGTGTTCATCAGCGCGTCGGCGTAGCGCTCAGAGTACGTCGTCATTTGTCGAGCTCCCTTGCCTTGCGGGTCTTCGTGGTGACGCCGGGGAGCACCTGCGTGCCGACCCCCTCGGCGGTGAACAGCTCCAGCAGTACGGCGTGCTCGGCGCGGCCGTCGACGACGGTGGCGCGCTTGACGCCGCCCTTGACCGCCTCCAGGCAGGCGCTCATCTTCGGAATCATCCCGCTGGCCAGCTCGGGCAGGATGCCCTCCAGCGCCTCGGGACTGATCTCCCCGATGACCTCCTCGGGGTCGGGCCAGTCGAGGTAGAGACCCTCGACGTCGGTCAGCACCAGCAGCTTCTCCGCCTCGAGCGCGACCGCCAGCGCCGAGGCCGCGCGGTCGGCGTTGACGTTGTAGACGGCGCCGTCGACGTCGGGCGCGACGCTGGAGACGACCGGGATCCGGCCGGCCTCGATGATGTCGAGGACCGATTCGGGACGTACGTCGACGACCTCGCCGACCTGGCCGAGGTCGATCTCCTCACCGTCGATGATGGTGCTGGCCGGCTCGGCGGTGAAGAGTCCGGCGTCCTCGCCGGAGAGCCCGACGGCCAGCGGGCCGTGCTCGTTGATCAGTCCGACGAGCTCGCGCTGCACCTGGCCGACCAGGACCATCCGGACCACGTCCATGGCCTCGGGGGTGGTCACCCGCAGCCCGCCGCGGAACTCCGACTCGATGCCGAGCCGGTCGAGCATGCTCGAGATCTGGGGGCCGCCGCCGTGCACGACGACCGGCTTGAAGCCGGCGAACCGCATGAAGGCGATGTCCTCGGCGAAGGCACGCTTGAGCTTGTCGTCGGTCATGGCGTTGCCGCCGTACTTCACCACGACGATCTTGCCGTGATACTCCTTCAGCCACGGCAGGGCGCCGGCCAGTGTGCGGGCCTTGGCGGGGTCGGGCCGACCGGGCTCGTGGGCGACGGTCTCCAGGTCGATCACGGCGCGACTCCCACCGTGGTCAGGCCCATGGTCTCGTCGAGCCCGAGCGCGAGGTTCATGCACTGGATCGCGCCCCCGGCGGTGCCCTTGGCGAGGTTGTCCTCGGCGCCGACCACGACCAGCCGCCCGGCGGCCTCGTCGACGGTCACCTGGAGGACGACCGCGTTGGACCCGAGCACGGCCTGGGTCTGCGGCCACTGCCCCTCGGGCAGAAGGTGGACGAAGGGCTCCTCCGCGTACGCCTTCTCGAAGACCGCACGCGCATCGGCCGCCGTCACGCCGTCATTGAGCTTCGCGGAGCAGGTCGCCAGGATGCCGCGCGGCATCGGCACCAGCACCGGGGTGAAGGAGACCGACACCTCGCAGTCGATGAGTCCGGAGAGGTTCTGGACGATCTCGGGGGTGTGCCGGTGGACGCCGCCGACGCCGTAGGCGCTGACGTTGCCCATGACCTCGGCACCGATCAGGTGGGGCTTGGACGACTTCCCCGCGCCGCTGGCGCCGGTGGCGGCGACCACGACGACCTCGGGCTCGACGATGCCGGCCTCGATCGCAGGGGCGAGGGCCAGGGTGGAGACGGTCGGGAAGCAGCCCGGCACCGCGACCCGGCTGGCCGAGGCGAGCGCTGCCCGCTGTCCGGGGAGTTCGGGGAGCCCGTAGGGCCAGGTGCCGGCGTGGTCGGTGCCGTAGAACTTCGTCCACGTCTCGGCGTCGGCGAGCCGGAAGTCGGCGCCGCAGTCGATCACGACCACGTCATCGGGAAGGCCTGCCGCGATCGGGCCGGACTCGCCGTGCGGCAGCGCCAGGAAGACGACGTCGTGACCGGCCAGGGTCTCGGCGGTGGTGGGCTCCAGAACTCGGTCGGCGAGCGGGATCAGGTGGGGCTGGAGGCTCCCCAGGGTCTTGCCCGCGCTGGAGGCGGCGGTCAGGGCGCCGATCTCCACCTCGGGGTGGGCCAGCAGCAGCCTGAGCAGCTCACCTCCGGCATATCCACTGGCACCGGCGACGGCGACGCGCTTCTTCGTCATGTGCATGAACATACGTCAGTCTGCATGTATGTCGCAAAACCCGTTCGGAGATTGAGACGCGGGCCCTTAGTGTTCGCTCCATGACAACCCGCCTCACCCCCACCGCCTACCTCGACCACATCCGGTCGGAGTCGGCGCGCTTCCGTGCCGTACTCGCAGACACGGACCCCACCACCCCGGTGCCGACCGCACCGGACTGGACCGCCGCCGACCTGCTGTGGCACGTCGCCGCCGAGGTTCAGCACTTCTGGACGTACGTCCTGGAGACTCGGCCGTCCGAGCCCACCAGCGAGACCTACTCCGAGCCGGAGCGCCCGGAGGACGCGACCTACCAGGACCTGCTCGCCCACTTCGACGACCTCAACGCCAGGTTCATCAAGACCCTGGAGCAGACCGGGCCCGAGGAGCCCACCTGGTCCTGGTCGCCGGACCAGACCGCCGCCTTCACCTACCGCAGGCAGGCCCACGAGATCCTCATCCACCGCCTCGACGCGGAGCTCACCGCCGGCGCCGTGACGCCGCTCGACCCGGCCCTGGCCGCCGACGGGATCGACGAGATCCTCGACGTCTTCTACGGCGGCAAGCCCGACTGGGCGAGGTTCACCGGCGGCGGCCAGTACGTACGCGTCGACGCGGTCGACACCGACACCCAGACCTGGGTCGAGCTGGGCCTCGTCTCCGGCACCCGCCCCAACGGCGACAGCCTGGAGGACGAGCCCGACCTCAGCGTCGTCTCCCCGGACGCCATACCCGGCGGCACCGAGCCCGACGTGGTCATCAAGGGCACCGCGGCCGACCTGGACGCCTGGCTCTGGCGCCGGCGGGACGACGAGGGCATCCAGGTCACCGGTGACAAGGACGTCTACGAGCGCTTCCGCGCGTTGACGAACCAGGCGATCACCGACGACGACTAACCTCACGCCCATGATCAAGCATCTGGCGGTCTTTCTCGGCTCCCGCGACGGCAACGACCCGGCGCTCATGGAGAAGGCCTACGAGGTCGGCAAGGGCCTCGCCGAGCGCGAGATCGAGCTGGTCTACGGAGCGGGCGGCGGAGGCCTGATGGGCCAGATCTCCCAGGGCGCGATCGACGGCGACGGCAGGGTCTTCGGCGTGATCCCACGGTTCATGGTCGAACGTGAGTGGGGTCGCGTCGAAGGCGCGCCGGGGATGCAGACGGTCGTGGTCGACACCATGCACGAGCGCAAGGCGCTCATGGCCGAGCGCGCCGACGCGTTCCTCGCGCTCCCCGGCGGGATCGGCACCCTCGAGGAGCTCTTCGAGGTCTGGACCTGGCAGACCCTCTCGCTGCACGGGAAGCCGGTCGGCCTGTTCAACGTCAACGGCTTCTGGGACCCGTTCGTGGAGATGATGGAGCGCATCGCCGCGGCAGGCTTCCTGCACGGCTCCCCCGCGGAGTCGCTGGTGGTGGGCGAGGATCTCGACGACGTCCTCGCCCGCCTGGCTGCCGCCCGCTGAAACCGGCCACTGAAACCGGGCCGGCTGTCGTGAAACCACGGTGAAGGCGCCCTGAAACCGGCGCCCCACACCCTGGGAGCATGACAACCACCACCGAACTGGCCGTATCGGCCTCAGGTCTGGTCAAGACCTTCGGAGACTTCACCGCGGTCGACGGGATCGACCTCGAGATCCGCCGCGGAGAGGTCTTCGGCGTGCTCGGCCCCAACGGCGCCGGCAAGACCACCACCTTGAAGATGCTCGCGACCCTGCTCCCGATCGATGCCGGCAAGGCGGAGATCTTCGGGGTCGACGTCAAGGCGAACCCCCACCAGGTCCGTCAGCTCGTCGGCGTGACGGGGCAGTACGCCTCCGTCGACGAGAACCTCACCGCCACCGAGAACCTGGTCCTCTTCGGACGCCTGCTGGGCATGTCCGGCAAGTCCGCCCGGGCCGCCTCGGAGGAGCTGCTGGAGTCCTTCGGGCTCCAGGAGGCCGCCAAGCGGCAGATCTCGAAGTTCTCCGGCGGCATGCGCCGTCGCCTCGACCTCGCCGCCTCGCTCCTGTCCCGCCCGCCGCTGATCTTCCTCGACGAGCCGACCACCGGCCTGGACCCCCGCACCCGGGGCCAGATGTGGGACACCATCCGTACGCTGGTCGCCGGCGGCTCCACCGTCCTGCTCACCACGCAGTACCTCGACGAGGCCGACCAGCTCGCCGACCGGATCGCGGTCATCGACCGCGGCGTCAAGGTCGCCGAAGGCACCTCGGAGCAGCTCAAGACCTCCGTCGGCAACTCCACGCTGCACCTGCGCCTGAGCGACAAGACGCAGGTCGCCACGGCCGCCGCTGTGGTCGAGAAGGTCACCGGCGATCAGCCGGTGCTCACTCCCGAGGCGGGCGGTGTCAACGTACCGCTGGCCGATGCCGACCGAGCAGCCGACGTGCTCATCGGCCTTCGCCACGCCGGCATCTCAATCACCACCGCCAACGTGCAGCAGCCGACCCTGGACGAGGTTTTCCTCGCCCTGACCGGTCACGGCACCGACAGCCCCCAAGACCGGGGCCGGACCGACATCCACACCGACATCCACACCGAGGAGGTGGCCTGAGATGGCTGCACTGATCTCCACGTACGCCGTCGCCGACCGCCCGCTCAAGACGCACCCCGGTGTGGGCGAGACGATCGCCCAGACGTTCACCATGGCCCGGCGCGCGCTGATCAAGATGATGCGCAACCCCGAGCAGTTCTTCGACGTGACGATCCAGCCGCTGCTGTTCACCGCGATGTTCGCCTACATCTTCGGCGGGGCGATCTCCGGTGACGTCAAGTCGTACCTGCCGACCATCATCACCGGCATCCTGGCCCAGACCGCGCTGACCGCCTCGATGGCTCGCGGCACCCAGCTGCGGGAGGACATGGACAAGGGCGTCTTCGACCGGTTCAAGGCGCTCCCGATCGCCCGGATCGCGCCGCTGGCCGGCCCCGCCGTCGCGGACCTGCTCCGCTACGGGATCGCCGCGACGCTGACCATCGTGGTCGGCCTGCTGATGGGCTACCGGCCCGGTGGCGGGGTCGGCGGGGTGCTCGCCGGCTGGGCGCTGACCATCTTCGCCGGCTGGTCGCTGAGCTGGATCTTCACCTGGCTCGGCACGATCATGAAGACCGCGGGCGGGGTGCAGGGCCTGGGCATGATGATCATGTTCCCGCTGACCTTCCTCTCCCCCGCGTTCGTACCGAAGGAGACGATGCCCGACTGGCTGCAGACCTTCGTCGACCTCAACCCGGTCACGCTGGTCATCAACGCCACCCGCGACCTGATGAACGCCGGCGACGTCACCCTGAGCGTCGTGTGGGCGCTCGTCGGCTGCGCCGCGGTCGTCGCGATCTTCGCCCCGCTCTCGGTGTGGAGCTACAGCAAGAAGCTCTGACCGCTCCCAGGTCTCACTCCAGGCGCGCGATGACGCCGCGGGCCTCGTCCAGCAGGGCGAGCCCGCGGCGTTCGCCGTACTCCTCGCAGACCCGATCCAGTACGCCCGGCGCGAGCCGGTTCGCGTCAGCGACCGCACGCTCCCAGCGCATGTCCAGGAACGAGCGGGAGTAGCCGAACCGGTCGGCCAACACGACCAGCCGCACCGACTCCTCGCGCGGCAGCGCGTCCCGCAGCAGGCCCCAGAGCCCGAGCGCGAGCAGCACCATGCCGGTGACGGGATAGTCCTGGGCTCGGCGCTCCTCGGAGACCAGTCGCGGCGCCTTGACCATCAGAGCCTCGAAGAGGTCGGAGCCCTCCGCGCCCTCACCGTGGCGGGCGCAGGCGACCACCGTGACCGCCTCGGCCGCCACGCGCCACGGCACCAGGTCGGCGTCGTCGGTGAACCCCGGGAACGGCATCTCGCCCATCGTCGCCACCACCTCCCGGAACAGCGCCAGCCCCTCGCCGATCCGCCCCTGGGCGAGGAGGAGCTGGGCGCGGGCGCCGTGGACGGCGCCGCGTGAGCCGAAGCCGCCGTGCGGCTGCTCGTCGGCGAGCTGGGCGAGGATCTCGGCGGCCTCCTCGAGGCGGCCCTGCTCCACGGCGTACGTCACCAGGATGGCGCGGGTCTGGACGAGGTCGTCGTCGGCACCGAGACGGCGCAGGACCGGGACGGCCTCGCGGGCGTGCTCGGCCGCCTCGCCGAGACGGCCGAGCTGGGCATAGAGGCCACTGAGCTGGGCGTGCAGCATCGCCTGGGGCCACAGGCCGCCGTCAGTGCCGGTCAGGCGCAGCGCCTCCCTCCCCGCGGCGACCGCACCCTCAGGGTCGCCGAGGTTCTCCCGCTCGTGGCTGAGGAAGGTGTAGGCACGAGCGCGTACGTCCTGGTCGGGGTCGTCGACCAGATCGGCCAGCTCGTCCTCCAGCGGCCGGCCGGCCCGAGAGTCGGTCGCGGATCCGGCGACGGTGCTCGCCATCGCCTGCATGACCTTCAGCATCACCCTGAGCTGTGGGTCCGCGGCGTCGGCGCCGATCCGGTCGAGGATCCTCATCAGCCGCTCGAGCCCGGAGCCGCCGGTGACGGCGGCGCCGAAGAGCAGCAGGGCCAGGACGAGCCGGGTCTTCTCCAGCAACTCGGGAGGCGGCTCCCACTCGACGAGCAGATCGGCGACCGGTGCGGCCAGCATGATCACCCGCTGGTGCTCGCCCGCGATGGTCCAGAAGACACCCATCGCGCAGAAGAGACGGATCACCGACTCGGCCTCGTCGTCGGCCAGGACCTGGCGCAGGATGTCGGCGAGGTTGCTCTCCTCGGCGCGCAGCTCGTCCATGGCGTCGAACTGCTCCGGGGAGTAGATCCGGCCGGCGCTCGCGTCGGCGTAGTCCCGTGCCCACGCGCGCTGGGCCGCTCGGGCCGCGGTCTCCTCGCCGGCGTCGATCAGCTGCATCCGGCCGAACTCGCGGACGGTCTCGAGCATCCGGTAGCGGGACCCCAGCGGTGCGTCGACGACGGTCAGCAGCGACTGGTCGACGAGCTCCTCGATCGCGGCGAACGTGTCGGCGCCGAGCATCGCCTCCGCGGCCGCGAGGGTGAACCCGTCGTGGAAGACCGAGAGCCAGCGCATCGCCCTCCGGTCACGGTCGGACAGAAGAATCCAGGACCAGTCGATGACCGCGACCAGGGTCTGGTGACGGTCGGGAGCGCTGCGGTCGCCACCGCGCAGCAGCTCGAACCGGTTCTCCAGCCGCCGCGCGATGTCGTCGACCGACATCGCGCGCACCTTGACCGCGGCCAGCTCGATCGCCAGCGGCAGGCCGTCGAGCCGGGTGACGATCTCGTCGACCCGCACCTCGTCGAGGTGGACCCCGGGCCGCGCGGCGACCGCACGGCGCCGGAACAGCTCGCTGCCGTCGTACGTCCCCAGCCGGCCGAGCGGGTAGACCCGCTCCGCGCCGATGGCGAGCGGGCTCCGCGAGGTGGTGAGGACGGTCAGGTCGCGCACCGTCGCGACCAGGAAGGCGACCAGGTCGGCGACGGCGGCCACGATGTGCTCGCAGTTGTCGAGGACGAGCAGGGTCGGCACACCGTCGAGTTGCTGCGCGATCCGCGAGCGTACGTCGGCCCGCTGATCGGGAGTGAGCCGGTCACGGTGGGCGACCGAGTCGCGCACGCCGAGAGCCGAGCCGACCTCGCTGACCACGTCCTCGGGAGCGGTCACGCCGACCAGCTCGACGAAGTGGACCACCGGCTGCTCGGCGCCGTGGGCGATCACCTGGGCCAGGCTGGTCTTCCCCAGTCCGCCGGGCCCGAGGATCGTGACGACCCGCGAGCCCTTCAGCAGGGCGGAGACCTCGGCGGCGTCCTGCTCGCGACCGATCAGCACGTCCGCGTCATGACGCAGCCCCGAGCGCACCGGGCGGTCGCGCGCCAGCAGCTCGGCGTGGACGGCCCGCAGCCGTGGGCTCGGGTCGACGCCGAGTCCGTCGGCCAGCCCGGTCCGGTACGTCTCGAAGCGCTCCAGCGCCGCCGGCACACCATGCACCGCGGCGACCGCCCGCAGCACCGCCTCGATCACCTCCTCGTCGGGGTCGAGCCCGACGAGCCGTTCGAGGAGCGGAAGCGCCTCGGCGTACCTCTTCTCGGCGGCCAGCCTCAGCGCCTCCGGACGCAGCGACCAGGCGTCGACCTCACCGGCCTGGAGGTTGAGGCGGTAGCCCCGCGGCGTACGCTCGATGGCGCTGGACGCGGTCGCCGTCCGGGCCCGGGAGACCACCACCTGGAGCGCCTTCGAGGGATGCGCCGGGACGTCGTCACGCCCCCAGACCTCCTCGACCAGAGCAGCCTCGGAGGCACCTCGCGGACCGGCCTCGACCAGCGCGCGCAGCAGCGCCCGGGTCCGCTCGCCGGCCACCGGCGCGCCCGCCCAGGTGACCTCGTCCAGCACACTCAGCGTCGTCACAGCCGCCATTCTGTCATAGCGATATATCGCGTACGTACGGGATTATCGGACCTTCCGCGGACGAGTGGAACCGTCATGACGAGAATAGGACCGTGACCGTCGAACTGCGCTCTGACAACGCCGCCTCCGTCTCCCCCGCGATCCTGGAGGCGATGGCCGCCGTCAACTCCGGCTCCGCGCTCGCCTACGGAGGTGACGAGGTCACCGCCGCGCTCGAAGCCCGCGTGCGCGAGGTCTTCGAGCACCCGACGGCGCGCGTCTTCCCGGTGCTGAGCGGCACCGCCGCCAACGCCCTCTCCCTGTCCGCCATGACCCCGCCGTGGGGTGCGGTGGTCTGCCACGAGACCGCGCACATCCTGAGCTCCGAGGGCGGCGCGACCTCCTTCCTCAGCGGCGGCGCGGTGATGACCGGCATCGCCGGCGAGAACTACAAGATGGCGCCGGAGGCGCTGCAGGCCCACCTGGACGGCGTACGTTGGGGCGACCCACACCACTCCCAGCCGGCGGTCCTCGAGCTCACCTCACCGTCCGACTACGGCTCGGTCTACTCCGCGGACGAGACCGCCGAGCTCACCGCGATCGCCAAGACCCGCGACCTACGGGTGCACCTGGACGGCGCCCGCTTCGCGAACGCCGTCGTGGCCACGGGCGCAGCCCCGGCCGACCTCACCTGGCGGGCCGGGGTCGACGTGCTCTCGCTGGGCGCGACGAAGAACGGTGCCCTCTCAGCCGAGGCGATCGTCTGCTTCACCGACGCCACCGCCGACGAGCTGGTCTACCGCACCAAGCGCAGCGGCCACGTCACCTCGAAGATGCGCTACCAGTCGGCCCAGCTGCTGGCCTACCTCACCGACGACCTCTGGCTCCGCAACGCCCGCAACGCCAACGAGCGGATGGCGGAGCTCGCCGCCGGCCTTCGGACCGCAGGCGTACGCATCACCAACCCCGTCGACGTCAACCTCGCCTGGATGGATCTCCCCGAGGAGACGGCCGACCGTCTGGAAGCAGCCGGGGTGCTCTTCCACCGGCTCGGCGGCCAGGTTCGGTTCGTGACGTCGTGGCAGACGACGAGCGAAGACATCCGCAACGTCCTGGAGGTCCTGGGCAGCGCCTGATACCCGCGGGGGCCATACGCGCTCGAGGAGAATTGCTAGCCTCTTCTGCCTATGTCTTCTGACATCTCGGTCCCCTCCCCTGCCCCCGCCGCCCCCACGGCTCCCGCCGAAGCCCCCGCAAAGCAGCTGCGCGGCGACGTCCAGGGGCTGCGCGCCGTCGCCATCCTCACGGTCCTCGCTGCCCACGCGGGGGTCTCCTGGTTCGCCGGCGGGTTCGTCGGCGTCGACGTCTTCTTCGTCATCTCGGGCTTCCTGATCACCCAGCAGCTCGTCGGTGAGCTCGGCCGCACCGGCCGGATATCGCTGAGACGCTTCTACGCGCGCCGAGCCCGGCGCATCCTCCCGGCCGCCACCTTCACCCTTGCGGCCACCGTGGTCGCCGCGGTGGTGCTCCTGGGTCCGGCGCAGGTCGCTCCGCTCGCCGTCGACGCGGTCTGGGCCTCGGCGTTCGCCGCCAACATCCGGATGGCGGTCGCCGGGACCGACTACTTCCAGGCCGAGCTGCCGCCCTCGCCGGTCCAGCACTTCTGGTCGCTGGCGGTCGAGGAGCAGTTCTACCTCGTCTGGCCGCTCGTCGCGCTGATCTGCATCGTCCTGGCGAGCAGGATCGGCGCCTCCCGGGGCGGCGGCGAGCGTGACGGCCAGCAGGCCTCGGTACGGGCTCGCCGCTTCCTGCTCGCCGCGATCGCGCTGATCACCGTCGCGAGCTTCGTCTGGTCGCTCGTCCACACGCCGGGCGAGGCGACCGCGGCCTACTTCTCCTCGCTCACCCGAGCCTGGGAGCTCGGGATCGGCGCCGCCCTGGCGATCCTGGTCACCAGCGGCCGGGTGATACGACGCCTGGCCGGTACGCCCCTGGTCCGGGAGGTCCTGGTCCTCGGCGGCCTCGCCGCGATCCTCTGGGCCTGCCTGGCCTACGACGAGTCCACCCCGTTCCCCGGCTACCACGCCGCGCTCCCGGTGCTCGGCTCCGCGGCGGTCATCCTGGCCGGCGCCACGCCCGCGGGTGACACCACCCTCGGCGCCCGGCTGCTGTCGCTCGCGCCGATGCGGGCGATCGGCGACTGGTCCTTCTCGCTCTACCTGTGGCACTGGCCGCTCCTGGTGATGCCGGAGATCTTCCTGCAGCGCGACCTCACCTGGCCCGAGCGTGGAGCCGCCGTCGCGGCCGCGTTCGTGCTGGCGTACGCCTCCTTCAGGCTCGTCGAGGCGCCGTTCCGTGAAAGGAAGCTCTGGCGGCCGACCCGGCGCGCGCTGACCTTCTACCCGGTCAGCATCGCGCTCGTGGCGGCCATCGCGTTCGGCGGCACCGCCTACGCCGACTACGAGGCCACCCGTGGCTCCTTCCAGCCGGCGATCACGCTGGCCAGCGCACCCGCCGCCCCGCCGTCGCTGGACCAGCAGGAGGCGCTGGTGCGGGCCTCGGTGCTCGCGGCGCGTGACGACACCCCGATCCCGACCGAGCTGCGCCCGGCGCTCACCGAGCTCGACTCGCTCAGGCCGGGGCGCACCAGGTGCGACTACACCGACGACACCGAGCGCGACCTGTGCGTCGACGGCGACCCCGGCGGCGACCGGACGATGGTGGTCTTCGGGAACTCCCACGCCCTGCACTGGGTCCCGACGCTGAACCAGATCGCGAAGGAGCACGGCTACCGGGCCTATTTCCTGGTCAAGAACCGCTGCGTCTCCGCCTCCATCACCACCGACCGTGGCGGCGAGAAGGATCCCTACACCGAGTGCGACGACTTCAACCGCTGGGCCTTCAAGCAGTACAAGCGTCTCGACGCCGACCTGACCGTGGTCTCCACCGCCCCGCCGATCCAGGGCGTCTACGACGAGAACGGCGACTGGGTAGGCGAGAGCCGCAAGATCGACGAGCTCATGCACCCGGCCTACACCGACTTCCTGCGCCGGGTGGACAGGCACACGAAGCGTACGGTGCTGATCCGGGACATCCAGGGCTTCGACACCAACGCCGGCACGTGCCTGTCCCGGCCCGGCGCCACGCTGGGCGACTGCCTGATGGGCGCGGTCGAGTCGCGGGAGCGGTCGATCGATGTCCAGGTCCGGGCCGCCGAGGAGGTCGGTCTCGACGTGGCCGACATGAGCTCCTACTTCTGCTGGGACGGCTCGTGCCCCGCTGTGGTCGGTGACACGATCACCCACTACGACGGCACCCACATGTCACGCCAGTACGCACCGCAGCTCGCCGAGCCGCTGGCCCGCCGCATGGGCCTCCGCGACCGCGGATAGCGATGAGGAGGGCCGCCCGCGACGATGCGCGAGCGGCCCTCCTCGTTCAGTCGATCCTCAGCGCTGGACGGCGCCGGTGAGCTCGGCCGCCTTCGCGACCGCCGCCTCCCGGGCCGCCGCGGTCTCCTCGGCCTTCAGCGTGCGGTCGGGAGCGCGGAAGCGCAGCGCGAACGCGAGCGACTTCTTGCCCTCGCCGACCTGGTCGCCCTCGTAGACGTCGAAGAGCCGCACGGTCTCCAGGAGCGGGCCGGCTCCCTCGCGCAGCGCCGCCTCGACGGCGGCCACGGTGACGTCGGTGGACACCGTCAGCGCGACGTCCTCCTTCGCGACCGGCATGGTCGAGAAGACCGGGCCGGCAGCGGTGGCGGGGACCTTCGAGATCAGGAAGTCGAGGTCGATCTCGACCGCTGCTGAACGGGCCGGCAGCCCGAACGCCTTGCACACGTTGGGGTGCAGCTCGCCGGCGTGGCCGAACTCGACACCGTCGACGGAGACGACCGCGCAGCGACCCGGGTGCCACGGCGCCCGCGAGGCCGAGGCGACCTCGACAGGGACTCCGAGCTCGGTGCCCAGGCGGCGTACGACGTCGATGGCGTCAGCCCACGACGCGGTCTCGGCGGCACCCCACCAGCCGCCCCGCGTACGCTCCCCGGCGAGCACGACGGCGAGGTGCAGCGGCTGGCGCGGGATCGCGGCGAGCAGCTTCTCGAGCTCCTCCTCGGTCGGGCGCCGGTCGACGCCGTAGATCGGCGCGGCCTGGTCGACCGGGAAGGCGACGGTCGCGGTCTCGAAGAGGGAGACCCCGTCCTGACCTCGGGAGACGTTGCGGGCGGCGACCTTGAGCAGGCCCGGGAGCAGCGTCGTGGTGTAGCCGGGCTCCTCGCTGCTGAGCGGGTTGGCCAGCTTGACGGTGTGCCGCAGCACGTCGTCGGCGGGCAGCCCGAGGCGATCGAAGTCGGCCTCGCCCACGAACGGGAAGTCGACGACCTCGACCAGCCCGGCACCGGCCAGGGCACGCCCGATCCGGCGGCGCAGCTGCTGCGCGCGGGTCAGACCACCACCGGTCGCCCGGCGCGGCAGCACCGAGGGGACCTTGTCGTAGCCGACGATGCGGGCGACCTCCTCGACGAGGTCGTAGGGGTCGTTCAGGTCGGTACGGTAGGTCGGAACGGTCGCGGTGAGTGTGTCGTTCTCGACCTTGACCTGGGCCCCGATCAGCTCCAGACACTTGACCACGGTCTCGTCGCTGAGGTCGATGCCGATGATCCTCGCAGGCAGCGAGGTCGGGATCGTGATCGTGGTCAGCGGCTTACGGGTCTCCGGCGAGGCGCCCGGACCGACCTCGGTCACACCAGGCTCGACGACGCCGCCGCCGTGCTCCACCAGAAGCTCCACGACGCGATCGGCGGCGATCGGCGGCAGCAGCGGGTCGACGCCTCGCTCGTTGCGCTTGCCGGCCTCGCTGGTGAGCTTGTGCCGGCGGCCGGTGCGGAACATCGAGCGCGGGTCCCAGTGGGCAACCTCGACAAGCACGTCCGTGGTGGCCTCGGAGATCTCCGTGGAGGCGCCACCCATCACGCCGCCCAGCCCGATCGGGCCGGTGTCGTCGCAGACGACGAGGTCCTCGGGGTCGAGCTCGCGCACGGTGTCGTCCAGGGTGGTGAGCTTCTCGCCCTCATGCGCCCGGCGGACCACGATCGGGCCAGTCACCTTGGCCTTGTCGTAGGCATGGATCGGGTGACCCAGCTCGAACATCACATAGTTGGTGATGTCAACGCCCAGCGAGATCGAGCGCACTCCGACCTGCTCGAGGCGCTTCTTGATGAACTCGGGTGTCGGAGCGGTCGGGTCGAACCCGGTCACCGTGCGAGCGACGAAGTAGTCGCAGCCGGTCTCGTCCTCGATTCTCACCGGGTAACCGTCGCCGTTGGCGAGCGGAACGTCTCGCTGCGCCGGGTCGTGGAACGGTACGTCGAAGCCGAGCGCCGCGTCCCGCGCGATGCCGCGCATCGACAGGGCGTAGGCACGGTCCGGGTTGATCTCGAACTCGATGACCTCCTCGCCGAGCCCGAGCACCTCGCGGGCGTCGGTGCCAGGCGCGGGAGCGTCGGCGGGCAGCACGATGATGCCGTCGGCCTCCTCCCCCAGCCCGAGCTCGCGCGCGGAACAGATCATTCCGGCCGAGATGTGGCCGTAGGTCTTCCGGGCCGAGATCTGGAAGTTCCCGGGCAGCACGCCACCGGGCAGGATCACGACGACCTTGTCGCCCGGCTTGAAGTTGTGCGCTCCGCAGACGATCCCCTGCGGCTCACCGGTGCCGTTGGCGTCGCCCACGTCGACGGTGCACCAGTTGATCGTCTTGCCGTTCTTCTGCGGCTCGGGCACCTGGGTCAGCACCTGGCCGACCACGAGCGGCCCCTCGATGCCCGCGCCGGAGGTCTCGATCGCCTCCAGCTTGAGGCCGAGCGCGGTCAGCCGGTCGGTGATCTCCTCGATGCCGAGACCCTCCGGCAGGTCGACGTACTCCTTGATCCAGGAGAGGGGGGCCTTCACAGTTCACTCCCGAATGCAGTAGTAAGCCGGACGTCACCCTCGAAGAGGGTGCGCAGGTCGGACAGTCCGGTGCGGAACATCAGGGTGCGGTCGATGCCCATGCCGAACGCGAAGCCGCTGTACTTCTCCGGGTCGACACCGCACGCGACCAGCACGCGCGGGTTCACGATCCCGCAGCCGCCCCACTCGATCCAGCCCTCGCCCTTGCAGGTGCGGCAGGTGACGAGCTGGCCGTCTCCGGCGTCCACGACCTGTGCGCCACGGCAGACGAAGCAGGTCAGGTCCACCTCCGCCGAGGGCTCGGTGAAGGGGAAGTACGACGGCCGGAACCGGGTCACGATGCCCTCGCCGAACATCTGGGTGGCGAAGTGGTCCAGGGTGCCCTTCAGGTTCGCCATCGAGATGCCCTCGTCGATGGCGAGGCCCTCGACCTGGTGGAACATCGGCGAGTGGGTCGCGTCGTACTCGTCGGTGCGGAAGACGCGTCCCGGGCAGACCACGTAGATCGGCGCCTCGCGGGTCAGCATGGTGCGCGCCTGGACCGGGCTGGTGTGGGTCCGGAGAACGACATGGTTCTCGGCCGGCTCGGTCCAGAACGTGTCCTGCATGGTGCGGGCCGGGTGGTCCGGGCCCAGGTTGAGGGCGTCGAAGTTGAGCCACTCGGCCTCGATGAGCGGACCCTCGGCGACCTCCCAGCCCATCGCCACGAAGATGTCGGCGATGTACTCGGCGCCGGTGGTGAGCGGGTGCCGCCCACCAGCCGGGAGCCGGTCGGTCGGGAGCGTCACGTCGACGGTCTCCTCGACCAGCATCCGCGCCTCGTGTTCGGCCTCGAGCACCTTCTGCCGCGCCGCGAGCGCCTGGTTGACCGCGCCGCGCGCCTTGCCGACGCGCTGGCCGGCATCCTTGCGCGCCGCCGGCGGCAGCGCGCCGATCTCGCGGTTGGCCAGGGCCAGCGGCGAACGGTCGCCGGCGTGATCGAGCCGTGCCTGCTTGAGCTCCTCGAGACTGGTCGCGGCGTCGATGGCCTTCAGCGCGGCGTCGCGCGCGGCCTCGACCTCCTCAGCCTTCAAGGGGGTGACCTCTACCGGGTCATAGTCGGTGTTGGGACCGGACATCACTGGCTTTCGTCGCATCGAGTGTGTGAGCGACAGTCTAGGAATCCGGCGGCCCGTGACGCGAACCGGTAACCGGTGAAGGGTGTCGCCGGACCAGATTTAGCCGACCGAATGGTGGGCCCCTCTGGACAGCCTCGGAATTAGTTAGGCTAGCCTCACCTCATGCCTCCTGCCCTTTCCGGTCATGACCTCGTCCTCGGCTATGCCCGCGCGACCGTGGTCCATGGCGTCTCGATCGGCCTCGAGTCGGGGCGCGTCACCGCCTTGATCGGGCCGAACGGCTCCGGAAAGTCGACCGTGCTGCGCTCCCTGGCCCGGCTGCATCGGGTGACCTCCGGGTCGGTCCAGCTCGAGGGGGCCGACAGCGCGCCGCTGAACGCCCGTGCGTTCGCGCGCAAGGTCACGTTGCTCTCCCAGTCCCGCCCGCACCCCTCCGGCCTGACCGTGCGCGACGTCGTCGGATTCGGGCGCCATCCCCACCGCCGGCGGTTCGCCGCCCTGACGGAGGAGGACCTGGCGAGCATCGACCGAGCGATGGAGCTCACCGGGACCGCCGCGATGGCGGACCGGGCCGTCGACCAGCTCTCCGGTGGCGAGCTACAGCGCGTCTGGCTGGCCAGCTGCCTGGCCCAGGACACCGGCGTGCTGCTCCTCGACGAGCCCACCAACCATCTCGACCTGCGCTACCAGGTCGAGATCCTTGACCTGGTCCGCGATCTCGCGGACCACCACGGGACGGCCATCGGCGTCGTCCTGCACGACCTGAACCAGACCGCCGCAGTGGCGGACCAGGTCGTACTGCTGCACCACGGCGATGTGCACGCCGCCGGCGAACCCGCTGACGTGCTCACCGCCGAACACCTCTCTGAGGTGTACGGGCTCCCGATCGAGGTGACCTCCGATCTGGAGTCCGGGCGCGTCCGGGTCGAGCCACGCGGCAGGCATCACGCCCGGCTCTGACGCCGGCGGACACGAAGAGGAAAGACGATGTTTCGACGTACGACCACTGCTGCCCTGACAGCGGCCGGCGCCCTGATGCTGGCCGCCTGCGGACAGACGACGACCGCAGCCGAGTCCGGCGAGCCCGAGAAGAAGGCCTCCGCCGGCTGCGAGGGTGTCGCGACCTCCAGCGGTCCGGTCAGCCTCACCGACTCCTTCGGCAACAAGATCGAGCTCGACAAGCCCGCCGAGCGGGTCGCGGTCCTGGAGTGGCAGCAGACCGAGGATCTCCTCAGCCTGTGCGTGGACCCGGTCGCGGTCGCCGACGGCAAGGGTTTCCGCACCTGGGACACCGCGGAGGAGCTTCCCGAGAGCGCCACCGAGGTCGGCACCCGGGGCGAGCCGAACCTGGAGACCCTGTTCGGCACCAACCCCGACCTGATCGTCGTCGAGGCCTACACCGCCGAGGACGAGATCCTCAAGCAGCTCGCCAAGTACGACGTCCCCGTCCTCGCCACCAAGGGCGCGGACGCCAAGGACCCCGTCGCCAACATGGTGACCACCTTCGAGATGATCGCCGAAGCGACCGGCCGCGAGGAGCAGGCGGAGAAGGTCGTCGGCGAGTTCGAGGACAAGCTCGCCGCCTCGAAGAAGGCGGTCGCGGAGGCGGACGCCGCGGGCACCGAGTTCGTCTACTTCGACGGCTGGATCGACGGCGCCAACGTGGCGATCCGCCCGTTCGGCCAGGGCTCGCTGATCGGTGAGCTCGGCGAGGAGATCGGGCTGAAGAACGCCTGGACCGGCGAGGTCGACCCGGCGTACGGCCTCGGGCAGACCGACATCGAGGGCATGACCACCCTCGGCGACGCCACCTTCTTCCACACCGGAACCGTCGACCCCGCGGGCGACATCAACGCCGAGCTGGCCAAGAACAAGGTCTGGAAGTCGATCCCGGCCGTCAGCGAGGGCCGCACCCACGCCTTCCCCGAGGGCATCTGGACCTTCGGCGGACCCCGCTCGGCCGAGCAGGTCCTGGACGCGTACGTCGACCTGCTCAAGTGACCGATGCCCTCAAGGCCCCGCGAGCGGGCGCCGGAGGCGCCTCTGTCGTCCTCCTGTGCCTGCTCGCCGGGCTGCTGCTGACCGCGTCCTGGCACCTCACCCAGGGCACCTCGGGCGTCGGGCCCGCCGACTTCCTCGACGCGCTGCTCGGGCGTGAGCAGTCCCATGGCGCGACCGCGTCGACGATGGAGATCATCACCGGGTCGCGGATCCCCCGCCTCGCGGCGGGGATCGCGGTCGGGTTCGCCCTCGGCGTCGCCGGGGCCCTCCTGCAGTCGCTCGCGCGCAACGCGATGGCTGCCCCCGACACCCTGGCGGTGACCGGCGGCGCCTACTTCGCGGTGACCCTGGTCGCCGCGTTCGGCCTGTCGGTCCCGCTGTGGGCCTCTGGCATCACGGCCTTCCTCGGCGGCCTCGTCGCCGCCGGGATCGTCCTCGCCCTGGCCGGCGGCGCGGGCACCTCGACGACCCGGCTGATCCTGGCCGGCTCGGCGGTGGCGCTCGCGCTCCAGGCCGCTACGTCGACGCTGCTCATCCTCTACTCCGAGGAGACCACGAGCCTGTTCGCCTGGGGCAGCGGATCGCTGAGCCAGCTCGGGCTGCAGGCGTTCTGGCAGGTGGCACCGGTGGTCGTGGTGGCGACCGTCTGCGGCCTGCTGCTCGCCCGCCGGCTCGACCTGCTCTCGGCAGGCGACGACGCCGCCTCGGTCCTCGGCGTACCAGTCCGCTCGACGCGGGCGATCGGGACCGTGCTCGCGGTGCTGCTCACCTCGGCGTCGGTGACGCTGGCGGGGCCGATCGGCTTCGTCGGGCTCTGCGCCCCGGTCCTGGTCCGCCTGCTCGGCCGGCTCGTGCCGGCGCTGAACCGGCACGCCGTCCTGATCCCGGCCGCCGGTCTGGTGGGCGCCCTCGTCGTGGTCGTGGCGGACGTTCTCGTACGGGCGGTGCTCGGTGCGGACGAGGCCATGTCGGTGCCCACCGGCGTGACGACGACGATCGCCGGTGCGGTCGTGATGGTGCTCCTCGCCCGTGGCGGGCGCGACTCCGGTCCCACCCGCCGGCCACCCGGCGCCACCGTGACCATCCGCAGCCGGCTCCGGTTCCTGGTGGTGCTCGTCCTGCTGCTCGCGCTGACCGTCGGTGCCACCGTCGTCGGCCTGCTCGCCGGGCATCAGTGGCTCTACACCGGCGACATCGTCGCCTGGCTTCAGGGCGAGGGCATCCCGCTGGTCCAGTTCGCGCTCGACGAGCGTGCACCCCGGGTCGCCGCGGCCGTACTCGCCGGTGGGGCGCTCGCTCTGGCCGGCACGTTCGTCCAGGCCACCTGCCGCAACCCGCTGGCCGAGCCCGGGATCCTGGGCATCACCGGCGGCGCCGGCGTGGGCGCGGTCATCGTGGTGACCGGCCTCTCCTCGGGCTGGAGCGGTGGCAGCTCGGCCGCGGCCTCGACGACCACCATGCTCATCGCCGCGACCGTCGGAGCGCTCGTCGCCTTCGGCGTCGTCTACAGCCTGGCCTGGCGAGGCGGCATCGACACCGACCGGCTGGTGCTCATCGGCATCGGCGTCTGGTACGGGTCGGTCTCGCTCAGCACCTTCCTGCTGGTGCGCTCCAACCCGTGGGACACGCCGCGGATCTACACCTGGCTCTCCGGCTCGACCTACGGTCGCAGCTGGGAGCAGGTCATCCCGGTCGCGGTGGCGCTGGCCGTCGCGATCCCGATCGCCTTCGTGGTACGTCGCGAGCTCGACCTGCTCACGCTGGACGACGACACGCCCCGGCTGGTCGGCGTCTCCTCGGAACGGGTGCGCCTGCTGATCCTGCTGACCGCCGCGGTGCTCACCGCGATGGCCGTCTCCGCCGTCGGTGTCGTCGGCTTCGTCGGCCTGGTCGCGCCGCACATCGCGCGCGCCCTCGTCGGCGGGCGCAGCGCACGGGTCGTCCCGGTCGCCCTCCTGGTCGGGGCGCTGCTCCTCGTGGTCGCCGATGCCATCGGCCGCACCGCGATCAGCCCCGCCCAGATCCCCGCGGGTCTCGTCGTCGCGCTCATCGGTGCGCCGTACTTCATCTTCCTGCTCGCCCGCTCCCGCCCCTGACCCGGCGCAACTGCCACATCACCAAGCGCCGGGTCAGAGCGGAGCCTACGCAGACGAGCCGGGCGAGCAGCACCGCAACAGCCAGGCTGTCGCGGTGAGAAGATCCATCATGCCGAGGCGAGCCCCGTGTCCGGGCCGAAGACCTCGTAGTGGATCCGGTCGTCGGCGACACCACGCTGGTGCAGCGCGGCCTGCACGCCGGCCATGAACGGCACCGGGCCGCACAGGTAGATCTCGGCCCCGGCCGGCAGCTCGACACCGTCGAGGTCGATCCGGCCGGCACGGAGCACCTCATCAGCCTCCCGGGCGCCGAGATCCTCGTACCAGCGAAGCTGCGTGGCCCCGCGCAGCGACTCGACGAGCTCGGTGGCCTCGACCCGGTGCGCGTGGTTGGCCAGGGAGCGGTCGGCGTGCAGCACCAGCACATTCCGGTCGGACTCGGTGTGGACCAGGTGGTGCAGGAAGCCGATCATCGGGGTGATCCCGATGCCCGCCGAGATCAGCACCAGCGGCGCCTCGTGCTCGGGCAGGGTGAGCTCGCCGAACGGTGCGGAGACCTCGATCTCATCGCCTTCGAAGAGGTTGCCGTGCAGGAAGGTGGAGACCTCGCCCGCGGGTGCGATCGCGTCGCCTTCGCGGTGCCCCCAGATCGCCTTGACGGAGATTCCCCACGCACTGGCCCGCGCCGCTCGGGTCAGGCTGTACTGCCGGATCTGGCGCGCGCCGTCCGGCAGACGCACGGCGACTGAGACGTACTGGCCGGGACGGGCCGGCGGCAGCGCCGAGCCGTCCGGGGCGACCAGGACGAAGGAGACCGTGTCGGGCGATTCCTGCACCCGGCTCGTCACGACCAGCCGGCGGAACACCGTCTCGGGCGTCACGCCGGCGGCGGCGTAGAGGTCGTTCTCGATCGCGATCAGGCTCTCGGCCATGTGCCAGTAGACCTCGTCCCAGGCGGCGGCGATCTCCGGGGTGACGGCGCTGCCGAGGACCTCGACGATGGCGGCGAAGAGGTGTTCCTGGACGATCGGGTACTGCTCCTCGCGGATCCCGAGCGAGGCGTGCTTGTGCGCGATCCGGGCGAGCACCGCCCGCGGGTCGGGGCCGTCCTCGGCCACCAGCAGGGTGGCGTACGCCGCGATGGCGCCGGCGAGCGCACGCTGCTGTGCGCCCTGGGCCTGGTTGCCACGGTTGAACAGCTCGCGCTCCAGCTCCGGGTGGGCGGCGAAGAGGCGGCGGTAGAAGATCGGCGTGATCTCGCCGATCGCCGCCCCGATGACGGGCAGGGTGGCACGGACGACCTCGGTAGAGGCAGGGGACAACATCACGAGGGACTCCTTCGTCGTCGTGTTGATGTGGGTGGATGGGATCAGTCGCTCGGACCCGAGCCGATCGAAAGCAGTAGGGCGCGCGTCGGCGCCGCGGCGACATCGCCGATAGTGAGGGGGTCGAGGGTCGCGTAGAACGCCTCCTGCGCCTGCCGCAGAGCGCCCCGCAGTCGGCAGCCCGTACGCAGCGGACAGGGCTCGGCTCCGTCGCACTCGACCACCTCGCCGGGGCCCTCGAGCTCGCGGACGATCCAGCCGACGGAGGTATCCCGGGCACTCGCGGCCAGGGACAGCCCGCCCGTCCTCCCCCGCCTGGTCTCGACCACGCCGAGGCGGCCGAGCGCGGTGACGACCTTCGCGGCGTGGGTGGGACGTACATGGAGCTGCTCGGCCAGAGCGACCGTGGTGGAGCTCTCCCCCTCGTCGAGGACGGAGAGCCGCATCACGATCCGCAGGGCCAGATCGGTGAACCGGGTCAGCTGCACATCAGCAGACTACTAATTCGGAATCTGCAATGCCTATTTAAGGGGTCGTGATCTACGCCACAGCGCCAGAATCGGGTCGCTCAGGCCGACGAGTCCGTCCTGGGCCAGCCGACCTCGATGCGGGCGCCGCCGCCATCGGCGTCGGCGATCGTGACCGAGCCGCCGTGGGCGCGGGTGAGGCCGCCGACGATGTAGAGCCCGAGACCCGAGCCACCGCGGGCGCCGTGCTTCCAGAACTTGGTGAACACGCGCTGCCGCAGCTCGACGGGGATGCCCTCGCCGCCGTCCTCGACGACCAGCAGGACCTGGTCGGGGTCGTCGGGTCGCACACCCAGGCTCACCGTGACGACGCCGTCTCCGTGGCGTACGGCGTTCTCTACGAGGTTGGTGACGACCTGGGTGAACTTGTCCGGATCGGCGTGGATCTCGAGCTCGTCCTCGCCGGCGGAGATGTCGAGCTCGATGGGGCGGGAGGTCGCCGAGCGCACCGACTCGACCACCCGGGTGACCAGCACCGTCGCGTCGCTGGCGCGCGGGTAGAGCTGCAGCCGACCGGTGTCGATCCGGGCCACGTCGAGGAGCTCGGCGATCAGCCGGGAGAGCCGATCGGAGTCGGAGGCGACCGTCTTGAGCATCAGCTTCTTCTGATCGTCGTTGAGCCGGTCCCACCGGTTCAGGAGCGCCTGGACGAACCCCTTGACCCCGGTCAGCGGCGAGCGCAGCTCGTGGGCGACAGTGGCGACCAGGTCGGACCGCTCCCGGTCCAGGCGCTTGCGGCCCCGGCCCGAGCGCAGCGAGATCGAGACCTGGTCGACCTCCGCGTCCAGGGACGGGCGCCGGATCGTCGAGACGACCAGGACCTCGGTGCCGTCGGGCAGCAGCCAGGCCTGCTCCGGGGTGCCGGTGACGGTCCGCAGGGTGTCGTAGGGCCGGTTGGCCTCGGCCCAGGTCTGCCCTTCGGTGTTGCTCAGCGTGAGTACGTCACCCAGCGGCTTCCCCAGGCTCGAGACCGGGTCCACGCCGAGCATCCGCGCGGCCAGGGCGGAGACCAGGACGACCGCACCATCGGCGTCGGCGACGACGACACCGTCGGGCAGGGCATCGGCGAGTTCTCGGGCGTCCACGCCGCCACCCTAGACCGACCGGCGGCCCAGGGTCGCTACTCCGGCCGATTGCTCAGCGGCAGCGTGATCGGC
This sequence comes from Nocardioides sp. YJ-D4, assembly GCF_054031495.1. Lineage (NCBI taxonomy): Bacteria > Bacillati > Actinomycetota > Actinomycetes > Propionibacteriales > Nocardioidaceae > Nocardioides > Nocardioides sp. YJ-D4. The sequence continues at coordinate 372,141 of NZ_CM132932.1, forward strand.
GCCGGGTCGCCGGGCGAGAAGTAGATCTTGATGAAGGTGTGCACCGCCTCGGGGAGCAGGTTGGAGACGAGCGGGATGTTGGGGACCGTGCTCTGGTAGGAGGTCACCAGCAGCGGCACGGCGCTCGCCCAGACGGGCGCGAGCACCGGGTCCTTGTCGAAGGCGATCATGTCGGCGTACGCATCCCCGATCACGTAGCGCCCCAGCGACTCCAGCTCGTGGCGCAGCAGCGGGTTGCCCTCGCCGATCACGGCGTCGAGCAGCGCCTGGGCGAGCTCGGCACCCTCCCGGGTGCCGCCCGTCGCGGGCCCGATCACCTGGTCGTACTGCGCGTACGCCGCGGCCCAGTCCTTCGGCAGATACTGCTCCTGCACGCCGAGGAGATGGAGGTCGACGTTCCAGGCGTGCAGGAAGGCGTCGGCGAGCTCCTTGCTCGGCGCGATGTCCCACTCGGTGAACTTCTTCATCACCCAGGTGCCGAGGCTGTGGAAGGTGACCAGGATGTCGGCCTGACTGATCGGGATCTCCTGGCCGGCGCCGACGCCTCGCCAGTGCGGTGACTGCGGCAGCAGATGGCGCACGGCGGCATGGACCGTCCGGGTCTTGACCGAGTCGACCATCAGCCGGCCGGAGGCGGTCCAGCCCTGGGCGTCCATCACGTCGTAGCCGAGCACGGTCGTCTTGGCGATCCGGTCGCGCATGTTCGCGCCGCCGTAGGAGTAGTAGACCGACCACTCCTCGCGCTTGATGGCGCAGCTGATCAGGCCGCTGCCGAGGGTGTAGAGGAGCGCGAGGAAGAAGCCGTACCTCTCCTCGTTGAACGTCCCGGCCAGCTGCAGCTTCCCCTGGTCGGCCCAGGCCGGAAGGCCGCGCGCCTCCTCGATGAAATCGGCCAGATAGGCCGGCAGCCCGTCGGGAACGGGCTGGCCGTTGGTCGTCCAACCCTTCAGGATCTCGTTGACCTCGGCGACCCGGTCGATGCCCTCGCCGTAGAGACGCTCGATGACCGGGTCGGCACGGAAATCCCAGACGTACTCAGGATCCAGCCCGTCCCCGGTGCCCGCGATCGAGGCGCTCGGCGACCACGTCCACAGCGGGAAGGTCGCGCCCGCGGCCGCCGCCGCGCCGCCCGAGGCCAACAGTCGTCGTCTGCTCACGTTCGTCATGCCGTGCTCCTTCGGATCGCCCCGCGAGAACCTCCGCATCCCGAGTGAAACAGATTTACCTTTCGTGTATCAGACCCTCTGGGGTATCGGGCGAGACAGCCGGACGACCCGGGCAGCGGCCGGCACGGTGGCCAGGAGCAGCGCGGCGATGACGGCCAGAGCCAGGCGTACGTCGATCCCGGCTGCCACACCCAGCAGCGGTGTCGCGAGCAGGACCGGGCCGGTCTGGGCCAGCTGAGTCAGGCTCGAGAACCTTGCCAGCATCTCGGGCGGGGTGCGAGCCACGTAGGCAGGGAGGAGGTAGCTGGTCAGCATCACCGTGCCGACACCGACGAGGCCGACCGCGAGGATCCCCGCCCAGATCTCCGTACGCACAGCCAGCAGGACCACCCCGCCGGCCGCCAGCACCGGGCCGGCGACCGCGACGGGTGCGCGCGGCGCGCCGTAGCGGGCGACGGCGAGAGTCATCACCAGTCCCCCGGCCACCCAGGCGCCGGAGACGAGCCCCGTCTCGGCGGCCGTCCAGCCACGTTCGCGGCCGGCGAGCGGCAGCGCGAGCATGACCAGCGGGAGCACCGTCGAGGCGAGCCCGGTGATGGCGACCAAGACAGGGACGACCCCAGGTGTGCGCACCGCCGTCCTCGCACCGTCGGCCAGGCTGCGCCAGACCGAACCCTGGCCGGCCTCGGGAGCCGGCTCGTGCGGTGGCCGGACCAGGAGGAGCGCGACGAGGACGATGGCGTAGGTGGCCGCGTCCAGGCCGGCCGTCAGCGGCAGGCCCCCGTGGCCGATCAGGAAGCCGCCGGCCGCGGGTCCCGCGGCGCGGGCGATCTGGTGGGCCGAGCCGACCAGCGCCATCCGCCGGTCCAGGTCCTCTGCCCCGAACAGCCGCGGGAAGACTCCCTCAGCGGGTCGCCGCAGGGCCTGGATGGTGCCCGAGAGGGCACCGACCGCGACCAGCATCCACAGTCCCGCACCGTCGATCGCGCCGACCGCGAACGCGGCCATGACCAGCACCATCGCGGCGTCGCAGGCGGCCATCGTCCGCCGGATCCCGATCCGGTCGGCCAGCACTCCCCCGGCGAGCACCAGTACCGCGAGCGGGATCCCTTCGATGGTCAGCACCAGGCTGGCCGCGTCGGCGCCGAAGCCCGCCGCCGCCCAGCCGAGCGCGAAGAAGGTCACCGAGTCGCCGAAGACCGATGCGGTCGACGCTGCCAGCCAGGGGCGGAACCCCCGGCCCTGGGCCACTCCCACGGACTCAGCCCGCGGAGTCGTGTCGCACGGGCATGACCAGCGCGGTGAACCCGGGCTGGTAGGGCGAGGTCACCACCACCGGCCGGTCCGGCGCGGTCACGGCCAGCTGGATCTCGTCGCCCAGGCACGCTGCCAGGGCGCGGCCGAACAGGGCCGTGCCGAGCCGGAGCCGGCTGGGCGGGCCGGTGACCACGCCGCGTACGTCGCTCTGCTCGGCGGTGTGCGGCGAGCGGAGCCGCGTCGGGTCGCCGAGGAAGAGGTCGACCTCGGCGTACGCGGCCGCGTCGAGACCCGCGAGCAGGTCAGCCTTGGCGAGCACCGCGCGGGTGACGGGCGGCTCCAGGCCGGCCAGCACGAGCCGGTGCGCCGGGTAGGTGGTGTCGCGGCCCAGCTCCTGCCCGGCGAGGGTCAGGGTGCCGTCGGCGATGCGCAGCTCGGCGCCGGCGATCGCGTCCAGCCGGTCGGCCAGTGCGGCCGCGTCCGGCAGGGACAGGACCGCCCTGCCGCCGTCGCCCTCGGCGGCCGCCGGAAGCTCCCGCACCGCCATCCAATAGCGGTTGGTCGCCACCACGTCCACGCCGTCGCCCCCGACGTCGATCAGGACAGAGGCGAGCTCGGAGGCCGGATCGGACTCCGCCGCGTGCCGCACCTGCCGGATCGCTGCGGCCAGCACGGGACCGGGCAGCTCGACGAGCGCCGGCCTCGCGGCAGGCCCGGCGTCGACGGCGGCCAGCACGCCGCGTACGGCCTCCTCGGCCCGCGCCGTGCGCGCGCTCTGGTCCTCGAGGAACTCCGCCAGCGCGGCCCTGGCCTCGCCGGCCGACGAGTCGAGCACCACCCGCATCGTCTCGATCGGGACCCCGGCCTCCCGCATGCCCACGATCAGCCGGGCCCGGTCGGCGAGCTCGGGCGTGTAGTAGCGATAGCCCGTCCCGGAGTCGACCTCCGCCGGCACCAGCAGACCGCACTCGTCGTAATGCCGCAGCGCGCTCGCGGTCAGGCCCACCGCCCGCGCGAACGCTCCGATCGTCAACAGTGGCTCGTCCATGCCGCAACCATCGTCCTTCACGCGAGTTGAAGGTCAAGCCGAGTGGTGGGCCTTGGCGCTGGCGTAGAGGCAGAGGGCGGCGGCGGTGGAGAGGTTGAGCGACTCGGCCTTGCCGAAGATCGGGATGCTCACGATCTCGTCGGCCTCGGCGGCGAGCTCGGGCGGGAGGCCCCAGGCCTCGTTGCCCATCAGCCAGGCGGTGGGCCGGGCGAGGAGCGCGTCAGCGCTGAACAGGTCGGCGGTGCCGTGCATGTCGGCGGCCAGGACGGTCAGGCCGGCGGCCTTCGCTGCCTTGACCGCGACCAGCGGGTCCCGCTCGATCGCGATCGGGAGGTGGAAGGCGGAGCCGACCGAGGCCCGTATGGTCTTGGGGTTGTAGAGGTCGACCGAGTCGCCGGCCAGGATGACCCCGGACGCACCGGCCGCGTCCGCGCAGCGGATGACGGTGCCGGCGTTGCCGGGATCGCGTACGTCGGCACAGATCACCACGAGCGGACCCGCGATGTCGCCGAACGCGACGTCGAGGAACCGGCACAGTGCCACCACCCCGGCGGGAGTCACCGAGTCGGAGAGGCCGGCCATCGCTCGGTCCTCGACCAGCGTGACCGGTTGGTCGGCCAGCAGCGAGGCGTACGTCTCGGCTCCGGCCTCGGTCGCGAAGATCTCCTGCACGCAACCAGGAACCCCGAGCGCGCCCTCGACGGCCTTCGGCCCGTCGGCCAGGAAGACCCGCCGCTCCGAGCGCACCGCACGTCGTGCGAGCTTGCGGATCTCCTTGAGGCGGGCGTTCCCCGCGGACAGCTTCACGTTCTCCCCCGACTCATTCACTGACGAAGACTCCCACGTCGCAACAGAGAACGACGCCCCCAGCCCGGCACAGCGGCCGGTGGGGGCGTCGTTTCAAACGCAAGCTCAGGCGTTCGCCGGGGCGTTGACGTCCTCCGGCAGAGCGGCCTTGGCCTGGGCGACGATCGCGTTGAACGCGGCCACGTCGTTGACGGCGAGCTCGGCGAGGATCTTGCGGTCGACCTCGATGCCGGCCAGGTTGAGACCCTGGATGAAGCGGTTGTAGGTCATGCCCTCGGCACGCGCCGCGGCGTTGATCCGCTGGATCCACAGCTTGCGGAAGTTGCCCTTGTTCTTGCGGCGGTCGTTGTAGGAGTAGACCAGCGAGTGGGTGACCTGCTCCTTCGCCTTGCGGTAGAGGCGCGAGCGCTGGCCCCGGTAACCGGAGGCCCGCTCGAGGGTGGTGCGACGCTTCTTCGCAGCGTTCACTGCGCGCTTGACGCGTGCCATTTCAGTGCTCCTTGAATGCTAGGGAAAGTTTCGGGTGATCGCTCAGCGACCGAGCAGCTTCTTCGCGCGCTTCACGTCGGCGGGGGCGAGCTCCACCAGACCGGCGTTGCGACGGTGCTTCTTGCGCGAGCCGGTCGTCGGCGCGGAGGCGAACGCAGCGCCGGACTTACGGCCGGCCTGCAAGCGCTGGATCTTCCCGGAACCGGTCACCTTGAAGCGCTTCTTGGAACCGGAGTGGGTCTTGTTCTTCGGCATAGTTCTTCCTTCTCTCGTCGTCCGGCCGGTCACGGGGCGCCGCGGCGGCGGAAGTCAGTGGATCGACCGGTCAGAGGTCGATGTCGGGGTCGAGGTTCTCCGAGCGCCGCTTCGGCTTCGGGGTGGAGGCCGGACGGGCAGCATTCGCGGCCGTACGCTCCGCCTTCTCGGCGGCCTCGTCGGCAGCGCGCTCGGCTGCCTTCTCCTCCTTGGCCTCCTTGGCCTCGACCTTGGCGTCGGCCTTCTTCTTGTGGGGGCCGAGCACCATGATCATGTTGCGGCCGTCCTGCTTCGGCGAGGATTCGACGAAGCCCAGCTCCTGGACGTCGTCGGCCAGCTGCTGCAGCAGGCGGAAGCCGAGCTCGGGACGGTGCTGCTCACGACCGCGGAACATGATCGTGATCTTCACCTTGTCCCCAGCGTTGAGGAACCGCACGACGTGACCCTTCTTGGTCTCGTAGTCGTGCTTGTCGATCTTCGGACGAAGCTTCATCTCCTTGATGATCACGTTCGTCTGGTTTCGACGGGCTTCACGGGCCTTCTGGGCGTTCTCGTACTTGAACTTCCCGTAGTCCATGAGCTTGCAGACCGGCGGCTTGCCCTGCGGGGCGATCTCGACCAGGTCGAGGTCGGCCTCCTGGGCCAGGCGCAGCGCGTCAGGGGTCGGCACGATGCCGACCGTCTCTCCGTTGGGACCAACGAGGCGGACCTCGGGAACCCGGATCCGGTCGTTGATACGAAGCTCAGTGCTGATGTGTCCTCCAGTTGTTGTGGCTGCGGAGGCTCTGGATCTCGGCTTCCGGGCCGCGTGCACGGGCGGTCCGGAAATCAAAAAAGGCTCCCGCTGGATTGTTACAAGCGGAAGCCAGTCATGACGCTCACCCACCATCGGGCTCGCACCACCGAATCCATGGCCTCTGAAATTCTGGGGCACTGTCTTCGGGACCGGACCCGACGACCTTTGTTGCTGGGCGGTCGATGCGGGTGGGAGAACGCTGTCGTGATCTCCGCTTGTTGGATCAAACCGACGGCGTACGTCGGCTGATCGGTCAACACGGAACACTACTGCAACATTCCCTGCGGCACCCAATCCTCAGGGCCATGCCCGATCCTCAGGGTCGCACCCAGGCCGTACGCGGCCCGACGGTCGCCAGCTGCCAGCCCTCGGCCACCTTCTGCAGGTCATCGCCCTCGATCGCGAACGGGACCGGGCCGGCGAGATCGAGCACGAGCGCGTCGGCGCCGTCATGGACGGCTGCCTGAGCCGCGTCTCGCAGCGAGACCGGAACCGGGCGGGCGTCGGCCTGCCAGGCCTGCAGCGGCGCGGTGCCGGTGAACCCGAGCAGCGCCTGCCGCCCGTCGGCGCCGGTGAGCAGCACGGTGGCCATGTCGGATGTCTTGTCGTGGGCCAGACCGGCTTCGTCGACCTCGACCTCCCCGAGCACCGCGACGACCGGGACGAGCACCCGGGCAGCGGCAAGGGTGGTGAGCACATCGGCGTGCGTGGCCTGGCCCGCGGCGTACGACCTCATCACGGTCGCGACCTCAGGGCTGGTCTCGCCGGTGTCGCCGGGAAATGCCGTGCCGAGGAGTCGTTTGTCGTTCATCGCCTCCCCATTCAACAACAGAGCGACATCAGGGCCGATATCGGGGACAGTCCGGGTGTCAGACGACCACGACGGTGGAAGACTGCAGGTATGGACCAAGGCGCCTACCTCGCACTAGCCGCCGCGCTCACCGTTCTGGGCGCGATCTGGACCTGGGTCGCGTTCCGACGGCGCGGCCTCGGAGCCGGAGTGAGGGCTGCCGGGTGGACGCTGCTCGCTCCGGCGGCCTACCTGACCGGACTGCTGCGCGCCGGCGGCCGGATCGTCGACGCGGTCGCCGACTGGGCCGCGCGCCTGGTCTTCAGCCCGACCGTCTGGATCGGGTTCGGCATCGCCGCGCTCGCGATCGTGCTGATCTTCGTCGCCCGCCTCCTGCCCACCAAGGAGAAGCCGAGCCGCGCAGCCCGGAAGGGCGCTGCCGGTGCCGCGCCCGCCGGGTCGGCCGGCCCGGCCTCGGTCGCGGCGCCGAAGACGGCCAAGGGTCCGGTGGTCGACGACGATGACGACGACATGGCCGACGTCAACGACATCTTGAAGAAGTACGGCATCTCCTGAGTTGACCGACTCCCCAACCGTTGATCTCCTGACGATCGCGATGAGCCGTCCGGCCACCCTTGGCCCCGGACGGCTGATCTGCGTCGACGGCCCCGCCGGCTCCGGGAAGACGACGCTCGCCACCGCCCTGGCCGAGATGACCCAGGCCCCGGTGGTCCACATGGACGACCTGTACGCCGGCTGGGACGGCCTCGCCGACGGCATCGCCCAGCTCGAGACGATCCTCCTCCCCCTCGTCGAGGGAGCCCCCGGCTCCTACCGCCGCTACGACTGGCACGCACGCGAGTTCGCCGAGACCGTGCTGGTCCCGCCGAGCCCGCTCCTCGTCATCGAGGGCGTCGGCAGCGGCGCCGCGGCGTACGACGGCTTCCGCACGGCCCTCGCCTGGGTCGACGCGCCCGAGGACGATCGCAAGCGACGCGGCATCGACCGCGACGGCGACACCTTCGCACCCCACTGGGACGCCTGGGCAGCGGCCGAGACCGAGCACTTCGCCCACGACCTGACCGCCGCCCGAGCGGACATCATCGTGACCACGTGAACCCGGAACGGGTCAGGAGATCAGCTCGTCCAAGCGGCTGTAGGCCCGCGCGTCGCCCTGGAGGACCTCCGAGCGCCGCCCGTCGACCGAGACCGGTACGTCACCCGCGACCGTGACCCGGCGCATCTCGCGCGGGTGGTGGTCGAAGTCGGCGACCGCGTAGTGCTGGGTGGCGCGGTTGTCCCACATCGCCACGTCGCCGGGCTGCCAGGCCCAGCGGATGGTGTTCTCCAGCTTGGTGACCCGGTCCTGGAGAAGGTTGAACAGGTGGATCGACTCGGTGGAGGTGAGCCCGTCGAACTCCTTGACGAAGCTGCCCAGGACCAGCGTCCGCTCCCCCGTCTCGGGGTGGACGCGGACGACCGGGTGCCGGGTCTCGAAGTGGACCGAGGCGAAGTCGTCGCGGGAGTAGTTGGCGTCGGGCTGCTCGTGCTCCTCGTCGCGCTGGGCGTAGTCGTAGGAGTTGGTGTGCACCGCCCACAGCGCGTCGGCCAGCGCCTTCAGCGGTGCCGGGAGCCGGTCGTAGGCGGCCGCGGTGTTCGCCCAGATCGTGGTGCCACCGTAGGGCGGTAGGGTGACCGCGCGGAGCACCGAGATCGCCGGGACCCGGTCGACGAAGGTGACGTCGGTGTGCCACGCGTTGGCCGCCATGCCGGCGTTGGCGGTGACCCGCAGCACCCGCCCGGAGCCGGTGTTGACCGTCGGGTGCGCGGTCGTCAGCTCGCCGAACCGCGCCGCGAACGCGCTCTGCGCCTCGTCGGTGAGCCCGTCCTGGCCCCGGAAGAAGAGCACCTTGTGGCGCAACAGGGCGTCGCGTACGTCCTGGATCTGGGCGTCGTCGGCCTCAGCCAGGCTCAGGCCCTCGATGACGGCGCCGATCCGGGCACCGGCGCGGCGGATCCGCACGCCCGAGGGCGTCTCGACGACGTCCGCGGGACGATGCAGCTCGGTGATGGTCACAGTCGTTCTCCTCCGATCAGGGATTTCGGGTCAGGCGGGGGTGAGCTCGGGCTCGGGGGTCGCGTGGGCACCGCGACCGCGGCCGAGCTTCGGCCACCAGGACGGCACCAGGCCACGCTGGCCGCCGAGTGCGGCCGAGACGCGGTCGAGGTAGATCGCGATGACGACGACGGCCAGTCCGCCCTCGATCGAGGCGCCGATCTGCAGCCCCTGGACCGCGTTGACGACGACGCCACCGAGGCCGGAGCCGCCGACCAGCCCGGCCACGACGACCATCGAGAGGGCCAGCATGATGACCTGGTTGACGCCGGTCATGATCGAGTCCTTGGCCAGCGGGAGCTGGACCTCGCGCAGGATCTCCCAGCGGCCCGCGCCGAAGGCGGTGGCCGCCTCGACGGTCTCGGGGTCGACCTGGTTGATCCCGAGCTGGGTGAGCCGGACCGCCGGCGGCAGGGCGAAGACGATGGTGGCGACCAGGCCGGGTGCGTCGCCGACGCCGAAGAAGAGGATCGTCGGCAGCAGGTAGACGAAGACCGGGAGCGTCTGCATCAGGTCGAGGACCGGCCGCAGGGCCGTCCGCAGCGGTGGCGAGAAGGCCGACCAGATCCCCAGCGGGATGCCGATCACCAGCGCGACGAGCGTCGCCACGAGCACCGAGGTGGTGGTCTGCATCGTCTCGTACCACAGGTCCATCGACTCGATCAGGAGCAACCCGGCGGTCAGCACCAGGGTCAGCACGACCTGGCGGGTCACCAGGAGCGCGATCACGGCGAGCACGATGATCATCGCGACCGGTGGCAGGCCGCCGAGCACGTTGTAGACCATCCGGAGCAGGAAGTTGAGCGCCTCCTTGATGCCGTCGAAGAACGGCCCGAGGTTGTCGGTGAGGAAGGTGATGACGTCCTCACCGATGTCGCCGATGTGAAGGTCAGGCATGGGCCACCTCCGCAGCCTCGTCGGAGTCGTTCACGGAGTCGTTTTCGGTGTCGTTCACGGTGGAGAGCGCCGAGAGGATCGCGCCCCGCGGCACTACGCCGCGCAGCCTGCCGTCCTCGTCGAGGACCGTGACGGGCACGACCTGGCGGCCCGCCAGATGCATGAAGTCGCCGATCACGTCGCCCTCCTTGACCTGGTGGTAGTCCTCCCCCAGCGCACCGTGGACGCTCTTGGCGCCACGCCGGGTCAGGCTCACCAGCCGGTCGTCGGTCACGACGCCCAGCAGCCTGTCGTCCGCGCCGGTCACGAACGCTCCGGTGACCTCGTTCTCCCCCAGCCTGCGCAGCGCATCGTGGGGCGTGATGTCCTCGGGGAGCACGAGCCGGGCCGGCCGGATCAGGTCAGCGGCGCTGAGCACGCGCGCCCGGTCGACGTCGGAGACGAACTCGCTGACGTAGTCGTCGGCAGGGTGCGCCACGATCTCGGGCCCGGGAGCGAGCTGGACGACCCGGCCCTCGCGCATCACCATCACCCGGTCGCCGATCCGCATCGCCTCGTTGAGGTCGTGGGTGACGAAGACCGTGGTGCGCTGGTCCTGGGCCTGGAGCTCGACCAGCAGATCCTGCATGTCGCGCCGGATCAGCGGGTCCAGCGCCGAGAACGGCTCGTCCATCAGCAGGATCGGCGGGTCCACGGCCAGCGCGCGGGCCAGACCCACCCGCTGCCGCATGCCGCCGGAGAGCTCGTGCGGGAGCTTGTCGCCGCGCCCGCCCAGGCCGACCCGGTCCAGGGCGGCGTCGGCCCTCTCGAGCCGCTCCTGCTTCGGGATGCCGCGTACCTTCAGGCCGTACGCCGCGTTCTCCCGCACCGTCCGGTGCGGGAAGAGCGAGAAGTGCTGGAAGACCATCCCGATGCCGTTGTTGCGGAGCTCGCGCAGCCGCTGGTCGGAGACCTGGGTGATGTCCTCGCCGTCGATCAGGAGCTCGCCGGCGCTGGGCTCGTTGAGCCGGTTGATCATCCTCAGCACGGTCGACTTGCCCGAGCCGGACAGGCCCATGACGACGAACATCTCGCCCTTGGCGATCTCGAAGTCGATCTCGTGGGCGCCGAGGTAGCCGCCCGCGGCGGCGGCCGCGGCACGCGGGTCCTGGGCGGCCAGTGCCTTCTCGGCCTGCCTCCTGCCGAGGCCGTAGACCTTGCTCAGGCCACGCCCGACGATCGCGGGCTCGGCCGTCTCGTCGGCTTGCAACGTCGTCTCGCTCATCAGATCTCCGCCTTCTCGCCGTCTGCGTCCTCGACCCCGTCGAGGAACTCGGCGACTCTGTCGGGGTTGTCGTCGATCCACGCCTCGGCGATGTCGGCGAGCTCCTTCCCGGACTTGTCGTGGTCGTAGTAGAACTGCCCGGCCTCGTCGGTGGTGAAGGTCAGGTTGGAGAGGAACTCGGCGATCTCCGGGTTGTCGTCCTCGAACCCCTTGCGGGTGACCGTGCGGATCTCACCGGCGCCTCCCCACACCTTGTCGGGGTCCTCGAGGAAGGCGGCGTCGAACTGCACGGTCATCCAGTGCGGGCTCCAGCCGAGGAACACGATCGGCTGGCCGGCCTTCTGCGACTTCTCGACCTGGGCGAGCATCGCCGGGGTGCCGCTGGCGACGAGCTTCCAGTCCCCCAGGCCGTACGCGTCCTCGTCAATCGCCTTCTGGATCGTCTCGTTGCCCGGGGAGCCGGCCTCGATGCCATAGATCTTCTTCCCGAACCTCGCGGCGTTGGCGTCGAGGTCGGCGAGCGACTCGATCCCGAGCTCGTCGGCGACGTCGCCGGGGATCGCCGGGGCGTACTCGGTGCCCTTCACGATCGTGGAGAGCACCTCGACGTCGCCCTCCTCGATGGGGTCGCCGAAGCTGGGCTCCTGGGAGGGCCACCAGTTGCCGAGGTAGGCGTCGATCTGGCCCGAGGAGACCGCGGTCGCCGCGTTCTCGACGGACAGGTTCTTCTTGATGCTCGCGTCGTAGCCGAGCTCCTGGAGGATCTGGACGGCGATCTCGTTCTCGACCTGGAGGTCGACCCACGGCTGCTCGGCGAGGACCACCGAGTTCTCGGCTCCTCCGGAGTCGCTCTGGGCGAAGCCGTCACGCTCGCTCGCGGTCGTGCAGGCGGTCAGGGTGCCGGCGGTCGCCGCGATGGCGAGGGCGGCCACAGCAAGGCGTTGGGGGCGGCGCATGCATGCTCCATCCAATCGGTTCATATATGTCTAACACACTAGACATTCGCCTTCTGGGTGTTCCAGCACGTCCGCGCAGCGAGCAAGACGAAGATCGAGATGCTGCGATAGAGAGTCTCTATAGCTGAGTCACTGGTCGGTCAGATCCTGAGCCAGCGCGACGAACTGCTCCACCAGCGCGTCGCCGCGTTCCTCCAGCCACACCAGAGACACGCTCACCCGCGTCACCGGAGCCAGCGGCACGACCTTCGCCCCGGCTCGCGACGCCGCACCGGCCATGCCCTCGGTCAGCATCGCGACCCCGGCCCGCGCCAGCACCAGCGGGATGATCGAGGCGACGTGGGCCGTCTCGATGGCGACCTCGGTGGGCAGACCCGCGGCCTCGAGGCGGGCATCGAGGAACGTACGCAGCGCCGTGCCGGCCGGTGTCGCGATCAGGCCGACCTCGGCGAGCTCCTCGATCCGGATCTCCTCCGGCGCCTCGCCCGAAGGCGGCAGGACCGCCACCAGCTCGTGCTCGGCGAGGCGGTGCGAGGCGAAGGGGCCGTGCGGCGTCGCGCCGTCGATGAGCCCCACGTCGGCCTCGCCCTTGCGCACCTGGTCCAAGACGTCGGAGCGGTGCTGCGGGTCGGTGACGACCACCTGCGCTCCAGGCTGGATCCGGCGGAACTCGGCCAGCACCGGCACCAGCGGCTCGACCGCCCATACCGTGCTGGAGGTGATCCGCAGCCGCCCGAACCCCTCGTCGGAGACCGACCGGACCGCACCCGCGGCGAGCTCGAAGCCACGTACGACCCGACGGGCCGGTCCCAGCAGCGCCGAGCCCGCCGGCGTGAGCCGCACGCCTCTGCCATGACGCTCGAAGAGCGGACCGCCCAGCTCCCGCTCGAGCCCACGCACGGCGTACGACAACGACGGCTGGGCGACGTGCAGACGCGCCGCGGCGCTGGTGAAGCTGCCCGCCTCAGCGATCGCGAGGAAGAACTCCAGCTGTCGTCGCTCCATGGCCCGAGGCTAACCCCGACCAGCCACCGGGGCGGCGCGGCCACCTCGATAGCCTGTGCGCGTGCTGAGACCGAGTGGAGAGCAGTTCACGATCGACGGCGGGGGCTACGCCGCCACGGTGACGGAGAGTGGCGGCGCGCTGCGGCTGCTGTCCTACGAGGGGCGGGACCTGATCGCCGGGTTCGGCGACGAGGAGCAGTCCAGCGGCGGCAAGGGTCAGCTGCTGGCGCCGTGGCCCAACCGGATCCGCGACGGACGCTACGAGTTCGGCGGGAAGACCTACCAGCTGGGGCTCACCGAGGTCGCGCGCAACAACGCCTCCCACGGGCTGGTGCGGTGGTCGCAGTGGCTGCCCATCGAGGAGGCCAAGAGCTCGATCACCCTGGCCACCCGGTTGATGGCGCAGAGCGGCTATCCGTGGACGCTCGACCTCGAGGTGACGTACGCCATCGGGGCAGACGGGCTCACCGTGACCCAGTCGGCGACCAACCATGCCGACTCCCCCGCGCCCTACGCCGCCGGCGCGCACCCCTATCTCACCGTCGGCGCCGGTCCGGTCGACGAGTGGACGCTCACCCTTCCGGCGCGGACGCGACTGCTCTCCGACCCCGAGCGCAAGCTGCCCACCGGGAGCGAGGCGACGGCAGGGACCGCCTACGACTTCACCTCCGCCAAGCCCATCGGCGACGTCGTCCTCGACCACGCCTTCACCGATCTCGACCGTGGCGAGGACGGGCGGGCGACCGTCACGATCCAGGGCCCCGACGGCGGCGTCGCGCTCTGGGTCGACGAGCACCACCCGTGGCTGATGGTCTACAGCGCCGACGACCAGTCGCCGGCTCGCGGCGGTCTCGCCGTCGAGCCGATGACCGCTCCCCCGGACGCGTTCAACTCCAGCACCGACCTGGTCTCGCTCGCCCCCGACGAGCGCCTCGAGATCACGTGGGGCATCACCGCGATCTGATCGCCACGGCCTAGCGGTCGCACTCCAGCAACGACAGGTCGACCGCCTCGGCCATCGCCGCATAGCCGGCGTCGCCGGGGTGGAGATGATCCCCGGAGTCGTACGCAGGCAGGAACCGCGCCGGTCGCTCGGGGTCACGCGTGGCCGCATCGAAGTCGACGATGCCGTCGAACTCGCCGGAGGTCCGGATCCACTCGTTGACCGCGACCCGCACGCGATCGCGTGCGGGGGTGTAGCGGCTGCCGCCCTCGTACGGGGTGAGGGTGGCGCCGACGACGCACACGTCCTCGGCGTGCGCCTGGGCGATCAGGTCGCGGTAGGCCGCGGTCAGGTCGGAAGCCTCGTCGGCGTCGTCCCAGCGGATGTCGTTGATCCCCTCCAGCAGCACGACCGTGGAGACGCCGGGCTGGTCCAGGACGTCTCGCCGGAAGCGGTCCAGACCGCGCTGGCCACCGGTGCTGTCGACGAGCACGCGGTTGGCGGAGATCCCTTCGTTCATCATCGCGAACCGGTCGGCGTACGAGCTCGCCGCCACCCGGTCTGCCAGCACGTCAGGGTAGCGCCGGTTGGCTCCGACCGTTGAGCCGTTGCCGTCGGTGATCGAGTCACCGAAGAGCACCACGGTCTTGACCCGGCGCGGCTTCTCGACGACGACGCTCTCGACCCAGTACCAGCTCGAGATCTCCGTCGTGAATGCCGCACCCGACTCCTCGCCGGCCACGTCCGCGCCCGCCGTCCCCGAGATGTAGGAGGCCTGCGTGGCGACGTCGTGCCCGGTGATCGGGCCGCTCTCGCCGACGACGTGGAAGCTCACCGCGAGGGTCCTATCGGCCGGCACCGTCGCGTCGACCGGGTCGCTGAGCACCTCGGTGCCGGGGGCGACGGTGACCTGGTCGGCGCCGTCGAAGGTCAGCGGCCGGTTCGTGCCGCGCACCACCGCGGCTCCGTCCCCGGCCAGACCGAGGTGTGCCGAGGTGAAGGTCACCGGACGGTCGCCGAACACGTTGGACAGGGTGATGCGTACGCCGGAACCACCCAGCGAGGTGTGCACCAGGTTGCGCACCGACCGGTCCGCCAGGCCGGTGGCGCCGGTCTGGCCGCCCACCTCGTCGGCCGAGGCACCCCAGGTGCCGACCGGGTGCACCGGCGCGGCCTGGGCAGGCACGGTCGAGACCAGGGCGAGGACGGCCGCCAGCGCCGCGAAAGCACGAGTCCATGACGTCACGCAGACACGGTAAGTCGCCGCGGGCACCACGATCAGCGGTTCGGGCGAGTCTTCCCCGAAGCGTAGTAAGTGGTTCGCCGGAGGGTTGCTGCTAGGACAGCTCTTCGGCCAGCGTGCGCAGCGTGCGTACGGCCTTCTTCGACGCGCCCCCGTCGGATGCCTGGATGCCGAGGACGGAGATGTTGTGCCCCGAGGCCAGGTCGATGTTGGGCCAGGGAGCGCCGCGCGGGAAGTTGATCGCGAGGACCTCGGCCCACTCCAGGTCGCGGCGCTTGAAGCCGTTGACCACGGTCAGGCCGTCGGCACGAGCGACGACCCGCGATCGGGTCAGCGCATACACGCAGGCCACGATCCCGAGACCCACGGCTCCGAAGGTGAGCCGTTCGAACATGGTGACCTGTGCCTTGATCTCGGGCGTGAACCCGACCCAGACCATCGTGCACATGACCGCCAGGGCGGCCACGAGGAACCAGCCCATGAAGCGCGCCCCAAGCGGACGCCAGGTGTGCGGCAGCTTCACCGGCAGCTCAGGGCCAGCGGTGTCAGATCCAGCGGGCTCAGATCCGGCAGGCATTGATCTCCGTCAGCAGGATCGCGCGGGCACCCACGGCGTACAGGTCGTCCATCAGCTTCTGCGAACCGGCACGCGGCACCATCGCACGGACGGCGACCCAGCCCTCGCGGTGCAGCGGGCTGACCGTCGGCCCCTCGAGGCCGGGCGTCATCGCGGAGGCCTCGGAGAGGTCCTCGGCGCGGATGTCGTAGTCCATCATCACGTAGCTGCGTGCGATCAGGACGCCGTCCAGACGGCGCTTGAACGTCTCGTACGCCTCCGGCAGCTGCGCGCCCGACCGGGTGATCACCACGGCCTCGGAGCGCATGATCGGCTCGCCGAAGATCTCCAGACCGGCCTGTCGCATCGTGGATCCGGTCTCGACCACGTCGGCGATCGCGTCGGCGACACCGAGCTGGATCGAGGTCTCGACGGCGCCGTCGAGCCGGGTGACGCTCGCGTCGATCCCCTCGCGCTCCAGGAAGGCCGAGACGACGCCGACGTAGGAGGTCGCGATCCGCTTGCCGCGCAGCTCCTCGATCGAGGTGAAGGCGCCGGCGCGGCCGGCGAAGTGGAACCGGCTGCGGCCGAAGCCGAGCCCGATGACCTCGTCGGCCTTGGCGCCGGAGTCGAGGAGCAGGTCGCGGCCGGTGATGCCGATGTCGAGGGTTCCCTCGCCGACGTAGAGCGCGATGTCGCGCGGACGCAGGTAGAAGAACTCGACGCCGTTCTCGTCGTCGATGAGGGTCAGGCGCTTGGAGTCCTCGCGCTGGCGGTAGCCGGCCTCGCGCAGGAGCTCGGAGGCGGAGCTGGACAGCGAGCCCTTGTTGGGGACGGCGATCCGGAGAGGCTTGTCATCGGTTGTCATGAGGTTCCCCTACAGGTGTGAGTAGACGTCGTCGATCGAGATTCCGCTGGCGAGCATGAGCACCTGGGCGTGGTAGAGCAGCTGGGAGATCTCCTCCGCGGTCGCTTCCTTGCCCTCGTACTCGGCCGCCATCCAGGACTCGGCGGCCTCCTCGACCAGCTTCTTCCCGATCGCATGGACCCCGGCGTCGAGCTGTGCCACGGTGCCGGATCCTTCAGGTCGGGTCCGGGCCTTCTCACTCAGCTCGGCCCAGAGCTCGTCGAACGTCTTCACGAGCGTCAAGCCTAGGCCGTACGCGACCCGGCCCCCGAATCGTCTCATCGGATCCATAGCAGAACTGCTATGGACAGCCATAGCAGTTCTGCGATACCTTCGATTTCATGAGCACCGACGACGAGGACACCGCGTTCTACGTCGGGATCGCCGCGCAGGTCACCGAGCACCGGGTCGCGCGGGGCCTGTCCCAGCGCGAGCTCGCCGAGCTCTGCGGCACGACCCAGTCGGCGATCGCTCGGCTGGAGTCCGGGTCCCGCCCACCCAAGATCGACACCCTCCTCCGGGTGGCAGCCGCCCTCGACTGCCGCCTCGAGGTCGGCTTCCACCCCCGCACCCGAGCCCACAGGAGCACGCCATGAAGACCCCTATTGCCGCCGACGAGGTCGAGTCGACCCGCAGCGAGCGGTTCCTGGCGGTCGCGCTGACCGCCTTCCTGCTCGTCGGCACCGTCTGGTTCTACGTCAAGGTCGCCGGCTGGTGGCCGCTCTACATGGACTGGGACCAGTGCAACAACGGCCAGACGGCGTGCGAGATCCCCGGCCACGAGGCGATCCAGATCGGGATCCGCCTCGGCTTCATCATCCTGCTCTGCCTGGTCGGGTTCTGGGTCCTCTACCGGCTGCGCCGCAGCGGCTCCCGCTTCCTCCCGCTCGGCTTCGCGCTCGCCGCGACCGGGGTGATCATGGCCCTGGTCTTCGCCTTCCACTACACCTTCGAGTACGCCGACTTCGGCCCGCTCATCCTGTCGCTGTTCGGCGCCGCGGCCACCGTCGGCGTGTTCGTCGCCGTCCAGCGGCTCCTCGCCAAGCGGATCCCGGCCATGCGCGTACGCAAGGGCGACTGCCCCTACTGCGGCTACCCGGTCCGCGGCAAGCACTGCGAGGGCTGCGGCCGCGAGACCATCGCCCCGTGCGCGACCTGCGAGGCCGACCGCCGGGTCGGCTCGCTCCACTGCGTCGCCTGCGGCGCCGACTGACCCTCCACCTCAGGGTGAGGGTTAGGCTGGTTAGGCCGGTCGTACGGTCGCGCGGTGCAACTTCATGAACTCAACGTAGCCGGGCGCGTTGAGCTCGAGGATCGCGGCGGGGTTGCTGCCGGGCTCGATCGTGCCGCGGATCTTGGCCGGCACGCCCATCACCAGGCTGTGGTCGGGCACCTCCGTCCCCTCGACCACCATCGCGCCGGCCGCGATCAGGCAGCCGTCGCCGATGACCACGGCATCGGAGACCACGGCGCCGTTGCCGACCAGCGACCCGGTCCCGATCCGGTCACCGTGCACCACGCAGCCGTGCGCGATGGTGCTGTGCGCGCCCATCTCGAGGGAGGAGCCGGGGCGTACGTGCAGCACCGAGTTGTCCTGCACGTTGGAGCCCTCGCCGATGATGATCGGCCCGACGTCGGCACGCAGCACCGCGCCGTACCAGACGCTGGCGTTCGGACCGAGGCGTACGTCACCGATCAGCGTTGCTGTCGGCGCCACCCAGGCGTCGGGATGGATCTGCGGACTCTTGCCGTCGAATTCGAAGATGTTCATCAGGGCAGAGCCTAGGGGTGTGCTCCGTCAGGGCTGACGTGGAGGACCACACTGGTCAGCCGCGGCAGTGCCTCCAGGAGATGCTCCTCGGCATGGTGGGCGATGTCGTGCCCGGCGGAGACGGGCAGCTCGGCTGACACGGTGATGTCGCCGTCGGCGTGGAGGGTGTGCCCGATCCACCGCAGCCTCAGGCTGCGGACCTCCAGCACGCCGTCCACCGTGCCGACCGCGTCCCTCCCCCTGCGTACGTCCTCCGGGGTAACCGCGTCCATCAGCCGAGCACCGACCTGCTTGAGTGCCGAGCGCAGCACGCCGAGGATCGCGACGGCGATCAGCAGCCCGATCACCGGGTCGGCCCACGGCATCCCGACCGCAACCCCGGCAGCACCGAGGACCACGGCCAGCGAGGTGAACCCATCGGTACGCGCGTGGAGCCCGTCGGCGACCAGAGCCGCCGAGCCGATGTGGCGGCCCACCCGGATCCGGTAGCGCGCGACGATCTCGTTGCCACAGAACCCGACCACTCCGGCCGCAGCGACCGCCCAGACGTGCTCGACCTCCCGCGGATGGAACAGCCGGTCGATGGCCTCCCAACCCGCCAGAATGCTGGAGAGCGCGATCATGGCGACGACGAAGAGCCCGGCGAGATCCTCAGCCCGGCCGTACCCATAGGTGAACCGGTCGTTGGCCGGACGCCGAGCGAGCCAGAACGCCACGAGCAACGGCACCGCCGTCAGCGCGTCCGCGACATTGTGGAGCATGTCCCCCAGCAGCGCCACCGACCCGGTCAGGGTCACCACGACCGCCTGCAGCCCCGCCGTCAGCGCGAGCACACCGAGGCTGATCCACAGCGCTCGCCGCCCACGTACGTCGGCCTCCAGCGCCTCGTCGACCTGGTCCGCAGCATCGTGGGAGTGAGCCCCGAAGACGTCAGAGACCGCATGCTTGACGCGCGCCCACCGCCCATCGCTGTGGTCATGACCGTGTCCGTGGCCGTGTCCGGCGTGGGCATGGTCGCGTAGGTGATCGTGCAACGTATGGGTCATACCGACTCCTCCCCCGACGACCGATGGTGCGCAGGGACCTGGTCCAGGAGATGCTCCACGTGGCCGATCGTGTCGAGGACGAGCTGGCGCACATGCCCGTTCTCGACCCGGTAGAGCACCGAGGTCCCCTCCTTCCGCGTCGTCACCAGCCGAGCCATCCGCATCTTCGCCAGATGCTGTGAGACCCCCGGCACCGGCTTCTCCAACATCGAGGCAAGCTCGGAGACCGACCGCTCCTCATCGAGCAACAGCCCCGCCATCTGCAGACGCGTCGGGTCAGCCAGCATCCGCAGCACCTCGACGGCAAGAGTGACGACGTCATCCCCCCACACCGGAGGTTGCGTATTTGCATGCATGCGCAAATTATAGCGCGACGACCGGGCCCCGCGATCGAGTCGGCGCATCTGTCCCGGATCACGCCGCCGAGGTCAGCCGGGTCAACGAGCGTCGCGATGCTGCCGACCACGGGTGAGCGAGCGCCGAAGACCAGTCGTCGACGTCGAACTCCCCCGCAGTCACCAGGCAGCCGCATTGCCCGCATCCCGTGCCTTCGGACGCAGCCAGGTCGACAACGAAGGCACTCTTGACCCGGATCCGCCCCAGAGAACCGCATCGGCTTGGATGGTTCGTTGTCACGGGAGCGAGCCAGACGCGCCGACTCGACCCGTGGCGCGGAGCAGACGCCCCGACTCGATCCCGGGCGGCGGAGCAGACACCCCGACTCGATCCCGCGCGGCGGGGCAGACGCGCCGACTCGACCGCGTGGCTCGGGGCAGACGCGCCGACTCGGTATGTCCACGGGTGTCGTCCGCGCGGTTGGCGTGTGGATCGTTGTGACCCGTCGGCTTAGGTGCGTCGAATGAAGCGGATGTCGCCGTTGGGGAGGCGTTCGTGGAGGTAGGTGGCGTCGTGGGCGCGGTGGTGGTGATGGGAGCAGAGCAGGGCGGCGTTGTCGAGGTCGGTGGCGCCGCCTTGGGCCCAGGCGATCCAGTGGTGTGCTTCGGCCCAGGTGCCGGGGATGTCGCAGCCTTCGGCCTCGCAGGTGGCTGAGCGGAGTAGGAGGGCTCGGCGTTGGGCGGCGGTGAAGAAGCGTTCCTTGCGGCCGAGGTCGAGGACCTCGGAGGCACTGCCGAGGACGGCGGGGAGGATGTTCGCGGTGCAGGCCAGGCGGCGGGCTTCGGCGGCGGTGATCGGGCTGCCACCGATGATCTGGGCGATGCCGGCTTCCTTGCGGAGCTGGTCGAGGTCGATGGTCACAATCACGGTAGTCGCATCCCCGCCGTGGATCGGGAGCCGGGCTGGGTCGAGGGTTTCCAGCAGCTGGCAGAACGCGCGCCCGAGTCGGCGGTCGTAGGGCAGGTAGTCGCCGGTCTCGGTGCGGGTGCCGTCGTCGCGTCGGGGTGAGGCGAAGGCCTCCAGGGTGGTGGCCAGGCGGTCCGCGGTCGCGTCCGGGACCACCGCCGTGACCCGGGTGGTGCCGTCCCCCAGGCGCCGCATCGCGAGTCGGGTCTTCTTGCGGGCGTGGGCCTCCTCGGCCGCCAGCCGTTTCGCCTCTTCCGCTTCGGCGACCTCGGGCGCGATGACGTCGAGGATCCGGCGCCCCAGTCGTCGGAGCTGGGTGGGGTCGAACCGGGTCGCGTAGGCGACCAGTGCTTCTTCGGCCTTGGTCTTGATCTCGGGGTCGAGGTCGGCCGGCAGTTCGTCGAGGGCGTTGACGATGACGTGGGCCTGGGCCGGGTTGCAGGCGCCCGCGCGCATCGCAGCCGCGACCAGTGCGTAGGAACGGTCCAGCGCTTCGGCGAGGCGCAGGTCGGCGCGCAGGGTCTCGGGGCGCTGGTGGGTGTGGTGATGCAACCACGCCGCCACATCCCGCGCCCCAGACTCGGCCGCGACGTCGTCGGCGGTGGCGAGAACCCGCAGCTCGAGCTCGGCCAGCTGCGCCTTCGCGCGAGCGATCTCGAGCAGGGTGGTGGCCTTCTGGTCGGTGGCCATGAACACCGGGTTCGCCGCCGCAACACCGTCAAGGGCGTCGGTGACCGCGACCACGGCCCCCAGCACAGGGTGCTGGGGCTGTTGCAGTGTGGTCATCGAACCGGTCACCTCCCGACGTACGAACTCAAGGGTTTCTGCCTGTGCAGAATCCCGGTTGGTTCGCTGGTCTCGGAGGCCCGGAGTACGGGCTATTACTTACCCTCGCAGCTCAGCGTGCACGCCCCTGGTTCCCCTGGATTACCCCACCCCCGTTGTGTCTCGGGTGGATGGGGCACGCCTCTTTCGAGGTGGTCGGCCTTCACGTTTACGCCTGCGCCGAGCCTACCACACAACACAAAACCAATGAACCCAATCAGGGACAGATATCCCAACCCAAACCCAGACCGCTGCTGGAAGCCCGCAAGACAGGTAAATGGCACCCACCCCAGACACCCTGCTTCTAAATCTCCCAACCCAGACAACGTATTGGCCCCACCCACGCTGGAACCCAAGCACGAGACCAAACAGACACACATCAACCACTACCCTGCTCACCGATGACCATGACAGAGATCGGCGCAGCCTACGACGACCGCGCAACCGAGTACATCGACCTGTTCGGAACGATCGACCAGCTCGCCAAGCGCGACCACGAGACGATCACCACCTGGCGAGACACCACGACCGGCCGCCTAGTGGATGCCGGCTGCGGCCCAGGGCTCTGGAGCCAGGAGCTCACCACGGGCGGCGTACGCGAGGTAGTAGGTCTGGACGCCTCGGCCGAGTTCGTCGCCGCCGCACGAGCGCGGTATCCGGAGGTCAGCTTCGAGCGAGCGGACATGGCTGACATCCCGCTGGAGGACGAGTCGGTCGGCGGCATCCTGGCGTGGTACTCGATCATCCACACCCCTCCCGCCGATCTGCCGGCGATCCTCGGCGAGTTCGCCCGCGTGCTCACGCCCGGCGGATCGGCGCTGATCGGCTTCTTCGACGGCGATCCCGGCGAGGCGTTCGACCACGCGGTGCACACCGCCTACTACTGGTCCGCCGAGGCGCTGGGAGACCTGCTCTCCCCGCACGGGTTCGTCGTCGAGCGGGCAGCGTCCTGCCAGGAGCCAGGGGCGCGCCGCCGCCACGGCGACCTGGTCGCGAGGCGCACCACCTGAATCGCCCACGCACAAACCACGGCGCGCACAGGGCATGGCCGACTCCGAGGGGTTCGTCACCTTCCACGACCTCGCCGCCGAGTTCACCGGGCTGTGCGACGCCGGGATCGAGGTCCTCGCCGACGCCGCCGGGATCGAGACCTGGACCGCGATCAACGTGCGCACGGTGATGGCACAGGGCGCGGACGGGAAGAGCCAGGGCATCGGCCACCTCGACCTCGACGCGATCGACGCCGCGTTCCCGGACGCGGTGGCCGCCTGCAGCTGACTCCGACTCCGAGAGCCCGCAGGTTGTGAAGCCGAGAGCGGTCCACCGACCGCTCTCAGGTTCACAACCCGCTCAGCGTCTCAGTAGTGGCGCACGCAGTCGCGCAGAGCGAGCGCGGTCTCCATGGCCGCCGCGGCGGCCTCATAGCCCTTGTCCTCGCTGGACCCCTCGAGCCCGGCCCGGTCGAGCGCCTGCTCCTCGTTGTCGCAGGTCAGCAGTCCGAAGCCGACGGGGATGAGGTGGTCGATCGCGATCCGGTTCAGACCGTCGGTGGCGGCCGAGCAGACGTACTCGAAGTGCGGGGTGCCGCCACGGATGACGACACCGAGCGCGACGATGGCGTCGTAGCCCGACTTTGCGAGCGCGGCCGCGGCGACCGGGAGCTCGAAGGCGCCCGGGACCCGGACGACGGTCAGGCCGCCGACGGCGGCGTCCTTGAGCGCGCGCTCGGCGCCGTTCAGCAGGCCGGCCATCACCTCGTCGTGCCAGCGCGCCGCCACGACGGCGACCCGCAGGTCGCTCGCGTCGACGACCTCAGGGGTAGGGGCTCCCTTGCCACTCATCGGTTCTCCTCAGACAGATCGGGCAGCGCGTGACCCATGCGGTCACGCTTGGTCAGCAGGTAGGCGAGATTGTGCTCGTTGGGTCGCGGGGTCAGCGGGACCCGCTCGGCGACCTCGACACCGTACGCCTCGAGGTGACTCACCTTCTCGGGGTTGTTGGTCATCAGGCGTACCGCATCGACCTTGAGGTCGCGCAGGATCTGCGAGGCGGCGCCGTAGTGTCGCGCGTCGGCCGGGAGGCCGAGATCGAGGTTGGCGTCGACGGTGTCGCGCCCGCCGTCCTGGAGCTGGTAGGCCTGCAGCTTGGCGAGCAGCCCGATCCCGCGGCCCTCGTGGCCGCGAAGGTAGACCACCACACCGCAGCCCTCCGCCGCGATCCGCGAGAGAGCCTCGCGCAGCTGCGGCCCGCAGTCGCAGCGCCGCGACCCGAAGACATCCCCGGTCAGGCACTCCGAGTGCACGCGCGCGAGCACCGGATCGCACCCGGCGATGTCCCCGTAGACCAGCGCGACGTGCTCGACCCCGTCGTCGATGGTGCGATAGCCGTACGCGGTGAAGTCACCGAACTCGGTGGGGAGCCGCGTCACCGCGCGCCGCTCGACCAGCACCTCCGTACGCCGCCGGTAGGTGACGAGGTCGGCGATCGAGATCATCGCGAGACCGTGCTCGTCGGCGAACTCCCGCAGCTGCGGGGCGCGCTGCATGGTGCCGTCGTCGTTGACCAGCTCGACCAGTGCACCGGCGGGTTCCAGACCGGCCAGCCGGGTCAGGTCGACCGCGGCCTCGGTGTGACCGACCCGGACCAGCACTCCCCCCTCGCGTGCCCGCAGCGGGAAGACATGCCCCGGCCGGGTCAGGTCACCGGCACCCGAGTGGGGCCCGGCCAGCAGCCGGGTGGTGAGCGCCCGGTCGGCGGCCGAGATGCCGGTCGAGACGCCCTCGCGGGCGTCCACGGACACCGCGTACGCCGTCTGCTTGCGATCCTCGTTGACACGAGTCATCGGGGGCAGGTCGAGGGCGTCGAGCCGCTCGCCCGGCAGCGCCACGCAGATCACGCCCGAGGACCAGCGGATCGCGAACGCCATCACCTCCGGGGTCGCCAGCTCGGCGGAGAAGATCAGGTCGCCCTCGTTCTCGCGGTCCTCGTCGTCGACGACCACGACCGGCTTGCCGGCCGCCAGGTCGGCGATCGCGTTCTCGACCGGGTCCAGGCGGACCCCCACGTACTGCTCGGTGCCCGATGAATTCAATCCAGTCTCGATGTTCACGGCCGAACCCCTCCCAGAAGCTTCTCGACATGCTTGGCGATGATGTCGGTCTCGAGGTTGACCTCGTCGCCGACGGCCCGGAACCCCAGCGACGTACGCGCCAGGGTCTCCGGGATGAGGCTGACGGTGAACGCGTCCTCGGTCACGCCCACCACGGTGAGGCTGATCCCGTCGACCGCGATCGAGCCCTTCTCGACGACGTAGCGGGCCAGCTCCGGGTCCAGGGAGATCGTGACGACCTCCCAGTGCTCGCTGGGCTCACGCGAGACGATGCGACCGACGCCGTCGACATGACCCTGGACGATGTGGCCACCGAGCCGGGTGCTCGGGGTGACCGCGCGCTCCAGGTTGACCCGGTCGCCGGCCGAGAGCGCGTGCAGGCTGGTGCGCTTGAGCGTCTCCAGCATCACGTCGGCGGTCCACTCGTTCTCGCCCAGCGTGGCGACGGTCAGGCAGCAGCCGTTGACCGCGATGGAGGCGCCCAGCTCTGCGTCCGCCAGCACGGTGGCGGCGGAGATGGTCAGGCGTACGGCGTCGCCCTGGTCCTCGATCCCGGCGACGGTGCCGAGCTCCTCAACAATCCCGGTGAACATCACTGCTCCCCTTTCTGTGGTTCCAAGACGAACCGCACGTTCGGCTCCTCGCCGGGCGCGGCAGGTGAAAGCACATCGACCGAGCGCACCCGCGGCCGGAACGCGTCGGCGATGGTGGTGATTCCGAGGTCGGCGACGGCCGAGCGGCCGGCGCCGAGCAGGAACGGGGCGACGTAGACGACGATCTCGTCCACGAGTCCCGCCTCCAGGAAGGCCGCGGCCAGCGTCGGCCCGCCCTCGAGAAAGACATGGCGGCGCTCACGCTCCCACAGGGCAGCGAGCGCCTCGTGCGGGTCGCGCGTGCGGAGGTGGAGGGACGGCGCCTGCGCGTCGAAGATCCGGCGGTCCTCGCCCAGGTCGCGCTCCCCCATGACGACCCGGAGAGGCTGTACGCCGACCGGCCGGTCCTCCAGGTCACGGACCGTCAGCGCGGGGTCGTCGACCGCGACCGTGTTGGTCCCGACCAGCATCGTGTCGCTCAGCGCACGGAGCTTGTGGGTGTCGAGCCGCGAGGCGCGCGAGGAGACCCAGCGCGAGGTGCCGTCGGCGGCGGCGCTGCGTCCGTCGAGGGTGGTGGCGAACTTCCAGGTGACGTAGGGGCGCTGCAGCTCGGCCGCCCGGGTCCAGACCCGGTTGAGCTCACGGGATTCCGCTGCGTACAGGCCCTGCTCGACCTCGATGCCCGCCTGCTTCAGCGTGGCGGCGCCGCCGGCGGCGACCGGGTTGGGGTCGGACTGGGCGTAGACGACACGGGCGACGCCGGCCTCGATCAGCGCCTGCGAGCACGGGCCGGTGCGGCCGGTGTGGTTGCACGGCTCGAGCGTCACGACCGCCGTCGCTCCACGGGCCGCCTCGCCGGCCTTCGCCAGCGCATCGACCTCCGCGTGCGGCGTGCCGGGCCCACGGTGGTAGCCCTCGGCGATCATCGACCCATCAGGCCCCAGGAGTACGCAGCCCACCCGCGGGTTCGGGTAGGTGGCAGGCCCCGGGGCGCCGATCGCAGCGGCCAGGTCCAGGGCGCGACGCATCGCTCCCGGCTCCGGGTCACGCTGGTCCAAGCACTTCATCTGATCCCCTCTGGTCCGTCTCACGGACTCCGGGGTCAGGCCGAGACATCGCGCCGCGCCCCGTGGAATCAGGGCGCTCACGACGAATCGGGCTGCGTGCGTCTTCCCATCCGGACTTTAACCGTCGGTCCAGGAGTTTCACCTGGTCAACCGATGACTGGCTGCCATCGGGTCGCGGACTTCTGAACTTTCGTCCAGTCACCGCCGGCTCGGAATTTCACCGACCCCAGAGCACGCGAGCACAAGCTCGTCTTCAACCAGTGTGCCACACGAGTGGCACCACGCCTGATCAGGCGTCGACTGCTGAGACAGCCTTGTCGCGCAGCGCGTTGACCATCGCATCCGGGTCTGCAGCCGAGTAGACGGCGGAGCCGGCGACGAAGACGTCGGCTCCTGCCTCGGCGCAGCGCTCGATGGTCTCCAGCGAGACGCCGCCGTCGACCTGCAGCCAGGTCTCGACACCGTGCTTGTCCATCAGCGAACGGGTCCGGCGGATCTTGGGCAGCACCAGGTCGAGGAACTTCTGCCCGCCGAAGCCGGGCTCGACGGTCATCAGCAGCACCATGTCGAGCTCGGCCAGCATGTCCTCGTAGGGCTCGATCGGGGTCGCCGGCTTGAGCGCCATCGAGGCGCGGGCGCCCTTGGCGCGGATCTCGCGGGCCAGCCGGACCGGCGCCTTGGTGGCCTCGACGTGGAAGGTCACCGAGCCGCAGCCGGCCTCGACGTAGGCCGGGGCCTCACGGTCGGCGTTCTCGATCATCAGGTGGGCGTCCAGCGGCACCGAGGTGGACCGCGCAAGCGCTTCGACCATCGTCGGCCCGAAGGTCAGGTTGGGCACGAAGTGGTTGTCCATCACGTCGACATGGACCCAGTCGGCGCTGGGGATTCGGGCGACTTCCGCCCCGAGGGCTGCGAAGTCGGCGTTCAGGATGGACGGAGTGATCTGGATGTGGCCCACGGAAGGCACCCTAGATGACCCCGCGGGCTCACAGGGCAGCCAGGTCGGCGTACGTCAGCCCCTCGAGCGTGTCCCGGAAGACCCGGCGCTCGCCGGGGGCGACGGGGACGTGGTTCTCGACCACCAGGACGGTGCAGCCGGCGGCCTCGGCGGAGCGTGCTCCGGTGTTGGAGTCCTCGACCGCGATGGTGTCCTCGGCCGCGACACCGAGGGCAGCGGCCGCGGTGAGGTAGGGCTCGGGGTGGGGCTTGCCGTTGCGGACCATGTCGCCGGTGACGATCACCTTGAAGGTGCCCTCGGGGAGCTGTTTGAGGATGGGGCCGACGAACCGGGCGTACGACATCGTCACCAGCGCGCACGGCACGCCCTGCTCGAACAGGTCGGTGAGCAGCTCGCGCGCTCCGGGTCGCCACGGGACCTCGCGCTCGACCTGCTCGACCACGCCGTCGAGGAGCATCTCGACGATCTCCTCGGGCTCGTGAGGAAGGCCCATGCCCTCCTTGACCAGGCGCGCCGACTCGATCAGCGCGTTGCCGACCAGCTCCATCGCCTGCTCCTCGGACCAGGTCGCCCCGAAACGCTCGGCGATGGCGTACTCCGCCGCGATCCAGTAGGGCTCGGTGTCCACCAGGGTGCCGTCCATGTCCATCAGGATCGCGGCCGGGAAGTCCCCGGACGGGCTGCCAGGTGCCTGGTTGGTGTTCAGCGTAGCCTCCGGTGGAACGAGATCGGGTCGCGATGCGGGACCAACCCTAAGGCCTGCCGACGGCAGGATCAGAGAAGGTCGGCGACCAGAGCGGCGGCGCGACGGGCGCCGTCGGTCTCGACCGGTCGGCTGCGGGGCTCGCGGCCGATCTCGTCGGCGATCGCTCGCGCGAGCGTGTCGGGGGTGAGGTCGTCGTACTCGAGACAGCGTCCGGCGCCGTACTGCTCGAGCCTGTGGCGTACGTGGATGTTCTGCTCGAAGTGGTGGCGCAGCGGCACGTAGATGAACGGTGTGCCGGCGGCGGTCAGCTCCATCGTGGTGGTCAGCCCGCCCTGCACGACGGCAAGGTCGCAGGCGCCGAGCAACCGGTAGAGGTCCGGGACGAAGCCGAGCACCTCGAGCCCGGGGCGCGCTCGGACGACCCCGGCGTCCAGGCGAGGTCCCGTCACGACGATCATTCGCAGGCCCGGCACGGCTGCGCGGGCGGCGTCGTACGCGTCTTCCACCCGGCGGAGCAGGTGGCTGCCAACGCCGGACCCGCCGACGGTGACCACGCAGACCCGCTCATCAGGTCGCCAGCCGAGCTCCCGTCTCAGCCGCGCCCGATCGGCGATCGAACCCGGGTCGATCCCGGTGACGTAGCCGCTGAAGTCGTAGTGCTGCCGGGTCCAGGCGGAGATCTCAGGCAGGTCGGCGCCGAAGTGGCCGGGCACGACGTCCTCGGGGTTTCCGACGAAGATCGCGCGGTCGCGCAGCCGCGGATGGCGCTCGACGTGCTCGAGCATCTCCGCGTTGTGGTCGGCGATGACGAACCGCGCCCGCTCGTCGTCGTCAGGCATCGGGAGGAAGCCGACGAAGTCGGTGAGCCACGCGTAGCCGAAGCGCTTCAGCTCGGGGTTCTCGTGGAGGAAATGGTCGACGTCCCAGGCCTCGTCGCCGACGACGAGGTCGTAGTGGTCGTCGCGGACGACGTCATCGAAGACCATGAAGTTGTTGACGAGGACCTCGTCCATGCGCCTTATCGCGTCGAAGACATGAAGGTCGTGCTCGCCCGACTCCTCCTCGATGTGGCGCGACTCGTTGGCGAGCCACCTGCTGGCTGGGTGGACCCGCTCCCCGGCCGCCTCGAGGACCCGGGTCACCGGGTGTTGGGCGAGCCAGTCGACCTGGACGTCCTCGTGGCGCTCCCGGAGAGCCTGCGCGATCGCAAGGTCGCGGCGGGCGTGACCCAGCCCGATCGGCGAGGAGAGGTACAGGACCTTCTTGGGCCGGTGGGACGCGCGGACCCAGGTGCGACGCGCCTGCGGAGAGGGGTGGACAGAGTCCGCGAAGTCCTTGATCAGGTGATTGATCTTGACCGGGTCGCGGCCCACCGGACCGTGCCCGCTGCCCTCGAGCAGCACCAGCGATCCCCCGGTGAGCTCGACGAGGCGCTCGCTGATCGCGACCGGTCGGATCTGGTCATCGGTCCCGTGGATCGCGAGGACCGGGCACCGTACGCGGCCGCAGATCTCCTCGACCGAGGCGCACACCACCCCGTCGCACCCGAGCCGTGCTGCGGTGGAGTCGGCGACGACCTGCGGCGTCGTCTCGTGCGCCCAGGCGATGCAGTCCTCGATCTGTTTGGTCGAGTGCGGCTCAGGGAACATCTTGGCGAAGAAGAACTCGAGGAAATCGTCATAGCCGCCCTCGAGCCAGTGGTTCCGGTTGTACTTCGCCCATCCGTCCGTGGTGTCGAGGCGGGCGTCCCAGACGAAGGCGTCCCGCTCCTGGACGATCGGGAAACCGCAGGCCGCCCCGATCGCGATCAGTCCGGCCACCCGGTCCGGGTGGTCCGCGGCAAGGTGCAGACTCCACGCGACCCCGCAGGACAGCCCCACGACGACGGCCCGGTCGGTGCCGGTGGCGTCCAGGACGGCGAGGGCGTCCGCGGCGTACGCCTCGTTCGTGTACGCCGCCGCACCCTCCGGCCGGTCGGACCGGCCATTACCACGCCCGTCGAAGGTGACGACTCTGAAGTGTCGCGCCATGTAGCCGATCTGCGCCTTCCAGAAACGGGAGTGGATGATCGTCCAGGTCGGCATCAGCAGGATGGTGCGGTCGTCCGGGCCGGCGGCCGTTGCACCGTAGACCTCGTAGTGGACCTTGACGCCGTCGGTCTCCACGTAGCCGTCGGCGTCGGGCTCGCGTGCCCTCATGGCCCCAGTGTGACTCGGTTGGGCCCGGTCGCGCTGGGCTTCGACCGAGCGACGGGGCGCGCGAGCCTCTCGCTCACGGCCGGACCTCGTAGACACGGTTGAACGGGGTCTCGGACACGCCCTCGAACCGGGTGAACCCGGCCGCGATCGTCACGTCGCGGATCCGAGCCGGGCCGGCCTGAGTCCCCAGCGCGAGCCCGACGTCCTGGGCGAGCGAGCTGGGCGTGCAGAGCAGCGTAGAGAAGCCGTAGTAAGCGCGGCCCACCGCGTGCAGGTTGTCCTCGACGTGGTCGCCGGCGATGGGCTCGACGACCATCCAGGTGCCGTCCTCGGCAAGGGACTCACGGACGTGCCGCGCCGCGCCGACCGGGTCGCCCATGTCGTGCAGGCAGTCGAACATGGTGACGAGGTCGTAGTCGCTGCCACCGAACGCGGACGCCGGGGCGACCTCGAACCTCACCCGGTCCGCGACGCCCGCGGCCGCGGCGCGCTCACGCGCGGTCTCGATCGACGCCTCGTGGTAGTCCCACCCGACGAACCGAGAGTCTGGGAACGCCTGCGCCATCAGGATCGTCGAGGCACCGTGGCCGCAGCCCACGTCGGCGACCGTCGCACCGCGTTCGAGCTTCTCCACGACACCGTCGAGCGCGGGAAGCCACTCGGCGATCAGGTGAGCGTTGTAGCTCGGGCGGAAGAACCGCTCGCAGCCGACGTGGACGTCGGCGTCGTGCTCGTGCCATCCGTAGCCGCCGCCGTTGCGCGCGGCCTCGAGGATGTGCGAGGCGTCATGGACGGTGCCGAGCGCGATCTGGAACATGCCGGGCAGGAAGGCCGGGCTGTCCTCGACGGTCAACGCCACCGCGTGCTCCGGCGGCAGCGTGAACCGGCTGGTGGCCGGGTCGTAGGTCACGTAGGAGCCGGCGGCCTGGGCGTTGAGCCACTCGCGGGCGTACGGCTCGCCGGTGGCGGTCCGTGCGGCGAGCTCGGCCGGCGTGCTCGGTCCGTTGGCCGCGAGGTCGCGGTAGTAGCCGAGCTTGTCGCCCATCACCACCAGAGCGGCGTTGAGCGTCGCTCCGACCTCGTCCACCGCTCGGAAGACGAAGGCCATCAGCTTGTCCATGTCGATCTCGACCTCGTTCGTGCCCGGGGTCATGGCGTCATCAGTAGTGGTCATGACGGGAACGCTAGGAACGCCTGGCACGTCCTCGCGTCAGGTGCCCCACCTAGTCGCTCTGGGTACCCAGGACCAGGTAGGGCGCTGTTCGGTCGTGGGATCGGCACGGGTGCCCGCTCCTAGACTTCCCGCGTGCTCATCGGACGAGAGGCGGAGCAGCGGGTCGTGGACCAGCTCTTCGCCGGTGCGAGGATCGGCCGCGGTGGCGCGCTCGCGATCACAGGCGAGCCGGGCGTCGGCAAGACCGCGCTGCTCGAAGACGCGCTCGACCGCCTGGAGGGCGTCCAAGTCCTGCGCGCAACCGGTACGGAGGCAGAGCAGGACCTCGCGTTCGCCGGGCTCCACCTCCTGCTCCGTCCGGCGTTCCACCTCCTCGACGCGCTGCCAGATCCGCAGGCAGCAGCACTGAGCCGCGCACTCGCCCTCGAGGCGGGGACCGCCGGCGACCGGTTCGCCATCGGCGCAGCGACCCTCGCACTGCTGTGCCGGTACGCCGAGCACGCGCCGATCGGCGTCGTCGTCGACGACCTGCAGTGGCTCGACCGACCGTCCGCGGAGGCTCTCGCCTTCGCCGCCCGCCGGCTCGACGCGGACCCCGCCGTCGTTCTGCTCGCCGGCCGATCCGGAGCTTGCGACGGCCTCCTCGACGGCCTCGATGTACTGGAGCTGTCAGGCCTGGACCCGGCGGCGTCCGACGACCTCGTGCGCTCTCTGAAGGTCACGCCACCGACCGAGGAGCAGGTGGCGCGGCTGTTCGCAGCGACCGGTGGCAACCCTCTCGCCCTTCTCGAGCTCGGTCGCAACCTCGAGCTTCTCGACGACCGGGCCCCGGGACTCCCGCCGGCGCTGCCCGCCACCCTCGCCGCCGCGTTCTCCCGGCGGCTGGCGGAGCTCGGCTCGGGATCTCGGACCGCCCTGCTCGCTGCCGTGGTCACCAACGGTGACCTCCACCTCACGGGCGAGGTCTGCAAGCGGCTCGGTCTCGACGTCTCCGGTCTCGGTGCCGCCGAGCGCGCAGGGCTGGTCGTCGTGACGAGCAGCCGCATCGACGTACGACACCCGCTCGTCCGCGCGGCCGTCTACGCCGAGGCCGACGAGACTCTCCGTCGATCCGTCCACCTCGCTGCGGCCGACCTGCTGCCGGACGACGCGGAGCGTCGGGCGTGGCACCTGGCCGAGGCCACCTGGGGTCCCGACCCGGAGGTGTCGGGCCTGCTCGAAGCCGCCGCCGACAGCGCGAAGACCCGCACGGCGTACACCGTCGCGAGCACCGCCTACGAGCGCGCGGCGCGGCTGAGCACGGACACCGACCGGTGGCACCTCCTGCTGTGCGAGGCTGCCGAGGCAGCGTGGACCGGAGGCCTCCATGACCGAGCGGTCGCCCTGCTCGACGAGAGCGAGACCCGGCCCGTCCCAAGCGGCACCCGCTCGCGCACTCTCCGTATTCGGGCGCAGATCGCGGCGCGGAGCGGATCGGTCGCCGACGCCGTCCGCATCCTCGAGCGGGCGGCGCCCGACGCGCCCACTCCCGATGACACCGTGCTCCTCCTCGCCGAGGCGCTGCATGCTGCCTTCTACCTGGCCGACGCAGCGGTATCGATGCGCCTCGCCACCTCCCTGCTGGCCGCGGTCGCAGCCGCCGAATCGCCCCGCGCCCGCGCCATCGGGCTCGCTGCGGCGGGGATGGCGAAGGTGCTCAGCGGCGAGGGCGGGCTGGCGGAGATCCAGGCGTCGGTTCCGCTGCTGGCCGCGCACGCCGACCCGGTCGAGCATCCCGAGGCGCTGCCGTGGCTGCTGACGACACCGTTGTTCCTCCGCGACGCGGAGACAGGAGCCGACCTGCGCCGGATCGTCGACGACGTCCGGTCCCGCATGGGCGTCGGTCTGCTGCCCAACGTGCTGTTCCACGTCGCCGGGGACCAGGCGACGTCGACTGCCTGGTCCCGAGCCGCAGCCAACTACGAGGAGGCGATCCGGCTGGCGCGCGAGACCGGTCAGGGCACGGACCTCGCCATGTCCCTCGCCGGGCTCGCCTGGCTCGAGTCCCGACAGGGTCGGGGCGACGCCTGCCGGGAGCATGCGTCCGAGGCCGTGCGACTGTGCACCCGACGGGGCATCCGCATGGGCGAGGCCTGGTGCCTCTACGCCGTCGGCGATCTCGAGCTCGCCGAAGGCGACCCCCGAGCGGCCACGAAGACGTTCCTCGACCTCTCGCGGCGGCTCGACGAATGGGGCATCGCCGACCCCGACCTCTCCCCCGGCGCGGAACTGGTGGATGCGCTGCTCCGTCTCGGTCGGCCCGCCGAGGCGGAGGCCGAGGCCCGGCGATACGCAGCCGCGGCACGCGCGAAGGGTCGACCCTGGTCGGTCGCGCGGGCGCACCGGGCGTTGGGAACCGTGGCGGACCAGCAGTCCTTCGACGAGCACTTCGAGACGGCCATCGAAGGTCACGCTGACACCCGTGACCTTTTCGAGGCCGCGCGGACCCACCTCGCGTACGGCGGTCGGCTCCGTCGCGCGGGTCGCCGCGTCGATGCCCGCTCACACCTGCGTACCGCGCTCGAGTCCTTCGACGACCTCGGCGCCGACCCGTGGGCCCGGACCACCGCGGCCGAGCTGGAGGCGACGGGCGAGAAGGTGGCGAGGCGGGAGGCGGCGGGGACGGCGTCCCTGACACCGCAGGAGCTGCAGGTCTCGCTGCTCCTCGCCGAGGGCCGCACGACTCGTGAGACCGCGGCCGCCCTCTTCCTCAGCCCGAAGACGGTCGAGTACCACCTGCGGAAGGTCTACACGAAGCTGGACATCCACTCCCGCGCCGAGCTCGCCGATCAGCTCCTCGGATCGTGAGGGTCATACCTCGCCCTGCGGGGCCTCATGCCGACGTCACAACCGGTCCGCGTCGAGGACCGCGCGGGCGAAGTCGGCCGGAGCCTCCTGGGGAACGTTGTGGCCGATCCCCGCGAATGTGCGGTGCTCGTACGGGCCGGTGAAGTGATGGCGGTAGCCAGCCCCGTCTCCGGCCGGCGTGAAGGGATCGGCGGCCGGGTCGATGGTGATCGTCGGCACCGCGATCGGCGGGGCCGCCGCGAGCTTGCGCTCCAAGGCGTCGTAGCGGCGGGCACCGTCGGCCAGGCCGAGGCGCCAGCGGTAGTTGTGCAGCACGATGTCGACGTAGTCGGGATTGCTGAAC
This sequence comes from Nocardioides sp. YJ-D4, assembly GCF_054031495.1. Taxonomy (NCBI): domain Bacteria; kingdom Bacillati; phylum Actinomycetota; class Actinomycetes; order Propionibacteriales; family Nocardioidaceae; genus Nocardioides; species Nocardioides sp. YJ-D4. Next base: position 406,575 of record NZ_CM132932.1, read on the forward strand.
GCCGCGGCCGTGCGCGCGAAGGTGGCCTCGTCGAACGCCCAGGTCGGGGAGTTGAACCGCCACACGAGTCTGGCCAGGTCGGTGCCGATCTTCGGATCGGCGAGGCCCTTCGCGCCGCGCTCGGTGGAGAAGTAGTACTGGTACCACCAGGCCCATTCCGAGGACGCGGCGATCGGGTCGCGCTGGGCCTCACGGTTGGTGATCAGGTAGCCGGTCACCGACACCAGCGCCTTGACGCGCTGGGGCCAGATCGCGGCGATGATGTCGCCCGTTCGCGAACCCCAGTCGTAGCCGGCGATCACGGCCCGGTCGATCCGCAGCGCGTCCATGAAGTCCGTGATGTCGAGCGCGATCCGGGACTGCTGTGCGTTGCGGAAGGTGTCGGATGAGCGGAAGGTCGTCGTGCCGAAGCCCCGGAAGTACGGCACGAGGGCCCGGTAGCCCTGCTTCGCCAGGATCGGCGCGACCTCGGCATAGCTGTGGATGTCGTACGGCCAGCCGTGCAGCAGGATCACCGGCTGGCCGTCGCGGGGCCCGAGGTCGACGTACCCGACATTGAGCTCGCCGGCATCGATCTGGAGGACGTCGGCGAACGACGTGCTCGCTCGTCCAGGGCGTACCGGTCGAGCAGCCGCCATCTCCCCGGTCGCTGCCAGCGCCGCTGTCGAGGTCGCGGCCAGGCCGACCGCCTTGGCAAAGGTCCTGCGGTTCATCATGGTCATTCCGTCTTTCGCTCGGGTCTGGATGTGGTCACACCTGGAACGGGTTCGGGCCCTCGAACCAGCCCAGGGCCGCGTACGCATCGCGGATGAGGGCTTGGGCGGCCCGGCCGAGCGCGTCGCTCGGCTCGGGCCTCCACTCGTCCTCAGGCGACGCGGGCGAAGAAGTCCACGTCGACATTGCCGGTGATGGCCTTCGAGTACGGGCAGATCTGGTGGGCACGCTTGGCCAGCGTGCCGATGGTCTCCTCGTCCAGCCCGCCGACGACGATCTCGAGCTCGGCGCTGAGGAAGAACTCCTCGGTCGGGTCGGTCGTCTCGGCGTGGTTGAGGGTGACGTTCGCGGTCACCTGGATGCTGTCGAACCGGATCCGCTCCTCGGCGGCCGCCCGGCGGAAGGCACCCATGAAGCAGGCCGACCAGCCCGCGGCGAAGAGCTGCTCGGGGTTGGTGGCGCCGCCGGCGCCACCGAGCTCCTTCGGGATGGCCAGGCCGAGATCGATGAGGCCGTCGGGGGACGCGAGGTGGCCGCCGTTGCGCCCCTCGCCGGTCGCGGTCACGGTGCCGGTGTAGCTCGCCATGTCACTTCTCCTTGTGGTTCTGGGTGGGTGTTGGTGGGTGTTGCTCGGTGACGTGACGACTTTCGCCGGGGACTCACGGGCCCGGCGCCAGGGATACCCACTGGTCGACTCCCTGGGCGACCCGGGAGAATGAAGGGGCTCCACTGGTGCTGACCGACTCGAGGTGTCGATTGAAGATGGGGATGCCCCTCACGGGGCGGCGGGCCGAGCAGGAGGCATTGGACCGGCTGGTCCGCGGCGTCCGAGCGGGCGAGAGCCGAGTGCTCGTCCTGCGTGGCGAGGCCGGCACCGGCAAGACCGCACTGCTCGACTACCTCGCCGACCGGGCCGGGGGCCGGGTGATCCGAGCCGCGGGCGTCGAGCCCGAGTCGGAGATCGCGTACGCCGGCCTGCAGCAGCTCTGCGCTCCCCTGCTGGATCATCTGGACCGGCTCGCCGAGCCGCAGCGTCAGGCGCTCTCGACCGCCTTCGGCCTCAGCGCCGGCGATCCCCCGGAGGCCCTTGTGGTCGGGCTCGCGGTGCTCGGGCTGCTGGCGGAGGCCGCGACCGACGAGCCTCTGGTGTGCGTGGTGGACGACGTGCAGTGGCTCGACCGGATGTCGGAGGTGATCCTCACCTTCGTCGCCCGCCGGCTCGACGCGGAGTCGGTCGCGCTCGTCTTCGGTGTTCGCAGTCCTGACGACGAACAGCTGCTGCCGGACCTTCCGGAGCTGCGGATCGAGGGGCTGGCCGACGCCGACGCCCGGCTCCTGCTCGAGTCCGTGCTCCCGGGACCCGTCGACGCCCGGGTCCGTGACCAGATCGTCTCGGAGACCCGCGGGAACCCGCTCGCGCTGCTGGAGCTGCCACGCGGGCTCACCCCGGCGGAGCTGGCGTTCGGGTTCGACGGCCAGAGCGCCAAGCCCGTGGCCAGCCGCATCGAGCAGGGCTTCCAGGAGCGCATCGCCACGCTCCCCGAGCAGACCCGTCGGCTGCTGCTCACCGCGGCCGTCGAGCCGGTCGGCGACGTCACCCTGCTGTGGCGCGCGGCCGAGCGACTCGGGCTCGACCTGGACGCCGCCGCCCCGGCAGAGGACGCCGACCTGATCTCGATCGGGACCAGGGTCCGGTTCCGTCATCCACTGGTCCGCTCGGCCAGCCGGCGCTCGGCCGGGCCCGCCGCCCTCCGGGCCGTGCATCACGCGCTCGCCCAAGTGACCGATCCCGCGCAGGACCCCGACCGGCGGGCCTGGCATCGCGCACACGCCGCGATCGGCCCGGACGAGACCGTCGCCGCCGAGCTCGAGGAATCCGCCGACCGGGCGCTGGCACGGGGCGGACGGGCCGCTGCGGCCGCATTCCTCGAGCGGGCGGTCGAGCTCACCACCGACCCGGCGACACGAGCCGGGCGCGCCTTGGCCGCGGCCGAGGCGCGGTTCGCCGCCGGGGCGATCGCGAAGGCCGCGCAGCTGCTCGACACCGCCGAGATCGGGCCTCTCGACCCTGCCCAGCTCGCCCAGGTGCAGCGTCTGCGCGCCCGCCTGGCGTTCGCGCTCAACACCGGACGGTCCGTGGTGCCGCCGCTCCTCGAGGCGGCCGGTCGCCTGGAGCAGCTCGATGACGGGCTCTCCCGCACCACATACCTGGCTGCCATCGCTGCCGCGATCAACGCGGGAAGGCTGGGCGGCGACGATCTGCGCCGGGCCGCCCTGGCGGGCCGTGGCGCTCGTCGTGGCGAGGATGCGGTCGGTCGTCTGCTGACCGGGCTGAGCACCTGGGTGCTCGACGGTCACGCCGCCTCCGTGTCCCTGCTCGCCGACGCCGTCGAGGAGATCGGGATGGAGACCGATCTCGAGCTGGCCTGGCTGAGCAGCGCGGTGACCCACGAGATCTGGGACTCCGGGGCCTACTTCGGGCGCTCCGAGGACCTGCTGAGCCACGCCCGCGCCAGCGGGCGGCTGTCGTTGCTGGCGGCCGCGTTGAGCTTCCGTGCCACCGCTCTGATCCACGCCGGCCGCTTCGAGGAGGCCGCCACGATCCTCGATGAGGCCGACACCCTCGGTGCCATGGTCGGTGTGGAGCCCCATCCCGCGAGTGCGGTGATCCTGGCCGCCTACCGCGGACGCGAGGAGGAGGCGACGGCGGTCATCGACGCCGCCCTCGGCTACGCGCGATCATCCGGGGTCGGCTGGAACCTGGGGGTCGCGGCGTACAGCCGGGCGGTGCTGTCGAACGGTCTCGGTCGCTACCGCGAGGCGCTCGCGGCTGCGCAGGAGGCCATCGAGTTCGAGGACCTGGCGGTGATGCAGTGGGCTCTGACGGAGCTCGTCGAGGCGGCAGCCCGCAGCGGGGCCGACGACGTCGCCGCGGCGGCGCGCGACCGGCTCGTCGCACGCACCTCGGCCGTCGACTCGCCGTGGGCACGCGCCACGACGGCCTACGCCGACGCGCTGACCGACAGCTCCGGCGAGAGCGAGAAGCACTACCGCACGGCGATCGACGAGCTCACCTCGGCGGGAATGACGCTGTACGCGGCTCGGGCTCAGCTCCTCCTGGGCGAGTGGCTGCGCCGGGAGAACCGTCGCACCGAGGGTCGTCAGCAGCTCCAGGCGGCGCATGAGCTGTTCGCGAGCATCGGCGCCGAGGCGTTCGCCGAGCGAGCAGCCCGGGAGCTGGCGGCGACGGGCGGGGTCGCCCGGACACGTACGCGCGGAGCCGAGGTCGACCTCACCGCGCAGGAGGCCCAGATCGCGCGGCTGGCCGCTGCCGGACGGACCAACCCGGAGATCGGCGCGGTGCTGTTCCTCAGCCCGCGGACCGTCGAGTGGCACCTGCGCAAGATCTTCACCAAGCTCGACATCTCCTCGAGGCGGGAGCTGGCCGCGGCACTGCGCGACCAGTGAGCCGGGCACCGGCCAGGGTGCACCCCAGGGCATCACCCTGGTGCCGGCCGGGCACCCGTGCCGGAAGTCTCCTCCTGTGCCCGAACCGAGCGGGCCCATGACGAGGAGAGAGACGATGAAGAGACTGCTGCTGGTAGCCGCCGGGCTGCCGTTGGCTGCTGCGCTGACGGCGGTGCACCCCGGCGCCGCCGCTGCCGAGAGGCCCCCGGCCGTGGCCGACAGCTGCGTGGCACCCGACCTCGTGCCACCCCCGGACGCGCGGATCCTGTCGGTCAGCGCCGTACCGAAGCAGGGCGGCACCCTGACCTACCCACCCCAGCCCGGAGCGACCGAGCCGCCCCCACCGGTCACCGACGTCCCGCCCTACTGCCAGGTGGACGTGACCCTCACCCACGGCACGGCCGGCGACCGGGAGCTGATCCAGGTCTGGCTCCCCGCGACCGGCTGGAACGGCCGCTTCCAGGCCCTCGGAGGCAGCGGCTACCTCGGCGGCGACTTCGGCCCGAGCCTGCCGACCGCGGTCAAGGCCGGGTACGCCGTCGGCACGACCGATGCCGGTGCAACCCCGACCACCGGCTTCACCGCCGACTGGGCGCTCACCGACGACGGCCAGGTCAACAAGACGGTGCTGAAGAACTTCGCCGAGCGCGGACCGCACGAGCTGGCCGTCCTCGGCAAGGCGATCACGAAGGACTTCTACGGCCGTGCGGCGCACCACGCGTACTGGAACGGCTGCTCGACCGGCGGGCGCCAGGGCTACATGGAGGCCCAGCGACACCCGGGCGACTTCGACGGGATTCTCGCCAACGCCCCCGCGATCTCCTGGGACCGCTTCGCCGTCGGTGACCTGTGGCCGTACGTCGTGATGAACGAGGAGGACAACCACCTCGCGCCCTGCGAGCTCAACGCCTTCACCGCAGCCGCCACGGCCTCCTGCGACGGCGACGACGGAGTCGTCGACGGGATCGTCGGCAACTCCATCGCCTGCGACTTCGACCCGGCATCGCTGGTCGGCGAGAAGGTCCTGTGCGACGGCGAGGAGCTGACCATCTCCGCCCGCGACGCGGCCGTGGTCGAGAAGATCTGGGACGGCCCTCGGGCTGCCGATGGGAAGCGGCTCTGGTTCGGGCTGACCCCCACCGCCAACCTCGGCTACCTGGCCGGCCCGGCGCCGTTCCCGGTGGCGTCCTCGTGGGTGCAGAACCTGCTGGAGAAGGACCCCGCCTTCGACGTCTCCACCATCACCTACGCCGACTACGAGAGGCTGTTCGCTCAGTCGGTCGACGAGTACCACAAGGTCATCGGCAGCGACGACACCGATCTGTCGGGCCTGCGACGCTCCGGCGCCAAGCTGTTGACCTGGCACGGCGGTGACGACCAGCTCGTCCCGCTGGCGGGCACGCTGCGCTACCGCGAGAAGGTCGCCAAGCGCTACGGCGACATCGACGACTTCTACCGCGTCTTCGTCGCGCCCGGCGCCTCGCACTGCCAGGCCGGAGCCGGTCCCGCGCCGACGGACCCGCTGGGCGCCTTGGTGAAGTGGGTCGAGAACGGCCACGCCCCGACCACCCTGGCAGCGACCTCGGTGGCCCCCGACGGGACGACCACCGAGCGCGACATCTGCCTCTACCCGAGGACCAGTCACCTCAGCGGTGACTCCTTCACCTGCCGTTGAACCTGGCCTGCTGCCCGCGGACGGAGCTCCTGCTCCGTCCGCGGGCGGTCGCGTCAGCGGACGTACTCGTCGAAGGTCCGTGCCCCCAGGAACGGGGCGACGTGCTGGGCGAGGATCCCGACCGGGACGGTCTCGCGCTTGAGGACGCCGTACTCCTCGGGCCAGCTGCCGTCGCGCGGCAGCTTGAAGGAGCCCATCAGCATGTCGATCACCGGCAGGTGGATGGCGTAGTTGCGGTCCCAGTAGTCGAGGTGCCGGGCGTGGTGCCAGTGGTGGTAGCGGGGCAGCACGATCAGATACTCGAGAAGGCCGAACCGGATGCCGAGGTTGGCGTGGGCGACGACCGCCTGGATGCCGACGAGCACGGCGTACGCGTTGACGACCGAGGTCGAGAAGCCGAGGAACAGCAGCGGCAGCAGCACGATGCTGCGGGTCAGCACGGTCTCGACGAAGTGGACCCGGGAGCCGGCCAGCCAGTCGAGCTCCGGGCTGGAGTGGTGGACCGCGTGGAAGCGCCACAGCACCATGATCCGGTGGTAGCAGCGGTGCAGCACCGCCTGGGCGAGGTCGGCGAGGGAGACGGCGAGCAGGAAGGCCACGAGGAACGGCAGGCCGTCGATCCAGGCCTGTACGCCCGGCATCTTCACCGACGCGACCACCAGCGACGTCGAGGTGGTGACCAGGATCAGGATGAGCTGGACCAGGACGTGGCTCATGAAGAAGTAGCAGGCGTCGGTGCGCCAGCCGGGCCGGAAGACCGGCAGCGGGCGGCGGGCGAAGGCGTGCTCGAGCGGGATAAAGACCAGCGCGGAGAAGAACAGGGCGAGCACGAACCAGTCGAGGCCGAGCGAGAACGGCGAGTCCTCGACCGGGCCGTCGAACGGGACATCGGTACCGCCGAGCAGCACCGCGGCGGTCGCCGTGCCGACGCCGATGAAGGCCATCGGCTTGTGCTGGTCGCGCAGCACCGCGATCGTGCCGGCGAAGAAGGCGGCCGCGAGGCCGACGAGCAGCAGCGTACGCGCGAAGTCCTCGGTGTAGACGGCGCGGAACTCACGGGTGGTCAGCAGCTCCGGGAAGTGGAAGCAGAGCACCGTGGCCAGGCTCAGGACGCCCAGGAAGCACGAGGCGGCCGGTGCGAACAGGTGGTGGCGCAGCAGGGACATGGCTGCAGTCTTGTCACTGCGCGCCGACAGCGCCTGAGCTCACGTACTCAATTGATGCGTGCCCGTCGACGGCACGTCGTGCCGGCATCCGCAGATGCGCCCCGGGCCCCAGAATCTCTGCGAGACTTCCACGCATGGAAGAGAGTCCGTCGGACGCTGGGTTCTGGGAGCGTGCCGCCACCTGGAAGGCCGTGCTCTTCGTCGTGGCCTATCTCGCGTTCTACCTGGCCATGGGCCAGGTCGTCGACCGGGTCTTCGCCGGCCGGATCGACGGCGACGACGTGCTGGCCGACCCCTCCAGCATCGTGTTCGGGCTCGCGCTCGCGATCGCCGTCGGCGCGATCGCGCTGCTCGTCTTCGCCGCCCGTGTCGGCTGGCTGGGCGCCGTCTTCGGGCCGCAGCCGATCCGTGGGCGGGCCTGGATGTGGGTCGCGCCAGCTCTGGTCGTCGCGGCCATCGTCGCCCACGTGATCGGCATCGACTGGGGCCGGTGGAGCGGAGGCCAACTCGCCGCGCTCGCCTTCCTCGGCCTCTGTGTGGGCCTCGCCGAGGAGATCGCGACCCGGGGCATCGTGGTCAAGATCCTTCGCGACGCCGGGCACGCGGAGGCCTTCGTCGCCGTCGCATCCTCGCTGCTGTTCGCGCTGATGCACACCGTGAACCTCTTCTCGGGGATGTCAGCCACGACGGTCGCGGTGACGGTCGTCTACACCTTCGGGTTCGGCATGTGCATGTACCTCACCATGCGCGTCACCGGGACCATCTGGGCGGCGATCGTGCTGCACGCGCTCACCGACCCGACGACGATCCTGTCCGCGGGCGGCCTCGACGAGGCCGGCGCCGGCCAGGGCGGCGGAACCGCGATGATCGCCACGACGATCACCGTCGTGCTGGTCGTGTTCGCTGTGGTCGCCGCCTTCCTCGTCCGCGGCACGGTGTCGCCCGCTGCCCGGGCCGAGGTCGCCGGAACCTGACCTTCTGCAGCGGACTCAGCGCGGTTCGCTCGGCTGAGGGTCTGGAACGAGCCGTCTCTTGACCATCTTCCCGGTCGGAGTGCGCGGCAACGACTCGCGGAAGTGGATCTCGCGGGGGACCTTGTAGTGGGCGATGCCGTCGCGGGCGTACGCGATCAGCTCCTCGGCCAGCTCGGATGACGGAGCGATCCCGGGCGCAGGTTGCACGAAGGCGGCGACCCGCTCCCCCATCTCCTCGTCGGGGACGCCGATGACGGCGATGTCGGCGACGGCCGGATGGAGGCTGAAGAGGTCCTCGATCTCCTGCGGATAGATGTTCACGCCACCGCTGATGATGGTGAAGGCGACTCGGTCGGTGAGATAGAGGAAGCCGTCCTCGTCGAGGTAGCCGACGTCGCCGACCGTCGTCCAGGAGTCGTGGTCCGGGTGCTTGGCGGCGGCGGTCTTGCTGGGGTCGCCGAGGTAGGCGAAGCTGCGGTCGGTGCGCTCGAAGTAGATCGCGCCGACCTCGCCGGGACCGAGCTCGCGGCCGTCCTCGTCGACGACGTGCGGGACGCCGATGATCGGGCGGCCCACGGAGCCGGGGTGCTCGAGCCAGGTCGCGGAGTCGATCGCGGTCGCGCCCATACCCTCGGTGGAGGCGTAGTACTCCTCGATGATCGGCCCGAACCACTCGATCATCCGTCGCTTGACCTCGACCGGGCACGGCGCCGCGGCGTGCACCACGCACTGCAGCGAGGAGACGTCGTAGGAGGTGCGTACGTCCTCGGGCAGCTTGAGCATCCGCACAAACATCGTCGGCACCATCTGGGTGTGGGTGACGCCGTAGCGGGCGATGGTGGCCAGCGCCTGCTCGGCGTCGAAGCGCTCCATCATCACCAGGGTCCCGCCGTAGGCGTGCACGACACCGCCGAACCGCAGCGGCGCGGCGTGGTATACGGGCGCGGGTGAGAGGTAGACCGAAGAGTCGTCGAAGGCGTACGTCGTGCCGAAGACGAGCGGGTAGACGTAGCCCGGCTCGCCGACCGCGATCTCCGGCAGCGGCGACCTGATCCCCTTCGGCCGCCCGGTGGTGCCCGAGGAGTAGAGCAGGTCGTCGCCGTGCGACTCCTCGATCGGCTCGTTCCCGGCGGCCGCCAGGGCCGCCTCGTAGTCGGCGTAGCCGTCGACCTCACCGCCGTAGGCCAGCCGGTGCTCGACCGGGACGTCGAGGGAGGCCACAGCCGGCACGCCCGCGGACACGACCAGCGCCTTCGCGCCGCAGTCGGTGACGATGTAGGCGGCCTCGTCGGCGGAGAGGTGGCTGTTGACCGCGGTGATGTAGAGCCCCGAGCGCAGCGCGGCCCAGTAGACCTCGTACGCCTCCGGCCGGTTGTCGGTCAGCAGCGCGACCACGTCGCCGCGCCGCAGCCCGCAGGCGCGCAGGTGGCGCGCCACCCGGAGGCTGCGCTCCTCCAGCTCCTGATAGGTGAGCGTGCGCCCCGAACCCGCCATCACGATGGCGGGCTTGTCCGGCGTACGCGCGGCCCAGATCCCGGGGAACACCGCCTACCCCTGGGCTCGCAGCTCGGTCTTGCGCACCTTGCCGCCGGCGTTGCACGGCAGCACCTCGAGCACGACGAGGTCCTTGGGGAGCTTGAACCGGGCCAACCGGGTGGTCAGGAACTCGTTGAGCCCTTCCAGGTCGAGACTCTCGCCCGGCTTGAGCGCCACGTGGGCCACCGGCACCTCACCCCACGTCTCGTCGGGCCGGCCGACGACGGCCGCCTCGAGCACCGCCGGGTGGGCGTGGATGGCGTTCTCGACCTCCGCGCTGTAGATGTTTTCACCGCCGCTGATGATCATGTCCTTCGCGCGGTCGACGACCCAGACGAAGCCCTCCTCGTCCTGGCGGACCAGGTCGCCGGAGTGGAACCAGCCCCCGGCGTACGCCTTCTCGGTGGCCTCGGGGTTGTTCCAGTAGCCACGCGTGACCGAGGGGCCGCGGTAGACGATCTCGCCGACCTCCCCGACGGGCACGTCGTTCATCTCGCCGTCGACGATCCGGTACTGGATCGTCGGGATCGGGCGACCGACAGAGCCGAGCTTGCGCAACGAGTCCTCGCCGCGCAGCACGCAGGTGATGGGCGAGGTCTCGGTCTGCCCGAAGACGGCCACGTTGAGCGCGTCCGGGAAGGTGTCGGCCATCGCCTTGAGGAGCGTCTCGGAAGCAGGGGCCGCACCCCAGGAGATGATGCGCAGCTTCAGGTCGCGCTCCTTGATGCCCGGCAGCGCGCAGATGGCCTGCCACTGCTGCGGCACGTTGAAGACGACGGTGGCACCTTCGCGCTCCCAGGCGTCGACGACCTCGCCCGGGTCGAAGGCGCCGAGCGGATGGATCACGCTCGGGATGCCGAGCAGGAAGTTGGCGGCCAGCGAGCCCAGGCCGGCGATGTGGAAGAACGGCGCGGTCATGAACGCGATGTCGGACTCGTCGCCGAGGTCGTTGCAGCGGATGCAGGTCAGCGCCTGCATCTGCATGTTGTGGTGCGTCAACATCGCACCCTTGGGCTTCCCGGTGGTGCCGGAGGTGTACATGATCAGCGCCACCGAGTCCTCGGGGATGTCGCCGAGCTCGATCGGGTCGCAGGCCTCCACCAGGCTCTCGTACGCCTCCATCCCCTCGGCCTCCCCGATCACGATCCTGGTGGCGAGCGCCGGGGCAAGACCGATGGTCGCCGCGGCCAGCGGGGCGAGGAGCTGCTCGGTGACGATCACGGTCGCGCCGCTGTCCTCGACCAGCCCGGAGATCTCCGGCGGTGTCAGGCGGGCGTTGACCGGCACCGCGATCGCTCCGAGGCTGTTGATCCCGAAGACCGCCTCGACGAACTCCGGTCGGTTGAGGGTCAGCAGGATGACCCGGTCGCCCTGTTCCACGCCGCGCTGCTGCAGCGCGGCGGCGAAGCGCAGCGAGCGCTCGTGCAGCTGCTGCCAGGTGGTGTTCACCCCGAGAAAGCGCAGCGCCGTCGCGTCGGGTCGCATCACCGCGTGCCCGGCGGTCTGGCTCATCCAGTGGCTGCGGAACGTCCAGGCCGGAGCCTGTGCAGTGCGGTCGGTCATCGATCTCCCTCTTCCAGTCGGAACCACGAACATGGTTTCCGTCACAGCAATTTCAGTAGTCGAGCGCAACGGTCATCCCGGAGCGAGGCAGAGACGGATCAGACGATCGCCGGACCGGAGGCCGACTCCTCCGTCAGCGCCGGGACGGTGACGCGGACGAGGCTGAGCAGCGTGTCGCCGAGCAGCCGCTCCAGGTGCTCACGGGGTGCGGGCGCGCCGAGCAGCCAGCGGCGGGTGACCGTGGTCGCGAAGGCGGAATAGCCGTGCAGGGCGGTCCGTACGGCCGGGTGCTCGCGGACCGCATGCAGCCCGGCGAGCTCGCAGATCTGGTCGACCATGCGCTCGATGTAGTCCTCCAGGATCGCCGAGATCTCCTCGTCGCGTGACTCGCCGAGGAAGCCGGAGACCGCCAGCCAGGCGTCCTTGCGGGCCACGACCATGTCGACCCACTCGGCCACACTGCGGCCGATGCGGTCCTCGACCGTCGCCCCCTCGACGTAGGCAGGCATGGGGAGTCGCGGGACATCGACCAGCCGTCCGATGACGGCGAGATAGAGGTCGCGCTTGGTCGGGAAGTAGTGGCTCAGCAGACCGCGACTGACTCCGCAGGCCCGCGCGAGCTCCGTGGTCGAGACGTCGTCGTAGCGCCGCTCGGCGAAGACCCGAGCCGCCGCCGCGACGATCAGGTCCCGTCGGCGATCGGCCTGCATGCGTACTCGCGGACTTGCCATGTCCCCATCCTTTCTCACCTGACCGGCTCATGCAGGCCGTTGACAGACTATATCGGCAATCTGCCGATTGCTACTGGCAGATTGCCGATAGTGGCTCTACGCTATCAGGGCCGAAGTGACGTGGATCACTTCGATGACTCGGAGATGAGGAGTGGTGGCAGTGGCAGACCTCAGCAGACGAAAGCTTTTGATCACGGGCGGAGCGGTGGGCGCCGCGGCACTGACGACCCCGCTGTGGACCTGGCCGGCATCGGCGTCGATCGCCCGGGCAGGCGCAGGCGCAGACCCGTCGACGGTGTGGGACCCGGAGGCCGACCACGTCGTCGCCGACCTGATCCAGCACGGCGACGTGGACGCCGTCAACGACGCCCTGCGCGGCTGGACGCGCAACGACCAGCCCACCCCGACCTCGCTACCGGGCGACCTGTACGCGTTCATCGAGAAGGCCCGACAGCTCCCGTCCTGGGCGAACGAGGCCAAGCTCGCCGACGCCTTCGAGTTCACCCAGCGCTGGGGCCTGTACCTCGGCGTCCTCTACGGGATGAACAGCGGCATGATGTCGACCGCGATCCCCCGCGAGGCCCGGGCGGTCTACTACTCCTACGGCGGCAGCGACATGCGCGACCGGATCAAGAAGACCGCCAAGCTCGGCTACGACATCGGCGTCGACGGCGCCTTCAGCCCCTCGGGCGAGATGATCGTGACCTGCGTGAAGACGCGCCTGATCCATGCCGCCGTACGCCACCTCCTCCCCCAGTCCCCGCACTGGGTGGCGGCCGCCGACGAGGAGATCCCGATCAGCCAGCGCGACATCATGGTGACCTGGCACAGCCTGGCCTCCTCGGTGTGGCAGAAGCTCGACGAGTGGAAGGTCGAGCGGCCGGCCGACCTGAGCGAGGGCTACCTGCACGTGTGGCAGGTGACCGCCCACATGCTCGGCGTCCGCGACGAGTACATCCCCGCGACCTGGGCCGACGCGCTCAGCCAGCGCGAGCAGGTGCTCGTGCCGCTACTCGCCCACACCGACGAGGGCGTCGCGCTCGCCGACATCCTGCTCGACTTCGGAGCCGAGATCGACGGCACCCTCTTCACCCGCCCCGCCCTGGAGTCGATGAGCCGGTTCATGCTCGGCGACCAGGTCGCCGAGTGGCTCGAGCTCCCTCGCCACCCAGCCCTCGACACGACGATCAAGGTCGGCTGGCCCGTTTTCGTCGCCTTCCGCGAGTCCGGCCAGCCGCTCTCGCTCGCGCCACCGACCTACTGGATGTTCGACGAGTTCATCCGCAAAGCCGTGCTGCTCTTTCTCGCCCGCGGGGAGCAGATCAGCATCGAGATCCCCACCGGCAACAACCCCAACTACCCCAGCTGACCGACCCACCTCAGCCAGAGGAGCATCATGCACGAGCTCAGCCGACGTAAGTTCCTGATCGCCTCCAGCATCGCCGCCGGCGCGGTCGCCTCCCTGGGCGGCCCGATGGCCGCGGCGCGGGCCGCGGTCCCGTGGACGTGGGACCCGGCCCTGTCCGTGGCCGGGAGCGGCACCGGGATCGACCCGCAATGGCTGTGGGACGACGAGATCGACTACCTCATGGGCGACGTCATCCGCCGCGGCGACGTGCCCGCGATCAACGCCGCCATCCTCGACTGGAACCACAACGACCAGCCGCTCCCCGACGGGCTGCCCGGTGACGTACGCGACTGGATGGCGCGCGCGCTGCGGTTGCCCGAGTGGGCGGACATGACCAAGCTGCGGGCCGCGGCGGCGTTCAACACCAAGAACGGGCTGCTCCTCAACCTCTGCAACGGGCCCGGCGGCGGGATGCTCTCGACGGCGATCCCCCGCGAGGCCAGGGCCGTCTACTACTCCAAGGGCGGCGCGGACATGGAGGACCGCGTCGCCAAGACCAGCATGCTCGGCTTCGCGGTCGGCGACCCCCATGCGTACGAACCCGACGGCAAGGCCCAGGCACAGGCGGTCAAGACGCGGATGGTGCACGCCGCCGTCCGCAACCTGCTGCCCGAGTCGCCGCACTGGGTCGAGACCAGCGGCGGCCAGCAGATCCCGATCGCCATCGGCGACATCCTGATCACCTGGCACAGCCTGGCCACCTGGACGATGCGCAAGCTCGTCGAGTGGGACCTGGACATGACCGCCGCCGAGAAGGAGGGCTACCTGCACAACTGGCAGGTCAACGCCTACATGCTCGGCGTGCCCGCCGAGTACATCCCGGCCACCTGGTCGGCCGCGTACCAGCAGTCCGACCAGCTCCTCGAACCGATCCTCGGTCCGACGCCGGAGGGCGTGGTCCTGACCGACATCCTGCTCGGCCAGCTCGCCGAGCAGACCAGCCCGGGCTCGTTCTCGCGACCCGCGGTCGATGCGCTGGCCAGGTACCTGGTCGGCGACCAGGTGGCCGACTGGGACGGCATCACGCCGCGCCCGTTCTGGGAGTCAGCGATCCGCGCGGCGTGGCCGTGGTTCATCAAGATCCGCCAGGGCGCGGTGAGCCTGCCGCTGGCGCCGGCACTGGCCTGGACGATCGACGAGGCCGCCCGGCAGTACCTGATGTTCTACCTGACCAAGGGACAGGGCACCGCGATCACCATCCCCGACGGCAACCGCACCTTCTGACGTGGAACCGCTGCGCAGACGTACGTTCCTCGGCTACGTGCTGGCCGGCCCGACCCTGGTCGCTGCCGCCGAGCTCGCCCGGGCCGAGCCGGCCACGGCGACCCGTTCGGCGGCCGACGGCATCCCGTGGCCCGAGCCGACCGAGATCCTCGACCTCAACGACATGATGACGGTGGCCGCCATCCCGACGGCGAGCCTGATCACCGTCGAGGTCGGCGCCGATGGCGAGGTCCGCTTCGAGCTCCCCCGTGCCGAGGTGGGTCAGGGGATCACGACCTCCTCGGCGATGCTGATCGCGGAGGAGCTCGGGGTGCCGCTCGATCGCGTCCACATCAGCCTGGCCGATGCCCGTCCCGAGCTGCTCTTCAACCAGCTCACCGGCGCCTCGAACACCACCATCGCCACCTACACGCCGATCCGGGTCGCCGCCGGGATCGCGCGTGCCCGGCTGCTGGCGGCCGCCGCGGCCGAGCTCGGCACCCGGGTCGAGGCGCTGACCATTCGCGACGGCCTGGTCGTGGGCGGGAGGCGAAGCATCCCGATCGGCGACCTGGCGGCCCGGGCCGCGAGCGTACGCACCGAGCAGGTGAGCGTGACCCTGAAGCCGGACACGGACTTCACCGTGATCGGTACGCCGCGCAACCGGGTCGATGCCCGCGCCGCGGTCACGGGGCGCAAGCAGTTCACGATGGACCTCCAGGTGCCCGACGCGCTGCCGACCATGGTCTGCCGGCCGCCGACGGTCAACGGCACGGTCCGCTCGGTGGCCAACGCCGAGGACGTTCGCGCCATGCCGGGCGTCACCGACGTGGTCACGATCTCGACCGGGGTGGCCGTGCGGGCGCGCACCTTCGGCCAGTGCATCGACGCGGTGCGAGCGCTGGAGGTCACCTGGGGGCCCGGCACCGCCGAGGGGAAGGACGACGAGGACGTACTCGAGGAGCTGCGCCGCGCCGAGGCGCCGCTGGGCCTGCCGCCCCTGGCCCCGACGGTGGAGGCGACGTTCACGTTCCGGTTCCGCAGCAACAGCGCCCTGGACACCAACTGCGCCATCGCGGACGTACGCCGCGGCCGGGCCGAGATCTGGTCGTCGCTGAAGTCACCGATCGTCGCGCAGGAGACCATCGCGGCCCGGCTCGGCCTGCCGATCCCGGCCGTCACGGTGCATGTCACCCAAGGTGGCGGCTCGTTCGGCCGCCGGCTCTTCTTCGACGCCGCCCTGGAGGCGGCCGAGGTCTCCCAGAAGATCGGCAAGCCGGTGAAGCTGATGTGGCACCGGGCCGACGACTCCCGCCAGGGCCGGACCCACCCGATGGCGAGATCACGGGTGCGAGCGGCGTACCTCGGCGGCACGGTGATCGGCTACCAGCAGTCGCACACCAGCATCTCGACCGACCTCGGCCACGGGCTCGGCGAGATCATCACCGCGCTGGCCGCCCAGCTGCCGGTGGGCGACCGGGCCTTCTCCCAGGTCTTCTTCCAGCTCTCGCAGGCGATGCCCTACAACTTCGGCCCGGCGACCCGGGTGCTCAACGAGACCGACACCGGGTTCAACACCGGCTCGATGCGCAACGTCTACTCCCCCGACGTGACCTGCGCCCGCGAGCTGATCGTGGACCGGCTGGCCGCGAAGACGGGCAAGGATCCCTACCGCTTCCGGCGCGACCACCTGCGCAACGCACGCGACCGCGCGGTCCTGGACCGGGTCGCCGAGGCCGGCGACTGGGGACGTACGCTCCCGGCCGGGGTCGCCCAGGGCATCGCCTTCCACGGCGAGTACCACTCCACCAGCGCCGTCCTCGTCGAGATCGATACCCGCCCGGAGACCGTGGGCCGCCGGATCCGCGACGCCGTCGCCGGACCGCGGGTGACCAAGGCGGTCCTGGCCGTCGACGTCGGCACCGTGGTCAACCCGCGAGGTCTCGAGGCCCAGATGATGGGCTGCCTGATGGACGGCATCGCACAGACGCTCACCTCCAGCCTGCACCTACGCGAGGGGCACTTCCTGGAGGCGAGCTGGGACAACTACTTCTACACCCGGCAGTGGAACACCCCGCCGGACGTACGCGTCATCGTCGTCCCCGGCTCCGGCGAGCCCGGTGGCGCCGGGGAGCTCGGGGTGGCCGCGTCGATGGCCGCGGTCGCCTGCGCCTATGGCCGCGCCACCGGAACGATGCCGACCGACTTCCCGATCAACCACGGCACGCTCACCTTCGAGCCCAAGCCGACCGTCCCGCCGGTGCCCGCCTCGCCGACCGACGGTCTCTCCCACGTTCGCTGAAGGGCCCGAGCCGGAAAGGACCGCCCACATGCCCACCCACACCTTCCGGGTCAACGGCGAGCAGATCAGCGTCGAGGCCGAGGACGACGTACGTCTGCTCTGGGTGCTGCGTGACCTGCTCGGCGTCACCGGCCCGAAGTACGGCTGCGGGATCAACGTCTGCAAGGCCTGCACCTCGCACCTCAACGGCCGCGCCTTCAACCCCTGTGCCGTCCCGGTGGCCGACCTCCGTCCCGACGACGAGGTCACCACGATCGAAGGGCTTCCCGCGACCGTCGGCGAGAGTGACGACGGTCTGCACCCGATGCAGCAGGCCTGGATCGACCACGACGTGGCCCAGTGCGGCTACTGCCAGCCGGGCCAGATCATGGCCGCGGTCGACCTGGTGCGGCGAGTCTCGGCGGAGGGGCGCACCGTCACCGAGGCCGATCTGGACACGATCCGCAACATCTGCCGCTGCGGCACCTATCCGCGGATCCGCCGGGCGATCACCGACGGCGCCGCGCGGATGTGACGTGTCTCGACACGCTCGTCCAGCGGCGGTCAGCCGACGGGTACGGCCGCGATGCGGTCGGTGCCCGCGTAGATGTTCATCGAGGAGCCGCGCAGGAAGCCGACCAGGGTGAGGCCGTTGTCGTCGGCCAGGTCGACGGCGAGCGAGGAGGGGGCCGAGACGGCCGCAAGCAGCGGGATGCCAGCCATCACGGCCTTCTGGACGAGCTCGAACGAGGCGCGCCCGCTCACCATCAGCATGCTGTTGCGCAGCGGCACCATGCCCTCGCGGAGCGCGTGCCCGATCACCTTGTCGACGGCGTTGTGCCGGCCGACGTCCTCGCGTACGCAGAGCAGGTTGCCCTCCGCGTCGAAGAGCCCGGCCGCGTGCAGGCCGCCGGTGCTGTCGAAGACGCGCTGCGCCTCCCGCAGCCGCTCCGGGAGGATGCTCAGGAGCTCGGGCGTGACTCGCAGGGTGTCCTCCGCGACCGACCAGGCCGAGGACGTACGCACCGCCTCGAGGGACGCCTTCCCGCACAGTCCGCACGAGGAGGTCGTGTAGAAGCTGCGCTCCAGGGAGGCGTCGGGCGGCGGGACGTGGGCGGCCAGGCCGACGTCGACCACGTTGTAGGTGTTGCCGCCGTCGGCGGTGGCACCGGCGCAGTAGCGCACGCTCGCGACGTCGTCGGCGGAGTGCACGACGCCCTCGCTGACCAGGAACCCGACGGCCAGGTCGAAGTCGCCGCCGGGGGTGCGCATCGTGACGGTCAGCGGCCGGCCGTTGACCCTGATCTCCATCGGCTCCTCCGCGGCCAGCTTGTCCGGCCGTCGCGAGATCACGCCGTCGCGTACCCGCAGCACAGGCCGCCCAACCGTCACTCGTCCCATGTCAGCTCCTGTCGTGTGGGTTCCTGAGAGGTCATGGTCTGGCGAGCCCTCGCGTGGACGCCGGCGTCGCAGCAGAAGCCCCGGCTGGTGCGCTTGAGGCAGAGAAGC
The DNA here is from genome assembly GCF_054031495.1 of Nocardioides sp. YJ-D4. Taxonomy (NCBI): domain Bacteria; kingdom Bacillati; phylum Actinomycetota; class Actinomycetes; order Propionibacteriales; family Nocardioidaceae; genus Nocardioides; species Nocardioides sp. YJ-D4. The sequence goes on from NZ_CM132932.1 coordinate 424,803, forward strand.
CCGACACAGCGGCCGTCCTCGACCACGGCCAGCCTGCGGCACCGGTTGCCGATCATCCACACCCAGGTCTCCCAGAGGTCGGCGCCGGGGGCGACCGTGCGGCCCCGCAGCGTGCCCATCGCCCTCGCCGGTCCGTCCCCGCTCGCGCCGACCTCGTGCGGTTCGATGACCGTGAGCAGCCGATCACCGTTGACGACGAGCACCGCGTGCACATGGTCGTCGCCGAAGAGATCGCGTACGTCGCGACCGGTCGCCGTGGCCGGGAGCAGCTTCGGCCGGCGGACCATGGCATCGGCCACGGTCGCCTCGCCGGACGCGTACGCCACCCGGCCGCCGCCGAACTCGACCCCACCCTGCTTGCGGGTGGTCGACTCCTCGATCCTGCTGAGGGGCACCTGTCCTCTTCTCGTTCGTGCTGCCGGTCCTGATGACACCACGGTACGCCGCGCCCGTCGCAGCCGTCCGCCGGGCGAGACGACGGGTAGCCTGCAGGCGTGAGTCGGACGAGTTCGCAGACGCCTCTCCCCTCGGCTGCCGGGGTCCGGCTGGCCGGCTCGCTGGTGGCTGGAGCGGTGACGGCCGCGGCCGGCGTACTCCTCGTCGACGCGCAGATCGGCACCCTTCTCGCGGTGGCGGTCGTCCATGCCACGTTCGTCGCCTCCGGCTGGATCGCGCTGTGGCCGCTCGACGCCGACACGACCCGCGCCAACACCCGCCGCGAGGACTTTCGCCCCGCGGCCGAGGAGCTCGTCGTGGTCGCCATCTCGCTGTGCGGGCTGCTCGGGATCGTGATGCTCCTGGTCGTCGGCCACTCCGCCCAGGGCCGCCTCGCCGCGGCGGTCGCGCTCGTCGGCGTCTTCCTGGCCTGGGCGAGCCTGCACCTGATGTACGCCGCGCGCTACGCACACCTCTACTACGACGGCGACGCCGGCGGGATCGACTTCAACTCCGACGACAAGCCCGCCTACCGCGACTTCTTCTACTTCAGCTACAACCTCGGGATGACCTACCAGGTCTCCGACACGTCGGTGACCAGCTCCCGGATCCGCGCCGTCGTGCTGAGGCACACGTTGCTGTCGTACGTCTTCGGTGCGGTGGTGCTGGCGAGCACGATCAACCTGGTGGCCGGGATCGCAGCGGGCTGACGCCCGGGTGCCACCAGATGAGCCGTCGACTCGGCACGGCATCGCCCAGCCACGTACGATCTGCCTACCTACGACGGGTGCCGGAGGTTCCGTGAACGAGATCCAGCTCAGCGACCTGAGTCTTGGACGCCATATCGCCCAGGGCTCTCAGGGCCGCATCATCGAGCTGGCCGACCACCCCGGGACGGTCGCGAAGCTGTACCGCACGCGAGAGCTCGGCCTCGTGGACGGCCGTGCCCTGGCGGAGCTGGTGCGGATCCGCGGGCTCGTCGAGAGTGAGGGTCTGCAGGTGGACCACTTCGCCGCCTGGCCGCACACGGTCGTGCTCGACGGGCTGCGCACCGCCGGCTTCCTGATGCAGCGGATCCACGAGCCGTTCCTGGCCGGGTTCGGTCCCGCCACTGCGCTCGCTGAGCTGGGCCTGCTCGTGGACACGGGTGACGTACGCAGCCCCGGGATCCACGAGCGGGTGCTGCTCATGCGGGCGCTGGCCGCCGTGATGGACGCGCTGCACCGGCAGGGGCTCGTCCTCGGCGACCTCTCGCCGCGCAACATCGCCTGGTCGGTGGCGCCGATCCCCCGGGTGATGCTGCTCGACTGCGACGGGATCCGGCCAGCCGGTGAGGATGGCGTGCTGCCGCCCGCCGACACCCGCGGCTGGGAGGACCCCACCAACCTCGGCATGCCGCCGACCGCCGACAGCGACCGCTTCAAGCTGGCCCTCACGATCGCCCGCGTGCTCACCGGCGACCGCAACGCCGCCCCCGCGCTCCGGCCCGACCTGACCTTCGCCGGCGAGGCCGGCATCCTGGTCGGTCCGCTGACCCGGCTGATGGACCAGGCCGCAGGTCCTCCCGGGCTGCGCCCGACCGCGTCGCAGTGGGCCACCGTCCTGGACGTACGCAGCCCCTGGGCCGGCACGGCGGCCCCGCCGGCGCCGCCGGCGATGCGGTCGCGCGGTGCGTCTCCCAGCGGGGAGATCCTGCGCCCCTTCCGACGCTCGCGCTGATCCCGAGGCCTCAGGTCGCCGACCAGCCGGACCAGCGGGTGACCTCGATGACGATCACCGGCCCGGTCGGGGGCTGGGCGCGGTAGTCGGCGTATTTCGCGACCAGCGGGGCGAGGTCGTAGGACGCGTGCACCCGCGCGACGCCGTCGGCACGTGCCCACCACAGCTGCGACCAGTCGTCGTCGTAGGCGTCGACCAGGAGCGAGACCGCCGGGTTCGCCGCGATGTCCTCGAGCCGCCGCAGCCGGGTGGTCGACTTGGGCTTGTGGTCGACGGCGGTGAGGATCACGTCGCCCGCCAGAGCGAACACGATCGGCACGATCCGGGGCACGGCGTCGGCCGAGACCGTCGCCAGCCGTGCCACCTGGGCGGCGGCGAACCGCTCCCTGGCCCACTGCTGCTCGTGTCGCACCGTCCGAGCCTATCCGCGGTCGCCGAGTGCGGCCGGGAGCCGGATACCGTGTCCCGCATGGCTCCCGATCTCCCGTCTCGTGCTGCCTGCTGAGGCCGAGCGGCTGCTCACCGTCGATCTGGTCGAGTGGCTCGCCGACCTGGTCGATCCGGCGCTGCTGCGGCAGGAGTCGCCGAAGGCGCGGCTGCAGGGCCTGCGCAGCGCGGTCGTCCACCGGATCGGGGTCAACGAGGCCTCCGCGCTGCTGCACTTCCGCGACGGGCTCGAGCACAACCCGCTGCCGCTGCGCGACCAGGACGGGCTGCGGCTGGTGCTGGTCACCAGCCGCGGCGAGGATCTGGCCGTCGACGACGTCGAGTTCGCCGACTGGAGCCGCGACGACGACTGCCAGCGCTGCCGGACGGCGTTGGAGAGCTGGGCGCCGCCTGCCTTCGACAACGGTTCACGGATCACGTCCGTAGGCGGTCTGCACATCGCCTACGACCACGCCGACCGCGCCGGCATGGAGCCCGAGGAGCTCCTGGCCCGGCTCCGGCCCGCGGTCGCGGAGGCCAATGCCACCCTCGGCACCTGGGACGCCTCGACGGTCGGCGCGTACTGGTACCCGGCCACCGAGACCTGGGCCCACGTCATCCCGCTGAGGCTCGACCGGGAGCGCGACCCGGTGGCGGGTGTGCTCACCCGCCACCCGGACGGCTACCACCTCGTCACGATCCTGACACGGCGTACGGCGTTCTGGAACGTGGTCAGTGTCGGTCAGGTCCCGCCGGCGTGGCTGGACAACCCCGAGGATCAGTCCTCCGGGTCGTAGCCCAGGTTCGGCGACAGCCAGCGCTCGGCCTCGGTCATCGTCCAGCCCTTGCGCCGGGCGTAGTCGGCGACCTGGTCCTGACCGATACGGCCGACGACGAAGTACTGCGAGTCGGGGTGGCCGTAGTAGAGGCCCGAGACCGAGGCGCCCGGCCACATCGCCATCGACTCGGTGAGCTCGATGCCGGTGTTCTTCTCGACGTCGAGGAGAGACCAGATGGTCTGCTTCTCGGTGTGGTCGGGGCAGGCCGGGTAGCCCGGAGCGGGGCGGATGCCGGAGTACTTCTCGGCGATCAGGTCCTCGTTCGCGAGCTTGCCCTCGTCGGCGGCGTAGCCCCAGAACTCGGTGCGTACGCGCTCGTGGAGCCGCTCCGCGAACGCCTCGGCGAGGCGGTCGGCGAGAGCCTCCAACAGGATCGCGGAGTAGTCGTCGATGGCGTCCTTGAACGCCTTGACCCGCTCGGGCAGGCCGATCCCGGCGGTCACCGCGAAGGCACCGACGTGGTCGGCCCCCTGGCCGACCGGCGCGACGAAGTCGGCCATCGACTTGTTGGAGATGCCGTCGCGGTGCTGGCCCTGCTGACGCAGCTGGAACAGCGTGGCGCGCTCCTCGGTGCGCGAGTCGTCGGCGTAGACGACCACGTCCTCACCGGTCGAGTTGGCCGGGAAGAGGCCGTAGACGCCGCGCGCCTCGAGCCACTTCTCCTCGATGATCTTGTCGAGCATCTCCTGCGCGTCGTCGTAGAGCTTGCGCGCGGCCTCACCGGTCGCCGGGTTGTTGAGGATGTCGGGGAAGCGTCCCTTCATCTCCCAGGCGTTGAAGAACGGCTGCCAGTCGATGTAGTCCCGCAGCTCCGCGATCGGGTACTCCAGCAACGTGTGCACGCCGGTCTGCGCCGGCTTCGCCGGCAGCAGCGAGTAGTCGATCTCGGGCTTGTTGGCCTTCGCCTGGACGTACGTCAGGGACACCCGCTCGCGCCGCTCGGCGTGCCGCGCGCGCAGCGAGTCGTAGTCGACCTTGACCTCGGCCATCAGCTTCTCGCGCCGGCCGGCGTCGAGGAGAGCAGCCGCGGTCGGCACCGAGCGGGAGGCGTCCTTGACCCAGACGACGGGGCCGTCGTAGGCCTTGTCGATCTTGACCGCGGTGTGGGCACGCGAGGTGGTGGCACCGCCGATCAGCAGCGGCAGGTCGAGCCCGACCCGCTGCATCTCGGTCGCGAAACCGACCATCTCGTCCAGCGACGGCGTGATCAGGCCGGAGAGGCCGATGATGTCGGCGTCGTGCTCCTTGGCGGCGTCCAGGATCTTCTGCGCAGGCACCATCACGCCGAGGTCGATCACCTCGTAGTTGTTGCACTGCAGCACCACGCCGACGATGTTCTTGCCGATGTCGTGGACGTCGCCCTTGACCGTGGCCATCACGATCGTGCCGTTCTTGGTCTCGGCGTCACCAGGCTGCTTCTCGGCCTCGATGAACGGGATCAGGTAGGCGACCGCCTTCTTCATCACCCGGGCGCTCTTGACCACCTGCGGCAGGAACATCTTGCCGGCACCGAACAGGTCGCCGACGACGTTCATGCCGTCCATCAGCGGTCCCTCGATGACCTCGATCGGACGGCCACCACGAGCCGAGATCTCGGCGCGGAGCTCCTCGGTGTCAGCCTCGACGTACGCATCCAGGCCCTTGACCAGCGCGTGGGTGATCCGCTCGCCGACCGGCAGCTCGCGCCAGGCCTCGGCCTTGGCCTCCGCCTCGGGTGAGTCCTTGTTGTACTTCGAGGCGATCTCGAGCAGCCGCTCGGCGGCGTCGGCGCGCCGGTTGAGCACGACGTCCTCGATCCGGTCCCGCAGCTCGGGGTCGACCTCGGAGTAGGGCACCAGCGCGCCGGCGTTGACGATGCCCATGTCGAGGCCCGCCTCGATCGCGTGGTAGAGGAAGACCGCGTGGATCGCCTCGCGCACGGGGTTGTTGCCGCGGAAGGAGAAGCTCACGTTGGAGATGCCGCCGGAGACCTTCGCCCCGGGGAGGTTCTGCTTGATCCAGCGAACCGCCTCGATGAAGTCCACGCCGTACGTCGCGTGCTCCTCGATCCCGGTCGCGACCGCGAACACGTTCGGGTCGAAGATGATGTCGTCGGGGTCGAAGCCGACCTCGTCGACGAGGATCCGGTAGGCCCGCTCGCACACCGCGATCCGGCGCTCGTAGGAGTCGGCCTGGCCGTCCTCGTCGAAGGCCATCACGACGGCGGCGGCGCCGTAGCGCTTGCACAGCTCGGCGTGCTCGACGAAGGACTCCACGCCCTCCTTGAGCGAGATCGAGTTGACGATCGGCTTGCCCTGGACGAGCTTGAGGCCGGCCTCGATGACCTCCCACTTGGAGGAGTCGATCATGATCGGGACCCGGGAGATGTCGGGCTCGGAGGCGACCAGGGTCAGGAACCGGGTCATCGCCGCGACCCCGTCGATCATGCCCTCGTCCATGTTGACGTCGATGACCTGGGCGCCGTTCTCGACCTGCTGCGCGGCCACGGAGAGCGCGGTGTCGAAGTCGCCGGCCTTGATCAGGTTGCGGAACTTCGCCGACCCGGTGATGTTGGTCCGCTCCCCCACGTTGACGAAGAGGCTCTCCTCGGTCACGGTGAACGGCTCCAGGCCGGAGAGCCGCAGCGCGGGCTCGACCTCGGGGACGTCGCGGGGCGCGACCCCCTCGACCTGCTTGGCGATCTCGGCGATGTGGGCGGGCGTGGTGCCGCAGCAGCCGCCGACCAGGTTCACGAACCCGGCGGTGGCGAACTCGTGGACGTGGCCGGCGGTGTCCGTGGGGCCCTCGTCGTACTCGCCGAAGGCGTTCGGGAGTCCCGCGTTGGGGTAGCAGGAGACGAAGGCGTCCGCCACGCGGGCGAGCTCGGCGATGTAGGGGCGCATCTCCTGGGCGCCGAGCGCACAGTTGAGGCCGACCAGGAGCGGGTCGGCGTGGCGTACGGAATCCCAGAACGCCTCGGTGACCTGCCCCGACAGGGTGCGGCCGCTGGCGTCGGTGATCGTCCCGGAGATCACGACCGGCCAGCGGCGGCCGTACTCCTCGAAGACCTGCTGAACGGCGAAGATCGCCGCCTTGGCGTTGAGGGTGTCGAAGATGGTCTCGATGAAGATCAGGTCCGAGCCGCCCTCGAGGAGCGCGCGGGTCGCGTCGGCGTAGGCGTCGCGGAGCTGCTCGTAGGTGACGTTGCGGGCGCCGGGGTCGTTCACGTCCGGGCTGATCGAGGCCGTACGCGTCGTCGGGCCGAGCGCGCCGGCGACGTAGCGCGGCTTCTCGGGGGTCGAGTAGATGTCCGCGGCCGCACGAGCCAGGCGCGCCGCCTCGAAGTTGATCTCGTAGGCGAGATCGGCCAGGTCGTAGTCGCTCAGCGAGACCGCGTTGGCGTTGAACGTGTTGGTCTCGATGATGTCGGCGCCGGCCTCGAGGTATTCGCGGTGGATGCCCTCGATGATCTGCGGCTGGGTCAGGTTGAGCAGGTCGTTGTTGCCGATGAGGTCGGTGGGCCAGTCCTTGAACCGCTCGCCGCGATAGCCGGCCTCGTCGGGACGGTCACGTTGGATCGCAGTGCCCATCGCACCGTCGAGCACCATGATCCGCTCCTTCAGGGTGGCGGTCAGGGTCTCGGTGACATCAGGGCGCAGACTCACTCTTGTTTCCTCTCCCGGGCGGGCACGGTGGTGTGCACGGCTTTGCCTGAAACACGCTACGGCGTAGGTGCCCGGGCTATGCCATTTCATTCCGAATCCTGACACCGGGAGTCCACCAGGTGGGAATTGTGAAGGTGTACGCAGGGTGAACGACGCCGACTCCCTGGTCCCGGTGACTAGGGTGGAGGTGTGATCGAGATCGAAGAGACCCGCGACCTGGTCGATCCTGTGGTGATCGCCGCGTTCGAGGGCTGGAACGACGCGGCCGATGCCGCCTCCGGCACGGTTGACCATCTGATGGACGTCTGGCACGCGCGGGTGGTGGCCGAGATCGATCCCGAGGACTTCTACGACTACCAGGTCAACCGTCCGGTCACCGGCACCGACGAGAACGGCTTCCGTTCCATCACCTGGCCCACCACCCAGGTCGCCGTCTGCTCCCCGCCCGACCTGGACCGCGACATCATCCTGGTGCGCGGCATCGAGCCCAACATGCGCTGGAAGCAGTTCGTCAGCGAGATCCTGGAATGCGTCGACGAGCTCGGCGGCCAGCTCGTGGTGACCCTCGGCGCGCTCCTCGCCGATGCTCCGCACACCCGGCCGATCCCGGTCTCCGGCACCGCCACCGAGCCCGACCTCGTCGACCGGCTCAAGCTCGACTCGCCGTCCTACGAGGGGCCGACCGGCATCGTCGGCGTGCTCCAGGAGGCCTGCGTCCAGTCCGACATCCCCGCGGTCTCCTACTGGGCCGCGGTCCCCCACTACGTGGCCGCCCCGCCCTGCCCCAAGGCCACCCTCGCGATCATCAACAAGCTCGAGGACCTCCTGCAGTGCTCCATCCCCCTCGGCGACCTCCCCGAGGACGCCCGAGCCTGGGAGCGCGGCGTCAACGACCTCGCCGAGGAGGACGAGGACGTCTCCGACTACGTACGCTCCCTCGAGGAGGCCCGCGACACCGCCGACCTCCCCGAGGCCAGCGGCGACGCCATCGCCCGGGAGTTCGAGCGCTACCTCAAGCGGCGCACCGACGACTCGTAGAACCGGGCGCAGGGATACCCGGTTAACCGGGTATCCCTGCGCTTCTCAGGCAATGCAACACCCGAGAAGCGCAGGAAAAGCCTGAGGGGTGTGACGCATGTGGCCCCTGGGACCAGCGGTCAGAGCTTGATGCCCAGCGCCGCGTCGACGACCTTCGCGATCGTCTCGCCGGCGAGAGCGTCGGAGGTCTCGGCGAGACCGCCCTCACCGAGGGTGGCGGCGACCCAGGCGTCGACGGCCTCGACCGCACGCGGGGCGTCGAGGTCGTCGGCCAAGGCACCGAGGACCGTCTCGACGACCGGGGCCGCGGGAGCGCCGCGACCGAGGGCGACGGCCTTGCGCCACTCGGCGATCTTGTCGACGGCGTCGAAGAGCTTGGCGTCGGTCCACTCCCAGTCGTCGCGGTAGTGGTGGCCCAACAGCACCAGCCGGATCGCCATCGGGTCGATCTCGGAGTTGCGCAGGGCGGAGACGAAGACCAGGTTGCCGCGCGATTTGGACATCTTGTGGCCGTCGTAGGCCACCATCCCGCCGTGGGTGTAGATCTCGGCGAAGTCCTTGCCGGCCGACCGCGCGTGGGAGCCGGACATCTCGTGGTGCGGGAAGACCAGGTCGGAGCCGCCGGCCTGGACGGTGAACCCGGCGCCGAGGTGCTCCAGGGCGATCGCGGTGCACTCGATGTGCCAGCCGGGACGGCCGGGACCGTACGGCGAGGGCCAAGCCGGCTCGCCGGGACGCTCGGCGCGCCACAGCAGCGGGTCGAGCGGGTCCTTCTTGCCGGCCCGCTCGGGGTCGCCGCCCCGCTCACCGAAGAGCTCGAGCATCTCCGTACGCGACATCCGCGACTCGGCGCCGAACTCCTCGTCGACGGCCACCGAGGCGTAGACGTCCTCGTCGACCTTGTAGATCGCGCCCGCCTCCTCGAGCTCGCCGATCAGCGAGACCACCAGGGGGATCGACTCGACCGCGCCGATGTAGTGCTGCGGCGGCACGACCCGCAGCGCCTCCATGTCCTGCCGGAAGAGCTCGGTCTCGCGCTCGGCGAGGGCTTCCCACTCGATCCCGACCTTGTCGGCCCGCTCGAGCAGCGGGTCGTCGACGTCGGTGACGTTCTGGGTGTAGCCGACCTCGTAGCCGGCGTTCAGCCACGCCCGGTGGAGCAGGTCGAAGGCGACGTAGGTGTTGGCGTGGCCGATGTGGGTCGCGTCGTAGGGCGTGATGCCACAGACGTACAGCGAACGCCGCCCCTGACCCTCCGTCGGGACGACCGCGTCCCGCTGATGGTCATAGAGCTGCACCTCGGGCCCTTTGACGGACAGTTCTGGGACTTCGGGTGCAGACCATGCGCGCATGGGTGCAGCCTACTTGGCAAGGACCACGTGTCTCAGAAGGGCGGCCACGGGATGACATGACGGTCGTACTCCGGCCGCGGGAAGACCCCCTCGGCGAGCAGGGTCTCGCAGCGCCGGCCGAGCGCATCGACCTCCCGACCCGTGAGGTACGCAGCCAGCTCCCGCCCCAGCGCGCCGTCGAGCCCTGCGTGTACGGCCCGGATGCCGGAGAGCTCCTCGTCGGCGAAGCCCTGCCCCCGCCATCCCCACAGGATGGTGCGCAGCTTCGGCTCCTCGTGGAAGGTCAGCCCGTGGTCGCAGCCGTATCGGCGCCCACCGGAGACCGGCAGGACGTGGCCACCCTTGCGGTCGGCGTTGTTGGTGATCGCGTCGAAGACCGCCATCCGTCGCAGCCCTGGCGTGTCCTCGTGAGCCAGCGTGACGACCCGGTCCTGGTCGTCGAAGCCGTCGAAGACCCGGAGGTAGCCCTCCGGCACCTCCCCCTCCGGCACGATGGTCACCGGCTCGAGGCTCGCATCGGCGTGGACCCAGCGCTGGATCATCCCCGGGCCGTGCGGCCCGTCGCCGAGCCAGGTCTCGGGGACCACCGACCATCCCAGCGTCTGCGAGACGAGGTACGCGGCGACCTCGCGGTGCGCGAGCTGCCCGTCGGGGAAGTCCCACAGCGGCCGCTCCCCCGCGATCGGCTTGTAGACCACCTCGGTCTCGCCGAGCGTCGCCAGGAAGGTCGCGTTGGAGGCCGTCGTCAGCCGCCCGACGAGCTCCATGGCGCCGTCGCTTCGCGACGCACCGTGCTCGATCTCCGGAGCCGGATCCACAGGCTCAGACCGGGTCACGCCGCTTGAACCCGTTCGCCCGGACACACAGGTGTCCCTCCGGGTCGATCGGGCTGCCGCAGAACGGGCAGTTGGGGCGTCCGGCACCCAGCACCGCCTCGGCCCGCTTGACGAAGGCACGGGCGTTGCGCGGAGCGATCCGCACCAGGAGCACCTCCTCGGGCTCCGGCTCCTCCAGCTCGATCGCCGCCACCGCGTCCTCGTCGACCAACTGGCCCGACTCATCGACCTCGGCGATGATCTCGGTCTCGCTGATCGGAAAGACCTCGAGGACGACCTTGTCCTCGTCGGGGTCCCAGGCCAGCGTCATCGTGCCGGCCCGGAACTCCTCCTCGATCGGCTGCTCCAGCGGGCCGTTGTCGTCGAGGTCGTAGGGAGCGATCGCCGGCACCACGGCGGGCGCCGACTTCATCACCTCGTCGAGGAGCTCGTCGAGCCGCTCGGCTAGCACCGTGACCTGCTGCTTCTCCAGGGCCACGGAGACGACTCGCGCTCCCTCACGCGCCTGGAGGAAGAACGTACGCGCCCCGGGCTCGCCGACGGTGCCGACGACGAATCGCTCGGGCGGGTCGAAGGCGTGCATCACAGGCATGGTCAAACCTTATCCAGACCAGGCTCAGGACCCGAGCCGCCGCCCACGACGGCGTCGTCGTTGCGCCGCCGCGACGACTTCCGTCCCTTCTTCGCGGCCGGCTTCGGGGCCAGCCAGGACAGGTCGCCGGCGTGCGTGTTCGTGGCCAGGACGGAGGGACGCCCCTCGCCGTAGCGGACGACCGAGACCGAGGCCGGGTCGACGTGCAGCCGCTGGAAGAGGTCCAGGTGCATCCCGAGCGCATCGGCCAGGATCGACTTGATCAGGTCACCGTGGCTCACGCACAGCCAGACCGCCGCGTCGCCGTGCGCGGCCGTGACGGCGGCGTCGTGGCGGCGTACGGCCTCGACCCCTCGGGCCTGCATGGCGGCCATCGACTCGCCACCGGGGAAGGTGACCGCGGAGGGCTGGGTCTGCACCGTCTTCCACAGCTTGCGACGCGCCAGCGTGGTGATCTTCTCTCCCTGCCACTCGCCGTAGTCGCACTCGGAGACGCCGTCCTCGACGACGACGGTGGGCTGCTCGGCGCGTCCCTCGAGGATCACCGACAGCGTCTGCTGACAGCGCTCCATCGGACTGGTCACCGCGAGCGCCAGCGGGACCGGCGCGATCCGCTCGGCCGCTCTGCCCGCCTGCTCCACGCCACGCTCGTCCAGCCTCACCCCGGGAAGCCGGCCGGCCAGGGTGCCGGATGCGTTCGCCGTCGTACGGCCGTGTCTCACCAGGATCATCGTCGCCACGACTGGCGACCCTATCCACACCGGCGAAGCCGGCCCACAATGCCGCGCAGCATGCCCTAACCTGACAACGTGATCGTCGACAGCGCTCTCTACCGCGGCGGTGCGCGCGACAGGATCGACTGCGCACCGCACGACTACGCCACGCTGCGCGGCGGCGTGAAGGACGAGGGTGACTTCGTCTGGCTCGGGCTCTACCAGCCCAGCCAGTACGAGCTCGAGGAGGTCGCCGAGGCCTTCGGGCTGCACCCGCTCGCCGTCGAGGACGCGCTGACCGCCCACCAGCGGCCGAAGCTGGAGCGCTACGAGGGCGGGATGTTCCTGGTCGTGAAGACGCTCTGGTACGTCGACTCCGAGGACGCCGTCGAGACGGGCGAGGTCGCCTTCTTCATCGGCCCCGACTACGTGATCACGGTCCGCCACGGTCGCGGAACCCGGCTCGCGCCGGCCCGTGAGCTGCTGGAGAACAGCGACGAGCAGCTCCTCAGCGAGGGGCCCTACTCCGCAGTCCACGCGGTGGTCGACTACATCGTGGACGGCTACGTGGACGTCGCCACCGAGCTCACCAAGGACGTCGACGAGGTCGAGACCTCGGTCTTCTCCGACGAGCGCACCCACGACTCGGCCCGGATCTACCGGCTCCGCCGGGAGATCGCGGAGGTACGCCGCGCGGTGATCCCGCTTCGTGAGCCGGTGCGCCGCTTCGCCAACGGGGAGGGCGGGATCGACCCCGACCTGCGCCCCTACTTCCGCGACGTCCTCGACCATCTCGCCTCGATCGTGGAGTCGATCGAGAACCTCGAGACGTTGCTGTCCTCCGCCTTCGAGGCCCACCTGGCGCAGCTCTCGCTGCAGCAGAACGACGACATGCGCAAGATCTCGGCGGGCGCGGCGATGATCGTGGTGCCGACCCTCATCGCCGGGATCTACGGGATGAACTTCACCCACATGCCCGAGCTCGACTGGCGGTTCGGCTACCCGTTCGCGCTCCTGCTCATGGGCGTCGTGATCACCGGGATGTGGATCTTCTTCCGCAGGTCCGGCTGGTTCTGACCCGCGTCGCTACCCTCTGCGCCACCAACTGCGCTGCCGATGCTCTGCCGCCTCGCGTGCGCACTCCCGGAGCTCGTAGGCCACGGCTCGATACACGGTGGCCCACTGCTCCCCCGTGAGCCCGCCGACCTGAAGATCGCTGCTCCGCGCGCTCGTGAAGACCTGTGCGTCTTCGACGTACTTCTCGGCTTTCGCTTCGAGCCACGCGACGTGGTGCGGGGTGGTACTCATTGCTGCCAGTCTTTCACGTTTGACGGCTCTGGCGTCGCGTGTCCGCCCTGCAATCCCGGTTCACGCCTTTTCGCAATCAGTCGAGCTGCTTGACCGGACGGGCCTCGAGATGCTCCCGGTCGCACCACAGAGAGAGGTCGTCGGCGAACTCCGAGTCGGCCTCACCGCCGCCCTTCGCGTCGAGCTGCTCGCCTTGAAACCACTCGGTCAGGAAGGCGGCATCGTCGAAGGCCTTCGGCATCGGCTGGCCGCGATAACGGACCGCGACGACCTCGTCCTTGCGCAACGAGATCATCCAGGCCCAACCCACATCAGTGTCGTTGGCGGGCTGCCAGGCGAAGACCAGCGGGCCACGGGTGCCCTCGGTGGTCACGCAGCGCCGACGAAGCGTCGGCGCGGAGCAGGGCTCACGGGTCATCCAGGCGGGAGGGGACGGCGCGGCGATGACATCGACCTCGGCACCGGGAACGCCATCGGCGCGCCGCAGCAGCCGCCCTCCGATGGCCTTGTCGCCGAACTGCTCGCGCAGCGGGGAGCGGATGACGCCCTCGTAATCGCCGTAGCCACCCCGGCCGCCGACATAGGCCTGGGCGATGCCGTGGTCGGTGTTGCGCACCAGCTCGTACGCCTCGGGGTCGGGCTCGCCGCCCTCCCAGTCGTCGAGTTCCTCGCCGAGGGCGAGGGTCGAGGAGGTCGCCTGGTAGCGGAGCCGTGGGTCCTCGACGACGGCGACCAGCTTCTCGACGCTGATCGGCATCTCGAGCCTGCGGGGGTCGCCGGTGATCGTGGGCCCGGAGTAGTCGATCGAGGCGGTCTCACCGTCGTCGCGCAGCAGCACGATCCCGACGTTGCCGGGGTCCTCCTCGGGCGCCTCCTCGGTCCAGCGCAGCTGCATCTCGGCGTTCTTCACCTCGGTCGGCAGGTCGACGCAGTGCTGCCCGAGCTCGCGCCGGCACGCGCCCTCCGCGGGCGGCTGAGCCGAGACGGCCACGCTGACCAAGTCGCCGTCGTACTCGCCGTCGGCGCCGTAGCGAAGGTCGACCGAGACCTGCTCGCGAGGCGTGGACTCGTCGGTGTAGGAAGCCGCCCGGCTGGAGGTGTCGGTCGGCAGGTGCTCGAGCGCGACCGCTGCGACGGCGCGGTGAGTGATCCGGCCGGGATCGCCACCGGCGTCGACAGCCTCGCCCGAGCACCCCGAGACGATCACGGCGCCGACGACGGCGAAAGCCCCCAAGACCTTGGCTGACACGGGCATCAGTGCAGGAACGTGAACAGCGGTGAGTCCGGCTCGATCCGCTCGATGACCAGGTCGCTGGCGCCCATCCGCTCGAGCAGCCCCTCGAGACCGTCGGCGGAGTCGAGGTCGATGCCGATCAGCGCGGGACCGTGCTCGCGGTTGGACTTCTTGACGTACTCGAAGACGACGATGTCCTCGCCGTCGGCGAGCACGTCGTCGAGGAAGCCGCGCAGGGCGCCGGGGGCTTGCGGGAAGGAGACCAGGAAGTAGTGGCGCAGGCCCTGGTGGATCAGCGCCCGCTCGAGCACGTCGGAGTAGCGGGAGACGTCGTTGTTGCCGCCGGAGAGGACGGCGCCGACACGCGAGGCGCCGCGTAGGTCGATCTGACTCAGGGCCGCCACCGCGAGCGCGCCGGCGGGCTCGGCGATGATCCCCTCGGTCTGGTAGAGCTCGAGCATCTCCACGCAGATGGCTCCGACGGGCACGGAGACGAGCTCGTCGACGTACTCCTTGACGATCGGGTACGTCACCTTCCCCGCGGTCGCGACCGCGGCGCCGTCCACGAACGTGTCGAGCGTCTCCAGCCGGACCGGCTCACCGGCCGCGATCGCAGCCGCCATCGAGGCGGCGCCCGCGGGCTCGACCCCGATGATCCGGGTCTGCGGCCAGACCTCGCGCACCCAGGTCGCGACGCCGGAGGCCAGCCCACCGCCGCCGACCGGCAGCAGCAGCACGTCCAGCGGCTCGCCGATCTGGGAGGTCAGCTCGTAGCCGACCGTGCCCTGACCGGCGATCGTGCGCGGGTCGTCGAAGGCGGAGACGTAGGTGGCGCCGAGCCCGCGCCCGAGCTCGTAGGCGTACGCGGAGGCCTCGTCGTAGGTCGAGCCGTGCAGGGTGAGCGTCACATGCGAGCCGCCGAGGGCGGTGATCCGGTCGCGCTTCTGCTTGGGCGTGTTGGTCGGCACCACGATGTGGCCGGGCACCCCGAGGCGGGCGCAGGAGATCGCGACGCCCTGGGCGTGGTTGCCGGCGGAGGCACAGACGACACCTCGGGAGAGCTCCTCGGGCGTCAGCGAGCTCATCAGGTTGTAGGCGCCCCGGACCTTGTAGGAACGCCCCAGCTGCAGGTCCTCCCGCTTGAGCAGGACCTCGGCGGCGTACCTCTCCGAGAGTCTGACCGAGCGTTCGACCGCCGTGCGCGTGGCGATCGTGCGCGCGGCAGCCTCCTCGATGGCAGCGGGTGTTACGGCAGGCTTCTTGCCAGACTCAGACACATCCGTGAGTTTGTCACGATCACCACTCGGTGAGCACACCCGCGCCGAGGAGTCCCAGAACCACGAGACCGAGGACGACCCGGTAGATCACGAACGGGGTGTAGGTGTTGTGGGAGAGGTACTTCAGCAGCCACGCGATCACGGCGTAGCCGAGGACGAACGAGACGATCGTGGCGACGATCGTCGGGCCCCAGCCGTAGAGGTTGGCGCCGTGGGTGATCTCGCCCATCTCGAACAGACCGGCACCGAAGACCGCCGGCAGCGCCAGCAGGAAGGCGTAGCGGGTCACGGTGGCTCGCTCGTAGCCGAGCGCGCGGCCCATCGAGATGGTCGCCCCCGAGCGCGAGACGCCGGGGATCAGCGCGCAGGCCTGGGCGCAGCCCATCAGGATCGCGTCGCGCCAGGACAGGTCGTCGAACTGCTTGCGGTTCGCGCCGATCCGGTCGGCGACGCCGAGGACGATGCCCATGACCACGAGCATGGTGCCGACGACGTACAGGCTGCGCAGGTCGTGCTCGATGATGTCCTTCATCACGAATCCGATCACCACGATCGGGACCGAGCCGACGATGATGAACCAGCCCATCCGGGCATCGGTGTGGCTGCGCAGCTCGGCGTTGAAGAGGCTCCGGAACCAGGTCACGATGATGTCGCGGATGTTGCGCCACATGTAGAAGACCACGGCCAGCTCGGTGCCGATCTGGATCACGGCGGTGAAGGCCGCGCCGGGGTCTCCCCAGCCGAGCAGCTCGGGGAAGATGCGCAGGTGCGCGCTGGATGAGATGGGCAGGAACTCGGTGAGTGCCTGAAGAATGCCCAGTGCGATCGCCTGCAGATAATCCACGGGCGGAAACTCTAAGGGGCATGTACGCAGCACCCGACCGCTGCCTCCCTCTCGGAGTGTCCGCCGTCACAGCACAGCGTGTCCGGCCCGGGCACGGCGGACGGCCCGGATAGATTGGGTCTCATGCAGAGCCGACTCCTCGGAGCCACTGGGCTGCGAGTCTCGTCTCTCGCCCTGGGCACCATGACCTGGGGCAGCGTGACCGACGAGCACGAGGCCCGTGAGCAGCTGGCCGGTTTCGCCGAGGCCGGCGGCACGCTGGTCGACACCGCCGCGGGCTATGGCGACGGCGCCTCGGAGGCGCTGCTCGGCTCGCTCCTCGAGGAGCGTGTGGTGGGTCGTGACGACGTCGTGCTGGCGACCAAGGGCGGGATCACCTGGCGCGGCGGCAACCGGGGCGTGGACACCTCGCGCGGTGGCCTGCTGACCGGCCTCGACGCCTCGCTGAAGCGGCTCGGCGTCGACCACGTCGACCTGTGGCAGGTGCACGTCTGGTCCCCCGAGGTGCCGCTCGAGGAGACGCTCACGGCGCTCGACATGGCGCTGAGCAGCGGCCGGGCCGCCTACGTCGGTGTCTCCAACTACAGCGGATGGCAGACCGCCCAGGCCGCGACCTGGCAGCGGGCCGTCCCGGGGCGGGCGACGCTGGCCTCGACGCAGGTGGAGTACTCGCTGCTGGCCCGCGACATCGAGTACGAGGTGCTGCCGGCCACCGAGGCGCTGGGGATGGGCCTGCTGGCCTGGTCCCCGCTGGCGGGCGGCGTGCTCACCGGGAAATACCGCACCGGCATCCCGTCGCACTCGCGTGGCGCCGACCCGAACTTCTCCGCCCGGGTGGACGCCTTCGACGACGAGCGCTCCCGCGGGATCGTCACCGCCGTAGCGAAGGCCGCCGAGGGCCTGGAGTGGACGCCGCTGCAGGTCTCGCTGGCCTGGGTCCGCGACCGGCCCGGCGTCACCGCACCGATCCTCGGGGCGCGCACCGCGGCTCAGCTCAAGGAGGCGCTGCAGGTCGCCGACCTCACCCTCCCGCCCGAGATCGCGCTCGCTCTCGACGACGTCTCCGCCGTCTGATTCCCGGGACTGAAAACACCACCCCGAGGGAACATCTCTTCAGGCACACTGGTTCTCCTGAGTAGTCCATCAGAAGGAGTGCTGCCTTGGCTCGAGCCGAACGCCGTCCGCCCCGCCCGGGAGTGATGTGGGAGTACGACAAGGTGATCTTCTCGCGTGAGTTCTCCCGCAACATCGTCACCAAGCTCCTCGTCGAGCGCGCCGAGCACGGCGGCTGGGAGCTCGACCGCGTCCGGATCACCGCCGACGGCACCCGCCGGGTGACGCTTCGGCGCAAGATCATCCGGCAGCGGCTGACGGTCTGAGCGCGTCTCCGCGCTCCTCGCGCGTCCGGATACTAGGGTCCTGCGGGTGATCCATCTCGTACGCCACGGCGAAGCCGCCGGCGGGGACACTGTCGACCCCGGCCTCTCCGACTTCGGCCGACGCCAGGTCCAGGCGCTCGCGAACCGGCTCGCGTTCCGTCCGGTCCGGCAGGTCCTGCACGGCCCGAGCCGACGTACGTCGGAGACGGCCCGCATCCTCACCGAGGGCCTCGGCGCGGGGCCGGCGCCGTCCGACCTCCTCGCCGACCGCACCCCGGTGCCGTCGGCGGAGCGTCGCAGCGACTACCCGACCCACCGTTGGGAGTGGTTCGAGGACGTACCGCAGGCCGAGCGCGATCTCGACGGCACCGAGCTGACCGCCGCCTGGCACAAGCTCTGGTTCGAGCACCACGACGAGGAGATCGTGCTGGTCACGCATGCGTTCGTGGTCGCCTGGTTCGTACGCGAGGTGCTCAACGCCCCGCCGGCGACCTGGATGCGGATCGGCCCGATCGGCAACGCGACCCTGACCAGCATCGGACCCAACCTCGCGGGCGAACCGGTCGTGGAGACCTTCAACGCCGAGGTCGTCCTGCCGATCTGAGCCAAGCGTCGCCCACAAGGCGACAACAACTCGGACATGAGCCCGCGACACGGTGTCGGGAGCGGTCGCGGCGCTGGCAGGATCCGCCCGTGATCTCGGCACTCGACACCCTGACCCCCGCCCAGCGCGACCTCCTCGACCAGTGGCTCCCCGGAGCCGAGGTGGTCGCCGACCGCAGCGCCCTGCACCGCGCTGGCACCACCGCCCTCGTGCTCTCGGCCGGTGAGGACCGGTTCCTGGTGAAGACCATGGCCGAAGGCGTACGCCACCTCGACCGCGAGCTCGCGGCCCACCGCAGCTGGCTGGCCCCCTGGACCGACGCCGGCCGCGCGCCGAGCCTCGTCGAGGCCGACCTCGACGCCCGGATCATCGTGATGACCCACCTCGACGGCGAGCCGGCGAGCAGCTCGGCCGCCATCCACGACCCCGAGATCTACCGCCAGGCGGGCGAGCTGCTGGCGACGTTCCACGGCCAGGCCAGCGTCGAGGACGAGGACTACGAGCCGGAGCTCGACGAGCGCGCCCTCGCCTCGCTGGACGCGGCGGGCCTGGAGGCCGACCTCACCGAGCGTCTCCGCGACGAGATCACCTCGTGGCCGACCCCGACAACGGTGCTCGTCCCCACTCACGGCGACTGGCAGCCGACCAGCTGGGTCATCGATGGCGGCACCCTGCGCGTGATCGACTCCGGCCGCTTCGGCTTCCGCCCCGCTCTCTACGACCTCTCCCGGCTCTCCGCGCAGGACTTCGTCCGCAACGACACCTGCGAGAAGGCGTTCCTCGAGGGCTACGGCTCCGACCCCCGCGAGCCCGAGGCCTGGCACCGCCTCCAGGTCCGCGACGCCATCTCCGTCGCCGCCTGGGCCCACCGCACCGGCCATGCCGAGGTCGCCGCGCTGAGCAAGGAAACACTCACCGCCCTCGTCCCTTGACCCGACGCCGAGTCGGCTCGTCCTGACCGAAAACCCCGTCGAGTCGGCTCGTTAGGACGAGCCGACTCGGCTGCTCTGTGGGTCACACCTGGTCGAGAAAGCGGTCCATGACCCGGGCGCCGAACTTGAGCGCATCGACAGGCACCCGCTCGTCCACTCCGTGGAAGAGCGCGGTGAAGTCGAGCTCCTCGGGCAGTCGCAGCGGCGCGAAGCCGTACGTCCTCATCCCGAGCCGCTTGAAGTGCTTGGCGTCGGTGCCGGCGGACATGAGATAGGGGGCGACCAGGGCGTCGGGGTCCTCGGCGATCAGCGAGCGCTCCATGGCGGCGACGAGCGCGCCGTCGTAGGGGGTCTCCCAGGGCATCTGGTTCTGGTCGAACTCGATGTCGATCCCCTCGCCGCACAGCTTGCGCAGCGTCTCGAAGAAGTCGTCCTCGAAGCCCGGCAGGAAGCGGCCGTCGACGTGGGCGGTGGCCTCGGTGGGGATGACGTTGACCTTGTAGCCGGCGCTGGTCATGGTCGGGTTGGTGACGTTGCGCAGGGTGGCGCCGATCATCCGGGCCGCCGGACCGAACTCCTCCACCAGCCGCTCGGCGTTCTCGGGGGTCGGCTCCTCCCCCGCGATCTCGCCGACTGCGGCGAGCAGCGTCTGCATCGTCGGGGTCAGCTGCACCGGCCACTCGTGGGCGCCGATGCGGGCGATGGCGCCGGAGAGCCTGGTGATGGGATTGTCGCGGTTGATCATCGAGCCGTGCCCGGCGGTGCCGCGGGCCGTCAGCTTCATCCAGGCCATGCCCTTCTCGGCCGCCTCGATGAGATAGAGACGGCGCCCCTTCACCGTCGTCGAGAAGCCACCGACCTCACCGACCGCCTCGGTGCAGTGGGCGAGCAGGTCGGGGTGGTCCTCGACGAGCACGTGGGCGCCCTTCATCCCGCCGGCCTCCTCGTCGGCGGTGAAGGCGAGCGTGATCGGGCGCTCCGGGATCCGCCCGGTGCGCTGGCGCTCACGGACCACCGCGAGCAGCATCGCGTCGAAGTCCTTCATGTCGACGGCGCCTCGGCCCCACACGTACCCGTCCTGGATCTCTCCGGAGAAGGGGTCGACCTGCCAGTCGTGCGCGGCAGCGGGGACGACGTCGAGGTGGCCGTGGAGGAGCAGCCCATCCTGCCGATCGGTGGTCGAGCCTGTCGAGACCCCGCCCCACTGCGCCACGACCGAGGCGCGCCCTGCCTCGGACTCGTAGATCTCGGAGGAGATCCCGACCTCGTCGAGCTGCGCCGCGACGTACTCGGCCGCCTTCCGCTCCCCCGGGCCCGGGTCGTTTCCGTAGTTGCTGGTGTCGATGCGGATCAGGTCACGGCAGAGGTCGACGACCTCGGTCTCGGCGCTGGTCATACCGCCACCGTATCGACCGCATGCGACAAACCGCCCCCTGACGTCCACCTATGCGCAACCTGAGGATTTCAGTGCGGTCGGATGCGTGGGTTTCCATGGGCGCATGCAGAAGCGTGCCCTCCTCTCCGCTCACCGAGCCGCGGCGCGTCAGTCGGGGCACCGTGACAACTCCTGGGAGTCGCTTCTGGAGGCCGTCCGGATGGAGGTCGACTACGTCGAGTTCGACGTGCACCGCACCCGCGACGGCGAGTTCGTCCTGCACCACGACGGCCACATCCGCGACCGCATCGGCCGCAGGGTGAAGATCGAGGACCGGACGTACGCGGCGCTCTCGCGGCTCGCGCCGTTCCGCCTGGTGCGCTACCGGGAGGCGCTCGAGCTGCTCGCCACCCACGGCAAGCACGCTCACATCGACCTCAAGTTCGCCTCGCCGTCGAACCACCTCGGGCTCCCCCACGAGATCGACGCCGCCGAGATCGCCCTCGAGGTGATGAACGAGAGCTTCATCGTGACCACGATGGTCGACGAGTCCGTACGCGTCCTGCGCGACTGGGCCGACCTCCGCGCCCCCGAGACCCTCGTCGGTCTCTCCCTCGGTGGCGTCGACTTCCGCCACCACCCGATCAAGCTGTTCCGGCTGAAGCTCTCCGAGTTCTTCCCCGAGGGCCGCATCCGCCGCTGCCGCTCCAACCTGGTCGTCGTCGAGCAGCGTCTTGCCGACGTCTGGCTGCTGCGCTGGGCCCACCGCCGCAACATCAAGGTCCTCGTCTGGACCGTCGACAACCCCGGCCGCCTGCGCCGTTTCGTGTACGACAAGCGCGTCTGGATGGTCACCAGCAACCACCCCGCCCGCGCCCTCCTTCCGGCCTGACGCCCCAGCGGTCACGCCCGGCGCGACCGCCCGTGTGATGCAGTAGTGCCGTGAACCCACGCATCACCATCACCTACTGCACCCAGTGCAACTGGCTCCTCCGTGCCCAGTGGTACGCAGGCGAGCTGCTGCAGACCTTCGCCGCCGAGGTCGGCGAGGTCGCCCTGATGCCCGCCACGGGCGGCGTCTTCCGCATCGAGGTGACTGTCGACGGCCGCGAGACCAGCGTGTGGAACCGCAAACGCGACGGCGGCTTCCCGGAGATCACCGACCTGAAACGCCGGGTACGCGACCTCATCGCGCCCGACAAACCGCTCGGTCACAGCGACCGCAAGGACGAAGCCTGATCCCGAGGCCGACACAGCCTGCCCCGATTCGGCACCCCGGCACCCTCCTGATAATGTTCTTCCTGTTGCGCGCGGGTGGCGGAATAGGCAGACGCGCTAGCTTGAGGTGCTAGTCCACGTATTAGTGGGTGGGGGTTCAAGTCCCCCCTCGCGCACAGAGAGAAACCCCAGGGAGACCTGGGGTTTCTCGCATTTCACGGGGCCGCACGATCGTCCAGCCGCCTCGTGGCTTGGCTCTGACATGCTGAGCACATGGAGAACGCCTCGCTCGCCCCCGTCGGCACTCTCTTCGGGGTTCCCGCCCGCCCGGCGGACGCAACCTGCTCGGTCGCCGTCATGGGCATTCCCTTCGACATGGGCTACCACCCGACCCGGGTCGGCGCGCGCTCGGGCCCGGCCCACGTACGCACCTACTCCGCCCTCGTCGCCGAGCATCTGGACGGCTTCGACGTCGACTTGCTGGGCGATCTCGGCGTCGTCGACACGGGCGACGCGAAGGTGCTGCCGGGCAACGTCGAGCAGAGCTTCGACGCGATCGAGGCGGGGGTCGCCGCGATCCTCGCGGCCGGCGCGACCCCGCTGACCTTCGGCGGCGACGGCGCCGTCACCCTGCCGCAGCTGCGCGCACTGAAGAAGACGCTCGGGCGCGAGTTCGCGGTGCTGCACTTCGACGCCCACACCGACGCCTACGAGGGCATCTACCCCTACGAGTACAACAACGCCAACACGTTCGTGCACGCCGTCCGCGAGGGGCTCATCGATCCGGCAGGGTCTCTGCACGTGGGGGTGCGCGACACCGCGTACGACGGGCGGCCCGGCATTGTCGGCGTAGCGACCGGCCTCGGCTACGAGGTGATCACGATGGACCGGATCGTCGACATGGGCATTCCCGCACTCGTCGCTCGCCTCCGGGAGCGGCTCGTCGGCGTGCCGATCTACCTCTGCTGGGACATGGACGTCTTCGATCCCTCGGTCTCGCCGGGCGTCGTCACGCCGTCCTGGGGCGGCATCACGGTGCGGGAGGGTCTGGCGATCCTACGCGGCCTGCGCGGGCTCGAGTTCGCGGCCTTCGACATCAACACGGTCAGCCCGCCCCACGACCACCTGGGCATCACGGCGAGCCTCGCCGCGCAGGTGGCGATGGAGTGCCTCTTCCTCCGCCACGCCGCCGCGGCGAAACGCTGATGCACCGCGAGAGCCGCCCCAGGGAGCCGGAGCCGACGTTCCCGCCCAGACAGGCTCAAGTTAGGCTGACCTAACCCAACCGCTTCGGACTTCTGGAGGACCCCGGTGTCCACTCCCCGTACGCCGGGTGCGCTGATGCGGCGGTCGCTGCGTCGTCAGCGGCGCGCCGTGCTCGCCTCGTCGGCCCTGATCACGCTGTGGCAGGTGTGCGAGGCGATGGTGACGGTGCTGATCGGCGTGATGATCGACCGGGCGGTGACGACCGGCGACCTGCGCGAGCTGGTGCTGTGGGCGGTGGTCCTGTGCCTGCACTTCCTGGTGCTGAGCCTGTCGTACCGGTTCGGCGCGCGGATCGGTAACCGTGCCGTCCACGTCGAGAGCCACCGGCTGCGCACCGAGGTCTCGGGGCACGTGCTCGACCCGCGTGGTGCGCGGACCGACCGGCTCTCCGGGGACCTGTTGGCGCTGGCCACGGGGGACGCGGACCTGGTCGGCGAGGTCATCCGCCAGGTGGCCCTGTCCACCGCCGGCGCGATCGGGCTGGTGGTGAGCGGCGTGGTGCTCGCCGTCATCGACCCGTGGCTCGCCCTGATCGTCCTGGTCGGCGTACCCCTCGTCCTCGGCGCCACCCATCTGGTCGCGCCGGGCCTGGCCCACCGCAGCGCGCGACGGCAGGAGGCGCTGGGACGTACCACGGGGATCGCCAGCGACCTGATCCGCGGGATCCGGCCGCTCAAGGGCATCGGCGGAGTGGAGGTGGCGCTCGAGCGCTATCGCCGCGAGAGTCGTACGGCCGCCCACACCAGCGTCGCCGCCGCCGGCTGGGCCGGCCTTCTGACGGGCATCACCTCCGCCGGGAGCGGTGTGTTCCTGGCGGTGATCGCGATCGTCGCCGGGCTGCGGACCCTCTCCGGCGACCTGAGCATCGGCGAGCTCGTGGCGGTCGTCGGGCTGGCACAGTTCGTGGCCGAGCCCATGCGGATGCTCAGCGCCCTGGTCGCCCGGGTCGCGCAGTCCCGCGCCTCGGCGGCACGGATCGTGGGGTTCCTCTCGACGCCTGCGCTGGTCATCGAGGGCGAGCGACGCGCGCACGGCCACGACCTGGAGCTCGACCAGGTCGCCGCCGGCCCGGTCGCCGAGCTGTCGCTCGCGGTGCCGCCGGGGCGGTTGGTGGCCGTCGTCGCCGACGACCCGGCGGTGCCGGCCACGCTCCTCTCCCTGCTCCATGGCGAGTCGCTGCCCGAGCGCGGGGCCGTCCGGCTCGGCGGCCAGCCCCTCACCGAGCTCGCGCTCTCCGACGTACGCGACCGGCTGCTCGTCACCGACCACCACGTCGACCTCTTCGAGGGCACCCTGCGGAGCAACGTCGACCCGCTCGACCGCCTCGACGACGACCAGGTGACGGCCGTTCTCGCCGCCGCCTCGGCCACCGAGCTGGTGGCGGTCGCGGCCGACGGCCTGGCCACGCACGTGGCCGTCGACGGGCAGAGTCTCTCCGGTGGCCAACGCCAGCGACTGGGTCTCGCCCGGGCCCTCGCCGCGGAAGCATCCGTGCTCGTCCTGCACGACCCCACGACGGCGATCGACGCCGTCACCGAGCAGTACGTCGCAGAGGAGCTACGCCGCCTCCGGCACGGCCCCGGCTCAGACCGATCCACCCTGCTGTTCACGAGCAGCCCGCTGCTCCTGGCCGCCGCGGACGAGGTCGTCTGGATCCGAGCCGGGCGGGTGGAGGCCCGGGGCACCCACGACGAGCTGGCCACCCACACCGACTACTGCGCGGCGGTACTGCGATGACCACCCAGACCCTGACACGGCTCCCTGTCTCCACACCACGGGAGGCGGCCGGCCTCGCGCGGCGCCTGCTCACCCGCCGTCCGCTCCTGCTGGCGGCATGCCTGACCGTCTTCGCCCTCGAGGGCCTGGCCGGCCTGGTGGCTCCCTGGATGCTCGGCAGGATGGTCGACCTGGTCCGAGCCGGGTCACCGGAAGCCGACATCGTCACCGCCGGCGTCTGGATCCTCGGTGCCGCGCTCGTCGCCGGGGCTGCCGGGGCGGTCTCGATCCACCTGCTCGCCCGGGTGGCCGAGCCGGCGCTGGCGGAGCTCCGCGAGGAGGTACTCGACCGGGCCCTGCACCTGGACACCCAGCGGCTCGAGGAGAGCGGCAGCGGCGACCTGGTGTCCCGGGTCGGCGACGACGTACGCCTCATCGGCGGCTCCATGGCCGACGTCGTTCCGCTCATGCTCAACTCGGTGATCGCGATCGTCTTCACGACCGCCGGCCTCATGGCGCTCGACTGGCGCCTCGGGCTCGCGGGCCTGTTCGCTGCGCCGTTCTACGTGATGGCGCTGCGCTGGTACCTCCCCCGCTCGGGTCCCTACTACCGCCGCGAGCGCGAGGCGAACGGCGTGCGCGCCGAGGCGTTCCTGACCGGCGTCCACGGCAACCGGACCCTGCGGGCGTACGGCATCGCCGAGCAGCATCAGGAGAAGGTCCGCGCCGCCTCGTGGAACTCGGCGTCGATCTCGGTCGAGGTGTTCGCCATGCTGATGCGCTTCCTGGGCCGCAACAACCGGGCCGAGCTGATGGGCCTGCTCGCCATCCTCGGCACCGGCTTCTTCCTCGTCCGCGCGGATGCCGCCAGCGTCGGCGCCGTCACCGCGGCCGTCCTCTACTTCCACCGGCTCTTCAACCCGATCGGCGCGGTCATCGCCCTCTTCGACGACGTACAGTCGGTCGGCGCCTCCCTCGTACGCCTGGCCGGGCTCGCCCTCCTCGAGCGCCCGGCCCCCGCAGCCGCCGACGAGCCGGACGGCTCCGGCATCGTGGTCACCGGCCTGCATCACGAGTACGTGCCGGGTCGGCCGGCTCTCGACCGCGTCGACCTCACCCTTGCCGACGGGGAGCTGGTCGCAGTGGTCGGCGCCTCGGGCGCAGGCAAGTCGACTCTCGGCGCAATCGTGGCCGGCCAGCTCACCCCGAGCGCAGGCGAGGTGATGGTGGGCGGCCTCCCGGTGCGCGACGGCCGGAGCCGGGCCGCCCTGGTCACCCAGGAGGTACACACCTTCACCGGCAGCGTCCGCGACAACCTCACCCTGGCCGCGCCGGGCGCGAACGACGCGGTGCTGGAGAAGGCGCTGCGCGAGGTCGAGGCCTGGGCCGAGGTGGCCGTGCTCCCGGACGGGCTCGAGACCCTCGTCGGCGAAGGCGCCCACCAGCTGACCCCCGCTCTCGTCCAGAAGCTCGCCCTGGCGCGCGTGCTTCTCGCCGACCCGGTCGCCGTCGTCCTCGACGAGGCGACCGCCGAGGCGGGCTCGAGCGGCGCGCGCGACCTCGAGCGGGCCGCGCTGGCGGTCACCTCCGGGCGTACATCGCTGGTGATCGCGCACCGCCTCACCCAGGCCGAGTCCGCCGACCGGATCGTCGTCATGGAGCACGGCCGGATCGTCGAGACCGGCACCCACGCCGAGCTCGTCGCGGGCGAGGGCCGCTACGCCCAGCTGTGGTCGGCCTGGCGCGGGCTCTGAAAGCTCGCCCGACGAGGCGTTGGGCGTGGCGCACAGTCGTTGATCGAGGGGATGCTCCGAACCGGCGAAACAGCCGCAAGGGACTGGTCGGCGACGTACAATCGCGGTTCAGTGCGAAGCGCCAGGCCGAGAGTCCGGCCCCAGTGTGTGGGAGAGGTCAGGATGTTCGGTTCGAAGAAGAAGCACAACGATCTGATGGCGCAGCTCAGGCCCGACCTGAGTCGGGAATCGCTCGGCGTCGGGCCCGACTTCCCCGGGGTCGCCTCGAACCCGATCCTGAGCCGTGACGCACGGAAGCGCAACGCGGAACTGCGTGCGGGGACTCTCGCGCTCGGCGTTCTCGTCGACTGGCGGGAGGTCAACAGCAACCCACGCGTCGTGCTGATGCTCGACGTGGAGACCGCCGACGGCATCTCGTTCCGCGGTGTCGCAGACGAGAACTTCACGATCACCGAGCTCACTCGGCTCGCCCCAGGACAGACGTTGCCCGTGCGCTACCGGCCGGCCGTCATGGACCACTACGTAGCCCTCGCAAGGGATGCGGACCCCGCCCACGTGCAGCAGCTCTCTGACCAGATCGCGAGCCGCAAGCGGGCCTGACCCGTAGCTCCGCGCCGCCGGCGTGCTCGCATCCAGTTCTTGTTGGACGGCTAACGTCGGTCGACATAGATGACTTCGATGGCGTTGTTCCCGTAGCCCAGGCGGTTCCACGGCGGTACGTCGGGCTGCACGTTCCCGGCGGCGTCGGTCGCTCTGGCGCGTAGGGTGTGCCGGCCGACGCCGATGTCGTGCCAGGTGAACCTCCAGTCCTGCCACCCGAAGTCGCCCGGAGGGGCCGGCTCCAGCTGAGCCGGTTGCCAGTCGCCCTCCCCGGTGAGACTGACCTCGACCTTCGTGACCGGACCGGTGCCTGACCAGGCCTTGCCGCGGACGATGCAGGTGTCCTGGGTGAGGACCGAGCCGGGTGCGGGCTCGGTGATGCGGGCGCGGACCCGCATGAGGGTGACGGGCTCGTGGGGCCGGTCGGACCACTCGTAGATGTAGTGGCCGGTCTGGAACTCTCCGGTGTAGGGCTCGGTGAGGACGTCGAGGCGCTCGAGCCACTTCACAGAGGCGACGGCGTACCAGTGCGGGACGATCAGCCGGAACGGGGCGCCGTGGTCGCGCCCGAGCGGCTGGCCGTTCATCTCGTACGCGATGAGGATCCCGGACTCCGGGTCGGTGGCCTGCGACAGGGGCAGCGCGCGGGTGAAGGTGAGGTTGTCCTGGTCGGTCTCCGGAAGGATCGCCTGCAGGTGGTACGGCCCGTGGTCGGCGCCGGTGGCGAGGAGCTCGACCCCGTCGGCCGCCGGCTCGACCTTCGCGAGGATGTCGTGGAGCCGGGCGCCGGTCCACCGTGCCGTGGAGACGGCGAAGTCTCCCCAGGGCTCCCCGGTCGGTAGCGGCCTCATCTCCAGGCGGCCGTTGCCGGCGCATTCGAGGGTGACCGTGCGGTCGTGCGCGGGCATCGCACGCAGGTCCTCGAGCGTCAGGGTCGTGGGCTTGCCGACCGCGCCGCCGATCTTCAGGGTGCCGTCGTGGTCGGGCACCGCGAAGTTGCTGCGTACGTAGTGGAGCTCGTTCGGAGTGACATCCCCGGCCAGGGCGGACGGCGGCGCCTCGGCGTTGTACGGCGCCGGGTTGATCATCACCAGCGCGGCGCGGGCCGCCTCTAGCTCATCGGCAACGGTCATGGTGGTTCAGCCTCCTTGGGGCGGGTGACGGGGTCAGAAGTCGGAGTCGGCGAAGGTGGGTTCGCGGCCGTCGTTGAAGGCGCCGATGCCCTCCACACGGTCGGGGTGGACCGCGGAGCGCCAGTGGGCGTCCATCATGATCGCGATGGCCTCCTCGATCGGCTGGCCCTCCCCCAGGTGTACGGCCCGCTTCACCGCCTGGACCGCGGTCGGCGAGTTGCCGGCGATCTTCTCCGCGATCCGCAGTGCCGCTGACGCGAGGTCGCCGGGTTCGTGCAGCTCGTTGACCATGCCCAGCCGGTACGCCTCCGCCGACGCGATCGGGTCGCCGGTCATCAGCATCTGCAGCGCCTTGCCGCGCGGCAGCAGGCGAGGCAGCAGCGCCGGCGAGCCGCCTCCTGCCGCCAGGCCGAGCATCGCCTCGGGCTGACCGAACGTCGCGGCGGTCGAGGCGATGATGAAGTCGGTGCTCTGCGCCAGCTCGCAACCGCCGCCGTACGCGATGCCGTTGACGGCGGCGAAGATCGGCTTGCGCAGCTGGCGCACGGTGTACAGGGTTCGGTCGAAGGCCTGGCGCTGGCGCAGCCAGTCCTCCTTGGTCATCGCCTTGCGCTGCCGCAGGTCGCTACCGACCGAGAACGCCCGCTCTCCGGCACCCGTCAGGATGACGACCCGTACGCCGGTGCGCACCGCGATCTCCTCGACGGCTTCCGTCAGCCGGGCGCCCATCTCGGTCGAGATCGCATTGTCGGCATGAGGGCGGTTGAGCGTGACCCGGGCGACCGCGCCGTCGGACAGGTAGTCGAGGAGGACCGAGGGTTCGGTCTCCTCCACGTCGGGGGCCGGTGGGGCGAAGTCGAGTGCTTCCCAGCGGTCGGTGCTCGAGGTGCTCATCTGTTTCCTCTCGGAGTGGCCGGGTCGTCGGGTTCCAGGTCGGCGAGCCAGCGCAGCGCGCTCAGGCTCGGGGCGAAGCAGTACTCGCCGCCGCGGGTGACCACGAACGGCGGCAGGTCCTGGAGCCGGCGCCGGATCGGTCGTTGCGGGATCGTGAACGTCCCGGCCTCGCCGTGAGGGCCGACGAGCGGGTCCGCCTCGAGCGGGGCGCCGATGAAGATCCCGTCGTTGAGCCATTGGGTCTTCACGAACTCGAACTGCCGTTTCAGGTGCGCACCCGCGAACACGAACATGATGCCGCGCTCGGCCCCGTCGTCCTCGAGCACGCCGTCGGGCAGGGCCGGGCCGTAGCTGGTGCCGCGTCGGATCATCCGGTGCAGCCGTACGTCGACACTGCCCTCGTGGTCCAGGGCATCGCGAGGGTTGGCGCGACGCGCATGCGCACCGACCGGGCACTTGAAGCCGCGCGGGTCGTCGCCGTAGGCGAAGTCGTTGTTGCGGGACGGGTCGCTCCCGAGCTCGGGGTCGTCGCGCTCGGGCGCAAGAGCGAGCGGCGCGCCGCTCTGCCAGCGGCCGACCATCTTGGCGCCGAGAAGGTCCTCCTCCGCGCGCGACGCCGCACGCGCACGCAGATAGGCCCGGTACGCCGCCACCTTGGTGTGCAGCTTGCGGAACACGACGTACGTGCCGTTGCGGCCCAACACCTCGGGCGACGGCATCGGAGCGACCTCGCCCGTCTCGTCGGGGTAGCCGAGGATGATCTCCCCGGCCTTGAGCGGGGGCTCGCGGGAGTCGGTCGCCGGTCGGCCGCTTCCTTCGACAGCCGGTTGACCGATGCCGTCCTTGAACCCGAACGACGTCCGTCCCGTCGCCAGCTGGTAGCAGTCCTGGCGCCAGATGACCTCGACCCCGGACAGGTCGGCATGAGCTCGGCCGGCCCTGTCAGCAACAGCCCGGAGCCGGCCCTCGTCCGGAGAGAGCACGGAGATCGCGACGTGGACGTCGGCGCTGCCCAGGGGCTTCTCCCAATGCTCGGGACTGCTCTCGCCGACGTCACCCAGGATCTCGGCCCGAGCCGCCATGCCCTGCCGGAACTCGGGGGCGAAGCTGTCGAGAGACGCTTGCGGCACACCGAGCGCCTTCAGCCCCTGGTAGGTGAACGCGACCGTCAGCGAGGTCTCGCCCTCCTCGCCGGCCTCGCCGTCGGCGGTGAGGAGCCGATGCATCCGCCGGACCAGCTCACGGCCGTCACGGCGATCGCGGATGCTGAGCAGCAGGTAGACACCCACGTACGGCGAAGGGCGCTCGAACAGCGCACCGGACTGGATGTCGTCGAGCTCGAGGGTCACGTCGTCCATGTCAGTGATGCTCCGGAGGTTCAGGCGGGTCCGGGTTGGCCGCGACCAGATACGGGAACGTCGTGGTGGCCGGTCGGCTGGCGGAGTCGACGCCGTCACGGATCGTGGGGCCGTGACCTGCGTTGACGAGCTGGGTGAAGAGCGCGTCCATCACGTCGTCGTTCAGGGCCCGGCCTCCGCAGGACTGGTGCGGCTCACCACGCCGGGCGGCGAGCTCGATCTCCAGGAAGGACCCGTGCTCGGCGTACGGGAAGGCGGGGTCGACGACCAGATAGTCGGCGAGGACGAGGTCGGTGAGCGGGTGGCTCCCGTCCTCTCCGAGAGGCCAGTCCCGCTTGCCGTCGAGGCAGTCCCAGAACGCGAGGTTGGCGTCCAGGCGTGCCCGGAACGCACCGTAGTACGACTCGCCGAGGTGGAACGCGTCCTCCATGTTGTAGAGGTCGCGGATCTCCAGATCCCGGTTGACCTGGTCGAAGTCCTTCGGGGCCAGCATCATGTTCTTCACCTCGGGCCGGCCGACCCGTTCGATGCGGACGTTGAACTCGCCCCGGGTCAGGGTCTCGGCGACCACACCCAGCATCCCGCCGGGCAGGAGACCCGCGTCGATCTCGACCACGATGCTCAGCACGTTCTTACCGTCCAGGAAGATCGACCCGTCCTCGCTGAACGCGAGCTTCCGCGTCGCGATCGTGGCCAGTGCGGCGCGGGCGTCCATGATGAACGGGTCCCAGCGCGCCCCGGCGAAGACACGCACTCCCCCGCTGGCACAGCCGGCACCACCGGACTCGTCGTTGACGCGGAAGGTGACCTTCTCGCCGCCCGGAGCCACGCAGCTGCCGTGCTGCTCGTGGCCCGGCCGACCGGTGGCCGGGTCCGACACATGCTCCGGTGGGTCGAAGACGCAGTCGATGACCACTTCGTCCCCGCCCGGGACGAACACCCCGCTGGTCGAGCCGGCCGGAGCGCTCAGCGGCCGCAGCCGGAAACGGTAGAGCAACCCCGCCGAGAACAGGTCGGTGGGTTTCGCCATCGGCAGGGTGTTCATCACCAGAACGAGGCGACCCGGCGAGTCAGGGCTCGGGAACGCGTAGAAGTCGGTGATGTCTGCGATCGGATCGGCCAGGGCGCGCGGCCCGGAGATGTGGTCAGACACTGCTGCTCCTCGCCTCGCCCGCTCGCGCGGCTAGTCGCCGGCCTCGTCGAGCAGGGGCTGCATCGCTGGGTGCTCGAGGATCTCGCCGGCCTGCGGGTGGTCGAGGACCTGCTGGAAGGCGCTGTTCACGCGCTGCGCCTTGCGGATCTCCTTGACCGTGCCGCCGTAGTTGCGGGCGTACGCCGCGGCGCTCTGCTCGGCTCCCAGGACGAACGAGCGCACGGCCGCCAGGTCCGGCAGTCCGTCGTACCCCTCGACGTGGCTGAAGATCACGTCGAAGAGGGCCAGCGTCGGGCCCGAGGTGAAGAAGTCCTCCATGTAGGCGTCCCACGGACCGTCGAAGCTGGTGATGAACGCCAGCCGGGTGTCGTCGTCGAACAGCACGAATCGTGCCTCGTGGATGGTCTGGATCGCCATCCCGTAGTCGCCCGGCCGGTAGCCAGGGGTGTCCTGGAGCGTCGACAGCGCACTGCGTAGGGACGCCGCCTCACCGGGTCTGACTCGGAAGAACAGGCTGAACTCGCTCGTCGGTCCGACGCTCAGCCCCGGCTGCGGGGCGACGTCCGATGTGGTCACGGGGGTACCTCCGGGTTCTCCTGACTCGCCCACAGCACACCGGACGACCCAGGTATCGAGCTGGACACTCCAGCTCTCCGACGGTAAAGCGACGTCCGCGCCACTCACCTCATCCGCTACGGATGACCCGGACAGGCTGCGACCGGTCGCTCACTGCGGCAGCAGGTGCAGCTCGCGAGCCCGCCTGACCGCAGCGTTGCGGCGGGTGACTCCCAGCTTCCGAAGGATGTTGCGTACGTGGGTGCGAATCGTGTTGACGGAGATGTACATGACGCCTGCGATCTCCTCGGTGGTGAGCAGATTCGCCAGGTGACCCAGCACCTCCTGCTCCTTCTCCGTGAGCTCTTCGATCACGGGCGCGGAAGGGCCCGACGAGACGGAGGTCGGTGCCGACTTCTTGACGGACAACCTGCGTGCCGGCTCCGTCGAGATCTCGAAGAGCCACTCGTGCTCCGTGCTCAGCTGCTTGTCCCGCAGGAGCAGCTGTCGCACCACAGCGGGCGCCTCGTGGAACGGGCGTCGCACTCGTTCGCGCGAGGCCAGCGTGAGGGCCCGGTCGAGCGCGGCGCGTGCGCGCACCGACGCTCCGTCGCGGAGCCGGTGCGCGCACTCCGCCAGCCATCCGGAGACCTGGATCGGCGTGGCAGCCCGCTTGGACAGGACCGTCGACATCGCGGCGTCGGCGGCGTCCGGATCCCCCAGCTGCAGGTGCGCGAGCCCGACCACGAGGGCCGCCTCCGGCTCGTCGTCGAGGTCCTCGACCTCAACCGCGGCCGCCGGCTCACCAGCGGCGACCCGGACGTGGGCGAGCTCGATGCGTAGCTGCTCGCCTAGCCAGCCACGCTCGTCCATGAAACCTGCGGCAGCCTGCTCCAGGCCGCTGAGTGCGCCCAGCCGGTCACCATGCGCCACCTGGAGGCGCGCCCTGACCACCGCCAGGAAGGCGTGCGGTACCGGATCCCGCAGCGGCAGGTCCATCCGATCGACCGAGTGAACGTGCTCCGTTGCCGCGCGCAGGTCGTACCGCTCCATCTCCACCCAGCCCAGTGCGACCCGAGCCGCAGCCGACCGGTCTCCTGCGTTGACACCGCCGCGCTCGGCGGCAGCGATCGCCCGAGCCCCGAGCCTTGCCGCCCTGGAGAGCTTGCCCCGGCAGCAGGCGATGACCGCCTGGTAGCCCAGGCACTCCGCCTGCACGGCCTCGGATCCGGCGGACGCGGCTGCCGCGACGCCGGATTTGAACATGGCGTCGGCGACGGCCAGCCTCCCCTGACGGAGCGCCGCGATGCCCTTGCTGAGAATGACGAGAGCGTCCAGCTCGGGATGGGGGTTGACCTTCGGGCCGCGGTCCGGCGCCTCCAATGCCTCTTCGGCCGCGGTGGCGAGCGACATCGCTTGGATCGGGTCCTCCGACGTCTGCGCGCCGACGGCTTCCAGCACCCGCACCGCGACGTCGGTGGCCCAGGGATGGGAACCTGATCCCTCACCCGGCTCGGACTTCACCTGAGCCAGCTCGTCGGTGAAACCGGCGGTGTCGCCGGCCCCCAGCGCGAGGGTTGCTCTCACGACGGTGGCGGCGGGGTCTTCCAGCTCGGACGGCATCAAACGCAACGACCGGGTCAAGCCGGCTGTGCCGTCGTCGAGCAGGAGCTGGCCGACCGCCAGGTCGTCGACCACCTCTGCGGCCGCCTCTTCCCAGGCCTCGATCGCCACGAAGTGAGTGACGGACTCGGTGACCTGACCGTCGCGCGAGTACCACTCGGCCGCCGTTCGCTGCAGGCGCTTCATCTCGTCGGGCGATTCATAGGCGAGGATGGCGCGGAGGAGGTCCCGGAAGAGCGGGTTGTAGCGGTAGCACCCGGCGTGACCGGGCACCGGCTCGATCAGCACGTTGTCGCGGGTCAGGAAGGTCAGCGTACGTTCGGCCTCCGGACCGCCGAGCGCCTCGGCCAGTCCCGGCTGGATCGTGTCAGGGACGCTTGTCGCAAGGAGCAGCGCCCGTACGTCTGGGCTCTGGGCGGCCAGCACCTCGCCGACCAGGTACTCCGCGATGTTCCCGGTGTCGCCGACGATCTCTGCGACGGCCTGATCCGGATCCGGCCGCATCCGCAGGAGCTGTGTGCCGAAGCGCAGCCCGGCCGCCCATCCCTTCGTCCGGAGATTGAGCGCGTGCACCGAGTCCGGCGTCAGGGTCAGTCCCGCCCGCTGGGTCAGGTCACCGGCTTCCTCATCGGTGAAGGCGAGGTCCGCCATCCGTACCTCGACGACCGTGTCATCGAGCCGGTATCGGTACAGCGGAAGCACCGGATCGGCCCGCGTCGCCATCACCAGGCGGAGACGATCGCGGGCATGTCGCAACAGGAAGTCCAGATCGTCCGCCACGTCCGCAGTGAGCAGGTCGTATCCGTCCACCACGACGGTCAGCCGGGCCGGATGGGCACAGACGGCCTCCGCGACCGCCCGGCGAACCTGGCGGTCGAGCGGGCAATCCTCCCCGCGGACCGTATCGGGTGAGACCGCTACACCCAGGCTCTCGAGGCACCCGATGAGACCGGGCCAGAACGCGGCATCCGCCCCGTCGAAGGTGATCCACGCCGTGCGATCCTGCTCCCCGCCTGCCGCGACCCAGTCCGCCACCAAGGCCGTCTTCCCGGTTCCGGCGGGCGCGCTGACCAGCACCAGCGAGCAGGCGTCACTGCGATCGAGAATCTGTAGGAGGCGGGATCGCCTGACGTACGCCGAGGGAATCGTCGGGATGCCGAACCAGCCATCGCCAGGGTGAGGACCCATCGCGTCGACGTGCCTCCTAGATCGAACCAGTGCGCAGAGCGCCCAACGGATTGAACAGGGGGAACGTCAGTCCCGAGGAGTTCTTTACGTTAGTACGACGTCTTGATGCCGTACATAGTCCGTATGCGTCAGGTCACGTGGGTCAGTGCAGCAGGACCTTCATCCAGGTCAGCCCCAGGCCGAGCAGCCCACACGCCCCAGACGCGACCAAGGCCCGAGCCCACGAGCGGCCCGTCCGACGAAGCCAGAACAGCGGGACCAGAACCAGGAGCACGACGCCGGACCACATGGACCAGGCGATGGCCCGTGCGTCCTCGAGCCACCCGATCGCGCCGAGGAACAGGATGAGCAGCGGGACGAAGACGCCCTCGATGATTCCGAACTCGTGGCGCACTCCCGCGATGAGGACACTGCGCCACGGCGCGACCTCCGAACCCGATTCGGCCAGCATCGAGGCGTACACGTGCACGGTCCAGATCACCACGCTGGAGACCACGGCGAAGGCGAAGACCCGGCCGGCTGAGTCATCGAAGTGTGAGGCTCCGACGATGATGGCGATCACCGAGACGAGACCGTAGACGGCACCGGCGACCGCGCGAGGCCCACGGCCGAGCCGCTGATCCTCGCTCGGGTGCGGCTCGCGGACCGCGCGACCGACATTCTCACTGTTCATCGGAGCCCAGCCACACGGATACTCTCCACCTTCAGCCCCTCCGCGTCCAGCATGCCCACGAGGTCGGCCATGCCCAGACCCGCGCCGGCAGTGGCTCGAAAGGTGGTGCATGACTGCCGCTCGACGGCGTCCGGTTGCAGCGCACAACGGAGCACCGGACCCAGCTCGCCTTCGACGGTCAGCTCGAACACGACTTCTGCGTCGGGCAGCCGCGCCTCGTTCATGCGTCGTCTCCGTCCGGCTCCTCGTCCGTCGTCCCGGCGATGAGCCGGCGGACCTCCACGACCTCGAGACCGAAGGTCCGAAGTCTCGCGAGGAGCCCGTGGAGCTCGGCCTGGTCGCGACACCGGCAGATCAACACGGTTCTCGTCTCTCGCGACGAGGTCTCGACATCGACGAGCTGCACCAGGACCTGCTGCGGGACCATTCCGGCGACCCGTATCTCGAAGGCCTGGCCATCGGCGGCAGCGGCTACCGGCTCCCGCGGGTTCTGATCCATGGTCTCAACTCGACTTCCACGCTCGGTGCCCTGGCCGCTACAGCTGAAGCCAGCCTGATGCCGAAGCAGCGACGAGGCGTCGTCCGTGGTGGATGAGGATCACGAACCCGCCGGGGCGGCTACCCGGGCCAGCTCGCCTGCGAAGTACGCGAGCGCTGTTGTGGTCTTGGTCTGCTGGTCGCCCGAGATCTCCAGTCCGCGCTTGACCAGGAACGCCTTGAGCTCCGCGGCGACCTGGAACGCGTTCACGGGCGCGCACCTGGAGGAGAGCTCGAGGATTCTCGAGCCGTCCGGGTAGAGCCACAGCTCGGCGACCAGCCGGCCGGCGTACTCCTCCGGCCTCAGCTTCTGCTTCAGGACGGTGATCGGGCCGAGGCACACCAGATCATCGAGCTCGAGCTCCGAGAGGGCGTTGGCCCGGAAGAAGCTCTGCTGCTCCTTCGTGTAGACCTTGTGGATCGCGCGGGTGCCCGCGGCGACCTCCTTGACGTCGGTCCGGCCGAAGGTCGCCTTCATCGAGGCCGAGCAGACGAAGCCCCCTGGCATCGCATCGACCTCGACGGTCAGGCTCTTGGACTTGCGCGCCGTCGCGACCTCTGTCGGGTTGACGGGCCGCACCTTCACGACGGAGTCGTCGTTCCGTCCCTGGATCCGGCGCGCGCGGACGACGACCCCGCGTCGGTTGAGTGCCAGGTCCGCGGTGTCGAAGAAGTACACCTGCCGGATCTGGGCATCCAGGGGATCCAGCCCCAGGGACGCCACCGCCAGAGGTCGTTCGGCGTTCGGCACGGTCATCTTGAGTTCGACGCTGTCGGCCTGCTTGGTCAGGTCGAGCAGCTCACCGAGCTGTTCGGCGGAGAGCAGTCCCGGTGGCTGGGTGCTTGTGGACATGGTCGATCACGTTTCCAGGCCGAGCCGGCCGGGGCATCACCCCGGCCGGACGACTGGACAGCAGGTGCGGGTCAGGGCGCCATGGCCTTCGCCTTGAGGGCGGCGAACTCCTCCGGTGTGATCGTCCCGGCATCGAGCAGCTGCTGGGCCTTGGCGATCTCCTCTGCGGGAGACGAGCCGGCGACCGAGCGGATGTAGTCGTCCTGCGCCGCCCGGACCTCTTGGTACGCCTGGCCCTGACGCTCCGCCATCCCCTTACCCCGGACGATCAGGTAGATCACGGCGATGAGGAAGGGCAGGAAGACGAGACCGATCATCCAGACGGCCTTCATTCCACCGGAGACCGATTTGTCCCGGAAGAGGTCGGTGACGATGTTGAACAGGATCATCAGGTACGCCACGAAGGCGAAGGACACGATGATGAACCAGATGATGTCCCAGAAGCTCATGTGAGAAGTTCTCCTTCATTCGGGATGAGGCAGAGAATGCTGGCCAGCACCCGAGGTCAGCTCAGCAGCATGGATTCATCGTTGGCCCTCCAGCCGGTGATCCCTTCACCCGCAACGGGTGATCGTTGACTCCATTCGGCCTGTGGGAACCGCCCTGTCCGGCACGGGGCGCTCCTCGGCGGTGCCGGGGTGCGCGAGGTGCTCGGGCCGAAGCAGATGGGCGAGCCGTTCGGGTGAGATCAGGCCATGCTCGAGGATCAGCTCGGCGACGCCACGGCCGCTGCTGAGCGCCTCACGGGCGATCTCGGTCGCAGCGACGTACCCGATCTCGGGGTTGAGCGCGGTGACGAGCCCGATGGAGCGCTCGACCTGGGCGCGGGTCAGATCGCTGTTGACCGTGATGCCCCGGACGCAGCGTTCGGCGAGCACGCGGCAGGCGGCAGCCAGGTGGGTGATGCTGCCGACCAATGAGTGCAGGATGACCGGCTCGAACGCGTTGAGCTGGAGCTGGCCCGCCTCCGCGGCCATGGTGACGGTGACGTCGTTGCCGATGACCTCGAACGCGACCTGGTTGACGACCTCCGGGATGACCGGGTTCACCTTGCCCGGCATGATCGAGGAGCCGGCCTGGACCGGCGGCAGGTTGATCTCACCGAGCCCGGCTCGCGGCCCGGAGGAGAGCAGTCGTAGGTCGTTGCAGGTCTTGGACACCTTGACCGCGACCCGCTTGAGCACGCCGGAGAGATGGACGAACGCCCCGCAGTCCTGGGTCGCCTCGATCAGGTCCGATGCGGTGACCAGCGGCAGACCGGTGATCTCGACCAGGTGACGACGGGCGATCTCGGCATATCCCGCGGGCGCGTTGAGTCCGGTACCGATCGCCGTCGCGCCCAGGTTGATCTCGTGCAGAAGCGTGACGGCCTCCTGCAGCCGCAGGCGGTCCTCCCCCAGCATCACCGCGTAGGTGCGGAACTCCTGGCCGACGGTCATCGGCACGGCGTCCTGGAGCTGCGTACGTCCCATCTTGAGGATGCCGCTGAACTCCTCGGCCTTCGCGGCGAACGCGTCCTCGAGGACGCGCATGGCGTCGGCCAGGGCGCCGACCGCGACGATGGTCGCGATGTTGACGGCGGTGGGATAGGCGTCGTTGGTCGACTGGCTGAGGTTGACGTGCTCGTTGGGGTGGAGCTGGTCGTAGCTGCCCTTGTCGTGACCGAGCAGCTCGAGGGCACGGTTGGCGATGACCTCGTTGGCGTTCATGTTGGTCGAGGTGCCGGCGCCGCCCTGGATGACGTCGACGACGAACTGGTCGTGCAGTGCGCCGGTGCGGATCTCCCGGCACGCGGACGCGATCGCTCCGGCGCGCTCCTCGTCGAGGAGGCCGAGCTCGAGGTTGGCGAGCGCGGCGGCCTCCTTGACGGCGCTGAGCGCGTTCACCAGGTGCGGATAGGTCCCGATCGTGGTGCCGGTGATGGGGAAGTTGGCGCGGGCGCGGGCGGTGTGAACGCCCCAGTACGCCTCCACGGGGACGTCGAGATCGCCGAGCAGGTCGTGCTCGCGGCGGGTCGGTCGGGTCATGGCATCTCCGTCGGATAGGTGCGGGTCGGGGTGAGCGCTGCGGCAGGACGCAGTCCGGTGGGAGCGAACGGGGCGAGGACATCGGTGGCGACACCGCCCTCGGCCAGCAGCGCGAGCTGCGCGGGCAGACGGGCCCGGTCGGCACCGTCGGCGACCTTGAGGGCGAGGCTGGTGCCGTCGGGCAGGGCGGCGATCTGGACCGCCTCGAACCCGTCCTTGGCCAGCAGCCCGGGAACTGCCTGCATCAGGGTGGTGACGTCACGGCGGGCGCCGGCGACCATCTCGGGGTGGCGCCGCATCGCCGCGGCGACCCGGTGCTCGGCGCTGCCCCCGGGGGCGAGCACGAGGCGCTGTGCAGCGCGGGCGAGGCCGTGCAGCGAGATCCCGAAGAGCGGGGTGCCGCAGCCGTCCGCGGTGACCGTCGCGACCCGTTGCCCGGTGAGGTCCTCGACGGTGGCGCGGACGGCGGCCTGCAGCGGGTGTGCGGGATCGAGGTAGCGATCGTGCGCCCAGCCCGCGACCGCGCAGGTCGCGACCATCGCGGCGTGCTTGCCCGAGCAGTTGTGGGCGAGCCGGCTCCGCTGCCCGTCGGCACGCAGCCAGCTCTCACGCTCGACCGGGTCGTACGGCAGGTCCGGCGGGTTCTGCAGGGCGTCCTCGCCGAGGCCGGCGGAGGCCAGCAGCCGGCGCGCACCGGCCAGGTGGACCGCCTCGCCGGAGTGGCTGGCCGCGGCGAGCGCGAGCAGATCGTCGCTGACGTCGAGCCCCGCGCGCACCATCGCCACCGCCTGCATCGGCTTGGCCGCCGACCGCGGGTAGAACGCCGCCTCGATGTCGCCGACCGCCAGGCGTACCCGACCGTCGGGATCGAGGAGCACGGCCGAGCCGTGGTGGAGGCCCTCGACCATCTCGCCGCGCCAGACCTCGACCAGCGGCTCGTGGGCCGGCACCCGCATCGGAGCCGCGTCGGCGATCGGTCTGACCAGGTGGGGCAGGCTCATCACACCTCCATCTCGGAGGTGTCGATGCGGTCGCGGACGAGGAACCAGCCGCCGACCAGCAGCGCCAGCAGCACCGGCATCGCGAGCAGGGTGATCCGGCCGACGTGGTCGAAGAACATCAGGATCAGGACCAGGGCGAGGAACCCCAGCGCGATGAACTGCGGCAGCGGCGACCGCGGCACCCGGAAGGCGGGACGCTCGACCTCGCCGGCGCGGCTGCGGCGTACGAAGATCGTGTGGCTGATCAGGATGATCGCCCAGGTCGCGATGATGCCGACCGAGGCCAGGTTGAGGACGATCTCGAACGCCTGGGCGGGCACGACGTAGTTGAGCCCGACACCGAGGACGCAGACGGCAGCCGTCAGCAGGATGCCGCCGTAGGGCACCTTGTGCCGGTTCATCGCCGCGGCGAAGCGGGGGGCGGTGCCGGCGGCGGCGAGCGAGCGCAGGATCCGGCCGGTGGAGTAGAGCCCGGAGTTGAGGCTCGACATCGCGGCGGTGAGGACCACCAGGTTCATCACGTCACCCGCTCCGGGCACGCCGACCCGGGACAGCACGGTCACGAACGGGCTCTCGTCGGCAGAGTAGGCCGACCAGGGCAGCAGCATCGCGAGCAGGACGACGGAGCCGACGTAGAAGATGCCGATGCGCCAGATGATCGTGTTGATGGCCCGGGGCATGACGCGGCGCGGGTCCTCGGTCTCGCCGGCGGCGACGCCGACCAGCTCGATGGAGGCGTAGGCGAAGATGACGCCCTGGATGACCAGGACCATCGGGAGCACCCCGGCGGGGAACATCCCACCGTGGTCGGTGATCAGCTGTGGTCCGGGGGTGGTGCCGTCGATGGGGTGGCGGGTCACGATGAGGAAGATCGCGATCGCCATGAAGACCACCAGCGTGGCCACCTTGATGAGCGCGAACCAGAACTCCATCTCGCCGAACAGGCGGACCGAGAGCAGGTTGAGGGTCAGCACGATCACCAGTGCCCCGAGGGCCAGCACCCATTGCGGGACCGGCGCGAAGAACGACCAGTAGTGGGCGTAGAGGGCGATCGCGGTGATGTCGGCGATGCCGGTGGTCGACCAGTTCAGGAAGTACATCCAACCAGCGGTGTAGGCGCCCTTCTCGCCGAGGAACTCGCGGGCGTAGGAGACGAAGGCACCGGAGGACGGGCGGTAGAGGATCAGCTCACCGAGGCAGCGCACGACGATGAACGCGACGAGGCCGCACGCGGCGTACGCGATCGCCAGGGACGGCCCGGCAGTGGCCAGGCGCCCACCGGCGCCGAGGAACAGGCCGGTGCCGATGGCGCCGCCGATCGCGATCATCGTGATGTGGCGCGGCGTCAGCGACTTGCCGTAGCCGTCGTCGCCGGCGTCGGTGATCTGTGGTGGGGCTTCGGCGCCGGTGGAGGATGGCAGTGTCATCGGGCGGAGTTCCTGTCGGTGGTGGGGTCACGGACGATGTCTCCGAGCGCGCCGTCGACGTGCTCGAGATGGGCGCGCATCGCAGCCTCGGCAGTGTCCGAGGATCCGGAGGCGATGGCGTCGACGATCAGACGGTGCTCGGCGTCGGAGGCCGTACGCCGCGTCTCGTCGAGCTTGTTGAGCAGGGCGGACTGGGTGGCGAGGGCCTCGCGGATCTCCTCGATCACCTTGCCGAAGACCGGGTTGGCCGACGCGCGGGCGATCGCGATGTGGAACAGGGAGTCGAGCGCGACCCAGACCGCGCCGTCCTCCTCGCGCTCCATCCGTTCGAGCAGGCTGCGCATCTCGTCGAGGTCGTCACCGCTGTGCCGAGCCGCGGCGTACCCGGCGGCCGGCACTTCGACGTGTCGACGTGCCTCCACCAGGTCGCGTGCGGAGTAGCTGCCGAATGTCGGGTTGTCGGCGGCACGGTCGGAGACCACGAACGTGCCCCGCCCCGTCTGCGACTCCGTCATGCCGAGCGCCTGCAACGCCCGCAGCGCCTCGCGGACGACCGGGCGGCTGACCCCCAGGTCGCGGACCAGGGTCGCCTCGGAAGGCAGCCGGGTGCCGACGGGGAAGGTGCCGGACTCGATCTCCGAGCGCAGCTCGGCGAGGACGAGCTCCATCGCGTTCGCGCGCCGAATCGGTTTGACTGTTTGCCTGTCTGACAGGTTCATGGCAGTGAGTGTGATGGGCGTCACCGGCCACTGTCAACCCGGCGCTCAGGAATCTCAGACGCGGCTGTAGAACTCGCGGTGGGCGCGGGCGGCGCGGTCCCAGGTGTAGCCGGCGGCGAGGTCCCGTCCGCCGGTCGGGCCCGGCCGCGTGTCCAGGATCTTGCCCAGCGCGAGGGAGATCTCTGCCGGCGTCGTGGCGTAGGCGACGGTCTCGCCGAAGACCTCGCGCAGCACGGGCAGGTCGCGGGCGACGACGGGTACACCCGCGGCCAGGGCCTCCAGGGCCGCGAGGCCGAAGCCTTCCTTGGTGGACACCATCGCGAGGGCGCCGGCCTCGGCGACCAGCGATGGGAGCTCGTCCTCCTCGAGCACCCCGGTGATCACGACGGGCACGTCCAGCTCGCGAGCCCGAGCGTCGAACGCCGCCCGGTAGTCGCGGTAGTCGAAGAGGGTCTCCCCGCCACCGAAGACCAGCGTCAGATCGGAGTGTCTGGGGTCGGAGGCGCGCAGCGCGGCGTACGCCTCGAGCAGGTCGAGCGATCCCTTGCGCGGCTCGATCCCGCCGAGGGCGAGAACGTAGCGACCCAGCCGCGCCCGCCAGGCCTCCCGCCCGCCGGCGTCGGCGGCTCCGGCCGCGAACCGGGCGGCATCGACGCCGTTGGGGATGACCGTGGGTGTGAACCCCCATCCGGCGGCGACCTCGTCCGCGACCGACTGCGAGACGCAGATCCGGGCGTACGGCTCGACGACGGCCTTCTCGTGGCAGGCGGCGAGCTGCGGGGTGGTGAAGTGGTCGAGGTGGTGGATGGTGCGGATGCAGGGCAGGGCGGCGTTGGCGCTGATGCAGTCCTGGGCG
Organism: Nocardioides sp. YJ-D4; assembly: GCF_054031495.1. Taxonomy (NCBI): domain Bacteria; kingdom Bacillati; phylum Actinomycetota; class Actinomycetes; order Propionibacteriales; family Nocardioidaceae; genus Nocardioides; species Nocardioides sp. YJ-D4. Next base: position 467,901 of record NZ_CM132932.1, read on the forward strand.
TGCACGATGTCGTAGCGGTCCCGCTGCTGCGCGAATGCGGCTCGCAGCACGCCGATGGAACGTACGATCCGCTCCCCCACCGACTCGTCGTCGCGAGCCTCGAAGGGCACCGCGTGGACCGTGACGGCGGGATCGACCGGCCGGAAGAACGCGGTGTCGCCGTGGCGGCCGAGGGTCCAGACGTGGACGTCCTCACCGAGCGCTGCCAGTGCCTCGGCCAGCGCCAGGGTATGCACGACCCCGCCGCGGGGCCGGGTGGAGTAGGTCAGCAGCGCGATCCTCATCGCGAGGTCCCCGGGAACGTGTACGCCGTCGGGGTCAGCTCCTTGAGGTGATGCAGGACCCGCCGGGACCGGGCGATCTCCGCCTCGACGTCGATCTCCGCGACGGCGAGGCCGCCCTTGGAGGTCGTCCGGGCCAGGATCTCGCCGCCGGGACCGACCACCTTGGCCTGTCCCAGGAACCGCAGCCCGCCCATGACCCCGGTCTGGTTGGACGAGACCCAGACGACCTGGTTCTCGGCGGCCCGGGCCTGGTCGTAGAGGTCGAAGAGCCGCGACTGGCGGTCCTGCGGGAGCCGCGAGGCGCGGTCGGTGACCGAGGCCGGCCAGGCCGAGAGGCAGGCGATCACCGAGGCGCCGTCGAGGGCGAGGGTGCGGGCCGCCTCCGGGAAGGTCTTGTCGTAGTCGATGAGCATCCCGAGCCTTCCGACGGGGGTGTCGAAGGCCGCGAACCCCTCCCCCGCCGCGTAGACCAGCGACTCGCCGGCGGGCTGGTGCACCTTGCGGTGCCGCCCGAGCACGCCGTCACCGCTGAGACAGATGGCGGAGTTGTAGAGCCGCGCCTGACCGTCGACGACGACCTCCTCGGCGTACCCGAGGCAGACCACCATCTCGCCGGCCATCGCGATCATCCGGCCGATCTCGAAGGAGTCCTCGTTCAGCGCCGGCGGCAACGCGTGCGGGTCGGGGTGACGCAGGTCGGAGAGGTAGCCACCGAGGGTCGCGTCGGGCAGCACCAGGAGGCGTACGTCGTTGCGCCGGGCGTCCTCGACGATCCCCTCGAGCTTGGCGACCGCGCGCGGCAGATCGCGCCCGAAGTGGGCCGCGACCGCCCCGATGCGTACCTTCGACATGCTCCTCAACCTATCCGTCCTCGATCCTGGGTGGGCGGTGCCTCAGGCGACCGCCGCCGAGGTGTCCAGCGGGCCGGGTGAGCGGCGCCGGGCCAGCTCGGCGGCGGACTCGATGGTCCGGAGGCCGTTGCCGGTGATGGTGCCCGCGATGTGTTCCGCGTCGGCGGCGATGCCGAGGTAGCGCCCCGAGCCCCAGGTGTGCAGCCAGGGCAGGCCGAGGAAGGAGAGCCCGGGGACCGCGGTGACGCCCCGGGTGTGGGTCGGTCGCCCGGTGCCGTCGAAGACACCGACCCGGACCCATCGGTAGTCGGGCCGGTAGCCGATCGCCCAGATCACCGTCGAGACGCCGGCCGCGGCGAGGTCGATGGCGGTGGGATCCGACTTCGGCTCCCAGACCGGGTGGTAGGGCTCCGCGGGTGGGACGTCGAGGTCGCGGGAGGCGATGTAGGCGTCGATGTCGCGGCAGATCGAACGGTAGACGTCGTCGGCGGAGCCGAGCGCCTCCCGCAGCGTCGGCTCGAGCACGAGGTCGGTCCCGGCCCCGGAGGCGAGCCGGCCGTAGAGCCGCATGCCCTCGGCCGCGAACTGGCGCAGGTCGATGTCGCGTCCGCCGTCACGGCCGGTGACGTAGTGGTTGGTCTTCTCCCGTGCGGCCAGGCCGCCCGGGTAGCTCGTGACCGGGGTGTCGTAGAGCCCCATCTCGGCCAGCCAGGTCATGCAGTCGCGACCGCGGTGGAACCGGGCGACCCGGGGCGCGTCGCCGATCGCGAGATGCACCTGGCGTCCCTCCAGGTGCAGGTCCTCGGCGATCTGCGCACCGGACTGGCCCGAGCCGACCACCAGCACCGCGCCCGGGCGGAGCCGCGAGGCGCTCTTGTAGTCGGCCGAGTGCAGCTGGTCGATGGCGGGGTCGAGCGCGGGCGCCCAGGCCGGGATGACCGGTACGTGGTAGCCCCCGGTCGCGACCACGACGTGCTCGACCTCCCAGGACTCGGCGCCGTCCGGGCCCTCGGCCTCGACCAGGAACCCGCCTCCCGCGCGCTGGGTCAGCGAGGTCACCCGGGTGTGCTCGCGCAGCGGCGGGCCGAAGGTCGGCGCGTAGCCGGCGAGCCACGCCACCACCTCGTCACGGGTCATGAAGCCGTCCGGGTCGGGCTCGGCGTACTCGTAGCCGGGCAGGCGGCAGTGCCAGTTGGGCGTCACCAGCGTGAAGTTGTCCCAGCGGGTGTCGGCCCACTCGTGGCCGGCGGTGCCCGCCTCGAGGACGACGTGGTCCACGCCGTCCCGGACGAGGAACCAGCTGGCGGCCAGTCCGGCCTGCCCGCCCCCGACGATCGCGACGGTGGTGCGGTGGGTCGTCATCGGGTCTCCTGCGGGTTCGGGGCAACGGGAAGGGGCGGATGCATGGCGAGGACGGTGACGCGCTGGCCGAACTCGTACGCGGCGGCGGAGGCCCGCAGCTGATCGGAGGTCGCCATCGCGCTGGTGCACGCGAAGCCGAACTTCACCCGGACCCGCTCGGAGGCGGTGGCCAGGGCGGTGAGGCTGCGGTCGAGGAAGTCCTCGACCGCGTACGTCCCGCCGACCGTCAGGTGGTCGTGCACCACCAACGAGGGTGAGTAGCAGTCCTCGACCCGCCCGTCGGGCCACCGCACGGTGAAGGTCATCTCAGGCATGTCCCTCACCCACCGGGGAGAGCGGCTCGGCGGTCGCCAGCGTGGAGGGGTACGCCTCGGGCCGGCGGTCACGGAGGTGGAACATCGCCCGGCGCGCCGTCGTCAGCGCGCTGGGCACGTCGAGCTCGGCCACCGCCATGCCGGCCTCGACGCCGGTGGTCGCCAGGATGTCGCCACCCGGCCCGACCACCTTCGCGTTGGCGACGAAGCGGAGCTTGCCGACGGTCCCGTGCTGGTTGGAGGCCAGCCAGACCACCTGGTTCTCGAGCGCCCGGGCGGCGTCGAAGAGGTTGAACCGCTTCGTCCACCGGTCGTCCTCGATCGAGGCGCTGGTGGCGGTGCGTGAGGCCGGCCAGGCCGAGATGCAGGCGATCACCTCGGCGCCGTCGACGGCCAGCGCCCGCGCTCCCTCGGGGAACGCCTTGTCGTAGCAGATCATGGTGCCGATCCGGCCGGCCGGTGTGTCCACGCAGCCGAACCCGTCCCCGGCGGCGTAGTAGAGGTTCTCGCCGAGTGGCTGGTGCACCTTGCGGTGGGCGCCCAGCACGCCGTCGCCGGTGACGACGGCGGCGGTGTTGTAGCGGTCGGCGCCGTCGGACTCGCACAGACCCACGACCACGGTCATGTCCGCGGCCAGCTCGGCGACCCGCCGGAGCTCCGGTCCGTCGATGTCCATGACGGGCGGAAGGTCCTCGGGCGTCTCGTCGTGGCTGCCGTCGCGACCCGCCCCGAGGACGGAGAGGTAGCCGCCGAGGCAGGCCTCGGGGAGGGCGAGCAGACCGACGCCGGCCTGTCGGGCTTCCTCGATGAGGCTGCCGATCTGGGCGAGGTTCTCGTCCACGTCCCGGCCGAAGCCGGCGCAGACGGCGGCGACGGCGCTGCCGCGGTGCGTATCGGTGGTGGTCATGCGGCAGGTCCTAGTCCGGTGACGGTGTGGTCGATGGCGTCGGTGACGGTGCCGTCGGGCCAGCGCAGGCCGACGCCTGTGCCGGGGACGAGCTCGCCGCAGACGGCGGAGGAGACGAAGCCGGGCAGCTCGGGCCGCACCTCGGTGCGGCCGGGCGCCTCCGCGGTGAGCATCGCGAAGCCCGGGAAGCAGGTGAGCCAGTCCGCGGTCGAGGCGGTGGACGGGGTGGGAACGGTCGCGACGTCGATGAGCGCGCGGCATCCGCTGGCCTCGGCCAGCATCCCCGCGGTGCCGACCATCCCGGCCATGCTGACGTCCTTGGCCGCAGTCGGGGCCAACGAGGGCACGACACCGGACAGCGCCCGCAGCTCGGCCGAGGTGCGGTGCGAGGACGAGTCCCACTGACGGCCGCGGTAGCCGGGCCGCCATCCTCCGCCCAGGTCCGCGCTCAGCCTGAGGAGATCACCTAGTGCTCCCCCACCTCCCGGGACCGGCCGATCGGTGCGTCCCAGAGCGGTCACCGAGAGCGCGGCCGGGACGCCGAGCTGGGTGTGCCCGCCGAGGACCGGTACGCCCCACGCCTGCGCGGCCTCGGCCAGACCGCGCACGATCCGGCGGGCGAAGGACGCGTCGCGGGCTCCGATGGCGTCGAGCAGCCCGACCGGCGCCGCACCCATCGCGGAGAGGTCGTTGACGTTGACGAGGACCGCGCACCATCCGGCCCACTCCGGGTCGCGCTCGACCATCGCGGGAAGGATCGCGTCGCAGGCAGCGACCAGGTCGCTGCCCGGGACCGGAGCCCCGTCGTCACCCCGGAATCCGGGCGTCGAGTGACCCACCAGGGCACCGACCAGGTCGCCCAGCGGCGCCTTGGTGGCCTCGGACAGCTGCCGGATGCGCCGGACCGGCCACTCCATCACGACATGGGTCATGTCGTGGAGGTGGACCCGTTCGCGCGGGATCCAGCCGAGCCTGCGGAACAGCCCCTCGTTCCGGGACTGGACGGTGGCGTCGAAGCGGAGCGCACCCGCCTGCTCGGCCGCGGCGCAGGCCGCCCGCACGAGCGCCGCACCGACGCCGAGAAGCTGGCGCGCGTCCTGCTTGACCGCCAGCCGGCTCCCCCGCCACCAGCCCACATCACGAGGCTGTCCCGGGTGACGGGCCGGATGCAGACGTACGCCGCCCAGGATCTCACCGTCGTCCGAGCGGGCGAGCAGCACGATCCGGCGGGGGTCGTCGTCGACGTCGTCGACGTCGGAGCCCGCGAAGAGGCCCTGCTCGGTGACGAAGACCTCCCGGCGAAGCCGGAGGTACGCCTCCAGGTCGCCCGCGGTCTCGGCCCGGAACACGGTGTAGCCCTCCAGGCTCGGCGATCGGCGTACGGCACCGGTGAGGATGACGTCGTCGAGGAGCTCCGTCATGCCGACTCCTCCCCACATGCACCGAGCGCCGAGCAGGCGCCGCACGAGGCGCAGCCGGCGGCCTGGTCGGCGCCGGCCATGCCGGCCCGGCGCAGGAGCGCTGCGACCCGCGAGGTCACCCGGTAGACGTCGGCGTGCGGCGGCGCCTCCACGCCGTCGACGTCCTTCGCGAGAGTGCCCGCCAGCGGGCGGTACGGCACGACGAAGGGATAGACGCCCATCGCGATGAGCTCCTCGCAGCCGGCGACGAGCTCGTCGGGATCCTCGCCGAGACCGACCAGCAGATACGTCGAGACCTGGTTCCAGCCGAACACCCGGACCGCCTCGGCCCAGGCCGCCCGGTATTCGCTCATCTGCACCGCGCCTTTGCCCGGCATCCAGCGAAGCCGGGCCGACTCGTCGAGGGACTCGACGTGGATGCCGATCGAGCGCGCACCGGCGTCGTACAGCTCCTGGATCGAGGCGAGGTCGCCAGGAGGCTCGCACTGCACCTGGATCGGGAGGTCGGGGACCGCCTCGCGGACCGCGCGCACGCAGCGCGCCAGATGGGTCGCCCCACGGTCACGGCCCCGGGACGTGCCGGTGGTCATCACCATCTGAGTGACCCCGTCGAGCTCGACGGCGGCCTTGGCCACCTCGGCGAGCTGGGCAGGCTGCTTGACCGCGATCGTCGAGCCCTGGCGCAGCGACTCCTCGATCGCACAGAACCGGCAGCGCTCCTCCACGTCGTAGCGCGCACAGGTCTGCACGACGGTGGTGGCGAGCACGTTGGCCGAGTGCAGGCGGGCGATCTTGTCGTAGGAGACGCCGTCGGCGGTCACGAGATCGTAGAAGCGGGGCCGCGCGACGGCCTCGACCCCGAGACCGGTGTCGGCGCCGTCGAGGAGCAGCTTGCCGCCGCGTACGGAATAGGGGCTGCGGGGGTTGAGCGGGATGGCCGCGCCGACCCCGTCCAGGAGGACGTGGCCGTCGTCGCTCGGCCCCGCGCCGGAGCGGCGGGCGACGGGGGCGTCGAGCAGGCGGATCCCCTGGATGGCGACGTCGACGCGGGTGCTGGACGAGATCGGCGAGTTCATGGCCGGGCCCTCAGAGGTTGTAGGTCGAGTTGATGATGGCGCCCTTGCGGGCGTAGTGGATCAGTGCGTCCTGGACGTCGAGCGGGTGCGAGGGCACGACGCCCTCGATCAGGTCCTCCTCGCGCAGGCCGTGGAGTCCCATCCCGAAGCGGCAGCAGAAGACGGTGCCGCCCTCCTTGATGAACGTCTCGATGGCGCCGTTGGTGTTGAGCTCTCCGGGGAACCCGGCGTCGCCCATCGTCGGGAAGCCACGGGAGGCCATGCATGCCAGCGTCCCGGGACCGTAGAAGTAGATGGCGGACTCGAAGCCCTTGCGAAGCGCTCGGGTCGCCTGCAGGACGGCGACGAAGCTGACGGAGGACTCGTGCGGGATGCCGTGGACGAGGGTGAAGTAGGTCTCCCCGTCCTCGGCCTGGTAGTCGGGGAAGATCTTGGTCGAGCCGTAGATGTTCGTGCCCGGCTGCTGCGAGGGGTGCGGGATCTCGCCGAGCGACTTGGCCATGTTCTCGGCGATCTGGGCGTCGATGTCAGCGGTGTCAGTGGTCACTGGGGTCTCCATGAGAGGTGGAAGGGGCGATGCGGGGGGTGGGGCGAGCTCGTCGTCCTTGACGAGTGGCCGGCAGCCGAGCTGCCGGTCTCAGCCGTAGAGGGCTGAGAAGTTGTGGTGGAAGAAGGCGTCGGCGAGCTCGCCGTCACCGGCCGCGGCGGCGAGCCGGGCATGCTCGCCGGCGAAGTCGCCCCAGGGCGCGTCGGTGGCGAAGAGGATGCGGTCGTGCCCGACGCCGCGACGCTCGATCTCCTGGACCAGCCAGGACGGCGCGAAACCGATCGCCCAGCTGGTGTCGGTGTAGACCTGCATCCCGGCCTCGATCCAGTCGAAGAGCCGGCCGCCGATGAGCTTCATGTGGCCGCTCATCCCGCCGCCCAGATGCACGAGATGGAGACGTACGTCCCGGGCGTAGCGCTCCACGAGCGTGCCGATCTGGTCGACGTCGGAGGCGGCGCCGGGCGAGGTGTGCACGTGGACGGTGAGGTCGTGTGCCCGGGCGGCGGCGAAGACCTTGTCGAGCTGCTCGAGGCACTCCGGGTCGGTGGGATGGCCGCCGAGCAGGAAGCTCGTCTTGAGCGCGGCCACCCCCTCCTCGCCGGCGAGGGCGAGGGCCGCGTCGTTGCGGGCGGAGTCGGTGGCCTTGGGCGAGACCCACAGGCCGCACCGGATCCGGTCGTCGCTCTGGGCCGCCTCGATCGCCAGGGCGTTGAGGTCGAAGGCCGCGTCCGGGTCGGGCACGCCGTAGTTGGGCAGCACCAGCGCCCGTTCGATCCGATCGGCGTCGAGGTCGGCGACCAGCTCCTTCACGGTGCCGCGCGCGGTGACGTCGGCGGTGATCGCCGGGCCTCCGTAGAACGGGTACGCCGGCAGCCGGCCGATGTGGCGGTGGGCGTCGTGGAGGGGCTTGGTCATGGCAACAAGCCTTCGGCCCAGCCGTTTCGGACTGGTTACGCCTGGAATACGGAACCCGTTTCGGTTCGTAAGTTCGAGGTAACCGCCTCACCCGAGTCAGGTGAGGCGGCCGCGCGCCGGTGGCGCTGCGATGGTGCGGTGCTGACCTGGCTGCGCGAGCGGATCACTCTGCCTCGCCACCTCTTCGATCGGCGTACGGCCCGGCGCGATGCCGCTGCCGGCGCCGTGCTCGGCATCGAGTCGGTCCCGGACGGCCTCGCCAGCGGTCTCCTCGCCGGGGTGAACCCGGTCGCGGGGCTCTACGGCTACCTGTTCGGGCTCGCCGGAGGGGCGCTGTTCACCGGGACCGCGGCGATGGCGATCCAGGGCACGGGGGCGATGGCGATCATCGTCGCCGACGTCGACCTCGACACGTACGACGACCCGGTGCGAGCACTCGCCACCCTCTCGATCCTCACCGGCGTGATCATGATCGTCGCCGGGGCACTCGGCCTGGGCCGGCTGCTGCGTTTCGTGTCCAAGTCGGTGATGACGGGATTCATCTCCGCGGTCGGGATCAGCATCGTGCTAGGCCAGCTCGACAACTTCACCGGCTACGACTCCCAGGGAGGCAACCGTGTCACCGCGGCGCTCGACCTGCTTCTGCACCTGCACCGGGTCGACCTCGCGTCTCTGCTGGTCGGCCTGACCACCGTCGCCGGCATCCTCGTCCTGGAGCGCACCCGCCTGGGGGCCACCGGACTGGTGGTGGCGGTCGCCGCCGGCTCCGCGCTGGCTGCCCTGCTCAACGCGCTGGGCAGCGACACCGTGGCGCTGGTCGCCGACGTCGCCGAGGTCCCCGGCTCGCTGCCTCTTCCGGTGTTCCCCGACCTGTCGGCCACGATCGATCTGCTGCTTCCTGCCGCCGCGCTCGCGTTCGTCGGACTGGTCCAGGGCGCCGGGGTCTCGGCGGGATTCCCGAACCCGGACGGCACCACCCGTCCCTCGCGCGACTTCATCGGCCAGGGAGCGGGCAACATCGCCTCCGGGCTCTTTCGCGGCGTACCCGTGGGCGGGTCGATGTCGGCCACCTCGCTGGTCGTCGGCGCGGGCGCCCGGAACCGGTTCGCGCTCCTCGTCGCGGCCGCCGTGATGGCCGCCGTCATCGTCCTCTTCGCCGGCGTCGTCGAGCTCGTCGCCATGCCGGCCCTCGCCGGACTGCTGATCGTGGTCGGTGTCAGCACCGTCAAGCCGGCCAAGCTGATCGCGGTCGGTAAGACCGGGCCGGTGCCGCTGACGGTGATGCTGACGACGCTGGTGCTCACCCTGCTGATGCCGTTGCAGTACGCCGTGCTGGTCGGGGTCGGGCTGTCGGTGCTGCTCTTCGTGATCGGCCAGTCCTCGCGCCTGGTGACGCGCCGGCTGGTGATGGGGGCCGACGACCGGGTCATCGAGACCAATCCTCCGGGGAGCCTCGGCGAACGCGAGGTCGTGGTGCTCCAGCCGTACGGGCCGATCTTCTTCGCCACCGCCAGCTCGCTGCGCTCGCAGATGCCCGACCTGACGCCGGCCTCCCGCAGGTCGGTGGTGATCCTGCGGCTGCGCGGCGCGGACGACGCCGGCGCCACGCTGCTGGAGGTGCTCGGGACGTATGCCGCCGGGCTCGGCGACCTCGGCAGCAGGCTGGTGATCGTCACCGACAACGAACGGCTGGTGCGACAGCTGCAGACCGACGACACCCTCGGCTCGGCAGGCTCCGTCTACCAGGGCACCGCGGTGATCTGGGAGGCCACCCGGGAAGCCTACGAGGATGCCGTCGCCTGGGTGGCCCAGGACGACGAAGAGCCCAGCGACCAGGAGCGGCCCTCCGCCGGGCGCACCCACCGCGACCCGCACGAGGGCGACTGGCCACCGGACCAGATGGCCCTCTAGACCTCGCCGATCGCACGGATCGGCTCGTTCACCCCTTTCCGGCGATCACCGACACCTCCCGGCGTACGCACCCTGGGATCGTGACGACCACTGCGGCCCCTGAGCACTCGCGTACGGACTGGCGCGAGCTGATCGCGATCCTGCTGCTGTCGGTGACGGCGATCCTGACCGCCTGGACCGGCTTCCAGGCCAGCAAGTGGAGCGGCGCCATGTCGATCTCCTTCTCGCAGGCATCGACGAACCGGATCGCGGCCGCTCGGTTCGAGTCCACGGCCAACCGCAAGCTGTCGGTCCAGGTCGCCCTGTTCACGCAGTGGCTCGAGGCCTACCAGAGCGGCGACACCGAGCTCACCGAGTTCCTCCAGGCGCGCTTCCCCGAGCCGCTGGCAACGGTCTTCCCGGCCTGGCTCGACGCCCGTCCGCTCAAGGATCCCGACGCTCCCGCCACGCCGTTCGACATGGAGGAGTACGTCATCCCCGAGTCCGTTCAGTCCGGCGCCGCCGACCGCAAGGCCGATCAGAAGTTCGCCCAGGCGCTCCGCAACAACCAGCGCGGCGACAACTACACCGTCCTGACCATCGGATTCGCCACGGTGCTCTTCTTCACAGCCCTCTCCGAGCGGATGCGCCGCCGCAGCGCCCAGTGGACGCTGCTCTGCCTCGGCGGCGTGGGCTTCGTGCTGCTGGCAGTCGTACTCCTGACGTTCCCGAAGTTGATCTGACTCCCGGTCACCTGAAATAGGTGATCCTTCGCGGTCTTTCGCCATTTACTTTGAGAAGCATCGCGGGACGTCCGAACGACTACGCCTGGCTCACCGACGGCGCGGTGCCGCTCTTCAGCACACTCCCCCAAACGAGCGCACGACGCCGGCGTGGCATCTGAGCTCTGACCGAGGGGAGGGGTTGTGCAGCACAGCAGGCCGGCGCCCGCTACAGACCCGACAGCAGGACCCGCACCGATGCCACGCCCTGAGGCGGCAACGGTGGTGATACCCACACCGAGGGACGGAGACGGCGCCGCCAGCGCCCCGTGGCCTCGCCTCCCGAGGGTCTACGTGCCACGCCGCTCGCTGTGGGCCGACCTCGACCGCTCCGCCGATGCCGCGATCACGCTGCTCATCGCCCCCGCCGGTGCCGGCAAGACCCTGGGGGTCGCCGGATGGCTGCGGCAACAGAGCGGCGACGGCCCTCCACGCGCACAGCGCTGGGTGGACGCCGACGGCACGATGACCCCCGATCAGCTCTCCGGCATGATCGACGAGGCCGCAGAGGGCACGCCCCGCCGCATCGTCATCGACGACGCACACCTGCTGCGCGCGGCCACGCACCGGATGCTCAACGAGCGCCTCAACGACGATCCCGACTCCATGCGCCTGGTGATGATCAGCCGTTGGGACCTGCCCTTCACCAGGCTGGTGCCGGAGCTGCTGGGCAACTTCTCGGTCGTACGAGGCAACGTGCTGCAGCTGAGCGACGTCGAGGCCGAGGCGCTCATCGTCGAGCACGCCCGCACCGATTCCAGGCCCGTCATCGACGCCATCGTCCAGCAGGCCCGCGGCTGGTGCGCCGCGGTCGTCCTCGCGGCCCGGTCGGTCCACGCCAGCCCTCCGGGCAGGGCGGGCGAGACCGCTTTCGAGGACGGAACCGTCGGTCTCGGTGACCGGGTGGCGAGCGAGGTGTTCGCCTCGCTGTCCGCACGCGCGAGGCATCTGCTGCTGTGCACGTCTGCCGAGACGGTCGTGACCGCCAGGACCGCCGCCCATCTCTCCCAGGATCCGAGCGCCGGGGAGACGCTGACCGATCTGGAGAGCACCGGGCTGCTGGTGACCCGCGCGGTCCCGCTCGTCCCCGATGCCCACGGCGAGGAGGCCTACCGCATCCACCCGCTGCTCGCCGAGGTCGTACGCCGCCGCCTGGTCGCCGGCGGGGTCGACGTCGCCCGGGCGCAGTCGACCGTGGTGCGCGCTGTCCGGATCGACCGGACCCGCGGCGAGGCGCCGGGCGCGCTGCGGCGGCTCGAAGCCGTCGGCGCCCACGAGGAGATGGCGGTCGTGCTCGCCGACGACGGCGTCAAGACGGCGATGCGCGGTGACGGCGACCGCCTCGCTCCCTTCGCACGCAACCTCGCCGAGCACGTCGAGACCACTCCGAGGGCCTGGTTCGCGCTCGCGGTCGAGGCCTGGCTCGACGGCGACGTACCCGAGGCCGAGCACTGGCTCGACCGCTGCCTGGCTGAGCCGGCGGCGATGTCGGAGGAGGAGCTCGCCTGCATCGGGCTGATGCGGGCACGACTCGGCCTCGAGCCCCTGCGTGCCGCAGCCGACCGGGCCGCCGAGGTGGTCCGCGGCAGGCACGGCACCGGCGGCGAGGCCGACGTCCTGCCGCAGCTGCTCACCGAGCTCGGCATCACCCAGAGCTGGCTCGGTCAGCTGCTGGAGGCGGAGCAGAGCCTCACCTCGGCGATCGGGCTGGCCCGCACCTGGGACATGCCGGCGGTCGGGGCCGACGCCTCCAGCCAGCTGGCGATGACCGAATACATGCTGGGGCGCGAGGCGGCCTGCGGAGAGATCGCGGACGAGGCCGCCACCCTGCTCGAGCGGGCCGACCGAGGCCGGCCGCACGGCTCCCGTAGCGACTTCACCCGCACTCGGACGGCGCTGGCCGCAGCCCTGGCGCGCAACGCACGGCTCCCCTGGCTCGAGCTGGCATCCATCCCTGACGCGAGGCTCCATCCCGCGGACCTGTGCACCCGGTTCTGGATGCGGCTCCGGGAGGCACATGTCACCCTGTCCGGCCACTCGGTCGTACGCGCCCGCCAGATCCTCGGCGAGCCGCTGGACCTGCCCGGGGCCTTCCGGCTGCCGGACCACCTGCAGGTCACCCTGCTGCTCAACCAGGCCGAGCTGGCTGCGCTGGCCACCGACCGGCGTTCGCTGAAGTCCGTGGAGGCCGAGCTCACCGAGCGCGGGATGAACGGCGAGGCGGCCCTGGCCAGAGCGCTGCTCGCCGACCTCGACGGAAACCGGCGACTCGCCGCCGACCACTTCGACACCGCCGCGCAGCAGGCGAGGTGGTCCCAGCCGATGACCCGAGGGGTCGCGCTCGTCGGGCGCGCGGAGCTGCTCCACGAGCTGGGTGACGTCGACGCGGCGGCCGAACATCTCCAGCAGGTCGCGATCGAGACCGAGGTGCGCCAGAACGCGATCCCGTTCCTCGGCTGGACCCGGCAGGGGACGCCCGTGCAGACCATGCTGGGACGGTTGCCTACGCTCCGGCCGCATCGCTGGGTCGGCCGGATCTCGGCCGGCATCGCGGACATGTCCAGCCTGACGACGTACTTCGACCAGGGCACGCCCCGTCCGACCGAGGCGGTCGACGAGGCGGCCGGGCCGCTCCCGGGCCTGAGCGCCAGGGAGCGGGACGTCCTTCGTGAGCTCGCACGCGGATCGACGTACGCCGACATCAGTGCCGCGCTCTACGTCTCCGAGAACACGGTGAAGACCCACGTCAGCAGCCTGTACGCCAAGCTCGGCGCCTCACGGCGCAGTCAGGCGCTGGCCGTGGCGCGGAGCCTGAACCTCATCTGACGATCACCGCGCGATCTCCGGGCGGACCCGGCCGAGGCGATCGAGGTCGCTCTCGGCCGAGTCCGAACCTCAGCTCTTGGCCTCGGAACGCAGCCGGAAGGCCATCACGACGGCGATGATGCCGACGACGATCAGCCACACGCAGGAGATCACCAGGAGCGCACCGAGCGACAGCTTCGGGTTGATGAGCAGCACGGCACCGGCGAGGACCGTGATGGCCCCGGCGGTGATGTCCCACATACGTCGCCCAGGGGTCGGACGGAGGACGGCGCCGATGATGTCGACGATGCCTCCGATGACCCACCAGACCCCGAGCAGGATGGTGACGATGAGCAGCGTCTGGACCGGGTCACGCAGGAAGAGCAGGCCGACGACGATCGCCAGCGCTCCCGAGAAGCCGACGACCGCTCGCAGGCCGCCCTCCATCGAACTGCCGGCCACCGCGGCGATGATGCGGAACACTCCCGACACGATGATCTGGATCGCGATGATCACCGCGACGACCACGAGCGTCTGCTTCGGCCAGACCGCCAGGATGATGCCGAGTGCGGTGGTGACCAGACCGTAGGTCAGGACCAGGCCCCAGTAATCCCCGAGGCCCTCGAACACCGACCCGGAGCCGACGCGACGCTCCTGGGCCGGCGTGGCCGGGCTCGGATCCGGTCCGGCACCCGAGCTCCGTACGTCGGGCCCCGGAGGCTCCGAGCCGGCGACGTCGTGGCCCGGAATGTCGGAGGTGGCCATGTCAGAGCTCGTCTCCGCTCGACATCAGCTGAGCGAGCGACCAGATGACGAAGATGTAGAGCGCCAGCATCGCGAGTGCCCACCACGGGTAGTAGGGCATGAACGCGAACGCGGAGACCGAGCCGATGACCGCGATCACGATGCCGGAGATGCGGGCCCACGTCTGTCCGAGGAGTAAGCCGATGCCGACGGCTACCGCGATCGCCCCCAGGACGATGTGGATCCATCCCCAGGCGGTGAGATCGAACTGGTAGACGTAGTCGACGCCCTTCACGTAGACCGTGTCCTCGGCCACGGCAGCGATGCCGGACAGGATCTGGAAGATGCCTACGGTCGTGAGGATGGTGCCCGCGAAGATCGCGCCGGAGAAGGCGAAGGCGGTCTTGACCGGAGTGTCGTAGCCTCCGCCTCGTGGTGTGGTGGTGCTCATGATGAGTACTCCCTGTGGTCGTGAGCGGTCTCATCGACCGCTTCAGTGGACGTGAAGTTAGGCCGCTTCAGCCCCGGCGGGCTCACCCGCAACGGGCGATCCTCCGACGCCGAAGACGTCGCGCAGTGCTGTTTCCTGGCCATCGGTCAGGTCGGTGAAGATCGGGTCGGACGGAAGTCGCCCTCCGAGGGTGTCCCTGACCGAGTCGACGACGCTGTCCGTGGTCAGCACGAACAGGGCCGAGGTCCCGGGGGTGACCCGGTCCCGGACCCGGTTGATGAAGCCGTCGTCGATCCCGACGGCGCTCAGCGCGTCCGAGATCAGCCCGGTGGCGGTGCCCAGGGCGGCGCCGAGCAGCGGCACGAAGAAGATGAAGCCGAGCAGAAGCCCCCAGAAGGACCCGCCCAACGCTCCCCCGCCCGCGTCCGTGGCCGGATGCAGCTCGGCCGTCCTCAGCTTCGTGGTGCTCGACGGCCAGGAGAGCGCGGCGGCGTCGTGGAGGTCGATGAGGCCCTCGTCAGCCAGCCCCTCCAGGGCGTGCATGGTCTCCTCGGCGCCCTCAGGTGTGTCGAACCTCCACACGGTCAGCGTTCCTGTCGACATGTCCTCCCCCGCTCCTGATGTCCGTCAGCCGAGCAGCTGCTGCTTTGCGGCTGCGAACTCCTCGTCGCTGAGCACTCCTTGGCTGTGCAGCTCACCCAGCTGGGTCAGCTGCCCGATCAGGTCGCCCTGCGCCGGCGCCGCCGGAGCGGACGGCGCAGCAGGCTGTGGGGGCGGCTGGGCCGCGGCGTACTGCTGTTGCTCGTAGGCCTGTGCCTCGGCCTGTTCCTGGGCCTTGGCCGCCTGTCGGCGGTTGACGGCGTTCGAGGTGGCGGTGGCGGTGCCGGCGATGACGGCCGTACGTGCGGCGGCACCGATGAGACCGGGCCGGCCCATACGTCTGCGCAACATGGCGTGTCTCCTCTCTAGCGGGCGGCGGATGCGAAGGCGACGTCGACGTCCTCGGGCGGCACGCGCAGGAACAGCTCGACCTCGGCACCGACGTTGCGGATCTGACTGACGGCCTCCCGCGCCCAGACCTGCTCGTAGACGACCGCGAGACCGGCCCGGCCGGGCTCGAGGGCGGTGGCGAACGTCTCGATGTCGGAGTCGCTGAGCAGGTCGTTGGCATCGATCTGGAGCCCCGCCAGCTCTGCGGGCAGGCCCTCGGCCTCTTCCAGGTCAAGGGCCCGGAAGCTGCCGCCGGCGTCCTTGGACATCAGCACGCAGTCGATGATCCGGATCACTCCGCTCTCGACCGGTTGTCGCAGTACCTCCGCGAGGTCGCCGAGCTCGACGTCCTCCGACATCGAAAGGAACAGGATCTCGACCGGGCCGCGTTCCATCGTGCCTCCCACCGTTCGTACGCCTGCCGGGGCGGCAGGACGGTTCCGACGCTAGGTCGCTCCGAGCCCGTGCTGATCACCCGCATCGGGTGACTTGGACCGGGTGAGCGGAGGCTCACCCCTTCCGGGCGATCCGAGAACGGACCCCGGCATAGCAGCCTCACCGATCGTGGCCAGACTCATCGCTCCGTCCTTCAGCGGCTACTCGCCGTCCTGGATCAGGTCCGACATCCTCGCCGGGCTCACGGTCTGGGCGGTGCTCGTACCGGAGTCGTTGGCGTACGCCACCATCGCCGGCGTGCCGCCGGTCGTGGGCCTCTACGCCGCCGTGCCGGCGCTGGTGCTCTACAGCCTGCTCGGCTCCTCGCGCCATCTGATCGTCGCGCCGATGTCTGCCACCGCAGCGCTCTCGGCCGGGATCGTGGCGGACTTCGCGTCCGATGGAGCCGACGTCGTCGCGCTCACCGTCGGGCTGGCCATCGCGACCGGGATCGTCGCGCTCATCGCCGGCCTGCTGCGCCTGGGGTTTCTGGCAGCGTTCATCAGCGAGCCGGTCCTGCGAGGCTTCATCATCGGGCTCGCGCTGACGATCATCATCGGGCAGCTACCGTCGCTGGTGGGCGTGGAGAAGGGCTCGGGCAACTTCTTCGAGAAGGCCTGGGACCTGCTGCGCCAGCTCGGTGACGTGGACGCGCTGACCATCGCCATCGGGGTGGGCAGCCTCGCCGTCCTGCTCGTCCTGCGGCGGCTGGTACCGCTCCTTCCCGCCTCCCTGATCGTGGCGCTCGTCTGCATCGGGCTCACCGCCGTGCTCGGCCTCGACGAACGCGGGCTCGCCATCGTGGGCCACATCGACGCCGGCCTGCCCGCCATCGGGCTCCCGGACGTGTCGGCTCCCGACTTCCGCGACCTTCTCGCGGCCGCCGTCGGCGTGATGCTCGTCGGGTTCGCCGAGGGCCTGGGCGCCGCGAAGACGTACGCGGCCAAGAGCGGCTACGACATCGACCCGAACCGCGAGCTGCTCGGTCTGGGCGTCTCCAACCTGGGTGCCGGCCTGGCCAGCGGCATGGTGGTCAACGGCTCGCTGTCCAAGACCGCCGTCAACGGCTCGGCCGGAGCGAAGTCGCAGCTCTCGGCGGTGACCGCCGCAGTGCTGACGCTGCTCACCCTGCTGTTCATGACCAAGCTCTTCGCCGACCTTCCCGAGGCCACCCTCGCGGCGATCGTGATCGCCGCGGTGATCGAGCTCGTCGACATCTCCGCGCTGCGCCGGCTGTGGCGGGTCCGGACCGGACAGGTCACCAAGATCTACCAGATCAGCGCCCGCGCCGACTTCGTCGGCGCCGTCGCGGCGCTGATCGGCGTGCTCGTCTTCGACACCCTGCCCGGTCTCGTGATCGGTATCGCCGCCTCGGTCGTCCTGCTCATCGCGCGGACCTCGCGGCCGCACATCGCGCCGCTGGCCCCGGTCGAGGGAACCGATGACGACGCCGCGTCCGCGCACCCGGGGCTGTGGGTCGACCAGAGTCGCAATCCGGCGTACGCAGGGGTCCCGGGTGTCCTGGTGGTCAGGGTCGAGGCTCCCCTGTTGTTCGTCAACGCCGACTTCGTACGCGAGCGGGTCCGTGAGCTCGCCACCGACGTGCCGGACCTTCGCCTGGTCGTGCTGGACGGCCGGGCGACGCCGTCGATCGACGTCACCGCCACCGAGATGCTGACCCAGCTGCGTGCCGATCTACAGCGTCTCGGCGCCGACCTGACGCTCGCCGGCGACGTGGGTCAGGTACGCGACGTCCTGACCGAGGCCGCCGAGGAAGGCCCGCCGCTGGTCTACCCCACCGTCGAGGCCGCCCTCGCGGCGGCGACCCAGGAGCGGGCTACTGAAGAGCCGCCGTCAGGCGCATGACGTTGTCGACGTACGCGGCCATGTGCCCGCGCCGCGCCCACGCCTCGATGCTGAGCTCGCTCGACCTCTCCCGGTAGTCGTCGAGCACGCTCTGCAGGTTGTCGACCACCTGCTCGCTCTCGATCTGCACGATGACCTCGTAGTTGAGCGCGAAGGAGCGGTAGTCCATGTTCGAGGACCCGACGACGGCGATGGTGTCGTCGACGGTGAAGAACTTGGTGTGGAGGACGTACGGCGCCGGGTAGAGCCGGATCCGGACGCCGGCGTCGAGGAGGTCGGCGTAGTAGGAGCGCTGAGCGTGGAAGACCATGAACTGGTCGGCGCCCTCGTTCACGAACAGCTCGACCTGGACACCCCGCTGAGCGGCGGTCGTGACCGCGTAGAGAAGCGACTCGTCCGGCACGAAGTAGGGGCTGACCAGGCAGATCCGCGAGTGCGCGCCGTAGATCAGGGTGTTGAACAGGCGCAGGTTGTTCTCGGTCACGAAACCGGGACCGCTCGGTACGACCTGGCATGCCACGTTCTCGGCGGCGCGTTCCGTCCGCTGGAGCTCCAGGGGCTCGCGCGGCAGGAGCAGGTCCCGGATGCTCTCGGCGGTCTCGGCGTACCAGTCGGTCGCGAAGACGACCGCCAGGTCCCGCACCGCGGGCCCCTCGATCCGGATCATCAGGTCGACCCACTTCCGCCCCGCCTTGTGGTTCTTCGGCTTGTTGTAGCCGGGCTCGATGAGGTTCTGCGAGCCCGCGAACGCCACCACGCCGTCGACGACGAGGATCTTGCGGTGGTTGCGCAGGTCCGGACGGCGGAGCTCACCGCGCAGCGGGCGGACGGGCAGCATCGGCGCCCACTTGATGCCGGAACCCTCGAGCCGCGACAGCATGTCCTGGTGGCCGGGGATGCCACGCGAACCGAGGTGGTCGAAGAGGAAGCGTACCTCCACCCCGCGGGCGACGGCGTCGACGAGTGCGTCGAAGAAGTCGCTGGTGTCCTCGTCCCAGGCCGAGATGTAGAACTCGACGTGCACGAACCACTTCGCGCCGCGTACGGCCTCGGTCATCGCCGCGAACGTCTGGGCGTAGTCGGGGTGGACCTCGACCCGGTTGTCCCCGGTCATGGGCAGCGATCCCAGGCGCTCGTTGAGCCGCACGGCGCCGACCGAGGGGCCTGCCGGAGCCGTCTGTGCCGCCGGGTCGTACCTGATCTCGGCGCTGACCAGGTCGTTGACCTGCCGCTGCCATGCCCGGCGCTTGCGGCCGACACTGGTGCTCCCGAAGAGCAGGAACGCGAGCAGGCCGAACGCCGGCAGCGCCAGGATGAGGAACAGCCAGGCCAGGCCCGTGGACGGCTTCCGGCCGCCGGGGATGACGCCCAGGGCCACCACGCAGACGGTGATGTGGGCGGCGACGAGTGCTGCGCTGACGAGGCTCGCGACCCAGGTGGATGTGTCCATCAGAGCGACCCCACTCCGTCGCCGACCATCTTGACCCCGAGCACGACGAGGAGAACCGTCATGATGGTCGCGTTGTTGGCGATCATCCAGGCTTTGATGCCCTCCAAGAGCCGGGCTGCGCGCTCACCGGCCAGCAGGTAGATGCCGAACGGCACCAGCACGCCCAGGCTGGCGACGAAGGTGAAGACGGCCATCGCCACGATCCGCTCGCTGGTCACCGCTGTCGCCGTCGCGATCGTGCTGGCGGCCGAGACCACGAGCAGCAGGTTCTTGGGGTTGACCGATCCCAGGAGTACGCCTGTGCCGAACGCCTTGAACGCGTTGAACTCGTCCAGCGCAGCCATCCACGACGGGGTCGGCGCGGTCTCTCCCTCTTCGGGCCTGCCCTGCCAGCTGCGTACGGCGAGCAGGAGGAGCAACGCTCCGAGGACGATCTTCAGCAGGGCCGCCCAGGTCGGGGTCTCCGCCTCTCCCGATCCGGCCGCACCGACGAGCAGGGCGACGAGCGTTCCGAGCACGAAGATGCCCGCCAGCCACCCGGCGACGAAGGCCGCCCCGTTGGAGCTGGCGTGGCCGCTGACCAGCATGAGTACCAGTGCGACGATCGGCATGGGGCTGACGAGCACTCCCACGGCGATCGGCAGAGACTCGCCTATTGCTTCGCCCATGGCCCGACTTCAGCGCAGGCCGGCTCCGCCGGCCTCACCTTCTCCGGGTGAGAAACGCACGCACCCGCTGCACGAACCAGGTGATGACCGGGTCCTCGACGAGCAGCCGCCCGAGCAGCGCACCGCCGACGATGATCCCGCCGAAGCCGATCAGCCAGGTCGAGAGCGCAAGGATCACGCCCAGCATGCCGAACTGCTCGGCGTTCGACTCGACGTACACAGGCATCAGCCACGCCGAGCCCCGGCTGTAGAGGACCTGCACGACACCGGTCAGCACCGCGCCTGGGAGCAGCAGCCATCCTCGGGTGCGTCCGAACAGCAGCACCCAGCCGGTCCCCCACCACACGGCGATCGCGCCCACGGCCTGGAGCAGCGGCCGGAGCAGGTCCCCAGGGTCGGTGATCAGGTTGACGACCGCGTTGACCAGCCCGAGACAGGCCAGCCAGACGGCGACCCAGAGCAGGCAGCGACCGGCTCCGCGCACGCCTCCGACGTGCTCCTGCTCCCAGACCCGCTCGAGCGTCCGCTGCACGGCACGGCCGAAGGACGTCGCCGACACGATCGTGATCGCCAGGCCCACCGCACCGGTCTCGGAACGCACCTGGTCCAGATCCACCTCTCCGGAGACCTGCTGGACGGCCTCGTCGCCGAGGCCGGTGACATGCGAGACCTGTTGCAGCGCGGCTTCGGTGAGGTGAGGCAGGAAGGCCGCGAGCACGACCAGCATCGGCACCATGGCCAGGAGCGCCTGGGCGGCGATCAGCATGCACCGGTCGATGAACTCGATCCGAATGATCTCTGTGGCCAGCTTCCGCAGCAGGGGGACGTGGGCGACCAGGGCCTCCACCCGGCCCCGCAGGGCAGCCACGTTCACGTGAGCAGTGTTCCCCGGGGCACGAGGGCTCACCCTCGCCCGTTTCCGGTGACCGCTCCGGGCGCCGGCCCGCTTACCTTGATGAGACCACCGTCCAAGGCCACTCTCTGGAGCCAACGTGAACGGACACCTGATCGGCGTGATGCGCTCATGACCCGGATCCTCATCCGGGTGGGCTCGTCGGTGTCGGACGACGTCCTCGAGACGTTTCCGCACCTGACCCGGGCCACGCAGCCTGCGACGACGACCCTGGTCGGTGACCTCGCGGACGCCAAGGAGCTGCAGGGGGTGCTGGACCTACTGAGCTCTTTGGGGGTCGACGTCATCGAGATCGTCACCATCCCCGAGTAGCTCCACCGGGGCGCTTCCCGCGATCAGCGGCATCAGCCAGCTCTTCTCCGGATCGGCCTCCACGAAGACCGCGCGCACGAACAGGCTGAACGGGACCGCCATCACGGCACCGATCGGACCCATGACCCAGGACCAGAAGATCAGTGACAGGAACGTCAGGGTCACCGAGAGACCGACCGCCTCACCGACGACCTTCGGCTGGATCACCGACTGGATCACCACGTTCAGGAGGCAGTAGACGGCGATGACAGCGAGCATCAGCGAGAGGTCCTCGTCCAGCAGCGCCAGGATCGCCGGTGGAATCAGGCCGATCACGAAGCCGATGTTCGGGATGTAGTTGGTCAGGAACGCGAGCAGTCCCCACACCAACGGCGCCGGCACGCCCAGCAGGTAGAGGGCCAGCGTGTCGAGGGCGGCGACGATCAGGCCGAAGACCGTCGAGACGAGCAGGTAGCGACGCGTCCCGACCGCGAACGAGGACAGGGCACCCACGAGGCCCGGGCGCCGGCGGCTGATCGAGGCGAGCTGGCGCGGCAGCGCCGTCGCGTCGATGGCCATGAACAGGCACAGGGCCAGGATGAAGACGATCGTGGACAGCACTCCGAACATCCCGTTCAGAGCACCGGAGACGACGGACAGCAGGTTCGAGAGGTCGAACGACTCGACGATCTTGAGCACCTCGTCCGTGCCGATACCGACCTTGGTGAGCCAGTCGGTCAGCTCCTCGACCTGCTCCGCAGCGACACCGCTGTAGGTGCTGAGCAAGGTCGCGAAACGCGCCACCGCGAGGAGCACGCACACGCCCAGACCAACGACGCCGACGATGACCGCGATGATGGAGAGGGTGGTGGCGACACCGGCCGGGAGGCGTCGCGCCAGCCAGTTCCGGGCCGGGTGGACGACGATGGTGAGCACCATCGCGAGGAACAGCGGTCCGAGGATGCCGCTGGCTGCCTGCAGCCCGGCCACGAGGATCACCACCGCAGCGGATCCGAGCAGGACCGCCAGGACCCTGAACTGCGGTGGCCAGCTCGGGACGGACTCTTCGCGGCTCTGCGTCCTGGGGGTCACGGCTCCCATGGTCTAGCCCGTCCGACCTGGCCGTATCACCCGTTAGGGGTGAGCGGAACCACCCGGCTGTGCGTATCTGGGGCGGGGTATATAGGCCCTTTGCTCCTTACTCTGCCGAAGAGCCGCTGATTGGATGGTTGCGGATAAAGACTTGTCGGAGATGCGAGGAGCGTTCGTTTGCGGATGTTGAACACCGGTTCTCGTGCCTACGTGGCGGCTACGAGGCTGCACGTTCCCCGGATACTGCCCACGTTCGTCAGCCGGGCCCGGTTGGTCGAGGATGCCGTCGGGCAGTGCCGGTTCACCTTGGTCTGCGCCCCGGCGGGATACGGGAAGAGCATGCTCGTGGCCGACTGGGCCACCCGTGCCGCCGCCCGCGGCGAGCCGGTGGCCTGGTTGTCGCTGCACGAGCAGGACGACAGGCCGTACGAGTTCTGGTCGGCGCTGATCGAGGCCCTGGTCCTGGCCGGACTGCCCGGAAGGACCGAGCAGCTCGACGGGTTGACCCCGCCCGCGCAGGGGACCGAGCCGAGGTTCGTCACGAAGGTGGTCGAGTCACTCCTGGTCGCCGGTGTGCGCTGGATCGTGCTGGACGACGTACATCTGCTCCACGACGCCGAGGTCCTGCGCGGGCTCGACATCCTCCTCGCCGAGCTGCCGCTCGAGGTGGGGCTGGTGATGGCGTGCCGGTCCGAACCGTCGCTCACGCTCCACCGGCTGCGGCTCGACGGGTCCCTCTCGGACGTACGCGGCAAGGATCTCGCCTTCACCGACGTCGAGGCGCTGGAGCTGTTCGCGGCCGGCGGCCTCCCGATGACGGCCGACGCGATCTCGAATCTCGTCGGCCTGACCGAGGGCTGGGCGGCCGCCCTCCGAATGGCAGTGGTCGCGGCCATGGTCGGCGAGGACCCTGGCGCGGTCGTCGCGTCCTTCGATGGCGACGTCCGTACGGTGATCGAGTACGTCCTGACCGAGGTCGTCCACCGGCTCGACCCGGAGCTGGTCGAGTTCCTCTACGCGACCTGCGCGCCCCACCATCTGTCCATCGACCTGGCTGCCCACCTCTCCGGCAGGCCGGACGCCGGCGCTCTGCTCGACCGGCTGTGCGCGGCGAACGCTCTCGTCAGCCAGTCGGGCGACTCGGCGTGGTACCGCTACCACGCCTTGCTGCGGAGCTGCCTGCTCGCCGCTCTGGCCCGACGCGACGTCGAGGCGCCGGCACGCCAGCACCGGGCCACCGCTGTCTGGCTCGACACGCACGGCGAACGCGCGACCGCGCTGCGGCATGCGGCGCGGGGCGGGGACCAGGACCTGCTCGTCGGCATGCTCCGCGCGAACGGGCTCCAGATGGTCCTGTCCGGCCGCGGCGATCTCGTGCGCGAGGCCATCACATCCCGCGATTCGCCGATCACTGACCATCGGGTCGCGGTCATCGCCGCCCTGGCGGCGCTGGACGTGAACGACCTCCCTGCGGCCGACGAAGCGCTGAGTGCGGCGTCGGTCGACGATCCGCCGTCCGACCCGACGTACGCAGCGATGTTCGCCGCGGCTGTCGTCCAGCGGGCCCTCGCCGGGGGCGACGTCGTCGCGGCGCTGCAGGACAGCGCGATCCTCGACATCGCCACGACGGGAGACAGCGACGTCAACCTGGTCCTCCTCTCCCAGCGCGGGCCCGCCCGGATGCGCGCCGGCGACTACCTCGGAGCCATCGACGACCTCGAGCAGGCGCTGGCGTTGGCCCGAAGCCGTCGCTACGACCAGGTCGTGCTCGAGACCATGTCACAGCTGTCCGGGATGGCAAGCGCCATGTGCGACTTCCACGCCGCCCTTGACTGGTCCGACCAGGCCATCGCGTTCGCCACCCAGCACGGATGGCGGGACTCGCCGAGGCTCGCCCCCTCCTACCTGGTGGCCGCGTGGACCGCCTTCCTGACCGGGGAGGGCAAGGCACAGCTCGAGTATGCCGAGCTCGGCGTGCGAGCGCTGGACGGGGTGAACAACGCCGAGGTCGGGCTCGGCATACGCGGGATGCACGCCCTGGCGACCTACGAGGCCACGGCCGGGACGGACCGCGCCGCTGCTGTCGAGACCTTTCGGCGGATCTGGCAGCTCGACGCCGCCCACCACGTCTCTCCTGCCGCGACCGCCGCCGCCACGCCCCACGAGATCAGGATGGCCCTGGCCATCGGCAACGAGAGCTGGGCTCTGGAGATCGCGGCCCGTGTGCGCGACCAGATGCCGGGAAGCGCAGAGTGCGCGATCCCCGGCGCGCAGATACTCGCCGCCGCCGGACGGACCCGCGACGCGCTGACCGAGCTCGAGCCGGTCCTCGACGGGACCCGCCCGGCACACCTACCGACGACCGTCGTCTACGCGCAGGTGCTGGCTGCGGCCCTGGAGTCGTCCCTGGGCAATGACGTCCGCGCGTTCGACGTACTCAGGAAGGCGCTCGAGTGGGCGGTCCCCAACGGCTTCCGCCGGCCGTTCATCGACGCGTGGCCACATCTGGAGCCGCTGCTGTCGAGGAACCGCTCACGGTTCGGCCCGGCCGAGGGCTTCGTCGCGGCCCTGCTCGCCCATCACGCCGAGCAGGTGGACCGCGCCACGGGGGTGATCGACTCACTGCTGAGCGCACGCGAGGTCGACGTGCTCCACGACCTCCCCTCGCGGCTGACGATCCCCGAGATCGCGGCCGCCGAAGGGGTCAGCGAGAACACCGTGAAGACCCACGTACGCTCGATCTACCAGAAGCTCGGGGTCAACACCCGCTCGGCAGCGGTGCGCGAGGCACGGGACCGCGGGCTGATCTGACACCGCCCCGTCCGCGAGACGTCACCGGACCTCGGGGAGCACCGCGCTCCGTGAGACCGTCGACACCAGCGAGCCGATGGCGATCCCGATCACCAGGTTGATCAGCATGGTGACGAGCTTGGTGTCCAGTCCCGCGTCGGAGGTGAACGGCCACAGCGCCGCGATGACGGTGGCCAGGCCGACGATCCAGCCGAAGAAGGTGCGCGGCTGCGGTGTGGTCAGAAGGAGGATGTGGGCGACGGCCGTGGCCAGCAACCCGGCGATCGCTGCCCAGACGGCGTACCACCATGTCGAGGCGTCTCCCCAGACCCCGTCGCCCTCGGGGGCGAGGATGGGTACGTCGAAGATGCCACGGGCGATCACGATGCCGGCGACCGCGAGCAGCGCGGCCACGACCGCAGCGGCGGCACCGCCGGCCCAGAGCCGGCCGGCGTTGACCGTGGGCTGCAGTCGTCGGGTGGGAGGTTGGTTCATCGCCATGATCAGTCTCCGTCGTCGGTCGGTTCTGTGGTCTCGGCGCGGAGGATGTCCTTGAGCTCCTCGGCGACCGCGTCGTCCAGCTCGGCGTAGACGAGCGTCGGGTTTCCGTGCTTCATGGCCGCGGCGACCGCGTCCGGGTCCCCGTCGCTGCTCAGTACGACGAGTGCGGACTTGCCCGGCCCGAGGTGGCCGGTGACCTCGGTGAGCAGCTCGTCACCGATGCCGGCCTGTCTCAGACGTTGAACCGCGGCCGCGGACGCCGCCCCCACAACGGCGCCCGCGACCGGGTTGAACACGAGGATCCCGAGAAGACCTCCGAGCAACGAGCCCTTGGCGGCGGCGCCCGTCGTACGGTGGCGAAGATGGCCGATCTGTGGCTCCTCCGCCCCCGGGAACCAGGTGAGCGTAATGGCGTCATGGACCGTGAGCGCACCACGCTCCTGCAGGTCCTGGAGCCAGACCTCGGCGTCTGAAGCGCCCATGATCCGGTCGTAGACCCACGCGGTCAGGCTGGCCATGACGTCACTCGGCGAAGACCTCGCGCAGCGCGTTCTCCTGCTCACTGCTGAGGTTGGTGAAGATCAGCTCGCCCTCGTGGCCCTTCATCGCTGCGTGCACCTTGTCGACCACCGCGTCGGAGGTCATCAGGAACAGTGCCGAGGTGCCGGGGGTGACCTGGTCGCGGACCTTGTTGATGAAGGCGTCGTCGATGCCCACGTCGGTCAGCGATCCGGTCAGGGCGCCGGTCGCCGCGCCCACCGCTGCGCCCAGCAGCGGGACGAAGAAGATGAGTCCGAAGAGCATGCCCCAGAACGTGCCGCTCATCGCGCCCATGGCCTTGGTGCTGGTCAGCTGCTTGGTCTTCGGCTTCTTCTTGCCGACCTCCCAGTGCACGGTCGCGGCATCCTCGAGGATGATCAGGTCCTGCCTGACCAGCTCCTCGAGGTTCTTCACAGCTTGGTCTGCGCCTTCGGTCGTGTCGTACTTCCATACCGTCAGGGTCGCCATCGCTTGTCCCTTGCTGTCGTCGTCTGTGCTCGACGCCGACGATTCCGGCACGGCCGGCGTCCAGCATCACCCGAATTCGGTGAACCACCGTGCTGAAGTGATTCGTAGCGTGCAGTACGTGAGCAGTCGAGGAAGACCATGACGAGGGTCCTGATCAGGGTGAACGGTGAACTCTCCCGTGAGCTCCAGAAGGCGTTCCCGCAGCTGGCCGTCCAGGCGCATCACGAGCAGTCGACGCTCACCGGCGAGGTCCCCGACCAGGAGGCGCTGCAGGGTGTCCTGCACGCGCTGCGTGCCGATGACATCGACGTCATCGAGGTCGTCACGATCCCCGACTGACAGAAATCCCCGCCGAGCCGGCTCGTCTTGACGAGCCGACTCGGCGGGGATCGCGGTCAGGATGAGCCGACTCGGCGGTTCAGTCGAAGATCGTCTCCCAGTCGCGGGCCATGCTGATCACGGTCCAGCCGAGCCGGGCACCGACGTCGGTGATCGGCTCGGGCTCGGCGAAGGTCTGCGCGGTGCTGACGTAGGAGAACTCGCGCTCGGCGTCGTCGTGGTCGACGAGCAACGGAAGCGTCGGGCCATCGCCGGCCGCGGCCCACTCCAGCATCTCCCGGTCGCCGCCGGAGTTGCCGGCGGCGAGGATCGGACGACGTCCCAGCTGGGTCTGGATGTTCGACACCTTGGCGGTGCCCTCGTTGGCGGCACCGAGCAGGCGTCCCGAGCGGCTCAGGCGCGGCGGGTCCGGGGCGTAGTCGTACTCGATGAGCGTGCCCACCACCGCCTCGGGCGGCACTCCGTAGAGCTCCTGGCTGATGGCGCGGACGAACTCGGTCCCTCCCCCGGTCACGACGCTCACCGAGAACTCGCGCCGCCGCAGCTCCGCGATGAGCTCGAGCATCGGTACGTAGGTGCAGGCCCGATGCGGCCGCCGGAGGGTCTGGTGGTCGGCGCGGGCCAGGAACTCGCGGGTCCGCGCGGTGAAGTCCTGGGGCGAGAGGCCTACGAACAGCCCGGTGAGAGCCATCGCGATCCGCTCCAGCCCGATGTCGCCGATCGCCTGCTGGTCACCCGAGAGCAGGGCCGCGAACTCGGCCTGCTCCTTCACCGACGGGTCGGCCGCCGCGCTGGCGCGCAGCGCGTCGAGGAAGAAGTCGAACTGGACGTAGGTGGGACGCTCGCACCACAGGGTGCCGTCGTTGTCGAAGCAGGCCATCCGGTCGGCCACCGGCACCTCCTCGGCCGCCTCGAGGAAGGCTATGACGGCGTCGCGGGTGGCACCCGGACGCCAGGACGGCAGCAGTTGGTCGTTCACGGTGTCTCCTTCGGTTGCTGGGTCCCGGGGCGGCGTACGCAGCGGAAGCCCTGGTGGCTGGTGCCGGTGTCGATCATCTGCGGCCGCCGTGCCGCGGGCCGGTAGCGCAGGCAGTACGTATCGGCGCACAGGTGCGAGCCGCCCTTGATCACCTTGCGCGCGACCCGGAACTGCGGCTGTGCGGGGTCGTAGCTCTGCTCCCGGTCACCGCCACGCGGGTTGGTCGGCAGGCAGCACGGCTTGTCGACCTCCGCTGGGTGGCGTTCGCTCCACCAGTCGTCGGTCCACTCCCAGACGTTGCCAGCCATGTCGAATAGGCCGTAGCCGTTGGCAGGGAAGCTGCCGACCGGCGCGGTCCGCAGGAACCCGCTCTCGCCGCTGCTGCGCCAGGGGAAGTCCGGGCCGTCCCACGTGTTGGCCATGATCCTGCCGCCCGGGCGCGGCTCCTCGCCCCAGGTGTACGTCGCGCCCTCGAGGCCGCCACGGGCGGCGTACTCCCACTCCGCCTCCGTCGGCAGGGACGCGCCGGCCCACGCGGCGTACGCCGTGGCGTCCTCATGGGCGACATGGACGACCGGATGGTCGAGCCGCTTGTCGATCGAGCTCTTCGGTCCGTTCGGGTGCTTCCAGCAGGCACCGGGCTTCCATCGCCACCACTGGCTGAGGTGGCGGAGGTCGACGGGGCCGCGAGTGGGGACGAAGACCATGGAGCCCGGCTGGAGGTTCTCGGCCGGGGCGTCGGGGTAATCGGCCGGGTCGAGCTCCCGCTCGGCGACGGTGACGTAACCGGTGGCGTCGACGAAGGCGGCGAACTGCTCGTTGGTCACTGCCACCACGTCGATCGCGAAGGCATCGACCCGCACCCGGTGGGTCGGCGCCTCCTCGGGATAGTGGTCGTCCGACCCCATGGTGAAGACGCCACCCGGCAGGCTGACCTGCATCTCAGCTGCTCGGCATGCCGGCCTCGAGCTTCGCCAGCACTTTGTCGACGCTGAAGCTGGGCGGTTCCTGCCGACGCGGGAACTCGGCCAGTGAGCTCACCATCTGGGCGACGTACATCTGGGCCGGAACCGCGAGCCAGGCATGGTCGAGGACCCAGTCGTAGTAGGTGTTGGAGGTGATGTCGGCTCGCTCGTAGGGATCTGTGCGGAGGTTGAAGAACTTCGGCACGCGTAGCTGGACGTACGGCTCCGCCCAGACCCGCAACGTGCCGGGGGCACGCTGCTCGAGGAAGACCAGCTTCCAGTGGTCGAAGCGCAACGCGGTCAGGTCACCGTCGTCGGACACGTAGAAGAAGTGCTGGCGCGGGCTGGTGTCGGTGGCACCGGTGATGTAGTCGAGCTGGTTGTGCCCGTCGAGATGGACCCGGTACGTCGTGCCGGCGAGCTCGGTGCCCGCCTTCAGCCGGTCGGCGATGTCGGGGTCGCCCGCCGCGGCGAGCAGGGTCACGAACCAGTCGTTGTGGCTGACGATGCCGTTCAGGACCGTGCCGGCCGGGATGTGCCCGGGCCAGCGGACCATCGCCGGCACCCGGTAGGCGCCCTCCCAGTTGGAGTTCTTCTCGTTGCGGAACGGCGTCATGCCGGCGTCCGGCCAGCTGTTCATGTGCGGGCCGTTGTCCGTGGAGTACATGACGATCGTGTTGTCGGCGAGGCCGTTCTCGTCGAGGTAGTCGAGCACCGAGCCGACCAGCTCGTCGTGGTCGAGCATCGTGTCGTGGTACTCCGACTGCCAGCGGCCGGCCTTGCCGCGGCTGCCGTCCTTGATGTGCGTACGGAAGTGCATGTGGGTGGTGTTGAGCCACACGAAGAACGGGGTGTCGTTCGCCTGGGCTTCGCCCATGAACCGCAGGGCCTCCGGGACGACCTCGTCGTCGATGGTCTTCATCCGCTCCTTCGTGAGCGGACCGGTGTCCTCGATGCGCTGCCCGCCGTTGCCGTCGGCCCAGGTGTGGATCACGCCACGGGGGCCGAACCGCTTGCGGAAGTTCGGGAACTCCTCGTCGGTCGGGTAGTCGGGCAGCTCCGGCTCCTCCTCGGCGTTGAGGTGGTAGAGGTTGCCGAAGAACTCGTCGAACCCGTGCATGGTCGGCAAGAACTCGTCGCGGTCGCCGAAATGGTTCTTGCCGAACTGGCCGGTGGCGTAGCCGAGCTCCTTGAGCGCCGTGGCGATGGTCGGGTCCTCTGCGCGCAGGCCGATGTCGGCGCCAGGGAAGCCGACCTTGGTCAGCCCGGTGCGATAGGGGTTCTGGCCGGTGATGAACGCAGCGCGACCCGCCGTACAGCTCTGCTCCCCGTAGTAGTCGGTGAAGCGGACGCCCTCCTCGGCCACCCGGTCGATGTTCGGAGTGCGGTAGCCCATCAGCCCGTCGCTGTAGCAGCTCAGGTTGCTGATGCCGATGTCGTCGCCCCAGATGATCAGGATGTTGGGCTTGTCAGCCATGAAGAGCCTCCTCGTGGGTTTGTCACGACGCTAGGCAAGGCTTCACGCGGACGACCTCCCCCGACTCGGGTGACCTCCCGGGCGAGCGGAGACGATGAGGTGGGCCCCGTGAAGACGTGGCTCGCCCCGACGATGCACGGCTACCGCCGTCCGTGGCTGCGCGGTGACGTGCTCGCCGGGCTCGCGACGGGGACGGTCGTGATCCCCCAGGCCATGGCGTACGCCACGATCGCGGGAATGCCTGCCAGCGTCGGGCTCTACACGTGCTTGCTGCCGATGGCGGCGTACGCCCTGCTCGGTGGCTCACGCGCGCTGAGCGTCTCGACGACGTCGACCATATCCGTCCTGGTGGCCAGCTCGCTGGCCACCCTCCCGGAGCGTGACCCGGACGAGCTCATGCGGGCCGCCTTCACGCTGACCTTCCTCGTGGGCGTCTGTCTGCTGATCATGCGGCTGGCCCGGCTGGGCGCGCTGACCGAGAGCGTCTCCCCCGCCACCATGACCGGGATCCGGCTCGGCGTGGGGCTCACTGTCGTCGCCAGCCAGCTGCCGACTCTGCTCGGCCTGTCGGCGGACCCGGAGGCGGAAGGCTTCCTCGAGGAGCTGGTCGCGGTCGGCCGCCAGCTTCCCGAGCTCTCGGCGGTGACCGCGGCGGTCGGGATCACCGCGATCGTGGTGCTCCTGACGCTCCGGCGGGTGGCACCGGCCGTGC
Organism: Nocardioides sp. YJ-D4; assembly: GCF_054031495.1. Lineage (NCBI taxonomy): Bacteria > Bacillati > Actinomycetota > Actinomycetes > Propionibacteriales > Nocardioidaceae > Nocardioides > Nocardioides sp. YJ-D4. The sequence goes on from NZ_CM132932.1 coordinate 498,726, forward strand.
CGGGGCCGCTCGTCGTCGTCGCGGCAGGCATCGTGCTGGTGGCGCTCAGCGGCGTGGAGGATCGCGGGCTCGCCCTCATCGACCCGGTGCCGACCGGGCTGCCGTCGCTGAGCCTGCCGGTCGTCGACGATGTGATCGGGCTGCTCCCCGGCGCGATCGCCATCGCACTCATGTCGTTCCTGGAGACGGTGCTGGTGGCGCGGACCAACCGGCGTCGCCACGAGCCTGCCATCGGCGTGGGCCGCGAGCTGGTCGCCACCGGCATCGGCGCCCTGGCCGGTGGGCTCACCCAGTCGCTGCCTCCCGCAGGCGGATTCTCGCAGTCGGCGGTGAACCTTCGATCGGGCGCCCGCACCCAGCTCTCCGGGCTGGTCACGGTGGGTCTGTCGCTGCTCGTCGCGCTCGCGCTGGCGCCTCTGCTGGCCGACCTGCCCCAGACCATCCTCGCCGCCATGGTGCTGGTCGCGGTGGCCGGTCTGCTCGATCCACGCGAGCTTTGGACGTACGCCGCCATCGACCGGGCGGAGCTCTGGGTCGCTCTGGCCGTCGCGGCCGTCGGCCTGACCGGCGGGATGCTTCTCGGTGTCGCGGTCGGCGTCGGTCTCACGCTGCTGCTGGTCATCCGCGCGGTGAACCAGCCGCGGGTACGCCTTCTCGAGCGCCCCTCGGCTCCTGCTGGGGTGCTTCACCTTCTGCTCACCGGCGACCTCTACACCGGCAACGCCCAGGCGACCTACGACGCGGCGCTCGAGCTGGTGCAGGCCGCCGCACCCCGGACGGTCACCCTCGACATCTCCACCCTCACCCACGTCACCGTCCCGCTGCTCAACACCCTCCGCTCGCTGCGCGACGACCTCGCCTCCGACGAGACCGAGCTGGTGCTCCTGGACGTGCCCGATGATGTGCTGCCCGTCCTTCGTCGAGCACCGTGGTTCGTGGAGGCGGAGCAGGAAGGGTTCGTCGGGTGAGCGGGACCGTACGGCTGTTAAAGTGAAGGCGTGGGGCTGATCGAAGTGGACAAGATCTAGCCACCGGACTGCCGGTGGCTTCGCCCGTGCGGGGATTCCGCATCGGTGAACGATCACTTCTCGACGTACACGCGCGTCCGCCCTTCCCCGGGCGTCGACGCGTGTGGCTCTCCGGCACGTTCGCGTTTCTGTCGACACGTACCTGATTCCCGTCGCGCCCAGTCGGCGCTCGACGGAAGAGACGAGAGAACACAGCCATGTCCACTCCTTCTGCCATCACCCTGCGCGACCTGACCTTCGAGTGGCCCGACGGCACCGTCGCGCTCGAACGGGTCAACGGCACCTTCGGCACCGACCGGACCGGTCTGATCGGTCGCAACGGCGCCGGCAAGTCCACCCTGCTCCGCCTCATCGCCGGCGAGCTCACCCCGACGTCCGGCCACATCGACGCCGCGGGTGAGGTCGGCTACCTGCCGCAGACGCTCACGCTGCGGCAGGAGACGACGATCGCCGACCTGCTCGGCATCGACGGCATCCTCGCCGCGATCCGGGCGATCGAGGCCGGCGACGTCGACCAGCGACACTTCGATGCGATCGGCGACGACTGGGACATCGAGTCCCGTGCCGACGAGGCCCTCGACCAGATCGGCTTCTCCGCGGCCGACCTCGACCGTCGCGTCGCCGAGATCTCCGGCGGCGAGGGCATGTTGATCGCGATCACCGGCCTCCGCATCCGCCGGACCCCGATCACGCTGCTCGACGAGCCCACGAACAACCTCGACCGAGCCACCCGAGCCAAGCTCGCCGAGTTCGTCGACCAGTGGCCGGGGACGCTCGTGGTCGTCAGCCACGACCTCGAGCTGCTCGACCACATGGACAGCACCACCGAGCTGTTCGGCGGCACGCTGAGCACGTACGGCGGGCCGTACAGCGCCTGGAAGGAGCACCAGGAGCAGGAGCAGGCGGCCGCTCTTCAGGCCGCTCGGTCCGCTCAGCAGGCGCTCAAGGTCGAGAAACGGCAGCGCATCGAGGCCGAGACGAAGCTCGCCCGGCGTGAGCGGACCGCGAAGAAGACCCAGAAGGACGGCGGGATCCCGAAGATCCTGGCCGGCAACCGTGCCAGCAAGGCCCAGGCGTCCGCCGGCTCGCTCCGCTCGACGCTCGACGACAAGGTGAAGGCCGCCCAGGCCGCCGCCGACGCGGCCGGTGCTCGGGTACGCAACGAGGAGCACATCCACCTCACCCTCCCCGATCCAGGCGTGCCGCGCGGCCGCCGGATCGCGGAGCTGGAGGACGAGGGCCGGACCGTCGTGATCCAGGGACCGGAGCGGGTCGCGCTCGTCGGCGCGAACGGCTCCGGGAAGTCGACGCTTCTCGCGCATCTCGTGCAGGGATCCGAGCCTGTGGAAGGCCGCCCGCACGGCCGGCTCCTCACCGACCTGGTCGGTCTCCTCCCCCAGCGTCTCGACGGACTCGACGACGAGGCGACCGCGATGGAGAACGTACGCAGCGTGGCGCCGGAGCTGCCGCCCGGCACCGTCCGCAACCAGCTCGCCCGGCTCCTCCTGCGCGGCGACAGCGTGGACCGCCCGGTGCGTACGCTCTCGGGTGGCGAGCGCTTCCGCGTCTCCCTCGCCCGCCTCCTCCTGGCCGACCCGCCCGCGCAGCTGTTGATCCTCGACGAGCCGACCAACAACCTCGACATCACCAGCGTCGAGCAGCTCGCCGAGGCCCTCGACGCCTACCGCGGCGCCCTGCTCGTGGTCAGCCACGACTTCGGGTTCCTGGAGCGGATCGGCATCGACACCGTCATCGAGCTCGACGCGAATGGGCGAATGCATCAGCGCCGGGACCTGGACGGAGGCCGCTGACGGCCCGGCCTGGCCGATAACCGGATGACTCGAGGCCCGCCGAGACGGCACCCTCTGCCCATGACCCGTCGACTCGACCCGGATCCCGTCGCATCCGCTCAAGACCTGGTCCGCGAGCGTTTTCCTGGCGCAGAGCAGGCATGGCTCGGCGGGTCGGTGGTCATGGGCGGAGCGACGCCGATGTCGGACCTCGACATCACCGTGCTCGACGAGACGGCAACGGTCCACCGCGAGTCGCTGCGCCATCTGGGCTGGCCGGTGGAGCTCTTCGTGCACACCGAGGCGAGCATCCGCCACTTCGTCACCCGGGATCTGGCCGAGCGCAAGCCCACGATGGCGCGGCTCGTCGCGCGAGGCGTCCCTCTACTTCCCGGTGACGGCGGAGCGGCCGTACGTCGTTACTGCACGGACGTCCTCCAGACCGGGCCCGCTCCCCTGCCGACCGAGGCGATGGCGGGCCACCGCTATGCGTTGAGCGACCTCGTCGACGACCTGCAGGGCGCCGCTCCGGACCCGGAGGGCACCGCGATCGCTGTCGAGACGTGGCGGCGTACGGCCGAGCTGGTCCTTGACCTCAACGGCTGCTGGCGCGGCGGCGGGAAGTGGCTGATGCGCGAGCTCACCGCTCTCGACACCGCGGCCGGAACCACCTGGGCGCTCCGCCTCGACGCCGGTCTGGCCGCGGCCCTCGCCGGCGACACTGCGCCGCTCCGGGAGATCGCCGAGGGCTGCCTCACCCTGGCCGGTGGACGGCTCTGGGAGGGGTTCCACCAAGCCGCCCCGCTCGACGGTCACTGAGATGACAGCGAGGCGGGCTCAGATCACCGCACCGCGGTCGCTGCCGGCACGAGGAAGCGCGATGAAAACGACGATGCCCACCAACGTCCCGGCGGCAAGGCAGAGAAACACGACGCGGTACACATTCGCGTTGAACCAGTTGACCATCGTCACGCGATGATCCGACCCACGGATGACGCTGCGCTCGTCGCCCGTCAGGTAACGGTCGCACGAGTACCCGGTGAACCTCGTTGGCTGCCCGGCAGGCGTGTCCAGCGAGCGCCAGGTGATCTCATACTTCGGGTGACGTTCGACCTTCGGCTGCTTCGACCCTTGGACCTCGATGGTCGTGCACGCGTTGCTCTGGGCTTCGGGAAGAGTCGCCACCTCAACGACCTCGGCGCGCTCCACATCTTTGCCCCACGTCGCGTCAGCCCACGCAGGCAGGTACAGCGCGAGGAGCCCGGCCGCGACGACACCTCCCGCCCAGGCCGCTCGAGCACCGGGACGCCTGCTGTGCCGTCTCGTGCGCCGACGTCGCTTCTGCCAGCGGGTCATCTGCTCATCTCAGCAGATACTCGCGGACCTGGTAACGAAATATTTGCCGTGACCTCACGGCCCACGAGCGCAGCTCCACGTCAGCTGATAGAGACGAGCACGCCTATCTTGTCGATCCGGTGCTCAGGGTTGTCGAACTCGTCCGACCAGTAGTTGCCGGCCGCGTGGTCCTCGGGCGTGGCGCAGGTCGACAGTGTGATCATCGCGCGGGTGGGCTCCTGGCCGGGTTTGCCGGGGACGGCGGCGCGCTGCGCGCGCAGCGACGCCGCCGACCGGAACGACGTCTCCCGAGTGCCCGTGATGCGATAGACGTACGTCGCCTCCTCGGTCCGCACCCGGACCCGGTCGCCTCGTTCGAGCTCGGGCAGTCTGAGGAACGCCCGCGTCGAGGAGAGCCGGTGCGCGGTCACCTGGTAGTTGCCGATCCCGCCCGGCCCGGTGCCGCCGCGAGGACCGTACGGACTGGCCGCTACGCCGTTGTTCTGGATCTCGGTGCCCGGAGCGTCGTCGGTCCAGCCGCGGTAGGGCACGACCTCGAGGTCGGCGAGCCCGATCGCGGGGATGGACAGCTCGCCGGGCATCGGCCGGCCGTCGGAGGACAGGGGCGCGGGCTCGGTGGTGCTCGGTAACGTCGTCGGGGATGCGGTGGGGGATTTCGCGGCCGGCGGGGAGCTCGACGGTGCCGGCGGTGTGCTCTTCTCCGAGGGGGTCTCGTTGCCACACCCGCCGAGCACAAGCGCGCCGAGGACCGCGCCGACGACCCGGAACAATGCGATCTTCATAGGGCCGCCTCGCGCGAGGTGCTGGTTCCCGAGCCACGGTACGCCGACCCGCAAGGCCCGATCTGTCCGGACGCGGTCAGGAGCGCCGGTCAGAGCATCCGGGGCAGCCGCCAGATCCGGCCGCTGCTGCTGTCCACCAAGGCCGTACGAACCGCATGCAGCTCGAACGGAAGGACATCCGCGACGGCGTTGACAATCACCGGAAGCTGGTCCGCCGAGGCACGAGTGGCCACCGACACGTGCGGCAACCACAGACCTGGCCGGTAGTGCTTGTGCAGGTCTGCTCCGGACTCGAGGAGTGCTCGCGCGACACGGTCCTGCCGCGTCGCCACCGCGGCTGAGAACGAGGGCGCCAAGGCAACCCGGCCACGCGGAAAGATCAATGAGCCATGACTGGCGCACTGGAACGGCTCCCCCTCCGGAAGCCCGTCGAGCGTGTCGCGCACCGCACGGAGCTCCCACGTCCGCAGGACCGCGAACGAGAGGTGCGGGTGGTGATCGCCGTGGGTGTGGCTCGCCATGGTGCGTATTCCGGCCTCCTCCAACCGCGCCCAGAGCTCACGCACCAGCCGGTCGGACCGAGCATCGAAGAGCTGGCACACCGCAAGTGCCATGAGATCAGCTTGTCGCCACGTCAGATCAGAAGAGCCGGTAGAACCGCCAGAACCCGAACCCCTCGACCGGGAGAACCTCGAACCCGCTGAACCCCGCGGCCTCGCCGTAGCCCTGCAACGTCGAGGGCCGCATCACCGTCCCGGTCCCGACGCTCGGCGGCGACGAGAGCCCGTCCGGCAGACAGACCAAAAGACTGAACCCGTACATGAGCCGCTCCAGCTCATCGCCGTCCGGCGCGAAGCTGTCCGCCACGGCCTCGTCCATCACCACCATGGATCCGCCGGGCACGAGCGTCCTCCGCACCGCGCTGAGCACCTCGACCGGCCGAGGCATGTCGTGCACGCACTCGAAGGCGAAGGCCACGTCGACCGTCCCCTCGTCAAGAGTGGCCGCGTCCTGGCAGACGAACCTCACCCGGTCCTCGACCCCTGCCTCGCGTGCGTTCGCGACGGCCATGTCGACCGAAGGCTGGTCGATGTCGATCCCGAGCACGGTGGCATCGGGGTAGGCGCGCGCCAGCGAGATGCTCGACCATCCCCCACCACAGCCCACATCGAGAATCCGACATCCCTTCGTGGCGAGGACGTCGTGGACCTCGGGCACGCCTGCCAGCGCAGGCCCGAGCTGCTTCTCGTACCACGGCCGGTTCGCATCAGCCTGCGACTGCCGCGCATCATTCCCGAGCTCATCCCAGCTGACCCCACCACCGTTCCGGTACGCCTCCATCAGCTGCGGCAGCGCCGGCCCCACCGCCCCGAACATCCGGGCGATGGGCGCCAGATAGGCCAGGCTGCTCGTATCGGTCATCACCTCGGCGGTGCCTTCTGGGATCGCGAACCGCCGCTCATCAGGCTCGCCGTCAGCCTCGACCACCAACAGCCCCACCACCGCCTGCTGCTCGAGCCACTCCCGTGCGTACCGAACCTGTGTCCCCGTACGCCCCGCCAGCTCCACTGCACTCGCCGGCCCATCGCCCGCTAGCGACCGATACCACCCCAGCCGGTCCCCGATGAACACCGAGACAATCTCGACCGTGCCGAGGAGCGATCCGAAAAGCCGCTCAGCGACTTCATCCGTCGTCTGCTGCGATGCATCCATCTATCCACCATCGCCCCGGTCACGTTTCCCTCGGCAGCCCGGTTCGGCCCCTACTTGGTTTGAGGTACGCCCTCGACCTGATGCGATGTTTTTGCCATCCGGTGCGCCGTCCGCTAGCCGATAGTCAAGGCGCATGACGCCCAGCGACACGGGACCGACCGGCCGGGCCGTCATCATAAGTTCGCCGAGCGCGATGAAGCCGAGCGCGATGAACCTGAGATCAGTGGCACGCCGCTCCCCGAGAGCCTCTCTGCCATATTTCTTCAATCCCTCGGCGGGCGCGGGCGCGAGCGCGTCGAGCCTTCGGAATTCCCGCACTGGGGCCAGCGCCTCTCGATGGCAGGCACGGGTCGGGAACTCTAAACCTTGAGCAGGGAGACCGAAACGGTTCTGACCGTTGCGCTCACCGACCAGAGAGACCCAACACGCTCCGCAGGTATCCGCCCACGTCTAACGAGCCAGCCCTTCGCAATCGGAACTCTGCACTGACGAACTCTCGGCTACGTCGGTGACGACCAATCGGCGACAAACTTGACACGAACAGGCCTGCCGCCCTGGACCATCTGCAAAACTGTCGGACCGAGCCGTTAGGCTGTGTCCCACCTGGCCGGAGCGCTGCCAGGCTCCGGCACTCACAACCTAGTCCCAGCGATCTGGAGGAAATACGTGCGAGACCTCGGCCAAGTACCGTTGGCGGAGATGGCCCTCGATCCCGAGAATCCCCGGTTGCCTGAGTGGATCCAGGGGTCCGGTGAGGACGAATTGCTCGAATACATCTTCGAGAATGAAGTTCTCGACGAACTCGCCGCATCTCTTGTGGCAAACGGCTACTTCGATAATGAACCCGTCCTGGTACTTCCTCCAGACAGGGATGGACGACGCATCGTTGTCGAGGGAAATCGCCGCGTTTCCACCTTGAAGGTTCTTCTTCAAGAGGAAATTGCGGTCGCAGCCGATCTTGAGTTCCAACTCACAACTGCACCAACGGCCGACCGAATTCGTCAGCTCCGCAAAATTCCAGCATTCGAGGTCGAGAGCCGTGATGAACTCGGAGCTTACCTGGGATTTCGCCACATCGGCGGCCTGCGCCAATGGTCCGCGGAAGCCAAGTCTCGCTGGATCCACAAAAGCGTCCTCGCGACCGCGGCATCGGGGAGTGGAGATCCGTTTTACGACGTGGGCCGTATCGTCGGAAGCAATGCCCGCGGCGTCAGAACCGCGTACCTTACTCGCGAACTCCTCCGGCGGGCAAGAGTCGATCACGACATTAAGACGGCCTATGTGGAAACCCAGAGGTATAGCGTCTGGGGACTCTTGGTCGGAAACCCCCGCATCCGAGACTACATCCATTTGGACCAGTCGGCTCGCGACTACAACCAAGTTAGCGGAGCACTCGAAGAAGTCGACTATGGCCGAGTCGAAGAAATCGTATCTGACCTCACTCCTCCGCAAGGTCGAAGGATCTCTTTACTCGCCGATAGCCGAGACTCGTCGCAGTACGCCGAGATCCTTTCTAACGAACGGGCGCACGCAGTACTTCGAGAGTACGAGGACTTCCAACTGGCGGTGTCGGTCCTAGAACAGGGCGCCCTCGCCGACCGTCTAAGAGACAGCGCGCGCGCGTTGCGCGAGATTCTTATAGACGCTGGACGAGTCGACGTCGACGAGAGGGCGACAGAAGCGGCAAGTGAAGTCTTCGAACTCGCGCGAAGCATTCGGGCGGTCCTCGCAGACAGGCACACCAACCCATGAGTGGCCCGATCGAACCGAACATTCACGCATACGGAACCTACGCCCGGGTCGAGGCTCTTGCAGATTGGCTTGAGATTGCCGCTCTTGCTGGACGTCGGGTAACGAGCGCGCAACTCGAAGATATGATCGCTGACAATGGCTGGACACGCCTCTCTCCCCGGCAGTTCCTTCTCCCGACTAACCAAGAAGACGACGCAACACCCGAGGCTTGGGTCGAGGCGGTTCGCGAAACCCTTCTTAGACGACAGGAGATTCTTGGGGAACGGTGGCCGTATGAATTCCGCGGAAGTTGGAGAGTCACATCAACTGCCTCTGATCCTGTCGTTCCGTACAACGCGCTACTCGCACTTACGGTGGCTCACAGTTGGGAAATTGACGTGCCGAGCGCACCAGAAGTTGTCTTGGAGCACACAATCTTACGCGCCCTGAACGATCTAGGAATTTCAGCCGTCGGCCTTGGCACGGCTTCAGGGAGCGGCAACTTTATCGCGAGCGGGAAGGCCGCCGCGACCGAACTCGGATTGAAGTTCTATCCTAGCGCCGCGCCGATGCGTGCGCATGCAAAGGATGAGGGTGTCGACACCGTTGCGCATCTAGGCTGGGCTGGCGACACTCGCGCCGCTGGCCAGTGGCTGTTTCTGGGTCAAGTTACGACCGCGCGTAGCAACGAATGGTACAAGAAGATCATGGAACCCAGGCCCCAATTCTGGGCCGAAAGATTCCAGCAGCCGTTGCATGCCGCCCGATTCTTGGCTGTGCCTCATCACGTCGCTTCAGACTACCTTAGATATCTGGTTAGCCCGGAGACCGGTCTCGTGATTGATCGACTCCGCCTTGCTCTTTCACTTGCGAGCGTGTCGGATTCTGAGCGCAAGATCCTAGAAGCAGTTATGGCCGCTGGCGTTTCGGATGGTCGCGCCGCTGCCTAGTCACCTCAGTAACCTCGTCCGGAGCTGCTTCAGCCAGAATTTCCCAACACAGCAGGCCTCCTTGTCTGCTCGTAGCGGCGACCGGCGACAGTGGCTGCCTCAAACTCACGTATTCGCGACGTTCCAGAGTCAGGTGATCCACCGCGTGGCCTGACAGCCGCGGTAGCTCGATCGCAGGGAGCACCTCCAGGTCGTCACCCAGACCCTGACCGTGGCACGAACACAAGCCATGGCGACTCATGTGCTGAGGCAATCGCACCCGTTACCGCCATGACGTTGGCCGCCGGGATCAACACCCGATCGAAACCGCACTACCAACCCGGAATTCAACCAATGACGGAGTCGGTCGTGATGCCGCTTATCGACAAGACCTGGGAACAATTACTTCCAGGGCGAACGCCAGCACCGCGCAACGGAAGTCTCCTACCTGGAGGTCTGATAACAAGCGTCCCTAGTGCAGCGGCGTCATGCGCCACGCCTTGCTGGCCGCACTTGTTCCACAATGCGTTGGCAGACGATCTGAGGGTCCTCATGCTCCCAGGCTCGGATCACGGTCCAGCCAGCAGCTTTCAGCAACGTGTTCGTCTCGACATCCCGCTGTACGTTGCGCGCAATCTTCGAACTCCAATAGTCCGCGTTGGTCCGTGCTTGGGTGCCGTGCTCGGGGCAGCCGTGCCAATAGCACCCGTCAATCATGACAGCGACCTTCGCGCGAGTGAACACGAGGTCCGCCCTTCGGTTCAGGTCCGGGACGGGTCTTGTATCGACCCTGTAGCGAAGGCCTAGAGCGTGTACAAGGCTCCGGATCGCCAACTCTGGCTTGGTGTCACGGCGTCGATTACCCCTCATCGTTGCCTCGGCTGCGGGAGAGGACGCCCATGACACGTACTTGCCACTCATCGCACGGACCGCCTTAACCCGTCGATGCCACGAGGCGTCCAGCCGCGTACCTCCTGTTCCGTGTGCCCGAACCTCATTGCTTCATTCTAGAGCTTCAGCCGGTAGCCCGTGATCACCCTTGCCGCGGAGGCGAGGCGGACCCGGGTCAGCAGGTGCAGTTTGAACGCGGCTGGCGACAGCACGTTGGTCACTGCGACAACCACGAAGCGCTCGTCCGTTTCAACCCGCCAGGACTCCTTCGGCGTGAGGTTGAAGGCCAATACTGTGCTCATGATCCCCTTAACCTCTACGTGGAGTTCACGCTCTCCGCTGACGAAGAGGAGGTCGTAACCCGCTCCGTCCTTCTGACGGTCTCGTCGCAACGCCCAACCAGCGGCCTCAAGTGCACGGACAGTTAACTTTATCGCTCGCTCCTCAGCGGCCTTGGCCTTCTTCCGGTCGCGCGGCGTCGGTGGTAGATCATCGGTGGATACCGCCCCAGTTCCATCGCCCTCTGTATAGACCGGCAGAGTGGCGGGGCAAACCTCGACTGTACAGGTAGGGAGTGGCTCTGGAACGTCGATCCGAACATCCATAGCCGAGAAGGATTCATCGGACGCAATGCGTTGTGCCACTACGTCACCGCCCGGGTCCGTTTGCTTCTCCGCAGCATCAGCAAGACGCGAATGTCCCGTGACGATCAATAGTTGGTGGTAGGTCGCATACGTGATCTCAGTGACAGAGCTCAGGCGACCGGCCCATCCAAGATCCTCGAGCAGGACGCCCTGACCGGTGAACCTGGCAAGGTCCACGAATTCGACACTCCATGGCCCGGACCACCCGGACGCGATGTAGGCGACCTCTCCGTGAGCCTCGAATCGGAGTCCCGCATCCTCGCGCCTGTAGAAGATCACCCGCGAACCTGGGCCGGCATCGTTCAGGCTGCCGTGACCACCTGCCGACTTGTCATAGCGGTAGCTGTCATCCAAGAGCGGCATCGGCCCGCAGTCGACCAGAAAGCAGCGTGGAACGCGAGTCACGGCCGCCAGGATGCGCGAGTAGGCACGATTCGTGACCGTCGAGCCGCCCGTCGCCGACGATTCGCTCGTATCCCAGAAGGGGTCGTAGGTCAGACCCAGGTCTTGGAGCGCACGCTCCGCCTTCCGGTAGGCGTCGGTCATGGTGGACTCGTCACCCGTGAGCGCCGTGTGGATACGATCTAGGAAAGTACTGTCGACCGACGAGCCCTTAGATTGCACAGGGCGAGCGATGCCGAGTTTGTCGGCAATGGCCTGTGCAAGCTCGAGCTTCGTGGGATTGCGGACCTTCTCGGCATTGATCAAACTCACGTGGCGAAGTCTGCCGGTACAAGCCATCACCTCGCTGGGAAACGCGTCGGCTCGACTGCTTGCCGTTGCGCCCCAACCAAGGATCTAACTCGCCTTCTCGCTGGGCCAACCGTGTCGGGCGACTCGGATACCCCGTCGGGCCTTGACAACGTTCATCATGAACTTGGGCTCTCGCGGCGCTCCCCGCTCACCGGCCCGCTTAGGAGCCTGCGGTGGCTGCTCCTGCACGCGCACCTCGCCACTCGCTATAGCCGCCGACAGCGCCGGCGCGTTAGGGATCCAGAACGCTTCGACGTGAAGCGGTGTGAAGGCGGCCTTGCGGATCCTGCTGTTGCCACTGTTCGACGGCGCCGGGGTCTTCCCACCACCCGCAGCCTTGAACTTGCGATGCCAGGTCACGAAGTCGCCCGTAGCGTCCATCTCAGCGACGCCGCTGACCGTGAGGAACCCGAGTCCCTGCTCTTGGACGCACTGCCATATGGCCTGCTCATCATTGAGCCACATTGCTCCCTTGTTGGTCTTGACATGACTCGGGAAGCGCTGGAGCTCGACGTGGACCTTGATGTCCCACACCCAGTTGAGGGAGTAATCGAAGACGGTGTTGCCGTACTTCACCCGTGGGCCTGGGATCTTAGGCTGGTAGGCCGCGGAAAGGACCTGCCTGGCACGTTGCTCCCCGAAGAAGCCCTGCCATTCGTTGTCGTTCGCGCCACGAAGGCTGTTGTCCGCGAGCCACTTGACCGACTTCCTGCCATCCCAGTAGTCGGGCAACCCCGCCTGGAGCGCAGCAGCCAATGCGTCACCTTCGGCCTCCGGTGTGGCGAGCATGTCGGAGACCACCGCACCCAGTCGGCCGAGGTTGCGCTCGGCGCCGGCGAGGATGGTGTTGAGGCCGGGGAGCTGGATCGTCTCGCCAGTGGAGGCACAGTCGTCTGTCCAGGGCACGTTGAGCACGCTCGCGAGGGACGCGCCAAGCCTGGTTTTGCTGCTCTTATCGATCCGTGAATCGCCCGGGAAGAGTCCGTCAGCGAGATTCGCGAAGACAGACTTGCGCTCCTTTGATCCTGGGCCGAGGGACTCTCGTGGCGCGTTTGTCAAAGCGGCGATGCGGGTAACGGCCTCGATTTTGGACTGGGCAGGCACGAAGGCAGCCCACTCGGGACCACTCAGCGCGACCGGTGCCTCATCCTTCAGGCGCCGCAGGGATCCTACGTAGAAAGCACGGGTGGCCCCTTCGAGCAGCGCGTTGTACCCGTCGAGAGTGACCATGTTCTTGAGTTCGAAGCGGTCATCCACCCAGGTGATGTCCAGACGCGACGCGATCACTTTGCCCATTGCCGCAGGGGTGCGGACGACATCGATGTCGAGTTCGAGCGAATCACGCAGAGCGACGAGGGCCCGCTTGCCCGCGCGGGTGCCACCTACGCTGGCGCTCGGGGCCCTGCCGGTCAACGCGTGTATGCGATCGAGCGCTTCGGGAAGTGACTCAGCAGGGACAAAGAACGGCTCATCAGGAACGGCGCGCACAGACGTACTAGATCAGATCCCGAATCCACTCGCTTCAGGATCCGCGGTCTCGATCGCACATTGTGACCATCAGAGTTCGTCAGTCTTGTGGTTTTTCTGATCGATGGCTGGGACGTGGTGCTCAAGGAACGCCTGAACCATCTCTGGAGTGGTCTTCGCCACATTTATGAGACGATTTCCGATCTCGTCTGCGACCAACAACTTCTCGTCGCGCTCGACATGGCGTCGGAAGATGTGCTGGACAGCTCCGACAGCGACTCCGTTGCCCATCTGCTTGTAGGTCGCCGCCTCCTTTTGATCTGGAAAAGCGAAGTGCTCAGGAAGACCTTGGAGCAGTGCGGTCTCTGCCGGGGACATGCGTCGCTTCCACGGTCCCACGATGGACGTCTGCGTGATGGCGACGAGTGCAGGGACGTACGTCGGCCGCTTCGCGCGAATTCCGGATGGTCGGAGGTGCATCACTGTGTCCCACAGTGTCTTTGTGTCCTGAGCCTGCCACTCCAGTTTTCGCCGACTGGCGGGGAACAAGCCCGTGAACACGCCCCAGCGGTGGGCCCACCGGAGGATTTCGTGCCAGCGGGCCTCCTCGCCGTTGTCACCAACCGCATCGAATGTGGCCCCGACTTCGGGCAATGGATCCTTCGGCCCTAGGCCGACCAGTGCCTTGAAGTTGTTGGCCATGTGGGAGATCTTCCACGCCGGGTAGTCCGCGTTGATACCCCTGAACGTGATGCGGGACGGCAACTTCTTGGCATCCAACTCATCGAGCGGCTCGTACTCGGAGTTCTCGCCCACCTTCGGTAGAAGGTGGCCTCGGCCAGTCCACGCCTCGATCTCTGGAGCCATCTCCCCCCAGGAGTCGGCCCAGTAGGGGAAGCCGCGGAGCGGCGCGAAGAGTTCCACGAAGTCGTTCCAGGCGCTGATCCAGAGCGTCTCGGCCGACGTGAGCCATACGCTGTCAACGACAGTCTCGGGGCGCTTCCAGTCGTCAAGTTTCCAACCATGCTCGGGATGACCTGGCTCCCAGACCTCCCCCGGCATCGCACCCTTGGACCGCGGGAACGGTTCACGCCTCATCGTCTCGACTGGGGCGGGCAACTCGTTGAGCTTGTCACGCTGCACGTGCCCTTCCTCGTCGAGGAGCGGCAGCACGTGGTCTGGGGCGTAGGTTGCCGTGATAAACACGCGTTCCCGCACCTGTGGTGTCCCACCGAGGTGAGGGGGCAGCAGATGGGGCGAGAACAGCGCCGGATCGTTCGAAACGTTGTACCCCGCTTGCCGAAGGAAGCGGATGATGACGTCGTACTCGTGCTCGTGTTTCGGCCCGATCAAGTTCCGCACATTCTCCAGAATCACGATCTTTGGGTGATGTGCCTCGATGATCGCCGCGATGTTGAAGAAGAGCGTTCCACGGGTCTCGTCCATCCCGCGCTGAGCACCGGACTTGCTGAACGGCTGGCATGGAAACCCTGCGCAGAGGATGTCGTGTTCAGGCACCCGGACCCGTGCGGTCTCCATATCGGGTGCGTCCTCGGTGATGTCACCCCAGACTCGCGGGGCGCCGTCGGGTCCACGCTGATCCCTACCATTCGGCTTGTGGCCCCAGTTCGCCTCGTAGACCTTCGCCGCCTTCTCGTCGATCTCGACTGCGTAGACGCACTCGGCCCCGAATGCCTTCAGGGCCGCATGGAACCCACCGATTCCAGCGAAGAGGTCGATGAAGCGGAGCGGCTCTGTCATGCGCGCAATCATAGGTGCCAGCACCCCCAATATCCGTGATCCACGCCGTCGCCGGTCGCCCACGTGTTCGAGGCCACACGCCGCCTTCAACAATCCAGGTCAGGGACCTACCTGTCACCGCAACTCTTGAGTGCTCCTGAGAGTTAGACAAGCGGCCGCCATCGGGCGTTCTCGTTGTTCGATCGCGAGCCGGGCCCAGCCACGACGTGGGGCGAGAAGCTCTGGACCGGTGAGTAAAGATTCGTTCGCGCCTGTTTAGACTGCGGCCAGCGCGGTAGGAGTAAGCGAGCACCCCACGATCTCGGAAGGACAGCTCCATGCAAGCCGAAGGCCAGACACGTCAGGCGATCCCGCCGGTCATGTACCTACCCGCATCACCCGGCGCCGGAGCCGACGGCGGCCCCGCCGAGATCGAGATGCGACGCCTGCTCGACGGCCGAGTCGCACTGCTCGCGTACACCGCGCTGGATCGCCTGGCCGAGTGCTGCGGATCCGAGCAGCCGTGGGTTCTCTACAAGACCGACCAGCTCGACGAGCTCAACAAGGTCAGCCCCTACGACGTCATCGTCATCGACCAGCCGCTGCCCGATGAGTTACGGCGAGATGTCCAGTGAGCAAGCTACGAATCGACCCTGGTGACGGCGAACAGATCGCGACCCTCCACAAGGACGCCGCCTCGGGCATCGAGAAGACCGCGTCGAGCTTGCCTGGATCGGTCGACGCGGGGATCGCCTCGGCTCTGATCAGTGACATCCTGGCGCAGCTGACCGAGCAGGCCGATCAGCTGTCGATCGCGAACGAATCCGTCGGGAACATGGTCAGCAGTGTGGTCAAGGACCTGGACCAGACCGACGAAGAGGCCGCTGGTCCGCTCCGGCGCCTCAAGTCCAGCCTCAGCCCCGGCGGCGAGCACCCGAGGAACAGATAGCGATGGCGGGCATCGACACGCACGTACCTGGCAAGCCCGCACAGGTTCGCACCGCCGCCGATTTCCTGGGCAAGACCCTCAAGTCAGCGGTCGCAGATGCCGGCGAGGACAGCCACCAGGCTCGTTCGAAGGCGCGCGACGGCTGGGAGGGCGAGTCCGGCGAGGCCTACAGCGGTCTGAGTAGCGAACTCGTCAAGGCAGCCGATCATCAGGAGGGGCATCTGCGCGAAGCTGGCCAGAAGTTCGACGCCTACGCCTACAAGCTCGAGGCCGTGCAGAACCGCATGACTGAGCGGCGTACGCGAGCAACGGGCGGAGGCCTGACTCTGGCTGGCGAGACCATTACCGAACCGGCCCCCGCAGAATCGCCCGGCGACCTTCCCGCTGGTTCGACACCCGAGGAATCCACAGCCTGGGACCAGAAGAAAGCCAAGTTCGAGGCGCAGAACAAGAAGATCGAGCTCTACAACGAGATCGCCAAAGAGGTCGAGGACGACAACAAGGATCTTCAGGACTGGGTCGACTCGAACCTCAAGAAGTTCTGGAGCACAGTCGACGGCCCATCACCCCTCGATGTTGTGATCGCCGCCATCAAAAAGCTGCCGCCTGCGTTGACCGGGCTGTACTTCGACACCAACGAGCGCCGGCTGACCCAGTACGCGAACCAAACGCGTGGCGAGGCGGCCCGCCTCCGGCGGGAAGCGGCGGAAGCAGTCAGGAACCGTCGCTCAGGACACCCTGGTCGGCGAGCCGCAGGCGAAGCCACCGACGTACGGGGCAACCGAGCCGCTGCCCGAGGCCTGGATGCGCTGGGCGAAGGTGCCGAGCGCGTTGCCCGCCGACTTCCGGTGATCGGCACCGTCGCCTCCATCGGATTCGCTGGCGGCGAGATCGCCAACGGGGAGTCTCCGTCGAAGGTGATTGTCGGCGAGGCCGCTGGCATTGCTGGCGGCGCAGCTGGCGCCGCCCTTGTGGTCGGAACCGCCGCCGCTCTTAGTGTCGGCGCGCCTGTCATCGCCGTCGCCGCAGGGGCAGCGATCGTCGGTGTCGGCGTGGGCCTTGCCGCTGAATACGCTTACGAGAACTGGGTCTCAGATGAGACGCGGGCGAAAATTGACGACGGGCTGGAGGCTGTCGGTGATGCGATCACGTTCTGGGACTGACCCGGGCGACCCCTCCCAGGCTCAGGGGAGGTTCTCGCCGCTGCCCGCCATCACATGGCCGCTGCTACGGACGCATCTCCTCGCGTTGCTCGTGCTCGGGCTGGCCGGATTCGGGTTCCTTGTCGGCACCTCCGGTTCCTATGCCGGCCGAGTCTCAGCAGTTCTCGCCTGTCTGGCCCTCCTCCAGGGTTACGCGCTGCTGGTCATCGCCACGGTGAGGCGACGGTCCACAGCCTTCGAGGCTGTGACCACAGATGAGGGCATCGTAATCCGCGGCCTACGCACGATCGCCGTGCTGCTGGTCGCCATGCTGATCTGTGCGGCGGGTTTCCCGATCGCCTTCGCGATCGGTGTCTTCCGCGACGATATGGCACCGGGATCGTCAGGGATGTTCGCGATGTCGCTGATCGTAGAGCTGATTCTGATCCCTGTTGTCGCGATGCTTCTCCTCGGGCGTTTTCGAATGAACAGGCTGGTCCTCACACGTTCTGCAGTCACGTACGTGGGTTATCGCCACACCCGGACCGCCGAATGGGCCGACTTCGACCGAGTTGAGATTCGCGAGAGGCCGAGGGTAGAGGTCGTGCTCAGTGGCAGAGCCGAGGAGTTCTCAGTCCCGTTCGGGCTCCTGGCGGCCGGACCTGTTCCCCTCGCAGAGCACCTCGACGACTTGATGCGCAGCCCCAAGAATCGCCCCCTCGACCCGTGATTGGTTCGGAAACGCGGCTGAACTGCCTCAGTCGTCCTCAATGCGGAACCCGACCTTGAGCCCGACCTGGAAGTGCCTCTCCTGTGGGTGGACGTACCCACCGTGGATCTGCGGTCCACACCGCGCAAGTGCTCGGCGCGCTGACCTGTCGCCGTGGCCCCGAGTGGGAGACTGAGCACGTGTCCACCAAACCAGCCCCGCACGTACTCGTTCTCTTCGGCGCGACCGGCGATCTGGCCGCGCGCAAGCTGTTCCCCGGGCTGTATCGGCTCGCGCTGGCGAAGCGGCTGCCGGACCAGCTCGCGATCATCGGCAGCGGGCGGCGCTCGCCGGGCACCGACGAGGACTTCCGCAGCCACGTGCATCAGGCGCTGAAGGAGTTCGTCGGGGAGGTCGATGAGACCGTGGCTCGGCCGCTGCTGGAGCGGATCCGTTTCGTCGCCTCCTCCGCCGAGGACGGCAAGGCGCTGGCCGACGCGGTGCACGAGGCCGAGGACCGGCTGGCGCTGGAGAGCGGGCAGACCCTGGGCGACGTACAGCGCCTTCTCTATCTTTCCGTGCCGCCGCAGGCCGTGGAGCCGATGGTCGCGATGCTCGACCGCGAGCAGCTCAACGTCCGCAGCCGGCTGGTCGCGGAGAAGCCGTTCGGGACCGACCTGGCCTCGGCGCGCGAGCTCGACGCGGTGCTCAGCGAGGCGTTCGACGAGAAGCAGATCTTCCGGATCGACCACTTCATCGGGAAGGAGGCGGTGCAGAACCTGCTGGCGCTGCGCTTCGCGAACGGCCTCTTCGAGCCCGCGTGGAACCGGCACAGCATCGAGTCGGTGCAGATCGACGTACCGGAGAAGCTCACCGTCAAGGGGCGCGGCAGCTTCTACGAGGGCACCGGCTGCCTGCGCGACATGGTCACCACCCACCTGTGCCAGCTGCTCGGGTTCGTGGCGATGGAGGATCCGCACGCCTTCCGCGAAGGTGCGATCCGCGCGGCGAAGGCCGCCGCCTTCGCGGCCGTGCGGCCGCTGGACCCCGAGCGCGTGGTCTTCGGGCAGTACGACGGCTATCGCGAGGAGCCCGATGTCGCCGCCGACTCCGATGTGGAGACGTACGTCGCCATCGAGGCGTGGATCGACAACGACCGCTGGCGCGGGGTGCCGTTCTACCTGCGCACCGGCAAGGCGCTCGCGGCCGGGCGGCGGACGATCACGATCCGGTTCATCGACCCACGGCACCGCTGGCTGCAGCCGGCCGACTCCGGCTCCTCGGAGCCCAACGAGCTGGTGATCGAGCTCAGCGACGACCCCCGGATCGAGATCGACGTACGCGCCAAGCGGCCCGGCCCCGGCATGGCGCTGACCGAGGGCGTCTTCCGCCTCGACCTCGCGGGGGACGCGCCGGACGCCGGGCCGCTGGAGGCGTACGAGCGACTGATCCTCGACGTCATGAACGGCGACCGGACCCTGTTCACCAGCGCGCGCGAGGTCGAGCGGCTGTGGGAGATCTGCCAGCCGGTCCTTGAGCACCGGCCCGACGTGGAGAGCTACCCGCGGGGGTCCTGGGGCCCGGAGTCGGCGCTCGAGCTGCCGGAGGGTGGCTGGCGGCTGGGCAGGAACGCGTGACGGGCTCGCGCCGCCTCCTACTCGTCGTCGACGCCCCGTCCCTGCTGCATCGCAACCATCATGCCCGGGCGCACACCCGCATGATCGATCGTGCCGGCCGGCCCGCCTGGGCGCTGCACGGCATGCTGCGGCAGATCCTCGACTCGATCGACGCCTTCGCTCCGGACGCGGTGCTCTTCGGTCTCGACGACCGCACCGCCTCCGTACGCCGGGACGCCTATCCCGACTACAAGGCCGGCCGCGCCGAAAAGGACCCGATGCTGGTCGAGCAGCTCGGCCGCGCCGGCGCGATGCTCGACGCCCTCGGGCTCGCCACCCTCACTCCCCCGGGCCTCGAGGCCGACGACGTCAACGCCTCCGGCGCCGCGTGGGCGGGCCGCAACGGGTGGGACTGCGTCGTGATCACCTCCGACCGCGACGCGTTCGCGCTGATCAGCGAGCACACCCAGGTCCTGCGGCTGATCAACGGCGGGATCAACGGCTCTCCCCTGCTCAACCCCGCCCGGCTGTATGCGATGTACGGCGTGCCGGCCTCTCGCTATCTGGAGTACGCCGCCCTCCGCGGTGACGCCAGCGACAACCTCCCCGGTGTCAGCGGCATCGGCGAGAAGACCGCGGCGGCACTGTTGGACCAAGTCGGCCCCATGGACGGTGTCTGGTCCGACATCTCGGACAACGACGGGCGGAAGGTGACCGAGGTCCTCGACGCGTGGGCGGCCGAAACCGGCGTACGCCGCATCGGCGCGCGCGTCGTCCGTGCCCTTTCCGCGCCCGGTGCCCGGGACCGCTACGACTTCAACCTACGGATGATGACCTGCCGCGACGACCTCGATCTCCGCCTCACCCCGGACGTCCCCGGCACCCCTGGTCTGCTCCCGCTCGACATCGACCGCGTCACCCGCGTCGTCGGCTTCCTCGGCGTCGAGGCGACCACCGCCGTCGCGCAACGAGTGCTGAGCACGAATCCCGCTTCGACGGTCTCGTAGACCGCTCCGCTAACGATCCGAATCGTCCGTGACCGGGGCGACGCACCCACCGCGGAGATCCTCGAGATGCTCGGCGATGCGCTCGGCTGAGACTGGCCGGTAGTCCCACCAGTCGACACCGACATTGATGCCCCAGGTGCCTTTGGGCGTGCGCCGCTCGCGGAACGCGTCGTGCGCGTGGCCATGGAGCAGGGTCACGCCCTCATCTCGAAGCCGGAACTGCGAGTAGCGGTCCTCGTCGTGCGAGTCACCCGCGTAGGGAAAGTGGGACAGCAGTACGCGGGTGGCCGCCTCGCCCTGACGCACGGGCGGGAGCTTGGCCACCCCGAAGTCCATCACCGCGGCGAACCCCGCTGCCAGATAGCGATCGCGCCGGCGCCAGCCCTCCCGCATGCCCGCCCAGCAGGCGTCGTGATTTCCGGCGACGAGGATCTTCGTACCGGCCACGGCGGAGATGAGCCCGAGCGAGGCGTCCTTGCCGTGCATGTCCACGTCGCCCAGCACCCACACCGTGTCCTCCGGCGCGACGGTCTCGTTCCAGTTCGCTACCAGATGCGCATCGTGCTCACCGATCGACCCGAACGCCGCTCCCCGCGCCGCGGACAGCTCGAGCAGGCGCGCGTGCCCGAAATGCAGGTCCGAGGTGAACCAGACGGTCATCGCGTACTCCTCGTTCTGTTCATCGTCACCATCGTGCGGCGACCTGGTGATGGCCGTCCCAGAGTCTGCCTCCAGCCTCGGCGAGTGCCGCGTCGGCGGCCTGCTCCAGTCGTGTCGTGTCGCCGGCCAGGGCGAGTTGAAGCGACTCGTGAAGCGTCGTTGCCCAGCTGGTTCCGACAACTTCGTCCAGCGCGAGGAGCTCGCGTGCCAGCCACTTGCCGCCTCCGGTCCAATGGCCGTTGACGGCAAGCACGAGGTCGGCGGTGCGGCGCCACGCCTCGACCGCGATCGCAGCCCCGACCGGCCCCGGCGTGGCGCCTCGAAGGTCATCGACGAGATCACTCAGCGCATAGCGGGCTCCGTCGAGTGCATCATTCGACAGCGGGCCTGGGCCTGCCTCGAGCGTCTGCTCGCAGTGCTTCCGGATCGCGGACCCAGCCTCGCCAGGCAGCAGCTCGACTCCTCGCGCGATCAGCCTGGCCATCGTCGGCCGACGCCGCGCGAGGTCGTCGGCGATGAAGTGCCGGATGCTCGCCTCCGAATGAACGAACAACTCGACCGGCCAGCCCTTGAACAGCAGTGACTCCCGGTGCACCACGGCGCTCTCATCGATCACGGTGATGTCGAGATCCGACGTCGCCGTAGCCTCGCCGAGAACGACCGAGCCCCCGAGCCACGCCTGGATCGCAGCTGGGAACCGTTCACCGACCAGGTCGCGGGCGGCATCGAGCGGTGCTGGGCGTGTCATGTTTGCCAGCCTGGCCGCTTCTCACCCACCGACACAATCGGGTTTCCACGTGGCGCTGGTCAGCAGATCCCGCTCACGCCTACCCCGCACGAGTCCGGGTTTCAGGGAACGCCGTCCGTTCGGACCACTCAGCGGACCAGTGCACGGTCGAGGTCGGCCATCAGGTCTTCTGGGCTCTCGAGGCCGATCGAGAGGCGTACTAGGTTCGCAGAGGGCTTGGCGTGAGCGGCGACGGGGCGGTGGGTGAGGCCGGCGGGGTGCTGGACGAGGGAGTCGACGCCGCCGAGCGAGACGGCGTGGGTGAAGAGCTGCACCGACGAGGTGAGGCGGGCGGCGGCCTCGTATCCGCCGCGCAAGGCGATCGCGATCATCGCACCGGGGCCGGTCATCTGCTTGCCGACCAGGCCGCGATCGTCGTCCCGACCGGGGAAGTAGACCCGTTCGACCGCCCGGTGGGAATGCAGCCACTCCGCGATCTCGACCGCGCCGGCCTGCTGGGCGCGGACGCGGGTCGGGAGGGTGGCGAGGCCGCGGTGGAGGAGGTAGGCGCCGAGGGGATGGAGAAGGCCGCCGGTGACGGCCCGGACCTGACGCAGCAGCACGGCCGTCTCCTCGTCGCACGCGATCACGCCGCCGACGACGTCGCCGTGACCGCCGATGTACTTGGTGGCGCTGTGCAGCGACATCGCCGCGCCCAGCTCGAGCGGGTTCTGCAGGATCGGAGTGGCGAAGGTGTTGTCCACGAGCACCGGTACGTCACCAGCAGCCGCCACGACAGAGGCGATGTCGACGAGGTCGAGGGTCGGGTTGGCCGGGGTCTCCAACACCACCAGCGCTGTGTCCGGACGAACCGCCGCGGCGACCTCATGCTCGGCGCAGAACGTCACCTCCACACCGAGCAGGCCGGAGGCGAGCAGGTGGTCGGTGCCGCCGTACAGCGGCCGGACGGCGACGATGTGGCGCTTGCCGCTGAAGGAGGTGCTCGCGATGATCGCGGCGGTCATGGCCGCCATGCCCGAGGCGTACGCGACCGACGTCTCCGCCTGCTCGAGCCGGGCCAGCGCCGACTCGAAGCGCGCGACGGTGGGGTTCCACAGCCGCTGGTAGACGTACCCGCCATCGGACAGCGGCTGGCCACCGGTCGCCATGGCCTCGTAGGAGGCTCCTCCGCGCTCGATGTCGGGGAGCGGGTTGGTCGAGGACAGGTCCAGTGGCAGGGCGTGGACGCCGAGCATCGCCAGGTCGTCCCGGCCGGCGTGGACGGCGAGTGAGTCGAGGTGGTGGTTCGCGATCGGCATGGTGCGATGCTGGCGGGAACCACAAGATCAGGCCAGATCGATTGCCGAAGATCCCAGCGAATGCCTGATACTGACATCTTCGAGCAACTCAGCCCGCGTCCCAGGGAGTCACCGTTGGCGAAAGAACAACCCTCCGCAACCGCCCTCGACTCCATCGACCGCCGCATCCTGGGCGAGCTCGGCACCAACCCCGAGCTCACCAACAAGGCCCTCGCATCGCGCCTCGGTCTCGCCGAGTCGACCTGCGCCTACCGGCTGCGAGCCCTGCGCGACAACGGCGTCATCACCGGCCGCCGTCTCGACGTCGACGTCCGTTCCCTCGGCTACCCGCTGCAGGCCGTCATCAAGGTGCGGCTCGGCAGCCACAGCAAGGAGCACGTCGAGAAGCTCTACGACGACCTGGCCACGACCCCCGGCGTGATCCAGGCCTTCCACGTCGCCGGCGCCGACGACTTCCACCTCCACGTCGCCGGCGAGGACGCCGAGGCGCTGCGCGACTTCGTCCTCCAGCACGTCACGGTCCACCGGGTCGTACGGCAGACCGAGACGCAGCTCGTCTTCGAACTCCGCGAGGGACCGGGCGTGCTCCCCCGCGACCCCACGCTCCCGTGAGCCGAGCTCAGCCGAGGAAGTCGAGCAGCAGCCGGGCCGTCTCCTCCGGCGCCTCCAGCATCGCGAGGTGTCCGACGCCGGTGAGGTACGCCACCCGCGAACCGGGCACGATGTCGTAGTCGTGCGCGGATGCCGGGTCCCATCGTGGATCGGCATCGCCGAAGACCACCACCAGCGGCTTCCGGCCCAGCCTCGCGAGCCGCTGCGGGATGCTCAGCTCGTCGATGTAGTCACGGTTCGCCCGCATGATCGCCCGGAACGTCTTGAACGACGTTCGCCTCAGGTCGTCGACCACCTCGTCGCTGATCGTCACCGGCCGGGCGGCGGTGGCGGCGATCCCCTTCCGGAGCAGCGCGTTCGTCCGCAGCGGCCACACCAGCGCACCGAGCACCGCGCCGGTCAACAGCTTGACCAGAGCCGGCTCCGGAAGCAGCGCCGCCATGCTCGGTCCGGTGCTGATCAGCGCCAGCGATCCGACCAGCTCCGGACGCCGCTCGGCCAGCGCCGTGGCGACATATCCGCCGCTCGAGTGGCCGACGACCGCCACGTCCTCGAGACCGAGCTCGTCCAGCACCGCAGCGACCCGCTCGGCCTGGTCGGGCACGGCGTAGGTCGCCGCCGCGCTCGACCTGCCGCAGCCCGGTAGGTCGACCCGGAGGACCTGGAACCGATCAGCGAGCGGCGCCACCATCGGCTGCCAGGTCGATCCCGTGGCCCCGGAGCCATGGATGAGCAGTACGGGCGGCGCCGTCTCCGTGCCGTCTCGAAGCTGGTGGACACCGTGGGTGGTCGGCTGTTCGTACGCAGTCATGGTCGTCACGATCGCCTGCCGCCGCCTGCGCCGTCTTGGACGAATGTCAGCCTTGGGTTCCGATCTAGCCTGAAGCCATGGACTGGTCGCAGGTGGATGTCACCATCCCCCGGAGTTCGCTCGGTGCCGCGCCGATCCCTGGCGTCCACATGGCCGGCTTCCGCTATCGCGGGACCGGTCCGGCGGCCATCGCGATGGTCGCCCACCCGGCCGTCACCCTGCTCTTCGACCTCGGCGACCAGGCCTGGGCGGTCGATGACGACCACGGCGTACGCCTGCCAGGCGCCGTCGCGATCGGGCTGCTGCCCGGCGGCGTGACCGTGCGGGGCGCAGGCGCGGGCGAGTGCCTGCAGGTGCGCCTGTCGCCGGTGCTCGCCACCGAGCTCCTCGACACCGCCGGCCTCACCGGGACCTTCGCAGGACTGGACGACGTCCTGGGACCGAGCGCGAGACGCCTCGGCGACCGCCTGCGGCGCACCACGTCGTGGGACGAGCGGTTCGCGGTGATGTCCGGCTTCCTCGGCAGCCGCCTCGACGGTCGGCGGAGAGTCGACCGCGAGGTCGCGTATGCCTGGCACCAGACCCATCTCCACCACGGCCGGACCGACGTCAGCACGCTCGCGGCGGAGACCGGCTGGTCGCGGCAGCGGCTGTGGTCCCGGTTCCGCGCCCAGGTCGGCCTCTCCCCCAAGCACGCCGCCCGACTCGTACGCTTCGACCGCGCCGCGCGACTCCTCGCCGGCGGCACTCCGCCCGCCGAGGCCGCGGCGCGCGCCGGCTACTCCGATCAGCCGCATCTCAACCGCGAGGTGCGCTCGATCGTGGACACCACGCCCCGCGGAGTCGCCGCCGAGCCTTGGCTCGCCATCGACCACGCCGCCTGGCCGGCGTTCATGCCGAGGAGCCCTCGGGCGTAGACCGGTGGCGGTCAGTCGTCCTCCATCCGGAAGCCGACCTTCAGCCCGACCTGGAAGTGCTGGATGTCGTCGTCGTCGACGTGTCCGCGGATCTGGGTGACCTCGAACCAGTCCAGGTGCCGCAGCGTCTTGCTCGCTCGGCCGACGCCGTTGCGGATCGCCTGCTCGAGTCCTTCGTCTGAGGTCCCGACGATCTCGGTGACGCGGTAGGTGTGTGAAGACATGCTCCTGGCCCTTCTCTCGATGGTCGCTGTACCCACCATGGGCGCGACCTCAGGACCGTGCAAGGGGTGGCGCTCCGAGAAACCCCGTTGTCGAACATTGGTGTTCGAGTTAGTATCTCGTACATCGATGTTCGACTTGTGCCCTCAGGAGGCGCGCCATGACCTCAGACACCCACCCCGACGCTGCCGTCGCCCACTCTCCCGATCCGCGCCGATGGCGGCTGCTCGGCTTGCTGGGGCTGGCGCAGCTCATGCTGATCCTCGACGTCACCGTGGTGGCGATCGCGCTGCCGCACATGGGCGCCGACCTCGGCCTGGGCCGCGATGCGCTGACCTGGGTGGTGAGTGCGTACACGCTCGCGTTCGGCGGGCTGATGCTGCTCGGCGGCCGGGCTGCCGACCTGTTCGGCCCGAAGCCCGTCGTGCTCGCGGGGCTCGCGACGTTCACCGTCGCCTCGCTGGCCACCGGCCTCGCCACCAGCGCGGAGCTGGCCATCGGCGGACGGGTCGCCCAGGGGGTCGGGGCCGCGATGCTCTCCCCCGCTGCCCTCTCGATCGTGGTCCGGCTCTTCGACGGCGAGGAGCGCAACCGCGCGCTCGGGGTCTGGTCGGCTCTGGGGGCCGGCGGGGCGGCGATCGGCGTACTCCTCGGCGGTGCGCTGACCGCCGGGCCGGGCTGGGAGTGGGTGTTCCTGATCAACGTCCCGGTCGGCGTCGTCGTGGCGGTCCTCCTGGCCCGGCAGCTCCCGCAGCTGCCGGCCTGGGGAGGCAACGTACGTCTCGACCTCGTCGGCGCACTGATCGTCACCGCCTCCACCGGGCTGCTGATCCTCGGCTTCATCGAGGCCGGCGACGAGGGCTGGACCTCGAGCCGCACCATCCTGCTGGTCGTCGCCGGGATCGCCGGATACGCCGTCCTGGCCGGCTGGTTGCGACGTACGCGCCACCCGCTGATCGACCCTGCCCTGGTCACCCGGCGCCCGGTCCTGTCCGGCACCTTCGTGCTGTTCGTGGCGACCGGGCTGATGGTGGCGGTCTTCTTCCTCGGGACGTTCTACCTCCAGAGCGCCGCCGGGCACGGGCCGCTCGCGACCGGGCTGCTGTTCCTGCCCGTCGCCGCCGCCACGATGGTCGGCGCGCAGCTGGCCGGCAGGCTCATCGGCCTCATCGGCGCTCGCACCCTCGGGATCGCCGGGCTGCTCATCGCCGCCGCCGGGCTCGTCGTACCCGCGATCAGCATGAGCACCCTGTCCACCGTGATCGCGGTCAGCATCGGCTCCGCCGGCCTCGGCGTCCTCTTCGTGGTCGCGGCCGCGACCGCGCTGAGCCAGGTCGAGCCACAGCTCGCGGGCGTGGCCTCCGGCATCCTGAGCACCTTCCACGAGCTCGGCGCCTCGCTCGGCGCGGCGGTCATGTCCGGCGTCGCCGCGGCGAGCCTCGTCGACGGCACCACCGACGGCTTCGAGAGGGCCTACCTGGTCGCGGCCGTGATCGCGGCTCTCGCCGCCGTCCTCGCCGGGTTGCTGATCCCCGGCCGTCAGGCACCCACCGCTGATTCCCAAGAGACTCACCAGGAGACCCAGTCATGACCAAGATCCACCGCTCCAGACCCCGCGCGCTCTCGTTCGCGCTCCACTACCTCCAGATGGTCATCGCGATGGCCGTCGGGATGATGCTGCTCTACCCGCTCTGGCTGCTCGCCGTCGGCGGAGCACCGGAGAGCGCGTGGGTGCACCGCGCCGACGTCGACTCGCTGGTCATGGCCACCACGATGGTGATCCCGATGGCTGCCTGGATGCGCTTCCGCGGGCACGGACCGCGGCCGATCGTGGAGATGTCGGCAGCGATGTACGCCGGCTTCGTGGTCCTCTTTCCCTTCCTCTGGCTCGGGCTCATCGACGCCGGTGGCCTGATGCTGCTCGGTCACGTACTCATGCTGCTCTTCATGCTCGTGGCGATGCTCGCGCGCCCGGGCGAATACTCGGGGAGTCACGCCCACCACTCCCACGCAGCGACGGACCAGGAACCAGCATGAACACCCACCCGGACGTCGTCGTACGCGAAGCGACCCCGGACGACGCCGAGACCGTGCGTACGCTCATCGGCGAGATCGCCGCCCACCAGGCCCAGTCCGGCTCCGTCACCGTGACCGCCGCGCAGTGGGCCGGATACCTCGAGCGCCCCGACATCATCGTGCTGCTCGCCGAGATCGACCGGGAACCGGTCGGCTACGTCTCAGCCGTACGCCGCCTGCACCTGTGGTCGGGCAGCGACATCATCGCCCTCGACGACCTCTACGTCCGACCCGGCCATCGCGACGCCGGTGTCGGCCGGTTGCTGATGACCGCGCTGGCGAGGCGTGCCGGCGGCCTGACGATCACCTGGGGCGTACAACCCGACAACGACGCCGCGATCCGCTTCTATCGACGCCTCGGCGCCACGGTCCGCGCCAAGGTGATGTGCGCGTGGCCGGCCGCACGGCAGCCGATACCCTGATGCTCAACATCTCGTGGGAGGTTCCCGGCCGTGACGACCCTCAAGCGCGCCGACGCACGTAAGAACATCGAGTCGATCATGGACGCGGCCACCGCCTGCCTCGCCCGCGATCCTGACGTGAGCGTCGCCGACATCGCCAAGGCAGCGGGCGTCGGCCGGGTCACGCTCTACGGCCACTTCGAGTCCCGGGCGACCCTGGTGACCCAGGTCGTCGAACGTGCCATCCAGCAGTCCGACGAGGCGCTCGGTGCGGTCGACCTCGACGGCGATCCCCGTGCCGCTCTCAGCCGCCTCCTCGAGGCGTCGTGGCGACTGACCCAGCAGTACGGCGCGCTGATCGTCGCCGCCGAGCAGAGCATGCCTCACGAGCAGTTCCAGGCGGTCCACCTCGGGCTGATCGACCGCTGGAAGCCGCTCATGGAGCGCGGCCGCCGCGACGGCAGCTTCCGCGACGACCAGCCGCTCGAGTGGCAGCTGACCCTGCTCCAGAGCGTCCTGCACGCCGCCTCCGGCGCCGTCTACCGGGGCGAGATCAAGGCGGCCGAGGCCGCCGCCCTGATCGACGGCACCGTCCAGGCCGCCCTCACTGCTCCCGGCGCCACCCGCGACTGACGCACTCACTCCGGGAGGTCGCCGACCGCCGCGCGCCCCGAGCCGAAGTAGCTGGCCAGCAGCGAGTCGGCATTTCGCTCGCCTCGCCGCTCCAGGCGAGCCCGGCCCTCCTCGGTCCGTCCGAGGACCCGGTACCTGAGCACGTTCAGCGGCAGCAGGTAGGCGTGCGCCCACGGGGGCCTCTTCGGAAGGCCGAACTCCTGCATCGACCTGGTCCCGAGGAAGACGGTCAGCATCGAGAGGAGCCGCTCCCGCTCGTACCAGCCACGCACCCGCTGCAGCGGACCCGGCCAGCCCGGATAGCGGCGCTCCCGCTGGACCTCGACCGCCGCCTGCGCCAGCTGCGGGCCGGCCTCGGAGATCGCCGCCTGCGAGAGCAGCACGTGGTAGTTGATCCGGTGCCGCTCCCACTCGTCGTCGACGAGGAAGTCCTCGTCGACGCCCATCAGCCAGCCGACGTACTTCCACAGATGCATCAGCGCCCGGGCGTCCCGCCTGGAGATCGGCACTCCGAGCGCCCGGCACCCGATGATGAGTACGCCGTCGAAGAGGCCCAGCGTGGCCGCCTGATCGGCCTGGTTGATCGGCAGCCCCCACCTACCGGTGTCCCACCTGGGTTCGAACCCGGCGTTGACCAGCGCATGCATCGCGCGTACGTGGACCGTGAGCCGCCACGCCGCCCCCGAGGCCGATCCCGGCGCCGGTGGCCGCAGCCCGCCGAGCTTGCGCAGGCTCACCGCCCAGTGCTGGGTCTCGGCCAAGCGCCGCCGGGTGGTGCTGCCGGTCAGGCCGCCGGTGGCCACGAGCAGGTCCGGCGGGCCGCCGAACCGGTAGCCGCTGATGAGGGAGAGCTGCAGCAGCACGTCAGCCGCGTTCTGGCCGAGTCGGGTGAACACCCGGCCGCCCTCGTCGACGAGGTCCCAGTCGACCCAGTCCGGTGTGACCTCGACCTGCGCGAAGAAGTCGGCGAGCGCCGGAGGTGGGGACTCCACCGCCGCGACACCGTGCTCCAGTGCCGTACGCAGCTGGGTCATCGTGACCTTGCCCGGAGTCCCGGCTCGCATCCGGATCGCCTCCGCCAGCCGCGCACCGGCCTCGTCCCGCTCGCCGAACGCCCGCCCGATCCGCTCCATCAGGTCCTCGTCGATCTCGTCGATGCGGCCCAGGAGGCGCAACGGCCGCCCGAGACGGCGGCTGCGCGCCTCGCCTTCGCGAAAGCGTGTCGGAAATCCGGTGGGGTGGGTGCCCTGCTGCGCGAGTGTGGTCATACCTTCAGCGTGATGCGAGCCAGAGCTCGCTTTCAATTCGCGTTCTGCCTAACGTAGGGCCATGCGCAAGACACCCACCCAGGCCCGCTCGAGGGCGACGGTCGAGCGCATCCTCGAGGCTGGGCGCCAGGTGCTGGTCGAGGACGGCTACGAGACGTTCTCGACCAACCGCGTCGCGGTCGCAGCCGGCATCAGCCCCGGCTCGCTCTACCAGTACTTCTCCGACAAGGCCTCGATCCTCGACATCGTGATCAGCCGCTACTGGGACGACGTCTCCGAGCGCACCGCCTCGGCGCTGGCACTCCAGACGAGCATCGTCGGCACACCGGCGATCCGGTCGGTCGCCGACGCACTCCTCGCCGGGCTGGAACAGGATCCTGCCCTCCTGCGCGTCCTGACCGAAGAGCTCCCCGCCTCCCGCAACCGAGATCGCCACGCGGCGCTCGTCAACCGCGTACGCGAACTCACCGCCGCCTATCTGCGGGCCGGGTCGGTCGGGATGACCCGCCCCGACCCGCAGATCACCGCGTGGGTGCTGGTGGTGGCGATGGAGAACATCGCCCTGCGCTGGGTGCTCGACCGGCCGCCGTACCCGCGCGAGGCCGTGCTCGAGGAGATGGTCGCGCTCACCGCGGGCTACCTGAGCAACACCGCTCGATCGGGCGAGACCCTCCCGGACACCGAGCGGTCATGACGCCGCGGCGGCGGTCTGCTCGAGGATGACGAAGCGGTTCCCGTCGGGGTCGTCGAAGGTGAACATCGGCGGTACGCCCGGCCAGCGCAGCAGCTCATGAGGATTCCTCTCGATTCGGTGACGTCGGTCTCAGGTCAGCTCGGGCCGTACATCTGCGATCCCGGGGTGGTCAGGGACTCCCCCGTCTCCAGCCACGTCTTGAGGCCGGACAGGATCATCGGCCAGCCGCCGTAGAGCTCCGGGGGCGCGTCGCCGCTCAGCTGGTCACGGGTGACGGTGAGGCGGCAGGAGTCGCCGACAGGCTCGATCTCCCAGGTCACACGCGTGGTGCCCTGCTCCTCGGCCGCCTCGGACCAGAGCGTGCGCATCGACTGCACGAGTCGCCTCGGCGGCTCGACGACGATGTTCTCGCCTTCGGCGAGGGGCTGCTCCACTCCCGGGTGGACCATGGTGAAGCCGGATCCCGGCGTCCAGTCGGAGTGGACCCCGGCGCCGACGTGGTACTTCGCGCGGATCTGCGGGTCGGTGATCGCCTCCCACAGCCGCTCCGGCCGAGGGCTCGAAACACCTGTTCCACGACTCCAAAATAGGAAACCATTTGGTTTCATGTCGATGGTCGCGCCTGATTTCCTGGCGACAACAACGGGCGCGGCGCCCACGTGCGATCTCGATCAATCGAGATGTACAGAGGCGTAGACTTCACCGCATGACGCAGACAGTTCCGGGATTCGACCGGCTGACCGTGGAGCCCGACAAGCTCGGTGGTCAGCCGTGCATTCGCGGCTATCGGTTCGGGGTCGAACAGCTTCTCGAGCTCTTCGCGGCCGGAATGACCTTCGAGGAAATCCGCGAAGACTTCCCCTTCCTCGAGCCAGAGGACACCCAGCAGGTCTTCGCGTACGCCGCCGCGCTCGCGCAGCGCGACTTCTACCTTCCGCTGCAGGAATCTGCGTGAGACTGCTTCTGGACCAGAACCTGCCGTACTCGATCACCAAGGCGCTCGCCGCCGATTGCGATGTCGTTCACACCGAGGACGTCGCGCTTCAGCGGGTTACCGATCCCGAGATCTTCTCCTACTGCGTAGCGGCTGAACGTGTCTTGGTCACAGCCGACAAGAAGCTCACGAAGTTCCTCGCATCCTCGAGGGCCAGCGCCCCAAGCGTGGTGATCGTCCGCGGCTTCTTGCCACACAAAGACGTTCTGGCTGCGGCTCTGCTCCGACATCTTCCCCAGATCCAGGAAGCGATCGGCTCAGTCGGCGACGCCGTGTTTTCGATCGCGCCCGACCGCCCGGTCCGGGTGCAGCGATTGCCGCTCGGTATCACCGCAACCGTCAAGGAGTAACGCACTCATCGAGAGCGAGCACGGTCCGGGCCAGCAGCCACTCTTGCGCGGCCGGGAGCAGTCTCCTGCCAGGTCACCGTCGACTCGCGCGTGGGTTCGGTATCGGAAGCGGTGCCCGTATCGGCCAGGTTCGCTGTCAAGGGTTCTCCTTCAGCAGGAAGACGGCGTCGTGCCCCTTGTCCACAGGCATCGTGGCAAGGAACACGCCCACGGGTACGGCGTTGCCCCTGGGCGAACGAAAATTCGTTCGCCCAGGGAGCACCTCAATCGACAACTTCCGCCACACCGCCGCTCCGCATGCGCACCCGTCGCGCTCCGGAGGCTCGGCGGATCCAGTGACGGTCGTGCGTCACCGTGACGACGGCACCGGGATGAGCCTCGAGGGCGTCCTCGAGCTGCTCGACGAGCTCGGGGTCGAGGTGGTTGGTCGGCTCGTCGAGCAGCAGCACGTCACCTGGGTCTGACAGGGCGATCGCGAGGTCGAGGCGGCGACGCTGCCCGACCGAGAGAGCCCGCACCGGACGGCGCATCTCCTCCTCGCGCAACAGCCCGAACCGCCGCAAGCGTTCGATCGCGTCCTCGCGGTAGATCCCCACGGTGCGGGCGAACACGCCGACGACCGAGCCCGCAGGTGGCGCCGCGACGTCCTGGCGGAGCCAGGCGAGCCGCACTCCCGGTGCGCGCTCGATCGTCCCCGAATCCGGCGCGAGCTCGCCGACCAGCAGTCGCAGGAGCGACGTCTTCCCGGCCCCGTTCGGTCCGGTGACCAGCCACCGGTCCCCGGCCTTGAGCGTCCACTCGGCCATCCTCAGCCTGGCACCCGCGGAGCGACGTACGTCATGGAGTGCGAAATAGGGCTCGGCGGCCGGTGTCGTTGCATCCTCGAGCCCGGCGGCGAACCGGAGCGGTTCCGGCGGCGGCGCGACGGGCTCGGCCCGGAGCCTTGCGACGCGTTCCTTCGCCATCCGGATCCGGCCCCTCGCGCCGTGGTCGCGGCTGCGGGCCCGGAACGCGCCGTGCCCGAACCCGTCGAGCTCGAGCTTGCGCGGGATCGCCTCGAGCCGGAACGCGTTCGCCTCGACGAGTGCCTCGTTACGGGCGATCTCGGCCCTCCACTCCTCGTGCCGCTCGGCCTGGCGTCGTCGCTCGGTCGCCCGCGCCACCAGGAATCCGGCATAGCCGTTGCCGTAGCGGCACAGCCCGGCGTCGCGTACCTGAACGATGTCATCCGCGAACCGCTCGAGGAAGGCGCGGTCGTGGGTGACCACCACGATCGCGCCACGATGCTCGGCGAGACGGTCCTCGAGCCATGCCAGCGCGGAGTCGTCGAGGTCGTTCGTCGGCTCGTCGAGCAGCAGCAGCTCGGCGTTGGCCGACAGCGCGACGGCGAGCGCGAGACGAGATCGCTCGCCTCCGGAGAGGCCGTCGACCGTACGTCCCCGGTCGAGGCCGCCCAGGCCGAGCTGGTCGAGCGCGGCGTCGACACGGCGCTCGACGCCGTAGCCGTCGCGTGCCTCGTAGGCGTCGACGAGGTCGCCGAGCTCCTCGAGCAGCCGGGGCTGCTCGCCCTCGTCGGCGTGGGACAGTCGTTCGGAGCAGGACCGGATACGTGACTCCAGATCGCGGAGGTCCGCGAGCAGGAGGTCGACGGCATCCTGCACGGTCGCGCCGGCCGGGAACCGCGGCGCCTGGGAGGCGTGCGCGATGCCGTCTGGGACGACGACGCGGGTCTCGCCGGCGACCGGCGCCACGACACCGGCGAGCAGGTCGAGCAGCGTCGACTTTCCGGCGCCGTTGTCGCCGATGACGGCGAGGCGGTCGGCCGGGCCGACGACGAGGTCGACCCGGGCGAGGACGATCTGCTCGCCGAAGCGGACCGTGGCCTCGCGCAGCTCACAGACACGGTGGCTTCGGACTGAGCGGTCAGGGAGGGGAGCAGACGGGAACATGAGGACTCCTCGACGTGGCGGACGTCCGCCACGGTTACTCGCGTCCGGGGACGCGGGATCGGAATTGGACCTCGAGCGCGCCGACGAGGCGACGCGGTCGCTCAGGACCCGCTGCGGAGAAAACTCGACGCAGCGTCCCGATCGATTACTTCAGCGTTCCCATCGCCGTGAACCATAGCGGGCGGAGGCGCCCACGCGCGAGGCAATTACTCGCACGTCCCGCGAAACCGTTCGACGGGCGATCGCGGTCGTGGCATGCTCGTCACCGCCCGCGCCCACAGCGGTGCGGGCGACGCTTCACGGTCGACACCGGGCAGGTCGAGCCCTGGCCCGGTGCGATTCTCCGGATGGAGATCTGAGGCTCACACCGCGGCGGTGGGTGGCGACGTGTCGGCTCGGGAGAGAGCCGGCGGGATCACGGCGACGACGCCGTGCGCGTGGTCCAGGAGATACTTCGCCACGCCGGTGCCGCTGCTCCCGGCCACGACCATGTGCATCGTCGGTGACTGCTCGGAGAGCGTGTGCGCGAGGCTTCCGGCCTCGATCCGCAGGCGTGGATGCAGGTCTGGGTAGCGCTCACGGAGCCCGGCGACGCTCTCCGCGACCAGCACCCGGTCATCGTCCGGGCGATCGGCGCGGCCGGAGCGGTAGCAGTAGAGGACCGTGATCGGCAGGCTGCGCTGGGCGGCCTGGGCGAAGGCGAACTCCAGAGCAGGGATCGAGTCGCTGGTCCCGTCGATGCCGACGAGCACACCACGGCCCAGCTCGCCGGCGCCCGGACGGAGCACGACCACCGGGCACCGGGCGTCGACGAGCGCCGACCTGCTGACCGAGCCGAGGATCCGGCTGCTGATCGGACCCCTCCCCCGTGACCCGAGCACCAGGAGCGACGCGACTCGGGAGGCGGCGTCCAGCACCGATGCCACCGGTCCGACCTGCAGGTCCACGCGCACCTCCGGCCGCCGGAACCCGACGAACTCGGGCGCTCGGGAGAGCTCGTCGAGGCGACGGTCGGCGTACCGGCTCGCGGTCGCCAGCACCACCGCGCCGTGGTCCTGGTCGAGCTCCGAGGGTGCCCCGGCCCGGAATCCGGGCGGGGTGTCCAGGGTCGCCCCGGTCACCACATGGAGCAGGCACAGGTCGTGTCCGTCGCGGAACGCCTGCTCGGCGGC
Source organism: Nocardioides sp. YJ-D4 (assembly GCF_054031495.1). Taxonomy (NCBI): domain Bacteria; kingdom Bacillati; phylum Actinomycetota; class Actinomycetes; order Propionibacteriales; family Nocardioidaceae; genus Nocardioides; species Nocardioides sp. YJ-D4. The sequence continues at coordinate 533,778 of NZ_CM132932.1, forward strand.
CCAGGAGACGCTCTCGGTCGCTGCCGGCCAGTTCTCGACGCCGACCAGGACGGCGCCCTCAGGGATGGATGCGTTCGACATGTCGGGCTCCTTCGGCTCTAGTCGTCTGCTTACGTACGGTTCAGACCGGGACGACGCGCCGGCCGGTGATCTGCGTGGGCGTGATGCAGACGAACAACGTTCGCCGGCCGTCCGCCCAGGGCTCCGGCTCGAGGTCGTGCGCCTTCAGCCAGACCCCGTCGACGAACTCCGCTGTCCCACGCGCCAGCACGCTCCAGCCCGAGGAGGTGTAGGTGTCGAACTCGTCGACCTGGTACGACACATGCCCGGTGCCGACGTGGTTCGCGATCGCCGTGCGCGGGGCCGTGCGGAACACGATCCGCTCGTCGACCATGACGTGGTTGACCGGCAGGACCAGGGGACCCTCAGGATCGTCGAAGGCGACCCTGCCGACCTCGCTCCGATCCAGCAGCTCCACGCATTCGGCGTGGTCCATCGCGGCCAGGTGCCCCGGGAACCATCGTGCTGCCAAGTACATCGCCCGCTCCTTCCTCACAGTCGTCTTCGACACAGTCGTCTTCATCACGCTCGGCCGGCATGAGCCGGCCGGCTGTCTGCCACGGTGACCCCGTCCGTGGCCCCGGCGTCCCCCTCGAACGTCGGGGCCACGTGCGGGTCGATCTCGACCGGGCAGCGGCTCTCCCGCAGCACCGCCCGGGCGGTGCCGCCCAGATGCCCGAAGCCGAGGAAGCTCCGCCCGCGACCCAGGATCAGCAGATCCGCGGTGCGGGACGCTTCCACCAGGGCGTAGGCGGTCTGTGCGTGCACGACCTCGACGCGGGCGTCGACCTCGGCGGCAGCCGGTCCAGATTCGGCTCGGGCCGTCTCGAGGACCGCGAGGAGCTCACGCTCGGCGCGGTCGATCCACTCCTGCTCCTCGCTCCCGACCGTGAGGTAGTCCTGGTACGCCCCGAAGGTGTGCCAGGCGTGCAGCAGCCGCAGCCGCGCACCCCTCTCGGCCGCCACTTCCAGACCGCGGCGTACCAGGGCGACCGAGGCGGCGGGGTCCTGGATTCCGACGACGATCTCGCGGGACTCCTCACCGCGCTGCCACGAGGCAGGGACCACGATCATCGGCACCGGCGAGTGCGCCGCGACCGGGCCGAGGATGGATGAGGTGATGATCCGGTCGAACAACGAGCGCGGCTGGTCGCCGAGCACGACGAGGCGCGCCTTGGCGGCCTGCTGGGCCAGCACCCCTGCCGGCAGGCCGAGCAGGAGGTACGTGCTCACCACCGCGCCGCTGTCGGCGACCGCCTCCTCCGCCTCGGCGAGGATCGCTCGGCCGAGCTGACCCATCCTCGAGTCGGCGGCCGTGGGAGCCACCGGCCAGGTCGGCAGCGGTGGCGCATAGGGGTCGACCACGTACACCAGGTGCAGCGCTGCGCCGCACCGTACCGCCTCTGCGGCGGCGTAGCGGGCGGCGGCCAGCCCGGCCTCGGTGCCGTCGACTCCTGCCAGGATGAGGTCTCTGCTCTCGTTCATGACTCCAGCGTCGCTCTCCGAGGCCGTCCTTCGACACGGACCGTCGACCCGAGCCGAGGGCCTTTGGTCACCCACCACGGCTCAGCCCTCGGCCGCGAGCACGGTCTGGGTGACCGCGAGGATCGAGTCGGGCGTCACGCTGATGGCGTCGATGCCGAGACCGACGAGGGTGCGTACGACCTCGGGGTGGTCCGACGGGGCCTGACCACAGATGCCGGAGTGGATCCCGTGGCGCCGGCAGCCTTCGACGGCGAGGGCGATCATCTTCTCGACCGCCGGGTCACGCTCGTCGTAGTCGAACGCGACCAGCTCGGAGTCGCGATCGACGCCGAGGGTGAGCTGGGTCAGGTCGTTGCTGCCGATCGAGAACCCGTCGAAACGCTCGGCGAACTCGTCGACGAGGACGACGTTCGACGGGATCTCGCACATCGCGTAGACCTTCAGGCCGTGCTCACCGCGCCGCAGCCCGAGCTCCGCCATCCTGGCCAGCACCCTGTCGGCCTCGTCCAGGCGCCGTACGAACGGCACCATGACCACCACGTTCTCCAGGCCCATCTCCTCGCGCACCCGGCGCAGTGCGGCGCACTCGAGGGCGAAGCCCTCGGTGTAGGCGGGGTGGGCGTAGCGCGCGGCTCCACGGAAGCCGAGCATCGGGTTGGCCTCGGCCGGCTCGAAGGCAGCCCCGCCGAGGAGTGCCGCGTACTCGTTGGTCTTGAAGTCGGACAGGCGCACGACCACGGGCTTGGGATGGAAGGCTGCCGCGATCGTGCCGATGCCCTCGGCCAGCCTCTCGATGACGTACGCCGCGCCATCGTCGCCGACGAGGCGCTCGACCTCCGCGCGCTGGCCGGCATCGGTGACGCGCTCGGGGTGGAGCGCGGCCAGCGGATGCACGCGCACGTGCTCGGCGAGGATGAACTCCATCCGGGCCAGCCCGACCCCGTCGCTGGGCAGGAACGACGACTCGAACGCGATCCCCGGGTTGCCCAGGTTGAGCATCACCTTCGTGCGTGGACGCGTCGTCACGTCGGCGGCGGTCTCGCGCGCATGAAAGTCGGCCAGGCCGCGATAGACACGTCCGTCCTCCCCCTCCGCACAGGAGACGGTCACCTTCTCACCGTCGGCGATGGCGGACGTCGCGTCGCCGGTGCCGACGACGGCCGGGATGCCGAGCTCCCGGGCGACGATCGCGGCGTGGCAGGTGCGCCCGCCGTGGTCGGTGACGACGGCGGAGGCGATCTTCATCAGCGGCTCCCAGTCCGGGCTGGTGCTGGGCGCGACCAGCACGTCACCGGGGGCGAACTCGGCGTCCTCCCCGACGCCGTGGACGATCCGGGCGCGCCCGGCGGCGACTCGTGCGCCGACCGCACGACCGGTCGCGAGCACGTCGCCGTGGGTCTCGACCACGTAGTGGGTCGTCGTCGCGGGACGCCGTCGCGCCGCCACCGTCTCGGGGCGGGCCTGGACGACGTACAGCAGTCCGTCGGTGCCGTCCTTGGCCCACTCGATGTCCATCGGCCTGCCGTAGTGGCTCTCGATGGTCATCGCGGCGCCGGCAAGCTCGAGCACCTCCTCGTCGGTGACACAGAAGCGGTCGCGGTCGGCCGGCGGGGTGGGCTCGTTGCGCACCGGCTCCACGTCGCCGCGCACCATGCGGACCGCCTTCCCGCCGAGGCGCCGGCTCAGGACGGCGCGGTGGCCGGCGGCGTACGTCGGCTTGTGCACGTAGAACTCGTCGGGCTCGACCAGTCCCTGCACGACATTCTCCCCCAGTCCGTAGGAGCCGGTCACCAGGACGACGTCCCGGAACCCCGACTCCGTGTCGAGCGTGAACGACACCCCCGAGCAGGCGAGGTCGGAGCGCACCATCTTCATCACGCCGACCGACAGCGCCACCGAGAGCTGGTCGTAGCCGTGCCTGGCCCGGTAGTCGACCGCCCGGTCGGTGAAGATCGAGGCGAAGCAGCGCCGCACGGCGTCGAGCAGCGCCTCCTCGCCCTCGATGTGCAGGAAGGACTCGTGCTGGCCGGCGAAGCTCGCGTCCGGCAGGTCCTCGGCGGTCGCCGACGAGCGAACCGCGAGCGTCACCTCCGGGCCGTACTCGCGCCGAAGCGCCTGGTAGCCCGCCGTGATCTGCTCGGCCAAGTCCCGCGGGAGCTCCGCGGCGAGCAACAGGCCGCGCGCCCGGCCGGCGCGCTCGGCGAGGTCGTCGCGGTCGTCGACGTCGAGACCGGCGAAGTTCGTCTCGAGGGCCGCGTCGAGGCCGGCGGCGCGCAGGAAGTGGCGATAGCCGTCGGCCGTGACGGCGAACCCGTCGGGCACCCGGATGCCGCGTTCGTGGAGCCGGCGGTACATCTCACCGAGCGAGGCGTTCTTGCCTCCCACCAGGGAGATGTCATCGATGCCGACCTCGTCGAAGGCGCGTACGTAGCTCATGGATGGTTCTCTCCTCGGGAGTAGTGCTCGAAGCGATGGATTCGAAGTGATGGATTCGACGTGATGCCTGGGGAGACCAGGGCCCGGGGGAGGCCAGCGCGTCGCGTCCCCCGGGCCGGTCTGAGGAGATCTGGGCACGAGAGCTCATCGCAGCCAGCCGTGACGCATGACGATCGGCTGCCGCGCCCAGCGCCTGCCGAACCCCCAGGTGTCACCGGCGTACGTCAAGGCCAGGACGCCGACCGTGAGCGCGCCGAGCAGGTGCTCGTCGATGATCGGGTTCTGCTGCAGCGGGAAGCTCGCGAACCACATCAGCAGGTACATCGCCGCTCCGGCGATGGCGCCGATCCGCATGCCGATCCCCAGCGTGAGAGTGAGGCCCACCCCGAGCAGACCGAGCATGAACAGCCCGTCGACCCACCACTGGCCTGCCATGTCGTTCCACATGCCCTGCAGCCAGTTGTTCTCGGGAACGTTGGACAGATAGCCCTCGGTGGGGCTGCCGCCGTTGATCCAGGCAGCGTCCTCGGCGAAGAAGTCGATGCCGGTGCGGGTGCCGGCCTCGTTGGTGATCGCGCCGGTGTGGAACCCCAGCGCGAGCAGCTTGTCGAAGAAGGCCCACAGGAACGTGAGCCCGAACCCGATCCGCAGCGCCGCCAACATCCGTGCGGCCGGCGTCGAGAACTGTCCGGGCAGCGCTGTCGCGGAGCCGGGTGTGGAGATCGAAGTCATGGTTCCTCCATCGGTGTCGCCGGTCCGTGGGTTCGGGCCGGACACCTTCAGCGAATCGCCGCCGGCCCCACCGCGACGAGAGAACGGGGTCCGCACCCCAGGGGCCCTAGGTCCTCGGCCTGTCGGGCCGGTGGGCCGTGAAGCCACGGCCTGGCGGGTGTCCGGACGTGCACCGCCCGGCGGGGCGGATGCGTGATCCGCCCCGCCGAGCGCCCATCCGGGTCGGGCCTCCCCCATGAGTCCGACCGGAGGCTCGTGGCCACGTCGGCCAGCTCCATCAGAACCGCGTCCGGTGGCCGGAAGCGAGGGGCTATGGTCCCGTGCACCGGGATCTAGGTCCCCCGGGACAACTGCCACGGTCGCTCAGAGCGTGCTCCGAGGCCGGCGGGGTGGTACGCCGCCACGGAGGTAGCGGTCCGGCCATCCGGCCGCTCTCGCCCCGGAGCGGAACCAGGCCTCCAGCCCTTTCGGGTCGCGACGCCCGAGCTCGTCGAGGAGAAGGGCGCGGATCTGCACGGCTCGCAGCTTCTGGTCCGACTCGGTGGCGCGGTCGAGGGCGACGTAGCTGGACCGCCACGCTCGGCAGAGGTCGGCGTCGGTCAGCTCGTCGGTCACCTCCAGAACGGCATCGACGGGGTCGACCACGTCCACGACCCGGGGGCTGACCACGGTGGTGGGCCGGCGATCGGCACGGGACCGGGCACGGCGCTCGGCCTTGGCCGCCTTCCTCGCCGACCATCCCTCGAGGGCCCGCCCGTCGAGCCAACCAGCCTCCCAGGCCGCGGCCAGCCCGGCGGCCGTCGCCAGGATCGCGGTCGCCGGCCCGAGAGCCATGACGAGGCCGCCGGCGGCGAGTGGCACCGTGGGCCACGGCAGGCATCTGACGAACAACAGGGACCAGCGGATCCGGTGCCCATCGGGCCACAGGCACACGCACACCGACACCGCGACCAGCTCGATGGCCAACCACCATCCGAGCGTCGCGGCCACAGACCACGTCATGAGCTCGGCCAGTCCACAACCGGCGGTCGTGCCGGCCACAAGGCACCACACCCAACGTCTCATGGGAGCCAGCCTCCAAGGGGCCCCCAGGACACGCGAAGGGGCGAGGATCCTCTCGGTTCGGGACCAAGGCCCCGACCTCATCAGCCGTTGGGCACTCGCCGCGCCGAGGTTGCCGCGCGCACTGTCGAAGCAGCGGCTACACGCTGAGGAGGACGTGATGATGTATTGGTACGGCTCGGGGATGAGCGGGTGGGGCTACGCCCTGATGACGATCAGCATGATCCTGTTCTGGGGTCTGGTGATCACGACCGCGGTCGTCGTCGGCCGCCGTCTTCTCAGCGAGGACCGGCCGCCCAGCGGGCCCAGCGGTCCGGGCAGTCCGGAGGACGTGCTCGCGATGCGCCTGGCGCGCGGGGAGATCGACGAGGACGAGTACGAGCGTCGGATGGCGACGCTTCGACGACGAGAGGTCACCGGGCCCCGCTGAACGCGGGGGTGCCGAACTGCGTCAGAGCCGGGTCGATCCCGGTGCCCGTGGAGGCACCGGGGTTCACCTGTCCCCGGACAGCAGCCGACGCAGCCACCATCCGGTGAGCACCGCCTGGACGAAGGCCATCACGATGCCGGCGCCCGCGCCGATCGCGATGCTGACCCCGACCCGCTGCCCCTCGTGCCACAGCGGGGTGGCGACGAGGAGGAAGGCGGCCAGCGCGAGGAGCCATGCGACGGCGGTGGCTGGAATCCAGGTGGCTGCGCGTGCGACGTGATGGCGCAGCTCGAGCCACTGCGCGCCGCCGATCGACAGCAGGAGCAGAGGACCACAGACGACCGCGACGACGAAGCCCGCCCACCCCGGCCCCGTCGAGCCGAGTGCGATCGCCGTCCCCAGCAGGTACGCCGCCACCGCCGCTGCGGCGGTGAGCATCACCCAGCGGGGTCCGCGGACCGCGGGCCGCACTCGACGGAGCACCGAGGCCTGCGCCCATCCGAGAAGGGACCCCTCGACCGCGCCGGCCGTGAGCAGCCCCGGCAGACTCCCGAACCACGGCAGATCCGCCGTGAGTACGCCGACCACGGCAGGAGCGAGGAACCCGGCGGTCTCGGCCGCGGTGACCGTCAGGGTCCATCGAAGCAGCAGAGGACGGGCGGAGACCCGCCGATGGGTCATCGCAGCCAGCGCCGTGACTTGGGCCTGAGCAGCCGACGTACGGCGTGCTCGTAGGCGTCGTCGCGAGCGGAGGTGACGGCATCGATCTCGGCAAGCGCGGACTCCACGAGGTCCGGGCGCACCTGGTCGAGCCGGACGATCTCCTGGCCGGCGACGACCGCGTCGTGGTGGTCCCCCAGGACCTCCTGGACCTCGCCCAGCATCTCGGCGAAGCGACTCGCGTCGGCGCCGAACACCGGCACGACCGCCTCGACGGAGTACCGGATCCGCTTGGCCGCCTTCCGGACGTCGTGCAGGCGCGACCCGCGGTCACTGCCGACGGTGGATCGTCCGGCCGCCCCCGTGGCCCGCGCAAGGCGGCGTACGTCCTCGAGGAGCGCGGCGCGGAGCTGCTTACGGGCTGGCTTGCCGGCACGTGCCGACCAGGGCGGCGCCTCGGCGAAGTCGCGCAGCGAGTCGACGAGCGCGAAGTAGCGGGGCGACGTCATCGCTTCGACGGCCGCTCGGTGCGCGGCCTCGTGCTCGGCGCCGATCACGGTCCCGGCGCCCGAGTCGTCGCCGGCCAGCAGGACATCGAGACGGTCGCGCAGCACCTCGAGATCGCGCGGCCTGCCGAGCTCGTCGACCAGCCACTTGACCTCGACACGCAACGGACCGGTCCGGCTGCGGTCGAACAAGCCGCGGTAGGTGCCGAGCACAGCACGGATCCGCCGGCCCGCCACGCGCATCCTGTGCACCGAATCCGGCACGTCGGCTCGCACCAGCGGGTCGAGGCGGGTGATCTCGGCGATCTGGGTGGCCAGATACGGCGCCAGCACCTCGGCAGCGGTCGTCTTCTTCGTCTTCGTCTTCGTCTTCGTCTTCATCGACGCCACGCCGGCCCGAGCGACCGGTGCGTCCGCGGGAAGGAGCCGGGCCAGCTTCGCCCGCCGTGCCGACGGCAGCGCACCCGCGGCCAGGAGACGACGCTCGAGCTCGTCGACCAACCCCTTGCGCCGGCCGGTGAACTCGACCTCCCACTCCCGCCACCGCTCCGCGTCACCCGGCGCGGCACCCTGTCGCCGCGCCGTCACCTGGTCGTCGCACACCTCCGCGAGCAACCGTCCGTCCGCGTCCCGGAGCAGTGTCGACGCACGTCTCGTGTCGACGGCTCCGACCTGGACCAGCGGCTGGTCGCGCAGCAGGCCGCGGAGAATGTCGGTCAGCTCTCGCGGAGGCGCCTCGCCCGAGCCGTCCAGTGGCACCTGCAGCTCGTGGCGATCCGAGCCGACGGGGAGCTTGAGGTGCCAGCCCGCGTCGTCCCCGCCGGTGCGGCGACGCAACGTGATCCCGGCGCGGATCAGGTCGAGCTCGACGGTGTCGTAGTAGGTCGCCGACAGCGCTACCGTCTCCTGAGGGTCGGCCTGGGCCCCGTCAGGGAGACCCGCCAGACCAGGGAGCCGGGCATGCTCGTCCACGTCGTACTTCCGCTCGATCTCGATCACCGTGGTCGTCATCGCCCCGCCTCCACCTCTCCACGTTGCCTGAGAGGTTCAGGTGGCTGGTGCCGGGTCGGCGCCGGCCTTCTCGAACCGACCTTCGTGCTCGAGGACGAGGTCTTCGATGGCGATGACGTCGGGAATCGGCGGCTGGATCTCGACGGGGCAACGGCTCTCCCGGATGACCGCGCGGCCGGTGGAGCCCAGTCGGCCCATCGGGAACGAACGGCGGCGCCGGCCGATGACCAGCAGATCGGCCTTGGCGGCCTCGTCGGCGATCACCCGAGCGGGCTGCCCGTGACGGACCTCGACGCCGACGACCACCGCGGAGCCGTGCGGCACCCGCCGGCGGGCCCGGTCGAGCGAGTCGGCCAGGGCACGGCGGGTGCCGCTCTCCCAGTCACTCACGTCGACGCGCGACAGGGTCATGTCTTCGTAGACCGTGTCGAGCTGCCAGGCGTGGAGGATGACCAGCTCGGCGTCGCGGTCCGCCGCGTGCCGCAGCGCTTGGGCGATCAGCCCGGTCGAGTCCTCGCAGTCCTTGACCGCGACCACGACCCGGCGAGCGGGCTGCTCGGCCGACCAGCCGGTCGGCACCACCACGACCGGGACCGGCGCGTGGCCGGCGACCCGGTGGATGATCGACCCGGTCACGACGTGCTCCAGCCGGTGGCCGCGGTCGTCGCCCAGCACCACCAGACGGGCGTCTGCCGCCGAGTGCACGAGGCCGGGGGCCGCGCGCCCCTCCAGGAGGGTGCCGCTCACACGTTCGTCACCCACATAGGTGGCCGCCTCGTCGGCGGCCTGCTTCAGCACCTTCATCCCGGGCCGACGGGCCTCGTCGGTGAGCCACGGGTACGGACGGACCACGTCGGCAGGTTCTGTCAGGGTCGCGTGGACGAGCCAGAGGCTCGCATCGTCGAGACCGGCCTCCGCCGCGGCGTAGGCGATCGCGGCCCGTCCACCCTCTCCGCCGTCGACCCCGACCAGGATCCGGTTCTTCTCGGACATGTCGTCTCCTCTCGGGCGCGGCACGTCCGGCCGTCCCCAGCACCACTCTCATCCGCTCCGGCGCCGGCGGGCAGGGACGTCGGGGCCCGGATCCGGGGACCTTGGTCCGTCACTCCCCGCCGCGTCGGCGGTAGGCCTCGACGGCGGTCGGGAGCGTCGGGAAGAGCAGCTCGTCACCGATCCGGTCCAGGATCCCGGAGGGCGCCAGCGACTCGCGCAGGTCCTGCTTGATCCGGGCGATCGCGAGGACGACGCCGCGCTCGACCAGGGCCGTACGCAGTGCCTCGAGGGCGTCGACAGCGGTGATGTCGACCTCCACGTTGGCCTCCACGTTGAGCAGGAACCACTCCACCGGCCACGCAGCCCCGTCGACCGCGGCCAGCGCTCGGGTGCGGAAGTCCTCCGCGTTGGCGAAGAAGAGAGGCGAGTCGTAGCGGTAGACGAGCAGCCCAGGCACTTCCTCGGCGTCGGCGTAGTCGTCGACGTCGTGCATGCCGGCCAGGCCCGGGACGTAGCCCAGGACGGCGTCGTGCGGGTGCGCGACCCGGCGCAGCAGGTCGAGCACGGAGAGGCCGACGGCGATGAGTACGCCCCACATCACCCCGGCGACGAGGACCGCCACGGTCGCGACAAGAGCCAGGACCAGCTCGCTGCGCCGGAACCGGGCGAAGCGGCGCAGCTCACCGACGTCGACCAGCTTGGTGGCGGCGTAGACGACGACGGCGCCGAGCGCGGCCTGCGGGAACGCGGCCAGGACCGGAGCCAGGAGCACGACGGCGAGCACGGTGACCGCCGCGGTGAAGTAGGAGGTCAGCTGGGTGCGCCCGCCCACGGCATGACCGATCGCGGTGCGGCTGCCGCTGCTGCTCACCGGGAAGCCGTGCATGAGTGTGGCGCCGAGGTTGGCCCCGCCCAGCGCGAGCAGCTCCCGGCGCGCGTCGACGCGCTCGTCGCGGCGGGCGAAGGCGCGCCCGGTCAGGATGTTGTCGGTGTAGCCGACGAACGCGACGCCGAGTGCCGGACCGAGCATCGAGACGATGACGCCCGGGTCCAGGCTCGGAAGGCCCGGGGTGGGCGGCCGGACCGGGATCTCCCCCACCAGCTGCAGGCCGTGCCCCTCCCCGAGCAGGGCGACGATCCCGGTGGCGGCCAGCATGCCGAGCAGCGCGACCGGCGCACGCGGAGCGAGCAGGGAGCCGAGGATCATCGCGGCGGCGGCGCCCCCGCCGAGGAGCAGCGTGGGGACATGGACCTGATCGAGGTTTGCGGCGAAGCTGGCGAGCTCCGCCAGCACCCCGCCGCCCTCGATCTGGACACCGGTCAGGTTGTCGAGCTGCGAGACGATCATCAGGATCGCTATGCCCACCATGTAGCCGACCAGCACCGGCCTGGAGAAGAGCTCGGCCAGCACCGACACCCGGGCGAGCCAGCCGACCAGGCAGATCGCGGCGACCACGAGCGCCAGCGTCGGCGCGAACGCTGCCGGGTCGACCGCTGCGGCCGGGATGGCCCCGATCGCGGCCGCGGTCATCAGCGCCGTGGTCGACTCCGGCCCGACCGACAGCAGCCGCGAGGTGCCGAGCAGCCCGTAGACGACCATCGCTCCCACGCACGCCCACAGGCCGGTCTCCGGCGGAAGGCCTGCGAGCTCGGCGTACGCCATCACCTGCGGCACCAGGTAGGCGGTGATCGTCACGCCGGCGAGCAGATCGGGCCACAGCCATCGCCGTTGGTAGCCGATGGCCCACGTCGGCAGCACGCGGCGTACGTCCATGGGAGCACTTTCCCACGCGCGCGGGAGCCGCGTGTGCCGGTCAGGACCAAGGCCCCGCCGCCCGTGGCCGATGGCCACTCCTGATCACACCGTGGGCGGCGAAGGATCGTCAGCACCACATCTCAGGAGGCAACCATGAAAGCACTCGTCTACGACGGACCCGGATCCCGGAAGTGGACCGATGTCCCCGATCCCGTGGTCCGCGACGCCGAGGACGCGATCGTCCGCGTCGACGCCGTCACGATCTGCGGCACCGACCTGCACATCCTCAAGGGGGACGTGCCGAGCGTGGCACCCGGCACCGTGCTGGGCCACGAGGCGGTCGGGGTGGTCGAGCAGACCGGACCCGGCGTACGCGACTTCGCCCCGGGCGACCGGGTGCTCATCTCCTGCATCAGCAGCTGCGGACGCTGCCGCTACTGCCGCTCCGGCAGCTACGGCCGCTGCACCGGGGGCGGCGGCTGGGTGCTCGGTCACCTGATCGACGGCACCCAGGCCGAGCGGGTCCGGGTGCCGTTCGCCGACCACTCGATGCACCACCTGCCCCGCGAGATCGACGACGTCACCGCTGTCCTGCTCGCCGACATCCTGCCCACCTCCTACGAGGTCGGGGTACGCAACGGCGAGGTCGGGCCCGGAGACACCGTCCTGATCGTCGGCGCCGGGCCGATCGGGCTCGCCGCGAACGCGACGGCCCGGCTCTACAGCCCGCTGCGGATCGTGGTGGTGGACCCCGCGGAGTCGCGGCGCAAGGCGGCCGAGGCCCTCGGCGCCGATGTGACGCTCGCCGATGCCGAGGAGGCGCGTGCCTGGGTGCGGAGCAACACCGCCGATGGCGTCGACGTGAGCATCGAGGCGGTCGGCATCCCCGAGACCTTCGAGCTGTGTGCCGAGCTGGTCAGGCCCTGCGGCCGGGTGGCGAACGTCGGCGTCCACGGGCGCAGCGCGGTCCTCAGCCTGGAGTCGCTGTGGGACCGTGACGTCACGATCACCACCGGGCTCGTCGACACCAGCTCGACCCCGATGCTCATGTCGATGCTCGCTGCCGGGCGGATCACGCTCCCCGACCTGGTGACGCACCGGTTCGGTCTGGCGGAGATCCAGGAGGCGTACGACATCTTCGCCGATGCCCAGGACACGGGAGCGATGAAGGTCGTCATGCTCGGGGACGAGGCCGACCTCAGCGGCACGTGACTCAGCTCAGCGGCACCGACCACTCGACCACGGTGCCCCGCGGCCGCGCCGGCTTCACGGTGCAGCGGCCGCCGTGGGCCTCGGCCCGGTGACGCATGTTGGCCAGTCCGCTCTCGACCGCGTCGGCGGGGATCCCGTCCCCGTCGTCGCGCACGCGCAGCACGAGGTCAGACCCGGCGGACAGCGAGACCTCCACCTCGCTCGCTTGCGCGTGGCGGACGGTGTTCGACAGGGCCTCACCGAGGACGGCGAGGACGTCCTTGGTGACCTCAGGGGTGGCGCGGAGCCGGACCGGGCCGTCGAAGGCGAGCGCCGGACGGAACTTCAGCGACTTCGCGGCCCGGTTGACGATCTCGGTGACCTGGGACTGGATGTCGCCGCTATGGTCCGGCGTGCCGAGCTCGAAGACGGCGCGCCGGATGTCGCGGATGGTGTCGTCGATGTCCTCGATGGCCTGGTCGAGCCGACCGTGCAGCTTCGGGTTCTCGGCGAGGTTGAGCACGCCCTGGAGCCGCAGGCCGATGACGAAGAGTCGCTGTATCACCACGTCGTGGAGGTCACGGCCGATCCGGTCGCGGTCGTCGTAGACGGCCAGCCGCTTGCGCTCCTCACGGTTCTGCGCGAGCCGGATGGCCACGGCCACCTGCCCGGCGAAGGCGTCGGCCACCGCCAGGTCGACGTGCTGGGCTTCCTCGGCATTGGCGTGTCGCCAGGCCAGGGCGAGCACGCCCACCGCGTTCATCTCCTCGGAAGAGTCGGTGCGCCCCAACGGCACGAGCACGCCAGGACCGATGTCGCTGAGATCGATGACGCCGGACGCGGCCCCTCCAGCCGCTGCTTCGGCGATGTTCTCGACCATCATCGGCACGCCTTCACGGATCGCCCGGCCGGCGACCGACTCACCCAACGGCGCCTGCTTGAGGACATCGACGTCGACCTCCGCGCCGGAGACGACCTCCACCCGCAATTGCTCGGCCGACGGCCCCGTCAGGATCCAGGAGATGTCGGCACCGGCGATCTCGCGGGCCCGGTCGGCCACGAGCTGCAGGGCCGCGGACCGGTCGGTGTCGTCCAGCAGCGCGCTGGTGATCTCCGCCCGCGCACCAAGCCAGCGCCCACGACGGGCAGCCTCCTCGGCCAGCAGCGCATTCTCGAGCGCGACGCCGGCCGCCGCGGCCAGGGCGACCACGATGCTCTCGTCCTGCTGGCTGAACTCCTTGCCGTCGGTCTTCTCGGTGAGGTAGAGGTTGCCGAAGATCTTCTCACCGACCCGCACGGGAACACCGAGGAAGGAGTGCATCGGCGGGTGGTTCGCGGGGAAGCCGTAGGACGCCGCATGGGCGGTGATGTCGCCCATCCTGACCGGCTCGGGATGGTCGATGAGCAGGCCGAGCACGCCGTGGCCGCTGGGCAGGTCCCCGATCAGGATCTGCTGCTCCTCGGTGAGTCCCCGGGTGATGAACAGGCGCAGCCGCCGTTCACCACCGTCGGCGAGCACCCCGAGGGCCGCATACTTCGCACCGGCCAGCGCTCGGGCGACCTCGACGATCCTCTCCAACAGGTCATCGATCGAGAGCCCCGCGCCCATCGTGACGATGGCATCGAGCAGCAGCCTCCACCGCACCTGCTCGTCGCGGGCGTCCGTGACCCTTTCGACCACTTCGGTCAACAGCTCATCGAGCGGTGTGTTGTGCAGTGTCTTCTCGGCAGTGTCATCTGGCGAACGGCGCTGCCTGGGCGGTGTACGGCCCACGTCGATCCCCCGGTGTCGCAGGAGTGGTACACCCCCCAACCTATCAACCCTGCAGAGACTTGGTCACCAGAATCGCAGCCTGGGTCCTGCTCTCCAAGCCCAGCTTGGCGAGCAGCGATGAGACATAGTTCTTGACGGTCTTCTCCGCCAGGTGCATCTCCTTGCCGATCTGCCGGTTGGTCAGCCCCTCGCCGATCAGCTCCAGGATCCTGCGCTCGTGGTTGGTCAGGTGCTCGAAGGTCGAGTCGGCCTTCGGGCCGCTGCGGATCCGCTCGAGGACCTGCGCGGTCACCGCGGGATCCAGCATCGAGTGGCCGGCAGCGACCTGGCGGACGCTCTCGACGAGGTCGGCGCTGCGCACCTGCTTGAGCAGGTAGCCCGCCGCACCCGCCATGATCGCCGAGAACAGCGCGTCGTCGTCGTCGAACGAGGTCAGGATGAGCGCGCCGATGCTCGGGTCCACCGAGCGGATGTCGCGGCACACGTCGATCCCGGAGCCGTCCGGGAGCCGTCCGTCGAGGATGGCGACGTGGGGACGCAGCGCCGGGATCCGGTGCCGGGCCTCGTCGGCGAGCCCCGACTCCCCCACGACGATGATGTCGTCCTCGTCCTCGAGGAGGTCCTTGATCCCGCGGCGGATCACTTCGTGGTCGTCGAGCAGGAAGACCCGGATGGGCTCCGCGGCACGCTCGTGCGATGCTGATTCGGTCACCTGTTCAATCTACGGCCGCGAACAGCGCTCGCCAATGCCCGTCGGGCCCGTAGGCCGAGGACCAAAGTCCTTCGACGAACTCGCGCGGCCGCGCTCACGACCATCCCGTCCCGACCGGGTTGCCCACGGGCGGCGTCGCCGCCTCGCCGGCAGGCGAGGAAGGCTCCGGCAGCACCGGCCCTGCAGGGTCGCTCCCACCCTGGTCGAGCCGGAACGGTGGGTAGGTGTCGGTCATCAGGAAGACGTACGCCGCGACCCGGAGCGCCCAGCGGTCCATGCCGAGCACCAGGTCGAAGATCCCCTGCGGGTACCGGCGCCCGAACAGCCTCACGACACCGGCGAAGAGCACCAGCAGCCCGACGATGCCGCTCCCCCATGCCCAGGTCTCCGGGTCGTCGCTGGCCTGGGTGACATACAGTCCCCCGCCCAGGAAGAAGGCGAGCACCAGCAGGTGCGGCAGCGCCAGCAGCCACGACTTGACCAGGACCAGGCCCCGGGAGAGCTGCTCGGGGTAGGCGATGTGGAGGCGCGCCGGGTAGTCGGGCACGTCCTCGAGCGTGAACGGCGGGTAGGCGTCGGTGCCGAGCGCCGAGTAGCCGTAGAAGTCGACCCGCCACGCCCAGCGCAGCACGCCGAGGTTGAAGTCGAAGATCGCGCGCGGGTAGCGCGCGGTGAAGAGGATCGCGAACCACGCGACGACGCTCAGCACGGCGAACGCGATCCAGAGGAAGAACAGGACGACGTAGTGCGGGATCAGCAGCAGCCACTTGACCAGCCACAACCAGCGGCTGGTCCCGGGGTCGAGGCGACCCTCCACCACCACGGGTGATTCGAGTGAGTTCATACCTCCAGGCTCCTCGCGGCTCCGGTCCACGGCATCGGACCAAGGTCCTCGGGTCGGGGACGTGCGCCACTGACCGTGCATGAAGGCGCCGTCGGAAGGTGGTGCCGATGGCGGGCGCAGAGGGCGCGGCGCCGGAGGAAGGATGTGAGCCAGATGCGAGCAGCAGTCGTCTACGAGTCGATGTTCGGCAACACCGCGACCATCGCGACCTCGGTCGCCAACGGGCTGCGGAAGGTCGGCATGGAGGTCAAGGTGATCCCGGTGACACTGGCCGGCGATGACGTGCTCCGCACCCACGACCTGGTCGTGATCGGGGCACCGACGCACGCGCTCGGGATGAGCCGGCCCAACACGCGCGCCGACGCGGTGCTGCGGGGCGCTCCGGCGGAGGTCGAGGCCCGCGGCGTACGGGAGTGGCTCGAGAAGGTGCAGGACGCCGAGCACGTCCACCTCGCCGCCTTCGACACCCGGGCGCGCTCGATGCGGCACCTGCCCGGCTCCGCCGCCCGGCACGTGGCGCATCTGCTGCGCCGCCGCGGCTACGACGTACCCCCGGCGGCCAGCTTCTACGTCTCCTCCATCGAGGGTCCGCTCGCCCACGAGGAAGAGGCCCGTGCCGGCGACTGGGCCACCGACCTCGGCCACCAGCTGATGCAGCAGGTGGCCTGAGAGGTCCCGGCTCCCCAACGACGCCATCGGCTCCACCCGGCGTACGCTGCAGCACGACCTCCTCAGCGGATGACGTCCAGGACCGCGACGCCGCGCACCCGGTCTGCCGCGAGGTCGGCCAGCGCCCGGTCGGCCCGGCTCATCGGGTACGGCGTGACCTCGGCGCGGACGTCGAGCCGGCCGGCGAGCCTGAAGAGCTCCACCCCGTCGGCGCGGGTGTTCGAGGTGACGCTGGTGAGCGTGCGCTCGCGGAAGAGCTGGTGCTGGTAGTCGAGCGGTGGGATGTCGGAGAGGTGGATGCCGGCCACGGCGCAGGTTCCCGCAGCGTCCAGCGCGGCGAGAGCCTCACGTACGACCTCTCCGGACGGGGCGAACACGATCGCCGAGTCGAGCGGCGGAACCGCACGACCGGGCTCGACGGCGGTCACGGCGCCGAGGTCGAGTGCGAGCCGGCGCGCGGGATCGCCGCGGGTGACGACGTGGACCTCCGCGCCCTGGCGGATCGCGATCTGCGCGGTCAGGTGGGCACTGGCCCCGAATCCGTACAGACCCAGCCGTCCTCCCGGAGGGAGTGCCGCGCGCCGCAGCGCGCGGTAGCCGATGATCCCCGCGCACAGCAGCGGCGCGGCCTGGAACGGCTCCAGCGCGTCCGGTATCCGGTAGACGTAGGCGGCCGGCGCGACGGCGTACTCGGCATAGCCGCCATCGGCGTCCCAGCCGGTGTAGCGAGACCGCTCGCAGAGATTCTCCCGACCGGAACGGCACCACCGGCAGCGGCCACAGGTGGAGCGCAGCCACGGCACCCCGACCCGGGTGCCGACGCGGGGCCCGTCGGCCTCGTGGTCGAACCCGGCGAGGACCCGGCCGACGATCTCGTGGCCCGGCACCACCGGGCTCCGGTGCCGCGGCAGGTCGCCGTCGACGACGTGCAGGTCCGTCCGGCACACCGCGCACGCCTCGACCCCGATCAGAACCTCCCCCGACGCCGGCTCGGGCACATCGAACTCGCCGCTCGACAGCCGACCGTCGCCGGTCGTCCGCCACCCGCGCATCGTCGCCATCAGGTGCCCGCACTCGGCCCGACCGGTGGGCGCAGGCTTCTCAGGTCGGAGGCGGTGGCCGGCGGAGCCGGGTGCAGCCGGACCTTCGCGTCGACGACCGAGACGCCGCGCTCGTGCACGATCACGGGATCGAGGTCGATCTCGGCGATCTCGGGGAAGTCGTCGGCGAGGCGACCGAGGGTGACCAGGAGATGCTCGACGGCGCCCGCGTCGGCCGGTGGCGCGCCGCGGTAGCCGGCGAGCAGCGGCGCCGTACGCAGCTCCGCGAGCGCCGCGGCGGCGTCGGCCCGGTTGAGCGGGGTGAGCCGGAAGCTGCGGTCGCCGATCAGCTCGGTGTACGCGCCGCCGTAGCCGACCATCACCAGCGGTCCGAAGACCGGGTCCTGCACGACACCGGCGATGAGCTCGACCCCGGCCGAGACCTGGCGCTGGACGAGCAGACCGGCGTGTTCGCCCGGCACCCGGAGCACCTCGTGCGCCGCGACGCGCACCTCGTCGGGATTGCCGAGCCCGGTGCGTACGCCACCCACGTCGGTGCGATGGGCGACCTCGGGATCGGCCAGCTTGACCACGACCGGGTAGCCCAGCCACTCGGCCGCGTCGACGGCCTCCTCCGCGCCGTCGGCGAGCACGCTCGGCAGCACGCCGATCCCGTACGCAGCGAGCAGCTGTCGCACGTCGGGGGCCGCCAGCCGGCAGCCCTCCGGTGCCGTCCGCAGCGCGCGGACGACGACGTCGCGAGCCACCTCGCGGCTGCCGGAGGCGGCCTCGGCCGCGGGGCGGCGCGGCTGGGCCCGCCACTCCGCGTACCCGACGATCGGTCCGAGGGCACGCGCGGCCTCCTCGGGGAACGCGAAGACGGGCACGTGGTGCTCCCCGGCGCTGATCGGCCGGCCGGGACCGTGGGGATCCAGCATGACGGCGACGGTCGTGACCGGCGGGCTCGCCTCTCCCGGGACCGTGCGCAACGCCGTGCGCAGCGCACGCGCGAGGGCGGCATAGGAGAGCGCGGGTAGGGGCGTACGCAGCGCGATCAGCATGTCCACCTCACCGCTGCGGGCGATCGTCGAGACCACCTCGGCATAGGCCTCCCAGCCGATTCCCGAGCCCAGGTCGATCGGCATCTGCACCGACGACGCGTCCGGCACGATCTCGCGGATCCTGGCCGTCGTCTCCTCGCTCAGCGCAGTCAGTCGAAGCCCGGCACCCTCGCAGGCGTCAGCAGCGAGGACGCCGGCGCCACCGGCGTTGCTGACGATCCCGACCCGGCGACCACCGGGCAGCGGCTGGTTCGCCAGCACGCTGGTGGTCTGCAGCATCTGTTCGAGGCCGTCCACACCGATCACACCGCACTGTTCGAACAGCGCCTCCACAGCGGCCGACGAGGTCACCGCCGAGGCGGTGTGATCGACCGCGGCACGCCGGCCGGTCCGGCTGCTGCCGCCGACCAGCGCGACGATCGGCTTGCGCACGGCCAGGCGCCTCGCCAGCCGGGAGAACTTGCGCGGGTTGCCGAACGACTCCAGGTAGAGCGCGACGACGTCGGTCGCGTCGTCCTCCGCGGCGTACATGAGCAGGTCGTTGCCGCTGATGTCGGCCTTGTTGCCGGCGGAGATGAAGCTCGACACACCGAGACCCAGGTCCTCGGCCCGCTGCAGCGCAGCGATACCCACCGCGCCGGACTGCACCATCATCGCCACCCGGCCACGACCGACGGTCATGGGCGAGAACGTCGCGTCCAGACGTACCTCGGGGTCGGTGTTGGCGATACCGAGGCAGTTGGGGCCCACCACCCGCATCCCGGCTCTGCGGGCGACCGTGAGGATCTCGTCCTGAAGACGTCGTCCGTCCGCACCCGCTTCGGCGAAGCCGCTGGAGAGGATCACCAGGTCGCGTACGCCGGCATGGGCGCATTCACGCACGACCTCGAGCACGTCGGCCGCCGGCACCGCGATGACCGCCAGGTCGACGGGCGCGACCTCGAGGATCGAGCGATGGCACCTGAGGCCGAGCAGGTAGTCGCAGTGCGGGTTGATCGGGTGGACGGTTCCGGTGAAGCCGGCGCGCCGCAGGTTGCGGACGACCTGGTGGCCGGGGTTCTCATCGAGCCGGCCGGCGCCGATCACCGCGACCGACCGCGGCCGCAGCACCGCGCCGAGGGAGGCGGCGTCGGCCTCCTGTTCGCGTTCGATCATCGCCTCCAGCACGCGCTCGGTGAGCCGCACGGGAAAGCGGACCTCGACGGTGTCCTGATGGGGCACCGCGGTGAGCTCGAATCCGGAGTCCCGCATCACATCGAAGGCTGGGGCGTTGTCGGCCAGCAGGTAGGAGACGAACTCCGTCACGTCCGCCTCGGTCGCAGCGACGGCCAGGTGCTCGAGGAGCAGGGTGGCCAGGCCGTTCTCGGCGAAGCGGTCCGCGACGACCAGGGCCAGCTCGGCCTCCCCGCCGGTCTCGGTCCTCGTGCAGCTGGCCAGCGCCACGACCCGCCCGTCGACCACGGCTACCTTCGCGATCGCCTCGCCGCGGCCCAGCCGGGGCAGGAGGTCGTCGACGAACCGCACAGCATCGAGGTGACCGACGTGGAAGAAGCGCCGGTAGCGGCCGAGGTCCGAGAGCTCGTCGTGCAGCTCGACCAGGCGCTCCCGATCCACGAGTACCGCATCGCGGATGCCCGCGATCGTGCCGTCGCGCATCAGGCCATCGACAACAGCCGGCTGCGACTCCTTCCGGGGCCACCTCTTCGCGCTCACCGTGCCGCCTCGTGCTCCCGGTCGGCGCGATGGTCGATCACGACGTCGTACTCCTCGGTGGCGGGCGGCACCACCTCGACGGGGCAGGCAGACTCCCGCATCAGGGCGTGGCCGGTGCCACCCAGGCGGCGCAGCGGGAAGGCGCGACCGCGTCTGGCGACGACCAGGAGATCCGCGCCCCTCGACGCCTGGGTGAGGGCCTGGGCGGCCTGGCCGCGGTGGATCTCGATCCGGACCTCGGTGCCCACGGCGTACGGGACCAAGCGCCGTGCCCGCTCGACGGTCTTCGCCAGGCGGCGGCGTGCGTCCGCCTCCCAGCCCGCCGCGTCCAGCTGTCCCAGGGTCGTCTCGTAGTAGACGGCCGGCACCTCCCAGGCGTGAGCGACCACCAGCTCGCCATCGCGGTCCGCCGCCTCTCGCAGCGCGCGGGCGACGAGCTCGGTGGAGGCGTCGCAGTCCGCGACGGCGACGACCACCCGGTGGGTGTCCGAGCCGGCCGTCCACGCGGTCGGCACGACGACGACCGGCACCGGCGCGCGCGAGGCGACCTTGCCGGTCACCGATCCGGTCACGACGCGCGCCAGGCTGAGGTGGCGCTCGTCGCCGAGGACCACCATCGCGGCGTCGGCGGCCGCGTGGACGAGCTCGGCGGCCACTCCCCCGTCGCGGAGCGTCGTCGTCACCCGGTCGGCACCGATGTGCTCGGCCACCGCCTTCTCCGCGCGAGCCAGGATGCCGGTGCCGGCCTCACGTATCTGGTCCGCCAGCCCCGAGTAGCCGTACGGGTAGAAGACCCCCGTGGCGATGGCGAGGTCGATCACGTGGACGAGCCACATGTCGGCCCCGCTCCGGCGGGCCTGCTCCGTGGCGTGGCGAAGGGCGGCCCTGCCGCCCTCTCCTCCGTCGATGCCGACCAGGATCCGGTCATGCTTGGTCATGTTCCCTCCTCGGGGACTCGGCGCGCGTCCGGCGATGCTTCCAATCTCCCCGTGGTTCACGATGCGCGTCAGGGTCATCGGTGCCGCGAGCCAAGGACCTAGGTCCGGGACGCAGGGACGGAGCGGGCCGAAGGTCCGGCCGGCCCGGGACCTTGCGCACATGAACGCCAGGGCTCCCGGAGTCAGGCTCGTGTCATGACTTACGAGCACTCCCAGAGGTGATGACCATGCTCGTCCGAGAGATCATGACGACGTCCCCGGTCACGGTTCGCCGGCGCACCCCCGTCAAGGTGGCGCTCGCGCAGCTCCGTGACCATCGGATCACCGCGATGCCGGTGGTGACGTCCGCGGGCCGGGTCTGCGGAATCGTGGCCGAGATCGACCTGATCCGCGACCGGGTCCTTCCCGATCCCCGCGCGCACGTGCGCGCGGGCGCCTCCGAGACGGATCAGCCTCCGGCACACGTCGAGGACGTGATGAGCTCGGTGACCGTCGCGGTTCGCGACAACGCCGAGGTGTCCGTCGTCGTCGACACCATGGCCGAGCGGTCGCTGAAGAGCCTGCCGGTCCTCGACGACGACGACCTCCTCGTCGGCGTCATCAGCCGCAGCGACGTGGCCCGCGCCCTGGCGCGGGACGACGAGGCGTTGGAGCAGGAGCTCTCGGAGCTCGTCAGCGAGCTCGGTCATCCCGACTGGCTCGTCGTCGTCGCCAACGGGTGCGCCGCGATGACAGGGCCGGCGACGCCGAAGGAGCGAGCCCTGGCCGAGACCGCCGCGGCGACGGTCGCCGGCGTCACCCGGGTGCGCATCAACCGGCCAGAACTCTCACCGATCTCCGAGGAGTGATCTCACCATGAAGCGAGTCCTGACGACGGCAGGCACAACCCGGGCAGGCACCCGGGGGTTCCACGGCCTCACCGGCGACCACATGTGCGTGATGGCATGAGCACGCCCGCCGCCCCTGTCTCCACCGCGCCCGTTCTCGTCGGCATCCTCGACCCGTCGACGGAGACCGCGCTGATCGAGCAGGCTGCCCGGCTGGCCGTGAGCTGCGGCCGCCCGCTGCGCCTGGTCTACGTGTTCCAGGCCAACGTCATCTTCGGAGATCCGATCCTCGGCCTCCCTGGAGCGATGCAGCCGCAGTCGATGATCATCGACGACTCGGCCGTCGGCCGGCTCGCCGAGCAGCGTCTCCACGAGGCCGTCTCCCGCGCCCGCGAGGTCGTCGGCGAGGCGGTCGAGGTCTCCGGCGAACTGTTGCGCGGTCACGCCGCACACGTCCTGATCAAGGAGTCCGAGAACGCGCACCGGGTCGTCCTCCAGCGCCGGCGGATCTCCCGTACCCGCAGGGTCTTCACCGGATCCGTCTCCGCACGCGTCGCCGGTCACGCCCACTGCCCCGTCACCGTGGTGCCCGAAGGCTGGTCGGCAGAGGGACGTACCGGAGTGGTCGCCGCCGTCGGCCACGACAAGACCGACGACGACGTGCTGGGCTACGCCCTGGACGAGGCGGGCCGGATGGACGAGCCGGTCACGGTCCTCCACGGCCTCGACCTGATGGCACTCCACGCCGAGCTGGCCGACCACACCATGACCCGGGAATGGACCAAGCGCGAGGAGACGTACGTGGCCGACCTGATCCAGCGCGCCCGGGCGCACGATGAAGAGACCACGCCGGCGCGGCTCGAGGGCCGGGTGCTCGCGGAGGGCCCCGCGGATGCGCTGGTCGCGGCCAGCGAGACCGCCCGGCTGATCGTCGTCGGCCGGGCCTCGCACCTCAACGCGTTCCCGCACCTGGGCGGCGTGACCCGCGCCCTCCTCCGTGAGGCGGACTGTCCGGTCGACGTGCTGCCGATGCCCTCCTGACCGCCCGGCGCGGCACGCCTCGGTTCCCGGATTTGTACACTGCCCTGGCATCCGACGCCCAGGGCAGGAGAGGTGAACGCGATGACCGAGCTCGATGCCTGGGTGACGTCGTTCGCCGCCGAGCAGCGCCGGCCCGAGGAGGTCGCCCGCTGGGCAGCGTCGACCGCGGATGCGATCCTGGCCGACGGCGAGATCGACCTGGCCGACCTCAGGCCCCTCCTCCTGAAGGCCGTCGAAGAGCACTGGTACGCCTTCCTGGACCGCCTCACCCTGCCGGCTGGACCGTTCGAGCTGGTCCCGACCGCGCGCACGGTGGCGCTCGAGATCGCGCGCCGCCATCTCGGCCTTCCGCTGCTGCTCAAGATCTACCAGCGCGCCCAGGAGGCGAGCTGGGACTTCGCGGTGCAGATCGTCGAGGAGGCTCCGAGCGACCTCGACCGCGCCGGCCTGCTGGTCTGGTTCTGGACGAAGGCGACCGCATGGTTCGGCTCTTCGGTCGAGCAGTCGGTGCTGCTCCACCAGACCGAGACCGACCGGATCCGTCAGCGCGGGGACGCTCGTCGCTTCGAGATGGTCTCCCAGGCACTCGACGACCGCAGCGTCTCGCCCGCCGAGCTGTCCGCCGCCCTCGACGGTCACCCCATCAACATCCCCGGGCACGTCGCGCTGGTCGCGCATGCGCTCACCGCCGACGCCATCGAGCAGCTCGAGCCCGCGATCGGCCTGATCGCCCGCCAGCCGGGCCACCACCCCCGGTCGGTCCTGGTGCGGCCCGGCGGCCGAGAGGTGTGGGCCTGGATCGCCCAGGGGGAACGGCCCGACACCCTCGACCGGACCGGCATCGACGCCGGCTCCGTGCGGGTGACCGTCGGTGTCGGCGGAGGGGGTCTCGACGGCTTCGTCGCGGCGCACCGGGACGCTCTCGCGGCCCAGCGGGTCGCGCTGGCACCCGGGCGGCAGCAGGCGGTGACGGTCTACGACGACGTGGCCGCCGTGGTCCTGGTCTCCCACGACTCGGCCGCCGCCGAACGGTTCACGCGCACCACGCTGCGCGGACTGGCCGACCCCGCCCACGAGCGCCTGCGCGAGACCGTACGCGAGGTGCTCACCTCGGCCGACACCGCGGACCGGCTCGCCGAGCGGCTCGGCATCCACAAGAACACCATCCGCTACCGCCTCGCCCAGGCCGAGCGGCTGCTCGGCCGCCCGCCGCGCGAGCGGGCCGGCGACCTGCTCCTGGCGCTCGACTACCACGACGCCTTCCTGCGGCGACGACTGTGAATATTCACAGTAATCCGTGAGCGATTCGGCCTGATCGGCCAGAGACTTCCCTGCTGAGTACGTCCATTCTGACAGGAGACGTAACCGACCTCACAGGAGGCAGCAGATGACACTCGACGCCAGCGGCACCGTCGACCGGGGCTCCACGACGACGTGGCGGGACCGGAAGCGCTACCTGTGGCTCCTCGGGCTCGTGGTCCCGTCCTTCGCCTTCATCGCCGTGGGCGGCTACGCGCTGACCGGCTGGGGCGTCTTCCTGTGGACGGGGCCGATCGTGGTGCTCCTCGTGGTCCCGGCCATCGACTTCGCGGCCGGCCTGGACCGCTCCAACCCGCCCGACGACATCATCGAGGAGCTCGAGGAGGACCGCTACTACCGCTACATCACCTTCGCGTTCCTGCCGATCCAGTACGCCGGGTTCGCCTTCGCGATGTACCTGATCGCGACCCAGGAGTGGCCGCTGGCGCACAAGATCGGCCTGGCCCTCACCATCGGCTTCATCGGCGGCATCGGCATCAACACCGCCCACGAGCTCGGCCACAAGCGGGAGAGCCACGAGCGCTGGCTGTCGAAGATCGCCCTCGCGCAGAGCTTCTACGGCCACTTCTACATCGAGCACAACCGCGGCCACCACGTCCGCGTCGCGACGCCCGAGGACCCGGCCTCCTCCAGGATGGGCGAGAACCTCTACGCGTTCTGGTTCCGCACCGTGTCCGGGTCGCTGCGGAGCGCCTGGGACCTGGAGGCCAAGCGCTACCGCCGCAAGGGCACCCACCCGTTCCACCTCGGCAACGACGTCCTCAACGCCTGGCTGATGAGCGTGGCCCTGTGGACCGCGATGACGCTGTGGCTGGGCGTCGGGATCCTGCCCTACCTCGTCCTCCAGGCCGTCATCGGCTTCTCCCTGCTGGAGATCGTGAACTACCTGGAGCACTACGGGATGCTGCGGCAGAAGACCACGTCGGGGCGATACGAGCGGGTGCTGCCGATGCACTCGTGGAACTCCAACAACATCGCCACCAACGTCCTGCTCTACCACCTGCAGCGACACAGCGACCACCACGCCAACCCGACCCGGCGCTACCAGACCCTGCGGGACTACCGGGAGTCCCCGGCCCTGCCGACCGGCTACGCCGGAATGATCGTGCTGGCCCTGGTCCCGCCGCTGTGGCGCCGGGTGATGGACAAGCGCGTGGTCGCGCACTTCGACGGCGACGTACGCCTCGCGAACGTACGCCCCGGCCGGCTCGACAAGCTGCTCGCCACCTTCCCGCCGCCGACCACCGAGGCGACGGTCGAGGAGCTCGGCGACGTCACCCGGCAGAGCTTCGACGACGAGGTCGCCGCCGGTCGCTGCCCCGGCTGCGGCTACGTCTACGAGGTCGCGGTCGGCAACGAGCTCGAGGGCTTCGCGGCCGGCACCGCCTGGCGCGACATCCCCGACGACTGGTGCTGCCCGGACTGCGGCGTACGCGAGAAGGTCGACTTCATCCCGCTGAAGGACCACGACCTGAAGGAGGCAGCGCGATGAGCGCCATCGAAGCGGACAAGGCGATCTGCGAGGGCATCGGAATGTGCGAGACCCAGGCCGACGACTACTTCCAGGTCGGCGACGACGGCCTGGTCGAGGTCCTGACCTCCGACGTGCCCGAGTCCGACCGTGGGTACGTCCGGGCCGCCATCGACTCCTGCCCGGTCTCCGCGCTCCGCCTCAAGGGGTGAGCATGTCCACTCTCCCCGACCGTCATCTCCTGATCGTCGGTGCCGGCCTGGCCGGGCTCCGCGCGGCCGAGGGTGCGCGCGGAGCCGGCTGGTCCGGACCGATCACGATCGTCGGCGACGAGCCGCACCCGCCCTACGACCGGCCGCCGCTGTCGAAGGCTGTGCTCGCCGCCGAGGAGCCGCCCGACGTGCCCGCGCTGCGGTCGGGCGAGGTCATCGAGGAGCTGCGGGTGCACCATCTGTCCGGGGTCCGGGTCCACGGCCTCGACACCGAGGGCCGGACGGTGACCACCAGCGCCGGAGAGCTCGGCTACGACGCGCTCGTGATCGCCACCGGCAGCGCGGCGACGACCCTGCCGGGGCTGACCGGACTCCCCGGCGTACACGTGCTGCGTCGCTACGACGACGCGCTCGCCGTTCGCGCCTCCTTGGCCCGCTCGCGCCGGGTCGTGATCCTCGGGGCCGGGTTCATCGGCTCGGAGATCGCCTCGGCCGCCCGCGCCCGCGGCATCGAGGTCACCGTCGTCGAGGCGAGCGGCCGTCCGCTGGAGCGTGCGGTCGGGCCGCTCGCGGCCGCGCGGTTGATGGGGCTGCATGCCGACGCCGGCGTCAGGCTGCTGACCAGGACGACCGTGTCCGGCGTACGCACCTCCGAGCGTGGTGTCGACGAGGTCGAGCTGAGCACCGGCGAGACCTTGACGGCCGACGCCGTGGTCCTGGGGATCGGCGCACGCCCGGCGACGGCGTGGCTCGCCGGCAGCAACGTCGCCCTGGATCCACGCTCAGGCGGGGTTCTCTGCGACCGCAGCCTCGCCACCAGCGCACCCGAGGTCTGGGCCGCGGGCGACGTGGCGTGCGTCGACGGCGAGCGCAGCGAGCACTGGACCGCCGCCGGCGAGCAGGGTCGGGTGGCCGGCGCGAACGCCACCGGAGCCGGCGAGCTCTTCACCTCCGTCCCGTTCGCCTGGTCGGCCTGGCACGGGCACCGGATCCAGGTCGTCGGCGAGACCACGGCCGCCGACGAGCAGGAGCGCGAGCCCGGGTTCATCGTGTATCGGCGAGACGGCATCGAGGTGGGCGCGGTCGGCATCGACAGCCCAGGGCCGATCGCCCGGCTCCGCCGCGTTCTGACCGGCCAGGCTCTTTCCCGGATCGAGCCTCGCACCGCGTTGGCCGGAGGCATCGTGCCCGCTCGAGAGTAGGTCGAGCAGCGCAGGCGAGCGTCCTCCGGCTGGCGACGGCATCGGACCAAGGTCCTCCGGTGAGGGACGTGAGCCACTGCCGGCGCGCAGGCGTACGAATGAAGGGTGGTGCCACTGGCAGAGGCGAAGGGCGCGGCCGGTGGAAGGACGTGAGCCAGATGCCAGCAGCGGTCGCGTACGAGTCGATGTTCGGCGACACCGCCACGAGAGCGCCTCAACCGAAAGGGACCGGTTTCGGGCCGAAAGTCCTTGTCCTGACGATGCCGACGGTCGCAAGGTAAAGAGGTGACCGACATCGCGGGTACGGCGTCGCAGGCCCTGCTCAAGGCAGGACGGTTCTTCACCCGATGGGAGGAGAGCGAGGACGGGCGGGCCGTCTTCCGTCGCGGCGGCCGTCAGGGCGACGTGTTCTACCGGGACCGGTGGAGCCACGACAAGGTGGTCAGGTCCACCCACGGAGTCAACTGCACGGGCTCGTGCTCGTGGAAGGTGTACGTCAAGGACGGCATCATCACCTGGGAGACCCAGGAGACCGACTATCCGAGCGTCGGGCCGGACCGGCCTGAGTACGAGCCCCGCGGCTGCCCCCGGGGCGCCGCGTTCTCCTGGTACACCTACTCCCCCACGCGAGTGCGCTATCCCTACGCCCGCGGCGTGCTGGTCGACCTCTACCGCCAGGCGCGGGCCGAGGGGAAGGACCCGGTCGACGCCTGGGCCTCGATCCAGGCCGACCCGGAGAAGCGACGCAGCTACCAGCGCGCCCGCGGCAAGGGCGGCTTCGTGCGGGTCGGCTGGAAGGAGGCGACCGAGATGGTCGCCGCCGCGCAGGTGCACACGATCAAGGCCCACGGGCCCGACCGCAACATCGGCTTCTCCCCGATCCCGGCGATGTCGATGGTCTCCCACTGCGTCGGCACGCGCTACACCCAGCTGATCGGCGGGGTGATGACGAGCTTCTACGACTGGTACGCCGACCTTCCCGTGGCCAGCCCGCAGGTGTTCGGGGACCAGACCGACGTGCCCGAGTCCGGTGACTGGTGGGACGCGACGTACTTGATGATGTGGGGCTCCAACGTTCCCGTGACCCGCACGCCCGACGCCCACTGGATGGCCGAGGTGCGCTACCGCGGCACCAAGGTGGTCTCGGTCAGCCCCGACTACGCCGACAACACCAAGTTCGCCGACGAGTGGCTCCGCCCGCACGCGGGCACCGACGGTGCACTCGCGATGGCGATGGGCCACGTCATCCTGAAGGAGTTCTTCGTCGACGGGACCACCCCGTTCTTCGAGTCCTACGTGCGGACCTACACCGACCTGCCGCACCTGGTGCGTCTGGAGGAGCACGACGGGGCGTACGTCCCGGGCCGGTTCCTCACCGCGACCGACCTCGGCGACGATGCACCCGAGGCGAGATGGAAGACGGTGGTGATGGACACCACCGGCGAGCCGGTCGTGCCGAACGGATCGATGGGGTTCCGCTACGCCGACTCCGGTGTGGGCAGATGGAACCTCGATCTCGACGGCATCACCCCGCGGCTCACGATGATCGGCGACGAGCCGGTCGAGGTGCTCCTGCCCGCCTTCACGCAGCCCGACGGCTCCGGCGAGGTGATGCGCCGCGGCGTACCTGCCCGCCGGGTCGGCGACCACCTGGTCACCACGGTCTTCGACCTCATGCTCGCCCAGTACGGCGTGGCCAGGGCGGGACTGCCGGGCGAGTGGCCGAGCGGCTACGACGACGCGAGCGTGCCCTACACACCGGCGTGGGCCGAGGAGGTCACCTCGGTGCCCGCCGAGAAGTGCGCGCGCATCGCCCGCGAGCTGGCCACCAACTCGGCGCAGTCGCAGGGCAGGTCGATGATCATCATGGGCGCCGGGATCTGCCAGTGGTTCCACGGCGACACGACCTACCGCTCGATCCTGGCGCTACTGATCCTGACCGGCGCGATGGGCCGCAACGGCGGCGGCTGGGCGCACTACGTCGGCCAGGAGAAGTGCCGGCCGATCACCGGCTGGATCTCTTTGGCCAACGGGCTGGACTGGTCGCGACCGCCGCGCACGATGACCGGCACCTCGTTCTGGTACATGCACACCGGCCAGTGGCGCACCGACGGCTATTCGGCCGACTCCCTCGCCACGCCCCTTGCCAAGGGTCATCTTCACGGGCACACCGCCGACGTGATCGCCCAGTCCGCCAAGCGCGGCTGGATGCCGTTCTACCCGCAGTTCGACCGCAACTCGCTCGATGTCGCCGATGAGGTGGCCGCGGCGGTCTCCTCACCCGAGGAGATCCCGGCCCACGTCAACGCCGCCCTGGCCTCGGGCGACCTCCGAGCCGCGATCGACGACATCGACGCCCCCACCGCGTGGCCGCGCACGCTCATGCTCTGGCGATCGAACCTGCTCGGATCCTCCGCGAAGGGCAACGAGTACTTCCTGCGTACGCTGCTCGGCACGCACCACAACGTGCTCGGCGCCGAGTCACCCGAGACGCCGCGACCGGAGACGATCGCGTGGCACGAGGAGGCGCCGGAGGGGAAGCTGGACCTGCTGGTCAGCGCCGACTTCCGGATGACGTCGACGACGCTGCTCTCCGACGTCGTCTTCCCGGCGGCCACCTGGTACGAGAAGCACGATCTCTCCTCGACCGACATGCACCCCTTCGTGCACGCCTTCTCCCCGGCGATCGACCCGCCCTGGGAGGCGCGCACCGACTTCGAGCTCTTCCACGGCCTGGCCCGGAAGCTCTCCGACCTCGCGAAGAAGCATCTCGGGGTCCGGAAGGACCTGGTCAGCGTGCCGTTGCAGCACGACACCCCGGGCGAGACCCCGCTCGACCCGTACGCCACCACGCCCCTGTTCCAGGTGGTGGAGCGTGACTACACCGCCATCGCCGACAAGCTGGCCAGCGTCGGGCCGCTGGCCGACACGCTCGGCTTCACGGTGAAGAACGTGACCTATCGGGTGGCCGAGCAGACCCGAAGACTGGCTCGGCAGCACGGCGTGATGCCGAGCGGGCCGGCGGCCGGGCGACCGGCGATCGATACCGACGAGCGGATGGCCGAGGCGATCCTGCTGCTGTCCGGCACCACCAACGGTGAGCTCGCGGTGCAGGGCTTCCGCGATCTGGAGACCCGCGTCGGCAAGCGGCTCACCGACCTGGCCGAGGGCTCGGAGGAGAAGCGGATCACCTTCGCGATGACACAGTCGG
Organism: Nocardioides sp. YJ-D4; assembly: GCF_054031495.1. Lineage (NCBI taxonomy): Bacteria > Bacillati > Actinomycetota > Actinomycetes > Propionibacteriales > Nocardioidaceae > Nocardioides > Nocardioides sp. YJ-D4. The sequence goes on from NZ_CM132932.1 coordinate 564,135, forward strand.
CGCCGGTGCCCGTGATCACCAGCCCGGAGTGGTCGGGCTCGGAGACCGGCGGGCGCCGGTACGCACCGTTCACGGTCAACATCGAGCGGCTCAAGCCCTTCCACACCCTGACCGGCCGGATGCACTTCTATCTCGACCACGACTGGATCACCGATCTCGGCGAGGGGCTGCCGATCTACCGGCCACCGCTCGACATGCACCGTCTCTTCGGCGAGCCCCGGCTCGGCGCGGACGGGTCCGCCCAGGTCACGGTGAGGTATCTGACGCCGCACTCGAAGTGGTCGATCCATTCCGAGTACCAGGACAACCTGCTGATGCTCTCCCTCTCCCGCGGCGGCCCGACGGTGTGGATGTCCCCGCAGGACGCCGATGCCATCGACGTCCGCGACAACGACTGGGTGGAGGCCACCAACGCCAACGGGGTGCTGGTCGGGCGCGCGATCGTCTCCCACCGGATGCCCGAGGGGGTCGTCTACGTCCACCACGCCCAGGAGCGCACCATCGACGTACCCCTCTCGGAGGCGACCGGGAGACGTGGCGGCATCCACAACTCCGTGACCCGGCTGCTGGTCAAGCCGACCCATCTGATCGGCGGCTACGCCCAGCTCTCCTACACGTTCAACTACCTCGGCCCGACCGGCAACCAGCGCGACCTGGTCTCGACCATCCGCAGACGATCGCAGGAAGTGACCTACTGATGCCCCGGAGCGGAGCGACCCGATGAGACCGATGGCCCAGATGACGATGGTGATGAACCTCGACAAGTGCATCGGCTGCCACACCTGCTCGGTGACCTGCAAGCAGGCCTGGACCAACCGCGCCGGCACCGAGTACGTCTGGTTCAACAACGTCGAGACCCGGCCCGGTCAGGGCTACCCGCGCCGCTACGAGGACCAGGAGCGCTGGCGCGGCGGGTGGACCCTCACCCGCCGCGGCCGGCTCGAGCTCAAGGCCGGCGGCCGGATCAAGAAGCTGCTCACCATCTTCTCCTCACCCGTGCAGCCCGAGCTGGGCGACTACTACGAGCCATGGACCTACGACTACGCGACCTTGATCGACGCGCCGCTCGGCGACGACTTCCCGGTCGCCCGGCCGAAGTCCCTGATCACCGGTGACGACACCAAGATCACCTGGTCGGCCAACTGGGACGACAACCTCGGTGGCTCCGCGGAGCACCTCGAGAAGGACCCGATCGTCGCCAAGCTCCGGGCCGAATCGAACGCGCAGGTCAAGGCCGAGCTCGAGCAGACCTTCATGTTCTACCTGCCCCGGATCTGCGAGCACTGCCTCAACCCCTCGTGCATGGCCTCCTGCCCGTCAGGGGCGATCTACAAGCGCGCCGAGGACGGCATCGTGCTCGTCGACCAGGATCGCTGCCGCGGCTGGCGCCAGTGCATCACCGGCTGCCCGTACAAGAAGATCTACTTCAACCACAAGTCCGGCAAGGCCGAGAAGTGCACGATGTGCTACCCACGGATCGAGGTCGGGCTGCCGACCGTCTGCTCCGAGACCTGCGTCGGCCGGCTGCGCTACCTGGGACTGGTCCTCTATGACGCCGACGCCGTCACCGCGGCCGCTTCGACCGAGGACGAGCAGGAGCTCTACGCCGCTCAGCTCGACGTGATCCTCGACCCCCATGACCCGTCGGTGCTGAAGGCTGCCCGGGAGCAAGGGATACCGGAGGACTGGCTCGACGCGGCGCGCCGTTCCCCGACCTACCGGCTGATCAAGGACTACCAGGTCGCGCTGCCGCTGCACCCGGAGTACCGGACGATGCCGATGGTCTGGTACGTCCCGCCGCTCTCCCCCGTCGTCGACCTGCTGCGTGACCAGGGCCACGACGCCGAGGCCGCCGGCACCCTCTTCGGCGCGATCGAGGCGCTGCGGATCCCGGTGGAGTATCTGGCCGAGCTGTTCACGGCCGGCGACACCGAGGTGGTGACCGGGGTGCTCCGCAGGCTAGCGGCGATGCGGGCGTACATGCGGGAGGTCACCCTCGGTCGCGAGCCGGCCGAGTCGATCCCTGCGTCGGTGGGCATGAGCGAGGAGGAGGTCTATGAGATGTACCGCCTCCTCGGTATCGCCAAGTACGCCGAGCGCTACGTGATCCCGACCGCCCACGCCGAGCGCGCCCACGAGCTGGAGGAGATGGCCTGCTCGCTCGACTACGACGACGGCCCGGGGATGTACGAATCGGGGCCGCTCGGCGAAGCCTCCGGCCCGCTGACCCCGGTCTCTGTGGAGACCTTCCACGCGCTGCAACAGCGCCAGACCTCCGATGCCCCCGCGTCCGACAGCACTCTCCGCGGCCGCGTCAACCTCCTCAATTGGGACGGCCACGGTCGTCCTGACGGTCTGTTCCCGCCGACGAAGGAGGAGGCATGAGACGCGACTGGCGGGTGGTGCACCAGGTCGCCGCCTGGTGCCTGGGCTACCCCGACGAGGAGCTGATCGCGAAGCTCCCGCTGCTGCGCAGCGCACTCGCCGAGCAGCCCTCATCGGAGCCGGTGCGACTGCTGCGCGGCTTCGTCGACACCCTCGCGAAACAGGACCCGCATGCGCTGCAGCACGTCTACGTCGAGCTCTTCGACCTGCGCCGCCACCAGACCCTGCACCTCTCCTACTGGCGCGACGGCGACACCCGGCGTCGCGGTGAGTCGCTGGCCGCGTTCAAGGCCCGGCTACGAGAGGGGTCGGCCAAGGGCGACTGGCTCGTCAACACCGGCGGCGAGCTGCCCGACCATCTCCCGATGGTGCTGGAGTACGCCGCGCTCGCCGATCCGGCCGGCGGACGGGAGCTCATGATCGAGAACCGCTCAGCGCTGGAGCTCATCCGGCTCTCCCTGACCGAGCGCGGCTCGGCGTACGCCGATGTCCTCGCCGCGGTGTGCGCGACCCTTCCGGGGCCGTCGGCGAAGGACCGCCGCGAGGCTCTGGCCATGGCCCGGGCCGAGCCTCCGCGGGAGTCGGTCGGCATCGATCTGCCCTTCCCGACGAGCCCAGGAACGAGCCCAGCCACGATGATGGGGGCCCGCTAGTGGATACCGCGTTGTGGGGCGTACTCCCCTATCTCTCCGTCGCGATCCTGGTCGCGGGGACGATCTGGCGCTACCGCTATGACCGGTTCGGCTGGACGACCCGCTCGTCCCAGCTCTACGAGTCGCGGCTGCTGCGGATCGGGTCGCCGCTGTTCCACTTCGGCATCCTGGTCGTCATCGTCGGACACGTCGCGGGCCTGCTGATCCCGAAGTCGTGGACCGAGGCGGTCGGGATCTCCGAGGGCGTCTATCACGTCAACGCGCTGCTCTGGGGAGCGATCGCGGGGGTCTGCACGCTCGCCGGCATCCTGCTGCTCGTCTACCGGCGGCGTACGACGGGTCCGGTCTTCATGGCCACCACCACCAACGACAAGGTGATGTACGTCGTGCTGGTGGCCGCGATCGTGTTCGGACTGTGGACCACGCTGGTGAGCATCGGCGCGGGACACGATGCCCACGACTACCGCGAGACGGTGTCGGTGTGGTTCCGCTCGCTGTTCATCCTCCAGCCCGACGTGGCGGCGATGGCGGCCGCGCCGGTGCAGTTCCACGTCCACGTACTGGTGGGGCTCCTGCTCTTCACCATGTGGCCGTTCACCAGGCTGGTGCACGCGTTCACCGCGCCGCTGCACTACCTGTTCCGGCCCTACATCGTCTACCGCAGCCGCGATGAGGCGCCCACCCCACGCAGCCGTCCCGACCGGCCCGGCTGGTCACCGGTCGGCACCTCCGACCGGCACCGTTGAGGAGTCCCGATGCAGCTGAAGAACCTGCTCCTGGCCACCTGGGCCTTCACCATCTCGTTCTGGGCCTGGAACATGATCGCCCCGCTCGGGGTGACCTACACCGAGTCGCTGGGGCTCTCGGCCACCCAGAAGTCGGTGCTCGTGGCCACGCCGGTGCTGGTCGGCTCGGTGGGCCGGATCCTCGCCGGTGCCCTCGCAGACCGATACGGCGCCCGCGTGATGTTCCCGGTGCTGATGCTGGCCGCGGCGCCGTTCGTGATGCTGGTCGCGCTGGCGGGGTCGTTGGACTCGTACGTGCTGCTTCTGGTCTTCGGGTTCTTCCTCGGCATCGCCGGCACGACCTTCGCGGTGGGCATTCCCTTCGCGAACGCCTGGTACGAGAAGTCGCGGCGCGGCTTCGCCACGGGTGTCTTCGGTGCCGGGATGGGCGGCACGGCCCTGTCGGCCTTCTTCACCCCACGGTTCGTCTCCTGGTTCGGGTACGTCGGCACGCACGTGATCGTCACCGCTGCCCTGGTCGCATCGGCTGTGCTGGTCTGGTTCACCCTGCGTGACGCACCCTCGGGGCGTCCCAACCACGACCCGGTCGTCCCCAAGCTGGTCGCCGCGGCGAAGCTGCCGGTCACCTGGCAGATGTCGTTCCTGTACGCGGTCGCCTTCGGTGGCTTCGTCGCGTTCTCGACCTACCTGCCCACCTTCCTCAAGGACGTGTACGCCTTCGACCTGACCGCCGCCGGCACCCGCACCGCCGGCTTCGCGGTCGCCGCGGTCGTCTGCCGCCCGCTGGGTGGCATCCTCTCCGACCGCCTCGGACCCAAGCTCGTCACCGCCGTCGCCTTGGGCGGCGCTGCCGTCCTCGCGGTCGCGATGGCGCTCCAGCCTCCGCTCGAGATCCCGGCCGGCATCGTCTTCGTGCTGATGGCCGCGTGCCTCGGTCTCGGCGCCGGCGCCGTCTTCACCTGGGTCGCCCAGCTCGCTCCACCTGCTCGCGTCGGCTCCGTCACCGGCATCGTCGGCGCTGCCGGTGGCCTGGGCGGCTTCTTCCCCCCGCTCGTTCTCGGCGCCACCTACGACGAGGCCTCCCACTCGTACACCATCGGCCTGCTGCTCCTGGTCGTCGTCGCCGCGGTGGCGGGGACCTACGCCGTCCTCGGCATCCGAAACCGGGACGCCGCCGAGGACTCGCCGGACCGACGGGTTCCGGGCGCCAGGTGACCTCGCGACCTGGTCCGCGCCGCCGCTATCCCTTCACCGCTCCTTCCAACCCCTCGCTGCGCAGGAAGAGCCGCTGGAAGGCGAGAAAGAAGAGGATCGGCAGCGCAGCGGAGATCGCCATCGCGGCCAGCAGGACCGAGAGGTCGGTGGTCGGCGCGATGGACGGCAGCCTGACCGCGATCGGCTGCTTGACCGGGTCGGGCAGCACGATCAGTGGCCAGATGAAGTCCTTCCACGCGACGAGCACGGCGAAGACCGACACCACCCCGAGCACCGGTCGCGACATCGGCAGGACCACCGACCAGAAGAGCCGGTACGCCCCGGCGCCGTCGATCCGCGCGGCGTCCAGGATCTCGCGGGGCAGACTGTCGAAGAACCGCTTCATGATCACCACGTTGAACGCCGAGGCGCCGGCCGGCAGGAAGGCTCCGGCGTACGTCCCGACCAGCGACCAGTGCACGACCGGCAGGCTCAGCACGGTGAGGTAGAGCGGCACGAGCAGCAGCACGACCGGCACGAACATGGTGGCGAGCACGGCTCCGTAGAGGATCCGCCCGAGCCGCGGCCGCAGCACCGAGAGCGCGTAGCCCGCGGTCGTGGCGACCACCACCTGGACGGCCCAGGAACCGGCGGCGATGACCACCGTGTTGACCAGGTAGGCCGACAGGCCGAGCTCGGTCCAGGCCTGCGACAGGATCGAGAGGTCCGGTCCGTTCGGCCACAGCGAGATCGGCGAGCGCAGCGTGTCCTGGGTGGGCGTGACCGCCGACTTCGCCAGCCACAGCAGCGGCCCGAGGCAGACCACCACCAACGCCGCGAGCGTCGCCAGCTGTACGCCGCGAAGACCCCAGCGCACCGACCTACGCCGCTGGTCGAGGGAGGAGACGAAGCTCATCAGTCGCTCCATCCGCGAGTCAGCCGGAAGTAGGCCCACGACAGCAGCGCCAGCCCGACCGCCATCATCAGGCTCAGCGCGGTCGCCGGGCCGTAGTCGCCGCCGCCGGTGGTGCTGCCGAAGGCGTACTCGTAGATCAGGAGCAGCAGTGTCAACGAGGCGTGCGAAGGCCCGCCGCCGGTGAAGAGGTAGGGCTCCAGGAAGACCTGGGCGGTGCCGATGATCTGCAGGATCAAGGTGATCAGCAGCACCGGGCGCAGGTGCGGGAGGGTGACGTGCCAGACCTTGCCGAGCACTCCCGCTCCGTCGGCCGAGGCGGCGTCGTAGAGCTCCTGCGGCACCGTGGTCAGCGCCGCGAGGTAGATGATCACCATGCCGCCGGCCGCAGCCCAGGTCGCCTCCATCACCAGCGAGGGCAGCACCCAGTCGGCCGACTCCAGCCACGGCACCGGCCCGAGCCCGATCCAGCCCAGGGTCGTGTTGAACACTCCCCCGGACCCGGCGTCGTAGAAGGTCTTCCACAGCAGCACCGCCACCGCGGGCGGCACCACGACCGGCAGGTACGCCAGGCAGGCGTAGAGGCCACGCAGCTTCCGCAGCGAGCTGAACACCACCGCCATGACCAGCGGGATCGGATAGCCGAAGACGAACGCGATCGCCGCGAAGACCGCCGTGTTGCGCAGCGCCACCGGCAGCAGCGGGTCGGCGAGCACCGTGCGGAAGTTGTCCAGGCCCACCCACTCCGCGGGCCCGACGAGGTTGGTCTCCTGCAGGCTCATCACCACGGTCCGGGCGATCGGCCACCACGAGAACAGCCCGAAGACGAGCAGCATCGGCAGCAGGAAGACCAGGGTCGCCGCGCTGCCGCGCCACCAGCTCGCGACCACGGAGACGAAGGACGTACGCCGGCGAGCCGGCCCTCTCACGAGGGCCGGCCCACCCACCCGGGACATGTCAGCGACCACGCTCAGCCCTTGTCCAGGATCTGCTGCACGGAGGCGTCGGCATCCTTCAGCAGCGCGGGGATGTCGGCGTTCTCGTCGCTGAGCACCTTCTGCACGACCGGGTCGAGCGCGCCGTACACGGCCTGCGTCTGCGCGGGCGGCTCGGCGACCAGCGTGAGGTCGAACATCCTCGAGGTGTAGCCGGTCATCTGCTCCAACGGCACGTTGACGTACTCCTTCACCCAGCCCTGGTAGGTGGTGTACGACGCCTCGTCGAAGATCGGGAAGGTCGGCGTCCCCACGGGCTGCTCGGCCGCGGTCTGGGTCTTCGCGTCGGCGACGGCCGCGGACTCGTCGGTGTACTTTCGGACCCGGAAGAAGTCCGCCCATGCGACGGCCGCCTCGGCCTCCGCCTCGGTCGCCTTGGCGCTGACCACGTTGACCGAGCCTCCGCCGAGCGCACCGGCGTCGGCCGAGTCGCCCATCGGGACCGCGGTGAGCCCGTACGTCTCCGGGTCGATCGCCGAGGTCGTGACAAGCGAGTTGTAGACGTCGGATCCGCTGATGTACATCGCGACCTTCCCCGCCGCGAACGCCTGGTTGATGCTGTTCCAGTCGTAGGAGGTGTTGCCGGAGAACGACTTGTCGGTCCAGCGCATGTCGTGCAGCAGCTGCAGCGCCTCCTCGGTCTGCGGGTTGTCGACGGTCGCGGTGAACGTGTCACCGTCCTGCGTCTCCATCCGGCCGCCGAGGGCGTAGGTCAGGGTCGTGAGGATCCAGCCACCGGTGTTGGAGCTGGTCATCTCGGCGTACCCGGTGGCACCGGTCTTGTCGTGGATCTGCTTGGCGGCCGCGCGCAGCTCCTCCCACGTGGTCGGCGGCTTGTCGGGGTCGAGGCCGGCCTTCGTGAACAGGTCGCGGTTGTAGTGGAGCGCATTGGCGTAGACGTCGGAGGGAAGCCCGTAGACCTTCCCGTCGGTGCCCTGCGCCGCGGCCAGCACCGTCGGGTTGAGCTTGTCGAAGTAGGGCAGCTCGCGGACCTCGGCGTCGACGTCGGCGACCTGCTTGCGCTCGACGAGGCCCTTGGTGTCGGTGAACGGCACCCGGAACGAGATCGGCAGCGTCCCGCCGGCGAGCTGGGCGGGGAACGTCTGCGCGTTCCACTGCCACTCCACCGGCTTCACGGTGATGTCGGGATGCTCCTTGTTGAAGGCCGCCGCCTGCGCCTTGACGGCGTCGATCGTGGCCTGCTTGTCGCCGGGGCGCCAGCCCTCGACGGTGATCGTGACGCCGTCGCCGTCGTCCGACGTCTCACCGCAAGCGGTGAGCGAGCCGAGCACGACAGCCGCGACCGCGGCGAGCGCGACGCTGCGCAACCGAGTGGTTCTCATGGTCTGTCTCCTGGATGTTGTGGTGGGGTCTCAGGTCGTGGGCCGCAGCCAGACCGCGGCATCGGGAACGAGCCGGCCCGCCTCGAGCGGCGAGCTGGCCAGCCAGACGTGGTCGCTGCTCGGCAGCTCCACGGGCGTGTCGGTCAGGTTGACCACGCACGCGAAGTGCGTGCCGCGGCGGAAGGCGAGGATCCCGGGGTCGGTGTCGATCCAGCTGAAGTCGCCGGTGACCAGGTCGGGGTGCGTACGCCTGATCAGCAGCGCCATCCGGTGCAGCGACAGCATCGACCGGGGGTCGGCCGACTGGGCCTGCGCCGTCAGCCGCGCCCAGCCCTCGGGCTGTGGCAGCCAGGTCTTCACGCCCGGTGGGCTGAAGCCGTACGGCGGCCGGTCCCCGCTCCACGGCAGGGGCACCCGGCAGCCGTCCCGACCGGGGTCGACACCGCCGCTGCGGAAGTGCATCGGGTCCTGGATCCGGTCCGGCGGGATGTCGGCCTCGTCCAGGCCCAGCTCCTCGCCCTGGTAGAGGTAGTACGCCCCGGGCAGCCCCATCGCCAGCATCGCCGCCGCCCGGGCCCGCCGTTCGCCGAGGGCCCGGTCGGTCGGGGTGCTGAAGCGCTTGGTCTCGAACGAGAACGCGGTGTCCGCACGGCCGTAGCGGGTCACCGGCCGGGTCACGTCGTGGTTGGAGAGCACCCAGGTGGCGGGCGCATCGGCCTCGCCGTGCACGCGCAGCGTCGTCTCGATGGAGGTACGCAGCGCCTCGGCGTCCCACGGCGCGGTCATGAAGTCGAAGTTGAACGCCGCGTGCAGGACGTCGGGGCGCAGGTAGCGGATGAACCTGGCGGTGTCGGGGAGCCAGACCTCGCCGATCAGAGCCCGGTCGGTGCCGTACTCCTGCGCGATCCGGCGCCAGCCGCGGTAGATCTCCTGGAGCTCCTCGCGGTCGATGTACGGGTGCTCGCCCGGTCGCGGGTCGGCGGGGACGTCGGGGAGGGCCGGGTCCTTGGCGAGCAGGGCCGCGGAGTCGATCCGGATCCCGGCGACCGCTCGGTCGAACCAGAACCGCAGGATCTCCTCGTGCTCGCGGCGTACGTCCTCGTGCTGCCAGTTGAGGTCGGGCTGCTCGGCGGAGAAGAGGTGCAGGTACCACTGCTCGGGGACGCCGTCGGGCGTAGTCAGCCGCGTCCATGGCGTGCCGCCGAACTCCGAGGTCCAGTCGTTGGGCGGCAGCTCGCCATCGGTTCCGCGGCCGTCTCGGAACCAGAACCGCTCCCGTTCGGGTGCACCGGGCCCGGCGGCGACCGCGGCCCGGAACCATCGGTGCTGGTCGGAGACGTGGTTGGGGACGATGTCGATGATCGTGCGGATGCCGAGCTCGACGGCGTCCTGGATCAGCGCCTCCGCCTCGGCGAGGTCGCCGAAGATCGGGTCGATCGCGCGGTAGTCGGCGACGTCGTAGCCCCCGTCGGCCATCGGCGACGGAAACCACGGCGTGAACCAGATCGCGTCCACCCCGAGGTCGCGCAGATACGTCAGACGCGCCCGTACGCCGGCCAGGTCACCGGTGCCGTCGCCGTTGGCGTCGGCGAAGCTGCGCGGGTAGATCTGGTAGATCGCCGCGGAGCGCCACCAGTCGGCGGGGCGCTCGGTGAAGACCGGGGGCGCCACCGGTGCCGGCTCGCTCCGTCGAGGTTCCGTGGCGGTCACGGGCACTCCGTTCTCAGCAACTCACATGTTCATGTGACCGCCGTCACCTTGACGGCGTGCAGCGACCGTAAAGCCAGCCGATGAAAGTGCGCAAGAACTTGACAGAGCGTAATTAATTTCAGGACTTTGCGCGCTGGCTTGCGGGTCCGGTCGAGCGCCGGACGACCAGCTCGCCCTCGAAGAGCAGCTCGTCGACCGGCCCGAGCGTGCCGTCGATCTGGCTCACCAGGAAGTCGACGGCCGCCCTGCCCATCGCCTCGATCGGCTGCCGGATCGTGGTGAGCGGCGGGTCGGCGAACGCCATGAACGCCGAGTCGTCGAAACCGATCACCGACACGTCAGCGGGTGTCGAGAGCCGGGCCCGGCGGACCGCCCTCACCGCCCCCAGAGCGAGCGGGTCGCTGGCGCACACGATGCCGGTCGCACCCTGCTCGACCAGCCGCGCCGCGGAGGCCTGCCCGCTCTGGAGCGAGTAGAGGCTGCGTACGACCAGATCCTCGTCGAACGGCACACCGGTCCGGTCGCAGACGGTGCGGAAGGCGGCCAGCTTGCGCTCGGAGGGAACGTGGTCGCGCGGGCCCAGGACCAGGCCGATCCGCTCGTGCCCGAGCGAGATCAGGTGCTCGGCCGCCTGCTCCATCGCATCGGCGTCGTCGCAGACCACCCGCGGAAAAGGCAGATCGTCGATGGCCGCGTTGATGAGCACGACAGGAAGGTTGCGGCCGGCGAGACGGTCGTAGTGGGCATGGTCCGCGTCCCGCTGTGCGTAGGCGCCGCCGGCGAAGACGACGCCGGCCACCTGCTGCTCGAGGAGCAGGTCGACGTACTCCGACTCGGTCACGCCACCGGCTGTCTGCGTGCACAGCACCGGGGTCAGCCCCTGCTGGGCGAGGTGTGCGCCGAGGACCTCCGCGAGCGCCGGGAAGATCGGGTTCTGCAGCTCGGGCAGGACCAGCCCCACCAGCCTGGCGCGCTCGCCGCGAAGCTTCACCGGCCGCTCGTAGCCGAGCACGTCGAGCGCGGTCAGCACCCGCTCGCGGGTCGCCTCCGAGACCCCCGGCTTGCCGTTGAGCACCCGGCTCACGGTCGCCTCGGAGACCTTGGCGCGGGCGGCTGCGTCAGCAAGACGTCTACTCATGAACGCAAGAATATAACTGCTTTACGCAAGCTGTCTGCAAGCGATGGCATCCTTGACGCGCAATTCAATAAGTGATTTAGTCACTTTCTGTGACCAGCAACACACCATCGCTCTCTGAACGCATCGCCGACGGCATCGTCGCCATGATCGAGGCCGCGGGCCTGGAGCCGGGCGACGCCCTGGCCTCCTCGCGCGAGCTGGCCAAACGGTTCGAGGTGACCACACCGACGATCCGGGAGGCGCTGCGCCGTCTCGAGGCAACCGACGTGATCCGCTTCCGGCACGGGTCGGGCACCTACGTGAGCGGCGGGGTGAACCGGCGCCTGCTGGTCAACCCGCATGTCTCGGAGTCGCGCAGCGAGTCGGTCCTCGAGCTGCTCGACGCCAGGATCGTGCTCGAGCCGCCGGTCGCGGCGGCCGCGGCCGCGGCGCGCACCGACGACGACCTGGCTGCACTGACGCTCTCGGCCGACAACTCGCTCAAGCCGCAGTACGCCGACGAGCGGCCCGAGCTGCACTTCCACGTCGCGCTCGCCGGCGCCTCGGGCAACCTGCTGCTGCGCGAGACGATCGAGGCGCTGCTGCAGGTGAGGGCCCGCGACCAGATCGAGATCCGGCACCGCTACACCGACCGCGACCGTGACCACGCCGACCACCTCCGGATCGTCGAGGCCGTACGCGACGGCGACCCCGACGCCGCGGCCGCCCTCACCCGCGAGCACCTGCTCGCCATCCGCGAGGCGATCGCGTCCACCCTCGGCCCGGAGCAGACCCGATGACCGCGAAGCTCGCCGAGATGACCACCCTCGAGGCCGCGACCGCCGCCGCGAGCAGGACGGTCGTGGTGATCCCCGTGGGCGCGTTCGAGCAGCACGGCGCCGGACTGCCTCTGGCAACCGACCAGATCCGCGCCGAGGCCGTCGCCGACGCGGTCGCCGAGGCCCTGCCCGGCAAGGTCGTCATCGGCCCGGGCGTACCTGTCGGCGTCTCGCCCCACCATCAGGCCTTCGCCGGCACGGTGAGCCTGCGTCCGGCGCTGTTCGCCGCCGTCGTACGCGAGTACGTCGAGTCGCTGGCCGGCCACGGCTGGCGCCGGTTCCTCGTGGTGACCGGGCACGGCGGCAACAACGCCACCCTCGGCACCCTGGCCCAGGAGCTGCTGCGCGACCGGCCAGACCTGGAGCTCGCCTGGGCGCCGGTGACCGCGCTGGCGAAGGACACCATGTCCGGCATGGACCTCACTGCGGTGTCCGGTCACAGCGGCGAGGCCGAGACCGCCCAGATGCTGCACATCGCCCCCCACCTCGTACGCCGCGACCAGCTCGTCCCGGGCACCACCTCGCCCGACCAGCTCGACCCCTTCGCCCGCCTGGCCCGCTCGGTGAACCACCCGGCCGTGGCCCTCCCCTACGACCGCCTCTCCCCCAGCGGCGTGCTCGGCGACCCCCGTCGCGCCACCGCCGAGGACGGCCGCGCCATCCTCGCCGAGGCCACCGATCGCATCGTCGCCTTCATCAAGGAGTGGCTCGACACCTAGGCCACCCGCCCCCTCCAGCTCGGGACCCGACCGGGACGCACACCGCGTCGCCGGGCGATCCAGCACACCCGAAAACGCATCGATCAGCCCCGAAGGAGCACCCATGTCCCCACGACGATCCCGCCTCCTGGCCCCGGCCGTCGCGGTCGCGGCCGTGGCCGCGCTGTCCCTGGTACCGACCGCCACCTCCGCCCTCACCCACGTCTCCGGTCAAGGCCGAGCAGCCGGCGAGAGCACTCCGGCGCCCTGTGCCAAGCCCACGGACCAGGAGTCCGACAGCAGCCAGAAGTACGAGCTGACCAGCGGCGACCTCGAGCGCAGCTACGTGCTCCGCCTGCCCGAGGGCTACGAGCGGCGCGCGGACTGGCCGCTGATCGTCGCCTATCACGGCCGCGGAAGCACCGGCGTCGAGGTCGAGGGCTATTCCGAGCTCTCCGACCTCCCCGCCGTCGTCGCCTACCCCGACGGCGCCATCGGCTCCGGGTCGGGCTATCGCAAGGCCTGGCAGGGCGCACCGTACGAGGCTCCCGGCGTCGACGACGTCACCTTCACCTCCGACCTGCTCGCCGCGATCGAGGCCGACCACTGCATCGACACGACCCGCGTCTACGCCACCGGGAAGTCCAACGGCGCCGGTCTGGCCGCCCTGCTCGCCTGCCGGCTGCCGGACACGTTCGCCGCCGTCGCCCCGGTCGCGCCCGCCCTCTACCCGGGCACCCGGACCGACTGCGCCGAGGCACCGCCGACGCCGATCCTGGAGATCCACGGCGTCGCCGACGCGACCATCCCCTACGCGGGCGACGCCGACCGTGACCTGCCCGCGATCCCGGAGTGGGTCCAGGGCTGGGCCGACCACAACGGCTGCACCGCCTCCGCCACGCGCACCAACCGCGACGTCGAGACCACTCGGTGGACCGGGTGCGACCAGGGCGCCGAGGTCCAGCACGTCGCCGTCGCAGGCGGCGGCCACGTCTGGCCCGGCGGCGACATCTACTCAGGTGGCGGCCACGTCACCCACACCATCGAGTCCGCGACGGTGATCTGGGACTTCTTCTCCCGCCACCGCCTCACCAGCGAAGGGTGACCCCCATGACCAACACCACCACACCCACCGGCAGCGACAGGCTGCCGTGGATCATCCGCGCCATGGGCGTGATCGAGCGCGTCGGCAACGCCCTGCCGCACCCGTTCTGGCTCTTCTGGATCCTCGCCGCAATCCTCGCCGTGATCAGTGCGATCTGCGCGGCCGCCGGCGTCTCGGTCATCTCCCCCGGCGACGGGGAGGAGGTCGTCGTACAGAGCCTGCTCAGCGGAGAGGGCCTGGCGATGGCGGTCTCCACGATGGTCTCCAACTTCGCCGAGTTCCCGCCGATGGCGACCATCGTCGTGGTCATCATGGGTGTCGCCGTCGCCGAGCGCACCGGATTCCTCACCGCCGCGATGAAGACCGGCATCTCCCGGGTGCCCGTCGGCTGGGTGGTCTTCGCCGTCGCGTTCACCGGAACCGTCGCCCACGTGGCCTCGGCCGCCGCGTACATCATCCTGGTGCCGCTCGGCGGCCTCGCCTTCCGGGCAGTGGGGCGCTCTCCGATCCTCGGGATCGTGGTCGCCTACACCGCGATCGCCAGCGGGTACGACGCCAGCCCGATCCCCACTCCCAACGACGCGATCTTCGCCGGCATCACCACCGCCGCGGCCCAGATCGTCGACGAGAGCGCGTACGTCTCCCCCGTCAGCAACTGGTTCTTCAACATCGCGTCCTCGGTGCTGCTGGCCGCGGTGATCACCCTGATGACCAAGCTCGTCCTCTCCAAGCGACCCGACCTCGACGCCGACGAGGACGCCGACGACGGCGACTTCGGCACGCTCGAGCTCGACGGCCGTGAGCGCCGGGCGCTGCGCTGGTCCCTGCTGAGCCTGCTGGTCGCGATCGTGGTCGTCGCCGCCGTCGTGATCCCGCCGGGCTCTCCCCTGCGCGGCGAGGACGGGTCGCTGACCGAGTCGCCGTTCCTCACCGGCATCGCCGCGATCGTCGCGGTGCTCTTCGGCCTCGCCGGCACCGTGTACGGCACGCTGTCCGGTTCGATCACCAAGGCCGGCGACGTGCCGGCGCTGATGGGCCAGGGGATCAAGCAGATGGCCCCGGTGCTGGTGCTGTTCTTCGCGATCGCCCAGTTCCTGGCGTACTTCGAGTGGTCCAACCTCGGCGACGTGCTCGCGGTCAACTCCGCCGAGGCCCTGGAGACCAGCAACATCCCGGTGTGGGTGGTCTTCCTCCTCGTCCTGGCGCTGCTCAGCATCGTCAACATCATGGTCACCAGCGGCTCGGCGATGTGGTCCATCGCCGCGCCCGTCCTGGTGCCGATGCTGATGCTGCTCTCGGTGCCGCCGGAGACCACCCA
Organism: Nocardioides sp. YJ-D4; assembly: GCF_054031495.1. Classification (NCBI taxonomy): domain Bacteria; kingdom Bacillati; phylum Actinomycetota; class Actinomycetes; order Propionibacteriales; family Nocardioidaceae; genus Nocardioides; species Nocardioides sp. YJ-D4. Next base: position 579,151 of record NZ_CM132932.1, read on the forward strand.
GGCGCTCTTCCGGATCGCCGACTCCGGCTCCACCGCGATCACCCCGATGAGCCCGTACTTCGTGATGGCCCTGGGCTTCCTGCAGCGCTACCGCAAGGACGCCGGCATCGGCACCCTCGCCTCGTACACGCTCCCACTCGCCATCGCGATGAGCCTCGCCTGGACCGCCCTGTTCTTCCTCTGGTGGGCCCTCGGCATCCCGCTCGGCCCGGGCGCTCCGGTCCGCTGATCCGCTGCGACGGGGCCCGGCGACCTGTCGAGGTCGCCGGCCCCGGTCACGCCTTCGGGAGTGGATCAGGCGAGCCGCTCCAGCAGCGCCTTCGCGGTCGAGACGCTGGACTGCGGGTTCTGCCCGGTGATCAGGGTGCCGTCGACGATCACGGTGTCGCTCCACGGCTCGCCGGTCTCGACGATGCCGCCGGCCGTACGCATCCGCTGCTCGACCGAGAACGGGATGCTGTCGCCGTAGCCGCCCTGCTGCTCCTCGGTGTCGGTGAAGCCGGTCATCCGGCGGCCGCGGAAGAGCCAGCCTCCCTCGCCGGTCGCGGCGAGGAGACCGGCGACGCCGTGGCAGAGCGCGACGACCGGTCGGCCGGCGGAGTCGGTGGCGGTCAGGAGCGCGGCAAGCGAGGGGTCCTCGACCAGGTCCGTCATCGGGGCGTGGCCGCCGGGGATGTAGACGGCGTCGTACGCCGCCGGGTCGACGTCGGCGAGATCGAGCGGGTGCGCGAGCTGCTTCTCGAGAGTGTCGAGGTAGGCGCGGAACCGCTCGGCGTCCTCGGGCTGGACGCTGCCCTGCTCGCTGAGCGAGAGCGCGTCGACCGTCGGCGCCCTGCCGCCGGGGGTGGCGATGTCGATCTCGACGCCGGCTGCGGCGAGCGTCTCGTGGGAGGCGGCGACCTCCTCGGCCCAGAAGCCGGTCGGGTGCTCGGTGCCGTCGGCGAGGACGAGGGTGTCGGCCGCGGAGACGACCATCAGTACGCGAGTCATGAGGTTTCTTCCTTCTTGTTCGGTTCGGTGATGACGTAACGACGACCCTCGCCCGCTTCAGTCCCGAACACCGTCGTAAGGTCATAATGATTTCTATGACCTCGCTCGATCTCTGGGAAGCGTTCGCGCACGCCTACCGGGAGCGCTCGATCAGCGCCGCGGCCCGTCGCCTCGATCTCTCCCAGCCCGCGGTGACCGCCCGGATCCGCAAGCTCGAGCAGGATCTCGGCGCGGTCCTGTTCGAGCGCTCCCGCAGCGGGCTGGTGCCTACCGGACGCGCCGACGCGCTCGCCGCCCGGATCACGCCACTGGTCGACCAGCTGCGCGGTGCCGTCGGCACCGAGCCTGCGATCGGCCCGGGGAGCATCCGGATCGGCGGCGCCGCGGACGTGATGGCCACCCGGATCGTGCCGGCCCTCGCCCCGCTCGTCCGCGACGGCCTCGACGTCTCGGTGAACACCGGACTCGCGCAAGAACTCCTCGACGATCTGGCCGAGGAGCGCCTGGACCTCGTCGTCTCCTCCGTACGCCCCGGCGACGAGCGGCTGCGGTCGGCGGCACTGGTCGACGAGGAGTTCCTCCTGGTCGCGGCGCCGGCGATCGCAAGACAGGTCGATCCCGCCGAGCTGGCACAGGACCCGGTGCGCGCGCTCGCGGCCGTACCGCTGGCGGCCTACTCCCCCGACCTGCCGATCATCCGGCGCTACTGGCTCACCGAGTTCGACGAGCGCCCCGCCAACCGCACCGCGCTCGTCCTGCCCGACCTGCGCGGCATCCTCCGCGCCGTCGTCGCCGGCATCGGCGCCTCCGTGCTGCCCCGCTACCTGGTCGACGGAGCACTCGCCGACGGCACGGTCGTACGCCTCCACGAACCCAGGCTCGGGCCGCTCAACACCCTCTGGCTCGTCACCGGCGCCAGCGCACCACCGGCCGTCGGCCACGTCTGCCGACACCTGAGCGCCGAAGCCGCCGGTTGGGCGAGCACCTGACCGCTTTCCTGAAAGACTTCACCCGTGAACGTACTCATCGACGCCGACGAGCTCGCGACCGCGCTCGCCTCGGACCAGCCCCCGGTCCTCCTCGACGTACGCTGGCAGCTCGGCGGCCCGCCCGGACACCAGTCCTACCTCGAGGGCCACATCCCCGGCGCCGTCTACGTCGACCTCGACACCGAGCTGGCCCGCCACGGCGAGCCCACCGACGGCCGCCACCCTCTCCCCGAGCTCGCGGACCTGCAGGCCGCCGCCCGCCGGTGGGGCATCTCCGAGGGTGACACCGTGGTCGCCTACGACGCCGTCGGCAACACCTCCGCCGCTCGCGCCTGGTGGCTGCTGCGCTGGGCGGGCGTCGCCGACGTACGCCTCCTGGACGGCGCCCTCGGCGCCTGGACCTCCGCCGGACATCCGCTGGCCACCGACGACGTCGTGCCCGAGCCCGGCACGGTGACACTCACCCCAGGCCACCTGCCGGTGCTGCCGTTCGAGCAGGTCGAGGCGTACGAGGGTCTTCTGCTCGACGCCCGCGCGGCCGAGCGCTACCGCGGCGAGGTCGAGCCCGTCGACCCCAAGTCCGGCCACATCCCCGGCGCGGTCTCTGCGCCGACCGCCGAGAACCTCGGAGCTGACGGCCGGTTCCTGCCGGTCGAGGAGCTCCGGGCCCGCTTCGCCGAGCTCGGGGTCGAGGCCGGCTCCCCGGTGACCGCCTACTGCGGCTCCGGTGTCACCGCCGCCCACGAGGTCGCCGCGCTGGCGATCGCCGGTTACGACGCCGCGCTCTACCCCGGCTCGTGGAGCCAGTGGAGCAACCACGACCTCCCGGTGGAGACCGGCTAGCCCGACAGCAATCTCCTTGACCTCAAGTCAACTTCATCTTTGACGATGGTGATCCACCACGAGAGAGATGGAGCTGGACCATGACGGAACGCAACGACCGACCCGCGGTGACCGTGATCGGGATGGGCAACATGGGATCGGCAGTCGCCCGCGCCTACCTCGAACGCGGCTACCGGACCACGGTCTGGAACAGGACCGCCGACAAGGCCGAGGCGCTCGCCGACGCGGGAGCCGCCGTCGCCTCCACGGCGGCGAAGGCGGTGGCGGCCAGCCCGCTGACGATCCTCAGCCTGCTGGACAACACCGCGGTCGACGACGTCCTGGAGTCCGTCGGCGACGCGGCCGCCGGCCACACCCTGGTCAGCCTGACCAGTGGCTCCCCCGCCCAGGCCCGGGCCAACGAGACCTGGGCCATCGAGCACGGGGCGGTCTATGTGGACGGCAAGGTCATGGGAGACCCGCCTGATGTCGGCACGCCCAGGGTGTCGCTGGCCTTCAGCGGTGACCGCGGCGCTTACGAGACCGCCGAGCCGGCCCTGCGGGAGCTCGGCACGGTCCTCTACCACGGACCCGACGCCGGGTTCGCGGCCGTGGAGTTCAACGCCCAGGTTGCGATGGGCTACGAGTTCCTGATCGGCTTCCTGCACACCCTCGACCTGGTGGAGAGGGAGGGCATGGACCTGGAGGCGTTCACCGAGCGGCTCGCCGGGTCGTTGAACGGCTACGCCGGCCTGCTGAGGATGATGGCCGGAGCGATCAAGAGCAAGACGTACGGCCCCGACCTCGGGTCGCTCGACGTCCAGGCGGCCCTGATGGACGACCTGATCGGGCACCGGGAGTCGACCGGCGTCGAGGCGGTCCGGATGCGCGAGGTGAAGTCGCTGATGGACCGCCGGATCGCCCAGGGTCACGGCGATCAGGGGTTCTCCAGCATGTATGAGCTGCTACGCCCCTGAGGCCTGCGCCTCCTGCGCGGCGACCTCCGCCTCGGAGCGCAGCACGCAGAGCTGGTTGCCCTCGGGATCGGCGAAGATGACCCAGCCGGTCCCAGGGCCGTACTTCCCGCGGTGGTCGGCGATCTGGGTCGCGCCGAGCTCGAGGAGCCGCTCGACCTCCTCGTCGCGGGTGCCGGTGCGCGGGCGCAGATCGAGATGGATCCGCTTGGCGGGCAGCTCCTCGTCCGGCACCTCGATGAAGAGCAGCCGGTGGCCGGTCTCCGGATCGAGGATCATGCACTCCTCGTGACCGGGGAGGTTCGGGTCACCCTCCACGTCGACGTAGCCGAGCAGAGCCTTCCACCACTCCGAGAGCGCGTACGCGTCGTGGCAGTCGATGGTGGTGTGCGAGACGAAGAGGGTCATGCCCACATCGAAACCTACGCACGCACCCGAGTCCACCGGGTTATGCGCCTCAGGCCGGCTCGACGACCTTCTCGTCGATGAACTGCGGGAGCAGCTCGATGGCGATGGGCGCCGCGGCGTCGATCTTCTCCTGCGGCACGTCGCAGATCCGCAGGCAGGTGGCGGCGATCGCCCAAGCCTCGCGGCACGGGATCCGACGGTTCGGGTCCTCGGTGCGCATGTTGATCACGCCCTCGACCTGCTGGATGAGCAGGTCGCCCAGCTGCTTGCGGCTGACCGTCGAGCGCACCGTCTTCGAGGCGATCTCGCCGGCCAGGTGTGCGTAGTGGCCGGCCAGCTCCGCGTGCTCGTTGCGGAACTCGTCGTAGACCTCGCACTTGGCCACGTCGGGGAGCTGGTAGAGCATGCCGACGTTGTGCGGCACGTCGGCGAGGGTGCGTACGTCGACGAGGACCAGCAGGTAGAGCGCGGTCTCGTAGTCGAGCGGCGGCACCTGGTCGAGGATCTTCTCTACCTTGTCCGTGGTCGGTCGCACCGACCGGCGGAGCAGCTCGCCGAGGATCTCGTCCTTCCCCGCGAAGTGGTAGTAGAGGGACGCCTGGCGGATGCCGACCATGTCGGCGATCTCGCGGGTAGACGTCGCCGCGAAACCCTGGGAGACGAACAGCCGCGATGCGGCATCCAGGATCTGGTCGCGCGGTGAGGTCGTACCTGAGTCGGGAACATGCCTAGGGCGGCCGGGCCGAGAACGCCTAGTTGTCATGTTGCCCATCTAACTCCCATCCAGACTTTCAAGGAAGACTTGAAAGGACTTTATCCTCTACAAAATATGAGCCTTAAGACCTATTGAACATAGTTCGATCGGGCTATGTCCACGATGTGTGTGTTTGCGCCGGTCGGTACCCGGACGCATACACCGGAAGCCCCCATGTACGGCTGAGCACCGGGTCGCGCCACTTGGTTCGGCGCTGTCATCCGGCTGTTACCCGCCGTCAGATGGGCTAACGACGATGTGGGTGACAGGTCACGCATCTGTTGGACATTCGTGTAACGCCTGTGGCGACCGCCACATGATCTCCGACCGACCCGCTCGACTTACTCGTGCTTAGATCCTCCCCATGATCCGCCGGACCGCGCCCGTCACCGTCCTGGTGGCCCTCGTCGTCCTCATCGCCGGCCCGGCAGTCGGCCCAGCGGCCGGCGCGGCCATGCCGCCGAACCCGTACGCCGGCCCGGACGGCACCTGGAACATGCACGGCGACGCCGGAGCGTCCGACACGACGCCGTTCGAGGGACCCGGAGCCGATCCCTCCCCCGCAAAACCGGTGCCACTGCCCGCGGTGTGCCCGACGATCCTCAGCGGAGCCGACGGCATGGTGCAGGCGCTGTGCACCGAGTACGTCGACCGGGCACCCAGCCTCTATCTGCTCGACCCCACCACGCTGCTCCCGGTCGCCCGACGCCATCTCTCGGCCGGCTCGCTCCTCGGCGGCGTCTACGCCTACGTCGACGACGAGTCGCGACTCGTCACCGTCGACGGATCCGGTTCCCTGCTCTGGCTCGCGCACTCCCGCTCCGGCCTCCGCTGGTCGATCGACGTGGAGCGCGAGGTGCCGCTGACCCTGCCGGCGGGCGACGCGGTCACCACCGTCGGACCGGGCTACGACGCCAACGTCTGGTTCGCGACCGCCCAGGGCCGCGCCGGGTACGTCACGCCCGACGGCGACGTCGTCACCACGAGCCTCGGTGCCGGCGACGAGAAGGTCGCCAACTCCATCTCCAGCACCCCCGGTGGAGTCGCGGTGACCAGCGACCACGCGACGTACCTCCTGCGCGCCGACGGCGACGGCGTGCGGACCGTCTGGCGGCAGCCCTATGACCGAGGAGAGGCCCGCAAGCCCGGACAGCTCAGCCACGGCAGCGGGTCGACGCCGACGTTCTTCGGCAAGCGCACGGGCGCAGAGTTCGTGGTGATCACCGACAACGCCGCCCCGCGCGAGAACCTCCTCGTCTACCGGGCGCGCGACGGGCGGGAGGTCTGCCGGCTCCCGATCCTCACCGACGAGAGCAGCGGCACCGAGAACTCCCCGGTGGCCTGGGGCAACTCGGTCTACATCGCCAGCACCTACGGCTATCCCTACCCCGCACAGGCGACCGAGGACGCCGGCGAGTCCGTCCCGGCGACGGCCGACTTCGCCGGAGGCATGGAGCGCATCGACGTCGACGAGCGCTCCGGCACCTGCACGTCGGTCTGGCGCAACGAGGTGCCCTCGGCCGCGGTGCCCCGGCTCTCCCGCGGTGAGGACGTCCTCTACACCGTCACCCGCCGTGGCAGCGGGCTGACCTGGCGCTTGGCCCGGATCGACCCGGCCGACGGCGAGATCCTCACCGAGACCTTCCTCGGCCTCGGGCCGCTGGCCAACACCCTGCAGATGGTCGGCACGATCCTCCCCGACGGCACCCTGCTCCAGGGAACGCTCGCCGGCCTGGTCGCCGTTCGACGCTGAGAACCGCAGGTCCCGGCCGGACGCTTCGCAGCAGGCCCTGATGCCACTGTCTGATTCGGATCGCTGCGCCTTGACTCCGGTCGCATGTACGCTCGCACGGATGACACAGCCTGTCGTGTCGTCGTGATGTCACCTCCCCCACACAGACAAGTGAAATCTCACGGTGCCTGGAGCACCCGTCTCGGGAACTTCCTGCCACGGGTGCGCACCAGCAGCAGGGGGAAGAGCGCATGGGGCAGAGTGAAGCGATCGTCCGGCGGGTCGGCCACGCGAAAGAGGCCACGACCCAAACGACGGCAGCAACAGACCCAGCCGGATCCGCACTCGGCGGAGATGGCGGGACCGGCGGACCGAAAGAAACCCTGGCGACACGGGCCCGGGGCCGGCGCGGAGGCTTCGGAAGCATCCAGTCGAAGCTGTTGCTGATGCTGGTCCTGACCAGTGTGCTCTCCTCGATCGTGGTCGGCTACTTCGGCTACCGCAGCGGTACGCAGGCCCTCGCGGACGCCGCCCGCAGCAGGCTCCAGGACGTGCTCGACGAGCGTGCCTCCCGGGTTGCGGCGATGATCAACAACGTCTCCGGCGCCGTGGTCCTCGACAGCCAGGGGGTCGGACCCGAGTCGATGGCCGACTTCAGCGCGGGCTACAACCAGCTCGCGCAGGGCAAGGTGAACCCCGCCGACACCGCGGCGCTGACCACCTACTACAACGACTACTACGCACCCAATCTGCAGGAGAACGTCGGCGGCGAGATCGATGCCGAGGCATTCATCCCGACCTCGCCCGCACGCGTCTACCTGCAGGCGCGCTACACGGTCGACGCGACGACAGAGACCGGCACGAGGCGGCCCATCTCCGATGTCGACGACGCCGGTGACGGCTCGGCATGGACCGCGGCGAACAAGAAGTGGAACCCCTACTGGCGAGCGGCACGCGACTCGCTCGGGCTCGATGACGTGATGATGATCGACCCCGACGGCCGCATCGTCTACTCCGCCGACAAGAGCACCGATCTCGGCAGCGATGTCGACACCGGAGAGCTCCGCGACGGCGCCCTCGAGTCGGTGTGGCGCGAGGCGCTGCGGTCCAACAACCGTGACTACGTGGCGATCTCCGACTACGAGAGCTATCAGCCGGCGTTCGGCCGACCGCGGATGTTCCTGGCCTCACCGATCGGCACCGGCGCTGAGCTGTCCGGCGTGCTGGTCTATGAGGTCTCGTCCAACGCCATCACCATGCTCACCACGGGTGAGGGCGGGGCGGAGGAGGTCAACGGCCTCGGCCGGACCGGCGAGACCTACCTCGTCGGCACCGACGGCCTCCTGCGCAGCAACTCCCGCGACCTGCTCGCGGACCCGAAGGCCTTCGCCGCGGAGATGCGCGACAACGGCCAGAGCGAGGAGAGCCTCGACAAGATGCTCCGGATGGAACTCGCCGTCGGCCTTCTCTCCGCAGGCCCGGACATCGCCGCGGTCGCCAAGGACGGCAGCAAGGGCGTCAGCGAGATGACCGACTACGGCGGACACGAGGTGCTGGCGGCGTACGAGCCACTCGACGTCGAGCAATTGGACTGGTCACTGGTCGCGACCATGGACACCGATGAGGCGCTCGAGCCCGTGCAGGACTTCGCCCGCAACGTACTCATCGCGACGGCGGCCGTCATCCTGCTGGTCTGCGCGCTCTCCATCCTGCTGGCGCGGGTCTTCACCCGGCCGGTCGGACGGCTGATGAGCGGCGTACGCAGGGTGGCAGGGGGTGATCTCGGCGCCCAGGTCGATGCCGGGTCCCGAGACGAGTTCGGCGATCTGGCCACCGCGTTCAACGACCTGAGCTCGAGCCTGGCCGCCAAGCAGCAGATCGTCGACGCCCAGCAGGCCGAGAACTCCCACATCCTGCGCTCCCTGATGCCGGCGGCTGTGGCCGACCGCTACCAGCTCGGGGAGACCACCATCGCGGCCGAGCACCAGAACGCCTCGGTGGTCTACACCGAGATCGAGGGCTTCGACGCGTTCGCCGGCAAGCGGCCGTCCGACGAGTCGCTGGCGATGTTGAAGGAGCTCTCCGACGGTTTCGACGGGGCCGCGCATCGAGCCGGCATCGAGAAGGTACGCAGCGTCGGCACCGGCTACATCGGCAGCAGCGGCCTCATCGTCCAGCGCGTCGACCACGTCCGTCGGGTCGCCGACTTCGCCGTCGACGTGGCCCGGATGGTCGAGCGGTTCAACATCACCTACGACGCCGACCTGGTGCTGCGGGCCGGCGTCCACACCGGTGACGTACGCGGTGGTCTCGTCGGCCAGGGCGACATGGTCTACAACCTGTGGGGCGAGGCCGTCGACCTCGCCTACCGGGTACGGACCGTCGTCGGCGAGGCCGGTATCTACGTGACCGACGAGGTCAAGGAGCAGCTCGCCTCGGCGTACGACTTCGAGCAGGTCGGGACGATCGACGACAAGCCGGTGTGGCGGGTGGTGCTGTCGTGACGCACATCGTCGAGACCGGGGGGACCTCGTGGTTCGGGTGGGCAATGGCGCTCATCGTCGGGCTCCCGATCGTCCTCCTCGTCCTCTCCGAGGTCCATCTACGGCTGGTGCGCCGCGACAGCGCTCTCGCCGCGCCCGTCAACGGACTGCGGCTGTGGTTGCTGCCCGGGGCCGGTCTGCTGGTGCTGCTCACCCAGGTCAGCAACCTGCCGGCCGACAACAACGGCGTGCGCATCGTGGCGACGATCGTCGGCGTCCTGGCGGTGAGCATCGCGCTCGGTGCCCTCAACGCTCTGCTCTTCGGCAACGCCGACCGCGGCAGCTGGCGGGAGCGGCTGCCGGGGATCTTCGTGGACCTGGCCCGGCTCATCCTGGTGGTGGCCGGGGCCGCGATCGTCGCCTCGATGGTGTGGGGCTTCGACGTCGGCGGGCTGTGGGCCACGCTCGGCGTCGGATCGATCGTCATCGGCCTGGCGCTGCAGAACGCGATCGGCAGCGTCGTCTCCGGACTGCTGCTTCTCTTCGAGCAGCCCTTCCGCCTCGGCGACACCCTCGACGTCGCCGGCGTCAGGGGCCGGGTCGTGGAGATGAACTGGCGCTCCACGCACCTCGACACCGGCAGCGGGGTGCAGGTCATCCCCAACGCCTCCCTGGCCGCCGCCTCCTTCACCAACGACAGCCGCCCCACCCGCGCACACGACCACACGCTCACCCTGGCCTTCGGGCCGACCGACCCGCCGCACGAGGTCGTCGAGACCGTGACCGCGACCGCCGCCGCACTGCCGTCGCTGCGGCCGGGCACCGTAGCGACGGTGCGCGCCACCGGTGGCGGCACCTACGACGTGACCCTTCCGCTGGCCACCGCCTCCGAAGCCGATGCCGCGAGCTCCACCCTGCGCACCCGGCTCTGGTACGCGGCCCGTCGCGCCGGCCTCACCCTCGACGGCGTCGCGGCGGAGCCGCGCCCCACGGCCGACGTGGAGGAGGCGCTCCGGTCTGTCTCGACCACGCTCGAGCTCACCGACGAGGAGATCGAGGCGCTGGCTCCGCAGTGCCGCGTGAACACCTTCGGCGCGGGCGAGCCCATCGTCCGCCCGGGACGGGTGCCCACCACGTACGGGTTCGTGGCCAGTGGTGTGGTCGAGGTGACCGCCCCCGCCGACTCGTCCGGCGACGGCGCCGTGGTCGTGGCGCGTCTCGACCGGGGCCAGGTCGTCACCGCTGAGGCGCTGCAGCGGGAGGCCGGCACCTTGACCGCGACCGCGGTCACCCTGACAGAGGTCCTCGAGCTGCCGCTCGCGGTGATCGACCAGCTCGTCCTCGCCAAGCACGGTGTCGCCCGGCGGCTCAGCGCCGTCGCCGAGACACGGCGCGCACCGGAGGGTCAGCGCGCCTAGGATCTTCCCGTGGGGAAACAGCAGACGCGGTGCCGGCGTGACGAGGACCTGACCGGGCAGCTCGGCACCAGGCTGCGGCATTTCATGCATCTGGAGTCGACGAGCGCCGCACTGCTGGTGATCGCCTCGCTGCTGGCGCTGGCCTGGGCCAACTCGCCGTGGTCGCACGGCTACGAGCACCTGTGGGAGACGGTGTTCTCGGTCCGGTTCGGCGACGTCGGCCTGTCGATGGACCTGCACCACTGGGTCAACGACGGCCTGATGGTGGTCTTCTTCTTCGTCGTCGGCCTGGAGGTTCGCCGCGAGCTCGCCGTCGGCGAGCTCACCGACCGCCGCCGCATGGTGGTGCCACTGATCGCCGGCGCCGGCGGTCTCCTGCTGCCGGCACTGATCTACCTGCTGCTGAACCCCTCCGGTGAGGCGGCACGCGGGTGGGGCATCGTGATCGGCACCGACACCGCGTTCCTGCTCGGCATGCTGGCGCTGGTCGGGCCGGCGGTCTCGACCCAGCTGCGCATCTTCCTGCTCACGCTGACCGTCATCGACGACATCGTCGCGGTCAGCGTGATCGGGGTCGCCTACACCGAGAATCTCGAGGTCGGTCCGCTGGTCGTCGCCGGGCTGGCCCTGGTCGGGATCTTCGTGCTCGACCGGGTCAAGGTGTGGCGGGCCGGGCCCTACGTACTTCTCGTCCTGATCGCCTGGGTGGCCACGCTCGGTGCCGGGCTGCACGCCTCGATCGCGGGGATGCTGGCCGGCCTCCTGGTGCCGGCGGCGGAGCCGACCCGGGCCCAGATGGAGGTCGCGACCTCGCGGTTCCGTGCTTTCCGGCAGTCGCCGCTGCCCACGCTGCAGCGCGAGACCCGCGACGAGCTGACCCGCACGATCTCGGTGAACGAGCGGCTCCAGGAGACGCTGCACGTACCGACGAGCTATCTCATCGTGCCGGTCTTCGCGCTCGCCAACGCGGGCGTCGACCTGCGCAACGGGGTGCTCGGCGAGGCGCTGAGCTCGCCGGTGACCTGGGGAATCGTGGCCGGTCTGGTCCTGGGCAAGACGCTCGGGATCGGCGGCGGCGCGCTCGTGGCCACGCGGCTGCGGCTCGGCCGACTGCCTCAGGGCGTCGGTGGCGGCCATGTTCTCGGCGGCGCGGCACTGTCCGGGATCGGCTTCACCGTCGCGCTGCTGATCACCACCCTCGCCTTCGACTCCGAGACGCTCCAGCGCGACGCGGTCGTCGGCGTGCTGCTCGCCGTCGTGATCGCCTCCGCGCTCGGCTGGGTGATCTTCCAGCTCGCCGCGCGTTTCCTCGGGCAGCGCGACGCGGCCCTGCCGAAGCTGCTCTCTCCCCCGGTCGACCCGGAGCGCGACCACATCTACGGCGCCGAGGACGCCGAGGTCACCCTCGTCGAGTACCTCGACTACGAGTGCCCCTTCTGCGCCCGTGCCACCGGCACCGCCAACGAGGTCCGGGACTACTTCGGGCCCCGGATCCGCTATGTCGTACGCCACCTGCCCCTCACCCAGCACCCGCATGCCGAGCTGGCCGCGGTCGCCGCCGAGGCCGCCGCCCGGCAGGGCAAGTTCTGGGAGATGCACAAGCACCTCTTCGAGCACCAGAACGAGCTCGAGCACCATGACCTGGCCGGCTACGCCGGTGTCCTCGGGCTGGATGTCGAGCAGTTCCTTCGCGACCTGGAGGATCCGGCGCTGGCCGAGCATGTTCGCGAGGACATGGCCTCGGCCAACGCCAGCGGCGCCCGCGGCACCCCGACGTTCTTCGTCGGGTCACACCGCCACGAGGGCCGCTACGACGCACGCACCCTCATCGCCGAACTGGAGCGCTCCGCGACCGGAGAGACCGCACGGCTCGGGGTCCGCTCGCGCCGCTGACCATTCCTTCGCCGAGTCGGCGCGTCATGACGCGCCGACTCGGCGGGAGGGTCACGCCTCGTCGGTGGCTTCAGCGGCCGGTTCCTGACGCTGTGGGCGCCAGAACGCGGCGAGGAGGAGGGCGGTGCCGAGCACGCCCACACCGAGCGCGACCGCGCCGCCGACCCAGCCGTCGTAGACGATGTCGAGGGCCGAGTCGAGCGAGATCGTGCCGGGACCGGTGACGCCGAGGACGACCGCGACGACGGCCAGGATCATGACGTACTCCCAGCCCTCCTTGAAGACGAAGAACCCGTTGGGCCGGTGGGCGAGCAACGCGGCGACGAGCATCACGCCCACGACGCCGGCAGCGGCCAACGGGGTGATCAGACCCAGGATCAGCAGCACGCCGGCACCGATCTCGGTCACCACGCTGGCCCACGCCTGCAGGGTGCCGTGGCGCAGGCCGAGGCTCTCGAACCAGCCCGCGGTGCCGGCGATCTTGCCGCCTCCGCGCCAGTGGTTGACGCCGTGGGCGATCATCGTGCCGCCCACCGCGAGCCGGAGAAGCATCAGAGCCAGGTCGACGGGGTCCATCACAGTCCTCGGTGTCGTGGGGTTGGAGTGGCCCACCCTAGGAGGAGTCCGGTCATGATGCGTGCAGCGACGCCGTAGGCTCACCCGAATGCTGCTGCTCGGAGTCGTTCTCGCCCTGGGCTCGGCGATCGCCCACGCTGCCTGGAACACGGCTTCGAAGACCATCGCGCCGGCGGGGAGGCCGGCGCTGTGGGCGGTGGCGATCGTGGAGAGTTGTCTGGTCGTCACTGTCACCGCGGTGGTGATGATCGTGCGCGGGCACGGCATCGCGGTGACGTGGGAGCTCCTCCTGCTCTCGCTCGGCAGCACCGCGATGCATGCGCTGACCATGGGCCTGGTCCAGGTCGCCTACCAGGACTTCGACGTCAGCCAGATCTACCCGCTCTCCCGCGGACTGGCCCCGGTCGTGGTGGCCCTCACCGGCATGGTGGTGCTCGGACAGTGGCTGAGCTGGGCGCAGTGGGGTGGCGTACTCCTGATGGCGGCGGCGGTCGGGGCGCTGCTGTTCGAGACCGTCCGCACGCGAGGATCGCTGCAGGCGAAGCCGCTGCTGTGGTCGGCCTGCATCGCCGTCTCGATCGCTGGCTACACGACCTACGACGGCTGGGTGGTCGTCGAGCGCGGCCTCGACCCGATCGCCTACTACGCCGTCGGCACGGTGATCCAGGTGGTGCTGTGGAGCGTGATCGTCCACGGGAAGTACGCCGAGGGGCTGCGCCAGGCCAGGGCCCACGCGCGGACCGTGGCCGTGCTCGCGGTGCTGATCCCCACCTCGTACGTCCTCAGCCTCTACGCCACCCTGCACGCCCCGGTCTCGCTGGTGGCCGCCGTGCGCAGCTCGAGCCTGATCTGGGTCGCGCTCTCGGCGGCGCTGATCCTGCGCGAGCCGATCGGGAACGTACGCGTGGCCGCGACGATCCTCGCCGCGGCGGCGGTCGTCGCGATGGTGGTGTGAGGCTCAGGTGCGCAGCGCCGGCCGGGCGATGAAGACGTAGAGGAGCGCGCCCAGCCAGCCCAGGAAGATCATCAGCAGGACGTAGAGGATCTTGCTCTGGCCGGCCGCGGACCAGACACTGTCGGGAGTCCGAAGGGCCTGGATCAGCATCAGCAGCCACCACACGGTGATCGCGAGACCGATCAGCGGCAGGACGACACCACCGATCAAGACCAACCATTCGGCTCCGACCGGCATGCCGATCATCGGTGTCATCGCATCGCTCCTGGTTGGCTGAGCAGCATCGGCATCAGCCCGACGACCTGGGCCCGCAGGTCCTCCAGGGCGCCGTCGCGGCCGTTGAGGTAGCCCAGCAGCGCCTGCTGGAAGATGCCGTCGAACATCCCGTAGGCGACCGGCGCCGCGATCGCGGGCTCGGTGCCGGCGAGCTCGGCGTAGCGGTTCACGACACGCGCGATCATGTCCTCCAGGCTCTGGTCGATCTGGGTGACCGCCTCACGCAGGCTCTCCTCGAACATGGACTGCGAGCGCAGGTCGTACCAGAGCCGGTGCATCGGCGCTTCCTCGACGATCGTCTCGACCAGCTTGTCGCCGAACCGCACGACGAGGTCATCGGGAGAGGTCGCCTCGGCGACGACACCGTCGTAGCGGTGGACGCAGGTCTGCTTGTAGTAGCGCACGCAGTAGACGATCAGCTCGAGCTTGTCGTTGAAGTAGTAATGCACGACGCCGTGGCTGAACTCGGAGTTGTTGGCGATCTCCCGCAGGCTGGCGCGGGCGTAGCCCAGCTCCCCCAACGTACGCAGCGCCGACTCGGCGAGCGCCTTGCGGCGTTCGTCGTGCTTGTCGGCAGGCGTGCGGCGAGGCGACTTGGGTGCGGCGACCTGGGTCATGGGCGGAAACGATACCCCCTCCCGTGCGTCGTTCGATGCCGTCCGGACCATTTTCTGGTCAATCGTCAAGAGAAATCTTGACAGTCGTCAAGATTCGCGATTGTCTGTGAGCCCGATCACAGCGACGAAGGAGTCACAGATGACCGATCTGAGTGGACGCACAGCACTCGTCACCGGCGGTGCCCAAGGCTTGGGCGAGGGAATGGCCCGAGCGCTCGCGGCGGCCGGCGCCACGGTGGCCGTCGCTGACCTGAAGGACGACCAGGGCGCCAAGGTGGCCGAGTCCATCGGCGGCACCTTCGTGCACCTCGACGTCACCGACGACGCCTCGTGGGAGGCGGGCGCGGCCGCCGCGGTCGACGCGCTCGGCGGGCTCGACATCCTGGTCAACAACGCCGGTGTCGAGATCACCAGCCTGGTCACCGAGCTCGACCCGAACGACGTGAAGAAGATGCTCGAGGTCAACGTGCTCGGCACCGCCCTCGGCCTCAAGCACGGCCTGCGCACGATGCGGCCCGACGGCGCCGCAGGCAAGGGCGGCGTGATCGTCAACGTCGCCTCGGTCGCGGCCACCATCGCCTTCCCCGGCATCTCGGTCTACTCGGCCACCAAGAGCGCCGTCGACCGGCTGACCCGCGTGGCGGCGATGGAGAGCGGCAAGCTCGGCTACGGCGTACGCGTCAACTGCATCTACCCCGGACTGGTCCCGACCGAGATGGGTGCCGGGCTGGCCAACGACGTCGCCCAGCTCGGTCTCTTCGAGTCTCCGGAGGCGGCCGTCGGCGGCGTCGTCGAGCTGACCCCGTCGGGACGCCTCGGCACCGTCGAGGACATGGCCAACGCGGTCGTCTTCCTGGCCTCCGACCAGGCGGCCTTCGTCAACGGAGTCGGCCTCGCGGTCGACGGCGGAATGGGGATGTGACCATGAGCGAGAACAAGCCTGTCGTCGTCTACGGCGCCTCCGGCTACACCGGCCGGCTGGTGTGCGAATACCTGCGCGAGCTCGGTGTGCCGTTCGTGGCCGCCGGCCGCTCCAAGGACAAGCTGGTCGCCTCGATGGCCGCCAACGTGCCCGGCATCGAGACCGCCGACTACGAGATCGCCGAGGTCGAGCACTCCGTCGAGGCGCTCACCGAGCTGCTCACCGGGGCGCGGGTCGTGCTCAACACCGTCGGCCCGTTCTCGTCGTACGGCCCCCAGGTCGTGGAGGCCGCGCTGGCCGCCGGCGTCCACTACACCGACACCACCGGCGAGCAGGACTGGCTGATCACCTGCGACGAGACCTACAGCGAGGGCTTCGCCGAGAAGGGCCTGCTGCTCGCGCCGGGCATCGCGCAGATGTACACGACCGGGGAGATCGCGGCCGAGATCTGCCTCGAGCAGCCCGGCCTCGACACCCTCGACATCGCGGTCTTCTGGGGTGGCTCCCCCACGATCGCCTCGACCCGCACGATCCTGGTGAACGCGGCGACCTCGAAGGCTCACTACCTCGAGCAGAACGCGTACGTCGAGTTCGATCCCACCGCCGGGCTGGTCCCGCTGGTGGTTCCGGGCCAGCACGAGCTGGCGCTCTCGCTGCCTTGGGGCGGCACCTCGCACCCGGTCTGGTACCGCCGCGACCCGAAGGTGGCCAGCTGCAAGGCCCAGGGCGGCGTCTTCAACGCCGCGCTGATGAACGGGGTCCCGCAGATCGTGGCGGCTGCGCTGGAGGCGACCAAGGACATGGACGCCGAGCAGCGCGACGAGGCGCTGACCGCCACGGCGGCCCAGGTGATGAACCAGATGCCGCCGCGCGAGAACCCCCGGCTGAACAAGTCGCTCGACTCGGTGCACGCCTCCGGCCCGCTCGGGCGCGCGCACTGCGTCATCCACGGCAACCAGAACTACAAGCAGACCGGGCTGCTGCAGGCGTACGTCGCCTACTCGCTGCTGCAGCAGCCGCCTCGCCGGGTGGGCTTCGCCTCGGGCTGCCAGGCGTTCGGTCACCGCGAGCTCCTCGGCCAGCTGCAGGCCTTCGGGCTGGTCTCGGAGCCGGTCGTGACCCGGCAGCGCGGCTGAGGGCGGCCCGATGCGGCTCGTCGACTATCTGGACAAGGGTGCCTCGCTGGGAGGCGACGCACCCTGTCTCGTCTGCGGCGAGGACACCTGGTCGTATGCCGAGGTCGTCGATCTCTCGGTGCGCGTCGCCGCGGGCCTCCGGGCCCGCGGCGTCGCCCCGGGCGCGAAGGTCGCGATCCTCTCGGCAAACGACCCGGTCGCCTTCGCCTCCGTCTTCGGGATCAGTCGCGCGGGGGGCGTCTGGTGCCCGATCAACCCGCGCAACGAGGCGGCGGAGAACCGGGAGCTCCTCGACCTCTTCGGCTGCTCGGTGCTGATCTTCCAGTCGGCCTTCGCCGGCCTGGTCGACCAGATCCGTGGAGATCTGCCGGAGCTGACCACCCTGGTCTGCCTCGACGCGAGCTATGACTGGGCGATCGGCTGGGACGAGTTCCTCGGCTCTGCCGACGAGGTGTTCGAGCCCGTCGGGGTCGAGGACGACCTGGCCATGGTCGTCGGCACCGGCGGGACGACCGGACGGCCCAAGGGCGTCATGCTCACCGGCACCAACCTGGAGACGATGTCGGCGATCACGCTGATGGCCTACCCGTGGCCGGGTGCGCCCGAACGTCCCACCTATCTCGCGCTCGCCCCGCTCACCCATGCCGCCGGGGTGCTCTGCTTCCCGGTGATGTGCCTGGGCGGCAAGATCGTGGTGATGCGTACGCCGGACGTGGGTGCGTTCCTCGAGCACATCGAGCACCACCACGTCACCCACACGTTCCTGCCACCGACACTGATCTACCTGGTGCTGGACCACCCGGCGCTGAAGTCGACCGACCTCGACTCGCTGCGCTGCTTCTGGTACGGCGCGGCGCCGATGTCGGCGACGCGTCTGGAGGAGGCGCTCACCCGGATCGGCCCGGTGATGGCGCAGCTGTTCGGGCAGACCGAGGCGCCGATGATGATCGCGACCATGGCGCCCGCCGACCACTTCCACTCGGACGGGACGATCGCGACCGAGCGGCTCTCCTCGGCCGGTCGGCCTTCGCCTCTGGTGACGGTCTCGATCATGGGCGAGCGCGGCGCGCTGCTCGGTTCCGGCGAGCGTGGCGAGATCGTCGTACGCAGCTCGCTGGTCATGCGTGGCTACCTCGACAACCCCGAGGCGACCGCCGAAGCGAGCGCGCACGGCTGGCACCACACCGGCGACATCGGGTTCCTCGACGAGGACGGCTTCCTGCACATCGTCGACCGCGCCA
The DNA here is from genome assembly GCF_054031495.1 of Nocardioides sp. YJ-D4. Taxonomy (NCBI): domain Bacteria; kingdom Bacillati; phylum Actinomycetota; class Actinomycetes; order Propionibacteriales; family Nocardioidaceae; genus Nocardioides; species Nocardioides sp. YJ-D4. Next base: position 597,337 of record NZ_CM132932.1, read on the forward strand.
AGGACATGGTGATCACCGGCGGTTTCAACGTCTACTCCACCGAGGTCGAGCAGGCGCTGATGACCCACCCCGCCGTCGCCGACTGCGCGGTGGTCGGGCTGCCCGACGAGAAGTGGGGCGAGCGCGTCACCGCCGTCATCCTGCCCAGGCCGGGCACCTCGGTCGATGTCAGCGACCTGAAGGCGTACGTCAAGGAGCGGATCGGCGCGGTCAAGACCCCCAAGCAGATCGAGGTCTGGCCGGACCTGCCGCGCTCGAAGGTCGGCAAGGTGCTCAAGACCGAGATCAAGAAGCAGTTGACGAGCAACTAGTGGCGCCGAGTCGGCGCACCTGCCCCGTCTAGTGGTGCCGAGTCGGCGCATCTGCCCCCGTGTCTCGCGAAGCGAAGCGAGCGAGAGGGGGCGGATGCGCCGACTCGGCAGTAAAGCCCTCAGCCCGCCCAGATCACGAACAGCGAGTAGTCGTCGAACGGCGACTCGGAGCCGTCGCAGCGCCATGCGGTGATGTCGCCGTCCTCCAGCATCTCCGCACCGGCGGCGGCACAGTCGTCCTGCCAGTAGAAGTCGCGGCCGGTGTACTCCCAGCCGCCCTCGGCGGTCGAGGCCGATGCCGAGGTCGCCAGCGCACCGCCGGCGATCAGGGCAGCGGCGAGCGGGGCGGCGGCAGCGATTCGGACGAGCTTCATGATGGTCTCCTTGGTAGGTGTTCCTGTCGGACACCCACCACGCTCCGCCTCGTCGCTGTCAGAAATGTCCCCCGTCGCTCACCCTTTTCTGTCAGTACCGTCAGTCTGCGTTCGTTTGCTCCGGAAAGGCGGCCGGATCGGCGGCGTACGCCACCATCCAGCTCGGCTCGATGGTGGCGTAGACGACACCCGGACCCTCCCAGGTCTGCGGGTCCGAGCCGTAGAACTCGGTGAAGTAGGCGTTGTGCTCGTCGAACTCCGGCCCCTCGGAGACCACGTGCGCGGTGCCGTGAGTGAAGACGCCGATGCGCTCCCCGTCGACGTGGGTCGCGCTGACGGCGGGGCGAGCGAGCATGTGCTTGGCCTTGATGGCGGTGGGAGAGGTCCCGAACAGCCAACGACCGTGTACGAAGTGGCCGTCGACGCAGCTCGTCCGCGGCTCACCGCGGGCGGTCACGGTGGCCAGCACGAGCACCTTCATGCCCGTCAGCTCGGTGACGAGCTGACGGGCATTCAGGCGCTGTTCGTCGTTGACGATGCCGGTCAGATGGCCGCTCGCGCGACCGATCGAGGCGTCCAGGAGGCGTTGCAGGTCGGCGATCTCTTCGTCTGTCTCGTGCACACGACGAGTCTCACACCGACGGCCCCGAGGTCGCTTGACCGTTCTTGCGCGGCTAGCTGATCGCGGTGACGATCTCCGGCGGGATGGCGGTCGACCCCGAGCCGTCGGCAGCGACGACCACGTAGACGACCGACACGGCGCAGGTGACGTCCTCGCCCCGGCGGAACTCGAACTCGAGCGTGAAGCTCTTGGTGCCGATCCGAGTGGTGCGCACCGGCACCTGGACTCGGTCGCCGAAGCCGATGCCGGCCTTCCAGTCCAGGTCGGCGTGGGCGAGCTGGACGTCGACGCCCAGCTCCTGCCAGCGGCTGTACGGCACCCCGCGGGTGTCGATGAAGTGGGTCATCGCCTCATCGACGTAGCCGAGGTACCAGCCGTTGAACATCACCCCCTGCATGTCCACCTCGGAATAGCGGGGCGTGAACTCGTAGACCGTCGTCACGGCCGCTCCTTCGCGGGCAGGATCCGCCCGCTGACCTCGCCGAGCGCGACCCGGCCGCCGCCCGGCGCTGGCGCGGTGGCGGTGATGGTGACCTCGTCACCGTCCTCCAGGAACGTACGCACCGACCCATCGTCCAGCTTGAACGGCTCAGCTCCCGACCAGCTGAGCTCGAGGAACGAGCCGCGCTGGCCCGGCTCCGGGCCGCTGATCGTGCCGCTGGCGAACAGGTCGCCGACGCGCAGCGAGGCGCCGTTGGCGGTCATGTGCGCGAGCATCTGCGGGGCGGTCCAGTACATGGTGGCGTACGGCGGCTCGGCGACCAGCGAACCGTTGAGCCGGACCTCGAGGGCGAGGTCGAGGGCCCAGGGCTCCAGCGCCGAGTCGTCCAGGTAGCCGGTCAGCGGAATGTCTCGCTCCGGGGGCCGGACCCGGGCCGCCTCGAGTGCCGCGAGCGGAAGGACCCACGGCGAGATCGAGGTGGCGAACGACTTGCCGAGGAACGGACCCAGCGGGACGTACTCCCAGGCCTGGATGTCGCGCGCGGACCAGTCGTTGAGGAGCGTGATCCCGAAGATGTGGTCGGCGGCTTCGGCCAGCGGCACCGGAGTGCCTTGCTCCGATCCGACACCGACGACGAACCCCATCTCGGCCTCGATGTCGAGCCGGATCGAGGGGCCGTCGATGATCCCGTCGGGGGTCTTCCGCAGCCCGGTCGGCCGGACGACGTCGGTGCCGGAGACGACCACCGTGCCGGAGCGGCCGTGGTAGCCGATCGGCAGGTGCTTCCAGTTGGGCGTCAGCGGCTCGGAGTCGGGGCGGAACATCTTCCCAACGTTGGACGCGTGGTGCTCGGAGGCGTAGAAGTCGACGTAGTCGGCCACCGTGAACGGCAGCAGCAGGTCGGCGTCCTCGATCGCGATCAGGTGCGGTCGCACCCCGTCCTCGCTCGCCGGGTCGCTGAGCAGCCGGGTCAGCTCGGCGCGTACGTCCTTCCAGACGGCCGGACCCGCGGCGAGCAGCGCGTCGAGGCCTCCTGCGCCGACGCCCGTGACGGCGGCGACGTCGAGCACCAGGTCACCGATCCGCGCCCCGAGCCGCGGCGCCGGGTCCGCGGCGGTGCGGAAGGTGGCGTACGGAAGCGCCTCGAGGCCGAACTGACTGTCCTTGATGTCCAGCCACGATGTCACTGGCGGCCTCCCGCCCAGGTCCAGGCGTACTTGCCGTCGTCGACCGTGGCGCCGGCCTCGCCGACCTCCAGGGGTCGGAAGGTGTCGACCATGACGGCGAGCTCGTCGAAGAACTCCGCGCCCAGGCTGCGCTCCATCGCACCGGGCTGCGGGCCGTGGGCGTGGCCGCCGGGGTGGAGTGTGATCGAGCCGATGCCGATCCCGGAGCCCTTGCGGGCCTCGTAGTCGCCACCGACGTAGAACATGACCTCGTCGGAGTCGACGTTGGAGTGGTAGTAGGGCACCGGCACCGCGAGCTCGTGGTAGTCCACCTTGCGCGGCACGAAGTTGCAGATCACGAAGTTGTTGCCCTCGAAGACCTGGTGGGCCGGCGGCGGCTGGTGGACCTTGCCGGTGATCGGCATGTAGTCGGCGATGTTGAAGACGTACGGGTAGAGACAGCCGTCCCAGCCGACCACGTCGAACGGGTGGTGCGGCAGGACGTGGACCGAGCCGGCGATGCCGCCGGCGCCCGGGCCGCGGTGCTTGATGTAGACCTCGGCCTCACTCGCGTCGACCGTCTGCGGGTCGGTCGGGAGCCGGAGGTCCCGCTCGCAGTACGGGGCGTGCTCGAGGAACTGGCCGAACCGGGAGAGGTAGCGCTTCGGCGGGGCGATGTGGGAGTTCGCCTCGATCGCGTAGACCCGCAGCGGAGCGTCGCCGACGGGCACCCAGCGGTGGGTGGTGGCGCGTGGGATCACCACGTAGTCGCCCTCTCCCACCATCAGGTCGCCGAAGACCGTCTCGACGACACCTGTCCCGGACTCGACGTAGACACACTCGTCGCCGATCGCGTTGCGGTAGAGCGGCGAGGTCTCCCCCGCCACCGCGTAGTGGAGCCGGACGTCGCCGTTGCCCAGCACCAACCGGCGGCCCGTGATCGCATCGGCGCTCTTCCACTCCTCCCCCGGGAAGAGGTCGTGCAGCCCGAGGTGCATCGGGCGCAGCGGATGGTTGGGGGTGGTGCCGTGGTCGGGCAGCTCCCAGATGCGTACGTCCTTCACCGCCGAGGGGATGTGGCGGTGGTAGAGCAGGGAGGAGTCCGAGGAGAACCCTTCCTCGCCCATGAGCTCTTCGTAGTAGAGATTCCCTTCTCCGTCGCGGTGTTGGGTGTGCCGCTTGGGCGGGATGTGCCCGCGCTGTTGGTAATGCGCCATACCCCGGATCGTACGTGACCTGGACCACAGCGATCACGGGGGCCGAACGTCCTGAATTCGTCCCAGGTACCTCCCGGGGCATACCTCCCTCCCCTAGGATCCGGAGATGCCCTCCGACACCCCCGAGACCCTCTTCGTCGCACACGCGACGGGTCGTCTCCTGCATGTCCGGGCCTGCCCCCAGCTCCTCGGCCTCGACGCCCCGATCAGGGCCACCGCCGCGCAGATCGAGACACTGGGCACGTGCGCTTGGTGCGCCAAGGAGCTCTCCGAGGCCGGCCGAAAATACTTCGACTCCGTCGAACAGGCCGTACGCACTCTCGACCCGTCCGACGATGCCGTTCGGGCTACCGAGGCGGCGCTGGGTGACGTCGACTATGAGCTCGTCTGGGTTCCGCCTAGCTATTCGCACATCGCTGTCGGGGACAAGGAACATGCGGTCGCCTGGATTGGGCGGGGTTGTGTCATGCATGAGGATGGGCGGCTCATCGACTTCGGGTGAGCCCGTCTTTTCGTGGTTGGCGTGGGCCGCCGACCCTTGCTTTGAGGGTCTTCTCGACGAACCCCGGAGTCAAGGACGGCCTGCGGCCGCCGGCTTCGCCGGCCGCTTCGCGGTCCTTGACACCGGCGCCCGTCGAGAAAAACTTGGCTGGCTATCGGGGCGGCGGCCCGGGTGTGGCGCAGCGGAATCTTGCTTGGGACGGGTGAGGTTGATGGGGCGGGAGGGTGGCCCTTCGGGCCACTTACCATCCACAAGATCGAGGTCGTTCGCTCACCGCGAAAACAGTGGTTGACCAGGGACAATAGATAGTCAGCCAGGCGTTGAAGGCGTAGAATCAGACCCATCACAACACCTCTTTGAAGGGAGGGATGGCGATGAGTCTTGAACGCGACACCAACCACTGGGACACCAACCCCGGTGACGCGATCGACGCAGAACTGAGCGCCATCGAATCCTCCCTCGATCGACTGCTGACCCGGGATCCGGCCTATTGGCGCACCGGGCAGAAGAAAGACCTGCTCGAACGGCTGGAGAAACTCCAAGCCCAACAAGCCGCCCTCAAACTCCGAGTGCTCGCCACGGCCGGCGACATCGCCGAAGAGACCGGCGCCAAAGACGCCTCCGCCTGGATGCGCGCCGACCTCCTCGTCGACAAAGCCGTGGCGCGCTCCCAGATCAAACTCGCGGCGGCGGTCGCGAAGTACGACCTCGTGGCCGCCGGCCTGGCCGAGGGTGTGGTGTCCCAGGACAAGGCCCGGGTGATCACCCAGGCCCTCGACAAGATCGAGACCGACCCCGTCGCCAGTGCCGAGGACCTGGTCCTGGCCGAGAAGCTGCTCGTTGACTACGCCACCCGTCTGACCGCCAACGAACTCCGGATCGTCGGACGACGGATCCTGGCCGAGATCGACCCGGCCCGGTTCGAGGACGCCGAAGCCCAAGCCCTGTTCGCCGAGGAAGAACGCGCTCAGCAGAAGACCGCGCTACGGGTCTGGGACAACCACGACGGCACCATCGGCTTCGACGGCGTCCTCCCGACCTCGATCGGGATGCGGTTCAAGCGGCTGGTCGAGGCCTGGGCCCAACCCCGCAAACAACAACTCGTCGCCAAAGGCGCCCCGCTGCCGCCGTGGGAACGACTCATGGGCCAAGGCTTCGCCAGGCTCCTCGAGACCGTCGACCCGGCCGCGCTGCCCCGCCACGGCGGCGACGCCACCGTGGTCAACGTGGTCATCTCCCTCGAGGAGCTCCGCAAGGACCTCGGCATCGCCACCCTGGGCTACGACGAGACCAACGGCACCACCATCAGCGCGGCGGAGGCCCGTCGGATGGCGTGCAACGCGACCATCATCCCCTGGGTGCTGGGCGGTGACAGCGAGGTCCTCGATGCCGGTCGTGGCAGCAGGTTCTTCCAGCCGATTCAGCGCAAAGCGATGCGGATCCAGCACAAGTGCTGCCAAGCCGAGGGCTGTGACATGCCACCGGAGTGGTGCGATGCCCACCATCTAGAACCCTGGGCCGCCGGCGGCAAGACCAATCTCAAGGACGGGGCCTTGTTGTGTCCCCACCATCACCGCCTTGCCCACGCACCCGGCTATACCCATGAGCGACTACCCGACGGCACCATCAGGTTCACCCGTCGCCCCTAATCAGCTGGGTGCGGAATCCAGTTCACCGGGTCCTGCCCGTCGGGCCTGACGACCCCGACCGTCGACCGGTCTCAGCTCTCACTGAAGCGGCCCGTCCTGGTGCCTGCATGAGCGTTCCGGTCAGCTTTCTCGACTCCACGCCCGTCGCTCCCCACCGGCGGGGACACTTCCCCACTGCAGCGAAGATTCCCCACACTCCGGAGCATGGGAAACCTCCACGACCATGGGGAACTCTCCCGATCAGTGGGGAGCTCGCGATCGCGCCGGCACCGAACCCGACCTGTCAAGAACAACGGCCCGCTTGTGAACCACTCACAAGGTCACGCCCCCTGTCATAGGCACCCCCGAGGCACCAGGACTCCCCCGCACGACCAGCCCAAGATCCCAAGCCCGCACCCAACTGAATCCGCTGCGCCACACCCTCGCCGCCGACCCGATACAGGCCAAGTCTTTCTCGATCGCGTACCGGGTCAAGGATCGCCGCAGGCGACCGGCGAAGCCGGCGGGCGAAGCCCGTCCTTGACGCGGTGCGCGATCGAGAAACAATCGAACCAAGGGTCGGCGGCGAACCCCGAAACGAAACCACGGCCACCTAGGCGGCGGCGAACCGAGACCAAACCACGACCGGCAAAGCCCCACCCCCGACACCAGAAACAGGCGGTATCCTCGAAGCATGACCGCGTTGCCCGACTGGATGCACCCTCCCCGTGAGGAGGGTTGGTATTCCGAAGACCTCGACATGCTCGTCGAGGCGCCGCGTCATACCGAACTCATCGACGGAGCCCTGGTCTTCAATATGTCACCGCAGCGCCGCTGGCACAGTCGGCTCGTCACGGCCCTGACCAACGCGCTGACGGCGCAGGCGCCCGACGGGTTCGAGGTGGATCGGGAGCTGACGGTGGTGCTCGACAGGCGCAACCGGCCGGAGCCGGACGTGCTGGTGAGCACGGCACGGATCTCCGACCAGGCCTCGTTCTACGATGCCGATTCTGTCGTCCTGGTGGTCGAGGTGGTCTCGCCGGAGTCCGAGCACCGCGACCGGGCGGTGAAGCCGCAGAAGTACGCCGAGGCGGGGATCACCCACTACTGGCGCATCGAGAACGAGGACGGCGCGCCCGCGATCCACGTCTACGAGCGCGACGACCTCACCAACGCCTACGTCCCGATCGGGATCTTCCGTGACCGGCTCGACGTCCCGGTGCCGTTCCCGATCAAGATCGACCTCACCGACCTGCTCCGCTGACGTCAGTCGTCGGCACCTCGGGCACCTCGGCGGGCAGCTGCTCCTGCTGGACGAGGTGGAGGTAGGAGAGGTGGCGCTCGTACTGGTCGAGGACGTCACCCATCAGCTGCTCGTGTGAGTAGCCGTTGACGTCGTAGCCCTGGGTGCCCTCGGCGAGGTGGACCTCGGCGCGGAAGTAGACGTCGCCGGTGACCCGGCCGACAGCGAAGGTCGGAGCGGGGCACGGCAGCGGGGTGACCTTGTAGACGAACGCAGGCGCGTCCTCCAGATCGGTGTGGATCTGGACGCCGGCGACGCCGCGTACGGCCTTGGTCTCGGTCACCACCGAGGTCAGGCCATGCGAGCAGAGCTCGGCGGCGACCTCGTCGAGGACCGGCTTCGCGACCGTGCCGATGAAGCGCTCGGTGTCCCTGGCGGTGGGATAGGTGACCGAGCGGCGCAACCGCTGCGCGAGCGAAGGACGTACGCCGCCCTCGCCTCCCCCGGCCAGGCGGGCCGAGGAGATCGCGCCCGGGAACGAGTAGCGGGCGCTCGCGGACTTGAACGACTCCAGCCGTAGCGAGCGGTGGAGTCCCACGGCGACCAGGGCGAGCACGACCGAGAACGGCAGGCCCATGATGATCGTCGCGTTGGTCAAGGTCGTCAGCCACGCGTCACCGCCGGCGAACATCAGCGCCAGGGTCAGCGCGCCGATCGCCACCGACCAGAAGATCCGCACCGGGATCGAGCAGTCGGCCATCGGGTGCGGCAGCCGCGAGGTGAAGTTGCCCATCACCAGCGCGCCCGAGTCGGCCGAGGTGACGTAGTAGAGGAACCCGGTCATGGTGGCGAGCGCGACCAGCGCGATCGCCCCCGGGTAGTTGTCGAGGAAGGCGTAGAAGCCCTGCGCGTAGTTGGCGCTGGTCAGCTCACCGAACTCGGCGTCGCCGCCGCGGATACGGCCGAGCGCGCTGTTGCCGAAGATCGAGACCCACAGCAGGATGAAGCCGAACGGGATCATCATCACGCCGACCAGGAACTGCCGGATCGTCCGCCCGCGCGAGATCCGCGCCAGGAACAGTCCGACGAACGGCGACCAGGCCACCCACCAGGCCCAGAAGAAGAGCGTCCACAGGTTCTTCCAGACGCCGACGTCCGGGTTCTCGACGGTGTCGTACGGCATCGTGTCGAAGCTCATCCCGGGCAGGTGCACGAGATAGTCGCCGAGGTTCATCACCAGCGAGTTGAGCAGGAACGCGGTGTTGTCGGAGAAGAGCACGTAGAGCATCAGCGCCAGGGAGAGCAGCACGTTGAGCTCGGAGAGCCGGCGGATGCCCTTGTCGACGCCGGAGACCGCCGAGATGGTGCCGAGCAGCACCGCGACCACGACCAGTCCGACCTGGGCGGCTCGGCCCTCGGGGATGTCGAAGAGGACGTTGAGACCCGCGTTGAGCAGGGCGATCGAGATGCCGAGCGAGGTGGCGATGCCGAAGATGGTGCCGAGCACCGCGGCCATGTCGATGCCGTCGCCGAGCCGCCCGTGGACCCGCTTGCCGAAGATCGGGTAGAGCGCGGAACGGATCGAGAGCGGCAGCCCGTGGCGGAAGGAGAAGTAGCCCAGCGCCATGCCCATGACGGCGTACATCGCCCAGCCGGACAGGCCGTAGTGGAACAGCGTCCAGCCCACCGCCTGCTCGGCGGCGGCGATGGTGCCGCCCTCGCCGGTCGGCGGGGTGAGGTACTGCGAGACGGGCTCGGCGACCGAGTAGAACATCAGGTCGGCGCCGATCCCGGCCGCGAAGAGCATCGCCGTCCAGGTGAACATCGAGTACTCCGGCCGGGACTCCTCCGGGCCGAGCCGGACCCGCCCGTAGCGGGACAGACAGATGAACAGCACGAACGCGATCAGCGCAGCGGCGAGCGCGAAGTACCACCAGCCGAAGTACGTCGAGATCCACCCCACGACGTGTCCGATCGCGGCGCCCGCGGTGTCCGGCGCGAGCAGTGTGAAGAGCGTGAACGCGACCACCACTCCGGCGGAGCCGAAGAAGACGGTCTTGTTCAGCTCCGGCTTCGTCGTCGGGATCTCGTCTGGGTCTGCGGCGGGTTCGCCTAAGGGCGTACGCGACGGGTCGATTGTCTCCGGCATGAGCTGTCTCCTCCGGTTGGGGTGCCCGGCAGGCTAGTCCGCCCGGCGCCGGCTTGGGTCACGATCGGGTTTCAGGACTTGTTGCGCGGGTCCCCGGCCGGCCACAGCGGCGAGTCGTCGCGGTGGCGGTAGTAGGGCACATCGGAGGGCGCCAGCGGGGTGTTGCCGGCGATCAGGTCGGCCGCCTTCTCCGCGACCATCATCACGGGCGCGTAGATGTTGCCGTTGGTGACGTACGGGAAGACGCTCGCGTCCACGACCCGCAGCCCCTCGGTGCCGTGCACCTTCATCGAGGTCGGGTCGGTCACCGACATCTCGCCGGTCCCCATCGCGGCCGTGCAGGACGGGTGCAGCGCGGTCTCGGCGTCCTTGCGGACCCACTCGAGGATCTCCTCGTCGGTCTCCACGCTCGGCCCCGGGGACATCTCGCCGGCGTTGAACGGCGCGAAGGCGGGCTGGTTGAGGATGTTGCGCGCCACCCGGACCGCCTCCACCCACTCCTTGCGGTCCGTCGGGGTGGAGAGGTAGTTGAAGAGCATCGACGGCTTCTGCATCGGGTCGGCGCTCTTGATCCGCACATGGCCACGGGTGTCGGCGTACATCGGGCCGATGTGCACCTGGTAACCGTGCTGGCCCTTCTCCTGGCCCGGCGCCATCGAGCCGTCGTAGCGGATCGCGATCGGCAGGAAGTGGAACATCAGGTTGGGCCAGTCCACGTCCTCGTTGGACCGCGCGAACCCGCCGCCCTCGAAGTGGTTGGTCGCGCCCAGGCCCTTCTTCTGGAAGAGCCACTGCCAGGCGATCTTGGGCCGCTGGTGCCACACCAGACCGGGCGCGATCGAGACGGGCTGCTTGGAGGCGTACTGGATGTAGACCTCGAGGTGGTCCTGGAGGTTCTCCCCCACGCCGGGAAGATTGTGCACGACGTCGATCCCGTGCTGCCGCAGCAGCGACTCCTCCCCCACGCCGGAGAGCTGGAGCAGCTGGGGCGTGTTGATCGCGCCGCCGCAGCAGATCACCTCGCCGGCGTTGGCGGTGTGCTCCCGGCGCGCCCGGCCGACGCCGCGTACGTAGTCCACGCCGGTCGCCCGCGGGACGTCACCGGAGGTGTCGAAACGGATCTTGGTGGCGTACGCGAAGGTCTCGACGTCGAGGTTGGGGCGGCTCATCACCGGGTGCAGGTAGGCGCGGGCGGCCGACCAGCGGCGGCCGTCCTTCACGTTGCGGTCGAAGGGGGCGAACCCCTCCTGGCGGTAGCCGTTGACGTCGTCGGTGAGCGGGTAGCCGGCCTCCTGGGCGGCCTCGAAGAAGGCCGAGAAGAGCGGGTTGGAGGCGGGACCGCGCTCGAGGTGGAGCGGCCCGGAGCCACCGCGCCACTGATCGGCGCCGGAGGTGCCGTCCTCGAGGAAGCGGCTCTCCATGCGCTTGAAGTAGGGCAGGCAGTGGCGGTAGTCCCAGGACTCCATGCCGGGGTCGGCCGCCCAGCGCTCGTAGTCCATCGGGTTGCCGCGCTGGAAGATCATCCCGTTGATCGAGCTCGACCCGCCGAGCACCTTGCCGCGAGCGTGGTAGACCTTGCGGCCGCCCAGGTGAGGCTCGGGGTCGGTCTCGTAGCCCCAGTCGTAGAGCTTCGAGCCGATCGGGAACGGCAGCGCGGCCGGCATGTGGATGAACGGGTCGATCTTGAAGTCGCTGTGACCGGCCTCGAGGACCAGCACCTTCGTGGACGGGTCGGCGCTGAGCCGGTTGGCGAGAGCGGAGCCGGCCGAGCCGCCACCGACGATCACGTAGTCGTAGGTCTGGGTCATCGTCTTCACTTCTCCTCGGCGGTGCCGGTGTTCGGGGAGGTCGGGGCGAACCAGTGCTGCGGGCTGGGATCGATGTTGTGCCAGATGTGCTTGGTCTCGCGGTACTCCTCCAGCCCGGCCTGGCCGAGCTCGCGCCCGATCCCGGACTGCTTGTAGCCGCCCCACTCGGCCTGAGCGACGTAGGGGTGGTAGTCGTTGATCCAGACCGTGCCCATCCGGAGCTTCGCGGCGACCCGCTCGGCACGTCCGGCGTCGGAGGTCCACACCGCGCCGGCGAGGCCGTAGATGGAGTCGTTGGCGATGCGGACGGCGTCGTCCTCGTCGGTGAAGGTCTCCACGGTCAGGACCGGCCCGAAGGACTCGTCCTGGGTGACGGACATGTCGGTGGTGCAGTCGTCGAGGATCGTCGGCAGGTAGTAGAAGCCGTCGGCGAGCGCGGGGTCATCGGGGCGCTTGCCACCGGTGCGGAGGGTGGCCCCCTCGGCGAGACCCTTCGCGACGTACGCCTCCACCTTGTCGCGGTGTGCGCTGCTGGTCAGCGGGCCGGTCTCGGCCCCCTCGTCGAAGGGGCCGCCGAGACGGATCTGCTCGGCCCGGGCGACGAGCTCGTCGACGAAGCTGTCCTTGATCGACTCCTCGATGATCAGCCGCGCGCCGGCGGAGCAGACCTGGCCGGAGTGCAGGAAGACGGCGGTCAGCGCGAAGTCGAGCGCGGTTTCGCGGTCGGAGTCGGCGAAGACGATGTTGGGGTTCTTGCCGCCGAGCTCGAGGGCGACCTTCTTGACCGTCGCGGCGGCGTTGGCCATCAGCCGCTTGCCGGTGGCGAGGCCACCGGTGAAGGAGACCAGGTCGATGCGGGGGTCCTCGGACAGCGGTGCGCCCGCGGTCGGACCCTCACCGAGCACCAGGTTGCCGACACCCGCCGGGAGACCGGCCTCCTCGAGCACCTTCATCAGGTGGATCGCACTGTGCGGCGTGATCTCGCTGGGCTTCAGCACGAACGTGTTGCCCGCGGCCAGGCACGGCGCGACCTTCCACGCCACCTGAAGCAGCGGGTAGTTCCACGGGGTGATCAGGCCGCAGACTCCGACCGGCTCGTGCACGATCCGGCTCTTCACGGCGGCGTTCCCGGTGTCGATGACGCGACCGGCGTCCTCGGCGGCGACATGCCCGAAGTGACGGAACACCGAGACCACGTCGGCGACGTCGTACTCGCTCTCCACCAACCGCTTCCCGGTGTCGAGCGACTCCGCCCGGGCGATGATCGCGGTGTCGCGCTCGAGCAGGTCGGCGACCTTCAGCAGCAGGTCACCCCGTTCCCGCGCAGGCGTCGCCGGCCACCCGCCGCTGTCGAAGGCGTTCCGCGCCGCGGCGATCGCGGCCCGGGTGTCGTCCGCTCCAGCCTCCGCAACGGTTCCGACGACCGCACCGTCTGCCGGACAGCGGATCTCCCGCTGCTCGCCCGACTGCGCAGGCAACCAGCGCCCGTCGATGTAGATCTGGCTCATGCAACCTCCAGCGTCGGGTTGCCGAACAGGCAACCGCAGGTGAATTGCAAATGATCCTGCGCCGACGCGAAGGGCCAGGTCAAGGGCTGGAAGGACAAAATTGTTGCAGGTGGTACAAATTTGTTGCAGCTGATACAAATGCCTGCAGCAGTTGTTACAGTCGCCGCATGACGACCGCTGGGACCGCGCCTGCGAAAGATCCACAACGCCGCGCTGCCTGGACCGAGCTGGCGACCGACTACGTCCACGAGCACGGCCTGATCGGCCTGAGCCTGCGCCCACTGGCGGCCGAGCTGGGCACCAGCAACCGGGTCCTGCTCTACCACTTCGGCACCAAGGACCAGCTGGTCGCCGACGTCCTCCGCACATCCAACGAGCGGTCGGTCGCCGGGGTCGCCGCTCTCGAGGCTTCCAAGGACCTGCGTTCGGCTGTCTATGACCTCTGGTCGGTGATGGAGGGCGACCGGTGCAGCTGGATCTATGTGGAGGCGGCCGCTCTCGGTCTCTTCGGCAGGGAGCCGTACGTCTCGGCGGTCCGCGAGGCCAACGCACTGTGGATGGCCGGTCTCATCGCGCACCTGGAGAAGTCCGGTGTGGATCCCGCCGTCGCCGAACGGGCAGCCCACGTCATCGACGCCGCCTTCATGGGGTTCCAGCTCAGCCAGGGTCCTGACGGCCACCTCCCGGAGCGTGCCCGGTCCGTCGATGACCTGGCGGACGCCGTCGCCGGACTTGCGTGATCCACCGCGATCGCTGATTTCCGCGACGTGCGGCGCCAGCGCCGCTACCCTCGATGGTTGACCGAGTTCGCCATCGCTGGAGGCATGCGCATGATTCGTTCAGGCACCATCCAAATTATGACAACGGCGTTGGCAGTCGGCCTCGCCACGATGCTCATCGCCGCGTCGACTACGTCACCCGCCACGGCTCGATCCCGGACCGAGCGCCCGAGCATGGCGGAGACACCACTGCCCGGTCTGGTGCCGAAGCCGCTCCAGGTGAGCGCGAAGGGCGGGCCCGGTTTCGTTCTGACCGAGCGGTCCCGGATCGTCGTCCGTGGTGCTGACGCCGACGAGGTCGGTGACCTCATGGCCGCCGAGCTGCGCCCGGCGACCGGCTTCGACCTCCCGGTCGTCGCCGGCAGGCCGACTCGTCGCGATGTCTTCCTGACGATCGATCCCCAGGCCGGGTTCGGCGAGGTCGAGGGCAACCCGGAGGCGTACAAGATCTCCTCGACGGCCCACGGGGTCAAGGTCACCGGGGCGAGTCGCCACGGGCTGTTCAACGGCACCCAGACGCTGCGTCAGCTGCTGCCGGCGTTTGCCTCGTCGACCGTCCGGGTGAACACCGACTGGACGGTGCCAGCCGTCTCGATCCTGGACGCGCCACGGTTCGGCTATCGCGGGATCATGCTCGACGTCGCTCGCTCCTTCCTCGAGGTCGACGAGGTCAAACAAGTCATCGACGCCGCCTCAGCGGCCAAGATCTCGGTGCTGCACATGCACCTGGCCGACGACCAGGGGTGGCGGATCGAGATCACCAACTCCGGACGAGCGCCCGGTGACGACATCGACTACACGGCGCTGACCCGGGTCTCGGGCGCGACCGCGGTGCTCGGCAACCCGTATCAGAGCGCCGACGGTCACACCGGGTTCTACACCCAGGACGACTATCGATCGCTGGTGCGGTATGCCGCCGAGCGCGAGATCGAGATCATCCCCGAGATCGACATCCCCGGCCACACGAATGCCGCCCTGGCCGCGATCCCGCAGCTCAACACCGCCGGGTCGAGCCACCCGGCGACCGAGGACGAACCGGTGGCGCCACACAACGGGACCATCGACGTCGGCTACTCCTACCTCGATCCGACGTCCGAGGCGACCTACATGTTCATCGAGCACGTCTTCTCACAGCTCGCTGCGCTCACGCCGTCCGAGTTCCTGCACGTCGGCGGCGACGAGTCGCATGCGATGACGCAGCGATATGGCCACGAGGGCTACGTGGCGTTCGTCGAGCGTGCGCTCGCGATCGTCCACGGGCTCGGGAAGAAGACGATCGGGTGGAACGAGTACGCCGAGTCCGGGCTCAGCGCCGGTGATGGTGTTCAGTACTGGGCCGGCACGACCGAGCACGCGAAGCGCGCCGTCACCGAGGACGGCGCCAAGCTGCTCGTCTCGCCGGGCAACATGTCCTACCTCGACATGAAGTATCACCCGAAGACGCCGATCGGGCTGTCCTGGGCGTGCTCGGGCGACTGCGACGTCGCGCACTACTACGACTGGAGCCCGCAGGAGGTCATCGCGGGCGTCGGGGACGAGCACATTCTCGGCACCGAGGCGCCGCTGTGGTCCGAGACGATCCGGGGCGTCGACCAGGCCGAGTTCATGATCTTCCCACGCGTCCTCGCGCACGGGGAGACCGGCTGGACCGCCGAGTCGCTGCGCTCGCCGTCTGACTTCGCGGCGCGGCTCGCCTCGGTCGGTCCGCGACTGGCTGCCGCCGGCACCAACTTCTACGACGGGCCGCAGATCGCCTGGTCGACGGAGCTGGCCGGAACCGATGCTGCGGTGTCGGCTGGATCGGTCGGATCGGTGTCGGTCGGACTGCTCGTCGCCCCCGGGACCAAGACGGACGGGACCGCGGTCACCGTCGATGACGTCGACGACGCGGACAGCACCGGTGGCTCGTCGCTGACCGCACCGCTCACCGCGACGGTCGACTTCGGGGACGGATCGGCTCCGGTCCCCGCACGGTTCGCCGCGTCTCAATCCCGGGATTCGCTCCACGCTGCCGGGGTCTATGCGGTGACGGCTGCTCATGCGTACGACTCCCCGGGGACGTATCACGGCACGATCACCGCCTCCGACGGCTCGACGGCGAGGTTCACCATCACGGTCTCCTGACCGTGCCGACGGGGTGTGAAGCTGAGAGTGGCCTGTGGCTCGCTCTCAGCTTCACACCCCCGGTGTCACAAACCTCGCGGGGCCGGTGTCCTTGGGGTATGAGCAACCAAGAAGCGATCAGCAGGAGACGCGTCGTGGTCGTCGGCGGTGGGTACGCCGGCGTGATGGCCGCCAACCGGCTCACCAAGCGCGACGACGTCACGATCACCCTCGTCAACCCGCGCGACCACTTCGTGGAGCGGATCCGACTCCACCAGCTGGCCACCGGGTCCGACGACGCCGTGGTGGCCTACGCCGACGTGCTCAGCCCGCGGGTGCGGCTGCTCGTCGGCACCGTGTCCTCGATCTCGCCGGCAGCGCGGACGGTCGCTCTCGAGGACGGGAGCGAGGTGGGGTACGACTATCTGGTCTACGCCGTCGGCAGCACCGGTACGACGTCGGTGCCGGGGGCCGAGGAGCACGCCTTCGGGATCGCCACCTTCGAGGAGTCGACCCGACTGCGGGCCGTGCTCGACGCGACGCCGGCCGACGCGCCGGTGGTCGTCGTCGGCGGCGGGCCGACCGGCATCGAGGTCTCCTCCGAGCTCGCCGAGGCAGGCCGGAACGTGGCTCTGATCTGCGGAGACCGGCTCGGTCCGTGGCTGCACGAGAAGGGCCGCGCCGATGCCGAGCGCGCTCTGCGGCGGCTCGGCGTCGGCATCGTCGAGGGCGCCCGGGTGTCGGAGGTGCTGGACGGCCGGGTACGCCTCGACAACGGCCGCGAGCTGACCAGCTCGGTGACGATCTGGACCGCCGGGTTCACCACCCCGGACCTGGCGCGCCGCAGCGGGCTGTCCACCGACGAAGCCGGCCGGCTGGTCACCGACGAGACGCTGACCAGCGTCGACGACGACCGGATCGTCGCGACCGGGGACGCGGCGGCGCCGTCGGGGATGGCGTACCGGATGAGCTGCCAGGCCGCCAACCAGCTCGGGCCGCTGGCCGCCGAGACGGTGCTCGCGCGCCTCTCGGGCGCGAGGCCGAAGCCGGTGAGCATCGGCTTCGTGGGTCAGTGCATCAGCATCGGCCGCGGTCTCGGCCTGGTGAACTTCGCCCGCCGCGACGACTCCGCCGTGGGTGCCCGCCTCCGTGGCGTGCCCGCGGCGAAGGTGAAGGAGCTCGTCTGCCGCAGCACGATCTGGGCCCTGGGGATGGAGGCACGTCACCCGGGATCCGCGATCGGCTTCAAGGATCGGTCGCGCGCCGCACGCGTCCAGGCAGCAGCGGTGACGCCGCTGGTCCGGGAGCCCAGCATGTGAGTCTCGCCGTCGGGGTGGCTCACTTCGGAAGGAGTTCAGGCAGGGGACGTACGGCGGTCGCCACGGGATCACGTGGCTCGGCCAGGTTGAGGGGCACCCTCACCGAAAGAGATCCTGATGCGTACCTTCGTCCGGTCGCTGACCGCGGTGCTCGCCGCGGCCGCGTTCCTCTCCCCCACCGCCGCCACGGCGAGCTCGACCGACTCCGCGCGACCCTCCGCCGACCTCGGTACGCCGCACGCGCAGGCGCATGCCCACAACGACTACGAGCACGCGCGTCCGCTGCTCGGCGCGCTGGAGCACGGCTTCACGAGCGTCGAGGCCGACGTGTGGCTGGTCGACGGCGAGCTCCTGGTGGCGCACGACGCGGAGGATCTCGACCCGGCGCGCACGCTGGAAGGCCTCTACCTCGCCCCGCTCAAGAAGCTCGTCAAGGGCAAGGGACGCGACGTCTACCCCGGCTACGACGGCACCTTCCAGCTCCTGATCGACATCAAGAACACCGGCGAGGCGACGTACGCTGCAATCGAGAAGGAGCTCGGAGACTACGAGGAGCTCTTCACCCGCTATGAGAACGGCATCGTCAAGGACGGTCCGGTCGAGGCGGTCATCAGTGGCGACCGGCCGCTGGAGACGATGCGGAGGGCGACCGAGCGGTTCAGCTTCTACGACGGCCGGATGAACGACCTCCACTCCGGCATGCCGGCCTCGCTGATGCCGCTGGTCAGCGACAACTGGACCAAGGTCTTCGCCTGGCAGGGCATCGGCCCGATGCCGGAGACCGAGCGCCGCAAGCTCCACGAGATCGTTGACCACGCTCATGCCCAGGGCTACCGGGTGCGCTTCTGGGCGACGCCGGACAACGACGGCCCCGCGCGTGAGGCGGTCTGGTCCGAGCTGCTCGCAGCCGGCGTCGATCACATCAACACCGACGACCTCGAGGATCTGGACGCCTTCCTGACCGCGAACGGCTAGGCGAATCGATCAGGCCGTGGTCTGCACGTCGCGACCGCGTTCGCTCTGCCCGCCTCGAAGGTCGCGAACCATCTCGTGATTGACCCCGTCGATCATCTCGACCCGGACACCGGTGTCGACGTACCCGCACTTGCGGTAGGCGCCTTGCGCGCGGACGTTGTGCTCGTTGACGTGGAGACGCACCTGCTCGACGCCGACGTCGCGTAGCCACGTCTCCGTCTCCGACAGAAGCGCAAGGAGGACGCCACCGCCGCGGTGGGCCGGTCGCACGTAGACACCCACGATGGCGGCGCACAGCAGGGGACTCGTCTCGCCGATGTAGTCGGGCTCGCCCGGCGCCGTCATGAGCGCGGTCACCGTCCCGGCGAGCTCGCCGTGCTCGTCGACCGCGACGAACTTCCCCACCGCGGTGCCGGCGGCGGCCCTCTGCGCCTGATCTCGCCAATAGCTGTCGGGCCGCGCGAGGGCATCCTCGAGTCGCTCGAGGAAGGCGAGGTGGGCGATCGGGTCGCGCAGCGCTTCGAGTCGCAGGTCCCGGATGCTCCGCCACTCCTCGGCGCGCACCCGGCGCACGGTGCAGGAACCCGACACTTCCCCGATGGTCATGGCGTCATCGTTCCAGCGCTCCAGGCACAGCGTCGAACCGTTTACGGCAGACATACGGCCCGATTCAGCGCCATGCCCGGGCTGCATGTCACAGTCCCCGGCGCTGCCTCGTCCTAGGGGCAAAGATGGACCAAGGAGGATCTGTTGATGACACCTGAGACCGAGATCGAGTTCGAGGAGCTGCGCCCACTGCTGTTCTCGATCGCCTACCGGATCCTCGGCAGCGTGAGCGAGGCGGAGGACGCGGTGCAAGAGACCTGGCTCCGGCTGGAGGCGACCTCGACCGAGCCCGACTCGCTCAAGGCCTACCTGTCGACCGTGGTCACCCGGATCTCCCTCGACGTGCTGCGCTCCGCGCGCGTGCGGCGGGAGACGTACGTCGGGCCGTGGTTCCCCGAGCCGCTGCCGACCGACACCCACGTCGACGAGCATGCGGGCCTCTACGCCAGCCCGGAACGCGCGACGGAGCTGGCCGACTCGGTGTCGATGGCGGCGCTGCTGCTGCTCGAGCGGCTCAGCCCGCTAGAGCGGGCGGTCTTCGTGCTGCGCGAGGTCTTCCACTTCGGCTTCGCCGACATCGCCACCGCGGTCGACCGTTCCGAGGCAGCCTGCCGTCAACTCGCCTCCCGGGCACGGCGCCACATGGACGAGGGCAAGCCACGGTTCGAGGCCGACCGGCGCAAGCGCGCCGAGCTCTCCAGCCGGTTCTTCGAGGCACTGCGCGACGGTGACGTCGACCGGCTCCAGGCGCTGCTGGCGGCCGATGTGGAGACGGTCAACGACGGTGGCGGTGTCGCCGGTGGCGTCGGCGGTCGGTTCGGCGCGGAGAAGGCCGCGCGCATCCTGGTCGCGGCCGTGCCGCCGCTGCTCGCCATCGGTGCCCGCCTGGAGCAGCGCGAGCTCAACGGCGAGCCGGGCGCCATCCTGCACGACGCCGACGGCGCCATCCTCGGCACCTGGACCCTCGACATCCTCGACGGCCAGATCCAGCGGATCCGGTCGGTCACCAACCCCGAGAAGCTGGGTCACCTGGGCCCGGTCGCCGACCTGAAGGACGTCGTACGCCGCCGCAACCGCCACCGCCGCGGGCGATGACCCGCCCGCCGACTCAAACCCGCCGAGTCGGCTCGTCCTGACCAGAAAACCCGCCGAGTCGGCGCGTCATGACGCGCCGACTCGGCGGGGATCAGTGTCAGGCCGCCGCGCCCTGCGGTGACCGGGTCGGCCGCAGGCCGAGGTCGGCGGTGCGTACGTCCTTGGTCTCGCGGGCGGTCAGGGCCGCGACCGACGCGACGAGGCAGACGACCGCCGTGTAGCCCGCGGTGACGACCCAGCCACCCTCCTGCACGCCACCCAGAGCGGTGACGATCGACGGGGTGAACCCGGCCAGCATGAAGCCGATCTGGGTGCCGATCGCGACGCCGGAGAAGCGCACCGGGGTCGAGAACATCTCGCCGTAGAACGACGGCCAGGTCGCGTTCGCGGCCGCATAGCCGAAGGAGAAGGTGACGATCGCGAGCGCGAAGACGAGCAGCTCGTTGCCCTGGCTCATCGAGAGCAGGTAGAAGGGCATCATCACCGCACTGGCCACGGCGCCGTAGATGAAGACGGGCTTGCGCCCGATCCGGTCCGCGAGCCGGCCGAACATCGGCTGGGTGAACAGCGCGACGACGTTGGCCGCGACGACCAGCCACAGCGTGATCGAGTCGACCATGCCGACCTCGACACCGTAGGCGATGGCCAGGTTACCGAAGACGGTGGAGACGGCCGCGATGAAGGCGCAGCAGATGACGCGCAGCACGTCGACCCAGTGGTCACGCAGCAGCACCGCGAGGGGCAGCTTCGCGACCTCGTTGTTGGCCTTGGCCTCCTCGAACTCCGGGGTCTCGTTGAGGCGGCTGCGGATGAAGAAGGCCACCACGACCACGATCGCGGAGAGCCAGAACGGGATCCGCCAGCCGATGCCGTACTTGATGTCGTCGGGCAGCGCCACGACCGGGATGAAGACGAGCGCGGCCAGGATCTGACCGCCCTGGGTGCCGGTGAGCGTCCAGGACGTGTAGAAGGAGCGCTTGTCGTCGGGGGCGTGCTCGAGCGTGAGCGAGCTGGCGCCGGCCTGCTCGCCCGCGGCCGAGAGCCCCTGGAGCAGCCGGCAGAAGACCAGCAGCGCGGGCGCGATCCAGCCGGCCTGGTCGTACGTCGGCAGACAGCCGATCAGGAACGTGCCGCCACCCATCAGCAGGAGGGTGAACAGCAGCACCTTCCGGCGGCCGATCCGGTCACCGAAGTGCCCGACGAAGACCGCGCCGACCGGGCGGGCGACGTACGCGAAGGCGAACGTCGCGAACGACATCACCAGCGCGGCGTCGCCGGTGCTGGGGAAGAAGACGTGCGGAAAGATCAGCGCCGCAGCAGAGCCGAAGACGAAGAAGTCGTAGTACTCGACGGCGCTGCCCATGAAGCTGGCCAGCGCAGCCCGTACCGGGGTCTTGCCTTCTTGGTTCTCGGTGTCAGGTCCCGCCATCGGGTCCTCCTCGGGTAGGCCCGCGGTTCCTGACCGCGGACGGGTGGGGGGTGGTGTTTTCTGGCTCTTCGAATCTCTGGGGGTCAGCCGGCCGCGGCCAGCTCGCGCAGGTGGGCGAGCATCCGCTCGGCATCGGGTTCGATGCCGGTGATCAGCCGGAAGGCGTCGACGGCCTGGTAGACCGCCATGTGGCCTCCGTGCAGCGTCCGGCAGCCGGCCTCACGCGCCGCCTGCAGCAGCGCGGTGTCCAGAGGCCGGTAGACGATGTCCGCCACCCACAGCTCGGGACGCAGGAGGCTCGTCTCCAGCGGCGTACCGGGGTGGTCGGCCATGCCGACCGGGGTGCAGTTGACCAGTCCGTCGGCGTCGGGCAGGAGCGCCGGCAGCTTGTCGACGTGGCTCGCCTCGACGGTGCTCTCCGGGTGGTGACGCCGGATCTCCTCGACCCGCGCCTGGGCCCGGTCGAGGTCCATGTCGGCGATGACCAGGTTGTCGACGCCCTGGCTCACGAGTGCGTGAGCGACGGCCGAGCCCGCCCCTCCCGCGCCGAGCTGCACGACGGTGCCGAGCGGGGCGCCCGGCATCTCGGTACGCAGCGCGTGGCCGAAGCCAGTCGTGTCGGTGTTGTAGCCGACCGCGCCCTCGTCGGTGAAGACGACGGTGTTGACCGCACCGAGCCGGGCCGCGGTCTCGTCGAGCCGGTCGAGGTGCTCGATGACGAGCTCCTTGCACGGGTGGGTGATGTTGAGCGCGTCGAACCCGAGTCGCCGCGCCTCCCTCACCAGGTCGCCCACGCCTTCGGCCGGGATCCCCAGCTCGGTGATGTCGAGCGTCTTGTAGACGTACGACAACCCGTGCTCGAACCCTTCGCGCATGTGCAGCGCCGGACTCAGCGAGGGTCCGACGCCCGCGCCGATCAGGCCGACAAGAAACGAAGACTTCATCTAGGCGATCCTTAATGTACGAACTAGTACGTTACAAGAGTGAAGGGGATCACATCCGGCCCCGCGTCGTCAACCCCCGCACAGCAAAGAGCCCGTCGCCGCGGCGCGGGGACGGGCTCTTGAGGGGTGTGCGTCAGCGAGCGGTGAGCCAGCCGACGACGATGTCGCCCAGGATGCGGCGATGGCGCTCCCGCACGTCGGGAGCGAGCATGTCGCGGCCGAAGAGGTAGCCGAAGGTTGCGCTGTTGGCGACCTGGAAGACGCAGTAGGAGCTGATCATCATGTGCACGTCGATGGCGTCGACGTCGGCGCGCAGCTCACCGGAGGCGCGACCGCGGGCGAGGACCTCGTCGAGGACGGTGGCGGCCGGGGCGCCGAGCTCGCGCAGCGACTCGACCTTCTCCAGGTGCCGGCCACGGTGGATGTTCTCGACGGACACGAGGCGGATGAAGTCGGGATGGTTGACGTGGTGGTCGAAGGTGAGCTCGGCGATACGACGGATCGCATCGACCGGCTCGAGATCACCGGCGTGCAGGCTCTGCTCGAGCTCTCGGATCCGGCGATAGGCGGCCTCGAGCACAGCCAGGAAGAGCCCCTCCTTACCACCGAAGTAGTAGTAGATCATCCGCTTCGTGGTGCGGGTGCGCTCGGCGATCTCGTCGACCCGGGCCCCCGAGTAGCCCTGCTCCGAGAAGATCTCGGTCGCGACGTCGAGCAGCTCGGACCGGGTGCGTTCGGCATCACGCGACTGAACCATGCCCCGAGCCTAGAGCACGACCGGCTTCCCAACGCGGAACAATGTATGTACCGTTTCGTACATTAGCGACGAACGGAGAACCATGCGCACCTCGATCGCCACGGTCTGCCTCAGCGGCGGACTGGTCCAGAAGATGTACGCCGCGGCCGAAGCCGGCTTCGACGCGATCGAGATCTTCGAGCCCGACCTCATCGCCGCACCCCAGTCCCCCGAGGAGATCCGGGCGCTCGCCGACCGGCTCGGGCTCACCCTCGACCTCTACCAGCCATTCCGCGACGCCGAGGGAGTCGACGAGACCACCTTCGGCGACGTGCTGCACCGCGCCGAGGCGAAGTTCCGGCTGATGAACCGGCTCGGCATCGACCTGATGCTGGTCTGCAGCAACGTCGGCACCGCGACCGTCGACGACGACGAGGTCTCCGCGGGACAGCTGCGGCGACTGGGTGATCTGGCTGCGACGTACGACATCCGACTCGCCTACGAGGCGCTCGCCTGGGGGCGGTTCGTCGACGACTACCGGCGCTCGTGGCGCATCGTCGAGCTCGCCGACCACCCCAACGTCGGGATCTGCCTGGACAGCTTCCACATCCTCTCCCGCGGCCACGACCCCAAGCAGATCGAGGAGATCCCGGCCGAGAAGATCTTCTTCCTGCAGCTCGCCGACGCTCCGGCGCTCAGCATGGACGTGCTCTCCTGGAGCCGTCACCACCGGCTCTTCCCCAGCGAGGGCAGCTTCGACCTGCCGGCCTTCCTCGGTCACGTGCTGCGCGCTGGCTATGACGGCCCGCTGTCGCTGGAGGTCTTCAACGACACCTTCCGCCAGACCGATCCGGTACGCACCGCCCGCCAGGCCCAGCGCTCGCTGCGCTGGCTCGCCGACCGCACCGCCGACCTGCTCGGCGACGAGGCCGGCGGCGACGTGCGCCCGCTCCCCCGCCTGCCCCAGGTGGCCGCGCCCGAGGCCTTCGACTTCGTCGAGATCAAGGCACCGGACACCTCCGGCGTCGAGGTGCTCCTCGAGCAGCTCGGCTTCGACTTCGGCGGCCGCCACCGCAGCAAGCAGGTGCGCCTGTGGACCTGGGGCGCGGCGCGCGTCGTGTGCAACGACGTGCCCAGCGCCTCCCCCGAGCCGCGCATCGCGGCCGTCGGCTTCGACGTCGCCGACTCGGACCCGGCCGCCGAGCGCGCCGCCCGGCTGATGGCGCCGCCGGTCCACCGCCGGACGTACGCCGGCGAGCAGGCCCTGCGGGCGTTCACCTCCCCCGACGGCACCGAGGTCTTCCTCTCGCACGCGGAGGACTGGATCGGCGAGTTCGACGGCGGCGTGTCGAGGTCCGGCCGCGGCGCCCGGATCGACCACGTCAACCTGGTCCAGCCCTGGCACAGCTTCGACGAGGCGGTCCTCTTCTACACCAGCGTCCTGTCACTGACGCCTCAGCCGACCCAGGAGGTCGCTGGTCCGTCCGGTCTCGTCCGCAGCCAGGTGATGAGCTCACCGGCCGGGGGCGTACGCCTTCCGCTCAACCTGCTCCCGACCGGGCAGCAGGGCCAGGCACAGCACATCGCGCTCGCCTGCCCCGACATCATCGGCGTCGTCGCGGCCGCCCGCGAGCGCGGGCTGCGGCCGCTGAAGGTGCCGGGCAACTACTACGACGACCTCGTCGCCCGCTTCGGCCTGCCCGACGACCTCGTGGCCACCCTGCGCGACCTCGATCTCCTCTACGACCGCGACGCCGACGGCGAGTACCTGCACTGCTACACCGAGACCGTCGGCGAGGTCTTCTTCGAGCTCGTCGAGCGGCGGGATCGCTACGACGGCTACGGCGCCGGCAACGCCCCGGTCCGCCTCGCCAGCCAGGCCGGCTGACCAGCAGCACCGTCGGTCGAGTCGGCTCGTCCTGACCAGAAAAGCCGCCGAGTCGGCGCGTCAAGACGCGCCGACTCGGCGTGGAAACCGGTCAGGATGAGCCGACTCGGCGGGACTCCCGTCAGAAGTTGCCGCGGCGCTCCTGCTCGCGCTCGATGGCCTCGAAGAGGGCCTTGAAGTTGCCCTTGCCGAAGCCGAGGGAGCCGTGGCGCTCGATCAGCTCGAAGAAGACCGTGGGGCGGTCGCCGATCGGCTTGGTGAAGATCTGCAGCAGGTAGCCGTCCTCGTCGCGGTCGACCAGGATGCCGCGCTTCTGCAGCTCCTCGATCGGCACGCGTACCTCACCGATCCGGGCGCGCAGCTCGGGGTCCTCGTAGTAGGAGTCGGGGGTGTTGAGGAACTCGATCCCGGCGTCGCGCAGCGCGTCGACGGTGGCCAGGATGTCGCCGGTGGCCAGCGCGAGGTGCTGGGCGCCGGGGCCCTGGTAGAACTCCAGGTACTCGTCGATCTGCGACTTCTTCTTGGCGATGGCCGGCTCGTTGAGCGGGAACTTCACCCGGTGGTTGCCGTTGGCCACGACCTTCGACATCAGCGCGGAGTAGTCGGTGGCGATGTCGTCGCCGATGAACTCGGCCATGTTGGTGAAGCCCATGACGCGACCGTAGAAGTCGACCCACTCGTCCATCTTGCCGAGCTCGACGTTGCCGACGACGTGGTCGAGGGCCTGGAAGAGGCGCTTGGGGGCGCCCTCGGGCTTCTTCAGCGTCGAGGTGCGGGTGACGTAGCCGGGCAGGTAGGGGCCGTCGTAACCGGACCGGTCGACCAGCGTGTGGCGGGTCTCGCCGTAGGTGGCGATGGCGGCGACGCGTACGGTGCCGTGCTCGTCGCTCACGTCGTGGGGCTCCTCCAGGACGCGGGCGCCCTGCTTGCGGGCGTGCTCGATGCAGCGGTCGACGTCGGGCACCTCGAGGGCGATGTCGATGACGCCGTCACCGTGGCGGGCGTGGTGGGCGATGATCTCGCTCCCGGGCGCGACGCCGCCCTTGATCACGAACCGCACTCCCCCGCTGCGCAGCACGTAGGAGTGGTGGTCGCGGTTGCCGGTCTCGGGACCGGAGTAGGCGACCAGCTCCATGCCGAAGGCGCTCTGGAAGAAGTGGGCGGTCTGGGTGGCGTTGCCGACAGCCCACACGACCGCGTCCCAGCCGGTGACCGGGAAGGGGTCGGAGGTGTCGTCGTAGGCCACCAGGCCGACGAGCTGCTCCAGCTCGGCCAGCCCGAGTCCGGCGAGCTTCTCTTGGTTGGTCAGGGTGTCTGCAAGCGTCATGCGGGCAAGTCAAGTGGGCCGAGTCACACCAAACAAGTTGACCACCGAGCACTGGTCAATCTGTCAGATCGGACCAGCCTCAACCACACTTTACTAGGCAATCTGACTACCATCGAGCCATGAACCTCGATGACCTCGACGTCACCCTGCTGGAGACCCTGCACG
Source organism: Nocardioides sp. YJ-D4 (assembly GCF_054031495.1). Taxonomy (NCBI): domain Bacteria; kingdom Bacillati; phylum Actinomycetota; class Actinomycetes; order Propionibacteriales; family Nocardioidaceae; genus Nocardioides; species Nocardioides sp. YJ-D4. The sequence continues at coordinate 623,673 of NZ_CM132932.1, forward strand.
CGCACCCGCGAGTCGGCGACCTCGAGCTCTCCCGGGTCGCCGGCGTCGCCCGCGCCACCGTGCAGAGCCGGCTGCGCAAGATGACCGAGGCCGGCGTGATCCGCGACTGGGCACCGACGATCGACCCGTCCGCCGCCGGCCACACGGTGCAGGCGTTCGTCACCCTGGAGATCTCCCAGGGAGCCCTCGAGGACGTACGTCGCGACCTCGCCGAGATCCCCGAGGTGCTGGAGGCGTACGTCACCACGGGCTCCTTCGACGTCTTCTGCAAGGTGGCGACCGGGTCGCACGCAAAGCTCCAGGAGGTGCTCGTCCGCATCGACCAGTCCCACGCCGTCGTCCGGTCGACCAGCGTGGTCACCCTCTCCACCCTGATCGAGCCGCGCACCCTCGATCTGCTGCGCACGGGAGCCACATCGCGCTGACCGGTGGCTCAGGAAGCCCTGGGCAGCTCGACCGAGACCCGGAGCCCACCGCCGGAACGGGCCAGGACGGCGAGGTTGCCGTCGTGGGCCCGGGTGATGCTCTTGACGATCGCCAGGCCCAGGCCGACGCCGGCGTGGTCGCCGTGGATGCGCTGGGTGCCTCGCTGGAACGGCTCGGTGAGCGTGGCGACGAGCTCGCGGGAGAGCTCCTCGCCGGTGTTGGCGACGGTGAGGACCACGCTCCGCTCGTTGGCGGCGATGGTGACCGACACCGACCCGTCCTCGGGCAGGTTGTGCACGATCGCGTTGTGGATCAGGTTGGTCGCGACCTGCAGCAGCAGCGCCGGCGAGCCGATGACCGACGCCTGGTCCCCGGAGGTCTCGATCCGCACGCTTCGCTGCTCGGCCAGGGGCAGCAGCGTCTCGACCGCCTCCTCCGCGACCAGCGACAGGTCGACCGGCTCCCGGACGAAGGAGCGCTGGTCGGCGCGGCTGAGCACGAGCAGGGCCTCGGTGAGGTCGATCGCGCGGGAGTTGATCAGGCGCAGCCGGCCGAGGAGCTCGTCGACGTCGCGGTTCGGGTCCTTGCTCGCCACGTCGAGGAGCGTCTGGGTGATCGCGAGCGGCGTGCGCAGCTCGTGGGAGGCGTTGGCCGCGAACCGCTGCTGCTCGGCGACCTGCGACTCGAGCTTCGCGAGCATGTCGTCGAAGCCGTCGGCGAGCTCACGGAACTCGTCTCCGGGGCCCTCGAGCTCGATCCGGTGCGAGAGCGAGCCGCCCGCGGCCGTACGCGTGGCCTCGGTGATCTTCCGCAGCGGCGCCAGCATCCGACCCGCCAGGATCCAGCCTCCGACCAGCCCGAAGACGACCAGGAAGCCCATCATCGTGGCCGCCCGCGGGGCGAAGGCACGCTCCAGGTCCGAGCGGTTCGGGACGAAGGGCGCACTCGGTCTCCCCGGCTCCTGCGGCCACTCCAGCCACACGCCGTCAGGGACGTAGCGCAGCAGGAAGACCCACACCACCGCGAGCATCAGCACACCGGTGACCACGATGACCCCGGCGTAGCTGAGCGTCAGCTTGAGCCTGACGCTCATCCCCGGACGTCTAGGAATCGACATCGATCCGGTATCCGACACCCGGCACGGTCGCGATGATCGCCGGCTCGCCGAGCCGCTTGCGCAGCGCGGAGACGGTGATGCGTACGGCATTGGTGAACGGGTCGGCGTTCTCGTCCCAGGCCCGCTCGAGCAGCTCCTCGGCGCTGACCACGCCGCCCTCCGCGGCGGCGAGGACCTCGAGCACCGCGAACTGCTTGCGGGTCAGCGCCACGTAGCGGCCGTCGCGGTAGACCTCGCGTCGGAACGGGTCGACCCGCAGGCCGGCGATCTCCCGCACCGGCGGCCGGTTGTAGGCCCGGCGCCGGTCGAGCGCCCGCAGCCGCAGCACCAGCTCACGCAGCTCGAACGGCTTGGTCAGGTAGTCGTCGGCGCCGAGCTCGAAGCCGGAGGCCTTGTCGTCGAGGCGGTCGGCCGCGGTGAGCATCAGGATCGGCATCCCGGTGCCGGAGGCGACGATGCGCTTGGCGACCTCGTCCCCCGAGGGCCCGGGGATGTCGCGGTCGAGCACGGCGATGTCGTAGGCGTTGATGCTCAACAGCTCCAGCGCCGTGTCGCCGTCACCGGCGATGTCGGCGGCGATCGCCTCCAGCCGCAACCCGTCCCGGATCGCTCCAGCCATCAACGGCTCGTCCTCGACCACCAGCACCCGCATGCCCTGATCCTAGGTCGATGACATATCGCCGACGTATCCGAAATGCCATACGCCCTGACGACATCCTCGCGGGTTGACTGGCACGGTGACCTTCACTGTCCGACCGATCAGCCCCGCCGAGCACCTCGACCATGTCCGGTCGCGGCGGTCGGTCAGCTTCCTGCAGACCCCCGCCTGGGCCGACGTGAAGACCGAGTGGCGCAGCGAGTCGCTGGGTTGGTACGCCGGCGACCGGCTCGCCGGGACCGGGCTGGTGCTGCACCGGCCGGTGCCGCGGCTGGGCTACACGCTGGCGTACCTGCCATGGGGCCCCGACATCGACTGGGCCGGCGGGCTGACCGTCTGGTTCCCGCCGCTGGTCTCCTACCTACGCTCGCAGGGCGCGTTCGCGATCCGGGTCGCTCCCCCGGTGCCCACCGACACCTGGAGCGCCGCGCAGGTCAAGGAGGGCATCGCCGACCCCGAGGTGGGACGGCTCACCGACGTCCCCGGCCGGTCTGACCCGGTCGGCGCCGAGGTGACCCGCTATCTGCGCGACTCGGGCTGGATCCCGCAGAACCCCGAGGACGGGTTCGGGGCGGGGCAGCCGCAGTTCACGTACGAGATCCCGCTGCGCCACCCCGACGGGACCGCCCAGTCCGAGGACGAGGTGCTCGCCGGGATGAACCAGCTCTGGCGACGCAACATCAAGAAGGCCGCCAAGGCCGGCGTGGAGGTCACCACCTCCGCCGGCGGCGAGGACCTCAAGGCGTTCCACGACCTGTACGTCCACACCGCCGAGCGTGACGGATTCACGCCACGACCGCTGGCCTACTTCGAGAAGATGTTCGCGGCGCTCGCCGCCGAGGACCCGGAGCGCATCAAGCTCTACCTGGCCCGTCACGACGGCGACCTGGTCGCCGCGACGATCTACGTCCGCGTCGGCGCCCACGCCTGGTACGTCTACGGCGCCTCGTCCACGGAGAAGCGGGACGTACGCGGCTCCAACGCCTGCCAGTGGGCGATGATCCGCGACTCGCTGGCCGCCGGCTGCGACGTCTACGACCTGCGCGGGATCACTCCCACGCTGTCCGCCGACGACGCCCACGTCGGCCTGATCCAGTTCAAGGTCGGCACCGGCGGGCAGGCGGTGAGGTACGTCGGCGAGTGGGACCTGCCGCTGCGGCCGATCGTCTACCGGGCCTTCGACCTCTACATGAGGCGGCGGGGGCGATGAAGGGGTCGGTCAGGAAGATCAAGGAAGGGAACCTGGGATGATCGTGAACGAATCAGGCTCGCTGACGGAGACCGGCGTCGTGGTGCTGACCATGCTGGCGTTTCCGGTGGCCGTGCTGGCGGTGCCGGTGCTGGCGGTGCTGCGCCGGGTCTTCGGGGTGGCCTGGCCACGGGCATGGCGTCACTCGCTGGCGGAGGTCGCCATCGTCTACGGCACGGTGCCGGGTGTGCTGCTGACCCTGTTGCCCGGCAGCAACGGCATCCTGGCGGGCAACGTGAGCCTGGTGCCCTTCGAGGACATGTCGACCATGGGCCCCATCGGGCTGATCGGCAACCTGCTGATCTTCGCCGCGCTCGGCTTCTTCGGCCCCATCCGCTTCCCGGCGCTCCGCTCGGTGTGGCGCGTCCTGATCCTGGCGGGCGCGGCCTCGGTGTCGATCGAGGCCCTGCAGCACCTGCTGCCGCTCGGCCGGGTCTCCTCCGTCGACGACGTCATCCTCAACGCGGGCGGCGCCACCGCCGCCGCGATCCTGTCGTGGCCGTGGTGGCGCCGCCGGCGAACCGTTCCGCCGACCTCAGACCAGCGCCGCGGCGACCTGGTCGAGGCGGGCTCCGCGTGAGGCCTTGACCAGAACGACGTCGCCGGGCGCGAGGCGGCTGCGCAGCCAGTCGATCGCGGCGGCGATGTCGGACAGCGCCACCGCCCGCTGCCCCGCTCCCTCCGCGATCACGGCGGCCGCCTCGCCGACGGTGAGGACCAGGTCCGCCCGAGTGGCGGCGTACGTCCCGATCTCGTGGTGCGCGTCGCGGCTCGTCTCGCCGAGCTCGAGCATCTCTCCGAGCACGGCGATACGGCGCTTGGCATCGATCGAGGCGAGCGCGTCCAGCCCGGCACGGGTGGACTCGGGGTTGGCGTTGTAGGAGTCGTTGAGGAGGGTCGCACCGCTGGCGAGGGCGCGCAGCTCCATGCGCCACTTCGAGATCGAAGCGGTGTTCAGCGCGGTCGCGGCCTGCTCGAGCGGGACGCCGGCGGCCAGCCCGGCCGCAGCGGCGGCCGCGGCGTTGAGCGTCCAATGGGCACCGACGAACGGAAGCCTGACGACGGCCTCGGCGCCCGCATGCTGAAGGGTGAAGGTGGGCCGGCCGAGCCGGTCCAGGACGAGGTCGCGCACGCGGACGCTCGCCCGCTCGCCGGCGCCGAAGGCCAGCACCGGACCGTCGGTGAGCTCGCCCATCGCGAGCACCCGCGGGTCGTCGGCATGGAGCACCGCCGTGCCGCCGGTCACCAGCCCCCGCACCAGCTCGCTCTTGGCCACAGCGATCGCCTCGCGCGACCCGAACTCGCCCAGGTGGGCCTGGCCGACGTTGGTCACGACGGCGATGTCCGGCGCGACCAGGCCGGTCAGCTCGGCGATGTCGCCGATGTGCCGGGCCCCCATCTCGAGGACGAGGAACCTCGTCGTGGCATCGGCGCGCAGCATGGTGAGCGGTACGCCGAGCTCGTTGTTGAACGAGCCGGAGGTCGCGACGGTCGGGGCCGCGCTCGCCAGCACCGCCTCGATCATGTCCTTCGTGCTGGTCTTGCCCTGGGAGCCGGTGACCGCGACGACGGTCATGCCGTCGCGCAGCAGCGCGACGACGTGGGCGGCCAGGCGCTGCAGCGCGGCCTGCGCGTCGTCGACGACGACCGTCGGGAGCGCCGTCGGGCGGGAGCCGAGCACGGCGGCTGCGCCGGCCTCGGCGGCCTGTGGTGCGTACTCGTGGCCGTCGGTGTGCTCACCCGCGAACGCGACGAAGAGGCCGCCCGGGTCTGCCTCGCGGCCGTCGATCACTGCCGGCGCGTTCACGGTCACCGAGCCGTCGCCGACGACCTTCCCGCCGACCAACGAGGCGATTTCGTCCAAGCTGAGGGGAATCATCCCATCAGTCTTCGATATCACCCGTAGTGGCCGCGTATGCGCTAATCGATATGCGGACGATAACTCCACGCCGACCTATCGTCGGCATATCGGAAATTCCATACGGGGTCGCAACCGCTCCTGCAGTTTGCTGGCGTCAATGATCTACCACGAGCCGACCCTGACGGCGCCGACCGAGCCGATGGAGCAGACCGTGATCTCGCCGACCGTCGGGATCACGGTCTACGGCTGCGCCCCTGATGAGAGCCTTCTTTTCGACTCCTTGGCGCCCACGCTCGGAGTCTCGCTGAGGACCACGACCGAGCCCGTCACCGAGGAGAATGCCGCCCTCGCGATCGGAGACCGGTGCATCAGCGTCAGCCATAAGTCGCCGATATCGAACGAGACACTTCTCGCTCTGCACAAGAGCGGCGTGCGGTATATCTCGACGCGAAGCGTCGGTTTCAACCACATCGATGTCGACTTCGCGGCGAGCATCGGGATAACGGTCGGAAACGTCTCCTATTCACCCGACTCCGTGGCCGACTACACGTTGATGCTGATGCTCATGTCGGTGCGCCAGGCGAAGTCGACGATCCGGCGCACCGACGCCCACGACTACCGCGCGACGGCCACGCGCGGCCGCGAGCTGCGCGACCTGACCGTCGGCGTGGTCGGGACCGGGCGGATCGGCGCGGCGGTCATCGACCGGCTGCGGGGCTTCGGCTGCGACGTACTCGCCTATGACATCCGGCCCCGGCCGGCTGCCGAGGGGGTGGAGCACGTCGATCTGGACACGCTGGTCGAGCGCAGCGACATCGTCACCCTGCATGCGCCGCTCAGCGCGGAGTCGCACCATCTCCTCGACCGCCGCCGCATCGACCGGATGCGCCCCGGTGCGTACGTCATCAACACCGGTCGCGGCGCGCTCGTCGAGACGCCGGCGCTCATCACCGCGCTCGAGGAGGGCCGGCTGGGCGGTGCGGCCCTGGACGTCATCGAGGGCGAGGAAGGCATCTTCTACGCCGATCTCCGGGGGCGGGACGTCCCCAACGGCTGGCTGGCACGGCTCCAGGAGATGCCGAATGTGCTGGTCAGCCCCCATATCGCCTACTTCACCGACCATGCCCTCATGGACACGGTCGAGAACTCCATCGTGAACTGTCGTGAATTCGAAAGCAGGTTTCCGCATGTCTAAGCTCAAGGTCGGCATCATCTTCGGTGGCGTCTTCGAGGAGCACCCCGTCTCGGTGAAGTCGGCGCAGGAGGTTGCCAAGAACCTCGATGCCGACAGGTACGAGACCTACTGGATCGGCATCACCAAGAGCGGTGACTGGCGCCTGTGCGACGGTCCGGAGGCGAGCTGGGAGGACGGCGCACACCGCCCCGTCGTGCTCTCCCCCGACCGCAGCGTCCACGGGCTGCTCGTCCTCGACGAGGGCAGCTACGAGACGATCCGCCTCGACGTCGTGCTCCCGGTCCTGCACGGCAAGCTCGGCGAGGACGGGGCGATCCAAGGACTCTTCGAGCTCTCCGGGATCCCGTACGTCGGCTGCGACGTGCAGAGCTCGGCGCTGTGCATGGACAAGTCGCTGGCCTACACGGTCGTCGCCGAGGCCGGCATCCCGACGCCGAACTTCTGGACCCTGTTCCCCGGCGACACTGTGCAGACCATTGGCGACCCCGGCGTACTCCCCTATCCGGTCTTCGTGAAGCCGGCCCGCTCCGGGTCCTCGTTCGGGGTCAGCAAGGTGACCTCGGCCGAGGAGCTGGCCGACGCGGTGGCGACCGCGCGGCAGTACGACGAGAAGGTGCTCGTCGAGGAGGGGGTCGTCGCCGAGGAGATCGGCTGCGCGATCCTCGGCAACGGTGCCGAGCTGGTCACCGGAGAGGTCGACCACGTCGCGCTCTCGCACGGATTCTTCAAGATCCACCAGGAGGACGCACCCGAGACCGGCTCGGAGAACGCCACCTTCATCGTGCCCGCCGACATCCCGGCCGAGGCGCAGGAGCTGGTCAAGGCCGAGGCGAAGCGGGTCTACCGGGCGCTGGGCTGCCGCGGGCTGGCGCGGGTCGACATGTTCCTCAAGGCGGACGGCACCGTGGTGCTCAACGAGGTCAACACCCTGCCCGGGCTCACCTCGTACAGCCGCTACCCGCGGATGATGGCCGCGGCAGGGATCTCGATGACCGAGTTCCTCGACCGCGCGGTCTCCCTCGCGCTGGACGAGACGGTGCGATGAGGGAGGGCTTCGGCTTCGTCGACGAGCTGACGCCGGGCATCCGCTGGGACAGCAAGTACGCCACCTGGGACAACTTCACCGGCAAGCCGGTCGACGGCTACCTGGTCAACCGCATCGTCGGGACCCACGAGCTCTGCGCCGCGCTCGCCCAAGCGCGGGACGAGGCCGCCGCCCTCGGGTTCGGGATCCTGCTGTGGGACGGCTACCGCCCCCAGCGCGCCGTCGACGCGTTCCTGCGCTGGGCCGAGGAGCCCGCGCCGGACGATGACGAGCGCAAGCGCGTGCACTACCCCTCGATCACCCGACCGGAGATGTTCGAGAAGGGGTACGTCGCCACGAAGTCCGGCCACAGCCGCGGCAGCACCGTCGACCTGACCCTCTTCTCCCTGGCCACGGGGGCGCTGCTGGACATGGGTGGCGATCACGACCTGATGGACGAGATCTCCCACCACGGCGCTGCCGGGGTCTCCGAGGTCGCGGCGCGCAACCGGTCGCACCTGTGCTCGGTGATGGAGTCGTGCGGGTTCAGCCGCTACGAGAACGAGTGGTGGCACTACTCGCTGATCGAGGAGCCCTACCCCGACACGTACTTCGACTTTCCTGTCGAATAGAGCCCTGTCGGATAGAGCCCGATCGACCGGCTCAGGGATCCAGCCAGCCATGGACCTTCGAGCGGTTCGCCTTCTTCCACACGGAGGAGAACCGCTCCTCGGCGTCTTCGGCGGCGGCCTCCTCGACCTGGAACAGCTCGCGGACCGCGTCGTCCGGCTCGGGAACCAGTTCGATCGTCATGATCATGACGGTGGCGTCGTTGAGGTCGCCGAGGGTCGACTGGACCGACTTGGCGGCCTTGGCGAGGCGCTCGGCGTCCTTACCGAAGACCCTGCCCAGCGACTCGGCCGTGTAGCGGACCCGCTTGGCCTTCTTGCGCACCTCATGGAGCCGCCGACGACGCTCTTCGGTGTCGTCGGTCTCCCCGACCGCGTCGGCCGCGACCACCAGCCGTCGCCAGCTCCGGCGGAGCCGCTTGCGCAGTGCCTTCTTGCGCGGGTCCGCCTCTGACCAGCGCAGACCATCGGCGAGGCCGGCGATCAGTTCGCGGTAGCGGTCGTCGTCCAGCTCCGGCAGCAGCCGGGCTCGCCCCTGGGCCTGGCGCTCGGCCAGCGCCGCCCGCAGCGCGTCGACACCGGTCGGTCCCGGACCGTGCTCGGCCGCCCAGCGCCGCAGGCGTCTGCGGAGCACCTCCGCGTCTCGTACGTCTCCGAGGAGGGCGGCGAGCCACTTCAGCTCCGCCCGGAGCGGCTCGCTCCACTCCGTGTCGAGAAGCGGGCGGTAGGTCGCCAGGACGCTGCGTAGCCTGCGTACGGTCACCCGCATCTGGTGGACCGAGTCCTCCTCGTCACGCAGCACGAGCCGGCCCCAGCGGTGGAGCGCGGCCACCTGGTCGCGCCACCACTCGCCGACCGGCTCGTGTGGATGACTCATCCGTACTGTTCTACCGTGCCACGGCGTCCAGGTCACGCTCGGTTCGTCCGGCTCCTGCCTCCTCGGCACCACCCTTCTCGCGGTGCGGAAGCACGGTGAGGAGCAGGCCGACCCCGGCCCAGCAGGCGAGGACGATCAGCGGCACGGTGGTCCCGGCGCCGTCGAAGAACGAGAACCCGCGCAGCGCCGACCCCGCCGCACCCGGGGGCATCAGCTGGCCGAGCCAGCCGAACGGCACCATCTCCGGGGCGGAGGTGATTCCGGAGAGCGGGTTGCCGACGAGCAGGATCAGCAGCGCGACGATGCCGACGCCTGCCGGGCCGATGAGGTGGCGCAGGCCGATGATCGGGAGCGCGACCGCGAGGATGCCGAGGGCGACGACTCCGGCGTTGGCCAGGTAGCTGCCCTCCAGGGCGCCGAGCCAGCCCTGGACGACGCCGGTCATCGCGAGACCACCGCCGATCGCGATCAGGAAGGCGGCCACGACCCGGTCACGGGTGCGGGTCAGCACCAGGGAGGTGATGGCGCCGGCCATGATGCCGCCGATCACCAGCGGTAGCGCGGACGCGCCGAAGACGACGCCGCGCGGGTCGTCCTCCGCGCTCGCGACGACGTCGGTCACCTGGGGCTGTGAGCCCGTCTCGGCACCCATGGCGGTGGCCATCTGAGTGAGCTGCTGAGCGACGTTGGCGCTGGCCGCGGAGGCGACCAGGAACTCCAGGCCCTGGGGGCCGACGACGATCGCGCCGTACGCCTCCCGGTCCTCGATCGCCTCGACCGCCTCCTCGCGGTCCGCGACGGCGGTGATCTCGAAGGCGTCCTCCCCCGCGTTGGCGGCGAGCTGGGTCTCGATCTGGGTGACCGCGGCCTCGGGGCCGGCGACAACCAGTGGCAGCGATCTGGGCTCCAGCTCGCTGGTGGGCCAGGCGAACGCGGAGATGAGCAACGTGAGCAGGGCGACCAGACCGAGGCTGACCCCGATCACGGCTTTCACCGACTGGGACATGGTGGGTTCCTTCCCCAAAAAAACGAATGTTCATTCTCTTTGAACGACACTCTCCTCCGTCTCGTCGGATTTATCAAGAATGAATGTTCGTTTTCTTTTGAGGTATGCTTCCGGCATGCCGAAGATCAGCGAGGAGCATCGCGCCGAGAAGCGCCAGCAGATCATCGCGGCGACGCTGCGCTGCGTGGAGCGCGATGGCTTCCACAAGACGACGATGGCCGCGGTGGTCAAGGAGTCCGGCCTGTCCGCCGGCTCGGTCTACACGTACTTCCGCGGGAAGAGCGACATCATCCGCGTGATCGCCGAGTCGGGCCTGACGACCATCGCCGAGGCCATCACCAGCTTCACCCCTGACCCGAGCTCCGGTGAGGTCGCTCCCCCGCCCGAGCGCGCGATCGAGGCCGCGACGCAGCACCTCCTCGAGCTCTCCGCCGAGCTCGGCGTCGACCTCCCCCGGATCGCACTGCAGACCTGGGCCGAGGCCGCCCGTGACCCGGAGGTTCGCGAGCTGATGGCACCCGAGGCCCGCCGCATCCGGGCCGCCTGGCGCACCTACGCCGAAGGCGCCATCGAAGCCGGCCGGTTCCACCCGGACGCCGATCCCGAACGGATCGCGATGGTCCTCACCGGCCTGCTGCCCGGCTTCATCCTGCAGCGGCTCATGCTGGGCGACGTCACCCCGAAGATCTACGCGGCGGGGCTCACCGACCTGCTCGGCTACTCCCAGCGAGCGACCCAGTAACGCACCCCGTAGGGGTCTCCGTCGTAGTCGACCGCCACCGTCGCGACGCTGCGCAGCAGGTCGGCCGCCTCTACGATCGGTCCGACGTCGGCCCAGAGCTCATCGGCCAGCCCGAGATCGAGCGCGCCGAGCGCCTCGGGGTCGGGCGTGACCAGCGCCTTGCCGAGCGCCTCGTCGAACCCGACGGCCCGCGGGTCGAGGTGGCCCGGAGCCTTCTCGCTGCGGCAGGCCGAGCCGTTGCCGACGATGAGGTACGCCGCCTCGCCGCTGGTCACCGGAGCCGCACCGACCTCGGCCAGCAGCGAGGAGGCCACCCGGGCACCCTGCGCACCGGCGATCACGCGTACGTCCTCGCCCAGCCAGGCCACCGCGGCCAGGCAGGCGGAGCGGAGCTCGTCGACCGGGTCGTCGAGCGAGGCGTACTCCGGCAGCAGGGCCAGGCATCCCGGAACCAGCGCCACTCGAGTCACTGCAGTCCCCTGATCGCTCGCTTCGGACGTCGCCGGCCGGCGATCGTCCAGACCATGTCGACGGTCTGCCGGGTCTCCGGGACCTGGTGGACGCGGTAGATGCGGGCACCGGCCAGCGCGCAGACCGAGGTCGCGGCCAGGGTGCCGAGGAGGCGCTCGCCGACCGGCAGGTCGAGCGTCTCACCCACGAAGTCCTTGTTGGAGAGGGAGACCAGCACCGGCCAGCCGGTCGCGACCATCTCACCGAGCCGGCGGGTGATCTCGAGGGAGTGGAAGGTGTTCTTCCCGAAGTCGTGGGCGGGGTCGATCACGATCGAGTCCTTCGCGACGCCCGCGTCCAGGGCTCGCTGGGCGTAGCCGAGGGTCGAGTCGATCGCGTCGCGGACCACGTCGTCGTACTCGATCCGGTAGGGCCGCGTCCGTGGCGTCACGCCGCCGGTGTGAGTGCACACGATCGCGGCGCCGTGGGCGGCGGCGACGTCGACGAGCTCCGGATCGGCCCCGCCCCAGGCGTCGTTGATGAGGTCGGCGCCGGCCGCGCACACCGCGTCACCCACCTCGGCTCGCCAGGTGTCCACCGAGATCACCAGCGCCGGGAACTCCTCGCGCACCCGGGCGACGAAGTCGACCACGCGGGCCTTCTCCTCCGCGGCGCCGATCTCGGCCCCTGGGGCCGCTTTGATCCCGCCGATGTCGACGATCTCCGCGCCTTGGGAGGCCACCAGGCGTACGCGCTCGAAGGCCGCGTCCTCGGCCCAGGTCGCTCCCTTGTCGAAGAACGAGTCCGGGGTGCGGTTGACGATCGCCATCATCAGCGCCTCGTCATCACCGAAGGCATGTCGTCCCAGGCGCAGCATCAGGCGACCATACCGCCCGAGCCGTCGCGCACCGGCGGCCGCTCCAGCAGGCTCACGGAGCGGTCGACGACCTTGGTCGAGCCGTCGATCGGGATGTACTGCCGCATCTCGACGTCGTCGCCCGCCGGACCGGTGCCGAGGCGGCGCGACATCATGCCGACGATCTGGGTCGCCATCAGTCCGAGATCGAAGAGATCCTGGTGACTGTGGTCGCGCTGGCCGAGATCGACCTGGGCGATCGCATCCATCCCCCGCGTGTCCAGGGTGTCGACGAGGGCCGCGAGCTCCACGCCGTAGCCGGTCGGGACCCGCAGCCGCTCGAACAGCGAGCGCCGGATCGACCACTCCCCCGCCAGCGGCTGGATCAGATCGCGCAGCGGCCTGCGATGGAGGGCGAGCAGCGGGCGGGCGACCAGCTCGGTGACCCGGCCGCCGTCGAGACCGTGCTCCCCCGGGCGCCGGTAGAAGCCCTTGACCAGATCGATCGTCGGATTGTTGACAAGCGGGCCGACCAGGCCGCGTACGAAATGGGTATCCCAGTCGGTCAGGTCGGCGTCCATGAAGACGATCAGCTCGCCGGTGGTCACGAACTGCGACTTCCACATCGCCTCGCCCTTGCCGGGGTAGGAGCCGAGCTCGGGCCGGATCGCGGCCGAGGCGTAGACGTCGGCCCCGGCGTCGGCGGCGATCCGCGCGGTGTCGTCGGAGGAGTCGGAGTCGATGACGACGAGCTCGTCGACCAGATCCGAGGTCTCCATCAGGCTGGTCCGCAGCCTGTCGACCAGGCCGCCGACGGTCGCGGCCTCGTTGCGCGCCGGGACCACGAGACTGACCCGCTGCCCCTGCTTGGCTGCGACCAGATCGGCCAGGGACCAGTCGTCCCAGTGATGGGTGTTGCGCTCCAACCAAGACATACCCAAACCCTACGGGCCGGCTTCGAACAGCATCCATCGACGAGGCGACCACGGTCACCTGACGTCTCCGCGGTGGGCCGGGCGGTCGCGCCCGTCGGTTCAGCGAAGCCAGTCGGGCACGGCGCGATAGGCCGAGAGATGACGTACGACGTTCGCGAAGGCGATCGCCTGCCCGCGAGCGTTCGCGTGGATCCTGTCCGCCGAGTAGATCGCCGGATCCCGCCCGGCCGCGATCCGCCGGGCCCCCAGATGGATCCCGCCGACACCTTCGACGACGTGACGCTGCACGCTGTCGACCTCGTCGAGCCTGAGCGCGGTCTCGGTCGCCGTCTCGGCGGGAAGCAGCCCCGAGTGAGCCCAGTCGTAGAGCCCGATCGTCGCGACGGTAGCGCCCGTCGAAGCCAGCGGCCGCAACAGCGCGTCGAGCTCCGCGGTGAACCGCTCCGCGTCGAAACCACGCGAGAAGGCGTCGTTCCCGCCAGCACTGACCACGACCAGGTCCGGCTCGAAAGCCAGCGCATCGGAGAGGAACTTCTCCCGGATCTCGGCGGTCCGCAGGAACGGCTGCGCGAGCGTACGGTGCCTGAACTCCGGCCGCGTCGCGGCCAGCGCCTCCACGAGCCGCTCCCCCGCCGAGAGGTCCCGGTAGCCCTCCAGAGGATCACGTACGCCGGCGGCGACGCTGTCGCCGAGGATCACCAGCCGGTGCCAGCGCCCGTTGTCGAGCACGGCTTGCGCGAGGCCCGGATCGAGGCAGTCGCGGTCCGCGGCCTCGGCGGGGTAGAGCTGAGCAAAGGTCGTCATGATTCCGTTTTAGAGTACGATCGTTCGTACGTCAATGGAATACGACCGTGCGCTATAGTCGTCGGCATGGCGGGACGCGCATCAGCTCAGGCAGCCCTCGATACGCGGCAATCGATCCTCAAGGAGGCCGCCGACCTGGCCTCGATCGAGGGTCTGGACACGATCTCGATCGGCCGCCTCGCCACCCGGCTGGGGATGAGCAAATCGGGCGTGATCGGCCAGTTCGGCAGCAAGGAGAACCTCCAGCTGGCCGCGGTCGAGTACACCCAACAGCGCTTCGTCGAGCTCGTCTGGGCACCGGTTGCACACCACGAACCCGGGCTAGTACGCCTCCGTGCGCTGTGCCGCTCCTGGGTCGACTACGCCGTCAACCCGCCCTATCCCGGCGGATGCGCGGTGGAACAGATGACCTTCGACTTCGACGGCCGCGACGGCCCCGTGCACGACCTCCTCGCCAGCGGCTCCGCCCGGTGGCGCAAGACGCTACGTCGCGAGATCGCCACCGCGATCGACGCCGGCGACCTCCCCCAGAGTCTCGATCCCGACCAAGCGGCGTTCGCGATCAAGGCCATCGCGTCGGGCATCACGCCCTCCCTCCAGATGGAGGTGGGCGCGCCGGTCAGCACCTGGGCGCTGACCGCGATGAGTGCCGTCCTCGGTCTGCCCCCGCAGGAGTAGGCGGCTGTCGTCGGCCGAGCTCGGGCACCTGTGGTCCTCGCCCGGGTCCGGTGTCGCGCGTCGGCTACTGCGCGTCGTCGTGCGAGCGCGCGAAGGTGAGGACCTCGTCGGTGGCGCCGTTCATCCAGACGTCCTGGCAGGCCTGCGCCATCTCCTCGAGGCCGTCGACGACCGTGCCGAAGACGTTGCCCGGCACCCAGCCCTGGTCGCCGTTGATGAGCAGGTTGTTGCGGCCGTAGAAGAGGGCGAGGTCGACGATCTCGGTCATCTCCCCCGGTCCGCGGTCCTCCGGGTAGCCGTAGGACGGGTTGCCGAGGTCGTCGGAGGAGAAGGCGAAGTAGCACAGGTCGCCGGGGATCGGGGTGACCGTGGTGTTCTCCTTGCCGGGCTCCTTGGCGGCGAAGGCGGGCACCAGGTTGTAGATCTCGTTGCGGGCGTACTTGCCGTGGAAGACCTGGCCGCTGAGCGGCAGTGCGTCCCACACGGCGCCGGCGGTGCGTGGCGCCTCCTCATCGAGCAGGCGGGCGAGGCAGGAGACGCCGCGGCGCTCCAAGGTGACGGTGATGTAGCGGCTCATCGGGCTCCTCGAGGATTGTCGACAGGTCGGACGAACAGCTCACCGCTGGCCCGCTCGTACGCTCGCGCCGCGCGCAGCACCCGGGCGTCGTCGTGGCGGGCGCCGACGATCTGGAGGCCGACGGGCAGCCCCGCGCCGGTGGTGCCGCAGGGCACGCTCGCCGCCGGCTGCTGGGTCATGTTGAACGGGTAGGTGTAGGGCGTCCAGCTCGACCACCACTGCGAGTGCCAGCCCTTGGGTGCCTGCAACCCTCGCTCGAAGGCGGTGATCGGCATGGTCGGGATGACCAGCAGGTCGTACGTCTCGTGGAACCGCCCCATCAGCCGGCCGAGGTCCATCCGGACCGCGGTGGCGTCCAGGTAGTCGGCCGCGGAGCCCCGCCCCTTGGTCTCGATGCCCTCGCGCAGCAGCGGGTCGATCTTGTCGATCGCGCCGGGCGGGTAGGCGTCGAGCACCTTCGCCGCTCCGCAGAACCAGAGCACCTCGAACGCCTCGACCGGGTCGGTGAAACCGGGATCGACCTCCTCGACCTGGGCTCCCTCGGACACGAGCACGGCGACCGCCTCGCGGACCAGCCGCTCGACCTCCGGGTCGTTCTCGACGTACCCGAGCGTGGGCGAGAACCCGATCCTCAGCCCTTCGACGCCGTCGTCCAGGCCGGCCAGGAACGAGGATCCCGGCGTGGGCATCGCCGACCAGTCGCGGGAGTCGAAGCCGGCGATCACGTCGAGCAGCGCCGCGGCGTCGGTCACGGTCCTGGTCATCGGGCCGGCGTGCGAGAGGGTGCCGAAGGGGCTGGCGGGATAGAGCGGAATCAGTCCGTAGGTCGGCTTCATCGTCACCGTGCCGGTGAAGGACGCGGGGATCCGGACCGAGCCGCCGCCGTCGGTGCCGAGCGCCCACGGGCCCATACCGAGACCGACCGCCGCCGCGGCACCGCCGCTGGATCCGCCCGAGGTCAGGCCCGGGTCCCAGGGGTTGCCGGTGGAGCCGTGGCGGAGCGAGTCGGTGACGCCCTTCCAGGCGAACTCGGGAGTCGTCGTCTTCCCGGTGATCACGGCACCGGCCTCGCGCAGCCGCGCGACCGTGGGAGCGTCCTCGGGCCACGGGCCCGCCTCGTCGATGAGCCAGGTGCCGCGGATTGTCGGCAATCCGGCGGTCCACAGGATGTCCTTGACCGAGGTCGGTACGCCGTCGGCGCTGCCGAGCGGAAGCCCTGCCCGCCATCTCTCGGTGGACGCGGTCGCCTGCGCCAGCGCACCGTCGGGATCGACCCGGACGAACGCGTTCACCGCGGGGTCACACTCGTCGATCGTGTCGAGTACCGACCGCGTCGCGTCGAGCGGCGTGAAGGCGCCCGCGCGGTAGCCGGCCACGAGCTCGGCGGCGGTCAAGGCGCTGAGCTCGGACCCGGCCGCGGTCATTGGGTCGGTCATGGCCTCTCCCCCTGCTCCGCGACGACGAAGCCGCGCTGCTTGTCGACGACGTTCAGCAGCCGATCGCCGCTCAGCCAGCGCCGGGCGTTGTCGACGAACTGGTCCGCCAGCGCCTCTCGCCAGCCCTCGTAGTCGCCGGACATGTGTGCCGAGACCGCCACCCCCGGCATGGTCCACAACGGGCTCTCCGCCGGCAGCGGCTCGACCTCGAAGACGTCCAGCGACGCCGCCTCGACCGGGCCGTCGCGGAGCGCGGAGACGAGCGCGGCCTCGTCGACGATCTGCCCGCGGCCGACGTTGACCAGATGGCTGCCCGGCTTCATCGCCGCGAGCACGTCTTCGCTGATCAGGCCACGGGTGTCGTCGGTCAGCGGGGCCGTGACGACGACGTGGTCGGCCCAGCCGACGTGTGTGGTGAGGTCGGCGCTGGCGACGACCTCACCGAAGTCGGGATCGCCACTGCGGGCGGTGCGGCCGGCGCCGCGTACGTCCATCCCGGCCGCGCGCAGCAGCCGGGCCGTCTCGCGACCGATCGCGCCGGTGCCGACGATGAGCGCGTTCTCGGCGCTGATCAGCCGAGTCTCGCGGCGCAGCCACTTCCGGGCCGACTGCAGGTCATGGCTGAGGTGGATGTCCTTGGCCACGGCCAGGATCGAGCCGAGCACGAACTCCGCCATCGCCCGGTCGAAGATCCCGCGGGCGTTGGTGACGACCACCTCGGAGGCGACCAGCTCCGGGAAGAGCAGCTTGTCGACCCCGGCCGCCGCGACGTGGAGCCAGCGCAGCGAGCCGGCGCTCGGCCAGGCGTCGCGGACGGCCTCGGAGAAGTAGTCCCACAGCAGCAGCGCCTCGGCGCCGCGCAGCGCGTCGGCCAGGCCCGCGGCATCGGTGTAGGTGAGCTCGGCATCCGCCTCGAGGCGCTCCATGCCGGCGGGTCTGCCGCCGTCGGGCGGACAGAGGATCGTGATCGCGGGGCGCCGGGACGTCTCCAAGAAATCCTCCGTCGCACTCGACACACCTCGGCAACAATCCGAGACTACGCTAGGAGGGCAGATTGAAGATTGTCAACAATCCTAGCGAGGTGCGATGTCCCCGACGGTACGCATCGCCGTGGTCGTTCCCCATGACATGGTGCTCGACCACGAGCTGTGGCGGTGGGCCCCGCCCGACACCAGCCTGCTCTTCAACCGGACGCCCTTCACCGACCGTGCGGTCACCCTCGAGATGGCCGAGGAGATCAGCGAGACCGCGGTCGTCGAGCAGGCCGTACGCGACCTCGCGGCCGCCGAACCCCACCTCTACGTCTACGCCTGCACCTCCGGCAGCTTCGTCCATGGCCGGCACGGCGAGCGGAGGCTGGCCGCCGCGATGAGCCGGACCGGCGGCGCACCCGCGATCACCACCTCCGGCGCGGTGCTGGAGTCGCTCTCCGCTCTCGGCGTCTCCCGGGTCGCGGTCGCGACCCCCTACGACGTCGCGCTCGCCGGCCGGTTCGGCCGCTTCCTGGCCGAAGCCGGGATCACCGTCGTGAGCACCGGCGACCTCGGGCTGGGCCACCACATCTGGGAGGTTCCGTACGAGACCACGCTCGACCTGGTGCGAGCCGCCGACACCGACGCCGCCGAGGCGGTCGTCGTCTCGTGCACGAACCTGGCGACGTACGACATCATCGGCCGCCTCGAGGCCGAGCTCGGAAAGCCGGTGATCTCCGCGAACCGGGCGACCATGGAAGCCGCGCTCCGGATGGTCGGGCGCACCCCACCGGCCGCCGAGGATCTGCTGGGGCATGCCTCATGACCCGGCCACCGGTCGTCGGGCTGCTCTATCCCGGCTACGCGGCCGAGGACGACTTCCCGGCGCTCGAGAATGCGCTCGGCGGCGCGATCTGGCTGCCGCTGGTCCACACCTCCATGGGCCGCGACGAGCACACGGTCGAGGCTCTCCTCGACACCGGCTCCGCGGCCCGGCTCGCGCAGGGGGCCGACGCGATCGCGGCCCACTCCCCCGACGCGGTGATGTGGGCGTGCACGTCGGGCAGCTTCGTCTACGGCCGGGACGGCGCCGCTGCCCAGGCGGCCGCGATCAGCGAGCGGCTCGGCGTCCCCGCCTCGTCGACCTCGATCGCCTTCGTCGAGGCGGCCCGGTCGCTCGGGCTCGAGAAGGTCGCCGTCGCCGCCTCCTATCCCGAGGAGCTGGCCGCACACTTCAGCACCTTCCTCGAGGCGGGCGGGGTCGAGGTGGTCTCCTTCGGCGCCAGCGGGATCTTCACCGCCGTCGACGCCGGCCGTCTCCGTCCGGATGCGGTCCTCGAGATGACCCTGTCGGTGGATGTTCCCGAGGCCGAGGCCGTCCTCGTTCCCGACAC
This sequence comes from Nocardioides sp. YJ-D4, assembly GCF_054031495.1. Lineage (NCBI taxonomy): Bacteria > Bacillati > Actinomycetota > Actinomycetes > Propionibacteriales > Nocardioidaceae > Nocardioides > Nocardioides sp. YJ-D4. Next base: position 642,558 of record NZ_CM132932.1, read on the forward strand.
CGCGCTGCACACGCTGACCTGCATCGATACGTTGGAGAAGGCCCTCGGGAAACCCGTGTTGACGGCCAACCAGGTGACCGTCTGGGAGGGCCTGCGACTCGCCGGGACGCCCCGCCCCCTGCCTCGGCTCGGCACCCTCTTCAGGTAGCGTCGCGGCTTTACATAAACCTCCCGTCCCACCCCGCGCCACCTTCAGCGCGCCCTAGCCAAGGCGCACAGACAGCGCTAACGTGGCGCAGATTGTTGACAAACCTACAGTCAGCACTGCGGGTCAAAAGCGGTCCCCAGCCATCAATCACACCGAGCAGGTGAGAAGAAATGTCAGGAACCCCAACCATCCCCTCCGCCGAGGCACAACCCGACAAATCGAAGCTCCGAAGAGCCATCACCGGCTCAGCGGTCGGCAATGCGACAGAGTGGTTCGACTACGGTGCCTTCGCCTACGTCGCGACCGAGATCACTGCCAACTTCTTCCCGGAGATGGGCTTCGCCGGCACAGCTCTGACCTTTGCGATCTCGTTCATCCTGCGACCGCTCGGCGGCCTCTTCTGGGGACCTCTCGGTGACCGCATCGGGCGCCAGCGCGTCCTCGCGATGACGATCATCCTGATGGCCGGCGCGACCTTCCTGGTCGGCTGCCTGCCGACGTACGACTCGGTCGGCATCTGGGCCGTGGTCCTGCTCGTGCTGCTCCGGGTGATCCAGGGATTCTCGACCGGCGGTGAGTACGGCGGCGCCGCGACGTACATGGCCGAGTGCGCACCCGACAAGAAGCGTGGGTTCTACGGCAGCTTCCTGGAGTTCGGCACCATCGTCGGCTTCACCGCCGCCATCGCCGTCGTGTTCACCACCGAGTCGATCATCGGTGACGCGGCGATGACCGAGTGGGGCTGGCGTATCCCGTTCCTCATCGGTGGCCCGATCGGCCTCATCGGCCTCTACATCCGGACCAAGCTCGAGGAGACGCCGGTCTTCCAGGAGCTCGAGACGCAGGATGCCGTCGAGGGCGGCGCCGGGGCCGCGCTGAAGGATCTCTTCGCGCTGTTCTGGAAGCCGATCCTCACCCTGATCGGCCTCGTCGCTGCGCTCAACATCGCCAACTACACCCTGCTGGCCTACATGGCGACCTACCTGCAGGAGGAGGCCGGCTTCAGCAGCTCCGACGCCGACCTGCTGGTCATCTTCGGACAGGTCGCGATGCTGGTCTTCCTGCCGATCGCCGGATCGCTCTCGGACAAGGTCGGCCGCAAGCCGATGTGGGGCGGCTCGTTCATCGGGCTGATCGTGCTGTCGGTCCCGATGTTCCTGCTGATCGGTCAGGGCTTCTGGCCGGCGGTCCTCGGGTTCACCGTGCTGGGCATCGTCTACGTCGCCCAGCTCGCGACGATCTCGGCGACCTTCCCGGCGATGTTCCCCTCGCAGGTGCGCTACGGCGGCATGGCGATCGGCTACAACATCTCCACCGCCGCCTTCGGCGGCACGGCGCTGTACGTCAACAACGCACTGATCGGCGCCACCGGTGACGTGCTGATGCCGGCGTACTACATGATCGCCGGATCCGTGGTCGGCCTGATCGCGCTGTTCTTCGTCGTCGAGACGGCCGGCAAGTCGATCCGAGGCACTGAGATCCCGGGTACGCCGGAGTCCGAGGCGGAGCTCGCCGAGCTCGACAGTCTCGACAAGACGGTCTGACCGACGTCTGCGAACGAGCGTGCCGGGTGCGATCCGCGTACCCGGCACGCTCGGTCGATCCGCTCACCGCCGGACCGGCCACATGCAATGATTGTCAACAATCAAACTCTTCTCGGTAGTCCATCGGAGACCACGTTGACAGTGACATCGAGCTTCGAACCCGTGCACAGGGAGTCGACGGCCTCGGTCATCGCTCGCCAGCTGCGTACGGCGATCATGGAGCGCACCCTGCAGCCCGGTGCACAGCTGAGCGAGACCGCGCTCTCGGCCCAGTTCGGCGTCAGCCGCGGCCCGCTGCGCGAGGCGATGCAGCGCCTGGTCCAGGAGGGCCTGCTCCGCAGCGAGCCCAACCGCGGGCTCTTCGTGATCGAGCTCGACGAGGCCGACATCCGAGACATCTACGTGGCCAGGGCAGCCGTCGAGGGCGCCGCCGCGACGATGATCGCCAAGGCACGGGTCCCGGCGGCGCTGCGCGAGCTCCGCGCCGCCTGCGACGCGATGACCAAGTCGCTCGAGCTCGGCGACCCGGCGAAGCTGAGCGATGCCGACTTCCGCTTCCACGACGTGCTCGTGCAGTGCTCCGGGAGCCGGCGCCTGGCCCGCATGCACCAGACCCTGATCGTCGAGACGCGGATGTGCCTGACCGCGCTGGAGGGCACCTACCAACAGCCGCTCGAGCTGGTCGAGGAGCACATCCAGATCGTCGACGCCATCGAGGCGGGCGACGTGAAGCTGACCCTGAAACGCGTCGAGCTGCACATGGACGAGGCGCTACGGCGCCTCATCCACGCCGAGGACAACGACGAGGGCTACGTCTAGACGCGAGACAGCATCCTGAGTCGACGCTCGCTCTCACTGCCGGGCTCTGCCGTGAACACCGTCAGAGCCTGTGGTCGCTCGGGGTCGTGGAGAGTCTGGCCGTGCAGCTCGATCTCGCCGACCTCGTCGTGGATCAGGCGTTTCGCGTCGCAGTAGGGCCCAGCCACCGGGTGTCGGCTCCACAGCTCCTCGAACTCGGGGCTCGAGCGCCGCAGCGCGGCGATCATCGCGTCGGCGCGGGGATTCCTGGTGGACGCGGCCGCGTGCGCGAGCTGGGCGACCAGCGCACGGCTGTGCGCGGGGTGATCCTCGGTGGGCGTGCGCCGGCGCGACGTCGGGTCGGTGAACCACCGATAGATGCGGCTGCGCATCATCCCGGAGTACCGGGTCTCGTCCCCGAGCAGAGCGACCGCCGCGGGGGTCTGCAGGAGGGTCTCACCGACCTCGTCGACGATGAGGGCCGTCTCGTCCTGGAGCCGGTCGAAGATCCGCCGCAGGCCCGGGCTGATCCCGTGTCGCGGGTCGGCCGGACGTACGGCTGGATGGCCCGCCAGGCGCAGAAGGTGATCGAGCTCGTCGGAGCTGAGCCGCAGCCCACGGGCGATGGCCGCGAGCACCTGTGCTGACGGCACCGGGCCACGCGGTTGTTCGATGCGGGTGTAGTAGTGCGTGGAGATGCCACTGAGCTCTGCGACCTCGTCGCGCCGGAGTCCCGGCGTCCGGCGGTGACTTCCCCTGGGAAGTCCGACGTCCTCCGGTTGGAGCGCCTCGCGGCGCGTGCGCAGAAACTCTGCGAGTCGTACGCGATTCACGTCTTCCCAACAACGGCAGGCGATCTCTTACTCCCCTCCAGCCTTGTCATGACCGGGCATGGATGGGGTCCGTCGGGCGAAGCACCTTAGTGGCATGACAAGCATCGACCTGACCCATGACGTCCCCGGCCATTGGGTGGCCGGCAGCGTCGTCCCCGCGACCACCACGATGGAGATCGTCAGCCCCGTTGACGGGCGAGTGGTCGCCACCGCTCCGCTCGGCACCGCCGCCGACGTCGACCGGGCGGTCGAGGCCGCTCGTACGGCACTTCCGGGTTGGGCCGGCATCGGCCCCGCCGCCCGAGCCGATGTGCTGCGAGCCCTCGCGGCCGAGCTGACGGCTCGCGGCGAACGGATCGCTCAGACCATCTCGACCGAGATCGGCGTGCCGATCGGGTTCTCCCGGCTCGCGCAGGCGGCGTTCCCACCGTTGGTGACCACCGCGGTCGCCGACCTGGCCGCCGAGGTCTCGTGGGAGGAGCGGGCCGGCAACGCCATCCTCGTGCGTGAACCCGTCGGGGTCGTCGGTGCCATCACCCCCTGGAACTTCCCGCTCCAGCAGGTCGTGACGAAGGTCGTCCCGGCGCTGCTGGCCGGCAACACGGTGATCCTCAAGCCTGCCGAGACCGCTCCGCTGACCGGACCGATCCTGGCCGAGGCGGCAGCGGCCGCCGGGATCCCGGCCGGCGTGCTGAACATCGTCTACGGCACCGGAAGCGTCGTGGGCGAGGCCATCGCGGCGCACCCGGGCATCGACATGGTGTCGTTCACGGGCTCGACGGCCGCTGGCAGGCGTGTCGCAGCGGTCGCGGCCGACACGGTCAAGCGGGTGGGGCTCGAGCTCGGTGGCAAGAGCGCCAGCATCGCGCTCGACGACGCCGACCTCGACGAGGTGGTCGCGGAGACCCTGCAGTACGCCTGGAGCAACAGCGGTCAGGCCTGCGGCGCCTGGACACGGCTGCTCGTCCCCGCCGCACGACACGACGAGATCGTGGCGAAGCTGCGCGAGGCCGCCGGCGAGTACACGGTGGGCGATCCTGCCGATGAGACGACCCGGCTCGGACCGGTCGCCTCCGAGGCGCAGTGGCAACGGGTGAACGGCTACATCGAGAAGGGACTCGCGGAGGGAGCCGAGCTGGTCGTCGGCGGACCCGGACGGGTGCCCGGCCTCGAGGGCGGCGCGTTCATCCGCCCGACGATCTTCGCGAACGTCGACCCGGACTCGACGATCGCCCAGGAGGAGATCTTCGGGCCGGTGCTCAGCGTTATCGCCTACACCGACGACGACGATGCGGTGCGGATCGCGAACGGCACGCCGTACGGCCTCACCGCGGCCGTGTTCGGGAGTCCCGACCGAGCCCTCTCGGTCGCGCGGCGGCTCGAGGTCGGCCAGGTCCACGTCAACGGTGGGGCGTTCACGCCGCTGGCGCCTTTCGGCGGGCGCAAGCAGTCCGGGACCGGCCGAGAGATGGGCAAGGCAGGGATCGAGGAGTTCACCGAGCTGAAGGCGATCCTGCTCTGACGAGGCCGTGCCTGCGCCCCCAGTCCCGGGGGCGCAGGCACGGCGCAGGTCGTGGGATCACATCGCGATCCCGACGTACTTGGTCTCGAGGAACTCCTCGATCCCGGTACGCCCGCCCTCCCGCCCCAGTCCCGAGGCCTTGACGCCACCGAAGGGCGCGGCGGGGTTGGAGACCACGCCCTGGTTCAGCCCGACCATCCCGGACTCGAGCGCCTCGGCGACCCGCAGGCCACGGCGCAGGTCGTTGGTGAAGACGTAGTTGACCAGGCCGTACTCGGTGTCGTTGACGGCCTCGACCACCTCGTCCTCGGTGTCGAACGGCGTCAGCGGCGCGACCGGCCCGAAGATCTCCTCGCTGCCCATCTTCGCGGAGGCGGGGACGCCGGTGAGCACGGTCGGCGGGTAGAAGTAGCCGGGGCCATCGGGGGCGGTGCCGCCGGTCAGCACGCGGGCACCTCCGGCGACCGCATCGTCGACGAGGGTCTGCACCTTCTCCCGGGCCGCTTCGTCGATGAGCGGCCCGACGCGTACGCCCTCCTCGACGCCACGGCCGACAGGCAGCTCGGACATGGCCTTGGCGAGCCGGTCGCCGAACTCCTCGATGACCGAGCGCTGCACGTAGATCCGGTTGGCGGCCGTGCACGCCTCCCCCGTGTTGCGCATCTTGGCGGCCATCGCACCGGCGACCGCCTCGTCGATGTCGGCGTCCTCGAAGACGACGAAGCCGGCGTTGCCGCCGAGCTCCATGGACGTACGCAGCACCTGCTCCGCGCTCTGGGCGAGCAGCACCCGACCGACGGCCGTGGATCCGGTGAACGAGAGCTTGCGGATCACGCCGGAGCGCAGCAGCGGCTCGGTCAGCTCACCTGGCCGAGTCGTCGGCAGAATGTTGACAACCCCGTCGGGAACCCCGGCCTCGCGCAGGATCTCCCCCAGCGCCAGCATCGAGAGCGGCGTCTGCTGGGCGGGCTTGACGATGCTGGTGCAGCCGGCCGCGATCGCCGGCCCGAGCTTGCGGGTCCCCATCGCCATCGGGAAGTTCCACGGCGTGATCAGCAGCGCCGGCCCGACCGGCTGCTTCGTGATGAGGAACCGGGAGCCGCCGGCCGGCGCGGTCTGGTAACCACCCTCGATCCGCACCGCCTCCTCGGCGAAGTGACGGAAGAACTCCGCGGCGTACGCGATCTCGCCTCGCGCCTCGGCCAGCGGCTTGCCCATCTCGAGCGTCATCAGCAGCGCGAGGTCGTCGATCCGCTCGTGCAGGAGGTCGAAGGCGGCCATCAGCATGTCGGCGCGGGCGCGGGGAGCCGTCGCGGCGAACTCCTTCTGCGCGCCCGCGGCGGCGTCGAGCGCACGGCTACCGTCCTCGGGGGTCGCGTCGGCGACCGCACAGAGCACCTCCGCCGTCGACGGGTCGAGCACGTCGAAAGTCGCTCCGTCGCCGGCATCCACCCACTGACCTGCGACAAGAAGCCCCTTCGGGACCTCTGCCACGACCCGTGCCTCGTTCGGTTCTCCGCCCATCACGCATCTGCCTCCAAGGTCAGCATCCGGCCGTCCGGCTGACAGCCGGCCAACGCTGGCCTAGTGTAGTAGCGGGTCGGATTGTCAACAATCGACAGGAGTTCATGGTGGCCAAGCTCTCCCCCATCCTCAAGCAGGCAACCCCGGTCGTAGCGGCTCGCGGCGAAGGCGTTCAGCTCTTCGACGAAGACGATCGCCGCTATCTCGACTTCACCGCCGGCATCGGCGTGACCAGCACCGGACACAGCCACCCCAAGGTCGTCGAGGCCACCCAGCGCCAGATCGCCAACCTGGTCCACGGGCAGTACACGACGGTCAGGCACCGCCCGCTCCTCGACCTGGTCGACCGCCTCGGCCCCGTCCTCCCCGCCGGCCTCGACAGTCTCTTCTTCGCCAACTCCGGCTCGGAGGCCGCGGAGGCGGCGATCCGGCTGGCCCGTCAGGCGACCGGCCGCCCCAACATCGTCGTCTTCCACGGTGGCTTCCACGGGCGGACCGTCGCGGCCGCCTCGATGACCACCTCGGGCACCAAGTTCCGTGCCGGCTTCAGCCCGCTGATGGCGGGCGTCGTGGTCTCCCCCTTCCCCGACGCACCTCACTTCGGCTGGCCGCAGGAGCAGGCGACCGAGTTCGCGCTGCGCCAGCTCGACTACACGCTGCAGACCCAGAGCGCGCCGGCCGACACGGCCGCATTCCTCGTCGAACCGGTCCTCGGCGAGGGCGGCTACGTGCCTGCCGATCGGGCCTTCCTCGACGGCCTGCGCGAGCGCGCCGACCGGCACGGCATCCTGCTCATCATCGACGAGGTCCAGACCGGCTTCGGCCGCACCGGCGAGTTCTGGGGCCACGACCACTTCGGCTCGCGTCCCGACATCATCATGACCGCCAAGGGCCTGGCCTCGGGGTTCCCGCTGTCCGCGATCGCGGCCAGCGAGGCACTGATGTCGAAGGCCTGGCCCGGCTCGCAGGGCGGCACCTACGGCGCCAACGCCGTCGCCTGCGCCGCGGCCCTGGCGACCCTCGACGTCATCGAGGAGGAGGGCCTGGTGAAGAACGCCGCCGAGCGCGGCGCCGAGCTCCGCTCCGCCCTGGAGCAGGTCGCGAGCAAGCACGAGGCGATCACCGACGTACGCGGCCTCGGGCTCATGCTCGGCAACGAGTTCCGCACCCCGGACGGCGAGCCCGACGGCGCCACCGCCGCCGCGGCCCAGCAGGAGGCTGCCCGGCGCGGTCTGCTGCTGCTCACCTGCGGCGCCTGGGGACAGGTCGTGCGGTTCATCCCGGCCCTCGTCGTCGACTCCGCGGCCATCGACGAGGCCGCCGGCCTCTGGGCCCAGTCCGTCGACGCCGTCCTCGGCTGAGCGCCCGGTCACCGCACGATGACAGACGATCTCGAGCGACTGCTCCGCTGGGAGGAGGCCGGCGCGACCTGGGAGGCGATCTGGCCGCGCGACGGTGAGGTGACCATCGTGCTGTGCACCTGTGACAGCGGCGAGGAGGTCGACCGCTACACCTCGGCCGCAGCCGACCTGCTCGACCACGTGCGGAGTCACTCCGCGGGGTGATATCCGGTTGCCCACGGCGTACGCGTTCTCGAATGATGGCCGGATGACTCCGACCGAGGTGTGGCCGCTGTTCGGCCTGGTGATCCGGACCCCGCGCCTGGAGCTGCGGCTCCCGACCGACGTCGAGCTCGCGCGCTTGGCGCAGGTGGCGGCCGACGGCGTGCACGAGCCGGCCCAGCGGCCGTTCCTGACCCCGTGGGCGGAGCGGCCGCCGCTGGAGCGAGCCCGCCACGTGATGCGCGGCGCCTGGTCCAGCCGGGGCGACTGGAAGCCCGAGGACTGGAGCCTGGGGCTGGCCGCTTTCCTCGACGGCGATCCCATCGGGGTCGTGTGGGTCTCGGCGAGCGAGTTCGCCACCCGACGCGAGGTCAGCACCGCGTCCTGGCTCGGCCTGCGACACCACCGCCGCGGCTTGGGCACCGAGGCCCGCCTCGGCGCCCTCACCCTGGTCTTCGACCACCTCGGCGGCGCCTACGCCACCTCCGAGGCGTTCCCCGACAACGCCGCCTCCGTGGGGGTCTCGACGAAGCTCGGCTACGAGCCCGACGGCATCTCCCGCGACGTACGCGACGGTGAGGTGCTCGTCTCCCACCGCCTCCGGCTCGGCCGGGAACGGTGGGAGCGCAACGACCGCAGCGAGATCGAGGTCGGCGGCCTGGAGCCGTGCCTGCCCCTGTTCGGCGCGGCGTAGACCGGCTCAGTGCAGGAAGCAGAAGACGAAGACGGCCACGCACAGGACCAGCGACAGCGTGGCGTTGAGGGCGAGGTTGCGGCCGAAATCGCGGGCCCGGATGTGTGCCGAGACGGCACACACGAAGTAGACCACCAGCGCCGCGCTGGTCAGCGCCCCGACGTACGGCACCCACAACCCGGCGACGAGGCCGGCCGTGGCGGCGACCTTGACCCACGGCATCACCGGCCACAGCGCCCGCGGCAGCCCGACGTCGGTGAAGCACTGGGCAATGAAGCCGACCGGCTTGAAGCACATCGCCGCATCGCCGATCTGGATCACCGCGAGCACCACGACCGGCCACCACGGGTCCGGACGCTCATTGACGTACGCCGCGACGACCCCACCGAGATCCTCCTGTGCCGCCGCGTACATCCCGGTGACGACGAGCGTGGCCAGCGACAGCACGAGGCCGACCCCGGCACGGCCCAGGCTCTGATCCCCCACCCGCAGGTGCGCCCCGATCGCGAGCACGAAGAAGGCCACGAACCCGGCGGCTGCGACGATCCCGACAGCCGGGACCGCCAGACCGACCAGCAGGCCCAGGAAGCCCAGCGCGTAGGACGCCCCGATCGGGAACCTCAGCCATTCCAGCGGCACCGAGAGCCGTTGGGCCTCGGTCACCGGTATCCGATGACCGGTCAGGTTGAGCACTGCCGCGCCGAGCGCGGCGATCGAGGCGATGAGCGTCAGGGTGAGATAGGTAGCCGTCATGGTCATCCAGACACCAGCGGCCGTGAGGCTGTGACGCGGATCTACCTGCTCAGCAGCCCCGCGATCGCGCCGAGCCCCGCGAGGCTGGCGTCACGGACCGCCACCACAGGGGCGTTGTCGACCTGGCCGATCACCCCGACCAGCCGAGAAGCCCGAATCAGCCGAGATGTAGCCGGCCGCCGGGTGCGGTCGTAGGCCACCAGCGCACTCTCGACGCGGGCGTGACCGGCGAGCTGCGCGGCCAGGACGGCGGCGTCCTCGATAGCGGCGCAGGCACCCTGCCCGAGGTTGGGGGTCGTCGCGTGCGCGGCGTCGCCGAGGAGGACGACCCGCCCGTGGTCGAACCGCTTCAGCGGCAGCCGCAGATCACAGATGTCTCCGCGGAGGACAGCGCTCGGAGGCGTCGCCGCCAGCAGCTGCGGGATCGGGTCGTGCCAGTCGCCGACCAGCGCGGTGACGTCGGCATGGTGGTCCCCGCCGGTCTCCCCCGCCGGCCGGTTGGCGGTCACGAACCAGTACGTCCGGCCATCCACCAGCGGGGCGTAGCCGACGCGCACCCCGGTCCCCCAGGTCTCGCCTCCCGTGGTCGACGCGTCACCCGGCACCGGCTCCGCGGTGACACCGCGGTAGGCGGTGTAGCCGGCATAACGTACGTCCTCACGCTGGTGCAGCTCCTTCCGGATCGTGCTGCGGATCCCGTCGGCGGCGACCACCACGTCGGCGTCGTCGAGCTCAGCCAGGCTGGTGACAGTCACTCCGGTGCGTACGTCGATCCCGTCGCGCGTCTCCAGCTCGCTCACCAGCGCCTCGTGCAACCGGGCCCGGTGCACCATCACCGGGGTCCGCTCGGCGGCGTCGGCGCCCACCTTCGCCAGCCAGCGCCCGTCGGGCCGCCGCAACCCCGCCTGGATCGCCGGCCGGGTCCCGTCCACGAGCCGATCCGCAACCCCGAGATCGGCAAGGATCTTCCACGCCCGCGGCCAGATCGAGAGGCCGGCCCCGACCTCGCCCAGCTCCGGCGCGCGCTCCAGCACGGTCACCTGCCAGCCCACCCGGGACAGCGCGAGCGCCGTCGTGAGCCCTCCGATCCCCGCGCCGACCACCAGGGCACTCCGGCTGCTCGTCGATCCACTCACGACGCGCAATCTAGCCGACGTCGACCTCGGCCCGGGCCGACGAGCTCGTACGTCACGACCACCCTGCTCTCGCACCCGTCGGTCGAGGCGGTCACGCCCTGGGCGTCCAGTCCGCGCCCGGGATGCCGCCCTGCGGCAGGGTGAAGGTGTATCCCTCGGCCACCTTCTCCGGGAGCACCGTCTCGACCGCGTCGACGGTGTTCTCGCGGTTGCCACCGCCGTCGTGGGCGAGGGCCACCGCGCCGGGGCGGATCGCCGCCCTGAGGTTGCTCGCCAGCGTCTCCGCGGACAGGTCGTTGCCGTCCCAGTCGAAGATGACGTTGCCCAGCCCGAGCGGCTGCATGCCGAGGGATGCGGCGACCTCTGCGGTGTTGCCCCAGCTGCCGTTGGGAGCCCGGAAGTACGGCACCTGCTGAGCCGGGTCTCCCAGCACCTCGCGGATCGTGGCCAGGTTGGCCTTGAGATCCCGCTCGACCTGGGCGTGCGACCAGCTGCCCATGTCGGCGTAGGACGTGGAGTGGTTGCACAGCGTGTGGCCCGCGGCGACGATGCGTCCCAGGATCTCGCTGCCGCCGGGCGCGGTGATGTTCTGGCCGATGACACAGAACACCGCGGTGATCTCGTGAGCGGCCAGGATCTCCAGCAAGCGATCCGTCTCGCCGGGGTTCGGGCCGTCGTCGAAGGTGAGAGCGGCAACTTTGCCCGTGCCCCTGGCGGCGGCGAGCGGCGTCGAGGTCGGACTGACCGCGCCTCCCGGCACGAACCCCGGGTCCGGGCTGGCCTGCCAGTCGCTGCTCGTGCTCCAGACAGTCATGGCAGACTCCTTCGACATCGTTGTCGAACACGATCGAGGCGCAGCTGATCCGTGTCAAGGACCGAGTCGTTCCCACAAGTCTGAGTACTCACACTCATGCGCGCCGTAGCCCGATCAGCGAGGCTGGAGACATGAAGCTTCTCGTACGCCTCGCCGTGATCCTCGGCGGCAGCCTCCTGTTCTCGACCGTGATGACCAACCTCTTCCCGACCGAGGACGCGAACATCGGCGCCGGCCTGATCTACTTCGCGCTGCTGCTCACCGTCTCGGGGATCTGGGGGCTGTGGGACGGCCGCCATGCGGATGCCCTTCCGCCCGTCTTCGTACGCTGGGCGCTGATCGCCGGCGTGGTCGGACTCAGCGGCCCGGTCCGGATCTGGTTCGAGGAGGGTCGCGACGTCGACGTGCTGTGGAGCGACTTGTGGAACCTGACCCCGTTCCTCGCCGGCCTCGTCCTCGCTCCCGCGGCGGTCGGGATCGGCATCGGCTACGCCCTCAACGGCGGCCGGAGGATCGCGCGGAGCACGCCGCACCACCCGTCCCTCTAGGCTCTCCCCAGCAACCGACCTCCCAGCAGTCGACCCAGAGGAGCCAAGATGACCACCTTCCGCGAGGCGATCGAGGCCAAGGACATGGACGCCGTGGAGGCGATGCTCGCCGAGGACGTCGTGTTCACCAGCCCGGTCGCGTTCAAGCCCTACCCCGGCCGGGCGATCACCGCCGCGATCCTGCGCGCCGTGGTGAAGGTGTTCGAGGACTTCACCTACGTGCGCGAGATCCACGACGGCGTCCACCACGCATACGAGTTCACCGCCACGGTCGACGGCCTCGATCTCAACGGCTGCGACTTCCTCACCTACGACGCCGACGGCCGGATCGTCGACTTCAAGGTGATGGTCCGGCCCCTGCGCGCCGCCGAGGCCCTCGCCGCCCGGATGGGCGAGCAGTTCGAGGAGATCAAGGCCGCCGCCATGCGCGGCTGAGGCGGTCAGTCGACGGGTCGCCCCTGCCGCCGCTCCTCGAGCCGCTGCTGTGCCTCGGGCAGGAACTTCAGGCACGGTGCGTCCGACTCGGGATGCTTCTGCGTCAGGTGGAAGATCCATCGGTCCATCGCCGCCATGAAGCCGTTGTCCTCACCAGCGCGGTAGGTCGCCCACTTGATCCTGTCCCTGACGACGCACTCCGTGCAGGTGATCTTGTAGACGAACTGCTCCTGCGCGTCGAGGTCGATCCTCACCGTGGCCAGGGGCCCGGCCTGCGAGGCTGCCTTCCGCTCACGAGCGGACCTGCTCGCTGTCATGCTGCACCTCGTTCTGATCGGGAGACGAAGCCTACGTCAGCCACACCGGACAGTTCGCCTCGGAGTCAGTGCGACGCGAGGTTCAAGCGCGAGTGAGATAGCCGACCAACGCAGCGCGGAGCTCGGCCGTGAGTGCATCACGGGTTGCCGGGTCGGGAGCCTCGGTGATCAGCGGCATCATGCCGCGAACGATCTGGATGGCGACGGTGGCGACGCGATCGACGTCTGCCGGCTCGCACCCGGTCATGAACCGTCCGATCAACGTCGCGACCGTCTGGTGCATGGCCTGCTGAACCGGGGCGACGGCATCGCGCATGTCGGCCGGCAGGTCAGATCGCGCGAAGAGAGCCTTGAACCCGGGGTGAGCGAGGTTGAACTCGACCAGCGGACCGACCACTGCGTCGATCGAGGCCTCGATCGACGCCTCCTGGCCGACGTCCATGATCGTTCGGCGCACACCGGAAAGCTCAGCTGCATAGTGCTCGCTGAGCGCGCGGGCGATGTCGGCCTTGCTGCTGAAGAACTGATAGAGCGAGCCCGGCGAGATCCCGGCCTCGGCCGCGATCGCGTTGGTCGTCGCAGCATCCGGTCCGCGTTCGGCGAAGACCACCGCGGCCGCACGCACGATCTCGCGCATTCGCTCTTCCCCACGCGCCTGCCGCTTGCGGCGCGGCCGGATCGGAGTCGCAGGATCGGTCATCGTCGGCCTTCCTTGAAATATGCGAGTAAATGCTCGTATATTTATCGCGAGCATCTACTCGTAAAACTAGCAGGGAGAGCGCGACCATGGTCGAGCCGATCCGCGAACTGACCCCCACCTCCGCCCCCAACACCGCCCCCACCACCGCCACCGCTCCGGCCTTCCGCTCGACCTGGCTGGCGAAGCTGGCCCGTCTCGTCGCCCGTCGTCCCGGATGGATCCTCGGCATCGCGATCAGCGCGTTGCTCGTTCTCGGGTTCGTCGCCTCCGGGGCGATGTCATCGTTCGTACTGTCTCGCTGGGAGGTGCCGGGCACCGAGTCGGTGGCAGCACAGGACGAGCTCACCGAGCGTTTCGGCACCGGCACCGCGAACGTCATCCTGCTCGTCGAGGCGACCGGCGGATCGGTCGATGACCCCTCTGTCGAGCGGGAGGCCATGGCAGTCTCCGCCGACCTCGACGATGAGGCGCGGGTGGCGGAGGTCTGGTCCTACTGGTCGACCGGTCGGGACCCTTCCATGCGCAGCGACGACGCCGGCTCCGCGGTTGTTCTCGCCCACGTCGCCGGTGATGCCACGAGTGCGCGTGAGGTGATCGCGGGCCTGATTCCTGCTTACACGATCCACGGCGAGGCGATCGAGGTACGCGTGGCCGGCGGAGAGGCGGCCTCGACTCAGATCAGCGAGCAGGCAGCGCTCGACTTCGTGCGCGCCGAGCTGATCATCCTTCCGCTGATGTTCGTGCTGCTGCTGATCATCTACCGGCGGCTCAGCTTCGCTCTGCTGACCCTCGGCGTCGGTGTCTTCGCGGTGGTCAGCACGCTGGCCGGACTGCGCGTCCTGACCGGTGTGACCGAGATAGCCTCGTTCGCCGCGAACATCACCCTGGTGATGGGCATCGGCCTGGGCGTCGACTACAGCCTGTTCGTGATCTCCCGATTCCGTGAGGCCCTCGGTGCAGGTCGATCGGTGCCGGACGCGCTGGCCGAGACCCTGGACACGGCCGGACGTACGGTGATCTTCAGTGGTCTGACGGTCGCGGCGGCGATGTCGATGCTGTTCCTCCTGCCATACGACTTCCTGCGCTCCTTCGCATGGGCCGGCGTCCTCACGGTCCTCGCGGCGGGCATCGGCGCCATCGTCGTTCTTCCGGCCGCACTCGCCGTCATCGGCGCACGAATGACCCGGCGCGGTCGCACTCTCCCGGCCTCGAAGCCGATCGAGACCGGGCGCTGGTACCGGCTGGGGCGACGGGTGATGGATCGTCCGCTCGCCTGGGGCGGGATCACGCTGATCAGCCTGATCGCTCTCGCCGCGCCCGCGGCCGGCGTTCAGATCGGAGTCCCCGACGACCGCGTACTTCCTCCAGGACATTCCGTGCGCGACACCTACGACGAGCTGCGCACAGGCTTCTCGGCCGAGCCCAACGACGCCCTTCAGGTCGTCAACACCGGCCCCGCCGTGGCTCCCCAGGACATTGCCGAGTACGCGACCGACCTCTCCACCGTGGACGGGATCGTGCAGGTCAACTCCCCCACCGGGGTCTTCGCCGACGGCACCCGCATCGCCCCGGCACCCGACCGCCTCGACCGAGCCGACGGGCAACGCCTCGAGGCGGTCCCGTCACGCGCTGCGCTCGACGCCGGCGTCCCGACCGAGCTCGTCCACCAGGTGCGTTCCCTGGACAGCCCCTTCAGCAAACAGGTGGTCGGGGGTGACCCGGCGGAGCTGGTCGACTTCCGCGACGCACTGATGGAGCGGCTCCCGCTGGTCGGCGCCCTGATCCTGATGGTCACCTTCGTGCTGCTCTTCCTGTTCAGCGGCAGCCTGCTGATCCCGCTGAAGGCGGTGCTCCTGAACATGGTGAGCATCGCCGTGATGTTCGCGGTGCTCACCGTCGTCTTCCAGAACGGGATGTTCGCCGACCTCCTCGGCTTCACCCCCATCGGCACCCTCGACCCCGCGTTCCCGATACTCATGTTCTGCGTCGTCTACGGGCTGTCGATGGACTACGAGGTATTCATGGTCTCCCGCATCCGCGAGGAGTACGACCGAACCGGCGACAATCGGCAAGCCGTGCTCGTCGGCCTGCAACGCTCCGCGCCGCTGATCACGGCAGCCGCCGTCACCCTCGCGGCCTCCTTCGCCGTCTACGCCTCCGGCGAAGTCATGTATCTGAAGATGATCGGCATCGGAACGGCCATCGCCATCCTCCTCGACGCCACGATCATCCGTGGTGTCCTCGTCCCGGCAGCCATGCGGCTGGGCGGCAGCGCCAACTGGTACCTGCCGCCCTGGCTGAACCGCATCTTCGGCCGCCTCAGGCTCCGCGAATCGTGACCCGATCAGCAGGAGGTGACCACGTCGAAGCGGCCGCCAGCCGACTCCTGGACGATCGTCATGGTGGCGGCTCCCTGTCCCAAGTAGTCCTCCGAGACGTTCGCGTAGAACGGGTTGTCAGGGGTCGTGCCTCCGTACGTCGGGTTGTTCATGGGCTCCGGCCCGCCGCGTCAGCGGAGCTGGAAGACGAGTCCCTTGTCGCCGACGGTCACGATCAGCACCTCCCCGATGAACTCGACGTGGTCGGTGGTCTGGTCGTCGACGATCGCGAGGACAGCCTCCTCGTTGAGGCGCGCGGCCCCTTGGCACCTGCCGCGTGTCACGGTGGCGGGGCCGAAGGCGATCTGGTCGTCCACGACCCGTACGGTCGTGCGTCCGCTGTTGCAGCCGGTGAAGAGGCGGGAGAGCCCATCCTGACCGACGGTCAGCCACGGGCGGCGCGTGTTCACCGGGAGCCGCGCGGTGGCACCGTCGGCGATCGTGCCGACGACCGTCCAGACCCTGCCGAGCAGGGTGTCGAGAGATGGGGCGGAGGTGCTGGCGAGCTGGATCGTGACGGTTCCGTCGGTCAGGGTCAGGGTGGGCCCGTCGCCCGTGCCCTGCATACCGTTGGTGAACAGGTCGGTCAGCCACCGATCCTGCTCGTCAAGCTCCGGTGAACAGGCCATCATCGAGCTGGCCGGTGCCTCGGTCCAGGCCAGCGTCTCGTCGGTCACGGCGTACGGGCCGAACAGGGTGTTGCACCCGGCCGAAACCGACATCGTGTCGTCCTCGAACGCCAGGTGGATGGTCGACCCTTCGACCAAGTCGTGGCCCTCTACCGAAGTGGACTCGTATGTCGCCCCCTCGAGTGCCGCTGCGTCCACGGCCGCCGGCGACTCGCCCGCGGTCGTGGTCGGCTCGTCGACCGACGTGTCATCGGAGCCCCCGCAGCCGGTGAGCACGCCGAGGACGAGGACGAGGACGGCCCCGAGCGCCAGGGCATCGATGCTCCGCTGGCCGGCCATCAGAACGTCACCGGGTCGCGGACGATCGGGCAGGTCATGCAGTGTCCCCCACCGCGGCCCCGGCCGAGCTCGGCCCCGACGATGGTGATCACCTCGACCCCGGCTTTGCGCAGCAGAGTATTGGTCAGCGTGTTGCGGTCATAGGTGAACACCACTCCGGGTTCGAGGGCGACCGCGTTGTTGCCGCTGTCCCACTGCTGCCGCTCGGACTGGTACACGTCGCCCCCGGTCTCGATCACCCGCAGCGAGTCCAGGCTCAGGGCTTTGGCGACCACGTCGACGAACGGGGTCGAGCCTTCGTCGACGACGTCGACGCCGGGCGCGGTATCGGAGGGCAGCAGAGTGAACGCGTGCACGCCGTCGACGATCTGCGGGTACAGCGTGACGATGTCGCGGTCGGCGAAGGTGAACACGGTGTCGAGGTGCATCGCGGCACGCAGCTTCGGCATGCCCGCGACGATGACCTTTTCGGCCGCACCCTTCGCGAACAGTGACGCCGCGACCTGGGTGATCGCCTGCCGCGAGGTCCGCTCGCTCATCCCCATCAGGACCACGCCGTTGCCGACCGGCATGATGTCGCCGCCCTCGAACGTGGCTTGGCCCCAGTCCTGCTCGGGGTCGCCCCACCAGACTGGGGAGCCGACGAAGTCCGGGTGGAACTGGTAGATGGCCTTGTAGAGGAGCGTCTCCTCCTTGCGGGCCGGCCAGTAGAGCGGATTCATGGTCAGTCCGCCGTACAGCCAGCAGGTGGTGTCCCGCGTGTAGAGGGTGTTCGGGAGTGGCGGCAGGAGGTACTCCCGGGCGCCCGTCGACTCGCGGGCGAGGGCGATATAGCCGATACCGTGCCCGTCAGGCAGGTCCTGGGTGGCGAGCCCGCCGATGAGGAACTCTGCAAGTTGCTGCCCGGGCAGGGAGTCGAGGACGGCGCGGGTGACGTCGACGAGCCCGAGGCCGACCCGGTTCGGGACGATCTTGCGGTCCAGCAGCCAGTCCCGCGCCCCGGGCACGTCCATCGTCTGCGCCAGCAGGTCGTGGAGCTCGACCACCTCCACCCCCCGCTGGGTCAGCTTGTTCACGAAGTCGGCGTGATCGCGCTGGGCGGCCTCGACCCACATCACATCGTCGAACAGCAGTTCGTCACTGTTGCTGGGCGTGAGCCGGCGATGCGCCAACCCCGGCCGACACACGAGCACCTTCCGGAGCACCCCGACCTCGGAGTGGACGCCGTACGTCGGGGTGGAAGACCCTGTGGTTTGCTCGGTCATTTCGGTTCCTTTGTCTTCGGATGGTTCGGGTCCGGTCCGCGACCTCAGAGGGTGATGCGGCCGGTCCACAGACCGATGGCGCCACTGACACCGCCGATCGCGATCAGCACGAACAGCCCGAGCTCGGTCGGGCTGAACAGTCGTCGGCCGTGCTCGCTGCGGGCCTTGACGTAGAGGAGGGTCGCCGGGGCAAGGATGACCGTCATCAGAAGAATGAACTTCAGTCCCGCGGCGTCGAATAGGAACAGCGTGTACGCCGTGGCGATCCCCGCGACGATCGTCTCCATGAGACGCGTTCGCGGCGCCACGTCGTCATAGGCCTCCCCGGTCAGGCCGAGCTTGAGTGCGTACGCCGCCGCGAGGAAGTACGGCAGCAGCGCCAGGCTCGTGCACAGGTCGAGCATGAAGTTCAGCGCGTCGGTGACCACCAGGGTGAGCGCGAGCAGTGCCTGGACGGCGAGCGAGGACACGACCAGCGCGGTGATCGGCGTCCCCTGGGCGTTCTCACGCCCGAGGAACTCTGGGAAGTCGTCGTTGCGGGCGGGGATGTACATGACCTCGGCCGCCATCAAGGTCCACGCCAGGTAGGCGCCCAGCACCGAGACGATCACGGCCACGCTGATGAAGACCTCGCCCCAGTCCCCGACCACAGACTCGAACACTCCGATCATCGACGGTTGACGGGTGTCGGCAAGCTCCGGTTGCGGCATGACCGAGTAGCTGGACAGGGTGACCAGCGAGAAGATCGCCAGCACGCTCAGGAACCCGAGCACGGTGGCCTTGCCGACGTCCGAGCGCTTCTTGGCGTAGCGCGAGTAGACGCTGGCCCCCTCGATCCCGAGGAAGACGAACGTCGTGATCAGCATCGTGTTGCGGACCTGCTCGTCCATGTTGCCCAGGCCGTACCCGTAGGCGGTCCAGTTGTCAGCGAACACCCCTGCGTCGAAGAAGACGAACAGCACCACGATGAACACCATGATCGGCAGGATCTTGAAGACCGTCACGATCCGGTTGATGATCGCCGCGTCACGGATCCCTCGGGCGATCAGATAGTGAAACAGCCAGATGGCAACCGTCGACACTGCGGCCGCCAAGACGGTGTCTCCGTCGCCGAAGGCCCCGAAGAACCCGCCCAGGGTCGCGGTGATGAAGACCCAATAGAAGGTGTTGCCTGCCACCGCGCTGGCCCAGAACCCGATCGCGGAGTTGAAGCCGGCGTAGTCGCCGAACCCGGCCTTGGCGTAGATGAACACACCCGAGTCGAGCTCGGGCTTGCGGATCGCCAGGTTCTGGAAGACGAACGCCAGCATCAGCATCCCCGCGCCGGCGATCGCCCAGGCGATCAGGGAACCGAGGATTCCCGTGGCGACTCCGAACCGGGCCGGCAGCGAGAACACCCCGGCGCCGACCATCGACCCCACCACCATCGCGGTCAGCGTGGGCAGGCTCATCTTCGCGACGGCCGTCGGCGCCGTCTCAGTCTGCGTGCTCATTCCTTCTCCTCGAGTCTTGTCGGCTCGGTCTTCTCGACGCGGAAGCCGGTAACGCCGTACAGCACGCTCAGCGCGGGGCTGGCGTAACAGAAGACGGCGTAAGGGAGGTACAGCAACGTGGAGACGCCGAGAGTTGCGCCCATGAATGCGCCGCAGGAGTTCCACGGGACGAGTGGAGAGGTGACGGTGCCGCTGTCCGCGGCGAGCCGGGACAGGTTCGTCGGCGCGAGCCCACGGCGGGCGAACTCGGCACGGAAGATCCGGCTGGGCAACACCAGCGCGATGTACTGGTCACCGGCGACCACGTTCAGCCCGAAGGCGCAGGCGAACACGGTGAGGAACAGGCGCCCGGTCGACCGCGCGGCCCGGATCATGGGCTGCACCAGTCGGTCGATCAGTCCGAACTCCTCCAGCAACGCCCCGAACGTGACCGCCCCGAGAATCAGCCAGATCGTCAGCAGCATGCTGTCCATGCCGCCGCGCGAGAGCAGCCGGTCGACGTCGGGAATGCCGGTGGCGATCGAAAAGCCGTTTGCCATCGCCAGCCAGACCGCCTTGACCGACTCCACGACAACGTTCCCGGCGCCGGCAACGAAGTCGGCGTACACGTCGGGCTGGAGGAAGGCGCCGAGCACTCCGGCGAACAGGGTGGACACGAGCAGGGCCATCGAGGCCGGTACCTTCCGGATCGACAGATACCCCAGCAGCACCAGCGGCAGCAGCGCGAGCGGCGTGATCCAGAAGACCTCGTCGAGGCGGGACAGGTCGGAGTCGGTCTCGGCCTGGCTGACCGTGTCTGATCCGGTGACACCGAGAACCGCGAACACGACGAGCGCGAGGAGGAATGCCGGCACCGACGTCCAGACCTGGCGGCGGATGTGCTCGTACACGTCGACACCCGCGATCTGCGCGGTCAGGATCGTCGTCTCCGAGAGCGGTGAGGTCTTGTCGCCGAGGTAGGCGCCGGAGATCACCGCGCCGGCGGCGATCTCCGGGAACACTCCGATCAGGCCGGCAATGCCGACCAGTCCGACGCCGATCGTGGCCGCGGTGGTCCACGAGCTGCCGATGCTCAGCGCCACCACCCCGCAGATGACGGCGGTGGCGACGTAGTACCAGCCCGGGGAGAGGATCTGGATCCCGTAGTAGACCAGCGTCGGGATGGTGCCGCTGAGGTTCCACACACCGATCAGGGCGCCCACCGCCAGCAGGATGAAGATCGCGCTGGTCACCGAGGCCAGTGCGCCTCGGCCGGTCTCCTGGACGGCGGCGAAGTCGTGTCCGTTCTTCATCGCGATCAACGCGGCCATCGCGCAACAGAGCAGCAGCGCCACCTGGATTGGCCCGTCAAGGGCGTCGAGGCCGAACAGCGTAAGGGCTCCGCCGATCAGGAGCGCCAGGGCCGCCAACGGCAGGAGCGGATCGATCAAGGAGGGCTGGCGACCACCGACGACGCGTTCCTTCGACACCGGGCTCACCCCACCGAGGGATCCCGGCTCGGGCGAGCGACGACCACGGCGTTCGAGAGGTAGCGCGACCCGTCCCAATCGGTGCATGTCACCAAGACCAGCCGCGCCGCGCCACCGCTATCTGACAGCGCCGGCGCCCAGCGAGCGAATGCTGCGCGGGAGAGGGTTCGCACGGTGGTCACCGTGTACCTCACGGCGCGGTCCTGCGTCGACACGATCAGCGTCGCGCCCTCTGTCAGCTCGGGCAGGTCGTCGAAGACACCCATTCCGTCGAGCACGGTGTGCCCGACCAGCACCATCGCTCCGTGCGCTGCGCCCGGGCGGGCCCCTCCGCTCCACCAGCCGACCGCCGACGCCTCGGACGGCGGGGTCAGGGTGTTCTCGACCAGACCCACCGGAACCACCGGGGCGTCCATCCCGATCGAAGGTGCCATGACCTGCAACGGAATTGCACCTTGCTGCCGGCGGCCCGGTCGAGCATCGGTGTTCGCCCCCGCCTGGCCCCGCGCGTTCGCCGCGGCGTGTGTCCGCACGCTTCCACCGAAGGGCTCCTCGGCTGACGCCAGTCCCCCCTCGCGCGCCCCGCCATCTGACGTGGCGCCCTCGGTCAGTCTCCAGGCCAGCGAGTCCGCGCCAGCGGCGGCCAGCAGGATGGTCAACATCACCAGCGATGCGACTGTCTTGCCTCGTGGTGGTCGTCGCGGCAGCCGGGGGGCGTGCCTCGTCTCCGGCGACTCGGGAGCGGAGCCGACGCGACTCGGACGGCGCACCGCAAACCCGACCAGAACGGCGCCGAGGAGCAGTGCACCCGCGAGCATGCCGGCGCTTCCGAGGACCCACCCTGCGCCATCGGGGCGCGAACCTCCCAGCGAGGCCGCCTCCACCAGGCCGGCGTCGACGCGGCACAGCGTCCGCGCCGGCAGATCGGTGGCGGCGCTCGGCGGGGACACCTCCGGAGCTGGGACCGGTACCCCACCAGGTCCCGCCGACTCCGCACCCTCGGCGTCGGGAGCCGTCGCCTGGCGGTCACTGGCGCCCGGGTCCCCTGTACCGCCGCCGCCGCCGGCGCCGCCGGGGCTCTCCATGCCCCCAGTGCCGGTTTCGCCGGGGCTCTCCGGGTCGTCGGTATCGCCTGTCTCGTCGGGGGTGTCGGGTGATGCGTCCGGAGTCGGATCGGTCTCTGTCGGACCGGTCTCTGTCGGACCGGTCTCTGTCGGACCGGTCTCCGTCGGCTCCGGCTCGGGGCTTTCAGCTGGCTCGACGGGGGTGGTCGTGCAGGACGCATACTCGATCGACCAGTGGCTGACCGCCTTGCCCGTCGGGTGCGTAATGGTCACGGACTGCCGGGGTGGGTCGACGGTGACATACACCGGCCCGCCGCCAGCCGGGGCCGCGCCGGCCTTCACGCAGTACTGGCGGATCTTGTACCCGGCGGGTGCGGTCACGGTCACCGACTGTGGATCACCGGTCGTGTCGACCTTGCCCGAGGTCAGCGGGCTGCACACATCTGGAGCCGCCGCAGCCGGGCTCCACGCTCCCCAGCCGAGTGTTCCCAGGAGTGTCGCAACGACCATGACCACCAGCGCGGTCGCCATGGCTGCCGCGCGCGCCGCGGCAGCTGACGTCGTGTTCTCTGAGCGCCCGATCTGGGTGGAGATGCAAACCTCACCGGGAGCATCGACTTGGCATCCGCCTGGGGTGAGCGTTCCCCGCGGTGGGGTGTGCCTGACCCGTGAGTCCTCGCCCGGAGTGTTCTGGCGCCGCACGTGTGCCGCCCTCCTTAGCGTCCGTCGCGACGACCCCGGTTGGTTGGCTGGAGCATCTTGCTCTGCTCTCTGAGTCCGAACTGGCGAACGTCCAGTACTACCGCCCGATCGGGGACCTGGTTTCAGTTGGGACCGCAGCAGCCGGATCGCGCGGAGCACCTCCAGGCCTTCGAGCGACCTGACGACAACAGTCGTCTGGCACCGCGGCAGCCGCGCTCGGATGGTTGCGTCGAGGACGCGACTTACCGCACTGATTCTCTAGGCAGCATAAACCCAGTCGCCCTGAAAGTTAAGGAGCACGACCCGTCGCCCAGTCGTTCGGAGAGTCCTACCCCGATCACTGAACGCCGGGCCCGTCCGAGATTGGGTCGACATCGAGATCACCGACCGCTCGCTCCGACGCCGCGGGTAGTGCAGCTATCGCGTCGACGCTCGCCCTCTGACTCGTATCCGTCGACGGCATGCATACCCGGGGACGAGGTCTACGTCAGCAGGTCGTCACCACGTCGAAGCGGCCGCCCGCCGACTCCTGCAGGGTCGTCACGGTGGCGTCGCCCTGCCCCAGGTAGTCCTCCGAGACGTTCGCGTAGAACGGGTTGTAGGGGTTGGTGCCGTAGGAGTGCGCGCGCCCGGCGGCCTCGTGCTGGGCGTTGGTCGCAGCGCCGCAGTAGAGGCCGGGCTCGGTCGGCGGGTCGGTGGGCTCCTCCGTCGGCGGGTCGGTCGGCTCGGCGCCCCGCTCGACCCGGCGGTTGTTGTCGAAGAAGAAGTCCGTAACGTACGCCGGGTAGTCGATCGAGTTCGTCGTGACGTACGAGCCACCGGGGCCACCGCCGGCCGGCCAGTTGTGTCCCATGCCGGTGTTCTGGATCAGGGACACGCGCGGGCCGGTGCCGTCCGACCACAGCGTGCCGGAGCCCGCGGTGTTGTTGCCGGCGAGGCCCGCCAGGGAGAACGACGACTGCGACCCGGCACCATAGATCCCGGCCATGACCTGCGCGTTCAGGGTGTTGTATCCGGGCGCGACAGTGGTGTCGTTGGAACCGTAGATCACCGAGGTGAGCTGGCTGCCGAACCCCGACGCGGCGGAGCCCGCGAACGTACGGCAGGTGTTGGTGACCTGCGACTGGGTCACCGCCACCGACCCGATCTGCCCCGAGGTCGTCCCGACCGAAGGACCGGCGTTGATCCCGATCCCGGCGAAGACGTCGGGCGCGAGGCAGCCCATCACCATCGTCTCGCCGCCGCCCGATGACAGCCCGGACAGATAGACCTGGTCGGGGTCGATGTCCAGGGCCGGATCGGCGAGCAGGTCGCTGACCAGCTGGAGGAGGTTGTCGTCGTGGCGCCCCAGCGAGGTCCGGGAGTGATTGCTGTCGTAGTAGTCCCAGCAGCCGAGGAGCACGCCGCCGTTCGGGGCCGCCGGGATCGCCACGACCATCCCGCGCGCATCCGCCGTCGCGGTCCAGTTGCCGCCGTCGCGCAGGGCGGCCGAGGTCTGGACGCAGCCGTGCAGGTTGACCATGAGGGCACGCCCGGTGCCGAGCGTCGGAGCGGTGCTGGGGACGTACAGCTGGGTGGTCATCCCGCCCGCCGTCCTCGCCGACCACGTACCCGCGGCAGCCGTGGACGTCTCGGCGGGTAGGACCGCGACCGCTGCTCCCCCGGCCATCACCAGGCCGAGGCCCGCGAGCGCGGCGCCGATCCGTTGCCGCCGAAGCCTGGACGAGATTCGAGACCCGAGACCCATGACCGATCCTCCTGAGCAAGAGCGCCCGCCGCCACCCGGCAGGCAGACCGACCGTAGATGTGACGCCCGCCACAGGTCTATGTCGCCGCGGACCACAATCCGATGCCCGGACGTGTCGATCCGGCGCCGCTCACCGGTAGAGCTCCTCGTCGATGCTCGCCAGCCGCGACGGATGGACCCGCTCCCCCAGCCCGTAGAACTGCTGGAAGCTCATCACCAGCGGCCGCCAGCGATCAGGATCGATCCGGTGGTCGTGACCATCCAGACGCAGCTCCGGTGCGACCCGCACCGCAGTCACCGCGACCTCGACGGCGAGCAGTTTCGGTTCACCGAGCTCGTGGAGCGCCGCGACCGTCCCCTCGATGTGCACCGGGCACTCCGCGACCGACGTCGGCAGCACCGTGTCCGATCCGTACGCCGTCAGCCCGGCATGCGCGTACTTGTCGGACACATACACATACCCACGCTCGGCCTTCGCCGCCGACATCGCCGCGTTGCCCGTGGTCAGCGCCAGCCGATCGACCTGGGTCACGAGGTCGACGCTGGGAAGGTTGAGCACGATCTCCGGCCGCTCCCTCAGATTCCGCGCCGTCTGCGACGAAGCACCGATCCCGAGAACCGCCGTACGTCCCAGCCAGAAGACCGACGACATCGGCATCAGGTTCGTGGTGCCGTCCTCGTTGACCGTAGCGAGCAACACCACCGGCGTGCCGAAGTAGAGGATGGCCGGATCGATGTCGACATGCGTACCCATGCCTCGAAACTAGGGCGCCTCACCGTCGACTTCCGGCGGGTATCCGACGGCGCAGTCACGGACGACGGGTGAACCGGATCGTGCCGTCGGGTAGTCGCTCATGAACGTACGCCGCGTTGTGGGCGAGGCGGTGATGGTGGGGACAGAGCAGCGCCCCGTCCTTGAGATCTGTCTTGCCGCCGGCGGCCCAGGGTTCTAGATGGTGGGCATCGCACCATTCCGGTGGCATGTCGCAGCCTTCGGCCTGGCAACACTTGTGCTGCAACCGCATCGCCTTGCGTTGGATCGGTTGGAAGAACCTGCTGCCCCGGCCGACGTCGAGGACCTCGCTGTCACCACCGAGGACCCAGGGGATGATGGTGGCGTTGCACGCCATCCGGCGGGCCTCCGCCGCGGAGATGGTGGCCCCGTTGGTCTCGTCATAGCCCAACGTGGCGATGCCGAGGTCCTTGCGGAGCTCCTCCAGGGAGATCACCACGTTGATGGTGGTCGCATCCCCGCCATGCCTAGGTAGCGCGGCCGGGTCGACGGTCTCGAGGAGCCGGGTGAAGCCCTGACCCATGAGTCGTTCCCACGGCGGCAACGGAGCACCCTTGGCGACGAGCTGTTGTTTGCGGGGCTGGGCCCAGGCCTCCACCAGCCGCTTGAACCGCATCCCCATCGAGGTCGGCAGGACCCCGTCGAACCCGATGGTGCCGTCGTGGTTATCCCAGACCCGTAGCGCGGTCTTCTGCTGAGCACGCTCCTCTTCAGCCAACAATGCTTTGGCTTCGGCGTCCTCGAACCGGGCCGGGTCGATCTCGGCCAGGATCCGTCGTCCGACGATGCGGAGCTCGTTCGCGGTCAACCGGCCGGCGTAGTCAACGAGAAGCTTCTCCGCCAGGACCAGATCCTCGCCGCTGGCGACGGGGTCCGTCTCGATCTTGTCGAGGGCGTGGGTGATCACCCGTGCCTTGTCCTGGGACACCACACCCTCAGCGAGGCCATCAGCAACGAGGCCGTACTTGGTGACCGCGGCTGCGAGCTTCACCTGGGAGCGAGCCACGGCTTTGTCGACGAGCAGGTCGGTCCGCATCCATCCGGAGGCGTCCTTCGCGCCGGTCTCCTCGGCGATGTCACCGGCCGTGGCGAGCACCCGCAGCTTCAGTGCGGCTTGTTGGGCTTGGAGTTTCTCCAGCCGTTCCAGCAGGTCCTTCTTCTGCCCGGTGCGCCAGTAGGCCGGGTCGGTGGTCAGCAACTCTTGGAGGGCGGTCTCGATGGCGGCCAGGGCAGCGTCGATCGCATCGCCGGGGTTGGTGCCCCAGTGGTCGATCGAGCGGCCGAGACTCATCGCTGTCCTCTCCTCGGAGGTGTGCTGTGATGGGTCTGATTCTACGCTTCACACGCCGTTCTGACTATCTATTTTCCCAGTTCAACCGCTGTTTTCGCGGTGAGCGAACGACCTAGAATCTGTGGATGGTAAGTGGCCCGAAGGGCCACCCTTGCGCCCCATCAACCTCACCTGTCTCAAGCAAGATTCCGCTGCGCCACACCCGGGCCGCCGCCCCGATAGCCAGCCAAATCTTTTTCTCGATCTGGTCCGGAGTCCAGGACCGCCGAAGGCGGCCGGCGAAGCCGGCGCCCGAAGGGCGTCCTTGACGCCGGACCAGATCGAGAAGACCCTCCAAGAACGGGTCGGCGGCCCACCCCAACCCCGAAGAACGGTCACCCCTGCCACGCCCTCCAGATCGCGTCAAGCAAAGCCCGAACCTCCTCGCGCCGCCCGGATTCGGACACCTCGATCTCGTCCCCCGCACTGCGAAAAGTGACGACCCGCCCCTGGTCGTCACGGACAGTGACCACCCTCCCGAACCCAGCGAGAGGCTTGATCACTTCCACCATGTCCGAAACCTCGTCGATGGTCACGTGCACCGAGAGGTCGTCATCGGTGAACGTGAACGGCGCATACGCAGCCAGCCGCGGTGCCGCAGCAACTCGCTCAGCGACCACATCCGGCGGCCCGGCAACCTGGTATCTCTCATCCCCGGCGACGGTGCCGGAGATCGACATCCGCCTGAGACCGGCGGCCTCGGGCTCCTGTTCGACCTCCCGATAGACGGCGACGACATCGTTCACGTCGACGCCACTGATCTGGAGGCCGCGATCATCGCTGCTGACCGACCCGACCGATGAGAGCGCAGCGAGATCGAGGACGAGCTGAGCAGCGGGGACGTC
Organism: Nocardioides sp. YJ-D4; assembly: GCF_054031495.1. Taxonomy (NCBI): domain Bacteria; kingdom Bacillati; phylum Actinomycetota; class Actinomycetes; order Propionibacteriales; family Nocardioidaceae; genus Nocardioides; species Nocardioides sp. YJ-D4. Next base: position 669,940 of record NZ_CM132932.1, read on the forward strand.
CTGGTTCCAGGCACTGATCTTGCCGCCGCTGACGCTGACCTGTTGACCGGGCGTCTTACGCGCGAGCTCGGCGGCCGCAACCACGTCCTCGCCGCGACTCATCTCCAGCGTCAGCGCGCCCGGCCTGATCGCATACCCCACGACCTCGAGCCGATCCCGGATCTCGCGGAGGCCGGCGATCGGCTCGGTCATCGGAACCGCTTCAGGCAACGTGTCGACGTGCTCCCAGTGGTCGGCCGCATCGGTGACGCTCTGATCTTCTCCGTAGGTCACCAGCACACCGGCGCGCTCACATCCCGGCGTCGCGGCCCGGAGCGCGACCAAGCCGTCATAGGCCGCCAACGGATCCGCGCTCGCCTCCGCCTCGACGACACAGGCCTGTGACCCGGCACCGTAGGCGATCGTCGCGCTGTCCAGATCGGTGCGCTGCCGCACTTCGTCGAGCAATCGCAACCCGCTCGCGTTGCTCTCCTCGGATGAGCTCACCTGAAGATCGACGTGGTCCATCTCGAGAGTGAGCTCGTAGTCGGGACTCTCCCCGGACACGTAAGGCGCCAGGATCGCGGTGATCTCAGCGGCCCGCGCCGTGCTGATCCCGTCCTCCAGGACGATGGTTCCGCTGGCGTCACCCGCAAACGGCAGGACGTTGTTGCCCCCGACCTCCACCCGCTCGATGCCATCGACGCCCTCGAGCCGCTCGCTCAGCTCATCGGCCAGCTGGTCGCCCCGGTTGGCCGCACACGACGACGCCATCAGCACGATCGCGAGCGCCATGACGACCGTGCGAGTGCTCACAATGCTTCCTTCGGTCCCGAGACATGAATCATTGCTGCTCAGCGCTCGCTCTCGAACCACGTACGCAACCGAGCGACGATCGCGTCGATGGACCCATCCTGAAGCGCACGCCCGAAGACCCCGTCGTTGAACCGTTCACCCCGGCTATAGACCGTGGCGAGCCGAGCAGCGTCCGCGACCGGCGCGGTAGCAAGCAGCGAAGGGTTGGAGAGGAGCGGATTGCCGCGCATCCACTTCATCCAGTCGATGGACGCCCCCGGAAGCGTGCGATAGAGCTGCCGGACCCGAGGGCTGTAGGCGGGATACGGCGCCAGGATCGCGCCGCTCTCGGTCTTCTGCCCGCCACCCCAGGCGACGTCACGGTCCTCAGCCGTCAGCGCATCAGCGGCCGAGAAGGCCTCGAGCCACGTCGCGTCCGGGACGCTCCGCAGCTCAGCCTCGACCTGGGCATCGGAGGGATCGAGGGCCTCGCGGGCGCGGTCGAAGGTGTCGTACGCCTTCTGGTCGAAGAGCACGACACGCACCTCCTCGACAGAGGTCGGGGTCCGGGCGAGGGTCCACAGGGAGACGTACGCGGCCTCGTCGAGCGGGTAGCGGTAGACGCCGGTCGAGATCGCCGGGAACGCCACCGTGCGCGCCCCGAGCTCGTCGGCCACCCGGAGCGACTCACGGAAACACGAGGTCAGCAGGGCGACGTTGTCCTGGCCGTCGGTGTAGACCGGGCCGACCGTGTGGATCACCCACCTCGCCGGAAGATCGCCGCCCGTGGTCGCGACCGCCTGCCCGGTCGGCAGACCGCCGTCGAGACGTCCGGCCCGCAGCGCCCGGCACTCCTCGAGGATCGCCGGGCCGCCGCGCCGGTGGATCGCCCCGTCCACCCCTCCCCCGCCCAGCAGCGAGGAGTTGGCGGCGTTTACGACCGCGTCAACAGGCTGGTCGGTGATGTCCCCGCGTACGACCGTGATTCTCACGCCGTCAATCTAGCCACCCGGGCTCGGGCCGCCCAGGCCGCCGGGCCGAGGGCGGCGACCACACCGGCCGCGACGGAGGCGAGGACGCCCAGCCAGCCGAGCCCGGCGGCCTCGAGGCCGGGGTAGATCTGCCAGTGGACGAGGTAGATCCACAGCGACGACGCGGCGAGCACGGCGGCCAGCCGGGCCAGCGGCCAGGGCAGCAGGGGCGGCCACGGGACCAGCAGGACGAGGATGCCGAGGGCGACCGTCGCCTCGCGGACAGGGTCACCGAAGAAGCCGTACGTCGCGACCACGACCGTGACCGCGACGAGCACCCGATGCCACGGCCGCTGTGCCTCCGCCGCCGCCCAGCCCAGGGCGAGGCACCACAGCACGCAGCCGATCGTGTAGCGCTCGGTCGGGCCGGCCTCGAGCCCGACCCACAGGTACCGCACCGCGAGGGTCGCACCCACCACCACGGCGGCCGCACCGAACCGATGGCGCCGCTGCCACCGGTCGAGGACGGGCACCAGCAGCAGGAGGGCGAGCCCGGCGAACGACCAGGTGATGACCTCCAGGAACCACAGCTGCCAGTCGCGGGTCCACTCGTCGCTGCCGAGCGCCTGGTTGAGCCCGAGCGCGGTCGGCCAGTGGTAGCGATCGCTGACCAGGGCCACGGCACAGACCCAGAGGGCAGCCGGGAGCGCGACCGCGGCCGCTCCCCGGAGCAGGCGACGCGCGCGCAGGGTCCGGGTGGGAGCGGTGAGCCCGAAGCGGGCGAGGTTGAAACCGGCCACCGCGAGCAGGATGTGGGCGCCGCCGAGGAGGGTCCACACGTCCGCGTGGCTGCCGACGATGGCGACGATGGTCACCGCGCGCAGCAACACCGGGATCTCGACGGGCCGCAGCCACCGCCGCGGGCTCCGCGCGCTCGCGGCGAGCTCGGCGATGCTCCGGTGCTGCCAGCCGGAGGGCAGGGTGCCGAGCCGTTCGCCGAGCTGGGTGGCGATCTCGACGAAGGAGAGCGAGTCGCCGCCGAGCGAGACGAAGCTGTCGGCCACCGTCGCATCGGGGCGCCTCAGCACCGCGGCATAGACCGTACGCAACGCCTCCGCGTCCGCGCCCTCGGCCAGCCCCGCATCCGGTGGCCCGGCCGCGTCCGCCACGCTCGCCCAGGCACCGAGCGTGGCGTAGTCGACCTTGCCGTTCGGCGTACGCGGCACCTCGTCGATCACGTGGACATGGACCAGCGCGCGCGGCAGCGCCACGATGCCGTCCACAAGTCCCGGCAACCGGTCGGCGGCCCCCGGATCGTCGGTGAACACGTGCAGCCGGGCGCCGGGAGCGACGGCTCGCACCGGCCCACAGCCGGCCGAGGCCGCGAGCTCGGACTCGATCCGGTCGAGGTCGATGCGCAGCCCGAGGATCTTGCCGAACCGGCTGCGCCGGCCGGTGATCTCCCACAGCCCGTCGTCGGCCTGCCGGGCGAGGTCGCCGGTGCGGAGCTCGGTGAGCTCGGGTTCACGGGCGAGGTCGGCGACGCTCTCGGCGTACCCCATCATCACGTTCGGCCCGGTGTAGACCAGCTCGCCGACACCGTCGGCCAGGCCGTCCCCGGCACCGTCGACGGGATCGAGGTGGAAGTGCCCACCCGGGATCGGGATGCCGATCGCCTCCGGCCGGCTCGCGGCGAGCGCGGGCGGGAGGTAGGCCATCCGGGCGGTGGCCTCGGTCTGGCCGTACATCACGACCAGGTCCCAGCCACGCGACTCCCCCAGCGCGGCATAGCGACGGACCGTCTCGGGCGGCATCTTGCCGCCGGCCTGGGTGATGTAGCGCAGCGACGGCAGCGAGCGGTCGGCGAACCCGGAGGTGTCGAGGAGGTCGAAGGTGTAGGGAACGCCGGCGAACGAGGTGGCGCCGTGACGCGCCGCGACGTCCCAGAAGCACTCGTCGGCGACGGAGAGGTCCGTGAGGATCACCGCGGCTCCCACGCTCAGGTGGGAGTTGAGCACGGAGAGGCCGTAGCAGTAGTGCAGCGGCAGCGAGCTCATCGCCCGGTCGGCGGAGGTGAGCCCGAGGTAGGCAGCGATGCTGGCCGCGTTGGCGGTCAGGTTCTCCCGGGAGAGCCGGACCAGCTTCGGCGACCCGGTCGAGCCCGAGGTCGACAGCAGCAGCGCGAGGTCGGGATGGAGATCGGCCCGGCCCTCGAACGCCGCCCGGTAGCGCGTCCGCAGCTCGGCGTGATCACCACCCGGCGGCGTCAACAGCACCGGCCGGCGAGCGGTGAGCGCGGCCAGGTAGCCGACCACCGAGTCCAGGTCGTTGCCCGCCTCGAGCAGCACGACGCCGCGGGCGGGACCGTACGCCGCCGCGCGGTCCATCACCGCCTGCTCCAGCTCGGCGTAGGTCAGCGTCGTCTCGTCGGTGATGACCGCCGGGTCCCCCGGTCGCCCTTGCAGGAGCAGGTGGGCATCGGTCGCGATGGTCGAGCTCATCGCATGTTCCCGGGATAGCCGACCAGCGGCCCGACGACCTCGAGCGCGACCGTGGCTCCGATGTCGGGGATCCCGGTGCCCGCGACCCGGGCGGTGACGCGTACGTCATCGCTCAGCCGCACCCGGATGGTGGCGTCGTGGCCGAAGAAGGAAACCTCCTCGACGACGCCCTTGGTGCCGGAGGTGGCGTCGACCGAGACCTGCACCTGCTCCGCACGGACGACCAGCGTCACCGCCCCGGCGGGCCGGGGCGTGATGAGCGCGACCTCCCCGAGCGGCGAGTCGACCCGCCCGTCGGCACCCACCTCACCCGGAAGCAGCGTCGCTGAGCCGAGGAAGGCCGCGACCCCGGGATGCTCGGGGGTCAGGTAGACGTCCACCGCGGAGCCGACCTGCAGGAAGCGCCCGGCAGCCATCACGGCCACCTGGTCGGCCAGCGAGAGCGCCTCGCCCTGGTCGTGGGTGACCAGCAGCGCTGCCGCGCCGGCCGTACGCAGCGCCCGCACGACCGCTCGTCCGGACTCCTCGCGCAGCCCCGCGTCGAGCGAGGAGAAGGGCTCGTCGAGGAGCACCAGGCGGGGCCGAGGCGCGAGCGCACGGGCCACGGCGACCCGCTGCTGCTGACCGCCGGAGAGCTCATGGGGATGCCGGTCAGCCAGCTCGGCCGGCAGCTCCAGCAGCCGGAGCAGCTCGGCGACGCGGTCCTGCCGCTCGGCACGGGCCACGTTCCGGCGCAGCCCGAAGGCGATGTTGCCGCCGACGTCGAGGTGCGGGAAGAGCGCGCCCTCCTGCGGGACGTACCCGATCCCACGGCGGCGCGGCGCCAGTCCGGCGACCGAGCGTCCGCCGATCCTGATCTCGCCCGCGGTCGGCGTCATGAACCCCGCCACGCAGCGCAGCAGCGTGGTCTTGCCGCAGCCCGAGGCACCGAGCACGGCGGTCACCCCGCCCTCGACGGTCAGGTCGAGCCCGTCGAGCACCTGCCGCCGGCCGTGTCCGGCCCGCAGCCCGCTGATCTCCAGTGCCGCGGTCATCGCGCCTCCCCTCTCGACGAGCGACCCAGCAGGATCGTCGCCGGCATCGCCAGGAGCACCAGCGCCAGCGCGTACGGCGCCGCGGCGCCGTAGGCGACCGAGGATGCCTCGCTCCAGAACTCGGTGGCCAGCGTCGTGGTCCCGATCGGGGCCAGCAGCAGCGTCGCGGTCAGCTCCGTCGAGACCGCGAGCGCGACCATCGCGGTCGCCGTCGCCAGCCCGGGCAGGAGCAGCGGCAGGGTCACCCGGCGCATCGCACCGGCCCGGCTCAGCCCGAGGCTGAGCGCGACCTCCTCCAGCCGCGGCGGCACCAGCTCCAGCACTCCGCGCACGGCGACGAGCGCGCGCGGCAGGAACAGGATGACGTACGCCGCCACGAGCAGCGGCAGCGTCTGGTAGAGCGCCGGCACCCAGCCGATGGCGACGGTGACCAGCGCGAGCGCGACCACCACACCGGGCAGCCCGCTGGTGACGTACGCGACCCGCTCGACGCCCAGCGACCAGCTCGTCCGGCGGCGGACGGCCTGCCAGACGACCGGCACCGCGGCGGCGGTCGCGACGACTCCGGCGACGGCGGCCAGCGCGATGCTGGTGCCGGCGGCAGGCAGCAGGCGGCTCAGATCGAGCTCGGCCGAGGCACCTCGGACCAGCCAACGCACCAGGCTGACCGCCGGCAGACCGACAGCCAGACCGACGAAGGCCGCGAGCCCGACGAGCACCGGCGCGGTAGCCCGCCCCAGCCGCTGCCGTGGCGCCGGCCGCGCCGTGCCGCTCCCGACGCGGGCACGCCGAGCCGGGCCGCGGGCCAGCATCTCCAGGGCCAGCAGCCCGAGGCAGGCGAGCAGCAGCACGCCAGCCAGCAGGGTGGCTGCCGGTCCGTTGAAGGCGGTGCCGTACTGCTGCAGGATCGCGGTCGTCAGGGTCGGGTAGTTGAGCAGCTGGAGCGCGCCGTACTCGGCCAGCAGGTGGAGCCCGACGAGCAGCGCGCCGCCGAGCACCGCCGGCGCGACGGTCGGCAGGACCACACGGAGGAACACCTCCCGTGGCCGCCGCCCGAGCGACGCGGCGACCTCCTCGAGCGATGGGTCGAGGCGCCGCAGCGCCGCCACCGCGGGCAGGTAGACCAGCGGATAGTAGGAGAGCGAGACGACCAGCACGGCCCCGAGATAGGACTGAACGGCGTGGGTCGTGGCGACCCAGGCGTACCCGTTGACGAAGGCCGGGATGGCCAGCGGCGCGCACAGCGCTCCGTGCCACCAGCCGGCCAGGGGCAGGGAGGTCCGCTCGACCACCCAGGCACCGCAGACCCCGAACACCACCGAGAGCGCGACCCCGCCGACCAGCAGCCGACCGGTGTTCCACAGCAGCTCACCGATGCGCGGGCGGACCAGGAAGTCGTACGCCTCCGCCGGCCCCAGCGAGGCGGTCGACCACACGACGTACGCCACCGGGAGCAGACAGACAGCGGCGATGGTGCCGGCCACCGCCGGCATCAGCCATCTCCCTGAGGAGGCGGCCGGAAACGTGCCGAGATGCACGCTGCTCAGAGGAACCCGGCTTCCGTCATCATCTCGACCACCGCGTCGCTGTCGAGCTCGGAGACCGAGACGGCGGGCGGGTCGAGCTCGGAGAACGGCTTGACCGGCGGGTTGAGCTGCACCTCGGGGTTCAGCGGGTACTCCAGCGCGTAGCTGTCGGCCAGCCCCTGCTGCCCGGTCTTGCCGGTGAGATAGCCGACGAACTTCTCGGCGTCCGTCTTGTGCTCGGCCGAGGCCAGCACGCCCGCCCCGGAGACGCTCACGAAGGCGCCCGGGTCCTGGTTGCCGAAGAAGTGGAGCTCGGAGCTGTCGCTGACCTCACCGGACTCGGCCTGGTCGCGGTACCAGTAGTAGTGGTAGATGACGCCGACCGGCACCTCGCCCGCGTTGACCGACTCCAGCACGACGTTGTTGCCGTCGTAGACCGTGCCGTTGGCCTTGATCCCGTCGAGCCACTTCTTGGTGGCCGCCTCGCCCTCGGTGGCCAGGACTCCGGCGACGATCGCCTGGAAGTCGGCGCCGGTCGGCGAGAAGGAGATCTTGCCCTTCCACTCCGGCTCGGCGAGGTCGAGCAGCGAGGCCGGCAGCTCGGCCTCGGTGATCTGGTCGGTGTTGTAGACCAGCACGGTGGAGCGGGCCACGAAGCCGGTCCAGGCGTTGCTCTCCGGCCGGTACTGCTGCGGGATCGGCGCGGTCACGTCGTCCGGCAGCGTGGCCAGCAGGCCCTCGCGCTCGACCGCGGCCATCGCCGGGGAGTTCTCGGTGAGGAAGACGTCGGCCGGCGACTTCTCGCCCTCCGCGACCAGCTGTGCGGCGAGCTCGAGGTCCTTGCCGTTGCGCAGCTCGACGTCGATCCCCGTCTCCTTCTCGAACGCCGGCACCAGCTCCTCCATGAGCTGCTCGTGCTGGGCGTTGTAGACGACGAGCGCGTCGCCGGAGGAGCATGAGGTGAGGGTCGTCGCGAGGAGGGCGACGGAGACCGAGACCACGACAGCGGAGAGAGGCTTCACGGCCTTCCTTTCATTTGGTAAGCCTGACCTTACGAAGGTTTACCTAAGAAGGCGAGCACGACTATGTGACGGTTTCGGTTCGCGTTGGAGCTCGATCCGCACCTGCATCGGTTTTGCCGATGCCTTACGCCAAAAGGATTCGTTTGCCAGAGGAACAACCCAGTCACGACCATGGTGGGGCGCCTCACACCTTTGGAGAATGACCATGTCTGACCAGCCAGTCGTCGAGAAGCACACCATCGGCTACGTCCCACCCGAGGACCGCCATGGCAAGGTGCGCGACCTCTTCACCCTGTGGTTCGGGACCAACATCGCTCCCCTGCCCGTCGTCACCGGTGCCGCCGGCGTCACCGTCTTCGGCCTCGATCTGTTCTGGTGCGTCGTCGCCATCGTGGTCGGCCACCTCGTCGGTGGCGTCTTCATGGCGCTGCACTCGGCCCAGGGTCCGCAGATGGGCATCCCGCAGATGATCCAGAGCCGCGGCCAGTTCGGCTCCTACGGGGCACTGATCGTCGTGGTGATCGCGGCGGTCATGTACCTGGCCTTCTTCGCCTCCAACATCGTCCTCGCCGGTCAGTCGCTGCACGGTATCGCCGACCCGATCCCGGTCGAGGCGGGCATCGTCCTCGGGGCGCTCGGTTCCGGCCTGATCGCCGTGATCGGCTACAAGGTGATCCACTCGCTCAACAAGGTCGCCACCTGGGTCCTCGGCATCGGCATCGTGCTCGGCACCGTCGCAATCTTCGTCTCCGGCCTGCCCGCGGGCTTCTGGACCCAGGGCGGCTACAGCACCGCTGGCTTCCTCGCGACGGTCTCGCTGGGCGCCCTGTGGCAGATCGCCTTCGCGCCGTACGTCTCGGACTACTCGCGCTACCTGCCGGCCGGCGTCGGGGTGAAGGCGACCTTCACCGCCACCTACCTCGGCTGCACCCTCGGCTCGATCCTGCCGTTCGTCTTCGGCGCGATCGTGGCGCTGGCGATGAAGCCGGGCGTCGAGGTGATGACCGGGGTGCGCGACACCACCGGCGCGTTCGGTACGCCACTGCTCGTCCTGTTCCTGCTCTCGGTGATCAGCCACAACGCGCTCAACCTCTACGGCACCGTGCTCTCGGTCATCACCTGCGTGCAGACGTTCGTCGCGTCCTGGATCCCGACCGCCCGCAGCCGCGTGGTGCTCTCGCTGGTGGTGATGGCCGCCTCGACGTACTTCGCCATCGGCGTCTCCGGCAACTTCATCTCGCACTTCGTCGACATCGTGCTCGCGCTGCTCGTCGTGCTGGTCCCGTGGACCGCGATCAACCTGATCGACTTCTACCTGATCCACCGCGGCAACTACGACCTCGACTCGATCTTCGCGGCCGACGGCGGCATCTACGGCCGCTTCAACGGCCAGGCGATCCTCGCCTACGTGATCGGCATCGTCGTCCAGATCCCGTTCATGGCGACGCCGCTCTACACCGGCCCGGTCGCGGACAGGCTCAACGGCGCCGACCTGAGCTGGATCATCGGCCTCGTCGCGACCGCCCCGATCTACTACCTGCTGGCTCGCGGCCGCAAGCTCGCACCGAGCGAGATGGCGATCGCCGCGCAGGCCTGACCCGCTCGTCGAGTCGGCTCATCCTGACCGCAAATCCCGCCGAGTCGGCTCGTCATAACGAGCCGACTCGGCGGGATTCTTGTCAGTTCGAGCCGACTCGACGGTCAGGCGGTCAGCGGCCTTCCCGCCGTCGCGCTGCCCGGCCCGAGGAGCGGACGAACGCCTGGGCGCGGGCGGTGAGGCGTACGCCCTTCATCGAGGCCAGCACGACCTCGAGGGGTTCGACCGGGTCGGTGATCTCGAGGGTCACGATCTGCGCACCGTCGTAGGTCGTGTCGCTCGCCGGGCGCTGGTTGAGGACCGACCATCCCTGGCCGTTGGCGACCATCGCCCGGACGGTCTCGAAGCCGGCGCTGCGGTGCCGGATCTGCGGGCGGAAGCCCGCCGACTCGACGAGCCGCTCGAAGTACTGCCCGCTGTGCGGCAGGTCCAGGAGCACCATCGGCTCCTCCTCGAGCTCGGCGAGCGCGACCTTCTTGCGGCGCGCCAGCCGGTGGCCCTTGCCGATGAGGACGTACGGCGCCGCGAGGCCGACCCGGACGTGGTCGATGTCGTCGTCGAGGTCGTAGCCGTACATGAGCGCCAGCTCGCAGCTGCCTGAGCGCAGCGCGTGCTTGAGCGCGGCGTGCTCGTCCTCGACGACGGAGACGTGGATGCCAGGGTGGTCCTGCTCGCAGGCGGCCAGCAGCCGAGGCAGCTCGAAGGGGCCCAGGGTGGTGAAGCAGCCGATGGCGAGGTCGCCGACGAGCGCCTGCCCCGCAGAGCGCGCCACCTCGACCAGCTCGCTGGTGTGCACGAGGTAGCTGCGCAGCTCGCGGTAGAACTCCTCGCCGGCGGCCGTCAGGGTCAGGCCGCGCGCGTGATGGCGCAGCAGCAGCTGGACGCCCAGCTCCTTCTCGAGCTGGGCGACCGCCGTCGAGACCGCCGACTGCGAGACCACGAGCTGCCGCGACGCGGCGGTCATACTGCCCAGCTCCGCGGCCGCGGCGAAGTAGCGCAGCTGGGTCAGGGTGAAGGACGGCTCGGCCATGCGGGCCATCCTGCCCGAAGTCACTCTCGTTTCGCCCCGTTGACGCCGTCGGCGCCGGTTGCGTCGAGGTTCGCGAGCGTCTCGGGTCGCAGCAGCGCGTCGAGCAGGACCGGGTCGAGCCCACCCGCGGCGAGCGCCAGATCCCGTACGTCGCCCGCACCGCTCAGCGCGGCCTTGGCGATCTCGGCGGACCGCGCGTAACCGAGCAGCGGGGTCAGGGCGGTGGCGAGGCCGGCGTTGCCCGCGGCAGCGGCGGCGAGCTTGGCGACGTCGACGGTGATCCCGTCGACGCACATCTCCCGCAGCGAATCGAAGGCCGCGGCGGTCCAGGTGAAGCCCTGCAGCAGGCCGTGCGCCATCACCGGCTCGAACGCGTTGAGCTGGAGCTGGCCGCCCTCGGCCGCCATGGTGACGGTGAGGTCGTTGCCGATCACCCAGAAGGCGACCTGGTTGACCATCTCCGGGATGACCGGGTTGACCTTGCCGGGCATGATGCTCGACCCGGCCTGACGGGCGGGCAGCTGGAGCTCGCCGAGCCCTGCCTGCGGGCCGGAGCTGAGCAGCCGCAGGTCGTTGCAGATCTTGGACGCCTTGACGACGATCCGCTTCAGCACGCTGGAGACCTGCACGAACGCGCCGGTGTCGCTGGTCGCCTCGACGAGGTCTCCCGCGCCGACCACCGGCAGGCCGGTGATCTCGGCGAGGTGCCGGACGGCGAGCCGCCGGTAGTCGGGGTGGGCGGTGATCCCGGTGCCGATCGCGGTGGCGCCGAGGTTGATCTCGCACAGCAGCACCCGCGAGTCGGCCAGCCGGGCCAGCTCCTCGCGCAGCGTGATGGCGAAGGCGCCGAGCTCCTGGCCGACCGTCATCGGGACGGCGTCCTGGAGCTGCGTACGGCCGATCTTGGGGACCGCGCGGAACTCGGCCGCCTTGCGGGCGAACGAGTCGGCGAGGGCCGCGGTGGCCTCGACCAGGCGGTCGATCGCGCCGACCAGGGCGAGCCGGACGGCGGTCGGGTAGACGTCGTTGGTCGACTGGCACCGGTTCACGTGGTCCAGCGGGTGGATCTCGTCGTAGCTGCCGAACGGCAGGCCGAGGATCTCGAGCGCACGGTTGGCGACGACCTCGTTGGCGTTCATGTTGGTCGAGGTGCCGGCGCCGCCCTGGATCACGTCGACGACGAACTGGTCGTCGAGTGCCCCGTCGCGGACCTCCTGCGCGGCGGCGGCGATGGCGGCGTGGCGACGGTCGTCGAGCAGGCCGAGCTCGTGGTTGGCACGCGCGGCGGCGAGCTTGACCGCGCCGAGGGCGGCGACGAGCGAGCGGTGGCTCCCGACGGTGGTGCCGCTGATCGGGAAGTTTCGCAGCGCGCGGGCGGTGTGCACGCCCCAGTAGGCGCTCGCCGGGACCTCGAACGGGCCGAGCGAGTCGTGCTCGGCGCGGGTGGCCGGGGCGTCGACGGTGGTCATCGTGCCGCCGCCTCCTCTGCGACGTCGAGCGCGGTCCAGGCCAGCGCGATGGCGGCGTCGAGGAGCGCCTTCTCGGCGTCCCCGCCGACGCAGTGCGCGGCGAACTCGGGCTGGTGGTTGAGTGCGGTTCCCGAGTTGATGCCGACGTAGGGGTGGATGGCGTTCACGACCTGGGAGACGTTGCCCATGTCTGTGGAGGCTCGGTTCATCCGGCGAGCGGGGGTCCCCGGGTCGAAGACCCGGCCGATCTCCTCGGCATTGCGCCGGTACGCCGCCAGCGCGGGCGCGAACGTGCGGAACTCGGCGTACGGCTTGCTCTCGGGTTCGACGGTGAGCTGCGCGCCGGTGGCGAGCGCTCCGGCCTCGAAGCAGCGCCAGACCTTCTCCTCGGTCTCGGCGAGCTGGGCGAGGCTCTCGGCGCGGACGTACCAGCGGCCCTCGGTCCGCGCGGGGATGGCGTTGGGTGCTTCTCCCCCGTTGGTCATCACGCCGTGCACGCGTACGGTCGGCGGCAGCTGCTGACGGAGCAGGCCGATCGCGACCTGGGCGATGGTGAAGGCGTCGGCGGCGTTGACGCCCTGCTCGGGATAGGCCGCCGCGTGGGCCGCCTTGCCGCGGTACTCGACGTGCGAGTGGGAGACCGCGAACGGCTCGGCCTCGGCGACGTCGACGGGAGCCGGGTGGGCCATCATGGCCAGGTCCAGCCCGGCGAAGGCGCCGCGCTCGAGCAGCTCGATCTTGCCGCCGCCGCCCTCCTCCGCGGGGGTGCCGTAGACCTCGATGGTGAGCCCCGCGGCGTCGGCCAGCGGGGCGAGCGCGCGGGCGGCGCCGACGGTGATCGCGGAGATCAGGTTGTGGCCGCAGGCGTGACCGAGGCCGGGGAGGGCGTCGTACTCGGCGCACAGGCCGAGGCGGAACGGTCCATTGCCGAAGGTCGCCAGGAAGGCTGTCTCCAGACCGAGGTAGGCCGGAGTGACGGTGAACCCGGCCTCCTCGAGGGACTCCGCGACCCAGCGCGAGGAGTCGTGCTCCTCCCAGCCGGTCTCGGGGTTCGCGTGCAGCTGCTCGGAGAGCCGGATCAGGCGCTCGGCGTCGCTGCCGACGGTTGTTGCTGCGTACTGCTTCGCGGTGGTCATCACTCGTCCCCGGGGACCCCGTAGGACGGGGCGGCGGTGGGATCGAGTCCGCGGGTCACGTAGTCGTCGCGCTGCGGCAGCCAGACCTTCAGCAGGTCGCGGAGGTCCTCGACCGGGCGCTCGCTCCAGTCGACGCGGAGGTCGGTGACCCGCCAGGCGACGTCGCGTACGACGGAGAGGCCCGCCGAGTGCAGCGGTCCGGCCTCGCCGCCTGCGGCCAGCCCGGCCTCCAGGGCAGCCAGGAGCCGCTCTTCCAGATCCCCGGTCGCGGCCTCGAAGCCCGAGACGACGGCGTCGACGACCTCGGTGCCGGCCAGCAAGTTGCCGGCGGCGACCACCTGCGGCGCGACGGCGTGGTGGTGGATGCCGAGCGACCCGGAGCCGCTGTACGCCGCACCGGCGCTGTCGAGTCCGAGAACGGTCAGCTGGCGGTGGTCGATGTGCTCGCGGCCCTGGGTGACCGACGCGAGCGCGGCCCGGGCATCGAGCCCCGAGGCGAGGGCGTCGAGCAGCTCGGTGCCCAGGCGCGGGTCGGTGATGTTCTGCGACGAGGCACCGCCGACGCCAGGGCGCAGGTGGATGCAGCGCGCGGCGACGGCCGGGCTGGACGAGGTCACGGCGATGCCGACGGCGCCCGTGCCGTCGGTCGCGAGGACGGAGAAGGTCACTTCGCCACCTCGGGGATGACCGCGATCGCGTCGACCTCGACCAGCCACTCCGGGCGGGCCAGGGCGGAGATCACCAGGCCGGTGGAGATCGGGTGCACGCCCTTCGTCCAGCGGCCGATCGTCCGGTAGACCGTCTCGCGGTAGCGCGGGTCGACGATGTAGATGGTGAGCTTGACCAGGTGCTCCATCTCGGCACCGGCCTCCTCGAGCAGCATCTTGATGTTGGCCATCGCCTGCTCGGTCTGCGCCTCGACGTCGCCGATGCCGACCGACTCGCTGGTGTCCAGGTCCTGCCCGATCTGACCGCGTACGTAGACGGTGTTGCCCGCGACGACGGCCTGGCACAGGTCGTTGTCGAGGTTCTGCTCGGGGTAGGTGACGCTGGTGTTGAACGGGCGGATCCGGGTGTGCCCGCCGACGACGATGCTGCTGGGTTTGTTGGTCTCCACGACGACCAGTCCACCTCGTCCGAGAGCATGTGTCCAACAGATGTTTCCAAGGACTATCGTCAATGAAACAGATGCAGTGACGTCGGCTGCGATTGCATCAGGATTGCATCAGTCGATCCGATGGGTAAGGCCAACAACATCTGTTGGACATGACCAAGGGCGGCGGCTCAGGATCTTGGTATGGCAAACGAAGACATCGAGGTCCTCGTCGTCGGCGCCGGTCAGGCCGGCGTGGCGATGAGCGAGCACCTGAGCGACAACGGCGTCCCCCATCTCGTGCTGGAGCGTGACCGGATCGCGGAGCGCTGGCGCACGATGCGCTGGGACTCGCTCGTCGCCAACGGCCCGGCCTGGCACGACCGGTTCCCGGGCCTGGAGTTCCAGGACGTCGACGCGGACGCGTTCGCCACGAAGGACCAGGTCGCGGCCTACTTCGAGGCGTACGCCGAGAAGATCGCCGCTCCGATCAGGACCGGCGTCGAGGTCACCTCGGTGACCCGCAACCAGGGCCGTCCGGGCTTCCGGGTCGAGACCTCCGACGGCGTCATCGACGCCCGGTTCGTGGTCGCGGCGACCGGCCCGTTCCAGCGGCCGGTCTACCCGCCGATCGTCCCGGACGGCGCGGTCGCCGTGCAGATGCACTCGAGCGACTACCGCAACCCCGACCAGCTTCCCGAGGGCAACGTCCTCGTCGTCGGCGCCGGCTCCTCCGGCGTTCAGATCGCCGACGAGCTGCAGCGCTCCGGCCGCCAGGTCCACCTCTCGGTCGGACCCCACGACCGTCCCCCGCGCAGCTACCGCGGCCGCGACTTCTGCTGGTGGCTCGGCGTCCTGGGTCTGTGGGATCTGGAGACCCCGGTCGCCGGCGCGGAGCACGTCACCATCGCCGTCAGCGGCGCCCGTGGCGGCCACACCGTCGACTTCCGCGCCCTCGAGGCGAGCGGGATCCAGCTCGTCGGCATGACCGACCGTTTCGACGCCGGCACGCTCACCTTCCGTGAGGACCTGGCCGAGAACATCGCCCAGGGCGACGCCAACTACCTCGCCCTCCTCGACGCCGCCGACGAGTACGTCACCCGCAACGGCATCGACCTGTCCGAGGAGCCCTCGGCCCGCGACCTCGGCCCCAGCCCTTCCGCCGCGACCACGCCCCTGCTGTCCCTCGATCTGGCCGAGGCCGGCATCACCACGGTGATCTGGGCGACCGGCTTCGCGACCGACTACAGCTGGCTCCAGGTCGACGCGCTCGACGAGAACGGCCGCCCGGCCCACCGCCGCGGCGTCTCCACCGAGCCCGGCGTCTACTTCGTCGGACTCCCCTGGCTCTCCCGCCGTGGCTCGAGCTTCATCTGGGGTGTCTGGCACGACGCCAAGCACGTCGCCGGCCACATCGCGACGCAGCGTAGCTACGCGGCGTACGACCGACAGGCGCGCGGCTGATCAACGGCGCACAGCCGCGTCACATCGATGGCCCGGATCCCGAAAAGGGATCCGGGCCATCGTCTTTCTTCCCCAACCCAACCCCAGCCGAGTCGGCTCGTCATGACGCGCCGACTCGACGTCCGATCCGGTCAGAACGAGCCGACTCAACACCGGATCCGGTCACGATGAGCCGACTCGGCATCGGGTCGGCGGACGACAAGCACCGCGCCCCGGCCTCGCGAGGAGGCCGGGGCGCGGTTCTCTGCGCAGCTGGCGGGTTGCGCCTCAAGCCAGCTGGGTCACCTCGCGCCGGAACGGCACCTCGTCGTTGGAGGGCAGGACGGCGTCGAACTCCTCGGCCGCGCGGCGGCCGGACCAGACGGCGGCCGCGATGGTGCCGGGGCCCCAGGAGTCGCCGATGCCGCGTACGGAGGCGATCTCGCCGGCGTCGCGACGGGCGAGCAGGTCGAGGTAGAGCTCCTCGCGCGGAAGGCGGGCGGTCACCATGACGACGGCGTCGCAGTCGAGGTCACGCTCGATGCCGGCGTAGGCGTCCTGAACCCGGACACCGCCGGTCCCGACCGACATCACCGCGTGGTCGGTCACCCGGGTGATGCCGTTCTCGATGAGCCGTCGCTGGATCCGGTTGATCTCGAAGGTGTTGTTGGTCCACGACGACACCTGCGCCCCGGTGGTGACGATCGAGACCTCGTAGCCCTTCTGCGCGAGCAGCTCGGCGACGACACCACCGAGGTAGTAGTGGTCGTCGTCGTAGACGACCACCTTCTTGCCGTCGGGCAGCCGGCCGGCGAAGAGGTCGTCGGGCCCCAGCACCTGGGCGCCCTCGGCGATCGGCATCGCGGTGGTGTGGAAGCGGGCGACGCCATCGGTACGCCAGGTGGCACCGGTCGCGGTGATGACGTGCTCGAAGCCGAACTCGACGATGTCCTCGGCGGCCATCGGGCTCTCGCGGTAGATCTCCACGTTGGGGAGCTCGGCGAGGACGGCCTCGCGGTACTCCTTGACCCGGCCCCACGCCGAGAGCCCGGGCAGCTTCGACTCGGCAGTGACCCGGCCGCCGAGGTCACGGCCGGCCTCGGCCAGCACGACGTCGTAGCCGCGTACGCCGAGCGCCCGGGCCGCCTCCAGGCCGGAGGGACCGGCGCCGACGACGAGGATGCGGGAGTCGCTCTCCTTGGCCCGGATCCGCTCCGGGTGCCAGCCGCGGCGCCACTCCTCCCCCATGCTCGGGTTCTGGGTGCAGCGGATCGGCGACATGGTGAGGTCTCCGGAGACGCAGATGTTGCAGCCGATGCACTCGCGGATCAGGTTGAGCCGGCCGTCACGGATCTTGTTCGGCAGGAACGGGTCCGCGATCGACGGACGCGCGGCGCCGATCAGGTCGAGGATGCCGGCCTTGACCTGACGCACCATCGCGTCCGGCGAGGTGAACCGGCCGACGCCGACGACGGGCTTGGAGGTGAGCTTCTTCAGCCCGGCGACGAACTCCTCCTGGCGACCCTCGGGTGCGAACCGCGAGGTGACCGAGTCGCCCTCCCAGCTGCCCATCGCGAAGTCCCACAGGTCCGGCAGCTCGCCGAGCTCGCGCAGCACGCCCTCGATGTCCTCGCGGGTGATGCCGCCGTCGATCTCCTCCTCGACCGTGATCCGGCAGGCCACCGCGGCCCGGCCGGCGACCTCGTCGATGGTGTCCTCGAGGAGCTCGCGCAGCAGCCGCATCCGGTTCTCGAGCGAGCCGCCGTACGCGTCGGTGCGGTTGTTGTAGCGCCGGGAGAGGAAGTGGTGCGGGGCGCCGTAGCCGTGGGCCCCGTAGACGTAGACGACGTCGTAGCCGGCCTCGAGGGAGCGGCGTACGGCATTGCGGTGCCAGCGCCGCAGGTCCTCGATGTCCTGCAGCGACATCGCCCGGGCCTGGACCGGCGCGATGGTGTCGGGGGCGACCGGGAGGTGCGCGGGCCCGAGCGGGGTCTCGCGGCTGAGCTGGTTCGGCGCGTTCATGCCGTTGTGGGCGAGCTCGATGCCGGCCAGGCCGCCACCCTCGTGGATCGCGTCGGCGATCCGCTGGAGCGCGGGCAGGTCCTGGTCGTCCCAGATCCGCAGCTCGATGAACGGCGCGATGTCGGAGGTCGCGTGGATCTCCACCTGCTCGGTGCACACCACCGACCAGCCGCCCTCGGCCTTGATCTTGCGCATCGCCGCCTGAGCGCTGGGGTCGCGGTAGCCCATGCCGTTGCAGTGGGGCACCTGGTAGAAGCGGTTCTTCGTGGTGAACGGCCCGATCTGCACGGGCTCGAACAGGATGTCGTATGGAGTCATCGGGTGGGCTCCTCGCTGGGAACGGACGAGACGGGGGCGCCGACCTCGGCGCGGACGCGGGCACCTCGGACGTACCCGATTCCGCACAGCAGAAGCAGGCAGCCGAGGGTGCCGAGCGTGAAGACCTCGAAGGTCAGCTGGCTCACGCCCCAGATCTCCTTGAACGGGTACGCCTCGCCGAACAGCCGCTCGAGCGTGCCGGGGAACACCGCGACCCACGAGCCGAGCAGGACCCAGGCGAAGGCCACCCAGCCGAGCACCGCGAAGCCGCGGTCGGAGACGGGCACCCGGAAGGGACGCGGGCGGTCGGGGTAGCGGGTGCGCAGCCGGATCGCGGCCGGGATGACCAGCAGATAGCTGAGCAGGAACGTGGAGATCGAGATCGTGAGGACGACACCGAAGATCGAGGCGCCCGAGCCGGTGACCTGCATCGCGACGAGCAGGAACACCGTGGCCACGACGCCGGAGAGCATGTTGACCCGTACCGGTGTACCGAGGCCCTCGTGGAAGCGGCCGAAGAACCCGCCGAAGAAGGAGCCGTCGGCGGCGGTCATCGCCTGCATGCGGTCGGAGATGATCATCCACGCCGCGCCCTGGCTCATCAGGATGTAGACGAAGACGACGGCGGTGAGCGTGAGCAGCGGCTCGGCCGCGGGGCCGTAGACGGAGTAGACGGTGCCGACGGCGTCGAGGAGGCCGCCGATGCCGGTGATGTCGTCGCTGGGGACGACGAGCAGGATCGCGAAGATCGGCACCAGGTAGCAGACCGCGGCGGTGGCGCAGGAGCGGAAGATCGAGACCGGTACGTCGCGGGCCGGGTTCTCCATCTCGCCGGCGGCGCTGTTGGAGGACTCGAAGCCGAGGTAGGCGAAGAGCAGGATCGGGACGGAGCCGAACAGGCCGAGCAGGGTCGGGCTGAAGTCGCCGCCGCTGAGGTCGACGACGCCGTTCTTGGCGGCGTAGATGACCGTGGTCAGCACGAAGAATGCGAGCAGGCCGACCTTGAGGATCGCACCGCTGGTCGGCAGCCACTTGCCCTTGGCGAGGCTGGCGATCGCGGCGACCACGGTGATCCAGATGAAGACGATCTTGAACAGGTAGTCGCCGACCGAGCCGTGCTCGAGCGGGGTGATGTAGACGCTCACGGTCTCGGCGGCGAGGAAGGCCATCGAGCCACCGACCCACACCGGCTGGGTGATCCAGGTCAGGATCGCGGCCACTGCAGCGGCGGGGCGCCCGAAGGCGTCTCGGACCCAGGTGTAGGCCCCACCCTCCTCGCTGAACGCGGCGCCGGTCTCGGCGAAGATCAGGCCGTACGGCACGAGGAAGAAGACCGCGAGCACGAGGGCCCACGTGAACGCCTCGGCGCCGTAGAGCGAGACCTGCCCGAGGGTCTCGAGGCCGACGACGGCCGCGATGAGCAGGAAGACGATGTCGAAGCGTCGTAGCGTCTTGCGGAGATGTGACTGTTGCTCGGCCGCGAGGGCGGTCGGCTGGTTGGTCTGCGTCATGGTGTGTCCCTGGCTGGTCGGGCTGGCGGTCAGTGGTTGATCCAGACGGTCTTGAGACCGACGTACTTGTCGAGGGCGTGCAGCGAGAGGTCGCGCCCGAAGCCGGAGCCCTTGAACCCGCCGAACGGGGTCCAGGCACTGAAGGCGTCGACGCCGTTCACGGTCACGGTGCCGGCGTGGATCCGCTCGGCGAGCCGGTGCGCGCGGCTCAGGTTGCCGGTCGCGACCGAGGCGGCCAGGCCGTACGGGGTGTCGTTGGCGAGCGCGACCGCCTCGTCCTCGGTGTCGAAGGCGGTGACCGCCAGGACCGGCCCGAAGACCTCCTCGCGGGCGAGGGCGTCGGCCGGGTCGACGTCGTCGAAGACGGTGGGTTGGACGTAGCAGTCGCTGCCGTCGCGGGTGACCCGTTCGCCGCCGGTGACCAGGCGCGCCGTCGAGGTCGTGGCGTCGTCGACGAACTGCATGATCCGGTCGGTCTGCTCGGGCGAGACGATCGCGCCCATCCCGGCGGCCGGGTCGAGGGGGTCGCCGGGGGCGTACGCCGCGGCCTCCTTCGCGACGAGATCGACGAACTCCTCGTGGACCTCGCGCTGGACCAGGACGCGGGAGTGCGCCGAGCAGACCGCTCCCTGGTTGAACCAGATGCCGAAGGCGGTCTGCTTGGCCGTGGTGGCGAGGTCCTCGGCGTCGGCGAAGACGACGTGCGGGCTCTTGCCGCCGCACTCGAGCCAGACCTGCTTGAGGTTGGACTGGCCGGCGTACTGCAGGAAGTACGCGCCGACCTCGGTCGAGCCGGTGAAGGCGAGCACGTCGACCTCGCGGTGGAGGCCGAGCGCCTTGCCGGTGGTCTCCCCCAGTCCGGGGACGACGTTGAGGACACCGTCGGGGATCCCGGCCTCGGCGGCGAGCTCGGCGATTCGCAGCGCCGAGGACGGCGACTGCTCGGCAGGCTTGAGCACGACGCTGTTGCCGGCCGCCATCGCCGGGGCGACCTTCCAGGCGAGCATGTCGACCGGGTAGTTCCACGGCACGACCGCGCCGACGACGCCGAGCGGCACGCGGCGGATCAGCGCCGTGGTGCCCGGCGGGGTGGGCGCCACCTCGTCGTTGATCTTGTCGATGGCCTCGGCGTAGTAGCGGAACAGGTTCACCGAGAACGGCAGATCGAGGTCGTACGCATCCACCACCCGCTTGCCCATGTCGAGCGAGTCCAGGACCGCGAGCTCCGCGGCATGGGCGGCGAGGAGGTCGGCGAAGCGGAGCATCCGCTCCCGGCGGAAGGCGACACCCGCCCGCGACCAGCCCCCGTCGTCGTACGCCGCCCGCGCCGCGCGCACGGCCGCGTCGACACCGGCGGCGCCGGCGTCGGCGACCTCGGCCAGCAGCGTTCCGGTGGCGGGGTTGCGATTCTCGAAGGAGCCCTCCGCGGTGTCGACGGAACGGCCGCCGATGAACGCTCGGGTCCGGGGCCGGACCTCGGCGGCGATCTCTCGCCAGTCCTGGTGGGTGTGCACAAGCAAGTCCTTTCTTTGCGCTTCACCGCAAATATGAGCCTCGCCACACCAGGTGTCAATCATTCGCCCGCAGATTTCACATACGCGTTACGGTTGAGCATGGCTCGACGCAAGGACCAGGCCGCTCGGCGCGAACATCTGACCGCGGCAACACTCACCGTGATCGCGGCCCACGGCTTGGCCGGCGCCACGATGAAGAACATCGCCGCCGAGGCCGGGATCTCACCGCGCCTGATCGCCTACTACTACCCCGAGCTGGACGGCCTCATCGAGGCCGCCCACCAGGCCGCGACCGACCGCTACTACTGGTCCCGGCAGCGGGCGATCGAGGGCGACCTCTCCCCCGCCGAGAAGCTCGGCCGCCTGATGTATTCCGGTCTTCCCCGAGGTGAGGACCTTCTCCTGAGCCAGGTCCTCGACGAGATCTCGGTCAACGCGAGCCGCAGCCCGATGCACGCGACCCTGATGACGCTGCTCTTCGACCGCGAGGTCTCGCTCTACACCGCCGTGCTCGAGGTCGGGCGTGCCACCGGCGTCTTCACGCTGACCGACTCGGCCGAGGCCATCGCCCGCAACTTCGTGGCCCTCGAGGACGCCTTCGGCCTCCACCTGCTCGCCCACAACTCGTCGCTGACCCTCGAGCGCGCCGAGCAGCAGCTGGCCAGCTACGCCCACTCCGCCCTCGGCGTCCGAGTCGCTCCGATCGACCCCGAATTGCCCAAGAAGGCAAAGAATCCGCCGGCTGCGAGGTAGTGGTCAGGCAGCCGCGACCTGGGCCGGACGCGACGTACGCGACAGCGCCTCGACACCCCAGCAGGCCAGGCAGCCGACGAGCGGGATGGCGACGGTCGACACCATCATGAAGAGGTCGGACACGACCAGCGGGCCGCCCAGGGTCTCCCAGGCCCTGTCCGCCCACCCGATCCACCCGATCATCAGCACTCCGGGCACCACCAGTCCGACCAGCCACAGGAGGCCCCGACGCCGCGCGATCCCCCACGCGGCCGTCAGGCACAGCACGGTGATCACCATCTGGAGCCGGATCATCCACAGCCACCACTCACCGACTGGCAGGTCGATCGCGCCGCGCGCCATGAGGAAGCTCGCGATCAGCCAGAAAGTGTCGAAGATCCACGGCACGAGCAGGAGGAGCGGCGCAGCGACCCGACGGACGAACGTTCGTCCACGCCAGACCAGTACCGCTGCGTACGTCAGGTAGACCAGCGTGAACAGCACACCCCGGAACGCGTAGATCTCGGGATGGCCGAGCTCCCACTGGAGCCGGCTCAGCAGCACCAACCGCAGGGCCTCCGCCCCCGCGACGATCGCCACCGCCACCACCGAGAGTCCAACCCGATCCGTCCGCTCCGAGATCTCCGCCATGCCAGCAGTATTGCGGTTCAGGCGACGTAAGGGCGGGTGGACGACCGACGTGTCGGCTATTCCAAGATCAGCGAGCCGACCGCTCAGTCCTCGGCAGGGTCTCCGATGACGACCGGTCGCCCGGCGACGTACCCGGCGAAGATCTGGACGAGCGCGAGCCCCAGCAGGAGCGCGATCGGGACCGACCACGAACCGGTGGACTCGCGCAGCAGGCCGACGAGGAACGGGCCGGCGGCAGCGAGGAGGTAGCCGATGCTCTGCGCCATCGAGGACAGCGCGGTGGTGCCGGCGGTCGTCGCGGTGCGGATGCTGAACAGGGTCAGGGCCACAGGGAAGACCGCGCCGCCGATGCCGACGAGCACGGCCCAGAGCCAGGCGCCGGCGACGGGAGCGAGCCAGAGGCCGGCGAACCCGATCGCCAGGAACGCGGTCAGGACGGCGATCAGGTGGCC
This sequence comes from Nocardioides sp. YJ-D4, assembly GCF_054031495.1. Classification (NCBI taxonomy): domain Bacteria; kingdom Bacillati; phylum Actinomycetota; class Actinomycetes; order Propionibacteriales; family Nocardioidaceae; genus Nocardioides; species Nocardioides sp. YJ-D4. Next base: position 692,736 of record NZ_CM132932.1, read on the forward strand.
CTGCGACGACGCGCGGATCGCGAGCGAGGGGGCCAGGAAGAACACGGGTACGCCGACCAGGATGCTCACCGCGAGCAGCAGCCCAGCCGTCGCGTGACTGAAGCCGGCGTCGGCGTAGATGCTCGGCAGCCAGCTCATCACCACGTACGCGAACAGCGACTGGGTGCCGAAGACGACCGTCACTGCCCAGGCGGTGGGCTCGCGCCACAGCGCGACCCGGGGTCCGCCGCCGCGGCGGTGACCGCGGTCGCGCAGGTGGGGCAGCCACGCCAGCAGAGCCAGCGCGGCGAGCAGCGCCCAGACGCCGAGGCCGGCCCGCCAGCTTCCGGCGGCGTGGGCGATCGGCACCGTGACCCCGGCTGCGATCGCCGCGCCCAGCGACATCACCGCGCTGTAGGCACCGGTGACCGCGCCGACCCGGTTCGGGAAGCCCTCCTTGACCACGGCGGGAAGAAGTACGTTGGCGAGCGCGATGCCGGCGCACGCGACGAACGTGCCGGCGAGCAGCAGCCAGGGGTCGCCGATCACCCGGACCAGCAGCCCGGCGACCAGCAGGCCGAGCGCGACGCCGATGCCACGATGTATGCCGAGCCGGCGCGCGAGCGTCATCCCCGTGGCACCGACGACCGCGAAGCAGAGCACCGGCAGCGAGGTCAGGAAGGCCCGAGTGCCGGCCGAGAGCCCATCGAGACTGTCGAGGAGGGCACCGAGCGACGTGATGCCCCCACGCAGGTTGGCGGCGACCAGCAGGACCGCGACCAGCAGCCACACCGTCGACCGAACGGCTCTGTTCGACGGCGGAGAATCGGGGCGGGACTGGATGCGGGAGTTCACGCCCTCTAGGATGCCAGACATCGGATGATTGGATGAAAGGACGGCACGTGCCGCTCTCCACCACCACGCCTCGCTCCCTGGTCGACCAGGCGATCGACGGCATGCGCGCCCTCCTCGCCGACGGCGAGTGGGCCGTCGGCGCCCGCATCCCGCCCGAGCCCGAGCTCGCCGCGGCTCTCGGCGTCAGCCGCAACACGGTGCGCGAGGCCGTACGCGCCCTGGCCCACACCGGCGTGCTGGAGGTGCGACGCGGCGACGGGACGTATGTCGCCGCCTCCAACGAGGTGGCCGCGATGATGCGGCGTCAGGTCGGCCGGGTGGACCTGGCGCACGTCCTCGAGGTCCGCCACGCGATCGAGACCCGCGCCGCGGCGTTGGCCGCCGATCGTCGTACCGAGGACGACCTGCGATCCCTGACCGCCATCATGGAACGGCGCGCCACTGCCGTCGCGACCGGGGACGCCGACGCCTTCGCCGAGGCCGACGCGGAGTTCCACCTCGGCGTGGTCACCGCGACCCACAACCCGCTCCTCATCGAGCTCTACGCCGGGTTCGAGGACACCCTGCGCGCGACCATCCACCTCGACGACGAGACGGCCGAGATCGCCGACGAGCACCTCGCCGTCTTCGACGCGATCCGTGCCCAGGACCCCGGTGCCGCCGCGGCTGCCGTCACCGGCCTCCTCCATACCCTCGCCCGCTGACTGGCCTGGTCAGCCCAGCCGCTTCAGCCCAGCCGCTTCAGCGCGGCCTCGGCCGCATGGAAGCCGCCCATGCCGTGGACCCCGCCGCCCGGCGGTGTCGCCGAGGAGCACAGGTAGACGCCCGGGACGCCGAGGGCGTACGGATCGAGCGCAGGGCGCGGCCGGAAGGCGATCTGGAGAGCGGTGTTCGCGCCGGCGCTGATGTCGCCACCCACCCAGTTGGGGTTGTACGTCTCGAACTCGGCGGGCGTGCGTGTGGAGACCGCCACGATGCGCTCCCGGAAGCCGGGCGCGAAGCGCTCGATCTGGCCGAGGATCGCCTCGGTGGCGTCGCCGTCGTAGGCGTGCGGGACGTGGGCGTAGGCGTAGATCGGGTTGACCGAGCCGCGGGACCGGGTCGGGTCGGCGAGGTACTGCTGTCCGAGCAGTACGAAGGGCCGCTCGGCCATCACGCCGCGGGTCGTCTCCTTCTCGATGGCGGCGATCTCGGCGGCCGTGCCTCCCAGGTGCAGCGTGCCGGCGCGACGGCACTCCTCGTTCGTCCACGGGATGTCGCCCTCGATCGCGATGTCGACCTTGAAGGCCGCCGGACCGTAGCGGTATCGGCCCAGCGCGCGACGTACGCGGGCGGGCAACGCGTCGCCCACGATCTCGAGCACGCCGGCCGGTGCGGTGTCGAGCAGGACGACGTCGGGGCGGCCGCCGGTGAGATCGCGCAGCTGGTCGAGGGAAGTGACCCGGACCCCGGTGACCACCTTCCCGCCGAGCTCGGCGAGCTCGGCCAGCAACGCGCGGGTGATGCTCTCGGTGCCACCCTCCGCCACCGGCCAGCCCACGGCGTGCGTGGCCGCGGTCAGCATCAGGCCGACCGAGCTGCTGAGCGGGGTGTCGAGGCGCGCGAACGCATGGGCGGCGACACCCATGAACAGCGCGCGAGCCGGGTCGTCCTGGAACCGGCGGACCGCCCAGGTCGCCGGCTGCAGGGCGTCGATGCCGAAGCGGCCCAGGACGACCGGGTGGCGCGGCACGTGCACCACCGGCTGGAACACCTCTGCGATCAGCGCCTCGAAGTTGCCCGTCGCGTTGGCGAAGAGCCGGTCCCACCGGCCGGCGTCCTCACCGAGCGAGCGCCGGGTCAGCTCCCGGTCGCGGGCCGCGACTCCCGCCCGGCCGTCGTCGAGCGGGTGCGCGAGATCGATCTCCGGCCACAGCCAGCGCAGGCCGTGCCGCTCCAGCCCCAGCGAGGCGAAGAAAGGCGAGGCCACCCCGGTCGGGTGGAACGCGGCGCAGTCGTCGTGGAGCACACCGGGGACGGTGTGCTCGCTGGTCCGGGTGCCACCGCCGGGCCGTTCGTACGCCTCCACGACGGTGACGTCCATCCCGGCCTGGGCGAGCCGGATCGCGCCGGCCAGCCCGTTGGGACCACTGCCCACCACCACTGCCGAGCTCATGGCGTCAGCGTACGCAGGCTCGTCAATGCTTCGGGAGGTGGACGCGGATGAACGCCGGCCGATACAGGAGCGGGTTGCGCAGGACCGCGCCGAAGTCGGTGCTGTTGCGGCTGTAGGAGACGACCACCGAGCCGGGCTCCTCGAGGATGTCCGGGTGGGCGAGCGGCATGTAGCGGAGCTCGCCGCGGGCCACGCCGGAGGGAAGGGTGCCGACCGGCGGTTGCGCTCGGAACGGACCTGTCGGCGACGACGAGGTCCAGAAGACGAGGTCGTCCCCGAGGAACTCATCGCTCTTGCTGAAGGCGTACCAGCGCCCGTCGCGCTCGAAGACGCTCAGCGTCTGGGAGACGCCGTCGGCGGCGGGGATCAGCTCGCTCGAGGATCCTGCCCGCTTCGTCCAGCCGGTGCCGTCCCAGTAGGTCCAGCGGTCGGGGTCGGCGACGTGGTCGGGCGCGACGCGGGCGACGTGCAGGGCGAACCCGGTGCCGAGCGGCGGGTCGGGCTCGCGGGCGGTGCCGTAGAGATAGAGCCACTCGCCCGAGACGGCCGCCGCGGCGCCCCACATCGGCCGGCGCGCGTCGGCGTCGTCGGCACCGATGTCGGTCACGGCGATCAGCTGCGGGACTCCCCCGTCCGGGACCACGAACTGGGCGATGGCCGGTCCGAGTGCCTCGAAGCCGAACGCATCCTCGGAGTCGGTCGTACGCACCCGCTGCGCCGCCACCACGACGAGGGCGTATCCCGGCTTGTCGAGGGTGGTCACCGACATCGGCCAGTAGCCCACGCCGTCGTCCCGGTCGGGGATGATCGCGCCGCCGGACTCCGGGAGGACGACCTGCAGGCAGTCGGGCTCGACGAGCAGCATCGAGTTGCGTACGAAACCGGCGCCGGAGAACTTCTCGTCCCGCAGGGTGTCGCCGAACATCCAGATGCTCCGGCCATCACTCAGATGGGCGCTCACCCCCACGTCGCCGCCCTGGAGCGCCGGCTCGGCGCGGAGCCTGGTGATCCGGTTGAGGTCGTCGACGTCCTCGACGGGTCCCGCCGGGACACACTCGGTCGTCGAGGCGAGGCTGGCCAGCGGGCGCGGCACCGCCTCGCTGTGCAGCGCGGAGGTCAGCGCGGTCGCGAGGATCGTCAGGCAGGTGGCCGAGGCGAGGACCAGGCCGAGGTTTCGCCGCCACGACCGCACCGACGCGAGCGCACCCGGGCGTTGGACGTCGACGCGGACCAACCACCGCATCGCCACCAGCACGATCAGACCGAGCAGCGCCGATCCCGCGATGGTCACCACGGGCTGGGCGATGCCACGCCCATCACCGGTCGCCGCCCACAACAGCGACTCCCCCGCTCCCGCGATCGTCCATCCGGAGCCGATCGCCCACGCATCCGCGAGCAGCAGGCGGTCCCCGGCGAGGAGCAGAGGCACCGGCCCGGCGACGATCACCGTCGCCGCGAACAGCAGTCCCGGCAGCCCGCCGATGATCTCGCAGGCGAAGGTCAACGCGCCCGCGGCGAGCACCGTGGCAGCGAGGACCGACCCCACCAGCAGCTGCTCCCCCGCCGGCGCCGGCCCCGCGAGCAGCCAGCCGACGACACCCGCTGCCACCGCCAGTGCCGCGAGGGCGGTCAACCGCGCCAGGAGCCGAGGCAGCGTACGCGCGAACGGGCCCCATACGAGCGAGACGACGCAGACCAGCAGGAAGCCGGCCAGCGCGGTCGCGAAGGTGACCCAGGACAGCGGCCGTCCCTCGAGCCGATCAGCCGGCTCCGCGACCACGACCGTACGTCCGCGGGTCTTCTCGATCCGCTGGACCTCGGCCTGGATCGCGCGAGCGAGCGCCGGCCGGTGGGCCGTGGCCAGACGCAGCTCGTCCTGGGTGCCGGACAGGTCGATGGCGAGCTCGGCGACGACGTCACCGCGCTCCAGCAGCTTCGCCGCCTCGGCGCGGCTGTCGACCGCTCCGGCCGAGAACGGGTGCCCCGGGACCGCGTTCACCTGCTTCACCAGCGGAACCGTGACGACATCGGGACCCACCAGGACCACCGGAGCCTCGTGCAGCTCTCCGGAGTCGGCGCGGAGCCCGGTGACGATCCAGCCCAGGGCAATCAGGACGAAGACAGCGCAGAGCACCACCTCACGACGACTCCCTGGTCGCACCGCTCACCACCGTCCTCCGTCACCGCAGCGCGCGGTTCATGAGGCCATGTAAGCAGTGCGACCGGGTGGGTCTAGTTCGGGGTGGCCCGCCACCGCTGCGATGCGGCCGCGGTGTCGGTCTGCTGGATCACCAGTCCGTTGGCGCCGGCGGCCAGGCTGAGACCGCTGTGCTTCGCCGAGAACTTCAGCGACGCGCCGTCGGCCGCGATCACCCACCGCTGGTTGGGCGTGCCGGTGCAGGTGTACTCCACGACCGGGTCGCCGCTCGTCTTCGAGCTGTAGGCGACGTCGGCGCACAGACCGGTGCCGGCGTTCTTCAGCTGGTAGCTGCCGTCGTCCTCGTTGCGGGTGACCACCCACTTCTGCGACGCCGCCGCTCCGACGGCCGACGTGGTCAGCTGACCGTTGCTGGTCGCACCGGCGGCATCGAGCGCGAGCCCCGAGGCGACGCTGCCGAGCGAGTACTGGCCGTCCGCCAGGGCCGGCGGAACGATCTCCTCGTCGCCGATCGTCATCGCGAACACGTGCACGGCGGCATTGGCGGGCAAGGTGACCGCGGCGATCTCCTTGGCCGGGTCGGTGCGCAGCGTCTTGGTGAACAGGCGGTAGGAGACCGTCGGATAGGCCGGGCCGTTCGGGGTGTTCTTCCCTAGCGTGGTGACGGCCACCTTGGCGCCGTAGCTGTCGGTCGCCGCGCAGCACCAGTTGGGAAAGCCGAGCGTCCCCGTGGAGGAGGTGCCGTCGGAGTAGTGCACGGTCGCCTTCGCGGAGGCCGACAGGCTGGTGCCGGTCCCCAGGAACGCCAGCGCGTTGCCCTTGCCGCTGATCCGGATGGTCTCGCCACCGGAGGCCACGTTGTCCTGGGTGCCGGGTTCCGAGTCCGGCCAGGTGAAGTCGAAGCCGTTCGCGCTCACCGTCGCGCCGGGGGTGACGCCCTTCTCGGCGAGCTTGTCGGCGAGGAAGCTGCTGCCGCCGCCGTCGATGTCACCCGGTCCGGGATCCTCGGCCCTGGTGACACCCACGTTGTTGAACGCCGAGGCCAGGTCCGGGTGGGCGACCGTGGTCGTGGCCGAGTCCGTCACGGCGTACGTCCGGTCGTGGGCCACGTAGGTCGCGGTCGCGTCGATCTTCACCCGGCCGGGTGAGGCGTCTGCCGGCGGCGTGACGCTGAACGTCGCGGTGCGGGAGGCACCCGGCGCGAGGGACCCCGACACCGCAGCCCCCGGGCGTACGTCCCAGCCCTCGGGTGCAGCGGCCGTGATCGACTCGAGCTGGACCCGGGAACCGGTGTCGTTGGTGAAGGTGGCGGTGACGTCCGAGGCCTCACCGGCGACCGCGATCGCGGCCGTGGCAGCGTCGAGGGTCACGTTGCGGTCGCTCGGGTGGCCGCCGCCGACCGCCGAGGACCCGTTCAGCGCGACCACGGCCCCGGTGGCGGTGGACAGCTTCCCGGTCTTGACCTGCGTGATGCCCGTCGCGGAGTCATGGAACCAGCCGGTCGCCGCGCCCTCGAGCTCGTCCTTCGAGGCCCGCTTCGGCAGCTCCTTGCCGTCCAGCTCGACGCCGCCCGGCTCGGCATCGGCGTGCACGCTGAGCCCGTACTCGCGGGAGGCGGGCTTGCCGCCGTACGAGCCGTCCACCTCGCCCAGCCGCACCACGACGCGCCCGCGGCCCTGCGACGGGGCGTCGACCTCGAACTCCTGGGTGGCGGACTCGCCGGAGGCGTGCGCCTGGCTGCGCCCGTCGTCCTCGTAGTTCACGAACGACGAGGACCCCTGCGGGTAGATGTCCAGATCGAGCCGGCCCGACTTCTTGCCCTGCTGCCAGTCGAGCGTGCCCTCGGGGAACTGCGGCACGACCGCACCGGCGCGTACGAAGAGCGGGAGCGTGTCCAGTGGAGCCTTGTAGCCGTCGATCGTGGTCGGTCCCTGGTGGACCCGGCCGCTCCAGTAGTCGACCCAGGTGCCTTCGGGGAGGTAGATCCCGTCGCGGGTCGTGGCGTCCTCGTAGACCGGGGCGACCAGGAAGTCGTCACCGGCGAGGAACTCGTACTTGACCGCGTCGCCCCAGGTCTTCGGGTCCTCGGGGTAGTTGAGGTAGAGCGGCTTGACCGCTCCCACGCCGTTGCGGTTGGCCCGCATCGTGTGCGTGTAGAAGTAGGGCAGCAGCCGCTCGTGCAGGCTCAGGTACTTCCGGTTGATCGAGGTGTACGGCTCGCCGTAGCGCCACGGCTGCTTGTCGGAGGCCGCCCACCCACTCATCAGGTAGGTCATCGGCAGGAACATCTTCCACTGCATGTCACGGACGTACGTCTCGGCGCTGCCGCCGAAGATGCCGTCGACGTCGCCGGTGGCGAGGTGCTGGCCGGACATGGTGGAGCCGGCGTACGTCGGGATCTGCCAGCGGATGTAGTCCCAGCTTCCGGACTGGTCGCCGCTCCACACCGCGGCGCAGCGCTGGGTGCCGGCCCAGCCCTCGACCGTGAGCACGGTCGAGCGGTCGGCGCTGTTGGTCTCGATGCCGTCGCGGGCCTGCTCGCAGGCGTCCAGCGCGAAGCGGTAGCCCGGGCCGACCCAGGCGACGTCGGTCTTGCGGACGCGAACGCCGGCCTTGACCTCGGTCTCCTGCTCGGTCAGGTCGTCCTCGGTCCACAGCCCCAACTCGGCGCCGTGGTCGTTCAGCATGTCACCGGTCTCGGCGAGGTCATCGTAGCCGCAGCCGTAGCCGTCGTTGACCAGCATCCAGCCCAGCGGCATCTTGTGCTCGGCGTAGCCGTCGGCGATCGCCTTCGAGTCCCGCAGGGTCTCGCGCTCGCCGCGGTTGGCGTTGTGGAGATAGCAGTCGGCGTCGCCGACCTCCAGGGCGTACATCGGCACCGCGACCGGGCGTCCGGTCAGCTCGGTGTAGGAGTCGATGACGCGCTCGGCGTCGCCGACGAAGTAGTAGGCGTCGAAGCGCTGCTCGTCGTGGGTGGTCGTGGTCGGCGCACCGAAGTCGTAGCTGCCGGCCGCGAAGGTGTTGCGCAGCACGCCGTAGCCGCGGGAGGAGACGTAGAACGGGACCGCGTTCGGGTTGCCGCCGTCGTTCCAGTTGAAGTCGCGCGAGATCTTGATCGTCTCGCCGCGGTGGCTGAACCGGCCGTTCTGCATGCCGCCGCCGAAGAACTGCTCCTCGGCGCCGCGCTGCAGGTGCTGCGCCGTGCTCTTGTCGTCCCAGGTCAGCGGCGAGGCCTCGGCCATCAGCACCTTCCCGTCCGGGTCGGTCAGTCGCAGGGTGATCGGCTGCTTGGTCACGGTGAGCACGGCCTCGTCGGTGCTGATGACGTACGCCGCACCGGTCTCCTTCACCGAGGACTGCCCGCCGGGGTAGTCGCGCTTGACGACGATGTCGGCGTCGGGGGCGCCGGGGTCGGTGGGGTCGTCGTTGGCCGGGTCGGTGAACTCGCCGTCCGGGGCCAGGCGCACGCGCACCATGTCGGCGTCCTCGAAGGTCACGCGCAGCGCGGCCTCGCCGGACTCGAAGGTGTAGCTGTCGCCGTCGCGCTCGAAGCCGGTGACGTCGCCGAGCTCGCTCGCCTCGGCGGCCACGGAGCTCACCGGGCTGAGCGCGACCAGTGCGGCGGCCAGAGCCACCCCTGGGACCAACAACCGTCTGATTGAGTGATTGAACATGATCGCCTCACGCCCTAAAGAGTCAGAATCAATCGTAAGCTGGAGGCGACTGTAACGCAGGTCACACTGCCCGGTCCACCCTTGGTCCGCCGATCAGAGCGAGCAGTCGCGCGGCCTCGCCGGCCACCGCATCGCGGCCGGAGCCGAGGTACTTGCGCGGGTCGACCTTGCCCTCGTCGGCGATCGCCGCGCGGACGGCGCGGGTGAAGGTCGCGTTGAGGTGGGTGGCGATGTTGACCTTGGTCATCCCGGCGGCGATGGCGGCGACGATGCCCTCGTCGGGCACCCCCGAGGAGCCGTGCAGCACGAGCGGCACGTCGACGGCGGCGGCGAGCCGGGTGATGAGCTCGTTGTCGAGCGAGGCCGTGCGGGTCGTCATCGCGTGCGAGGAGCCGACGGCGACCGCGAGCGCGTCGACTCCGGTGGCCTCGACGTACGCCGCGGCCTCGGCCGGCTGGGTGCGGACGCCTGGTGCGTGCACGCCGTCCTTGCCGCCCACCTCGCCGAGCTCGGACTCGACGGAGGCACCACGCTCGTGGCACCAGGCCGCGACCTTGGCCGTGGCGGCAACGTTGGAGTCGTAGTCGAGCTTCGCGGCGTCGAACATCACCGAGGGGCACCCCAGCTCGACGGCCTCCTCGACGAGCTCGACGCGGGTCGCGTGGTCGAGATGTACGCAGACCGGCACCGTGGCGCTCTCCGCGATCGCGATGGTCGCCCGCAGCAACGGCGCCAGCCGGCCGCGGTAGTCGACGGTGTTCTCGGAGATCTGGAGCACGACCGGACGGCCGGCCTGCTCGGCCCCGGCGACGATCGCCTCGGCCAGCTCGAGCTGGATGACGTTCATCGCGCCCAGGCCGCGGCCGGTGCCGCGGGCGTGGTCGAGCAGCAGCGACATCGGTACCAGGGGCATGTCAGTCTTCCTCGTGGTCGATTCGGCTGACCCTGACGTCGGCCAGGAACGTTGCGTACGCGTCGCGGTCGATCTCGCCGGCGACCGGGGTGACCACCGCGGCGGCGCCGAGCGCGGCGGCGTCGCGCAGGATCTCCGGCCACGGCCTGCCGTGGGCCATTCCGCGGGCGAGACCGGCGGCGGCCGCGTCGCCGGCGCCGGTCGGGTTCCCGGTGACCCCGGCGGGCGGGCTCACCTCCCAGCAGCTGCCGTCGGCGTACGCGACCAGCCCGTGGTGACCGCGGGTCAGCACGACCGGGCCACCGTGGCGGGTCGCGAGCTCGGTGACTGCGCCGGCGGCGTCGTCGAGGGGCCGGCCCAGCAGGCGCGCGGCCTCGTCCTCGTTGGGAGTCAGGACGGCGCCGGTGCCGACCGCTGCGGCCAACGCCGCGTCGTCGAGATCGAGAAGCACCGGTACGCCAGCGGCGGCCGCGAGCCGCGCGATCCGTGCCGGGAGGTCGGTGGGCACGCCGGGCGCGAGGCTGCCGGAGACGACGAGCGCCGTCGCCCCGGCGATCCGATCGGCGAGGAGGTCGAGCAGTCGCTGGTCTGCTCCGGGGGCGGCCTGCCTGCCGGGCTCCCACAGCGAGGTCGTCGAGTCGGCGACGACGACCAGCGTGCGGCGTACCTCCTCCAGCTCGGGCAGGAAGGTCGATGGCAGCTCCCGGGCGAGAGCTTCGCCGAAGTCGTGGTCGGCGAGGCCGACGGCATGGGTCGGCTCGCCGAGCTGGTGCAGCACCCGGGCGACGTTCACGCCTTTTCCACCGAGCCGGCTGGTGACCTCGGCGACCCGATGGACCTCGCCCACCCGCAGCCGGGGCAGCCGGTAGGTCACGTCGATCGCCGGGTTGAGCGTGACGGTGATGATCATGCGTCCGTCCCCGTCGATGCCAGGGCCAGGCGCGCGGCGCCGACCAGGCCGGCGCGGCCGCCGAGGGCGGAGAGGCGTACGGGCGGGACCGCCGTGACACCGGCGCGCTCGCGCATCCGGGCCTGCAGCGGTTCGAGCAGGTAGCCCCTGGCCTCGGCGACGCCACCGCCGAGGATGATCTCGCCCGGCGCGAGCAACGCGCCGACAGCGAGGAAGCCGTCGGCAAGGGCGGTGATCGCCTCGGACCAGACCTCGGCCGCGAGCCGATCGTGCTCGGTCCGCGCGACCAGCTCGGCGACGCCGGTGATCCTGGTGTCGCCACCCAGCGAGGCGTATCTCTCCAGCATGCGGCGGGCGCCGGCGCGCGACTCGACGCAGCCGCGCAGCCCGCAGGTGCACGGCGGCCCTGCCGGGTCCACCACCAGGTGGCCGAGCTCACCGGCCTGACCGGAGGCACCGACGATCGGCCTGCCCTCGACGTACGTCACCGCGGCAACACCCGTCCCGAGCACCGCGACGAACGCCGAGGCCGGCGAGCCGGCGTCGGCCCAGATCGCACCCGCGGCGGCAGCCGTGTCGTGCGAGACCGCGACCGGAAGGCCGAGCCGCTCGGCCAGCGGCGCCGCCACCGGCGTGTCGACGAGACCGAGGTTGACCGCCTTGAGGGAGGTCCCGGTCTCCGTGTCGACGATGCCGGGAAAGGCGACCCCGACACCGGCGACCTGCGTCCTGGCCGCGGGGCTCAGGCCGGCGAGCAGCTCCTCACCCAGCTGCGCGATGTCGTCGAGCACGGCCGGGCCGGTGCGGGTGGCCACCCGCGACTCCGCCAGCGACACGTCGCCTGAGCCGACCACCGCTCCGCGCACGGAGGTGCCGCCGACGTCGAACGCGAGGGCGAGAGCTCGCTCCGCGGCTGGTTGCGTAGGAGACTCGCTCATCGCTTCACTCGGGGTCGGCAGCAGCCGGGTTCAGGATGATCGAGCGGGTGAGGTTGCGCGGTGCGTCGGGGTCGAGACCGGCCCGACGGGCGCGCTCCACGCACAGCAGATGCACGCGCACCAGGTCGGCGAGCGGGTCGATCTCGTGGTGCACGAGGTCGGCGCCGGTGACCGCGACGTCGTCGGCGAAGCCCGGCACCAGGTCACCGAAGGCCCACACGACCCGGCCGGGGGCGCTGATCGAGAGCGGGCCGTGGCGGTACTCCATCATCGGGTAGGACTCGGTCCACAGCTGCGCGGACTCCCGGAGCTTGAGCGCCGCCTCCTGCGCGACTCCGTTGGTCCAGCCGCGGCCCACGAAGGTGAGCTGCTCGGCGGTCAGCGCCGGGCCGTACGCACTCTCGCCCGCGTCGATGATCTGCTGGGCCTGATCGGCGGCCAGGCTCAGGTCCTCACCGAGGTGCCAGCGGAGCAGGGCGAGCGTCGTGGTCGCGAAGCGGGTCTGGACCACCGACTTCTCGTCGATCTCGGGCATGAGGATCGGCTCGGCCAGCTCGAGGGCCGGGGTGCCGGGCGAAGAGGAGATCACCGTCGCCGGGATCGTGCCCCGGATCCGGGCGAGCAGGTCGACGACCTCGGTCGTGGTCCCGGACCGAGTGATCGCCACCAGCCGGTCGTAGTCCCGGTCGAGCCGGGCCTCGGTCGGCGTCCAGGCGTCGGTGATGCCGTGACCCTGCTCCTCGCGCAGCGCGGCGTACGCCTGGGCCATGTAGAGCGAGGTCCCGCAGCCGATGACCGCGACCTTCTCCCCCGCCTTCGGCAGGGCGTCGGCCGATCGTTCGGCGGTGCTCCTGGCGGCCAGCCAGTTGGCGGGCTGCGTCGCGATCTCGGCTGCGAGATGCGTCGTCGGTGCAGATGCGGTCATGGTCTCGGGTCACCCTCCGATGTGTTGCCGGCTGGACCCGAATCATCCAACGCGCTGCGCGTTTCTGTCAATAAAGCACCACAAATGATCATTATCGCTCAGTCGTGACGATGATCTCCGTCCCGCCGTCGGTCAGTGCCTTCGCGAGCGACTCCGGCACCGGCTTGTCGGTGACGAGCATGGAGACGCAGGAGAGGTCGCGGATGCGCGCGAAGGTCGGATGCTCGAGCTTGGTGCTGTCGGCCACGACGATGGTGCGCTGCGCCGCCGCGATGAAGTCGGCGCTGATCTTGGCCTCGGCCGGGTGGATCGTGGTGAGCCCGGCCCGGGTGCTGATGCCGTCGACACCCAGGATCGCGGTGTCGATGTGGATCTTGGACAGCACCCCTTCGCTCAGCGGGCCGACCAGCTCGTAGGACTGGGTGCGCGCGGCCCCCCCGGTCACCACGATGTTGACGTTGGGCCGGATCGAGAGCTCGTAGGCGATGTTGAGCGCGTTCGTGACCACGGTGATGCTGTCGTCCTCGGCCAGGTCGGGGTGGCGCCCGATCGCGCGGGCCACCTCGCTGGTGGTCGTGCCGCCGTTGAGCGCGACCGTCTCGCCCGGCACGAGCAGGTCGGCGACCGCGGTCGCGATCGCCCGCTTCGCGTCGGCCTGGCGACCGATCTTGTACTGCAACGGCAGCTCGTACGCCGATCCGAGCGCGGTCGCGCCGCCATGTGTCCGGGTGACCAGCCGCTGGTCGGCGAGGTGCCCGATGTCGCGGCGGGCGGTCGCCGCCGAGACACCGAGCGCGCTCTCCACCTCCGCGATCGACACGTGCCCGTGCTCGCTGATCAGCTCGAGCAGCTGGTTGAGTCGCTGTTGTCTCATGGGCCCCCTTCCTGGGTCCCGGACAGCCTACGCAGGTCCGGCCTCTCAGGGGCCGCAGTGGAAGGTCGCGTCGGCCCAGTCGGCGTGGTCGTTGCCGTTCCCGTCGCCGGCATCGCCGGCCACCAGGTCGACATAGTCGGCACCGGTGACGTCGGCGGTGATCGGAACGGTGGCACTGACCGGCCCCAGGGTGCCGGTCTCGGCGACCGTCGTCCCGTCCGCGACGACGGAGAACCTCACCGATCCCCGCGACGTCTGTACGTCGTCCACCCCGACGTCGGCGGTGAAGCTGGTGCAGTTGCCGGCCAGGTAGTAGCGCACCTTCGAGACCGCATGCGCCCCCAGCCCCTTGGTGTAGACCTTGCCGGCGAGCGTGATCGGCCCACCGTCGCCGGCAGCGTTCTCCCCCACGCTGGTGTCGCGCTCGACCGGTCCCCAGCCGTTGGTGGCCGAGATCCAGCCGAGATCGCTGGCGTAGGTGTCCGCGGTCGGCGGAGGCGGCGCGGTCTGCACCGTGGCCGAGCGGGTCACCGTGCGCGTCTCGCCACCGACGTCGTACGTCGCAGAGCCGGTGAGCTGATAGCTCGACTCGGCCGCGTCGGCCGGCGGCGTGACCTTCCAGGTCACCGCGTGGCTCTCCCCGGGAGCGAGCGAGTCGAATGCCGCCGGCGTGGTGGCCTCGGCCGTCCAGCCCTCCGGCACCTCGAGCCCGACCTTTCCGGCGCCGGTCTCGGACGCCTCGTCGCTGGTCAGCGTGGTGGTGACCTCGGTGACCGCGCCCGGCAGCAGCTTCTCCTCGCCGGCGTCGACGGCGAGGGTCGCGCAGGCCGGCAGGTCAGCGGCCGCACCGAGGTCCTCGACGGTGAAGTCGTCGATGCTGATGTCGCCGTTCGCGCCGTTGTCGTCGGCGGTCCGCAGACCGACCCAATAGTCGCCGCAGCCGCCGGCGACGAACTCCTCGCTGAACCTGGCCGTCTCGACCTGCTTGCCGATCGGGCGGGCAGCGACCTCGACCGAGCGCGGCTCGCCGCTCGCGACCGAGTCGTAGCCGGTGACCCACTCGTAGTCGTCGGCCCGCTCGGTCTGGTGGTCGAAGGAGACCCGGTAGCGATGGCCGGGCTCGAGACGTACGGTCTGCGGGACGGTGCGGTAGACGAGGCCGCCGTTCTCGGCATGCGACTTGAGCGACCACTCGCCGCTGATCACGTCGTCGGTGACCTTGCCGTTCCAGCCGCGCTGCGTGTACGGCTCGTGCCGCTCGGCCAGGTGGGTGCGCGGGTCGGTGACGCCGCCCGAGGTGCCCTTGACGAACGGCGACCAGCCCTGGACGACCTCCTCGAAGTCCTCCTTCACGATGACGTTCGCGCCGGGCGCGGCCGGCAGGTCGCGCTCGACCGCGACGACGCGTACGTCATCGAGGCGGACTTTCGCCGATCCCGCGTCCGCGGAGATCCTGACGGTCGCGGCGCCGTCGCCGCCGACGTCGAAGGGCACCTCGACCCGCTGGAAGTAGGTGCTGTGCAGCTCGTCTGCGGCGACCAGGTTCTTCGCGGTCGAGCGCTCGACGCGTTGGGCGTAGGTCTTGCCGCCGGAGGTGACGGCGACGGTGGTGGCCCGGCTCCGGCCGGGCTCGACCTCCACCCAGACACCCAGCGCGTTACGTCCGCTGCGCAGGCCGTTCAGTCGCTGGCTGATCGCGGCCCTGCCGCCGGCGCCCAGGACGGCGACCTGCTGACCGGTCGAGGTCCGCCCGGTCGTGGCCGGGCCGCTCGGGTGCCAGGCGTCGAGGTCGCCGGCGTTGAAGCCGGGGTCGGCGACGTGGCTGCCCTGACCCCACTGCGGCGTGGGCGAGCCGCCGGGAGCCTTGGTCAGGACGTACGCCGTCCCGGCCTTCGCATCGAGCGTGACCTTGCCGGCTCGGACCGGCACGCTGCCCGCCGCGACCCGGCCCTGCTCGGTGAGCTCGTAGACGTTGAGCCGGCTGCTGGTGCTCCACGCGTCGGTCAGGCTCCACGTGGTCCGGCCGCCGTCGGTGTTGTGGTGGTAGAGCTTCGCGTCGTCCTTCCACGGGAGGAGGTAGGCATCGCCGTCGAGCACGAGGTCGCCGTCCTGATAGATCTTCCGGGTCGCGTCGGTCTGGCCGGTGTTGACCACGCGTACGCCGCCGTCCTGGACGATCTCGTCGCGGCTCCAGCGCAGGATCGGGTTCTGCTGCAGATACTTGGTCGGCAGGTTCGTCTGCCAGATGTTGTCGTAGAAGGCGTCGACGTCGTTCTCGCCGGTCCATCCCTCAAACTCGACGATCTCGGTGTGCCCGAGCAGCTTGTGCGGGTTCCAGGTGTCCTTCTGCCCGTTGCGTACGAACCGGATCATCTGGCTGTTCAGGCCCTTGTTGGTGGCGCCGCCGTAGGACTCGTCGTTGGCCCAGTGGGACCAGAGCGCGTCCTCCTCGAAGTGGTAGGACCACTCGGTGCCGAGGTTCCAGCCCTGCCCGCGCAGCTCGTGGGCGAGGCGCTCCTGCAGCCAGCCGAAGGAGTAGTAGACGTCGATGTAGAGGAAGTCGAGGTTCGGGTGCGTCTCGCGGCGCAGCTGGGCGAAGCGGTCGACGATGTTCTTGGTGGCGAGGTCGGTGCGCTGGTCGATGTAGTAGGACTGGTCGATCCAGTCCCAGCCGGGACTGCCCTCGTTCACGAGCGTCTCGTTGAAGGTCTTGGCCTCGGGGTAGGCCTCGGTCGCGTTCACGTGGACGCCGAAGTCGGCGCCCCACTTCTCGCCCGCACGGACCAGGGTGTTGAGGTCGTCGAGCCCGCCGGCGCGGGTGTTGTAGTTGCCGCCGTAGTCGGGGTGCGCGGAGTCGTGGCCCTCGGAGCCGTACCCCTTCAGCACGGCCAGCTGACCCAGCCCGTCGGTGGCCAGCGAGACCCGCTTGACGTCGTCGAGCGTACGCAGGAACGGGTGGGTCGCCTGGCTGGCGAAGTTGAACGGGATGTGTGTGACCACCCGCTCGGGGGTCTCCTCCGCGCCGTTCATCGGCCGCTGGATGTCGCGCAGCGCGATCGCGCCGTCCTGCCAGTCGACGGCCTGGTCACCGTTGGCGTCGGGGGTGACGGTGACCTTCGCCCACGGGAGCTCCTCGGTGTAGGGCGAGCCGGTCGCCCGGTAGGTCCACTGGCCGCTCCACAGCCCGACCCGGCGACCGCTGTCGGTGGCGCTCACGCTGCGCCAGATCCGGCCACGCTCGTTGGTCGAGTCGCCGCCGCTCTGGTCATAGACCGAGTTGGTCTCGATCGCGGCGGCGAGCTGGTCGGTGTCCACGATGGCGTACGCGGATCCGACCGGCTTCTCGGTCGTGGCCAGGTCCGCGGTGACCTCGGTATGGGTGTCGCCGTTGGTGGTGCGGTCCGCGCTCACGACGGCGGTGTTCACGGTCGCGCCGGCCTGGTCCGAGCTGACCGAGAGGAGATCGTGTCCGGGGATGTCGAGGGTGCCGACCCGGTGCTCGTCGGTGTCGGTCACCTTGGTGACCGCGAAGGTGACGACGTCGCCGGCCACCTCGAGCTTCGCGTCGAGCTCGACGCCGGGCAGGTCGGCGAAGGTCAGTCGGTAGGTCGCCGTGTCGGAATCGACCTGCGTGCCGGTCACGGTCGCCGTGTGCGCGGTGCCGTTGATCCGTACGGCGGTCGGCGTTGTCGTGGCGCCACCGATCTGGCCACCGGCGGTGTGCCGGTAGCCGAGCACGGCCGGGAAGTCCTCGGCTACGCGCACGCTCAGCACGGGCGAGGTCAGCGTGAAGCCGCCGCCTGCGGGGGCGGCATGGCTTTCGGGCGCGATGGCGGCCACGCCGGCGAAGGCCGTCACGGACGCGAGGAGGGCTGTGGGGAAACGCTTCGGCATCGTGACTCCCGAGGGTGGGGGTGGGCCTGACGAGGTCCGACCATCATGCAGAGTTTTGCGCGGATTGGCTAGGTTGTGCTCAAAAGTTGTCATAACCTCGGGCGAGTGATCCCCACCTTGACCTGGCGCGCCGGCGAGTTCCTGAAGCACGGTGTCCCCCACCGGATCCTGTCCGGGTCCATCCACTACTTCCGCATCCACCCGGACCTGTGGGAGGACCGGCTGCGGCGGGTCGCGGCCACCGGGTTCAACACGATCGACACCTACGTCGCCTGGAACTTCCACGAGCAGGACGAGGGATCCCCGGACTTCACCGGGCCCCGCGACCTGGCCCGCTTCGTCACGATCGCCGGCGACCTCGGGCTCGACGTGATCGGGCGCCCCGGCCCCTACATCTGCGCCGAGTGGACCAACGGTGGGCTCCCGTCGTGGCTGACCGCGCGCACTCGCGCACCGCGCAGCAGCGATCCGGTCTACCAGGACGCCGTCTCACGCTGGTTCGATGTCCTGCTCCCCCACCTCGTCCCGCTCCAAGCCGGTCACGGCGGGCCGGTCGTGGCGGTGCAGGTGGAGAACGAGTACGGCTCCTACGGCGACGACGCCGCCCACCTCACCTGGCTCCGGCAGGGGCTCCTCGACCGTGGCGTCACCGAGCTGCTCTACACCGCCGACGGCCCGACAGAGGTCATGCTCGACGCCGGCATGGTCGAGGACACGCTCGCCGCGGCGACCTTCGGAAGCCGCGCCGAGGAGGCCCACACGATGCTGCGATCACGACGGCCCGGCGAGCCCTTCCTGTGCGCCGAGTTCTGGAACGGCTGGTTCGACCACTGGGGCGAGAACCACCACGTACGCTCCCCGGAGAGCGCCGCCGCGACGCTGCGCGAGATCGTCGACCTCGGCGGCTCGGTGAGCGTCTACATGGCACACGGCGGCACCAACTTCGGCCTCTGGGCCGGCGCCAACCACGACGGTCGCCGCATCCAGCCCACGGTCACCAGCTACGACTCCGACGCCCCGGTCGGCGAGGACGGCCGGGTCTCGGAGAAGTTCAGCCTCTACCGCGAGATCCTGGCGCCCGCCACCGGGCGCACGGTCGACGCACTGCCCGCGCTGCCGCCGGATCCGCTGCGCCACGGGTTCTCGTCGGCGCCGCTGTCTCCTGGCACCGACCTCCTGTCCCTGGTGACCCGCGGGCCGGCGACGCGCGCGGCGGGGCCGCTGAGTTTCGAGGAGCTCGGCGTCGACGCCGGTCTGGTGACGTACCGCTCCTCGGTCACGCTCCCCAGCCACGACGTCCAACTCACCGTGCGTGGACTGCACGACAGGGCGTACGTCTTCCTGGACGGGCGCGCCCTCGGCCTGCTCGAGCGCGACGACGCCGAAGCCGCGGTGCTGACGCTTCCCGGTCTCGGCGCGGTCGCCGAGCTGACCCTCGTCGTCGAAGCGCTCGGCCGCGTCAACTACGGCCCGCTGCTCGGCGAGCACAAAGGGATCCTCGGCGGCGTCCAGGTCGACCGGCGCCTCGTCCACGGCTGGGACCACCACCTCGCACCCCTCGACCGCTGGGCCCTCGATGACCTCGACGGACTCACACACGCCGTCATCGACGCCGAGGCGCCCGTCGACGGCTGGCTCGCCGTACCCGGCGACGGAGACCGCTTCGTCTGGCTCAACGGCACCCTGCTCGGCCGCCTATGGAGCCGAGGCCCCCAACGCCGCCTCTACGCTCCCGCTCCCCTCTGGCGCACCGGCGCCAACCAGATCGCCATCCTCGACCTCACCCACCCCGCGACGTACGTCGAGGTCCACCCGGACCCCGACTTCGGGCCGACCGAGGAGTACATCGAGTCTCTGCCGACCGGGACATAAATCCACAGGCTGACGCGCTCGTAATCAGCAAGAATGCGCTACGTGCAAGCGCTGAAGGTCGAAGCAGTCGTCGAGGTCGGTTATGACCAGGGGTTCACCTTCTGGCCCACGCTCGGGACCGGACGGCTCGGTCCCGTCGCATTGTCCGGTGATCTCAACGACGAGCAGGTCGGATCTGTCGTCCAGGCGATCCTCCACTGGTTCTACTGGGATGAGAAGAATGAGGCTGCCGCGTCCATCCCGGTATACCTCGGTCGGGTCGCCGCTGCATTGGCCAATAGCAACGACCCCACCCGCCCGCTCGCCTTCGGTGGTCCCTCCTTCGCCGACGTAACCTCAGGAACGACCATGCTTCCCGGCTGCTGCGTCTCTCTCGACGAACGCAGCGAGGTGTACGACGTCTTGGCCGGCGAGTCAGCCGGCGCGTGGCTCGGACATTCGCCGGACACCGGTCTGACCGTCACAGACGGACGAGTCGTCATCACCCAAGATTTCGACGACGGAACGAGCGCACGGATCGATGCCGCCCCAGAGGCCGTCGAGGCTGCCCTCGCCACCATGGAAGCCGACGTCGACGGGTTCTTGTCCAAGTTGCGTCCCTGGGCGGCGCGCCACACACCCGGGTACGAAGACGAAGTGCTCGCAGCGATCACCGAGGCCGTCGTGATCGAGGTCCGCGCGGCATAGTGCCCGTATCCAGAGCTGGTCGACGACGACATCCCCGAACCGACCGCTGGTCCGAGCAGGGCAAGCGATGCTCACCGCTTCAAGGTCATCGCGGAGATAGCCTCGTACATGTGAACTCACTCAGCCCCGACACACCTGACATCAAGCCCAGGTCGCGCGCCGTCACCGATGGCCTGGAAGCCACCGCTGCCCGAGGCATGTTGCGGGCCGTCGGCCTCGGAGACGACGACTTCGCGAAGCCGCAGATCGGCGTCGCGTCGTCGTGGAACGAGATCACGCCGTGCAACCTGTCCCTCGACCGGCTCGCAAAGGCGGTGAAGAACGGCGTCCATGCGGCCGCCGGCTATCCGCTGGAGTTCGGCACCATCTCCGTCTCCGACGGAATCTCGATGGGCCACGAGGGCATGCACTTCTCGCTGGTCTCGCGCGAGATCATCGCCGACTCGGTCGAGACCGTGATGAGCGCCGAGCGGCTCGACGGCTCCGTGCTGCTCGCGGGCTGTGACAAGTCGCTGCCCGGCATGCTGATGGCGGCTGCTCGGCTCGATCTCGCCTCGGTGTTCCTCTATGCCGGCTCGACCATGCCCGGGCAGGTCGACGGCCGCGACGTCACGATCATCGACGCCTTCGAGGCGGTCGGGGCCTGCATCGCGGGGAAGATCAGCCGCGACGAGGTCACCCGCATCGAGAAGGCGATCTGCCCTGGCGAAGGTGCCTGCGGAGGCATGTACACCGCGAACACGATGGCTGCCGTCGCCGAGGCGATGGGCATGTCATTGCCCGGTTCGGCCGCTCCCCCCGCGGTCGACCGCCGACGCGACGGCTTCGCCCACCGCTCGGGCGAAGCGGTGGTCGGGCTGCTGCGCAAGGGCATCACCGCGCGCCAGATCATGACCAAGGAAGCCTTCGAGAACGCCATCGCCGTCGTGATGGCCCTCGGCGGTTCCACCAACGCCGTGCTGCACCTGCTGGCCATCGCCAACGAGGCCGAGGTCGACCTGACTCTCGACGACTTCACCCGGGTCGGCGAGAAGGTCCCCCACCTCGCCGACCTCAAGCCGTACGGCAAGTACGTCATGAACGACGTCGACAAGATCGGCGGGATCCCGGTCGTGATGAAGGCGCTCCTCGACGCCGGCCTGCTCCACGGCGACTGCCTCACAGTGACCGGGAAGACCATGGCTCAGAACCTCGCGGAGCTGAGCCCGCCCGCGCTCGATGACGAGGTGATCCACTCCTTCGAGCGGCCGATCCACCGCACCGGTGGTCTCACCATCCTCAAGGGCTCGCTCGCTCCCGAGGGCGCTGTCGTCAAGACGGCCGGCTTCGACGACACCGTCTTCCGCGGCACTGCCCGGGTCTTCGACGGCGAGCGGGCCGCGATGGACGCCCTCGAAGCGGGGCTCATCGTCGCGGGTGACGTCGTGGTCATTCGTAACGAGGGCCCGAAGGGCGGCCCGGGCATGCGGGAGATGCTCGCCATCACGGGAGCCATCAAGGGCGCTGGTCTCGGCAAGGACGTCCTGCTGATCACCGACGGCCGGTTCTCCGGAGGAACCACGGGTCTCTGCGTCGGTCACATCGCCCCAGAGGCAGTCGACGCCGGCCCGATCGCCTTCGTCCGCGACGGCGACCCCATCGTCCTCGACGTCGTCAACCGCACCCTCGAGGTCGAGGTGGAACCCGAGGAGCTGGAGCAGCGGAAGGTCGGCTGGGAGCCACTCCCCTCGAAGTATCAGCGCGGAGTGCTCGGCAAGTACCGGCGTACGGTGCAGTCGGCCGCGGTCGGCGCTGTCACGAGCTAGTCAGCTGCCCCATCACGACGATCCGGAGCTGGTTGGCGAGCAGCTGCGTGGCGGTGAGTCCGAACATCGCGCGGAAGGTGTCGCTGAAGTGGCTCGGGGAGGCGAACCCCGCGTCGCTGGCGGCCGTCGAGAGATCCGCACCCTGACTCACGGCCGCGGCGGCGTACCGCATCCTGGCCCAGAGAGGCGGTAGCGGCGAAAGCTGGTGCCCGACTCAGCCGAGAACAGGTGCAGGAAGCGCGACTGGGAGAGGTTGACCGCGGCGGCCAGCTCCGCCGCGCTCCCCCGCTCGCCGGGTCGGTCGCGAAGCAGCTGCATCATGGCGCGGATCCGCTCGTCGGTCGGCTCGGCCTCACCGGCATCGAGCAGACGTCGTCGCAGCATTTCCGGATCCGTGACCGGCCCCTGGCTCCAGTCCGCGATCAGCGCCGCCTCGTCGCGATGGTCGTACGCGATCGTGCTCGTCCGGTCGGTCATCTGCCCGAGCAGGCGCGCCGTCGCCGATGCGCCGGGGTCGACGTAGAAGAACAGCATCGTCTGCTCCTCCCCCGCGACGATCCGATGGGACGTACGCGCAGGGATCAGCGCGCTCCGCACCCGCCGTGGCTCGGCCTGCCCTGATCGCAGCAGGAAGGGAGCGTCCAGGCCCAGCGCGAAGCAGGTGACCGACCCGGAGTGCGTGCCCAGCCGCAACGACGGGCCCCGGTACGCCGCATGTCCCGACCAGAGCCAGACCGTCGGCCGCGCGTCGTCGCAGCACGAATCCGGAAGCGGCTCGCTCGCCATGCGCGTCATGATCCCACGGTGAACACCGTGGCCAGCCTGACCATCGCCGTCATCGGCGTCTTCTTCCTCGCGATGGGGACGTACGCCCTGGTCACCCCGAGCGCCCTCGCCGCCCCGTTCCACCTCTCGGCGAAGACGCCCGAGTCGCGATCGGAAATCCGCGCGGTCTACGGCGGGTTCGGCATCGCGATGGCCGCCGTGCTCGGCGTCGCCGCCCTCGACATCGGCGACATCCGGACCGGCGCCGTGACCGCCGTCGGCCTCGCCCTGATCGGGATGGCCGGCGGCCGACTCATCTCTCGCCTTCTCGATACCCCCGCAGGTTTCTATCCGATCTGGTTCTACTTCGGGATCGAACTCGTGGCCGGCACGGCCCTGCTTGCGTGCGTTTGACCTCGGCAAATTCGGCTATGCTCGCCACCGTGGGATCTCGGCCGACAATGGACACGTCTGTACATCCGCCACGCCCTCGCGCCCCTGGCGGGAGCCGCATGGCCCGACGAGTCGACTGGCACAACGATCCCTCGGCGCCCGAGGTCAACAGCATCCGACCCAGCGCTGGCGCCTTCGTGCTCGACGACCCGGGCAGGATCCTGCTGATCCGCCGCGATGACACCGGCAACTGGACCATGCCCGGCGGGGCGATGGAGCCCGGTGAGTCGCTGACGGCTGCCGCGGTCCGCGAGACCTTCGAGGAGACCGGCATCACCATCGAGGTGACCGGCCTGATCGGGATCTGGACCGACCCCCGCCACCGCATCGAGAACACCACCAACGGCGAGGTACGCCAGGAGTGCTCCATCATCTACGCCGGCCGCTACCTCGCCGGCGAGCCCACCCCATCAGCTGAGAACACCCACGCGGAATGGGTGTATCCCACGATGGTTCCCAGCCTTCAGATGGACCGCAGCCAGCGCGTGAGGATCGACTGGGCCCTCAACCGCAACTTCCCCCACCTCGATCCCAACCCCTGATCATCGGAACGCTTTCTCCGACTTGCAGCAGGTCAGCCACATTTTCAGCCACCTCCGAGTCTCGATGGCGCCGGATCAGGCGCGCCCGCTACAGCCCCGGTTCCCACCGGTCGAGATACGGCACGTGTCGCATGGCGGGCAAACCGCCCCAGATAGCTCGATTCTTAACCGGCGGGCCTCGGGGAGTTAAAGGCCGATCGCGGCTTTCAGGGCAGCCGACGCAATCGGCGTA
The DNA here is from genome assembly GCF_054031495.1 of Nocardioides sp. YJ-D4. Lineage (NCBI taxonomy): Bacteria > Bacillati > Actinomycetota > Actinomycetes > Propionibacteriales > Nocardioidaceae > Nocardioides > Nocardioides sp. YJ-D4. Next base: position 716,367 of record NZ_CM132932.1, read on the forward strand.
CCAATCGCGTTGGCAGTGTCCCAGGCCCATCGCCCTGCCTTCATCAACGCGTTCTGAAGAACTGATTGGTCGTTGGCGCCAGCTGCCATCTCAGCCCGGGCAATCTCGGCTATCGCCATGTCCTCCTCTGGAGCCACAGCGCGGGCACGCATCGCCTGTCTCAACGTTCCGAGTTCCGCTGCGAGATTTGCCATTTGTTCTGGATTTAGGCCCGCCACGTATTGATTGAAGGTGTTGCCGGAGGCAACAGCTCCTGGCCCCACCGCTCCCGCCTGACCTGAAACGTTATATGAATCGTTCGACATGATTAGGTTTCCTTCTATGTTGAGTAGCAGAGTTCGTGACTGGAAGACTTCGGTTAGTTCATCAACGACTTCAGAACCGGCATTTAGCGTCGGGAGTTGAATTTCGCGAAGGCTCACTGAGTTGCGGTTCGGACCTTGTTCGGGAAGCCGAACTAGGTCGACCCGTAGTCCGGTCAGGCTCGCCGGGAGGCGTGGAAAGTAGAAGGCAGGGTACGACTCAAGGCGACTCGGGATCCGGTCCCACACCTTGAACCAAAGCGACGGATCGCTCGCTTCAGAAAGAGTCAACTGCCGATCTACAGCCCCGGCCATCTCCTCTGCGTATAGATCGGCGCGTCGGGCGCAAAGAGCGATCAACGCACGCAGCCAAGCAGTGGAACGATTCTGGGGAATCCGTTCCCCTGTGACGACAGCTTCCGCGGCTGCCACCTCACCTGAGCACAGTAACGAAAAGGCCCTCTGGGCCGTCAACGCGGGAGAGTTGGCAGAACGGGCCACATCGGCGGCCGCCGCCCATGCCCCGATTCCTTGAAGTCGTAAGACTTCGCACAGCACCTGAAGACTTTCACCCCAAGCGTTGTCGGCGGCCACCTCACGGATATCACTTAATCTCTTGTCCCGGTTTGTGCTCACAGCAGCGATGAACGCCGCTTCCTCGAGCAATCTCCACGAGTTCGCATCCGTTGCACCGCCGAGGCGCTCGTAGCCACCCAGGAGCAATTCGATTGCCTCATCGCGGCGGCGATTCCTCGACAACGTGAACGAGGACAACGCGTAGAGGAGTCGCTGATCCTTTGCGGGAACCTCCATAAGGCCGCGATCGAGCCATGCGAGCGCATCTCTGTCGTAGATCGGCCGCTCCAGCGAGACAAGATGCGCAGCAAAGCGGTAAAAGACCTGCCACCTGCTTCCCTCCGCAACCGCTAGAACCGCTTGCTCGGCGACGGTTCTACCGACGGAAAGCCCCTCCAGCGAGATCGCGAGGTCAAGCCGGGTATTCCAGCAGTAGACATCCTTCGACTCGCGCGAGGCCAACGTCAACTGTCGGATGGCGAGACGGGAATCATCGGTTCCAGCGCGCTCGAGTAGCAGGCGCGCCAAGTTGATCCGCAGGTGCGCGTATCCTCGATCCTCATGCGTCAAGGCCGCAAGCAAAGTCGCTAGCAACTGCCTTCTAGCTCCAGGATCCTTTGGCAGAGATTTCGCGCTGCGATACTGTAGCGCAAGTTCTCTACGGTAGTCGGATGCTAGATTTTCGAACTCGGAGTCAGCCCCCGCGGTAAGCAGGTGGTACCTCGCTTCGACGAATGACTCACCCGCTTGAGCGAGGCTTAGCCGCGCCGTTCCGCGGCGCAGTCGCCGAACAAAATGCTCGGCGGCAGCCTGATGAGCATTGTGTTCGCGACGCGGATTCTGTGACAGACGCGCTCGCGCCAGTCTCCTCATGACGGGATGGAGTGCGAAGTAGCCTACATGGAACTCCATGAGGTACCGGCTCTGCAACGTCGACTGCGCCTGGCTTAGTTCTGCGACTACACGGTCGAGACGTTCGATCGCATCCTTGCGGAACGGCTTTCTATACACGGAGAGGAGTTCAAGTAGCAGCAGGGAGTTACCTGCCAACTGGTCAAGCGTCCGTGTCAGAAAGTACGTTTCGAGACGTTGGATCAATTGAGGCGAGACGATCTCATCTCGAAGTAGCCATGCGTCAGGCTCGATCTCAATCAGGGATTCGAGGGGTTCGTCGCCCAAGCATGCGACTAGGGCACGTAAGGCACGCGGGTTGCCGCCGAGCCAGCGCACGACGTCCGGCCGCAGACTTTCGGGGATATCGGCCTCTCTGCCCGTGTCACGCAGAAGAGCTTCTAGCAACACCAAGGCTTCGCTCTCCGGCGGAGCTTGCAGAACGATCCGTCGGCATTTATCCAACCACTCACCATCGGCGGGCGCCTGATTCGTGATGAGCATAAGGCGTCCGGCGTTGCTCTGATCCACTAGATCGACAAGACGCCTCAGGTCTGCCGACGGAAGCCGCGTCACTGGGTCCTGCAGATGCTGCGCATCATCTAGGACCAAGAGAGCCCCGGTACGCATCACAGCACGGAGTCCTACGACAAAATCGAAGTCCTCTCGGTCTGACATCGTGGAATTACCGAGCTCGTCCAGGTGCATAGCCACCTCGAGCAGAAGGTCTTCGAGACCCAGCGTGTCCGGGCCGACCTCCACTCGAACTGCAACGCCGGGCCAAGACTGCACCAGATCGCGTCCTAGACGGCTCTTTCCTACACCGCTGAAACCCTCGATGAAGACAATCGCCGGCCCCTCAGCGGGCCACACTTCCTTAAGCCAGGTCGCAACGGACCCCGTGTCGGTCGACAAACCCACCCCCTTGATGACCTCCGAGCGTCGACCCACCCTAAAGCGTTCTGCGGCCTCCAGTTGGAAGATCAGCACAACTTCCTGAGGGGATGCCCCGAAGTGCACGCGCCGTTCCAGCGAAGAGCTCGCCCGCGGGGTCGGCGCCCGCAACTTCCACCCGTTCGTTACGCCCGCCGCTCCTGTCCAAACCCCGGCAGGAGCTCGTCGGCCGTAGCCCCTGCACGGGCGATCCTCTCCGCGGGCACTCCGCAGATCCGCAGACAGGCGGCGGCGACCGCCTGCGCATGAGAACCGGTGACCTCGTCACCGCGGGATCGGATCCGGATCACCACCTCGACCACCTGGACCAGCAGTCCACCCAGCTGGCTCACGCCCACCGTCCCGGCGACCGGGCCGCTGACGACGTCGGCACCGAGCCGACCGTACGCAGCAGTCAGCTCCTGCAGCGCAGGCTCGAACTCCTCGAAGACCTCGCTGGTCCGGACATCGGGCATCCGATAGAGCTTCCCGATGTTCTGCGGCACCGTCGCGAGGGTGTCCGCGTCGATCAGCGCGAGCAGATAGAGCGCCGCCTCCGGGACGTCGGCCGGACACTCCAGCTCGATCCGCTCGACCTTCTCGAGGCTCGGCCGCACCGAGAGCTCGAGGAGTTCAGCGAGGATGCCGGGCTTGCCTTCGAAGTGGTAGTACAGCGACGCCTGCCGGATGCCGACCTTCTCCGCGATGTCCCGCGTCGAGGTCGCCGCGAACCCCCGGTTCACGAAGAGCTCTGCGGCCGCCTGGAGGATCTCGTCGCGAGGGGCACGTGCGCTGGCCACCCGAGGGATCACCCGAGGCCGACCCGGTCGGGTTGCGGTGGCGAGCGCGTAGTGGCTCATCGCGATCCTTTCGTCCGAAGTCGTGTTTCACTCACGATGACCGTGGACGACCGCGGGCAGGAGAGAGCAGCCGGGGAGCATCGCCGGTGATCCCAGTGGTCCCCCCGCTGCTCGGTCTTCGTTGTTAGGTTTGTGCGAGTCGTCCTGTCGCCTCGGGAGCGCATGACGAGACACCGAACGCACCGGGAGGCCGGATGGCTGAGCAGTGGCACGAGAGGCTCGTACGTCTTCAGGCCGCCAAGGGCTGGAGCAACCGGGAGACCGCGATGCACTACATCGCCCTGTCGCCCTTCCACGAGGAGACTCAGCTCGACTCCGTGCTCGCGATGTTCAAGCGCTACCGGCGTGGAGAGATCGCCAATCCGTCGCCCGAGACCCAGCAGGCGATCGCCGCGATGTTCGACCTGCCGGTCGCCGACTTCTTCGCCCAGCGCCCGCTCGCGAACCAGAACGTCCCGGACCGACTCAGCCCGACCGAGTTCACCGACCTGGTCGCCGCGCTGCGTATGCCAAAGGTGGGCGAGGCGCATCTCGCACAGGCCGAGGCTGAGGTCGAACGCCTGTGCACCGCCTACTCAGCCCAGGATGCCCGCTCGTTGACCATCGAGGTCGACGACTGGCTGAAGGAGCTCGCCTCTCTCGTGCACGAAGGGCGGGTGTCGCTCGCCGGCCACGAGCGGGTCATCCACCTCACCGGCTGGTTGTCGCTGCTCCGGGCATGCCTGATGTGGGACCAGGGCGACGAGCAGGCCACGCATCAGGCACGGGTCGCCGCCGAAGGCTTCGCCGCAGACCTGGGCGACAACGTGATGGCCGCTTGGACGTGGGAGATCCGGGCGTGGATGGCGCTGACCCAAGGCGACATGCCCAACGTGATCGCGGCCGCCGATGCCGGTATCCGCTGCGCTCCCAACGCCTCAGTGGCCGCCCAGCTCCATGCGCAGAAGGCCAAGGCGTACGCACGGATGAAGGACAGCCACAAGACCGAGGTCGCACTCGATCGAGTCCGCGAGGTCCTCGACAGCAACGACCTGCCATCGAACGTACGCAACCACTTCAACGTCGACCCGACCAAGGCCTCCTTCTACGCGATGGACGCCTACCGCACCCTGCACGGCCGCGAACGCATGGCCGACGCCATGGCAGACACCGTCATCGCCACCAGCACCCGCCCCGACGGCACCGTGATCAGTCCGATGCGACTCGCCGAGGCGCAGTTGACCAAGGCCGTCCTGGCCGCTCGCGACGGCAGCCCGGTCACCGCGCTCGAGCTCGCCGGCGCCGCCTTGAACCACGAGCGACGGTCTCAACCCAGCCTTCTGCTCGTCGCCAGCGAGGTTGCTCACGAGCTGGAGTACCGCTCCCCCGCCGACGGCGCCGACTTCCGCAACCACCTACGCGCACTCAGCGCGCCGGGGGCGTAGATCCGCAGCCCGCGAAGTCACCAGTGCTCGTTGCACGCCTGGATGTGTAGTTCTGATTGTGCATTGCGCTTGGCGGGATAGCGCCAGCGGTCGCCGATGTCGATCTCGGCGCAGCAATGAGTCTGGGGGTTCTCGTGGAGGTGTGCCGGGCACTCCTCGGCCAACCGTCGAATCTCGTTTGCCCGAAGGTCGAAGGCCCGCTGGCTTCCGACAACGAACAGCGTGTCCGCTGCCACGCGCCAATCGAGTCGGTCCTTGAACTCGCGGTGCGACTCCTGGCGGTGTTCCTCACCCGAGAACCTCGGGAATCCATCTTCCGGGAGCGTGATCTTGTGGGGTCGTCCCTTGCCTAAGCCGCCACGCACCCGCTTCCAGCGCGAAACCGGAAAGGCCAAGGTGTGGTGCAGCAGCACGAGGTCGAGGCGGCCCCCGTTGTACTCCTGCCCGCATAGTGCCGGGCTAGATCGGAGCGGCAAATAGATCAGCGAGTGCCGAGACCGGGCGGCGAGCCACCAGGCCGCCGCCAGATCGAGCGACGCGCGCTTGTCTGCTGACAGATGCCAGCCGTGGTATCCACCGTGCAAGGACGCGTGCGCCGGGGTCTTCGCGGGCTGCACCACGCGATAGGTCTCTGCGCCGAGAGACACGTGACTCAGTGTCGTGCGCCAGGTCTGGCCCGCAAGCTTCAATGCGCCACTCCCCTCCCGTTCAACGCGCAGGAGAACTGTAGGGGGCACTCCGACCTCGCCACGACTGAGTTTCAGCCGGTTTCGGCCGATCACGCTCGACGAGCACACGCCACCGGCGGCACCGTCCGGAGCAGGATGATCAGGCCGTACGCAGCAGCCTGAACTCGCGCCGTTGCAGCACCTGCAGAACCAGCTTGGCGGGATAGCCGAAGGCGTCGCGTCCGGCCTCGGATGGGTAGGGCTCGATCGCGGAGACCCGGTGCCACTTCCCGTCCACGAACACCTCACAGCCGCCGGCGGCGACGATGTTGCGGTACCAGTTGACGTCCTCGCCGTACGTCAGCTCCGCGATGAAACCTTCCGGCGCCTGCGCGAGCATGATCGGCGTCTCGTACGTCTTCCCCGACTTCCGGCCCACGTGACGCACGAGCGAGAACGGCCCGTGTCCGGAACGAGCGACCCGCGTCGTCACCCTGTTGAGCGTGTTCTTCATCAACCACAGCCACTTGCGACGCATCTCAGTCTCCTATGAGTCTCAGGTTCACCATCGGCAGTCCCTCGACCTCGTGACCAACCGCCGTCTCGATCGCACCGCGCAGGCGCCGCCAGGCCTTCGGGTGGGCCTCCTGATAGCGACCCAGCACCGCAGCGGACTCCTGCTCCGAGAGTAACGTCGCCTGAGCCGCGACGCTCGTACGCTTCCCGATGCTGACGCGACATGCAGGCTCGGCCAGGAGGTTCCGGTACCACTGCGCCCCGGTGCCGAAGCCGCTCACCACCACGATCTCGTCCGCAGTCGGCCGCTCGACGACCTCGAGACAGACATATCGCGGGACCCCTGATCGGCGGCCGATGTGCTCGAGCATCAACATCCGGGATCCGAGGAGCCACCCGGCCCGGTGTCGATAGAGCCAGATCGGCGCGCGTACGACAGCGCGGGTCCGCAACAGCCGGGACACGACCGAGTCGACCATGGAACTCACCGAACCGACCTTACTCACCGGCTCGGCCGATCCACCCCGATCGAGCAGCGCCACGAACTACGCTCCAAGCATGGCAACGCTCCAAGACGTGGCTCGGATCATCGGCGAGCTGCCCGAGGTCGCCGAGGGCGAGCGTCACGGGCACCCGACCTGGTCCGTACGCGGCAAGGGCTTCGCCTGGCTCCGCCGGTACAGCAAGGCCGACCTCAAGCGCTTCGGCGACCAGACCCCGCCCGCACCGCCGATCCTCGCGGTCAACACCGCCGACCTGCACGAGAAGGAAGGCGTCCTCGCCGCCGGCATCGACGGCGTCTTCACCATCGAGCACTTCAACAACTACCCCGCCGTGCTCATCGAGCTCAGCGTCATCGACCCCGGAGACCTCCGCGACCTGCTGGTCGACGCCTGGCTCGCCGCCGCCCCAGCTGAGCTGGTCGAAGGATTCGACGGCTGAAGCTCTGACTCGCCGAGATCGCGTGCGTGACGGGGCGAGACGTACCGCCCACAAGATGGGCCACCTCGCTTGGACGTGTGCTGGTTTACTCCCGACATGGCATACGAGGAGATCCCGCCGTTCGCTGCGTGGCAGTTCGTCGACGCCGTCGACGGGTTCGAGGTCGTCTATCGAGACGCCTCCGGCATCCGTGGATACACCTCAGCCGTCGAGGCGGGCCAGGCCTACGCGGTCCACTATGAGATCTCGGTTGACGCCCTCTGGCGTACGCGCGAAGTCCCGTCCACAATGACACCGCTCGCGGGCGACGGTCCACGGTACTCGTCTCGGACGGCAAAGGTTCCTGGACCGTCGATGGCCGGTCGGCGCCCGAGCTCGACGGGCTCTACGACGTCGACCTCGAGGCCTCTGCCTGCACCAACACCCTTCCCGTCCACCGGCTGGACCTGCCGCTAGGCGACGTCGCCACCGCGCCCGCCGCCTACGTCCAGGCACTTGACCTGCAGGTCAGACGCCTCGACCAGTCCTACCGACGCCTCGACGACCACCGGTTCGACTACCACTCCGAAGGCGGTTTCAACGCCGTGTTGGTGTACGACAAGTATGGGCTCGTCCTCGACTACCCCGGGATCGCGACGCGCTTCGCCTGAGAGACGAACCGTCCTGGGCACACGGGCCGAGCACACAGCTCCAGACTGCTCTCTCGTTCCGCACAGGTCGCGTCGCGAGGACCTACCCACGCCGTCATCCGCGCAGTCGCTGACAGACTTGCGGCATGTCCCGGCCGCCGCGCATCGAGCCCGCCACCGACGTAGTCGCCAAGGTTGCGTCGACCGCGTTGTCGCTTCCCGACGCCTACGAGGAGGATGCCTGGACCGGCGTCAGGTGGCGAGTCAGGAAGAAGACCTTCGCTCACGTCCTGGTCGCCCAAGAGGGGTACACGTCGGCGTACCGCGATATGACCGGGGTGACCGAGCCCACGACGGTGCTGACCTTCCGATCCTCCGGCGACGAACTGCTGGCCCTGGTCCACGCCGGGCCACCGTTCTACCAGCCTCCGTGGTCGCCCACCGTCGTCGGCATGGTGCTCGACGGCGATACAGACTGGGAAGAGGTGGCCGAGCTGGTGACCGAGAGTTACCGGTTCTGCGCTCCTCAGAAGCTGAGGCACCGGCTGGATCGATGATCGTGCCGTCCGTAGGGCGAGCGTCAGCGCCACTCCTCCCCCGGCTAGTTGTACCCGGCCATGAGGTTGGTAGCAGAGGCGCGTTGTCGTTGACGTAGGTAGAGCCCCCGAGTGGGGTGTGGCTTGTCGAAGGCCCACATCCACCCGGGAGGCTCTGTGTCCCACCGTAACGCCCGTCTGACCGTCCACGGCCGCATGCTGATCGTTCAACGCGATCAGGCCGGCTGGAAGCAGGCCCACATCGCTGCCGCGATGGGGGTCTCCCGCAAGTGTGTGCGGACCTGGATCGAGCGCTATGCCGCCGAAGGCGAGGCCGGTCTGGAGACACGTTCGTCGCGGCCGCACCGTATGCCTACGCGCACCAGCCCCGAGGTCGAGCAGAAGGTCCTCGCAGCACGAGCTGAGCACCGCGAGGGCCAGGACGTGCTCGGTCCCAGGGTCGGGGTTCCGCCCCGGACCGTGGCACGGATCCTGCGGCGCCACGGCGTGCCCTACCTGCGCGAGTGCGACCCGATGACCGGTGAAGTGATCCGGTCCTCGAAGCAGACCGCACAACGCTACGAGCGCGAACGGCCCGGCGAGCTGGTCCACATGGACGTCAAGAAGCTCGGCAAGATCCCCGACGGCGGGGGCTGGCGGGCCCAAGGACAGACACGCGAGAACCACCAGTCCCGCGTCGACAAGAAGCCCATCGGCTACGACTACGTGCACTCACTCGTCGACGACCACTCGCGGCTGGCCTATTCAGAGATCCTTCCCGACGAGAAGGGCGAGACCTGCGCGGCGTTCCTGGAGCGGGCCGCGGCCTACTTCGCCGCCAAGGGCATCACCCGGCTCGAGCGGGTGATGACCGACAACGCCTTCGCCTACCGGTACTCCAACGACGTCAAGCGCGTGTGCGCTGCGCTGGGCGCGAAGCAGAAGTTCATTAAGCCCCACTGCCCATGGCAGAACGGGAAGGTGGAGCGCCTCAACCGCACGCTGGCCACCGAGTGGGCCTACCGCCAGACCTACACCAGCAACGCCGCCCGAGCAGCCGCCCTTGCACCCTGGCTCGAGCACTACAACACTGTGCGCCACCACAGCTCACTCGGACGCCTGCCACCGATCAGCCGCCTGTGACCAACGTGGTGGCCGGGTACAGCTAGTTCCTCCTGGGCCGCGTGCCCGATCACCCAAGTTGGGGGTCAGCCACGGCCGCGACCGGATCGTCCGCAGCACGAGACCTCCACCACGCAGCGACCAACGAGGCACGCACCAGATGAACCCGCTAGGAGGGCCACCGTGACAGCACCGACTACTAGTGACAACCTCGGAACGCTGCACCAGGCGGCTTCGCAAATTGGATTGAACACTGCGGGAGCCTGCCTGTTGAGGGACGGTTCCAACGCCATCTACCTTCTGCCGAACGCAGGGGTGGTGGCCCGCGTCGGCCGCTCCGGAACGGCCGAAGAGGCCGCCCGCCAGATGCAGATCGCTTCGTGGCTGTCTGCCAACGGGATAGACGCGAACCTCCCGATCGATGGATTGAGACTCGTCATTGTCGCCGGGAGGCCCGTGAGCTGGTGGACACCCATCGCGACCCATCGCCACGCAACACCTGCCGAGCTGGGCGCTGTGCTACGCAAGCTTCACGACCTACCAGCGCCGACCACCATCGACCTACCGAACCTCGACATGGTCGGGCATGTCGCTGAGCGCATCGAGTCTGCGAGCGGGATCTCCACCACCGACCGCGTCTGGCTTCAGGACCGACTCGCGAACCTGGGCACGGACCTGGCAACCACCGACATCCCCCATTCCCGACATGTCATCCACGGCGACGCTTGGCAAGGCAATCTGGTCGTGCCCGACAGCGGCTCACCTATCCTTCTCGACTTCGACAACGTCGCGATCGGACACCCAGCGTGGGACCTGATCCCCCTCGCCGTCGACCACGAAGACTTCGCCCGCATCGACAGCGACGACTACACCGCCTTCGTCACCGCCTACGGCGGCTACGACGTACGCGAAGAGCGCTGGTTCCGGACACTCGCAGACCTACAGGAATTGCGCTGGACCGCCTTCGTCGCAGACAAGGCAGCGCACAACGCCGACGCGGCGGCGGAGGTCTCTCACCGGCTCGCCTGCCTACGTGGCGAGATCCCCCGACCATGGAAGTGGGCTGCGTTCTGAACGGCGCAGATTGCCCTGACCTGCCCAATTGAGTGCCCTGCCAGCAAGTCCCTCACCGCGCGAGGGTGGTTTCAGGTCCTGGCCGTGTGGCCCCCGAACGTGCCACGCGGCTGGGACCACCAACGACACCCGCCAGTTGAGAGGTTCGTCCATGTCCTTCGCCATCCCCGTCTCCGAGACCTCAAGACGACGCGGCGTCGGGCGGCCACGGCACACCACCGTCGCGTCGACGCTGAGCCCGCGCGACCAGGTTCTCGACGCTGCAGGACGGCTCTTCGTCACCCGTGGGTTCGCCGCCACCTCGACCCGCGAGATCGCTGAGAAGGTTGGCATCCGCCAGGCGTCTCTCTACTACCACTTCGCTGGCAAGGACGAGATTCTCGCTGCTCTGCTCGCACGCACCCTGCGACCCACACTCGACCAGGTCGGCCAGATCCTCACCCTGACCGCCGACGACCCACGACCGACCGCGCTCTATCTGCTGGCGCTCATCGACATCAACACCCTCGCGACGGCACCCCACAACATCGGCCTACTGGCCCGCATCCCCGACGTGATGTCCTCACCCGCCGCCGAAGAGTACGCCGCGTGCCGGCGCGACCTGCTCTGCGCCTATCGCGACCTGGCCATCACGGTGATCGATTCGTCGAGGTCGGACGGCTTAGATCCCGATAGTCTCGGTGAACTGCTGCTGCAGCTCGTCGAGGCGGTGATCAGCATCCGGGCCAACGGCCGAAACGTAACCACCTCGGTCGCTCGCGCGATCGCCTCATCATGCCTACGCCTCTGCGGCGTAGCTTCCGACGCGCTCCTCGCCGCACAGTCGGTCGCTCAGGACCGACTCAACACCTTCGCCGCGACAAATCGGGTCTGACGTCGCAACCTCCAGACACACCGGCCGAGCACGTCAGGTCCGCCCACCATGGCCGCCCCACAGCGCCCAGTTTGATGCGGTCTAGTTGGCCTGCGCGACGAGCTGGCCACCAGGGACGGTGATGTTCACCGTTGAGAAGTCTCTCGCACAACACCCGTCTGCTTCCTTGGGCCGTCTCTTCTCAGGCGCGAGCGCTACCGTTCACGGGTTTCGAATCGCTTCGACTAAGCGCCAGACGCCGCTGCTAGGGTTACGGTCGTCTGCTGCGTTAGCATCGTGCATCTTGTCGAGCGCGATTGCTCGCCCCCGAGCCGTCTCATAGTTCCCGACCAGGAATTCAAGATGCTCGGAACCGAGCGTCTTGTCGATACCGGAACAGGCCTTGAGCGCACGCTGGACGTCGCGACGATGGTCCCATCTACGGTGATCCACGTAGTGAAGGTAAAGCCAGAGCTCAATGCACGGGTTCGAGATGGCTACCTCAATGTCGTGACTCGCCGCAAGCTCGATGGCTCGGGGAACATCTGGGTGCTCGTCGATGTCGAAGACGCACCAGAACTCGTCTGGCGCCCGCCCGCGCCCCCGCCGCTCTGCAGTTTCAGCTTTGTCCTTGTCGCGTACGGCTGCCTCAACCAGTTGCAATGGCCCGTGGCCGACAACCGCAAAATTGATGGCTACACGATCCCGATGCCTGCGGTGCCACTCGAAGATGTACTGGACCTCGGTCTTCTCGCCTTCGCTGAAGATCTCAATTGCATACTTCGCCCTAGCGGAACTGACTTTGCGGGTCGGTCGTCCAGAATTCGCGGCCATTAGCGAGTCGACTCAAGTCGCACGGCGCTCGCGAAGTCTCCCGGGGCGATGATGGGTACAGCCCCGTAGCGTCCTTCGAGGTATCGCTTGGCAACGGCTTCTTGACGGCGCGGATTCAAGTCCGACAGTGGGTACACGGAGGTGGAGCCGTCGTTTTCCTTCTCCGTGAACCAGACCTGATCGCGACCAATGGTTCGGTCACCAGACGCGTCGCCTAGCAGGTGGGCATCGTGGGAGTTAAACAGAAGTTGGGCTCGGTTCGGGTTCGACTCCGGATCCTGGAAGAGTCGAATCATGTGCTCGACGAGGACTGGATGAAGACTGGCGTCAAGTTCGTCGGCAAGGAGCACCGAGCCTTCGTCGAGAGCATCGATGATCGGCCCGGCGATACCGAGCCACACGGCAGTGCCAAGTGACTCTTCGTCGTGGGAGAAGCGAATGGCTTGACCATTCGCTCCACGGTGGACGAGCGCAACAAGGTTAGGAGCATCGCCAAGCCGGACCTCCGAGTCCGATCCTTCGTTCAGAATCGCAAGAACCTTCTCAAGCTTCTCGCGAAGCTCTTCGGGAAAGCCATCAAAGTCGATTTCCTCGGCGCCAATCACCCCGAGGTCGGCTGCGCGGAGCAACTTCAAAATGCGATCGCGGCGGCTCTCGTTCTCGAGTTGTTTTGCTGTGAACACTTGGCGCATGTCGCGGTTCGCTGCAGTCGCAAGCCGTAGATTGCGTCCGAACCAGTCGTAGAGAGGCTGGAGCTCGCTGCCCTTGAACGCGACGGCCGTGGAGAGTAAGAGAGCATTCGACCGCACGACTTCGGATGCTTTCACCGTGGAGCTCGCAGCCCCTGTGCCGAACTCAAAAGTGCCCGCGTCTCTAACAAAGATTCGCTGAACTCGACCCTTCGGGAATCGGTTGGCCCATTCCGAAATGATCCTGCGGTCATCCAAAACGAACCCGTACTGGTGCAATACGCCGTTAAGAATGACATCGATCTCGAATCGCGACGGCTGCTTCGAGCTTGCCTCATCGAGCCGGAACGGATACCTCTGCGTGTGGTTCTCGTTGGTCCAAGACCTGAACGACTGCAACACGATGGTTCGCATGTCATCCAACACTCGCAGGACGTTGCTCTTGCCTGAGGCGTTCGCCCCGAAGAAGCCCGCTGCGGGCAGAACTCCGATCTGGCTGGTCTTTGTCTGTCCCTCTCGCCACGCGACTGTACGGACGATCTCCTTCTCCGCCACTGCCGTCGCCACAAGAGAGACCTCGAACGGGTCGCGGAACGAACGAACGTTCTCAGCGCCGAAACGGACCAACACAGATGGGCCGACTGGGCGCGGCTCCTCGCCAACGTCATTCATGCGACAAGTTTCGCCGAAAACTTGCAAACTTTCAACTTACGATAGCTTGCGTCGGCGTCCGGCGGATCTCTGTGCCGATTTCTTGCATCGAGGATGCTATGCTTCGAACATGCTCGTTTCATCAGGATGTTGGAGCGAGCAGGCCGACTCCTCGGGGACAGGCCGGACAAAGCGAAGGCCCCGGCCAGAGCGAGTCTGAACCGGGGCCTACGTGCTACTTCGTGGTTGAAACAGCACTCTAGACCGTCTTGGCCGTCGCTGGGAGCTCTTCTCAAAACCCGGCCATGCGTTTCAGTCTCCTTCTGGCTGGTCCTTCGTGACACGCACGTCACGACAACCAAAGGAAACGTCCCTTGCACGAACAGATCTCCCACAAGGACCTGTCCGCCTTCGCGGTCGCCAAAGTCAACATCGACACGAACACGGCTCGGGCCCGCCGCGAGCAGGTTGCCCACCTTCGTAGGCGGCTGGAGAGTTACATCGCCGAACACCCGGACTACAACCTGGTCAAGATGCGTGGTTCAGGCAGTGTCGCGAAACACACCGCAATCAAGTCCAGTTCCGACACCGATGTTGCCGCGTATGTGCGTGCGTCAGCTGTCGGTGGCGTGAACGCGGACGAGACCGAGCTCTTGGAGTGGCTCCGGGACCGCTGCATGGAGGTGTACGGGGCGACTAAGGACGCCAGCGACTTCGAGATCTCACACCACGCCGTGGGTATCACGATGCACGGAACCGGCCTCAAGATCGACGTCGCCCCAGTTCTGTACGAGGGTGAGCCCGACGACCGGGGATACCTCGTCACACGCACCGGTGACCGCGTTCTCACCTCGGTGACGCTGCACAAGGAGTTCCTGAACAAGCGCCGCGCGCTGGCGGGGCCCGAGTACAAGCAATTCATCCGGCTGGTCAAGGCGTTCGTACACCGCGCCAAGGTCCAGGCAGCCGCCTCTGGCCCGGAACTGCGGTTCAAGTCCTTCCTGGTCGAGCTCATCGTCGCGCACCTGTGGGACAACGGCTGGCTGGGGAAGCCGTTCGCGATCACCGACTACCCGCGCGCCTTCGAGCAGTTCCTTGCCTACATCGTGATGACCGAACTCAAGGAGCGGATCGTCTTCTCCGACTACTACCCAGCGAGCGACATCGGCACCAGCTACGACGCCGTGCAGGTCTGGGACCCGGTCAACCCGGAGAACAACGTGACCCGTGGCTACACCGACTACGACCGCCAGCGCCTCGTCCAGCGATGCTCCGACGCGCTCGACCAGGTCAGCATTGCGTCGGCAGCGACCAGCAAGACCGCCGCCGTCTCCGCCTGGAAGACCCTGTTCGGCCCGACCTTCCCGGGGGTCTGACATGACCATCTCCTCCACACACTCCTCCACCTTCACGATCACCAACGCACGGGAGATCGCTGCCAGCGTTGGTGCAGACCTGCGCAACCTGTACTCCAAGTACGGCGACCCGAGCCCTAGCCGCATCGAGAGGTTTACCGAGGAGCTCGCGCTGTACCTGAAGGCCGGCTACCTGGACTTCGTACAGTTCGGGTTCCGCGACGGTGGCCGGTGGGTGCTCAAGCTGCAATACACGGCCGTTGCCGGCGGCTACCTCCGCAACGACACCCCGGGAGGACTGCCGAGCGCCATGGCAGTCGTCGGCTACGACTTCCACAGCTACCTCGAGCAGAACGCCGCGTTCTTCGATCTGTCGGCCGCGGACCGGGCTGCCTTCAAGGCGACGCTCCCCACGGACCGGACCCCGGGGACGGCGCCGACAGCGAACCGTGCGTCGACGACCACCGGAACGCAGTTCTCGAACAACGGTCGCGGCGTCGACCGCAGCGTCTACCTCGACATCTGACCAACCGCCAGCGTCGCCGATATGCCCACCTCGGCGACGCTGGCTCCTCCCACCTCTTCAGGAGCGAAACCTCATGCCCGACCAGACCAGCCTCTTTCACCCCGTCATCACTCTTCCTGACAACGTCCGTGCCGACCGC
Source organism: Nocardioides sp. YJ-D4 (assembly GCF_054031495.1). NCBI lineage: Bacteria > Bacillati > Actinomycetota > Actinomycetes > Propionibacteriales > Nocardioidaceae > Nocardioides > Nocardioides sp. YJ-D4. The sequence goes on from NZ_CM132932.1 coordinate 731,887, forward strand.
TACGCGCGGCTGGTCGGCCTCGACAGCGTCAAGACGCGGCTGCGGAAGGAGGCAGCGGTCCTCGCGGACCCGTCGTTGCTCGCCAAATGGGCGTCGAAGAACCACACCAAGGTAAAGGCCGACGACCAGTCGTTCAGCCTACTCAAGGATCGCGCGCCCCTCCTCCTGTTCGCCGGCGATGTCGGCTCCGGAAAGTCCGCGCTTGCCGAAAGTTTCGGGGGCGACTTGGCCGAGCACCTCGGAGTCGAGGTCGAGCTGTGGCGGCTCAAGCTGTCGACCCGCGGCTCGGGACATGTCGGCGAGATGACTGCTCTGATCAGCTCTGCCTTCGACGAGATCGCCAATGAAGCCAGGCTCGGGCGGCATTACAGCACGGGCAAGGTTTCGAAGGTCACGGTGATGGTGATGGACGAGGCCGACGCGCTCGTCCAGTCCCGCGAGGCAACCCAGATGCACCACGAGGACCGCGCGGGCGTTGACGCGTTCCTCGCAGCCATCGACAGCCTCGCGGGCTCCGGCATCCCGCTACTCGTCGTGATGTGCACCAACCGTCTCGAGGCACTGGACCCGGCGGTCAAGCGTCGCGCTGCGGCGACGTTCAACTTCGGCCGCCCGAACGAGGACCAGCGCCGGCAGGTTATCGCGATGGCGTTCGAGAACTACGAGCTCGACGACGACATCATAGAAAAGTTGGTCGTCGCGACTGGTCCTCAGGGCTCCGGCCGTCCCGGCTTCACGTACTCGGACCTGACCCAGCGACTCCTGCCAACAGCGATTCTCACCGCTTATCCTGATGAGCCCATCACCGCCGACCTGCTCATGTCGGTCGCCACGGACCTCGGCCCGACTGCGGCTTTCAACGACCAGGCGTCCGCATGACCGCCCCGCCCTTCAACATCGCCGCGGCGTTTCGTCGCAAGCAGGCGATGCTGCTCGAGTCGCACGCGTCGATTCGAGACGTCACGAGCCACCCGACTGCACTCGGTGATCATTCCGAAGTCGACTGGCTCGACGTTCTTCGTGGCTTCTTGCCAGAGCGATACATCGCCGGCCCGATCTTCGCCGTCGATGCCGATGGCGCCATGAGTCAGCAGATCGACGTTGCGGTCTACGACCGTCAGTACTCACCGCTGTGGTTCGGGTCGCACGGCGGCTATCGCTTCGTCCCGGTCGAGGCGGTCTACGCTGCCTTCGAGGTCAAGCCCGTCATTAACACAACCTACGTTGCGGCTGCACGCGAAAAGGTCGCGTCAGTTCGCCGCCTGCATCGGACCTCGGCTCCCATCAAGCACGCCGGCGGCGTGTATGCAGCAACCGACCCGCATTCCAAGCACATCATCGGCGGGCTCTTGGCAGCGACGACGTCGTGGGCGGGCCGGGAGGCGACGGTCTCCAAGCTTCACGAACATCTGCCAGCCGTCGGGCTGGACGACTCTCTCGACATCGGCATTGCGGTCGACACGATCGCATTCGACTACACCCCCGTCCCCGTCGAGCTTGGGAGCCGTGAAGAGGAGATCCCCCTGGAGTTCAGTACCGAGGCGGACCAGCTGATCCACTTCGGTATCCGCCTTTTCCGCCAACTTCAACAGCTCGGGACTGCGCTCGCCATCGACATGGGCGTCTACGAGTCTGCTCTCCGAGGTCGCTAGCTTCATGCGTCGGACAGACCTCGCTTGACCCCGGCCACAGTCGCGTAGATCTGGAGTTGGGTCATACCGCCGCCAGTGGGCGCACCAGCTGTGTCGAGGCTTGATGCGGTGGTAGACGGAAGTGCGGATGGCTGATGCTGCACCGATCGGCTGGAGCGCTGCGGACACCGGATAGCGACCGGCTGCGGACGCGACGAGCCTGGAGACACATGGCCCTTTCAGTACTGCTTCCCACATCCACCAGTCCCAGATCGTGACCTCCGATGCGATGCGTCGGACGATGGGCTCGTCTGCTCGGGCGTCGTCGTGGTGACAGCCCTCGGCGCCGACGCGACACCGGCCGAGGCACGTCAGGCACACTGCAGGAGTGTCCGACCCTCTGCGCAATCTGCTCGCCGCGCCGCCCGATCTCCCGGTCACCGCCGGCATGGCCGCTCTCGACCAGGCGCTTCGTGCCCGCGGAGTCGCGGTGGTCCACGCACCGCCGGGCACCGGCAAGACGACCTTGGTCCCGCCCGCGGTCGCCGAGGTCGTCGCCGGACGCGTCGTCGTGACGCAGCCCAGCCGCATCGCAGCCCGGGCCGCTGCCCGTCGGCTGGCACACCTGCTGGGCGAACCGGTTGGCGAGACGGTCGGGTACTCCGTGCGTGGAGACCGGCGCACCAGTCGGCGTACCCGTGTCGAGGTCGTCACGACCGGCCTGCTGCTCCGGCGGATCCAGCACGATCCCGAGCTGGTCGGCGTCGGGGCCGTCGTGCTCGACGAAGTGCACGAGCGCCACCTCGACGCCGACCTGACCTTGGCGCTGCTCATCGACGTCCGGGCCCACCTGCGTGAGGACCTGTCCCTGGTGGCGATGTCGGCCACCATCGAGGCCGAACGGACCGCCTCCCTGCTCGGTGGGGTCCACACCGCTCCGGTGATCCGCGTCCTGGGTGCGCTGCACCCGGTCCAAGCGGTCTGGTGCCCGCCGCCTGCGGGGGTGCGCCGCACCGACGACCGAGGCATCACCCCGGCCTTCCACGACCATGTCGCAGCGACCGTACGTCGTGCGCTCGTCGAGCACGAGGGTGACGTCCTGGTCTTCGTGCCGGGTGTCGCGGAGGTCGAGGCGACCGTACGTCGCCTTACCGGCGTGGACGCGGACGTGCACGCCCTGCACGGACGTCTGTCCGGCGCCGAGCAGGATCGTGCGCTCAGCGAAGGCCCGCGTCGACGAGTGATCGTCTCGACCGCGGTCGCCGAGTCGTCGCTGACGGTGCCTGGGGTACGCGTCGTGGTGGATGCCGGATTCTCGCGCGAGCCACGCACTGACCACCGACGCGGACTGGCTTCTCTGGTCACCGTCGCGGTGAGCCGGGCAGCGGCCGAGCAGCGGGCGGGTCGGGCCGGACGGCTGGGGCCGGGCGCCGTGCTGCGTTGTTGGTCCGAGGCGGAGCACGCGCATCTGGCCGCTCACCCGGAGCCCGAGATCGCGACCGCCGACCTGACGGCCTTCGCCCTGGAGGTGGCGTGCTGGGGCAGTGACGACGTGCACGACCTGGCGCTCCTCGACCAGCCACCGGCGCATGCGATGTCGGCGGCCAAGGAGGTGCTGGTGGATCTGGGGGCGATGACCGAGGACGGGAGGGCCACCTCGCGGGGCCGGGTGATCGCCGGCGTACCGGCCGATCCCAGGCTGGCGCGTGCCCTCATCGACGGGGCCGGTCTCGTCGGAGCCAGGCGAGCCGCAGAGGTGGTCGCGATGCTGAGCGAGGACGTGCGCGCTCCCGGCGGCGACCTGGTTGCTGCGCTCCGGTCGCTCCGTGCCGGACAGGGGGCAGGCTCGTGGCGCGGCCAGGTCGCCCGGTTGGAGAAGGTCGTCGGGAAGCAGGGCACCGACGGCCGAGCACTCACCGATGACGTGGCGGTGGGGCTGGTGGTGGCCCTGGCGCATCCGGACCGGATTGCGCGCAAGCGCTCGAGCTCCGCGAGCTACCTGATGGCGTCCGGGACGGGCGCGGCGCTCGATCCGCGTGCTGCGGGGCCCTTGGGCGGACTGGAGTGGCTCGCGGTCGGAGACGCGGAGCGGCGGCCCGGGCAACGTGAAGCCCGGATCCGAGCGGCGGCCCCGCTCACCGAGGACCTCGCGCTGGAGGCGGCGCCGTCCCTGTGGACCGAGGTGGACGAGGTCACCTGGACCGGAGGGCGGGTGCTGGCTCGCCGACGTACGCTGCTGGGCGCGATCGAGCTCCGCTCCGTACCGCTCAGCGATCCACCGGCCCACGCCGTGACCGACGCGATCCGAGAAGCCGTGGCGAGGGAGGGAATCGCTCTCCTCTCCTGGTCGGAGGCGGCCACGGCGCTGCGCGCCCGCCTCGACTTCCTGCACCGTGCGCTCGGTGACCCGTGGCCAGATGTGAGCGACGTGGCACTGACGCGGAACCTCCAGTCGTGGCTCGGGCCTCAGCTGGCGCGGGTTCGCTCGGCCCAGGATCTTCGTCGCGTCGACGTAGCCGCCGCGCTGCGGGCGATGGTGCCGTGGCCGCAGGCAGGCAGGCTCGACGATCTGGCTCCCGAGCGAGTGCAGGTCCCCAGTGGGTCGAGCGTGCGGATCGACTACTCCGCCGAACAACCGGTGCTCGCTGTGCGCATCCAAGAGGTCTTCGGCTGGACCGCAGCGCCGGTCCTGGCGGACGGCCGGGTCCCGCTCCTGCTGCATCTGCTCTCCCCCGCGCGACGCCCAGCAGCCGTCACGGCAGACCTGGGGTCCTTCTGGGACAACGGCTACCCCGGCGTACGTGCTGATCTGCGCGGGCGCTACCCCAAGCACGCCTGGCCGGAGGATCCCCGCAGCGCGCCGGCCACCACGCGTACGAACAATCCCCGCCCCCGAAGGTGAGCGGCGCGCCCCGCCCATAGACAGGAGCTGGCGCATCCAGCTCGCCGACAGGCGATAGCGTCTTGGGGTGGCCAGTTCTCGCCGATCCAGTGCTCGTCGCCGCGGCGGGCGTCCGCACCGGCGGGCCGCGACAACCGACGCGTCCGTTGCCGGCCGTCGGCCCGGGCGAGCGGCTGTGGGTGCTCGACGTCCCCTACGGCTCCCAGGTCGAGGGCGCCATCTGGCACCCGGGAGTCAAGACCCACCTGTACGTCGGGCACGCTCTGCCGGCGCACCTCGCGCCCTACGCGCCGGGTCCATACACGCTCGGTCGGTTCATCGAGAGCACCCTCAATCCCGACCTTCCGACGCAGAGCCTCGAGCCGACCGACGCCCTCGAGCCGCGGAAGATCCAGTACGAGGCTGCTGACGCCATCGCGGCGCGCGCTGCGGCGGGCGGGCGGCAGTTCCTGCTGGCCGATGAGCCCGGCGTGGGCAAGACGATCTCCGCGGTCCTCGGGGCGACAGCGGTCGGCGACCTCCGCGATGCGCGACGGTGGTCTCGAATGGGTCGTGATCACCTGGGACCGCCTGGAGAAGGTCAAAGATCAGGAACCGAGTCGCAATCTGGTGGCAGGACCGACAGGGTTGCTGTCAACTCGATGCCATGAACGTCGAGGTACGCACCATCGCCGCTGATGACTGGTCTCTCCTTCGCAACGTCAGCCTGCAGGCGCTGGCCGACTCACCCGACGCCTTCAGAACGACGCTCGCCGAGGCCCAGGCGCTCCCGGAGGACTTCTGGCGGCAGCGGGCCGAGGGGTCCGCACCGATCCTGGTGGTGCTGCAAGACGGCCGAGGGTAGCGATGGGTGGCGTCTTCACTCCCCCGAACAGCGCCGTCGCCTACATCTGGGGCATGTGGACGGCGCCCGACGCACGCGGCCGTGGGCACGCCGCCGGGCTCCTCACCGATCTCGTGAACTGGTGCCGCGACCGCGATCTCGGCGTACGTCTGCACGTGACCGAGGGCAACCAAGTCGCGCGCCGCCTCTATGTCGTCCACGGCTTCAAGTCGACCGGTGTGTGGGAACCGCTGCGGGAAGGGTCGGCGCTGCGGGTCGAGGAGCTACACCTAGCGACGTGACTTACGGCGACGCTCAGGACGAGGCGCCTCTGAGCGTGCACGCCCGGATCTGCCGCATTCCGCGCCGGCGGAACCTGCTTCACACCGCCGCTTGTCGGCGCGCTCGATGCGCCGGCTCCTACGGACCGGCGAGCGCCTTGCCTGAACGGGGCAGGGCGGCTGAGCGCTAGGAGTAGCGGTGGCTCTTTGCCTCGTGGCCCTGCTCGCGTGTGCAGGTGCGCCCGTTCATCGAACGGTGGCCACACAGCGCCTCGGCGGGCGAAGGTGGAGCAGCCGTCGTGGCGGCCTGGGCCTTCGCAGGTCGAAGCGCCGCCCTGGTCGGCGTCGAGTCGGCGGTCGACGCCTCTTGCCTTTCGCGATACCGGGCCTCGCGCATCGCCCGCATCGCGGCGTCCTTGCTCATCGTGTAATCACCTGGCGCACTCTAGGCGTGCGTACCGACAGTTTCGTTCAGGCGCGGCCCCGACAACCGCGACCGCTTCCCATCCCAGCAGCGCGAGATCCATGGAAGCGACCTCCGCGGTCAAACCTCGCCCCATCATTTCGCCGCCTGTCCGGCGCGCACGAACGCTGTAGCCGAAGGACACTTCCCGGCACATCTACTTGATGGGACTATCAGAACAGGAGGTTCCGAGATGCCGCGTCAGATCATCACGACACCTAACGCACCAAGCTCTCCGCTCTTCAGCCAGGGAGTCAAAGCCGGTTTCCAGGTGTTCATCTCGGGAACCACCGGAATCGACCCGAGGACGGGCCGATTGGCCGGTGACAGCATCCAGGCCCAGACCCGCCAGGCGCTGGCGAACTGCGAGGCCATCCTGCGGGAGGCCGGTGCGACGCTCGACGACGTCGTTGAGGTAGGCGTGCTGCTGACCGACCCGGAGGACTTCGCAGGGATGAACGAGGAATACGCTCGCTGGTTCCTGGCTGATCCGCCCACCCGCTACGCAGCCAAGCTGGGAGCCGAGATGCCAGGCTTACTTGTCTCGATCCGCATGACGGCGTGCCTCGCCTGACCGTCATCGCCGCGTCGGACGCACACGGATGGCGATATCCGAGTGCGGCACGGTAGACAACTTCGCCCAGAATGCCGCGCGAGGAATCGAGCGGATCAGTGCGCGCGGCGCATACCCAGGGACTTGGGCGCGGTCTCCACGAATCCCATCGATTCGTACAGCCGACGTCCCGGGGCGTCAGCCATGAGGGTCACGTACGCCTCTGCTGGCGCGGCTTCGTCGATCTGCGCCAGCAGGTCGGCGAGCACTCGCCGCCCCAGCCCGCGGCCTTGGTGCTCGGGCAGCGTCGCCATGTCGGCGATGTGGAAGTACCAGCCGCCGTCACCGATCACGCGGCCCATCGCGACCGCCCGTCCTTCTCGCCTGACGACGCTCCATCGCCAGCTGCCGGCCAGTGCGCCCTCGCCTTGCGCAGCCGACTTCGGCGTCAGCCCCGAAGCAGCCCTCAGATGCAGGTAGTCCTCGAGGCTCGGCGGCGTACGGACCAGTTCTTCGGCAACGTCATTCACTCGGTCGAGCATAAGTTGCGGGAAGGCACGGCCCTGCCACTGCCTCATCGTGGCACAGCACATCTGCGCCGACCATCCACCTTTTCGACGGGGGCCAAGAGCCGCAGAGTGGGTATAGCGTCCCCGCGCCCAGAGGAGTAGACAAGGAAGAACCGGCGGTGCCGGTCCGGGCACTGCCCTGTCCTAGAAAGGAGCGGGCCGTGTACGCACGTTCCACTACGTTCCACGGCAGTCCCGGCAACGTCGACGCGGGCATCACGTTCGTCAAGAACGAGGTCGGGCCCATGCTCGACAGCATCGAGGGCTGTCGCGGCCTCTCGATGCTGGTCGACCGCGAGACCGGGCGATGCATCGCAACAAGCTCGTGGGAAGACGAGGCGGCCATGCGCGCCAGCGATGAGCAGCTTCGCCCGATGCGCGACCGAGGGAAGGACATCCTCGGCGGCTCCATGCAGATCGACGAGTGGGAGATCGTCGTCATGCACCGTAGCCATCACGGCGAGTGCGCCCGAGTCAGCTGGCTGCAGGGTGACCTCGACGCCATGGCCGAGACCTTCCGGGTAGGCATCCTTCCCCAGCTCGAGCAGACCGCTGGGTTCTGCAGCGCCAGCCTGCTGATGAACCGGTCGTCCGGCCTGGGTTGCGCCACCACGGCCTGGGAGTCCCGCGCCGCGATGGAAGCCAGCCGCTCGGCGGCCGACGACATGCGCAGCCGGGTCGCGAGCGACACGGGCGGCGAGATCGTCGACGTGCACGAGTTCGACCTCGCCTACGCGCACCTGCACGTCCCCGAGATGGCTTGAGGACGACCTCCCAGACGAGCCCGCCCGCGGGCGGGCTCAGCCGCGGCACGTCGGTAGGCATGGGACGAAGGCGGCGTCAGGAGCTCGTGGGCGACGCCGCGGCGCGTTCCCTTCTCGACGACTGCGTCAGCGACAGCGCCAGTGTCGTACCACCTCTTCAGGGCCTTCCGGCACCTGACCGCGATGCGGCGGTTGGATCAGTTGTGTGCGCCGTACGCGAGGCCGTCGAGGATGAGGTCGAGTATGTGCGGAGCCCGGTCCTCGGGTTCACGCGGCGCTCGCCACAGTGCAGCGGTGAGCTGCAGGTAGTCGCCCGGGTCAGCGTCTGCGCGGACCACGCCTGAGGCCTTGCCTGCGTCGAGCAGCGCGGTGATCGCACCGATGACGGGGCCGTAGGTCTGCTCGCTCATCGACTGGTGCGCACTTGGAGTCAGTGCGTCCCCGAGGCCGTGCTTTCTGCGCATCGCCGCCACCAGGTCCAGCGTCCAGGTGCGCAGTGCCTCGACCGGCGGGTGCTCGGCGAGGAGGTTCGAGACCGAAGCCAACAGCCGGTCGACCTCGTGCTGGTAGACGGCGAGCACCAGGTCCTCGCGGGTGGGGAAGTTCCGGTACAGCGTTCCCGCACCGACGCGTGCCCGCTGCGCGACCTGGTTCATCGACGTCGCCCCGTCCTCTTCGAACGCGTCACGCGCCGCCTCCAGGATTCGGTCGCGATTCTCACGGGCATCCGAACGCACCACAACAGCCCCCTTGATAAGTGGAGAACTCTCCACTACGGTAAGCGGAGACTTCTCCACAACGATAAGGGAACCCCATGCACTACACCAAGCTCGGCACCACCGGCCTCGACGTTTCCCCCATTGCCATCGGGGCGATGACCTACGGCGACCCGAACCGCGGCCACCCCGTCTGGTCCCTCGACGAGGCCACCAGCCGCCCGCTGATCAAGCACGCAATCGAGTCGGGCATCAACTTCTTCGACACCGCCAACCTCTACTCCTACGGCTCCAGCGAGGAGATCCTCGGCCGGGCCCTGGCGGACTTCGCCGATCGCGACCAGATCGTGATCGCAACCAAGCTCCGCCACCCGATGCGCTCCGGCCCGAACAGCGCAGGCCTGTCCCGCAAGGCGATCATGACCGAGGTAGAGCACAGCCTCCGCCGCCTCGGCACGGACTACATCGACCTCTACCAGATCCATCGCAACGACCACGCGACCCCGCTCGAGGAGACACTCGAAGCGCTGCACGACCTCGTCAAGCAGGGAAAGGTCCGCTACCTCGGCGCCTCCTCGATGCACGCCTGGGAGTTCGCCAAAGCGCTCCACCTCCAGCGAGCCAACGGCTGGGCGCGATTTGCCACGATGCAGCACCACTACAACCTCATCGCCCGCGAGGAGGAGCGCGAGATGATCCCCTTCTGCATCGACGAAGGCGTCGGCACCCTGATCTGGAGCCCGCTGGCTCGCGGCCGCCTCGCCCGTCCGTGGGACCAAGCGCGCTCCACCCAACGCTCCGAGAGCGACGGCGGCTACGCCGACATGCTCTACACCCCGCTGACCGAGACCAGCGACCATGCCACCATCGACGCGGTCGGCACCGTCGCCGCGAACCACGGTGCAAGCCGCGCACAGATCGCCCTGGCCTGGCTGCACAGCAAGCCCGTCGTCACCGCCCCGATCGTCGGCGCGAACACCGTCGCACAGATCGACGACGCCGTGGCCTCCCTCGACATCGAACTGACCCCGGACGAGCAGCAAACCCTCGAGCGCGCCTACACACCGCGCTGGGACTGGCAAGGACTCTCTGACGAGGCCGAACTTCAGCGCATCCGAGACCAGATCGCCGGCTACGCCAACGCCTGAGAAGCAACCCTGTCTCGACGACGAGTGCAAACATGGCCTGGCATCCCGATCTACCGCGAGCCTCGCGACGGACCGCTTGCGTCACACCACCGCAGTTCTGAGCGGTAGATCCCAGGCGCCACACGCCTTGCTAGCGGAAGACAGATCGAACGTGGTCAGGTAGCCCACTCGCGGCCTGTATCGCGGATGTGATTGCCTGCGGATTGAGATTGTTCTGCGCGAGCGCCTGGAGCCCTCCCCCGACATCTGCGACTCCCCCGAGTATTCCCGCCATCCCTCGGAGCCGGCGAGTGGTCAGGTCTGGGCCGAGCTCGAGAATGCCCGGCAGCTTGGTGAGCCAGTCGTTGGTGCGCAAGGCCACGGACAGAGCCGTGACGATCAGGTCTTCAACCTGCGCCGGCGCGATGTTGTGCCGGTCTTCACCGGCCACGACGTCCGCGACCATCCATTGCCGGCCGTTGCCAACGTCCACCGCGAGAAGGAGCCTCCGGCTGAGATCGCCCGACGTACTCGCTTCGAGCATCGCGAAGATGTCGGGCCAGTCTCTCCTCAGAATGCCGGCGAGGGCATCGCCGTGGTCGCGTCCAGACAGCACGTGAAACAGGGACTCCGGAGCGCCGTCGATGCATGCCGACAACAGTTCGAAGTCCGTGCCGACGACCGGCATGCGGTTGATGCACCACCAGGTGTCGATCGGTTGGCCTTGGCGATCGGAGTAGCGTCCGACGATCTCAGCGAACCAGGGAAATGAATGCAGGTTGATGTCGTCTTCGATGCGGGTCACGTCGCCCCGCGGCTTGTATGCGTCTAGCGCGACGAACTGGAACCGAGGCATGCCCGGCTCATCTGGAGACAACAGGATGGGATTGCATACGCTGTCGCGTTGGCTCACGTCGACCTCCGGAACGTTGAGGTGGTGTGACTTGTCGGGCCTGAATCCGACGCGCGCGTCTCGCGCGGCAGGGAGCGATCAGTCACCTGCGGGGCCGCATCCGTAAGACTGATCCTGGCCACCTCTTCGATCTCGACCGGCTGGTCGCCGCGCACGCGGTGGATCTTCACCACGACCTCGGTGGCTGAGGTCTCGAACTCGAGGAAGTGCTTGAAGAACGGCGGCTCGTCGAGGGAGTAGATCTCGGAGACGAACTTCTGGATCGGCCCGAACGGTGGGTTCAGGCCAGGGAAGGCGATCTGCGCCCGGCGTCTGATGCGCCGGCCGACGCCCTCGACCAGTGCCGCCTGGCCGCCCTCCTGCTCGGCCTCGATGATGGCCGTCGCGTCTGCCTCGCTGATGAAGTCGTAGTGCGTCGGGCCGCCCGGGCGGTAGCGGGGACTCACCCACGCCTTGGGGTCCACGATCAGCGAGTACGCGCCGAGGAACACCAGGTGAGCGAGGAGGATCGCGGCGCCGATCGCGACGGCGGTGAAGAGGGCCGCGCCGACCGCCACGGCCGGCCACCACGTCCTGAGCTCGTTCGCGAGCCGGCCGGGTGCCTCGAAGCCGGGCATGTCGAGCAGGCCCGGCACCGCCGCCCCCAGCAGGAGCACCCCGAGGGCGAGGACGGCGAGGACCAGCAGCGGCATGTACAGGCGCTCGTGCTCCCGTCGCACCCAGTCGACGACCAGCATGCCGATCACAGTCACGGTGATCAGCGCCGGCAGGGCGAAGGCGGCGCGCATCCATGCGGAGTCGACGGCGTCGGCGACCCACGCCCAGAGCACCAGCGTCACGGGCGCCGCGAGGAAGACGAGGGGCTGAACCAGCCGACGCCGCCAGCGGAGCCACGCCCGCGCCCGGCGTACGGGCTCACCGCGCAGGCTGCGGGTGAGGAGGCCCGGGGCCAGAACGGCCGCCAGCACCACCACGGTGATCACCGCCAACGGCACGAGTCCGAGCAGGCCGCTGAGGAACAGCAGGGTCAGGCCCTCGCCGCTCATCACGCGCAGCATCTCGCCCGCCACGACGGCGGCCTGGGCGAGCACGGCCCACACCACCGAGCGCTCGAGCCAGCTCGCGGCCCTCGCGCCGTTCACGGTGGTGACGATCCGTTTCCGCCACCCGATGATTGCCAGGACGGCGTAGAGGTCGACCGCGACGACGAGGACCCAGGACACCGTACGTCCCTCGTCCGGGCCGCCCGCGTCCAAGACCATCGGCAGCAGGGCCAGGACCACGAGGGCCGCCAGCACGCACGCGAACGCGGCGTGATGCCAGCCGGGCACCCGCTCGACGGGGCTCCACCACCTCGACCACCGCACGCACCAGGCGTTGAGGCAGATCCACAGGGTGCACGACCCGAACAGCACCAGCAGCTCTCCGGCCGCATCCGGCAGGTAGTGGTGCAGGAACAGCGTCGCCAGCACCCCCGCGACCAGCGCTTCGAGACGCAGGAGCAGGCGGCGTACGAAATGACTGCGCCCGGGACGATGCGGCATCAGGTGCAGCAGCATCAGCACGATCATCGTCGCGATGGCCACGCCCCCGGACCCGGTGTCGGCGAGCCACCGGCCCAGGACCACTCCCCCGCCGAACAGCACGACGGTCAGCAGCAGCCGCCAGATGCTGGGGACCAGCTGCTGGGCGAAGTACGACAGGGACTCGGCCGACCGCGGGAAGAGCTTGGTCGGCCGGAATCGCAGGTCGCTTCGGGCGTCCGCGGTGGCCGTTCGGATGGGATGGGTGGCGTGGGTGTACGCGCCGCCACCACCGCTGACGATGTGCCACAGGCCGTCGCGCGAGCTGTCCGGGATCGTCGGGTCGTACAGCTGGAAGTTGTGCGTGTCGCCGCCCACCGTCGCGACGTAGCCGCGCTTCTCGTCGGCCACGATGTCGTACACGGTCTCGTCAGGGCTTCCGGACACCTTCCCCTTCCGCCGCTCACCGTTGACGAACAGCGGCTTGCCGGTCATCAGGATCTTCGGCTTCTCACCGCCGAGCGAGCTCAGCCAGGCGAACTGCCGGCCGTCGATGGTCCCGTCGATGCCGGTGTCGATGCACACCAGGTCCACGTGCTCCGTCTTGATGACGAAGTACGGCGCCGGCTGCAGCGTGGCTTCCGGTGCCGGCGTGCCGTCCGAGGCTGGTTTCCCCCACCGCGCCGGGGCGGACCTGTCTGATGGTTCGCTGGGTGTGCGCCACATGATGCGGCCGAAGCGGTCCCGGATCAGCTGCCATCGCCCCAGCGGCTCCTCGAACGACGGCGCCAGGAGCTCGCTGGGCCAGGTCGGTGGCGCGTCCGCCGGGTAGAGGAACTGGTGGGCGAAGCCGTAGAGGCCGTCGTACCAGTCGTGGTTGCCCGGCATCGCGTAGACCGGGACGTTCTCCGGAAGCGCGAACTCGGCCCGTACGTCTGCGGGCGCCTTGAGGCCTTCCACGCGGTTCGACCGGTAAGGCTTGTAGAAGCCGTCGACGTAGTCGTTGACGTTCCCGGACGGGTAGATCACGTCGCTCAGGACGAGCACGAAGCCGGCCTGTTCCGCGGCTCGCGCCAGGGCGGGCGCGACGACGTACTGCGACGCGTCCTGCTCGCCGGTGTCGCCGATGACCAGGAACCTCGAGACCTCGGAGCGGTCGATCGTCGGCTCGTCCGTCTTCGTCCAGCGAGCACGCAGGTCCTCGACGAGCCCCTGCGTCCCGCGGCCCAGGATGTCGTTGACCGAGTCGATGAGGGTGCGCGCGGCGATCCAGGAGAGGCTGTCCCACTTGGTCGGGTCGTTCTGCAGATAGTCCCGCGTGCGAGCCCAGTCCTCGCTCCCGGTCTCGGTGTCATCGCCCAGAGTCATGGACATCCCCTTTGCAGGACGGACCGGCCGCCGGACCCGCGCGACCGCATGCAACAGGTCTAAACAGATCCCGGCACGGCGCGACGGTAGCGCAAGCCAGCTACCCAAGACGCGGTAGTGGCCCTATTCCTTCACCCGCTTGGTCTCATACGCCCACATCGCGACCTCGACGCGGTTGCGGGCGCCGAGCTTGTTCATCAGCGCGGCGACATGGGACTTCACCGTGCTCAGGGTGATGTTCAGCTCCTTGGCGATCTCGGCATTGGTGCGGCCGCGCGCGACGGTGAGGAGGACCTCCTCCTCGCGCTCGGTGAGCGGCTCGATCGGCTGGGCCGGTGGAGTGGCTCGCTCCAGGCCGGCCAGCGTGGTGAGGAGGCGACGGGTGATGTTGGGCGAGATGAGCGCGTCGCCGTTCGCGGCTGCGTGGATCGCCTGGACCAGCAGCTCGGGGCCGGCGTCCTTGAGGAGGAAGCCCCGGGCGCCGGCCTTGAGAGCACCGTGGACGTACTCGTCGAGGTCGAAGGTCGTGATGACCACGATCGCGAGCGGGTCCTCGACGCCGGGGCCGGCGAGCCGGCGGGTGGCTTCGACCCCGTCGATGCCGGGCATCCGGATGTCGAAGAGGCAGACGTCGGGACGCAGCTCGCGTGCCACGGCCACCGCCTCGTGACCGTCCGTGGCCTCCCCGACGACCTCGATCCCGGGCTGCGCGTTGAGGATCATCGTCAGACCCGTGCGGACCAGGAGCTGGTCGTCGGCGACCACCACCCGGATGGTCATCGCGACACCTCGCGCGGCAGGGTCGCCTCGACGGTCCAGCCACCAGCCGGGTCCGGCCCGGCCTGGCACACGCCGCCGAGGAGCTTTGCCCGCTCCGCCATCCCGAGCAGGCCATAGCCCACGCTGGTCGGAGGGCGGGTCGCTTCCCCGTCGTCGTGCACACGCAACCGTACGACGCCGGCCTCGCCCCAGACCTCCACGCTGACCCTCGTGGGGTAGAAGGCGTGCCGGATCGCGTTGGTGACCGACTCCTGACAGATCCGATACACCGACACCTCGACCGGCTGCGGCAGGTCGGAGAGATCGCCTACGCACCGCACCTCCACCAAGGGGCTCATCCGGGTCAGCTCGTCCAGATCGCCGATGCCCCGCTGCGGTGCGTACTCGACCGGCACTGCGTCGGCCGCCTCGCCGTCGCGGAGCACCCGGACCATCGTGCGCATCTCGGACAACGTCTGGGAGGCCTCGGCCTCGATCACGGCCAGTGCCTCGACGGCCGCGCCCGGGTCGGTGGCCGCCACCGCCCGCCCTGCCTGAGCCTGGATCGCGATGGCGGAGACATGGTGCGCGACGGTGTCGTGCAGCTCGCGGGCGAGCTCACCGCGCTCGAGCGTACGGACCTGCTGGACCTCGCGCTGGCGCGCGACCGCGCGGTAGCGCATCGCGGCCCCCAGGGCGAAGGACGCGACCACCACCGTGGCGCCGCCGATCAGGTCCCCGAAGGTCTCGGTCGCGGCGAGTCCCAGAGTCACCGGTACGGCGACGATCGCCGTACCGATCAGAGCCTCGCGTCCCGACGCCCAGCGGTACAGGGTGTAGGGCAGCATCAGGACGCAGACCATGGTGTAGAGCCCCGCATCGACGACGTCGTCGACGATCAACGGGATGTGCAGCACCATCGCGCCGCCGAAGCCGACCGCGGTCGCCAGAAGTGGGTGCGTACGCCGCCAGAGCAGGGCCGGGATCACCAGGAGCGCGACCACGGTGGCCAGGGGCCGCCACGGTACGTCGGGGCGGAAGATCGCCTCGCCCGCGGTCGCGACCAGCAAGGCACCGACCAGGGCCCAGTCCCACCACGCCCGCGCCGGCGGGTCCGGGGCACGGGGCTCGGCCAGGACTGAGCGGACGAAGGCGGTCACCACCCCTCGACCCTAGCGAGCGGACAGCCTCGCCGTACGGGGCACAAGCACGAGCGTCTCCTCGTACTTTCGGCCGAGCAACCCACTGCTCCTTGGCCCGATGTGGATCGCTCCTCGCCCGGCCACGGTAGAGACATGTCTGAACTCCTCTACCGGCTAGGCCGGTCCGCCGCGACACGTCCCTGGACCGCCATCGGCGCCTGGGTCGTTCTCGCGCTCGTCGTCATCGCCTCCTCCGCCGCCTTCGGGCGTGAGCTCGAGGAGAGCTTCGAGGCGCCCGGCCTCGACTCCTACCAAGCCGCGGAGCTGCTCGCCGAGGCCCAGGCCGACGAGGGCGGAGTCACCGCCCACGTCGTGCTCCAAGCGCCGGACGCCACGACGCAGGTGGTGCCTGTGGAGGCGGCCCTCGCCGAGCTCCCGCACGTGCAGGGCACGACGAGCAGCGTCTCGCAGGACGGCGACATCGCGCTCGTACGGGTGCAGTACCCGGCGATCGAGCACCTCGAAGCCGCCGACCTGGACAACCTCAAGGACGCCGTCGCCGACCTGCGTGAGGAGTCGTCGCTGACGCTGGAAACCGGCGGCGACCTGTTCTTCGCGTTCGAGGAGGCCCCCACCGGGCTCGGCGAGGTCGCGGGGATCGTCGTCGCGATGATCGTCCTGCTGATCGCCTTCGGCTCCTTCGTCGCCATGGGGCTGCCGATCGGGATGGCGCTGTTCGGCCTGGTCATCGGCATCACCTCGATGAAGCTGGTGACGTACCTGATCGACATCCCGGCCTGGGCGCCGGAGCTCGCGGCCATGGTCGGGCTCGGCGTCGGCATCGACTACGCGCTCTTCCTGGTCACCAGGCACCGCGAGAACCTGGCAGCGGGGATGCCCGTCCCCGAAGCGGTGGGCCGAGCCCTGGCGACCGCGGGACAAGCGGTGATCTTCGCCGGCGGCACGGTCGTCGTGGCGATCCTGGGGCTGCTCGTCGCGGGGATCCCGTTCGTGACCGGTGGCGGGGTCGCCATCTCCGCGATGGTGCTCGTGATGGTGCTCGCCTCGGTCACCCTGCTGCCGGCCTTGCTCGGACTGGCCGGGCACCGGATCAACGGACGCCGGCGACGGGTCGCGGACGGAGTGCACCGGCCCAGCCCTCGACCCAGCACGGGTTGGTACCGGTGGGGTGCTCACGTGACCCGCAACGCGACCGCGTACCTCATCGGAGCAGCGGTCTTCATGATCGCCCTGGCCGCACCCGTCCTCGCGCTCGACCTGGGCTTCCCCGACGACGGGACCAAGCCCGAGTCGAGGACCGAACGCCGCGCCTACGACCTGATCGCCGACGGCTTCGGGCCCGGGGCCAACGGGCCTCTGGTGATCGCGGTCGACATCTCGCGGGACAGGTCCGTCGTGGCGCCGCTGGCCGAGGCGGTGGCCGCGGACCCGGGCATCACCGCGGTCGGCGAACCGGCCATCGATGACTCCGCGGGCGTGGCCACGCTGGTGGCGCAGCCGACCACGTCGCCCCAGGACGTCGCCACGCAAGAGACCGTCATGAGGCTGCGCGGCGACGTCATCCCGGCCGTTCTCGACGGCAGCTCGGCGACCGCCCACGTCGGCGGACAGACCGCCACCTTCGCCGACCTCGGCGACCGGGTGCAGGAGCGGATGCCACGCTTCGTGGCGGCTGTCCTCCTGCTGTCGTTCCTCCTGCTCGCCGTGCTGTTCCGGTCCGTGCTGGTCCCGCTGAAGGCGGTCGTTCTCAACCTGCTGAGCGTCGGTGCGGCGTACGGCGTGCTCGTCATGGTCTTCCAGTGGGGCTGGGCCGCCGACCTGATCGGCGTGGAGTCGACGGTGCCGATCGTGTCGTTCATCCCGCTGTTCATGTTCGCGATCCTGTTCGGGCTCTCCATGGACTACGAGGTGTTCCTGCTGTCCCGGGTGCGCGAGCAGTACCGCCGCCACGGCGACAACACCCGCGCCGTCATCGAAGGGATCGCCGGCACCGGCCGCACCATCACCGCAGCCGCGCTGATCATGGTCGCGGTCTTCTCGGGCTTCGTCCTCGGCAGCGACCCGGTGGTGAAGATGATGGGCGTGGGCCTGGCCACGGCCATCTTCCTCGACGCCACCGTCGTACGCCTGATGCTGGTCCCCGCGACCATGAAGCTCCTGGGCAACGCGAACTGGTGGCTGCCGCAGTGGCTGGACCGGCTCCTGCCGGAGCTCGACTCCGCGCCGGTGGAAGAGCCGGTCGAGGTGGGAAGCCCCCAGATTGGCGTATAGCAACGCGTCGAGGCCGGACTGATGATGAAAGTGCAAGCCCACACGACATCTCGGCCTTCCTGGCCATTCGGTTCGGTGCCACGGCAGGTCAGGTCAGGGGCATCGAAGACGGAAGGAACAGAGGTCATGAAGCTGTTGATGAAGAGCTGTGCCATCGCGGCCGGGCTCGTGCTGGCTGGAGCCGGTGCCGCGAGCGCGGCAGAGGTGAACGGCAACGGCGACGACATCCCCGCGCCGGACCGCGCCTCCTCGGAGTGCGTGTTCTCGGGCCAGGACACCGCAGACGCCATCGAGGGCAACCCTCCAGGTTTCGATGACGACGCGCTGGGCGAGCGCGGCAACCAGAGCCCGGGAGGCAACGACCGCTACCACGGGGTGCAGAGCTACGGCATCTTCGTACGCGCCGGACTCAAGGAGTTCGTGCCGTCACCCGGCGAGGCATGCAGGGGCAACTGACGCCCGCAGGGATCTGCGGCTTACACCCGTCCGGCTGGGCGAGGCAACGCTCAGGGTGCCTCGCCCAGCCGCTCGCACGTGTCGTCGCTCAGCTGATGCCGAGCATGGCAGGGTCCAGCTCGGGCAGGCTGGACATCTCCGCGGCGACCTCGACCGCGCGGACTCCGACCGTGTCAGAGGCCATCGTCTCGGCGACGAGCGTCCGCAACCTGTCCACCTCACCGTCCTGAGGAACGTGGAACGCGGCGCCTCCGGAGTCGACCAGGGCGGTCCCCAAGCCTGCCTTCATGACGACGGCGCCGTTCGCGCCCTGATCGGCGAAGAGGGGCACGATCACCTGTGGGACGCCGGCGGCGAGGGCGTCGAGCACCGTTCCCGAGCCGCCGTGGTGGACGATCACCGCCGCGCGGGAGAGGACCTCGGCGTGCTCGGCCCAGGTTTCGATCCGTACGTTCGGGGCGGCTGCGATCTGTGCGGGGTCGAGGTCGTGGCCGACGGTGAAGACGGCGTCCACCGGAAGCGCGCCCAGGACCTCGGCGACGATGTCGAACCACGGCCGCATCGGCGGCATCGTGGGCGCGACGGTGCCGAGGGTCGCGTAGACGAAGCTCGGATCGACCTCACGCGTTCGGGGCTCGCCGATCCGGTATCGGGCCGTGGCGGCGAACGGCGAGGGGTCGAGGCTCGCCGGGAACCTGGTCAGGATCGGCGACTCGACGATCTCGCGGTGCAGGCCTGATCGCCAGTCCTCGAGCACCGGCGCCGCCACGCTTTCGAAGAACGCGATCTCCGAGCACAGGCTGACGCCGAGCCGCACCTGGGGAACGCCCGCTTCGGCGGCCGCCAGTGCCGATGCGTACTCAGCGGGATCTCGCAGCACCAGGTCCGGCCGGAGATCGTCGATCGCTGCGCGTACTGCCGGGATCATCGCCCCGGAGTTGATGCGCGCGAAGAGCTCCCGCAGCACCAGCTCCCGCGCCACCTCCATCGGCGATTCGGCCACCCGCTGCCAGATCGGTGCGACCGACGCGGGGTCAGGCGCGGCGCCCTCTCGGAAGTCGAACCCCTTCGCGGCCGCCGCCAACCCGGGCGGCCCCACCACGGTCACCTCGTGCCCCTGGTCGGCGAGGCGCCTCAGCCAAGGCTTCATCGGGTTGAAGTGGCCGGCGCCCGCCGTCGATACCCCCAGGATGCGCATGCTACGCACTGTGCCTGCGCCGGCCGGACCCGGCAAGCGCCTTGTCCCCACAATGCCCAGACGACGGTACGTCCGGGGCGCTCATGACGTGCCGACCGGGCACCACCAGTCGGGGATCGTGGGGCTGGTGTGGCCTTCGAGCAGGCCGGGATCCGCGAGCACCTCGTCGCGATGCATCCCGGGCAGGACCCGGAAGTCGATCGACCCCGGCACGCTCACCAGCGCGAGCACCCTCCACAGAGACCGGGCGTAGTGCTCGGCAAGTTCGGCGCCGTCCCACTCGTAGAAGCCGCGATAGCGACCCTGCTCGTCGGCGGCGAGCCAGAGCTTGGAGACGAATCCGGGGAATCCCACGAACAGCGGGGTGTTCAGCCAGCTCTCCCACCGGAACAGCAGGTGGCCACGACCCCGGACCCGGCGGAGCCGGAAGCACACCACCAGAACGCACGGCTCGGCAGGTGGCAGTGCGACCGCGGTCTCTCGGTACACCTCACCGGTGGTCCCGTCGGCGAACCGGAGTCGGCGCCCCACGTTGACGCGCGGCCAGTGCACGACCCCCGTGGCCAGCATGCGCGCCGAAGCGACGACACAGCGAGCCACCGCACGCCACGCCTTCGCGGCTGGCAGCGGTCCTGCTCGAGAGCCCTCGCGGTCAGATCTCGGCTCGTTCGTGCTCATCGGCGGATCCTCTCGTCCGAAGGGTGGCGACCCGGTGCTTCCAGGCAACCCGACGGCGTCACGGCCGACGAGGGGCCTTCGTCCTCGCACTCGGTGACGGACGCCCTCGGGATGTCGGAAGGGGCCGGCCCCTTCCGGCCGTTCAGGCGCTCAGGAGCAAGGCGCCGTCGGGCACCGTGGTCCATGCCTGCGCCTCGGACAGCTCGCGGGCGCTGCGTCTGAGCACCTCGAGACCGGGATGGTCGAGGTCCGCGCGCCAGCGCATCGTCCAGGGAAACAGCGCGACGGGATCGACGAGCGGACGCGTGACGATGCCCTCGAGCGGCGCCTGGCTCTCCAAGGCGAGCCCGGGCGCACCGTGCAGCCGCAGGTGCGCGGCGAGCTCGGCTCCGCCGAGGACATGGGGATGCCCGTCCCCCGGATCCACACCGAACGGCGCGAGGAGCTGAGCCATCGCGCGGGCCCATGCGGGAGTCACGTGGTCGCCGGACCGCGTGCACACCCGGGCCGTACGGAGGGCCTCGAGCGGGACGGCGTCGAGCACGGTCAGCTCGTGATCGTCGGGGAGCAGCACGATGACCCGCTCATGACGGACCGCCTGCGCACGCGGGGCCGAGACGCCCTGTGGGGTGGCACCGAAGCCGACGTCGGCCCCGACCACCGTGTCCGCGGATCCGCCGCCGTAACGGACGATGAACTCGATGTCAGGGGCCGTACGCCGAGCCGCGTCCAGGACACGAGCAGGCGTCGTTCCCCGCGCGACGGCGTCGATGACCAGGCTGCCGGTGTCGGCACGCAGGTCGCGTACGGCGCGATCGTGCAGCGCGATGAGCTCGCGGGCTCGGTCCAGGAGACGCCGGCCCTCCGGCGTGAGTGCGACGCGGCGCGAGGAGCGGTCGAGGAGACGGACCCCCGCGGCGTCCTCGAGCCGGCGTACGTCTCGGCTGAGCGCCTGCTGGGCGATGAAGAGCCGGTCGGCCGCGCGCCCGAAGTGCAGCTCCTCCGCGACCGCCACGAAACGGCGCAGGAGTCTGATCTCGAGGTCGCCTGCCACAGGCCCATTCTGTCCGGTCGGCGAACCGGCGACAGGAGATCGACAACAGAAGTGCGTTGATCCGCGCTTCGCCGGTGTTGGACGCGCACCCGAGGCCGCGAGGAATCTGGAGACATGTCCTCGTCGATCCGATCCCTCACCGCGCTGCACGGCGGAGTGGGCATGCTCACCGCGGTCTGGGGCGCGGGGCTTCCCGTCCTCGATGCCCGAGTCGGTCTCGGCCCCACGCGACTCGGGCTGCTGCTCCTCACTCTCGCGCTGGGCGCGGCGATCGCGATGCCGTTGGCGGGACACCTCGCCCACCGCTGGAGCGACGCCATCGTGCTCCGCTTCGCCCTCCCCATGGCTGCGCTCCTCCTCGCCACGATCGGCGCGATGCCTGCCGCCGAGCCGATGATCGCCCTCGCCGCCGTCTTCGGCCTCTGCTGCGGCGCCATCAACGTCGGGCTGACCTCGCAGGCGACGGCGGCCGAGCGCGCAGCGGGACGACCCGTGATCGCCCGGATGCACGGATGCTGGACGCTCGGCGCCGTCCTGGGGTCGTCCGCACTGGCGGCCGCGCTGCGTGCCGGCGGAGACAGCCTCCTGCTCCTGCCCGCCGCCGCACTGAGCGCCGGCGCCCTGCTCACGCTGCTGTCGCTGCGGGTTCCGCCCGGCCGTGCCGGCACCGAGCCAGGCACCGCCGCGCATCCGAACGCGGCAGCTTCTCAGGGGCCGACTCGCGCGCCGAGCCCCGTGCTCATCGGCGCCGGTGCTGTGGCCGCCGCTGCCTTCGTGGTGGAAGGCGCGGCCACCGACTGGGCGGGGATCCACACCACCCGCGTCCTCGGCGCCGAACCGGCCGCCGGAGCGATGATCTACGCCGTCTTCTTCGCTGCGATGACCGTGGTCCGCTTCGCGGGAGACCGTCTGCGCGGCACGGTCGCCGCACCGACCCTGGTGGCGGCGGCCGCCGGGGTGACGCTGCTCGGGTTCGTACTCGTCCTCCTCTCCCCCATCGTCGCGGAGGGTGCGCGGGTCGTGGTCGCCGCCGGAGGATGGGCGCTCGCCGGCGCGGGCACGGCCCTCGTCTGGCCGATCGTGATCGGAAGCCTGGGCGCGTCCCGGATCGATCCGCGGCGGCTCTCGGTCGTCACCACGATCGGATATCTCGGCGGGTTCGTGGGGCCGGTCCTCATCGGCGGGCTCGCCGCCGGGGTGGGGCTGGCCGGCGCGATGGTGCTACCCGCCGCGCTCACGGTCCTGCTCGCGGCCGCCGCGCCGCCCCTCGTCTCCAGGATCCTGCGCCTGGCCCAGACCCGACCACTGCCATCACCGATACCGACACCGATACCGACACCGATACCGACACCAAGGAGAACGCCATGTACGCAACCGTCCAGATCGACCTGCCCGAAACACGCCTGAGCTACGAGCTACGCGGATCCGGGCCCGCCATCGCGCTCGTCGGATCGCCGATGGCCGCCGAGGAGTTCGCCCCGCTCGCCGAGGCGCTCGCCGCCGACCACACCGTCCTCACCCACGACCCACGCGGCCACGGCGGGAGCGTTCTGGCCGATCGGTCCGTCGGCTCCACACCCGAGCAGCGCGCGGACGATCTCGCCGAGCTCGTACGCCGTACCGGCCTCGGCCCCGTCGCCATCCTCGGGTCCAGCGGCGGTGCCGTGACGGCCCTCGCCTTCGCCCAGCGTCATCCCGAGCTCGCCATGACGGTCGTGGCGCACGAGCCCCCGCTGCTGGAGCTTCTCGACGACCGGGAGGAGCAGCGTGCCCTGACGGACGCGATGAGACGTCGCTACGCCGACGGTGACGTGGTCGGTGCATGGGGCATGTTCTTCGACCAAGCGAACATCGTCGTGCCGGACGGCATGCTCGAGGCCATGTTCGGCGGCGAGCGCAGCCCGAGCGCTCTGGCGGAAGAGGCGTTCTGGTACGCCCAGGAGCTGCCCGCGTCCGTTCGGTGGGAGCCCGACGAGCAAGCGCTGCGCCGCGGCCCTCGCATCGTCCTCGGCATCGGCGAGGAGTCGGCTGGTCAGCTGTGTGAGCGTACGACCGAGGCGCTCGCCATTCGGCTCGGACTCACCGCCATCCGGTTCCCGGGCGACCACACCGGTTTCGTGGACCACCCGAGTGCCTTCGCCGCCAGGTTGAAGGAGGCGTTGGGCCAACCTCAAGCGCTCCGCTGAGCAGCCGGGCGAATGACGATCTCGTTGACATCGACGCCGGCCGGCTGGGCGATCGCATAGCTGACGGCACCCACGATGGCATCCGCGGGGATGCTGGCGGCGCGGTACGCCTCCATCGCGGCTGACGCGACCGGATCCGTGATGTGCTCCGCCAGTTCGGTCTCCACTACTCCGGGCGAGATCGTGGTGACTCGGATGCTCGGATCGGACTCGAGTCGTAGGCCCTCGGTGAGCGCCCAGGCCGCGTACTTCGTGGCCGAATAGACCGCCGAGGTGGGAACGACCTCGTGGGCACCGATGGACGCGATCGTCACCACATGGCCGCCGCCCTGCGCCTTGAAGTGCGGGAGGACGGCAGCGATGCCGTGCAGAAGGCCTTTGATGTTGACGTCGAGCATGCGGTCCCACTCGTCGACCAGCAGCGCGTCGAGCCGCGACAGCAGCATCACGCCGGCGTTGCCGACCAGGACATCGAGGCGTCCGTGGCGCGCCACGACGGAGTCGACCAGACCGGCAACCGCGGCCCGGTCGCTGACGTCGAGACCGTGGGCCTCCGCGCTGTGTCCGCTGTCGCGGAGCTCGGCGGCGACCATCTCGAGGCGCTCCGTACGCCGAGCGGTCAAGATCACGTGGTGGCCCTCGGCAGCAAGGCGCCGAGCGGTTGCCTCACCGATTCCGCTGCTGGCTCCGGTGACCAGGACCGTCTTGGATGTCTTCGTTTCTGTCATGCGTCAACCGTGCTGCGTTCAACGGCCGCCATGAAGGCCGCGCTGTCCCTGGGAGCACCGCACCCACCCATCGATGACTCGTTCGCCCTAGCATCGAAGCCGTGGCCTCTACTCCCCTTGGTGACTATCTGCGCAGTCGGCGCGCTCTGGTGAGCCCCGACGACGTGAACGTGCCCAGCATCGGAGTTCGCCGTGTCCCGGGTCTGCGTCGGGAGGAGGTTGCGATGCTGGCCGGAATGAGCGTCGACTACTACGTCCGCCTCGAACAGGGCCGCGAACGCAATCCGTCGGCCCAGGTGCTCGACGCTCTCAGTCAGGTCTTCTGCCTCGACGACGAGGCACGGTTGCATCTCTACCGGATCGCCGGCCTGGCACCGGCGTCCTCCCGTGCGATCCTCCCCGAGCGCGTCGATCCGCAGCTGCTCCAGCTGCTGGACATGTGGCCGGACACCCCGGCCCTCGTGCTGGGTCGTGCCTACGACGTCCTGGCCGGCAACCGACTGGCCTACGCGCTCTTCGACGGGTTCCGTCACGGCGCCAACCTGGTCTTCAAGCTGTTCCTGGGCCCCACAGCGCGTACGTTCTACCCCGACTGGGAGCAGGCTGCAGCGAACACGGTGGCGGGCTTCCGTCTCCTCCACGGCGACGCCCCGCACGACCCGCGCATCCTCGAGGTACTACGCACCGTCAGCGAGCAGAGCGCGGACTTCGCGCGCCTGTGGGCGCGGCAGGATGCCCGCGGCAAGCGCCACGAGTCCAAGCGGTTCCACCACCCTGACGTCGGCGAGGTGACGCTCCGGATGGAGGCCTTCGACGTCCGCTCCAGCCCCGGGCAACAGCTCGTCGTGTACCACGCCGACGTCGGCTCACCCAGCGCCGAGGCGCTACGCCTGCTGGGCACGCTGGACGCAACCAGAGCTGAGGAGCAGAAGACCAACTGACCTCCGCGACCTACTGGTCGACGGCCGGAGCGCTAGCTCGGTGGCGAGTTCCGGAACTGGAACTGCACTCGTACGTCGTCATCGAGCCGGACCAGGATGGTCGTGCCGCCGGCGCTCCAGGTGTCGGGCACGAGGAACATCCGGTCATCGCCCTGGATCAGCAGCCTCAGCCGCCAGTAGCGGAAGCGGTAGTCGCCCTCACCGGCGTCAGGTCGTACGACCTCCTCGACCCCGGCGGTGGCCGGGACGTACAGCCGCTCGCGGGTGTCGAGGACGACGCTGGGCAAGCTGCGGAGGTTGCGGGCCTGTTCCATCGCCAGGCCACGGCCGGTCCACTGAGCGGTCGTGGCCGTCGCCCAGATCACGCAGGCGGCCACACCCACCCAGAGCAGCACGATGCGAGGTTCGAGCCGGCCGTCGCGCAGCCTTAGGGCGTACGCCACGAGTGCCGCGCCACCGCCGAGCAGGACCGGGGTCACCAGGGCGTAGTAGGTCCAACCACCGACGAGAGCGAAGCCCGCCAGCAGCACCGTGCCGACCGCCAGGAGGACCAGGCCGGCGCCGAGGACGATCGTGACCAGCGGACGAAACCAGTCCTCCACGGCACGGCGCCGAACCCAATGGTCGAAGGCGACCACGGCGACTCCGCCCAGCACCAGGACCAGCATCGGGGTCAGCAGAGGCTGTGGGCTGCGCATGACGTAGGCGCGGGTGCTGAGCCCGATCACGTCGACGTCGAGGCCGAAGTAGTCGTACTGGGCGCGGGCGGCGACGTACCCGAAGTAGAACAGCACGGCGCTGATCAGGGTCACCGGCGCGACGAAGCTCGTCGCCAGACTCACCCAGCGGTCGATCCCCGTCGGCGGCGTATCGGTCATGGCTCAGCCTGATTCGGCCGGGTCCGTCGACTCGGTCGACTCGGACTCGGACTCGGACTCCGTGTCGACCTCCGGCGCCGTGAGGAACGCCTCGATGTCGCCACCCTCGACGTCCTCGAGCTCGCAGGGCTCGGCCGGGCAGGTCATCTCGCCGCTGAGCCGCAGCACGGCGTCCTCGCCCTCCTGCTCGTCGGTCCAGGGAACCAGCGAGAGCATCGCCACCTGGCAGCTGGTCGAGTCGGGGGTGAAGACGAATCCGTCCAGGCAGGACGCACCGTCGCACGCTGCGTCGGTCGGCTCGAAGACCTCCGGCTCGACCTCGTAGCCGGTGACGGCGACCGAGACGCCCTCGGGCACCGACGGGTCGTCACCGCTCGGCCAGAGCCAGCTGACGTCGGCGCAGACCACGCCGGGGCTGCCGTCGAGCGGGTACGACCCGCCGCCGATCGGCAGCGTCGGCACGGCCACAGCCGGCTCGTCGGGATCGGTGGGATCGTCGGGATCAGGATCTCCCTGCCCGGTCCCGGCAGAGCTCGCATCCGTGACGTCCACCTCCGACTCTCCGTCGGACGAGCCGCACGCGGCGAAGAGCAGGAGTGCGCAAGGGATGACAGCGAGGAGCGAACGGTTCAACACCATGATGAACACCTCCTGAGATCAAGGAGGTACGGCCGCTCACCACTGATACCCGTCCGAGGTGGCAGGTGACGGGCATCCGGGCCGCTCATCACGCGCTCAGCTCAGCTGGGCCAGCTGCGCGAGAGCAGGCTTGGTGTGCTTCGCCAGCCGTTCGCGAGCGTCGTCGAGGGCGGCCGACGCGGGATACCCGGGCGGGACCCGGGCCGGGTTGAGCGCGACCCCGTCCGACCACGCCTTGATGTCCGGTTCGGACGAGAACGACATGGCCGCCTGGGTGCCCAGGACGTTCATCATCGCCCAGGTCGCCATCGTGTCGGGGAACGGGCTCGGCGGGCAGAGCCGGTTCTTCTCGGTGTCGGCGTCGCGGGTGGCCTCGACGTAGCCGGTGACCGCGGCGCCGAAGCACGGGAAACCGGCACGGATCGGCTGCAGCGTGATCGCCTCGGGGCGCCAGACCGGGAGCAGGGGCGGATACTTCAGCCCGTCCGCGGCACAGTGCACGACCAGGGCGTCGTCCGCAATCGCGAGCGATCCGTCGGCGAAGGTGAGGCTGCCGCGGTCGACGTGCTGGATGTGGCCGCGGCGTACGACGTTCTCGAGCGTACGCAGCTGCTCGAGCTCCCACGTCGCCAGCGTCGGCGCCTTGGCCATCGTCGGCATGACCGTTCGGTCGATGCGGAGCATGATGCCGGCGTCCTCCAGCCCGAGGAACAGATCCTCGGGCGACGTCGACCTCTCCGCGATCTGCATCATGTCGGCGGCCATGCCGAGGAAGATCGCGGGATCGGGCTGGATGAGGGCCCGGTTGAGCATCCACGGGTCGCGCGGCCGCACCCAGCAGATCGCATCCGGGTCGACGCCGCGCGACAGCAGCCAGATGCATGCGTCGGTCGCGGTCTTGCCGGAGCCGACGACGACGTACTGGCTCGGGGTCTCCTCGAGCCGCGCGAGCTCGTTGACCGGCAGCACCCGGGCGCCGTCCGCGACACCGAACGGCGGCGGCTTCTCGGCGGGGATGCTGGGCGCCAGATAGCGGGCGTCGACGATCCGGGCCCCGGGCATCTCGAAGCGCTCCCCCGAGATGTGCGAGACGACGGTGCCGTCGCCGACGTACTCGCTGTTCGGGAAGAACTCGACCTTGCCGGGCTCCACCATCCGCTCGAGGATCCGGGCGTAGTAGGCGCAGATCTCCGCCTGGGTGGCGCGCTCCTGAAGACCCTTCTCAGGCCCTCGCTGCTGCAGCTGCCCGCCCCCGAGCAACGTCGAGGCGACGCCGTAGAAGGCGGAGGCCTGATGCAGGCGTACGAACGGGTACGCCTCCAGCCAGTGACCGCTGACACCATGGCGCCGGTCGACCAGCGCCACCCGCACGTCGGCGTGCTCGATCAGAGCGTCTGTGAACGCCATCCCCATGGCGCCGGCACCCACCACCAGGTAGTCGACATCGACCGTGCGGCTCATGCCTCCACGAAAGCACGCCGAGGACCTTCGCGGTCAAGAGGCAGGTGGAGCTATACCCGGTCTCGGGCACACGCGATGAGCGCTCCGAGGTCGAGGCCGTAGGTGGGACCGCCACCCTGTTCGTACGTCTCCAGCCGTCGCGCCGCCCGCTCGATCAGCCGCGAGGCCCCGACGGCGTTGCCGCGCTCGTGGTGGGTCAGGCCGACACACAGCTGCGCCAGCCCCTGCCACAGCTCACGCTCCTCCTCCGGACACGACTTCCAACGGACCTCGAGCGCCTCGTGGGCCGCGAACGGGCGCCCCGCGTCCAGGAGCTCGCGGGCGTACGCCAGGGTCTCGGCCGGCGGACGCGGCTCTTCGGAGATCGGCTCGACGCCGACCTCGCCGTAGGGCAGCGGGCGGCCGAGCGCGTCGCGCGGGCGGGCCTGCTGTGCCCGCCCTTGCTCGTTTCGGTCGCGATCCATGTCAGCCCTCCTCGGCTCCCACCCTAGGACCCGATGAGATGAACCTACGCGTGCGCCTCGCTCCGTAACGGTCGCCGTCGCACGCGATAGCCTGAGCGCATGACCGGCACACCAGGGATCAACGTCGCTGCCCCGCCCTCCGGCACCGGATGCGCCGAGTGCCTCGCGAGCGACTCCGGATGGTGGTTCCATCTTCGGCGGTGCGCCGAGTGCGGGCACGTGGGCTGCTGCGACAGTTCCCCGGCGCAGCACGCCAGCCGCCACTTCCGCGAGACGGGCCACCGCTACATGCAGAGCTTCGAGCCCGGCGAGGCGTGGTTCTGGGACTTCGAGAACCAGGAGGCGCTCCAGGGTCCGGCGTTGGCCGAGCCGATGAGCCGACCCGAGTCTCAGTCCGCACCGGCGCCCGCGGATCGCGTCCCGCAGGACTGGCAGGCGCAGCTGCACTGACCGGGTCGTCGGACGCACGAAGGGCCCCGACCGCAGCAGCGGTCGGGGCCCTTCGTTGAAAATCAGGCGACGCGGACGTTCTCGGCCTGCGGGCCCTTGGGGCCGGCGGTGACGTCGAACTCGACCTTCTGGTTCTCGTCGAGCGACTTGTAACCGCTGGTCTGGATGGCGGAGAAGTGAACGAACACGTCCTCGCCGCCGCCGTCCTGCGCGATGAAGCCGAAGCCCTTGTCAGCGTTGAACCACTTGACGGTGCCCTGAGCCATGATCTTTTTCCTCTGTTCGGTGCAAGGGACACTGTGTCCCAAGCCGCTGAAGACATCCATCTGTGCTGATGTCCAGCGAACCGAAAACCAGATAAAAGATACAAGCCGCGACGTGGTGTGCGGCCAGGATGGCTTACAGAGCCATCCCTTCAACGAGATCAACAGTACGCCATCGGGCCCGGGATCGTGGTTTCCACGAGATCCCGGGCCCGGCGCGTCAGACCCGCACCGACTCCTCGCGCGAGCCGTCGGCGTCCAGCAGCCGGATCGCCTCGTCGAACTCGGCCTCGATGTCCGGGTTCTCCCGGTAGGTCACCAGGCTGACCACCACCGCGACGATCGTGTTGAGAGCGAAGCCCGGCACGATTTCATACATCTGCGAGCTGAGCGCGTCGATGTTGCCCCAGACGACGACGGTCACCGCACCGACCACCAGGCCGGCCAGCGCGCCGGCGGCGGTGAGCTTCCGCCACCACAGCGCCAGCAGGATGATCGGGCCGAAGGAGGCACCGAAGCCCGCCCAGGCGTACGCGACCAGGTCGAGCACGGTTCCGCTCTTGGGCCAGGCCAGCACAGCGGCCACGACGGCGATCCCGAGCACGGCGAGCCGGCCGAAGAGGACCAGCTGGCGGTCGGAGGCGTCGTTCTTGAAGACCGCCTTGTAGAGGTCCTCGACCAGCGCCGAGGAGGTCACCAGGAGCTGGGAGGAGATCGTGCTCATGATCGCGGCGAGCACGGCGGCGAGCATGATGCCCGCGACCAAGGGGTGGAAGAAGATCTGCCCCAGGACGATGAAGACCGCCTCCGGGTCGTCGAGCTTCGCGTCGGGGTTCTGCTGGTAGTAGGCGATGCCCACGAGCGCGGTGCCGACGGCGCCGAAGAGGCTCAGCAGCATCCAGCCGATGCCGATCCGCCGCGCGGAGGCGGCCTCCCCCGCCGTACGCAGGGCCATGAACCGGACGATGATGTGCGGCTGGCCGAAGTAGCCCAGCCCCCACGCGACCGCCGAGATGACGCCGAGGGCGGTGGCGCCTTCGACCATGCTCAGCCGCGACGGGTCGACGGCGCGGATGCTGTCCAGGGTCTCGGCGGGCCCGCCGGTCACGAAGACACCGACGACGGGCACCAGGACCAGCGCGAGCAGCATGATCGCGCCCTGCACGAAGTCGGTGTAGGAGACGGCGAGAAACCCGCCGAAGAGCGTGTACGCCACCACGACCCCGGCCACCACCAGCATGCCGGTGTGGAAGTCGGTGCCGAAGGAGCTCTCGAAGAAGACCCCGCCGGCGACCATGCCCGAGGACACGTAGAAGGTGAAGAACACCAGGATGACGGCGCCGGAGGCCATCCGCAGCAGCCGCGAGGAGTCCTTGAGCCGGTTCTCCAGGAAGCTGGGCACGGTGATCGAGTCGCCCGAGACCTCGGTGTACGTGCGCAGCCGCGGCGCCACGACCTTCCAGTTGAGCCAGGCGCCGACGGTCAGACCGACAGCGATCCAGCCCTCCATCAGTCCGGTCGCGTAGATCGCGCCGGGCAGGCCCATGAGCAGCCACCCCGACATGTCCGAGGCACCCGCGCTCAACGCACTCACCATCGGGCCGAGATCGCGCCCGCCCAGCATGTAGTCGTCGAGGTTCGAGGTGCGCCGGTACGCCCAGGCGCCGATGCCGAGCATGGCGACCATATAGGCCACCAACGCCAGCATTTGATAGGTCAGGTCTGACATCGAGAAACTCCAAGATCGGGGGAATGCCGCAGAAACCTATCCCGTAGGGCGCGTTTGGTCGTGATCGACGTCGTATGACGCCGGTGCTCGGGTGTGACGTCACGCCGGAGGTCGCGGCACGGTCGAAAAGGGCAACACCGCAGAAGCGCGGAAGTCGTCGTCGACGCCCGGCGCTCGCTTCACGATTCATCACCGGAACGGTCCGGCCGGACTAGGAGGACTGAGCATGTGGGACATCCCGGAAACCATCAGGCATCCGCACCTGTCACATGACCTCCCGTGCCCCCGATGCGGACACGCGAGCCACACGTACCTGCCGTGCAGCGAGACATGTGGCTGCGTCCCGCCCCAGGCACCCGGCTCGTTGGCCGCCGCCGCTTGAACTGCCTACCTCTGCCGGGGCGTGACCTGGCTCATGGCCGCCGGTCGTCACAACGCATCTGCTCGCCCGGTCTAAAGAGTGGACCCGAGCGGAAAGGCGATGCCGATGACCACCATCTTGATGACCTGTCCCCGATGCCTCACCGACATCACTGTGCACCTCGGCAGCGTGGTGCTGCGGGTCGATGTCGCCGCGACGGCCTGCGGCGAGCTCATCTACGAATGCCCGGAGTGCGAGAGGCCAGGTGTCAGCGAGATCGGCAGCGACCTTCTGTGCAACCTGCTCCTGGCAGGCGCACGACCGCTCATCCTCGGCGAGCCGACCCCCGAGGACGCACCTCCCGCGAGGCCGCCGTTCACGGACGACGACCTGGTGACGTGGCGACGGCGGCTCTCCTGGGTCATCTCGGTGACCCACTGGGAATAGACGATCCGAAACGGACGCGACCGCCGTCCTGTCGTCATCCGCGCCGGCGCGTACGGGGGAAGCCTCAGCCGCTGTGAACGTCGCTCCCGACCGGAGCACCGGTCTCGACGACGGCCGCCTCGACCGGTGGCCGGCGGGCGTCGGGAAACCAGACCTGCCCCTGGTGCCGAAAGACGTAGCCGGGCCGCTGCACCGAGCGCAGCGAGACGATGTCGCGGCCGAGCACCGCCGCCAGCAGCCAGACCGAGAGCACCCGCAGCTTCCGCTCCCAGGTGGGGATCACCATGACGTGGTAGGCCCGGTGCATCAGCCAGGCTGGGAAGCCCTTGATCAGGAACGGGCCGCTCTGGAAGACGCCCCAGCCGAGCCCGAGCGTCGCGATCACCCCGAGATTGGCATGCCGGTACGACCGCGTACGACGCCCCCGCAGCGAGGCTGTGATGTTCTTGGCGAGCAGCTTGGCCTGGCGCACGGCATGCTGGGCGTTCGGCGGGGTGACCGCCGTGCCGCCGACGACCAGGTCCGGCACGGCCGCCGCGTCACCTGCGGCCCAGGCGCCCGCGACCGGCGCCGCCTCGGTTCCGGCCTGCAGGTCGGTCCGCACCTCGATGAAGCCGCGAGCGGTCGTCGGCAGGTCAGTCCGGTTGGCGATCACGGGGGTGGCTGTGATCCCGGCCGCCCAGATGACCAGCCCGGACTCGAAGCTCTCCCCGCTCGCGAGCTCGACGGTGCTGTTGGAGACGGAGGTCGCCGTCGTGCCCAGATGCACGTGCGCGCCCTTGGCCCGAAGCTTGCGCGTGACCCAGGCGCTCACGTCCGGCGTGACCTCCGGAAGGATCCGGTCGGAGGCCTCGATGAGGTGAAAGCGGAGCTCGTCGCGCGCGATTCCGTAGCGGCGTTCGGCAACGGCTCGCGCCAGCCCGAGCAGCTCGCCGAAACCCTCGACCCCGGCGAACCCGCCACCGACAACGGTCACGGTCAGCAACCTCTCCCGGTCAGGCCCGGGCGGCAGATCCGCGGCGATGTCGAGCGAGGTGAGCATCGCGTCGCGGATCGCGACCGCCTCCTCGATCCGCTTCAGCCCGATCGCCTCATCGGGGATGCCAGGCACCGGGAACGTTCGCGTGATGCTGCCCGTCGTGACGACCACCTCGTCGTACTCCAGCGTGGTCTCCCCACCGCCGATGAGGTGCACCTGGATCGTGCGGCTGGCGTGGTCGATCGAGGTCACCGCCCCGCTCACCACATGCGTACGCCGTAGGTGCCGGCGCAGGGAGACGACGGCATGGCGCGCCTCGACCGACCCGGCGACGACCTCCGGGAGGAACGGCTGGTAGGTCATGTACGGGAGCGGATCAACGACGGTGACGACCGCCTCGCCGCGCCGCAGCTGCTTCTCCAGCTTCCACGCCGTGTAGAAGCCGGCATATCCGCCGCCGACGATGACGATGCGCCGGGGGCTGCCGGTCGCCGCCTGGTTGACAGTGTCCATGCTCTTACGACCAGGCAGCGGCCGCCGATGTGACAGGCCAAGCCGGAGCTCAGCGCTGCGACATACCCTCCACGAACATCTCGTACGTCGTCGTACCGAGCTCGGCGAGCTCGCCAGGCACGAGCGTGTCGTCGGCGAGCACCTGACCGAAGTACGGCGCCTGCGAGTCCGTGACGACCCGCCTCGGGTCACCGACCCGCTTCAGCGCCGCAGCGACGAACTCGTCGAAGCGGTAGCGCTGCGGCCCACCGATCTCGACGACCCCGTTGACAGGGCTGCCCGCCGCGGTACGCCCCACGAGCCGCGCGACGTCTTCGGAGGCGACCGGCTGGAAGCCGACCGGCGGGAGATGCACCTCGTCCCCGACGGTGGCCGAGTCGGCGATCGCCCTGCCGAACTCGAAGAACTGGGTCGCCCGCACGATCGAGAACGCCACGTCCGACTTCTGCACCAGCGCCTCCTGCGCGACCTTCGCTCGCAGGTAGCCACTGTCCGGCGCCCGGTCGCACCCGACGATCGAGAGCGCAACGTGGTGTCTGACCCCCGCCTTCTTCTCGGCGGCGACCTGGTTCTCGGTCGAGATGGTGAAGAACCGCAACACGTCCTCATCCGCGAACGAGGGTGAGTTCGACACGTCGACCACGACGTCGGCGCCCTCGAGCGCCGCGTCGAGACCCTCGCCAGTGATGACGTTGCAGCCCGTCGTGAGCGAGGCTGCGACGGCGTCGTGCCCGTGCTCGCCCAGCAGCTTGACGACCTTCGAGCCCACGAGCCCGCTTCCACCGATGACCACGATCCTCATCGCGCATCACTCCTTCGTTGTCGTGTGGTTGCCCTCCTGCCCGGTTCCCTCGAATCGGCAGGACTCTCGACACGACCGACCCGAAGCGCTCGGCGTGACATTCGGGCACGCCCTGCTGTCACAGCCGCGCGCACGCGCCGGTCATCTCGTCAAGGGACCTCAGCAACGAGATGGAGAGACGATGACCACGACGACACGCGACGAACGGGCCGCCACCCCGGGCGCCAGGACCGTCGTCGGCGCCCGCCGGCATCGGCTGCGGTACGCGGAGACGTACGGTCGCCTCGCCCACCGGGTGGTCCCGAACCCATGGGCGGCGCTCTTCGCAGCCATCTCCGCGGCCTGCCTCGTGGTCCTGACGGTCACCGGCATCTTGCTGATGGCGGCCTACGACCCCTCGGTCGAGCCCGTCATCTACCAAGGCAGCTATGCCCCGCTGCGCGGTGTGGAGGTCTCCCAGGCGTACAACTCGATGCTCCACTACTCACTCGAGGTCAACGGCGGGCTGCTGGTCCGGCAGACCCATCACTGGGCGGCTCTCGTGCTGCCGGCATCGCTGATGCTGCAGCTCGGGACCGCGTTCTTCACCGGCGCGTTCCGGAGACCGCGCCGGCTGGCATGGGTGCTGCTGGTGGCGACCTTCCTCCTCGCCCTCGGCGCCGGCTGGAGCGGCTACGGACTCCCCGACGACGCGCTCTCCGGCACCGGGCTGAGGATCTTCGAGGGCATCCTGATCGGGACTCCGTTCCTCGGCAGTCGGCTGACCATGCTGATCTTCGGCGGCGAGTTCCCCGGCGAGGTGGTGCCACACCTGTATTGGCTACACGTCGCGGTGTTGCCCGCGCTGCTCGCAGTCGTGCTGTCCCTCCGGCTGTATCTCGCCCGGCGTACCCGTCCTGCCCAGCTCCCCGGCCGCGGGCGCACTGCGACCAACCTGGTTGGCCTGCCCTGGCATGCCGTCGCCGCCCGAGCAAGCGGGATGTTCCTGCTCACAGTCGGCCTGCTGGTGGCCATGGGTGGGCTGCTCACGGTCGCTCCGATCTGGCGCTACGGCCCGGCGAGCCCGAACAGTGCCTCGGCCGGCAGCCAGCCTGACTGGTACACCGCGTGGCTCGACGGGTCCCTCCGGCTGGTGCCGCCCGACTGGGACTTCTCCTGGCTGGGCCGTACCTGGGCACTCTCGGTGCTCGTCCCCGAGCTGGTCGCGGCGGCGTTCCTCGGTGCGCTGACGCTCTACCCGATGATCGAGGAGCGAGTCACCGGCGACCGGAATGTGCACCACCTCCTGGACCGACCGCGGGACCGCCCTCGGCGTACCGGCTTGGGCGTCGCTGGGCTCGTCTTCTTCGGGATCCTGTGGCTCGTGGCGAGCACGGACATCAACGCCACGATCTTCCACGTCAGCTTCGAGACCCAGGTGTACGCACTGCGGACCGCCCTCGTCCTCGGGCCCCTGCTCGCCTACCTGGCCACGGTCGCGATGTGCCGCGAGCTCCGGGCCCGCCAGCGGGAAACCGTCCGGTCCGGCTATGAGACCGGCCGGATCATCCGAGGGCCCGACGGGGGCTACACCGAGGTCCACGCACCGTTGAGCCCGGACGTACGGGCCTCGGTGGCCGCCTCTGCCGGCCTGATCCGGAGGGCCGAAGAGGAGTAGCCGCGAGCCTCGTCCTCCCAGAACGCCATACGATCGCAGAGGCCCCTCTGCGTGAGACCAGGCCCTGTGACCGCGGACCTCGAATCGTCGCGCTCATGCGAAGCGCTCTGGGGCAGCAGCCCTCAGAGCACATGCTGCGAGACTTTCTCCAGGTTCGCCTGCTTGTGCCGTTGATCCAGGCATTCGAGATCGACGATGCGCCACCCCACGCCTGAGGCCGCTTGGCATTCCTGCTACAGCCACTCGCGGGTTCCGGTGCGTGGCGGCACCCGCATGCCCTACGGTCTCCCGACGTGACTACGACTGTGGTTGTGACCGCGATGGGCATCATCGCCACCCTTCTCGGAGCCTGGTGGGGCGCGTACTGGCAGCACCGGAACTCCCGCGACCTCCAGCTGCTGGACGCCAGGGTCCGCGTCTACGGCGAGTGCGCCGCGAGCCTGTACGAGTTCGAGCGCGTCACCTACAGCCGCGTCAAGGCGCGCCTCGCCGACCTCCCCGCAGCCGAGCGGGAGTCGCTGCGCCAGGAGGCGTACCGCAACAACTCCGCCGCTCGCGCGGCCATCGGTCAGCTGAGCATCCTCAGCGCGGGCGGCAAGATCCCCAAAGGATTCGAAGCCCTCCGTCAGGCGATCGGCGACCTCAACGACGCACCTGGACTCGACGAGCTCAGGGAGCGGCACGACGAGATCTACGTCGAGCTCGACCGAGTCCTGGAGCAGGCGCGCGCCGACCTCGCGCGCTAGCTCGGCTGAAGGTTGACGCAGAGTGCCGCCGGGCGAGGCCAAAGGTGGCACCCTCGCCCGGCGGTGTCCGTTGCTGGTCGCGGCGCCGATCGTTCACGCACAGCAAACGGCAGGCTGCGGTCGTGGTGAGCGATGCGTTGCAGATCGGGCCGCGGCGACGGCTCGGGTGATTGCCTTCGCCCAGGTGCTGGGGCGGCAACAGCGAGCGATCGCGGCCAGGCGCGCCTCGCGGGCATGCTCGAGCCGATCGCTGATCTGCTGTTCGGCAACCGCGCTGGTGATGTCTACCGGTCTCACGGGATCTCCTCCTTTCGGACGATCGTCGTTTCCTGTTCGGCCGACAGTCAGCAACAGGCGGCCGTGGCCGGCTTCGATACAGCCTCGGCGGACGAGCCACAGCACGTCGGTCCGCCGGCCTCGTCGCCGTCAACGGCCTCCGTCGCGTTGAAGGTGTCGCTGTCGGCGAGCACGGTGTAGACCTCCCACCGCTCACCGTTCGGGGCGTTCTCGACCCAGAACTTGTCCTGCTTGGCGTAGCAGCAGGTGGTGGCGCGCTCGTCGACCGAGGCGAACCCGGCGGAGTGCAGACGGTTCTGCTCGGCGTCGACCGTGTCGGTGTCGGCCACCTCGACGCCGAGGTGGTTGATGGTGCCGCCCCGTCCGGCGTTCTCGACGAGCACCAGCTTGAGGGGCGGCTCGGCGACCGCGAAGTTGGCATAGCCGGGCTTGGTCTTGGCCGGCTCGACGCCGAACAGGGTCGAGTAGAACGCGACCGACTCCTCGAGATTGTCGACGTTGAGCGCGAGCTGGATGCGGGACATGGCTCCTCCTGAGTGACACATCGATGACTATCAATATGGGATCTTGCGCCTCATATCGATGACTGTCAATGTTTTAGAAGGACTGCAGCTCGACCCGCCTCCAGGCGACGAACGCCGGAACCGCATGGTCGCGGCGCCAGTCATGAACACCACCATCTCGAAGGCCGCGAGCCAGGTCAGGGCGGCGGGGTCTCAGAAGAAGTCCGCGCGATCGGTTAGCCAGGCACTTTGTCAGGCACCCCAACAGCGCCGAGAGACAGGGCCAAATGAGAACCGGCCGCTGATCAGGTAAAAACCCTGGTCAGCGGCCGGTTCTTCGTTGTGCGTGATACTGGGTTCGAACCAGTGACCCCTTCGGTGTGAACGAAGTGCGCTACCACTGCGCCAATCACGCGTTGCGGGTGAAACATTAGCGCATCCGCTCGCCGGACCCACATTCGGGCCATGCCGGGACGTAGGCTCCCGGCCATCGGCAGGACACGTGGACGCAACGAAGGAGCGAAGATGCTCGCGTACGAACGGACCGGCAGCGGGGAGCCGCTGCTCCTGATCCATGGCATCGCGCACCGCAGACAGGCGTGGGGTGGGGTGGTGGAGCGGCTGGCCGATGAGTTCGAGGTGATCACGATCGATCTGCCGGGGCACGGTGAGTCACCGGCGTTCGATCTGGCGGGGCGTACGGTGCGGGAGGCGGTGGCGCACGAACTGAACGAGCTCCGAGAAGAGCTCGGGATCGAGCGGCCGCACGTCGCCGGCAACAGCCTCGGCGGCCTGCTAGCGCTGGAGATGGCCGACGCCGGGCACGCGCGGTCGGTGACGGCGCTCTCCCCCGCCGGGTTCTGGATGAACGACCTCGACTACCTCTACGTCAGGGGCCTGTTCGCCGGGATCCAGGCGGTCGCGCGGCCGCTGGCGCCGGTGGCGGGGTCGCTGCTGCAGTCGCGGGTGGCGCGTGCGGTCACGATGGGCTGCTTCTTCGCTCGCCCGGGGCAGATCGACCCCGCCGTCGCGGCCGCCGACACCGCCAACATGGTCGCCTCGCGCGAGGGGATCAGGACGTTCTTCAGCGGTGTCTACCGCTACAGCTACCCGGGGCCGACGCAGACGTACGTCCCGACCACCATCGCCTGGGCCTCGCGCGACCTCACGCTCCTCCCCTACCAGGCGAAGGTGGCCGCGCGGCGTCTCCCGCACGCGACCCACCGGTGGCTGGCGGGCTGCGGCCACGTACCGATGAACGATGACCCCGATCTGGTGGCCGAGGTCATCCGCGAGACCGCCCGGACCCAGCGGCTCGACGAGCAGGTCGCCTAGGCGCGAGCGGCGAGGATCCCGCGTGGGTCGAAGGCGACCCGGATCTCGGTGATCAGCCCGTCCTCGACGCGCATCCAGTTGGCGGTGGGGGCGGGCTCGGCGACGGTGGTGTGCAGGTCGAACCAGGTGATCACGCTCGGCCCGTCGGCGAGCCGCTCCTTCACCTCGATCTTGTCGAGCACCTTCGCCATGCCCTCCAGTCCGGCGACGCACTCGTCGGCACCCTCGATCGTGGCGAGCGGGCCGGCGAAGCTCACGTCGTCGGCCAGCAGCGCGCGCAGACGGGTGAAGTCGCGCTCCTGCCAGGCGGTGAAGTACGCCTCGGCGAGCTCGGCAGCGGATGCGGTCATCGGGATCTCCTCAGGTCGGTTCGGCTTTCATCTCCCAGCCTGACCCGACTCCAGCGAACACTCAAACAGATAGTACTGCTGCTTGCTAGCATCAACAGTGATGGAAATCGGACAGCTCCGCTACTTCGTCGCCGTCGTCGACCACGGCTCGTTCACGGCCGCGGCGCAGCGGCTCCACGTCAGCCAGTCGGGCATCAGTGCCCAGCTGGCCAAGCTCGAGCGTGAGCTCGGCCACGACCTGCTCGTCCGGGGTCCCCGCAACGTACGTCTCACCCATGCCGGCGAGACACTCCTCCCCCGCGCTCGCGACGCGATCCGGGCGATCGAGGGTGTGCGGCAGAGCGCCGACGAGCTGAGCGACCTGATCCACGGCCAGGTACGCCTCGGGATGATCGCCGGCTGCACCATCCCCGGCTTCCTCGACGCCGTCGCCACCTTCCACCGGGAGCATCCCGGGGTCAGCGTCGAGCTCGTCGAGGACACCTCCGA
The DNA here is from genome assembly GCF_054031495.1 of Nocardioides sp. YJ-D4. NCBI lineage: Bacteria > Bacillati > Actinomycetota > Actinomycetes > Propionibacteriales > Nocardioidaceae > Nocardioides > Nocardioides sp. YJ-D4. The sequence continues at coordinate 771,317 of NZ_CM132932.1, forward strand.
CCGCCTCCAGCGACGTACGCTGGCCGGCGAGCTCGATCTCAGCCTGATCTCCCACGCGGGGCCCGTCATCGACGGCCTGGCCACCGAGTCCGTCAGCGACGAGCGGCTCGCTGTGATCACGCCGGCCGGCCACCGCCTCGCCGGCGCCCGGCCGAGGCTCGCCGACCTCCACGAGGAGACGGTGCTCTGCATCCCGCCGGGCACGGGGATCCGTACGGCCCTGGAGCAGTCGTGCGCGCGGGCGGGCGTGGCACCGAAGGTCGACCTGTCCGGGTCCAACCCGGAGACGCTGCTCGGGCTGACCGCCCGCGGGCTGGGCGTCTGCGTGCTGGCCGAGTCGATGGCGGCCGGGACCGACCTGGTCGCGACGCCGATCGTCGACGCGGAGGTGCGCGCCGGCCTCGCACTCGTGGTCCGCGACGGTGACCAGCAGCGCGCCACCCGGCGGCTCTACGACCTGCTCCGCACCGCCCTGTCCTGAGGGCTCAGGCGGCCTGCGGGTGGCGCAGCCCCGGATGGTCCTCGGGCAGCGAGCGCCGCAGGACGACCCAGCTCACCAGCAGGCACAGCGCGACCAGCGGCCAGCTGAGCGCGACCCGGGCGATCGCCAGGGCGACCACGTCGCCCGACCACCACAGCGGACCGAAGACGGCGACCCGGATGACGTACTGACACACCCAGACCCAGCTCGCCAGCGCATAGCCCCGCAGCAGGACGGGATCGCGCCGCCAGGCCCCGCGCTGACGCAGCACCAGGCCGACGACCACGCCGAGCAGCGGCCAGCGGAACGCGATGCTGACCACCCACACCAGGGCGCTGGCGGCGTTGGCGGCGAGCTGGACCACGAAGAAGTCCTCCGCCCGGCCCGTACGCAGCGCGATCATCGCCGCGACCGCGACCCCGGCCACGCCCAGCAGCACCGCGCGCGGCTTGCGACCCTTCCGCCACTGCCACACGGCCACGACCGCGGCCACCGCGAGCGCCACCACGGTCGCGATCCACAGCTCTCCGCTGACCAGCCAGCCGGCCGCGAACGCGACCGGCGGGACGGTGGCGTCGATCGCACCACGCGCGCCTCCGAGGAGGTCGGCGAGCGTCTCGGCGTCTTCGTTGCTGCGGTCGGTGGTCATCACGGGAGTAAGGCTAGCCTTACTTGCAAGGATGCGTGACGCCTCGGTCGGCGTCAGCGACTTCTCGGCCGACGCGAGTGACGCCTCGGCCGACGGGGGTGACGCCTCGGCAAAATTTCACCGGGAGGGCAACCGGTGGACGTACGTCGGCCATCCGGCGCCGCTTTGCTCTGAGCGCCGCTGCTCGGGCACGCGGGAGACGCCCTATCCAAGCGGAGGATTCAACGTGTCACACGAGCACCACCCCCACTCGCACGGGCCGGAGGGGCACCACCACGCCCATGCGCACGGCCACGACCACACTCACTCCCACGAGGTCGACGAGATCACCCTCGCCGCCTCCTCGGACGCGTCCGACAGCGACCTGCGTCCCGCCGAGGTGACCCGGCGCAACCTGCTCCGCGCCGCCGGCATCGCGGGCGCCGTGACGGCCGGGATGGCGGGCATGACCGGGGTGACCCCGGCGATGGCCGAGACCGCCACGACCGCCACCGCGAAGAGCGGCAACCGGGCCACGATCCGGCACTGGCTGGCCGGCGACCACCACATCCACACCCAGTACAGCTCGGATGCGATGTACCGGGTCATCGACCAGGCACAGCACGGGGCCGCGTACGGCCTGGACTGGCTGGTCATCACCGACCACGGCGGCGCGACCCACGCCAAGCTCGGCGTCGACCTGGTCAACCCCGACATCGTGGCCGCGCGCAAGGTGCTCAAGGACACCCTGATCTTCCAGGGTCTGGAGTGGAACATCCCGGCCGCCGAGCACGGCACCGTCTTCGTCGCGCCGGGCGCCAACGAGGTCGCGGTGCTCAAGCAGTTCGAGAACGACTACGACGGCTCCGTCAAGGGCGCCAGCGGCAACTCCCCGCAGAACGAGGCGCTCGCCGTCGCCGGCATCCAGTGGCTCGGCAAGCAGGTCGACAAGCGCCGCGTCGCGGACGCGCTCTTCCTGGCCAACCACCCCGCCCGCAACGGCATCGACAGCCCCCACGAGGTACGTGCCTGGCGCGACGCCGACCCGCGGATCGCGATCGGCTGGGAGGGCGCGCCCGGCCACCAGGCGGCGGGACTGCCCGCCGGCTACGGCCCGGGCAGCGCCCGCGGCTACTACGGCAACTCGGCCGGCCCGAACTCCTTCCCCGGATACCCCGCTGAGTCCTACCGCTCCTGGGGCGGCTTCGACTGGTTCACCTCGACCGTCGGCGGCCTGTGGGACTCGCTGCTCGCCGAGGGCAAGCCGTGGTCGATCAGCGCCAACTCCGACTCCCACGTCAACTGGGGCACCACCTCGCGCCGCCCCGACGGGTCGGACTCGGCCTCCTTCAACGCCAACGGCCGCTACGGCGACCCGGTCTACGCCGGCTCCCTGAACACCACCGCCGGTGACTTCTGGCCGGGCTACTACAGCCGCACCCACGTCGGCGCCTCCGAGCGCAGCTACGGCGCGGTCATGAAGGGCCTGCGCAACGGCCGCGTCTGGGTCGACCACGGCGCGCTGGTGAAGTCGGTCGACGTACGCGTCGTCTCCTCCGACGGTGGCTCCGAGAGCCTCGGCGGCACCCTGAAGACGAAGAAGGGCAGCCGGATCTCGCTGGTCGTCACCATCGCCGCCCAGGACGTCCCGAACTGGTCGCAGTTCGTCCCGAGCCTCAACCGGGTCGACGTGATCCGGGGCGCGGTCGACCCGACGTACGTCTCCGACCGCGACACCTGGAAGGCGCCCGACACGAAGGTGATCGAGCAGACCGACACCTCGGGCCGCACCGGCACCTTCCAGCTGCGCTACGACCTCGGTCGTGTCGAGGAGGCGTTCTACGTACGTGTCCGCGGCACCGACGCCAATCGGTCCCAGCCCGGCTACCTCGGCGCCGGCATCGACCCGGCCGGTCCCGCCATCGACGTCGTCGGCGACGCCGACCCGTGGGTCGACCTGTGGTTCTACACCAACCCGGTCTGGGTCGTCCCGACTCGATGACCACCCGACGCCTGGCCGTCGATGCCGACGCCCGGGACCTCGCCGCCGCCGAGCATCTCGTCCATCGCCTGGACGAGGTGCTCGGCGCGGGGCAGCCCGAGGATGCGTACGTCATCAGCACCCATGTCGTGCGCGAGCCGACCGGCCGCCTCGTCGCCATCCTGGACTGGCCCGACGGCCCGACGGTCGAGGAGCTGACCGCGCTTCTCGCCGACCGGCTCCCTGAGGCGTACGTCACCACCACCGACTCCCCCGCGATCGACGAGGCCGCCGCGCGCAGCGCCGGGCGGCTGGCCCGCTACCCGGGACGCACCACGATCGAGACCGTGACCACGGTGGCCGCCGTCGAGGCGGACAGCGTCGTCGACGCCGTCGAGGGCCTGGCCGGAATCTCGCTGGACCCCGGGGACACCCTCGATCTCACCGGGTTCGCGCGGCCGGTGTGGCGCGAGGGGCGCTGCGTACTCCTGGTCCAGCGCTCCGCCACCGGTCTGGTGCCGTTCGAGATGCGCCACCAGATCCCCTGCTGCTCGGACCACTGAGGCTCATACCGACGCGGAGCCTCGCGGCAGCGGCGCCTCCCAGTGGCGCCACATCGCCAGCAGGCGCCAGCCGGCGCAGACGACGAAGGCGACGGCCATGACCAGCGACTGCGGCAGGGCGAGGACCAGGCCGAAGGCCACCACCGCGGCGCCGGCGAAGGCGGGGATGGCGTAGAAGACGCTGCGTCGCAGGATGATCGGCACCTGGCCGGCGAGCACGTCGCGGATCACCCCGCCGCCCACGCCGGTGGCCAGCCCCATGATCGCGGCCGCCATCGGGGAGAGCCCGTAGTCGAGTCCCTTGACCGCCCCGGCGATGACGAACAGCCCCAGGCCGAGGGCGTCGAAGACGTTGATCATCGGCCCGAGCCGGCCCAGCGCGGGGTGGAAGTAGAAGGTCAGCAGACCGGCTGTCATCGGCACCACGAGGTAGCGCCAGTCGGAGAGCGCGGCGACCGGGGTCGCGCCGATGGCCATGTCACGCAGGAAGCCGCCGCCGAGGCCGGTGACGCAGGCGAGAACGATCACGCCGAAGATGTCGAGCTCCTTGCGGACCGCCATCAGGCCGCCGGAGAGCGCGAAGACGAAGCACCCGACCAGGTCGAGCACGAGGAGGGTCAGCGTCTGTTCCACCGCCAAATGGTCGCCTCGCTCGCCCCAAAAACCCCAAATGCCACGGCCACGCGGCATGGGCACCCCATACGATGAAGGTCCGTGGCGTAGGGTCGTCACAACCCGTATCTAGAATTGAGAAGAGGATGTCAGCCGAAGGATTGCCCCTGACTCCGGGCCAGCTCGAAGAGCAGGCTCCGGATGAGGCTGGACCCGTCCTTCTGCGGCTCATCTCGGTCAGTGACGATGGTTTACGCATGCTTCTCGTCGATGACGAGGACCGTGAATACACCGCCGACATCGACGACCGTCTCCGTGCAGCACTCGAGGCTGTGTCGACCCGCCGATCGGAGCAAACCGTGAACAAGACCCCGAGCAGCAGCCTGCGGCCCCGTGACATTCAGACCCGTATTCGTTCGGGCGAGAGTGCCGAGGAGGTCGCCGCTGTCGCCGGCACCACGGTCGAGAAGATCTTGGCCTTCGCCGGCCCCGTCCTCGCCGAGCGCGAGCACATGGCACAGCGCGCCCAGCAGGCTTCCGTGCGCCGTCGGCCCGGTGAGGCCGCCAGCACCGCCCGCACTCTGGGCGAGGCGGTCAGCGCCCACTTCCAGACGATGTACGTCGACCCCGAGTCGGTGAACTGGGACTCCTACCGGCGCCCCGATGGACGCTGGAAGCTCACCGGTGAGTACGAGACTCCAGAGCGCTCCGGCATCGCCGAGCTGACCTACGACGCCCCGGGCAACTTCGTCGAGCTCGACAACGACGACGCCCGCTGGCTGACCGGCGAGAAGCTCGAGGCCGCAGCGCCCGAGCCCGAGCCGATCACCGACGACATGCTCGCCGCGCGGCGCCGCCGCGCCCAGAGCTCGACCCCTCCTGCCCAGGCCCCGGCCGCGCAGGCTCCGGCAGCGCCGGCCGCCCCTGTCCAGGCGCCGGCTCCGGTCACTCCTCCCCCGGCTCCCCAGCCGGTCAAGGAGGCCAAGACCGCCAAGACGGCTCACGTGGATGTCGACACCCCGCTCGAGGCGTTCTTGGGCGACGAGTCCCCGACCGGCAAGCAGGCGCCGGTCCCGGCCGAGCCCGAGCTCGAGCCGACGGTCGTCGAGCCCGCGGCCGCCGAGGCTCCCGCCGAGCCCGAGCAGCCCGACGAGGCTCAGCAGAAGCCGGCCAAGAAGTCGTCCGCGCGCCGTAAGCGCGCCTCGGTCCCGAGCTGGGACGAGATCATGTTCGGCGGCGGCAAGTCGGAGTGAACCGACTGGTGTGAACCCGTTCACGGACCGGCCATCGGCCGGTCCGTGTTACGTCGGCGACCCGACCCGACAGAGTCGGCAGCGGGTCGGGCGCAGTTCACGCGCCCCCGATGAAGTGAGTGGAGGCAAGCACTTCCACCCTTCTCGGAGGCCCCCCGATGTTCCTGCCCGACTCGCTGAGCCGACGCTCCCTCCTCTCCAGCACCGCCACGACCGGCTTCGCCGCATCCGCAGCCATGCTGCTCGGCACCGGCTCGATCCCCGCCGACGCGGTGTCCGTCAAGGGCGCCACGTCGCTCTCCGGCTACCCGTTCACCATGGGCGTCGCCTCCGGCGACCCGCTCCCCAACTCCGTCGTCCTCTGGACCCGCCTCGCCCCCGAACCGCTCGCCGCCGATGGTCTCGGTGGCATGCCGCAGGAGCCGGTCAAGGTCCGCTGGCAGGTCGCCGAGGACCCGCGCTTCCGCAAGGTCGTGAAGTCCGGCACCGTCACCGCCACCCCGAACTTCGGTCACTCGGTCCACCCGGAGGTCTGGGGCCTGCGTCCCGGCCGTGACTACTGGTACCGCTTCCTGGCCGCCGGCGAGGTCAGCCAGACGGGGCACACCCGGACCGCCCCGGCGTACGGCTCCTCGCTCTCGCAGATGAGCTTCGCCTTCGCCTCCTGCGCGCTCTACAGCCACGGCTTCTACACCGCTTACCGGCACCTGGCCGACGAGGACGTCGACGTCGTCTTCCACCTGGGCGACTACCTGTACGAGTCCGGCGTCACCCCCGAGAACAACTGGCGCAACACCCCGGTCTCCCCCGCCGTCGGCGGGGAGACGCTCGACCTGGCGCGCTACCGCCTGCAGTACGGCCTCTACAAGTCCGACCCGGACCTGATGGCCGCCCACCAGTCCCACGCGTTCGTGGTCGCGCCCGACGACCACGAGGTCGAGAACAACTGGGCCGACGAGACGCCCGAGGAGCGGAGCCAGTCCCAGGGCGAGCTGTGGATGCCGCGGCGTACGGCCGCCTTCCAGGCCTACTACGAGCACCTGCCGTTCCGCGCCAGCTCGCTGCCGGACGGTCCGGACATGCAGATCTACCGGAGCCTGCGCTACGGCGACCTGGTCGACTTCAACGTGCTCGACACCCGGCAGTACCGCGACGACCAGGCGTACGCCGACGGCAGCGACCCCGCCGGCCCGGAGCTGACCCCGGACATCTATGACCCGTCACGCTCGATGATGGGCTTCGAGCAGGAGGCATGGCTCCAGCGCAGCTGGCGGCAGTCGTCCGCCCGCTGGCAGGTGCTCGCCAACCAGGCGCCGATGGCGGAGACCGACCTCGACGAGACTTCCGCCAAGACGCTCTACATGGATCCCTGGGACGGCTACATCGCCAACCGCAACCGGCTCCTCGAGGGTGCTCGCACCAGCGGCATCGACAACCTCGTCGTCATCACCGGCGACCGCCACCACAACTACGCCAGCAACCTGCTCGCCGACTATGACGACCCCGAGTCGGCCGTCGTCGGCAGCGAGTTCGTCGGCACCTCCATCGCCAGCGGCGGCGACGGTGCCGACATGACCACCGGCGGCGAGTCCCTGCTGCGGGCCAACGACCACCTGAAGTTCTTCAACAGCCAGCGGGGCTACGTACGCGTCAAGGTCACGCCCGAGGAGCTCTCCAGCGACTTCCGGGTCGTGCCGTACGTCCAGCGCCCGGGCGCCCCGATCTCCACCCGCGCGACCTACGTCGTCGAGAACGGCCGCCCCGGCGTCCAGCTCGACACCCAGAACACCCCCGTCGGGACGAGGTACGCCGACGTGCCCATGCCGACGCTCAACCGCTAGCCACCGCTGGTCGAGCCGCCGGAGCCGCTAGGCGGAGGCGTGTCGAGACCAACACGGTCCTATCGAGCGCCGATGGAACCGTGTTGGTCTCGACACGCTCGGCCGCAGGCGGCCTCGCGGCTCGACCAGCGTGGCGGCTCGACCAGCGGGGGTCAGCCGAACGGCAGCGGCTCGGGCACCAGGGAGACCGACTGGGCCCGGGCCGCGGTCAGCCGGCGGCGGTGGTGCTGGCGGCAGAGGACCTCGTAGGAGACCGCGCTGGGGGCCTCGTCGGTGTCGCCGACGACGACCTGGTCGCCCTCGGTGACCATGACGCCGTCCTCGACGCGGGCGTTGTGGGTTGCCCGCTTGCCGCACCAGCACAGCGCCTCGACCTGCAGCACCTCCGTACGGTCGGCGAGCTCGACCAGACGAGCGGCGCCCGGGAAGAGCCGGGTGCGGAAGTCGGTGAGGATGCCGAAGCAGAAGACGTCGATCTGCAGCTCGTCGGTGATTTTGGCGAGCGCCTCGATCTGCTCGGGCGTGTAGAACTGCGCCTCGTCACAGATCATGTAGTCGATCCGGGCGCCGTGGGTCAGCGAGTCGACGGCGTGGCGCCAGAAGTCGAAGTCGTCGGTGACCTCGATCGCGTCGTGGGTCAGCCCCAGCCGCGAGGTGACCACCGCCTCGCCGGAGCGGTCGTGGGCGGTGAAGATCAGCCCCACCCTGCCGCGAGCGGCGTGATTGTGGTTGGTCTGCAGCGCGAGGGTCGACTTCCCTGCGTCCATCGTCCCGGTCCAGAAGGTCAGCTCAGCCACTCACGGAAGCCTAGTGGTCCGCGCCCCGGCTCGTGGCAGGACCCTCATGGCTGGACTTGTTCCGTCGGTAGTGGCGCGCGACTCGTGCCCGGTTGCCACAGCCCTCGGAGCACCACTCGCGCCGTGGGTGGTCGCGCACGAAGTAGAGGACGCAGCCGGGGCCACCGCACGCGCGCAGCTGGTGGGGCGCCTGCTGGGTCAGCACCTCAGATCCTTCCAGCGCGACCAGGTTCAGCTCCCGCTGCAGGCCGGAGCCGTCGGTGCGCCACCCGCGCGCGTAGCCGCCCTGCCGGCCGTGGCGCAGGGTGGGTGCGCAGTGGGACACGAACTCGTTGAGCACCGCGAGCGCCGCTTCGGCGCTGAGCCCCTCCGAGACGCTGTGCGGCCGGCTGTCGCCGGTCACGTCCGCGGCCAGCCGGCGCAGGGCGTCCCGCAGCGCCCGAGCCCGGCCATGGTCGTGCTCGTCCAGGTCCGGATGGCACCCGAGACCCGCCACCTCTGCCCAGGCGCGGAGATGCGCCACGCTCTCCAGCGAGTCACGGACGGTGGTCCGCTCGGCCCAGATCGTGTTCATGAGGCGTACGGCCCGGGGTTGGGTCGGATACAGCACGGGCACCTGCAGCTCCACGGCCACCTCTTCCGTCATCGATCTAATGGTCAGTCTAGGTCTCAGGCGTTATGTGGTCACGCGGGACGGCCAGCTGGGCCTCGAGCTGGCTGATCCGTTCGGTCAGCTCCGCGACGGTGTGCCTGGCGGCCGCCAGGGGCACCAGCTGCGGGATGTGCTGCTTGCAGTTCCAGTCGTACGCCTCGACGTCGATCAGGATCCCGCGCTCGACCCGCGCCGAGCTTCCGACCGGAGCCAGCGAGTCGACCAGCTCGGGGTCGTCCTCGAGCTCGACGACCCGCGCGCGGCCGAAGATCTTCATCCTGGCCTGCAGCTGGTAGTCGATCAGGAACAGGGAGACCCGCTCGTCGTGGTCGAGGTTGCCGCGGGTGATGTACTGCCGATTGCCCCGAAAGTCGGCGAACCCCAGCGTGATCTCGTCGATCACCTTCAGGAACCCGGGCGGCCCTCCGCGGTGTTGCACGTAGGGCCACCCGGTCTCGCTGACGGTGGCCAGGAAGAAGCTGTCCCGCGACGAGATGAAGGCGGCCTCGCCCCTCCCGATCCGGTCCGGCACGCTGTCGGTCCCAGCCATGCGTGCGTACGCCGCGGCGCTCCCGTGGATCGACTGATGCTCTGCCACCAGCGGCGTGAACGCGACCTGCCCGTAGTGCCCGGTCATCGCCGGCCCTCGACTCTGTGCTCACCCATGACAAACCCCTTCCGTCCGGAAACAGCGAGTCGCTGCTAATGGATATACATGATGTAACCATTAGCAGCGACTGGCATTCCCGTCCGGCGGAGGTTTTCGCGCCGGGGCGCCTGGAACGGGGCTAGGAGACCAGCAGTGGGATGAGCATCTCGTCGGGCGTCAGTGAGCCGTGCAACCCGACCAGCGTCGTCTCGTACTGGAACAGGCTCGTCGAGACGACCGCGTGCTCGCCGTGGGAGGCGACGATGACGTCGCCGAGCCGCGGCAGCACCGACGGGGTGACCGGCCCGAACCATCCGCGCCGGATCGCGGTCTCCCGGGTCATCACGTCGGCCTTGTCTCCCAGCGTCTCCGACCAGGTCGCGACCACGTCGTCGACGGCGCCGCGCGAGCAGTAGAGATGCCGGAAACGCGCCTCGCCGCCGACCAGCGCGACCCCGTGGCGCAGCTCGGGGAAGTCGTCGATGTCGGTGCGGGAGGTGGCGGGCGAGTCGACCATGCCGTGGTCGGCGAGCACCAGGAGGCGTACGGACGGGTCCAGGGCGTCTCGCAGCTGCTCGGCCTCGGCGTCGATCATCGAGAGCTGCTGCAGCCAGGGCGAGGAGGCGACGCCGTACTTGTGGCCGGTCCAGTCCAGGTCGCCGTCGTAGAGGTAGGTGAGCGACCCAGGCACCCGCGAGAGCGCGACCGCCGAGGCGATCCGCTCGCCGACCCGGTCGGCTCCGACGAACTCCGCGCCCCGGTGGGCGGCGATGGTCAGTCCCGAGCCGCCGAAGACGCGCTTGTTGATCACGGTGACCGGCACGCCGGCCTCGCTCAGGCGCTGGAAGACGGTCTGGTTGGGCTGCCACTCGACCGGGTCGATGTCCTTGCGCCACTGCAGCGCGTTGAGCAGGTGCTCGGTGCCCGGGATCCGGGAGGTGTAGCCGACCAGCCCGTGTCCGCCGGGCGTCAGCCCGGTGCCGAACGAGGTCAGGCTGGTCGCCGTCGTCGACGGGACCCCGGCCGTACCGTCCTTCTGGTTCTCGCTCAACGAGGCCAGGAACGGCGCCGCGTGAGCGTAGCGGCGCAGCAGGTTGGTGCCCATCCCGTCGACGAGGAAGACGACGTACGCAGCAGCCGAGGGCAGCTCGAGACCGGATCTCGCCTCGGAGGTGCCCAACGGGACGTCCATGGCGGCGGCGACCGCCGGCAGGACATCACCCAGTGAGCGCTCCCCGTAGGCGGGGGCGAGAAACCCGGTCACCGGCCCCTCACCGGCTGTGGGTGCGAGCCGAGAGCGATTCCGCGAAGGAGAGCAGGCGGTCGACCGAGTCGTGACCGTCGGCCGCGGCCGAGACGCGCAGCGAGAAGTCGTCCGGGGTGAGCACGCCGGTGTAGCCGTGGTCGGCGTCGCAGTTGGGGTCGGAGCAGCCCGCGGGCTCGAGGTCGACGCGGTTGACGCCGCCCCAGCCGATGGTCATGACCACCTCGGCCGGCTTGCTCGATCCCTTTGTCGGGTTGGTGATCATCCGGGTCACCACCACGGAGTTCACCGAGTCGATGCGTACGGCCTCGGTCGAGGTCGAGGTGTAGGGCTCGGGCAGGAGGTCGTCGCCGGCGTGCTCGTCGGTGTGGGCCAGGATCAGCCGCGTCGGGGTCAGCACCAGCACGGAGAGGTGGCGGCGCACCTCGTCACGGTCGAACGTCGGCTCGTGGTGCAGGAAGAAGGAGGACACCTTCTCTCCGGCCACTGCGGAGGCGACGCAGTCGGCCACCACCTCGGGGTAGTAGCCGGTGCGGTCGATCTCGGCGCGCAGGTCGTCGGCGCGGTCGAGATCATCGGTGCGGGTGCTCATGACACCCATCCTTCCACGGCGTCCCACGGTGGCCTAGCCGGGCAGTGTGTCGCCCACCGCGGGGTTGAGGCGGCGTACGAACCAGTCGGAGCGCGGATCGGCGACCAGGTCGACCCTGGCGCTGGCGGTGAGGACGGCGGATCCCTCGAGCCCGACGAGGACCAGCGAGAGGTCGAGCGAGGAGATCTGGGGCAGGTCGTTCTGCAGCTGGGCGACCCTGAGGACGAGCCGCTCGATCTCGTCGACGTCGACCATGTCACCGCCGCGGTAGCCGAAGAGCATCGGCGCGGCCTTGATCTCGCGCACCATCGAGGCGGCATCGCGCTCGGACAGCGGCGGGATCCGGTAGGCCTTGTCGGCCACCAGCTCGGTGATCGGGCCGGCGATGCCGAAGGAGACCACGGGGCCGAACAGCGGGTCCTCCATCGAGCGGATCGCGACCGGGACGCCCGGAGGCGCCGTGCGCTGCACGGTGAACCCGCCGGTCTCGGGCGGGATCCGGCTGGTGATCAGGTCCCAGGCCTCGGTCATCTCGTCGACGTCGTCGATGTTGCGTACGACGTGGGCCTGGTCGGGCCGCTCCCGGACGCTCTCGACGGTCGCCTTGAGGACGACACCCCAGCCGAGGTCCTCGCCGGCGCCGATCGCCTGCTCGAGGGTGCTGACGCTGTGGGTGTTCCACAGCTTGATCCCGTAGGCGGCCAGTACCATGCCCAGGTCCTCGCGGCTCAGGTCGCCCCCGGCCGGGCGCGCGGCGAGCACGTCGGTGACGATCTTGCGCGCCGTGCGCGGGTCGCACTCGTCGGTGCTGAGCCACGGCGTCTCGCCGTCGGCGGAGCGCAGCCACACGGCGTACTCCACGACCTTGGCCAGGGCGCGTACGGCCGACTCCACCGAGGAGTAGGACGGCACCGAGCCGCGACCGGCGGTCGAACCGGCGACGTCGGGGACGCGGAGCAGCTCGGGGACACCCTCGGCACCCAGGAAGCTGGTGACCAGCGGCTTGTCGGACTGCTCCCCCACCGCGGCGAGCACGTTGGCGATCTCCTCGCCGGAGACGTTGAGCGGCGGGATGTAGACCGAGATCACCGCGTCGACCTCGGGGTCGTCGATGGCCGCGTCGAGCGCGTCCTCGAAGTCCTCGGCGCTCGGCTCGGTGGGCAGCGGGACCTGCTTGTTGACCTGCAGACCCGCCGAGACGGCCGCGTCGGCGGCCAGCAGGCCCAGGGCGTCGGAGTTGCCGACGATGGCCACCCGCCGGCCGCGCGGGAGCGGCTGGTGGGCGAGGAGCTGGGCGACGTCGAACATCTCGTCGAGGGTGTCGACCTGGATGATCCCGGCCTGGCGGAACATCGCGTCGACCGCCGCCGGCGGGGCGCTGATCTTGCGGACCGCGTGACCCATCGGCACACCCTGGGTGGTGCGCCCGGAACGAACCGCGACGATCGGCTTGCGCAGCGAGACGCGGCGGGCGATGCGGGAGAACTTCCGCGGGTTACCGATCGACTCCAGGTACATCATCACGACCTCGGTCGAGACGTCCTCCTCCCAGTACTGCAGGAGGTCGTTGCCGGAGACGTCGGCGCGGTTTCCGGCGCTGACGAAGGTCGACAGGCCCAGGCCTCGGTTGTTGACCTTCTCCAGGATCGCGGAGCCGAGCGCACCCGACTGGCAGAAGAAGCCCGCGCGGCCGCGCGGCGGCATCGTCGGGGCGAGGCTGGCGTTGATCTTGACCTGGGGGTCGGTGTTGATGACGCCGAGCGCGTTGGGCCCGATCAGCCGCAGCCCGTAGGAGCGCGACAGGTTCACCAGCCGCCGCTGCCGCTGGCGGCCCTCCTCGCCGGTCTCGGCGAAGCCGCTGGAGATGACCACGAGCCCGTGGACGCCCTTGGCGGCACAGTCGAGCACGACGTCCTGGACGGCGTCGGCGGGAACCGCGACGATCGCCACGTCGACGTCGTCGGGGATGTCCTGGACGCTCTTGTAGGCCGGCATTCCGCTGACCGCGGTGGAGCTGGGGTTGACCATGTAGACCCGGCCGGTGAAGTCGCCGATCACCAGGTTGCGCACGAGTGCCTGGCCGACGGTCTCCTGCCGCCGGCTGGCGCCGATGACCGCGACCGAGCGCGGGTTGAAGAAGCGGTGGATCGATGCGGACTCGGCCTCGTGCTCGCGCAGGGCGAGGCGGCCGACCGCGGTGTCGGTGACATCGATCCCGAACTGCAGCGAGATGACCCCGTCCTCGTAGACGCTGGCGACCTTGTAGCCGGCGTCGCGGAAGGTCTGGATCATCCGCGCGTTGTCGGGGAGCACGTCGGCGGTGAACTTGGTGACCCCGCGCTCACGCCCGGCCTGGGCGAGGTGCTCGAGGAGGATCTGCGCGATCCCCCGGCCCTGGTAGTCGTCCTCGACGAGGAAGGCGACCTCGGCCTCGCCGGGCTTGACCACGTCGTAACGCCCGACGGCGATCATCCGGCCCCGCAGGGTCAGGATGAACGCCACCCGGTCCTTGTGGTCGACCTCGGTGAAGCGCGCGACGTCGCGCGCGGACAGGTGCGGCATCGGCGAGAAGAAGCGGTAGTACTTCGACTCGTCGCTGACCCGGTGGTCGTAGAAGTCGACCAGCAGGTCCTTGTCCGCCGACCGGATCGGACGGATGTGCGCCGTCCGCCCGTCGCGCAGCAGCACGTCCGCCTCCCAGTGGGAGGGGTACGGCGGGGTCTGCTGCGCGGTCACGAGAGAAATCTAGCGGTACGCACCAGTCGCCGCTCAGTCCACGACACCGAGACGTGGGGTCGGCGCGAGGACCGTGACCAGATGGGCGAAGGGCTTGAAGTCATCGGCGTTCAGCGTCATGACGCCGGCGCCGTGGCGGTGTGCCTGCGCAGCGATCAGGGCGTCCTTGCCTCTGACCTTGGCGCCCGTCGCCTTGGCTCCGGCCGCGACGAGGCCATAGGACCGCGTCGATTCCTTGTCCATGGGCAACCAGTCGAACCGTGCGTCGAGCTGGTTGAGGCGCTGGGTGCGTTTCGCGATCTGCTCGGGGCTCGTAGCGGCCTGGACGCCGAACTCCAGCTCAGCACGGGAAAGAATGCTGGCTGCGTACGCCTCACCAGCGTCGAAGAGGTAGCGGTCGTAGTCGATGAGGACGTTGGTATCGAGGATGATCACCGGCGGTCCCAGGGATCGGTGACCTCGTCGTCGAAAGTATCGGCGACATCAGCACGCCACGCATCGGCCTCGGCCGGGGTGAGGCCGGGTTCGTCAGCGTTCAGTACGTCGCCGAAGACCCAGCGGGCCGGACCAGCGTGCGTCGGGACCAAGCGCACGCCAGTCGCGTGGCCGTGCGCAGTGATCTCGAACTCCTCCCCGGTCTCCAGGACACGCTGGATCACGGAGTTGGGGTTCTGCTTGAGATCCCGGGTTCCGATCGTGTTCATGCACCCATCATAGGGCGGGGTGTAGACGTACGTCTACACCCCGGGTGTCAGTGACGTACGACGTTGGCGCGGTCGCGCTCGTTGAGCACCCGCCAGCCGTCATAGTCCCAGTTCCGCGCCAGCTTCTGGGCGTGCTTGGGAGCGTCGCCCTCATGGTTGCGGATGACGAGTTCGCGTACGGCGAACTCCACCGCCTCCTGGGGCGTGGTCGCGCCGGAGATCCGCTGGATCTCCTCGAGCAGCTCGGTGTCGAGCTCGATCTGGGTGACAGCCATCTTCAAGCACCTCCATGTGCGTTGAACCGGTGACTCCGGACGGATTGATCTCTACTGCCAATGTACGCGGATGAGCCGCATACGGAAGACCTACCCGGCTCTGATCCCGTCCAGAAATCGGCGCTGTCGGCGAGCCCGATGTCGCACTCGCACAGGGATTCGAGACAATGCCCCTTATGGCACGCGGCAAGACCAAGCAGGACGTACCCGACGACTTCGAGGAGCACATCCTCGACACCGACATCGGGGACGAGATGCGGTCCTCATTCCTGGAGTACTCCTACTCCGTCATCTACTCCCGGGCACTGCCCGACGCCCGCGACGGTCTCAAGCCCGTGCAGCGCCGGATCCTCTACACGATGAACGACATGGGCGTACGTCCAGACCGCGGCCACGTGAAGTGTGCCCGCATCGTCGGTGAGGTGATGGGCAAGCTGCACCCGCACGGTGACGGCGCGATCTACGACGCCCTGGTCCGGATGGCGCAGCCGTGGGCGATGCGGCTGCCGATGATCGACGGGCACGGCAACTTCGGCTCCCCCGGCGGTGACGACCCGGCTGCCGCGATGCGTTACACCGAGGCCCGGATGGGCCCGGCGGCGCAGGCGATGACCGATGACATCAAGGAAGACACGGTCGACTTCCGGCCCAACTACGACTCGCGGGAGATGGAGCCGAGCGTGCTCCCCGCGGCGATCCCCAACCTGCTGGTCAACGGCGCCACCGGCATCGCGGTCGGCATGGCCACCAACATGGCCCCGCACAACCTGGTCGAGGTCATCGCCGCCGCGCGCCACCTGATCAAGCACCCCGGCGCCGAGCTCGACACGCTGATGAAGTTCATCCCCGGCCCCGACCTCCCCACCGGCGGCACCATCGTCGGCCTGGACGGGATCCGGGATGCGTACGAGGCCGGCCGCGGCTCCTTCAAGATCCGCGCCACCACGCGGATCGAGCCGTTCGGGCGCCGCAAGGGCATCGTGATCACCGAGCTGCCGTTCAACATCGGCACCGAGAAGATCATCGAGCGCGTCAAGGTCCTGGTGCAGTCCAAGAAGATCCAGGGCATCGCCGACCTCAAGGACCTCACCGACCGCGAGCACGGCACCCGGCTGGTGATCGAGGTCAAGAACGGATTCGTGCCCGAGGCCGTCCTCGAGCAGCTCTACAAGATGACGCCCCTGGAGGACTCCTTCGGGATCAACAACGTCGCGCTCGTCGACGGGCAGCCGCGCACGCTCGGCCTCAAGGAGCTGCTCGAGGTCTTCCTGGGACACCGCTACGACGTCGTCCGCCGCCGCAGCCAGTTCCGCCGCGACCGGGCCGCCGACCGGCTGCACCTGGTCGACGGGCTGCTGATCGCGATCCTCGACATCGACGAGGTCATCCAGCTGATCCGCTCCTCCGACAACGCCGGCGAGGCCAAGGAGCGGCTGATGTCGGTCTTCGACCTGAGCCAGCCGCAGGCGGAGTACATCCTCGACATGGCGCTGCGCCGGCTGACGAAGTTCTCCAAGATCGAGCTGGAGAAGGAGCGCGACGACCTGCGCTCGACGATCGAGTACCTCGACTCGATCCTCGGCGACGACGAGATGCTGCGGAAGGTCGTCTCCGACGAGCTGGGCGAGGTGGCCAAGACGTTCGGCACCCCGCGACGCACCGTGCTGCTCGCCTCCGCCGGCACGCCGGCGCTCGAGGCGATGAGCCTCGAGGTCGCCGACGACCCTTGCTTCGCGCTGCTTTCCTCGACCGGTCTCCTGGCCCGCTCCTCGGATGCCGAGCCCTTCTCGACCGGCTCGGGCCGCGCCAACCACGACGTGATCGTCTCGGTGGTCCCGGCGACCGCGCGCGGCCAGATCGGCGTGCTCACCTCCCGCGGCCGTCTCGTACGTCTCGGGGTGCTCGACCTGCCGGCGCTGCCGCCGACCCACGGCGACCCGAACCTCTCCGGCGGCCTGCCGCTGTCCGCGCTGCTCTCGCTGGAGTCCGACGAGCGCGCACTCGCGCTCACGACGCTGGCCACCGACGGTCCCGGCATCGCGCTCGGCACCAAGCTCGGCGTCGTCAAGCGGGTCAACCCCGAGGTGCTGCTCAACAAGGACGAGTGGGAGGTCATCAAGCTCGCCGACGGCGATGAGGTGGTCGGCGCGGCCCAACTGCGCACCGGCACCGAGTCGCTGGTCTTCGTCACCTCCGACGCCCAGCTCCTGCACTTCCCAGCCGACGTCGTCCGTCCGCAGGGCCGCAGCGCCGGCGGGATGGCCGGTGTCCGGATGGCCCACGGCTCCCGCGTCGTCTTCTTCGGCGTCGTCTCCCCCGACGCTCCCGAGGGTGCCGCGGTCGTCACCGTGGCCGGTTCGTCGAGCGCTCTGCCCGGGACCGAGACCGGCTCGGTCAAGACCACGCCGTTCAGCGAGTACCCGGCCAAGGGCCGGGCCACCGGCGGCGTACGCGCTCACCGCTACCTCAAGGGCGAGGACTCGATCGTCTTCGCCTGGGTCGGTGCCGCTCCCGCGATGGCCGCCGCGGCCTCCGGGGCGCCCATCGACCTGCCCGAGATCGACCCGCGCCGCGACGGCTCCGGGATCCCTCTCGAGCAGCCCATCGACGCCGTCTCCGGACCGGTGGCCAACAGGTAGCCATCGCTGGTCGAGCCGGATTCGTGAGGAACGAACGAATCCGTGTCGAGACCAACACGGTCCCCTCGGCGCTTGAGGGGACCGTGTTGGTCTCGACACGCTCGCTGGCGCTCGCGGCTCGACCAGCGTTGTCAGCGCAGCGCGATGGGGTTCACCGGGGCGCCGACGGCACCGGTGACGCGCAGCGGCGCCGCGGTGAGCAGGAAGTCGTAGCGCCCGTCCTCCGCGCAGGCGGAGGCGAGGCCGTCCAGGTCCCACATCTCGCCCAGGAAGAGTCCGAGGTGCGGGATCGCGACTTGGTGCAGGGGCTGGAAGGCGTCGTCGAACTCGTTCGGGCGCACCTCGAAACCCCACGTGTCGGTGGCGATCGCGGCGATCTCGGTGCGGTGCAGCCAGTCCGCGGTGGTGAAGGAGAGGCCGGGGGCCGCTCCCCCGGCATAGCCGCCCCAGCCCTCGCCGGCGGCGACGCCCCGGCGGGCGCGGGAGAGTTGCCCGGTGCGTACGACCACGATGTCGCCGCGGCCCACGGCCGCGCTGGCCCCCTGGGCGGCGATCGTGTGCTCCAGGTGCTCCTCGGTGATGGCGAACCCGTCGGGGAGCTCGCCGTCGGTGCCGACCGCGCGGCCGACGTCGAGCAGCACGCCGCGACCGCAGACCACGTCGGCGACCGTCTCGATCCCGGTGACACCGTCGCCCAGCGAGGTGACCACGGACTCCGCCGGGCGGCCGTTCCAGGCCCGTCCGTGGTCGAAGATGTGGCCGAGCCCGTCCCACTGGGTCGAGCACTGCAGCGGCATCGCGATGACATCGTCCGCGCCACCGATCCCGTGCGGGAACCCCTGAATGCCGGCGACCGCGTCGGTGCCGGTGTCGAGCATGGTGTGCACCGGGTTCGTACGCCGCCGCCAGCCGTTCTGCGGCCCGTCCATGTCGAAGGGCAGCGAGAGCGAGTAGGACCGCCCGGTCCGCACCAGCCCGGCAGCCGAGACCCGTTTGGCGTCGGTGAGGAAGTTCATCGTCCCGCGGACGTCGTCCTCGCCCCAGCGCCCCCAGTTGGAGACGCGAGCGACCGTCTTCGCGATCTCGCCTTCGGGGTCGCTCCGATCCAGGGAGGTCACGACGCGTCCAGCTCGGCGAACGTGTCGGCGACCCAGTCGGCGATGAAACCGATGACGTGCGGGAAGTGGTCCAGGCCGATGTGCTCCGTGGCGCCCTCCTCCGGCGTGAAGATCCGCAGCTCGCGCTTGGGGCTGTTGACCGCCTGGTCGTAGGAGCGATGCGCGTAGGAGAGCGGGATCTGGCGGTCGTTCTCACCGTGGGCGATGAGGAACGGCACGGTGATCTCCTCGACCACGCCGTCGAGGTTCACGTCCTCGGCGAAGTCGATGAACGTGTCGATGTCGGGCTGCCCCCACACCCACAGCACGTGGTCCCAGTAGTGCGGCACCGGGTTCTCGCCCTCACGCTGCAGCCGGCGCTTCTGCACCGCGCCCCAGTCGTGGTTGGCACCCCAGGCCACGCACAGCGCCAGCCGCTTCTCGTACGCCGCGGCGCGAGGCGCGTAGTAGCCGCCCAGCGACCAGCCCACGAGCCCGATCCGGTCGGCGCGTACATCCGAGCGCGTCGCGAGCCAGTCGACGCAGGCCGCAGCCCAGGCCTCGGTGTCGACGCGCGCGGTGAGGCCGTCGAGACGCAGCGCCTCACCGGCGCCGCCGCAGTCGACCATCAGCGTCGAGATGCCGCGAGCGGCGAGCTCGGTGTGGACACCGGCGCCGACCATCATCTCCTTGGTCGAGTCCAGGCCGTTCCACACGATCATGACCGGCGTCGCCTCCCCGTCCCGACCAGCCGGGTGGAAGTAGGCGGGCAGGGTGGTCTCGCGGCCGTTCTCGACGTACGGGATGGCGACCTTCACCGTCGGCTGGTCGAGCAGCTCGAACGAGCGGACCAGCAGGTCGACGCTGCGCTGGTACTCGGCGTTGCGGCCCGGGTCCTTCGCGCTCTGCATCCGCTCGGCCTGGGAGACGTAGACGGAGGCGCGGAAGAGCTTCTGGCCGGCCGTACGCCGGTGGCCGGCCTTCTCGGCCTCGGCCGACTGCTCCTCGAGCTGGTCGGCGACACCACGCCAGGCGGCCATGAACTCGGCGGTGCCCACGTCGGAGCCCTGGGCGGCCAGCTCTTTCAGCGGCCGGCAGGCGCGGTCGACCTCGTCGATCAGGCCGCCGGAGTTGAGCGTGGCGACCACACCCAGGTTCCAGACGTAGTTGCCGGGAAAGTACTCGAACATCTCTTGTCCTCTTCTTGTCGATGAATCTCAGCGCAGGGCGTCGGAGACGGCCTTGGCGCCGGCGTGCGATGCGACCCCGCCGTCGACGGGGATCTCGGCACCGGTGACGTACGCCGCGCCGTCGCCGAGCAGGAAGACCACGACCGACGCGACCTCCTCGGGCGTGCCGACGCGGCCGAGCGGAGCGGCGGCGACCGAGGCGTCTCGGAACGCAACCGGCGCGGACGCGGTCATGGCGGTCTCGATGAAGCCCGGGTGTACGGCGTTGACCCGGATCCCGCGCTCCCCCAGCTCGAGCGCCGCGGTGTGGGTGAGCCCGCGGACGGCCCACTTGCTGGTCGTGTAGGCCACCGGGTAGTGCCCCTGCAGCGCGGCGAGCGACCCGATGGTGACGATCGACCCGCCGGCCGGCATCAGCGGCGCCAGCGCCTGGATGCCGAGCAGAGGCCCGAGCACATTGACGTCATGGGCGTCCCGCATGTCGGCGACGCTGGCGGCACCGACCCGGGCGCGGCGGGTGACACCGGCACAGCTCACCAGCCCATGGACCTGTCCGGCGAGCTCGCCCGCGAGGTCGGCCCAGGCGTCCTCGTCGCGGACGTCGAGGCTCCGTACGCCGGGCGCGGCCTCGCGGTCGACGCCCACCGCCGTCCCACCTTCCGCGGTCACGGCGGCGGCGACCGCCGCTCCGATTCCCGAGGCGGCTCCGGTGACCACGACCGTACGTCCGGCCAGCGAGCTCATCGGGGCGCCTCACGAGCAGCCGCCCGTGCGGCACTGTCGCGGCGGCGCACCGGCGGCAGCTCGGGGGCGGGCGGCGCGACGCCGACGGTGTTGGTGAGGGTGCCGATCCCCTCGACCTCGAGGGTGACCACGTCACCGGGTTGCAGCGGCTTCGGCTCCTGCGAGCCATGACGGCCCCAGAGCTCGGCCAGGCACCCGCCGTTGCCGGCGGTGCCCGAGCCTAGGACGTCGCCGGCGACCACGCGGGAGTCGCGGGAGGCGTACGCGATCATCGTCTCGAAGGTCCAGCCGACGTTCGCGAGCCGGTCGCGGCCGACCTCTGTGCCGTTGACCGACACCGTGCACAGCAGGTCGAGGAAGCCGTCCTCGTCCCGGTAGGGCTCGAGCTCGTCGGCCGTCACGATCCACGGTCCGAGCGTGGTGGCGAAGTCCTTGCCCTTCGCCGGCCCGAGACCGACCTGCATCTCGCGGCCCTGCAGGTCGCGAGCCGACCAGTCGTTGAAGATCGTGTAGCCGAAGACGTACGCCCCGGCCTCCTCGGGCGGGACCGACCGGCCCTCGGCCCCGACGACGGCGGCGACCTCCAGCTCGAAGTCGCGGGCCGCGCAGGCCGCCGGGAACGGCACCTCCGCGCCCGGTCCGAGGATCGCGTGCGGGTTGGTGAAGTAGAAGGCCGGGGCGTCGTACCAGGCGTCAGGGACGCCGCTGACGCCGTCGACCGAGCGGCGTACGCCCTCGACGTGCTCCTCGAAGGCGACGAAGTCGCGCACCGAGGCCGGCTCCAGCGGCGCCAGCAGCTCGACCTCGGCGAGGTCGAGGGCCTCGGCCGCCCGGGCGTGGTCGGCGGCACGGTCGAGCACCTCGCGCCCGCCGGCGATGAGCGTACGCATCGTGTGCCGGACGGCGAACGGGTGCAGTCCGTCCTCGGTGACCAGGCCGACGCGCGGCACGTCGAGCTCAGGATCGCGAAAGGTCGCCAGCTTCATCGGGCTCTCCTCATTCGAACGCAGCTCAGACCGGCGGGGCGACGAAGACGCCCTTGTCCGGGTCGTTGAAGGACTTGCCGGCGACCAGCTCGTCCATCGGGTTGGCGGTGCCCCACTGGTCGGAGACCTCCGGGTCGCTGAAGTCGTACAGATGCGGGTGCCAGTTGTCCTCGACGAGCTCCTCGAGCTCGGTGGTGTACTCGACGGTGTTGCCGTGTGGGTCCAGGAAGTAGCTGAAGGTGTTGTTGCCGGCCAGGTGCCGGCCCGGCCCCCAGATCTTCTCGACGCCGGCACGCAGCAGCCGCCCGGTGCCGCGCATGTACTCGTCCAGGCCGCGCATCTCGAAGGAGGCGTGGTGCAGCGCGACGTGCGGCCCGCGGGCGATCGCGAGGCTGTGGTGGAACCGGTTCGTACGCAGGAACCACATCATCGAGCCCAGCCGCGGGTGCATCAGGGTGTCGGAGAGCGCGAAGCCGAGGTGGCGCTGGTAGAACGCCACGGTCTGCTCGGGGTTCGGCGAGTTGATGACGACGTGGGAGAGCTTGACCGGGACCGCCTCGCCCTCCTCGATCTTGCGGTGCTGCCGCACGGCGACGTCGCAGGAGACCTCGACCGTACGTCCGTCGTTGTCGAAGAAGCGGAAACCGTAGCCGCCGCCCGGCGTCAGCACCGGGCCCGGCTCGCTGACGAGCTTCACCCCGGCGCGGCCGAGCCGCTCGGCCATCGCGTCCACGTCGGCCGGGCTGGCCGCACCGAAGGCGATCAGGTCCAGGCGCTTGTCGTCGGCGCGGCGCAGGCGGACGGAGTAGTGCTCCGGTGAGCCCTCCGCGGCCAGGAACGCCAGCCCGCTGTCGGTCGTCTCGGCCTTGAGCCTCCAGGTGTTCGTGTAGAACTCCAGCTGCCGCTCGTAGTCGGGTACGGCCAGGTCGACGTGGCGCAGGTGGGTGATCAGCCGCTCGGCGGGCGGGGTCTCGATGACTGGGTCGATGATGGTCTCGGTCACGGTGTTCTCCTCGTGAGATGGGGTGGTCAGGCGGGCTGGGTGACGAGGGCGGCGACGCGAGCCATCAGCCCGGGTACGTCACCGCGCTCGCGCGCCTTCAGCCAGGTGCAGAGCTGGAGCGAGGCCTCGACGACGGCCCGCGCGCGGGGCAGTCGGCGCTCGGTGAACGCCGGCCAGACGGCGGCCAGATCGTCGGCAGCGGCGAGCAGCTCGGCGAGCACGGCAGCGTCCTCGAGCGCCTGGGCGGCGCCCTGGGCGAGAGTCGGCGGGCAGCTGTGGGCAGCGTCGCCGATGATCACGACCCGGCCGCGGTTCCAGGGGCCGTCGACGACGTGGCTCTCGAAGTGGGTGTGGTTGACCCGCGTCGGGTCGGTCAGCGATCCGCGGATCTCGTCCCAGGGCCCGTGGTAGGCCGCCGCGAGCTCGCGCATCACCGCCAGGCCCTCCTCGGCCGACAGCCCGCTCCGGTCCTGGGCGGGCTCGACGACGTAGGCGTAGAGGCTCTCCTCCGAGGTCGGGCAGTAGCCCGCGATGTAGGACGGTCCGCCGTAGAAGAGGTCGGTGCGGGTGACCTCGGCCGGTCGACGCGTGAACGCTCGCCAGATGCCCATGCCCACCGACTCGGGCTCGACGTCGATGCCGATCGCCCGACGTGTCCACGACCGCACCCCGTCGGCGCCGACGACGAGGTCGTAGCGCCCGTGCGACCCGTCAGCGAAGGTGACGTCGACGCCCGTCTCGTCCTGGTCGATGCCGGTCGGTGCGATCCCGAAGCGCACCTTGGCGCCGGCCGCGACGGCGCGGTCGAGGAGGATCCGGGCCAGGGCGGGCCGGTACATCCCCATCGTCGCCAGCAGGTCCGGACCGCCGGTGCGGTGGTCCTCGAGCTCGACCAGCAGCGTGCCGGCCGGGTCCGGCGCACGCAGCCCGAGGGTGTCGTACCCGTAGCCCTCGGCGCGCACCTGCTCCCACACGCCGAGGTCGCGGAGCACCCGCAGTGCGTTGCCCTGCAGGGTGATCCCGGAGCCGAGGGCGGAGAGGTCCGGCTTGGCGTCGACGAGGTCGACGGAGACGCCCCGCTCGGCGAGCAGGATGGCGGTCGCCGTCCCGGCGGTTCCGGCACCGATGACGAGAACCGAGCTGATGGCGGGCATGAGATCTCCCTGATGTGCGAGATGGTGGAGTGACGAGCACCACTCTGAACCGCACGCAACTATTCGGGAAGAGCAGATTTCCTATCCCGCATATACACGGCGTTTATAGTCAGACGCCATGGCGACCGATCCGCTCCGCAACCTCGATCTCAACCTGCTGCTCTCCCTGGACGCACTGCTCGAGGAGCGCAACGTCACCCGCGCAGCCGCACGGCTCGGGCTGAGCCAGCCCGCGGTCTCGGCCGCGCTGCGGCGCCTTCGGCGCCACTTCGGCGACGACCTCCTCGTCCGCACCGGCAACCGCTACGACCTCACTCCCCTGGCCACCCAGCTGCGCGGGACCACCACGACGGCCCTGGCCGGCGTACGCCGCGTCTTCGAGGCCGAGCCGGGCTTCGACCCGGCGACCTCGACCCGCGAGTTCACCGTGGTCGCCTCCGACTACTCCACCACCGTCCTCGGCGACCATCTCGCCACCGAGCTGGCCCGCGAGGCCCCCGGCGTACGCCTCCGGTTCCAGATGCAGACCCACGACGACGTCGACCAGGCGCCGGAATCGCTGCGACACGTGGACGGGTTGATCCTCCCCCACGGTTTCCTACAGGACCAGCCCGCCGTCGAGCTCCACACCGACGGCTGGGTGCTGGTCGTTTCCGCCGACAACGAAGCGGTCGGCGAGACGATCACGATGGAGGAGCTCGCCGAGATGCCCTGGGTCGTCACCCACCACGCCCCGACCGCCTTCACCCCGGCCGTACGCCAGCTCAGCATGATCGGGGTCGAGCCCGACGTCCATGTGGTGACCGAGAGCTTCCTCCCGGTGCCGTTCCTGGTCGCCGGGACCCCACGCGTCGCCCTCCTGCAGCGCCAGCTCGCCACCCGGCTGGCGGGCGCCGCCGGCGTACGCATCCTCGACTGCCCGTGGGACGTGGTCCCGTTGAAGGAGGCGTTCTGGTGGCACCCCGCCCATCGCGCGGACCCGGCCCACGGCTGGCTGCGCCGGATGATGACGCGTGCCGCCGCGCGGCTGGAGGCGGACTGACCGTCAGGTATCGACGAGGCTGATACCCGGCAGAAGCAGGTTTGGCTTCCGCAATACCTCCCGGATCTCCCACGATGCTGTGACTGCTGTCACACGATCTCGGCCTGATCCATGGAGACCCCATGTCCGACACCCTCACGCCCGTCCGGCAAGCCGGCCGCACGCAGGGCTTCCTGCTGATGTTCATGAGCTGCCTGCCCGTCCTCGGCGCCGTGCTGCTCGCTCCCGTCCTGCCCCGGATGCAGGACCACTTCGGCCACAGCGGTGCGGCGACCGCGCTCGTCCCGCTCTCCCTCACCGTCCCGGCGCTGATGATCGCGCTGCTGGCGCCGTTCGCGGGCCGCATCGTGGACACGTTCGGGCGCAAGCGGCTGCTGCTCACCGGCTTGGCGGTCTACACCGTCTTCGGCACCGCGCCGCTGTGGTTGGACGGGCTGGGCGCGATCGTCCTCAGCCGCGCGGGGGTCGGTGTCGCCGAGGCGGCGATCATGACCTGCTGCACGACGCTGATCTCCGACTACTTCTCCGGCACCGAGCGCGACCGCTGGCTCGGCATGCAGACCGTCTTCGCGGCACTGTCGGCCACCGTCTTCTTCGCCCTCGGCGGCGCACTGGGTGCCCAGGACTGGCGCACCCCGTTCTGGCTCTACGCCTCCAGTCTGCTCTTCCTCGTCCTCGCCGCGGCGCTCATCTGGCAGCCCGCCGGCGAGACCACCTCCACCGGGAAGCGTGCCCCGCTCCCGCCGCTGCCCGTCCGCGCCCTCGCGCTGCCCTGTGCGATCACGGTCGTCGGCGGCATCGTCTTCTACACCCCGATCGTGGAGCTCCCCTACCTGCTCGACGCGGCCGGCATCACCGCCGTCCCGGCGATCGGCGCGTTCACCGCGCTGGCCTCCCTCGCCACCGCCGGCGGTGCGTACGCCTTCGGCCGGGTCTCCGGCCGCGGCACCGCCGCGCTGCTGCCGCTCGCCTTCGGGCTGGCCGGGATCGGTCTGGTCGTGCTCGGTGCCGCCTCGGTGGTGCCCGTCATCGTGCTCGGCGCGGTCATCGCCTCGGCAGGCACCGGCCTGATGCTGCCCACCCTGCTCGTCTGGGCCCAGTCCGGCCTCACCTTCGAGCAGCGCGGTCGCGGTACGGGCCTGTGGACGGCCGCCCTCTTCCTCGGCGAGTTCGTCTGCCCGCTCCTGGTCGTCGCCTTCACCGGTGCCCTCGGCGGCCTCGGCGCCGCCGTCGTCCTCGTCGGCGCCGTCGCTCTCCTCCTCGCCCTCTTCACCCGCCGCGTCCTCACCCGCGACGTAGCCCTCGCCGCCTGATCCGGATGAGGTTATGAACCGGCATCCGCCGGGGTACCGAGCGGGTCATGACAACCGCCGTCACATCTGTCGTCGTCACGGTCGCCGGCCGAACCGTCCGCCCTGAGCGCTGCATCGTCAGGTGATGTCGCATTCGACCGCGGCCACGCGTGCCGGGACGAGGACGGACCTGCCCGAGACGGAGCGATCGGCTCGCTTCCGAGCGCGAGTCCGTCGGCTTCCCTGGGGACCAGCCCTGACGACGGCGGCCGCAGGAGCCATCGCCTTCTGGGTCGGTGCGGTCTTCCCGCGGCCGGCTGGCGAGTTCCCGTACTACGCGCCCTTGGGCGCCGTGGTCGCCATGTCCTCGACCGTGATGGGCTCGGTGCGCAAGTCCATCCAGAGCGTCGTCAGCATCTGGCTGGGATCGGCGATCGCGCTGGCCGTCGGGGCCGTGCTCTCCCCCAGTCCCGCGACGGTGGCGCTGGTGATCGGGGTGGGAACGATAGCGGGGACCTGGGGCTGGCTCGACGACACCGGCCACTGGGTACCGACGGCAGCCTTGTTCGTCCTGATCATCGGAACCGAGGACCCGGTGGCGTTCGTGAGCGCCTTCGGCGGACTCACTCTGATCGGGGCCGCCATCGGGGTCCTGATGACGATGCTCTTCCCACAGCTTCCACTCGCTCCGACGGAGCGCGCGATCAGCGACGTGCGTGCGGAGCTGCTCGTCCAGCTCCGGCGGCTGGCGCGCGCGCTGCACGAGGACGGGCCACCGACGGAGAACGAGTGGAGCGACCATCGGGCACAGCTGGAGCCGGCCGTGCAGAACATGCGCGCCGCACGACAGCTCGTCCTCGAAGCGACCCGCGCCAACAGGCGTCGGGGACCGCACCGCCTTCGCCTGGAACGACAGCTAGAGCAGGCGGCCGTTCTGGAGAGAGTGTGCGTCCTGGTCGAGGAGCTCACCCAGCTCCTCGAAGAGGAGGAACGGGCGGAGAACGACCAGGTCGGGCTCGGCCCAGAGCTGCGGCCGCACACGGCACGAGCTCTGCTCGCTCTCGCAGACCTGGTCGAGTCAGGAGACGGGCGCACCGCGGATCCCGGGGCAAAGGTGGACGCCCAGGACGCCTTGTCGGCACTTGTCGACCAGATCCATGACGTACGTGTGGGCGACTCCCCAGATGACGAGCTCTTCACCGCCGGCAGCATCGTCACCACCATCCGGCGCTGCCTGGAGACGCCGCGCCCGGTCAGCGCCGCTGATTACGCCACCTGAACAGCAAGATGGTTGCGGGGCGTGGCATTCTGACCCGCATGCCCCTGAGCCTGCCACGCCTCGCCTTCGCTCTCGTCGCCCTTCTGGCCGCGCTTCTCGTGATGACCTCGTGCGGCGACGAGGACCCGGCCAAGGGACGTACGCCGAAACAGGTGCTCGCGGCGGCGCAGAAGCACCTCGACGAGACGAGCGGGATCAACTTCTCGATCGCCTCGGACGACCTGCCCGAGGGCATCACCACGCTGAAGGCGGCGACCGGGACGCTGACCCGCGAGCCTGCCTTCGAGGGCACGCTGACCGTGCCGGTGATGGGCACGGAGGCGCAGGTCGAGGTGGTCTCGGTCGACGGCGTCGTCTACGCGAAGCTGCCGTTCACGACCGCGTTCCAGGAGCTCGACCCGGCCGACTACGGTGTGCCCGACCCGGCCGCGCTGATCGCTCCGGAGACGGGCATCTCCTCGCTGCTCGCCGCGACCGAGGACGTGAAGATCGGCAAGTCGGTACGCGGCGGCGCCGACAACGACGAGATCCTCTCGACCTACACCGGCACGCTCCCGGACACAGCGGTCCAGAAGATCCTCGCGGGCGCGACCGGCGACTTCGACGTCACCTACATCATCAACGACTCCGACGAGCTCACCGAGGCCACCATCGAGGGCAACTTCAGCGGTGAGGGCGAGGCGGCGTACTCCTACACGATCGACGTGACTGAGTACGGCGTCGAGAAGGAGATCACCAAGCCGTGAGAGCCGTTCTCTGGCTCGCCGCGATCGCGGTGGCGTTCGCCGCCGCGGACACCTACGTCGTGGTGCTGGCGCTGCCCGACATGATGGCGGGCGTCGGGCTCTCGATCGAGGAGCTGCAGCGGGCGGCACCGCTGATCTCGGGGTTCCTGCTGGGCTATGTGGCCGTGCTGCCGCTGATCGGCCGCCTTGCCGACCTGCTCGGGCACCTGCCGGTGCTCGTCGGCGGGCTGGTCGTCTTCGCGTTCGGCTCGTTCCTGACCGCCCTGTCGTGGGACCTGGCAGCGATGGTCGTCGGGCGGTTCTTCCAGGGGCTGGGCGGTGGCGCACTCGTACCGGCGACCCTCGCGCTCGTCGCGGTGCTCTACCCCGCTGAGCGCCGCGGGGTTCCGCTCGGGCTGGTCTCGGCGGTCCAGGAGCTCGGCTCCGTGCTCGGGCCGCTCATCGGCGCGGCCGTCCTCGCCGTCGCGGACTGGCGGGCGATCTTCGGGCTCAACCTCGTGGTGGGCGTCGTGCTCGCGGTGGCGATCCGGAAGCTGGGCCGAGCGGACTCCGTCCGGGATCGTCCACGGCGACCGGACCTGATCGCAATGCTGCTGTTGCTGGTCGCCGGCGCCGCGTTCGTGCTGCTGGCGGTCGAGCCGACCGCCCTGGTCCAGGACCTGACCTGGGGCGCGCTCTACGTGCCCGCGGCCGGATCGACGCGCTGGCTGACCCCGCTGGGGCTGGTCACGATCATCGCCACCCTCGGGTTCCTGGTGAAGTGCGGCCTGCGGCCGGGCGTACGCCGCGTGCTCGGCCGGATCGCCGCCGAGGTCGACCTCCTCGGGGCGCTGTTGCTCTCGTTCGCGCTGGCCGGGGTGATCCTGGCCTTCGCGACCGCCGACCCCGAGGTGGCGGTCTTCTCCGAGCAGGGCACCTGGTACCTGGTCGCCGGCGGACTGGCGCTGCTCGGGTTCGTCTTCCACCTGCGCCGGGCGCAGGACCCGATCGTGCCCCGGGGCGCGTTCGCCCGCACGCCCGCGTGGGGCTCGGTGCTGATCTCGTTCTTCGTCGGCGCCGCGCTCGTGGCGGCGCTGATCGACGTACCGCTCTTCGCCCGCACCACGATCTACGGCGACAGCCAGCTGAAAGCGGCCCTGGTGCTGCTCGAGTTCCTGGTCGCGCTTCCCGTGGGTGCCATCGCGGGAGGCTTCCTGACCCGGCGGCTGCCGGCGGGCGTGATCGCGGGTGCCGGGATGCTGCTGGCCGCGGTGGCGTTCGTGCTCATGGCCCGCTGGGACGCCGACGCGCTGCGCTCGCTGTCGGCGACCGTCGTGCTCGTCGCCGGCGGCCTCGGCTTCGGCCTCGCCCTGGCGCCGGTCAACGCGGCGATCCTGGCCACGACCGAGCAGTCGATGCACGGCCTGACCACTTCCTTCACCGTGGTGGCCCGCATGGTCGGGATGCTGGTCGGCATCTCGGCGCTGACCACGATCGGCCTGCGCAGTTACTACGCCGCCCAGGCCGACCTGCCGTCGCTGTCGTCGGTGTGCACCGGCGGCGGCATGTGCGAGGAGTATCAGGACCTGCTCATCGGCGCCGCCATCGCCCAGGAGCACACCGTCTTCGCCGGCGCCGCGGTCTGCGCCGGGATCGCGGCCCTGCTCTCCGTGGTGCTCCTGCGAGGCGCGCCCACCCGGGCGCTCTCCCCCACCGAGACCGTCACCGCGCTGTAGGGACGTACTCCGGGCGGGTCGAGCCCATCCGTTCGTGGGTCGCGTTCCGCCGTCCGGATGCGCGCTCGATGGCCCCGAGGGCGGCACCCAGGCCGAAGGCCGGCATGTTGCCGTAGAGCGTCTCGACCTGGTCACCGGGGACCCGGTAGGTCTCGTGCCAGATCCCCATGTCGCCGGTCGAGGCCGCGCGCCGGTTGAAGGCGGCCCAGGCGGGAGCGTGCGTGAGGGACGGGTCCTTGGCGAACCGGCCCAGGTCCTCGACGCTGCGCCAGTACTGCACCGTCATCAGCACGCGCCCCGACCAGTAGCTGCGCGCCGAGAGCAGCCCGAGGTCGGGGTTCTTGGCGAGCTCGGCGAGCATCCGGGGCATCCCGACGAACGCCGGGAACCAGCTGCGCACCTTGTGCCAGCGGTGGATGCGCATCCCGATCAGGAACACGACGACCTCGTCGGTGCCGACGTCGGCGACGCTGTGGCCGGGCGTGACGCCGTCCGGGACGTTCTCGGGAGCCCCTCGATAGCCCCGGGCGATCTTCGACATGGCCGTCCTCCTGACTGGATAGCATTAGTATCTAGTCTAAGATAGTGCTCCTATCCAGCAATGCCGTCAACCCCTTTCACGGAGGAACGATGCGGATCTCCGAGCTTGCCGACTCGACCGGCGTGAGCGTCGCGACCATCAAGTACTACGTGCGCGAGGGCCTCCTCTCCCCCGGCAAAAAGCTCTCCGAGCGTCTGGCCGACTACGACGACCAGCACGTACGCCGCCTTCGCCTGCTCCGCGTGCTACGCGATGTGGGCGCCGTCCCCGTCGGGGCGCTCAAGGCACTGGTCGACGCGACCCAGGACCGCACCGCGTCTGTGCACGACATGTTCGGCAAGGCCTGTGACGCGCTCCGCGTCGAGACGACCGTCCCCGTGTCCCGGGGTGATCACACCCGCGAGCTCGCCGACCAGATCGTCGCCCAAGCGGGGTGGACCGAGGTCAGGGCCGATGCCCCGGAGCGCGACCATCTCGCTGGCATCATCGAGGTCATCCTCGACAGCGGTCTGCCGACCGACCCCGAAGGCGCGGCGACCTATCTTCCCCTCGTCGATGCGATCGCTGCCTACGAGCTCGGCCAGATCGACGACACCCAAGACCGCGAGGCGATGATGGAGCAGATGGTCGTGGGTCAGGTGGTCCTCGGCGAGTTCCTCCTCTGCCTGCGCCGGCTGGCCCACGAGCACCACAGTGCCCTGCGGTTCGCCGGGCGCCGCTGATCTACCCGATCCGGACGCGGAGCCGCTCGCGGGCGGGGATCCGCGGATAGGTGCTTCCGCGCTCGACCACGCTCCAGGGAGCGGCGGCGAAGACCTCGGCGGTTGCCGAGATCATCGCGATCGTCGACGGCTCACCGGGGCACCGGTGACCCTCGGCGGGGTCTCCCCCGCCCTGCGGCACCAGCTCGAACTCGTCGACCTCTCGGCCGAGGAACCGCTCGGTCGAGAACGTGTACGGCGCGGACCACGAGGCCGGGTCCAGGTTGGTCCCGGGTACGTCGAGGACGACCCGCTTCCCCTGCGGGACGATCTGGCCGTCCCAGTCACCGTGCTGGCGCGCGATGCCGGCGAGCGCCGGGACGAACGGGAAGATGCGGCGTACCTCTTGGGTGAAGGCGTGGCGTCGCCCGGGATCCTCGGCGAGCATCGGGCGCAGCGCGGGTTCGTCGTCGAGGGTCTGGACGGCGAAGGTGCCGAGGTAGGCCACGGCGACCGCGGGCCGCAGTACGTTGAGCAGCTCCACCGCCGCCACCGGAACCGGCAGCAGCTCGCCCTCGGGGTCCCGCCAGGTGGCGATGGTCTCCACCGGCGTGGTGGGCTGCGTCGTGGCCGAGCGCGCCTCCCGGATGAGCCCCCGGGCCCAGCGGTTGGCCCACAGCCGGGCCGCCCACGCCGTCGCGTAGGAGGGGCCGGAGATCCCGAACCCGTCGACGATCCCGGCCAGTCGACGCCCGACCCTGTCGGGGTGGCGCACCGAGATGCCGGCCCATGCCAGGATCGCGCGGGCGTAGACCTCGGACAGCAGGTGGAACACGCTCACCGTCTCCCCGTGGCGTTCCCGAATCGCTGTGTCGAGGTGGTGGCGTACCAGATCCTCGAGCGTCGAGGCAGCGGCATCGTCGAGCAGGCCGAGGAACTGGCCCTTGCGGTGCTGGTGCTCTTCACCGTCGAGCCCGTGGACGGCGCCACGGCCGAAGAGCAGCGTCGCCAGAGGTGCGGGCACCGCACCGGAGCGGCGGATGAGCCGGGGGTCGTAGAAGCGGCGTACGGAGGCAGGACCGCTCACGACGACGGCATCGTCCCCGAGGAGCTTGATGGGGCAGACCGGCGGGTCGCCGGCCCGCCGCCGAGCGTCGGGGATCGCGTGGTAGCCGTGCCGGAGCAGGTCCGCGGCGAGATCGCGGGACATCCGGTCGCCTCCCGTCAGGAACCGCTGGTGACCCGGTCGCTCACACCCGTCACCCCGACCGAGTGGGCACAGTGGGCGCAGCAGAACACGTGCTCCTCGTTCTGCACCCCGTGCCCGAGGATGCGGGTGCCGCAGTTGACGCACACGGGCGCGATCACCGCCACAGCACACTCGATCGAGTCGAAGACGTGGTGCTCACCCGAAGCCGTCGTCACCTCGAAGCTCTCGTCGTAGTCGTTGCCGCACGTGACGCACTTACCCATGGTTCGGTCCTTTCCTTGCTTCGTACCGGACTTCACGCCGGACGCCACGCGGCCCGGGCCCTCGAGGGCCCGGGCCGCATGGTGTCTAGGTGAAGATGCTGACCCCACCAGGGCCGACCAACAGGCCGACAATGATGAGGACTGCTCCCCATAGGATCTGGCCGCGTACCAGGGCCAGGATGCCGCCGATAACCAGGACTGCCGCGATCAGCCAGAGAATTAGTGCCATGTGGATCTCACCTCAGTGTGTAGTTGTTGCGGGGGATGCTCAGACCTTGTCGTCCAAGCGGCTACGGAGCAGGGCCTTCGCCTCCTCGGCACCCTGCACGGAGTTGGCCTGCGCGCGAACGAACAGGTCTTCCAATTCGGTGTCCTTCGAGCGGCGCGCGTCCTCGATGTAGGTGTCCAGACGCAGCGCGTTGTTCAGGCATGCCTCGGCGAACCAGATGAGGTTGTAGTCCTTGTCAGGGGTACCCGTGACGACTCCAGTCTCAGCGCTCTTCGTGGTCATGCGGATCACTCCTCATGAGGTCTCTCGTTCCTACACTCCGCCCGGTACCCAACTCGCGCGCCCGCAAACCCTCCGTACGGAAACAGGAGATCTCCTCGCGTCCGGGCGAGCTCGGACGCGGTCTCACCGAGCGCTGTCGGTGGCGACCCACCGGAGCACGTCGTCCCACTCCTCGAGGAACCGCTCCAGGCCGTAGCGCCTTCTCGCGTGCCGGCGCCCGATGAGCCCGGCCTCCTCGGCGACGTCGGGATCCTTCATCAGGTGGCGTACGGCCGGGACGATCTCGTCGCGGCGGGTGGTGACGAACCCGGCCTCGTGCGGCACCGCGAGCGGGGTCTCGGTCGTGGCCAGGGCGACGACCGGCATACCGAGGTGCATCGCCTCGATCAGCGAGAGCCCCAGCGAGGTCCAGCGGTTGAGGTGGACGTAGACGCGACGTCGCGGGAGATGATCGTGCAGATCCTGCTGCGACAGGTCCTCGTACGTCCGCAGCCCGTCGTAGGACGGCAGGCGC
Source organism: Nocardioides sp. YJ-D4 (assembly GCF_054031495.1). Taxonomy (NCBI): domain Bacteria; kingdom Bacillati; phylum Actinomycetota; class Actinomycetes; order Propionibacteriales; family Nocardioidaceae; genus Nocardioides; species Nocardioides sp. YJ-D4. Next base: position 804,972 of record NZ_CM132932.1, read on the forward strand.
TCGACGCGCTGGCCGAAGACGTCGGCGCCGACGCCCTCGGCCAGCGCCGGGATCAGGTCGGCGCCGACCGAGCGGCCTCGGCGTACGGGATCGTTGACGACCACTCCGGCGCGCTCGATGTCGCCGGTGTAGCGGCGGCCCGGATCGACGATGCCGTGCTCGATCACGGTGGTAGGGGTGCCCGAGCAGTCCCAGAGGAGGTCGTTGAATCCGGTGACGTGGACGATCGGGACACCGCCGCCCGCCATCGGGTGGCGCGTGTCGGGGACCGCGGCGACGGGAGTGCTGTGCTCCACGTAGACAGCGGGCAGGTCCCGACCCGGGCGCCGACCGCCGAGCCACCGCTCGGCCAGCTCGACCTCGTGCGGCCGCTGCAGGACGACGACGTCGATCTCCTCGTCCGCGAGGGCCTCGCTGCTCACCTCGCGGGCTGCCGGCGGCCAGTCCCATGTGCTGGCGCGGCCGAGACCGTCGGGGCCGCGGTCGGGCGTGGTCGGGACGAGATAGTCGTGGCGACCGTGCACGAACGCCCTCGTCCAGGAGTCGTGTACGTGCCAGATCAGGATTCTCATTCCCTCTCGGTGCCCGGGAGGCCCTGTGGTGATGCGGCGAATCAGGACAAGTTCCGAGGTCAGCGCACCGGTTCTGCGTCTGCTGCCGCCGTCGAGGTCGTCTCCTCGCGCCATCTCGCCGTTCGCTTGAGCCCCTCCTCGAGCGGCATCTCCGGCTCCCAGCCGAGCAGCAGCCGCGCGCGGGTCAGGTCCGGGCGGCGTACGTGCGGGTCGTCCGTCGGCAGCGCCACGTGGTGGATCCGCGACTCGGACCCGGTCAGCTCGATGATCATCCGGGCCAGCTCGAGCATCGTGACCTCGTGGTCGTTGCCTATGTTGACCGGTCCCGCCACGTCGGCGCAGGCGAGCCGCAGAAGTCCCTCGACGGTGTCCTCGACCCAGCACAGGGACCGGGTCTGCGAGCCGTCACCCGCGACCGTCAGCGGAGCCCCGCTCAGGGCCTGGCCGAGGAAGGTCGGCACGACCCGGCCGTCATCGAGGCTCATCCGCGGGCCGTAGGTGCTGAAGAGGCGCGCCACCGCGACGTCGACGCCTCGCTCGCGGGCATAGGCCATCGTGGTCGCCTCCGCGAACCGCTGGCCCTCGTAGTAGACGCTGCGTACGCCGATCGGGTTGACGTGGCCCCAGTCCTCCTCGCGCTGGGGGTGCTCCTCGGGCTCCCCGTAGACCTCGGAGGTGGAGGTGAGCACGAACCTGGCGTTGTGGCGGGCGGCCAGCTCGAGTGCGTTGACCGTACCTTCGCTCGCCGCTCGTAGCGTCTCGAGAGGCAGCCGCTCGTAGTGCACCGGAGAGGCCGGACAGGCCAGGTGCATCACCAGGTCGACGCCACCGGGGTCGGGGATCGATCGGCTGGCGTCGGCGATGGTGATCGCGAAACCCGGGCGGCCGAAGAGGTGCTCGATCTTGTCGGCCGAGCCGGTGAGCAGGTTGTCGACGATCCACACCTGGGCCCCGGCGTCCAGGAGTCGCTCGCTCACCCACGATCCGAGGAATCCGGCCCCGCCGGTGACCACCACCCGGGCGCCGCGCAATGACTCTTCCCAGGCGTTCATCGGTGTTCCTCCCAGGGCGTGTGTCCGTTTCACCTGCCGGTACCCGCAGCCGCTCGTCCCAGCCCGGCCGTCCCGTTTACCACCCGCAGGGGTGGTTGCGGACCCCTAAGACCCACACCCGCCGGGGTGAACCTTGCGCAGAAGCCGTTGGGAGACGGTCGTGTCGGGCACTACCTACACATGACGACGACAACTTTCGAGACAGACCTACCCCGGGCCGAGCGACAGCGTCTGACCTCAGAGCTGTTGGCGAAGGCACACACCGCGGAGGGTGAGGAGCAGGACCGGATCCTCGAGGAGGTGATCCTCCTCAACGCCGCGGTCGCCCGCTCGATCGCCCACCGCTACACCGGCCGTGGCATCCCCCGTGCGGACCTGGAGCAGGTGGCGTACATCGCCCTCGTCCGGGCAGCGAAGAGCTTCCACCCCGATCGTGCCGACGACTTCCTCACCTATGCGGTACCCACGATCCGCGGTGAGGTGAAGCGCTGGTTCCGTGACCACGGCTGGACGGTACGGCCGCCGCGACCCATCCAGGAGCTGCAGAGCACGCTGCTGCGGATCGGGTCGGAGCGAGGCAACCTGCCCACCTCGGAGCTGGCCGAGATCGCCCACGTGCCGGAGCAGAAGGTACGCGAGGCGCTCGATGCCCGCGGTTGCTTCACCCCCTCCTCGCTGGACGCTCCGCTGCGCCCCGGCGAGGCCCAGTCCTCGGCCGAGGCGACCATCGGCGACATGCTGCCCGGAGTCGACGGCGGACTCGCCGACTGCGAGACCCGTCTGGCCCTGGAGCAGGCGATTCACGTGCTGTGCCCGCGTGACCAGCTCGTGGTCAGGCTGCGCTTCATCGAGGACCGCAGTCAGGCAGAGATCGGCGAGGCCATCGGAGTCACCCAGACCCAGGTCTCCCGGATCCTGACCCGGATCATCGACGAGCTCCGTGAGCAGCTCGAAGGCGTAGGAATCGCCGCATGACCCGCACCCACGACGGGTACGGGACACGAAAGCCGACCCCGACACAAGGAGATCTGGCATGACGTACTCAACGATCACCGGCGAGCGATCCAAGAACGCTCAGCGCTCGCTGTGGAACGGCACGACGCCCAAGACCAAGTGGCAGGAGTCGTCCTGGGGCAAGCGGATCACGGCCGTCGCCGCCTTCGCGGCCCCGATCGTGATCACCGTCGCCACCACGGTCATCCGCAAGAAGGGCACCGACGCACTGCTGCGAAAGGTCAAGGGAGGCAAGAAGAAGTGAGGACGAAACGCAACCTCTTCACCTTCGCCTTGGGTGGGGTAGCCGGCTACGTCGTCGGCCGCTACCCCGCCGCCACGTACGAGAAGCTACGTGACGGAGCCGGCATCACCCTGGGTCTGGCCCGCGAACGGATCGGCATCATGTCCGAGACCCTCCCGATCGGGCGACCCGGCTACCACCGAGCCCCCACCACCCCGCCTCCCGACAACGCCGACGGCGTGTTCGAGCGGACCTCGACGGCGTACGTCTCTCGACCGCATCCATAGATGGTTGCCGGCTCAGCACACAGCTGTGGGCCGCCGACCCGATCACGGGTCGGCGGCCCACAGGTCTCCGTAGAACGGAACTAGCGCCCAACCGCCTTCTCGAGCTCGGCCTTGCTCATCTTCGAACGCCCCTTGACGTTCTTGTCCTTGGCCTCTTCGTACAGCTGGGCCTTGGTCCGGCCGCCGGAGCCGCGGTGGCTGCGCAAGCCACCGCGGCGGCCTGAGGAGATGTCCTTGGTCGAGGTGCGGCTGCTTTCGCGGGACTCTCCCCCGCGGGCACGCTCCTTGTTCACCGTACGAGCCGCGATCTCCTCGGCGGTGTCCTCGTTCTCACCGCGCTCGAGCAGACCTTCCTTGATGTGCTCGTACTGGCGTTCTCGCTTCTTGCTCCAGGCACGTTGCGGCATCTCAGCTCCTCCTCTTTCTCGGCTGATCGAAGCGCTCCTCGTCATCGGCGACGCGCTTGTTCCGCCGGGCGTCGTAGAGCCAGGCGGCAACGCCGACCAGGACGACGATCACCCCGATCACGGTGAAGATGACGGCTTGGGTAGTCATACCTTCCGGTACCCCCTCGATGCATCGGTTACGCGGCGACGGCGACCCGCATCCGGCGGAGGATCCGGGCCAGGGCGCGGGAGACCTGCGCCTGGGTGGCGCCGATCCGCTCGCCGATCTCGGCCTGAGAAAGACCGTCGACGAACCGCAGCTGCAGGATCATCAGGTCCGTCTCACGAAGATCGCCGATCGCCTCGGCGACGACGACTCGCGCCTCGGCGCGGTCGAAGCCGGGGTCGGCCTCCCCCATCTGTTCGAGCAGCTCGTCGTCCACACCCTGCGGACGTACGCAGCGGGCCAGCTCGCGGAAGCAGTGGCGGATCTCGCCCTTGGCCATCGGCACGGCATAGCTCAGGAACTCGCCCTCGGCGGGGTCATAGCGGCGAGCGGCCTTCACCAGCCCCATGTGTGCGGCTTGGCGCAGGTCGTCGGCCTCGACGCCGCGGCCCGAGTAGCGGGCGGCAAGCGAGCGTGCCATCGGGAGGTGGCGTACGACCAGATCCTCCTGCTGAGGCGGGAGCAGCGGCGATGCATCCTGTGTCGTATCCATGACCCGAGTCTTTCGCGCGGACGTGCGAAAGACACCTGCTCAGGGGAGAAATGGCCCCCAGGGGTGAGCTCAACCCCCACAGCACACTCACCCCTGAGGGTTAGAACCGCGGTCCCGGGTCCGTTGCCGAGACCGCGGCACCGACAGCACAATCGTGGTGTCCACCGGCGTGCCGTGGCAGGCGGCAGTCACCCAGACTGCTCTGTCGATACGCTATCGGTAACCATCCGTGCCACCACCGATGCGCCCGGCTCCAGAGAATTCTCGTCGGGCGGCGCGAACCCGTGGGTGATCGCCCAGCTCACCGCTTGGCTGCGGGTGGTGACGTCGATCTTTCGGTAGGCCTGACGGATGTGGCTCTTGAGCGTGTTCACGCTCACCACGAGCTTCTCGGCGATCTCCTTGTTGGACAGCCCCTGGGTGATCAGGGCAAGCACCTCGACCTCACGGGTGCTGAGCCCGGCGAGCGTGCCCATCCGGTCCTCGTGCTCGCCGATCGGCTCGCCGGCGGCGGCGAGCTCGATGCTGCGTACGAGATCACCGGCGTGCACGCTCATCGACACCCAGGAGCGGGCTCCCAGCGAGTAGGCCTGGGCCCTCAGATCGGGGCGCATGTCGCGGCTGAAGATCAGCACCTCGGCGTCGGTCTCGTGCAGCAGATGCTGCAGATCGGCGCCGTCGCTCAGGTACAGACCGTAGGTGTCGTAGAGGATCACGTCGACGCCCGGCGCACGGCTGCGTACCGACGGAAGCGCGGTCACGACCACCCGGTCGGGAAAGTCCGTGAGCATGCTCACGAGCCCCCGCACGACAACCTCCTGCGGGCTGACCACCGCGACCTGCACAACGCCCGACCTCATCACACCTGAACCATCTCAGATCAGTGGTCGATTGGACAGGTGTATGGGCAGAACACGCCGTGGGTACCTGGGGTTATGTCCACACATCCGAGACAGGAGCAGCCCATGTCCCACGTGACCGAAGACCTCAGGAAGGCCTCCGAGTTACCCGAGGGAGACGTGGTCAGGATCCTGCTGCAGCAGCACGCCGGCATCCGGCAGCTCTGCGCGACGGTGGGGAACTCCGAGGGCCCGGCCAAGCGCCAGGCGTTCGACGACCTCCGGGTCCTGCTCGCGGTGCACGAGACCGCCGAGCAGATCGTCGTCCACACGGTCACCTCGACCCATGGCGGCGAGACGCTCGCCAAGGCGCTCAACGCCGATGAGAAGGAGGCCACCGAGATGCTGGCCCGGCTCGAGGAGGTCGGCGTCGACAGCCCCGAGTTCGACGAGACCTTCCCGATCTTCCAGATCGCGGTCGAGCAGCACGCCGAAGAGGAGGAGCGTGTCGAGTTCCCGCTGCTTCTCAGCACGATCGACGAGACGGCTCGCCACATGATGGGCAAGCGCCTGACCGCGACCGAGCTCATCGCACCGACCCACCCCCACCCCGGCTCCGCCGGATCGGTGCCCAAGCAACTGGCCACCATGCCGTTCCACTCCATCGCGGACCGTGTCAAGGACGCGCTGAGCCGATCCTGACGTGGCCGTGGCACAGTGGATGCTGAACGGCATCGACGACAGCAGCGAAGTCTTCAGATGGGAGCAGAGAACATGGTCGAGAAGGAAACCAAGGACCCGGTGACCGGCGCTGACGAGAGCACCGAGTCTCCGATCCCCTTCCCCACCCCGGACCGGGTCGAGGAGGAAGGCGCCGAGCGCGATCGCCAGGACGAGACCGAGGAAGAGACCTTTCCCGCCAGCGACCCGCAGTCCAGCTGGGCCGGTCCCGCGGATCCGCGGGACCGCTGACCCTCAGGCCAGGCCCCGGCGCTCCAGCAACGGAGCGATCGGGGCCGGCCGGCCGCGCCACTCCGCATAGGACTCCAGCGGGTCCCGAGTGCCGCCGATGCCGATCACATAACGGACGTACGCCTCGCCGTTCTCTCTCGTCAGGCCGCCGTTCTCCTTGAACCACGCGACCGTGTCGGCGTCGAGGACCTCGGACCAGATGTAGGAGTAGTACGCCGAGGCGTAGCCGCCGAAGATGTGCTTGAAGTACGCCGTGTAGTAGCGAGGCCGCACCGCCGGGTTGTCCAGGCCGACCGCCGAGAGCGCGGCCGCCTCGAACTCCTCGACAGCCTCCGGCGAGGTCGGTACGTCGGCCGGACCGAGCTCGTGCCAGGCGAGGTCGATGAGCGCGGCGGCCAGGTACTCGGAGGTCGCGAACCCCTCGTTGAACGTGGCGGACGCCTCGAGTTTGCCGAGCACGTCGGCCGGGATCGGCTCACCGGTCTCGTGATGTACGGCGTAGTTGGCGAGCACCTCGGGCCAGAGCATCCACATCTCGTTGACCTGGGACGGGTACTCGACGAAGTCGCGGTAGACCGACGTCGCGGCGAACCGCGGGTAGGTCGCCCGCGCGAGCAGCCCGTGGAGCGCGTGCCCGAACTCGTGGAAGAGCGTGTTGACCTGGTCGAACGTGAGCAGCGTCGGCTCCCCCGGCGCCGGCTTGGGCACGTTGAGGTTGTTGGTCACGACCGCCGACGGCTCACCCAGCAGCGTGTTGGCGGTGACGTAGGAGTTCATCCACGCGCCGCCCTTCTTCGAGTCCCGGGTGTAGAGGTCGAGCAGGAAGAGGCCGATCGGCTCGCCGTCGCGGGAGACCTCGAAGACGCGTACCTCGGGGTGGTAGCCCTGCAGGTCGGGGCGCTCCTCGAAGGTCAGCCCGTAGAGCCGGCCGGCGGCGAAGAAGACGCCGTCGCGCAGCACCCGGTCGGCCTCGAACCACGGCCGCAGCACGGCCAGGTCGACGTCGTACTCCGAGACTCGGACCCTCTCCGCGTAGTACGGCCAGTCCCAGGCCTCGATCGGCCCGCCCGCCGAGGCCTCGAGCGCGGACTGCTCAGCTCGGGCGTTGCGAGCCGCCGGCGCCGCCAGCCGCTCCAGCATGTCGCGGACGGCCTTCGGGGTGCCGGCGGTGTTGTCCGCGGTCACCAGACCGGCGTAGCTGTCGAACCCGAGCAGCTGGGCCTTCTCCGCCCGCAGCCGCAGCGCGTCGAGCGCGATGCCGCGGGTGTCGTTGGCGTTGCCGCGCGAGCCACGGGCGAGCTGGGCCTCGAACAGCCGCTGGCGCAGCTCCCGGTTCTCCAGCACCGACAGGTAGGGGTGGGCGGTGAACAGGGTCAGCGTGATCAGGAACTTGCCCGCCAGTCCCCTGCCCTCGGCGGCCGCCGCCGCCGCGGAGATCTCCCCCGGGGTCAGCCCGGCGAGCTCCTCGACGGTGTCGACGACCACGGCGAGGTCGTTGGAGTCGGCCTGCGCCGCCTGCCCGAACGCCGCCTCCAGCCCGGAGATCTCCTGGTTGAGCTCCCGCAGGCGTGCCTTCTCCGCCGGCCCCAGCGCAGCACCGGCGAGCACGAAGTCGCGGTGGTTGCGCTCGACCAGATAGCGGTCCTCGCCCTGCAGCTCGGCCCGCTTCTCATAGACAGCGTTCACCCGGGCGAAGAGCGCGTCGTCGAGGAGCAGCGCGTCGTGGTGGGCCGCCAGCCGTGGAGCGTACGCAGCATGGAGCTCGTCCAGATCGTCGTCGGAGTCCGCGGAGAGCAGCGAGAAGAAGATCCGCAGGACCCGGTCCAGCCGCTCGCCGGACCGCTCCAGGGCGACCAGCGTGTTCTCGAACGTCGGCTCCTCGGCCGAGGCCGTGATCGCGGCCAGCGCGGCCAGCTGCTCGGCCATCCCCTGCTCGATCGCCGGGCCGTAGTCCTCGATCGAGATGTCCGCGAAACGGGGCAGGCGGTGGGGCAGGTCACTGGGCTCGAGTAGGGCGTCGATCACATCACGCACGCTATCTGACACAGGTCGAGGTAGGCGCCGCGATATCGGCTACCTTGACCCCATGGCCGATTTCGATGACCTGCTTGCCGCGAACCAGACCTACGCCGACACGTTCGACACCGGCGGCTTCGACGGCGTCGCCCACGCCGGAGTGGCGATCGTGACCTGCATGGACTCCCGCATCGAGCCGCTGGCCATGCTGGGACTGAGCCTCGGGGACGCCAAGATCTTCCGCAACCCCGGTGGCCGGGTGACCCCGCAGGCGATGGAGGCGCTGGTGCTCGGCGTGCACCTCCTCAACGTCAAGCGCATCCTGATCGTGCCCCACACCCGCTGTGCGGTCGCCTCCAACACCGAGGCCGAGCTGCGCGCCAAGCTCTCCGAGTCCGCGGGCCAGGACGCGTCCTGGCTCGACCTGACCGTCGTCGTCGACGACCAGGCCCGCGCGCTCGCCGAGGACGTCGCCAAGGTCCGCTCGCACCCGTTCGTCCCCGAGGACGTCAAGGTCGGCGGGTTCATCTACGACGTCGACACGGGTCTGCTCAACCAGAAGATCTGAGCCGGCGAACCCGCGAAGCGGGTCGAGATCTACGAAATCGGTATAAACCCCGATGCGCGCTCACCATGGGTGAGCCAGAGTTGGGGTCGTGACCGACGCAGACCGACTCGAGATCGCCGCCCAGGCGATCGACCTGCACAAGACCTACGGCAAGGGCGCCGCAGAGGTCCGCGCGCTCGACGGCGTGAGCCTGGACCTCTATGCGGGGCAGTTCACCGCCATCATGGGTCCATCAGGCTCGGGCAAGTCGACGCTGATGCACTGCCTGGCGGCGCTCGACAAGCCCACGACCGGTGAGGTGATCGTCGGCGGTCGCAAGCTCGGCAAGATGCGCGACCGCCGCCTCACCTCGCTGCGGCGCGACAAGATCGGGTTCGTCTTCCAGGCGTTCAACCTGGTCCCGACGCTGACCGCGCAGGAGAACATCCTGCTGCCGCTCTCGCTGGCCCGGAAGAAGCCGGACCCGGGATGGTTCGACCAGGTCATCGACACCGTCGATCTGCGACCGCGGCTCTCGCACAAGCCGAGCGAGCTCTCCGGCGGACAGCAGCAGCGGGTCGCCTGTGCCCGGGCGCTGGTCTCCAAGCCCGACATCGTCTTCGCCGACGAGCCGACCGGCAACCTCGACTCCACCTCGGCCGCCCAGGTGCTCGACTTCCTGCGCCACAGCGTCGACGACCTGGGCCAGACCATCGTCATGGTCTCTCACGACCCGGTCGCCGCCTCCTACTGCGACCGGGTGATCTTCCTGGCCGACGGCCGCATCGTCGACGAGCTGGCCAACCCGAGCCGCGAGGAGATCCTGGCCCACATGGCCGACCTGCAGGCACGGGCGATGGGCCTGGACCCGATTCGCGAAGGCGCCTGAGGTGCTCCGGCTGACGCTGCGCAACCTCGCCGCGCACAAGGTGCGCCTGCTCATGTCGACGCTCGCGATCGTCCTGGGCGTGGCGTTCCTGGCCGGCGTACTCACCTTCTCGCACGGACTCGACCGCACCTTCTCCGGCATCATCAACGGCTCCACGCCCGACGGCCAGGTACGCCCGACCAACAGCGCCAGCTCGGCCGAGGCCAGCCGCCCCGGCAGCGGCGGCGCGGCCACGCTGGAGCCGGCGGCCATCGAGAAGCTGCGTACGCTGCCGGAGGTCGCCCGCGCCGACGGCGTCGTCCAGGGCGCGGGACTCTATGTGCTCGACACCGACGACAAGCTGGTCAGCAGCTCGGGTGCGCCGACGCTGGCGTTCAACCACACCGGAACCCCCAACCTGCTCGGCGAGCCGTCGCTCGAGCTCATCACCGGGAGCTGGCCGACCGGGGACAAGGAGCTCGTCCTCGACGAGGCGACCGCGGAGAAGGCCGGCTACCAGGTGGGCGACTCCGTCACCCTGATCGCGCCCCAGGGCGAGACCCGCCGCAAGGTCACCCTCACCGGCACCGCCTCCTTCAACGGCGGTGGCACCGCGGGCGCGCAGCTGCTGATCTTCAGCACGGCCGGCGCCCAGAGCCTGTTCACCGACGGCAAGGACGTCTACTCCGGGATCTCGTTGACCGCCGCCCCCGGCGTCTCCCAGAAGGAGCTCGTCGAGGCCGCGGAGACGGTGGTCCCGAAGGGGTTCGAGGCCGTCACCGGCGACAAGATGGTCGAGGAGTCCGAGGACGCGATCGGCGAGTTCCTCGACGTGATCTCGGTCTTCCTGATCGTCTTCGCGGTGATCGCGGTCATCGTCGGGGCCTTCATCATCGTCAACACCTTCTCCATCCTGATCGCGCAGCGCTCCCGCCAGCTGGCGCTGCTCCGCGCCCTGGGGGCCTCCCGCCGCCAGGTCACCACCTCGGTGCTCTTCGAGGCGCTGGTGATGTCGCTGATCGCGGCCACCGTCGGGGTTCTCGCCGGCTGGGGACTGGCCCACGCCCTGGCCGCCGTCTTCCGTCAGGCGGGCCTGGAGATCGCCTCCGACGTCCTCGTCCTCACCCCGCGCACCATCTGGATCTCCTACGCCGTGGGCGTCTGCGTCACGCTCGCCGCGGCCCTGCTGCCCTCCCGCCGGGCCGGGAAGGTCCCGCCGGTGGCGGCGATGCGCGAGGACACCCAGCCTCCGGCCAGATCCACCGTCCTGCGTACGTCGGTGGGGCTCGTCCTGCTGGCCGCCGGGCTCGCGATCGCCGCGGTGCCGCGGATCGGGGTCCCGGAGATCACTCTTCCCGGCGGCTTCGACGTGCCGACCAGCCCGGCGCTGTGGGTGGGCGTCGGGGCCGGGATCTCGATCCTCTCGGTCGCCTGGATCAGCGCGTTCCTGGGCCGCCCGGTGCTGGCGGCGCTGCGTACGGTCTCGGGGGCTGTCTTCGGGATGACCGGCAAGCTGGCCGGCCAGAACGCGATGCGCGACCCACGGCGCACCGGCGCCACCGCGTCGGCGCTGATGATCGGCCTGGCGCTGGTCTCCCTCATCGGCGTGCTCGCCGCCTCGATGAACGCCTCGATCTCCGATGTGGTCGAGGAGCAGTTCAAGCCCGACCTGGTCGTGCAGAGCCCGACGTTCACCCCGTTCCCGACCTCGATCGGCGATGAGATGGAGAAGGTGGAGGGCGTCGCGACCGTCTCACGCTCCCAGATCGCCCAGGCCGTAGTCGGCAAGGTGGACCTGCAGAACCCGAAGAAGAACGACGTCGAGTTCCTCTTCGGCGTCGACGAGCACCTGTCACAGGTCTATGACCTCGACGTGCTCGAGGGCAGCGAGGACGTCAAGCCCGGCCAGGTGCTGGTCACCGACGAGGCCGCGAAGGAGCACGAGTGGCAGCTCGGTGACCGCATCGACCTCACCTTCGTCAGCGGCCGCCAGCAGCGCCCCCAGATCAGCGGGATCATCGCCCGGACCCAGGTCACCGGCGACATCACGGTGCGCATCGAGGACCTCGTCGCGGCCAAGGTGCCGCGCGAGGATGCCTCGCTGAGCATCATGCTCGCCCGCGGAGCCGACCCGGCCGTCGTCCACGACCGTCTCGACAAGCTCGTCGAGGACCGTCCGGTGGTGGCGGTGCAGGACAAGGACGAGTTCGCCGAGTCGATCAAGGGGCAGGTCAACCAGCTGCTCTACATGATCTACGGACTGCTCGCGCTGGCGATCGTGATCGCCGTGATCGGCATCGTCAACACCCTCGGCCTCAGCGTCATCGAGCGCACCCGCGAGATCGGGCTGCTGCGCGCCATCGGTCTCTCCCGCGGGCAGCTGCGCCGGATGATCACTCTGGAGTCGGTGACGATCGCGGTCCTCGGCGCGGTGCTCGGGCTCGCCCTCGGGGTGCTCTTCGGGGTGCTGCTGCGCGACGCGCTGCGCGACGACCTCACCAGCCTGTGGGTGCCGCTCGACCAGCTGGCCATCTTCATGGCGATCGCCGTGGTCGTCGGCGTCCTGGCCGCGCTCCTCCCGGCCATCCGCGCGGGGAGGGAAGACGTCCTCAAGGCGATCGCCTCGGAGTAGTGTGCCTCGGGTGAGCACCGAGCACTCCGTAGACCTGCCCGAACCCACCCTCCGCATCAAGGAGCCGGAGACGGCCGCGGTCGGACTTCCCGGCGTGGCCCACTCGATGGAGTACGCACTGCGCGAGATGGGCCCCAGGCGCAGCCTGCAGACGCTGCTCAAGGTCAACCAGGTCGGCGGCTTCGACTGTCCCTCGTGCGCCTGGCCGGACCCCGACCACCGCAAGGCGGCGGAGTTCTGCGAGAACGGTGCGAAGGCGGTGGCCTGGGAGGCGACCCGCAAGCGGGTCGACCGCGCCTTCTTCGCGGCCAACTCGATCGCCTCGCTCAACGAGCGCGACGACCACTGGCTGGAGTCGCAGGGCCGGCTGACCGAGCCGATGTACGTCGCCCCCGGCGAGACCCACTACTCCCCCATCACCTGGTCCGACGCGATCTCGCTCATCGCCGACCGGATGCGCGCGTCCGATGCCGACCGTTCGGTCTTCTACACCTCCGGCCGGGCGTCCAACGAGGCCGCGTTCGTCTACCAGCTGCTCGCCCGCCAGCTCGGCACCAACAACCTGCCCGACTGCTCCAACATGTGCCACGAGTCCAGCGGCACCGCACTCGGCGAGGTGATCGGCATCGGCAAGGGCACGGTCACCTACGACGACCTCGCCGAACACTCCGACCTGATCTTCGTGGTCGGTCAGAACCCCGGCACCAACCACCCCCGGATGCTGACCGCGCTCGAGTCCGCCAAGGAGAACGGCGCCAAGGTCGTCTCGATCAACCCGCTGCGCGAGGCCGGGCTGGGGCGGTTCCGCAACCCCCAGACCGTACGCGGCGTCACCGGCGTCGGCACACAGCTCGCCGACGTCCACGTACCCGTGCAGGTCAACGGCGACCTGGCGCTGTTCGCCGGGATCAACAAGCTGCTCGTCGAGCGCGACGCCATCGCGCACCCCTTCATCGAGGAGCACACCGACGGCTTCGAGGTCGCGGCGCAGGCGTGGGCAGCGATGGAGTGGGACGAGATCACCCGGCTCAGCGGCATCTCCCGGGAGGAGATCGAGTCGCTGACCGACCTGGTCGAGTCCCGCGAGCGCGTCATCGTGTGCTGGGCGATGGGTTTGACCCAGCACAAGAACTCGGTCGCCACGATCCGCGAGATCGCCTCGTTCCTGCTGCTGCGTGGCAACATCGGCAAGCCCGGCGCGGGCGCCTGCCCGGTCCGCGGCCACTCCAACGTGCAGGGCGACCGCACGATGGGCATCTGGGAGAAGCCGCCGGCGTGGTTCCTCGACGCGGTCGGTGCCGAGTTCGGCATCACGCCGCCCCGTGAGGACGGCTTCGACGTGGTCGCCGCGATCGAGGCGATGCGCGACGGCGCCGTCGACGTCTTCCTCGCCCTGGGCGGCAACTTCGCCGCCGCGACCCCCGACACCGCCGTCACCACGGCCGCGCTGGCCAACGTCGGCCTCACCGTCCAGATCTCGACCAAGCTCAACCGCAGCCACCTCCACCACGGCCGCGAGGGTCTGATCCTGCCCTGCCTGGGCCGCACCGAGCGCGACGAGACCGGCGGCCGCGAGCAGTACGTCACCGTCGAGGATTCGATGGGCATGGTCCACGCCTCCTACGGCCGGTTGCTTCCGGGCTCGAAGGAGCTGCGCAGCGAGGTCGGCATCGTCTGCGCCATCGGCGAGGCGCTCTTCGGCTCGGACAACGGTGTCGACTGGGCCACGTTGGGCTCGGACTACTCCCGGATCCGCCGGCACATCTCCGCCGTGATCCCCGGGTTCGAGGACTTCGAGACCCGACTGAAGGCGCCCGGCGGCTTCGCCCTGCCCAACGGCCCCCGCGACTCGCGCACCTTCAACACCGCGACCGGCCGGGCCCGGATCACCGCCAACCCGCTGACCGCGGTCTCGGCTCCCCCGGGCCACCTGCTGCTCCAGACGCTGCGCTCCCACGACCAGTTCAACACCACGGTCTACGGCTACAACGACCGCTACCGCGGCATCAAGGGCGGGCGCCACGTCGTCTTCGTCAACCCCGAGGACCTCCGCGAGCTCGGCATCGCGGATGGCGGCGCCGTCGACATCGTCTCGGTCTGGACCGACGGCGAGCGCCGGGCCGAGGGGTTCCGCGTCGTCGCCTACGCCACCCCTCGCGGCTCCGCCGCGGCGTACTTCCCGGAGACGAACGTCCTCATCCCGCTCGACTCCTACGCCGACGGCAGCCGCACCCCGACGTCGAAGTCGGTCGTGGTCCGCCTCGACCCTCGCCGAGTCGGCTCGTCCTGACCTGAAATCCGGCCGAGTCGGCTCATCCTGACCACAATCCCCGTCGAGTCGGCGCGTCATAACGCGCCGACTCGGCAGGTTGTGGGGCGTCGGAATTACTTTGCCGAGGCCGGTGTTGATGCCTAACGTGATGAGCATGTTCCGCGTGGTTTCCGAGCACCACCTGTCAGGCACGAGCCTGACGGGCGCTCCCACGTGGGCACCGTCAGTCGATTGCACCGGCGCGCGAAGCTGACCCTCCTCCTGCTCTGCAGGACCCGCGGAGGAGGGTGGCCCGCACCGGCCCCCTCATCGCGGTGACAGCGCTGTGAGGGCTTGCCGGAGGGTCCTGGCTCACCCCGAAATCTTCTGACACACAAAGGAACTCTCATGGCCAAGGGCCAGTTCGTGCGGACCAAGCCGCACCTCAACATCGGGACGATGGGTCACGTCGACCACGGCAAGACCACCCTGACCGCCGCGATCACCAAGGTGCTCGCGGAGCGCGACCCGAGCGTGAACCGCTTCATCGCCTTCGATGGCATCGACCGTGCTCCGGAGGAGCTGCAGCGCGGGATCACGATCAACATCTCGCACGTCGAGTACGAGACCGCGACCCGGCACTACGCGCACGTCGACATGCCCGGGCACGCCGACTACGTGAAGAACATGATCACCGGCGCTGCCCAGGTGGACGCCGCGATCCTGGTCGTCTCCGCCCAGGACGGCGCCATGCCGCAGACGCGCGAGCACGTGCTGCTCGCGCGCCGGGTGGGCGTGCCGTACCTGGTGGTGGCGCTCAACAAGGCCGACACCGTCGACGACCCGGAGCTGCTCGACCTGGTCGAGCTGGAGGTCCGCGACCTCCTCTCCGAGTACGGGTTCCCCGGCGACGACGTACCTGTCGTCCGGGTCTCCGGACTGAAGGCGCTGGAGGGCGACCCGGAGTGGACCGCCGCGATCGGTGACCTGCTCGACGCGATCGACGGCTACGTGCCGGTGCCGGAGCGCGAGCTCGGCGAGCCGTTCCTGATGCCGATCGAGAACGTCGTCACCATCACCGGCCGCGGGACGGTGGTCACCGGTGCCGTCGAGCGCGGGTCGCTGAAGGTCGGCGACGCGGTCGAGGTCGTGGGCCTCGGCGCGACGATCACCAGCACGGCGATCGGGCTCGAGACGTTCGGCAAGTCGCTGGAGTCCGCGGACGCGGGCGACAACGCGGCGGTGCTGCTGCGTGGCGTCAAGCGCGACGAGGTCCGTCGCGGCCAGGTGGTGGCGCTGCCGGGCAGCGTACGGCCGCACCGGAAGTTCCGGGCGAACCTGCACGCGCTGTCCACCGCCGAGGGTGGCCGGCACACGCCGTTCGCCGCGGACTACCGACCGCAGTTCTACTTCCGGACCACGGACGTGCCCGGCGGGATCGACCTGGGTGAGATCGCCCTGGTCATGCCCGGCGACACGATCGAGCTCGGAGTGGAGCTGGAGAAGCCGATCGCGATGAACGTCGGACTCGGGTACGCGGTCCGCGAAGGCGGTCACACCGTCGCCGCCGGCACCGTGACCGAGCTTCTCGACTGAGCTGCTCGACGAGAGAATGGGACGGCCCTCACCTGGTGGGGGCCGTCTCCCATTTCTCAGTCGCGGGGGCGCCACCGCCTCCACAGCGCCTCGCCCTCGGCGCGGACCTTCCCGTCCCACTCCAGCCGCACCAGCGAGGTGATCTGGTCCTCGCTGGCGTCCTTGGTCGACGCGATCAGCGTGACCGGCTCCCGGAGCGGGGCCGGCCGCCGGTAGCGTACGTCGATCCCGGCCGTGACGTAGGCCAGCGACTCCCCTTCGGCAGGCATCCAGCCGTTGAGGAACGCCTCCTGGTGCACCGCGGCGGCGCTGTGGCAGTCGAGCAGGGTCGCGATGATCCCGCCGTTGAGGAACCCGCCGCCGTTGTCGTGCTGCGGCCACGGCTGAAAGGTCGCGGTCACGCTCCCGTCCAGCTGCGGATAGCTCTTCAGCCGGAGCCCCTCGGCGTTGGCCGGCCCGCACCCGAAGCAGGTCATCGTCGGCCACCACTCGTCCTGCAACGCGATCATCTTCACCGCGCCACCATAACCACGAGATCGCTACCCGGCTCAGCCGATCCCGGTCCGGAAGCCCTCGCGCCAGGTGGCGTACGACGGCGTCCAGCCGAGCTCCCGCTTCGCCTTGGCGTTCGAGGAGCCGCGCACCGAGGTCATCAGCGCGACCCCGAACTCACCGATCAGCGGCCGGGCCAGCCAGGCCGGCAGGCGCATCGGGTTCCGGCCGCCGACCTGCTCGGCCAGGAACGGCATCCACTGGTTCACCGGAGCGGGCTCGTCGTCGACGATGTTGTAGATGCCCGGCGCACCACGCTCGACCGCCGCGGCGGTCGCCGCCCCCACATCGTCGATGTGGACGAACGACCACACCCCGGTGCCGCCACCCACCACCGGCATCTTGCCCGCGCGCAGCAGCTCGCCGATCGCACCTTCGCGCGAGGCCGCGTTGCCGGGGCCGTAGAAGTTGCCGTAGCGCAGCACCAGCCCCTCGAGGTCAGAGGCGGCGGTCACCGCCTCCTCCAGGTGACGGATCGCCGCCAGGGCGCCTCGCGCCTCCTTGCCGGGGTCGGTGATCATCGGGGTGCTCTCGTCCTTGACCCAGCCGCCGGTGCGCTCGTAGGTCCAGCCGCCGCCGAAGCTCTGCGCGACGAACCGCCGCACCCCGGCCGCCCGGGACGCCGCCAGCAGGTGGTCGGTGCCCTCGGTACGCAGCCGGTTGGTCATCGCGAAGTCCTGGTCCCACTTCTTCAGGTTCCCGCTGAGGCCGCCCAGCGCGGTGAGCTGGTGCACGACGACCTCGGGTGCCGCCTTGGCGACGGCGTCGTGGACGCTCTGCGCGTCCAGCGGGTCCATCACGATCCCGGTCGCGCCCATGCCGGCCAGCGCCTCGCACCCGGCCTCGTGCCGGGTCGAGCCGTAGACCTCGTGTCCGGCGGCCACCAGAAGCGGCACCATCCTGACGCCGACCGCACCGGTTCCGCCTGCGATGAAGATGCGCATTTTCTGTTCCTTTCGTCGTTGTTGACCCCACCGACGAAACAACCTGCGCTCCTGTGACAGCTGGCGTAAGGTCCTGCGTTCGTGGACCTCGCAACCGCCCATGACGGGCTCCGCCCGCTGATGTTCTCGATCGCCTACCGGATGCTCGGCAGCGTCGCCGAGGCGGAGGACGTCGTGCAGGAGGCGTTCCTGCGCATGCACCGCAGCAGCGAGGAGGTCGACAACCTCGATGCGTACGCCACCACGGTCACCACCCGGATCGCCATCGACACCCTGCGCTCGGCCCGCCACCGCCGTGAGCAGTACGTCGGGCCGTGGCTGCCCGAGCCGATCCTCGTCTCCGACGAGGACCCGAGCCACCGCCTCGAGCTCGACGAGACCGTAAGCACCGCGTTCCTGGTCCTGCTGGAGTCCCTCACCCCGGTCGAGCGCGCCGTGTTCGTGCTGCGGGAGGTGCTGGGCTACGACTACGAGGACATCGCCCCCGTCGTCGACAAGAGCGCGACCAACTGCCGCCAGATCTTCACCCGTGCCCGCAAGCGGATCGCCGACGGCACGCCGCGGTTCGACCCGTCCCGCGAGCGCCGCGACCAGCTCGCCTCCCAGTTCGTCGCCGCGCTCTCCGCGAGCGACATCGCCGGCCTGGAACGCCTGCTCGCCGACGACGTCGTCTTCGTCGCCGACGGCGGCGGCCGGGCTCCAGCCATCCAGAAGCCCATGCTGGGCGCCGTCGCCGTCACCCGCTTCCTGCTCGGGCTCATGCGTCAGGGCGAGCGCTTCGGCGTACGTCTGGAGCTCTCGCACGCCAACGGTCAGCCGGCGATGCTCACCCGAGGCGCCGACGGCGCCCTGCTCGGCGTCATCGCCCTCGACGTCGACGGCGGCCGGATCGTACGCATGCACAACGTCCTCAACCCCGACAAGCTCGGTCACCTGGGCGAGGTCGGCGACCTCTTCGCCCTGCTGGCCGAGCGCTGACCGAGCGTCAGCCGTCCAGGGCCCTACCCATCCAGAAACGTACGCAGCGACTGGTCGACCAGCGGCCGCCCCAGCGTCCCCTCCGCCAGCGCGTCGCGCAGCGCGGTGACCGAGTCGAGATCGGCGACGAGTGTCACCAGCTCGTCGACCTCCTCGCCGATCTCGGCGGGTGTGGTGGCCGCGACCGGCCGGTCGAGCAGCAGCGGGCAGTCGACCGGTCCGCCCTCCGGCTCCGGGTGGCCGAGGGCAGCGACCCAGCAGCCGATCTCATAGCGCAGCGGCGCGCTCGGCCCGGCGCCCTGGGCGCGCAGGTCGACGTACCAGACGATGTCGTCGCTCTTGGGGTCGCCGAGCCGGTGATGGCCCTTGCGCAGGGGCATGCCGCCCGTCTTGAACGCCTTGGTCGCCGCTGTCCGGGCTGCCTTCTGGTCCATCGCTGAGGTCACGGCCCTAGAAGTCGAGGTCGGTCTCGGAGAGCTGACCGCCCCCGGCGACGATGAACTCCTTGCGCGGAGCTACCTCGGATCCCATCAGCAGGTCGAAGACCGCCGCGGCCTCGTCGGCATCGTCCAGCGTCAGCCGGCGAAGCGTCCGGTGGCGCGGGTCCATGGTGGTCTCGGCCAGCTGGTCGGCGTCCATCTCACCCAGACCCTTGTAGCGCTGCACCGGGTCCTTCCAGGTGACGTTCTTCTTCTTCAGCTCGGCGAGCTTCCGCTGCAGCTCCGGGTCGGAGTAGGTGTAGATGTACTTCTCCATCCCCTTCTTGGGGTTGGAGATCTCGATCCGGTGCAGCGGCGGGACGGCGGTGTAGACCTTGCCGGCGGCGATCAGCTCGGGCATGTACTTGAAGAACAGGGTCGCCAGCAGCGTACGGATGTGGGCGCCGTCGGAGTCGGCGTCCGCCATGAAGATGATCTTGCCGTAGCGCGCCGCGTCCAGGTCGAAGCTGCGACCTGTGCCGGTCCCGACCACCTGGATGATCGAGGAGCACTCGGCGTTCTTCAGCATGTCGCCGACCGAGGCCTTCTGGACGTTGAGGATCTTGCCGCGGATCGGCAGCAGCGCCTGGAACTCCGAGTTGCGGGCCACCTTCGCGGTGCCGAGCGCGGAGTCACCCTCGACGATGAACAGCTCGGCCCGGTCGTCGGTGGTGCGGCAGTCGGCGAGCTTGGACGGCAGCGCAGAGGACTCCAGCGCGTTCTTGCGCCGCTGGTTCTCCTTCTGCTGACGCAGCGAGAGCCGGGTCTTGGAGGCGGCGTACACCTTCTCCATCACCAGCTTGGCCTGCTGCTTCTGCGCCCCGCGCGACTCGGTGAGGAACGTCTTCATCTCCGCGGCCACGACCTTGCGCACCACGCTGCGGGCAGCCGGGGTGCCGAGGATCTCCTTCGTCTGGCCCTCGAACTGCGGCTCGGCCAGACGCACCGTCACCACCGCGGTCAGACCCTCGAGGATGTCTTCCTTGACGATGTCCTTGTCGTTGACCTTGAGCACCTTGGTGGCGCGCATGGCGTCGTTGAACGTCTTGGTCAGCGCGTTCTCGAAGCCGCTGACGTGGGTGCCGCCCTTCGGGGTGGCGATCACGTTGACGAAGGAGCGGATCTCGTTGTCGTAGCCGCTGCCCCACCGCACCGCGATGTCGACGCCGAGCTCGCGCTCGACGTCCTGCGGCGTCATGTGGCCGGCGTCGTCGAGCATCGGCACGGTCTCGGTGAAGGTGTCCGAACCCTGCAGGCGGAGTACGCCGCTGACCGGCTCGTCCTTGGCCAGGAAGTCGACGAACTCGGCGATGCCGCCGTCGTGGCGGAACTTCTCCTCGACCGGGTCCTCGCCGGACAGGTCGCGGATGACCAGCTCGAGCCCGGGCACGATGAAGCTCGTCTGCCGGGCCCGGCCGAGCAGGCCCTCGAGCTCGAAGCGGGCGTCCTTGGTGAAGATCTGCCGGTCGGGCCAGAACCTGACCCTGGTGCCGCTCTTGCCCTTGGCGACTCGCTTGCCCTTGCGCGTCAGGCCGCTCTGCGGCGTGAAGGCGGCCGTCGGGCCGTCGCCGTCGAACACCCCGGGCACGCCCCGGCGGAACGACATCCCCTGCTGGGCCGGCGAGCGGTCCACGTCGATGTCCATGCGACTCGAGAGCGCGTTGACGACCGAGAGGCCGACACCGTGCAGACCGCCGGTCGCGTTGTAGGAGCCACCACCGAACTTGCCGCCCGCGTGCAGCTTGGTCGCGACCACCTCGACGCCCGGAAGCCCGGTGCGGGGTTCCTTGTCGGTCGGGATGCCACGGCCGTCGTCGTAGACCTCGACCGAGCCGTCGGGGTGCATCGTCACCTCGACGTGGCCGGCGACACCCGCCAGCGCCTCGTCGACGCCGTTGTCGATGATCTCCCACAGGCAGTGCATGAGGCCGCGGGTATCGGTCGAGCCGATGTACATACCGGGACGCTTGCGCACCGCCTCCAAGCCCTCGAGGACGAGGAGGTGCGCGGCGTTGTAGGTGTTGTCAGAGATGATCGGCTCCTGCGTAACTGCGTGGTACCCGGGGTACTGCGTGGGGGTGTTTCTTGGATGAAATCTACCGTGCGACACGCCCGGGTCTCACGCAGGCACGCGGCAACCGGCCCATGCGCCATCGTGCGGCACATGTTCGTCGTGATCGGTCCGTTACGTGGAACTTGCGGGTTTCGATGCACGAAATGGTCGGTCGACAGGTAAGAATGTCTGTCACGGACAGCGATGTCCCGCGGGGTAGGTCCGACCCGGATCCCCAACCCGGAGCGACAACTGCAAGGATTAGAGGTGCGGCGGCGGTAAGAGTCCGCGAGGAAACGCTAGCGATCTAGGGAATCTTCCAAGACTCACGTACGTTATCCCGGCGCAATCATGATTCAGAAATGAGGCCGATGTGACCACTGCCGTTGCCACCAGCTCGCCGCTCACGTCCGAGGACCGTTGCGACCGGTGCGGAGCGCAGGCCTACGTACGCGCGGAGCTCCACTCCGGCGGCGAACTGCTGTTCTGCGCCCACCACGCCCGCGAGCACGGTGAGAAGCTCAAGGAGATCGCGAGCTCGATCACCGACGAGACCCACAAGCTCACCGAGAAGAACTGACCCCACCCACCGACTCCCCGAAGGCCCGGACCACGACGGTCCGGGCCTTCGGCGTCTGCGGGGTGGCACGGGGCTAGGGTTCGCTCCGTGAGTCTCGTCGAAGTTCTCGTCGCGCTGGTCATCGCCTTCGGCATCGCCGGCATCATCGTCCCTGTCCTCCCCGGCGGAGCGCTGCTCGTCGCCGCCGCGATCCTCGGCTGGGCCATCTGGCTGGGCGAGTCCACCGGGTGGGTGATCTTCGGCATCTCGGCCGCCTTCATCGCCATCGGGCTGATCACCAAGTACGCCATCCCCGGCAAGCGCCTCAAGGACTCCGGGATGCCGCTGTCCACCCAGATCGTCGGCGCGGCCCTGGCCATCATCGGCTTCTTCGTGATCCCCGTCGTCGGCATCTTCGTCGGCTTCCCCGTCGGCGTCTTCCTCGCCGAGCTCCGCCGCCACGGTGGTGACGCCGGTGCCGCCTGGACCTCCACTTGGACCGCCCTGAAGGCGATGGGCCTGTTCATCCTCATCGACGCCACCGCCGCCACCTTCGCCACCATCACCTGGGTCGTGGGGGTCGTCATCACGCGGTAGTCCCCCGGTAGGGATACCCGGTTAACCGGGTATCCCTGCACTTCTCAGGTGTTGCAATGCCCGAGAAGTGCAGGAAACACCCGAGAAGTCCGACCCCTGGGCCACTCCGGCGGGCACTTCTCCAGGTCGCTATAGTCGAGTTACTTAGTTTTCTAAGTCGACTCTGACGACCACATCCCTGGAGGCCTTCCGTGTCCATGCTCGAGGTCAGCGATGTACGCCTCGGCTATCTCGTCGACGGCGAGCCGCATCTCGCCGTCGGCGGGGTCTCGTTCTCCGTGCCACGCGGATCGACGACGATGCTGCTCGGTCCGTCGGGCTGCGGGAAGTCGACCATCCTGAAGGCAGCGGCCGGGTTCCTACGGCCCTGGTCGGGCACGATCACCGTCTCCGGCCGCACCTCGGTCACCACGCCCGGGCCGGACCGGGCGGTCGTCTTTCAGGAGTTCGACCAGCTCTTCCCGTGGCGGACCGTACGAGGCAACCTGGAGTTTCCGCTGCGCGCCAACGGACGCACCCGCGAGCAGGCCCGGGAGCGGGCCGACCGCTGGCTGACGACGATGGGGCTCGACCAGGCGGGGGCGCGCTACCCGCACCAGCTCTCGGGCGGGATGAAGCAGCGGGTCGCGATCGCCCGCGCGCTGGCGCTCGAACCCGACGTACTCCTCATGGACGAGCCGTTCGGCGCCCTCGACGCCCAGACCCGTGATCGCCTGCAGCGCGAGCTGAAGCAGGTAGCCGCCGAGACCGGCATCACCGTCCTCTTCGTCACCCACAGCATCGCCGAGGCGGTCTACGTCGGCGACCAGGTCGTCGTCCTCTCGACGCCGCCGTCACACGTCGTGGACACCCTCGACGTACGCGGCCTCGACGACCCCACCGATCCGGCCTTCGTCGCCGCCCAGACCCGCCTGCGGTCCCTGCTCGCCGGCGACGGGGTCGATGGGTCCGGCGAGAGCGAGGCGGCAGCATGACCCAGACCGCTCCCCCGCCCACCACCTCCCGGACCGCCGCCGACCTGCCCGACGCCCTGCAGCGGAGACTGCCCCGCTGGGGCGACATCCCCACCGCCGTACGTCGCGGGCTGCTGCTCCTGGCCCTGCTGCTCGCCTGGGACCTCGGCGTCCGGTTCGGCGGGGTCAGCCCGCTCGTGCTCGTCGGGCCGCTCGACGTCGCCCAGGCGATGGTCGAGGGCGTACGCAGCGGAGCGCTGGTCGACTCGACCGTGCTGACCCTGCGCATCCTCGGCCAAGCGCTTGCCATCGGGATCGTGGCCGCCGCCGTGCTGACCACGCTCGCCACCTGGACGACGATCGGCGAGGACCTCCTGGTCCTGCTCACCTCGATGCTCAACCCGCTCCCGGCCGTCGCGATCCTGCCGCTGGCGATGCTGTGGTTCGGCATCAACACCACGGCTCTGATCGTGGTGATCGCCAACGCGGTGACCTGGCCGATCGCGATCAACGTCAGCCAGGGCTTCCGCACCGCCAACCCCACGGTGGTCGCGGTCGGGCGCAACATCGGGCTACGCGGCGTACGCCTGGTCTGGTACGTCCTCGTCCCCGCCGCCCTCCCGCACACCGTCTCCGGTCTGAAGAGCGCCTGGGCGTTCGGCTGGCGCACGATCATCGCCGCCGAGCTGGTCTTCGGCGTCGCCGGCGAGGGCGGCGGTCTGGGCTACTTCATCAACAACGCCAAGACCTACCTGCACATCGCCGATGCCTTCGCCGGCCTGGTCACGATCGCGCTGATCGGGATCCTCTTCGACCTCGTCTTCAGCTGGCTCGAGCGCCGCACCGTCGTGCGCTGGGGCATGAAGACCGCCTGACACTCTCCGCCAACCCCACGTCAAGGAGCTCCACCATGTCCTATCGAGGTTCCCGCCGAGGATCGCGTCGCGGCGTACGCCTGGCCGCGGTCTTCGCCGCCACCCTGCTCACCGGCGTACTCGCCGGCTGCGGCGCCGGCGCGGACGACGGACCGGCCGACACGATCACGATCGGCTACCAGCCCGGCCTGGGGTACGCGACCCTGCTGATCATCAAGGAGCAGAAGACGCTCGAGAAGGCGCTGCCCGACACCGAGATCACCTGGCAGGAGCTCGACTCCGGTGGCGCGCTGCGCGACGCGGTCATCGCCGGGGACGTCCAGGTCGCCTCCATGGGCGCCTCGCCGTTCCTGGTCGGCGTCGATGCCGGCGTCGGCTGGAAGACGGTCGCCGCGATGAACCAGATGAACCTCCAGCTCATGGTCACCGACCCCGCGATCAAGTCGCTGAAGGACCTGCCGAAGGACGCCAAGATCGCCATGCCGGCGCCCGACTCGATCCAGTCGCTGCCGCTGCGCAAGGCCGCCGGTGAGCAGCTCGGCGACCCGCACGCCCTGGACAAGAACATCGTCGGCATGGGCCACCCCGACGGCCTCCAAGCGCTCGTCTCCGGCCAGATCGCCGGCCACCTCACCGCTCCGCCGTTCGTCGCCCAGGAGGCCGAGGCCGGCGCCCACCCGATCCTGAAGAGCTACGACCTCTTCGGTCGCACCACCTTCAACGCGATCTACGCCAAGCCCGACTTCCTCGACGCCAACCCCGACTTCACCAAGGCCTTCTACGCGGCCCTGAAGGAGTCCAACGCCCTGCTGAGCGACGACCCGGCGCAGGCCGCCGAGCTCCTCTCCGCCGAGTCCGAGGGCGAGCTCACCGCGGCCGAGGTCGAGACCCAGATCACCGACCCCGACGTCACCTGGTCCCTGACCCCCACCGGCTTCGGCGAGTTCGCCGACTTCATGGAGTCGGTCGAGATGATCAAGAAGGCCCCGGCCACCGAGGACATCTACGTCGACAACGAGTTCAACGCCGACGCCAGCTGACCCCTCCCCGCCGAATCGGTAGTTCTGGCGCGCCGAGAATGCAGTTGTGGGCGACGAAGGTAGACCTTCGTCGCCCACAACTGCATTCTCGGCGTCCCGCGTCTGCGGGAAATGGCGAACGCCCTCCCAGAAGTCCGGGAAGGCGTTCGAGGAGATCTTAGCCAGATTCAGTCGAGATAGTCGCGCAGAACCTGCGATCGGGACGGGTGTCGCAGCTTCGACATCGTCTTGGACTCGATCTGGCGGATGCGCTCGCGGGTGACCCCGTAGACCTTGCCGATCTCGTCTAAAGTCTTCGGCTGACCGTCGGTCAGGCCGAAGCGCATGCTCACGACGCCGGCCTCACGCTCAGAAAGCGTGTCGAGCACCGCGTGCAGCTGCTCCTGGAGGAGCGTGAAGGAGACCGCGTCGGCCGGGACGATCGCCTCGGAGTCCTCGATCAGGTCGCCGAACTCGGAGTCGCCGTCCTCACCCAGCGGGGTGTGGAGCGAGATCGGCTCACGGCCGTACTTCTGGACCTCGATGACCTTCTCCGGGGTCATGTCGAGCTCCTTGGCCAGCTCCTCCGGGGTGGGCTCGCGGCCCAGGTCCTGGAGCATCTGGCGCTGGACGCGCGCGAGCTTGTTGATGACCTCGACCATGTGCACCGGGATACGGATGGTGCGGGCCTGGTCGGCCATGGCGCGGGTGATCGCCTGACGGATCCACCAGGTGGCGTACGTCGAGAACTTGTAGCCCTTGGTGTAGTCGAACTTCTCGACCGCACGGATCAGGCCCAGGTTGCCCTCCTGGATCAGGTCCAGGAAGAGCATGCCGCGGCCGGTGTAGCGCTTGGCGAGCGAGACGACGAGACGGAGGTTGGCCTCGAGGAGGTGGTTCTTGGCGCGCTTGCCGTCCTCGGCGATCCACTCGAGCTCGTCGAGGATCTTCGGGGTGATCTTGCCGCCCTTGCCGAGCTTCTCCTCCGCGAAGAGGCCGGCCTCGATCCGCTTGGCGAGCTCGACCTCCATCTCGGCGTTGAGCAGCGGGACCTTGCCGATCTGCTTGAGGTAGTCCTTGACCGGGTCGGCGGTCGCGCCGGCGACCATGACGGTCTGCTCGGGCTCGTCGGTGTCGTCGGAGGTGGAGACGACGAAGCTCTGCTTCGAGGCCTCCTTCTCGTCTTCCTTGATCGTGGGATCGGCGGCGACATCCTTCTCGAACTGCTCGTCGGGGATGTCGGGCAGGATCTTCTTGCCGTCGGGACCGAGCTGGACGACCGGGGTCTCGTCGTCGGTGTCGGTATCGGTGTCGTCGACCTCGATGTCGTCGACATCGACCTCGACGTCCTCGAGGACGATCTCCTCGCCGTCCTCGTCGATCTCGGTCGTCTTCTTCGGCTCGGGCTCATCGGCCTTCTTCGCCGCGACCTCGGTAGCCGGCTTCGCGGGCGCAGCCGCCGCCTTCTTGGCGGCGGCCTTCTTCGCCGGCGCCTTGGCCGTGGTCGTCTTGCGGGTCGAGGTAGTCGCCGCCGCGGCACGGCCGGTGACGGCGGTGCCGAGGTCCACCGAGATGCCGAGCGTGCTCAGGTGACCGAGCAGTGCCTTGAGGTGCCTGGGCTCGACCGCGGCATCCTCGCTGGCCTGGCGGACCTGGTCGGGACTGACCCGTCCGGTTGGCTTGGCCTGGTCGATCAGCGCCTTCACGGCAGGGTGGGCGAGTACCTCAGCGGGTATCTTGCGCGCGTTCGAGGACACGAACACCTCTCCGTCGAACTTGGTCGAGACTTATCAAAAACTGAGTTTGGGCGCGGCAGGGCCCGGGGTCGTCAAGAGCCGCAGATTCATTCTGCCACGATGGTGGTGAACATTCCCCATCCGGGGCATTATGTCCCCCAGCAACTCATCCGGCCGCTTTGGCTGCGGCTTTCTTCTGCTGTTTGTAGTCACGTACCTTCTGCAACGACGCAACGTCGACGACGTCAGCCACAGAACGGTAACCATCGAGCGCGTAGTCACCGACGGCCTCCTGCCAGCCATCGGGCCGCACTCTTAACTGCTTGGCCAGCAGGGAGACGAAGATCTGCGCCTTCTGCTTCCCGAAGCCCGGGAGCGCCTGGACCCGCTTGAGCAGGTCCTTGCCGCTGGTGGCCTCGGTCCACAGCCGGGTGACGTCGCCGCCGTACTCGTTGGTGACGATGGTCGCGATCCCCTGCACCTTCGCCGACATCGAGCCGGGGAACCGGTGGATCGCGGGCGGCGTCGAGGCGATCGTCTTGAACTCCTCGGGGTCCATCTCGGCGATCTTGGCGGGGTCCAGATGGCCGAGGCGGGTCACCAGCTTGTGACCTCCCTTGAACGCATCCTCCATCCGATACTGCTGATCCAGGGCCATACCCAGCAGCAGCGCGAACGGATCCTCGGAGAGCAGCTTGTCGGCGGCCTCGTCGCCGGTGATGTGGAGAGAAGGCATAAGGGACATCCTGCCTCATCCAGGAAAGCAACACGCGGTCGAAGCCGAAGGCAGCCGCCAGGGAGGCGATACGGTTTCGTGCAGTCGGCACACCGGGGGTGAGACCGCCCGGGTCCAGGAGGGACGTTTCGATGGCGACCGTGCTGTTCTGTCCGGTGACCTTCAACCTGGCCGAGACCACGCGAATGATCCAGGTCGCTCGAGCGTTGAGTCCGAGCCACCGTGCCGTGTTCATGGGCTATGAGGACGACTACGTCGACCTCATCCGCGACGCTGGCTTCGCCTACATCTCGCAGACTCCTGCGTTCACGCACCAGGAACGCGAGCAGCTGATCGCGTTCGATCAGGGCAAGACGTTGAAGAACCCCTTCACCGAGCGAGTGGTCGCCGACCGCGTCTCGATCGAGCGGCAGGTCATCCGTGAGCAGGGCGCCTCGGCCGTCGCGACCGGGTCGAACCTGACGTCCTACATCTCCGCCCGTGCCGAAGGCGTACCTCTCTACTATCCGGTCCCGTTCGCACTGACCGAGCCGCAGGTGCGCCAGGCACGGCAGCTGTTCCTCGTGGAGGGAAGGGGGCGCACCGCGCGATTCATAGATCGAATGGCCACCGCCGCGTTTCGCTGGATCTATACCAAGGCCCCGCTCGCCCCACGCTCGTTCACGACCGTGGCAATCGCGAACGGCGTGCCTCCGATGCGGACCATCTCCTCGCTCCTCACCGCTGATCGCAACTTGATCACCGAGATGCCCTGGGAGCTCGAAGGGTTCACGCTGCCGGAAGGCTTCGAGCGAGTCGGCCCGATCTTCGCCAACATCGAGGCGCCTATGCCGTCGATCGTCGAGGAGCTGGCGGCCGCATCACGGCCGCTGGTCTACCTCGGCCTGGGATCCTCGGCGAACCGTCGGCTCGCCGTCGCTGCGGCCCACGCGCTCGGCACGCTTCCCGTGAACGTGATCGCCCCGATCTCCCACTACCTGGGCGCTGGCGAGACGCTTCCCCCGAATGTTCACGTGACCGGGCTGCTGCCCGCGCACCGACTCGGCGGCTTGGTCGACGCGGCTGTGCTGCACGGCGGACAAGGCACGATCCAGACGGCTTGTGCCACCGGTATCCCTTTCGTCGGTATGGGGTTGCAGCCGGAGCAGACCTGGCACGTGCGGATGTGCGAACGGCGCGGGAACGCGATCGCGGTATCGCCGAAACGCGTCGGGTCACCCGCGTTCGTCGACGCCGTGCGTCGTGTCCTCGATGATCCGGGCATCCGCGCCGCCGCCTCGGAGGTGCAGCAGGCGTACGCCGGAGCGGATGGTGCCGCAGCATCCGCCCGGATCATCGAAGCTGGGCTATGAGCTGGCAGGCGACCCCCAGGACGTCACGCCGCGCCTGAGATCCGGGCCCTGTGGAAAGACGGTCGCGGGATTCCGGCGTCCGTTGCACGCTAGGCCCATGGCCACCATGCCCACTCTGTCCGAGACGTCCATCGAAGGACTGCACGAGCCGCTCTCGCCAGTGCTCGAGAAGCGGTTGCGACGTGCTGTGCTCGACCACACCGCCACCGAGCACCGGCGCTCGTTCCTGGCGCTCGTACACCTCGGCGTCCCGGGCGGCAAGGAGGTCGCCCACGCACATCGCGAGGACGAGCCCACCGACCACTGGTTGCGCACCGACATCATCCACAGCATGCGCCGCCGAGTCGGCGCGCCGGATCCGATCGTGTGGCTGACTCGGGCCGGCGACCTGGGGATCGAGGACGTCGACCTCCGCTGGCTCGCCGCCGCCCGGGCTGCGTTCCGGGAGATCGGGGCACCCCTGACGTACGTCGTGGTGACCCGCAACGCGTGGGTCGACCCACGCTCCGGGCTCAGTCGCCGGTGGAAGCGGCTGCGCTACCGCAACGACTAGGGCGTGTCTCGCAAAGACACGGCGGCCGCGAGCGGCGTTTCGGGCCGATCTGGCAAGGCGGCGCTGCGAAGGCATCCTGGCGGCTGTCGAGCGGCGCCAACGCAGCCAGATCGGATGCGAAACGTCGCGTAGCGGGCGTGGATTTGGGAGACACGCCCTAGGCCGGATGATCCGATCGCACCTCCTCCCAGGCCGTCGGAGGAACGGCACCCTCGAGCATCTGCGCGACCAGCACCCCGAGACCGTGGTGACGCTCGCTCGCGAAGCACCTGTCGAGCGCACACCAGGCAAGCGCACCGTCACCGCCCAGCCAGGCGGCGAAGGCCAGCACGGCTGCGGGGTGGGCGACATGGTCGTCGGGGCTGCGGCGTACGACATCGGTCCACAGACGCACGTGGGCCCTGGCCTCCTCCCGGGTCATCCCGCCCCAGGCGGCGTCACGTCGCTGCGGGTCGCGCAGCGCGAGCAGCAGGGAGGCGATCTGGGCGGGTGACAGCACCGTCCCGGCGACCGCGTCGTCGACCAGCCGGCCGACCTCGTAGATCTTCATCGACGACGCCTGCTCCAGCGCGGTCTCGGTCTCGGCGACGGCCTCGGGCACCGCGGCGATCGAGGCGGCCAGCTCGGTGCGCGAGCGGCGCACCAGATGTCCGTCGTAGACCGCCTGGGCGCGGAACGGATGCGCCCCGACATCGAAGGGCACACCGTCCTCGGAAACGCCGTGGAACCCGAGCGGGTCGAACCACCGGCCGTCCTGCACCCGCAGGCACCCGATCAGGTCGATCTCACACTCGGCGAGCCGCTCGGCGAGACGGCGGGCGATCTTCACCCCGAAGCGCGGGCCACTGTCGTAGAGGACGAGCAGGACACCACGCACCTGGTGGCGGACGGCGGGCAGGAGCAGGCTGTCCAGGCAGCCCTCGACCTCGTCCGGCGGAGGTAGGTCGATCCGGCCGTGGACCTGATGCTCACCGCCGAAGGTCAGCATGACGATCGACTTCTCGGGCTGGAAGCCGAGGATGACAGGGACTGCCGCCAGAACGTCCTCTGGACGGGCGATGGAGAGTTTCGTGGTCATGCGGACACACTCCCCGCGACCCACCGACAGTTTCGGCGCCAATAACCGTGCCTGTGGACAACCTCCTCCCCAACCTCGCCTGTGGATGGTCAGCGGCCCGGGCCAGACTGTCCCCGCTGCCAGATAGGTTGCCACCATGAGAGCGCAGGCGTCGGTGATGCACCTCGACCTCGACGCGTTCTTCGCCTCGGTCGAGCAGCGCGACAAGCCGTCCCTGCGCGGCAAGCCGGTGGTCGTGGGCGGCATCGGCGGACGCGGCGTGGTCAGCACCGCCTCCTACGAGGCCAGGACCTTCGGCGTCCGCTCGGCGATGTCGACCCGCGAGGCCCGCGCGCTGTGCGGGCACGCCGCCTTCCTCTACCCGCGCTTCCATGCCTATAAGAAGGTCAGCGAGCAGGTCTTCGGGATCCTGCGCGACCTCTCGCCGCTGGTCGAGCCGCTCTCGCTCGACGAGGCCTTCGTCGACCTCGCCGCCGCCGAGCTCCCCGACCTCGGGGTCGACACGGTGTCCGCGACCGCCTCGAGGATCCGAGAGGAGGTCGCAGAGGTCACCGGCGGCCTCACCGCCAGCGTCGGCCTGGCCAGCTCGAAGTTCATCGCGAAGATCGCCAGCGATCTCGACAAGCCCGACGGCCTGGTCGTGGTGCCGCCCGGCACGGAGCTCGACCTGCTCCGCCCGATGAACGTCAAGGTCATCCCCGGCGTCGGCCCCGCCACCGCCGAGCGCCTGCGCCGCGCGGGCATCCACACGGTGGCCGACCTGGAGCAGGTCAGCGTCGAGGAGCTCGTACGCCTGGTGGGCAAGTCCCACGGCACCAACCTCTACAAGCTGGCCAGGGCCCAGGACGACCGCCGAGTCGAGCCCGAGCGCGAGACCAAGTCGGTCAGCGTGGAGGGCACCTACGACACCGACCTGACCGACCGGCCGCTCATGGAGCAGATCCTCACCCGGCAGGCCGGCGAGGTCGCCGCCCGGCTGAAGAAGAGCGGGCTCTCGGGCCGCACGATCACGATCAAGGTCCGGCTCTACGACTTCACCACGATCAATCGCTCCGCGACCCTGCCGGCTCCGACCGACCAGGCCGGCACCATCGCCCGCCTGGCCAGGACCCTGCTCGGCGAGCTCTTCACTGCCGGCGAGACCGCCGGGGGCGTACGCCTTCTCGGGGTCGGCGTCTCCGGACTCGCCGACTGGATCCAGGAGGACCTCTTCGGCGACGACACCGACGAGGACGCCGAGCCCGACCTCCCGCTGCCCGAGCCGGTGCGGCGGCCGACCTGGGCGGCCGGGATGGACGTCGTCCACGCCGAGATGGGCCGCGGCTGGGTCTGGGGATCGGGGCGCGGTGTCGTGACCGTGCGCTTCGAGACCGCCGAGACTCCTGCCGGTCCGGTGAGGTCGTACGCCGTCGACGACCCCGACCTGCAGCCGTTCAGCGCGTCCTGACGCCCGCTCCCCGGCTCGATCTCGCCGTCGCGGCGAGCGGGTGCAGTATCGCGCCAGGCGACCAAAGTGTGCGATAGCGCGATGCGATGCGACCGGCGCGTCGGTGCCGTGCTCGGGGCTTCGAGGGTCGCGGGGATAGGGTCTCGTTCATGTCTGCCGACCTCTCCTCGACCCCCTGGCCGATCGCCCCCAAGAAGCCCTCGTCCAAGCAGTTCCACGGCCTGACCCGGACCGATGACTACGAGTGGCTCCGGGAGAAGGAGAACCCCGAGGTCATCGCCTACATCGAGGCCGAGAACGCCTACACCAAGGAGCAGACCGACCACCTCGCCGACCTGCGCACCCAGATCTTCGAGGAGATCAAGGCGCGCACGCTCGAGACCGATCTGAGCGTCCCGACGCGGTCGCGCGGCTACTGGTACTACGGCCGCAGCTTCGAGGGGAAGCAGTACGGCGCGAGCTGCCGGGTGAAGGTCGCTGACGAAGACGACTGGACTCCCCCGACCCCGGCCG
Source organism: Nocardioides sp. YJ-D4 (assembly GCF_054031495.1). NCBI lineage: Bacteria > Bacillati > Actinomycetota > Actinomycetes > Propionibacteriales > Nocardioidaceae > Nocardioides > Nocardioides sp. YJ-D4. The sequence goes on from NZ_CM132932.1 coordinate 837,370, forward strand.
ACGTCACCCACGACCAGCCTGCTCTCCCCGGCGAGGAGGTGCTGCTCGACCTCGACGCCCTCGCCGAGGGCCACGACTTCTTCAGCCTCGGCGGATCCTCCGTCAGCCCGTCGACCACCCTGCTCGCCTACGCGACCGACGTGACCGGCGACGAGCGCTACACCGTGCGCGTCAAGGACCTCACCACCGGCGAGCTGCTGACCGACGAGCTCACCAACGTCCACGGCGGCGCCACCTGGGACCGCGACTCCGCCAACCTCTACTACACGACCGCCGACGAGTCCTGGCGTGCCGACAAGATCTGGTGTCACCGCCTCGGCACCAGCCAGGACGAGGACGAGCTGGTCTTCCACGAGACCGACGACCGGTTCTGGGTCGGCGTGGGACGGACCAAGTCCGACCGGTTCATGTTCATCGGCACCGCCGCGAAGATCACCGCCGAATACCGCTTCCTCGACCTCGACGACCCCGACGCCGGCTGGCAGGTCTTCGCCGCCCGCGAGGAGGGCGTCGAATACTCCATCGAGCACGCCACCATCGCCAGCGAGGACGTCTTCCTGGTCACCCACAACGCTTCGGGCCCGGACTTCGAGATCGCCACCGTGCCGATCGCCCCGACCCCGCGGACCGAGTGGCAGCCGCTCGTCCCGCACACCCAGGGCGTACGCCTGGAGGACGTCGACGCCTTCGCCGGCCACCTGGTCGTGCACCAGCGCAGCGAGGGTCTGACCCAGCTCCGCATCCTGGAGCTCGGTGAGAACGGTGTCGCCGACGACTACCTTGTGAAGTTCGATGACGAGCTCTACACGATCGGCTCCGGCTCCAACCCCACCTTCGGGTCCCCGGTCGTGCGGCTCGGCTACACCACGATGCGCACCCCGGCCTCGGTCTACGACTACGACGTACGCAGCCGCGAGCTGACCCTGCTCAAGCAGGCCCCGGTGCTCGGTGGCTACGACCGCGACGACTACGAGGAGCACCGCCTCTGGGCGACGGCCGAGGACGGCGTACGGGTGCCGATCTCGATCGTGGCGAAGAAGGGGCTCCACGAGACCGGGCCGATCCCGGTGCTGCTCTACGCCTACGGCTCCTACGAGGCCAGCATGGACCCGTACTTCTCCATCGCCCGGCTGAGCCTGCTGGACCGCGGGATCGGGTTCGCGATCGCCCACATCCGCGGCGGCGGCGAGATGGGCCGGGCCTGGTACGACGACGGGAAGATGCTCAAGAAGCAGAACACCTTCTCCGACTACATCGCCTGCGCGCGCCACCTCGCCGAGACGGGCTGGTCGACGCCCAGCCAGATCATCGCCGAGGGCGGCAGCGCCGGCGGGCTGCTGATGGGGGCGGTCGCCAACCAGGCGCCCGACGCCGTGGGCGCGATCGTGGCCGCGGTGCCCTTTGTGGACGCGCTGACCACGATGCTCGACGCGACGCTCCCGCTGACCGTCACCGAGTACGACGAGTGGGGCAACCCGGAGGCCGACAAGGAGACGTACGACTACATGTCCTCCTACGACCCCTACACGAACGTCACCCGGCAGCACTACCCGCCGATCCTGGCCGAGACCAGCATCAACGACACCCGGGTGCTCTATGTCGAGCCCGCGAAATGGGTCGCCAAGCTGCGCGCGACGGCAGAGAATCCTGGTGACGTACTGCTGAAGACGGAGATGGCGGCCGGACACGGTGGAGTCTCGGGGCGCTACAAGGCGTGGGAGGACCGAGCGTTCAGCCTTGCCTGGATGATCGACCAGGTGACCTCTTCGTAGGGCATATCTGTGGGGATCTCGGGGTACTCCATGAGAAACCCCTGAGATTCACCTCGCGATGCAACTTATCGCCCGCCGCGTACGTCGAACCGGACAAGAGATCGAAGACGGATTCGATGACAGGCGCTCTACCAGGGAACACCTGGGAGGGGCGAAGCGTTGAAACCACCGTGAGGCCACAAACCTCACCGTGAGGAGGTTCCCATGGCGACACGCACCGCCACTGCCACCCGAGAGATCGAGGGCCGTGACAGCGTCGGGCTGTATCTCGACGAGATCGCCCGCAACGAGCTCCTGGATGCTGCCAAAGAGGTTGAGCTGTCCAAGGCGATCGAGGCCGGCCTGATGGCCGAGCATCTGCTGGCCGAGGGCCGCGTCGGCCGCAAGAAAGCACCCGGTGGAGCCACCCGAGCCGAGTTGGAGTGGCTGGCCGAGGAAGGCCACCGCGCCACCCGTCAGTTCATCAACGCCAACCTGCGACTGGTGGTGTCCATCGCGCGCAAGTACGGCCGCGCGCAGATGCCGATGCTCGACCTGATCCAGGAAGGAAACACCGGCCTGATCCGGGCCGTTGAGAAGTTCGACTACACCAAGGGCTACAAGTTCTCGACGTACGCGACGTGGTGGGTGCGTCAGGCGATCACCCGTGGCATCGCGCAGCAGGCGCGTGTGGTCCGGCTCCCGGTCCACGTCGTCGAGGAGCTCAACCAGGTCGGCGGCGCCCGCCGCACCCTGGAGCGTCAGCTCGGCCGTGACCCGGAGCCGGAGGAGATCGCCGCCGAGCTCGGAATGGACATCGACCGCGTCCTCGACCTGCTCTCCTGGGGTCGTGACCATGTCTCGCTCGACACGCCGATAGACGAGGACGGCGACACCTCGCTGGGTGACCTGATGGCTCAGGAGTCCTCGCCGTCGCCCGACATGGACGTCATCGACGTCGAGTCGCGCGAGCGGCTCAACTCGCTGGTCGGCCAGCTCGACGAGCGTTCCGCCGACATCGTCCGCTCCCGCTACGGGCTCACCGACGGCCGTCAGCACAAGCTCGCCGACATCGGTGTCAAGCACGGCATCTCCGCCGAGCGCGTACGCCAGCTCGAGCGCGAGGCCCTGCAGAAGCTGCGCCGCTTCGCAGACCCCGACCTCGCGGCCTGATCCCAACCCCAGATTCGGCGCTCCTCCAGGAGGGGCGCCGAATCTGTGGTTTTGGCGTGCCGAGAAGGTAGTTCTGGGCGACGAAACTACAGTTTCGCCGCCCAAAGGTGCCGATTCGGTCTCCACAACTGCGGTTTCGACCGCCACAACTGCAGTCTCGGGCGGTCAGTAGCCGCCGGGCGGCGGAGCCATCTCCAGACGTACGCCGATCAGGCGGATCGGGCGGTCCTTCTCGACCCGCTCCAGGAGCGCCTCCGCCTCGTCGGCGAGACGGTCGGGGTCGAGGGTGGGCTCGGGGAGCTTGTGGCCGCGGGTGACGGTGAAGAACGGCTTGAGGCGCACCTTGATCTCGACCCTGGTCACCGGGCGGCCCTCCTTCACCACGTCCGCGAGGCACTCGCCGCACAGGCGGCGGGTCGCGGCGACGATGTCGGGCCATTCGACGAGGTCCTGCTGGAAGGTCTCCTCGTGGCCGTGGCCGCGCGCGACCCACGGCGAGGGGTCCACGGGGCTGGTGTCGGCGCCACGGCCCAGACGGCGCAGCCAGGGGCCGGTCGTGGGGCCGATCTCGGCGGCCAGACGCTCCGCCGAGGCCGCTCCCAGGTCGGCGACCGTCTCGATCCCGAGCCCGGCGAGCCGCTTCGCGGTCTTCGCCCCGATCCCCCACAGCGCGTCGGTCGGACGGTGACCCATCTCGGCGTCCCAGGTCTCGTGGGTGATCCGGTAGACGCCGGTCCCCCGCAGCTGTCCGCCCGGCCCGGGCTCGTGACCGCCCGCACCGGCCTCCCGCGCGAGGGCACCGTCGACCCGCTGCTTGGCGAACCCCGTCGCGAGCTTCGCCTGCAGCTTGTTGTCGCCGACACCGACGCCGCTGCGCAGCCGGGTGCGTTCGAGCACACGATCGCGTACGTCCTGGGCGAAGGCCGCCGGATCGCCGAGGTCGCCGTGGTCGGGGCCGGGCCCGAGGAACGCCTCGTCCCAGCCGAGGACCTCGACCAGAACAGGTACGCCGCCCCACTCCAGCGATCGCAGCGTGTCCATGACGCCCGCGGAGGCCTCGTCGTAGGCCACGTGGTCGACCGGCAGCAGCACCGCGTCGGGGCACCTCCGCACCGCCAGCCGCAGCGGCATCCCTGAGCCCACCCCGTGCGCCCGAGCCTCATAGGAGGCCGTCGAGACCACCGCCCGCTCGGTCGGGTCCCCGCGCCCACCCACGATCACCGGCCGGCCGGCCAGCTCGGGCCGGCGTAGCACCTCCACCGCCGCGATGAACTGATCCAGGTCGACGTGCAGCACCACCGTCATGCTTGTGGTCGCTCGCTGACGCTCGCTCATGCGTCGATGGTGCCACGAACAGCCGCAGCGAGGCGTCAGCCTTGCGAGGCGGCCTCGGAGAGAGCCGCGGAGGCACGCTCCGCCTGCTGGCGTACGTCACCGGGAACCGGCACCGCACCGGCGGTGCGCTGCTGCCACAGCTGCATGGCGACGACCTTCGCGGCGGCGTCCTCGACGAGCGAGCGGTCGAGGCGACCGGAGCGCAGCGCCTTGACGACGCTGCGGTGGGCGGCCTTGGAGTTGGCCGGCATCAGCAGGAGGTCGGCGCCGGCCTCGAGGGCGGCCACAGAGGGCTTCTTGGTGGTGGTCGTGACCGCGCCCATGCCCAAGGAGTCGGTGACGGCGATGCCGTCGAAGCCGAGGTCCTCGCGGAGCAGGTCGTAGATGGGAGCCGCCATGCTGGCCGGCTTCCCCGGAGCCACGGCCTTGACGTCGACGTGGCTGATCATGACGGCCGGTGCGCCGGCATCCACGGCGGCGTCGAACGGCACCAGGTCGCGGCGCTTGAGCTTCTTCTTCCCGAAGTCGAGCTCCTGGAGCCCGAGGTGGGTGTCACCGGTGACCGCGCCGTGCCCCGGGAAGTGCTTGGTGGTGGAGACCAGACCGGCGGCGTTGTAGCCCTGCACGGCCGCGGAGACCGCCGTCGCGGCGATCTTCGGGTCCTCGCTCGGGGAACGCGAGCCGATGGTCGGATCGGACGCGCCGACGGTCACGTCGGCGACCGGCGCGAACGCCCAGGTGAAGCCCAGGTCGCGCAGCTCGAGCGCCGTCGTCCGCGCCGCCTCGGTCGTCACCGTGACTCCCTTGCCCGGCTTCGCCTCGATGGCATCGCCGGTGCGCGCGAACTCGGGGAACTCGGTGGCCACGCCGCGCAGGTGGGAGACGACGCCACCCTCCTGGTCGACGCCGATCACCGCGGGGAACGAGCGGCCATCAGCCGCCACCGCACGGGAGACCGCGGCGGTCGTCTCGCGCACCTGGGCCTCGTCGACGACGTTCTCGCCGGTCACGCTGACGCCGGCGAGGTGGAGCTTGCGCACCATCTTGGCGGCCTTGGCTGGGTCGGTGCCGTGGTAGCGACCGACGATCACCTGTCCGGCGAGCTGCTCCTCGTCCCAGCCCGACACCAGCTCGCGGGCGGTCGCCAGCTCTCCGCGCGTGGGACCCCAGGCCAGGGGCGTGGTGTCCTTCGTCGGGTCGGTCCTCGTGGTGGCATTGGCCGGCCTGTTCGGCTCGTCCTCGACCCTCGTCGGCATGCCGACGGTCACCGCTGCCGCGCCCGCACCGGCCGCCAGGGCCAGCACGGCACCCGCGATCACCGGTCGCATCCAACGCCTCGGCCGACGCCGCTGATCCTCTGAATCGGTGTGCTTGCCCCCAGTCACGCGGCCGAGTATGTCAGCAACCCCCACCCATTACCGCGTTCCGGCGAGTGCGTCGTAGATCTCCTGCACCCGCGTCCGCAGGTCGTCGAGGGTGCCGGTGTTGTCGATGACGTACGTCGCCGCGGCGAGCCGATCCTCGCGACTGGCCTGCGCGGCGATCCGGGCCCGGGCGTCGATCTCGGTCATCCCACGCGCGATCGCCCGCTCGACCTGGGTCTCGACCGGTACGTCGACGACGATCACCTCGTCGAAGAAGGGGGCGTAGCCGACCTCGACCAGCAGCGGGATGTCGTTGACGACCAGCTTCCCGGCCGCCCGACCGGCCTCCTCGAGCTCCGCGGAGCGTGCCCCGACCAACGGGTGCACGATCGCGTTGAGCCGCTCACGAGCACCCTGGTCGGCGAAGACGATCTCCCCCACCTTGGCCCGGTCGAGCGCACCGGACTCGGTCAGCACCGACGGCCCGAACTCCGCCACGACCTGGGCGAGCCCCGGTGTGCCCGGCTCGACGACCTCCCGGGCGATCTTGTCCGAGTCCACGATCACCGCCCCGAACCCGGCCAGCAGCTCCGACACCGTGCTCTTCCCCGAGGCGATCCCGCCGGTGAGTCCTACGCGCATGGCCCCAACCTAATGGGACCGCCGTCGGCGCCTCACGCCGCCTAGGCCGGCATGGCCGAGTCGAGGCTGTCGCTGCAGGCGAACCGGCGCCGGTAGGCCTGCGGGGAGAGCCCTCGCACGCGCGTGAAGTGGTGGCGCAGTGCCGCGGCGTTGCCGAAGCCGACCTCGCCCGCGATCCACTCCACCGACCGGTCGGTGCGCTCCAGCAGCTCCTCGGCCCGGCGCACCCGTTGGGCGGTGATCCAGGCATAGGGCGTCGCCCCGGTCTCGGCGCGGAACCTGCGGGCGAACGTACGCGGCGACATCAACACCTGCCGGGCCAGCGAGTCCACGTCGAGCTCCTCGTGGAGATGGGCCGTGATCCAGGCCAGCAGCGGGCCCAGGGTCTCCGCGTCGGGCTCGGGCACAGGGTGGGAGATGAACTGCGCCTGTCCCCCGTCGCGCTGCGGCGGGACGACCATGCGCCGGGCCACGGCGGAGGCGACCGCGGCGCCGTACTCCTGCCGCCAGATGTGCAGCGCGGCGTCGAGCACGGAGGCGGTGCCGGCGCTGGTGACGATCTGGCCGGTGTCGACGTAGAGGACCTCGGGGACGACCCTCGACTCCGGGAACCTGCGCTGCAGCTCGGTGGCGTACTTCCAGTGGGTGGTGCACTCGATCCCGTCGAGAAGGCCAGCCTCGCCCAGGGCGAAGGCGCCCGAGCAGGCGGTCAGGAATCGGGCACCGCGCGCGTGAGCGCGCAACAGGGCCTGCCGCACCTCCTCAGGCAGCGACCCGTTGGGACCACCGAAGGCGGGGATCGCGATCAGGTCTGCCTCCTCGAGCCGCTCCAGACCGTGCGGCGCCTCGAGCATGAAGCCGAGGTTGGTGCGCACCATGCCCGCCGTCGGCGCACACACTCCGAACTCGAGGAACGGCACCCCGTCATCGCGCCGGTCGATGGCGAAGGCCTCGCAGACCGCACCGAACTCGAAGGGGGCGACACCGTCCCAGATCACCGCAGCGACGTTCCTAAGCACCTCAGAAGGGTGCCAGTTGGCAGGAAATCGCGCAACTTAGGCATTTCTGCCAATGTGGCAGGAATACCTGGTAGCGAAGAATTACTGCCATGAACACAGCACTCATCGTCCTCATCGCCCTGCTCGCCGTCGCCGCGTACGCCACCTTCGCCTCCGTCCGCAGCGACCGCCCCAAGACCGCGCCCCGGTCGCACGCCACCGACCCGGCCTTCGAGCCGCAGAGCAGCCTGCCAGGCGTCAGGTGGCCCTAAAACGCCGAATGCCCGGCCCCAAGGGGCCGGGCATTCGTGCGTTTTCAGAGCATCAGCTCGCGATGATCACTGACCGCCGGTCAGCTTCTCGCGAAGAGCCTGCAGCGCCTCGTCGGAGGCGAGGGAGCCGCCCTCGTCCTCGGAGACGGTCTCGTCGACCGAGCCACCCGAGGAGTAGGAGGTGGCCTCGCCGGCCTCGGCAGCCTTCTCGGCGGCCTCCTGCTGCTGCTTGATGTGGGCCTCCCAGCGAGCGTGGGCCTGAGCGTACTGCTCCTCCCACTTCGCGCGCTGCTCGTCGTAGCCCTCGAGCCACTCGCCCGTCTCCGGGTCGAAGCCCTCGGGGTAGATGTAGTTGCCCTGGTCGTCGTAGGTCGCCGGCATGCCGTAGAGCGTCGGGTCGAACTCCTCGACGTCGGTCGAGGTGACCGTCTCGTTGGCCTGCTTGAGCGAGAGCGAGATGCGACGACGCTCGAGGTCGATGTCGATGATCTTGACCATGACGTCGTCGTTGACCTGGACGACCTGCTCGGGGATCTCCACGTGGCGCTCGGCCAGCTCGGAGATGTGCACCAGGCCCTCGATGCCCTCCTCGACGCGGACGAACGAACCGAACGGCACCAGCTTGGTGACCTTACCCGGGACGATCTGGCCGATCTGGTGGGTGCGGGCGAAGTGCTGCCACGGGTCTTCCTGGGTCGCCTTCAGCGACAGGGAGACACGCTCGCGGTCCATGTCCACGTCGAGAACCTCGACGGTGACCTCGTCACCGACGGTGACGACCTCGGACGGGTGGTCGATGTGCTTCCAGGACAGCTCCGAGACGTGGACGAGACCGTCGACGCCGCCGAGGTCCACGAACGCACCGAAGTTGACGATCGAGGAGACGACACCCTTGCGGATCTGACCCTTCTGGAGCTGGGTCAGGAAGCCGTGGCGAACCTCGGACTGGGTCTGCTCGAGCCAGGCACGGCGCGACAGGACCACGTTGTTGCGGTTCTTGTCGAGCTCGATGATCTTGGCCTCGAGGGTCTGACCCACGTACGGCTGCAGGTCGCGGACGCGACGCATCTCGACGAGGGAGGCCGGGAGGAAGCCACGCAGGCCGATGTCCAGGATGAGACCACCCTTGACGACCTCGATGACCGCGCCCTCGACGACGCCGTCCTCCTCCTTGACCTGCTCGATCGTGCCCCAGGCGCGCTCGTACTGCGCGCGCTTCTTGGACAGGATCAGGCGGCCTTCCTTGTCCTCCTTCTGGAGCACCAGGGCCTCGACCTTGTCGCCGACCTCGACAACCTCGGACGGGTCGACGTCGTGCTTGATCGAGAGCTCGCGCGACGGGATGACACCTTCGGTCTTGTAACCGATGTCGAGCAGGACCTCGTCCCGGTCGACCTTGACGATGACACCGTCCACGATGTCGCCGTCGTTGAAGTACTTGATGGTCTCGTCGATCGCGGCGAGGAAGTCCTCTTCCGACCCGATGTCGTTGATCGCGACCTGAGGCGCGTCGTAGTCGGGAAGAGGAATGTTGAGCGTGCTCGTCATAAGGGAGGTGGTTTCCTTGGGTGGACAGATATCGTCGGGTCACACACGGCTCAAGTCTCGGGTCGGCCACCCCTCGCCGGCACCAGCACAAACAGGCTTCGTCGCCCGGCGTGAACCGGCGGTCGAGGTAGCAAGCCAAGGTCCACTAGGTCTGGGACCCGGGCAGACTTCAGACGCAGTTTCTTAGCCTACGCTCCAGTCACAGGCTCCGTCCAACTGTCGACGTCACCCCGCTGGGCATACCCTGTAGGCGTGGACCAAGCCATCAGCCCGGTCGTTCGACCGGAGGCGCCCATCGATCCCTTCGGCGCGATCGAAACCATCGGAACGACCGGCCCTGTGGTCAGAGCCGAGCGGCGTACGGTCGGGGAAGCCGAGTCGCGCCGCGCGAACGGCCCCGACTGGGACCGCTACGCCGACGAGTACCAGGCCACGCACGGACCGTTCCTCGGTGAGGCCGGGTTCGTCTGGGGTCCGGAGGGCCTGACCGAGGCCGATCTCGGCATCCTCGGCGACATCAGCGGCAAGGACGTGCTCGAGCTCGGCTCCGGCGCCTGCCAGTGCTCCCGGTGGGTGAACACCCAGGGCGGGCGCGCGATCGGCCTGGACCTCTCGGGCCGCCAGCTCCAGCACTCCCGGCGCCTCGACGAGCAGACCGGCGTGGTCGTACCTGCCGTGCAGGCCACCGCGACCGATCTGCCCTTCGCGCGCGACGCCTTCGACGTGGTCTTCTGCTCCTTCGGTGCGCTGCAGTTCGTCAGCGACATCGCCCACGCGCTCGCGGAGACCGCCCGCGTCCTGCGGCCCGGCGGCCGCTTCGCGTTCTCGATCACCCACCCGACGCGGTGGATGTTCCCCGACGATCCCGGCCCCGAGGGCCTGATCGCGGCGCAGTCCTACTGGGACCGCACCCCCTACGTCGAGGTCGACGACGAGACCGGCAAGGTGTCGTACGTCGAGCACCACCGCACCCTCGGGGACTGGGTCTCGTTGCTGGCCGGCGCCGGGTTCCGGATCACCGACCTGGTCGAGCCCGAGTGGCCCGAGGACCACGAGCGGGTCTGGGGCGGCTGGTCGCGCACCCGCGGTCTGCTGACCCCCGGGACCGCGATCTTCGGTGCCGACCTGGCGGGCGGCTAGACCCGCTCACAAAAGCCGAGCGCGGGCCCGGGAGCTGGTAGCTCCCGGGCCCGCGAACGTCGATGCTGGTGCGTGCTGAGCCTCAGGCGTCGACCAGGGTGCGGTCGTCCGCGGCGGCGTGGGCGCCACCGTTGGGCTTGCGACCGCGCAGCGCCAGCCACAGGCCGATCAGCAGGAAGATCAGGCCGGCGACGACGCCGCCGACGGGGATCCAGGTGCCGATCAGGTTGAGCTGGGCGATGTTGTCCTTGGCGTCCTCGGCGTTGTTGGAGACGGTCTCGTCGGAGTAGCTCATGTCGGCGTCGATCAGCACCATGCCGGTGCTGGTGACCATCTTCTGGGTCGCGCTCTGGTCGATGTAGGAACCGGTGGTCGGCTCGACGAAGATCGTCTGGGTCGCCTCGTAGGTGCCCCGGATGTCGTCCTCGGTGTCCTTCACCCCGTCCTCTCCCGCCGAGAGCGACGCGTCGTCCTCGGAGGCGGAGACCTCGAACTGGTAGGTCTTCACGCCCTCGACGTCGACGTCGTCGACGTAGGTGGCGATGACGGTCGTGCCGAGCGTGTCGTCCCAGTACTCGTAGTCGTGGCGCTCGGTCTCGAACGGGAACTTGCCGGCCAGGCCGGTCATGCCGTCGACGGCCCGGTCCTCACCGACGTACTTGGCCTGGTCCTCGACGACCTCGGAGCTCTTGCGGTCCATGGCGTAGGCGCGTTCGGTGGTAGTCACCACGCGGTCGTCGTCCTCGGCGCGGGCGCACGGAGGCGTGTCGCCCTCCTGGATCATGATGCAGCCGGCCTCGACGAAGACGACGACGTCGTCGGTCGACTCCTTCGGCGCCGCCTCGGTGGTCCGGGTGTACTTCACCGGAACTGGGGTATCCGACTTGGCCAGCGCGCCGCTGGCGGTGCCGTCCAGGACCGTCGTGGTGTTGACGTTGAGCGGCACGGTCGCCGCGGCGTCCCGGCCCCAGAAGCCCGCTACCGCGGCAGCGACCAGCGCGAACGCGCCGACCAGCAAGAAGATGTAACCAATCACTCTTCGCATGTTTTTGCCCCTCCCAAGGCCTCAGTTCCCCCCTCGATCCGCGAACCGTAGCAGCAATACCCGGTCCGGTGTGCAACGGGTCACAAACCGCTGTGCGACACTTCCTCTTCGTGTCCTCCCCCCACTCCACCACCACCGCTGCCGGGCACACCGGCGGGCCTACTGACGCGCCCGCTGCCGACGGCCTGCTCGCGACTCCCCGGAATGTCGTGGCGACCGCGCTCGCCCTGATCGTGGCCCAGCTCGCCTTCCGTGCCTGGGCGCTGAGCGGCTCGTGGTACCGCTTCGACGACGCCAACTTCATGTCGAAGCTGATGTCCGACGGCCTCTCGGCCGAGCTGCTCTTCCACGGGTTCGCCGGGCACCTGATGCCGGGCGCGTTCGCGCTGACGGCCTACAACTTCGGCCTCGACCCGTACGCCTGGGCCTATCCGGCCGTCGAGCTCCTCGTGCTGCAGGCGATCGCCAACCTGGGCGCGCTGGTCTTCCTCTGCTCCGCGTTCGGGAAGCGGCGCGGCATCCTGCCGCCCCTGGCGCTGTTCCTGTTCAGCTCGATCAGCCTGCCGGCGTTCCTGTCCTGGGGTCCCGGGATCACCCAGCTGCCGTTCCTCGCCGCGATCTTCTGGGGTTCCTGGGCACACCTCAACTACCTGCGTACGCGGCGGTTCCGCTGGGCCCTGCTGACGATCCTCATCACCCTGGCCGCCATCGCCTTCGGCGAGAAGGCGATGCTGCTGTTCTGGCCGTACGCCGTGCTGGCGCTGGGCTGGTTCGCGACCGGCGACATCCTGACCCGGCTGCGGACGATCCTGGGCCGCTACCTGCCCGGTGTGCTCCTCTACGGGTTCGTCTCGATCGGCTCCGTGATCGCCTACCTCACCCTGGGCGCGGGATCGTCGAAGGCGTCGGGCAGCTCCGACGCCAACGGGTTCGCGCTGGTCGCACAGCGGTTCCTGCTGGAGTCGTGGGCGCCCGGCGCGGTCGGTGGGCCGCTGCGGTGGAAGTGGATCGAGGGCAACTCCGCCGGCTGGGCCGAGCCCGGCGCGGTGGTCTCGGTGCTCGCCGTCGGCGTGCTGGCGCTGCTGACCTTCGAGCTCGCCCGCACCCGCTCGATCGCGCTGCGGGCCTGGTGGCTGGTCGGCGGCATCCTCGTCATCGACATCGCCCTGATCACCGCCATCCGGGCCGGCGGGGTCGGCGCCGACATCGCGCTCGCCTACCGCTACCTCACCGACACGGTCGCAGTCACCGCGATGGCGCTCGCGCTGGCCACGCTGCCGTTGCGCGGGGCGGTGGAGACGCTCACCCCGACGCGTACGTCACCCTTCCTCGACAACCCACGGCGGGTCGCGGTGGCGACCGCGGTCGTCGCCGCGCTGGGGCTGTTCTCGTCCTACTCCTACGTCCAGGGCTGGCACGACGACGACAACACCCGTCGCTACGTCGACACCGTCCGTGCTGACCTGGCCGAGGTCGAGGAGCCGCTGCCGATGGCGGACGGGCCGGTGCCCGAGTGGATGGTCTGGGGCGCGTCGTACCCCTACAACCAGGTGAGCCGCGTGCTCCGGCCGCTGTCAGACAAGATGGCGTTCCCCCGGGCCAGCACCGACAATCTCTACCTGGTCGACAAGGACGGCCACATCCGGCCGGCTCTGGTCGAGCCCGAGCGACGCTCGGTCGGCGCCGTCGACCCAACACCGAGCCTGGACAAGTGCAAGCTGCGGGTGCGGCAGACGCCGCTCGAGGTGGGACTGGACGGTGGCGTCGACGGCGCCGGGTGGTGGATCCGGGTCGCCTACGTGGCTGCCGAAAAGGACGCCGGCCGGATGCGCGTGACCGCAGGCGACCACTCCTACGACGTGGATGTCGCGCCCGGGTTCCGCAGCCTCTACCTGCGTACGGGCGAGGGACGCTTCGACACCATCAGCCTCCAGAGTCTGACCCCGGGATCGAAGCCCTGCCTGGGTGGCATCGAGGTCGGCAGCGTGGTGCCGTTCGGCGACCCGATCTCAGGGCCCGAGGAGGACGGCTGATGATGGATCGCCGGTTCCTCACGCTCGACGCGCTGCGCGCCGTCGGCGCGCTGATGGTCGTGCTGACCCACGTCGGGTTCCACACCGGCCGCTACCCGCAGGGCTGGACCGGGGCGATGCTCGCCCACTTCGACCTCGGCGTCGCGCTCTTCTTCGTGGTCTCCGGGTTCCTGCTGGCCCGGCCGTGGTTCGCGGCCAGCGCCGCCGGAGCGCCGCCGCCGAGCACCGGACGCTACCTGTGGAAGCGCGCGCTGCGGATCCTGCCGCTCTACTGGGTCGTCGTGGCCGTCTGCCTGATCGCCGCGCCGGCGAACTCCGACGTCGGCGTCGGCGGCTGGATCGCCAACCTGACCCTGACCCAGATCTACACCCAGGACACGCACGCCTACGGCCTGGCGCACATGTGGAGCCTGTGCACCGAGGTCGCCTTCTACCTCGCGCTGCCGCTGGTGGTGCGGCTGCTGACGCCGCGAGACCGCCTGGACGTACGCCGCGTGCTGGTCGTCTGCCTGCTGCTCTCGATCGGCGGCGTGGCCTTCGCCGCCGGCGCCCGGACCTGGTTCGACCAGCCGTTCGCTGCCGAGTGGCTGCCGGCGTACCTGCCGTGGTTCCTGGCCGGCACCGCGCTCGCGGCCTGCTCGGTCGACCCGGGCATGCGCGCGCGGCTGGACGCCGCCGCGCGCGACCTGGCCGGCTGGTGGCTGCTGGCGCTGGGGCTCTTCGTCGCGGCCTGCACGCCCATCACCGGCCCGATCGGGCTGGTGGATGCGCCGACGCCGGCCGAGTCCGCGCTCAAGTGCGTGCTCTACGGCGCGGTCGCGGTGTGCGTCATCTTCCCGCTGGTCTTCGGGCCCGAGCTCGAGGGCCCGGTACGCCGCTGGCTGGCCGGTCCGGTGCCCAGCGCGCTGGGCGAGATCTCCTACGGCATCTTCTCGATCCACATGTTCGTGCTGCTGATGGGCATGGAGCTGCTCGGGTTCGGCACCTTCAACGACCGCTTCTGGACCGTCCTGGGGATGACGCTCGCCGTCACCATCCCGGTCGCGGCGCTGTCCTACGTCCTCTTCGAGCGCAGGGTGATGCGGCTGCGCGGCTGGCGTCCCTCCGGGCGCCGGCCGAAGCGGCGGTCCGAGCCTGAGCCGGAGGCTGCGTCAGAGCCCGGTGAGACCGAGGCGGCCGCGGCGACCAGCACGATCGCGACCAGCGACAGCGCCTGAGCCGTCCAGGCGGGCGGGTCCCAGGGCAGGTCCCAGGCGGTCGGGAGGATCTCGACGGCCAAGGCGCCGGCGAGCAGCGCCGCCCCGGACCCGGCGGCCAGAAGACGTACGAGAGCCGGCCGGCGGCCGGTCAGGCGCGGCAGCAGCCAGGCGACGACGGCGGCCAGGGCGCCCCACCAGCCGGCGAGCAGACCGGCCACGAGGACCAGCAGCCCGGCGTCGTACCACCGCCACGGCGCGGCCACGGGGAACAACTCCAGACTCGGCGGGGTGCCGCGGCGGCGCCATGAGGTCACCAGTGCCAGCGCCAGGACCAGCGCCGCGCCGCCCGCACCGGCGATCAGCCCGGCACGGTAGGTGCCCTCGGGCGCGAAGCCGAAACGTACCTCTCCCCCGGCGCCGGCAGGCACGATCCAGCCCTGCTGCCAGCCGTCGACCCGCTGGGCGCGCAGGACCTTACCGTCCAGGGTCGCGGTGGCGCCGGTGTTGATGTTCTGCGGGAGCACGAGGACCCGGTCGTAGGCCTCGGCGGAGACGGTCGCCGAGACCGCGGCGTCGCGGTCGTCGCGCTCCACCTCGACCGCCTCCGGGGACTCCGCGTCCGCGATCACCTCCGCGCTGAGCTCGAGGCTGTCGACACGGAGCGCGTCCACCGGGTCGGCGAGCAGGGTGTTCTCGCCGGCGGCGAGATTGATCGGGGCCGTACCGCAGACCCTCAGCGGCAGCTCGCCACCGCGCAGCAGCGCGGAGAGCGACCCGTTGACGGCCGTACGCAGCACCCGCTCGCCCACGCGGATGCGAGGACCGTCGGCGCAGCCCGCCCGGAGCGTGCCGTCGCCGAGCGGACGGCCGTTGACCTCCACCTCCGAGATGCCGGCGGGCAGCTCGGACGCGTCGGCCATGCTGGAGGGCTGGTCGTAGGCGGCGTCGGTCTCGGTGATCCGGATCCGGAGGCGGTCGGTGCGCCAGCCGCTCGGCACCTCGATGTCCCCGTCGGAGTCGACCTCGCGGGTGACCGTGCGCTTGGGGCGGCGCAGGTCGGTGATCTCGACCTCGGTGGGGATGCTGACCGGGGCGGCCTTGTTGACCATGAGCCGCAGCGACCTGATCCGCTGCCGCTCGGGCAGCCCGACGGTCACCGTGGCCGGGCCGGTCGATGGCGCCCGCCAGGAGGTGCCGTCGTCGCCGTCGGCCATCGCGAGCGCCGACTGGGCGATGTCTCCGCGGCTGGGCGCGGTGATGTCGACACCGGCGAGGGCGGCGGCCGCCGCGGCGTAGGCGTGGTCGCGGCGCAGCGACACGGTTCCGGTGACGTCGAACGACTGCCCGCGGGTGAGGGTGATCAGCCGGTCCAGATCGTCGCCGTCGTCGCCGGTGGCGGCCAGGAACGGCTCGCAGTAGAGCACGCCACCCTGGTCGATGCAGCCGCTGCGGTCGGCGTCGCGACCGAGCCGGATCTTGCGGATCGTGGTGTCCTCCGGCGGCTCGGGGAGCGCAACCAGGCGCTGGGCGTCGACGCCTTCGATGTCGAGCTCGCTGATCCCCCACGGGCCGTACGCGGTGGCTCCGCGGGCGGTGATGGTGAGGTTGCGCGCACTGAACCCGGTGAGGTCGTACGTCGCCTCCTCCCCCGGCTGCGGGGCGTAGACCTTGCGCATCTGGGCGCCGGCGACGAGCTCGAGCCGTTCGACCCCGACAACGTTCGCCGGGATCGTGATGGTGACCTTGCCGAGGTCGGTCTCGTCCTCGAACCGCACCCGGAGCCAGGAGCCCTCGGGATCGTGGTCCCATCCCGTCTCGGTGCGCCACGCGGTGTCGGGGTCGCCGTCCAGGGCCGCCGAGGGCGCCCGGCCGCGGTCGACCGGGACCTCCTCCGGGGTCGCCGCCGAGCTGGAGGCCTCCACGGCCTCGACCCCGCGCCAGACCATCGTGCTCTGCCACCGCTCCTGGTTCTCCAGGTAGCGGTGGAAGCTCTCGGGCTGGTCGGAGTCGACGCCCTCCTCGGCCGTCCGGGTCGCGGAGGAGTTGGCTCGGACACCGGCGAAGAGGGTCGTACGCCGCCGCTGGCCGTCGGTCAGGATGACATCGGCCCTCTCCCCGGAGCCGTCGGCGGCCGACCGGGTGTCGTCGGCGGTCAGCACCGCCGGCGCCCCGCTGGCAGGCTCGCCCGGGTCGCCCATCACGGTCGTCTTCGCCGGGATGAGGGTCCCGTCGGAGGTGGCGTCGTCGACCTCGTAGATCTCGATCGGCGGGTACTCCCCCGCCAGGCCCCCGTCGACGAGGACGCGGGTGCCCTTCTCGCGGTGGTAGGTGGTGTTGCCGAACTCGGTGCCGAAGCTCGCCTCTCGGGTCAGCCCGGGCGACTGGGCGAGGGTGGCGTGCATCAGCGAGGGCGGCGGGGCACCAGTGGTGCCCCAGTGCAGGTCGTTGCGTACCAGCAGCCGGGTCACCCCGGCCTTGGCCAGCATCGGCGCGAGATCCGCGCTGGGGATGCCGCGCTCGATCTCCTCGGTGACCCGGTCGAGCCAGACGACGTTTCCGGGCTCGGCCAGCGGCACCACGCCGCGTACGGCCCAGCGGGAGTCGGCGTAGGGCTGCAGGACCTCGTCGTGGGTGCTGCCCCACAGGTAGTCGCCGAACCGGGCGGCCGGGACCACGAGCGTCACGCCGCCGTCGTCGTTCTCGGAGAGGTAGTCGGCGGCGTCGGTCCAGAAGGTCGGGACGTTCTCGATCGACCCGGGTGGCGGGACCTGGCCGCGCACCCAGGGCACCGCCAGGCCGGCCAGCGCGGCCACCACGGCGATGACGAACACCGTCCGGAGCCACTGCGCGGCCTTCGTGGCCGTCCCGGAGGCTCGCGCCAGCTCGGCGCGGAAGAGGATGGTCTCGACGGTGAGCACGACCCCGGCGGCGAGCCCGAGGCGGAGCACCGCGTCGAACTTGTGGCTGTTGCGCACCGCGGCCAGGGCGCCGTCGACGAGGTCCTGACGGGCCTCGGCTCCCCAGCCGGCCAGCGCACCGGTGTAGCCGATCCCGACCAGGACGGCGCCGGCCAGCACGCAGCCGATCAGGAACCGGGTCTCGGGGTGGCGACGCGCGCGGCCGACCCCGGCCAGCCCGGCGAGCCCGATCGCGACGACGGCGGCCGCGTCGAGGACGAGGTAGGGCGTGGCGTGCAGGCTCTGCCCGGCCGGGTAGTAGAGCGGGTCGGCGTACGCCACCCAGTCGGAGGTGCCGAGCAGCGTCGGCAGCAGGCCGGTGGTCGAGGAGGTGACCGCGGCGGTCTCGATGTAGTCGAGGAAGGGCGGGATGTAGCGGCCCTGGAGCACCAGCGGGATCGTCCACCACAGGGTGGCGAGGATGGTGAACACGCCCCACAGTGCCAGTGCGGCGAACCGCCGGGCACCTGTCCTGGTCAGCAGGAAGACCACGCCCGGGACGATCACCGCCGAGACCGCGGTCGCGTTGACCCCGCCCGCGCAGGCGACCGCGAGGGCGGCCACAGCGCACCAGCGCACCAGGTCCTTCGTCGTGGTGGTGCCGCTGGCGCGGATGACCGCGAGCAGCACCCAGGGCGCGACCGCGGTCGGCCACAGCTCGGCCGAGTTGGCGCCGAGGATGGTCATCACGCGTGGCGTCAGGACGTACGCGGCAGCACCCGCGACCTGCGCCCACGGCCTCCCCAGCTGCAGCTCCCGGGCGACTATCAGGACTCCCAGGAAGGCCAGGTTGAGCAGCAGCGCCCACCACAGCCGCTGGATCACCCACTCCGGCAGCTGGGCCAGCTGGCCCAGACCGTAGAAGGGGCCCATCGGCCACAGGTAGCCGATCGCCTGGTTCTGCACCTGGCCGAAGGCGCCCTGGGCGTCCCACATGTTCAGCGCCCGGGCCAGGAAGGCCCACGGGTCGGCGCTCAGGTCGAACTTGGTGTCCGCGACGATCCGGCCCGGGGCCTGGGTGAAGGTGATCGCGGTCAGGATCGCGACGTACGCCGCGATCCTCAGTCGTGAAGTAGGGCTCGGCGGGTCCGGGGTCACGTCTTGCGCAGCACGAGCAGGAGGTTCCACGAGAGCACCTCCCTCACCACCGGGACCCGCATCAGCCACGCCGCCCACGCCGGGTGGTAGCGCGGAACCGCGGCCAGGATCTCGGCGTTGCCCGCCCGGCGCTGGGCGCGCGCCCAGCGCAGCCCGGCGGAGGCGGTCGCTGCGTACATCGACTCGCCGAACTTGTTCTTGGGCTCGTGGCCGTGCTTGCGCAGGTAGCGCCGGCGCGCGAAGCGGCCGCCGAGCAGGTGCCACGGGCTGGTCTCGTGGCCGCCCCAGGGGCCCCACCACAGGGTGTAGGAGCAGAAGAGGACGCCGCCGGGCCTTGTGACCCGGAGCATCTCGTCGAGCATGGCGGTCGGGGTCGGGACGTGCTCGAGCACGTTGGAGGAGTAGCAGGCGTCGACGCTTCCGGTGCGGACGGGAAGCCGCATCCCGTCGCCGAGCATGCTGCCCTCGGCGACGATCCCGGCGCCCTGCATCTCACCGGCGTCGGCGTCGAGCGCGAGGTAGGTCGCGCCGGCGTTCATGAAGGCGTCGCGGAAGTAGCCCGGGCCGCCGCCGACGTCGAGCAGGACGGTGCCCTGAAGGGTCTCTCCGTCGGTGTAGTGCGCGAGCTGGCCGACCGAGTCCGCCGCCAGCGCGGTGTAGAAGCGCGCGGGATCGGTCTGCTCCACGCGGAAGTCGCTGAAGAGGCGTACGGAGCGCCGCAGCGTCGCCCGCCAGTCGTTGCCGACCGGGGCGTCCATCTGGTCCCCGCTCCGGGGGTCGAGGAGGTTCGGCACGGCGGGAACCCTAACCGAATTACCCCAACGGGTGTGCATTTGGTCACGAAGTGTCCTACTCTCCGGTAACTGCGTGACCCCTGGGGAGGGAGCGCTCAGTGCGGGGAAACTGCGAGTCAGGGGAGAACTGAGTTTTGCGCGCCAACGAGGGAGCGCAGCTGGATGGTCGCCATGTGGCGGTCTTCAGCTGGCGCGACACGGACAATCCCGAAGCCGGTGGAGCCGAGCACTACCTCCACCAGATCACCGCCGGACTGGTGGGCGCGGGAGCACGGGTCACCGTGTTCACCGCCACCTATCCAGGCGCGCGTGCCCGGGAGGAGCGCGACGGTATCCGCTACGTACGCCGCGGCGGCAAGCTCAGCATCTACCTGTGGGGTGTGCTGCTGCTGGCGCTGGGCCGGCTGGGCCCGATCGGCCGCGTCGACGCCGTCGTCGACGTGCAGAACGGCCTGCCGTTCTTCTGCCCGCTCGGCACCAGGGCGCCGGTCACGGTGCTCGTCCACCACGTCCACCGCGAGCAGTGGCCGGTGGTCTACCCCGGGCTCTCCGGACGGATCGGCTGGTGGGTCGAGTCGTGGCTCGCGCCGCGGCTCTACCGCCACAAGCAGTACGTCGCGGTCTCCCGTGCCACCCGGGCCGAGCTGGCCACGCTCGGCGTCGACCCCGCCCGGGTCGCGGTCGTGCACAACGGCGCCGCGCCGGCACTGAGCGACCGGCCGGCGAAGACCGAGCATCCCTCCATCTGTGTCGTCGGGCGGCTCGTGCCGCACAAGCGGGTCGAGCTCGCCGTCGACGCGGCGGTGGCGCTGCGGGCCTCCTACCCGGACCTGAGGCTGAGCATCGTGGGCGGTGGCTGGTGGGCCGACGAGCTGGCTGCGTACGTCTCCCGGGTGGGGGCCGGCGACTTCGTCGAGATGCTGGGGCATGTCGACGAGGAGACCAAGGAGGCGGTCTACGAGCGGTCCTGGCTGATGGCGCTGCCGTCGCTGAAGGAGGGCTGGGGTCTGGTCGTCACCGAGGCCGCCCAGCACGGCACCCCGACCGTCGCCTTCCGCGACGCGGGCGGGACGACCGAGTCGATCGACGACGGCGAGTCCGGGGTGCTGGTCGACGACCAGGCCGGCTTCGTGGCGGCGCTCGACCACCTGCTCGGTGACGAGATCCGACGCAAGGAGCTGGCCGAGGGCGCCCGGTGGCACGCGCGCAAGCACACCTGGGAGCAGAGCCAGCTCAACTTCAACGCCGTGCTCGCCTCCGCGCTCCAGGGGCACGTGGTCAGCGCGGACTGACTGCTCTGGACTGTCGTAGAGACTGAGAAGAGGCCCGGCGGATCACCGCCGGGCCTCTTTCGCTACGTCGAGCTCAGTCGTTGGTGCCGTACTGAACCGTCGACTCAGAGACGCTCGGAGGATTCTCGACGGTGTTGTCCGTGCTGCTGGTGACGACTCCGACGATGGTCGCTGCGGCGACTCCGCCGCCGACAAGAATGCTGGCGACGATGGCAATGATGTTGCCCATGGATATGTGACCTCCCTCTCCTAGCGGCGAACTTTAGCAGCCGGCCGGCGAACAATACTGATCAGTAGCAGAACTGTTGATGTTGTGGCTCCGAGCCAGGCCAGGCCGTACGCCACCCACCCGACGATCACCGCCGTCAGGGCCACCGGGCCGATGGTGTAGGCGGCCGGCCGGGTCGCCTCCCCCGGCAGCCGCTGCAGGAGCAGGCCGCCGCTGTCGTGGACGGTCTCGCCGGCCACCTGCGGCGCCTCGCCCGCGGTGCGGTCGGTGATGACGTACCCGATCCCGAGGCGGCTCAGCTCGCTCGCCCGTGCCTCGGGGTCCGGTGCGGCGAGGGCCGCGGCGGCGGCCGTCGCGCGCGGGTCCTCTCCCGCGATCTCGGTCCTGCCGATGACGAGGTCGCCGTCGGTCACGCTCGCCCTGGGCAGCATCCTCGGCAGCGGGTCGAGGACGGGACGATGCTCGTTCCACGCCGGCACCCGGTAGGCGGACCAGGGCAGGACGAGTACGTCACCAGGTGCCGTCTCCTCGGCGAGCGTCGCGCCGGCCCGCTGCCACGACGTCGGGTAGTCGGCCGTGCCGATGCCGCCGGCGAGACCCCAAGCGGCGTCGGGAAGCACGGCGATCGGGGCGAGGGCCAGGGCGACGGCGGCGGCCCATCGGGGTGCGGTCCCGCGAAGCCGATCGCGCAGCGCGTCGACCCCGGCCGCGGCGGTCAGGACGATCAGCGGGAGACACAGCGGAAGCAGGCGGCTGCTGTCCCGCATCAGCGCGAGACCGGGGATGTGCTGGGCGAGGTCGTCGAGGGCTTCGGGCGCCGCCCAGCCGGCGACGGCGATCGCCATCCCGGCCACCCACAGCCCCAGGATCGCGGTCCGTTGGCTGTCGGCGGCCCACCACCGCCGCAGTCCGGCACCGATCAGCGCCACCAGGAGCGCCAGGGCCACCCAGGCCGGCCAGCTCTCGCGGCTCGAGGGGACGACCGAGGTGTTCCAGATCCCGCCGAGGCTCAGGGCTGCCAGCGGGGCGGGCAGAGCGTCGCCGCGCAGCGCGAAGACCTCGAACCCGGTCGCCGACGCCGCCTCCCCCGCGTGGGTCAGGCCGGCGATCACCCAGGGCGCGTTGACCGCGGCCACCATCGCGAGCAGCAGCGCCGGTCGCCGACCCCGGCGCAGACCGGTCGCGAGCAGTACGGCGGCCGACACGATCCCCGCGCTGGCGCTCAGACTCCCGACGAGCAGGACCGGGAGCAGCCACACCGGGCCACGCTCGGCCGCGGCCCAACGGCGGCCGGCCAGCACCAGCCAGGGCACCGCGGCATAGGCCAGCAGCATCGGCCAGTGACCCATCCACAGCCGCTCGGCGACGTACGGGCTCCACACGGTCAGGCTCACCACCGCCAGCCGCGCGGCGAGCGAGCGCTCCCGCACCAGCTCGGCGGCACCCGCCCCGGCGAGCACGAGCGCTCCGATCAGCACGAGCTTCTGCAGCACGAGGCCCGGCACGACCTCGTCCAGCACCGCGACCACGGCGTCCGAGGGCACCGCCCGCGGCAGTCCCGACCCCAGGCCGAGCACATCCCGGGTCAGCGCGAGATCCGGCACCCACACCATGTCGTAGCTGAGCACGAACCCCGCCCCCAGCGCCGGCCCCAGCATCAGCACCGCCAGCACACCCGCCCACACGGTCGGGGCCGCCCGTTCGATCACGCGGCAACCCTAAGCCCCACGCCGAGAAGTCACCCCGGTCGCGCGACACGTCAGCTACGCCGGGCGAGACGTCAGTTGTGTCGGGCGAGACGTCAGTTAGGTCGGGCGAGACGTCAGTTGTGGCGATCGAGTTCCGGTCCTGGGCGGATGCCGGTGCCGGCATGTGGCGTACGGCACCATAGGCTTTCCAAGTGCCCACGATGACCGACAGCCCGACCAGCGCCCGCAGGCGCAGGCTGTCCGCGCTCATCCGCAGCAGCGGGTTCCTCGCCGTCTGCATCATGGTCACCAACGTCGCGACCTACGGTTTCCAGATCATCGCCGCCCGGATCCTCGGCCCCGGACAGTACGGCGGCGTCGCATCGATGATGTCGCTGCTCCTCGTGGTCGGCGTGGTCCAGCTCGGCATGCAGGCGACGGCGTCGCGACGGGTGACCGAGACGCCCGGCCAGGAGCGCGTGATCGAGCAGACGGTGCTCCGCGCGACCTACCGCGCGGCCATCGTCGTCGGGATCGTCATGCTCGCCGCCTCACCGCTGGTGTGGCGGGTGCTGCGGCTCGACTCGATCTATCCCGCGATGCTGGTCGCGGTGTGTGCCGTACCGCTGACCATCATGGGTGGTCAGGCAGGGGTGCTCCAGGGCGAGCGCCGGTGGCTCGCCCTGGCGATGGTCTACCTGGCTCTCGGTATCCCCCGCGTCATCGTCACCACCGCCGCGATGTGGATCCGCCCCACCGAGGGCGCCGCCATGGCCGGCGTAGCGCTGGCCCAGTTCGCACCGGCGATCGTCGGCTGGTGGGTGCTGCGACGTCGCGCCGACACCGACGCGAGGCCCGGGCCGGTGAAGCCCGTCGTCGTCGAGATGCTCCATGGCTCGTTCGCGCTGCTGGGCTTCTTCGCACTCTCCAACGTCGACATCCTGATCGCGCGCAACGTGCTCACCGACCACGTCTCCGGCCTGTACGCAGGTGGCCTGATCCTCACCAAGGCGGTGCTGTTCCTACCGCAGTTCGTGGTGATCATCGCCTTTCCGTCGATGTCGGCCGAGGCCAGCCGCCGCTCCGCGCTGATCAAGTCGCTCGCGCTCGTCGGCGGTCTCGGCGCGTGTGCGATCGCCGGCTCGTGGCTGCTGTCGTGGCTCGCGATGATCTTCATCGGCGGCCCCGACTACGCCGAGATCGAGGGCCTGCTCTGGGTCTTCGCGATCCTCGGCATGGTGCTGTCCGTGCTCCAGCTGCTCGTCTACTCGGTTCTCGCCCGGCGCAGCCGGCTCTCGGCGTACCTCCTCTGGATGGCCGTCGCCGCCGCCCTCGCCCTCGGCGCGATGCAGACCACCGTCGAAGGCCTCGTCTGGGCCGTCCTCAGCGTCGACGCCGTCCTCGCCGCCGTCCTCCTCGCGACCACCTTCTGGCGCCTCAGCCAGACTCCTTCCCGCCCCTGACCCACCGAGACGTCAGCT
This sequence comes from Nocardioides sp. YJ-D4, assembly GCF_054031495.1. NCBI lineage: Bacteria > Bacillati > Actinomycetota > Actinomycetes > Propionibacteriales > Nocardioidaceae > Nocardioides > Nocardioides sp. YJ-D4. The sequence goes on from NZ_CM132932.1 coordinate 861,409, forward strand.
GCGTCGGCCGAGATGGCACTTCTGGCGTGCCGAGACGTCACTTGCGTCGGCCGAAACGTGAGTTGTGGCGTCCGAGACGTCAGTTATGCCGACCGAAAGTGCAGCTAGGGCCGACGAAGATCGAGTTTCGTCGCCCATAACTACCGGTTCGGCTCGCCACAACTGCCATCTCGTACGTCACAACTGACGTCTCGGCCGACGTGGGGGACGCCTCGGCCGACCGGGGCGACGCCTCGGCGGTCAGTGGGCGGCTTCGTGCCAGGACAGACCGCTGCCGACGGAGACGTCGAGGGGGACGTTGAGGTCGGCGGCGGAGCCCATCTGCTCGCGTACGAGCGACTCCAACGCCTCCCGCTCCCCGGACGCGACCTCGAAGACGAGCTCGTCGTGGACCTGGAGGAGCATCCGGGAGGAGAGGCCGGCCTCGTCGATGGCGGCTTGGACCCGCAGCATGGCGACCTTGATCAGGTCGGCGGCCGAGCCCTGGATGGGGGCGTTGAGCGCCATCCGCTCGGCGGTCTCGCGCCGCTGACGGTTGTCCGAGAGCAGGTCGGGAAGGTAGCGGCGGCGGCCCATGATGGTCTCGGTGTAACCGGTGCGCCGCGCCTCTTCGACCAGGCTGCGCAGGTAGTCGCGGATGCCACCGAAGGTCTCGAAGTATTCCTCCATCAGCCCTCGCGCCTCGCTCGGCTCGATCCCGAGCTGCTGGGAGAGACCGAAGGCAGACAGGCCGTAGGCGAGGCCGTAGTTCATCGCCTTGATCTTCGCCCGCTGTTCGCTGGAGACCGCGTCGGGGTCGACACCGAAGACCCGAGCGGCGGTGATCGAGTGGAAGTCGCGTCCGGAGCGGAACGCCTCGATGAGCAGCTCGTCCTCGGACAGATGCGCCATGATCCGCATCTCGATCTGGCTGTAGTCGGCGGTCATCAGCGACTCGAAGCCGTCGCCGACCACGAAGCCCTTGCGGATCCCGCGACCCTCCTCAGTGCGCACCGGGATGTTCTGCAGGTTGGGCTCGGTCGAGGAGAGCCGCCCGGTGGCCGCGATGGTCTGGTTGAAGGTGGTGTGGATCCGGCCGTCGTCCTGCACGGTCTTCAGCAGGCCCTCGATGGTGACCCGCAGCCGGGTGACGTCGCGGTGGCGCAGCAGCGCGAGGAGGAACGGGTGCTCGGTCTTCACGTAGAGCTGCTGCAGCGCGTCGGCGTCGGTGGTCCAGCCGGTCTTGGTGCGCTTCGTCTTCGGCATGTCGAGCTCGTCGAAGAGGACCACCTGCAGCTGCTTGGGCGAGCCGAGGTTGATCTCCTTCCCGATCACGCCGTAGGCCTCGTCGGCCGCCTGCTTCATCTGGCCGGCGAAGTGTCGCTCCAGGGCGTCGAGGTGCTCGGTGTCGACCGCGATGCCGGTTTTCTCCATCCGCGCCAGCAGATGCAGCAGCGGAAGCTCCACCTCGGACAGGAGCCGGTGTCCGCCGGCGGCCTCGACCGCCGAGTCGAGCTCGACGGCGAGGTCGATCACTGCCCGGGCGTAGAGCATCGAGGTCCTGGCCACACCGTCGCCGCCGACCTCGTCGTCGCCGAAGAGCGACTCCTGGCCGCCGTCGTCCTCCTGCTTCAGCTCACGCTTGAGGTAGCGCAGCGTCAGGTCGGCGAGGTCGTAGGAACGCTGGTCGGGCGCCACGATGTAGGCCGACAGCGCCGTGTCGGTGACCAGCCCGCCCAGGGACCAGCCGTGGGCGTCGATCGCGAGCTCGGGACCCTTGGCGTCGTGCATGATCTTCGGCTTCGAGGCGTCCACGAGCCAGCCCGCCAGCGCGGCCTCGTCCTCAGGGGTGAGCTCCTCCACCCCCACGTACGCAGCCCGCTCCTGTGTCGCGAAGCCGAACCCGTCCACGCGGCCGGTGCCGGAACCCCAGGTGCCGCGCACATGCACGCCGACCGGGGTGGCCCCGAGCTCCTCGAGGAAGGTCGCGACGGCGCCGGGAGCCAGCGTCTCGCCCTCGAGCGCGAACCCGCTCTCATCGACCGGGACGTCATCCTCGGGGGCGAGCACGTCGGTGATCCGGGTGCGGATCTCGCCGCGGAACTCGAGCTCGTCGAGAAGCTCCAGCGCCGCTGCCCGGTCCCACTCGACCCGCCCGAGGTCGGCCGGGCCGACCTCCAGGGCCAGGTCTCGCACCAGCGCGTTGAGCCGCCGGTTGCGCATCACGTCGCCGAGGTGGGCGCGCAGGTTGTCGCCGGCCTTGCCCTTGATCTGGTCGGCGTGGGTGATCAGGTTGTCGAGGCCGTCGTAGGTGTTGATCCACTTCGCCGCGGTCTTCGGGCCGACGCCGGGGATGCCGGGCAGGTTGTCGGAGTCCTCCCCCACCAGCGCGGCGATCTCGGGATAGCGGTGCGGCGGCACCCCGTACTTCGCCTCGACGGCCTCCGGCGTCATCCGCGCCAGGTCGGAGACACCACGCATCGGGTAGAGCACGGTGGAGGACTCGGTGACCAGCTGCAGCGAGTCGCGGTCGCCGGTCAGGATGAGCACCTCCATCCCGGCCTCCAGCCCCTGGGTCACCAGGGTCGCGATGATGTCGTCGGCCTCATAGCCCGCGAGGGACAGGTGGCGGATGTGCAGCGCGTCGAGCAGTCGCTGGATCAGCGGCAGCTGCGACTTGAACTCGTCGGGGGTCTTGTTGCGCTTGGCCTTGTATTCGGAGTATTCCTCCAGCCGGAACGTCTGGCGCGACAGGTCGAAGGCGACCGCGACATGGGTCGGGGTCTCGTCGCGCAGCACGTTGACCAGCATCGAGGTGAAGCCGTAGACGGCATTGGTGTTCTGCCCTGTGACGGTCGAGAAGTTCTCCACCGGCAGGGCGAAGAAGGCCCGGTAGGCCAGCGAGTGCCCATCGAGAAGGAGCAGTCGGTCACGCGTCACGTCAGCCACGGTCCGACTCTATCCACGACCACCGACAACGGCGCGACCGCGGGTCGAGACCCGCGCGTCCCCCGCGCCCCGACCCCGTGCAGCACATGCGACGATGCATCCATGACCGATGCATCGACCACCGACCAGACCGTCTCGCCGACCGACAAGACCGCGGGCGAGACGTTCTTCGCCTCGCTCCCCCACGGCATGGGCGGCCTCAACGACAAGATGGGCGTCAAGATCCTGGAGATCTCGGCCGAGAAGGTCGTCGGCACCATGCCGGTCGAGGGCAACACCCAGCCGTACGGGCTGCTGCACGGCGGCGCCTCGGTCGCGCTCGCCGAGACGCTCGGGTCCACCGGCTCCGGCATGCACGCCGCGTCCCTCGGCAAGATCGCCGTCGGCGTCGACATCAACGCCACACACCACCGGTCGGCGACCTCCGGCATCGTCACCGGCACCGCGACCGCCATCCACCTCGGCCGCAGCTCGGCGGCCTACGAGGTCGTGATCACCGACGAGCGCGGCAAGCGGGTCTGCACCTCGCGGATCACCTGCTCGCTCATCGACGCCGACCGGATCTCGATGTAGGAACGTACGTAGAAGGGCCCCGGAGCGCGTCGCTCCGGGGCCCTTCACTGGGTGGATCAGACTTCCCCAGCGATGTACTTGACGGGGGCGTAGGTCGCCTTGTCGTTGTACTGGTAGATACCGATGGACGCGGCCGTCGGGCTACCGGTCTCGCCGAGCTCGATCGGACCGGACTTGCCGTCGTAGTCGATGTCCTTGCCGTCCTCGATGAGCTTGACGCAGTCGGCGTACGTCTCGCACTTCTCACCACCGGTGGTGATGTCGACGATCTCCTCGGCGATGGCCTCGCCGGCGTCGCTGTCAGCCTTCACAGCCGCCAGCGCGGAGACGATGGTGGCGTCGTAGGACTCGGCGGCGTAGGAGTAGTCGGCCAGCTTCGGGTCGACCTTCAGCAGCTGCTCCTTGAAGTCACCAGTGGTCTCGGCGCCCGGGAGGGTGCCCTTGACACCCTTGAGCTCACCCTTGGTGAAGTCCTTGGAGTAGTCCGACAGGTTGCCGTCGACGAAGTACGTCGGCAGCTTGGCCGGACCGGCACCCGCGGCGATGAGCTGCGGGATGAGCTTCTTGGTCTCCTCGAAGGCGACCACGACGACCGCGTCGGCACCCGAGCCGGCGACCTCGTTGATCTGGGCGTCGAACGAGGTGGCGTCCTCGGAGTAGAACGCCGTGGTGGCGACCTTGGAGCCGGCACCCTCGAGGTTGGCCTTGATCTCCTCGGCAAGCGTCTCGCCGTAGGCGTCCTGGCGGGCCAGGATCGCCACGTTGGTGCGCTTGTCCTCGAGCAGCAGGTTGGCCATGACGGCGCCCTGCAGGATGTCGGACGGAGCCGTGCGGAAGTAGAGGTCCGGCTTGGCGAAGTCGCCCTCGTCGAACTCGGTCGAGGTGTTCGCCGGGGAGAACATCACGGTGCCCGACGACATGATCTTGTCGATCACGGTCATCGACACGCCCGAGGACGCGGTGCCGACGATGACGTCGGACTTGGCGTCGATGAGCTTGTCGGCCTCGGTGGGGGCGATCGCGGAGGTGGTGTCACCGGAGTCCGCTACGACAGGGACGACGTCCTTGCCGAGCACACCACCGGCGGCGTTGATGTCCTGGATCGCCAGGTCGGAACCGGCGAACTCGGGCGGGCCGAGGAACGCGAGGCTACCGGTCTGCGGGAGAAGCTGCCCGATGGTGAGAGTGCCGTCGCCCTTGGCGGCGGCCTTCTTCTCCGGCTCCTCGGAAGCGGTCTCGCCGCCGCAGGCGGCGAGGGTGAAGCTGAGCGCCAAGGCGCCGGCGCCTGCGGTCAGCTTCATCCAGGTAGAGGATGATGAGTTCACTGCTTAGTCCCTCTTTCGTATGGGCTGGCCCGGCTCACGCCGGACCTTGCGGAGACACATTAGAGACGCATGGAGGGCGAATCACCCGAGGGACCTGTCTTTTCACCAATCCGTTACATCTCCCCCATGGCATCATTGCCTGGGTTGCCGCCATCATCGGCTCCGTACTATCGGCGCCGTGGTGACCCATAATCACTCGGGAAACCCGATTCCGCCCAGGAACAGCCACGATCGTGGAGGAATTGTGATCATCTGTACGCACGGCACTCTCGGAGGACGGACTCGATGAGGGTGCCGGTGACGATGCGAGAGGCACGAGCCGACGACGCGCTCTTCCTTCTCGGCATCTGGCAGGACTCGCTGCGGATGGCGGACGCCCAAGAGCAGCTGAGCGACCTGGAGACGATCATCCGTGACGCCGACGCCTCCCCCGACCAGCGCCTCCTGGTCGCCGAGTGCGGCAGCGAGCCCGTCGGGGCGGTCTACGTGCGTGCGACCACCTTCGGTCCGCTCAACCTGGAGCCGACGGTGCAGATCTTCGCGCCCCACGTCGTCCCCAGCTTCCGCCGCCGTGGCGTGGGCCGGATGCTGATGGAGTCGGCCGTCTCCTTCGCCGAGGAACGCGGGATCAGGACGATCGCGGCCGCGGCCTCCGCAGGTGGCCGTGACGGCAACCGGTTCCTCGCCCGGATCGGCCTCGGCGCCCAGGCCGTGATGCGGGTGGCCCCGACCGCGGTCGTACGCTCCCGGCTCACCGTCCTGGGCCGGGCCCTGCCCCACCACGCCCGCCTGCAGCGCGGCCCGAAGCAGTCCAGCGCCGTCGGCGAGCTGCTCGCCGCCCGGCGCTCCCAGCGACGCTCGCACACCGTCGCCTGAGCACCGACGGCCAGGGCCCCGGAGCATGCTGCTCCGGGGCCCTGGCCGTCTTCAGGACGTACGCCCCTCAGTCCTCCTTGGCACCCAGAGTGCCGAGGTAGAGCTCGATCACCTTGGGGTCGTCGGCGAGCTCGCGCCCCGCCCCCGTGTAGGCGTTGCGGCCCTGGTCGAGCACGTAGCCGCGGTCGCAGATCTGCAGGCAGCGGCGGGCGTTCTGCTCGACCATCACGACCGAGACACCCGCCTGGTTGATCTTGCGGGTCTGCACGAAGACCTCGTCCTGCATGACCGGCGAGAGCCCCGCGGAGGGCTCGTCGAGCAGCAGGACCGACGGCTCCATCATCAGCGCCCGGCCCATCGCGACCATCTGACGCTCACCACCGGAGAGGCCACCGGCGCGCTGCTTGCGGCGCTCACCGAGGGCCGGGAAGATCCCGGTGACGAACTCGAACCGCTCCGCGAACTTCTTCGGGGCCTGGTAGCAGCCCATCTCGAGGTTCTCCTCGATGGTCAGGCTCGGGAAGACGTTGTTGTTCTGCGGGACGAACCCGATACCCCGCGAGACCAGCTCGTCGGCACGCTTTCCGGTGATGTCCTCACCGTTCAGCTTGACCGTGCCCTCATGGATCTTCACCAGGCCGAACAGCGCCTTGAGCAGAGTCGACTTGCCGGCGCCGTTGGGGCCGATGATGCCGACCAGCTCGCCGGGCTGACAGTAGAGGTCGGTGTCGTTGAGGATGTTGACCCCGGGAAGGTAGCCGGCGATGAGCCCGTCGGCGCGGAGCACCGCACCCTCGGCCTCGCTCAGATGCTTCTCGCGGAACTCCTCCGCTTCGGTGGAAGTCACTTCGAGTCCTCCTCTTGGGCGATGTCGCCCTCGAGCTCTGCCTCGACCTCGGCCTCGAGGACCTCTTCGTCGAGCTCGCTCAGGTCGGTGTCGTGGTGGGCCCCGAGATAGGCGTCGATGACACGCTGGTCGGCCATGACCGACTCAGGAGTGCCCTCAGCGACGATCTTGCCCTGGGCCATCACGATGACCCAGTCGGAGATGTCGCGGACCATGTCCATGTCGTGCTCCACGAACAGGACCGTGCGGCCCTCGTCGCGCAGCGACTTCACGTGGCCGAGCAGCGACTGCTTCAGGGCCGGGTTCACACCCGCCATCGGCTCGTCGAGCATGACGACCTCGGGGTCGACCATGAGCGCGCGGGCCATCTCGAGCAGCTTGCGCTGACCGCCGGAGAGCGACCCGGCGAAGTCCTCGCGCTTCTTGTCCAGCAGGAACCGGGCCAGCAGGTCGTCGGCCTTCGCGGTGACGGCGTCCTCCTGCTTGCCCCACAGGAACTTGAACGGCGCGGCCCAGAACCGCTCACCCTTCTGCCCCGTGGCGCCCAGGCGCATGTTCTCGATCACGGTGAGCTTGGCCAGCACCTTGGTGAGCTGGAAGGTGCGCACCATCCCGAGGCGGGCGACCTTGTAGGGAGCCACGCCCTTGAGCGACTTGCCCTCCAGGCTCCACGAGCCGGTGTTGGGCTGGTCGAAGCCGGTCAGCAGGTTGAAGAACGTCGTCTTCCCGGCTCCGTTGGGGCCGATCAGCGCGGTGATCGCACCGCGCTGGATCTCGACGTGGTCGACGTCGACGGCGGTGAGTCCTCCGAACGTACGCGTGATGTTGTCGGCGACGATGATCGGGTCGGACTTCTTGCTGCCCGGCTCCGTGCTCGCCCCGACCAGGCCCGCAGGCCCGGTCTTGCTCGCCACGTCGCTCGTCTCGGTGCTCGTCTGGTCAGTCATGTCAGCGTCCATCGATCGCGATCTCCCTACGGTCGCCGATGATCCCCTGGGGACGGAAGATCATCAGCAGCATGATGGCCAGCCCCAGCATGATGTAGCGGATCACACTGGCCTGGGTGTCGGTCATGATCACCGTCGGGATCCATCCGCCCTTACCTGCCGACTGGCTGAAGAACGAGCCTAGCCCCGCGATCAGGAACCAGAACAGGACGGAGCCGATGACCGGGCCCATCACTCGGCCCGCGCCGCCGAGGAGCAGCGCGGCGAAGGCGTAGAAGGTGAGCAGCGTGGAGTAGTCGCTCGGCACGACCGAGGCCTGCTTGAGAGCCAGGAACATGCCGCCCAGACCACCGATGACACCACCGAGGGCGAGGGCCTGCATCTTGTACGCGAACACGTTCTTGCCCAGCGAGCGGACCGCGTCCTCGTCCTCACGGATCGAGCGGAGCACACGGCCCCACGGGCTGCGCATCAGCGCCCACACCAGCAGGCAGCACAGCGCGACCAGGATCCAGCCGACGGTCAGCGACCACAGGTCGTTGCGCCCGAAGGAGATGAACCCCAGGTCGAGGCCGCTGCTGTAGGGGTTGGCCTCCTGGAACGGCCTGGCGTATCCGTTGAGCCCGTTGGAGCCTCCGAAGGTGTCCTTCATCTCCACCGAGCCGAAGACGAACCGCAGCACCTCGGCTGCGGCGATGGTCACGATCGCCAGATAGTCGGCGCGCAGACGCAGCGTCGGCACACCCAGGACCACGGCGAGCAGCAGCGGGGCCACGATCGCCATGACGATTCCGAGCCAGAACGGCGCCCCGTAGGTGACCACGGAGACGGCCAGACCGTAGGCGCCCACCGCGACGAACCCGGCCTGGCCGAAGTTGAGCAGCCCGGTGTAGCCGAAGTGGATGTTGAGGCCGATGGCGGCCAGGGCGAAGACGATTGCCTGCGGGCCGAGTGCCTGCTGCAACGCTGCCCGGAGAATGTCGAGAATATCCATTGTCTCTCCTACCCGAGCCGCTCTTTACGACCCAGGATGCCCTGGGGCCGCACCAGCAGGATCACGATCATGATCAGCAGCGGGCCGATCTCCTTGATCGAGGCGGGTACGCCGAACAGCGGCCCGAGCTCGTAGACGAGCCCGATCACCAGCGAGCCGACGAGAGCGCCCCAGATCGTGCCGAGACCACCGAGGGTGACCGCGGCGAGGATGACCAGCAGGATCCGCATACCCATGAAGCTGTTCACCTGCAGCTGCATCGCGTAGAGCACACCGGACAGCGCGGTCAGCGCGCCACCAATCACCCACGCGTTGGTGATGACGCCGTCGACCCGGAGGCCGGAGGACGCGGCCAGAGCCGGGTTGTCCGAGACCGCGCGCATCGCCTTGCCCATCCGGCTCTTGGCCAGCCACAGGCAGACCGCGGTGATCGTGATGATCGCGACGAGCACGATGACCACCTCGCGGTCGGCGAGCGAGAGACCGAGGTAGTACCAGTGCTGCTCACGCTGCTGGCCGTTGTACTGCGACAGCGACCGGGTCGAGGAGCCGTAGAAGTACTGGAACAGGTAGCGCAGGAAGATCGCCAGGCCGATCGAGACGATCATCATCGCGATCAGGCCGGTGCCGCGCCGGCGCAGCGGGCCCCACAGGATCTTCTCCTGTGCGAAGCCGCCCAGACCACCGAGGAGGACCGCAATGATGCCGGCGAGGAGCACCGAGACCGAGGCCAGGGCACCGGTCTTGAAGACCTGGTCGAAGGTCCATGCCATCAGCGCACCGAAGGTGAGCATCTCACCGTGGGCGAAGTTGGACAGGCCGGTCGTGCCGAAGATCAGCGAGAACCCGAGGGCGGCCAGGCACAGGACCAGGGCGAACACGATGCCCGCGCGCAGGTTCTGGGCGAGGTCCTTGCCGAAGTTCGACTCCTCACCGGCGGTGACCCCGATCGGGAAGATCGCCCGGTTGTTGGGCCCCTGGAAACGTACCTGGACGGTGGCTTCGCCCTTGGTGTCCTCGTCGAGGACCGTGCCTTCGGGGAGGGTCTTCTCGTCGAGGGTCACGGTGTACTTCCCGAGCTCATCGACGACGATGATCGCCACACCCTTGTCGTCGGTGACGCCCTCACCGGCCTTCTCGCCGTCCTTGCTGACCTCGAGGGTCACTCCCGGGATCGGTTTCGGATTGCCTTGGGCATCCTTGTTGGCCTCGTCCTGAAGCGTCACCTGGATCGCGGTGGCGTCCGGCGGTGGGGTCTCGGTTGCCTGTGCGGCACCCGGGCTCCCAACCAACAGCACCATCAGCGCACCGATGAGCGCGACGAGGACTCTGTAGAGCCGCTTGCGCACGTGGGTACTCCTGCCTGTGTGTCCTAAAGACGGACCCTGACACCAGCTGAATACGCTGGTCGGCCGGATCCGCGCGGGCAGTCTAGGCCGAGATCACCCACGAACAAGCCACAGGTTGACCCTCATTGGAGACCGCAACCGATCTGTGACGTGCCGTTTACACGGATTCAGGTACGTGGGCCGCTCACGCCGTGCTCGATGACGCCCTCTGCGACCTGGCGCATCGACAGCCGCAGGTCCATCGCGGTCTTCTGGATCCACCGGAAAGCGTCGGGCTCGCTCAGCGTCAGGCCCTCCTGCAGGATCCCCTTCGCCCGGTCGACCGCCTTGCGGGTCTCCAGCCGGTCGGTCAGACCGGCGACCTCCCGCTCGAGCTGGGCGAGCTCCTGGAAACGGCTCACCGCCAGCTCGATCGCCGGCACCAGGTCGGTGATGTTGAACGGCTTGACGAGGTAGGCCATCGCGCCCGCGTCGCGGGCCCGCTCCACCAGGTCGCGCTGGGAGAACGCGGTCAGCATGACGACCGGCGCGATCCGGTCGCGCGCGATCGCCTCCGCCGCCGCGATCCCGTCGAGCACCGGCATCTTGACGTCGAGGATCACCAGGTCGGGTCTGTGCTCGGTGGCGAGCTCGATCGCGGCCTTGCCGTCGCCCGCCTCACCGACGACGTCGTAACCCTCCTCGGTGAGCATCTCCTTGAGGTCCATCCTGATCAGGACCTCGTCCTCCGCGATGACGACCGTACGCCGCGCCTGGCTCTCCGGGGTGCTGCTGGGGTTGCTCTGCGTCACGAGCACAGACTAGGCCATCGGAGGCACGTCCCGGTGCAGTGATTCCGCCCACGGTCCGGTAGATTTCTTCTCGATCCAGCCGGATTGGCGGAACGGCATACGCTGCGGTCTCAAACACCGTTGCCCGAAAGGGCTTGTGGGTTCGAATCCCACATCCGGCACCAAAATTGTCGGTGGCCACGCTCATGATGCTCGTATGCCCCACGTACGTCCCCAGTCCGTCGTCGACAGTGCACTGCGCTGCTCCGACGAGGGGATGCGCGACGCAGACAATGCGGCCAAGCACGGCGTTGCGATCAAGACGATCCGTCGATGGCGCCGGCTCTACCAACGTCGCGGGATCGTCCGAGGCCAGACCCATCTCGCTCCGCCATGTCCACGATGCGACGGGGGCGACCTTGATGACAAGGCGTACTCCGAGCTTCTTGGCTGGTATCTCGGGGACGGACACATCAGCGAAGGCCGGCGCGGTGTGTTCAATCTGCACATCATCAACGACCGGAAGTACCCCGACATCAACGAGCGCCTCGCGGTGCTGATGGCTCGGCTCAAACCCGGCGGTCGTCCGCATACTCGCCTCGTGGCCGGAGCTGTGATCACCACGATCTCGTGGAAACACCTCCCCTGCCTGTTTCCTCAACTCGGCCCCGGCCGCAAACACGAGCGCCCCATCGCCCTGGAGGACTGGCAGAAGGAGATCGTGACGGCTCATCCCGGACCGTTCCTACGCGGGCTGTTCCACTCTGACGGATGCCGGGTGAACAACTGGGCGACTCGTGTCGTCGCGGGCGAGAAGAAGCGCTACGCGTACGGTCGGTGGCAATTCGTCAACCATTCCGACGACATCCGCGACCTCTGCACATGGGCGCTCGATCTGGTCGGCATCCCGTGGCGCCGGTCGTCCTGGAAGACGATCAGCGTCTCGCGCCGCGAGGCAGTCGCCGAGCTCGACCGCCTCATCGGCCCGAAGACCTAGCCCTTGCGCTCGTAGGCGGGCGCGACCTCGTTGATCGCGTCGCCGATGCGGTGGATGCGCAGCGCGTTGGTGGAGCCGGGGATGCCGGGAGGCGAGCCGGCGATGATGACGACGAGCTCGCCCTCCTCGACACGGCCGAGCTTGAGCAGGTTCTCGTCGACCTGGCGGACCATCTCGTCGGTGTGCTCGACCTCGTCGGTGCGGAAGGTCTCGGTGCCCCAGCTGAGCGCGAGCTGGCTGCGTACGGCATCGGAGGGGGTGAAGGCGAGCAACGGGATCGCGCCGCGCAGCCGGGAGAGGCGGCGGGCGGAGTCACCGGAGGTGGTGAAGGCGACCAGGTACTTCGCGCCGACCCGGTCGGCGACCTCGGCAGCGGCCTTGGCGATGACGCCGGAGCGGGTGTGCGGGTCCCAGTCGATGGGGCTGAGCTCGGCGGCGCGGCTGCCTTCCGAGGAGAGCGCGTGGCGCTCGGTGGCGGCGATGATGCGGGCCATCGTCTCGACGGTGTGGATCGGATAGTCCCCCACGCTCGTCTCGGCGGAGAGCATCACCGCGTCGGCACCGTCGAGGACCGCGTTGGCGACATCGTTGGCCTCGGCGCGGGTGGGCGCCGGGTTGGAGATCATCGAGTCGAGCATCTGGGTGGCGACGATGACCGGCTTGGCGTTGAGACGGGCCAGCTCGATGATCCGCTTCTGCAGGAACGGGACCTCCTCGAGCGGGCACTCCACGCCGAGGTCACCACGGGCCACCATGAACATGTCGAACGCGGCGATGACCTCGTCGAGGTTGTCGATCGCCTGCGGCTTCTCGATCTTGGCGATGACCGGGACGACGCGCCCCTCCTCGTCCATGATCTTGCGGACGTCCTCGTAGTCCCTGGCGTTGCGCACGAAGCTGAGCGCGACCATGTCGACGCCGAGCTTGAGGGCGAACCGAAGGTCCTCCTCGTCCTTCTCGGACAGAGCCGGCACGGAGACGGCGACACCGGGCAGGTTGATGCCCTTGTTGTTCGAGACCGGCCCGCCGACCAGCACCTCGGTGTGGACCTCGGTGTCGTCGACCGCGGTGACCCGCAGGCGCAGCTTGCCGTCGTCGATCAGGATCGGGTCGCCGACCTTCACGTCACCGGGAAGTCCCTTGTACGTCGTCCCGCAGATCTCGTCGTCACCCTGCACGTCGCGCGTGGTGATCGTCCAGGCCTGGCCGCGGCGCAGCGTCGCGGAGCCCTCCTTGAACCGCTCCAGCCGGATCTTGGGCCCCTGCAGGTCGGCGAAGATGCCGACGCTGTGCCCGCTCGCGGCGGCCGCCTCCCGCACCAGCGCGTAGTTGCTGGAGTGGTCGTCGTGGGACCCGTGGCTCATGTTCATCCGGGCGACGTCCATGCCTGCGTAGACGAGCTCGCGGATGCGACGCTCCGTCCCGACGGCGGGTCCCAGGGTGCAGACGATCTTCGCTCTTCTCACGGGAGCCCAGACTACCCCTCTGGAACGTTCAAACCAGCACCCGGACCTCGTCCTGATCAGGCCGTTCATCCAAGGTTTACGCCGTGGCCCGGGTCAGACGTGGTCGCTCCACGCTGGGCCCGGCGTGAGGTCACCGCCGGCTAGCCCCTCCCCGCAGGCGCGGGCAATGGAGGTGTGCCACAAACTCAGCGCCACAAGTGTGTACGAACGCTGTCGGATCCTCCGATCCGATGGCTGAGACCCGACTGGCCCGACACCTCCGAGATGGAGGTGCCGGGCCAGTGGTCGGCACTCCGTTGTGCCTCAGGCTGGGGTCTCAGACCATCAGCTGCCGGTCCGTCGGACGGATCGGCGCGGGCAGGTTGGTCGAGCCGGTGAGGTAGGTGTCGACGGCGGCCGCGGCGGCGCGGCCCTCGGCGATCGCCCACACGATCAGCGACTGCCCGCGACCCGCGTCGCCGGCGACGTACACGCCGGGGACCGAGGTGGCGAAGGAGTCGTCGCGGGCGACGTTGCCGCGAGCGTCGTACTCCACACCCAGCTGGGTGAGGAGGCCGTCCTTCTCCGGGCCGGTGAAGCCCATGGCCAGCAGCACCAGGTCGGCGGGGATCTCCTTCTCGGTCCCCTTCTTCTCGGTGAGCTTGCCGTCGATGAACTCGACCTCGACGAGCTTCAGAGCGCGTACGCGGCCGTCCTCGGTGCCGAGGAACTCCTTGGTGGAGACGGCGTAGACCCGCTCGCCGCCCTCCTCGTGCGCGGACGCGACCCGGTAGGTCATCGGGTAGGTCGGCCACGGCTGGCCCTCGGGGCGCTCCTCCGGCGGACGCGGCATGATCTCCAGCTGGGTGATCGACTCCGCGCCCTGGCGGATCGCGGTGCCGAGGCAGTCGGCGCCGGTGTCACCGCCACCGATGATGACCACGTGCTTGCCCTCGGCCAGGATCTGGTCGGGGACCGCCTCGCCGAGCGAGGCCCGGTTGGACTGCGGCAGGTACTCCATCGCCTGGTGGATCCCGTCGAGCTCACGCCCGGGGACCGGCAGGTCGCGACCGACGGTCGAGCCGTTGGCCAGCACGATGGCGTCGTAGCGGTCCCGGAGCTGCGCACCGGTGATGTCGGTGCCGACGTCGACGCCCGGCCGGAAGACCGTGCCCTCGCGACGCATCTGCGCCAGGCGCTGGTCGACCTGCGACTTCTCCATCTTGAACTCGGGGATGCCGTAGCGCAGCAGCCCGCCGATCTTGTCGGCCCGCTCGTAGACGGCCACGGTGTGGCCCGAGCGGGTGAGCTGCTGGGCGGCGGCCAGGCCCGCGGGGCCCGAGCCGATGACGGCGACCGCCTTGCCGGAGAGCCACTCGGGCGGCTGCGGCTTGACGTGGCCCGCGTCCCAGGCCTTGTCGATGATCGCGACCTCGATGTTCTTGATGGTCACCGCGGGCTGGTTGATGCCCAGCACGCAGGCGGCCTCGCACGGAGCCGGGCACAGCCGACCGGTGAACTCGGGGAAGTTGTTGGTCGCGTGCAGGCGCTCCGAGGCGCCCTCCCAGTCGTTGCGCCAGACCAGATCGTTCCACTCGGGGATGATGTTGCCGAGCGGGCAGCCCTGGTGGCAGAACGGGATGCCGCAGTCCATGCAGCGCGAGGCCTGGGTGTTGATGATCGGCAGCAGGGTCTTGCCGATCTTGCCCGGGTAGACCTCGTGCCAGTCCTTGACCCGCTCCTCGACAGGACGCCGGGTCGCGACCTCACGACCGTTCTTCAGAAAACCCTTCGGGTCAGCCATGGAGGACCTCCATAATCCGCTGCGCTGCCTCGTCCTCGTCGAGACCCTCCTCGAGGGCCTCCTCCTGGGCTTCGAGCACGCGCTTGTAGTCACTGGGCATGACCTGCGTGAAGCGGGTCGATGAGTTCGGCCAGTCGGCCAGGAGCGCCTCGGCGACGGCCGAGCCGGTCTCCTCGAGGTGGTCGCGGACCAGCTGCTCGAGCTCGGCGGCGTACTTCTCCTCCACGCCGGTGGCCTCGACCAGCTCGCCGTTGAGCCGCTGCTGCTGGAAGTCGAGGACCCAGGCGATGCCGCCGGACATGCCGGCCGCGAAGTTGCGCCCGGTCGGGCCGAGCACGACGACACGACCACCGGTCATGTATTCGCAGCCGTGGTCGCCGACACCCTCGGTGACGATGCTGGCACCCGAGTTGCGGACCGCGGCCCGCTCCCCCACGCCTCCGCGGATGTGGATCCGCCCGCTGGTGGCGCCGTAGGCCAGCGTGTTGCCGGCGATGATGTGCTCCTCGGCGCGGAACCCGGCCGTACGCTCCGGGCGGATGACCACCCGGCCGCCGGAGAGGCCCTTGCCGACGTAGTCGTTGGCGTCGCCCTCGAGGCGCAGCGTCAGCCCCTTGGGGATGAACGCGCCGAAGGACTGGCCCGCGGAGCCGGTGAAGGTGATGTCGATCGTGCCCTCGGGCAGGCCCTCACCGCGGTAGCGCTTGGTGATCTCGTGACCGAGGATCGTGCCGACGGTGCGGTTGACGTTGCGGATCGGCAGCTGGGCGCGTACGGGCTCGCCGCGCTCGAGTGCCGGTGCCGCGAGCGGCAGCAGCTCGTTGACGTCGAGCGACTTCTCCAGACCGTGGTCCTGGCCCTTGGTGTTGTAGAGGGCCTGGTCGGAGAACTGCTGCGGCGACTCCACGCGGGTGAAGATCGGCGACAGGTCGAGCCCGGAGGCCTTCCAGTGGTCGATCGCGTCGCGGGCGTCGAGCGCCTCGGCGTGGCCGACGGCCTCGTCGATGCTCCGGAAGCCGAGCTCTGCGAGGAGCTCACGGACCTCCTCGGCGATGTAGCGCATGAAGTTGACGACGTACTCCGCCTTGCCGGTGAACCGCTCCCGCAGGACCGGGTTCTGGGTGGCGACGCCGACCGGGCAGGTG
This sequence comes from Nocardioides sp. YJ-D4, assembly GCF_054031495.1. Taxonomy (NCBI): domain Bacteria; kingdom Bacillati; phylum Actinomycetota; class Actinomycetes; order Propionibacteriales; family Nocardioidaceae; genus Nocardioides; species Nocardioides sp. YJ-D4. The sequence continues at coordinate 877,409 of NZ_CM132932.1, forward strand.
TCGAGGTGGCAGACCCGCATCATCACGCAGCCGGAGACGACCAGCGGCGCGGTGGCGAAGCCGAACTCCTCGGCACCGAGCAGCGCGGCGATGACCACGTCGCGGCCGGTCTTGAGCTGACCGTCGGTCTGCACCACGATCCGGTCGCGCAGGCCGTTGAGGAGCAGCGTCTGCTGCGCCTCGGCGAGGCCGAGCTCCCAGGGACCGCCGGCGTGCTTGAGGCTCGTCAGCGGGGAGGCGCCGGTGCCGCCGTCGTGACCGGAGATCAGCACCACGTCCGCGTGGGCCTTGGAGACACCCGCGGCGACGGTGCCGACACCGACCTCGGCCACGAGCTTCACGTGGACGCGAGCGCTCGGGTTGGCGTTCTTGAGGTCGTGGATCAGCTGAGCCAGGTCCTCGATGGAGTAGATGTCGTGGTGCGGCGGCGGGGAGATGAGGCCCACGCCCGGCGTCGAGTGACGCGTCTTGGCCACCCACGGGTAGACCTTGTGGCCGGGCAGCTGGCCGCCCTCACCGGGCTTGGCGCCCTGGGCCATCTTGATCTGGATGTCGTCGGCGTTGGTCAGGTATTCGCTGGTGACGCCGAAGCGTCCCGAGGCGACCTGCTTGATCGACGAGCGGCGCTTGGGGTCGTAGAGACGATCCGGGTCCTCGCCGCCCTCACCGGTGTTGGACTTGCCCCCGAGGATGTTCATCGCGACGGCGAGCGTCTCGTGAGCCTCCTGGGAGATCGATCCGTACGACATCGCGCCGGTCGAGAAGCGCTTGACGATCGCCTCGACGGGCTCGACCTCGTCGATCGAGATCTTCTGACGACCCAGCTCCTCGGCGCTCTTGAGCTTGAAGAGCCCGCGCAGCGTCATCAGCCGCTCGGACTGCTCGTTGACGCGGTCGGTGTACTGCTTGAAGACGTCGTAGCGGCCGCTGCGGGTGGCGTGCTGGAGCCGGAAGACGGTCTCCGGGTCGAACAGGTGCGGCTCGCCCTCGCGGCGCCACTGGTACTCACCGCCGATGGGCAGCGCGCGGTGGGCGTTGGCGACGCCGTCGCGCGGGTAGGCGGTGGCGTGCCGCTTCGCGACCTCCTCGGCGATCACGTCGAGGCCGATGCCGCCGAGCTTGGAGGTGGTGCCGGTGAAGTAGCGGTCCACGACCTCCTTCGACAGGCCGACGGCCTCGAAGATCTGCGCGCCGGTGTAGGAGGCGACGGTGGAGACGCCGATCTTCGACATCACCTTGAGGACGCCCTTGCCGAGCGCCTTGATCGTGTTGGCCATCGCCTTCTCGGCGTCGGCCTTCACGTAGTAGCCCTCGTAGGCGAGGTCCTCGACGGACTCGACCGCGAGGTAGGGGTTGACCGCGGCGGCGCCGTAGCCGATCAGCAGGGCCACGTGGTGGACCTCGCGTACGTCCCCGGCCTCGATCAGCAGGCCGACCTGCGAGCGGGTGCGCTCGCGGACCAGGTGGTGGTGAACGGCCCCGGTCAGGAGCAGCGACGGGATCGGCGCCATCTCCTGGGTGGAGTGGCGGTCGGAGAGGACGATGATCCGCGCGCCGTCCTCGATCGCCTGGGACACCTCGGCTGCGATCTCGTCCAGGCGGGAGCGGAGCGCCTCCGCGCCGCCGTCGACCTCGTAGAGGCCGCGGACGATGTGGACCGCGAAGCCCGGCATGTCGCCGTCACGGTTGATGTGACGGATCTTGGCCAGGTCGTCGTTGGAGATGACCGGGAACGGCAGCACGATCTGACGGCACGAGGCCGGACCCGGGTTGAGCAGGTTGGACTCGGCGCCGATGGTGCCGTTGAGGCTGGTGACGAGCTCCTCGCGGATCGCGTCCAGCGGCGGGTTGGTGACCTGCGCGAAGAGCTGGGCGAAGTAGTCGAACAGCATCCGCGGCTTGTCGCTCAGGGCCGCGATCGGGCTGTCGGTGCCCATCGAGCCGATCGGCTCGGCGCCGGTGTTGGCCATCGGCGCGAGCAGGATCCGAAGCTCCTCCTCGGTGTAGCCGAAGACCTGCTGACGGCGGGTGACGCTCGCGTGGGTGTGGACGATGTGCTCGCGCTCGGGGATGTCGTCGAGGCGTACGAGACCGGCGTGGAGCCACTCGTCGTAGGGGTGCTCGGCGGCGAGCTCGGACTTGATCTCGTCGTCCTCGATGATGCGGTGCTCCGCGGTGTCGACGAGGAACATCTTGCCCGGCTGGACGCGGCCCTTGCGGACGACGGTGGCGGGGTCGATGTCGTCGAGCACACCGGCCTCGGAGCCGAGCACGACGAGTCCGTCCTCGGTGACCCAGTAGCGGGAGGGACGCAGGCCGTTGCGGTCGAGGACCGCGCCGATCTGGGTGCCGTCGGTGAAGACCACCGACGCGGGGCCGTCCCAGGGCTCCATCAGCGAGGAGTGGAACTCGTAGAACGCCTTGCGGGCGGGGTCCATCTCCTCGTGCTTCTCCCACGCCTCCGGGATCATCATCAGCATGGCGTGCGGCAGGCTGCGGCCGGCCAGGTGGAGCAGCTCGAGGACCTCGTCGAAGGAGGCCGAGTCGGAGGCGCCCTCGGTGCAGATCGGGAAGAGCCGCTCGAGGTCGCCGGGGATCAGCTCGGACTCGAGCAGCGACTCGCGCGCCTTCATCCAGTTGCGGTTGCCCATGACGGTGTTGATCTCGCCGTTGTGGGCGATGAACCGGAACGGGTGGCTCAGCGGCCAGCTCGGGAAGGTGTTGGTCGAGAACCGGCTGTGGACGACGGCGATCGCCGAGGCGACACGCTCGTCGACCAGGTCGGGGAACACCTCGGCCAGCTGGGGCGTGGTGAGCATGCCCTTGTAGACGATGGTGCGGCTCGACAGCGACGGGAAGTAGACGTCGGTCTCCTTCTCCGCACGCTTGCGCAGGCAGAAGGAGAGCCGCTCCAGGGCAAGGCCCGTGACGCGCTGCTTGGCACCGGCCACGAAGAGCTGACGGAAAGTCGGCATGACCGCGAGGGCGGTGGCGCCGAGCGAGTCGGGGTTGACCGGTACGTCACGCCACCCGAGGACCTCGAGGCCCTCCTCGGTCGCGATCTCCTCGACCATCTTCACGGTGCGCTCGACCTGGTCGGCGTCACCGGGGATGAAGGCGGTGCCGACGGCGTAGGCACGCTCGGCCGGAAGGTCGAAGTCGACGACCTCACGCAGGAAGGCGTCGGGGACCTGCAGCAGGATCCCGGCGCCGTCGCCAGAGTTGGTCTCGGCGCCGGCGGCGCCGCGGTGGTCGAGATTCACCAGGGCACGGATGCCCTGCTTCACGATGTCGTGGCTGGCCACGCCGGTCAGCGTCGCAACCATGGCGACGCCGCAGGCGTCCTTCTCGAACCGAGGGTCGTAGAGGCCCTGGGGGGATGGATACGAGTGCTCGTACGGCACCGGGATCTCCCGTCTGTCCGGGCTCAGGCACGCACCGACCGACGCAGCCCAATAGCCCCGGTTCTCTGACTCTGCTTCGAGTCGAGTCCGGAGCGGGGGATGTCTGCGACAGGTGCGCGCGCCCTTGCGGGGATGAAACTGGCAATCTGCAGGGGACAGCGTTGGCCCGCGCGAGTGCGGCTAGGTTACCACTGTGTCACGCGTAGGTTGCGAACGAGGGTCCATCGGCGGACACCCTCCCGCGAGGCGCTACGTTGCGCCTAATATCTGCGTCTGATCAGGCCTTTGTCGAGGATTCCTCGTCGTCGGTCCCGTTGTCGGCGGCGTTGCCGTCAGTGTCGCTCGCGGGTTCGTTCTCGGTGTCGTCGTCGACGTCGTTCGCCGGGGCCTTGGCAGGATCGCTGTAGACCTCCTCCTCGAGGGTACCCCGGCCGGTGAAGGTGGCGTACGCCCACCATGCGGCCGCGAGCACGAACAGGATGATCGACATCCACTCGCTCCAGCGCAGGCCGAGCACGTTGACCAGCTGGACGTTGTCGATGCGCAGGGTCTCGATCATGCCGCGGCCGAGGCAGTAGGCCATCACGTAGAGGGCGACCACACGGCCGCCGCCCAGGCGCAGCTTCTTCTGCAGGTAGACGATCGCGAAGAAGGCGAGGATGTCCCAGCAGAACTCGTAGAGGAACGTCGGGTGGAACGTGGTGCCGACCGGGAACTGGCTGGGTCCGTCGGGGTAGCGCGACGGGTCGATCTCCAGGCCCCAGGGCAGGTCGGTGGGCCTGCCGAAGAGCTCCTGGTTGAACCAGTTGCCCCAGCGGCCGATGCCCATCGCGAGCAGGCAGGTCGGGGCGATCGTGTCCAGCAGCGGGACGATCTTGATGCCCTTCTGCTTGGCGCCGATGATCGCGCCCACCGCGCCGAGCGCGATCGCGCCCCACACCCCGAGCCCGCCGCGCCAGATGTAGAGCGCCTCGATCGGGTTGGCCCCGTCGCCGAAGTAGAGCTGCCAGTCGGTCATGACGTGGTAGATCCGGCCGCCGACCAGACCGAACGGAACCGCCCACAGCGCGATGTCCTGGATGTCGCCGGCCCGGCCGCCGCGGGCCTGCCAGCGCCGCTCGGAGACCCAGACGGCGACGATGATGCCGAGGATGATCGCGAAGGCGTAGCCGCGCAACGGGACCGGCCCGAGCCAGAGCACGCCTTCGGCGGGGCTGGGGATGGACATCGGGAGGATCATGCGGGGCCCTTCTTGGCTACTTCTGAGTGAGAAGGCGGTGGATGTCGTCGGCGAACTGCTTGGGAGAGGTGTTCATCGACCACACCACGCTGGCCTGTCCCTGGGAGACGGCCGAGACGTGGGTGTCGTGGACCCCGAGATCGTAGCCCCCACTGGGTAGCCGGTCGGCCTCCCCTATGTAGAGCCGCATCGACTCGGCCAGGGTGACGATGTCCTTCAGGTCGCCGGTGAGGCCGATGAAGTCCTTGTCGTAGCGGTCCAGGTACTTGCGCAGTACCTTCTCGGAGTCGCGTGCAGGGTCGGTGGTCACGAACACGACCTCGACCTTCTCCCGGTCCGCGTCGTCGAGGCGGGTCAGCGCCGCGGTCAGGCTCGACATCACCAGCGGGCACTCGTCGGGGCAGCTGGTGTAGCCGTAGAAGACCAGGGTCAGCGGCTTCTCGGCATCGGTGGCCAGCGAGAACGGCTCGCCCTCGGTGTCGGTCAGCGCGGTGTCGGAGAGCTGGTAGGGCGTGTGCTCCTGCCCGGTCATCGCCGAGGCAGGCGCCTGGCCGGTGCCGGGAGAGCCGCAACCGGTGAGCACGCCGATGAGGACGAGCAGGACGGGAAGAGCGAGGAACCTCAACGCGCGCGGACTCCCGCGGCCAGGTCCTCGGTCAGGCTCGCCAGCGCCTTGAGCGCCGCCTGCTCGTCGGAGCGGTTGTCCAGCAGCGTACGCACGAAGGCGGAGCCGACGATGACCCCGTCGGCGTACGCAGCCATCTCGGCCGCCTGGGCGCCGTTGCTGACCCCGAGACCGACGCCGACCGGCAGGTCGGTGGTCTTCTTGGTGCGGGCGACCAGCGGGGCGGCCAGGTCGGAGGTCTTGGCGCGGGCGCCGGTGACGCCCATGACCGCGGTGGCGTAGACGAAGCCTCGGCACTGGGCCGTGGTCATCGCGATCCGCTCGTCGGTGCTGCTCGGCGCGACCAGGAAGACCTTGTCGAGGTCACGGGCATCGGCGGCCTCGACCCACTCCGGCGCGAAGTCCGGGGTGATGTCAGGCGTGATCAGGCCCGCGCCGCCGGCGTCCAGCAGCTGCTGGGCGAAGCGGTCCACGCCACGACGCTCGATCGGGTTCCAGCTGGTCATCACCAGGGTCGGCACTCCGGTCGCGGCCACGGCCTCGACGACGCGGAACACGTCGTCGACGCGTACGCCGCCGTCGAGGGCCTGCTGCACGGCGTCCTGGATGGTGGGGCCGTCCATGACCGGGTCGGAGTAGGGCAGGCCGATCTCGATGATGTCGCAGCCGGCCTCGACCATCGTGGTCAGCGCCTCAATCGAGCCGTCGACCGTGGGGAAGCCCGCCGGGAGGTAGCCGACCAGGGCGGCGCGGTCTTCGGCCTTCGCCTTTGCGAACGCTACGGACGTACTCACTGCGTGTCTCCCAACCCGAAGTATTCGATGGCCGTGCCCATGTCCTTGTCGCCGCGACCGGACAGGTTGATCAGGATCGTGGCGCCCTCACCGTGGCGCTCCTTGATCTCCGGGGCGATCTTGATGGCGCCCGCGATCGCGTGGGCCGACTCGATCGCGGGGATGATGCCCTCGGAGCGCGACAGCAGCGCGAAGGCGTCCATCGCCTCCTTGTCGGTGATGCTCGTGTAGCTCGCCCGGCCGGACTTGGCCAGCCAGGCGTGCTGCGGCCCGACCCCGGGGTAGTCGAGACCGGCGGAGATCGAGTGGGACTCGATGGTCTGGCCGTCCTCGTCCTGGAGCACATAAGTGCGGGCGCCGTGGAGCACGCCGGGGTCGTTGGCCTGGATGGTGGCGGCGTGGCGGCCGGTCTCGAACCCGTCTCCCCCGGCCTCGAAGCCGTGGATCTCGACGTCCTCGTCGTCTAGGAACGCGGTGAAGAGGCCGATGGCGTTGGAGCCACCGCCGACCGCGGCCACGACGGCGTTCGGGAGGCCGCCGAACTGCTCGAGGGACTGGGCCCGGGCCTCGTCGCCGATGCCGCGCACGATGTCCCTGACCAGCGTCGGGAACGGGTGGGGCCCGGCGGCGGTGCCGAACAGGTAGGCGGTGTGGTCGACGCTGGCGACCCAGTCGCGCAGCGCCTCGTTGATCGCGTCCTTGAGGGTGCCGCTGCCGGAGGGCACCGGGACGACCTCGGCGCCGAGCAGCCGCATCCGGGCCACGTTGAGCGCCTGGCGGTCGGTGTCGACCTTGCCCATGTAGACGGTGCAGTCGAGACCGAAGTAGGCGGCGGCGGTCGCGGAGGCCACCCCGTGCTGGCCGGCGCCGGTCTCGGCGATGACCCGGGTCTTGCCCATCCGCTTGGTCAGCAGCGCCTGGCCGAGCACGTTGCGGATCTTGTGGGCGCCGGTGTGGTTGAGGTCCTCACGCTTGAGGAGGACGCGTACGCCGAGCTGCTCGGAGAGCCGGGTCGCGTGGTAGAGCGGGCTCGGCAGGTTGGCGTAGTCGCGCAGGATCGCGTCGAACTCGGCCACGAACGCCGGGTCGGCCTTCGCCTTCTGCCAGGCGTCGTCGAGCTCGATGAGCGCCTTCATCAGCGCCTCGGGCATGAAGCGGCCGCCGAATCCCTCGGCCTCGCCACCGAACCAGCCGAACTCGTCGGCGTCGTAGCTCGTCGTTTCGTGGATGTGAGTTGTCATGGCTGGTCCTAGCCTTGGATTCCGGTGAACTCGGCGACCGTGCCTTGCGGGTCGCCATGCTTGACCAGCGCCTCGCCGACCAGGACCGCGCGGGCCCCTTCGGAGACGTGGCGCTTGACGTCGGTGGCGGTGAAGATGCCCGACTCGGCGACCTTCACCCGGTCCTCGGGGATGAGCGGCGCGAGCCGGCCGAAGACGTCCTGGTCGATCTCCAGGGTCTTCAGGTTGCGGGCGTTGACGCCGATCAGCTCGGCGCCGAGGTCGACCGCCCGGGCGACCTCGGCCTCGTCGTGGGTCTCGACCAGCACGGTCAGCCCGAGCTCACGCGCCTGGTCGTAGAGGCTGCGCAGCGTGTCGTCGTCCAGCGCGGCCACGATCAGCAGCGCGAGGTCGGCTCCGGCTGCCCGAGCCTCCAGCAGCTGGTAGGGCTCGACGATGAAGTCCTTGCGCAGGATCGGGGTGTCGACGGCCGCGCGGACCGCGCGCAGGTCGGCGAGGGACCCGCCGAAGCGGCGTTCCTCGGTGAGCACCGAGATCGCGGCGGCACCTCCGGCGGCGTACTTCCGGGCCAGCTCGGCCGGGTCCGGGATGTCGGCCAGGGCGCCCTTGGAGGGGCTCTTCCGCTTCACCTCGGCGATCACGCTGCTGCCCGCCGCACGGAAGTGCGGCATCGGGTCGCGGGGCGCGGCGACGTCGGCCAGCCGGGCCCGCAGATCCGCCTCGGACACCGTCGCCTGGCGCTGCGCCAAGTCCAGACGTACGCCGTCGATGATCTTTTCGAGCACCGACATGTTTAAACCTCTCGTTTCCGGGTATGACCCACGTGCAAAGCCTCTCACCCGAACCGTGACACGCCCGATTTGGCGCCACAGTGCGGGCGGGAAACGTTAAGTTTCTTCCATCTCTACCCAACTCGCCTGACTTTGGAGGTCAGACACACATGAGCTACGGAACTCCTCCGCCGCCGCCCCCGTACGGTTCGCCGGCACCCGGGCAGCCCGGTCAGCCTGCGGGCAACAACAAGAAGGCGATCTGGGCACTTGTCCTCGGCATCCTCGGCTGCATCTGCTGCGGAATCTTCACCGGTATCCCGGCGATCATCCTCGGCAAGATGGCCCAGAACGAGATCGACGCCTCCGGTGGCGCCCAGGGCGGGCGTGGCATGGCCACCGCCGGCTTCATCCTCGGCATCGTCGCCATCGTCCTGTTCGTCATCGGGCTCATCCTGAACCTGTCCGGTGCTCTCGACTTCAGCACCACCACCACGTACTGAGCTCACCCCATGTGAGCTCGGCTCTTTGGAATCAGCGAGGCCCCCGGCGGATCCGCCGGGGGCCTCGCTGTCTCACAGGCTCAGTGTGACTCGACGTTGAAGCCGAGCTTGGAGAGCACGATGAAGAGCAGGCCGCCCGCGACGGTGACGGCGACGCCGACCCAGAAGACGAGCCAGCTGATCGGGTCGAGCATCATGGCGACGCTTCCGATGAGGAAGCCGAGGAGGCCGACCGCGACTGCGATCCAGGCTGCCGGGGTGTTGCCGTGGCTGGCGGACATGCGATGACTCCTCTACGAGTTCTCTTGCTGAAGCGAAGCCCGAAGCGATCCAGGTGGGCTTGGCTGCAGTGTATTCATTGATCCCCGGTTGTCGGGTCCCGACCCTCGTCCAACGACTTCCAGACATCGATCGTGGACTGCTCCTCCAACGGCTTCTGCTCCGGTGTGGCGGCGGCCGGGGCGTCGTACCTGCGGCCCATCTCGGGCCACGAAGGAGCCAGCCGTACGGCCGCGACGGCCGCCGCGACGGTCACGACCGCGCCGAGGAGCGCGAGGTAGGGCCAGAGGGTGGTGGTGTGCTCGGTCTCACCCCAGACCACCTCGGAGTCGATCGCCCGGCCGAGCGCGTCGATCCCGGCATGGCCGAAGAAGGTGACGATCACGCCGATCCCGGCCAGGCCGGCGAGGGCGGCCACCAGGCGGCGTACGAGACCCCGGGTGACCAGGACCACGCCCCAGGCCGCGAGGGCGACCAGGGCCAGGCCGGTGGTGGCCGGGGAGTCGTTGAGGTCGGCCGGCATCTGGGCCGGCGCGGTCACCTTCACCCACTCGTTGGAACCCGCCCACGCGGCCAGGGCCGCACCGGCGAGTCCGGCGGTGACGGTGGGGCCGAAGGCGCCCTTCATGAGATCAGGCCGCCGTCGAAGCAGGTGTGGTCGCCGGTGTGGCAGGCGGGGCCCTCCTGGTCGACCTTGAGCAGGATCGTGTCGCCGTCGCAGTCCAGGCGGACCTCCTTGACGTACTGCCGGTGGCCGGAGGTCTCCCCCTTGACCCAGTACTCCTGCCGGCTGCGGGACCAGTAGGTCGCCCGGCCGGTCGCGAGCGTGCGCGCCAGGGCCTCGTCGTCCATGTAGCCGAGCATCAGCACCTCGCCGGTGTCATGCTGCTGTGCCACCGCGGGCACCAGCCCGTCGGGGTTGCGCTTGAGGCGGTCGGCGATGGCGGGGTCCAGTCCCTCGCTCGTGGGTCCAGTCACGCCTCCAGTATCCCGCTGGGCAACAGTACGGACACAACCGGCATGTCGCGGCCCTCATCGGGCGCTCCTGAAGCGCCGGGCTGCCAGACTCTCCCGGTCATCTGGGCCGGTCTCGGTACGGCCCTGTCAGCCGACTCAACGAGTCGACTATTCAAACTGGAGAACACCGCACCATGGCTAACCCCACCCCGCAGCCGGCACCGGCGAAGCAGACCGACACCAGCGCCCTCGTGATCGGCATCCTGGTCACGCTCTTCTGCTGCCTGCCCTTCGGCATCGTCTCGATCGTCAAGGCCGTCCAGGGTGACGCCGAGGGCGCCAAGAAGTGGGGCCTCATCGGTGCCATCACCGGCGTCGTCGTGATCGTCCTCTACATCATCGCCTCGGTCGTCCTTGGCGTCGGCATGGCCGCCCAGTCGGGGACCATGTGACCACACCCTCACGGGTGCGCGCGGGGCTCGTCCCACTGGCCGTCGTGGCCGGCGGGGCGGGCCTCGCGGCCGTCTTCGCCACCTCCCCCGGGCTCGTCGCCTATGTTCCCCCGTGCCCGATCCACGCTCTCACCGGCATCGACTGCCCCGGCTGCGGGATGACGCGCGGCACGATGTCGCTGCTGTCGGGTGACATATCCGGCGCGATCGGCCACAACGCACTGATGTTCCTGCTCGGGCTGCCGCTGCTCGCGCTGCTCTGGTTCTTCTGGATCCGCGGCCGCGTCGGCGGCCCTCCCGCGCCCGGCTGGGCCCGGTCGCGCTCCGCGGTCTACACCTGGCTGGCGCTGACCGTCGTCTTCACGGTCGTCCGCAACCTCCCCTGGGCTCCGTTCACCGTGCTGGCGGCCTGATCAGCTGCCCTGCTGGGCGACCCAGGAGGCGTGGAGGCGGGCGTACGTCGAGCCGGCCTGCGCCACCAGGTCGCTGTGCGGCCCGCGCTGAGCGAGGTGTCCCGCATCGACGACGATCACCTCGTCGGCCGCCTCGGCGGTGGAGAGCCGGTGGGCGATGGTGACCGACGTACGGCCGCTCATCAGGCGCTCCAGCGCCCGGTTGATCCGCATCTCCAGCCGGGGGTCGACCGCGGAGGTGGCCTCGTCGAGGACGAGCAGGTCGGGATCGGCCAGCTGGGCGCGTAGGAGTGCCACGAGCTGGCGCTCGCCGGCCGAGAGGGATTCGCCGCGCTGCCCGACACGGGTGCGGACGCCGGCGGGGAGACCGGCCAGCCAGTCCCCCAGGCCGAGGATCCGGGCGGCCTCCTCGATCTCCTCGTCGGTCGCGTCGAGCCGCCCGTAACGGACGTTCTCAGCCAGGGTGGAGTCGAAGAGGAAGCCCTCCTGCGGGACGAGCACGACGCTGGTGCGCAGCGAGGCGTTGCCGATCTCGCGTACGTCGACACCGTCGAGCCGGACCCGGCCGTCGGTCACGTCCATCACCCGGGTGAGCAGCTTCGCGATCGTGGACTTCCCCGACCCGGTCTCGCCGACCACGGCGACCCGGCTGCCGGGCGCGATCTCGAAGGAGATGTCGTGCAGCACCGGGCGGCCGCCGGGGTAGGCGAAGGTGACCGCGTCGAACTCGATCGAGAGCGGGCCGCGGGGCAGGACGGTCCCGGCCGGGCCCGGGTCGACGAGGTCGGCGGGGGTGTCCAGGATGCCGATCGTGCGCCGCCAGGACGCGATCGCGTTCTGCGCGTCGGTGAGGATCTGGGTGCCCATCTGCACCGGGCCCACGAACAGCGTCACCAGGAACGCGAAGGCCAGGATCTCGCCGACGGTCAGCGCGCCGCCGGTGCCCTGGTAGGCGAGCGCCAGGAGCACGCCGCCGACGATCACACCGGCGTTGGCGAGGCCGCCGGAGAGGCCACCGAGGCTGAAGAAGATCGAGGTGTAGGCCTGCGCCTTGATCTGGGCGGCGCTGGTGGCATCGATCTCGCGGTCGATGCGCTCCTGGGTGCGGTCCTCGACGGCGTACGCCTTCACCACGGCCGCGCCGACGACCGGCTCGGAGACCGCGGAGAGCATCTTGGCGACCTGGCGGCGGGAGAGGGTGTAGGCCGCGGACAGCTTTCGCTGGAAGAACCGCAGGCTCAGGAAGAGCGGGCCGAAGCAGAGCCACACCAGGATCGCGAGCTGCCAGGAGTAGATCACCATCACGACGGTGGCGATCAGCATCTGCCCGATGCTGACGATGAAGAGCAGACCGCCGAAGACGATGAACTGGCTGACCTGGTCGACGTCGCTGGTCACCCGCGAGACCAGCGCCCCACGGTGCTCGGTCGACTGGGTGAGCATCGGCAGGTCGTGGACATGCCGGAAGGCCTTGGTACGCAGCGTCGCCAGGCCCCGCTCGGCGGCGGTGAAGAGCCGGCTGGTCATCTTGAACGACGCCCACCCGGTGACCGCGATGGCGACCACCGCGACGAGGCCGGCGCGCAGGACGTAGCCGAGGTCGGGTCCGTCCGGACCGCTCAGGCCGTTGTCGAGGGTCTGCTGGACGACGACAGGCACGACGACCTGCCCGATGCTCGCGATCACGGCCAGCGCGAAGGTGCCGCGGATGCCCTCGACCAGCTCCGGGGAGTGCTTGATGCCGCGGCGGATGGTCTCGATCGCGCCGAGCTCCTCGCCGCTGCCGACCCGGGTCTCGGGCTCGAGGGTCGCGGTCATTGGATGGTCTCCGGGGTCTCGTAGGCGTTGACCAGGCGGGCGTACGACTCGTCGCGGGCGAGCAGCTCGGTGTGGGTGCCGCGGTCGCGGATGCGGCCGTCCTCGAGGTGCACGACCTCGTCGGCCAGCGCGATGGTGGCCTTGCGGTAGGCGACCACGACCAGGCTGGTGTCGCCGGCCCCGTCCCGCAAGGCGGCCAGGATCCGCTGCTCGACCTCGGGGTCGACCGCCGAGGTAGCGTCGTCGAGGATCAGGAGTCGCGGGCGGCGTACGAGCGCTCGGGCCAGGGCGAGGCGCTGGCGCTGCCCGCCGGAGAGGCTCGCCCCACGCTCGCCGAGGGTGGTGTCGAGGCCGTTCGGGAGCGCGGTGACGAAGCCGTCGGCCTGGGCGGCCTTGAGCGCGGACCAGACCTCGTCGTCGGTGAGGTCGGCGCCGAGGGTGACGTTGCCGCGTACGGAGTCGTCGAAGACGAAGGCCGTCTGCGGCACCAGCGCCGCGACCCGGGCCCACTCCCCCGCGCCCAGGTCGCGCAGGTCGGTGCCGTCCAGGGTGATCCGGCCCGCCTCGGGGTCGACCAGCCGCGCGAGCAGCATGGTCAGGGTGCTCTTGCCGGCGGCCGTCTCCCCGACGATCGCGACCGTACGCCCCGGCTCGACCTCGAAGTCGACCCCGTCGAGGAGCCTCGGGCCGTCGGCGTACGCGTAGGAGATGCCGTCGACGCGGACGCGGGCGCCGGTCGGCTCGCGGCTGGTCCTCGCGGTGCCGTAGGCCAGGCGTCCGGTCGCGTCGAGCACCCGCTGGACCCGCCGGTAGCCGACCACGCTGCGCGGGAACTCACCCAGCAGCCAGCCGAAGGAGCGGATCGGGAAGGCGACGATCGTGAGCAGGAAGCCGATCTGGACGACGTCACCGGGTGCCGCGGCACCGCTGGAGACCCGGCCGACACCGACGGCCAGGACGGCGAGGACCCCGACGTTGGGCAGCGCGGCCAGGATCGGGTCGAAGGCGGCGCGGAGCCGGCCGGCGTGGATGTTGACGTCGCGCAGCTCCTGGGCCTTGTCCTGGAAGCGGGTGGTCTCCTCGGCCTCGCGGCCCAGGGTCTTGACGACGAGGGCGCCGTCGAAGGACTCGTGGGCGATCCCGGAGAGCTCCGCGCGCAACTGCTGGGCGCGGGTCATCAGCGGCGAGGAGAAGCGCTGGAAGACCAGGTTGGCGACGACGACCGCCGGGAACACCAGGATCGCCACCGAGGCCAGGACGACGTCGGTCCAGAACATCTGCCCGATCGCGATCACCATCATCGCGACCGTCCCGACCGCCATCGGCAGCGGCGCGATCGGCGCCCAGGACGCCTCGACGTCGGAGTTGGCGTTGGAGAGCAGCTCGCCGGTCGGGTGCCGGTGGTGCCAGGCGAGCGGAAGCGCGAGGTACTGGCGGGTCACCGCGCGACGCGAATGGGCCTGCATGCGGTACTGCATCACCCCGGCGCCCAGCCGCCGCGCGACGACCCCGACGGCCCGCAGGATCGCTACACCGACGAAGAGTCCGACCACGGCCCACAGCCAGCCGGCACCGATCTCACCGTCGCGCAGCGCCGGCACCAGCACATGGTCGGTGGACCAGCCCAGCACCCAGGCATCGGCGACGGTCAGCGCACCGAAGAGCGCGGAGCCGAGGGTCGAGAGCGTGAAGACCGCCCACTCGCGCCGGATGGCGACTCCGAGAACCTTGAACCCGTCGGTCGTCGTGGCCCGCTGGGGTATTTGTTCCTCGTCGCTCATCTCGAGGTAAAGCCTAGGTCAGCACCGTGACTGCGACGAATTTTTTTGAGACCGCCCGGCGCTGGAGTGGCTCGATAGGGTGCAGGCCGTGGCTTCCTTCGCGCGCTCCGAGCGCATCGCCCTGTGCGACACCGCCGTCTCCCTCGGACCGACGGCCCCCACGCTCTGCGAAGGCTGGGAGGTCAAGGACCTGCTGGTGCACCTGCTCGTGCGGGAGCGCCGCCCGTGGGCCGCGGCGGGCATCCTCCTGCCACCGCTGGCGCCGGTGCTCCGGAAGGCGGAGGCTGCGTACGCCGCTCAGCCCCTCGAGGCGCTCGCCGCCCGTCTCCGCGACCCGAAGGGCACGCCGTTCGCTCTCGGTCCCGTCGACAGGGCCGTCAACACCGTCGAGTTCTTCGTCCACCACGAGGACCTCCGCCGCGCCCAGCCGGGCTGGGAGCCGCGTACGCTCCCCGCGGCTGCCGAGCGAGACCTCTGGCGCACCCTGAAGCTGCTCGGCAAGGGTCTGGTCCGTTCCGCTCAGACCCCGCTCGTGGTGAGCAACGGCACCGAGACCGCCACCCTCCGCGCCGGCGACGAGCCCGTCACCATCACCGGCCCGGTCGGCGAGCTCATGCTCTTCTGCTTCGGGCGTCATGAGGTGCGAGGCCTGACGTTCGACGGCCCGGCGGAGCGGATCACGCAGTTGGAGAACGCCAGTCTCGGGTTCTGAATACGCCACGGCATGACCGTTCGAGCTATCCCCACGAGCCCGAACGGACTATGGCTCGGCGCCCGCAGATCTGGTTGCGTTGACTGTCCTCTGTCGGGACCTCAGGCGAGAAGAGCCCATGCGTCAGCACACCAATCCGCTCCATGTCACTGCCGTTGCCGGAACAGTCATGTTGGTCCTGGCTGCCTGCGGATCGGTGGGGACGAGTGGCGGGTCAGCCGAGTCACCGACGCCGGCGGAGTTCATGGACCGGATCGTCGCTGCAAGCCTCGAAGAGGGCAGTGTCCACGTCGTGATGGACATGGGCGCCGCGGGCGGCTTGGAGGCCGACATGGTCCTCGGAGACGACGACGCGGACATGGCCCTGGACATGACTGCTGATCTCGAGGGCGATGAGACGAAGATCGTGCTGGTCGAGGAGAAGTGGTACATCCACAGTGCCGACCTTGGCGATCAGTGGATCATCAGTGACCCCGACGACCCCAACGACCCGTTCGGCGAAGCGATCTCGGAGATGGGCTCGATGAACCCGGCGGCCCACGTCGAGGACATCAAGCCCGCCGTCACTGACGTGGAGAGGATCGGCGAGGAGAAGCTCGGGGGCGTCGACACCACCCATTACGAGGTGACTGTTGACCCGGAGAAGGTTCCCGAGGACGCCGGCTTCGACACTGAGATCCTCGAGAAGGTCGGCCTCGAAGACGGCCTGGTCTTCGACTACTGGCTCGACGCAGATGACCTGATGCAGAAGGTGAGCTTCGATATCGCCGGGCAGAGCGTCGAGACGATCATGACGGGCTGGGGCGAGACGTACGAGATCGAGGCGCCGAAGAACGCAGTGACCTTCGCCGAGCTGATGCAGGCGCCAGTCTGATCCGCATCGGCGTACGCCTTTCTTCGGATCCGTCAGCGTGACGACCCGTTCCCGCGGACGCCCGTAACCTCCCGGCGGTCCGAGACGTTGTGTCTCAGATAACCGAATCCCCCAGGAGGTCCCACGATGCGTCGTGCGGCAGCAGTCACCGTCGCCATGCTCTTCGTCTTCTCACTCACCGCAGCGGCTCCGGCAATGAGCGCGAGCGCGACTCCAGAGCTGCGGGACGTGATGGTCGTGGGAAACAACTGGGACGGGACGGCTTCGATCGTCGATGCCCGCAGCTTCGAGGTGCTGCGCAAGGACATCGACCTGGTGCCGGACAAGGACGAGGAGATCGCTGCGATCCACCAGGATCCCGAGCGGCTGGCCATGTACTACCTGGTCCGCTACGGCCCCGGCGAGGGCAACGACCAGCTCGTGGACGACATGTTCACGACCCGGGACGGCAAGCTGCTGGCGGTCTCGCGCCCCAGCCTCGCCGACGTGGTCTGGATCGACATCGAGAAGGCGCTGGCGGGCTCGCCGGACTCCGTCGTGATCGAGCAGCAGATGGACGGTCACCGCACCGACCACATGGGCCTCTCCCCCGACGGCACCAAGCTGCTCGTCTCGGACTCGACCTCGCGCTCGGTGCACGAGTACTGGATGGGCGGCGCCGGCGACCCACGGACGGGTGAGCGGCTGCGTACGTTCGAGTCCGGCGAGACGCCCCACGAGAACAACTACTCCAAGGACGGCTCGCGCATCTTCCACGCCTCCATCGGCCGCGTCTACCTGCCCGGCGACCAGAAGGAGATCTCCCTCGACTCGCTGCCGCTGATCAACCTCGACCAGCTCGGCCTCGGCACCATCCCCGGCACCGACCTGCTCCCGCCGATCAAGATCGGCCCGATCCACGACGCGATCAAGGGCGACCGCTGGTTCGAGATCGTCGACGAGTCTTCCTTCGAGGTCTCCCAGCGCTGGGAGATGGGCAAGGAGCTGGAGGAGGCGGGCTACCCCTCGATCTCCTCGGCCGTACGCCCCATGGCGGTCGCCCCCGGTGAGCGGTTCATCTACTTCCAGATGTCGTTCCTGCACGGCCTGGTCGAGTTCGACACCCAGGCGGCCGACATCGACGGGAAGGTCGGCTACTCCACCGGTTCCGTCGAGGAGCCCCGCACGGGCGCCGTCACCCGAGTCATCCAGCTCCCCAAGCGCACCCAGCTGCCGCGCGAGCTCTACGTCAACGACTCCGCCCATCACGGCCTCTCGATCGACTCCAAGGGCCAGACCCTGTGTGCGGCGGGGACGATGGACGACTACGTCGCGATGGTCGACCGCTCGACGGGCGAGCACACCATCCTCGACGAGGAGACGACCGGCCACTACTACGGCAAGCCCTACTGGACCACCGAAGGCCTCGGCAACACCTGCTGGGCATCGCTGTCGGAGGCCGACGCGGTCGCCGTCATCGACTTCCGCACCGGCGAGGAGCTCGCCTACCTCGACGTCGGCAACCACCCCCAGCGCGTACGCCACGGGCAGATCCCGAGCTCGCTGCTGAGCTAGCCGGGAGGCGTCGGGGCGCATTTTCCCGCCATGGCGGGAAAATGCTCCGGGCCCGCGTGTCCTGGCGATGGGCTGTGCGGTAGCGGCGCGGACGGCCCAGGTGTGCGATAGCGCCGCGGGCTATCTGACGGATGGGAAGCAGAATCCCGCCATGGCGGGATTCTGCCGGGAAGACCGCCCCGCGGACGCAGCACTTTCCCGCCATGGCGGGAAAGTGTGTGCGGGCGTCAGCGAACGGGCGTGCCCGCGCCGGAGAGCGCCTGCTTGACCTCGCCGATCCGCACCTTGCCGAAGTGGAAGATCGTCGCCGCGAGCACCGCGTCCGCGCCAGCGTCGACCGCGGGCGGGAAGTGCTCCGCCTTGCCGGCGCCACCGGAGGCGATGACCGGGACGGTCACCTCGCTGCGTACGGCCTTGATCAGGTCGATGTCGAAGCCGTCCTCGGTGCCGTCGGCGTCCATCGCATTGAGCAGGATCTCGCCCGCGCCGAGCTCGACGGCCTTCGCGGCCCACTCGATCGCGTCGATCCCGGCGGACTTGCGGCCGCCATGCGTGGTCACCTCGAAGCCGGAGTCGGTCGCCGGGGCCCGCCGGGCGTCGACCGAGAGCACGAGCACCTGGTTGCCGAAGCGGTCGGCGATCTCGGCGATCAGCTCGGGACGAACGATGGCCGCGGTGTTGACCGCGATCTTGTCTGCGCCGGCACGGAGCATCCGGTCCACGTCGTCGACGCTGCGGATCCCGCCGCCGACCGTGAGCGGGATGAAGACCTGCTCAGCGGTGCGGGTGACGATCTCGAGCGTCGTCGCACGCCCCTCGTGGGAGGCGGAGATGTCGAGGAAGGTGAGCTCGTCGGCACCTTCCTTGTCGTACGTCGCAGCCAGCTCCACCGGGTCGCCGGCGTCGCGCAGCTCCTTGAAGTTGATCCCCTTGACAACGCGACCCGCGTCGACGTCGAGACAGGGGATGACGCGTACCGCAAGGCTCATGACTGGTCCCCGCGCGGCCGGCCGAGAGTGAGGTCGAGCGCGTCGGCGAGGTCCAGGGAGCCGGTGTACAGCGCCGTGCCGGCGATCGCACCCTCCACGCCGACCTCGACCAGACCCATGAGCGCCTCGATGTCGTCGATGGTGGTCACTCCCCCGCTCGCCACGATCGGACGGTCGGTGGCCTCGCAGACCGCGCGCAGCAGGTCGAGGTTGGGGCCCTGGAGCATGCCGTCCTTGTTGACGTCGGTGACGACGTAGCGCGCGCAGCCCTCGGAGTCGAGGCGGGTGAGCGTCTCGTAGAGGTCGCCGCCGTCCTTGGTCCAGCCGCGCGCCGCGAGGGTGCGACCGCGTACGTCCAGACCCACCGCGACCCGGTCGCCGTAGGTCGCGATCGCCCGCCGAGTCCACTCCGGGTTCTCCAGCGCGGCGGTGCCGATGTTGACGCGTCGGCAGCCGGTCGCCATCGCGGCCTCGAGCGACTCGTCGTCACGGATCCCACCGCTCATCTCGACCTTGATGTCGAGCTTGCCGACGATCCCGGCGAGGATCTCGCGGTTGTTGCCGTGGCCGAACGCGGCGTCGAGGTCGACCAGATGGATCCACTCGGCTCCGGTCTCCTGCCACCTCAGGGCAGCCTCGTAGGGATCGCCGAAACGCTTCTCCGACCCGTCCACGCCCTGGACCAGCTGTACCGCCTGCCCGCCCTTCACATCGACGGCCGGCAGGAGCTCGAGGTAGTCACCCATGGGGACGATCCTATGTTCTGTACGTCGCCACCTCTGCCCCGCCGTCCTGCTGCGAGACGGTTCCTCCGTCAAGGTATGCAGACCGAGGAACACATCCCGCGCGGAACTCCGCACGGGAAGCGAGCTCGCGGCTGCATACCTTGACGGAGGAACAGGCTCAGCGAGGCGCCAGCACCTCGAACTCGTAGCCGTCCGGGTCCCTCATCGTGGCCCATCTCCCGCCACCGTGGGTCTCGGCGATCAGCCTGGCGCCGAGCCCGACGAGGCGGCGGATCTCACCGGCAGGACCGGTGTCCTCGGGCGCGATCAGATCGAAGCGGAACCGGTCCCGCGGCCCCCGCGGCACCGGTGGTGGCCCGCCCCAGGCGACCTTGGCGCTGCCCGACGGGGTCGCGACCGCGGTCTCGCCGTCCTGGTCCCAGACCAGCGGCCAGCCGAGTGCCGTACTCCAGAAGATCCCGTTCTCCCGCGACCCGTCCGCGGCCACCTCGCCCAGGAATCCCGTCCCCTTCAGCCACCGGTTGCCGGCCGGGATCACGCACAGCTCGTTGCCCTCCGGGTCGCCGAGCACGATGTGGTCCTCGTCCGGCCGCTGGCCCACATCGAGATGGGACGCGCCGAGGCCGATCAGCCGGTCGACGGTCCGCTGCTGGTCATCGGGCAGGCTGCTGGTCAGGTGGAGATGGTGCGGGTTCCCCAGAGTCTTCGGCGCGTCCGTGGGCAGGAACCGGATCCGAAGATCGTCCTCCGCGCGTGGCAGCAGCCGGATCTCGTCGCCACTCGTCTCGGTCTCGCGGCCCAGCACCGCTGCCCAGAATCTCGCGACCTTCTCCGGATCGTTGGCATCGATGCAGATCCCGAACCGCCGAGGTGTCATGACCGGCAACGTAGGCCGCCCCGGGATACGTACGCAATCGGGTTTCGGAGCCCCGCCGACCGAATCAGTCCGTGCCTGCCGGGCGTGCGGCCACGGTCGCCAGCTTGGCCAGCCCCTTCTCCATGTCGGGCGCGATCGCCTTCTCCATCGAGTAGAACTTGGTCATCAGCCCCATCACACCGCTCACCGACCCGGTGTGCGTCCACCTCAGCTGTGTGCCGCCGGCGACGGTGGCGAGGTCGAAGGTCACCGTGCTCCGGCTCTTGAACGGCTTCTGGAACTCCAGCGCGACCTCGATGTGCTCAGGCCTCGACTCGGTGATCTCCATCGCCCCGGCCCCTGCGCGCTTGTTGCCCGACCAGGCATAACGCGCGCCGACCCCGGACTCGGCACCCGAGTAGGTGCGCGACATGTCCGGGTCGAGCTCCTCCCACGGCGACCACGACGGCCACTGGTGGAAGTCGTCGAGCAGCGCGTGCACGCGCCCGATGTCGCCGGGAAGGACCGCGGACCTGGAGACCTCGTAGTCGGTCATGTCACGACAGTACGCCTGCGGCGACGAGTTCGAGAACGTCATCGGTGCTGCGTACGTCGCCGAAGGTGCGATAGATGGTCGTCAGCGTCGCGTTGTGGGACTCGTCGTCACGACCCGCCGTGGCGTCGGCGACCAGGATGGTGCGATATCCCAGCGTTGCCGCGTCGCGGGCCGTACCGGCGACGCAGACCTCGGTGAGCGTGCCGGTGACGACGACCGTCTCGATGCCACGCTCCCGGAGCTGGTCGTCCAGCGACGAACTGCCGGGGAAGAGCGCGCTGGTCGCGGTCTTCTCGACGAGGATGTCGCCCTCACGCGCCTCCAGCCCCGGCCCGAGCCGACCCTCGATCGGCCCGGTCCCGCCGCTGCGCCGGAACATCTCGGCCACCTCTTCCCCGCGGAACTCCTGCGCCCAGGCCGTCGGTCCGGGGTCGCCCGGCACGATCCACGCGACAACGCCCCCGGCCCCGCGGAGGGCACCGGCCAGCAGGCACACGTTCGGGGTGATCGCGAAGCACGTCGCGTTCCCCTCGTAGAAGAACGGCACGAGGTCGACGACGAGCAGCGCGGTCCTGGCCGGGTCGAGGCTTTGGTACGCATGGCGTCTGCCGCGGCGAGCCTCCTGGCGCGCGTACTCACGCTCGGGGATCGCCCAGCTGTGCACCTGCGGCGACCGCACTCAGGCGCTCTCGCGGTTGACGCCGACGGAGCCGTCGATCACACGCTCATCCCTCCGCGGCGCGCTTGCCGTAGGTCCCGCTGGTGAGGGTGGCGTACGAGCGTCGGACGATCTCCTCGAGAACGCTCAGATCGACCGCTGCGACGTCCTTGAGATAGAGGCAGCCGACGCCGTGGGTGTGTGGGCCGAGGCGGGCGAGGAGGTCTTCGTGGGCCGAGATGCCGTCGTTCAGGTAGACGACCGAGGCGGCCTTGCGGGGCGAGAAGCCCGCGGCCGGGGCGTCGCCCTCGGTGCCGCTGGCGTACTTGTAGTGGTACTCGCCGAAACCCACGATCGCGGACCCGAACATCCGAGGCTCCACCCCGGTGGCGCGCCGCATCAGCGCCAGCAGCGTGGCGGCGTCCCGACGACGACCCGGAGGCTCGACGGCCTCGATGAAACCCACCGGATCGGCGTCGGTCCAGGTCGTCGTGGCCATCAGGCCACTCTAGCGGCGGAACAGCATCGTGTAGACCACGGGCGCGACCAGCACCGACGCGACGGCCGCGAAGGCGGTCGTGCCGACGTCCTCGGTGACCAGGTAGACGAGCGCGATGAGGAGGAGCAGGACGACGATCAGGATCCGTACGTTGCGCCGCCGGCGCTCCGCGAGCGCACTGTTCGGCCGGGACCGGCGAGCCGGAACCCATCCGGTCAGACGCTCCCGACGAGCTCGGCGTTCCGCCGACCTGGCCGCCCGGGCGGCACGCTCCTCGGCGGCCTTGGCAGCCTGCCGCTCGCGCTCGGCACGGGCCTTCGCCCGGGCTCCGGTCTGGGCCACCTACGCCGCCTTCAAGGAGGAGACCCAGTTGCGCAGGACCGCGGCGCCGGCGTCGCCCGACTTCTCCGGGTGGAACTGGGTGGCGCTCAGCGGGCCGTTCTCGACGGCGGCCACGAACCGGTCGCCACCGTGCTCGGCCCAGGTGACCAGCGGCGCGACGGTGCGGTCGTTGGTGACCAGGGTCCAGTCGCGTACGCCATAGGAGTGCACGAAGTAGAACCGCTCCTTCTCGACCCCGGCGAACAGCGAGGTCCCCGAGGGCGCGTCCACGGTGTTCCAGCCCATGTGGGGCACGATCGGCGCCTGGAGACGCTCGACGACGCCGGGCCACTCGCCGCAGCCCTCGGTCTCGACACCGTGCTCGATGCCGGTCTCGAAGAGGATCTGCATGCCGACGCAGATCCCCATGACCGGACGGCCGCCGGCGAGACGCCGGGCGATGATCCGCTCGCCGCGGATCGCGCGCAGGCCCTTCATGCAGGCCTCGAAAGCACCCACACCGGGCACCAGCAGACCGTCGGCCGCCATCGCGGCGTCCATGTCACTGGTCAACTCGACCCGGGCACCGGCGCGCTCGACGGCACGGACGGCGGAGCGTACGTTTCCGGAGCCGTAGTCGAGCACCACGACCGACGGCAGACTCACAGTGCACCCTTCGTCGACGGGATCCCGGTCTCGCGCGGGTCGTAGGCGATCGCGTCGCGGAACGCCCGTGCGAACGCCTTGAACTGCGTCTCCACGATGTGGTGCGGCTCGCGCCCGGCGAGCACGTTGACGTGCATCGTCAGGTGGGCGTGGTGGGCGATCGAGTCGAAGATGTGCTGGGTCAGCGAGCCGAGATAGGGCACACCCGAGCCGCCGAGCAGCACGTACTGCTGGCCCTCCGGCTCGCCGGTGTGGACCGAGTAGGGCCGGCCGGAGACGTCCACGACGCAGCGTACGAGCGCCTCGTCGAGCGGGACGGTCGCGTCGCCGTAGCGGCGGATTCCCTTCTTGTCACCGAGCGCCTGGCGCAGCGCCTGGCCGAGGACGATCGCGGTGTCCTCGACGGTGTGGTGGGCGTCGATGTGCACGTCGCCCTCGGAGTGCACGGTCAGGTCGACGAGAGAGTGCCGTCCAAAGGCGGTCAGCATGTGGTCGTAGAAGCCGACCCCGGTCGAGACGTCGACCCGTCCGGTGCCGTCGAGGTCGACCTCGACGACGACCTTCGACTCCGAGGTCTCCCGCTCGATGCGGGCAGTCCTTGCCGAACTCATGCGCGTGCTCCGTTCACATCGGTCAAAGCTTGCTTGAAAGCGGTCATCTCGTCGGGCGTCCCGACCGAGACCCGCAGCCATCCGTCGGGCCCGGTCTCGCGGATCAGCACTCCACGGTCGAGCAGCCCCTGCCAGACCGCGTGCCGGTCGGCGTAGCGCCCGAAGAGGACGAAGTTGGCATCCGAGTCGGCGACCTCGAGCCCCTGGTCACGCAGCCATTCCACCAGCGAGTCCCGCTCCTCACGAAGCGAGGCCACATAGCCCAGCAGCTCCGGCGCGTGCCGCAGGGCCGCGCTCGCCGCCGCCTGGGTCACCGCGGAGAGGTGGTAGGGCAGTCGTACGACGCGGATCGCGTCACAGATCGCCGGGTCGGCCGCCAGGTAGCCGAGCCTCAGCCCCGCCCCGGCGAACGCCTTCGACATGGTGCGGGTGACCACCAGGTTGCGGTGCTCGGAGAGCAGCTCGAGCGCCGAGGGCACCCCGGTCCGCCGGAACTCGCCGTAGGCCTCGTCGACCACGACGATGCCGCCGTCACCGACGGCCTCGCACAGCACGGTGACCGCCTCCGGCGGCAGCGCGGTGCCGGTGGGGTTGTTGGGGCTCGGCAGCAGTACGACGTGGGGCCGGGTCTCCTCGACCAGCGCCCGTGCCTTCTCCAGATCGATCGCGAAGTCGCTCTCCCGGTGCCCGACGACCCACTCGGTGTTGGTGTCGCGGGCGTACTCCGGATACATCGAGTACGTCGGCGCGAAGCTGATCGCGGTGCGCCCCGGACCTCCGAAGGCCTGCAGCAGCTGCAGCATCACCTCGTTGGACCCGTTGGCCGCCCACACCTGCTCAGGCGTGATCTGCGCCTGCACGTCCGAGGAGAGGTACGCAGCCAGTCCCTCCCGCAGCGCGACGAACTCGCGGTCCGGGTAGCGGTTGAGCGTGCGCGCCGCCTCGCCGACGCTGGCCGCGATGTCGGCGACCGTCTCGGCGGAGGGCTGGTAGGGGTTCTCGTTGACGTTGAGCTGGACCGGGACGTCCAGCTGCGGAGCGCCGTAGGGCTCGATCCCGGCGAGCTCGGCACGGATCGGCGGCCAGCTCATCACGAGAACCTCACCGACACCGCCGCGCCGTGACCCGGCAGGTCCTCGGCCTCGGCGAGCGTGACGACGTGGTCCTTGACCGCGGCCAGCCCCTCGCGGGAGTAGTCCACGACGTGGATCGACTTGGTGAACGCTCGCACCGAGAGCCCCGAGGAGTGGCAGGCGCAGCCGCCGGTGGGCAGCACGTGGTTGGACCCGGCGCAGTAGTCGCCCAGCGACACCGGAGCGTAGGAGCCGACGAAGATCGCGCCGGCGTTGCGGATCCGGCCGGCGACCCGGGCGGCATCGGCGGTGTGGATCTCGAGGTGCTCGGCGGCGTACGCGTTCACGACGTCGACGCCCTGGTCGATGTCGTCGACGAGCACGATCCCCGACTGCGCGCCGGTCAGCGACGTACGGATCCTCTCGACGTGCTTGGTCGCGGCGACCTGCTTGTCGAGCTCGGCCTCGACGTCGGCGGCGAGCGTCTCGGAGTCGGTGACCAGCACCGATGCGGCCAGCGGGTCGTGCTCGGCCTGGGAGATCAGGTCGGCGGCGACGTAGGCGGCCTCGGCGGTCTCGTCGGCGAGAATCGCGATCTCGGTCGGGCCCGCCTCGGAGTCGATCCCGACCTGGCCCTTGAGCAGGCGCTTCGCGGTGACGACGTAGATGTTGCCGGGGCCGGTGACCATGTCGACGCGCTCGCACGGCTCGACCCCGTAGGCGAACATCGCGATCGCCTGGGCACCGCCGACGGCGTAGACCTCGTCGACGCCCAGCAGCGCGCACGCGGCCAGGATGGTGGGCTGCGGCAGCCCACCGAACTCCTTCTGCGGCGGCGATGCCAGCGCGATCGACGGCACCCCGGCGACCTGCGCCGGAACGACGTTCATCAGGACCGAGGAGACCAGCGGAGCCAGACCACCGGGCACATAGAGCCCCACGCGCCCCACCGGCACCTTGCGGTGCGTCACCCGAGCGCCGGGCGCCAGGTCGGTGACCGCGTCCTTCTCGAGCTCGGCGGCACAGGTCGTACGCAGCCGCGCGATCGACTCCTCGAGTCCGGCCCGGATCGCCGGGTCGAGCTCGTCGAGCGCCTTGGTCAGCGCCGCGGCCGGCACCCGGATGTCCTCGACGCGTACACCGTCGAACTGCTCGGAGAACTCGGCGATCGCCTCCTGGCCACGCACCCGGACGGCGTCGATGATCGGCTGCACCGCATGAGTGGCCGCCTCGATGTCGAACTCGGCACGCGGAACGGCGGCGCGGTAGTCGATGGTCGAAGCGGCGCCTCTGTCGGCACCCCTCAGGTCGATGCGGCGGATCATGCCTCAAGTCTACGAGTGGGCGGCCTCCGGAACCGATCTGCCGACGCCACGTGGACGCTGCGCGACACGCGGTGGAGAGACGCATACGGCGCCCCGATCCGGGTACTCGGGAAATCTGACCCACCAAAGGAGGATCGTCATGGCACTGACACGACCGTTCCACCGACAACACCAGCAAGCAGACGAGAACCAGCCCGGCGTCGACGAGAACCACGCCTCGACCCGCGACTACCAACCCGGTGGCCCGGCGGTCGTCGGCCACGACGACCGCGTGGAGCGCCCGCACAGCGCCGAGGGCGAGGCCGGCCACCTGCGCGCGGGAGACGCCGTCGAGCACCACCGCCACGCCGAGGAGGGCCGACGTGCCGCCCTCCACGACACCTACGGAGGCATGAACTGGGGCGCCTGCTTCTTCGGCTGGCTGGTAGCAGTCGGAGTCACCGTCCTTCTCGGAGCCATCATCAGCGCCGTCGCGTCGGCGATCGGCACCAACCAGAACTGGACCCAGACCGACCTGCAGGAGATGTCCGGTTCGGTCGGTATCGCAGCGGCCATCACGCTCGCCGTGGTGATGTTCGTCGGCTACTACGCCGGCGGGTACGTCGCCGCCCGGATGTCCCGCTTCGACGCCCGCCGACAGGGCCTGGGCGTGTGGATCGTGGCGATCGTGGCGATGATCATCGCGGCCGTCGCCGGAACGCTGTTCGGCGCCAGCTACGACATCATGCGGCAGGTCGACCTGCCCAGCGTGGGGCTGAGCACCGACCAGCTCAGCTGGGGCGCCGTGATCACCGGTATCGCCCTCTTGGCCGTGATGCTCGTCGGGGCCGTCCTCGGCGCTGCCGGCGGCCAGCGCTACCACACCAAGATCGACCGGGCGGTCTACGACGACTGACGGCTCGGGTCGACAGCGAACAGAACACGGGGGTTCGCGGGCGCGTGCGCCCGCGGCCCCCATAGGTTGGTTTCCGTGACCGACCGACTACCGATGTTTCCGCTCAACGCGGTCCTGTTTCCGGGCGTGACGCTGCCGCTGCGCGTCTTCGAAGACCGCTACCGCGCGATGGTGCACCACCTGCTCCGCCAGGAAGAGGAGGACCGCCACTTCGGCTCGGTCGCGATCCGCGAGGGCTACGAGGTCGGCGAGACCGGCGCCCAGTCGCTCTACCGCGTCGGGGTGAAGCTGCTGATCACCGAGGTGGAGCGGCACGAGGACGGTTCCTTCGACCTCGAGGTGCTCGCGGTCGACCGGATCCGGATGGACAGCCTGGTCAGCTCGGGCGACTTCCCCGTCGCCGACGTGGAGGACCTCCCCGAGGACCACGTCGCGGTCCCGAGCACGATCGTCGACACCGCACGAGCGACCTTCACCGCCTACCGGGCCGCGCTGTTGGAGTTCCGCGATGACCCGTTCTCCGGCGCGCTCCCGAAGGACCCGGAGTTCCTCTCCTGGACCATCTCGGCCACCACTCCCCTGCCCATGCCCGACCGGCAGGCACTCCTGGAGGCACCCGATGCCGGCGTACGCCTCGGCATGGCCACCGACCTGCTCCGGTCCGAGCTCAAGGCGATGAACGTCATCCCCTCGCTGCCCGCGACCGAGGTCGCCCGCACGAAGTGGTCCCCCAACTGATGCCGAAGAAACAGACCGGGAAACAGGCTGGGAAGCGGGCCGGCGGAGGCACCCCCGCGACCGTGGCCCTCACCCAGGCCGGCATCGACTACACCCTGCACCCCTACGAGCACGATCCGCGCGCCGAGTCCTACGGACTGGAGGCCGCCGAGGCCCTCGGCGTCGAGCCGAAGCAGGTCTTCAAGACGCTGATGGCCTCCCTGGACGGAAAGCTCGTCGTCGGCATCGTCCCCGTCACCGGCCAGCTCGACCTCAAGGCGCTCGCCCGCGCGCTGGGTGGCTCGAAGGCGCAGATGGCCGAGGTGACCGCGGCCGAGCGTGCGACCGGCTACGTCGCGGGCGGGATCTCACCCGTCGGCCAGAAGCGTCTTCACCCGACCGTCCTGGACGAGTCCGCGACGACGTACGACTCGATCTACGTCTCCGGCGGCCGCCGCGGCCTGGACATCGAGCTCTCCCCCGCCGACCTGATCAAGATCACGGAAGCCATCGCAGCGCCCATTGCCAGATGACCCCGCCGAGTCGGCTCGTCATGACGAGCCGACTCGGCGATGGGTTAGTTCGCGCCGAGTCGGTTCGGCAGATCAGTCGACGGTGATGCGAGCCAGAGCTCGCGAGGTGTCGCCGTCCAGGTAGGCGCTGAAGCCGAGCTGGCCGAGCGCCTCGATGTCGTCGGCGACCTCGGGAGCCTCGGCCGTCACCAGCTCGTCGAGGCCGTCGAAGTCGACGTAGACCACGCCGGAGGAGTCCTCGGCGTTGGGGACCGCGTTCTTGAACTTGTCGGTCTCTGCCAGGCCGCCGTCGGCCAGCAGGTCCTTGCTGTAGTCCCCGGTCCCGACGGAGGTCACCTCGCCCTCGCTGTCGACGCTGACGATGCCGTCGGCGCCGAAGCCCGCGGTAAGGTCGCCGACGAACTTCTCGACGTCGGCAGGGTCGGCACCGTCGAGCTTGATCCCGATGTCCAGGGAGTCCGGAGCGCTCAGGTCGATCTCGCCTGCGGCGATCGCGAAGCTGTCACCGAGGAGCTTCTCGAGATCACCGGGCGCCATCCCGAGCATCTGCGTGAACTGGTCCTCGGCGCCGCTCTCGGCCAGGCCGGTCGTGAGCCAGCCGTCGGCCGGGTTGGCCGCGATCACCGCGGTGGTGTCCTTCGGCAGCGTGCCGGCGATGGTGCCGGCCTCCATGGACTCGGCCTGCGCGCCCATCGACGAGGCGGCCTCGAGCTCGAAGGCGTTCTCCTCGGCACGTACGGTGAAGGCCGCGCCGCCGAAGTCCTTCATCGCCGACCGAATCGTGTCGGCCAGGGCAGCCGGGTCGGGCAACGGCGCGATCCCACCCATCGGGTTCTCGGCGAGCTCACCCTCGGCCTCGTCGAACGCGCCGTTCTCGGCCGCGTCGGCGATGGCGTCCGGCAGCTCCTTGGCAGCGTACGCCGTGATGAACCCGGTGCCGCCGACGTCACCGGTCCACTTCTCGAAGCCGGCGTCCTCGGCCAGGGTGCCGGCCTCCACCGCCTTCTCGATCGCGGCGAGGTCGTCGTCGGTCTCCGCGATGAGCGCCCACCCGTCGCCGACCGACCAGGCCGCCTCCGAGCCGCCGCAGTCGACGAGCTTGGGGAGGCCGGCCTCGGCGTCGGACTCGTCGGTGACCTGGAGTGCGAACGCGACCACCGGCTCCGCGTCAGTCGGGACTGCGCCGACCGCTGCCTTGTAGCCGATCCACGGCTCGACGTCCTTAACGAAGTCGAGGTCGTCACAGGCGTTGGTGAACAGCGACTCGCGCGGGTCCTCGCCCTTGTCGAGGCCGAGCTCCTTCTCGAGCGAAGGCAGCTTGCGCAGCGTCGGCAGGGCGTTCTTGGCCTCGGTCAGGTCGATCTCGGCGTAGGCCACGGTCGAGGCGGGGAACGCCTCTGCCGGGGAGCCACCGGCGTTGCTCAGTGCGACCGCGGTGAGGGTGCCGGCGGTCGCCACCGCAGCGACGCCGACGACGGCTGCCGCTCCGATGATCAGCGGCTTCCTGCTCTTTCCGGCACGATCCCCGCCGAGATCGAGGATCTCTGTCGCCTCCGGTCCGGACGGGTTCCGACCAGGCGTGTTCTCTGACATCAGTGACTTTCAGGTTCTGTCGGTCGGCATTGTGCCAACCGTCCAACCTGTTGAATCTACGCCGCCCGACGGCGGCTGTCCGCCGAATTTACCTTTCGGTCGCGGCCTGCTGCACGTCGAGCTCGTGATCCGCGGGAGGGTGCGGCGCCCACATCAGGAAGATGACCATCAGCGCCAGCATCGCCGAGCCCGGGACGAGCAGGATCAGCCACGGCGAGGCCAGCTGGAAGCTGTCCTCGAGCACGGTGCCGTCGGCGGCACCCTTGGCGAGACCATGGGGGTCCTCGGGCGAGAGCAGCGACGTGACCAGCAGCATCAGGCCGCCACCGATCGAACCGCCGACGATCAGCGCGCCCAAGGTGACCAGCTCGGAGCGGTTGAGCCAGACCGCGGCCGCGATGCCGACCAGCAGGCCGAGCACGATCGCACAGACCGAGAACCAGGCGGTCGCGGCGAAGACGCCCTGATCGATGTTCTGCCCGATGGCGGGCGGGTCGATCGAGATGAGCCCGCGGTACCACTTGTCCTCGAGCACCATCCCGGTCGGCGGGGTCCACAACGTCGCCGCCGCGAGCCCGGCCACCAGGCCGCCGACGATGAAGGCGGCCACGATGATGGCCACCTGGACCAGCACCGGGCGGGACAGGTCGGGGCGGGCGGAGCGGTGGCCGGTCGCGTAGAGACTGGGCGGCGGCGGCACGATCAGATTGTCAGGCATCCTGGTCCGAGGAGTTGTTTGAGGTCGGCGAACAGCTCGGGAGTCGGTGCCACCCGCAGCCGGTCATCGAGCTTCATGACCCGGGTCGCGTCCCGTGTCATCAACCGTAGCCTGACCTCGGCTACTCCGGGATAGGTGGTCAGTACGTCACGCAGCGACGCGATCACCTGCGGCGTGCACCGCGTCGACGGCAGCGAGATCACCACCGGTCCCCCGGCGGCACCCGGGCCGCCGGTCAGGTCGGGGACGGTGACCTCCTGGCCACGCAGCTCGGGCTGGTCCTTGTCGCGGGAGAGCTGGCCCTTGACCCGGATGATCGAGTCCTCGACCAGATGCGGGGCGGCCAGCTGGTAGGACGACGGGAAGAGCAGCACCTCGACCGAACCCTCGAGGTCCTCCAGGGTCACCGTCGCCCAGGCGTCGCCCTTCTTGGTGATCCGCCGGTTGACGTTGGTGACCAGCCCGGAGACCGTGACGGTGGTGTTGTGGGGCCGCGTCTCGTCGGTCATCAGCTGACCGATGGTGCAGTCGGTGCCGTTGGCGAGGACGTGCTCCAAGCCCATCAGCGGGTGGTCGGAGACGTAGAGGCCCAGCATCTCCCGCTCATGGCCGAGCAGGGTCATCTTGTCCCACTCGTCCATGTCGGGGATGGCCACCGAGACGCCGAAGCCGTCGCCGCCGTCCTCGTCGAGGCCGCCGAAGAGCGAGTCCTGGCCGATCGCCTCGTTGCGCTTGATGTCGATGTACTGGTCCACGGCGGTCTCGTGGATCGCGACCAGCGCGCGGCGGCGGTGCTTCATGTCGTCGAAGGCACCGGCCTTGATCAGCGACTCGATCACGCGCTTGTTGCAGGCCCGCTCGGGCACCTTGGAGAGATAGTCGTTGAAGTCCTCGAACCGGCCCTTGGACGTGCGGGCCTCGACGATGCCGTCGACCACCTGGGCGCCGACGTTGCGGACCGCGGTGAGGCCGAAGCGGATGTCGCTGCCGACCGCGGTGAAGTCGTGGGCCGACTCGTTGACGTCGGGCGGCAGCACCGCGATCTTCATCCGGCGACACTCGTTGAGGTAGATCGCCATCTTGTCCTTGTCGTTCTTGACCGAGGTCAAGAGCGCAGCCATGTATTCGGTCGGGTAGTTGGCCTTGAGGTAGGCGGTCCAGTAGGTGACCACGCCGTAGGCCGCCGAGTGCGACTTGTTGAAGGCGTAGTCGGAGAACGGCAGCAGGATCTCCCAGATCGTGTCGATCGCCTTCTGGGAGTAGCCGCGCTCGAGCATGCCGGCCTGGAAGCCGGCGTACTGCTTGTCGAGCTCGGCCTTCTTCTTCTTGCCCATCGCGCGGCGCAGGTTGTCGGCCTGTCCGAGCGAGAACCCCGCCAGGACCTGGGCGATCGACATCACCTGCTCCTGATAGACGATCAGGCCGTAGGTCTCCCCCAGCACCTCCTCGAGCGGCTTCTCGAGCTCGGGGTGGATCGGCACGATCGGCTCGCGGCCGTTCTTGCGGTGGGCGTACTTGTTGTGGGAGTCGGCGCCCATCGGGCCCGGCCGGTAGAGCGCGGAGACCGCGGTGATGTCGGCGAACCGGTCGGGAAGCATCGAGCGCAGCAGCGCGCGCATGCCACCACCATCGAGCTGGAAGACGCCGAGCGTGTCGCCGCGCTGCATCAGCTCGTAGGTGGGCTTGTCGTCGAAGGGGACGTCCTCGAGCACCAGGTCGATGCCGCGGTTGGCGCGGATGTTGCCGAGCGCGTCCTCGAGGGTGTGGAGGTTGGAGAGGCCCAGGAAGTCCATCTTGACCAGGCCGAGCGCCTCGCAGGTCGGATACTCGAACTGCGTGACGACCTGGCCGTCCTGCTTGGGCTCCATCAGCGGGACGATGTCGATGATCGGCTCGGAGGCCATGATCACGCCCGCGGCGTGGATGCCGGTCTGCCGGATCTGGCCCTCGAGGCCGAGCGCGGTCTCGTAGATCTTGCGGACGTCGGGGTCGGTGTCGTGCAGGGCCCGGAAGTCGCCGCCCTCGCCGTAGCGCTTGTGGTCGGGGTTGAACAGCTCCTTGAGCGGGACGCCCTTGCCCATCACGTCGGGCGGCAGCGCCTTGGTGATCCGATCGCCGATCGCGAAGCCGTGGTCGAGGATGCGGGCGGCGTCCTTGATCGCCTGCTTGGCCTTGATCCGGCCGAAGGTGGCGATCTGGGCGACCTTCTCCGCGCCGTACTTCTCCGTGACGTACTTGATCGTCTCGCCGCGGCGGTGGTCGTCGAAGTCGATGTCGAAGTCGGGCATCGAGGGGCGCTCGGGGTTGAGGAACCGCTCGAAGAAGAGGCCGTGCTCGAGCGGGTCGAGATCGGTGATCCGCAGCGCGTACGCCACGATCGAGCCGGCACCGGAACCACGGCCCGGTCCGATCCGGATGCCGTTGTCCTTGGACCACTGGATGAAGTCGGCGACCACCAGGAAGTAGCCCGGGTAGCCCTTCTGCAGGATGACGTCGATCTCGAACTCGACGCGGTCGCGGACCTCCTGGGTCGTCTTCTCGCCCGGGTAGCGCAGCTCGATGCCGCGCCAGGTCTCCTTGCGCAGCCACGACTCCTCGGTCTCGCCCTCGGGGATGTCGGCCAGCGCCATGTAGCCACCGGTCGACTCGGTGAACTGGACATCGCAGCGCTCGGCGATCAGCAGGGTGTTGTCGCAGGCCTCGATCAGGTCCTGCTGGCCCCACAGCTCGCGCATCTCGGCGGCGGTCTTGATGTAGTAGCCGGTGCCCTCGAACGCGAACCGCTTGCCGCCCTTGGAGTAGGGCGGCTCGGTCATCCGGCTGCCCGACTGGACGCACAGCAGCGCCTCGTGAGCGGCGGCGTCCTCGGGGTTGTTGTAGTGGGAGTCGTTGGTCGCGACCGGGCGGATGTTCATCGCCTTGCCGAGCTTGAGCAGGTCGTCGCGGACCCGCTTCTCGATGGAGATGCCGTGGTCCATCAGCTCGAGGAAGACGTTGTCCTTCCCGAAGATGTCCTGCAGCTCGCCGGCCTCCTTGAGCGCCTCGTCCCACTGACCCAGCCGCAGCCGGGTCTGGATCGCGCCCGAGGGGCAGCCGGTGGAGACGATGATCCCCTTGGAGTGCTCGGCGAGGATCTCCTTGTCCATTCGGGGCTTGAAGTAGTAGCCCTCCAGGCTGGAGCGGCTCGAGAGCCGGAAGAGGTTGTGCATCCCCTCGGTGGACTCGGCCCACATCGTCATGTGGGTGTACGCGCCACCACCCGAGACGTCGTCGCCGCCCTCCTGCGCCTGGTCGCCCTTGCCCCACCGCACCCGCTTGCGCTCGCCTCGCGGAGTGTTCGGCGTGATGTAGGCCTCGATGCCGATGATCGGCTTGACGTCGTGGGCCTTCGCCTTCTTCCAGAAGTCGTAGGCCCCGTGCATGTTGCCGTGGTCGGTCATCGCGATCGCCGGCATCTCGAGCTCGCTGGTCCGCTTGAAGAGACCATCGAGGAGCGAGGCACCATCCAGCATCGAGTATTCGGTGTGGACGTGCAGGTGGACGAAAGAGTCCTTGGAGCCGGCCGCCATTGGCGTGGAGCCCTCCTCGAGGTCGAACGGATGGAGCGGGCGCAGGAGCCCGTGCTCAAACGGACGACCTGGGGGAAGGACTACAGACTATCTGGCGCCACCGACAGTTTTTCGGGCGGCTGGCCGTACAGTCTTGAGTTGTGGTGACGATCCTCGATGGCGGCCTGTCCAACGCGCTGGAAGCACGCGGTCACGATGTCTCCGGGGCGCTGTGGACGGCCCGGCTGCTGGACGAGTCCCCCGCGGAGATCGCCGCGGTCCACCGCGCCTACTTCGCCGCCGGCGCCGACGTCGCCACCACCGCCAGCTACCAGGCCAGCGTGCCCGGTTTCGTGGAGGCCGGGATGACCCAGACGTACGCCACCGAGCTGCTGCGCCGCAGCGTCCGGGTCGCGCGCGAGGTCGCCGAGGAGGCTCCCGGACGCCTGGTCGCCGCCTCGGTCGGGCCCTATGGCGCCTACCTGGCCGACGGGTCCGAGTACCGCGGCCGCTACGGCGTCTCGGCGGCCGTGCTGCGTGACTTCCACGCGCCCCGGCTGGCCCTGCTCGAGACCGAGGACCCCGACCTCATCGCGGTCGAGACCATCCCCGACATCGAGGAGGCCGAGGTGCTCGTCGACCTCCTCGACGACATCGGTCTCCCGGTGTGGTTCTCCTATTCCTGCGCCGGCACCCGCACCCGCGCCGACCAGCCCCTGGCCGACGCGCTCGCACTGGCCGCCGGCATCCGCTCCGTGGTCGCCGTCGGCGTCAACTGCTGCGACCCGGCCGACGTACCCGCCGCCGTCCAGCTCGCCACCGCCACCGGCGAGCCCGCCGTCGTCTACCCCAACACGGGCGAAACCTACGCCGACGGCGCCTGGACCGGCACCCCTCACTTCCGGCCCGGAGAGGCCCTGTCCTGGGCGCGATCCGGGGCTGCGTACGTCGGCGGCTGCTGCCGCGTCGGCCCGCGCGAGATCGCCCTCATCGCCGCCGAGATGTCACATCTGCAGGCCGAGGCGTCAGGTACGTCGGCCGAGTAGGCATCGGCGTGCCATCTCGACCGACGGAAGCGACTTCTCGGCGGGTTAGGGCCAGGCCATCCGTACGTCGGGGGTCTTCTCCTGGTTGGCGGAGCCGTCGGTGCGCTCGACCTCGCGCAGTCCGTGTCGGGCGTAGAAGGCTCGCGCCGGGGTGTTCATCTCGAAGACCCACAGGCCGAAGCCGTCGGGGGTCAGCGACTTCACCAGGTCGAGCAGCATGGTGCCGAGGCCGGTGCCTTGGGCGCGGGGGTGGACGAAGAGGTCGTCGAGCCAGGTCGGGGTGAAGGCGACGAAGGCCGAGACGACGCCGTCGACCTCCGCGACCCAGACCTGCGACCCCTTCTGGGGCGCCAGGACCTTGACCGCGAGCCACTCCCGGATGTCCGACTCGGGGTAGATCGGCGCCGGCATGGGCGCGGCGGCACGGGCCTCGACGTAGGCGCGGACGATCTCGGCGATGTCCTCGGACTCCGCCGGACGGAGCACCGCCTCAGTGGGAGTCGCGGATGACATCGAGCGCGTGCTGGAGGTCGTCGGGGTAGGTCGACTCGAAGGTGACGTACTCACCGGTCTCCGGGTGCTCGAAGCCGAGCTTCACCGCGTGCAGCCACTGCCGCTCGACCCCGACGCGCCGCGCCAGAGCCGGGTCGGCACCGTAGGTGAGGTCGCCGACGCAGGGGTGCTTCAGCGCCGACATGTGGACGCGGATCTGGTGGGTGCGCCCGGTCTCGAGGTGGATCTGGAGCAGCGAGGCGAACCGGTGCGCCTCGAGCGTCTCGTAGTGGGTCACCGAGTGACGCCCGTCCGCGCGGACCGCGAACTTGTAGTCGTACTTCGGGTTGCGCCCGATCGGCGCGTCGATCGTGCCCTCGAGCGGGTCGGGGTGGCCCTGGACCAGCGCGTGGTAGGTCTTGTCGACCGTACGCTGCCGGAACGCGTTCTTGAGGACGGAGTAGGCGTGCTCGGACTTGGCGATCACCATCACGCCCGAGGTGCCGACGTCGAGGCGCTGGACGATGCCCTCGCGCTCCTTGGCCCCCGAGGTGGAGATCCGGAAACCGGCCGCGACGAGGTGACCGACGACGGTCTTCCCCTGCCAGCCCGGCGAAGGGTGGACTGCCACGCCGACGGGCTTGTCGATCACCACGAAGGCGTCGTCGTCGTAGATGATCTTGATGCCCTCGACGATCTCGGGCTTGATCTCCAGAGGGTCTGCCTGCGACGGGATCGTCGCGTCGAGCATCGACCCGGCACTGACCCGGTCGCTCTTGGCCACGACCGAGCCGTCGACGGTCACCAACCCTTCGGCGATCAGCTCCGCCGCGCGGGTGCGGGAGAGGCCGAACAGCCGCGCCATGGCGGCATCGACCCGCTCCCCCTCCAGACCGTCCGGGACGTGCAGCGTGCGCTGGTCGGCGTGACCGAAGTTCACTTCTTCTCGCCCTCGGGCTCGTCCGAGGTGTCATCGGACGTGTCCGCGGCACCGCCGTCGATCGACCCGTCCAGCCCGATCCCCTTGAACGAGAAGATCACGATCAGCACCGCGGCGACGTTGATGCACATGTCGGCGACGTTGAAGATCGGCCAGTTGGGCAGCTGCAGGAAGTCGACCACGTGCCCGACGTAGAAGCCCGGCTCACGCATCAGCCGGTCGACCAGGTTGCCGCTGATGCCGGCTACCAGGATGCCGAGCGCGATGGCCCAGCCCCGGTGGCGCACCCGGCGCGCGAACCAGAGCACACCGATCGTGGCCGCGATCGAGAGCGTCGTGAACACCCAGGTGTAGCCGGTCCCGGTCGAGAAGGCCGCGCCCGGGTTGCGGATGATGTTGAGCTGGAGCACCGAGCCGATCAGCTCCTGCGGCTGCCCGGGAACGAGCGTCGCGACCGCCCAGAGCTTCGTGATCTGGTCGATGACCAGCAGAAACACTGCGACGGTCGCGAACTCGGCCCACCGAACAGGGCGCACGTCGGACTCAGGACCGGTATGTGCGTCGCTCAGCGACGCTCCTCGCGCTGCTTGCATGTCATGCACAGTGTGGCACGCGGGAACGCCATGAGCCGCATCTTGCCGATCGGCTCCCCACACGACTCACAGATGCCGTACGAACCGTCCTCGAGGTATCCCAGGACACGCTCGATCTGGGCCAGCTTGTCCTTCTCGCTGTTGACCACGGTCAGCTCGTGGTCACGCTCGAAGCTGGTCGCGCCCATGTCGGCCTGGTCCTGGCCGGCGCCGTCGCCGGAGTCCTTCATCAGGCCGGAGAGCTCGGCTTCGAGAGCGGTGAGCACCTCGAGGCTGTGAGCCCTCATCTCGTGAAGCTCGTCGATGACCTCATTGAGCTCATCCTTCGTCCACGGGTCCTCGCCGTCCTTGACCTTCAGCTGGTCAGGAGAGACGACGGTCTTGGTTGCTTTCTTAGGCACGGCACTCGCTTTCTGGTGTGAGACACGGCCCCCCCGGGCCGCACGGTGGTCAGGTTTGGCTTAGGCGCTCGCCGCGGCCACCGACGTGGAAGCCGTGACGTAGGAGCTGGTATTCCCAGAAAGCTCGGGCGTCGCCACATGGACGCACCCGACTGCCGCGCTGGCGCGACACCTCATCGGTACAGACATGGAGTCCCCTTTCTCCTGCCGTCACTTCGCGCCGCCGAGTCGGTGCGGAGTGCGTGCCCGGAATGTAGCCCGGGATTCGGCTCCACTCAACTAACACACCGAAACTCCACGCATATTGGTCCGCAGCGTGGAAAAACTCCGAAATCGACTTACAGGACCCGCCTCACCTGCTACAACGCGTTCCTGTCGCAGCCGGCGGGGCGCCGGAAGGAACGCAGCGGACGTACGCATCGGCCGGCCCCGCGAAGCGGGACCGGCCGATGGAAGCCTGACTACGAGGACCTCAGCCCTCGTCCTCCCCCAGGATGGAGCGCAGACGCTTGGGCGCCGGGCCCGACTCGTTGACGGCGGCGGCCATCACGGGCGCCTGTGACTCAGCCGAGTTGTTGAGCGCGTCGAGCTGCTGCGTGAAGTAGCTCTTCAAGCGGGAGCGGTACTCACGCTCGAAGTTGCGCAGGGTGTCGACCTCGGTGGTCAGGTTGTCCTTCTCGCGCTCGAGCTCGCCGAAGAGCTGCTGGCGACGCTCGGCGGTCTCGCTGTCGAGCATCTGCGCACGGGTGCGCGCGTCGGCCTCCATGCGGTCGGCCTTCGACTTCGACTCGGCCTCGAGGCGCTCGGCCTTGGTCCGCGCCTCGCCGACGATCTTGTCGGCGTCGTTCTTGGCGGTGTCGATGAGCGCGTCGTGGTTGCGCGTGGCCAGCTCGAGCAGGCGCGCGGCGGCGTTGGACGCCTCCGGCACGGTCTCGACCCGGATCGTCTCGATGCCGCCGGTCTGCGGTGCCTCCTGATACATCGGCATCTGGTGCGAGACCGGCTCAGGAGCAGGCATCGGCTCAGGAGCAGGCGGCTCGGGAGCCATCGGGAAGGACGGACCCCCACCCGACTGCGCAGATGCCAACTTCCCGCGAAGGTCGTCGTTCTCCCGGGTGAGACGTGCCAGTTCGGCCTCGACCTCGTCGAGGAACTGGTCCACCTCGCCCATGTCGTAGCCCTCGCGGAGCCGGACGGGAGTAAAGCGCTTGTTGCTCACGTCCTCTGGCGTCAGCGGCATGACCTCACCCATTCATTACTCGGTTGACTCAGACGTACGGACTGCACCGCCGGGGGGCGGCATCAGGTAATGCTGTCGAAACTCTAGCGCCTGTCCGTAGACATGCCAGATGCGGACCGCATCCAGCCACCTACGAGCAGGTGTCGAAGGCCTCAGCTCTGGTTGAAGAAGCCGCCCTCAACGATCCTCTGCTTGGCCTCAGCCGTGACCGAAACGTTCGCAGGTGAGATAAGAAACACCTTGTTGGTGACCCTCTCGATGTTCCCATAGGTAGCAAAGATCAAGCCGGCCGCAAAGTCGACGAGCCGTTTTGCGTCCGGATCGCTCATCTCGGTGAGGTTCATGATCACCGGCGTGCCGTCGCGGTAGTTCTCGCCGATCTGACGCGCTTCGTTGTAGGACGTCGGGGTCAGCGTGATGATCTTGGAAAGCTCGGTCACCGCGGGCACCACCGTTGCTCGTCGCCGCTCGGAAAGGTCAGCCACCGGAGCCGGGCGGGACTGCTTGGACCGCACCGGCGCCTTGACGGCTTCGTGGGAGCGGGTCTCGTCGTCGTCGCCCTCGTAGACATCGTCGTCGTAACCGGTGTCCTCGAGCAGGCCGAGGTATTCACCGAACCTGCGCATCGCGCCGCTCATGTTCCCACCTTCCCCAAAGTATTGCTGTCCGAGACATTACTTGACAGTTGGCCTCTCTCCGAGGACCGCAGACCCGACACGTACGTGTGTCGCGCCATGGGCAATCGCCTGCTCCAGGTCGCCGCTCATCCCCGCCGACAGCACCGTCGCCTCGGGATATTCGACCAGGAAGTCCTCCCGGATCCGCGCGAGCCGGACGAATGCCGGCTCCGGTTCCTCACCGAGAGGCGCTACCGCCATCAGGCCCCGCAGCCGGAGCCCGTCGGTCGTCTCGACCTCAGCAGCGAGGTCGCGTACGTCACCGGGATCCGCCCCGGCACGACCCTCGCGTCCGGGCGGGTCGAGGGACACTTGCAGGAGCACGTCGAGGATCTGGCCGCGCTCGCCCGCGCCACGGCTGAGCCGGGGCAGCAGCGACGGCCGGTCGACGGACTCGACCACGTCGGCGTAGCCGGCCACGGCGGCCGCCTTGTTGGACTGGAGCCCGCCGATGTAGTGCCAGCGCAGACCGAGGTCGGCGCACTCGGCCGCCTTGGCCGCCGCCTCCTGGTGGCGGTTCTCGCCGACGTCGGTGACACCGAGGCCGGCCAGTATGCGTACGTCGGAGGCGGGGAAGAACTTGGTGACCACGACCAGGTGGACGTCGTCAGCGGGCCGACCGGCGGCCTTGGCGGCCGCCGCGATCCGCTCGCGGGTCTCGGCGAGCCTCGCGGCGATCTCATCGGCGCGATCGGTCGCCATCAGGCACCTCGCAGCCGGATCAGGGCGCCCAGCGACATGCCGGCGCCGTCGCGGCGGTAGGAGTAGAGGTCGTCGGACTCGCGCGTGCAGCGGCCGGCGTCGACGGTCTCGACGCCCTCGCGGGCCAGCTGGGCGAGCACTCCGGCGCCGACGTCGAGGCTCGGGGTGCCCCAGCTCGTGGTGGCGCGCGCGGCCGGCTCGACCGCGGCGATCTCCTCCTGCATCTCGGCAGGTACCTCGTAGCACTTGCCGCACACGTGCGGCCCCACCCAGGCGCTGATCCGGGTCGCGCCGAGCGCGCGCATCCGGGCGATGGTCTCGGGCACGACCCCGGCCGCCATCCCCTTGCGTCCGGCGTGCGCTGCGCCGATGACCCCGGCCGCCTCGTCCGCGAACAACACGGGTACGCAGTCGGCGGTGCGGACCAGCAGCACCAGGTCACGCTCGGTGGTGACGATCCCGTCCGCCTCGGGGCGGGTGCCGCACTCCGCGTCGACGACCGTGTTGCCGTGGACCTGGTAGAGGTCGGCGTAGGGCGCGCCGCCGGCGAAGTCGGCCAGCAGCAGCCGATGGTTCTCGGCCTTCGCCTCCGGCGAGTCCGAGCCGTTGACCGCCAGGTTGAGCTCGGCGTACGGAGCGAGACTGACCCCGCCGTACCTGTCGGTGAATGCCAGGTCGACGAGGCCTGCTGAGGCTCGGAACGAATACAAGCGCGGGACCTACTTCAAGAAATCGGGAACGTCGAGCTCGTCATCGCTGTACTGGACGCTCGGAGCGGGCTTCTTGGCGACCGGAGCGGGCTCGGCCGGCGGAGCCGCGGGCGGAGGCGTGGCCGGAGCCGGCTTGGCAGGCTTGGCGGGAGCGGGCTCCGGGGTCTCCTCGGCCTCCTCGCGGCGGGTCGCGACCGCGGTGGCCACCGCGGCGGTCTCGCCGTTGTTGGCCGACTGGGAGCCGGTGGAGCGGCCCTGCACGCTGCCGAGCGCCGACTGGCCCTCACGGCGCTTGGGCATGCCGCCGTCGAAGCCGGCGGCGATCACCGTGACCCGGACCTCGTCGCCGAGCGCGTCGTCGATGGTCGCGCCGAAGATGATGTTGGCCTCCTGGTGGACCGCGTCGGCGACCAGCGCGGCGGCCTCGTTGATCTCGAAGAGGCCGAGGTCGGAGCCGCCCGCGATCGAGAGCAGGACTCCGTGGGCGCCGTCGATCGATGCCTCCAGCAGCGGCGAGGAGACGGCCATCTCGGCGGCCTCGACGCTGCGGTTGTCACCGCGCGCGGAGCCGATGCCCATCAGCGCCGAGCCGGCGTTGGACATGACCGACTTGACGTCGGCGAAGTCGAGGTTGATCAGGCCGGGCGTGGTGATCAGGTCGGTGATGCCGGAGACACCCTGCAGCAGCACCTGGTCGGCCTGGCGGAAGGCGTCCATCACCGAGACGTTGCGGTCCGAGATCGACAGCAGCCGGTCGTTGGGGATGACGATGAGGGTGTCGACCTCCTCGCGGAGCTTGCTGATCCCCTCCTCGGCGGAGTTGGCACGACGGCGGCCCTCGAAGGCGAACGGGCGGGTCACCACACCGATGGTCAGGGCGCCGAGGGAGCGGGCGATGCGGGCCACGACCGGGGCGCCACCGGTGCCGGTGCCGCCACCCTCGCCGGCGGTCACGAAGACCATGTCGGCGCCCTTGATGACCTCTTCGATCTCGTCGGCGTGGTCCTCGGCGGCGCTCTCCCCCACGCTCGGGTTGGCGCCGGCACCGAGACCGCGGGTCAGCTCGCGACCGATGTCGAGCTTGACGTCGGCGTCGCTCATCAGCAGCGCCTGGGCGTCGGTGTTGATGGCGATGAACTCGACCCCCTTGAGGCCGACCTCGATCATCCGGTTGACAGCGTTGACGCCGCCGCCACCGATGCCGACGACCTTGATGATCGCCAGATAGTTCTGTGCAGCTCCCACGGTGGTCGCCCCTTCGATCGCTGGTTGGTACTTACGGCGGGCTTCTCAACCCTTACCCTCAACCTGAGGGTTATAGTTATGTCAACCTCGCCGTTCTCAGAACAGTAGGCAGACGTACGTCCTCAAACTGGCGCGACACGCGGACGCGGATCAGTTGTGCCCATCCGTTGCCGTCCGGTAGGGAAGATCCCTACGCCGGATCAGTCGACGCTCTTGCTGGTGACCGGCTGGCCGGGCACGGAGACGTCGTAGCGGGCCACGTCGGGCTCGGCCTTCATCAGCGCGACCAGCACGTCGGCCTTGGTGTCGGACTGGGCGCTGCTCCCCCACACGACCCGCTTGTCGTTGCGCAGCTCGAGGGAGATCGAGTCGACGGTGGTCACCTCGACGTGGTCGACCGTCTTGGCCAGGTCTGCCGGGAGGGCGGAGGCCACCGCGGCGGCCTCACGGAGGGCGTCGGAGTTGGTGCCGGTCACGGTGTTCACCATCGGCAGACCTCGCGGCGCCTTCTTGTAGTCCCAGAAGACGGTGCCGGTCTCGTCGAGTGCACGGAGCCGGCCGCCGATCGATACGACGGCCACCGGCGTACGTTCGGTGACGTCGACCCGGATCTTGTCGGGCCACTCCCGCGAGACGTTGACCGAGCGCACCATCGGCAGCCCGTTGAGCACCCGCACCTGCACGGCCTCGAGGTCGGCGGTGGCCAGCGGCTCGCCGACCGGGACGGCCGCGAACTCGACGACCTGCTTCGCGCTGGTCATCTTCATCGTGCCGTGCACCGAGGTGCCCTTGACCTGCAGCCAGGTGGAGAAGTAGACCGCCCAGATCCCACCGAGCAGGAGCGCGATGACCAGGGTGCCGACGATCAGATAGCGCCACGCCAGCCAGCGGCGGCGCCACTGGCGGCGGGCGAAGGCCTTGCGGCTCTTCAGGGTCGCCGGGTCGACCGCGGCACGCTCGTCCTCAGACTCCTCCGGCTCCGGTTCGGTGCTCGGCTCAGCCTCGGCCTTGGCCTCCTCCGAGGCGAGGTCGATCTCGCGCTCCCCGGACGCCGATCGGGCGATCTCCAAGGCCTCGGCGATCTCGGCGTCGGACCCCTTGTCCCCCATGCTCGCCTCCCCCAGCGTTACTGCCCTGCCGTACGTAGCCTGGCGAGCACCATCGGGCCCACCTCGGTCACGGTACCTGCCCCGAGCGTCAGAACGAGGTCACCCGGTCGGGCGCGGCGGGCCAGCTCGGCGGCGGCCTCCTCGAGCCCGGCGACGCTGACGACCCGGTCGGGCGGCAGCGGCACCGCGTCGGCGACGAGCTTGCCGGTGACCTCGGGGTCGTAGTCCTCGCGGGCGAGATAGACGTCGAGGACGACCACTTCGTCGGCGGCGCCGAGCACGCGGCCCATTTCCTCGCCGAAGATCCGGGTGCGGGAGACCATGTGCGGCTGGAACGCGACGATGAGCCGCCCCTGCCCGGCCACGGACCGGCCGGAGACGAGGTCGCCGGCGATCTCGGAGGGGTGGTGGGCGTAGGAGTCGTAGACGCGTACGCCTTCGGCCTCTCCCTTGCGCTCCATCCGCCGCCGGGTGCCGGTGAAGGACTCCAGCCCCGCCTTGAGAAGGTCGAAGGAGTGACCGAGACGCAGGCCGACGGTGAGCGCGGCCAACGCGTCGGCGACGTAGTGGCGCCCGGGGATCTGCAGCGTGATCCGGCCCAGCTCGTCGAGGCCGTCGACGACGGTGAAGGAGGAGGTGGTGCCCTCCAGGACGATGTCGACGGCGCGTACGTCGGCCAGCTCCGACTCGCCGACGCCGATGAAGCGGCGGCCGAGCGAATGGGCGACGTGACGCAGGTCGGCGGCGCCGGGGTCGTCGATGACCGCGACCAGGAACCCGTCGGGAGCCAACCGCCCCACGAACTGGGCGAAACCCTCGCGGTAGGCCTCCTCGGTCCCCCACTGATCGAGGTGGTCGGCCTCGACGTTGGTGACGACCGCGGCGTACGGCTTGTAGACCAGGAAGGCGCCGTCGGACTCGTCCGCCTCGGCGACGAACAGGTCGCCCGAACCCTCGGCGGCGTTGGTGCCCGAGGCGGCCAGCTCGCCACCGACGGTGTAGGTCGGCGCGGCGCCCGCGGCCTGCAGGGAGACGGTCAGCAGCGAGGTGGTGGTGGTCTTGCCGTGGGTGCCGGCGACGGCGAGGACGCGGCGGCCCTCCATCACCGAGGCCAGACCGGCCGAGCGCGGGTAGATCCGCAGCCCCTTCTCGACGGCCGCGACGTACTCGGGGTTGTCCTCGCGGATCGCGGTCGAGACGATCAGCGTGTCGACGCCCTCGACCTGCTCGGCCGCGTGGCCGACGTAGACGGTCGCGCCCTCCTCGCGCAGCGCCGCGACCATCGACGAGTCGGCGCCGTCGCTGCCGGAGACCTCGATCCCGCGGGCCAGCATGACCCGGGCGATCGCGGACAGGCCCGCCCCACCGATGCCGATGAAGTGGACCCTGCCCAGCTGCTCGGCGGGCAGGATGTGCTCAGGAACGGGAACTCTCATCGGGAACCTCCACGCTGTGCGGTCTCCAGGACGATCCGTGCCAGCCGCTCGTCCGCGTCGCGCGGCACCAGGTCGCTGGCCGCCTTCGACATCGCCTCGAGGCGGGCGCGGTCGGTGACGATCGGAGGTACGTGACTGGTGACCCAGGCGGCGCTCATGTCGGCGTCGGAGACGAGCACGGCGCCACCGGCGTCGACGACGGCGCGGGCGTTGAGGGCCTGCTCGCCGTTGCCGATCGGGAGAGGTACGTAGACGGCCGGGACCCCGACGGCGCTCGCCTCGATCACCGAGTTGGCGCCGGAGCGGCAGATCATCAGGTCGGCGGCGGCCAGCGCGAGGTCCATCCGG
This sequence comes from Nocardioides sp. YJ-D4, assembly GCF_054031495.1. Classification (NCBI taxonomy): domain Bacteria; kingdom Bacillati; phylum Actinomycetota; class Actinomycetes; order Propionibacteriales; family Nocardioidaceae; genus Nocardioides; species Nocardioides sp. YJ-D4. The sequence goes on from NZ_CM132932.1 coordinate 922,069, forward strand.
TCGACGTAGTTGAGCACGTGGTAGCCGGGGCCGGGCGAGGCCAGCTCGTTCTTCGGGCCGATCACGTGGAGCACCTGGATCCCGTTGCTGGCCAGGGCCGGGTAGGCGCCGGAGACCGCCTCGTTGATCGTCCGGGCTCCCTGGGAGCCACCGGTGACCACGATCGTGGGGCGGTGCTGGTCGAGCCCGAAGAAGCTGCGTGCCTCGGCGCGCAGCGCCCAGCGGTCCATCGTCGAGATCATCCGGCGGATCGGTAGCCCGATGTATTCGGCCTTGGGCAGCTTGGTGTCCGGGAAGCTCACCGCGACGCGGTCGGCAACCCGGGCGCCCGCCTTGTTGGCGAGGCCCGGCATGGCGTTGCCCTCGTGCACGACGATCGGGATGTGGCGCCGCTTCGCGGCGAGGTAGGCCGGCATCGAGACGTACCCGCCGTAGCCGACGACCACGTCTGGCCGGATTCGGTCGAGCACCTCGTAGGTCGCGTCGACCGCGCCCTTCAGGTTGACCGGCACCTTCAGCAGGTCGCTGCTGAGCTGGCGCGGCATCGGGACCGGGGGGATCAGCTCGAGGGGGTAGCCGGCGGCGGGAACGACTTGGTTCTCCAGGCCGCGAGGCGTACCGAGGCAGGTCACCTCCACGCTGGGGTCCAGACGGCGCAGGGCATCAGCCGTGGCGAGCAGGGGGGATGTGTGTCCGGCGGTGCCACCACCGGCGAGGAGGGCCTTCATGATGCGTCCGAACTTAGCGGTTGCGTTGAGCGGACCGGTAAGCGGCTGCCTGGCGGGCCCGATCCTTTGCCAAGGCTTTACGCTGCTTCAGCGCCGCGGCTGCCGCCGGTTCACGACGGGCGAAGCCGATAACGACGCCCAGCGCCACCATCGACGGGATCAGCGCGGAGCCGCCGTAGGAGACCAGCGGCAGCGGGATGCCGATGACAGGCAGCAGCGCGAGCACCATGCCGACGTTGATGATCATCTGGCCCAGCAGCCAGACCAGCACGCCGAAGCTGAAGTAGCGTACGAACGGCCGGTCGGTCTGGCGCGCGACCTTGACCAGCGCGAACGCGAGGGTCAGGAAGAGGCCGACGACGAGCAGGGTGCCGACCAGGCCGAGCTCCTCGCCCAGCACCGCGAAGATGTAGTCGGTGTGGGCCTCGGGCAGGTCGCCCCACTTCTGCTGCGAGGCCCCGATCCCCTGGCCCAGGATGCCGCCCGAGCTGAGTGCGTAGAGGCCGTGGGACGGCTGCCAGCCCTGTCCGTGGTAGTCCTTGAACGGGTCCGCGAAGCTGGTCAGCCGGGCGAGCCGCTCGGTGTCGGTGCTGATCAGGAACAGCACCGAGACGCCGATGATCGAGATCGCCATCCCGAAGAGCCGACCGGGCGCCCCGACGACCCACAGCATCCCGAGCACGATCGCGAAGAAGACCAGCGCCGTGCCGAGGTCACGGCCGGCGAGGACGAGCCCGGTGGCCAGCGCGATGCCCGGCAGGACCGGCATCAGCACCTCGTGGAGGCTGTCGAGCCGGCGCTCCTTGAGCGCGTAGACGTGGGCAGCCCACAGCACGATCCCCAGCTTGGCGATCTCGCTCGGCTGGATCTTGACCGGGCCGGCCCCGATCCAGTTCTGCTGCCCGTTGACGTCGTGGCCCAAGAAGATGGTCAGGAAGAGCAGCACGCAGGCGATGACGTACCCCGGCCAGGCCAGCCGTCGCAGATGCTTCGGCCGGATCCGGGAGGCGATGAACGCACACGGGATGCCGATGATCACCCACAGCACCTGCCGCCCGACGATCGCGTAGGAGTTGCCCATCTGGGTGTAGGCCCACACGCTCGAGGCGCTCAGCACCATGATCAGCCCGATGGTCAGCAGCAGCGCGGTGCTGGTGAGCAGCAGGTAGTAGGCGGCCAGCGGCCGGTTCAGCGCCACCCTCAGCGCGTGGAACCAGGCCTTGAGGTAGCCGAGGACCGACTTCGGGTACGCCTTGGCCTGCTCGGCCGAGCCGGAACCGGTCTGGTCGGGGCTGGTGGTCGTCACGGCCTACCTCCCAGTTGCGGTGCGACGTACGTCCATTACATTCTCGCCGCCGTCTCCGCGTTCGCCGCGCATCTCCCCCGCGTGTCGCCCTCACGCCGGTCGAGCCGCCGGAGCCGCTAGGCGGAGGCGTGTCGAGACCAACACGGTCCCATCGAGCGCCGACAGGACCGTGTTGGTCTCGACACGCTCGCTGGCGCTCGCGGCTCGACCAGCGACCTAGAGCTGGCGGCGTACGGCGTCGGCGAACGCGTCGCCGCGGGCCTTGTAGTCGCGGAACTGGTCCTGGCTGGCGCAGCCGGGGGCCAGGAGCACGGTGTCGCCGGGCTTGGCCAGCGCGGCGGCGATCTCGACGGCCTCCGTGAGGGCGGCCACGCCGTCGGGGTCGTCGAGCTCGACGATCTCCAGGTCGCCGGCGTGGGCGGCGAGGGCGGAGGCGATGACGTCGCGGTCCTGACCGATCAGGATCACGGCCCGCAGCCGGTCGTGGATGGAGGCGACCAGGTCCTCGAAGCGGGCGCCCTTGGCCAGCCCGCCGGCGATCCAGATCACCGGGTCGTAGGCCTGCAGCGAGGCCTGGGCGGCGTGCGGGTTGGTCGCCTTGGAGTCGTCGACCCAGGTGACGCCGCCGGCCTCGGCGACGACCTCGATGCGGTGGCCGTCCGGACGGAACGACTTCAGCCCGTCGCGTACGGCGGCCTGGGAGACCCCGTGCGCCCGGGCGAGCGCGGCCGCGGCCAGCGCGTTCTGGACGTAGTGGGGCGCGGCGGAGGCGAGGTCGGAGATCTGGCACAGCTCCGCGGCGGAGGTCTGACGCTCCTCGATGAAGGCCCGATCGACCAGGATGTCCTCGACGATCCCGAGCTGGCCCACCGCCGGGGTGCCGAGGGTGAAGCCGATCGCGCGAGCGCCCTCGACGACGTCGGCCTCCTCGACCAGGTGCAGCGTCGCCTCGTCGGCGACGTTGTAGACGCAGGCCCGCTCGACGCCCTCGTAGACGCGGCCCTTGTCGGCGGCGTACTCCTTCATCGAGGGGTACCAGTCGAGGTGGTCCTCGGCGACGTTGAGGACGACGGCGGCCTCGGCGCCCATCGAGGAGGTGTAGTGGAGCTGGAAGGAGGAGAGCTCCACGGCGAAGACGTCGTAGGGCTCGGGGTCCATCACGGCCTCGACGATCGGCAGGCCGACGTTGCCGACGGCGACGGACCGGAGCCCGGCGGTACGCAGGATGTTGTCGAGCATCTGCACGGTCGTGGTCTTGCCGTTGGTGCCGGTGACCGCCAGCCAGGGGGCGGCGTTGTCGGGGTCGCGCAGCCGCCAGGCGAGCTCGACCTCTCCCCAGATCGGGACCCCGCGCTCGCGCGCCTGGGCGAGCAGCGGAGCCGTCGGCCTCCAGCCAGGAGAGGTGACCACGACGTCGACGTCGTCGGGCAGCACGTGGGTGGCGCCTTCTCCGAGGCGTACGTCGGCACCCAGGATGCCGAGGAGCTTGGCCTTCTCCTGGCGCTCCTCGTCGCCGGGCGACTCGTCGAGCGCGATCACCGAGGCACCCAGGTGGGTGAGGTTGTCGGCGGCGGCGAAACCGGAGACACCGAAGCCGGCCACGACCGCCTTCACGCCCTCCCAGGAGTCGTTGCGGCCGAGCTTGTCGAGTTCTGTGAGGTCCATCAGATGGTCGCCACCCATTCGGCGTAGAAGATTCCCAGGCCGGCCGCGACGCAGAGGCCGGTGATGATCCAGAAACGGATCACCACGGTCACCTGTTCCCAGCCGAGCATCTCGAAGTGGTGATGGATCGGTGTCATCCGGAAGATGCGCTTGGGGGTCCCGGTCACCTTGCGGGTGATCTTGAACCAGCCCGTCTGCAGGATCACCGAGACCGTCTCGGTGACGAAGAGGCCACCGAGGATGATCAGCAGGAACTCGGTGTGCGACAGGATCGCGAACCCGGCCAGCACCGAGCCGAGCGCGAGCGAGCCGGTGTCGCCCATGAAGATCCGCGCCGGGCTGGCGTTCCACCACAGGAAGCCGATGCAGGCGCCGCTGATCGCGGCGCCGAGGATCGCCATGTCGAGCGGGTCGCGCACCTCGTAGCAGGTGCCGATCTCGACGCTCGGGCGGCCGCAGCGCTGGTTGTTCTGCCAGATCGAGATGATGGTGTAGGCGGCGAAGACGATCGCCGAGGACGCCGCCAGCAGCCCGTCCAGGCCGTCGGTGAGGTTGGTGGCGTTGGACGTGCCGGTGACCATGATCCAGAAGATGACCAGCAGCAGGGCGCCACCGAGCCAGTAGAGGATCCCGTCGCCGCCGAGGAAGTGTGGACCGAAGTCACGGATGAAGGAGAGCTGGTCCGCCGCCGGCGTGATGCCGTCGGCGTTGGCCAGGCCGGGATGGATCGCCACCGCGCCGAAGCCCACCGCGACCAGCGTCTGCCCGACCATCTTGGACCACGCGCGCAGACCGAGGTTGCGCTGCATGAAGACCTTGATGAAGTCGTCGACGAAGCCGACCGCGGCCATGCCCACCAGGAGGAAGAGCAGCAGATAGGCCGTCGCGCTCGGGGCGTCCCCGGTCAACAGCTTGGCCGCGAAGTAGCCCACGACGACCGAGATCACGATCGCGACGCCACCCATGGTCGGGGTGCCGCGCTTGGTGCGGTGGGTCGTCGGGCCGTCCTCGCGGATCTCCTGGCCGTAGCCCAACTTCGTGAACTGTACGATCGCAAATCGGGTGCCGAGCAGCGAGAACAGAAGCGCAATCGCTCCGCTCAGCAAGATCGCTCTCATGTCAGCCGGGTGCCTTCCTTGCCATGCCGTTCCTGGTCCTTGCCCCCGGGCCGGTGTGCATAGCGAAGACACCGGCCCCGGGCATTCTTCCCTACGTCTCGACAGCCTCGGCGGCGCCCCGCCGATTCAGCGTCTGGCGAGCGCCTCACGGACGACCTCGCGGTCGTCGAACGGGTGCGTGACGCCGTTGATCTCCTGGCCCGTCTCGTGCCCCTTACCTGCGACAACGACGATGTCGCCGGGCTCGGCGAGGCTGATCGCACGCTCGATCGCGGCCCGCCTGTCGCCGATCTCCTCGACGCTCGCGCTGCCGCCGGTCGTGCCCTCCAGCACCTGTCGCCGGATGCTCGCCGGGTCCTCGGTGCGCGGGTTGTCGTCGGTGACGATCACATGGTCGGCCAGCCGCGCGCTGATCTCCCCCATGATCGGCCGCTTGCCGGTGTCGCGGTCTCCCCCGGCACCGATCACCACGATCAGCCGGGACTCGGTCAGCGGGCGGAGCGTGCCGAGCGCAGCCTCGACCGCGTCCGGCTTGTGCGCGTAGTCGACCACCACGGTGAACGGCTGGCCCTCGTCGATCCGCTCGAGCCGGCCCGGGACGCCGGAGCCCTTCGCGAGGGCGGTGGCGACGTCGCGCACCACCGTCTCGTCGCCGTACGCGTGGTGGATGCTCGCCAGGGCGGCCAAGGTGTTGCTGACGTTGTAGTCGCCGGCCAGCGGGCTGGCGCCCGGGAACTCCAGGCCGTCGGGGCCGTGGACGGTGAAGGTGGAGCCGTCAGGGCGCAGCTCGACGTCGGTGGCGCGCCAGTCGGCGGTGTCGTCGTGCAGAGCGTAGGTGAGGATCGGGATGGTCGCCTCGTCGGCGAGGCGGCGGCCTTGCTCGTCGTCGATGTTGACGATGCCCAACATCGCTCGCTCCGGGGTGAACAGGTCGGCCTTCGCCGCGTAGTAGTCCTCGACCGTCTCGTGGAAGTCGAGGTGGTCGCGGCCCAGGTTGAGGAAGACGGCGACGTCGAAGACGACCCCGTCGACGCGGCCCATCACCAGCGCGTGGGAGGACACCTCCATGGCGCACGCCTCGGTCCCCTCCTCGACCATCCGGGCGAAGAGACCGTGCAGGTCGGGAGCCTCGGGCGTGGTCAGCGGCGTCTTCACGTCGCGCCCGCCGATCCGGGTGCCGACGGTGCCGATGACGCCGGCGCGGTGGCCGGCGTCGAGCAGCGCGCTCTCGGCCAGCCGGGTGGTCGTCGTCTTGCCCTGGGTGCCGGTGACCCCGATCAGCCGCAGCCTGCCCGAGGGGTTGCCGTAGACGCGGGCCGAGAGCGCGCCGAGCACCGTGCGCGGTCTCTCGACGAGCAGTACGGGCACCTCTCCGAGACCCTGGACCTCCAGCTCGGCGGCACCGGCGGCGTCGGTGAGCACCGCGACCGCTCCGGCCTCGACGGCACTGGCGGCGTAGCTGGCGCCGTGCGCCCGGCTCCCGGGAAGGGCGGCGTAGAGATCGCCGGGCAGCACCCGTTGGGAGCTCAGCGAGACTCCGGTGACACGGGCCTCGCCGCGCACCTCCAGGCCGAACTCGCCGGCCAGCTCGGCCAGCGTCACCGGCTCGGTCACTCGCGGGCGGGTCGGGCTCTTCGGATCCGCCGTCTCGTACGCACTGCTCACCAGGCGAAGGTTATCCGCCCGGCGGGACCAGGTCCCGCCGGGCCGACCCTGGCGTGGCGTTCAGGCGTGGCGTAGCTGGGTCAACGCTGCAGCGCTGAGCTCGTGCGGCTCCTGGCCGGGAACGACGAGCACGACAGGTACGCCGGCGTTCCGCACGACCGCGGAGGTGATCGAGCCGTCGGCGAGCTGCGCGGCACGACCGCGGGGCGAGGAGCCGAGCGCGATCGTGCGGACCCTGGCCTCGGTGGCGTACCTGGCCAGCACCATCCCGGCGCTGGCGTGGTCGCCGACGCGGTGCAGGACCAGGCCGGTCGCGGTCACGCCGCGGGCGGCGAGGCGGTCCAGGTGGGCGCGTACGGTCGCGGCGGCCATCTCCGGCTCCTCGGCGTCGATCGCCAGCTCCTCGACCACCTCGGTCTCGCGGACGTGGACCACCTCGAGCGGCGCGCCCTCGGCGGCGGCCATCTCGGCGGCCCGGTCGACGACCGCGTCGGCGTCGAGGGTGGCGCCGACGGCGACCAGCACGGGACGGCCCTCACCGCGGACCGGTCCGACGGGCTCGAGCGTCGGCGCGACCGGCTCGGCGGTCTCGGCCGACTCGGCGGCCGTGATCAGCCGGTGGCCGCTGGCCAGGACGGGGATCGCGATCAGGAACGCGGCGGCGCCGACGTAGAAGGCCACCGACTGGTCGGTCGCCTCGGCGATCTTGCCCGCGGCGAAGGGTGCCAGACCGCCTCCGATGAAACGTACGAAACCGTAGGCCGACGACGCGATCGGCCGCTCCACCGGTGAGACCAGCATGACCGCCTGGGTGGTCAGCGTGTTGTTGAGGCCGACGAAGATGCCGGACAGGATCACGGCCACGATGACCACGGTCGGCGAGGAGACGCCGAGGCCGATGACGGCGAGCAGGGCACCGAGACCGAGCAGGTTGACGTAGAGGGTCGGCGCGGTGCCGAAGCGGCGCTGCGCCCACGGCGCGCCCCACACGGCGAAGACGGCGACCAGGATGCCCCAGGCGAAGAAGACCCAGCCGAGCTGGAGCGGGTCGTGCAGGCCCATCGGGTAGGGCGCGTAGCCGAGCAGGGTGAAGAAGCCCCAGTTGTAGAGCAGCGCCATGATGCCCATCGTCAGCAGCCCGCGGTGGCGCAGCGCGGCGAGCGGCGCGAGCAGGGTGACCTTCTTCTCCGGCTTGGGCGTCGGCGGCAGGAAGACCAGCGTGGCGACCAGCGCGATCGCCATCAGCGCGGAGACACCGAAGAACGGGCCGCGCCAGGAGATGCCACCGAGGACGCCGCCGAGGAGCGGACCGACCGCGATGCCGAGGCCGAGCGCGGTCTCGTAGAGGATGATCGCCCCCGCGAACCCTCCGGTCGCGGAGCCGACGATGACGGCGAGGCTGGTGGAGATGAACAGCGCGTTGCCCAGGCCCCAGCCGGCCCGGAAGCCGACGATGCCGTCGACACCGTCGACGGTCCCGGCCAGCCCGGCGAACACGACGATCAGCACCAGGCCGAAGATCAGCGTCCACTTGGCACCGATCCGGCTGGAGACCCAGCCGACGCCGATCATCGCCACGGCGGTCACCACGAGGTAGCTGGTGAACAGCAGCGACACCTGCGCGGGCGTCGCGGCCAGCTCCTCGGCGAGCACCGGGAGGATCGGGTCGACGAGCCCGATGCCCATGAACGACACCACGCACGCGAACGCGACCGCCCACACGGCGCGTGGTTGCTTGAACGGACTTGCGGCAGCTGCCCCTTGGTGGGAGCTCATTGTTCTTGCCTCTTCTCAGACGTTGGTTTCGTACGCGTCGCCGGGCCGCCGGCGCGTCAGGAGTCGAGCACGGCGTCAACGAGTCGGTCGAGGGCCGGCAGCGCCGCCGCGATGGCGGCACGGTCCTCGGCGGAGACCCTGGCCAGGGCTGCGTCGAGCACACCGGCTCGCTGCCCGCGCCTGGTCTCGAGGACCTCTCGTCCGGAGTCGGTGACCTCGACGAGGACCGCCCGGCGGTCGGCGTCATCGGCGACCCGGGCGAGCATCCCCTGCTGGGTGAGCCGGTTGACCAGCTGCGTCATCGCGGGCTGGGAAACCCCGGCGACCCGCGCCAGGTCGGTCACCCGCTGCGGCCCGGTCCTCGCCAGTCCGGCCAGCACCGTGGCCGCCGTCGGCGACACGTCCCCCGCCGTCGACACCTCCCGCACCAGTCGCACCACCTTCTCGAGGGCGAGCGAGAGGTCACGTCCGGAGGCTGAAGTCGTGCTCACCCAAGAAACATAACATACCTATGTTATGCATTCGGAGTGAACCAACTGTCTCTTCCGTCACAGCGCACAGGCAATGCCTGCACTTCTCTGGTGTTGCATTGCCAGAGAAGTGCAGGCATACCCGGTTGACCGGGTACTCCTGCAACCGCGCAGCTCACCAACCAGTGGGCATCTTCGACGGCTCGGTGCCGGTCGGCGGGACACCGTAGCGGCGCAGGACGAAGGACATGATCTGGGAGAAGACCGGGCCGGTGACGGTGCCACCGCCACCGCCGTTGCCGGGGTTGTGGATGGCCACGTAGACCGTGAACCGCGGGTCGTCGGTGGGGGCGAAGCCGCCGAAGGAGACCGTGGTGGTGCCGTCGTAGCACTTGCACTCGGAGTTGACCCGCTGCGCGGTTCCGGTCTTGCCGGAGACGCGGTAGCCGGGGACGGCGGCCTGCTTGGCGGTGCCGTTGACGGGGTCGTTGATGACCCGCTCCATCATCTCCGCGGTCTGGGAGGCGGCCTCCTCGGAGACCACGCGGGTGCGCTGGGCGGTGTCGGTGCCGACCTCGGCGCCGGAGTTGTTGGTGGCGCTCCCGGCGATCAGGCTGGGGTCGATGCGTACGCCGTCGTTGGCGATCGTGTTGAGAGCGGCGGTCATCTGCACGGCGTTGACCGAGATCGACTGGCCGAAGTCGATGCGGTCCTCGTCGGCCGGGTTCCAGGTCTCGGGCGAGGCGAGCAGGCCGGCCGACTCGGTGTCGAGGCCGAGGCCGGTGCGCCGGCCCTGTCCGAAGGCGGCCAGGTAATCGCGCAGCTGGCCGTCCTCGTACTTGTCGGCCGCCATCACCGTGCCGATGTTGGAGGACTTCGCGATCACCCCGGCCAGGGTGAGCTTCTCCATGCCGTGCTCGTACCAGTCGTGGATGTCGGCGTCGCCCGAGCGGTAGGACCCCGGCACCTTGAGCCGGGTCGAGGGCGAGACGAGCCCCTGGTCGAGCAGGCCGGCGACGGTGAGCACCTTCTGCACCGAGCCGGGCTCGTAGACGTTGGAGAGGGCGTTGCTACCGCGCAGCGACTTCGGCGAGGCGGCCGGGTCGCGGGCATCGAAGGTCGGGTAGTCGGCCAGACTCAGGATCTCGCCGGTCTGGGTGTCCATCACGACCGCCATCCCCGACTCCGCGCGCGACTTCTGCACGGCGTCCATCAGGGTCTGCTGGACGTAGTACTGCAGGTCGCGGTCGATGGTGAGGGTCAGGTCGTTGCCGTCGACCGGGTCGACGCGGTTGTTGGTGCCCAGCGGCATCCGGGTGCCGCTGACCGGGCTGGTCGCGTCGTACTCGGCGTGCCCGTCCTTGCCGGCCAGGTGCTTGTCGAAGGCGGCCTCGAGGCCGGCGAGGGGGCCGTCGTTGCCCATGAAGCCGACCAGGTTGGCCGCGACGTCGCCGTTGGGGTAGTTGCGCAGCGGGTCACGGCTGGTCCACAGCCCCTGGTAGCCCTTGGCCTTGGCGCGCTCCACCACGTCGGTGGCCTTGGTCGCGACGACCTGACGGTCGATGTACTGGAACCGGCTCCCGTCCTTGCGGAGCTTGGCCAACGCCGAGGCGTAGTCGACGCCGAGCTCCTTGGCCAGGAACGCGGCGATCGCCGGGGCGTCCTTCTTCGTCTGCTTCGGGTCGGCCAGGACCATCAGCCCGTCGGAGGAGTCGGCCAGCGCCTCGCCGTCACGGTCGAGGATCTCGCCGCGCTCGGCCGGCAGCACGACGTCGACGACGTTCTCGGCGGCCGCCATCGCGGCGTACGAGTGCGGGTCGATGCCCTGCAGCTGCACCAGCCGGCCGCCGAAGACCGAGAGCACCATCGCCACCAGGATGAAGCCGACGCGGAGCCGGATGTGCACCGGCCCGCGTCGCTGCGTCGCCTTCGGCGTGGACTTCGGGGCAGGGCGGCGCGCCGGCCGGCGGACCTTCCGCTTGACCTGTCGCTGGGCCATCGCTCCGCTCTCCTACCGTGCCTCGCCCGAAGACGTACGCTGCTCCTCGGCCGCCTGCTTCTCCGCCGCCTCCTGGTCGCGCTTCTTCTCGGCGAGCTCGGCCGCCTTCTTCTTCGCGGCGGCCGCCTCGGCAGCCTTCTGCTCGGCGAGCAGCACGCTGTAGGGCTTGGCGACCTTCGGGTGCAGCGGCGGCGTCGCGGACCGGTCGGCCGCGGCCGCCTCCCCCTCGATCTTCGCCTCGGGGACCCGGAGCATGGCCGCGTTCTGCGGGACGACCATGCCGAGATCCTTCGCCTTGGCGGCGATCTTGTGCGGGTCCTCCATCTTCTTCAGCTCACCGTCGAGCGCCTGCTCCCGGGCGGCCAGCGTGGTCGCCTGCTCCTGGAGACGCTGCTCCTGGAAGGCCGACTGCTGCATGGAGGTGTTGAAGACGAGCAGACCCACGACGCCACCGATGAGCAGCATCGAGACGAGCACGACGAACGGCAGCCGCGGCGCCATCGGGGCAGGCAGCGGCGCAGGCACGGCGGTGAGCCGTGCCTGGGTCGTCTCGGTGGCCCGGTCCGGGCTGTGTACGGGCGCCTGCGGCGCGGCGGAGATGCTCATCTGGCTGCTCCAGGGTTCGACTTGGGAAGGTTGGTTCGGGGCTTGGTGCGCTCCACGGCGCGCAGTCGCACCGAGGCGGCGCGCGGGTTCTCCTCGATCTCTGCCTCGTTGGCCTGCTCGGCACCACGGGTGAGCAGACGGAACGACGGCTCGGCCTCGGGCGGCACGATGGGCATGTCGGGAGGTACGTCCAGCTTCGTCGCCTCGGCGAAGGCCCGCTTGGTGAGCCGGTCTTCGAGCGAGTGGTAGGACTCGACCACCACCCGGCCACCGACGCCGACGGCCTCGAGAGAGTCCGGCAGTGCCGTACGCAGCGCCCCGAGCTCGTCGTTGACCTCCATCCGCAGCGCCTGGAAGGTGCGCTTGGCCGGGTGTCCGCCGGTGCGACGGGCAGGTGCCGGGATCTCCGCGTAGAGAAGCTCCACCAGCGGCCCGCTCGTCGTGAACGGCACCGTCTCGCGACGCTTGACGATGGCGTAGGCGATCTTCTTGGCGAACTTCTCCTCGCCGTAGTCCCGCAGGATCCGGGTCAGGTCCGCCGCGGAGTAGTTGTTGAGCACGTCCGCCGCGGTCTGACCCCGGGTGGCATCCATCCGCATGTCGAGCGGCGCGTCCTCCGCGTAGGCGAAGCCACGCTCGCGCTGGTCGAGCTGCATCGAGGAGACACCGAGGTCGAAGAGGACCCCTTGGACCTCGGCCAGGCCCTGCCCGGCGACGACGTCGAGGATCTCGTCGTAGACCGCGTGGACGCCTGTCCACCGGTCGCCGAAACGGGCCAGCCGCTCCCCCGCGATGCCGAGGGCGTAGGTGTCTCGGTCGATGCCGATCACCCGCGACCCGGGAATGCGCTCGAGAACGGCCTCGGTGTGACCACCGTGACCGGTCGTGCAGTCGACGAGCACGCCGCCATCGGCGAGCGCCGGTGCGAGCAGGTCGACGATGCGGTCGAGCATCACCGGCACGTGCTTCTGGTTCGTCACCGCCTCGACCCCCATCGCACGGCTTCGTCTGGTGTGTTCTCCCCGGCTCTTCGGTAGAGCCACGGGCTGACAACGCCACGGATCCGCAGAGCCAGGTCTCATGCCCGCTCCGTCACCACTAGGTGCCGTCCGGAGCCGGGGAAGGTGCCCCGGATGGCTGGATGAGTGGAGCGGGACTGAGACCTCGTCCTGCGGATCCGCTGTTGACTTGTTTCGTTTCTGATCAGCTCTGCTGCTTGTCGCTTTGTCGATCTGTCCCTTTGTCAGTCCGTCGACTCGTCGAGGTCTGCGAACTTGGCCTGTGCACCCGCGGAGTACTCCGCCCACTTGGCCGGGTCCCAGATCTCGATCCGGTCCATCACACCGATCACGACCACGTCCTTGACGATCCCGGCGTAGTCGCGCAGGAGCGGCGGAATGCCGATCCGGCCCTGCTTGTCGGGTGTCGTCTGCTCGGCCCCCGCAAAGAGGACACGGGCGTAGTCACGTGCGTCCCGAGAGGTGAGCGGCGTCTGCTGGGCCCGCTGCGCCTCCTGCATGAAGACGTCCTCGGGCCACACCACGAGGCAGTTCTCCTGACCTTGCGTCACGACAACCCCCTCCGCCAGTCGATCTCGGAACTTTGCCGGGAGGAAGATCCGGCCCTTCTCATCGAGCTTCGGCGTGTACGTGCCCATGAAGAACATGTGCTCGCCCCCGCGGTCAGCTCAACGTGGATCGTTCCTCCACTTTGCCCCACCGTACCCCACAATCCCCCACATTCAAACCACCTTCCTCCCCCACGAGGTGATTTCCCACCACCGCCCGCTCCCCCGGCCCGCGTGCCGCGGAGGCCGGCGGCGTACCGCCTACAGGTCACAGTCGGGTGAATGACGCAGACGCCCGTAGGCGCTACCCCGTACGGTGTTCCCATAAGCAGGGTGAGTCGGAAGGACGCGACGTGACGACGCCGTTGGAGGCCTCATCGAATGGGGCAGAGATCGAGACATTGGTGCGGGTCGCGGGCCGCATTCGCGACAGCATCGAGAAGGTGATCGAAGGAAAGACCGACGTCGTCGACTCCACGCTGACCGTGTTGCTCGCCGAGGGACACCTCCTGATCGAGGATGTGCCCGGGGTCGGCAAGACCCAGCTCGCCAAGGCGCTGGCGCGCTCGATCGACTGTTCGGTGCGTCGCATCCAGTTCACGCCCGACCTGCTCCCGAGCGATGTCACCGGGGTGTCGATCTTCAACCAGAACACCCGGGAGTTCGAGTTCCGCCCGGGTGGCATCTTCGCCAACATCGTGGTCGGCGACGAGATCAACCGTGCCTCCCCCAAGACCCAGTCGGCGCTGCTGGAGTGCATGGAGGAGCATCAGGTCACCGTCGACAACGTGACCTACCAGCTGGAGTCGCCCTTCATGGTGATCGCGACCCAGAACCCGATCGAGATGGAGGGGACGTACGCCCTCCCCGAGGCACAGCGCGACCGGTTCATGGCGCGGGTCTCGGTCGGCTATCCGCCGGTCGGCTCCGAGATCGCGATGCTGGCCAGCCACAGCGCGGCCAACCCGCTCGACGACCTCGACCCGGTCACCGACGCCGTGGAGATCCGCAAGCTCGTCGGCGTCGTCAACCAGGTCTACGTCTCGGAGGCGGTCCGCCGCTACACCGTGGCGCTGACCGCGGCGACCCGCACCAACAACGAGCTCGCCCTCGGCGCCTCGCCGCGGGCGAGCCTCCACCTGCTCCGGGCCGCCAAGGCCCATGCCGCCCTGCACGGACGCGAGTTCGTCCTCCCCGATGACGTACGCAGGCTGACCGGTCCGGTCCTTGCCCATCGTCTCCTCCCCAGCGCCTCCGCGGCGATGCACGGCCGGTCGGTCACCGACATCCTCGAGTCCGTCGTGTCCGCCGTCCCGGTGCCACAGACCTGACCCTCGGGCCGACTTCAAGGAGGGGCGCGATGCGTGAGGCGCTGTCCGGACTGACCATCCGGGGCCGGGCTTTCCTGGCCGCCGGGATCACCGCCATCGTCTGCGGGATCCTGCTGGACCAGGCCACACTGTCCCGGATCGGGATGCTGCTGGTCGCGCTGCCGCTGGTCACAGCGGTGGTCGCCGCCTGGGGCCGCTACCGGCTCGCGCTGGTGCGCCACATCGAGCCCCACCTGACCGAGGCCGGTCAGCCGGCCAGGGTCGAGCTCACCATCGCCAACGAGGGCCGGATCCCCACCGGGACCCTGCTGCTGGAGGAGACGGTGCCGTACGCCCTGGGTGGCCGCCCGCGCTTCGTGGTCGACCGGATCGGCTTCGGGTGGCGCCACAAGCTCGGCTACCAGATCCGCTCCGAGATCCGGGGCCGCTTCGACATCGGCCCGATGCGCGTGACCGTGGCCGACCCGTTCGGCCTGGTCGAGCTCAACCGCGCCTTCCAGTCCACGGTCCCGTTCACCGTCACACCGAGAGTGGTCCCGTTGCCGCCGACTCCCCTGACCGGCAACGCTACCTCGTCGGGCGATTCCCGGCCGAGGGCGTTCCTCGGTGGCAGCGCGGAGGACGTCACGGTGCGGGAGTACCGCCGCGGCGACGAGCTGCGGCGGGTGCACTGGCGCAGCTCGGCCCGCCTGGGCGAGCTGATGGTGCGCCGCGAGGAGCAGCCGTGGCAGGCCCGCGCCACCGTGTTCCTCGACAACCGTCGCTCGGTCCACCGCGGCCAGGGCGCGGGCTCCTCCTTCGAGCACGCCGTCGTGGTCGCCGCCTCGGTCGCCGTGCACCTGGTCGAGGCCGGCTACTCCGTGCGGCTGGTGACCTCCGGCGGAAACACCCCCGGCGCCGCGGGGAGCGGCGAGCTCAACGCCGGCTGGCACGACCGCGAGGGCCAGGCCGACGCGGCGGCCCTGCTGGAGGCGCTCGCCGTGGTCGAGACCGTCCAGCACCACCGCATCGACGCCTCCTGGATCGGCGAGGCCGGGCAGGGCGGAGTCACCGTGGCGGTGCTCGGCTCCCTCGACGAGGACGACGCCGGCGTGCTTCGCCGGGTGCGACACCACACCGGGGCCGCGCTCGCCTTCTCGCTCGCCGTCGACGGCTGGAGCGCGGTGCACCTGGCGCCGGAGCAACGGCGGCCCAGCGGCGTACCTCTGCTCATCCAGCACGGCTGGAAGGCGGTCGAGCTCGGGGTCGGCGACTCGGTGGCCACCCGCTGGCGCGAGCTCGGCACCCGCGGCGCGGCAGCCGGAGCGGGGGCGGCGCGATGATGACCTCCCGAGACTCGCGCGGCGTCGTGCCCGCCATGGCGGTGCCGCTGACGTGCTTCCTGACCGTTCTGTTCGCGCTGTCGTCGTGGGGCTCGTTCACGAGCACCCGGTTCCCCTACCTCGGCCCGATCCTGGTCGCCGGCCTGCTCGTGGTCGGCACCGGCATCTCCGCGCGGCTGCTGCGCGTGCACGACGCGGTCGTGGTCCTGCTGCAGGTGCTTCTCGGCACGATCGCGACCGGCCTGCTGGTCGTGCAGCACCCCTTCCCCGTCACCGGCGGCGGCCGGGCCCAGGTCACGGCCGAGATGACCGAGGCGTACGTCGCGTTCAATCCGTTCGACCTGCCGATGTCCGGGTCGGAGGTGGCGCCCTACCTCATCCCGGGCGGTGTCGCGGCGGTGCTGCTGGCCGACATCCTCGCCGTCTCGCTGCGGCGGCCGCCGATGATGGGGCTCGTGGTGCTGGGCATCTTCACGGTGCCGTTCAGCATCATCGGCGCCGGCGGCTGGGGCGGGGTCTCCTGGGTCGTCTTCGCGCTCACCGCGATCTCGTTCCTGGTGATGCTGCGCCTCGACCGAGCCCAGCAGCTGAGCCGCTGGGGCCGGCGCCTCGACGACGACCTCCCGGTGGTGCCTGCCGCCGGGCCGGCGGTCATCGGCGTCTCGGCGGTCGTGATCGCGCTGCTCACCCCGGCGTGGCTGCCCAGCCCGAACGTCTCCCTTCCCGGTCTGGGTCCGGGCGACGGCAACGGCCCGCTGCGCGTGATCAACCCGACCGTCGGGCTCTACGACGACCTGCGCCGGCAGAGCGACCAGGTGATGGTGTCGGTGACCCCCGTCTACGGCGACACCGAGACTCCCCCGTCCTATCTCCGCGTCGGAGCCCTGACCAAGTTCACCGGCACGGAGTGGACCTCGGGCAACCGCGACGTGCCCTCCGACCACAGCGGCGTGGCCACCTTCGAGCCGCCGATGTCCGACGCGACGCTGCTCGGCGATCCCACGACCTACCAGCTGCGGGCGAGCGCGAAGTTCCAGTCGACCTGGCTGCCGATCTTCGCCCATCCCCTCGAGGTCACCGCCCGGGGGCCGTGGCGCTACGACGAGGACACCCTCGACTTCATGTCCACTGAGGGCAGGGACCAGACCGTCGCCGGTCAGAGCTGGCGGATGACCGCCGCCCCCGTCGAGCCGTCCCAGGAGCGCCTCCTGGCCGCCGGCGACCCCGGGGTCGGCGCCCCTCCGGGCATGACCGACCTACCGCTGCTCCCCGACGAGATCGAGGAGATCGCCCTGGAGCGGACCGCCGGCCAGGACCGGCCGTTCACCAAGGCGGTCGCCCTGCAGAACTGGTTCCGCCACAGCGGCGAGTTCACCTACAGCCTGGAGCGTGACGTCGGCTCCGACAGCGCGGCCCTGCTGGACTTCCTGACCGACAACAAGGTCGGCTACTGCCAGCAGTACGCCACAGCCATGGCCGTGCTCGCTCGCGAGCTCGGCATCCCGGCCCGGGTCGCCTTCGGCTTCCTGGGCGGCGACCAGGACGAGGACGGCGTGTGGCAGTTCCGCGGCCGAGACCTGCACGCCTGGCCCGAGCTGTGGTTCGAGGACATCGGCTGGATCCGCTTCGAGCCGACCCCGGCGGCCGCCGACACCAGCGAGCCCAACTACACCACCGGTGCGCTGGGCAACGCCCGCAACGAGCCGGAGGCGCCTCTTCCCAGCGCCGGCACGAGCGTCGCGCCCGTGCCCAACCGTCCGCAGCGCGAGGCGCCCGAGACGCCCGAGGTCGCCGACACCGGCACCGAGGAGTCCAACGCCGGCGCCGTCTGGACCGGTCTGGGGATCGTCGCCCTGGTCGGCCTGGTCGCGCTCGCGGCGCCGGCGGTGATCCGGCGCCGGCGGCGTACGACTCGACTGGCGGGCGACGCCGAGGCCGGCTGGAGCGAGCTGGGCGACACCGCGATCGACCTCGGTCTCCCCTGGACCGGGACCCGTTCACCCCGGGAGGAGGCCACCGGCCTGGCCCCGCATCTGCAGGATCGCGAGCCGATGCTCGCGCTGCAGCGGATCGTGGCCGCCGTCGAGCGCAACCGCTATGCGGAGCACCGCGACACCGCGGCGATCGGGGACGACGTACGCCTGGTCTCGGCCGCGCTCAGGGAGCATGCCGATCGGCGCGCCCGTCGCCGGGCACGCCTGTGGCCGGCGTCGGTCTTCCGCCGCCCGCCGGCACCAGCCTCCGACGGACCGGTTGCGCGGTCCGAGCGGGAGCTGATCTCGTCCTAGAGATGGTCCCTCTGAGAGGTCGTTCTCTCAGAGGTCGTTGTCGCGGCGGCGCTGCTTCCAGCGCTCGCTGGCCCGGTCGAAGAACGAGCTGCGGGGCGTGTGGTCCCCGTCGTCCTCCTCGACCGCGGCAGCACCACGAAGAGCGGTGAGCAGCACGGAGGTCGAGGCCAGCATCACCAGGAAGCCGACCACCCCGACGATCCACATCCGTGAGATCACACCGGTCATCAGCAACGCGACACCACCGGCGAGCACGATGCCCGCGATGACCGCGTGTCGACGTTGGGCACGGCGCAGGGCCGTGCCTCGGAGGGCGGAGGCGAACTTCGGGTCCTCCGCCGAGAGCGCGCGCTCCATCTGCTCGAGCAGGCGAAGCTCCTCTTCCGAGAGTGGCACCGTACCTCCCATGTCCTGTTGGGGCATCTCCAAGTCTAGGCTGGCCACCCTGAAGGCGGTAGTGAGCCCAGAAAATTCTTGCCCCTTGACGTTCTGCCACATGGCACAACCAGGACCGATTGTGTCAAGCAAAGTGGCGGGTGCGTCAACCCCGGCCCTGATCGAGCAGGCTCGCGCGGCCTACGAGGCTGGATCCGAAGCGTTCGGCGACCTGGTCGATGGCGCGGTCGGCCTCGGACCAGCCCCGCTCCCGCTCGCCGAGCACCAGCTGCCGGTCGGTGCCCTCGCGGGCGACCAGGTGCTCGACCCGGACCCCGACCAGGCGCAGGGCCCGGCCGCGGAGATTCAGCTCGTCGTAGAGGCGGACCGCGGTGGCGTGCACCTCCTGGGTGACGTCGGTGGGATCAGGCAGCGTGCGCGAGCGTGAGATGGTCTTGAAGTCGGTGAACCGCACCGTCAGCGCGACCGTGCGGCCGACCGTGCCTGCCCGCCGCATCCGCCGGGTGACCCGGGCCGAGAGGCGCAGCAGCTCGCGGACGATGTCCTCGCGGTCGCTCAGGTCGTGTCCGAAGGTCTCCTGGGCGCCGGTGGACCGGTCGGGCAGGTCGGGGCCCAGCCGCCCGGTCAGCTCGCGCTGGTCGGTGCCGGTGGCGAGCCGGTGCAGGTGGCCACCGAGGCGCGGGCCGAGGATCTGGTGGAGGGTCGGCACCGGGGTGCGGGCGATGTCGCCCACCGTCTCGAACCCGAGCCGCCGCAACCGGGTCCTCGTGCTCGGGCCGACCCCGTAGAGCTCACCGACGTCGAGCGGGTGGAGGAAGCCGGGGATCTCCTCCGGCCGGACGACCACGACGCCGTCGGGCTTCGCCTTGCGGCTGCCGACCTTGGCCACGCTCGGGGTCGGCGCGACGCCGACCGAGCAGGTGATGCTCAGCTCCTCGGCGATCTGGCGGCGGATCCGGTGGGCGATGTTCTCAGGGCTCCCGAAGAGCTTTGTCGCTCCCCGTACGTCGAGGAACGCCTCGTCGACGCTGACCACCTCCACCAGCGGGGTGGCGCGACGGAAGATCTCGCGGACCTGATGGGAGACCTCGGCGACCTCACCGAAGTCGAGACGGACCGAGACGAGCTGAGGGCACAGCCGTCTCGCCATCGACCCCGGCATCGCGGCCTTGACCCCGTAGGCGCGTGCCGGATAGTTGGCGCAGGTCACCACTCCCCTTGCGTGACCCCCGACGACGACCGGCTGGTCCCAGAGCTCGGGCTGGTGCCTGATAGCCACAGAAACGAAGAAGGCGTCCATGTCGACATGGAGGATCGGGGTGCCGGTCACCCCGGACCTCCGAGGCTGTGCCTAGCGAAGCGAAGCGAGCAGATGCACCTGCGAAGCCAGCGGCAGGTAGTCCGCGCGGGTCGAGGCCCGCTGCTCGAGCTCGACGAGAGCGCTGGTTGCACCAGGGTCGACATCGAGCAATGACCCAGGAACGTGATCCACGAAGACACGTACGCCACGAACGTCGGTGACCTCGAAGCCCGCGGCCTCGAGCAGCCCGGTGACCTCGTCGAGCGCGAAGCGGCGGCCGGAGCGCCCCTGCGGAGTGGTGTCGTCGAGGAGCTCGGCGGCCTGCGCGAAGTGGCCGGCCAGAGCGCGGGAGAGGACGGCGGCGGTGCGCTGGGCGACCAGGAGGCTGAGCGTGCCGCCGGGACGGAGCACCTCGCGGATCCCTGCCAGCGCCGCTGCGGGGTCGGGGACGACCTCGAGGACACCGTGGCAGAGCACCACGTCGGCACCGCTGGGGTCGGCGACGTCGGAGAGTGCGGCGAGGTCGCCCTGGCGCGCGTCGACGGAGACGCCGGCCTCGCGGGCCCGGCGGTCGAGCGCGGCCAGCGCATCGGGGCTGGGGTCGACGACGGTGACCCGGTGGCCGAGCCCGGCGATGCGTACGGCTGAGGTGCCGGTGCCGCCGCCGATGTCGAGGACGTCGAGCGGGCCGGAGGCCAGGACCGGGTCGAGCGCGTCCCAGACGGCGACGGTCCGGGCGCCTGCCCGACGACTGGTTGAAGCGGAGCCAGCTGACATGAGGCCAAGCGTAGGCCCTGCCTCCCACCCTGCGTACGCCACACCTGGATCAGCCCACGAGGCGGTCGTGCCGGGACAGGGTGGCCTGCGAGGTGTGAGCCATCAGCCCGAGCGACTCCTCGACGACGGCGAGGAACCGGTCGGCGTCACGCACCTGCTCGTCGGCCTCCTCCGCGGTGACCGCACGGATCGAGCCGGCCTCCGCGGCAGCGCGCTTGGCGGCGCCGGCGGCGAAGTAGTCGGCCCACTCCGAGAGCTCGGGCGCGACCTTCTTGAGGCGGACCCAGGCGTTCCACGGGCGACGGCGACCGGCGCGGCTCGCGGCCTCGACGGGATCGGTGCGGGCGGCGATCAGCGCGGCGGCGGCCTGGAGCGCGGCGACGTGAGCGATGGCGTACCTGCTCGGCACGTCGTCGGCCACGATCGCCTCCGCGAGGGTCTCGGTGGCTCGGAAGAGGTAGCTGTGCGTCGTGGCCGGCAGCAGATGCATCGGGTCGTCCTTCTCGCTCACGGTCGACCCCGCAGTGGACGGCTCCGGCGGGCGTCGGGGGTCGAGGACGACGCCCGCCAGAGCCTGGTTGTTCGAACATCTGTTCGAACACGTGATCAAACTACACCCCGCCACCGACAGTCACAAGGACGAATCGAGGACGGGGCGTGTCGAGGGGTGGTGCGGGTCGCTCAGTCGTCGGCGACGGCGCCGCGGATGAGGTGCGGCGGGTGGATGTAGCGGGTGTTGGCCGGCAGCCACATGACCACCAGCAGCCCCGCGGCGATGACGATCGCGATCGTGGTGAGCACGCTGATGATCACCGGCGGGCCGGTCAGGATGCCGCCGACGCTGGCCACCGCGGAGATGAACACCAGGAAGGTGATCGTGATGCGGGCCCACTCGAAGCCGTTGCGGAGGAAGACCGCGAGCACACCGAGCATGCCGGCCATGACACCGAACAGAGTGATCGCCGGGGCGATGAAGGCCGGCGCGCTGACCCGGTTGTCGGTGGGCGGGTTGATGAGGGCCTCGAGCCCCTCGGTCTCCAGGATGCGCTTGGCCGAGGCGTTGCCCTCCGCCCACGCGCGCACCAGGTCATCGGAACGCAGCACCATGACCACGACCACGACGGCGCTGAACGCGATCAGACCGACGATCAGCCGGACCGCCCACGTCATCTCCCGCGGCACGGGCTCAGCAGCGAGGGCCGCCACCTCGACAGCGGTCTCCAGGTCCTCGTTCACGACCACACCTTCGTTCTCGTCGGGTGTCGTCATGGTCATCCGGTCTCCTTGCGACGTGGGGGGAACTCTGCGTTGATCAGCCCATTCTGCCGCACGGGGCACAACGGAGGTAAATACGGGATCGGGTGCGCCTGGTCTCGGGCCGACGTGACTCGGTCTCGACCCGCTTCGCGGCTTCGCAAGCTCAGTCGCTGCGCTCGCTCGACCTCCTCCCGTTGCGGCCGCGCTCGTTCCTCGCGCGGTCGCAGGCTCGGATGTCGGTGTCGTACGCCAAGATGTCCCCATGGAATCTCTAGCGCTGACCTTCTCCAGCGGGTGGGCCAGTGGCATCAACGCCTATCTGGTCGTGCTGGTGCTCGGCGTCGTGCAGCGTACGACGGGGGCCGAGGAGATCCCGGACGTGCTCGGCACCTGGCCGGTGCTGGCGGCCGCCGGGGCGATGTTCGCGATCGAGTTCGTCGCGGACAAGGTGCCCTACGTCGACTCGACGTGGGACTCGATCTCCACGGTGATCCGGCCCACCATCGGCGCCGTGATCGGCGTCCTGCTCGCCGGTGAGGCCGACTCGCTCAACGCGGCCGTCGGGGGCGTCGTGGGCGGCACGTCGGCGTTCATGTCCCACGTGGTCAAGGCCAGCGAGCGGCTGGCGGTCAACTCCTCCCCCGAGCCGGTCTCCAACTCGGTGGTCAGCCTGGCCGAGGACGGCCTCGTCCTCGGCGTGGTCTGGTTCGCCACCCAGCACCCGTTGGCAGCCGCCGGCATCGCCGCGATCCTGCTGGTCGCCGGGCTGGTGCTGGTCTATCTCCTCCTCCGCGCCGTGCGTGGGGGCTGGCGCAGGCTGACCCGGCGCGGACGACGTGGCGCCCCTCCTCCAGGGGGCCCGTCAGACGGCACGACCAAGCCCTACCCCGTCCAGTGACCGCGGTCGTCGTCCTCGGGGGCGGGTACGCCGGGATGGCCAGCGCCGCCAGGCTGGCCAAGCTCGGCCACTCGGTGACCCTTCTCGAGGCCTCCGGTCAGCTCGGCGGCGCCCTGGTGCCGGTGCGCGAGGAGGGGTTCACCTGGGACGCCTCGGCGACCTCGACCCTGCTGCCCGCGGTGATGCGCGACCTGTTCCGCAAGTCCGGGCGGCCGGCTGAGCGTGAGCTGGAGCTGGTGCCGATGGACGTCATCCGCGAGCACCGGTTCGCCGACAAGAGCTCGGTCTCGGTGCCCGGCGGCACCCGCGGCGCCCAGCTGGCGGCCTTCGACGAGTTGGGCCCGGGCATGGGCAAGCAGTGGACCGACTACGTCGCCCGGTTCAACGACGACTGGGAGGTGCTGCGCCAGCACTACTTCGAGGTGCCGTGGGAGCCCACGGCATTGCCTTCGGCCGTCGCGGAGCGGTTCCGGTCGCGCGAGACCCTCCACAAGCGGCTGCGCAAGACGTTCAAGGACGAGCGTCTCCGGCTGGTCGCGGCGCACCCGTTCGTCGCGGCTGGGCAGGAGCTGCGTGACGTACCTGCCTGGGCGGGGCTCACCGCCTATCTCGAGCAGCGCTTCGGGGCCTGGCGGGTCGAGGGCGGGATGGGGGTCGTGGCCGAGGTGCTCGCCGCCCGGATGGCCACCCGCCGGGTCTCGGTGCAGACCGCGACCCGCGTGGAGGACATCGTCGTACGTGACGGACGGGCGGTCGCGGTCAGCACCACCGCCGGGGAGATCGATCTCGGCGCCGATGGAGCGGTCGTGGTCGCCTTCGACCCGCGCTCGCTGCCGGCCCTGCGGCCGTTGGTGGAACGTACGTTGCCGGCGATCCCGCCGATGACCTTCCACCTCGGGCTCTCCTCGCTGCCCGAGCACCTCCTCGACCTTCCCGATGAGCTGGTACTCCACGGCGAGCCCACCCTGGTCGTACGCACCCGCGGGCTCGCCCCCGAGGGGCAGCACGCCTGGACGATCCACTCCCACGGCAAGCTCATGGAGGACGTCCTGCTGGCGCTGGCGCGCCACAAGATCGATCTGCGGGAGCACGTCGTGCACCGTGTCGACCTGGGCGCCGCCGAGCTCGTACGCCGCTGGCGCGGGTCACCGCTGGGCGTGAAGTGGGCGGGACGCGGCACGGTGTTCCAGCGCCTCGGGCCGCGCACCCCGCTCCCCAACGTCTACGCCGCCGGCGCCCACGCCGCCCCCGGCTCCGGGCTGCCCTACGCCGGGCTCTCGTCCGCGCTGGTCGCGCAGTCGATCGGGCCTGCCGAGAGATGAGCGCAGGCTAGACCGTCACGTTGAGCTTGGCGAAGATCTCCAGCGTCGCCTTGGAGCGGTTCAGGGTGTAGAAGTGCAGCCCCGGGGCGCCTCCGTCGAGGAGCTCCTGGCAGAGCTCGGCGGCCACGGCGATGCCCTCGGCACGGATGTCGGCGGGCTCGGGGCCGGCGGCGCTGAGACGCTCGACGATCTCCTCGGGGACCTCGGCGCCGATCAGCTCGCTCTGGCGGCGGATGGCTGCCAGGTTCAGGATCGGCATGATCCCGGGCAGGATCGGGATGTCGACGCCGCGCGTACGGACCCGGTCGACGAGGCCGAAGTAGTCGGAGGCACGGAAGAACATCTGGGTGACCGCGAACTCCGCTCCGGCCCTCGCCTTGGCGACCAGCACGTCGGCGTCGGCCTCGAGCGACTCGGCACTCGGGTGGCCCTCCGGGAAGGCGGCGACGCCGATGCGGAAGTCACCGCGCTCGCGGGCCAGCTTCACCACGTCGACCGCGTAGTCGAGGCCGCCCGGAGTCGGGGTCCACTCGGCGCGCGGCCCCTCGGCGGGGTCGCCGCGCAGGGCCATCACGTGGGCAACCCCCTTCGCCGCGTAGGCGTCCAGGATCGCCGCGACCTCGTCGCGGGTGTGGCCGACGCAGGTCAGGTGGGCGACCGGGAGCAGCTCGGTCTCCGCAGCGATCCGGCCGGTGATGGCGACCGTCTTGTCACGGGTCGAGCCGCCGGCGCCGTAGGTGACGCTCACGAAGGTGGGACGGTAGGGCTCCAGTGCGCGCACGGCGTTCCACAGCTGCTCCTCGCCGGCCTCGTCCTTCGGCGGGAAGAACTCGAAGGAGAACGAGCGCTCGCCTTGGTTGATCAGCTCCGCCAGGGAGCGTCCACGTCCAGTCACCATCGGGCCATCGTAGTGAGTGCCCTAGGCTCGGAGAGTGAATGAAACGTGGGACGCCGATGAATTCCGCCGTCGCGTCCAGGGGGCACTGGACACCTTTCTCGAGACGCAGTCCGAGCGGCTGGCGCCGCTCGGTGACGAGGTCGAACCGCTGCTGCGCCGGGCTCGCGAGTCGATGTCCGGTGGCAAGCGGCTGCGGGCCGCGTTCTGCTACTGGGGCTTCCACGCGGTCCACCCCTCCCCCTCGCCGGCCGAGGAGGAGTCGCTCGTCCGGGCGGCCGCCGCGCTCGAGCTGCTCCAGGCCTCGGCGCTCGTGCACGACGACGTCATCGACGACTCCGACACCCGGCGCGGAGCGCCGTCCGCGCACCGCGCGTTCGAGGCCGACCACTCCGCCGCGGGCTGGCCGGGCCGGTCCCGTGCCTATGGCGACGCCGCGGCCGTGCTCCTCGGCGACCTGCTGCTGACCTGGTCGGACGAGCTGCTGCGTACCTCTGGGTTCGAGGGCTCCGAGACCTCTGCGGCGCTCTCGGTGTTCGACCACACGCGCAGCGAGGTGATCGCTGGGCAGTTCCTCGACATCACCGTCCAGGCCCGCGGCGCGGCCGACGTCGAGGCGGCGATGAAGGTGGTGCGCTACAAGGCGGCCAAGTACTCCGTCGAGCGCCCCCTCCACGTCGGCGCCGCCCTGGCCGGAGCCTCCCCGGAGCAGATCGAGGCGCTCTCGGCCTACGGACTCCCCGTCGGCGAGGCCTTCCAGCTCCGCGACGACCTCCTCGGCGTCTTCGGCGACCCGTCGGTCACCGGCAAGCCGGCTGGCGACGACCTCGTCGAGGGCAAGCGCACCGTCCTGGTCGCGCTCGCCCTGAAGGCGTCACCGCCCGCCGACGCCGACCTCCTCGACCGCTCCCTCGGCCAGCCGCTCGCCGCGGACCAGGTCGCGGCGCTGCGTACGATCATCGCCTCCTCCGGCGCCGAGCAGCAGGTCGAGAAGACCATCACCGAGCTCGCCGACCAGGGACTCACCGCCCTCGACGACGCCAAGTCGTCAGGCGCCCTCGACGCCAGCGCCGCCGAAGTCCTCCGCGCCCTCGCCACAGCCGCCACCCAGCGCACGGTCTGACCGCGGTCAGAGGCGCTCGGCAGGCATCTGGAAGAGGACCTTCTCCGAGGGCTGGTCGGAGCCGCCCTCGGGTTCCATGGTGACCATCAGGTCACCGTCCTCGACCGGTACGGCGACGGCCATCTCCTCATCGAGGACGCCGGCGGACTCCATCCCGGCGTCGGTGTGCCACCAGACCTGGTAGGTCATCCCGGCGGGACGGTCGAGGTGGGCGGTGTCGACGGCGACCATGTGCATCTCGTGGGACATCGCGACCATCAGCTCGCCGTCGGAGGTCTCCTCCTTGTGCATCCGCGCGTCCGGGGCCGACATCACCTGGGCGGCGGTCATCGCGGGCGGATCGTCATCTCGTACGACGACGCCGACCGTCACGCCGACGGCGATGACCAGGGCCGCGACCGCGGCGATCGCGCCCGCGAACCAGCGACGACGAGCGCGGCCCGCGGCGACCACGGGCGGGAGCTGCGGAGTCTCCGAGGCCGTACGCATCACGCTCGCGCGCAGCGACGCCGGCGGGGTCTCGGCGACCTCATCGGCCAGCGACGCGGTCGCCGAACGCAGCGAGTCGACCTCCTCGCGGCAGTCGGGGCAGGCTGCCAGATGCGCCTCGACCTCTGCTCGCTCCTCGTCCTCCAACGAGTTGAGCAGGTAGGCCCCGACCAGACCGTGTACGTCAGGCGCCATCGCGCACCTCCAGGCAGTCCCTGAGACGGATCAGCCCGTCGCGCATCCGCGACTTCACCGTCGGCAGCGGCCGGCCGAGCAGCTCGGCGACCTCGGGATAGGTGAAGCCCTGGTAGTAGGCCAGCCGCACGGCCTGGGACTGCAGCGGCGTGAGAGAGTCCAGGCAGCGGCGTACGCCTTCGTGCTCCGACGCCGTGACCACAGCCTCCTCCGGGCCGGCGACGTCCACCGGCTCACGCCGGGCGACGTGCTCCTCCCGCGTCCGCGAGGCCTGCGTGGAGCGCACGGTGTCGACCGCGCGACGGTGCGCGATCGTCAGCACCCAGGTCCGGACGGAGCCGCGCGACGGGTCGAACCGGGCGGCCTGACGCCACAGCTCGGTGAACACCTCCTGGGTCACCTCCTCCGCCCGCGAGGGGTCGCGCACGACCCGCCGGGCGACGCCGAAGACCAGCGGAGCCAGCTCGTCGTAGAGCCGGCCGAAGGCATCGAGGTCGCCGCCGGCGACCGCGGCGAGCACCGCCGCCGGGTCCAGGTCGTCATCGGGGTCGGGCAACGACTCGTCGCCCACGACCCGCAGCGCTCGCCGCATCCACACTCCTTCCGACACATCACAGATCTCATCCCGGGTTCGCAGCCGAAGAGTGGGAGGATTGGTCCCATCCGCCCATCGATCGGCCACGAACCCACAGCATGACATCCGGCAACCTCGCCGAGCAGAAGACCTCGAGCTCCGCTTCGGCACCGCGTCTTCCCTACGGCCCCCTCGCGGGCATCGCCGCCGGCGTACTCGGTCTCGGCGTCGCCGAGCTCATCGCCGCCCTGGCCGGCGGCGCCTCGCCCCTGCTCGCGCTCGGCGACCGGGTCATCGACCTCACCCCGCGCTGGCTCAAAGAGGCGGCGGTCGCCACCTTCGGCACCGCCGACAAGCCGATCCTGCTCGCCTGCGTCGGGCTGGTCACGCTGGCCCTGCTCGGGGTCGCCGGCGCACTGGCCGTACGCCGACCCGCCCTCGGCGCGGGCATGCTGATACTCCTCGGGGCCATCGACATCGCCGCCCTCCTGGCCGACCGGGCCGGCAACGGGACGACCGGGATCGTCGCGATCGTGATCGGCCTCGCGGTCGGGATCACCGCGCTGATCCTCCTCACCCGGCCCCTACGCGACGCCGACAGCCCGCCCACCGAGGCCGAGGCACCCGACGGCTTCGACCGTCGCAGGTTCCTGGTCGCCGCCGCGGCGGTGACCGCGGTGGGTGCGGCCGGCGGGGTCGGCGCCAAGGTGGTCACCGCACGCCGGCTCCCCGCGACGAGGGTGGCCATCCCCGCGGCCGTCTCCCCCGCCGCGCCCCTCCCGGCGGGCGCGGAGCTCCGGATCGACGGGCTCACGCCCCACCTGACCCCCGTCGACGACTTCTACCGCATCGACATCGCCCTGCTCACCCCACGCGTCGACATCGCCGACTACCGGCTCAAGATCCACGGCCTGGTCGACGACCCGGTCGAGCTGACCTACGAGGACCTGCTCGCGATGCCGCTCTACGAGCGCCGCGTGACGATCTGCTGCGTCTCCAACGAGGTGGGCGGCGACCTGATCGGCAACGCGACCTGGACCGGCGTACGCATCCGCGACGTCCTCAAGCGCGCCGGCGTCTCTCCCGACGCCGACGCGGTGAAGTCGACCGGTGCCGACGGCATCACCATCGGCACCCCGCTCGAGGCGCTCACCGACGGCCGCGACTCCCTGCTCGCGATCGCCCAGGACGGCGAGCCGCTGACCCGGGACCACGGCTTCCCGGTCCGCATGGTCGTCCCCGGCCTCTACGGCTACGTCTCGGCGACCAAGTGGCTCACCGAGCTCGAGGTGACCCGCTTCGCCGACTTCCGCGCCTACTGGACCGACCGCGGCTGGTCCGCCGAGGGCCCGATCAAGACCGAGTGCCGCATCGACCTGCCCGGCGACGACGTCATGCCGGGCGAACGCACCATCGCAGGTGTCGCCTGGGCGCAGCACCGGGGTGTGAGCAAGGTCGAGGTACGCATCGACGACGGCCCCTGGCAGCCCGCCACGCTCGCCGCCGAGGACAGCATCGACACCTGGCGCCAGTGGACCTACCGCTGGGACGCGACCGAGGGCGAGCACCAGATCCAGGCGCGGGCCTACGACCGCACCGGCACTCCGCAGACAGCCGACGAGGCACCGCCCGCTCCCGACGGAGCCACGGGCTACCCCACTCGTACGGTCAACGTCGGGTGATCAGCCCAGGTCGGTCAGGTCCGTCTCCGGACCGTCCCCGCGCAGCAGCACGGTGAACGCCGGCCGGTCCTCGGAGATCTCCGCCGACCGGTCCTGGAGCACCCGGACGATCTTGTCGAAGCCGGCACGATCCGCGTACGCAGCGCACCCCCACGTCTCCCACAGCAGCACCGTGGGCGCGGAGAGGTCACGCAGCGAGTCCCAGAGCGCGTCGAGGTTGCGGCCGAAGTGGGCCGGGAAGCCCAGCGCGGTGCCGATGGCACCGAGCACCTCGTCCTTGGTCTCGGCAACGTCTGCGATCTGCGCCAGCGACCAGCCGGCGCCGGTCACCGACTCGGAGAGGTCGGCCGCGGCCAGCTCGGTGTGCCAGCGATAGACGCCGGGATCGACCTTCCCTGCCAGTAGTCCTGCCAGTCCACTCATGTGCCCATCACCCCCGGTCGATCCGTGAGAACGACTCGTAGTGGTCCTCGGTGAAGTAGAACTCCCCACCCTCGCCTGTGACGATACGCCGCGCGCCCCGGTCATCGGAGCCAGGCGTCGGCACGGTGTATTCGGCGTAGTAGCCCGACGCCTCCTCGGGCAGGATCCCCTCGCGGTTGCCGAAGGTGCTGCCATCCTTGCCCGGGTAGGGGAACGGGCCGCCGGCGTCGATCAGCTCGAGCGTCTCCACGCCCTCGGGCGGCAGGTCCGACTCCGCGATCCAGGCGAGCCCGCTCTCGGGGTCGGTGCCTGTTCTCGCGCCACCGTCCGCCCCGGAGTCACCGCCGCAACCGGCGACCAGCGCCATCAGGACGGCGAGCAGCAGGCCGATCAGGGCGGACTTCGACCTCACGAGGTTCCTCCGAGACGTACGGAACGGTTGGTCGTCTAGAGTGCCATGGCCTGGGCCCGGCGCTTGACCTCCGACCCGCGGTTCTCCCGAAGCGCGTCGATCGGGCGGCCGGGAAGGTCGTCGTCGAGGAAGAGCCAGGCGATGATCTCACGGTCGTCGTAGCGTCCGTCGTGGAGCACATGCAGCAGCCCGCTCAGACCCTTGACCGGCAGACCGTCCTGGATGAACAGGGCCGGGATGTGCTGGCCCTTCATCCCCGGAGGCACTGCCGCAGCGAGCTCGTGCTCGCGGATCATGGTGCGCACCTTCCCCACGGTCACTCCGAGCAGCGACGCGGCCGTAGCCCAGTCGATCCACTCGTCAACCAGGGCACCCAGGTCCTGCTCCGCCAACCGCAACTCACTCATAACAATCACATTACCGGCCCGGGTAGCCGGTCCGGAAAGTCGTGAGTGGGACCCGCTGGTCCGTACCATTGCCCGGTCCGGAATACTTCTCCGACCGGAGACAGGAGGATCGCGTGGCTAGTGAGGCGGACCCCCGTGACGACGTCATCGGGCGCCACGGCGGAGGCTCGGCTACCGCATCCGACCCCCTTCTGGGCAAGGTCTTGGGGATGCGTTACCGGATCGTCGAGAAGGTCGCGAAGGGCGGCATGGCGACGGTCTACGTGGCCCACGACATGCGGCTGGACCGCATCGTCGCCGTCAAGGTCATGCACCAGGACCTCGACGAGGAGGGCAACTTCGCCGAGCGGTTCGTACGCGAGGGCAGGTCTGCCGCGAAGCTCTCCCACCCCAACGTGGTCGCCGTCTACGACCAGGACGAGGACGACGGCGTCGCCTTCCTCGCGATGGAGTACATCGAGGGACACACCCTGCGCGACACCATCGCCTCACAGGCTCCCCTGGGCGCGGCGAAGGCGCTGGCCTACATCGAGCCGATCCTGAGCGCGATGACCGCCGCCCACGCGATCGGGATCGTGCACCGCGACATCAAGCCCGAGAACGTGCTCATCACCACCGGTGCCGCCTCGATCTCGCAGCGGGTCAAGGTCGCCGACTTCGGTCTGGCCCGGGTGATGAACAACAACTCCAACGACGCCACCACCGGCAACCTGGTCGGCACCGTCTCCTATCTCGCGCCAGAGCTGGTCACCGAGTCCAGGTCCGGGCCGCGCTCCGATGTCTATGCCGCCGGCGTCGTGCTCTACGAGCTGCTCACCGGCCGCAAGCCGCACAGCGGCCCCTCGCCGGTCGAGATCGCCTACAAGCACGTCCACGAGGACGTCCCGCCGCCTTCGAAGGCCGCCCCCGGCATCCCCCGGTACGTCGACGCCCTGGTCGCCCGGGCGACCGCCCGTGATCCCGAGCTGCGACCAGCCGACGCCGGGGTGCTGCTGCGCATGGTCAACCGGGTCATGGCCACCCTGTCCGCGGGCATCTTCGACGACCCCGACCTCACCGCCGACTTGGCGCTCCCCCGGCCCGGCGCACCCGATCAGGGCGCCCAGGGCGCTGGTGGCACCGACTCCCCGGCCCGGGCTCGCGACGAGTCCGCCGCCGAGACGACCGCCGTCCTGCCCGCTCTCGGCCTGGGAGCGTCCGGACCGTCCGGTCCGCCGCCGGGTCGTCCCCCGGGTCCGCCGGGACCGCCTCCGGGCGTCGGGCTCCCCGCGGGTGCCCGGCTCTCGCTGAGCGAGCCCGAGGAGAACGTACGCATCGCCCCGACCCCCACGCAGCCGAAGCAGCGCTGGAGCATGCCGGCGACGTGGAAGGGCCCGATCGCGATCGGCGCCGCCGTGGTGGCCGTCGCGCTGGTGGCGGGCGGCCTGTGGTGGTTCATCGACGGCCGCTACGAGCGGGTGCCCTCGGTGGCCGGTCTGAGCAAGGCCGCAGCGACCACGCAGCTGCAGGACGCCGGCTTCGAGGTCTCGGCCAACACCGAGTTCTCCGACACCGTCGAGGAGGGCGTGGTGATCGACTCCGACCCCGGCCGCGACGACAAGGCGCTGCCCGGATCGACGGTCGAGATCAGCGTGAGCAAGGGCGTCGAGGAATACTCCGTGCCCAAGCTCAAGGGCATGCTCGCCGACGACGCTCAGGACGAGATCCGCGACAAGGGCCTCGGCATCGGCGACCCGATCGAGAAGTTCAACGACAACGTCCCCGAGGGCTACGTCATCAACTCCCAGCCGCGCGCCGGCACGCTGGTGCGGCCCGGCAAGGCGATCGTGCTCGTGATCAGCAAGGGCCCGGCGCCCGTCGACATCGTCGACTGGACCGGTCGTAGCGCCGAGCGCGCCAAGAAGTCGCTGGAGGCCGACGGTCTGAAGGTCGAGATCCAGGAGGAGGAGAACCAGGAGATCCAGCCCGGCACCGTGCTCAGCCAGAGCCCCAACTCCGGCACCCTCCCCAAGGGCGAGACCGTGACCCTCGTGGTCGCCAAGGGCCCCGACGCCGTCGCCGTCCCCAACGTCGTCGGCAGCAGCAAGGACACCGCGAAGCAGACCCTCGAGGCCGCCGGTTTCAAGGTCAAGGAGGAGAAGGACGACTTCGCGCTCGGCCTCAACTTCGTGACCCGGCAGGAGCCCGCCGGTGGCGAGGCGCCCTACGGCTCCGAGATCACGATCTGGCTGAACTGACCTTGACCTCTTCTCGGACCTCTCTTCGCAACCCGATCGGCACCCACGTACAGGTCGGCAAGGGTCTCGTCGCCGGGGCCCTCGCCAACACCGACGCGGTCGGCGGCGAGACCCTGCAGATCTTCGTCGGCAACCCACGCGGCTGGGCGCTCTCGGCCGGGAAGCCCGCCGAGGACAAGGCGTTCCGGGCAGAGATCGAACGGCGCGGTATGCGTGCCTTCGTCCACGCCCCCTACCTGGTCAACCTGGGCTCACCGACTCCGGCCACCTACGAGAAGTCGGCCGCCCTGGTCGCCCACAACCTCCGCCGCGCCGCCGACATCGGCGCCGAAGGGGTTGTCATCCACACCGGCTCCTTCGTCTCGCCCGACGGGGATGCGACCGAGAAGCACGCCGTCGCGATGAAGCAGGTACGCGAGGCGCTGCTGCCGGTGCTCGACGAGATCGCCGCCGAGGACGCGCCCTGGCTGCTGCTGGAGCCGACCGCCGGCCAGGGACGCTCGCTGTGCGCGGGCGTCGAGGACCTGCCGGCCTACCTGGCGGCCGTCGACTTCCACCCCAAGGCCGGGATCTGCCTGGACACCTGCCATGTCTTCGCCGCCGGCGCCCCGCTGGACGAACGTGGCGGCGCGACCGCGTGCGTCGACCGGATCGTCGAGATCGGCGGCCCCGGGCGGCTTCGGCTGATCCACGCCAACGACTCCAAGGACGTACGCGGCAAGCACCTCGACCGCCACGAGCAGATCGGCCGCGGCCACATCGGCACGAAGGCCTTCGAGGAGCTCTTCGCGCATCCGGCGACCGACGGAGTCCCCTTCATCCTGGAGACTCCCGGTTCTCGCGACGCGGACAACCCCGATATCCCCCTGCTCCGCGATCTGCGGGCATCGGCCCAAGGTTAAGGCGGGTGACCTAGGCTTGGGAACGCACGGGAGTGATCTTCGACGCCATGGGGGTGGCATGACCAGCTGCGCACAGTGTGGACACCGGCTGTCCGATGAGCCGGCGTGCCCGATGTGCGGACTCGAGGTCGCCACGGATCCCGACCGAGCAGCCGAGGCTGACTCCACCGATGTAGAGGAAAGGACGCCGCCCGTGTCCGCTGCTGAAGCGAAGCCCGAAGCCATGCACGCTGCTGAAGCGAAGCCCGAGCCCGATGAGCTCGACGAGCCCAACGAGTCGACCGTGATCCGGAAACCCGTCCAGTCGACCGCCCCGGAGGCCGTCGAGGACGAGCCCGACGCGGCGCAGACCTCCCTCAGCCTGCCTCGGATCAGCGCCTACGGCGACGACAACGTGCCGGGACCGGCATCCTCGGCCTCCAACGACGAGCCCACCGAGCGCACCTCGAGGCGCCAGGCGCCGTCCGTCGAGGAGAAGCTCGACACCGACGACGAGCCCGACGGGACCACCGCGGTCCGCCCGGCGTACGCCCCGCCGACCGCCCCGCCGCCGGCCACTCCCCCGCCGGGACACGAGCCGGCCGCCGCGGAGCAGGCCGTGATCCCCGAGCCGGAGCCGTCGCCCATCCCGGATCCCTCGCCCTTCCCGGAGCCGACGCCGGTCCCGGAGCCCGAGCCCGTCCCCGACCCGGAGCCCGTCCCCGACCCGACCCCGGAGCCTGGTCCGCTTCCCGGGCCCGAGCCCGTCCCCGAGCCCGAGCCGGTCTCCGAGGCCACGGCCGAGGCGGCGTACCAGCCCTTCGTCCAGCCCTCCGGGATGCTCGTCCAGGAGTCGCGCAACGGTCAGGTCCGCCACTGGGCCCCGCCTGAGGAGCAGGAGACCGCGGCCGAGGTCTACGAGCCCGAGCCCGCCTACGCGACCGGCTACGCGGAGGATGCCTACGCCGGCGAGGAGGCCGGCGACTGGCAGACCGGCTACGGCTACGTCGCCGAGCCGGAACCGATCGAGCAGGACTTCGGCGACTACGGCGCCCAGCAGGAGTACGTCTCCTCGCTGATGGCCACCGAGCCCGAGGACAACCCCTCGACCTGGATCGTGCTGCTGTGGGTGGGCGCGATCTTCATGATCGTGATGCTCGTGCTCGGCATCTGGCTGATGACTCTGTAGCCGCCTAGATGCCGAGGATCATCGTCGCCGAGATCAGCAGCGACGAGCAGCGCGCCCTTGCGCTCGACGTCTGGCGGGCGGCCAACGCCGCCCGCCGTCGCACCGCCACCGAGGCCCGGATCCGCCGCGTCCGCGAGAAGCTGGACTCCGCCGAGCTGGCGCTGCTCGCCCACTACGGCACCCGCCCTGCGGGGATGCTGGTGGCCGAGACCTACCTCGTCGACGGCGTACCTCTCCCCGGCTACGGCCACATCTCGATGGTCTTCGTCGATCCTGCCGTCTGGGGCTCCCACGTCGGCACCGAGATGATCCGCGACCTCCAGTCACGCGGTTGGGAGGGCCTCAGCGTCTGGACCCGCACCGACAACCGGCGCGCCCAGCGCCTCTACGAGCGCACCGGCTTCACCGACACCCACAACCGCAGCATCCTCCACGACGGCGACGAGATCATGCAGCTCGCCTGGGCGCGGGAATGAATACCCGGTTCACCGGTGAAACCTGCACTTCTCAGGTGTTGCAATGCCCGAGAAGTGCAGGAATACCCGGTTAACCGGGTATTCCTGCGACGCATGTGACTAGCGGGACCGCAGCATCTCCGCGACCTGGAACGCCATCTCGAGCGACTGGACGCGGTTGAGGCGCGGGTCGACGACGGACTCGTAGCGGTGCACGAGACCGGCCTCGTCGAGCTCCTCGCCGCCGCCGATGATCTCGGTGACGTCGTCGCCGGTGTTCTCGACGAGGATGCCGCCGGGGACGGTGCCGAGGGCGTGGTGGACGTCGAAGAAGCCCTGGACCTCGTCGAGGACGTCCTCGAAGCGGCGGGTCTTGTAGCCGTTGGAGGTGGAGAAGGTGTTGCCGTGCATCGGGTCGGAGATCCAGGTGACGTTGACGCCTTCGGCGGTGATCTTCTCGACCAGCCCGGGAAGCCCGTCGCGCACCTTCCCCGCACCGAAGCGGGTGATGAAGGTGAGCCGGCCCTCCTCGTTCTTCGGGTTGAGCTTGGCGGCCAGCGCGAGCGCGTCGTCGGGGGTCGCGGTGGGGCCGAGCTTGCAGCCGATCGGGTTGTTGAGGTGGCGGAAGTACTCGACGTGGGCGCCGTCGAGCTGACGGGTGCGCTCACCGATCCAGACGAAGTGGCCGGAGACGTTGTACGGCGTCTCGGTGCGCGAGTCGATGCGGGTCATCGCGTGCTCGTACTCGAGCAGCAGCGCCTCGTGGGAGGAGTAGAAGTCGACCCGGTGGAACTCCTCCGGGTCGGCGCCGATGGCCTCCATGAACGCGATCGCGCGCTCGATCTCGGAGCCCATCGCCTCGTACTTCGCGCCGACGGGCGAGTTGCGCACGAACTCGGAGTTCCAGGTGTGCACCTGGCGCAGGTCGGCGTAGCCACCGGTGGTGAACGCGCGCACGAGGTTCAGGGTCGAGGAGGAGGCGTGGTAGACGTCCAGCAGGCGCTGCGGGTCGGGGATGCGGGACTCCTCGGTGAACTCGAAGCCGTTGACGGCGTCGCCGCGGTAGGCCGGCAGCGTCACCCCGTCACGGGTCTCGGTGTCGGAGGAGCGCGGCTTGGCGTACTGCCCCGCGAGCCGGCCGATCTTCACGACCGGGACGGAGGCGGCGTACGTCAGGACCACTGCCATCTGCAGCAGCACGCGCAGCTTGTTGCGGGTGTTGTCGGCGGTCGCCTCGGCGAAGACCTCGGCGCAGTCGCCGCCCTGCAGGATGAACGCCTCACCACGGCCGGCGGCGGCGATCGAGCTCTTGAGCTGGTCGCACTCCCCCGCAAAGACGAGCGGCGGCTGGTTCCTCAGCTTCTCGACCGCCGCGGCCAGCGCGGCCGGGTCGGAATAGGTCGGCTGCTGAAGGGCTCCGATGGCGTGCAGCTGCTCGAGGGAGGGGAAGGCGTCGTTCACGAGCCTCAGGGTACGCGGATCACCCGGTTGTTACGAAGTCATCTCAGACACGGCAGGGCCGGCGTACGTCCTCGAGAGAACGTACGCCGGCCCTGACCGAAGTCACCCGGTTACTTGTCGTCCTCCGGGTTTACGTCCATGTGCTCGATGTCCTGGAAGTGGGGCGGCTCGTCGTCCTTGTTGGCGAACTTGTTGATGAGCCACGTGATGGCCCACAGGATCACGCCGATGACCATCAGGCCGCCGGCGATCTCGTAGACGATCCCGTCGCGGTCGACCCACGGGCCGGCCAGGTAGATGCACAGGATCGCGGCGATGGGCGGCAGCCACCTCGGCGCGGTGAAGAACGCCTTGTCCGTGTCGGCACGTCGGTTGCGCAGGACCACGCAGGCGATGTTGACGATCGCGAAGACGCACAGCAGGAGCAGCGCGGTCGTCGAGCCGAGGTTGGAGACGATGTTGCTGTCCGGGTCGCTGGAGACGTACCAGATCAGGCAGAGCGCCAGCACCGTGGTGAAGATGATGGCGATGTAGGGCGTACGGCGGCTGGGCAGGACCGCGCCCAGCTGCTTGGGCAGCACCCGCTGCTTGGCCATGCCGTAGACGAGCCGGCTGGCCATCAGCATGTTGATCAGCGCGGTGTTGGCGACGGCGAAGACCGCCAGGAACGGGAACACCTTGTCGATCGGGAAGTCGGGAGCACCCTTGGCGACCACCTCGAGCAGGGCCCGGCCCTCGGACTCACGGATCGTCTCGAGCTCTCCGGGAGACAGGACGCTGACGACCGAGACCGCGACCAGGATGTAGAGGAGCGCGGCCGCACCCAGGCCCATGAACATCGTGCGCGGGAAGATCTTCTCCGGCTCCTTGGTCTCCTCGACCATGTTGACGGCGTCCTCGAACCCGACCATCGCGAAGAACGCCACCGAGGTGGCGGCGGTGACCGCGAAGACCACGCCCATGTCGTTGTAGTCGTCGAAGGAGATCAGCTCGGCCATGTCGGCCTCGCCCTGGGCGATGACGAAGAAGCCGACGCCGATGACGATGCACAGCGCGACCATCTCGACGACGGTGAGGATGATGTTGAACTTCACGCTCTCGCCCACACCACGCAGGTTGATCAGCGCCAGCAGGACCATGAAGCCCAGCGCCAAGAGGGTGACGGCGCCCTCGCTGGGCGCGTCCATCCAGCCGTTGATCTCCAGGCCGCCGAAGAAGTTCTGCGCCAGCGTGTTGGCCGAGGTCGACGCGCTGGTGATGCCCGAGCAGGCGACCGCGAAGGTCACCATGAAGGTGAGGAAGTGGAACCCGAACGCCTTGTGCGTGTAGAGCGCGGCGCCGGCCGCGCTCGGATACTTGGTCACCAGCTCCAAGTAGGAGTACGCCGTCATGGTGGCCACCACGAAGGCGAGCAGGAACGGCAGCCACAGGATGCCGCCCACGTAGCCGGCCATGGTCCCGGTGACGGCGTAGACGCCGGCTCCCAGGATGTCACCGACGATGAAGAGCAGAAGGAGCCAGGGCCCCATCACTCTCTTCAGCTCAGGTGTTTCTTCTTTCGCCAGGGTTGTCATGATGTCCTTCCTGGTCACGTTCGAAACTCAGTTCCGAAATTGGGATGAAGGGATCCCTCAATCAAAGCCCAACCTCGCCGTCAGGTGTACGACAATTCGTCAACACGCCGTAACCGGACGAAATTTCGTGGATAGGGTCACGCCATGACCTTCTCCATCGTCGCCCGAGCAGTCGATCCAGGCACCGGGGAGCCCACCTGGGGTGTGGCCGTCGCTTCGAAGTTCCTCGCCGTCGGATCGGCCGTCCCGGCCGCCGTCGCGGGCGTCGGAGCCATCGCCACCCAGGCCGAGGCCAACGTCGCCTACAAGGGTCTCGCGCTCGCTCACCTCGACGAGGGTGCGACCGCCTCGGTCGCCCTCGAGAGGCTGCTGGAGGAGGACGAGCGGCGGGACCACCGTCAGGTCGGGATCGTCGACGTCGACGGCAACGCCGCGTCCCACACCGGGCCGTCCTGCTTCGCCTGGGCGGGTGGCCGGACCGGCTCCACCGAGAATGGCGCGTACGCGATCCAGGGCAACATCCTCACCGGCCCCGAGGTGGTCGAGGCGATGGAGGCCGCCTGGCTGGCTTCCTCCCCGGAGGAGCCGTTGCAGCACCGGCTGCTGGCAGCCCTGGCCGCGGGCGACGAGGCCGGCGGCGACAGCCGCGGCCGGCAGAGCGCGGCCCTCCTGGTGGTGCGCGAGGAGGCCGGCTACGGCGGCAACGACGACATCGCTGCCGACCTCCGGGTCGACGACCACGCGGCGCCGATCACCGAGCTGAAGCGGCTCCTGGACCTCAGCGACTTCTACCTGACCGCGTCGACCGAGGCCGAGAAGGTGCAGGTCACCCCCGAGATCGAGGCCGAGGTGGAGACGTACGCCGCGGCGCAGGGCGCCTCGGGCTTCCTCGCCTGGGTCGCCACCGAGAACTACGAGATGCGGGTGGCGGAGGACCTGTCCTGGATCGACCGGCGCATCCTCGACATCGTCAGGACGCCGAAGTGAGCGCGATCCTCGCCATCGACGCCGGCACCACCGGCGTCACCGCCCTGATCGTGACCGAGAAGGGCGAGGTCGCGGCGCGGGGCTATGAGGAGTTCGACCAGCACTTCCCCAGCCCGGGCCGGGTCGAGCACGTGCCCGAGGGGATCTGGCAGGCGACCCTGGAGGCGTGCCGTACGGTCCTCGCGGCCCACGGCAAGGACGACCTCGTCGGCATCGGCATCACCAACCAGCGCGAGACGGTCGTGCTGTGGGACCGAGAGACCCTGGGGTCACCGCGGCGGGCGATCGTGTGGCAGGACCGGCGTACGACCGCGATGTGCGCCTCGATGGCCGAGCACGACGCCCGCGTCCGGGAGCTGACCGGGCTCCGCCTGGACCCCTACTTCAGCGCGACGAAGCTGGCCTGGATCCGTGAGAACGAGCCGCACACGTGGGCGCACGTGGAGTCGGGGCGCTATGCGATCGGCACCGTCGACTCCTACCTCATCGCCCGGATGACCCGCGGCATGCACCACGTCTCAGACGTCTCGAACGCGTCGCGGACACTGCTGTTCGACATCAACACCAACGACTGGTCCGACGAGCTGTGCGACCTCTTCGGCGTGCCGCGCGACGCGCTTCCGGAGATCGGTCCCAACTGGGGCGAGGGCGTGGTCACCGACCCGCGCTCGTTCCTGGATCTCTCGCTGCCGATCGCCGGAGTGGCCGGGGACCAGCAGGCGGCGCTGTTCGGGCAGGCGGCGTTCGAGGTGGGCGACTCCAAGTGCACCTACGGCACTGGCTCGTTCGTGCTGACCAACACGGGCACCACCCCGCAGCGGTCGGAGTCCGGGCTGCTCACCTCGCCGGGCTGGATGTCACCGTCGGGAGAGGTCACCTACGTCCTCGAGGGCTCGATCTTCGTGACCGGCGCTGCGGTGCAGTGGCTGCGCGACGGCCTGCAGATCATCGGCTCGGCCGCGGAGACCGAGGCCCTGGCGAGCACCGTCACCTCGTCCGAGGGCGTTGTGTTCGTGCCCGCCCTGACCGGCCTCGGTGCGCCCCACTGGGACCCCGACGCCCGCGGCACGATCATCGGCATCACTCGCGGCACCACCCGCGCCCACATCGTGCGGGCGACCCTGGAGGCGATCACCTTCGAGGTACGTGACGTGATGGCGACCATGCCGACGCCCGTCGCCTCGCTCAACGTCGACGGCGGCGCGGCCGCCAACAACCTGCTGTGCCAGCTCCAGGCCGACCAGCTCGGGGTCGACGTCTCTCGCCCTCGCCACGTCGAGACCACGGGTCTCGGCGCGGCCTTCCTCGCCGGCCTCGGGGTCGGTGTGTGGTCCTCGTTCGACGAGATCCGCGAGACCTGGGCCCTGGACCGCACCTTCTCCCCCGACGCGTCGCGTCGCGATGCGGCCGATGAGGCGTACGCCTCCTGGACCCGGGCGGTCGAGCGCTCCCGACAGTGGGCATGAGCAGTCCGCCGCGCGGGCTTCCCTGGTGGGCGTGGACGCTCATGGCGGGCACGCTGCTCGTCGTCGCGGTACTGGTCGCGGTCGTCGCACTGGTCGTCGCCCGGGTGGGCACCGACCTGCGGGAGGCGGCGGAGGACCAGCCGGCCGACTGCGTCGATCTCGCGCATGCGGTGGGAGCGCCGGACCTGCCGGACGGGACCTCCGCGGCGAGCTGCACCTACATCGGGTTCCAGGACTGGCAGATCGAGGGTGCGATGACGGTCCCCCGGGCCGAGCTCGACGCCTGGCTCGCCCAGTTACCCGGCTCGCCGGTGCTGGACGGGGCCGGCTGCACCGACGACGCGGTCGCCTGTGCCCAGGTCGACCTCACCCAGGTCGGGGACAAGATCGACGCCCACTACCTGGACGTCGCCGTCCTGAGCGAGAACGACGGCGTCGCCGAGGTCCTCATGGCAGCCTTCACCACGTGACCCGGATCCTGCATCTCTCCGATACCCACGTCTCCGCGACCGGCATCGACATGGACGGTGTCGACGCCGTCGCCGCGCTGGAGCGCATCCTGCACGACGCCCGCCACCTGCCCGGCCTGGACGCCGTCGTGGTCAGCGGCGACATCGCCGACGACGGATCGGCTGCGGGCTGCCGCTCCGTCATGGAGCGGGTGGGTGCGTTCGCGGCCGAGCGCGGCATCCCGCACCTCTACTCGACGGGCAACCACGATGCCCGCGGCCCGTTCCGCGAGGTGCTCGGCAGCGGACATCGCGATCCCGACGGGAGCGACCGCGGCCGGCTGCTGGACCCGGACTCGGACCTGTGCGCGGCGGTCAGCCACCTGGGCGAGCTCAGGGTCATCACCATCGACAGCCTGGTCCCGGGCAAGACCCACGGCTTCCTCGACGAGCACCAGCTGGCCTGCCTCGCCGACGAGCTGGCCACTCCGGTACGCGACGGCACCGTCCTCGTCCTGCACCATCCGCCCCTTCACCTCGCCTCGGTCCCCTACGTCACCGATGTCGTCCTGCGCAACATCTCCGCCCTCGGCCGGGTGGTGCGGAGCAGCGACGTACGCGCCATCCTCACCGGCCACCTGCACTTCCAGGTCAGCGGATTCCTTGCCGGCGTACCCGTCTGGGTGACCCCCGGCATCGTCACCCGCATCGACACCACCGCTCCCCCGCATCTCGTACGCGGCGTGCTCGGTGCCGGCGCGAGCGTCGTCGACCTCGCCGACCCGGCCTCCCCCACCTTCCACGTCCTCTCCGCCCGCGACCCCCGTGCGGGCGAGCAGGTCTACCTCTACGACCCCGCCTCCGGAGAGGACGCCCTCGAGGAGCTCTGAGGCGCGCCACCTATTCGACGACGCAGCCTCGGCTGCGGATCATCCGCAGCCGAGGCCTCAGGCGTATCGTGCGTCAGGCCGCGGTACAGGTCGCGGTCGGTGTCGCGGTGTTCCCGCCCGAGTAGAGCGTGATCCCGAACTGGTTGCCGTTGCCGTTCGGCGTGGCCGTGAGCGTTCCCGACGTACCGGAGATGCTCGCGTTCCAGGAGTTCTGCAGGCTCTGGCCCGAGCCGGTGCTGATCCGGACCACCCAGTCGTCGGTGCCGCTGACGGTGAACACGGTGTTGAACCGGTCGTTCCAGGACTCGGTCCGGGTGACACTCACCGTGCAGCTCCCCGCCGGCGGCGTGGACCCGCCGTCGGCGGTGTTGAGCTGGTCGAGGACGTAGCCGTAGGCGAGCTTCTTGTTGCCGGAGCCGTCGAAGAGCAGCGGGGTGTCCGAGGCCCGCCACGAGTCGGTGTCGCGTACGCCCCAGACGGTGATGCCGGTGCAGCGGGTCACAGCCATGCAGGCCTGGGTCACACCGCGGAACTGCTCGGCCTGCGAGGTGCCGGAGCCGGCGATGTCGAGCTCGGTGATCTGTACGTCGACGCCGAGGTCGGCGAAGTTCTGCAGCGTGACGTGGTAATTGCTCGGCA
Organism: Nocardioides sp. YJ-D4; assembly: GCF_054031495.1. Classification (NCBI taxonomy): domain Bacteria; kingdom Bacillati; phylum Actinomycetota; class Actinomycetes; order Propionibacteriales; family Nocardioidaceae; genus Nocardioides; species Nocardioides sp. YJ-D4. The sequence continues at coordinate 964,288 of NZ_CM132932.1, forward strand.
CCGGGTTGCCCGAGTTGAAGTGGGCCTGGAAGCCGACGCAGTCGATGGGTACGCCGCGCGACTTGAAGTCGCGGACCATGTTGTAGACGGCCTGCGTCTTCGCGTGGCTCCAGTTGTCGGTGTTGTAGTCGTTGTAGCAGAGCTTCGCGTTCGGGTCGGCGGAGCGGGCGGCGCGGAAGGCGGCCTCGATCCAGTCGTTGCCGGTGCGCTGCAGGTTGGAGTTGCGGCGCGCCCCGGACGAGCCGTCCTCGAAGGCCTCGTTCACCACGTCCCAGGCGTAGATCTTGCCGCGGTAGTGGCCGGCGACCCCGGCGATGTGGTTGAGCATGGCGCTGCGGAGCGAGCTGCCCTCCATGTTCTGCATCCAGCCCGGCTGCTGGGAGTGCCAGGCCAGCGCGTGCCCACGGACCCGCTTGCCGTTCTGGATGGCCCAGTTGGCGATCTGGTCCCCGGAGGAGAAGCTGAACTGGTTCGGCGACGGCTCGGTCGCGTCCATCTTCATCTCGTTCTCGGCGGTGATCATGTTGAACTCGCGGTTCGCGATGGTCGTGTACTGCGAGTCGGACATCCGACTCGCGGCGATGGCGGTGCCGAAGTAGCGGCCGGACTCGGCCGCGGCTGCCTGCAGGGTGGAGCCGTCGGCCAGAGCGGGGCCGGCGACGGCAGTGATGGCGATGCCGCTGGTGATCACCAGGGCGGCAAGGGTGGTGAAGGCGGCGGTTCCTCTGGCCTTCATGGCGTGCAGGGGTCTGACACGAACTCGGGTCATCATCGATCCTGTTCTCCCGGAATGAAAGGTGGTCGGTGGTACCTCAGAGCTCGCGCGAACTCGCTGGAAAACGTTATCGACATCGTTTTATAGCGTCAATAGATTCGGTCGAATTGACGTGACCTACCTCACACAGGATTCCTGTTTCGGGCCGCCCGGCAGCGAGACCGCAGTGTCATGACACGCTTTGACACGTGCCCTTCACCCACCGCATCGCGACCCACGAAGACATCCCGGCCCTGACGGAGATCATGAACGTGTCGATCGGAGAGCTCCAGAAGGGGTTCCTGACCGCGGCCCAGATCACCTCGAGCCGAACGGTGATGGGCATCGACACCCAGCTGATCGAGGACGGCACCTACTTCGTGGTCGAGGAGGACCACCAGATCGCCGGCTGCGGCGGCTGGAGCAGGAGGGCGACGCTCTACGGCGGCGACCACACCCCGGGCCGCGAGCCGAAGCTCCTCGACCCGAAGACGGACCCGGCCAGGGTCCGGGCGATGTACACCAACCCGGCCTTCGCCCGACGCGGCGTCGGCAGGCTGATCCTGGACCTCTGCGAGCGCGCCGCATCAGCGGAGGGCTTCACCACGCTCGAGCTGATGGGCACCCTGTCCGGAGAGCCGCTCTACACGACGTACGGCTTCGAACCGGTCGAGCGGATCACCGACGACCGTGGCGGCGCACCCGTCCCGCTGGTCCGGATGCGGAAGAGCATCACGGCCGAGCCCGGGGACACGTTCGCCGTCTGACGCTCAGCGAGCGGAGAACATCCGCTCCGGCACAGCCGTGGGAGAAGCATCCCTTCAGCGGCCGGCGAGCCCGAGGAGCTCGAGCTGAGCCCGAAGCCGATGGCGACCGGACATGCTGGCGGGTCCGACGAGACGCGTCAGGACGCGCTCGGACCAGCCGCCGTCCAGACCGTAGGTGGCGTTGTAGCCGCCGAGCCGATCGTCGTACGCAGCGAGGTCGTCGGCACCCGGGGACGAGTAGGTCTCGTGATGGAGTACGACAGACTGCGGGAGCCGAGGCTTGACGCCGGCCTCCTCGGTGGGGTCGGGCACGCCGACCGCTAGGCCGAAGACGACGAACGCCCCCGGAGGCAGGCCGATCTCGGCCGCGATCTCCTCGGGACTGTTGCGGGCGCCACCGACGCAGACCGTGCCCAGGCCGAGCGACGAGGCGGCGACGATGGCGTTCTGAGCGGCGAGGGTGGCGCCGATGACCCCGAGGAGCGTCGACTCCAGGTAGTCGGTCGCCTCGACCTGGGTCCCGGCGGCCGCCGCGAGCCCACGGGCGCGGCTGAGGTCGGCGACCCAGAGCAGGAAGAGCGGTGCCGCCTCGATGAACGCCTGGTCCCCGGCCAGCTCGGCGAGCCGTGCCTTGCGGGCCGGGTCGCGTACTGCGACGACGCTCCAGGTCTGCAGGTTGGAGGAGGTCGGCGCCGACGAGGCGGCCGCGACGATGGCGGTGAGCTGGTCGTCGGTGACCGGGTCGCTCAGGAACGAGCGCACCGACCGGTGCCCGAGCTGATGCTCGATCACCGCGCTGGTCGTCGCCAGGTGAGCGAGAGCGGGGTCGCGGTAGCGGGCAGAGACGGCGGAGTCGGTGACGGTCTCGGTCATCCGGCCAGAATAGTCGACTGAAAAACTCGACATTGACAGCGTCCGTGGGCCGGAGCCACCTAGCCGCCGAGGCGCTCCACCTCAGCGGCTGCGGAGTCGCGAGCAGCGGCGGCCTCCGCGACCGCGTGCTCGGCGGAGTCGCGGGCGTCCTCCGCCTCGGTGAGCTCGTCGTCGACGTCGGCGGCGGCGGACTCCAGGTCGGCCAGCCGGCGGCGTAGGTCCTCGATCTCCGACTTCACCTGGAGCGACCTCGCCTCGACATCCTTGAAGGCCAACATCGCCTTGTCGCGTTGCTCCTCCGCACCGGAGAGCGCAGACTCGGCCTCCGTGAGCGCCTCCCGGGCCTCGTCGAGGGCGGCGGTGTCGGGCAGGTCCGGGACGGCCCGCAGCGGCTCCCGAGGAGGCGGGACGACCTCGGGGACCTCGAAGCCCAGGGCGTCCGGAAGAGCGACGGCGGACGCCGCGTTCACGGCGTCGACCCCGGTGGCGGCCAATGCGGAGACGAGCAGGCCGCTGCGTACGGCCTGAGCGGCGGACTCGTCGATCATGGCCGCGGTCAAGGTGGCCTCGACCTGGGTCGCGACCGCCTCGGTCACCCGGAGACCGTGCTCGCGTGCCAGCCCGCGGGCACGGGTCGTCACCGCCGCGGTCAGCTGGCGGCGCTGCTTGGTGAGCTCCCGCAGCTGAGCGGCGTCCATGCCCGTCTGCGCCTCGCGCAGCAGAGCGCCGACCGAGATCACCTGCTCCACCTGCTCGGTCTCGTAGCGCACCAGCAGGTTCACCACCCACGCCGCGGTCGAGGGCTTCTTCAGCGCCTTGACCGGACCCGCCAGCGGCGTGCCCTTCAGGCTCTTGACCCGCGCGTCGCGCTCCGGCGTGAAGTCGGCCAGCGGCAGCCCGTAGAGCTCGGCCGCGATGTCGAGCAGCTCGGGGGCAGGTTCGTCGCTCATGTCCGCCATCTCAGCACGTCGGCGACTAGCGCGTCAGCAACCACTCGTCGTAGTCGGCGGCCTGTCGCTTGTGGAGCTCGCGCAGCGCGTCCTCCTCAGCACCCAGGAACGACAGCCCGAGACCACCCAGGGCTGCGCGCCACTCGTCGAAGTTCCGCAGCTCACGCGTCGACGCCCCGGGTCCGGTCCGCGTGTGCCGGATCGAGCGAACGGTGTCAGCACCCGTCGCGCCACGCCGCTGCACGACGAGCTTGCGAGTGAAGTCGCCCTCGGGCGGCGTGGAGAGCCGTAGGTGCGACGTCTCGATCGCGTCCTGCGCAACGTCGCCGCGGACGAAGCTCCCGTTGAACGAACCGTGAGGATCGTGGTGGAAGGTCCACCCCGACTCCCCCACCCGCGCCAGCCGGTAGACGAAGCCGGCCTGTCGGAAATGCCCGTCGACCAGCGGCAACGGGTCACGGAAGCCGTCCCCGTAGCCCACGTCGGCAGCCCACCGGCCAGCCGGGTTCGATGAGGTCGGCAGTCCACGGACCTCGATCGCCAGGTGGTCCAAGGCCCCCGAAGGACCGGTCGCCTCGAGCATCTGGCCGAAGCGGCGTACGACGTCGAAACCGAGCTCCTCCAGCACCAGCGAGAAGACCCCGTTGTTGTGGAAGCAGTAGCCGGCATTGCCCCCGGCCGCGACCCGCTCCAGCGTCACCTCGGGGTCCACCGGGTCCGGCGCCCCCACGGCCCCGATGGCGGCGAGCATGATCGAGAGATTGTCGTAGGGAAGCGTGTCGAGATGGCGGTGATGAAGATCGACGAGCGTCTCGTACGTCGCGTCCGGCCGCCCTTCGATGCCGAGCCGTCGCAGATAGCCCTCGATCATCGCTCATACCTCCCGTGCCTGTGGACCAGCGGGTCGGCGTCGTCACCGACCTCGAGCGACACGATCTCGCAGGTCGCCAGAGCAGACCAGCCGATTTCCTGCATCGACACCAGGCGTACGCCTGCCCAGGTCGGCGCATCGGCGAGGCGACGGCCGAACTCGGTCGTCTCCCACGACCCGAAGCGGAACGCGCCGCCGGGAGCGGGAGCGGTGCCCCCGAACGCCTCGGCGAGGTCGCGATGGCGCCAGTGGAGCAGCGACACGACCCCTACGCCGGTCTCCTCGAGCTCGTCGCGGAGATCCGAGTCGGGATCGAGCAGACCGAGGACGGCGCCGGGCGACCCGTTGGCCACCATCAGTGAGGAGACCGTCAGCCCCGCCCAGGAATCGGCAGAGCCCGAGGTCCACAGCGACACCCGCCCACCCAGACGACCGCGCAACCGGCGTACCGGATCCTCCGGCGTCGGGAACGGGTGGGACGAGTGGATCGTCAGGCTACGTCCTTGGTAGGCCCGGTGGACTTCTTCGCGGGCTTCTTCGCGGGCTTCTTGCCCTCGGCCAGCTTCTTGGCCTCGGTGGCGTACATGTCGACGTACTCCTGGCCGGAGAGCTTCAGGATCTCGTAGACGATCTCGTCGGTGATCGCGCGCAGGATGTAGCGATCGTTGGTCATGCCCTCGTAGCGCGAGAAGTCCAGGGGCTTGCCGTAGATGACCCGCGGGTGCACGAGCTTGCCGAACTTCTTGCCCGGAGGCGCGATCACGTCGGTGCCGATCACGGCGACGGGGATCACGGGCGCACCGGTGTCCAGAGCCAGTCTGGCGATGCCGGTCCGTCCCCGGTAGAGCTTGCCGTCGTGGGAGCGGGTGCCCTCGGGGTAGATCCCGAAGAGCTCGCCCTCGGCCAGGACCCGCTTGGCGGCGATGAGCGCCCCCTCGGCGGCGGTGGCCCCACCGCGGTCGATCGGCACGTTGCCGGTGCCCGAGAAGAAGACCCTCTGCAGGAAGCCCTTGGGGCCCGTTCCGGTGAAGTACTCCGCCTTGGCCACGAAACGCACCATCCGCTTCATCCCGAGCGGCATGAAGAGCCAGTCGGCGTAGGAGAGGTGGTTGCTGGCCATGATCGCCGGGCCTTTGCGCGGGATGTTCTCCGTGCCCTCATAGGACGGACGGAAAACCGCTCGCAGGAGAGGCCCGATCGCCACCCACTTCAAGAACGAGTAGAAGAGCTTCGTCGACACCCCATCGCCTTCCCTAATTGCCTTCGACCGATGAGCCTATAACGAGACAGGTACTTCGACTCCCGCACCCTGTCATGGGATCCGGCTAGGCTTGAGGAGTGAGTGACCGAGACGACCGGCCCGAGGACGCGACCGGGGCCCCAGACGACGCCTCCGTGCCCTCGGAGAGCCAGCCGTCGGACGACGAAGCATGGCGCGAGATCGTCGAGAACTACGGCGACCGCCCCGCCCTCGAGGAGGAGCCCGTCGCCCGCGATCTCTTCGAGAAGAAGATCGACATCGTCGAGACCGTCGACGAGCCGGACGCCTATGACGACATGTGGCGCGACGACGAGGAGGGCTACGTCCCACCTCCTCCGCCGCCGCTCCCGAGGCCGACCCCGGCGCGCCTGCTCGCCTGGATCGGGGTGCTCGGAGCGCCGGTCGCCGTGCTGGTCCTGATCGTGGTCACCCAGGTCACCGGCCGGCACTTCAACAGCTGGGTCATCGGTGGCCTGGTCGCCGCCTTCCTGGCCGGCTTCGTCTACCTGCTCGCGACCATGCCGTCCGAGCCCCGCGACCCCTGGGACGACGGCGCCCGCGTCTAGGTCTGGCTCTGGCTCGAGGTGAGGCGGCGAGCCAGGATGCTCGCCCCCACGACGCCCGCCTCGGCACCGAAGGCGGTCGCCACGATCGGCGGGACCTCACGATGGAGACGACCGACGAGCGAGGCCTCCAGCGCCGTGCGCGCCGGCGCCAGCAGCAGGTCGCCCGCGGTGGAGACTCCCCCGCCGACGACCAACATCTCGGGGTCGAAGGCGGCCACGAGGCCGGCCATCCCGACCCCCAGCCACGACCCCACCGACTCGTACGCAGCCAGCGCGAGCGCGTCGCCACGGGCCGCGGCGGCGGTGACCGCGGGGCCGGTGATCTTGAGCGGGTCGCCGGCGGCCAGCTCGTCGAGCGCGCAGCCGGCGTACTCCTCGGTCTCCACGCGGGCGCGCACGAAGGCGACCAGCGCGTTGCCGGAGGAGTACTGCTCCCAGCAGCCGGTGAGGCCGCACTCGCACGGGAGCCCGCCGGGCACGACCTGCATGTGGCCGAACTCCCCGGCCATGCCGTTGCGGCCCCGGACGATCTTGCCGTCCAGGATCACGGCGCCGCCGATGCCGGTGCCGAGGGTGATGAGCAGGGCCGAGTCGACGCCGCGGGCAGCACCGAGCTCCAGCTCGGCCAACGCGGCGCAGTTGGCGTCGTTGTCGAGCGCCACCCGGGTGCCCCATCGCGAGGAGAGCCGGGTCAGAGTCGGCTCGCCTCGCCAGGGCAGGTGGGGAGCGAACATGACCCGCTCCCCGGCCGCGTCGACGAACCCCGCGGCGGCCAGGCCGACGCCGGCGACGGGCCGGCCGGCGGCCACCTCGGTGACCGCCTCGGTCAGCGCGTCCTCCACCAGTTCGAGCTCGACCCGGCGTCCGGGCGTGCTGCGCTGAGCGGTGCGGAGCACCTCACCGTCCGGAGAGACCTCTGCCGCGAGCACCTTGGTGCCGCCGATGTCGACACCGATGTGCAGGCTCACTGGTGCTGGCTCACTTGCGAGCCAGGTCCGCAGCGCCGATCAACCCTGCCTGGTTGCCGAGCGTGGCCTTGCGTACGTCGAGCATCGGCCGATGTCCGCGGCCGGTCAGCTGAGCCTGGAAGGCGCGCCGAGCAGGCCCGAGCAGCAGGTCGTCGGCCTCGGCCACTCCCCCGCCGATGGCCACCACGGCCGGGTCCAGCACGGCGGCGATCGAGGCGATCCCCTCGCCGAGCCAGATGCCGAGGTCGGTCAGCGCCTCGATCGCGAAGGCGTCCCCGTCGCGGGCCGCCTCGGTGATCAGCGGGCCCTTGATCTTGTCGAGGTCACCCTCGGCCCGGTCCAGGACCTCGCGGGCCAGCAGGGACCCACCGCGCGCGGCGGAGCGGACGTTGCGCACCAGGGCCGACCCCGAGGCGTACTGCTCCCAGCAGCCGCGGTTGCCGCAGCCGCACAGGTGGCCGTTGGGCACGACCCGCATGTGGCCGATCTCGGCGCCGACACCGAAGGCGCCGCGGTAGAGCTCGCCCTCGAGGACCAGGCCGCCGCCGACGCCGGTGCCGACGGTCACCAGCATCATGTTGTCGACCTCGGCGCCCGCGCCGTACTCGAACTCGCCCCACGCGGCCGCGTTGGCGTCGTTCTCGATCACGACCGGCAGCTCGAGGACCTTCTCCAGGCGCTCCTTGAGCGGTACGTCGCGCCAGGCGATGTTGGGCGCGAACATGACCGTCGAGCGGCCCTTGTCGATGTAGCCCGCGGCACCGATGCCGACGCACTCGATCGGGTGGCGGGTCTTGAGCTCCTGGACCACCTCGATGATGGCGGCCTCGATGGCCTCTGGGCTCTTCGCCGGCGACTCGACGCGGTGGTCCTCGATGATGTTGCCGTCATGGTCGACGACGCCGCCGAGGATCTTGGTGCCACCGACGTCGACACCACAGGCGAGCTTCTTCGTCGTCGTCATGACTCAGCTCCAGCCGTCGAGATCGATCCGCTCGACCTTCTCGGAGCGCTGCGCCCAGTCCCGGGTCGCATCTTCCTCAGCCCGCACGCCATCACTGTGAGCATCCTCGCCTTCACTAGGGCCAGCACCCGGACTCGTGGCCGCCGCGTTGAGCACCGTGACCGCGGCCTGCATCAACGAAGCGGCAGCGCTGGCCAGGTGCACCTTGACCTCCGGACTCGACTCCCGGAGGACATGTACGGTACGGCACAGCGGGCAGTAGGCACACTCCGGTGCCCCGGTATCGAGATGCTCTCCGACCGCCTCGGTGAAGTGGCCGATCCGGGAGTCCTTGGCCCACTCGCCGATGGCCTCCATCAGCCGGCCGAGCTCCTCGGCGGTCGACCCCAACGGCTCGTCCGCCCACTCGTGGCGCTGCTCGCTCACGATTTCTCACTCTCGGTGTTCGTCGTCTGACGAGAAAACGTTACTCGCAGCTCCCCGCCCTCGACCCGCGCCCCGCTGACGCGCATCCGGGCGAGTGCGGCGGGAAGGGTCAGGAGCCGTCGGTACGCCCCCACCGTGATCGCCAGCTCGTCGCCGTTGCGGCCCAGCCGCACCTGGTCGCGCTCGACCCACTGGGCCAGCCCGGGCAGCGCCAGATGGACGATGGTGGTCTCGCCGGTGGTCTCGGTGCGGAACGGAGCCGCGGTCTCGGGAACGGCCAGCGGATCGATGCTGCCGGACCAGGCGTACGCGGCCTCGGCGACCTCGCGCAGGTCCTCGACCCCGACCGGTTCGGTCGGCCGGTAGAACGAGCGCCACACGGGCAGCCCCTCGAAGGAGGCGCCGACGTCGCCGAGCACGTCGTCCTGGGCCTTGACCCAGCCGGCGCGCCAGTCGTCGGAGCCGCCGGCCGGGAAGATCCGGTTGGCGACCACACCGTCGACGCGGTAGCCGTAGAGGGACAGCGTCGTCCAGGACCGTCGTGCCTCGGCGAGCACGACGCGCTCGGGGGTCAGCACGATGCGTACGGACGCCTCGGGGCCCGAGAGCAGGGCTCGGACCTCCGCGAGCTCGTCGTGGAGCCGCACCAGGGCGTCGAAGACCGAGTCGCCGGGCATCGGCACACCGGCGGCCTTGGTCAGCACCGGCTTGAGCGCCTTCACCATCTTGCGCTGCACCGGGAGGATGCGCTCGAGATACCAGCCCAGGGCCTCGGGAAGGGCGAGCAGCCGCAGCGTCTCGGCGGTCGGGGCGCAGTCGACCACGATCGTGTCCCACTCCCCCGAGACCGCCATCCGGCGCAGCTCCAGGAGCGCGAAGACCTCCTCGGCCCCCGGGATGATGGTCAGCTCCTCGGCGGCGATCCGGTCCACCCCGATCGTGTCCAGGACGCTCAGCAGGTAGCCCTGCACCTCCGCCCACGACTCCTCGAAGCGGCGCTGGGCGTCGACGTGCTGGACGTAGAGGTGCTCGGTGACCTGGACCGGCTCCGAACCCAACGCGCCCTCACTGTGCCCAGGGAGGGCGAACGCGTCGCCCAGGGAGTGGGCGGCATCGGTCGAGAGGACCAGGGTGCGCAGGCCGCGGGCTGCGGACATCGCCGCGGTGCCGGCCGAGACGGTGGACTTGCCGACGCCGCCCTTGCCGGTGAAGAGGAGGATTCTCACGAAGGCATGCCCTGCTTCTCGACTCTCTGCTTGAGGCCTCGCAGCGCGGTGTCGATCAGGACCTTCTCGCCCTTGCGCTTGAGCATGCCGATCAGCGGGATGCTCAGGTCGAGCGCGAGCCGGTAGGTGACCTCGGTGCGACCGCCGAGGTCGCGCAGCACGTAGGCGCCGTCCATCGACCGCAGCAGGTTGCCCTTGACCAGCGACCAAGTCACCTGGCGGTCGTCGTCCCAGTCGTACGCCAGGGTGTATTCGTCCTTGATCGGCGCGACATCCAGCACGAACCGGACCTGCTCGGCCCGCCCGTCGACCCCGGTCTCGAGGACGCTGACCTCCTGCATGCCCTTGGCCCAGGCCGGATAGGACTTGAAGTCCGCGATCACCGCCATCACTGCCGAGGGCGCGGCCTCGATCACGATCGTCGAGGTGGTCTGATCGGCCATCGGTGGTGTCCTCACTCCCTGACTTGCTAGGTGCCATGGAGCGTACCGGATAGCATCCCGGTGAAATGGTCGGGCTGTGACGGGGGTAACCTCCGGTTCGTACCCACCTACCATCAGTATGCGGAGGCCCTAGTGCGCGAGTTCTCCACGCCCGCGACGTACGTTGTTCCCCCCACCGGCAGTCTGAGCGACGACGTCGTGCGTAACGCCGCCGAGGCACCCGATGCCGCCGTCCTCAGCCGGCCAGGCGCCGACGGCTCCTGGGTCGACGTGACGTCGTCCGAGTTCCTCGCTGAGGTCTCGGCGGTCGCCAAGGGACTGATCGCGGCTGGTGTAGGCGCTGGGGACCGGGTCGCGCTGCTCTCGAAGACGCGCTACGAGTGGACGCTGATCGACTACGCGATCTGGTTCGCCGGCGCGACGACGGTGCCGATCTACGAGACCTCCTCCGCCGAGCAGATCGCATGGATCCTCCAGGACTCCGCCGCCGTGGCGATCGTCGCCGAGGACGCCGGCCACATGAGCCGGATCAGCGAGGTCCGCGCGGGCTGCGCCGCGCTCAACAGCGTGTGGTCGATCAACGACAACGCCGTCGACCTGCTGGTCAAGCTCGGCGCGGACATCACCGACGAGCAGCTCGAGGCCCGCCGCAGCGCGGTCACCCCCGACGACGCCGCGACGCTGATCTACACCTCCGGCACCACCGGGCGCCCGAAGGGCTGCGTGCTGACCCACGGCAACTTCATGTTCGAGCTCGGCGTCGTCGTCGACTCGCTCGACGGCCTGTTCAACATCGAGGGCCGCAGCACGCTGCTGTTCCTGCCGCTCGCGCACGTCTTCGCACGGATCATCCAGATCGGCTGCATCACCTCCCGCACCCGTCTGGGCCACACACCCGACATCAAGAACCTCGTCGCCGACCTCGGCACCTTCCAGCCGACCTTCGTGCTGGCCGTGCCGCGGGTCTTCGAGAAGGTCTACAACACCGCCTCGCAGAAGGCCGTGGCCGACGGCAAGGGCCGCATCTTCGACATGGCCACCGAGGTCGCCATCGAATACTCCCGGGCCACCGAGACCGGCAAGGCGCCGTTCCTGCTCGCCGCCAAGCACAAGCTGTTCTCCAAGCTCGTCTACGGCAAGCTGCTCGCCGCGCTCGGGGGCAACTGCTCCTACGCGATCTCCGGCGGAGCGCCGCTCGGCGACCGCCTGGGCCACTTCTACCGCGGCATCGGCGTCACCGTCCTGGAGGGCTACGGCCTCACCGAGACGACCGGCGCGCTCACCGTCAACCTGCCCGAGGCGTTCAAGATCGGCACCGTCGGCCGGCCGATTCCCGGCACCTCGGTGCGTGTCGCCGATGACGGCGAGCTGCTCTTCAAGGGCGGCCAGGTGCTGAAGGAGTACTGGCAGAACCCGGCCGCCACCTCGGATGCGAAGACCGAGGACGGCTGGTTCCACTCCGGCGACCTCGGCGAGGTCGACGACGAGGGCTTCGTCAAGATCACCGGCCGCAAGAAGGAGATCCTGGTCACCGCCGGCGGCAAGAACGTCGCCCCGGCCGTCCTCGAGGACCGCCTGCGCGCCCACGTGCTCGTCGACCAGTGCATCGTCGTCGGCGACGGCCAGCCGTTCATCGGCGCGATCGTCACCATCGACCCCGAGGCGCTGCCAACCTGGGCCGAGGCCAACGGCAAGTCCGGCGACATCGAGGACCTCGTCGAGGACGAGGACCTGCGTGCCGCCATCCAGAGCGCCGTCGACGACGCCAACAAGGCGGTCTCCAAGGCCGAGTCGATCCGCAAGTTCGTGATCATCCCCGAATCCTGGACCGAGGAGGGTGGCCAGCTCACCCCCAGCCTCAAGCTCAAGCGCAACGTCGTCATGCGCGAGTTCAGTCACGAGGTCGAGGCGCTGTACGCAAAGTAGTTGCTCGTGCCGCCGAGTCGGCGCATCTTGACGCCTTGGAGCGAAGCGAAGCGAGCGAGGCGTCAAGATGCGCCGACTCGGCCTATTTCAGTCGAGAACCCGATGAGCAATAGCGATCCGCTGCAGCGTCGTCGGGTGGGAGCCGAACCACCACTGCGACCAGGCCTGCGGTGACGGGTCGGAGAGCGAGCGGGCACCGAGGTCGTGCTGCAGCCGGGTGAACGACTCCAGGTCGCCGGTGGCATGGAGCGCCTCGACGTCGGCGCGGGCCTCGACGTGTCGGCTGAGGCCGTTCTGGATCGGCATCGCCAGCACGCTCGCGAGCGCGAAGACGGCCATCAGCATCGGGACCGCTTCGGGAGTGGCGTACTCGTCCTGGCGCCGGTAGGACAGCAGCAGGCCGAGCAGACCGACGCCGGCGACCGCACCGGCGGCGCCGATGACCGTGCCGACCAGGACGTCGTCGTGCTTGGCGTGGGCGAGCTCGTGGGCGACGACGGAGAGGACCGCCCCGCGCGCGGCGGCGCCCCGCTGCGAGTCGACGAGGTTGTCGTAGAGGACGACGCGGCGGGTGGAGCCGAAGCCGGTGACGTACGCATTGAGGGAGGTCGTACGCCGAGAGGCGTCGACCACCAGGACGTCGTCGAGCTCGACGCCCTCACGTTCGGCGATCGCCATCACCTCGGTCCGGAACTGGCCGCGCGGCAGCGACTCGAAGTCGTTGAACAGCGGCTCGATGACGACCGGATAGATGAACGAGCCGACCACCACCAGGGCAGCGACCAGGGCGGCGGCGACCGCCGGCCACCAACGCCGGCCGAGGCGGATGCAGGCGAAGAGGGCGAGCAGCGCCACGGAGGTGGTCACGATGCCGACGACCTGGTTCAGCAGCGAGTCGCCCAGCCAGGGTCCCCACGCCTGCCGGGAGAGTCCGTGGCGCATCTGCAGCCGGTGGATGGCCACCCCGAACGGCAGCGTCGCGATCCAGCCGAGGAGCGTGACCACGGCGACGGCGAGCACCACCCGGAGCAGCCATGGTCCGGGCAGCCGCGCCACCAGGCGCCGGCCGAGCGAGGTGAACCCGAGCACGCAGGCGACGACCAGAGAGACGAGGAGCGACGCCCGGCTGATCCAGCGGGCGGTGCCGGAGTAGGCCAGCATCCGCTCGAGTTCCTCGGGCGTGAACACGTCACGCTCGTCGGGCAGGTCGAGCGCGCCGCCCGGGTAGGGATGCCACGGAATCAGCGCCCAGGCGAGCACCACGAACGCCACCGCCCCGAGGACGAGAACCACCCACGACGTACGTCGCGTTGCACTCACTTCCGCCCGACTCATCGAGCCGAGTGTGACAGATGGGTCCGCCAGCGGGCGGTCAGCTCCTCTTCTCCGAAGCCGAAGCCGGCCTGCAGCGCCTTCTCCAGGCCGATGCCGCGACCGGTCTCCTCGTAGAGGTCGACCAGGGCCTGCTCGCCGCCGGCCTCGGCGAGGACCTCGCAGGCGAGCCAGGCGGCTTCGTACTCGGCGCCGAAGTGCTCCGAGCGGGTGTTGAACTCGGCCTTGCCCGGGAGGTGGTCGGGGGCGCCGTTCTCGCGGACCTGGGCGAGGATCTGGCCGGCGGTCTTGGACAGCGGCAGCTTGGTGTCGCGGAGCGCGACGTAGTCGGCGAAGCCCTCGACCAGCCACATCGGCCGACGGGTGTTGGTCGCGGCGTCGGTGGCCGCATGGGTGGCCTCATGGGTGATGACGATCTGGGCGCCGGGGGCGTCGAGGTCACCGATGACGCCCTGGTTGACCCACACGTGCAGCGGCGTCCCGGCCTTCGTGGAGCCGTCGACGGTCGCGGTCACCGCCGCGACGGCGGCGTAGGTCCCGGGCTGCGCGCCGAGCGCGGAGTCGAGGCCGTTCGCGGGCACCTCGAGGACCAGGCGCGGGTTCTTCCAGGGGATCACCTTGCGGACCCCGGCGACAGCGGTGCTGGCCAGCTCGGCGTAGCGGTCGGCTACGTCGGCCGAGGCCTGGGCGATGACGAGGGTGGAGCCGGTGCGGCGCACCTCGACCGGGCCGCTGAGCCACAGCGGCACGCGGGTGCCCTGGGCCGCCGAGAAACCGGTGATCGCGCCCTCGGCGTCGAAGCCGACCTTCAGCTCCTCGGTCAATACCGGGTCACCGGGGCTGCGCCACGACATCTCGACGTCGGCCGTCCAGGAGCCGTCGGGCTCCACGTTGCCCGACTCGGCGACGTACCTCGCGGTGACGTCCCCGAGGCCGATGGCACGGGCGTTGCGTACCGCCACCGAGGCGGCGTCCTCTCCCTCGGGCTCCGCCCCGTCGCGTACGCCGTCGACCAGGGCATCCAGCGAGGCCCGGGCACCCTCGGTGTCGGCGCGCACGTCCGGCGCGCTGCTCGGGGTCGGGGCGACGTACTCGCCCCCGCCGGTGAGCCGCCAGCCGACGAACCCGGCGAGCAGCATCACCAGCACCAGCGCGGCCCCGATCAGGGCCGGGCGAGAAAGAAGAGAGCCGACCGTTCGCACCTGCGAACGATCGGCCTCTTCGGGGTGCTGGGTCAAACTCAACCCGGGCGGACAGCGCCCGTGTAGGGCATCTCGTCCATCGGGGAGACCTTCACACCGGTGCTCGGGTTGGACGCGTGCACGATCATGCCGTTGCCGATGTAGATGCCGACGTGGCTGATCGGGCTGTAGTAGAAGACCAGGTCACCGGGGGCGAGCTGGTCGCGCGAGACCTGGGGTCCGCTGCTGTACTGCGCCGAGGAGGAGTGCGGGAGCGAGACGCCGGCCTGGCCCCAGGCACCCATGGTGAGGCCGGAGCAGTCCCACGACTCGGTGCCGGTGGCGCCGTAGACGTAGGCGTCGCCGACCTGGGCGAGGGCGTAGTCGACGGCCACCTTGGCGCGACCCGAGGGCGGCGGCAGGTTGGAGGGGATGCTGGTGTCGGTGGACTGGAACTCCTCCAGCTCATCGGCCTCCAGCTCGTCGAGCTCGGCCTGGGCCGCCTCGTACTTCTTGTCGATCTCGCTCTTCTTCTGCTGCATGGTCGTCTTGATCTTGGCCATCTGGGACTTGGCGTCCTCGGTGGCCTCGCGACGAACCTGAAGGGCCTCCGCCTCGGTGTTGTACCGAGCGAGGAGGTCGGCCTGCAGCGCGTTGTAGGACGAGACGGTGGAGAGACCGGCGAGGAACTCCTGCGGGTCCTCGGAGGTGATCACCTGGCCGACGGCAGAGACGTCGGAGCCCTCGAACTGCCGCAGCACGGAGTCACGGAGCTCGGCGCGGATCTTGTCGAGCTCCTTGCTCTGACGCTTCTCGTCGGAGTTGAGGTCCTCGAGCTGGTCCTTGAGGTCCTGCAGCCGCAGCTTGGCGTTGCTGTAGTCCTCGTTGGCCGCCTCGGCCTGGGTGTAGAGCTTGTCGACCTTCTTGCGAACGTCGTCGATGTCAGGGTCTGCCTGGGCGGGGGTCGCTGCGGGAATGATCCCGGCGACTCCGATGGCGGCGATGCCGGCTGCTCCGGCAATGAGTCGCTTCCGGTCGCGTGTCACGAGCGGACGGTCTCCTTGTGTGTAGTCGTTGACGCCTACCGGGTGAGCTGACGGGTTCAGGCACGACCTGCCTTACCACCGCTCCTCGATCTGGTCTCCCAGATCGCCCTTGCGGCGGATGCACCCCAGGTGATCGCACTCCGTGTTCGCGGCGTACGACCGGTGTGGTTCCCCGGCTCCTGGCCCGCCCCGAAGCGGGCCTGGACTAAGCGCGACACTCGCGTGGGCCGGTTGACCCACTTCCACGAGCGCCAAGTTCCTGCGCACACTAGCCGACGGCATCCCCCACCTGCCAACCACCCACGCCCAAAAGTTCGGCTACATCCCTTCCACCATGCGCAGCGGCGGGACCATGCCTCCTTCGGCCAGCACGTCGAGCGCCCGGCGCTCGTCGTCCTCGATGGTCAGCTCCGGCGGTGGCCCCAGAAGCACGGTGACCACGCAGTCGTGGCACGCCAAACCGCGCACGAGGCAGGTGTCACAGTCGATTCTCGTCGTCATGTGAGTGACGGTCTCACCGAGCACCGACATTTTTGCTTTCGTCCGGTTGCGTCCGGCG
Organism: Nocardioides sp. YJ-D4; assembly: GCF_054031495.1. Taxonomy (NCBI): domain Bacteria; kingdom Bacillati; phylum Actinomycetota; class Actinomycetes; order Propionibacteriales; family Nocardioidaceae; genus Nocardioides; species Nocardioides sp. YJ-D4. The sequence continues at coordinate 980,401 of NZ_CM132932.1, forward strand.
TGTCACCACCATCGCAGCACGGTATTCGAGGCGGCGATCGCGGACCGGGTCCCTACACTTGGCACATGGAGGTCTCCGCGTACGCGACGCTCCCCGACACGGTCCGGGGGCGCATCGTCGCGCTCACGGCCGGGGTGCTTCCCGACGTGGTGCGCCTGCCGCCCGCGCTCAAGCGGATCGCCGACTTCGCGCCCGCCCGGCGGGCCAAGGCCGGCGGCGCGATGATCGCCTCGGTGCTCGAGAGCGACGACGAGGTCCGGGAGAAGGTCGGCAGCCAGCTGCGACCGGCGTACGTCTCCGAGGGCTCCGCCGACGACGTGGTCCTCCCCGAGGATCCGGCCGAGGCGGCCGCGGTCGTCTGGCTCATCCGCCCCGACGGCTGGGAGGTCTCGCTCAAGGAGGCCCTGGACCGGCTGGAAGCCGCCGCGGTGCCGGTGGTCGACGCCGAGGTGGCCAGGCTGCGCGGCAAGCTCGCCGCGGCCGAGGACGAGCTCCGCGAGGTGCGTGCCGACCGCAAGGCCCGCCTCGACGACCTCAAGGCCGACAACACCGCGCTGCGACGCAAGCTCGGCGAGGCCCGGGCCGCCGCACGCGAGGCCGGCACCGGGCTGGACGAGGCCCTGACCGAGGCCCGCACGGCGCTCGCCCGCGCCGAGGACGAGCTCGCCGCACGTGACCGCCAGCTGCGGCAGCTCCGCAGCCAGATCGACAAGCTGGAACGCGAGGCCGCTGCCGAGCGGCGTACGTCCAAGACGGACCGTGAGGACGCCTCGCTGCGCGCCCGGTTCCTGCTCGACACGCTGCTCGACGCGGCTGGCGGCCTGCGTCGGGAGCTGGCGCTGCCGCCGGTCACCGGCACCCCGGGCGAGCGGGTGGAGGCCGAGCTGGCCTCCGCTGACGCCGCCGCCGGTGCCGGGGTCACCAGCAGCGCCCACCTCGAGCAGTTCCTGGCGATGCCGCGGGTCCGGCTGATCGTCGACGGCTACAACGTCTCCAAGGCGCTGTGGCCCGACTCGGCGCTCGATGCCCAGCGGCTGCGGCTGCTGCGGGCGATCGCGCCGATCGCCGCCCGCACCGGTGCCGAGACGACCGTCGTCTTCGACGCCCACTCCGCATCCGTACGCCCCACCGCGGTGCCTCCGCGCGGCGTCAAGGTCCTCTTCTCCCCCGAGGGCGTCATCGCCGACGACGTCATCCGCGACCTCGTCGACGCCGAGCCCGCCGGCCGCGTCATCCTGGTCGCCACCGACGACGCCGAGGTCGTCAAGGACGTACGCCGCGCCGGCGCCCGCACCGTTCCGCTCTCCTCGCTCTCGCCCCTGCTCGGTTGATCCCGCAGGCTTCCTGCGCCACACCGGCCTGATTCGATAGGTTCTCCCGACGTTCGAATCATCGGGAGTGGGAGACCAGCGCGTGCGGCACACCCTCAGCGCGATCGCCAGGATGATCCTGTGCGCCGCGGGATTCGTGATGTCCATCTACGGCAGCGTCCAGCTCAATGCCCTCAAGTCCCCGGGATTCCGCGAGCTGCTGCACGAGTCGAGCTTCTGGGTCGCGGCCGTCGGTGGTCTGATGACCGCGATCGCGTTCGAGGCGATGCGACGCGCCCAGGTCCCTGCGGCTCCCGCTCCGCAGCCCACCGAGCCCGTCACGCCGGTCACACCCGTCACACCCGTGACCCCCGATGAACCCGCGAAGGACGAGAGGGACGAGCGACCCGCCGATCAGGCCGACAAGCTGAGCCTCGTCGAGGTCGTCGGCCTCGCCGCAGGCGGCGTGATCGGATCGGGCTGGCTCCTGGCCGTTCCCACCCTTCACGAGAGCCTGGGCGAGGCCGCGCTCCTCGGCTGGGCCGCCGGCGGCCTGCTCATGCTCACCATCGCGGTCGTGATGGTCGAGTTCGGGCTCATCTCCCAGCGCACCGGCGGGCTGCTGTTCCATCCGCACGACGCCTTCGGGCCGCTGGTGGTGATCATCCTCGCGGCGTCGCTGTGGATCTCGTACGCCATCAACCCGGCCGCCCAGGCGGCCGCGGCGGTCAACGGGCTGGCCGAGATCGTCCCCGCCCTGGCCGGCGACGGCGGGCTCACCGGGATCGGGTCGACCCTGGCGGTGCTGGTGACCGCCGCGATCATCGCCTTCGTCCTGCTGCCCCGACGGCTCGTCCTGCGTACGAACGCGGCCCTGACGCTGCTCAAGATCGCCATCCCGGTGATCTTCGTGGTGTTCCTGGCGCTCGCGGCCCCGGGCCGGCCCACGGCTCCGGGAACCGCGGCCGGGCCCACCACGACCGGCGTGCTCAGCGCGCTGATCACCAGCGGCGTGATCTACGCCTACATCGGCTTCCAGGCTCCTCTGGACGTGACCGGAGAGGTCCGTGGCGGCCGTCGCGAGGTGGCCAGGCGGGTGCGCTGGGCGGTCTACGGCACGGTCGTCGGCTCGTTCCTCCTCTACTCCTCCCTCCAGCTGGTCTACGCCGAGCACATGGCCGGCTCCGGGGCCGAGCACGGCACCTCCTACGCACGCCTGACCGACGCGGCCACGCTGGCCGGGGCGCCGCTCGACTGGCTGGTCGTGCTGGTCCGGATCGCCGCGATCCTGGCCCCGATCGGGTCCGGCATCGTGTTCACCTACGCCCTCAGTCGCGAGGTCTACGCGCTGAGCGCGGAGAGGTACGTCCCCAGCGGCCTGCACGAGCCGCGGGCATCACGGCTCCCCGGCCGCACCGGCGACTCCTTCTGGCTGATCCTGCTCGTCAACCTGGTGCTCGCGCTGGTCGTCCTGGTCGCGGTGGGCGGCGACTGGCAGACCCTGGCCGTGCTCAACACCATCCCGATCCTGATCCTGTACGCGGTCACCTGCGTCGTCCTGGCCGTGCGCTCCGACCTGCTCGGGACGGGTGCCCAGCGACTGCTCCCGTTCGCGGCGTACGCGGCCTTCGTCGTCATCGCGCTGGTCGTCAACGAGTCCGCGTGGGACCGGGTGTGGAAGGGCGTGGCGGTGATCGGCTGGGGGTCGCTCGTCCTGCTCGTGCTCCCCTGGCTCCATCATCTCCGGGTCCCCGGCCTGGGCTGGTACGACGCGAAGAACCACGGCGCGCGCCTGGTCTCTCGTGACCCGGCGAACCGTCCGTTCGTCGTGCTCGCGCTGTACCTGGTCGCGCTGACGCTGCTGAGCGCCGTCCGCCACCGGATCGACGACGACTCCGTGTGGAGCGTGTGGAGCCTGCGCGCCCTGGTGATGATCGTCGCCTCGGGCGCGTTCGTCCTCCTCGTCGGCGCCGGGCGCCGCTACCTCAGGCAGACCCGGCTCACGACAACCCGGCCCTGACCCACTCGGCCTCCTCCTCCTGTCCGGCCGCGACCAGGGCCTCCACGACGGCATCGACCCGGGCCCGGTCCTGCCACCGCCCCACCGAGCGGCGCAGGACCCCGGCGCGACTCGCCTCCGGATAGCGGTGCAGGCGGAGCCGGGTGGTGATGCCAACGATGTCGGTGGGGGTGACGCTCTGCGCCTGATCGAGATAGCGGATCAGCAGCCGGTCGGCCGTGCCGGCGAGCTCCTTGCGCCGGAGCTGGTGGGCGGTCTCGGCGATCGTCGGCCCGGCGCCACGACGGTTGATCGCCTCGTCGGCGAGATGGTGCCAGGACGTACGCACCGCGTCGGCGAAGCCGGCCTCCTCGAGGGCGACGAGGCACTCGGCGTACCAGGCGACGTACGTCTCCTCGGTCGGCGCCGGGTAGACGAGCAGATCCTCGGCCAGCCTCCAGCCGACGTCTGCGGCGACGGCCGAACGGCCCCGCCTCCCGACCCGGGAGGGTACGTGGCCGAGCAGACCCACGATCTCCTCGGCCGGGCGGAGCCTGACCAGGGTCGCGGCCTGCCGGCGAAGGTCCTCCCCCAGCGTCCTGCCGTGCCCGTCGGCCAGATAGCCGGCGACACCCTCCACGACGGCGGATCCCATCGGCGCGCGGTCCGCGCCCTCCGGGGTGAGGACCCAGTGGAGAAGCTTCCGGGTGGTCTCGGCGGACGGCTGCGCCCACGACCACCGGTCGAGGAAGTCGCCGAGCCGCTCGATGTGGCCGCTGTGGGCGATCGCACGGACGAGCATCGCCGCCTGGGCCTCGTCGCCCTCCTCCATGAGGGTCTCGCAGATGCGTTTGAGGTTCATCGGCGTCGCGTCACCGGCCATGGCTGCCAGGAGGCTGTCGCGGCCGGGTCCCCGGCTGCCTCGCAGCAGCAGCACCACGTGCTCGCGCGCCTCCTCGGCGTTCTCGCTGCCGTCGAGGCGCAGCTTGAACCAGTCCTCGAGCACGCGTCCGCCCGGGCACAGCTCCCAGAACGCCGCGACGAGATCCTGCTGCTGGGCGGGACCCGGCGCCCGGCCGAGGTCGCCGATCGCGCCGAGGGTGCGCCAGAGCAGGTCCAGGGCGATCTCACGCAGCCTCGGGCTGGCGTACAGCGCGACGTAGAGAAGGGCCTTGTCGAGGTTCGAGCGACCGCTGGCAGGGGCCGCGAACTGCTTCACCGTGTCGTTGACCAGGTCCGGTGCCCCGAGCAGGTGCAGCGCCCGGAGGAACCGGGCGATGTCGGGGACGGTCCGCTGACGGAGCACGTCGTGGATGACGGCGTGGGCGATGGAGGTGTCGTGCTCGTTCTCGATCGCGAGCCGGGCCGCGTCCTCGGGCGGGCGGTGCAGGGCGGCGGCGGCGATCAGGATCACGGGGTCCGCGGCGGACTCCAGCGAGGTCGCCAGGGCGGCCAGATCGCCGTCCGCGAGCCGGCCGTAGGCGTGCAGCGCCTGGACCGCGATCGCCGGATGGCCCTGCGTACGCAGCTCCGAGAGCCAGGCCACGAACCGGTCGACGCCTTGGGCGGAGACCCTGGCGAAGGCGTTGTCGATCAGCTTCTGGGTGTTGAGGACCTCGTCGGCCTGGGCGCCGTCGAGGACGGTGACGTACTCGACCAGGCCGGCCAGATCGCCGGTCAGCGTGTCGAGCACACGTTCGTTGAACCGCAGCGCCGCGGTCTGGCCGTCCTCGCTCAGCAGCGTCCTGGCCTGCTCGCCGGCCTCGGCCGGCTCGACCTGCAACGAGCCCGAGCGAGCGAACCAGCGCGCCCAGGGACGATCCTCGTTGCCGGACGCCGCCCCCTCGATGCCGCTGTTTCTCCCTACGATCGCCCACACCTCCCCTGTCAGGTGCGCCACACCCTAGTGCCGCAAGAGTGTCGGTGGCACTCGCTAATGTGTTCGCATGGGCAGTAGTAGCGCGGTGCGGGAGGCGCGTAAGGAGATGCACGCCCGTGCCGTGGCGCGTCGCCAGCGCGAGAAGGCCACCGGAGGCTGGGAGGCTCAGCGGGGCTTCGACGAGCTCGGCAGGCCGCTGCGCGACCTGACCTTCTGCGTGGTCGACCTGGAGACCACCGGCAACAGCCCCGACAACGGCGGCATGATCACCGAGATCGGCGCGGTGAAGGTGCGCGGCGGCGAGGTGCTGGGCGAGTTCCAGACCCTCGTCAACCCCCACACCGGCATCCCGCCCTCGATCGCCGTGCTGACCGGGATCACCAACTCCATGGTCGCCTCCTCCCCCACCATCGAGTCGGTGCTCCCGGCGTTCCTCGAGTTCGCCGAGGGCTGTGTGCTGGTCGCCCACAACGCCCCCTTCGACGTGGGCTTCCTCAAGCACTTCGCCGCCAAGCAGGAGCGGCCCTGGCCGCGTTTCGAGGTGCTCGACACGGTGAAGATCGCCCGCCGGGTGGTCACCCGCGACGAGGCGCCCAACCACAAGCTCGGCTCGCTGGCCCGGGTCTTCGGCTCCCCCACGACCCCCAACCACCGCGCCCTCTCCGACGCCCGCGCGACGGTCGACGTCCTCCACGGCATGATGGAGCGCCTCGGCAACATCGGCGTGCAGACCCTCGAGGACCTGGCCGTCTTCTCGGCCAAGGTCACCACCGCCCAGCGCAAGAAGCGCCATCTGGCCGAGGACCTGCCGCACGCCCCCGGCGTCTACCTGTTCAAGGACGACAGGGGCCGGGTGCTCTACATCGGCACCTCCAAGGACCTCCGCACTCGCGTACGCACCTACTTCACCGCCTCCGAGACCCGCTCCCGGATGGGCGAGATGGTCGGACTGGCCGCGACCGTGCAGGGCATCGAGTGCGCGACGGCGCTGGAGGCGGGCGTGCGCGAGCTGCGGCTCATCGCCGAGCACAAGCCGCCCTACAACCGCCGCTCGCGACGCCCGGAGAAGATGCACTTCGTCAAGCTCACCCAGGAGCCATGGCCCCGACTGTCGCTGGTCAAGCAGGTGCTCGACGACGACGCCGACTATCTCGGCCCGTTCGGCTCCAAGAAGGTCGCCGAGAAGGCGCTCCAGGCGCTCCACGACACGTTCCCGATCCGGCAGTGCGCCGACCGGCTCCCGCTGCTGCCGCGCAGGACCCCGTGCGTCCTCGCCGAGCTCCACCGCTGCCTGAGCCCGTGCGACCAGAGCGTCCCGTCCGAGACCTACGCGGCCCTGGTGTCCCGGGTTCGCGAGTCGCTGCTCCACCGGCCCGACGAGGTGGTCGAGACGGTCACCGAGCGGCTCACCGGCCTGGCCGAGCAGGAGCGGTTCGAGGAGGCGGCCGTCCACCGCGACCGGCTGACCTCCTACCTGCGCGCCGCCGCGCGCACCCAACGACTCACCGGCCTGACCCGGCTGCCCGGCCTCACCGCGATCCGGCGTGAGGACGACGGCCGCTGGGCGGTCCACGTCGTCCGCCACGGGCGCCTCGCCGGGGCCGGGGTGATCCCGCGTGAGGCCAACGCCCACGCCTACGTCGCCGACCTCCAGCTCAGCGCCGAGACGGTCCTGCCCGCCCCCGGCCCGGTGCCGGCCGCGAGCGCCGAGGAGACCGAGCTGGTGCTGCGCTGGCTGGAGTCCCCAGGCGTACGCCTCGCCCACGTGGAGGGCGAGTGGACCTGTCCGATCGGCGGTGCGGGCCGGCGGGCAGCGGCGCTCTAGGAGGATCGGCTAACGTGACCTGCGTGATCACAGCGATCGTCTTCATCAATGCCGAGGTCTCCCAGATCCCCGAGGTGGCCGAGGCCGTGGCCGCCATCGACGGCGTCAGCGAGGTCTACTCCGTCACCGGCCAGATCGACCTGATCGCCCTGGTCCGCGTCCGTGCCCACGAGGACGTGGCCAACGTCGTCGCCGACAAGGTCAACAAGGTCCCCGGCGTGCTCGAGACCGAGACCCACATCGCCTTCCGCACCTACTCCCAGGTCGACCTCGAGGCCGCGTTCTCCATCGGTCTGGACTAGCGGGCGCAGCCCGTCCGTGGAGCCGAGTCGGCGCATCTGCACGCTTGGAGCGAAGCGAAGCGAGCGATGCGTGCGGATGCGCCGACTCGGCGCGTAATCATCTACAGCCCACCGCGAAGCGAAGCGGGCGAGGCGCAAAGACGCGCCGACTCGGCGCGTAATCCCCTACAGCACGAGGAAAACCCTCAACGCGCGGTAGCAGCAACCCAGCGGTCGAGCACACCCTGAGCAGCCCCGGAGTCGATCGCGTCAGCAGCGCGGGCGATGCCCCCGGCGAGCCGCTCGTCGACGCTGCCGGAGCCGGCGTCATGGACAGCGAGAGCAGCACCGGCGTTGAGCACGACGGCGTCGCGTACGGCGCCCTTCTCCCCGGCGAGCAGACGGCGGACGACGGCGGCGTTGTAGGCGGCGTCGCCGCCGCGCAGGTCCTCGGCGGTGGCGCGGCCGATGCCATGGTCGAGCGGCTCGACGGTCGCCTCGGTCACGACCCCCTGCGAGACCATCCACACGTGCGAGGTCATGGTGGTGGTGAGCTCGTCGAGGCCGTCGTCGCCGCGGAAGACCCAGGCGTCGACGCCACGGCGGGCGAAGACGCCGGCCATGACCGGCGCGGCGGAGGCGTCGGCACAGCCGATCGCGGAGGAGGCGGGGCGGGCTGGGTTGGTGAGCGGACCGAGCAGGTTGAAGACGGTGGCGATGCCGATCTCACGCCGCGCGGCGGCGGCGTGGCGCATCGCGGGGTGGAACGCCGCGGCGAACAAGAAGGTGATGCCGGCCTCCTCGGCTACCTCGCCGACCCGGGAGACATCGAGGTCGAGCCGGATGCCGAGGGCCTCGAGCACGTCCGCCGATCCCGACTTGGAGGAGGCGGACCGGTTGCCGTGCTTGACGACCTTGGCCCCGGCACCGGCCGCGACGATCGCTGACATCGTGGAGATGTTGACCGAGAAGGACCGGTCACCACCGGTGCCGACGATGTCGAGCACGCGCCCCGGCACGAAGATCGGGTTGGCCTTGGCCAGCATCCCGTCGGCGACCCCGGCGAGCTCGTCGACGGTCTCACCCTTGGCACGCAGGGCCACCGCGAAGGCGGCGATCTGCGAGGGCGTCGCCTCACCCGAGAGGATCTCCCCCATCGCCCACGCCGCCTGGTGCGCGGACAGGGACTGTCCCGCGACCAGGGTGGTGAGGACCTCGGGCCAGGAGTTGGGCGCGGACGTCATGCGCCAACGTTAACGGGCCGCAGCAGTCCCACGACCGTCCGGGCCAGCTCGAACGGGTCGAGCGGGTGCGGCACGGTGGCTTCCGCACGCGACCAGGTGCCGAGCCACGCGTCCTGAGGACGACCGATGAGGACCACGATCGGCGGAGCGTCCTTCACCTCGTCCTTGACCGCCTTGGCGATCCCCAGTCCGCCGGCCGGAGCGGTCTCACCGTCGAGCACGGCCAGGGCCAGGCCACCGGCATCGAACTGCGCACGCACGGCCGGCTCGGTGGCCACCTCGACGTACTCCACCTCCGGCAGAGACGGATGCGGGCGGCGCCCCAGAGCGAGGATCACCTGCTTGCGTACGTCGACGTCGTCGCTGTAGACGAGGATCTTCAGTGATTTCGAGGTGGTGTCGGTCACACCCTGATGCTAGCGCCAACACCATGCCCCGCGGCCACATGTCACACACCGAACCTGAGCGGTGTCTAAGGGTGTAGCAGCACCCTGAAACACGACACACAGGGTCCCAAGAAGACTCTGGAAAGGGGGCAGGACATAATGGCGGGCGTGGCGACAGTATCGACTCTTCCAACAGCCCGCCTGCACGGGCATCACGACCGTCCGAGCATGGTCAGCGTGGGGACGATCATCTGGCTCGCAAGCGAGCTGATGTTCTTCGCGGCGCTGTTCGCGGCCTACTTCACGATCCGCGCGGTCAGCCCCGAGGTGTGGGAAGCCAACACCTCCGGGCTCAACATCCCGTTCGCGGCGGTCAACACGACCATCCTCGTGCTGTCGTCGTTCACCTGCCAGTTCGGCGTCTTCGCCGCCGAGCGCGGCCAGGTCGGACGTAAGGGCTCCCTGCTCGCGGTCCGCCTGTGGGGCCTGCGTGAGTGGTTCATCCTCACCTACCTCATGGGCGCGGTCTTCATCGCCGGCCAGGCGACCGAGTACGCAGCCCTGGTGCAGGAGGGCATCGCCCTCAACCGCGGCATCACCGGTCCCGACGACCCCTATGGCTCGGTCTTCTACCTGACGACGGGCTTCCACGGCCTGCACGTCACCGGCGGCCTGATCGCCTTCCTGTTCGTGCTCGGCCGGACGTACGTCGCCAAGCGCTTCACCCACGAGCAGGCCGTCTCCGCGATCGTCGTGTCCTACTACTGGCACTTCGTCGACGTGGTGTGGATCGGCCTGTTCGCGACCATCTACCTCCTCAAGTGACCAAGGACTGAATGTGCGTCTACTGAACCGCTCCGTCGGTCGACTGTCGCGGCACCGTCGCCGCCCGTTGGCCGGTGCCGCCGTGCTCCTGGTCGCCCTGTTGAGCACCGGCGGCGCGTACGCCGCGCTCGCCCCGGCCTCCCAGGCCGAGCAGGAGAAGGACAACGCTGCTCTCGTCGCCGAGGGCAAAGAACTCTTCATGATCAACTGCTCCACCTGCCACGGCTCCAACGGTGAGGGCATCACCACCCAGAACGGGAAGCTCTACGGCCCCTCCCTGATCGGCGTGGGTGCCGCCTCCGTCGACTTCCAGGTCGGCACCGGCCGGATGCCGATGGCCCAGCCCGGCGCCCAGGTCGAGGTCAAGGACCCCAGCTTCAACCAGGACGAGATCGACGCCTTGGCCGCGTACGTCGCCAGCCTCGGCCCCGGCCCGGCCGTCCCGGACCGGGAGCAGTACGACCCGGACACCTTCGCCTCCGAGGAGGAGCGTGAGGCGGCGGTCGCCCTCGGTGGCCAGATCTTCCTGACCAACTGCACCGCCTGCCACAACTTCACCGGCGCCGGCGGCGCGATGCCGCGCGGCGGCGAGGCTCCGAGCATCCTCAACACCGACCCGAAGCACATCTACCAGGCGATGCTGACCGGTCCGCAGTCCATGGACACCTTCTCCGACGGCAACATCAGCCCGGAGGAGAAGAAGGCTGTCATCGCCTACGTCGAGTCGATGAAGGAACAGCCCGACTACGGCGGCTTCAACAACGGTTCGCTCGGTCCGGTGACCGAGGGCATCGTCGCGTGGGTCGTCGGGCTCGGCGTCCTGGTGGCGTTCGCCGTCTGGATCGCCGCGCACACCACGCGCACCAACCAGACCAAGAAGGGATCTGCCAAGTGAGCAGCGACCTCAGCGAGATCGAGAAGCACGACGACTCGCACCCCGAGCTCAACGCGCACACCGACGCGTTGCTGCCCGACCCGGGCATGCACGAGCATCACTGGCGTCCCACCGACGTCGACCCCAAGGCGGAGAAGCGCGCCGAGCGCCAGGTGAGCGCCTTCTTCGCTCTCTCCGCGATCTGCTCGGTGCTGTTCGTCGTCGCCTACTTCACCATCGAGCCCGGCTACGACGGTGACGTCTGGGCCGGCTTCGGCGCCTCCAACCTGGCGCTGGGATCGAGCCTCGGCTTCGCCCTCCTCTTCCTCGGCATCGGTGTCATCCAGTGGGCCCGCAAGCTCGTCGTCGACATCGAGCACACCGAGGACCGTCACCCGGCCGCCTCCTCCCCCGCCACCCGCGAGGCCGCCGTCGCCGAGCTCAAGGCCGCGCTCCACGAGTCCGGCATGGCTCGCCGCCCCTTCATCCGCAACGCGATGATCGGCTCGGCCGCCCTCCTCGGCCTGCCCGCGGTCGTCATCCTCAGGGACCTGGGCCAGACCAACGCCCAGATCACCGAGGAGCAGCCCTACCCGGGCGCCGGCCTCGAGCACACCGTCTGGGATGCCGGCGTGCGGGTCGTACGCGACGTGGTCGGCACCCCGATCCGCCCGGGCGACCTGGAGATCGGTGACCTGGTCAACGCCGAGCCGGCGACGATCTTCGACGGCAGCCTGCACGGCGCGCCGCTGCAGATCGCCAAGTCGAAGGCGGCCACCATCCTGCTGAGGATGGACCCCAACGACATCGACAACGACGTGACCCGCAACTGGTCGGTCAACGGCATCGTGGCCTACTCCAAGATCTGCACCCACGTCGGTTGCCCGATCTCGCTGAACGAGCGCACCACGCACCACCTGCTGTGCCCGTGCCACCAGTCGACCTTCGACCTCGCCGACCACGGCAAGGTCATCTTCGGCCCGGCCGGACGCCACCTCCCGCAGCTGCCCCTGGGCGTCGACGCGGACGGCTTCCTGGTTGCCCTCTCGGACTACCCTGAGCCTGTGGGCGTCAGCTACTGGGAGCGCAACACCTACGACATCGACGAGATCTTCGACGACTGGTCCAAGGACCACGCCGCCGATGCTGAGCAGTACGGCTACAAGGAGGGCGGCCAGTGAGCACCGACACGTCCAAGGTTGCCGCCAGCAACGGCACCGAAGCCGCTGCCCCGGCGGGCAAGCCGACCAAGGCAGGCGCGGCCGCGAACTGGGCCGACGAGCGCCTCGGCATCGGCGGACTGAGCAAGTTCCTCTCCCGCAAGATCTTCCCCGACCACTGGTCGTTCATGCTGGGTGAGATCGCGCTGTGGAGCTTCGTGGTCCTGCTGGTCACCGGCACCTTCCTGACCCTGTGGTTCAAGCCCTCGATGGCCGAGATCACCTACCAGGGCTCCTACGCGCCGCTGCGCGGCATCGACATGTCCGAGGCGATGGCCTCGACGCTGGACATCTCCTTCGACGTGCGCGGCGGCCTGCTGCTGCGCCAGGTCCACCACTGGGCGGCGATGCTGTTCATCGCCTCGATGATGATCCACATGATGCGCGTGTTCTTCACCGGCGCGCACCGCAAGCCGCGTGAGATCAACTGGGTCATCGGCGCCACGCTGCTGCTCCTCGGCACGCTCGAGGGCTTCACCGGCTACTCGCTCCCCGACGACCTGCTCTCCGGCACCGGCATCCGGGCCGCGGACGGGTTCATGATGGCGATCCCCATCGTGGGGACGTACATCTCGTTCTTCCTGTTCGGAGGCGAGTTCCCAGGCGACGACATCATTCCACGCCTGTTCACGATCCACGTGCTGCTGATCCCGGCGCTGCTGCTGGCGCTGATCGGTGCCCACTTGATCCTGCTGATCTACCACAAGCACACCCAGTGGCCTGGACCCGGACGCACCGAGAAGAACGTCGTCGGCTACCCGATGGTGCCGAACTACATCTCCAAGATGACCGGCTTCTTCTTCATCACCTTCGGTGTGACCGCCCTGCTCGGCGCCTTCTTCTCGCTCAACCCGGTGTGGAAGTTCGGGCCCTACGACCCGACCAAGGTCACCGCCGGCTCGCAGCCTGACTGGTACATGGGCTGGCCCGACGGCGCGCTGCGCATCATGCCGGGCTGGGAGTCGCACTTCTGGGGCTCGACCTGGTCGTGGAACATCTTCTTCCCGGTCATCGTGCTGCCGATGGCGGCCTGGATGGTCGTGCTGATGCTCCCGTTCATCGAGGCCTGGATCACCGGCGACAAGCGCGAGCACCACCTGCTCCAGCGCCCGCGCAACGCTCCGACCCGCACCGCCACGTTCGTCGCGCTGATGACGTTCTACGCGGGCTTCTGGGCAGCCGGCGGCAACGACATCATCGCGATCAAGTTCGACCTCTCGATCAACCAGATCACCTACTTCCTGCGGGCGTTCGTGTTCCTGGGTCCGATCGCGGCGTTCATCATCACGCGTCGTTGGTGCATCTCGCTGCAGCGTCACGACAACGAGAAGCTGCTGCACGGCTACGAGACCGGCACGGTCATCCGTACGCCGGAGGGCGCCTACCACGAGAAGCACCTCCCGCTTCCCGAGGACGAGGCCTTCGCCATGACCGTCCGCGACCGCGGCCGGGCCGGCGACGAGCCGGAGCTGAAGAAGAACGGCAAGCTGTCGCTCCGCGCGAAGCTCCGGGCCTTCTACTACGACCACGACGTGGACAAGCCGACCCCCGAGGAGCTCAGCGAGGCACACCACCACGCCGAGCACGTGGCCCACGAGCTGGCCGCCCACGAGGGTCACCAGGTCGACGGTCACGACTTCGACGATCACCGTCACTCGGCGATCGAGGAGCCCCTCAGCCGCTGAGGTTGAAGCCGTACGCCACGTGGCGCCGTTCCCTGCGGGGAACGGCGCCACGTGCGTTTTCTGAGCGTTCCAGCGGCAGAAACCCGGTTGCTCGCGACTCGACGCGGATCCTAGGGTCCAGCACATGACCGGCCTCCAGGCTCGACTCCGAGCCGACCTCCTCACCGCCCGCAAGGCGCGCGACACCACGGCTACGGCCGTGCTCCGCTCGACGCTCTCCGCCATCGCCAACGCCGAGGCCCTCCCGGTGGCGCAGGAGGCCCTCGTGAGCGACGGACCGATCGCCGGCGCCGCGAGCGGCGTCGGTGCCACCGAGGCCGCGAGACGCGACCTGACCGATGACGATGTCCGAGGCATCATCTCCGCGGAGCAGACCGAGCGGCTGAGCGCCGCGACGGACCTGGAGTCCCACGGCGCGGGCGAGAAGGCGGAGCAGCTCCGCGCCGAGGCAGACCTTCTCGCGGCGTACCTCTGAAGAATGCCGAGTCGGCGCGTTCTAACGCGCCGACTCGGCCTTGTTGGGGTGCTCAGCCCTGCGGGTCGAGCTCGCCGCCGACGACCTCGAGTACCCGGGCGCGTACATTGGCCGCGGCCTCGGGGTCGCGGGCTGCCACGGCGGCGACGAGTGCGTTGCCGAGGATGAGCTGCGGGATCCGGATGATCGAGTCGAGCTCCTGGCGGAACCCGGCGCGACCGCCCTGCGGGGTGACCAGCTCGACCTCGGCGAGCTTGGTCAGCTGGGTGCCGGTGAAGGAGGTCAGCGCGATGACGGCCGCTCCCCCGGCGACGGCCGCCTGGGCGACCTGGATGGTGGGCGCGGTGGCGCCGGTGCCGCTGACGACGACGCAGACGTCGCCCGGCTGGAGCAGACGGGCCCGGATGAGCTGGTCGAGATGGTCGCTGGGCGCGACGGTGCTGAGTCCCTGAGAGCCCAGTCGCATCGCGATGTCCTGGGCGACCGGCGAGGAGACGCCCGTGCCGGCGACCAGGATCGATCGGGCCTCGGCGAGGAGCTCCACGGCCCGGGTGACCTGCTCCTCGGAGAGGAGCCCGACCATGTCGGAGGCGGAGTCGGCGATGTCGGCGAAGAAGGAACGCACCACCGTCAGCGGGCTGCCTCCCTCGGTCGTCTCGGTCTTGGCCGTTCCCAGGTCGCGCGCCAGCAGCACCTTGAGGTGCGGGAAACCGCGGAACCCGAGTCTCTGCGCGGCTCTGACCACGGTCGCGGTCGAGACGGAGGCCTCGGCGGCGATCTCGGCGGTGGTCGCCTCGATGGCCCACTCCGAACGGGTCAGCACGACCTCGGCGACCGCACGCTCGGAAGGGTTGAGCCGCGGCATCGCGGCCCTGATGGCTGGAAGAACCGGCGCGCTGGTCATGCCGGCGCCTCCGTTCGAAGAGACTGAGAATACGGACGCGCCGGCATGACCGGCCCTCTGGTTGCTCGCTGGCGCTCGCTCATGCCGCCACCACAGTGGCTTCGGCGCCGTGCAGGATCCGGTGACGCAGCGCTGCTGACAGCTGGTCTACCAGGATCGTCACGATGATGATCACAGCTAGCATGATTCCACCCCACTCCCACTCACGGCCCCGAAGGACACGGTTTAGTAACGCACCAATTCCACCGGCGCTCACCACGCCGAGGATCGCGCTTGCCCTGATGTTCACCTCGAAGCGGTAGAGCCAGAAGGCCACGGTCTCCGGCATCATCTGCGGGATGACGGCCGTGCGGATCCGCTGCCACCACGTCGCACCGGCCGCCGTGACGGCCTCGACGGGACGTGGGTCGACCGCCTCGATGTTCTCCAGCGTCAGCTTGCCGAGCGAGCCGATCGAGTGGATGCCGATCGCCATCGCTCCGGCCATCGGGTTGAGCCCGAAGAGCGGCAGCATCACGATCACCGCGAGCAGGATCTCCGGCACCGCGCGGATGGCGTTGAAGAAGAGCCGCACCGGGAGGCGTACGACCAGCGGCGCGGTGGTGGAGGCGGCCAGGAACGCCAGCGGGAACGAGAACAGCGCCCCCACGCAGGTGCCGATCCAGGCGAGCGCCACCGACTCCCCCATCAGCTTCAGCGCCTGCAGCCACCAGTCCCCGTAGGTGAGCTCCGGGTCGGCCTGGCCCTCGGGATGCGCCCCCGGCCAGGTGAGCACGCCGTCGAGCATCTGGCCGGCGTACTGCAGGATCTCCCCGGGGAACTGCGGCAGCCGCTCCCACTTGGCATCGTCCAGCGACCATCCGGCCACCAGCACGATGCCGATCAGCGCCAAGCCGGCCGCGGTGTAGGGCCACTTCGGCGGCGGCTTCGGCCGCGTGGTCGCGGGCGCCGGGGTCATACCAGCCTCCGGCGCAGGAACTGGGAGAGCAGGTCGATCCCGACGACGACCGCGAAGATGACGATCACGACCGCCGCGAGCTGCGGGTAGTCGCCTCGGGTGAAGTAGAGGATGATCAGCTGCCCGATCCCGCCAGCCCCGACCGCGCCCAGCACCACGGAGGCGCGGATGTTGAGCTCGAAGACATAGAGGACGTACGAGGCGTAGTTGGGCAGCACGGCGGGCACGATCGCGACCCGGGCGCGCTGCCAGCGGGTCGCCCCGGCGGCGTCGAGCGCCTCCAGGGGGCCGGGATCGACGGCGTCGATGCTCTCCGAGGTCAGCTTGGCGACGATGCCGATGTTGAAGATGGTCAGCGCCAGGATCCCCGGGAGCGGACCGGTGACGACGGCGACGAAGACCAGCGCGTAAGCCATGTCGGGCAGCGACCGGATCACCGACATCACCGGCTTCGTGACCCGGTAGACCGCGGGCGGCGCGCTCACCTTGGAGCCCAGCAGAGCCACCCCGAGGGCGATCAGGGAGCCCACGAAGGTCGCGATGACCGCGATGGCCACGGTCTCCATCAGCGCGGTCCACAGCCGCGAGGACGGGTCGGTGATCTCCGCCCACTCGGGGTGCACGACCTCCTCGAGGATCATCGTCAGCATCGGCCACTGCTCGACGACCGGCGTGAGCGAGAAGTCGATCGCCCAACCCGCCACCACGGTCACGGCGACCGCGCCCAGGATGCCCCCGATGAGGAGCGGGCTCGGCGGCGGCTGCGGCGGGCGTTCCTGCTTCGGCGAGCCGCCCGGGCGCTCGAGGGTCGCCTGACTCATGTCAGGACGTCCTCGGCGGTCAGCGAGCGGCCGTAGATCCTCTCGAAGACGGCGTCGTCGGCCTCGGCCGCGGGACCGTCGAAGACCACCTCACCCGCGCGCATGCCGATGATCCGATCGGCGTAACGCCGGGCGAGATCGAGGAAGTGCAGGTTGACCACAGTGGTGATACCGAGATCGCGGTTGATCCGTTGCAGGTCACGCATGACCAGGTTGGCCGTCGGCGGGTCCAGGGAGGCGACCGGCTCGTCGGCGAGCACCACCGACGGCTGCTGCGCCAGCGCGCGAGCGATCGCGACCCGCTGCTGCTGCCCGCCGGAGAGCTGGGAGGCGCGTACCCATGCCTTCTCGACGATCCCGACGCGCTCCAGCGCCTCGAAGGCGATCTCCTTGTCGGCCTTGGTGTGCAGCCCGAGGGCCGACCGCGCCCACGACTGGGCGTGCAGCCGCCCGGTGAGCACGTTGCCCATCACCGAGCGGCGGCTGACCAGGTTGAACCCCTGGAAGATCATCCCGATCTCGGCGCGCAGCCGCCGCAGCCGTCGCCCGCGCGCCGTGGCCACCTCGGTCCCGCCCACCGACAGCGATCCCGAGGTGACCGGCACCAGGCCGTTGATCGTACGGACGAGCGTCGACTTGCCGGCCCCAGAGAGCCCGACGACCACGACGAACTCCCCCGCCGGGATGGTCAGCGAGACCTTGTCCAGGCCGCGGGTGCCGTTCGGGTAGACCACCGAGACGTCGTCGAAGACGATGCTCATTCGCCGAAGTTCTCCTCCACGGACTTCGCCTTCTTCAGCGCGGCCGTGTCGACCTTCTCCAGACCCTCGATCTCGTAGACCGCCTCCAGCGTCTTGAGCCCCTTGGGGTCCTTCGCCATCGCGGTGAAGGCGTCGGTCACCTTCGTACGCAGCTCCTTGGAGAGGCCGGCAGCGACGACGATGCCGTCGTTGGGGATCTCGGTGGAGTAGGCGAAGACCACGACCTCGGAGGCCACCTTCGGCTCGTCGGCCGCGACCTCCTCGCGGGCGTCGTCGAAGCTCACCCCGATCGGGTAGTCACCGCGCGCGACGGCCAGGACGGCGGCGTCGTGGTCGCCGGCGAACTGCGCGTCGAGGTCGACCAAGGCGTCGCCGCCGGTGACCTGACCCCACTGGGTGGCCGGGTAGTAGTAGCCAGAGGCGGAGCCCTGGTCGACGAAGGCGATCGAGGTGCCGGGCTTGATCTTGGCGAGCGCCTCCTCGCCGGCGGGACCGGTCTTGGCGGCATCGGTGCCGTTGCAGTACTTGAAGCCCTCGACCACCTTGACCTCGTCGGCGCAGTAGGTCTCGGGGTCGTTGGTGAACCACTGGGTGTGGTAGGTCCCCGAGCCGAAGCGCACCGACTGCAGCACCGGCACCGCGCCGGCCTGGTCCTCGGCCTGGACCATGCCGATCGGGCCGAGCATCGCGACCTGGGCCTGGTCGGCCTTCATCGCCACGATCGCGGCGGCATAGCTCTCGGTCACCTCGGCGCGTACGGGGATCCCGATCTTGTCGCTGAGGAAGGACTCCAGGCCCTTCGCACTCTCGGTGATCGAGTCGACGTCGCCGGAGGGCACCAGCGACAGCACGATCTCGTCGGGATCCTCCGCGGGCGCGGTGCTCTCCTCACCACCACCGCAGGCGGCGAGCGAGAGGGCGAGCGATGCGGCGGCACCGACCGCCAGCAACCGGTTCCTGGGGGTTCTCAACATTGGACAGACTCCTTGAGGGGGTGAGCTGCTATGAAGGATGACGGGTCACTCGACCAGTCCGAGACTGCGGGGTACAGGTCCACGAACGATCCTGCACGAACATGTGCCGGTCCCTGCCGGCGGTCGAAGGCGTCAACGTATGCAGCAACACAACCACGCTCGACGGCGGGGGCAAGGTCATTGCGCCAGATGTCGCCGACCGACATCAACCACTCGGGTGTGTCAGCGGCACCGACGTGGTCGAGGAAGCCGTCCAGGTGCCCCTTCATCCGGGTCGGTTTGAGCGCGTCGGTGCACACCTCGTCGACCACGTCGCGTACGCCGAGGTGCTCCAGGATCGCGTCGAGGCCGCGGCCGCCGGGTGAGTTGGTCAGGATCACCCGGTGCGCGTCGATCCCGTCGAGCAGGTCGATGAGCCCCTCGGGCGTGCGGATGTCGCCCGGTTGCTCGCTGATCGCCTCCCGGCTCGCGACGTACGCAGCGCTGAGCTGCTCCTCGGAAACCCCTGCCGCCAGGCCCAGGATCTTGACCGCCTCATAGCCGTCCTGAGCGCCCATCAGCGTCTTCGGAGCGGTCTCGGGCAGTCTCTGCCCAAGGAAGGCCGCTGCGGTCTCCAGAAGCGCCTCAGGGGCGTCGGTGAGGTCCGCCACCCGGGTGGCGTAGAGAAGTGCCGGTGTGTCTCCGAGACACACCGTGCCGTCCAGGTCGAGCACCAGCACAGGCCGAGGCAACGAGTCCACCTTCCAAGGCGGCGCGGGCCGTCGGGGTCAGCCCTGCGCAACGCGATTACGTGTTAGGTGGAACGTAGGTAAAGTCGCCATCAGGTTCAAGCATCAACCACACGATGTCGCACGCTAATTACTGCAATGCACAATGTCGACTCAGGCGAGGGCAGACCCCGCCCGGTATTCGTCGTAGGAGGTGTTCCAGTCGCCCCACCCGTTGCTGAAGGTCATCTGGCGGTTGGTGCCGACGGTCTCGACGACGTCACCGCGGCGGGTCATGTCGTAGAGGAACTTGGCGTTCTCGTCGCTCATCCCGGTGCAGCCGTGGGAGACGTTGGCGTTGCCCTGCTGCGCGACTGACCATGGCGCGCCGTGGATGAACTCACCGGAGAACGTCAGCCGCATGGCCCACTTCACGCCCTCCATGTTGTAGTACTCCCGGTCGCCCTGGTTGATCCCGATGGTCTCGGAGTTCATGGTCTTGCGCTTGAACTTCTCGATGATCACCTTCACGCCGCTGCGGGTGATGAACCCTTCCTTGCCGGTGGTGATCGGGATGGTCCGGATCTTCTGCCCGTTCTTGAAGACTTCCATCTGGTGGGTCTGCGCGTTGGCCCGGTAGATGTGCGCGTCACCGGTCTTGAACGTGATCTCGCGGTCCTTCTGGCCGAAGATGCCGCCACCGGCGGGGACCGAGTTGATGTTGAGCTTCACGTTGATCGTGGAGTTGGCCTGCCAGTAGGTGCGCGGGCGGTAGTGCACTTCCTTGTCGCTCACCCAGTACCACGACCCCTCCTGCTTCGGGGTCGACTCGACGATCATCTTCTTCTCGAAGGCGGCCTTGTTCTTCACCGGCAGGTCGTACGTCACGATGATCGGCATCCCGACGCCGACCGTCTCGCCGTCGAGCGGCGCGATCGACGGGTAGGTCTGCCGGTCCAGGCCGAGGTCCTCGGTCGAGAACTTGATCTGGCTCGTCTGCTCCAGACCGTCGTCGCCGGTGGCGGTGACCGCGAGGGTGTAGGAGGCGGTCGGCTCGAGCACCTCACCCGCGCTCCAGCTGAGCCCGTCCTCGGTGATCGTGCCCCGCACCTTGGTGCCCTTGGCGCCGGTCAGCATGACCTCGTCGAGACGCCCCTTGGCCACATCGACCTTGACGACCTTGTCGACCGCGACGCCGGTGGCGTTGTCCTCGATGTTGGACGTGATCTGCACCGTCGGCTCGGCGGGCTTCTTGGGCTCCTTCGAGGCCGGGTCCGCCCCGCAGGCGGCGAGCACCGGCGCGAGGGCTGCCGCTGCGGTGGTCAACAGCACCCGGCGGCGGGCAAACACGGACGGGCGGCGAAACGGTGACTGCGTTGACACGGTGAGACTGCTCCAGACCTGATTCATTTACCCCGACGCCCTGAACCGGGACGTAGGCGCGATAACCCTACCGGGCATCACCAAGAGCTTCCCAAGAAGGGAAGCGGGGCCCGATCCATCTCGGATCAGGCCCCGCGTACGTTCCTCTGCTCAGTGCTTGAACTCGCCTCGGTAGTACTCGAAGTTCCAGCCGGCGAGGGCCAGCAGGCCGAGCACGGCGGCGATGATGAGGAGCCACCAGGCGGCCATCGCAACTGCGAGGACCACCAGGCCGAAGGTGAGGCCGGCCCACAGCGGCCACCAGGAGAACGGCGGGAAGAAGCCGTACTCGCCGGCGCCCTCAGCAATCTCGCCGTCCTCACGGTCCTCGGGACGTGGGTCCATCTTGATGGCGTGGAAGCCGAGGTAGACGGTGATCATCGCGAACAGCAGCGTGCACATCACCAGCGCCGAGGTGCCGGTCCAGTCGCCGCCCTCCTCGGAGGCCGCGGTGACGAACCAGTAGGCCGGCGTGACCAGCACCATGAAGGCGGTGCAGACCACGAAGATCCAGGCTTCAGACTTCATCGGGGTCAGCCTTCCTTGTTGGAGCTGGTGGAGGCGAGATCGTCTTCATCGTGCTCCAGCGCGGCGATCTCCGGGTGGTGGAGGTCGAAGGCCGGGGACTCCGAACGGATCTTCGGGATGGAGACGAAGTTGTGGCGCGGCGCGGGGCAGGCGGTGGCCCACTCCAGCGAGCGGCCCCAACCCCACGGGTCGTCCACCTCGACCTTGGGAGCGTTGCGCGAGATGTAGAGGTTGTAGAAGAACGGCAGCATCGACAGGCTCAGCAGGAACGCGCCCACCGTCGAGAACTGGTTCAGGAAGGTGAACCCGTCGCTCGGGAGGTAGTCGGCGATGCGTCGCTGCATGCCCTCGACACCCAGCCAGTGCTGGACCAGGAAGGTCGCGTGGAAGCCGACGAACAGCAGCCAGAAGTGAACCTTGCCGAGACGCTCGTCGAGCATCCGGCCAGTCATCTTCGGCCACCAGAAGTAGAAGCCGGCGAACATCGCGAACACGACGGTTCCGAAGACCACGTAGTGGAAGTGCGCGACCACGAAGTAGGAGTCGGAGACCTGGAAGTCGAGCGGCGGGCTCGCCAGGATGATGCCGGTCAGACCACCGAAGAGGAAGGTCGTCAGGAAGCCGATCGACCAGAGCATCGGGGTGTCGAAGCTGACCGATCCGCCCCACATCGTGCCGATCCAGTTGAAGAACTTCACGCCTGTGGGCACGGCGATCAGGAAGGTCATGCCGGAGAAGAACGGCAGGTTGACCGCGCCGGTGACGAACATGTGGTGCGCCCACACCGCCACCGAGAGGATCGCGATGCCGAGGGTCGCGGCGACCAGGCCGACGTAGCCGAAGATCGGCTTGCGGCTGAAGACCGGGAGGATCTCGGAGATGATGCCGAAGAACGGCAGCGCGATGATGTAGACCTCGGGGTGACCGAAGAACCAGAACAGGTGCTGCCACAGGATCGGGCCACCGTGGGCGGCGTCGAAGACGTGGGAGCCGAACTGGCGGTCGGACTCGAGCATCAGCAGCGCGGCGGCCAGGATCGGGAACGCGATCAGCGCGAGCAGCGCGGTGATCAGGGTGTTCCAGGTGAAGATCGGCATCCGGAACATGGTCATGCCCGGCGCACGCATGCAGATGATCGTGGTGATGAAGTTGACCGAGCCGAGGATCGTGCCCAGACCGGCCATGTAGAGACCCATGATCCACAGGTCGCCACCGACACCCGGCGAGTACTGCGCGCTGGACAGCGGCGTGTAGGCGAACCAGCCGAAGTCGGCCGCGCCGGTCGGGGTGAGGAAGCCGCTGGCCGCGATCAGGCTGCCGAAGAGGTAGAGCCAGTAGCTGAACATGTTGAGCCGCGGGAAGGCGACGTCAGGCGCGCCGATCTGCAGCGGCATGATCACGTTGGAGAAGCCGAAGAACAACGGCGTCGCGAAGAGCAGCAGCATGATCGTGCCGTGCATCGTGAACAGCTGGTTGAACAGCTCGTCGTTGACGACCTGCTGGCCCGGGAAGGCCAGCTCCGAGCGCATCAGCAGCGCCATCAGGCCGCCGATCAGGAACCAGACGAACGACGTGACCAGGTACATCTTGCCAATCAGCTTGTGATCGGTGGTGGTCAGCAGCTGGTAGATCTGCGTTCCGAGCGGCTTGCGGCCCTCGGTGACCGGGCGCGCAGCGGTGGCGGTCACTCGCCCTCCTCCTCGTGAGTGGGGATGTCGTCGGCGGGGCGGGTGGACTTGCCACCACCGAGCAGCGGGCGCTCGGCCTCGAAGCCGTTCTGCGCCAGCGTGTCGACGTAGGACTTGTAGTCGCTCTCGGAGAGGATCGCGACCTTGAAGATCATCCGGGCGTGGTAGACGCCGCAGAGCTCGTAGCAGGCGCCGCGGAAGGTGGTGCCCTCGATGAGGTCCTCCGCGCTCGGGTCGAAGGTGGCCGTGGCCTCCTTCGTGGTGATCGAGTAGTGGTTCACCCGACCCGGGATGACGTCCATCTTCATGCCGAAGTCCGGGATGCCGAAGTTGTGGATGACGTCGGCCGAGCGCAGGTTGAACCGCGTGGTGGTCTCCTCCGGGAGGACCAGCGTCGGGATGTGCGAGCCCGTGCCCACGACGTAGCCGTAGCTGTCGTAGGCGAACTCGTCGTCGACGAGGTTCTCGTCCGCGCTCAGGTCGGGCTCACCGATGCCGTGGTTGAAGGTCCACTGCCACTGCTGGCCGGTCACCTCGATCACGTTGGTCGGGTTGCCGTCCTTCAGCATCTCGTTCTGGACCTTGACGGTGTGGTCGAAGAACACGATCACCATCAGGACCGGGGCGATCGTGTAGAAGATCTCCAGCGGCAGGTTGTAACGCGTCTGGACCGGGACGTCGGCATCGCTGCGGCGCCGGTAGCGCCAGATCGCCCAGAAGATGAGCCCCCAGGTCAGGACACCTGTGATCAACGCGGCGATCCATGCGCCCTGCCACAGGGCGAGGTTGTGCTCCCCCTGCTCAGAACGTGGCTCGGGGAAGCCGAAACGCGCCGCCTCGTCCGTACAGCCACTCAGCAGGAGGGCGCCGGCCGTCAGCGTCGCCACCAGCGCACCACGTCGGGCGCGGGCGTGGGACGGAGTCGTTCCGGCCCCTGGCAAGTGCAGACCCACTACGAGCCTCTCTCTCATGCGAACACTCAGATGTCGGCAGACTACCGCGACCGCCTCCGGATTCATCTTCAGGGGTTCCTCATGTCGCGTATGGCTACCGTTGGGTTCTGTGACCAACCGCTTCACCTACCTCGACGCCGCCTCGGCCGAGCCCCTCCATCCCGCCGCGCGGGAAGTGCTGCTCGCTGCGGCCGATCAGGGGTACGCCGACCCCCGCCGCCTCCACCGGCCGGCCCGTAACGCCGGGCTGCTGCTCGCGAACGCCCGCGAGGTCGTCGCCGAGGCGCTGGGGGTGCGTCGGGATGAGGTGCTTTTCACATCCTCGGGGACCGCCGCCGTGCACGCCGGCCTGCTGGGGCTCGGATCAGGTGGCATAGGTCACAGTGCCGTCGAGCACCAGGCCGTCATCGACGCCGCACGATGGTCGCAGCGCTCCCCCGTCACCGAGCTGGCCGTGGACGGCGAGGCCCGGGTCGAGGTCGCCGCCGTCCGGGAAGCGGTGCAGAGCGGGGACGTCGACGTGATCGCGGTCCAGCAGGCCAACCACGAGGTCGGCACGCTCCAGCCCCTCGACGAGGTCGCCTCCGCCGCCG
Organism: Nocardioides sp. YJ-D4; assembly: GCF_054031495.1. Lineage (NCBI taxonomy): Bacteria > Bacillati > Actinomycetota > Actinomycetes > Propionibacteriales > Nocardioidaceae > Nocardioides > Nocardioides sp. YJ-D4. Next base: position 1,004,713 of record NZ_CM132932.1, read on the forward strand.
GCACGGCATCCCTCTTCGTCGACGCCGGCGCCGCCATGGGGCGGCTGCCGCTGCCGTCGGTCGGAGACGCGATCGCCGGCTCCGCCCGCAAGTGGGGCGGCCCCGGTGGCGTGGGAGTGCTGGTCGTACGCCGGTCCGCCCGCTGGCGCTGGCCGTTCCCGGGCGACGAGTGGTCGCGTACGGATCAGGGCTTCACGAACATCCCCGGGGCCTTGGCGGCCGCGGCCGCGCTCCAGGCCGTCGTCGCCGAGCGTGAGGAGGTCAACGCCCGCCAGCACGAGCTGGTCGCACTGGTCAGGGAACGGGTCCGGACGGAGATCCCCGACGTGGATGTCGCCGGGCCCGCCGAGGACCGGCTCCCCCACCTGGTGACCTTCTCGGCGCTGTACGTCGACGGCGAGGCGCTCGTGACCGCGCTGGACCGCATCAGCGCCGGTGTCGCCAGCGGGTCGGCCTGCACCTCCGACACCCGCGAACCCTCTCGGGTGCTTGCTGCCATGGGAGCGCTGACACACGGTAACGTTCGGCTATCGCTGACCCGCGACACGACGCGAGAGGATGTGGAGCGCGTGCTCGACGCACTGCCCGGGATCGTCAAGGACCTGCGCGCCGAGGCCGGGCTGTGAGCGCGCCCGTAGTCGTTCTCGACTGCCGCGGCCAGGCCTGCCCGCGACCGATCATCGAGCTCGGCCGCCACCTCGGCGACGTCGAGGTCGGCGAGGTCATCGCCGTCGCCGCCGACGACGTGGCCGCCCACCACGACGTACCCGCCTGGGCCCGCATGCGCGGCCAGGAGTTCGTCGGCGAGGTGGAAGCCGAAGACGGCGTACCGGTCTATCGGATACGCCGTCTGAGCTGAGCGAAGCGGTAGGGATACCCGGTTAACCGGGTATCCCTTCACTTCTCTGGCGTTGCATTGCCCGAGAAGTGCAGGAATTGCCAGAGAAGTTCAAGCCTTGATGTGCGGCGCGATCTGGTCCGCGGCGGTGTCGCCGTAGGACTCGCGGACCCGGGCGACGAACTCGTCGGCGGTGAAGGAGTACTCCTGCGGGCCGACGGTCTCGACGCAGTAGGCGGCGAGGACGCAGCCGACCTCGGCGGCCTGCTCGAGCTCGCAGTCCCAGGCCAGCGCGGCCAGGAAGCCGGCCCGGAAGGCGTCGCCGACCCCGGTGGGCTCGACGGCGTTGACGTTCTTGGCTGCGGGCAGCTCGATCGCGTCCTCGCCCTTGCGCTGGATGCGTACGCCGTCCTTGCCGAGCGTGGTGACCTGGGTGCCGACGCGGGCGAGGACCTCGTCGGCGGACCAGCCGGTCTTCTGCTGGAGCACGTGCGACTCGTACTCGTTGGTGAACAGGTACGCGGCGCCGTCGACCAGCTCACGGATGAGCTCACCGTCGCCGAAGGCGAGCTGCTGGCTCGGGTCGGAGATGAAGGTGTAGCCGCGCTGGCGCGCCTCCTGGGTGTGGCGCTTCATCGCGTCGGGGTCGTCCGGCGCGATCAGCACGAACGACGGCTCGCCGACCTTGTCGGCGATCGGGCCGAGCTCGATCTCGCGCGCCTCGGCCATCGCGCCCGGGTAGAAGCTGGCGAACTGCGCCATCGCGGTGTCGGTGGTGCACACGAACCGCGCGGTGTGCAGCGTCTCGGAGACGTGCAGGTGGTCGCAGTTGACGCCGTGGCGCTCGAGCCAGGAACGGTAGTCGGCGAAGTCCTCGCCGACCGCTCCCACGAGCACCGGCGCCAGGCCGAGGTTGGCCAGACCGAAGGAGATGTTGGCGCCGACGCCACCGCGGCGGATCTCGAGGTCGTTGACCAGGAAGCTCACCGAGAGCTTGTCGAGCTGGTCGGCGACCAGCGAATCAGCGAACTTTCCACCGAAGCTCATCAGGTGGTCAGTGGCGATGGAGCCTGCGATCAGGAGTGAACCGGACATGCGCGGAACCCTACCGGCGAGACCTCGGGCGACGTTAAGGCTCGACCGTAGACAGCAGATGAAATATTACCGCTGAGTCGGCCTTCTGCTACCCGTTGGTAGTGCTTACCGTCGTTTGCATGACAGACATGCGCGTTCCGTACGACGACCTCGACAGCCCCGCGCAGCTCTGCGCCGACTGCGCCGCCGCCGACAACGCGCTTCGCCTACCCGCGCCACGGGTGCGTGAAGCGGCCCGCCCCGCGCCCGCCATGCGGATGCAGGCCCGCGAGCCGGGCGACACCGCCATGCTCGAGGCCTGCGGCCACGTCGCCGACGACCTCGCCCTGACCTGATGTTCGGTGGCTTCCAGGAAACGTGGAGGCCACCAAATACGAGCAGCCCCTGCCTATGCGGCAGGGGCTGCTGACGTTCTGGGACTCAGTGGAACGAGTCGCCGCAGGCGCAGGAGCCGGTGGCGTTGGGGTTGTCGATGGTGAACCCCTGCTTCTCGATGCTGTCCACGAAGTCGATCATGGCGCCGTTGAGGTAGGGAACGCTCATCCGGTCGACGACGACGGAGACACCGTCGAAGTCGGTGACGACGTCACCGTCGAGGGTGCGCTCGTCGAAGAAGAGCTGGTAGCGCAGGCCGGAGCAGCCGCCGGGCTGCACGGAGATGCGCAGGCTCAGGTCGTCGCGGCCTTCCTGCTCAAGGAGGCTCTTCACCTTCGCGGCGGCAACGTCGCTCAGGTTGATGGAGTCGGCGCGGCGTTCGGTAGTCTGCTCGGTCATGTAGCTGGGCTCCCTGTGCGTGGGTGCGGGTGTGTCTCAAGGTCAATCGTCGCACATCATCGGTTATTCCCGCTGGTCGGCGGACCACGTCCGGGCCACCCTGGCGGCGACCTGGACCAGGGAGTCGTACGCCTGGCTGAGCGCCTGCTCCTCGCCGACGCTGTCGACGAGCGAGTAGGCGGCGTCGATCCCGAGCGTACGCATCTCCCGCCCGCTCATGCTGACCTTGCCGGCCAGCACGATGCAGGGCCGCAGCGCCTGCTCGGCCAGCCTGGCGACCCCGGCCGGCACCTTCCCGGCCGCGCTCTGCGGGTCGAAGGAGCCCTCACCGGTGATCACCAGGTCGGTCCGGGCGGCCAGCTCGGGCAGTCCGAGCAGGTCGGCGACGACGTCGAACCCCGGACGTCGGGTGGCGCCGAGAAGCAGCAGCGCGAACCCGATCCCGCCGGCCGCGCCCGCGCCCTTCTCGGTCGCGGTCTTGCGTGACGTGGCGGCGGCCAGGTCCTGGAGCACGCCGTCCCAGCGAGGCATGGTCTCCTCGGCCAGCCCCTTCTGCTCGCCGTAGACCTTGATCGCGCCGAAGAGCCCGGTCAGCGGGTTGTCCACGTCGCTGGCGATCACGATCTCGAGGCCCGGGGGCTCGGGGAGCGTGACCTCGGTGATGCCCTCGAGCCCGGCGACGCCGCCATCGAGCGGCCGGTCCGCGGTGGCGCCGAGCGCGGCGAGCAGCCCCGCTCCGCCGTCGCTGGTGCCCGAGCCGCCGAGGCCGACCACGACCGTGCTCGCGCCGGCGTCACGGGCGGCGAGCAGCAGCTGGCCCACTCCGTACGAGCTCGCCTGCTCCGCCCCCTTTCCGCCGGTCAGGTGCAGGCCGGCGGCCTGGGCCGACTCGAGGTAGGCGGTCTCGCCGTCGACCAGCACCTGCGCCGTCACCGGCTCACCGTGCGGGCCTCTGACCTCGACCTCGTGGAGGTCGCCACCGAGGACGTCGTGCAGCAGCTCGAGGAACCCCGGTCCGCCGTCCGCCATCGGCGCGAGCGAGAGCTCGTCGCGGGGCGCCGTACGCCGCCAGCCCTCCGCGATCGCGGCGGCCGCCTGGGAGGCGGTGAGCGTGCCTGCGTACTTGTCGGGGGCGATCAGCACTCGCATGGCCGAAACCTACCCGCGCACGGAAGCACCAGGTGTTCCACCTGACATTTTTGGTGTCGTAACCATTCCGCATGCGTCGCGTTAAGGTCGTTTCGTGCGGATCTTCGGGCGGCGCGGGGCCGGCGACTCAGAGACCAGGCGGATCAACGGCTTCTGGACCTGGTGGGCCCAGAAGGGAGCTCTGGCCTGTGGTGCGGCGCTCGACGCCGACGACCAGGACGCTCTCGTCTCGCTGCTGGCCCGACGGGTCGACGCGATCGAGGCCGGTCTGAGCTGGGAGGTCGGCCCCGGGCCGCTGGGCGGCCGGCTGTTGGTCGTCTCGGCCGGCGGCAACCCCGACCATCGTGCGCTGGCACGCCGCTGGCTGCTCGCCGCCCCCGAGCCCGACGGCGTCTCACCCTGGGAGTTCAGCGACCAGCGCCCGCCCGTCGACGATCCGGTCGAGGCGGTGCTCACCACTCCCGGCGGCGCTGCGATCCGGCTGGCCGACGTGCTGGTCGCCGCCCGGCAGAACGGCGCCCACTTCGACCTCACCCTCTTCCACCCGGCCTTCCCCGACCTCGCCGACGACGCCCGTCTGCAGGTCGCCTTCCACGCTCTCGACACGACGCTGGGCGAGTCCAGCACCGAGCTGTGGATCGGCGAGGTCGAGACCACCACCGCCCGACCCCGCGACGGCTTCGGCCTCGACGGGCTGAGCGTCGCCGTACGCAATCTCCGCAAGGAGTACGTCGACCCCGACGGCAACCCGGCCTGGGTGCTGCTCCACGGGGAGAGCCCCCAGGGGCCGGTTATCGCGAGCGCGGTCGTGCCCCTGCACCCGGTCACCGCCCCCAACCTGACCCATCACGTCGGCGTGATGGTCCCCTACGTCGGTTTCGCCGAGCGAGGTCTCCCCTCGCCCGACGCTCTGCGCGAGCTCGGCCAGCTCGAGGACCGGCTCGCCACGACCCTCGGGCGCGACGGTCGCGTCGTGGCGCACGAGACCACCAACGGCGTACGCGTTCTCCACGCCTATGTCGACCCCACCACCGCAGCCCCGCAGCGACTGGAGGAGACGGTCGACGACTGGGCCCACGGCGACGTCGTCACCCGGGTCGACACCGACCCGGCATGGGATGCCGTGCGCCCCCTGCGAGTTTGAGCCCGTACCACCATGTGACCCATGCCACGAGGGTCCCGAGCCCTCGACATGTATTATCGTCATCATGACGACTGTCGACCTCCCGCTGCTCCCCCTGGGGCGCGGCACCGACCTGAACTCCGAGCGTGGCGTCGAGTGCCCCGGCGACCTGCCGGCCGCCTCCGACCCCGACCTGGTCAAGCGCGCGCTCGCCGCCAAGGAGAAGCTGGGCGAGAAGGTGTTCGTCCTCGGGCACCACTATCAGCGCGACGAGGTCATCCAGTTCGCTGACGTGACCGGGGACTCCTTCAAGCTCGCGCGCGACGCCGCCGCCCGGCCGGACGCGGAGTACATCGTCTTCTGCGGCGTGCACTTCATGGCCGAGTCGGCCGACATCCTCACCTCGCCCTCGCAGGCGGTCATCCTCCCCGACCTCGCCGCCGGTTGCTCGATGGCCGACATGGCGCGGCTGGGGCAGGTCGAGAAGGCCTGGGAGGCGCTCTCCGAGGCGGGCGTGGCCGAGCAGGTCGTGCCGGTGACGTACATGAACTCCTCCGCCGACATCAAGGCGTTCTGCGGGCGCCACGACGGCGTCGTGTGCACCTCCTCCAACGCGCAGGCCGTGCTGGAGTGGGCCTTCGACCAGAAGGACGACGCCAAGGTCCTCTTCTTCCCCGACCAGCACCTCGGCCGCAACACCGCGGTCCTCAAGCTCGGCATGTCGCTGGGCGACTGCGTGGTCTGGGACCCGCTCAAGCCCGGTGGCGGCCTCAGCGCCGACGAGCTGCGCGCGGCGAAGGTGATCCTGTGGAAGGGCCACTGCTCGGTCCACGGCCGCTTCTCCGCCGACACCATCGACGACCTGCGCGCCGAGATCCCGGGTGTGCAGATCCTGGTCCACCCCGAGTGCCAGCACGAGGTCGTCCTCAAGGCCGACCTGGTCGGCTCGACCGAGTTCATCATCTCGACGATCGAGGCCGCTCCCGCCGGCTCGGCCTGGGCGATCGGCACCGAGCTCAACCTGGTCAAGCGCCTCGCCAACGCTCACCCGGACAAGCGGATCGTCTTCCTGGACCGCACCGTGTGCTACTGCTCGACGATGAACCGCATCGACCTCCCCCATCTCGTCTGGGCGCTCGAGTCCCTGGTCGAGGGCCAGGTCATCAACCGCATCGAGGTCGACCCCGACACCGAGCGCTACGCCAAGCTCGCCCTGCAGCGCATGCTCGACCTGCCAGGCAAGACCCAGGACGACTGACCACCCCTCGCCGAGGCGTCAGCCCGGTCGGCCGAGTTGGCACCGGCCTGCCGTCTCGGCCGACGGGAGCGACGTCTCGGCCGACGTAGGTGACGCCTCGCTCAGGTGTCGTTGAGCCAGGCCAGAACGGCGAGCACGCGACGGTTGTCGTCGCTCGCCTGGGGCAGGTCGAGCTTGGTGAAGATCGAGCTGATGTGCTTGCCGACCGCCTTCTCGGTGACGAAGAGCCGGGCAGCGATGGCGGCGTTGGATCGCCCCTCGGCGATCAGCGTCATCACCTCGCGCTCCCGCTCGGTGAGCCGGTCGAGCGGGCGTTCGCGGCGGGTGAGGAGCGCGGCGACGACCTCCGGGTCGAGGACGGTCCCGCCACCGGCGACCTGGCGCACCGCCGCGAGGAAGGCGTCGACGTCGGCGACCCGGTCCTTGAGCAGGTAGCCGACCGCGCCCTCTCCCCCGGCGAGCAGGTCGCGGGCATAGAGCGGCTCGACGTACTGGCTCAACACGAGCACCGGGAACCCTGACCGAGTCTGCCGGGCCTCGATCGCCGCGGTGATGCCCTCGGTGGTGAAGGACGGAGGAAGACGTACGTCGACCACCGCCGCGTCCACGTCCGGCCGGACCAGGGCCCGGGCCAGGGCGGGCGCGTTGTCGACGGCCTCGACGACCTCGATCCCGCCCGCTTCGAGGATCCGGGTGAGGCCGACGCGCAGCAGCGCCTGGTCCTCGCCCAGGACCACCCTCAGATCCGGCAAGGCACCTCCAGGGTGATCAGGGTCGGGCCGCCGGAGGGGCTCTCGACCTCGACGGTGCCGTCGAAGGCGGCCAGCCGGGTCGCGACGCCGCCGAGCCCGTGCCCGGTCGGGTCGGCTCCGCCGCGGCCGTTGTCGCCCACGACGATCCGCAGCCGCTGCCCGTTGTGGCTGCCGCGTACGAATGCCCGGTCGGCACCGGAGTGCTTGACCGCGTTGGCCAGGCACTCGGCCACCGCGAAGTAGGCCGCCGACTCGACCGGGTCGGGTAGCCGCCCAGGCAGCTCGATGGCGACGGTGACCGGCAGCGGCAGCCCGGCGGTGAGGGCCTGGACCGCTCCCACGAGGCCACGGTCGGCGAGCACGGGCGGCAGGATGCCGCGTACGACTCCACGTAGGTCCTCCAGCGCGGACACCGTGGTCTCGCGAGCCTCGCGCAGCAGCGCGGCGGCGGCGTCCGGGTCGGTCGCCATCAGCTTCTCGGCGAGGCCGACGCTCATCCCGACCGCGGCAATCCTGGCCTGGGCACCGTCGTGGAGGTCCCGCTCGATGCGGCGCAGCTCGGCCGCCGAGTGGTCCAGCGTCTCGGCACGGGTCGACTCGACCTTCTCCACCCTGGCGGCCAGCGTGGCGACCTGCCCCTGGCCGAAGATGCCCCGCTCGGCCAGCGCCCGCGCCCGGACCAGGCCCGGGGTCGACACCCACCACACCAGCAGCAGCGGTCCGCTGAGCAGGATCAGCAGCCAGGCCACCCAGGTGATGCCGGAGAGCGCCAGGACCAGCCAGGTCACCGGCACGGTCAGGAACGCCGCGGGCAGCAGGGAGAGCACGAAGCCCCCGGTTGCGGAGAACCAGCAGAAGGCGAAGTCGCGCCAGCGCGCCTTCTCGCGGAGCCACCGGAACGGCCGGCTCAGGACCTGCTGCGCGCTCAGGTCCGCGTACGTCTCCGGGATGGTCTCCCCGAGGAGCATCCCGCTCACCCGGCGATGCACACCGGCGACGGCCTGGGTGGCCGGCACCGCGCCCAGGGCGATCCCGATGCCGACCCCGAACACCAGCCCGAGCGGGATCGAGAGCAGGGTGAGGATCGCCAGCACCAGGGCCGGAGCCATCATCAGGGCATAGCCCAGCGACAGTCCGGTCAGCCGGAGCCGCTCGACGAGCGCCTGCCCGCTGAACGGCTCCGGCCGCACGGTCCGGATCGGTGCATCCCACTCGGTCATCAGGAGTGAGTGTGACATCAGCGAGCGCCGGACGTCGTGCGCAATGCCCGGCTCGTCGCGCCGGCCGCCGAGGCCAGCGTGAGCGCCACGGCACCGGCGATCAGCAGCGGCGGCAGCCAGAGCTGTGCGTCGGGCACCAGACCCTCGCCCCGGACGTAGGCGAACGGGACGATCGTCGCCTGGGCGGCGAGCAGGCCGATGACCGTGCCGACCGCGGCGACCACACCGGCCTCGGCGAGGATGGAGCCGCGTACCTGACCGGGGGTGGCGCCGAGCAGCCGCAGCCGGTGCAGCTCCAGGCGCCGGTCGGCGAGGAGCGCGGCGAAGGCGTTGATCACCATGATCGCGGCGAACGCGCAGATCATCGCGGTGACCACGTTGTTGAGCAGGTTGATCGTCTCGTAGCCCTCGGTGACCTCCGGGGGCAGACCGGTGGGCAGCGTACGCTCGTCGATCCCGACCAGCATCAGGATGCTGACCGCGGCCGCGGAGAGCACCATCACCGGCGCGAGCACACCGGCGAGCAGGTGCGACCTCCGCGAGGTGTTGTACGCCGCCAGATGCCCGCTCGTGCCGCCTAGGAGCGGCCGCAGCACCCAGCTCCCGGCCCTCAACAGCAGCGGTGCCAGGGCGGCCAGACCCACCGCGACCAGGAGCCCGAGGGAGCCGGTCATCGCCATCGCGTCGTACGGGTCGGCGGCGTCCTTGCCCGTGGCCATGGTCATCACGACCATGGTCGTGGCGTGGCCGACGGCGACCAGGGCCACGACCCACCGCCACCAGGCGATGCGTCCGGTGCCCGTCCTGGCCTCGGAGAGGGCGACTGTCGCCGGTCCGCGGGAGGCACGTGACCCGGCCAGGCCGGAGGCGGCCAAGGAGACGAGCAGGAGCAGCACGACGGTCGCGGCGAGCGCGATCCAGCCGCCCGAGTGGGCGACCTGCTCGCTGACGACGCCACCGGACTGCAGCAGGTCGAGGAGAGCTCGGCTGGTCAGGCTGGCCACGACGGCGCCGAGGACGGCGGCGACGAGCGCGACCACGAGCGTCTCCGCCCGCACCAGGGCGCGTACCTGACGGGGCTCGGCGCCGACGGTGCGCAGCAGGCCGATCTCGACCTCGCGCTGCCGGACGGTGATGCCGACGGTCGAGACGATCGAGAAGAGCGCGATGACGGTGCCCCAGGCGCCGACCACTCCCCCGAGGACGAGCAGGGTCTCCCGCTCGGCGCTCGGCGTGCCGGGTTCGAGGGCGACCTGGATCAGCGGCGTGAACGAACCCATCACCGCCGTGCCCAGCAGGATCGCGACGAAGGTCGCGGTCATGGCGGTGGCGCGGTGTCGCAGCGAGCGCAGTGCCAGGGTCAACATCACACCATCTCCCGCTCGGCCCGGGCGGTGAGCTCGTCGAGATGTGCCATCTGGCCGGCGACGGCCTCGGCGGCGGGGTTGTCCATCCGTCCCACGGCACGGCCGTCGACGAGGAAGACCACGCTGTCCGCGTACGCAGCGGCGACCGGGTCGTGCGTCACCATCACGACGGTCGCACCGAGCTCGCGCACGAGGCTCCGGAGCAGGGCCAGCACCGAGGCCGCCGTGTGGGAGTCGAGGGCTCCGGTGGGCTCATCGGCGAGGACGATGTCGGGACCGGTCACCAGCGCCCGGGCGATCGCGACCCGCTGCTGCTGGCCACCGGAGAGCTGTGCCGGCAGGTGGCCGGTGCGATCGCCCAGGCCGACGCGGTCGAGCAGCTCGCGGATCCGGCGGCGGGCAGCCGCGTCGATCCGGCCCCCCGCCAGCCGCAGCGGCAGCGCGACGTTCTGCTCGGCGGTCAGGTACGGCAGCAGGTGGAAGCCCTGGAAGACGAATCCGATCCGCTCGCGGCGCAGTCTGGTCCGACGCGCCTCGGTCAGCTCGGTGACGTCCTGGCCGGCGATGACGACCCGGCCGCCCGTCGGCTGCTCCAGCGCTCCGGCGCAGGTCAGGAAGGTGGACTTGCCGGAGCCGGAGGGCCCCATCACGGCGGTGAAGGTGCCCGGCGCGCAGGCCAGGTCGAGTCCGTTGAGCGCGGCCACGGCGGCCGCGCCGGTGCCGTAGGTCCTGGTGAGGCCGGTGACCTCGAGGGCGGGTGTGGTCATGAGTGGCTCCTGCGGTTTCGGGTGGCTGATGTCACCCTTCGACGCTAAGGAACCCGCCGCTCCCCCACGATGGGCTCAAGGAGCCGAACCGGGTAGGGAAAACCCCACCTCATCCCTCGGACGGGCGCGGCAGACGTACGGCGATCGTGGTGTCGCCCGGGGCACTGGTGAGGGTCACGGTGCCGCCGTGAGCGGTGACGATGGCGTGGACGAGGGCGAGGCCGAGGCCGGCGCCGCCGTCGCGCTGCCGCGCCTCGTCGGCCCGGGTGAAGCGCTCGAACGCGTGCGGGACCAGGGCCGGCGGGAAGCCCGGGCCGTCGTCGTGGACGTCGAAGCCGTCAGGACGTACGCGGACGGTGACCGTGGTGCCGGCGGGCGTGTGCCGGCGCTCGTTGGTGAGCAGGTTGCTGATCACCTGGTGGAGGCGCTGGGCGTCGCCGGCGACGATCACCTCTGCGTCACCGGAGTCGGCGCCGGCCGGCAGCTCGAGCCGCCAGGTGTGCGAGGGGTCGACGACGCGAGCATCGTCGACGGCCTCCAGGAGCAGCCGGGTCAGGTCGACCGAGTCGCGGGCGAGCGGGCGGCCCTGGTCGAGGCGCGCGAGCAGGAGCAGGTCCTCGACCAGCGCGGTCATCCGCAGTGACTCCTCCTCGACCTTGCCGAGCGCCGTCGGGACCGCTTCGGGACGCTGCTGGGCCAGCTCGGTGTAGCCGCGGATGGTGGTCAGCGGAGTACGCAGCTCGTGGGAGGCGTCGGCGACGAACTGGCGTACCTGCTGCTCGCTGCGATGACGCTCGGCCAGCGAGGTCTCCACGTGGTCCAGCAGCGAGTTGAGCGCGGCGCCGACCTGGCCGACCTCGGTGTCCTCGTCGGTGAGCCGCTCGGGCACCCGCTCGGTCACCGAGACCTCGCCGGAGGAGAGCGGCAGCGCGGCCACGGTGTGGGCGGTGGCGGCGACCTCGCGCAGCGGGCTGAGCTGGCGGCGTACGACGACGTAGCCGGCGCCTGCCGCGGCCAGAACGCCCAGCAGGGTCAGCAGGGCCTCCCAGAAGATCAGGCTCTCGATGGTGTTCTCGACCTCGGCGGTCGAATGGCCGGTGACGACGATCACGGTCTGACCCGTCTCAGCGACGACGCCCGACTGCGCGATCACCCGAAAGGTGCCGCGGTCGGGCAGTTCGATGTCATGAGGGCGGGCGTCGACGTCGACGTCCGCCAGCAGGTCCAGGTCAGCATCGCTGAGCTTCTTGACGTCGTCCGGATCGAAGTCACCGAGGGTGCCCTGGGCATCGCCGTTCTCCGGGAAGTACGCGAGGATCGAGTCCGGCGCGCTGGCCAAACCGCGCCCAGGGCCGGGACCCGCGACACTGCGCGCCATGTCCCGGACATCGCGGTCGAGCCGGTCCATCAACGTCTCGCGCAGCGCGATCGTGGCGAAGGTGGCGATCAGCAGCGAGACGACGAGGACCAGGGAGACCGCGGTGATGACCAGACGCGAGCTGAGGGGCGCGACCAGCCGCTTGAGACGGACGCTCACTCAGCGGCCTTCAGCACATAGCCCGCGCCGCGCATGGTGTGGATCATCGGCTCACGACCGGCGTCGATCTTCTTGCGCAGGTAGGAGATGTAGAGCTCGACGACGTTGGCCTGGCCGCCGAAGTCGTAGGACCAGACCCGGTCGAGGATCTGGGCCTTGGACAGCACCCGGCGCGGGTTGCGCATCAGGAAGCGGAGCAGCTCGAACTCGGTCGCGGTGAGGGTGATCTCCCCCCCGGCACGGTGCACCTCGCGCGAGTCCTCGTCCATCGTCAGGTCGCCGACTCGGATCACCGAGTGCTCCTCGACCCGGGTCGCTCCGGCCCGTCGCATCAGCCCACGCAGCCGGGCGACGAGCTCCTCGAGCGAGAACGGCTTGATCACGTAGTCGTCACCGCCCGCGGTGAGCCCGGCGACCCGGTCCTCGACCGCGTCCTTGGCGGTGAGGAACAGGACGGGTACGCCCGGGTTGGTCGACCGCACCCGGCGCAGGACCTCGAGCCCGTCGAAGTCGGGCAGCATCCAGTCGAGCACGATCGCGTCGGGAGCGGTCTCCTTCGCGGCGGCCACAGCCTTGGAACCGGAGTGGGCCATGGTGATCTCCCAGCCCTCGAACCGCAGCGCCATCGCGATCAGCTCGGCGATGTTCACCTCGTCGTCCACGACCAGCACCCGCAGGGGCGAGCCGTCGGCGCGGGTCAGGCCCTTTCCTCCAGCACTCATGCCTCCATCATGCGGCTGTTTGCTGTGTGGTGCCTGTGAGGCCACTGTGGTGTGTCGATGTCACCGCCGCGCGAACGTCCCGTCCCCGGCGCGGCGGGCGGTGTGGACCATCAGGTCCGCGCGCACCTCCACCCGCTCGGGGAGGACCGCGGCCAAGTCGGCGAAGAGCGCGGACCGGTCGGCGGCCGACAGGATCCGGATCGCGGAGATGGTGTCGAGGTGGCGTACGTAGTCCGCGCGGGTGAGGGTGAACCGGCGCGGCACCTCCCGCTGGCGTACGTCGCACAGCCGGCTGTCGGCCAGCATCTCGTCCCCGGGGAACAGCATCGACGCGTCAGCCGCGGACGGCGGCGGCAGGTGGCGTCCTTCCGGGGCGTACGCCGCGATCATCTCGTCCTCGATGGCCGCGACCTCGTCGTCGGCCAGCATGAACGGGCCGCCGAAGAAGGCCACCGCTCCCCCGTCGCGGACCAGGGCGGTGGCGAGGTCCCAGCGCGTCGCCGGCGCCGTCCAGTGCCAGGCGGCGGCAGCGTAGAGCAGGTCGAACGGCTCGTATGCCGCCGGGTCGAGCTCCTCCAGAGCGGCATGCACCGTGGTCACCGGCAGGCCCGTGCACTCGCGCCGGAGCACGCCGAGCATGTCGGCGTCGGGATCGGTCGCGACCACCTCGATCCCGGCGGCAGCGAACGTCCGGGTCGCCTTCCCGGTGCCGGCACCGATCTCGATCGCCCGTCGTACCGGGCCGTCGGCGACCTCGCTCACCAGCGCGACCAGATCGTCGGGGTAGCCAGGACGGAAGCGCTCGTAGTCCTCCGCGACCGCTCCGAAGCTTCGTGAACGTTCCATCTCAGAGCCCGGGGGCGCCCCAGACGGCGAGCCAGCGGGAGAGGTCCTTCTCGACCGGTAGATCGCCCTCGATCGCGCTGCGGACGTTGATCTCGAGCAGGTTGTCGCGCTGCTGCGGGCCGGTCGGGACGAAGGGGTAGAAGGTGCCCTGCTTGTAGAGGTAGATCAGGCCGACGCTGCGCCCGTCGGTGCCCGTGCTGCGGTCACGGAAGGCGATCAGCGAGCACAGCAGTCCGGGGCCGAAGCCGTTCATCTCCAGGGTGGTGTTGACAGCGTGGAGGTCGGTGACCAGGCCGGTGATGTCGGGGTTGTCCGGGTCCAGCGGCTCGTGGTCGACGCTGAGCCAGGTGAAGCCGAACTCGTCGACGCTCGTGGTCACCGTCGGCGCGCCCTCGGAGGCGCCGAGCAGCTCGACGATGTCGCTCTGCGTGCCGGCGAACCCCGCACCGGCCGCCGCCCGGTAGCAGACCGCTCCGTCACCGGTCGGGACCAGCCCGAGCGAGGTCTGCATGGTGAGCGCGGCGGTCGGCACCGCGAACAGTGCGTCGAGGTTGGCCTGCTTCGGTCGCGTACGACCCGTGATGACGTCCCAGAAGCCCACGTCGCCGACCCTACTGGGTCGGGCGGCCGAGCTCGGCCTCGATCCGGGCGAGCTGCTCCAGGCGCTGCTCCAGCGAGGGGTGCGTCGAGGTGAGCGTACGCAGCGACTGGCCGCTGATCGCCGGGGCGATGAAGAACGCGTTCATCGCCTGCGAGGACCGCAGGTCGCGGCTCGGGATCGCGGAGATCTCGCCGGTGATCTTCTGCAGCGCGCTGGCGAGCGCGCCCGGCTTCATGGTCAGCTGCGCGCCGGCCCGGTCGGCGGCCAGCTCGCGGTAGCGCGACAGCATCCGCAGCAGCAGCCACGACACGGCGTAGACCGCCAGCGAGACCAGCAGCACCACCAGCCACACCGGGAGACCGTTGTTGTTGTCGCGGCGTCCGCCACCTGCGTACGCACCGTACTGGGAGCCGCGGCTCAGCATCCCGGCCACGATGCCGGCCGAGGAGGCGACCGTCATCACCAGCACGTCGCGGTGGGCGACGTGGGAGAGCTCGTGGGCGAGCACGCCCTCCAGCTCCTCGGCGGTCAGGCGCTGCAGGATGCCGGTGGTCACCACGACCGCGGACCGCTTCGGCGAGCGGCCGGTGGCGAAGGCGTTGGGCATGTCGGTGTGCGCGATCCCGACCCGCGGCTTCGGCATGTCGGCCAGCGTGCACAACCGGTCGATCATCGCGTGCAGCTCCGGTGCCTCCTGGGCCGACACCTCGCGCGCGCCCATGGCGCGCATCGCGAGGGTGTCGGAGGCGTACCACTGCCACCAGGCGATGCCGAGCCCGACGATGCCGATGATCGGCGCCCACTGCGCGGGCATGACGAACATCAGCGCCACGATGAGCCCGACGAACAGCGCGCCGAGCAGGAACATCACCGTGGTCATCCGGGCGGTCAGCCCGGCATCACCCTGGAAGCGTGACATTGCTGGTCAGCCGGGGATGAGGCCCTCGTCGCCGAGCATCTCGGAGACCTCGGCGAGCGTGGAGCCGGGTCCGGGAAGGATCAGGTCGGAGGAGTCGATCGCGTCGACCGGGTGGGCGGTGCCCATCGAACGTACGCCATCGAGCAGGGCCGCCAGGGCCGCGTCGAAGACGGCCTCGTCGGTGCCCTTGCAGGCGGCCTCGACCGCGGCGTCGAGCTCGTTGAGCTTGTCGACGGAGGCATCGTCGAGGTCGTACTGCCCCTCGCCCAGGATGCGTACGATCACTGCTCGGCCTTCTTCTCGGTCGACTCCACGTCGATGACCGGCGCGTTGGCGTCGGCACCGGGCAGCGCCTGCGTCTGCTGCGGGGAGTTGAGGCCCTTGAGCGCGGCGAGCTCGGCCTCGACGTCGCTGGTCGAGCTGAGCGCGTCGAGCTGGCGGGTGATGTCGTCGGAGGGACCGGCGGTGAGGTCGTCGAGGGCACCGGAGGCGAGCAGCTCGTCGACGGCACCGGCGCGAGCCTGCATCTCCAGGGTCTTGTCCTCGGCACGCTGCATGGCCATGCCGACGTCGCCCATCTCCTCGCCGATGCCGGAGATCGCCTCGTTGATCCGGGTCTGCGCCTCGGCGGCGGTGTAGGTCGCCTTGATGGTCTCCTTCTTGGTGCGGAAGGACTCCACCTTGGCCTGCAGCCGCTGCTGGGCGAGGGTGAGCTTCTCCTCCTCACCCTGCAGGGTCGCGAGCTGGGTGTTGAGGTCGTTCATCTGCTGGGTGAGACCGCTCTTGCGCGTGAGGGCCTCGCGGGCAAGATCCTCACGGTTCATCTCGATGGCCTTCTGGGCCTGCTGGGTGAGCTTGTCGGACTGCTGCTTGAGCCCGTTGATCTGCAGCTCGACACGCTTGCGGCTGGTCGCGACGTCCGCGACACCGCGGCGCACCTGCTGCAGCATCTGAAGCTGCTTCTGGTAGCTGTAGTCGAGCACCTCCCGTGGGTCCTCGGCCTTGTCGAGCGCCTTGTTTGCCTTCGCCTTGAAGACCAGGCTCAGCCGCTTCATCACACTCATCGGTTCCCTTTACGCCTCTCATATGCGGCCGACCGCCGGCCGCCCCGCGTCGTCGCTTGCCGCTGGACTCTCGTCGTCCTAGGACAAGTGTTGCCTCTCACCTTAGGCCGGGTCCACAAAACTCGCTGTCAAGGCCGATCGGGATATCCTGTATGTGTCCCAGCCAACAGGTAAGAGGTCACTTAAGTTGTTCGGTCGCAAGTCCCCCGCCCCGCAGGTCGTCGAGCCCGAGAACCCGGTCAAGGAGACCGGTAAGGGTCGTCCGACCCCTTCGCGCAAGGAAGCGGAGGCGGCCCGCAAGGCGCGTCTCAAGCAGCCGCGCTCCCGCAAGGAGATCAACGCCGCCAACCGCGCCCAGCGCGCCGAGCAGGGCGACAAGATGCGCCAGGCGATGAAGACCGGTGACGATCGCTACCTGCCGCTGCGCGACAAGGGCCCGGTCAAGCGCTTCATCCGCGACTGGATCGACGCCCGGTTCACCTTCGCCGAGATCGTGCTCCCGGTGCTGATCATCGCGCTCGTGGTGCCCTACATCAGCCTCGAGCTGGCGATGTACTCCCAGCTCTTCACCCTCGTCGTGATGGCCACCGTGATCATCAACCTGGTCGCGCTGCGCTTCCTGCTCCGCAAGGAGCTCAAGCGCCGCTTCCCCGACAACGACCTCAAGGGCACCACCTACTACGCGATCATGCGCGCCATCCAGATCCGCCCCCTGCGCCTGCCCAAGCCGCAGGTCAAGATCGGCACGCAGCTCCCCGACGACTACCGCTGACCCCAGCGCCCGGCCCCAGACGCCGAGAATGCAGTTGTGGCGGACGAAACGACCGTTTCGTCCGCCACAACTGCATTCTCGGCGTCCGCAGGTGCGGACTCGGTGGTCAGAGGCCGAGGACGTCCTCCAGGCCGATCGTGAGCCCGGGCCGCGAGCCGATGCCGCGGATCGCGGCGAGTACGCCGTGGGCGAAGGAGGCGTGCGAGAGCGAGTCGTGACGGATGGTCAGGAGCTCGCCGACACCGCCGAGGATGACCTCCTGATGGGCGACCGATCCGGACATACGCAGGGAGTGGACCGGGATGCCCTCCACAGAGGCCCCACGGGCCCCGTCGAGGGCCGAGGTGGTCGCGTCGGGCGCCGGGTCCACCCCGGCCTCGCGGCGCGCCGCAGCGACGAGCTCGGCGGTCCTGCGTGCCGTACCCGAAGGAGCGTCGGCCTTCCGCTCGTGGTGGGTCTCGACGATCTCCACCGACGGGAAGTGGGCCGCGGCGAGCTCGGCGAACCGCATCATCAGCACCGCGCCGACCGAGAAGTTGGGCACCACCATCGCGCCGACGCCCGGGTTCTTCGCCAGCCAGGTCTCGAGCTGCTGGACGCGGTCGGGCCCGAAGCCGGAGGTGCCGATCACCGTGTGCACGCCATGGGAGAGGCAGAACTCCGCATTGCCCATCACCGCCTCGAGCGTGGTGACATCGACGGCCACCTCGGCACCGGCGTCGGTGATCGCCGAGAGCTCGTCGTCGCGACCGATCCTGGCGACGAGCTCCAGGTCATCGGCGGACTCGACGGCCTCGCAGACCGCCGAACCGAGCTTGCCACGTGCACCGAGAACAGCCACCTTAGTCATGAGGCCACACCCTATAGATCACGCTCCAGCAACGATCCACCACCATCCGGTGAACAAATCGCGAGGCTTGTTCAGAGCTTGTCGAAGGGGCTGTGAGCGGAACCGTAGGAGGATCTGGCAGTCTTGGACCCATGGTGGTGCAGACGATCCCTGCTCGGATCCGTTGGGCCGTTGATTTCATGGACATTCAACCGAACGATCATGTCCTTGAGATCGGCTGTGGCCCGGGGGCTGGTGCCGAGCTGATCTGTAGCCGGCTGGAGACCGGAAAGCTATTTGCGATCGATCGCTCGGAGTCGGGTGTCGATCGTACGAAGCGACGCTGCGCGAAGTACCTGGAGGCAGGACGCCTCACGGTCCGCCAGATCGACCTCGCGACGCTGCGGGTCCCGGTCAAGCGGCTGACGAAGGTGTTCGCGTTCAACGTCAACCTGTTCTGGGTGCGTGACGCATCCGCCGAGATCGCGCTGCTCCACGAGCGCGTGCTCCCCGGCGGCACGGTCAACCTCTTCTACGAGGCCACCCAGCGCGAGCAGGTCCCCGAGATCATCGAGAAGTCGAGCAAGGCCCTGGCCGACGCCGGGTTCCGCGTCTCCATCGTCGACTCCAAGGTCCCCGCCGCCGTCGGGATCATCGGCAAGCGCTGACCCAGACCTCGCCGAGTCGGCTCGTCACGACGAGCCGACTCGGCGTCAGGCCGGTCCCACTACCGCCAGGATCTCCGGCCGGGTGAGGATCTCGGCGGCCACGTCACGGCACTCGTCCAGGGTGACCGCGTCGATCCGTGCCAGCACCTCGTCGATCGAGTAGAGCTCGCGGTGGACCAACTCGGCGCGGCCGATGCGGGACATCCGGGAGGCGGAGTCCTCCAGGCCCAGCACGAGGCCGCCGCGCAGCTGGCCCTTGCCGAGCTCGAGCTCCTCGGCGGTGATGCCGTCGCGGGCGACGGCGGCCAGCTCGGAGCGTACGACCTCGAGGACTTCGTCGAGCTTGGCCGGCAGGCAGCCGACCTGGACCCCGAAGAGACCCGTCTCGGCGTGGCTGTAGGCGTAGGAGTAGACCGAGTAGGCCAGGCCCCGGTGCTCGCGGACCTCCTGGAAGAGCCGTGAGGACGTCGCGCCGCCGACGGCGGTGTTGACCACCTCGAAGGCGAAGCGACGGTCGTCGCCACGCTGCAGACCCTCACGGGCGAGGATGACGTTGACCTGCTCCAGCGGCCGCTGGGCGCTGACCTCGCCGGGGGCGACCTCGAGCGGCGATCCCTCACGCGGAGGCACCGGCGCGGCCGATCCCCGCAGGAAGCCGGAGCCGGAGAACGCCTTCTCCACCATCGCCACGACCTCGTCGTGGTCGAGGTTGCCGGCGACCGAGACGACCATCCTGGGCGCCACGTAGTGCGCCTGGTAGAAGTCGTTGATCTCCTCGCGGGTCAGCGCGGTGATCGAGGACTCCGTGCCGGCGATGCCGCGCCCGAGCGGTGTCTCGGCGCCCCACGCCTGCGCAGAGACGAGGTTGTGGATCACGTCGTCGGGGTCGTCGTCGTGCATCGCGATCTCGTCGAGGATCACGTCCCGCTCGGCCTCCACGTCCTCCTCCGTGATCAGCGAGGAGGTCAGCATGTCGCCCACGACGTCGATCGCCAGCGGCAGGTCGACGTCGAGCACCCGCGCGTGGAAGCACGTGTACTCCTTGGCGGTGTAGGCGTTGAACTCCCCGCCGACGCGGTCCATCGAGGAGGAGATCTCCAGGGCCGTACGCGACGGGGTGCCCTTGAACAGCAGGTGCTCGAGGAAGTGGGAGCAGCCGTGCTGACGCGCGGTCTCGTCGCGGGACCCGACGCCGATGAAGACGCCGATGGCGGCCGAGCGGACCCCGGCCATCTGCTCGGTCACGATCCGCAGGCCCGAGGGATGGACCGTGCGGCGTACGAGCGATGTCACCGCGCCGTTGACCTCGGTCTGCTCGAGCGTGACGGTGGTGCCGGGCTCCTGGTTATAGCCGGAGGACCGGCCGACACCTGCGTGTCGACCGGTCCCCCGGGTGGTGCGTGACGCCAAGGTCACTCCTCGTCTGCGGCCTCGGTGGCGGTCTCCGCAGGAGCGTCCTCGGAAGGAGCCTCCTCCTCGAGCACCGGGGCCAGCGAGAGCTTGCCGCGGTCGTCGATCTCGGCGATCTCGACCTGGATCTTCTGGCCGACCTCGACGACGTCCTCCACCGACTCGACCCGCTTGCCGCCGTTGAGGGCGCGCAGCTTGGTGATGTGGAGCAGGCCGTCCTTGCCCGGGAGCAGGGCGACGAACGCGCCGAAGTTGGTCGTCTTCACGACCGTGCCGAGGTAGCGCTCGCCGACCTCGGGCATGGTCGGGTTGGCGATCGCGTTGACCGCGGCACGGGCGGCCTCGGCGGCGCCGCCGTCGGTCGCGCCGATGAGCACCGTGCCGTCGTCCTCGATGGAGATCTGGGCGCCGGTGTCGTCCTGGATCTGGTTGATGACCTTGCCCTTGGGCCCGATCAGCTCGCCGATCTTGTCGACGGGGACCTTCACGGTGATGATCCGCGGAGCGGTCGGAGCCATCTCCTCGACGCCGCCGATGGCCTCGTGCATGACGTCCAGGATGGTCGTACGCGCGTCCTTGGCCTGGTTGAGGGCCTGGGCGAGGACCTCGGCCGGGATGCCGTCGAGCTTGGTGTCGAGCTGCAGCGCGGTCACGAACTCCGAGGTGCCGGCGACCTTGAAGTCCATGTCGCCGAAGGCGTCCTCGGCACCGAGGATGTCGGTCAGCGCGACGTACTTCGTCTCGCCGTCGATCTCGCCGGAGATCAGACCCATCGCGATGCCGGCGACCGGAGCCTTGAGCGGGACACCGGCGTTGAGCAGCGACATCGTCGAGGCGCAGACCGAGCCCATCGAGGTGGAGCCGTTGGAGCCCATCGCCTCGGAGAGCTGGCGGATCGCGTAGGGGAACTCCTCGCGGCTCGGGAGCACCGGCAGGAGCGCGCGGCGGGCGAGCGCACCGTGGCCGACCTCGCGACGCTTGGGCGAGCCCACGCGGCCGGTCTCACCGGTGGAGAACGGCGGGAAGATGTACTTGTGCATGTAGCGACGGTGCTTCTCCGGGGAGAGCGTGTCGAGCTGCTGCTCCATCTTGAGCATGTCGAGGGTGGTGACACCCAGGATCTGGGTCTCGCCGCGCTCGAAGAGCGCCGAGCCGTGGACCCGCGGGATCACGCCGACCTCGGAGTGCAGCGGACGGATGTCGGCCAGGCCACGACCGTCGATGCGGACCTTGTCGCGCAGGACCTGGGTGCGGATGGCCTTCTTGGTGATGGCCTTGTACGCCGCACCGATCTCGCCCTCGCGACCCTCGAACTGGGCGCCGAGCTTCTCGAGCAGGGCGAGCTTGATCCGGTCGCCCTCCTCCTCGCGCTCCAGCTTGGTCAGGACGCGCTCGCGCGAGCCCTTGACGCTGTAGAGGTCGGTGACGTCAGCACCCACGGTGGCCTCGACGGCCTCGTAGACGTCGTCCTGGTAGTCCAGGAAGACCGGGTAGTCCTGCACCGGCTTGGCGGCCTGCTTGGCCAGCTCGGCCTGAGCCTCGACCAGCTGCTTGATGAACGGCTTGGCGGCGTCGAGGCCACCGGCCACGATCGGCTCGGTGGGCGCCTGGGCGCCGGACTGGACCAGGTCCCAGGTCTTCTCGGTGGACTCGGCCTCGACCATCATGATCGCGACGTCGCCGGTGTCGGTGACACGGCCGGCGACGACCATGTCGAAGACGGCGTTCTCGAGCTGGCTGTGGGTCGGGAAGGCGACCCACTGGCCCTCGATCAGGGCGACGCGCACGCCGCCGACCGGGCCGGAGAACGGCAGGCCGGAGAGCTGGGTCGACATCGACGCGGCGTTGATCGCGAGCACGTCGTAGGGCTGGTCGGGGTCGAGCGCCATGACGGTGATGACGACCTGGACCTCGTTGCGCAGACCCTTCTTGAAGGTCGGGCGCAGCGGGCGGTCGATCAGGCGGCAGGTGAGGATCGCGTCCTCGCCCGGGCGACCCTCGGAACGGAAGAAAGAGCCGGGGATCTTGCCCGCGGCGTACATCCGCTCCTCGACGTCGATGGTGAGCGGGAAGAAGTCGAAGTGGTCCTTCGGCTGCTTGGAGGCGGTGGTCGCCGAGAGCAGCATCGTCTCGTCGTCGAGGTAGGCGGTCACGGAACCCGCGGCCTGCCGGGCGAGCAGCCCGGTCTCGAACTTGACGGTGCGGGTGCCGAACTTGCCGTTGTCGATGGTCGTCTCGACGGCAGTGATGACTGGTTCAGTCAAGGATTCGTCCTTGTCTAGGTCTCGGAGCGCCCCCGCGCCGGGCGTGTGCACTCGTTGTGCACGGGGCCGGTCTTCGATCGAGACCCTCAGGTCCGCGACGGACCTGGGAATCACTACCGAGGACCGAGCCGGACGGGCGGGCCGCTCCTGGTGATGTGTTCCATTTTCCGAGTGCCCGCGCGGCTGGCGCTAGCACTCATCGCTCAGCCTATCCGTCCCCTGCCCGAAATGCGGAACGGAGGCACGCGCGTGCCCCCGGCGGGGCATCACACGACGGTGACGGGGTGGCGTACGACGGCGTCGAAGAGGTAGCCGCCGGGATTGTGGGCGGCGACGTCGGGCTGGGTGCGGCCGGCACGGTCGGTGGCCCGGACGAGAATCTCGTACGCCCCCGGCTCGGGGTTGCGCCAGGTGTGGTCCCACTGCGCCCAGCCGAGGCCGTGGCCGCCGGTCGGACGGCCCGGGGCGTGCGGAACCGCCCGCGCCCAGGTCTCTCCCCCGTCGGTGCTGATCTCGACCCGCGCGATCGGCGTCTTGCCGGACCAGGAGCGGCCGCTCAGCACGATCCGGTCACCAGCCGGGATCTCGGCGTTCCACTCGAGCTCCAGGGCGGAGCGGACCGGGTTGACGGTGAGCGGGCCGTCGACGTTGTACCACTTCGTGTCCCACGGCGAGGTCAGCACGCTCGTGGACACCTCCAGCGAGCCGAGCCACTTGATGCTCGCGATGCCGATCCAGCCGGGCAGCAGCAGCCGCAGCGGGAAGCCGTGGTCGGGCAGCAGGTCCTCACCGTTGGCGCCCCAGACGAGCAGGGCGTCGTCGAAGGCCTTCTCGATCGGGAACGGGCGCCGCACCTTGCCGTAGTCGACCCCCTTGTCCACGTAGTTCGCATCGAGCCCGCTCGCCTGCACCGAGACCGCGTCCTGACGGATGCCGACGGCGGTCAGGACGTCGGCCAGGCGTACGCCCTTCCAGCGGACCGCACCCACCGCGCCCAGCGTCCACCGGGTGCCGCTGACCTCTTGGCCCTGCTGGGTGACGAAGAAGCTGCGGCCGTTCCCGGTGCACTCGTGCACCGAGGTCGTCTCGACGTGCCGGAAGGCCTTCAGGTCGTCGAGAGTGAGCCGGACGCCGGCCGCGTCGCGCAGCCCGTCGCCGAAGATCTCCAGCTCGTACGTCTCCGGGTCGATCCGCGGGGTCGCGGTGTGGTTGCGCACGAAGAGGTCGGCCTGCGGGGTCAGGTAGCGGCGCGGGTCGACCGAGTCCCAGCGGGTCTCGGCGTTGGTGCCGTAGTCGATGAACCGTTCGGCGGGCAGCGGCTTGAGGATCGCCGGAGAACCCGCGGCGGCACTGGCCGTCACCGAGTCAGTGACCTGGGTGGCGCCCACAGCTGCCGCCCCGAGCGCCGCAGTGGTGAGGAAGGTGCGTCGGTTCAGACCTGGGGACGTCATGCCGGGATATTAACATGACCAACTTACTCTTGTTTAGGTTTCGCCAGACGGCTCGGCCACCAGATCCGATCGCCGGCATCGAGGTTGATGGCGGTGACCAGGATCGAGCGGACGATCATCGTGTCGAGCATGACCCCCAGCGCGACGGTCACCCCGATCTCTGCCAGGAAGACCATCGGCAGCGAGCCGAGCACCAGGAAGGTCGCGGCGAGGACGACGCCCGCCGAGGTGATCACGCCACCGGTCGAGGTCAGGCCGACGAGCGCCCCAGCCCGGGTGCCGAGGACCTGCGACTCCTCACGCACCCTGGTCATCAGGAAGATGTTGTAGTCGATGCCCAGCGCGACCAGGAACACGAAGGCGAACAGAGGGAACCCCGGGTCCGTGCCGGCGAAGCCGAAGACGAACTCGAAGAGCAGGACCGAGATGCCGAGCGCCGCCCCGAACGACAGGATCACCGTGCCGAGCAGGATCAGCGGGGCGACCAGCGCCCGCAGGAGCACCATCAACACCAGCAGCACGACCAGCAGGACGATCGGGATGATCACCAGGTTGTCGCGCTGACTGGCCTCGAGGGTGTCGAACATCATCGCCGAGGTCCCGGTGACCAGCGCGCCCGAGCCGTCCACGTCCTGCACCGCCGTCCGTGCGGCGGCCACGATGTCGTACGCCTCGGGCGAGGTCACGTCCGCGTCCACCACCGCCGCGATCGCGACGACGCCGTCCTGCGGCGGGCCGAGCGGGAAGCTCACCATCTCCCCCGCCGGGGTCGCGGTCGGCACCAGCCCGTCGACGCCGTCGAGCGCCTGCTGCACCTGCTCCTGCGCCGCCGCGTCGGCAACCACGAGCAACTGGTTGGACTGGTCGGCCATCTCGTGGTCGATCAGCACCTGCTGGCCGGTGATCGAGTCGAACTCCTTGGTGTAGGTCTCGTCCGATGCCAGTCCGTTGGCGTCGAGCCGGAACAGGCCGAGGCAGGCGAGGAGCAGGATGCCGGTCGTCACCACCCAGACCCTGCGCGGCCGGACCGAGACCATCCGGCCGACCCTCGCCCACAGTCCGGTATCGGTCGGGTCCACCGACCCGTACGCCGGACGCTTCGGCCAGAAGACCCAGCGGCCGCAGATGACCAGCAGAGCGGGCAGCAGGGTGACCATCACGAGATAGGTCACCCCGATCCCGACGGCCACGACCGGCCCCATCCCCGAGGTCGAGTTCATCTCCGCGAAGGTCAGGCAGAGCATGGCCAGTGCGACCGTCACGGCGCTGGCGAGGATCGCCGGAGCGGCACGGTGCAGGGCATGCGCCATCGCGTCGTGACGGTCCTCGAAGTTGCGCAGCTCCTCGCGGTAGCGCGAGACCAGCAGCAGGGCGTAGTCGGTGCCGGCACCGATCGCCAGGATGCTCAAGATGGCCTGGCTCTGGCCGTTGACGGTCAGCCCTGCCTCCTTCGCCAGGAAGTAGACCAGGCCCATCGTCACGCCCAGGCCGACCACCACCGAGACGATCGGGAAGAGCCAGAGCACCGGGCTGCGATAGACGAACAGCAAGATGATCACGACCACGGTGAGCGCCGCCAGCAGCAGCGTCGTGTCGATGCCGCCGAACGCCTCCGCCGCGTCTGCCGCGGAGCCACCCTGGCCGGTGACGTGCAGGCGTACGCCGTCGTGGTCGGCGATCCCGCGGACCTCGTCGACGAGGTCGGGCATCTTGTTCCAGCCGTCCGAACCGAGGTCGAAGGTCACGGTGAGCTGGGCGACCTCGCCGTCCTCGGACAACAGCGGCGGCTCGATCTCGCCCTCGACCCCTTCGAGACCACTGAGCTCGGCGATGTCGCTCGAGGCGACGGCGGCAAGGTCGGCTCCGGTGGTGGTGGTCGAGGTGTAGACGAGCGTGGTGGGGATCGCGTTGGGGTTCTGGAAGGGGCTCATCTTGTCGAAGCCGCGGGTCGACTCCGCCGACTCCGGCAGCCACGAGCTGGCCTCGTTGTTCTGCACCTCGGTCAGCTTCCCGGCGAACCCGCCGAGGGCGACCACGGCGAGCAGCCAGAACACCACCACGACGTACTTGGTCTTCGGCCCGGTCAGTTTGCCCGCAATCTGTCGATGCACGGTCTCAACACTGCGCCTGATTCATCCGAGATCGATCAGAATCGCCCCAAGAACCCCGCTGTGGGCCCAACCTTCCCTAAAACAGGCGAACGGGCCGCCCCGGTGTGGGGCGGCCCGCCGCTTACGAAGATCAGGAGATCAACGACGAAGGCCGAGCTTCTCGATGATCGAGCGGTAGCGCTCGATGTCCTTCTTCTGAAGGTAGTTGAGAAGGCGGCGGCGCTGGCCGACGAGCAGCAGCAGACCACGACGGCTGTGGTGGTCGTGCTTGTGCTCCTTGAGGTGGTCGGTCAGGTGGGAGATGCGGTGCGACAGCAGCGCGATCTGCACCTCCGGCGAGCCGGTGTCACCCTCGGTCGTGGCGTACTCGGCGATGATCTTCTTCTTGGTCTCCGCGTCAGTTCCAACTGCCATGCGAAGGCTCCCTTCCGGCCCGTAGGCCTACTCGTTGCGCGGCGCGCCCGGGCCTGTTCACCGGGGCACTCTTGGTCCGCGGCCGATTTCACGGCTTGAGCCGCCGACCCCCATGGGTCGACAACCCGAGAAGATTAACAGCGAGCCGGCGTACGCCCCGAATCGCCGCCGGATCACGCCACGAGCACCAGGCGCGCCACCAGCCGGCGCAACCTCCACCACAGCTTCATCACCCTCACCTCGTCTCTCCGCCATCTGGATCGACGCTGGAGAACCAGGATCGGTTGCATCAGGTCGGGTCATGGCTTGACAGTGGTACCCGCGGACGCGCTCGGAGATGCGCTCGGCGAGCTCGTCGTCACCCCGGGCAGCGACACCTTCGGTACGGTCGCCAGCGGCGGCTCCTGGATCGCCGGTGCGTTCTCGCTCCCGTCCGCGAACGCGTTCGGGTCGAGCGCGGTGTCCGGCTGGACCCGGCTGGGCAGCGGGAAGACGTTGTAGAGCTGCGCGGCACCGTTGGACCACGGGTAGAAGATCCGTGGCTGCAGCGGCTCACCGGTCATCTCGTCGGTGCAGACGACCTCGGCCATGTCGAGCTCGTCGCCGATGACCGGCGGGAGCGGAGCGGCGCTCGTCGAGGTGCAGTCGGGCTGGGTGACGACGTCGATCGGCTTTCCCTCCTGGTCGAAGAGCTGGACGCCGGTCAGCGGCTTCCCCGAGGCGTCGTAGGGGTAGATGTTGCTGACCCACCTCCCGCCGGAGTAGATCCCGGCCTGCTCGTCGATCGGCGCGCCGTAGCCGCCGCCGGCCCCGGCCTCGTTGAAGCCGTCGCTCCAGCCGCGGTCGTACTCGCTCCCTCCCCCGCCCCAGGATGCCCAGCACAGGAAGAGCACGAAGGCTGCCAAGGCGTTCAGCCCCAGGACCACGACACGGGCGGCGGTCCCCCGCTCGCCACCGGGCCAGACCCGGCCGGCGCCGACGAACATGCTGATCGCCACGGCGACGATGACCAGTACCACCGCCGGGGCGCTCGACATCTCCCACCCGAGGAACGCCGAGACCAGCCAGACGGCCGCCCAGGCACGCACGATCCACCACAGCGGCCGCAGCCAGGCGACCACCGGCCCCAGGTCCGTACGCAGCAGCTCACCGAGCTTGGCGACCACCGCGTCGAAGCGGTCGTGGCCGGCATCGAGGAGCCCGTCGACCCGCTCCGCGAACCCCCGAGGTGCCTTCACGCCTACCGGGATGCCCGCCGCGGCCCGCAGCTCCTTGGCGTACTCGACCGGGTCCCCGAGCGCATCGGGACCGCGCTCCTCGACCAGCTCGGTGAAGTCGGCCTCGAGCCCGTCGGTGATGTCGCTGAGCACCTCCGGGTCGAGGTCGTCGAGCTCGCGGCGTACGCGAGCCAGGAAGAGCCGCACCTCCGGCGCGACGTTCGGCTCGGCATCTGTGGTCGTCATGCGCTTGCCCCTCGGAGGATCTCGGTGACGGTGGTGGAGAAGTGGGACCAGTCCTCGCTCTGCTGCTTGAGCTGGCCTTGCCCGGCAGGTGTGATGCCGTAGTACTTGCGGTGCGGACCCGACTCCGACGGGACGACGTAGGAGGTCAGGGCGCCCGCGGCGTACAGCCGCCGCAGGGTGCCGTAGACCGAAGCGTCGCCGACGTCCGTGAGCCCGCTGTCGCGGAGCTTGCGGACGATGTCATAGCCGTACGCATCCTCGCCGTCGACAACGGCCAGGACGGTCAGGTCGAGCACCCCTTTGAGCAGTTGGGTGGTATCCATGCTTCGCACACTACTACGCAGTGCGCACTACTTGCCAGAGCATTGCACCGCGCGCCGCCGAAGAGCTCAGCGACGTCGAGGAGCCGGCCCTGAACCCGGGCCGCGACCGGGCTCGGCTAGGACCGGCCGCGTACGTCGCGCACGAAGTCCTTCCAGGCGGCCGTGTCGCCGGCCGGCCCGGAGCCCCGGACGGGGCCGGTGAAGGTGCGCACCTGGACGGGCTGAACGGGCCGCCCCGACGGCGAGGCGGGCGCGAGGCGGGTCTGGGCGGTCGGCACCGCGACGCTGGCGCGCAGCTGCTGGCCGTAGCCACCCGGCGCTCCCCCAGGGCCGCCGGGTCCACCGGGACCACCGGGGCCCGCGGGACCACCAGTGCCCCCGGATCCGCCGGAGATGAGCGAGGACATCGGCGTGTACTCCTCCACCTCGTCGCTCTTGCCCGGCACCGCGAGCCAGATCAGCGCGATCAGGAACCCGGTCGCCCACCCGTAGGTCAGTCCGTACGCAGCACCCGACTCGAGCGCTTCGCCGAGCGTGGCCACGAACGACGCTGAGTTGCCGGCGAGGTAGGCGTAGAGGCTCCCGGCGACCTGTCCGGCGGCGGTGGCGACGA
This sequence comes from Nocardioides sp. YJ-D4, assembly GCF_054031495.1. Taxonomy (NCBI): domain Bacteria; kingdom Bacillati; phylum Actinomycetota; class Actinomycetes; order Propionibacteriales; family Nocardioidaceae; genus Nocardioides; species Nocardioides sp. YJ-D4. The sequence goes on from NZ_CM132932.1 coordinate 1,033,063, forward strand.
TCGCGGCGAACCAGCAGCCGAGGAACACCGGCCAGAACGCCCGCGGCCAGATGCCGATGGTGCCGAGCCGGGTCAGCAGCCAGGTGAGCACGAAGACGGTGCCGGTGAGGACGGCGGAGTTCACCAGGTCGTCGCCGGAGAAGAGCCCGCTGAAGGAGCCGTCGCCGAAGTAGGTGAGCCGGTCGCCGAGCAGCGCGGCCACCCAGCCGGCCGAGTCGGTGCCGTTCTCCTCCATCCAGGTCGAGAACGGCGCGGAGCCGGAGAGGAACTGCAGGACCCAGAGGCCACCGGTGACCAGGACCGCGTTGAGGAAGGCCGGGATGCCGCCGCGGGGACGCTCGGCCTCGACCTCGGTCTCGTAGGCGGACGTTGGGGTGGGGTGGGGATCCATAGCCAACAATTCAACCGCACCTGGACCCCGCTGAACAGGCCGCGGGGTCTACGGCTCGGTAAGGATCTGGCGCGCTCGCACCACATCGGCGCGCATCTGCTCGACGAGCGCCTCGATCCCCTCGAAGGCGACCATGCCGCGCAGCCGCTCGACGAAGGCGACCTCGACCTCGACGCCGTAGAGCTCCAGGTCGTCGCGGTCGAGCACGTAGGACTCGACCCGGCGCCCGACCACGCCCTCGAAGGTGGGGTTCGTGCCGACCGAGATGGCGGCGGGGAACCGCTCGCCGGTGTCGCGCCTCGTCAGCCAGCCCGCGTAGATGCCGTCGGGCGGCACCGCGGTCAGCGAGTCGGTGGGCACGTTGGCCGTCGGGAAGCCGAGCTCGCGGCCACGCTGGTCGCCCTTCACGACGACGCCGCGGACCGAGTAGGGACGGCCGAGCGCCTCGGCGGCGCCGGTGACGTCACCGGTCGCCAGACACGTACGGATATAGGTCGAGGACCACACCTGGGGCCCGCCGTCGAGCGGGATCCCCTCGGCGGAGAAGTCGTGGATCTTGCCGTAGGCGACCAGGTCGGCCACGTCCCCGGCGGCCTTGCAGCCGTAGCGGAAGTTGGCGCCGACCACGCACGCCTCTGCGTGCAGCGCGTCGACGAGCACGCGCTGGGCGAAGTCGTCGGGTGACCAGTTGGCCATCTCCATGTCGAACGGCAGCGCGAGCACGGCGTCGGCACCGGCCGCCACCAGGAGCTCGGCGCGCTCCTCCATCGTGGTGAGCACACCGGGGGCGTGCTCGGGCCGCAGCACCGCCATCGGGTGCGGGTCGAAGGTGACCGCCACCAGGGTGAGGTCCTTGGCGTCCGCCACCTCGCGCCCCCGGCGCAGCACATGCTGATGCCCGAGATGGACGCCGTCGAAGTTGCCGATCACGACGGCCGTACGGCCCAGACCGGATGGCACCTCACTGAGACTTCGCCACAACACCCGGACAGAATATCGGTGGTTGCTCACTGGGATCGGACCTGGGCCGACTGGCGGGCGCGGAGAGCGAGATAGACCGCGCGCATCCCGACCGCCCGTTCGATCTCGCGCAGCACCGTGCCGAAGAACTGCTCGCGGTAGATCTCGTCGGTGACCGTCGAGACCGTGACGTAGAGCGAGGAGAAAGCGGAGAGGAACAGCGCCACCTTGACCAGCTCACCTGACACGTTGGGCAGCCAGGACAGGTTGTGCAGGGACTCCTGCCCGGTCCAGCCCATCTGGACGCCGTCGGTCATCACGATCGCCCCGAAGACCAGGAAGAACGCGAAGACCGCGAACGCGATCAGCAGCACCTGGGTGGCCTGGATGACGAGCAGCGCGAGCACCAGGTTCCAGCGCTCGTAGCCGGACACATGGGCGAACTCCGCCGGGTCGGTGCTCTCGCCGTCGCGGGCGCCCTCGACGAGCTCTGCGCATGCGGTCTCCAGCGGCGTACGCGCGCACGTGCGGAGAAGGAACTCGGCATCCACGTCGTCGTCGATCCGGTCGACCTCCTCGGGCAGCCGGACCAGGAGGAACGCCACCGCTGACCCACCGAACAGCAGCGTCACCAGCCATAACGCACCCGCGTCGAGGTTCGCCGACATCTCCCAGACCTCGGCGTTGATGAAGAGGAACGTGATGAAGAGCAGCAGCAGGGGCAGTGCACGCAGGGCCATCGGCAGCAGCCGTGGCAGCGATCCGAAGGTACGTCCCACCGCCCAGGTCAGGATCGGCCGGAACCGCATCGCGGTCAGGGCGTACCACCCGGCCGCGGCCCCGCCGAGGGTCAGCAGCAGCGCCGGCGCGACCCCGACGTCGCCGGTCACCCACGCCAGCGCGACGCCCGCTGCCACCGCGACGATCACGACCACCAGACCGATCCGGACCGTACGCCGCGGCCGCATCGCCGCGCGCACCGCATCGCGCTCCTCCGGAACGAAGTAGGTGAGCCCGTTGCGCCGGAACCACGCGTCAGTGAGCCGTAGCGTCTCGGCCGATCCGTTCTGCTCCACAAGAGCAGCATCCTCGCAGGCTTTACCGCCCACCGGGCTCGCGGGCCCGTGGTCGCTCACCCCACGAAGACGGCTGCCGCCTTGGCGCTCTGCGCTCCGACCGGCTCGTAGAGCGCCAGGAACTCCCCGTCGGGGGCGAAGACGGCGGTCAGCCCGTCGAGCCCGAGCCCGAGCTTGCGCCCGTAGCGGACGTCTCGCGCCTGCTCCTCGGACAGGTCGTACGCCGGGAAGGCGGCTCTGGCCGCGTCGCTGAGCCCCAGCACACCGAACTCGTCGGCGAGCTCGTCGAGCGTCTTCGCGGACGCGAGGTCGTACGGTCCGACCGCGGTGCGACGCAGCATCGTCAGATGTCCACCGACCCCGAGCGCCGCGCCGACGTCGCGGGCGATCGCCCGGATGTAGGTGCCCGAGGAGCAGCGCACGGAGATGTCGACGTCGACCACGTCGCCCTCGCTCCGGAGCTCACCGACGGTGAGCTCGTGCACCGTGACCGGTCGTGCCTTCAGCTCGACCTGCTCCCCGTCGCGTACGCGTTGGTAGGCCCGCTTGCCGTCGACCTTGATCGCCGACACCGCGGTCGGCACCTGGAGGATGTCGCCGACCTGGGTGGCGAAGGCGCTGCGTACCTCGTCCTCGGTCAGACCGGTCGCGGTCGTCTCGGCGACGACCTCGCCCTCGGCGTCGTCGGTGGTGGTCGAGATCCCCAGACGCACGGTCGCGTCATAGGACTTCTCGGTCAGCATCAGGTGACCGAGGAGCCGGGTGGCCCGCTCGACCCCCAGCACCAGTACGCCGGTCGCCATCGGGTCCAGGGTGCCGGCATGCCCGACCTTGCGGGTGCCGGCCAGGCGGCGTACGCGCGCGACGACGTCGTGGGAGGTGACCCCGGCGGGCTTGTCGACGATGACCAGCCCGGCGACAGGAGAGCTCACTCCTCGTCGTCCTCGTCCCAGTCGTCGGCCTCACGAGGCTTCTTGTAGGGGTCCGGCTCACCTGCGTAGGTCTCCCCGCGCGCAGCGGCGACCGCGTCGTCCTGTGCCTTGGCGCGCGCGAGCACGTCGTCGAGGTGGCGGGCGGTCTCCGGAAGCGCGTCGTGGATGAACTCCAGCGTCGGCGCGGTGCGGGTGCCGAGCTGCTTGGCGACCTCGGAGCGGATCAACCCCTTGGCCGACTCCAGCGCGGCGGCCGTGCCGGCCAGCTCCGCCTCCGAGTCGGCGCCGAGCACCGTGTAGAAGATCGTGGCCTGCTGACTGTCGCCGGTGACGCGTACGTCGGTGACGGTGACGAACCCGATCCGCGGATCCTTGATCCGTCGCTCCAGCATCTGCGCCACGATGACCTTGATCCGGTCAGCGATCCGGCGAACCCGTGGGCTACTCATGTTCACACTCTCTCAAATAATCGAAGTAAATCGAGACGTTGGCCGGGCCGCGACTGCGACCCGGCCAACGTCAGAGGCTCATCTTCAGCCTCGGGGAATCTCCACCATCTCGAAGGCTTCGATGATGTCGCCTTCCTTGATGTCCTGGAAGTTCTTCAGGACCAGACCGCACTCAAAGCCCTCGCGGACCTCGGAGGCGTCGTCCTTCTCGCGGCGCAGCGAGGCCAGGTCGAGGTTGTCGGCCGCCACGGCGCCGTCGCGCAGGACGCGAACCTTGGCGTTGCGGCGGATGAGGCCCTCGGTGACCATACAACCGGCGATGTTTCCGGCCTTCGACGAGCGGAAGATCGCACGGATCTCCGCCTTGCCGAGGACCTTCTCCTCGTACTCCGGCTTGAGCATGCCCTTGAGGGCCGCCTCGATCTCCTCGATCGCCTGGTAGATGACCGAGTAGTAGCGGATCTCGACACCCTCGCGATCGGCCAGCTCCGTCGCCTTGCCCTGCGGGCGGACGTTGAAGCCGATGATGATCGCGTCGGAGGCAGCAGCCAGGTCGACGTTGGTCTCGGTGATCGCACCGACACCGCGGTCGATGACCCGGATGGAGACCTCGTCGCCACCCACGTCGATCTTGGCCAGTGCGTCCTCGAGCGCCTCGACCGAACCGGACACGTCGCCCTTGAGGATGAGGTTGAGCTCCTGGCTCTCGCCCTTCTCCATGGAGGCCATGAAGTCCTCCAGCGTGCGGCGTACGCGGCGCTTGGCCTGCTGCGCGGCACGCTCGCGTGCCTCGCGCTTCTCGGCGATCTGGCGAGCCATGCGGTCGTCCTCGACGACCAGGAAGCTCTGACCGGCACCCGGCACCGCCGAGAGACCCAGGACCATCGCCGGACGCGACGGGGTCGCCTCGGTGATCTCGTGGCCGTACTCGTCGATCATCGCGCGGACACGGCCGTGGGCCGGGCCGGCGACGATGGACTCACCCACGCGCAGCGTGCCGCGCTGGACCAGGATGGTCGCGACGGGGCCGCGACCGCGGTCGAGGTGAGCCTCGATCACGATGCCCTGCGCGTCCTGGCTGGCGTTGGCCTGCAGGTCGAGCGAGGCGTCGGCGGTCAGCACGACGGCCTCGAGAAGGCCCTCGATGTTGATCCGCGACTTCGCCGAGATCTCGACGAACATCGTGTCGCCGCCGTACTCCTCGGGGATGAGGCCGTACTCGGTCAGCTGGCCACGGACCTTGGTCGGGTCCGCCTCCGGCTTGTCGATCTTGTTGATCGCGACCACGATCGGGACACCGGCCGCCTTGGCGTGGTTGAGCGCCTCGATGGTCTGCGGCATCACACCGTCATCGGCCGCGACCACGAGGATCGCGAGGTCCGAGGACTGCGAACCGCGGGCACGCATGGCGGTGAACGCCTCGTGACCCGGGGTGTCGATGAAGGTGATCTTGCGCTCGTTGCCGTCGACCTCGGTCGAGACCTGGTAGGCACCGATGTGCTGGGTGATGCCACCGGCCTCGCCCTCGATGACGTTGGCGTCACGGATGGCGTCGAGCAGCTTGGTCTTACCGTGGTCGACGTGACCCATGACGGTGACGACCGGCGGTCGGACCGTCCAGTCGGACTCGTCGCCCTCGTCGCCGAGCTCGATGTCGAAGGACTCCAGCAGCTCGCGGTCCTCGTCCTCGGGGGAGACGACCTGGACGATGTAGTTGAGCTCCTCACCGAGCAGCTCGAGGGTCTCGTCGTTGACGGACTCGGTCGCGGTGACCATCTCACCGAGGCCGAACAGCATCTGCACCAGCTGAGCCGGGTCGACGTTGATCTTCTCGGCGAAGTCGGTCAGCGAGGCACCACGGGCGAGACGCACGGTCTCGCCGTTGCCCTTGCGTACGCGGATGCCGCCGATGGTCGGGGCCTCCATGGCCTCGAACTCCTGGCGACGCGCCCGCTTCGACTTCCGGCCACGGCGCGAGGGACCACCCGGGCGACCGAAGGCACCCTGGGTCGTTCCGCGACCACCGGGACGACCGGCACCGGGGCGACCGCCACCGGGACCGCCGCCGAAGCCGCCGCCACCGGGACGACCGGCACCGCCGCCGCCACCGGGACGACCCGGAGCACCAGCACGACCACCGCCGCCACCGGGACGACCCGGAGCACCGGCACGGCCACCGGGACCGCCACCAGGACGGGCACCGAACGCGGCCGGGGACTTCGGCATCATCGCCGGGTTGGGACGCGGCATGCCGGGACGGCCACCTGCCTGGCCACCCTCACGGGCAGCAGCAGGACGCGGCGGACGCTGGTCGCCGCCGGCCGGGGCACCGCCCTGGCCACCTTGACCCTGGCCTCCACCCTGGCCGCCGGGACGCGGACGTCCCATGCCCTGGTTGGAGGAGAACGGGTTGTTGCCCGGGCGCGGAGCGCCGGGCTTGCCGACCGGACGCGGTCCGGGACGACCGGCACCGGCGCCGCCGGTGCCACCCGCGCCACCGCGAGCCGCAGGGGTCTGCGGACGAGCGCCGGGCTTCGGCGCACCAGGCCGGGGCGCACCCGGCTTGGGAGCGGCCGAGCGACGGTCGCCGGTCGGCGCGTTCGGGCTGGGCTTGGGAGCGGCCGGAGCAGCGGACGCCGCAGGGGCGACCGGCGGAGCCTCGGCCTTCTTGGCCGGGGGCTTCGGGCCGGGCTTGGGCGCAGCCGGCTTGGACGCCGCAGGCGCCTCGGCAGGCTTCTCGGGCGCCGTGTCCGCAGCCTTCTTGGGGGCCGCGGGCCTCGGAGCGGCCGGCTTGGGGCCGGGCTTGGGGGCGGCCTTCTCGTCCGAGGACGCGGAACCACCCTTGCCGCCGGCCTTCAGGCCGGGGCCGATCTCCTTGCGGAAACGCATCTCCGCGGGGAGCTCGACGGTCGAGCTCGCCGACTTGACGAACTCACCCATCTCCTTGAACTTCTCGAGAACGAACTTGCTCTCGACTCCGAACTCTTTGGCGAGTTCGTGGACTCGGGTCTTAGCCACGTTTCTCCTTCTGGCCACAGACCCGAGATCCGGGTGAAACTGTGACCACTAATGGTTGTAGAACACGCTCATCGCGAAGTACTCATCGAGTGCTCATGAGCTTTTGCTCCAGTTCCTGGTCAGTTGACCGTCGGCGACGGTCGTGGATGTCGGGCGCGTGTCGAGGTAGTCCTCCACCGGTGCGCTGGAAAGCCCGCCCGTGGGCCCCTTACCTTTTGGGAACAGGGCCCGGGTGAACGCCTTCCGGCGCACCGCGAGTTCGTAACACTCACGCGTGGGGTGCACATGCGCCCCACGCCCGGGTGCGGTGGCTGTCGGATCGGGCACCACGGCCGGCTGGCCGTTGCGGTCCGAGCCGGCGGTCACCCGCAACAACTCGCGCTTGGCGGCTCGCTTCCGGCAACCAACGCACGTACGGACAGGTCCGTTCTGCGTAGTTTCTTCGAGGCGTGCCACCGATCCTTAACACTACCGCTTCCGGGGTTCGGTAGACGAAACCGGGGCACAGGTCGTTCTTATTCCGTGACCCATCCTCACCCGATGGCGGCGATCACAAGATCGCGGCGATCTCCGGCCAGGCCCGCAGGCCGAGCTCGCGGTCGGCCGCCTCCGAACCACCCCACGCGAGCCGCTGGCTGAGCGGCAGCGCGGGCTCACCGGGCAGCACGACCCGGTGACCGGCATCGGGATGGGTCACCACGATCGTCTCCAGGTCGTGGGCCGTACGCCTCCGCCGGACCGCCTCGGCGGCGAGGACGGAGGGCCACAGCGCGTCGCCGCCCCCGGCGACCAGGACGACGTCACCGGCGATGCGCTCGACCGGGATCGTCGCGGCCGGCACCCGGTCGGCGTACTTCTCCAGGGCGGAGAGGTAGGCCTCGCAGTACGACGGAAGCTGCCCGTCCGCCTCCTTCACCGCCTCTTCGATCGCCTCGTCGTCGAACGGCACGAACGGCACCTGCTCACCGCGCAGCGTCCACGAGGACCGCTGCGGTCGCTCATCACTCAGCCCCGCCCAGGAGACGTACGTCGGGGAGACCCCGACCACGGCGTCGATCTCGGGGTGCAGGGTGCCCAGCAGGAGCGCGGCCTGGGCGCCCCAGGACGTCCCGAGCACGACCAGCCGCTGGTAGCGGGCGTGGAGGTCGGCGAGGACGCCGTCGAACGTCTCCAGCGGTATCAGCCGAGCCTCGCCCGGCTGTCCGGGACCACCGAAGTATCGGATCGACGCCGCAGCCACCCCGTGCGAGGCGAGCATCCGGCAACGGGCGGTCTCGATCCGTCCCGATGACCCCGAGAGCACGAGTACGCCGGTGGTGGCCCCGTCCGGTTCCAGCAGGACGCCCTCGGAGTCGGTCAGAGTGGTCTCACGCACGCTCGCCATGCCGCACAGGTTAGTGACCCGCGATGCTCAGGCGACCGGGGTCTCCTCGTCGGAGCGGATGTCGATGCGCCAACCGGTCAGGCGGGCGGCCAGGCGGGCGTTCTGCCCCTCCTTGCCGATGGCCAGGGAGAGCTGGTAGTCCGGCACCACGACACGGGCCGACTTGGTCGCCTCGTCGATGATCTGCACCGAGGAGACCCGGGCCGGGGAGAGCGCGGAGGCGACGAGCACCTTCGGGTCCTCGGACCAGTCGACGATGTCGATCTTCTCGCCCTGCAGCTCGGACATGACCTGGCGGACCCGCTGGCCCATCGGGCCGATGCAGGCGCCCTTGGCGTTGACGCCGGGGACGGTCGACTTGACCGCGATCTTGGTGCGGTGGCCGGCCTCGCGGGCGATCGCGGAGATCTCCACGGTGCCGTCGGCGATCTCGGGCACCTCGAAGGAGAAGAGCTTCTTGACCAGGTTGGGGTGGGAGCGGGAGAGGGTGATCTGCGGGCCACGCATGCCCTTGCGCACGCTGACCACGAGAGCCTTGATCCGGGTGCCGTGGCTGTAGTCCTCGCCCGGCACGCGCTCGGAGAGCGGGATGACGCCCTCGAGCCGGCCCAGGTCGACGAGCACGTCGTCGGGGTTGCGGCCCTGCTGGATGACGCCGGAGAGGATGTCGCCCTCCTTGCCGGAGAACTCGCCGAACTTCACGTCGTCCTCGGCGTCGCGCAGCCGCTGCAGCACGATCTGCTTGGCGGTGGTGGCGGCGATCCGGCCGAAGCCCTCGGGCGTGTCGTCGTACTCCCCGACGACGTTGCCCTCGTCGTCGACCTCGGCGGCCAGCACGCGTACGTGCCCGGTCTTGCGGTCCAGGTCGACCCGCGCCTTCGTCTGGGCGCCGGTGGTCTTGTGGTAGGCGGTCAGCAGTCCCTGCTCGATCGCCTCGACGAGCACATCGAGCGAGATCTCCCGCTCCCGCTCCAGCATCCGCAGGATGCTCATATCGATGTCCATGGCCTACTCCCCCTCGTCGATCCGCTTGAACTCGATCTGCACAAGCGCCTTCTTCACGTCCGCGTACGCCACGTCACGGCGCTTGCCGCTCACCTCGAGGCTCGCGCGCTCCTCGTCGGACTCCTTGACCCGTCCGGTGAACGCGGAGCCGTCGGCGGTGGTGACCTTGACCAGGCGACCCTTGTTGCGGCGCCAGTGGCGCGGCAGGGTCAGCGGCCGGTCGACCCCGGGAGAGGTCACCTCGAGCGTGTAGGGCTGCTCGCCCATGACGTCGGACTCGTCGAGGACCCGGTTGACCTCACGGGTTGCCTCGGTGACCTCCTCATGGGTGATCCCGCCGTCCTTGTCGACGGCGATCCGCAGGATCCGGCGCTTGCCGGCCGGCGTGATCTCCACGGCCTCGATGTCGAAGCCCAGGGCCTGAAGCGGGTCTGCGAGGGCCTTTTCGATGGCACTCGCGATCGCGTCCTTCCGGTCAGCACTCAACGCGATCTCCCCCTGCATCCTGTTGTCCGGTCCTGTTGTATGCGCCTCCGAGCACGCAGCACTTCTGGTCACACCATACCTGTACGCCTCGGGCGTCTCGAACAGCGCGCGGCTGTGTTGGAAAGCCGCTGACGCGACTCCCGCCGGGTGTGGTTAGGGTTCCTCACGTGACCAGCGCACGTGCCCTCCGGATGCTCTCGCGGCGCACCGCTGTGGGTGTCGCCGTGGTTGCCCCGCTGGCCGCCTCGGCGTGTTCGGCCTCGGAGATGCTGGATCCTGTCAAAGCCCCTCCACCGAGCACTCCCCCGGCCCCCGCCAACCCCGACCAGAGTGTGATCGACGCCACGGTCGCGAAGATCCTCGGCGCCGACGAGGGCGCCCCGTCCGAGTTCGTGCAGCTCCATCGGGTGCACATCGAGGCGCTGGCGCCGACCAAGGGCGTCACCGCGGCGCCGGCCAAGGGGCGCTGGCAGGAGCGCCAGGTCGCCCTGGTCACGACACTCACCGCCGCGGCCGGACGCGCGGCCGACCCGCAGCTGATCACACTGCTCGCCTCAGCCGCTGCCGGTCAGCAGCAGCTCCTGCACGGACGAGGTCTGGCATGACGACGGCGACATCGACCTCGACCGAAGCGATCCAGGCGGCGCTCGCGGTCGAGCACTCCGCGATCTACGTCCTGGGCGCCCTGGGCGGGCGCACCTCGGCGACGTCCTCGCCCGCTCTGGCGCGAGCGCTCACCGATGCGTACGACGACCACGTGAACGCCCGGGAGGCGCTGGCCGCGCACGTGGTGGCCGCCGGGATCGAGCCGGTCGCGCCCTCCGCCGTCTACGACCTGCCCGGCCGGATCGGCTCGGAGGCCGGCATCGGCGCCGCCGCGCTGCGGCTGGAGCAGGACACCACCGCGACCTATCTCTCATTGGCCCCGAAGGCGACCGGCACCGACCGGACGCTGCTCATCCAGCTGCTGTGCCGGGCGGCCGCGCGCCAGCTCGACCTGGGCGCGAAACCGCGGGCGTTTCCGGGGACCTGATCCTCAAAAGCCGAGATGGCCCGCGAACCGTCCGGCGCGGGAGACTCCCGAGATGTCTCCCGAGACCGGGCGGCTCGCGGGCCAGGTTTTGGCCTGGACACGAGGCCTGAGAAGTCGCCTGGGGCTGAACCTCTCTTGCAGAAGTATGCAATCCCCGCTCAGGATGGCCCAGACCCGCAAAAGCGCATTGCAAGAACTTGCAACTTTTCCCGGCCTCATTCCCAGGAGCGAACGATCTGGTGTATGTCGCTCAGTCGTTGCGCGACGGCGTCCGGCGAGCCCTCGCTGTGCCCCACCTGGCTGCTCGGGATGTTGCTGTGCGGGATGTGGATCGCCCGCAGACCGGCCTTCTGAGCACCGTACACATCGTCGAAGAGCCTGTCGCCCACGTAGACGCATCGAGACGGATCCGAGACCTTCACGGCCTCCATCGCCGCGTGGAAGGCCTCTTCGGCGGGCTTCGTCCAGGGAACCTCGGAGGTGTAGACGTCCCCGTCGAGCAGATCGAGCACCCCGTCGCGCTCGAAGAACCCGCGGTGCCACGCACGCGGCCAGATCGTGTTGGACAGCACCCCGACGCGTACGCCGTCGGCGCGGAGCGCCTCCCACAGCGGCCCGACCTCGGGGTCGGTCAGGGTGTGCGGCTCCCAGAACTCGTAGTAGGCGTCGAGCAGGTCCGGGTCGTGCTCGAGGCCGGCCTCGTCGAAGAGGTCGCCGATCGTCGAGCTCTGCTGGTGGTCGCGGCTGCGGGCCCAGATCGTCTCTCCCGCCTGGTGGAGCCTGGTCGCGTTGACCGGGTGGTCGTCGTCGCAGGCACCGCTCACCGCCTGCGCGAGCGCCAGCGACTCCGCGTGGAAGTCGATGTCGTGCCACTTCGTCAGCGTGCCGCCCCAGTCGAAGATCACCGCGTCGATCGCCATGGCCACGACCCTAGCGGTGCGACACCGGCCGACTCACAGTGATTTTTCAGCGGGACGGCTGCGCCGAGTCGACCAGATCGGTGAGCTCCGCGCGGAAGTCGGGATGGGCGCAGTGATCGATGATCCGCCGCGCTCGGGCGGCGGGAGAGATGCCGCGCAAGTCGGCCACACCCTGCTCGGTGATGATGACCTGCACGTCGTGCGCGGTGTGGTCGACGTGGCCGACGAACGGCACGATGCGCGAGACGGCGCCTCGCTCGGCGGTGGAGGGGGCGGCGAAGATGTTGAGGTGGGCGTTGCTCGCGAAGTCACCCGAGCCGCCGAGGGCGTTCACGTTGCCGTGGATGTCGGACTCGGCCATCGACTCGATCGCGACGAGGCCGAGCCGCCGGATGACCTCGGGGTGGTTCGATGTCTCCTGCGGGCGCAGCAGGACTCGGCCCTTGTAGTGATGGACGTCGTCGTTGAACCGGCGAGCTCCCGCCTCGGAGAGGCCGAAGGACGTGGCCGAGACCCCGATCAGCTTCCCGGAGTCGAGCAGGTCGAGGAGACCGTCCCGGACGGTGTCGGTGTAGGCCGTCAGGTGCTCGAGCTCGGCGTCCTGGAGCCCGGTGAGCACCGCGTCGGCGACGGGCCCAGCACCGGCGTGGAGCGGGAGCAGGCTGTGGTGCAGGCGGCCATGGCGTACCTCATGGAGGAGGAAGTCCACGACGAGCTCGGCTATCGCGCGGCTCTCCTCGTCGATCACGCGCGGCGGTGAGCCCCGGTCGGGGCGATCGGTCTCGACGACGGCGACGACCTTGGCCGGGTCGACGAGCAGGTAGGGGTCGCCGATCCTCTGCATCGGCGTCGTCAGCTGGATCGGCGCCCGCGCCGGCGGCAGCTGGGAGCCGCGATGGATGTCGTGGAAGCCTTCGAGCCCGCGCGGATGCCAGCTGTTGACCTCGAGGATCACGGCGTCGGCGACGTCGAGCCACGTCTGGTTGTTGCCGACGCTGCTCCCCGGGACGAGCAGCCCGTTGGGCAGGATCGCCGCCACCTCGACCACCGCGACGTCGAGAGCGCCGTAGAACCCGGAGGCCGCGTGCTGGGCGACCCGCGAGTGACGTACGTCGACACCCTCCGGCCACTCCCGGACCAGCCCCAGTGCCTCGGGCACGGCCTTCGGTCGCCCGATTCCGGCGAATCCCGAGAAGGCCACCGTCTTCCCCGGCCCGATCCCCGCAGCCGCCTCCGCGGCACTCGCCACCCGCAAGGCGAGCGTACGGTCAAGAATCCTGTCCCCCGTCATGGGATCGATCTTGCCTCACCCGCGCACCCCGAATCCGCAGTTGTGGTGGCCGAGAATGTAGTTGTGGGCGACGAAACTCGAGTTTCGTCGCCCACAGCTACAGATTCGGCGGGTGGTTCAGCCGCGGACGACCTCGGTGAGGTGGGCGACGGCGTCGGTGAGAGCGACCTCGGTCTTCTCGCCGCTCTTGCGGTCCTTGACCTCGACCTTGCCCTCGACGAGGCCCTTGCCGACGGTGACGATGGTCGGGACGCCGATGAGCTCGGCGTCCTTGAACTTCACGCCGGGCGAGACCTTGGGGCGGTCGTCGTAGAGCACGTCGATGCCGGCGGCCTCGAGCTCACCGGCCAGCTTCGCTGCAGCCTCGAAGACGGCGGCGTCCTTGCCGGTCGCGACCAGGTGGATGTCGTACGGAGCGACGTTGCGGGGCCAGGCGAGACCGATGTCGTCGAGCGTGCCCTCGGCGATGGCGGCCACGGCGCGGGTGACGCCGATGCCGTAGGAGCCCATGGTGACAGTGACGAGCTTGCCGTTCTCGTCGAGCACCTGGAGCCCCAGCGCGTCGGCGTACTTGCGGCCGAGCTGGAAGACGTGACCCATCTCGATGCCACGGGCCAGCGTCAGCGGGCCGGAGCCGTCGGGAGCCGGGTCGCCCTCGCGGACCTCGGCGGCCTCGATGGTGCCGTCGGGGGTGAAGTCGCGGCCGGCGACCAGGTCGATGACGTGCTTGCCCTCGACGTTGGCGCCGGTGACCCAGCGGGTGCCGGTGACGACGCGGGGGTCGACCAGGTAGCGGATCCCGGACTCGGACTTCTCGCCGAGCGCCTCGGGTCCGATGTAGCCCTTCACGAGCGAGGCGTGCTTCTTCAGCTCGACGTCGTCCATGGGCTCGACCTCGATCGGCTCCAGCTGGCCCTCGAGGCGCTTGATGTCGACGTCGCGGTCACCGGGCAGACCGATGGCGAGCGGCTCGACGGTGCCGTCGGGGTGACGCAGCGTCACCAGCACGTTCTTCAGCGTGTCGCCGGCCTCCCAGGGACGGTCCTCGCGCGGGTACGCCTCGTTGAGGTGGTCGACGAGCGTCTGGATCGTCGGGGTGTCGGGGGTGTCCTCGGCGTGAGCCGCGGGCACGCCCTCGTAGGAGAGCGGCTCGGGGGCCAGCGTCGTGACCGCCTCGACGTTGGCGGCGTAGCCGCCGGGCGAGCGTACGAAGGTGTCCTCGCCGGCCTCGGAGACGGCCAGGAACTCCTCGGAGGCCGAGCCGCCCATCGCGCCGGAGGTGGCCTTGACGATGACGTACTCGAACCCGAGGCGGTCGAAGACCTTGACGTACGCCGCGCGGTGGGCGTCGTAGGCCGCAGCCAGCCCCTCGTCGGTGTAGTCGAAGGAGTAGGAGTCCTTCATGATGAACTCGCGGCCGCGCAGCAGCCCCGCACGGGGACGCGCCTCGTCGCGGTACTTCGTCTGGATCTGGTAGATGGCCAGCGGCAGGTCCTTGTAGGAGCCGTAGAGGTCCTTGACCAGGAGCGTGAACATCTCCTCGTGCGTGGGACCGAGCAGGTAGTCGGCCTCCTTGCGGTCCTTGAGCCGGAAGATGCCGTCGCCGTACTCCGTCCAGCGGCCGGTCGCCTCGTAGGGCTCGCGCGGCAGCAGCGCCGGGAAGTGCACCTCCTGGGCACCGATCGCGGCCATCTCCTCACGGATGATCCCCTCGACCTTGCCGAGCACGCGCAGGCCCAACGGCAGCCACGAGTAGATCCCCGGAGCGGCGCGGCGGATGTAGCCGGCACGGACAAGCAGCTTGTGGCTCGCGACCTCGGCGTCGGCGGGATCCTCACGCAGGGTCCGCACGAACAGGGTCGACATACGGGCGATCATGCGGGCAAGCGTACGGCTGACCGGACCGCTGCCGCGAACCGGTAAAAGGTGTGTTGCAACCGGGGTGCGAGAGCAAGCGTCTGAAGGGGTATGAGAACTATCAGCCCACTGGCACTGGCCCTGGCCATCCTTGCTGCTCTCATGCTCCCGGTCTCACTGATGACACCGGCTTCTGCGGCGGCCCCGACCGTCGACGTACGTCCCCTTCCCCTGCCCGTCGGCGAGAGTCCGACGGTGCCGTATCTGCATCGTCCCTCGGCCGAGTCGGTGTCGGTGGTCGATCCGACCACCGGCATGAAGACGCCGGTCGCTCTCGTTGGCGACGACCTCGACGAGTTCAAGCTGCTGGGTCGGTCCGGGAACGGCTTCGTGCTGCGGGTCACCAACCGGGACATCGACCGGATCGTCCGCGTCCAACTCAACGTCTCGCAGAAGACCCTCGCCAACCTGCACTACTCGGCGAAGGCGCGGCTCTCGGCCGACGGCCGCTATCTGCTGCACACGTCCTACCCGAGCACCGGTGGCGTACGCGTCGTCGTGCGCGACGCCACGACCGCGGCCACGGTCGCCGGCCGCACGTTCAGGGCCGCGACCCGGCCCGAGCCGGTCGACGCGAGCGGCACGCGTGTGCTCGTGGGTGGCTTCAGTACCCCGCGCACGATGGTGTGGGACTGGAAGAGCGGGACCATCCGGACGATCGTCTCCAGGAGCGCCTACGCGGGCAGCTTCGCGTCCAACCGGCTGGCGACGTACACGAAGGACCCGTCGAACCTCGACGCCTGCTCGGTGGTCTCGACCGTCACCGCGCCCGCCACGACGCTCTGGCGCGGGTGCTTGGAGGCGGTCGCGTCGTTCTCACCCGACGGCGCCCGTTTCGCGACCAACGCGATCGAGCACGAGAACCACGCCGACGTGGTCCGCCGCCGCAGCCTCCGCGGCACGTTGCTGACCACCTATCGCAACCCCAATGGGCTGTGGATGTACGCCTGGGAGACCAACACCCGGATCCTGATGCGGTCCCACCCGAGCAGCGGCACGCCATGGCTCGTGCGCTGCGAGGCCACTGACTGTGAGCGAGCCTGGCGGGCGTACTCCTGAGGGTCAGAACATGATGGTGGAGAAGCGGGCCGTCTCGAGGAAGCCGGCCCGCTCGTAGGCGCGGCGCGCGGGGGCGTTCCACTCGTTGACGTAGAGCGAGACGCGTGGGGCGATCTCGCTGCGGACGATGTCGCAGACCGCGGCCATGCCGCGGGCAGCGAGGCCCTCGCCGCGGCGGTGCTCGGGCACCCAGACACCCTGGATCTGGGCGGCCTCGGGGGTCGCGCAGGCGACCTCCGCCTTGAACACGACCTCGCCGTCCTCGATCCGGGCGAAGGACCACCCGCGCGAGATCAGCTGCAGCACCCGGGCACGGTAGAGGTCGCGACCGCCGCCGGTCTCCGGCGAGATCCCGACCTCCTCGGTGTACATCGCCACGCACGCCGGATAGAGGGCGTCCATGTCCGCGCGGACGGTGCGGCGTACGAACGGGTCGGGCTCGACCAGGCTCTGCAGCTGCTGCTCGAGATGCGGCTGCTCCCAGCGCTGGTCACGCGGCGTGCCCCAGGACTCGCCGATCGATCCCCACAGCGCCCGCACCGCGGCCTGCCGCCCGACGATCGTCGAGACGGTGCGGACCCGGCTGCGGGCCCGCTCACCGAAGGCGTACGCATCCTCCTCGGTGGCCTGGATGGGGACGAGGTTGGCGCCGACGTGACAGGCCGCGACCAGGTCGCCGCCGTCCCATCGGCCCCAGATCTCACCGCCGAGCCAGCGCGGCTCGAGGTTGGTGGTGCGCGCCCGGTACTCCGCGAACACGTTGACCACCGGATCCTGCGCGGTCAGGTCGAGGAACGCGCTGAGATCACCCGCGTGCAGCGGGCGGATCCCCTGGCGCGTCGTCAGCATGTCTCCGAGCCTAGGGCCAATCCGGTTGTACGTCGCCCTGCGGCTCGCGGACCGGATCAGGCAAAGATGCGTTCGATCGTGTGCATTCGCTCGCGGATGGTCTTGAGACGTACGTCCTGGCCGGCCTCGCCGGTGTCTCCCCAGACCGCCCGGCCCACCATCACGCCGCGGGCGCCGAGCGCCTTGACCCGCGGCAGCCGCTCGCTGAAGTCGTCCCAGCCCATCCCGTCGGACCGCGCGACCCAGGAAGCCCTTCCGAGGTCGGCCCGCTCGATGTTCTCCAGACCCTCGTCGTTGACCTTGAGCTTGAGCACGACGCCGCCACACTGTGACCGCGTGGCGAGGGTGGCCAGATCCTCGAGGCAGCCCGGCGTCGTGCAGTACGGCTCGAGGAAGACCCGGTCATAGCCGGGGAGACGTTCCAGGATGTCGAGGGCCATCCGCGCGCACTCGGTCTGGTGGTCGTCGAACCCGACCTTCACCGCGTCCGTCGATCTCTGCGGGACGACGAGCTCATCGACGGTCTCGATGTCCGGGAGCCCGGCGCAGGCGAGCTCGCGGCGTACGTCGCCGTGGCCCTGCGTGGGACGCACGACGATGCCCCAGCCGGGGGTGTCGGCCACCAGATCGAGGATGTCGGGCCGGATGTCGGAGGAGTCCGGGGTGCGGAACAGCGCATCGTCCGCGTGATCGATGGCAAGCCAGAAATTGGTCAACGTTGTCGCCAGTCTGAAGAGGGAAACAGAGACGTGTGGAGGCGCTAGGCGAAGCCTAGACAGCCCGGCGGCGCATCAGTGGCATCTCGGGTTAATTGCAGATTGCGCGCCGCCGGTCAGTACTCGCCGCCGTCTGCGACGACACACTGTCCGTTGATGGCGCCGGCCATGTCGGAGGCGAGGAAGACGCAGACCTTCGCGACGGCGTCGGCGGTGACGAACCGGTGTCCGGGGATGCGCGCAGCCCGGTAGGCGATGTACTGGTCCACGGTCACCCCCTCCTTGCGGGCGTGCTTGACGAAGACCTGCCGCGACGACTCGCTCCACATCGGGCCGGGAGCGACGACGTTGGCCCGGACGATGCCCTCCTCCTCCTGCGCGATCGCCTGGGCGAGCCCGGTCAGCGCGTGCTTGGACACGCCGTAGGCGGCCCGTCGCGACGGCGTACGGATCCCGAAGACGGAGCTGACCAGGACGACCGCCCCCGACCTGGCCGCCCGAAGCTTCGGCAGCGCGAGCGAGGCCGTGCGCCACACCGAGGTCAGGTTGAGGTCGAGGGTGAGCTGCCACTCGGACCGGTCGATCTCGGCGACCGTGTCGGGACTGGGGTTGATGCCGGAGCAGTTGATGAGCCCCGACAGCGTCTCGAACCCGGCGAGCGTCTCGGCCAGGGCGTCCACGCCGTCGTCGGTGGTCAGGTCACCTTCCACCCGCGCGACCGCACCGGTCTCGTCGGCGAGGTAGGCCAGCTCGGTGGTGCGGCTGTAGGCGTGCAGGATCACCGGGGTGCCCTCCGCGCTGAGCCGGCGCGCGACCGCGCTGCCGAGGTCGCCGGTCGCGCCGAGGACGAGCACGGGAGCTCGCGGCGGGGTGCCTGACTCAGACGCTGTGCTCATGGCGCTCCTTGATCCGGTGGATCGCCGACCTCACCACGTCCTGATGGGCGGGCGGCAGACCAGTGAGACCCTCGAGATGGCTCACGCAAGTGATATCACCCATTTGCCCGAGCCGGTACGCGGTAATCGGAATCGCCGGGGCGAGGGTCGGATGATGCAGCCGATGGACCAGGGCGTCGGTGATGTCGGTGCCCCAGCCGAGCACGTCGCGCTCGCGGGCGACCGCGCCGGGGTCCTCCTCACGGTTCAGGATCTCGAGGTAGCCGTCGACCGGAACCCGGCCGCGCAGGATCAGCTGGAACATCGCCGCCTTCCGCAGGAACAGCGACCGGAACGCCTCCAGCACGAACTCCAGCTCGTCCCAGTAGCGCTCGGGCGCCTGGTCGAGGAGGTCGCCGTAGTCCTCGCGCTCCTCGGTCAGATAGAGGCAGATCAGCCGGTCCATCCAGGACAGGCTCTCGCGTACGCTCAGCCGGGCCACCGCGTCCAGGTCACCGGGCTGGAACCCGGCCTTGAGGAACGTCATCACCAGCGGCCCCATGTGCATGTCCGCGAAGCGGGCGCCGTCCAGGGCCATCCCGTGCCCGTCGCGCAGCCGGTCGCGGATGCCCTCGGCGACGAAGTACTGGTAGAAGGTCTCGTGGGCGAACTCCGCCGACTCCACCCCGTCCCTGGTCCTCCCGGTCACGCCAAAGACCTCGGAGTGGTCGAGCAGGTCGGCGATCCATTCGTACGTCAGGAAGTCCCGCTGCCGGGTGATGTCGAGGTCGCGCTGCAGGTTGGCGAAGAGCCACTCCGAGACGCGCGGGACCGGGATCAGGTCCTGCTCCTGCGAGGTCGGCTCGTCCATCCCGGTGAACAGGTCCCAGGCGATGTCGCGGTAGGTCTGGAACCGCACCCGACTGGGGATGCGTGAGCTCTTCCGGTCCCACGGCTGCCCGCAGACGTGCTTGAGATGGACGGTGTAGCCGTCCCACTGGGTCCGGGGCGCCGGAGCGCCCTCCTCGAGGGAGGCGTAGAGCTGCTTGAGGACCATCGGGGTCGCGGGGAAGAACCCGCCGCCGCGCTCCATCTCCGCGGCCAGGTTGCGCAGCCTGTCGTCACCGCCGCGCTCCTCGCCGAGGGCGCGCACCTCGACCGGCGAGATCGGCTCGACGCGTACGACCATCGCCGACTCGACCCCGAGATCCTCCAGCCGCGCCGGGCTGCGCAGCTGTTCGGCGAGCTCGTCGCGCTCGGTCTGCAGGTTGCGCTTGCTGATCACCACGAACCGTCCGCCGCGGCCGAAGGCGGAGCGCAGCTCGCTCAGGTCGGGGCGGGTGACACCGTGCTCCTCGGCGCTGGAGGAGATCAGGTCGAAGTCGTCGATCACGATCGGCGAGCGGTCCTCGTCGACCAGGGCGCCGTAGTCGACCGCGCCGTCGCGCAGGCTGATGTAGCGCACCTGCTCCTGCGAGGCGGTCCACTCCCGGGTCTCCACCGTCTTTCCCGAGCCGGAGGGGCCGGTGAGGAAGAAGAGGTTGGACTCGGTGTTGCCCAGCCAGCGGCCCAGCGCCTCGATGAGCGGGATCGTGGGCTGCTGCGTCGTCAGTCCGCTCAGCGCCGCCACCCGTGCCCGCGGGAAGGTCAGCCGGGAGCTGGTGGGAGGAACCGGGGCCGCCGGTGTGGCCGGGGCCAGCACGGGCCCGGGCACCACGGTGTCCTCTCCGCGCCAGGCGTACGCCTTCCACCACTTCGCCTGCCAGATGCCGGTGTTCTTCCGGATCCACTCGCCCCGATGGGCCGGGTCGAGGGTGCGGGGCACCGCGCCGCCGACCACGCGGATGAGCTCGTCGAGCGGCATCAGCTTCGAGCCGGACGTACGCCGGTAGAAGGTGCTCCGGGCCATCGCCACACCGGCGCCACCATCAGCTTTTCCGGTCACCTGCCGGACCCAGGCGCGCAATTCACCGTTGAACTGCTCTGGTGAGAGAGATTCGTCGGTCATTTCCCCTCACCGATTCGCCCGCGTTCGCGGTTGAGAGTATCTCGCAGGCGTCCCACTTCTGTCCCAGAAACGTCCCAACTCACCTGGGACTGTCTTCACATCGTCCCCACTCCCACCCGCCCTCTGGCGAGACGGATGTGGCCTCCGCCACCGTGGAGTTGTCCCCATCAGGGACAGCGCCGGCCCCACCTACGGGCCCCACCGCTGAAGGAGATGATGACCATGAGGAACCACAAGTTCAGCATCGCCACCTTCGCCGTCACGCTTCTTGTCGTGTTCGGCTTCAACCAGCTGCTCAGCGCCGAGCCGCCCACGTGCCAGGCAGCCGCCGGCACCTCGTCCGTGTCCGTCGTTCTCACGGAAGGAGTGCTGTCATGATCAGCAACTTCATGCGCCCCGGCGAAACCGTCCGGGCCCGCGGCGGCACCCGCTCCGGAAAGCGCGGTGTCGTCGTCGCCACCGCCGCCGGCCGCACCAAGGTCCGCTTCAACGGCAGCGGCGGCACCCGCTGGGTGCGCACTGGCAACCTGACCTCCACCGGCAGCGGCTCGCTGTCCTGGATCCTGCCGGTCAAGGCCGCACTCGTCCTGTTCCTGGTCGTGCCGGGCATCCGGTTCGTCGTCGTCCACCTGTGGACTCACGGCGGACTGGACGGATTCGCCACGGCCCTCGGAAACCAGATGGGCCAGGCCGCACTCGCCTGGGGCCATCTGATCACCACGGACCCGCTCGGAGCGCTCCTCCACCTCGGGTTCCTCGGCGTGGTCTCCAGGCTGATGCACTGGTGACACCGCCGACATCGTTTCGCGACGTACGCGAGGGGGACGCCGCGAAGCAGAAGAAGAGGCCCGGTCCGACGGTTCGGACCGGGCCTTCTTGCGTCTGCGCCGCGGGATGCTGACCGAGGTAACTCGGTGGGTGCGCACTGCCTTCGTGGAGTTCCACGAAGGCAGCGACCGTTCACCGAGTTACCTCGGTGAACATCCAGCCACCTCAGCCGCTGACGGACACCTGCGCGCCGGCGCCCTCGACGGGCTCCATGCCCTCGGCGATCTTCAGCGCCTCCTCGATCAGGGTCTCGACGATGGCGGCCTCGGGGACGGTCTTGATGACCTCGCCCTTGACGAAGATCTGGCCCTTGCCGTTGCCGGAGGCGACGCCGAGGTCGGCCTCGCGGGCCTCACCGGGGCCGTTGACGACGCAGCCCATGACCGCGACCCGCAGCGGGACCTCGAGGCCGTCGAGACCCGCGGTGACCTGCTCGGCGAGCGTGTAGACGTCGACCTGCGCACGACCACAGCTCGGGCAGGAGACGATCTCGAGGCGGCGCGGCTTGAGGTTGAGCGACTCCAGGATCTGGATGCCGACCTTGACCTCCTCGACCGGCGGCGCGGAGAGCGAGACGCGGATGGTGTCGCCGATGCCCTGGCTGAGCAGATGACCGAAGGCGACCGAGGACTTGATCGTGCCCTGGAAGGCCGGACCGGCCTCGGTGACACCGAGGTGGAGCGGCCAGTCACCGGCCTCGGCGAGCAGCTCGTAGGCCCGCACCATCACGACCGGGTCGTTGTGCTTGACCGAGATCTTGAAGTCCTGGAAGCCGTGCTCCTCGAAGAGCGAGGCCTCCCAGATGGCCGACTCGACCAGCGCCTCGGGGGTGGCCTTGCCGTACTTCTCCAGCAATCGCTTGTCGAGCGAGCCCGCGTTGACGCCGATCCGGATCGAGGTGCCGTGGTCCTTGGCGGCCGCGGCGATCTCCTTGACCTGGTCGTCGAACTTGCGGATGTTGCCCGGGTTGACCCGGACCGCGGCGCAGCCGGCCTCGATGGCGGCGAAGACGTACTTCGGCTGGAAGTGGATGTCGGCGATGACCGGGATCTGCGACTTCTTCGCGATCGCGGGCAGCGCGTCGGCGTCGTCCTGGCTCGGGCAGGCCACCCGGACGATGTCGCAGCCCGACGCGGTGAGCTCGGCGATCTGCTGCAGCGTGGAGTTGACGTCGGAGGTGAGCGTGGTCGTCATCGACTGCACGGAGATGGGGCTCTCGCTGCCGACGCCCACCGACCCGACCTTGATCTGGCGGGTCTTGCGGCGAGGAGCGAGCACCGGGGCGGGTGCCTCCGGCATACCGATGTCTGTCGGCGTGGGGATCGACGTCATGTCTACCAATCTTACGGGCGGGTCAGGCTTGGAGATGAAGTGGGACGACGAGGTCGGCGACGATCAGGACAACACCCATCACCAGGAGTGCCGAGGCCACGACGTACGCCACCGGCAGCAGCTTCGCCGGGTCGGCATGTCCCGGTTCGGGCCGCCGGAAGACCTTGGCGAAGGCACGACGGATGCCCTCCCACAGCGCCGTCGCGATGTGACCGCCGTCGAGGGGCAGCAGCGGGACGAAGTTGAAGATGCCGATGAACAGGTTGAACCCACCGACCAGGAACGCGAAGCTGGCGACCTTCTCGCCGACGTCGAGGCCCTCGTGGGCCGCGATCTCACCGGCGATGCGGCCACCGCCGACGATGCTGACCGGGCTGTCGGCCGAGCGCTCCTCGACACCGACGATCGCGAGCGCGACGTGCCAGACCTTGACCGGCAGCCTCAGCAGCGAGTGGACGGCGTTCTCGGCCATCACACCCATCTCCTTGAGCGCGTAGACCGGCCCCTCCTTGGTCGTGACCACGTGCGACTCGGGCGACATCCCGAAGAAGCCGACCTTCGCGGTCTCCGGGTCGGCGCTGGTGTCGTCGAGGTCCTTGACCCGCTCCTGCACAACGGTCTGGGTGTGCAGCGTCATCTGTTCGCCGTCGCGCTCGATGACGATGGTGGCCTCGCGGTCCATGTTGTCGCGGATCAGCTCCTGGGCGACCGCCCACGAGGTCAGCTCGGTGCCGTTGAACGAGATCAGCTCGTCGCCGGGCTTCAGACCTGCGTCGGCGGCCGGGGTCGGCTTGTCGCTGGCGCGGCACTCGCGGCCCTGGTCCTCCCAGCTCAGCAGGCACTCCTGCAGGCTCGAGACCACCGGATGACCCTTGTCGACGACGTTCTCGCGGACCCCGTAGATCCCGAAGACGCCCCAGAGCACGAAGAACGCGATCGCGATGTTCACCGTGGGCCCGCCGGCCATCACGATGACCTTCTTCCACCACGACATCTTGTAGAACAGCCGCGGCTCGTCCTCGGGACGGATCAGCTCCCACTCGGCCGAGCGCGCGTCGCTGATCAGCTGGGTGAACATGCCGGTGTTGGACTTGCGCACCTTGAGCGCGCCGTCCTCGGTGCGCTCCCCCAGCTGGTCGGCACCGGGCGGCAGCATCCCGACGATCTTGACGTACCCACCGAGCGGGATCGCCTTGAGGCCGTACTCCGTCTCGCCGACCTGCTTGGACCACACCGTCGGCCCGAAGCCGATGAAGTACTGGGTCACCTTCCCGCCGAACGCCTTCGCCGGGATCATGTGGCCGAGCTCGTGGAGCCCGATCGAGACCAGGATCGCGAGAATGAAGCCGATCACGGCCAGCGTGTAGAGCAAGTAGCTCATGGACGGGTCTCCAGGATCCGAGTGGTCTCCTCGCGCGCCCAGGCGTCGGCGGCGAGCACGTCCTCGATGGTGAGGGTGCTTTCAGAGCGTACGCCGTGATGCCTCGCCATCACCTCCGCAATCGTGTCCACGATGCCGGTGAACGGGATCCGGCCCTCGTGGAAGGCATCCACGCAGACCTCGTTGGCGGCGTTGTAGACCGCGGGGTGGGTGCCGCCGCGGGTGCCGGCCTCGCGGGCGAGGCGTACGGCAGGAAAGGCGGAGCCGTCGAGCGGCTCGAAGCGCCAGTCGGCGGCCTTGGTCCAGTCGATCGGCGTCTCGGCGTCCGGCACCCGATCGGGCCATGCCATCCCCATCGAGATCGGCACCAACATCGTCGGCAGCCCGAGCTGGGCGACCACCGCGCCGTCGGTGAACTCGACCATCGAGTGGATGTACTGCTGCGGGTGGACGACGACCTCGATCCGGTCGAAGGGCACGTCGAAGAGCAGATGGGCCTCGATGACCTCCAGACCCTTGTTGACCAGGGTGGCGGAGTTGGTCGTGATCACCCGCCCCATCGCGAAGTTGGGGTGCTTGAGCGCCTGCGCCGGGGTGACCTGGGCGAGCTCGTCGCGGGAACGGCCGCGGAACGGGCCGCCGGACGCGGTCAGCACCAGCTTGCGCACCTCCTCGGCGCGGCCGGCGCGCAGCGACTGGGCGATCGCGGAGTGCTCGGAGTCGACCGGGACGATCTGCCCCTCCCCAGCGACCCGCTTGACCAGCGGACCGCCGATGATCAGCGACTCCTTGTTGGCCAGGGCGAGCGTGTTGCCCGCCTCCAGCGCGGCCAGCGTCGGGCGCAGGCCGACGGCGCCGGTGATCCCGTTGAGCACCACGTCGGCGGGCAGGGCGGCGGCCTCGACCGAGGCATCCTCCCCCAGCCCGGAGACCTTGGGCGCGAACTCGGCCACCTGCGCCTCGAACAGCTCCTTGTTGGCCCCGCCCGCGGTCAACGCCACGACCCGGAACCGGTCCGGGTTGTCCCGCACCAGGTCGAGGGCCTGGGTGCCGATGGACCCGGTCGAGCCGAGGATCACCACGTCGCGTGGTCGCTGCTCATTCACCCACCCATCTTCCCAGCAGAGGCTGAGAAGGCGCCAAGCGGCGGCCGCTGCGGACCGGAAAAACGCCGGTGAAATAGCAGCAGCCCCGGACTCCCCCACGGGTCCAGGGCTGTGCATGAAACGTTTTGCAACGTCTGGTCACAATTAAGCCACAAAGATGCACGTAAAGGCAAATCCCAAAACGGGCGTCCCAGTTAAATCCCCGTCAGACCAGGGCCAGCTAGATCAGCGGCGCCAGGATGACGCCGAGCCGCGGCGTGACGTGGCGGACCCAGGACTCGGTCAGGTGCGAGTCGTCGTAGTAGGTGACCTTCTCCCCCACCACCAGCGGGCAACGGTCATCAGCGCACACGAATCGCTGGGTGTCGACGTACGCGGCCTTGGTGCCCTTCAGGGCCGCCTCGGTGAGCTCGTTGCTGCTGGTCTCCCGCGAGTCCGGGTCGCTGAGGCAGGAGCTCTGGTCGGCCTCGGGGGCGCTGATGCAGTCGGCGGGGTTCTGGTCGACCTTGGGCACGTCGCCGAGGACGACCACCTTGCGGGAGATCTCCCGATAGGCCTTCACGGTGCTGCGCACCGCGCGCGACCACTGCTCGTCACGGTCCATCCCGTCGTACGTCTTCGGCATGAAGAGCTGACCGCGAGCCGTCGAGACGATCGTGTCGGGGTCGAGGCGCTCGAGGCGGTCCGCGGACCAGTCGCGGAAGTCGTCGCACTCGGCCTGGGTCATCTTCTTGCCGCGGTGCTGGACCGGATAGGGGGCGCAGCCGACCTTCACGACCGGCACGACCCGGAAGCCGTTCTCCTTGCCGAGGTCGTCGAAGGCGGACAGCCACATGCCGGCGTGGGAGTCGCCGACGACGGCGACGGTCTTCTTCGCGTCGGTGTCGCCGAGGGTGCAGTCGGCGCCGCGGGTGTCTCCGTAGTTGGCGTAGCAGTCGCCGTACGACTTCTGCCACCGGTCCTCGGTGATCTCCTCGCCGAGCACGGCCGGCGGGATCGGGCCACCGCGGTCGGCGATGTCGAGGGCGGCGCGGAGCTCGCGCTGCACCTGCGGCGGGCCGCCGGTCTCGGCAGCGGTGTCGGGGACCTCGTTGGCCGCGAACCACGCCTGCGCCTCGTCGGCCCGCTCCTTCTCGGCGTACGCGGCATAGCCGGTCGTCAGCCAGCCGCTGCCGACCGCCAGCACGAGCGCCGCCGGCCACAGGGCCAACGAGCGCAGCCCGTGGGACAACATGGGCACCTGCTTGCGCTGGAACGGGAGCTCGATGAAGCGGTGGCTCAGGGCGGAGAGGAGCAGCGCCGCAGCGACCGCGACCGTCATCTCGAGCGCGGCATTGCCGAGGTGGAGG
Organism: Nocardioides sp. YJ-D4; assembly: GCF_054031495.1. Taxonomy (NCBI): domain Bacteria; kingdom Bacillati; phylum Actinomycetota; class Actinomycetes; order Propionibacteriales; family Nocardioidaceae; genus Nocardioides; species Nocardioides sp. YJ-D4. Next base: position 1,059,428 of record NZ_CM132932.1, read on the forward strand.
AATTCCGGCGCGAGAACGATCAGCGGCCAGTGCCACAGGTAGAGGGAGTAGGAGATGTCGCCGACATACCGCAGCGGGCGGATCGCGAGCAGCTTCGCGGTCGGGGCGTTGGCGCCGGAGGCGAGCAGCGCGACCGTGCCGAGGGTGGGCACCAGCGCCTGCCAGCCGGGGAACGGGGTGGCCTCGCTGAACACGACGGTGGCGACCAGGATCGCCGCGGCTCCGCCGAGGCCGGCGGCGATGCTCGCGGCGCCCTTGAGCCGGCCGCCCCAGCAGGCCAGCAGCGCGCCGGCGGCGAGCTCGTAGGCGCGCGCCGGGGTGGAGAAGTAGGCGGCGGTCGGGTTCTCGCCGGTGGCGTAGATCGACCAGGCCAGGCTCGCGACCGCGATCACCGCGGCGACGACGGTGAAGCCCTTGCGTCCGAGCCGCGGGATGAGCAGGAGCGCCAGCACCGGCCAGACGAGGTAGAACTGCTCCTCCACCGAGAGCGACCAGTAGTGCTGGAAGGGCGAGGGCTCGCTGGGCTGGAAGTACTGCACCCCCTCGGCCGCGAAGTGCACGTTGGCCAGGAAGAACGCCGCCCAGGTGCCGTCAGTGGCCGCGTCGGTGAGCCTCGTGGTGGGCAGCTGCCAGGCGGCGTACGCCAGGACGACCAGGATCACGAGAGTGGCTGCCGGCAGGATCCGGCGGGCGCGGCGCGCGTAGAACTGCGGGATGCTGACCGTTCCCGATGTGTCAGCCTCGCGCAGCAACAGGGTGGTGATCAGGAAGCCGGAGAGGACGAAGAAGACGTCGACGCCGACGAACCCGCCCTCGGTGTGCGGGATGCCCGCGTGGGCAGCGACGACCAGGCCTACGGCAACGGCCCGGAGACCTTGGACATCTGTCCGCCACTGCTTGGCTGACATGTGGGGTGCACCTCGTGTGGGGGTTCGGCTGCTTCCATTGCTGGGTCCGAGTCGCGGAGGTACGCGAAACGGCGCTCGATGCTTTCACGGACGCCACCGGCCCGCACATCGAGGGTCGCACGCCCACACGTTTGTCTAGCGGATTACTCGCCGATGAAGGACATGACGTGCTTGATCCGGGTGTAGTCCTCGAACCCGTAGACGGAGAGGTCCTTGCCGTAGCCGGAGTGCTTGAAGCCGCCGTGGGGCATCTCGGAGATGTAGGGGATGTGGGTGTTGATCCACACCACGCCGAAGTCGAGGCGCTTGCTGACCCGCAGGGCGGTGGCGTGGTCCGTGGTCCACACGCTCGACCCGAGGCCGTAGTCGACGTCGTTGGCATATCTGAGCGCCTCGGCCTCGTCGGCGAACCGCTGCACGGTGATCACCGGACCGAAGATCTCCTGCTGGATCTGCTCGTCGTCCTGACGGAGCCCGGCCAGGACCGTGGGCTGGTAGAAGTAGCCGTTCTCACCGCCCTCGACCCGTGCCGGCGCGCCACCGGCCGCGATCGTGGCGTGGTCCGGGAGGCGGTCGACCATGCCCGCGACCCGGGCGAGCTGGCCGGGGTTGTTGAGCGCGCCGACGTCGGTGTTGTCGCCGGGGAGCCCGACGGTCGTGTTGCGGGCCGCCTCGGCGAGTGCCGCGACGAACTCGTCGTGGATGCCTTCCTGCACCAGCACCCGGGTCGCGGCCGTGCAGTCCTGGCCGGCGTTGAAGTAGCCCGCCGCGGCGATGCCGGCGACCGCCTTGTCGATGTCGGCGTCGTCGAAGACGATGACCGGCGCCTTGCCGCCGAGCTCGAGGTGGACCCGCTTGACGTCCTGCGCCGCGGTCGCGGCGACCTCCATGCCGGCACGCACCGAGCCGGTGATGGCGACCATCTGGGGCGTCTTGTGCCGGATCAGCGCGCGGCCGGTGTCGCGGTCGCCGGTGACGAGGTTGAGCACGCCCGGCGGCAGGAACTCCTGGGCGATCTCGGCCAGCAGCGCCGAGCTGGCCGGGGTGGTGTCGGAGGGCTTGAGGACGACCGTGTTGCCGGCGGCGAGGGCCGGGGCGATCTTCCACGACATCATCGCGAGCGGGTAGTTCCACGGCGTGACCTGCCCGATCACACCGATCGGCTCGCGACGGATCCAGGAGGTGTGGTCCTGGAGGTACTCGCCGGCACTCTTCCCCTCCAGGGTCCGCGCGGCGCCCGCGAAGAAGCGGAAGTGGTCGATCGTCGGCGGCAGCTCCTCCTCCAGGGTCAGCTGGAACGGCTTGCCGGTGTCCTTGACCTCCACGGAGGTCAGCTCCTCGGCCCGGACCTCCATCGCGTCGGCGATCCGGAGCAGAGCCAGGCTGCGCTCCTGGGGTGTGGTCTCGCCCCAGGTCTCGAAGGCCGATGCGGCCGCGGCGTACGCCTGGTCGACGTCGGTCTCCCCCGACATCGCCGCCTGCGCGTAGACCTCGCCGGTGGCGGGGTCGACGACGTCGTACGTCGCGGCGTCGGCGGCTTCGCGCAGCTCGCCGCCGATCACGTTCCTGAAGGTCTGGTCAGCCATGCGGTAGAGACTAACTCCTTCTCGTAACAGGGATGTCACAACTGAATCCGAAGGGGAATTCCTGCTTTGCTACTGATTCGCTTGCGAAAGCGAGAGGCGGTGGGTGACCATTGGGTCATGACCGGCAACCACGAGCAGCTGCAGCGCGACGCCAAGGACCATCTCTGGATGCACTTCACGCGGCATTCGAGCTACGCAGAGGCCGACGTGCCGATCATCGCCAGGGGTGAGGGCGCCTACATCTACGACATCGAGGGCAACCGCTACCTCGACGGTCTCGCGGGGCTCTTCGTCTCCCAGGTCGGCCACGGCCGCGCGGAGCTCGCCGACGCGGGCGCGGAGCAGGCCAAGCAGCTGGCCTTCCACCCGCTGTGGTCCTACGCGCACCAGCCGGCGATCGAGCTGGCCGCACGGCTGGCCTCACTCGCCCCCGGCGACCTGAACCGGGTCTTCTTCACCAACTCCGGCTCCGAGGCCGTCGAGACCGCGTGGAAGCTGGCCAAGAACTACTTCAAGCTGCGCGGGAAGCCCGGCAAGCACAAGGTGATCGGGCGCAACATCGCCTACCACGGCACCACGCACGGGGCGCTGTCGATCACCGGTCTGGCCGACATCAAGGCGCCGTTCGAGCCGCTGGTCCCCTCGACCTTCCGGGTGCCGAACACCAACATCTACCGGGCCTCGGAGATCACCGGTGGGCTGATGGACGGGAGCGACCCGGAGGCGTTCGGACGCTGGTGCGCCGACCAGATCGAGGTCGTGATCCGTGCCGAGGGCCCCGACACCGTGGCCGCGGTCTTCCTGGAGCCGGTGCAGAACTCGGGCGGCTGCTTCCCGCCTCCCCCGGGCTACTTCCAGCGGGTGCGGGAGATCTGCGACGAGTACGACGTGCTGCTCGTCTCCGACGAGGTCATCTGCGCCTACGGGCGGCTGGGCACGATGTTCGGCTGCGAGCGGTTCGGCTACGTGCCCGACATGATCACCTCCGCCAAGGGGCTGACCTCGGGATACGCGCCGCTGGGCGCGACGATCATCTCCGACCGGCTGATGGCGCCCTTCCTCGAGGGCGAGGAGACCTTCTACCACGGCTACACCTTCGGCGGTCACCCCGTCTCCACCGCGGTGGCGATGGCCAACCTCGACCTCTTCGAGGCCGAGGACCTGCTCGGCAACGTACGCCGCAACGAGGCCGCATTCCGCTCCACCCTGGAGAAGCTGAAGGACCTGCCGGTCGTAGGCGACGTACGCGGCACCGGCTACTTCTACGGCATCGAGCTGGTCAAGGACCGCGCGACCAAGGAGACCTTCACCGAGGAGGAGTGCGAGCGGATCCTCTACGGGTACGTCTCCAAGGCGCTGTGGTCCGAGGGCCTCTACTGCCGCGCCGACGACCGCGGCGAGCCGGTCATCCAGCTCTCCCCGCCCCTCACCGTGGGCCAGGCCGAGTTCGACGAGATGGAGCAGATCCTGCGCCGGGTGCTGGAGAAGGCCTCGACGATGCTCTGACCGTGCTCACTGCTGGATGCGTGGCCACGGCGACTGCTCCTCGAGGGCGTAGGCGAGCTCGAGGAGCGTCCGCTCGTCGCCGTACGCCGCGGAGAGCTGGACGCCGATCGGCAGCGCCTCCTCGCTGAGCCCCATCGGCAGCGAGATCGCCGGCGCACCGGTGATGTTCTGCAGCGGCGTGAACGCGACGTGACGACGGAGCCGGTCGACGAGGTCCTCGAACGGCACGTTCGGGGACAGATGACCCAGCGGCGGGGTGACGCCGGCGACGACCGGGCACAGGACCACGTCGTGATGGTCGAAGACCTTGGCGTAGGCCGCCGCCGCACCCCGCAGGCGGAGCAGCGCGGCCGGCGTACGGCGCCAGCCGCCGGAGGCGAAGGCGCGACGCAGGCCGTCGGTGAGGCCGTCGAGGCGGCCTTGGTCGAGCGTCCGGTCGATGGTCAGGCGGCCGAGGTTGCCGGCGAGGAAGGCGAGCAGACCCCAGTAGCTGAGGAAGTCGTCGCCGAAGCGCGCGTCGACGGGGATCGGGACCGGCTCGACGCTGTGGCCCTGCTCCTCCAGCAGGGTCGCGGTGCGCTCCACGGCCGCCTTCGTCGGCGTGTCCACGACGGCATCGGTCACCGACTCGATGATCATCGCGACCCGGAGGCGCCGCCGCGCGGGGCCCTCGACGAGCCCGAGGGGCGGCAGCGCCGGGTTGCGCCAGTGCCGCTCGAGCGCGGCGTGGAAGGTCGCGGTGTCGCGTACCGTCCTGGTCACCACCCCTTCGCTGACCATGTTGATCGGGAGGGTGCGGGCCGTCTCGCCGTCGATGTGCCTTCCCCTGCTCGGCTTGAGCCCGACGAGTCCGGCGGCCGCGGCCGGGATCCGGATCGACCCGCCGCCGTCGTTGGCGTGCGCGATCGGCACGGCTCCGGCGGCGACCAGCGCTGCCGCCCCGCCGGAGGATGCCCCGACGGAGTGGCGCGTGTTCCAGGGGTTGGGCGTCGGCGGCCCGCTTCGGAACTCGGTGGTGGCGTTCAGCCCGAACTCGGGCATCCGGCTCTTGCCCAGCACGGTCATCCCAGCGCTGAGGAACTGCGTCGCGTATCGCCCGTCGTGTGTGGCCGGCCGCGCCCGGAACGCCTCCGACCCGTGGTTGGTCGGCATCCCGAGCAGGTCGGTGTTGTCCTTGAGCAGGGTCGGCACGCCATGGAGCAGGCCGGTGTCGGCGTCCGCACGACGCGGCGCGTCATAGGCCTCGTACGCCATCGCGTGCAGCCCCGGGGCCACATGTCGCAGCCGGGTGACGGCCGCCGCCTCGACCTCGGCCGCGCTCAGCTCTCCCGCCCGGATGAGGCGGGCGAGCTCGACGGCGTCGTGGTTTCCGAGGGCGTCATCGGTGAAGGCGTGGACGCGGGCCGGTGCGGTCATGTCGGACAGCGTGCTGGATCGGCTCGCAAATGTCTAGAAGATCTTCCAGACTTCTTGTCGGCTCGCGTGAAACACTCTGCGCATGAAGCGACGGCACGGTGACAGCGCCAGGCAGCGACGCGACGCCCTCGTCCGCGCCACGATCGAGGTGGCCGCCGAGAAGGGCATCGCCGGGGTCACCCATCGGGCCGTGACCGAGCGCGCCGGGCTACCGCTGGCCACCGTCGGCTACTTCTTCGACTCGATCACGGACCTGGCGGCCGAAGCGATGCGCGCGGGCGTCGCCGAGGACGTCGCCCGGCTGCGTACGCTCGCCGACGAGCTCGCCGCGACGGAGTCCGGCACCGACGCGATGGCCGAGGCGTTCGCCGCGGCGCTGATGTCCCCGCCGACCGACTCGCTCGCCTTCCTCGAAGGGTTGCTCCACGCCGCCCGCGAACCGCAGTTCCGCCCGGTGGTGGCCGAGGCGCTCGCCGCCGGTCGTGCCGTCGCGGACCGCGCGGCGACCGTGGCGGGCGCGACCCGGACCGACCCCGGCTCCGTGCTCGCCCTCGTGCACGGGTACCTGCTGCACGCCCTCGCGGCACCCGACCTGGTCGACCCCGACGCGCTGCTTCGCGGGCTCCGTGCGCTCGTCATCGGCACCCTGGTCGAGAGCGGCGAGGTCTCCGTCGCCCTCCGCCTCGCGGGCCGTGGTTCAGCCGACGACGCGTACCTCACTACCTAGGACCGCGCCGTCCTGCAGGGTCAGGTGGTCGCCGGACCAGAATCGACCCGGGTCGTAGTAGTTGGTCGGGCGCTCGTCGTCGAGCAGGCCCATCTCCTGGTAGGTCGCGGCGACGACCTCGGCACAGAAGACCTGCTCGAGGCCTGCCTTCGAGCGCACTCTCCCCCGCGCCCAGCGTCCGGCCAGCGCGGCGGTCGAGGGGAACGGGGTGCCGTCCAGCCGGGCGATCGTCCGGAGCAGCGCGTCCTCGCGCTGACGGTCGATGTCGGCGGTCAGCTGGCGCAGCCAGACCTGCTGCTCATAGCGCCCCGCCCACTGCTCGACCGCGGCACGCAGATCATGGAGCTGTACGCCACGGTGGTGGGTGCCGGTATAGAGATCGAGCAGCCCCTTGCCGAGCTCGGCGTGCCACATCAGCGGCGGCAGGTCGTCGAGCACCACCGCCATCCCGACATGGTTGACCGGGGCGTTGCTGAGCATCCGGATCGCCCGGTCGGCGACCGAACGCCCGCGGAAGAGCCACAGATCACCGGTCCGGGTCTGGTCCACGGCGTCGGCAAGGGAGATAGTGGTGTCATCAGACATCGTGAGCAGGGGGTCCTATGAGTTTCGGCAGTGCACGCGTGTGGAAGATCGTCGGTCTCGCCGGACTGGCCGGTGTCACCGCGACAGGCGTCATCATTGCGCGCAACCACCGCCAGCGTACGCAGCGCACGCCGGAGGAGATCCACGGGAAGCTCCGCGAGCGGGTTGCGGCGGCGTACGAGCATCCGGCGGCTTAGGGTTTTGCTTCTTCTGGTTGGGCTCTGTCGCTGACTGTTTCTTGTGGTTGGCGTGGGCCGCCGACCCGTTCTTTGAGGGTCTTCTCGATCTGGACCGGCGTCAAGGACGCCCTTCGGGCGCCGGCTTCGCCGGCCGCCTTCGGCGGTCCTGGACTCCGGACCAGATCGAGAAAAAACTTGGCTGGCTATCGGGGCGGCGGCCCGGGTGTGGCGCAGCGGAATCTTGCTTGGGACGGGTGAGGTTGATGGGACGCCAGGGTGGCCCTTCGGGCCACTTACCATCCACAGATACGAGGTCGTTCGCTCACCGCGAAAATGGTGCTTGACCTGGGGAAATAGGTGGCTCCAGGGCGTGTGAAGGCGTAGAATTGGACACATCACAGCACGCCTCCGAGGAGAGGAACGGCGATGAGTCTCGGCCGCTCGATCGACCACTGGGGCACCAACCCTGGTGATGCGATCGACGCTGCCCTGGCCGCCATCGAGACCGCCCTCCAAGACCTGTTGACGACCGACCCCGCCTACTGGCGCACGGACCAGAAGAAAGACCTCCTCGAGCGGCTGGAGAAGCTCCAAGCCCAGCAGGCCGCGTTGAAACTGCGGGTGCTCGCGACGTCTGGTGACATTGCTGAGGAGACGGGTGCGAAAGACGCCTCGGGGTGGATGCGGACCGAACTGCTGGTCGACAAGGGCGTGGCTCGTTCCCAGGTGAAGCTCGCGGCGGCAGTCGCGAAGTACGACCTCGTGGCCGCGGGCCTGGCCGAGGGTGTGGTGTCCCAGGACAAGGCCCGGGTGATCACAGGCGCCCTCGATGCCATCGAGGCCGATCCCGCCGCCAGCGGTGAGGACCTGATCCTGGCCGAGAAGCTGCTGGTCGAGCATGCGACCCGGTTGACGGCGAACGAGTTGAAGATCGTCGGCCGCCGGATCCTCGCTGAGATCGACCCGGAGCGGTTCGAGGCCGCCGAAGCGAAGGCGTTGCAGCGAGAGGAAGAGCACGCCCAACGGCGTGCCTTCTTCTCCTCCCGTGACAACGGGGACGGCACCATCGACATCCACGCGAGGGTCTCGCGTGCGATCGGGGTGCGGCTCCGCACGTTGTTGGACTCGTTGGCCCAGCCGAGGAAGCTCTCCGCCCAGGACAAAGGCCGCAAAGCCCCCTACGACCGGCTGCTCGGCCAAGCCTTTGCTCGCGTGGTCGAGACCTACGACGTCGACCAACTCCCCCGGCACGGTGGGCACGGGACCACGGTGTTCATCACCATGAGCCTCGAGGACCTCCGCAACGACCTCGGCACCGCAGCCCTGGGCTTCGACGGAGCGAAGATCACCGCCGCGGAGGCCCGCCGGATGGCCTGCAACGCCGACCTCGTCCCGGTGGTGTTGGGTACCGACTCCGAGATCCTCGACTTCGGCCGCACCGCGAGGTTGGCGTATCCGGTCCAACACCGAGCGCTCCGGCTACGGGACAAGTGTTGCCAGGCCGAAGATTGCGACGCGCCCGCGGCGTGGACCGAGGCCCATCACCTGAAACCGTGGTCTGAAGGCGGCCTCACGAATCTGGCGAACATGGTCTTGTTGTGTGCGAGTGATCATCGCCGGATCCACGATCCCGACTATGCCTATGAGCGGCTCCCGGATGGGCGGATCCGGTTCACTCGGCGCACCCGAACAGGCTGATCCCCGGGCTGGCCTGCGCCGCCGTGCCCGTACTCGTCCGATCCCACGACGGGCGATCGCTGAACTGCGTCCTCACCCACCGTCCTGTCGTGCCACTCCTGCCGGGTGGCCAACCTGCCGATGCTCCGCGCCGGGCAGGGCTGATCCGGACGGCGTGCAGTTGGCGGCGCTGCGAGTCCGCGGCGCATCAATCGCCACCTGATGACCCTGCTCGCCCGCCGAGGCGACCCGCCTGAAACAGGCATGGCCAGTAGCCAGTTGAGGCAGCAGCGTCCACCCTGCCCGGTCGTCGCCACCCATGCTCCTAGCCACCTTGTGAAGCGTTCACAAGGTGTCATCGTCTTGTAAAAGCACGAGGAAACCCTCCACCACCAGGAGTCACCGGCCCGAGATCCCAAGCCCGGACCCAACCCATGGAATCCGCGCCACACCCCGCCGCCGACCCGATAGCCAGCCAAAATTCTCGACGGAGCCCGGTGTCAAGGATCGCCGCAGGCGACCGGCGAAGCCGGCGGCCGCAGGCCGTCCTTGACTCCGGGATCTGGCGAGAACACCATCCATAACGGGTCGGCGGCCCCAACTCTAAGAAGAACGACCAGCCCGCAGCGCCCGCCAAGAAGCCAGCCTCAAGAGTCGAACCCGAGCCCCAGCCGATCCATCGTCCGCAGGAACAGGTCGCGACGACCCCCGTTGGCATCAGCCTTCCCGAGCGAGCGGACCATCATCGAGATGCCCGCATACCGCGCCGGCTCGGGAGGGAACGGCAGCGGCTTGGAGCGCACCATCTCGAGCGACGTACGTTCCGTCTGCTCGCCGCTGAGGAGGTCGAGCATGACCTGGGCGCCGAAGCGGGTGGCTCCGACGCCCAGACCGGTGTAGCCGAGGGCGTAGGCGACGCGGCCGGCGAACGCCTTGCCGAAGAATGCCGAGAAGCGGGTGCAGGTGTCGATGATGCCGGCCCAGCGGTGGGTGAAGCGGAGGCCTTCGAGCTGCGGGAAGGTCTCGAAGAAGTGGCCCGCGAGCTTGTCGTGGGTGGCGCCGGTCTCCAGCTCCGGTGAGATCTTCGAGCCGAAGTGGTAGATCGCGTCGTAGCCGCCCCACAGGATCCGGTTGTCCCTGGTCAGGCGGTAGTAGTGGAAGTGGTTGGCGGAGTCGCTGACGCCTTGCCGGTTCGCCCAGCCGATGGCGTCCATCTGCGCGGCGGAGAGCGGCTCGGTCATGAGTACGTAGTCGTAGACCGGCACGGTCATCATCCGCAGCCGCCGCAGCAGCGGCGGGAAGGCGTTGGTGGCCAGTGCCACCCGCCCGGCCCGGACCGACCCCGCGATCGTCGAGACTCGCATCCCCGAACCGTCACGCTCGAGACCGGTGACCGCGGACCCCTCGTGGATCACCACACCGGCGTCCAGACAAGCCTGCCGCAGACCCCACGCCAGCCGCGCCGGCTCGATCGTGGCCGTGTCACCGACCACCTCCAAGCCACCGAGGTAGGTCGGCGAGCGGAGCTCGTCCCGTACGCCGATCTCATCCAGCAGCCGGTGCTTGATGCCGTGCTCGGTCAGCGCGGTCGACCACTCGGCGAGGTCGTCGACCTCGTGCGGACGGGTGGCGACGTTCAGCGCACCGGTGAGCTGCCAGTCGCAGTCGATGCTGTGGTCCTGGATGGTCGCCGCCATCTCGTCGAGATTCTGCTGGCCGAGCCGGTCCAGGGTCGCGAGCTCGTCGGGCCAGCGCTCCAGACCGTTCCAGAAGCCATGTGTCAACGACGCCTCGGCGAAGCCGCCGTTGCGGCCCGATGCCTGGTCCCCGCACTGGCCGGCCTCCAGCAGCACCACCGACCACGACGGAAACCGCTCGCGGGCCAGCAGTGCCGTCCACAGCCCCGAATATCCGCCTCCGACGACGACCAGATCGGCCGACTCCACCCCGAGCAGAGGCGGCAGCGGTGCTGGCTTCGCAGGGTCGTCCAGCCAGTAGACGGCGGGCTTCGCATCGGTCAGCGAGACATGATTCACGACGCCCACTATGACAACTTCAGAGGCCTTCAGCCACACACAATGTACGGAATCATGGAAATTGTTCGTTACACACGACGGATTTCGTTGCATCTGGCCACAGCAAACAGGTTGACTGGGCGCCATGACCACTCGCAAGCGCAACGGGGGCGCTCACCTCGACGAGGTCAACAAGCTGATCATCGAGCAGCTCCAGCAGGACGGGCGGCGTAGCTATGCCGCGATCGGCAAGGAGGTCGGCCTGAGCGAGGCCGCGGTGCGGCAGCGCGTGCAGCGCCTCGTCGACAGCGGCGTCATGCAGGTCGTCGCCGTCACCGACCCGCTCGAGCTCGGCTTCGCGCGACAGGCCATGATCGGCGTACGCACCTCCGGACCGATCGAGGGGATCGCCGACGAGCTCGGCAAGCTCGACGAGGTCGACTACATCGTCATCACCGCCGGCTCCTACGACCTGCTCGTGGAGGTCGTCGCCGAGAGCGACGAGGCCCTTCTCAACCTCGTCTCCAGCAAGATCCGCGCCATCGAGGGCGTGGTGAGCACCGAGACGTTCATGTACCTCCACCTGCACAAGCAGACGTACGCCTGGGGCGTCCGGTGAGCGAGCTCCAGCGAGCGACCCGTGAGTCTTTCACCGGGCCACATCCGTATTCTGGCGCTTGCGCTACGGAGGTGGCCCGGTGACCTACTCCGACATCAGCCTGTGGCACGAGACCGCAGGCGACTCCTGGGAGCCTCGCCCGGCGTTGATGGGCGACCTCGAGGTGGATGTCGCGATCGTCGGGGCCGGCTACACCGGCCTGTGGACGGCCTACTACCTGGCCGAGGCCCGGCCCGACCTGGAGATCGCGATCCTCGAGGCCGAGGTCGCCGGCTTCGGGGCCTCGGGCCGCAACGGCGGCTGGTGCTCGGCCCTCTTCCCCGCCTCGCTCGACAAGGTGGCGGCGGGCTCGAACCGGGAGGCCGCTCTCGCCCAGGACCGGGCGATGCGGGCGACCGTAGACGAGGTCATCCGGGTCGCCGGGGCGGAGGGCATCGAAGCAGATATCGCCAAGGGTGGCACCGTCGTCGTGGCCCGTACCGCCGCCCAGCTCGAGCGCGCCCGCGACGAGGTCGAGCACGCCCGCTCCTGGGGGCTCGGTGACGCCGAGATCTCGCTACTGGACCAGGCCGCCGCCGAGAAGCGCCTCGCCGCGACCGGCACCCTCGGTGCCACCTACACCCCCGACTGCGCCGCGCTCCACCCCGCCAAGCTGGTCCGCGGCCTGGCCCGCGCCGTCGAGGCCCGCGGCGTCACGATCTACGAGCAGACCCGGGTCACCGCGATCGAGCCGCACCTCGTGCGGACGGAGCGCGATGCGGTCACCGCCGACGTCGTCGTACGCGCCACCGAGGGCTACACCCCGACGCTGGCCGGCCTCGAGCGCGAGGTCATCCCGGTGCGCTCCCTCATCATCGCCACCGAGCCGCTCTCCGACCTGGTCTGGTCGAGCATCGGCCTGGAGGAGCGCGAGACCTTCTCCGACGGTCGGCACCTGCTGATCTACGGGCAGCGCACCGCGGACGACCGGCTCGTGTTCGGCGGGCGGGGCGCTCCGTACTCCTTCGGGTCGAAGATCACCCACGCGGACTCCTCCGACCTCCGCACCCACCGTCGCCTGCAGGAGACCCTGGTCGAGCTGTTCCCGGCCGTACGCGGCCACAAGATCAACCACAGGTGGGGCGGGGTCCTCGGCATCCCGCGCGACTGGCACGCCTCGGTCGGCTACGACCCCGCCAGCGGCCTCGCGCACGCCGGCGGCTACGTCGGCGACGGCGTCGCGACCACCAACCTCGCCGGCCGTACGCTGCGCGACCTGGTCCTCGGCACCGAGTCCGATCTCACCGCCCTCCCCTGGGTCGGTCACGTCTCACCACGCTGGGAGCCGGAGCCGCTGCGCTGGCTCGGCGTCAACGCCGGCCTGCGCGCGATGACCATGGCCGACGCGGAGGAGACGGCCACCGGCAAGGGATCGCTGGTAGCCCGGGCCGTCGCTCCGCTGGTCGGAGGTCACTGACCCTCCGGACCGGAACGGCTACGCTGCCGCTGTCGCATCCAGGATCTCGGGGGAAGTCATGGCAGTGTCGTCGGGCGCCAAGAAGACGCTCATCTCGGTGGCGGTCCTCGTCGCCGTCTGCGGTCTGATCGTCGGGATCGCCCACTGGCGAGCCCACGACCTGGTCGCCGGCGACGTGGCCTGGCACGTCGAGATCAGTGACGGCGGCAACGAGGCCGTCGTGGTCCGCGACCGGATCTATACCTACGAGGACGACGTGCTCACGATCCGCGACCTGTCCAGCGGGCGGGAGATCGCCGAGGACTACCAGGACGGGGCCTGGGCCCGGGTCGGCGACAGCGGCGACGTGGCGGTGGTCAGCATCGATGGCCTCGCGATGTACAACCGGAGCGGCGACCAGGTGTGGCACCAAGCTCTCGACGACCTGCACATGCCGATCGCCATCAGCACCGACGGCGAGCTCGATGCTGTTCGGTGCGACGAGGACGAGGGATGCACCCTGGTGCACTTCGACGCCGCGGGAACGATCACGTCCAGCACCTCGCGAGAATCGCCCGATCTCGGCATCCCGGCCGTCGTCGGCGTCACGACCCTCGACGACAGTCGGCTCGTCCAGCGAGTCCCAACGGTTCCGGTCGACATCGATCCCGAGACACGTTCGGCCTTCCAGGTGCGGAACGGCAAGCGCTGGGGAGCACCGGTCGCCGTCATGGACGATCACGTCGCGGCCCAGGTCGGTGACCTCCTGGTCGGGATGTCCCGCAAGGACGGGACCTGCATCTTCACCGCCGTCAGGGCCGGGGCCACAGCGTGGACGAGTTCCACGCCCTGCCCGGATCTCGGCTTTCCCACCGTCGACGTCTTCGCCGACCGGATCTACGTGACAAACCACTCCGAGGGTGCCTACGACATCGTCACCGCCGATCTCGAGGGTCGGCGCGCATCCGCATTTCAGGTCGAGGTCGATCCGGCCTCCGAGGCCGACGACCGGCAGCTGCTGAGGCCTACCCCGGACGCCGTCGTGCTCATCCAGAGCAACCGGCTCGTGGCATATTCGCCGACCGGAAAGCGACTGTGGAGCCAGGACCTGAACAGCAGGTCGCGGCGCGCAGCCGTCGAATCGAAGCGGCTCTACCCCGACGTAGCTGTCAGTGGGCCGGTCATCGATCACTCCGACAACGGTCCGGCCGGACTGGCCGGCCTCGCCATCGGCCGAAAGCTGCCCGCCTACACGCACACCTTCGTCGACTCCGGATCCGGCGACGAGACGGCACGGCTGGCGGCTCCGTACGGGTCCATTCCCTACGGGCTCGACGACGGCCGGGTCCTGATGCTCGGCAACGACGACATGTGGCTCGTCTCGCCCTAGCCCGATAAACCTGTTGCGTACGCCGGTCGCGGTCCTCCACCATGGAGCGCGACCGGCGTCCTCGTCCACGAGGCGCCCCTGATCGAGAGGAGCAGACCATGACTGTCGTTGTCCTGTGCCTGCCCACAGACCACATCTCTCGTATCAGGAGCACCCGAAGTGACTCAGGAGAACATCTCCGCTGATCCTCTCCAGGGGATCGACTCGAATTTCGTCTTCGACTTCCAGGCGTACGACGACCTGGACGACGGACAACGCTGGTCCACCTGGCTCTCCGTGGAGCCGCTCTCGCGTGGACCGGAGCCGCGCCCGGACTGGGTGGTGACCTCTCAGGGCGCCATCGACACCGAGCTCGGCATCCTCAAGACCGGCAAGGAGGCCGACGCCTTCCTGGTCGTACGGGCCGACCCGCTCTTCCCCGAGCAGGAGGCGCTGATGGTCGCCAAACGCTACCGCGACACCGACCATCGCACCTTCCACCGGGCAGCGAGCTACACCGAGGGCCGTTCGGTCAAGCGCTCCCGCGACGAGCGCGCGCTGAAGAAGAACTCGACCTTCGGCCGCGAGGTCGCCAAGGCCGAATGGGCCAACGCCGAGTGGAACGCGCTCGTACGCTGCTGGAACCTCGGCCTCCCGGTCCCCTATCCGGTGCAGATCGACGGGACCGAGATCCTGATGGAGTGGATCGCGGTCGACGACGGCAACGGCGAGCTCGAGACGGCGCCGCGGCTCGCCCAGACCCGGCCGGAGCACCACGTCCTGGAGATGTGGTGGGACGGGCTCGTCGACGCGCTGGCCACGATGGTGCAGGCCGGTCTGGTCCACGGTGACCTCTCGCCGTACAACATCCTGGCCCAGCAGGACCGGCTCGTGATCATCGATCTCCCCCAGATCATCGACCTGGTCGGCAACCCGCTCGGCTTCGACTTCCTGCTCCGCGACATCACCAACGTCGCGAAGTGGTTTCAGGCCCGAGGCCTGGAGGTCGACGAGCAGGAGGTCTACGCCGACCTGATGGCCCACGCCTTCTGAGAGCTACCGGGCCAGGCCGCGCATCAGGGTGGCGACGACGTCCTCCAGCATCCCCTGCGACTGCTCGGGCGTCACGAAACCGGAGCCGACGAAGGTGGCGAGGCCCTGGATCGCGGCCAGGACGGTGATCCCGATGACCTCGGGGTCACCGTCGACGACCTCACCACGGGCCTGACCCTCGGTGAGCAGGGCGGTGGGGTGGGCGAAGGCGGCGGCGACGGCCTCGGCGATCTCGGCGCCGGAGGTCTCGCTGTGCTTGCGCGCGAACATCACCGAGAGCAGTGCCGGGTTGTCGGTGGCGAAGTCGAGGTAGGCCGAGGCGAAGGCCACCAGGTCGTCGGTGAGCGAGCCGCGGGTGGCCAACGCGGCGTCCATGACCTCGCCCAGCCGCCGGAACCCGGCGACCGCGAGTGCGTCGAAGAGCGCGTTCTTGTCGCGGAAGTGAGCGCTCGGCGCAGCATGGCTCACGCCCAGGTCGCGGGCGATGCCGCGCAGCGAGAGCGCGTCGGTGCCCGACTCGCGCAGCACCTCCTCCGCACGGCGGAGCACCGCGGCACGCAGGTCGCCGTGGTGGTAGCGGGTCATCGTCTCGGTCATCAGGCACACCCTATCGAGATTTCACCGATTTAGACATTGTCAAGATTCTTGGCACCGCCTAGATTGGTTCCATGACCGAACAGAAGTGGACTTCCGAACGGCTGCCGTCCTTCGAGGGCCGCACCGTCATCGTCACCGGCGCGACCAGCGGCCTCGGCCGCGTCGTCGCCACCCAGCTGGGCGCGAAGGGCGCCCGCGTCGTCCTGGCCGTACGCAACGTCGCCGCCGGCGAGGAAGTGGCCGCCACGATCGACGGCAGCGCCGAAGTGCGCGCACTCGACCTCGCCGACCTCAGCTCGGTGCGGCACTTCGCCGACGAGTGGGAGGGTGAGATCGACGTACTCATCAACAACGCCGGGATCATGATGGTGCCCAAGCGCCTCACGACCGACGGCTACGAGAGCCAGTTCGCCACCAACCACCTGGGACACTTCGCGCTCACCAACCTGCTGCTCCCCCACATCACCGACCGCGTCGTGACGGTCGCCTCCACGGCCCACCGCTGGGGCGGCTTCGACCTCGACGACCTCAACTGGGAGCGGCGCGACTACCAGACCGAGCGGGCGTACGGACAGTCGAAGATCTCCAACCTGCTCTTCACCCTCGAGCTCCAGCGGCGCCTGGAGGGCACCGGGCTCCGGGCGTACGCCGCCCACCCGGGCTACGCGGCGACCAACCTGCAGAGCCACACCGGCAACCCGGTCAAGCACGCCCTCATGGCGATCGGCAACCGGGTCGTCGCGCAGTCCGCGGAGGCGGGCGCACTTCCGACCCTGTACGCAGCCAGCCAGGACCTTCCGTCGGGAAGCTACGTCGGCCCGGACGGCTTCGGCGAGTACCGCGGCAGCCCGACCCTCGTCGGCCGCACCGCGGTCGCCTCCGACCCCGAGCTCGCCCGCAAGCTGTGGACCGAGTCCGAGCGCCTGACCGGAGTCTCCTGGCCACTGTGAGTCGGTAGGTTTCTCGGTATGAAGCATCACCGGGGACGGCATGTCGACATCGAGTCGGTGGACGAGCTCGACGGGCACTTGGCGGCTGGAGCCGGCAGTCTGAAGGGGTGGCGGCTGCGGTCGCTGGACCTGAGCTCGCGTTCGGAGACCCTGCGCGAGACCGAGCTGGCCGGAGCCACGTTCCTCGGGTGCACCTTCGCACCCGGGGACGGCGACTACGCCGAGGACGAGGGCGCGCTGGTGATGCCGGTGATCCCCGAGGCACCCGTCGACGTCTACCGATCCCGGCTCTACACCCCCGAGGAGCTCTACGACGACCCGGTCTATGCGCGGAGCCTGGATGCAAGGGCGTACGCCTGGCTGCAGCAGCCGCTCGACGCCGACGACGAGCTCGCGATCACCCTCCACGATCACGCGATCGACGCCGCGCTCGAGGCATGGGTGCGGGCGCGACGCGACGAGGGCACGCGGATCATCGGGATGATGGGCGGGCACGCGCTGCGGCGGGGCGAGGAGGGCTACGCGACCGCGGCCCGCCTCGCCCAGCACCTGGCGAGCCGTCATGTGGTCGCCACCGGCGGCGGCCCGGGAGCGATGGAGGCCGCCAACCTGGGCGCCTTCCTCGCCGGAGCGCCGAAGACCATGCTCGACGATGCGCTCGCGGCGCTGGCCGCAGTGCCGTCGTTCCGGCCCTCGATCCGGTCATGGGCACAGGTCGCTCTGGACGTACGGAACCAGGTCGAGGGCAAGCCCGGAAGGTCGCTGGGGATCCCGACCTGGCACTACGGGCACGAGCCGCCCAACGTGTTCGCCGGGGCGATCGCGAAGTACTTCCGCAACGCCACCCGCGAGGCGGTGCTGCTGGAGGTCTGCGACGGCGGAATCGTCTTCCTGCCCGGTGCCGGCGGCACCGTGCAGGAGGTCTTCCAGGACGCCTGCGAGAACTACTACGCCGACGCGAGCGCGGTCGCGCCGATGGTGCTGGTCGGGCGCAGCTACTGGACCGAGGAGCTGCCGGTCTGGCCGCTCCTGCAGGCCCTCGCCCGTGGCCGCGCGATGGAGGGCCACATCCACCTCGTCGACACCGACGAGGAGGTCCTCGACGTCATCGCGGCCGGCGCGCCCGGATGACGTCGCGGTAGTGGTCGACCAGGGCTGCGTTCACCGCGCCCCAGGACTTGTGCGCGACGCTCTTGCGGGCCTCGCGCCCCATCCGCAGCCGCAGCTGCGGGTCGTTGTGCAGCAGCGCGACGTGGGAGCCGAGGTCGTCGCGGCTGCCGGGCTCGTAGAAGAACCCGGTGACGCCGTCGGCGACCAGGTCCAGCGGCCCGCCCGAGCGTGGCGCCACGACCGGGACCCCGGACGCGAGCGCCTCCTGGACCGCCTGGCAGAACGTCTCGTGGGAGCCGGTGTGCGCGAACACGTCGAGGGAGGCGTACGCAGCCCCGAGCTCCTCGCCCTGCAGCACGCCCAAGAAGGTCGCGTTCGGGAGCAGGTGGCGCAGCTCGCGCTCCTGCGGGCCGCCACCGACGAGCACGACCTTGTACGCCGGGTTGTGCGCCAGCGGAGCCAGCAGGTGCAGCTCCTTCTCCTGGGCGAGGCGGCCGACGTACCCGACGATGGTCTCCCCGTTGGGCGCGAGCCGGGCGCGCAGGTCGTGGTCGATGCGACTCGGGTGGAACAGCTCGACGTCGACACCTCGCGGCCACAGCCCGGTGCGCTGTACGCCGAGACCCTCGAGCTGGGTGAGGGCCGACGAGCTCGGTGCCAGGGTGCGGTCGGCGGCCGAGTGCGCCTGACGGGTGAGCATCGCCGCGGCCTGCGGGCCGCCGACTGCCTTGTACTTGTCCCAGAAGCCGACCAGGTCGGTCTGGTAGATCGCCACGCTCGGGATGCCGAGCTCCTTGGCCACCAGCACCGCCTGCCGCCCGAGCAGCGCCGGTGAGGCGACGTGGATGACGTCGGGGCTGAACCGGCGCATCACCGCGCGCAGCTTGCGCCGCGTCTCCAGGCCGACGCGGAAGTCCTTGTAGACCCAGAACGTCGCGCCCCGGGTGCGGGTCACCGGGAACCCGGCGTACTCGGTGGGCCCGGTGGGAGCCACGACCTCGACGGTGTGGCCGTCGATCGCAAGATGCTCCAGCACGCGGCGCACGGAGTTCGTCACGCCGTTGACCTGGGGCAGGAACGACTCCGTGACGATGAGGACACGGAGCGGCTCTGAGTTGGCGGCGACCAGCGGGACCCGATCGAGGCTGATGCTCATGTTCCTGATCGTGAGCGCCGTCCGGCAACGTGACCCCCGACTTGGTTGACGGGTCGGTGAACCTCCCGTGGCCAGAACTACGTGCCGGACGACAGGTAGTCCGGGCGGTGTCATCAGCGAAAACGCCGTGTGACTCTCAGAGATCCAGGGCTTGCCGCCCGCTCGCTCCGTTTGCCACGATCACGACATGACCACCGATGAGGAGCACATCCGGCCCGAAGGCGTCGACGACCTCACCGTCGAGGCGCTCGGCTCCATCAGCGAGGCACTCGAAGCGATCGAGATCGCCCGCGGTCATCTGTACGCGATGCACCGCATCACCGGCACCGCCGACCTCACCCTCGGCCAGGGTGTCCAGCAGCTGCGCGAAGCCGGCCACACCGAGCTGGCGGACACGTTCGAGCGCGAGCTCGTGGGACTCAACGTCCTCAACGGCCGGTGGACATTTCAGATCGTCGAGGAGTACGACGACGGCTACTACGCCACGTTCAAGCGGCTGGAGAAGGAGGCCCGCGACACTCTCGTCGAGGGCAAGCGGCACCTCTACGAGTCGGAGATGAAGGACGTCCGCCGCACCCAAGGCCGACCCGGTCACGAGCGCCGGCCCGCCCCAGGGGCGTGAGCCACTACTCCGCGGCGGCCAGCTGGCCGCAGGCGCCGTCGATCTCACGGCCGCGGGTGTCGCGGACGGTGGTGGAGATGCCCTTGGCCTCGAGGCGGCGTACGAACTCGCGCTCGTCCTCCGGGTCGCTCGCGGTCCACTTGGAGCCCGGGGTCGGGTTGAGCGGGATCAGGTTGACGTGGACCCAGCCCCAGTCGCCGTAGGAGTTGAGGACGTCGGCGAGCAGGTCGGCGCGCCAGGCCTGGTCGTTGATGCCGCGCATCATCGCGTACTCGATGGAGACTCGGCGCTTCGTCACGCGCGCGTAGTTCCAGGCGGCGTCGACGGTCTCGGCGACCGAGAAGCGGGTGTTGATCGGGACGAGCTCGTTGCGCAGCTCGTCGTCGGGTGCGTGCAGCGAGAGGGCGAGGGTGACCGGGATGCCCTCCTCGGTGAGCTGCTTGATCCGGGGTACGAGGCCGACGGTGGAGACGGTCACGTGGCGGGCCGAGAGACCCAGGCCCTCGGGCGCCGGCGAGGTGAGGCGGCGGACCGCGCCCATCAGCGCCTTGTAGTTGGCCATCGGCTCCCCCATGCCCATGAAGACCACGTTGGAGAGGCGGCCGGGGCCGCCCGGGATCTCGCCGCTGGCCATCTGCCGAGCGGCGACGACGACCTGGTGGACGATCTCGGCCGTCGACATGTTGCGCTCGAGACCGCCCTGGCCGGTCGCACAGAAGGGGCAGGCCATGCCGCAGCCGGCCTGGGAGGAGATGCAGACCGTGGCGCGGTCGGTGTAGCGCATCAGCACCGACTCGACGAGAGCACCGTCGAAGAGCTTCCACAGCGTCTTGACGGTGGTGCCCTTGTCGGCCTCCTGCTGACGGATCGGCGTCATCAGGTCGGGCAGGAAGGTGTTGACCAGCTCCTGGCGCTGGCCGGCGGGAAGGTCGGTCATCTTCTCGGGATCGTCGACCAGCCGCTCGAAGTAGTGCACCGAGAGCTGCTTGGCCCGGAACCCCGGAAGCCCGGCCTCCTTCGCCGCGTCCTGGCGGCCGGCCAGGTCGAGGTCGGCCAGGTGGCGCGGCGGCTTCCCGCGGCCCTTGGGCGGAGCCATCACCAGGGGCAGGCGGCGCCCCTCCATCGCGGCTGCCTCGGCCTCAGGGCTGTGCGGGGCCGGTACGTTCGCAGGGTCGGGCTCGGTCACGCATCCATTGTCCCATCGGGGTGCGGCGTACGGCTAAACCTGGATCCCGCCCGCTCGCTCAGCCGGTCTTCAGCAGGATCCAGAAAACCAGCGAGCCGACACCGACCACCACCAGCACGGTGAGGATGATCCCGAGCCAGACGAACTCGGCCAGGCGTCGGGTCTTGCGCGGGATGAGCAGGGCCAGGGGCACCAGCAGGGTCAGCGCCACCCACGGGAACAGCTCCTCGGCCCGCTCCTGCCCGACGACCCACGTCAGCAGTGCGCCCCAGGTGCCGGGTACGAGGATCGCGTACGCCAGGCCGATGTAGAAGCCGACCAGGGCCGCAACGGTCGGGTGCGAGTCGTGCAGCCAGGCCCACAGGCCACCGGACCCCGAGGACTCCTCCTCCGGGCCGGGATCGGCCTCGACGTCTGGATCGGGGTCCACGTCGAGGTCCGCGGGACGCTGGGTCACTCTTCAACCGTAGCGCCGAACACCGCGATCCTTGGGTAAAGAATCGCTGCCGCGACGAACTCGCGATGGTTGCGGACGAATCAGGCGTCGACGGTGATCAGGTCCGGGAAGCCGAGGTCTCGCCACCGGGCGAGATCTGGCGGCGTGCCGGTCAGCTCGCTCACCAGGACGGTCCAGGCGGTGCCGTGACCGATGAGCACGGCGTCCTCACCCGCGTGGGCCGAGAGGATCCCGGTGACGGCCTTCGTCACGCGGGCGCGGCACTCCTCGAGCGGCTCCCAGCCGTCGTACGCCGGGACCGTCGGCTCCGCGAACGCCCGCTCGACCGTGGCCTGGAAGTCATCGACCCAGGCCTCGCCGCGGCGGTGCTCACGGAGGGCATCGACCACACCGACATCGCCGTCGGTGAGGAGCTGGGCGGTCTGCTGCGCCTTGGGCTCGGGCGAGGAGTACCACGCGGCGCCGGCCGGCAGCCGGTCACGCAGAGCCCAGACGTCATCGAACCCGGCCGGGTCGAGCTCCCAGTGCTCCGCGGCGACGCCGCGCACCTGGATGGGTCGTCCGTGGCGTACGAGGAAGAGCATCGGGGCCGAGCCCACTCAGAAGACGGCGTAGTGGAGGATCAGCCAGACCGGGGCGACGGTCGCCAGGAGCGAGTCGAGACGGTCCATGAGGCCGCCATGGCCGGGGATGATCTGGCTCATGTCCTTGACACCGAGGTCGCGCTTGATGACCGACTCGACCAGATCGCCGAGGACGGCCATCACGCAGGCGACCACGCCGAGCGCGACACCGACCCACCAGGCGCCGTCAAGCAGCCATACGACCAGGCCGACGCCGGTGGCGACGGTGAAGACCACCGATCCGGCGAAGCCCTCCCACGACTTCTTCGGGGAGATCACCGGCGCCATCGGGTGCTTGCCGAAGAGGACCCCGGCCACGTAGCCGCCGATGTCGGACATGATCGTGAGCAGCACCCAGACGATGATGCCGCGTACGCCGTCGTCGGAGAGGCCGCCCGAGGTCCAGCCGCCGCCCTCGCCGAGCATGAGCGCGACGAACGAGCCCAGGAACGGCAGGTAGAACAGGGTGAGGACGGCCGCGGCCGAGGTGCGTACGTAGCCCTCGACCCCACGCCGCAGCACCCACAGCATGATCACCAGAGCGGTCACCGCGGTGGCCGTCACCAGCGCGTCGGAGCCCAGGAAGTAGGCGACCAGGACCATCACCGTGCCGCCGATCATCAGCGGTTGCTCGGGGACGTCCATGTCCTTGGCCATCAGGCCTCGGTGGAGCTCCCACACCGCGGCGACGACACAGCCGACGACGATCAGCATGAACGCCGTCTTCACGAACATCAGGCTCAGCGCGATGGCGACCAGGAGGACGACAGCAGAGCCGATCGCCGCGGGCAGGTTGCGGCCGGCGCGGCCGTAGTCCTTCTTCGGCGGCTCGGGGGCCGGGGAAGAAGGAGACGGCGGCGTCTGGGTCACTTGAGATTCAGCCATTCATCCGTGGGTGTTGTCGGCGGTGGAGCCGTGTCGGGAAACTCACTGGATCTCGACACGCGGTCACGCCTTCGCAAGCTCAGGCGTGCGCTCGCTCGATCTTTTCGCGTTGTGACCCCGCTCGTTCCTCGCGGGGTCACAGGCTCAAACCTCGAGCAGCTCGGCTTCCTTGGACTTGAGCAGCTCGTCGATCGCGTCGGTGTGCTTCTTGGTGAGGCTGTCGAGGCGCTTCTCGGCACCGGTGACGTCGTCCTTGCTGGCTTCGCCGTCCTTCTCGAGCTTCTCGAGACCCTGCTTGGCCTTCTGGCGCACCTGACGCACGGAGACGCGACCCTGCTCGGCCTTCTCCTTGGCGAGCTTGATGTATTCCTTGCGGCGCTCCTCGGTCAGCTCCGGGAAGACCGCACGCAGGATCTTGCCGTCGTTGGACGGGTTGACGCCGAGGTCGGAGTCGCGGATCGCCTTCTCGACGTTGGCCATCGCGCCGATGTCGAACGGGGCGATGTTGATGATCCGCGGCTCGGGGCTGGTGAACGAGGCGAGCTGCTGGATCGGCGTCGGGGTGCCGTAGTAGTCGACGAGGATCTTGCTGAACATCTGCGGGGTGGCCCGGCCAGCACGAATCGTGGCGAAGTCCTCACGCGTGGAGTCCACCGACTTCACCATCTTGCTGTCGGCCTCGTTGAGGATGTCGTTGATCACCGGATGCTCCTGTGCGCTCGTAAGTGTTGTGGTGTGGGTGGCGTGTGGGCTCGTGCCGCTCAGCCAGCGGTGACGAGCGTACCGATCTTCTCACCCTGGACGATCCGGTAGACCGCCCCCTCGTCCTCGGCACCGTAGACGACGATCGGCATCTTGTTCTCCATGCAGAGGGCGAACGCGGTGGCGTCGGCGATCTTGAGCTGCTTCTGCAGGGCCTCACCGAAGGTGATCTCATCGTACTTCGTCGCCGACGGGTCCTTCTTCGGGTCGGCGGTGTAGATCCCGTCGACGCCGTTCTTGGCCATCAGAACCACCTCGGCGTGGACCTCGAGGGCACGCTGAGCCGCGACGGTGTCGGTGGAGAAGTAGGGCATGCCGGAGCCGGCGCCGAAGATCACGACGCGGCCCTTCTCGAGGTGACGCATGGCCTTGCGCGGGATGTAGGGCTCGGCGACCTGGCCCATCGTGATCGCGGTCTGCACGCGGGTGTCGACACCCTCCTTCTCGAGGAAGTCCTGCAGCGCGAGGCAGTTCATGACGGTGCCGAGCATGCCCATGTAGTCGGCGCGCGACCGGTCCATGCCGGCCAGCTGGAGCTCGGCGCCGCGGAAGAAGTTGCCACCGCCGACGACGATCGCGACCTGCACGCCGGAGGCCGCGACAGCGGAGATCTCCTTGGCGATCGAGGCGACCACGATGGGGTCGACACCGACCTCGCCACCGCCGAAGTTCTCTCCGGACAGCTTGATCAGGATGCGCTGGTAGCGGGTCATGCCGTGGCCTTTCCTGGGGCGACGTCGTGCGGGGTGGTGCATGTAGGGGTGGCGTACGAAAGGGCCGGTCCGATGATCACCATTCGGTTCATCGGACCGGCCCCTTTCGTCGTACGTTGCTGCTCAACCTAACTGATCGCGCGCCGTTGGCGCGGAGTCAGGCTCGGTTCAGGCGCCGACGTCGAAGCGGGCGAACTGCTTCACCTGCGTGTTGGCGGCGTCGAGGACCTGCTTGACGGACTTCTTCGACTCGAAGACCGACTCCTGGTCGAGCAGGACGATCTCCTTGAAGAACGCCTTGATCCGACCCTCGACGATCTTGGCGACGGCAGCCTCGGGCTTGCCCTCCTCGAGCGTCTTCTTGGTGAGGACGTCCTTCTCGGCGTCGACCACGTCGGCCGGCACCTCGTCGGAGGTGAGGTACTGCGCCTTGAGCGCGGCAGCCTGCTGGGCGGCCTGCTTCGCGGCCGCCTCGTCACCCTCGTAGGCGACCAGGACGCCGAGGCTCGGCGGCAGGTCGGAGGCCTTCTTGTGCAGGTAGACCGTGGTCTCACCCTCGAAGTAGGCGACCTGGCCGAGCTCGATCTTCTCGCCGATGGTGCGGGCGAGCTCCTCGACGGTCTCGCCGACGGTCTTGTCGCCGAGCGAGATGGCCTTGAGGGCCTCGAGGTCGTTGACCTTGTTGGCGTCGGCGGCCTCGGCGATCTGCTGGGCAGCAGCGACGAAGCTCTCGTTCTTGGCGACGAAGTCGGTCTCCGAGAGGAGGCTGACCAGAGCGTTGCCGGACGCGGCGACGAGGCCGGCCGAGGTGGTGCGCTCCGCGGCGCGGGCGGCGGCCTTGGCCGTGCCCTTGACGCGAAGGATCTCGACAGCCTTGTCGAAGTCGCCGTCAGCCTCGTCGAGCGCCTTCTTGCAGTCCATCATGCCGGCCTGGGTCAGCTCACGGAGCTTCTTGACGTCGGCAGCGGTGTAAGCCATGCGTGTCTTCCTCTGACTTGTTAAGTGGCTTTGGGTGGACGATGAGACTCAGGCCTCGGCCGGGGCCTCGGGGGTCTCGGCGGGGGTCTCCTCGGCCGGAGCCTCGGTGGTCTCAGCAGCCTCGGCGGCGGGGGCCTCGGCGGCCGGGGTCTCCTCGGCCTTCGTCTCCTCGGCAGCCGGGGTCGCCAGGAGCTCGCGCTCCCACTCGGCCAGCGGCTCCTCGGCGGTGGCGCCCTCGGTGCCCTCGGTCTTGCCACCGGAGCGGGCGATGAGGCCCTCGGCGACGGCGTCGGCGACCACGCGGGTCAGCAGGCCGACCGCGCGGATGGCGTCGTCGTTGCCCGGGATCGGGAAGTCGACCTCGTCGGGGTCGCAGTTGGTGTCCAGGATGCCGACGATCGGGATCCTGAGCTTGCGAGCCTCCTCGACAGCGAGGTGCTCCTTCTTGGTGTCGACGATCCAGACGGCGGACGGGGTGCGACCCATCTCGCGGATGCCGCCCAGGGTCTTCTCGAGCTTGTCGCGCTCCCGCTTCATCTGCAGGAGCTCCTTCTTCGTGCGGCCCGAGCCGGCGACGTCGTCGAAGTTGACCTCGTCGAGCTCCTTGAGGCGGTTGATCCGCTGGTGCACGGTCTGGAAGTTGGTGAGCATGCCGCCCAGCCAGCGCTGGTTGACGTAGGGCATCCCGACGCGCGTCGCCTGCTCGGCGATGGCCTCCTGGGCCTGCTTCTTGGTGCCCACGAACATGATCGTGCCGCCCTTGGCCACGGTCTCCTTGATGAAGGCGTAGCTGCGGTCGATGTAGGCCAGCGACTGCTGCAGGTCGATGATGTAGATGCCGTTGCGGTCGGTGAGGATGAACCGCTTCATCTTCGGGTTCCAGCGACGGGTCTGGTGTCCGAAGTGGACGCCGCTCTCGAGGAGCTGGCGCATGGTCACGACTGCCATGATGTTTTTTCTCCTAGGTGGTGGCCCGCGTGTGCACCGCTGGTGGCTCGACCTTGCGTTTCTCGAGGTCGGGCGGGTGTTGGCGCGAGCCGGTCGGTTTTCAGTTTCGCGCCCATCAGTGCTGATGGGCCCTGACGCCTGCACGCGGTCCGACCTGAGCACTACGCTCGGGACTGAGGGCCGCGCCCGCGGGCGACCGGCGTCTCGGAGCGAGACACCGTCGCGGTCTGCTGGCGTGCGAAGTCAGCCCACAGGGGGCTGCCGGTCCAAGACTAGCCGCCGACCGGCGTCTCGGGCCAATCCTCCGTGACCAGCACCGGCGCGGGCCGATCAGTGTCCACAGGGCTGTCTCGGGACGGGGTTATCCACAGGACGTACGCCGCTCGTTGTGCGGGTCCCCGATCCGGGGTTGTCTGCTCGTCATGACCTCGAACCGCCTCTCCGACCGGGCCCGCGCCCTCGTCGCGGCCCTGTTCCTCGTCGTCCTCATCGCCCTGGCAGGCCCAGCGCTCGGAACGCCACGTGCCGAGGTGGCGCCGTCCGGCGCCTCGCTGGGTGGGGCAGTGGGTCACGACGAGGGTCCGAGCCCGGTCGGAGAAGCCGACGAGGTCCCCCGAGGCGAATGGCCGCTGGCGCCGCAGCCGGAGGTCGTGCGTCGTTTCGACCCGCCAGATGCTCCGTGGGGTGTGGGGCATCGCGGCGTGGACCTGGCCGGGTCGCCGGGCGCGGTCGTCCGCGCCGCAATGGCCGGGACGGTCGCGTTCGTCGGAGTAATTGCCGGCAAGGGGGTCGTGAGCGTCGACCACGGGGCCACGCGGACCACCTATGAGCCGGTCGTGGCCACTGTGGCCGTCGGCGATCCGGTCGCGGCCGGAGCGCCGTTGGGCCGACTCGGCATCGCCGGCTCCCACTGCTTCCCCGCCGCCTGCCTGCACTGGGGCTGGATCCGAAACGCGGACGACGTCTACCTCGACCCGCTCCTGCTCGTCGACGCACCGCAGCCGGTCCGGCTCCTCCCCCTCTGGCGCGGCGACCCCGTCCGGTAGGCCGAATCCGCAGTTGTGGCGGACCGAAACAGTAGTTGTGGGCGACGAAACTCGACTTTCGTCGCCCACAACTCACTTCTCGGCCCGCCACAGCTACACACTCGGCTGACGCGGGTGACGTCTCGACGGGTCAGGCACGGGGGTGGGCCTGACGGTAGGCCTTGCGGAGCCGGTCGCTGCTGACGTGGGTGTAGATCTGGGTGGTGGCCAGGCTGGCGTGACCGAGGAGCTCTTGGACCGAGCGCAGATCGGCGCCACCCTCGAGGAGGTGGGTGGCGGTGCTGTGGCGCAGTCCATGGGGGCCGAGGTCGGGGGCGCCGGGGACGTCGGCGAGGCGGCGGTGGACGAGGGTGCGTACGGCTCGCTGGTCGAGCCGGCCGCCGCGGGCCCCGAGAAAGAGAGCCGGACCGGAGGACTCGGTGACCAGCTGCGGGCGGCCACGGACGACCCAACGGTCGAGCGCCCGCACCGCGGGGCCGCCGAATGGCACCATCCGCTCCTTGCGTCCCTTGCCGAGCACCCGGATGACGCGGCGTTCGTAGTCGACATCGTCCAGGTCGAGGCCGACGAGCTCGCCGACGCGGGCCCCGGTCGCATAGAGCATCTCCAGCACGGCGATGTCGCGCATCCCGACCGGCGTGCCGTCCTCGGCCGCTGTGATGGCGGCGGCGATGAGAGACTCGACCTCGTCGGGGCGCAGTACGGGCGGAAGCGTCCGGTGGGCCTTGGGCGAGCCGAGCGCGGCACCGGCATCTACCTGCGCCCGGTCGGTCCGGACCAACCATCCGCAGAAGACCCGGGCCGCGGTGGCCCTCCGGGCCAGTGTCGTACGTGAGTGGCCGGTCGTCTGCTGCTTGGCCAGCCAGCTGCGCAGCGTGCGCAGGTCGATCGCCTCAGGCTCGATGCGGCCCATGCGGCCGGCGTGATCGAGCAGGCTGCGGATGTCGCCCAGGTAGGCCCGGACCGTGTGGTCGGAGAGCCCGCGTTCGGCGCTGAGGTGTCGCTCATAGTCCCCGAGCAGCGCGGCGTAGACCTCGGGGAGCTCCGCTTCAGCGGACCCGCCTTCCGGGTCCGGCTCGGGTTCAGCTCTCACCCGAGCCAGGATAGGTGTTTGCTCGGGCCTCAGGTGCGAGCCGCGCCCGGTGCCAGCTGCCACCCGTCGGGGAACCGCTCGACGAGACCGAGCGCCTCGAGTCGCGACAGCGCAGTGCCGGCCGTCTTCGGATGCAGGCATGCCGACCTCGCGATGGTGAGCTGCGACGAGGGGCTGCTCACCGGGACCGCATCGAGGACCTGCTTCTCGACGGAGGTGAGCGAGTCGCGGCGGCGTACGGGGCCACGGGGTTCCTCGGGGAGGACCTCGCCGATATCGCCGACGAGCTCGCGTACGTCGAGCCCGTCGGTCACCAGGACGCCTTTGCCGCTGCGCACGAGCTCGTGGGTGCCGACCGAGGTCATCGCGCCCACCTGACCGGGCACCGCCATCACGGGTGTGTTGATGCTGTAGGCCCAGTGGGAGGTGTTGAGGGAGCCGCTGCGCGCTGCCGCCTCGACCACCACGGTGCCCCGGGCAAGGGCGGCGATGATCCGGTTGCGGGAGAGGAATCGATAGCGCGTCACGGGGAAACCGGGCGCGATCTCCGAGATCACCGCCCCGCTCTCGGCGATCGCGTCGATCAGGCGCCGGTTGCGCAGCGGGTAAGGAACGTCGACGCCACCGGCGAGCACCGCGACGGTGCTCCCCGGTGGGCCGGTGAGCGCGCCCCGGTGTGCGGCCGAGTCGATGCCGACCGCTGCCCCGGAGACCGTCACGAAGTCGTTGACCGCGAGGTCCGCAGCGATCCGCGCCGCGGCGTCGGCTCCGTAGGCCGTCGCGTCCCGGGACCCGACGATCGCGACCGACCGGTCGAGATCGCTGAGCAGGAGCGGCCCCCGCACCCACAGGCCGAGCGGGGTGCCGGTGCGGTACTGAAGAGGCTCCTGACCGGCGAGCCGCTCCACCTGGGTGGGCCACTCCTCGTCGCCGGGGATGACGTAGCGGAACCCGGCGTTGGCAGCCCGCTCCAGGTCGCGGTCGGGGTGGATCTGGGCCAGCCGCAGCCTGGCTTCGAGGCCATCGTCGCCGAGGTCGGGGTCCTCCTCGGCGAAGCGTCGGTAGACCTCGGTGGCGGTCGATCCCACCATGCAGGTGTCGAGCAGCGGGGTGCCGGGCTCGATCAGCTGGGTCAGCGCGATCCGGGCCAGGCGCTCGCGCTCGAGATCGGTGAATGTCGGTGCGACGGGCGCCGCGGTCATGCCGACCTCCCCTCGAACGCCGAGACCGTGAGCGAGCCGCCGTTGCGCAGCGCGAGCGCCGTCTCGGTCTCGGTGACGCCCGGCCAGTCGACGCCGGCGAGGTCGGCCACCGTCCACGCGAGGCGATGCACACGCACCGCGCCGCGACGCGTCAGAGAGCCGGAGAAGATGCGTGAGTCGATGAGCGCCTCGGCCGATGGCGGCAGCGGCCAGTTGTCGCGCAGCGCGATCCCGCTGGCCTGCCCGTTCAACCGCCACCCGAAGTCGGCGTAGCGCTCACGTTGGCGGCGCCTGGCCGCCGTGACCCGTTCGCGGATGTCGGCGCTGGTCTCCGAGCCCCACGGGTCATGGTTCTGCTCGGACATCGGCCGCAACGTGCGGATGATGTCGATACGGTCCGTGATCGGTCCAGAGACCTTTCGCTCGTAGGACTGGCGCTCGTTGGACCTGCAGATGCAGCCGTCCTTGGTGATCGAGGCGTCGAAGTTGCCGCACGGGCACGGATTGGCGGCGAGCACGACCAGGGCGCGCGCCGGGAGCGTCACCGACTCCTCGCCTCGCGACACCGTGATGTCACCGCTCTCCAGCGGCTCGCGCAGGCACTCGATCACATCGCTCTTGAACAACGGGAACTCGTCGAGGAAGAGGACGCCGGCGTGGGACAGCGAGACCTGGCCCGGGCGGACCCGGCCGGTGCCGCCGCCGACGATGCCGGGTTTGGAGGCATCGTGGTGAGGAGCCGCGAACGGCGGCCTGGTCAGGAGACCTCGGTCGACGTCGAGCACCCCGGCCAGCGACTGCACCGCCATCACCTCCAGCGACTCCTCGCGCGAGAGATCGGGCAGGATCGTCGGGATCCGCTCGGCGATCGAGGTCTTGCCGCAGCCCTTCGGTCCCTTGAGCAGCAGGTGGTGTCCACCGGCTGCCGCGACCTCGACCGCGTAGCGCGTCTCGGGCATGCCGCGAAGGTCGGACATGTCCATGTCGTCGAGCCTGCGGTCACCCCGCCAGCCGAGCAGGCTGCCGCCGGTGCCGGTCGCGACCGGCGGCGCGTCGGGCACCGGCTCGCCGCGCAGCTCGGCGACGACCTGGCCCAGCGACCGGAACCCGAGGACCTCCATCCCTGGCACCATCCGCCCCTCGGCCACCTGCGGCTCCGGTACCACCACCCGAGCGATCCCGGCGTGGGAGGCGGCGAGCACCATCGGGAGCACACCGGAGGTCGGCCGCAGCCCGCCGTCGAGCGCCAGCTCTCCGATGAACACGGTGCGTTCCAGCCCGATCGTCTCGAGCTCGCCACCGGCCGCGAGGATCGCCAAGGCCATCGCGAGGTCGTAGTGTGACCCGCCCTTGGGCAGGTCGGCCGGCGAGAGCAGCACCGTGATCCGCTTGGTCGCGGGCCACTCGAGGTCTGAGTTGATGATCGCCATCCGGACCCGGTCGCGCCCCTCGGCCAGCACGCTGTCGGCACGACCGACCAGCGTTACTCCCACCAGGCCGGGCGAGACATCGGCCTGCACGTCGACCAAGTGGCCGACCGCGCCCCGAAGGGCGACGCCATGAGCTCGCGCGTATCCCATCACAGGCCCCTGACGTGCTCGACCAGCGCCGACCCGCGAGGCGCGTGCATCACCGCGACGAGATCGATGCGGATCCCCGGCGCTCGCACGTCGTGCTGCTCCAGCCAGGCGATCGCCAACCGCTTCAGCCGGTCGAGCTTGGACTTGTCGACCGCCTCGTGCGGGGTGCCGCACCCGTCATGGCTGCGGGTCTTCACCTCGCAGACGACGAGGGTGTCGCCCTCGCGCAGGACCAGGTCGATCTCCCCATCGGCACATCGCCAGTTGCGGTCGAGCACGGTCATGCCCGCCTCGACCAAATGCCTCTCGGCGACCGATTCGCCGTAGTTTCCCAGCGCGATCCGCGCCGGCGCCGTTGAACTCATCATGGACCTCCTGCCCTTCGGCTTCGAGGTCCAGACTCATCGCGAGCACCGACAATCCGGGCTGGTTCCGGGGCGCCTGGGGATAACCCCGGATCGAGATCGCCCTGTGGACGGTAACTGGCCCGAGATCAGCCGGGCGTCAGTCCAGCGGCTGATCGATGTCGGTCGGGTTGAGAGTCTCCACGTTGACGTCCTTGAAGGTCAGCACCTTGACCGCCTTGGCGAACCGGGCCGGCCGGTACATGTCCCACACCCAGACGTCGTTCATCGACACCTCGAAGTAGACGTCTCCCGAGTCCGTACGCGCTCGCACGTCGACCTGGTTGCACAGGTAGAAGCGGCGGTCGGTCTCGACGACGTACTTGAAGATGCCGACCACGTCGCGATACTCGCGGTAGAGGGTCAGCTCCATCTCGGTCTCGTACTTCTCGAGATCCTCCGCGCTCATGGTTTAAGACTCTAAGGCCAACACAGGCGACGAGCCGGGAAGACTCCACGAGCGACGGTGATATGCCGAGGGCCCGAGGCGCTCCAGCGCGGCGATGTGAGCGGGGGCGGAGTAGCCCTTGTTGTCGGCCCAGGCGTAGTCGGGGTACTCGTCGTGGAGCGCGACCATCAGCGCGTCGCGCGAGGTCTTCGCCAGGATCGAGGCGGCGGCGACGGCGGCGCACTTCATGTCGGCCTTGATCATCGTCGTCACCGGCGGCACCTCGACCTCCTCCACCATCTGGGAGACCTCTCCGAAGAGGCCCTCCTGCACGGGCGGGGTCAGGTAGTTGTGGTTGCCGTCGAGCAGCAGCGCGTCCGGACGTACGTCCAGGGCACTCAACGCTCGCTGACCGGCCAGCCGCATCGCGGCCATGATCCCGACCTCGTCGATCTCGGAGGCCAGCGCGTGCCCGACAGCCGAGTCGACGGCCCAGCGGCGCACCTTCGGCGCGAGCATCTCGCGAGCCTCGGGAGTGAGCAGCTTGGAGTCGCGTACGCCCTGGGGTGCCGTGCGGGTCGCCGCGGAGATCACCACGATCCCGATCGAGACCGGCCCGCAGAGCGCGCCGCGCCCCACCTCGTCGACGGCACCGAGATGGGTGACGCCGTCGCGCAGCATCGACCGCTCGACGCGCAGGGTTGGCGCACTGCTCACTGTGACGGCACGTCCTCGAAGCTCTCGGGCCGGTGGATCCACTTCGCCCGGTCCAACGGCCATCCCAAGGCTACGACCTTGCCGACCACGTTGTCCTCCGGCACCCAGGGCACCAGCGCGCAGTCGGTCTCGTTGGCCGTGCACATGTGGACGGTCGAGTCGGCCGAGTTGGCCCGGTTGTCGCCCATCACGAACAGCGAACCCTCGGGCACCGGACCGGCCTCCCAGTGGCGGTTGCCGGGCATCGGCCCGAAGCACTCGCCCTCCTTGTTGGGGCGGCCGCACTTGGTCTCGGAGGGGCGGGCGTACGGCTCGTCGATCGGGACGCCATTGACGATCAGCCGGCCCTGCTTGTCGCAGCACTCGATGACGTCGCCGGGCACCCCGATGACACGCTTCACCAGGTGGCCGCCCTCGGGGTAGAGACCGATGACCGCGAGCGCCTTGCCGAAGAGATTGCTGGGGCCGGCCGACTCGTCGACGCCGAGCCAGGAGCCGGGGTCGGAGAAGACCACGACATCGCCGCGCTGCGGCGTGCCCGACAGCCAGTAGGACGGCTTCTCCACCAGGACCCGGTCGTCGGTCGCCACCGACGGTCCGCCCTGGAGCCCAGGCTCCATGGACTCCGAGGGGATGTAGAAGGCCTGCACGAACAGGGCCTTCACGACGATCGCGACCAAGATGGCCAGCACGACCAGGACGATGCCCTCCTGCCAGGCCGACAGGCGGGGCTTGTGCTCCTCCTCGCGGCGCGGGCCGTTGGCCGGGCCCGGCTGCTCAGAGGCCCAGCGCGGGGCCTGAGGAGAAGACGAGAACGACCGCGATCCCCCCATCTCGGGCCCGTCCCAGCGGGCCTGGGGCCCGACGCCGACGGAAGGATCGCGGTCGTTCGAAGTCACGCGGTGAGTCTAGAGACTCCCTCCACAACGAGCCTCATCGACTCGCAATGCTCAGGAAACCCTCAGACCTCCGAGGCTCTCGCCTCGGTCTGGGGCAGATCGGGCGTCGCTGCGCTCCGCCGATCAAGCCCCAGCCGGCTCACGCCTCGCGGCGCTCCTTGATCTTCGCCTTCTTGCCGCGCAGGTTGCGCAGGTAGTAGAGCTTCGCGCGACGGACGTCACCGCGGGTGACGACCTCGATCTGCTCGAAGATCGGGGAGTGCAGCGGGAAGGTGCGCTCGACACCCACGCCGAAGGAGACCTTGCGGACGGTGAAGGTGCGGCCGATGCCGGAACCGTGGACGCGGATCACGACGCCCTGGAAGACCTGGACGCGGGACCGGTTGCCCTCGACGACCTTGACGTGAACCTTGACGGTGTCACCGGCGCGGAACTCCGGCAGGTCGTCGCGCTTGGAGGCGTTGCCGACCTCAGCGAGTACGTTGCTCATCATTTCTCCTCACGCTCGCCACAGGCCGATCGCGGTCATCCATGCCCTGGTCAGGGCGATCTTTGGCGGTGGTCCAGCCACGCTGGCCGGCGGCGTACGGTTCCCCCTGTGGCAGGAGCCCGTCGCGACACCTCCGGGTGTCATCTTCGGAGCGTGCTTCGGCCGACTGGACCGGCCCACAAGTCTGCCACAGCGGCGCGGGCCGTCGGGAATCGCGACGGCCGAGCGGAGCACGGAGACGCACGCCGCGCACTGGCGCCGCATGCAAGGATGCCACCGTGACCGACACCGACTGGCCACCGCACACCTACGTGACGCTCCCCTACAAGCAGCGGATCCCGCGCGGCCCGCGCGTGGACCGGCTGCTGCGTGAGGTCACGGTGGCGCTGCCGCCGCACATCGCCGACCTCGACCTGGCGCTGGAGCGGCCGGTGGCGGCGATGACGACCGCCAGCGCGGGCGCGCTGCGCCATCTCGACCTGGTCCACGGCCGGACGATGGACGGACTCAACCACCTGCAGCTGCGCACCGAGGCGATCGACTCCTCCAAGATCGAGCACGTCGAGGCCAGCCTGGCCGACTACGGCCGAGCCCTGCTCGGCATCGGTGCCAACTCCTCGGCGACCTCGATGGCATCCGCGACCCAGGCGATGCAGCGGCTGATCAGCGAGGCCGACACGACCCGCAAGATCACCTCCGACGCGATCCTGCGCGCCCACCGGGACCTGTTCGCACGCCATCCCGACGAGGCGGCCAACGCCGGCAGGTTCCGCGTCGTGCAGAACTGGGTCGGCGGCTCCGACTACGCGCCCCGCGACACCCTCCACGTACCACCGCCACCGGAGACGGTCATCGACTACATCGAGGACCTGGTCGCCTTCGCCAACCGCGACGACCTCTCCCCCATCGCCCAGGCCGCGATCGTGCACGCCCAGTTCGAGTCGATCCACCCCTTCATCGACGGCAACGGCCGGATCGGGCGTGCCCTCATCCACGCCGTGCTCCGCCGGCGCCGCGCCTCGCGCCACCTGGCCGTCCCGATCGCCTCGGCGCTCGTCGCGCACCGCGACCGCTACTTCGCCGCCCTCAACGACTACCGGGCCGGCACCGCGTCCACGATCATCGCCATGCTCGCCGCCTCGACGACCATCGCGACGACCGAGTCGTGGAAGACGGCAGAGACGCTGGAGAGCATCCGGCGCGGCTGGGGCGAGGCGGCCGGTGAGCCACGGCCCGGGTCCGCTGCGTACCGTCTTCTCGACCTGCTCACCGAGGAGCCCATCCTCAACGCCGAGCTGGTCACCAAGAACCTCGGGATCGAGGACCCCACCGAGACGATCGACGGTCTGGAGCAGGCCGGGATCCTCACCCGCGCCAAGCGCACCCGCCGCTCCCCCGTGTGGGTCGCACCGGCGGTCCTGGCCGAGGTCGAGGACCTCAGCGCCCGCATCCAGCACCAGGCCAGGCAGCTTCCGTACGGACCGCGCTGAGGCTGTTCATCCGGCCGGTAGGCCGCGAGGCCCGCCCCGGCGAACCGGGACGGGCCTCGTGGAACCTGAAGAGGTCAGCCGACCTCTTGGTAACCGGGCTCGTGGATGGCGAGGTCGATACCGGCGACCTCGTCCTCCTCCTTGGCGCGGAAACCGATGGTCTTCTCGATCGCCATGCCGACCACGTAGGCGACGATGAACGCGAAGGCGATCACGGCGAGCGAGGAGCCGAGCTGCTTGATGAGCTGGTCGAAGCCGCCGCCGAAGAAGAGGCCGGTGCCGCCGACCTGGGCGAAGAAGCCGAGGTAGATGCAGCCGATGAAACCGGCGACCAGGTGGATGCCGACGACGTCGAGGGTGTCGTCGAAGCCGAGCTTCCACTTCAGCTCGACGGCGAGGCAGCAGACGACGCCGACGAGGAGGCCGAGGAGGATCGCCCAGATCGGCGCGATGTGGGCACACGCCGGGGTGATCGCGACCAGACCGGCGACGACACCGGAGGCGGCGCCGACGGCGGTGGACTTACCGTCCTTGAACTTCTCCACAATGATCCAGCCGATGAGACCCGCGGCCGGGGCGATCAGGGTGTTGAGGAAGATCAGGGTGGTCTGGCCCTGGGTGGTGCCCGGGACGCCGGTGTTGAAGCCGAACCAGCCGAACCAGAGGATCGCGGTGCCGATCAGGACCAGCGGTACGTTGTGAGCAGCCGTCTCCTCCTTGGAGAAGCCGACCTTGCGCTGACCGAGGACGAGCGCCAGCGCGAGCGCGGCGGCACCGGCGGCCTGGTGGACGATCGTGCCACCGGCCCAGTCGAGAGCGCCCCACTTGCCGATCCAGCCGATGTAGTCGCCGTCGGCGTTGAGGGCCCACACCCAGGCCTGGCCCGGGAAGTAGACGACGGTCGCCCAGATGCCCGCGAAGAGCAGCCACGGCCAGAACTTCGCCCGGTCGGCGATCGAACCCGAGATCAGCGCCACGGTGATGATGGCGAACGAGCCGCCGAAGGCGAGGCCGCCGAAGAAGTTGGTCGACTCCTCGACCGGCGTACCGTCGTCGAACTCGGTGACCAGGTCGCTGAAGGCGCTGGTCAGACCGAAGTCCTGGAACGGGTTGCCGAAGAAGTTCGTGATGCCGGACTCGGAGATGGTTCCGATGCCGCTGAAGCCGTAGAGCACCCACAGCAGGGTGATCAGGCCGAGAGAGCCGAAGCTCAACATCATCATCGACACGACACTCTTCGACTTCACGAGGCCGCCGTAGAAGAAGGCAAGACCAGGAGTCATGAAGAGCACGAGTGCCGTACACAGCAGCTGCCATGCAAGATCGGTAGTCATTCGTACCTCATAGGGTCGGGGTTCGGATCGCGTGAGCCGAGCACACGTTTCGCCGGATCCTGTCGAGCCCTCGTTTCGGTAACAAACTCTTTATGTTACAGACACGTAACAGGCCACTGATGTATGTGACTTGTTATCTACTTGCTCGCCTGGGTTTGGTGAGGATCACAGCTCCTGGCGGCGCGTCGAGGTCACGGCGCAGCCGGAAACCCGCCTTCTTGTAGATCCTCTGGTTCCGCTCGCTCTTGGCTCCGGTGAAGAGGGAGTACGTCGTGGCGGTCGCCGGGGCCACGGCCTGGATATGGTCCAGCAACTGACGCCCGAGGCCTCGCCCCTGGAGGTCCGGGGCGGTCATCAGCCGTCCGATCTCCCACACGTCGCCCTCGAGCCGGGCCCGGACCGAGGCGACCAGCCGCCCCGCGGAGCGGACCACGTAGACGTCGTGCGTCTCCAGCGCACGCGCGGTGTCCTCGAGCGACTCGTGCAGCGGCGGGATCTCGACGCCGGGGTTGTCGTGCATCTCCTGCACCCAGCAGGCGAGCTGCAGCGTGTGCAGCTCGGGGACATCGGCGCGTACGGCGGGCACGATCTCCCACTCCGTGGCTGCCTGGGAGGCGTGGAGCAGGTCGGGGCGGCGTGCGGCGGTCCGGGCGACCGCCTGGTCGTGGCGCCACTGCGCGATGCGCTTGTGGTCGCCGCTGAGCAGCACCTTCGGAACCTCGAGGTCACGCCAGGAGGCGGGCTTGGTGTAGACCGGGTACTCCAGCAGGCCGTCCTCGTGGGACTCCTCCACGAGCGACTCGGCGTTGCCCATGAACCCGGGGAGCAGGCGTACGACGGCCTCGGTGATCGCCATGGCGGCGACCTCTCCCCCGTTGAGCACGTAGTCGCCCAGGGAGATCTCGCGGACCTCGGCGCGGGTGGCGGCGTGGTCGAGCACGCGCTGGTCGATGCCCTCGTAGCGGCCGAGCAGGAAGACCAGCCTCTCCCGGGTCGACAGGTCGCGAGCCAGAGCCTGGGTGAAAGGCTCACCGCTGGGCGTCGTCACGATCACGGTCGCGCCGTCGATCGCCAGCTCGTCGAAGGCCTCGCCGAACGGCTCCGGCTTCATCACCATCCCGGCGCCGCCGCCATAAGGCGTGTCGTCGACGGTGCGGTGGCGGTCGCGGGTCCAGTCGCGTACGTCGTGGACGTGCATCTCCAGCAGCCCCGACTCGATCGCCTTGCCCGGCAGGCTCAGCCGGAGCGGCGCGAGGTAGTCGGGGAAGATGGTGAGGTAGTCGAGCCTCACCTGGCGTCGTCCTCGTCCTCGGCGAAGGGCGTGACCAGGCCGGGGCGGTCGGCGATGACGACCTTCTTCTCGGCCAGGTCGACGACCGGCACCAGCGCCTTCACGAACGGCACCAGTGCGTCGCGACGGTCCGGGGTACGGATCGTCAGCAGGTCCTGGGCTCCCCCGTGGACCAGCGCCTTCACCGTGCCCAGCTCGCGGCCCTCCTCGTCGAAGGCGGTCAGACCGACGAGCTGATGGTCGTAGTACTCGTCGGGATCCTCGGGAGTCTCCTCGGCCGGGACGTCGGCGAAGAGCAATGTCCCGCGGGCCGCCTCGGCCTCGTTGCGGTCGGTGATCTCCTCGAAGGCGACCTGGAGCACCTGCCCATGCCAACGGGCGCCCTCCACGGTCAACTGCTTGACGGCGTACGCCGATCCCTTCGGCGGCTGCGCCCGCAGCACCGTGCCCTCGGCGAACCGCCGGTCGGGCTCGTCGGTGCGTACCTCGATGGTCACGAACCCCCGGATGCCATGCGGCTTGCCGATCCGTCCGACCAGCACCTCGATCAACTCCACGAGGTGAGCCTAGAGGGTCGCGTACGTCGGGCCGAACTCCTCAACGTGGGTCCGCCGGCTCGCTGTAACACGTTGTTCGTAGCACTATCCGGTCGTTCCAACAGGGCGAGTAGTACTACGAACGACGTGTTACACGGCGCCCGGCTCCCGAAATGAGCAACAGGCGCCACCCCGCAACGGGGATGGCGCCTGTCGTGAGTTGGTGCAGCCGGTGCTCAGCGACCGCCGTCGACATCGACGAAGTCGATCCGCGCGCCGCCCTTGCCGGCCAGCGCTGAGATGACCGTACGGAACGCGGTGGCGGTGCGGCCGCCGCGGCCGATCACCTTGCCGAGGTCGTCGGGGTGGACCCGAACCTCGAGGACGGAGCCGCGACGAAGCTGCTTGTCGCGCACGCTCACCTCGTCCGGGTTGTCGACGACTCCTCGGACGAGGTGTTCGAGAGCTTCGGCGAGCATGCTGCTCAGGCCTCGGCCTCGGCGGCCGGGGTCTCCTCGGCCTTGGGCTCCTCGGCCTTCGGCTCCTCAGCCTTGGGCTCCTCGGCCTTGGGCTCCTCAGCCTTCTTGGCGGACTTCTTCGTCACGGCCTCGGCGCCGGCGGAGGCGTGAGCCTCGGCGAGTGCCTTGTTGAAGAGCTCGAGCTTGTCGGGCTTCGGCGGGGCGACACGGAGGGTGCCCTCGGCGCCCGGGAGGCCCTTGAACTTCTGCCAGTCGCCGGTCACCTTGAGGATCGCCTCGAGAGCCGGGGTCGGCTGGGCGCCGACGCCGAGCCAGTACTGGGCGCGCTCGGAGTCGACCTGGATGAAGCTCGGCTCCTCCTTGGGACGGTAGAGACCGATCTCCTCGATGACAGCGCCGTCGCGCTTCTTGCGCGAGTCGACGATGACGATGCGGTACTGCGGAACCCGGATCTTGCCCAGGCGCTTCAAGCGGATCTTGACAGCCACTGTTGGTGGTATTCCTTTGGAATCGAATATGGGTGAAGAGGCCCGTGTCGGTGTGGGGACACCCGTCAGGCAACTTCGGCGGGCACTGTTGCGCTGGGTGAGAGGGTCCCTGCGCACAGGACACGCAACTCAGTTTGCCAGAGGTGGCCGGGAGCGGCGAAATCTCAGGCGTAGACCTTCCCTCGGAGTACGACGGCGGCCGGCCGAGCGAGGACGGTGAGGTCGTCGAGGGGGTTGCTGTCGTAGACGACGAAGTCGGCGGGATCACCCTCCGCGAGCCCGGGGTTGTGGGCGAGCCACTCCCGGCCGCGCCAGGAGGCGGCGCCGAGCACGACGTCGGCCGGAAGACCGAGCCGGTGCATGGCGAGCACTTCGGTCGGGAGTACGCCGTGCAGTTGGTCTCCCGCGCCGTCGGAGCCCGCGTAGAGCGCGACCCCTGCCTCGTAGGCGCTCATGATCGTCTCGCGACGGCGCGCGTAGAGGTCCTCCATGGTGGCGGCGTACGTCGGGAACTTGGGCGCAGCGGCGGCGGCCAGGTCGGGGAAGATCTCCAGCTGGGCGACGGTGGGGACCAGCGCGGTGCCCTGCTCGGCCATCGCCTCGACGAGGTCCGGGGTCAGGCCGGTGCCGTGCTCGATGCAGTCGATCCCGGCCTCGATCAGGCCGGGCAGGACCTCGTGGCCGAAGCAGTGCGCCGTGACCCGCGCGTCGTTGTCGTGGGCCACCTTGATCGCCTCGGCGAACGACTCCGCCGGGAAGGACGGCTTCAGGTCTCCCTCGGCCCGGTCGATCCAGTCGCCGACGAGCTTGACCCAGCCGTCACCGGAGCGCGCCTGCCGCTCGACGGCCTCGGCCAGACCGTCGGGCTCGACCTCGTCGGCGTAGTTGCGCATGTAGCGCTTCGTACGTCCGATGTGGCGGCCGGCGCGGATCAGCCGGGGCAGGTCCTCGCGGGACTGCACCCAGCGGGTGTCGGCGGCGGAGCCGGCGTCGCGCAGCAGCAGCGCGCCGGCGTCGCGATCGGCGATCGCCTGGGCCTCGGCGGTCTCCTGGTCGACGGCGCCGTCGGGACCGAGCCCGATGTGGCAGTGGGCGTCGACGAGACCCGGGACGATCCAGCCCGATGCGCCGGTCTCCGCCCCCGACGGCCGCTCGTAGGTGATGCGGCCGTCGAGGACGTAGAGGTCCCGCACCTCTCCATCGGGAAGGACCGGGCCGGAGAAGCGCAGAGCAGTCATGTGACGCAGGTTACCTAGTTGCCCGGCACCTTCACGCCGGCGGCCTCGAGGATCGGGAAGTGCTGGGCGAGCGGGATGACCTGGCCGGTGACGACGTTGCTCTCGTCCCACCCGATGGAGGTCGGTACGCCGACGAGCTCACCGTCGTCGTTGACCGCGGCGCCACCGGAGTTGCCGCTGGAGATCCGAGCGGTGACGTCGAAGACGGCCCGCTCCTCGCCCTCGAAGGAGAGGATCGTCGCCACGTTGCCCTCCGCGACGGTCGGCGGCTGGAAGAGCACGCCCTCCTTGTCCGCGAAGCTCTCCTTCGGCAGCATCGGGAAGCCGATCGTGGCGATG
This sequence comes from Nocardioides sp. YJ-D4, assembly GCF_054031495.1. Taxonomy (NCBI): domain Bacteria; kingdom Bacillati; phylum Actinomycetota; class Actinomycetes; order Propionibacteriales; family Nocardioidaceae; genus Nocardioides; species Nocardioides sp. YJ-D4. Next base: position 1,100,504 of record NZ_CM132932.1, read on the forward strand.
AAGTCACCGCGGTCGACCGCGTTGGAGTCGCCGAGCGAGATCGTCGGCAGGTCCAGCGAGGAAGGGTTCACCGGGTTGCCCTCGCCGTCGGCGATGATCTGCACGACCGCGCTGTCGACCTCGCCGTCGGACTCGATGACCTTGGCGATGTAGTCGGGCTCGCCGACCTTGTAGCCCTCGGCCGGGTTCGTGAGGTGGATGTTGACGACCTCGGGCGAGACCTCGCCCTTCGCGGCGTACTCCGGGATCTTCGCCGGGTCGGCGACGTGGGCGTTGGTGAGGATCTTGCCGTCCTCGGTGACGATCGACCCGGATCCCATCGCGATGGTGTCTTCGGTCGGCGCGTAGGTGATCCATACGGCGGCCCGCTGCGCGCTGTTGAGCTCTTCCTTGGTCAGGCCGGTGTCCTGAGCGGCCGACTCGCCGCCGGGAACGACGAACATCGCGACCACCAGTCCGATGACCACGACCGCGGCCGCGGCGCCGATCCCGCCCCACAGCAGCAGCTTGTTGCGGCGCTTGGCCGCGGCCCGGGCGACCTCGACCTCGGCGGCGTAGATCGGGATGACCTTGAGGATCTCGCCCGCGACCGGGTGGCCGAGGCGGATCTCGGTCTCCTCGTCGATCTCCTCCCTGACCAGCGGCTTCCCCTTGAGGAACGACCCGGTCTGGGAGCCGTTCTCGAAGGTCCAGCCGCCGGGGGTGGCCACGAGCCGGGCGTGCTGGCGCGAGACGCCCTGGTCCTCCAGCACGACCGAGTTGTCGGCCGCGCGGCCGATGGTCACGGTCACCGGGTGGCGAAAGCGGTGCTCCTTGCCCTCGGCGACCAGCAGCAGGTCGGGTCCTGTCGGCGCGGTCGGCGGCTGTCCGGGAGCGGCCGGCCGCGCCATCCCGGGCGCGATCGTCATCTCGGAGATGTCGTCGGGCCCCGGGGGCGTCGGGGGCGCGGGCGGCTGATGATTGAACGCCGCCGGGGCCGCTGCGGGCACTCCCGAGGGCGGGGCCGCGGTGGCACCCGACCCCGCAAAACCCGCCGGCGGAGGCGGCGGTGCCGGCGCCTGGGCACGCGGAGCACCCGCCGCGACCGACGCGTCGTCGAGGGTGACCGTGATCGTCGAGCCCGGTCCCGCCGGGCCGAGCTGGATCTCGGTCGCCCCGGTCAACGGCACCTCCGTGACGCGGCTGCCGGAGACGTACGTCCCTCCGGCGGAGCCGACGTCGACCAGCTTCCACCCGGACGGGTCCGGGCGCAGCTCCGCGTGAGCGCGGGAGACCGAGGAGGACGAGAGCACCACGTCGGCATCAATCGAACGCCCTATTCGGACGATCTTGTCGGGCGGGAAGCTGAGCGCACGTCCCGATACGTCTACGCGTAGCGTCTGCATGCACGAATCATGCACCGAAATGGCCCGATCCAAGCGTCGCGAATCGAGGATTCGCAGAACTCGGACCGGGCCTTTTCGCTATCGGTGAGTCTTCAGGCCGTGTCCGTAGGCAAACAGCGGGTCATAGTCGGAATCCCCGATGTTGATCGGCTCCTGGTCGATCGAGCGGGGCCAGGTCACCGGGAGCTTCCCGGTGAACGGACGCTTGCCGAAGAGCACGTCGGCGACGCCCTTGCCCTCGCTGCCCGGGAGCCAGGAGGCGACCAGGGCGTCGATCTGCCCGAGCAGCTCCGGCGGGATGATCATCGGTCGCCCCGAGACGACGAGCACCGTGCAGGTCGCGGCGGCCGCGCAGACCGTCTCGATCGCCGCGGTGTCCGCGTCGCTGAGGTGCATCGTCAGCGCGGGCCGCTGCACGCCGCCCTCGCCGGGGTCGTAGCCCCAGCGGGGGCCGCCGATGTCACCGAAGCCCTCGGCGTACGGGTGCTCGCCGACGACCACGACACCGTGCGCCCCGGCCGGGACCGGTGCGGAGGCGTCGGGCGAGTGGGTGACCTCGCCGCGGGCCGCGGACTCGATGCCGTCGAGGATCGTGTCGCCGGGGATCTGGTGGGTCGAGTTGCCCTGCCAGGTGATCGTCCAGCCGCCGGCCTGGTCACCGATGCTGTCGGCCTTGCTGCCTGCGACGTAGACGTCGTCCCTGCCGGAGAGCGGCAGTGTGTGCCTGTTCCGGAGCAGGACCTGCGACTTCGCGACCGCCTCGCGTGCCACGCGACGGTGGGCGGCGCTGCCGATCTCGTCGATGTTGCGCCGGTCGGTGAACGGCTTCTCGAAGAGGCCGAGGTCGAACTTGGCGGCGAGGATCCGGGAGACCGCGTCGTCGATGCGGGCCATCGGGACGGTGCCGTCCTCGACCACGGCGGTCAGCGTCTCGATGAACTGCGGGTAGCCGACGGTGTCACCGGAGAACGGTTCCATGAACATGTCGACGCCGGCGTTGACGGAGATGGCGACCTGCTCGGCGTACGTCCCCGGGATCTGGTGGATCGCCCTCCAGTCGGAGATCACCAGGCCGTCGAAGCCCTGCTTCTCCTTGAGCCAGCCGGTGACGAGCTCCTCGTGGGCGTGCATCTTGAGCGGGTTGCCGAGACCGTCCTCGGTCCAGTCGACGCTGGAGAAGGACGGCATCACCGAGCCGACGTCGTGCTTCTTGACGGCGGTGACGTACGGCGAGAGCGCCAGCTTCTCGAACTCGGCGCGCGAGGCCTGGGTGATGCCCTGGTCGATGGTGTAGTCGCCCTCGCCGGTGCCGAAGGTCGTGAAGCCGTCGCCGGCGAAGTGCTTGGCGGTGGCCAGGACGCGGTCGGGGTCGTCGAGCTCACCCTTGTCGCCCTGGAGCCCCTCGATCATCTGCGCCATCTGGGCGGCGAGCTTCGGGTTCTCCCCGAAGGACTCGTACGTCCTCCCCCACCGGTCGTCGCGGGCGACGCAGATGCACGGGGCGAAGTTCCACTGCGGCCCGGAGGCGCGAGTCTCCTCCGCGGTGATGTGCCCGATCCGCTCGGCGAGCTTCGGGTCACGGGTCGCGCCGAGGCCGATGTTGTGCGGGAACACGGTCGCGCCGTTGAGGTTGCCGTGACCGTGGACCGCATCGACGCCGTAGAGCAGCGGGATCCCCAGCCGCGTCGAGAGCGCCTGCTCCTGGAAGGCGTCGACCGTGTCGGCCCAGGCCTCCGGGGTGTTCTCGGCAGGGGTCGAGCCGCCGCCGGAGAGTACGCTGCCGAGCCCGAGCTCGGCGATCTGGCCGGGGTTCGCGGCGACGTCGGCTCGCTCGGCCTGGGCCATCTGACCGACCTTCTCGGCCAGCGTCATCCGGGCGAGCAGATCGGCGACGCGGGTCTTGGTGGCGAGGCGTGGGTTCTTGTAGGGCAGGGCGTGGTCCGAGCGCGTGAGCGCATCGGTGGACACGGTGGGTGACGCTGCGGTGGACGCTGGGGCTACGAGGAGCGTGGCGCAGAGCAGGCCGGCGAGAGCCGAGGCTCCGCCGATCGCGCCGCGCTGTCTGTGTGATCGCACGGGACAGGCCTCCTGAGAGTGATCTGTCGGCACCTCGGCGTTGGGGTGCCGCGGCTCGTGAGAGCGCTCCCAGCGTGACGGCGATCACAACAGCGGTCAATGGCTACGCACGCGTAACCCCGTGAATTTCCTCAGATCTGGTCAAGCAACCAGGACGGTCCCAGGGCCGTGGCACCGCCACAACGAGCCTGGAGCATCCGGTCGGCGGTCACCAGCGTCACCCGGTCACCCTTCTCCAGCGCCTCCCGGACGACACCGACGATCGCGGCGTCACCGTCCTTGGGCGCGTGGACCGTGTGCACGTGGGCGTCCCTGCCCGGACGTACGCCGCCCTTGGCCTGTCCCTCCAGGACCAGGACGATCCGGTCCTGCGGGAGATCGGCGACGAGCAGCGCCTCGTGCAGCCGGCGCGCCGCGCCGGCGCGGTCCTTCCACCAGCCGTCCGGGCGGGCGCCGACGACGTTGGCGCCGTCGACGACGAGCACCGTGCTCACCTGGAGGGGCCTCTTACTTGAGGAACTTGGAGAAGTCCGAGGGCAGGTTGAGCTCGGCGGCGGCCTTCTCGTAGTCGATCTCCTCGCCGCCCGGCGTGCCGAACGGGTTGGCCGCGGCCGGCTTCTTCTCGGCCTCCGCCTTCGCCTGCTGGGCGGCCTTGGCCGGGTTGCCGGACTTGCGCGCGCCCTTGCCCTTCTTCTTCTGGGCCACCTGCTTGGCGCCGGCGCGCTTGCCGAAGCCGGCACCGGGCGCTCCGGGCATCCCGGGCATGCCGCCGCCGGAGGCGAGCTGCTTCATCATCTTCGACGCCTCGGTGAAGCGCTGGATGAGCTGGTTGACGTCGGAGACCTGGCGGCCCGATCCCTTCGCGATGCGGGCGCGGCGGGAGCCGTCGAGGATCTTCGGGTTGGCGCGCTCGGCCGGGGTCATCGACTGGATGATCGCCTGGATCCGGTCGATCTCGCGCTCGTCGAAGTTGTCGAGCTGCTCACGGAACTGGCCCATGCCCGGCAGCATGCCCATCAGCTTCGACATCGAGCCGAGCTTGCGCAGCTGCTGCATCTGCTTGAGGAAGTCCTCGAGCGTGAACTCGCCGGTCGCGAGCTTGGCCGCGTCCTTCTCGGCCTGCCCCTGGTCGAAGGTCTTCTCGGCCTGCTCGATCAGGGTGAGCATGTCGCCCATGTCGAGGATGCGGCCGGCCATCCGGTCGGGGTGGAACAGGTCGAAGTCGGTCATCTTCTCGCCGTTGGAGGCGAACATGACCGGCTTGCCGGTGATCTGGACGATGGAGAGCGCCGCACCACCGCGGGCGTCACCGTCGAGCTTGGTGAGGACCACGCCGTCGTAGCCGACGCCGTCGAGGAAGGCCTGCGCGGTGTTGACCGCGTCCTGACCGATCATCGCGTCGACGACGAAGAGGACCTCGTCGGGGTTGACCGCCGCCTTGATGTCGGCGGCCTGCTTCATCAGCTCCTCGTCGATGCCGAGGCGGCCGGCGGTGTCGACGATGACCACGTCGTGGAGCTTGCGCTTGGCCTCCTCGACGGCGTCGCGGGCCACGTCGACCGGGTTGCCGACACCGTTTCCGGGCTGGGGCGCGTAGACCGGGACCCCGACGCGCTCACCGTTGACCTGGAGCTGGTTGACCGCGTTGGGCCGCTGCAGGTCGGCGGCCACCAGCAGCGGGGCCTTGCCCTGCTCCTTCAGCCACAGCGCGAGCTTCGCGGCCAGGGTGGTCTTACCGGCACCCTGCAGACCCGCGAGCATGATGACGGTCGGGCCGGTCTTGGCGTAGCGGAGCCGGCGGGTCTCGCCACCCAGGATCGTGACCAGCTCGTCGTTGACGATCTTGACGATCTGCTGGGCGGGGTTCAGCGCCTGGCTGACCTCCTCGCCGCGGGCCCGCTCCTTGACCCGGGCGACGAACTCGCGCACCACCGGCAGCGCGACGTCGGCCTCGAGCAGCGCGATGCGGATCTCGCGAGCGGTGGCGTCGATGTCGGCATCGGTGAGGCGGCCCTTGCCCCGAATGTTCTTGAACGTCGTGGCGAGCCGGTCGGAGAGCGTGGCGAACAAGGCGGTCCTTCAGCAGAGTGGTTGTCCTGCCAAGCCTAACGAACTGTTGTACGTGGCGTGATATCCGGCGGGCGCGTACGGGATGCTGACCGAGATACCTCGGTCAGCATTCGAGGGCCGCGCGGACCGCGTGGGCCGCCTCGGCCGCCCGGTGCTCGGCGAGGGCTCCAGCCGAGGCCTCCTGGAGGTAGAAGACGTCGACGGCCTGCGGGCCGAGGGTGGAGATGTGGGCGGAGCGGACCGCGATCTCCATCCGCGCCAGCGCGACGGCGACGGTGTAGACGACCCCGGGACGGTCGACGGTGCGCACCTCGAGGACGGTGGCCTTGCTGGATGCCTCGGGACGTACGACGACCGAGGGTTCGCTCCCCCGCGCGGCCGCGCTCGGGGCCAGCCGGGTCGCCGGGTCGAGGCGGCCCTCGGTGATGGCGGAGAAGCGTGTGCGCAGCACCGCGGCGTCGACATAGGAGTCGTCGAGGTCCCACACGCTGACCCCGAAACCGCCCTGCTGCCAGGCACGACACGCTCTGACCGGCAGCCGCGCGACCGCGAAGGTCGCGGCCACGTCGGCGAGCAGGCCGAGCCGGTCGGGCGCGATCACCCACACCCGGGCGCCGTCGGCGAGCGGCTCGGCGCGGAAGGAGGTCGAGCCCGAACGTACGCTCTCGGGGATCTCCACCGCGGCCTGCGGCCGCTCCCCCGCGGCGACGCCGGTGTCGAGGACCCGCGCGGCCCGGCGGGCGAGGTCGAGGATGAGGCGGGCCCGCCAGGTGCTCCATGCCTGGGTGCTGGTCGCCCGGGCGTCGGCCTCGGTGAGCGCGGTGAGCAGGGCGAGCGCCTCGGCATCGCCCATCGTGTCCACCACCAGGTCGACGGTCGCCGGGTCGTCCGGGTCACGGGTGGTCGCGGTCGTGGAGAGCAGCAGGTGCCAGCGCACCAGCTGCGAGATCAGGTCGACCTCCTCCTCCGGAAAGCCCATCCGGGAGGCGATCCGGCGGGCGATCGGCTCCCCCGCGACGCTGTGCTCGGTCAGCGACCCCTTGCCGATGTCGTGGAGCAGCGCCGCGACCAGCAGCACATCGGGTCTGGCCACGCGCGGCAGCAGCGCGACCGCCTCGATGCAGGTCTCGATGGTGTGCCGGTCGACGGTGAAACGGTGGATGATCGAGGCGTGCGGGAGGAGCCGGATCCGCTCCCACTCGGGCAGGATCCGGGAGACCGCGCCGGTCTCCTCCAGCGTCTCCCAGACCGCGAGCAGCCCGCGTCCGGCACCCAGGAGCCGTACGAAGAGATGCCGCGCCTCCTCCGGCCACGGCTCGGCCAGCGCCGGGGTGTCCCGGGCCAGACGCGCAGCGGTCGGCGGCGCCAGCGCGACCCCGTGCTCGGCGGCGAGTGCCGAGGCGCGCAGCAGCATCAGCGGATCGCGCGACGGACGGGCGCCCGGTACCAGCACCACCTCGCCCGAGGCGAGCGCCAGTCCGTTGCCCAGCGGCGCGAGCCGCGGGCGGCGCGGCGCTCCGGGCCGCGAGCGTTCCAGGACGCCGTCGACCCGCCGCCAGGCCAGACGGGAGAGATGGGTGAGGCGGCGGCCGATGGTGCGTACGTGGGCCTGTGCCGTGCGGGCGTCGGCCAGCTCGAGCCGCTCGGCGAGCTGGTCCCACATCTCCGGCACGACCCTGTCGGTGGCCCGCCCGCCGATCTCCTGCACGAGATCACGGACGTCGAGCAGGGCGCGGCGCGACTTCTCCAGGTCGACCGCGGGCACGTCGACCAGCCAGGTCGCCACGATCGCCTTGATCACGACCGCGTCCCGCAGCCCGCCGTACATCTCCTTGAGATCCGGCACCGAGGCGTGCGCGAGCTCACCGGCACGCCGGTGTCGCTCCACGCTCATCGTCCTCAGCTCGGGCAGCAGGGCCCGGGCGTGCTTGCGCCAGTGCGCCAGCATCGTCGTACGCAGCCGCAGCACCAGCCCGCGGTCGCCGGCCAGGTGCCGGATGTCGAGCAGCCCGAGGGCGACCCGGAGGTCACCCGTCGAGGACGAGAGCATCTCGGAGAACGACCGCACCGAGTGGTCGAGCTTGGGCGCGGTGTCCCAGAGCGGATACCAGACCTGCTCGGCCACCGAACCCGGCGAGACGGCGTCGTCGTGCACCAGGACCACGTCCCAGTCGGAGAACGGTGCGAGCTCCCCGCGCCCGTATCCTCCGACCGCGACGAGGGCGACCCCGACCTCGGGGCCGCCCGCTGCGGCGTACGCCTTGGCGCACTGCTCGTCGGCCTCGGCTGTGCGCGCCGCCCGGCCCTCAGCGGTCACGCGCAACCTCCTTCATGGATTCAGATCGCGGCGTCGTCGCGGTCGCCGGTGCGGACCCGCACGATGGTCTCCAGCGGGGAGACCCAGACCTTGCCGTCACCGATGCGCTCGGTCTTCGCCGAGGTCTCGATGGCGCTGACCACCGACTCGACCTCCTCGTCGGGCACGGCGATCTCGATGCGGATCTTCGGCACCAGGGCCACGTCGTACTCAGCGCCGCGGTAGACCTCGGTGTGACCCTTCTGCCGGCCGTAGCCGGAGACCTCGGAGACAGTCATGCCGGTGACACCGACAGCTTCGAGGGCGACGCGAACGTCCTCCCACTTGTGGGGTTTGATCACTGCGGTGACGAGCTTCATTTCTCTCCTCCGGTGGGATTCGATGGACCGGCACTCGGACGAAGCCTAGTCAGAGCGCCTCGGCATCACGTGCACCGGTCCGAACACGGACGACGGACTCGATCGGGCTGAGCCAGACCTTCCCGTCGCCGATCCGTCCGGTCTGTGCGGTCTTCACGACGATCCCGACGACGTCCGCGGCATCCTCGTCCTCCACGACGATCTCGATGCGGATCTTCGGCACCAGGGCGATGTCGTACTCGGCGCCGCGGTAGACCTCGGTGTGACCCTTCTGCCGGCCGTAGCCGGAGACTTCGGAGACGGTCATGCCGGTCACGCCGAAGGCCTCGAGGGCCTCGCGCACGTCCTCCCACTTATGGGGCTTGATCACTGCGGTCACGAGCTTCACGAGAGGGCGCCTCCAGAGGTCCTTGATCCTGTCATCTTCGCCGCCACCTTCGCCCGGGGACGTTTCGACACCCCGAAGCATCTGTTTCCACTGTGTAACAGACCATTTCGCCGTACGTCGCCGAAGCGTCGAAACAGCCTGTAAATCACCCGTGCCGGACCCGCGCGGCGCCACCAAAGGTCGCTACCCTCGTCGCATGTCGCACTACGCCGTCGAGATCGACCTCGATCACCGCAACACCAGCCATGTGCAGGTCATCGACCTGGCTGAGTCCGCCGTCTCGGCGGGCAGTGGGAAGCGGGTCCTCGACGTCGGCTGCTGGACCGGTGAGATCGGCCGGATCCTCACCGAGCGCGGCTGCACCGTCACCGGCATCGAGATCGACCCAGAGGCGGCGAGCCTGGCCGAGAAGGTCCTGGAGCGGGTGGTCGTCGCCGACCTCGACGCGACCCCGCTGACCAAGATCGTCGAGCCCGGCTCCTTCGACGTGGTGATCTTCGCCGACGTCCTCGAGCACCTCGTCGACCCGCGGGCGGCGCTCGAGCAGGCCCGTGACCTGCTCGCCCCCGGCGGCCAGGTGGTCATCTCGATCCCCAACGTCACCCACGGCTCGGTCCGTCTCGCCCTGCTCCAGGGCCGCTGGCAGACCACCGACACCGGTCTCCTGGACCGCACCCACATCAAGTTCTACTCACGCGAGGGGCTGCTGCAGCTCTTCACCGAGGCGGGCTACGCGGTCGAGGACCTGCGCGGCACCACGGCCGACCCGCTCAACGTCGAGGTCTCCGTCGACCCCGGCCTGCTCCCCGAGGTGGCCGTGGAATGGGTGCGCCTGCAGCCCGACGCGCTGGTCTACCAGTTCCAGCTCGCCGCCCGGCCGCTCGCCGACGGCGAGGTCGCACCGGCCGCTCCCGAGCTCGTCCAGGCCGCCCCGGCCGACGAGGTCCGGCTCCGCGACGCACACACCCAGAGGTTCGAGGAGGTCACCCGCTCCCGGCTGGCCACCCGCGACCACATCCTCGGCATCCAGGCCTCCGCCAACTCGGCCCAGGCCCGGGTCGGCACCCTGTCCAAGCAGCTGCGCGAGGCCCGCGAGGTCAACCGGCGCCGCCGCGAGCGCATCGAGCGGCTGCGCGGCAAGGTAGCCGGCCTCGAGGCCGACCTGACCTACGCCACCCGCCACCCGGTGCGGAACTTCGGCCGACGAGTCGTACGCCGCCTCCGCCGAGCAGCCCAGGGCTGACCGCCAGGTCAGCGGACGCCGTTGGAGTACGCCTCGCGTACGTACTCGTAGTTGCCCCAGCGGTTGTTGATGAAGTCCTTCTCCCAGTCGTGGACCGCGTTGTCGCGGCTGACGGACTCGAAGTGGAAGAGGGTGACGTCGTGGAGCCAGACCAGGCGCAGGCCCAGTGAGCGACGCACCTTGAGGCACAGGTCGACGTCGTTGTAGTTGACCGGGAGCCGTTCGCTGAAGCCACCGGCGTCGAAGAAGACCTCGCGCCGCATCGCGACGCAGGCGCCGGTCAGCGCGGAGGTCTCCCGGTTGATGTGCAGCTCGCCGTGGTTGCCGCGTTCCTCGGGGCGCGCGCGGTAGTAGGCGTGGGTGATGGTGCCGCTGCCGTAGACCAGGCCGGCGTGCTGGATGCGGTAGTCCTCGAAGAGGAGCTTCGGGCCGGTCATGCCGACGTCCGGCTCGCGCAGCGGCGCGATCAGGTTCTCGATGACGCCCTCGGAGTAGGCCTCCATGTCGTCGTTGAGGAAGATCAGGACGTCACCGGTGGCGTGGGCGGCACCGACGTTGCACTTGGCGCTGAAGCTGAACTTCTCGGTGAACTCGACGAGCTTGATGTCGGCACCCTCGATCGCCCGCAGCGCCTCCAGCACCGGGGCCGGGGTCGGGGTGTCGTAGACGATCACGAACTCGACGTTGCGGTGCTGGGTGGAAGCGACCACGGAGCGTACGGTCTCGACGACCATCGCGCGCTTCTCGCCCCACACGATCGCACTGGTGCCGATCGTCGGGATGATGACGCTGACCGGGGTGTCCAGGTCGGGCTCCCGCTCGACGCGGTAGAGCCCGGGTGAGACGCCCCGCGAGGCCGTGGCCCGGATCCCGAGCCGGTCGAGGTGGGCCTGGACGGCTCGTACGCCGGCGTCCCAGGCGTACGGCTTGGCCTGGTTGTCCGCGGCGGCGGAGCCCGGCACCATACGCCAGTGGTAGAGCGCGCCGGGGACGTGGACGATGCGCCGCGCGCGCTCGCTGACCCGGAGGACGAGGTCGTGGTCCTGGGAGCCGTCGAAGCCCTCCTGGAAGCCGCCGACCTCCTCCACGACCGAGCGGCGGAACACCGAGAAGTGGGTGCAGTAGTTGTGGTGGCGCAGCCGCTCCGGGGACCAGTCGGGCTTGTAGTAGGCGTCGCGGAGCTCGCCGGCGTCGCTCATCAGGTCCTGGTCGCTGTAGGCGTAGTCGAGGTCCTCGAACCGGTCGTAGGCGCGGACCATCTTCTCCAGCGCGTTCGGCTCGAGCACGTCGTCGTGGTCGAGCAGGGCGATCAGCTCACCGGTCGCCTCGGCCAGCGACGAGTTCGAGGCGGCCACGATGCCACCGTTCTCGGCACGCTCCACGATCCGCACCCGCGGCTCCTTCGCGGCCAGCTCGCGCAGCCGCGGCAGCACCCAGGGCGCGGGTGAGCAGTCGTCGCTGAGAACCCACTCCCAGTCCTCATGGGTCTGGCCGAGGACCGACGCGATCGTGTCCTCGAAGGCATCGGCGGGCGGGTTGTAGACAGCGGTGATCAGCGATACCCGGGGCGATGGCATGGTCTTCAGCCTATGACCCTCGCCGAGGGTTCGCAGCACCCGACACGGGGCACCCGACCGTTTGAGGACGGTCGTCATCCCGACTTCTCGGAGGGTTCACCGAGTGTCCGGGAGGAGACGGCAGCCGCCCCGCAGGGAGGGTCGGGGGCGGCTGCCGAGCCAGGTGTGGCGTACTCCAGAGGCGTACGTCAGTAGCGCAGGCCACGCAGGTAGGAGTAGCCGACCTCCGCGGTGTGGAGCGGGCTGATCTCCGGAGTGTCGTTCTCGACGATGTACTCCTCGACCTCGTGGGCCGCGAAGACCTTGGCGAAGTCGATGAAGCCGGTGCCGAGGTCGACGTGGTCGCCGGTGGTGGGGTTGCGGTCCTTGACGTGGTACTGCCGCACCCGCTGCGGGCCCGACTTGATGGTGTCGATCGCGAAGTCGACGGCGTCGTCGTTGGACAGGCCCTGGTTGACCCCGCCGGTGACGGCCCAGTAGATGTCGATCTCGAGGTGCACCAGAGCTGGGTCGAGCTCGGTGGTGAGGACGTCCCACGGGGTCACCCCGCCGCCGAGATCGGTGGTGAACTCGTGGGCGTGGTTGTGGTAGCCGTAGGCGATCCCGTAGCGCTTCGCGGCTGCGGCCTCGACGTTCATCTGCTCCGCCCAGGTCTGCCAGTCCGAGAGCGAGTTGGAGGCGAGGTAGGGCACCACCATGTAGCGCTGGCCGAGGGTCGCGGCGTTCTCGAGCTTGGTCTGCAGCTCGGCGGGGGTCGCGCTGATGCCGTCGTGGGACGAGGAGGCGCGGATGCCGAGGCCGTCGTAGAAGGCGCGCAGCTCGGCCGCGGTCTTGTCGAAGTAGCCCAGCGCCTGCTCCACCCGCGGGTAGCCCATCTCGGCGATCGAGGTCAGCGTCGCGTCGAAGCCCGGGTCGCCCCACAGCGCGTCGCGGACGGTCCACAGCTGGATGCTGATCCGGCCCGGAGGCACCCGGCACCCGCCGCGTTTGGCCGCCACGGCAGCGCCGGCCGGCGAGAGCAGACCCGGCACGGCCGCCAGTGCGGCACCGCCGGCGACGGCGCCCAGGGCGCCCTTGAACATGGAGCGACGGCTCAGGCCGCGCTCCTCCAGCGAGCGGCGCAGCGCGCCCTCACCATCGAATCCGTAACACATGGGGGTTTCCTCTCGGGTTGTCGAACTCTCGGGGGTCGAGTCAGTCGGTGGTGCTGAAGGCGGAATCGAAGGAGGCGTCGGGGGCGTCGAAGGCGAGCCGGCGGACGAACTCGAGCGCCTCGGGGGCACCGACGAGGCGGTCCATGCCGGCGTCCTCCCATTCGACCGAGATGGGGCCGTCGTAGCCGATGGAGTTGAGCATCCGGAAGCACTGCTCCCACGGGACGTCGCCGTGGCCGGTGGAGACGAAGTCCCAGCCGCGGCGCGGGTCGGCCCAGGAGAGGTGGGACCCGAGCCGGGCGTTGCGGCCGTTGCCGGTCTGCATCTTCGTGTCCTTGCAGTCCACGTGGTAGATCCGGTCGCGGAAGTCCCACAGGAACCCGACCGGGTCGACCTGCTGCCACACCATGTGGCTGGGGTCCCAGTTGAGCCCGAAGGCCTCCCGGTGGCCGATCGCCTCCAGCGTCGCGACGGTGGACCAGTAGTCGTAGGCGATCTCGGAGGGGTGGACCTCGTGAGCGAACCGCACACCGCACTCGTCGAAGACGTCGAGGATCGGGTTCCATCGGTCGGCGAAGTCCTTATAACCGGCCTCGATCGCCTCCTGGGAGACGGGCGGGAACATCGCGACGTACTTCCAGATGGAGGAGCCGGTGAAGCCGACGACCGTCTTGACCCCGAGGTTCTTCGCCGCCCGGGCGGTCATCTTCATCTCTTCGGCCGCCCGCTGACGTACGCCCTCGGGGTCGCCGTCGCCCCAGATCTTCGCGGGCAGGATGTCTTTGTGGCGCTGGTCGATCGGATCGTCGCAGACCGCCTGGCCCTTGAGGTGGTTGGAGATCGTGAAGACCTTGAGGTTGTGCTTGGCCAGCAGGTCCAGCTTCGCCTGGACGTACGTCTCGTCCTCGGCGGCCTGCCAGACGTCGAGGTGGTCGCCCCAGCAGGCGATCTCGAGGCCGTCGTAGCCCCACTCGGAGGCGAGGCGGCAGACCTCCTCGAACGGCAGATCGGCCCACTGGCCGGTGAAGAGCGTGATCGGTCGGGTCATGGTGTTTGTCCTTCCTCAGGGGAGCGGTTCAGGGGAGCAGGGATGCGAGCAGGTCGCGGACCTCGGTGGCCTCGAACCGATCGCGCTTGACGGAGGCGTCGGAGCAGACGAGCACCGGGCCGTGCTCGGGGTCGTCGGGAAGCCGGCCGTGGCTGCCGGAGACCGGGGCGGGGTCGAGCGGCACCACGCTCATGGCGTAGCGCAGCCCGGCCGTCTTGCGGGCCAGCGTGGTGGCGGCACGCAGCTTGACCCAGCGGTCCTCGGGGTCGAGGAACAGCTCGGCGGGGTCGTAGCCGGGCTTCTTGTGGATCTCGACGCCGCGGGCGAAGTCGGGCGCGTTCGCGTCGTCGAGCCAGTAGTAGTAGGTGAACCAGGCATCCGGCTCGGCAACCAGGACGAGCTCGCCGGCGCGCTCGTGGTCGAGTCCGTACGCCGCCTGGCCGGCGCGGTCGAGGACCTCGGCCACGCCGTCGAGACCCTGCAGCAGGTCGCGCACGCGGTCCAGATCTGCGGGATCCTTGATGTAGACGTGGGCGATCTGGTGGTCGGCGACCGCGAAGGCACGCGACGTCCACGGGTCGAGCAGCTCGCCGGTGGCGTTGTGGTGGACGTGCAGGAGGCCCTCGCGGCGTAGCAGCCGGTTGACGTCGACCGGGCGGGTGGCGCGGGTGATGCCGTACTCGCTCAGCAGCACGACGCGTACGCCTGCGGCCTCGGCGTCGTCGAGCAGCGGCGCCAGGGTGACGTCGACGTCGCGGGCTGCCTGGACCGCCTGCGGGCTGTCGGGGCCGAAGCGCTGCAGGTCGTAGTCGAGATGCGGGACGTAGACGAGGGTGAGGTCGTGGTCGGGCATGACCTTGCGGGCGGCCGCGACGATCCATGCCGAGCTCTTGATCGAGGCCGTGGGACCCCAGTAGGTGAACAGCGGGAACGGCCCCAGCTCCGAGGTGAGAGTGTCGTGGAGCTCGGGCGGCCAGGTCCAGCAGTCCGGCGACTTCTTGCCGTCGGCGTGGTAGGCCGGGCGCGGCGTGACGGTCGTGTCGACGTCGGCGCCCATGGCGTACCACCAGCAGATGTTGGCGACCTTCGCGCCGGGGCGCCGGCGGCGTACGACGTCCCAGAGCTTCTCGCCCTGCACCAGCGCGTTGTGCTGGCGCCACAGGAGCACCTCGCCGAGGTCGCGGAAGTACCAGCCGTTGCCGACGATGCCGTGGTCGCGCGGCAGCGTGCCGGTCAGGAAGGTCGACTGGACCGAGCAGGTGACCGCGGGTAGCACCGTGCCCAGCTCGGCGGTGAACCCCGACTCCCCCACCTGCCGCACCCGCGGCATGTGCCGGAGCAGCTCGGGGGTCATCCCGACCACGTCGATGACCAGCAGCTTGTCGTTCGTACCCTCGCTCATGCCGCCGCCTCCGTCGAAAAGGGCAAAGAGTACGGACGCGGCGGCCTGAGGCCTATGGTCGCTCGCTGGCGCTCGCTCATGCCGATGCCTCCTGCAGCTGTTCCAGTCCGGCCTCGAGGAGCCGGTCGCGTGTCCAGGCGAGCTCGGCCGCGATGCCCGCGACCAGGCCGGCGTCGCCGTCGGGGCGGACCTGCTCAGGCAGGACTCCCCAGGTGTAGGTCTCGACCTCGAGGTGGTCGGTGTGCGCCACCGGGCCGCCGAGGAGCGCGTCGAGCGTGCCCGCGAGGTGGTCGCGGGTGCTGCGCAGCGGCGGGGCCGGGTCGGCGTGGAGAGGTACGTGGAAGTGCACCCGCCACGGATGCTCGGCCGGCAGCGGACGATGGCCGGCGAGCGCCTCGGGCAGGTCGTCGCGGCTGTCCACCCGTGCCCCGCGCGGCTCTCGGGTCTGGTGCAGGAAGCGGTCCTCGGCGTAGGAGGCCAGTGCCTCCCGGGTCGCCGGGTCGCTCGGGTCGTCGGCGTGCAGGGCCGCGGAGACCTGGACCTTGACGACCGGCAGCCCGGCCACCCGCAGCCGGTCGAGCGCCTCGGTGGCGTCCTCGAACTGGGTGGCGAGGTGGCAGGTGTCGACGCAGATCCCGAGGTGGTCGGGGGCCAGTCCGGCGAGCCGGGTGACCGCGTCCCGGGTCGTCTCCACGACACAGCCGGGCTCCGGCTCGAACCCGACCCGGATCAGCCGGCCGTGCTCGGCCTCGATGCCCGCCAGGCCGTCGGCGAGCTCGCCGATCAGCTCGCGCGCCGCCCGGTCGCGGTCGGTGAACCACGGGGTGCGCCAGCCGAGCGGGAGGGTCGAGATGCTGCCGCGTACGGCATCGTCGGGCAGCAGCGCCGCCAGCACCCGGGCGCAGTCGAGGGTGTAGTCGAGGCGGCGCCGGGTCGACCAGTCCGGGGAGTAGACGTCGCGCTTCACGACCGGGGCATGGAACCCGGCGTACGGGAAGGCGTTGAGGGTGACGACCTCCAGGCCGTGGCGGTCCAGTCCGGCGCGCAACCGGTCGAGGGTGGCCGGGTCGCCAGCGAGCTCGTGCGCGGTCGCGGCGGGCAGCCACAGGCCGAGGCCGAGCCGCTGCACGCCGAGCCGGGCGCGTACCTCGCCGGCGTAGCGGCGGAGCTGGTCGAGGATGCCGTCGACGTCCTCGGCGGGGTGCACGTTGCTGCAGTAGCCGAGGTGGACGACTGTGCCGTCGCGGTGCCGGAACCTCATGCCCGCTCACCTCGCAGCAGCGAGTTGCCGGCGAAGGTCGCGCCCTGGTCAGCAGCAGGTACGTCGAGGAGCAGCCGTCCGCTCTGGCCGAAGAACTCCACCGGGTTGCGCCACAGCACCCGGTCGACGTCGTCCTCGGTGAAGCCGGCCGCCAGCATCGCCTCGCCGGTCGCCCGGGTGCGCAGCGGGTCGCTCTTCCCCCAGTCGGCGGCGGAGTTGACCAGCACCCGGTCGAGACCACGGCGCTGCAAGATCGCGACCATCCGGTCGGGGTCCATCTTGGTGTCGGGATAGATCGAGAAGCCCATCCAGGCGCCCGCCTCGTCGACGACGTCGACGGTCATCTCGTTGAGGTGGTCGACGACGACCATCCCGGGCTCCATCCCGGCCGCCTCGACGAGGTCGAGGGTGCGGCGGGTCCCGGCCAACTTGTCGCGGTGGGGCGTGTGCACCATCGCGGGCAGCGCGAACTCGCGGGCCAGCTCCAGCTGGCGGCTGAACGCCTTCTCCTCGTCCTCGGTCATCGAGTCGAAGCCGATCTCGCCGACCGCGACGACCCCGTCCTTGGCGAGGTAGCGCGGCAGCAGGTCGAGCACCGGAGTGCAGCGCGGGTCGTTGGCCTCCTTCGGGTTGAGCGCGATCGTGCAGTGGTGGGCGATGCCGAACTGCGAGGCCCGGAACCGCTCCCAGCCGACCAGCGCGTCGAAGTAGTCGACGAACGAGTCGACGCTGGTCCGCGGCTGGCCGAGCCAGAAGGCCGGCTCCACGAGGGCACGGACGCCGGCGGCGTACATCGCCTCGTAGTCGTCGGTCGTACGCGAGGTCATGTGGATGTGCGGGTCGAAGATGCGCATCAGGACTCCCGAGCGGTCTGGGTGGGGGCGGGCAGGAAGGAGAGGGCATCGGTTGGCACCTCGCGGCCGGCCGCGCGTCGCTCGGCGGCATAGTCAGCGACCATCCGGCGCAGCTCGTCGTCGGATCCTGTGGGTCCGTCGATGCCGGCCACCAGACGAAGAGGTACGCCGACGAAGAGGCACTTGAGGACGGCCTGGCGCCACGCGGCGGGATCGAGACGAGCGGCGTACGTCCCCAGCGCGGCTGCCACCAGGCGGGGGTCGTTGGTGCGCAGCGCGTCGTGGAGCAGGTCGACGGCACGGTCGCCGATCGCCCCGTCGAGGTGGCCGAGGCCGAGCAGGACCGCCCGCCGCTCGTCGGCGTCGCCGAAGCGGTAGAGGTCGTGCACCTCGGCGCTCAACGCGTCGGGGTCACCGGCCAGGCCACGGCCGAGCGCCAGCAGCAGCCGCAGGCGTACGTCGTCCTCGACCCGCTCCGCGCCCGGCTCGGGCGAGGTGCCCGGAGTGCGGCCGATCTCCCTGGCCGCGGCCGGGAAGCGGGTCCTGATCCGGGTGGGGTCGGTCTCGATCTCGGCGCACCACTCGGCGAGCAGCTTCTCGTTCATGCGCCCACCTCTTCGGATCGGGGCAGGTCCTCGAGGGTCTCCCGCAGGAACGCGAGGGAGCGCTCGGCGACGACCGGGGCGGCGTGGGACTGGCGGGGCAGCTCGAGCGCGGCGAGTCCGGTGTAGCCGATCTCGACCAGGGTGCCGAGCGCGACGGCGAAGTCGACCTCGCCGGTGCCCAGCTCCAGGTGCTCGTGGACGCCCTCGACCATGTCGTCGACCTGCACGTTGGCCAGCAGCGGACCGGCGAGGCGGATGGTCTCGGCCATCCCCCGCGGCTCGTTGCACACCACATGACCGAGGTCGAGGGTGACCCGCAGCAGCTCCGGGTCGTCGAGCCGCCGGCGCAGCTCGATCACGGAGTCGAGGGTGTCGACGAAGTGCCCGGGCTCGGGCTCGACGGCGCACACGACGCCGCGACGGGTGGCGAGGTCGAGGACCCGCCACACCCCGTCGCACAGGCGTCCCCAGGCCCGGTCATCGTCCACGCCGTCCGGCAAGGTGCCCGACCAGAACGACACCGCCTCGGCGCCGAGGTCGGCGGCCACCTCGACCGCCCGGTGCAGATAGTCGACCCGACGGCTCGCGTCCGGTCCTGGGTGGAGCAGGGTCGGGTAGTGCTTGCGAAGAGGGTCGAGGATGTAGCGAGCCCCGGTCTCGATCACGACCGACAGGCCGAGCTCGTCCAGCCGACGGCCGACCTGGGCGACCCGGCCCGCCAGGTTCGGCCGGAAGGGGTCCAGGTGCAGGTGGTCGAGGGTCAGCGCGACCCCGTCGTAGCCCAGCGCGGCCAGGAGGCTCAGCGCGTCCTCGAGCCGGTGGCTGTGCATGCCGTTGGTGCCGTAGCCGAACCGCAGCGTGCCCGTCGTGCTCATGTCGGTGACACCACCTTCGAGGCGGCCTTGACGATCGGGCCGGCGGCCAGCAGTGCGACCGCGGCCAGCGGCGAGCGGCGGGCGATGAGCGCGGCCTGGAGCGGGATCATCCCGCGGATCCCGGCGCCCGTGGCGCGCCGGACCGTACCGGCATCCGGCGAGGAGACCGCGGCCAGCTGCGCGGAGCCGACGCTGCGTGCGTACGTCGCGGCGAGGGCGACGGGCAGCGCCGCCCGCCCGTGGCCGGCCGCCGCGGCCGCGGTCGCGACCGTGACCGCCCCGGCGAGGGTCGCGGTGACGGGACGGCTGCCGTGGACCTCGCCCCGGCTGAGCAGGGTGACCCCGGCGGTGTGGGCGGCGAGCAGGCCGGCCGGCACCAGCCCGGCGCGCGTACGCCCGCTCGCGCTCGCGCCGAGGAGCACGTCGAGGCCACGGGCCGCGGCCATCGAGACCGGTCCGGCCGAGGTGTCCTTGAGGACGGTGTCGTAGGCCCACACCGTCCCGGCCAGGGCGGCCGCCGTCACCGCGGCCGGACGCCCGCCGGCGAGCCCGGCCAGCCCGACACCCGCCGCGGTCAGCCCGACGGCCACCCCGAGCGCCTGCCGCGGGCTGACCCGGCCCGACGGGATCGGCCGCTCGGGGCGCTCGACGGCGTCGAGGTCCCGGTCGGCCCAGTCGTTGAGCGCCATCCCGGCCCAGTAGAGCGCCACCGAGGCGGCCGGCATCGCGACCGCCCGGGCCCGCAGCGGACCGGCCGCGGCGGCACCGGCCAGGGTGTCACCCGGCACGGTGAGGGCCGCCGGCAGCCGGACCAGCTCGGCGAAGGCTCGGGCGCGAGATGTCATGCGCCCAGCCGAGCGCACCACGCGACCAGCTCTTCCCACTGCGCACCGAGCCGATGCTCGGTGGAGCCGGCCGGGTCCTTGAAGAAGAACCCGAACGGAAGGGGTCCGCTCTCCCCCGCCTCCTGCGCGCGCAGGACGAGCCGGGCGAGGTCGAGCACCAGGGGCGCGGCCAGCGCGGAGTCGCAGCCGCTCCAGGTGAACTGCAGCGACATCCGCACCCCGAGGAACCCCTCGAACGAGACGTGGTCGATGGCGGTCTTCCAGTCGCCGTGGTCGGGGACGTAGTCGATGTGCATCGGCCCCTGCACCGGGTGACCGAGCATCGCCTCCAGCCCCTGGGCCTTGGTGACGAGCTTGCTCTGCGCGTTGGCGGGGTCGGCGAGCGTGGCGCCGTCACCGCCACCGAGCATGTTGTAGGAGGCCCAGGCGTTGACCTGCAGCGCACGCGTCGAGAACATCGGTGCCAGCGCCGACTTCAGCAGCGTCTCCCCGGTCTTCCCGTCCGATCCCGCCCACGGGAGCCCGGCCCGCTCGGCGAGGGTGACGAGCACCGGCAGCCGCGGCCCGGGACTGGGCGTGAACGAGACCACCGGGCAGCCCGCCCGGTAGGCGGCCAGGACGTAGACGGAGCTGGCCGGCAGCGGGGACTCCCCCGCGGCCAGCGCCGCGTCGAGGGCGTCGGGGTCGGCGAGCGGTCCGCCGTCCACGACCTCGGCCGGCGGCTCGGTGCTCGCCACGTCGATCACGACCACCCGCTCGAGTCCGTGCTCCTCGCGGAAGGCGACGAGGTCGGCGGTCAGCCGCTCGACCGCGACACCTTGCGGCTCGGCGCCCGCCGGGTCGTAGCCCGTACGCAGCCGCCTCTCGACCTCCTCCAGCTCACCGGCGATCGCCGGCAGGATCCCGGCGGGAACGACCCCGCCCGCGGCGAGCCGCTCGGCCCGCTTCAGCAACGGGTCCGCCCGCAGGTCGTGCCCACCGATCACCAGGTCGTCCAAGGAGGGCAGCCCGGCGGCGGCGATCTCCGGCTGCTCGGCGACCAGTCCGACCCGCCCGGCGAGCCCGGCCCGGACGGCCAGCGCGCCGACGGTCGTCGTGACGCCCACCGAGCCGCAGGCACCGACCAGCCACACACCGACTCTGCTCATCAGTTCGCCTCGCAGCGGAACGGCGCGACACCGGCGACCATCTTGATGCCGCCGAGCACGTGGGAGAGGAACTCCGGCTCGGTGAACGACTCCGAGGTGTGGCCCATGCCGGTGTAGAAGGCCCGGCCGCCGTCGTAGCGGTGGCACCAGGCGATCGGGTGCGGGTCGCCCATGGCGAAGCGGCCCGGGTTGTAGCTGGTCTCGTCGAGGTCGGCGAGGACCCGGATCGAGTCGGCCGGACGGTCGCGGAAGCTGTACCACTCGTCCCAGCGCGTCCACCGCTTCGGCAGCTCGGCCGTCGCCGCGGTGTTGTGCGCGTGCACCTTCACCGTCGCGGTCTGCTGGGCGGGGTGGCCGGCGAAGTAGGCACCGACGAGGCCGCCGTACCAGGGCCAGTCGTACTCGGTGTCGGAGGCAGCGTGCACGCCCACATAGCCACCACCGTCCTGGATGTAGCGCTCGAACGCGGCCTGCTGACCGGCGTCGAGCACGTCTCCGGTCGTGGAGAGCCACAGCACCGCCTCGTACGCCGCCAGGTCGGTGTCGTTGAACACCGCCGCGTCCTCGGTGGCGGTCACCGTGAAGCCGTTCTCGGCCCCCAGCTTCTCGATCGCCGCGATGCCGTCAGGGATGGAGCCGTGCCGGAAACCGGCGGTCTTGGAGAACACCAGGACGTCGTACGTCCCGGCCCCCTCGCTCACCTCGGAGCGGTCCGCGCTCGCGGCCGGCGCCGGTGACAGGCCCGGGGCGAAGGCGGCCACCGCCACCAGCCCGACTCCCGCGATCAGCGTCCGGAACCTTCTCGATCCGTGCTTCATGTGCGTATCCCTTCTGTGCTCAACGGTCTGAACAGGCTGGAATCGGCCGAGCGGCCCCGGGTGGATCAGGTGGGGATCTCCTGCCAGGTCCTGGTGTCGGAGCTGGTCTCCACCGCGGCGAGAACGCGCTGCACCTGGAGTCCGTCGGCGAACGTCGGCGTCGGCTCGGCGCCCTCGCCGAGCGCCCGGACGAGGTCGACGACCTGGTGGGTGAAGCCGTGCTCGTAGCCGAGGCCGTGGCCCGGGGGCCACCAGCCGGCCACCCACGGGTGCTCGGGCTCGGTGACGACGATCCGGCGGAAGCCGCCCTCGGCGGCCGGCAGGGTCGCGTCGTGGAAGTGCAGGACGTTCATGTCCTCGAAGTCGAAGGCCAGGCTGCCCTTCGACCCGTTGATCTCGATCCGGATCGCGTTCTTACGGCCGGTGGCGAAGCGGGTGGCCTCGAACGAGCCGACCGCTCCCCCGGCGAACCGCGCCAGGAACACCGCGGCGTCGTCGACGGTGACCGGCCCGCGCTCGGTGCCGGCAGTGGCCGAGAGCCCGGACGAGGTCTCCGCCACCGGGCGCTCCTTGACGAACGTCTCCAGCATCCCGGAGACCTCCAGGATCCGGTCACCGGTGATGTGCTGGGTCAGGTCGATGACGTGGGCGCCGATGTCGCCGAGCGCACCCGAGCCGGCCTTGGTCTTGTCGAGGCGCCAGCTCAGCGGGGTCTCGGGGTCGGCCAGCCAGTCCTGGAGATACTGCGCACGTACGTGGTGGAGCTCCCCGAGACGACCGTCGGCGACCAGCTTCCGGGCCAGCGCGATGGCCGGCACCCGGCGGTAGGTGAACCCCACCATCGCCCGCACTCCACGTTCGGCGGCCACCGCGGCGGCCGCGGCCATCCGCTCGGCCTCGGCCACGCTGTTGGCCAGCGGCTTCTCGCAGAGCACGTGCTTGCCGGCCTCGAGCGCGGCGATCGCTATCTCCGCGTGGGTGTCGCCGGGCGTGCACACGTCGACCAGGTCGACGTCGTCGCGGGCGATCACGTCACGCCAGTCGGTGACGCTCTCCTCCCAGCCGAACCGGGTGGCGGCCTCCGCCACGCGAGTCGCGTCACGGCCGCAGAGAACCTGCATCCGCGGGGTCAGGGGAAGGTCGAAGAAGCGGTGGGCACTGCGCCAGGCGTGGGAGTGGACGGCGCCCATGAAGGCATAGCCGATCATCCCCACCCCGAGCGTGGCGTTCTGCTCGGTCATCGGAACTCGATCCTGTGTTTCGGTGGTGTCGCTCCGCGCCCGAGCGCGGAGCGATCTTGCGGTCTGACTGGGTCGGGCTCGATCAGGACTCGAAGGCCGTGGGCAGGAACTCGTCCACGTTCTCCTTGGTGACGACCGGCGCGTCCAGCTGGATGGTGCGCGGCACGGTCACCTCAACCAGGTCGGACATGGCCTTGTCCTGGGCCAGGAGCCGGGCGAGCTTGATGCCGTCAGCGGCCTGGGTGGAGGGGTAGATGACCGTCGCCTTGAGGACGCCCTTGTCCGACTCGATCTCGCGCATCGCGTTGGCCGAGCCGGCGCCGCCGACCATCGTGAACTCGTCGCGACCGGCGTTGTTGATCGCGGCGAGGACGCCGACGCCCTGGTCGTCGTCGTGGTTCCACAGGAAGTCGATCTTCGGCGCGGCCTGGAGCAGGTTGGAGGCCGCCTTCTCGCCGCCCTCGACGGTGAAGTCGGCGGCGACCCGGTTGTCGACGTCGAGGTCGCACTTGGCCAGCGCGTCCTTGAAGCCCTTGCTGCGGTCCTGGGTCAGGGGCAGCGAGTCGATGCCGGCGATCTCGGCGACGACGGCGTCCGTCTTGCCGCCGGCCTGCTCGCAGACGTACTCACCGGCCGAGACACCCATGCCGTAGTTGTCACCGAGCACGGTGACCCGGGCGGCGTTGGGGTCGTTGAACTCACGGTCGACGTTGATGACCGGGATGCCGGCCTCCATCGCCTTGAGGGCCACCGGCGTCATCGCGGCGCCGTCGAAGGGCAGCAGCACGATGGCGTCGACCTTGTCGTTGATGAAGGTCTCGACCTGGCTGATCTGCAGGCTGACGTCGTTGGTGCCCTCCGCCAGGCGCAGGTCGACGTCCTCGTACGCCTCGGCGGCGGACTTGGCCTGCTCGCTGATCGCACCCATCCAGCCGTGGTCGGCGGCGGGCGCCGAGAAGCCGATGACGACCGTGTCGCCCTTCTCGTCGTTGGAGCCGGCCTTGGCGTTGGAGGTGCCACCGACGTTCTCGGACTTCTCGGGGGTGTTGCTGATGCACGCCGAGAGGGCGAGCACCGAGAGACCGGCGACGACGATTCTTGCTGTGGACTTCAGTTTCATGGAAGTGCTCCTAGATCGTGCGAGGTGGAGAAGGGATTGGTCCGAGAGCCGTGGACGGCTGGCTGGGTGGTGTCGGGCGGTCATGAGCCTGGCTGTCGAGCGAACCGCTTCTGCAGCAGCACGGCGGCGATGATGATCAGGCCCTTGGTGAAGGCCTGAGCGGAGATCGAGAGGTTGTTGATCACGAACACGTTGGTGAGGGTCGTGAAGATCAGCACCCCGAAGACGGTGCCGACGATGGTGCCGCGCCCGCCGGCGAGCAGGGTGCCGCCGATGACGACCGCGGCGATGGCGTCGAGCTCGTAGAGCTGGCCGTGGGTGGCGCTGCCGGTCGTGGTGCGGCTGACCAGCATGATCGCGGCGATGCCGCAGCAGACACCGACGAGGACGTAGAGGAGCACGGTGTGGCGGCGTACGTTGATGCCGGCCAGGCGCGAGGCCTCCGGGTTGCCGCCGATGGCCAGGGTGCGCCGACCGAAGGTGGTGCGGTTGAGCACGACCCAGCCGATCACGGCCACGATGACGAAGATCCAGACCAGGACCGAGATCCCGAGGATGTCGCGGGAGAACGCGTCGGTGAAGCCGGGCACGCTCAGGATCTGGGTCTTGCGCGCCGAGATGATCTCGGCCAGACCGCGGGCGCTGGCCATCATCGCGAGGGTGGCGATGAACGGCACCACTCCGCCGTACGCCACCAGCAGGCCGTTGATCAGACCGGCGCCCGCGCCGACCAGGAGCGCCGTGGTGACGATGAAGATCCAGTGGTAGTCGTTGGCCATCGCCTGCGTGGACAGCGTCGTGCACCAGACCGAGGAGAGCGCGACCAGCGCGCCCACCGAGAGGTCGATGCCACCGCCGGTGATGACGAACGTCATCCCGATGCTGACCACGCCGATCACCGCCGCGAGGCGCAGGATCGTCATCACGTTGTCGACCGAGGCGAACCGATCGCCGCCGGAGATGACGCCGACCAGGGCCAGCAGCGCCAGCGCCAGGACCAGGCCGAGGTTGTGGCCCGCGCCGCCGCGCAGCAGCCGAGCGACGCCGCCGGGCTCCGCCCGGCGGGCCGCCTCCTTCTCCACCCGGGCCGTGTCCACCGGGGTCACAGCGTCTGTGGGGGTGTCGCTCATGCGACCTCTCCTTCCATCACGAGGTCCAGGACCTTCGACTCGTCGATCTCGGTGGCGGGTCCCTCGTGGACGACGGAGCCCTCGCTGATGACGAGGACCCGGTCGGCGAGACCGAGCACCTCCTCCACCTCGCTGGACACCACGACCACGGCGACACCTTCGTCGGCCAGGCGGCGGACGAGGTTGTAGATCTCGGTACGTGCCCCCACGTCGACGCCCCGGGTGGGCTCGTCGAGGAGCAGCACCTTGCAGTCGCGCAGCAGCCACCGGGCGAGCACGACCTTCTGCTGGTTGCCGCCCGACAGGTTGCGGACCGGCCGGTCCACCCCGGCCGGACGTACGTCGAGCGAGCGGCTGAGCTCCTCGGCGGCGCGGCGCTCGGCGCCGGTGTCGAGGAAGCTGCCCTTGGAGAACCGGTTCAGGGACGAGACGGTCACGTTGCGGTAGACCGCCTGGTCGAGCAGCAGCCCCTGGCTCTTGCGCTCCTCGGGGGCGAGGCCGATCCCGGCGGCCACCGCGGCGCGCACCGAGCCGCGGCGCAGCCGGCGACCGTTGACGGTGACCGTGCCCGCGCTGGAGCGGCGGGCGCCGTAGACGGTCTCGAGGATCTCCGAGCGGCCGGAGCCGACCAGGCCGGCCAGACCGACGATCTCGCCGGCGTGGACCCGGAGGTCGACGTCGTGGAAGCGGTCGCCGGACAGGCCCGTGGCCTCGAGCACCGGCGTGCCGTCCCGACCGGGTCGCGTCGCGGGGCGCTCGGGGAAGACGTACTCGATCTGGCGGCCGGTCATCAGCTTGATCAGCTGCGAGGTCGGGGTCTCCTCGACCGGGAGCCCGGTGGCCACGGTGCGGCCGTCCTTGAGGACCGTGATCCGGTCGCCGATCTGGCGGATCTCCTCGAGGCGGTGGGAGATGTAGATGATCGCGACACCCTCCGCGGTGAGACCGCGCATCACCCGGAAGAGGTTGTCCACCTCCTCCTGGTCGAGGACCGCCGAGGGCTCGTCGAGGATGAGCAGGCGGGTGTCGTGGGACAGCGCTCGCGCCATGCTGACGATCTGCTGCCCGGCGGGCGAGAGGTCGCCGACCAGACGGTTCGGGTCGACCTCGCTGTGGCCGAGCCGGGCCAGGAGCGTACGCACCCGCTGGGTCGCCTCCGCCCGGCGGCTGAACCCGGCGGTGGCGAGCTCGTGACCGAGGAAGATGTTCTCGGTCACGGTGAGCCCGGGCACCAGGTCGAGCTCCTGGTAGATCGTCGAGATGCCACGCTTCATGGCGGCGTCCGGCGTGGTCAGCCGGACCGGCTCGCCCTCCCAGAGGATCTCCCCCTCGTCGGGCTGGTACGCCGCCGAGAGCACCTTGATGAGGGTCGACTTGCCGGCGCCGTTCTGGCCGAGAAGGCAGTGCACCTCCCCCGCGCGGACGTCGAGGTCGACGCCGCCGAGGGCGAGCACGCCGGGGAACCGCTTCACGATCCCGGTCATCTCGAGCAGTACGTCACCCCCGTCTGCGCTGGCGGCGGGGCCGTCCGGCGACGGCTTCGGGGTCTGGGTCATCGGGTTCCTCCGTGCAGTTCGGGCAGGTCGGCGAGGACGGTGGGGTCGGAGAGCACCGGTTCCAGGGAGACCAGTGCGCCGCCGCGTACCGCGGCGGTGGGGCCGAAGGCAGAGATCGCGACCTGGGTGCCACCGGCACGCGGCGCGAGGACGTCGGCGGCGAGCCGCGCCTCGACGGCCGGGCGCAGCCACTCGCCGAGCACGGCGAAGTAGCCGCCGAGCACGACGGTGCCCGGGTTGAGCGTGTTGACCAGGACGGCGGCGCCCGTGCCGAGCCAGGTCCCGACCTCGTCCAGCGCGGCCAGGGTGCGGCCGTCGGCGAGCCGGGCCCGCTCGACCAGGGTGGCGAGGCGCTCCTCCAGAGTCAGCACGGGGTCGCGGACCGGGTCGTCGGGGTCGGTGGCCGCCTCGAGCAGCGCCCGCAGGCCGACCACGGTCTCCCAGCAGCCGGTGCGGCCGCAGCCGCACAGCCGACCGCGAGGGTCGACCGGGAGGTGGCCGATCTCGCCGGCCCAGCCGTGCCGGCCCGGGGCCACCCGGCCGCCGCTGACAATCGCGCCGCCCAGGCCGACCTCGCCGTAGAGCACCACCATGTCGGCGCGGTCGGCATCGGCCGGGTCGAGCTCGGCGGTGGCGGCGAGGGTGGCCTCGTTGGCCACCCGCACCGGCGGCACCGGCGCGGCGTCGGCGGCCAGCCGGCGGCGTACCTCCTCGGCGGCGTCGATGTCGCGCCAGCCGAGGTTGGGGGCGAGGGTGACCCGCTGCGTGGCGGTGTCGACGAGGCCCGCGACACCGATGGTGATGCCCGCGACGGTGGTGCCGGCGGTGCGCGCCTCGGCGAGGGCGTCGTCGACCAGGCCCGCGACCTCGGCCAGCACACCCTCCGGCGGAAGTCTGCGTCCGTCGATGCCGCGACGGAACTCGGCGATCACGGACCCGGCGAGGTCGACGGCGACGACGGCGAGATGGTCGACGTTGATCTCCGCACCGACCCCGCACACCGAGCTGCCGACGAGCCGGGCCTGGACGCCGGGGCGGCCGGCGCCGCGACGGTCGGCGTCCTCGCAGGTGACCAGCCCGAGCTCGGCGAGCTCCTCGATCAGTCCGGTCGCAACCGTGCGGGTCAGTCCGGTCTCCTCGGCCAGGCGCCCACGCGAGCGCGGGCCGCGGTCGCGTAGCGACCGCAGGAGCAGGCCCATCCGCGCGGCCCGGACTGCCGCCGGGTCGGCGGTGGCGGAGACCCGCACGGTGATGTCTGCGTCGCGCACGGCTGCCTCCTGTCCGGGGTGAAGGGGTCCATCACAGACACAGCCTGTGATGGCAGTCACAGAATTCGGTGACTGAGAGACAAACTAGTGACCCCGCTCACGTTGTACAACCCTTTCGCGGCGGTTTCTGCAAAGTTTCTGTCGAACTTTGAAAAGTGATTGGACAAAGTAGTCGAAAGGGGCACCCGGCCACGGCTGGCCGGATGCCCCTTTCAGGTCGATCGCGAGGGTCACTCGCTGGGTGCGATCACCACCTCGTCACTGCCGGTGAGCGCCGGGATGTCACCCTCGCCGGGGTCGGTGTACTCCGCCACGAAGACGGCGTTCAGATCGTCCTGCCCGGGGTCGTGGCCACCGGGGACGGTCGTCACGATCGAGCCGCTGCAGCCGTTCGCGGTGGACTGCGGGTGCCCGTGCTCGTCGTGGCCCAGGACGTACGTCACCGAGACCCGGGAGCAGTCGACGGCCTGGTCATCGGTCACCTCGACCTGGAACTGGACGGTGTCACCGAAGTGGAACGCCTCGCCGGGCGCCGGGCTGGTCGTCAGGGTCACCACCGGAACGTCGTTGCCGACGACGATGTCGACGTCCGCCGAGGCGTGCTTGCCGCGGCCGGCCTTGCCCTTGTCCGTGACGGTCAGAGTCGCACGGTAGGCCCCCGGCTCCTCGTAGGTGTGGGTGGCGGTCTTCCCGGTGGCGTCGAACGTGCCGTCACCGTCGAAGTCCCACTGGTAGACGAGCTTGTCACCATCGGGATCGGTCGTCCCGGCGCTGTCGAAGGCGACGGTCAGCGGCGGCTGACCGGCGGTCTTGTCGGCGCTGATGACCGGCTTCGGGCTGTGGTTGCCGGTGCGGGCGATGTAGTCGATCCGGGAGACCTGGGCCTCCTCGTTCTCGCTGAAGAACCCGTCGCCGTACTCGAGCATGTAGAGCGAGCCGTCCTTGCCGAACTCCAGGTCCATCACGTTGTCCGTGACGAAGCTGGAGAGCACCGACTCGATGCCGGTGAGCTCACCGTCGGCATCGAGCCGCATGCCCTTGATGTAGTCCCGGCCCCACTCCGCGAACAGCGGGACACCGTCGTAGTACGCCGGCCAGGCGCCGGAGAGCGGGTCCTTCGTCGCGGACTTCTGGAAGTCGTACGCCGGTCCGGCCATCGGTGCGATGCCGCCGGTGCCGAGCTCGGGGAACTCCTCGGACTGGCCGTAGGTGTACCAGACCGTCGGCTGCGTCACCGGCGGGAGCTGGGTCAGGCCGGTGTTGTGGCGCGAGTCGTTGACGGGCGCCTCACAGTCGAACGCCGGACCCGAGACCCCGGTCGCGAAGTCGTAGTCGCGGTAGGGCAGCTCAGCGGTCGCGCACAGCGGCCAGCCGTAGTTGGCCGGCTTCGTGACGACGGTCCACTTGCCCTGGCCCGCCGGGCCGCGGTCGGGGTTCGCGGAGGAGGCGTCGGGCGAGTAGTCGGCCACGTAGACGCGGTCGGTCTCCCGGTCGATCTCGATCCGGAACGGGTTGCGCAGACCCATCGCGTAGATCTCGGGGCGGGTCTTGTCGGTGCCCGGCGCGAACAGGTTCCCGGCAGGGACGGTGTAGCCGCCGCCGGCCTTCGGCTTGATCCGGAGGAGCTTGCCGCGCAGGTCGTCGGTGTTGGCGGCCGTACGCCTCGCGTCGAAGGCAGGGCTGCGGTTCTCGCGGTCGTCGAGCGGGGCGTACCCGTCGGACTGGAACGGGTCGGTGTCGTCGCCGGTGGCGAGGATCAGGTTGCCCGCGGAGTCGAAGACGATGTCGCCGCCGACGTGGCAGCAGCGCCCCCGGTCCACCGGTACGTCGATGATCTGCTGCTCGGTGGACAGGTCGATCTTGCCGCCGGCGTACTGGTACCGCGAGAGCCGGATCGCACCCTTGAAGGGCTCGAAGTCGGCGGGCGTGCCGTACTCGGGGGCGTCACCCTCGTTGACGTCCGGCGTGGCCGGGTCGTCGACAGGGGTGTTCATCGGGGGCGAGTAGTAGACGTAGACCCACTTGTTGGTCCGGCCGTTGTATCCGGGGTCCAGAGCGATGCTCTGCAGACCCTCCTCGTCGTGCTGGTAGACGTCGAACTGGGCTGCGACGCTGTTGACGCCGGTGTCGGCGTCGTTGAGCCAGACCTTCCCGGCCCGGGTGGTGTGGAGGACGTCCCCGTTGGGCAGGACCGCGAGGTCCATCGGCTCACCGGGGCGGTCGTTGAGGGTCACCTTCTCGAAGTCGGTGTCCGGCGGTGGAGCGGCCGTAGGGGCCGCGTCCGCGGACGTCGTGAGGGGGAGAACCAGGAGCCCTGAGACCACGGTCGTGGCGACGCTCCAGAGGGTGAATCTGCGCACGGTCCATCTCCTTCTCTCGCTGTCGTGGAGGGGAGCGAGATCGTCCGCGAACGTATCGATGTGACGCCGGTCACGTCAAGTGACTTGCGTACTTTCGCAAGATGATTTCGAAAGATGGGACGATAGTGCGCCTCGGAGAGGGTCGAGAGCGGGGTTTAGACCTCGCCGCTGCTGGGTGCGTACACCGAGGCGCTGATCAAGTGAGCGGCCCCGATGACGCCGCCCTCGTCGCCCAGCTCGCTGAGCACGATCGGGAGGTTGCCTGTCGCCAGCGGCAGCGAGCGGCGGTAGGTCACGCTGCGGATCTCGGCGAGCAGGCCATGGCCGAGCTTGCTGACCCGGCCGCCGATGACGATCAGGCCGGGGTTGAAGAACGAGACCAGGCTGGCCAGGACCTGGCCGATGCGGTGTCCGCTCTCCCGGATGAGCTGGACCGCCTGGGCGTCGCCACGGGCCACCGCGATGGCGATGTCCTCGGCGCTCAGCTCGCCCTTCTCCGCGAGCAGTTCGGCCAGCACGGGCGAGCGTCCCGAACGGGCCGCGGCGAGCGCCTCGCGAGCGAGCGCCGCCCCGCCGGAGAACGCCTCCAGGCAGCCGGTGTTGCCGCAGGCGCAGGTCGGCCCGAAGTCCTCGACGCGGATGTGGCCGATGTCGCCGGCGCAGCCGTCGACGCCGCGGTAGAGCTCCCCGTCGACGACGATCCCGCAGCCGATGCCGGTGCCGATCTTGACGTACAGGAAGTCACGAGCGGTCCGGGCGACACCTGCGTGCTGCTCCCCTGCCGCGAGGACGTTCACGTCGTTGTCGAGCACGACCGGACAGCCCAGCTCCCGGGCGACCGCATCGCGCACCGGGTAGCCGTCCCAGCCCGGCATGATCGGCGGCGACACCGAGACGCCGCGGTGGAAGTCGACCGGTCCGGGTACGCCGACGCCCGCGCCCATCGGCTCGGTGACGTCGTGCTCGTCCAGGAGCGCGCGTACCTCGTCGAGGGCGGTCGCGAGCACCTTCTCCGGGCCGCTGCGGATGTCGCACGCCCGGGTCCGGGTGCCGATCACCGACAGCCGGCCGTCGGTGAGGCCCACCGACATGCTGGTGGCGCCGATCGAGATGCCGACGAACCGGATGTCCGGCGCGAGGTCGACCAGGGTCGAGCGCCGGCCGCCCCGGGAGGCCGCCGGCCCCACCTCGTGGGCCATGCCCAGCTCGGTGAGCCGACCGACCTCCGCCGCGATCGTGGTGCGGGAGACGTTCAGCCGGTCAGCGAGCTGAACCCGCGACAGCGGGCCCTCGTCACGGAGCTGGGCGAGCAGTCGTGCCTGCATGGAAGTCTCGGCCCGGCCGGCGAGTGAATGGCGCATACCGGCGATCCTGCCATGTGACACGCCTTGCTAGCCCAGGAGCGCGTCGACGAAGGCCTCAGGGGTGAACGGAGCCAGGTCGTCGGGACCCTCACCGAGGCCGACGAGCTTGACCGGAACACCGAGCTCGCGCTGCACGGCGACGACGATGCCGCCCTTGGCGGAGCCGTCGAGCTTGGTGAGGACGATGCCGCTGACCGCGACGGCCTCGCTGAAGACGCGGGCCTGGATGAGGCCGTTCTGGCCGGTGGTGGCGTCAAGGACGAGCAGCACCTCGGTGACCGGGGTCTGCTTCTCGATGACGCGCTTGACCTTGCCGAGCTCGTCCATCAGGCCGGCCTTGTTCTGCAGCCGGCCGGCGGTGTCGACGATGACGGTGTCGACGCCGGTGTCGAGGCCCTCCTTGACCGAGTCGAACGCGACGCTGGCCGGGTCGGTGCCCTCCGGGCCGCGTACGACCTCGACGCCGACGCGCTCGCCCCAGGTGGTCAGCTGCTCGGCGGCGGCGGCGCGGAAGGTGTCGGCGGCTCCGAGGACGACCTTGCGGTCCTCGGAGACCAGGATGCGGGCGAGCTTGCCGGTGGTGGTGGTCTTGCCGGTGCCGTTGACGCCGACCATCAGCACCACACCGGGGGCGCCGTCGGCGCCGCTGACCTGGAGCCGGCGGTCCATGCCCGGGTCGACTAGCTTGATCAGCTCGTCACGCAGTGCCGCCTTGACGTCGACCTTGCCGCCCTCGACGCGCAGCCGCGTGCGCAGCCCCTCGACCAGCTCCTGGGTCGGGGCAACGCCGATGTCGGCGGTGAGCAGCAGATCCTCGATGGACTCCCAGGTGTCCTCGTCGAGCCTGTCGGAGGAGAGCAGGTTGAGCAGACCGCGGCCCAGCGCGTTGGAGACGGCCAGGCGCTGGCGCAGCCGCACCAGGCGGGAGGCGGTGCTCTCCGGCTTCTCGATGACCGGCGCGGCGGGCTCCGCCGGCACGGTCTCCGGCTCGGCTTCCCCGACCGTCGGCTCCTCGGGGCGGGTGATGACATCGGTCCCCGCCTCGGTCGGCAGCGAACGGTCCTTGCGGCGCCGGGTGCTGGCGACCAGGCCGACGATGCCGCCGCCGATGATCGCGACAGCGGCGACCGCGATGATGACGATGAGGGTGACCATTTCCATGGGCCTCATCCAATCAAACTAGCCCTGATTTTCCGTAGTTCCTGGCTTGCGCTCACCGAGCAGCTCGGTGAGGCGGTCCTCGCGGCGGGTCTGCAGCCGGGTGGCCGGGCTGAGCGTGGGGGCCGTGTCGACGGCCCGCTCCATCGCCTGACCGAGCTTGGTGGCGTACGGCATCTTCTGTCCGCGGTGGGGGAAGACCGTGTAGACGATCACGAGTCCGGCCAGCGCGACGATGAGCAGCATCGCCACGAAGATGACAAGGATGGTCGTCACTGGCTCGGCCAGCCTCCTTCTGGATACGCACGGACGGCGTCCACCCTCGCACACCTCGCGCCCGGAGCACACAACGGCGCGCGCGGGTACGCGCGCCCGCGCCCGGTGCGTCCCGTCGTACGGCGCGGGATCTCGACAACGTCCACCGGGCCGGTAGTGTTTCACGGCATGAGGATCATCGGGACAATGATGGTCCGGGACGAGGTCGACATCGTCGCCGCGATGATCGAGCACCACCTGGACCAGGGTGTCGACACGTTGATCGTCACGGACAACGCGTCGGTCGACGGGACCACCGAGGTGCTCGAGCGCTACGCCGCCACGGGACGGGTCGAGCTCCATCACGACCCCGTCCACGAGAAGCAGCAGGGCAAGGTCGTCACCGCGATGGCCCGACGTGCCCGCACCCACTTCCGCGCCGACTGGGTCCTCAACCTCGACGCCGACGAGTTCCTGGTGCCCAAGGACAAGGGCCTGACCGTACGCCAGGCGCTCGAGGCCACTCCCCTGTCGCTGAACGCCTTCACCGTCGAGGTGGAGAACCTCGTCGGCCCGCCCGCCTGGACCGGCGGCGGCATCAACCGGCTCCAGTGGCGCGACCGGCGCTCCGACGAGCGCCTCGAGGCGGCCGGGCTTCACGCGCATCCGACGCCCAACGCCATCCACCGCGGCGAGTCGGACATCAAGGTCGTCCAGGGCAACCACTTCGTCTCGCTGATGAGCAACGGCCAGCCGCCCGACGAGGTCGCTCTCGAGGTGCTCCACCTCCCCTGGCGCTCCTGGGCCCAGCTGGAGCGCAAGGTGATCAACGCCGGCAAGGGCTATGAGGCCAACCCCGACCTGAAGCCGAGCCCGCGCCACCACGGGATGCGCGACTATCAGCGCTACCTGAGCGGCACGCTGCAGGACGCCTACCTCGCGCGCACGCCGACCCGGGCCGAGCTCGCCGCCGGCGCCTTCTCCGGGGACTACTCGTTCGACGACTGGCTGACCTACCACCTGCACATCGTGCTCGGCCGATCGCTCGTCCCCGACCTCATGCGTGACGTGCTCGATCCGGAGAACGACAAGGCGGTGCCCGACGACGAGCACGCCCTCGGCGCCGAGCGCGGCCGGGCCGCACTGGCGGCCGAGCCCTACATCCCACCCCGCACACGCTGAAACTCTCTTCTCAGGAGGACCTGTCTTGCCCACCTTCAGGGGCGCCGTACGCCGCGGCCTCGCCGCCGCAGGTCTGCAGACCGTCCGTGCCGCCGATGCCGAGGCCGCGCGCCTGCACGGCCGGATCGACGAGCTCAAGCAGCGCAACCAGAAGCTGCGTACGAAGGTGGAGGGGCTGCAGGGCGACCGAAACCGCACCACCGCGGTGCCGGCCATCCCGGGCCTGGACCGGCTCGAGCTGCGTCGTGAGCAGGTGCTCGCCGGGGTCAAGCCCGACGCCCTGATCCTGGAGATCGGCCCCGCGCACAACGCGATCCTGCCCAAGCGGGACGGCTATGACGTACGCATCGTCGACTATCTCGACCGCGAGGGTCTGGTTCAGCGCTATGCCGGTTTCCCCCAGTACGACCCCGATGACATCGAGGAGGTCGACTACGTCTTCCGGCCGGGAACTCCCTGGTCAGACGTGATCCCGGAGCGCTTCGACCTCGTCGTCGCCTCCCACGTCATCGAGCACACGACCTCGATGATCGACTTCATCAACGAGTGCGAGAAGCTGCTCAACCCCGAAGGCGTGCTCGCCCTGGTGATCCCCGACCACCGCTACTGCTTCGACCGGTTCCGCGAGCGCGCCTCGCTCTCGCGCGTCATCGACGCCTCGCTCTACCCGTCCTCCGTGCACACCATGGGCGCCGTCATCGAGGAGCGGCTCAACGCGGCCAAGCACGGCGGTATCACCGCCTGGGGTCCGCGCCACAAGGGCGACTACACCTTCGCCCACGGCCTCGACGCTGTGAAGGCGAGTGGGGCCGAGGCCCAGCGCGGGGAGCGCTACATCGACACCCACAACTGGGTCTGCACCCCCCACCACCTCCGCTTGCTGCTCCAGGACCTCGCCGACCTCGACTTCATCTCGATGCGGGAGACGTCCTTCCACGACACCGTCAAGCACGAGTTCTTCATCAACCTCTCCCCCACCGGCGAAGGCACCGGCCTGACCCGCGAGGAGCTCGTCGTCCTGGCCGACGACGAGCGCCGCGTCCTCGACCAGGCCGTCTTCGAGAAGTAGCGAGCCTGGTGTAGCCGAGTCGGCGCAACTGCGCGCCTTGGAGCGAAGCGAAGCGAGCGAGGCGCGCGGTTGCGCCGACTCGGCGCGTAATCCTCTACCGCAGCGCCCATCGCCCGAAGCGTCACTAAGGACGGCCGAAGCGTCGCTTAGGTCGGCCGACTTGGCACCGCCATGACGCCTCGGCCGACGTAAGTGACGTCTCGGCCGACGTAAGTGACGTCTCGGCCGACCGGGGTGACGTCTCGGCCGACCGGGGTGACGTCTCGGCTGGTCAGCGGCGACGGAACTCGCGGAGGGCGAGCGCGGCGGCAAGGCCCACGACGACCCCGAGAAGCGTCTCGGCGAAACGTGACCACAGCAGGGCGTCGACGGGCTGTGGGTGGCCGAGCTGGACCATCAGCAGCGAGAGCGGGGTGATGGCGACGAGGGCGAGGCCGTAGTGACGCCCGACGAGCAGCTCGGTGACCGCTTGGAGCGCGGCGACGACCACCGCGACGACGAGCGCGGGAAGCGAGACCGAGAGCAGCACGGCTGCCAGGACCAGACCGACCAAAGTGCCGACGACGCGCTGCAGCCCGCGGGTCGTCTGCGCCAGCAGCCCGGTGACGCCGAACGGCACGGCCGCGGCCACCATCGCCCAGTAGGTGTGGCTGAGCCCGAGCGCGGTGGAGACCGTACCGGCGACCACGACCGCCACGACGACCGCGGTGGCGTGGTCGAGCCGTACCTCTCCACGGCTCGCCTCGACCGAGGCTCCGCTGCCGGCCAGCCGCTCCTCGAGCAGACCGAGGAGCACGGCGATCAGGGCCGCGGCGACCGCCACGCCGACCGCCACCACGACCCCCGACGGGGTCACCGGGAGCGCGGCACAGGTCGCCACCGCGAACACCGGG
This sequence comes from Nocardioides sp. YJ-D4, assembly GCF_054031495.1. Lineage (NCBI taxonomy): Bacteria > Bacillati > Actinomycetota > Actinomycetes > Propionibacteriales > Nocardioidaceae > Nocardioides > Nocardioides sp. YJ-D4. Next base: position 1,136,525 of record NZ_CM132932.1, read on the forward strand.
AACATCGGTCCCGGAGGCCGCAGTACGAACCGGTCCGAGAGCATCGACCCGGCCGCGGCCCACACCGCGGCGACGGGGATGACGAGCCAGGCCCGCTGCGAGGATGTCGCCACGAGCGCGCCACACAGGACCGCGGCACACATCATCAAGCCGGCAGCAGTCTGCGTCCGCCAGCGACCTCGCAGCGGCTGGCGGCCACCGTAGATCGAGGCGAAGGTGCCGAAACAGGCGTACGCCGCCAGCTCGATGTGTCCTGTCACGGCCAGCGCGATCAGCCCGACGAGCAGCGTCACGCTCGCGCGCCAGGCGGGCGAGTGGCTTCCTGGCGCCGGTGAGACCCGGAGTGACTCCTCCATCAGCCGCTCGAGCCGGCTCCGGTCGCCGCCCAACCCATCTCCCCCGTGCCGTACCGCCCTCATCGCACCAGACACCTTACGGCCACCCGGAACCACCAGATAGTCCAGGGAGTTTCCGTCCGTTACCAGCCGGTAGAGCGACGGAAACTCCCCGGACACCCGGCGGGTTCAGCTAAGCCGGTCGAGAAGCTCAGCGACACCGTCCCCGCGCAGGTCCGCCATCACCTCTCGCCTTCCGGCCATCGCCATGACGAGATCGCGCAGGCGGCCGTTGACCTCGGGGCCGTCACCGGCCACGAACTCGGCGTCGACCGCTCGAAGCCGAAGGCCCTGCACCAACGACTTGCTGTTGACCGCGAAGTCCTTGGTGGCGAAGAACCTGGCGACCGCCGAGAGCCCTTCGGGGTCGGGGTCGTGCCGGATGCCGAGGGGCCGCCGGATGTCCTCGCCGTGTACGATCATCTCCCCCAGCCCGCCGACGCTCTCCTTCCGTGGCAGCGCGATGGGTCGGATCCGGGCGTACATCTCGAGCGTCTCCTCCGGCGAGGATCCGCGGAACTCCTCGAGCCGCCTGCGGTTGTGTACGGCCGGATCGAAGCGCGCCCCGATCATGCTGCGCAGCCAGGCCGGGAACGAGAGTCGCGAGGCCGCGCCGAGGTGCGCCACGACTTCCTCCGCGTCCCACTCCCCGCAGAGGGTGGCCGAGCGCCACTGCGCGGGCGAGAGCGTCCTCAGGTCATCGACCAGTGCGTCCCGCTCGCGCAGCTGGATCACCGACAGCTTCGTCATGCGGACACTCTGACAGGTCCCTAGGGGCGGTCACGCCTGGCGCGCTCCTCGAGCGCGATGTCGAGGAGGGAGCGGGCGCGGGCGTCGAAGCCGTGGTCGCGGTGGATGCGGGCGGCCTCGGCGCGGATGTGCTCGTCGGTGCCGAAGACGACCGAGGGGTCGGGCATCGAGGACCACTTCACCAGGTCCTCGGGGGTCTCGTAGACCTGCACGGTGTCACCGAAGACGTCGCGGAGACCGACGACGTCGTCGGAGATGACCCGGGCGCCGGAGGCGACGGCATCGAAGAGCCGGTTGGAGATGAAGCCGTAGTCGCGCATGTCGGACCAGTGGTCGTTGAGCACGACCCCGGCGGCCCGGTATTCGGCGCCGAGCCGGGTGTTGGACATGAACTGGGCCTTGACGTAGTGGCGCGGGATGTAGGGCTCCCAGCCGTGGCCGTAGACCGACAGCGGCAGTCCTGCCGAGACCGCGTCGTGGATGATCGGGCGCTCGACGTCGCGCGAGGTGCCGACGAAGAGCACCGCGTGCCCGGAGTCGGGCAGCGCCCGGTCGGGGTTGAACAGCTCGGGGTCGGTGGCCTGCAGCAGCGGGTCGATGCGGATGCCCCACCGCGCCGACATCCGCTCAGCCCAGATCGGTCCGGCTGCCAGCAGCCGGTCGAACGAGGCCGCCTCGGCGCGAGTGACCGCGTCGGGGTGGGAGATCACCCAGCCGATGTTGATCCGGCCGTCGGGCGCCGGGAAGTAGCGCGAGAGACCGCGCAGGGTGACCACGACGTCGTCGTCGAGCGCGCTCGGCCGCTCCCACTCGTAGTGGTGGTCGACGACCGCGGACTGGCCGAGCCTGCGCAGCGAGCGGGCCAGCGCACGGGCGAAGTGGGTGTCACCCCACCGCTCCCCCTCCGGCGCGCCGGGCGCGGAGATCTTGATCGACCAGCGCAGCTGCGGGACGCCCTCGACGACCGAGGCGCGCGGCATCGGGGCGAGGATCGGCCGGGTGGCGGCGTACGTCTTCGCGGGGCCGGTCGGGTTCCCGGCCGCCGCCCGGCCGACGACCTGGTAGCCGCAGGCCGCCCAGGCGGCGACGTCGTCGCGGGGCTCGGTGCGCCCGAGCCAGCGGTCGAGGTAGATCAGCCGGTTGCGCGGGGCGCGGGCGAAGCGGCCCTTCGACTTCGACTCGTGGTGGACGACCTCGGAGGAGGTCACGACCCGAAACGAGCCCGGCCGCAGCGCGGCGAGCCGGTGGCACAGGTCGACGTCCTCCATCCCGTTGGTGAAGATCGGGTCGAACCCCTCGCATGCGACGACGTCGCGGTAGCGCATCACCAGCGCCGCGCCGGTGAGCGCGGAGAACCGGTGACCGTCGAGGCCGGCGGCGTCCTCGGGCGGGTACTCGGCGAGCATGTTGTAGGGCAGCCCGCCGTAGGGCGGGAAGACGACCCCGGCCGACTGCACCGACCCGCTCGGGTAGAGCAGCAGCGGCTGGACCGCGAGCACCTCAGGATCCTCGAGCGCCTCGACCAGAGGCGAGAGCCAGCCGGCCAGCGCCGTGGTGTCGTTGTTGAGGAAGACCACGGTCTCCCCGGTGACGTACGGGATGGCGAGGTTGTTGCCGAGCGCGAAGTTGTGGTTGACGGTGCTGTGCACCACCTTCACCTCGGGGAAGCGAAGCGGCAGCGAGTCGAGCACCGCCGAGACGCGGGCCGAGGAGCCGTTGTCCCAGACCACGATCTCAAGCCGCTTCTCCCCCGCGCCCTGCTCCATCACGGCCTCGACCGCGCCCACGGTCAGCAGCGAGTCGTCGTAGGTGGGGATGACCACCGAGACCACGTCCGGGTCCGGGGTGCGCGAGCCGAGCGCGTTCCAGTCGATGAAGGTCCGGTTGCGTACGACGTCCTCCCACGACTCGAGGTCGAAGGGGTCGAGCGGGAGCCGGTCCTGGCGCGGACGTCGCGGGTTGATGCCCTGGCGGCGCTCGACGCCGACCTCGGGCACGACCTCGATCACGGACTTCGAGGTCAGCCGCAGCGCGAGGTCGTAGGCCCAGCCGAAGCCGATGTCGTCACGGGGACCACCGACCTCTTCCAGAAGCGGCACGGAGATCAGCAGTCGCGCGACCAGGGTCCGCATAAACGGACCGGGCACGTCGGGTCCCGGCGAGGCCGGAGGTACGTCGATGGCGAACCGCTGCTCCGCCTGCCACGGGCGCTCCAGCACGTCGGCGACCAGCGGCCGCCCGGCCGCCTCGGCCACCGAGACCAGCCGAGCGAGACGGCCGGGCCTCCAGACATCTCCCCCGGCGACGTACGCGACGAAGTCGCCGTTGACCTGCGAGAACGCAGCGACCACGCCGGGCTCGCCGCGGTCCGGGTCGCCGAGCACCACCCGGGCACCAGGGACGACCTCAGGGATGACCTCCGCGACCGCCGGGGTCAGGCCGCGGTCGATGACGATGACCTCGGTGCTCACCCCGGTCTGGGCGGCAACGCTGTCCAGCGTCGCCCGGGCATGCTCGTCGGAAGCGCCCAGATCGACGATGACGGTGACCGTGCCGACCGGCTCACGACCGGCGGCGGCAGCCGGGACGCGGTCGATGTCCGGCCGCCAGGTCTTCGGGCCGCCCTGCCGGGCCTGCCACTCCGCGCGCCGGTCGCGAATCCAGTCGCGCAGGTCGGGGAACCGGCCGTCGACCTGCTCCAGCCAGTCGTTGGCGCGGCGTCCGTTGCGGGCGCCCCGGTCGACGTAGTGACCGATCGCGCCGCCGTAGAAGTTCTCGGTCTTGCGCCGCTCGGTGTAGCCGTCGGTGTCGAAGAGCGGGTGGGTGGGCTGCAGCCACAGCTCGGCGCGCAGCCAGTAGAGGAACGGGTCCTGATCGCCCATCTGCTTGCGCAGCCGCGGGGTCAGCCGCGCGACGAAGAACTCCGGGTCGAAGAGCGGGCTGGGCTGCGTCAGCGGCTTGGCCGGGTCCTGCTCGAGATAGTGCCGGGCGGCGCGTTTGCGGTCGAGGCGCTGCCCGACCTGCTCGGCGTACCACTCGTGGTCGAACAGCGGGCAGTCGACGAGCAGACGTACGTCGTCGGCCCGGCTGTAGAGGGGCGAGTCGTTGTAGACCTTGCGGGCAAGGTCTCGCCCCCTGCGCAGTCCGCCACGTGCGATGCGCTTCAACTCTTCGTCCACTAAAGGTCCCCCAAGACGCTCTAGATCGTGCTTCGGCAGTGGGTCAGACTGTCACAGTGCCGAGTGGCGGTGAACGGCGCCACGCACGTTCACCCAACTGTCAAGGTCAATTCTGCCGCCACAGCGGCATGACCGCCTCCCGGATCTCGTCGGGCATCGGCGTCACCGGACGCGACGGGTCGGTGTTGTCGACGTACACATGCACGAACCGGCCCTCCGCCGCGGCCTCCTCGCCCGGCCCCTGGAAGAGCCCGATCCGGTAGATGACCGACGAGCTCCCGACCTTGTCGACGACCAGCCCGGCCTCGACCGGCTCGGGGAACCCGATCTCGCGCAGGTAGCGGCACGAGGTCTCCGCGACGATCCCGATCTTCGGCAGCTTCCGCACGTTCACGCCGGTCGTCTCGAACAGATAGGCGTTGACGGCGGTGTCGAAGTACTCGTAGTAGGTCGCGTTGTTGAGGTGACCGTACGCGTCGTCGTCGCGCCAACGGGTGGTGATCGTGCGCCAGTGCACGTAGTCGGCGCGGGTCGGGGCCTTGCGGTCAGGAGTGCTCATCGCCGCTGATCTTAGGAGAGTGCGTCCTCGACGGACCTGACTAGGTAGGGCGCGAGGGTCTTGGAGAAGGTCGCGGTGATGTGGCCCTCGTCGCGGTAGGCCAGCACGTGGCCGACCACCAACGGGCACCGGTCGTCCGTGCAGTAGGCGGCGGACAGGTCAACCAGCGACGCCCCGGCGCCGGCTCGACGGACGGTCTCGGGGAGCGGGTCGGAGGTGGCGTACGCCTCTTGGCGGGTCATCTCGCACGCCGACGCCTCCGCGAACGACTCGGCACCGTCGAGACATCCCATCGCCCACGGGGTGAGCATCGGGTTGTCGGCCAGCGCGATGACCTTCGTCCCCCGCTTCATCACCGGCCGCCAGGCATCCAGGAGATGGTCGACCGCCGGGTCGGGATCGCCCGCGGCGAGCGACTGGCTGCGCCGCTGGGTGACCAGCACGACGTCGTACGCCTCCCCGCGGGTCAGCCGTGACAGCAGCGCCTTCCGGTAGGCACGGCGCTCGTCGCCAGCCGCGGGTGCGACCAGGCTGCCGCCATTGGCGACCATGACGTCGACCGACCATCCGGCACCCTTCGCGACCTGAGACAGCCCGGGAACGAGCGATGCGGCGTGGGAGTCGCCCACCAGCGCGACCCGCAGTGCGTCGGGCTCGATCGAGCCATGGTGGCAGACCTCGGGGCGGGCGTCGGCGGCGTACGTCTGGCGCTCGGTGAGGTAGCAGTAGTAGGCGTTGCCGGTGTCGTCCTTGCGGGCGATCGGCGCGGGCAGCAGCACCCCGTCCAGCTTCGGATTCTCGCAGGACTCCAGGAGGGCCGAGGCGCCGAAGCACTCGACGTCGCCCGACGCCAGCGCGTTCGCCTGCTCCCGGCTCTGCTCGACCAGGTTGCGCCCGTGCACGATCCCGGGCACGGCGACGGCGGCGACCAGCGCCATCCCGAGGGCCGCGAAGAGGTAGGCCCGCGCGGAGGTGCCGAGCAGTGGCCCGGTGCGGAACGGCGTCTCCACGAACCGGTAGGAGAGCGCCGAGAGGCCGATCGTGAGCAGCAGGATCAGCGGCTCGCGCAGCCAGGTGCCGAGCACCGGACCGGTCGAGGGGATCACGACGACGAGCGGCCAGTGCCACAGGTAGAGCGAGTAGGAGACCGTCCCGATCCATTGCACGACCGGGTTGCCGACGATCGCACCGCCGGACCGCTGTGGGGCGCCCGCCCAGATAACCAAGGCGGTCCCGACGACCGGCAGCAGCGCAACCCAGCCTGGGAACGGCAGCGACTCGCGGAAGAGCACCAGCGCGCCGAGCAGGCCGGCCCATCCGAGGACGGCGACCGGAGCCGCCCACCGCGCCGGCGCCCGGCTCAGCGAGATCGGCAGCACGGCCAGGAGGCCGCCGACGGCGAACTCCCACGCGCGGGTGTGGGTCACGAAGTAGGCGGCGGCGCCGTCGGTCGCGGTGATGACGACCGATGCCGCGAAGCTGGCGACGAGAACGGCCGCGATGACCGCCCGGATCGCGGGAATCCGCCGCTCGGGCCGGCGCCGGGTGAGAAACGCGGCCGCGACGATCAGCAACGGCCACAGGATGTAGAACTGCTCCTCCACCGAGAGCGACCAGTAGTGCTGCGCCGGCGAGGGCGGGTCCTCCGCGGCGAGGTAGTCGACCGCAGCCCAGGACAGCTGCCAGTTCTCCACGTAGAACGCGGCCGCGACCGTCTCCCGCAGGAACTGCTGCCACAGCGCCTCCGGCACCAGGACGTACGTTGCCCCCGCACTGCACACGAGCACCAGCAGCGCCGCGGGGAGCAGCCGCCGGATCCGGCGGGCCCAGAAGGCGCCCAGCCGCACCCCGCCGGGCTTGGCGGCCTCTCGCACCAGGTGGGAGGTGATCAGGAAACCCGAGATGACGAAGAAGACGTCGACGCCGGCGTACCCACCCCGGATCGCGCCCGGCCACAGGTGGAAGAGCACGACCCCCAGCACCGCGGCCGTACGCAGCGCCTGGATCTCCGGCCGCTTGTCCCGCGCGGGCTGCCCGGCCTGCCCGGGCTGCCCGTCCTTGGCGGGCGCGACGGCGACAGCGGTCACCGGCGCACCCTGCGGGCGATCCGGCCGGCGACGCGGCGGGCCTTGCGGACGCCCCGTTCGCCGAAGGTCAGCGGGATCTCGATCCCATGGCGCGGACGACCGTCGAGCTCGACGATCTGCGCACGCTCGCCGATCCGCTCGCCGATGACGCCCTCGTGAATGATCACCGGCCCGTCGAACTCACCCAGCGCGTCGCGGCCCTCGAACCGCATCCGCCAGCGACCGCCCGACAGTGCGGCGGTCGGCAGCGCGACCTCGAGACTGCCCGAGGCGAGCTCGGCGGCGCCGTAGTCCAGCGTGCGGCGCCGGCGGTCGTGGAGGAACACGACGCGGAGCCTATCGGGCACGACCATCGTGTGGGTCAGGTGCAGGTGGGCGCGGCCGTCGACGAGCGAGAGCGAGGTGGCGGTCACCGGGTCGGTCGCGCCCGAGACCACCTGGCGCAGCAGCTCCGGGCCGTCGTCGAGGGCCGCCATGATCCGGCCGAGCCGCCAGCCCAGCGCCACACCGGCCTCACCAGCCTCGTCTGCCTGGACCGCCTCGGCGACCACCGTGAACAGGTCGCGGTGCTTGAGCACCAGGTCGGCGAGGTCGTCGCCGACGAGCGTCTCGTCGCCCAGCGAGATCGTCGCGACGGCGTTGACCAGCGGCCGCTGGAGCGTACGCAGCGGCACCACGCCGCTGTCGGCGACCAGCTGCAGCGTCTCCAGGATGTCGGCGACCGCCCGGTCGCCCCAGCGGACGTCCTGGCCGATCAGCCGGGCAGCGGTGGCCCACTGGCCCGAGGCGACGAGCCGCCAGCCCCACCGCTTGTCGCGCTCGAGGTCGTCGACGACACCGTCGTCGAAGAGTCCGACCAGCTCGGCAACCAGCACCCGGGCCGGCTCCAGCGCTTCCGGGTCGATCACGGACATGCCCCGCAGCGCGCGCACGATCGCCATCCAGCCGTCGGCGTCGAAGATCAGCGAGGCGTACTCCGCGCGCACCTGCAGGTCGCCGAGCTCGATGATCCGGCGGGCGCAGCGCAGCTCCTGCTCGAGGTAGCTGATGATCCCGGCCGGCGAGTGGGACTTCGCGGTCATCGACCCCGGTCCAGGCCGGTCGCGGTAGACGTAGACCGTCTCGGTCACGATGTCGAAGCGGGCGGTGGTCAGCGCGTGGACCATCGGCTCGATGTCGTTGGAGCGTGAGGCGTCCGGGAACGAGATCTGGGCCGTGTCCCAGAAGTCGCGCCGGAAGACCCGGTTCCAGCACGCCCGGTTACGCAGCGCGGACGGCGCGTCGGCCAGCGTCACCAGGGTGCGCTCCTCGTCGAACGCCGGCCACGCCCGCACCGGCCACCAGACCCGGTCGCTGAAGAGCTTGAAGAACCGGCCGACGACCATGTCCGAGCCGGTCTGCCGCGTCTTGCGCAGCATCGCGGCGTACGCCCCGCGGGGCACCAGGTCGTCGCCGTCCGCGAACGCGATGAAGCGGCCCCCGGCCAGCGAGACACCGTGGTTGCGCGCCTGGCCCCCGCCCTTGCCGGGCGAGCGGACCACGGTCAGGCGCGGGTCGCGGGCTGCGTACGCCTCGGCGATCTCGAACGTCTCGTCGGTCGAGGCGTCGTCGACGACGATGACCTCCAGGTCGACCGGATCGGCAGGCGTGGACTGGTCCTCGAGGATCGAGGAGAGCAGCTCGCCGACCCACAGGCCGACATCGTGCGTCGGGACGATGACGGAGAGCTCAGGTGTGGTCATCGGGCTGCACCCTCCAGATCGCCGGCCAGATCGCTCGACAGCTCGTCGAGCAGCCGCAGGTAGTCGCGCGACATGTCGTAGGGCGTGTACGCACGGGTGAACTCATGAGCGGCCCGATGCCGCGACTCCTGCCCGTCCAGGGCCTCCAGGATCGCCGCCGCCAGCGCCACCGGCTCATCGGGCTCCGGCGCGTACGTCACCACCCATGGCTGGTCGGCGAACTGCCGCGCGACCGGGGTGTCCTCGGGGATCAGGGCGGTGCGGCCGAAGGTGCCGGCGGCCAGCAGCGAGCCGGAGTTGAGGATGCGGCGGTACGGCAGCGCCACCACGTCGCTGGCCCGCATCCAGTCGGAGAAGTCGGCCGTCTCGACGAAGCCGAGCCGTTTGACGATGTTGGGCGCCGAGAGCATCTCCTCGACCGTCTCCACGTCGGAGGCGGGCACCACCTTGCCGGCCACGACGAAGGTCAGGTCGGGCACCTGCTCGGCAGCGATCTCCACCGCCCGGCAGAGCACGTCAAGGCCCTTGTACGCCCGGATCTGACCGATGAAGCCGACCGTCGGCACCCCCTGCGGGACCCCGATGCGCTCGCGCGAGGCGACGTCGTCACCGCCGTCGGGGTAGACGCCGAGGTAGGACGAGTGCGGCAGGTCGACGACCTTGTCGGGCGGGAGCGCGTAGTAGGCCGCGGTCTCCTCGACGGTCGCCGGGTTGAGCTGGATGATCCGGGTCGCATGGCTCGCCAGCGCCTTGGCGACCGCGAGCTCGACATCGACGTAGTCGGCCTCGTGCGCGATCGAGTTGTGCACCGTCCACAGCACGTCGGCGCCACGGTCGCGCAGTCCGCTCAGCACGTCCTCGAACCGGGCCTCGTTGGCCCAGGCCTCCTCGACGCTCTCGCAGCCGGCGGTCACCGGCGAGGTCCAGTGCACGTGGAGCACGTCCCCCGGCCCCAGGTGCTCCGCGCGCGCCTCGAGCCGGTGCAGACCCTGCACTCCCTCGACCACGTCCCAGCCCGCCGCCCGCGGTGCCACGGTGAGCATCGTGAGGTAGGGGTTGCTCCGGTAGTAGGGGAACGACAGCAGGGTCGAAGGCATGTGGGGGTCCTCAAAGTACTTAACCGTGACGATCCCCCGAACGTCGAGACCACGTCTCGCCGGTGCCCCGGTTGGCCGGTGACCGCAGGATTCTAGGCAGGCAAAAGAGCCCACTTTGACCACTCAGAGGGCTTCCCCGCATGCCTTCATCACGGGTTCATCGACGGTTCATTCAACCCACCCTTGCTGGTGGCCGAGCCCGTCGAGACGCCGTCAGCCAGCGCCGCCTCTCGCCTTCACCCATTCGTCGTACGGCACGGGGTCGGCGTCGTTCTCCGCCTGGTCGACGATGCTCTCGGTGAACCAGGTCCGCAGCGACACCATCTCCGGCGTGGAGCGCAGGGTGAGCAGCTGGTGGGTCTCGCTGATCTCGTCGGCCAGGTTGTCGGCAGCCAGCAGCTCCCGCAGCATGGGGCCCATCTCGCGGGGAAGGGTCATCTCGATGTCGACGTACTCCAGCCCCGCCGCGGCTGCGTCCAGAGCGATCCGACGACCCATGTGCCGCGCGAAGGCCGGCCGGGTCACCAGCCGCTCGATGAGCTCACCGAGCTCACGCGGCGGGGTCGGTCCGACTTCGGAGTCGATGAGCTGGAGCTCGCGGACCAGATCGTCGAGGCGCTGGTCGATCTGAAGCCCCAGCTGCACCGGGCACGCGGGAAGCCGCACCGTGACCCAGTCCGCGGGAAGGGCGGCCGGCTCCGGCAGCGCCTGCTCGCCGAGCTCCACCGCGGGAGGCCGTACGTCGTGCTCGACGCCGTCGCCGGCGAGCTCGGCCCAGATGCGCCGCCCGTCGGCACGCTCCTCGATCCCCCATGACTTCGCCAGCACCGACACGATGGCCAAGCCGCGTCCCGTGGTGCCCTGGCTCTCGACCGGGGGCGGGGCCACGGCTGGGAGCGGGACCAGCGCGCCGTCGTCCTCGACGCTGAGCCGTACGGCCGGCTCCAAGTCACGCAGACGGATGTGCATGTAGGGGCTGCCGCTGTGCAGGGCCGAGTTCGCGGCCATCTCGGTGATGCACAGGGCGGCATCGTCGACAAGATGATCACGGCCCCACTCCACGAGACCGTCGGTGACGAATCTGCGCGCGCCCGGCACGCTGGCGGTCTCGGCGGCGAGGCGCACTCGCAGCTCAGGACGGCCCCCGTCTGGCACGGACATCATGTGGCCAGTGTGCCTCTCCTTCGCCCCAGTCGTCAGCGGCTCGACCTCAGTACGTCGATCAGGAGGCAGTCATGGAGTGCCGGGCGCGGTGTCGGCGGACCGCAGCGCGGTTGGCGCAGCGGACCGAGCAGTAGCGCTGCCGTCCGTTGCGGGTGACGTCCACGACCACCGCCGAACACGGGTCCCCCTCCGCCTTCCCCGCTTCGCACCGGCCCAGCCGATGGATGCCTCGGGTGGTCAGGTGCAGCGCCGTGCCCACGCTGATCACCGCTCGCAGCACGTCGGGAAGGGAGTCGTTGGTGTCATCGCGGTAGTGGATGTGCCACCCTTCGCGCCCGTGATCCGTCAGCCTCGGATAGGCGGTCGCCTGCGCCATCAGCTCGTTGAGCAACCGCGCCCGTTCACTCGGCTCCGGCGCGTCGACGACGCGGAGCCACTCGTCGATCACGTGCCGAGTGCGCGCGTGGTCATCCGGAGACTCGCCGAAGTCCATCGTCATCCCGAACTCCCTGGTCCGAGCCTCGATACCGGCCCGGTCCTCGGGCCAGTCGTCGGCGAGCGAGGCGGCCATGAGCACGGCGTACTCGCCGTAAGGGTTGAGATGCATAAGACCATTACAGCAGAGTGGCGAGCATGACCGACAGCGCAACAGAGGAGTCCCGGCACACGGACGCCACCCACGACCACGGCTGGCTCACCGAGTCCAGCCATCAGACCTCGGAGGGCCGGGTCGTCTACGTACGTTGCGCACTCTGCGGCGTACGTCGCGTCGACCTGCAGCCTCATCCGCTCCTCCCGCCGCGGGCGCTGAGCCGCGAGCATGGGTGAGCCAGCGATCAAGACACGCGCGCCGTCTCAGGCTGAGCACCCTTGGTCGACCTTCGAGCCGTGACACGCGTCGTCGCCGGCCACATGACGATGGCGGCAAGGACGAGGAGCGCGCCGGCGGGAGCTTCAGACCAGGGGGCTGTGTCGTGGGAGACATAGCCCGCAGCGATTGGACCAACGAGGAAGTATGTCGGCAGCACAGTCGTCGCGGCGATCAGCAGCGCTGTGACCACCGTGCTCACGGACCGTACGGTGGGCGGCCGGTCTTCGGAAGCCTCGGGCCATCCGGTCGGGATGGACCCACCCGCTGCGATCAGGGCAGCAATGATCAGCGCGGTGGGCCACAGCATGCCGCCAACGACAATGAGGGCCGTCAGGTAGAAGTCCGGAACCGAGACCGGCCCGCCCGCGATCCCAGATGCCAAGGCCAGCACGCCGGTGCCGGTGAGCACGGCAGCCGGGATGACGGCGAGCGGCCACAGGATGAGCCGACGAAAGGTGGGCGCCAGCAGAAACGGCAGCGCGAACGCCGCGACGGCCAGCAACAGGACCGAGATCCCGTAGAGCTCAGCTGCATGCCCGATCGGATGCCACGGGCTGGCCGGCCACTGGTAGTCGTAGAGGTGGTCCTGCCGCTTGAGACACGCAGGTTCGTCGAAGCCACCACGCGGACATACCCCGGACCAGCGTTGCCACGCTGCCAGGTAGGCAAGAACCCCTGACCCGGCGAGCGCGGCCGAGGTGAGCACGCGTGCGCCGCGGTGTCTCGGTTTCACGCGCTCATGGAAGCATGCCGTTCCGCCGGTTGAGGTCGGTGCAGCCGCGCCTCCTCGATGTTGAGGACGGTCTCGCAATCGCCGCCGGGCGGCCCTCAGGGGCAGGCGTCGTATTCGGAACGCTCAGGCAGGCTGGGCGTCACGGAGGCGCTGCGAGATGACGGTGGTGACACCGTCGCCGCGCATGGTGACGCCGTAGAGGGCGTCGCCGACCTCCATGGTGCGCTTCTGGTGGGTGATGACGAGCAGCTGTGAAGACTCGCGCAGCTCCTCGTAGATCTCCAGGAGCCGGCCGAGGTTGGTGTCGTCGAGCGCGGCCTCGACCTCGTCGAGGATGTAGAACGGGCTCGGCCGCGCCTTGAACAGGGACACCAGAAACGCGACCGCCACCAGGGACCGCTCGCCACCGGAGAGCAGCGAGAGCCGCTTGACCTTCTTGCCCGGCGGCCGCGCCTCGACCTCGATGCCGGTGGTGAGCATGTTGTCCGGGTCGGTGAGCACGAGCCTGCCCTCACCGCCGGGGAAGAGCCGCGCAAAGACGTGGTCGAAGGCGACGCGTACGTCCTCCCAGGCCTCGGTGAAGACCTGCTCGACGCGGTTGTCGACCTCCTTGACGATGTCGAGGAGGTCCTTGCGGGTCTTCTTGAGGTCCTCGAGCTGCTCGGTGAGGAACTTGTGACGCTCCTCCATGGCCGCGAACTCCTCGAGGGCGAGCGGGTTGACCTTGCCCAGCGCACGCAGGTTCTTCTCGGCGATCTTGAGCCGCTTGGCCTGCTCGGCGCGGACGTACGGGATCGGCTCGCGCTCGTTGCCGTCCTCGTCGGGGTGCTGCGGGACGAGCTGGTCGGGGCCGTAGTCCTTGACCGCCTCGGCGTCCAGACCGAGCTCCTCGAGGATCCGCTCCTCGAGCTGCTCGATGCGCATCCGCTGCTGGGCGCGGGCCATCTCGTCGCGGTGAACGGAGTTGACCAGCTCCTCGAGCTCCTTGCCGAGGTTGCGCAGCAGCGAACGGCACTCGCGCAGCGCCTGCTCGCGCCCGGCGCGCGACTCCTCGATCTCGGTGCGCGCTCGGGCGGCCTGCTGCACCGAGACCTCCAGACGGTCCAGCGCGTAGGACACCGCGGTCCCGACCGCTCGCGCGGCCTCGCCCTCGCGGCGCATCTGCTCGCGGCGGGCGGCCGCCTTGGCGCGCTGCTCGCGCTCCTGACGGGCCGCGCGGAGCAGCCCCTCGGCACGGCCGGCCAGCGCGCGGGCGCGCTCTTCGGAGGTACGCAGCGCCAACCGCGCGTCCATCTCGCGCTGTCGTGCGTCGCGGGCGGCCTGGGCCAGCCCGTCACGGACACTGAGGTCGGGCTCGTCCTCGGGGTCCTCCTCGGCCATGGCGAGGCGCTCCTCGAGCTCGGCGAGCCCGGCGACGGCGTTCTCACGCGCCTCCTGCGCCTGCTCGACGGCGGCCAGCAGCCGCTCGGCTTCGCCGCGAGCCGCACGCGACTGCGCGCCGAACTGGCCGAGCTCCTCGGCCACGGCGGCCAGGGTCGCGTCGGACTCGTGCAGCTTGGCCAGCGCCACGTCGACCCGCTTCTGCGCGGCCAGCCGCTCGGCCTCGAGCCGGGAGGTCTCGAAGGTGGCCCGCTCGGAGACCGCGTGGGCCTCGGCGAGCTGAGCGGTGGCCTCGTCGACCGCGGCCTGCACCTCGATCAGGCTGGGTACGCTGGAGGAGCCGCCGGAGGCGAAGTGGGCGCCGATCAGGTCGCCCTCGCGGGTCACCGCGGTGACCTCGGGATTCTCCGCCGCGAGCGCCTTGGCGATGGCGAGGTCCTCGACCACCGCGACCTTGTCGAGCAGCCGCGCCACCGCGGGCCGCAGCACCGGCTGGCACTCGACCACGTCCAGGGCGTACTCGGCACCGGACGGCAGCGCCGGCCAGCCGCCGGTCTCCTCGGGAGAGCCGCCCAGGAGCAGCCCGGCCCGGCCGAGGTCCTCGGTCTTGAGATGCTCGATCGCGCCGACGGCACGCTCGGCGGACTCGACGACGACCGCGTCCGACGCGGTCCCGAGCGCCGCCGCGACCGCGGCCTCGTAGCCGGAGCGGACCGCCAGCAACGAGGCGACCGACCCCAGCACTCCCGGAAGGTCTGAGCCGAGCAGCGCGCCGGCGCCGTCCTTGCGGTTCAGACCCATCTCCAGGGCGTCCTTGCGAGCGGCCAACGTCGAGCGGTCCCGGTCGGCCTGCTGAGCCTCGGCCTGCAGCTTGGCGAGTCGCTCCTCGATGTCCTCGAGGGCCGCGGCAGCGGCCTCGTGCTCGGCATCGAGGCCCTCCTCCCCCGCGTCCAGCCCGGCGACCTTGGTCTCCAGTGCGGTGAAGTCGCGCTGGGCCCGCTCGGCGCGCGCCAGCGCCTCCTCGCGAGCGGCGGTCAGGCGCCCGACCTCGTCGTCGGCGGCAGCGGCTCGCGACTTGAGCGCGTTGACCTGACCGGTCAACCTGGCCAGCCCCTCGCGACGGTCGGCGGCGGCGCGCTCGAGCCCCTTGACCCGGCGCTCCTCCTCGGCCGCGGCATCCTCCGCTTCCTTACGAGACTCGACGGCCTCCTCGAGGGAGTAGCGAAGCTCCTCGACCTCGGCGTCGGCGGTCTCCTCCTGCTCGCGCGCCACCTCGGCTTGGGCCTCGAGCTCCTCGGGGTCACGCCCCTGGCGCACCTCCAGGTCCTCGGAGCCGGCCGCGTTGCGAACCCTCTCGGAGGCCAGCGACTGGGTGCCGCGCAGCCGCTCGCGCAGCGAGTTCAGCGCGAACCAGGTCTCCTGCGCGGCGGCCAGCGCCGGCAGGTCCTCGCGCAGCGCAGCCTCCAGGACCGCCTCCTGCTCGCGTCCTTCCGCAATGGTCTCCTCGACCTCGGCCCGCCGGGCCAGCAGCGCACCCTCGTCGGCGAGCTCCTTGTCGAGCTCGGTCTTGGCGGTGACCAGGTCGTCGGCGTAGATGCGGGCCTTGGCGTCGCGTACGTCCATCTGCACCGTCTGTGCCTGCCGGGCGACCTCTGCCTGGCGGCCGAGCGGCTTGAGCTGGCGGCGGATCTCGACGAGCAGGTCTTGGAGCCGGTCCAGGTTGACCTGCGTGGAGTCGAGCTTGCGCAGCGCCTTCTCCTTGCGCTTGCGGTGCTTGAGGACGCCGGCGGCCTCCTCGATGAAGCCGCGGCGGTCCTCCGGGGTCGCCCGCAGGATCGTGTCGAGCTGGCCCTGGCCGACGATGACATGCATCTCGCGGCCGATGCCGGAGTCACTGAGCAGGTCCTGGACGTCGAGCAGCCGGCACGGGCTGCCGTTGATGGCGTACTCCGAGCCGCCGTTGCGGAACATCGTGCGCGAGATGGTGACCTCGGCGTACTCGATCGGCAACGCGCCGTCGGTGTTGTCGATCGTCAGCGAGACCTCGGCGCGGCCCAGCGGGGCACGGCCGGCCGTACCGGCGAAGATGACGTCCTCCATCTTGCCGCCGCGCAGGCTCTTGGCGCCCTGCTCACCCATGACCCAGGCGAGTGCGTCGACCACGTTGGACTTGCCCGAGCCGTTGGGACCGACGATGCAGGTGATCCCCGGTTCGAGCTCGAGGGTCGTCGCGGAGGCGAACGACTTGAAACCCTTCAGCGTCAGACGCTTGAGGTACATCGGCTTCTCCCCCGGCTCAGGACCACGTGGTCGTACACAGTTCGCAACACATCAGCGTGGCTGAGGTGAGCCAGCAAATCTAATCGCCGCTGCTCAGGGGAACCCCAGCGGGTCGAGGATAACCCGCCGGGTCCGTCGATCTGGGGACCTCGGCCCTCACGACGGTCGGAGTCAGAGCCCCAGCGTCCGCTTCACCTCGGCTCGCAGCTCGCGCAGGTGGGCGTCCGCGGCCGTACGCAGGCCGGCGACCGCCTCGGGGTCCGGGACGACGCGCTCGGTGAACCGCTCGGCCAGGTCGGCGGCGTCGAAGGCGGAGACGTTGGCCTCCAGCCCGATGCGCTTCATGAAGTTGCGGTTCTTGTTGGTCGCGACCATCACGATCGACGGCACGCCGTACATCGTGGCCACCACCGAGCCGTGGAACTTCATGCTCGCGAACGCGGTGCACTCCCCGATCGCCCGGGTGAGCTCGTCGAGGTCCTCGGTGTAGACGACCTCCTTGCCCGGGATGTCGAGGTCGTCGGCGTTGGCCACGTCGCGGCGACCGACCTCCATCGTGCCGAGGATGAGGTGACGTACGCGCCACCCCTCCGCGATCGCCTTGCCGGCCATCTCCTCGACGCGCGAGTAGTCGTCGGGCTCCTCCAGGTTGGGCCGGTAGCGGGTGACCACGCCGAGGATCGGCGCCCCCTCGGGCTTGGTCGCCGGAGGCAGGTCCAGCGAGCAGACCATGTCAGGAGCGACCTTGATGTCCAGGTCGGCGGAGATGTTCCCGAGGATCCAGTCGGCGGTCGGCTGGTCGCGGACGCCGATGAACTTCACGTTCGGGTGCTCGAGGAACTTCCTGTGCCTCTCGATGATGTGAGGCTTGATCTCGGTGTTGCGGTAGATCGGCACCCCGACACCGACCACGAAGACGGGCTTGGCCAGCATCTTGTGGTTGAAGTAGCGCGGGTCCGCCTGCCACGACTGCAGGATGTCCCCACCGCCGATGAGGATGGCGTCCACCTCGTCGACGATCTCGGGCAGCGGCCGGTCGTAGTAGGGCTTGGTCATGTTGTCGGCCAGCACCCGCAGCTCGAACTCCTCGCCGAAGTACTGCTCGTACACCGACAGGAACAGCTCGTCGCCGTAGTTGCCCGCACCGAAGAACCCGGCGAGCCCGATGACCGGCTTGCGGCCGCGTCGCTCACGGCGGGCCAGCGCCGCCCTGATCTGCTCCTTGAGCGGGTCGGGAAGGCGGCGGGCCGCGGACCGCAGGACCGGGTGATGGCGCAACGAGGACAACGGAGAGCTCCTGGGGGATCACGAAACGGGCCGCCGACGGCGGCGAACCGCGCGAGCGTAGCGACGCCGGGTTGTCCCCGACGCCCATCTGCCGAACCTGAGGTGAACGCTGGGCGACCACTCGGTACACCCCCGAAAAGGTCGAAACCGACCCTGAGTTTCAGAGTCGGTTCCCCCTGAACGAAGCTAGCCGCGAAACACGAAATAGCTCTCGCTCGTGGTGTTGCAGAGTTGCCCGCAGGTCAGGCGGGCTGCATCTCCTGCATCGAGGTGTCCAGGTCAGCGGTGTGAGCCGCTACCAGAGCGTCGTTCTCCGTCTTCAGAGTGAGAACGAGATCCTCGAGCTCACGCACACGCGCACGAAGCCGAGCATTCTCGGCTGTGAGGTGGGCGGGAGTCCGCAGGTCGCTGCTCATGTAACCGATCAGCGCCTTCGCCATGAATACGTTTCCTTCGTTGGAATCACTAGAAGTTCCCGCGATACCGGGCCGTCTACAAGGGTGACACCGTTATCGACAAGCGTCAACGTCGCGTGTCCAAAGCCGGGACTTCCGACCATGCTTCCGCCGCGAATCCAGCCTGAACTTGAGTGGATCGCACTCAACTTCGGCTCATTTTCGGCTCAGCCGCGGCGTCGGCGCTCACGCAGTTGCATGAGCTCCTTCTTCTCCTTGCTGGTCAGGGAGTCAGCGCCCTCGGCGTGGATCTTCTCGAGGAGCTCGTCCATCCGCTGGTCGTCCTTGGAGACGGTCGAGGACTCCCAGGGACCGGTGACGACGGTCGGGCCAGACTTGCGCTTCTTGGCCTTGGCGGGCTTGGTCGCCCTCGGCTGCCCCGGACCGCCGGCCACCTGCGGGATCCAGGCGAACCGGTCGAGCAGGCCGAACTGGCGCGCCACGAAGGCGTTGACGGCGAGGCCGACGACGAAGACGAGCAGCATCACCCAGCTGCGGTAGCCGAGGTACTGGATCAGCTGGATGCCGACGAGGATCACACCGAAGAGCCAGGCCGGGATGTTGAACATGAACATCCGGTCGGGCCACTGCGCGATCCACAGCAGCACCACCATCATCTCCAGCATCCCGAGACCGGCGAGGAGGTAGGACGGGTCCAGCACCGCGCCGAAGACGACGGTCAGGAACGAGAGCACCGCCGTGAACGCCACCAGCATCCAGGCGAACTTGACCCGGCCGAGCTCGTTGCGCTCGAGGTCGGAGCCGAAGTACCAGAAGAAGAAGATCGCCAGGACGTCGAAGATGCTGAACTGCGGGTAGGCGAAGGGCCAGGTGAACAGCGTCCACAGCTTGAGCTCGGCGAGGTTGGGCTGGATCAGGGCGAGCCCCGCCAGCACACCCTGGCCGCCCATCACGGCGAAGAGGATCAGCCCGACGATGCTCGCGAAGACCACGAGCCACGTCGTGGTCACCCCCAATGAACCGATGTGGAACCAAGGCTCGTGGGGGTAACGACCGCCTGGGGTCAACCGGAAACGTTCTCGCACGGGGCCGAGCCTATCCACGCATTGGTTGCCGCGTCAGCAGGGCACTCCCACCGACTTCCTCGATGTTGCCCAGATCCGGGGGAAGCATCGGATCGTTGCGCCACGGATGCTGCTGAAAGGCCGCTCGCGCGCCGTACCTGTCGATCATCGCGATCAGCGCGACGAGGTCGTCGGCACGGTCCTGGGCGACCAGCCACGCCATCAGCCGTTGGGCACGTGGAACAGCCGTGTTCTCGAACGGAACACCGGCTTCGTACCAGAACTCGAGGACGGCGCCACGCAGCAGCTTCCAGTAGCGGCTCGGATCCTCGGTGTCGGGGTGAACCGCCGCGCGGAAGTGCTCCCACATGTCGATCGGCAGAACCTCGACGAGCAGGGTCTCCATGAGCTTCGCCGAGCCGGCGGCACGTACGAGGTCGATCGTCTGGCGCTTGGTGTCGATCCGCTCGACGAGGTTCGCGATCTGTGCACGCTTCTGCGTCGCCGAGGACCGGTCGGAGCGGACCTGCCAGTCGTAGACGATCTCCGTCATGACATCGAAGGAGTCCGCGGCGAGGAACACCTGGGTGAGTGCGACCTGGTCCTGGTAGCGAGTGCGCTCGGGGAAGGCGATCGCGTTCTCCGTCCAGAACGACCGCCGGAAGATCTTGTTCCACACGAAGATGTCGGCGAGCATCAGCGGCGCGTCCTCGATCCGGCACCTGAGCCGTTCCTCCGCGTGGTTGCGGCGCATCAGCGGCGTCATGAACCTGCGTTCCACACCGCCCTCGACCGCGACCCGCTCCGCCGCACCGACCGCGAAGTCCGAACCCGTACGCCGCAGCGACCGCACCATGGCCGACCATGCATCATGCGGCAGGGTGTCGTCAGGGTCGACGAACGTAAGCAGCTCGCCGGTTGCCGCGTCGATCCCGGTGTGACGCGCTCGCGATACCCCTGAGTTCGGCTGGGTGATGACGGTGACGCAGGCTTCCTCGGCGACAAGTCGCCGCAGGATCTGCGCCGAGCCGTCCGTCGAGCCATCGTCGACGACGATCACCTCGAGCTTGGAGATCTCGCTTCGCGGCTGGTCCAGGATGCTGCGCAGGCTCTTCTCGACGTACTCCGCCACGTTGTAGACCGGTACGACCACGCTGAGCGTAGGCCTACCCCGCAGCAGCCCTTTCGCCCGGCGCACCCCGGCGTCCGTCCGCTGGCGCCAGTCCGTCCCGCCGATCCGTTGCCCGACGGAGCGCCCCCGAGCACTTCTCACAGCGGGAGGTCCTTCTTTCCGGCCGATGGGCGATCCCGCTTCTCGTACTCGCTGATCTGGTCACGGAGCGACCGCTTCAACGAATTGAGGCGGTAGATCTCCTCGGTCGCGGCCACCAGCGCCGCAACCACCTCTGCCTCCTCGGGTGTTCCCGTGGCGGGGCGGAAGACATGGGTCGGAGTGAGGTTGAAGGTGCCTGTCTGGGTGTAGCCCATCCGACTCATCCACGAGGAGACCTTCTGGTACCCCGCCAACGTTCCGCACTCGACGTACAGGAGCGGTCGGTCCCGCGAGATGAGCTCAGCCGCGCCGCCGAGCACATCGATCTCGGCGCCTTCGACGTCGATCTTGATCGCGGCCACCCGAGCCGGAAACTGCTCGTCGTCGAGAGCGACGACCGCGAAGTCGCCCTCGTCGTCCGCCACTGCGACGGACTGGGCCCCCAGATTGGTCGCATCGAGGTCCGCCATCGTGCCGCGTGCGGACTTCGCATGGACGCCGACGTCACGGACGACGACACGGTTACCGAGGTCGTTGGCCTCGACACTGGCGTTGATCCCGGCGACCAGCTCGGGGTTCGGCTCGTACGCGACGACGCGGAGCCCTCCGACCACCGCCAGGTACAGGGTGTGGTTGCCGATGTTGGCCCCGACATCGATCACGAGGTCACCTGGCTCGAGAGCAGCAACCATCGCCTCGAGCATCTGCTCCTCGTAGGGGCGGCCGGTCTTCACCAGGTTCGACTGGATGTAGTCCGTTGCGGCATGCGGGACGCAGACCGTGTAACTCCGTCCCGAAACCTCGATCGCCGTCATACGGTCCGAGGACGTCGTGCTGTCAATCATTCGTGATCACTTTCGCAGCGCAAGGATGGGACGGAACTGGTTCCGCGACGCTCTAGATCTAGATCGGTCACAAGGCGTCTTCGATGGCGCGGCCCAGGTACGGCGCAAGGGTTCGCGTGTAGGTGAGGGTCAGGTGTTCACCGTCATCACGGTAGACGATGACGTGACCGACGACCGGCCGACAGAACTTCGGTTCGCAGTAGAGGTCCGTCAGATCCACCAGCACCGCGTTCGGGTCGATGGCCACGGCCTCTGCCAGTCCCGACGGCGGCAGGACCTTCCTGCGTGGTTGCGCACACGCTGAAGCTGCGTCAAGCAGCTGCTCCTCCACGCAGGCCATCGTTCCTTCTGGCATCGCCGGGTTGTCCTCGATCGCGATCACGGGCACCTTTCGAGGGGTCGGCCGGCGCGCCCACGCGCGGGCCAACCCGTCTGCGGTCTCTGCGACAGACGTGGTCACATCGCCACCGGTCAGGATCGGAGAGGAGTTTCGCGCCTTGGAGGTGAGGATCGCGTCCAGATCATCGGCGTTCTCGACGTACGCGCTGATGCCACGCCGCCACTCCTGGCACATCCGATGGTCTGCGGTGCTGTTCTTCTGGAGGTCCGACTGAGTCCAGTAACAACCGACTCGGCCGGCGACGTCGATCCGCCACCCGAACTCGTGCGCGATGTCCTCGTACGCCCCGACGAGCTGATCGTTGTGGGAGTCACCGACCGCAAGCAGTCGTCTGCTGTAGCCGGTCTTCGGGCCGAGCTGGCACATGACGACGTCACCGGTCTTGGCCGCCGAGCTCGACCAGCATTCGCCACGGTTCGCCTGGTCCGTGGCGAGGTCGGACGGGTTCGGGACGAGAACGCCGTCCAGATCGGGGTTCTCGCAGGTTGGGTCGGCGAGCTCGGCCGCTCCCAGACAGGGCAGGTTCCGAGCGAGCAGGGCGTTCGCCTTCCGTTCCGACTCCGCTGCACTCATCGCCTGCGCTGTCAGCCCGGTTGCAGCGACGGCCAGCACGACCACCATCGCCGCAGCACTCCACAGGCCGACAGAAAGCGGAGAACGTCCACCAAGAAGCCGTGCGGAGAAGCGCACACGGTTCTCCCACTGGGTCGTACTGAGCCATGCGAGCGGGAATGTCACGCAGAGGATCAGCAGCTTCGTCCCCACGTTCAAGGGCGCACCGGTGATGTACGGGAGCAGGATGATGAGCGGCCAGTGCCAGAGGTAGATGGCATACGAGGTGTCTCCGACGATGGACACGGGTCGCCATGTTCCGACGCGTGCGAGGAACGTTCCCCGACCGAGCCAGATGGCCAGTGCGGCGCCGCTCACCGGAACCAGAGCAGCGACCCCTGGAAATGGCGTGGCGCTGGTGTAGCGCGTCGCTGCCGTCGCGATCAGGGCAAGGCCCAGCGCCACCCCCAGAGCGCGCGCTCTCCTCGACGCGATCATCGGCAACAATCCGATGAGAACCCCGGCGGCGAACTCCCACGCTCGGGTGAAGGTGGAGAAGTACGCCTCTGGGGTGTTCGCGGTGAGCCAGACACCGTAGGCGAAGGAGGCGCAGGCGATGAGCGCGAACAGCGATCCAGCCAGTCCCCGGGTCGTGACGTACGACCTGGGGCCGATCAACCGAGAGAGCAACAGCACCAGGAGCAGCAGAACCGGTGTGAACGCGTAGAACTGCTCCTCGACGGAGAGACTCCAGAAATGTTGAACGGCGGAAGGCTCGTTGTCGGCGGCGAGGTAGTCCACGCTCGCCCAGGCGAGTCGCCAGTTCTCGACGTACAGGCTCGACGCCGCGATCTCGGTCAGGAACTGCGACCAGAGACTTCGCGGCACCCAGACGAACGTCGCCACGGCGCTCACCAGCAGGACGAGGAGCGACGCCGGCAGAAGCCGTTTCGCTCGCCGGGCCCAGAACGCGCCCAGCCGAATGCGGCCGGTCGTCTCCATCTCACGGAGCAGGTGACTCCCGATCAGGAACCCCGAGATGACGAAGAACACGTCCACACCGATGTACCCACCACTCAGTCGTCCCGGAGCGAGGTGGTAGGCGAACACGGAGAGCACCGCGATCGCGCGGAGCGCTTGGATATCTGGCCGGAACGCACCTGCCCGCGCCGGCGCACTAGGTTCCGTACGCACATCGGCCGACCGCGTACTCGTCGCCGTCGTCATGAAGGTCTCTCGTCCATGTGCATCGTCATGACCGTCAGAGAAGCGGCGCCGTGTCGACGTCGTCCGGTCCGATCATGCGACCGTCGTCCGCGACACCACGGATGCGCTGCAGGAGGGCATCACGGGAGACTCCCACGCCGTGCTCGAGGTGGCCGAGCACCTTCTCCAAAACGAGGTCGTTGTTGCCCTGGAACGCGTTGCGACGCCACAGCGCGACGGTCTGGGCCTCCTGGATCTGCTGATAGCCAGCGCGCTCGCGCGGCATCCAGACCGGGTAGCCGTTGGCGGTCGCCATCGCCTTGAGCCAGAGGTCGTCGGCGTACAGCGCGGTCTCGGAGATCGCCTCGAGGTCGAAAGTCGCTGCGGGCAGCGAGTGCGGCGGGTAGAGCACCCCGCCGATCCCCGTCGGAAGGAGCTGGTAGCTCGCCTTGCCGCGCAGGTAGTTGCAGTCGTAGACCCAGCCGTCGTAGGAACGAAGGGTGCCGTCGGGACGGAACATGGCCAGGTTCGCCCGCTGGCAGATGATGGCCCGCGGGTTTGCCAAGTGGCCCTCGTACAGGGTCTCGACGAGGTTCTCCTCGTAGACGACGTCGTCATCGACGGTGACGACGAGTGCGTCGGGATACTCCTGCACCGCGTAGAAGTACTTCTTGTGCGGCGCGATGTCGCCGTCGACCCAGCGGATCTGGAAGCAGTCGTCCTGACGTTCCAGGACCTCGTTCGGGACGTCGGCCTCGCGGTTGGGGAAGTTCTCGGTGGACAGCCACAGGAGCACCTTGTCGGGCCGCTTCGTCTGCTCCACAAGAGAGTCGATGCACTGGCCGATGGTGAGCATCCGGTGAGGAATCGAGGTCAGCGACACCACCACGTCCCTGGTCGCCGAAGGAACTCGTCCACGGCGGCGCTCCGCCTTCGACGTGACCGGCTGGATCCTCCGGCCGGCACCAGCGGCGATCCGGCGCTCGAAGAGAGCTCCTAGGTCCTTGGTGTACGCATCCATGCTGGCCCGCTCGTCATACGCTCTGCGGGACGCGTTGCCCATCTTCTCGAGCGTTGAGGCTTCCTTGTCCATCATGGCCATGAAGGCGGCGCGGAGCGACATCACGTCACCGGTGTCGACCACCAGGCCGTTCGCGTCGCTGACCATGTACTTGGCGCCGACGTTCTCCGTCACGATCAAGGGCTTGGACAGCATCGCTCCCTCGAGCGCCACCAGCGAACACGACTCATCGCGCGACGCGACGACCACGGTGTCCATCTGCGAAAGGAGCTCGATCTTCTTTCGCTCGTCGGAGATCACACCGTGGTAGTGGATGTTCTCCTCTTCCGCGATCTGGCCGAACACGTAGGAGCTGACCGACGTACCGCTGTTGATGAACCCGCCCGCGAAGTGCAGCTCTGCGCGAGCCCGATACTCCTCCGGCATGGCCTTGTAGGCGGCGATGAAGACGTCGTATCCCTTGCGGTGCTCGATGGTGCCGAGCTGGACGAACTTGAACTTGCCGCCGGCGGCGATCTCGTACGGCTGCGCGTACTCCGAGACGTCCACGACGCTGTTACGCACCACCTCGACGGGTCCTTCGGCGTGCTCCGCGACGGCTGCCGCGGCGTACTCGCTGACTACACAGATGCTGCGGCTCTGGCGGAGCGTCTCCTGGCGCTCCGGCGCCGCGGCGAAGAAGTCAGGCAGGTTGGTCGCCTCACGCACGTACCAGACGAGCGGGATCCGCCCCTCCAGGGCGCGCACGTAGTCGTCCGTCGCCACCGTGTTGCAGACGACGAGCTCGACACCGCTCTCGATGAGCTTGTTGATCCGCTTCGGACCCAGCTGGCCGGCGCGCATCACCTTCACCGAGACGCCGAGGGCTGCGAACTCCTTCGAGAAAGGACCGGGCTTCGCCGTCCAAACCACCGGCTCGTACCCCAGGGACATCGCGACCTTGCACATCCGGTGCAGGCTTCGAGGCGTGCCGGTGTAGGTCATCTCCGGCGACACGAACACGATGCGACGCGACCGCGAGACCTGAGCGGAGTCCTCCGACGCAACAGGCTCGAGTGCCTGGATCGGCCCACCGAGGTCGAACAGGTCACCGAATCGCTCGGTATGCGTCTCCTCGCCGAACAGAGCTGGCGTGGCGTCGTACAGGAAGTCCTTGTAGACGTCGTAGGAGTACGACTCGTTCTCGATCGCCGCCTTCAACGGATTGAACGCAACGTAGGGGGAGATCGGGCGGATGTCCCGGTAGCCCTTGGAGCGGGCGAGGTACGCCTCGACGAAGTCGACGATCCCGCGCTGCATCTCGGTGATCTGCTCGACGTTGCGCGGAGCGTTGTTGCCACGGAGGGCGACAGCCCGGCCTTTCTCGAACCCATAGCCGACAACGCTGGAGGCAACCTCGGTGAACAGGTACTCGAGCGGGTGGTGCAGCAGGTCCGTCTTGCGCGCCGCCTTCGGTCCACCGGGCATCATGAACCTCGCGAGGTCCAGGTTTGCCATCGGCGAGTAGGCATATGCGCTGATGAAGCCGTCAGACACCGTGTCGGTGACCTGTTCCGTGCGGCTCGTGCACATCAGGGCGCCCGAGACCTCGAGCGCGCGGTCAGCCAACGCGGTGCCGAAGAAGTGTCGAAGGGCGGTGATGCAGGTGCCGCTCCAGCCGATGTCGACGATCAGAACCCGCTTGGCATCGCCGACGGCCGCGCCGAAGTACTCCTTCGCCGCGTCGATGCTGGTGCGATTGTGCTCCTCGATGACGTGCTTGTGGTCCCAGAAGAACTGCTCCAGACGTCGCCGGGTGGCGCTGGCCGGGAACAGGAACCGCTCGATGTCTGCCTTGTCCAGGTACGGCAGCAGGTAGTCGAACCCGGTGTCGATCAGGAGCTGCTCGATGGTCTTGGTGTTGTTGGACTCCTTGAACCAGCGGAAGAAGGAGCGCCCGATGAAGTCGTCGAAGTTCAGGTCGAGCGTGATCCCGGCGGCCGCGTAGCGGGAGATGTCGATGTACACGCCGTCGGCGCTGCCGTAGAAGCGGTCGTAGACGCGTGAGATCACGTCGCAGTCGCGCCCGCAGAACAGGATCCGATCGATGTTCTTCTCGCGTACGACCGACTCGAGGAACTCGCAGAATCCTGCGGCCAGAATGCCTCCGACACGGTAGCCGTGCGTGTAGCGCAGGCCTTCGGTCCAAGTGCCGGAGCCGATCGAGTTGTTGAGGGCCGCCCCGTAGAAGCTGCCCGCCAGCGTCTCCATGTACGGCTCCCGAACGAGCCTTCGCTGGTCCTGGTTGTACACGGCCGGAAGACCGACCCGTTCGGACTGCTCGACGTCTGCCTCGAGATTGTCGCCTACGTGGACGATCGACGTCTCGCTGCCGTAGTACTCCAGGAGGACCTGCTGCAGCGTGCCGTCGCCCTTACGGCGAAGGTACTCGTTCGACAGGTAGATCTTCTCGTAGCCCGCGTAGCCGTTGCGGACGAGCATCTCCTCGATGACCTCCCGCGGGAGGTACATGTCGGAGGTGAAGACGATGGTCTTGCCCTTGGCGAGGAGCCGATCGAAGACCTCCTTGATGTAAGGGTTCGCTTCGGCCAGCTCGATCTCGAGGTCCCGCTCGAGCATCTCCCACCCCGGATCCGCGCCGTAACGCTCCTCCATCACGGCGTAGATCTCACGGAGGGTGACCTCTCGGGACCCCTTGTGGTTGTCGTTCTCCCGACGCGCGTGCTCCTCCGACTGCCTGCGGATACTCGGGAACCGGTCGATGCCGAGCCTCGACCCCAGGATCCGGAAGACATCCTTGGGGAACTCCACCGCTCGGTACAGCGCCGTGTCGAAGACATCGAACGAGACGACGTCGTACGCGGCCAGGGTCTCGACCATCTCCTCGACGCTCAGCCGCTCAACGCTGTCGGGCTTGAGATAGTACGGTCGCCCGGTTTCCGGCTCGTCCCCCGCAGGCTCGCCCAGCCGAGCCCGGAGACGCTCGATCTTCGCGTTCAGACCCGACTGTCGGTCCAGGAGCCGGGTGTAGCGGGACAGGACCGGACCGCCGCTGGTCGGGCGACCGAACAGCACCAGCTTGTGTTCGCCGTCCACTTCCGCGACGCGCACCATCCGATGACGCAGCCCGAGCTTGTTGGTCGGCTGCTCGCCCATACCGGCAGGCATGGTTCCTCCTTGTGTTTCTGGGGTGACGACAGTGCGGGCGGTCCCGCGGTTGGTCTGGTTTCGATCGAGTCGGCTCACGGCGCGCCGCTGCGCCGGGCTACTTCTCGATGACGCGGGCTCGGGGCTGTGACCAGCGGACATCTCGCTTGAGCGAGTTGCGGATGACGCGAGGTCCGGACGTCATCAGGGACCCGATCCTGAAGGACACCGAGCCACGGGTGTCGGCGAGCTCCTGATCCCGGCCCTGGAGCTCCTGCTCGAGGGTGACCACCCGGCTTCTCAGCCGCTTGCGGACAGCCGAGGCGGTCCCGGCGGCCTGAGCGACCGCGTCGGCGAGATAAGTGGCCACGATCTCGGCGCACATCGGGCTCATTGCCGCGTACTGCCACCATCGTTCTGCGAAGTCGGCCGAGACGTCCATCCACGGCTTCCGCTTGTCCGCGAAGTGGATGATGACCGGCGAGCTCATCGCCTCGTCGTACTCGTCACGGGACCAGACTCGCTGGACGGCCGGTCTGCTCCAGAACTCCTCGACGTTCTTGGGACCGTACTTCGTCATCAGGTTGAAGCGGAGCGGAAGATGGCGCAGGCCGTCATAGCAAACGATGTTGATGATGTCTTGATCGTCGGAGTCGAACTCCTTGGCGGAGAGCTCGAGGAACTGCTCGACCAGGCCGTCCTCACGCATCTTCTCCAGGTTCATCACCATGACACCGGAGTTGACGTAGCGGTCGAAGGACGGGATGCCCATCGCCCGGGCCGCCTCTGCTGACCGGAGGTGATAGACGGCAGCCGGCACTGCGGCGACATAGACGTCGTTCACGTCCTGCGCGTAGAGCGGCGACAGATCGCTCTCGATGACGGTGTCGACGTCGAGGTAGATGATCTTGTCGACATCCGGGAAGAGGTCAGGCAGCTTGAGCCGGAAGTACGCAGGTGCGGTCAGGTGCGAGGTGCTGACCTTGACGTCAGCGAAGCCGTCCACGACGACGAACGTGATCGTGTTGCCCGGATAACGATTTTCGAAGCTGAGGATCTGGTCCCGTACTTCCGCCGGGTACTCCTCCGCCACGAGGATCTTCAGGTCGTAGCTGGTGTCGGTCCCGGAGTTCTCCAACAAGGACGTGATCGCCACCGACATGGGCTTGGCGTAGTTGAGGTCAGCGGCCATGGCGACCGGGATGGTGCGGGTCTGCTCGGCCTGAGCATTGGCTACGCGGGGTTGCGGTAGTTCCAGATCCTGCGGGCGCGTCGTGGGCGCATGATCGGATACGGCGAGCTTGTGGGGAGCCACCTGTTGTCCTGTCGAGCTGTTGACCAACCCGATGGCGCGTGCGTGTGGTTCACGCCTGTGCCGGTACGGATGGGCCGTGGTTTGTCTTCCCCGAGATCCGGATGACCACGTCGCCACCCGGCACAACCGCCAGCCCGAACACGGCGGTGAATCGTCTGCTCCCCCCGGCCCGGGGGAAGCTGAACCCGGGACGAACGGAGATGAACGAACCAGAGATTAACCCACTGGAATCCGGTTTCCTTAACCAACGCTGAGGATCGTCGGAACTGTCACGTGCCCGCAACATTCGGGTGGTTCGAAGGGGCAGTGAACAATAGCCCAGATGGACTATCTACCCCGGGATTCGCCGGGCTCGAGGTGCCGGCTGGCAGGTGGGGCAGAAGTAGGAGGAGCGGTTCATGAAGGCGGTGCGGCGCATCGGGGCACCACACCGGTCGCAGGGCTCGCCCTCACGTCCGTACGCCGCGAGCGACCGCTCGAAGTAGCCCGACTCGCCGTTCACGTTGACGTAGAGCGCGTCGAAGGAGGTGCCGCCCTGGGCCAGCGCCTCGGTCATCACGTCGCGTACGTGGCCGAGCAGCTCGCGCACCTTCGGGCCGGTCAGCCGGTCCCCCGGCCGTTCGCCGTGCAGCTTGGCGCGCCAGAGTGCCTCGTCGGCGTAGATGTTGCCGACGCCGCTGATCACGGTCTGGTTGAGCAGGATCCGCTTGATGCCGCTGGCCGATCGCCGGACCCGCCGGACAACAGCCTCCGCGTCGAAGGCGGCCTCGAGCGGGTCGGGGGCGATGTGGACGATCTCGGGCGGGAGCTCGGCTCCCCCGGGGCTGATCGAGAGACCGCCGAACATGCGCTGGTCGACGAAGCGGAGCTCGCGACCCTCCGCGGCTCCTTCGAGGCGGATGCGGACGCGCAGGTGCCGTTCGTCGGGCGACTCCGGCGGCTGGACGAGGATCTGGCCGCTCATCCCGAGGTGGGCCATGAGGGCGTCCCCAGAGTCCAGCGGCAGCCACAGGTACTTGCCGCGGCGGCGGGCGCCGACGAGCACGCGACCCCGCAGTTCCTCGGCGAAGGCCGAGGCACCGGCGAGGTGGCGGCGTACGGGCCTGGGGTGCAGGACCTCGACGGCGAGGATCCTCGCGCCGAGTACGTGGCGCTCGAGGCCGGCGCGTACGACCTCGACCTCGGGGAGCTCAGGCAACGACTGACCTCAGGCCGAGGAGGAAGCGGAGGCCTGGATCTCGCCGTAGGCCGTCTCCGCGGCGGCCTGCTCGGCCTCCTTCTTGGAGCGGCCGACGCCGTTGCCGTAGAGCTGCTCGCCGACCCGGACCTTCGCGGTGAAGGTCTTCATGTGGTCGGGGCCCTCGTCGGTGATGACGTATTCGGGCACACCGAGGGCACGCTCGGCGGCGAGCTCCTGCAGCGAGGTCTTCCAGTCGAGCCCGGCACCGAGGTCGGAGGCCGCCTCGATGAGGGGGTCGAAGAGTCGGTGGACGAGGACGGTGGAGACCTCGATGCCACCGGAGAGGTGGACCGCTCCGATCACCGCTTCCACGGTGTCGGAGACGATCGACGCCTTCTCGCGCCCGCCGGTGGCCTCCTCGCCACGGCCCAGCTTGATGTGCTGGCCGAGGCCGATGGCCTGACCGACCTCGGCCAGGGCGCGGGCGTTCACAACTGCCGCCCGCAGCTTGGCCAGCTTGCCCTCGGGCAGGTCTGGGTGGGTGCGATAGAGGGTCTCGGTGACCACGACGCCGAGCACCGAGTCGCCCAGGAACTCCAGGCGCTCGTTGGTGGGCAGGCCACCGTTCTCGTAGGCGTAGGACCGGTGTGTCAGCGAACGCTCAAGCAGCTCGGGGTCCAGGATCGGATCCCCGAGCGCTTTGCGAAGCTCGGCGTAGTTGGTCAGGAGACTAACCGCGTGTCAGATCAGAGGACCTGGCGACGCTCGGCGCGAGCGCCGTACTGGCCGCACTCGCCGCACGCACGGTGCGGGATGTGCTTGGCGCCGCAGGCGGGGTTCGCGCACGTCACCAGGGTCGGCGCAACGGCCTTCCAGGCCGAGCGGCGGTGGCGGGTGTTGCTGCGCGACATCTTCCGCTTCGGGACAGCCACTGTTTTCTCCTCTTATTCGGCCGGTCGGATCTCGACCGGCTACTGAAGCCTAGTTACTGGCGAACTCTAGTTGCTGGGCTCATCTTTCAGCGAAGCCAGCCCCGCCCAGCGCGGGTCGACCTTGTCGCCGTGGTCGTGCCCGGGATCGTCCGCGAGCCGCGCCCCACACTCGGGGCACAGTCCCGGACAGTCGTCCTGGCACATCGGCTGGAACGGCAGTGCGAGCACCACCGCATCCCTGAGCACCGGCTCGAGGTCGATCAGATCGCCCTCGGTCCGGCTGGTCTCGTCGTCCTCATCAGGGGCCTGGCCGTCACGAGAGTCGTCGTAGACGTACAGCTCCTGGATGTCGACCTCGGCTTCGTCCTCGATCGGCTCCAGGCACCGCACGCACTCGCCCTCGAGGACAGCGAAAGCCGTCCCCGTGACCAGCACACCCTCCATGACCGCCTCGAGCCGCAGGTCGAACTCGACCGGCGAACCCTCGGGGACAGAGAGGACTTCGATACCGAGATCCGCCGGCGCCGGCACCGTCAGCTCCACGTGACGCTCGGACCCCGGGCGGCGGCCGAGCTCGCGTGTATCGAGCACGAGCGGCGCTCTCGGGTCCAGGGCAGTCATGTTTCACTTCCGGATGAGGGCACGACAGATCAGATGAGATCTTACCGGGACCGGACGACGGCGACCAAAAGGACGGTCACCACACCGGCCACGCACGCGACACCGGCGATGCCTGTCGCGACCCAGGCCGCCGACTGGAAGACCGGTGCGGTGGCCAGGTCGCCACCGGCCGGGTTCGGCGGAGCGATGTGGGCGGCGAAGACCGCGAACGCCGCCGCGGCCCAGACCGCGACCGCCGGCCCCGCAAAGCGCGGCGTGACGGTGAGCCCGAGCGCGGTGAGCAGGCTGGTCACGACGGTGAGCGGGATCAGATAGCGCCAGTACGCTCCCCCACCACCAGCCGCGTAGTTGATCTGGATCCCGATGACGACCACGGTCAGGACGAGCAGCAGCAGCGCCGTCGCCACCCGGACGGGCTCCCGCCGCGTCCGGGAGAAAGCACGGAGGCCGACGACCAGCCCGAGCACCAGCGGGGCGAGGGTGAGCACGGCGCCGATGGTGACGTGCTCCTGGAGCGCCGGCGGGATCAGCAGCTGGCGCCAGATGTCGGGGTCGGTGGCGACGTCGAGCACGGGGCGTACCTCCCGTTCGTGGAGGGGGCCGCCGGGCTTGCCGACGAGGTCGGTCTGCATGCCGGACCAGTTGCCGGTGGCACGGAAGTTGCGGATGTAGAACCACGCGTTGACGGCGACGGCGAGGAGCACGGCGACACCCAGGCGCAGGATGCCCGTCCAGTCGCGGCGCGGGCCGAACAGCCAGACCAGGCCGAGGGTCGTCGCGCACAGGCCGATGAATACGACGCCGGGGAGCCGGGTGCCGAGGGCGGCCGCGGCGTACAGACCGAAGAGCACCAGCCCGCCGGTACGGGACCCGTGGCGAAGCAGCCAGACGGTCTGGCCGACCAGAAGAGTGGCCCACAGCACGAACAGGTTGTCGTTGAAGACGACGCCGCCGAGCCGGGTCAGGGCCGGGCTGAGCGCGGTGACCAAGCCGGCCGCGACCGACACCTCGGGGCGGCTCGGGACGATCTGGCGCGTCGTCCACATCACCGCGGCCACGACGAGGCAGGTGATCACGAGGGCGATGCCGCGGGCCGCCATCCCGGCGGCGAGCAGGTGGCCGGCGTCGGTGAGCGGTCCGACCACGGGGGCCAGCATCAGGTAGAAGAGCGGTGGATGCTGGCCGGTCCAGTCGAAGGGCAGCGTGTAGCCCCAGATCTGCGGCATCCGCATCGGGTCGCCGATGCCGATCAGGGTGCCGTGCCAGAGCTGGTAGGCGTGGTCGACGTGGGCCACCTCGTCCTTGGTGCCGTAGAGCGGCGAGGAGAGCGCATAGCCGGCACACACGCCGGCGCAGGTGATGAGGTTGGCGATCAGGCCGGCGGTCCAGAGCTGTGGTGCGGTGGGCCGTGCGGTGGGCACAGACGTCTCCCGAGTGGTTCGTTGGCTGGTGACGGGGCAGATGTTGGGGCAGGTGTTGGAAGGTCGCCGTCGCGACGGGTCAGGAAGGCGGCGACGAGGGCGACGACGACGTCGGCCAGAACGGCGATCCCACGGGCCAGCAGGGCAACCAGCAGCGCCAGCCCGGGCGAGAGTACGCCGGAGAGGGCCACGACCAGGACGGCCTCGCGCAACCCGGCACCGGCCGGGAGCCCGATCGCAGCCATCCCCAGGCTGAACCCGAGCGCATAGCCGCCGACGCTGGCCAGCAACGAGGGCAGCGGGTCGCCGCCCAGGCCGACCACGACCACCCAGATCTGGAGGCCGAGCAGGAGCCAGACCACGCCCTGCAGCGCCAGCGCCGTGCCGATCCCCCGCCAGGTCGGCAGCACCTCGAGCGGCTCGCGTCGCACCAGCCGCAGCCCGGTGTCGGCCACCTTCGCGAAGACCGGTGGATGCAGGGCGACCAGGATCAGCGGCAGGAGCAGGACCGCCCACCAGTAGCGCGCGAACGTCTCCTGTCCGAGGAACGGCATCAGCAGCACCGAGACCATCACCCCGGCGCCGACCGCGATCGCCAGCACGAGAACGCCCTGGGTCAGGGACGTACGCCGCGGCACCCGCTCGGCGCGGGCGAGCTCCATCTGTCCGACGATCGTCCACACCGAGCCGGGCAGGTACTTCCCCAGCTGGCTGACGTAGAAGATCCTGGCCGCGGGCACCAGCGGCAGCGGCGAACCGAGATCGGCCAGCACCACCCGCCACATCAACAGCGCCACGCCCTGGGCGAGCACGGTCAGCAGAAAGGCGACCCCGAGCACCCACAGCGGCAGCTCCTCGAAGCCCCGCACGAGCGCGTTCCAGTTGCGGTGGACCGCGTACGCCGCCACCAGGACGACGATCGCGACGACCACCGCCTTGAGCGGCACCGCCTTCGTCCAACCTCGGCCCACGGGTCCTCCTTGGCAGCACTTTTCGGGTGCCGACATCTCAGATGCGGGGTGTGCTGCTCGATCTTTCCTTGATCACGACCCTAACGTTGAGGTGATGCACATCGTCGCCTTCGGCACCTACGACGTGGCCTCCCATCCGCGGGTCGCGGTACTCATCGAGGGCTTACGCGCCTGTGGCGCGGAGGTCACCGAGGTCAACCGGCCGCTCGGCCTGGACACCGCGGCGAGGGTGGCGATCCTGCGACAACCGTGGCGTCTTCCGCTGCTCGTGCTGCGCCTGCTGACCTGCTGGAGCGGCCTGGTCGCCGAGTCGATGCGTCGCCGTCGGCGCGGGCGTCCCGACGCCGTGCTGGTCGGCTATCTGGGCCATTTCGACGTGCACCTGGCCCGTCTCCTCCATCCGCGCTCGACCATCCTGCTCGACCACATGGTCTCGGCCGCCGGGGTGGCCACCAACCGGCGGCTGGCCGGATCCGGCGGGTTGAAGCTGCGCCTGATGAAGGCGATCGACGCGATGGCGCTGAAGCAGGCCGACGTGGTCATCGTGGACACGGTCGAGCAGCAGGAGGGGCTGCCCGAGGACGTACGCCGGCACTCGGTCGTGTGCCCGGTGGGTGCCACCAAGGAGTGGTTCGACGCGGGCGCCAAGGCGCTCGAGCGGCCGACCGAGGAGCCACTCAAGGCTGTCTTCGTCGGCCTCTTCTCCCCCACCCACGGCGCGCCGGTGATCGCCGACGCCCTCGACATCCTCGCCGACGACGAGCGGATCGAGGTGACGATGGTGGGCCAGGGCCAGCAGTACGAGGAGGCCCGGCGCCTCGCGGCCGGCAACCCGCGCGTCTCCTGGGTCGACTGGGTCGACGCCGAGGACCTGCCCGACTTCGTCGCCGGGTTCGACGTGAGCCTCGGCATCTTCGGCACCGTCCCGCAGGCACGCCGGGTGGTGCCCAACAAGGCGTTCCAGGGCGCCGCCGCCGGCGCTGTCGTCGTCACCTCCGACACCGCGCCCCAGCGGCGGATGCTGGAGAGCGCGGCCATGCTGGTCTCCCCCGGCAGCCCGGAGGAGCTCGCCTCGGCCCTGACCAAGCTCGCCGACGACCCCGACGAGGCCCAGCGCCTGCGCGAGGCCGCCTACGAGCAGGCGCGCGAGCACTACACCCCGCGGGCCGTCGCCTCCCCCATCCTCGAATGTCTTAGCTGAAGCGAAGCCCGAAGCAATCAGCCCAGTTGAACCCGACCCGACCCAGGACCCCGATGTCGCTCACCGCCACCGACCGCCCACTGCCGCCGCTCGCACCCCGCGCCTGGCTCCGCTACGACGTCGTCAGCCGGATCATCGACCGGCTGGCTCCGAGGACGGCGCTGGAGATCGGCTGCGGCCAGGGTGCCTTCGGCGCCCGCCTGGCGATGCGCGCCGACTACCTCGGGGTCGAGCCGGACGCGGACTCGTTCGCCGTAGCGTACGAGCGGATCACCTGCATGGGCGGCACGGTGCTCAACGCGATGTCCTCCGAGCTGGACTCGGGGAGGACGTACGACATGGTCTGCGCCTTCGAGGTGCTCGAGCACATCGAGGACGACAAGGGGGCGCTGGCCGAGTGGGTCACCCACATCCGCCCCGGCGGGCAGCTGGTGCTCTCGGTGCCGGCCTTCCAGGAGCGGTTCGGGCCGATGGACCGGCATGCCGGGCACTTCCGTCGCTACAGCCCCTCCGAGCTCACCGAACGGTTGGAGGAGGCCGGTCTGGGCGACGTCGACATCACCGTCTACGGCTGGCCGCTCGGCTACGCCCTGGAGGCGGTCCGTAACCGGATCGACGCCCGGAAGCTGGAGAAGGTGGGCGACCTCACACCCGAGGAGCTCACCCGGGCGACCGGGCGTACGTTCCAGCCCAGCGGCCAGCTCAAGGGGGCCGCCATCGCCCTCGCGACCAGCCCGTTCATGGCCCTGCAGCGGCTACGGCCCGACACCGGCACCGGGCTGGTGGCCGTCGCGACCAAGCGCGACTGACCCGCCGGCCGGAACGCCCGAAAGACAACTTGACCGACCTACCGCGCGCGCTACCGACGTCGGTTCCCGACTACTCATAGATTTTCGGCCTGTGCCCTCCCCTGTTGTGACTGGATCCGATCGGTGGCGCTCAGGCGTCGTCCTGGCACTTCTCGTCCTCTTCGTCGCGGTGACCTTCGGTCCCGCGCTCGTGGGTCAGGGCATGCTGCTGGACACCGGATGGCTGCACGCGATGATGCCGTACGCCGCCGACGGCCCGATTCCGCAAGGGACGCTGTGGTGCCGCGGGGACACCTGGGACTACTACCTGCCCGGCGTCGAGAACATCGTCGAGGGCGCACGCCACGGCAACTGGCAGACCTGGGCGCCGTACGAGGTGGGCGGCGCGCCGCTGGCCTCGCTGCCGAACCATGCGGTGCTGAGCCCGGTCTCGTGGCCCTACTGGGTGATGCCGTTGTGGCTGGCGCCGGCCTGGGTGAAGCTGACCGAGCTGGTCCTGGTGCTGGCCGGGATGGTGCTGTTCCTCGGCCGGCTCGGGGTGCGGCGCAGCATCGCGCTGGTCGCCGGCCTGGTCTTCTTCACCTCCGGGTTCATGATGATGTGGACCAACTGGCCGCACACCAAGGTCGCCTGCCTGATCCCGCTGCTGCTGTGGGCTCTGGACCGTGCGGTGCGCGAGCGCGGCGCGGGCGACCTCGCCGCCGTCGGCCTGGTCGTCGCCGCGATGCTGCTCGGCGGGTTCCCGGCGGTGACGATGTTCGCGCTGACCCTGGGCGGGATCTACGTGGTCGTCCGGGCGCTGGCGCTGCGGGACGTGCGGCGCACGCTGGTCGCGGGCGGCATCGCCGCAGGCGGGGTCGGGCTCGGCGTCGCGCTCTCCGCGGTCCAGGTGCTCCCCTTCGCGCTCAACATGAGCGCTCTCGGGCTCGACGGGCGGGTCCCCAACCAGGTCAAGCCGGCCAGTCTCGTGCTGACGACGGTTGCCCCTGACGTCTACGGCACCTGCGTCGACGGGCTCTGGTTCGGCGAGGACAACCCGATCGAGTCGATCTCGTTCATCGGCGTCGCGGCGCTGATCCTGGTCCTGTGCGCCCTGATCGTCAGGCTCCCCGGCGGCCGCCGCCCCTCGACGCCCGCTCTGCTCGCGGTCGTACTTGCCGCGGTCGTCTGGCTGCTGTGGGTCGGCGGGCTGCCGCTCGAGCTGCTGCAGAAGCTGCCCGGCTACAGCTCCAACAGCTTCGGGCGGGCGAACTCGGTCTTCGGGTTCCTGTGCGCGGTGCTGGCCGGGATCGGGCTGGAGCGCCTCGTCCAGCGGGCCGAGGTGTCGCGGACTGCCGACGAGGAGGGTCGGTCCTGGTGTCCGCGTCTGGTCGTGTCGCTGCTCGTGCTGCTGGCGGCCGCCGGGGTGGCTGCGTACTTCCTGTACGCGGCGTACGTCTACATCGACGGCGCCCCGGGGCCGATCCCCGACGTCGCCGCGAAGCTGCGGGTGCCGGCGCTGCTGGGAGTGGTCTCGGTCCTCGCGGTGGCGGCGACGCTGCTGCTGCGGGGCCGGCTGCGGCTGCTGGGCCCGCTGGTCCTCGTCCTGGCGGTGCTCGCGCAGAGCACGATGTTCGCGCGGGAGGTGCTGCCGCTCACCGACCGCGACGAGTTCTACCCGGTCACGCCGGCCCACGAGTTCCTGAAGAAGAACCTCGGAGAGGAGCGCTACGGCGCCTCGAGCTGGGAGCACACGGCCGTCGCCGACCACTACCGGCTGCGTACGCCGACGGGCCATGAGTTCACCTCGGCGGAGTGGAAGTCGCTGATCGCCGCGGTCAGCCCGGACGCCCAGCTGTCCCCGACCTACAGCGACTTCCCCGCCAACGTACCCACCCCGGGGCGTCAACCGGTGCTCGACCAGCTCTCGGTCCGCTACTGGGTGACCCAGCCGATGGAGGTCATCGGGGTCTCCTCGCCGACACCGGTGCCGGGCGCGCAACGGCAGCCGCTCACCGTGATGCCCGGCCAGCAGGCGACCTGCCAGGTCCCGCAGGGCGACCTGCGTGGCATCGAGGTCACCGTGCCTGACGGCCTGAAGCCCCGGGCGCAGACGCCGACGGTCGTCCGGGTGAGCGTCGGGACCGGCGCCGAGAAGGTCACCTCCAAGCGGGCCATCGCCGTCAACCGGCCGCTCAAGCGCGGGGAGAGGCTGCGCGTCGCGATCCCCGACCACCGCTTCGCGTCCGGTCCGGTGCCGGTCACCATCTCGTTCGCGGGGAAGCGGAAACCGGTCCAGCTGGCCGGCCGTACCGACGGTTCCGCGGTCTGCGCTGCGGTCCGTCCGGAGAAGGGCGACGGCCTGCGCGTCGTGCACACCTCGGCCGGCGCGGTCGTCTACGAGCGCGCGAGCGCGCTTCCCCGGATCCGCTGGGCAGGGAGCAGCGAGGTCGTGACGGACGGGCCCACGCGGGTGCGACGGCTGACCGAGGGCGTCGCCCCCGGCACGGTGCTCCTCGACGACGACTCGACGCCGGCCGCGTCCGGCTCGACCGCCGAGGTGGACGTACGCCGCGACGAGGCCGAGACGATCTCCTCCGAGGTCACCGCGGACGGAGCCGGCTACCTGGTCGTCGCCGACTCGATCGCCCGCCCGGGCTGGTCGGCGACGGTCGACGGCCGACCGGTGGACCTGGTCGTCGGCAACCACGCCTTCGCTGCCGTGCCCGTCCCCGGCGGAACCCACACGGTCACCCTCCGCTATGAGGCGCCCGGCCTGCGGGCCGGGGCGGTGATCTCCGCAGTCGGCGCTCTCGGTCTTCTTGCCCTCCTGGTCATCCCGACCGTGTTCCGCAGGTGGCGGCGAAGCAGGAACGACTCCGCGACCCCTCAGGACACCAGCATCTAGAACGCGTTCCACCCAGCGACACCGCGGGCGTGACACCGGTCCGCGGACGTACCAAGGTCTCGCTCATGGCTGCTCAGATCGCCGGCGAGGCGCGCTGTACGTACGCCGAGATGGATGGCCGGGAGATCTCCAACGCCCTCTGCGGCGAGAAGGTGAGCTGACCATGCCGTACGTCACGGTCGACCGCCCGGCCGACGGCGTCGCGGTCCTCACCCTGGACCGTCCCGAGCGGATGAACGCGATGTCGTTCGACGTGATGGTGCCGGTGCGCGACCATCTGGTCGAGATCGGCCACGACAACAGCGTCCGAGCGATCGTGATCACCGGCGCCGGCCGTGCCTTCTGTGCAGGCGCGGACCA
The DNA here is from genome assembly GCF_054031495.1 of Nocardioides sp. YJ-D4. NCBI lineage: Bacteria > Bacillati > Actinomycetota > Actinomycetes > Propionibacteriales > Nocardioidaceae > Nocardioides > Nocardioides sp. YJ-D4. The sequence continues at coordinate 1,175,670 of NZ_CM132932.1, forward strand.
GGAGTCGGCCGGGCGGCCGCCGCACACCGAGGGGCTCGCCCGACCGGGCTATGCGTTGCGGTCGCTGGATCTCCTGGAGGACGTGATCGGGACGATCCGCCGCCTGCACCAACCGGTCATCGCAGCGGTCAACGGTGCGGCCATCGGGGGCGGGCTCTGCCTGGCTCTCGCCTGCGACATCAGGATCGCCTCCACCGCGGCGTACTTCCGTGCGGCCGGTATCAACAACGGCCTCACCGCGAGCGAGCTCGGGCTCAGCTATCCGCTGCCGCGGGCGGTCGGCTCCAGCCACGCGGCGGATCTGATGTTCACCGGCCGCGACCTGAGCGCTGAGGAGGCCGCCCGCATCGGGCTCGTCTCGCGTCTGGCCGACCCGGTGCTCGAGGAGGCCGTCGCGATCGGGACGCGGATCGCGGAACTCTCCCAGCCGGGCATCGAGCTGACCAAGAAGTCGCTCCATGCCGGGATCGCAGCCGGTTCGATGGAGAGCTACATGCCGATCGAAGGCATCGGCCAGCTCTACCTACGCCTGCTCACCGACAACTTCGAGGAAGCCACGCGCGCCCGCAAGGAGGGTCGGCCGGCACGCTTCCGCGACGACCTTCCCCGACCTCAGGACCGTCCCTAGCCCACCGATCCACCCGGCTCGCGGGCGACGGAGCGGACACGGCGTAGACCGGTGTTGAACACCAGGTTGCCTTAGCACATACGCCGGATGACACCCGCGAGGGGCCGTCGGGCCGCGGAATCCACGCGGTAATGTGGCAGTTCAGAAGCCCCTCATCTGCGCCGAATTCCGTGTTCGGTCCCACTACTTGCCCTGAGGTCCCTGTGAAGCTTGTCGTTCAAGTCCCCTGCCTCAACGAGGAGGAGACGCTCCCGTCCGTGCTGGAGTCGATTCCGAAGCAGATCCCCGGAATCGACGAGATCGTGATCCTGATCGTCGATGACGGGTGCACGGACCGGACGGTCGAGGTGGCCAAGGAGCACGGCGTGCGCGAGTTCGTGCACCACTCCCGCAACCAGGGGCTCGGCCGTTCCTTCCACGACGGGGTCGTTCGCGCGCTCGAGCTGGGCGCCGACATCGTGGTCAACACCGATGGCGACAACCAGTACCCGCAGGACCGGATCGCCGACCTGGTCCAGCCGATCATCAACGGCCAGGCCGACATCGTCATCGGCGACCGGCAGGTCGACCGGATCGAGCACTTCTCCGGGCTGAAGAAGAAGCTGCAGAAGGTCGGCTCCAAGGTGGTCAACATGGCCGCCGAGACCGACCTGCCCGACGCGGCCAGCGGCTTCCGCGCCTACTCGCGCGAGTCGCTGATGCTGCTCAACACCGTGACCCGCTTCTCCTACTGCATGGAGACGATCATCCAGGCGGGCAACAAGCGGATGAAGATCGCCTCGGTGCCGATCGAGACCAACGCCAAGACGCGCGAGTCGCGGCTGTTCAAGTCGATGCCGGAGCACATCATGAAGTCGGGAGCGGCGATCGTGCGCTCCTACATGATGTACAAGCCGTACGCCATCTTCGTCTGGCTCACCGCCTTCTTCTTCGTCCTCGGGGCGATCCCGTTCTTCCGCTACCTCGTGCTGTGGCTGAGCGGCGACAACGGCAACCACATCCAGTCGCTGCTGCTCGGCGGCGTGCTGATCAACCTGGCCTTCATGTCCGCGATGCTCGGCGTGATCTCCGACCTGATCCGCACCAACCGAGTGCTCATCGAGGACGACCTGGAGCACACCAAGAAGGCTCGCTTCGGCAAGTCCGGCACCGAGATGCTCCGCGACCAGACCTCGGTCGCCGAGTTCGACCTGCCGCACACACCGCGCGCGAGCAAGTCATCTGCCCAGTCCGGCGAGACGTGGACGACCAGCCTGTGACAGCGACCCACTCCGACCCGGTCTCCGCCACGGGGGCCGGGTCGTCGGCTACCCCCAGCCCCGCGAGGCCCAGTCTGAAGAAGCGGCTGCTCAAGATCGGGCTCGCCCTCGCCGTCGTGCTCGGCGGCGCGTATCTGGTCTGGCGTCAGCGTGCCGACCTGGCCATCGCGGTCCAGGAGCTGAGCCTCGGCCGCGTCGCGATCGCCGGGTTCCTGGCGATCGTCGGCACCATGCTGATCGCCCAGATCTGGGTCGCCATCCTGCACGGGATGGGCATCCGGCCGTCGCTGCGCGACTCCCACTCGGTCTTCTACGTCTCCCAGCTGGGCAAGTACCTGCCCGGCTCGGTGTGGCCGGTCGTCGCGCAGATGCAGTTCGGGCTGCGCTGGGGCGTCGCCCGCCGGACGATGCTCGGTGCCAACATCCTCTTCATGGGCGTCGTCGTCGCCAGCGGCATCGGCGTCGGCGCGCTCCTGCTCCCCTGGTCGTCCTCCGAGGGCCTCGACCGCTACTGGTGGCTGCTGCTTCTGCTGGTGCCGCTGGCCGTCTGCCTGCACCCGCGTGTCGTCCCGGGCGTGCTCGACTGGCTCTTCGCCCGGCTCGGCCGGGAACCCCTCAACGTACGCCTCACCGCGCGGGGACTCTTCACCGCGATCGGCTGGGCGGTGCTCGCCTGGGTCGCCTTCGGCCTCCACCTGGCCGTGATGATGCAGTCGTACGCCTCGATCGGGCTGCTCGAGGTCGCGGCCGCGACCGGTGGGATGGCCCTGGCGTGGGCCGCGGGGATCGCGTTCATCCCCGCCCCTGCCGGCGCGGGGATCCGTGAGGGGCTGCTCGCCCTCACCCTCGGCCCGATCATCGGGGTCCCCGAGGCGCTCACCGTGGCGCTCGCCTCCCGTGTCCTCCTGCTCATCGCCGACGTGCTGCTGGCTGCTCTGGGGGCGGTTGTCGGGCGGCGTACGTCGGCCTAAGGGGTAGGCAGAGGCACCGAGGTCCTGGTGCCGTCGGGCTCGACCGTGACGCTCCGCTTCTCGAACGGCTCGAGGGAGCGGTGAGCCCAGATGCGGATGCGCTGATGATCCTTCGCAATCCAGATCTCGGCACAGGGCTCATAGCCCTTCTCGACCGCGGCTTCCACCCAGCCGCCGGGTGCCATCGCGGTCATCTGCAGCACCGCCGGGACCTCTCCGCTCTCCATCATCGCCGTCAGCTGCTTCTGGTTGCGGTCGAAGTCGTAGTGGAAGAGGTAGAACGGAGTCGGGTTCTCGATGTCGAGGGCGTCGTACATCGACAGGTGGTTGCCCAGCACGAAGGCGGTGCGCCCGCCCTTCAGGCACCGTGTCATCTCGGGCCGTACCGCGTCCGCCCAGGCATCGGCGGCCTCGATCTGACGACTGTCCCGGCTCAGGTCGTCGACGTGCTCGACGGCTGAAGCGAGGGGGACCGCCGCCAGGACGAGGCAGGCACCCGCCGAGACGGGGATCAACCTCGCCGGCAGCCTCGTAGCGATCATCATGACGCCGACAACGAGCACGAGGATGACCGGCCCGATCAGGCTGTGGGCACCGAACCCGAAGGCGAGAGCCGCACCGACCCACGCTGCTCCGGCCGCGAGCCCCACGATCGCGGTCACCACCTTCCAGACGGACATCGGTGTCGGCCGGCCCGGCAACGAGACCTGGTCCCTGCGGTCATACGCGTCGCAGAGGACGAACACCAGAGCCGCGAACAGCAGGGCGCTCACGGTCTCGGTGTGCCCGGGGCCGGGACGCCGGATCGGGATGGTCGCGAGAAGCAGAGCGCACAACGCGAGGAACCGTGTCGGCTCGCTCGCCAGACGCCACACGACCGGCACGAAGATCAGCAGCAGGAGGAACGGGTAGACGGCCACGATGAGATAGCCCTCTCCGTCCGACGGCACGAAGAAGGGCCAGCCGAAGTGTTTCGGGAACTGCTGGGTCTGACCGAGGATGACCTGGCGGTTGAGCTCGCCGAGGCTCATCCCGTATCCGATCCGGTAGAAGAGCACCTCCGAGACGAATCCGGCCAGGATTCCGACGGCGAGGGCGACACTTCGTGCCAATCTGTCCCGCAGCGGCGCCTGGTCCCGCCCGATGAGCTCGTACAGTCCAGCCGCGCCGGTGAGCAGGATCGCCAGCTCGACGTGCTGCCAGAAGAGGGCCGCAGGGACGAGCACCCGCACCACCAACCCCCAGCGTCCGGAATCGAGCCGGCCTCCCGGCAGGAGGAGGAACACGAAGACGACCGGTAGGACGTACTTCACCTGTGCGGGCGACGCGAGGGTCAGGACGGCCAGCGCCATGGCGGCCATCGCAGCCGGATGCAGGCGTCTGCGCAGGCCGATCGCCGCCACGAGGACAGCCGACAGGGTCACTGCGAAGAAGCGCCCCAGGAGGAACTCCCACCACAGCGGGTCGCCGCCGGCCAGCCGGTAGACCAGGCTGTTCACCCACCAGGACCCGGCGTTCCAGCCGTGCTGGAAGTCGACCAGCGGAATCGCACCCTCGGCGGTGAGCTTGCCCAGGTAGTACTGCGCTCCCCTGTCCCCGGTCAACGGCTCCATCTGCGCGGTCAGGGTGTAGGCGGCCTGTACGACGGCGACGACAACGATCACAGCGAAGGTGGCCCATCTGACCAAGCCGATGGGTTCACGCACTCGGTGCTCGTGCGATGGGTTCGCCGTCGCGGCCGACGCATCGGGCATGGTCCGAAGGTACGCGCTGCGGCAGGCTCCCGCAGGTGGATCGCCGGGACCTAGGTCATGGAGCGATGCTGAGGCTCCTGGTGCTGGCGCATCGCCTGCGCTTCGCGGCTGCTGCCGGCGGCGTACATCCTGGGCGGCCGCGCCGCGAGGCAGACGGCGGTCACGCCGCACACGATCCCCACGGCGACCACGAGTCCGGCACCCCGGGCGTCGGAGTTCGGAAGCCGGCCCGCGTAGGTCACCGAGTTGATGAACCAGCCGAAGATGAGCAGGGCGTAGACGCCCAGCACGGGCGTGATCACGGCCGCCGCGAGCCGGCTCCGTGACTCGCGCGAGCCGGCCGGGATCAGGTCGACGATCGCCAAGATGCCGACGGCGAGCACCGTGGCCAGCAGGGGCATGAGCGGCATCAGGTAGCGGTCGTTCGGGTTCCCGCCGCCCGCGACGAAGCCGACCAGGTTCGCCAGGACGAGCGCTGCGTGAGCTGCGAGCAGCAGCCATCCGGCCGCTGTCGAGGGCTCGTCCGTGGGTCGGGTGGTGCTGCGGCGGACGAGCAGGGCGAGAAGGCCGAGCACCGCGACGACGGCGAGCACATCGGCGCCCGTCGCATATCCCTCGGCGAGCAGCGGCGCCCACAGGCGCTCGTACCAGTCCACCCAGAGCGAGCCGTCCGTCACGACCTGCCACCAATTGCCGTTCGGCTCCCGGTCGAACTTGTCCAGCAGTGCCTCGGAGGCGGTCGGGTCGCCGTAGAGGACGATGTTGCGGACGTAGAACCATCCGGTGGCGAGCGCCGGAACGCCGGTGGCCACGGCCGAGGCCCCCAGAGCCCGGATCACGCCGCGACGCGAGGGGTCCCGCAGCACCAGAGCCACCGCGATGGCAGCGCCGCACAGGACGACGGTCAGCACCCCAGGAGCCTTCGCCCCTGCCGCGGCGGCCCCGGCCAGCGCGACCAGTGTCAGGCGCCCCGGCGACAGGCCGCGGCTCAGGATCCGGATCGCGGCCAGCAGGGTCAGCGATGACGCCGCGACCGCGACCCCGTCGTTGGCGATGTGCCCGCCGGCGGTCACCAGTACGGCACACGACGCGCTGATCCCGGTGGCCAAGAACGCGACCGCCGCCCGCCGGGTCACCTCGAAGGCGATCAGGCCCACCAGCAGCACGCACAGCGCGGAGCCGACGGCATTGATCAGGCGCATCCCGACGATCATCACCTGGGGTGCGTCGAGAGCCCCGGCCGCGGCCACGAACGGCAGCGACATCAGGTAGTAGAGCGGAGGATGGTTGGCGGTCCAGATGTGGCGGTGCGGCTCGTCCCCCATGGTGTCCAGCCCCGCCACGACCTGGGGATACCGACGGACATCGGTCGTCACGGGCGTGTCGATCGTCGGCAGCCGTCCCGAGGCGAGCTCCACCGCGTAGCCGGCGTTCGGCCCCTCGTCGCGGGTCTGGTACTGCAGCGCCCGGGTCAGGGCGACATAGCTGCTCAGGCTCAGGGCGAAAAACGCCATCAGTACCATCGCCGCCAGCAGCCGTCTTGGAAGACGTACGTCGGTGGGGTCCTCGTGTGTGGAGTGGAGCATTCGGGACCTTCGGATGGGGCTTGCGGGCTTTTGGTGAGCCTATGTCGGTTCTCTGGTGATCTTCTGCTCTTGGTGCGTGTCTTTTTGGGTGGCTCTTGTCTTCGGGCGTACGCGGGGTTTTCTTGTGTTTTTTCGGCTGTTGTACGGGGCTGGTCTTGGGCCGCCGACCCGTTTTCGAGAGTGTTCTCGACCTGCCCCGGAGTCAAGGACGGCCTGCGGCCGCCGGCTGACGCCGGTCGCCTTCGGCGATCCTTGACACCGGACCATGTCGAGAAAAAACTTGGCTGGCTATCGGGGCGGCGGCCCGGGTGTGGCCACGGCACAGGCACTCACGGCGGGTGACCGCTCCACTCCTAGATCAGACATGGGTCTCCGCGTGGAAGAAAATTTTCTTCCACGCACCAACCCCACCCCGGGCCAGGCCCCTCTGAGGCGAACGAAAATTCGTTCGCCTCGCCGGAAGGAAAATTCCTTCCGGCGATCGGCCCACCCCAGATCCCAAGCCCCTACCCAGCCCAAACCGCTGCGCCACACCCTTGCCGCCGACCCGATAGCCAGCCAAAATTCTCGGCGACGTCCGGTGTCAAGGATCGCCGAAGGCGACCGGCGTCAGCCGGCGGCCGAAGGCCGTCCTTTACTCCGGACGGCGGCGAGAACACCCTCCAAGAACGGGTCGGCGGCAAACCCCAACCACAAGAACACGGCACCCCTCAGCGCGTCGCCACGATCTCCCCACCCCGAACACTCAGATCCCTCTGCTCAACCCTCCCCCGAGACTTGTGAGTCCAGATCGTCACAGTCGTCGCCTGCTTCTCGATCCTCACGACCGAGCACGGCACATAGTTCGCACGGATGGCATCGGTGAGCCACGGCTGCGGCGTGTGCAGCGGCATGGTCTCGATGATGACCGGGATCGAGCCGTCCTCGAGCTGAGGCACCAGCACGTCCTCGTACTGCGCGAAGTCGTAGTGGAACAGGTAGTAGGGCGTCGGGTTGGTGATCTCGAGGGTGTCGTAGAGCTCCAGATAGTTGGGCATCACCAGCGCCTCGCGGGTGCCACCGCTGCAGCGTTCGTACTCCGGGCCCGCCCAGCGGGTGATCGCGTCGGTCACCTGGAACGACTTCGCGTCGCGGCGCATGTCGTTGAGATGGTCGACGGAGGCGAGAGCGGGTACGCAGCCGAGCACGACCAGCGCGCCGGCGGAGACAGCCGCAACGGCACCACGCAGGAACGTCGATCCGAGGACTGCACCCGCGACCGCCAAGGCCACGAGCAGTACGGCGCCGGCCATGCTCTGCAGGCCGAAGCCGATCCAGAGGGTCGCGGCAGCCCACAGAGCGCCGGCCGCGGCGAGCGGTAGCGCGATCGCCGGCGCTCTCACCCCAGCCGCGAGGGACGTACGGCGCTCGTAGAGCTCGGCCACCGCCAGGACGACGGCGAGGAGGACGAGGGCTGAGACGGTGGTGGTGTGGGGGTTGTCGACGCGCCGGATCGGGACGACGACGAGGACCAGGCCGGCCAGCGCAACCAGCCGGGTGGAGTCCGAGATCCGCTGCCACACCAGCGGCACGAAGGGGATCAGCAGCGCGAACGGGTAGAGCGCCAGGATGAAGAAGCGCCCCGACTCGGTCGGCAGGTCGAAGAAGTTCCACACGGCGTACTGCGAACCCTCGTGCGTCTCGGTCTGCCCGAGGATCACCTGCCGGTTGAAGTCGGCGAAGGAGAGCCCCCACACGAGCTTGTACGCCACCGCTTGGACGACCAGCCCGAGCACGAATCCCCCAGCCAGCTGAACACAGTTGAGGATCCGGGTGCGCCAGGACGCCAAGCGTCGGGCGAACAGCTCGAAGAGCCCCGAGGCGCCGGTGAGGAGCACGGCCAGCTCGACGTACTGCCAGAAGACGAGGGCCGGGAGGAGGACCCGCGCGGCCGCGGCCAGGCGTGGGCGTGACTCGAGCCAACCGGTGGGCAGCAGGACGAAGACCCACAGCAGGCAGATCGTGTACTTGATGTGCAACGGGGTGGCCAGCAGGAGCACCCCGAGTGCGAGCGCGATCATCACGGCCGGGTGCAGCCGCAGACGGAGGCCGATCGCGGCGGCGAGGACCGCTCCGAGGCCGGCACCGAGCAGGCGGCCCCAGAGGAAGTACCAGACCGTCGGGCTGCCGCCCGCGATCGCGTAGAGCGCCGCGTTGACCCAGAACGAGCCGGCGTTCCAGCCGTGCTCGAAGTCGACCAGCGGGATCGCGCCGTGGGCGGTGATCTCGGCCAGGTGATACTGCGCGCCGAAGTCCTGGGTCAGGAACGAGCCGTTCTGGGCGCCGACCGAGTAGGCCGCCCAGACCAGCGCCACGACACAGACCCCGGCGAACGTCGCCCACCTGATGATCCCGACCGGCTCGGTGTGATCAGTTCTCGAGTCCCCAGGTGACGCCATGACGGCGACCCTATGAGAGCGGGCGCCCGGCGTGGATGATCCACGCCGGGCGCCCGTGATGACGTGGGTCTCAGCCCTTCGTCAGGACCGAGGTGCGCTCCGGGTAGGGCAGAGTCGGGGTGAGACCGGCGTGGATGGTCTCCTTCATCCCCGAGGCGGCGATGGCCTCGACGTAGCGCTTGCGACGGCTGTTGTCGAAGACGATGATCCCGCCGGGAGCCAGCCGGTCCTTGGCCTTCTCCAGGCACGCCTCACGGGCACGCCCGTCGATCACCACGAGGTCGAACTCGCCGTCGACGTCGTCGATGGAGTTGACGTACGCCTCGAAGTCGAGGCCCGCGTGGCCCTCCTTCTGCGAGGGTACGACGGGGTTGTCGCTGGCGACCGGCTCGATGACCCGCAGCGAGATCTTCTCCTCGCCGGCCAGCTCGGCCTGCATCATCTCGCCGAAACCCTTGTGGTGCTCGACGGAGTGGATCTCGTCGGCGCGGCGGGAGAGCCAGATGGTGGAGGCGCCGGAGCCGTACTCATAGATCCGGATCGGGCGCTCACGCTCGCTCAGCCAGGCGTCGACCGCGGCGATCGCGTCGTAGGTCCACCACGGCACGTCCAGCTTCGCCATCGCCAGTGAGTCGTAGACCTTGGTGAGCGAGTGGGCCCAGTGACGCCAGCGCTGCTCGACCGGCGGCGCGGTCTCCTTCGCGAGTCCCGTCTTCGTCAGCCCGCGACCGACGGCCTTGAGGGAAGCGGCATAAGACTGCTTGGCCAAGGAAAGCGGGGAACGGCCTGAGGTGGACATTGATCTCCAGGGAAAGGGATTGTCGGGGTAGCCCAAAGGAACTGCCCAGTAGACGATACCGGCGAACGGTCCCCCTTACTCGGAACGTTCTGCCAAACGCTTGGTGAGTCGTGCGAGAACATCCGGCGGCAGGAAAGCCGACACATCCCCACCGAAATGGGCCATCTCCTTGATCAGCGAGGAGGAGACCGCCGCCCAGCGCGGGTCGTTGAGCAGGAAGACGGTCTCGACGCCGGTCATGTGGGCGTTCATCTGCGCCATCGGCGCCTCGTACTCCAGGTCGGGCGCCCCGCGGAGCCCCTTCACGATCGCCTGGGCGTCGATCTCGACGCAGAAGTCGGTGACCAGACCCGTGAACGCCTGGACCCGTACGTTGCCCAGCGGAGCGGTCACCTCGGTGATCATCTCCATCCGCTCCTCGGGTGTGAACAGGCGCTTCGACTTCGACGGGTTGACCCCGACGGCGACGACGACCTCGTCGAAGATCGCCGAGGCGCGAGTGAAGATGTCGAGGTGGCCGAACGTGGGCGGGTCGAACGAACCCGGGCACACCGCACGACGCGTCATTGTTTCTTCTCCCATTCGATCAGTTCGGCCGGTCAGTCCAGCCGGTCAGTCCGGCGCGTGGCCGTACCAGAGCGTGGTCTCGCCGTACTTCTTCGACTTCTGGTCGGTGAACCCGTCGGGCCAGACCGGCTCGGGGCTGCGTGCGGACCGCTCGACGACGACCAGGGCGCCCGGCACCAGCCAGCCGTGCTTGACCAGCAGCGCGATGTCCTCGGAGACGGCGTCGTCGGAGAGCGGGTAGGGCGGGTCGAGGAAGGCGAGGTCGTAGGGCGCCGGCGGTGGCGTCACCAGGGTGCTCGCCACGGTGGCCGCGACCACGTGGGCCCGCGGGAAGCCGAGCTCCTTCGCGTTGGAGCGGATCACCCCGGCCGTACGCCGATCCGACTCGACCAGGGTCACGACCCCGGCGCCGCGGGACCAGGCCTCCAGCCCGACCGCGCCGGTGCCGGCGTAGAGGTCGAGGAAGCGCAGCCCGGCCAGCGAACCGTAGGACGACTCGATCGCCGAGAAGAGGGCCTCGCGGACCCGGTCGGTGGTGGGACGGGTCCGCACCCCCTTGGGAGCGAGTAGGCGTCGCCCTCCGGCGACGCCTCCGATGATCCGAGTCATTGGGACACCTTAGGACTTTTCCAAGTAGTCGGCGGAAGCGGACTCCTCGATCTCGGTGACCCGCTCGGCCAGGAGCGGCGCGGTCGCGAGCTCCGGGTCGGCCTCGAGCAGTGTCTCGGCCGCCTCGCGCGCCTCCAGGATCGTCTCCTCGTCGCGGAGCACCCGCAGGCTCTCCAGGCTCGATCGGCGGCCCGACTGGGAGGCGCCGAGCACGTCTCCCTCGCGGCGCTGGTCGAGGTCGACCCGCGACAGCTCGAACCCGTCGGTGGTCTGGGCGACCGCGTCGAGGCGGGTCCTGGCCGGGGTGCCGGTCTCGGCGTGGGAGACCAACAGGCACAGCCCGTGCAGCCCGCCACGGCCGACCCGGCCGCGCAGCTGGTGGAGCTGGGAGACGCCGAAGCGGTCGGCGTCGAGGATGACCATGGTGGTGGCGTTGGGTACGTCCACGCCGACCTCGATCACGGTGGTGGCGATCAGCACATCGATGTCGCCGGCGGCGAAGGCGCTCATGGTGCGCTCCTTCTCCTCGGCGGGGAGCTTGCCGTGGAGCTTGGCGACGCTCAGTCCCTGCAGCGGGCCGGTGGTCAGCTCCTCGGTGACCTCGTCGACGGCGGAGAGCTGAGCCGGGGCGGCCTTGACCTCGTTGCCGTCGGCATCGAAGTCGCGCTGGTCGCTCTCCCCCTGCTCGGACTCGTCGCCGCTGATCCGCGGGGCGACGACGTAGACCTGGTGACCCTTCTCCACCTCCTCCTTGACACGTTCCCACACCCGGGCGATCCACGCGGGATGCTCCACGAGCGAGACCAGGTTGGTCTGGATCTCGGCGCGTCCGGCCGGGAGCTCGGTGAGCGTGGAGACCTCGAGGTCCCCGAACACGGTCATCGCGACCGTGCGCGGGATCGGCGTCGCGGTCATCACCAGCAGGTGCGGTGGGGTGCCGGCCTTGTCGGTCAGGGCGGCCCGCTGCTCGACGCCGAAGCGGTGCTGCTCGTCGACGACGACCAGGCCGAGGTCGTCGAACATCACCTGGTCCTGCAGCAGGGCATGGGTGCCGACCACGATCCCGGCCTCGCCGGTGGCGATCCGGCTCAGCGGCCCCTTGCGCTGGGTCTTGGTCATCGAGCCGGTGAGCAGCTCGACATGGGTCTGCTCCTGGTCGCCGGCGAAGAGCCCGCCGGCCAGGCCGCTGGCGGCCAGATCGCCGAGCATCGCGGTGATCGAGCGGTAGTGCTGCTGGGCGAGCACCTCGGTCGGCGCCAGCAGCGCGGCCTGGCCCCCGGAGTCGACGACCCGCAGCATCGCGCGCAACGCGACCAGCGTCTTGCCGGAGCCGACCTCACCCTGGAGCAGGCGGTTCATCGGGTGGGGCTGGGCCAGCGCCGCCTCGAGCTCCTCGCCGATCTCCTCCTGTCCTTTGGTGAGGGTGAACGGCAGCCGCTCGTCGAAGGCCTCGAGCAGGTGGTGGACGCCGCCGGTGCGGGCAGTGGTGCCCAGCGCCTGGAGCGCCCGTCGCCGGCGGCCCAGCACCAGCTGCAGCCCGAGCGCCTCCTCGAACCGGAAGCGCCGCTGGGCGCGCTGGACGTCCTTGAACTCATGGGGTGCGTGGATCAGGTCCAGGGCGTCGCGCAGCCCCGGAACGGCGTACGTCTCCCGGAGCTGCTCCGGGAGCACGTCGGTGACGTCCTCGACGACCTGCCGGGCGAATCGCACCGCGCGCATCACGTCCCAGTGCTGGAGCCCGGCGGTGAGCGGGTAGATCGGGAAGAGCTCGGTCAGCTCCTCGACCGCCATCTGGTTGTCGGCAGCCTCGGCGGCGTTCTCGGAGTCGGACGGGTCACCGAAGACGACCATCTGCGGGTTGGCCAGCTGCCACTCGCCGCGGAAGGATCCGGCCTTGCCGACGAAGACGCCCCGGACACCGGGGGCGAGCACGCCGCGGCGCCACTCGGCGATCCGCTGGGACTTGGAGAAGAAGGTGAGCTGCAGGTCGGCGGTGCCGGCCTTGAGCTGGGTCTCGACGCGGAAGGCGGGCCGGCCGGTGCGGCGGTCGGTGTGCTGACGTACGACGCTGCGGACCACCTCGCCGAGCACCGTGAGCATCTCGCCCTCGTGCAGCTGCGGCGTCTGGCTGAGGTCGGCGGTGCGCAGGTAGCGCCGCGGGAAGTGGTAGAGCAGGTCGCCGACGGTGCGCAGCCCGAGACCCTTGGTGAACTTCGTGGCGTGCTTGCTGTTGCCCAGCACGGCCTCGATCGGCGACTCGAGGGTGATCGGCACCGTCTCTTCTCCTCTACTCCACCGACATCAGGAGGGGGTAGCGCTCCTGGCCTCCGTCGTACACCATCACATCAACGGCCGGATGGTTGGCAGCCAGCCACGCCGCGACGGCGCCGGCGAGCTCACCCGTGGGGTCCTCGAGGCCGGAGACCAGCGTCACCAGCTCGCCGCCACCACCGATGAGCCGGGCGAGCACGTAGGTCGCACACGTCTCCAGGTCCTGGCCGACCTTGACGAAGTCTCCGTCGAGCACCCCGAGCGCGTCGCCCGGCATGCACGGCCCAGCCATGGTAATCGCTCGGGTGTTCGAGATGGTGACCGCACCATGCCGCGCGTGTCGCGCGGTGGCGGTCATCTCCAGCACGTCCTTGTCGAACTTCCGGCCGGGCTCGTGGACCGCGATCGCCGCCAGCCCCTGCACCTGGCTGCGGGTCGGGATGACCGCGACGTTGATGTCGAGGTCGTCCTCGGCGGTGCGGGCCGCGGCCTCGGCCGACTGCCGGGTCGGGGCGTCGTTGGGGAGCACGATCACCTCGTCGGCGCCGGACGCGGTGATCGCCTCGAGCAGCTCGGAGGTCGTCGGGCGCCGGTGCGGGCCGCCCTCGATCACGATCGCGCCGGCACCACGGAAGAGCTCGGCCAGACCCGGCCCGGCCGCGAACGCGATCACCGCCCGACCACCGCGAGTCGCATGGCGATGGGCCTGGCCGGCGATCTGCTCGGCGAAGTGGGTCACATGGATCCGGTGGGGTCGTCCGGCGTTGATCCCCGCCTCGATCGCGGCACCGACGTCGTCGACGTGGACGTGCACGTTCCAGATGCCCTCGCCACCGACCACGACCAGCGAGTCGCCCAGCGGCTGGAGCCGCTTGCGGAGGTCGGGGATCGCGGCATCCTCGGCGTCGAGCAGGTACATCACCTCGTACGCCGGGCCGCCGGGCTCCAGCGCGTGGCCGTCGGCCGCGCCCATGCTTGTCTGGATCGGGATCGGGATGTGCGGAGTGCTCGCCATCGGCTTCTGCGGACTCGGACGGCGTCCGGTCAGGGCGGTCTCGAAGGCGTCGAGCAGCACACAGATCCCGCGGCCACCGGCGTCGACGACCCCGGCGGCGGCCAGTGCGGGCAGCTGTTCTTGCGTACGGGCCAGCGCGGCGCGGGCAGCGCTGGCGGCGACCGACATCACGTCGCGGGTGCGGGCAGTCTCGTCGATCTCGACGCACGCCTCGGCGGCGTCCGCGGCGGCCCGGAGCACGCTGAGCATGGTGCCCTCCTGGGGCTCCCCCACCGCGGCGTACGCGGCGTTGCCGGCACTGCGCAGCGCGTCGGCGAAGACCGTGGCGGTGCGCTCGTCCTCGGTGGCCTGGATCAGGCGGCGCAGCAGGGCGCCGATCATCTCGGCCAGGATCACCCCCGAGTTGCCGCGGGCGCCCAGCAGTGCGCCGCGCGAGAAGGCGCGCAGCCCCTCACGCCAGTCGGGGCCGGTGAACTCGCGCAGCCGGTCACGGGCGGCGGCGATCGTGAGGTAGAGGTTGGTGCCGGTGTCGCTGTCGGGCACCGGGAAGACGTTGAGCGCGTCGATCTCCTCGCGGTGCGACGCGAGCGCGTCGGTCGCCAGGTCGCCGAACCGGCGGAACAGATCGAGCTTGACCTCGGCCACGCTGCCCTCCCTACTCCTCGACACACCCCTGCATACACCCAGACACCGTGACGCCGGACACACTTCCCGGTATCGCGGCCCCCAGGGTAGGCGGTGCCTGGGTACGGGGTAAACGACGGGTGAACAAATCCGAGGCTGCGGCAAAGACACGAGCGAGTAACAACTTCTACGGAGTCATCCCCTGCGGCGGTGACGATCCATCCCTAGTGTGGAGGTTCCCCAACGCCGAAGGACTACGGATGTCGATCCCGACCCCGACCCCACGCGCGAAACGCGTCAACGCAATCTTCGACTTCTCGGCCGGGCGCGGCCTGGAGATCGGACCCCTGCACCAACCGCTCATCCCGCGAGATGCCGCGGAGGTCTCCTATCTGGATCTCTACGACCGCGACCGGCTCTTCGAGTCGTACGCCGAACACTCCCGGGTGAACCACGACACCATCCCCGAGATCGACTATCCGATGTGGGACGGCACCCGGATGCGTACGCTCGAGGAGGCCGCCAAGGAGGGCGCCCCGTTCGACTGGGCGCTGGCCAGCCACGTCGTCGAGCACGTTCCCGACCTGGTCGGATGGCTGGCGCAGGTCGAGGCCGTCGTCGCTCCCGACGGAGCCCTCGTCCTGGTAATCCCCGACCGGCGCTACACCTTCGATGCCCATCGCCCGCCCACCACGATGGGTCAGATCCTGCAGGCGTACGAGGACGGCGACACGATCCCGTCGGTCCGCGCCGTCTTCGACCACCACCGGTCCGCGGTCAACACCGACGCCAAGCGCCTCCACCACCGCGGGCCGAGCGAGGCCGAGACCTGTATCCACGACCTCGGCTACACCAGGGCCCAGGTCGAGCGCGCCCGCCGAGGCGAGTACGTCGACTGCCACGTGTGGACCTACACCGACCGCTCGTTCCCCGAGATCATCGCCGAGTTGCGCCGGCTGGGGCTGACCGGCTGGTCGGTCGAGTCGCTCCTGCCGGTGCCCGAGAACGACATCGAGTTCTACGTCGTCCTGCGCCGCGGCCTCTCCCCCGACCTCCCCGCGGTGCCCGCGATCCCCGACTGGGTCGAGCACGGCCTCGAGCTGCGCGACGAGGTCGCCAGGCTCCGTGGGGTCGTCGCGGACCAGCGGCGGCGGCTCGAGTCGCAGCGCAAGCAGCTCGCCGGCCAGCGCGCCGAGATCGACGATCTGCGCGGGTCGAAGCGGTGGAAGCTGGCCACCGCACTGGCCGCGCCGCTGGACAGGTGGCGGGATCGCCGCTCGGACGACTGACGATTTCGCCGGGCAGAGCCGGACGGGCTACGCTTGTTCGGTTGTCTCGGCAGGGCAGCCGTTCATCGCGCCCGCCGACACTATCCAATCGACCTCGATCATCTATTCAACCTCAGGAGTTCACGGTGGCTGCCGTCTGCGACATCTGCGACAAGAAGCCGGGCTTCGGCAACAACCGGCCGTGGTCCAAGAAGGCGACCAGGCGCCGCTTCGACCCCAACATCCAGCGCGTTCGCGCCGTCATCAACGGCACCCCGAAGCGCATGAATGTCTGCACGACCTGCATCAAGGCCGGCAAGGTCGCTCGCTGACCTCAAAGCACGAAGGGCCCCGCGGCAGCGCGCAAGCGCTGAGCGGGGCCCTTCTGCTTTGATCCGAGAGGCGCCGAGTCGGCGCAACTGCACGCCTAGGAGCGAAGCGAAGCGAGCGAGGCGTGCGGTTGCGCCGACTCGGCGCAAACCCGACGCAAGCCAGACGGAGAATCAACCCCGGACACGGACGCCCAGCCTCAGAAGTGCGTCCATCCCGTCGACCCCTCATAGACCTCCCCGTCAACCGTGACAGGCTCCCCACCAGGCTCGCCGATCGTCCCGATCACGACCCACCCGTCCGGCAGCTCGACATCAGGCGGGAACGCAGCCAGCAGCGAGTGATCCTCTCCCCCGCTGAGCACGAACGCGAGCGCATCAGCACCGGTCGCCGAGGCGACCGCGTTGAGCTCGTCGGGGATGGTCAGCGCGGCGGTGTGCACGTCGATGGAGACCTCCGAGGCATCGGCGATGTGCCGGGCCTCGGACAGGAGCCCGTCGGAGACGTCGATCAGCGCCGAGGCACCGGCCGCCGCGGCGGCGGGGCCGGCTGCGTACGGCGGTTGTGGGCGGCGGTAGGCGTCGACCAGCACCCGCGGTGACCGGAACCCTCGCTTGAGGATCGCCAGGCCGGCCGCGGCCCATCCCTGACGGCCGCACAGCGCGAGTACGTCGCCGGGCTCGGCGCCCGAGCGCAGGACCGGTGCTTGGGCGACCGCGCCGATGGCGGTCACGGAGATGACGATCTGGTCGGCGCCGGTGATGTCGCCGCCGACGACGGAGGCCCCGACCAGCGAGCACTCCGCGGCGAACCCCTCCGCGAAGTCGACGGCCCACTCGGCCGGAAGGTCCGAGGGAAGGGCGAGCCCGAGGGTCATCGAGTGGGCGACGCCACCCATCGCGGCGATGTCGGCGAGGTTCTGACCCGCCGCCCGGTGGCCGATGTGGGACGCCTCGGCCCAGTCCCGCCGGAAGTGGCGGCCCTCGACGAGCAGGTCGGTCGAGACCACCACGTGCCCCTGCTTGACCCGTACCAGTGCGGCGTCGTCGCCGGGGCCGACCAGCACCTGCTCCCCCTGGGCGAAGTGCTTGGTCATCTCGGTGATCAGCCCGAACTCACCGATGTCGGCGAGCGTCGTGTCCCTCGGAAAAGCCATGGCTCCATCCAACCCTTCCCGCCACACGCGCAGATACCGGGACACGCATCACTCCGTCTCCGCGTTTCGTGCGGTGACTCACTCCGGTCGTCTTATCCTCAGGGTCGGTGTAGGTCGATCGATAGATAACGCGATAGGTTACTTGCCTGACGTTGTGCCAAGGAAGGCACGGAGAACAGGAGCAGCACCATGGTCGTACAGGCGTACATCCTCATCCAGACCGACGTCGGCAAGGCCGCAGAGGTCGCCACCGAGATCGGCAAGATCCAGGGCGTGACCCTGGCTGAGGACGTCACCGGTCCGTACGACGTGATCGTCCGCGCCGAGGCCCGCAACGTCGACGAGCTCGGCAAGCTGGTCGTAGCCCGGGTCCAGAGCCTCGAAGGCATCACCCGCACCCTTACCTGCCCGGTCGTCCATATCTGAGATTGACGGCTCTTCCCGGCCGTCTGTTAGAACGAACTCATGAGCACACCTCCCCTTTCCGGACCTGTCGCCGTCATCGCCGGCGGGCTGAGCCACGAGCGCGACGTGTCGCTGGCCTCTGGTCGCAACCTCGTGCGCGAGCTGTCGGCGCTGGGCGTGGAGGTGGCTGCGTACGACTTCGACCGGGCGCTGCTGCACAACCTCGAACGCGACAAGGCGGTCGTGGCGCTGCCGGCTCTGCACGGCCAGTTCGGTGAGGACGGCGAGATCCAGACGCTCTTGGAGCTGATCGGGATCCCGTACGTCGGCACCGTCTCCACCTCCTGCCGCGTCGCGTTCGACAAGACGGCTGCCCGCGAGCTCCTGCGCCGCGGGGGCATCCCCGTGCCGGACTCGGTCTCGCTGTCGTCGACGACGTTCCGCGACGTCGGGGCGCCGGTGCTGATGGAGCACGTCATCTCGCGGTTGGGCGAGCGGGTCGTGGTCAAGCCCTCGCGCGGCGGCTCGGCGCTCGGCGTCACAGGCGTCGACGGCCTCTCCGCCCTTCCCGCGGCCCTGGTCAAGACCTACGCCTACTGCGACGAGGCGCTCATCGAGCGCTTCTACGCCGGCATCGACGTCTCCGTGGTCGTCCACGAGACCGACGAGGGCGTCAAGCCGCTGACCCCGATCGCCATCGACTTCAGCAAGGGCCACGAGTTCGACTTCGCGGCGCGCTACACCGCGGAGTTCGTCGGCTTCGGCCGCCCCGACCTCCCCGACGCGCTGCTCGCCGAGCTCGGCGAGACCGCCGTGCGCGCCCACGAGCTGCTCGGCATGCGTGACATCTCCCGCACCGACTTCATGGTCACCCCCGACGGCAGCTTCGTCGTCCTTGAGGTCGCTATCACCCCCGGCGCCACCGAGACCAGCGTCTTCCCCTTCGCCGCCAAGCACGACGGCACCTCGATGGGCGAGGTCACCCTCGCCCTGCTGAAGCGCGCCCTGTCCCGCTGAGCCCGAGTCGGCTCGTCCTGACGTAAAACCACGCCGAGTCGGCGCGTTAGAACGCGCCGACTCGGCGTGGTTTTCGGTCAGCTTGCGCCGACTCGGGCTCAGCTCAGGCCGGTGAGCTTGCCGGCGATGCCGCCGGCGGCCTTGAGGGCGACGCCCTCCTCGAAGTTCCGAGTGACCTGAGGGATGTGCTTCTCGGCCTCGGCGATGGCGCTGGTGAGCACCTCGGAGGCCGGGGTGTCGGGCCACAGGTAGAGCGAGAGGGCGCCGGGGATCGAGTTGACCTCGTTGATGTAGACCTCGCCCTTGCCGTCGGAGAGGAAGTCGATGCGGAGGATGCCGGTCAGGCCGGTGAGCTCCACGACGCGTACGGCCAGGTCCTTGATCTGCTTGGTGACCGACTCCTCGACCTGGGCCGGGAACTCGCGCGGGGAGGAGGAGAGGCCGTCGGTGTGGACGTACTTGGCGGAGTAGTCGTACATCTTCGCCTCGCCCGAGCGCAGCGGACGCTCGACGTCGCTCACCGCGACCTCGGGCGCGGTGCGCACCGAGGCGTTGAGGTCGAAGAGGTCGGGACGGTACGGCTCGACGACCGCGCCCGCACGCAGGTGCGGGGAGGTGTTGAGGAGCGCCAGGCCGGTCTCGTAGTCGTCGACGACCTCGATGCCGATCGAGGAGCCGCCGAAGCGCGGCTTGACGATGTAGGGGCCCTCGAAGGACGGGGCGGCGTAGCGCGAGAGCAGCTCGCGCTGGAGCGACGGGAGGCCGGCGTTGAGCATGACCGCACCGAAGGCGAGCTTGTCCATGCCGAGCGCCGCCGCTGCCGGGGTCGCGCCGGTCGCCTTGAGGCCGGCGAGCTCGAAGAGCCACTGGATGCCGCCGGCCTCGCCCGCGCCGCCGTGGAAGGCGGAGAGGATCGGGCCGGTCTCGAGGCGCTTGCCGCCGCCGAAGCCACCGACGGTGTAGAACCCGTCGCCCTTCTCGGTACCAAGGCGGAACTCGACGGCCTTGGAGCCCTTCGGCTCGCCGCCGAGGAAGTCACGCGCCTCCTGCTTGGCGGGCACCAGGAACCACTTGTCGGAGCGCGCCCAGTAGAGGCACGTCACCTCGACGCCGGCACCGGAGAGGACCCGCTCGGCCTGCAGGCCGGTGAGGATGCTGATGTCGTGCTCGGCGCTGGGACCGCCGAAGACGATGGTGGCCTTGGTTACGCTCATGGTGGAAGCTCCTGGGGTCCTACGCGTAGTGATCGGGGAGGTCGTTCTCGTACAGCACCACGTCGCCCTCCTTGGCCGCGGTCAGAGCATGATCCGCTGCCGCCTTACGGCTCTCGAACGCAGTGGTTCGCGCTGGCTCCCCCGAACGCAGCGCTTTTCGGTTGGTGCGACCGACGATGCACAGCCGCATCTTGTCGGAGGCCGTCGCAGCCTGCGCGAACTCGATGTTGCGCGCGGCCTGCTCGGTGCCCAGCTCGACCATACCGGGCGTGATGGTCCACACCGTGCCCGACTCCCCTGCCAGCCGCTTGGCCTTCGCCAGCGCCGCGGCGGCGCCGGTGGGGTTGGAGTTGAAGGTGTCGTCGATGACCCAGACGCCGCCGGGCGTCTTGTTGGCCTCGGCGCGGTGGGGGGTGCCGGGGACCGACGCCAGCCGCTGGGTGATCGTCTCGATCGGGACATCGACCGCGAGGGCGAGGCCGACGGCGATCGCCACGTTGATCGGGTGCCCGACCTCGTCGGGCAGCTGGACGGCGTACGTCTCGCCGTTGATCTGGAGAGCAGAGTCGGTCACCACGACCTCGGCGGTGGTGCCCGGGACGGCGGAGCAGGCGATGACGCGCTTGCTGGCGCGGAGGTTCTCGGCGATGAGCGCGAGCTCGGGTACGTCGATGTTGAGCACCACGGTCGAGGCCTTCGGGAGGATCTCCGACTTGGCCTTCACGATCGTCTCGCGCGACTTCATCCGCTCCAGGTGGGCCTCGCCGATCGTGGTGATGGCGGCGACCTCGGGCGGGAAGATCTCGGTCAGCTCGGCGATCTCGCCGGGGCCGTAGGTGCCCATCTCGGCGACGAAGATGTCGGTTCCGGGCTGGAGCCGGTCGTTGACCGCGCGGGAGAGGCCCATCGCGTTGTTGAAGCTCGCCGGACTCGCGAGCGTGGACCAGCGCCCCTGCATCAGGTGGGTGGCGTAGTTCTTCGTCGAGGTCTTGCCGTAGGAGCCGGTGATCGCGACGATCCGCGGGCTGACCTTCTTGATCGTGGCGGCCGCCTGGACCTGCCACTTCTTCGCCATCGCCTTCTCGACCGGCCACATGATCGCCAGCGCGGCCTCTGCCAGCGGGACGGCCAGGATCGGGAGCAGGCCGGCGGCGGCCGGCACGACCAGTGCGATCACCAGGGTGACGATCGCGTGCAGCACGAAGAGCACACCGGCCAGGCGCTTGACGCGGTCGGTCCACACCAGCCGCTTGGCCCCGCTGAAGCTCATCCCCACCGGCCAGCCGATGAACAGCAGCGCGCCGACGAGCGCGCCGTAGGGCAGCACGAAGGAGGCCAGACAAACCACGACCACCGCGGCGAGCAGGATCGCCTCGATCGGGCGGGCCTTGATCCAGATCCACTCGATCGCGAACAGCCGCGTCGGCTCGTAGTGCTCACGCTGAGCGACCCGCAGCCAGCGGTAGTAGGAGACCAGGGTCAGCGCGGAGGTGACCAGGACGATCCACATGCTTCTTCTTCAGCCCCTCAGATTCAGTTCGTACGAAGTTCGTCGATGGCGCCTCGAAGGCTCTTGACCAGCCCCGCGTCGAGCAGGTGCGCGGACCCGGGGACGATCTCCAGGGTCGCGTTGTCCCCCAGGATCTCCATGGCCTCACCGGGCATCCAGACCGGTGCAGCGGTGTCGTTCTCACCCCAGATCAGGCGGACCGGAAGGTCCTTGGGGATGGCTGCCAGCTGGTCGCCGTAGGACTCGTTGACGACCTTTACGAAGATGTCGCGGATGATGCCCTTGGCGTTGCGGTAGTCGGTCGAGCCGTACTTCTCCCGCAGCGCCTCCATCCTGGCCTCGGGGATCAGCCCCTTGGCGTGGAGCCAGCGGCCGATCCGGTAAGCGAGCTTGGGCTTGCCGCCGGTCTTCGGGCGGAACAGCGGTACGCCGGTGAGGACGATGCCGCGGACGAGCTCCGGGCGGGCCGCGGCGAGCTGGACGGCCACCCGGCCGCCGAAGCTGTGGCCGACGAGCACCGGGCGGTCGAGACCCTCGAGGATCTGGGCCAGCCACTCGGCGTACTCCTTGCTCCCCCAGGCCTCATCTGGGGCCGGGGTCGCGCCGAAGCCGGGCTGGTCGAGCGCGAGCGCGTCGAGGCCCTCGAGCGTCGAGCCCCAGTCGCTGCGGTTGCGGGCCCAGCCGTGCAGGGCCACGACGGTGGCAGCATCCTTGCCGTGCTTCTCACCGAAGGCACGTCCATCCAGCAGGGTCGTCAACACGGCCGCAACCTTATCCGGGACCATGCGCTGACCCGTAACCGCGCGGCGCGTGAGCCCGGTTGTCGAGCGGGCAATAGGGTCGAAGTCATGGACCACAAGCCCGCCACGATCGCCGTCCACGCCGGGCGGCCGGCCCATGAGCCCGACCAGCCGCTCAACGTACCGATCACGATGGCCTCGACCTATGTGGCCGGCGGCGACAAGGAGTACGGGCGCTACACCAACGACGCATGGGTGGCGTTCGAGGAGGCGCTCGGGCAGCTCGAGGGCGGTCGGGCGCTGTCGTTCGCCTCCGGGCTCGCAGCGATCGCGACGCTGCTCGACCTGGTCAACGACTCGGTGGTCGTGGCGACCGAGCAGAGCTATCTGGGGACCATCGGCCAGCTGGCCGACCTCGAGGGGCGCGGCCGGCTGACCGCACGCCTCGCGGACTTCTCCGACACCGCCGCGGTCGTGAAGCTGCTCGAGAAGCTCGACGGCGAGGTCGCGCTGGTCTGGGTCGAGACGCCGACCAACCCGGGGATGCAGCTCGCCGACCTGCCGGCCGTCATCGCCGCCGCGCACAAGGCCGGGGCGCGGGTCGTGGTCGACAACACCTTCGCCACTCCCCTGCTCCAGCAGCCGCTCGCGCTCGGCGCGGACATCGTCATCCACTCGGCCACCAAGTTCATCGCCGGCCACTCCGACGTCGTCATGGGCGCGGTCGTGGTCTCCGACGACACGTTGTGGGACGTGCTCAAGGCCCGTCGCGACCTCCTCGGCGCGATCCCCGGCCCGTTCGAGGCGTGGCTGGCGCTTCGCGGCATCCGTACGCTGCACCTGCGCGTCGAGCGCTCCTCCGCCAACGCGGCGACCCTCGCCGAGCGGCTCTCAGCGCACCCGGCGGTCGCCGAGGTCCGCTACCCCGGGTTCGGTGGCATGCTCGCGGCCGTCCTTCCCACGGCGGAGCAGGCCGACCTCCTGACCCACTCGACCTCGCTCTGGGTCCACGCGACCTCCCTCGGCGGCGTCGAGTCCACCTTCGAGCGCCGTCGGCGCTGGAAGACCGAGTCGGCGACGGTGCCCGAGGGGCTGGTGCGGATGTCGGTCGGGGTCGAGGACGTCGACGACCTCTGGGCCGACCTCCTCCAGGCGCTGGACCGCCTCAACAGCTAGTCGACCGGGCTCACCACCAGCGCCGACCCACCACCGCGTCGCCACGGCTCGGCGGTCGAGGTCAGCAGCCCGTCAGGGCCGATCTCGATCGCGGTGGCCGCGCCGAGCTCAGCAGTCGGGGCGAAGGTGTGCCCCAGCGATGTCAGCGGCCCTCCGTACGCCTCGATGAACGCCGGCTCGGCACCCGTGTTCGCCCCGTTGCGCTGGGAGACCCGCGGCGCCGCCATGGCCTCGGGCAGGGTCCGGTCGCGCGCGTACCGCTCGATGAGGATCTGGAGAACCGTGGTGATGATCGTCGAGCCTCCCGGCGACCCGACCGCCAGCACGGGTCGGCCGTCGGAGAGGACGATCGTGGGTGACATCGAGCTGCGCGGGCGCTTGTTGGGCTCGATCCGGTTGGGGTCGTCGGCCCGGTAGGTCGTCGAGAAGTCGGTCAGCTCGTTGTTGAGGATGAAGCCCCGGCCGGGCACGGTGATGCCGGATCCTCCGGTCTGCTCGATGGTCAGGGTGTACTCGACGACGTTTCCCCAGCGGTCGACCACGGTCAGGTTGGTGGTCTCGAGGTTCTCGGTGTCCTTCGCGGTCTCGCCCGCGCCTTCCGCGCCGTCGCAGACCCCGTCGAAGTCGTACGCATCACCGGCCGCCACGGGCTTGGGCTGGGCCGCCGCGGGGTCGATGCCGCAGGCCCGCTCGGCGGCGAAGGTGTCGTCGAGGAGCGCCTCGACGGGTACGTCGACGTGGTCGGGGTCGCCGAGGTAGGCGCCGCGGTCGGCGAAGGCGATCGCGCTCGCCTCGAGCAGATGGTGGTAGGCCTCGGTGTTGGTCATCCCGGCCAGCTCGTAGCGCTCCAGGATGTTGAGCGCCTCGCCCACCGAGGTGCCGCCCGAGGACGGCGGGGCCATCCCATAGACGTCCAGGTCGCGGTAGGTCGAGCGGGTCGGCTCGCGGTCGGGGGCGGTGTAGGCGGCGAGGTCCTCGGTGGTCACCCAGCCGGCCGGAACCGGGAGGTCGGTGTCGTCGCTCTTCGGCGGCTCAGCCACGGTCGCGGCGATCTCCGCGGCCAGCGGGCCACGGTAGAAGGCCTTCACGCCCTTGCGTGCGAGCAGGTCGTAGGTCGCGGCGATGTCGGGGTTGCGGAACCGGCTACCGACCTCGGGTGCGGATCCTCCGGGAAGGAATAGTTCGGCCGTGGAATCGATCGCTGCGAAACGTTCCGCGTTGTCGACGGTCTGCTGGCGGAAGGTCTGGTCGACGACGAAGCCCCGGCGAGCCAGCCGCGCGGCCGGCTCGAGCGACTGGCCGAGCGAGCGGGTGCCCCACTTCCTCAGCGCCTTGTCCCAGGTCAGCGGCGTGCCGGGCACTCCGACCGAGGCGCCGCTGGTGACCATGTCCGGGAAGAACGGATACTCCTTCCCGGTCGCCGGGTCGATGAACGCATCGCGCGGCATCGCGGCCGGCGCCTTCTCCCGGCCGTCGATCGTCTCGACCTCGCCGGTGCGCGCGGAGTAGTGCACGAAGAAGCCGCCCCCGCCGATACCGGCCGAGTAGGGCTCGGTCACGCCGAGCGCCGCGGCCGTCGCGACCGCGGCGTCGGTCGCGTTGCCGCCCTTGCGCAGCACCTCGAGCCCGATCCGGCTCGCGTCGGCGTCGACGCTGGCCACCGCGCCTCCGTAACCGACCGCGGTGGGCACCTTCGGTGGTGGCGCCAGCCTCTCCTCCGGGGCGGCGGTCGCCCCGGCGTACGGGACCAGGGTGGCCAGCGCGAGCGCGCCTCCGGTCAGTGTGGCGACAACTGCAGAGCGGCGTCCGAGCATGGCGATCTCCCAGAGATTGGCGGCTCATCGAACGTACTACTTCGGCGCCGACCTCGAATTACGTTCTGAAATTCCTTAATTAGTAAGGGTTGCTTACAAACAAACCGGCTGCCACCATCGAATGGCGATTCGGGCGCCTGGTGCCCGAGCCAGCCATCACCTCGGAGGTGTCACCATGCATGTCGCCTTGCCCTCACGAAGATCACGCCGCACAGTCGGCCTTCTCATCGGCGCACTCGCCGGAGCGCTCGCCCTCACCGGCACGCTCGTCCTCACCAGCACCCCGTCCAGCGCATCGCTGACGACGGCCGCCGCGCAGCCGACCGCGATCAACGGCTACCGCAACGTCGGCTACTTCGTGCAGTGGGGTGTCTACGGCCGAGCCTTCAAGCTCAAGCAGCTGGAGACGTCCGGGGTCGCCGACGACCTCACCCACCTCAACTACGCCTTCGGCAACATCCACCACCAGACGCTGACCTGCTTCGAGGCCAACAAGGCCCAGGGCGAGGGGCCCAACGGCTCCGACGGTGCCGGTGACGCCTACGCCGACTACGGGATGTCGTACGCAGCCGACGCATCCGTCTCCGGCACGGCCGACACCTGGGACCAGCCCTTGGCCGGCTCCTTCAACCAGCTCAAGCAGCTCAAGGCGAAGCACCCCGACCTGAAGGTCCTGCTCTCGCTGGGCGGCTGGACCTGGTCGAAGAACTTCTCCCTCGCGGCGGCGACGCCGGAGTCGCGACGCAAGCTCGTCTCCTCCTGCATCGACCTCTACATCAAGGGCAACCTGCCGGTCATCGACGGCCGCGGCGGCGCCGGAGCGGCGGCCGGTGTCTTCGACGGCTTCGACATCGACTGGGAGTGGCCGGGCTCGCCCAACGGCAACACCGGCAACCACGTCGACACGGTCAACGACCGCGCCAACTTCAAGGCGCTGCTGGCCGAGTTCCGCTCCCAACTGGACGCCCTCGGCTCGACCACGGGCAAGGACTATCAGCTCTCCGCGTTCCTCCCGGCCAACCCGCAGGACATCGAGGCGGGCGGCTGGAACGACCCGGCGATCTTCAACTCCCTCGACTTCGGCAACATCCAGGGCTACGACCTGTGGGGCGCCTGGGACCCGACGCTGACCGGCCACCAGGGCAACCTCTACGCCGACCCCGCCGACCCGCGCCCCGACGGCAAGCGGTTCAGCGTGGACGAGTCGGTCCGGGAGTACCTCGACGCCGGCATCTCACCGGCCCAGCTCGGGCTCGGCATGGCGGCGTACGGCCGCGGCTGGCAGGGTGCGACCTCCTCCGCCCCATGGGGCCCGGCGACCGCCGCGGCACCGGGGACGTACGAGGCCGGCAACGAGGACTACGACAAGCTCAAGTCCCGCGGCACCGACTACTACGACGCCGCGACCGGCGCCGGGTGGCGGTACGACGGCAACCAGTGGTGGAGCTACGACAACAAGCGCACGATCGCCCAGAAGGCGGCGTACGCCATCTCGAAGGGCCTCGGCGGAGGCATGTGGTGGGAGCTCTCCGGTGACCGCCAGGGCGAGCTGATCGGCACCTTCGCCGACGCCATGCGCAACGGCACGGGCGGCCCGGTCGAGGAGCCGGACCCGACCGACCCGCCGACCGAGGAGCCCACCGACCCGCCGACCGACCCGCCTGGTGGAGCGGCTGCATGGTCGGCGACCACGGTGTACGTCGCCGGCGACCGTGTCACCTACGGCGGTCACCTGTGGGAGGCCAAGTGGTGGACCCAGGGCAACACCCCGGGCACCGAGGAGTGGGGTCCGTGGAAGGACCTCGGAACAGCCTGAGTCGCTGATCCTTCATCAAGGTATGCAGAGAAAGGCCCGCTTCCCGTGCGGAGTTCCGCGCGGGAAGCGGGCCTTCGGCTGCGTACCTTGACGAAGGGACCTACTCGGTCTCGGCCTTCGTCGGCCGCTCGAGCATCTCGTCCATGATCTCGCTGACGGTCTTGGCGCCGGAGACGACGTCGTCGACGTACTGCGCCAGCGGCACATCCACCCCGACCTTCGCGGCCAGCTCGCGCAGCGAGTGCGACGACTTGGCGCCCTCGGCGACCTGGTGGCTGGAGGCGAGGATGTCGGCGGTGGTCATGCCCTTGCCGAGCTTCTCCCCGAACGTACGGTTGCGGGAGAGCGGCGAGGAGCAGGTCGCGGCCAGGTCACCCAGGCCGGCCAGACCCATGAGGGTCATCGGGTTGGCGCCGAGCTGCATCGCCAGGCGTGCGGTCTCGGCGAGACCGCGGGTGATCAGCGACGCCTGGGTGTTGTCGCCGAACCCCATCCCGGCGGCCATCCCGGTGGAGATCGCGACCACGTTCTTGTAGGCCCCGCCGATCTCGCAGCCGACCACGTCGGTCGAGGTGTAGGGACGGAACGCGGGCGAGTGGACACGCGCCTGGATCGTCTTGGCGACCTCCTCGTCGGCACACGCCACCACACCGGCGGCGGGCTCGCGACGGATGATCTCCTTGGAGAGGTTGGGACCGCTGACGACGGCGATCCGCTCCGGCCCCGCACCGGTGACGTGGGCGATCACCTCGCTCATCCGCTCGAGGGTGCCGAGCTCGACACCCTTCATCAGCGAGACCAGCGGTACGTCCTGGGGCAGGAACGGCGCCCAGTCGGTGAGGTTGGCGCGCAGCGTCTGCGACGGCGCCGCGAGGACGACCAGATCGGCTCCGTGCGCTGCCTTCTCGATGTCGTGGGTGGCGCTGATGTTGTGCGGCAGCTCGGTGCCGGGGTGGTAGTCGGGGTTCTCGTGGGTGTCGTTGATCGCCGCCGCGACCTCCTCACGCCGCGCCCACATGGTCACGTCGTTGCCAGCGTCGGCGAGGATGACCGAGAAGGCGGTGCCCCATGAGCCCGCTCCGAAGACCGCTACCTTGCCAAGCTCGCTCAATTGTCGTCCTTCTTCTTCGTCTTGCGGGGGTCGCCGGTCGCGTTGACGCCGGCCTTCTTCGGGTCGAAGAGCTCGCTGGGCGGCTCCTCCTCCCGGATGTCGGCCACCAGGCCGACGATCGCCTTCATGATCCGGTCGGTCGCCTGGTTCACGACCGCCGGCGTGTGTTCCTGGACCTCGAGGTCCTTCAGGTCCACCGGATCACCGATCTTCATCTGAATCATCTTGCGACCGATCAGGTGCGGCTTGAGAGAGTACGCCGGAAGCAGCTCCTGGGCTCCCCACTGTCCCACCGGGTAGACCGGGGCACCGGTCGCGAGCGCGATCCGCGCCGCACCGGACTTGCCGCGCATCGGCCAGCCGGT
The DNA here is from genome assembly GCF_054031495.1 of Nocardioides sp. YJ-D4. Taxonomy (NCBI): domain Bacteria; kingdom Bacillati; phylum Actinomycetota; class Actinomycetes; order Propionibacteriales; family Nocardioidaceae; genus Nocardioides; species Nocardioides sp. YJ-D4. Next base: position 1,204,113 of record NZ_CM132932.1, read on the forward strand.
CGGGTCCTTGGTGATGGACCCCTCGACGTAGACGACCACGATGCTGCCCTCGTTGACGGCCTTCACCGCCGCATCGAACGCCGACGCACCTGCGGTCCGGTCCACGGGGATCTGCCGGGCGGCCCGCAGGAACTTGCCCAACGGACCCTTGAACAACGCCGCCTTGGCCAAGTAGCTCGGCCTACGTCCGTAGTCCCACACGATGTGCGCGGCGGTGAACGGATCGATCTCGGAGACATGGTTGAGCGCGAACACCGCTCCCCCGCTCTCCGGGATCTTCTCGCCGCCCTCCCACTGGTGCTTGGTGGTGGCGAGGAGGACGGGCTTCACGATGCCGACAGCCACGACCCACGGCCAGCCGAGCTTGCCCTCCTGGAACTTCCGGTACTTTCCCACGCAGGGCAGGCTACCGGGCCGTCTCCGCGTGGTTGTGAGATACCTGTCAGGATCTACCTCGATGCCTGTACCTGCACCCGGTTACGTCGTACTGCTGCCCGTCAAGCCCCCGGCGCGCGGCAAGTCCCGGCTGGTCGGAATCGAGTCGCACGAACGGGCCGATCTCGCCCGCTCGTTCGCCCTCGACACCGCCGAGTCGTGCCTGGCCGCCACCGGCGTCGGCGCCGTGCTGGTGATCACCGACGACTCCTACTTCGCCGCCGATGTCGCCCGTCTCGGCGCCGCCGTCATCCCCGACGGGGTCAGCGGCGACCTCAACGAGACCCTCGTGCAGGGAGCGCTCGAAGCCCGGCGCCGCTGGCCGGGGCTCCGCCCCGCTGCGCTCTGCGGCGACCTCCCCGCACTCCGCTCCGCCGACCTGGACGCGGCGCTGCGCGCGGCGGAGGGGTTCGAGGCTGCGTACGTCGAGGACGCGGCGGGTGGGGGCACCACCCTCTACACCGCGGCCCACGACCTGTTCCGGCCCGCGTTCGGGCCCGGGTCCGCCGCCGCCCATCGCGACGGTGGCGCCCATCCGCTGGAGGGCGACCTCCACTCGCTGCGCCACGACGTCGACACCCTCGAGGACCTCGAGACCGTACGCAGCCTGGGGCTCGGGCCGCGTACGGCTCTCGCCTCCGTGCGCGTCGGGAGTCCGGGCTAGGAGTCGCCGGACGGCGTCTCGGTCCCGGTCGTCGGGCTCGTCGATGTTCCGCTCGCGGGTGCCTCCTTCGCCGCGGTCGTCTTCTTCGCCGCCGTCGTCTGCGCGGGAGCCTTCTTGGCCGTCGTCTTCTTGGCTGCGGTCTTCTTGGCCGTCGTCTTCTTCGCGGCCGTCGTCTTTCTCGCCGTCGTCTTCTTCGCGGCCGTCGTCTTCGCAGGGGCGGCTGCGGCGGAGGTCTCCGTCGCCGGAGTCGCGGGGGTCGCCGCGCCTGCGGTGGTGGGCTTCTTCGCCGCGGGAGCCTTCTTGGCCGTGGTCTTCTTGGCCGTGGCCTTCTTCGCCGCCGTGGTCTTCGTGGCCGTCGTCTTCTTCGCCGCCGGAGCCTTCGTCGCCGTAGTCTTCTTCGCCGCGGTCGCCGTCTTCTTCGCGGGGCTCTTCGTGGCCGTGGTCTTCTTGGCAGCGGTCTTCTTGGCGGCAGTCTTCTTCGCCGGCGCGGTCTTCTCAGCCGCCTGGGCGACCGGGTCCGCAGCGGCCTCGACGGTGGGCTCGGGCTTCACCGGCTCGGCGACCCGCTTGGCGGGCGGCATGACCGGCTCAGCGGCCTTGGCCGGCGCCTTGCGCCCTGGCCGCGGCACCTTGACCTTCGGGACGGAGGGGACCTTGACCTTGCCGGACACCACGTCGGCGACCAGCTTCCCGGCCGTCTCCCGCACCGCGCCGACTACTCTTCCGGCCTGTTTGCCTGCATCAGCTACTCGTTTTCTCACCACGCGATCGACCTTAGGCCATCTCCGGCGCTTACGGACATACCGACGGCATGTGAAAACGGATTGTTCACCTGATCGCTCCTGATTCCGACGCCTCCACGTGGTTACCGTGGAGAGACTCGGGGCACGTCCGCAGCATCGCTTCGACAGCGCAGCCTTCGGGAGACAGGACGAGGAAGGTACGACCATCACCGACGTGCACATCGACGAGGAGCAGCCGACCGTGGTGCTCGAGGAGCCGCAGACCACGGTGCGGCCCAGCCGCCGCGCCGGGATCCTGTTCTCGGCCTGCATCATCCTCGCCCTGATCGCCTCCGTGGCCTGGCTGGCCGTCCACACGACCCGGCTCGCCGAAGGCCGCACCGGCACCAACGTACCGACGCCGGCGCCGCCCGCTCCGACGGTCCGCAACAGCGAGCCGGCCATCCCGGCGACGTACGCCGATTTGCCCGTCGGCCCCGCGACGACCCTGCCCTTCGTGGACCAGGCCGGCCGACTCCAGCTCGGCGCGAAGCCGCAGAAGGTCTTCGGGTCGCAGATGAGCGTGGCCGGCTGGACGGTGCTGATGTACGAGCGCGCCGACAAGCCCGGTCCGGTGTGGATCGCGCGGCGCGGGTCGACCATCCAGGTCCCCGGCCTGTGGACCCAGCCGGTCCTGAGCAAGGACGGCAACCAGCTCTTCGCGCTCCAGCAGACCGGCGACGCCGTCTCCGCCCTCGTCGCGGTGGACACCACGACGGGCGAGGAGACCGACCGGCTCGTGCTCGAGGGCACGCCTGCCGCCACCGCGGTCCTCGGCACCGACCGCACCCGCGCGTACTTCCGTACCGGCATCGTGCCCGCCCCGCCGGCGGTGCCCGGCAACTACGGCGAGCTCACCGTCTCCCGGCCGCCGGTGACCGCCTGGGATCCGGGCGAGGCCACCCAGCGGATCTCGCTGCCGCTCGGCTATCAGCAGCTGATCCCGCTGCGGCGCGGCGTACTCCTTCACAACCCCGGCGAGTGGGAGGCCCGCTTCGCCGCCATCGAGGCCGACGGCAGCCTCACCCAGCCGGGCGTCCACGCGCCGCTGCCCGGGTCGGTCGCCGACTCCCCCGACGGCTCGATCGTCGCCATCGCCCGCAACCCCAGCGACCCCGGGATGATCAGCTACGGCGCCGAGCGCGGCATCGCGGTCAACATGAGCACCTCCGAGCACATCGACCTGCGCGTACCCGACTCCGTCGAGAAGGTCCGCGTCGCCGGCTTCGAGTCCGACCGCAGCGTCGTCCTCTACACCGCGACCGCCGCCGAGTCCTGGTACCTCCGCTGCTGGGTCGACACCGGCTCCTGCGACCGCATCACCGGCTCCCAGCGTGGCGCCGACGGCCGCCAGATCCGCCTCCCCTAGCCACCCGAGACGTCAGTTCCGTCTGCCGAAAACGCAGTTGTGGGCGACGAGAGTGCACTCTCGTCGCCCACAACTCACGATTCGATCTAGGCGTGCAGGGTGACCGGCTTGAAGGAGGGCCGGGTCGCCTCGTACGTCGCGATGTCGTCCTCGTGGGACAGCGTGATGCCGATGTCGTCGAGGCCCTCGAGGAGGCGCCAGCGGGTGTAGTCGTCGATGTCGAAGGAGTCCTCGATGGCGTCGGGGCCATCGCCGGCGCGTACGGTGCGCGACTCCAGGTCGACGGTGATCTGGGCGCCCGGGTTGTCGTCGAGGTAGTCCCACAGCTTCTGGACGACCTTCTCGTCGACCTTCGCCGCGAGCAGTCCAGCCTTGCCGGAGTTGCCGCGGAAGATGTCGCCGAAGCGGCTCGAGATGACCACGCGGAAGCCGTAGTCCATCAACGCCCAGACGGCGTGCTCACGCGAGGAGCCGGTGCCGAAGTCGGGGCCGGCGACGAGGACCGAGGCCCCGGCGTACGCCTCGTTGTTGAGGACGAACGTCGGATCGTTGCGCCAGGCAGCGAAGAGGCCGTCCTCGAAGCCGGTGCGGGTCACGCGCTTGAGGTAGACCGCGGGGATGATCTGGTCGGTGTCGACGTTGCTGCGGCGCAGCGGCACGCCGGCGCCGGTGTGGGTGGTGAACTTGTCCATGACTCAGGCTCCAACGGTGACGAGGTCGGCGGGCGAGGAGAGGGTGCCGCGTACGGCGGTGGCGGCAGCCACCTCCGGCGAGACCAGGTGGGTGCGACCGCCCTTGCCCTGGCGACCCTCGAAGTTGCGGTTGGACGTGGAGGCCGAGCGCTCGCCGGGGGCGAGGGTGTCGGGGTTCATGCCCAGGCACATCGAGCAGCCCGCGCCGCGCCACTCGGCACCGGCGTCGATGAAGATCTTGTGCAGACCCTCCTCCTCGGCCTGCAGGCGCACCTTGGCCGAGCCGGGGACGACCAGGAAGCGGGTCCCCTCGGCGACATGGTGGCCCTGGATGATGTCGGCGGCCGTACGCAGGTCCTCCATGCGGCCGTTGGTGCAGGAGCCGAGGAAGACGGTGTCGATGTGCACCTCGCGCATCGGGGTGCCGGCCTCGAGCCCCATGTAGGTCAGGGCCTTCTCGGCCGCGATCTTCTCGTCGGCGTCCTCGAAGTCGTCGGGGCTCGGGACGGCCGCGCCCAGCGGGACGCCCTGGCCCGGGTTGGTGCCCCAGGTGACGAACGGGGTGACCTCGGCGGCGTCGAGGACGATCTCCTTGTCGAAGACGGCGTCCTCGTCGGTGACCAGGGACTTCCAGTGCGCGACGGCCTGGTCCCAGTCGGCGCCCTTCGGAGCCTCGGGCTTGTCCTTGATGTAGGCGAACGTCGTCTCGTCGGGAGCGATCATGCCGGCCTTGGCACCCCACTCGATCGACATGTTGCAGATCGTCATCCGAGCCTCCATGGAGAGCTCACGGATGGCCTCGCCGCGATACTCCACGATGTAGCCCTGGCCACCGCCGGTGCCGGTCTTGGAGATCAGGGTGAGGATCAGGTCCTTGGCGCTGACGCCCTCGGGCAGCGTGCCGTTGACCGTGACAGCCATGGTCTTCGGCTTGTCCTGCATCAGCGTCTGGGTCGCGAGCACGTGCTCGACCTCGGAGGTGCCGATGCCGAACGCGATCGCGCCGAACGCACCGTGCGTGGAGGTGTGCGAGTCACCGCAGACGATGGTCATGCCCGGCTGGGTGAGCCCCAACTGCGGCCCGACCACGTGCACGATCCCCTGCTCGGCGTCGCCGAGCGGGTGAAGACGTACGCCGAACTCCTCGGCGTTCTTACGCAGCGTCTCGACCTGGGTGCGGCTGACCGGGTCGGCGATCGGCTTGTCCCAGTCGAGGGTCGGGACGTTGTGGTCCTCGGTGGCGATGGTGAGGTCGGGGCGGCGTACCTTGCGGTTGGACAGACGCAGGCCCTCGAAGGCCTGCGGACTCGTCACCTCGTGGATGAGGTGAAGGTCGATGTAAAGGAGATCGGGCTCTCCCGCGGTCGACCGGACGACATGCTCGTCCCACACCTTCTCCGACAAGGTCCTGCCCATGACACGTTCTCCATCTGGCATCTTTGGTCTGTAGTGGCCGGTGGCGGTTCGAGCGTTGAATCGCAATGTCAGATCCGCCACTTCCAGTCTGCTTCTCCGAGCGTAACGTTGCATCTCAGGTTCTGAGAAGTTAGTCTTGCGATATGGACAGTTCCAGCGGTGTGGGCGTGCTCGACAAGGCCGCCCTTGTGCTCACAGCTCTCGAATCCGGCCCGGCGACCCTGGCCGGTCTGGTGGCCGGCACGGGTCTCGCCCGTCCGACCGCACACCGTCTGGCGGTCGCCCTCGAGCACCACCGTCTGGTCGCCCGCGACATGCAGGGCCGCTTCGTTCTCGGCCCGCGGCTGGCCGAGCTGTCCGCCGCCGCCGGTGAGGACCGGCTGCTGGCCACCGCCGGGCCCGTCCTGGCGCGGCTGCGCGACATCACCGGTGAGTCGGCGCAGCTGTGGCGGCGCCAGGGCGACTTCCGCGTCTGCGTCGCCGCCGCCGAGCGCCCCTCCGGTCTCCGCGACACCATCCCCGTCGGCTCGCAGCTGACGATGCGTGCCGGGTCGGCCGCTCAAATACTGATCGCGTGGGAGGACCCGGAGCGCCTCCACCGCGGCCTGCAGAACGCCGCCTTCTCCGCCGCCGCCCTCTCTGGCATCCGCCGCCGCGGTTGGGCTCAGTCGATCGGCGAGCGCGAGGCCGGCGTCGCCTCGGTGTCCGCTCCCGTCCGCTCCCCCGGCGGCAAGGTCATCGCCGCCGTCTCCGTCTCCGGCCCGCTCGAGCGACTCACCCGCCAGCCGGGCAAGATGCACGCACCTGCTGTCCTCGCTGCTGCCGACCGGCTCTCGGAGTCGCTGCGGCGCGCGGCTGCGGAGTAGGGCGCCGGATGCTCACCGAGGTAACTCGGTGAGCACGCGCTTCCTTCGCGGAGTTCCACGAAGGAAGCGTCACCTGACCGAGGTAACTCGGTGAGCGTTCAGCCGCAGAGCTCCCGAACCGCGTCGCGCACGGCCTTGAAGTCCTCCGTACGCGTCTGATCCTCGGCGGACGCGACGATCACCGCCACGCGATAGTCGTCGAAGAGCGTGGGCTCGGCGTCGTCCAGATCGCCGGTGACCAGCACGACCACCCCCGCCGCGGTGCTCTCGGCGAACCGCACCGACCAGGTCGGCTGCTGGAGCCCGCCGACGCGTTCGATCGTGTCCTTCGCCTGGTCGCTCGACACGTCCTGGTCACACCGCGCACGGCCGTTGACCAGCACCTCGTTCTCGACCTCGGCGCGGCTCTCGCTGGTCGCGGGCGCCGCGGGCTCGGTGGCCTCCTCCGCGCACGCGGCAAGAGTGGCGAGGAGCGCGGCAGCCACCACCGACGTACGCCACAACTGCGGTCTCGGACGCCACAACTGCAGTCTCGGCATCAGAAGAGGGCACCGCTCTCCAAGCCCAGCAGGGTCGTCTTGCGGTCCAGGCCACCGGCGTAGCCGGTCAGGGAGCCGTCCGCGCCGACGACACGGTGGCACGGGATCACGATGGGGATGGGGTTTCGGCCGTTGGCGAGCCCGACGGCGCGGGCGCCGTGGCCGGTCAGCGAGAGGCGGCCGGCGATCTGACCGTAGGAGGCGGTCGTGCCGTACTCGATCTGCTGCAGCTGCTCCCACACGCGCGTCTGGAACGCAGTGCCCGAGGGCGCCAGCGGGAGGTCGAAGCTCGTCCGGTCACCCTTGAAGTACTCGGCGAGCTGCCGGGCGCATTCCAGCAACAGCGAATCCGAATCAGACCGGTCCCCGAGCACCCGGCCCTTGGCATAGTCGGCCGGCATGAAGTCGATCGCGGTGATCGCGCCGTCGTGCGCGACCAGCCGGAGCTCGCCGACGGGCGAGTCGATGAGAGTCCACATCACAGTTTCTCCAAGGCAGTCAGTGAGGTCCACAGGTAGAGCAGGGCGTACGAGCGCCACGGCCGCCAGGCGGCGACATCCGCCGCAGGCGCACCGAGCACTTCCAGCGCTCGTTTGATGCCGACATCGGTCGGCAGGAAGACATCGGGATGGCCGAGAGCCCGCAGCGCGACGTAGTCGGCGGTCCAGGGACCGACCCCGGGCAGGCTGATCAGCTGCTCGTGCACGACGTCGCGGTCGGTGCCGCGGTCCAGCTGCAGCTCGCCGGAGGCGAGCGCCGCGGCCAGACCGGTGACCGCGCGTCCACGCGAGCGCGGCATCGGCATGCCGGCCGGGTCGGCGGCGGCAAGGGCGTCCGCGGACGGGAACAGATGGGTGAGGCCGTCGATGTCGGTCGCGATCGGGCGGCCGTGCTCGGCGACGATCCCCGCCAGGACGGTGCGCGCGCCGGCGACGGAGACCTGCTGCCCCACGATCGTACGCAGCGCGAGCTCGCCCCCGTCGACGGTGCCCGGCACCCGCAGCCCCGGCAGGGCGAGGGCCAGCGGTCCGATCACCTCGTCCCCGGTGAAGACGTCGCCGACCGCACGCGGGTCGCAGTCGGCGTCGAGCAGCCGGCGGGCGCGCTCGACGGCGGCGGTGGTGTCCCGCAGGTCGGCGAGCTTGAAGGTCGCATGGACGAAGCCGGTCTCGCCCTCGGGGATGTCGGCGAGCTCGAGACGCAGCGTGCCGGGCCCGTTGGGCAGGTCGAGCGTGCGGGCGAACCAGCGTCGCCCGCCGTCGACCCCGGCGACCTCGACGCCCGGCACCATGTGGTCGCGCAGGAAGGCGTGCAGCGCCCGGCCGGCGAACGGGGTGCGGACGGCGAGCCGCAGCGCGATCGTCCCGTCGGCCCGCCGCCGCGATCCACGGCGGCCGCGGAGCTCCGTCGGCGAGGCCGCGTAGACCTCGCGGACGGTGTCGTTGAACTGACGTACGCTCGAGAAGCCGGCGGCGAAGGCGATGTCCGCGAAGCCGAGCTCGGTGGTCTCGACCAGCGTCCGGGCGGTCTGCGCTCGGCGCGCCCTGGCCAGCGCCAGCGGACCGGCGCCGAGCTCGGTGGTCAGCAGTCGGGTCAGGTGGCGCGGCGAGTAGCCGACCCGGCGAGCCAGCCCCTCGACTCCTTCCCGGTCGACGACGCCGTCGGCGATCAGCCGCATCGCGCGCCCGGCCAGCGTCGCAGCCACATCCCACTCCGGGCTGCCCGGCGTGGCATCGGGGCGGCAGCGCTTGCAGGCCCGGTAGCCGGCGGCCTGGGCCGCCGCCGCGGTCCGGTGGAAGGAGACGTTGACCAGCGCCGGGGTCCGGGCCGGGCACGAGGGCCGGCAGTAGATCCCGGTCGAGGCCACCGCCGTGTAGAAGATGCCGTCGAAGCGCCGGTCGCGCGAACGAACAGCGCGGTAGCACGATTCGAAGTCGAGTCCATTCACGCTCGTCGTCCCATCCATGTCCACCATGTTGCCGCGTTCGCAAAGAAATTACGCGCGGTTTTCGGACAGTGCCTTCCTCATGGTTTCACAATGCCGTTACCTGAAGCAGCAACCTCTCGGCTCACTGGCGCGTAGAACCTGTGTGGGCTGCACACGCAGTCGGTCTGCTCACGCGGGCCAGCGAGGGAGGGTGATGAGGACCGAAACGAGGTCGGGGACACGTACGGTCGTGCTCACCGTCGTGGTGACGATGCTGTTCCTGGCGGTCGGCACCGGGATCGGCACCTGGGCGTTCTACGACCACCTCAACCGCAACCTCGGCTCCGGAGGCGACATCCACCACCTCGTCGACGAGCCGGAGAGCGAGGACGAGGGCCCCAAGCAGCCGCTCAACGTCTTGATCCTCGGCACCGACGGACGTGACTGCGAGGGCTGCTCGATCGACGGCGAGGGTGGCTCCGGCGGCTCCGACAGCACGATCCTGCTCCACGTCTCCGCCGACCGGACCTCGGCCTACGGCGTCTCGATCCCCCGCGACGCGCTCGTGGACCGGCCGGAGTGCACCGCCCCGGACGGCACCACCATCCCCGAGGCGAGCGGCGTGATGTGGAACGAGGCCTACTCCCTGGGCGGCCCGATCTGCACCGCCCGCCAGACCGAGCTGCTCACCGGGATCCCGATCGACCACTACCTCGCGCTCGACTTCGCCGGGTTCCGCGGGATGGTCGACGCGGTCGGCGGCGTCACGATCTGCATCCCGGAGGCGATCGACGACGAGGAGCACAACATCTTCCTGCCCGCCGGCACCCACAACCTGCGCGGCAAGCAGGCCCTCGACTACGTACGCAACCGCTCCTCGACTCCCAACGCCGACCTGGGCCGGATGCGGCGTCAGCAGTACTTCCTCACCGCCCTCGCCACCAAGGTCCTCTCCGCCGGCACCCTGACCCGCCCGCGTCGCCTGGCCAGGTTCGCGACGGAGCTCTCCAAGAGCATCACCACCGACATCGGCTCCGTCGCCGGGCTGGCCGACCTGGCCGGCGAGATGCGCGACCTGGATCCGTCGAGCATCGAGTTCGAGACCGTACCCAACCGCGCCTACCCTCCCGGCGACCCCAACTGGGGCCGTCTCGAGATCCTCCCGAAGGCTGACGAGCTGTGGGAGCGGATGCTCGAGGACCGTCCGCTCCACGACACGACGACGACGTCCACCGCCCCTTCGCCCACGACCTCTGCCTCACCGGCGAATCCCGAGGTCAGCGCCTCACCGGACGAGGTTCCGGCCGACTCGGTGAGCCCCGAGGACCAGGAGAAGGACGCCGCCGACAACGGCCTGTGCTCACCCGCCTGAATGTGATGTGATCCACTCTGGTCATGACCTACACCACGGTTCCCGTCGGGGTCGGTGCCCTCACCTTCGATCAGGTAGTCGCCGTCGCCCGTCACAACACCCCCATCACCCTCACCGACGAGTCGCTGGCCGCGATGGCCACGAGCCGCGAGCTCATCGAGTCGCTGGCTCACGACACCCGGCCCCACTACGGCATCTCGACCGGTTTCGGCGCCCTCGCCAACACCTCGATCCCGCCCGAGCACCGCGCTCAGCTGCAGGCCTCGCTGGTCCGCTCGCACGCGGCCTCCTCCGGCGCCGAGATCGAGAAGGAGGTCGTACGTGGCCTCATGCTGCTGCGTCTCTCCACCCTCGCCACCGGCCGGACCGGTGTGCGCCCCGAGGTCGCCCAGACCTACGCCGCGCTCCTGAATGCCCAGATCACCCCGGTGATCGGTGAGTACGGCTCGCTCGGCTGCTCCGGCGACCTGGCCCCGCTGGCGCACTGCGCGCTCGCGGCGATGGGTGAGGGCGACGTACGCAACGCCGACGGCGACCTCGTACCCGCCGCCGACGCGCTGGCGGCCGCCGGGATCACCCCGGTCCAGCTGCGCGAGAAGGAGGGGCTGGCGCTGATCAACGGCACCGACGGGATGCTGGCGATGCTCGTCCTGGCGCTCGCCGACCTCGACGACCTGGTCGCCACCGCCGACATCGCCGGAGCGCTCAGCATTGAGGGTCTCCAGGGCACCGACAGCGTCTTCGCCGAGGACCTTCAGGCCCTGCGCCCGCACGCCGGCCAGGCGACCTCGGCGGCCAACATCCGTGCCGTCCTCGCGGGCAGCGGCATCGTCGCCGACCACCGCGGCACCGGGTTCACCCGGGTGCAGGACGCCTACTCGCTGCGCTGCGCGCCCCAGGTCCACGGCGCCGTGCGCGACACCATGGCCCACGCCGCGCGCGTGGCCGAGACCGAGCTCGCGAGCGCGGTCGACAATCCGGTGGTCACCCTCGACGGCCGGGTCGAGTCCAACGGCAACTTCCATGGCGCGCCGATCGGCTACGTACTCGACTTCCTGGCCATCGCCACCGCCGACCTCGCCTCGATCTCCGAGCGCCGCACCGACCGCTTCCTCGACAAGTCGCGCAACCACGGGCTGCCCCCGTTCCTCGCTCACGACCCCGGCGTCGACTCCGGGCACATGATCGCGCAGTACACGCAGGCCGGGATCGTCTCCGACCTCAAGCGCCTCGCCGTCCCGGCATCGGTCGACTCCATCCCGACCTCCGCGATGCAGGAGGACCACGTCTCGATGGGCTGGAACGCCGCCCGCAAGCTCCGCCGCGCGATCACCGGGGCACAGCAGGTCGTCGCGATCGAGATCCTCACCGCCGCCCGTGCCATCGATATGCGCGCCCCCGAGCGTCCCGGCCCCGTCGGCGCCGCGCTGGTCGAGGAGATCCGCAGGCTGGTCCCCGCGCCCGGCCCGGACCGCTTCCTGTCCCCGGACATCAAGGCGGTCGTCGGCCTCGTCGCCGACGGCACCCTTCTTTCCCGTGCGCGCTCGCTCACTTCAGTGATGTGATGAGCGACATGAGCGAACCACGCACTGTCCGCGCACCGCGCGGCCCCGAGATCACCGCCAAGAACTGGCAGACCGAGGCCGCCAAGCGCATGCTGATGAACAACCTCGACCCGGAGGTGGCCGAGCGTCCCGACGACCTGGTCGTCTACGGCGGCACCGGCCGCGCCGCGCGGTCCTGGGAGGCGTACGACGCGATCGTCCGCACCCTCGACGAGCTCGAGGCCGACGAGACCCTGCTGGTGCAGTCCGGCAAGCCGGTCGGCGTCTTCCGCACCCACGAGTGGGCACCCCGGGTCCTGATCGCCAACTCCAACCTCGTCGGCGACTGGGCGACCTGGCCGGAGTTCCGGCGGCTGGAGTCGCTCGGTCTGACCATGTACGGCCAGATGACCGCCGGCTCGTGGATCTACATCGGCACCCAGGGCATCCTGCAGGGCACCTACGAGTGCTTCGCCGCCATCGCCCGCAAACGGTTCGGTGGCACCCTGGCCGGCACCGTGACCCTGACCGGCGGCGCCGGCGGCATGGGCGGCGCGCAGCCGCTCGCGGTGACGCTGAACGAGGGCGTCGTGATCGTCGTCGACGTCGACGCGGCGCGCCTCCAGCGCCGTGTCGACCACGGCTACATGGACACCGTCGCGTCGTCGCTCGATGACGCGCTCGCCCAGGCCGAGGAGGCCAAGAAGTCCCGTACGCCGCGCTCCATCGGCCTCGTCGGCAACTGTGCCGCGGTCTTCCCGGAGATCCTGGCGCGCGGGGTCGAGATCGACATCGTCACCGACCAGACCTCGGCGCACGACCCGCTCTCCTACCTCCCGCTCGAGTACACCGTCGAGGAGTGGGCCGCGCGGGCCGCCGAGGATCCCGACGACTTCACCGAGAAGGCGCAGGCCTCGATGGCCAAGCACGTCGAGGCCATGGTCGGGTTCATGGCTCGTGATGCCGAGGTCTTCGACTACGGCAACTCGCTGCGCGAGGGAGCCCGTCTGGGCGGGTTCGCGAACGCGTTCGCCTTCCCCGGCTTCGTCCCCGCCTACATCCGACCGCTCTTCGAGGAGGGTCTGGGCCCGTTCCGGTGGGCGGCGCTCTCGGGCGACCCCGAGGACATCGCCAAGACCGACCGGGCCATCGTCGACCTCTTCCCCGAGAACGAGGGCCTCAAGCGCTGGATCACCCAGGCGGGCGAGAAGGTGCACTTCGAGGGCCTGCCGGCGCGGATCTGCTGGCTGGGCTACAAGGAGCGCCACCTCGCCGGGTTGAAGTTCAACGAGATGGTCGCCTCCGGCGAGCTCTCGGCGCCGGTCGTGATCGGTCGCGACCACCTCGACTCCGGCTCCGTGGCCTCGCCCTACCGCGAGACCGAGGCGATGAAGGACGGGTCCGACGCGATCGCCGACTGGCCGCTGCTCAACGCGCTGCTCAACACCGCCTCCGGCGCGAGCTGGGTGAGCATCCACCACGGCGGCGGTGTCGGCATCGGCCGCTCCATCCACGCCGGCCAGGTCTGTGTCGCCGACGGCACTCCGCTCGCCGCGGAGAAGATCGAGCGGGTCCTGACCAACGACCCCGGCACGGGTGTCATGCGCCACGTCGACGCGGGCTACGAGCACGCGCGCGACGTCGCTCGTGAGCGGGGACTCAACGTCCCGATGCTCGACGCCTGATCAATGTTCGCCTCGCCGAGTCGGCGCATCCTGACCACAACCCCTGCCGAGTCGGCCCGTCATGACGAGCCGACTCGGCAGCGGGGATCGTCAGGATGAGCCGACTCGGCAACAGAAGTAGAGGAAGACCGTGAGTTTGGATGTCGTAGAGCTGCTCGACGAGATCGCCGGGATCGGCCGCGATCCCGTACGCGGCGGCTACTCCCGGCATGTCTACGAGCCGGCCGAGCTGGAGCTGCGCGAGTGGTTCCGGCGTACGTCGGCAGGGCTCGGCCTCGAGGTCGAGACCGACCGCAACGGCAACATCTGGGCTCACTGGGGCGGCGGGGGCGGCGCGATCGCGATCGGCTCCCACCTCGACTCGGTTCCGGGCGGGGGCGCCTACGACGGCCCGCTCGGGGTCGCCTCGTCCCTGGCCGCGGTCTCGGCGCTGATGGAGGAGGGCTTCGTACCGGCTCGGCCGGTGACGATCGCCGCGTTCGGCGAGGAGGAGGGTTCGCGTTTCGGCATCGCGTGCCTGGGCTCGAAGCTGATGACCGGTGCGCTGTCCGGCGAGGCGGTGGCCGCGCTCACCGACGACGCCGGAGTGACGTACGCCGAGGCCTGCGGAGCGGACGGGATCGACCCGGCCGGCCTGGGCCGCGACGAGGAGCGGTTGGCGAGCCTGGCCGCGTTCGTCGAGCTCCACGTGGAGCAGGGCATCGGGCTCGCCGATCTCGATTCCCCGGTCGCCGTGGCCTCGAGCATCCTCGCCCACGGCCGCTGGAAGCTGGTCTTCTCCGGTGAGGGCAACCACGCCGGCGCGACCCGGATGCGCGACCGGCGCGACCCGGTCGCCGCGATGGCCGCCGCGGTCCTGGCCGCCCAGCGCATCGCGTCGGCTCACGACGGTGCCGGCTCCGCCCGGGCCACGATCGGCCGCCTCACCCCGATCCCGGGCGGCACCAACGTCATCGCCTCCCGGGTGGATGCCTGGCTCGACGTACGCGGCGACACCGACCCGCAGACCCGAGCCCTCCTCGAGGAGATCCTGGCCGCTTCGCACGCGGCCGCCGAGGAGCACGGTTGCACCCTGGAGGTGGTCGAGGAGTCCTACGTCTCCACCGTCCATTTCGACTCTGACCTGCAACAACGCCTGGTCGGCGCGCTGGGCGGAGTGCCGGTGCTCGCCACCGGTGCCGGTCACGACGCCGGCATCCTCGCCGCCGAGATCCCCACCGCGATGCTCTTCACCCGCAACCCCACCGGCGTCTCCCACTCCCCCTACGAGACCGCCACCGACGACGACTGCCGGGCCGGGGCGAGGGCGCTCACCGACGTCGTCCGACTGCTGGCGAGCGAGACCCGCGGATGACCCGGATCCATGCCGCGCGGGCGCTGGTCGAGGGCCGCGAGCTCACCGACCTCGTGATCGAGGTGACCGAGGGCCGGATCACCGCGATCACCCCCGGCGGGAGCGCCGAGGCCGCCGACCTCCGCCTCGGCACCGTGCTCGCCGGCTCCGGCAATGCTCACTCCCATGCCTTCCACCGCGCGCTGCGCGGCCGGACGCACGACCAGGGTGGTGACTTCTGGCGCTGGCGCGAGCAGATGTACGCCGTCGCCGACCGCCTCACTCCCGACTCCTACGAGCGCCTGGCCGAGGCCGTCTTCGCCGAGATGCTGGTGACCGGCTGGACCACCGTCGCAGAGTTCCACTACGTCCACCACCGCCCGGACGGCACGCCCTACGTGGACCCCAACGCGTTCGGCACCGCGCTCACGAGGGCCGCGAGCAGCGTCGGCATCCGGCTGACCCTTCTCGACACCCTCTATCTGACCAGCGCCCCGGGCAAGCCGCTCCTCCCCGAGCAGAGCCGCTTCGGAGACGGCACCGCCGAGGCCTGGCTCGAGCGCTGGCAGCAGCTTCATCAGACCCACGCCGTCGGCGCGGCCATCCACTCGGTACGCGCCGTCTCCCCCGACGACATCGCGCTGGTCGCCGAGCGGCTGCCCGCCGAGGTGCCCCTCCACGTCCACGTCTCCGAGCAGCCCGCGGAGAACGAGCAGTCGCTCGCCGCGTACGGACGGACGCCCACCCAGGTCCTTGCCGACGCCGGCGCGCTCTCCCCGCGCACCTGGCTGGTCCACGCCACGCACCTGACCGACACCGACATCGCCCTCATCGCGGCCAGCGGCGCCGGGGTGGCGATGTGCCCGACCACTGAGGCCGACCTGGGCGACGGCATCGGACCCGCCCGCGAGCTGGCCGACGCAGGCGTACGCATCGCGCTCGGGTCCGACCAGAACGCGGTCATCGATCCCTGGCTCGAGGTGCGCGGCGTGGAAGCCGGCGAACGGCTGCACAGCCGGCAGCGCGGACGCTTCTCCCCCGCCGACCTCGAGACCGCCCGCGCCGGCTCCGGCTACGCCGCCTCCGGCCTCCCGGGCGGCCTCCGGATCGGAGCCTGCGCCGACCTGGTGGAGATCGACCCAGATTCGGTACGCACCGCCGGAGCCGCCCTCGACCAGCTCGCCCTGGTGGCGACCGCCACCGACGTACGTCGCGTCGTGGTCGGCGGGCGCGTGGTGGCCGAGGACGGTCGACTCGCGGACGGTCGTGACCCCGCCGTCATGTTCACAGAAGCGCTGAAGGAGCTCGGATGAGCCTGTTGCTGACCAATGTCGGCGAGCTGACCACACACACCGAGGAGCACGGCATCCTCCGCGACGCCGCCGTGGTGATCGAGGACGGCCGGATCGCCTGGATCGGCCCGGCCGACAGCGCCCCAGCGGCGGACACACGTGAGGACCTTGACGGTCGCGCGGTGCTCCCGGGCTGGGTCGACTCCCACACCCACCTGGTCTCGATGGGCGACCGCGCCGAGGAGTTCGTCGACCGGATGGCCGGCCGGCCCTACGAGGCCGGCGGGATCATGCGCACCGTCGAAGCCACCCGCGCCGCCACCGACGACGACCTCCGTGCCCGGGCGCGCTGGCTGCGGGAGGAGGCACACCGCGGCGGCACCACGACGATCGAGGCCAAGACCGGCTACGGCCTCGACGTCGAGACCGAGCAGCGCCTGGCCCGGATCAGCGCCGAGCACGCCGAGGCGGTCACCTACCTCGGCGCTCACGTCGTTCCCGCGGGTGTCGACCGTCGCGCCTACATCGACCTCGTGACCGGCCCGATGCTCGCCGCCGTCGCGCCCTATGCGACCTACATCGACGTCTTCTGCGAGCAAGGCGCCTTCGACGTCGAGGAGTCCCGCGAGATCCTCGAGGCCGGCCGCGCCGCGGGGCTCGGCGTCAAGCTCCACGGCAACCAGCTCGGCGAGTCCGGCGGCGTCCGGCTGGCCGTCGAGCTGGGCGCGACGAGCGTCGACCACTGCAACCACCTGAGCCCGGCCGACGTCGACGCCCTCGCCGGGTCGGACACCGTCGCCACGCTCCTTCCCGCCTGCGATCTCTCCACCCGCGAGCCCTTTCCCCCGGCGCGCGAGCTGGTCGACGCCGGCGTCACGATCGCGATCGCGTCCAACTGCAACCCCGGCTCGTCGTTCACGACCTCGATGGGGTTCTGTGTCGCCACCGCCGTGCTCCAGCAGCGCCTGACCTTCGAGGAGGCTCTCTGTGCAGCGACGGTCGGCGGCGCCACCGCGCTCGGGCTCGGCGACTCGGTGGGACGGATCAGCGTGGGCGGCCGCGCTGATCTGCAGGCGCTCGACGCGCCCTCCGCGAAGCATCTGGCCTACCGCCCCGGGGTTCCGCTCACCCACAAGGTCTGGAGCGGCGGCAACCCGGTCTGAGTCACCCGCGCCGCTTGCCGATCACGACCAGGTATCGACAGGGCTCGTCGGTCGGGTTGACGAAGACGCAGTCGGCAGGCGGCCCGAGCTGCAGGCAGTCACCCGCGTCGAGCTCGTGGACGATGTCCCCCTCGACGAACCGCAGATGCCCCGAGAGCACCCAGATCTGCTGCTCCTTGAAGTGGTACGCCGAGGCCGGCGAGGCCACCGACGCACCGGCCGGGAACTCCACCTCGACCAGCTCCAGGATCCCGTGCGCGGGCGGTGAGACGGCGCGGCGTACGTAGCCGGTCTCGGGGTCCGTCCACTCGGTCTGCTCCGAGCGCCGGGCCACGCGAACGGCATCCCCCTCGGCCCGCGCGATCAGCTCCGACAGGGTCAGCTCCAGCGCCCCGGAGAGCCGGGTGAGCAGGACCGCAGTCGGCTGCGCCTCGCCCCGCTCGATCTTCGAGATCATCGCCCGAGACACCCCGGACGCCTCCGCGAGCCCCGCGACGGTCATCCCGAGCGACTCCCGCGCCGACCTGATGTTGGACGCCAGGGCCTCACCGAACTTGTCACTATCGTCAGCCACGTGACTACTATAGGAGACATGCCTCCTGCCTGGACCATCCGCCACGCGACGACCGCGGATGCCGCCGCCTGCGCGGCGATCTACGAGCCGTACGTCCGCGACACCGTCATCTCCTTCGAGACCGAACCGCCGACGGTCGAGGAGATGGCTCGCCGCATCGAGTCGTCCCTGACCGAGCACGCCTGGCTGGTCCTGGAGACCGAGGGCGAGGCCGGACCGGAGGTCCTCGGCTATGCGTACGCCACCCAGCACCGCACCCGCGCCGCCTACCGCTGGGCCTGCGACGTGTCCATCTACCTCGACCGCGACCGCCGCGGCAACGGCGCCGGCAAGGCCCTGTACGCAGCCCTGTTCCCCTACCTGAAGGAGCGCGGCTTCCACCGCGCGCTCGCCGGGATCGCCATCCCGAACCAGGCCAGCCTCGGGATCCACCGCTCCTTCGGCTTCACCGAGGTCGGGACGTACCGCAGGATCGGCTGGAAGTTCGACGCCTGGCACGACGTCACCTGGATGCAGCTCGACTTGGACCCGGAGAACCAAGAAGCCCCGAGTCAGTGACTCGGGGCTTCCCGTGCGTTGTACCCCCGACCGGATTTGAACCGGCGTTACCGCCGTGAGAGGGCGACGTCCTAGGCCGCTAGACGACGGGGGCTTGCACCTCCTGCAACGGCCTTTCGGCCCCGCAGGCAGAGAGAACATTACCGGATGACCCACCGATCCAACGCATCGGGGCCACCTCAAGCCAACCATGTCCTGAGCGCGACGCGTGCCCGGTGATACCGGCTGCGCACAGTGCCCTCCCGCTTGCCGAGCAGCTCAGCCACCTCGACGAGGCTCAGCCCGTCCCAGTGCACGAGCCGAACGATCTCGCGGTCGATCGGCTTGAGGCGGTCAACGGCCGAGCGCAGATCCAGCACTCTCTCATCCGCCGGCAATGCGGGCTCGACGCTCGCCAGCTCAGCCCGCAGCCTGTCCGCAAGCGCAGACCGTCGCCGACTCGTACGCCGGTGGCCACGGAGCACGTTGCGGGCGATCCCGAACGCCCACATCCGGGCGGCATCCTCATCATGAGGAATCGCATCGGCTCGCCGCCACAGCACCAGCAGCGCCTCGCTGAGCAGATCCGCCGCCTCCTCGGGAGGAGCGACCCGCCGCACGAAGTACGCCAACAGCACCGGCGCCATCACACCGAGCCACTCCTCGACGTCCAGGGCACGCCTCGTCGCCACCCTGACCTGCTCCGCGGTCACTGGCCGTCCTCGCAGCTCGTGCCGTAGCCCGTGATGATCGGCCCCGGCGCCTCCGACACGGAGACCGCACGCAGGCCGGGCACCACGCTCTGCAGCTCGACGCGGAAGCGCTCCCTGAGCTCGGGCCCATCCTCCCCGGTTGCCGCGTCGCTCAGATCCTCGCGCCAGGAGGCCCAGTTCTTGGCGCGCACGTACGCAGCGACATCTTCGAGCTCGTCGTCGTCGAGGCCCTTGAACTCGAGGAACAGCTGACACCGGCGCTGCTCCCCGTTCTCCCAGGTGGCGACGTAGTCGATCGGTTCATAGAGGCGTTGCAGTCCGGGCCCGAGCGTCATGAATGGCGGCACGCTCATCATCCAGGCGGACCCCGTCATCGCTGCGGTGAGGACAACCACTCCGATCGCAGCCCCGCCGCCGACGAGCCACTTCCGCGCCGACTTCCGCTTCGCCCCGTGCGCCTCAGATTCAGCGCGCCGGTCGGCGTGCACGACCGCCGTCGCGAGATCCATCGCGAGCGCACCGGCCCGCGGACCGGGTTGCGGGGCGCTTGCTGTCAGCAGACCGTCGATCTCGTCGGCGTACATCGGGTCCTCCTGGCCGTCGGGCATTGTCTCCCTATACCTGACCGCTCACACCCGAAACGTTGCAGCGGATTCGCTGTCCTCCGCAGAAATAGCGAAGAGCCCCGAGTCAGTGACTCGGGGCTCTTCCTGCGTGGTACCCCCGACCGGATTTGAACCGGCGTTACCGCCGTGAGAGGGCGACGTCCTAGGCCGCTAGACGACGGGGGCTTGCAGCGGGTGAAACCTTAGCGAACCGCTTCGGTGACTCCCAAATCCTCCGAGGAGGATCCGCTGGGCTACTAGGACTCGAACCTAGAATAACTGGACCAGAACCAGTCGTGTTGCCAATTACACCATAGCCCATCGTCTTGGTTGACTTAGCCTCAGAGGCCGCCAACAAGAGCGATCTGGCCCTCAGGATTTCTCCCTCGAACCGAGAGGAAACATTACCGGCGAGGGCCCCAGGCTACGAAATCGGCACGCCCCTGGCCCCATTTTCAGGCGCTCTTGGTCGTGGTCGAGAGGCCCGCCGATCGCGCGGCCCACACGGTCAGCGCCAGGAAGACGCCCGACTGGACCAGGGTGACCGGGATCCGCCACCACGACCCCTCGGTGGTGTTGAGCACCGTCGAGATGTCGCCGAAGGCCACGGCCATGCCGAGGCTGACGAAGTTGTTGAGGACATGCATCGCGATGCCCGCCTCGATGCCACCGGTGGCGATCACGCAGATGCCGGCGACGATGCCGAAGGCGAACCGGTCCAGGAACAGCGGCAGGTCCTGGGACCCGTGAGCGAAGGCGAACAGCAGCGCGGTGATCGTCACCGAGACCGTCCGGGCGCCCATCATCCCGCCGAAGAGCGACCCGAAGGTCTGGAAGATGTAGCCGCGGAACAGGTACTCCTCCCCCGCCGCCTGCAGCGGGGTGAGCAGCACGATCACGAGCACGAAGTCGCGCATCGTGCTCGTGTAGGGGTTGAGCGTGCTGGGCCCGAGGTCGTCGCCGGGGATCGGCAGCCGGGAGGCGATGATGACCGTGACCACCATCGTGATCGCCGCGATCCCGAGGCACTGCAGCAACCACGGCCAGCGGATCCGCCGCTCGACCGAGGCCAGCCACCCCGGACGCAGGCCGTGCAGCGCCCAGCACAGCAGCATCGCCGCCGGGATCGCCCCGGCCAGCGAGAGCAGCAGAAAGGCCAGCGACTCCGGGGTGACGTTCTCCACGTCGGAGACGTTGGCCATCCCGGTGGCAACGTTGTCGCCGGTGAGCATGAAGAAGAGCTCGAACCCGACCAAGACCACCGCCGGCGAGACGAAGAAGACGCACAGTCCGATCAGGATGAGTCCGATCAGGGGCCGCCCCCAGCCACTGCGCCCGCTGCGCTGCACCTGGTAGTACGCCAGTCCCGACGGCGGCTCCACGACCGTGCTCATCCTGTCCGACCTACTTCCCGAGAACCGCCTTCAGGCGCCCCAGCGTACGCTCCCGACCGAGCAGCTCCATGGATTCGAACAGTGGCGGGCTGATCCGCTTGCCCGTCACCGCGACGCGCACCGGGCCATAGGCCTTGCGCGGCTTGAGCCCGAGACCGTCGATCAGGGCGGCGGTCAGGGCGTCCTGGATCTCGGCCGTCGACCACGCGTGGAGACCCACGAGCGCGTCGTACGAAGCCCGGACGACACCCAGGCCCTCCTCGTCGAGCAGCTTGGCGGAGTCCTCCTCGTCGAGCGCGAAGTCGGCCTCCGAGACGAAGAGGAACCGCAGCATGTCGGAGGCCTCGCCGAGCTTGTTGATCCGCTCGGCGACCAGCGGCATCGCGGCCTCGAGCATCTGCGCGTCGGCATCGTTGACCGGGTCGCTGATGATCCCGTCGGCCTTGAGGTAGGGAATCACCCGGTGGGTGATGTCCTCGACCGGCAGCAGCCGCATGTGGGAGGCGTTGATCGCCTCCGCCTTCTTGATGTCGAAGCGGGCCGGGTTCTTGACCACGTCGTGGATCTCGAAGGCCTCGACCATCTCCTCCATGGTGAAGATGTCGCGGTCGGCCGCGATCGCCCAGCCGAGCAGCGCCACGTAGTTGAGCAGCCCCTCCGGCAGGAACCCCTCCTCGCGATACTTCAGCGCGTGCGCCTCCGGGTCGCGCTTGGAGAGCTTCTTGTTGCCCTGGCCCATGACGTAGGGCAGGTGGCCGTACTCCGGTGCCCGCTCGGCCAGGCCGACCTCGACGAACGCGTCGAAGAGCGCGATCTGCCGAGGCGTCGAGGACAGCAGGTCCTCGCCGCGGAAGACGTGGGTGATGTTCATGGTGGCGTCGTCGACCGGCGCGGTGAGCGTGTAGAGCGGGTCGCCGTTGGCGCGCGCGAGCGCGTAGTCGGGGACGTGCTTGGTCTCGAAGGTCACCTCGCCGCGGACGAGGTCGTTGAAGGTGATCGAGCCGTCGGGCATGCGGAACCGCGGGACCGAGGAGCGGCCCTCGGCCTCGTACGCCTTGATCTGGTCCTCGCTCAGGTCGCGGCAGTGGTTGTCGTAGCCCTGGGCCGGGGCCTCGCCCTTGATCCCCTCGGCCTTCGCGGCCTTGTAGGCGGCCAGGCGCTGCTCGTAGCGGGCGGTGGTCTCCTCGCCGGTGCAGTAGCACTCGTAGACGTGGGACGAGGCGCGCAGCCGGCCGAGCGCGTCGGCGTAGATCTCCGAGCGCTCCGACTGGCGGTAGGGGCCGTAGGGGCCGCCGACCTCGACGCCCTCGTCCCAGTCGAGGCCGAGCCAGCGCATCAGGTCGATGAGCCCGTCGTAGGACTCACTCGTGTTGCGCGCCTTGTCGGTGTCCTCGATACGGAAGACGAAGGTGCCACCGTGGTGGCGGGCGAAGGCCCAGTTGAACAGGGCGGTGCGGACCAGGCCGACGTGGGGCGACCCCGTCGGCGAGGGCGCCATCCGGACCCGGTAGTCCTTGGGCTCGAGTGAGCCGGTCATTCCATTGCCAGTCAACGCTGTGCCACCTTGTTGGTCAGAGCTCCGAGCCCCTCGACGAAGATCTCGATCTCGTCGCCGGGCTCCATGGGGCCGACACCCTCGGGGGTGCCGGTGAGGATCACATCGCCCGGCAGCAGCGTCATCACGCTGCTGATGTGGGCGATCAGCTTCGGGATGTCGTGGACGAGGTCCTTCGTGGACCCGTCCTGGACGACGTCACCGTTGAGGAAGGTCTGGATGCGTACGCCGGCGGCGAGCTGCTCCGGCTCGACGTCGGTCTCGATCCAGGGGCCGAGCGGGCAGAAGGTGTCGTAGCCCTTCGCCTGGGAGAAGTGCTTGAGCCGCCGCTGGATGTCGCGCGCGGTGACGTCGTTGGCGACCGTCATCCCGTAGATGACGTCCTTCACCTTCTCCACCGGGACGTCGCGGCAGATCCGGCCGATCACGATCGCGAGCTCGCCCTCGAAGTGGAGGTCCTCGACCCCGGCCGGCCGCTGGATCGCGTCGCCGGGACCGCAGACCGCGGTGTTGGGCTTGATGAAGAAGAGCGGCTCCTCCGGCACCTCGTTGCCGAGCTCGGCCGCGTGCTTGGCGTAGTTGCGGGCGACCGCGACCACCTTGCTGCGCGGGATCACCGGCGCGAGCAGCTTGACGTCTTCGAACTTGTGGACCTGGTCGGTGATGTTGACACCCGAGAACAGCGGGTCGCCCTGGAGCGCGACGACGGTCGCGTCCTCGCTGAGCTGGCCGTAGCCGTCGAGGTCCCCCATGACGACGCCGAACTGGGGCTCGCCACCCTTGGTCGTGAATCTGGCGATGCGCACGTGCTGAGCCTATCCGGACCCGTCGCCACGATTCACTTCACTATGCGCCGCCTTCGTAGGCTTGTACGTCGTGGAGGTGCTGTCGCGTTCGGAGTGGACCGCTCGCGCGGCCGCTCACCGAGCGCGCCTGGCGCCCTATGTCGAGCCGCATCTCGCCCGCCGCGGCGCCCGGGTCAAGCACCCGGTCAACGACTTCCTCTTCACCTACTACTCCTACCGGCCCGCCCAGCTGCTGCGCTGGCACCCGGGGTTCGGGGTCGTCCTGGAGGATGCTGCGGAGTACGAGTCGCTGCGCGGTTACACCTCCGGCACGGTCTCCTCCGACTTCCTCGCCGACAAGCGCCTGCTCGTCGAGACACTCCTCAAGCTGCTCCGCGCCACCGCCTCCCGCGACGCCAACTTCGGCTGCTTCGGCCTCCACGAGTGGGCGATGGTCTACCGGCTGACCCCCGAGCAGGTACGCCACGCCGACTGGCCGCTGCGGCTCGGGACCACCGGCACCGACCGCGTGGTCGAGTCCCACCGCATCGCGTGCAGCCACTTCGACGCGTACCGCTTCTTCACTCCCCCGGCTGCGCCGCTCAACACCCTCTCCCCGCGCTCCGACGACCGGGCGGCCTTCGAGCAGCCGGGCTGTCTGCACGGCAACATGGACCTCTACAAGCACGCCTTCCGGCTCTCACCGCTGGTCTCCTCCGACCTCGTCGCCGACTGCTTCGAGCTCGCCTGGGACATCCGCACGATGGACATGAAGGCGGCTCCGTACGACCTCGCCGAGCTCGACCTCGACCCGATCCGCATCGAGACGGCCGCCGGGAAGCAGGAGTACGCCGCCGCTCAGCGCGCCTTCGCCGAGCGCGCCGCCCCGCTCCGCGAGCGCCTGATCACCGAGTGCGAGCGACTCATCGAGGCGTAACAGACGTCACACACTGTGCGCGCTCCTCCCGGCGTGACCCGGGAAGGCGGGTTACGTTAAGCCCACAATGGCCATCCTCCCCCACCCCCGACAAGCTGCCGCCTCGATCGCCACCACGGTCGGCGCCGCCGCGGGGAACGTCGCGCACTCGCTGCTCTACGGCGGGCTCGCCGACCTCCGGCCGATGCCGCGTACGTTGATCGACGACGGCAACCGACGCGAGCTCTACCACTACCGGCCGGTGGCGGGGACGACGCCCGAGGGCGACCCGGTGCTGCTGGTGACGCCGCTGGCGGCGCCGGCGATCTGCTACGACCTGCGGCGCGGCTGCTCGGTCGTCGAGCATCTGGTGGGGACGGACCGGCCGACCTACCTGGTCGAGTACGGCGAGGTGAACTTCGCCGACCGCAGCCTCGGCATCGAGCACTGGATCGCGCACGTCGCACCGGAGGCGATCCGGTCGGTCTCCGAGCACGCCGGCGGGCGGCCGGTACACGTGGTCGGCTGGTCGCTGGGCGGGATCTTCACGATGCTCGCCGCCGCGGACGCCCCCGACCTCCCGATCGCCTCGCTGGCAGTGCTCGGCTCGCCCTGCGACGTACGTCAGGTGCCGTTGATCGCGCCGCTGCGGCCGCTGCTGAACCTGCCGCCGGGCAACCTGGTCACCACTGCCTACCAGGCCTTCGGGGGCGCTCCGAAGCCGCTGGTCAGGTGGGCTTTTCAGATCTCCTCGGTCGACAAGATGTTCACCAAGCCGGTGGCGAAGCTGTCCAACCTGGCCGACCGTGAGTTCCTCGCCCAGCTCGAGGCGGTCGACCGGTTCACCGACAACATCATCGCCTACCCGGGGCGCACGTTCGGGCAGCTCTACCACCACTTCTTCCGCACCAACGCGCTGTTCAGCGGGCAGATCGACCTCAGTGACGAGCACTCCGTCTACCTGCGCGACGTCAAGCAGCCCACGCTCGTCGTCGCCGGCGCCAACGACGGCATCGGCCCGGTCGCCTCGGTACGGCCGCTGGTCGACCTGCTCACCGGCGCCGAGGAGCTCCGCTTCGAGATCGTCCCCGGCGGCCATCTCGGCCTGCTCACCGGCCGCGCCGCCCGGGACAACACCTGGCCGCTCCTCGACGAGTGGTTCACCCAGCACGACTGAGAGCTCGCGCGGCCGGGAGTGTCGGTGGCGCGTGGCAGGGTGTGCGCCATGCCGAACCCACCCGCCGAGGCGACCGACGAGCACTTCCGCAACGAGGACTGGTACGCAGCGGACCTCACCGGGGCTCGGTTCGTCGACTGCGTCTTCACCGATGTCGATCTGACCGAGGCGACGACGTCGGCGGCGCTCTTCGAGAACTGCACGTTCCATGGTGGCCGGTTCAACGCCTCGACCCACGTCGGGTCGGCGTTCGTCGGCTGTGACTTCCGGCGTACGAACTTCTTCGACTCGACGTTCGAGGGCTGCAAGCTCAGCGGGAGCGAGTTCTCCAACTGCACCCTGCGGCCGCTGAAGGTCACCGGCGGCGTGTGGCGCGGGGTCTCGTTGCGCGGCGCGAACCTCGCCCGGCTCGACCTGTCCGGGCTGGACCTCCGCGACGCCGACCTGTCGCTGGCCGACCTCACCGACGCGATCCTGCGAGACACCCAGCTCGACGGAGCCACGCTCCAGGAGACGAATCTGCACGGTGCCGACCTGCGCGGGGCCGGGCTCGACCGCGTCGACCTCACCGCCGCATCGCTGCGTGGCACGAAGCTCGACCTCGCCGGCGCCGTGCTGCTCGCCGAGCAGCACGGAGCGGAGGTCGACTCCGTCTGAGCGTCCTCAGCGGTCGGCCGAGGCCTCGCGGACGGCCTTGGCCATCGAGATGCCGGCGGCGATCAGGCCGAGGCCGGTGACGAAGTCGTCGGTGTCGCGTACGTCGTCCTCGATGGCGCCCGCGGCGGCGGCCTGGAGGTGGGTCTGCTCGTCGACGGCGTGACCGTAGACGAAGTGGAGCAGGGTGCGGGCGGCGACCGGGGCGAGATCGCCGAGGCCGCCGTCGCTCAGCGCCGCGACGAGGTCGTCGTGGGGCTGGGTCGCGCCCAGTCCGAAGGCCCAGACGGTGGCGACGACCTCGGCGCCGTCGCGGTAGGCCAGCAGCGAGTCGCGCAGGTCGGTGCAGATGCCCGTGACGCGTACGTCCCAGGCACCCGACGGTTCGTGCCGCCCGCGGAGCAGGATCTCGTCGGCCACCGCTGCCAGCAGCGACTGCTTGTTGGCGAAGTGGTGGTAGAGCGCGCTGGGGCGTACGCCGAGCTCGGTGCCGAGCCGACGCATCGTCAGGTCGGCGAGACCGTAGTCGTCGAGGACCTGCAGCGCGCGGGCGACGACGTCCTCACGGCGGTATCGCATGTTGCTCCCAGGGGCCGGGTAGTGGGACGAAGTGGACGAAGACGTACGTCGACCTTAACCTGAACACCGTTCACCTGACCAAGGTTCAGGTCTGAGTACGCAGGAGCGAGTATGACCGAGTCCCCCACCAGTGCGACGTCGACCCCGGAGGCCGACGAGTCGAGGCCGGCCCGTTTCACCACCACCGACATCGCCCTGATCGCCGCGTTCACCGGGCTGATCTGCGCCTCCACCCTGGTCGGCGACATCCCGACCGGCACCGCCGTGCCGATCACCCTGCAGACCTTCGCGGTCGCGCTCTCCGGCGCGCTGCTGGGTCCCCTGCGCGGGTTCCTGGCCGTCGCTCTCTACCTGCTGCTCGGCGGCATCGGGCTGCCGGTCTACGCCGACCACACCTCCGGCTTCGCGAAGTTCGCCGGGATCTCCGGCGGCTACCTGATCTCGTTCCCGCTGATGGCGGCGCTGGTCGGCTTCCTGGTCAAGTACGTCGCCGGGCCCGCCCGCACCCGCGCCGTCGTGGTGTTCCTGTGCTCGATCGCCGGCTCGATCCTGATCGTCCACCCCCTCGGCATCGCGGGGATGATGATCTACTCCGGCGAGCCGCTGAGCACCGTGTGGAAGTGGGACCTGCCGTTCTGGTTCGGCGACCTGGTCAAGACCGGGCTCGTGGCGATCGTCGCGGCCGAGGTGCACCGAGCCTTCCCGAACCTCCTGCGCCGATGATCGAGCTCGATGCCGCCACGGTCGCTCTCCCCGAGGACGAGGGCGGCCGGGTGCTGCTCTCCCCCACCTCGCTGACGCTCACCGAGCGCCGGATCGCGATCATCGGCGGCAACGGCTCCGGGAAGTCGACGCTCGCCCGGCTGCTGAACGGCCTGGTGTCGACGACCTCGGGCCGCGTCCTGGTCGACGGCCTCGACGTCGCCCGCAAGGGCAAGGAGGTACGCCGCAGGGTCGGCTTCTGCTTCACCGACCCGGCCGCTCAGCTGGTCATGCCGACCTGCGTCGAGGACGTCGAGCTGTCGCTGCGGCGGCTGGTGCGCTCCTCGTCGGAGCGGCACGCCCGGGCTCTCGAGGTGCTGGCGCGGTTCGGGCTGGACGGGCTGGCCACGCAGTCGGTGCACACGTTGTCGGGCGGGCAGCGGCAGCTGCTCGCCCTGGCTGGCGTGCTCGCTGCGGAGCCGTCGATCGTCGTCGCCGACGAGCCCACCACGCTGCTCGACCTGGCCAACACCCGGCTGGTCGCCGACGCGCTCTTCGCGCTCTCGCAGCAGCTCGTCCTGGTCACCCACGACCTCGACCTCGCCGCGCGGTGCGACCGCGCGCTCGTCGTTGCCGGCGGGGCCGTGACCTTCGACGGACCCGCCCCCGAAGCCGTCGCGCACTACACGCAGTCGGTGGGCGTGTGACCTACCTACTCGGCGCCTACCTGCCCGGCGACAGCCTCCTGCACCGGACCCCCGCCGGTGCGAAGCTGCTCGGGCTGCTGGTGTTCAGCACACTGCTCGTGGTGCTCCACGGGCTGGTCGCCACCGGGGTGCTCTTCGGGATCGCGGTCGTGGTCACGCTCGTCGCCCGGCTGCCGATGCGGCAGGTGGGGCGGGCGGCCCGCGGCGTACTCCTGATCGCGCTCGTCCTCTCCGCGCTCCAGGGCTATGCCCACGGATGGCCGCGGGCGGTCGAGGCCGGCGTCGACCTGATCTCCCTCGCGCTCGGCGGCCTCATCCTCACCGCCACCACCGAGGTCAACGCGATGCTCGACCTGTTCACCCGGCTCATCACGCCGCTGAAGCCGATCGGCGTGAACCCGGACGGGGTCGCGCTCGTGATCGGCCTGGCCATCACCAGCATCCCGGCGAGCATCGCTCTGCTCCTCGAGACCCGCGATGCGGCTCGCGCTCGCGGGATTCGGCACCCCAGGGCGTACCTCTCCCCCTTCGTCATCCGCGTCGTCGCCCGCGCTCACGAGACCGGAGACGCCCTCAAGGCCCGCGGCCTCGGCGACTGACCCCCTGCCGAATCCGTAGTTCTGTCGCGCGAATCTGTAGTTGTGGGTGACGAAGGTCGACCTTCGTCGCCCACAACTACAGATTCGGCGCGCCATTTCTGCGGTCTCGGCGAGGCTTCACCAGCCGGGCGGGAGCCGGTGGTCCCAGAGGGCGGCGTCCTCGATCTGGGCCGCGAGGGAGAGCAGGAGGGGCTCCTCGGCGGGACGGGCGGCGAGCATGACGCCGACAGGGAGACCGGACGGGGTCCAGTGGAGGGGCAGGGAGATGGCGGGCATGCCGGTGACGTTCCAGGCGGAGGTCCAGGGGGTGAACGCCTTCTGCGCCTCGAAGTCGGCGGCGGGGTCGGCGTCGTCACGGATCGCGCCGACCTTCGGCGGAGGGGTGGCGAGCGTCGGGGTGAGCACGGCGTCGTAGGGTGCCAGCGCCTCCAGGGCCATGGCGGCGTACCGACGCAGCTCGGCGATCGCCAGCCCGAACTCCGGTCCGCTGAACGCCTCTCCTCGCTCGGTGAGCCAGCGGGTCAGCGGCCGGATCTGCGATCGCTGATCCGGGGTGAGGTTGACGACCGACATCGCAGTCCCGACCGCCCAGACCGTCTCGAAGACCGCGACCGCCTCGACCGGCAGCGGCCGCGGGATGTCGACGATCTCGTGGCCCAGCGATTCCAACAAGGCAGAGGCGTTCTCCCAGGCGGCGACGCACTCGGGATCGACCGAGGTCGGGGCGATCAGCGGCTCGATGAACCGGGCGATGCGCAGCCGCCCCGGCGGCCGCTCGCACGCGTCCAGGAACGGGAGCGGCTCCTCGGGAGCCCAGAAGGGATCACCAGTACGCCGCCCCGCGAGCACGTCGAGGAAGGCCGCCGCGTCGCGTACCGACCGAGCGATCGGACCGGCGGTGGCGAGCCCGGCGGCGTCGCCGTACATCGGCGACGGGGAGATCCGTCCGCGCGTGGGCTTGAGGCCGACCAGCCCGCAGCACGAGGCCGGGATCCGGATCGAGCCGCCGCCGTCGGAGCCCTGCGCGACCGGCACCAGGCCGGCGGCGACCGCGGCGGCAGCACCGCCGGAGGAGCCGCCGGCGATCCGCGTACGGTCCCAGGGGGTGACGGCGGGCGGCGCCACGTCCGGCTCGGTGTAGCAGGGCGAGCCGAACTCCGGAGTGTTGGTCTTCCCGAGCGAGATCATCCCGGCCGCCTCGATGGACAGGGTGACGTTGTCGGAGATGTCGGGTACGAAGTCGGCGAAGGCAGCCGACCCGAAGGTCGTACGCACCCCGCGGGTGAGGTTGAGGTCCTTGATCGCCGTGGGTACGCCCCACAGCGGTGAGGCACCGACCGGCTTGACCACGAGCTCACGAGCGCAGGTCGAGATCCGCTCCTCGGCCACGGTGACGAAGGCGCCGACGTTATCGAGCCTCGCGATCCTGTCGAGGTAGTGCTCGGCGAGCTCTCCCGGGGAGACCTCGCATCGATGCAGCAGCTCTCCCTGTTCCAGGGCGGTCAGATCATGAAGCTCGGCCACCCCTGCAGACTAGTGGCCCGAGCGCCACTCGTCCTCGAGCATCGCGTAGTGCACCAGTGTCGTCCACTCGCCCTTGAACCACTCGGCCTCGCGCTCGACGGCTTCTTTCCGCATCCCGAGCCGCTCGATCACCCGCGCCGAGGCGGTGTTGCGCTCGTCGACCCGGGCGGTCACCCGGTGCAGGCCGAGCCCGTCGAACGCCAGCCCCAGCAGCGCCCGCGCGGTCTCGGTGGCGAAGCCACGGCCGCTGAACTCGGGGTTGAAGGCATAGCCGATCTCCCCCGACCGCTGCTCCTTGCTGTGCCAGAAGAGCACCACGTCGCCGATCAGCCGGCCCTCGTGCTCGACGGCGAGGCAGAGCACCTCACCCTCGCGGCGCAGGACGGAGAGACGCTTCTCGGGTGCGTACGCCTTTCGCAGCTCCTCGCGGTCACGCGGAACCGGCGGGATGTAGCGGCACACCTCTTCGAGCGAGAGATAGGCGTGCAGGTCGTCGAGGTCGCGCTCGACGTCGATCGGGCGCAACGCCAGCCGCTCGGTGGTGACCGGATAGTCCGGCGCCAGAACGGGCTCGGCGAGCTCCTGGAAGACACTCAGATGCAGCCCCGCCGGCCCGTCGAGACGGGCGTTGAGCGACTCCCACGGGGTGCGGGTGGGCGGCGCGACGAGGGTGGCGCCGCCATCGACGAGCCGGGAGGCGACGGTGGCGGAGTCCTCGACCTCGAACGCCACCCGGACGTGCCCGGCCGCCGGCTGCCCGACCTCGACCTCGTCGATGTAGGCGTGCTGGGCGGAGTTGGCGAGCTCGAGCGTGGCCAGACCGGCGTCGAGGATCGTCACATGAGCCTCACCGGGGCCGGAGAAGGCGGCCTGCTCCGGTAGGCCGAGGGTGTCGCGGTAGAAGGCCACCGCCTGCTCGTAGTCCTTCGCCTCGACCACCAGTCGGAGCTGCTTCACGGGTCCACTCATGAGCGAAACGTACGGCCGAATCGGCAGTCACGCACGCGATAAATCACCAAGGGCAGGTCTCCCCCCGCAGAGACCTGCCCTCGTGGTGCTGCCTGGTTGAGGCTCAGACAGCGGCGGGCTGGAAGCCCGCGAGCTTCTCGACGGCCTCACGGAAGCGGCCCTGGGCCTCGACGTCGGTGAAGACGTCGATCTCGTGGACCGGCTGGGAGACGATGGCGTCCTCGACGACGATGGCGCCGCCGATGCCAGCCGAGCGGGCCGCGTCGGCGTGGGACCACTTGGCACCGTAGGGCGTCGGGGCGACGCCGACGACCGAGAGGATCTTGCCCTTGAGCACGCCGGCGGCGTAGGGGCGCGAGAGCCAGTCGATCGCGTTGTTGATGACGGCGGGCATCGTGCCGTTGTACTCAGGGGTCACGATGAGCACGCGGTCGGCCTCGTCGATCACCTTGCGGAGCTGGCTCACGGCCTCGCCCGGGTCGGCCTCGAGGTCCTCGTTGAAGAACGGCACGTCCGCCAGTCCGTCGACGATCTCCAGGACGACACCCTCAGGCGCTTCGGCGACGAGCTTCTCGGCGAGCTTGCGGTTGATGGAGTCGGCGCGCAGGCTGCCAACGAGTACGGCGATACGGGTGTCGGTCACGGGTTCTCCTCGCAGGACGCGGATAGTTCAATGTTGAAGTGTTCAACGCCCGCATCCTGCGGATTCATTCCGTGACAGCCGCCTCCGACGGTGTGGTCTCGCCCACATGCCGGCGCAGCCCGAAGGTGAGCCCGTCGACCAGCGCCTCCCACGAGGCCTCGATCACGTTCGACCCGACCCCGACTGTCGTCCACGACGTCGAGCCGTCGGAGGTCTCGATCAGCACCCGCGTCCTGGCATCGGTGCCGTGTCCCTGGTCGAAGAGACGCACCTTGAAGTCGATCAGGTCGAAGTCGGCGACCACCGGGAAGGCACGCGTGATCGCGGCCCGCAGCGCCTGGTCGAGCGCGTTGACCGGGCCGTTGCCCTCGCCGGTCTCGACATGACGTACGCCGTCGGCGTGGATCTTCACGATCGCCTCGGTGGTCGAGCCCGTCTCTGCACCGCCACCGCGGGCCTCGGAGATGACCCGCCAGGACTCGACGTCGAAGAAGGACGGCCGGGCGCCCTCGACCTCCTCGATCAGGAGCAGCTCGAAGGAGGCGTCGGCCGCCTCGAAGGTGTAGCCACGCTGCTCGGCCTCCTTGACCCGCTCGGTCACCCGGGCCACCAGGTCGCGGTCGTCGGAGAGGTCGTAGCCGAGCTCGCGCCCCTTCAGCTCGATCGAGGCCCGCCCGGCCATGTCCGAGACCAGCAGCCGCATGTCGTTGCCGACGCCGGCCGGGTCCATGTGCTGGTAGAGGTTGGGGTCCACCTTGATCGCGGAGGCGTGCAGCCCGGCCTTGTGGGTGAACGCGGAGGCACCGACGTACGGCTGGCGGCCCGCGGGCGGCACGTTGGTCACCTCGGCCACCGCGTGGGCGACGCGGGTCGCCTCGCCCAGCAGCCCCGTGGGCAGCACCTCGCGGCCCAGTTTCAGCTGCAGGTTGGCGACCACGGAGACGAGGTCGGCGTTGCCCGTACGCTCCCCGTAGCCGTTGATGCAGCCCTGGACGTGCATCGCGCCGGCGTCCACGGCGGCCAGCGAGTTGGCGACAGCGCACCCGGTGTCGTTGTGGCAGTGGATGCCGACCGCTCCCTGGGTGGCGCCGCGGACGTCGTGGACGACGTCGGCCACCCAGCCCGGCAGCATCCCGCCGTTGGTGTCGCACAGCGCGACCACGTCGGCACCCGCCTCGTAGGCGGTCTTCAGGACCTCGAGCGCGTAGTCGCGGTTGGCCCGGTAGCCGTCGAAGAAGTGCTCGGCGTCGAGGAAGACCTGCTGGCCCTCTTCGCGCAGGTGGGAGACCGTGTCGCGGATCATCGCGAGGTTCTCCTCGAGCGTGGTGCGCAACGCGAGCTCGACGTGGCGGTCGTGGGACTTCGCGACGAGGGTGACGACGGAGGCCCCGGAGTCGCGGAGCGCGGCGACCTGCGGGTCGTCAGCAGCCCTCACACCTGCCCGGCGGGTCGACCCGAACGCCGCCAGCCGCGCGTGCTTGAGGTCGAGCTCGGAGACGGCCCGCTTGAAGAACTCGGTGTCCTTCGGGTTCGCACCGGGCCAACCGCCCTCGATGAACCCGACGCCCAGACCGTCGAGGTGCCGGGCGATCGCGAGCTTGTCGGCGACGCTGAGGTTCAGGCCCTCCTGCTGCGCACCGTCGCGCAGGGTGGTGTCGTAGACGTGGAATTCCATGGCTCTGTGTCCTCGGGTCCTCGGGCTGGGCTGGGTTGGGCTGGGCAACAAAAAACCCTCTCGGGAACGAGAGGGTGGCGCGTCGGGCAGGTGCTCGACGCGCTAGCGAATGATGATGACGTACGTCGTCATAGCCCTGATACTGCCACGAAATCTTTCTCCGTGGGACGGGCGTCTCACCAGCCGAGGAGCTCGACCCACCACGGCTCGTCGCCGCCGGAGAACTGCGAGCCCTCGTCGGCGAGGGTCTGGATCGGGAAGAGCGCCAGGGTGATGACCACGGCGAACCCGAGGATCCACGGCACCCATCGCGCCGAGATCCGGTGGACCGCCTTGGTCACCGGGTCACGCAGCCGGTCGCGCCCGGAGCCGGTCCACAGCGCGCCGACGAACGCCAGGCCGGCGAAGCCCAGCGTCGCCTCGAGGGAGAGCTGCAGGGCGAAGCCGATCAGCACCGCCGCCACCACGAACCCGAAGCCCCACACCCCGACCACGAACGTCTTCGGGAGCGAACGGACCAGGCGCCAGGGAGCGCCGATCAGCAGTCGGGGCGCGTCGTGCCACTTGCGACCGCGGTACCACCGCCACCGGCGCAGATCGCCGGCGGCAAGCGTGCCGGCTCGGATCAGCCACGCCGCGCCGAGCACGGCCCAGAAGCCGACGCTCGGGAACGCAGCGATGACGCCGACGGCGAAGGCGAGCAGGCCGAGCCAGACGGCACCCCGGCGCAGCTTCTCCAGGCCGCTGTCCTGGCGCGGGCCGAGCTTCTGGATCGGGGTGAACGGCGCGGCCGGCGTGGTGGCCTTCTCGCGCTCGGCCCGGTCGCTCAGCGAGAGCTGCTCCACCGGCCGGTGCACGAACGGCCGGCGCGGCGAACGCAGCCACTCGCGCACCTCGTCCAGCGTCGGGCGGTCCGCGGGGTCGGGCGACAGCGCCTGGCCGAGCAGCCCGCGCAGCGGCTGCGGCACCCCCTCGAGGTCGTGCTCACCGCGCCGGGCGCGGTCCATCAGCTTCATCGAGTTGCCCTCGCCGAAGGGCGGGCGGCCGGTCGCTGCGTACGCCACCACGGAGGCCCACGAGTGCACGTCCGAGGCCGGGGTGGCCGGGTCGCCGACCGCGATCTCGGGCGGAAGGTAGCCGGGGGTGCCGATCAGCAGACCGGTCACGGTGATCTTCGGGTCGTCGGCGACGCGGGCGAGCCCGAAGTCGATCAGGATCGGGGTGCGCCCCTCGACGATGATGTTGGCCGGCTTGATGTCACGGTGGAGGACGCCGACGGCGTGGCAGTCGGCGATGCCTTCGGCCAGGTCGCTGGCCAGCTGCTCGACGTCGTCGCGCGACAACGGCCCCTCGTTGATGATCTTGTCGTGCAGCGTCGGCCCCGGCACGTAGCGGGTCGCCAGCCACGGCACCTCACCCCACGGGTCTGCGCCGACCACTCCGGCCACCCACCTGCTCCGCACCCGCTGCAGCGAGGAGACCTCGCGCGCGAGCCGATGGCGGCCCTCCTCATCCCCCACGAACTGGGTACGCAGCACCTTCAGCGCCACTCGCTCACCGCTCGTGCGGTGGCTGGCCAGATGGACCCGCCCCATCCCGCCCTGGCCCAGCAGGGAGAGCAGGTCGTAGTCACCAACGGTGTCCCGTTGGGTCGCCGGGAGACGGCGAGGGGCTGTCGTCACGAGACAAACCTTATCCGCCGCAGCCGACACCCCGCCCAGACGTCAGGTACGTCGGCCGAGGCGTCTCTCCCGTCGGCCGACATGGCACCGATCTGCCATGTCGATTCGCGGGAGTGACGCCTCGGCCTGCGTACGTGACGGCTGGGCTAGACGATCTTGCGCATCCAGCCGAAGGTGTCCTCGGCCCGGCCGAACTGGATGTCGACGAGCTGCTTGCGGATGGTCTTCCAGACCTCGCCCTCACCGGCGGAGGCGATGGAGCCGCCGTTGTGGACGAGCTCACCGACCGGGGTGACGACGGCGGCGGTGCCGCAGGCGAAGACCTCGGTGATCTCGCCGGACTCGACGCCGGACTTCCACTCGTCGATGGCGAACTTGCGCTCCTCGACGGTGTAGCCCAGCTTGCCCGCGAGCTCGATGATGGAGGCGCGCGTGATCCCCTCGAGGATCGTGCCGGTCTCGGGAGTGACGATCCGGCCGTCGGCGTGGACGAAGTAGAGGTTCATGCCGCCGAGCTCCTCGACGTACTTGCCCTCCTGCGCGTCCAGGAAGACCACCTGGTCGCAGCCGTTGGCCGAGGCCTCGGCCTGGGCGACCAGTGAGGAGGCGTAGTTGCCGCCGGTCTTGGCCGCGCCCATGCCGCCGCGGCCGGCGCGGGTGTAGTCCTCGGTGAGCCAGATCCGCACCGGCTTCACGCCGCCCTTGAAGTAGGAGCCGGCGGGCGAGGCGATGACCATGTAGGTCACGTGCTGGGCCGGGCGCACGCCGAGGAACGACTCCGAGGCGAACATGAAGGGCCGCAGGTAGAGGCTCTTCTCATCGCTCTCCGAGGCCTCGGGCACCCAGCGCTGGTCGACCTTGACCAGGTCGAAGACGGTCTGCACAAAGTCCTCGATCTCGAGGACGGGCAGCGCGAGCCGCTCGCTGGAGCGGGCCATCCGGGCGGCGTTGGCCTCGGGCCGGAACGACCAGATCGAGCCGTCGGCGTGCCGGTAGGCCTTCATCCCCTCGAAGATCTCCTGGGCGTAGTGCAGCACAGCTGCCGACGGGTCCAGGCTGAGCGGTGCGTACGCCTCGATGCGACCGTTGTGCCAGCCCTGTTCGGGCGTCCACTCGACGGTGAGCATGTGATCGGTGAAATGGTTGCCGAAGCCTGGGTTCGCCAGGACCTCCGCGAGCTGCTTGTCGGTGGCCGGTTGGGTCGACAATGTGGTGCTGATCTCCATGACCATGAGATTAGTCCTGTTCTGCGGTCGAAACGTAAGTGATGAGGACAGACGAAGGGCCGGGCGCAGAAACTCTGCGCCCGGCCCCTTCGGGGATGAGCGGCTAGCCGGCTACGCGGGCGGCGATCGCGTCGCCGACCTCGGAGGTCGTACGTGGCTCGGTGCCGCGCTCGGAGAGATCGGCGAGCACGGCGGCGTCGATGGCGGCGGCAGCCTCGGGGTGACCGAGGTGCTCGAGCAGAAGGGCCCCGGACAGGATGGCCGCGGTGGGGTCCGCCTTCTGCTGGCCGGCGATGTCGGGGGCGGAGCCGTGGACCGGCTCGAACATCGAGGGGAACTCCCGGGAGGAGTTGATGTTGCCGGAGGCGGCCAGGCCGATGCCGCCGGTGATGGCAGCGGCGAGGTCGGTGATGATGTCGCCGAAGATGTTGTCGGTGACGATCACGTCGAAGCGGGCCGGGTCGGTGGCCAGGAAGATCATCACCGCGTCGATGTGGAGGTAGTCCACGGTGACGTCGGGGAACTCCTCGGCGACCTGCTGGGTGATCCGCCACCACAGCGAGCCGGCGTTGACGAGCACGTTGGTCTTGTGGACCAGGGTCAGCTTCTTGCGCGGGCGCGCCTGGGCACGAGCGAAGGCGTCGCGTACGACCCGCTCCACGCCGTAGGCGGTGTTGACCGAGGTCTCGGTGGCGACCTCGTGCGGGGTTCCGACCCGCATCGCGCCACCGTTGCCGGTGTAGAGGCCCTCGGTGCCCTCGCGCACCACGACGAAGTCGATCTCTCCCTTGTCGAGCACGGCCGGCGACAGCGGGGAGATCGCCCCCGGGAAGAGCCGCGACGGGCGCAGGTTGACGTAGTGGTCGAGCTCGAAACGGAGCTTGAGCAGCAGCCCGCGCTCCAGGATGCCGGGAGGCAGGTTCGGGTCGTTCGGCTTGCCGCCGATCGCGCCGAGCAGGATGGCGTCCTGCTCCTTGATCTCGGCGAGAACGGACTCGGGGAGCACCTCACCGGTGGCGAGATAGCGCTCGGCGCCGAGGTCGTAGCGGGTCTGCTCGAACTTCACCGGAGAGGCGATCTCGAGCACCTTCAGCGCCTCGGCGGTCACCTCCGGTCCGATGCCGTCGCCGGGGATCACTGCGAGGTTGGTCGTAGACATACGGCGAGACTAGTTGTCGTCGGGCAGCTGGCCGCCGTTGTCCCGCAGGTCGAGCGCCTGCTGCACCGCAGCGATGGTGTTCTCGACGCTGTGCGGGTTGTCCGGGTTGTGGCTCGCCGGCCCCCACTCGCGGTACTCAGGGCTTTCGGGGTACATCGCGTACATGGCTTCTTCCTTCACACTTCGGGTCAACAGAGGGTGTGGGAGAGAAGCCGGGGTCTTTAGAAGACGGAAGCCACCGCGACGAGGTGGCTTCTCCTGCGGTCGTTACCGCCGGGCCCCGTCGCGGCACTCGAGTACGAGAAAAATGCTCCGCATGGTGTTCTGACGTTAACCCGGGAGACGCTTCCAGAGAGCAGATCTGGACGAATGGTCCGCCATCCGAGACACCCGTGCGCGCGCTCACACGCGATATCGGGAAGACTGGCCCTGTGAGTGCACCCCCAGAGCTTCCGGACATCGTGACCCGCGCCTTCGACGTCTCCCGTCGCGCGGGCTATGTGTCGTTCTGCCGCAACGAGACCGGGCGGCTGCTGGCGACTCTGGCGGCCACCCGGAGCGGCACGATGGCGGAGTTCGGCACCGGTT
The DNA here is from genome assembly GCF_054031495.1 of Nocardioides sp. YJ-D4. Lineage (NCBI taxonomy): Bacteria > Bacillati > Actinomycetota > Actinomycetes > Propionibacteriales > Nocardioidaceae > Nocardioides > Nocardioides sp. YJ-D4. The sequence continues at coordinate 1,242,155 of NZ_CM132932.1, forward strand.
GCGGTGTCGGCACCGCGTGGTTGCGAAGCGGCGTACGCGGCCAGGCCGCCCAGATCGTCTCCGCCGAGCTCGACGAGCACCTCGCCAAGGAGGCCGCCGAGATCTTCGCGGACGACGCGCAGGTCGAGGTCATCGCCGCCGACTGGGGCATCCTGCGCGACCGGGGCCCGTTCGCGCTGCTCTTCCTCGACGCCGAGACCCCCGGCGGGGTCTCCCCCGACCAGCTCTCCGACCTGGTCGAGGAGGGCGGCATCGTCGTCATCGACGACCTCATCCCGACCGACCTGTGGCCGCCGATCGTCTACGGCCGCGTCGACAGCCTGCGCGAGTCCTGGCTCACCGACGAGCGCTTCACCACCGTCGAGGTCATGGTCGCCGCCGACACCAGCGTCCTGCTCGCCACCAAGCGCTAGACCGTTCCGGCCCGGCGGCTCAGATCGCGTAGCCGTCGGGACCGCAGGCGTCGCCCTCGCCGACGAGCGTGAGCGCCGGCTTGGTCTCGGCGTGCACCTTCTCCAGGAGTTGGCTGAACAGGTCGGTCGGCTGGGCGCCTGAGACGCCGTACTTCCCCTCCACGACGTAGAACGGCACCCCGGTCGCCCCGTAGGCGCGGGCCTGGTCGATGTCAGCCTGCACGTCGCCGGCGAACTCGTCGCCCGCGAGGACCTCGTCCACCCGGCGGGCGTCGAGACCGACGTTCACCGCAGCCTGCTTCAGGACGGCGTGGTCGCCCATCGACTCACCGCGGGTGAAGTACGCAGCGAGCAGCTCCTCCTTGAGCACGGCCTGCTTGCCCTCGGCCTTGGCCAGATGGAGCAGCCGGTGAGCGTCGATGGTGCGCGCGTGCGGGGTGTCCTCGTGACGGAACTCGAGACCGGCCGCGGCGGCGGGCACGTTGGCCTGCTTCATCATCTCGCGGGCCTGGTCGACGGAGGCGCCGAACTTCTTTGCCAGGGCCTCGACCGTGGTCTCGACGGGCACCTGCGGCGCGGTCGGGTCGAGCTCGAAGGAGTGGTAGAAGATCTCGACGTCGTCGCTGTGCTCGAAGCGCTCCAGGGCTTCCTCGAGGTGGCGCTTGCCGATGTAGCACCAGGGACAGACAACGTCGGACCAGACATCAATACGCATGCCCTGAGAACGTTTCGTCCGGTACGAAACATTCCACAGTGGACCGATCTACCCCGAGACGGTCTCAGGGGAGATCAGGGGAAGGTCCAGGCACCCGCCAGGGATCTGCCCGACGCGCCCGGGGGTCGCCTGGCACCAGGCTCGGAGCATGATCCAGATCGATGCCCTCTCCAAGAGGTACGGCAGGTTCACGGCCGTCGACAACGTGACCTTCACCGCCGAGCCCGGTCGGGTGACCGGCTTCCTCGGCCCCAACGGCGCCGGTAAGTCCACGACCATGCGCATCCTGGTCGGACTCACCGATCCGTCCTCCGGCAGCGCCCACCTGCTGGGCCGCCACTTCTCCCAGCTGCCCAACCCCGGTCGCGAGGTCGGCGTGCTGCTGGACGCCTCCGCCCAGCACGGCGGGCGCACCGGCCGCGAGATCCTCACCCTGGCCGCCCGCACCATGGGGCTGCCGAAGTCCAGCGTCGCCGAGACCCTCGACCGGGTCAGCCTGACCGAGGAGGAGGCCGGTCGTCGCGTACGCAACTACTCACTCGGGATGCGGCAGCGGCTCGGCATCGCGACGGCTCTGATCGGCGACCCCGAGGTGCTGATCCTCGACGAGCCGGCCAACGGCCTCGACCCGGCCGGCATCCGCTGGATGCGCGACCTGCTGCGCGGCTTCGCCGACGACGGCGGCACCGTGCTGCTCTCCTCGCACCTGCTGCACGAGATCGAGGTGATCGCCGATGACATCGTGGTGATCGGCAACGGCCGGATCGTGGCGCAGGGCACCAAGCAGGAGCTGCTCACCAGCGGCGAGACGTACGCCCGCTCCAGCGACCCCACCTCGCTCGGCCGGGCCCTCCAGCGGGCCGGCCACACCGCCGAGCTCACCACCGAGGGGGCGGTCCTCAGCGACGCCGACCTCACCACCGTCGGCCAGATCGCCTTCGACACCGGGCTGGTGCTGACCGAGCTCCGCGCCGCCGACGGCGCCGGCCTGGAGGAGATGTTCCTCCAGCTCACCGCCGAGACCCAGCGCGACCACCTCGAGACTCCCGAAGGGAATGCAGCATGACCACCACGACCCTCGCCCCTGAGCCGGCCACGCCGGCCGGACGCAACCCCGAGGCAGTACGCCGCCGCGAGCGGGCCGTGCCCGCCCCGATCCCCTTCGGCCGGATCGCCGGCGTCGAGCTGCGCAAGATGTTCGACACCCGCTCAGGGTTCTGGCTGATGGCCAGCCTGGTCGTGCTCTCGCTGGCCGCGACCGCGGTGACGATCATCTTCGTCGACGCCGACAACCTCGACTACGAGGGCTTCGCCAGCGCCTGGGGCATGCCGATGTCGGTGGTCCTGCCGATGATCGCAGTGCTGGCAGTCACCAGCGAATGGAGCGCCCGCAGCGCACTGACCACCTTCACCCTGGTGCCCGGCCGCGGCCGCGTCATCGCCGCGAAGGCCCTGGTCACCGCCGTGGTCGGCGTCGTCGCCATCGCGGTAGCGGCGGCCGTCGGGGCGCTCGGCTACCTCGGCGTGGCAGCCGTCATGGACCTCGACCCGGTGTGGAACATCTCGTTCACCGAGCTCGCCCAGGTGACCCTGGCCAGCGAGATCGGCATGTTCATGGGCTTCATGCTCGGCACGGTCTTCCGCAGCTCGCCGGGTGCGATCGTGGCGTACTTCGTCTACGCCCTCGTCCTCCCCGGCGTCTCCTCGGCGCTCGCCTCGACCAACACCTGGTGGGCCGAGCACGCCACCTGGTTCGACCTCAACTGGGCGACGATGAACCTCTACTCCGAGATGACCGACAAGATGTGGGCCCAGCTGGGCGTCGCGGGCCTGATCTGGCTCGTGGTTCCGATGCTCGTCGGCCTCCGCCTGGTCCTCAAGTCCGAGGTCAAATAACCCGTCGAGTCGGCGCAATCTGACCACAAAATCCAGCCGAGTCGGCGCGTTAGAACGCGCCGACTCGGCTTGGTTTTCTGTCAGTTTGTGCCGACTCGGCACCTTGTCAGCGGGCGGCTGAACCCTCGGTGTAGTCGTCGTCGGACTGGCTCCACGAGAAGTGGGCGCGCAGGGCCTTGCCGGTGGCCTCGATCGGGTGACCGGCCTCCTCCTCGCGCAGCTTCTGGAACTCGGCCGCACCGTTGTCCTGGTCGGCGATGAAGCGGGCGGCGAAGGAGCCGTCCTGGATCTCGGCGAGCACCTGCTGCATGGTCTCCTTGACCTGCGGGCCGATGACGCGCGGGCCGGAGACGTAGTCGCCGTACTCAGCAGTGTCGGAGATCGACCAGCGCTGCTTGGCGATGCCGCCCTCCCACATCAGGTCCACGATGAGCTTGAGCTCGTGGAGCACCTCGAAGTAGGCGATCTCGGGCTGGTAGCCGGCCTCGGTGAGCGTCTCGAACCCGGCCTGGACCAGGTGGGAAACACCGCCGCAGAGGACGGCCTGCTCGCCGAAGAGGTCGGTCTCGGTCTCCTCGGTGAAGGTCGTCTTGATGACGCCGGCGCGGGTGCCACCGATGCCCTTGGCGTACGACTTCGCGAGGTCCCACGCGGAGCCGGAGGCGTCCTGCTCCACGGCGATGATGTCCGGGATGCCTCGGCCGGCGACGTACTCACGACGGACGGTGTGGCCCGGGGCCTTCGGGGCGACCAGGATCACGTCGACGCCCTCGGGCGCCTTGATGTAGCCGAAACGCACGTTGAAGCCGTGCCCGAAGACGAGGGTCTTGCCGGCGGTCACGTGGGGCGCGAGCTGGTCGTTGTAGAGACCACGCTGGTGCTGGTCGGGGGCGAGGATGACGATCACGTCGGCCTCGGCCGCGGCGTCGGCCGGCGCGAGGACCTTGAAGCCCTCCTCCTCGGCCTTGGGGGTCGACTTCGAACCGGGCTGCAGGCCGATGCGCACGTCCACACCGGAGTCACGCAGGTTGAGCGCGTGGGCGTGGCCCTGGCTGCCGTAGCCGATGACGGCAACCTTCTTCGCCTGGATCAGCGCGAGGTCGGCGTCGTCGTCGTAGAAAATCTCAGCCACGAGGGCTTCTCCTTTAGTTGTGTTTGATAGGGGTTTCAGACCGCGGAAGGCGGAGCGGGCACAGCCACGGATCGCAGGCTGCGCTCGGAGATCGACCGGGAGCCGCGGCCCATGCCGACCATGCCGGACTGGGAGAGCTCACGGATGCCGAAGGGCTCGATGACCCGGAGGAAGTCGTTGAGCTTCCCGGTGTTGCCGGCGAGCTGGACGATGACCGTGTCGGTGGACACGTCGACGACCTTCGCCCGGAAGAGCTGGATGGTGTCGAGCACCTGGCTGCGGGTCTCCGTGGTGGCGGTGATCTTGACCAGCATGAGGGCGCGCTGGACGCGCGTCTCAGGCTCGAGCTCGACGATCTTGATCACCTCGACCAGCTTGTTGAGCTGCTTGGTGACCTGCTCGAGGGGGGTGTTCTCGAGATTGACCACGACCGTCATGCGGGAGAGCTCGTCGTGCTCGGTCGGACCGACCGCGAGAGACTCGATGTTGAAGCCGCGACGCGAGAAGAGCGCGGCCACGCGGGCCAGGACGCCGGGCTTGTTCTCGACCAGGACGCTCAGCGTGTGCTTGCCGCCGGTCTTCACGGGCTGAATGCTCATCACAGGTCGTCCTCGTCGAACTCGGGCGCGAGGTCGCGCGCGTACTGGATCTCGTCGTTGGAGGAGCCGGCGGCGACCATCGGCCACACCATGGCGTCCTTGTTGACCCGGAAGTCGACGACGACGGGCATGTCGTTGATCTCCATGGCCTTCTCGATGGTGGCGTCGACGTCGTCGGCAGAGTCGCAGGCCAGGCCGACGCAGCCCATGGCCTCGGCCAGCTTGGGGAAGTCAGGGATGCGCTTGGGCTGGCCGTGGGACTGCAGGTTGGTGTTGGAGTAGCGCTCGCCGTAGAAGAGCGTCTGCCACTGGCGCACCATGCCGAGGTTGTCGTTGTTGATGATCGCGACCTTGATCGGGATCCCCTCGATCGCGCAGGTGGCCAGCTCCTGGTTGGTCATCTGGAAGCAGCCGTCGCCGTCGATCGACCACACCGTGGAGTCCGGGCACCCGACCTTCGCGCCCATCGCGGCCGGGACGGAGTAGCCCATCGTGCCGAGGCCGCCGGAGTTGATCCAGGTGTTGGGGTGCTCGTAACCGATGAACTGCGCGGCCCACATCTGGTGCTGGCCGACGCCGGCGGTGAAGATCGTCTCCTCGCCGGAGATCTTGCCGAGCCGCTCGATGACGTACTGCGGGGAGAGGCCCTCGGCGGGGAGGTCGTAGCCGAGCGGGTACGCCTTCTTGATCCCGGCCATGAACGCGACCCAACCCTCGTAGTCGCCCTCCTTGCCGGCTTCCTTCTCGGCGGTGAGGACTGCGATCAGGTCGGTGAGGACCTCACGCACGTCGCCCACGATCGGGACGTCGGCGTAGCGGTTCTTGCCGATCTCGGCCGGGTCGATGTCGGCGTGGATCACCTTGGCGTTGGGGGCGAAGGAGTCCAGGTTGCCGGTGACGCGGTCGTCGAAGCGGGCGCCGAGGCTGATGATCAGGTCCGACTTCTGCAGGCCGGCGACGGCGGGGACGGTGCCGTGCATACCCGGCATCCCGAGGTGCTGCGGGTGGGAGTCGGGGAAGGCGCCGCGCGCCATCAGGGTGGTCACCACCGGGATCCCGGTGAGCGTGGCCAGCTGCAGCAGCTCGCGGTGGGCGCCGGAGCGGATGGTGCCGCCACCGACGTACAGGACCGGCTTCTTGGCCTCCAGCATCAGGCGCGCCGCCTCGCGGATCTGCTTGGCGTGCGGCCTGGTCACCGGGCGGTAGCCCGGCAGGTGGAGCTCGGTCGGCCACCGGTAGGTGGTGGTGGCCTGCAACGCCGACTTGGTGACGTCGACGAGGACCGGACCCGGCCTCCCGGAGGAGGCGAGGTGGAAGGCCTCAGCGACCCGCAGCGGGATCTCCGCGGGGTCGGTGATGAGGAAGCTGTGCTTGGTGACCGGCATCGTGATGCCGCGGATGTCCGCCTCCTGGAAGGCGTCGGTGCCGATCATCGCCGCGCCGACCTGGCCGGTGATGGCCACCATCGGCACGGAGTCCATGTTGGCGTCGGCGAGCGGGGTGACCAGGTTGGTCGCGCCCGGGCCGCTGGTCGCCATGCAGACCCCGACCTTGCCGGTCGCGGCGGCGTAGCCTTGTGCGGCGTGGCCGGCGCCCTGCTCATGACGTACGAGAATGTGGCGGATCTTCGAGTCCATCAGCGGGTCGTACGCCGGAAGGATCGCTCCTCCCGGAATGCCGAAGATGTTCTCGGCTCCCGCTGCTTCCAGCGACTTGATCAGGCTCTGTGCGCCTGTCATCTGCTCGCTCATGTCCGCCGTCCTACTCATCGGAGCTTCTACTCATGGGATCTCGTGGTGGGCTGCTTGTGCAACAAAAAACCCTCCGGCCCGGCGGGCAACGGAGGGAGACGCGTCGTCTGGGGCCAGTGGCTCCTAGGCGACGCGCCTGATAAGTACGAGAATGCTGTTCAGCATGCCCACACGTTAACCCCATGTGTCGCGCCGTGTCACCACACCCTATCGCGCGTCCCATGATCTGAGATCACCGTCCCAGTATCTGTCAGTCGTTCGGTTGCGGATCTCAGGGTTCTCACCGAGGCGACCGGCCCGCGGCCGTCGATACGCTGGCCGGACACAAGGTTCTCGGGTCTGACTGCCCCATGGAGGCAACGATGTCGACCGACGAGAAGCAGAAGTCCCCGTGGCTACCGCCACGCTGGTTCATCCGCGCCGCGTGGTGGTTCCACCGCCGGTTGTACGCCGCTGGCGGAGCCCGCTTCCTGCGCCGCCCACGCGCCGACCGGGCCGGCATGCTGCGGCTGACGACGGTCGGGCGCCGCACCGGACAGGAGCGCTCGGTGATCGTGTCCTACGTCCCCGACGGGTCGAGCTACGTCACGTTGGCGATGAACGGCTGGGCCGACCCGCCGCCCGCCTGGTGGCTCAACCTGCTGGCGCACCCCGATGCCGTCGTCGAGACCGTCGACGGCCGGCAGCGGGTTCGCGCCCGCGAGGCCACCGGGCCCGACCGGGAGCGGCTGTGGAAGGTGCTCGCCGCCTCCGACGACGGGTGGGGTGAGCTGGACGACTTCGCCGCCCGCCGCTCGCACCCCACTCCGGTCGTGGTCCTGGAGCTCTCAGACCAGTCCGAGCCGCTCGCGCAGGAAGGTCCACGCGAAGGCGGAGAGATGGGCTGACTGGGCGTTGTTGGCAGCGCCGCCGTGGCCGCCCTCGATGTTCTCGTAGTAGGTGACGTCCTTGCCGGTCGCGGCCAGGAGCGCGGCCATCTTGCGGGCGTGGCCGGGGTGGACGCGGTCGTCCTTGGTGGAGGTGGTGAGCAGGACGGGCGGGTAGGTCCTGGCGGCGTCCAGCAGGTGGTAGGGCGAGAAGGTCCGGATGTACTCCCACTCCTCCGGGACGTCCGGGTCGCCGTACTCGGCCATCCAGCTCGCTCCGGCGAGAAGATGCGAGTAGCGCTTCATGTCCAGCAGCGGCACCTGGATCACGACCGCGCCGAACAGCTCGGGGTAGAGGGTGAGCATGTTGCCGGTCAGCAGCCCGCCGTTGGAGCCACCCTGGATCCCGAGGTGCTGGGCGTCGGTCACACCGGTCTCGGCGAGGTGGCGGGCGACCGCGGCGAAGTCCTCGTACGCCTTGTGCCGGTTCTCCTTCAACGCCGCCTGATGCCAGGCCGGGCCGTACTCCCCTCCCCCGCGGATGTTGGCGACGGCGTAGACACCGCCCTCGCTGAGCCAGGACCGGCCGACACCGGCGGAGTAGCCCGGCGTCATCGGGATCTCGAAGCCGCCGTAGCCGTAGAGCAGCGTCGGCGCCGGTCGACCGCCGCCGGCGAGGGCAGCCTCGGCGCCGACGATGAAGTAGGGGATCCGGGTGCCGTCCGCCGAGGTCGCGAAACGCTGCTCGGCGCGGAGCCCCTCGGTGTCGAACCAGGCCGGCGCCGACTTGAGCGGCTCGATCGTCTCCGCGCCGATCTCGGTCAGCCCGTACGTCGTGGGGGTCAGGTAGCCGCTGGTGACGACCCAGACCTCGTCGGACTCGACCGCGTCGACGGCACGGGTGCCGACGGCGGCCACCGGGTCGGTCACGGGGAACTCCGAGCGCCTCCACTCGCCGGAGGGCGAGGGGGTCAGCACATGCAGCTGGTTCTTGACGTCCTCGAATACGTTGAGGACGAGGTGGTTGCGGGTCCAGGTCGCCCCGGCGAGAGAGGTCTTCGCGGTGGGCTCGAAGAGCACGGTCAGGTCGCGCTCACCGGCCAGGAACCGCTCCGCGTCGGTCGCGAGCAGCGAGCCGGCGGCGTACGTCGCTCCGGCGACCGTCCACTCCTCGCGCAGCTCGATGACCAGCCACTCGCGGTGGAAGCCGGCCTCGGCCGAGTCGGGGATGTCGAGCTTGGTGAGGGTCTGCTCGGGGGTGCCGGGGTCGGTGGCGACGTACGTCTCGGACTTGTAGAACGCGATCGAGCGGCTGACCAGGTCGCGCTCGAAGCCGGGGGTGTGGATGCGGCGGGCGGAGATGTACATGTCCTCGTCGGTGCCCTCGTAGACCACCGCCGCGTCCTCGAACGGGGTGCCGCGGCGCCACAGCTTCACGATCCGCGGGTAGCCGCTCGGCGTGAGCGATCCCGGACCGAAGTCGGTGTAGACGTAGACCGCGTCGGGGCCGCACCAGGAGAGCGCGCCCTTGGCGCCGCCCTGCTCGACGGCACGGGTGAAGCCACCATCCGCAGGCGCGACGAACGCCTTCTCGACGAGGTCGAACTCCCTGGTGACGTCGGCGTCCGAGCCGCCCGGTGAGAGGTCGACGAGCACCTTGCGCCACGGCTCGCCGGGCTCGGGGCGGAGCACCGAGGCGCCGTGCCAGACCCAGCTCTCGCCCTCCTCCTCGGCGAGCGCGTCGAGGTCGAGCAGGATCTCCCACTCGGGATCGTCGGTGCGGTAGGACTCCGGCGTGGTGCGTCGCCAGATGCCACGCTCGTGGTCGGCGTCGCGCCAGAAGTTGTAGAGATGCGCGCCGAGGCGCGAGACCTCGGGCACCCGGTCGTCGGAGTCGAGGACCTCGAGGATCTGCGCCTCGATCTTGGCGAAGACGGGATCGGCGCCGACGCTCACGTGCGCCTCGTCGTTGCGGGCCCGGACCCAGGCCAGCGCCTCGACCCCCTCGACCTCCTCCAACCAGCCGAACGGGTCCTCCCCGGCGGGGTCGAGCGGGGTCACGATCGTCAGCTCAGAGGTCATGCGGGAAGGCTACTTCGCGGTGCGCAAGTTGCAGCCGACAGGCACACTGGCCTCATGAGTGACGCGGAGGGGTCGTCGAAGGGGTTGCCGCGGCGAGCGGCGACACGGACGGCGAAGCTGGCCGCACTGCCGATGGGGTACGCCGGGCGCAAGGCTCTCGGGCTCGGGAAGCGGATCGGGGGCAAGCCCGCCGAGGCGGTGCTGGCCGACGTGCATCAGCGTACGGCCGACCAGCTGTTCCGCACCCTGGGCGAGCTCAAGGGTGGCGCGATGAAGTTCGGGCAGATGCTCTCGGTGATGGAGGCGGCGCTGCCGGAGTCGCAGGCGGCCCACTACCGCGCCCAGCTCACCCGGCTCCAGGACTCCGCTCCCCCGATGCCGACCGGGATCGTACGCGGCCTGCTGGCCCGCGACCTCGGACCCGACTGGTCCGAGCAGCTGATCGAGCTCTCCGACGAGCCCGCGGCCTCGGCCTCGATCGGGCAGGTGCATCGCGGCCGGTGGGCGGATGGTCGCGAGGTCGCGGTGAAGGTGCAGTATCCGGGCGCCGACGAAGCATTGCGCGCCGACCTGCGCCAGATCGGCCGGGTCGCGGCGATCGGCAACGCGGTGGTTCCCGGGATGGACGTCAAGGCGCTGGTCGCCGAGCTGCAGGAGCGGGTCGTCGAGGAGCTCGACTACCCGAAGGAGGCTGAGGCCCAGCACGTCTTCGCCGAGGCGTACGCCTCCCATCCCCTCATCGACGTACCCGATGTCGTCGCCGTGGGCCCCTCGGTGCTCGTCACCGAGTGGGTGGAGTCGGAGGGCTCGATCGCGAAGGTGATCGCCGAGGGCACTCCCGAGGAGCGCGACCACTACGGCGAGCTGCTCGCCCGGTTCTGGTTCTCCGCGCCCGGGCTGACCGGGATGCTCCACGCCGACCCGCACCCCGGCAACTTCCGAGTCCTTCCCGACGGCCGTATGGCCGTGCTCGACTTCGGGCTCGCCGCACGGCTCCCGGAGCGGGGCTTCCCCGAGCCGATGGGGCGGCTGATCCGGATCGCCGCGACCGGCGACGCGGACGCCCTGGTCGCGGGCCTGCGCGACGTGGGCTTCATCCGCGAGGGCATCAAGGTCGAGCCACAGCACGTGCTCGACTACCTGGCGCCGTTCGTGACCCCGGCTCTGGAGGAGCGCTTCCGGTTCACCCGAGAGTGGATGCGCGAGGAGTTCAAGCGGATCAACGACCCCAAGGATCCCGCCTACACGGTCGGCCTCAAGCTCAATCTGCCGCCGTCCTACCTGCTCATCCACCGGGTCTGGCTCGGTGGTCTCGGGGTGCTGGCGCAGCTCAACGCGGAGGCGCCGTTCCGGGAGATCCTCGAGGAGTATCTGCCCGGGTTCGCGGGCTGAGGGTCAGGGCAGCACGGTCTGCCCGACCGGGCCCGGGTTGTAGGCGATCTCCCAGCGCACGCCGTCGGGGTCGGCGAAGTAGCCCGTGTAGCCGCCCCAGACCCGCTCCCCGGCGGTCGAGGCCTCACGCCCGAGCGACCGGGCGAGCTCCAGGACGCCGTCGACCTCCTCGCGGGTGGCGACGTTGTGGGCGAGGGTGAACGGCGCGACGCCGTCGGCGACGGCGATCGTGCCGACCTCCTCCTCGAACTCGCCCCGGTCCCACAGCGAGAGGATGACGTGCTCACCGACGCGGATCATGAGCACGCCGTCCGCCTCCATCTCGGGAGTCCAGCCGAGCCCGTCGACATAGAACGCCCGGCTCGCCGCCACGTCGGCGACGGCCAGGGTGATGAAGCTGATGCGCTGGTCCATGACAGCCACACTGCCATGGACCAGCGGAGGTCGTCAGGCCTCCTTCGTTCGGCCCGGCTTCTCGCGCAGAACGTCACGGCGAGCCCGGTACTCGTTCTCGTCGATCTCGCCCGCGGCGTACCTCTCGGCCAGCCTGGCCTCGCCCGCGCGCCGCGGCCCTTCGGCCACCCGCTTGCGGTTGTAGAGGACGACCGCGGTGATGATCGCCGCGATCACCAGGAACCACAGGATCGGGAAGATCGGCCAGAACGCCGGCGGCCCTCCCCCGTCCTGCCATGGCCCGTTCTCGCGCCACGGACCCCAGTTGTCGCCGGTCACGGCGAGGGTTGCCACCGTCTCGTTGATGCTCATTGCTCGTGTCCAATCTGTTGGGCTTCTCGATGCCCCCAGACTGCTGCGCTCCAGCCACCGGCACATCGGCTCAGGAGCGGAGAACAGGTACGCAATCCCGCGTAGAGTAAAGGCTTCTAGTAAGGTACGCCTTACCTAATAACAGAAAGCGGGACGAGATGTTCATCGCACGGAAGGCGGCGGTGCCCGTCGCACTGATCGCGGTCGCGGCAGGCTTGGCAGCGTGTGGATCTGACGCCAAGGATTCTTCGAAGAGCGCCGCTGGCGACGGCTGGAAGCCGGTCACCGTGCAGCACGCCTTCGGCGAGACGGTCATCGAGGAGAAGCCCGAGCGGGTGGCCACCGTCGACTTCGCCAACCAGGAGGTCCCGCTCGCGCTGGGCATCGTGCCGGTGGGCATGTCGAAGATGACCTGGGGCGACGACGACGGCGATGGCGTCCAGCAGTGGACCGAGGACAAGCTGAAGGAGCTCGGCGCGGAGACGCCCGTGCTGTTCGACGAGACCGATGGCTACGACTTCGAGGCCGTCGCGGGCACGGATCCCGACGTCATTCTCGCCGGCTACTCGGGCCTGACCAAGGATGACTACAAGACCCTCAGCGAGATCGCCCCGGTGGTCGCCTACCCGGACGACCCGTGGGCGACCGAGTGGCGCGACTCCATTCTCCAGAACGCCAAGGGCCTCGGCATGGAGTCCGAGGGCAAGGACCTGGTCGCGGACCTCGAGAAGACCATCGCCGACGCCGCGGCGACGCGGCCCGAGCTCGAGGGCGCGACCGGCATGTTCATGACCCACGTCGACCCGGCCGACCTGAGCGAGATCAACTTCTACAGCGCCGCTGACACCCGGTCCAAGTACCTCACCGACATCGGCATGGAGATCGCGCCGAGCATCGTCAAGGCCACCGGCGACAGCGCCGACTACTCCGGCTCGATCAGCGCCGAGCGGGCCGAGGAGCTCGCCGACGTCGACGTCATCATCACCTATGGCGGCCAGGAGCTCATCGACGCCCTCGAGGGGGACCCCGTGCTCTCCCAGCTGCCGGCCGTGAAGAACAAGGCGATCGTCACCCTCGACGGCGCCGAGGCCATGGGCACGGCTGCCAACCCGACCGCGCTGTCGGTGGCTGCCCTGGCGGAGGACTACGTCGGCCTGCTGGCCGACGCAGCTGCGTACACCACCAAGTGAGATGACGACGTCTCTCACCAGCCGTCAGGACTCCGCGCCCGCCGACCCCGCAGCCCAGATGCGGGGCACCCGGCGGACGCGGAGCCTGGCGCTGCTCGTGCTCGCCGCGGCAGTGCTGGCGGCCTCGGCCACCTCCATCATCATGGGCTCGCGCGAGGTGTCCTGGGCCGACATCTGGGCCGGGATCTCCGGCCAGGCGGAGGGATTCGCGCAGGCCGCCGTCGCCAAGCGGGTGCCACGTACGGTGCTGGCCGCCGTCGCGGGAGCCGCGCTGGCGGTATCGGGTCTGGTGCTGCAGGGCATCACTCGCAACCCCCTGGCCGACCCCGGCATCCTGGGGGTCAACACGGGCGCCTCGCTGGCCGTCGTCAGCGGCATCGCCTGGTTCGGCCTGGTCTCCCCGACCAGCTACATCTGGGTCGCCATCCTCGGCGCAGCCCTCGCATCGGCGTTCGTGTGGACGGTCGGATCTCTGGGCCGAGGCGGGGCCACGCCGCTCAAGCTCACCCTCGCCGGCGCAGCCACCGCCGCCGCGCTGTCCTCCTTCGTCACCGCGGTCGTCCTCCCGCGTCCCGACATCTCGGAGAACGTGGTCTCGTGGCAGGTCGGCGGCGTCGGCGGAGCCACCGACGACAAGCTGTGGATGATGGCGCCGTTCCTCCTCGTCGGCGCCCTGCTGTGCCTGTGGTGCGTACGCGGCCTCAACATGCTCGGCCTCGGTGACGACCTCGCCTCCGGCCTGGGCGAGCACGTGAACCGGACCAGGCTGCTGGCCGCCGCCGGCGCCGTCACGCTCGCCGGAGCCACCACCGCGATCACCGGTCCGATCGCGTTCGTCGGGCTGGTCGTGCCGCACCTCGGCCGGCTCCTGATCGGGACCGACCACCGCTGGCTGCTGCCCTTCAGCATGATGGGCGGCGCCGTCCTGCTGCTGGTCGCGGACGTCATCGGACGAGTCATCGCCCCTCCGACCGAGGTGGACGTCGGGATCATCACCGCCCTCGTCGGAGCGCCGGTCCTCATCGCGGTCGTCCGCCAGGCCAAGGTGCGTGAGCTGTGAGTCTCTCTCCGTACGTCATCGGGTCCGAGGCCGCCGGCGACGCCGACGCAGATCTGCTCCGGGTCGTTGCGGCACGGCGGAGCCGTGAGCGCCGGCGTCGCCAGCTGATCGCCCTTCTGGCGGCACTCGTGGCCGCCGCCTACCTCGGCAGCCTGATGCTGGGGTCGACCACCTACGGACTCGCCGAGGTGACTGGTGTCGTGTTCGGCGACGACGCCGGCGGCGCCGAGTTCATCGTCGGCCGGCTGCGGTTGCCCCGAGCCACCCTCGCCCTGCTGGTGGGGATCGCCTTCGGCCTGGCGGGCGTCACCTTCCAGACCCTGCTGCGCAACCCGCTCGCGAGCCCCGACGTCATCGGCGTCACCGAGGGCGCGAGCGCGGCCGCGGCCGTCGCCATCGTGAGCTTCTCGCTCGGCGGCCTCGTCGTCTCGTGGGTCGCGGTCGCGGCGGGAGTGGGCGTCGCGCTCACCATCTACCTGCTGGCCTATCGGCGCGGCACCGCTGCCGGCACACGCTTGATCCTCATCGGAATCGGCGTGGCCGCGATGATGCAGAGCGTCATCGCCTGGCAGCTCGAGCGCGCCACCAACTTCCAGCTCGCCGAGGCGCTGCGCTGGCTGACCGGCAGCCTGAACGGAGCACTGTGGCGCGACGTCCTCGTGGTCCTCACGGCGGTCGTCGTGCTGGGCGGCGCCGTGCTCCTCCAGACCCGTGCCCTCGCCGCCGCACAGCTCGGCGACGACGCGGCCTCCGCGCTCGGCGTACGCATCGAACGCACGCGGCTGCTCACCATCGTCGCCGCGGTCGGACTCGTGTGCGTCGCGACGGCTGCGTCCGGGCCGATCGCGTTCCTCGCTCTCCTGTCCGGGCCCATCGCCGCCCGGGTGGTCGGCTCCCGGGGCTCCCTCCTGGTTCCGGCGGCTCTGGTCGGCGCGCTGCTCACCCTGGTCGCCGACTTCGCGGGCCAGTACGCCTTCGGGACCCGGCTGCCGGTCGGCGTCGTCACCGGCATCCTCGGCGCCCCGTATCTCCTCTACCTCATCGTCCGTGTCAACCGAGTCGGAGGCACTCTGTGACCACCAACCAGCCCGCTGACCAGCCCGACGGCCCGCCGCGCCTGGAGATCGAGAAGCTGACTCTCGGCTACGGCGACCGCGAGGTCGTGCACGACCTGGATCTCGTCATCGCACCCGGCGAGGTCACCGCCATCGTCGGTCCGAACGCCTGCGGCAAGTCGACGCTGCTTCGTTCGATGACGCGGCTGCTGCCACCTCGGACCGGCCGCGTGCTGCTGGACGGCAAGGAGGTTCACGCGACTCCGGCCAAGCAGCTCGCCCGCCGGATGGGTCTGCTGCCGCAGTCGCCGATCGCGCCCGAGGGGATCACCGTCGGCGAGCTGGTGGGCCGCGGCCGGCACCCGCACCAGCGAGTTCTGGCGCGATGGTCGGAGGCCGACGACCGCGCGGTGACCGCTGCGCTTCGTGCCACGGACACCGTCGAGCTGATGGGTCGCACCGTCGACGAGCTGTCCGGTGGGCAGCGGCAACGGGTCTGGATCGCGATGGCGCTCGCGCAGGAGACCGAGGTGCTGCTCCTCGACGAGCCCACCACCTTCCTCGACATCAGCCACCAGGTCGAGGTGCTCGACCTGCTGACTGACCTCAACCGCAGCGCCGGCACCACGATCGTGATGGTGCTGCATGATCTCAACCTCGCGGCACGCTACGCCGACCATCTCATCGCGCTGCACGACGGCCGCCTGCACTCCGCGGGCCGGCCTCATGAGGTCTTGGTGCCCGAGCTCGTGCGGGACGTCTTCGGCATGCGAAGCACGATCATCCAGGACCCGGTCTCGGACAAGCCGCTCATGCTGCCGATGGGGCGCCACCATGTCGTGGCGGTGGACGCTCCCTAGCCGACCTGCGGCCGGAGCCGGCTGAGCTGGCGGCCTTGCTCGTCGAAGTTCTCCGGTGCGAGCCAGCGCTCGTGCGCCTCTCGCACGGCCGGCCACTCCTCCGCGGTGACCGAGAACCAGTCGGTGTCGCGGTTGCGGCCCTTCACGACCATGTGGTTGCGGAACCTGCCCTCGTAGCTGAACCCGAGTCGTTCCGCGGCTCGCCGGGACGGTTCATTGAGCGAGTCGAGCTTCCACTCGAAGCGCCGGTAGCCCAGCGTGTCGAACGCGTGCCGCATGAGCAGGTGGATCGCCTCGGTCGCCGCCCTGGTGCGGGCCAGCGCGGACCCGAAGAGCACCCCGCCCACCTCGATGCTCCCGTTCGCCGGGTTGATCGCGTGGAAGCCCGCGACACCGCTCGCCCTGCCCTCTCCCTCGCCCTCCTTCGGGACGAACGCGAACGGCACGACGTCGGCCGCGTCGACGAGCCCCGCCAGGTGCATCCACAGGTCCTGCAGCGAGGTCGGCATGGTGATCGGCCGGTAGGTCCACAGGTCCGCGTCGCCGGGGCCGCAGACCGCGGCGTAGAGGTCCGAGTACTGCGCCGACGAGAGCGGCGCGACCCGGACGTAGCTTCCCTCGAGGGTCACCGGCTCGGGCCACGGCCGCGCCTTCCAACCTTCGACGACAGCACCTGCGGGATAGGAGAAATCGGTCACGGCGGTCATTGTCTCCGACCGCCGTGACCGTTGCTCACGAGGCCACTCAGGAGGCGGCCGCGTCCACCGTGGCGAGCGAGCGCCGGGCACTGCCGAGGGCGAGCATCCCGACCAGGCAGCCCAGGAGCAGCACCCCGGCCAGGACCATCACCGACTCCACCGCGAACCTGTCCGCGAGCGGCCCGAAGACGATCATCGAGACCGGCATCGACACCGACATGACGATCCCGTAGAACCCGAACACCCGGCCGCGCATCGAGTCCTCGACCTGCTCCTGCAGGACCGTCGCGGCGGGCACCAGCAGCGTCTGGAAGAGGATGCAGATCACCAGGCCGGCGACCGAGAACACCCAGAAGTCGGTGGAGACGCCCAGCCCGATGACGAGCACCCCGACACCGACCGAGGCGGCCACCATCAGCCGCACCCGGCGCTTCACCTTGGGCCCGAACACGGCCATCAGCGCGCCGCCGACGACCATCCCGACGCTCCAGAACAGCTCGTTGACGCTCAGCATCCAGACCTCGTCGCCGAAGCTGCGCGTGATCATCAGCGGCGTGAGGTGCGCCGGGGCGCCGGCCATGAACATGACGACGGCCACGAGGCCCATCACCCAGCGCACGGAGGCGTTCCCCCGGACGTACCGCACCCCGGCGAGGAGGTCGCCGAAGTAGCTCACCGGTTCGGTCGAGCGGACCATCCGCGCCACCGGCACCAGCAGCAGCAGGAGTACGCCGGCCACGGCCGTGACCACGTCGATGAAGAAGACCGCGACGATGCCGGTGCTCGCGTAGACCGCCGCGGCCACCGCGGGCGCGAACAGCATCATCCCCGACTGGATCGTCTGCTGGGCTCCGTTGACCCGCATCAGGTGCTCGGCCGGGACGATCTGCGGGAGCATGGCGTTGACCGCCGGCCCCTGGATTCCGGCCAGCGCCGAGCGGACCGCCATCGCGACGAAGATCATCCACAGGTCACCGACACCGCTCAGCATCAGCAGCGCGAGCACCAAGGTCGCCACCGCGATCGCCGAGTCGGCCCCGATGATCAACAGCTTGCGCGAATGCCGGTCGGCCCATACGCCGCCGAAGACCGACACCACCGCCTGCGGCAGCATCCCGGCCGCGACGCTCAGGGTCAGCACCGCGGCAGACCCGGTCTCGACCGTGAGGTGCCACATCACCGCGTACCCGACGATCATCGATCCCAACGACGACACCGTCTGGCCGCCGAGGAAGACCAGCAGATTCCGCTTCCACCGATCCGACTTCTGATTCGACATCGCAACCACTCCCGCATCAGGTGGGCCGCCGTGTCGGCCCCTCACCCATGCCACGAACGGCCACGGTCCGTTTCGACAGCTGCTGAGACGGCTATTCGGATGCCGGGTCGAAGTCGAACGCCGGGAGCCCGTCGAGACTGGCCAGGTTCTTCCGGCGCCGATATTCGGCCGAACCCTCGACCCCCTTGCGCTCGAAGTACGCCGGGAGCAGATCGCGCTCGCCGACGTACGACATCAGCGGGACTGCATAGCCACAGGAGTCGGAGACCCGCTCGATGTCCACGACGACGACCGCCCTGGCACCGGGAAGGTCCGTGAAGCGGCCGGCCAGGTCGGCGTACTCCTCGTCGTAGCGGGTCACGACCCGGCCGCGCCCGTGGAAGCGGACGATGTTCGGTGCCCCGTCGAAGGCACAGAACATCACCGTGATCCGGCCGTTCTCACGCAGGTGCGCGATCGTCTCGCTGCCGCTCCCGGTGCCGTCGAGCCACGCGAAGGTGAGCTCGTCCAGCATCCCGAAGGTGCCCGGGATGCCCCGGGGCGACAGGTTGACGTGGCCCTCGTCGGAGAGCGGTGCGGTGGCTACGAAGAAGACGACCTGACGATCGACGAACTCCCGCAGCCGACCCTCGACGCGGGCATGAACCTTTCCCACGCCCGTTACTCCGGCACGAGGCGGTAGGCGCCGTCGGAGGCGGAGGTGGCCATCGAGGCGTACGCCCGCAGCGCCGCGGAGACCTTCCGGTCGCGGTCGGCCGGGGTGTAGGGCTTGTCCCGCTTCTCCTGAGCGGCGCGACGCTGGTCGAGGACCAGGTCGTCGACGTCGAGGGAGATCGAGCGGTTCGGGATGTCGATGGAGATCGGGTCGCCGTCCTCGACCAGGGCGATCAGGCCGCCGCCGGCCGCCTCCGGGGAGACATGGCCGATCGAGAGGCCGCTGGTGCCGCCGGAGAAACGGCCGTCGGTGATCAGCGCGCACTTCTGGCCCAGACCGCGGCCCTTGAGGAACGAGGTCGGGTAGAGCATCTCCTGCATGCCCGGACCGCCCTTCGGACCCTCGTAGCGGATCACCACGACGTGGCCGGCCTCGACCTTCTTGGCGAGGATGCCCTCGACCGCGGCGTCCTGGGACTCGAAGACGATCGCGGTGCCGGTGAAGGTCAGGCAGTCGTCGGGGACCCCGGCGGTCTTCACGACACAGCCGTCGGGGGCGATGTTGCCCGAGAGGATCGCCAGCCCGCCGTCCGCGGAGTAGGCGTGCTCGAAGTCGCGGATGCAGCCCTCGGCGGCGTCGGTGTCCAGGCTCGCCCAGAGGTTCTCGGTGGAGAACGCCTCGGTCGTACGCACCCCGCCCGGTGCGGCGAGGAAGAGGTCGAGCGCCTCCTGGCTGGGGTTCTCGGCGCGGATGTCCCAGGTGCCGAGCCACTCGTCGATGGTGTCGGAGTGGATGGTGTGGACGTCCTCGTTGAGCGCGCCACCACGGCGCAGCTCGCCGAGCAGGGCAGGGATGCCGCCGGCGCGGTGGACGTCCTCCATGTGGTACTTCGGGCTGTTCGGCGCGACCTTGCTCAGGCACGGCACCCGGCGCGAGATCGCGTCGATGTCGTGCACGTTGAAGTCGAGCTCGGCCTCACGCGCGGCCGCGAGCAGGTGCAGGACGGTGTTGGTCGAGCCGCCCATGGCGACGTCGAGGGCGACCGCGTTCTCGAACGCGGACCGGTTGGCGATGCTCCGCGGCAGGACGGACTCGTCGCCCTCCTCGTAGTAGCGGCGGCACAGCTCGACGATCGTCCGGCCGGCCTCCTCGAAGAGCGCCCGGCGCTTGGCGTGGGTGGCCAGCGTCGACCCGTTGCCGGGCAGGCTGAGGCCGATGGCCTCGGTGAGGCAGTTCATCGAGTTGGCGGTGAACATGCCGCTGCAGGAGCCGCAGGTCGGACAGGCGGAGCGCTCGACCGTGTCGAGCAGCTCGTCGCTGACCGCCTCGTTGACCGAGAGCACCATCGCGTCGACCAGGTCGAGCTTGTCGTGGACCAGGCCCTCGACGGCGACCGTCTTGCCGGCCTCCATCGGGCCGCCGGAGACGAAGACGACCGGGATGTTGAGGCGCAGGCTGGCGAGCAGCATGCCGGGGGTGATCTTGTCGCAGTTGGAGATGCACACGATCGCGTCGGCGCGGTGCGCCTCCACCATGTACTCGACCGCATCCGCGATCAGCTCACGGCTCGGCAGCGAGTAGAGCATCCCGGCGTGGCCCATCGCGATGCCGTCGTCGACGGCGATCGTGTTGAACTCCTTGGCCACTCCCCCGGCCTCCTGGATCTTCTCGGCGACGATCTTGCCGAGGTCACGGAGGTGGACATGGCCAGGTACGAACTCGGTGAACGAGTTGGCGATCGCGATGATCGGCTTGCCGAAGTCGTCATCGGTCATGCCGGTCGCGCGCCACAGCGCGCGGGCACCCGCCATGTTGCGGCCCGAGGTCGAGGTTGCGGAGCGAAGAGTGGGCATGCCAGAAGGCTAGACCGGTTCGGGTGGATCGTTCGACCAGCGACGAACCGCGGACGTCAGGCGAGCCACGCAAGCATGATCCGGCCGGTGCGCACGAGCTGGGCCGCGTCGACGACGTCGGGTGTGTCGGCGGGTGAGTGGTAGGCGGCGTATGGAGTCGAACCGAGGCGCACGCCGGGCAGGCCCGCCCGTACGAAGGACCAGTGGTCGCTGGAACGGTTGGGGGTCTGGGAGCAGCCGGTGGTCGGCACCTTCGCGCGCCTTGCTGCCGCTCGGAGGCTCGCCAGGGTGCGGTCGAGTCCTGGGCGTGCGCCGCACGCCGGGACAGCCTCCCCTACGCCGACCCGGTCCAGTGAGACCATGCCGGCCAGCGTTCTGCGCTCGACGGGCGTGAGGGACGCAACATACGCGCGAGAGCCGTAGTGGTGGTCGCCGTCGGTCTCACCTCGCGGCTCCTCGGAGCCGAAGACGACCAACCGCACCGGCACCCTCGTCGACCGTCCTGCGGCCGTCTCGGCGATCGCCAGCAGCACAGCCACGCCGGACGCGTTGTCTTCCGCACCCGGTGCCTGCGGGACGGTGTCGAGGTGGGCACCGACCAGGAGCCACGGCTGCCCGGGGCGTACGTCTCCTCTGTCGGCGACCAGGTTGACCGACTCCCCCGCGCGGACCGGGATGCCCCACGAGACTCCGGCAGGCGTCTGGAACCGCTGTCGGTGCACCTGCCAGCCAAACCCTGCCAGCTGTCCCTCGACCCAGGCTGCGGCTCGATGGTAAGCGGGCGACGTCCCGGGTCTCGGGCCGATCTCACCCGCCAGGTGGCGTACGGCGTCGGTCGCTGTCCCGACTCGGAACTGCTCGGGTGTCAATGGCGGGGCGGCCTGGGTCTCGCTCGGGGTGGGCGAGGGCTTGGACGCGGTGGCCGGCGCTGTCGCGGTGGTTGTCGGAGAAGTCTCGGGGGTCGGTGACGCCTCACCGCACCCGGTGAGGACGAGGAGGGACCCGGCCGCGAACGCGATACGACGGATCATGGCCTAGCCTGCCCAAGGATCCGGGCCGCCTCACGACCGCCCACCACGCGTGGGGCAAACGTCTCAGGATCCATCCGGTAGGGCACGAGGTTCAGATCCTCCAGCGTGGCGCCGCGGAAGGTCGCCTCGAGAACGACGCCCTCCATCGTCTGGGACATGAAGTCCATGTCGAAGACGAAGTTTCCGAGCGAGTGGATGACCGGTACGCCGCCGACCCGCTCGAGCGGCTGGACCCAGTGCGGGTGGCCGCCGGCGACAAGATCCGCCCCGGCAGCGACGAGACGACGGGCGACACGGCGCTGAACTGCCTCGGGGCGATGGGTGTACTGCGTACCCCAGTGCGGCAGCACCACCACGACGTCGGCAACCTTCTCGGCGGCTCGGACCTCCCGCTCGACCCGGCGCAGGTCGGCATCGACGAGAGGACCCGTACGTGGCGGCATCCGCACCGAGAAGGCGCCCGGGTCGCTCCTCGTCGCCCGAGGCGTCTCGCCGATCGCGTTGAACCCCAGGAACGCGAAGGTGATCCCGGCTCTCTCGACCACGGCCGGCCGGGCAGCCGTGTCGAGATCCCGCCCGGCCCCGAACGGCACGATCCCCGCCCCCGATGACGCCTCGACCGTCTCCGTCAGCGCCCGGTCGCCGAAGTCACCTGTGTGGTTGTTCGCCAACGAGATCGCATCGAAACCGGCCTCCCGCAGAGGCCGCAGCACCTCCGGCCCAGCACCGAAGGAATCCCCACCCTGAGTCGGGCTCCCTGCTTTCGACAACGTCGACTCGAGATTGCCTACGGTGATGTCAGCGCCCGCCAAGCGAGCCTGCATCGGAGCCAGCGCCGCCGCCGCATCGGGCACCCCGCGGGTCAGCATCAGATCCCCGACGACGGTCAGCCGCACTCGCGGCTCCGCAGCAAGGGTGGGCGCCGGAACCAACGAGGACGAGGGCGGGGGCCGCGTCGTTGAGGACCCGACTGGTGTGCCGGCGCCACAGGCGGACAGCGCGCATACGAGCACGGCGGTGAGCCAGTGGCATCCCATACCTCCAGCATGCCCCCAGACCAAGGATCCTGTGCAGCCTCGACCGACCGCATCGAGGACGGCAACACGCTACGGATCCGTGCGCCTCAGATCTTCGCGGCCCTGACCACCAGCACGTCGGGGATGTCGCGGAGGATCTCGCGCCAGGTCTCGCCGGCGTCGGCAGACGCCCAGACCGAGCCGTTGCGGGCACCGAAGTAGACCCCGGCGGTCTCGTGGTCGTCGGCGCACATCGCGTCGCGCATGACGCCCACGTAGAAGTGGTCGGGCAGGCCCTTGTCGAGCGCCTCCCAGTGGTCCCCGGCATCGCGCGAGCGCCACACGATCGGCTTGGCCTCCGGTGGGTAGCGGGACTCGCCGGCGCCGATCGGGAAGGTGAAGATCGTGTCGGGCTCCTGCGGGTGGACGACCATCGCGAAGCCGAAGTCGGTGGGCAGCCCGTCGGCGATGGACTTCCAGGACAGGCCCTCGTCGTCGGAGCGGTAGACGCCACCGTGGTTCTGCAGGTAGAGCCGCTCGGGACGGGAGGAGTGGCGGGCGACCTTGTGGACGCACTGGCCGAACTCGGGGTACTGCTGCCCCTCGGGCAGGAAGACCGCGATGATGCCGTTGTTGCGGGCCTCCCAGGTCTCCCCGCCGTCGCGGGTCTGGTAGACGCCGCCGGTCGAGATCGCCGCGGTCACCGAGTCGGGGTCGGTCGGGTGCGGCAGGATCGTGTGGAACGCCTGCCCGCCGAAGCCCTCGTTCCACTCGGTGCGGTGCGGGTGGTCCCACAGCCCGCGCACCAGCTCGAAGCTCGCCCCACCATCACGGGACCGGAAGATCGCGCCGGGCTCGACACCCGCCCAGATCGTGCCTTCCGGGAGGCCGGGCTGGAGCTGCCAGACCCGGGCCAGGCTCGCGTCGACGTCCTCGGGGAACGACATCGAGGTCTCGGTCCAGGTCTCGCCGCCGTCGGCCGAGGCGCGCACCAGCGCACCCAGCCACAGCGAGGAGCATCCGGCAAGGACTCGCCCGGTCCCGGGCTCGATCATGGCGGAGTAGATCTCCTCCATGTCATGGTGCGGACCGGTGAAGTCCCAGTCCTGCCGGGCGTCGTCAGAGCGCCCTATCCACAGACCCTTGCGGGTCCCAACCAGCAGCTGCGTACCCATGTCTTCCAGCATCCACCCGCCTGGCTTCTGTGGCCAGGAGATTTCGGCGAAAGAACGGTGAGGGAAAACACCACCGCGAGCGGGGCCTGATTCTTCGGCCTGGGCCGCCCAGCCCCTAGCCTGAAGTCATGACCAGACCTGTTGCCTGGGAGACGTTCACCGCGATCCTCTTCGACCTGGACGGCGTGATCACGCCGACCGCGGTCGTGCACATGCGTGCGTGGGAGGAGATGTTCAACGCCTACCTGCAGGAGAAGACCCCGGGTGCGCCGGCCTACACCGACCAGGACTACTTCGCGTACGTCGACGGCAAGCCGCGCTACGACGGCGTCCGCGACTTCCTCGCCTCCCGCGACATCCGGCTTCCCGAGGGCACCCCGGACGACGCGCCCGAGCTCGAGACCGTCTGCGGTCTCGGCAACCGGAAGAACAACGCCTTCAACATGGTGCTCGAACGCGACGGCGTCGAGGCCTACCCCGGCTCGGTGCGCTTCCTGGACTATCTGACCACCCTCGACGTCCGGCTCGGCGTGGTGTCCTCGTCGGTCAACGCGCCGACCGTGCTGAAGGCGGCGGGGCTGCTGGACCGGTTCGAGACGGTCGTGTCGGGAGCCGTCGCAGATGAGCAGGGTCTTCCCGGCAAGCCTGCGCCGGACACGTTTGTCTACGCCGGTAAGGTCCTCGGAGCCACCCCGAGCGAGGCCGTCGTCCTCGAGGACGCCGTCTCCGGGGTGCGCGCCGGCAAGGCAGGAGATTTCGCGCTCGTCGTCGGGGTGGACCGTGGCGCCGGCCACGACACCCTCACGGCCGCCGGCGCCAGTCTCGTCGTTTCCGACCTTGCTGAACTTGTCCCAGACGACCCTGCTCGAGGAGCACAGCAGTGAGAACCAACGTCGGCCCGAACCCCCTGGACCGGGCCCGTTACCCCATCGACCCGTGGCGGCTGGTGGAGACGAGCTACTCCCCCGACGACCTCGGCCTGACCGAGACGATCTTCAGCGTCGCCAACGGCTATCTCGGCATGCGTGGCACCCCCGAGGAAGGTCGCCCGACCTACGCGCACGGCACCTTCATCAACGGGTTCCACGAGACCTGGCCGATCCGCCATGCCGAGAACGCCTACGGCTTCGCCAAGACCGGCCAGACCATCGTCAACGCCCCCGACGCCAAGATCATGAAGATCTACGTCGACGACGAGCCGCTGACCTTCGGCACCTCGGACCTGGAGGAGTACGAGCGGGTGCTCGACTTCCGCGAGGGTGTGCTGCGGCGGCATCTGGTGTGGCGTACGCCCTCGGGCAAGCGGGTCGCGATCAAGTCGACCCGGATGGTGTCGATGACGCAGCGGCACCTCTCCATCCAGACCCTGGAGATCACGATGCTGAGCGGCGCGGCGCCGATCGTCGTCTCGTCCCAGCTGCTGAACCGGCAAGACGGCAAGGACGAGTACCACGTGCCGTCGGCGGCGCTGGGCGAGGGCATGGACCCGCGCAAGGCCTCCGCCTTCGACACCCGCGTCCTGCTCCCGCAGATGTCGGTCGCCGACGAGGAGCAGATGACCCTCGGCTACCGGTGCGCCAACTCCGGGATGACGATCGCGGTCAGCGCCGCCCACCAGATCGAGACGCCGGACCCGGTCGAGACCGTCGTCCGCGCCGAGGACGACCTGGCCAAGACGGTCTTCCGGGTCGACGCGACCGAGGGCAGCACGCTGCGGTTGCAGAAGACCGTGGCCTACCACACCTCCCGTGGGGTGCCGGTGCGCGAGCTGGCCGACCGCTGCGGACGTACGCTCGACCGGGCGATCCGCCTGGGCGTCAGCCACTTCGAGCGCGACCAGCGCAACTGGTACGACGAGTTCTGGTCCGCCGCCGACGTCGAGATCTCCGCGGCCCGTACGGAGGACGACGAGGACATCGCCGCGGCCCAGCAGGCGATCCGGTTCAACCTGTTCTCGCTGGCCCAGGCGACCGCCCGCACCGACGGTCTCGGCGTCCCTGCGAAGGGGGTCACCGGCTCGGGCTACGAGGGGCACTACTTCTGGGACACGGAGTGCTACGTCATCCCGTTCCTCTGCTACACCCAGCCCGAGGTCGCCCGCAACGTGATGCACGCCCGCTCGGTGATGCTCCCCGCGGCCCGGCAGCGAGCCTCGGAGATGGCCGCGAAGGGGGCGCTGTTCGCCTGGCGCACCATCAACGGGCAGGAGGCCTCGGCCTACTACGCGGCCGGCACCGCGCAGGTGCACATCGACGCCGACATCGCCTTCGCGCTGATGAAGTACGTCTACGCGACCGGTGACATCGGCTATCTCATCCGCGAGGGTGTCGACATCCTGGTCGAGACCTCGCGGATGTGGGCCGATCTCGGCTTCTGGCGCCACAACGGCGAGCCGTCCTTCCACATCCACGGCGTGACCGGGCCGGACGAGTACACCACGGTGGTCAACAACAACCTGTTCACCAACGTGATGGCCCGCTACAACCTGGAGAAGGCCGTCGAGACCATCGAGATGCTCCGGGCGGACTATCCGCGCGAGTATGCGCAGGTCATGGGCCGGCTCGACATCTCGCCCGACGAGGTCGAGGAGTGGGGTCGCTGCGCCGCCGCGATGCACATCCCCTACGAGGAGGGGCTCGGCATCCACCCGCAGGACGACAACTTCCTCGACCGCGAGGTGTGGGACCTGCCCAACACCCCGGACGAGGTACGTCCTCTGCTGCTGCACTACCACCCGCTGGTGATCTACCGGTTCCAGGTGCTCAAGCAGACCGACGTGGTGCTCGCCCTCTTCCAGCAGGGCAACCGGTTCACCCCTGAGCAGAAGCGGGCCGACTTCGAGTACTACGACCCGATCACCACCGGCGACTCGACGCTGTCGGCCGTCGTGCAGTCGATCGTGGCGGCCGAGGTGGGCTACCAGGACGACGCCCTGCGCTACTTCTACGACGCGCTCTACGTCGACCTCCACAACATGCACGGCAACACCGTCGACGGGATGCACATCGCCTCCACCGGCGGCGTGTGGGGCGGTCTGGCGTTCGGCTTCGGCGGGATGCGCGACTACGACGGCAAGCTCTCCTTCGACCCGCGCCTGCCGGTCCAGTGGGGCTCGCTGGTCTTCCGGGTCCAGTGGCACTCGACCCGGATGCAGGTCGCGCTGACCAGCGACCAGATCGTCTTCACCGTCGTGGACACCCCGGGCGAGGAGTACGACATCCCGATCAGCGTCCGCGGGGAGGAGTTCGTGGTCTCGAAGGGTTCGCCGGTGATCGTGCCGCTCGCCGACCAGGGGCCGCGGATCGGCACCCACCTCGACGAGGAGCCGCACGGCGGTATCCGCCCCGACGGATCGCGGATCACGGCCACCGTGCCCCCGCCGATCCCGCCGGAGCTCTACGAGCAGGACCATGTCGAGCATGCGATGGTCCCGCAGGAGTCGCGGCGTGGGTCCGAGCGGCTCGCGGAGGAGGCCAACAGGGCCATCAACCTCTCCAACGTCTCGCAGACGGACTCGGCGCAGTAGCGGTCTTTACGTGGTCCTAGACTGACCGGGTGGTCACACGCTCCTCAACCGGTAGAGGCTCTCTCCGGGCGAGGCTGGCCCACCCGGTCGTCCTGGTTCTGATCGGGATCGCGTCGGTGCAGATCGGCGCGACCTTCGCCAAGTCGCTCTTCGACGAGGTCACCCCGACCGCCATGGTGTGGCTGCGACTGACGCTGTCCGCGCTGATCCTGCTGGCGATCACCCGGCCCCGGGTCCGCGGCCTCGCACGCCGCGACTGGCTCGTCGTGATCGCCTTCGGGGCCTCGCTCGGGCTGATGAACTGGGCCATCTACCAGTCCTTCGCCCGGCTGCCGATCGGGATCGCGGTCACCATCGAGTTCATCGGCCCGCTCACGATCGCGCTGGTCACCTCGCGGCGCGCCCGCGACCTGGTCTGGGTCGCGCTGGCGGCCGCAGGGGTGGTGCTGCTCGGTCTCGAGCCCGGTCGGATCTCGATCGTCGGCGTGCTGTTCGCGCTGCTCGCGGGGGCCTGCTGGGCTGCGTACATCGTGCTGTCGAAGGCGACCGGAGCGCGGTGGGAGGGGCTCGACGGGCTCGCTCTGGCCTCCACGGTCGCGGCGGTGGCGCTGACGCCCGCGGCGATGGCGTACGCCGACGGGCTGGGTTCTCCGCACGTGTGGCTGGTCGGGCTGATGGTGGGCCTGATGTCCTCGGTGATCCCCTACTCCCTCGATCTCGTCGCCCTGCGTTCGATCAAGTCGGGGCTCTACGCGATCCTGATGTCGCTGGAGCCGGCCGCCGGCGCGCTGGCCGCGATCCTGATCCTCCACGAAGGGCTCTCGGTCCTGCAGTGGCTGGCCATCGCGTGTGTCGTGGTCGCCTCCGCGGGCGCGACGCGCACCGGCAAGCCCGAGCATCACGTGCCGGCGGAGTCCACCCCGGTGTAGTGCCGTGTTTCACACAAGCGACATCGGAACGTCACTGACTCCGAACGTTGAGGTCACTACAGTTCGGTGACAACTCCCCCTCGCCGCCCGGTCCCCGCCAGTCCTTGGAGTTGCTCCGTTGTCGACCATCACCGCACCCGTACACACCGCTGCCGTCGCCCAAGTCGCCGCCCTCCTCGCCGCTCGCACCGCGGGGCGAATGGTCGGCCCGTTCCTACGACCGATCCAGCTGCTGCTCGCTTGGCCGGTCGCCTCCCAGCTCGTCGCCCGGCACAACGCCAAGGCCGCCGAGGAGGCCATCCTGCTGCGGCGTGCCGAGCGTGAGGATGTGCAGAACTATCTCGAGCTGCTTGCTTCGGAGAGAATGTCTGCATGAGCGTTCCGCGGGCCGTTGCCGAGTCCACCGTCGCGTTCCGGGATGTGCTCTCCGATGACGGCACCCTGATCCGCGCGTGGACCAACGACCCCGAAGGCGTGATCGAGGGGCCGACGGTGCTGCTGTGCAACGGCCTCGGCACCAGCCCCTGGAACTGGCCGGCGCTGCTGCACACCTCGTGCGGCGTACGCGTCGTCTCCTGGCAGCACCGCGGCACCTCCGGTTCGGCGCGGCCGAAGGATCCGGAGCAGACCACCTCGAGGCACTTCGCCGAGGACGCGCTGTCGGTGATGGACGCCTTCGCGCTCTCCCGGCCGGTCGTGATGGGCTGGTCGATCGGGGTCAACACCGCGTTCGAGCTGGCCGCGGACCATCCCGAGCGGGTCTCCGGCATCTTCGGCGTCGCCGGGGTGCCCGGCGACACGTTCAAGTCGATGCTGGGGCCGCTGCGGCTGCCCGCCCCGGCGGCCGCGATCGTGACCCGCACCGCCTCGAGGGTGCTGTGTCGCACCGGCTCCCTGATCACTCCCCTGGCGGCGCGCCTGGAGCTCGGCCCGCGAGCGATCGAGGTGTTCTCCAAGGCCGGCCTGATCGGCAAGGTCCCTGATCCCGAGCTCGCCGCGGCCGCGCTGGCGGAGTTCCTGACCACGCCGGTCGAGTGGTACTTCCACCTCGCGCTGCGCACCTCCCAGCGCCGCCCGGTCTCGCTGCGCCGGATCAAGGTGCCGGTCGTGCTGGTCGCGGGCACTCGCGACCTCATCGCCGGTGCGCGTCACATGTCGAAGGTCGCCGCCGGGGTCAAGAACGGCACCTTCGTCGAGCTCGAGGGCACCCACTTCGTACAGATGGAGCAGCCCGACCGCGTCCACCAGCTGCTGCTCGCCTTTCTCACCCGGGTCTCCGAGCACCAGCGCGTCTAGGGTGCCGAGACGACGCCGGTGACGGTGGCCCGGCGGGCGACGCGGCGCAGGGTGGCGAGGACGGCGGGCCCGAGCAGGGCGATGGCGACCGCGGTGGTGATCGCGCGCACGGTGTCCCAGCTGCTGGTCGAGGTCACCAGGGTGTAGCGCAGGAACGTGGCCAGGTTCTCGCTGAGCGCGGCACCGGGTTCGTAGGAGAGGTTGCCGCTCGCGCCGGGCACCGTGACGCCGGTGAGCAACGGCCAGCCCTGCAGGTTGAGCAGGAGCCCGTAGGCGTACGAGGCGAAGATCCCGTACGCCGCCAGCAGCCCGATCTCCCGGCGGCCGCTCGCGCGTGGCAGGAGCCCGGCTCCCATCGCCACCCAGGCGGCGCCGAGCATCTGGTAGGGCAGCCAGGGGCCGACGCCCGCGGTGACGAGCGCGGCGACGAACAGGCTCGTGCAGCCGAGGACGAACCCGAAGGCCGGACCGAAGACCCGGCCGCCGAGGATGAGCATGAAGAAGACCAGCTCCACCCCGCCGGTGCCGGCGGAGACGGCGCGCAGGACGGCCTCGATCGCGCTGAGCACGCCGAGTACCGCGATCATCCGGGTGTCGATCCCGCCCGTGGAGAGCTCGCTCAGCAGCACCACCAGCATCAGCGGAATCAGCGCCAGGAAGATGAACGGAGGCTGCACCCGGTCGTAGCCGTGGAGCAGCAGCGGCCAGCCGAACATCATCAACCCGGCCACGGAGATGATCGCGAGCAGGACCGCGGTGCGGGGCGTGAACCTGATCATCTCTCGCCCACCGCCTCGACGATCTCGCGTACGTTCAGCCAGCCCGGGCCGAAGACCTTGCTCACCTGCGGCGCGAACGCCGGCGACTCCGCCGTGACGGTGCGTACGTCACCGGCGGAGACCACCTCGCCATCGGCGAGCACCACCACGTCGTCGGCGGCCTCGGCGACGAACTCGACGTCGTGGGTCGCCACCAGGACCGCCTTGCCGGCCTCGGTGATCTCGCGCAGGATCTCGGACAGAGCGTGCTTGGCGGCATAGTCGAGGCCGCGGGTGGGCTCGTCCAGGAGCACGACCGGCGGGTCCGCGCTCAGGATCAGCGACAGCGCGAGAGCCAGGCGCTGGCCCTCGGAGAGGTCGCGCGGGTGCTGGCCGTCGGGGATGCCGGGGACCAGGCTGTCCAGGATCTCCCTGGTCCGCGGGCCACCCGCGTCGCACTCCTCGGCCACCGTCTCCAGGTAGAGCAGATCGGCAGCCGTCTGCGGCAGCAGCCCGACGAGCTCGCGGCGCTCGTCGGGGTCGAGGGTCGCCGGATCCTTGCCGCCGACGTCCACCGAACCGGCCAGCCGCTTCTGGGTCCCCTGCAGCGTCCACAGCAGCGTCGACTTGCCCGAGCCGTTGCGTCCCATCAGCGCCGTCACCCGCCCCGCCGGCAGCTCGAGCGAGACGTCGTGCAGGACCGGCGTACGTCCTCGGGTGACGGTAAGCCCGGAACTTCTCAGGCTTTTCCGTCGCTTCTCTGGCGTTGCATTGCCAGAGAAGTGCATGGATACCCGGTTAACCGGGGATTCCAACCCCCGCGCCCGCCGCCTCGCATCCCGCACGGTCAGCGGCAGCGGCGACCACCCGAGCTCGCGGCCGAGCTCGACGAGCGGCGGCACGATGGGCGAGGTCTCCAGGACCTCGGCGGGGTCGCCGACCGCGACGGAACCGTCGCCGACGAGGAGCGCGATGCGGTCGGCGAACGGTACGACCCGCTCGAGCCGGTGCTCGGCGAGGACGACGGAGGTGCCGAGGTCGTGGACCAGCCGGGTGATGGTGGCGAGTACGTCCTCGGCGGCGGTGGGGTCGAGGGCGGAGGTGGGCTCGTCGAGCACGACGACCCGGGGGTGGGTGGTGAGCACCGAGCCGATCGCGACGCGCTGCTGCTGCCCGCCCGAGAGGGTATGCAGCGACCGCTGCCGCAGCTCGGCGATGCCGAGCAGGTCGAGGGTCTCCTCGACCCGGCGCCGCATGGTCGCCGGCGGGAGGCCGAGCTGCTCCATCCCGTAGGCGAGCTCCTCCTCGACCGTGTCGGTGACGAACCCGGCCACCGGGTCCTGCCCGACGTAGCCGATGATCCCGGCGCGCTCGCGCGGCGGCGTACGGACGATCGAGGCGCCGTCCAGCAGGACGTCACCGTCGAGCACGCCGCCGGAGAAGCGCGGCACCAGGCCGGCGAGCACGCCGAGCAGGGTCGACTTCCCCGAGCCGGTCGGACCGGAGACGAGCAGCAGCTCGCCCTCCTCGATGGTGAGGTCGACGTCCTTGAGCACGTGCTCGGAGGAGTCGGGCGGGGTGAACGTGATGCCTCGCAGCTCGATCATGCGACTGCCTCCTGGTCAACGAGCGATGATGCCGGTAGCGGGGCGGCGACGGCCGGGACCAGCCCGACGAGCACACCGGCCATGGCGATCAGCGTGACGTCCGGGACGGTACTCACCCCCGGGAAGGCGACCGGGACCTGGTAGCGGGCGACCCACCAGCCCACGGCGCCGACCACGATCCCGCTCACAGCCACCACGACCTCCGGCCAGCGCCATCGGTCGGGCCGGTAGACGGTCCGCGTCACCCGGCGGCCGGCGAGCGCCAGCCCACCGGCGGCGGCGCCGACGCCGAGCGCGAGCATGGTGGCGGCCAGCCAGCCTGGCGTGGTGCCGTCCAGCACCGCGTAGACGCCGGCGCAGAGGCCGACGAGCGAGACCAGCATGAGCACCGAGGTGATCCGCCTGGTGGCGACCGGGACGCCGGCCGTACGTCCGTAGCCGCGCGTGTCCATGCCCGCCGCCAGGGCCATCGACCGCTCCAGGGCGTCCTCGAGGACCGGCACCAGGAAGCGGCGCAGACGCCTGACGTTTCCGGTCGCACCGGCACGCAGCCGTTGCGCGGCGCGCACCCGCTGCACCGACTCGGCCAGCTGCGGCAGCACCGTCACGGCGACCACGACAGCGGTGCCGATCTCGTAGAGCGCCGGCGGCAGCGAGCGCAGCAGCCGCTTCGGGTTCGCCAGCGCGTTGGCCGCGCCGACGCAGATCACGATGACGCCGAGCCGCATACCGTCATAGAGGCCGGCCAGCAGCGCCTCGCGGGTGAGCGGCCCGAGCAGCCGGATCCCCAGCACCCACTCCGGGAGCGGGATCTCGGGCAGGTCGAGGATCACGTGCCCCGGAACGGCGCCCAGCAACACCCGGAAGAGCACCCGCGTCACGACGATGAACACGGCGAGGCCGATGTAGAGCCGGAACGCCTTCGCCCACGGTTGCTCGCCACGACGGGCGGCGACCACGACCGACACCACCCCGACCACGAGCAGGAGCAGCAGCGGGTTGATGGTGAAGGAGGCGTACGCAGCCATGCCGATCGCCCACACCCACCAGGCGACAGGGTGCAGATCACGGGGCAGGTGCGCGACCGCGGCCGTACGAAGCATGGCGCTCATCGTCGGCGCCACCACACGGCACCGGCGACGGTGAAGAGTGCGACGATCCCCGCGGGCGCGACCCAGGCGGGCAGATGCTCGGTCTCGGAGGCGGAATCCGTCGGCTCCTCCGGAGATAACTCCGGCGACGGGCTTGAGGGCGCCCCCACAGCATCCCCAAGCTCCGTCGCCGGAGCGGTAACGACATTGTCGTCTATCCACGTGAACGCAACACCCTGCCCGGAGGTCACGCTGATTTCGGTAACATTTCTGGAGGCGTAGCTCCAGGCCCCCGAATCGTCGGTGATCCACAGCGACCAGTACGCGTCGGCAGGCGGCATCTGGGCGCAACCGGCGGCTTTCGGCCGCTCATCGATGCGACATACGACGCTGGGCATCGAGGTCACATAGGTGAGTGGATGTCCCGCCTTCTCGAAGAGGTCGGCGCCGGTGTCACCCTCCTCGGGCTGGACACAGGTGACCTCGGGGTCGCCACCCAGAGCGTTGGGCTCGACGACGACGGTGACCCCGTCGCACGCCTGAGCTGACGACGCGGAGACCGCGGAGACCGCGGAGACGGCGGAGACGGCGGAGACGGCGGAGACGGCGGTGAAGACGGGGGCGGTGGCCCCGGCGAGGATTGCCAGAGCCACCGCAGCGGACCGCAGGATCAGCACGAGCTCTTCGCGGTCGCATCCTTGGGCAGGAAGACCAGCGACGGCAGCGCCTGGGCGGCGGCGAGGCGGTACATCCCCTCGGACTCCTTGGTCAGGCCCTTGGTGTTGCCCTCGGTCAGCGCGGCGTCGTCATAGGCCACCGCGCCGGCGTCGTCACCACAGGTCACCACGTGGTCGGCGACCCAGCTCGCCGCCTTCTCCGCGGCGTCGGTCTCACCGGCGCGACCGAACGCCCACCCGGCCAGGCCGGTGGTGTTGGAGTTGGCGATGTTGCCGGTGGCCGCCTTGAACGACCCGTCCTCCGCCTGGGTCTCCTTCAGCCAGTCCACGCCGGCCTCGACGGCCTTCTCCGCCTCCGGGGACGCGACCCCGGACAGGGCGATCAGCGCGAACGCGGTGGCGTCGGCGTCCGGGACTGCCTTCGGGTCGGCGTCGCAGCTCTGGTCGGCGGCGGTGGGGTCAGCCGCGAAGGTGACCCGGAACCACCCCTCTTCGCACTGCTGCCCGGCCAGGAACTCCGTCGCCGCCGCGGCCTTCTCGCTCTCGGCGTTGTTCAGTGCCCATACGGCGTACGACTGTCCGATGGTGTTGGAGTAGTCGGCCGCCTTCTTGTTCTTGGGGTCGAGCTCGTCGGCGATACGGCCGTTCTCGGCGACCGTGCCCTCGAGCTGCTTCAGCAGACCGGGGTCGGAGGCGTCGACGTTCTGCTGGAGGACCAGTGCCTTCGCGGTGGCCCCGGCCGAGGTGACGGTGCCGAACCCGGGCGAGGTGTAGGCCTTCTTGTTCTCCATCACCGCCGCGGCGATCGTGGAGATCTCCTCGTCGTAGCCGCCGACCTCAGCCAGCGCGATCCCGATGTCGGCGCTGAGCCCGAAGTCGTCGGTGCCGTACTGCGCGTTGCGGGCCACGCCCTCCGGCGCCTGGGCGACGAGCCAGTCGGCCACCGAGGTGGACACCTTGGCGTCGTAGGTGGGCTTCTCCCCCTCCTCGACGGCTTTCTCGCCACAGCCGGCGAGCGAGGTGAGGGCGAGGGTGGCGGCGATGCCACCGAGGACGGTCTTCTTCATGGTTCCTTCCGCGCTGTTCGTCGGGAAGGCCCAGGGCCGACCCGCTGCTTTCCACGACAGCGTCAGGTCAGTACGCGTCCGTCGGCAGGTGCTCCGGCTCGCTCAGGACACTCTCGGTGCCTGGGCCTACGGTTGCGGGTCAGCGCCGGGATTCGACCGGCTTCCCCCACCACGGCGTGTGTTGATTGAGACGCCCCATCCTATGCCGGGCGGGGGCCTCTTGCGGGATCGCCGCCGAGCAGTCACTCTGTCCCCATGCGCCACAGGATTCTCGGCCTTGTCGCAGCATCGATCTCGGCCACCCTTCTCGCCCTCTCCCCGACCACGACTGCCGGCGCGCAGGAGGCACGGACATCGGTCACGTACGCCGATCTGGTCGCCATGTTCGGCGAGAAGGTCGGCGACCGGAGCACCGTCGAGACCGGGTTGCCGAGCCTCAACCGCGCCATGGCCGATGCCGGGATCACCACCGCCTACCGGCAGGCGGCGTATCTGACCACGCTCGCCAACGAGAGCTCCTTCCACCACGACGCCAAGGGCCGCGACAAGCGGAAGTTCACCGGCCGCGGCTACATCCAGCTGACCGGCGAGGCTAACTACACCGACGCCGGCGCCTACTTCGACATCGACCTACGCCGCCGCCCCGAGCTCGCCCGGTCGCTGGACTACAGCGCGCCGATCTCGCGGTGGTACTGGACCGTCGCCCGCGACATCAACCCGCTCGCCGACGCTCTCGACATGGGTGGGGTCAATGCGGCGATCGGCTACCCCCGCAACAAGGAGGAGGACACCGAGCGCTGCCGCGACTTCAAGGCCGCGCTGAAGCACCTCCACGGGTCCGTGCCCAAGGGAATCAAGTGCGCCCGCCCGAAAGCAGCCGAGGACTCGGTGGCCAGGCCCTAGAAGTCGTACGTCACTTCTTGGTGCGTTTGTCGCTGACCGCGATCGCGGAGGTGCCCTCGTCCTTGAGCTCGAAGAGGTCGATCGCCTTGATGAGCTTGGTCCAGGTGGCGTACCCGTAGTTGCGCGGGTCCTCGGAGGACTGGTTGCGGATGCGGGAGACCACGGTGCCGACCAGGGCCCAGCCGTCGTCGTCGGCGGCCGCGGCTATGGAGTTGCGCAGCAGCTGGATCAGCCGGGCATTGCGCTTCAGTGCCTGCCCGTTGGTCGCCGAGGACGACTGCTTGCGGCTGCGCGTGGTCCCGGGCTCGGAGTCGGCCTCGGTCTCCTCCTCGGAGCCGCCGAGCTTCTCCACCACCGTGAACCGGGTGCAGGCGCTCTTGAACGGCGCCGGCGTCTTCTCCCGGCCGTAGCCGTAGACCGCGCGGCCCTTCTCCCGCAGGTAGTGCACCAGCGGAGTGAAGTCGGAGTCGGAGGAGACCAGCGCGAACGCGTCCGGGATCGCCGCATGCAGCAGCTCGACCGCGTCGATCGCGAGCGCCATGTCGGAGGCGTTCTTGTGCGCGGTCAGGTCGAACTGCTGCATCGGCCTGATCGCGGCATCGTGCAGCTCCTCGATCCAGCCCTTGAGCTCGGACTTCGTCCAGTTGCCGTAGGCCCGCCGGATCGTCACCTCGCCGTACTCGGCCAGGTCGTTCAAGATGTCGTCGATCTTCGAGGCAGGCGCGTTGTCGGCGTCGATGAGCAGTGCGATGCGGAAGGGCTCGGTCACGGTCACGCCGGACAGTCTGCCAGTGCACCCCATCGCCGAGTCGGCTCATCCTGACCAAAACCACCGCCGAGTCGGCGCGTCATGACGCGCCGACTCGGCGGAGTTTGCTGTCAGAACGAGCCGACTCGGCGGGTCCTAGGAGAGCTTCTCCAGGATCAGCTCGCGGACACGCTTGGCGTCGGCCTTGCCGCCGGTCGCCTTCATGACCGCGCCGATGAGCGCACCGGCTGCGGCCTGGTTGCCGCCGCGGATCTTCTCGGCGACCGCGGGCTGGGCGTCGATGGCTTCGTCGACGGCTGCGCCGAGCGCGCCGTCGTCGGAGACCACGGCGAGCCCGCGGGAGTCGATGATCTCGGAAACCGTGCCCTCACCGGCGAGAAGACCCTCGAAGACCTGACGGGCCAGCTTGTCGGTCAGCGTCTTGGCGTCGACCAGCTTCTGCACCTCGGCGACCTGCACCGGGGTGACACCGAGCTCGGCGAGCTCGACGCCACGGTCGTTGGCGCTGCGGGAGAGCTCGGCCATCCACCACTTGCGTGCCGCCTGTGCGGAGGCTCCTTCGGCGACCGTCGCCTCGATCAGCGACAGCGCGCCGGCGGCCCAGACGTCACGCATCTCCAGGTCGGAGTAGCCCCACTCGACCTGCAGGCGGGCCCGCTTGTCAGCGGTGCGCTCCGGGAGGCTCGCCCGCAGCTCCTCGACCCACTCGCGCGACGGCGCGACCGGGACGAGGTCGGGCTCGGGGAAGTAGCGGTAGTCGTCGGCGTCCGACTTCGCCCGGCCGGCCGAGGTGGTGCCGGTGTCCTCGTGGAAGTGGCGGGTCTCCTGGAAGATCGCCTCCCCCGCGTCGAGGATCCCGGCGTGGCGCGACATCTCGAAACGTACGGCCCGCTCGACCGAGCGCAGCGAGTTGACGTTCTTCGTCTCGGTGCGGGTGCCGAGCTTGCCCGAGCCCTTCGGGGACAGCGACAGGTTGACGTCGCAGCGCATCGAGCCCTGGTCCATGCGTACGTCGGAGACACCGAGACCCAGCAGGATCTCGCGCAGCGCGGCGACGTAGGCCTTCGCCACCAGCGGCGCCTTGGCACCGGTGCCGAGGATCGGGCGGGTGACGATCTCGATCAGCGGGATGCCAGCCCGGTTGTAG
This sequence comes from Nocardioides sp. YJ-D4, assembly GCF_054031495.1. Taxonomy (NCBI): domain Bacteria; kingdom Bacillati; phylum Actinomycetota; class Actinomycetes; order Propionibacteriales; family Nocardioidaceae; genus Nocardioides; species Nocardioides sp. YJ-D4. The sequence goes on from NZ_CM132932.1 coordinate 1,279,408, forward strand.
TCGACCAGCGAGTAGTCGGCGCCGTGGATGCGGCCGGTCGCGCCACCGATGTGGGTGGTCTTGCCGGTGTCCTCCTCCATGTGGGCGCGCTCGATCTCGACCCGGAAGGTCTCCCCCTCGACCTCGACGTCGAGGTAGCCGTCGTAGACGATCGGCTCGTCGTACTGCGAGGTCTGGAAGTTCTTCGGCATGTCCGGGTAGAAGTAGTTCTTCCGGGCGAACCGGCACCACTCCGCGATCTCCCCGTTCAGGGCCAGACCGATCCGGATCGCGCTCTCCACTGCCTTGGCGTTCACGACCGGCATCGAGCCGGGCAGGCCGAGGCAGGTCGGGCAGACCTGCGAGTTGGGCTCGCCGCCGAACGTCGCCGGGCAGCCGCAGAACATCTTGGTGTTGGTGTTGAGCTCGACGTGGACCTCGAGGCCCATCGCCGGGTCGTAGCGCTCCAGCACCTCGTCGAAACCGACCAATGTCGCGGTCATCGGGCCACCTCCAGCTTGTCGATCGAGAGCACCTGGCCGACGGCGCCCTCGAGGGCGGCACCGACGCGGTAGAGACGGGCGTCCTCCAGGACCGGAGCCAGGAGCTGTACGCCGACGGGCAGCCCGTCCACGTCGGAGACTCCGGCCGGGATGGAGATGCCGGGCGTGCCGGCCAGGTTGGCCGGGATGGTGGCCAGGTCCTGCGCGTACATGGCGAGCGGGTCGTCGAGCTTCGCGCCCAGCGGGAACGCGGTCGACGGGGAGGTCGGCGAGACCAGCACGTCGACCTGCTCGAAGGCCTTCTTGAAGTCCTCGATGATCAGCGTGCGGATCTTCTGCGCCTGACCGTAGTAGGCGTCGTAGTAGCCGCTGCTGAGCGCGTAGGTGCCGAGGATGATGCGGCGCTTGACCTCGTCGCCGAAGCCGGCGTCGCGGGACGCCTTCATGACGTCCTCGGCCGACGGGTCGCCGTCGGGGGTGACCCGCAGGCCGTAGCGCATCGCGTCGAACTTGGCCAGGTTGGAGGAGCACTCCGCCGGCAGGATCAGGTAGTAGGCCGCCATCGCGTGCTGGAAGCTCGGCGTGGAGACCTCCACGACGTCGGCGCCCATCTTGGTGAGCAGGTCGACCGACTCGTTGAACTTGCGCATCACGTCGGGCGCCCAGCCCTCGCCGGCGAGCTCCTTGATGACGCCGACCTTGACGCCCTTGAGGTCACCGGTCGCACCGGCGCGGGCCGCGTCGACGAGACCGGTCACCGGGGTGGTCGTCGACGTGGAGTCGAGCGGGTCGTGGCCGCCGATGAGCTCGTGCAGCAGGGCGCTGTCGAGGACCGTACGAGTCACCGGACCGACCTGGTCCAGCGAGTTGGCCAGGGCGACCAGGCCGTAGCGGGAGACGGACCCGTAGGTCGGCTTCACGCCGACGGTGCCGGTGACGGCACCCGGCTGACGGATCGAGCCGCCGGTGTCGGTGCCGAGCGCCAGCGGGGCCTCGAAGGCGGCGACGGCCGCGGCCGAGCCACCACCGGAGCCGCCGGGGATCCGGTCAAGCTTCCATGGGTTCTTCGTCGGGCCGTACGCAGAGTGCTCGGTGGAGGAGCCCATCGCGAACTCGTCCATGTTGGTCTTGCCCAGGATCGGCAGGCCGGCAGCCTTGATCTTCTTGACCACGGTCGCGTCGTAGGGCGGAACCCAGCCCTCGAGGATCTTGGAGCCGCAGGTCGTCGGCAGGCCGATGGTGGTCAGCACGTCCTTGACCGCGATCGGCACACCGTCGAGAGCGTGCAGCGCGTCGCCGTTGGCCCGGCGCGCGTCGGAGGCGGCGGCCTGGGACAGCGCACCCTCGGCGTCGATGTGCAGGAAGGCGTGGACGTCGCCGTCGACCGCGGCGATCCGGTCGAGGTGGGCCTGGGTCAGCTCGACCGAGGTGGTCTCACCGGCGGCAAGGGAGTCGGCCAGCTCGGCCGCCGACTTCAGGATCAGGTCGCTCACTGCTCGTCCCCCAGGATCCGCGGTACCGAGAATCGCTGCTCCTCGACGGCAGGCGCACCGGAGAGCGCCTGCTCCGGCGTCAGACCGGGCACGACGACGTCCTCACGGAAGACGTTGGTCATCGGAAGCGGGTGGGAGGTGGCAGGCACGTCGTCGCCGGCAAGCCCCTGGATCGAGGCGACGGACTCGAGGATCACCTGCAGCTGCGGGGCAAGGTGATCGAGCTCGGCGTCGCTGAGGTCGATGCGGGCGAGGTCGGCCAGGTGCGCGACCTCGTCGCGGGTGATTTCTGGCATGCGCACATCCTAGGTGTCAGCGGCCCCAACTCTCACGTCGGTAACGCCGCAGCGAGCAGATGACGCCTACTGGGTCTTGTTCGGGCCGCCGCCGTTGGACGGCTTGTCGGTCGGCCGACCGCCGGAGCCCGGTTGGGTGGGCGCCGCCTGGGTCGGATCGGCACCGCGAGTGGGATCGGTCGTCGGGGTCGGGTCGGCGGCCTGGGTCGGTCGGGTGCTGGCCGTGGCGCCGGCGGCGCCGCTCGATGACGGCTCCGCGGCCTGGGTCGGGTCCGCGGTCGGCTCCGGCGCCGGGCTCCGTGCGGGGGTGGGCCGGTCCTCCCGGTCGCGCGGCTTCTTCTCGAGCGCACCGTGGACGTCGCCGACCTCGGGTACGTCCGGGCTGCCCACGGGCGCCGCGAGCGCGACCAGTCCGGCGAGCATCACCGAACTGAAGGCCAGCACCAGTCCACCGCGGCGAGCAGCGGGCGCTGCGGCGGCGCTCCATGCCCAGATCCGCTCCCGACGGCGTCGCAGGTCGGCGGGCAGGTCGCTGCGGATCGCCGCCCAGCTGTTGATCGGGGCCAGCAGGTAGCCGACACCCTGGAACGCGAGGAGCACGGCGATGGCGACGCCGGTCGCCCCGCCACGGACGCCGACCACGAGGGCCATGACGAGACAGACCGACGCCGCGACGGTCTCCACCAGGTTGCCGCGAATCACGTCCCGCACCCGCGGCTGCCCCTTGATCTTCGGCGTACGCAGGAAGGTGCCCTCGCGCGAGACCAGCCCGAGCCAGGAGGCCCGTGCGACGGTCACCCCGAGCGCCAGCCAGAGCCCGAACGCGCCGAGCGCGTCGCCCCAGGAGGCACCGCCACGGAGCCGGACCAGCGCGATCGATCGGGCCGCGCCGAAGAGCACCAGCGCGACGGTGGCGAACAGGAGGAGCCCCGAGAGCCGGCGTACGACCAGTCCCCCGCCCAGCATCAGGTCGAGTGCGCCCGAGATCAGGAAGAAGGTGAACAGCGCTCCGGCGAGGTCGCCGAACCACTGCAGCCCGCCGACGAGGTAGGCCCAGCGCTGCGCCAGGGTCATCTGGTTGTCCTCGGTGCGACGTCCGGGCAGCAACGAGCGCCAGTGCATGCGCAGGATCTGGATGCCACCGAAGCACCACCGGAACCGCTGCTTCTTGAGCGTCTCGAAGGTCAGCGGCATCACGCCGCGGCCGTAGGAACGGTCGACGTGCATGCCGTTGTAGCCCATCTTCAGCAGCCTCAGCGACAGCTCGGCGTCCTCGGTGATGCACCACTCGTCCCAGCCGCCGGACCGGACCAGCGCGGAGGCGCGGATCAGTCCCATGGTGCCGCCGAAGATGGCGCCGTTGCGCTCGTTGCGAGAGACCTGGCTGACGTCGAAGAAGTAGCCGTAGGAGTGATAGAGCCGGCGGAAGTACGCCGAGACGTCCCAGTCCCGGTAGTCCTGGGGCGTCTGCACGAAGGCCACGGAATCGTCGCTGAACAGTGGGGCGTTGTGGGCCAGGAAGTCGGGGGCGACGTGGTAGTCGGCGTCGACGATGCCGACGACCTCGGTGCGCGGGTTCATCCGGGTCAGCGCGTAGTTGAGCGCCCCCGATTTGAACCCCGGCCAGTTGGCCAGGTGGATGAAGGTGACCCCGTCGTACTGCTCGCAGAAGTCCTGCACCGGCCGCCACAGCGCGGGGTCGTCGGTGTTGTTGTCGATGACCAGGATCTCGTACGCGTCGTAGTCCAGCTCGAGCATCCGCTCGAGGGTCTCGATGACCATTTCCGGCGGCTCGTTGTGGGTGGGGACGTGCAGGCTCACGAACGGATGGCGCCAGCCCGGGTGGTGCTCGCCCCGGGTCGGCCACCCGCGCCAGCGGCGCCGCGCGAGCACGTCGACCATCTCCCACAGGTAGCCCACGCCGATCACGAAGACGAAGACCTCCAGCACCCACAGCAGGCTCGACAGCGTCGTCGTCCACACTCCGGGGTGGACCGTGACCGTCCACAGCCCCACATAGGTCAGGTAGAGCAGCCCCACGTCGATGGTGAGTGCCCAGGCGACCAGGCCGCGTACGTCCCAGTCCCGTGCCGCGGGCAGCCAGGCCAGCAGCGAGGAGCCGAGGACGACGGCTCCGATCGCGGCCTGGACGGCGTCCTGACCGAGCAGCAGGCCGGCCCCGAGGGCGACCACCGCGGTGAGGGTCGCCGCGAGGACCGCGGTGCCCGCGGAGAGCGAGCCGGCACGCGGCGTACGGATCGTGAACAGCAGCACGGTCGCCGGGACCAGGAGGACCGCGGCGACCGTGAGGAGTGGGGGAAGAGCGTCGAGCACGACGCCACACTATGGGGGGTATTTTCCAGCCGAGTCCAGTCGGGCCCGCCTCCCGCAGGATCTTGAACGCCGCCTCGTCCAGGATCGGCGCCTAAGGTCAACACCATGAGCGAGGACATGCGAATGAGCAGAAACCCGGGCGAGCCCGCCAAGACGGACCCGGCCGGCGCGGAGCGATGGGCCGGATACCTCGCCTGGGTGCGCGCCGACATGATCGACGCTGTCCTCGCCCTGCCTGCCGAGCAGCGCCGCCAGGCGCGCGTGCCGAGCAACTGGACGCCCATCGAGCTGCTCAGCCATGTGCTCCACATGGAGCAGCGTTGGTTCGTCTGGGGCTTCCTCGGCGAGCCGGTCGACGACCCGTGGGGCGACTGGAACGTCGAGGAGCCGTTCCGCTCCGACGACTCCGACGAGACCCGGCCAGCGGCACGGTGGGTCGTCGCCGACGACGTCACGGCGGAGCAGATCGCCGAGCGGCTGACGGCGCTGGGGCAGCGTACGTCCCAGATCCTGGGGACATACGCACTCGATACCGTCGCTTCGCCCGGCGGACGCTTCGCTGAGAACCGGCCGACGCTGGAGTGGATCTGCTTCCACGTGCTCGCCGAGTACGCCCGGCACGCGGGTCACCTCGACATCGTTGCCGAACTCAGCACCGACGGGTAGGCGCGGCCGACGACGGGCCCCTCATCGCTCAGAGCCCCTCGGGTCCTCTCTCCAGCAGGACCTTGAACGCCGCCTCGTCGAGGATCGGCAGGCCCAGCTCCTCGGCCTTGGCGGCCTTGGAGCCCGCGCTCTCGCCGACCACGACGTAGTCGGTCTTCTTCGAGACCGACCCCGCGGCCTTGCCGCCACGGCTGATGATCGCCTCCTTGGCGCCGTCGCGGGAGAAGTCCTCCAGCGACCCGGTGACCACGATCGTCAGCCCCTCGAGCGTGCGGGCGACCGACTCGTCGCGCTCGTCCTCGAGGGAGACCCCGGCCGTACGCCACTTCTCGACGATCTCCTGGTGCCAGTCGACCTGGCGCCACTCGACGATGGCCTCGGCGATGATCCCGCCGACGCCCTCGGTGGCAGCCAGCTCCTCCTGGGAGGCCGCCCAGATGGCGTCCAGCGAGCCGAACTCCGTGGCCAGCGCCCGGGCCGCGGACGGGCCGACGTGGCGGATGGAGAGCGCGACCAGCACCCGCCACAGCGGGACCTGCTTGCGCTCCTCCAGGTTGCGCAGCAGTCCCAGCGCGTTGGCGTTGAGCACCCGGTCGCCGGCCCCGGCCTCCTTCTCGGCCTTCTTCGCGGCCCGGGTGAAGAACGCCGTGGTGGCGAGCTTGGCCTCGTCGAGCGAGAAGATGTCGCCCTCGTTGGTGATCACCTCGGCGGCCAGCAGGGCGTCCGCTGCCTCATAGCCCATCCCCTCGATGTCGAAGGCGCCACGTCCGGAGGCGAAGAAGACCCGCTCCCGCACCTGCGCGGGGCAGCCGCGGTGGTTGGGGCAGCGCAGGTCCTTGTCGCCCTCCTTCTGCTCGGCGAGCGTGGTGCCGCACGCGGGGCACTCGGTGGGCATCACCCACTCCGGCAGCCCCTCGGGTCGCAGCGGCAGCACCGGGCCGAGGATCTCCGGGATCACGTCGCCGGCCTTGCGGAGGATGATGGTGTCGCCGGGGCGTACGTCCTTCCGCTTCACCTCGTGGGCGTTGTGCAGCGTCGCGCGCTCGACGGTCGATCCTGCGACCTTGGTCGGCTCCATGACGCCGAAGGGCGTGACCCGGCCGGTGCGGCCCACGCCGACGTCGATGGCGAGCAGCTTGGCGTTGACCTCCTCCGGCGGGTACTTGTAGGCGATCGCCCATCGCGGCGCGCGGCTGGTCGAGCCGAGGCGGCGCTGCAGCGAGATGTCGTCGACCTTGATCACGACACCGTCGATCTCGTGCTCGGTGACGTCGTGGCGGTGCTCGCCGAAGTAGCTGATGAACTCCTCGACCTCGGCGAGGGTCTTGAGCACCTTGACCCGCTGGGAGGTGGGCAGCCCCCAGGCCTTCAGGGCGTCGTACGCATGCGACTGGGCGACCGGCTGGAAGCCCTCCCGGGCGCCGATGCCGTGGCAGACCATCCCGAGCGCGCGGGTCGCGGTCACTCGCGGGTCCTTCTGGCGCAGCGACCCGGCGGCGGAGTTGCGCGGGTTGGCGAACATCGGCTTGCCCGCGTCGACCAGGGAGGCGTTGAGCTTGTCGAAGGCCTCGATGGACAAGAAGACCTCGCCGCGCACCTCGACCAGGTCGGGCACCGGGAACTCGTCGGTGCCGGTGAGCCGGTGCGGGATCGACTTGATGGTGCGTACGTTCGGGGTGACGTCCTCTCCGGTGCGGCCGTCGCCGCGGGTCAGCGCCCGGACCAGGCGGCCCTTCTCGTAGAGCAGGTTGATGGCCAGTCCGTCGACCTTGAGCTCGCACAGCAGCTCGGCCTGGCCGGCGCCGTCCTTGGCGATCCGGGCGTGCCAGCCGGCGAGCTCGTCGAACGAGAAGACGTTGTCGAGCGACTCCATCCGCTGGAGGTGGTCGACCGCGGTGAACTCCGTCGAGAACGTGCCACCGACCTTCTGGGTCGGCGAGTCGGGGGTGCGCAGCTCGGGGAACTGCTCCTCGAGCTCGTTGATCCGCCGCCACTTCTGGTCGTAGTCGGCGTCGGAGAGCGTCGGCTCGTCGAGCACGAAGTAGCGGTAGCGAGCATCCTCGATCTGCTCGACGAGCTCCTGGTGCTCGTTCTTCTGCTCGGGGCCCGCGTCGGTCACGTCATCGTTCACGGGCACCATCTTGCCTGGTCCCGCCGACAATTTCCGACCGCATACCCGCCCGGGCGTTTTCGGCGTTTCGTCGACCTGAACGACACTCAACCCCCTCAATATCGACGCAACCGATCAACACCTGGGTGACGCGGGTCACGACGGAAGGTAAAGACGGCTACCTTCCCCCGCGTCGGGCAAGGCGGGCCGACACCAGTCCCCCAATGACCGCCTTGTGAGGTCTCCGTGTTTTCTCGGATCGTGGTGACGCTGTCGACGGCGCTCGCGCTGGTGCTGGCCCCGGTCGGCGCCACGTACGCGCTTGGGCTGGGGAGCGCCTTCTCCGACGCCGAGGTCGAGGTGTCGATCCTCGAGCAGTCGAAGGACGGCGTGGTTCTCAGCGTCCACGGCACCGACTACAGCGGCAAGGATCCGGGCATCGAGATCGCCCTCAACCCGGTCGGCTACCGCGGATCAGGCACACGGAGCACCTTCGTCAAGTCGGTCGTGATCAACCCCGACGACCCCGAGGACTGGACCTACACGTTCACCCTCGACGCCGCGCAGGTCGCCCAGCTCGACCCCGGCACCGACTACCAGATCATGACGATGCGTGCTGGTGGGCGCGACCTCTACGACTCGGCCGATTCGCGGGCGGTGGACGTTCCCTTCGACTTCGACGCACTCTCCGAGCCCAGCAGCTCGCCGACCCCGGATGAGCCCTCGGACGACACCGGATCCTCGGACGGCTCAGGCTCCGGATCCGGCTCGGGCTCAGGATCCGGCTCGGGCTCAGGCTCTGGCGGCGGTACGTCCTCGGGGCGACCCGCAGCCGGCGACTCCGGCGACGGCGCCGATGCCGGCTCCGGCGAGAAGCCGAGGAAGACGGCGTCCAAGAAGCCGTGGAGCGCGCCCGAGGAGCCACCGACCGCGAAGGGTCTGAGCCTGACCGGGGTCGACGACGCCTCCGTGGACGCCGAGGACGTGATCCACGCCGAGGCCTCCGGCTTCAAGCCCAACGAGACCGGCATCAGGGTCGTCGTCTACTCGACCCCGCTGGTGCTCTCGACCAGCGTCAAGGCCAACGGTCGCGGCGTCGCGAAGTGGTCCGGCCGGCTTCCCAAGGACATCGGCCTCGGCAAGCACACCCTCACCTTCCAGGGCTCAGTGAACCGCGGGATCTCCTTCGTCGTGACCGGCACTCCGAGCGACGGCGAGTGCGTCCAGAGCGGCTGCGCCCCGAAGACGGAGGAGCTCAAGCTGGCCGCACCGGCCGAGGAGGGCGGTGTCGGCCCGCTCACCTGGATCATCGTGGCCTCGATGATCGTCCTCGCGCTCGTGGCCAGTGCCGTCGCGATGCTCTCCGGACGTCGCAGGCGTGAGCAGGAGTGGGACGAGCCGGGCTACACCCAGGCGCCGCGGTACCCCGCCGACCCGCGACAGGCGTCGGGACCCTACCCGGCCCACGCTCGCCACCAGCCCCATCCCCGGCCCGAGCCTCCGCTCCCGCGCCGGCTGCCTGAGGGCCCGGAGCCGATCCGGCGCCAGCCAGGTCCTCGCCAGCCGGGACCGCGCCAGCCCGATCAACACCAGCCCGTTCCGCATCGGCCGAGCCACCGTCAACCGAGCCCCCAGCACCTGGAACCGCAGCACCCGGCTCCCCAGCAGCAGCCCGCGCATCGCCAGCCGCGTCCGCCCGAGTCGTTCGCACCGCCGAGCCAGCGGGGCCAGGCTTACGACAGCCCGAACTACGAGGGTCAGCGGGTCGCCGGGCGCTGATCGCGCTCAGTCGACCAGCGACTCCCCTCGGCTGGCGGTCTCGGCCGCAACCGTCGGCCACAGCGTGCCCAGCGCCACCTCGAGCCCGGACAGGACCGGATCGAGGTCGTCACCGGGGAACGGTGCGGGCGCCTGCTCGCGTACGACCGCACAGAAGGCGGGGAGGTTCCCCTCCGCCTTGTGGCAGCGGACGGTCTCGGCCGACCCGTCGGTCCAGCCGTCGTAGCCGTCGGTGTCGCCCTTGGAGCAGGTGAGGGTCGTGGGGCACTTCCGCTTCCCGGCGGGCAGGTTCGGAGCATGGACCGCGGTGACGGTGCCGCCGCCGGGGGTGGTGCCGACGACGCCGAAGGCACCCTTGCCGTAGCCCGCGACGTCGGCCTTCTCGAAGGAGTCGATGTCGGCGTACGCCTTGGTCTCGAGCAGTCCTGCCGCGATCGCGCCGGCGGTCAGCGCGACCTCGTCGGTGCCGTTGGCGCCTTCCGAGGGAAAGCCACTGACCTGCGCCTTCGTCATCTTCATGGTCGTCTTCGTGCCGAGGCGCGGGTCGGTGACCAGGGCGATGAGATCGTCCACGCTCACCTCGAGATCGAGCTTGCGGGGGTCGCCGGTGATCTTCTCGCCTACGTACGCGGCCCGGCGCTCCTCTCCCCTGGACGCGTGGGAGACCATCAGCTGACCGGGAGTGCCGTCGTCGGTGGCGACGTCCCAGGCGACGGTCGCCGTGCCCGTCTTTGCCTTCACCTCGACACAGCCGGACATGCCGTCGTGACACCAGGTCGAGAGCAGGTCGTCGTCGACCGGGCCGGCCTTGACCTCCAACGAATGGTCGGCTCCCCACAGGAGCACGGTGCCGACCTCGTCCTGCTCGAAGTAGAGGTCACCGCCCTCGAACTCCTCCGGCTGGACGGGCACGCGCTGGAGCGTGATCGCCGCGATCGCCTCAGGGGTCGCGGGCTGGTCACCGGGCCGCAGATCAGCCGGGTCGATGCTCGCCGTCTGCGTCGGTCTGGGCTTCTCGCCCGCGTCGTCCGCCTGACGGACCTCGTTGCCACAGCCGGCGAGCAGAAGAGCCGCGGCCAGAAGTGCCGTCCCCCATTTTTGCATGAGGGGACCCTACGCCAGGTGACGCGCGCTTTCGGTGAGGATTCGCAGGACGGTGCGAGCCCATCGTCCGTCGGCGCCGGCGAGGCCGCACGCGGGCGTCAGCACGATGTCGTGGGCAGCGTCGAGCCCGAGCATGTCGAGCCACCGCTCCACGGTCTCGGTGACCGACTTGTCGGTGGGCGCGGGGCCTGCCGGAGCGATCGCGGGGACCACGCCGAGAGCGACCGTGTCGCCCGCCTCCAGGGCCGTGGCCAGGTGGTCGTGGTCGGCGGCAGTGAGCTGGGTCAGGTCGACGCTGATCCCCTTCGCGCCGGCCTTGCGGAGCAGGTCCAGCGGGGTCCCGGGTGCGCACGAGTGCACCCATGGGATCGCGCCCTCCTCGGCGATCGCGCCGAGCACCCACTCCAGCGCCTGGGAGGCCTCGGGGAAGTCGATGCTGCGGTGCTTGCCGAATCCCGAGGCGGTCGGCACCTGGGCGTTGAGCACAGCGCTCAGCGCCGGCTCGTCGACCTGGACGACCAGCGTGTCCGCGCCCGGGAGGCGGCGGCGTACGTCACGGATGTGGGTGCGTACGCCGTCGGCCAGCGCCTGCGCCAGGTCACGCCGAGCACCGTGATCGGCGAGCAGCTTGTCACCGCGCGGCCGCTCGACGGTGGCGGCGAGGGTCCAGGGTCCGGCGACCTGGATCTTGAACGCGCCGCCGCCGGAGGTGAGCGGAGAGTCCTGCACCAGCTCCTCGATGACGTCGAGGTCCTGGGCGAGCAGGCTGCGGGCGCGCCGGTGATCGACCCCGGCGGAGCCGGAGGTGCCGGTCAGGCGCCAGCCCGCGGGCTGCAGGTCGGCGTCGAGACCTTCCAGGACCGCCAGCGCCCGGCCGGTCATGTTCGCGATCGCGCCACGCGCGGGCAGCTCGGGAAGGTGCGGCAGGTCGGTGAGCTCGCCGAGCACGACGCGGCAGGCCTCTGCGTAGTCCTCACCAGGCAGCGACCCGACTCCGGTAGCCCTCACGCGAGAGCCACCCGGCGGGTGTTGGAGATGGTGACCGAGCCGACGACCCGGGTGCCGTCGTAGATGACCGCGGCCTGTCCCGGCGCGATGCCGTAGGCGGGGTCGAGCAGCTCGATCTCGGCTCCCTCGGGGACCACGGTCACCCGCGCCCGGTGCTCGTCGCCGTGCGCACGCAGCTGCACGGTGCCCTCGAGGACGCCCTCGGGCGCGCGTCCAGCCCACCGCGGCCGGATGCCGGAGAGGCCATCGACGGCCAGGTGCTCCCTGGGCCCGACGGTGACGGTGCCGGAGACCGGCTCGATGTCGAGCACGAACCGTGGCTTCCCGTCGGGCGCGGGCTTGCCGAGGCGGAGGCCCTTGCGCTGCCCGATCGTGTAGGCGTACGTCCCCTGGTGCTCGCCCAGGACCTCACCGGTCTCGTCGACGATGGGCCCGGACTCGTTGGGCGCCCGGTCGCCCAGCTTCTCGCGCAGCCAGCCGGCGTTGTCGCCGTCGGCGACGAAGCAGATGTCGTGGGAGTCGGGCTTGTCGGCGACGAGCAGGCCACGGCGAGCGGCCTCCTCGCGCACCAGCGGCTTGGGCGTGTCGCCCAGCGGGAACAGCGAGTGCTCGAGCTGGGCCTGGTCGAGCACGCCGAGCACGTAGGACTGGTCCTTGCCGGCGTCGACGGCGCGGTGCAGCTCGACGAGCCCATCGGCGCCGGTGCGAAGCGTCGCGTAGTGGCCGGTCGCGACCGCGTCGAAGCCGAGCGCGAGCGCCCGGTCCAGCACGGCGGCGAACTTGATCTTCTCGTTGCAGCGCAGGCAGGGGTTGGGGGTGCGCCCCTCGGCGTACTCCGACATGAAGTCCTCGACCACGTCCTCGTGGAAGCGGTCGGAGAGGTCCCAGACGTAGAACGGGATGCCGATCACGTCGGCGGCGCGGCGGGCGTCGTTGGAGTCCTCGATCGTGCAGCACCCGCGGGCGCCGGTGCGGTAGGACGCCGGGTTGCGCGAGAGCGCCAGGTGGACGCCGGTGACGTCGTGGCCGGCCTCCTTCGCGCGGGCGGCGGCGACGGCGGAGTCCACTCCCCCGGACATGGCGGCGACCACTCTCATCGGGCCACCTCCGTAGCGCAAGCGCCATGATACGGACGCGGCCCGATGCAGGCTCCAATGTTCGCTCGCTGACGCTCGCTCATCGCTGCAACCCCGCAGCCCGGCCGCGCTCGACCGCAGGTCCGATGGCCGCGACCAGCCGGTCCACGTCCTCGGCCGTCGTGGTGTGGCCGAGCGAGAAGCGCAGCGAGGAGCGCGCCTGCTCGTCCGACTGGCCCATGGCCAGGAGCACGTGCGAGGCCTGAGGTACGCCGGCCGAGCAGGCCGCACCGGTCGAGCACTCGACCCCGGCGGCGTCGAGCAGCATCAGCAGCGAGTCGCCCTCGCACCCGGGGAAAGCGATCTGGGCATTGTTGGGCAGCCGGTGGCGGCCCAGCGGCGCGAGGGCCGGGCCGTTGAGGTGGGAGTCCGGAACGACCGCCAGCACCTGCTCGACCAGCTGGTCACGCAGGGCGCCGACCCTGGTCGCGTACGCCTCCTGCTCCTTGACCGCCAACTCGACGGCGGCCGCGAAGCCGACGATGGCCGCGGTGGCGTGGGTGCCGCTGCGTACGTCTCGCTCCTGGCCGCCTCCGTGGACCAGCGCGGTCAGCTCGAGCTCACGGCGCACGACGAGCGCCCCGGCGCCCACCGGGCCACCGAGCTTGTGGCCGGTCAGGGAGAGCGCGTCGACGCCGCTGGTCGCGAAGTCGACCGGCACCGCGCCGACCGCCTGGACGGCGTCGGAGTGGACCGGGATGCCGTACTCGGCGGCGATCGCGGCGATGTCGGCCACGGGCTGCAGCGTGCCGACCTCGTTGTTGGCCCACATCACCGAGATGAGCGCCACCGACGCGGGATCGCGCTCGATGGCCTCCTGCATCGCGGCGAGGTCGATGCGGCCGGTCGCGTCGCACGGGATGAGCTCGACCTGAGCTCCCTCGGTCGACTCCAGCCAGTGCAGCGGGTCGAGAACGGCGTGGTGCTCGACGGTGGAGGCCAGGATGCGGGTGCGGGCCGGGTCCTGGCCGCGGCGGGCCCAGTAGGCCCCCTTGAGCGCGAGGTTGTCCGCCTCGGTGCCACCGGAGGTGAAGACGACCTCACCCGGCCGGGACCCGAGCGCCGCCGCGATCCGTTCTCGGGACTCCTCCAGCACCCGGCGGGCACGGCGGCCCGATGCGTGCAGCGAGCTCGCATTGCCGACCAGTGCCAGCTCCGCGGTCATCGCCTCGATCGCCGCCGAGGCCATGGGCGTGGTGGCGGCGTGGTCCAGATAGACGGTCCGGGGGTTCATCGTCTACCAAGGGTACGGCGCAGCGGGTGTGCTCCACGAACCGCCGTCGACGGTCCGGGCGAGCTGCCGCGCTACCTGACGTTCACCTCGGATCTCTAGGTTCGTGCCATGTCCCAGGGATTCCGCGAATACATCGACAACCTGATCACCGAGGGCCACACGATCGGCGAGGATCACGATGACGACCCCGTACTCCTGGACCCGGCCGGCAAGGCCGTCGACACCTGGCGCGAGAACTATCCCTACACCGAGCGGATCGCCCGCGAGGTCTACGACGAGCAGAAGTACCTTCTCCAGGTCGAGCTGCTGAAGTTCCAGCGCTGGAACGACCGCGTCGGCGGCAAGCACGTGCTGATCTTCGAAGGCCGGGACGCGGCCGGCAAGGGTGGCACGATCAAGCGCTTCATGGAGCACCTCAATCCCCGCTACGCCCGCACGGTCGCGCTGTCCAAGCCGTCGGACCGGGAGTCGCAGCAGTGGTTCTTCCAGCGGTACGTCCAGCACCTGCCCACCGCCGGCGAGATGGTCCTCTTCGACCGCTCCTGGTACAACCGCGCCGGCGTCGAGCGGGTCATGGGCTTCGCCTCCGACGACCAGTACGAGCAGTTCATGCACCAGGTGCCACTCTTCGAGCAGATGCTCGTCGACTCCGGCATCACGCTCACGAAATTCTGGTTCTCGGTGGGACGGTCGGAGCAGCGGACCCGCTTCATCATCCGCCAGATCGACCCGGTACGGCAGTGGAAGCTCTCCCCGATCGACGTGCAGTCGCTGGACAAGTGGGACTCCTACACGGCTGCCAAGGAGGAGATGTTCCGCCGCACCGACACCGACTGGGCGCCCTGGACCACGATCCGCTCCAACGACAAGAAGCGCGCCCGCCTCAATGCGATGCGCTACTTCCTCGCCCACCACGACTACGACGAGAAGGACCCCGAGGTCGTCGGCACCCCCGACCCCCTCATCGTCCAGCGAGGCATCGACGCCGTCGGCGACTGATGGATCAGCCTGGCCACCGGATGCTCCGCACGTGCGCCTCGATGCCGTCCGCGAGCGAGCCGGCGTCGTCCTCGGTCAGCGGAAGAACCGAGTCGTACGCCGCGACGAACGCTCGGCGCACGTCGGCCGGTGTCGGGCGCCAGTGGTGGTAGCGCGTCCCGAGCAGGACGGCGGCCTGAGCGAGGTCGTCCACCCGGCGGCGGTACGTCGTCTCCTCCAGGTCGAGGACCGCCGTGATCTTGCCGCCTGACCAGATGATGTTCGCCGACCTGAAGTCGTTGCCGACCAGCTGGGCGCCGAGTGTCGGCGGCTCGTCGGTGGGGATCCGCTCCGGGTAGTCGGCCATCGCGGCATGCATCCTCGCGAGCATCTCACCCGCAGCCCGGACCTGAACGGGATCGGTGACGTCCAACAGCTCCCCATCGACCACCCGCTGAAGCCCGAGCGAGAACCCGTCGACCTCCACCTGGACCCTGCCGTCCCGAGCCGCCTGCGGCATCGACACAGGTATCCCACGCTCGCCCAGCCACAACGTGAGCCGTGCGATCGCCGCCAAGCGCGCGAACACGCGTGGGCGCATCGACCACTTGGCGATCATCCGAGAGCTGTCGACGACGAGCCACGCCAGGCAGTTGGCATCACTGATCACCAGCCGCTCGCACGCGTCCACCCTTAGCCCCCAGTGCTCGGCCAGTACGCCGGTCACCCAGTCCATCGCCTCGGCTGCGGAAGCGAAACCGAACCGCTCGATGAGCGCGGCACCTGGGTCGGCGGACTCCCAGAGCATGCTGATCTTCGGCAGCTCTTCGACGTCGGTCATAGCCTGCAGTCAAGCAGGTGGGGTCTGGCCGTCATGAGGTGTTGCGTGGTGCTCGATCTCGAATGGCTGATGGCCGCCGACCCTTTCGGGAGGGTGTTCTCGCCAGATCCCGGAGTCAAGGACGGCCTGCGGCCGCCGGCTTCGCCGGCCGCTTCGCGGTCCTTGACACCGGGCTCCGTCGAGAATTTTGGCTGGCTATCGGGTCGGCGGCGGGGTGTGGCGCGGATTCCTTTGGTTGCGTACGTGCTTGGGGACCGGCGTTGGTGAGTCCTCGAGGCTGGAGGCCTCGTCGTGCTTTTACAAGACGATGACACGTTGTGAACGCTTCACAAGGTGGCCCGGAGTACGGGGGCGACGGCCGCGGCAGAGTGGACGCTGCTGCCTCAGCTGGCTACCGGCCATGCCCGTTTCAGGCGGTCGCCTGGACGGATGGGCAGGGTCATCAGGTGGCGATTGATACGCCCCGGACTGCCAGCACACCAACTGCAGCGCCGTCCGGATCAGCCCTCACCGCCGCATAGCATCGGCAGGTTAGCCACCCGGTAGGAGTGGCACGACAGGACGGTGTGAGGACGCAGTTCAGCGATCGGCCCACCGGGGGCTCGGATGAGTACAGGCACGGCGACGCAGGCCCGGACCGATGACGCGCCGGAGCCCGCCGCCCGGGGATCAGCTGGTTCGGGTGCGCCGAGTGAACCGGATCCGCCCATCCGGGAGCCGCTCATAGACGTAGTCGGGATCGTGGATCCGGCGATGATCACTCGCACACAACAAGACCATGTTCGCCAGATTCGTGAGGCCGCCCTCAGACCACGGTTTCAGGTGGTGCGCCTCGGTCCAGGCCGCGGGGGCGTCGCAGTCTTCGGCCTGGCAACACTTGTCCCGTAACCGGAGGGCCTTGTGTTGGACCGGATACGCCAACCTCGCGGTCCGCCCGAAGTCGAGGATCTCGGAGTCGGTGCCGAGCACGACCGGGACGAGGTCGGCGTTGCAGGCCATCCGGCGGGCCTCCGCGGCGGTGATCTGCTCCCCATCGAAGCCGAGGGCGGCGGTGCCGAGGTCGTTGCGGAGGTCCTCGAGGCTCATGGTGATGAACACCGTGGTCCCGTGGCCACCGTGGCGGGGCAGCTGGTCGACGTCGTAGGTCTCGATGACCCGGGCGAACGCCTGCCCGAGGAGCCGGTCGTAGGGGGCTTTGCGGCCCTTGTCCTCGGCCGAGAGCTTCCTGGGCTGGGCCAACGAGTCCAACAACGTGCGGAGCCGCATCCCGATCGCACGCGAGACCCTCGCGTGGATGTCGATGGTGCCGTCGCCGTTGTCACGAGACTGGAAGAAGGTCCGCCGCTGGGCGTGCTCCTCTTCGCGCTGGAGCGCCTTTGCTTCGGCGGCCTCGAATCGTTCCGGGTCGATCTCAGCGAGAATCCGGCGGCCGACGATCTTCAACTCGTTCGCGGTCAACCGGGCGGCATAGTCCACGAGCAGCTTCTCGGCCAGGACCAGGTCCTCTGCGCTCGCTGCGGGATCGGCCTCGATCTGGTCGAGCGCCTGGGTGATCACCCGGGCCTTGTCCTGGGAGACCACACCCTCGGCCAGGCCGTCAGCCACGAGGTCGTACTTGGTCACCGCTGCCGCGAGTTTGATCTGCGAGCAAGCCACGCCCTTGTCGACCAGGAGGTCGGTCCGCATCCACCCGGAGGCGTCCTTCGCGCCGGTCTCCTCAGCAATATCGCCAGCAGACGCGAGCACCCGCAGCTTCAATGCCGCTTGCTGGGCCTGGAGCTTCTCCAACCGCTCCAGCAGATCCTTCTTCTGCTCCGTGCGCCAATAGGCCGGATCGGTCGAGAGGAGATCTTGAAGGGCGGTCTCGATGGCCGCCAGGGCAGCGTCGATCGCATCCTCGGGGTTGGTGCCCCAGGGGTCGATCGAGCGGCCGAGACTCATCGCTGCCCTCTCCTTCAGAGGTGTGCTGTGATGTGTCCGATTCTACGCTTCCAACACCTGCTTGACCATCTATTTTCCCTGATCAACCGCCGTTTTCGCAGTGAGCGAACGACCTCGTATCTGTGGATGGTAAGTGGCCCGAAGGGCCACCCTTCCGCCCCATTAACATCACCTGTCCCAAGCAAGATTCCGCTGCGCCACACCCGGGCCGCCGCCCCGATAGCCAGCCAAAATCTTTCTCGACGGGCCCCGGTGTCAAGGACCGCGAAGCGGCCGGCGAAGCCGGCGGCCGAAGGCCGTCCTTGACTCCGGGGTGCGTCGAGAAGACCCTCAAAGAACGGGTCGGCGGCCCACCCCAGCCCCAAATCACAGCGCTAGGACAAACCAGAACCACCCACGTACCCCAAAAAGAACCTGCCCAACCCCGAACCCAGCTACCGTCCAAGAACATGAAACCCCTGGGCGACGTCCCCTGGCCCCCAGCCCCGATCCACACCGAGCGCCTGATCCTCCGACACACCAAACCCGAGGACAGACCTGGACTGGTAGAGCTCCTCTCGGACGAGACCGTGCAGGCGTACCTCGGCGGCCCACAGCACACCCGAGAAGAGCTGGAAGAGCTGATCCCGGAGGATCCGAACACCAGGCCCGGAATCTTCGCCGTCGAGCACGCGGGCGAGTTCATCGGCAGGATCACGATCCAGCGCCGCGACCGGGCGTGGGCGCACCACGTACGCGAGGAGGGCGACGAGGTCGAGCTCGGCTATGAGTTTCTCAGGACATCGTGGGGCGCGGGCATCGCGACAGAGGCGACCAGAGCCGCGCTCGGCTGGATCGAGAAGACGCTCCCGGGCGAGCCGGTCGTCCTCACCACCCAGGTCGCCAACGAGCGCTCCCTGCGCCTGGCCCGCAGGCTCGGGTTCGTCGAGGTGGAGCGGTTCCTGAGCTTCGGTGCCGAGCAGTGGTTCGGGGTGCTCAAGAGCAGCTAGCCCGGCGGAGCCTCACTCCTCGGGAGTCCCGAGGTAGGCGACCAGCGCCAGGTGGTCGGAGCCTGGCACCTCGACCGTCTCCGTCGCCAGCGCGACCAGGTCATCCCCGATCAGGACGTGGTCGATCGCGGTCGACGGCGGAAGAGGTACGCCGGCGAACCCCTCGGTCGGCCAGGTGGGCTGCCATCCGGCGTTGCTGGCCCGGGCCGCGTCCTGCAGGTCTGCGTCGTCGAGCAGCCGGCGGACCGTGTGGTGGTCGAGCGAGGCGTTCAGGTCACCGAGGACGAGGTCGGGCTTCTCCGCGGCCGTCTCCTCGATCATCAGCTCCTGCTCGGCCGGCCAGGATGCGAGCGTGGGCGGCGCCGGATGCGCGACGACGACCCGCCGCTCCCCCACGTCGGCGACCCACGACCCCATCTCCGTCGCGATCCGGCGCGACTTGGTGATCGGCTGGTCGGCGAAGATCATCGTGCCCGCGGTGCCGGGGGCGGCCTCGCCGATCCAGTAGGGCAGCTGGTCGCGCAGCGTCCTCGACAGCTTCGCGAACGCCTCCGGGGTGATCTCCTGGATGGCGAGCACGTTGACCTTGTGCGCACGCACCGTCTCGACCACGACATCGGTGTCGCCCTTGCCCTCGAGAAGGTTGGTGGTCATCACGGTCAGCGGCTCACCCGCGCTGGTCGCGCGGGACCCCGCGTAGAGCGGCGCCTGCCAGGCCACGTGCACCGCCAGCAGCAGCGCAACGACCCCGGCGACGACCGCCAGCCGGATCCGCCCGGGGCCGCTGGCCAGCCAGACCAGAACCAGGACCGCGACCAGGCACAGGGCGTACATCCCGACGCCGAAGGGCGCGAACGCGGCCAGGCGCACCGCCCGCAGATCCGTGCTCGCCAGTGCCCGGGAGAACGTGATCGCCAGCGCCGGCAGGCCACAGAGGACGAGCACTCCCCACGCCAGCGCCAACGGCACCCACCGAGCTCGGCTCACGCGGCCACCTCCGTAGCGCAAGCGCCAGAGTACGGAGCCAGCCGCGTGGAGTGCTCGACGGTCGCTCGCTGGCGCTCGCTCATAGGACGACCAGGTCGTCGCGGTGGATGACCTCCCGAGCGTACGCAGCCCCGAGATTGGCTTCGAGATAGCCGGAGGAACGCCCGGCCAGCCGCGGGATCTCGTCGGCGTCGTAGTTCACCAGGCCGCGCGCGACGGCCACGCCCGACGGGTCGACGACGTCGACCGGGTCACCGGCATGGAATGCGCCGGAGGAGCCAGTGACCCCCGCGGCGAGCAACGATGCACCGCGGCGACTGATCGCGGCGACCGCCCCGGCGTCGACGGTGATCGAGCCGACCGGCTCGGTCGCGTGCTGAAGCCAGAGCAGCCGCGCCGGGCGCCGCTTGCCGACGGCATGGAACAGGGTGCCGACCGGCTCGCCCGCGAGCGCGGCCTCTGCCTGAGCGGCCGAGGTCAGTACGACCGGGACACCGTCGTCGACGGCGATCCGGGCGGCCTCCAGCTTGGTCACCATCCCCCCGGTGCCGACTCCCGCGGCGCCGGCCTTCCCGATGGTCACGCCATCGAGATCGGCCAGCGAGGCGACCTCGTCGATCCGCTGCGAGCCGGGCTGGGACGGCGGCGCGTCGTAGAGCGCGTCGACGTCGCTGAGCAGCACCAGCAGGTCGGCCTTCACCAGGTGGGCCACCAGCGCCGCGAGCCGGTCGTTGTCGCCGAACCGGATCTCGGAGGTGGCCACGGTGTCGTTCTCGTTGACGATCGGGAGCACACCCAGGTCGAGCAGCTTCGACAGCGTCGCGTCGGCATTGCGATAGTGGGCCCGCCGGTTCAGGTCATCGACAGTGAGCAGCACCTGACCTGCGATGATGCCGTGCCGGGCGAGCTCGTCGGTGTAGCGGTGAACGAGCAGCCCCTGCCCCACGCTCGCCGCCGCCTGCTGCTTGGCCAGCGCCCGCGGACGCTTGGCCAGCCCCAACGGCGACAGCCCGGCCGCGATCGCCCCGGAGGAGACCAGCACGACCTCCGCCCCGGTGGCGCGGGTCTTGGCGAGTACGTCGACCAGCGCGCTGACCCGGGCCGGGT
Organism: Nocardioides sp. YJ-D4; assembly: GCF_054031495.1. Lineage (NCBI taxonomy): Bacteria > Bacillati > Actinomycetota > Actinomycetes > Propionibacteriales > Nocardioidaceae > Nocardioides > Nocardioides sp. YJ-D4. Next base: position 1,299,893 of record NZ_CM132932.1, read on the forward strand.
CGATGCCTCCCGCAGCCGTGGTCAGCGACGACGACCCGACCTTGACCACCACCCGGCGTGCCCCGGTCACGACCTCGCGCTGCACCGATCCCCCTCGTACGTCAGCCTTCACACTTCGCTGCGCCGGATCCTACCGGCGCTCGCGCCGGACGAAGCGCACGTTTCCGCTGGTCGAGCGCGCGCTACCGCTCCGAATCCGCCGACGGGTCGTTCTCGGCCCAGTCGCGATCCGGGTCGTCCTCCCCGCCGATCTCGTACGCCACCGGGCCGGCCCCGTCGCGCAACCGGCGCGCGACGTCGGCGCGGGCTTCGTACTCTTCCTTGGTCTCCATCCCGGCGTCGATCTCGCGCCGGCGGGCGGCAGCGGGGCGCTCCTCGTAGAAGCGCTGGTCCTCGCCGCGGCGGCCGAGCATCTCGGCACCGGTCTCGATCGAGGGGCGGAAGTCGAAGACGACCGCGTTGGCCGGGTCGCCGATGATGACGGTGTCGCCCTCCTGGGCCCCGAGCTCGACCAGGCGCATCTCGACGCCGAGCCGGTTGAGGCGGTCGGCGAGGTAGCCCACGGCCTCCTCGTTCTCGAAGTCGGTCTGGCGCACCCAGCGCTCGGGCTGCGGGCCACGGACGAGGTATTCGCCGTTCTTCGACACCTTGACCGTGAAGCCGTTCTTGCCCTCGGCGCCCTCGGGGCGCAGCACGATCCGGGTCGGCGGAACCACCGGGACGTCCTTGCGGGAGGCGGCCACCAGCTCGGCCATCGCGTAGATCAGCTGCTGGGTGCCTTCACCGGAGGCGGCGGAGATCTCGAAGACCTTCATCCCGCGCTTCTCGAACTCGCCGATGGTCATCTCGGCGATCTCGCGGCCGTCGGGGACGTCGACCTTGTTCAACGCGACCAGCCGGGGCCGGTCCTCGAGGCCGCCGTGGCGGGAGAGCTCGTTCTCGATGACGTCGAGGTCGTCGATCGGGTTGCGGCCCGGCTCGATGCTCGCGGTGTCGATGACGTGGACGAGCGCGGCACAGCGCTCGATGTGGCGCAGGAACTCGTGACCGAGGCCGCGACCGTCGGCGGCACCCTCGATCAGGCCCGGTACGTCGGCGACGGTGAAGGTGATCTCGCCGCCCTTCACGACACCGAGGTTGGGCACCAGGGTCGTGAACGGGTAGTCGGCGATCTTCGGCCGGGCGCGCGAGATCGCCGCGATCAGCGACGACTTGCCGGCACTCGGGAACCCGACCAGGCCGATGTCAGCGACGACCTTGAGCTCCAGCCCGATCTCTCGCGCCTCGCCCGGCTCGCCGAGGAGCGCGAAGCCGGGGGCCTTGCGCTTGGAGGAGGCCAGTGCCGCGTTGCCGAGCCCGCCACGGCCGCCCTCGGCGATGACCAGCTCGGAGCCCGGGCCCACCAGGTCGGCCAGGACGTTGCCGTTCATGTCGGTCACCACGGTGCCGTCGGGGACCGGAAGCACCATGTCCTCGCCGTGGGCGCCGTTCTTGTGGTCACCGGCGCCCTGGCCGCCGTTGGGGGCCTTGCGCTTGGGACTGTGGTGGTAGTCGATAAGGGTGGTCACGTCGGGGTCGACGCGGAGGATGATCGATCCGCCCGGGCCGCCGTTGCCGCCGTCGGGACCGCCGAGCGGCTTGAACTTCTCGCGGTGAACCGACGCCACCCCGTGTCCGCCGCGACCGGCCTCGACGTGGAGGGTGACGCGGTCGACGAAGGTGGGTACAGCCATGGCTCCAGCCTACCGACGGCACGCCCCACAGTCGCTATCCGCGATCGTCCAGCCCGCAGGCCTGCCGAGTCGGCGCATCTGATCCCGTGTCTCGCGAAGCGAAGCGAGCGAGAGGGATCGGATGCGCCGACTCGGCACTAAGTTTGAGCCCATGCGAGTAGGAACTGTGATGTGGCCGATCGAGGACTGGCCGGCGATGGGCGAGCGTTGGGTCCAGGCCGAGCAGCTCGGGTTCGAGACGGCGTGGGTCTATGACCACCTGGCCTGGCGCGGGCACAGCCCGTGGGAGGAGGCGTTCACGTCGATGGCGGCCGCGGCCGCGCTCACCTCCACGATCCGGCTGGGCACACTGGTGACCACCCCGAACTTCCGTACGCCGATCCCGACCGCCGCGGCGATCCGCAGCCTCGACCGGATCTCCGGTGGGCGCGTGACGATCGGCATCGGCGCGGGCGGCGACGACCACACCTCCGACGGGGACGTGCTCGGGCGGGAGTTCACGCCTCGCGAGCGCGCCGACCGGTTCGCGGAGTGGACCCGTATCGTCGACCAACTCCTGCGCGACTCGCCGGTGACGATCGACGGCGAGCACTGGCAGACCCACGAGGTGACCGTCTCTCCCGGTCAGGTGCAGCAGCCCCGCACCCCGCTGTGGCTGGCCGGCAACGGCCCGCGCGGGATCCGGCTCGCGGCCGAGGTCGGCGACGGGTGGATCGCCAACCCGCAGAGCGACGACCCGAAGGCGTACGTCGCCCAGCGGCTCGACATGCTCCGTACCGCCTGCGAGAAGGCGGACCGGGACTACGACGCGATGCCGAAGCTCTTCATGTCCGGCTTCACGGACGAGCCCTGGACCGAGTCGGCCGACGCGTTCGAGGACCTCGCCGGCTCCTACGCCGAGATCGGGATCACCGACATCGCCCTCCACTGGCCGCGTGCCGGGACCCGCTGGGAGGTCCCGTGGGACACCTTCGAGGCGATCGCACAGCGCGCGACGGAGCTCTGAGACAACCCAAAACCCGAAAGGGCGCTCCCCCAGCGGGGAGCGCCCTTTCGAAGAAGTGCTATCGACTCAGGCGTCAGCCGGAACGATGTTGATCACGCGACGGCCGCGGCGCTTGCCGAACTCGACCGCACCCGGCTGCAGGGCGAACAGGGTGTCGTCGCCGCCACGGCCGACGTTGGTGCCGGGGTGGAAGTGGGTGCCACGCTGGCGGACGATGATCTCGCCGGCGCTGACGACCTGGCCGCCGAAGCGCTTCACGCCGAGGCGCTGTGCGTTGGAGTCGCGACCGTTCTTGGTGCTTGCCGCACCCTTCTTGTGTGCCATCTTCTCAGTCCTTTAAGTGTCTCTAGAACGCCGGAATCAGGCGTTGATCGCGGTGACCTTGACCTGGGTGTACTTCTGACGGTGACCCTGGCGCTTCTTGTAGCCGGTCTTGTTCTTGTACTTCTGGATGATGATCTTCGGGCCCTTGGAGGCACCGACGATCTCAGCAGCAACCGAAGCCTTGTCGAGGCCGGTCGAGGTCACGTTCTCGCCGTCGACCAGGAGGACCACGGGCAGCGAGACGGCCGAGCCGTTCTCACCGTCGAGGCGGTCGATCTCGATGACGTCGCCGACAACGACCTTCTGCTGCTTGCTGCCAGCCTTCACGATCGCGTACACCGCGGTCTCCTTCATTGCTCCGAACTCAAAGTCTTGTGTCGACCCGCGGCAAGGCAGACCGGACCCCGAAGCGATAGGTGCCAGCAGATGCCTGCAGGAACGGCGCACTGCGCACGCCGAGATTCAATCTTACGTACGCGACGAGGTAGCCGCAAAACGCCGCGGCACCGTCCACCCGACACTGTCGCCATGGGTGCCTGCGACATGGTGCCTCAGAAGGCCCCGATCGCACCAACCGGGCGCCCGGTTCGGCCCCAATCCCTACGAACCGGGCACAATTCCGGGCATGATGGCGCCCATGACGTCGACCGAACCGTCGCTCGCGAACCAGGCCCGGCAGGAGGAGATCCTGGCGCGCGCACGCACGACCGGCCGGGTGTCGGTGACCGATCTCGCGCCCGATCTCGGCGTGAGCGTCGAGACGATCCGGCGCGACCTCAAGGTGCTCGCCGACCGCGGCGTCGTGGAGCGGGTCTACGGCGGCGCGGTCGCCCTGGAGAGCGGCAGCTTCGAGACCTCGCTCGAGTTCCGCGCGGGCCGCGACGTCGACGAGAAGCACCGGATAGCCCGGGCCGCCCTCCAGCACCGGCACGGCGCGGAGACAATCTACATCGACGAGGGCACGATGCCGCAGTTCCTCGCCGAGGAGTTGCTCGGCCAGGGGCCCGCGACGATCATCACCCCCTCGCTCCCGGTGGCCACCCGTCTCTCCGCCGATCCGGAGCTCACCGTGATCATCCTGGGCGGCCGGGTCCGCACCATCACCCGGGGCGTCGTGGACCAGTGGGCGACCCGGATGCTCACCGATCTGGTGATCGACCTGGCCTACATCGGCGCCAACGGGATCTCCCGCGAACAGGGTCTGACCACCCAAGACCCCTCCGTCGCCGCGGTCAAGCGCACCGCCATCGAACGCTCCAGGCGGCGGATCTTCTTCGGCGCCCACACCAAGTTCGGGGCCTCCAGCCTGTGCCGTTTCGCCGGCGTACGCGACTTCGAGCTGCTCATCACCGGCACCGAGCTGCCGGCCTCCGAGGCCCGCCGTTTCTCGGCACTCGGACCCCGGGTCATCCGGGCCTGAGATCGGGCGGCAACCGGGCGCTTCGGGCGCAGCGACCGGGCTAGGGGGTCCGGCGAGAATTACGCCATCGTGGTCCGTGACGACAGTCACACTGCGAGGAGGCAGATCGATGCGGGTACGGAGACGGACCTCCGCAGCGCTGACAGCGCTATCACTGTGCACGGTTTTGTTGACGGCATGCGGCACCGGCGGCCTGGGCGCCGGCGGGACGAGCGCGGGCGAGCACAGCATCACGGTGCTGATGGTCAACAACCCCCAGATGCTCGAGCTCCAGGAGCTCACCGCGGAGCACTTCACGAAGGAGACCGGGATCGAGGTGAACTTCGTGGTCAAGGTCGAGCAGGACATGCGCGACACCGCGAGCACCGAGTTCGCCAATCAGTCCGGGATCTATGACGTGGCGACGCTGTCCAACTTCGAGATCCCCTACTACGCTGAGGCCGGCTGGATCTCGGACATGGAGAGCATCGCGAACGACCCCGAGTTCGACCAGGACGACATCCTGCCGCCGATGACCGAGGCGCTCTCGGCCAACGGCAAGGTCTACGGGCAGCCGTTCTACGGCGAGTCCTCGTTCCTGATGTACCGCAAGGACCTGTTCGAGAAGCACGGCATCGAGATGCCGCCGAACCCGACCTGGGAGCAGGTCGCCGGGTTCGCCGCCCAGATCGACGAGGCCGAGGCCGACATGCGCGGTATCTGCCTGCGTGGCCTGGCCGGCTGGGGCGACAACCTCGCCTCGATCACGACGGTGGTCAACACCATGGGCGGCACCTGGTTCGACGAGGACTGGAACGCCCAGGTCAACAAGGGCGGCTTCAAGAAGGCGGCCAACTTCTACGTCGACCTGGTCCGCGAGCACGGCGAGGCCGGTGCCGCGACCTTCAGCTTCCCGCAGTGCCTCAACGCCATGCAGCAGGGCAAGGTCGCGATGTGGTACGACGCCACCTCCGGTGCCGGGTCGCTGGAGGCCGAGGAGTCGCCGGTCAAAGGCAAGGTCGGTTACGTCGCCGCCCCGCGCGACCAGACCGAGAACGCCGGCTGGCTCTACACCTGGGCCTGGGCGATCCAGAAGGCGTCGCGGCACCAGGAGGACGCCAAGAAGTTCGTCGCCTGGGCCTCCAGCAAGGAGTACGAGCAGCTGGTGATGGCCGACACCGAGAACGACACCGGCGGGCCGACCAACGTCCCCGCGGGAAAGCGGGCCTCGACCTATGAAGACCCCGAGTACCTCGAGGTGGCCGGCTCCTTCGCGACCCCGACCATGAACGCGATCAAGAACGCCCAGGCCGACAACCCCGGCGTCCAGAAGCGGCCCTACAACGGCATCCAGTTCGTCGGGGTTCCGAGCTTCACCGACTTCGGCACCGAGTGCGCCAAGCAGCTCAGCAGCGCCATCTCGGGCTCGAAGACCACCGACGCGGCACTCGACCGCTGTCAGTCGCTCGCCCAGGCGTACGGCGACGTCCAGAAGGAGAAGCAGTGATGGCCACCGTGACCGCACCACTCCCCGAAACGACCGAGCCGACGGCGACCCGGCCGCCCGCGGCGTACCGGAAATGGGGGCGGGAGTCGTGGAAGCTGCGCGCGCCCCTGCTGCCCGCGCTGATCTTCCTGATCGTCGTGACGCAGCTGCCGTTCGTGGCGACGCTGGTGATGTCGTTCATGAACTGGAGCGCCCAGCCCGACGCCCCGGAGCGCAGCTTCGCCGGTTTCGACAACTTCAAGACCGTGTTCACGACGCCGGCCTACCGTACGGCCGTCCTGAACACGATCGAGATGACCGTGGTCGTCGTCGGGGTCAGCGCCGTGCTCGCCCTCGGGATCGCACTGCTGCTCAACCATGCGTTCATCGGCCGCGGTCTGGTCCGCACGATGATGATCGCGCCGTTCCTGATCGTGCCGATCGCGGCCGCGGTCTTCTGGGGCAACGGCATCCTGATGACCGGGTTCGGCCTGGTCGACGGTGTGCTCGGTCAGCTCGGGGTGCCCGGTGCCCAGGACATCGCGTTCCTCACCGACCATCCGAAGCTCGCCATCGAGATCGAGCTGATCTGGCAGTGGACGCCGTTCATGATGCTGATCCTGCTCGCCGGCCTGCAGTCGCAGGACCCTGAGGTGCTGGAGGCAGCGAGCATCGACGGCTGCAACGGATGGCAGACGTTCGTGCACATGACGCTCCCCCACGTACGCCGCTATCTCGAGCTCTCGATCGTGCTCGGCACGATCTTCATCGTCCAGAACTTCGACTCGGTCCTGGGTATGACCGGTGGGCTGAACTCCACCAACATCCCGTACGCCGTCTACGAGACGTTCTACTCGGCCAAGGACTACGGGGTCGCCTCCGCGCTGGGCGTCGTCGTGGTCATCGGCTCACTGATCATCGCGACCTTCGCGCTCCGCGTCGTGTCGTCCCTGCTGACCGACGAGGAGGCAAGCCGATGAACGCATGGAACCGGCAACGGGTGGCGAAGATCGTCATCCCGATCGCAGCGTGGCTGGTCGGCATCATCTTCGTGATCCCGATCCTCTACATGGTCCTGACCTCGCTGCACGCACCGCAGGACGCCCAGACGTACCCGCCGAGCTGGGGTGCCCCGCTGACGCTGGACAACTACACCGGCCTGTTCACCTCCGCGAACCCGATCACCCCGGCGCTGATCAACTCCGTCATCACCAGCGTGATCTCGACGCTGCTGGTGCTCGCCCTGGCCATCCCGGCGGCGTACGCCCTGGCGATCAAGCCGGTGAAGAAGTGGTCGGACGCGATGTTCTTCTTCCTGTCGACGAAGATGCTGCCGATGGTCGCGGGGATCCTGCCGATCTACCTGTTCACGACCCAGGTCATCAAGATGCCCGACAACGTGATCATCCTGATCCTGCTCTACACCGCGATGAACCTGCCGATCGCGGTCTGGATGATGCGCTCGTTCCTGGCCGAGGTGCCGCCCGCGATCATCGAGGCCGCCTCGATCGACGGCGCTTCGACGTTCCGGATCCTGACCCGGATCGTGGCGCCGATCTCGATGCCGGGGGTCGCGGCCACGTCGCTGATCTGCTTCATCTTCGCCTGGAACGAGCAGCTCTACGCCAAGGTGCTGACGTCGGTCGCCGCGCAGACAGGCCCTGTCTTCGTGAACACGCTGATCCAGACCGAGCACGCCTACCTCGCCGAGCTGGCCGCCGGAGCGACGCTGATCTCGCTGCCCGTGCTCATCGCCGGGTTCGCAGCTCAGGACAAGCTGGTGCAGGGCCTCTCCCTCGGGGCGGTCAAATGACTCACGCTCGACTCACGTCGGCTCGGCTCGGCGAGCTGTCTGCGGCCGTCGCCGTCCCCGCCTACGACCGCTCCGCCGTCACCCCCGGGATCGTGCATCTCGGGGTCGGTGGCTTCCACCGCGCCCACCAGGCACGCTACGTCGACGACCTGCTCGCCTCGGGCGTCCGCGACTGGGGCATCGTCGGGGTGGGGCTGATGCCCCAGGACGTACGCATGCGGGACGCTCTCGCCGCTCAGGACCATCTCTACACGCTCGTCGAGCGGGCGCCGGACGGAGGCGTGCGGGGCCGGGTGATCGGCTCGATCATCGACTACCTCTTCGCCCCCGACTCCCCCGCGGACGTGTTGGACCTGCTCACCGACCCGCGGATCCGGATCGTGTCGCTGACCATCACCGAGGGCGGCTATCACGTCAACCAGGCGACCGGCGGCTTCGACGCCTCCGACCCCGCCATCCAGGCGGACCTGGAGCCCGGGGCCGTGCCGTCGACGGCGTTCGGGTACGTCGTGGAGGCGTTGGCGCGCCGTCGGGCCGAGGGGATCGCGCCGTTCACGGTGATGTCGTGCGACAACATCGCCGGAAACGGGGAGGTCGCCCGCGGGATGCTGTCCGCCTTCGCTTCCCTGCGCGACCCGGAGCTCGGCGACTGGATCAGGTCCGAGGTGGCCTTCCCGAGCTCGATGGTGGACCGGATCACCCCGGCCACGACCGACGCCGACGTCGAGGAGGTCGGCTGGCGGTTCGGGATCGGGGACGCCTGGCCGGTCGTCAGCGAGCCGTTCTCCCAATGGGTGCTCGAGGACCATTTCCCGCAGGGACGGCCGCCGTTCGAGCAGGCCGGGGTCGAGATGGTGCCGGACGTGGAGCCGTACGAGCTGATGAAGCTGCGGCTCCTCAACGCCAGCCACCAGGCGCTGTGCTACCTCGGCTACCTCTCCGGCTACCGCTACGCCCACGAGGTCTGCACGGACCCGCTGTTCGTCGACTTCCTGCTCGGCTACATGGCACACGAGGGCACCCCGACCCTGCCGCAGGTGCCCGGGGTGGACCTGCCGGGCTACCAGCAGGAGCTGATCTCCCGCTTCGCCAACCCCTACATCCGCGACACCCTGGCGCGGCTCTGCGCGGAGAGCTCCGACCGGATCCCCAAGTGGCTCGTGCCGGTCATCACCGCTCAGCTGGATCGTGGCGGCTCGGTGCGTCGGTCGGCGCTCGTCGTCGCCTCCTGGGCCCGCTACGCCGAGGGCGTCGACGAGCAGGGCGCGCCGATCGACATCGTCGACCGGCGCCGGGCCGACGTGACGGCCCGCGCGATCGCACAGCGCGAGGACCCGCTCGCCTTCCTCCGCGACCCCGATCTCTTCGGCGACCTCGTCGACTCCCCTGAGTTCACCGAGCCGTACGCCGAGGCGCTGGCGTCCCTGCACGCGGTCGGTGCGCGGAAGACTCTCGAATCCTGGGAGAGCTGACACACAGTTCGTGCGGTTCGGGCGGGTCAGCGGGGATATGAGGTTGAACCGTGTGCCTCGATGCACCAGGTTGGACACACTCGGGCGGCTGACCTGCCCAGACGTCGACCACTGAGGTGAACTGTGTGCGCCGCTCCTGACCTGACGGAGATCCTCCGCGTACGTGGCGGAGCCGCCACCCGCAAGGAGCTGCTCGACCTGGGACTGCGCGACGAACTTGACGCTGCTCAGTCTGCGGGGAAGCTCGTCGTGCTCACCGGCGCCCGGGTGGCGCTTCATGGGCTCCCCGACGACAAGTCGGCGGCACTCGCGCTCGGCGGAGTGGTCTCCGGGCTCAGCGCCGCACGTGTGTGGGGCTGGTCGCTGAAGCACGAGCCGACCGAGATCGAGGTGACAGTGCCGCGTAACAGCTCGCGCAAGGCGCGATCAGGTGTGGTCGTACGTCGCCGCGATCTTCCCGGCGACGCCATCGGTCCGGGCGCGATCACCTCCCGTGCCCGAACCGTCGTGGACTGCGCGCGGCAGCTTCCGTTCGACCAGGCGCTGTGCGTCGCCGACTCGGCGCTGCGAGACGGCTTGGTCACCGGCCTCACCCGCGACGACCTGGTCGCCGCGGCCGAGTCCCTGCCGCGCACCGGGCGGCAACGCGCCTTGGATGTCATCGCCGTTGCCGACCGGCGGGCAGCAAATGCCTTCGAATCGGTGACGAGGGCGATCGTGCTCCCGATCGCCGGGCTCTCGGTCACACCCCAGGGTGAGCTGGGATTCAGCGAGGCCGGGGCAGAGCAGTACGGAGACCTCGTCGATGCTCGCCTGCGGCTTCTCATCGAGTGCGAGTCGTGGGCCTACCACTCCGGCGAGGAACCGTTCCGGCGCGACATCCGCCGCTACACCGATCTGGTCGCGCGGGGCTGGACCGTCCTCCGCTTCGTCTGGGAGGACGTGATGCAGCGTCCGGACTATGTACGTCGCCAGGTCGAGCGAGTCGTCGAACGCCTCGATGGTCGTCGGGCCGTCCCGCGTTGACGAGGAGGGCGCAGCGGGAACGCCGAAGCCCCGGCTTCCGCTGGTGCGGTCGCCGGGGCTCCTGAGCGTACGTCAGCTGTCTTCTGCCCTTCGGGCGGTCACTCGGACGTCTCGGACTGCGCGGTGTTTCGGCTCGCGCCGCCGCGGGTGCGGGTCACGACCTTCGGCGCGGGGGTCGAGGCTGTGCCGTTGCTGACGATCGGCGCCTCGGACTTGGTCGCGGTCATCACCGCGCCCTCGCCGGTGCTCACGACCTCGCGGCGGGCGCCGCGGCGCTGCCGGGTGACCACCTTGGGCTTGGAGTCGACAGGCTCGGCCGCAACCGGCTCGGCCACGATCGGCTCCGGCTTCGACTCGGGCTCGGTCGCCTCGGGCTCGACGGCCGGGGCCACGGGAGCGGGCTCCTCCTCGGCGACCGGCTCGGTCGTAACCGGCTCGGCCGCGACCGGCTCGGACGGTGCCGGCTCCGGCTTCGACGCGGTCGAACTCCCGACGACGGCGGCCAGGACCGGACGGCCGGTGGTGGCGGCACGGCGGGTGCGCGTACGCGTGGTGACCTTCGGGGCCTCCGGCTCGGCCGGGGTCGTCGGCTCGGCCGGAGTCTCGGCGGCCGGGGCCTCGGCGGGCGTCTCGACCGGCTCGGTCACCGGGGTCGACGCCTTGGACCGGCGCGAACGGGTGCGGGTCGTGACCTTGGGAGCCTCGACCGTCGCCGGCTCGGCCGAGGCCTCGACGGGCTCGGCCACCGGGGACTCGGCGGGGGTCTCGACCGGCTCGGCCACCGGGGCAGACGCCTTGGACCGACGCGAACGCGTGCGGGTCGTCACCTTGGGAGCCTCGGCGGGCTCGGCGGGGGTCTCGACGGGCTCGACGACCTGGGCAGCCGGCTCGTCGGTCTTCTCCACGCTGTCGCTCTGTCCGGCCATGGCGGCGAACTCGGCGGGCGTGGGCGTCTTGGCGGACTCCTCGACGGGCTCGGCGCGGTGCTCGGTGCCGATCTCGTCCTTGCCCTTGCCGCGGCCACCGCGACCGCCACGACGGCGCGAACGCGGCTCGTCGGGGGCGACACCGGAGGACTTGCCGGCCTCGACAGGGTGCTCGTGGATCACGAGGCCACGGCCGCCACAGGCGTCGCAGTTCTCGGAGAAGGCCTCGAGCAGACCGGTGCCGATCCGCTTACGGGTCATCTGCACCAGACCCAGCGAGGTGACCTCGGCGACCTGGTGACGGGTCCGGTCGCGGCCCAGGCACTCGACCAGGCGACGGAGCACCAGGTCACGGTTGGACTCGAGGACCATGTCGATGAAGTCGACGACGATGATGCCGCCGATGTCGCGCAGCCGGAGCTGGCGCACGATCTCCTCGGCCGCCTCGAGGTTGTTCTTGGTGACCGTCTCCTCCAGGTTGCCCCCGGAGCCGGTGAACTTGCCGGTGTTGACGTCGACGACGGTCATCGCCTCGGTGCGGTCGATGATCAGCGAGCCACCCGAGGGCAGCCAGACCTTGCGGTCCAGGCCCTTCGCGATCTGCTCGTCGATCCGGTACGCGGCGAAGGCGTCGGCCTCGCCGTCGTACTTCTCCACCCGCTCCTCGAGGTCGGGGGCCACCGACTGGACGTAGTCCTTGACGGTCTCCCACGAGGAGTCGCCGGAGATGACCAGCTTGGCGAAGTCCTCGGTGAACAGGTCGCGCACGACCTTGAGGGTCAGGTCGGGCTCGCCGTAGAGCAGCTGCGGGGCGTTGCCGTTGGCCTTCTTCTCGATGTCCTCCCAGCGCGCCTTGAGCCGCTCGACGTCACGCGTGAGCTCGTCCTCGGCGGCGCCCTCGGCAGCGGTGCGTACGATCACGCCGGCCGTGTCGGGGACGATCTCCTTCAGGAGGGTCTTGAGGCGGTTGCGCTCGGTGTCGGGCAGCTTGCGGGAGATGCCGGAGGTGGTGCCGTCGGGCACGTAGACCAGGAAGCGGCCGGCCAGCGAGATCTGCGAGGTCAGGCGGGCACCCTTGTGGCCGATCGGGTCCTTCGTCACCTGGACGAGCACCTTCTGGCCGGAGGTCAGCACCGACTCGATCTTGCGGGGCTGGCCCTCCTTCCAGCCGAGCGAGGCCCAGTTGACCTCACCGGCGTAGAGCACCGCGTTGCGGCCCTTGCCGATGTCGATGAACGCGGCCTCCATGGAGGGCAGCACGTTCTGGACGCGGCCGAGGTAGACGTTGCCGATCAGGCTGGTCTGGCTCTCGCGGGCGACGTAGTGCTCCACGAGCACCTTGTCCTCGAGCACCGCGATCTGGGTGAGGTCCTCACGCTCGCGGATCACCATGACGCGCTCGACCGACTCGCGGCGGGCCAGGAACTCGGCCTCGCTCACGATCGGGGCGCGACGGCGACCGGCCTCGCGGCCCTCGCGGCGGCGCTGCTTCTTGGCCTCCAGGCGGGTCGAGCCCGCCAGCGCGGTGATCTGGTCGTCACCGGTGCGGCTCTGGCGAACCTTGGTGACGGTGTTCTCCGGGTCGTCCCCGGCGGCGGCGTCGCCCGAGGCCTCGCCGGCCCGGCGGCGACGACGGCGACGGCGCGAGGAGGTGCTGCCCTCGCCCTGCTCGGCGTCGGCGTCCTTGCCGGCGTCGTCGCTCTCGTCGGTGTCCTCGGACCTGTCCTCGGTGTCGGACGCGTCGGAGCCGTCGGCGTCGCCGTTGGCACCCTTGCGACGGCGGCGGCCGCCACGGCGGCGACGACGACGGCCGTTGCCGCCACCCTCACCGTCGTCGGCCGAGCTCTCGTCGGACTCGTTGCCGGTCTCGGACTCGGTCTCGGGCTCGGTGTCGGTCGCCTCGGGCTCCTCGTCGGCGGCCTTCTCCTCGACCGGCGCCGCGTTGCGCGAACCGCGCTTGCGGGTCCGGGTGGGGGCCTCCTCCTTCGCCACCTCAGCGGCGGGCTCGACGGCGGGCTCGGTGGCCTGCGGCTCCACCTCGGCGGGCGTCTCGACAGCGGCCTCGACAGGCTCCTCGACGGGCTTCGGCTCGGCGACCTTGCGCGTACGCCGGCGGGTGGTCGTCTTGGTCGGCGCCTGGAACAGCACCGCGGGGGCCGGCGGACCGGCCTGCTCGGCCCCGGTCTCCTCGAGGGTCTCGTCGGCGACCTCCTCGGCGGGGGTCTCGACGGGCTCCACGGGCTCGACGACGGGCGCGGCGGCCTTCTTGGCGGCCGTCTTCTTCGCGGTGGTCCGCTTGGCGGCGGTCTTCTTCGCAGCCGTCTTCTTGGCCGGAGCCTCGACCGTCTCGGCGGGAGTCTCGGGGGTCTCGGAGGTCTCGGAGGTCTCGGCCTCCGGCGCGGCGGTGGTCTCGGTGGTCTCGACCTCGGCCGGAGCCGGAGCGGCAGCCTTCTTGGTCGTACGCTTCCGGGTCGTCTTCTTCGCCGCCGTCTTCTTGGCGGGGGGCTCGGCGGCCTCAGCGGCCTCGACGGTCCCGTCGGCGGGCGCCTCGGCAGCCTCAGCCGGGGCCGCGGCGGCCTTCTTGGTGGTGCGCTTGCGCGTGGTCTTCTTCGCCGCAGTCTTCTTCGCGGGGGTGGTCTCGCCGGTCGCTTCCGCGTCGGTCGTGGGGGTGTCGGTCACCGGAGCCTGCGCTGTTTCAGCGTCGTTCTCGGTGTTCTCGACAGTGGTCTCGTCGGCCATGCCGTTCTCCTCATCCAGGACCTTCACAGGTGCCGGATAGTCAGGTGCCGGGAAACGGGCGCTGCGCAGTATCTAACTTTTTCCACGTAGCAGCCGCGTCGCGGCGCAAAGCTTGTCAGGGCGGCGGCATCCTCCGCAGCGGTGCGTCACAGGCAGCGGTTCGTCACCTGCCGCGGTCGCTCGGCCGTCCGGGACCTTCCCGGGCGAGTCGCTCTCACTGACCTGCTAGGCCTGCGTCGCGGTCTGGTGACGCCCTACCTCCTGTGTGCCGGAGTGCGGCCCCGGAGGACCCACGCCGGCGAGGCGTCGTCGGACTGTCCATTCCTCGGGGCGGGCCCGATTGTTTGAGCAGTCGTCTCGGAGTATCGCATACACCCTGTCAACAGATCGATATCTGGGACGACGTACGCCCCTGGACGGACCTGCCAGATCATCCCTCGGGCTGATTCGCGCGCCGGGCCGCGCGCCTAGGCTCGGCCCGTGATCCAGCTGCGCAACCTCACCAAGAGGTACGGCGACAAGACCGCCGTGGACGACCTCACCCTCGATCTCGAGCCCGGCTCCGTGACCGGCTTCCTGGGCCCCAACGGCGCCGGGAAGTCGACCACGATGCGTCTCATCCTCGGCCTCGACGCCGCGACGTCGGGCACCGCGACCGTCGATGGCAAGGCGTACGCCGATCTCGACCGTCCCACGCACACCATCGGCGCGCTCCTGGACGCCAAGGCGGTCCACCCGGGCCGTTCGGGACGGGACCACCTGCGCGCGATGGCTCGCAGCCAGGGCATCGAGGACCGCCGTGTCGACGAGGTCCTGGAGCTGACCGGCATGACCGCTGCCGGCCGCCGCCGTGCCGGGACGTACTCCCTGGGTATGAGCCAGCGCCTCGGCATCGCCGGCGCGCTCCTCGGCGATCCCAAGGTGCTGATGCTCGACGAGCCGGTCAACGGCCTCGATCCCGACGGCGTGCGCTGGATTCGTACGCTGCTGCGCGGCCTCGCCGCCGAAGGACGCACCGTCTTCGTCTCCTCCCATCTGATGAGCGAGATGGAGCAGACCGCCGACCGGCTCGTGGTCCTGGGCCGCGGGCGCCTGGTCGCCGACGCCCCGATGAGCGAGTTCCTCTCCCCCAGTGGCACCCGCGTACGCGGCCCCGAGCTCGGCCCGCTCGCCGAGCTGCTGGCCGGTCACGAGGTGACCTGGAACGGCGAGAACGAGCTGACCGTGGCGGTGCTGACCCCCGCGGAGGTCGGCACGCTCGCCCATCGCGCCGGGGTGCTCCTGCACCTGCTCGAACCCGTCGAACCGACCCTGGAGGAGTCCTACGTGAAGCTGACCGCGGATGCCGTCGAGTACTCCGCCGGAGGTGCCGCATGAGCGCCCTCGCCCGGGTCGTGAGCTCGGAGTGGCTCAAGATCCGGACCGTACGCTCCTCGCTCTGGTTCCTCGGCGGCGCCACCGCGATCATGCTGCTGACCTCGCTGCTCCAGGCCGACGACGGCGACCCGTCGGCCGTCGCCTCCACGGCGTCGGTGATCGGGTCGACGCAGTACTTCGTCCAGTTCCTGGCCGCCGCCTTCGGCATCCTCGCGATCACCGCGGAGTTCGCGTCGCGCTCGATCACCGTCACCTTCGCCTGTACGCCGTCGCGGACCCGGGTGCTGAGCGCCAAGGCGCTGGTCGTGGCGGCGAGCGTGCTGGTGGCCGGGGTGGCCGTGGCCGGGCTCGGCCTGCTGGCCGCGGCGATCCGGCTCGGCGAGCTCGGCGACCTCACCGGCGACGACGTCGCACTTGTCCTGCGGCTCGGCGTGTTCCTGGCACTGCTCGCGACCGTCGGCCTCGGTTTCGGCGGGCTGTTCCGGCGCACCGCCGGCGCGCTCTCCTTCGTGCTCTTCCTTCTGCTGCTGATGCCGGAGCTGCTCGGGCTGCTCGCCCAGCGGTTCGGCTGGTCGTGGCTGGAGACCGCGATCGACTACACCCCGGCACCGGCCGGGTACGCGCTCGTCGAGGGTGACTGGCTCTTCGGCGGCGTACTCCTGATCTGGGCGGTCGGGCTGGTCGCCGGCTCCGCCTGGGTGCTGCGCCGCCGCGACGTCTGACGCTCTCCTTTGCGAAGCGGTCGTCCTTAGGGGAGCCGCGCGTCCTTCATCTGCCGCGAGGCGTACACGTTGGTGATCACGACACCGTCCAGCCAGGCGGTCAACCGCTCCGCCTCGGCCTCCAGCGCCGCGCGGCCCGCGGCGCCGATGTCGTGGCGGAGGATCACCCGCACCGTCGCGTCCGCGTCCTGAACCCAGCAGCCGACGATCCGGCCGTCCCACCAGGCGGTGTTGCCGGCATTACCGTTGGAGTCGAAGAGGTACGCCACGTCCTCGGCGTCCAGATAGAACCCGCGCTCCTTCCACCCCATGACGGTGGGGTCGAGGGTGGGCAGCAGAGCGGCCCAGGGTTCGGTCTCGGGTTCCGGCGAGGTGGCGATCGGGTCGTCGGGAAGGACCCATCCCGTGCCACCGCCCTCGAGCTCTACCTCCGCGGCGCCGACGGCGGCGAGCGCGGCTCGCACGGCCGTCTTCGTGGACCCGAGCCACCAGACCACGTCGGCCTCGGTGCCCGGACCGAAGGTCCCCAGCCAGCGGCGGACGAGCTCGGCGTAGCCCTCGGCAGAGGCGAGCGGGGCCGGCACCTCGTCGAGCCACGACTCGGTCAGCGTCCAGGCAGGCTTGTTGAGCCGCCAGTGACCGAGGTTGGTCGCCCGCATCAGCCGGCCCTGCGCGGCGAGGGTGCCGATCACCCAGCGGCCGATCGCGAACTCACCGCCCCACTTCTTCCCCGGCGAGCCCATCCGGAAGCGGGCGTCGAGCTCCGGGACCAGCTCGCGCAGCTGCGTCGTGGTCCGTGGCTCTCCGTCGGCCAGCGCGGCCAGCGTCGCCGCGTACGCCTTCTCGATCCAGCCGTCCTGGTCCTCGTGAATCCCGCCGGCGGTCAGCCACTTGTGGAGGTTCTTCTCCTCCTGGGCGGCCACCCGGGCCGAGGCGCTCCCCAGCGCGGCCGGCAGCAGGTCGCGCGGGAAGGCGAAGAGCGTACGCCGCATCGCCAGCTGCTTGACCAGCGACCGCTCCTCGTAGAGCGCCCGATCGACGTCCTCGACGCCGAGGTCGTGGACCCGCGCGTGCAGGGCGAGGTGGACGGTCGCGGCCTCGGTCGCGTGCCAGGCGGTCATCGCCTGCGTCGCGTCCGCGACGTCGGCGTACCTGTGGGCGGGGGCGAGTCCGTGCCGGCGGGCCAGCCTCGCCCGTCGCTCACGGTCGGTGACCATTCTCATCGGCAGAGCCTCACCCAGGGCACGTTAGTGGAGCGGGTCGCCGATCGTGCCGGAAGCCTCGTCGAAGACTCCCTGGCTGAGCCGGGTCAGGAGCGGCAGCCCACCGTGCTCGGGGCCGACCTTCAGGCCGCCGATGCGCTCCAGACCGGTGACGACGTCGTCGGGACGTACGGTCGGGGTGCCGTGCTTGAGCATGAGCTCCAGCCGGGAGCCACGCTCGCGGGGCGCCGAGCTGAGGCGTACGACCGCGCCTCGGGCATCGAACTCGCGCAGACCCTTCTTGGTCATCCGGGAGACGATGACCTCCTCGGCTCCGAGGAACGCCTCGACGGCCGCAGCGGCGTCCTCCGGTGCCGTCGGCAGGTCGATGATCCACTCGCTGCCGGTGAGCAGGTCGGCCAGCGCACCCTTGGGCGAGGTGGCGGTGTCCACGACGTCGATCAGGTCGAGACCGTCGGGCATGACCTCGTCCAGGGCAGCCTTGGTCGCGGCCGGGTCGACCGTCTCGCGCAGTCCCAGCTCGACGTACTCGGCCTCGCTCGCCGCTCCCGTCGGAGCCGCACCGGCGTAGGAGATCCGCGGGTGCGGGTTGAAGCCCGAGGAGTACGCCACCGGGATCCGGGCCCGCGCGACCGCGCGCTCGAAGGCGCGGCTGAAGTCGCGGTGGCTGGTGAACCGGAGCCGGCCGCGCTTGGCGTAGCGGATGCGGAGGCGCTGGACCGGCGGGGCCTGCTGTTCGGGCTGTTGACGCACGAGGTCGATTATGTCGGTCCGGGGGCGCGATCACCCATCCGGCGAATGGAAAGCGAACGGTCTGTAACGGTTTGCGCACCAAAAATGGGAGACTCGCGCGGTGAGCCACCACAGAAGCAGGAAGTTCTCGGTACGCCTCAAGGAACTTTTGCCGATCTTCGCGGTGGTTCTGACGGTCGGCGCCATCGCCGCCCTGACCGTCCTCGCGCCCCGGCTGAGCGACTCCAGGCAGGCATCCGCGGACGCCTCCTCCTCGCCGAGCGCCGATCCCGAGGCCAGCCCGTCGGCCTCCGCCTCGGCGTCGTCGAAGCCGCTGCCGAAGTTCAAGACGCTCGACGCACCGCCGACGATCGACAAGGCCCCGAAGAAGCCGAAGATCGACCCGTGCGCGGTCCCGCGCAACCTGACCGTGATGACCTTCAACATCAAGGGCGGCCGGGTCTCCCCCGGCGAGCTCGGCGGCATCGCGAGCGTGATCCGGGCCTCGGGCGCCGACGTCGTACTCCTCCAGGAGGTCGACCAGAACCGCCGCCGCTCCGGCAACGTCGACCAGCCGGCGATCATCGCCTCGCACCTGGGCATGCAGTCGGTCTTCGGCGCCAACGCCTACATCACCGATCGCGGCGGCTACGGCACCGCGATCCTGTCGCGCTTCCCCATCGCCGAGTCCGGCAACACCCACCTGCCCAACCGCGACGGCAAGGAGCAGCGTGGCGTGCTCCGGGCCAACATCATGGTCGAGGGTCAGCGACTGGTCGTCTTCAACACCCACCTCGACCACACCTCCGACTCGCTGCGGCAGGCCCAGATCGGTGCGGTCATGGCCAAGGTGAACGCCTACGACGGCGCCAAGCTCCTCGGCGGCGACCTCAACGCCGGTGACGGCTCCAGCGTCCTGGGCACCGCACTGGCCACGCTGTCCGACGCCGGCGCCTCTCTCGGCGCCAGCCACGACGGCGGCGGCCGCGTCGACTACCTGCTCCCCAACTCCTGGCTCTCCGCCGGCGACGGCAACGTCACCCCCACCGGCCTCTCCGACCACCACGCGGTCAGCATCGACTTCGCCATGCGCGGCGCCGCGGACTGCTAGGACGGATTTTCCGCGGCGCGGGATCGTCCGCTGTGGGACCATCGAGAATGTCCTCCAACGCGCCGCCTCCGGGGTACGGCTCCGACCCGTACCAGCAGGTGGTGCCCGGCAGCCCGACTCCACCACCACCTCCTCCTCCTCCTCCTCCGCCGCCGCCGCCTGAGCAGCCCCCGTCGCAGACGATGGCCGTCGTCGCCCTCGTCCTGTGCTGCATCGTCTTCGTGCCGCTCGCGATGATCGTCGGCATCGGCCTCGCGATCGCGGTGCTGGTCAAGTCCACGCCCGGGCGGAACTACGGCACCGGAAAGGCGATCACCGGCATCGCGATCGGCGTGTGTGGGCTGATCATCTCGATCGGGCTGTTCGCGTGGCTCTCCTCGATGCGGACCGGCTCCAACGTCGACCGCGACGAGGACGGATCCGCCACCTCCAGCGGTACGGTGCTGACCACCGCGCTGCGGGTCGGCGACTGCTTCAACAGCAAGGCCGAGGTGCCCGAGACCGAGGTGGTCATGGTGGGCACCGTCGACCTGGTTCCCTGCGCCGAGTCCCACGACTGGGAGGCTTTCCACGGCTTCGAGCTCGAGGACGGCCGATGGCCCGGGGACGCGGAGGTCGCACGCCTCGCGGAGGGCGGATGTGTCGAGGCCTTCTCGGGCTTCACCGGCCAGGCCTACGAGGAGAGCACCCTCGAGGTGTACTTCTTCCTCCCCGTCGCGGAGAGCTGGGCCGAAGGCGACCGCGAGGTGCTGTGCAACGTCGGCACCGGGACGCCGACGACCGGGTCGCTGGAGGGCTCGCCGTGACGACGGACCCCGGCCGGCGTCAGTAGCGCTCGACCGACACGGTCCGCTCGGGCGGGTCGTACGCCTCCGGCCAGAAGTCGGTGACACGTGTGATCCGTCCGGCGTCGATCTCGAGGAACGTCTGCGACTGACCCGACTCGTCGCCCATCCGCCAGTCGAACCAGACCACCGCGCGCTCGTCGTCGGCGATCACCACCTTCGGTGTCAGGTGCCACTCTCCGGGATAGGTCTGATTGAACTCGAGGAACGACGCGCGCCCCTTGATCAGCTCGCGCGTCTGCGGCATGTCGTAGACGACGTCGGCGGCCAGCAGCGCCGTCCAGGCGTCCCAGTCCCGCGCCTCGAGGAGCTCGAGATATCTGCGTCCCAGTGCACTGTTGTCCGACATGGCGGCAACCTACCGGTGGTCGAGCGAGCGCGTGGGAGACTTCCCGCCGTGATCGAGTTGCGCCCAGCGGTAGTTGCTGACGTCCCCTCACTTCTGGAGCTGTGGGAGGTGGCCGCGGAGAACGACTCGCGGCCGACGGACTCCGCGGTGAAGGTCGAGACGCTGATCGCGCGCGACCCGGAGGCCTGCACGGTCGCCGTCACCGAGGAGGGCCGCATCGTCGGCTCGTTGATCTCAGGCTGGGACGGCTGGCGCGCCCACCTCTACCGGCTGGCGGTCCACCCCGACGTACGCCGCCAGGGGCTGGCCCGTCGCCTCCTGGACCACGCCGAGACCCGCCTCGTGGCGCTCGGCGCGGGCCGGATCGACGCGATGGTCCTGGAGGGCAACGACCTGGGACAGTCGCTATGGAAGAGCTCGGGCTACGAGTCACAGGCCGAGTGGCGCCGCTGGGTCCGCCCGGTCGGCTGAGCGGCGGGTAACCGGTCGCCAAAGGGACCGAGTCGGGTCTACCTTCATCGGATGGATTTCCTGACTCCCGAAGACCTTCCCGCACCCGCCGGCTACAGCCACGCGGTGATCACCGACCCCGGCGCCCGGCTGGTCGTGACCTCGGGCCAGGTCGGTGTCACCGACGAGGGCGCCGTGGCCGACGGCTGGGAAGCGCAGACCCGGCAGACCTTCGTCAACCTCGGCGTGGCCCTGGCTGCTGCGGGCGCGAGCTGGGCGGACGTGGTGAAGCTGACCTACTTCGTCGTCTCCACCACCGAGCTGCCGCTGATCCGGTCGGTGCGCGACGAGTTCGTCGACCTCGCGCACCCGCCGGCCAGCTCGCTGGTCCAGGTCGCCGGCCTCTTCCGCCCCGACGTACTCATCGAGATCGAGGCGACCGCCGCCATCAGCTGACCGGTCAGCCAGATCGGGTACGCCGACTCATTCCGGGGACGCCCAGGCGCTCGACGCCCTAGCCTCCGCGCCATGGATCACCCGCCGGCGGCGCTCAGCCCACAGGCCGAACAGTCGTCGCACCTGGCCTGGGTCGCTCTGGCGCTCACCTTGGTGTGGGTTCCTCCGCTCGGTCTGCTGATCGGTCCTCTGGACACGTTCTTGGGCCTGGCGTGCACATTCGGCGGCACGACCCTCGCCATCGTTGTGCTCCTGCGCTCACGCCACGGCGTCGACCACGGCAAGGTGCCGGCGTCGATCGCCTTGGCAAGTGCCGCGCTGCACCTGGCTGTCACTCTTGCGCTCGGCCTGATCCTGGTGACGACCACAGAAGCCATAGACGTTCCCGTGGTTGCGGAGGACGATATCGACATGGCGGAGGATCCCGGTTGGCCCGTTCCTCCGGAAGAATCCGTCACCGGGGACTGCCTGCTGAGTATCGAGAGCCCAACCCTCACCTCCTGCGACGAGCCTCACCGGGTGGAGGTCGCGGGCACCTACACGCTTGCCGACAAGGGCTGGTTCGAGGATGCGGAGGCCGAGGCTGATCCGCTCTGCTCCAACGCCGTAGCGAAGTACCTCGGTATCTCCGAGGACGAGGCTGCCTGGCGCTACGGATTCTCCGTCTCCGGAGACGAGCCCTACGTGGTCTCCTGCTGGGCCGTCTCCGAAGACTCCGTCACCGGCACGATGCGCGCCAATCGACCCTGACCAGGACCTATGCCGTCACAATCCCCCATGTGCGGGGAAATGACAGCTGAAGTCGCGCCGGTCCCTGCCACTTCCATGCACATGCGCGAAGGTGACGCCTCCAGGCGAGTCGTACGACTCAGACCACGCTGAGCGGCAGCAGCTTCTTGCCGGTCGGGCCGATCTGGATGTCGGTGTTCATCTCCGGGCAGACGCCGCAGTCGTAGCACGGGGTCCAGCGGCAGTCCTCGACCTCGATGTCCTCGCCGTCGGCGACGGCGAGGGCGTCTTCCCAGTCGGCCCAGAGCCAGTCCTTGTCGAGGCCGGAGTCGAGGTGGTCCCAGGGGAGGATCTCGTCGTACTCACGCTCACGGGTGGTGTACCAGTCGAGGTCGACGCCGGTGCCGGCGAGACCGGTCTCGGCGGCGGTCATCCAGCGGTCGTAGGAGAAGTGCTCGCTCCAGCCGTCGAAGCGGCCGCCGTCGCGCCAGACGTGCTCGATGATGCGGCCGACCCGACGATCGCCGCGGGACAGCAGGCCCTCGACGATGCCGGGCTTACCGTCGTGGTAGCGGAACCCGATCGCGCGGCCGAACTTCTTGTCGGCACGGACCACGTCGCGCAGCTTCTGCAGCCGCTCGTCGGTGGTCTCGTGGTCGAGCTGGGAGGCCCACTGGAAGGGGGTGTGGGGCTTGGGTACGAAGCCACCGATCGAGACGGTGCAGCGGATGTCGTTGCGGCCCGAGACCTCGCGGCCCTTGGCGATGACCTTCTTCGCCAGCTCGGCGATCTGGAGGACGTCCTCGTCGGTCTCGGTCGGCAGACCGCACATGAAGTAGAGCTTCACCTGGCGCCAGCCGTGGGAGTACGCGGCACCGACGGTGCGGATCAGGTCCTCCTCGGTGACCATCTTGTTGATCACCTTGCGCATCCGCTCCGAGCCACCCTCGGGGGCGAAGGTCAGGCCGGAGCGACGGCCGTTGCGGGAGAACTCGTTGGCCAGGGTGATGTTGAAGGCGTCGACACGGGTCGAGGGCAGCGATAGCGACACGTTGGTGCCCTCGTAGCGGTCGGCCAGGCCGGTCGCTACGTCACCGATCTCGGTGTGGTCCGCCGAGCTCAGCGAGAGCAGGCCGACCTCCTCGAAACCGGACTTCCGGATCCCGTTCTCGACCATGTCGCCGATGGTGGTGATCGAGCGCTCGCGCACCGGGCGGGTGATCATCCCGGCCTGGCAGAAGCGGCAGCCACGCGTGCAGCCGCGGAAGATCTCCACGGAGAACCGCTCGTGGACGGTCTCGGCGAGCGGCACCAGCGGGTTGCGCGGGTAGGGCCAGGCGTCGAGGTCCATCAAGGTGTGCTTGCGCACCCGCCACGGGATGTCGGGGCGGTTGGGAACCACTGCCTCGATCTGGCCGTCGGCGGCGTAGTTCACGTCGTAGAACTTCGGGACGTATACGGCGCCGGAGACGGCGAGTCGCCGCAGCAGCTCGTCGCGGCCGCCGGGGCGGCCGTCGTTCTTCCACTCGCGCACGACCTCGGAGATCTTGAGCACGACCTCCTCGCCGTCGCCGAGCACGGCAGCGTCGAGGAAGTCGGCGATCGGCTCCGGGTTGAACGCGGCGTGGCCGCCGGCGAGCACCACCGGGTCGTCGTCGCCGCGGTCGACCGCATGCAGCGGGATCCCGGCGAGGTCGAGCGCGTTGAGCATGTTGGTGTAGCCGAGCTCGGTCGAGAACGAGAGCCCGAACACGTCGAACGCCTTCACCGGACGGTGGGCGTCGACGGTGAACTGCGGGATCGGCCCGTGCTCGTCGCCCTCGCGCATGATCTTCTCGAGGTCGGGCCACACCGCGTAGGTGCGCTCGGCGGCGATCCAGTCACGCTCGTTGAGCACCTCGTAGAGGATCTGGACACCCTGGTTGGGCAGGCCGACCTCGTAGGCGTCGGGGTACATCAGCGCCCACCGCACCTCGACCTCGTCCCACTTCTTGACGGTCGAGTTGAGCTCCCCACCGACGTACTGGATCGGCTTGGACACCAGCGCCAGGCGCGGCTCCAGCCGAGGGAAGACAGACTCAGGAACGAGGTCGCTCTGGGCGACGGTCACGATGGGCACCTCAAAGCTCGGGAACGATCAACCCCAAGCGTACGCCGCCTCCTGACTCCCCTACCAAACCTGGCGTCGCGAGGACAGAATGCCAGGCATGGCTTTGCGTACGTGGGCAGGAGAGTTCGCCGGAGGGACCGTGGCAACAGGCATGGCCAGGCTCAACGCCCGGCATCCCTGGAGCCACAACGACCACTTCCACAGCTGGATCCTCGCGAACCTGCCGGCGCGGCGCCGCGGCGCGCTGGACGTCGGCTGTGGACGCGGTGAGCTCGTCGCGTCGCTGTCGCCGCGGTTCGAGACGGTCCGCGGGAACGATCGCGACGAGGAGATGCGGCGACACGCCGCCGCCCGCTGCGCGGCTCTCGCCAATGTCACCGTCGACGGTCGCCCCTGGGCCGAGACCACCGGGCCGGTCGACCTGGTCACGATGGTCGCAGTTCTGCACCATCTGGACGTGGCCGCCGCACTCGCTGATGTGCGCCGTCTCCTGGAGCCGGGAGGGCGGTTCCTGGCGGTCGGCCTCGCACCGCCCCGCAGCGCGACGGACCACCTCTGGGACCTCGCCTCGGCCGTGACCAACCCGGTGATCGGCTACGTCAAGCATCCGTGGCCGTCGGCCGACGGCACACCCTTCGCGCCGGTCCCGATCAAGGACCCGACGATGCCCTTCGACGAGCTGCGCGAGACCGTCCGAGAGGTCCTGCCCGGTGCCTCGATCCGCCGCCGCCTCGGGTTCCGGCACACCATCGAGTGGACCAAGCCGTCGTAGCGGCGCGGAAATGGGTGTTGGGGCCGCCCCTCCCGGACGGCCCCAACACCCTGACCTCAGAGCCGGTGGCTCAGAACAGCGTGGTGAGCAGCAGGTTCGGGGAACCGGTGCCCGGGTTGGTGACCACGTCGGGGGTGGCGGCGCCGGTCAGGCCCGTGGCGACGTCGGCCGGGGTGGCCGACGGGTTCGCCTCGAGGAAGAGCGCGGCGGCGCCGGCGACGTGAGGGGTCGCCATCGACGTACCGGAGATGGTGTTGGTCGCGCCGTCGTTCCAGGCCGAGGTGATGTCGACGCCGGGGGCGAAGATGTCGAGGCACTCACCGGTGTTGGAGAAGTCCGCGGCGGCGTCGGTGTCGTCGGTGGCACCGACGGTGATCGCCTCCGGGACGGCCGCCGGCGAGGAACCGCAGGCGTCCGAGCTCTCGTTGCCGGCCGCGACGGCGTACGTCACACCGTCGGCGATCGAGGCCTGGACGGCCGCGTCGAGAGCGGCGTCGTTGCCGCCGCCGAGCGACATGTTGGCGACGGCCGGGCCGTCGGTGTGGTTCTCAGTGACCCACTCGATGCCCGCGACGACGCCCTCGGTGGTGCCGGAGCCCTGATCGTCGAGCACGCGGACCGGAACGATCGTGGCCTCCTTGGCCAGACCGTAGGTGGTGCCGGCGACGGTGCCCGCGACGTGGGTGCCGTGGCCGTTGCCGTCGGTCGGGTCGGTGTCGCCGTCGACCGCGTCGAAGCCCTCACCGATCCGGCCGCTGAACTCCGAGTGGTCGGTCGCGACGCCGGTGTCGATGATGTAGGCGGTCACGCCCTTGCCGGTCTGCTCGTAGTGGTAGTTCTTGTCGAGCGGCAGCGCGGCCTGATCGACCCGGTCCAGGCCCCAGGTCGGGTCCGCCTGGTCACCCTGGGTGGTGTAGCGGTGGTTGGCCTGCACGTAGGCCACGTCCGGGTTGGAGCGGACCTCTTCGAGCGCCTTCTTGTCGAGCGAGGCCGAGAAGCCGTTGAACGCCGTGTTGAAGACCTCCCGTACGTCGCCACCGGCCTCGCGGGCGTCGCTGCGCACCGACTTGGCCTCGGACCTGGCCACGTCGCTGCGACCCTGCTTCTCCATCACGACGATGTACTCACCCTCGATTGCGGTCGAGGCGTCCGTGCCGCGCAGCGGTGCCGGACTGTCCGCGGCACCTGCCGGGACGGTGAAGGCGATCGCCGAGGCTGCTGCTCCCACAGCCACGGCGGAGATGACTGCCGGCGCCTTGAAGGCCCGGTTCTTGATGGTTCGGTTCACGAACTGACTCCCGTCATCGTGCGGCCCGATGGGGCCACAACCATTCATTGCACCGGACTTGGGAACCGCCTGTAGGCGGTCCCACGCGCAGACGTCGCACGTGCCGGCCGAACGCCCTGCGCCCTCCCTACGGCCGCAACCCGAAGCGTTCGGTCAACCACGTAATCACGTTACGTAGGACCCGTAACGACCCAACTCTTCGCATTGCAGCAACGTGCAGATACCAAAGGTGAACACCTGTAAACAGGCCATAAACAGGGCAGGAAAAATGGCCTTTCACCAACACACCGGGCCGCCCGCGTTACGCGAGCGACCCGGCGTGGTCAGGCCTCAGGTCAGGCCGTCAGATGAGTGCCCGAGATCAGGCGATGGAGGTGTCGTCGATCAGGAAGCTGGTCCCGAGCGAGGAGTCCTCGGTGCCGGTGAACGTCAGCGTGACGGTGCTGCCGGCGAAGGACCCGAGCGAGAACGACTTCAACGAGTACGACGAGCTCGCGTTCAGGTTGGAGTACGTCGCCAGCGTCGTCGACCCGACCTTGACGGTCAGCTTGTCGTAGGCCGTCGAGGTGGTCGTCTCGTTGGTGATCACCCGCAGGTAGAACGACAGGGTCTTACCGGTCGTGGGCAGGGTGACCGACTGCGACAGCGTGTCGGTGCGAGCGGTGCCATAGCCGTTCAGCCACGCCTTGTAGGAGCCCGTACGCGCCGGCGCGCCGCTCGAGTTGTCGATCACGCCGGAGGAGGCGGTCCAGCCGGTCGCGCCCGACTCGAAGCCCGGGTTGGTCAGCAGGTTGCCCGTGGTCGGCGGGTCCGTCGGGTCGGTGCCACCGCTCCACAGCGAGTAGAGGAGGCGGTTGGGTGAACCGGTCCCGGGCGAGGTGACCACGCCGGTGGTGGCGTTGGCGTTGATCGCCGAGGCGACGGCGGAGGCCGATGCCGTCGGGTTCGCCTGCAGGTAGAGCGCTGCCACTCCGGCGACGTGCGGGGTCGCCATCGACGTACCGGAGATCGTGTTGGTCGCCGTGTTGGAGGTGTGCCACGCCGAGGTGATCGAGGAGCCCGGGGCGAACAGGTCGACGCACGAGCCGATGTTGGAGAAGCTCGACCGGGCGTCGGTGTTGGTCGTCGAGCCGACGGTCAGGGCTCCGGCCACCCGGGCGGGCGAGCCGTTGCACGCGTTCGCACCGGAGTCGTTGCCCGCGGCCACGGCGTAGGTGACGCCGTCCGCCATCGAGCTGGAGACCGCGGAGTCGAGGGTCGAGGAGACCCCGCCACCGAGCGACATGTTGGCGACCGCCGGACCGGAGGTGTGGTTGGAGGTCACCCAGTTCACACCCGCGATCACGCCGGCGGTCGTGCCGGACCCGGAGGCGTCGAGGACACGGACGGGCACGAGGGTGACGTTCTTGGCGACACCGTACGTCGACCCGCCGACGGTGCCGGCGACGTGGGTGCCGTGGCCGTTCTCGTCCTCGGTGCTGGACCCGATGGCCGTGTAGCCGGAGGTCACCCGGCCACCGAAGTCCGCGTGCGCGGACCGGATGCCGGTGTCGATGATGTACGCCTTCACACCCGAGCCGGTGTAGTCGTAGTGGTAGTTCGAGTTCAGCGGCAGGTTGCGCTGGTCGATCCGGTTGAGCCCCCAGGTCGGGTTGGCCTGGTCGCCGCTGGCCTTCACGACCTGGTTGGCCTCGATGTAGTCGACATCGGGGTTGCTGCGGAGCGCGTCGAGCGCATCGGCGTCGAGCGTGGCGGAGAATCCGGTGATCGCCTTGTCGTAGGCGTACTTCACCGAGCCACCCTTCTCCTTGGCGAGCGCCCGGGCGTCGGCGGCGTTGGCCTTGGCCGCCGCACCGTTGCCCTTCATCACGACGATGTAGGAGTTGTCGATGGCCGTCGACTTCTCGGCACCGATCAGCGGTGCCGGACTGTCGGCTGCGCCGGCGGGACCGGACATGGCCAGGATGGTGGTGGCGGCACCGACGGCGGTGACCGTCGCTGCTGCCAGTGCGCCGAGGCGCTGGATTCTGTGGGGTCGGTTCACGATTACTGCTCCCGTCGTCAAGCAGCCTCGGGATGAGGGCTGCAAGGGGTAACAGATGCCCTGTAGGGCAACCGGGAGGGAACGTAATCGAGTTTAATTTCGATGAAACGCGACATCTTTTCGCACTGCAGCAACCTGCAGGCGATCACGCGAGCGGAGGTCCTGAAGTGGTCCGGACCGGTCCAGACCGGTGCGCCGCGAACGGGCCGAGATGCCGAGCAGCAGACCCACCGCCAGCAGTGCCGCGATCATCGAGGAACCGCCGTAGGAAACCAGGGGCAGCGGGACCCCGGTGACCGGCATGATGCCCAGGCACATGCCGATGTTCTGGAAGCTCTGGATGCCGAGCCAGCACACGATCCCGGCCGCCGCCACCCGCCCGAAGAGGTCGTCGGTACGCGCCGCGATCCGCAGTCCGCGCCACAGGACAACACCGATCAGCCCGATCACCAGCAGCGAGCCGACCAGCCCGAGCTCCTCCCCCACGACCGTGAAGATGAAGTCGGTGTGCTGCTCGGGGACGAAGCCCGCACGGGCCTGCGAGCCCTGGAACAGACCCTGTCCGAAGATGCCGCCGTCGCCGATCGCGATCCGCGCCTGCTGGACGTTGTAGCCCGCGCCGCGAGGATCCAGCGACGGATCGGTGAACGCCATGAACCGGTTGATCTGGTACTGCTTCAGCACCCCGGTCGCGACCACCGTCGTGGCACCCGCGACGCCGGCCAACGCCAGCAGCGCGAGCCATCGCCGCGGTGTGCCCGCGGCCGCGAGCACGCAAAAGACCGTCACACCGAGCACCAGCGTGGTGCCGAGGTCGGGCTGGAGCAGGACCAGGACGATCGGCACCGCCGCGACCAGGATCATCGCGACCACGTCGCCCAGCGACACCCGTGCCCGCCAGCGGCCCTCGCTGCGCTCGGCCAGGACCAGCGCCATCGCGATGACGACGGCCAGCTTGGCCAGCTCCGACGGCTGGACCTGCACCGGCCCGAGGACCACCCACGACTTCGATCCGTTGACCGTGGAGCCCATCACGAGCACCAGCACCAGGCCCACCACCGCGCCCAGGTAGACCACCGGCGTCAGGAGCCGGACCCAGCGGTGGTTGGTCGCGACCACGCCCACCATCAGCACCAGCCCGGCGGCCACGTTGATCGCCTGTTTGCGCAGGTAGGCGGTGGTGTCGCCACCGGTGATCGCGTCCCGGTGGATGGTCGCGGACCAGACCAGCAGCACCGAGAGCGACACCAGGACCAGCACCGCGCCCAGGAGGACCAGGTCGATGCGGCGTACGAAGGCCATCACGTCGTTCTTCATGCTCTGCCCCTCAACCCCTCAGTCCTTCGGGGCGACGATCGAGCCGTCGGCGCCGAACGCGGGCAGGTTCCTGGGTGGGTCGATGCCCCGGATCGCGGCCTTGTCGGGCCGCACCTCGGCGCCGCCCTCCTCGATCCCGTAGAGCGACTCCCACAGCTTGCGTACGGCATCGCCCACCGAGCCCGAGCCGGTGCCACCCTGGGATATGGTCATGATGACGACGTACTTCTTGTTGTACGTCGCGACCCAGCCGGTCGTCTGCTTGCCGGTGACCTCGGCGGTGCCGGTCTTGCCGCGCACCTTCACCTCGTCGAGCGGGAACCCGCCGAACTTCCAGGCAAGGGAACCCGACTGGGGAGTGCCGAGCAGCGCCTCGTTGACGTAGTCGATGCTCTTGGCCGACATCTTCACCTTGCCGGCGACCTTGGGATCGATCCTCTCGACCACCGTCCCGTCGCCGCTGACGACCGCCTTCCCGATCCTGGGCTCGTAGAGGGTGCCGCCGTTGGCCAGGGACGCGTAGGCCCGAGCGAGCTGGATCGGGGTGACCATGGTGTCGCCCTGGCCGATGGAGAAGTTCACCGCGTCGCCGGTGCGGTAGTAGTTGCCCTCGATACAGAATTCGTGGGCGAAGAGCTGCAGGAAGTCGGTGGGGGCGTTCTTCTTCTCGTCCATCCGGCAGTAGTAGCCCTTCATGGCCTGGTAGTACTCGGCCTTCCACTTCCGGTCCGCGATCCGGCCCGTCGACTCCCCCGGCAGGTCGATGCCGGTGCGCTTGCCGAAGCCAAAGGCCTTGGCGGTCTCCACCAGCGGGTCCTTGGCGTTGACGTCGGCGGGGTTGGAGCCGTACTTCTGCCAGTAGTGGACCCCGACCTGGTAGAAGAACGTGTTGCAGGAGACCTGGAGCGCCTTGGCGAAGTCGATGAACCCGTAGGCGCCCGACTCGTAGTTCTTGAACACCCGGTTGCCCACCTGAAGCCCGCTGGAGCAGTTGAGCAGGGTGTCGCGGCTGTAGCCGTTGTTGAGCGCGCCGACCGTCATGAACGGCTTCCACGTCGAACCCGGCGCGAACTGACCCTGCGTCGCCCGTGGCAACAGCGGGTAGCCCGCCTTCTCGGAGTAGAGCCTGTCGAGCTGCTTCTGGGTGATCCCGCCGACCCATTCCTCGGGGTCGTACGTCGGCTGGTTGGCCATCGCGACCAGTCGACCGGTCTGCGCCTCCATGACCACGACCGAGCCGGAGTCGGCCTCGAAGTTGCGGCCGGAGATCTTGTCGAAGGTGTTGCGCGCGGTCTCGATCGACTCGGCGAGCAGCTTCTCGGCACGGCCCTGCACCTTGGCGTCGATGCTGGTCACCAGCGTGTCGCCGGGCTGGGAGGCGACCGAGTCACCGCGCCCGATCTCTCGGCCGAGCGAGTCGACGGTGACGGTGTCGTAGCCGGGCATCCCGCGCAGCCACTGGTCGTACTCCTTCTCGACACCGGAGCGACCGACCATCGAGGTGATGTTGAGCGACTCGTCGCCGCGCTCCTTGGCGTTGTCGTTCTCGTCCTCGGTGATCGGGGAGAGATAGCCGAGCACGCCGGCGGCGTTGATGCCGAAGGGGCTCGGGTAGGAGCGCAGCGTCTGCTTCTCCGCGACCACCCCGGGGAAGTCCTCGGGCTGCTCGAGGATGCGCAGCGCGGTCGACTCGGAGACGTCGGTGGCGATCGGGACCGGCTGGTAGCGGGTGCCGGACCAGTTGGCGATCGCCTCGTCCTGCTTCTTCGGGGACACGTCGACGGCCTTGGCGACGCGAGCCATCAGCGTCTTCCTGTCGTCGTCGTCGAGCCCGTCGAGCACGCCCTGGTCGAGGCTGACCACCCAGGCGGAGCGGTTGGTCACCATCGGTCGACCCTGGGCGTCGACGATGATGCCGCGCACCGGCTGGCGCACGATCTCGCGCTTGGACTGCGAGGCCGCGGCAGCCTGATAGGCGTCGCCGTGGCGTACCTGCAGGTAGAAGAGCCTGACCCCCAGCGTGGCCAGCAGCGAGAAGACGAGCGCCTGGATCACGATCAGCCGCAGCCGGCTGACCTGCGCGGTGGAGAGTCGGGCCCCCCGAGACGTGCTCCGCGGCATCTCAGAGATCTCCCTTGCCGATCAGCCACAGCAGCGCCGGTATCAGCAACGGCGCCAGCAGCAGGTCGTAGCCCACGCTGATCGCCACGGTCGGCAGCAGCGTCAGCGGCGCCTCACCGAGGATCAAGCCGCTGACCGCGAAGATGCTGACCCCGATGAACGCGCAGGTGGCCACCGTGGCCATCACGGTCATCGCGTTGGGACGGCCCAGACCACCGTGGATGCTGCCCTCGCCGATGCTGCCTTCGCGGACGCGGCCGGCGACGTAGCCGACGATCAGCAGGGCCAATGCCCAGCGGCCCGCGGTGTGGTCGGCGGGCGGGGCCAGATCGAGGAGTACGCCGGCGGCGAACCCGGTCACCAGGCCGGCCTGCCCGCCACGGGTGAGCGCGACCGCGAGGACGACCAGGAGCGCCAGGTCGGGGGTGATCCCGCGGATGGCGAAGGCCGGCGCGACGCTCAGCTGGAGGACGACGGCGATGACGACCAGCATGCCGACCAGGACGTTGCGCAGCACCGGAGCGGCCCCGGAGGCACGGCCTTCCATCTCGCTCATCGCAGCTCTCCTTCCGGTGTGACGACGGCGCGGTCGCTCATGGTGTCGCCCGGCACCACCACACCGACGACGTCGAGCGAGCCGAAGTCGACGTACGGCTTGATCCGGACCGTCTGCGAGGAGTCACGCACGCTCTCGAAGCTGTCGGTCACCTCGCCGATCGGCAGCCCGGAGACGTACGGAGCGGCCCGGCCGTCACCCCAGGTGATGACCGTGTCGCCCTTGAGCGGGGTGGTGGTCTGGTCGACGAGGTCGAGGGTCAGCAGACCGGCGTTGGCGCCTCCGGCGACCGCGCCGGAGCCCCGGACCATGCCGACCTGACCGGACTTCTTGCCGCTGCGGTCCTCACCGCCGACGCGTCCGCCGACGACCGAGGCGGCGTCGACGATCAGCAGGACCGTCGCCGAGGTCTTGGTGACCCGCAGCACCCGGCCGACCAGGCCGTCGCCGGTCACGACCGACATGTCGGACCTGATCCCCGCGGCGCTGCCGGCGTCGATGGTGACCGTGCGGTTGAAGGTCTGGGCGGGGCCGTAGGCGGTGACCCGCGCCGGCACCATGGCGTAGCCGAGGTCCTCGGCGGCGCGGGTGATCGACTCGTACTCGGCGAGCTTGGCGCGGCCGTAGTCCGTGACCTCGACCTGGCGGCGCAGCGTGGAGTTCTCGGCCTCGAGCTTCGCGACCCGGTCGCGCAGCTCGTCGCGGGTGTCGAACCACTCCGGGATGTCGGTGAACGGGCGGGCCACCATCGCCGCGCCGGTCTCCAGCGGTGAGATCACCTCGCCGACCGCAGCACGGGCCGGCTCCAGGACGGGGGTCTGGTCGAGCGTGGCCAGCGTCGCGCAGCACAGGATGAGCGCGATCAGCCAGGAGCGCTTCGGCCCACCGCCGCCGGCCTTGGTCTCGAGGCTGCCACGGCGGTTGAGCCTCTCCCGCGGCGTACGGACCACGGGTTTGGGGCCTTTGCGTTGTTCCAGCCCTTTGCGCAGACGTTCGCTGGGGCGGGGGCTCAGCAACGACACGTCACCATCTCCTGTTCTCGTTCACCAGGACGGGGCGGAGCACGTCGTAGTCCTCGACGCAGCGGCCGGCGCCCATCGCGACCGAGGTCAGCGGGGACTCGGCGACGTGGACGGGCATGCCGGTCTCGTGGCGCAGGCGCTCGTCGAGCCCGCGCAGGAGGGCGCCGCCGCCGGTCAGGACGATGCCGCGGTCCATGATGTCGCCGGCCAGCTCGGGCGGCGTCTGGTCGAGGGTGGAGCGGACCGCGTCGAAGATGTCGTGCAGCGGCTCCTCGATCGCCTTGCGCACCTCGGCGCTCGAGACGGTCACGGTGCGCGGCAGGCCGCTGACCAGGTCGCGGCCCCTGATCTCGGCCTCGGGCTCGTTGGGCAGCGGCCAGACCGAGCCGAGGGTCATCTTGACCTCCTCGGCGGTGCGCTCGCCCAGGAGCAGCGCGTGCTCCTTCTTCAGCCAGGTCATGATCGCGTTGTCGAGCTGGTGGCCGGCGGTCCTGATCGACTGCGAGGTGACGATGCCGCCGAGACTGATCACCGCGACCTCGGTGGTGCCGCCGCCGATGTCGACGACCATGTTGCCGGTCGGCAGGTGCACCGGGAGCCCGGCGCCGATCGCGGCCGCCATCGGCTCCTCGATGATGTTCACCATCCGGGCGCCGGACTGGTAGCCGGCCTCCTTCACCGCGCGGATCTCGACCGCGGTGATCCCGGACGGGACACAGATGACCATCCGCGGCTTGGCGAAGTAGCGGCGGCGGTGGACCTGATGGATGAAGTAGCGGAGCATCTGCTCGGTCGCCTCGAAGTCGGCGATCACGCCGTCCTTCAGCGGTCGCAGCGCGACGATGTCGTCAGGCGTACGTCCCAGCATCTTCTTGGCCTCATGGCCGACGGCGACCATCTCGCCGGTGTTCTTGTTGAGCGCGACCACACTCGGCTCATCGACAAGGACACCCTTGCCGCGGACGTAGACGAGTGTGTTTGCGGTGCCGAGGTCCACCGCCATGTCACGTCCAATGATGCTCGCCATACGTCCTCGCGTTCCCGGGGCGCCGCGTCGGGGATCTGTGCTGCAGGATGCGGGCCTGCCGACGAGGCTACGAAGGTCCGAGCCCCAAACCGGAGAGGCTCGCCGAAACCGCAACGATACGGGGTGCATCCACGCCGCCGAAGCCGGGGATACCTGGTTCCGGAGACCGTCGAAAGACCGGTGGAACGAGAGATCGCGCCGGTGGATTCACCGGCGCGATCGTTCACTTCCTCGGGCGTCTCCGCGCTTCGCGCGGTTACTCCCTCGCTCGGCACAAGCGGACGAGCAAGCTCGCCGCTCGACCTCGCTCGGTCGTCTCAGGCGCCGAACCAGAGCTTGATCTCGCGGTCGGCCGACTCGGGCGAGTCGGAGCCGTGGACGAGGTTCTCGCGGTTGGAGAGGGAGAAGTCGCCGCGGATGGTGCCCGGGGCGGCCTTGCGGCCGTCGGTGGCGCCGTTGAGCGCGCGGACGACCTCGATCGCCTCGTCGCCCTCGAGGACGGCGGCGACGAGCGGGCCGGAGGTGACGAAGTCACGCAGCGGCGGGTACCACGGCTGCTCGACGTGCTCGGCGTAGTGCTCGTCGGCCATGCCCGCGTCGATGGTGCGGTGCTCCAGTTTCACGATCGAGAGGCCCTTGGCCTCGTAGCGGGACAGGATCTCCCCCACCAGGCCCCGGCGGACGGCGTCGGGCTTCAGGATCACGAACGTGCGCTGCGTCATGGGGGCGAGCGTATCGGGGCGGGCCGGTCCGGGCACGTTCGGGCCCGTCGCCGTCGAGCCACGTTGAGACCATGTCGGTGGGATGCGGCAGGATGGCGCTCCGTGACGACAACCCCATCAGCTCCGACGCTCGCAGACTCGATGGCCGCCATCCCGGCCCGCATCGCCGAAGATCTCGGGGTGCGCCCGGCGCAGGTGACCGCAGCGGTCGCCCTGCTCGACGAGGGTTCGACGGTGCCGTTCATCGCGCGCTACCGCAAGGAGGTGACCGGCGGCCTCGACGACGCCCAGCTGCGTACGTTGGAGGAGCGTCTCGGCTACCTGCGCGACCTGGAGGAGCGGCGCGCGGCGGTGCTCGCCGAGATCGCGAAGCAGGACAAGCTCACCCCCGAGCTGCAGGCCTCGATCCTCGCCGCCGACACCAAGGCGCGGCTGGAGGACATCTATCTGCCGTTCAAGCCGAAGCGGCGCACCAAGGCGATGATCGCCCGCGAGAACGGGCTCGAGCCGCTGGCCGACGGGCTGCTCGGCGACCCGTCGCAGGACCCGAACGTGGTGGCCGAGGGCTTCCTCGGCGAGAACGTCCCCGACGTGAAGGCCGCGCTCGACGGCGCTCGCGCGATCCTGGTCGAGCGGTTCGGTGAGGACGCCGACCTGATCGGCACGCTGCGGGAGCGGATGTGGAAGCAGGGCCGTCTGGTGACCCGCGTCCGCGAGGGGCGCGAGAACGACCCGTCCGCGGCGAAGTTCTCCGACTACTTCGAGTTCTCGGAGGCGTACGCCTCGCTGCCCTCGCACCGCACCCTGGCCGTCCTGCGCGCGGAGAAGGAGGAGGTGCTCGACGTCACCCTCTCCCCCTACGCCGAGGAGCCGGAGCCGGGCGAGGTGACCGACTACGAGCGCTCGATCGCTTCCCGTTTCGGGATCACGGACTCCGGCCGTCCGGCGGACAAGTGGCTGGCCGAGACGGTGCGGTGGGCGTGGCGTACGCGGATCCTCTTCCGCCTCGAGCTCGACATGCGCACCCGGATCCGCACCGCGGCCGAGGAGTCCGCGATCGCGGTCTTCGCCGACAACCTGCGCGACCTGCTGCTGGCCGCGCCGGCCGGCACCCGGGCGACGATGGGCCTCGACCCCGGCATCCGGACGGGCGTGAAGGTGGCCGTCGTGGACGCGACCGGCAAGGTGGTCGACACCTCGACGGTCTACCCGCACGAGCCGCGGCGCGACTGGGACGGATCGCTGGCGACGCTGGCGAAGCTGTGCACGAAGCACAAGGTCGACCTGATCGCGATCGGCAACGGCACCGCCTCGCGCGAGACCGACAAGCTCGCCGCCGACCTGCTCAAGCTGCTGCCGGACCTGAAGATGACCAAGGTGATGGTCTCCGAGGCGGGCGCCTCGGTCTACTCCGCCTCGGCCTACGCCTCCGCCGAGCTTCCGGATCTCGACGTGTCCCTGCGTGGGGCCGTGTCGATCGCGCGCCGTCTTCAGGACCCGCTGGCCGAGCTGGTGAAGATCGAGCCGAAGTCGATCGGCGTCGGGCAGTACCAGCACGACCTGCCCGAATACGGCCTCTCCAAGTCCCTGGACGCCGTTGTCGAGGACTGCGTGAACGGCGTCGGCGTCGACCTCAACACCGCCTCGGCTCCCCTGCTGCGCCGAGTCTCGGGGATCACCGAGTCGCTGGCTTCGGCGATCGTCGCGCACCGGGACGCCAACGGGCCCTTCCGCACCCGCCGCGAGCTCACCAAGGTGGCGCGGCTCGGCCCGAAGGCGTTCGAGCAGGCGGCCGGGTTCCTCCGGATCCGCGGCGGCGACGACCCGCTCGACATGTCCGGCGTGCACCCGGAGGCCTATCCGGTGGTCAACCGCATCCTCGACAAGGCGTCGGCGGACATCGGGTCGCTGATCGGCAACACCTCTGCGCTGAAGTCGCTGAAGCCGTCTGAGTTCGTCGACGAGAAGTTCGGTCTGCCGACGGTCACCGACATCCTCGCCGAGCTCGAGAAGCCCGGACGCGACCCGCGGCCGGAGTTCCGCACGGCGACCTTCTCCGAGTCGGTGCACGTGATCGCCGACCTGCGTCCCGGCATGGTCCTGGAAGGCACCGTCACCAACGTGGCCGCCTTCGGCGCCTTCGTCGACATCGGCGTCCACCAGGACGGCCTGGTCCACATCTCCGCGATGTCGGACAAGTTCGTCGAGGACCCGCGCGACGTGGTCCGTTCCGGTGACGTGGTGCGCGTCAAGGTGCTGGAGGTCGACGAGGCCCGCAAGCGGATCTCGCTCACGCTCCGGCTCAACGACGACGCTCCCGCGGATGCTCCTGCCAAGGGCGAGTCCGGCCGCTCGGGTCGCCCTGGCGGTGGCCAGCGTGGCCAGGGCAAGGGCGGGCCCAAGGGCGGCGGCAAGAGCGGCGGCGGGCGCCCCGGTGGCAACCGTGGTGGCCAGGGTGGCGGGCGCGGCTCGTCCGCTCCGGCCAACAGCGCGATGGCCGACGCGCTGCGGCGCGCCGGGCTCTCCTAGGCGGCGGCCGGGGAGGAGATCTGCACGAGACCTGCACATCTCCTCCCCGCATCCTCCCGGCCCCGCGCCCTAGGTTCGGAGCATGACCTCCAAGAACCTGTACGTGCTCGGCGGGATCGCCACCGCTGGGACCGCGACTCTGCTTGTCCTCGGCGCCGGCGCGCTCGGGATCATCGGCGACGGCGGGCGCGCGGACATGATGTATCTCGCTCCGATCGGCATCGTCGTCCTCGGTGCAGTCCTGTTCCGGTTCCGGCCCCGCGGGA
Organism: Nocardioides sp. YJ-D4; assembly: GCF_054031495.1. Classification (NCBI taxonomy): domain Bacteria; kingdom Bacillati; phylum Actinomycetota; class Actinomycetes; order Propionibacteriales; family Nocardioidaceae; genus Nocardioides; species Nocardioides sp. YJ-D4. The sequence continues at coordinate 1,337,585 of NZ_CM132932.1, forward strand.
TGGCGCTCTCCGACGGCGCCGCCGCCGTCGCCACCCTGGTCGTCGGCCTCATCGCGATCGTCGCCGGGCTCCACGACGACTTCGACGGCGCCCGGGACGTCGTGATGATCAGCGCGATGTACGCGGCGATGTTCGCGGCTTCGGGCTGGTTGTTCTGGCGATCCACCTCGCTGGCCCGGTAGTCCGGGGAGCTTCCGTGGGTCTACCAGCCGGTAACGGACGGAAACTCCCCGGACTATCCCACCTCGGCGCCCAGCTGGGCGGCGCGGCGTACGACGTCTGCCGGGGGCGCGCCGTCCGCGTCGTCGGCCGTTACCGGGGTGCCGGCGACACGGTGGATCGGGATCACGCCGGCCCAGGTGCCGGAGTCGATGTCGGCGGGGTCGTCGACCGGGCCCTCGGCGCGCGCCTTCATCGACGCCTCGGCGAGCGGGAGGGCGAGTACGGCGGTCGCGGCGAGCTCCTTGCGGGTGGCCGGACGCAGGGTGTCCCAGCGGCCGGGGATCATCTGATCGACGACCAGGGCGAGGGCGCGCTCGCGCTCCTCCGGGTCCTCGACCAGGCGGGCGCGGCCGATGACCACGGCCGAGCGGTAGTTCATCGAGTGGTGGAACCCGCTCCGCGCCGCGACCAGACCGTCGAGCTCGGTGATCGTGACGCACACGTCGCGCTCCAGCGCCCGCGCGAGCCAGCCGGCGGCCACCGAGCCGTGCAGGTAGAGCGACCCGCCTGCGTCCGGGCCGTCGAGATCGAAGCCGTACGCGGTGGGCAGGACGACCGGGTGGGCATCCTCGCCCGACCCGACGGTGACGCCCAGGTGCGCGATGAGCGCCTCGCCGAGGAACGCGTGCAGGCGCTCGCGGTCGGGGACGGCGCGGTTCTTCCCGCGGCTGATCCGGGTGCGTGGGGTGGGTGACAACGTCGTGCTCATGGCACCATCCTGGTAGCGAAGTGGCCTGCACGCACGGGCCAATTCCGACCTACTCCGACAGGCCATTCGACCGATGCTTCCCGTGACCCTCGACCGCACCTCCGGCGAGCCGCTCCCCGCCCAGCTCGCCGGCCAGGTGCGCGCCCTGGTCCTCGCCGGCACCCTCGGGACCGGCGACCGGCTGCCCTCGAGTCGTGCGCTCGCGGCAGACCTGGGCGTCTCGCGCGCGGTGACCGAGCAGGCCTACGACCAGCTCACCGCCGAGGGCTGGCTCGAGGCGCGCCGCGGATCCGGGACGTACGTCACCGCGACCCGCCCGACAGGGGTGACGTCTCGGCCGACGGGCGTGACGCCTCGGCCGACGCGGGCGACGTCTCGGCCGACGCGGGCGACGTCTCGGCTGGATACGGGCACACCGTTCTTCGACCCGCGGCTGGAGCCGGGGTGGCGGCGGGCGTGGCGGGAGGTCTCGGTGGCCACTCCCCCGCGCGGCTACGACGATCCGCAAGGGGTGCTCGAGCTGCGCGAGGCGCTGGCGGCGAGGCTCGGACGCACCCGCGGCCTGGACCTCCACCCGGACGAGATCATCGTGACCGCGGGGACCAGCGACGGGCTCCGCGCGCTCCTGCCGGAGCTGCGCCCAGGGCCGGTCGCCGTGGAGGATCCGGGATACCGGGCGGCGGCCGAGACGGTGCTCACCTACGGTCGCGAGGTCATCGACCTGCCGGCCGTGGACAGGGTCGCCGACCTGGCGCCTGCGGTCGCGGCGTACGTCACTCCGGCGCATCAGCACCCGCTGGGACGCGTCATGCCGGCGGCCGACCGGCTGGCTCTCCTCGAGGCCGCTCGACGGGCGGACGCGGTGGTGATCGAGGACGACTACGACTCGGAGTTCCGCTACGACGTCGCGCCGGTGCCCGCGATGGCGACGCTCGACCGCGGCCGGGTCGTCTATCTCGGCACCGCGGCGAAGTCGGTGGTCCCGACGCTTCGTCTCGGCTGGCTGGTCGCGCCGCCCGACCTGCACGAGCGGATCGTGCGCCGCCGCACCATCACCCACGCCGGCGCCGCCTGGCCCTCGCAGCGCGCCCTGCTGACGCTGCTCCGCGACGGCTGGCTGGACAGGGCCGTACGCTCCGCCCGCCGCGTCTACGCCGAACGCGCCCCGCGGGTGGCGGCGGCGATGAGCCCGTACGCCACGCTCGCCGGCCCGCTCGCCGGGATGTACTCCACCTGGCTGCTGCCCGAGACGGATGCGCGCAGAGCCCGTGACGCCGCCCGAACGGCAGGCTTCGAGATCAACCTGCTCTCCACCTACGCGCGCTCCAGCGGCCTGACCGGCCTGGTGATCGGGTTCGGCGGCGTGACCGATGCGGAGCTCGATCAGGCGCTCGCAGCGCTCACCGGGGCCCTCGCGCGCTAGCGGCCGGGTGCGTCGTCCTCGATCAGGTCGAAGAGGTTCTCGAGACTGTCCGGGTCGTCCTCGCCACCGCCGACGGCCCACCCGGAGCTGGTGCGACGCAGCTGCGCGCCGACGAGCCGGCACGACTCTCCGGCCTTGTGCGCGTAGTGGGCCGTACGCGTCCGAGGCCGCCGCAGCACCAGCGCGTTCCCGCACGCCGGGCACAGGGCCCAGTCGGTCGCCGTCTCGTCGTCGGTCGCCATCTGAAGCTCGTCGCGCTCCTCCACGGCAGCCAACCTACCTGGGCTCGGCCTCTTCGCCGGCCACTTCCGCGGCGTCGTCCTCAGCGCTCTCCTCGGCGGCGATCCGGTCGAACGCCTCGAAGGCCGCGGCCCGCTCGCGCTCGATCTTGCGACCGAGGATGTCGGCCATGCCCCACAGGACCGCGAAGATCACGCCGACGACGAACATGATCGAGATCAGGAAGCCCATCCCGATCGCGACGACCTGCAGCGCCCAGCCGAGCCAGTAGGCCCAGGGGCGGCGCAGCAGGCCGGCCACCACGATGCAGGCCACGAAGAACCCGAGGCCCAGCGGGAGCGCCAGCCCGGCGGAGACCCCGCCGATCGAGATCATCACGGGCGCGGCCAGCGCGACCGCGAGTCCCTCCATCGAGACGATCGCGGCACACATCCCGCGCCGCGGCGACTTCTCCCGCTCACTCGCCATCTGCGTCCGCCTCCAGGTAGGCCTCCAGCTCGGGGTCGGCGGTCGGCACGACCCGGGCGGTCGCGGCCGACCGGGCGGCCGGGCCACGGGAGCCCAGCAGCGTACGCGCCTCTCCGGCGGTCACCACGGAACCCGTGACCAGCACCGCACCCTCGGAGATCGAGCCTCCGCCGGAGGACTCCGACAGGCCGATCGCGGCGTCGATGGCGTCGGCCAGGCGCGGCACCACCGAGACCCGCTCCTCGCCGTAGAGGTCGACGGCGATCTTCGCGAGCTCGATGGCCGGAAGGGCGCGCTCGGTGGAGTTCTGGGTGACGACGAGGTGCTCCAGCACGGGCTCGAAGGCGGCGAGCATGCCCTCGACGTCCTTGTCGCCCATCACCCCGATGACGCCGACGACACCGGAGAACGAGAAAGAGTCCTCGAGCGCGGCGACCGTCGCCTCGGCACCGGCCGGGTTGTGGGCGGCGTCCAACAGGACCGTCGGGGACGACCGCATGATCTCCAGCCGGCCCGGCGAGTCGACCTTGGCGAACGCGTCGCGCACGAGCTCGTCGGCCAGCACGGTGTCTCCCAGGAACGCCTCGACCGCGGCCAGCGCCGTCGCCGCGTTCTGCGCCTGGTGGGCGCCGTAGAGGGGCAGGAAGAGGTCTTCGTACTCCCCCCGCAGCCCGCGCAGCGTGAGGATCTGTCCGCCCACCGCCGGGGTGCGGGAGACGACCCCGAAGTCGGTGCCCTCCCACAGCAGCCGGGCGCCGACCTCCGCCGCGTGCTGATCCAGCACCGCGGCGACCTCGACGGACTGCTCGGCGATCACGGCGACCGCACCCGGCTTGATGATGCCGGCCTTCTCACGCGCGATGGCGACCGGGTTGTCACCGAGATACTTGGCGTGGTCGACCGCGATCGGGGTCACCACCGCGACGTCGGCGTTCGCGACGTTGGTCGCGTCCCAGCCACCGCCCAGCCCGACCTCGACCACGGCCACGTCGACCGGGGCCTCGGCGAACTTCGCGTAGGCCATCCCCACCATCGACTCGAAGAACGACAGCGGGTGCGGCTGGTCGTCGTCGACCATGCCGAGGTAGTGGGCGACGTCGTTGAACGCGGCCACGAACTCGTCGTCGGTCAGGGGCTCGCCGTCGATCGAGATCCGCTCGTTGATCCGCTCCACGTGGGGCGAGGTGAACCGCCCCACGCGCAGGTCGAGGGACCGCAGCAGCGTGTCGATCATCCGGGAGGTGGAGGTCTTGCCGTTGGTGCCGGTCAGCTGGATGATCCGGAAGGCGTTCTGCGGATCACCGAGGATCTCGAGCAGGGCGCGGATCCGGTCCAGGGAAGGCTCGAGCCGGGTCTCGGGCCAGCGCGACTGCAGCGCTTCCCAGACCTCCTCGATCGTGGCCGCCAGACGCGGCGCGGGAGTCTCACTCATCGGGTCGAGTCTATGGCGTACACGCTTCCCAGCGAATTGCCAGACCCGCTACCCTCCCACTCATCTCGGACTGACCCCCATCCCCCCACAAGGTCCACCATTCATGCGTACGCTCCGGGCTGCTCTCGCGGTCTCGTTCCTGGCCGTTGCCTACGTCCTGGCTGCCTTCGCGCTGGTCGGTCAGCAGATGGCCCCACGGCGGCGCCCCAGGACCTCGGGCGACCCCGGCGGGCTCGTCCTCACCGAGCAGGAACAGCCCGGACTGTGGGCGGAGGTCCGCGCGCTGGCCGCCACCGCCGGGACCCGCGCCCCCGACGAGATCCGGCTGGTGCCGGAGGTCAACGCGGCGGTCAGCGAGGAGACCAGCCTGCTCGGGCTCAGGACCGGGACCCGGCGCATGTTCCTCGGCGTACCTCTCCTCCAGGGCCTCTCCCGCAACCAGCTGCACGCGGTGCTCGCCCACGAGCTCGGCCACCACAGCACCAGCCACACCCGGCTCGGCGCTCTCATCCACCGGAGCCGCCTGGCGATCGCCGAGGTCGCCGCGGGTCTCTCCAACCCGCTGGTGAAGCGGCCGTTCCGGACGTACGCCCGTCTCTTCTTCTCCCTGACCCGCCCGCTCGCGCACGCCCATGAGATCGACGCCGACCGGCTCAGCGCGACCGTCGCCGGGCCACTGACCGCGGCCACCACCCTGCGCACGCTCCCCGCGCTCGACGCCGCCTGGCACATCTATCTGGAGCAGTACGTCGAGGCCGGCACCCACTACGGTCTGCGGCCCACGCGCTTCTTCGACAACTTCACGAACCTGATGAGCGACCCCGAGCGGCTCGAGGAGCTCGCCAGGATCAGCGCGGCACCGCTCGAGGCGAAGACGTCGGCCTACGACTCCCACCCACCGCTGTCGGAGCGCATCGAGCGGTTGGAGTCGATGGCCTCCGCGGACGAGGCGGACAAGTCCGGCAACGCCGCCAGCATCCTGCGCTACCCGTCCCAGAACTTCCTCGCCCTCGAGGACAAGACGTTCGCCGGCTCGGGTCTGACCCCGGCGCCGATGGCCGAGATCGTGAGCGTCGCCGGCGCACGTGCTGCGGCGATCAACGCCGAGACGCTCCTGAACGCGATGCAGGACAACCAGATCGAGCCGGCCACCGTCCGCGGAGCCCTCGACCTGATCGCCTCCGGCAACCTCGACACGCTCCTTGACCTGGTCGAGGTCGACGACGCCGAGGCGAAGCGGAAGGTCATCGCCCGGCTCCTCGGTGCCGCCATCGCCCACGAGCTGGTCGGCGAAGACAAGGCGCGCTACGAGCTCAGCTGGGCCGGCCCCTGGCGGCTGGTCGACGTCGCCGGCCAGGAGGTCGACCCCGAGGAGCTCGCCTACGAGGCCCTCGGCTCCCCCGGCTACGCAGCCGCGCTGCGCGCCTGGGTGCACCAGCTCGACGCCCAGGTCGACGCCGAGACGCCGGCGCCCGCCGACGCCGAGACGCCGGCTGCGACGACGCCCGACGGATACATCGGCGCCTTGGCCCCGATCTCCGGCGACGGCTTCCGTACGCTCCTGGTGACCGAAACCGGACTGATGCTGCTCAAGCCCTCCGGCTCCGACCGGCTCGCCACAGGCCTCGCCTCGGTGACGTCCGGCTCACCCGGCAAGAAGCTGATCCAGCGCGCCCTGGACAGGTCGCCCGCCGAGCTGGCCACCGCCGCCAACGCCACCTACCTCCCCTGGGACCAGATCCGCGCCCTCCACCTCAAGCAGAGCAGCAGCGGCCGCCGTTCCGCCGACATCACCACCGCCACCGGCGGGGGCTGGTCCCTGCGCTGGACCAACGCCGCCGAGTCGGAAGGCCACATCTGGCCGGCCGTCGACCACTACCTCGGCCGCCGCTTCACCGTCGACTGAGACGCCGAGTCGGCTCATCCTGACCGCAACCCGCGCCGAGTCGGCTCGTTCGAACGAGCCGACTCGGCGCGGAATCTCGTCAGTTCGAGCCGACTCGGCGGGTCAGTCGACGATCGTGTGGTTGGCCATGTCGACGACGGGGCGGTAGCCGATCTTGGCGTAGACGTGGTTGGAGACGGGGTTGTCGGCGTCGGTGAACAGGCACAGCCGGCTGCCGTCGGCGCCGAGGAGGCGTGAGGCCTCGGCGGTCACCGCGGTGCCGTAGCCGTGGCCCCGCTGCTCCTTCGGCGTGTAGACCGGCGCGATCCGGACCACGCCGTGCGCCGGCGGGGTCGCGCCGACCAGGGAGACGACCTCACCATCGACCTCCCACAGCAGCAGGAACTCCTCGATCCGGCGCCGCACCTCGTCCTCGCCGACCGCTGCGTGCTCGTGGGCGTACGCCTTGTTCGTGGACTGCTCCCTGGCCGCGTGCCCGAAGTCGGCCAGCCAGTCCCGGCACAGCTCGAGGTCGTCGTACGTCGCCGGGCGGGCGTGCCCGGACACTCCGGACGGCATCACCAGCGTGCCGAGCTCGTGCAGGCGCGACGCCATCGCGACGCTGACCCGCCCGCCCGCGAGCCGGGCGGTCTCCTCGGCGACCGTGCGGGCCGCCGGGAGCGCGCCGTTGGCCCCACCGGCGTACTCGCCCCTCGCGTGCAGGGCACGCGCGAGCTCGAGCGCTGCCGGCTCGGGCATCGGGCAGACGTAGAGCGGGTACGGCTCGAAGTTGGCCGTCCGCATCGCCGCGCCGACGACCCGGTCCCCCTCGCGAGCGACGGCGAACCAGCGGTACGGCCCCTCCTGCTCCACCCGGGTGGCCTTCTCCGCGTTGGTGGCGACCACGTTGGCGGTCACCGGCTCAGCCGCGAGATAGTCCTTGGCGACGGCGAGGAACTCGGCTGCGTCGGTGAAGAAGTCGATGGTGCCCATGACCGAAGCATGGCGAGTGTGCAACGCCGGTCTCAACCGGTTTCGCGCCAGCCCCCGCGCGCCCATAGGATTTGGTCCCATGACTGAGACCACGCCCACGCAGACCGCACCGGAGACGACTACGCCCGCTGAGCAGCGCGTAGTCGCCGTACCGGACAAGCCGGTCCTCGAGGGTCTGGAGGCCAAGTGGGCCGAGCAGTGGAAGAACGAGAAGACGTACGCCTTCGACCGCACCCAGCCGCGGGAGAACGTCTACTCGATCGACACCCCGCCGCCGACCGTCTCCGGCAGCCTGCACGTCGGCCACGTCTTCTCCTACACCCACCCCGACCTGATCGCCCGCTTCCAGCGGATGAACGGCAAGTCGGTCTTCTACCCGATCGGCTGGGACGACAACGGTCTGCCGACCGAGCGCCGGGTCCAGAACTACTTCGGCGTCCGCTGCGACCCGAGCCTCCCCTACGACCCCGACTTCACCCCGCCGGAGAAGCCGGACCCGAAGCGCCAGATCTCGATCAGCCGGCCCAACTTCGTCGAGCTGTGCAACCAGCTGGTCGTCGAGGACGAGAAGGTCTTCGAGGACCTGTGGCGCACCCTGGGTCTCTCCTTCGACTGGGACCAGCAGTACACGACCATCGGCAAGGTCTCCCAGACCGCCTCGCAGAAGGCGTTCCTGCGCAACCTGGCCCGCGGTGAGGCCTACCTGCAGGAGGCGCCGACCCTGTGGGACGTCACCTTCCAGACCGCGGTCGCCCAGGCCGAGCTGGAGGCGAAGGACTACCCCGGCTTCTTCCACCGCGTCGCCTTCCACCGCGCTGACGGCACCCCGGTCCACATCGAGACCACCCGCCCCGAGCTGATCCCGAGCGTCGTCGCGCTGATCGCGCACCCCGACGACGACCGCTACAAGGACCTGTTCGGCAGCACCGTCACCAGCCCGATCTTCGGCGTCGAGATCCCCGTCCTGCCTCACGAGGCCGCGGAGATGGACAAGGGCGCCGGCATCGCGATGTGCTGCACCTGGGGTGACCTCACCGACGTCCAGTGGTGGCGTGAGCTCAACCTGCCCGCCCGCGCCCTGATCGGCCGCGACGGCCGCTTCGCCCGCGAGACCCCGGAGTGGATCACCACCGAGGCCGGGGTCTCGGCGTACGAGGACCTGAAGGGCAAGACCGTCCACTCGGCCCGCGAGGCCGTCGTCGCGATGATCCGCGAGTCCGGTGACCTCGACGGAGAGCCGAAGAAGACCCAGCGGATGGCCAACTTCTACGAGCGTGGCGACAAGCCGCTCGAGATCGTCGCCAGCCGGCAGTGGTACATCACCAACGGTGGCCGCAACCCCGAGCTGCGTGAGCGGCTGCTGTCCCGCGGCGGTGACCTGACCTGGCTGCCCGAGCACATGCGCCACCGCTACGACAACTGGGTCGGCGGCCTCAACGGTGACTGGCTGATCTCCCGCCAGCGCTTCTTCGGCATCCCGTTCCCGGTCTGGTACGCACTCGACGCCGAGGGCAACCCCGACTACGACAAGCCGCTGCTGCCCAGCGAGGACCAGCTCCCGATCGACCCGTCCACGGACGTCCCGGCCGGCTACGAGGAGGCGCAGCGCGGCAAGCCCGGCGGCTTCCAGGGCGACCCGGACGTCATGGACACCTGGGCCACCTCGTCGCTGACCCCGCAGATCGCCGGCGGCTGGGAGGCCGACCCCGACCTGTTCAGCCGGGTCTACCCGATGGACCTGTGCACCCAGAGCCACGAGATCATCCGCACCTGGCTCTTCGGCCGCATCGTCCGCGCCCAACTCGAGGACGGCACCGTCCCGTGGAGCCACGCGATGATCGCCGGCTGGATCCTCGACCCCGACCGCAAGAAGATGTCGAAGTCGAAGGGCAACGTCGTCGTACCGACCGAGATCCTCGAGAAGTTCGGCGCCGACGCGGTTCGCTGGCGGGCCGCACTGACCCGCCCGGGCATGGACTCGCCGTTCGACGAGACTCAGATGAAGGTCGGTCGCCGTCTGGCGATGAAGATCCTCAACGCCTCCAAGTTCGTCCTCGGCAACGTCGGCGCGACCACGCTGAACCCGGTCGCGATCACCCAGCCGGTCGACTGCGCGCTGATGGCCCGTCTCAAGGAGACGATCACCAAGGCGACCGACGCGTTCACGGCCTACGACTACTCCACGGCGCTGGAGACCTCGGAGAAGTTCTTCTGGGAGTTCTGCGACGACTACCTCGAGCTGGTCAAGGAGCGTGCCTACGACGAGGACGGCGGTCTCGCCACCGAGTCCGCCCGCGCGACTCTCGCCACGGCTCTCCACGTCCAGCTGCGCCTGCTGGCGCCGTTCCTGCCGTACGTCACCGAGGAGGTCTGGTCGTGGTGGCAGACCGGTTCCATCCACACCTCCTCGTGGCCGCGTGAGCTCGAGCTCGGCACCGCTGCCGCCGCCGACCCGGCGGCGCTCGACGCCGTCGCGGCGACGCTGACCGGGATCCGCGGAGCGAAGTCGACCGCGAAGGTGAAGATGCGTCACCCGCTGGCGAAGGCCGAGGTCACCGGCCCGGCCAAGCTGGTCAAGGACGCCGAGGCCGCCGCGCCGGACCTCAAGCGGGTCGGCAACATCGTCGGCGACCTCTTCTTCACCGTCGACGAGAACGCGACCGAGATCTCCGTCACCGCTGAGCTGGCAGAGGTCCCCGAGGACTGAGCCTCAGACCGACGGAGCCCAACGACGGAGCAGGCCCCGGACCGCGATGCGGTTCCGGGGCCTGCTTCGTCCCTCACTCCAGCCAAGCGCCCGGGGGGACTCGCTCGGCCGGTCACTCTGGCGTGGTGCGGTCGCCATCGGAGTGATCCCTACTGCACCGACTTCTCGGCACAAGTCTGGTCGTCCTTGCTGCCTTCCTTCGGCTCCTCCGGCTCCGGTGCGTCCGTCGTCTCAGCCTCGGACGGCTCGGTGTCGGACGGCTCAGCGGATTCGGTGGTGGCCTCGGGTTCGGCTGCGGGCGACGACCCTACCGGTGTCTTCGGCTCAGCGCACGCCTCATCGCACTCCGGCGTGCCCTCGGGTTCGGGAGCGTCGTTCGCTCCTGGCAGCGTCTTGACGTCCTCGGCGATCGCGGCGGTGAGCTCGCAGGCGTCCTCGAGGACCCGTTCGGCCTCGGACTCCTGCTTGGTCGACTCCGCGTCGGGCTCCTTCGACTCCGCGGTCGCCTCATCGGTCTCCCGGTCTTTCTTGGGCTCCTCCAGCGGAAGATCCTCGACCGGGACGCCGGCGTCGGCAGCGATCAGCTGCCGCAGGAACATCGGCACGGCCTCGTCGACGGGGCGGGCGTCCTCCTCGGACACGAACGGCCACAGCAGCGGGGCCATGATCCCCGGGATCGGTCCCACGGACGGGACCAGCGTGGGCGGCTTGCCGTTGCCGTTGCCCTCACCGGGGTCGGCGGGCGTCGTCGGCTCCTCGGAGGGCGGTGCGTCGGGCTGCTCAGCGGGCGCGGACGGCGCCCTGTCCGGCTTCTCTTCCTCGCGGCTCTTCGGCGGCGCGGAGTCCTCCGGGTCGCTCTTCCGGTCCGTATCGGGCGTGTTGCTGGGGATCGTCGACACCCCGGAGACACCGGGAGACGGCGCCGGCGGGATCACGGTGAAGTCGGCCTGGCCAGAGAGCGTACGCGGCACCCGGTGCAACGCGGAGATGTCCGGGCTGAGGGTCTGGATGACCACGAGCAGGCCGATGAGCACTACGGCGGCGTAGGCCATCACCGGGCCCCTCTGGAACCTCACGTGCCCACTTCCCTACCGAGTGACGGAGCTGGAAAGGTACAGATGATCATCAGTGCGTATTGTGTCCGACCGCCCGGGCCAATACCGACCCGGGCGGAGAAAATGACCCAAACGGGCTACGCGGACTTCTTCTTGGTTTCCTTCTCGCGAGGAACGAGCGTCGGCATCTCGCCGTCGTCGACCACCTCGCGGGTCACGATCACCTTGCCGACGTCGCCACGGGAGGGGACGTCGTACATCACGTAGAGGAGAACCTCCTCGATGATCGCCCGCAGACCACGGGCACCGGTGCCACGCTCGAGGGCCTTGTCGGCGATGGCCGTGACCGCGTCCTCGGTGAACTCGAGGTCGACGCCGTCGAGGTCGAAGAGCTTCTGGTACTGCTTCACCAGCGCGTTGCGCGGCTCGGTCAGGATCTGGACGAGCGCGGCCTGGTCGAGCTTCTCGACGCTCGCGATCAGCGGCAGCCGGCCGATGAACTCCGGGATCAGCCCGAACTTGGTGAGGTCCTCGGGACGCACCAGCTTCAGCAGGTCCTCGGACTCCTTCTCGGCCTTGCCGCGCACCTCGGCGGTGAAGCCGAGGGTCTTCTTGCCGACCCGCTGCTCGATGATGTGCTCCAGACCGGCGAACGCGCCACCCACCACGAAGAGGATGTTGGTGGTGTCGATCTGGATGAACTCCTGGTGCGGGTGCTTGCGGCCACCCTGCGGCGGCACCGAGGCGGTGGTGCCCTCGATGATCTTCAGCAGCGCCTGCTGCACACCCTCACCGGAGACGTCGCGCGTGATCGAGGGGTTCTCCGCCTTGCGGGCCACCTTGTCGATCTCGTCGATGTAGATGATGCCGGTCTCGGCCTTCTTGACGTCGTAGTCGGCGGCCTGGATCAGCTTGAGGAGGATGTTCTCGACGTCCTCACCGACGTAGCCGGCCTCGGTCAGCGCGGTGGCGTCCGCGATCGCGAACGGGACGTTGAGCATCCGGGCCAGCGTCTGCGCCAGGTAGGTCTTGCCGCAGCCGGTCGGGCCGATCACCAAGATGTTGGACTTGGCGACCTCGACCTGCTCCTCCTTGGCGTGCTTGCCGGGGCCCTGCGGGCCACCGGGCTGCAGGCCGGCCTGGACGCGCTTGTAGTGGTTGTAGACCGCCACGGCGAGCGACTTCTTCGCCTGCTCCTGGCCGATGACGTAGGAGTTGAGGAAGTCGAAGATCTCCTTCGGCTTGGGGAGGTCGGCGATCTCCACCTCGGAGCCCTCGTTGAGCTCCTCCTCGATGATCTCGTTGCAGAGGTCGATGCACTCGTCGCAGATGTAGACGCCGGGACCCGCGATGAGCTTCTTGACCTGCTTCTGGCTCTTCCCGCAGAAGGAGCACTTCAGCAGGTCACCTCCGTCGCCGATGCGTGCCACGAGTGGCCTTCCTTCCCCGACTTGTGCTGCTAGGTCCGAATAGTTACTGACGGTACCCCGCGCCGCGCCTTCAGTGTGGGAGCGGCGCGGGGCCCGATGGTCAAACGAGAGCCGGCGTCTTGAGCGACTCGAGCACCGAGTCGATCAGGCCGTACTCGACCGCCTGAGCGGCGGTGAGGATCTTGTCTCGCTCGATGTCGTGGCTGACCTCGTCCATCGACTTGCCGCTGTGGTCGGCGATCATCTTCTCGAGCAGCTCACGCATCCGCAGGATCTCGTTGGCCTGGATCTCGATGTCGGAGGTCTGGCCGAAGGTGCCCTCGGTGTAGGGCTGGTGGATCAGGATGCGGCTGTTGGGCAGCGCCATCCGCTTGCCGTGCGCACCAGCGCCGAGCAGGATCGCGGCGGCCGAGGCGGCCTGACCGATGCAGACGGTCTGCACGTCCGGCTTGATGAACTGCATCGTGTCGTAGATCGCGGTGCAGGCCGTGAAGGAGCCACCGGGGCTGTTGATGTAGATCGAGATGTCCTGGTCCGGGTTCATCGACTGCAGGCAGAGCAGCTGGGCGATGACCGCGTTGGCGACATCGTCGCTGATCGGGGTGCCCAGGTAGATGATCCGGTCCTCGAAGAGCTTGGCGTAGGGGTCGATCCGGCGGACGCCGTACGACGTACGCTCCTCCCACTGCGGGATGTAGTAGTTCATGTCCTCAGTCCTTCTTGTGGGCGGGGCGGCCTTCGTCGGATGCTTCCTTGGCGCTCCTGATGACCTGGTCGACCAGGCCGTAGTCGAGTGCCTCGGCAGCGGTGAACCAGCGGTCGCGGTCGGCGTCCGTGGTGACCTGCTCGACGCTCTGGCCGGTGTGCTCGCTGATCAGCTCGAGCAGCACCTTCTTGATGTGCAGGGACTGCTGGGCCTGGATCTTGATGTCGGAGGCCGAGCCGCCCATGCCCGAGGAGGGCTGGTGCATCATGATCCGCGCGTGGGGCAGCGCGTAGCGCTTGCCCTTCGCGCCGGCGCAGAGCAGGAACTGGCCCATCGAGGCAGCCAGGCCCATGCCGACGGTCGCCACGTCGTTGGGGATGTAGTGCATCGTGTCGTAGATGGCCATACCGGCATCCACCGAACCACCGGGCGAGTTGATGTGAAGGAAGATGTCGGCCTCGGGGTCCTCCGCGGAGAGCAGCAGGAGCTGCGCGCAGATCGCGTTGGCGTTCTGGTCGCGGACCTCGGAGCCGAGGAAGACGATGCGCTCCCGCAGCAGTCGGTTGTAGATGTTGTCGTCGAGAAGGCTCAGACCGCCGCCGTTGCCGCCCAGGCTCGGGGAGAGCCCTGGGGCACCGGCATGAGCGTCAGCCGCGCTGGAGTCGATGTTCACAGGATCGACACTAGCCGCCACATCCAGTTGTTCCACGGCTGGTGTGCCATTGTTCGCCGACGGCAGAACTATTGGCGATCGCGTCGCAATCCGCGCGGCACCGCGATCCCCAGGGCTACGCCAGCCAGCGCAGCAGGGCGTCGTGAACCGCCGGATGGTTCGACAGCGGCGTCTCGGCGGTCGAGAGCGTGAACCGCTCCGCCGTCGGGAACAGGTCGCGCACCCGGCGCGACCTCAGCGGCGTCTTGTGCCGCCACCACAGCATCTCCCCGAAGAGTCGCCCGACCCGGTTGGGGCGCGAGGTCGCCTTGTCGGTGACCAGCAGATAGTCCACATCCGGGCGCGGCGGCAGCATCGCCTCGTCGGCCCCGACGACCGCGATCCCGGCGAGGTGCTCGTCGAGCTGCTTGCCGACCCCACCCGAGATCGGGGCCGAGGTGACCGCGTAGGGCGTCGTGCCGAGCGCGATCAGCTCGGAGACGTACGTCGTCCACGGGCGCGTCCCGGCGGTCGCCACGCCGAGCGCGTTGCGGGCGATCAGACCACCACCGGCGTAGCCGACCAGGACGATGCGCGGCTCCGCCGCGAGGGCGTCGACGCACTCCTGGATCCGGCTGCTGAGCGCCACCGCGGCGGGCACCGACTTGCTGCCGGCCGAGACGTGCATGTGCAGCGGCATCCAGCCGAGCAGCTCGGCGAGCCGGTCGGCGTACGTCGCCCCGGTCGCCTGCGAACCCTCGTCCCAGACGGTCTCGTCCTTGCCCGCCGGCGGGATCAGGACCAGGATCCGAGGGCTCGTCCCGACCTGGCGCTGGGCGGCGGCCCACTCCTTCGGGCTGACCATGCGACCCTGGTGCCGGACGGCGACGGCGGGTCCGGAGTCGGTGTTGACGACACCGCGGATGATCGGGGTCGCGAGCGCGAACGGGGCCGCGAACGGGCGACGAGCGAAGGCCGTGATGCGCCAGGCGAGCTTCGCCAGACCGACGAGGCCGGCCACCTTGCCCTGACCGCGGTCGAGCAGCTCCTCGGCGTCGGGGTCCACCGGGGCGTCCTCGACGTTGAGGACCACGGCGCGGACGGTCTCAGGGCTGGAGGTCACGCTGGCAGCGTAGGGCCTACGCTGGGCCGACAGGATCACCTGCGCCCACAGTGCGGCCCGTCTGTGTCTCAGATCACACCGCCGCGACCCTGTTCAGAACGTTTGCGTTCACTCACGCTTCTGGTGTCCGTGATGCTGTTGTTACTGGTGTTGCGTGACGACAGCGGCCTCCGCGGGTTACCGTCGGATGCGGAAGGGGGTGTCCGCGCGTGAGCGATGAGGGCGACGAGAAGGAATCACACTGCCAGTCGTGCGGCGATGCTCTGCTGCCCGGGGCCATCTACTGCATCGGCTGCGGAACCCCGCTCCTGGCTCCCCCGGAGCAGCATCGTCCGCTCTTCGTGGACGAGCTCGGCGACGACGCGACCACGGGTCGCAGCACGCGGGGATACTTCTTCGACGACGCCGCCTCGCCACCCCCGGCGCAACGGAAGGGCCGTACCGCGCCGATCCTGGTGATGATCGTGGTGCTGGTGCTCGTCGCCGGAGTGCTCGGGTTCATCTTCGGCAAGGACGGGGCCGGACCCGTGCAGTCCGAGGCGGAGCCGGAGCCTTCGACCAGCCCCACCAGCGAGCCGTCGAGCGTGCCCTCCGTGGACCCGAACGCCCCGCCGGAGCATCAGCTGCTCCGCATCTCCCGCCTCGACACCGAAGCAGCCACCAAGCTCATCGGCACCTGGATCCCGCAGCTGGCGGCGGTCGGTGCCGGGGACGGCGGCGACGCCGACTGGCACCAGGCACTGACCCGCTACCAGAAGATCAAGACCGCCCATCCCGAGGCCCTGCTCCTCGACACCGGCGAGTGGCCGAGCTCGTACGTGAAGCCGGGGATGTACGCCGTCGTGGTGCCCCACCCCAGTGACACCTCCACACCCGCGCTGGAGTGGTGTGTCGAGCAGGGCCTGTCGAAGACCGACTGCGCGGCCAAGCATCTGGAGGTCTCAGGCGACCCCACGGACAACTTCGACGCCCAGTAGCGCCGACTCAGCCGAAAACGACAGCGCCCCTGCCGTGAGGCAGGGGCGCTGTGACGTACGTCTGAGGGTGATCAGGCGTCAGCCTTCTCGGTCTCCTCGGGGGCCTCGGCCTCAGCCTCGGGCTCGTCCTCACCGATGGTGCCGTCGGGGCGGAGGTTCTTCAGCTCGACGTGGTTGCCGGACTCGTCGGTGACCTTGGCGGCCTCGACGAGCTGGGCGAGCGCCTTGCCGCGCAGGATCTCCTGGACCAGCTCGGGCACGTGGTTGTGCTCGAGCATGTGGTTGACGAACTCCTGCGGGTCCTGACCGGACTGCTGCGCGCGGCGCATCATGTGCTCGGTCAGCTCCTGCTGCTCGACCCCGATCTCCTTCTCCTTGGCGATCTGGTCGAGGATCAGCTGGGCGGCGACGGCGTCGCGAACGCGGCGCTCGAGGTCGGCCTCGAACTCCTCGATCGTCTGCTCCTCGTCCTCGAGGTACTTCTCGAAGGTGAGGCCGGCGAAGCCGAGCTGCTGCTCGATGCCCTCGCGGCGCGCGTTGAGCTCGTCGGTGACGATGCTCTCCGGCAGCGGGATCTCGACCTGCTCCAGGAGGGCCTCGAGGACGGCGTCACGGGCGGCGGCGGCCTGCTCGAGGCGCTTGCCGTTGCCGAGGCGGCCGCGAACGTCCTCCTCGAGCTCCTTGACGGTGTCGAACTCGCTGGCGAGCTGGGCGAAGTCGTCGTCGTACGCCGGGAGCTCCTGCTCCTGGACCTGGTTGACGGTGACGTTGACGTCGACCTCCTGGCCGATCAGCTCACCGCCCACGAGGGTGCTCTTGAAGTCCTTGGACTCGCCGGCGGACAGACCGACGATGGCCTCGTCCAGGCCGTCGAGCATGCCGCCCTTGCCGACCTGGTAGCTCATCCCGACGGCCTCGGCGCCCTCGACGTCCTCGCCGTCCTTGGTCGCCTTCAGGTCGATGACCACGAAGTCGCCGTCGGCGGCGGCGCGCTCGACGTCCTTGAGAGTGCCGAAGCGCTCGCGCATCGCCTGGATCTGCTCCTCGACGTCAGCGTCGGTGAGCTCGATGTCCTCGACCTTGGCCTCGATGCCCTCGTAGTCGGGCAGCGTGATCTCGGGCTTGACGTCGACCTCGGCGGTGAACTCCAGGGTCTCGTTGTCCTCGAGCTTGGTGACCTCGATCTCGGGCTGCGCGAGCGGCTCGAGCGAGTTCTCCTGGAGGGCGTCGAAGTACATCTGCGGGAGGACGTTGTTGACCGCCTCGGAGAGCACCGCGCCGCGGCCGACCTGCTTGTCGATCACCTGGGGCGGGACCTTGCCCCGGCGGAAGCCGGGAACGTTGATCTGCTTGGCGATCTGCTTGTACGCCGCGTCGAGGCTCGGCTTGAGCTCCTCGAAGGGCACCTCGACGGTCAGCTTGGCCCGGGTCGGGCTCAACGTCTCGACGGCGCTCTTCACAGGGTGTCTCCTGTCGTTTGTTTCTGAGAATGATGTCGCGTGCAGGGCAATGAAATGTCGGGGCGACAGGACTCGAACCTGCGGTCTCCTGCTCCCAAAGCAGGCGCGCTAGCCACTACGCTACGCCCCGTCAAGGGCCCCTCCCCAATCAGCGGGAATGGCACTTGGAGCGGATGACGGGAATCGAACCCGCGTAATCAGTTTGGAAGACTGAGGCTCTACCATTGAGCTACATCCGCGCACGCGAGAGCCAGCGCCCTCGTGCGACCTGCGAAATCCTGCCATAGATCTGGCTCACACCTGTAACCGGCTCCCCTACCGGTCGGTTCGCAGCGTTGGTTTGGTCACCTTCGCCCGACCGCGACGAGCGCGCGATCGTCGGAGCTGGCGCTCAGTCCCTCGAGCAGGCGGCGCGCTCCCCCACCTCTGCCGGTGACCGCGAGGTGGTCGGCGGTGGCGACCAGGTTGCCGATGCCGCGCTCGAGGTCGACACCCCGCGCCTCCACGACGCCGTCGGTGTAGAGCATCACCATGTCGCCCACCCCGAGCACTCCCTCGCAGGCGTCGAACTCGACGTCGTCGATGAGCCCCAGCACCGGGCCGTTGCTCTCGGCCTCCTCCCAGCGGCCGGTGGCGGCGCGGCGCAGGAGTGCGGGCGGGTGGCCGGCCGTACGGATCTCGTACGCGCCGTTGTCGAGGTCGATCGAGAGGTAGACCGCGGTCGCGAAGCCCTCCTGCCAGTCCTGACGGAGCAGGTAGCGGTTGGCGGCGGGCAGGAACTCGGCAGGCGATACGGCGCCGAGGAGGCCGCCGAACGCACCAGAGAGCTGAAGTGCTCTGGTGCCCGCACGCTCCCCCTTGCCGGAGACGTCGACGACGACGATCTCCAGCCGGTCGGCCTCCCGCGCGGCCACCACGAAGTCGCCGGCGAACCGGGTGCCGCCCGCCGGCAGGACTGCCGAGTCGGCGAGCCAGCCGTGAGGCATCGGCGGGATCGCACCCTGGTCGAGCTTGTGGGTCAGGTCGAGCAGCATCATCTCGTCGCTCAAGCCCCCGACGCCGAGGTAGGTGCGGCGCATCGCGACGAACAGCACGATCGCGCCGAGCAGGAAGTGCACGCCGATGGCGGCGGCGTCCCGGTCGGAGAGCGTCACCTGGCTGGCGGCGACCACGATCATCACCATCACGAAGACCACGAACCAGCTGAGCGTACGGGGTCCGAGCAGCACCGCTCCGAGCAGCAGCGGCACGGTGAGGACCGCCACCGGGACCACCTGCAGCCAGCCCGTCTGAGCCGCCGCGAGGACCGTCAGGACGATGGTCAGCAGCCCGAGCCACAGCACCGCTCGCAGCTCCGGGTCACGGAACCTGCGGCGGATCGCGTTGCTCCGCAGGCGGTCTGCGAAGGCATGGCTCGACATGGCCTCACTCTAGGTCTCGAGGTGGGGGCTGCGTGGTCGTTCTCGCAGGCCGGAGAGTAGTGCGGGCTACTTCTTTACGCTCGTCCGGGGCCGGTACGTGCGCTGGCACTTCGGGCACCAGAACAGGTTGCGCTGCTGCAGCTCGGTGGTCCGTACGCTCGTGCCGCACACCAGGCAGGGCTGGCCGTGCCGGCGGTAGACGTAGACCTCGCCACCGTGGTCGTCCTGACGCGGGGGACGGCCCATCGCCTCGGGGGTGTGCTCGTCGCGGACGGTGTCGATGCGGTTCCGCTGGACGCCGAGCTTCATCAGCTCGACCAGGTCGTCCCAGATGGCGTCCCACTGCTGCCTGCGCAGGGTGTTGCCGGGGCGCATCGGGTCGATCCGGTGCCGGAAGAGCACCTCGGCCCGATAGACATTGCCCACCCCGGCCAGGACTGACTGGTCCATCAGCAGCGCGCCGATCGTCGTACGGCTCCGGCTGATCCGCAGCCACGCGCGACCCGGGTCGGCGTCGTCGCGCAGCGGGTCCGGCCCGAGCTTCGCGACCACCGCGTCACGCTGGGCCGCGGTGACGAGGTTGCACGTGTTGGCGCCGCGCAGGTCCGCGTACGTCTCGCTGCCGGTCAGCCGGAGTCGGACCTGGCCGACGGGCAGCGGCGGCTCCGTGGCGTACGGCTTCAGGTCGAGCTTGCCGTAGAGGCCGAGATGGATGTGGACGTACTGCTCCCCCGGGAACTCGAGGAAGAGCTGCTTGCCCCACGCCTCGGCCCCGGTGAAGACCTGGCGGTCCAGCAGCGCGGCGGAGTCGGCGAACCGGCCCTGCGGGCTGCTGACCCTGACCTGCTGACCGGCGAAGGCGTCGCTCAGATCGAGCGCGAGACGGTGGAGGGTGTGCCCCTCGGGCAT
The DNA here is from genome assembly GCF_054031495.1 of Nocardioides sp. YJ-D4. Lineage (NCBI taxonomy): Bacteria > Bacillati > Actinomycetota > Actinomycetes > Propionibacteriales > Nocardioidaceae > Nocardioides > Nocardioides sp. YJ-D4. Next base: position 1,357,397 of record NZ_CM132932.1, read on the forward strand.
CCCCGGATCAGTCCTGGTCCTCGGCGGGCCCCAGGCCCTTGGCCGAGTCGGGAAGCGGCGGACGTACGCCGTCGGCGTCGTAGGCGTGGAGCTGGTCGATGCGGCGTACGTGCCGCTCGTCCTCGCTGAACGGCTCGGCCAGGAAGATCTCGACGAACTTCGTCATGTCCTCGAGGCTGTGCATCCGGCCACCCACCGCGACCACCTGGGCATTGTTGTGGTCACGGGCGAGCTTGGCGGTCTCCTCGCTCCACGCGAGCGCGCAGCGGATGCCGGTCACCTTGTTGGCCGCCATCTGCTCACCGTTGCCCGACCCCCCGATCACGACCCCGAGGCTGTCCAGCCCCTGCGCCCGGTCCCGGGCCACCCCCTCGGCCGCCCGGATGCAGAAGACCGGGTAGTCGTCGAGTGCGTCATAGACGAACGGGCCATGGTCGACAGGCTCATAGCCGAGCTCCGTCAGACGGTTGATCAGGTGGGACTTCAGTTCGAGACCGGCATGGTCACAGCCGATGTGGACGCGCATGCGCCCATCCTCTCCTACCTGTGGGGCATCTTTGGATTTGGTGGGTTGGCGTGCCTCTGGCGCCGGCGGCCGCCGACCCGTTACGGATGGTGTTCTCGCCGAATCCCGGAGTCAAGGACGGCCTGCGGCCGCCGGCTTCGCCGGTCGCCTGCGGCGATCCTTGACACCGGGCTCCGTCGAGAATTTGGCTGGCTATCGGGTCGGCGGCGGGGTCTGGCGCGGATTCCATGGGTTGCGTACGGGCTTGGGATCTCGGGCCGGTGAGTCATGGTGGGTGAAGGTTCTGCTCGGTGCCTACGCCAGTTGGCGCCATCTTGTGAATGCTTCACAAGATGCCGCCAAGAGGAGGAGGCGATGACCGGGGCATGCCGGATGCTGCTGCCTCAGGTGGCTCCTGGCCAGGGCTGCCTCGGGAGGGTCACCTGGGCGGACGGGCTGGTCATCAGGTGGCGGCTGAAGTGCCGCGCCCGATGCAGCGCCGCCGGATGCAGAGTATCGGCAGGTTGGCCACCCGGCAGGAGTGGCACGACAGGACGGTGTGAGGACTCAGCTCAGCGATCGGCCCATCATGGGATCGGATGACCACGGGCACGGCGACACAAGCCGGCGCCGATGACGCGCCGGAGTCCGCCGCCGCCCGGGGATCAGTTGGTTCGGGTGCGCCTGGTGAACCGGATCCGCCCATCCGGGAGCCGCTCATAGGCGTAGTCGGGGTCGTGGATCCGACGATGGTCACTCGCACACAACAAGACCATGTTCGCCATGTCGGTCTTCCCGCCCTCGGACCAGGGTTTCAGGTGGTGGGCTTCGGTCCACGCGGCGGGCGCGTCGCAGTCTTCGGCCTGGCAACACTTGTCCCGTAGCCGGAGCGCTCGGTGTTGGACTGGATACGCCAACCTCGCGGTGCGGCCGAGGTCGAGGATCTCGGAGTCGGTGCCCAACACCACCGGGACGAGGTCGGCGTTGCAGGCCATCCGGCGGGCCTCGGCAGCGGCGATCTGGTCCCCGTCGAACCCGAGGGCGGCGGTGCCGAGGTCGTTGCGGAGGTCCTCGACGCTCATGGTGATGAACACCGTGGTCCCGTGGCCACCGTGCCGAGGGAGCTGGTCGACGTCGTAGGTCTCGACCACCCGGGCGAACGCCTGGCCCAGCAACCGGTCATAGGGGGGCTTTGCGGCCCTTGTCCTCGGCCGAGAGCTTCCTGGGCTGGGCCAACGAGTCCAACAATGTGCGGAGCCGCATCCCGATCGCACGCGAGACCCGGGCGTGGATGTCGATGGTGCCGTCGCCGTTGTCGCGGGAGGAGAAGAACGTGCGCCGCTGGGCGTGCTCCTCCTCGCGCTGCAAGGCCTTGGCTTCGGCGGCTTCGAATCGTTCCGGGTCGATCTCAGCGAGGATCCGGCGTCCGACGATCTTCAACTCGTTCGCCGTCAACCGGGTCGCGTAATCGACCAGCAGTTTCTCGGCCAGGATCAGGTCCTCGGCGCTGGCGGCGGGATCGGTCTCGATGGCGTGGAGGGCTTGGGTGATCACTCGGGCTTTGTCCTGAGATACGACACCTTCAGCGAGGCCGGCGGCCACGAGGTCGTACTTGGTCACCGCTGCTGCGAGTTTCACCTGGGAGCGAGCCACGCCCTTGTCGACCAGGAGCTCGGTCCGCATCCACCCGGACGCGTCCTTGGCACCGGTCTCCTCAGCGATGTCACCGGCCGTGGCGAGCACCCGCAGCTTCAATGCGGCCTGCTGGGCTTGGAGCTTCTCCAACCGTTCCAGCAGGTCCTTCTTCTGCCCGGTGCGCCAGTAGGACGGGTCGGTCGTGAGGAGATCTTGGAAGGCGGTCTCGATGGCGGCCAGGGCAGCGTCGATCGCATCGCCGGGGTTGGTGCCCCAGTGGTCGATGTCGCGGCCGAGACTCATCGCTGCCCTCTCCTTCAGAAGTGTGCTGTGATGTGTCTCATTCTACGCTTCCAGCGCCCGTACTGCCACCTATTTTCCCTGGTCAGCCGCAGTTTTCGCGGTGAGCGAACGACCTCGTTCCTGTGGATGGTAAGTGGCCCGAAGGGCCACCCTCACGCCTCATCAACCTCACCTTCGAAGCAGGATTCCGCTGCGCCACACCCGGGCCGCCGCCCCGATAGCCAGCCAAATCTTTCTCGACGGGCCCCGGTGTCAAGGACCGCGAAGCGGCCGGCGAAGCCGGCGGCCGCAGGCCGTCCTTGACTCCGGGGACCGTCGAGAAGACCCTCCAAGAACGGGTCGGCGGCCCACCCCAACCAAGAAGAACAGCCGAAAAGCAGTCCCCGAAAGACAAGCCCCCCGATAGATTCCCCCACCGTGGACCACTGGACGACGATGGACGAGATCCTCGCGGCACGATCAAGGTTCGAATCAGCGATCGAAGGCTGGACGCCCCCGAACGCCCACGGCGTAGGCCTCCGCCCATCGACAGCACCCGACCACGGGCCAGAGCATTTCCCCCTGGTCAACGCCTACGGCCACCGCCTCCCGGCCGTGGTGATCGCAACAGTCGTCGGACACACGAGCGGCACCGCGGCATACAGACTGTCCCGAGAAGACCTCGAGCGGGCGATCGAGCTGATCTCGCCCGCCGAGGCGTACGTCGACTATGACCATCCCAACCTGTGGAGCTGGCGCGACAAGATCCTGCCCAGCCTGGACGAGGATCCCGAGGCAGAGGTCGTGGCGGTCTTCATCGGCGACGAGCCGGAGCAGCAACCGGATCCGGCGATCGACGCCTTCCGGGCGGCGTTCCCGGACGAGGCCGTCGCGATCGCCGCGGCCACCGCCGGGGCGGCCGTCGTCAAGCAGATGTACGGCACGGATCTGAGCCACTTCGACAAGTCGGCAACCGACTTCGCGACCGAGGCGGACATCGCCTCGGAGAAGGCGGTCCGGGAGACGATCGCGACGTACCGGCCGGAGGACGCCTTCGAGGGCGAGGAGACCGGGCGCAGCGGGGACAGCGAGCGGCGATGGTTGGTCGACCCGCTCTGCGGGACGCTCAACTACGCCGCCCAGACTCCGCTCGCCGCGGTGAACGTCGCGCTCGTGACGCCCGACGGCATCCAGGCGGCTGTAGCGGCCGACCCGATCAGCGAGGAGATCTTCTGGACCGACGGCACCTCCGCCCGGCTGCGCCAGGGCGGCGGCGACACGGTCCTCACGCCGACCCCGCGCACCCGGCTCGTCGACATCCAGTGCGACGGCCCGCTCGACCGGCCGTTCGTCGGCGGACAGCTCGTCGCCGACCCGCGCCTGCGAGCCCAGTTCGGCCCGCGGGTGATGTCCTCCACCCTCGCGGTCGCCTGGGTGGCGGCCGGACGGCGAGCGGCGTACGTCACCGACGGCTACCTCGAGGGGAGCGTCCACTTCACTGCCGGCATCGCGCTGTGCCAGGCCGCCGGATGCGTCGTGACCGACCTCAACGGCGACCCGATCCACACCGGCCGCGGGATGATCGCCGCGGCCGACGCTGCCACCCACCAGCTGCTGCTGGACCTGGTCCGTCCGCACCTGGCGGCGGCGGACGGACCCTGAGCCGAACGGCTCAGCGCTGCATCAGCGCGTCCATCGCGACCGCGAGGGCAGCGGCGACCCGGAAGTCGACGCGCGGGTCGTGGACGGTGACCGTGTACTTGTCACGGAAGGCGAAGCGGCGCTCGATCGAGATCAGCGGCTGGCCCTCGGAGGACACGTAGTCGAAGTGGATCGGCAGGAAGTCGAGCTCGGTGAAGCGGCGCAGGATGGCGATGACCTGGTTGCGCTCCTGACCGGTGCCGGAGTAGCCCGGACCCTCCACCTGGAAGGTGGAGCGCAGCAGGCTCTTACCGAAGTCCTTGCGGAAGAAGCCCAGCGCCGCACCGCTCGGGTCGGTGACGTCGTAGCCGGCGTTGAGGTCCATCACCGCCCGCGCCTTGAACGCGAAGACGGCCTGCGACTTCGACTCGTCGGCGTAGAACGTCACCTGCTCCTTGAACGCCAGCCGCTTCTGCTGCGCGAAGGCGAGCACCTGCCCCTCCGAGCCGTCTGCGTTGGCGGCCTGAGCGACGTACTTGTTGGCGAAGGGCGTCACCTTCTGGCGGAGGAAGAAGCGAGGGACGTGGTAGGGCTGCTGCGTCATGCGCGCAACCTATCGGTCGTCAGCGACGGCGCGCGACGAGATACGCCTGCGGCGTCCGCTCCCAGTCCTCGGCGGAGCGCACCACCGTCCCGGTGACCTCGAAACCAGCCTCCTCGAGCAGGGCGCTGGTCGCCTCGACCGGGAGCCGGTAGCCGTCGAAGGTGACGTCGTGGCCGTAGGCGCCGATGTGGCGTACGTGCTCGTCCCCGACCTGGAACGCGGTCACGAACCGGCCGCCCCGGCGGGTGACCCGGGCGAGCTCGGCGATGACCTCGGGCCGGCGCGCGGGCGGGGTGTGGATGAGCGAGTACCACGCCAGCACCCCGGCGAGCTCACCGTCCCGGAGCGGGAGACGGGCCATGTCGCCGACCTCGAACCGGAGCGCCGGATGCCGCTCCTTGGCCTGCGCGATCATGCCCGTCGACAGGTCGACCCCGAAGACGTCGATCCCCCGCTCGGCCAGATAGGCCGTCACCCGCCCGGGCCCGCAGCCGATGTCGCCGACCAGCCCGCCACCGTCCTTGCGTACGTAGCTGATGAACGTGTCGAGGACACCGGCGTCGAACGAGGTCTCGGTCATCGTCGGGTCGACGATCTCGGCGTACGCCTTGGAGACGGTGTCGTAGGCGGCCCGGACCTCGGTGACGTCGTAGGGCTCCGTCACTGACGTCCCCGCGAACTGTGCCGGTTCACGCTGTGCTGGATCAAGAAGCCAGCGGTCATCGCCATCACCGATTCCGCGGCGGGGAAGGTCTGGCCATGGCGCCAGAAGCCGTGGATCTGGCCGACCGCGCGGAACGCGACCACCTCGACGCCGAGGTCGGCCAACCGGAGCGCGAAGTCCTCGTTCTCGTCGGTGAGGATGTCGCCCTCGGCACTGACGATCAGCGTCGGCGGCAGGCCACGAAGCTCCTGATCAGAGGCGAGGTACGGGCCGAGGTCGGGATTGCGGAGATCGGCCTCGGTCGAGGCGTACTGCTTCCAGTACCACGCCGCCTCCTCGTTCCAGCCGTCCTCCATCGCATAGCCCGGGGTGCTCATCGACGGGTCGAGGAACGGGTAGACGAGCACCATCGCGTCGAAGACACCCGGGTTGCGCAGAGCCGCGACGAGAGCGAGGTTGCCGCCGGCGCTGTCGCCGTGGACGTACGCCGGCAGCGTGCTCAGCAGCGGGTCGTTGCCCAGCCACTTGACGACCGTGTCGACATCATCGGGAGCCGCGGGATAGGGGTCCTCCGGAGGCCGGCGATAGTCGACCGACAGCACCCGCAGCCCGCTCCGGTTGGCCAGCCGCCGGCACGCGGCGTCGTGGACCTCGACGTCGTTGAAGACGAACCCACCGCCGTGGAGGTGGACGATCACCCCCTCGCGTACGTCCTCGGGGGTGTAGAGCCGGCACGGAACCCCGTCGGCGTCGATGCCGGTGACCTCCGCGACCTCCTCTTTCGCCTCGGCCGCTGCCAGCTTGCGGGCCTGGTCACGCTGGGCGGCCACGTCGACCTCCCAGACCGGCGGCGAGGCCTCCTCGGCGGCGATGGCACGGCGGGCGGCGGGGAAGAGTCGAACCATGTCAGAAGATTCCCACACGAGTGGCGGTGGTGCATGCTGATGCGCATGACAGTGGCGGGGGTCATGGGGACCTCGATCTACATCATCGACCTGCTGGTCAAGGTCATCGCGCTCGGGGTGGTGCCGAAGAACCGGCGTCCGAGCAGTGCGATGGCGTGGCTGCTGGCCATCTTCTTCATCCCGGGAATCGGCCTGATCGGCTACCTGCTGCTCGGTCAGACCCGGCTCGACCGGCGGCGTCACGAGCGGCAGCGGGCGCTCAACGAGGAGGTGCTGAGCTACGTACGCGGCCTACCGCGGACGCCGCACGAGAAGACGATCTCCGAGGTCGACGTGGCCACGATCGAGCTGAACGAACGGCTCGGTTCACTGCCTGCCAGGGCCGGGAACCGGATCGATCTGATCGGCGACTACGCCGCCTCCATCGAGGCGATGACGGCCGCGGTGGACGAGGCCGAGACGTACGTGCACGTGCAGTTCTACATCACCGCCTGCGACCACATGACCGAGCCGTTCTTCGACGCCCTCGACCGGGCTGCGGCGCGTGGGGTGAGCGTACGGCTCCTCCTCGACCACCTGGGCTCACGCGGCATCCCGCTCTGGCGCCAGCTCGTCAAACGACTCGACGCCTCCGACATCGACTGGCACCCCCTGCTGCCGATCGATCCCCTCCGCGGCCAGATCCGCAGGCCCGACCTGCGCAACCACCGCAAGCTCCTCGTGGTCGACGGCCGGGTCGCGTTCATGGGGTCGCAGAACCTCATCGAGCCCGGCTACAACAAGCCCAAGAACCACCGGGCCGGCCGGGAATGGGTCGAGCTGAACGCCCGGATCGAGGGTCCGCTGGTGACTGCGCTGAACGTCGTGTTCGCCAGCGACTGGGACACCGAGACCGGCGAGCTGCTGCGCTCCGAGCTGGCCGCCACCGCGCCGCGCGCCGGCGACGTGACCGGTCAGATCGTGCCCAGCGGACCGGGTGTCGACGCCGAGAACAACCTGCGCGCGTTCACCCACCTCATGTACGCCGCCAAGAAGCGGATCTCGATCACCAGCCCCTACTTCGTGCCCGACGAGTCGCTGCTGTACGCCGTGACGACGGCCGCCCGCCGTGGCGTCGAGGTCGAGCTCTTCGTCAGCGAGGGCAAGGACCAGTTCATGGTCTTCCACGCCCAGCGCTCCTACTACGAGGCGCTGCTGGAGGCCGGTGTCCGCATCTACCTCTACCCCAAGCCAGCCGTCCTGCACTCCAAGCACTTCAGCATCGACGACGAGGTCGCCGTGCTCGGCTCGAGCAACATGGACATGCGCTCCTTCGCCCTCAACTACGAGATCTCGCTGATGCTCTTCGACGGCGAACCGGTGGCACAGCTGCGGAAGGTCGAGGACGGCTACCGGGCCATCTCGCGCGAGCTGCTGCTCGAGGAGTGGCTCGCGCGGCCGAAGGTCGCGGCGTACGTCGACAACGTGCTGCGCCTGACCGCCGCTCTTCAATGAGGTCGGTGCACCCACCAGTCCGGGGAGAGTTACGCTCCGAACCCATGCCCGTGAGCACCCGATTCCTGGCCCTGTTGACCATCCTCTGCGCGGTGACCGTCGGCTGCGGCGCGGCGGAGACCGCCGATGACTCCGCATCGCCCTCCACCAGCGCGAGCACGCCGCCCACCTCGCCCGCCGCCGGAGACGACTCCTCCCCCACGTGCGAGGCAACGGGACGCTATGCCGACTACTCCGAGGCGGCCGTCGCCGACCAGTGCTACACCGACACGATCCTCTTCTTCCACGCCCCTTGGTGCCCCGAGTGCCGCGGGTTCGAGGAGGCGATCAAGAGCGGTGAGGTGCCTGAGGGCGCCCAGATCCTGAAGGTCGACTACGACTCCGCGACCGACCTGCGCAAGCAGCACGGGGTGACGATCCAGTCGACCTTCGTACGCGTCGACCCCGCCGGCAAGACGGTCAAGCTCTGGTCCGGCTACGGCCAGGACAAGTCGGTCGACGCCATCCTCGAGAACACCCAGTGACGCTGCTGCTCGCGTCGTTCCTCGCCGGGGCGCTCTCGGTGCTCGCCCCGTGCGTGGTGGCGTTCGTGCCCGTGATCCTCTCCCGCGGGACCGGCGAGCGCCGGCCGTGGGTGGCGGTGGCGGCGCTCGGTGTCTCCGTCATCGTGTTCAGTGTCGCGCTCAAGTCGACGACCCTCTTGATCGACGTCCCACCACGGTTCTGGAGCGTCGTCTCCGGTGTGATCGTGGCGCTCTTCGGTGTGGTGATGATCTGGCCACGGCTGTGGGACGCGGTGGCGTTCCGGCTCGGGCTCGGCTCGCGCGCCCAGGAGCGTCTGGCCCGGGCGAGCACCCGTCGCGGGATCGGCGGCGACATCCTCCTGGGCGCGAGCATGGGGCCGGTCTTCAGCGCCTGCAGCCCGACGTACGCCTTGATCGTGGCGGCCATCCTCCCGGCTGAGCCGCTGCGCGGCCTCGGCTACCTGCTCGCGTACGTCGCCGGCCTGACGCTCCTGCTGGCCGCGGTCATGGCGGGCGGCCGGGCACTGATCGCCAGGCTCAGGTGGGCGATCGACCCCGAGGGCACCTTCCACAAGGTGCTCGGTGTCGTCCTGGTGCTCATCGGTGTCGCGATCGCGACCGGGCTGGACAAGGCCCTGCTCACGCTGCTCGTCGAGCAGGGGCTCTTCGACTGGCAGATCGGTCTGGAGGGCCGGCTCAGCACGGATCAGTGAGCCGGTCTGTGGTGGACACGAACGACCGGCCGCGCAGGAGCGGAACCACCGACGAGCCGTCCACCTCGGAGGCCACGACCACGTCGTCCGCATAGCCCTTCGCGGTCAGCTCCCGGCCGCCCGCGCAGGCATGGAGCGCGTCCGGAAGATCGGCCGCACGGGACGCGTCGCGCGCCATCGCTGCCTCGGGCGAAAGGTCGCTCGGGTCGAGAGCGGCCAGCACCGCCCCGGCGCCCCAGAGGTCCTCGACCGCGGGGCGGAGCGTGCCGTCCGGCCAGCGCTCCCCCGACGCGATGAAGGCGACGCTCGCGCCCTCGGCGCAGCGAGGAGCGAGCCACTCGGCGACCGCGGTGCGGTTGCGGAGCGAGGCACCGACGACCGTGGCTCCACCGTCGGCGAGCAGACTGCTGATCGTCGACCCGTTGGGCGAGGGCAGCACGAGCCGCCTGACGCCCTCGGCCCGGTGCAGCGAGGCGGGCGAGAGCGAGGGCCGGCCGGGCACCGCGTCCTGGCGCTGCACCGCGAGTACGGCGTCGCGCTCACGTGCGTACGCCTCCGCCCGGTCGTCCCGCCACCGGAACGGGAACACCTCGATCCCGCGCTCGACGGCGACCGTCAGGGTCGTGGTGAACGAGAGCACGTCCACCACGACGGCGATGTCCACCGGCCCGATCGCCACGGCGCCCACCGGGCCCCACTCGAGCCGGAACCGGTAGGCGTGCTGACGATGCTGCGCGTCGAAGGCGGTCACGCGCCGAGGCTAACCGGCCCGTTCACCCCGCGGCGATCACGAGCCGCGGGTGTAGAAGTCGGCCAGACGTTGGATGGCTTCCGCCTTGGTCATCGCCCGCACGTCCGCCTCGGGGATGTGCGCCTCCTGGATCAGGACCCGAAGCACTCCCAGCGGGATGGCCTCGCGCGGCTCCGGCATCTGGCTGCGCGAGGGAAGGGTCTTGTCCTCCACGCATGCCCAGAACTCCTCGGTGGTGACCTCGAGCTGATCCTTGAGGATGTGGCCCCAGATGCTCGGCCCGTAGTCCGTTCGGTCGACGGGATGACTGATGCGCGTGTAGAGGATGCGGCCGTCGGGCACGGCGAGCTCGTAGTTGACGTGATGAGTGCCGCGCTTGCCGGTGGCCCGCCGGCGCTCGATCCATCCTTCGGTGACGCAGAAGGACTGATGGTCGACCCTCGTCGCCGGACGCCTGCGCTCGACCATGTCAGGCCAGCAGCCAGTCGCGCAGCTGCTCGTCGGAGGCCAACCCCACGATCTGCACCAGGCCCCAGTTGTCGGCGTGGTTGGGCGCGGCGTGCAGCCGGTCGACCCAGTCCTCGGCGTAGTCGCGAAGCGCGTCGACCATCTCCTCGACCGCCTCGTCGAGCGTGACACCGTCGGCAGCCACCGGCAGGCCCGGGATGAAGATCGACCACGCGTCGTTCTCTGCGACTGCGACCGCACCCGAGGGACGAACGCTGATCAGAAAGTGGACCAAGCGGTCCGCGTCCACCGCCGCCACCCGGCGCGCCCCACGCGAAACGGTCGCCGGGCGGCCACCATCTGCGGCGTCGAGCATGTCCTTGAAGTGCTCTCGTGCCTCGCGGGCACTCTGGTAGTCCACTGACGCACCCATACGGCCTCCCTCCATGGCATGTGTACACAGTGTACACGGCGTTGCCGAAGCGACCGCCGCCCAGAGATGAGCAAGCGGATCAGGCGAGCAGCTTCGCGATCTGTGGCGAGATCTCGCGCAGGGCGCGGCCACGGTGGGAGATGGCGTCCTTCTCCTCGATCGACAGCTCCGCGGACGTACGTCCGTCCTCGGTGTCGACCGCGACGAACAGGACGTCGTAGCCGAAGCCGCCGTCACCGCGGACCTCGCGGATGATCCGGCCGTCCATGCGGCCCTCGACCACGATCTCGCCACCGTCCCAGACGAACGCGATCGCGCAGGCGAAGTGGGCGCCGCGGCGCTCGTCGGGGACGTCGGAGAGCTGAGCCAGGAGCAGCTCGTTGTTGCGCGCGTCGGACTTGGGCGGACCGCCCCAGCGCGCCGAGAGCACCCCGGGCATCCCGTTGAGCGCGTCGACGCAGAGACCCGAGTCGTCCGCGACGGTCGGCAGGCCGGTGGCCTTGAAACCGGCCCGCGCCTTGATCAGCGCGTTGCCCTCGAACGTCGGTGCGTCCTCGACCGGCTCGTCGTAGTGGGTGACGTCGTCGAGGCCGACGACCGAGACCCCGGGCACCAGCGGCGAGAGGATCCGGAACATCTCCTCCAGCTTCTTGGCGTTGCGCGAGGCGACGTGGATGCTGGGCTCGTTCCTGGGCTCAGCCGGCAAGTGCGGCCTCCTGCAGCTTGGTCAGGTCGGCGCAGCCCTTCTCGCCCAGCGCCAGCAGGGCGTCGAGCTCGGCGCGGTCGAAGGCGACGCCCTCGGCGGTGCCCTGCACCTCGACGAACTTGCCCTCGCCCGTCATCACGATGTTCATGTCGGTCTCGGCGCGCACATCCTCCTCGTAGGGGAGGTCGAGGCGCGGCACACCGTCGATGATCCCGACCGAGATCGCGGCGACGGAGCCGGTGAGCGCCTTCGAGACACCCAGCGAGGCGACCGCGTCGGCCAGCGCGACGTAGGCGCCGGTGATCGCGGCCGTGCGCGTCCCGCCGTCGGCCTGCAGCACGTCGCAGTCGATGTTGATGGTGTTCTCGCCGAGCGCCTTGTAGTCGATGACGGCGCGCAGCGAGCGCCCCACCAGGCGGGAGATCTCGTGCGTACGTCCGCCGATCTTGCCCTTCACCGACTCGCGCGAGGAGCGCTCATGGGTGGCGGCGGGGAGCATGGCGTACTCAGCCGTCACCCAGCCCAGCCCGGAGCCCTTGCGCCAGCGCGGCACGCCCTCGGAGGCCGAGGCGGCGCACAGGACACGGGTCTTGCCGAACTCGATGAGGACGGAGCCGGCCGCGTGGTCCAGCCAGTTGCGGGTGATCTTGATGGGGCGCAGCTCGTCGTCGGCGCGCCCGTCAGCTCGTGTGGTCACGGGACCACCCTATGCAACGGTCTCCCGTGCCCACGCCCGGCGTACGACCCACGGGCCCAGATCCCGCGCCCGGCGCCCCATCCAGGGCACGCCCTCGCCCGCCATCCAGGCCAGGTCCTGCCGCCAGGTGGTCGGCAGCCCGCCGGCCGGCTCCAGCGACGGCGGCTCGAAGGAGAGGCCGTACGCCACCAGCTGCTCGCCGAACGCGCGAGCCATCCGCCGGTGGCCGAGCTCGGAGGGGTGCAGCCGGTCGGCGGCCCAGAACCTTCGCTCGTGCAGGTCGGGAACCGCACCCAGGTCCAGCCGCAGGCCCCCGTAGGTGGCGTGGACCTCGTCCCAGATGGCGTTGAGATCGGCCGTACGCCGCTGGAGCGACCGCTTCATCCAGCCAGGCATCGGCCACATCACCGAGTGGTCGTGGAAACGCGCCGTCATCAGCAGCGCACCCTGGCCCGCGAGCGCGTCGGCGCAGGTCATCAGGTCGTTGCGAAGACGCTCGGTGTCCCAGGTCGACCGCATCACGTCGTTGACCCCGACGATCAGCGAGGCCACGTCGGGCCGGTGCGCCACCGCATCGGCGAGCTGCTGCTCGACCACGACGGTCGAGGTCGCACCGATGATCGCGGTGTTGCAGAAGGAGATGTCGTACGTCTGTCCCAGAGCCTCGGCGAGAAGCCGGGCCCATCCTCGCCAACCCTCAACGGTGGGGTCGCCGAGGCCAACGGTGGCGCTGTCACCGAGCGCCGCGTAACGCAGGTAGGTGCCCACGTCCGACAACGGTGACGGGGGTGGGTGCCGAAGCACCCACCCCCGCGTGTCGTGTCGCGAACAGTCCGATGAACTACTTCACCTCGGACTTGATCACCCGGTAAGCGCCCAGCACGACCGGGACGACCACCCACAGGAAGATGCTGCAGATCAGTGCGAGCACCTGCTGCGTACCGACGTCGGGAAGATTCGCGCCGTCCGGCACAGATCCGGCACCTGCCGCGAACGGCGACAGCGCGTAGCCCATGTCGATGAACGGGATCACGTCGGCGGCCCAGTCGAAGATGAAGTAGAGCGTGGACCACACCATCAGCGGCAGGAGCAGCTGGTCGACGTAGACGACCACGATCGAGAACGGCGTGCTGAGCAGGCACATCGCGAGACCGAAGGCGCTCACGAAGTAGAGCAGCTGCTGGGCGATCGTCCAGCCCAGGACCTGACCGTCGATCGACCAGCTCGCGTCGTATCCGCCCACCGCAGCGGCGAGCACGTTCCCGACGATGCCGCACAGCAGCGCGACGGCGATCAGGACGAGGGCAAGCGCGACGACGGCGACCAGCTTGGCGCTCATCACTCGCAGCCGGCTCGGCTCGAGGCTGAAGGTGACCATGTTGGTGCGCTGGCCCCACTCCTGGGTGACGATCATGATCGCCAGGACCGGCGTCAGCAGCGAGAGCGGGATGACCAGGATCGAGGACCACGCCGAGAGCGAGACCTCGACGGTCTCGTTGAGCGCGGCCACCAGGACCACGATCGCCATGGCCAGCAGCAACAGTCCGGCCGAGATGATCAGCAGGGCGCGGCCGGCACGGGTGTCGGTCATCTTGCGCCACTCGACCAGCAGCAGCCGGCCGAACGGCACCTTGGTCACCGCCGGGAGCGGGGTGGACGGCGCTACGGATACGGCGCTCATGCGGAGACTCCTTCGGCGTGGATCTGGGTGGTGCTCTCGCGCTGGGTCTCGGCGGTGAGCTGCAGGAAGATGTCCTCGAGCCCGGCGCCGCCGTCACGGAGGTCGGTGAGCACGACGTTGGCCTCCAGAGCGGCCTTGCCCACCTCTGCCGGGGCGGCGGAGACGCGCATGCCGGTGCCGATCGGCTCGACGCTGTAGCCCTTGGCCTTGAGCGCGACGGTGAGCGCCTCGTTGTCCAGGGAGGTGACCAGCGACTGGCCGGCAGTGCCCTGCCCGGCGAGGATGGCGTCCTTGGTGCCCTCGGCCACGATGCGGCCGTTGCCGATGAGGATCAGCTCGTCGGCGATCTGCTCGACCTCGTGAAGCAGGTGGGAGGAGAGCAGGACGGTGCCGCCGCGGTCGGCGTACTCCTTCAGCAGGCCACGCATCCAGCGGATACCCGCCGGGTCCAGGCCGTTGGCCGGCTCGTCCAGGATCAGCACCTTGGGGTCACCGATCAGCGCGTGCGCGATGCCGAGACGCTGCTTCATGCCCAGCGAGTAGTTCTTGATCCGGCGCTTCGCCTCCGACGGCGTCAGCGAGACCAGCTCGAGCATCTCGTCGACGCGCGACTTGGGCAGGCCCATCGTCATCGCGGCGAGCGTGAGCACCTCGCGGCCGGTGCGGCCGTCGTGCTGGGCGCTGGCATCGAGCAGGACGCCGACGTGGCGGCCCGGGTTGGGGAGGTCGGCGTAGAGGCTGCCGTTGATCGTTGCCCGACCCTTGGTGGGGTTGGTCAGTCCGACCATGATGCGCATGGTGGTCGACTTGCCCGCGCCGTTCGGGCCGAGGAAGCCGGTGACTTTGCCGGCCTCGGCGGTGAACGACACGTCGTCGACCGCGGTGAAGGTCCCATAGACCCTCGTCAGTCCTTCGACTTTGATCATGTCGTACATCCTGCCGTGCCTCCGGCGCAGACTGCATCGGACATACGGATGACCCTCGACCCGACGAAAGTATGGGTCCTGGCGCGACCGCGGGATCCTGTGTCCCCGACCTCGGTTGACTAGCGTGTACGCCGTGCAGCAACCGTCACCTGAGGCCTATCAGCCACGCCTGAGCCTGTGGGGGCACGTGTGGCGGTATCTCCTCGCGCTGGGGATCAGCGCCATCGGCCTGATATCCAGCACCGACGGGTGGCCGGAATGGCGTTTCCTGCTCGACCTCGGCCTCGGCGTCGTCTGCATGGTCCTGGTCTTCTGGCGCCGCCGCTGGCCGGTGGCGATCGCCACGTTCACCATCGTCGCCGGGGCGTTCTCGATCCTTTCCGCCGGCGCGTCGAGCCTCGCCCTGGTCTCGCTGGCGACCCGGCGCCGCTGGCGCGAGATCATCCCGATCTCGCTGCTCAACGTCGCCGCCGGCATGTTCTGGTTCGCGGTCATGGAGACCACCCCCACCGAGGAGATCCCTGGCATCCCGCTGTGGGGCTTCAACCTCGGCGCCAACGTGGTGATCATCGCCGCGATGGTCGCATGGGGCATGTACATCGGCTCCCGTCGTGAGCTGATCGCGACGCTCCGGCTCCGCGCCGAGACCGCCGAGGCCGAGCAGGCGCTGCGCGTCTCCCAGGCCCGCGAGACCGAGCGCCGGCGGATCGCCCGCGAGATGCACGACGTACTCGCCCACCGCATCTCCCACATCTCCATGCAGGCCGGCGCGCTCGCCTACCGCGAGGACCTCTCCGCCGACCAACTACGGGCCGAGGTGGGCACCATCCGCGACGGTGCTCACCGGGCGCTCGACGACCTCCGGACCGTCCTCGGCGTGCTGCGCGGCAACGGCGAGGATCCCGAGACCGCGCCCCAGCCGACGTACGCCGACCTCAGCCGCCTCGTCGAGGAGGCCCGCGAGGGCGGCATGAACATCACCTTCGACGACGACGTCGAGGGCTCGCCGCCGGAGGCGATCGGGCGGTCGATCTACCGGGTCGTGCAGGAGGGCATCACCAACGCCCGCAAACATGCGCCCGGGGCGGCTCTGAAGGTGTCCCTGCAGGGCTCGGAGGAGCACGGGATCGAGGTGCTGGTGCGCAACCGGCTCGGCTTCGACTCCAACACGCCGGGCGCCGGGCTGGGCCTGATCGGGCTCACCGAGCGCGTCGACCTGGCGGGTGGACGCCTCACGCACCGCGCGGAAAAGGATGTCTTCATCCTCGAAGCATGGCTACCGTGGGGCCAGTGAGCAGCCCAGGGACCAACCCAGAGAGTCCGGTCAAGATCAAGGTGGGGATCGTCGACGACGACCCGCTCGTACGCTCGGCCCTCGGGCTGATGCTCGGCGGCCAGGCCGACATCGAGGTCGTCGGCGAGGCGACCGATGGCCAGGAGGCGCTCGCTCTGGTCCGTACGTCCGCCCCTGACGTGGTGCTGATGGACATCCGGATGCCGCGCATCAACGGCCTCGAGGCCACCCGTCGGGTGCTCACCGAGTCCAGGTCGCCGCGGGTCATCGTGCTGACCACCTTCGGTGCCGACGAGTACGTCGTCGACGCCCTCGCCGCCGGCGCCGACGGGTTCCTGCTCAAGGACACGCCCCCGCCCGAGATCGTGGCAGCGATCCGCGCGGTCGCCTCCGGCGAGCCGATCCTCTCCCCCAAGGCGACCCGCACCCTGATCACCCGGCTCCGCGCCGAACCGACCGGCGAGCGCGCCGCCGCCGCCAGCCGCCGGCTCGAGGCGCTCACCGAGCGCGAGCACGAGGTCGCCCTCGCCGTCGGGCGCGGGCTGAGCAACGCCGAGATCGCCAAGGAGCTCTACCTCTCGATCCCGACCGTCAAGGCGCACGTCTCACGACTCTTCGACAAGCTCGGCGCCACCAACCGGGTCCAGATCGCGATCACCGTGCACGACGCCGGCCTGGTCTGAGCCGCTCGCCTCACCGGCCACACGGGTCACACCGCTCAGGCTTTTCCTGCACTTCTCAGGTGTTGCAATGCCCGAGAAGTGCAGGGATACCCGGTTAACCGGGTATCCCAACCCGACCTCAAACCTCGTACACAGCCCCCGTCGCCGCCAGCTCGGTGGGACCGTCGTACGCCGAGCGCGCCTCACGGAGGGCGTCGGCGGAGTCGTGCCAGGGCGGGACGTGAGTGACGACCAGCTTCTTCACATGAGCCTTGGTGGCGTACTCCCCCGCGTGGACGCCGGTGATGTGCACGCCGGGCGGGTTGTCGACGCCGTCGCGGAAGGCGGCCTCGCAGACGAACAGGTCGGCGTCGGTGGCGATGTCGAGCAGCGCCTCGGTCTCGGCGGTGTCGCCGCTGTAGGCGATGACCTTGCCGTGGGCCTCGATCCGGAGCCCGTACGCGTCGACCGGATGCTCCACGGCCGTGGGGATGATCGTGAACGGACCGAGGTGGATCGGCCCGGTGTAGGTCGAGAACGCGAACTCCTCGCGCATCCCGGGGCGCTTGGGCAGGTCGTAGGCCTTCGCCAGCCGCCGGCCGGTGCCCTTGGGGCCGTAGACGGGGATCGGCGGCTGCGGGCCGGTGGGGTGCCACTTGCGGAGCACGTAGTAGGAGGTCATGTCGACGCAGTGGTCGGCGTGCAGGTGCGAGAGCAGGACGGCGTCGATCAGCAGCGGGTCGATGTAGCGCTGCAGGACCCCGAGCGCACCGTTGCCCATGTCGAGCACGATCCGCCACGTACGTCCGTCCTCGTCGTCGGCCTCGACGAGATAGCAGGAGGCGGGGCTGTCGGGCCCGGGATAGGAGCCCGAGCATCCGATGACGGTCAGCCGCATCCCGGAGGTCATCCCATCCCTCCGGCGAACTGCTGGGCGGCGGCGAGCTCCGGACCCAGGAACCGAGCACCGATCGCCTTGAACTCGGCGGGGTTGCCGGTGGTGAGGAACGTGTAGGTCGGCTCGCCGCCCTCGCGCATCAGGTCGTGCTCGGCGAGGACGCGGTAGACGTCCTTCGCCGACTCCTCGGCACTGCTGACCAGCGTCACATTGTCGCCCATCACATAGGAGATCACACCAGTCAGGAGCGGATAGTGGGTGCACCCGAGGATCAGCGTGTCGACCCCGGCGCTGGTCAGCGGGTCCAGATACTCGTGCGCGGCGGCGAGGAGCTCATCGCCGCCGGTGATGCCGGCCTCCACGAACGGGACGAACTGGGGGCACGCCTGGGTGTGCAGCGAGACGTGGGGTGCCGCCGCGAAGGCGTCGTCGTACGCCATCGACTCGGCGGTCGCATGGGTGCAGATGACCCCGATCCGGCCGGTGCGGGAGGCCGCGACGGCGCGGCGCGTCGCCGGCAGGATGACCTCGACGACGGGCAGCGGCTTGTAGCGCTCCCGGGCATCCCGCAGCATCGCGGCCGAGGCCGAGTTGCACGCGATGACCAGCGCCTTCACGCCCTGCGCGACGAGATGGTCGAGACACTCCAGGGCATACTCGCGCACCTCGGCGATCGGCTTGGGCCCATAAGGCGCGCGTGCGGTGTCGCCGACGTACAGGATCGACTCGTGGGCGAGCTGGTCGATCACCGATCGCGCGACTGTGAGACCGCCGAAGCCCGAGTCGAAGATCCCGATCGGGGCGTCGCGGTCGGGCTGGGCTGAACCCAGGGGCGAGGGCGAACCCAGGGACGAGACGGACTGCACGATCGTCAAGGCTAGGCCCAAACAGCGCAACTTCGCAGTGCTGGGGGTCACTCGACACATACCCGAGATCCATCTCACGTTCATGAGCGGGCCGGATCAGTGTTGTTAACGTCCGGTTATGACGATTTCTCGGCGCTCGCTGGTGCTGATGGTCCTGATCACCCTGTTGGGCGTCACCTTCGCGGTCGTCGAGCTGCCGGGGCGGCCGGCGCAGGCGGCGACCACGACGCGAGTGCTGGCGATCTCCGTCGACGGCCTCAGCGTGACCGCGATCGAGAAGCTCGGCCCGGGCAACCTGCCCAACCTCTACCGGCTGATGCGTGGCGGCGCCTCGACCCGCCAGGCGCGCAGCGAGTACGAGCAGAACGTCACCCTGCCCAACCACACCTCGATGGTCACCGGCCGCCGGATCACCCGGTCCGCGCACGGCCACGGGGTCACCTGGAACGACGACCGCCGCTGGATGACGGTGCAGGAGGCCGCCGGCCACCCGGTCTCATCGATCTTCAGCCAGGTGGAGCGCACCGGCCGGAGCAGTGCCCTGTTCGCGTCGAAGTCGAAGTTCGGCCTCTTCGACCGCTCCTGGCCCTCGATCGACCGGTTCGTGGTCGACAGCGACGCCGACCTGGTCAGCCGGGCTGCCGCCGACCTGGCGACCAACAAGCGGGCCTTCACCTTCGTCCACCTCGGCTCCCCCGACCACTACGGTCACCGCGACGGCGGGATGAGCGCGGCCTACCGTGCCTCGGTGATGCGCACCGATGCCCGCATCGGCAAGCTGCTGAAGGCGATCGACTCCTCGATGACGCTGAAGCGGTCGACGTACGTCATCCTCACCGCCGACCACGGCTTCGAGGCCGCCGCCACGGACCACGGTGCCCACCTCTACTCCAACTACCGGATCCCGTTCGTCGTGTGGGGTCCCGGCGTCGCCCGCGGCGCCTCGCTCTACCGGCTCAATCCCGACTACCTCGCGCCGGGGACAACCCGGCCGACGTACGCCGGCAGGCAGCCGATCCGCAACGGCGACCTCGGCAACCTGGCCCTGGACCTGCTCGGCCTGGGTCCGATCCCCGGCAGCACGCTGAACTCAACTCAGTCACTAGACATTCGCTGAGCGTTCGCCCGGGGTGCCATCGGGTTCACTTAGGGTGTGCCGGTGCGTCGCCTCTTCCCTCTCGTCTCCCTCGGCATCTTCGTCGTCGTGGTGCTCGTCGTCGCGTTCACCGCCCTGCCCGACCGGGACGGCGGCGGTGGCAACAGCGGCGACAAGGGCAACAGTCGCGACGCTCGCGACCGTGCGGAACGTGAGCCCACCCAGGTCGACCGCAAGGTGCTCGCGATCTCGATCGACGGGCTCAACCCCGACGCGCTGGCGAAGCTGGGACCGGCGAAGACGCCCAACATCCACCGGCTGATCGACGAGGGCGCCTCGACGCTCAACGCGCGCACCGCCTACGAGAAGAACATCACCCTGCCCAACCACACCGGCATGGTCACCAGCGACCCGATCAACGCCGACGACGGCGGCCACGGGGTCACCTGGAACGTCGGCGACCCGTCGAAGTCGATCTCGAAGAACGAGGAGTCGGTGTTCACCGTCGCCCATGAGGCCGGGCTCAGCACCGGGGTCTTCGTGACGAAGCAGAAGTTCGAGCTGTGGCAGCGGGCCTGGCGGGACGACATCGACCTCTACGTCCCGATCGACGACCACGACGAGCTGGTCCCGGAAGCCGCCGAGGACCTCGCCGACGAGCGGCGGGATCTCACCTTCGTACATCTGTCCCTTCCCGACGCCGCCGGGCACGCCTCGGGCGGGATGTCGACGGAGTATCTGGAGGCCGTCGAGGAGTCCGACGCCCAGGTCGGCGAGTTCCTCGACGTCATCGACGCCGATCCGGGGCTGACGAAGGAGCTCGACGTCATCCTCACCGCCGACCACGGCTTCAAGCCGGGCATCACCAACCACTCCGAGAAGGTCTACGAGAACTACCGGATCCCGTTCATCGTGTGGGGCCCGGACGCCGGCGCCGGTACGGACCTCTACGAGCTCAACGCCGACGACTACCGCGATCCGGGCAAGGACCGGCCCGACTACGAAGGCCCTCAGCCCGTACGCAACGCCGACCTCGGCAACCTGGCCCTGGATCTCCTCGGCCTCGGGCCTATCGAGACCAGCGACATCGGCACGGAGCAGACCCTCGACGTCAAATGATGTTTGCCGTAACCGTCCACGAGCACACACGCCCCTGAGGTACGTTTCGAACGTAACCTCCCCAAGGAGCGTGCGATGTCAGTCACCCGGATGGCTCGGGCAGCTTTACGCAGGGATCGTCGTGCCCGGCGGGTCACGATCATCGGCGCCGGCATCGGCGGCCTGACTCTCGCCGTCGAGCTGCGCCGCAGAGGCATCGATGTCGAGGTGTACGAGGCCGCGGCCGACCCACGCCCGGCCGGTGACGCCGTGCTGCTACCGGCCAACGCGACCCGGCTCCTGGAGCGCATCGGACTCGAGCCGGATCTCGGCGAGGCGGCGGCGACCGTCAATGGCTGGGTCTGGCGCGACGGCCACACCGGGGCCGCGATCGGCCGGGTGCTCTCCGCCGCGGAGTACGCCGACCGTGCCGGGGCGCCCTGCTACGGCATCGGTCACGCCGACCTGCACGCGCTTCTGAGCGAGGCGTTCGGCACCGAAGGGCTCCACCTCGGCCACCGTCTGGTCGGCCTCACCGATCCGGGCGACGGCCCCGTGACCTTGGAGTTCGCCGGCGGTGAGTCGGTCGAGGCCGACCTGGTCATCGGCGCCGACGGCGCCGGATCGATGCTGCGCGAGCAGGTCGTCGGCTACGACGACGCCCAATTCTCGGGGTGCATCGCCTGGCGCGGGATCGTCCCGCGCTCGCAGCTCACGCTGCTCCCCGACCCCGGCCGGGTGCAGGTGTGGACGGGGACCGACGGCCACCTGATGCATCATCCGGTCGGCGACGGCGACCACGCGTTCCTGCTGGTCAAGCGGCAGCTCGGGCCCTGGACACCGGACTCGTGGTCCTGGCCGGCCGACCCGGACGAGCATGTCCATGCGTACGCCGGCTGGCATCCGGCCGTGGTCCAGATGATCTCCGCGGCACCGTGCTCGGAGCACTGGGGTCTCTTCCACCGGCCGCCTCTGGCGACCTGGTCGCGCGGCCGGGTCACGCTGCTCGGCGACGCCGCTCACCTGATGGTCCCCCACCACAGTCAGGGTGCCGCCCAGGCGATCGAGGACGCGATCGTCCTCGCCGACTGTCTTGCCGGCGACGACGACACGGACCGCGCCCGCGCGACCTACGAGCTACGCCGCCGCGACCGCACCCGCCGCATCCAGATCGCCTCGCTGGCCGCCGCCGACGTCCTCCATCTTCCCGACGGTCCGCGCGCCCAGGCCCGCAACAAGCGGCTCGGGTCAGGCGATGCGTACGACCGTCATCTCGCCTGGATCCACGACCACGACGTGGCCGTCTCCAGCCACCGCCCGTAACCCCGGGGCCTGCTGCCGCGTTGCCCAGGAGTGAGAGCCTTCCTCGGACGCACGGGGTTCCTGGCGCTCGGCATCTGGGCGATGTACGCATCCGCCGTCGCCGTAGCGCTGGTGCAGCTCGGCGCCGAGCCCGACGCCGGCAGCGTCTGGTCCGGCCGCCCGATGGCCCCCGGCAGCCCCGCCGCCCTCATCGAGAAGCACGACTGCTGGAGTGCCGAGGCCCCACGTGACATGACCGGCAGGCTCCCCGGCCACGCCATCGTCGCCACCGGCCCCGCCCCGCGCTACGTCGACGCCCACCTCACCGGCAAGGCCCTCGACCAGGTCTTCTCCGGCGAGGACTACGGCCTCGTCGTCTACGCCTTCTGCCGCTGACGCCGGCCACCGGCGGTCAGGCCCAGAGCTGGCCCTCGAGGCCTTCCTCGGCGTCGTCGATGGTGCCTTCGTACGCCCCGGTGGAGAGGTACTTCCAGCCGCCGTCGGCGACGACGAAGGCGATGTCGGCCTTCTCGCCGGCCTTGAGGGACTTGGCGGCCTGGGCGAGAGCGGCGTGGAGGATGGCGCCGGTGGAGATGCCGGCGAAGATGCCCTCGAGCTCGAGAAGCTCGCGGACGCGGCGTACGGCGTCACGGGGGCCGACCGAGAACCGGGCGTCGATCAGGGACGCGTCGTAGAGCTCGGGGACGAAGCCCTCGTCGAGATTCCTGAGCCCGTAGACGAGCTCGCCGTAGCGCGGCTCGGCGGCCACGATGCGTACGTCCGGCTTGGCGGCGCGGAAGTAGCGGCCGACACCCATCAGGGTCCCGGTCGTGCCGAGTCCGGCGACGAAGTGGGTGATCGAGGGGAGGTCGGCGAGGAGCTCGGGGCCGGTGCCCTCCTCGTGGGCGCGCGCGTTGGCGGCGTTGCCGTACTGGTAGAGCATCTCCCAGTCGGGGTGCTCGGCGGCGAGGCGCTTGGCGACCCTGACGGCCTCGTTGGAGCCACCGGCGGCGGGCGAGGAGACGATCTCGGCGCCCCACATCCGCAGCAGCTGGCGCCGCTCCTCGGAGGTGTTCTCGGGCATCACGCAGACGATCCGGTAGCCCTTGAGCTTGGCCGCCATGGCCAGCGAGATCCCGGTGTTGCCGGAGGTCGGCTCCAGGATCGTGCAGCCCGGGCGGAGCCTGCCGTCCTTCTCGGCCTCCTCGACCATGCGAAGAGCCGGGCGGTCCTTGATCGAGCCGGTGGGGTTCCGGTCCTCGAGCTTGGCCCACAGACGTACGTCGGGAGAGGGCGAGAGGCGGGGCAGCCCCACCAACGGGGTGCCCCCGACCGACGCCAGCAGGTTGTCATAGCGCATGGGGTCCATCGTCGCATCAACCGATCGACTGATGCCCACTCGCGCCGATCGCCCGATCCGTGAGACCGCGTCACCGACCAGGCTGAAGGTATGCATCAGGAGCGAGAACCGGCGGTCGTCGTGGACGGCCTGCGCAAGACCTATGGCGACAAGGTGGCGGTCGACGAGATCAGCCTTCACGTCGAGACCGGAGAGATCTTCGGCATCCTCGGCCCCAACGGAGCCGGCAAGAGCACCACCGTCGAGTCGATCGCAGGCCTGCGGGTCGGCGACCGCGGCCGGATCCGGGTCCACGGCATCGACCCGTGGACCGATCGCGCCGCCGTGACGGAGGTGCTCGGCGTACAGCTCCAGGAGGCGAAGCTGCAGCCGAAGATCACCGTGCAGGAGGCGCTGGAGCTGTGGAGCGCCTTCTACCCCGACCCGGAGCCGTGGGCGCCGCTGGCCGAGCGGCTCGGCCTCGGCAGCCACCTCGGGCAGCGGTTCGAGAACCTCTCCGGCGGTCAGCAGCAGCGGCTCTCGATCGCGCTGGCACTGATCGGCCGGCCGCGTGTCGTCGTCCTCGACGAGCTCACCACCGGCCTGGACCCGCGGGCCCGCCGTGAGGTGTGGGACCTGGTGCGAGACGTACGCGACCGGGGTGTGACCGTCCTGCTGGTCACTCACTCGATGGAGGAGGCGCAGACGCTCTGCGACCGGATCGCCATCGTCGACGCCGGCCGGATCCGGGCGCTGGACACCCCGGCGGGGCTCATCGACTCCGCCTCCGCCGCCACGATCACCACGTTCGAGACCACGGTCGCGATCGACCTGGCGTCCCTGCGCGACCTCGCCGGCGTCACCGCGGTGCGCGCCGAGAACGGCACCGTCACCGTCGAGGGCGCGGAGGGAGTCGCGCTCGCGGTCATCGAGGCCCTGCGTACGCAAGGAGTGGCTCCGCAGCGACTCCGCGTCGCCGCGGGGAGCCTCGACGCCGCCTACCTCGACCTCACCGACACCTCGCCCGACGCCATGGAGGCGCTCCGATGACCAGCCCGACCGTCGCCGTGATCCGTACGGAGTCCCGGCTCTTCGCCCGCGAGCGGCTCTCGCTCTTCTGGATCGTCCTGTTCCCGAGCCTGCTGCTCGGGGTGCTCGGGCTGATCCCGAGCTTCCGCGAGGACAGTGCCGACCTCGGCGGCCGGAGCCTGATCGATGTCTACGTGCCGGTCACCGTGCTGCTCTCGATGATCATGGCGGCGATCATGACGATGCCGCCGACGCTGACCGGCTACCGCGAGAGCGGGGTCCTGCGGCGACTCGGGACCACACCGGCCCGCCCCGCCTCGATCCTGCTCGGCCAGGTGCTGGTGCACGCGGTCGCGGTCGCGGCCTCCTCGGTGATCGTGATCGTGCTCGGCCGAGTGGCGTTCGGGACCCCGCTCCCGGAGTCGCTCCTCGGATACGTCGTCGCCTACGTCCTGGCACTGGCCGTCTCGCTCGGGATCGGCGCCGCGATCACCGCGGTCTCCCCCAACGCGAAGACCGGGCAGGTGGTCGGGATGGTGGTCTTCTTCCCGTCGATGTTCACCGCGGGGGTCTACTTCCCGGTCGAGGCCTTCGGCGGCACCGCCCGCGACATCATCTCGTTCACGCCGTACGGCGCGGCCTCCAACGCGCTCAACGACGCCGCCGGCGGCGCCTTCCCGCAGCTGGTGGATCTGGCGGTGATGGGCGGCTGGGCGGTCGTGCTCTACCTGATTGCCGTGCGCGCCTTCCGCTGGGAATGAGAAGGTCCCTCCTATGACCTCGGCTGTCGGGCACGAGCAGCGCTGGGAGCGCAATCTCAAGGTGCTGCCCTTCGTGCTGCTCGCGCTCGCCACCGCGATCAGCGTCGCGACCTTCCCCGAGATCGGGCCGCAGTCGCCCGGCGCGCGCGTGATCTTCGGGATCCTCGTGGCGGCGACCGCGGTGTGGACGTGGCGATGGATGTACGTCTACGGCCGCCCCCATCCGGTCGGCTACATCGGCCGCACGGCCCTGGCCGCGGTGCTGACCGCGATGCACCCGCTGTTCTGCATCTTCGCCTGGATCGGGTTCCTGGACGCGTTCGACTCCTTCCGCGGTCGGTGGCGATGGGTGGCGATGGCGGCCACCGCAGTGATCATGGCGATGGGTCAGACCGGAGGTCCGCCCCCATACGACAACCCGTGGCAGAGCCTGCTGCTGCCGCTGTTGTTCGTGCTGAACTTCGGTCTGGCCTCCCTCATGGGCCGCTACAGCGAGCACCTCGACGCCGTCAGCCGGGAGCGCGCCGCGACGATCGGCCGTCTCGAGGAAGCACTCGCCGAGAACGCCCGGCTCCAACAGGAGCTGCTCGCCCAGTCACGCTCGGCCGGCGTACGCGACGAGCGCGAGCGCCTCGCCCGCGAGATCCACGACACCATCGCCCAGTCCCTGGCCGGCGTCGTAGCCCAGCTCCAGGCCGCCGAGGGATCCGCGGACGCCCAGGACGTACGCCGCCGGGTGGCCCGGGCGACCGAGCTGGCCCGCACCGCGCTGGTCGAGGCTCGGCGGTCGGTCCAGGACCTGACCCCTGCCGAGCTGGCCCACGCGGGCCTCACCGACGCCCTCTCGACGCTGGTCACGAACTGGCGCGACGACCACGGTGTCGAGGCCTCCTTCGTCGTCGTCGGCGATGCCACGGCGCTGCACTCCGAGGTCGAGGCGACGCTGCTGCGGATCGCCCAGGAGGCGCTCGCCAACGTCGCCAAGCACGCCGACGCCTCCCGGGTCGGCGTCACCCTCACCTTCGACGACGCCGACGTCATCCTCGACGTGCGCGACGACGGCTCCGGCTTCGACCCCGGCGCTCCGCGCCGCTCGTCCTCGTTCGGGCTGGGCGTGATGCGCGAGCGAGCGCAGCGCCTGGCCGGCACCTTCACCCTCGAGTCCGCCCCCGGCGCCGGCACCGCCGTCTCCGCCAGCATCCCCGCACTCCCCCGAGGACCCGCATGACTCAGATCAGGATCGTGGTCGCCGACGACCACCCCGTCGTACGCGACGGGGTGGTCGGCGTGCTCCGCGCGCAAGGCTTCGAGGTCGTCGGCCAGGCCGGCGACGGGGCGGAGGCACTGGCCCTCGTCGAGGAGCTCGAGCCGGACGTACTCGTGCTGGACCTGCGGATGCCCGGCACCGGCGGGGTCGAGGTGATCGAGCGGCTCCGGGCGTTGGAGTCGCCCACGGGCGTACTGGTCCTGACGACGTTCGACACCGACTCCGACGTGGTCGCCGCGATCGAGGCGGGTGCGACCGGCTATCTGCTCAAGGACGCGCCGACGCCGGACCTGGTCGAGGCCGTCCGCGCGACGGCGGCCGGCGAGACCGTCCTCTCCCCCGCGGTCGCGACCCGGCTCGCCTCCCGGCTGCGCTCACCCGGTCCGACGGCCCAGCTGAGCCCCCGCGAGCGCGAGGTGCTCACCCTCGTCGCGCGCGGCACGACCAACCGCGCCATCGCCGCGAAGCTCTTCGTCAGCGAGGCGACGGTCAAGACCCACCTGGGTCACATCTTCGACAAGCTCGGGGTCACAGACAGAGCAGCCGCGGTCGCACGAGCGTACGACCGCGGCATTCTGGGCTGAAGGGTTCAGCAGCCGCCGGCGACGGCGGGAAGCACGACGACCTGGTCGCCGTCCTTGAGCTCGGCGTCGAGACCGCCGATGAAGCGTACGTCCTCGTCGTTGATGTAGACGTTGACGAAGCGGCGCAGGTCACCGTTGTCGATGAGGCGCTCCTTGATGCCGGAGTGGTTCGCCTCGAGGTCGTCGATGAGCGCGCTCAGGGTCTTGCCCTCGGCGCTGACTGCCTTCTCACCGGCGGTGTAGGTGCGGAGGATGGTCGGGATCTTGACCTCGATGGCCATGGGTTCGTTCTCCTAGATGTAGGTGTTGCGCGTCACGACAACGTCGGGACGATGCTGATTTCTTCCTCGGTGACGGTGCCGTCGACGATCCGGTAGGACCGGAACTCGACCGGACCCTCGTCATTTCCGTGCTCTCGGGTGCTGACCAGCACGTAGTGAGCGTTCGGCTCCATCGCCAGCCCGATGTCGGTGCGCGAGGGGTAGGCCTCGGTCGCCGTGTGGGAGTGGTAGACGACCACCGGCTCCTCGTCGTTCGCGTCCATCTCCTTGTAGAGCTGGAGCAGATCGGTCGAGTCGAACTCGTAGAAGGTCGGCGAGCCGGCGGCGTTGATCATCTCGATGAACCGCTCCGGCCGGTCGGACCCCTCAGGGCCCGCGACGATCCCGCACGCCTCGTCGGGATGGTCGCGCTTCGCGTGGGCGACGATCGCGTCGTACGTCGCCTGGTCGATGGTCAGCACGCTGCTCAGCGTATGCGCCCGAGCACCGGATCCTGAACGTGACCGGCCCTCGGACGCCGTCCGCATCGCGCACAGGATCCGTGCTAGGCAGCCGCCGTCAGACCGCCGCGTACGAGGTCGGCGTAGGCGCCGCCCCGCAGCAGCAGCTCCTCATGGGTGCCGACCTCGACGACCCGGCCCTGGTCGAGCACGGCGATCTGGTCGGCGTCGCGAACGGTGGAGAGGCGGTGGGCGATGGTGATCGTCGTACGCCCCTCCGCCAGGCGGTCCAGCGCGGCCTGGACCTCCCGCTCGGTGGTGTTGTCGAGCGCGGACGTGGCCTCGTCGAGCACGAGCACCCGCGGGTCTCGCAGCAGTGTGCGGGCGATCGCCAGCCGCTGTTGCTCACCGCCGGAGAAGCGGTGGCCGCGGGAGCCGACGAGCGTGTCGTAGCCGTCGGGGAGCCCGACGATCAGGTCGTGGATCCGGGCCGCACGGGCAGCTTCCTCGATCTCGGCGTCGCTCGCCTCGGGGCGCGCGTGGCGCAGGTTGTCGCGAACGCTCGCATGGAGCAGATAGGTCTCCTGCGTGACCATGCCGACGTTGGCGGCCAGGTCGGCGAGGGTCAGGTCGCGCAGGTCGACCCCGTCGAGCAGCACCCGGCCAGAGGTCGGGTCGTGCAGCCGCGCGACCATCCCGGCCAGCGTCGACTTTCCCGATCCCGTGGCTCCGACCAGCGCCAGCGAGCCGCCGGCGGGCACCCGCAGCGAGATGTGGTCGAGGACGGGTTGCGAGCCGTCGTAGGAGAACCCGACGTCGTCGAGGACGACCTCCCCGCGAGCCTCACCCAGCGGCACCGGTGAGGCCGGGTCGTCGATCTCGACCGGTAGGTCGAGGTACTCGAAGATCCGCGAGAAGAGCGCCAGGGAGGAGGTCACGTCGACCCCGACGTTGAGCAGGCCCATCAGCGGCCGGAAGAGCGAGCCCTGGAGCGAGACGAAGGCGACCAGGGTCCCGATGGTCAGCGCACCGGAGGTCGCCGGGAAGCCCGCGGCGAGGTAGAGCGCGGCCGGAACCGCGGCGAAGACCACCTGCATGGTCGCCATCCGCCACCGCCCGGCGAGCTGGCTGCGTACCTCCAGACCGACGAGGTCGTGGGAGGTCTGCTCGAAACGGGAGGCCAGGGCCGGCGCGGCACCGAGCGTCTTGGTCAGCAGGATGCCGCTGACCGAGAGCCCCTCCTCGACCTGCACGTGCAGGTCGGCCATCTTCGCCTGACGCTGCGTCGTGACCGCGTAGCGCATCTGCGCCACCTTGCGGGTCGTCCACACCGCCGGCGGCAGCACCACCAGCGAGATCAGCGCGAGCCGCCAGTTGAGCGCCATCATCGCGACCACGGTGCCGACGACGACCGTGACGTTGGCCGCGATCGAGGTGGCGGTGGAGGTGACCACCGACTGCATCGAGCCGATGTCGTTGACCATCCGCGACTGCACCTCGCCACCCCGGGTACGGGTGAAGAAGTCGAGCGACTGGCGCTGCAGGTGCCCGAAGAGGTCGGTACGCAGCCGGTGCATGACCCGCTGGCCGACCTCGGTCGAGATCAGCGTCTGGGCCACGCCGAGGGCGGCGGAGGCGATCGCGACGAGCACCATCGCGGCGACACTGAGCACGAGCAGCGTGGTGTCGCGCTCGGGCAGGGCGGTGTCGATGACGTGCTTGACCAGGAACGGCTGCGCCAGACCGATCACCGAGCTCACCACGATCAGCGCCACGACGAGAAGCAGGCGCCCACGGTAGGGCGCGAAGAGGCGGGCGATCCGCCGCAGCGAGACCGGCTGGGCCTCGAGCTGGGCGCGATCGGCGCGCTTGGTGCCGGGATCACGGCCGGATCGGCCGGATTCGCCGGAAGGTTTGTACGGGTGCGGCTCACTCATTCGAACACCTCGATCCTATTTACTGAGGTTTGCTCACAATGAGGCCAACGCACGATGGCGTTAGGATTATTCCTGTGGATGAGACCGCCGACCTGCTGATGGCGGCAGCGCGCACCCTTCGCCGCCGCTTCGGCGACGCGACCGCCCGCTGGGGCGTCACCCCCTCGCAGGCCCGCGCTCTGCGGATGGTGCTCGCCGCCGATGAGCCGATGCGCCTCTCGGCGCTCGCCGAGAGGCTCCGCATCGTCCCCCGGTCGGCCACCGAGGTCATCGACGGCCTCGAGCTCCACGGCCTGGTCGTGCGCCAGCCGGATCCCGCCGACCGTCGGGCGGTCTGCGTGGTCGCGACCGAGGAAGGCGTACGCCTGGGACGACTGATCGAGGAGGCTCGTCAGCAGGCGGCCGACGAGCTCCTGCGGCCCCTGCCCGAGGAGGACCGGAGGACGCTCACCCGAATCCTGGTCACCCTGCTGGACGGTCGTGCAGCCGAACGCTCGCCGTAGTCAGGACGCCGCCCACAGCGCCTCGACCATGGTCTCCTGCAGGATCCCGACCCACTGGTAGATCCCGTAGACCTGGCCGGCGGGGTCGTCGTCGGGCAGCGAGTCCCAGAAGTCCTCGTCGCCCTCCTCGACCCCGAGCCGGGTCGCCAGCGCGAGCCGGATGTCGGTGAAGGAGCGCATCCACGCCTCGGCGTCGCGGATCGGCAGCTCGACGTCGATGACCAGCCCGTCCTCGTCGAGCTCGGGCGGGAGGCCCGCCTCCTCGAGCGAGTCGATGATCGTGGACGCGGCCCGCGCCTTGCCGTCGCGCAGCCCACCCTCGGTGAACCGCCGAAACTCCCCGGCGGCTTCTTCGTCGTTCCCGTAGGCGGAGGGGAAGAGCCGCTTCAGGACCGGGTCCTCGGGCTCGGTGGTCGGCCCCGAGAAGTCGAGCAGGGCCTCGAGCGGGTCGTCGCTCTCGGCAGGTGCGGCGACCTCGTTGCGCAGCAGCTCGACGAGCTGCGAGGCCAACGAACGGAGCAGGTCGGCCTCGAACCCGGAGAAGGTCGCGATGATCTGCTTGCTGCGGCGGTGGTAGCTGAACCCGCCCATCACTCCTGCTTCTCCAGTGTCGCCCACAGGCCGTACTCGTGCATCGCCTGCACGTCGCGCTCCATCTCCTCGCGTGACCCTGAGGAGACGGCCGACTTGCCGTCGTTGTGCACCTCCATCATCAGCTTCTCCGACTTCTTCTTGGAGTAGCCGAAGTACTTCTGGAAGACGAAGGTGACGTACGACATCAGGTTGACCGGGTCGTTCCAGACGATGGTCACCCATGGGGTCGACGGTGAGACGACGTCGTCGATCTCCGGCTCGTCGAGCTCCACGGGGCTTGGCGCGCTCATGCAGTCCATCGTGCCACGATGTGCCCGTGGACTCGACAGCGGACTCGACCGCGCTCCTGACAGATCACTACGAGCTGACCATGCTCCAGGCCGCCCTGAAGGCGGGCACCGCGGAGCGTCGCGCCGTCTTCGAGCTGTTCCCCCGGCGCCTGGCCGGCGGGCGCCGCTACGGCGTGGTGGCCGGGGTCGGGCGCGCGCTCGACGCCCTCGAGGCGTTCCGCTTCGGCCCGGAGCAGCTGGCCGTCCTGGAGGGCGTCGTCGACGGCCCGACCCTGGAATGGCTGGCCGGCTACCGCTTCACCGGCGACATCTGGGGGTACGCCGAGGGCGAGACCTTCTTCCCGCACTCGCCGCTGCTCGTGGTCGAGGCCAGCTTCGCCGAGGCGGTCGTCCTGGAGACCGTGCTCCTCTCGATCTACAACCACGACTCGGCCATCGCCACCGCGGCCTCCCGGATGACGCTCGCGGCCGGTGAGCGCCCGTGCATCGAGATGGGCTCGCGCCGCACCCACGAGGCGGCCGCGATCGCCGCCGCCCGCGCGGCCTACGTGGCCGGTTTCACCGCCACCTCCAACCTCGCCGCCCGCGCCCGCTTCGGCGTGCCCACGACCGGCACCTCCGCCCACGCCTTCACCCTCCTGCACGACACCGAGGAGCAGGCTTTCCAGGCTCAGGTCGCCTCCCTCGGCAAGGGCACGACGCTGCTCGTGGACACCTACGACATCGCCGAGGCCGTGGCGAAGGCGGTCGAGATCGCCGGTCCCGAGCTCGGCGCGGTGCGGATCGACTCCGGCGACCTGGGGCTCCTCGCCCATGACGTACGCCGCCAGCTCGACGACCTCGGCGCCACCGAGACGAAGATCATCGTCACCAGCGACCTGGACGAGTACGCCATCGCCGGCCTCGCGGCCGCCCCGGTCGACGGCTACGGCGTCGGCACCCAGCTGGTCACCGGCTCCGGGCACCCGACCGCCGGCTTCGTCTACAAGCTGGTCTCCCGCGAGGGCGCCTCCGGCGACCTGGAGCCGGTCGCCAAGAAGAGCGCGTCCAAGGCGTCGATCGGCGGCCGGAAGTACGCCCTGCGCCGCCGCAACCGCAAGGACGTCGCCGACGCCGAGGTGATCGGCATCGGCACCGCACCCGAGGGCGACGGCAACGACCGGCCGCTGCTCACCCAACTGGTCAAGAACGGTGAGGTCGTGGGCCGCGAGCCCCTCGACGCCGCGCGCGAGCGTCACCGCGCCTCGGTCGCCGAGCTCCCCGTCATCGCCCACTCGCTCCTGAAGGGCGATCCGTCGATCCCGACGCTCTTTCAGTGATGTCTCGCGGGGCCGGTCTCCCCAGGCCGGTCTAGGCTGACGGGCATGACGCGTGCACTGATCGTGGTCGACGTACAGAACGACTTCTGCGAGGGCGGGTCCCTGCCGGTCGACGGCGGGGCCCGGGTGGCCTACGACATCGGTCAGCTGCTGCGGGAGCGGGCGGCGAGCAAGGACCCGGAGCAGACGTACGGGCTGGTCGTGGCCACCAAGGACCACCACATCGACCCGGGCGACCACTTCGGCAACCCGCCGGACTACGTGGACTCCTGGCCGGCGCACTGCGTGGTCGGCACCGACGGTGAGGCCTTCCACCACAACCTCGACCCGGTCACCTTCGACGAGATCTTCCGCAAGGGCGAGTACGCCGCGGCCTACTCCGGCTTCGAGGGCGCGGCCACCGGCGGCGCCAATCTGACCGACTGGCTGCGGGCCCACGGCGTCGAGGAGGTCGACGTGTGCGGGCTGGCGACCGACTACTGCGTACGTGCCACCGCGCTCGACGCGCGAGCCGCCGGTTTCCACACCACGCTGCTTGCCGATCTGACCGCCGGCGTGGCCGCGGCGAGCACCTCGGCTGCCATCGAGGAGCTGCGTTCGGCCGGGATAACGGTCTCGTGACAGAATTGAGAATTTTGGGCAGATAGAAATCACCCGAAGGTCTATTCTCTCTCGAATGGCTCGGATCTCGGCGACAGCCCCCCTTCGCGAACCCCACTTCCGCTGGTTCTTCGCGTCACGATCGATCAACCTGGTCGGCAACTTCATGGCGCCCGTCGCCCTGGCCTTCGCGGTCCTGGAGATCAGTGACGCGCCGATCGCGATCGGCGCCGTCCTCGCGGCCCGCACCATCCCGATGATCGTCTTCATGCTCATCGGCGGCGTGCTCGCCGACCGGATGGGCCGAGCCCGGATCCTGTTCGCCTCCAACCTGGTCTCGGGCCTGAGTCAGGCGGCCGTCGCCGTCCTCGTCATCGCAGGTGTCGCCGAGCTGTGGCACCTGATCGCACTCTCCGCGCTCAACGGCATCGTCTCCGCCGCCGGCCTGCCCGCCCAGCAGGGGATCATCCCGCTCGTGGTGCCTCGCACCATGCTGCAGGAGGCCAACGTGCTGATGTCGCTGACCCGCGCGATCGTCGCGGTCGCCGGTCCCGGCACCGCCGGCCTGCTCGTCCTCAGCGTCGGCGCGGGCTGGGCGCTCGCGCTCGACGCCGCCACCTGGATCATCGCGGCTCTGCTGCTGCTGCCGGTCAAGATCAGCGGCGCGGTCGGCAAGGCCTCGGTCATCGGCGATCTGCGCACGGGGTGGGACTACTTCCGCTCGACGAGCTGGCTGTGGCTCTGCGTCGGCGCCGCGACCATGCTCAATGCGCTCTATGAGGGCGGACTCCTCACGCTCGGCCCGCAGCGGGCCGAGGGCTCAGGCCTGGGCGCGGGCGGCTGGGGCCTGATCCTCACCTTCCAGGGGATCGGCGTGCTCGTCGCGACCCTCGTGCTGATGAAGGTGCGGCTCGAGCGGCCGCTGTTCTACGGCATGATCGGCATGGCCCTGTTCGGGCTGCCGATCGCCGCCCTCGGCTTCTCCACCGACCTGGCCGTGCTGTTGCCCGCGGCCGCCCTCTCCGGCGCCGGCATCCAGGTCTTCAGCCTCGGCTGGCAGCTCTCGATGCAGGAGAACGTCCCCAGCGACCTGCTCTCCCGGGCGTCCTCCTACGACCAGCTCGGCACCTACATCGCCATCCCCGTCGGGCAGCTGGCGATGGGGCCGCTGGCCGCTGCGTACGGGATCGAGAACATGCTCGCGATCGCCGGCATCGCCTACGTGGTGATCTCGCTGGCGACGCTGCTGAGTCCGGCCGTACGCCGCCTGAACCGGGTCTCCTTCCCGGCCCCCGAGCGCAACGGCGCCCCGGCCCACTAGGGACTCGCGCGGCCTACGACGCAGGCGTCGCGCTCTCCAGCAGCGACCGCAGCAGGTCGACCAGGCTGGTGACCGAGAGGTCGGGGTCGAACGCACGCTGGACACCGAGCCCGATGCCGAGCGAGAGCAGCTGAACAGCGGCGTCCTCGGCCGGCGAGGCCAGGGTGAGGCCGAGGTCGGCGGCCTGCTGCTCGATGAGGCCGGCGATGGTCGCGGTGAGCTCGCGACGCCGGCTGGCGAGCTGCTGGCTCACCTCGGGGACGCGGCGGGTGCTGGTCGCGAACTCGACCTCGAGCGCGGTCCAGCCGACGTCGCCGATGTTGGCCTCCGCCCACGCCGCGAAGGCGTCGATCCTGCCCTCGACGGTGTCGACGCCGCTGACGGCGTCCGCCAACGACTGCGCTCGCTCCCGGTGGATCACGTCGAGCACGGCCAGGCCGAGCTCGTGCTTGGTCGAGAAGTTCGAGTAGACCGCGCCTTTTGAGAAGCCCGCCGTGGTGGCGACCTTGTCGAGCGAGGTCGCGTTGTAGCCATCGGAGAGGAACATCCCGTGCGCGGTGGCGATGAGTCGCTCACGCGTCTGCGCGTGCGACTCCTTGCGCGTGATCCGGCCCACGGGTAGATCTTACCTGCTCGACCTACCGCCGGTATTCAAATACCACTAGTATCCCAACATGAGTCGACGACGCGCACGCACGAGCACCCACCACGAGGTCGTCGTCATCGGCGCCGGCATCTCCGGCATCGCGGCCGCGATCAAGCTGCGCGAGGCGGGCGTCGAGGACGTCGTCATCCTCGAGAAGGCCGACACCTACGGTGGCACCTGGCGGGCCAACACCTATCCGGGGTGCGCGTGCGACGTACCGTCCAACCTCTACTCGTTCTCGTTCGCGCCCAACAGCGACTGGTCCCGGGTCTACGGCAACCAGCCGGAGATCCTCGCGTACATCGAGGGGGTGGCCCGGGATCGCGGCCTCGAGGACATCACCCGGTTCGGGGTCGAGGTCCGCGGCGCGACCTGGAACGCCGAGTCCGCCGGGTGGCGCCTGGACACCAGCGACGGCGAGATCACCACCCGCTTCCTGGTCGCCGCCGCCGGGCCGTGGAACGAGCCGAAGATCCCGGACATGCCCGGTCTGGCCGACTTCCCCGGCGAGGTCTGGCACTCGGCCCGGTGGAGCCACGACGTGGCCCTCGACGGCAAGCGGGTGGCCGTGATCGGCACCGGGGCGTCGGCGGTCCAGTTCGTACCCGAGGTCCAGAAGCAGGTCGCCGACCTGCACCTCTTCCAGCGCACCGCCCACTGGGTGCTGCCCAAGGTCGACCATCCCGTGCCGGACGCGGAGAAGTGGGTCAAGCACCACGTGCCCTTCTTCGAGAAGGCGCTCGGGGCGGTCGAGTACGCCGCCATGGAGGCCGTCGGTATCGCCTTTCGCCGCCCGCAGCCGCTGATGCAGGGCCTGCAGCAGATCGGCCGGGCCTACCTGCGCGCCGTCGTCCGGGACAAGGAGCTCCGGGCGAAGCTGACGCCCGGCTACCTGCTCGGCTGCAAGCGGATCCTCTTCTCCAACAACTACCTCCAGTCGCTGACGAAGCCGAACGTCGAGGTGCACGCCACCGGCGTCGAACGGGTCGAGGGCGCACGCGTGATCGGCACCGACGGCAGCGCGGCGGAGGTCGACGCGATCATCCTCGGCACCGGCTTCCACATCCTCGACATGCCGGTCGCCGACCTGATCCGTGGAGCCGACGGCCGCACGCTCGCCGAGCACTGGGCCGGCTCGCCCGAGGCCTACCAGGGCACCTCGGTCACCGGCTTCCCCAACGCGTTCGTGGTGCTCGGCCCGAGCCTCGGCACCGGTCACGGCTCGGCCTTCGCCGTCGCCGAGTCGCAGGTGGCGATGATCACCGAAGCCATCACGACCGCCCGCGCACAGGGCTGGTCGAAGCTCGACGTCAGGCCAGAGGCCCAGGCCGCGTACGTCGCGGACGTGCAGGCCGCGCTCGCCGGCACCGCCTACAGCGGCGCGTCCTGCCACAGCTACTTCATCGACGCCAACGGTCGCAACAGCTTCTCCTGGCCGTGGTCCACCGGCGAGCTGGTCCGCCGGATCAGCCGCTTCGACCCGGCAGACTTCGAGATCACTCGGCGATCGGTGGTCGAGGCTGCCGAGACCGAGGTTCCCGCCTGACCGGATCGAGGCGCAGCACGGCTCACGCCCACTTGTCGGCGAGCGTACGGATCACGTTGACGTTGCGGTTGGTGCTGATGGCGATGTGGCGCTCGACGACGGCGTTGGTGATCTTCGTCTGATGGAAACCCTCGGTGAGCAGGTGCACGGCGCGGCCGATGACGTAGACCCGCTCGCCCTCCCCCGCCCGGGCGACCAGCGCGTCCCGGGAGCCGGAGTCGGTGAGCTCCTTGCACAGGAACACGAACTGCTTGCCCTCGTGACCCATCCCGACCGCCGCGGCGTCGTTGGCGATCACCTTCAGCTCAGCGGGCGTCACGCAGATCGTCGGCACCTCGAAGAATCGGTCGGCCGCGAAGGCCTCCTCCAGGATCGCCTCCATCTCGGCCCGGTCGCCGACCGGGTGGTCGAAGCGTACGTTGCCCGTGTTGATGTAGGTCTCGACGTCGGTTCCGCCCGCCCTCACCACGGCGGCTGAGATCGCCTGTTTCGGGAATTTCCGGGTCGCACCGAGGTTGATGGCGCGCAGGAACGCGATCCAGGTGTGCCGTTCCGTAGTCATTCTCAGATAGTCTCCACCCGTTCACCGCGCCGCAACCCCCAACTCTGGATTCCGATCGATGCCTTCACAGCAGCTGCTTCCCTCGGAAGCCCCGACCGCCTCGGGCTCCGCCTCGGCGACACCCATGGCCTCGGGCTCCGCTTCGGCGAAGACCCTGGACCTCTCCAGCGACCTCGTCGTCTACGCGGCACGGCTCATGCGCCTGGTCCGCCGAGCGCTCGACCTTCCGGCCAGCGTCCGGGTGCTCACGATCCTCGACGCCATCGGACCGCTGGGCATCACCGACCTGGCCCGCGCCGACGGCTGCTCGCAGCCGACCATGTCGGCCCAGATCGCCCAGCTGGTGGAGACCGGCCTGGTCAGCAAGGAGCCCAACCCCGCGGACGCGCGGGCGAGCCTGGTGACGCTGACCGATGCCGGCCGCGCCGACCTCGCCGACGTACGCGAGCGCATCTCCCACCTCATCGCCGAGCGGCTGGAGTCGCGCCACCGCACCCAGGCCGATCTCGAGGGCGCCGTCGCCGTCCTGCGTGACCTGGTCGAGGGCGACTCCCCCGCCTAGGCCAAGGCGGCGGCCGCTGCGGCGACCACATCGGGATCGGTCACCCAGTGACCGCCGTCGTCGGCGACTCCCAGCGCCACCCCGCGGGTCGTGACGACCCGTCGCTTGGCGGAGAGGTGCACGCCCTCGACACCGAGATCCGCGAGCGCCCTGATGGCGTCCACGGTCACCCCGCCTCCGGCCAGTACGTCCGGTCCGCCGACCGCGACCATCTCGGCGATCTTCGCCGCCCCGGCCGCAGCGGCCGGCGCACCACCTGAGGTCAGCACCCGGTCGACCACGCCGTCCAGTGCCCGGATCGCGGCGACCGGGTCCGCGCTGAGGTCGATCGCCCGGTGGAACGTCACCGTCGCCTCGTACGCAGCGGCAGCACCCGCCAGCTCCCGGACCAGCTCCACGTCGGGCTCCCCGTGCGGGGTGAGCGCGCCGATCACGATCCCGTCGGCTCCCGCCTCCAGGACCGTCTCGACCTCGCGTACCAGGAGCAGCCGCTCCTCGGCGGAGTAACCGAAACCTCCCGGCCGCGGCCGGACGAGCACGTGGACGCCCTGCCAGCCGTCGTCGGCGTCGGTGCCACCGACCGCGTCGAGGACACCCTCGACCAGCCCCTGCGACGGGGTGACGCCTCCGACCTCGAGCGCCGAGCAGAGTTCCACGCGGGTGGCTCCGCCGGCACGAGCGACGACCGCCCCGCCGACCGAGGTCACCGCAATCTCGAGCGCGGTCATCGCGCGGTCCCGACCCGCAGGCGCGGAGCTCCAGTCCTCACGGCAGCCAGTGTGCCCGATCAGCCTCGCCACCACGCCGAGTCGGCTCATTCTGACCAACTCCGAGGTCGAGTCGGCTCGTCATGACGAGCCGACTCGGCGGGAACTTCGGTCAGGACGAGCCGACTCGGCGGCGGCTACGCCGAGCCGCGCGCGGCCCAGTCGCGCAGGGTGTCGATGCGGGCCTTGAGCTGGTCGGCGTTGGCGACCGCGGCCGGCGGGCCGCCGCACTCCTTGCGGAGCCTGTTGTGGGTGACCCCGTGGGGCGTCTTGGTGCGGTGGTGCCAGGCGGCGACCAGGCCGTTGAGCTCGCGACGGAGCACGGCGAGCTGCTCGTGGGCGGCGACCGCGGCGACGGGCTCGTCGGCAGCAACGGGCGCAGAGGCCGACTTCTGCTTGCGGGCCCGGTCGCTCTGCCGCTGCTGGAGCAGGGTCTTCATCTGGTCGGCGTCGAGCAGCCCGGGGATGCCGAGGAAGTCCATCTCCTCCTCGGAGCCGACGTGCACCTCGCCGGAGTGGCCGAACTCGCCGCCGTCGAAGAGCACCCGGTCGAAGCGTGCCTCGGAGCCCATGGCCTCCCAGGCTCCCAGCTCCTCCTCGGAGGCGCCCTCCTCGGCGTTGGCCGCGGCCATCAGCGCGTCCTCGGCGGCGAAGATGTCGTCCTCGCTGGTGACCTTCTTGCCGAGCACGTGGTCGCGCTGCAGCTCCAGCTCGGAGGCGAAGCCGAGTAGGTTCGGGACGGACGGCAGGAAGACGGATGCGGTCTCACCCCGCGTACGAGCACGTACGAAGCGCCCCACCGCCTGCGCGAAGAAGAGCGGCGTCGAGGTGGTGGTCGCGTAGACCCCGACCGCGAGCCGGGGCACGTCGACGCCCTCGGAGACCATCCGGACCGCGACCATCCAGCGGTCGTCGGACTCGGAGAACTTGGCGATCTTCTTCGAGCCGGCCTTCTCGTCGGAGAGCACCACGGTCGCGCTCTGCCCGGTGATGGTCTTCAGCGTCTTGGCGTAGGAGCGCGCCGAATCCTGGTCGGTCGCGATGACCAGCCCGCCCGCGTCCGGGACGTGGCGCCGCACCTCGGTCAGGCGCTTGTCGGCGGCCGCGAGCACGGACGGGATCCACGATCCGGCCGGGTCGAGCGCGGTCCGCAGCGCCTGCGAGGTCAGGTCCTTGGTCAGCGGCTCACCGAGGTGGGCGGCGATCTCGTCGCCGGCCCGGGTGCGCCACTGCATCTGTCCCGAGTAGGCCATGAACAGCACCGGCCGGACGACGTGGTCGCGCAGCGCCTCGGCGTAGCCGTAAGTGTAGTCGGCCGCCGAGCGCGGGATGCCGTCCTCGCCGGGTGCGTAGGTGACGAACGGGATCGGGTTGGTGTCCGAGCGGAACGGCGTTCCGGTCAGCGCCAGCCGCCGCGCGGCCGGCTCGAAGGCCTCCCGGACCCCCTCGCCCCACGAGAGCGCGTCGCCGGCGTGGTGCACCTCGTCGAGGATCACCAGCGTCTTGAACCGCTCGGTGCGGATCCGCATCGCGAGCGGGTTGACCGCCACCCCAGCGTACGTCACCGCGATCCCGACGTAGTCGGCCGAGGTCTTGCCCTGGCCCGCGGAGTAGGTCGGGTCGATCGGGATCCCGGCCCGTGCGGCGGCCTCGGCCCACTGGACCTTGAGGTGCTCGGTGGGGGCGACGATGGTGACCCGGTCGACCAGCCTGCGGCCGAGGAGCTCGGCGGCGACGGTCAGCGCGAAGGTGGTCTTTCCGGCCCCGGGTGTCGCGACGGCGAGGTAGTCACGGGGCTGTTCGGACAGGTACTTGGACAGCGCCTCCTGCTGCCAAGCACGCAGCTTGGGCGCAGTGCCCCACGCGGCCTTGTTGGGCCACGCGGGTGTGAGGGCGCCGGGAAGCTCGGCGCTACTCACTCGTCGTCGCCCTCGCCACCGCTCGGCGGCATCCCCTCGAAGATCTCTTTGCAGTCGGGGCAGACCGGGAACTTGGACCCGTCGCGGCTCGGCACCCACACCTTGCCGCACAGCGCGACCACGGGCGTGCCCATGACCATCGCCTCGGTCAGCTTGTCCTTCTCCACGTAGTGGGAGTAGCGGTCGTGGTCACCCTCCTCGGTGGGGACGTCCTGCTCGCGGATGTCCTCCCGTTCCTTGACGGCTTCTTTCGTGCCGAATCCCAGGATGCCCATGCCCCCAACCTTACTAGCCCGCTAATTCAGTTCGGGGTCGGGCGGTCGCGTGGCGTGGAAGGCCAGCTCACCGGGCTGGCGCCGGAGCACCGCTGCCCACATCGAGCTCACGTCGTCGAGGAAGGAGTCGTACGGCTCGCCGTCGACCACATACCAGGACCCTTCGTCCACCTCGCCCTGGAGCTGAGCCGCGCCCCAGCCGGCGTATCCGGCGAAGATCCGCAGCCGCGACAAGGTGCCGTCGACCAGCTCGACGGGCGTGTCGAGGTCGAGCAGCCCGAGGCGTCCGACGACGGGCCGGAAGCCCAGCGGCGGGTCGTCGGAGTCGACCAGGAGCGCGACCGCGATCGCGGAGTCCTTGCTCACCGGGCCACCCTGGAAGAGGACGTCGGGATCGGCGACGGAGGTCGCCCACGGATGCAGCACCTCGGCGACCGGCACGGGTGAGGGCCGGTTCAGCACCACGCCGAGCGCACCGTCGTCGTTGACCTCGATCAAGAGCACCACGGTGTCGACGAAGTTGGGGTCGCGAAGCTCCGGGGTGGCCACCAGCAGCCGCCCGGCGCGTACGTCCTTCTGCTCCGTCATGACGCCATGATCGCACCACCCCGGTCACGCCACCCGCAACAAGAAACCAACAATGCCCGCTGATCGGGACGAGACAGGAAAGGCCCCGGGGCCGGCACTTAGGGAGGTGCGGAGGGAGTCCGCGGAGGGAGCGCACCGGCGCCCGGGGCCTGGTCAGACGGCCCGTACGCAGCTTCAGGCTGCCGAGCGGACCGCTCGGAGCATGTCGACGAGGCCGGCGAGGGGCCCGCGCTCGACGACTTCGGCGGCCGGTGCGTACTCGGCGCGGGCACGCGCCTCGATCATCGAGCCGAGACGGACGCACTCGGCGTCGGCGAAGGCGCCGCGGCCGGCCATGACCGCGAGGGTCAGGTGCTCCTTGGTCTGCGCCTTGGCCAGCGCGGTGGCCATCGCCTCGTCGACCGGAAGGGCGTGGTAGCGGTCCAGGACCGCGCGGATGCCGGGCAGGTCGTCGGCAGCACCGTGCCAGGCCCGGACGACGGCGTCCTCGAGGTCCATCGGCTGGTTGGCGAGCTCGGACTCGATGCGGCCAGAAAGGCGCGTGTGCCAGCGCAGCTGCAGGGCGGCGAGCAGGTCGAGCTCGTCGGTGAAGGTTTCGGTGACGCCGGGAAGATCCATGGGCAGCAGACCGTCTCGACGCTCGTCGATGACGGTGACCACGCCGCGGAGGATCTCCCCGCGCTTGTGATGGCTGGTCCAGCTCATTTGTCGGCTCCTTGCGGAAGGTGAGCACTCACATACCGTGAGTACGTACCTATAGTATTGGACATACTGACGGTATGGCCAACACCTGGGACGGTGATTCCGAACACGGCCGTTAGAGTGGACGGGTGGCAAAGTCGTCCGTGAGCAAGCTCGTCCCCAAGGTTCCTCCGCTTCCGTCGGTGCCGGGGATGTCACGGAGGCAGCAGTTCTCCGCCTCGACCAAGAAGACGCTCGTCGAGGTCGCCGAGCGGCTCTTCACCGAGCACGGCTACGCGAGCACCTCGCTGGACGCCATCGTGGCCGGGGCCGAGGTCACCAAGGGTGCGCTCTACCACCACTTCAGCGGCAAGCAGGCGCTCTACGAGGTCGTCTTCGAGAAGGTCGAGGCCGCCACCGCGCAGAGCATCGACGCCGCCATGCGCGAGACGAAGGACCCCTGGGAGCAGGCCCGGGCCGGGCTGCGTACGTTCCTGGAGGCCGTCCAGCAGCCCACCTACCGCCGCATCGTCGTGCAGGAGGGTCCGGCCGTCCTGGGCTACCAGCGCTACCGCGAGCAGGAGGAGCGCTCCACCTTCACCGTCGTCGAGGACATCGTCGCCGCCGTCCTTCGGGCCGGTGACCGGACCGTCGACGACGAGATGGTGGCGACCTTCGCCCGGCTCTTCTTCGGGGCGATGTCGGCGGCCGGCGAGTCCGTCACCGAGGCCAGCGATCCCGAGGACGCGGCCGAGCGCATCGAGCTGGCCGTGACCTACCTGCTGACCGGGGTCCAGACCCTGGCGAAGCAGGGCGTCAAGGTCGAGGACATGCGCTGAGAGCCCGATCTCTGGGCACTACTTGACGATCACGCCACCAGGCTCGACCTGACCGTTGCCCTTCGGGATCAGATCCAGCCAGACCTTGCCCGGAGGGATCTCGATCGCGGCGCCGCTGGCGTCGGTGAACGTCACCGCACCCTTCTCGCCCTTCTTCACCCAGGTCGCCTCGACGATCTGGCCGGCGCGCATGATCCACGCCTTGCCCCGGCCGGTGAAGTGGGAGACCGGCACGATCGCGCCGCCCGGGTCCTTGTAGGGGGCGATGGTGGTCTTGGTCT
This sequence comes from Nocardioides sp. YJ-D4, assembly GCF_054031495.1. NCBI lineage: Bacteria > Bacillati > Actinomycetota > Actinomycetes > Propionibacteriales > Nocardioidaceae > Nocardioides > Nocardioides sp. YJ-D4. Next base: position 1,400,152 of record NZ_CM132932.1, read on the forward strand.
GCGCGACCACGACGGTGTCGGCGAGGAACTGGCCGCTCTTGGACATGTAGTTGTTCTGCAGGCGGTACTTGCCGCCCTTGAAGACCCAGTTGTCCGTGCGCGCCTGGGAGAACTTCACGTCGACTGCCTTGGCGGGCTTGCCACCGGCCAGCTTGGTGGTCGCGTCGCCCCAGGGCATGAAGTCGCCGGGCCGCTTCGCCTTGCCGTCCTTCGCGGCCGCGTTGCCGGCCTTCGCGACCTTGCCGACCACGCTGTGCAGGAAGTCGTGGGGCTTGCTGGTGTCACGTACGACGTAGGGGGTGGACATGTCGATCCACGAGATGTCGTGCTTCTTCAGCTGCGCGAAGGTGTACGGCGCCGCGCCGCTGGTCATGATCTTGGCGTTGATCGGCGCGGCAATACCCGCGTCGGTCGCCCGCATCGAACGGACCGGACCGGCCTCCTTGGGAAGCTGGGAGTAGTACGCGACGGCCAGCCGGGTCACACCACCCTCGACCAGCTCCTGGACGACCATGTCGGCCTTGGCGAGACCGTACTGCGGGTCGCTGGCCGCGGTGTTGTCGATCTTGACGATGTAGGCGGGGTGCTTGCGTGCGGCGGTCTGCCCCTCGGGGAGCTCGACGCCCGTCAGCGGCTCGTGGTCGGGCTCAGCGGGCGCGGACGGCGACGGCTTCGCCTCCGTGGGCTCCTCAGAGGACCCACAGCCGGTCAGGACCAGACCCGCAGCGGTCAGCGTCGCCGCTGCTCGCAGGAGGAACCCCGGGCGGGACGTACGCATCATCAATCTCCATCTGAATCGGCTCAGTACCAAGACGAGTGACAGACGGTAATCGTTGCGGTCAACGGGCTCGCGCCCGGGGTTCCTTCTTCGGAGGACTCAGGCGACGGTGGCGCCACCGTCGACGTAGAGGGTCTGGCCGGTGATGTAGGACGCCTCGTCGCTGGCCAGGAAGGCCGCGGCGGCGGCGATGTCGGCGGGCTCGCCGACGCGCTTGACCGGGTTGGCGTCGGCCGAGAGCTTGCGGAACTCGTCCACGTCGAGGCCGAGGCGGGCAGCGGTCTGGTCGGTCATCTCGGTGGCGATGAACCCCGGCGCGATGGCGTTCACGTTGACGCCGAACGGACCGAGCTCGAGCGCGAGGGTGCGGGTGAAGCCCTGCACGCCGGCCTTGGCCGCGGAGTAGTTGGCCTGGCCACGGTTGCCGGTGGCCGAGGTGGAGGAGACGTTGATGATCTTGCCGTACTTCTGCTTCACGAAGACCGCCTGCGCGGCCTTGCTCATCAGGAAGTGGCCCTTGAGGTGGACGTTCATGACCAGGTCCCAGTCGTCCTCGGTCATCTTGAAGAGCAGGTTGTCGCGGGTGATGCCGGCGTTGTTCATCAGGATGTGCAGACCGCCGAGCTCCTCGACGACGCGCGCGACCGCGGCCTCGGTGTCTTCGGCCTTGGCGACGTTGGCGCCGATGCCGACCGACTTGGCGCCTTCGGCGAGCGGAAGCTTGGCGGCAGCCTCAGCGGCGGCGGCCTCGTCGAGGTCGATGATCGCGACCGAGGCACCCTCCTCGGCGAAACGCGTGGCGACTCCGAAACCGATCCCGCGCGCTGCACCGGTGATGACTGCGACGCGTCCGTCGAAACGACCCATGACTCAAACTCCTTTGGTTGTGACCAGGCCCACGAACACGTGCGGCCCCCGCCGACAATAGCGAGGGCCGTACGTCATGTCGCGAGGTGTCTACTGATTGGTAGCTCTACTGGTTCGCCAGCCAAGCGTCGCGCGCGGCCACGCCCAGGTCGGGGTGGTCGGTGAAGAACGCGTCCACACCGGCGTCGAGGTAGGGACCGACCTCGCAGCCGAGATCGCCGATCGCGATCGGGTCGGTGCCGACGCGGCACTCGGTCGGGAGGTACTTGTTCTCGGCGCGCATGGTCCAGATGACGGTCGGCAGCCCGACGCGCTCGGCGCGGTCGGCGAGGTCGGTGGCCTCACCCAGGGTGCCGTCCGCGTCGCGCGGGATGAAGTAGAACTTGTACGGCGCCACCTGGTCGGCGTACCGCTTGATGCCGCGCAGACCCTTGTCGGTGACCAGGTAGTCGTTGGTCACGCCGGTGCCTGCCACCACCTGGTCGTAGGGCGCACCGCCGAAGTCGATCAGCTGCACCAGCTTGGTGTCGACCATGCGGTTGAGGTCCTTGAGGTTGCTGACCTCGAAGGACTGGATGACCGCCGCGGCGCGCTTGCCGCCGAGGCCGTGGCGCTTGAGGCTCTTCACGAGCGGCTCCTCCAGCGAGAGACCGATGGAGTCGAAGTACGTCGGGTGCTTGGTCTCCGGCGCGACGCCGATGGTGCGGCCGGTCTCGGCCTCCTTGGCGTCGACCAGGTCGAGCACCTCGTCGAGGGTCGGCACCTCGTAGAGGCCGTTGTACGCGGTGTTGGCCGGACGGTCGCCCGGGATGCGCTCCTTGGCGCGCAGCGTCTTGAGCTCGGCGAGGGTGAAGTCCTCGGTGAACCAGCCGGTCAGCGCGTTGCCGTCGATGGTCTTGGTGGTCTTCCGAGCCGCGAACTCGGGGTGGTCGGCGACGTCGGTCGTGCCGGAGATCTCGTTCTCGTGGCGGGCGACGAGCACGCCGTCCTTGGTCGAGACCACGTCGGGCTCGATGAAGTCGGCACCCTGCTGGATGGCCAGGTCGTACGCCGCCAGGGTGTGCTCGGGCCGGTAGCCGGAGGCACCGCGGTGACCGAAGACGATCGGGTCGGCCTGCTTGTGCTTGGCCGCCTGGGCGGCGGTCGTGGTGGTGGCCGTCGCGGAGGCGGGGTGCGAGACCAGAACGGTCCCGGCGGCGAGCGCCGCGACGGCGGCAAGCGCGAGAGTACGCATGCGAGTGGGGTTCAGCGTGATCATGCCCAGATCACACCGGCCCCGGGAGTCGCTGGGGCCGGTGTGCGGTGAACGCGGCGTGACGATCTGCCGAAGCGACTCAGGCGGCATCGCCCAAGTCTAGGGACGGCGTACGCCGCCCGGCGATCACTTCACGGAGCACGTCGGGGTTGTTGGTGATGATGCCGTCGACACCGCGGTCCAGGACGGCGCTCATGGTCGCGGCGTCGTTGACCGTCCAGGAGTGGATGTGCATCCCGAGCGCGTGTACCCGGGCGACGTAGCCCGCGTCGAAGGAGCCGAAGTGCGGGTTGATCTGGTCGGCCCAGGTGTAGCTGTCCAGGTCGGCGTAGGCGGGAGTGCCGAGCAGGCCGACCGGCACCTCGGGCTGGATGCCCTTGTAGGTCTTCATCGAGCCGAAGTCGAAGCTCTGCACCGCGAGACGGCCGGCGGCGACCGCGGAGTCGATGTAGCCCGGGAACGAGTCGAACTCGGCCGCGACCTTCTTCTCGATCCCCGGGTAGAGCGCCGGCGACTTGAGCTCCATCAGGATCCCGGACCGTGTCGGCCGCACCTGCTCGACCATCTCCTTCAGCGTCGGCACCGGCTCGCCGGCGTACTCCTCGCTGAACCAGGAGCCGGCGTCCAGCGTCTTGATCTCGGCGAGGGTGAAGTCCTTGACGTTCCACGGCGAGCGGCCGGGGAAGCGCTGCTCGACGTCGGTGGTGCGTGACAGGGTGGTGTCGTGCATCAGCACGAGCTCGCCGTCCTTGGTGGCCTGCACGTCCGACTCGATCCAGTCGGCCCGCTGCTCGATGCCGACGGCGAAGGCCGCGAGGGTGTTCTCCGGGGCGTACGCGCTCGCCCCGCGGTGGGCGGTGACGGTGATGTCGTCGGCCCGGTTGGCCTCGACGGCGTTGACCGCCACCGGAACGATCATCGTGCCTGCTGCCAGCGCGACGCCGGCCAGTGTTGAGGTGAAGGTCTTGGACGCGACGGACGACAGCGACATTGCGCACTCCCGGGATCAGTGGACAACAACTGATCTCGAGTGAATCGGCCCTCCCCGACCTCGCCCCGACGCCTCGATGGCCGAAGCCGTACGCCTCGGTGAACTCAGCCCGGAGTCAGCCCAGCACGGCGCGCAGCCGGTCGGCGTATTCCTTCTGCTCGCCGGCGGCGTACTTGTGGCGGGGCCAGAAGAAGCCCTTGAGGCCGTCGCCGCGGGTGCGCGGGACGACGTGCAGGTGGAGGTGTGGGACGGACTGACTGACCACGTTGTTGACCGCGACGAAGCTGCCCTGGGCGCCGAGTCCGTCCACGACCGCTGCGGCCAGGCGCTGGGCGTTGGCGACGAAGCGTTCGTGCAGGTCAGGAGGGAGATCGAGGAGTGTGGCGAGATGCTGCCTCGGCACCATCAGGATGTGGCCCTTCTGCACCGGTCGATGGTCGAGGAAGGCCAGGAAGCCCTCGTCCTCGAAGACGACCTCGGCCGCGAGGTCACCGGCGACGACGTCGCAGAAGACGCAGCTCACGATTCGTCTCCCCACGACAAGGTCGCGACCACGAGGTCGACGGTCGGCAGGGCCAGGTCGGCGAGGTCGGGGTGCGGGAAGGAGTAGATCAGCCGCGACTCGTAGAGCCGGTCGGGCGAGGCCACCCACCGCTCCCCCACCGTCGTCGTCTCGGCCTGCAGCGGGTGCCGCACCATGCCGAACGGGGCGGGCCGGCTCAACGCGACCGCCAGCCCGGCCGGGCGCCGCCCGACTCGCTGCAGCCAGAAGGCCAGGAACGCCGCGCCCTGCTCGACGGCCGCGTCCTTGGCGGCGGCCATCCACTGTGCCCAGTCGGGCTGCTCGACCCTGGACCGCTGCACCTTCGGGAGGACCTTGGCGGCCAGGTCGGCGAGCTGGTAGTCGCGTACGTCCTCGTCGGACATGTCCACGACGTACCACTCCTGCGCCTTCGGCAGCCGCAGGTCGACGTGCGGCTTGGGACCGATCGCCTTGAGCACGTCCTTGATCCCCGCCCGGTACCGGTTCGGCCCGGCCGGGTCGAAGGTGACGTACGCGATCTCCTCGATGTTGGCGGTGAGGAACTCCCGCAGCCCGTCGGCGGTGCGCAGCTGCGCCCGCCGGCGGGTGTCCTCGGCCAGGAAGGTCTCCAGCGCCGCCTGGGAGGAGAAGAGCATCGCCTCGTACGGTGGCCGGTTGCCGCGATCCCCGGGAAAGACCCTGATCCGAGCCTCGTCGAGCTGGGGAACGACAACCTGCCCCGTACGCAGCGCGGCACCGACCGCGTCGGCGTCGGCGGCGGCGAGCGCCGCCTCCAGCGCGCGGTTACGGTAGCCGTCGATCATCATCCGAGGCTAACGCCTCGGAACCGGTCGAAACGGTCTAGACGGCACCGAGACGCTGTGGCGTGTCGTCGTCGCAGGTCGCGAAGAAGTTGCCGACCTCATCGACCATGTGGCTGAACGACTCCGCCGCGAAGAGCACCGGCTGGTAGTGGGTGATGTCGTAGTCGACCGTCGCCATCTGGGCGAAGTCGAGCGGACGTACCTCCACCTCGTGCATCTCCTCGATCTCGCCGTAGGAGGAGAGCAGCCCGGCCCCGTAGGCCTTGATGTCACCGTCCTCGTACAGCACGCCGAACTCGATGGTGAACCAGAAGACGTCGGCGACGACCTGGAGCGCCTCCCTGGTCTGGACACGACGCGCGGCGGCGCCGGCCAGGCGCTTGACCTCGGCGACCTGAGGATCGGCGAGGAGGTTCCCATGGCCGATCACCTCGTGGATGATGTCGGGCTCCGGGGTGTAGAGCGGCACGGCGTGGTGACGCAGATACTGCGTCGAGTGGAACTGCCCGTCGGCCAGGCTCCCGTAGAACTCCTCCAGCGGGACGATCCCCGCGGCCGGGACGTACTCGAAGCCGGTCAGCGGCTTCAGGCCGGCGCTGACCTCGTCGAGCTGTGGCACCCGATCCTGCGGGAGGTTGAGGGCCTCCACGGCCGCGATGTAGTTGCGGCAGGCGTACTTCGCGTGCAGCGGCGCGATCTCACGGCACACCGTGCGCCAGATCTCGTTCTCCGTGTCTGTGTAGTCGATCCGGGGCACCGGCTGCCCCGGCTTCCAACCGAGCGCCGCGCCAGCGATCTCGCTGCGTCGTGCCCGGTAGTCCTGGTCCGCGAACCCGGGGTGATTGTCCCCCAGATGCACCTCGACCTGCCCATCCTCGCCCACGGTGACGGGTGAGTAGAGCTGTCCTTCCTCGAACATCCTTACCTCCATGTGACGTACGCCTCACAACCCTATCGCGCACGCAAGAGAAGTCATCTCGCCAGGGAGGTGAACAACAGGAAGTCTTCCGCCCACCGAAACATCAGCCACACGGAACTAAGGGGGTGCGGGTGGCGAAGCCCCCGCCGCGACGCGAAGCGTCGCCTGAAAATGACAAACCGACGTGGCCCTCCGAATGGAGGGCACACGTCGGCCAAAGGTTTGTGGAGCTGCGGGGAATCGAACCCCGGTCCTCGAGCGCCGTGCCAGGTCTTCTCCGGGTGCAGTCTGTGGGTGGCGTTCTCTCATCCCCGGGGCTCGACGCAGACACGTCCCCGACAGGCTCAGCCGACTAGATGTCCCTCATGCCCCGTCGGCATGTGCATGAGGTGGAGTCTCCTAGATGACGCCTGGATCCGAGCCGGAGACGGATACTCGGTCAGACGCTTCGATCACCGCGTCAGGCGGCGAGAGCGAAGGAACTGCGCTTAGCGTTGGCAGTTATTGGTTTCCAGCGATCGTTTACGAGATGACGCTGGCTCCTCGACCCGCTTCCCCTGGGAGCAACGTCCCAAGTCGAAACCGATCAGCCCCTTTTGATTTGTCAATGCCCGTTGTGCAGGCAGTAAGAGAACACTACAGCCCCCCGCCAGCATTCCCCACTCGGTTATTCGCCGGCGGAAAACCCGTCAGCCCTTCATCCCCTTGAGCTTCCGGCCGACCTCGACCTCGGCCTCCCGCTTGGCCGTACGCTCGGCGATGGTGTTGCGCTTGTCCCACGACTTCTTGCCCTTGGCGACGCCGATCTCGACCTTGGCGCGACCGTTGAGGAAGTAGAGGGCGAGGGGGACGACGGTGAGGCCCTTCTCGGAGACCTTGCGCTCGATCTTGTCGATCTCGGCACGGTGCAGGAGGAGCTTGCGCTTGCGGCGCGCGGAGTGGTTGGTCCAGGTGCCGTTGAGGTATTCGGGGATGTGGATCCCGTGGATCCAGGCCTCGCCACGGTCGATGTCGACGAAGCCGTCGACCAGGGAGGCGCGACCCTCACGCAGCGACTTCACCTCGGTGCCCTGCAGGACCATGCCGGCCTCGTAGGTGTCCTCGATGTGGTAGTCGTGTCGCGCCTTCTTGTTCTGCGCGATCATCTTGCGCCCCTGCTCCTTCGCCATTCCTCCATTCTCTCAGGCGCAGGGTCATGACCGCGAAACGTTTAGGGACGAGTCACAGACCCAGCAGCGGCATCGGGTCGATGATCTCGCCGTCCCGGAGGATCATGAAGTGCAGATGGCATCCGGTGGACCAGCCGGTCGTCCCGGCGAGCCCGATGACATCGCCGCGCGCGACCGTGTCGTCGACAGCGCTCCGGTACGCCTCGAGATGGTTGTAGACGGCCGTGTAGGAGTGCCCGTTGATGTTGCCGAGGAACAGGTGCAGTCGGTTTCCGTACGCGTCGTTCCACTCCTGCGCGATGACCGTGCCCGACTCGGCAGCCCGCAGGGGCGTTCCGCAGGGGGCGTGCAGGTCGACGCCGTCGTGCAGCTTGTACTCCCCCGTGGTCGGGTGAGTGCGCATCCCGTAGGGCGAGGTGACGTAGGAGTCCGCGACGGGCATCGCCAACATGCCCACGAGCGTGTCGACGGTCCGGTTCTGCGCGCCCTCGGCGAGCGCGGCGATCTTCTCCTTGAGCGCCGCATCCTGCTTCTCGAGCTCGGCGAGGACCTTGCGGTCCTCCTCGGCGAGCTCGGCGGCCTTCGTCCTGGCCGCCGCGGTCCGCGTCACCAGGGCCGAGATCTCGTCGCGGGCCTCGGCCGCGCGGGCTCGGAGCCGCTTGACCTCGGCGACCTTCCTGGCGGCAGTCCTCTCGGTCGCCGCCACCGCCGCGGTGGCCCGGCGCTGGCCGCGTTCGCGACGGGCAACCAGGCGCTCCCCGGCCTGCAGCCGCTCCAGCGTGCTGGCCTTCGAGGAGGTCACCGCGTCGGTGTAGTTGCGCCGCCGCATCAGCTCCTCCAGCGTCGCGCCCTCGAGCAGCGCCGAGAACTCCTGGAGCCGCGGGTCGCCGACGGCGGTGAACTCCTCCAGGATCGTGTCGCGCAGGTCGTCCTGGGACGCGGCCGCCCGTTTCCGCGCGGTGCGCAGGTCCGTACGCGCAGCCTCGAGCACGGCTCGCTGCCGCTCCAGGGACGCCTCGGCACGGCGGTGCTCACGGGCGGCCGCCCGCAGGCGTACGTCGATCTTCTCGAGCCGGGACCGGGCGCCGGCCAGCTTCTTCTGGGCGGCGGCCAGGGCCCTGGTGGCCCGCTGCAGAGCGTCGCTGGAGTGCTCGACGGCGTGCTGGGCCGCCTCCTTCTCCTTCTCGATCTGCTCCTGCTGGTCCTCGAGCGAGTCGTCGGCTCGGGCGAGCGGGGTGATCAGCGTCCCGGCGAGCACGCAGCCGATGAGCAGCGCGAGCAGGGGACGGCTCAGACGGATGGCGCCGAGTCGCGCGGGGTGCACAGCATTGCCTCCGGTGGCAGTGGGGGATGACCGGACGAGCAGGTGACGATACCCCCCAGGGCTCAGCCGCCAGAGTTCAGCCCAGCAGTGGTGCCGGGTCCACCGGAGTGCCGTCGCGCAGGATCGTGAAGTGCAGGTGGCAGCCCGTGGACCAGCCGGTGGTCCCTGCGTACGCCACGGTCTCACCGCGTCCGACGGACCCTGAGGTCCTCGCGTAGCTCGAGATGTGGTTGTAGACGGCGGTGTAGGAGTGCCCGTTGACCTTGCCGAGATACAGGTGCAGGCGGTTGCCCCACACGCTGGAGTACGAGGTCGAGATAATCTGCCCCGAGTCGACGGCGAGCAGCGGGCGGCCACAGGGCGCGGAGAAGTCGGTGCCGTTGTGCAGCGAGACGTAGCCGTAGATCGGGTGCTTGCGGATGCCGTAGGGCGAGGTGACGTAGGTGTCGGTCACCGGCGGCCCGAAGAGCCCGCCGACCGACCCGACGTTGCGGTCGGAGCCGGAGCTCGCCGAGGCGAGCGACCGGATCTTCGTACGCAGCGCCGACTCCTCGGCCTCGAGCTTGCGCAGCTCGGCGGCGTCCGCCGCCCGGGCCGCCTCGGCCGACTGCTTCGCGGTGGCCGCCTGGTCGGCGAGCGTGGACATCTCGGCGTGGGCGGCGGCGGCCTGGTCCCGGAGCGAGTCGACCTCGGCGACCAGCTGCCGGGCCTCCTTCTCCTTGGCCGCGATGGCGTCGGTCGCCTCCTGCACCTCGCCCTCGCGGACGACGAGCATGGTCTCGGTCGCCTCCATCCGCTGGAGGGTGGCGTCCTGCCCCGCGGAAGCCGCGTCGACGTACGTCTGCTGGCGCATCAGGTCCTCGAGGGAGCCTCCGGAGAGCAGCGCCGCCGCCTGGGCGAGCCGCGGGTCTCCCCCGGTGAACCGGGTCAGGATCGCGTCGCGCATCTCCTCGCGCTGAACCTTCACCTCGGCCTGGCCCTCGGCGAGCTCCCGCTTCGCCTCGGCGAGCAGCAGCTTCTGCTCGGCGAGCTCGGCCTCGAGCTTGGTGTGCGCGGCCTGCACCTCGACCAGCTTGGCGTTGAGCTCGTCGAGGCGGGTCTGGGCCTGGTCGAGCTTCTTCCGGGCCGCGGCGTACGTCGCCGACGCCTTGCGCAGGCCGGCGCTGGAGTGCTCGAGATCCTCGGCGGCGGCCTTCTGGTCCTGCTGGACCTCGCGCTGCTCCTGCTCGAGGCGGTCCTTCTCGTCGGCGGAGGAGGGAAGGGTGGGCGAGAGCAGCACGGCGGCCACCACGGCGCAACTGAGCACAGCGGCGAGCGAACCGGCACGGGGGAAGACGTGCACGGCTCGACGGTAGGGGATCCGGGTCAGACCTTGATGTATTTGCGGGTGAGCAGGAGTGTCGGGACCAGCGTGAGCAGGATGCCGAGGATCGCGACGATCGCGAAGGAGCTGAAGAACTCCTCCCAGCCGACCCACTGGGTCACCGCGGTGGACGAGAGCCGCTGCTCGACGCCGAAGTACATCACCGCGGCCAGCGCGATCCCGGACAGTCCGATCCCGACCAGGGCCACCACGAGCGACTCCAGGAGGAACGGCAGCGCGATGTAGAGGGTCGAGGCACCGACCAGTCGCATGATCCCGATCTCACGACGGCGGGCGAAGGCCGCCAGCCGGATGGTGTTGGCGACCAGCAGCAGCGCCGCGATGACCAGCACGATCGCGCCGACCAGCGCCGCGCTCTGCAGCCCGTCGACGGCGGCGAGGATGGGCCCGGTGACCTCGTGGACGTCACCGACGTGGTCGATGCCGTCCAGGCCGGCGACTGCCTCGATGATCTCGGCGGAGTGGTGCGGGTCGGTCATCGTGACCCAGTAGGACTCCCACATGTCGCTGGACTTGACCACCGGGTCGGGACCGCTGACGCCTTCGACGTCGAGAGCCTGCAGCCGCTCGTAGGCCTGCTCCTGGCTCTCCTCCTCGATCTTGTCGACGTACCTGTTGTCCTCGAGGGCGTCGGTGATGACCTTCTTCTGGCTGTCGTCGACGGCACCCGCGCACTGCGGGTTGCGGTCGTTGGCGCCGTTGCACATGTAGAACGTGATCTGCAGCTCGTCGCCCCAGACCTCCTCGGTCAGCTGGGCCTGCTCACGCAGCAGCAGGCCGACGCCGGCGAGGGTGAGCGAGACGAGCAGCGTCAGGGCCACCGCGACGTGCATCGACAGGTTGCGGCGTAGCCCCTGGCGGAGCTCGGTGAATACATAGCGCAGCTGCATGGCGGGTCGAGGAACCTTTTCTGGGTTGTGGGACCTGGTCGAGAACGAGGGTCAGCTCAGAGCTGAAGCCTCAGAGCTGGCGCCTCAGAACTGGGCACCGTAGCCGCCCTGGACCTGGTCGCGTACGAGGTGGCCGTGCTCGAGCTCGATGACGCGCTTGCGCATCTGGTCGACCATCTGGACGTCGTGGGTCGCCATCACGATCGTGGTGCCGGACCGGTTGATGCGGTCGAGCAGGCGCATGATGCCGACGGTGTTGCCGGGGTCGAGGTTTCCGGTCGGTTCATCGGCGATCAGGATCATCGGCCGGTTGATGAACGCGCGGGCGACGGCCACGCGCTGCTGCTCACCACCGGAGAGCTCGTCGGGCATCCGGTCGCCCTTGCCGTCGAGGCCGACCAGCTCGAGCGTCTCCGGGACGCGCTCCCGGATCTCGCGGTTGGAGTGACCGGTCACCTGCATCGCGAAGGCGACGTTCTCGGCGACGTTCTTGTTGGCCAGGAGGCGGAAGTCCTGGAAGATCGTGCCGACCTGGCGGCGCAGCCGCGGCACCTTCCAGCCGGCGAGCCGATTGATCTCCTTGCCGGCGACGTAGACCCGACCGGTGGTCGGGCGCTGCTCGCGCAGCATCAGCTTGAGCGCCGTCGACTTCCCCGAGCCGGATTGGCCCACGAGGAAGACGAACTCCCCCTTCTGGATGTCGATCGAAAGGCTGTTGAGGGCGGGGCGCGCCTGCCCTGGGTAGGCCTTGCTGACCTTCTCGAAGCGGATCACCGCACCGAGGGTAGTGCAACGGTGGTGGGCTCAGCACTTCGGCTCGGACATACCTGCCCCTGTACTCTGACGGCGTGCGCTCTGCAGTCCGGATCCTCATCGGTGCCGTAGTCCTCACCGCGATCGCGGTCGGGGTCGGCGTACTCACCCTGAAAGACGACGAGCCCGAGGTCCCCGAGGTGAAGGGCGACCTGAGCACCACGGACACCACCACGATGCACGTACGCCGCGGCGCGTTCTGCGACCGCGTCCCGACCGAGGACGCGACCGAGGCGCTCGGCGGCGCCGCCGCCGAGAAGAAGGCCTACGGCGACGGCGACCAGACCGCCATCTCGGGCCAGGTCAACGATGTCGCGCAGGAGTACGGCTGCATCTGGACCGGGCCGGAGGACTCGGCCACCTCGGCGCGGGCCTGGGTCTTCGCGCCGCCGGTCACCCTGGACTGGGCCACGCAGATGACCAAGAGCGTGCCCAAGGGCTGCAAGGCCGCGTCGACCCCTGCGTACGGGAAGCCGTCGGTCGCCCTCACCTGCACCGACGCGAAGAAGCAGACGAAGGTGGTCCACCGCGGCCTCTTCGGCGACGCCTGGCTCTCCTGCGAGCTCACCGGCAAGGCCGGCGAGGCGCCCGCGACGGTCCAGAAGCGCGCCTCCCGCTGGTGCCTGGTGACCCTCACCGCGGCCGCCGCCGACGCCTGAGGTTCTCGATCGAGGCCCGGTCCCGGCGCGTCGTTTGCGCCGACCCAAAGTCGAGTGCTTTAATCGACTTAGTCGCTCGGGCCGGGTAGGCACCTCACCGGGCGGCGCGCGCCGCCGCGGGCACTGAGTCAGAGCAGAGCCGGCTGGCGAGAGCGGGTGGGGTCCTTAGGGATGGGGATCCCACCCGCGACGCAGTACGGGTCGGATTCAGGACCGCGACGCGAGCCAGGCCAGGACGGTGTCGGCGAACTCGGCGGGCTGATTGCGGTGCACGAAGTGACCGACGTCGAAGTGGACGAGGTCGGCCTGCGGGATCCGCTGGGCGACCTTCTCCAGATCCGACTGCGGGATGTGGCTGTTGCCGCCACCGGCCACGAGCAGGGTCGGCATGGGCAGCAGCTCGAGCTGCTCCCACATCCACGCGTCGTACATCGTCGCCTCGACCAGCAGGGACGCGATGCACTCCCAGTCGTGGGGCATCGGCCGTGCCGGGCGCCCGGGCGACCTGCGCTGGCGCGGCGCGGGTGGCACCACGTCCTCGATGATCAGCCGGGAGACCAGGTCGGGCCGGTGCATCGCGACCAGGAGGGCGACGTTGCCGCCGGTCGAGTGCCCGACGACCACGGCGCCCGAGATCCCGAGCGCGTCCATCGCCACGATGACGTCGTCGGCGATGAGCCGGTGGGAGTACTCCGAGGCCCAATCCGAGTCCCCGTGTCCACGCATGTCGAAGGCATGCACCCGGTGGGCATCGGCGAACGGCGGCACCACACCCTGCCACCGTTTCGCACTGCCACCGAGCTCGTGCAACAGCACCATCGGCACCCCGTCCTCAGGGCCGTAGGCGTCAAAGACGTACGCCGCGCCTCGGCCTGGGAGTGGAAGCCTGGTGCGCGTCAGCGCAACCATCAGGTCAGTTCTGTTCGGCCTTCTCGGCGCCGCGGCGCCACCGGATGCCGGCCTCGAGGAACCCGTCGATGTCGCCGTCGAAGACCGCCTGCGGGTTGCCGACCTCGTAGGTCGTACGCAGGTCCTTGACGATCTGGTAGGGGTTGAGGACGTAGTTGCGCATCTGGTCGCCCCAGGAGGCGGCGACGTCGCCCTTGAGCTCCTTGATCTGCGCCTCCTCCTCGGCCTTCTTCAGCGCGAGCAGCTTGGCCTTGAGGACGATCATCGCGGCGGCCTTGTTCTGCAACTGCGACTTCTCGTTCTGGCAGGAGACCACGGTGCCGGTCGGGATGTGGGTCAGCCGGACCGCCGAGTCGGTGGTGTTGACCGACTGGCCACCGGGGCCCGAGGAGCGGTAGACGTCGACCTTGATGTCGTTCTCGTCGATCTCGATCTCGTCGGTCTGCTCCAGCACGGGCACGACCTCGACCGCGGCGAAGGAGGTCTGGCGACGGCCCTGGTTGTCGAAGGGGCTGATCCGCACCAGACGGTGGGTGCCGGCCTCGACGGAGAGGGTGCCGTAGGCGTAGGGGGCGTGGATCGCGAAGGTGGCGGACTTCAGCCCGGCCTCCTCGGCGTAGGAGGTGTCGAAGACCTCGACCGGGTACTTGTTGCGCTCGGCCCAGCGGACGTACATCCGCATCAGCATCTCGGCGAAGTCGGCGGCGTCGACGCCACCGGCGCCGGAGCGGATCGTCACCAGGGCCTCGCGGGAGTCGTACTCCCCCGAGAGCAGGGTGCGGATCTCCAGGCTCTCGACGGCCTTCTTCACCCGGCCCAGCTCGGCCTCGGACTCGGCGAGCGAGTCGGCGTCGCCCTCCTCCTGGGCCATCTCGACCATCAGGCCGAGGTCCTCGATGCGGGTGCGGAGCTCGGTGAACTTGTTGAGCTCGCCCTGTAGCAGGGAGAGACGTCCGGTGACGCGGGTGGCGTTGTCCTGATCGTCCCAGAGGTCGGGCGCGGCGACCTGCTCGCCGAGGTCGGCGATCTCCTTGCGCATCGCGTCCAGGTCCAGCACCTGGCCGATGGTCTGCATCGTTGCCTGGAGCTGCTTGATCTCGGTGTCGAATTCGGGGCCTGCCACGTCTTACAGGTTACTTGACCGGTGGTTCGCCGCCCGATTCGCCGACCCCGCAAATATGCGCTCGCCCTCCGGTAGGGGAACCGGAGGGCGAGCGCCAGGGGGATATATGGGTCCCGAGAAGCCTCAGGCCTGGTGGGTCGAGCCGGCGAACCAGCCGTCCCAGGCAGCCTCTTCACGAACGGACGCGCCCGGCTTGGGGGCGTGCAGCATGATCGCCTGACCATTCTCCCAGCGCAGGAAGATGCCCACGTGGTAGACCGGGCTGCCCCAGAACATCAGGTCGCCGCGCTGGATCTGGTCGTTCGGGATCGTCGGCAGCGCAGCCGCCTGGTCGCGCGAGACCCGGGGGAGCTCGATGCCGGCAGCGCTGAAGGCGTACTGCGTCAGGCCGGAACAGTCGAACGAGCTCGGACCGGTGGCACCCCAGACGTACGGGTCGCCGATCTGCTCCGAGGCGACGCTGATCGCGCGCTCGATCTTGCCCTCCTGGCTCGCGGCGAAGGCCTTGGCCTCGGCCTCGGCCTTCTTCTTCGCCTCCGCGGCCTTCTTGGCGGCGATCGCTGCCTTGCGCTTCGCCTCGGCCGCCTTGCGGGCTGCCTCGGCCTTGCGCTCCTGCACCTCGACAGCCCTCTCGAGCTGCTTGATGTCGGTGAGCATCGCCGTGGGGGTGGCCGAGGCCTCCAGGGTCGGAGCCTCCACCACCTTGGCCGGCTCGACGGCCGACTCGACGGAGGTGGTCTCGTGGGAGGCCGGCGCGGCGTTGGCGGCGGGGACTGCCACCAGGGCACCGGCGGCGATGCCGCTGGCGAGGGTGATGCGGCCGAGGAGCTTGCCGTGGCCACTGAGAGATCCTGCGATCGTCCGGGCGATCGAGACGTTCGGCGACCGGAACGGGCGGGGCGCGCCTCGATGGGCAGGATGAGATACGGACTTGGACATGCGTGAGTTCCTTCCCACGCCTGCGAGGTGAGCTGTCGGGTTCGGGCTAGAAGGTTGCCCGGCCATCGTGGCGATGGCTTCACCCCAAGCGACCGTCCGAGTTAGTCGCGTGGAACTTGGGTCCCCCGCTCCTGTCCCATACGTACTGCTGAGTGTGAGGGTAAAGGGGGTTCAGTAGTAGGGGCCGGCGTCCGGAGGGACAGGATTCGGCGTGTACCGGGGCCGGTCGTGCGTTCTGCACGGCTCATCCAAGGTGACATGCGATCTGGAACGGATCCAATCCCGAATGGCCGAATCTGAAGCACAAACGGCGTGTTCACGCGTGGCTTTGCCGTCGTTTGTGAAACATCTCACGCACTGAACACGCGTATGACACCGTGTCGAACTTGCGTTTACTCCGCTGCTTCGAGACGGAAACCGACGCCGCGGACGGCGACGACCTTCTCCTGCACACCGGCCGCCTCGAGCTTCTGGCGCAGGCGTCCGACGGTGACGTCGAGCGTCTTGGTCGAGCCGTACCAGTTCTCGTCCCAGACCTCGGCCATCAGCCGGTCGCGGGAGACGACCTTGTCGCGGGAGGCGGCCAGGACGGCCAGCAGCGCGAACTCCTTGCCGGTCAGGGTCACCTCGCGCTCGCCGGCGTAGACCCGGTGGGCAGCCACGTCGATGCGCAGGGCGTCGTCGTCGGCGCCGGGCTCGACCGGGCCCGAGCGGCGCAGGAGGGCGCGGACCCGCGCCTGGAGGACGGCCAGCGCGAACGGCTTGGCCAGGTAGTCGTCGGCACCGGCGTCGAGCCCCACGACCAGGTCGATCTCGGCGTCACGGGCGGTGAGGATCATGATCCCGCCCTCGTAGCCGTTGTCTCGAGCGGCCTTGCAGACCTCGAGCCCGTCCATGTCCGGAAGGCCCAGGTCGAGCAGCACCAGCTCGGCGTCGTACGGAGGTGCCAGCAGCTCCAGCGCCTTCTTGCCGGAGTCGACCCAGGTGACGTCATAGCCCTCACGCTGGAGCGTGCGCACCAGGGGAGCAGCGATGTCCTCTTGGTCTTCTACGACAAGCACGGAGTTCGACATGAAGAGAACAATAGTTACAGCCCCGTAGGGCTTGTGAAGAGATCCCCCCTTTCAGATAAGCGCGTGATCACATTGTTAGGTCCGAGCTGGTCGATACCGAGCGGATCCTCGGCCCCTTCGGCGACCTCGTCCCAGGTCACCGGGGCCGCGACCGTGGGGATCCCCTTGCCCCGCAGCGAGTAGGGACAGATGGTCGTCTTCGATCCCGAGTTCTGCGACCAGTCCAGGAAAACCTTGCCTGACCTGCGACTCTTGGTCATCGTCGCGGTCACCTTGCTCGGGTGCGCCTTCTGGAGGTCCTCGGCGATCTCCTTGGCCAGCGCCGTGGCGACGTCCGGCTCGACGGGCTCGGGCAGGGCGGCGTACAGGTGCACGCCCTTGCTCCCGCTGAGCACGGGCGTCGCGGCGAGGTCACGGGCGGCAAGCGCCTCGCGCACGAGCAGCGCGACCTCGCAGCACTCCTGCAGGCCGGCCGGCTCGCCGGGGTCGAGGTCGATCACGATCCGGTTCGCGCCTGCCGGGGTGCCGTCGCTGCCGACCGTCCACTGGTGGACGTGCAGCTCCAGCGCGGAGAGGTTCGCGGCCCAGGTGAGGGCGGCGAGGCTGTCGAGGATCGGAAAGGTGAGTGTTCCCTCCCTGTGGTCGGCGGTTCGGGATCCCGTTGTCGGAACGATGACCGTACGGACCCAGCTGGGCGTGCCGGCCGGTGCGTTCTTCTCGAAGAAGGACATGTCGCCGACGCCGTGCGGCCAGCGGATCCTCGTCACGGCACGGTCCTGGAGCTGCGGCAGGAGCGCCGGCGCGACCTGGGCGTAGTAGTTGAGCACCTCGCCCTTCGTCATGCCCGTGCGTGGATAGAGCACCTTGCTGAGGC
Source organism: Nocardioides sp. YJ-D4 (assembly GCF_054031495.1). Taxonomy (NCBI): domain Bacteria; kingdom Bacillati; phylum Actinomycetota; class Actinomycetes; order Propionibacteriales; family Nocardioidaceae; genus Nocardioides; species Nocardioides sp. YJ-D4. The sequence continues at coordinate 1,417,466 of NZ_CM132932.1, forward strand.
TGGTCAGGGTCAGGACCCGGCCGTCGACCTCGACGCGTACCTCTTCTCGTTCGACCATCACAGATCCTTCGGCTCGATGTCCTCGCGGATGCCGATGAAGCTCGGCTGTCGCAGCCGGCCCTTGTAGCTCGCCGCCGCGACAGCAGTGCCGTGGGTCTCCACCTCGACGACCAGGAGCGGCTCGACCCAGTGGGTGCCCCGAGCGTCCAGCGACGGCACTCCCCCGTCCGGATCGACGTCGGGTCCGGCGAAGGGGCTCCGGCTGGTCTCGCGCAGCAGCTCCCCGAGCCGCTGGGCCCGCTTGCCGGTGATGCCGCTGCCGACCCGCCCACGGTAGATCAGCCCCTCGGGCGTCGGCTGCCCGACGAGCAGGGCGCCGAGTCGTTCGGTACCGCCCTCGGTGCCCACCTCGGGTCGCCAGCCGCCGACCACCAGCGAGGCCCGGTAGCGGTGGGCCAGCTTGATCCAGTCCTTGCTCCGCTCCCCCGGCCGGTAGCGGCTTCCGCGCCGCTTCGACACGATCCCCTCCAGCCCCTGCTGCTTCGTGACCTCATGGAGCATCCGGCCATCGTCGTACGTCGCCGGCACCTGCCATGAGCCCAGATCGCCGTCGGCATGGACCGCCTCGAGGATCTTGCGGCGCTCGGCCCAGGGCTCCTCGATGAGCAGCCGCCCGTCGAGACGGAGCAGATCGAAGACCATGTACGTCGCGGGGATCCGCTCCGCGAACCGCGCCGCCCGGCGGACGTCGCGGTTGTGCATCCGGTCCATCAGCACCCGAAAGTCGGGCAGCCCGGCGTGGTTGAGCGCGATCACCTCACCGTCGACGACGATGTCGCGCGTCGGCCCGGTCGCGATCTCGGGCCAGGCAGGGGTCGCGTCGTTGCCGTTGCGCGTCGCGAGGCGGGTCTGCGTACGTCCCTGCTCGGACTCTCCGACCAGCCGGATGCCGTCCCACTTGACCTCATGGACCCACTCCTCCCCCGGGGGAACGTGGGCGCCGGGCGTGGCGAGCATGGGCCGCATGTGTCCATCTTGCCTCCAGCAGGCCGTGTGACGCGTGGGGTTAAGGGGTACCGCGAAAACGGAATACGGCAGATACTGGGCGAGACGTTGCCGTTACGGAGGGAGTCACCATGCGTGCGATCTGGAAGGGCGCGGTGTCGTTCGGGCTGGTCAGCGTGCCCGTGAAGCTCTATTCGGCGACGGAGTCGCACGACGTCTCGTTCCGTCAGGTGCACCAGTCCGACGGTGGCCGAATCCGCTATCAGCGGATCTGTTCGATCGACGGCGAGGAAGTGCCCTACTCCGAGATCGCGAAGGGCTATGAGACCGAGGACGGCGAGATGGTCGTGCTCACCGACGACGACTTCGCCAACCTGCCGACCACCTCCTCGCGTGAGATCGCGGTGGAGAAGTTCGTGCCGAGCGACCAGATCGACCCGATGCTCTTCGAGAAGAGCTACTACCTGGAGCCGGAGAACACCGGGGTCAAGCCCTACGCATTGCTGCGCCAGGCCCTGCTCGAGGCCGACCGGGTCGCGCTGGTGACCGTCGCCCTGCGGCAGCGCACCACGGTCGCGGCGCTCCGGGTGCGGCCGACCGACAACGGCGACGTGATCGTGCTGCAGACGATGATGTGGCCCGACGAGATCCGGGTGCCCGACTTCAAGGTCGAGGCCGGCGAGATCAAGGACTCCGAGATCAAGATGGCCAACATGCTCGTCGAGACCCTCGCGGGCGACTTCCATCCCGAGGAGTTCTCCGACGACTACGCCAGCGCCGTCGAGGAGATGGTGAAGGCCAAGATCGAGGGCGGCGAGGTCGAGCGGACCCCCACCTCCACCAAGACCTCCGGCGAGGTCGTCGACCTGCTCGCCGCCCTGCAGCGCTCGGTCGCCGCGGCCAAGAAGTCGCGCGGCGAGGAGGTCCCCGAGGAGGCCGAGGAGGCCGAGGAGAAGAAGACGAAGAAGTCGAAGGCGTCGAAGGCGTCGTAGGCGCCTTAGGGCGACACGTACCGAAATCTCTGGTGCGGGCGTGTCGAAAGCGGCAGGCTCTCCTCGACGCGTAGGCGACGACGCGCAACGGACGCGACGCCGACACGCAAGGAGACGCAGATGCGCTACATGATGTTCGTGAAGATGGCCCCCGACGCCGGGCCGCCGCCGGCCGCGCTGATCGAGGCGGTGGAGGCCGAGATCAAGCAGCAGTACGCCGACGGCATCCTGCTCGACGCCGACGGGCTCGGTCCCGCGGTGGAGATCCGGTTGACCGCTGGGGAGGTGACCCACATCGACGGGCCCTTCGCGGAGGCCAAGGAGGTCGCTGGCGGGTTCTCGCTCTTCGAGGTCCGCTCACCCGACGAGGCGATCGAGCTCGGACGCCGGATGATCCAGCTCCACGAGGAGCTGTGGCCGGGGCAGGACGTGGCCGTGGAGATGCGGCCGCTGTTCGGTCCGCCGACCCCGGCTGAATGAGCTCGCCCACCGAGGACGCGATCGTCGCGGTCTGGCGCAACGAGTCCGTACGTCTCCTCGCCGGTCTGGCGCGGATGACGCACGACCTCGACCTGGCCGAGGACCTCGCCCAGGATGCCCTCGTCGCGGCGCTGGAGCAGTGGCCGCACGAGGGCATCCCTCGCAACCCCGGCGCGTGGCTGATGTCGATCGCGAAGCGGCGCGCGATCGACGGGTTCCGCCGTGACGAGGTGCTGCGCCGCAAGGTCGCCCTGCTGGGCCATGAACTGGAGGAGGGTGAGATGCCTGACCTGGCTGCCGCGGTCGAGGCCACTGCGTTCAGACCTATCGAGGACGATGTGCTGCGGCTGATGTTCCTCTCCTGCCATCCGGCGCTGGCGCCCGACTCCCGCACGGTGCTGACGCTGCGGCTCGTGGGCGGTCTGACGACCGCCGAGATCGCCCGGGCCTACTTCGCCAAGGAGTCGGCCGTCGGCCAGCGGATCTCGCGGGCGAAGCGCACTCTGGCCGAGGTCGGGGCCTCGTTCGAGCTGCCCACCGGCGAGGAGCGGACGGCACGGCTGCGCGACGTGATGCAGACGATCTACCTGGTCTTCAACGAGGGGTACGCGGCGACGTCGGGGCCGTCGTGGACGCGCCCCGAGCTGTGCCTGGAGGGGATGCGGCTGGCCCGCATGCTGGCCGCGCACGCCCCGGGGGATCCCGACGCGCAGGCGCTGCAGGGGCTGCTGGAGATCCAGGGGTCACGGCTCGCGGCCCGGGCCGATGCCGAGGGTCACCCGGTGCTGCTCGAGGACCAGGACCGGACCCGCTGGGACCAGCTGCTGCTGCGCCGTGGCCTGGCCGCGGTCGACCGGGCGACGGCGCTGGCCTCCTCCGGCACGCCCGGCGGGAGCTATCTGGTGCAGGCGATGATCGCCGCGTGCCACGGCCGCGCCCGGCGGGCCGAGGACACCGACTGGGCCGAGATCGCACGCCTCTACGACATGCTCGCGACCGGCGTCCCGGGGGCGATCATCGAGGTCAATCGCGCGGTGGCGCACGGGCGCGCCTTCGGTCCCGATGCCGGGCTGGCCATCTTGGCGGCACTCCCCGAGGGAGCGCTTCCGGGGTCGCATCTGCCCGCCGGCGTACGTGGTGACCTGCTGCACCGGGCCGGACGGCACCTCGAGGCCGCGGCGGCGTTCGACGAGGCGGCCTCGTTGACCACCAACGCCGGCGAACAGGAGCTTCTCGAGAAACGTGCGGCCGCGTGTCGAAGCGACGGGGTCTCGTCCGACGCGTCAGTATCAACCGGGTCTTCTGAGGCTCGACCACCGCGACAGAAGTGAGCAGAACGATGACCACAACCACCACCTCAGCCGACGGCACCAAGATCGCCTACGACGTCGTCGGCACCGGCCCGGCGCTCGTCCTGGTCGACGGGGCGATGTGCTACCGCGGCTTCGGGCCGTCGAAGGAGCTGGCCGACGCGTTCTCGGACCGGTTCACCGTCTACCGCTACGACCGTCGCGGCCGCGGCGACAGCAACATCGCCAAGCCTGCTGCCGCCGGCACGATGGAAGCGGTGGAGCAGGAGGTCGCCGACCTGGGGGCAGTGATCGAGGCGGCCGGCGGACACGCCCATCTGCTGGGCCTGAGCTCCGGCGCCTTCCTCGCCCTCGAGGGCGCGCGGGCCGGGCTGCCGATCGACAAGATCGTCGCCTACGAGGCGCCGCTCATCCTCGACGACACCCACCGCCCCAACGACGCCGACCTGGCGCAGCAGGTCGAGAAGCTGGTGGAGAAGGGCAAGCGGGCCGCCGCGATCGAGCTGTTCATGCGCGTGGTCGGCATGCCGCTGGTCGCAATCAAGATCATGCGTCTCACCCCGGCCTTCAAGAAGCTCACCCCGGTCGCCCACACGCTGGTCTACGACCTGGGCATGTGCGTGCCGTTCCAGCAGGGTCTGCCCCTGCCGGGCGGCTACTTCAAGAACGTGTCGGTGCCCGTGCTGTCGGTGGCGGGCAGCAAGAGCCCGACCTACATGACCAACGCCCAGCAGGCGATCTCCCAGGCCGTTCCCGAGGGCCGCTACGTCGTCCTCGACGGGCAGGACCACATGGTCAAGGCGTCGGCGTTGGCTCCGGTGGCGACGGAGTTCTTCTCCGCCTGAAGCGCCGAGTCGGCTCGTCATGACGCGCCGACTCGGCGGGATGATCGGTCACGATGCGCCGACTCGACGGGATGACCTGTCACGACGCGCCGAGTCGACGGAAAATCGGGTCGTCTAGGCTGCGGAACATGGCGCAACTGTGGGACATCTCACCACCCGTTCACGTCGACTCGCCGGTCTTCCCCGGTGACCACGCGACCGAGGTCGGCTGGACGTTCCGGATCGGCCCCGGCTGCCCGGTCAACGTCGCCGAGCTGACCCTGTCGGCCCACGTCGGCGCGCACGCGGACGCTCCGCTGCACTTCACCGACGGTGGCACGCCCGCCGGCGAGATGCCGTTGGAGCCGTTCCTCGGTCGGTGCCGCGTGGTCGACGTCTCGGGGGTGCGGCCGCTGGTCACCGTCGACGACATCGACGTTACGGACCTGCCGCCGCGCGTGCTGTTCCGGACGTACGCAACCCAGCCGACGACCTGGGACGACGACTTCTGCGCGATCGACCCGGCCCTGATCGACCTCCTCGCCGCCCACGGCGTGCAGCTGGTCGGCACCGACGCGGCCAGCCTCGACCCGTCCTCCTCCAAGGATCTTCCGGCCCACTTCGCGACCCACCGTCATGACGTACGCATCCTGGAGAACCTGCTGCTCGACGAGGTTCCTGCGGGCGACTACGAGCTGATCGCGCTCCCCCTCAAGCTCACCACCGCCGACGCCGCGCCCGTGCGGGCAGTGCTCAGGCCGATCAAGGAGACTGCCGAATGAACCGCGACGATGCGGTCGCTCTCGACCAGGCCGACCCGCTGGCTCCGCTGCGGGACCTCTTCGACCTGCCCGAGAAGACGATCTACCTCGACGGCAACTCGCTGGGGGCACTCCCCCGCGCCACCGCCGGCCGAGTGGCCGAGGTGGTCACCCAGGAGTGGGGCCAGGGGCTGATCGAGTCCTGGAACACCGCGTCCTGGATCACCCTCCCCCAGCGCGTCGGCGACAAGATCGCCCGGCTCGTCGGCGCCGGTCAGGGCGAGGTCGTGGTCGCCGACTCGACCTCGCTCAACGTCTACAAGGTCCTCGCCTCGGCGCTCTCGATCGCGTCCGTCGACTCACCTGAGCGCCGGGTCGTGGTCAGCGAGCGGAGCAACTTCCCCACCGACCTCTACATCGCCTCCTCGCTGTGCCGCGAGCGCGGCTACGAGCTGATCCTGTTCGACTCCCCCGAGGAGATCGAGGGGCTGCTCGACCGCACGGCGGTGCTGATGCTGACCGAGGTCAACTACCGCACCGGCTACCTGCACTCGATGGCCTCGGTGACCGCGCTCGCGCACGAGCACGGCGCCCTTGCCGTCTGGGACCTGTGTCACTCGGCCGGTGCGGTGCCGGTCGACCTTCGCGGCGCCGACGCCGACTTCGCGATCGGCTGCGGCTACAAGTTCCTCAACGGCGGCCCCGGCTCGCCGGCGTTCCTGTGGGTCAACCCGCGCCACGTCGACCGCTTCGAGCAGCCGCTGTCGGGCTGGATGGGTCACGCGGCACCGTTCGAGATGTCGCCGGGCTACCGGCCCGCGGAGGGGGTCTCGCGCTACCTGTCCGGCACCCCCGCCGTCATCGGCATCTCCGCCCTGGAGTGCGGCGTCGACACGCTGCTGGCCGCCGAGGTGTACGGCGGTCTCGAGGCGATCCGGGAGAAGTCGCTCGCGCTGACCAGGCTCTTCGCCCACCTCGTCGCGTCCCGGCTTCCCGGGTTCGCCATCGAGTCGCCGTTGGACGACACCCAGCGGGGCAGCCAGCTGTCGCTGAGCGTCGCCGACGACGGGGCGTACGCGATCGTGCAGGCGCTCATCGAGCGCGGTGTGGTCGGCGACTTCCGAGCAGGTACACCGGACATCCTCCGTTTCGGCGTCACCCCGCTCTACACCCGCTACGTCGACGTCTGGGACGCCGTCGACCACCTGGTCTCGGTGATGGACAACGACGAATGGCGCGACGAGCGCTTCTGGACCCGAGGAGCAGTCACATGAGCAGCACGCAGGACCTTCCGATGGACTACTCCGACTACCTCCACCTGCCGGAGGTGCTCGGCGCTCAGCACCCGCTCTCGGGCGACCACAACGAGATGCTCTTCATCGTGCAGCACCAGGCGATGGAGCTGTGGATGAAGCTCGCGTTGCACGAGCTGACCGAGGCTCAGCGCCTCCTCGCCGGGGATGCGGTGCGCCCGGCGTTCAAGGGGCTGGCCCGGGTCTCCCGGATCATGGAGCAGCTCGTGCACGCCTGGGACGTCCTCTCGACGCTGACCCCGACCGAGTACGACAAGTTCCGCCCCTACCTGGCCACCGGCTCGGGCTTCCAGTCGTGGCAGTACCGCTGCATCGAGTTCGCACTCGGCAACAAGGCCGCCTACACGCTCCGCGTGCACGAGGGGCGGCCGCACGAGCAGGATGTGCTGGCCGCGTACGGACGTCCGTCCCTCTACGACGAGTCGCTGCGCCTGCTGGCCCGGCGCGGCTTCGACATCCCGGCCGACCATCTCGACAGGGACTGGAAGCAGGAGTACGCCGCCTCCGACGCCGTCGAGGCGGCCTGGGGCGAGGTCTACCGCGACCCGGAGAAGCACTGGGACCTCTACGAGCTCGGCGAGGAGCTCACCGACCTGGAGACCGCCTTCCGGGTCTGGCGGTTCCGGCACGTGACCACCGTCGAGCGGATCATCGGGTTCAAGGTCGGCACCGGCGGGACCAGCGGTGTCTCCTATCTGCGCAAGCAGCTCGACATCATCCTGTTCCCCGAGCTGTGGGCGATGCGTACGGGGCTGTAGCCGCTCCGCGCCGACCGACCTCAGCGGGCGAGCTTGCCGCGGAGCCGTTCGGCCAGACGTACGGAGGCCTCGATCTCGACCTTGCGGATCGAGACGGACTCGATGTTGATGCCGAACGGCACACCGAGCTGACGACAGAACGACATCAGCTCGATCGCCGTCGCCTCGGCCTGCTCGAGCGAGGCGTCGAGGGTGTCGGTGGCATGACGCAGCTCGTTCTCGATCCAGCGCGGGACGTCGACGCCGAGCCAGCGGAGGAACTCGAGGGTCTTCATCGAGCCGCAGACGGAGAAGGTGAACACGATCGGCACCGGCTGCAGGCCACGGGTCTCGCACTCGTAGCGGTAGTCGGAGACGAGGTTCTTGGCGGCGTTGACGTCGTAGACGACCTGGGTGACGAAGTAGGAGCAGCCCGCCTCCTGCTTGGCGATCAGGCGGAGGTGCTCGTCGCCCTTGGCCGTGTGCCGCTCAGGGATCGCGACGGCACCCAGGAGCAGGTCGGGGTTGGCCTCGTTCCGGATCTGCTGGGCGCGGCGCAGGCTGGTGGCGACCCGCTTCTCACCCGAGGAGGCGCCGACGAAGACCGACAGCGCCTTGGCCGGGTCCTGGGTCTTGACCCAGTCGCGCAGCGTCGGCTCGTCGTACTTCCCGGTGGCCCGGTAGACGACGGCCGGCACGTCAAGACCGACGAGGTTGCGCTCGAGGAACTCGGCGGGATCGAGGGTGCGTACGAACGGGAACGGCCGCTCCTCGGGGTTGCGGTCGGACTCGTCGTCGATGTCGTAGAGGATCAGCCCGTCGACATCGAGGGGCCGGATCCGCTCGAGCGTGACCTCCGCGATCTGCTGCACCCTCTCGGGTGCCGTCGTCACCCTCGGCGGGGTGACGGCGAACAGGAGAATCTCACCGGCCCGGTCATTGATGCGCTGCTGCAGATCCACGACATCAACGCTAGCTGAGCCGTGCCGACCCGGCGCGTCTGTCCCATCCCAGAGCGCCGAGTCGGCGTCGATCAGTAGACGCTCGGCCCCGCCGAGGGGGCGTCGTAGGCCTCGGTGTCCGGCTTGATCTTGAACAGCTCCGCGCGGCGCTTGATCGTCTCGGCGCGGGCCAGCCGGGGCTTGTCGCTGCCGTCGCGGATCACGCGGCCACCCTCCTCGAACTTGTGGAGGAACTCGTAGGCCCAGGTGACGTCCGACGGGGACGGGCTGAACGACTCGTTGATCACCGCGGGCTGCTCGAGATCGAGGCAGAGCTTGCCGGTCATGCCCATCGCGACGCCGTCTGCGCCCTGCTCACGGAGCAGCGGGTGGCTGCTGCCGACGGTCGGGCCGTCGATCGGGCCCGGGAGGTTGCCGATCCGCGAGGCGAGGACGAGCTTGGTCCGCGGGTAGGCCATCGCGAGCGGGTCGTTCTCCGCACCGGTGTCGCGGCGGTAGTCACCCGAGCCGAACGCGAGCCGATAGGCACCGCGGGCGCGAGCGATCGTCGCGGCGTCCTCGATCCCCAGCGCCGACTCGAGCAGCGGGATCACCGGGGTCGAGCCGCCGAGCCGCTGGAACGTGTCGGTCACCTGGTCCGGCGACTCGGTCTTCGCGAGCATCACCCCGGCGAGCGTCTCGATCCCGGCCAGCGCCGCGAGGTCCTCGCTCCAGTCCTCGGTGGTCCAGTCGTTGATGCGTACCCAGGCACGGCCGCCACCCTTGAGCCAGCTGGTCACGTTCTCGCGCGCCTGCGACTTGAGCGAGGTGTCGATCGCGTCCTCCATGTCGAGGATGATCTGGTCGGCTCGGCTCAGCTGGGCGTCGTCGAAAATCTCCGTACGCATCGCGGAGACCAGGAGCCAGGACCGGGCGTTGTGGCCCTCGACTCGGTTGGCTTCGCGGACCTCGCGCTTCTCGGCGATCTGGCTCGTGCTCATCGTTCGTCTATCTCCCTACTGGCGTCCTGGAATGGCCGCGACTTCGGACGGTAAACCAACTTCTCGGTGACTCGCGAGTAGGAGCAGGCCTGAGGCGCGCGTTGAGACATGACTCACGTCGCCGCCTCCGGATCGGGCTCACCGGCCAGGTCCGGCATCGGTTGGACGATCTGGTAGACCGAGTAGAGGTCCCGTTCCTCGCCGGATGGCTGGCGGCCGGTGTCGCGGTAGCGCCCCACGATCTGGTTCAGCTCCTGCTGCAGCTGGAGCGCCTCGTCGCTGGTCAGCCGCAGGGAGGACTCCGACACGTAACGCTTCGCGGGATCGTCCTCCGGAGAGACCTTGAAGGCCTCGTCGACCAGGTGGTGGCCCCAGGCGACGGAGCTGCGCTGGAACACCGTGTACGCCGCCTCGCCTCCCGGCTGCTGGACCATCTCTCTCGGGCTGATGGTGATGTCGTCGTCGGTGAGCCGCCAGACACGGTCGCGCTTGTCCCGGCCGGCGTCGGGGTCGACCTCCACCAGGCCGTACTTCGCCAGCTGGCGCAGGTGGAAGCTGGCCTGATTGGCCGGGATGCCGGTGCGCTGCGCGACATCCGCGGCGCGGAGGGATCCCGCTGCGGACAGCTCGTGCAGCACCCGGTTGCGAGTCGGGTGGGCGATCGCGCGCAGGATCCGCGGGTCGTCGTACGTAGCCATGGCCGCAGTCTACAGAATTCCGCAACACATATTGCGCAACATATCTTGCGCACTCTATGGTGCGAGTATGCCCTCCTACCGCCAGCTCGCCCGCAACCACGACTTCACCGCCCTCTGGATCGGTGCCACCGTCGCCGAGCTCGGGACCCGGGTGAGCCTCTTCGCGATGCCGCTGGTCGCCTACGCGATGACCGGATCCGCCTTCTGGGCCGCGTCCGCGGAGGCGATCCACCTCATCGGGATGGTGGGCATGCTGCTGCCCGCCGGGGTGATCGCCGACCGCCGCCATCGGCTGCGGATCATGCGGTTCGCGCACGGTTCGGGCACCGTCCTGTACGCCTCGCTCGCGGTCGCCGGGATCCTCGGCTCGCTCACCCTCCCCCACCTGCTCCTCGTGGCCCTCCTCACCGGAGCGCTCAACGGGCTCTTCCTCCCGGCCGAGAACTCAGCGATCAGATCGGTCGTCGCGGCCGACGACCTCCCGACGGCCCTCTCCCAGCAGCAGGCACGCCAGCACATCGCCGGACTGCTCGGCGGGCCGCTCGGCGGCGTGCTGCTCGGCATCACCCGCTGGGCGCCGTTCGCCGGAAACGCCATCGCGTACGCCGCCGGCTGGCTGCTCCTCGGACGCGTCCGAGCCGACCTCTCGGCCCCGCCTGCCCTCGCCCGCACGCCTCGCGAGAAGGCCTCGGCCGACCTGGTCGCCGGACTGCGCTACAGCTGGCGGCAGCCATTCCTACGTACGCTGCTCTTCTTCGGGCCCGCCGCCAACCTCGCCGTCAACGCGCTCTTCTTCATGGCCCTGCTGCGACTGATCGAGGCTGGGTTCCCGGCCTGGCAGATCGGACTGGCCGAGGCGGCGATCGGAGCGTGCGGGATCCTCGGCGCGCTGGTCGCTCCCTGGCTCATCGACAGGATCCCCACGGGCAGACTCACCGCCCTGGTCGCCTGGAGCTTCGTGCCGCTCTCGATCCCGCTGGCGTTCTGGACCCACCCGGCGGTGATGGCCCTGGCGGTCTCCGTCGGCCTCTTCCTCAACCCCGCAGGCAACGCCGGCGTCTCGGCGTACCGGATGGCGATCACCCCACCGGAGCTGGTCGGACGCGTGCAGTCCGCGGCCCAGTTCGTCTCCATGCTCTCGATCCCGCTGGCGCCCGCCCTGGCCGGGGCACTGCTCGCCGTCACCGACGGCACCACCGCGGTGCTCGCGGTCACGGCGCTGGTCGCTCTCGCCGCTCTCATCCCCACGCTCGCCCGTTCGGTGAGATCGATCCCGCGCCCCGCGGACTGGCAGACCCTGGCCTCGAACGACGACAACCTCGGCCACACACGCACTTCAGAGCGTAAAAATCCGGTTCCGCAAGGCTAACCTTCTCAAAGTCCCCCAACGCAACGTTTTGCTCCTCGGAAGCAAAGGATCCCCTCGCAATGTTCAACCGGGCCTGTCTGGCGTTGGCACTTCTGGCCGGCGTGTTCGTCACGGTGATGTCCCCGGGACCGGCTCACGCCGTGACCGACTCGTGGGCCGAATGGGCGCCCGTCTCCGGGACGTCCAACGACTACTCCACCACGATGACCCAGCGGTCCGCGGGCTTCCCCGCGGCTCAGATGGCCAGCGACTCCCGGGCCAACGTCGCCCTTCCCAGCGGCGCGAGCACGTTCCTCGACGCCAGCACGCCTCCCGGAGCGAAGTACGGATCTAGCCGCAACTCGGCCTACATCAACCTGCGCCCGAAGGCCGACACCCCGACAGGCGCCTCGACCACGACGTACGCCTTCGCGAACCCCACGCCCGACACCGGCTGGGCGTTCGTGCTCGGTGACATCGACTCCGACCAGGTCCAGGTCCAGGCGACCGACGAGAACGGCGAGGACGTCCCGGCCACGGAGATCTCCTCGTGGTTCCAGGGGCCGTTCAACTACGCCGGTGGCACCGACCAGCCGACCTGGAACCCGGCGACCTCGACGCTGACCGGCAACCCCACCGCCACCGACACCAACGGCGCCAGCGGCTGGTACGAGCCCGACATCCGGCTCACCAGCCTGACCTTCGTCTTCACCCGCCGGGCCGGGTTCCCGGTCTACCAGACCTGGTTCGTCAGCCGGGCGCGGCCGATCGGCGGCACCGTCGCCGACGTGTCGACCTCCGGGTCCTGCCCGGTCGAGAGCTCGGTGCTCACCCTCGTCTCGCCCTACGGGGAGACGCTGGCCACCACGAGCCCCGCCGCCGACGGCACCTACTCCTTCGGCGACTTCGCCACCCAGGACGGCTACACCGTCCGGCTCAGCCAGCCCGACGGATGCGCGATCGTCGGGCAGACCGAGGCGACCGTCAGCAACCGCGGCGAGGACGGCGACCCCGCCTCCCGGGCCGACTTCGAGGTGCGCCAGGTGATCCCGCAGGCGATCAGCGGCACCGTACGCGACGACGCCGGCGCTCCGGTCCCGGGCGCGACCGTGACCCTCACCCGGCCCGACGGGACCACCGCGACCACGACCACCGGCACCGACGGCAGCTATCTCTTCGACGACAACGCGGTCGGCACCGGCTACTCGGTGACCCTGACGGTGCCCGAGGGCTACACCGCGGGCCCCGACGGTACGACCCGCTCCGACATCACCGTCGACGACACCCCCATCACCGACCAGGACTTCGTGGTCAACCAGCTGGCCGGCGTCTCCGGCACCGTGACCGGCGGCGGCAGCGGGCTCGGCGGCGTCCAGGTGCGCCTGGTCCCCGCCGGCGGCGGCGACCCGATCACCACCGTCACCGACGGCGACGGCAGCTACCGGCTCGACGGGGTGCCGCCCGGCGACTACACCGCCGAGATCGACGCACCCGAGGGATACACCGGCGCCACCACGCGACCGGTCACCGTGGCCACGAGCGACGTCACCGGGGTCGACTTCGACCTCACCCGCCCCGGCACGATCACGGGCCGGGTCACCGACGCCTCCACCGGAGACCCGGTCGCCGGCGTCACCGTCACGGTCGACGGGCCCGACGGCCCGGTCACCGCCACCACCGACGACGCGGGCGGCTACATCGTCGAGGGTCTCCCGCCGGGCGACTACACCATCACCGTCACCGCACCCGATGGGATGCGGGTCGTCGGCGAGGCCTCGCGTACGGTCACGATCACCTCGGCCGGCGAGATCCGTGGCGGACAGGACTTCAGGGTCGACGAGGTTCCCTCGCCGAGCCCCACACCGGACCCGACACCGACCCCGGACCCGACCCCGGATCCCACGCCGACCCCGGACCCGACGCCCACGCCGGACCCGACCGACGTGCCGATCCCCGGCGGAAATGAGAATCCGCCGACGGCCCCGAACCCGGGACCGCCGACGGAGACCTCACCTCAGAGCTCGCTGCCGGATACCGGCGGCCCGTCGTGGGTGTTCGCCGCGCTCGGCATCTCGCTCCTGCTCGCCGGCACGATGCTCACCGTGACTGCGCGTCGAGCGTCCCGAATGCGAGGTTGACCTCCTCGTTGACCGCCGAGGTCGCCCAGATCTCCCACCGCAGCGGGTGATCCACGATGGCCTCGGGGAACCGCTCGCGGATCGCGGTCGGGAAGTACGCCACCAGGCGCTCCGTCATCTCCGGGTCCGCGGCCGGGTCGGGGACGCCCTCGGCGACCAGCTCGCGCCGGCGTTCGATCTTGGTCCAGGCGAGCACGACGGCGAGCTCGGGGGCGGTGAGCCCCTCCCCCGCCTCCAAACGGCGCGCGACCTCGGTCGAGGAGGGCAGGCCCTCCACGTCGCGGTCGAGCAGGCCTGCCGTGACCCACTCCGCGATCTGGCGCTCGTGAGCCTCCAGGAGCTGCGGGGCCGAGGCCACCGCACGGGTCAGGGTCACGTTGTGGGCCTCGTTGTCGGCCAGCACCAGCGCGGCGACCTCGTCGGTCATCTCCTCGAGGAGCTCGTCACGCGCGGCCAGCGTCAGCGAGCCCGCGCGTACCTCACGGTCCAGCAGGATCTTGAGGTTGACCTCGTGGTCGGAGGTGTCGACACCGGCGGAGTTGTCGATCGCGTCGGTGTTGATCAGCCCACCCTTGCGGGCGAACTCGACGCGGCCGGCCTGGGTGATGCCCAGGTTGCCGCCCTCACCGACGACCCGCACCCGCAGCTCGGCGGCGTCCACGCGGACCCCGTCGTTGGCGTGGTCACCGGCGTCGGCGTCGGTCTCGCTGGACGCCTTGACGTACGTCCCGATCCCACCGTTCCACAGCAGGTCGACCGGCGCCCGCAGGATCGCGCTGATCAGCTCCTGCGGCGTGAGCCGCTTGACGTCGGTCGCCAGACCGAGCGCCTGCCGCACCTCGGGGCTGATCGGCACCCACTTCAGCTGCCGCGACCACACGCCGCCGCCCGCCGAGATCAGTGAGGTGTCGTAGGACCCCCAGGTCGACCGGGGCATCTCGAAGAGCCGCTTCCGCTCCTGGAAGCCCACCGCCGCGTCGGGCGTGGGGTCGATGAAGATGTGCCGGTGGTCGAAGGCGGCCACGAGCCGGATGCGGTCCGAGCGCAGCATGCCGTTGCCGAAGACGTCACCGGACATGTCCCCGACGCCGACCGCGGTGATCTCATCGGTCTGGGGGTCGATGCCGAGCCGCTTGAAGTGGTGCTGCACCGAGACCCAGGCGCCACGCGAGGTGATGCCCATGGCCTTGTGGTCGTAGCCCGCCGAGCCGCCGGAGGCGAACGCGTCGCCGAGCCAGAAGTCGTACTCCGCCGCGACCGAGTTGGCCAGGTCGGAGAACGTCGCGGTGCCCTTGTCGGCGGCGACGACGAGGTAGGAGTCGTCGGCGTCGTGGCGCACCACGTCGGGCGGCGGCACGATCTCACCGTCCACCCGGTTGTCGGTGACGTCGAGGAGACCACGCAGGAAGGTGACGTACGCGTCCGGACCGGCCACGCCCTTGGGGACGAAGCCACCCTTCGCGCCGCCCGGCACGATCACGGTGTTCTTGACCTGCTGCGCCTTCGCCAGCCCGAGCACCTCGGTGCGGAAGTCGTCGCGCCGGTCGCTCCACCGCAGGCCACCACGGGCCACGGCGTCGAAGCGCAGGTGCACGCCCTCGACGTCGGGCGAGTAGACGAAGATCTCGTACGCCGGCCGCGGCAGCGGCAGGTCGGGCAGCTGCTGCGGGTCGAACTTGAACGCGAGGTAGCTGCGCCCGCGGTAGTAGTTGGTCCGCGTCGTCGCCAGGATCGCGGTGACGTAGCTGCGCAGGATCCGGTCCTGGTCCAGGCTCGCCACGTCGTCGAGGGCCTCGATGATCGCCTCGGCCCGCTTCGTCTCGTCACGCGTGGTGAGCGTGGGGTCGAAACGGGTCTCGAACAGCTCCACGATCTGCCGGGCGATGCCCGGGTTGGTGCACAGCGCGTTGCCGATCGAGAAGAACGAGCTCGGAGTGCCGGCCTGGCGCAGGTAGCGGCCGTAGGCACGCAGCATGGTGACCTGACCGTGGTCGAGCCCCGCGAGGACGAGCGCGTTCAGACCGTCGATCTCGCTGCGCCCGGACCAGGCCTGGTGCAGCGCGGCGACCAGCTGGGTGGGCGTGCCGACCGGGGTGCCGGGGTAGGCGAGCCCGAAGTCGTAGATGAACCACTCCTCCGACCCGGACGTGCCGACGCCCTCGAGGTCGTAGGGCCGCTCGTCGGTGACCTCGAAGCCGAACGAGGACAGGATCGGGAGCATCAGGGACAGCGAGAGCGGGCCACCGGTGCGGAAGATCTTGATCCGGAAACCGCCAGGGCTCTCCGGGTCCTTGTAGAAGGAGAAGTCGACCGCCTCGCCCTGGTGCGAGAGCATCTCGAGCCGGGTCAGGTCGGCGGCGCCGGTGTCGGCGTCGAAGTCCTCCTTGTACGCCTCCGGGAAGGCGTCGAGCACGTGCGCGAGCCGGGCGGCGCCGTCCTCGCCCGCATGGGCGATGACCGCGCTGACCAGGTCGTCGCGCCAGCTCCGCGCGGCCTTGCGCAGCCGCGACTCGAGGCTGTCGACCAGCCCCGGGGTGTCCAGGGCCTTCCCCAGCGACTCGGTGGTGCCGTGGACCACGAAGTGCACCCGGGCGGTGGTCGACTCGCTGATGCGTACGGTGAACTCCAGGTCGGTGCCGCCGAGCGCGTCGAGAAGCACCTTCGAGAACCGCTCGCGGACCGTCGTGTTGTAGCGGTCACGCGGCAGCGACACGAGCACCGAGACATAGCGCCCGTACGTGTCGGGCCGGACGGCCACCCGCAGGATGCGACGCTCGATCGCTCCCAGCGCGGCCTCGGCGAGGTCCATCAGCTCCTCGGTGGAGGCGTGGAACAGCTCCTCGCGGGGGTAGGACTCCATCGCGTCGAGCATCGCCTTGCCGGTGTGGCTGCGGGCGTCGTAGCCGGTGTGGTCGAGGACCGCGGCGACCTTGCCGCGTACGACCGGGATCCGGGTCACCGACTGCCGGGCCGCCTTCGTGGTGAAGAGGCCGAGGAAGCGGTGCTCGCCGATCACCTCGCCGGCGCCGTTGAAGATCTTGATGCCGACGTGGTCGAGGTAGGCGGGCTCCCCGACGGTCGAGCGTGAGTTGGCCTTGGCCAGGACGAGCATGACCTTGTCGCGGGCGTGGGCGGCGACCTTGGGCGGCATCTTGCCGTGGTCGGGTGCCTGCGGCGGGTCGGCGCGCAGGATGCCCAGGCCGGTGCCGGAGCGACCGCGCAGGTAGTCGCCGTCGAGGCGGTACTCGCGGTAGCCGGTCAGCAGGAAGTGGTCCTCGGCCAGCCAGGCCAGCAGCTCGGCGGCCTCGGAGGCCTCCTCGCGCGGCACGCTGTTGGGCGGGGTGTAGCGCAGGCCGGCCGCGATCTCCGCCAGCCGGCGGTGCAGCCTCGGCTCGTCCTCGACGACCTCGCGTACGTCCTCGAGGACTCCCTCGAGGCCCGAGACGATCTCCTTGGCGGCGTCGGGCGCGAGACGGTCGATCTCGATGTGCATCCACGACTCGCTGATGTCGCCTTCGTTCACCCCCTCGAGCGCACCGGTCACGTCACGGGCGACGTCGATGACGGGGTGGACGACGAGATGTACGTCGAGGCCACGACGGTAGAGCTCGGTCTTGACCGAGTCCACGAGGTAGGGCATGTCGTCGACGACGATCTCGACGACGCTGCGGCCTCCGGCGGACCAACCGTCTGCGGCGGTGGTCGGGGTGAGGATGCGCACGGCGGCGGTGCCCTGCGGGCGGTTCGCTGCCAGCGCCAGATGCGATCCCACCGCGCCGGCGAGATCAGCCTCGCTGCGGCCGGTGAGCTCCTCAGGGGCTACGTGGCGGAAGTAGGTGGTGCTCGGCAGGCGGTTCTGCAGGACGTTCTGCTGAGCTTGGACAGGTTTGATATGCGTCTCCGTTGACACACCAGTCACGGTATCCCGCGAGGGCTCTGAGTAGGCGGCTGGATCCGAAGGAATCGCCGATGTGAGTCATAGGCTGACGACCTCTCAGCACCCTGGGGGTAAAGAGCATACTCCTGGAATGTGTCCGTTCTCTCGGCGGCTCTGTTGATGACTCTGACCGCACTAGGCGTCATGATGTGTGGTTATGAGCAAGAAGCTGTCGATCGACCTGGCCTACGACGCGCCGATCGCAGCCGTCTCGGGGATGCTCTCCGACGCGGCGTTCCGCGAGCAGGTCTGCGACGCCCAGCACGCGCTGTCCAAGAGCGTGGCGATCACCGGTTCGACGGTGAGCATCCGCTACGCCCAGGCGGTCAGCGGAGTGCCCGGGTTCGCGAAGAAGTTCGTCGGCGACACCATCGAGGTGCACCAGGACGAGATCTGGTCGGGCGACTTCACCTCCGGCGACCTCGAGGTCACGCTTCCGGGCAAGCCGGGCTCGCTCTCCGGCATCGCACGGCTGGCTGAGAACGGCACGAAGACCATCGAGACGGTCACCCTGACCGCTACCGTGAATGTGCCCCTGGTCAGCGGAAAGCTGGAGGATCTCATCCTCTCGATCTTCAAGAAGGCACTCGAGAAGGAGCATGAGGTAGGCACCCGCTGGCTCGCCGCCTGAGCCTCCTCATCCCCCATCCCAACCCGCAGAAGAGCCCCAAAGGATTCGGCAATGACGACGACCCTTCAGCACGAGCTCGTCTACGACGCCCGCATGGGCGAGGTGTCCGCGATGCTCGCTGATCCGGGCTTCCGCGAGCGGGTCGCCGACGCCCAGGGAGCGCTCCGTCGCCGGGTGACCATCGGCGGTGCGCCGCGGGAGGTCCGGATCGACCGGGTGCAGTCGACCGTCGGCGTACCCTCCTTCGCGAAGCGCATCGTCTCCGGCGACCTCACCGTCCATCAGAACGAGGTCTGGTCCTCTGACACCGTCGCCGTCGTCGACATCACCGTCCCCGGCGGCCTGGCCACCCTGCGCGGCAACATCTCGCTGTCCGAGTCCGACGGGCGCACCACCGAGAGCGTGCGGCTGAACATCAAGGTGCCCGTGCCGCTGGTCGGCGCCAAGCTCGAGGAGTACGTCGAGGAGCTGATGCTCAAGGCCTTCGACCTCGAGCAGGCGGTCGGAGCGGCGTACCTTTCTCGGTGATTCTCTCGATCCGATGCAACCGGATCGAAAAGTTAACCGTCCCAATAGGTGGCTGGCAATAAGTTGCCGGTACTCGGGCCCCGGATCAGGAGGGATTCGGGCCACACACTGGAGGGGCATCTCGATGGTCAAACCTCGTACTCGCACTCGGCAGCTGGTCTCGGCCGGCATCGGGCTGGTGGCAGCCGCACTCGTCGTCACGACGACGGTGACGGCGAACTCCGGTCCCGCGAGCGGCAGCACCGGCAAGGGAGCACTCAAGCTCGTGGCCGCCTCGGACACCGTCGAGGTCGAGGCCTGGGGCGGGGAGGCGTACGTCCAGCCGTCGGTCTGGCTGGCCGCCTACGACGCGGGCTTCGAGTTCCGCGCGACGCAGTCGGCCTATGACAAACCGGTCAAGCTGACCAAGACCGTCATCCGCGGCAAGAAGCGCACCACCACGACCGCGCCGGCCGCGATCGTCGACGGCATGAAGGGCTTCAAGAACGGGCTCCGGGTCACCCTCAAGAGCAAGTCCGGCAAGGTGATCCTCGACGAGAAGCGCCCGCTCTGCCCCGGCGGCTACGACCGGCAGCGGGTGCAGACCGACGGCGCCACCGGCCCGGTCTACCCCGAGTTCTGCGGCGGCAACTGGTTCACCAAGGGCGTCCTGTACGGCATCGAGCGCGGCATGGCGGTCCCGACCGTCTCCGACCTCGGCTTCCAGACCAAGGGCGAGACCGAGCTCATCATGACGATGAGCATCGACAAGCCGGTCGCCGACTTCCTCGGGCTGTCGACGTCCAACCGCACCGCCAAGCAGAACCTGGTCATCGTCGACCAGTGCCCCGACGGCAACTGCGAAGGGGAAGGCGGCGAGGGAGGCGTCGGCATGGGCGCCATGGCGGCCCACGGAGCCGACGACGACCAGGGCGCCCGCACCGTGGTGCCCCGAGAGACGCTCGAAGGCGGCGAGAACGGCCGCGGCCGGCTCCCGCTGGGCGGCGCCCGCGGCGAGATCACGCCGGGCAAGCCCAGGAAGGACACCCTGCCCGACCTCATCTCGCTGCCCGCCTGGCAGATCTCGACCGAGGTCGACGAAGGCGGCACCGACCGCCTCAACTTCGCCGCCAACGAGTGGAACGCCGGCCCCGCGCCGATGATCGTGGAGGGCTTCCGCCGCGGCACCGCGCCGGTCATGGACGCCTACCAGATGTTCTACCGTGACGGTAAGCAGGTCGGGGTCAAGAAGACCGGCACCATGGAGTTCCACGAGGCTCCCGAGCACAACCACTGGCACTTCCTCGACTTCGCCAAGTACGAGCTGGTCGACGCCAAGGACAAGGTCATCTCGACCAGCGGCAAGCAGTCCTGGTGCCTTGCGCCCACCGACCCGGTGGACCTGACCGTGCCCGGCGCTACGCTGCGGCCCAGCCAGACC
Organism: Nocardioides sp. YJ-D4; assembly: GCF_054031495.1. Lineage (NCBI taxonomy): Bacteria > Bacillati > Actinomycetota > Actinomycetes > Propionibacteriales > Nocardioidaceae > Nocardioides > Nocardioides sp. YJ-D4. Next base: position 1,437,530 of record NZ_CM132932.1, read on the forward strand.
GGCCTCGAGTCGGCCTGTGGCGAGAAGTCCGCACTCTGGCTGCGGGAGAGCATGCCGACGGGTTGGGGTGACACCTACAACCAGGCCCAGACCCAGGCCTTCGACCTGAGCAAGGTCAAGAACGGTACGTACCGGATCAAGGTCACCGTCAACCCCGACGGCAACCTCTACGAGCGGACCCGGTCGAACAACATCAGCTACCGCACCGTCACCATCGGCGGCAAGGCCGGCGCCCGCACCGTCAAGGTCCCGCCGTATCAGGGCGTCGACACCGAGACCTGGTGGAACGAGCGGTGATCTAGCCGATCAGGTCGGGGATCTCCTGGGTCGCGAACCAGCCCAGATCCTCGTCGGGGTCCGCGTCGGCCGGGCGATCCGCCAGGTCGGCGTGGACCGCGGCGACGAGCTTGAGCGGAACCACCTGATCGCCCAGAGCCGCAGGGGCGTCGACGACGATCACGACCCTGCGCCCGGGACCGGCCAGGAGCGCCGCCGAGTCGTCGGCGGCGCTCATCAGGGCGGCGTACTCGGCCTCTTCGCTGTCGTCGGGGGCCGCGTAGCCGTCGGCGGTGCCGGGCAGCTCGCCCTTGGCGTACCAGTCAGCGAGGAGCTCGAGCGTGGCGGGTACGTAGATGCGGGTCACGGGTCGGATTCTGCCTCACTCGCCGGAGTTCTTGACCACGCGCAGGCCCCGGGGCGCCCGGAACCGGCGTCCGGAGACGGTGTCGAGGAGCTCGTCGAGGGCCTCGCTGATGCACTGGCCGACCAGCGACGCGTCGGGCACCAGGTCGCGGTCGGCGGTGATCGCGAAGAAGACCTGCCCGTCGTAGGAGGTCACCCCGATCGCGAGGGTGTGCCCCTCGGCCAGCGGGTGGATGGGATAGGAGGCGACCAGCCGGGAGCCGGCGGCATAGCGCGGCTCCTGCGGTCCGGGCACGTTACATACGGAGAGCAGGTAGTCGTGCTCGCTCTCGGCGGCCACCCGGGAGCCGATCACGTGGAAGGTCGCCGGGGCGAAGCCGCTGATCCCGGCCAGCCGCTGCGCACTGACCGTGCGGGCGTGCGCCTGGTGCTGCTCGAAGGAGTAGGACACCTGGTGGAGACGGACCACCGGCGACGGCTCCGCGACCGGGAGCACCACGAAGTGGGGCGCCACCGCGGAGCCGAGCTGGGTGGGGTCGAGCTCCTCGTCGATCACCGAGACCGGCACCAGCGCCGGCACCTGGCGTACGCCGGCCAGGGACTGCTGCCGGGTCATCAGCCAGGCGCGCAGTCCGCCGGTGACGGCAGCCAGGATGACGTCGTTGACGGTGCCGCCGTGGGTGTCCCGGATGCGGCGGAAGTCGGCCAGGTCAGCCTGGAGCGTGACCACGAGCCGCTGCTGGGAGAGCGTCCCGTTGAGCGGCGTCGGCCGCTCCGGCGTGCGGCGGCTGAGCGCCCGGGCGATGCCGACGCCCGCGTTCTGGACATCCTTCGCCACCCCGGTGACCCGCCCCAGGGCATAGCCGCCCAGGCTGCGTGCGGTGCCGGTCAGGCCGCTGACCGAGGTGACCGCGTCGAAGACCGCACCCGCGACCAGTCGCGCGCTCGACTGCGGCTCCGGCGGCTCCCACAGGTCCGGCACGATCGGCCCGACCTCGGGCTTGTCGTCGAGGAGCAGCTGGACCAGGTCGACGGTCTCGGCGCCGTCCACCAGCGCCTGGTGGGTCTTGGTGATCAGCGCGACCCGGTCGCCGGCCAGGCCCTCGATGACGTACAGCTCCCACAGCGGCCGCGAGCGATCCAGGGGCCGGGAGACGATCCGTCCGGCGAGGTCGAGGAGCTGATCCATCGAGCCCGGACGGGGCAGCGCAGAGCGGCGTACGTGGTAGGTGAGGTCGAAACGGTCGTCGTCGGCCCAGACCGGGTAGGCGATGCGGCCGGGCACGACACGGACCCGTTGGCGGTAGCGGGGCACGAAGGCCAGCCGGTCCTCGACGTGCTCGAGGAACGCGCCGTAGTCGAAGCCTTCGGACTTGGGCTCGATCAGCTCGATGCTCGCCACCTGGTGCGGCACCGCCAGCGTCTCCCCGTCCAGGAAAGCCACCTCGCGTGGCCGAAGTCGGTCACTCACGCTGCCTCCTCATGCCCTCTCAGCCCCCTCTTTGGTTCATGTGCGATTGTGGCAGACGCCAGCTTGAACTTAGCCCACGAAACGGGGGAGCAATGCGCCTCACGGCCCGGATCATCGCGGTCGTGGCAGCAATCTGCGGGATCGCGTGCGCCGCGACAGCCTGCGGAAACGACGTCGCCACCGAGCCCAGCAAAGACAGCGACCCGGTGGTCGTCGAGATCAACTTCTCCGGTGACTCGGTCGACCCGCACGGGACCCAGATCGACGTCCCCGTCGGCCACGGAGTCGAGCTCGACGTGACCGCCGACGCCGCCGGCGAGATCCACGTGCACTCCGACCCCGAGCAGTCCGCCGCCTACGGCGTGGGCACCACACGGATCAGCCTGGGCGCATTCGACATCCCTGGTCAGTACGAGGTGGAGTCACACACCCTCGGCAAGACCATCGTCACCCTCGAGGTCAAGTGATCCTCACCCACGGCGTGGGTGGTCGCCAAGACCTCCCGCTGCCGCTCGAGTACGTCATCGCGGGCGCCGTCCTCGCCCTCCTCGTCTCCTTCGCGCTGCTGGTGCTGACCACCAAGCGCGCAGCCGAGGGCCAGGTCGTCGGCGTACGGAACCCACGCGGATGGCCGGTGCCCCGTCTCGGGCGTGTCGTCGACTCCCCCGCCTGGACCGCACTGTGGCGCGTCGTCGGGCTGTTGATCTTCGCCTACTTCGTGCTGGTCGCCTTCGCCGGCTCCGACAACGCCAACAACCCCATCTTCGGGATGACGTACGTCTGGCTGTGGGTCGGCCTCGTCCCGTTCTCCCTGCTCTTCGGGCGGGTCTTCCGGGCGATCAGCCCGGCCCGCACGATCGTGGCCGGACTGACGTGGCTGCGCGGTGCCGGCGATCCGCCGCTGCGTCTGCCCGAGCGGCTCGGCTACTGGCCGGCGGCGTTCACGCTGCTCGCCTTCGCCTGGCTCGAGCTGGTCTACCCGGAGAACAACTATCTCGGCCCCGTACGTCTCTGGCTGGCCGTCTACCTGGCCGTGATGATCCTCGGCGGCGTGCTCTTCGGCGATGAGTTCCTGGAGCGCTGCGACCCGTTCGAGGTCTACTCGTCACTGACCGCGCGGCTGTCGGTGTGGGGACGTACGCAGGCCGGCAACCTGGTCCTGCGGACCCCGCTCGGCAACCTGGACACCCTGCGTCCGACGCCAGGGCTGGTCGCGGTCGTCTCGGTGCTCTTCGGCACCATCGTCTACGACTCCTACCGGGAGTCGCCGCCATGGCTCCAGTTCGTGCAGAACCCGGAGATCTCGGGCAGCACCGCCTACCTGATCAGCAACGTCGCCCTGATCGCGTTCCCGCTGCTCGTAGCCGGTTTCTACTGCGCCGGGACGATGCTGACCGGCGTCGGGGACGTGCCGCGCCGGGCGCTGCCCGGCGAGCTGGCGCCGTCGCTGGTGCCGATCATCGTCGGCTACGTGGTGGCCCACTACCTCAGCTACTTCTGGGAGAGCGGGCTGGCAACGCTGCGCAACGCCTCGGATCCGTTCGGAAACGGAAGCGACTGGTTCGGAACCGCGGACCTGCCGGTCTCCTACTTCTTCGCCTTCCACGCCACGCTGCTGGCCGTCATCAAGGTGGCCGCGGTGATCACCGGACACGTGCTGGGAGTCTGGTCGGCCCACATCCGGGCGCTCCAGGTGCTTCCGCCGCAGCACCTGGTGACCGGGCAGATCCCGCTTCTGCTCACGATGGTCGGCTTCACTGTTGGTGGGTTGTATCTACTGTTCGCTGCCTAGCGCGTCTCTGCTTCACGGTTCACCCACCACGCATCCACAAAGCAGCGCAACAGTACCTAATGCGGACTAACAGGTTGGCTCGATGGTTTACGGCCGCTTGCAGAGTCTGGGAGACTGATCCTTATGTCTGGTACCCCCCGCTTCCTGACTCTTGCCGACGTCGCCGAGGTGCTCAACACCTCGAGCGCACAGGTCTATGCCCTTGTCCGCCGTGGTGAGCTCCCCGCCATCAAGATCGGCGGGCGCGGCCAGTGGCGCGTTGAGTCCAGCGTCCTCGAGAAGTTCATCGATGACATGTACTCGCAGACCAAGGCCTTTGTGGCCGACCACCCGTTCGTCGAGGCCGAGGCGCCCGCGCCCGCTGCCACGCCGGACGCTTCTTGAGTCACAGCAACCTCAACCCCCACAACTAAACCTTCCCCACAACAACGCGAAGAGCTGCCAGGCATGCTGCCGAGCAGCTCTTCGCGTCTTTTCACGCCTCGTGGTCCTCGCCGGTGACCACCGCACAGGCTTCCGGGCTGTGCGCGGGGGCCGCGCCGGCCGCCTTCCGGAGCAGCTGGCGCAGCATGCCGCGCTCCTCGGGCTCCAGACCGGAGAGCACGCCCGCCTCGGCGGCGGCCACCTGGCGGCACAGCGCGGCGACAGCCTCCGCGCCGGCCCCGGTCGCGACCACCTGGCGCTGGCGACGGTCGGCGGGGTTGGCACGCCGCTCGACCAGTCCGGCCTCGACCAGGTCGTCGACGAGGTAGGTCATCACCGTGCGGTCGATGCCCAGGTGGGTCGCCAGGGCGAGCTGGCTGGGCTGGTCGCCCCGGACGACCGCGCACATCGTCTCGTAGCCGCGCTGCCCGTGCGGGAACTCACCGATCGCGGCGTTGACGTGCTCCCGGTAGCCGCGCAGCAGGGTGCCGAGGCTCCATCCGAGGTCGGCATCGGTCTGCTCGTCTGCGTTCGTGGTCACGGGAACATCCTAGCAATTCCTGCTGTTGAACCAATCGTCTGTTTCACATACGATCTTCAACACCGCGTATTGGAGGATGTGCATGACGATCGAACTGGGCGTCGCCCTCGCTGCCGGCCTCGCCCCGGAACGACTGCTCTCCCTGGCCCGCCGGGCCGAGGAGGGTGGCCTGGACCTGGTCGTGCTCGACCCCGGCGCTGACGATCCGTGGACCGTTGCCACCTGGCTGCTCGGCAGCACCAAGGCGATCCAGATCGGGGTCGGCATCGAGGCGGCGGGCACGGCTGACCCCTCGGCCCCTGACGGATGGTCTCCACAGGTCGCCGAGAAAGCGAGGCAGAACCTCGACCAGCTCGCCGGCGCCCGCCTGCTCACCGACACGTCCGCATGGATCGTCGCTCCCGCGGGAGCGACCGCGGACTCACTGACCTCGTTGACCTCGCCGACCTCCGACGAGCTGAGCGGCCCCGGTGGCCGTGCGGTGGTCGTCCCGGCCACGACCGAGGCCGAGATCGAACGGGTCGCGGGGCTGCTCGCCGAGCTCGGCGGCCCGGATTCGGGCAGGCCCCGGCGTCCCGCGGCGGTGCGCGCGCTGCGCCGGCCGGGGATCGCCTACGACGACATCCCGGCGACCCTGGTGGCCGGCGCGGTGGAGCCGGGCGACCCGGGCTATCGCAGCGTTCGCTCGACCTATCTGCGCGGCGGGAGCCCAGGCCTGGCGCTGCGGCCGCGTACGCCGGCGGAGGTGTCCGATGCGATCGGCTTCGCCCGCCGCCACACCGACCTGCCCCTCGGGATCCGCAGCGGCGGCCACGGCGTGAGCGGGCGCTCGACGAACGACGGCGGGATCGTGATCGACCTGAGAGCCATGAACCGGATCGAGGTGATCGACCCGGCGCGGCGCCTGGTCCGTATCGGCCCCGGAGCCACCTGGAAGCAGGTGGCCGCGGCCCTCGACGCGTACGGCTGGGCGATCGGCTCCGGCGACTACGGCGGCGTCGGGGTCGGAGGTCTGGCGACCGCGGGCGGCATCGGCTTCCTCTCGCGCGAGCACGGCCTGACCATCGACCATCTGATCGCGGTCGAGATGGTGCTCGCCGACGGGTCGCTGGTCCGCGCCACCGCGACCGAGAACCCCGACCTGTTCTGGGGCGTACGCGGTGCCGGGGCCAACTTCGGTGTGGTCACCGCCTTCGAGCTCGAGGCCCACGAGGTCGCCGAGGTCGGTTCCGCCCAGCTGATGCTGGTCGTTCCCGACCTCGAGGAGGCGCTGCTCCGCTTCGGCGAGATCGCCACCGCCGCGCCTCGCGACACCACGGTGTTCCTGGTGACCGGCCCACCGCAGCCGGGAGGTTCGGTGATCCAGCTCTACGGGCTGGTCGACTCCTCCGACCCCGAGACCATCGTCGAGCGGCTCAACCCGTTCGCAGGCCTCGGCAGTCTCGTCCAGCAGCAGGTGGTGCTGGCCCGCTACACCGACGTCATGAACCAGGCGCCGGACGTCGGCAGCGACGGGCACCACGGCCATGGGGAGCCGCACTCGCACTCGGGGCTCATCGGCGCGCTCACCCCGGAGTTCGCGCGCGACGCGGCCGCCATGCTGCGTGCGGGCGGTGTGCAGTTCTTCCAGCTGCGCACCATGGGTGGAGCGGTCGCCGAGGTCGACCCGGGCGAGACCGCGTTCCCGCATCGTGATGCCGCCTTCCAGGTGACCGGTCTCGGCGGGAACCGGCGTGCGCTCGACGCAGCCTGGGACGGCTTGCGCAACCATCTGGACGGTCTCTATCTCAGCTTCGAGACCGACACCGATCCGGGCCGGCTGGCCGACGCCTTCGGGACCCGGGCGCTGGATCGGCTGCGGGAGATCAAACGACGCTACGACCCGCAGAACCTGTTCCGCGACAACTTCAACATCGCACCACACTTCAACTCGAACAACGACCCGGCGGAGGAAGCATGAGCGACTACGGACACGACCTACTCTTCGGCACCTTCGTCACCCCCAGCGCACGGACGCCGCAACGCGTCGTCGACCTCGCCGTCACCGCCGACCGAGCCGGACTGGACCTGGTCACCTTCCAGGACCACCCCTATCAGCCGGCACTCCTCGACGCCTGGACCCTGATCTCGTACGCCGCTGCGCGCACCGAGCACATCCACCTGGCCGGCAACGTCCTCTCCCTGCCGCTGCGCCCACCCGCGACGCTCGCCCGTGCGGTCGCCTCCCTGGACCGGCTGACCGGAGGCCGCATCGAGCTCGGACTCGGCGCGGGAGCCTTCTGGGACGGGATCGCCGCGATGGGCGGTCGCCGGCTCGGCGCCGGCGCGGGGGTCGACGCGCTGCGCGAGGCGATCGACATCATCCGGGACGTGTGGGAGACCGACAGCCCCGGCGGCGTCCACTTCCGCGGCGACTACTACGTCGCCGACGGCGTCAAGCGGGGCCCCGCCCCTGCCCACGACATCCCGATCTGGGTCGGCTCCTACAAGCCCCGGATGCTGGCGCTGACCGGTGCGCACGCCGATGGGTGGCTGCCCACGATGGAGTACATCGAGGGTGGTCCGGCCGCGGTCCCCGGCCTCAACGAGCGCATCGACGAGGCGGCCGTCTCAGCGGGCCGCTCGCCCGGCGACGTACGCCGTCTTCTCAACGTCATGAACGTCTCGCTCCAGCCGGCCAGCCGCGGGCTGCTCGACGGACCGGTGGACCAGTGGGTCGAGGATCTGGCCGGACTCACCCTGGAGCACGGCTTCTCCGCGTACCTCATCGGAGGCGACGACCCTGCCATCACCGAGCGCCTCGGCGCCGAGATCGCCCCGGCCGTGCGGGAGCTGGTCGCGGCGGAGCGGGGCGTCGATGTCTAGGCGAGGTTCTCGGTCTGCGCCTCGAGCTTGATCTTGAGCTCGTGGCGGGCGCCGTTGCGCATCACCGTGAACTCGACCGTCTCCCCGGGCTGGTGGGCACGGATGGCGACGATCATGCCGATCCCGTCGGTGACGGTGACGTCTCCGACCTTGGTGACCCGGTCGCCGTCCTTGAGCCCACCGGCGGCGGCCGGCGAGCCGGCGTCGACCACCGAGATCAGCGCTCCGTTGTGATCGGCGGCCTGCACGTCGACGGAGGCGCCCACGATCGGGTAGGTCGCCTTGCCGGTCTTCAGGATCTGCGCGGCGGTCACCTTGACCTGGTCGATCGGGATCGCGAACCCGACGCCGATGCTGCCGCCCTCTCCGCCCTCTCCCCCGCCGGCGGTCGCGATGGCCGAGTTGACCCCGATCACCTGGCCGACGAGGTTGACCAGCGGGCCGCCGGAGTTGCCGGGGTTGATCGCCGCGTCGGTCTGGACGGCGTTGATGTAGGAGGTGTCGTCCTCGGTCTGCCCGGTGCTCACCGGGCGCTGGAGCGCACTGACGATGCCCGAGGTCACCGTGGAACTGAGGCCGAGCGGCGACCCGATGGCGACGACGCCCTCACCGATCCTCAGCCGTGACGTGCTGCCGAGCGAGGCCGGCTCGAGCTCCTTGACCTCGGGAACGTCGAGGACCGCGAGGTCGTAGACCGCGCTGCGCCCGACGACGTCGGCCTTGTAACGGCGGCCCTTGTGGTCGACCACCTCGATGCTGCCCTTGGCCTTGGCGGCGTCGGCGACGACGTGGTTGTTGGTCACCACGTGGCCGTTCCGGTCGAAGACGAAGCCGGAGCCGGTCGCGGCGTCCTCGACGCCCTGATACTCGGCGAAGATCTGGACCGTCGAGGGCAGCAGCGTCGCGGCCACCTTCACGATGCTGGCGTCGTCCCCCTCGAGCGGCGCGTCGGTCTCGATCGAGCCCGGCTCGAGCCCACCGCCGGCCAGGCTGGACATGTCGTCCTGGTCCTCGAGTACGCCGCCGGCATAGCCGCCCAGCACGCCGAGCAGGAACGCGACCGCGGCCGCGAGCGCCCAGATCGGGCCGGGGACACGGCGGCGCTGCGAGGAGTCGGTCCGGGGTGAGGACGGTGGTGGCGCAGGCGGGCTGTCGAACCCGGGCAGGGAACCGCCCGGCGGTGGCGGCGGCACCATCGGCGGCAGCGGAGCGGTGTCGGCGGCCGGAACCGGCTCCACGGCAGGTCTCGGCATACCCGGCAACGGCACCTCGGCCGTGTCCCGCTCGTCGTCGACAAGGTCGTCGGGGGACGACTGCCCGGCCGGGGGCACGTCGGACGGTGGTGCCCAACGGGAGATCGGCCGCGACTGGTCGTCTTGTGGTTCCTGCGTCACGACACCCATTCTTCCCACTCGCCCCAACAATGGGCAGCCCGGGTCTCGTGTCGCGTCGCCGGGCCGATGCTCAGCGGCGTACGTGGGCGACGACGGGGGCGCCCGGAGTGCCCGGCACCTGGGTGACCGCGGTGACCGGAAGATTCCTGGGAACCGGCGCGTCGGCCGGCGCGGCGGCGAAGGCGAACATGCCGAAGACAGCGGCACCGACAGCACCGCCACCGGCGGCGACCATCACCAACGTACGCCGCATCGACCGGGGGTCGGAGTAGGTCTCGTCGAGGTCGTCGGCGGGCCACATCGAGGCGGCCAGGACACCGCCGCGGAGCGAGCCCTTGAGGTCGGCCGGAGCGGTGACGCCCGGGTCGACGCTGAGACCGGCCAGGCGTCGCTTGAGCCAGCCCTCGCGCTCCACCGCGCGGCGGCAGGCGCAGCACTCGTGCACGTGCGCCCAGGCCCGCTCCTCGTCTGCTGCGGGGAGCTGTCCGTCGAGAAGGGCGCTGATGCGCGCGCCGAGGTGGTTGCCCAGAAGACTCATGAAGCCCCGCCCCACAACACCTTGGGCCCGGAGTGACGCAGTCGTCCGCCGCGCGGGGCGCGGTGGGCGAGGTTGTCACGGAGCATCGCCCGGCCGCGGTGGATACGCGAGCGGACGGTGCCGAGCTTGGCACCGAGGATCTCGGAGATCTCCTCGTAGGAGAGCCCCTCCACGTCACAGAGCACGACCGCGGCCCGGAAGTCGGGCGGCAGCGTGGCCAGCGCGCGCTCGATGTCGTCATCGAAGCGCTGGTCGGTGTAGGCCACGTCCGGCGTCGGGCCGCTGCTCGTCAAGCGCGAGGCGCGCTCGTCGGAGAGGGCATCGAAGCGGATCCGCTGCTTACGACGGGCCTGGTCGAGGAAGAGGTTGGTGGTGATCCGGTGCAGCCAGCCCTCGAAGGTGCCGGGGCTGTAGGTGTCGAGAGAGCGGAAGACGCGCACGAAGACCTCTTGGGTGAGGTCCTCCGCGTCGTGGCGGTTGCCGGTGAGACGGTAAGCGAGCCGGTAGACCCGGTCGGAGTGCTTCTCCACGATCTCGTCCCACGTCGGAACACCCGGCTCTTCGGTCGGGGTCTGCATGGGCTCCGCGGTCATGGTGCTCCTGTCGTCTGTCTCGCTGATCGCTGACATCTCCTACGGTAGATCGCCTAGGACCGGAAGGGCTGAGAGTTGCCTGTGAGGCTCCTATTTTTCCTCTTCCTGTGCTCTTCCAACGCACAAGTTGGATCAGGCGTTCCCGCACCGTTACGCGAAACAGGTTAGGTTTTGCGGTGTGACCAGCCCTGTCTCGACCGCAAGTTGGACCTACGCCGACGAGTTCGTCGCGGAGGACGACCTCCTCGCAGCCGCCCGATCCCGGGCCGAGGAGGTCGGAGTCGCACCCATCGGGCCGGGCGGCGGTGCGGCGCTGCGCTTCCTCGCCTCCGTCCTGGATGCGAAGAACGTCGTCGAGGTCGGCACCGGCACCGGTGTCTCGGGGCTGTGGCTGCTGCGCGGCATGCGCCCCGAGGGGGTCCTGACCACCGTCGACATCGAGACCGAGCACCAGCGGCTGGCCCGACAGAGCTTCACCGAGGCCGGTTTCGGCCAGCGGCAGGCGCGGTGCATCGCCGGCGCCGCCCTCGACGTACTCCCCCGGCTCACGGACAACCACTACGACCTGGTCTTCGTCGACGGCGACAAGACCGAATACTCGGCCTACCTCAAGGAAGCGCTGCGCCTGCTCCGTCCCGGCGGCGTCGTCGCCTTCGACAACGCGCTGTGGCACGACCGCGTCGCAGACCCGTCCGTACGCGACGAGGAGACCGCCACCATCCGCGAGCTCAACCAGCAGGTCGCCGACAGCGACGGCCTCATCCCGCTGCTGCTCCCGGTGGGCGACGGCCTCCTGCTCGCCCGCAAGATCTAGCCGAAACGTCACGTACGTCGGCCGAGGCGGCATCTGCATGCCATCTCGGCCGACGTACGTGACCTCTCGGCCGACGCGGGTGACGTCTCGTCAGGAACCTACGCCGGAGAGCGGGTCTGCGCTCGCCAGCCAGCTGAGGAGGACCCGGGCGCCGAATCCGGTGGGACCGGGAGTGAGCTCGTGGACGTCGGCGTACGCATCACCGCAGGCGACGTCGATGTGGGCCCACGGGATGCCACCGGTGAAGTGGTGCAGGAAGAGCGCGGCAGTGATGGCGCCGGGCCCGCCGGGTGCGTTGTCGGCGTCGGCGACCTTCGAGGACAGCTTGTCCTCGTAGTCGGCGACCAACGGCATCCGCCACAGCGTCTCACCGGAGACCTCGGACGCCTCGGCCAGCAGCGTGGCCAGTGCGTCGTCGTCGGCGAAGTAGCCGGCCATCGTCTGCCCGAGCGCCACCCGCATCGCACCGGTGAGGGTGGCGATGTCGACCAGTGCGGCCGGCTTGAGCTTGTCCACGGCGTAGGCCATCGCGTCGGCCAGCACGAGGCGGCCCTCCGCGTCGGTGTTGGTGACCTCGGAGGTGCGGCCGCCGTAGTGGGTGACCACGTCGCCGGGGCGCAGTGCCGAGCCCGAGATGGCGTTCTCGGCGGCGGCGATGATGCCGACCACCTTGACCGGGCAGCCGATCTCGGCCAGCGCCGACATCACCGCGAGCACCACCGCACCGCCGGTCATGTCGCGCTTCATGTTGAGCATGCCGTCGCCGGGCTTGATGTTGAGCCCCCCGGTGTCGAAGGTGATGCCCTTGCCGACCAGCACCACCGTCGGCACCGTCTTCAACGAGTTCAGCCGCCCCGTCTTGCGGGGCGTGTAGTCGAGCCGGATCAGCCTCGGCGGGGTCGCCGAGCCCTGGCCGACCGCGACGATGCCTCCGAAGCCCTCGGCCGCGAGCTGGTCCTCGTCCCAGACGGTGACCTTCAGGCCGGTCTCGGCTGCCAGTGTCGTCGCCTGCCCCGCGAGCCAGGCCGGGTTCTTCACGTTGCTCGGGACCGAGGAGAAGAACCGCGCGCGCCAGCTGGCGCGCGCGATCGCCTGGGCCCGGTCCAACGCTGCCGCCTGGTCGTCGCCGAGGTCGGCCAGAGTGATCGTCTCCACCGGTTTCCACGGCGCCCCCTCGGAGCGCCAGTGGAAGAGGAAGGACCCCAGCGTCGCACCGGCCACGAACGGCTCGAGCCCGACCTCCGGGTCGGCCGCCGGGATGGTCGTGACCACCTCGGACCGATCCCGCACGGCGCGAGCCAGCGCGGCTCCCGCCCGCCGGAAGTCGTCGCGACGTTGCGCGCCGACACCGATGAGGAGGATCTGTCGCAGGGTGCCGGAGCCGGTGACGGCGTACGTCGTCACCTCACCGGCACTGCCGGTGGCGCCTTCGAACTCGAGATGACCCAGGAGGTCGTGTTGGTCGCCGAGGTCGACGGCCCCGGGACCGATGACCAACTCGTCCTCGCCCGGGATGACCGGGAGCGCGATGATCTCGGCATCCAGGCTCTCCGGGCCGAGCGGATTGAGCGTGAAGGTGGGCGGCCCGACCTGCGACGGCAGAGCCGGTGACGGCAGCGTTGTGGTCATCTACGCGTTCAGCCCAAGGCCTTTGATCTCTTCGCCGAGCGCGGCGGCCTCTTCGGCGTTCAGTTCGACGACCAACCGGCCACCACCTTCGAGCGGGACGCGCATCACGATGCCCCGACCTTCCTTGGTGACCTCCAGCGGACCGTCTCCCGTCCGCGGCTTCATCGCCGCCATGCGGCACCTTCTTCCGTGTCTCGCGTGTCGGCGCTCACCTGCCGGATGGCCTCGGAGCGCGCATTGCACGTCCATTATCCCTCATCAGGTCAGCAGACCTGACGGCAAGGTGCGAGTTTCGGCGGGTTGACCTGCCTTCGAACCTGTCAGATGACCGAGGTTCCGTAGGCCCAGGTCAGCCAGATCGCGAGGATCACCAGCGTGAGGTGCACCACGATGGCCGCTCCGGAGGACTCGTGGAAGGCTCCGTCCGGGTCCCGACGGTCGCCTCCGGCGGGCCGGTCGTAGGCATCGTCGTAGCGCTCGTCGTAGCGATCGTCATAGCCACGGTCGTAGGCCTCGTCGTAGTCGTAGCGCTGCGCGTACGCCTGGTCGTAGCCCTGCTCGTAGCCCGCGTAGGCCGACTCGTCGTAGCCCTGGTCCCGCTGCCGTCGACGCGGCTGCGCCTCGGGCGCGGGCGGGGTCGGGGCAGGGGGCCCGGTCCGGTCGCGGCCCCGGTCCCGATCACGGTCCCGGGTTCCGTAGGACTCGAAGGAGTAGGGATCGTACGTCTCGGTCCGCTGCCCCGGCTGGCGGCCGGCGGGCCGGCTCGGCGCGGGCGGCGGTGCAGGCGCGGGTGCGGGCTGGGGTGCCGGTTGGGGCGCGGGCCGGGGTGCGGGGCGCGGTGCGCGCGGCGGGCTCGGCTGCTGGCCCGGGTAGTCGGAGTAGCTGCTGTCGCGCCGGTAGCGACGATCGGCGAACTCGTCGTGGCTGTCGTTGCGGCGGTCGTCGTAGCGATCGTCGTAGCCGCGCGAGCGGCGCTGCGGCGGCTCCTGACGGCGACCCCACGGGTCCTGGCCGCTCCGGCCCGGCTCGCCCTGGCTCGGCTGGGGCTGCTCGGGCGCCGGCCGCTGAGGAGCCGGACGCTGAGGGGCGGGACGCTGAGGCGCCGGACGCTCGCGCATCGGCTGCTCCGGGGCTCGCCGCTCCTGCGCCGGTCGCGCGGGAGCAGGGCGGTCCTGCCGCGGCCGGGCAGGACCCGCCGGGGCCGGTGGCTGGGGCACGGGCTGGTGACGTACGGGCTGCTGCGGCGGCTGGGGCGCAGGCGGCTGGGGTGCGGCTGCCCGCCGAGGAGGCCTCTGCGGGGACGGCTGGGGCTGCGGTGCCGGCTGCAGCGCAGGCTGCGGTGCGGGCTGTGGAGCGGGCGGGGGCGGTGTCTGCCGCCCGGCCACGCGGCGACCGATCTGCCCGTCCCGCGTCGGAGCGGGGGCCGGAGCAGGCGCCGGAGCGGGGGCCGGAGCTGGCGGCGGCGCAGGCGAGGGGTCGCGCTCGATCGGCGCCATCACCGCGGTCTCGTCGACACCCGAGGCCGCTCGCCGGGGCTCGGGCCGGCGTTCGGCCGGACGTCCCTGCTGGGCGACCGGCTGAGGAACGGGCTGCTGGACCGGTCGGCGCGGGTCCGCGTAGCCCGCCCGGCCGTCAGGCTCGGCGTAGTCGTCGTAACCGGGCTCGGCATAGCCGGCCTCGTCGTAGCCGTAGCCGTCCTCCGCGTATTCCTCCGCGTAGTCGTCGTAGTCGTCGTCATAGCCGTAGTCGTCGTGGCCGGAGGCTGCGGCGCGCTGCTCCTTGAGCCGGCGGGCGACCAGGTAGAGACCCGCGATCGCGGCGAGCCAGATCCCGAAGAGCCCGATCACCCCCGGGATGTCGCCGCCGAGGAAGAACGACGACGGCGAGGCGAGGAAGAGGACCCAGACCAGGAGGCCGGCTGCACCGGCGTACAGGTGGATCTTGGACGGCAGCCCCGCCTCCTGCGGCTGCAGGAGATGTGGCTTCAGATAGGTGAGCGCGACGATCACCGCGACCAGGGCGGTCACGGCGTAGACGAGTACGGCAGCGAAGCTCACGGCAGCGATTCTGTCCTAGACGTCGGGCGAGCCCGAATCGGGCTCGGGCGTAGGTGATGTGAGTCCCCCGACTCCGACCTCGGCACCGGCATCCCCGGCTGCGGTCGACTCACGCCATTCTGCCTCCTCGGCAAGGCGGGCGATCAGAGCGTCCACCTCGTCCATCCGGTAGCCGCGGAAGGCCACCGAGAAACGTACGTGACGCAGGTCTGCCGCCTCCAGGACGCGGTCGCGGGGCACCAGAGCGTCGGGCTGGTCGCCGTACTCCTCCCCCATCGGCGCGCCTGTCCCGGCGGCTACGAGGGCGACTCCTCCGAGAGCCAGCACGATGAGTGCCGCGAAGATCCAACCCATGCGTCAGTCACGCGCCTTCAACATCAGCTCGACCGCCTCGTCCACGTCGTCGGTGAGGGTGATCATGTCCAGGTCGCTCTGCTTGATCCGGCCGTCGGCCAGCATCGTCTCGCGCATCCAGTCGAGCAGCCCCTCCCAGTGCTTCACGCCCATGAGCACGACCGGGAACTGGGTGATCTTCTTGGTCTGGGAGAGCGTCATCGCCTCGAAGAGCTCGTCCATCGTGCCGAGACCGCCGGGCATGACGACGTAGCCCTGGGAGTACTTGACGAACATCATCTTCCGCACGAAGAAGTAGCGGAAGTTGAGCCCGAAGCTGACGTAGTCGTTGAGCCTGGCCTCGAAGGGCAGCTCGATGCCGAGGCCGATCGACTCCCCACCGGCCTCGAGGGCGCCCTTGTTGGCCGCCTCCATCGTGCCCGGACCGCCGCCGGTGATCACCACGAAGCCCGCTTCCGCCAGACCTCGGCCGACAGCCTCGGCCTGCGCATAGGTCGGGTGGTCCTTCGGCGTGCGCGCCGACCCGAAGACCGAGACCGCCGGGCCGACCTCGGAGAGGTCGTTGAACCCCTCGACGAACTCGGCCTGGATCTTCATGACCCGCCACGGATCGGTGTGGACCCAGTCGCCGTGGCCGGAGCTGTCCAGCAGTCGCTGGTCGGTGGTGCTGCCGGCGGGGCGCCCCTTGGTAGGGCGTGGGCCGGAGCCGCTGCGTCGGGTCATGCGGTCAACCAATCACGAAGGGCCTGCTCGCACGCGGTGATCTCGGAGATCCGCACGTGCTCGTCGGCTTTGTGGGCGAACATCGGGTCACCTGGACCATAGTTGACCGCCGGTATGCCCAGAACCGTGAACCGCGCCACATCGGTCCAACCGAACTTGGGTCCGACCTCACCGCCGACCGCCTCGATGAACGCCTTGGCCGCCGGGCGGTCGAGACCGGGCAGCGCACCCGGGGCCGAGTCGGTCAGGGTGACGTCGTAGCCCTCGAAGAACTCGGTCACGAACGCCAGCGCCTCCTCCTCGCTCCGGTCCGGCGCGAAGCGGTAGTTGACCGTCACCACGCACTCGTCGGGGATCACGTTGCCCGCGACTCCCCCGGCGACGAAGACCGCGTTGAGGCCCTCGTGATACTCCAGCCCGTCGATGACCGGCTTGCGCGGGACGTACGACTCCAGGCGGCGGAGCACCTCGCCGGCCTTGTGGATCGCGTTGACGCCGCGCCAGGAACGGGCACTGTGGGAGCGCTCGCCGGTGGTGCGCACCTCCACCCGCAGCGTGCCCTGGCAGCCGGCCTCGACGCCGGCGTTGGAGGGCTCCATCAGGATCGCGAAGTCTCCGGCGAGCAGGTCGGGCTCGCTGGCCGCGAGCTTGCCGAGACCGTTGTGGACGGCCTCGATCTCCTCCGCGTCGTAGAAGACGTACGTCACGTCGCGGTTGGGTGTCCGGAGGGTCGCGGCGAGCTTGAGGATGACCGCGTCGCCCGACTTCATGTCGCATGCGCCGAGGCCGTGCAGGATGCCGGTGGCCTCGTCGAGGCGGCTCGGGAAGTTGCCGTTGACCGGCACCGTGTCGAGGTGGCCGGCGATGACCACACGCTCGGGGAGCCCGAGGTCGGTGCGCGCCACGATCGAGTTGCCCCGCCGCTCGACGACGAGGTGGTCGTACGCAGCCAGCGCCCGCTCCACGGCGTCGGCCAGCTCGAGCTCGTTGAGGCTCACCGAGTTGATGTCCATCAGCTGCCGGGTCAGCGTCACCACGTCGGTCGTCAGGTCGATCTCGGGAGTGTCAGGACTGGTTGTCACAGGCGCTAGTCAACCAGCCGTCCATGAGAGATCACGCGGGGGACCTGGCTGCCTGGATGCCGGACATCCATCCGCGGGCTCGACACGCACGCTACATTCTGTAGTTAACGACTCGACTTAATGGAGAGAGGGTGTCGATGACCACCGTGCGGCACGCCCGCCTCTTCGACGAGGCCGACCCGCTACACCTGTCCGGCGGCGACACACTGGGACCCGTCGACGTCGCCTACGCCACCTACGGCGAGCTGGCACCCGCCCGCGACAACGTCGTCTTCATCGCCCATGCGCTCACCGGCGACGCCGAGGTCACGGAGTGGTGGCCGACGATGGTGGGCCCCGGGAGACCGGTCGACACGGACCGGTTCTTCGTGGTCTGCGCCAATCTCCTCGGCGGCTGCCGGGGCACCACCGGCCCGTCCTCGACCGATCCCGCCACCGGCCGCGCCTGGGGGCTCGACTTCCCACTGATCTCGGTCGCCGACCTGGTCACCGTCCACCGCCGGCTGCTGGCCCACCTCGGCATCGAGAAGCTCCACGCCGCCGTCGGCGGATCGCTCGGCGGCATGCAGGTCCTGCAGTGGGCCGCCGACGCCCCCGGCCAGATCGAACGGGCGGTCCTGGTCGCCGCCTCAGCCCGGTTGAGCGCTCAGAACATCGCGCTCTCGAACGTCGCCCGGCAGGCGATCCTGCGCGACCCCGACTTCCGCGGCGGACGCTACCCGGACCACGGCGTGATCCCCGCCGACGGCCTCTCGGTGGCGAGGATGCTGGGCCATGTCACGTACGTCTCCGAGCCCGGGCTGGAGGAGAAGTTCGGCCGGTCGCGGCGCGGCGCCACCCCGGGATTCGGCATCGACTTCGAGGTGGAGAGCTATCTCGACCACCAGGCGAGCTCGTTCGTCGACCGCTTCGACGCGCTCTCCTACCTCTATCTCTCCCGCCTCCTCGACTACTTCGACCCGTTCGCCTCGGCGGGTTTCGCCGAGCGGATCCGCGACACCCGGTTCCAGGTCATCTCCTTCGACTCCGACTGGCGCTTCCCCACGTCCCACTCGGTCCTGATCGAGAAGGAGCTGCGCTGCGCCGGCGTCGACGTCGAGCGCCACGAGATCGCCTCGACCTGGGGCCACGACTCGTTCCTGCTCGACCCGCCCGGCTATCTCGACCTCGTCCGGAGCTTCCTCACCGATCGAACTGGAGTTGGTTCATGAGTGACCACGCGTACGGCTTCAACACCCGTGCGATCCACGCCGGCAACATCCCCGACGGCGTCAGCGGCGCCCGGGCGCTGCCGATCTACCAGACGGCGTCGTTCGTCTTCGACGACACCGCCGACGCCGCGGCGCGCTTCGCGCTGCAGAAGTACGGCAACATCTACACCCGCGTCGGCAACCCGACCGTGGCCGCGTTCGAGGAGCGGCTCGCCTCCCTGGAAGGGGGCATCGGGGCGGTCGCGACCGCCTCGGGCCTCTCGGCCGAGTTCGTCACGTTCGCCTCCCTCGCCGGCGTCGGCGACCACATCGTCGCCTCCGCCCAGCTCTACGGCGGCTCGGTCACCCAGCTCGACGTCACCCTGCGCCGCTTCGGCGTCTCCACGACCTTCGTCTCCTCAACCGATCCGGAGGCGTACGCCGCGGCGATCCGCCCCGAGACCAAGCTCGTCTTCGCCGAGACCGTCGCCAACCCGTCCGGCGACATCGCCGACCTGGAGGGGCTGGCCGACGTCGCGCACGCGCACGGGGTGCCGTTCGTCGTCGACTCGACGATCCCGACGCCGTACCTGTCTCGGCCGATCCAGTGGGGCGCCGACATCGTGGTGCACTCGGCCACCAAGTTCCTCGGCGGACACGGGACCACGCTCGGCGGAGTCGTCGTCGAGTCCGGCCGGTTCGAGTATTCGCCGGAGCGGTTCCCGCTCTTCCACGAGCCGGTCGAGCACTACGGCGGGCTGTCGTGGTGGGGCAACTTCGGCGAGTACGCCTTCCTCACCCGACTCCGCGCCGAGCACCTCCGCAACGTCGGCGCGACACTGAGCCCGCAGTCCGCCTGGCAGCTCGCCCTCGGCGTCGAGACCCTGGCGCTGCGGGTCCAGCGGCACGTGGAGAACGCACGGGTCGTCGCCGAGTGGCTCGATGCCGACGACCGGGTCGAGAACGTACGCTGGGCCGGCCTGCCCTCGCACCCGCACCATGCGCGGGCGCAGAAGTATCTGCCCAAGGGCCCCGGCAGCGTCTTCTCCTTCGACGTCCGGGGCGGTCGCGCCGCCGGCGAGCGGTTCATCGAGTCGGTCGAGCTCGCCAGCCATCTGGCCAACATCGGCGACGCCAAGACCCTGGTGATCCACCCCGCCTCGACGACCCACCGCCAGCTCAGCGAGTCGCGGCTGGCCGAGGCCGGCGTCGCCCCCGGGCTGGTGCGGATCAGCGTCGGCATCGAGGACGCCGACGACATCATCTACGACCTCGACCAGGCGCTGACCGCCGCCGTACCAACCGTTTCGGGCTTCGCTTCGACCAGGAAGGAGATCTGATGGCCATCCCACAGATTCCGCACGAGCCGAGCGCACGCGAGCGGCAGGGTCTGCTGCAGGCCACGAGGTCGATCGCGATCGTCGGCTTCTCCCCCAACACCGCGCGGTCGAGCTACTACGTCGCCACCTACCTCACCCAGGACACCGACTATCGGCTCTACTTCATCAACCCGAACGCCGCGGGTCGTGAGGTGCTCGGCCAGCCGGTCTACTCGAGCCTGGCGGATCTCCCGGAGACTCCCGACGTCGTCGACGTCTTTCGGCGCGCGAGCGACCTGCCCGCGGTCGTCGACGAGGTGGTCGCGCTGGGGTCGCCGGTGGTGTGGTTCCAGCTCGGGCTGACCAACGACGAGGCCGCGGAGTCGGCGCGCGCGGCGGGGCTGACCGTCGTCCAGAACCGCTGCCTCAAGATCGAGCACGCCCGCTTCCACGGCGGCCTGCACCTGGCCGGGTTCGACACCGGGTTGATCACCTCACGCCGGACCGCGCGGTGAGGTCCCTTCCTTAGTCGAGTTAGTTAGTCTAATATCTCGACTAAGCCGTTCCCTCGACTCCGGAGTGTTCCCATGAGCATCGATTCAACGACACAGCTCAACGACGTCGACCTCGCCGCCGTCGGCAACCTCGTCCAGGCGATCCAGGACGATCCCGCCAAGGCGCGCACCACCTGGGCCGCACACGTGACCTGGAAGGGCGCCTTCGCGTCCGAAGCGAAGATCCGGTCCTTCGAGCCCACGCAGTCCGACGAGCCCTCAGGTCTGGGCGGCGGCGACACCGCCGCCAACCCCGTCGAGCAGCTTCTCGGCGCCCTGGGCAACTGCCTCGCCGTCGGCTACGCCGCGAACGCCTCGGTGGCCGGGATCGAGCTCGACGACCTGCGCATCGACCTCAAGGGCGACGTCGACCTCACGGTCTTCCTCGGCCTCGCCGAGGGCCACGCCGGCTTCGACACGATCGACGCCGTGGTCACCATCGCGTCCGAGGCATCCCGCGAGGAGCTCGAGTCGCTCCACGCCAAGGTGCTCGCCAGCTCGCCCGTCGGCCACACGCTCCGCAGCGCGGTCCCGGTCAACGTCTCGCTGGTCTGAGTCGCCTCCACCGCCCATCCACGCCCATCCACACCCATCGAAACGAGGAACCAACATGACAGAGACCACCGTCGACAACGGCGTCAACGTCGCCGCACTGCTCGGCGCACGCGCCGCCCTCCAGGAGACCCCGGAGGCGGCCAAGTTCACCTGGCGCGCCACCAACACGTGGATCAAGGGCACCCACTCCAAGAGCAAGGTCGAGGGCTTCTTCGGCCTGGGCGAGGAGCAGGAGTCCGAGCGGTCGTTCGAGTCCGACGGCGACCACCCGCCCCAGTTCGCCGCCGACAACCAGGGCCCCACGCCGGTCGAGACCGTCCTGGTCGCGCTCGGTGGCTGCCTGACGGCCGGCGTCGCCGCCGTCGCCCAGCAGCGGGGCATCCAGCTCAATTCCGTCACCGCGACCATCGAGGGCGACCACGACATCCGCGGCATCCTCGGCGCCGATGCGGACGTACGCAACGGCTTCACCGGCGTCCGCGTGAACTACTCGATCGACGCCGACGCCTCCCCCGAGGACGTCGAGGCGCTGGTCGCGCAGTCGCAGAAGCGCTCGGCCGTCTTCGACATCCTCACCAACCCGACCGCGGTCAGCGTCTCGGTCTCGTGAGGATGAGTGCCTCGTCTCGCCGCACCACCGTCGCGGTGATCGGGGCGGGGCACAGCGGCCTCGCAGTGAGCCACCGACTCAGCGCCGAGGGGATCGACCATGTCGTCCTCGAGCGCGGGCAGGTCGCTCACTCGTGGCGCACCCAGCGCTGGGACTCGCTCCGCCTGCTGACCCCGGGCTGGATGAACCGACTTCCCGGGCTCGCCGACCCGCTGCTCGGCCCCGCCGAGGCCGACGAGTTCCTCACCGCCGCCCAGGTCGCCTCGCTGGTCACCGGCTATGCCGACGTGATCGCAGCGCCCGTGCACGAGAACGTCGAGGTCCACCGCCTCGCCCCCAGCCGGAGCGGCTTTCTGGTCGAGACCTCCGCGGGTCCGTGGTCGGTGGAGCAGGTCGTGCTCGCCACCGGCTCCGTACGCGGCGTCGTGCCCGCCCTCGCCGCCGAGCTCCCACCCGGACTGCCCTCGGTGCACGCCATCGACTACCGGCGCCCCTCGCAGCTCCCGCCCGGCGGCGTGCTGGTGGTCGGGGCGGCAGCCAGCGGCGTACAGATCGCGGCGGAGCTGCAGGCATCGGGTCGCCAGGTCACCCTCGCGGTCGGCGAGCACGTTCGGGTGCCGCGCCGCTACCGCGGGCGCGACATCTTCGCCTGGATCGAGGAGGCCGGCATCCTCGACGAGCGCTGGGACGAGATCGACGACATCACTCGCGCCCGACGGCTCTCCTCCTTCCAGCTCGTCGGCGGCACCACCACGCTCGACCTCAACACACTGCAGGACGCCGGCGTACGCGTTGTCGGCAAGCTGGCCGCGCTGCGCGACGGCGAGGCGCTCTTCTCGGGCTCGCTGACCAACATGGCGGCTCTTGCCGACCTCAAGGGCAACCGACTGCTCAACGGCATCGACCATGCCTTCGGCGGCTCCGGCGAGCGGCTCGAGCCGACCCGCGTGCCCGAACCGCTGCTGTCGCTATCGCTGACCTCAGGCGAGATCGGCTCCGTCGTCTGGGCGACCGGCATCAAGCCCGACCACCGCTTCCTCGACGCTGACGTCTTCGACCACAAGGGCGCGATCCGCCACGACGGCGGCGTCACCGACATGCCCGGCCTCTACGTCACCGGGCTCCCGGTGCTGCGGCGCCGGCGCTCGACCTACATCGACGGCGCTCGCGACGACTCCGCCGACCTGGTGGCCCACCTGTCGCAGCAGCTCGCCGACCCTGCCCGCCGCAGCGTCGGCTAACGGCCGACGTGCGCGAGCACCCCGTCGATGATCCGGGCCAGCCCGTAGTCGAGCTCGCGGGCGGGGTCGCTGGCCGCCTGATAGGCCTCGCCGGCGGCGGTGCCGACGCGGTTGGCCAGCGGATAGTGGCTGCCCGCCATGACCTCGTTCAGCGTGTCGTAGTTGGCCTCCCACCACTCTGCCTCGGTCATCCCGGTGACCTGCTCGGCGCGGCGTTTCATGAGCTCGCTGCGGGCGATGTTGCCCGCGAAGCCGACCAGCACGGCGACCGTCTGGTCCATCTCCAGGTCCGAGAGCCCGAGACCGTCGACGGCCCGTAGCTGCCACTCGTAGCGTTCGCTCATGTTGGGACCCAGCCAGGGGCGTACGTCCTGCACCTCGAGTAGCCACGGATGGGCCCGGAGCTCGTCGTGCGTGTGGTTGGCGACCAGCTCGAGGCGCTTGCGCGGATCCTCGGGTAGCTCCGGCAGCTCGGCGCGGCCGGTCACCTGGTCGGCCATGAGGACCAGGAGCGCGTCCCGGTTGGGGACGTAGGAGTAGAGCGTCATCGCCCCCAGACCGAAGCGCTGGGCGATCGCGCGCATCGTGGCGGCGGCCAGGCCCTCGGCGTCGGCGAGGTCGATCGCGGCATCGACGATCTCGTCGACGCTCACCTTCTGCTTCGGGCCGCGCTTGGTCTTCGGCTCCTCGCGCGCACCCGCCCGATGGCGCCACAGCAGGCGCAAGGAGGGGTCCGACTGGTCTGGCTGGTCCGGCACGTCGCTCATCGTAACCTCATCCGAAATAATTTCGTACATCGTACGGAACAAATGCTACAGTCACTCCGTTGACATCTTCGTACAACGTACGAAATTGGAGGAACGTGTATGCCGAACGACGCGAAGCCGGTCCCGCCGCGCTGGCTCAAGCCGATGAACAAGGTCTTCATGACCCTGTCGAAGACCGGGCTCGGGATGAAGGAGCTGCCGGTGCTCACCGTGCCTGGCCGCGCGAGCGGCAAGCCCCGCAGCACTCCGCTCTCGGTCCTGGACCTGGACGGACACCGCTATCTGCTCGAGGGCTTTCCGGGAGCCGACTGGGCCCGCAACGTACGTGCCGCCGGCGGCCGAGCCACTCTCCGGATCGGCAAGGCCACCGAGGAGGTGCGTCTTGTAGAGGTGGAGCGCGAGGAGGCGCTGACCGTGCTCCGGGCCTGGCCGGAGCGGATGACGGACGGCGCGAAGATCATGCTCGACGCCGGCGTGGTCACGGCGATGACGCCGGAGGCGTTCGAGGCGGTCGTCGGCCGCTGCGGCGTGTTCCGGATCGAGGTGGGCCGATGACCTCGAGTCCTCTGTCCGCGCGCGGCGTGCGCAAGCGCTACCGCGACACCCAGGCGCTCGACGGCCTCGACCTCGAGGTCGCCGCCGGCACCGTGCACGCGCTGCTGGGGCCCAACGGCGCCGGCAAGTCGACCGCGGTGAACGTCTTCGCGACCCTGACTCGGCCCGACACCGGTGAGGTGCGCGTCGGCGGCCACGATGCCGTACGCCACCCCGCCCGGGTCCGCTCCACGATCGGCCTGGTCGGGCAGAGCGCCGCGCTCGACGAGGCACTTCACGGCCGGGAGAACCTGGCGATGTTCGGCCGCCTGCACGGCCTCTCGAAGCCCGATGCCGTACGCCGCGCCGGGGAGCTTCTCGACGCGTTCGGCCTCACCGAGGCCGGCGACCGGAAGGTCTCGGGATACTCCGGCGGGATGCGGCGGCGCCTCGACATCGCCGCCGGCCTGGTCACCCGTCCGCGGATCCTCTTCCTCGACGAGCCGACCACCGGGCTGGACCCGCGCGGCCGTCACGAGGTCTGGGAGATGGTGCGGCAGGTGGTCGCCGACGGGACGACGGTGTTGCTGACCACGCAGTACCTGGACGAGGCCGACCAGCTCGCCGGCATGGTCACCGTGCTCGGCGCGGGCCGGGTGATCGCCGAGGGCACCCCGTCGGCGCTCAAGAGCGACCTGGGCGGCGACCGGGTGATCATCACCGCGACCGGCCCGGACGACCTCGCCCGGATGGCCGGCGTCCTCGGCTCCGCCGCCGTCGTCGATCCCGACCGGCACGAGGTCACCGTCGAGGCGGGCGCGGCCGGCGGCGGTGCCGCGGTCGTGGAGGTCGTACGCACTCTCGACTCCGCCGGCATCACGGTCGACGACGTGCTGCTGCGCCGACCGACCCTGGACGAGGTGTTCCTCCACCTGACCGCCCCCGGCCACGTACCCGATCCTGAAGGAGCCGCCCGATGACCGCCATCGCCTCCACCCTGCGACAGACCGCGACCCAGACCTGGGTGATCACGCTCCGCGACCTCAAGCACTGGCAGCGCGAGCCGTGGGGACCGGTCTTCGGGATCCTGTTCGCGATCATGATGCTGCTGATCTTCGGCTACCTGTTCGGCGGCGCGATCGAGATGCCGGGCGGCGGGTCGTACCTGCCCTATCTGCTGCCCGGAGTGCTCGCGCTGACGATGATGTTCGGCATCGACGGCACCATGGCCGTGGTCACCGAGGACACCAAGCGCGGGGTCACCAACCGGTTCCGGTCACTGCCGATGAGCGGTCTCGCGGTGCCGCTGGGGCGGGCGATCGCCGACCTGGGCAACTCCGCGGTCCAGCTGGGCGTCCTCATGCTCGGCGGGCTGCTCATCGGGTGGCGGATCGAGGGCACCTTCCTCGAGGCGGTCGCCGCGGTCGGGCTCCTGCTCTGGCTGCGGCTGGCGATGCTGTGGCTGGGCATCTTCCTCGGCCTGACCCTGCGGATGGAGGGTGCGCTGACGATGGTGCAGGTGCTGGTATGGCCGCTGGGGTTCTGCTCGAGTCTGTTCGTCTCGCCCGAGACGATGCCCGGATGGCTCGGTTTCCTGGCCGCCTGGAACCCGGTCTCGGCGACCGCCACCGCCTGCCGCGACCTCTTCGGCAACCCGACCGGGATCACCTCCGGCGTGCTCGCCGACCACGCGACACTGTTGGCGCTCGCCTGGCCGGCCGTCCTGCTGGCGATCTTCGTCCCGCTCTCGGTCCGCGCGTTCCGGCGCCTGGGCTGAGAACGGAGAACGGGCCCGGGAAGGCGATGCCTTCCCGGGCCCGTTGGCGGATGGGTGGGGGTCAGGCGGTGGCTGGTTCGAGGCCGTCGGTCTCGTCCGTGGCCTTCTCCTTCACCGGCGCGAAGGCCCGGGTCAGCGACCCGAGTGCGAAGGCGACGAAGAGCAGGACGACGCCCAGGCCCGCGACCAGCGCCGAGAGGCCGAAGGCGGTGACCGCGGTCAGCAGGGAGGCGCGTACGAACGACGACTCCGCGGCGACTGCGCGGATCGGGTCCTCCTGGTCGAGTTCGGCGTACGTCTTGCCCTTGGTGATCCCCAGGGCGTGCTTCTCGACGGTGGCGGCCTGGGCGTAGGCCGAGAACGGGCCGTCGACGTTGTCTCCGGCGAGGAAGGAGGCGTCGTCGGCGACGGTGATCTCCTGCGCATTCAGCTGGGTGTGGGCCAGGTAGTAGGTGACGGCGCCACTGGCGATGAACAGGAGGCCGAACAGCCCGATCAGGGGGCTCAGCAGCTTCGCGATCCGAGGTTTGCGGGTCATGCCGACCAAGGCTCACTTGGTTTACGTTTGAATCATAGACATGACGGGTGTGATCTTCGTCGTGCAGAACTTTTTTCGCGGAACCTGTCGGATCGGTGTCGAGCCGTTCGTGGAGTGAGTGAGAAGCGGCCGTACGGACCGCGACAAACCACCACCGGACGAGAGGCACCATCATGAGCACCAGCACCTACACCCAGGCCACGACCACCTCCCGCGGTCAGTTCGCTGCGCGGATGCCGGTCTGGCTCGTCAGCGTCACCGCCGTCCTCGTCGGCGCCCTGGTCACCGGCGTCTACGAGTTCATCGCCCGCGCGGTCGGCGTGCCGTTCAACGTCGCACTGCCCGGCACCGGAGTCGATCCCGCCGCGATCCCCGCGACCGGACTCGCTTGGGCCGTCGCCGAACTCGGCCTGATCGGCATCCTCATCGCCGTCTGCCTGGCCCGCTTCGCCAAGCGTCCGCGCTCGACCTGGAAGCGCACCGCCTGGACCCTGACCGCGCTCTCGCTGGTGCCCAGCCTGGTCGCCGTCACCGACTCCTACGCCACCAACATCATGCTGGTGATCTCCCACCTCATCGCCGCGGTCGTGATCGTCCCCGTCATCGCCGCCCGGCTGGCGGAGCGCAACCCGCGCCGCGCCTGAGGTGTCCGCGGACGTCAGCCCGGTGGTCGGCGAGCGATGATCAGCTCGCCGACGCCGGGCATCGGCGTCGTCTCGACCATGAACCCGGCGTTGGCCAGGTCGGCGAAGAGCGCCGGCCTGGGATGGGTTCGGTAGTACATGACGAACTTCGGCCGCCACACCGCGTTGCGCACCCGCATCACCAGGTCGAAGCCGGAGAGCAGCCAGTACGCCGGGTGGGTCGGCCCCGGCGCCCGACTGACCGGCAGCGCGAACACCCCGCCCGGCCGCAGCGCCCGATGGATGCCGTCGAAGAGCTCCGGCCGCTCCTCCGGCAGGAAGTGGCCCAGCGCCCCGAAGCTCACCACCAGGTCGTACGCGTCCTCGAACGGCAGCGCGCGAGCATCCGCCCGCACCAGGTCGGCGTCGGGGTGCGCCACACTGGCCTGCTCGAGCATCCCCACGCTGAAGTCGACCCCCGTCGGCCGCTCCGTGGTCGCCTCCGCGAGCATCTCCAGCCCCGCCCCGGTGCCGGTGCACACGTCGAGCCCTCGCTCGAACGGCCCGTACTCCCGCAGCGCGGTGATCGTCGCGGCCAGCATCCAGTCTGGCGTCCGGAACGGCGTCGCGTCGAACTTGGGCGCCAGCAGGTCGTAGCCGCGCTCCACCGACGACAACGCCTGGATCGCCAGCTCACGAAAGGTCGGCCCCTGCATACCCCGACCGTAGCGCCCGGACGGTCTGAGTGTCCGAACTCATGCGAGCCCGCGCCCGGTTGCCGGACACTGGTGGCGTGACCCCGACCCAGCGAGCCTTCACCTTCGCGTCCTACTGGATCATCGGCGTCATCGCCTTCGCCGTGCTCCTGGCGCCGTACGAACTCACCTGGCGCGCTCACGCGGACCTTCCTGCCACTCTCACCACCGCACCGGGCGCAGGATCGGAATCGCTCGGCTGGGTGGTCTACGCGGTCGTCACCGTCGCCATCCCGCTCATCGGCGGCACCATCGGCGGCCGCGTGGTCGCCACGCTCTCCTCCGGCGCACCCAACTCGGCCCGCACCCAGCTGGCCGCGTACGCGGGTGGCGCAACCGTGTCGATCTGCGCCGGATGGGTGACTCTCATCGCCAGCACCCTGACCTTCTCCGCCATCCCGCCCGCGACGACTCTGGCAGATGCGACCTACGCCTTCCTCGTCTGGACCGCCTACTCAGCGGTCGCCCTCGCAGTAGCGAGGTCCGCAGCCCGGCGCAACGCCAGACTGGCTGCGGCGTGAGCCGTGTCTCGCTTGACCCTTAGGAGGCTCAGTCACACCACGTGTGCCTGAGCCTCCTAAGGTTTCCGCGCTATCAGGCAGGCGTCGTCGCACGCCGTCGGCGACCCCGTCCAGCCGCGCGAAGCCAGGACCTTCGCGATACCCAGTGCGGTCCGGCACGACGTTTCGAAGACCTGGTGCCAGCGCAGTCGCGCGGTGACAGTGCCGGTGGTGGCGAGGTCGTCGAGCACCCGATCGGCATCGCGGGCCTGGTCGCGCCAGGTGTCATGACCCAGCGCTCCGTCGAGCTCGACGACCAGGCCGTACGCCGCATACTCCACGTCTCGGAACTGATTGCCCTCGGGCGTCGCTCGCACCGTCTGTCGCTCGGAGCGTGGCAGCGCGTGGGCGCGCTCGATCTTGGTGAGATAGCCGTGCTCGAGCACGGAGTTCGTACCGGACTCCAGGTCATCGATGATCTTGGCGATCCAGGCGCGGCGGCGCAGGGACGGGAACCGACTCAACGCCGCGCGGAGCGAGTCGGCGGTGACATAGGCACGCCCAGTGACATCGGCGAGACTGGCGATCGCGTCGATCTCCGAGCGGGCGTCATGCGCCATCGCCAGCGCATTGTCCTCCAGCTTCAGGCGAGGCGGGACACCGCCGTGGGCATGGGTCTCGAGGTTGGTGAGGCGGTGGATCACGATGCCGGGTTGAGGCGCGACCCTCCGGGTCTGGTCGATGGCGACATGGATCGGGTCGGGCACCACCCCGGGCACCATCGGCCGCTCCGTGCGGGGTGCCTCGACACTCGGGCCGCACACGTAGGCGGGGGCCGCGTACAGGACGGCCGCCCAGGCGCGCTGGTGCCAGGTGAGCGGCCCGGTGTGATCGACGTACACCCGCGGATGCACGCGCACGATCTCCTTGCGCCGCTGCATCCTGATCATGTCAGCGCGCGTCAGCCCACCGGCCGCGAGCTGCGCATGGCTGAGCACGCCATCCTGCTGACGTCGGTGCGCCTCCATCAGTCGCACCGCATGCTCTCGATCCCATGCCGCCTTCTGCTCACCGCCAGGTTCCGAGATGTCCACGTCACAGTTATCGCACGCGACGACCCAGAACGGGAGACACCTTCCTAAGGTCGTCGTCCTGTGCCGAGGAGATGGTTCGAGAGATCCTGAACACCCTTCTGCCCACCTACTGCACGCGCCATGGTCAGCGCGGCCCGGTGGAGTTCTTCATCGACCCCGGGCATCTGCTCCAACGCCAAGCCAGCAGGCCCCTCGACACCCACCACCTCGACCTGCAGCAACCCCGCATCGCTCAGCTCCGCTGACAGTTCGGCACTGGTGTGGAAATGCCCGCCCGGGAATCGTCCTCCTGCAGGCGGAGATCCATGCTCGATCAGGTCTTCCCACCCTCGCGGCACTCCGGCCCCACCGGACATCGCGGCGAGCCTTGCCAGTCTTGGGATCGCGGCGCCGAAGATCCACCCACCCGACCGCACCACCCTGATCGCCTCGCACAGCACCCGCAGCCGGTCCTCACGGTCGGCAAGGTGGTAGAGCGGACCGAGGAGCAGCGCCACGTCCAGACTGCTGTTCTCAAAGGGCAGCTCCCGCGCGTCGCCGACCAGAGCCTCGAAAGTGCCGAACGACCGAGCTCGATCGACCTGCTCGACGACCGCGTCCAGAAGCGTGACCTGGTGTCCAGCATCCGCAAGCGCCGCGGCATGGACCCCAGTCGCGCCGCCGATATCTGCGATCCGTGATTCCGCTGGGATCCGCTCGGCTATGAGTTCCTGCGTACGTACGAACTCCAGGACCCTTGAGCCGACCTGCTGGTCAGCCGGGCTCCCTCGTCCCAGTCGAGGCCTCCGTAGTAGGCCCGGATCTGCCGATCGATCTCCTCCTGGCTGGCCACGATCGCACCGTACCGGCAGTCAGCTCCAACGCGAGCGAACCGTAGGAGGGTGAGTCACAGCCAGCGTGACTCACCCTCCTAAGCTTCAGCAATGCTGGACGGATCTCGACCCGCTTCGCGGGTTCGCCGGCTCACCCGCTGCGCTCGCTCGATCTCTTCGCGTTGCGACCCTGCTCCTTCGTCGCAGGGTCCCAGGCTCAGACCTTGGTGACCGCGATCTGGGCCTTTTCGCCGTCGCCCAGGTCGACCGGGTTGCCCTCGAGCGAGTCGACCACGTCGTACGTCGTGGCGAGGGTCTCGCGGGAGATGAGGTCGGCGTGGGTGGTGGCTGCCTGGCGTACGGTCTCGGAGCCGGTCACCGAGAGGGTGATGCGGTCCTCGACGTTGAGGCCGGAGTCCTTGCGGGCCTGCTGGACGGCGCGGATCAGGTCGCGGGCGAGGCCCTCGGCGGCGAGCTCGGGGGTGACGACCGTGTCCAGGACGATGAAACCGCTGGGCAGCATCGAGACGGCGATGTCGTCGGAGGCGGCACCGGCGACGGTCTCCAGGGTGTACTCACCCTCGACCAGCGCCAGGCCACCGGCGATGACCTCGCCGGACTCGGAGACCGACCAGTCACCGGACTTGGAGCCCTTGATGGCTTTCTGGACGTCCTTGCCCAGCCGCGGACCGGCGGCGCGGGCGTTGACGGCGAGCCGCTGCTCGATGCCGTAGGTGCCGGCCTCCTCCGAGTCGGCGGCGAGCAGCCGGACGGACTTGACGTTGACCTCGTCGGCGACGATCTCCTCGAAGCCGGCGATGTCGGCACCGACGACCGTCAGGCCGCCGAGCGGCAGGCGGTTGCGGAGCTTGCGTGCCTTGCGCAGGGCGGAGGTCGAGGAGCAGACCGTGCGCACCGCGTCCATCCGGGCGACCAGGTCGGCGTCGGCCGGCAGGTCCTCGACGACCGGGTAGTCTGCCAAGTGCACCGAGCGGCCACCGGTCAGACCGCGCCAGATCTCCTCGGTGGTCAGCGGCAGCAGCGGCGCGACCAGGCGGGTCACCGTCTCCAGCACCGTGTAGAGGGTGTCGAAGGCAGCCTTGTCCTCGTTCCAGAACCGCTCGCGGCTCCGCCGGATGTACCAGTTCGTGAGCACGTCGATGAACCGCTGGGTCGCCTCGCAGGCCTCGGCGACGTAGTAGTCGTCCATCGCCGAGGTCATCTCGCCGACGTAGTCGCGCAGCTTGGCCAGGACGTAACGGTCCAGCGGGTCCTCGGACGCCGTCGAGCCGGTGGTCTCCAGGCCGGCCGCGTTGGCGTAGAGCTGGAAGAAGTACCAGCTGTTCCACAGCGGGATCATCACCTGGCGTACGGAATCCCGGATGCCCTGCTCGGTGACGACCAGGTTGCCGCCGCGAAGGATGGGCGAGGACATCAGGAACCAGCGCATCGCGTCGGCGCCGTCGCGGTCGAAGACCTCGTTGACGTCCGGGTAGTTGCGAAGCGACTTGGACATCTTCTGCCCGTCCGAGCCCAGCACGATGCCGTGGCTGATGCAGCTCGAGAACGCCGGGCGGTCGAAGAGCGCGGTCGCCAGGATGTGCAGGGTGTAGAACCAGCCGCGGGTCTGACCGATGTATTCGACGATGAAGTCGCCCGGGAAGTGGTGCTGGAACCACTCCTCGTTCTCGAACGGGACGTGGTTCTGGGCGAACGACATCGACCCGGAGTCGAACCAGACGTCGAGGACGTCGGAGACCCGGCGCATCATCGACTTGCCCGTCGGGTCGTCCGGGTTGGGACGGACCAGGTCGTCGACGTACGGACGGTGCAGGTCGGGATTGCCCTCGGCGTCCTTGGGAAGAGTGCCGAAGTCGCGCTCCAGCTCCGCGAACGAGCCGTAGACGTCCAGGCGCGGGTAGGCCGGGTCGTCGGACTTCCACACCGGCACCGGCGAGCCCCAGAAGCGGTTGCGGGTGATCGACCAGTCGCGGGCGTTCTCCAGCCACTTGCCGAACTGGCCGTCCTGGATGTGCTCGGGCACCCAGCGGATCTGCTGGTTGAGCTCGAGCATCCGGTCCTTGATCTTGGTGACCTCGACGAACCAGCTCGAGACGCCCTTGTAGATCAGCGGCTGACGGCAGCGCCAGCAGTGCGGGTAGGAGTGGTTGTAGGACTCGCGGCGCAACAGGATCGTGCCGGCGGTCACCGATCCCCCGGCCTCGCCGCGGGTGACCGCCTTGAGGTGGTCGATGATCTGCAGGTTGGCGTCGAAGACCTGGACACCGGCGTAGTCGACCACCGGCGCGGTGAAGCGCCCGTCCTTGCCGACAGGCATGACCGCCTCGATGTTCTCGCGGTCGGTCACCTCCTTGTCGACCTCACCGAACGCACCGGCGGTGTGGACGACCCCGGTGCCGTCCGTGGTGGTGACGGCGTCGTCGGCGGCCACGATCCGGAAGGCGTTCTGGTGACCGGCGTAGTAGGAGAACGGCGGCTGGTAGGTGCGGCCGAGCAGCTCGGCGCCCTTGTATCGTCCGAGGATCGTCGGCTCGTCGGCGTCGCCCTCCTTATCGGGCAGAGCGAGCTCCTTCTGGTACGCCGCGAGGCGAGCCTCCGCGAGGAGGTACTTGGCCGTCTTGTCGGTGCCCGGGACCGGGCCCTCGACCACGACGTAGTCGATCTCGGAGCCGACCATGACGGCGAGGTTGGACGGCAGGGTCCAGGGCGTGGTGGTCCAGATCAGGATGTGGGCGTTGTCGAGGACCTCGTCCTCACCGGTGGCATCGAGCGCGTAGCCGACGGTGACCGCGGGGTCCTGGCGGTCCTTGTAGACGTCGTCGTCCATCCGCAGCTCGTGGTTGGACAGCGGGGTCTCGTCCTGCCAGCAGTAGGGCAGGACGCGGAAGCCCTCGTAGACCAGGCCCTTGTCGTAGAGCGTCTTGAACGCCCAGATCACCGACTCCATGTAGTCGGGGTTGAGGGTCTTGTAGTCGTGGTCGAAGTCCACCCAGCGCGCCTGGCGGGTGACGTAGTCGCGCCACTCGCCGGTGTACTTCAGCACCGAGGCCCGGCTGGCCGCGTTGAACTTGTCGATGCCCATCTCGACGATCTCGTCGGTCGTCTTCAGGCCGAGCTGGCGCATCGCCTCGAGCTCGGCGGGCAGGCCGTGCGTGTCCCACCCGAAGCGCCGCTCGACGCGCCTGCCGCGCATCGTCTGGTAGCGCGGGACGATGTCCTTCACGTACCCGGTCAGCAGGTGGCCGTAGTGCGGCAGGCCGTTGGCGAACGGCGGGCCGTCGTAGAAGACGAACTCGTTCTCGCCGTTCTCGCCGGCGTCACGGTTGTCGATGCTCGCCTGGAAGGTCCCGTCCTTCTTCCAGTAATCGAGAATCTGCGTCTCGATCTCCGGGAAGCGTGGGCTGGCCGGGACTGTGGCTGAGTTGACCTTCGGATAGGCCATCGACGCATCTCCTGCTGGGTGGTAGTGGGTTTGTCTTCACCACAGGGACGATCTTTCGACCGCGGTACCACCCTGCTTGTCCTGCCGGACCACTTCGTTACGGCTGTGACGGGCCACTCCCGCCGGGTTCTACTTGCCTTCGATCCACCTGGAGGCTTTCTTCCCGGGGCTCGCCGCTGATGACGGCTCGAACGCCTGTAAGGAAGAGAGTACGCCGCCCGGCGCCCGCCACGCGAACCCGATTACACCGCGCGCCACATCCGCACGTGCGGACCGATCTCCGGGTCGTCCCACGGCTCGCCGATCTCGACGAACCCGGCCCTCTTGTAGAACGGCACCGCCGGCGTACGCGCATTGCACCAGACCAGCCCACCGCCTCTGGCCGCGACATGGTCCAGCGCCGCCTGCAGCACCTCGGCTCCGACGCCCTTGCCGCGCCACCCGTCCGCCGTCGCCATCCCCCGGATCCGCCACCCCTTCCCGGGGTGTTCGGCCAGGTCAGGGCATGCTTCCGGGAAGAGCCCGACGCATCCGATCAGGTTCCCGTCCACATCCACCGCCGCATACGTAGCGACCTCGGGACCGTCGTCCCCCGGCACCCTCGCCGCCTCCGGCGGCCCTCCGTTGCGCAACACCTTCGCCCGCAACGGATACGTCTCCTCAACCGCCACCCGGCGCACCGTGCTCACGTCGCGACCATATCGGTGTGCGGACACCTCGTCGGGGCACCTGGCAGGATGCGCGCATGAGCCTGATTCGCTACGAGTACGCCGACGGTTGCGCGCGCATCACGATGACCAACCCGGACCGGGGAAACGTCTTCACGCCCGAGGCGGGCGCGGAGATGCTGGCGGCGATCCTGCGCGCGAAGGCGGACTCGGCGCGGGTGATCGTGCTGGCGGCGGAGGGGAAGTACTTCTCCGTCGGGGGTGACCTGGCCGGGTTTGCCGCCGCCGACGACCTGGGACCGTTCATCCTCGAGCTCGCCGAGGGCGCCAACCGGATCATCACCGAGCTCGTCCGCTGCGACGCGATCGTGGTCAGCGCCGTCCAGGGCACCGCCGCGGGGGTCGGGTTCCCGCTGGCGGCGGCCGCCGACATCGTGATCGCCGCCGACAAGGCGAAGTTCAGCCTCGCGTACGCCAAGGTCGGGCTGTCGGTCGACGGCGGCGGGTCGCTCCTCGTGCACACCCTGGGTCTGCACCGGGTGCTCCGGCTGACCCTGCTGGGCGACATGCTCTCCGCGACCGAGGCGCTCGAGGCCGGACTGGTCGCCCGCGTCGTACCGGCCGAGGAGCTCGCCGCCACGGTCGACGAGGTCGTCGCGACCCTCCTCGCCGGCTCCCCCGAGGCGCTGGCGAGCACCAAGCACCTGATCCGCGACGTCGCCGACCCCAACCCCGAGTCGGGGCTGCGCCGCGAGGCGCAGTCGATCTCCGCGCTCGGTGGCTCGGCCTCCGGCCGCGAGGGCATCAACGCGTTCCTGGAGAAGCGGCCGCCCAGCTTCACCGGCTGAAATCATTGGCCGAAAGGCGCTCGTTCCGCGAGGGTGAGCCCATGAGCAGTGATCAGCGACAGGTGGGCTTCGACGGAATCTGGCTTCCCGAGGGCGAGGATCCACGCCACCAGGACCAGCAGGCCGTCGGCGAGCTGGCGACGTACCGGGACTACCTGCGCCACTACCGGCTCACCCTCGAGCTCAAGTGCCAGGACCTCGGTCCGGAGGACCTGGTCAAGCAGAGCGTGCCGCCGAGCGACCTGAGCCTGCTCGGGCTGATCCGGCACATGGCGCGGGTCGAGCACGGCTGGTTCGAGCGCGTACTCAAGGAGGACCTCGAGCTCCCCCGCCTCGACGCCGACGACCCCACCGGTGGGTTCCACAAGGTGGAGCCGACCCAGGAGTCGGTCGACGAGGCGTTCGCGAGCTGGCGTGAGCAGGTCGCGGCGGCCGACGAGTGGCTCGACTCGATCGACGACACGATGCTCGGCGAGACCCGAGACCTCGGCCGCGGCGACGAGTCGACCAGCATCCGCGACATCCTGGTCCACATGATCGAGGAGTACGCCCGCCATGCAGGTCACGCCGACCTGCTGCGCGAGGTCATCGACGGGCGTACCGGGCAGTAGCCCCTCCCCCGCCCACCAGGCGGTTTCCTGAGACTAGGCTGAGACAGCGGTCACAACGACCGTTACCGCGCGCTGCATCAGAGGGAGACCATGTCGACGTCGACCGCCAACCCCACCAGCCCGGGCCCACGGACCGGGCCCAACGTGAAGTCTGTTGTCATCTGGACCGCCGTCGCTGCCGTCGGCGCCGTCTGCTGGGCCGTGCTCGCCCTGTCCCGAGGCGAGGAGGTCTCGGCGCTGTGGATCCTGTTCGCCGCACTGGCCTCGTACGCGATCGCCTACCGGTTCTACTCGAAGTTCATCGCCAACAAGGTGCTGAAGGTCGATGACACCCGGGCCACCCCGGCCGAGCGGCTGGAGAACGGGCAGGACTTCGACGTCACCGACCGGCGCGTGCTCTTCGGGCATCACTTCGCCGCGATCGCCGGCGCCGGCCCGCTGGTCGGCCCGGTGCTGGCCGCGCAGATGGGTTACCTGCCGGGCACGATCTGGATCATCGTCGGCGTCATCTTCGCCGGTGCCGTGCAGGACATGGTCGTGATGTTCTTCTCGATGCGCCGCGACGGCAAGAGCCTCGGTCAGATGGTGCGCGAGGAGATCGGCACCGTCGCCGGCGTGGCCGCGCTGATCGCCGTCTTCGCGATCATGATCATCATCCTGGCGGTGCTCGCGCTGGTCGTCGTCAATGCGCTCGCGGAGTCGCCGTGGGGTGTCTTCTCGATCGGCCTCACCATCCCGATCGCGCTTTTCATGGGCTTCTACCTGCGCTACCTGCGCCCCGGCCGCGTCAGCGAGGTGACCGTCATCGGCGTCGCACTGCTGCTGCTGGCCATCATCGGCGGTGGGTACGTCGAGGAGATGGGCCTGGCAAGCGCCCTCACCCTCTCCCACGAGACGTTGGTGATCTGCCTGGTCGTCTACGGCTTCATCGCCTCGATCCTCCCGGTGTGGATGCTGCTGACCCCGCGTGACTACCTCTCCACCTTCATGAAGGTGGGCGTCATCGTGCTGCTGGCCGTCGGCCTGATCCTCGCGGCGCCGGTGCTGCAGAACGAGGCCGTCACCGACTTCGCCACCAACGGCGAGGGTCCGGTCTTCGCCGGCAAGCTGTTCCCGTTCGTCTTCATCACCATCGCCTGCGGCGCCCTCTCCGGCTTCCACGCGCTCATCTCGTCCGGCACCACGCCGAAGATGGTCGCCAAGGAGAGCCACGTCCGGATGATCGGCTACGGCGGCATGCTGATGGAGTCGTTCGTGGCGATCTCGGCCCTCATCGCGGCCTCGGTCATCGACCAGGGCATCTACTTCTCGATGAACGCCGCCGCCGGCGCGACCGGAGGCACCCCGGAGACCGCGGCCGCCTTCGTCAACGGGCTCGGCTTCACGATCACCCCGGCCGAGCTCGAGGCAGCCGCGGCCAGCGTGGAGGAGACGATCATCTCCCGCACGGGTGGCGCCCCGACCCTGGCGTTCGGGATGTCGCTGATCTTCAGTGAGGCCTTCGGTGGCGGCCTGGCCGCCTTCTGGTACCACTTCGCGATCATGTTCGAGGCGCTCTTCATCCTGACCGCCGTCGACGCCGGCACCCGAGTAGGCCGGTTCATGCTCCAGGACACGATCGGCAACGTCTGGAAGCGCTACGCCGACACCTCCTGGCGGCCGGCAGCCTGGTCGGCCTCCGCGCTGGTCGTACTGGCCTGGGGCTACATGCTCTGGATCGGCGTCGGTGACCCGCTCGGCGGGATCAACCAGCTGTTCCCGCTCTTCGGCATCGCCAACCAGCTGCTCGCCGCCGTCGCCCTGACCCTGGCCACGGTGCTGATGTTCAAGCACGGTCTGGCCAAGTTCGCCTGGGTGCCCGGCATCCCGCTGGTCTGGGACCTCATCGTCACCATGACGGCGAGCTGGCAGAAGGTGTTCAGCGACAATCCCGCGATCGGCTACTTCGCCCAGGCCTCTGCCGCGCGCGAGGCTCGCGACGCCGGTGAGCTCTACGGGGTGGCGAAGACCCCCGAGGACGTCGACCAGATCATCTACAACTCGACCCAGAGCGGCATCCTGCAGGCAGCGTTCGCGCTGCTGGTGATCGTGATCGTCGCCGGTGCCGCGGTGACTGTGGTCAAGTCGATCCGCGCCGGCGGTTCGCTGCCGACCACCGAGGTCCCGAAGGTCGAGTCGAAGATCGTCGCGCCTTCTGACTTCTTCGCCACCAAGGAGGAGAAGGAAGCCGTACGCGAGTGGGAGGCGTCCCAGAAGACGCCGGTCTCATGAGCCTGCTCACCGAGCGTGTCTCCGATCGCTTCTCCGGCGCCTGGCGGCTGCTCCGCCAGGCGACCGGGGAGGCGAAGTGGGACGAGTACGTCGCCCGGTGCGAGCGCGAGGGCGTCGAGCCGATGACCCGGCGCGCGTTCGAGCGCCACCGGGCCGACGAGAAGGAGCACAACCCGCAGGCCCGCTGCTGCTAGCGGACTAGCGGGGGCTGTCGTCGGCGAAGGCGGCGTCGAGCCAGGCGTACACCTGCGAGTCACCTCGGGTGACGAGCAGGACCACCTGCTTCTCGGCGTCGCTCACCGGCTTGCCGTTGATCCAGCTGCGGACGATGTCGGAGGCGGCGCGGCGGACGACCTCCACACCCTTCGCCATCGCCCACTCCGGCGCCGGGTGCCCCTTGCTGGTCGCCACCCCCGGGATGTCCAGAGTCCAGGTGCCGTCCTCCGCCTGGAGGAGCTGGGGCATCGGCGGCGCACTCTTCTTGCTCACCTCCACATGTTCGCACGTCGAGACCGTCGATAAGGGACCGCTCAGGCTCGGCCACTAGACTGCGGCCCGTGACGAATGCAGCTTGGGGCTTCGGCCTCGTGACGTACGCCGCCGACAACTCTGTGCTCGACGTGTGGTTCCCCGCGCCGCAGCTGGGCGAGAAGCCCGCCGACGCGACCGCGCCGGCCGAGCTGACCGCGCTCGAGGGCGCCGACGAGGTGCGTCAGGTCACCCAGCGGGTCGCCCTCGTCGAGGTCAAGGACCTCGACACGGCGCCCGAGACCACCGAGGACGTCTGGCTGCGGCTCCACCTCCTCTCCCACCGCCTCGTGCAGCCGCACGGGCAGAACCTCGACGGCATCTTCGGCCTGCTCACCAACGTGGTGTGGACCAGCGCCGGCCCGTGCGCCGTCGAGGGCTTCGAGCTCACCCGCGCCCGGCTGCGCGCCGCGGGCCAGCACGTGACCGTCTACGGCGTGGACAAGTTCCCGCGGATGGTCGACTACGTCGTCCCGAGCGGCATCCGGATCGGTGACGCCGACCGCGTCCGCCTCGGCGCCCACCTGGCCTCCGGCACCACCGTGATGCACGAGGGCTTCGTCAACTTCAACGCCGGCACCCTCGGCGCCTCGATGGTCGAGGGCCGGATCTCCGGCGGTGTCGTCGTCGGCGACGGCTCCGACGTCGGTGGCGGCGCCTCGATCATGGGCACCCTCTCCGGTGGCGGCAAGGCCGTCATCTCCATCGGCCAGCGCTGCCTGCTCGGTGCCAACTCCGGTATCGGCATCTCGCTGGGCGACGACGCCGTCGTCGAGGCTGGGTGCTACGTGACGTACGGAACCAAGGTCACGCTCCCCGACGGCACCGTGACGAAGGCCGGCGAGCTCTCCGGCGCCTCCAACATCCTCTTCCGCCGCAACTCCGTCAGCGGCGCCATCGAGGCAGTTCCGTGGAAGGGCGAGGGCATCGAGCTCAACGCCGCTCTCCACGCCAACTGACACTCACCGAAGAGCAGAGTGCCGATTTGAAGAAGCTCCTCACCGCCGTGGTGGTGCTCAGCGTGATCGCCGGCGGCATCTACTGGGTCGTCCAGGCCGCGACGGACAAGCTGGACTCGATCCTGCCCGACCTTCAGCAGTGCACGGCGGTCGCGGGCGAGTACGAGGCGCGCTTCGACCCCGAGCAGATGGGCAACGCCGCCGTGATCACGGCGCTCGGGCTCAAGCGCGGCCTGCCCGCGCGGGCGGCCACGATCGCGATCGCGACGGCGATCCAGGAGTCGAAGCTCTACAACATCAGCCACGGTGACCGGGACTCGCTCGGCCTCTTCCAGCAGCGCCCGTCGATGGGCTGGGGCACCGAGGAGCAGGTCCAGGACCCCGTCTACGCCACCAACAAGTTCTACGACGCGCTGGTGAAGATCGAGGGCTACGAGGACATGGTGGTCACGGAGGCGGCGCAGGAGGTGCAGCGCTCGGCCTACCCCGAGGCGTACGCCGACCACGAGGGCGAGGGCCGCGCGATCGCCTCCGCGATCAGCGGCTACTCCCCCGCCGCGCTGACCTGCCGGATCGACGAGCCCGAGGCCGGCTCCGGCAAGCCCCAGGCGACCAAGACCGAGGTCAACCAGCTGCTCGGCCAGATGGTCGGCCGCGCCCGGGTCGACGGCAGCACCGTGGTCATCCCCGTCGACGCCGGCGAGACCGGCCAGCGCAACGGCTGGGCCGTCGCCCACTACGTACTCGCCCGGGCCAGCGAGTTCGGCGCCACCTCCATCGCCTACGACGGCCGTACCTGGTCCGCCGGCAAGGACGAGGAGTGGGCCGACACTCCCAAGGTCACCAGCGACCAGATCGTCGTCACCCTCGCCTGACCCCACCCGCCGAGGCGTCACCCCCGTCGGTCGAGGCGTCACCCCGGTCGGCCGAGATGGCATCGGGGTGCCCACTCGACCGACGCGAGCGCCCACTCGGCCGACGTACGTGACGCCTCGGTGTCAGTCGGCTACGTCGACGTGGACGTGGTCGCGGTGCTCGAGGATGGCTTGGTCGCCGCCACGAGGCGGGACCTCGTAGTCGCGCCAGCCGGCGCCGGAGCGGAACTTGGTCCAGATGCGGTCGTCGTAGATGACGGTCTCGATGTCGAGGCGGTCGGCGTTGGCGACGAGGTACTGCGCCAGGGACCAGCCCCTGATGTTGTTGCGGGCGTTGATGGGGCGGAAGAAGTAGTCGACCGCGCGGCCCTCGTAGTGGGCCGAGCCGACCATGTGTCCGGTCGTCACCCCGCCGGGCTGGAAGCCGCCTTCGGGGAGGCCCCCGTAGACATTGCGTACGTCCTCGCGCAGCGCCTCCGCACGCGAGGTGAGTCCGGCTCCGCTGAGCCTGTCCGGGACCTCCTCGGCGCCACCCTTGACGACGCAGGAGAATGCCTCAGGCGTGTTGCCGGTCAGTGCCGAGGCCAGTGCCCGTGCCTCGGGCTCGGCATCGCGATAACCGTCACGCGAGCCGTCGCTGATCTGCTGGGCGACGCCCGGGACGGACTGCTGGCGATAGTCGGCGACCCCGGAGAGCCGGTCGTAGAGGCCGGCCGCCTTCGCCGGATCCCGCTCGAGCGAGTGGTCGGCGAGCTCGACCGCCAGCACGACGGAGGCCGCGCGGGCGGGGAGGCCGCGGCGTACGGCCTGGGCGGCGATCGCCGAGGCACGTTCGGCCTGCTCGGAGGAGAGGTCGTAGGTCTCGCCCTCGGAGGTCACGGTGCAGGCCTCGCGGGCGAGGACCGGGATGCCGCCGACCCCGACACCGAGGAGCCGCAGGCCCGCGAAGACCAGGGCGACGGCGATCACTACGCCGAGGACGATGAGGTGCTTGCGTACCGGCCGCAGCTGCTTGCGGGCTTCCCGCGCCGACTTCCGCAGCGCCTCGCGCGCCGGCTCGGGGAGTCTCGGCCCGTGAGGGCCCGGCGCGGGAGGGCGCGGACCCGGGGGCGGGATGGTCGGCGGGCCCGTCGGGGTCCCCGGCTGTGCGCTCACTCCACCAATCTTCACGTATGGGGCAAACGCCGCCCGGCTACGCCGAGAGGCGGGCGACGGCCGCGTCGACGCGCTCGTCGGTGGC
Source organism: Nocardioides sp. YJ-D4 (assembly GCF_054031495.1). Classification (NCBI taxonomy): domain Bacteria; kingdom Bacillati; phylum Actinomycetota; class Actinomycetes; order Propionibacteriales; family Nocardioidaceae; genus Nocardioides; species Nocardioides sp. YJ-D4. The sequence goes on from NZ_CM132932.1 coordinate 1,478,780, forward strand.
GGTGAAGGCGATGCGTACGTGCTGGCTGCCGGCGCGACCGTAGAAGACGCCGGGAGCGGCGAGGATGCCGCGCTCGGCGAGCCACTCGACAGTGGCCCAGCAGTCCTCGTCGCGGGTCGACCACAGGTAGAGGGACGCCTCGGAGTGGTCGATGCGGAAGCCGGCCGACTCCAGCGCCGCCTTGAGCTTGGTGCGCCGGGCGGCGTAGCGGGCGTGCTGCTCCTTGGCGTGCTGGTCGTCGCCGAGCGCGGTCACCATGGCGGCCTGCTGCGGGCCCGGCATCATCAGGCCGAGGTTCTTGCGGACCGCGAGGAGCTCGCCGAGGACCGAGGCGTCTCCGGCGACGAAGGCCTCACGGTAGCCCGCGAGGTTGGAGCGCTTGGAGAGCGAGTGGACGGCGAGGATGCCCTCGTAGGAGCCACCGCAGACGTCGGGGTGCAGCACGGAGATCGGTTCGACGTCCCAGGCGCACTCGATGTAGCACTCGTCGGAGATCAGCAGCGTGCCGCGCTCACGCGCCCACTCGACCGTCTTGCGCAGGTGCTCGACCGGGAGCACCCGGCCGCTCGGGTTGGAGGGCGAGTTGATCCACAGGATCTTCGGCGCCTTCGGGCCCAGCGCGACCAGCGAGTCGGTGGCGACGGTGTCGGCGCCGACGAGAGCCGCGGAGACCTCGTAGGTCGGGTAGGCGAGCTCCGGGTAGGCGATCAGGTCACCCTGCCCGACGCCGAGGTGCAGCGGCAGCGAGCCGATCAGCTCCTTGGAGCCGATCACCGGCAGTACGTTGTCCAGCCCGAGGCCGTCGACGCCGTGGTTGCGGGCGAGCCAGTCGATCGCGGCCTGACGCACCGCGGGTGTGCCGATCGTGGTCGGGTACCCCGGCGAGTCCGCTGCAGCAGCAAGGGCCTTCTGCACCACGACGGGAGTCGGGTCGACCGGAGTCCCGATCGAGAGGTCTACCAGCCCGTCAGCGTGCGCGGACGCCTTCTCCTTGAACGGAGCGAGCTTGTCCCAGGGGAAGTCAGGCAGCCGCTGCGAGACCGGGATCGAGGCCGGCATCAGTCCTGGTTCTGCGGGGGCAGCGCGGCGACGAACGGGTGGTCCTTGTCGATCTCACCCATGCGGGCAGCACCACCGGGCGAACCGAGGTCGTCGAAGAACTTGACGTTGGCGTCGTAGTACTCCTTCCACTCCTCCGGGGTGTCGTCCTCGTAGAAGATCGCCTCGGGCGGGCACACCGGCTCGCAGGCGCCGCAGTCGACACACTCGTCGGGGTGGATGTAGAGCATCCGCTTGCCTTCGTAGATGCAGTCCACCGGACATTCGTCGACGCAAGCCTTGTCCTTCACGTCAACACAGGGCTGGGCGATGACGTACGTCATTCGGGGCTCCTCCAAGCGGGGTATCACGAAAGTCAGAGGGGCGCGACTGGCCCTTCAGGGAACAGCCTAGTATCCCCACGTGCCTGCTCATCTCCTGGGACCACATGTCGTCGGCAAGCGGATCGTCATCCGTCGCCTCGTGCCCGGCGAGACCGGCCCCACCGGCGGCCCCGCCTTCACCGACATCCTCGGGATCTGTACGTCCTGGGCCGACGGCATCGCGGTCATCGAGCGCGAGTCCGGGGAGCAGGTGAGCGTGCCCGTAGCCGAGATCGTCTCCGGCAAACCGGTGCCACCGCGGCCGAACGTACGCCTGCGGATCGGGGTGCGCGAGGCCGAGCTGCTCAGCGCCGCGATCTTCCCCGGCACCACCTCGGAGCCGTTGGGCGAGTGGGTCCTCTTCGACCACGAGGTCTCGGTCCGCCGGCGGCCCAACTCGGCGCTGGCGATCGGCGACCCCGGTGTCGACCTGGAGGCGGCGATCGATCGGGTCGAGAGCTTCTACCGGGCCCGCCACAAGCGACCCAGGGTGAAGATCGAGGTCGGCTCCGCGGCCGAGGAGGCCGTGCTCGCGCGCGGCTGGGTCGAGGACGTGACCGTCGAGTTCCAGCTCGCCGGGCTCGCCGCCACCCGGCGACTGCTGCCGCCGCCCGTCGAGGACGCCCACGTCGAGACCGTGGGCGAGAGCGGCGCGCAGGTGCTGATCACCCTCGGCGACACCGCCCGGATCATGGGCACGATGGAACGCGACTGGCTGGCCATCCACGACCTCGAGGTCGCCGAGGCACACCGCCGCCAGGGCCTCGCCGGCAAAGCCCTCGCCACCCTGCTCGAATGGGGCGCCGAACGCGGTGCCCGCGCCGCCTGGCTGCACGTCGAGACCACCAACGCCCCCGGCCTCGCCCTCTACGAGGGTCTCGGCTTCACCGAGCACCACCGCTGCCGCTACTACGCCTCGCCCACTCCGTAGCGGAGCCGTCCGGGCCCGCTCACCCAGAGTTCCGCGAGTGCTCATCTGCGCCTGTTGAGGTGGGTGGAAACCCCCACCGAAGGAGCAACGATGGAATCGGGCATCAGCATCACCAGGCGAGGAATCCTCTCTTCCGCGGGCGCGCTGGGCGTGGCCGCAGCGGCCGGCACGACGTTGGGCGGCACCCTGCCCGCGACCGGTGTCGCTGCATACGTTGGGCCTTCGGGTGACGCCTTGATCGGCAAGGTCAAGGCGCCCGACCTGCACGTGATGAGCTTCAACATCCGTTACGACCGCGAGGGCACGCAGCCGGGGCAGCCCGACTACTGGCCCGAGCGCAAGCCCTTGGTCACCGAGCTCGTCGAGCTCGAGAAGCCGACGATCCTGGGCGTGCAGGAGGCGGAGTTCGGGCAGCTCGTGGCCCTCGAGGCGGGTCTTGGGCCGAAGTACCGGATGCTCGGGTTCGGGCGTGACGGCGGCGCCGGTGGCGAGTACTCCTCGATCTTCTACGACGCCTCTCGGCTCGAGGCCCTGTGGTGGGACCAGTTCTGGCTCTCCGACACTCCCGATCTGATCGGCTCGGCGACCTGGGGCAACACGGTGACCCGGATCGTGACCTGGGTGCGGTTCCGCGACCTGGAGACAGGCACGGAGTTCCTGCACGTCAACTCCCACTTCGACCACCAGTCCGAGAACGCCCGGGTCCGAGGTGCGGAGGTCGTCCGCTCGCTCATCGCCGACACCGGCCTCCCGGCTGTCTTCACCGCCGACTGCAACGCTGCGGCCGAGGCCTCGGCGTCCTACACGACGCTGGTGACCGACGGCGGCCTCATCGACACCTGGCTCGCGGGCACCCACCTCACCCCGCGTGTGGGCACCTTCCCCAACTACGGCACGCCCTCCCCGACCGGCAACCGGATCGACTGGATCCTGACGACTCCTGGGATCACCGTGAAGGAATCCGCGATCAACACCTGGACCAAGGACGGTCGCTGGCCCAGCGACCACACCCCTGTCCAGGCGCTTGTACGCCTACCCTGACAGAAGATCCCACAGATTGCCGAAGGGGTCCCTGAAGACCTGAAGGGTGCCGTAGGGCTCCTCGCGCACCGGCCCGACGAGCTCGATCCCGGCAGCGACCAGCTTCTCGTACGCCACCCCGAAGTCGTCCACGCGGAGGAAGAACGTGACCCGGCCGCCGGTCTGGTCACCGACCCTCGCGGCCTGCGCCGGACCGTCGGCCCGAGCGAGCAGGAACCCGGTGCCGCCGCCCGGCGGGCGGACGACCACCCATCGCTTCGGGCGGCCGTCGTTCGTCGTCGCAGGGGCGTCCTCGGTCACTTCGAAGCCGAGGACGTCGCGGAAGAAGTCCACCGCCTCGTCGTAGTCGGGCACGACGAATGTCACCAGATCCAGATGCATCCTGATCCTCCTCAGTGGGTCACGACCATGGGTTGACCAACCTGGTTGACCAACCTACCGTGGATGTTATGGATGCAGCACATGTGGTGAAGGTGCAGGAGGCGAAGACACACTTGTCGAGCCTGCTCACCGAGGTCGAGGCGGGCGGCCAGGTCGTCATCGCCCGAGGTGACCGCGCCATCGCCCGCCTGGTGCCGATCGAGAGGCCGACCAGACGGATTCTCGGCGGCCTGCGCGTGAGCGTGCCCGACGAGTTCTTCGACCCACTCCCCGACGACGAGATCGCCTCCTGGGAGGGCTCGCTCGATGAAGACCTATGAGCGGGTCCTCCTCGACACCCACGCATACATCTGGCTGGTGAGCGACCCCGACCGGCTCAGCACCGTTGCCTACGAGGCCGTCATCGACATCGACACCGAGGTCTTCGTCTCGGCGGCGAGCCTCTGGGAGATCTCCACCAAGGCTCGGCTCAGCAAGCTCCCCGGCGGAGGCACCCTGGCCGCCACCTTCGAGGACCGCACACGCCTTCATGTCCTGGAGCGGCTGCCGATGGACTTCAACCACTCACGCCTCGCCGGTGAGCTCGACTGGGACCACCGCGATCCGTTCGACCGAATGCTCGCAGCTCAGAGCATGCTCGAGAACCTTCCCCTGGTGACCAAGGACAGCAGGCTGCAGGCGTACGACTCCATTCACACCATCTGGTGACCACATCGTCGGGGATGCCCTCTCCCGGCGACGGTCAGCAGGTCTTCAGGCCCGGGGATGCGGGGCCTTCGTGGGTGAGCGCGTCGAGGGTGAGGGCGATGGCGGAGGTGCTCATCGGGATGAGCAGGTGGTCGGAGAGGTCGAGGGCGCAGGCGTCCTGGATGCGTACGTTGGTGGTGTTCGGGCCCTCGGCGAGGAAGCCGGAGGTGTGAGGCACGACCACCTCGTCGGTGGCGGTGACGATCTGGGTGTAGGAGATGTCGCCCGGGGTCTCGTCGCCGGCGTTCAGGTCGACGAGGAACGGCGAGCCGGCCGCTTGCTGGGCACACGACTGGCACAGACCGGTGGCTCCGATCGCGGTCCCGTCCATGACGATGGTCGTGCCGTGGTTGGAGGGGGCGAGGCCGATGAGGTCCTCGACGTGGGCGGCGCCACCGAGGTTCTTGATGTAGTAGCGCGGCATCATCCCGCCCTGGGAGTGACCGACGAGGGACACCTTGTCGGCGTGGGTGACCTCGCGTACGCGTTCGATGAACTCACCCAGGTGAGCGGCCGAGTCCCGGATGTCGCCGGTCGCGCGGTTGCCGTAGTCGAACGAGTAGACGCAGAACCCGGCCCGCTTCATGGCCAGCGAGATCGGGTCCAGCAGCGAGCGGCGGTCACCGAAGGTGCCGTGCACCAGGATCACCGGCGTCGGGCGCGCTGCCGACGGCGCGCACGCCCAGTCGTTGGACCCGGCAGGGTCTCCGTAGGGCGACCCTGGCAGCGGGATCGCGGTCGGGCTCGACCCCGCAGCAGCGGCAGGCGGGGCCGGGACGAGAACGAGCGCGACAGCAGCGAGAAGACTCAACAGGAACGGGCGCATGACCGCTTCAACGAACGGCTGTGACCCGCGTCACGCCCAGAAACGCGTTGGCGGACGGCCTGTGGCGAGATCTACGATCGTCAGCGGCACCGCCGAGGAGTGACGACCCTCTGCCCCGCGGCACGGCGGCACCCGCGCGTACGGCGTATCGACGAGAGGCTGATGAGACATCAGCGAAGGTGTGGTGGCACCGCGACCTAGCCCCCGCCCACACCTCCAGGGCCTCGCCACCTGGAGGAATGATGAAACCGATAGACCGTACGCTCGCCGCCCGTCTCACCGCGGCCACACCAGGCACCACCGTTCGGCTCTGCGGACACGTGCACCGACGACGCGAGCTCGCCGCCGTGACGTTCCTCGTGCTGCGTGACCACAGCGGCCTTGCCCAAGTGGTGATCAAGCCGGCCGACGGGCAGCAGACGCCACCCGAGGAGACGCCGGTCGAGGTGATCGGCATCGCCACCGCCAACCCGCAGGCGCCGGGAGGGGTCGAGGTCACCTCGCCGGTGGTCACCTCGCTCTCCGACCCTGCGATCACCCCGCCGGTCGAGCTCTGGCGACCCGAGCTCGCGGCCGGTCTGCCGACCCTGCTCGACCACGCGCCGGTGACTTGGCGTCATCCGGCGGTCCGGGCCCGATGGGAGCTCGCCGCGGCGTCCCTTCGCGGCTTCCGGCAGACCCTCGACGCCGCCGGCTTCACCGAGGTCCACTCCCCCAAGATCGTGGAGTCGGTGACCGAGTCTGGAGCGAACGTCTTCGAGATCGACTACTTCGGGCGGTCCGCCTACCTCGCCCAGTCGCCCCAGTTCTACAAGCAGCAGCTGGTGGGCGTCTTCGAACGGGTCTACGAGGTCGGGCCGGTCTTCCGGGCCGAGCCGCATGACACGGTGCGACACCTGGCCGAGTACGTCAGCCTCGACGTCGAGCTCGGATTCATCCGCAACCACCGCGACGTGCTCGCCGTCCTCCGCACGGTGGTGGCGGGCATGGTCGGGGGGATCACGGCGTACGCCTCAGACGCGGTCGAACGGCTGGGCGCAGCGCTTCCCGTGGTGCCGGAGGAGATCCCGGTCATCCACTTCACCGACGCGCTGAAGCTGGTCGGGGCGGCCGAGGACGAGCCCGACCTCGCTCCCGAGCACGAGCGCGCGCTCGGGGCGTGGGCTCGGGAGACGTACGCCTCGGACTTCTTAGCCGTGGAGGGCTACCCGATCGGGAAGCGGCCGTTCTACACCCACCCGCAGCCCGGTGACGAGCGCTGGACCAACAGCTTCGACCTGCTCTTCCGGGGCCTGGAGCTGGTCACCGGCGGGCAGCGCCTGCACCGGCTCGCCGACTACGAGCAGGCGATCCGGGCGCGCGGTGAGGACCCGGCAGCGTACGCGTCGTACCTGCAGGCCTTCGCCCACGGGATGCCGCCCCACGGCGGCTTTGCGCTGGGCCTCGAACGATGGGTCGCTCGGCTCGTCCGGGCCGCCAACATCCGCGAGGTCACTCTGTTCCCCCGTGACCTGCACCGCCTGACGCCCTGACAGCACGCGCCGAGTCGGCGCAACACGGTCCTCGCTTCGCTCCGGTCCGTTTGCGCCGACTCAGCTCTCGCTGAACGCTAGTTGGGGTCGGCGGGCGGCGGCGGCTTCTCCGACTCGTCCGTGCACTCGACCTCGTCCTGCGGGATGTAGGTGGTCTTGAAGGTCTCGGTGTCGACCTTCGTGCCCGATCCGGCGTTGTAGAAGTCGCGCCAGACGTTGATCGAGAAGCCCGGGGCGCCGACGGTGTTCTCGCAGTTGCCGTCGGTGATCTTCTGCTTGCCCGGCGACTTGAAGTCGTAGCGCTCGCCGGTGCGGGCCTTGATGTCGTAGATCTTGGTGGACCACATCTCGACGGTCACCGAGCCCTGGCCGGCGGCGCTGGCGGGGTTGACCCAGGAGCGGATCAGGACGCCGTACTTGGTGTTGTTCTTGAACTTCAGGTCCAGCGAGGGCCAGGCGACGGTCGCCTCACGGCCGATCGGGTAGCGGTCGATGTAGAGCGAGTGCGCCTTGTGCTCGACGTCCTGGAGACCGGCGAAGAACATCGCGTTGAACGTGGTCGTCGCCATCTGCGAGACACCGCCGCCGTAGTCCTCGCGGAAGATCCCGTTCTGGATCATCCAGCCCTTGGTGAAGCCGTTGGCGGCCGTACGCTCCCCCACGATGCCGTTGAGGGAGAAGGTGTCGCCCGGAGCGAGCACGGTGCCGTTGACCAGCTCGGCGGCGCGGCCGATGTTGACGTTGCGGTATTCGGCGTAGGGGAAGTTGGTGGTGAAGGTCGAGACCTTCTCCTTCACGCCCCAGGCCTTGGCCTCTTCGGTGGTGACCTTCGGCTTGGCGACCTTCGACTTCACCTCGACGGTGCGCTCGCCCTGGGGCGCGGTGACGACGTCGAGGAAGACCGCCTCCAGGTCCTTCTGGTTGAAGGTGACACCCGGCTTGGCGGGGATGACCTTCGGAGCGCCGTTGACCATCTTGATGGTCGCGTCCACCGGCTTCGCGGCGTCGTCGGCGAGGGCCTTCTTGAGCACCTTCTTGAGCTTGCTGGGCGCCACCGAGGCCTGCAGCTCGCCGTCCTTGGGGTCGAACCGGATCGCGTCGCCGAACTCCTTCGGGGACAGCTCCACCGGGGTCTTCTCGAACTTCAGCGTGATCGGGCCGGAGACCGCCGGCGTGGCGACCTTGTCGACCGCCTCCTGGACGTCGGCCTCGTCGACGTCGGGGGTGAGCTCCGCGAGAGGTACGTCGGCCTTGCGGTCGCCCTCGACGAGGAGCTGACCGGCGAGCGCGGTCTGGAGCGCCTCATCGCTGACGCCCTCGCCGGCGACCGGCTGGGTGGTCTTGATCTTGCCCTTCTTGATGACGACGTCGCCGTCCTTGAAGGGGGTGCCGGCGCGCTTGTTCACCTTGGCCGCGACCTTGGCGATCAGCTTGTCGTCGGCCTTGATGACGGGCTCGATCTCGCCACCGCCGGTGAAGTGCTTCCACAGCTTGACCGGGCTCCAGCTGCGTACGGCATTGGCCTTCTCGATCGTCGCCTCGGCGTCGAAGCTCAGGCCCGCGTCGGCCGGGTTGACCTCGGTCGTGCTGTCGCCGGCGGTCACGTTGATCGGCTGGCTGTGGGCCGGGGCGAACTTCTGGTCCAGCAGCGGCGTCGCCTCGTCGGCCGTCATGCCGCCGATGTCCACGCCCGCGACCGTGGTGCCCTCGGGGATCTTCTCCCCGGCCACGGCGTACGCAGCAGCCCATCCGGCGAAGGCCAGGATGGCGACGCCGCCCGCGATCGCCACGGCGACCTTGGTGCCGGTGCCGAGCGGCTTGCTCTCGGCCGCGACCGGCTGGGCGTAGTCGGGCTGCTCGAAGGCCGTCTCGAAAGGAGCAGGCTCGGCGGGCGCCGGCTCGTTCACGACGAACGGACCGACTCCCATGACGGTCGCCTCGAGAGGCTCGTCATCGAAGTCGGGGACGTCCTGGACCTGGCGGTCGAAGGCGATCTCGGTCGCCGCGTCGTCAGCCAGGTCGGGGGCGGCGTCGGCCGCGTCCGGCTCCGGGGCGAACTTCCGGTTCTTCGAGACGAAGAGGAAGTTCTCGTCCTCCGGCAGCGGCGCGCGCTTCGGCAGCTCCGAGCGCAGCATCGTGCTGCGCAGCAGGGTCTCCTCGGCGGGATCCTCATCGGCATCGGTCGGGACCGGCGCAGCACCCGTCGACTCGGCAACACGAGCATCGATCTCGATCTGAGGGATCATGATCGTCTCGATGGCAGCATCGTCCGCGCCAGCTTGGCTGGCGTTGGACCCGGCCGCGTCAGTTTGCTTCGCGGGCTCGGGGGCCTTGGAGGCCTCGGGCTCATGGGACATGCGGGAGAGCCTAGGACCTATACCCCCCTAGGCCGAACCCGTAGCCCATCTTGGGACGTTCGTCACTTCGCGGCGAGGTCCTGATCGGCCCGGGAAGCGGCCCTCGACACGGTCGCGGTGGCCACCACGACCATCAGCACGGCCCAGAAGATCATCAGGTATCCCGCCACGTCGCCCGCGACGGCATACCCGCCCGTCGGCCTCGGCGTCGCGGCCAGCGCGACCACGATCGCCCAGGCCACGGCGTACGCGATCCTCGAAGCCCCGCGCGGCAGCACGAGCAGCGTCGCCGAGGACGCGGCCAACGCGAGCAGCAGACCCCACCACCACGGGTGGACCGCGACCGCCGCGACCCCGACGACGAGACCGAGGAGAAGACCGGCCCCACCACGAGCCAGGCCGCCGCCGAACGGCCTCACAACCCGGCGAAGAGGTCGGTCAGGGTGGTCCCTTCGACGTCTCCCTTGGCGATCCGGAAGTGCTCGTGGGACCACGCGGTCGTACCGAGGCTGTTGGTCATCGCGAAGATCCCCTCCTCCATGTCCATCTGGGTGGGGTAGGCGCGCATCGCGGCGACCTTCTGGTCGGCGAAGGCGGTGCCGTCGATCGCGGCGGCGATGTCGACGTCGGGGGTGGCCATCGGCAGCGGACCCTCGGGGTCCATCCCGCCGAGCGCGTCCTCGTTGCCGGCCGCGCGGGCCGCTCGCAGCCCCTCGCGGATCCAGCTCTCCGCGATCGCGGTCCAGAAGATCCGGTCGATCTCGTGGGCCTCGCCGAGCTCCTTCTTGTAGGTCGGCACGGCGGCGAGATGGGCAGCGTACGTCGCGACCCGGTGGGCCTGGATGTGGTCGGGGTGGCCGTAGTTGCCGAACTCGTCGTAGGTGACCAGCACCTGCGGGCGCACCTCGCGGATGATCGTGACGAGGTGGTCGGCGGCCTCGTTGAGGTCGGCGTACCAGAAGGCGTTCTCGCGGGCGTCGGGGTCGGGGAGCGCGTGGGTGCGGTCCTCGCTCCAGGTCATCCCGGAGTCGCGGTAGTTGCCGAATCCGCCCAGCCAGCGGTGGTCGACCTGGCTGCCGTCGGGCGCCTTCAGGGCCGCCATCGCGTCCTCGATCTCGCCCCGGCGGTGATCGCCCAGGGCGTCGTCCTGATCCGCGGCGAGGTGGGCCAGCTCGGGCACCAGGATCTCGCCCATCTCGCCTGCCGTGCAGGTCACCAGGGTCACGCGGGCGCCCTCGGCGAGATACTTCGCCATCGTCGCCCCCGTCGTGATCGTCTCGTCGTCGGGGTGGGCGTGCACGAGCAGCAGGCTCTTCTGTGAAGTCACGAACTCGATCCTAGGTCGGGGCGCTTTATCCGCTTGGGGTTGTCGGGGAGCTCGACGGGTTCGGGGGCGATCGAGTCGTCCGGTGCATCCTCGGGGATGTCGAGCCAGCCGTCGTACTGGTCCACCAGCAGCTCCAGAACCATCTCCGGGGCGTCCGTCTCCACCGACCAGGGGTGGTCCTCGTCGTCGTCCTCGCCCTGGTAGCGCTCCCGGGTGACCCGGGCCGTCCAGCCCTCGCGCTCCAGCGTCGAGGCGGCCGAACGGGCGTCCTCCTCCTCGAAGAAGATGCCGCGCAGGGTGGTCCCTTCGGGCACGCCGAGTACGTGGCGGAGCGCATCGAGGAACGGACGGTCGGGCTCGAGCCAGTCGACCGAGTCGAGGTCCTCGGCCGCCAACCAGAGGACCTGGTCGTGCTCGCGCGGCCTCGGCTCCCCCGCGACCACCCGCGCGGTGGCCGCGATCAGGCGGGCCTCCTCACCGATCGGCGCCTCGCCCTGCATCCAGTCGAGCACCTCGATCAGGCAGCCGAGCTCCTCGCCGATCTCCCGGACGAGGGCCGCCTCCGGCGTCTCCCCCTCCTCGACCTTGCCGCCGGGGAGCTCCCAGCGTCCGGCGGCCTCGGGCGGGGACGTACGCCTCGCGGCCAGCACCTGCTTGCCGTCGGCGCTGAGGATCGCCGCGGCCACTACGGTCTTGGGGCTGTTCACGTGTGAGATTGTTCCCTAGACACCCGGAAAGTGGTGTCTCTTGGGTACGCTCCAACGCCGTGCCTCGCCGTCTTCTGCTCATCGCCTGCCTGCCCCCGTCCGGGGCCCGATCATGAGCGATCAGCAGTGGCCCCCGCGGCGCCCCGGCGAGCCTCGCCCGCCCTACCGGGGGCAGCAGCCGCTCCCCGGCCCGCGGCAGCCCCAACGACCACAGGCGCCGCCGGGACGGCCGCAGCAGCCGCACCCCGGTCAGCAGCGGCCTCATCCGGGTCAGCACCAGCCCTACCCGGGCGGGCAGCGCTACCCCGAGCAGCGGCCGTACCCGGGTCAGCAGCAGCCCTACCCGCCGGCACAGCAGCAGCCCTATCCGTCTGAGCAGCCGCCCTACGGCCAGCAGCCCTACCCGGATCAGCAGCCCTACCCGAACCAGCCGTATCCGGAGCAGCCCTACCAGGACCAGCCGTATCCGGAGCAGCCTTACCAAGACCAGCCCTACCAAGACCAGCCCTACCTCGAGCAGCCCTACGGACAGCAGCCTCCCCCGGCGTACCCGCAGGGTTTCGGACCCGGCCGGTTCGGGCCGGAGCCGCCGAAGAAGCGGCGGTGGCCGAAGGTGGTCGTGAGTCTGCTGCTGCTCGCGCTGGTCGGGGTGGGCGGCTACGGGGCGTACGACTTCTACGACCAGACGCAGAAGTGGGAACAGACCACCACCGATGACCTGAATGACGTCGGCAGCGACCTGTCGGTGGCCGTGGCGTCGCTGCGCAGCGTCGGCTGGGAGGTCACCGCCGCGGACATCGGCACGTGGCTGGAGCAGCCGGGCGCCTACGGCGAGGGCCTGAGGCTGCGTACGCTGCAGGCGGACGAGGCAGGCAACAGCTTCTCGGTGGCGGGCTACCGGACCTGGCAGGACACCTACGCCAAGCGCGACCACACCACGGTCGTGTGTGCCGACATCACCCTCGCGTCCGGGACCCAGAAGCCGCTGAGCGAGACGATCACGACCTGCCCCGAGGACGTCCCGAAGACGGCTCCGGACGCCGGACAAGCCGACGCCGACGCGAACACCGGCGGGGTCACCGGCCACCTCGCCGAGCTGGCCGTGGAGGCCTCCGAGCAGCGCGCCGCCGGCGGTGCCGAGGGCAAGCTCCTCGAGGTCGCGGCGCCGACGAGGCCGGTCGGCAACGTACGCGCCGACTCGACCGCGCTGGTGTGCGCGCCGGGGACGAAGGACCTCGGCGAGGGCGAGGGATATGACGAGGGCAGGCTGATCCCGGTGCGGCTCTGCGCGGTCGAGGGGCTGCCCAACACCGGCACCGAGAGCACCAAGGGCGACCCTTACTACATCGACGGCGCCGACGGCCTGACCGTCGTCAACGCACGCATCTCCGGGGCCGCGGCAGCGCTGGTCAAGAGGGCTTCGAAGCAGGGCGTCGACCTGGTCGCGGGCAGCTCGTTCCGGACGATGAAGAAGCAGAAGTCGCTGTGCCAGGAGGACGCCACCGGCGGCTGTCCGTCCGGCGACTACACCCTCACCGCGCAGCCCGGCCACTCCTCCCACCAGCTCGGCATCGCCATCGACTTCGAGCAGCCCAGCGCGACCGGCGGCAAGACCTGCGCGACGCGGGCCTCGGAGCCGGCCAGCGCAGTGTGGCGGTTCCTGAACAAGAACGCTCTGGACTTCGGGCTGAAGCAGTACTCGGCCGAGGCCTGGCACTGGGACGCGTACGGCGGGAAGGACCGCTGCGCCCCGATGTGACCCTTCGTGGCGCCGAGTCGGCGGATCTGACCCGTCAGGCGCGCGGCAGCCGAGCCAGCTGACGCGCCTGCGCGACCAGCTTGCCCTCGGAGTCCCAGACCTCGCAGTCCTCCTCGAACATCCCGCCCGAGAGGTTGCGTGAGAAGTGGGTGACCTTGAGCCAGCCCGGTGCCGGCTTGTGACGGATGTGGCAGGTGAGCTCGAGGGTCGGCGCCCAGCCCGGCAGCTCGAGCCCGAAGGTGACCGGCGGGAGCGCGTCGAGCACCTGCAGCAGCGAGAGCGGGTCGGGCTCGCGGTCGTGGTGCCGGAACCAACCGGTGAAGACCGCCTCGCCGGTCGGCGCCGCGCCGCCCCAGACGAACTGCTCCTTCGGCACGCAGAGCTCGTAGCGGTCCAGCATCGGCACGAACTTCTTCATCTCCTCCGGCGCCGTGGTCGAGGAGAGGCACTCATCGAGCGGCGGCAGCTCCGGCTCGGTCGCGGTGACCCGCTCGAAGCCGCTGCTCTTGGCGTGGAGTCCGTCGAGGTCCGCGTACGTCGCCGTGGTGGTGATCCGCAGCTCCTCGCCCTGCCACAGCTCGGCGGTCGCGATGGCCAGCGAGCCCTTGTCACGCTTGGTCTCGATGCGGACCTCCGCCGGCCCCGGGGTGCTCGCGCCGGCGTAGAACGCGCTCAGCACGATCGGGTCCGGGTGGTTCGGCAGGTGAGCCCGCAGCGCGTTGGCGATCACCGCGAGCAGGTAGCCGCCGTTGACCCCGCCGCCGACCACCCAGCCCGGCGCGAGGTCGGCCGCGTACGTCTTCTGATCGACCCGACGGACCGCGATGTCGCGGTCGAACTCGGCCGGTTCCCTATTACCCATGGGTAATAATCTAGATCGGGACCCGATGTGGTGGACGATGGGGGCATGACCGAGACGCCATCGAAGGAGGACCCGCGGCACCCGCACTGGGTCTACCACCACGGCTCCGAGCCGGACCCGCGGTTCACGCTGGCCAACGAGCGCACCTTCCTGGCCTGGGCACGCACCGTTCTCGGCCTGCTCGCCGGTGCGGTCGCGCTGCACTCGTTCCAGGTGCCCTCCGCGGAGGGCGTACGCATCGGGGTGGTCGCCCTGCTGGTGCTCACCGCGATCCTGTGCACGGTCCTCGCGATGGTCCGTTGGGCGCGGGTCGAACGCGCGATGCGGGAACGGCGCCCGCTGCCGGCCTTCTCCACCGGGTTCATCCTCGCCGGGGCGCTGCTGCTCATCGCGGTGCTCCTCGGCGTCGCGCTCGTCTTCTGAGTCACCGGCCGATCCGCTCGTCACGAGCGTGAAACATCCGTTCCATACGGTTTCGACCATGACTGCCCCCACCGTGACGGCACTGCAGCCGGGAACCGGACCGATCAGCTCCTCGACCTACCTCCCGGCCGAGGTCGACAACGTGCTGTGGGGACGGCTGCCGTGCGCGACGGACTCCCCCGTGCTGAGCGTCGCGCCGGGGACCTCGGTGACCGTGGACACGATCTCCCACGAGGGCATCCTCGAGGACCAGGGGCGCGATCCCGAGCGGTTCTTCTCGGCCCACGGCGTCTCGGAGGTCCTCTCCGACGCGGTCGCTCTCGCAGCCTCGGGCTACGAGCGGACCTTCGGCGTCGACGGGCCGCACGTGGTCTCGCGACCGATCGAGGTCGAAGGTGCCGAGGTGGGCGACCTGCTCGCGATCACGGTGCTGGAGACGCTGCCGCGAGTGCCCTACGGCGTCGTCTCGAACCGGCACGGGCGGGGAGCACTGCCGGAGGAGTTCCCGCGCCGCGGCTCTCCGGTGCACAGCGTCTTCACGCCCGTCGTCGACGGACGTGGGGTGATCGGGCCGGCGTCGTTCGCCCTCGACCCGTTCCTCGGGATCATGGGGGTCGCCGTGCCGGGGCCTGAGCGGCCGCACTCGGTCCCGCCCGGGTCGCACGGCGGCAACATCGACATCCGGCTGCTCACGGCCGGGGCGACCCTCTACCTGCCCGTCCAGGTCGCCGGGGCGCTGGCCTACGTCGGCGACCCGCACTTCGCGCAGGGCGACGGCGAGGTCTCGCTGACGGCCTTGGAGGCGTCTCTCCGGGCGACGCTCCGCTTCGACCTGGTCGCTCGCGAGGAGGCCGCCACGCGGTTCGGCGAGCTCGCCGGGCCGCTGGCGGAGACCTCTGAGTTCCTGATTCCCACCGGGCTCGACGAGTCCCTCGACGTGGCCACGCAGAACTGCGTCCGTGCCGCGATCGCCCTGCTCAGCGCGCGTTTCGGCATGGAGCCGGAGGCTGCGTACGCCTATCTCTCGGCGGCCACCGACTTCCGGATCTCTCAGGTCGTCGACGTCGTCAAAGGCGTACACGCCACGATCCGCAAGGCAGACTTCGCCCTATGACCCCTCGACATGCCGGCGCCCAGCTCACACCGGTCCCGCACGGGCTGCTGCAGGCCTTCCGGGCGTACGAGAGCGCGCTGATGTCCGACGACGTCGCCGCTCTGGACGCGCTCTTCGCCGACTCACCGACCACCCTGCGAGGCGATGCCGCCGGTCTGCTCGTCGGGCACGAGCAGATCTCCGCCTTTCGCGGGTCGCGCGGCGGCGCGCCGAAGCGGCGCATCGTGCAGACCCACGTGCAGGTGATCGACGACGACCACGCGCTGATCGTGGCCGTCACGGAGCTCGACCGCGGTGGACGCGGGCTCCAGACGCAGCTGTGGGCGCGAGACCCGGTGCGGATCGAGTACGGCGGTTGGCAGGTCACCGCGGCCCATGTCTCGACGCCCGCGCCGGCCTTCGACACCCGGATCTGGCGGGTCGTCGGGGACCCGCTGGTCTCCTCGCACACCGCCGACGGCGCGCTCTCGGGCGAGACCGTCGCGGTCAAGGACCTCTTCGCGGTCGCCGGTTTCGCGGTCGGCGCCGGGAGCCCGGCCTGGCTGGAGCAGGCGCCGACGGCACCGTCGCATGCCGCCGCCGTCGCCGCGCTGCTCGATGCCGGGGCGTCGGTGCGTGGAATCGCGCGCACCGAGGAGTTCGCCTACTCGCTGTCGGGGCTCAACGCCCACTACGGGGCGCCGCCGAACCCTAAGGCTCCCGGACGGATCCCCGGCGGCTCGTCATCGGGGTCGGCGACCGCGGTCGCCCTCGGCCAGGCCTCGATCGGGCTCGGCACCGACACCGGCGGCTCGATCCGGGTCCCGTCCGCCTATCAGGGCCTCTACGGGATCCGTACGTCGCACGGGGCCGTCTCGCGCGAAGGCCTGCTTCCGCTCGCCAAGGCCTTCGACACCGTCGGCTGGATGACGCGTTCGGCGTTCCTGCTGCAGGCGGTCGGTGACGTACTGCTGCCGGAGGCTCCGACGTCGTCCGTCTCGGTGGACGAGGTCCACCTGGTGCCGTCGCTGGTCGGGCTCGCCGCCGAGGACGTCGCCACCGCGGTGAACCAGGCGCTGCCCGAGGCCAAGCCGCTGGACTGGGAGGCGGCCAGGCTGGACGAGTGGCGCCAGGCCTTCGTCATCGGCCAGGCCTACCAGGCGTGGCAGGCCCACGGGGCCTGGCTGGAGACCCGGCTCGACACGCTCGGCGAGGCGGTGCGCGGGCGGTTCGAGATGGCCCGGTCGGTGACCCGGGAGCAGGCCGCCGAGGCGCGCACCGTGCTCGCGCAGGCGCGTACGGAGATCCTCGACGTCGTCGGCGACCGCATCCTCGCCTACCCCAGCGCCTCCTCGGTGGCACCGACGGCGGCCGACGCTGCCGGGGCGCGCGACGACACCATGCGCCTCACCTGCGTCGCCGGGATCGCCGGCCTGCCCGCCGTCTCGATCCCGGTACGCACCTCCACCAACCTCCCGGCAGGGCTCTGTCTGGTCGCGGCACCCGGCCGCGACCGCGACCTTCTCGCCCTGGCCCAGAGCTTCGCGGGGTAGCCGCCGGGGCGTTACACAAAGGCAACCTGCGTTGCGGACGCCGAAACGCTCGTTTCATAGGCTGCCCTGGTGACCATGACGCTCGCTGAGTTCCATGCGCTCCCCGCCGACGAGGCGGAGAGCGTCGTCGCCCCCTGCGTCGCGATCCCCTCGTGGGCGGCCGGGCTGGTCGCGAGGCGGCCCTATACGGACATCCCCGACCTGCTCGCCGCCGCGAGGCAACTGGCCGCGGCCTGGACCGACGAGGAGGTCGAGGGCGCCCTGGCCGACCACCCCAGGATCGGGGAACGGCACTCCGGGGACGGGGCGAGCGCGGCGCTCTCCGCCCGTGAGCAGGCCGGAGTCGACCCGGCCGACGCCGAGGTGCAGGCGCGGCTGAGGGCGGGGAACGCGGCCTACGAGGAGCGGTTCGGGCGGATCTACCTGGTACGCGCGGCCGGACGCAGCGCCGAGGAGATGCTCGCGCTGCTCGAGGAGCGGCTGAAGAACGACCCGGCTACCGAAATCGCGGTGACCAAGGGCCAGCTCGCCGAGATCGCGCTGCTCCGGCTGCGAGGCTTGGTGGCATGACCACCGTCTCCACGCACGTCCTCGACGCCGCCCTCGGTCGGCCCGCCGCAGGGCTGGCGCTCTACCTCACCCTTCCCGACGACAGCGCGCGCACCGCGACCACCGACGCCGACGGGCGGGTGCGGTTCGACGGCGAGGTGCCGCCCGGGCCGCACATCCTGACCTTCGAGACCGGGCCGTGGTTCGCCGAGCAGGATCGCGAGACCTTCTTTCCCGAGGTGACCGTCGGGTTCACCGTCACCGCCGGCGAGCACCACCATGTCGCCCTCCTGCTCAGCCCGTTCTCCTACACGACCTATCGAGGAAGCTGATGTCGATCACTCTTGGCCCCAACCAGCACGGCAAGGCGGAGGTACGCCTGGTCAAGGTCGACCGGGAGGGCGCGCGGCACACGATCCACGACCTGAACGTGTCCACCCAGCTCAGGGGCGACTTCGCGACGGCGTTCACCGAGGGTGACAACCTGCACGTGCACGCCACCGACACCCAGAAGAACGTGGTCTACGCGAAGGCCAAGGAGCTCGGCATCACCTCGCCGGAGGCGTTCCTGCTCGATCTCACCGCCTACTGGGCCGATCAGCCGTGGGTGACCGGGTCGGTGATGAAGGCGGAGTCCTACTCCTGGGACCGCATCCCGGCCAACGAGTTCTCGTTCGCCCGGCGCGGTCAGGAGACGCGTACGGCGGTGGTCAACAGCTACGGCGAACGAGAGTTCGTTCTCTCGGGCCTGACCGACCTGGTGGTGCTCAAGTCGACCGGTTCGGAGTTCCACGGCTTCCCGCGCGACCGCTACACCACCCTCGCCGAGACGACAGACCGGATCCTGGCGACCTCGGTCACGGCCTGGTGGCGCTGGGAGACGCATCCGGAGGACTGGAACGAGGCCTACGACCGGATCCGCGCGATCATGCTCGACACCTTCGCCGAGGTGCACTCGCTCGCGCTGCAGCAGACCATCTATGAGATGGGCAAGGCCGTGATGGAGGCCTTCGAGGGGATCGCGGAGTTCAAGATCTCCTGCCCCAACAAGCACCACTTCCTCGTCGACCTCTCCCCCTTCGACCTCGACAACCCGAACGAGGTCTTCTTCGCCGCCGACCGGCCCTACGGGCTCATCGAGGCGACCCTGCAGCGCGACGGATCGACCGAGCCGGACGCCTGGGCCTCGGTGCCGGGCTTCGCGTGATCGACATGACCGTGAGCACGACTCGGGCGGATCAGCGGATCGACCGGCGGATCGCCGCGAACTACCAGACGCTCTCGCCCCAGGAGCGCAAGGCGGCCGACACGCTGCTGGAGCATCTCGACGACCTGGCGACTTACCGCGCGGCCGAGCTGGCCTCGCTCGCGGAGGTGTCCAAAGCGACGATGAGCCGGCTCTTTCGCTCGCTGGGCTTCGACGGCTTCGACGAGGTACGCGACCACCTGCGGGGGCTGCGTACGGCCGGCGAGCCGCGACGGGTCGAGGGCGCTCCGGACCTGAGCGCCCACGCCGAGGGTGAGGCAGCCGCGATCACGCGGGTCGTGGAGCAGGCCGGCATCGCCGAGGCGATCGAGGCCATCGCCAAGGCGAGCGACGTGATGGTCGCGGGCTGGCGCAACTCCTACCCGGTCGCGCTCCATCTGCGCCAGCAGCTCACCCAGACCCGCGAGCGGGTCACGCTCGCGCCCGCTCCCGGCCAGGTCATCGGCGAGGAGCTGGCCGAGCTCGGCGAGGGATCGGTGGTGGTCGCGGTCGGGCTCCGGCGCCGGCCGCCGGGCTTCGGCGAGTTCGTCGACGCCGCCGCGGCCTCCGGAAGCACCGTGATCGTGATCGCCGACCCGACCGGAACGGTCCACCTCGGCCGTGCCGACATCGCGCTGGAGTGCCCGGTCCAGGGCGCTCTCGCCTTCGACTCCCTGGCCGCGCCGATGTCGCTGGCGAGCGTGCTCGCCGACGGCGTACTCCACGAGCGGGGACGGGCCGGACGCGACCGCGTCTCGACCATCAGCGCCACCTATGACCGGCTCCACGAGGTCGAGTGATGTCGAGGAGCAGAATGACAGTAGGAACATCGATCCTCGGGCCTGTGCGAGGGGACTAGGCATGACGGACACCATGTGGCTGGAGCAGGCCGTAGCGCTGGCCGTGCGCAACGTGAACAACGGCGGCGGCCCGTTCGGCGCCATCATCCTGCGCGACGGCATCCTGCTGGGCACGGGCCAGAACCGGGTCACCCGCGACCTGGACCCGAGCGCCCATGCCGAGATCGTCGCGATCCGTTCCGCCTGCAAGGAGGCCGACAGCTTCTCGCTGGCCGGCTGCACGCTCTACACCTCGTGCGAGCCCTGCCCGATGTGCCTGGCGACCGCGCTGTGGGCGCGCCTGGACCGGGTCGTCTACGCGGCCGACCGTGACGACGCGGCCAAGGGCGGGTTCGACGACCGCGCCTTCTACGACCTGTTCGGGACCGGCCGCGCCAACGAGCACCACGACTGGCCGACCCGCGTCGACGAGCTGCGGATCCCGCAGGCGTACGACCCGTTCGACGCGTGGCTCGCGAAGCAGGACCGCACCGACTACTGACCCGTCGAGACGTCACTCCGGTCGGCCGAGTGGGCATCGGATTGCCCACTCGGCCGACCGGAGTGACGCTTCGCGCGACGTACGTGACGCCTCGGCGCTAGCGGGTCGTCATCCCCATCCGCTCCAGCGCGACCGACTCCAGGAGCTGGACGAGGTTGTAGAGCACCAGCGTGACCACGGTGATGATCGCGACGGCTGCCCACAGGTCGTCGAAGCGGGCGGCGGCGGGGAACTTCTGGATGTTGCCGCCGATGCCCTTGCCCGTCGAGAGCCACTCGGCCAGGAGCGCACCGGTCACCGCGCCGGGCACCGAGACGCGGGCGGCGGCGAAGATCGACGGGAGCGCGCCGGGCAGCGACACCTTGCGGATCGCGGTGAGCCGCGATCCGCCGTAGACGGCGACCAGGTCCAGCGACTGCGGCGAGGCCTGCGAGAGCCCGAACAGGACCGCGGCGAGCGCCGGGAACAGCACCACGATGATCCCGAGCACCACGACCGAGGCGGTCGAAGCCCGGCCGGTGATCAGCATGACCACCGGAGCGATCGCGACCAGCGGGATCGAGCGCAGCAGCAGCGCCAGCGGCATCACACCGGCCTCGACCGTACGCGACAGGTTGAACAGCACCGCCGCCACCACCGCGATCGCCATCCCGGCGAGGAAGCCGAGCGCGGCGTCCCTCAGGGTCACCCAGGTCAGCGGGAAGAGCTCCGCCCGGTGGGCATCCGCGTCCGGCCCGGTGAAGAGGTGGTCGACGACGTCCAGCGGACCCTTCGCGACGAACTCCGAGACGCTGGAGAACGACACGAACGCCTGCCAGAGCACGACCACGATCGCCAGCGCGGCGACGGTGTGCAGCACCGGCCCCAGGACCGCCCGCGACAGACCCTTCGCACCCGACCTCATCCGGACCTCCCAGCGACCCATGGCGTCACCAGACGCGAGACCAGCCCCAGCAGCAGGTAGCCGGCCAGGGCGACCAGGGCGCAGACCAGGAAGACGGCCCAGAGCCGCTCCGGGTCCGGCTTGCCCTGCAGCACGATCAGCGTGCGCCCGACGCCACGGTCGGTGGAGCCGAGGTACTCGCCGAGCACGGCACCGAGGATCGCGGTCGGCACCGCGATCTGCAGCGCGTTGAGGATCGCCGGCACGGCCGCGACGAGGCGTACCTTCACCAGCTGGGTCCACACCGACCCGCCGTAGACCCGCACCACGTCGAGCGAGGCGCGATCGGCCGACTTGAACCCGAGGACGGCGCCGACGACGGTCGTGAAGAAGACCATCAGCGCGGCCAGGAAGATCGACGTCTTCGACGGGTCACCGGGCTGCTCGGCGCCGCCGAGGACCACGATCGAGATGCCGCCCACGGCGACCACGGGCAGGCAGTACGTCGTCACCGCGATCTGCATGATCATCGGCTCCAGCCACGGCACCAGCAGCACCAGGGAGGCCAGCAGCAGGGCGATCAGGTTGCCCCAGAGGAACCCGATCGACGCCTCCATCAGTGTCTCCCGGAGTACGCCGTCCCAGAACGCCGCCGGGCCCGCGGCGGCCATCTCGGAGAGGACCGTCCACGGCGGCGGCACCGGCGTGAACCCGGTGCCGGGGTCGGGCGGGAACACGGTCACGGCCACGACGGCCCACAGCACGAAGAGGGTGACCACGCCGATCAGACCGGCCACCCAGCCGGCCAGCTGTTGACTCAGCCGCATCAAGACTCCGCCTCGGCGCGCCCGTCGTCACCGAAGAGCAGCTCGGAGGCCCGGTCGGCCAGCGCGTGGAACTCCGGCGTACGCATCATCTCGGGCGTGCGCGGCCGGGGAAGGTCGACCTCGATGATCTCCTTGATCCGGCCCGGTCGCGGCGACATCACCGCGACCCGGTCGGAGAGGAAGATCGCCTCGTTCACGCCGTGGGTGACCAGCAGCGTGGTCGCCGGCTTCTCGGTCCAGATCCGCAGCAGCTCCAGGTTGAGGTTCTGCCGGGTCATGTCGTCCAGCGCACCGAACGGCTCGTCGAGCAGGAGCACCGACGGCTTCAGCGCGAGCGCGCGGGCGATCGAGACCCGCTGCCGCATCCCGCCGGAGAGCTGCGCCGGGCGCGCCTTCTCGAAGCCCTCCAGTCCCACGAGCTTGATCAGCTCGTGGATGTAGGACATGTCGGGACGGCGCCCGGCGACCTCGAAGACGAGCTTGATGTTGCCGACCACCGAGCGCCACGGCAGCAGCGCGTGGTCCTGGAACGCGATCCCCAGCTCGGAGTCACGCCGCAGCTCGGCGGGAGCCTTGCCGTCGACGTACGCCTCTCCGCTGGTGGGCGTCTCCAGGCCCGCGAGGATCCGCAGGATCGTCGACTTACCGCAGCCGGAAGGCCCCAGCAGGGCCAGGAACGAGCCCTGGTCGGTGTGGAGCTCGGTGTCCTTGAGCGCTGTGACTGCCTTCGACCCGGAGCCGAAGACCTTGCTGATTCCGGAGATGTGGATGCCGGTGCCGCCACCGGTCTCCGCAGCGGGAGCACCGGCATCCATGAGCTTGTTCTCGGCCATGACTACTTCTGGTAGTCCTTGAGCTCGGGGTTCTCCTCGTAGATCTCGTCGATGATCGAGGTGTCGAACAGGTCCTCGGCCGATACCTCCCAGCCGGCAGCGGCGAGCGAGTCGACGGTCTGCTGCTGGAGCTCCTCGGAGATGGTGAAGAGGCCGTTCTTCTCGGTCTCCGGCGTCGAGATCAGCTTCTGCGACTCCTCGAGACCGCGCTTGGTCTTCACCGGGTCGAGCTCACCGAAGCTGGCCTCGAGACCGTCGGAGTCGCTGGCCGCCTGGTTGTAGTGGGTGGTGATGACCTTGACGACCTCGTCGGAGGGGTTCTTGAAGGTCTCGGTCCAACCCTTGATCTCGGCGGTCAGCAGCGCCTTGAGGAGGTCGCGGTTCTCGGCGAGGTACTGGTCGGTGACGGTGTAGGTCTCGGCGACGTACGGCACGCCGTTCTCGGCGTAGGGCAGGTTGGTGACCTCGTGACCGGCCATCTCGACGGTGATCGACTCGTTGGTCAGGTAGGCCATGAAGCCGTCGACCTGGCCCTTCATCAGCGGCGTCGGGTCGAACTCGACCGGGACGACGGTGATGTCGTCCTTCTTCTCCTCCAGGCCGTTGGCCGCGAGGATCGCCTTGAAGACGTTGACGTTGGAGTCCTGGACGCCGATCTTCTTGCCCTTGAGGTCGGCCGGCGTCGCGATGTTGCCGCCGTCCTTGAGGGAGAGGATGGTGAACGGGTTCTTCTGGAAGGTGGCGCCGATGATCTTCAGCGGCGCCTCCTGCTCGGCGATCGCGGAGCCGACCGAGGCGGCGTCGTTGATGGCGACCTGGACCTTGCCGGAGAGCAGCTTGGCCACGCCGGTGTCGGGGCCGGAGATGCCGTTGACCGCGTCGAAGCCGGCTTCCTCGTAGTAGCCCTTGTCCTCGGCGTAGAACTCGCCGGCGAACTCCTCGTTCTTGATCCAGGAGTACTGCATCGAGATGGTGCCGAAGCCCTCCTCGCTGCTGCCTTCTTCGGAGTCGGAGCCGCAGGCGGCCAGAGTGGTGGCGGCGACCAGGGTCAGCAGGGCCGCGGCGGCCCGGCGTTGAACTGACGTACGTCGCGAGGTCCGAGAGGCGGGGGTAGACATCGAAACGAGTTCCCTTCGAGGAGTGTCACGCATAGGTTTCGGGGACCGTAGCGAGCGGAGGTTTCAGGGGCTGGCACTGGCGTTTCGGCGTTGTAACGACCCTTTCAAGAGAAACTCTCGAACAGGGCGTTCGATCCCGAGACGCGGCGTCCGCTGGACAAGAATGCCGTGACTGTTGTCTAGTTACCCAACGCGTTCGGCCGCGTCGTGTGTGCCGTCCACCACACCGAGTTCGCCGTTATCGGTTCGTGATCAGCCCGAGACCTTTCGGTGACCAAACCGTCAGGTCGTACGCCGCAGCAGCGGCGGGTGCAGGTGCTCGGCGGAGCCCCGGCGGAAGAGCTGAGCCGGCCGGCCACCGTCCCGGGTCGTCGTGGCGCCCGTGGGCTCGAGGAAGGCCTCGGTCTTGGTGACCTTGCGATGGAAGTTGCGGGGGTCGAGGCGCTCGCCCCAGACGATCTCGTAGACCCGGCGCAGCTCGGCGACGGTGAACTCCTCGGCGCAGAACGCCGCACCCAGCGGTGAGTACTCCAGCTTGGAGCGCGCGCGCTCGACGCCGTCACGCAGGATCGCGGCGTGGTCGAAGGCGAGGCCGCCGCCGGCCAGCAGCGCGTCGACCGGCCACCACTGCGCCTCCGCCGCGTCCGACCCCGCCGCGGGCACCGGCAGGTCGGGCGCCAGCGCGAGATAGGCGACGGTCACGACGCGTGTCCGCGGGTCCCGCCCCGGAGAGCCGTACGTCGCCAGCTGCTCGACATGCACGCTGCCCGGCCGCATGCCGGTCTCCTCCGCGAGCTCGCGTGCCGCCGCCTCCTCAAGACCCTCGTCGTCGAGGACGAATCCACCCGGCAGCGCCCAGGCGCCTCGATAAGGCTCGATGCCGCGGCGTACGACCAGGGCGCAGAGCGCGTCGTCACGCACGGTGAGCACGACGAGATCGACGCTGACCGCGAACTTGGGGCACTCCACGTGGCAGACCCTAGATGATCGAGCGGTGCACCCGGGCGTGCCAGGCGCCGAGGATGGTGGCGAGCCCGATCAGGATGCCGGCCAGCAGCAGGCCGCCGCCGGTGTGCCACAGCAGCATCCCGGCGCCGGCGGAGGCGCCGAGCAGGATCAGCAGGATGGTGATCACGCGCCGCGCAGTGCCGCCACCACGGAAGGACGCCTTGCCGGAGCCGAGCGGTGAGTCGGCCGCGAGGCCCGTGATCGTGCTGGTGACGACGACGGTCGTCACGTCCTTGACCGCGATGTGGCGAGCGGCAGCCGCCTGGGTCCCCATGGCGACCGCGGCGAGCGTGGTGGTCGTGATCATCACCGCGCTCGAGGGCTCGTCACCGGTCACGAAGAGCAGCCCGGCCAGCACCAGCATCATGACCGCGACCAGGGAGAACAGTGCGGTCGTGCGCCCGCTCCAGGCCCGCTTGTCGGCCTTCAGCACCCGCCCGCCGAGCGCGGCTCCGGCCATGAACCCGACCAGTGCCAGCGCCGGCCCGAGGACCGGGAGGCCGGTGTCGCCGACCAGCGCCATGCCGAGGATGACCACGTTGCCGGTCATGTTGCCGGTGAAGACCTTGTCCAGACCGAGGTAGCCGACGGCGTCGTTGATGCCCGTGGTGAAGGTGAGCACGAGCATCAGCCACAGGTGCATACGGTCGGCGGGGATCGTCTTCAGCAGCGAGTTCACCCGCCGCATTGTGCCGAACCCTCGATCAGCCCTCGGCGATCGCTCCCGCGGCCGCGGCGAGATCCGCCACTCCGGCGGCGAGCTCGTCGGGCCGGTCGGTGGCCAGGTCCAGATGGAAGCCGAACAGCGACGAGTCGACGAGCGTGACGATGCGGCCCGCACGCTCGGGCGGCGCGCCACAGGCGGTGAGGTAGTCGCGCAGCGCGGCGTACCACAGCTCGTTGGTCTCCCGGACGACCGAGCGATAGGGCTCCATCCCGATCAGCCCGGTCGCGGCCGCCTGCAGGTAGATCTGCAGGCAGCTGTGCAGCGGCTCGGTGCGGTAGGCCCGCCACAGGGTCTCCACCCCGGCGCGTACGTCATCGGCCGGCTCCAGCGCGGCGATCGCTGCGACGGAGAGCTCGTTGGTGCGCGCCACCACCGCGGCGACGAGCTCGTCGCGCCCGCCGAAGTGGTAGATCAGCATCCGGTCGCTGGTGCCGATCGCCGCCGCCAGCGGACGCAGGGTCAGGCCGATCAGCCCGTGCTCCAGCACGTGGTCGACCACCTGCCCGAGGAGCTCCTCCTTGCGGTCCATGAAAAGCATTATGCCCAACATGTAGCGACTGCTACATTTGGCATGATGTAGCAGTCGCTACATGCGCCTCAGGAGGACCCGAAGATGTACGCCGCCATTCTGCTCGTCGCCGCCATCGCGATCGAGGTGGTCAGCACCGCGCTGCTCCCACGCACCGAGGGCTTCCGCAACCTCGGCTGGTCGGTCGCCGTCCTGGCCGGCTACGGCGCCTCGATCTGGCTGCTCTCGGTGGTCGTGGAGCGGATGCCGGTCTCGGTGGCGTACGCCATCTGGTCAGGCCTCGGCACCGCCCTGGTCGCGGGCATCGGCGTGATGTTCCTCGGTGAGCACCTCACCGCCGCCAAGGCCGGCTTCCTGGCGATGATCGTCGTCGGCGTGGTCGGGCTGAACCTCTCCGGCGCCCACTGAGCCGACCGGGTCAGATCGCCGCGGCCGCCGCTCGGCCCGCCGTACGTCCCGAGAACAGGCAGCCGCCGAGGAACGTGCCCTCGAGCGCGTTGTAGCCCATCATCCCGCCGCCGCCGAAGCCCGCGACCTCGCCGGCCGCATAGAGCCCCGGAAGCGGGGTGCCGGCGGCGGTCAGGCAGCGGCCGGACAGGTCCGTCTCGAGCCCGCCGAGGGTCTTGCGGGAGAGGATGTGCAGCTTGACCGCGATCAGCGGGCCGGCCTCGGCGTCGAGGATCCGGTGGGGCTTGGCGGTGCGCTGCAGCTTGTCGCCACGGTAGTGGCGGGCGGCGTACAGCGCGGTGATCTGAGCGTCCTTGGTGAAGTTGTTGGCGATCTCGCGGTCGCGGGCCTCGATGATCCGGCGCAGCTCGCTCTCCTTGATCTGCGGGCCGGTCGGGTCCTTCTCCGCGAGGCCGTTCATGCCGTGGACCAGCGCGGTGAGGTTCTCGGCGACCACGAAGTCCTCGCCGTGCTCCATGAAGCTCTTCACCGGGCCCGGGCCCTTGCGCGCCCGCTCGGCGAGCAGCTTGATGTCCTTGCCGGTCAGGTCGGGGTTCTGCTCCGATCCGGAGAGCGCGAACTCCTTCTTGATGATCTTCTCGGTGAGCACGAACCAGGAGTAGTCGTAGCCGGTCTGACGCAGGTGCTTGAGCGTGCCGAGGGTGTCGAAGCCGGGGAAGAACGGCGCCGGGAGGCGCTTGCCGGTCGCGTCCAGCCACAGCGAGGACGGACCGGGCAGGATCCGGATGCCGTGGTTGGCCCAGATCGAGTCCCAGTTGCGGATGCCCTCGACGTAGTGCCACATCCGGTCGTCGTTGATGATCTTGGCGCCGGTCGCTCCGGTGATGGCGAGCATCCGGCCGTCCACGTGCGCCGGGACGCCGGAGACCATCGACTTCGGCGGGGTGCCGAGCCGGGCGGGCCAATGCTTGCGGACGAGGTCGTGGTCGCCGCCGATGCCGCCGGAGGTGACGATCACGGCCTGGCCGCTGAGCTCGAAGTCCTCGACCTCCGTGCGCGAGGAGGCATGCCCGCGCTCGATGTCGCTGGGCTCGAGAACCTTGCCGCGTACGCCGACGACGGCCCCGTCCTCGACCACGAGATGGTCCACGCGGTGCCGGAAGGCGAAGGTGATCCGGCCGCTGTCGGCGTGGGCACGCACCCGCCGCTCGAACGGCTCGACCACGCCCGGCCCGGTCCCCCAGGTGATGTGGAAGCGCGGCACCGAGTTGCCGTGGCCGTCCGCGCGGCCGTCGCCACGCTCGGCCCAGCCGACGACCGGGAAGATCCGGTGGCCCATCTGACGCAGCCAGGACCGCTTCTCGCCCGCCGCGAAGTCCAGGTACGCCTCGGCCCAGCGCCGCGGCCACAGGTCCTCGTCACGGTCGAACTGGGCAGATCCCATCCAGTCCTGGAGCGCCAGCTCGGGTGAGTCGTGGATCCCCATCCGGCGCTGCTCGGGGCTGTCGACGAGGAAGAGCCCGCCGAGGCTCCAGAAGGCCTGGCCGCCCAGCGACTGCTCCGGCTCCTGGTCGACCAGGAGGACGCTCTTTCCCGCGTCCGCGACCTCGGCCGCTGCTGCCAGGCCGGCGAGGCCGGCTCCTACCACGATCACGTCGGCGTGCTTCGTCATGTCGGCAGATCCTGCCACCATATCTACCCGCGAGTACATGGAACCTGTCGCCCGACCGTTCCGTCAGATGGACAGTTGTCGGACTCGCACCCCGAAGCGACCGTCGATCGGTGCCCGAGCGGATAGATTTTTTGATCGTGATCGACCCCAAGGTGATGGCCAAGAGGCAGCAGAAGTGGGTCCAACGCGGCATCGACCGCACCGAGACCTGGCTGGGCCGTAGTGGCAGCAGACTCGGTCCGCTGATCCCGCACATCGCCACCGCCGGGGTGCTCACCGGGGACGAGGACCACGGCTGGATCCCCCAGGGCCTGGCGTACTCCCCCGAGGCCGAGCTGCTCCTGCAGGGCTACTACGGCGACAAGCTCGGCTCCGCGCTCGCTCTGATCGACAGGCCGTCGGGCGAGCTGATCAACGCCGTCTACCTCGGCGGGCCGAAGGGCAGCGTCAGCGGACCGGTCAACGCCGGCGGCGTCGCGGTCATCGGCGACGAGGTCTACGTGTGCCGCGAGGGGAACCCGCCCCGCCTCTACCGCTACTCACTGACCCAGATCGTCCACGCCGAACCGCTCTCGACCGTCTCGACCGTCTCCCCGTTGGTCGCCCTCGCCGCCGGCTCCTACCTCGCCGCCGCGAAGGACCTGCTCTACGTCGGGTCGCACGCGAACAACCGCCTCTACAAGTACATCCGCAAGGACGACACCTGGCAGATCAAGACCCCGATCGGCGTACGCACCCCGGTCGGCACCCAGGGCGTCGTGGTCCGGGAGGAGGAGTACGTCTTCAGCGTCAACCGTGGTCCGGCCCGACGCAGCCAGCTGATCGTGCAGGACCGGGTCACCATCCGGCCCCGCGCTCTGCAGTGGCTCCCGCACCTTGCCGAAGGCGTCGCCGAGGTCGGGGACGAGTTCTTCGTGACCTACCAGTCGGGCGCCAGGCCCTACTCCCGCGGGTCCTCCCGGGGCCAGACCTGGCCCTCGGCCCACATGACCTGCACTCCCCTGGCCAAGCTGGGCCTGGAGCCGCGGAAGTCGGCCGACTCCCTCTGATCGAGCCTCGTTATCGGGCCGGCCAGTCGGTGATGTCGGCGTACTCCTCGCCGTGCCGCTTCAGCCACCCCGCGACGTACGGGCAATGCGGAATGATCCGCTTCCCCTTCGCCCTCACGTCGGCCAACGCGAAGGCCACCAGCTTCGAGGCGAGCCCCTGCCCGTTGTAGGCCTCCTTGACCTCCGTGTGCACGAAGTCCACGTGCTCGTCGTCGGGCAGCCGGTAGGCCGCCAGCCCCGCGACGGTCTCGCCGTCACGGATCTCGTAGCGATGCCTGGCCGGGTTGTCTACGTACTCGATCTCGCTCACGCGCCTATTCTGCGCATAGTCGTACGTCGGTGGTGTCGAGAACGGTGTGGAGGAGCTCAGCCACGCGGGACACCCCGGACCGGACCGAGCCATCGGGGCGTGGCGCTCCGGTAGGAGTCGTACGCCTCGCCGAAGCTCCACGACAGGGCGCGCTCCTCGGCGGGGATCTGGGTGCGGTCGATGACGGCGACGAAGGCCGCGACGGGGACGAGCGGAAGCCAGCCACCGCGGAGAACGGCGTGGGCGGTGAGGAGACCGGCCATGCCGACATACATCGGGTTGCGGGTGTAGCGGAACGGCCCGTCGGTGACGACCGCAGTCGCACCCTCGGGCTCGAGCGGGTCGAACGTGGTGTCCTTGTGCTTGAACCCCCGGGCGGCTCCGCCGGCGACATAGACCGAGCCGGCCGTGAGGAGACCGGCCGCGACGGACCGCACGAGCGTCGGTCGGCGGCCCCGAGCGAGCAGATGCTGGGCGGCGAGGCCCACGGCGACGTAGACGGGCGGCGGCACCTTCGGCATGCCTTCCACCGTAGCCGGGCCGCGAAGGTCCGTATCCCTCTTTCTTGGGTAAAGGGAAGTTCAGTGCAAGAGCGCGCGAACCAGGCGCTCGGCGACGTCCGGAGCCGGCTCTGTGCGCTCGAGGGAGTGGAGCACGAAGCCACCGACCAGGGCGCGCACGAACTCCGTGACCGGCAGGTCGGCGGGCAGCTGGCCGGCCTCGACGGCCGCCTCGATGCGGGTCGAGACGGTGGCGGTGATGCCGAGCGCGTCGTTGAGGCGGGTGCCGATGTCGGGGTTCTCGCAGGCGGCCGCGACGAGCGAGCGGACGAGGCCGTCGTTGCCGGGCTGGGCGACGAGGTCGATGAGGCTCTGCATCCAGGCGATCAGGTCGCCGCGGATGTCCCCGGTGTCCGGTACGACCGGGTGGTCCGGCAGCAGCAGGTCCTCGATCATGGCATCGGCGACGACCGCGCTCTTCGAGGGCCACCAGCGGTAGATCGTCTGCTTGGAGACACCGGCCTCGGCCGCGATTCCCTCGATGGTGAGGTGGTCATAGCCCTGGCTGGCGAAGAGCCGCCCGGTCGCGTCGAGGACCGCCATGCGAGCCTCCTCGCTGCGTACGGCACCCCTTCGGCGCACTCCTGCTGACGCTGGCATGAACGGCATCCTAAGAGCCCGTGGCATCTCCTGGCCACGGCACAGGTGTGACACATCACTCGCTCAGCAGCCCTTGTCCATCGGCGTACAGGTGATTAACTGGACGCACCGTTGCGTATTACCGGAGGGATGCCGTCATGGCGGAGCTGTTGTACCGATTGGGCAAGTCGGCCGCGCGCCGCGCCTGGCTTGTGATCCTTGCCTGGGTGCTGGCGCTGTCCGGCGCCGCCGGGGCGTACGTCGCCTGGTCCGGCGAGCTCACCACCAGCTTCGACATCCCGGGCCTGCCCTCGTCCGAGGTGGTCGACGAGCTCCAGGAGGGGCTGCCCGACCTGGCCGGCGGCTCCGGCACGATCGCCTTCCGGACCGAGGACGGCACCCCGCTCAGCGCGACCCAGAAGCAGGAGATCCGGGCGCTCATCACCAGCGCCGAGGACCTCCCCGACGTCGCCGCGGTCACCGACCCGTTCCAGACCGAGGCCCAGCGCAAGGCGCAGGCCGAGAAGGTCACCGAGGGCCAGGCCAGGCTCGAGGCCGGCCGGACCCGGCTCGACAGTGCTCAGGCCAGGCTCGACAAGGCGCAGGCCGACATCGACGCGGCCCGAGCCCAGCTGCAGGCCGCCGGGATGCCGACCACCCAG
Source organism: Nocardioides sp. YJ-D4 (assembly GCF_054031495.1). NCBI lineage: Bacteria > Bacillati > Actinomycetota > Actinomycetes > Propionibacteriales > Nocardioidaceae > Nocardioides > Nocardioides sp. YJ-D4. Next base: position 1,510,041 of record NZ_CM132932.1, read on the forward strand.
ATCGACGCCCAGCAGGCCGCCCTCGACAAGCAGCAGTCCAAGCTCGACGACAGCGCCGCCGACCTCGAGGCCAACACCGCCAAGGCCGAGAACGGCGCCGAGCTGCTCGAGCTCTCCGAGGAGATCCGGATGGTCTCCGCGGACGGTTCGGCCGCCCTGGTCAACGTCGCCTACTCCGTCGGCCGGCTGGAGATGTCGGAGGAGACCAAGAAGGCCACGGTCGACCACTTCACCGACAACCCGATCGACGGCGTCGAGATCGGCGTCTCCTCCGACATCTCCCAGGAGGCGCCCAACCCGATGGGTCCCGGTGAGATCGTCGGCGTCGGCGTCGCCGCGATCGTCCTCCTGGTGATGCTCGGCACGATCATCGGCGCCGGCGTCCCGCTGGTCACCGCGCTGACCGGAGTCGGCATCGGCGCGCTCGGCGCGCTCTCCCTCTCCGGCGTCGTGCAGATGGCGTCGATGACCCCGATCCTGGGTCTGATGCTCGGCCTGGCGGTCGGCATCGACTACTCGCTCTTCATCCTCAACCGGCACCGCAAGCAGCTGCTCCACGGCGCCGACGTGAAGGAGTCGATCGCGCTCGCCAACGGCACCGCCGGCACGGCGGTCGTCTTCGCCGGCTCCACCGTGATCGTCGCGCTGGTCGCCCTCAACATGACCGGGATCCCGTTCCTCGGCCTGATGGGCTCGGTCGGCGCGGCGTGCGTCGCGATCGCCGTCCTGGTCGCGATCACCCTGACCCCGGCCATCCTCGGCCTCGTCGGTGGCCGCATCGTCTCCAAGCGCGCCCGGAAGAAGGTCGCCGAGCAGGACGCCGCCGAGGCCCACGCCAAGCCGATGCCCACCTGGCGTGCGCTGGTCACCGTCGTCGCCTCCGTGGTCGCCCTGCTTGCTCTCGCGGTCCCCGCCCTCGACATGCGCCTCGGCCTGCCCGACGGTGGCTCCGAGCCCGAGGGCTCGCTGGCCAAGACCGCCTACACGATCACCGAGGAGAGCTTCGGCGCCGGCGCCAACGGCCCGCTGCTGGTCGCCGCAGAGCTGCCCGACGGCCTCAACGAGGCCGGCATCCAGCGATCCCAGCTGACGGTCGCCAAGGCTCTGGCGGACCTCGATGACGTACGCGCCGTGGCCCCGGCCGCGGTCTCCGAGGACGGTCGCACGGCGGCCTTCCAGGTCGTCCCCGAGGAGGGCCCCAACAGCGTCTCGACCAACGAGCTGGTCAACGCGATCCGGGAGATGCCGGCGGTCAACGGCGACATCACGCTCGGCGTCGCCGGCGCCACCGCGGTCGCGATCGACGTGTCGCAGGGGCTCAACGACGTACTCCTCCCCTACCTCGCCGTCGTCGTCGGCCTCTCGCTGCTGATCCTGATCCTGGTCTTCCGCTCGATCCTGGTCCCGCTCATCGCGACCGGTGGCTTCGTGCTCTCGCTGCTGGCGACGTACGGCGTCGTGGTCGCGGTCTTCCAGAAGGGCATCGGCGCGGAGTGGATCGGCCTCGACAGCACCGGCCCCATCCTGAGCTTCCTGCCGATCCTGCTGGTCGGGATCCTCTTCGGCCTGGCGATGGACTACCAGCTGTTCCTGGCCTCCGGCATGCGTGAGGCGTACGTCCACGGCGCCCCGGCCCGCATCGCCGTCGCCCAGGGCTTCCGGGCCGGGCGTTCGGTCGTGATCGCGGCCGGCCTGATCATGGTCTCCGTCTTCGGCGGGTTCATCTTCGCCGAGTCGGTGATGATCCGCTCGATGGGCTTCGGGCTCGCGCTCGGGGTGCTGCTGGACGCGTTCATCGTCCGGATGCTGCTGATGCCGGCGCTGATGCACCTGCTCGGCCGCTCCGCCTGGTGGCTGCCGAAGTGGCTCGACCGCATCCTGCCGAACGTGGACGTCGAGGGTGCCGCACTCGAGCGGGCCCACGGCGCCGACGAAGCCGACGGCGCCACGGTCAAGCGGGAGAAGGTCTCTGTCTGAGGAGACCGTCGGTGGCGGCCGATAGGGTCACTCGCGTGAATGCGCTGACTCCCGAGCTGGATGTCCTGCGCCGCGTCTTCGGCTACGACGAGTTCCGCGGCGAGCAGGCGGAGATCATCGCGCACGTCGCCGGCGGCGGCGATGCGCTCGTCCTGATGCCGACCGGTGGCGGGAAGTCGCTGTGCTACCAGATCCCGTCCCTGGTAAGGGCCGGGACCGGGGTGGTCATCTCACCGCTGATCGCGCTGATGCAGGACCAGGTCGACGCGCTCTCCGCACTCGGCGTACGCGCCGGCTTCCTCAACTCCACCCAGATGCCCCACGAGCGGCAGCAGGTGGAGAAGGCGCTGCTCGCCGGTGAGCTCGACATGCTCTACCTGGCCCCGGAGCGGCTGCGAGTGCCCGAGACCGGCCGGCTGCTCGACCAGGCGAAGATCTCGCTCTTCGCGATCGACGAGGCCCACTGTGTCTCCCAGTGGGGTCACGACTTCCGGCCCGACTACCTGCAGCTCTCCCACCTGCACGAGCGCTGGCCGGAGGTGCCGCGGATCGCGCTGACCGCGACCGCCACCGCCGAGACCCGGCGCGAGATCGCCTCCCGGCTCAACCTGGAGGACGCCCGCCACTTCGTGGCCTCCTTCGACCGGCCCAACATCCAGTACCGGATCGCCCCGAAGGACAAGCCGGCCAAGCAGCTCCTCGACCTGATCCGCACCGAGCATCCCGGCGAGGCCGGCATCGTCTACTGCCTCTCGCGCAACTCGGTCGAGCGCACCGCCGCGACCTTGGTCGGCGCCGGGATCCCGGCGCTCCCCTACCACGCGGGTCTCGACGCCAGGACCCGCGCGCAGAACCAGTCCCGCTTCCTGCGCGAGGACGGCATCGTCATGGTCGCCACGATCGCCTTCGGGATGGGGATCGACAAGCCGGACGTACGCTTCGTGGCCCATCTCGACCTGCCCAAGTCGGTCGAGGGCTACTACCAGGAGACCGGCCGGGCCGGGCGTGACGGGCAGCCGTCGACCGCGTGGCTGGCCTACGGGCTCGCCGATGTCGTCCAGCAGCGGCAGATGATCGAGACCTCCGAGGGCGACCGGGCCCACAAGCACCGGCTCGGCCAGCACCTCAACGCGATGCTGGCGCTGTGCGAGACCGTCGACTGCCGGCGGGTGCAGCTGCTGCGCTACTTCGGCCAGGGCGCCGAGCCGTGCGGCAACTGCGACACCTGCCTGGCCACGCCGGAGTCCTGGGACGGCACCGTTCCCGCCCAGAAGGTGCTCTCCACCGTCATCCGGCTCGACCGCGAGCGCAACGGACAGCGCTTCGGGGCCGGGCAGATCGTCGACATCCTGCGGGGCAAGGAGACCGAGAAGGTCCGCCAGTTCCGCCACCACGAGCTCTCGGTCTTCGGGATCGGCACCGACATCGCCGAGAGCGACTGGCACTCCGTCATCCGGCAGCTGCTGGCCCGGGAGATGCTCGCGGTCGACACCCGCTACGGCGTCTTCTCGGTGGCCGAGGCCGCCGGCCCGGTGCTGCGCGGCGAGCAGCAGCTGATGCTCCGCAAGGAGCCGCCGCGGCAGGCCCGTCGCAGCTCCGGGGAGCGGAAGCCGAAGGTGGCCGCCGCCGACCTCTCGCCCGAGGCCGCCGAGGTCTTCGAGCGGCTGCGGGCATGGCGCGGCGAGGTCGCCAAGGAGCAGGGCGTACCTGCCTACGTCGTCTTCCACGACGCCACGCTCCGCGAGATCGCCACCCGCCTGCCGGCCAGCCGCGAGGAGCTCGGCACGATCAGCGGGATCGGCGAGGCGAAGCTGGAGAAGTACGCCGACGGCGTGCTCGCCGCTCTCTAGGTCGCCGGCTGCTCGCTCCCGCACCCTCGGTAGGCTGCGCCGCGATGAGTTCTGAGGTCTGGTACGTCAGCTATGGGTCCAACATGTGCCGCGACCGTCTCCGCGCCTATCTCCTCGGTGGCCAACCGGAGGGTGCGCGGCGGTCGTACGTCGGGGCCCGTACGCCGGTCATGCCCGTCGACGACGCCGCCGTCGATCTCCCCGGGCGACTCTATTTCGCGGGTGAGTCGACGACGTGGACCGGTGGGGTGGCGTTCTACGACCACGACGCGGCCGGGTCGTGGACTGCTGCCCGGGCCTTCCGGATGACCGCCGAGCAGTTCGCCGACATCGCCGCCCAGGAGATGGACCGGCTGCCCACCGTCGGCGACCCGATCGAGAAGGTCGTCATCGACGGGCTCGAGAAGGGCCGCCACGAGGCGGGCCCGGGCCACTACGAGACCCTGATCGAGGTCGGTCGCCGCGACGGCCTCCCGATGCTCACCTTCACCGCGCCCCACGGCTTCGACGCCGTCCCGCACACCCAGCCGTCGGCTGCGTACGTCTCGATGCTCGTTCGCGGGCTCGAGGAGTCACGCGGCTGGGATCACCTGCAGGCCGAGGCGTACGTCAGGGAGCGCTGCTGAACGGCGCCCGGCTAGCCTGCCCGCATGAAGATCGGACAGGCGGACGAGCGCGCGCTTCTCGAAGGAATGGTCGACATCCAGCGGGACGAGATCAACGCCATCCTCGAGGACCTCGACGACGAGGAGGCGCGACGGCGGTTGGTGCCGTCGCTGACCACACCGTTGGCGCTGGTGAAGCATGCGACCTTCGTGGAGAAGGTGTGGTTCCACGCCCGGGTGGCGGGCGTGCCGCGCAAGGAGATCGGGCTGCCCGACACCGTCGACGAGAGTTTCCTGCCGGACCCCGAGGACACGGTCGAGTCCGTCCGGGCGGCCCACCGCGCGGCCTGCGAGCGCTCCCGCGAGATCGCTGCCGAACACGAGCTGGACGATGAGTTCGACTGGCACGGCAACCCGGTGTCGCTGCGGTTCATCTATGCGCACATGATCCAGGAGCTCGCCCGCCACGCCGGGCACGGCGACATCCTCGTGGAGCAGATCAAGGCTTCCCGCGTCGCCTAGCTGTTGCTCATACCTCGCTCGAGACGGTCGGCTCGGCACCGGGCTGCCTGGTAGGCACTCGGCGGGCGAAGAACAGGGCGACGAGAGAGATCAGCGCGAGCACCGACAGGGCGGCCCGCAGCCCGTCGAGGCGGGAGGCCGAGTTCTCCTCGATGATCGCGGCGGACGTACTGTCCGGCACGCCGGCGTCGGCCAAGGCGTCCTCCAGCTCGTCGTCAGGGACGAAGGGGATTCCTCCAGCGAGTTCGACCGCGGCGGTCGAGGAGAGGCTGTCGGGGACGTCGGGGTTGTTCTGGATTCCGGTCAGGAACGACGAGGTCAGGGCAGAGATCAGCACGGCGCCCGCAAGGGCTGTGCCGATCGACGCGCCCAGGTTGGTGACCGTGTTCTGCAACCCGCCGACTTCCGGGCTCTGCTCGTCGGGGACCGCAGAGACGGTGACGCTGCCCAGCTGCGAGGCCAGCGCTCCCACGCCGAGTCCGGCCAGCAGCATCGGCCAGGTGACGACTTCGGGCCCTACGCCGACCTCGAGCGAGACCAGCAGAGAGACGTTGCCGGCGAAGAGGGCGGCGAACCCGACCCTGACCACCCTGCGGGGCGAGGCGTCCGGAAAGAGCTTCGGGATGCCGACCGCGGCGAGCAGCAGGGTGAGGGACAGCGGAAGGATGCGCACCCCGGTCTCGACCGCGGACAGTCCGAGGGCCACCGACAGGAACAGCGGCACCGAGAAGAACAGGCCGGCCTGCAGGAGATACTGGAAGAAGAAGGACGTCAGGCCGCCACGTAGCACTCCGTTGTCGAGGATCGCCGGGTCGATCAGCGCTGACCTCCCCTCCTGTTGGCGCCGTCGCTCCCATCCCAGGAACGCCCGGAGCACGAGTCCACCGGCGATCACTAGCCAGAGGACAGGTGAGACGCCGAGCCATGACGGCGCCCCCTCCTTCGAGATCAGGAAGCCCCAGGCCCCCGCGCGCAGGATCCCGAACACGACCAGGCCGAGCCCGAGCGCCGATATCACGGTGCCCACCAGGTCGAGGCGTGCGCTCGGGTCTGCCGGCGCGTCCGTCATCCTCTTGGTGAGGAGCAGGATGCCCAACACGATCAGGACCTCTCCGGCGAACACCCACCGCCATGAGGCGTACGTGGTGAGCATTCCGCCGATCAGCGGTCCTGCGGCCACTGCGATCGCTCCTGCTGCCGCCACCAGTCCATAGGCGCGCGGTCGTTCGGCCCGAGCGAAGTTCGTGGCTACGAGCGAGACGATCGCCGGCATGATCAGCGCGGCCCCGACACCCTCCAGGAACGACCATCCGATGAGGAGCACGGTCAGGTTGGGAGCCAGTGCCGTCGTCGAAGAGCCGACACCGTAGATGACGCAGCCGATCGCGAAGGCCCGCTTGGTGCCCAGCAGCTGGCCCACCTTTCCGCCTGTGATCATGAGGCTGGCCATCACCAGCGTGTAGAGGGTGATGGCCGTCTGGATACCCGTGACCGTCGTGTCGAGATCCTCGGCCACCGTTGCGATGGAGACGTTCATGACCGAACTGTCCAATGTCATCAGGAACTGCGCCGAGGCGAGCGTGAACAGGACGGCTCCTGATCCGGCGGTCACCGCTGCCCCTGTCATGTTGGTCATGACAGCCATTCGAGACGACCCGCGCGACGTGCGAATCACCCATGGTGCGTGATCCGGACCGGGACCGTGCGCCCGAACCTCGTCTCGCCTGCCAGAAATGGTTCGTACGTCTGGACGGCCGTGCCGGAGAATCAGAATCGTGCCGTCCCTGAACCAGTTCGCCGCCTTCGCGCTGGCCTCTTTCGTCTTCATCCTGATCCCGGGCCCGAGCGTTCTCTTCGCCCTCGGCCGGGCTCTGACCGCCGGGCGCCGCGATGCGGTGCTGTCCGTGGGTGGCAACGCGTCCGGCCAGTTCATCCAGGTCCTGGCGGTGGCCATCGGGCTCGGCGCGCTCGTGGCCGCGTCCGCGACGGCGTTCACGGTCGTGAAGCTGGTCGGCGCTGCGTACGTCGTCTATCTCGGGATCCAGGCGATCCGTCACCGCGGCGATGCCCGCGCGGCCCTGGACGGTGGCGAGGTTGCGAGAGTGAGCGGGTGGGGCGCGGTCCGCACCGGCATCATCGTCGGCGCGACGAACCCGAAGACGATCGTCTTCCACCTCGCGTTCCTGCCCCAGTTCATCGACACCTCGGCGCCGGCCGTTCCGCAGATCCTCCTGCTGGGTGCGATCTTCTCGGCGATGGCCTTTGCCTGCGACTCCGGCTGGGTCTTCGCTGCCAGCCGTGCCAAGGCCTGGTTCGCCCGCAAGCCCAAGCGTCTCGACGGCCTCGGCGCCGGTGGCGGCGTTGTGATGATCGGACTCGGCGCCACCTTGGCGACCGCATCCCACGGCGCCTGACCGACCCGAGCCGAGCGCCGGCAACCGGCCGCCAGCCGCCGAATTCCGAAGACAGGAGCGCCTCGGTCATCGAGACTGGGACGCATGCGGACTCCACTCTCGGGCCTCATCGCGGCCGCACTCGCCTCGCTCGCCATCACCTCGGGGGCCTTGGCGACTCCTGCCCACGCCACCGAGCCTGCTCGCGCCGAGGAGGGGCGTCCCGACCCGCTCCTGGCCTTCAACCACGCCTGGGCGATGGTCGACCGGGAGACGGCCGACGCGATCGAGCACTCCGACTACCTGGGCGAGTTCGCCGATCGCCGGATCAGCACCGGCAACGACGGGACCTCGACCTGGACCGGTCGCTACCTGCTCGGCAAGGAGATCTACCTGGAGTTCTTCGGTCCGGGCGACGCTCCCGACGCGGTCGTCGGTGACACCGGGCTCGCCGTCTCGGCGGACGACGACGGCGACCTGGCCATCGCGGCGGACAACCTGCGCGACCTCGTCGCCGACCCGGTCGAGTTCACCCAGGTGACCGATCTCGGCGACGGCAACCTGATCCCGTGGTTCGACGCCGCCTACACGACCTCGACCTACGACACCTTCTTCTCCTGGGCGATGGAGTATCGCGACGAGTTCCTCGACGACCCGCGGCTCTCCTTCCCGCCCCCGGCCTACGAGGGCGACGTCAGCCGCGACCGCTACAACCGCGACCGCTATCTCGACCACCAGCTGCGCGACGTCATCGGCATCCAGATCGCCACGACCGCCGCCGACATCGAGAAGATGGTGCCGCTGTGGCGCGCAGCCGGGATCACCATCCGGGTCCTCAAGGACGGCGGCGTCCTAGCCTTCGACGGCATGACCACGATCCGCCTGCTCCCGGTCCCGGCCGAGGAGGCAGGCGTACGCCACATCATCCTCGCCCTCAACGAGGCGGCCGAGGAGCCTCACACCGAGACGATCGGCAACTCGACGCTGCACGTCGGTCCCGGGGCGTACGCGCTGTGGACCTTCGACCCGGTCGAGCCCACCGCGACCGCCCGCTCCCAGGGGTCCGGCAGGCCGCTCCACCCCGCGTTCGGCGGCTGAGGAGTAATCTCCGCAGCAATGGCAGGGAACACCCGACAGACTGGCACGAGCGTGACCAGCCGGGCACTTGCGATCCTGAGCGCTTTCGACGAGCAGCACCGGTCGATGTCGCTCAGCGACATCGCGGCCCGCGCGGACCTTCCGCTCGCCACGACCCATCGGCTCCTGGGCGAGCTCTTCCGGTGGGGTGCACTGGAGCGTCTGCCCTCCGGCGAGTACGTCATCGGCCGGAAGATCTGGGACATCGGCCACCTGGCCCCTGCCGAGACCGGGTTGCGCCAGGTCGCCGAACCGTTCCTCCACGACCTCTACGGGGCGACCCTGGCCACCGTCCATCTCGCCGTACGCGAGGAGCTCGAGGTGGTCTACCTCGACCGGCTGCGCGGCAACCAGTCCGTCCCGGTGGTGAGCAAGGTCGGCGGGCGCCTGCCGCTGCACACCACCGGCGTCGGCAAGGTCCTCCTCGCCCACGCTCCGGTCGAGGTCCAGGACGCGGTGCTGGGCGCCCTCACCCGGATCACCCCCTACACGATCACCCAGCCGGGCGTCCTCCGCAGGCAGCTGCGGCAGGTGCTCGACAAGGGCTACGCCACCACCCGCGAGGAGATGAGCCTCGGCGCCTGCTCGATCGCCGTCCCGATCCATCGCCGCGACGAGGTGGTCGCCTCCCTGGGTCTGGTGGTGCCCACGCTCAAGGGCAGCGAACAGAGACTGCACGGCGCACTCCGTGTCGCCGCACAGTCGATCGGCCGGCGGCTCTGAGGAACGTCGGCTAGGAAAATTTTGGCGATGCTTCCACTGAGTGGAAGCTGTGTCGATACTCACAGGGCGAGTGCTCGTAGGTTCGCCCCCATGAATGTGTCCGCAACCACATCGTCCACCGTCAGTGGCGATACCCGGAGCCTGTGGCCGGTCGTCCTCTGCTGGCTCGCTGTCGCCCTCGATGGCTATGACCTCGTCGTTCTCGGAGCGGTTATCCCCACGTTGGCGGGGACCGGCGCGCTCGGGTTCACCGAGGCGTCACTGACCACGGCCGCCACAGTCGGCCTGATCGGCGTCGGCATCGGCGCCGTGGCCATAGGACCGCTCGCCGACCGGTTCGGCCGTCGCCGGACCCTGATCAGCAGCATCGCGCTGTTCTCGCTGCTCACCCTGGCCGTCGCCTTCGCTCCGAACGCCACGGTGTTCATCGTGCTGCGCTTCCTGGCAGGTCTGGGCCTGGGCGCCTGCCTGCCGACGGCCCTGGCGTTCATGAGCGAGCACGCCCGCCAGGGACGCTCGGGCACGGCCATGACCCGGATGATGACCGGCTACCACGTCGGAGCCGTACTCACCGCTCTGCTGGCCCTGTGGGTGATCCCGCACCTGGGCTGGGAGGCGATGTTCGTGATCGGCGGCGTCGCGGGCCTGCTGACGGTCCCCGTGATGTGGGCGAAGCTCCCGGAGTCGCAGGCCTACCTGGAGACTGTCGAGGCGGAGAAGGTACATCCCTCCGAGGTCGTTCGCGGCCGCCTGCTGTGGGTCAGCCTGGGCCTGTGGGCGGCGTCGTTCTGTGGACTGCTGCTGGTCTACGGCCTCAACACCTGGCTGCCGACGATCATGGGCGAGGCGGGCTACTCCCTCGACGCCGGGCTCGGCCTGCTCCTCACCCTGAACGTCGGCGCCGTGATCGGGCTCGTCCTGGCGGGCCTGATCTCCGACGCCAAGGGCAACAAGCCGACGGTGGTGACCTGGTTCGGCGTCGCCGCGCTGATGCTGGCCCTGCTGTCGATCAAGATGGAGAGCAGCTTCCTGGTGTACGCGGCGGTGCTGGCCGCCGGCATCTTCGTCTTCAGCGCGCAGGTGCTGGTCTACGCGTTCGTCAGCCACCTCTACCCCGCCCGGATCCGCGGCACGGCGCTCGGCATGTCCGCCGGCATCGGCCGGGTCGGCGCCATCGTCGGGCCGTTCCTCGGCGGCGCGCTCCTCACCGCCGGCATCGCCTATCCGTGGGGCTTCTACGCCTTCGCCGGCGCGGCCGTGATCGCCATGCTGGCTCTGCTGACCGTGCCGGCGCACCCAAGCAACTGACCACCCGACATTCAGGAGCACACCATGTCCGTTCTCGACTCCGTCGACTGGTCCGGCAACATCCTCAAGGCCGGCGCCTGGCAACCCGGGCGAGGAGGCGACTACGCCGTCGTCGAACCGGCCACCGGCGCCGAGCTGGGCAGGATGGGGCTGGCCACCGCGGCCGACGTGGCGGATGCCGCCGCAGCAGCCGCCGAGGCCCAGCTCGAGTGGGCCGCACTCCCCCACCCGGAACGCGCCGCCGTCCTGCGCCGCGCCGGCGACCTGTGGCAGCGGCATGCCGAGGAGATCACCGGGTGGAACGTCCGTGAGGTCGGCGCCGTACCCGGTATGGCCGGGTTCGCACTCCACGTCGCGGCCGAGGAGTGCTACGAGGCCGCCGGCCTCCCGAGCCGTCCGAGCGGCGAAGTCATCCCGTCCGAACAGCCGCGTCTGTCGATGACACGCCGCATGCCCGCTGGGGTGGTCACCGTCATCGCCCCCTTCAACGTGCCGATCATCCTCGGCATCCGCTCGGTCGCCCCTGCCCTCGCCCTCGGCAACGCCGTCATCCTCAAGCCGGACCCGCGCACCGCCGTGACCGGCGGCACGCTGATGGCCCGCATCTTCGAGGAGGCCGGCCTGCCCCCGGGAGTGCTCCAGATGCTGCCCGGCGGCGCCGACGTGGGCGAAGCGCTGATCACGGATCCCCACGTCCGGGTCATCTCGTTCACCGGCTCCACCGGCGTCGGCCGCCGCATCGGTGAGCTGGCGGGCAGGCACCTCAAGCGTGCCCACCTCGAGCTCGGCGGCAACTCCGCGCTGCTGGTCCTCGATGACGCCGACGTCGAGGCCGCCGTCAACCTGGCGGCGTGGGGCTCGTTCTTCCACCAGGGCCAGATCTGCATGACGACCGGCCGACACCTGGTCGCCGCCAGCATCTACGACGACTTCGTCGAGGCCCTCGCCGAGAAGGCCAGCCACCTACCGGTCGGCAATCCCGCCACCGACGAAGTCGCCCTCGGCCCCGTCATCGATGCCGGCCAGCGCGACAAGATCCACGGTCTGGTCACTGCGTCGGCGGATGCCGGTGCCGTCATCGCGGCCGGCGGCACGTACGAGGATCTCTTCTACCGGCCCACAGTCCTGGCGGACGTCCCGATCACCGCGCCGGCGTACGCGGAAGAGGTCTTCGGCCCCGTCGCACCGGTGACCAAGGTCGAGTCCGTCGAGGACGCGATCGAGCTCGCGGCGGCCAGCGAGTACGGCCTGTCCCTCGGCATCGTCACCAAGGACGTCATGCGTGGCCTCGCGGTCGCGGAGCAGATCCCGACCGGCATCGTCCACATCAACGACCAGACCGTCAACGACGAGGCCAACGCGCCGTTCGGTGGCGTCCGCGCGTCCGGCACCGGGTCCCGGTTCGGCGGCGCCGAGGCCAACATCGAGGCGTTCACCGAGACCCGGTGGATCACCATGCGGGGTGAGCCGGCGCGCTACCCGTTCTGAGCCCGCGACCCTGACGGGTTTGCAGGTGAGGTACGGGTAGCTCCCGCGGAGGACAAGTCGACGGTCACGCCGGCCATCTCCTCGAGCGCCTCCCACACGCGCGCGACGACGCCCGGCCCCGGGTCGATCGTGTGCGGCAGCGGGGTCAGGCGTACGGGAGGGCCGGCGATCTTCGCGGGACCGAAGTAGTCGCCGCCGACCGCGTCCGGGTCGACCAGGGCGCGCACCCCGGACCAGGCCGCCGCGTCCTTGCCCTGGGCCCAGGGCGTGTACGGGTTGCGCCGATAGCCGACGCTGTCGTCCCGGATCCCGGCGCGCCGGGGTGTCTTCGCGTCGACCCCGACTCCGGGGTGGGTGAGGATCGAGGCGACGGGCAGCCCCGCTGCGCGGAGCCGGCGGTCGAGCTCGTAGCCGAAGATCTCGGTGAGCGTCTTGGCCTTGACGTACGCGGCGATGCCGGTGCGCGGCGTCGCCCGCGGGTCGGACACGTCCAGGTGGAAGCGCCGCACGAACCCGGTCGAGGCATGCACGATCCGGAGCGGGTAGGCGGTCCCGGTGGACCGCGCGGAGAGGAGCCGAGCGACGAGGCCGAAGTTGGCGACGGTGTGCGCTCCGGTCATGAGCGGCAGGCCGTCCGTCGTCCTGGCCCGGCGGTCGAGCTGCATCGGGGCACCGTTGAGAAAGATCCCGTCGAGCCGCGGCAGCGCGGCGAGCTGATCGGCGCCCTCCTCGACTGATGCGAGCGAGGTGAGGTCGAAGGCGACCGCGCTGGTGACCGCGTCCGGGACCTGTCCGCGGATCGCGGCCGCGGCGACGCCGATCTTCTCGGGCGAGCGCGAGGCGAGCACCACTTCGGCGCCGGCCGCTGCGAGCTGCTCGGCGGCGAAGTAGCCGATTCCTCCGGTGGCGCCGGTGACGGCATAGACGCGACCACGTAGATCGGGCAGGTGAATGGGGTCCCAGGTCATGGATGCTCCTCTAATCGGATAGATGATCCGTTTCAGGATATACCCAAAGCGGATAACTCATCCGAATCGCGTAGGCTGTGCCCATGTCCCCGCTACGTTCGGACGCAGCTCGCTCCCGCGCGAAGATCCTCGACACGGCCCGCGCGCGACCGGTGGCCGACCTGCGTCTCAACGAACTGGCGCGTGCAGCCGGCGTCGGCGTCGCGACGGTCTACCGCCACTTCCCCACGGTCGACGCCCTCGTGGAGGCACTCAACCTCGATGCGCTCGAGCAGCTCGTCGCCCAGGCACGCGCGACAGCCGCGCTCCCCGATCCCGGCGAGGCGTTCACCACGTTCGTACGCAGCGCCGCCCTGTTCCAGGTCGAGCACGAGGGTCTCCAGGCGATCCTGCTGTCCGAGGAGGTCTCACCGGCCGCACGCACGCTCCGGGACGAGCTCTTCGGGCTCGCCGAGACCACCCTCGAGGCGGCCATCCGCGATGGCGCCGTGCGTCCCGACATCACCACCAGCCACCTGCAGCGCCTCGTCTGCGGGGTCGAGCACGCCGTCCGCCTGGGCGACGGGACCGACCGCGACCTGCTCCTCGACGTGATGTTGTCCGGGCTCTCTCCTCACGCCTGACGGCGGACGGCCTTCTGAGCGAGGGCCGGGTGGAGGTGCTCGGTCTCGATCGCGACCCTGGCCTGTTCGGCGGCGGCACGAAGGGCGACGTCCACCGGCTCCGTACGCAGCCACGCGGCCAGGAAGCCGGCCATGAAAGCGTCGCCGGCACCGTTGGTGTCGACGACGGTGGCCGGTGTCGCCGCGACCTCGTGCCGGGTCCCGTCGGCCTCGAGCGCGATCGCTCCCTTCGCGCCGAGGGTGCAGACGGCGAAGAGGGGACCGCGGTCGAGACACGAGGCCATCAGCCCCCACGGGTCCTCGGTGCCGTCGTCGTTCATGAACACGCCTTCGGCGGCGCGAAGGAAGGGCTCGTGGAAGGCGGTGGCGCCGTCGTAGTCGTGCAGGTCCATCCACAGCGGCGCCCGTCGGGCGGGCATCGCCTCGAGCACCAGCCGACCGAGCTCGCTCAGGTCGATCACCGCGAGGTCCGCGGCGGCGACCGCGCTCACCGCCGCCTCGACCGCTTCGGTGGACGGGATCGAGGGGGTCGAGACGTACAACGAGACCCGGCCCCCGCCCTCGGCCATCAGGTTGACGTGCCGTTCGGTCTGCTCGCTCGCGATCGCCTCCATGACGACCCCCGCCTGCTCGAGCCGCTCGCGCAGCCGCACGCCGTCCTCGTCGTCACCGACAGGAGCCCACAGGCGTACGTCGATGCCGAGCCCGGCCAGATGCAGCGCCTTGCCCGCAGACGTGCCGCCGACCGTGTGCCACGCGCGACGCGCGAACTGCATGTGTGGCACCGGCTCGGGCAGCCGGTCGAGCTCGATCAGGTGGTTCCAGGACGCGGGGCCGCAGACGACGACACGGGGAGCAGACGACATCGCCCTATTCCAGCACCATCGCGGTCAGTAGGTGGTGACGTCCACCGACACCGACGACGCCTCCCGCAGCGGCCCGATGCTCTCCGCCTCCGCGACCAGGGCGTCCTGATGGCGTCGGCTCAGCGCCTCGAACGCCTTCAGGTCGACGCGCAGCCTCCGCCCGCTCTTGCGGGCGCGCCAGGTGCCGACGATCTCGCCGTCGACGAGCATCGTTCCGGGATCGCCGACGGTTCTCCAGACGTCCCGGTGATGGGCCTTGCCCACGATGGTGTCTCGATCGCGCAGCTGGGTGTAGGGATCTCGGGGCGGAAGAAGCCGCACGCCCGTGGGCATCCTCGCCGTTCGGAGTGCGTCGAGATCGGCGGCGAGGGCCCAGGCGGGGCCGCCGAAGTCCAGCTCGACCAGCTCGTCCTCGAGACTGCTCCACCACGGATCGACGTCCCCCGCTCGCACCCCGAGCCACGTCGCGAAGTCGCTTCGGGTCGACGGGCCGTAGCAGCGCAGGTAGCGCCGAAGCAGCTCGCGGCGAGACGCCACGGGATCCGTCTCCGCGACAGGACGTCCGAGCCATTCCTCGGTCAGGACGAACGGAGCCTTGTTCCCGGTGCGTGGTGCGAAGCAGACGGTCCGCTGCAGCGCGAGCAGGCGGACGCAGAAGTGCACGACCGCCTCCCCGATGGGCTGCCCTTCGGCGTACGGCCCCTCCTCGTTCCAGACCGCTCGCTGCCGGTCCGTCAGCTCGGGGGCGATCCGTCTGGCCACCTCGGCTCCGAGCTCGTCGATCGCCAGCTGCCGTCCCGGCAGCACCTCACGAGTGGCCGCTGCGACGATGTCGACGGCCTCGGTGACGGTCAGCCCGAGTCTGTCGACCGCCTGCTGGACGCCCAGCAGGAAATGCCGCCGCGCTTCCTCGGTCACAGGAAGCACACCTGTCGTGAAGATGTACGCCTCGGCGGTCGGGACATAGTAGGGAGCACCCCGCATGCTCCAGGTCAGCAACAGCTCCCGACCCTCGACGGCGTCGGCAACCAGGTCAGCCGAGACACCGTCGACCCGTGCGTGGAACGCCAGCAGCGCCGACCCGGGAGGAGAGTTCTGGATACCGCACCGTCCCGCAGCCGCTACCAGGCCCTGCTCTCCAAGTCGGGCATCGAGCTGGTGCGATGCCAGCCGGAAAGCCACCACACGCTCCCGTTCGACTCGCTCGGCCACCGACCCAGCGTACGTCTGCTGAGCGAGGAGCTACTTCGGGTCGAGGCCCGCGATCAGGACCAGCGCGGCGAAGCCGTCGTCGGTGCCCGGCCACTGGGCGCGAACCGCGTCGATCCCGGCGCGACGGACGACACCGCGGAGGACGGCGGCGACGATGATCGCGTCGTCGGCGTAGCCCAGCACCGGAATGAAGTCGGGCACCAGGTCGATCGGCAGGGCGAGGTAGACCATGAGCAGCCCGAGCCTGATCCGTACGCCGCGAGGCATCGATCTGTCGGTCGCAAGCCGACGCAGCAGCCGCACCACGTCGGGCAGGATCCGCAGAGCCTCACGCAACAGGTCGCCGCGCGGGCGGACGACGAGCAGCGCGACGATGAGGCAGAGCCAGGTGAGCAACAGCGCCGCAGCGATGCCGATCGCCAGGTCCCACCAGAACGAACCGGTCATCCTCACCCTCCGAGCCACGCCGCGCTCCGTGGTGGCGCCGCACCTGGCGATTCCATCACGGCCGCCGGAGAAAGGCGTCGTCGTCTCCGTCCTCGAGCAGTACGCTCGATCGGACGCCGAGCTGACTCGTCGTCATGGTTCACGGAGGAACCCATGCCACTCACCAGAGTCCACAATCTTTCGATCTCGCTCGACGGCTTCGCGACCGGGGAGCCGCAGTCGGCCGAGGCGCCGTTCGGCCATGCCGGCGAGCGCCTTCACGAATGGATGTTCGCCACCCGCTACTGGGACTCGTCCGGCGGCGCGGGCGCGGACGACGCCTTCGCGCAGCGGCACAGCCAGGGCATCGGCGCCGAGATCATGGGCGCCAACAAGTTCGGTCCGCCGGGGTGGCAGGACGACCCCGAGTGGAAGGGCTGGTGGGGTTCCAACCCGCCGTTCCACTCGCCGACCTTCGTCCTCACCCACCGGCCGCGTCCGCCCGTGGAGATGGAGGGCGGCACGACCTTCTACTTCCTGGATGCGCCTCCGGCCGAGGCGCTGGCGGCCGCGTTCGAGGCGGCCGACGGTCAGGACGTACGCCTCGGGGGCGGCGCGACCGTGGTGCGCGACTTCGTCGCAGCCGGGCTCGTCGATCTGATGCACCTGGTCCAGGTGCCGATCGTCCTCGGTCGTGGCGTACGCGTCTGGGACGGCCTGGAGGGAGCCGAGAACGACTACGACATCGAGGCGGTCTCGACGCCCAGCGGCGTCACCCACCTGACCTTCACGCGTAAGCCTGCCGGCTCCTGACGCGGGCGAAAGGTCCGTCGAGGGCGGCCCACTGCAGGAGCATGACCGTCTTGCCGTCGATGATCCTGCCGTCCCGGGTCATCGCCAGCGCCTCGGCGAAGTCGAGCTCGAGCACCTCGATGTCCTCGCCCTCCTCGGCGACTCCGCCCCCGTCTCCGATGCGGCTCGCCGGCGTGTAGGCCGCCGCGAAGAAGTGGAGCCGCTCGGTCACCGACCCGGGACTCATGTAGGCGTCGAAGACGTGGTCGACGTCGGTGAGGCTGATACCGAGCTCCTCGGCGCTCTCCCGGCGGATGGCGGTGACCGGGTCGTCGGCATCCAGCAGCCCCGCAGCCGCCTCGATGAGGAGCCCGTCAGGATGGTCGTTGACGTAGACCGGATATCTGAACTGCCGCGTCAGCAAGACCGTGCCGCGCTCGACATCGTAAGGAAGGAGCACGGCGCCGTTCCCGCGGTCGTACGTCTCGCGCTGCTGCGTCTCCCAGCGCCCGTCCCGTCGGCGGTAGTCGAACGTGGTGCGCCTGAGTACGTGCCACCCCTGCGAGGTCAGCTCGACGTCTCGGACCACGACGTCGGGGTTGCGGGTCAGCTCTCGACCGGCGCGGTCGAGACCGATGCGGCCTCGATGGTCGGGGACCTCGATGCCCTGGACGGCCGCTCATGCGCGCTGGGCCTCGATCGCCGGGATCTCCGCGATGTCGTAGTAGACCGGAAGCCCTCGGCTCTCGGCGATCGCCACATCCTGGTCGGCTCCGGCCGAATCCCCGGGAAGCCGGAGGACGGCGTCGCAGCGCTGAAGCAGCCGCTCCGCGGTCGGGTAGAGGACCTCCTCTGCCAGCGGGTCGGTGGGCCCCGCGCCGGCAGAGCTGAGCACGGGCAGCGCGACCCACTCACCGATCATCGGGATGTGGCCGGCGGCGAAGATCGGCCAGGCGGCCGCTTCGAGCCGCTCGAGGTTGGCGGCCATGGCCGCGGGGTCACCGTCGGTGCCGGAACGATAGGGGCCGGCAATGAGGATGAGCATCGGCTTCGGTGTCGTCATGGCGCCAGGCTACATGCAATACTGTGCAAGAACAGAAAGGAACGTGCATGCTCGTTGGACAGCGCCGCGCTCACCTCCTGCGCATTCTGGACGAAACAGGCAAGATCGTGGCCAAGGACGTCGCCGTCGACCTGGGCGTCTCAGAGGACAGCATCCGCCGCGATCTGCGTGACCTGGCCGCGGAGGGTCTGTGCCAGCGCGTCTACGGTGGTGCGCTCCCCGTCTCCCCGGCGGTCGTCGACTACACCACCCGCCACAGCGTCGAGCCCGGCGGAAAGCGTGCGGTAGCGGCCACGGCCGCGGGCCTCGTACGTCCCGGAAGCACGCTCATCCTGGACGGAGGCACCACCGCGCTCGCCGTCGCGGAGGCACTTCCCCGAGACGTGGAGTGCACCGTCATCACCAACAGCCCGACCGTCGCGTCGGCCCTCCTGCAGCACCCGAGCGCCGACCTGTTCCTCCTCGGTGGCCGGGTCTTCAAGCACTCCGCCGTCGCCTGTGGCGCCGCAGCCGTCGAAGCAGCCCAGAACGTCTCCGCCGACCTCTGCCTCATCGGTGTCACCGGCGTCCACCCCGAAGCCGGCCTCACCACCGGCGACGCCGAGGACGCCGCCATGAAGCGCGCCCTCGCCGCGCGTGCGGCCGAGACGTACGTCCTCGCCTCCTCGGAGAAGATCGGCACCGCCTCCCCCTACCGGGTGCTGCCGTGGGGTCAGGTCACCGGCATCATCACCGACGCCGCCCCGACCGATGGCGTGATCAAGCGGCTCTCAGCACTCGACGTCGAGATCCTGCACGCCGACACTCTCTAGGAACCGTTCGACGTCCCGCCTCGAGCGAAGCCGGACGAACCGCAGGTGAGAGTGACGCGGATCGGCCATCGCGGCCTCATAACGCTTCACCTGCGGAGCATACGAGTCCCACGCCCAGCGGATGACCGAGTCGCTCGGATCCCAGAGACGAAGACCGCCCCAACCCGTCGTGCTCTTCCTCGACCCATCCCGGCCGCCAATGAAGCGCGTCGAGCTCGACGTACCGGACCCCAAGAGTCTCCGCCAGCCTCCGGGCGACCGTCGACTTACCCGAACCAGAGGATCCGACCACCGACACCCGCATCAGAGTGTCTTCGCCATGAACACACGGCGGTAGCCATCCTCGACGACGTACCCGGTCTCCTCATACCCCAACCGCGCGTAGAGCCGCCGGTTCTCGGTCATCGCCTCATGCGTGTAGAGCTCGACGTACGTCGCGGCGCGGGCCATCGCGCGGGACTCGACGTGAGCGATCAGTGCTCGTCCGATCCCCCGCCCCTGATGGCCAGGCGCCACCGCGAGGTTCTCCAACAGCACCCCGTCCCCTGGATGCCTCGTGACCGCGTATCCGGCGACATCGCCATCAACCATCGCCACCCAGACCTCCGCGGAGGCGATCGCCTCCTCGTAGTCCGCCCCCATCGGCCCAGGCTCGAGCCCGATCCGCTCGACATAGCTCGCGTACGCCGCCAGCGCGATCTCCCTCAGCCGCGGCGCATCCGCTGGCTCCGCCGGTCTGATGCCCGCAGGGTTCGGCCCGATCGGGGTGGCGCTCATGGTGGCAACCGTACGTCGCAGGCGCTCGTGGCTCGACTGAGTTCCGCCGCGATCTACGTTCGTCGAGTGAAGCGGATGTCGCCGTTGGGGAGGCGTTCGTGGAGGTAGGTGGCGTCGTGGGCGCGGTGGTGGTGATGGGAACAGAGCAGGGCGGCGTTGTCGAGGTCGGTCGCCCCACCTTGGGCCCAAGCGAGCCAGTGATGGGCCTCGGCCCAGGTGCCGGGGATGTCGCAGCCTTCGGCCTCACAGGTGGCCGATCTGAGGAGGAGGGCTCGGCGTTGGGCGGCGGTGAAGAAGCGTTCCTTGCGTCCCAGGTCGAGGACCTCGGAGGCGCCGCCGAGGACGGCGGGGAGGATGTTCGCGGTGCAGGCCAGGCGTCGGGCTTCGGCGGCGGTGATCGGGCTGCCGCCGAGGATCTGGGCGATGCCGGCTTCCTTGCGGAGCTGGTCGAGGTCGATGGTGACGATCACCGTGGTCGCATCCCCGCCGTGGATCGGGAGCCGGGCCGGGTCAATCGTCTCGAGGAGCTGGCAGAACGCGCGTCCGAGTCGGCGGTCGTAGGGCAGGTAGTCGCCGGTCTCGGTGCGGGTGCCGTCATCGCGGCGGGGTGAGGCGAACGCCTCCAGGGTGGTGGCCAGGCGGTCCGCGGTCGCGTCCGGGACCACCGCCGAGATCCGGGTGGTGCCGTCCCCGAGGCGCCGCATCGCCAGGCGGGTCTTCTTCCGGGCGTGGGCCTCCTCGGCCGCCAGCCGTTTCGCCTCCTCGGCTTCGGCGATCTCGGGCGCGATGACATCGAGGATCCGGCGCCCCAGACGTCGCAGCTGGGTGGGGTCGAACCGGGTCGCGTAGGCGACCAGGGCTTCTTCGGCCTTGGTCTTGATCTCGGGGTCGAGGTCGGTCGGCAGGTCGTCGAGGGCGTTCACGATGACGTGGGCTTGGGCCGGGTTGCAGTTTCCGGCCCGCATGGCGACCGCCACCAGCCCATATGAGCGGTCCAGTGCCTCAGCGAGCCGGAGGTCGGCGCGCAGGGTCTCGGGGCGTTGGTGGGTGTGGTGATGCAACCACGCCGCGACATCCCGCGCCGCGGACTCGTCCGCGACATCATCAGCAACAGCGAGCACCCGCAGTTCGAGCTCGGCCAGCTGCGCCTTCGCGCGGGCGATCTCGAGCAGCGCGGTGGCCTTCTGGTCGGTGGCCATGAACGACGGGTTCGCCGCCGCAACTCCCTCGAGCGAGGCAGTGATCGCGACCACCGCCCCCAGCACAGGGTGCTGGGGCTGCTGCAGCGTGGTCATCGAACCGGTCACCTCCCGACGTACGAACTCTCCACGCCCGCTGGCACGGGTGTGTGCTGGTTCGCTGGTCTCGGAGGCCCGGAGTACGGGCTATTACTTACCCTCGCAGCTCAGCGTGCACGCCCCTGGTTCCCCTGGATTACCCCACCCCCCGTTGTGTCTCGGGTGGATGGGGCACGCCTCTTTCGAGGTGGTCGGCCTTCACGTTCACGCCTGCGCCGAGCCTACCACACAACACAAAACCAATGAACCCAATCAGGGACAGATATCCCCAACAAAACCCAGACCGCTGCTGGAAGCCCGCAAGACAGGTAAATGGCACCCAACCCAGACACCCTGCTTCTAAATCTCCCAACCCAGACAACGTATTGGCCCCACCCACGCTGGAACCCAAGCACGAATACCCCAGCCCTCAGATAGCCTCCAACCATGAGTGAGCCGCTGGACGACGGGCCGTTCTACCACGGCACAAAGGCCGATCTGCGCGAAGGAGATCTACTCACCCCCGGCTTCCGGTCGAACTACAAACCCGAGGTGGTGATGAACCACATCTACTTCACCGCACTCCCCGACGGCGCAGGCCTAGCCGCCGAGATCGCCCCCGGCGCCGGCGAGCCACGGGTCTATCTCGTCGAGCCGACCGGAGAGTACGAGAACGACCCCAACGTCACGGACAAGAAGTTCCCGGGCAACCCGACCCGCTCCTACCGCAGCACGGCACCGCTCCGGATCGTCTCCGAGGTCCACGACTGGACCCGGCTGACGCCGGAGGCCCTCCAGATGTGGCGCGACCGCCTCGCTGCGATCCGAGCCGACGAACGGGCCGAGATCATCAACTAGGGCCACGATCAGTGCAGGGCGGCATCCGCCGCGGTCGTACGCCAGGCATGGAAGGCGATCGTGAGCCCGGCCCTCGTGGGAGCACAGGTGAACGGCCCGGCCTCGGCGACGAGCTCCGGAGCGAAGGGAACGAGTCGGACGAGCTGAAGAGAGCCTCCGTCGACCGCGGCTCGGATGGTGAGCGCGTCACCGGATCGACTGACCCGCATGCGGACCTTGCGGTCGCGCCAGTCGGGCACGGGCGCCAGTGACCAGTCGGATCTGCCGTCGGTGACGACGGCACCGAGCTGCGGACGACCGTCGGCGTACTCGACGCCTGCCTTGACCCAATGCGTCTCGCTGACGCGTACGAAGATCCCGGCCTGGTCGAACTGCTCTGAGAACGCTGCCGTGAACTCGACCTCGACCGCGGTGTCCTGGTCGAAGGGAGCCAGCAGGGCGTGCTCGCTGTCGTGGACGAACCCGTAGGAGGTCGTACGCCACGCGTCGCTCCCTTCGGCGGCAGTGACGAGCAGGTCGGAGCCGCGCTCCACGGCGGCGACAGGCGGATGGGTCCAGCGCCCACTCCCCCAACGGATCGAGGTCAAGGCGAGTCAGCCCTCGCGAATGGTCATCGTGGTGATCCGGTCGCCGTCGACGTCGAAGACGAACTTCGAGCGGCCGTTGGCGTGGGTGGAGCGCCAGTCGCCGATCACGGTCACCGTGCCGTCCTCGGCCGCGACCTCCTCGACGGCGAGGGTCCCCTGAGCGCCGATGAACTCGTTGTCGCTCCACCCCTTGATCTGCTCTCGTCCGGTGAAGACACGGCCCCAGTCGTCGACAGCTCCACCCTCGGTGAAGGCGTCGAGGAACGCGGACTCGTCGTGCCTGTTGACGGCCTCGATGAAGGTGGCGACCGGCTCAGGAATCGTCTGCTCTGTCATGTGCACTCCTTCTCAGCGGGTGGTGGCGCGAGTATTCAGTGTCGCTCTTCCAGCCCCACGGCCTCGCGCAGGATCCGCACCGAGTCGGCAAGGTCCTCGTCGTCGCGGGCCCGGGACTCCATGAGATCAGAGAGGGCCGAGGCGATCACGTTGAGCTTCTCGTGGGACGCCTCCTCCGAGCGCCGCCCGGCGTTCTGGAGCAGCACCAGCAACAGCAGCGACAGGACCGAGGAACCCGTGTGCACGGCCAGCTCCCACTTGGTACTGGAGGACCAGAAGGGAAAGCTCACCGCCCACAGCAGCAGGACGCCCACGATCACATAGAAGAAGGGAGCATGGCTGACCACAGAGGTGACCACCTCCACGAAGCGTTCGAACCCGTTCCGTCCGTCGCCTCGCTGACGAGACTTCCTGGCACTGTTCTCTACGGTCATGCGGACACCGTAGTCCCCGACAGCTGCCGATCAGGCCGCGATGACCGAGGTCATCAGGACGTACGCGGCCGTGCCCGCGAAGATGCTCAACGTCATGCTGCCTCGCCACAGGTGCAGCCCGATCGTGATCGCGAGGGCGAGGGCGGCCGGTCCGGCAGAGGCCAGGACGGCAGGGTCGGTGTCACGGAGGGTGTAGGCGGCGAGGATGACCATCACGCCGACGGGCATCCGGTCGCCGATGTAGGCCAGCAGCGCGCTGTGCCGCAGCGGAGCGAGCATCGCGAACGGAGCCGCGCGAAGGGTCCAGGTGACGGCCGCGGAGACGAGGACGGCGGACAGGACGTACCAGGGATCAGTCACGCCTGCTCCTACGGGCAGCCAGGACGTACGAGCAGACCAGCGCGGCGCAGAACATGCCCATCGCGATCAGCAGCATGTTGTCGCGCGAGATCAGCGCCGCGACGATCGCGCAGCCCAGGGCGAGCACTGAGATCGGCACCGACCTCCGGACCTTGTACGCCTCGATCCCCAGCACCACGAACAGCGCCGTGACCGCGAAGTCGAGGCCGACCACCTGCGGCGGGATCAGCGATCCCAGCCCGGCGCCGGCGGCCACGCAGAGCACCCACGCCAGGTGGAAGAACGCCTGGATGCTGATGATCCTGGTCCGCGACCACTCGGCCGCCTCCGGCGTCGCGGTGAGCGCGTACGCCTCGTCGGTCAGGGCGAAGGTGCTGTAGGCCTTCCACCCGCGGCCGCGCACCCGGTGCATCGGGAACGTGATGGCGTAGAAGACGTGCCGGAAGTTCACCAGCAGGGTGCTGACCGCGATCTGCGCCAGCGGCGCGGCGGCGGCCAGGAGGCCGACCAGCAGGAACTCCATGGAGCCGGCGAAGACGACCGCGCCGAGCACCGGCGCCCACCACCAGGCGAGCCCGGACTGGACCACCAGTACGCCGAGCGCGAGCCCGAGCGGGACGACGGCGACACATGCGGGAAGCACTGTCCTCCACCCGGCGGCGACCTCCTCGCGGGTCCCCGCGAGCTCCCCGGGCGCCGTCTCCATATCCATCACGTGCATGCGGCAAGCCTAGGAAAGTTCTGACGTCCTTGGATTGCCCATCGGCGATGCTAAAGTGCCGCTGTGCGCAATGATCATGCGATTGACGACCTGGATCGAGCAATCATTGCCGAGCTCGAGGATGACGCCCGGCTGAGCAACGCCGAGCTCGCCCGAAGGGTCGGGCTCACCCCGGCGCCATGCCTGCGCCGGGTGCAGCGGCTGGAGCGCGCCGGCGTGATCAAGGGCTACCACGCCAGCATCGACCCGAAGAGCGGCGGACGCGGGTTCGAGGTCATCGTGGCCATCGACATCGCCGTCAACGACGGCAAGACCATCGAGGACTTCGAGACCGCCGCCATCGCCGTCCCCGAGGTCACCGAGATGCGCCGCATGCTCGGCCAGCCCGACTACTACCTGCGCGTCCAGGTCGCCGACCCCGATGCGTACGAAGCCCTCATCGTCGGGACGATCTCCCGGCTGCCCGCAGTGAGCCGGGTGCTGTCGCACCAGACCATGCGGCTGATCAAGGGGTAGGTCAGCGTGGCAGCACGCCCACGAGCGCCGCGGTGAACGAGGTGCGCAGGGCGTCGCGCAGATCCAGATGCAGTACGCCGAGCTCCGGCTCGTCCGCATAGGCGGCGAGGACGCTGGGCGGCGGCGGGACGTACGCCGCCAGCGCGC
Organism: Nocardioides sp. YJ-D4; assembly: GCF_054031495.1. NCBI lineage: Bacteria > Bacillati > Actinomycetota > Actinomycetes > Propionibacteriales > Nocardioidaceae > Nocardioides > Nocardioides sp. YJ-D4. The sequence continues at coordinate 1,534,819 of NZ_CM132932.1, forward strand.
CGGCCGAGATCAGGCTCATCGTGCAGAACGTCTCGGCACCGTCGCCGAGCTCGGGCAGGTGGCGGCGTACGAGCTCGAGCATGGTGGCGAGGTGCTCGTGGGTGGAGCGCTTATGGCGCTTGACGACCTCGACCGAGACGTTGTGCTCGAGGACGCCACCCTGCGCACCGAAGAGGTCGCAGAGCACCATCCGACCCGACAGCGACCGGCTGAGGACCTCGGCCAGCTGGTCCGCCCGCACCTCCGGTGACGCCTCGGCCTGGACACCCGCGGCCAGCTCCTCGGCCAGCTCCTCGAGCCACGCCCCCAAGAAGTCGTCCAGCAGCTCGAGCAGCACCGCCTCGCGCGACTCGAAGTAGCGCAGCACGTTCGACTTGGCCAGCCCCACCCGCCGGCTGAGCTCGTTGAGACTCACGTCGGCCACCGGCATCTCGTCGAGCATCGCCGCCGCCGTGTCCAGGATCGCCCGGCGGCGGATCTCTCGTTGCTCGTCGCTTCGTGCCCGCTGGAATGTCACCGCCCCAGACTAACTTAAAGACCGCCGGTCCCTTGACATCAGACCATCGGTCTCTTAAGTTGGTGATAACAGACCGATGGTTCTTTAGGAGTGGACAATGAGCGACACCTGGACTGATCAGCACATCCCCGACCAGCACGGCCGAGTGGCGATCGTGACCGGCGCCAACACCGGCCTCGGCTTCGAGACCGCCCGCATGCTCGCCGAGCACGGTGCGCAGGTGGTCATGGCCGTACGCGACGCAGAGAAGGGTAAGCAGGCAGCCGCGCGCATCGACGGCGACGTCACCGTCCAGGTCCTCGACCTGGCCTCCCTGGAGTCGATCCGGTCCGCGGCGGCCGACCTGCGCGCCAGTCACCCGCGGATCGACCTCCTGATCAACAACGCCGGCGTGATGTACACGCCGAAGCAGACCACCGCGGACGGCTTCGAGATGCAGTTCGGCACCAACCACCTCGGCCACTTCGCCTTCACCGGCCTGCTTCTGGACCAGCTCCTCCCCGTCCCCGGCTCGCGGGTCGTCACGGTCAGCAGCCTCGGCCACCGCATCCGCGCCGACATCCACTTCGACGACCTGCAGTGGGAGCGGTCCTACAGCCGCGTCGCGGCGTACGGCCAGGCCAAGCTCGCCAACCTGATGTTCACCTACGAGCTCCAGCGCCGGCTGGCCTCGCACGGCACCACCATCGCGGTGGCAGCCCACCCCGGTGGCTCCAACACCGAGCTCGGCCGCAACTCTCCCGGCCCGATCCGCGTCGCCTTCGACTGGCTCGCGCCCCTGGTCGGCCAGGCGCCCGCGATGGGCGCACTCCCCACCCTGCGTGCCGCCACCGACCCCGCCGTCATCGGCGGTCAGTACTACGGGCCCAGCGGCCTCGGCGAGGCCCGCGGATATCCGAAGCTGGTGACCTCCAGCCCCGCCTCCTACGACCTGCAGACCCAGCAGCGGCTGTGGACCGTCTCCGAGGAGCTCACCGGCGTACGCATGCCCCTCGACAGCTGAGCCGCACGCGTCAACGGAGAGAGCGACTGGTCACCGGCTGAGCAGCTGTCGCGTCCGGTCGTCGGCGGGGACGAAGGTCTCCAGATGGAGCCCGTTGAGGGTGACGTCCGAGGCATTCTCGATCTGGCTGGCGACACTGAAGAAGCGCAGCGCGTGGCCGCCCGCGTCGATCTCCAGCGGGACGACCGGGTCGGCCAGCGGCCGGACGGACGGCTCGTCGCCGGAGGGGTAGGCGGTGACCTCGTCGCGGAGAGCGACCAGGGCCGGGTCGCCCCCGGTGTGGGTGATGCGGCGGCCGAGCTGATGGAGCAGGTGGGCTCGCCAGACGGGCAGATTGCGGATACGCGGGGCGAGTCCGCGCGGATGCAGGCAGAGCCGGATCACGTTCAGCGGAGGCTCGAGCAGGCTGGCGTCACAGCCGTCGAGCAGTCCGTCGACGGGCTGGTTGGCATCGACGATGTCCCAGTGGTCGTCGAGGAGCAGAGCCGGGTACGGCGCGTGGGCGTCCAACAGGCTGCGAAGCCCGGCCATCACCGGCGCGAGCGCGTCGTCGTCGGTGGCACGGTGCGGATAGCGAGGCGCGAACCCGCCGGCGAGCAGGAGCCGGTTCTGCTCGGCCATGGGCACCCGCATCACCTCGGCCAGCCGGACGATCATCTCCGGTGTCGGCCGGGAGCGACCGTTCTCGACGTAGCTCACGTGCCGGGTGCTCACCTCGGCCTGCGTGGCGAGCGCGAGCTGGCTCAAGGACCGCAGCTCGCGCCAGCGGCGCAGCTCGCTGCCGACCGACGGTGACGGTGACGTCGCGGTTGAGATCACGGCCCGAGGCTAGCCAACCCTGGATTCCGAGGGCCATGACCTCGGAGGTTATCGACCCGCGCACCGACCAGCGGCGAACCTTCTCGTGGCAACCCGATCCGAGAGAAGGAAGACACCATGAACGACATCGTGACGCGCTACCTGGACACCTGGAACGCCACCGACGAGTCGGTGCTCACCAAGCTGCTGGCCGAGCACTGGTCCGACGACTGCGTCTACGTGGACCCGCTCGCCGACGTGCAGGGCCGCGAGGCCGTCGGGGCGACCATCCAGGCCGTACGTGCGCAGTTCCCGGGCTTCGTGTTCACGCCCGTGGGGACCGTCGACGCCCACCACCAGCAGGCTCGGTTCCAGTGGGGTCTGGGACCGGCCGGCGCGGAGCCGGTCGTCATCGGCTTCGACGTGGTCGTCGTCGACGCCGACCAGCGGATCCGTGACGTACGCGGCTTCCTGGACAAGGTGCCCGCCTGACCTCAGGCTTGGTCCGCTACCACCGGCGAGAGCGGCCGCTCGAAGAAGGTCTCCAGGACGACCGTCGCCTGCGTTCCGCTGACGCCCTCGATGGCGTAGATCCGGCGCAGCACGTCCTGCAGCTGCTCGGTGGTCGCGGTCCTCACCTTCACCAGCACGGAGGCGCTGCCCGCGATGATGTGGGCCTCCACGATCTCCGGGAGCGCGGCGAACGCCTCCGCCGACTCTCCCATCCACGACGTGGAGTCGACCATGACGTACGCCAGCACCGAGCTGCCCACGGCGGCCGGGTCCACGTCGGCGGTGGTGCGCCGGATGACACCACTCTCACGCAGCTTGCGTACGCGCTCGTGAGCCGCACCCGCGGAGAGGCCGACTGCATGGCCCAGCGCGGCGTAGGACTGGGTGGCGTCGCTCTGAAGCTCGGCCAGCAGCTCGCGATCGATCTGGTCCACAGGTTCTCCGTTCAGAAATATCTTGCGCTGACCATACCTGATCTTGCAGTCTTCACCTCAGGCCGATTCAGATTCGGCATTGGATACTGAGGAGTGGACTCCATGAGCAGTGATCGCCCTGGGCTGTACGAGATGCTCGACGACCGGTTCCGCACCGGACGATGCATGAACGGCGACGAGGCGCTGGAGGTCCTCTTCACCGGGTGCCGTTGGGCCGAGGGGCCGATCTACGTGCCCGCCTGGCGTCAGGTGGTCTGGAGCGACATCCCCAACGACCGGATGCTGCGCTGGGACGAGGAGACCGGAGACGTGAGCGTCTTCCGCCGCACCGCCGGGCACACCAACGGCAACACCCTCGACCGCGAGGGCCGGCTGATCACCTGCGAACAGGGCAACCGGCGGGTCACCCGGACCGAGCACGACGGCACGATCACCGTGCTGGCCGAGCGTTGGCAAGGGAAGCGCCTGAACAGCCCCAACGACGCGACCGTGAAGTCAGACGGCTCGATCTGGTTCTCCGACCCGGACTTCGGCATCACCAGCGACTACGAGGGCTACCGCGCCGAGAGTGAGATCGGCTCCAACAACGTCTACCGGATCGACCCAGCCAGCGGCGAGGTCCGCCTGGTCGCGGACTGCTTCGGCGCCCCGAACGGGCTGGTCTTCTCCCCCGACGAGCGCCAGCTCTTCGTCTCCGACACCCGAGCCGGCAAGATCTGGGTCTTCGACGTACGCGATGACGGCACCCTCTCCGAGGGCGAGGTCTTCGCCGACGCCGGAGCCCGCGACGGCGCCCGCTTCGACAACCTCCGCTTCGACGACGGCGGCCGCCTCTGGGTCGCCGCGATGGACGACGGCGTGCACTGCTACGACCCCGACGGCGCTCTCATCGGCCGCCTGAACGTCCCAGAGACCGTCGCCAACATCTCCTGGGGCGGCGCCAAGCGCAACCGCCTCTTCATCACCGCCGAGACCAGCCTGTACTCGGTCGTCATGGGCGTCACCGGCACCCACCCGACCGGCCCCGGACGCCGGCCCTGGCTGTAGCGCGGCGACTTCATGGCTCCAGGTCACTCGGGGCCGATGGAGTCGGCCGCCTCGATCCGGTGTGCATGCCGCACCGACACCGCACCGGCGTACCCCTCGACGAAACCGACCACCACGTCGTACTCATCCCCCGCGGTGGAGCGCAGGGTGAGCGTCCAGGAGTTGTCGGCCGTGTGGTGCTCCTCCGCACGGAGCGAGAGGGCGTCCGGGTCCACGGCGTACGCCGTCGCGGCCGCACGCAGCGTGCGCTGGACCGCCGACTCCCGCGAGGTCGGCGTCCGCTCCGGCCGGCCGACCACCTCCATCACGTCACGAAAGGCGCGGGCCACACCGTCGTACGACGCCTCCGAGACGGCCGTGGTCCGAGGCCCGGTGTTCACCAGCAGCCCGATCTCGAGGGCGCCCGGGCTGGCGCCCCAGCTGGTGTGCCATCGGTGCTGGTGCAGCGAGTAGTGCCGTCGCGCGTCGGCTCCGGCGTAGAGGACTGGCTCCAGCGCGGCGAGGATCTCCCGCTCGTCGAGTACATCCTCGCTTCCCCCGCCGTCCGGCTCTGGGACCGACAGGTCGAGCAGGTACTGCCGGTCCACCTGGTCGTCAGGGCTGGCCCGATAGCCGACCTGGACCCGCACCGAGTCCACCCGGCCGAGAGTCAGCAGCGAACGCGAGTCATCGATCGCACGGTTGGTCATCTCTCCAGACTTCTCCTGGTCCCCACCAGGGTCAAGCACCAGACCGTACGCCGAGAGCTTCGCGAAGCTGTCTCGAGGCGGACCGCGGGGTAGCGCCCGCCCGCCAGATGGCGAGCAGCAGATCCGCCCGTGGCCGGCCCGGCTCGGTCCAGCTCGGCCCGAGTCCTGCCTGGCGGAGCACGTCGATCAGGTCCTCGTCGGCTGCCGTACGCGCTTCGGCCCAGGCCAGCGCGTACGCCTCATCGACCCGGTTCAAGGTCGTCTCGGTCTCTACGATCGCAGGCGCCACCGCGACCACCGCTCGGGACTCCTGTCGCTACGAATGTCTGCAAGGCCGCCGGATACTCGAAGGTGCCTGGCGATCACCACATTCGGCGCAGTATCAGGTGCAACGTTTCGGGTGTCCGGTACGACTGAGAAGGTGTGATGACGACGAAGGGGCAGATGCCCAACGTTGGGTTCGAGGAGGCCTACCGGGAGTACCGGATGACGCTCCTGCGGCTGGCGTACCTGGTTTCTGGCTCGCACGAGATGAGCGAGGACGTGGTCCAGTCAGCGTTCACCTCGGCCCACGAGCGCTGGGATCAGATCGAGAACCCGTCGCGCTACCTCAAGAAGGCCGTGGTCAATCTCGTCAAGGATGCCCAGCGACGGCAGTTCCGCCTCCGAGCCAAGGCCGTTGATCGGCCGCTGGTGACCCTTCCGCCTGAGGTTGACGAGACCTGGACACAGATCGCGCAGCTGCCGTGGACGCAACGCGCCGTCGTCGTCCTCCACTACTACGAAGATCTTCCCCTGGCTGAGATCGCAGACATCCTCAACCGCCCAGCAGCAACTGTCCGCTCGGACCACCGGCGGGCGCTGGGCAAGCTCCGAAAGGCACTCGCATGAAGAACACCCACGACCCGGAGAGCCTCGGCCTGCTGCTGCGACACACCCTGCACACGGTTGCGGACACACTCGCCGAGGACGACTTCGCCGCAAGCCGGATCAACACCGCACGAAAGCCGCACCGCAGGCGGCGGATCCTGGTCGGCCTCGGCGCAGTCGCCATCCCTGTGGTGCTGGCGACGGCCGCGGGAGCTGCGATCGTCCGCCAAGGACCGGAGTACGTCGACAAGATCCCTCCGCAGGACATCGTCATGCGCGGAAGCGTGGACGGCAGCCGCTACCTGCTGATCGAGTCCGACCGAACCGATGAGTGTGGTCAGCCCGTCACCGGAGTGGAACTGGTCGAGGAGAAGGAGAACCTGCTCGGAAGCGAGTGGAGCACTACTGGTTATGAGTACGGTGAGTACGTCGAAATGGACTGCGGCCACGTCAACGACACGTCCCGCTATCTGGAGAATCCGGCGCTCTTCAACGCCTCTGGTGTCGAGGTCGGCGACTCGTTCGTCTGGGTCTACGCCGTTCATCCCGATGTGACGTCTGTCCGCATCACGTCAGCGGGTTACACCAAGGACCTCGACGTCCATGAGGTCGACGGAGCCGGATACGCCGCCTTCGAGGTCCCCCACGACATGGACGAGTACACCTCCGAGCTTGCCATCGACGGCCAGCTCGTCCCGGGGTCCCAGCAGGAGCAGAAGGTGCCGCGACCTTGACCGACAAGCGACGTGGGAGTCCTGAGGTCACCGGGTGACTTCGGGACTCCCACGTTGCTGCTGCATCAGCACGGGGCGACGAGGGCTCGCGCCACGAGAGCCATCAGACCTCAGGCGCAGAGAGAGCGTCGACCAACCACGCGTTCCGTTGCTCCAACAGCTTCGTCATGTACCGAGTCAGCACGAGGGCGTTCATGAACCGCCCGACCGGTCCGGCGGGCGACTCGAACTCCACGACATCGGTCATCAGGGTGCCACCAGAGACTGGTTCGAATCGGTGCTCATGCCACCAACGCCGAAACGGGCCGGACTCCTGCTCGTCCACGAACCGGTACGGAGCGTCGTACTGACTGATCACCGAAGTCATCGTGAACGCGATCCCGAGGTGACGTGCTCTCCAGGTCACCGAGTCGCCCCGACGCATCACACCCGAGGTGACACCGGAGATGGCGCGCTCACCCGAGTCGGACATCGACGACTGGTGCGCGTCCACGGACAAGCTCAGCTCAAAGCACCGCTCCGGCGTCGCCGGAATCTCAGTGGTGAGCTCGATCCGTGGCACCTGAAGATCCTGGACTTCGGTCAGTCCATGCCTTCGATGATGCGGAAGTCGCGCTCGACACCGTCGGAGAGGGCGGCGAGCGCCTCCTGGTACGCCGCGCTCTCGTGCGCCGCTACGGCCTGCTCGAAGCTGTCGAACTCGATCAGGACGGTGCGCTCGGCGATTCCGGAGTCGTGCGCCACGACCCGACTGCCACGGCTGAGGACCCGACCGCCCCCGGCCTTGACGGCCTGCGGGGCCAGCTTGTTGTACGCGGCCAGCTTCTCAGGGTCTGAAATGTTGCGATAGGCGCTGACCCAGTAGCCCTTGGGCATGGAACCTCCAGTGTTGGGTTGAGGCGGCGGCATGTCGTGCCCGCTCAGTATCGCTTACGCGGACCACGCCGCCGGCCTCCGCTCATGAGGTGCGGTATTCGCCGAACCGAGCGGAGCCAGGTTCGAGGGGCAGCCGCAGGGCCCACCAGTCCACTGATCATGCGGCTGTCGCCTGATCGTTCAGCCAGGCCAGGTCAGTGGGTCGAGACGCAGATAGAAGCGCCGACGCTCGGCGTCGAGACGGAATCCATACAGCTCGGCGAACTCACGATCGGTCTGGGAAGCGGTGGCCTCATCACGCCACGTTTCGCGAGCATTCTCAAGCAATAGGGCGATGTCCGCGTACGGGTCCGCACGACCGAGCCGCCCCCGATCGATCAGTCCAGATACGCGCATCGTGTCCGGGTCCACGAGGACGTTCGGAAGGCAGAGGTCGCCGTGGCACACGACAGGTGAGGTGCGTTCTTGAAACGTACGCTGCGGCAGCTCGTCCTCGATCCCGTCGAGGATCGTCGCCGGCGGCACCTGCTGCAGCGCTACCGGCAGGAACTCAGCCTGGACTCGACCCGCGGCGACCACCTCCCGTGCGAGCGGCACCATCACCCCGAGCCCCCTGTCGAAGGGACACTCCTCCACAGGCAGGCCGTGCAGCGTACGAACGATCGCGGCGATGCTCGGCCAGGCGCGTCGAAGCGCATCAGCATCCAGCTGGTCTGCCGAGACGCCGGCCACCGCACTGGTGATCAGGCACGCGCCATCGTCCGTCGCCCACCAGTCGAGCACGGAGGCGACGGGGAGGCCTGCCTCGCCGAGCCAGGTGATCCGATCGCGTTCCGCAGCCAGGTCCTGCGCCGCCGCAGCGGGAACGACCTTCGCATAGCGCTCCGCCTCACGGTCATGAAGCACCGTGGCACCGGACTCTCCGCCGGCTACCGGCGACCACTCCGCGTCGTCGGCCGACAACAGCCCCGACGCGATCAGACGGTCGATCGTCATGACGCGAGTATCTCCTCGGAGGCTCGGTCCCGGAGGCTTACACGTTGAAGCGGAACTCGACTATGCAGCCAATCTGCTTCTACAAATACATCCGGCACTCCCCGACCACCATTTCTACCTCTCCCAATGTCGCCCGAACAGTTCCATCGCCAGCTTGATATTTTCGTCGAGCGAAGATGCTATGCCGACATGACCGCCCGGAAGCACGTCCGGCATAGTTTCTCGCCAAACGCACAGGAGTAGGTAATAGGACGCCAGAAACGCAAAGTATGGGTGGGTATAGGTTCGCAAACTCGCCACACTGCTCACAAACGGCGAGAAGGACTCTCCATGAATTCTATCGTTGCGAGCCGTATACAGAAAGACAGACATCAGAAATCTTGAACGCGATAATCCGCTCAATTGAAAATCGATGTCGGAACCGAGCCTGAGGATCTCACCCCGAAGTGCTCTTCTAAGCAGCAACGCACCCTTTCGCCCTGACTCCAGAGATCCTTCACCATATGTCGCGCGTAGGTGGCCGACTAGCTGGTTGATCGCGGAATCTCCCAGACCATCGATTCGTTTTCTGAATCGAGACCGCGATTCAGGTTCATCAATATCAGCAACGATCTTTTTGAAGAGATACTCACATGACTGCACCGGAATGCTTGCACAGAGTCGATCGGTAACGGCTACATCAATCGATCGAGACAGCAATTTAAGCCGGTCGGTGATGTTTGCGCTAACCGCGGCAGCGGACGCAACCTCAAAGGCCTTCCAAGTCGAGTCGAACGCAATGTCAACTCGCTCAGGCAATGCGTCGAAGGCGTCTATGAGGTAACTCAGTTGGCGATGAAATTCTACGGAGTCCGAGTCACAAAGTAGTACTGGCCGGAAGAAGACCCCCGACCGTTGGTCGACACGGGCTGCAAACCTAGCCTCGATTGGCAATCTCGCGCGCGGTTCCAAGACGCCCACTTCCGACCATCGCGCCAAGGCACGGAGCCGCTTCCCTCGGTGGAACGTTGCATCATAAGGCATGCGTATAAATTCGCATGCCCGATGGCAGGCGTCTGGCTTTTCAGCAGATCACTTCTCAGACGTTGAAGCGGAACTCGACCACGTCGCCGTCCGCCATGACGTAGTCCTTGCCCTCCATGCGGACCTTGCCGAGGTCACGGGCCTTGGCCACGGAGCCGGCGGAGATGAGGTCGTCGTAGGAGACGATCTCGGCCTTGATGAAGCCCTTCTGGAAGTCGGTGTGGATGACACCGGCGGCCTCGGGGGCGGTGGCGCCCTTGGGGATCTCCCAGGCGCGTACTTCCTTGGGGCCGGCGGTGAGGTAGGTCTGCAGGCCGAGGGTGTCGAAGCCGACGCGGGCGAGGATGTCCAGGCCGGGCTCCTCGACGCCGGCATCGGCCAGGAACTCGCGGGCCTCGTCCTCGTCGAGCTCGACGAGCTCGGACTCGAACTTCGCGTCCAGGAAGATCGCCTCGGCGGGGGCGACCAGCTCGCGCATGGAGTCCTTCAGGGCCTCGTCGGCGAGCTCGTCGGAGTCGCAGTTGAAGACGAAGATGTAGGGCTTGGCGGTGAGCAGCATCAGGTCGCGGATCAGCGCGCGGTCGATCTTCGTGGCGATGATCGGGGTGCCGGCCTCGAGGGCCTCCTTGGCCTCGACCGCGGCAGCGAGGTTCGCCTTGAGGTCAGGAGCCTTGCGCGACTCCTTCTCCAGCCGCGGGATCGCCTTCTCGACCGTCTCCAGGTCGGCCAGGATCAGCTCGGTCTGGATGGTGGAGATGTCGTTGGCGGGCTCGACCTTGCCGTCGACGTGGGTGACGTCGTCGTCGCGGAAGACCCGGGTGACCTGGCAGATCGCGTCGGACTCGCGGATGTGGGAGAGGAACTTGTTGCCCAGGCCCTCACCCTGCGAGGCGCCGCGCACGATGCCGGCGATGTCGACGAACTGCACCGTGGCCGGCAGCAGCTTCTGAGACCCGTAGATCTTCGCCAGCTCGGCCAGCCGCTCGTCGGGAACCCCGACGACACCGACGTTGGGCTCGATGGTGGCGAACGGGTAGTTCGCCGCGAGTACGTCGTTCTTGGTCAGAGCGTTGAAGAGGGTCGACTTGCCCGCGTTGGGAAGTCCCACGATGCCGATGGTGAGTGCCACGATCGACAATCCTAGGGTCGTACGCCGACCACGGCCGAAACGCCGAACGGGGCTGCAGCGGCCTTCTGCGCCGAACCCGGCCGGATCGTCGACCGGTATCGCCGGCTCGCTCTCCCCGCGACCCTCCTTCGACTGGTACCCCTCGGTCATCGCCGCGCACAAGGCGCGGCGATGACACCCGGGCGCGTCAGTCGAACGAGAAGATGACGGGGAAGGCCACGACCACGACCGCCGCCCACAGGCCGTAGACCGGCAGATAGCGGGTCTGCCAGCGCTCCACGTCGTGGAACGTTCCGGTGCGGCGTACAAAACGCAGGGTGAGCCAACCGGTCCAGGCGAGGTGCGCCAGCAGGATCAGGTTGAGGCCGAGGGCCGCGGTCTTGTTGGCGGTCCAGCCGAACTCCGCGATCCGGGTCAGCATCGCGCTCAGCGCGATCGCATCGACGGCGAGGGCGGCCACGACCAGCGCGAGCTGGATCCAGTCGAAGACGCCGGCGGGTTCCATCGGGTTGTGGGCGGAGATGGAGTAGAGCAGCAGGGCCACGACCAAGATCAGCACCGCGTCCATCAGGATGAGCAGGTTGCGGTCGACCGCGTCGAAGGAGTCGCCGAGGACCATCACCGCGAACATCGCCACCAGCATCACCAGTGCCAGCGGTGTGAAGACCTTGGTGAGCACCGGGGCGATGTTCTCGACCACGTTCATCTTCACCTCGACCAGCCAGGCCGCAACCATGATCGCGCCGGGGACACCGAAGGGAAGGATCCAGTTCTCCAGGTAGGGCTCGAGGTCGAAACCGGCCAGGTTCCACACCCCGACGCTGAGCCCGATCAGCACTCCGGCGCCGGCCTGGATGAGCGCGAGATACATCGCCAGCTCGCCGGTGAACCTCACGAAATCCATCCGACGGCCGTGGGAGCGCCAGATGCCGCCGGCGTACGCCACCGCGGTGAGCAACCACAGCACCACCGGCGTGTGGATGACCACGAGCACGGCGGTCATGCCCGGATCCTCGCCCGCACCGGGCACCGGCGTCATCTCGAACGGGTAAAGGTTGACCACGAGCACGAGCGCGGCTGCCACCGCCGTGAGGACTGCAGCCACGCGCCAGGAGACCCGGCGCTTGTACGCCATCCAGCCGGCCACGGCCGCGACCAGCACGAACGCGACGTTGCGGATGAACGCGAACTCGTCCAAGGACTCGATGAGGATCTTGAGCGCGACGCCGGCCAGCAGCGCCACGCCGATCACGATGCCGAGGTCGCGCCAGCGCGACCCGACGACGCCGGCACCCGGCTCCGGGATCAGCACCAGCTGTCGCCACAGCCGCTCGGAGTGCTCACGGGCGAACTCCCGAGAGACGTCGTCGAGGTTGCCCATCCGCTTGACCGCGACCAGGAACGCCTCGTCCTCGGCGAGACCCCCGTCGGTGAGATCAGCGATCTGGTTGCGGAGATGGTCCTCCATCTCGACGACGTCGTCGGCGGCCAGGGCGGGCCGGCGGGCCACGAAGCCGCGCCACTGATCGATCTGTGCCTCCAGGTCCAGACTCATGCCAGCCCCTCCGCGACCGGGGGCGTGCCGAAGTTGCGCCACACGTTGTCCAGGGTGTCGGCGACCACCTGCCACTGACGTTGCCGGTCGGCGAGCGCTTGGTGGCCGGTGTCGGTGATCGCGTAGTGCTTGCGCCGGCGGCCGCTCTCCGATCGTCCCCAGCTTGCGTCGACGTAGCCGAGTCGCTCCAGACGATGCAGCAGCGGGTAGAGCATCCCGTCGGTCCACTCCATCCGGCCACCGGAGAGCTCCGCGACCCGTTTGCCGATGGCATAGCCGTACGACTCGCCCTCGGCCAGGATGCCGAGCACGAGCGGGGTCGCCGAGGCGGCGACCAGATCCTTGTCGATGCGCATGCGCACCCGCCTCCCATACCTAGTTCTTCTAGGCATTAACCCTAGCTGTTCTAGGGGTGCGCTGGCGCCGTCTGCACCGAATCTGCACATATCCGACGGTAAAGACCGACCACCCAATAGGCTCGCGTCCCGTGAACGCCCCCGACGCACCACAGCGACTGCGCGAACCCGCACATCAGGTCTCCGAGCGCGCGCCGGCGTACTGGCGTACGGCGGAGGCGATCGGCGCCGTGATCTGGCTGGCGCTCGCGGTGGGTGCGATCGTGGCGGCGGTGCTCGTCCCCGAGGGCTTCTGGACCTGGATCCTCTGGGCCGTCGCCGTGGTCTTCGTCCTCGCGCCGGTGCCGGGGCTGACCTTCGTGCCCTCGATCCGGTTCCGGATCCACCGGTGGGAGGTGACCGACATCGCCGTCCACGTACGCCACGGGTGGCTCACCGTCATCGACGAGATCGTGCCGCTCTCCCGGGTGCAGACGGTCGACTCGACCCAGGGGCCGCTGATGCGGCGGTTCGGGCTGCGTACGGTCAAGGTCTCCACCGCCTCCTCGGCGGGCATCGTCCAGATCGCCTGCCTCGACGACGCGCTCGCGCTCGAGGTCGTCGCGAAGCTGGTGGCGATCACCGCGGCGACGCCCGAGGACGCGACGTGAGCACACCCGAGGTCCCTGACGTCCCCGAGGTCCCTGACACTCCTCTCGTTCCGGACGCGGAGTGGCAGCGGCTGGCCGGATGGACCGCGGTCGTCAGCCCGCTCTCGACGCTGCGTCAGGCGATCATCCCGGCCGCGGTCGGTGCCTTCGGTGCCGGGCAGGCGAACGTGTTCATCGGTCTGCTGGTCGCGGTCGGCATCGCGGTGGTCGCGGCTCTGGCCGGTATGGTCCCGTGGCTGACCACGAGCTATCGGGTGACACCGACACATCTGGAGGTACGCAAGGGCCTGCTCAACCGCACCACCCTGACCGCCCGGCTCGACCGGGTGCGGAGCGTCGACCTGAGCTCGACCCTCATCCATCGTGCCCTCGGGGTCACCAAGGTCAATGTCGGCACCGGGGTCGACGAGGGCCAGATCACCCTCGACTCGCTCACCAAGGATGCCGCCGCCCGGCTGCGGCGCGAGCTTCTGCACGCGGCCCCCGCACCATCCGGGCCATTCGCGTCTGACGTCCCTTCGGCCGAAGGCTCCTCCCCGGAGACCGCGCCCGTCGCGGACTCACCCGAGGGCGAGATCATCGCCAAGCTCGACTGGTCCTGGATCAGGTACGCCCCGCTCAACCTCAGGAACCTCGCGATCGCGCTCGGCGGTCTGGGCGCGCTCTTCGGTGCCTTCTCCGACCTCATCCCGTGGGAATCCTTCGGCGTCCGGGTCACCAACGGCGAGGTCAACGGCGTCCCGGTCGACGAGTTCGTACGCATGCTGTTTATCGCCGTGCCGATCGCGATCGTCGGGGCCGCCGCGGTGTGGGCGATCGGGTCGTGCGTGGGCTACGCGGTGCGCTGGTGGGACCTCCAGGTCGTACGCGAGCAGGGCCGGGAGGGCACCACGCTGCGACGCAGCTTCGGCCTGACCAGCACCCGCGCGACGACGGTGGAGGAGGCGAAAGTACGCGGCGCCACCTCCACCGTCGGCCCGCTGATCGGCCTGGCCGGCGGGGCCGATCTCAACCTGCTGACGACCGGGCTCGACGACAACTTCCCCGCGGTCCTGCCGACGGCCCCGGAGCAGGTCGTCTCCGAGGTCGGCACCGACATCCTCGGCGAGGACGCGTTCTCGACGGCGCTCACCGGACACGGGCCGCGGCCACGCCGGCGCTACTGGTTCCGGGCGGTCGTCGCCACCGTCGTGTGGACGCTCGTCGCGCTCGTCCCGACGGTGCTGATCGGCGTCTTCGGCGACGTCTGGCTCTGGTGGATCCCGGTCGCCATGCTGGTGGTCGCCCTCGTTCTCGGGCTGCTCGGTGCCGAGCTGCGCCACCGCCACCTCGGCCACGCGCTCACCGATCGCTACCTGGTCGTCCGCTCCGGCTCGTACACCGCCGTACGCACCGCACTGCAGACCGACGGCATCATCGGCTGGCGGGTCAGACAGACGTTCTTCGACCGCCGCATCGGCCTGGCCCAGGTCACCGCGATGACCGCGGCCGGCCACGAGCACGTCGACATCCCGGACGTGCCGCTCGAGACGGCCGTCGCCCTGGCGACGGCGGCCACGCCGCGTACGGTCTCGGAGTTCGTCGAATAACCCGTTCCGCGTCGGGCGGGCTTCGGTGGATGATCCGGCCATGACTATCCAGATCCGCCATCTCACCTTCGACTGTGCCGACCCCCGCAAGCTCGGGGAGTTCTGGTCGGCGGTCACCGGCTGGCACCTCTTCTACGACGAGGACCCCGAGGTGATCGTCGCCCGCAGCTTCCCGTCGAAGGAGCTGATGTTCCTCTTCGTCCCGGTGCCCGAGGCGAAGTCGGCGAAGAACCGGGTCCACATCGACATCAAGCCGGAGGACACCACCCGCGACGAGCTCGTCGAGCGCGCGCTCTCGCTCGGCGCCACCGTCTTCGGCGACCACCGCAAGGAGGACGGGACCGGCTTCGTCGCGCTCCGCGACCCGGAGGGCAACGAGTTCTGCATCGAGCGCGGCGAGCACGAGATGGCCTCGAGCGGACCGATGACGATCGGGCTCAAGATCTGAGCTCAGCGGGCGAGCACCCCGACCCGCCCGCCCGCACCGGCGGCCCAGCAGACACCCTGGGCGCAGTCGACGGTGTGGAAGCGGGTCTGGGTGGCGCCGAACGGCTTCCAGGAACGGCCGTTGTCATGGCTGATGTCGCTGCCGTTGGGGCCGACGGCGATCGCCGTGCGGCCACCGATCCAGGCGACCGCTTCACGGTATCCGCCCAGGTCGGAGTCGGAGTTGGTCCAGGTGCGGCCGCCGTCGGTGGAGTACGCGGCGCGGTCGACGCCGTCGTCCTCGAGGCCGAAGTCGCCACCGACCGCGATGCCCTGGCGAGGGTTGCGGAACCCGAGCCCGAAGACACCGGCGGCCTCACCGGTCGCGATCGTGGAGTCGGCGGCGGACCAGGAACGACCGCCGTCGTGGGTGGCGTAGATCTTCGCGGCCGCGCCGCCACCGCCGATCCAGGCGTCGCGCGCCCCCGCGGTGACCAGGCAGGTCCCGCTGGCCGAGTAGCCGAACTCACCCGGCGCCTCCAGGCCGCGCGTGTCCGCGATCGTCCAGGTGTCGCCGCCGTCGGAGGTCGTGATGATGCGCCACTCACCGTCGACCGGGTCGCTCATCGCGATCCCGCGCTTGCCGCCGGGCCAGAAGTCGACGCAGTTGTAGAACGCGGTCGGCTCCGCGGACCGGAACGTCTCGGTCCAGGTCGCTCCGCCGTCGACGGTCTTGTAGATCCGGCTCGCCTCGCCCTCGCCGATGGAGAGCACGACCGCCTCGCTCGCCGAGCGTGCCTCGACATCGCGGAAGAGCAGCCCGTCGGATCCCGGTGGCGAGACCTCGTCCCAGGTCCGGCCGCCATCGGTCGTACGGAACACTCCCCCGCCGTCCCCGCCGACCCACGCGGTCTCCGCGTCGACGGCGTCCAGCGCCCGGAACCCCTGTGTCGTATCCACGTTCACAGACGTCCAGCCGTACGCACCCCCTGGCTGCACAGCCTGCGCCGCCGGCGCGAACGTGAGGGTGGTGAGAGCGAGAGTGGCCGCCGCTGCGGCTCCGACAACGATGCGCACGAAGGTTCACCCTGGCCCTGCCGGGCCGTTCTGTCCACCGATCCGGTGAAAATCGTCCTGCCCCCATCTGCCGACTCGGGAATTTTCTTCCGTGACCGGTTGGTAGCCCCTAGAGTGAATCGCCGTGCCGCGTACCGCGGTGCAGATGGGGAGGTTGTCATGAGCAGAACGACACTGACCAGACGCGGAAGGTTGGCGGCTGCGGGACTCGCGGCCGCGGTGGCGGTTGCTACGCCGTACGCAGCAACCCACGCCGCAGAGCCGGATCCGCCCGCGACGACCGCCACGGACATGGCGTCGCCCCAGCACCGCAAGATCGTCTCGCTGATGCACCACATGTCGCTGCAGCAGAAGGTCGGTCAGCTCTTCGTGATCGAGGTCTACGGACGCGACGCCAACAACGTCAGCGACACGGCGAAGGCCGGCAACCAGAGGCTCTACGGCGTGGACACCCCGGCGCAGGCGATCGCCAAGTACCAGCCCGGCGGGGTCATCTACTTCACGACCCGTGGGCCCGACAACATCGGTGATGCCGCCCAGGTCGCGAAGCTCTCCAACGGCCTCCAGAGCGCCGCGCTGCAGCAGCGGCCCAAGATCCCGCTCAACATCGCGGTCGACCAGGAGGGCGGCGCGCTCGTGGCCCGCTTCGGTCCGGCCAGCGGCGCGACCCAGATGCCCGGCCAGATGGCGCTCGGCGCCGGCGGCTCGACCGAGGACGCGGCCCGGTCCGCCGAGGTGATCGGCACCGAGCTGGCCGCGGTCGGGGTCACCCAGGACTACGCGCCCGTCGCCGACGTCAACCTCAACCCCAACAACCCGGTCATCGGCATCCGCAGCGCCGGTGCCGACTCGGCCGCGGTCTCCGACATCGTCGCGGCCGAGGTCGGCGGCTTCGACGACGGTGACCTCTCCTCGATCGCCAAGCATTTCCCGGGCCACGGCGACACCGGCACCGACAGCCACTACGGCCTGCCCGAGGTGACCCACAGCCGCGAGGAGCTCGAGGCGATCGACCTGCCGCCGTTCAAGGCGGCGATCGACGCCGGGATCGACGCGATCATGACGGCCCACGTGACCGTGCCCGCGATCGACCCGAGCGGCGAGCCGGCCACCATGTCCGAGCCGATCCTCACCGGCCTGCTCCGCGAGGAGATGGGCTTCGACGGCCTGATCGTGACCGACGCCCTCGACATGCAGGGCGCGAGCGCGACGTACCCGCCCGACGTCGCCCCGGTCGAGGCCTTCCTCGCCGGCGCCGACCAGCTGCTCATCCCGCCTCAGATGGACACGGCGTACGCCGCCGTGCTCGACGCCGTCAAGGACGGCACCATCTCGCGCCAGCGGCTCGACGAGTCGGTCTACCGGATCCTGGAGCACAAGCTCGAGAACAAGATCTTCGAGAGTCCGTACGTCGACGTGGCGGCCGCTCCGGCGGTCTTCAGCAACCCGGTGCACAAGGCCGACGCCCAGGCGATCTCCGACCGCACCACCACGCTGGTGAAGAACGACGACGATCTGCTGCCGCTGGCGCCGGGGGCGAAGAACGTCCTGGTCGCGGGCTGGGGCGTGGACACGACGGCGGGCATCGCGGCCGGGCTGCAGAAGCGCGGCGCGACGACCCAGGTTCTGCAGTCGGGCACCACTCCGACCGACGCGCAGATCGATGCCGCGGTCGCCGCTGCCGCGGGCAAGGATCTGGTGGTGGTGCCGACCAACAACGCCTGGCAGATCAACCCGGCGACCGGTCAGCCGACCCCGGCGTCCGTGGCCCAGACCAAGCTGGTCAAGGCGCTGCTCGCCACCGACACCCCGGTGATCGTGACCGCGATGCGCAACCCCTACGACGTCACCTCCTTCCCCGAGGCCGCGACGGTGCTCGACACCTACGGCTACACCTCCCACCAGCTCGAGTCGCTGGTGCGGGTGCTCTACGGCGAGGTGAACCCGAGCGGCAAGCTCCCGGTGGAGATCCCCGATCTCTTCCCGCTCGGTCACGGGCTGTCCTACTAGAACCCCCCATGAGAGCGGCCCTCCCGGAAGCCCGGGAGGGCCGCTCTCTTACTGCTGGTGGATCACTGCTGGTGGATCAGGAGCCGTACAGCGCCCGGACCCCGGCCGCGTCGGAGGCCTGGAACTCCAGGTCCTCCGAGCCACCGTTGCACTGCGGGTAGTGCATGATCGAGGAGGAGTCGTACGGGGTCAGCGCACGCCAGTTGTTGTCCTCGAAGCAGGTCGCCGCCTCCGGGCGGGTGTGCTCGTGACGGAACCCGAGGGCGTGACCGAGCTCGTGCGCGAGGATGTCACCCGGCTCCCAGTTGCCCGACGAGAAGATCGAGTCGTCGATGAGCACGTTGCGCGAACGCTTCGAGGTCGAGGGGAAGAACGCTCGCGCGATGTACTGCGAGGTGCTGACCGGCTCGACCGAGAAGAGCACGTTGGAGTTGCGGGTGTTGCACGCGCCGTCCTGGGCGGGGACGTAGGTGAACTCGACCGCCGAGCTCGCCGCCTCCCACAGGCCGGCGCCCTGGGCCATCGCCGAGACGATGCCGGCCTTGTTGGTGCCGAACTTGTCCGAGACACAGTAGGTCAGGTTGAGCGCCTGCGAGGCCGACCACTTGTCGTCCCGGCCGCTGACGGTGTTGACGATGAGGCCGTCCTCCGGGACGTGCTTCGGCGTCGAGACCATCGACTCGTAGAACTTGTGCAGGTCACCCTGGTTGGAGACGACCTCGTCGCCGTTGACGATGTACTGACCGTCCACGTCGACGTATGTGGACGCCTCGAACTCCTGGTAGCTCGGTGCCTCCTCGGCGAATGCGGGAACCATCGACGCAGTCAGCGCTGCGGCACCCGCAGCCGCGGCGATCATCATGGGAATACGAACTCGCATAGCTCTTCCTCCTGGAAATGTGAGCGGCCGCCCGAGATAGGGCACCCCGAGGGCCACAGGAGATTCAAGCGTTACGACCCCGCATACGGCATAGAAACTTCGGTCAAATTCCCGTTTGCCAGGCAAAAGTTTCGAACGAAACTCGTACGTTTGCCGCCGGTCGCATCACGGAGCGGGCCAGATCACCTTGTCGCTGTCATCGACGACGGCCTCCGCGAAGGAGGTGTCGAACCAGGAGGCAGCCTGCTCGGGCGTGACCTTCTGCCCGGCGTACGCAGTGACGACCCCGGCCAGCGCCGCGACGTTGTCGGGGTCGACCGAGCCGAACTTGCCCGGGAGCGGGTTGTCGGCCGCGACCGCGACCTCGGTGCGCCAGATGGCCGTCTCGTGCTTCTCGTCGGACTCGGCGCCGGCCAGGTCGTGCTGGTAGCCGATGCACTCCTCGACGTGGTCCGCGGAGGCGCAGTAGGTGTAGGCCTTGAAGACGGCCCGGAGGAAGTCCTCGACGGCGGTGGGGTGCTTCTCGGCCCAGGCGAGGTTGACGGAGTAGGCGCCGAGGGAACCGGGCACCTCGAAGTCGGTCGGCTCCCAGACGGTCACGTCCTCGCCGGCCTCCTTCAGCTGGTTGGGCTCGTTGGAGACGAACCCGACCAGCGCGTCGACCTGGCCGCGCGGCAGGACGCCGGGGTCGTAGCCGACCTTGACCTGCTTCACCTTGGTCATGTCCACGCCGGCCTCGGCGAGCATCGCCTGTACGCCGACCGGCACCCAGCCCTTGTGGCCGAGGGTCTTGCCCTCGAGCTGCTTCAGGTCGGTGATCGAGGTGCCGGTCATCAGCACGTCGAGACCGGCGTTGGAGTAGGACGAGACGCCGAGCACCTTCAGGCCGCTCGCGTTGGAGGTCATGATGTCCTGCTCGGAGAGCGGCCCGACCTGCACCTTCCCGGCGGCGATCAGCTTGGCATTCTGGGAGACGTCGCCCGAGCCCGGCTGAAGCTCGACGTCGAGGCAGAGATCGGTGAAGTAGCCGAGCCGATCTGCGGCGATGGCCTCCATGATCGAGGCCGACGCCTGCCAGTAGTAGCCCGACATGTAGGTGATCTTCCCGGCCTTCTCGTTCTGCTCGCAGCGCTCGGCCGAGACCGCGCTCCCCTGCTCGCCGGCGGAGTTCTGCGAGGACCCGCAGGCGGTCAGCGCACCGAGCAGGACGACCGCCGACGTGAGGGCAGCAGCGATCGGACGTACGCGAGACATGAAGGGCTCCTTCACTCGAAGATCAGGACTCGTGCCAGTGGAGCACTCGACGCTCGGCGAGCGTCACGAGCCAGAACAGCAGCGACCCGAGCGCCGCGAGGACGAAGATCGCTGCCCACACCGTAGCCAGTCTGTTCTGCGAGCTGGCCACCTGTATCACGCTGCCGAGGCCGTCTGCCGACCCCGCGGCGGAGAGCTCGGCCACGACGGCGCCGATCATCGACAGCGGGAAGACGATCCGCAGGGACGCGAAGACGTACGGCAGCGAGGCCGGCACCCGCAGGTAGCGCAGCACCTCCAGCCGGCTCGCGGCCACGGTCCGGTAGACCTGCAGCACCGGCGAGGGCACCGCCCGCAGCCCGGTCGCCACGTTGATCAGGATCGGAAAGAAGCAGACCAGCGCGGTCAGGACGACCTTCGGCCCCATCCCGAACCCGAGCGCGACCACGAGCAGCGGCGCGATTGCAACCAGCGGCGTCACCGAGAGCACGACGGCCACCGGCATCACCGCACGCCGCACCACCGCGATCTCGCTCACCACGACGGCGAGGGCGAAGGCGGCGACGAAGCCGATCCCGAGCCCCACCAGCGCCTCGCTGAGCGTGACCAGGGTGTTGCTCAGGAAGTAGCCGGGGTCCTCGGTCAGCACGCTCGCGATGTCGCCGAGCGGCGCGAACAGGTAGGGCATCCGCCGCGCGCCCAGCTCCCAGGCGAGCCCGAGCACCACGACGAGGAGGACGAACGGGAGCCAGTAGCGCGGGCGGAGCAGCCGCGTACGGCGGCGCAGGCGGCGCGCGGCGAGCTGCTCGGGAGTGGGGACGACGAGATGTGGCCGAGGGGCCGGCTGCGTACCTGAGTCCAGGGTCACGAGACGACCTCTCCGTGGCTGAAGGCGTCCCTCAGGCTGCCCCGGAGGGCGAGCTCGTAGGCGTGGAACTCGGGCGAGGTGAGCAGCTCCTGGTGACGCGGACGGGGCAGGTCGATGTCGATGACATCGGTGATCCGGCCCGGTCGCGGAGCCATCACCACGACCTTGTCGGACAGCCTGACCGCCTCGGAGATCGAGTGGGTGACGAAGACGACCGTCGCGCGGGTCTGCTCCCACAGCTCCAGCAGCTGCTCCTGGAGCGCCTCGCGGGTGAACTCGTCGAGCGCACCGAAGGGCTCGTCGAGAAGGAGTACGTCAGGGCGCAGCCCGAATGCGCGTACGATCGCGGTCCGCTGCTTCATGCCGCCGGACAGCTCGGCCGGGAGCTTGTGGAGCGACTCCCCCAGGCCGACCTCGCGCAGCATCGCCTCGAGATCGGGCCGGCCGCGGTCGCTGCGGCGATTCACCTTGTGCGGCAGGGTCACGTTGCCGAGCACGCTCAGCCAGGGCAGCAGCGCCGGAGACTGCGGCACGAAACCGAAGGCCTTCGCCTCGGCCGCCTCCTTCGGCGTCAGACCGCACACCGTGATCTTCCCGGCGTCGGCCGACTCCTGCCCGCTGATCAGCCGCAACAGGGTCGACTTGCCGCAGCCCGAGGGCCCGATGATGCTCACGAACGTGCCGGGCTCGATCGTCAGGTCGATGTCGTCGAGGGCGATCAGCTCGGCGAGATCGGCCTGCTCATAGAGACGACGGACCCCGTGCATCTCGATCGTCGCTCTGCCCACGCCTCAAACGGTAGTCCAATACGTCCTCTGGATAGTCTGACGGGCGTGCGTATCGCCACCTGGAACATCAACTCCATCCGCTCCCGCATCGACCGCGTCGAGGCCTTCGTCGAGCGACACTCGATCGACGTGCTGGCCCTGCAGGAGACCAAGGCCAAGCCCGACCAGATCCCGACGATGGGGCTGGAGGCCCGTGGCTACGAGGTCGCCTCGGTCGGCTACGACCAGTGGAACGGCGTCGCGCTGATCTCGCGGGTCGGGCTGACCGACATCCAGGTCGGGTTCGAGGGGATGCCGTCGTTCAAGGACGTCGCCGAGGCCCGCGCCATCTCGGCAACGTGCGATGGGATCCGGGTGACCTCGGTCTACGTCCCCAACGGCCGCAAGCCCGACGACCCGCACTACGCCTACAAGCTCGAATGGCTCGCGGCCCTGCAGAAGGCCTCTCTGGCCTGGCACGACGGCCCCTCGGCCATGGTCGGCGACTGGAACGTCTGCCCCTTCGACGAGGACTGCTTCGACCCCAAGCAGTTCGTCGGCAAGACCCACCTCACCCCCGCCGAGCGCGACGCCTTCTTCGCCATCGAGAAGGACTTCAAGGATGTCGTACGCCCCTTCGTGCCCGGTCCGGAGGCCTACACCTACTTCGACTACTACCGGCAGCGCTTCGAGCGCAACCGCGGCCTGCGCATCGACTTCGTCCTCGGCTCCCCTTCCTTCGCCTCGCGGGTGACGGGCGCGTTCGTCGACCTCGACGAGCGCAACCCCGCGATCGGCACCGGCTCTCCCTCCGACCACGCTCCGGTGATCGTCGATCTCGCCGACTGACCGCGATGAGGTGAACCGGGAGGGCCGGAGCACGGTCTGGTCCCGTGGAACGGTGTGCGCGATCCTCCTGCTCGCCATCGGCGGCACGATCGTCTTCCACGCCCATCTCCCGTCGGCGCTCGGCATCGGCAGCCTCGTGGAGACGTTCCTGCCCTGGCTCGGCGCCGTGGCGGTGCTGGTCCTGATCGTCGGGCTGGCGCGACGGTCGGCCGCCGCGGTCGTCGCGTTCCTCGTGCCCGCCGTGGCCTGGGGTTGGACGTTTCATCCCAAGCTCTCCGACGTTCCCGCGTCGCGCCCTGACCTGGTCGTCGTCCAGCACAACGTGAGCGACACGAACACGGACATCACCGGGACCGTCCGCGAGATCCTCGCGGCCTCGCCCGACGTCGTAACGCTGAACGAGGTGGTTCCCGAGCGGGTCGACGACTACAGCCGGGCGTTCGGCGATGTCCTTCCGCACCACGAGACGTACGGCACCGTCGGGGTCTGGTCGGCACGACCGCTGGAGAACGCGACACCTCTCGATCTGCGCCCGGCGGGCGTGGACGCGTCGTGGAGACGCGGGCTGCGGGTCGAGACCAGGCCTGCCGACGACGCCCCTGTCGTCGCGGTCTATGCCGTGCATCTGCCCTCGATCCGGCTGGGCGTCCGCGGCCTGGACGTCAGGGCGCGCAACGGGAGCATCGAGCTTCTCGCCGAGGCTCTGCGTGCCGACGACACCGAGGTCGTGATCGTCTCCGGCGACTTCAACGCAGACGCGCGCGACCGCGCACTCCGTGCGGTCATCTCCCAGGTCAGCGAACCGCAGGACCGCTTCGGGTTCACCTTCCCGGCAGCCCTCCCGGCCATCCGCATCGACCACGTCTTCGCCCGTGGCGCCGAGGTCGAGGACGTACGACCGTTGGACCGGACCGGGAGCGATCACCTTCCGGTGGTCGCGCTACTTCGGTGGCAGTGACTCGGCGGTGACGACGCCGCGCTCGACCCAGCCGGCGAGCGCGTCGCCGCTGAGCAGGTCGGCGGGGACGTTGACGTAGCCGGACATCGTCCGGCCACCCATGATCGCCGGCTCGGCACCCGCGGCGATGGCGGCCTCGAAGGCCGATCTGCCGGTGCGTACGAGCAGGTCGTCGCGGCGGATGGCGCAGGCCATGTTGCCGTTCACCATGAAGGCCAGCCCGCCGAACATCTTCACCTCGGTGGCACCGGCGGGCACGAGGTCCCGCACTCGTTCGGCGAGCTCGACGTCGTGGGCCATGCCTCCATGGAACCACGAACCGCCGACAGTGCCCATCCGAACAAATTGTCGGTGGTGCCTGCGAGGATCGATGTATGGAGATCTGGATCCTCGTGCTCGGACTGGTGATCGGTCTTGCCCTGGGCGTCGTGCTCGGGGTGCTGTGGGCACGCGCCCGGAGCGTGGGGACGGTCGCGGCGGGGATGGTGGACCAGGCCGAGGTGATGCAGGGGCTCGACCGGCTCAGCGACCAGATGCAGCATCTCGACCGCGAGCGGGCTCGCTGGCAGGGGCAGTTCGAGACGGAGGTCGGGCGGCTCCAGACCGAGACCCGGTCGCTGTCGACGGCGCTGCGGAAACCCCAGGTCAGGGGCCGCTGGGGCGAGATGCACCTGCGCCGCGCGGTGGAGCTCGCCGGCCTGGTGGACAAGTGCGACTTCTCCGAGCAGGTCCATCTCGAGGACGGGCGGCTGCGACCCGACCTGGTGGTGCACCTGTCCGGCAACAAGGAGCTGGTCGTCGACTCCAAGGTCCCCCTGGACGCCTACCTGGACGCCGCGGCGGCGGACAACGAGGACGACTACCGAGCTCATCTGCGCAGACACACCGCCCAGCTGCGTACGCATGTGGACCAGCTGGCCTCGAAGTCCTACTGGCGCTTCCTGGAGGAGTCGCCCGAGTTCGTCGTGCTCTTCGTGCCGGCGGAGTCGTTCCTCTCGGCGGCGCTGGAGACCGAGCCCGGCCTGATCGAGTACGCCGCGGAGCGCCGCGTCGTGCTGGCCTCCCCGACCACGCTGATCGCGCTGCTGCGCACGGTGGCGCACGGGTGGTCCCACGAGGCGCTCGCCGAGCAGGCCCGGGAGATCCACCGGCTCGGCCGTGACCTGCACCAGCGCCTGTCCACGATGTCCAGCCACCTGGACGGGATCGGGCGCTCCCTCAACACCGCGGTGACCCGCTACAACCAGGCGATCGGATCCCTCGACAACCGGGTCCTGGTGGCCGCCCGTCGTTTCAATGAATTATCGGTAACCGACGACGAGCTCGAGACGCCGCGTCCGGTGGAGATACGCGCTGTGGAGCGGCTCAGCAGCGTAAGGGAAGATGATCGGCGCGCCGCCGAGAATGACGGTGTGCCGGGCCCTACCGTGGGTTCGGATACACAGGCTGCATACGAGAGATCGTGACCCCATGAGTCAGCGCACCATCTGGGAGGAAGGACGCGAGTCCGGCCGCCATGTTGTCGCGCTCGGATCCGCCACCTCGCTGACGGTGACCTTCGTCGATCTGCTCATCGACGACCAGATCGGCCTGCTCTTCGACTTCGCCTTCGTGGCGATCGCGCTGACGCTCGCGCTGATCGTCAGACCCAGCGACTTCTTCGTGGTCGGCGTGCTCCCGCCGCTGATCATGCTCGGCATCTTCATCCTGCTGGCCGCGACGCAGCCCGGATCGATCGCCGACGCCGGGGACGGCTTCGTCCAAGCCGTGGTCAGCGGCCTCGGACACCACGCGATCAGCCTCTTCATCGGCTACGCCCTGTGCCTGGGCTGCCTGGTGATGCGCCGCCGGGTGCTGAAACAGCGCACCGAGACCCGCGACGAGGTCGAGCGCGAACGCGCCCTAGCCTCCTGATCAGTCCAGCAACTCAGTCCAGCGCCAGGAACCCGGAGACGTCGCCGGCACCCTCACGGATGACCTCGGGCTCGCCGTCGGACCAGTCGATGACGGTGGTCGGCTCGGCCGGGGTCTCACCGGCCTCGATGACGATGTCGACCTGGTGATCGAGCGCCTCCTTGACGTTCCACCCGAAGACCTCCGGCTCGGTCTCGCCGGGCAGGATCAGCGTCGAGGACAGCAGCGGCTCACCGAGCTCCTCGAGCAGCGCCTGCACGACGGCGTGCTCGGGGATGCGTACGCCGACGGTCTTCTTCTTCGGGTGCATCAGCCGTCGCGGCACCTCAGGCGTCGCCGGGAGGATGAACGTGTAGGGCCCCGGGGTCGCGTGCTTGATCGCCCGGAAGGCGCTGTTGTCGACGTGGACCATCGTGCCGAGCTGCGCGAAGTCCTTGCAGATCAACGTGAAGTGGTGGCGGTCGTCGAGACCACGGATCTTGAGGATCCGGTCGCGACCGTCCTTGTTGCCGATCCGCGAGCCGAGCGCGTAACCGGAGTCGGTCGGGTACGCGATCAGCTGGTCGTCACGCAAGGCATCGACGACCTGGCTGATCAGACGGGGCTGCGGGTTGTCTGGGTGTACGTCGAGAAATCGGGCCACCCCTCGACCCTAACGCCACCGGGCGGGCTGGGATCAACCCCTCGCGGCAGCGGCTTTCAGGTCCTTGCGGAGTTCGGTCGGCAGCGCGAAGATCAGCGACTCCTCGGCGCTCTTGTGCGCCTTGGCGTCGGGGAAGCCGCGGTCCTTGAGGAACCCGACGACACCCTCGACCAGCTTCTCGGGCACGCTGGCTCCGGAGGTGACCGAGACGCTGCGCACGCCCTCGAGCCAGGACTCGTCGATCTCGCTGGCATCGTCGACGCGGTAGGCGGCCTTGGCGCCGGCCTCGAGGGCGACTTCGACCAGGCGGACCGAGTTGGAGGAGTTGCCGGAGCCGACGACGATGACCAGGTCGCTGGCCCCGCCGATCTCCTTGACCGCCTGCTGGCGGTTCTGGGTGGCGTAGCAGATGTCGTCGCTGGGCGGGTCGAGCAGCTCGGGGAACTTCGCCCGGAGCGCGGCGACCGTCTCCATCGTCTCGTCGACCGAGAGGGTGGTCTGGGAGAGCCAGACGACCTTGGAGGGGTCGGCGACCTCGAGGCCGGGTACGTCGCCGGGGCCCTCGACGAGCGTGGTCGCCTCCGGCGCCTCGCCCATGGTGCCCTCGACCTCCTCGTGACCGGCGTGGCCGATCAGCAGGATGCTGTAGCCCTCGCGGGCGAACCGCTTGGCCTCCAGGTGGACCTTGGTGACCAGCGGGCAGGTCGCGTCGATCGTCTTCAGCTCACGCACGGCGGCGTCGGCGTGGACCGCCGGGGAGACGCCGTGGGCGGAGAAGACGACGGTCGCACCCGAGGGCACCTCGTCGAGCTCGTTGACGAAGATCGCGCCACGGTTGCGCAGGTCGTCGACGACGTGCTTGTTGTGCACGATCTCCTTGCGCACGTAGACCGGCGCACCGTAGAGGTCCAGCGCCTCCTCGACCGTGATCACGGCCCGGTCCACACCGGCGCAGTAACCGCGCGGCTCCGCGAGGAGGACAGCCTTCTCGTCGTCGGAGATCAGGCGTGGGGTGCCAAGGTCGATGCTCATGGCTCCAGTCTAGAGACCGTGGCGTGACACCTCTAATGTCGGTGGCCCGCTCTAGGGTTGGCGACATGGCGTTGGACACCTCCCCCGAGTCGCCCGCCCCGGTGCGGCAGATCGCGAACGCGATCGGTGGCTGGATCGACAAGCTCGGTGCGGTCTGGGTGGAGGGGCAGGTGGCCCAGATGAGCCGGCGGCCGGGGATGCAGACCGTCTTCCTGACCCTGCGCGACTCGGTGGCCGACATCTCGGTACCGGTGACGTGCACGCGGTTCCTGCTCGACAGCCTGAATCCGCCGCTGGTCGAGGGCGCCTCGGTGATCATCCATGCGAAGCCGTCCTACTACGCCAACCGCGGCACCCTCTCGCTGCAGGCCCGCGACATCCGTCCGGTCGGGCTCGGCGAGCTGCTCGCCCGGCTCGAGCAGCGCCGGCAGCTGCTGGCCGCCGAGGGCCTGTTCGCTGCCGAGCTCAAGCGCCCGCTCCCCTTCCTGCCGGCCAAGGTCGGGCTGCTCACCGCAGCGAACTCCGCGGCGGAGCGAGACGTGCTCGAGAACGCGAAGCGGCGGTGGCCGCAGGTGCGGTTCGAGGTGGCGTACGCCGCGATGCAGGGGGCGCGCAGCGCTGCCGACGTCGTCGAGAAGCTGCAGCGGCTCGACCGCGACCCCGAGGTCGACGTGATCGTCATCGCCCGTGGCGGCGGTTCGGTCGAGGACCTGCTGCCGTTCTCCGACGAGCACCTGATCCGTGCGGTGCACGCCGCGCGCACCCCGGTCGTCTCCGCGATCGGCCACGAGCCCGACTCGCCGCTGCTGGACCTGGCCGCCGACGTACGTGCTTCGACGCCGACCGATGCCGCCAAACTCGTCGTACCCGACGTGGTCGAGGAGCAGCGGATCGTCGCGACCGGACGCGACCGGCTCCGCGGCGGGATCGCCGCGCTGATCCACCGCGAGCAGACGCTCCTGGACGCGCTGCGCTCCCGGCCGGTGCTGGCCGACCCGCGCTCCCTGATCGACGCCCGGCGCGACGAGGTCACCTCGCTGCGCGACCGTGCCCGCCGCACCCTCGGGCACGCCCTCGACCGGGCCGCCGACGACATCGGCCACCATCGCGCCCGAGCTCGAGCGCTCTCACCCCTGGAGACGCTGAGACGGGGGTACGCCGTCGCCCAGGATGCCGACGGACACGTCCTCACCAGCGTCGCCGACGCCGCCGAGGGCGAGACGGTCAGCATCCGCCTCGCCGACGGCCGCCTGACAACGACCATCACCTCGATTGAGAAAGATCCTGCCGATGACTGACGACAACAACAGCGACCTGTCCTACGAACAGGCCCGCGAGGAGCTGGTCGAGGTCGTCCGCAAGCTCGAGGCCGGCGGCATCACCCTCGAGGAGTCCCTCGCCCTGTGGGAGCGCGGCGAGAAGCTGGCCACGCTGTGCCAGGAGTGGCTCGACGGCGCCCGGAAGAAGATCGACGCCGCCATCCAGGACTGACGAGACGTCACTCCCGTCGCCCGAGACGTCACCTAGGTCGGCCGAGAAGTCACCGCACTGCCACGTCGGCCGACGTAGGTGACGTCTCGGCCGACGCGGGTGGCGTCTCGCTACTTCAGGGGCTCGGTGGTGATGAGGGCGAGGTAGTCGCGGACGTCGCCGTCCTTGGGGCCCCAGAGCATCAGGGTCTGGCCGTCGACCTCGGCAGAGTAGGCGGTGTCGCCGCCGGAGTCGGACCATTCGGTCCAGGTGTCGGCGACGTCGGTGTCGATGCTGACCTCGTCGCCCTTCTTGGCCTGCGTGTCGACGTTCTTCTGGGCCAGCGACTGCGCCGAGCGGGAGGAGAGCTCCAAGCCCACGTAGGAGGTCTCGCCCTTGACGAACGACATGGTCCAGGCCGGCTCCTCACCGCCCTGGTAGGACGGGTCGGTGTTGGCGTACCAGCCCGAAGGCAGCTCGCGCGGGTAGACGACGTCGAGGTCGGCGACCTGGGCGCTGCGTACGGCCTCGGCCCAGTCGGCCTTGTAGGTCTCGTTGGCACCGCTGACCTCACGCTCGAGGTTGCCGCGCCACTGCACGATCAGCACGATCGGGACGACGAGGACGAGCAGGAAGATCATCGACCCGATCAGGGCACCGAACGTGCGTGGGTAGCTGCGCGCCGGGGTCTCCGGCTGCTCGCTCGCCGGCTCACTCGACGGCTGGGCGGGCTGCTGCTGATCGGTGTCGCTCACGCCCTCCATGGTCCCACTCGGTCGATGTTCCCTCGAATCGTGGTCACGACAAGCTCGACCAACGAGTCCGAGCGTTCCGCAGATGAGGACAATCCACCCATGATCTCTCCGCAGATGCGATACTCCTCCGGTGACCACCTACCGTATCGCCGAAGCCGCGGGACTCCTCGGCGTCAGCGACGACACCGTGCGCCGCTGGATCGACGCGGGACGGATCGAGGCAAGCACGGAGAACGGCCGGGCGGTCATCGACGGCATCGTCCTGGCCGAGCTGGCCTCCGAGCTGGCCGATGCCCCCGACCCGGACCGGGCGAAGGCGGTCAGCGCCCGCAACCGGATGCTCGGGATCGTCACCAAGACCACCCTGGACACCGTGATGGCCCAGGTCGAGATGGTCTGCGGGCCCTACCGGATCGTCTCCCTGATGAGCGCCGAGGCCGCTGTCGAGCTGGGTCTCGAGCCAGGAGTCAGCGCGGTCGCATCCATCAAGTCAACCAACGTCGTCGTGGAGCGCCCATGATCAAGAGCCCTGGAATCGGTGCCGCCGTCGCGATGGCGGCCACCCTCGCGCTCGCCGGCTGCGGGAGCTCGAGCGAGGGGTCGGAGAACCGGGAGCTGACCGTCTTCGCGGCGGCCTCGCTGACCGACACGTTCACCAAGCTGGCCGAGGAGTTCGAGAAGGACCATCCCGGCGTGAAGGTGACCACCAGCTTCGGCGGCTCCTCGGACCTGGTGGCCCAGATCGAGGACGGCGCCCCGGCGGACGTCTTCGCCTCGGCCGACACCAAGAACATGGACAAGCTCGGCGACCTGGCCGCCGACCCGGAGGACTTCGCCGCCAACACCCTGGAGATCGCCACGCCCCCGGGCAACCCGGCCGACATCACCGGCTTCCAGGATCTCGCCAAGGACGGGACCAAGGTCGTCGTCTGCGCGGCCGAGGTCCCCTGCGGCAACGCGACCGCGCAGATGGAGGAGGAGACCGGCGTCGACATCGAGCCGGTCAGCGAGGAGCAGTCGGTCAGCGACGTACTCGCCAAGATCACCTCCGGCGACGCGGACGCCGGACTGGTCTACGTCACCGACGTCAAAGCCGCCGGCGACACCGTGACGGGCGTCGAGTTCGATGAGGCCGACCAAGTCGTGAACACCTACCCGATCAGCACCATCGACGGCTCCGACGACGCCGACCTCGCCCAGGAGTTCGTCGACCTGGTGCTGAGCGAGACCGGACAGAAGGTCCTGACCGATGCCGGCTTCAGCCAGCCCTGATCTTCTCGGGACCGCCAGGCGGACGGACCGGCAGAGGGGGGCCGGTCCGTCCGTCGGGATGCCACGCTGGCTGTGGTTCCCGGCGGCCCTCGCGGCGGCGTTCATCATCGTTCCGCTCGCCGCGATCATCCTCCGCGTCGATCTGGCGAGCTTCCCGGAGCTGATCACCTCGCCGTCCGCGCTGGAGGCACTCTGGCTGAGCCTGCGCACCGCGGTGGCGAGCACCGCGCTGTGCATCCTCCTCGGCGTACCTCTCTCCACCGTCCTCGCCCGCACCAGCTTCCGGGGCCAGGGGCTGATGCGCTCGCTGGTGCTCCTTCCGCTCGTGCTGCCACCGGTCGTCAGCGGCCTGGCGCTGCTCTACACCTTCGGCCGGCGGGGGCTGCTGGGACAGTCGCTGGACCTGGTCGGCATCCAGATCCCGTTCACCACGCTCGCCGTGGTGATGGCGCAGACGTTCGTCGCGCTGCCGTTCCTGGTGATCAGCCTCGAAGGCGCGCTGCGCACCAGCGGCACTCGCTACGAGGCGGTCGCGGCCACCCTCGGGGCCCGCCCGACCACCGTCTTCCGGCGCGTCACGCTCCCCCTGGTCGGCCCCGGCCTGCTCTCCGGGTCGGTCCTGGCCTTCGCCCGCTGCCTGGGCGAGTTCGGCGCCACGATCACCTTCGCCGGCAACCTCCCCGGGGTCACCAGCACCATGCCGCTGCAGGTCTACCTGCTCCGTGTCGACGACCCGGACGCCGCGGTCGCGCTCTCGCTGGTGCTGGTCGTCGTCGCGGTCGCCGTGATCGGCTTCGCCCGCCACGGGAGAGCTCTATGAGCAGGCTTCATCTGCGGGCGGTGATCCCCCAGCGTGGCATCGACGTCACCCTCGACGTGGCCGCGGGCGAAACGGTCGCGCTCACCGGCCCCAACGGCGCCGGCAAGTCCAGCATCCTCGGCGTGATCGCCGGACTCCTGCGTCCCGACGAGGGAGAGGTACGCCTCGGCGACCGCGTCCTGGACGGCACTCCCCCGCACGCCCGCGGGATCGCGCTCCTCGCTCAGGACCCGCTGCTCTTCCCACATCTGTCCGTGCTGGCCAACGTCGCCTTCGCGCCCCGCGCCCGTGGCGTACGCCGCCGCCAGGCCAACGAGCTCGCCACCCGCCACCTCACCGAGGTCGGCGCCGAGATGCTCGCCGGCCGCAGACCCACGCAGATCTCCGGCGGTCAGGCCCAGCGCGTAGCGGTGGCGCGGGCCCTCGCGGCCGACCCAGAGCTGCTCCTGCTCGACGAGCCGATGGCCTCGCTCGACGTCGACGTACGTCCCGCGCTGCGGCAGACCCTGCGTACCGCCCTCGAGGACAGGACCGCCATCATCGTCACCCACGACGCGGCCGACGCCCGTGCGCTCGCCGACCGGGTGGTGGTGATCGAGCATGGTCACATCGTCGAGGACGGCCCCACCGAGCAGGTTCTGAACGACCCGCAGTCGGGTTTTGCTGTGAGGCTTGTCTCTGGATCGATCAAGTGACACCGTGGCCGCTCCACCGCGCCCGGCGGATAGATTGACCCCTATGAACGACACCCAGCCGCTCGGCGTCGCCCCCACCGCTCCTGACCGCAACCTGGCCCTGGAGCTCGTGCGCGTGACGGAGGCGGCTGCGATGGCCGCGGCCCGCTGGGTGGGGCGTGGTGACAAGAACGGTGCCGACGGTGTCGCGGTCAACGCGATGCGCACGATGATCTCCACGGTCGCCATGAACGGCACCGTCGTGATCGGCGAGGGCGAGAAGGACAACGCCCCGATGCTCTACAACGGCGAACAGGTCGGCGACGGCACCGGCCCCGAGTGCGACGTCGCGGTCGACCCGATCGACGGCACCACCCTGACGGCCAAAGGCATGAGCAACGCCGTCGCGGTGATGGCGGTCGCGCCGCGCGGCAGCATGTACGACCCCAGCGCCGTCTTCTACATGGAGAAGCTGGTCACCGGCCCCGAGGCCGCCGACGTCGTCGACATCCGCCTTCCCGTGGCCGAGAACATCGCCGCGGTGGCCAAGGCGAAGGACACCAAGGCCTCCGACATCACCGTGATCGTGCTCGACCGGCCGCGCCACGACAAGCTGGTCGAGGAGATCCGCGAGACCGGCGCCCGGATCAAGTTCATCGTCGACGGCGACGTCGCCGGCGCGATCTCGGCCGCCCGCGCCGGCTCCGGCGCCGACCTGCTGATGGGGATCGGCGGCACTCCCGAGGGCATCGTCGCCGCGTGCGCGATGAAGGCGCTCGGCGGCACCATCCAGGGCCGGCTGTGGCCCAAGGACGACGAGGAGCGCCAGCGCGCCCTCGACGCCGGCCACAACCTCGACCCCGACTTCGTGCTCCACACCGACGACCTGGTCACCGGCGACGACTGCTTCTTCGTCGCCACCGGCATCACCGACGGCGACCTGATGCGGGGCGTGCAGTACCTCCCCCACGGCGCCATCGTCACCGACTCCCTGGTGATGCGCAGCCGCTCGGGCACGATCCGCAAGGTCACCTCGGAGCACCAGCTCGCCAAGCTCCAGGCATACAGCGCCATCGACTTCTGAGCCTCGCCCGGCGCTTGCGCCGGGCGAACGCGAAAAGATCGAGCGAGCCCGAGCGACGGGCGGGTCGAGATCTACGCGTCCCGGAGACATCTGGCCGCGTCCCGTAAAATCACCACATGACCACCGCCGCCGAGCCGACCGAGTCCACCGCCTTCCTCCCCGGAGGGGTCGAGCTGGCGTACGACACGTTCGGAAGCCCCAGCGCTGATCCGCTGCTGCTGATCATGGGGCTCGGTGGCCCGATGACCTGGTGGAACACCGAGCTGTGCGAGCAGCTGGCCCAGGCCGGGTTCTACGTGGTCCGCTACGACAACCGCGACATCGGCCACTCCTCGCCGCACCCCTCCGACGAGCGGATCACGCTTGCGCGGCTGGCGCGTGCGTTCGCGGGGCTGCCGACGCGGGCGCCGTACGCGATGGACGACCTCGCAGACGACGCGGCCGCGCTGCTGACCCATCTCGGCATCGACTCCGCGCACGTGTGGGGCGTGTCGATGGGCGGGATGATCGCCCAGACCCTCGCCATCCGCCACCCCGACCGGGTGCGCTCGGTCTGCTCGACGATGTCGACCACCGGCCGTCGCGGTGTCGGCTTCCAGCACCCGACCCTGCTGCCCGCGCTGGTCATCAAGAAGCCTGGCCTGGAGGGCTACATCGAGCGCCAGATCAAGGGTGGCATCCAGATCGGCTCCCCCGGCTTCCCCGAGCCCGAGGACGAGGTACGCCGCCGCGCGATCGACACCTGGAACCGCGGCGTCAGCGGGCCCGCCGTCGCGCGGCAGATGCTCGCCGTGCTCACCCAGCCCGACCGCACCGAGGACCTCGGTCGTATCCGGGTCCCGTTCAGCGTGATCCACGGCCTGACCGACAAGATGGTCCACGTCTCCGGCGGCCGGGCGACCGCCGCGGCCGTCCCCGGCTCGGAGATCACCCTGTTCAAGGGCATGGGTCACGACCTGCCCCGAGCACTGTGGCCCGCCTTCATCAAGGTCGTACGCCGCACGGCCGACCGAGCCGCCGACCACACCGTCACCGCGTAGCGGATGCACGCCACGGTCCCCGAGGGCGAGTCGGGCTCGCTGCTCGCCAGGGCGCTCACGGACGTCGCCGAGCCCATCGAGGACGAGGCGGTGACCGCGAAGCTCCTCGACGCCGCCGCGGAGCAGTTCCGCCAGATCGGGATCAGGCGGACCACCATGGAGGAGGTCGCGAACCGCGCCGGGGTCGCCCGGATCACCGTCTACCGGCGCTTCGCCAACAAGGACGCCCTGGTCGAGCAGGTCGTACGCCGCGAGTTCCGCCGCTACTTCGACCAGTTCGTGCTCGACATCGCCGATGCCGCCGACGCGGCGGAGCGGGTGGAGATCGGCTTCGCCAGCGCGATGCGGGCGATCCGCGGCAACCCGCTGATCGGGGGCCTGCTCACCGTCGAGACCGACTCTCTGGTGCACTCCATCGTCGGTGACGGGGGCCGCACCGTGGCCACGATCGCACGCTTCGTCGCGGGCCAGCTGCGTCGCGAGCAGCGGGCCGGCAACGTACCTGCCGAGATCGAGGTCGACCTCGTCGCCGAGCTGATGGTCCGCACCTCGACCTCGTTCCTGGTCACCCCGAGCGAGGTCGTCGACATCGACGACGAGGCGCAGCTGCGCGCGCTCGCCCGGCTGTTCCTGGTGCCGCTGATCGACCCCGGCAGCCGCCCGAAATAACCTTCGGCGTGGGCCCGGAGATACCGTGAGACCATGCACGACCACGGCTCCCTGCCCCCGCTCGGTTGGTCCGAGTTCTTCACCACCTGGAGTCTCCAGCCCGGCTGGCTGCTCGCCGTGGTCATCCTCGCGGCGGGCTATCTCACGCTCCGCAACGCCGCCGGCGCGGCCTCGACGGTCAAGCGCTGGCGGGTTGCGTCGTTCCTGACCGGGCTCGGCCTGATGTACGTCGTGGTCGCCTCGGCCATCAACGGCTACGCGATGGCGCTGGCTTGGATGCACATGGTGCTCCACCTGACGCTGATCATGGTCGTGCCCACGCTCCTGGTGCTCGGTCACCCGCTCACCGTCATCGCCGAGACCGGCCCGCGGGCCGAGCGGGCGATGCGCTCGCTCCCGGTCACCATCCTGATCCACCCGGTCACCGGCACGCTGCTCTACTCGGTGGTCATCATCGGCACCCACCTGTCCGGGTTCATGGACTCGATGGCACAGAGCACGTCGCTGATGGTCGGCGAGCAGGTGCTCTACGTCGTCGCCGGCTTCCTCTTCCTCACCGGCACGATCGGCGAGGAGAAGGTACGCACCGACCTGCCCTACCTGGGCCGGATCGCGCTCCTCGTCGTCGGGATGGTGCCCGACACGATCGTGGGGATCGTGATGCTGCAGGCCGAGCGCGACCTCTACCCGGTCTACTCCGGCGCCCGGCCCGAGTGGGCGCTCGACGCGGTCAAGGACATCCAGACCGCCGGCGGCCTGATGTGGGCCGGCGGCGACGGCGGCATGATGCTGCTCGCCATCGGCCTGGTGATCGCCGTCGTCTCCTCACCCGAGCGCCGGGTCAAGATGACCGGCCGCTTCCTCGATGGCGTACGCAGCAGCCGGCTCGCCGAGGAGAGCGCCCGGGGTACGACGGAGGGCCCCGCCGAGCCGGGATCCGTGGATCCCGACAGCGACGAGGCCCTCGATGCCTACAACGCGATGCTGGCCCGGATGAACCAGCAGCACTGAGCGCGTCGGTCGGCGCTCAGTTGACGCGCAGACCCGACTCGGTGTCGAAGACGTGGACGTCCTCGGGGTCGGTGGTGACGTAGATCGTGTCGCCCTTGCTGACGTGGTCCTTGGAGGAGACCCGGACGATCAGGGTCGAGGGAACACCCTCGACGTCGCTGGTGCCGTAGACGTAGGAGTCGGAGCCGAGCTCCTCGACAACGGTCACCTGGACCGGCAGCCCGCCCTGGCCCTCGCCGATGACCCGGAAGCTCTCCGGACGCACGCCGACGGTGATCTGCGTGGGCATGTCGGTGGTGCCGACGGGGACGACGTACTCCCCGATCTTCGCGCCGCCGCCGTCGGCAGCGGTGGCCTTGATGAGGTTCATCTGCGGCGAGCCGATGAAGCCGGCGACGAAGAGGTTGACCGGCTTGCGGTAGAGGTTGAGCGGGGTGTCGACCTGCTGCAGCTCACCGTTGCTCATCACCGCGACGCGGTCGCCCATCGTCATGGCCTCGACCTGGTCGTGGGTGACGTAGACGGTGGTGATGCCGAGGTCGGCCTGGAGCTTGGCGATGTCGGTGCGGGTCTGCACGCGCATCTTGGCGTCGAGGTTGGAGAGCGGCTCGTCCATGCAGAAGACCTGCGGCTGGCGGACGATCGCACGGCCCATGGCGACGCGCTGGCGCTGACCACCGGAGAGCGCCTTCGGCTTGCGGTCGAGGTAGTCGGTCAGGCCCAGGGTCTTGGCGGCCTCGGCGACGAGCTTGTCACGCTCGGCCTTCGGCACCTTGGCCATCTTCAGCGAGAACGCCATGTTCTCGGCGACGCTCATGTGCGGGTAGAGCGCGTAGTTCTGGAAGACCATCGCGATGTCGCGGTCCTTGGGGGCCACGTTGGTGACCTCACGGTCGCCGATCCTGATGGCACCCGAGTTGACCTCCTCCAGCCCGGCGAGCATGCGCAGGGTGGTGGTCTTACCGCATCCGGACGGACCGACGAGCACCATGAACTCGCCGTCCTTGATCTCGAGGTCGATGCCCTTGACCGCGGGCTCGGCGGCGCCGGCGTACCAACGCTGCGCCTTCTCGAACGTAACTGTTGCCATGATTCCGTTGTCTCCTTCACCGGCAGGTACGTGCCGGACGATCCGTTGTGAAGTGACCGAGGACACATTTCCTCAGCGGAGACACCATAGCCCACATCGGTTATCAGCGGGTCAAAGCCCGGCACACAGCTGGTGCGCAACCCTCGTAGGCGTTCAACCGGCGCATCAGGTCACGGGCATACGGCTTCGCGTGATCCTCGGCGAAGACGTTGCGGTCCTCCCACGGCCGGTCGTAGCGGTAGAGCTCGTAGGCGTAGTCGGTGCCCTTCCAGGACTTGTCCAGGTCGAACCGGACCAGCAGGCCCTGCGAGCCGCGCACCCCGATGTAGGACGGGATGATGTCGATGGTGCCGCCCGAGCCGTTGTCGAGGTCGACCTCGCCGGGATGCGACTTCGCATAGGTGTGCTCGAAGAAGGCGTACCGCCCACCCGGCAGCCGCGGCCGGCTCAGGGTCTCCGCGAACGAGGTCCCGGAGACGTAGGACGGGGTCGGAGCGCCGGCGATGTCGAGGAAGGTCGGCGCGAGGTCGATGTTGTTGACGAACTGGCTGCGCTTGCCCGGCACCACGTCCGGGCCGACGACGACCATGGGCACGCGGGTGTCGGAGTCGTACGGGGCGCCCTTGCCACCGTTGAGCTGGTGCTGTCCCAGGTGGAAGCCGTTGTCGGAGGTCAGCACGATGTAGGTGTCATCCCCGGCGGCCTTCCGCACCTGGGTGATCATCCGGTCGATCGACTGCACCATCCGGGCGCGGTCGCGGTACTGGCTCAGCGCGGTCTCGTCGCTCAGCGAGACCTTGTTGGTGCGCCAGGCGGGAGCCTGCGACGTACGTCCTCCGCGGCCGAGGTAGGTCGGCGCGTTGTCCCAGCGGTCGTCGCCGTAGCCGACCAGGTCCGTCAGGCTCAGGTCGGCGCACGCGACCCGGCCGCAATTGCCGCCCGCGGGGTCGCCGGCCGGCGCCTGGTCGGCGAACGCGGGCGGGAACCAGGTGTCCAGGCCCGGGTAGTGGTGGCCCAGGCGCGAGTGAGGCCCGTAGGCGGCGATCTCGAGGAAGTAGGGATTCTCGTCGTCGCGGTGCTTCTCGATGAAGGAGAGGGCGTAGTCACGGGTGACGTTGGTGGCGTAGCCCGCGTCCTTGCGCGCCACTCCGGCCGAGGTCGGCGGCCTCGGGT
The DNA here is from genome assembly GCF_054031495.1 of Nocardioides sp. YJ-D4. NCBI lineage: Bacteria > Bacillati > Actinomycetota > Actinomycetes > Propionibacteriales > Nocardioidaceae > Nocardioides > Nocardioides sp. YJ-D4. The sequence goes on from NZ_CM132932.1 coordinate 1,573,334, forward strand.
GGTTGCGGAGCTGCACCGCGCCGTTGCCGTCCAGGAAGGTGCTCTGGTAGCCCCAGCCGCCGTAGGCGCCGCCGAGGAGTGCGTTCCAGGAGTCCCAGCCAGGCACCTTGGGCGGCGGCACGCGCTTGCCGTCGGAGCCGACGGTGGCCTCGTAGGCGTTGATGTACTTCCCCACGAAACCGGTCGTGTAGCCGGCCTCCTGGAGCCCGATGCTGAACTGCTTCTCGACGTTGCCGTAGCGCTGGAACGCCGACCAGCCGCCGACCGGGTGCTCCGGGTCGTTCTGGGTGTTGGTGAGGACCTTGGTGTGGTGCGGGGTCTGCCCGGTGAGCAGCGCTGCGCGCGAGGGGCAGCAGAGCGAGTCGATGACGAAGGAGTTCTGGTACGTCGCGCCCTCGGCCGCCATCCTGGTCGCCTCCGGCATCGTGCGGAGCAGCTCCAGGGAGAAGTCGTCCATCAGGATCAGGACCATGTTGGGCCGCTCGTCGGTCGTCGCGGCCAGCTCCGCGGCTTCCTCGACCGGCGCGGCCGACGGGTCGGCGGCGGCAGAGCCGGCGGCCACCGTCTTCGGGCCGAGGACCAGGAGTCCGGCGATCAGGGCCACGACGGCCAGGAGTGCGGCGCCCAGCAGTGCGCTCCACTTCGGCTTCATCCCGAGACTCCTTTGTCTATTATGTAACTACACAATATCTGGTTCAGGTGAGATTAGTGCCTGATTTCCTGGCACGACAAAATCGGTCCGCGGAGCGGACCATCCCCGAGATGGTGTTGCTCAGTGCAGCTCGTGCGGCGGCGGCATCTTCAGCTGCCGCGAGCCCTTCGCTTCCTTCAGCGGCTTGCGGATGACCGTGACGCCACCCATCAGCGCCAGGCCCTTCACCCGCAGCACCGGACCGCCGGTCGGCTCGATCCCGCGCGGACCGACGTAGCCGCCCATGATCCCGACTCCCTGCATCACGACCTGGACATCGGGGCCGACGGTGATGTTGACCCCACCCATGATCGCGTTGGCGTAGATCACGGTCTCCTGCGCGGAGAACTGCGCCTGACGCATGTCGAGCTCGGCGCCGCCCATCAGGGCGATCACGTTGCCGGTCGCCGGCACCGTCCAGACCCCGCGACGGTCGACACCGCTCATGATCGCGACGTAGAGCTGGCTCTCGATCGGATTGGCTGCGAAGACGGCGGGGCTGCTCGCGTTGGCGGGCTTGGACACCGGAACCGGCGGCGCCGGGGTGCCCGCGGCCGGCAGGTCGACCGTGATCGGGACCAGGTCGGCGTACGTCTTGGCCTTGAAGGTCGCCTCGAGGCGGTCGTCGAGCTCGTCGATCTCCAGGCGGCCCTCGCCCGCGGCCTCGCGCAGGATGTCAGCCACCTTGTGGCGGTCGGCATCGCTGATCCGGAGGTTCGGATCAGGATTCTGGCCGCGGAATGGCTCGGGGGTCGTTCCCATGGGGCGAATGCTAGTGGGGGCTTCGAGACTGTGCCTCAACAATCCCCCTACACCATTCACTCCAGGCCGAGGTGCTGCTTCAGCGTGCGCCTCGGGCCGCGCGGACCTCGGCGCTTGACGGTCACGTCGCCGAGCACGGCGAGGCCCCGCACCCGCACCACCGGGGAGTCCGCGGTGAGCGCCTCGGGCACCTTCTCCGAGGGCTCCTTGAAGTCGCCGAGGACGCCGTTGCCCTCGACGATCACGTGCACGTTCGGCGGGACGGTGACCTTCACGCTGCCCAGGACGGAGGTCGCGTTGATGACCACCTCCCGCGCCGAGTAGTGCGCCTCCCGCAGGTCGATGTTGGCGTCGCCCAGCACCGCATTGACCGAGAACTGCTGGGGAACCACCCATACGCCCTTGCGCTCGACGTTGCTCAGGAACGCGCTGGCACTGTCGCTCGCCGCGCCCTCGCCGTAGACGACCGGCACCGCGGCCGATGGCGGTGAGACCGGCGCCTGCCCCGCGACCGGCAGGTCCTGCGTGATCGGCTCCAGGTCGGCGTACGTCTTGGCCTTGTAGGTCTCCTCGAGCCGCTCCTCCAGCTCGTCGATGTCCAGGCGGCCCTCGCCGGCAGCCTCGCGCAGGATGTCGGCCACGGCGTGGCGGTCGGCATCGCTGACACGCAGGTCGGCTCGGCGGGGCTGGCCGGGGTGCGGTTCAGGGAGTCCCATGGTCCTGAATGCTATCGGCGTACGTGTCGCCCGTCTCTCAGGTTCAACCCTGAGGCTGAGCACTGACCGATGGGTGCGTACCCCAGTAAATAGTGGGTACTCCCGCAGCCGGGCGATCTCCTCCAGCATGGATGACGTGTCAGAAACCAATGGAAACTCGATCCCCTCGACCGACGTCAGCGTGCTCGGCCTCGGCGCGATGGGCAGCGCGCTGGCCACCGCGCTGCTCGACGCCGGTCGTTCCGTGACCGTCTGGAACCGTACGCCTGGCCGCGCCAAGGAGCTGGTGGCCCGCGGCGCCGGTGCCGCGGACTCGGTCCCGGCAGCGGTGCTGGCGAGCCCCGTGGTCATCGCCTGCCTGCTCGATCACTCCTCCGTCGAGGAGACCCTCGGCCTGGCCGCCGGCGAGCTGCGTGGCCGCACCCTGGTCAACGTCACGACCACGACGCCCAACGAGGCCCGTGCGCTCGCCTCCTGGGCGGCCGAGCACGGCATCGACTACCTCGACGGCGCCATCATGGCCGTGCCCGCCATGATCGGGTCCCGCGCTGGCCAGATCTTCTACAGCGGCTCACGGGCCGCGTACGACGCCGTGCTGCCGACGCTCGAGGTCTGGGCCACGAGCGAGTTCCACGGCGAGGACGCCGGCCGGGCGTCGCTGGTGGACCTGGCGATGCTGTCGGGGATGTACCAGATGTTCACGGGCTTCTTCCACGGTGCCGCGATGGCCGCCACCATGGGGATGAGCGCGGCGGACTTCGCCGCTCGACAGGCTCCGTTCCTGGCCGCCATGACCGAGGAGCTGGCCGGCTACGCGAAGGTCATCGACGGCGGCGACTACTCCGTCCCTGGCCAGCAGAGCCTGGAGTTCTCCGACCTCTCGCACATCGTGCGGGCCAGCGAGGAGGAGGGGGTCGACCCCTCCCCCATCGCTGCCGCTCAAGCACTGATCAGCGAACAGATCGCTGCAGGGCACGGCTCGGAGGGACTCGCGAGGGTCTACGAGAGCCTGCGGTCGGACTCGTAGCCGGCGGGTCAGTCGGCGAGCGGGAGGTAGACCCGGCTCCCTGCGGCCGCGAACTCCTTCGACTTCTCCAGCATCCCCGCCTCGATCTCCTCGGGGGACGCGCCGTTCTCGCCGCCGAAGCGGTCGCGTACGTCCTGACTGATCTTCATCGAGCAGAACTTCGGGCCGCACATGGAGCAGAAGTGGGCGGTCTTGGCGTTCTCCGCCGGCAGCGTCTCGTCGTGGAAGCTCTCCGCGGTGACGGGGTCCAGCGAGAGGGCGAACTGGTCACGCCAGCGGAACTCGAAGCGAGCCCTGGAGAGCGCGTCGTCGTGGTCGCGGGCGCCGGGGTGGCCCTTGGCGATGTCGGCGGCGTGGGCGGCGAGCTTGTAGGTGATCACGCCCGTCTTCACGTCGTCCCGGTCCGGCAGGCCGAGGTGCTCCTTGGGGGTGACGTAGCAGAGCATCGCGGTGCCGTGCATCGCGATCGTGGCCGCACCGATGGCACTCGTGATGTGGTCGTAGCCGGGCGCGATGTCGGTGGCGAGCGGGCCCAGCGTGTAGAACGGCGCGCCGTGGCACCACTCCTGCTGGAGTCGTACGTTCTCCTCCACGAGGTTGAGCGGGACGTGCCCGGGGCCCTCGACCATGACCTGTACGTCGTGCTCCCAGGCCCTCTCGGTGAGCTCGGCCAGCGTCCGCAGCTCGCTGAGCTGGGCCTCGTCGTTGGCGTCGGCGGTGGAGCCCGGGCGGAGCCCGTCGCCGAGCGAGAAGGCGACGTCGTACTGCTTGAAGATCTCGCAGAGCTCGTCGAAGTGGGTGTAGAGGAAGCTCTCCTGGTGGTGCGCGAGACACCAGCCGGCCATGATCGAGCCGCCTCGGGACACGATGCCGGTGACGCGGTTGGCGGTGAGCGGGACGTAGCGGAGCAGGACGCCCGCATGGATCGTCATGTAGTCGACGCCCTGCTCGGCCTGCTCGATGACGGTGTCCCGGAACACCTCCCACGTGAGCTTGTCGGCCTCGCCGTTGACCTTCTCCAGGGCCTGGTAGATCGGCACGGTGCCGATCGGGACGGGTGAGTTGCGCAGGATCCACTCGCGGGTGGTGTGGATGTCGTCGCCGGTGCTCAGGTCCATCACCGTGTCCGCTCCCCAGGTGATCGCGTGGGTGAGCTTGTCGACCTCCTCCGCGATGCTGCTGGTGACCGCGGAGTTGCCGATGTTGGCGTTGATCTTCACCAGGAACCTGCGTCCGATGATCATCGGCTCGGACTCGGGGTGGTTGACGTTGTTCGGGATGATCGCCCGGCCCGCCGCCACCTCCTCGCGGACCAGCTCGGGGTCGCAGCTCTCACGCACCGCGACGTAGGCCATCTCCTTGGTGATGATGCCCTTTCTTGCGTAGTGCATCTGGGTGACGTTCTCGCCCCTGCGCGGCTGGCGGCGCTCGCCCTGCCACTCCTGCCGGGCCTCGCCGCGGCGTACGGCTGCTTTGCCGTTGTCCACCAGCTCGGTCCGGCGGCCCTCGTAGGTCTCGGTGTCGCCTCGCTCGACGATCCACTCGTCGCGGCGCGGCGGGAGGCCCTGCTCCGGCTGCGAGCCGGGGCCCTCGGTGCAGTAGCGGTCGAAGGTCTCACCGTTGGTGAGCGCGACCCGGGTCACCGGGACCTTCAGGTCGCCGATCTCGAGGCGGGTGTGGGCGGGGTGGACGGTCATGCGATCTCCTTGGTGTGAGCGATCGGTCCTCGGCCACGGCCGAGGGTCCAGTGCTGGCTTCTGGTGAGCTGTCGGGTGACGTACGCGGCGGCCTGCTCCGCCGCTTCGCGCAGCGGGGCGCCGTGGGCGAGGTGGGCGGCCAGGGCCGAGCTGTAGGTGCAGCCGGTGCCGTGGTCGTTCTTCGTCGGGACGGCGGGATGGGTGAGCGGGATCGGGGGTCTCCCCGGCTCTGCGAGCCAGTCGGTGCATGTGCCGGTGGCTTCCGGGTCACCGCCGGTGACGATCACCGCAGACTTCGCGCTTGCCAGTCCCGCGGCGATCTCCTCGGGCGATCCGTCGTGACCCGCCAGGGCCCCGGCCTCGTCGAGGTTGGGGGTGACGACGGTGGCGACGGGGAGCAGGTGGTCGAGGTAGGCGCGGCGTACGTCCTCACCGCCGAGCACCGCGCCGGAGGTGGCGACCAGGACGGGGTCGACGACGAGCGGCCGGCCGGCGCAGAGCCGCGCGACGAGCGCGACCGCCTCGGCGCTGCCGAGCATCCCGGTCTTGACCGCCGCGACGGGGAGATCGTCGAAGACGGCGCGGAGCTGAGCCTCGACGGTGGCGACCGGGATGGCGTGGATATCGCTGACCCCGGTCGTGTCCTGGGCGGTGACGGCGGTGATCACGCAGGCTCCATGGACCCCGAGCGCGGCGAAGGTGGCCAGATCGGCGGCCGTGCCCGCCGCTCCCCCGGAGTCGGTGCCCGCGATGGTGAGCGCGACCGGCGGGTTCACGACGCCACCGCCGTCGTGCCGAGGGCCGCCAGCAGGTCGCGTACGACCTCGGCCGGCTCCTCCGCGCGCATCACCGCGCCCATCACGGCCACCCCGTGGGCCCCGGCCGCCACCGCCGCCGCGGCGTTGTCCGGGGTGATCCCGCCCAGCGCGTATGTCGGCAGCGGCAGGTCGCCGAACGCGGCCGGCCCCAGCGGCGGCCCGTAGCCGGGCTTGGACTCGGTCAGCGCGTACGGGCTCAGCATCGCGTAGTCGAACCCCTCCTCGGCGGCGGTGGCGACCTCGGCGGGGCTGTGGCAGCTCCGGCCGCGGTGTAACACGCTGTGACACCGACTACAGCTCGCGGAGGCGGGCAGGTGCAGGCCCTCCGCTGCAGGGAGCGGGGTGTGGGCGGCGATGACGTTCAGGCCGAGTCCGGCGAGCAGCTCGGCCAGCTTGGCCCGATGCTCCAGGGGCTCGTCGAGCTCGCGGAGCACGACGTGGGTCAGGCCCGCCTCGGCGCACGCTGCCATCGTCGCGAACAGGCTGCGGCCGAGCGGCAGCTGGGAGCGGTCGGTGAGGACGAGCAGGCGCGGCAGTACGGTCATGCGATCCGGCCCTCCATGGGGGACGACGCCCGGGCGACCGCCTGCCGCGGGATCCGACCGGCGGCGCGGGCGGTCTGCCCGGCCTCGACCGCCAGGCGCAGCGCGCGAGCCATGCCGACCGGGTCGTCGGCGCGGGTCACCGCGGTGGCGGCGAGGACCGCTGAGCAGCCGAGCTCCATCGCCAGGGCCGCGTCCGAAGCTGTCCCGACACCGGCGTCGAGCACGACGGGCACGGACACCGCGGCGACGACCGCCTCGATCGCGTACGGGTTCAGCAGCCCGAGCCCCGACCCGATCGGCGAGCCGAGCGGCATCACCGCCGCGCAGCCCACGTCCTCGAGCCGGCGGGCGAGAACCGGGTCGTCGGTGGCGTACGGAAGGACCGTGAAGCCCTTGCGCACCAGCTGCTCGGCGGCCTCGACGAGCTCGACGGCATCGGGCATCAGCGAGGTCTCGTCACCGATCACCTCCAGCTTGACCCAATCCGTCTCCAGCGCCTCGCGGGCGAGCTCGGCGGTCAGCACCGCCTCGCGAGCCGAGAGGCAGCCCGCGGTGTTGGGCAGGATCGGCACCTCCGCCGCACGCAGCGTCTCGAGCAGCCCGCCGGAGGCCGTCGAGGACGTACGCCGCATCGAGACCGTCACCAGGCCGGGCTCGGCGGCGGCGATGACGTCGGGGAGCAGGGCCAGGTTGGGCAGGCCACCGGTGCCGAGGAAGAGGCGTGAGGAGAGCTCGCGCCCGGCGACCTTCAGGCTGCTCGTCGGTGGGTTGGTCATCCGCCCTGCACCGCCGTCACGATCTCGACGACATGTCCGTCCTGGAGCGGCCATCGCGCCCAGTCGTCGCGCGGCACGATCTCCTCGTCCACGGCAACGGCGATGCCGCTCGGCCGCCGGTCGCCGGTACGTGCCTCGAGCAGGTCGGCAACGGTGCCGCTGACCTCCATCGGCTCGCTGTTCACGGTGATCTTCATCCGTCCTCCTTCATCCGGAACCGACGCGGATCGACCGCGGGCTCCACTGACCCTGTCTCGATGTGGTCGGCCACCAGCTGCGCGATGAGCGGCGCCAGCAGGACGCCGTTGCGGTAGGCCCCCGCGGCGAGCACGACTCCCGGCTCGTGGGTCGGGCCGACCAGCGGGAGGTTGTCGGCGGTGCCCGGGCGGTCGCGCGAGGTCGACTCCACCACGCTCGCGCGGTCCAGCGCCGGCACCACCCGGCGGGCGGAGTCGAGCAGCCGCCACACGCCTTCGACGGTCGGCAGCAGCGGACCGTCGCGCTCCTCGGTGGTGGCCCCGATGACCACCTCGTCGCTGTCGATCCGTGGCACCACGTAGATCTGCTCGCCGTGCGCCCAGGCCCGCACCGTCCGCGCCACCGGCTCCTGCGTCCGCACCCGCACGACGTCCCCGCGCACCGGGCGGATCAGGGAGGAGTACGGGTCGGGGAGGTTCACCCCTGTGGCTATGACGGTCACGTCAGCGACCGTGCTGGTCTCGACACCAACGCGGTCCCCGACCCGTTCGAGCAGGGCCGCGACGACCGCACGCGGGTCGACCGAGTGGTCCTCGGCGAGGAAGGCCCCGCCGGCGACGCGGCCGAGTCCGGGCTCGCGGGCGAGCAGCTCGCGGCGTAGGAGTCTCTCGTAGGAGACCCCGGCGAGATCGAGCACCGAGAGCTGCCGCTCGACCTGCTGGACGTCCCCGGCGTCGAGGCCGACGAGCAGCGTCCCGCGGGTGTGCACGGGCACCCCGAGCCGGGCGGCGAACCCCGGCCACAGTGCCAGCGACGATAAGCACAGCCGGGTCAGCGACTCCTCGCCGTACCAGGCCTCGCCGGCCGGGCTGAGCATGCCGGCCGCGGCGTACGACGCCCCGAAGCCCGGTGCCGGATCGACCAGGGTGACGTCGTGCCCGCGGCGGAGCAACTCGTCGGCCACGGACAGCCCGACGATCCCGGCACCGAGGATCCGTACCCGCATCAGCCGACGGCTTCCACGAGCTCCTTCGCGGCCTGGAGTGGGTCGGGTTGTCGCCAGAGTCCGCCGATCACGGCGACTCCGTGGGCGCCGGCGGCGCGGACGGCCCCGGCGGAGGTGGTCGAGATCCCGCCGATCGCGATCAGCGGCAGGACACCGGCGGCGGCCGTGACCGCGTCGACGCCGAGCGGGTCGGGAAGTCCGGCCTTGGAGGTGGTGGCGAAGACCGGTCCGAACCCGGCGTAGTCCGCGCCCGCGGCGGCAGCCGCCTCGACCGCGGCACGGTCCCGGCAGGTCGCGCCGATGATCAGCCCCGGAGCGACCGCGTCGGCGATCCGCCGGGCGTCGGCCAACGGCAGATCGGACGCGCCGAGATGGACGCCGTCAGCACCGGCGGCGAGCGCGACGTCGAGCCGGTCGTCGACGACGACGCGCGCCTCGTACGCCGCGACGAGCTCGATGACGGACGCGGTGAGGACCACCAACTCCCGTGTGGTCGCGCCCTTGTCGCGTACCTGGAAGCCGTCGACTCCTGCTGCGGCGAGCGCAGGCAGGAGCGTCAGGTCGTCGGTCGTGGACACGAGGCAGAAGAACCGCGGTAGAGCAGGCAACACGTCAGGTCACTTCCTTCGCCGGCATGATCCGGATCAGGTACTACGGTCGGAGCGGCTCCAGCTCCCTCTCAGCCCGCTGCCGCGGACTCCCGTGTGGGTTGGGTCTCGATCACTGTAACGGAATCGTGGGCACCCGACGCAAGGCGTTCACCCGATCGTGGACGGCTGACCTCCGCGCTGTGCGAGCGGCTTGAGCTCACAGGCCTCCGCGAAGCCGTCGGACTCGATACCCAGGGCGATGTTGGTGCGGGTCGAGAAGTTGGCGAACCCGATGACCGCGGTCAGCTCGATCACCGCCGCCTCGCCGAGCTGCGCGACCAGGCCCGACACCATCTCGTCGGTGACGGTCGGCTCCGCCTCGCTCATCGCCTCGGCGTACGCCATCACGTCCCGCTCCAGCGGCGTGAAGACCTCGGACTCACGCCAGCGCGGCACCTCCCGGGCCTTGTCCATGTCGAGACCGCGGTTGTGCACCTCGAAGTAGTTGTAGTCCAGGCACCAGCTGCATCCCACGGCCGAGGCGACGGCCATGTGGGCGAAGGACTTCAGCTGCTCGTCGCAGGCGTCCCACTTCTTCACCTTGGAGCCCAGGCCGGACATGCCCATCAGCACCTCCTGGTTGTGCCAGTAGACGCCGACCGAGGACGGCACCTGACCGAGCATCTTCTTGGCGAACCGCTTGATCAGCATCCCCTTGAAGCCGGTGATCTCAGCGGGCGCAATACGGGTGGCAGTCATTTCTCCTCCTGGTTCTCGGCCCCGCTCTCCGGGGGCGCTCGACATCTAGACGACGGACGCGCGCGATCTGTGACATCCCCGGCGGCGTACGATTCTCTTCCGTGGCTGACGTTGAGTTCCGGTACTCCGACCTCCTCCCGACCGGCAAGGACGACACTCCTTACCGCTTGATCACGAGCGAGGGGGTGGAAGAGATCGAGGTCGACGGGCGCAAGTTCCTCAAGGTCGACCCCGAGGCGATCCGCCGGCTGACCGCCGAGGCGATGAAGGACATCAACCAGTACCTCCGCCCGGCCCACCTCAAGCAGCTGCGGAAGATCATCGACGACCCCGAGGCCTCCGGGAACGACCGCTTCGTCGCGCTCGACCTGCTCAAGAACGTCAACATCTCCGCCGGCGGGATCCTGCCGATGTGCCAGGACACCGGCACCGCGATCGTGATGGGCAAGAAGTCCGAGGGTGTGCTGACCGGCGCCGACGACGCCGAGACCGTCAGCCGCGGTGTCTTCGACGCCTACACCAAGCTCAACCTGCGCTACTCCCAGCTGGCGCCGCTGACCACGTACGAGGAGAAGAACACCGGCTCCAACCTGCCCGCGCAGGTCGAGATCTACTCGACCACCGAGGGCGAGAACGGCCCGGAGTACAAGTTCCTCTTCATGGCCAAGGGCGGCGGCTCGGCCAACAAGTCGTTCCTGTTCCAGGAGACCAAGGCGATCCTCAACCCCGACCGGATCCTCACCTTCCTCGACGAGAAGATCCGCTCGCTCGGCACCGCCGCCTGCCCGCCGTACCACCTCGCCGTCGTCATCGGCGGGACCTCGGCGGAGTTCGCGCTCAAGACCGCGAAGTACGCGAGTGCCCACTACCTCGACAACCTCCCGACCGAGGGCTCGATGAGCGCCCACGGCTTCCGCGACACCGACCTGGAGGAGAAGGTCTTCGAGCTCACCCAGTCCTTCGGGATCGGGGCCCAGTTCGGTGGCAAGTACTTCTGCCATGACGTACGCGTCGTCCGGCTCCCCCGCCACGGCGCGTCCTGCCCGGTGGCGATCGCGGTCTCCTGCTCCGCCGACCGCCAGGCGCTGGGCAAGATCACCCGCGACGGCGTCTTCCTCGAGCAGCTCGAGACCGACCCGGCGCAGTACATGCCCGACGCCGGCATGGCCGAGGAGATCTCGGCCGGCGAGGTCGTCTCGATCGATCTGAACCAGCCCATGGACAAGATCCTGGCGACGCTGTCGCAGCACCCGGTCAAGACCCGCCTGTCGCTGTCCGGCCCGATGGTCGTGGCCCGCGACATCGCGCACGCCAAGATCAAGGAGCGCCTCGACGCCGGCGAGGAGATGCCGGACTACCTGAAGAACCACCCGGTCTACTACGCCGGGCCCGCCAAGACGCCCGAGGGCATGGCGAGCGGGTCCTTCGGGCCGACCACCGCCGGCCGGATGGACTCCTACGTCGAGCAGTTCCAGGCTGCCGGCGGCTCAATGGTCATGCTGGCCAAGGGCAACCGCTCCAAGGTCGTCGCCGAGGCGTGCGGGACCTACGGCGGCTTCTACCTCGGCTCCATCGGCGGCCCCGCTGCCCGGCTGGCGCAGGACTGCATCAAGTCGGTCGAGGTGCTCGAGTACCCCGAGCTCGGCATGGAGGCGGTCTGGAAGATCGAGGTCGAGAACTTCCCGGCCTTCATCGTCGTCGACGGCGAGGGCAACGACTTCTTCACCGACCCTTCCGGCACCACCACGGTGCCGCTGACCGGGATCCGGGTGCGCTCCAAGGAGCGCTGAGCGGGCGCCCACCCAATTCGCTGTCGCACTTCGTCTATCGGTCGTAGTATTCCTGCTATGCCCGATAGCGAGAGCACAACAGCGCTCACCGACCTCGCGCTCGACGTACGCGACCTGCGGGTGCGCTACGGCAGCAACGAGGTGCTCAAGGGTGTGACCTTCTCCGCCCGTCGCGGCGAGGTCGTCGCCCTGCTCGGCCCCAACGGCGCCGGCAAGACCACGACCATCGAGGTCCTCGAAGGGTTCCGGATGCCGGCCTCGGGCGACGTCTCGGTGCTGGGCTCCGACCCGGCACGGGGCGACGAACGGTGGCGAGCGCGGGTCGGCGTGGTGCTCCAGTCATGGCGGGACCACAGCCGCTGGCGGGTGCGCGACCTGCTCGACTACCACGCGCGGTTCTACGCGCCGTACGCCACCGCTGAGGTCCCTCGCCCGTGGGACGTCGACGAGCTCCTCGCCGTCGTCGGCCTCACCGCCCACGCAGACCAGAGGGTGATGCGGCTCTCCGGCGGCCAGCGCCGCCGGGTCGACGTCGCGATCGGCATCGTCGGCCGTCCCGAGCTGGTGTTCCTCGACGAGCCGACGGCCGGCTTCGACCCGCACGCGCGACGAGAGTTCCACGAGCTGGTGCACCGGCTCTCCGACTTCGAGAACACCACCGTGCTGCTGACCACCCATGACCTGGCCGAGGCGGAGAAGCTCGCCGACCGGATCCTCGTGCTCGACCGCGGCACGATCATCGCCGACGGCAGTCCCGACAAGCTGGCCCTCGACCTCGCGACCAAGGCGGAGGTCCGCTGGACCGCCGGAGGCGAGCGGCACGTGCACGCGGTCGAGGACCGCGACCCGACCGAGTTCGTACGCCGCCTGCTCGCGACCGACCCCGACGTGACCGAGCTCGAGGTGAAACGGGCCAACCTCGAGGACACCTACCTCGCGCTCGTCCAGCGGGTCGAGAGCGGCCTGGCCGAGGAGCACGAGAAGCTGGAGGCGCTGTCATGATCACCACCGGGACCACAGGCACGCGCGGCGTCGCCGTACGCGCCGGGCTGCACCGCGGCTGGCTGGAGACCAAGTATTCGCTGACCGACGTCGGCGACATCTTCTGGATGCTCCTGTTCCCGGTCAGCTTCACGGTGACGCTCTTGTTCATGCGCGGCAACACCGTGCCCGGCACCGACCTCGCCCTGGGTGCGATGGTGCTGCCGAGCCTGATCGGGATGTCGATCGCCTTCGGCGGCCTCGCGGGCCCGGCGATGCAGATCGCCACCGACCGTGAGGACGGCACGCTGCTGCGGGCCAAGGCGACGCCCGACGGGATGCTCGGCTACCTGATCGGCAAGATCTGGTTCTTCGGGCTGACCACGCTGGCCAGCCTGGTGCTGCTCGCGATCCCCGCGATGACGGTGATCGGCGACCTCCGGATCGACGGCCGCACGGCGCTGCTGCTCCCGGTCATCTTCGTCGTCGGCATGGTCGCGACCGTCCCGATCGGGTCGGCGCTCGGCTCGATCTTCAAGTCGAGCGCCCAGTCGATGCTGATCATGCTGGCCTCGATGCTGTTGATCGCGATCTCCGGCATCTTCTACCCGATCACCGCGATGCCCACCTGGCTGCAGTGGGTCGGGCAGATCTTCCCCTTCTACTGGCTCGGGCTCGGCACGCGGTCCGCGATGATGCCCGCGGGGGCGGAGGCCGCGGAGATCGGAGACTCCTGGCGTACGGTCGAGATGTTCGGCGTCCTCGGCGTCTGGGCCGTGGTCGGCCTCGTGCTGGCACCGATCGTGCTCCGCCGGATGGCTCGCCGCCAGACCGGCTCCGCGATCGCGGCAGCGCGCGACAAGGTCATGTCCAGGGGCTACTGACCTGTGGCCAACGAATCGGACACCGTCTACAACCGGATCGCGATGCTACGCGCCGAGCGCGGCATCTCGCGCCGGGAGCTCGCCGACGCCCTCGGCGTCCACTACCAGACCGTGGGCTACCTGGAGCGGGGCGAATACAGCCCCTCGTTGCATCTTGCTCTGCGGATCGCCGCCTACTTCGACGTCGCCGTCGACGTCGTCTTCGCCATCGAGCCGTTCAAGCGTCTCGGCGACTGATCCCAATCCTTCCGGAGCAGCCGAAGACCGGATATCCGCCGACGTCGAGCCTCGGCGATGCCGAGCGACCGGCTAGGTTGATGGGCGCCGATCCCCGACGACGAGGAGACCCCCATGCAGTGCCCCATCGACGGTGCCACCCTGGTGATGAGCGAGCGCCAAGGCATCGAGATCGACTACTGCCCGCAGTGCCGTGGCGTGTGGCTGGACCGCGGCGAGATCGACAAGATCATCGAGCGGTCCGTCGGTGCCCCGCAGCCCGGCAGCTACCAGCAGCCCCGCCAGGAGCAGAAGCGCGACGAGCGACGCTATGAGAAGCGGGAGTACGAGCGGCGCGACTATGACGACGACGACCGCCGCCACGACAACCGCCGCGGCCACCACCGCGAGTCCTGGTTGGGCGACCTCTTCGGCTGATCCTGCTGGGCGCCGCGTACGCGCCTGATGGTCCCTGCGGCACACCGAGATTCGGTGTACCGCAGGGGCTGGACGTACGCAGAGTCCCTAGACGTCGTTGTCGCGCCGGTTCTCGGGCGGCGCCTCACCGGGCCCGGACCCGTGCGTGTCCGGGCTGCCGGATTCGGAGTCGGGGTAGCCGGCAGTCGCGTCGGACGGCGCGATCGGAGTGCCACCCTCGCCTTCGAGGTTCTCGGCCGCGGACACCTGGCCGCCCTCCTCGTCCTCCCCCGTCTCCTCGGTGTAATCGGGATCGTCGGGGCCCTCTGCTGGTAACGGTTGCTGGCTCATGTTCCGTGCGGTACCCCGTTACGGGGAGAACCACTCCCGGCGCAGCAGCCCGAACACCCACGAGTCCGAGACGTCACCGTTCACGACGCAGTCCTCGCGCAGAGTCCCCTCCAGCGTGAAGCCGAGCTTCTCCAGCACCCGGGCGGAGGCGGCGTTGCGGGTGTCGGCCTCGGCCTGGACCCGGTTCAGGTCCAGGGTGTCGAAGGCCCAGTCCACGAGCGCGCCCGCGGCCTCGGTCGCGATGCCCTGACCCCACCCCGCCCGGGCGAGGCAGTAGCCCAGCGAGGCGCTGCGGAAGTCGGGATTCCAGGAGTTCAGGGTGCACCAGCCGGCGAAGGTGGAGTCGCGCTCGATGACCAGCCGCGCCCCGCTCCCCTCCTCGGCCATCGCATGGCTTCGGGCGATGAACTGCTCGGCACGCGCCCGCTCGGTCCAGGGCGGCGAGTCCCAGTAGCGCAGGACGTACGCGTCGCTCTGGAGGGCGAACAGCGGCTCGGCATCGGCGGCGGCGAACGGCCGCAGCCGCAACCGCTCGGTCGTCAGCGTCGGGGTGGACAGCGGCACCCGGCCATCTTGTCAGCGACCGGGTGCCCTCGGGAAACGGGTTTCTGCGACCTTTGCGGCGTCACCCGATGATGCGGTCCGCCCGGGCCGACTCCTCGTGGGCCGCCTCGACCGCCTTGGCCGCCTCGTGCTCCGCCTGCTCGATCGCCTCGCGAGGCGAGGGAACCGGCGGCGTACGTCCTGCGTCGTGGCCGTTGTCCGACCCCTTCGCCGACTGCATAGAGGAGGCGTTGTCGGCGAAGGCGCCGGTGACCGTACGCATCGCCTCGGTGAGCTCGCCGGGGATGACCCAGAACGAGTTGCCGTGCGACGCGAGCGAAGGCAGCATCTCGAGGTACTTGTAGGCCAGGACCTTGGGGTCGGCGTCGTTGGCGTGGACCGCCTGGAAGACCCGCTCCAACGCGGTGGCCTCACCCTCGGCCTCGAGGATCCGGGCCTGCTGGTTGCCCTCCGCCTCCAGGATGGACTTCTGCCGGGTGCCCTCGGCCTCGAGGATCAGCGAGGCCCGCTTGCCCTCCGCGTGCAGGATGGCGGCGCGCTTGTCACGCTCGGCGCGCATCTGCTTCTCCATCGCCTCCTTGATCGAGGCCGGCGGGTCGATCGCCTTGATCTCGACCCGGTTGACCCGGATCCCCCATTTCCCGGTGGCGTCGTCGAGCACCTCACGCAGCCGCGCGTTGATCGTCTCGCGCGAGGTCAGGGTGCGCTCCAGGTCCATCGAGCCGATCAGGTTTCGCAGCGTGGTGACGGTGAGCTGGTCGATCGCCTGCAGGTAGTTCGCGACCTCGTAGGCGGCCGCCCGCGGGTCGGTGATCTGGTAGTAGAGCACCGTGTCGATGTTGACCACCAGGTTGTCCTCGGTGATCACCGGACGCGGGTTGGAGGAGTAGACGGTCTCGCGTACGTCCAGCTTGGTGTTGACCCGGTCCACGAGCGGGATCACGAAGTTCAGCCCTGGCTGGAGCGTGATCCGGTAGCGCCCGAAGCGCTCGATGTTGTAGCGCCGGGCCTGCGGCACGATCCGCACCGTCGAGGCGACCGCCCCCACCACAAGCGCGACCATGACCAGAACGATCAGCAGAAGTTCCATCTCGTACGCCCTCCTCTAAGGGGACAGCGACAGCGGGTCGCGCGGATGCACGAGCGCCGTCGCGCCTTCGATCTCGAGCACGTCGACCCGGCATCCGACCGGGATGACCAGGTCCTCGTCGTAGGGGCGGGCGGTCCATTCCTCGCCCGCGAGCCGGACCAGCCCGTGCGCGTAGCTCACCTCCGCGAGGACGACCGCCTGACGGCCGACCAGCGCGTCGGTGCCATCACGCACCGGCGGCGGCAGGGCCATGTGACGGCGTGCGA
Organism: Nocardioides sp. YJ-D4; assembly: GCF_054031495.1. Taxonomy (NCBI): domain Bacteria; kingdom Bacillati; phylum Actinomycetota; class Actinomycetes; order Propionibacteriales; family Nocardioidaceae; genus Nocardioides; species Nocardioides sp. YJ-D4. The sequence goes on from NZ_CM132932.1 coordinate 1,589,478, forward strand.
TCGGCCGCACCAGCAGCACGCTGCCGCCACCCGCGAGCGCGAAGACCAGCATCTGCACCAGCACGGGCGCGCCCAAGGCCGCGCTGCCCGCGGCAAGGAGCGCCCCGCCGGCGACGAAAGCGAACGCCAGCGTCATCGTGAACGCCTCGGCAATTCCGAGCAGTACCGCGACGAGGATCCAGAAGAACGACCACATAAGCCCACCAGACTCGGTTTCCGACCAGCGTACTCCCGGTGTGGTGGTCATCACATGGGGTCAGTGCGAGTTATTTCGCCCGTTGAGCAGCGGCAGTCCCGCCCACAGCGAGACGAACAGGACCAGTACGCCGACCGCGGCGACGACCCCGGCACCGAAGGAGAGGACGACGTCGAAGACGAGCAGCACGACCAGCGCCGAGGTGACCGCGAATCCTGCCAGTCCGGCGCGGGCACAGGCGTGCGAGGCCGTGACCAGCCACGGCCGCTGGCGACGCCGGAACAGGATCCGGTGGAAGGAGACCGGGGCGATGATCAGGGAGGTGGTGATGACCGAGCCGACCAGCACGACGAGGTAGATCGTCTGCTGATGGTCGGCCAGGTCCGGGAAGCGGGGCGAGAACGGGACCGTCAGCAGGAAACCGGTCAGGATCTGCACGCCGGTCTGCAGCACCCGCAGCTCTTGGAGGAGCTCGTTCCAGTTCCGGGTGATCCGCTCGGCCGGGTCCTCGTCCGGACCACCGCCCTCGATCTCACCGGGGTGAAAGCTGCTCGCGGCCATCAGAACACCGGCCGTCCCCCAGTCACCCCGAGAACGGTGCCGGAGACGTAGGACGCCTCGGCCGGAGAGGCCAGGAACACGAACGCGGGCGCGACCTCGGCCGGCTGACCGGCGCGCCCCAGCGGCGTGTTCGCCCCGAACTTCTGCACCTTCTCCGGCGCCTGCGTCGCCGGCTGCAGCGGGGTCCAGATCGGCCCCGGGGCCACTGCGTTCACCCGGACCCCGTCGGGCCCGAGCTCGGCGGCGAGGTTGACGGTGAAGTTGTTGATGGCCGCCTTCGTCGCGGCGTAGTCGAGCAGGCTGGTCGAAGGTTCGTACGCCTGGATCGAGGCGTTGTTGATGACGCAGCCGTTGCTCTTCCGCAGGTGCGGGACGGCTGCGCGGGTCAGCCAGAGGAGGGCGTACAGGTTCGTCTTGAACGTCCGGTCGATCCGCTCGTCGTCCATGTCCGTCAGACCCTTGTCGCGGGCGAACTGGTAGCCGGCGTTGTTGACCAGGATGTCGAGGCCGCCGAGCTCCTGCACGGTGCGTTCGACGACCTCGTCGCACGCCTCACGCTCGCGCAGGTCGATCGGGATGGCCAGCGGCGTACGTCCGGCCTCCTCGACCAGCTTCGAGGTCTCCTGGGCGTCCGGCTCCTCCTCCGGGAGGTAGGTGAAGGCCACGTCGGCCCCCTCACGGGCGTACGCGATGGCGACCGCGCGGCCGATGCCGGAGTCGGCACCGGTGATGAGCGCGACCTTGCCATCGAGGCGGCCGTGGCCCTGGTAGCTGGACTCGCCGTGATCAGGCAGCGGGTCCATCTCTCCGGTGAGCCCGGGAGGTTCCTGCTGCTGGGCTGGGAACTGGGTGTCGTCATCGCTCATGACGGGCCCGGTACCCACATCGGACACAATGGAACCGTGAGTGGGACTGAATCGGTGATCGTCGACGGTGGGCTGGCGCTACGGCATCGAGCGGACGGCCACCTCGAGCTGCGGGCCAACGGGATCTTCGTGATGGACACCCGGGAGACCTCGACTGAGAAGGCGCTGGCCACGCACGCCCTCGAGCTGCACCCGGCGCCGAAGCACGTGCTCATCGGAGGCCTCGGGCTCGGCTTCACCCTCGAGGCCGTGCTGACCGATCCACGGGTCGAGGCGGTCACGGTCGTCGAGATCGAGCCGCGCCTGGTCGAGTGGATGCGTACCGGCCGGATCCCCCACGGCCCCGACCTGCTGAGGGACGAGCGCGTCCACATCGAGGTGGCCGACGTGGCCGTGGTCCTGCGGGAGAGCCGGCCCGAGGCGTACGACGTCGTGCTGCTGGACGTCGACAACGGTCCCGGCTACCTGGTCCACGACGCCAACGGAGCGCTCTACGAGGCGCCCGCGCTGGCGGATGCGCGGCGGGCGACGGCCCCGGGTGGCACCGTGGTGGTGTGGTCGGCGGCGAAGGCTCCGGCGCTGCTGGAGGTGATGGCGCAGGTCTTCGACGAGGCCGAGGCGCTCTCCTACCCGGTCGACCTGCAGGGGCACTCCGAGACGTACTGGCTCTATGTGGGCCGGCTCTCGGCCGACGGGGTCTCGCGCGGGAATGGCACCAACTAGTCAAAGGTTGAATCAGACATGGACGACATGAGCTTTCGCATCGAGCACGACTCCATGGGAGAGGTCCGGGTCCCGAAGGATGCGCTGTGGCGCGCCCAGACCCAGCGGGCCGTGGAGAACTTCCCCATCTCGGGCACGCCCATCGAGCCGGCGCTGATCCATGCGATCGGTCATGTGAAGGCGGCCGCCGCCAAGGCCAACTTCGACCTCGGCGTCCTGCCCGGCGACAAGGCCGAGGCGATCATCGCGGCCGCGGGCGAGGTCTCCGAGGGCCGCCACGACGACGCGTTCCCGATCGACGTCTTCCAGACCGGTTCCGGCACCTCCTCCAACATGAACGCCAACGAGGTGATCGCGTCGCTGGCGGCTCGGGCGGGCAGGGACGTACATCCCAACGACCACGTCAACGCCTCCCAGTCCTCCAACGACACCTTCCCGACGGCGATCCACGTCGCGGCCGCCGTCGCCGTCACCGAGCAGCTGCTGCCCGCGATCGACGTCCTGGCGGGCTCGCTCGAGGCGAAGGCCGAGGAGTTCTCGGGCCTGGTGAAGTCGGGACGTACGCACCTGATGGACGCCACCCCGGTCACCCTCGGCCAGGAGTTCGGAGGGTACGCAGCCACCGTCCGCTACGCGGCCGAGCGGCTCGAGTCGGTCCTCCCGAGGGTGCGCGAGCTGGCGCTCGGCGGCACCGCGGTCGGGACCGGCATCAACACGCCCGCCGGGTTCCCGCAGGCCGTGATCGCCGACCTCTCCAACCGCACCGGCCAGCCGTTCACCGAGGCCCGCAACCACTTCGAGGCCCAGGGCACCCGCGACTCGCTGGTCGAGCTCTCCGGCGTCCTGAAGACGCTCGCGGTCGGCCTGATCAAGATCAACAACGACCTGCGCTGGATGTCGTCCGGCCCCACCACCGGTCTGGCCGAGATCCACCTGCCCGACCTCCAGCCGGGCTCCTCGATCATGCCCGGCAAGGTCAACCCGGTCGTGCCGGAGGCCACCTTGATGGTCGCCTTCCAGGTGATCGGCAACGACGCCGCGGTGACCGCCGCCGGCGCCTCGGGCGCCTTCGAGCTCAACGTCGCGATGCCGGTGATGGCCCGCAACATTCTGGAGTCGATCCGCCTGCTCTCGACCTCGATGACCGTCCTGGCCGAGCGCACCGTCGACGGGATCGTCCCCGTCCCCGAGCGCCTGCGCGCGTACGCCGAGTCCTCCCCCTCGATCGTCACCCCGCTCAACAAGTACATCGGCTACGAGGCCGCCGCCAAGGTCGCCAAGCAGGCCCTCGCCGAGGGCGCCACGATCAAGGACACCGTCATCAAGCTCGGCTACGTCGCCGACGGTACCCTCACCGAGGCCCAGCTGGACGAAGCGCTCGACGTCGAGTCGATGACCCACCCCTGAACCGCCGAGTCGGCTCGTCCTGACCAAAAACATCGCCGAGTCGGCGCGTTAGAACGCGCCGACTCGGCGAGATTTCACGTCAGGACGAGCCGACTCGGCCGCCAGGCCAACAGATTCGGCCTAGTACCAGCCGACGGACTGGGAGTGGCTCCAGGCGCCGCAGGGGGAGCCGTAGCGGTCGTTGATGTAGCCGAGGCCCCACTCGATCTGGGTGGCGGGGTTGGTCTCCCAGTCGTCGCCGGCGGAGGCCATCTTGGAGCCGGGGAGGGCCTGCGGGATGCCGTAGGCGCTGGAGGAGGGGTTGGCAGCGGTCGGGTTCCAGCCCGACTCCTTCTCCCAGAGCGGCTCGAGGCAGGAGAACTGGTCCATCCCCCAGCCGAAGTCGCCGAGCATCGACTTGGCGATGTCCTTGGGGTTGCGCAGATCGATCTCGATCTCTTCGACGCCGGCGATGGCCCGGACGTCGTTGCCGGCCGACAGGGCGGCCTGCTTGCCGGGGTCGGCGACCTCGCGGCGGTCACCGGCAGAACGCGACAGGGAGGTCTCGTTGCCGCGGGCGGCGGACTCGGCCTCGATCGCGGCGCGCTGGGCGTCGGTGAGCTCGGGAATGTCGGCGGCTGCCGACTCACCCGCGCTGAGCGTCGGGTCGTCGGTGGCGGGGCCGGTGTAGGCCACCCCGCCTGCGACTGCGGCTCCGGTCCCGCCGAGGGCGAGGACGGAGAGGAGGAGGGTTGTCTTGGCGGTCGTACGCGCAGCCTTGTGCGGAACGTCGACAAGCGGATTCGCTGGCGCACCGCGATGTCGCGGGGCACGATGAACAGGCTTGGTCACGGGCTCTCATTCGGGGGCTGAGGCATTACAGACCCGCAAACAATGCATGAGCACCAACCTCGTATCAAACCGGACGCACCGTTTGTAGGTCAGAAATGACCGTCCTGAGCATCACTTCCGTAACATGAGTCACAGAAATCACAACGGCCCCAGACCTTACAGGTCCGGGGCCGTTGACGTGACAATGATTACGGGACGACGTTCTCCAGCATCTCGGTGACGAGCGCGGCGATCGGCGAGCGCTCGGAGCGGGTCAGGGTGACGTGGGAGAAGAGCGGGTGGCCCTTCAGCTTCTCGATGACCGCGACCACGCCGTCGTGGCGTCCGACCCGGAGGTTGTCGCGCTGGGCGACGTCGTGGGTGAGCACGACCTTCGAGTTGGCGCCGATGCGGGAGAGCACCGTCAGGAGCACGTTGCGCTCCAGCGACTGCGCCTCGTCGACGATCACGAACGAGTCGTGGAGCGACCGGCCGCGGATGTGGGTCAGCGGCAGCACCTCCAGCATGCCCCGGTCGATGATCTCGTCGATCACGTCCTGCGTGGTGACCGCGGAGAGCGTGTCGAAGACCGCCTGGCCCCACGGCGACATCTTCTCGCCCTCGGTGCCGGGGAGGTAGCCGAGCTCCTGGCCGCCGACGGCGAAGAGCGGGCGGAAGATCAGCACCTTCTTGTGCTGGTTGCGCTCCATGACCGCCTCCAGCCCGGCGCACAGCGCGAGCGCGGACTTCCCGGTGCCGGCCCGGCCACCGAGGGAGACGATGCCGACCTCGGGGTCGAGCAGCATCTCCAGCGCGATCCGCTGCTCCGCGGAGCGGCCATGGATCCCGAAGACCTCCCGGTCCCCGCGCACCAGGTGCACCTGCTTGTCCGGTCCGACCCGGCCCAGCGCGGTGCCGCGGTCCGACATCAGCACCAGACCCGTGTGGCAGGGCAGGTCGCGGGCCGCGTCGAGCTCGAGGACGCCGTCGTCGTAGAGCTCGTCGAGGGACGCGGAGGCGACGTCCAGCTCGGCCATCCCGGAGTAGCCGGGGTCGGAGTCGTTGATCCGCTCACCGCGGTAGTCCTCGGCCTTCAGCCCGACCGCGGACGCCTTGATCCGCATCGGCAGGTCCTTGGAGACCAGGGTGACGTCGAGCCCGTCGCCCTGCAGGTTGCGCGCGACCGCGAGGATCCGGGTGTCGTTGTCCCCGAGCCGGAATCCGCTCGGCAGCGAGGACGGGTCGGTGTGGTTGAGCTCGACACGGATCGTGCCGCCCTCCTCGCCGACCGGGACCGCCGTGTCGAGGCGTCCGTGGGTGACCCGCAGCCCGTCCAGCTGCCGGAGCGCGGAGCGGGCGAAGTAGCCCAGCTCCGGGTGGTGTCGCTTCCCCTCCAGCTCGGTGATGACCACCACCGGGAGGACGACCTGGTGCTCGGCGAAGCGCGTCATGGCCTTCGGGTCCGAGAGCAGGACGCTGGTGTCGAGAACGAACGTGCGCACAGAAGGCGACTCGCTCTCCGGGGCTGCGCTGGACGGGGATGGCTCCGACGCCGGTGTCGGAGCGGCCGACGTATCGGCCTCGGTGACATGCTCGTTCGTGGTTCGGTTGGCCACGCGGATCACCTCTCGCGACCGGCTCATACACCCATGAGTCCGGCCATTTCATCGTTAATCAGATGGACCGGACGGTGGACCGTCAGTCGGGGTGCCGACCGCCTCACGCCCGTCGGGATCGATGAGATCCTGACGCAGGTTCGGTTCGTGACTACTCACGTAACGGGCCTCCAGGTGCGACGGGAATTTGTTCCCCGCCGTTGGATACAACGCTACGACGCCGGACCAACGGTCTGTGGCAACACGAACGATTTTTCTTTGTGAACTCCTGGTGACACGACCGAATGTTCCGGCCAGTGGTCACCTTCCGAGGCGACGCTCGCGGTGGGCGTAGGCGCGCAGGGCCCGCAGGAAGTCGGTGCGCCGGAAGTCGGGCCAGTAGGCCTCGCAGAAGTAGAACTCCGACTTCGCGCTCTGCCAGAGCAGAAATCCGCCCAGGCGCTGCTCCCCGGACGTACGGATCACCAGGTCGGGATCGGGCTGGCCCTTGGTGTAGAGGTGGTCGGCGATGTGCTCGACGTCGATGATCTGGGCGAGCTCCTCCAGCGACGTGCCGCGGATGGCGTGCTCGTTGAGCAGGGCACGTACGGCGTCGGCGATCTCGCGGCGGCCGCCGTAGCCGACGGCGACGTTGACCAGCATCCCGTCGACGTCCCGGGTCGCCTCCTCGGCGGCCTTGAGGCGCTGGGACAGCCAGTCGGGCAGGAGGTCGAGCGCGCCGACCGGGTGCAACCGCCAGCGGCGTACGTCTGCCAGAGAGTCGACCGCGTCGGCGATGATCTCGAGGAGCGGTGCCAGCTCGTCGGCGGGGCGGTTGAGGTTGTCGGTGGAGAGCAGCCACAGGGTGACCACCTCGATGCCGATCTCGTCGCACCAGGTGAGCAGCGGCTCGATGTTGGCCGCGCCGGCCCGGTGGCCGTGGGCGGTCGACTGGCCGACCTCCTTGGCCCAGCGACGGTTGCCATCGAGCATCACCCCGACGTGCTTGGGCAGCTTGGAGGCATCGAGCTTGCGGAGCATCCGCGCCTCGTAGGCTGGGTAGAGAACCCGACGTACGCCTTCCTTCCAGTCTGCCACGTGCAGAAGGGTATCGGCGCCGCGCCCACATCTCCCAGCGGGACGGGGTTCACCCGATCTTCAGGGTGGACCGATAGCCTTGGCACTTATGAGCGAGATGACGGACGCGATGCGCCTCAAGGTCGGAACGATCACCGACTCGGTCTCCTCGACCGTTCACGAGGCCCTGCCAAAGCTGCGCGGCTGGATCCACCTGGCCAGCGCCCCGCTCACGCTGGCGGCCGGGATCGTGCTGATCGTCCTGGCCCCCGCGGGTGCGCCGCGGCTCGGCGCGGCGGTGTTCACGATGGCCGCGCTGCTGCTCTTCACCGTCTCCGCGGTCTACCACCGCGGCAACGCGATGGGTAAGTGGAGCCCACGCTCCCACACCATCCTGAAGCGCTGGGACCACGCGAACATCATGCTGATGATCGCGGGCTCCTACACCCCCTTCTCGCTGCTGCTCCTCGACGGCGTCACCCAGGTCGTGCTGCTCTCGGTGGTCTGGACCGGTGCCATCCTGGGCGTCTTCTTCCGGGTGTTCTGGCCCGAGGCCCCGCGCTGGCTGTACGTCCCGAACTACATCGCGCTCGGCTGGGCGGCGATCTTCTTCATCCCCTCGTTCTTCTCCGGCGCGGTCGCGCTCGGTGTCGGCATCGGGATCGCCACCTTCACGCTGATCTGTGTCGGCGGCGCGCTCTACACCGCCGGCGGCGTCATCTACGGCTTCAAGCGGCCCAACCCGTGGCCGCAGTGGTTCGGCTTCCACGAGGTCTTCCACACCTTCACGATCCTCGCGTTCATCGTGCACTACACCGGCGTCTCGCTGGCGACGTACTCGCTGCGCTGAGCCTGAGCCCGGTCACGTGCCGTGGCCGCGTGCCGGGCCAGCACCGCGGTGAGGATGCCGGTGACGGCGAAGAGCGCGCCCAGCACCATCCAGCCACCGGTGCCGTGGTCGATCGCGGTGGCGGTCACCACCAGAGGCGCGAGCATGTGCGCCAGCGCGTAGCCCATCTGGCTCACGCCCTGGTAGGCACCGGCCCGCTGCTGGTCGGCGAGCTCGAAGGCCAGCCCCCAGCTGCCCGCCTCGCCGCGCGTCTCGGCTGCCGAGGCGGCCAGCGCGGCGAGCAGCAGCAGGCACGTGGCGAACACAGGGCCCGCATAGCCCGCCCCCGCGAAGAGCAGGCAGGCGGCGAGCAGCAGGAACCCGGCGCCGCGCACGGCTCGACCCGCCGTGGCGATGTCGTGCGTGCCGCGCGAGGCCCGCACCTGGAAGAGCGCGACGTAGACGGTGTTCACCACCAGGAGGAGCGAGACCAGGACCGTCGGCGCGTCGGTGTGGTCGGCCACCCACAGCGGCACCCCGATCGAGGTCACCCCGAAGTGGATCGCCATCACTCCGCTGAGCACGGTCGCGGTCACATAGGTGCGGTCGCGCAGCGGTGAGGGGCCTGCGACCACCGTCGGACCGGAGCCGGCGTCCATCGTCTCGGCCAGCCCCGCGACCCGGCGCCTGAGCCCGATGAGCGGCACGGCCGCGAGCGTGGTGAGCAACCCGACGACCACCATCGTGGTGCGATAGGCGGTCCCGGTGTCGACCGCCAGCGCCAGCGCGGCGAGCAGGGTCCCCGCTCCGATCATCACGTTCATGACCACGCGCAGCCGGGCGCGTACGGCGACCCGGTCGGGGCCGTCGAACCAGCGCGCGATCAGCGTCGACTGCGCGCTCGACTGGAAGCCTCGCGAGGCCGAGACCCAGGTCGCGACCAGCACGAACGCGACCACGTCCCGCGCCAGGGCGTAGGCGAGCAGGGCGATGCCGTAGCTCGCCATCGCGCACAGCTGCACCCGGTCGGCGCCCCACCGGTCGCTGAGCCGTCCACCTGCGTACGTCGCCACGACGCCGACGGCTCCGGCGACGGTCAGGCCGATGCCGACGGTCACCGCCGAGAGGCCGACCGTGCGGGTGAAGTAGAGCGCGCTGACCGCGAAGAACATGCCACGGGCGAGGGAGAGGGCGGCGATGGCGCCGACGAGCGGGCGCTCGACCGGGTCGCTGGGGAGGCGGATCACGGGTCCAGTTGTCGCACCCCACGCCTGCGCGCGCTAACGATGTAGCGTATTGCTTCATGATCAGGTACGAGCTGGCCGGTCCCGACCTGAGCGAGGTCCGGTTCGCCATCTCGCCGCTCAACGAGCTCACCCTCTCGCTCCGGGCGCTGCGCGACCCCGGCAGGTTCCCGCTCCACCTGCCCTGGCTCCGCGGTGTCGGCACCGCCGACCTGGATCGCGGGACCCTGCTGGCGCTGACCAACGACCGACTCTGGACACCGGACTTCTCAACCCGCGCCCGCGCACCCCGCTCGCCCGGCTCGAGGACGAGCTCGAGGTGATCGCGGCGACCTCGCCGCAGCGCGTACGTGCCGACCTGGCCGCAGTGCACTTCGAGGGCGGCCCACCGCCGGTCCTGAACGGGCCTCCGCAGGTGCTGCTGCGCCGCGTCCTCACCGCGCTGCGCGGCTACTGGGACGCCTGCTTCGAACCGCACTGGCAGCGGATGCGAGCGGTGCTGGAGGCCGACATCGTGCATCGCGGCCGGACGATCGTCCACTCCGGCATGGCGTCGATGTTCGCCGGCATCTCGCCGCGAGTCACCCTCGCCGACGACGTCCTCGCGATCCGGCTCACCACGTCGAAGGTCGACTATCGGCGTACGACCGCGGGGGTCGGGCTCACCCTGGTGCCCACCCTGTTCTCCCGCAACCCGTCGACGCCGATCTCGCCCGAGGAGCCGCCGGTCATGTTCTACCCGGCACGCGGGCTCGGCACGCTGTGGACCAGTGACCGGCCACAGGCGCCGCGGGCGCTGCGCGACCTCATCGGCGAGACCCGCTCCGGGCTCCTCACCCTGCTGGCGGCTCCGGCCTCGTCGACCGAGCTGGCCGTACGCCTCGGGGTGACCCCCACAGCCGTCAACCAGCATCTGCGGGCGATGCGCGCGGCAGGGCTGCTGACCTCGGCCCGCCACGGCCGATCGGTCCTCTATCTCCGCTCCGACCTCGGCGACCGCCTGGTCGATGCCGTCAGGTGACGTCCAGACGAGGAAAGGGGCGCGCGGCCGGTCCGGCCACGCGCCCCTTCTCGTCTACGAGATCCTCACATGTGCAGCGGCTCGACGACGTTGTCGTCGCCGCCCTTACCGACCCGCGAGTTGCGGTAGCCGTAGAGGAAGTAGATGGCGAATCCGATCGCCATCCAGACCAGGAACCGCAGCCAGGTCTCGACGCTCAGGTTGAGGGTCAGGTAGATGCAGATCAGCGCGGCCACGATCGGCAGCACCGGGTTGAACGGCACCTTGAAGGAGCGCGGCAGGTCCGGGCGACGCTTGCGCAGGATCGGCACGGCGATCGAGACCAGCGCGAACGCGGTCAGGGTGCCGATGTTGACCATCTCCTCGAGCTTGCCGATCGGGGTGAAGGTGGCCACGATCGCGACGAAGGCGCCGACGGTGAGGGTGATCCGGACCGGGGTGCCGGTCTTCGGGTTGACGTGGGCGAACCTCACCGGGAACAGACCGTCGCGGCTCATCGCGAAGATGACCCGGATGGCGCCGATCATCAGCGTCATCACGACGGTGGTCAGACCGGCGACGGCGCCGGCCGAGATCAGGGTCGCGAACCCGCCGCGGCCGACATCTCGGAACGCGGTGGCGAGCGCGGCCTCGGTGTCGATCTGGTCGTACTTCACCATGCCGGTGATCACCAGGGCGACGGCGACGTAGAGGATCGTGCAGATCACCAGCGAGCCGATGATGCCGCGGGGCAGGTCGCGCTGGGGGTTGTTGGCCTCCTCCGCGGTCGTGGCGACCACGTCGAAGCCGATGTAGGCGAAGAAGACGACCGAGGCGGCCGAGATGATGCCGAGGACACCGAAGGTCTGCGGCTCGAGGCCGAAGGCCCACTGGATCAGCGGCTGGTGGATGCCCTCACCGCTGACGGAACCGGCACGGTCGGGGATGAACGGGTCGTAGTTGGAGCCGGTGATGTAGAACATGCCGGCGACGATGACGAACAGGACGATGAACAGCTTGACCGCGACCAGCACGAGGTTGACCCGCAGCGACTCCTTGATCCCGATCGCGATCAGGCCCACCAGGACGATCACGAGCAGCAGGGCGGCCAGGTTGGGCTGACCCCAGTCGGCGCTGGCGTCGGGCCCGTAGCCCTTGGGCCAGCCGAGGCCGATCTCCTCGAGGAACGTCACCAGGTAGCTGCTCCAGCCCTGCGCGACCACGGACGCACCGAGCACCATCTCCAGGATCAGGTCCCAGCCGATGATCCAGGCGAGCATCTCGCCGAGGGTGGCGTAGGAGAACGTGTACGCCGACCCCGACACCGGCACCGTCGAGGCGAACTCGGCGTAGCACAGCGCCGCCAGGCCGCAGCAGATCGCGGCGATGACGAAGGAGAAGACCACACCCGGGCCGGCGTACTCAGCCGCGGCTCTACCGGTCAGCGTGAAGATTCCCGCTCCGATGATGACGCCGATCCCGAAGACGGTCAGGTCAACCGAAGTGAGTCGCCTTTTGAGCTTGAACTCCGGGGTCTCGGCATCGGCAAGGGATTGCTCGATGGATTTGGTGCGCCAAACAGACATGAGGGATAGGAAACCATCTCGGCTGATGGACGGGAAAGGTCGGGGGTGTAATCCGTCACATCTCGCACCGGAAGCTGCTCGCCTCCGAGGCGGGTCCTCCGACGTACGCGGGCCAGGCCGGCCATTCGCACAACGGTCGGGTTCGGGCGGCTCCGGCGTTGCCGTCGGCGACCACCTGGTTCTGCCCGGGAGCGACGCCCCGTTCGGCCCACTTCTCCAGGGCCGTGAGCGAGTCGTACGAGGCGGAGAAGGCGACCGGGGCGAAGTTGGCGTGGTTGGCGCCGGGCACCAGATAGAACCGGGAGAATCCCTCGGTCGCTCGCTTGCCCATCACCCGCTGGACGCGCTGGTAGTAGTCGATCGTGGAGCGGTGGCTCACCAGCTCGTCGGCGGCACCGTGGACCAGGATCAGCCTGCCGCCGGAGCGGGCGAACGGGCGCAGGTCGGCGTCGTTGACGTCCTGGAGCGCGGTCAGCTCGCTGATCCGGCCCTGCCACTCCCCCGGGTCGGCCGGGTCGATCGCGAACGGGCTGATCTGCGGGTCGCGAGCCACGAAGTACTTGGCCCACTGGTTCCAGAACTGCATGCCGTAGCCGGCGGTCACCGGCATCGGGTCGGCCGGCGCGGCGGTGCCGAAGCCGAGGACCGGCGTCGACATGCGTGCTCCGGACAGGAGCGGGAACCCGGGATAGCCCCACTCCCCGCTCGCCACGCGGTAGGGCAGCCGCCAGCTGCTGTCGGCCGCTACCACCGCATCCACCTGCTCACGCGAGAGGCAGGTGTCCCCCGGCGTCTCGCCCTCGCCGCACAACAGCGTCTCCGGGTCGAAGTCGCAGCCGGCCTCGTCGGAGATCACCCCGTCTGTGAGCCCGTCGCCGCCGTCGCAGGCGGCCAGGACCCGCTGTGCGACGAGGTCCTGCTGCGCCTTCGACGGGAACGCGCCGGGCTTGCCGAACTCGTGGGTGATCCGGCCGAAGAAGAGGTCGAGGGTGGCGGCGTTCCAGGCCGGGTACGCGGAGATCACCCCGTCGAAGTCGCGCGGCCAGCGCTGCGCGACCGCCAGGGCCTCCCGGCCACCGGTCGAGCCGCCGGCGAAGTAGGCCGTGCCGGGCGCCCGACCGAAGGCCTTCGAGATCACGTACGTGGCGGTGTCGTGCACCTTCTCGAGCGCGTCACCGGAGAAGTTGCGCACGGCTTCGTCGTTCTGGCCGAACCAGCCGTCCAGGCTGGCGATCGGGTGGCGGCTGGTGTCGGCCTGATGGCCGGAGTCGCTGGCGTACGTGGCATAGCCGCGGCCGAGCGGGGTGCGCTGGTCGACCGGCCCGAAGGGCACGTTCTGGGCGAGATTGGGGATGGTGCCGTTGTAGCCGCCACCGCCGAACATCATCGTCTTCCCGTTCCACCCCTGGGGCAGGGCCAGGCCCATCCGGATGTCCGGGGCGGCAGGGTCGACCGGGTGGATCGCGATGTCGGCGCGGCAGTAGGCCGGGAGCGCGGTCGGCCGGGTCCCGGAGGCCGACATCGACGTCGTCGCGGTGACCTCAGCACCGGTGGTCGGCAGGCCGATGCGGTGGGCGGGGATCTTCAGCCCGACCAGCGACGAGCAGTCGGCGGTGCCCGTCGACGGCGCGGCGCTCGCGGGCACCTGGCCGACGACCAGGGCCGCGGCGGCGAGGGCGAGCGCGGAGCCGACGGTCAGGAATCTGCGTACGTGGGTGGGGGCCATTGCTCAAGGATCGCGACGCGGTGTGACCTGCGCCATGTGGCCGCCGCACACAACTCCTGTGCGCAAGATGTGGCCAGACTTGAGCCGGGCACTGGAGAGCCGGCATGGGGGCGAGCCACACAATGACGAGGCTCAGTGTGTCCCGAACCCCTATGGCGTACGTCTCACCGCTTCCCTAGCGTCGCCCCTGTGACGAGCACCACACCGACCCCGAGGTGCGCACTACGGACCGAGGGTCTCACCAAGGACTTCCGCGGCTTCCGCGCGGTCAGCTCCGTCGACCTGGAGGTCGCCGAGGGCACCGTACACGCGCTCGTCGGCCCCAACGGCGCCGGCAAGACGACGCTCTTCAACCTGCTGACCGGGTTCCTCAAGCCCACCGGCGGAAGGATCACGGTCTTCGGTGACGATGTCACCGGGATGGCGCCGGAGCGGATCACCCGCCACGGGGTGGCCCGCTCCTTCCAGATCACCAGCCTCTTCGAGAACCTCACCCCGCGCGAGCACGTCGAGATCGCGCTCCAGGGACTGACCAGCCAGGGGCTGAGGTTCTGGCGCTCGGAGAAGCTGCTCGGACGCCGCCGCGACGAGGTCGACCGGCTGCTGGCCGAGGTCGGTTTGACCGAGCTGGCCGACAAGCCGACCGGGCTGATGGCGTACGGACAGAAGCGGGCGCTCGAGCTCGCTCTCGTCCTCGCCGTCGAGCCCCGGCTGCTGCTCCTCGACGAGCCGACGGCGGGGATGGGCATCGAGGACGTGGACCGCACCATCGAGCTCGTCCGGCGCATCGCCGAGGGCCGCACGGTCGTCTTCGTCGACCACAACATGCACGTCGTCGCCCACCTCGCCGACCGGGTCACCGTCCTGCAGCAGGGCTCGGTGCTCGCCGAAGGCCCCTACGACGAGGTCCGTGCGGATCCGCGGGTCATCACCGCCTACCTCGGAGAGGCTCACCGTGCTTGAGATAGAGAACCTGAGCGCCTGGTACGGCGAGGCGCAGGCCCTGCGCGAGGCCACCCTGAGCGTGGCCGAGGGCGAGGTCGTCACCCTCGTCGGCCGCAACGGGGCCGGCAAGACCACGCTCGTCCGCTGCCTGATGGGCCTCCACAAGCACCTGACCGGATCGATCCGGCTCGACGGCCGCGAGATCACCTCGCTGCCCGCGCACAAGCGGGCCCGCGCCGGGCTCGGCTGGGTGCAGGACGACCGCGGCATCTTCGCCAACCTGAGCGTGGAGGAGAACCTCCTGCTGCCGCCGAAGGTCTCCGAGTCGGCGTGGACGCTGGAGCAGGTCTACGACGCCTTCCCGGCTCTCGGCAGCCGTCGGCGAGCGGGCGGGACGACGCTCTCGGGCGGTGAGCAGCAGATGCTCGCCGTCGCCCGGGTGCTCCGCACCGGCGCCCGCCTGCTGCTGCTCGACGAGCCCTCCGAGGGGCTCGCCCCCGTCATCGTCGCCCAGATCGGCGACATCGTGCGGACCGCGAAGCAGTCCGGGATCGGCGTGCTCCTGATCGAGCAGAACGTACGTTTCGCCGCCACCGTCGCCGACCGCCACTACCTGCTCGCCCAGGGCCGCCTGGTCGAGAGCCTCGACAACGACGAGTTCGTCGAACGTCAGGACGAGCTACTCGAACACCTCGGGATCTGACGTACGTCCGCAGAGATCGAGCACAGCCCTACCCCACGAGGAGAGACACGATGAACAAGCGACGCACAGCTGCGGGCGCCTCGATATTGATGGCAGGTGTCCTGATCACCGCAGGCTGCGGTGCCGGCGGGCCGGCTGCTGCCGGAGGTGACTTCACCGACGACAAGGTGGTCCTCGCCCTGCTCAACGACGCCTCCGGTGTCTACAAGGACGTCTCCGGCCCCAACTCGAAGATCGCGATCCAGATGGCGATCGACGACTACCAGGAGAAGTACGGCGACGAGGCCGTCGTCGACGACATCGAGGTGACCTCGGCCGATCACCAGAACGAGCCGGACATCGCCAACACCAAGGCCCAGGAGCTCTACGACCGCGAGGGCGCCGACGTCATCCTCGACGTGCCGACCTCGTCGGCGGCGCTGGCCGTCGCGACGCAGGCGAAGAACAAGAAGAAGCTCTACATGAACATCGGCGCCGGCACGACCGAGCTGACCGGCGCACAGTGCAACAAGTACACCTTCCACTACGCCTACGACACCTGGATGCTGGCCAACGGCACCGGCACCGTCGTCACCGAGGAAGGCGACAAGAACTGGCAGCTGATCTACCCCGACTACGCCTTCGGCCAGGACATGGTGAAGTCGTTCACCGGCGCCATCGAGGCGGGCGGCGGCACGGTCGCGGGCACGATCGCGACGCCGTTCCCGAACGACAACTTCGCGACGTACATCACCAAGGCGGGAGCCGCGAAACCGCAGGTCATCGGCACCATGCACGCCGGCGGCGACCTGATCAACCTGGTCAAGCAGTACAACGAGTCCGGGCTCAAGGACCAGGGCATCGACCTGGCCGTCGGGCTGATGTTCATCTCCGACATCCACTCGCTCGGCGTCGAGGCGTTCGAGGGCACGATCTTCACCGACGCCTGGTACTGGAACCTCGACGAGAAGTCCCGCGAGTGGGCCGACCGCTTCATGGAGGAGACCGGCGACCGGCCGACGTACGCCCACGCGGGCAACTACTCGGCGGCGACGCAGTACCTCGAGGCGGTCCAGGCGGCCGGCACCGACGACGCCGACAAGATCGTCGAGGAGCTCGAGGGCAAGAAGGTCGAGGACATGTTCCTGCGCAACGGTGAGATCCGCGCCGAGGACCACCGGGTCATCCACGACGCCTACCTGGCCCGGGTCAAGGGACCGGACGACGTCAAGGAGGACTGGGACTACGAGGAGATCATCAAGACGATCCCGGCCGAGGAGGCGTTCCGCCCGGCAGCTGAGTCCGGCTGCTCGATGTAGGCGCGAGGTCTAGAGGGATTGGTATGAACGCGGTTCTGCAGTACACCGTCCAAGGGCTCGCGGCCGGCAGCTTCTACGCGCTGGCCGCGCTCGGCCTGGCCGTCATCTTCGGGGTGCTGGGCGTGGTCAACTTCGCCCACGGCGCCTTCTACATGCTGGGAGCGGTCGCCGCCGCGGTGCTCCTGGACACCGTCGGGATGAGCCTGTGGCTGGCGCTGATCGTGGTGCCGCTGCTGATGCTGGTCTTCGGGATGCTGGTCGAGCGGCTGCTGGTGCAGTGGCTGCTGCCGCTCGACCCGCTCTACAACCTGCTGCTCACCTTCGGGCTGACCCTGCTGCTGGTCGACCTCGTCAAGCGCCGCTACGGGGTCTCGGGGTTGCCCTACGAGCGCCCCGAGGCGCTGACCGGGCGGGTGCAGGTGGGTGGCGTCGGGCTGCCGGTCTACCAGCTCTTCGTGATCGGTGTCGCGCTGCTCGTCTGCCTCGGCGTCTGGCTGCTGATGACGCGTACGCGGGTGGGCATGATCGTCCGCGCCGCGACCGAGCGACCCGAGCTCGCCGGTGCGCTCGGCATCAACGTCGGGCGCTGGGTGACGCCGGTGTTCGGCTTCGGGGTCGCGCTCGCCGGGCTGGCCGGGGTGCTGGCGGCGCCGTTCCGGGCGATCACCGCCGAGATGGGCAGCGACTTCATCATCATCCTGTTCGCGGTCGTGGTGATCGGCGGGCTCGGCTCGATCGTGGGCGCCGTCGTCGGCGGGTTCCTGGTCGGGCTCGTGGAGGCCTTCGGGCAGGCGTACGCACCGACGTTCTCGCAGGTTCTCATCTTCGTGCTGATGGCTGTGGTGGTCCTGGCCCGGCCGGCCGGGCTCTTCGGCCGAGAGGAGGCGACGGCATGACGTCCATCGCGACAGCCGGTGCCAGCGTCACCGAGCAGCATGCGGCGATAGCGGGCGCACGCCCATGGCAGCGACTGGTCCTGCTGGCCGTGGGACTGGTGGTGGCGCTGGCGCTGCCGTGGTTCGTCTACCCGCCGGTGGCGATGGACATCGCCGCGTGGGCGCTCTTCGCGGTGGCCCTCGACCTGCTGCTGGGCTACTGCGGGCTGCTCTCGTTCGGCCACGCCGCGTTCTGGGGCGGGTCCGCCTATGCCACCGGACTGATCGCGATCCACCTCGGCGTGCCTTTTCCGGTGGCAGTTCTGGGCGGGGCGCTCTTCGCGATGCTCCTGGCGGTGCCGATCGGCTACCTGTCGGTGAAGCGGTCGGGGATCTACTTCGCGATGGTCACCCTCGCCTTCGCGCAGATGCTCTTCTTCATCGCCAACCAGGCCTCATCGCTCACCGGCGGCGAGAACGGGCTCCAGGGCGTGCCGCGATCGTTCTTCGGGATCGAGGCCGTCGAGACCGACTCGTTCTTCTTCTACTACGCCGCGCTGCCGATCATCCTGCTCGGGATGTGGGCCGCCTGGCGGATCGTCCACTCCCCCTTCGGGCGGGTGCTGGTCGCGATCCGTGACAACGCACCTCGGGCCAGGGCACTCGGCTACGACGTCGAGCGCTACAAGCTGATCGTCTTCGTGCTCTCGGCCGGGCTCTCGGGGCTCGCCGGCGGCGTCTTCGCCGTCTCGCACGGCTTCGTGGCGCTGCCCGAGCTGCACTGGGCTACCTCCGGCGAGGTCGTGCTGATGACCGTGCTCGGCGGGATCGGCACCCTGTGGGGCGGCGTCATCGGCGCCGGGCTGATCGTGATGCTCGCCGACTACCTGGCCTCGTCCGGATTCGACGGGATCGGGATCGTCACCGGCGCCGTGTTCGTCACCGTGGTGCTGCTCTTCCGTCGCGGGATCTGGGGCACCGCCCGCCACCTCTGGCTGACCCGTCGTCGTTCCTGAGCTCGCTCTAGGCGACCAGCTGATGGAGCCGGAGCGCCAGCTGCACCTCGAGTTGGCGCTCCGGCTCCTGCCAGCCCTTGCCCAGCAGCCGGGTGACCCGCTCCAGACGCTGTGTGACCGTGTTGACGTGCACATGCAGCGCGCCGGCGGTGCGGGTGAGGTTGCGGTCGGCGGCGAAGTAGGCCCGCAGGGTCTCTACCAGCTTCGACCCCTTCGCGGCGTCGTAGTCGATCACCGGCCCCAGCCGCGAGGTGACGTACGACGCCGGGAGGCCGTCGGAGCCGAGCAGCAGCCCCACGAAGCCGAGGTCCTCGGCGGTGACCACCTGGCCCTCACGCCCCAGCGTCATCGCGGCCGCCAGACAGCGGCGAGCCTCGTCGTAGCCCTTCACCACCGCGTCGGGACTGCTCAGCGGCCCCGGCACCGGGCCGGCAGCGCCGACCGTCACCGGGGCGCCGGCGGATAGCCGCAGTCCCTCGACCACCAGCTCGCCGGCGGCGCGGGCGTCGCAGTCGGGGAAGATCAGCACGACCTGCCCCTGCCGCACCGCCGCGAACCCGTCGTGGGTGGCGGCGACGAACGTCGCCGCCTGGCCGACCCGGGCCCGGTCGCCGGGGACGTTCGCCACCACGACGGCATAGTCCCGGGACAGGTCCGCTTGCAGCAGCCGGCCCCGCTCGCGCAGCGTGTCCGGGTCCGGGGTGGTGCCGGAGAGGAGCTCGTCGAGGAGCTCGCCGCGTACGCGTCCCTCGGCCTCGGCGACGCTGCGCCGGAAGAGCAGCAACAGCGCGGTGACCAGCGCCGCCCGCTCCAGGATCCGCTGGTCGCCGTCGTCCAGGTCCCCGTCCTCGCGGTCGACCTCGCGCGGGCCGAGGAGCATCGAGCCGAGCTGCTCGGCCCCGGCGAGCACCGGGGTGGCGTAGATGTCGCCGCTGCCGGCGGTACGGCTCAGGTCGAGGCTGCGCCGGGTCACGGCGGCCTCGTAGTCGGAGACGGGCTGGTCGGGGGCACTGCTGGCGATGGTCTCGCCGCTCAGGTCCAGCACCACCACCCGGGCGCCGAGGACCTCGGCGACGCTGCGTACGACGTCGTCGACGCCGCCGCCCTCGACGACGATCCGGGTGAGCCGGTCGTGGGCGTCCGCGGCGCGCTCGACCGCCTCGTTGCGTGCCTGCAGCTTGCGGGTGGTGACCTCGAGCTCGGCGACCGCCGCGCGGGTCTCCTCCAGCAGCCGGGCCTTGTCCACCGCGATCGCCGCGTGGGCCGCCAGGGAGACGAGCAGTGCGCTCGCCTCGGCACCGAAGGGACGTACGGTGCGGTTGGCGGCGAAGAGGACGCCGATGACCTGGGTGCCCAGCAGGAGCGGTACGCCGATGATCGCGCGGATGCCCTCGCCGCTGACCGCGCCATCGATGTCGGGGGCGTGCCGGAACCGCTCGTCGGGGATGTAGTCGGCTGTCGAGTAGGGCTTCATGGTCTGGGCGACGAGGCCGCCGAGCCCGATGCCGTAGGGGATCCGGGTCGAGCGGAAGGCCGCGGTCAGGATGCCCTCGGTCACGCGCATGTACTCGCCACGACGCTCGTCGTTGAGGGTCAGATAGGCGACGTCGCTGTTGAGCAGCTGCCTCGCCCGGGTCACGATCGCCTGCAGCACCGCCTCCAGGTTGGTCAGCATCGCCAGGTCGTTGGCCGACTCGAACAGCGCCCCCAGCTCGCCCTCGCGCCGGCGGCGCGCCTCCAGAGTCGCCCTGACCTGCAGCGCGAGCCTCTTGGCGTAGTCGATCCGCTCCTGCTCCGCGGCGCTCGCCCCCGCCGCTCGCGCGGCCTGCGACGGTCCCTCGAAGTCGGCCTCCGCGGCATCCCCGGCCAGCAGCTCCAGGAACGCGACCACATCGACCGTCATGTGACCGAAGTTACACTTCTACGCGCGCACCGACATAGGGGATCACCACATAGTTGCCCGGGATCAGGTATGGGTCTTCGCCAGTTCCTCCACGGTGGTGACCGGGCGCTCGCAGACGAACCCCCGACAGACGTACGCCGCCGCCCTCCCGTCCACGGGAGTGCGGCTGCTCAGCAGCGGGATGTCCTCGCGCGCCTCGTCGGCGACGACCACCACCGCACCCGGCTTGCGCCGGGCCGCGGTCTCGAGAGCGTCGCGGTCGGGTCCCGGCGGTCCGACGACCGCGATCTCGAGCGGACCGTCAGCCATCGTCGCCGCGGCCGCCAGCGACCAGCCCGCGAACCGGGGCGCCTTGGCCATCAGGTTGCTCGTGGCCGCGAGCGCCTCCTCGGCGGCCGTACGGTAGCGGCCCTCTCCGGTGAGCGCGTGGGCGGTGACGAGCGCGTGGACCATCGCGCTGGTGCCGCTGGGGCTGGCGTTGTCGGAGGGGTCCCGGGGCCGGGTGACCAGCGCCTCCGCGTCGTCGGCGGTGTCGTAGAAGCCGCGGTCCTCCGCGCGGAAGTGGGTCAGTGCGGTGTCGAGCAGTGCCGTCGCCCGGTCGAGCCAGGTGCTGTCGCTGGTCGCCTGGGTCAGCGCCAGGAAGCCGGCCGCGACGCAGCCGTAGTCCTCCAGCACCCCCGCGTGGGCCCCGGCCACGCCGTCTCGGCTGACGCGGAGCAGGCGGACCGACGATTCGCTGGTCGAGCCGCCGGAGCCGCTAGGCGGAGGCGTGTCGAGACCAACACAGTGCGTTCGCCACAGCAGCTCGCCCGCCGAGACCGCGGCGTCCACGTAGCGCCGCTCCCCCAGCAGCAGTCCGGCGTCGACCAGACCGCTGATCGCCAGCCCGTTCCAGGCCGCGACGACCTTGTCGTCGCGTGCCGGGCGTACCCGCTCCGCGCGCGCCGCCAGCAGACGCGCCTTGACCGCCTCGAGCCGCTCGGTGTCCTCAGGCCGGTGCCGCAGCTGCAGGGTTGAGGCTCCTTCCTCGAAGGTGCCTGCCTCGGTCACCTCGAAGACCTCGGCTGCCCAGGCTCCGTCGTCGGCACCGAGGACGTCGACGAGCTCGCCCGGCGTCCAGACGTAGAACTTCCCCTCGACCCCCTCGCTGTCGGCGTCGAGCGCGGAGGCGAACCCGCCCTCGGCGGTGCCGAGCTCGCGGATCATCCAGTCGGCGCTCTCCCGCGCGACCCGGTCGCCGAGCTCGGTGCCGAGGCGGGCGTAGAGGCCGATCAGCTGGGCGTTGTCGTAGAGCATCTTCTCGAAGTGCGGAACGACCCAGCCGCGGTCGACGGCATAGCGGGCGAACCCACCCCCGATTTGGTCGTAGATCCCGCCACCGGCCATCGCGGCCACGGTCCGCGAGAGCATGTGCGAGACCCGCGAGTCCGCCCCGGGCGCACCGGCCGCTCGCCGCAGGAACTCCAGCACCATCGACGGCGGGAACTTCGGAGCACCCCCGAACCCTCCCGCCATCGGGTCGAACTCCCCGGCCAGCGTCTCGACCGCGGCATCGACGTCGACCTGCCAGCTGCCCGCGGACCCAGCCGCCCCGGAGATGTTGGCCAGGTGCTGACGTACGTTCTCCGCCACCGCCCCGATCTCCGAGCGCCGCTGCGTCCACGCCTCCGAGAGCGCCTGCAGCACCTGCGTGAACGCCGGCTGTCCGTGCCTCGGCATGTCCGGGAAGTAGGTGCCGGCGAAGAACGGGTTGCCGTCGTGGTCGAGCACCACCGTCATCGGCCACCCGCCCGACCCGGTCATCGCCGTCGTCGCCGCCATGTAGACGGCGTCCACATCCGGCCGCTCCTCCCTGTCGACCTTGATGTTGACGAAGTGCTCGTTCATGTACGCGGCCGTCGTGGCGTCCTCGAACGACTCGTGCGCCATCACGTGGCACCAGTGGCAGGCGGCGTACCCAACCGAGAGCAGGACAGGTACGTCCCGCCGCCGCGCCTCCTCCAACGCCTCTGCCCCCCACTCCCACCAGTCGACCGGGTTTTGAGCATGCTGGAGCAGGTACGGCGAGGTCGCAGAGGCAAGTCGGTTGGCCACACCCCCAGCCTTGCACGCATGGGACAAGTATCGGTCGGTGTCGTCTTCCCACGAGCTGCGTCGCGACCGCACGCGGGCACGGTCGCGACGCCGGTGAACCTACTGTGTTGCGACGAGACCGACTCCAAGGCGGGAGACATCGTCGGTCTGGTCGATGTGGTCTGCCGGAACGATCGTCGAGGTGATCGCGGTCCAGCATCCGGGGCAGCAGAGCTGGCGGAAGACGATCTGATCGTCCACGTAGTGCCCTGGGTCGGAGGTGACCTGGGGCCCGGCGTCGGTCGATGGCCCGTCGTAGATCGCAAGGCCGAGCGACACGTCGCGGGTGACGTCGGCCAGGCCGAGACCGCAGTGTGCACAGCCGACCGTGTCGCCGGCGATGACGAGGTTGTCGTCGATGCGACGCGCTCGGGTCGTGTCGAGCGTCCCGCGGTCGCGGGGCTCTGTCCTCGATCGCTGCCGTCGCTCGTCACGCAGCTCCGCTCGCCGGGTCGTGGTTGCCGCTTGGTCGACCTCGCCATTGGCGAGAACGACGCCGTAGACGGTGGTGGCGGCGGCGGGGCTGACCTTGTCCTCGACGACGTCGTGGAGGACAGCGTGCGGGTCGCGCAGCAGAGGATCGCCGTATCCACCGCCGCCCTGCCAGTTCATGTAGAGCACCTCGCCCGGCGCGAGGTAGGACTGCGCATAGCAGTTCCCGATCTCGACATCGCCGCCGAAGTCATCCAAGGACTGGGGGATGCGGCCCTCGGCGAGAATCTGTCCGATGTCGACCTGGCGGGCGACGGCATCGAGACCGGTGTTGCCCGGATAGCCGCCCGCGAGGCCGTTGTTCTGCGATACCGCCTTGCCCGCCGAGGCGAGCACGAGACCCGCCGGCTGTGAGGACCCGTGGAGGGTGACAGCCAGCGAGGCGCTCACTCCCCCGCGCTGGCGCCCCGGGCCACCGGAGTCGGGTTCCTCGCGTCGCCACAGGGTGAGCAGTGGGTAGAGGAACTCGGTCATCTCGACGTCGGGGATGCGGCCCATCGGGATGCAGAACAGCCCGCCGGTGTCCATGCCGTCCATCTCGGGGCGGGCACCGAATCCACCGGCCATCGGTTCCATCATCACGTTGAGGAACGGCATCGGTACGTCACCGCGTTCGTCGAGACCCGCGACGACGGCAGTGTCCCACGTGCCACAGCAGGCGGCCTGGACGCTCTTGCCGATGTCGGCGGAGCGGTCGAGCATCTGAGACAGGCACTGGGCAACCAGGGTGCCGGTCAACCACGCTGGTCCGATCGGGCCGCGGCTGACGGCGGCGGGATAGGTGGCGTTGTTGATCGTTCCTTCCTCCGACACCAGGTCGAAGCAGCGCATCAGTCCGCCTGCAGACCAAGGGATGTCGTTGGCGAGGATCGGGAGGAGGGCGAGCATCACTCCGCCACGCATGCCTGCGTAGGTGCAGTTGATCATGCCTGCCTGCGGGTCGGTCCCGGTGAAGTCGAAGGTCAGGTGGTCGTCCCGCTTTGTCATGGCCACGGTGATCTTGTGCACACCGCGGTCACCCTCGTGGGACTGGTCCTGGTAGCCGGTGGCCTCCCAGGTGCCGTCGGGCAGGTCGCTGAGCTTGGTGCGCATCCGGCCCTCGGCGTCAGCCATCATCCGCTTCATGACGGCCTTGACGGTGTCCGCGCCGTACTGGGCGATGACCTCCTCGAGCCGCTTGCGGCCGACCGTGTTCGAGCCGACCTTGGCGCGCAGGTCGAGGTTGACCAGCATCGGCACCCTCGAACGGCGGATCCACACGTCGACGACGTCGTCCTGCAGGTCGAAGTCCTTGACCACCTTGATCGGTGGTGTCGGCAGGGCCTCGGAGAACACGTCCTGCGCCGCAGGGCTGAAGGAGCCGAGCCCGACACCACCGAGGTCGGGTTCGTGGCAGATGGCGCTGGTCCAGGCGAAGAGCTTGCCGTCGTGGAAGACGGGCTGGAAGACGATCACGTCGTTCTGGTGGAGTCCGCCGCCGACCCAGGGGTCGTTGCAGAGGAACATGTCGCCCTCGCGGATGCCGGGGTTGTGCGATCGGTTGCGCAGCGTCCAGTAGATCGCCAGGTCGACCGCACCGGCGAGCATCGTGTTGTAGAGCCCTACCTGAACCTCCTGGCCGAGCTCGTCGCAGATGGCGAAGTCGAAGTCGTTGGCATCGGTGACGATCGGCGACCCGGACATGCGCTTGAGCGCTTCGCCCATCTCCTCGGTCACTGACCAAAGGCGGTGCCGGACGACCTCGTACGTCAGGGGGTCCAGGTCATCGATCTGAGCCTGGCTGACGGAATGGACCTTCAAGGAGTCCGGCAGGCCTGCCGCGATCTCGTCGTGGTCCGTGGGACGGCTGGAGAAGTGCTCCGAGCCGGGAATCTGCATCGTCATGTCAGTTCCTCTTAGTTCCTGGTGATGATGGTCAGGTTGCCGAGGTGGTCGACCGTGCCGGTCATCTCCGGCGGTACGACGACGGTGGTCGTGGGGACCTCGATGATCGCCGGCCCGACGATCCGGTGGCCCGCACGCAGCTCGCGGTAGTCGTAGACCGGGGTGTCGACGTACCCCACGCGCGGGTCGAGGCAGACCTTGCGGGTCGCGTGGAGCGCGACGGACGGGTCGGGTTCGGCTGCGGAGTCCACCTTCGGCAGGGCAGGTGAGAACGGCAGGACGCCGGTGCCGCGGACGCGGAAGGTGATCGCTTGGACGCCGGCAGCGCTGAAGCCGGTGCCTTCGCCGAAGAGTTCGGCGTAGCGCTGCTCGAAGTCGGCCATCACCTGGGTCATCGCCGCCGCGTCCAGCGCGCCGGCCGGAACCTCGACGGCGACCTCGGCGAGCTGCGCGGTGTAGCGCAGGTCGAGGGACCGGACCAGCTCGATCCGCTCGAAGTCGAGGCCTTGCCGTTCCAGTGCGGCCTTGACCTGGTGCTCCAGCGAGGTGAAGTTCTCCATCGCGCGGGCCGGGTCGAGCGGCATCTGCCCCGGGTCGGAGAGCTCGGAAGCAAGCACGATGTCGGAGGAGGCGAGGCCGTAGGCGGAGAACGCGGAGGCCACGGGGCCGAGCGGCACGATGCACTCCTTGACACCGACCTCGGCAGCGTAGAAGCCGCAGTACGCGGGACCTGCACCACCGAAGGCGTAGAGAACGAAGTCGCGCGGATCATGGCCGGTCTCGACCACTGTCTTGCGCAGCAGGTCGCCGGTCTGTGCGTTCTGGATCGCATAGATCGCGGCAGCGGCGTCCTCGATGCTGAGGCCCAGTGGCTCGGCGATCTTCACGCGGATGGCTTCACGCGCTGCCTCGACGTTGAGCGCCTTTCGCCCGCCCAGCAGGCCGGCCTCCGGGAGGATCCCCAGCACGAGGTTGGCGTCGGTGTTGGTGGGCTCGGTGCCACCGGAGTCGTAGCACGCGGGTCCGGGCACCGACTGCGCGCTGCGCGGACCGACCTGCAGGTTGCCGCCCTTGTCGAGCCAGGCGATGGCGCCTCCACCGGACCCGATGGCGTGGACCTCGAGGGTCGGCACGTTGATCGGATGGTGGTTGATGATCGTGCTGCTGGTCCGCACCGGTTCACCGTCGACGACCAGACCGACGAGGAAGGTGGTTCCACCGACGTCGGTGGAGATGATGTTGCGGTGTCCCAGCTGCTCGCCGAGCGAGACAGCACCGACCACACCACCGGTGAGCACCGAGCCCACCGTGCTGATGGCCGTCGCGGGTGCTTCCGCGGCGGCGATGGCGCCACCATTGCTCTGCATGACGAGGAGCGGGCCGACGAGGCCGTGCTCGCGGAGCCGACCCTCGAGCGAGCCGAGGTAGTCGCGCAGGCCCGGGCCGATCTGGGCGCTCATCACTGTGGTGGAGCTGCGGGCGAACTCCCGGATCCGGGGGCTCACCTCAGAGGAGAGGGAGACGAACATGTCCGGGTCGATCTCGTGGACGATCTCGCGGATCCGCTGCTCGTGGGCCGGATTCTTGAAGGACCACAGAAGGGAGACGGCGATCGCCTTGACGTCGGCATCCAGGAGCTTGCGGACGGAGGTACGCACCGACTCCTCGTCCAACGGAACGATGACCGCTCCGTCGCGGTCGATGCGCTCGATGACCTCCAGTGCGTGCCGCTTGGGCAGAAGGCCGTGGTCCTTGCTCTGCCCCAACACGTTCTGGAGCTGGTCGGGTGATCCGCCGAGGTAGCGGCCCTCGACGTTCATGATGAAGATCGAGTCGCGGTGCCCTGCAGTTGTCAGGAAGCCGACTGGAGGCACGTTGCCCGTCACCAGCGCGTTCAGCGACGACGTGGTGCCGTGGGCGATGTGGTGCGTGTCGGCCAGCATCTGCTCCACCGGCATGCCGAGCTGCTCGGCCAGCACCCCCAACACGTCCATGACGCCTTGGGAGTAGTCGGGCGGCGTCGACGGCGCCTTCGCCGCGACGATGTTCCCTGTGTCGTCGTCGAGCACGGCGTCCGTGAAGGTTCCGCCGACGTCGACACCGATGACGTAAGCCATGAGCATCCTCGTTTCGTTGTGTCCGTAGTCACAGACGCTAGAACGCTTCGACAGTAACGTCAATAGGTTGACGCATGCGTAAATCAGAAGCTGCTCGTCGCCGCTCGTTCTGGTCGGTCGCGAAAACGCGTCGGGGCCCCCGCGTTGTCGCGGGGGCCCGACGAGAGGTGGTGAGACCTGACTGCTCAGCCGCCGAGCAGGTCCTCGAGGTGGTCGAGATCGCGGCGGATCAGTCGCAGGACGTCACGCGGCTCCGCGCGAGTGGTGGCGCTGCCGTCAGGGTTGACGAGCGACGCCACTGCCATGTCGGCCAGTTGCTCGCAGATCAAGTCGAGGTCGTTGCGCTCGTCGGGGTGATACCACCAGGCGACCCAGTTGTTCATACCCAGCAGGCCGAGCGCGGCCACCCGCGGGTCGACAGGCCGAAACACGCCCTGCGCAACCCCGTCCTCGATGACCCCGGCCATCGCCTTCAGCACGGCGCGACGACCGGCCATATGCGTGGTGGCGATGCCCTCAGGGAGGTCGGCCTCGGACCGGATCAGGAGCTGGAACCGCGATGCGCTCTCCGCCTGGCGGCGCACACTCATGGCGACGATCTCGTGCACCTTGCGGGCGGCATCGATGTCGTCGCGGTCAGCTATCGCCTGGATGCCAGCCGCGGAGTCCTGAGTGATCTCAGCGACCAGCTTCGCCAGGAGCTCGTCCTTGCTGCTCACGTAATGGTAGAGCGCCGGCCGAGTCAGCCCGACGGCGTCGGCGATGTCCTGGAAGCTGGTCCCAGCGAAGCCACGTTCCGCGAACAAGCGGGTGGCGTGATCGTAGATCTCCTGCTCGACCAAGCCGCGACGGACACCGGGTCGTGCCGGATCGGCATCCTTGCCGGCCTTGGTCTTCGTGCGGGGTTTGCTGGTGCTCATGACGTGGATGTTATCGATTTTACGGTCATGTCAAGCAGAGTGGCGCGTCATCGCAGCTCGAAGAGTCCGGCTGCACCCATGCCGCCGCCGACACACATGCTGACGACGACGTACCGCGCTTCACGGCGTCGCCCTTCCAGGAGCGCATGGCCGACCATGCGGGCACCGCTCATGCCGTACGGGTGCCCGATGGCGATGGCTCCCCCGTTGACGTTGTATCTGTCAGGGTCGATTCCGAGGCGGTCCCGGCAGTAGACCGCCTGGGAGGCGAAGGCCTCGTTGAGCTCCCACAGGTCGATGTCATCGATGCTCAGGCCGTGTTGGCGCAGCAGTCGCGGGATCGCGAAGATCGGACCGATCCCCATCTCGTCCGGCTCGCATCCGGCCACTGCCATCCCACGGTAGACCCCCAGTGGTTCGATGCCGCGCCGAGCGGCCTCGCCACCCTCCATGAGGACGACCGCAGCAGCCCCGTCCGACAGTTGCGACGCATTCCCTGCGGTGATCGTCGCGGCATGCCCTGGACGGTCAGGGAGTACGGTCGGCAGGCCGCGGAGGCCCTCGATCGTCGTCGACGGGCGGTTGCCCTCATCGGCCTCGATGCGGAACGGGACGATCTCGTCGTCGAACAGACCTGCAGCCTGCGCCGCGGCCGTACGCCGCTGTGACTCGAGGGCATAATGGTCCTGCCTCTCCCGCGTGATGCGGTAGCGGTCCGCGACCGTCTCGGCCGTCTCCAGCATGCTCACGTAGATCGCATGCCCTCGCTCCGCGAGCCAGGCGTCCCGTGCGCGGTAGGTGTTGCGGTGTTCGTTCTGCACCAACGAGATCGACTCGACGCCGCCTCCGACCGTCACCTGCATGCCGTCGACGACGATCTGCTTCGCAGCGGTCGCGATCGCCATCATGCCCGAGGCGCACTGCCGGTCCAGGCTCATCCCTGGAACGCTGGTCGGAAGTCCCGCTCGAAGGGCGGCCTGCCGGGCGACGTTGTAGCTGGACGTACCTTCCTGCATGGCGCAACCCAGGACGACGTCCTCCACCTCACCGCCCTCGACCGACGTGCAGCCAAGGGCGGCGGCGATGGCGTGCGCCGCCATCGCCGGCGCAGAGACTCCGCTCAGCGCGCCCCGGTATGCCTTTCCGATCGGCGTCCGCGCGGTGCCGACGATGACAGCCTCACGCATGGGTACCAGTCCCCGGGGCCGGGCTGGTGCGCTTGGCGCCGGGGATGGCGAGAATGACCAGGCAGCCGACGAGCGCAGGCGCCGCGTACGCGTAGAACTGGCCAGAGGCGGGTAGTCCGGTCGCCAGCAGATAGCCGCCATAGATGGGTCCCAGGACCCCGCCCAGGCGGCCGGCCCCCAGGGACAGGCCGAGCGCCGTCGCCCGGCTGTCGGTCGGATAGGAGCTTCCGACATAGGTGTTGATCAAGATCTGGGTTCCGGTCGTGCCCACTCCTGCCACAGCGACAAGGAGATAGACGACAGCGGTCGGCGGATGCAGTGCGAGCAGGGAGAGCGACCCCGCGGCAGCGAGGAACGCCGCGGCGACAACCGGCTTCGAGCCGAGTCGATCGGCCAGGGGCGAGGCGGCCAAGGTTCCGAAGACGGCACCGAGGTTGAGCACGAGGAGAAAGGACAGCGCCGAACCCAGGCCGTAGCCCGCCTTCACCATGAGCGCCGGCAGCCACGCGTTCGCACCGAACAGCACCAGGAGACACAGGAACGTCGCCACCCAGAAGAGCAGCGTGGTCGCCAGCAGCTCTTTGCCGAAGATGGTGCGCACCTGCGCCCGTCGTCCGGTCGCATCCCCAGCAGCCGCGGGGGCAGCCGAGGCGTCGATGCCCTCGAGGTCGACGTCGAGGCCATGGCGCTCGATCACCGCACGAGCCTCACCGGCGCGGCCCCGAGCCCGAAGGTACTCAACCGATTCAGGAAGGTGGCGAAGCAGGAGAGGCAGCACGATGATCAGCGGCACCAACCCGACGGCGAACATCACCCGGAAGCCGTAGGCGGGGACGAGGACGATGGCGAGCAGGCCCGCGAAGACGCCGCCGATACCGACGCCGGCGAAGGCGACGGCCGTATTGAAGCTTCGCCGGTGTCTCGGCGAGTACTCGACGATGAGCGCGACGACAGTTGGCATGAGTCCGCCGGCTCCGAGGCCGACGACGAACCGGAAGAACCCGAACTGGCCGGGGCTTCCGGCGACGGCACACAACCCCATCGCGACAGAGAACACGGTCACGCTCAGGACCATGGTCCTGCGGCGTCCGATCCTGTCCGTCAGGGCCCCCGATCCCAGAGCACCCACCAGCATGCCGAAGACGGCGAGAGATCCGAGGAAGCCAGCTCGTTCAGGGGTGAGATCCCAGGCCTGATAGCTCAGCAGGCTCGGAACCACCGTGCCGTACATGATCAGGTCGTAGCCCTCGAGGGCAAGCGCAGCGAAACTCAGCGCGAGAACGGCCCTGGGGGTTCGCCGAACGTTGAGCCCGGCTCCAGTCGCGGTCGTAGGTGTCTGCATGTCGAACTCCTTGGTGTCGACGCAGACCGTAGATCGACTCGACATCTTCGTCAATAGTTTGACTCACGCGTCAAGAGCCCAGATCACGACGAATTGACGCTTGCGTTGACTTTTCGTCACATGCGTTGAAAGATGGACGGAGACGAAAGGACCCCCATGAACCACGTACGAATCGGCTTGGTCGTCCCGAGCTCCAACGTGACGGTCGAGACGGAAATGCCGGCCATCCTGAACCGCCACCCGCTGGCGAGCTTCTCGTTCCACGCCAGCCGCATGCGGATGGCGAAGGTCTCCCCCGAGCAGCTCGCCGCGATGAACGCGCAGCGCGAGCGTTGCATCCTCGAGCTGGGTGACGCTTCTCCCGACGTCATTCTCTATGCCTGCCTGGTCGCCCTGATGTCTGTCGGGCCGGGCGAGCACCAGCGGGTCGAGGGTCTCGTGGCCGAGCAGCTCGCGACCGGCGGTGCCGATGCGCGCGTGCGTTCGAGCGCGGGGGCCTTGGTCGAAGGG
Source organism: Nocardioides sp. YJ-D4 (assembly GCF_054031495.1). Taxonomy (NCBI): domain Bacteria; kingdom Bacillati; phylum Actinomycetota; class Actinomycetes; order Propionibacteriales; family Nocardioidaceae; genus Nocardioides; species Nocardioides sp. YJ-D4. Next base: position 1,620,423 of record NZ_CM132932.1, read on the forward strand.
CTCCAAGCGCTGTCGGCGCGGCGCATCGCGCTGGTCACCCCTTACATGAAGCCGCTGGCAGAGAAGGTCGTGGCGTACCTCGAGGCCGAAGGCTTCGAAGTGTCCGATTGGCGTGCGCTCGAGGTCGAGGACAACCGCGAGGTCGGCTGCATCCCCGGTGATCGGGTCTTGGAGGCGGCCCGGAGCCTCGATCTGACTGAGGTCGACGCACTCGTCATCTCCGCCTGTGTCCAGATGCCGTCGCTCCCCCTCGTCGAGGTGGCCGAGCAAGAGCTGGGCGTGCCGGTGCTGTCCGCCGCGACGGCTGGCGCCTTCAGCATCCTGCGGGCTGCCGGACTGTCGGTGGACATCCCCGGCGCCGGCTCCCTGCTGCGCACCGACAGTCTGCAGCCCACCCTCTGACCCCACGACCAACGGCGAAAGGAATCCGATGAGCTCGCTCTCCGACCAGCACCTGGTCCGTGGCGTCGACCACGCCGCCTTCCCCACCTTCGACCCCGTCGGCACGGTGCGTTTCTACCGGGACACCTTGGGTTTCCCGGTCGTGCATTCGATCTGTGCCGCCGGCTGGGGCCCTGATGACCACCCGGACTTCATCCACTTCTTCTTCGACATCGGCAACGATGACCGAATCGCCTTCTTCTACTACTTCGGCCTGCCTGCGCCCGAGGTGACGAAAGGCGACGTGTACGCCCAGTTCGGAGAAGGGACGCCGGAGTGGTTCGTCCGCTCGCGCCACCTCGCGATCCATGTCGACAGCGAGGACCACCTGCTGGAGTACCGCAAGCGGCTCGATGCGAGCCAGTGGCCCGTCGAGATGCAGATCCAGCACGAGACGATCGAGTCGATCTACACCCATGACCCCAACGGCTACATGGTCGAGATCACCCGTGCACTGCGCCCGGTCACCCCGCAGGAGGACCTTGACGCCAACCTGACCATCGACGCCCTCGTCGACATCGCCCAGCGTCCCGGCGCCGGCATGGACGACCTGCTCGTACGCAAAGCGGAGCTGATCGTCGAGCGCGCCGAGGCATGGCAGGGGCATCAGAAGGCGTTCGTCGAGGACGTACGCCCAGACCAGGTCGCCGGACCGGAAGGGCCGGTGGCGCGATGACCCACCGCCTCTTCGTGCTCGATGTTCCCGAGAACACCGCGATCGCCGCCGTAGCCGAGAAGGCGCCCGGTGTGGAGGTCGACAAGCTCGGTCCGTACTTCGTCATCGCGTCCGAGGACCCCGTCGTGATCGATCGCCGGGCAACCGGCGCACGGCACGCCGTCTGGTACAGCTGCGTCGCCGGCCTCGAGGGCTGCCGCATCACCCAGTGGGACAAGGACGCGCTCCGGATGGAGCGTCGATGACCGGCCCCCGAGCGGATCACGCAGGCACGGCCACGCGGCTCGGCTCCGGCCGCTACGTCGACACGATCGACGCGCCCGACGGAGCGGTGACCTCGGTCCATGAGCTCGTCACGGCTGATGACGCCAAGGTCACCGGCCTGCTGCGGGTGCCTGCAGGCGCGCAGACCGTCGTGACGATCATGCACCCGCGGCAGGACGTCACCCACCACTCGCTCGTGCCGTACCTCCTCCGCGCGGGATACGCGGTGTGGACCCAGGGTTCGCGGTCGCCCAACAACGACCTCACCCTCATCCACGAGCAGGCGATCCTCGACTTCGCAGCCGGGCACTCGTTCCTGCGGTCGCGGGGCCTCGGCGTGGTGTCTCTGGGCCACTCGGGCGGCGGCACACTCGCTGCCTTCTACTGTCAACAGGCCCGTCTCGATCCGGCGCAGCGACTCGCCACGGCCCCATCGGGACGCCCGGTCGCACTGCGCAGCGCCGACATGCCGCTACCGGACGGCGTGGTCTTCCTGGCGCCGCATCCGGGCCAGGGGGCCCTGCTCCGGCGCGTCATCGACCCCTCCGTCGTTGACGAGTCCGACCCGCTGTCGATCGACCCGGAGCTCGATCCGTTCGACCCCCGTAACGGGTATCGGGCGGCCCCGGAGCCGACCAGCTACGCCGCCGACTTCGTCCAGCGCTACCGGAAGGCGCAGCAGCGGCGGCTGCAACGGATCGACGAGATTGCACGTGCGCACGTTGCCGCCTCCGTAGCAGCAAACAGTGCTTTCAGGAACGGCGGCGTTGCCGCTGACCGGCGGCGTGCGCTTGCCCCTCGTTTGATCACGGTCTACCGGACAGACGCAGACCTGCGGAACGTGGACCTCACCCTCGACCCCAACGAACGGCCGTACGGCTCCCTGTTCGGGCGACGCCCGGACCTGACCAACTACGGCCTCGTCGGCTTCGGCCGGCTCAGCACGGCTGATGCCTGGCTCTCGACGTGGTCGGCCAACACCACCCACGCCGACTTCGTCCGCTGTGCTCCGGGGGTCACCGTCCCCACCCTCCTTCTGGAGTTCACCGGCGATCAGGCCTCCTTCCCATCGGACATCGCGGCAATGAGCAATGCGCTGGCTGCGAGCGACCTGACCGTTGATGCTGTGCAGGGCACCCACTTCGGTGGGCCGATCCGTCCCGGCGCGCCGACCGGCACGTCGCTGGCGGCGACGCGTATCGAGGACTGGCTCCGCCAGCGGTTCTGATTGCCGAACGCAGCCGCCGGCCCACGGGAGTTTTCCGTGGGCCGGCGGTTTCGATCTGTCTGCCGTCCGTCTTCGGTGAGGATCAATCCGGACGACACGGGACCCGATCTCCGCGAAGGAGATCGGGCCCCGTGCAGACGAGCGGCACATCACGATGTTGTGCGGACCACCAGGTCGATGCGGCCACTGGCCAGCCCGGCGACGGCATGCTCGATCCAGCGCTCGTCGATCCGCGCCGCAACCACCGCGCCGGTCTCCCGGCGCAGTCGTTCGCCCAGATCGAACATCGTGAGCGTCGATCCGAGGTCGTCCCCGGATCGAAGGAGGACACTGCGCGCGGAGTGGTCGATATCGGTGGCCAGGTGCTTCACCAGGGCGTCCCCTTCCGGACCCCAAGGGTCGCGTACATCGACAACGAGCTCGTGATGGCTGCCCAGCTCCTCGAGGGAAATCGACCGTGATGACCATGTCCGGTCGTCTCGAACCAGGGGCCGCGACAGGATCCACGGGGTTCGGTCGTCGTCGGGCACGTCGGAGACCGCACACCCGGCGTAGTGGCTCAGCCCGCGACGTACGACATCGCCGGCGAGGGCGGCGAAGCGGTCGACGCTCACCTTCCCGGCACGCGTCATATAGGCGATGAGCAGCTGGTCGACAGGGACGTCGAGCCGATCGGGGAACGTGTCCCACCAGCGCATGCTGCGCCGAGCGGTCTCCTGGAGATGCTCGACCGCGGGCCGGCGCTCGGTCTCGTAGCGGACGAGTGCCGACGGCAGGTCCGGCGCGGCCGCCAGGGCGGCGTCGAGTGCGATGCCGTCTTCCATGGCGAGCTTCGTCCCGGAGCCGATCGAGTAGTGCGCCGTATGTGCCGCATCTCCCAGCAGTACGACGTTGTGGTGGTGCCATCGGGCGCACTGGACGGTGCGGAACTGAAGCCAGCGGGTCCGGTTTCCGATGAGGGGGTGACCCTGCAGCTCGTCCTGGAACGCGGCGCTGAGGTAGGCCAGCGACTCCTCGTCGGTCTGGTCGAACGGGGTACGAACCGTCGTCAGGTCGAAACCGGCTCGGCGCCAGGTCTCCTCGTCCGTCTCGACGAGGAAGGTGCTGCGGTCCGGCGCGTAGGGGTATCCGTGAGCCACGAAGGTGCCGTGCTCGGTCTCGACGGGCAGGAACACGGCGCTCGGGAGAGCGAAGTCGGTTCCGCACCACAGATAGAGGGAATCATGAGTCTCGACGGTGACACCGAATGCGTCTTCGGCCCCTTCCCGGGTCGCGCTGCTAACCCCGTCCGCCGCGATGATCAGCTCGGCGTCGATCTCCGCTGCCGAGACCCGCTCGCCGTAATGCAACCGGACGCCGGCATCCTCGGCATGCTGACGGAGGACGTCCAGCAGGGTGGAGCGACCGATGGCGATGAGGTTGTCGACCGGTAGCAGCGCACGCTGTCCGCGGACCTCCATCGCCATCTCGTGCTGAAACGACCGCTCGACGATCGCGGCCAGACTCTCCGGGTCAGCGGCCTCGAGGTTGCGCTGGGTTCGGGTCGCGAGACCGACACCGAAGCCGAAGGTCTGGTGCGGTGGGCTCTGCTCGTACAGGTCCACGGCGCAGTGGGGATGGCGCAGCTTGAGGAGGCGAGCGACGTACAGTCCGCCTGGTCCTCCGCCCAGGACGGCGACGGAACGCAGTTCCACGGTGATGCCTTTCGGCCGACGACAAGTGTCTCCACGATATGCTTGTTTTACAGCTACGTCAATAACTTGACGCGCGCGTCGATTCCGGTCTACGGTGCAGACTGATGTCGACGGTCACCGGGCCGTCGCGGCGAGATGCCGAGGGGCACAGGATGGGCAGCATCGACTGGGCGGGACGAGTCGTCCCGTTCCCGCAGGAGCTCGTGTCGACGTACCGCGCCGAGGGTCTCTGGGGGACTCTCCCGATCGCGGCCGAGTTTCGCGCGGTCGCCGAGAGATACGCCGAGCGCGACGCGGTGATCACCTCGGAGGGTCGGCTCTCCTATGCCGAGCTCGACGAGCGGTCCGACCGCGTGGCCGCCGGACTCGTCGACCTCGGCCTCGAACCCGGAGATCGCGTCCTGTTCCAGGTCACCAACCGACTGTTGACGGTCGTCGCCTGGTACGCGGTCCTCAAGGCCGGTCTGATCCCAGTGTGCACGCTGGCCGTGCACCGCGCGCACGAGATCGGAACCATCGCCGAGCGCACCGGGGCCGTCGCGCACCTGGTCGAGTCGGGAACCCGCGGCTTCGACCTCGTCGCCTTCGCCGAGGAGCAGCAGGCCGAACATCCCCGGCTACGTCATCTCCTCACGATCGCGGCAGCCGCCGACGGGGCAGGAACTCGGATCGAGGATCTAGGTCAGCACCTGGATGCCGCCACCGCCCGCAAGATCGTCGACTCCATTCAGGCGGGCGTCGATCCTGACGAAGTCGCGGTGTTCCAACTGTCGGGAGGAACCACCGGCGTCCCGAAGGTCATCCCTCGCCTGCACGCCGAGTACTGGTACAACGCACGCGCCTACGCCGCTGCGTGGGATTGGGACGAGAGCACCCGCAACGGTCACCTGATCCCGCTGATCCACAACGCCGGGATCGTCTGCGGACTGCACGGCCCCCACAGCGTCGGGGGCGCGCTCATCCTCGCTACCCCCGACCTCTCCGAGGCTCTACCACTCCTCGCGGCTTCCCAGGTCACCGACGTGCTCCTCGGCCACGGCCACTACAACGCCATCCGCTCCCCCGAGTTCGACAGGCTCGCACCGACCCTTCGGACGGTGGTGCTCTCAGGTGCAAAGGTGCCCCTTCCGATCTTCGAGCGTCTCGAAGGACTCGGCATCTGGAGCGGTCAGCTGTTCGGAATGGGCGAGGGGTTCTTCGCGGTCACCCCGCTCGACGCACCCCGAGAGGCCCGCCTCACGACGGTCGGCTCCGGACTCTCTCCTGCAGACACGTTCGTGGTCCTGGCCCCAGGATCCGAGGATGAGGTTGCCGATGGAGAGGTGGGAGAGCTCTGCTGCTCGGGGCCTTACACACTGCGCGGATACTTCGATGCCGCCGAGCACAATCTCGGCGCGTTCACCTCGACCGGGCTCTATCGGACCGGAGACCTGGTCGCGGTGCAGACTTACGGGACCGAACGATTTCTCTCGGTCGAGGGGCGACTCAAGGACGTCATCAATCGCGGCGGCGAGAAGATCAATGCCGAAGAGGTCGAGGTCCTGCTGCTGCGCCACCCCGACATCATCGGCGCTGCTGTGGTAGCCATGCCCGACGAGAGGCTCGGGGAGCGGTCCTGTGCCTATCTCGTCGGACGCGGAGAGCCGCTCTCCATGTCCGACGTCCAACATCACCTCGACAGCCTCGGGGTTGCCAAGTTCAAGTGGCCTGAGCGGCTCGAGTGGATCGAGGAGATGCCGAAGACCGCGGTCGGCAAGATCGACAAGAAGCGCCTGCACGCACAGATCGTGGCTCGGGTCGAGGACGAGCGGCGCTCCCTCGCATGAGCACCCCAGCAGCACTGGTGACAGGGGGCTCAGCCGGCATCGGGTTGGCCATCGCTGCCATGCTCGTCGACCAGGGCTGGTCAGTGACCCTGGTAGGCCGCGACCGCGAGAAGCTGCTGAGCGCCGCTGCCAAGCTTGGCTCCGAGCGGGTCCACGTCGTAGCCGCCAACCTGGCGAACGACCTTGCCAGGGATGTGGTCGCCGAACACGTACGCCGTCACGCTCGGCTCGACCTCCTCGTCAACAACGCCGGCGCCGGCCTCATCGGCCCGATCCAGCAGAAGACCTCCAAGGAGCTCGACCTGGAGCTCGCCCTGAACCTCCGCAGCGCCGTGAGACTGATCCAGGAAGCTCTACCTCAACTGAGCGACGCCGCGAGGAGCAACGGCGCGAGCTGGATCATCAACGTCAGCTCGATGACGGCGACCGAGACGCCCCCGTACGCATCGGTCTACTCCGCCACCAAGGCAGCCCTGGTTGCTCTATCCCGCTCCCTCCACGCGGAGCTCAGCCCCGACGGCATACATGTCACCGCGCTGACACCCGGACTAGTCGACACCCCCGGCACCAGCTGGGCCCCGGAACACACCCGCGATCGGATGATCCCAGCCGAAGACGTTGCAGCAGCTGTTCGCTTCCTGCTGGGTCAGTCGTCTCGCTGCTTCGTGCCCGTCCTGCCACTCGTGACGGCGGGTGCGGGCATGCACGAACTGGTGGACTGGCGCGCGTTGGGCTGATTCGCTCTCGCAGGCCGCAACCGCAGATCCAGGTGACGTTCAGGACGTCCCACGGTGTGCACCTCATCCAGATGGCATGCACCAGGGCCGAACACGGCGCACGCGACTGACCTGAAGGCGTCGAGGCCGACCTCCACCGCTCACGATTCAGACCGTGACCCGCGCCATACGTTTCTGACCGCGAGAGACCTCAATCCTGGTCACACAAGCCACTGAGACCGTCGGGAAACGAATTCGGGACAGGAATCGCGTCGGCGGGCTCGGTCCCACCGCCTTGAGTTGAGACAACTTGGTTAACCGCTTGACCAGTGACCTGTGTCACATCTATGGTTCTTGCGTAACCGGTTAACCAACGAATGAGGTGTCATGAGCCAGCAGGGCTTCTACCGACCGCAGGGTGCATGGGTGGGCGATGTCATCCCATGGCAGGAGGACGGAACCTTCCACCTCTTCTACCTGCGCGAGACTCGTCGGACTCCGGCCGAGGGAATGCCGTGGCACCGGGTGGTGACGGAGGACCTCGCTGGTTTCCAGGAGCTCGGCGAGGCCATCGGATCGGGTGGGACCTCGGCTGACGACTTCAACGTCTACACCGGCAGCATCGTGCTGGAGGCCGATGGCACCCATCACGCCTTCTACACCGGCCAGAACCCGGCCAAGACGGGCAAAGACGGCCGACCGCTGCAGCTGGTCATGCATGCAACGAGCAACGACGGCATGCACACCTGGCAGCGGCGTCCCCAAGACACGTTCGGCGCCACCGACGGCTACGAGACCGGCGACTGGCGCGACCCCTTCGTCTTCTGGGACGAGGAGGCGCAGCTGTGGCGAATGCTGATCACCGCACGCCGTGCGGAGGGACCGGCCCGGCGGCGTGGCGTGATCGCGCAGTGCGTCTCGAGCGATCTGGTTCGCTGGGAGCCCGCGGAGCCGTTCTGGGACCCCCAGCGGTACGTCGCGATGGAATGTCCCGAGGTCTTCCAGTGGGGCGAGTGGTGGTATCTCGTCTACTCCGAGTTCAGTGACGCCTTCACCACGCGCTACCGCATGTCACGTAGCCAGCACGGCCCATGGATCGTGCCGGAGCACGACACGCTCGACGGACGCGCGTTCTACGCCGCCAAGTCGGCCGGCCGCGACTGCCGCCGCTTCTTCTTCGGCTGGATCGCCTCGCGAGAGGGCGCCCGCGACGACGGCGCCTGGCAGTGGGCAGGGACGATGGCGGTGCTCGAGGCCGACCAGCGGCCGGACGGCACCCTCGCGTTCCATCCGACCGACGGGTTGCGCGACACGTTGGACACCGAGATCGCCGACGGCGCCGGGATCGCCGCAGGAACGCTCTTGGACGCACCGAGCAGCCGTGCCGAGGTGCTGACCTCGACCGATGCACCGAGTGCCTTCCGGTCGGTCGTCAGGTTCGGCATCTCGGACGGCACGACCGAGTGCGGCGTACTGCTGCGTGCGAGCGCCGACGGTGACGAGGCCTACGTTCTTCGTCTCGAACCGAAGCGCGGCCGCCTCGTCTTCGACCGCTGGCCCCGCCGGAGCACCGGCACCGAGCAGTGGCAGATCTCGGGCGACGTACCGTTCGCGATCGAGCTGGAGCGTCCCTGCCACCTCGAGCCCGGAGTGCACGAGCTCGAGGTCATCGTCGACGGTGACATCTGCGTGGCCACCGTCGACAACGCGACCGTACTGAGCACGCGGATCTACGACCGCCCGACGGGCCGTCTGGGCGTCTTCGTCGGAGAGGGCACGGTCACGATCGACGCCTTCTCCGTCTTCACTCGCGCCGAGCCGGGCGACGAGCCCGGTTCCCAGGACCACGATCTGGTCGCGGCCGCCACCTGATCCCCTCCTCATCCGCCCGACCCATCCGACCCCTTCCGACCTAGTCAACGGAGACCACGATGCCCATCCGCCACCCCAAGACGGCGCTGTTCGCCGCCCTGACCGCCGCCGCGCTCACCCTCACCAGCTGCTCGGGCACAGCTGGCAGCGCCGACCCCACGGAAGTCGATCCCGAGGGCAAGGTCGAGGCTCGCGAGATCTCCTGGCTTCTCTCGCGCCCGGCCGATGGCGGCGTGATCACCGCGATGGAGCAGATCGCCGAGGAGTACGCCAAGGACCACCCGGGGTTCTCGCTCAACCTGATCACGACGCCCGACCGCCCCTCCTACATCCAGAAGTACGAGGCGCTCGCCGCAGCGAACAAGCTGCCCGAGCTGTTCGACACCGATGCGACGCCGTTCGCCCAGAAGCTCGCCGACCAGGGCCGCATGCTCGACGTCGAGCTGCTGCTGAAGGACCTCGGTCTCGATGACGACTATCGCGAGGCAGCGCTGAACTACCAGCGGTTCGACGACGGCTCCCTCTACATGGTGCCGTTCGAGTTCCAGCTCGAGTTCTTCTGGTACAACTCCGCGCTCCTCGAACGCGCCAAGGTCGAGATCCCCAAGACGCTCGACGACTTCCCTCAGGTCTGCAAGGACCTGCGCGCCGCGGGCATCACCCCGATCGCCCTCGACGGGCAGGATCAGTGGCCGCTGGAGCGCTACATGTCCTACTACCCGTTCAGGATGGCCGGACCGGAGTACGTCCAGGACCTCAAGAACGGCAAGGCGAAGTTCGCCGACCCCGCCGGCCGGGCGGCCGCCGAGTGGCTCTACGAGCTCGGTCAGGCCGGGTGCTTCCAGGAAGACTTCTCCTCGACCGGGTATGCCGATGCCCAGGCGCAGTTCACCTCGGGCAAGGCCGCGATCTACAACATCGGGACCTGGGAGCTCGCGAACCTCGCGACGGACGCGCTGGACCCGGGCGTACGCAAGTCTGTCGACTACTTCACGCTGCCGACGGTCGAGGACGCCGTCACCGACGACAACGCGTACGTCACGCCCTCAGGCATCGGCATGGCGGTCAACACGCAGACCTACGACCCGCTGGTCCGCGACTTCCTCGCCTACGCGCTCGAGCGCTACCCGGAGACGTACGCCTCGACCGGTGCCCTCTCCCCCACCACCAACGTGGAGACCTCGATCCCGGACAACGCGACCGACCTCTACGCCAAGGCGGTGAAGCAGGCCGACGGGGTCGGCGCGGAGAGCGCGATGCCCTGGGACACCCAGCTCGACCCCGCCACGAACACCCGCCTTCAGCAGGAGCTGACGCTGCTCGTCCAGGGAGACATCAAGCCGGACGAGTTCATCGAGACGATGGACGCGACCCTCGCGGAGAACAGCGATGGCTGACCTCGCACGACCGTCGATGCTGCCGCGCCGGTCGAGGCTGTCGGTCGCCGTCTTCCTGGTCCCACCCCTTCTGCTGTACGGCGTCGCGGTGCTGCTTCCGATCGTGCAGTCGCTGTTCCTCAGCCTGTTCAGCTGGGACGGCATCACGGAGATGAGGTTCGTCGGCCTCGACAACTACGTCAAGATGTTCGCCCGCGACGACGTCTTCTGGAGGGCGTTCGGCAACGCGCTCGGCTATCTGGTGATCTGCCTGGTGCTGCAGCTCGGCGGCGCACTCGCGGTCGCGGCGCTCCTGACGGCGCTGCCGCGGGCCCGGGAGCTCGTGAAGACGCTGTATCTGCTCCCGGCGGTCATCTCGACGGTCGCGATCGCGTTCCTCTTCCAGCGGATCTACTCCCTCGACCCGGTCGGCCCGCTCAACCAGCTACTGGCGTGGGTCGGTCTCGACGGCGCCCAGACCGCCTGGCTCTCGAACGTGAACACGGTACTCACGGCTGTGTCCGTCCCGGAGGGCTGGCGCTTCACCGGTCTCTACATGCTCATCGTCTATGCGGCACTCATCGCCGTGCCTCGCGAGCTCGAGGAGGCGGCTCGACTCGACGGCGCATCCTGGTGGCAGACGTTCTGGAAGATCCGGTTCCCCTACATCCGGCCCGTGTGGATCACGACCACGGTGATGGCGACCACCTTCGCGCTACGCGGTTTCGACATCCCCTACCTGCTGACGAACGGCGGCCCGGGCCAGTCCTCCGAGCTGCTCACCACGTACATGTACAAGACCGCGTTCGTGCACACCGACTACGGCTACGCCAGCGCGATCTCCGTCTTCATCGTCGTCGAGTGTCTCGTCGCCGTCGGCCTCATCTTCCTGCTGCTCCGTCGAAGGGACGACTCGTGACCACGCCTGTGCTCACCCGACCACCGAAGGCCGCCGTGCCGCACTCGCCGAAGCCCCGAGCGGCAGCGCGACCGCCACGGCTCCGTGCCCAACGCGCGCTGCTCACGATCACGATCGTGCTCATCGTCATCGTGCAGGTCTACCCGATGGTGTGGCTCTTCGTGACGAGCTTTCGCACCGCCGCTGACTTCGCCGGGGGCAGCCCGTTCGCGTTGCCGTCGGACTACACGCTCGACAACTACACCCGAGCCTTCGCGACCGGCAACCTGTGGCTGAACATCCTGAACAGCTTCATCGTCACGGCCGGTGCAAGTGTGCTGATCGTCGTCGCGGGGATGATGGCGGCGTACGCGCTGCAGGTGCTCGGGTTCCGATTCAGCGGCGTCGTACGCTCGCTGTTCCTGCTCGGAATCGTGGTTCCGGTGCAGATCGCGCTCGTCCCCCTCTTCATCGACTACTCCCGGGTCGGGCTCCTCGACACCCACCTGTCGATGATCATCCCGTTGGCCGCGTTCTCGCTCCCGATGGCCGTCTACCTGTTCTCGTCCTTCTACGAGTACATCCCCCGCGAGCTGTACGAGGCCGCCTCGCTCGACGGCGCCGGGCCGTACCGGATCTTCGCGCAGATCACTTTCCCGCTCTCCGCGAACACGATCATTACGGTCGTACTCGTGAACAGCATCTTCATCTGGAACGACTTCATCTTCGCGAACACCTTCGTGCTCTCCGACGGGCTCAAGACCATCCCGCTCGGCCTGCAGAACTACATCGGGGCGATGGGCAACACCGACTGGACGGCGACGTTCGCCGCAGTCTGCGTCACCGTGACGCCGTTGCTCCTGGTCTTCCTCGTCCTCAACAAGGCGATGATCCAGGGTCTGGAGAGCGGGGCGACCAAGGGATGAGCGGCACGGAGCCCAACAAGGCCGAACCCAACACGGCTGAGCCCATCAAGAGCGCGGCGAACGTGACGATGCGAGACGTCGCCAAGGCCGCGGGCGTCTCGGTCGCGACCGTGTCCCACGTCGTCAACAACAAGCCCGGGGCGCGCATCGGAGACGAGGCCAGACGCAGGGTGCAGGACGCGGTCGCGGCACTGGGCTACCGGCCGAACGCCTTGGCCAAGACCTTGTCGCGAGGAGGGTCGCGATTCATCGGCCTGGTCGCCGACGCGATCGCGACCACCCCGTTCGCCGGCCAGATCATCCACGGGGCACAGGACGAGGCCTGGGCGCACGGATATGTCCTTCTCGTCGCCAACACCGACGGCAACGAGGCAGCAGAGAACGAGGCCATCGCGATGATGCTCGAGCACCAGGTGCGGGGCATCCTCTACTCGAGCTGGTACCACCGCGAGATCGTCGTTCCCGAGATGCTGCACCAGACCGATACGGTCCTCGTGGACTGCTTCGCCGAGGGCAGCGGTCTTCCCGCCGTCGTGCCGGACGAGGAGCAGGGTGGCAGGACGGCGACCGAAGAGCTCCTGGCTGCCGGTCACCGGCGGATCGCGTTCATCAACACGACGACACCCTCGCCGGCCCAGAGCGGTCGCCTGGCCGGCTACCGGGCAGCCCTGGAGGCAGCAGGTGTCGGCTTCGACGACTCTCTCGTGTTCCCGGCCGAACCTGCCCAGGAAGGCGGGTACGCCACCGCGCCGCGAATCGTGGAGTCGGAGGCGACGGCCGTGTTCTGCCACAACGACCGCGTGGCGATGGGTCTCTATGACGGGCTGCGCGAGCTCGGGCTGAGCATCCCGACCGACGTCGCGGTCATGGGGTTCGACAACCAAGACGTGATCGCCGCGCACCTGCGTCCGCCGCTGTCGACGGTGGCGCTTCCGCACTACGAACTCGGTGCCGCCGGCGTACGAACGCTACTCGGCATCGAGTCGTCCACCGACGAGCAGCTGATCCGCGTCGCATGCCCATCCGTCCCACGACATTCGATCTGAGGAACGCGCAGTGTCCAACCCCGTTGTCGTGCCCAGGCCCACCTTCCACTTCGCACCGCAGCGCAACTGGATGAACGACCCCAACGGTCTGGTCCACGACCGCGGCCGCTGGCACCTCTTCTACCAGTTCAACCCGGAGGGATCCGACTGGGGAAACATGAGCTGGGGCCACGCGACCAGCTCCGACCTGCAGCATTGGACCGAGCACCCGGTCGCGCTGCGGTTCCGTGACGGCGAGCAGATCTTCTCCGGGTCTATCGTCTCCACCCCCGCTGAGGATGGAACCTCACTGACGGCGTACTACACGAGCGCGTACGCCGACGGGCATCAGGCGCAGTCGCGCGCCATCAGCAGGGACGGCGGCTTCACCTGGGAGCTCGACGCCGGCAACCCGGTGCTCGACCGCGGCACGAGCGCGTTCCGAGATCCCAAGGTCATTCGCTACACCGACGAGGCGGGCCGGCTCCGGTGGGTCCTGCTCGCGGTCGAGGCGGAGGACCGGCAGGTGCATCTCTACACCTCGGACGACCTGCGCTCGTGGGAGCACGCGAGCGTCTTCGGACCGCTGGGCCCGGCCGGGGTCGTCTGGGAGTGTCCGGATCTCGTCCCACTGCCGCTCGACGGCGATCCCGATGACCTTCGCTGGGTGCTGATCCTCAGCACCAACCCGATCGGCGACGACCCGGATCCGGAGGGCTCCTCGATGAGCTATGTCGTCGGTCGCTTCGACGGATCCACGTTCACGGCAGACTCTCCCGAGCTCGTACGCCTGGACGACGGCCGCGACTTCTACGCCGGAGTCACCTTCGACAGCGCGCCGCGGGGAGCCGCGGTCATGCTCGGCTGGATGAGCAACTGGCGCTATGCGGGAGCATTTCCCTCGTCGCCGTGGAGGGGCGCCATGTCGTTGCCACGACAGCTCGCCCTGCGCACCGTCGAGAAAACTCCGCGCGTCATCCAGAGACCGCCCACCTTCCTCCTCGAACAGCTCGCCCGGGCCGCACCGGCGACCGTGTCGGTCGGCGCCCAGCCTGTCGAGCTCTCGCTCAGCGGCCACAGCGTGCTGGCGCTCACCTGGGATCCGTCCGTCACAGGATCCGTCGGTCTGCGACTGCGCGGTGGCGCGGATGCCTGGGTCGAGCTGGAGCACTCCGCGCGGACCATCCGCATCACCCGTGGTGGTCCCGCGGCCGAGGCGGTGCATCCCGACTTTCCCTCGACCAGCATCACCCATCTCGAGGGCGGGCCGCGGGGCCAGCTGCTCGTCAGCCTCGACGGACCCCTCCTCGAGGTCTTCGCGAACGATGGCGAGGCGACGATCTCGCACCTCGTCACGCTCGGCCCCGGACCGATCACCGTGGCCATCGACACCGAGATCGGCGGGCCGATCGCGTACACCGCCGTCGACCTCGAAGAGGAGAAGTCGGGGCCGCACCTCGCCCCGAGGCCGATCCACGCCGATGCGCCGGGCGCATCGGTCTGAGCCGAACCCCGAGTCGAACCCCCTGAGTCGAAGGAGTCATCATGCCCCACCCCATCTCACGACGGACCATGCTGCAGGGCGCCGGAGTCGGGTCGCTCGCGTTCTTTGCGGTCCACGCCACTCCAGGCGCTGCCCACGCCACCCCGGTCACGGCGCCAGCAGCCGAGGCATCGCTTCGTGCGATCTACCACATGACCCCGCCTTCGGGCTGGCTCTGCGACCCGCAGCGACCGGTCACCACCCGCGGCGCCTACCAGCTCTACTACCTGCACTCCGACCAGAACAACGGCCCCGGTGGCTGGGACCACGCGACGACGACCGACGCCGTCTCGTTCACCCACCATGGCACCGTGATGCCCCTGAGGCCCGACTTCCCCGTGTGGTCCGGATCAGCAGTCGTCGACACCGCGAACACCGCCGGATACGGCGCCGGAGCCGTCATCGCGCTCGCGACCCAGCCGACCGACGGCATCCGCAAGTATCAAGAGCAGTACCTCTACTGGTCGACCGACGGCGGTTACACCTTCACCCCTCGGCCAGATCCGGTGATCGTCAACACCGACGGCCGCACCGCGACAACGCCCGCCGAGATCGAGAACGCCGAGTGGTTCCGGGACCCGAAGATCCACTGGGACGCGGCCCGCGGCGAATGGGTCTGCGTCATCGGCCGTGCCCGGTATGCGGCCTTCTACACCTCCACGAACCTCATCGACTGGCAGCTCAAGCGCAACTTCGACTACCCCAACCACGCGCTCGGCGGCATCGAGTGCCCCGACCTGTTCGAGATGACCGCGAACGACGGCACCCGGCACTGGGTGCTCGGCGCCAGCATGGACGCCTTCAGCATCGGGCTTCCGATGACCTACGCGTACTGGATGGGCACGTGGAACGGCGAGGAGTTCATCGCCCACGACCTCACCCCACAGTGGCTCGACTGGGGCTGGGACTGGTACGCCGCCGTCACCTGGCCCTCGATGGACGCGCCGGAGACCAAACGTCTCGCCATCGCCTGGATGAACAACTGGAAGTACGCCGCCCGAGACGTACCGACGGATGCCCCCGACGGCTACAACGGACAGAACTCGATCGTGCGAGAGCTGCGCCTCGAGCGCCAGCCCGGCGGTTGGTACTCCCTGCTCAGCAGCCCCGTCAGCAAGCTCTCGGACTACGTGGCAGCGACCACCACACTGCCCGACCAGACGGTCAACGGCAGCCTCGTCCTCCCCTGGACCGGACGGGCGTACGAGCTCGAGCTCGACATCTCCTGGGACGCCGCCACCAACGTCGGCGTCTCCGTCGGACGCTCGGCCGACGGCTCACGGCACACGAACATCGGCAAGTACGGCGCCGAGCTCTACGTCGACCGAGCCCCGTCCGACCTTGCCGGGTACTCCCTGGCTCCCTACACACGTGCCGCCGCACCCATCGACGCCGCCGCACGCTCCGTGCACCTGCGGATCTTCGTCGACACCCAGAGCGTCGAGGTGTTCGTCAACTCAGGCCATACCGTGCTCTCCCAGCAAGTGCACTTCACCGAGGGCGACACCGGCATCTCGCTCTACACCGATGGCGGACCGGCGAGCTTCACCGGCATCACCATCCGCCAGCTCCGCAGCATCGGCTAGCTCGTCTGCTCGAGCACTCAGGCCTCCATGAATGCCACGATCCGCGGCGGCGGTTGCCCCTGGCGGGGCGCTGTGGTTACAGGCACACCTCGGCACCTTTGAGGTCGACCACGGGGATGAGTCGACGTCCGGAGCGCTGCTGGAAGCGCCGCCAGGGCCGCAGAGATACGGGAGTCCCCGCCTGAGTATCGAGATATCGTGGTGTGTCGAAACGTTGGAGGAGCACACATGGCAACCGAGATGAGCCAGACATCAGACGAGCTGATCGAGGTCTTCAAGGCACTGAGCAATCCCGTGCGACTGCAGTTCCTGGAATGGCTCAAAGATCCCGAACAACACTTCAGCGAGTACGACCCGATCGCGGACCGCCAGTCCGTCGGCGTCTGCGTCACCCACATCCACGCGAAGTCGGGCCTCGCACAGTCGACCGTCTCGAACTACATGAGCACGCTCGAACGCGCCGGGCTGGTCCGGTCGACCCGGGTAGGCAAGTGGACCCACTATCGACGCGACCACGAGCGGCTCGCCCAGCTCGCCGGATCCATCGCCGATCTCTAATTTACAAATCGCGATATCTCGATATGATCGATTCATGTCGATCCCCGATCCCATTCCGACCGCGCTGATCGTCCACGCGCACCCGGAGAGTCGCTCGTTCAGCTCCGCCCAGATGACAACCGCGTCCCAGGCCTTGCGCGACGCGGGCTACCGAGTCGATGTCATCGACCTCTACTCGGACGACTGGGCCCCCGTCCTCGACCGCGGCGAGTTCGAGCCCGTCGAGGGACACTTCAAGCCGCAGGCCCTGCAGCAGCGCGCGGTCACCGAGAACACGCTCGACCCGGCCGTCAAGAACCATCTCGACCGACTCCTCGCCGCTGACCTGCTGGTGCTGTCCTTCCCGATGTGGTGGTTCTCGCTGCCCGCCATCCTCAAGGGCTGGGTCGACCGAGTCTTCGTCATGGGGGCCCTCTTCGGCGGAGACCACGGCATGTTCGACGAGGCGGCCCTCGCCGGCAAGCGGGCCATGTTGCTGTTGACGACCGGCGGCTCCAGTGAGTCGTTCCGCCCCGGCGGCGCGCTCGGCTCGATCTCCGACTTCCTGTTCCACATCCATCGTGGCATGTTGGAGTTCGTCGGCTACAAGCCGCTCGAGCCCGTCATCACCTACGGCCCCGCCCACATGACCGACACAGAGCGAGCCGCAGCCCTCGAAGCCGTCCGACAGTCCGTCACCAGCATCGCCTGAGCTCGAACCCGGCACAGACACACCATCTTCGTAACGACCCCGCGCCCGAATCAGCGGCCAACGAGAGGACATCAGATGACGCAAGGTTTGACGGACAGCACCGGCGCATCGTTGACGGTCGGACTGGCCCCCGCGCCACGCGGAGCCGGGAAGCGCGATCGTAGTGAAGGTGCTCATCATCGGGATCACCGGCAGGATCGGCGGACTGCTTGCGAGGAACCTTCGATCCCGCGGTGATGAAGTACGTGGCCTCGTGCGCCGCGAGGAGCAGCGGGATGTCCTCGCTGCCGATGGGATCGACGCGGTCGTGGGCGATCTCGCGAGGATGGACTCGACGGAGCTCGCCTCAGCACTGGCGGACACCGAGGTCGTGGTGTTCACGGCGGGATCGAACGGCGGCGCCGCCGAGGTGACCCGGGCCGTCGACGGCGAGGGGGTCTGCAAGACGATCGAGGCGATCCGCCACACCGGGGTGCGACGGCTGGCGCTGGTCTCGGTGCTCCCCGAATCATGGCGGGAGCGGAACCTCAGCGACGAGGAGGAGTACTACTTCGCGGTGAAGAAGCAGGCCGATGCCGCTGTGGCCCGCAGTGGCTTGGACTGGATGATCCTGCGTCCGTCCTTGCTCACCGACGACTCCGGAACCGGCGTGGTGTCGCTCGGTCCTGCCGAGCTCCACGGCCAGATATCTCGCGCCGATGTCGCCGACACTCTTGCGACCCTGGTGCACGAGCCGCGGATCAGCCGACAGATCCTCGAGCTCAACTCCGGGGACACCCCGATTGCCGAAGCAGTGCGGCGCAACATTCGTTGAGGCGCCACCGTTCCACTTCACTGGGTGGGCGAGGTGCCCCGCCCCACCTTCTGTCAGGCATCGGGCTGATGCCTGACCGGGCGAAGCGTGGCGGAGTCTCAGATCTGGTTCTCCCCACCGTCGACGTAGATGTTCGCACCGACGACATAGCTGCTCTGCTCCGAGGCGAGGAACGCCACGACCGCTGCAGCCTCCTCGGGCTGCCCCATGCGGCCCTTGGGCACCGTCGCGGCGACCTTCTCCTTCACGGCTCGGGCGGTGTCCTCGTCACCGAAGGCGGCTGTGCCTCCGGGGGTCTCGATCCATGCCGGCGAGACGACGTTGACCCGGATGCCACGGCCCTTGAGCTCGGTGGACCAGGTCCGCGCGAAGGAACGGACGGCTGCCTTCGAGGCAGAGTAGGCTCCGAACGCCTCCACGCCGCGGTCGGCCGCCGTGGAGCCGGTCAGGATGACCGAGGCGCCGTCGTTGAGCAGTGGGAGCGCCTTCTGCACCGTGAACAGCGTCCCTCGGACATTGACCCCGAAGATCTGGTCGAAGTGCTCCTCGGTGGTCTGCTCCAAGCTCACGAACGAGCCGACTGCCGCGTTCGCCACGAGCACGTCCACCCCCTTGCCCCGGGCGCGGACCGCGTCGTAGAGCCGGTCCAGGTCCGCCAGGTCGGAGATGTCGCCGGCCACGCCCGTCGCCCGGTTCGTACCGATGGTCTTGACGGCAGCCTCCAGCTCGGCCTCGCGTCGCCCCGTGACGAACACGTACGCGCCCTCCTCGGCCAGCCGCACCGCGGTGGCCAGGCCGATCCCGGTGCTGCCCCCGGTGACCACGGCCGTCTTGTCGTCGAACTGTCCCATGTGAGTCTCTCTCCATCACTTCCGAGCGGATCTCCTTCGCCATCCATGCTGTCGCAGCAGGGGGCTACTATCCATAACGCGAAGTCCGAAATTCTTTACGTATCGTCCAGGAGGTGCCGGTGTGGTCGGCTTTCGGGATCCGGTGGCAGACGCGATCAGTCTGCTGCGCCCCCGCACGGTGATCGGCCCCAGCCTCCGGGCCACAGGCGAGTGGGCGTTGCGCTTCGACACGTTCCTGCACGTACGGATCGGCGGCCTCGTGCGCGGCACGTGCTGGTTGATCCTCGAAGGCCACGAGCCGGTGCTCCTGCAGGAGGGTGACACCTTCATGCTGGGCAACCCGCCGCCCTACGTGCTGGCCAGCTCGCTCGATGCGAGCCCGCGTCCTGCAGGGCTGGTGCTGGCGGATGCCGAGGACGGGATCGTTCAGATCGGCTCGGAGTCCGAGGACGACCTCTACCTCTGCGTCGGCCACATCGCCTTCGACGACAGGAATGCGGCGCTGCTCACCGATCTACTGCCGCCGCTCGTGATCGTCCGCGAGACGGACCCACATGGCAGGCGGCTCTCGCAGCTGATCGATCTGCTGGCGAACGAGGTCGGGATCGCCGCCGCCGGCGGTCCGCTGGTGCAGAACCATCTCGCACAGATCCTGCTCGTGCACATGCTCCGTGCGCATGCCGGCCAGACCGACCGGCCCATCGGCTGGCTGGGCGCGCTGAACGAGGACGGCATCGGTGCCGCCCTGCGTGCCGTGCACGCGGACATGGCCCACTCATGGACCCTGAAGGAGCTCGCCGAGATCAGCCACATGTCACGCTCCGCGTTCGCCCAGGCTTTCAAGAGCCACGTCGGGGTCCCACCCCTGGAGTACCTCATCCAGTGGCGCATGAGCCTCGCGCGCGACGCCCTCGCCCGCGACACGATGTCCATCTCCGAGCTCGCACGGGCGACGGGCTACCAGTCCGAGAGCGCCTTCAGCACCGCATTCCGCCGCGTGGTCGGCGCATCACCCGCGAAGTTCCGAAGCGAAGCGCGGCGCGCGGTCGCGACAGCCTCGAGACCGACCAGCCGGGTCCTGCAGGGAACCGCCGCAGGCACCTAGGACTCTTTCCGCCTCCGCCCGAAGGAATCCGGACGGAGGCGGAAAGAGGGGTCTCATGCCTTCACGAAACCCAGAAGTGCCTCATTGACCTCGGCGGCGTGGGTCCACAGCAGACCGTGGGGAGCGCCTTCGATCTCGACGTACTCAGCCTCGGGGAGCGCCTCGTGGAAGGGCCGCCCGGTGGCGTCGATGGGCAGGATGTTGTCGCTGGTCCCGTGCAGGATCAGGACCGGCTTGCCGGAGGCGCGCACGGCGACGACATCCTCACGGAAGTCCTCGATCCAGGTCGGCACCACCGAGTAGGCAGCCACCGGTGCGCTGCGGGTGGCGGTGTTCCAGCTGGCCGTGACCGCCTCCTGGCTGATCCGTGAGCCCAGCGTCTCCTCGAGGTTGTAGAAGTCGCTGAAGAACTGCGTGTACCAGGCGTACCGGTCGGCGCGGGCCGCCTTGGCGATGTCGTCGAAGACGGACTGAGGCACTCCGGTCGGGTTGTCGTCGGCCGCCAGGAGGAACGGCTCCAGGGAGGCGAGGAACGCCAGCTTCGCGACACGCTCGTGACCGTGGTTGCTCACGTAGCGCGCCAGCTCACCCGTGCCCATGGAGAAGCCGACCAGAATGACGTCACGCAGGTCCAGGGTCTCGAGGAGTGCGTTCAGATCTGCCGCGAAGGTGTCGTAGTCATAGCCGGTGCCGACCTTGCTCGACTGCCCGAACCCGCGCCGGTCGTAGGTGATGACGCGGTAGCCGGCCGCGATCAGCTCGCGCGACTGGAGCTCCCAGCTGTTGCCGTCCAGCGGATAGCCGTGGATGAGGACGACCGGCTGCCCGGTGCCGTGGTCCTCGTAGTAGATCTCGGTGGTGGTGCTGTTCTCGGTGCCCACGTTGATGTAGCCCATGATCCTCTTCCTTTGGATTCGCGCCCGGAGAACGATCGTTCTCCGCGTCGTTTGCTAGCATAGAGAATGATCGTTCTCCGCGCAAGTGCCGCGGATCCGGACAGAGGAAGAGGGCAGATGATCGACGATACGAGCGCACGGGAGCAGGTCGTCCGAGCCGCGGACGAGCTGTTCTACGCACGGGGCGTGCAGGCGGTCGGCATGGACGCGGTCCGGACTGCGGCAGGCGTATCGCTGAAACGGATCTACGCACTGTTCGCCTCCAAGGACGATCTGATCGTCGCCGTCCTACGACATCGCACCCAGGTCTGGGATGCCGGCCTCGCGTCAGCCACCGAGCGCGCCACGACGGCGCGCGAGCGGATACTCGCGATCTTCGACTTCCTCGACTCCTGGTTCCGGCAGCCCGACTTCCGTGGCTGTGCCTTCATCAACACCAACGGAGAGCTGGGCGGCAGCTCGGAGGCCGTGGCTGATGCCGTACGCGAGCAGAAGGCCGCGTTCCAGGCGTACGTCGCCCGCCTGGTCGAGGAGCTGGGAGGTCCGCCCGGCCTCGCACCGCAGCTCGCGATCCTGGCTGAGGGTGCCCAGACCACAGCTGCCATCGCAGGAACGCCCGACGCCGCCGAACATGCCCGCGCCGCCGCCGAGACACTGCTCGATGCGGCGGCACGCCTGCAAACCGTGGGCGGTTCGCACTGAGTCGATGCCGCAGGTGACCCGCAGCACTGACTGCCCTCAGTCTTCGAGTGGCCCCAGGGACGGCCCTGCGACGAACCGGGCCGTCGGCTCGGTGAGCACGTCAAGCTCCAGTACGACCAGCTCGTTGCGGCCGGGCCGCAGCACCGGGCCCGGCACGAAGAGGGTGCGTTGCGGCCCGCGCCGCCAGTAGCGCCCCAGGCAGAAGCCGTTGATCCAGGCGATGCCCTTGCCCCAGGCGGTGGTGTCGAGGAAGAGGTCGACGTCGGGCTCGGCCGAGAAGGGTGCGCGCCACGCGGTGGGCCCGACGCCGGAGCCACGGTCTTCGGGTGAGTCGATCTCCCACAGGCGCGGCACCCGGTCGAGGTCGACGGCCAGAACCTCCCAGCCCGTGAGCGGCACCCCGTCGAGCAGAGACGGTCCGACCAGGCCTTTCTGCTCACCGATGCGGGCGCCGTAGTTGACCCGGCCCTGGTCCTCGACGACCAGCTCCAGTACGCCGCGCCCGCGCGGTAGCGCGATCGCCCGCTCGTGGTGCTCGCGCTCGAGGATGCCGACCGGAGCGCCGTCGAGGAGGACGGCGGCCCGGTCACGGACCTCGCCGATGGTGAGGACGCCCGAGCCGTCGCCCGGCAGCTCGGTCCGGTAGACGGCCAGACGCGTGTCCGTCTCCAGCTCGTCCAGCATCGGCAGCGACTCCCATGTGCTCCAGGAGCCCCACGCAGCCGGGTCGTCGAGCAGCCGGACCGGCTCACCCAACGCCACCGTCTGCTCGGGGGCGGGACCGGCGGCGCCGGGGGTCTCGGTCGGCACCGGGGCGTAGCGGGCGATGACGTCACGGAACGCGAAGTACTTCGCGGTCGGGTTCCCGGCCTCGTCCAAGGGAGCGTCGTAGTCGTACGAGGTGACCGTCGGCCGGTAGATCCCCTTGTCGTTGGCCCCGCTGGTCAGGCCGAAGTTCGTGCCGCCGTGGAACATGTACACGTTGACCGACGCTCCTGCGGCGAGAAGGGCATCGAGCTCCTCGGCGGCCTGCTCGACGGCGGTGGTGTGGTGCCGGCCTCCCCAGTGGTCGAACCAGCCGTCCCAGAACTCCATGCACATCAGCGGCCCGGTCGGCTGGTGGCCGCGGAGGGTGCGCAAGCGGTTCGCACTGTCCGAGCCGAAGGAGCTGGTACGCAGCACCCCGTCGACTCCGCCGGCGGCGAGCATGGCATCGACGGGCTGGTCCACCGTGACCAGCGGCACCGTGATGCCGGCGGCACGGGTCATCTCCACGAGCGCCTGCAGGTAGCTCCGGTCGTCGCCGTACGCGCCGTACTCGTTCTCCACCTGGACCAGCAGCACTGGTCCGCCCTGGTCGACCTGGTGCGGGTGCACGAGCGCCAGGACCTGGTGGAGGTACTTCTCGACCTCGCCGAGGAAGCGCGGCTCATGGCGGCGGATCCCGACGCCCGGCTCCCGGAACAGCCAGGGCGGCAGCCCGCCGTTGTCCCACTCCGCGCAGATGAACGGCCCGGGACGCACGATCGCGTACAGGCCGGCCTCCCCCACCAGGCGCAGGAACCGCGGCAGGTCGAGGATGCCGTCCGTGTCGAACACGCCCGGGCGGGGGCTGTGGGCGTTCCACGGCACGTACGTCTCGATGGTGTTGAGGCCCATCAGCCTGGCCTTCTCGATCCGGTCCGCCCAGTGATCGGGGTGGACCCGGAAGTAGTGCAGCGCGCCGGAGAGGATCCGGAACGGCTCACCGTCGAGGAGGAAGTCGGTCTCGCCGATCGTGAACTCGGGCATGCCTACCTCTCGCGAGGGACCGACGGCCGCCGCTCCGCGATGTGCGGCGGCCGTCTGTCCGTCAGTCATGGGTCAGTTGACGCTGAAGCCCTGCTCGTCGCCGTACTTCACGAGCGCTTCCTGCCAGGCCCCCAAGCCCTCATCGAGGGCGGTGTGGGTCTGGTAGGACTTGCCGACGGTGTCGCCGTAGATCGTGTCCGCGTACAGCTGGTAGGGCAGGTACTGCCAGCCCTCGGCCACCTGGGTGGCCGCTTCGGTGAGCACCTGGTTGACCTGCTGGCCGCCGAAGTAGTCGCTCTTCTTGTCGACGAACGCGGGGTCCTGCAGGTCGGCGACCGTCGCCGGGAAGCCACCGCTCTCCAGGAACGGCTCGACGCCCTCGTCGTGGTTGAGCCAGCGCACGAACGCCGCGGCCAGCGCGGGGTTCTTGCTCTGCTCCAGCACGGACTGGGTGCTGCCGCCGTTCTCGGCCGTCACCGGCTGCCCGTCGTACGTCGGCATCGGTGCGACCCGCCACTTGCCGGCACCGTCGGGCACGGACTGCTCGAACACGCCAGGTGCCCAGGCACCGAGTCCGATGGACGCGATGGTCCCGTCGCCCAGCGCCTTGTACCACTCCTCGGTCCAGCCGGGGATGGTGCAGACCAGCTCGTCCTCGACGAGCTGGTTCCACACGCCCGTCCACTTCCGCGTGCCCTCGTCCTGCAGATCGATCGTGACGTTCTCGCCGTCGGCCTCGAACGGCGTGCCACCGGCCTGCCAGATCATGCTGGTGGTGAAGCCGGCGTCACCGCTGTCGTTGGTGATGCACTGTGACGGGTCGGCCTTCTTGATGGTCCGGGCCGCCTCGACGTACTCGTCCCAGGTGGTCGGCACCTCGAGCTTGTGCTCGTCGAAGACCTGCTGGTTGTAGAAGAGCGCCATCGGGCCGGAGTCCTGCGGCAGCCCGTAGAGGCCGTCGCCGGCCTGCACCGAGGCCCAGGTCGAGGGCGTGTAGTCCGACTCGAACTCGTCGAAGCCGTACTGGCTCAGGTCGACCAGGTCGCCGGGCAGCGCGAACTGCGGCAGCGCCTTGTACTCGACCTGCGCCACGTCGGGGCCGCCGGAGCCGGCCTTGATCGCGTTCTGCAGCTTCGTGTAGTGGTCGTTGCCGGTGCCGGCGTTGACCAGCTTCACGTCGACGTTCGGGTACTGGTCCTCGAACGCCGCGACCTGGGCCTCTGCGGACGGGGTCCACGTCCAGTAGGTGATGGTGCCCCCTTCCTCGAGGGCGGCGTCGAGGTCCGCGGCCGTACCGCTGCCTCCACTGCCACCCCCGTCGTCCGAGCCGCAGCCGGCGAGCACGGAGGCGGCGGTGAGGGCTGCCGCGACGAGGGCGATCCGGCGGGATCTGCGCCCATTGATGATCAACATGGCGTTCCTTTCATTTCACTGTTTGACGCTTCCCGCGCTCAAGCCGGACTGCCAGAACCGCTGGAGGAGGAGGAAGGCGATGACGAGCGGGGCGATGGTCAGCAGGGAGCCGGTGACCACCAGGTTGTAGACGGGCTGCGCGTTCGCGCCCGTCGCCTGAGCGCTCCACTGGGTGAGGCCCACGGTGAGCGGGTAGAGCTTCGGCTCGCTCAGCATGATCAGTGGCAGGAAGTAGTTGTTCCACGTCGAGACGACGGCGAACAGAAGCACCGTGACGATGCCGGGAGCGAGCAGGCGCAGAGCGACCGTGAAGAAGATCCGGATCTCGCCGGCGCCGTCGATGCGCGCCGCCTCGAGCAGCTCGTCCGGTACGGCGTCCGCGGCATAGACCCACATCAGGTACAGGCCGAACGGACTGATCAGCGAGGGGATGATGATCGCCCAGACCGTGTTGGTGAGGCCCATGTTCGAGAACATCAGGAACGTCGGCACGGCCAGCGCGGTCCCGGGCACGGCCACCGCGCCGATGATGACGGCGAAGACCGCCCGCCGGCCGGGGAAGCGGTACTTGGCCAGGCCGTAGCCGGCCGCGGTGGCCAGCAGGGTCGCGCCGCCGGCACCCACCACGACGTAGAGAAGGGTGTTGGCCAGCCAGCGCAGGAAGATGCCGTCGCGGTAGGTCAGCGTCTCGCGGACGTTGCTGAAGAACGCGAACTCGTCGCCGACCCACAGCCCCGGGCTCGAGAACAGATCAGCCTGTGTCTTGGTGGAGCTCAGGATCAGCCATGCCAGCGGCACCAGCGTGTAGACGAGGAACAGCGCCATCAGCGCGGTCAGCAGAGGCGACCGTCGCGGCGCCAGCGGCGACGTGCCCACCCGGCCCGTCATTTCATCGCCTCTCGTGAGCCGCGGAGCTGGACGGCGTACGCGATCACCGCGGTCAGCAGGCCCATCACGATCGCGACCGTCGCCGAGTAGTTGTACTGCTGCCCGCCGAAGGACAGGTTGTAGGCGTAGAGGTTCGGCGTGTAGTAGGTCGTGATGACGTTGGGTTCCAGCGTCCGCAGGATGTTCGGCTCGTTGAAGAGCTGGAAGGTCCCGATGATCGAGAAGATCGTGGCGATCAGGATGGCCCCGCGCAGTGCCGGGATCTTGATCGAGAGCACGGTGCGCAGCGCTCCGGCGCCGTCGAGCGCGGCAGCCTCGTAGATCTCGCCGGGCACTGTGCGCAGGGCGGAGTAGAAGATCAGCATGTTGTAGCCCACGAACTCCCAGGTCACGATGTTGGCGATCGAGGCGAGCATCCAGTTGTTGCTGAGCGGCGCGATCGAGGTGCCGAACAGCTCGTTGAGGTCGGCGGCCAGCCCGAAGTTGGTGCCGTACATGAAGCCCCACATCAGGACGGCCACGACGCCGGGGACGGCATAGGGCAGGAAGATGAAGAGCCGGAAGAAGCTCGTGCCGTAGAGCCGTGCGCTGTCGATTGCCAGCGCGGCCACCAGGGCGAGGCCGAGCATGATCGGCACCTGTACGACGAAGAACAGCAGGACCCGCAACGAGCCGTCCCAGAATTTGTCGTCGGTGAACACGTCGACGTAGTTGTCCAGGCCGACGAACTGCGTGGTGCCGAAGAACGCCTGCGCACGGAAGAGGCTGAGGTAGGCGGCATAGCCGATCGGCGCCAGGAAGGTCAGCGCGAAGACCGCCAGGAACGGGCCGACGAAGATCCAGCCCTTCGTGTCGCTGCGGGACCACCGGCGACCGGGTGCGGGCGGTCGCCCACCACCGCGGGTCTCCCGGATGCTCTCCAACTGAGTCACGCCCTGGGACACGGTCCACCTCCTTTCACCGCCGTTCCGATGGCGGCCTGTTAACGTCAACAGGTACAGTGACGTACGACACATGTTGACGTCAACAGGTTGGCGGAAGGATTATTCGGCCCATGGCGACAGACAGCACGGCCTCGGGGCCAGTGACACGGCGAGGGGCCTCTCAGGCCGACGTTGCCCGGATCGCTGGGGTATCGGGACAGACGGTCTCGCGGGTCGCCAACGGCGCCCGCTATGTCGACGCGGCGACCCGGGAGCGGGTGCTGTCCGCGATGCGCGAGGTCGGGTACCGGCCCAACCGGGCGGCCAGGGCGCTGCGCAGCGGACGGTTCCAGAGCATCGGCGTGATCGCCTTCGAGCTCTCCAGCGTCGGCACCACCCACACGCTCGACGCGATCGCGGCCGCCGCCACCCAGACCGGGTACGCCATCAACCTGCTGCCGGTGCTGGACGCCACCCAGGACGCCGTTCGATCCGCGTTCGACCAGCTCGGCGAGCAGGCGGTGGACGGCATCATCATCCTGGTCGAGACGCACCGGCTCGACGGCGTCGCCGTACCGGACGGGCTGCCGGTGGTCGTGGTCGACTCCAGCGCGGAGTACGACTACCCGATCGTCGACAACGACCAGGCCCTCGGAGCACGGTTGGCCACCGAGCACCTGCTCGACCTCGGTCACGAGACCGTCTGGCACGTCGCCGGGCCCGAGCTGTCCTACTCCGCGCGGCGCCGCCGGACGTCGTGGCAGGAGACGCTCGAGGCCCACGGCCGAACGGTTCCACCGGTGCTGCCGGGCGACTGGTCGACCGGAGCCGGCTACGAGGCCGGCCTCCGGCTGGCCGACAACGAGGAGGTGACCGCGGTGTTCACCGCGAACGACCAGATGGCCCTGGGACTCCTGAGAGCCCTGCACGAGCGCGGTCGCCGGGTCCCCGACGACGTCAGCGTCGTCGGCTTCGACGACATGGAGGAGGCGGCGTACTTCTGGCCGCCGCTGACCACCGTCCACCAGTCGTTCGACGAGGTCGGCCGGGGCGCGGTCGATGCCCTGATCCGGGAGATCCAGTCCGGCGAGCACGAGCACCAGGAGGCCCTGGTGCGGCCCCGGCTGGTGGTCCGGGCCAGCACCGCCGCGCCTCGCAGGACGACCGCATGAGCCGGCGCCTCCACCGGTGGGTGCGCTGGCCCGAGTCGCTCGCGGTCGAGAACGCTCGCGGACCGCTCGGCTTCGGGGCCGACTACAACCCTGACCAGTGGGAACGGGACGTGTGGGACGAGGACGTCCGGCTGATGCGTCAGGCCGGGGTGAACATCGTCTCCCTCGGGATCTTCTCCTGGGCCCGCCTGCAGCCGACGGCGGACACCTGGGACTTCGCCTGGCTCGACGAGGTGATGGACCTCCTGCACGCCCACGGCATCGCCGTCGACCTCGCCACCGCGACCGCCTCGCCGCCGCCCTGGTTGAGCACCGGGCACCCGGAGATCCTTCCGGTCACGCGCACCGGCGAGACCATGTGGCCGGGCGCCCGGCAGCACTGGCGACCCACGTCACCGGTGTTCCGGCAGCACGCCCTGGCGGTCGTCGAGAAGATGGCGAGCCGGTACGCCCAGCACCCGGCGCTCGCCGCCTGGCACGTCTCCAACGAGCTCGGTTGCCACAACCTCTACGACTACTCCGAGGACGCCGCGACGGCGTTCCGCACCTGGCTGTCGCAGAGGTACGGCGACCTCGACGGTCTCAACCGCGCCTGGGGCACGGCGTTCTGGTCGCAGCGCTACAGCGACTGGAGCCAGGTGCTGCCACCGCGGCTGGCGCCCACCATTCCCAACCCGACGCACCAGCTCGACTTCAAGAGGTTCTCCTCCGACGCCCTCAAGGACTACCTCCGCGCCGAGCGGGGGGTCCTCGACCGGCTGACCCCCGACGTGCCGGTGACGACGAACTTCATGGTGATGGACCACTTCAACGGCATCGACTACGCCGACTGGGCGGCCGAGATCGACTTCGTCTCCAACGACCACTACGTGCTCGTGGACGACCGCGCCCGCGACGAGCTGTCGTTCTCGGCCAACCTGACCGGCGGCATCGCCGGCGGTGAGCCGTGGTTCCTGATGGAGCACTCGACCAGCGCGGTCAACTGGCGCGCGATCAACCCACCCAAGGCGGACGGCGCGCTGGTGCGAGACTCGCTGACCCACGTGGCGCACGGTGCGGACGCCGTCTGCTTCTTCCAGTGGCGGCAGTCAGTGGCCGGCGCGGAGAAGTACCACTCGGCGATGCTGCCCCATGCCGGCGAGGACAGCGAGGTCTATCGGACGGTGGTCCAGCTGGGCGGACACCTCGAGCGGCTCGGCCCCGTCGTCGGGTCGCGGCGCCGGCAGGCCCGGGCCGCGATCCTCTTCGACATCGAGTCGTCGTGGACCCTCG
The DNA here is from genome assembly GCF_054031495.1 of Nocardioides sp. YJ-D4. Taxonomy (NCBI): domain Bacteria; kingdom Bacillati; phylum Actinomycetota; class Actinomycetes; order Propionibacteriales; family Nocardioidaceae; genus Nocardioides; species Nocardioides sp. YJ-D4. The sequence goes on from NZ_CM132932.1 coordinate 1,649,570, forward strand.
ATCTGGAGGCCAACCCGAGCTCCTCGGTGAGCCATCGGGCGGAGGCGCTCGACTGGTACGTCGCGTTCCTCGCGCTCGGTGTCCGGGCTGACGTCCTGCCGGTCGGCGCGCCGCTCGACGGATACGACGTGGTGGTGGCGCCGGTGCTGCACGTGATGCCGGCCGCGACGGCCGACCTGCTGAGGAAGTTCGTCGACCGCGGTGGCCACCTGGTCACGACGTACTTCTCCGGCGTCGTGGACGAGAACAACCACGTGTGGCCGGGTGGCTACCCGGGTGCGCTGCGGGACCTGCTCGGCATCCGCATCGAGGAGTTCGGGCCGCTCCTGGACGGGAGCGAGGTCGTTCTCGACGACGGCAGTACCGGGACCCGGTGGACCGACCGGATCACCGCGACGACTCCCGGCACACAGGTCCTCGCGTCGTACAAGACCGGCCTGCAGGCGGGCCGCCCGGCGGTGACCCGGCGGGCCCTGGCTCACGGCTCGGCGACGTACGTCTCCACCCGGTTGGGTGCGGATGGTCTCGAGCCGCTGCTGGCCCGACTGCTCGAGGCCGCCGGGGTGGACAGCGAGCTGCCTGCGGGGCTTCGCGGCAGGGTGGAGCTCGCGATCCGCGCAGACGGCGAGAGGGAGTACTGGTTCCTGGTCAACCGGACCGACGACGTGGTCGACCTCGGCGAGCTGGACGAGCTGGACGAGCTGGGCGGCCTCGGCGAGCCGATGTTCTCCTCGGGAGCCGATCGTGGCGTCGCCGAGCTGGCGGGCTCCGGGGTGGCCGTGTTCACCCGCACCGCCCGATGACCGACGAGCGCGCCCGCGGCGTGCACCTCCGACGCGGCGACACCAGCCTGGTCGTCCGGCTGGACTCCACCGAGCTCCCCTGCGTCCTCCACTGGGGACCGGATCTCGGTGAGACCGCGGTCGAGCACCTTCCCGACCTTCTCCGCTCGCTGGAGATGCCGAGCCTCGACGGGGCGATCTACCAGCACTCGTGGGCATCGGTGCTGCCGCAGCAGACCAGTGGCTGGGTGGGTCGTCCGGGTCTGCTGGGCAGCCGCGCCGGTCAGGCCTGGGCGCTCACCTACGACTCGGTGGACCACACGGTCACCGAGTCGACCGACTGCACCCGGCTCACCAGCGTCGCGCTGGACAGGCCGGCCGGGGTGGAGGTGACCACCGAGATCGAGCTGTTCGGGAACGGTCTGCTGCGCCTCCGTGCCAGCGTACGAAACCTGGAGGCGACGCCGTACGAGGTGACGCTGCTCGAGCCCGCTCTGCCCGTGCCGGCAGAGGCCGACGAGCTCCTCGACATGGCGGGGCGGCACGCCCACGAGCGCACCCCGCAGCGCCACGCGTTCACCCAGGGACAGCACGTCCGCGAGGCCTGGGGCGGTCGTCCCGGCCACGACTCGGCCACCGTGCTGTGTGCCGGCCGGTCCGGGTTCGGCTTCCGTGCCGGTCGGGTCTGGGGTGTTCACCTCGGCTGGAGCGGCAACCAGGTGCTCTGTGCCGAGAACTCCTTCACGGGCTGGAAGCTGCTGCGCGGAGGCGAGCTGCTCATGCCCGGCGAGATGGTGCTGGGCCACGACGAGACCTATGCCTCGCCCTGGCTCTACGCCTCCTGGGGCGAGGGGCTCGATGCCTTCTCCGGCCGCTTCCACGAACACCTGAGGGCCCGGGACGTGCACCCACGGCGCGCGCGCCCCGTACTCCTCAACACCTGGGAGGCGGTCTACTTCGACATGGACATGCCGAAGCTCGTCGAGCTCGCCGAGCGTGCGGCCGACCTGGGCGTCGAGCGGTACGTCCTCGACGACGGCTGGTTCAAGGGGCGCCGCGACGCCACAACCTCCCTGGGTGACTGGGTCGTGGACGAGGACGTGTTCCCCGACGGGCTCACCCAGCTGGTGAAGACCGTGCACAGCCTGGGCATGGAGTTCGGGCTGTGGTTCGAGCCCGAGATGGTCAGCCTCGACTCCGACGTGGCCCGGGCGCATCCCGAGTGGATCCTCGGCACCCACGCCGGTCCCGGCATCACCTCGCGCGACCAGCACGTCCTCGACCTCACCGATGAGGACGCCTGGGCCCACGTGTTCGGCCAGATCTCGGCGCTGGTGGACCGCTACCGCATCGCCTACATCAAGTGGGACCACAACCGTGCCCTGACCGGCGCGGGTCGTGGCCGGGACCGCCGCCCCGGCGTCCACCTGCAGACCCTTGCGACCTACCGGATGATGGACGCACTCCGTGCGCGGCACCCCGGGCTCGAGATCGAGGCCTGCTCCGGAGGTGGCGGGCGCCTCGACCTGGGAGTCCTCGAGCGGACCGACCGGGCCTGGGTCTCCGACTGCATCGACGCACACGAAGGGCACCGTCTGGTCCGGTGGACCGGGCTGACCCTCCCGCCCGAGCTGATGGGCACCCACGTGGGATCGAGCACCGACCACACCACCGGACGCCAGCACACCCTGCGCTTCCGTGCCGGCACCGCCCTGTGGGGACACCTCGGCATCGAGTGGGACCTCACCACCATGACGGACGAGGAGCGCGAGGAGCTCCGGGCCTGGATCGCGCTGCACAAGCAGTTCCGCGGTCTGCTCCACTCCGGCCGCGTCGTGCGGGCCGACACCGTGCCCGACGGCCTGCAGCTGGACGGCGTGGTCGCCCCCGACGGGCGCGAGGCGCTGTTCCGTCTCTCGGCGCTCGACCTCACCCTGGGCCAGCCGGCCGGCCGCGTCCGGTTCCCCGGCCTGGCCCCGGAGAAGGCGTACCGGGTGACGCCGGTGCCTCTGGCGGTGTCGCCCGTGGAGCGCCCGCGACCCGCGTGGTACGCCGGCGGCGCGGTGATGAGCGGCCGGCTGCTCGACGAGGTCGGCGTGATCGCGCCCTGGTTGGAAGCCGACGACCTGGTCATCGTGCACCTGGTCGCGGAGGTGGCGTCGTGACCGTCATCGCCGATGGCGACCGCGTCACCCGGGGTTCGTCGCTCGTTCGCGCCGTGTTGGTCTGCCCCAGACCCACCTGACGTACGGGTCCGATTGGCTGACTCACGCCATACTGCTCGGGCTGGCGTGCCAGCCATCGCCAGCAACAGGACCCCCCACATGAACCAGATCAAGTTGGTCGTCGCCGGCGCCGTGGCCCTTCTAGGCGCGATCGCCTTCAGCGGACACTTCTCGGACCCCACGCCGTCCGCCGGCGGACAGGCGAGCGCCGCGGTCAGCAGCAGCAACACCCTTCGGATCGGTGTCGACAGCACCGAACCCGTCTACTACCAGAGCGGCGGCGCGACCAAAGGCTTCGACTACGAGATGGCCCGCAGCGTCGCCGAAGGCATGGGCGTCGAGCCCGAGTTCGTGGCGATGGACTTCAACGAGCTCTTCCCGGCCCTGCGAGCGGGAAAGATCGACATGATCGGGGCCCAGGTCACGAGCACCTCGGACCTCGAGCGGGAGTTCGACTTCAGCGCGCCGTACTTCTCGACGTACGTCGCCTTCCTCACCCCCGAGGGATCGACGATCCGGAAGCGCGGTGACGTCAACGGGAAGAGGATCGCGGTCGTCGACGGCGCCGTCCAAGGGGCCTACCTCGAAGAGAAGTATCACGACGTCGAGGTCGTCAGGGCTCCCGACGTGGGCGCTGCCATCGGGCTGATCGAGCGAGGCGAGGCGGACGCGCTGTTCCATGGCGCTCCGTACGCTCAGTCGATCATCAAGAGCGCGCCCATAGCCCTGGAGGAGCCGATCGTCTACCCGGTCAAGGACGCCCCGATCGGATTCGTGATCCGCTCCGGCGACCAGCGCAAGGAACAGATCGACGAGGTCCTGAAGGACATGGTCCTCGACGGCGAGTGGATGAGGATCAAGACCGCCTACTTCGAGGCCGATCCGCTCGCCGATGTGTTCCGCGACAAGGGATCCTGAACCCATCACTCCTGGCGAACGGCGCACATCCCCCTCGGGTCCGTGATAGACGGGAGTGATACACCCACGCTGAGCCGGCCGGGAGGTCCGTCCCATGGAAACCTCGGCGCTCGTAGCGGTCCTCGCGACCATCGTCGCGTGGTGCGTCCTCGCAGGTCGCCTCCAACAGCTGGGGCTCACCGCCCCCATCGTGTTCGTGGCGGGCGGCTGGGTGTTCGCGGACGTACTCGGCCTTCTCGAGCTCGAGGCCGAACCCGAGCTGGTCAAGGTCATCGCGGAGGTCACCCTCGTCTGGGTCCTCTTCGCGGATGCATCGCGGGTCCGGCTCGACCAGTTCCGACGCGATCTGAGCACCTACGTCCGGCTGCTCGGTGTCGGTCTGCCGCTGACGATCGCCATCGGCACCGGAGCCGCGATGATCGTGCTCGGCTTCGACCCGTGGGCAGCGCTCCTGGTCGGGGCCGCGCTCGCGCCGACGGATGCTGCCCTTGGTGCACCCGTCATGTCGAACCCACATGTGCCCGCGAAGGTGCGAAGCGTGCTGAACGTGGAGAGCGGGCTCAACGACGGCATCGCCACTCCGATCGTGCTGGTGGCGATCGCCGGGGTCGCGGTCGACGAGGGCGTGATCGGTGTCGAGAGCCCCGGCGGCGCGGTCGTCTCCCTGCTGATCGGCCTGCTCGCGGGCATCGTCGTCGGCAGCGTGGGCGGCGTGGTCACCAGGCGCGCACGCAAGCGCGGCTGGCTGTCCGAGGAGCTCGGCGGCCCGGCCGTGCTCGCACTGGCCCTGTTGGCGTACGCCGTAGCACTCGTCACGGATGGGAACGGGTTCGTCGCCGCCTTCGTCGGCGGTCTGGTCTTCGGCACCGTTGCCGGACGCAGCGGCGAGAAGGAGGTCTACTTCGTCGACCAGTCCAGCGACATGGCCTCGATGATCAGCTGGCTGATCTTCGGCGCGCTGGCGATTCCGGTCATCCAGGACTCGTGGAGCTGGACGATGCTGGGCTACGCCGTGCTCAGCCTCACCGTCGTTCGCATGCTGCCGGTCGTGCTGGCACTGCTCGGAGCGGGGCTCGACCGCTACAGCGTGGTGTTCGTCGGCTGGTTCGGCCCGCGCGGCCTGGCCTCGGTCATCTTCGCGTTGATCGCGCTCGAGGATCTCCATGTCGCGGGCGAGGACGTGGTGGCGGTCATCTCGCTCACAGTCCTGCTCAGCGTGATGGCACACGGGTTCAGCGCCGTACCCGCGGCCAACCGGTTCCCCGCGCACGGACCGCCTGCGGACGGCTAGGAGCCGAGGAGCCCGATCGAGATGACCTGCCGGACCGCATCGCTCCGCGATGTGACGCCCAGCTTCCGGTAGATCGAGGCGACCTGCGAGCTGACGGTGTTGCGGGAGACGAACAGTCGCTCGCCGATCTCGGCGATGGTGAGGTGGGTCTGGAGGTAGGGCAGCAGGCGCAGCTCGGCCGGGCTCAGGGGCGGCCTGCCGGCGGTGGCACGTTCCGAGGAGTTGATCCTGGCGCGCAGCCTCGCGACCTGGTCGACCAGCACCCCGAGCTCCGGCCGGCGCTGCAGCACGTCGTCGATCTCGCGCAGCAGGTGCCGGGCGGACGTCTGGTCGCCGCGTGCCCAGAACACCCTGGCCAGCTGGAGGCGACTGCGCACGGCCAGGTGCGGCAGGACGTACGTGCAGGACGGACGCGCGCGCATGGCCCGGGTCAGCTGCCGGTCGACCTCACCGAGATTCCCGTCGTGCAATCCGAGCCGGGCAGCGGCCGCGAACGCGAGGACGCTCATCGCGTAGTCGTACATCCGGTGCTTCTCGACGACGGCGAGGGCGGCGGCGACCCGCTCCGTCGCCTCGTCCCATCGTCCGCGTTCCATCGCCAACAGCGCGAGCTCGGCCTGAGCGTTGACGATGGTGTCGGTGTTGCCGAGCTCGGCTCCGGCGGTGGAGCTCTCGGCGAACAGGGCGGCGGCCCGTTCGACGTCCCCCAGGAGCAGCTGCGCCTCGGCGGCGTCGGCCAGGGCCGTGTCGCGCCACGGGCTCCACGGCGGTTCCTGGACCATGGCGAGGTCGGCATCACGCATCATCGCCGCAGGTCCCGCCGGGCACATGGCGGCCCGCAACATGGCACGCGCCGACTCGAACGATGCGGTGCCGTCCATCGGCACCCAGTCGTACTCCGCAGCCTCTGCCACCGCAGCCCAGCGCTGCGCCCCGAGGGGGTCGCCTCCCAGGACGTCCATCCAGGCGGCCAGTACGGCCAACGGAGGGTGCTCCTCGATGGCCGAGTCACCGAGCACGGACAGCCACCGCCTCACGGTCGACATCTGCCCGGCGCTGTAGGTCGGCAGCACCAGCTGCGTCGCGATCTGGACGCAGCGGTCCCGCTCGGACGTGTTCAGCAGGTGCTCGAGGGCCATCGCCGAGGACTCGTTGGCCTCGAACCAGTCGGCGGCCCGCAGGTGCAGCTTCGCGACGACCTCGGGCTCGACCCGACGCAGCTCTCCGAGCAGGAACTCGCGATACAGCGGGTGATAGCGGTACCACTCCCGCCGCCGGTCGAGCGGGAGCAGGAACGAGTTGGATCCCTCGAGCGCGAGAAGCCGGTCCTGACCGTCGGTGTCCCCCGACAGCGCATCGCACAGCGAGCCACAGAGCCGGTCGAGCACAGCGGTACGCCGCAGGAACCGTTGCGTCGCCTCGTCCTGATGGCTCAGCGACTCCCGGTAGAGGTAGTCGGCCACGTACCGGTCGTCGCCGGAGATGCTCGACACGTCCTGTCTCGTGTCCCGAGCGATCATCGCCGCCAGGTGCAGGCCGGCCGCCCAACCCTCCGTCCGTTCGGTCACCACCATCGCCTGGTCACGGGTGAGCGGCACCTGTGCCGCGGTGAAGATCTGCTCGGCACCCGTCACATCCAGCGCCAGGTCGGGTCCCAGCACGTCGAGGACGGCGCCGGAGGCGCGCAGCCGAGCCAGGTGGGGCTGCTCGACGCGGCTCGCCGACACCAGCTGGGAGCCGGCCGGGACACCGGAGATGACCACGCTCAGCACATCGTGACAGGCCGAGGAGTGCAGCTCATGCAGGTCATCCACCATCAGCACGAAGGGTTCCGGGCTTCGGCTGAGGGCGGCAGCCAGGTGGGGTGCGGCGCGCCCTAACGGCGAGACGCCCAGACCGCTCACGTCGGCGACCACGCCCTGCTGATCCGGCACGGCCCGCGCGTACGCCGAGGCGAGCAGCACGAGGAGGGCGCTGGAGTCGTCGTCCAGGCGGTCGAGTGACACCCAACCGACCGGGCGGTCCTCGGCCTCTGCCCACTGCGCCAAGAGTGTGGACTTGCCGTAGCCGGCGGGCGCGGTGATCCCGACCGACGGCGCGCCGCTGTTCCGGGCCGCCTCGATCAGAGGGGCCCTGCTCACCAGTCTGGGCGGCAGCTCGGGAACCGAGAGCTTGACGTCCAGCAGAACGTCGTCGAGCCCAGCGGCCGTTCGCGCGGCTTCACCAGCGTCTTCCACGCTTCGCACGCTAGAGATCCGGGCAGCACGACGTCTCATCCCTGACGGATGACTTGTGGGCAGAGCCGGCGCACTCTACGGCCACCGTGTCAGTCCTGACGCCCTCACGTTTCACACAATGAGAGTGATTCGCCCACGGGTCCGGACGACCAGATTGAGATCGTCCGTTCACCTCACGACCCGACATCGAGTCCCTCGCGGTCGGCGGCAATCCAAGGAGCGTCCCGTCATGACCGAACAGACCCCATTGAACGATGAGACCACCTGGAAGGCACAGGAACCGCCACCCAGCACCTGGGCGACCGGCTTCATCTTGTTCGCCGGCGTGATGATGATCATGGCCGGCAGCTTCCAGGCCTTCTCCGGCCTCGTCGCCCTCTTCGAGAACGAGTTCTACGTCACGACTCCCAACTACCTGCTCCAGCTCGACGCCACCAGCTGGGGCTGGATCCACCTGATCCTGGGACTGCTCGTGGTGTTCGCGGGCTTCGCTGTGCTCAACGGCATGGTCTGGGGTCGCGTCATCGGCGTCACCCTGGCCGTGCTGAGTGCCTGCGCCAACTTCGCGTTCATCCCCTACTCGCCGTTCTGGTCGATGCTGATCATCGCTGTCGACATCTTCGTCATCTGGGCGCTGACGGCGCACGGGCGCGACATCACCCGCTGACCTGGCCCTCGACCGGATCGGGACGACCGGCTGACGGGACCTGGGTTCGCCCGCTCCGGGTGATGTCTCGGGCGGACCCGCCGGACAGCCTGGGGACCGGCCTCGTTCGAAGACGGGACCTGCCGAGAGGACCACCATCATGTCGAACGACTCGCCCATCACCCGCGAACTCCGAGAACCCACCGACGACCCGGTGGCCACCACCGCCGACCGACCCTCACGAGGACGCTCGATCGCGGCGGTGATCTGCCTGGTGCTGGCCGGGTTGTTGACCACGCCGGCCGCGGTGGCCTACTGGGGGCAGCGCACCTTGAACGACGCCGAGCGGTACGTCGAGACCGTCGGCCCCCTCGTGGAGTCTCCCGAGGTGCAGGACGTGATCGCGACCCGGGTCACCGCGGCGATCCAGCAGCAGGTCGACGTCGAGGCGATCCTCAACACCGCGTTCGCCGGCGTGATCGAGGACAGACCGCGCCTGGAGCAGCTCGTGGCGCCTCTTGCCGCGGCCATCAACGGTCTGGTGGAGCGCGAGGTACGCGCGTTCATCGCCTCCGACGAGTTCGCCGACATCTGGGTCCTGGTCAACACCAGAGCCCAGCAGACCCTCCAGCGCATCCTGAACGGCGACGACTCCGGTGCCGTGTCGCTCCAGGGCGACGAGGTCGTGCTCGCGGTCGACGAGGTCATCGAACGGGTCAAGGAGCGACTCGTCGCCCGGGGTCTGACCATCGTCGAGAACGTGCCCATCCCCGAGACCGACCGTCAGATCGTGCTGATGGACGCACCCCAGCTCCGGCAGGTACGCACGATCTACGCGTTCTCGAACCCGGTCGCCCAGTGGCTCCTTCCCGTGGTCGGGGTCCTGTTCCTGGCCGCCTTGGTGCTGGCCCGCCGCCGGCCTCGGATGGCGGTGTGGATCGGAGCGGTCATCGCCGCCAACGCCCTGGTGCTGGCATGGGCGCTGTCCATCGGGCGGCAGATGTTCGTCAATGCGCTCGCCGGCACCGATTTCGGGCCGGCGAGCAGGGTCTTCTTCGACACCCTGCTCACCTACCTCGACCGCGGCCAGCAGGTGGTCCTGTGGCTCGGTCTGGTGATCGTGCTCGCCGGCTGGTTCGCCGGCGCCAACAGGTACGGCACCACCGCACGTACGACCATCGGCGGGGGTCTCGAGAGCGTCGGCGCTCGTCTGGGGGACGGTCCCGTCGGCGGAGCGGGCAGCTGGGTCGCCGCCAACGTGACCTGGCTGCGGGTCGCCGTGGTGGCGCTGGGCGGCGTGGTCCTGCTCTGGGGCAACAACGTCACGATGGACCGACTCTGGTGGTCCCTGGCTCTGGTGCTCGCCCTGCTGGTCGTTCTCCAGATCCTGGCCGGAGCCGGCCGACCCAGGGAGGCATCCGCCTCCCTGGGCTCCAGCCCGGCGACCTAGAGCAGGTGGTGACCTCGGTCGGTCACCCGTTGCCCCACGCCCGCTCGATGACGTCGATCACCTTGGGCCGCAGGTCGCTGGCCGCGATGACCTCGTCGACCGAGCCGACCTCGACGGCGCGGTGGATGTCGTGGACATCGTCGAACTCGGCCGCGACCTCGGCGATCTTGTCCGCCCGCAGCTGGGCGCGGAGCTCGGCCAGCTCGACGACGAGCTCGCCGCGCTCCCCGTCCTCGGCGTGGTCGATGCGCTCCTCGAGCGCAGCGACCCGAGGGTCGGCCGCCGCCCGCTTGGAGACCTCCGCAGCGAACACGACGGCCGCCGCAGGAGCACCACCGAGGACCGAGGCGTACGAACCCTCGATGGCGAGCACGGTCATCGACGGGTTCAGGTGCTTGGAGAACACCACGAACGCACCCCCGTGGTAGCGGGAGATGACGCAGAAGACGATCGGGCCCTGGAAGTTGACGACCGCGCGGCCGATCTCGGCGCCGTACTCGAGCTGCAGGTTGCGCATCGACTCCGGGGAGCCGTCGAAGCCGGACAGGTTGGCGAGCACCACGAGCGGCCGGTTGCCCGACGCCGCGTTGATCGCGCGCGCGACCTTCTTCGACGACCGCGGGAACAGGGTGCCCGCGGTGTAGGTGTCCGGACCGTCGGTGGGAGGGAAGCCGGCGCGCGGCACCGGCTTGGACTCGATGCCGACCAGGCTGACCGGGTAGCCGCCGATCCGGGTGTCGACGACCACGGCGGTGTCGGCATCGGCCATGCCGGCCCACCGCTCGAGCATCTCGTGGTCGGCGTCGGCCAAGGCCCGCATCACCGTGCGGATGTCGAAGGGTCGCTTGCGGTCGGGGTTGTGCTCGGCCGAGAAGATCTCGCCGACGCATGCGAAGTCACCCGCGTGGGGGAACGACGACACGTCGCGGTCGACCGGGTCGGAGGTCGGCGCGCGACGCGGCCCGGTCTCGCCGGGAACCACGTAGCTGTGCTCGTAGTGCGCCATGAGCACCCGGAAGGCACCGGCCAGGTCGGGCACCCAGTACTGCGCCTGCCCGTTCGGGCCCATCACCCGGTCGTAGCCGCCGATCCCGTGGTTGTCCTCGGCGGAGACACCGCCGGAGAAGTCGAGCGACTGCTTGCCGGTCAGCACCATCGCGCTGTCCGGGGTCATCACCAAGATGCCCTTGGTGTGCATCAGCATCGTCGCTTCGGCGTTCCAGTACGGCTGGGCACCGACGTTGATCCCGGCGACGACGATGTTGATCTCGCCGCCGTCCTGGGTGAACTGGACGATCCGGCGCAGCGCGGCCGCGACCCAGTCCATGTTCTCGGTGCCGCTCTCCATCGAGATCCGCGCACCGGCCGACACCGCGAACCACTCGACCGGGATCTTCATCCGCTCGGCGAGGTCGATGGCTGCGATCACCCGGGCGCACTCGGGCTCCGAGAGCGCACCGAGGGACTTGAGCGGGTCACCGCAGAGCACGACTCTGCTGATGCCCTCAGGGTAGAGCGGGCTCGGGGTGGTCACGACGGCGACGATGATGCCGGCGCTGTTGAGCCCGGGAGCACGATCGACGGGTACGAGTACGCCGTCCGCGTCGAGGTCGTGCTCGACGACCGTGCCGCTCCCGGCCAGGGCGCGCTGGAGCTCGTACGGGTAGACGAGGCCGCGGCGTCGGGCGCGCAGCACCTTGGCGGCGTACTCGTCCATCGGGGCGAGCGGCTCGGTGGGCGGTTCGATGACGTCGGCCACGACGCCCGCGCCCGGCTTGGCGTGGAAGCGGATGGCCAGCGGGGTCGGGTCGCCGCCGTCCCGCCCGGCCACCCGGCCCTGCGCGAGCACCTCCTCGATCCCGGCGCCCTCGCTGAGCGGGGTGATCTTGCTCTGGAGCGCGGTGATCTGGTCGAGATCCGCCTCGACGACCGGCCACACCGTCACCCACACGTGGTTCACGTCGAGCTTGGTGCCCTCGCGGCCTCGGGCGGTGCGTACGCGGCGGATCGCCTCGAGGCAGTTCTCTACGGCACGCTCGACGTGCGGCAGCGCGATCACGCGGCCCTCGTCGTCGCGGACCACGGCGAGCTGGCGGGCCTGGGCTGCCGCGACGAGCCGACGGTCGGCCGGGTTGGCCCGGGCGACGCACTCGTAGAGCAGCACATCGTCGGGCGCGGCGAGCCTGGTGACGTCGAACTCGCTGAGCCGCCACAGGTTGAGCCTGCGACCGACCATCGGGTGCATGCCCCGGACCAGGCTGTCCTCGACCAGCTCGGCGGTCGGGGTCTGCGGGGCGCCGTCTGCGTGGTGGCGGTAGGTGAAGTAGTCGATCGGCTGCGGCGCGGCATGGCACACCGCGACCGAGACGCGACGGGCGCGGCGGGCAAACTCGTGGCCGGCGAGCATCTTGGCGAGCTCGGCCGAGGCGAGGTCCGGATCGGTCGGCGCATCCGTCCAGCGCAGGTAGATCTCGACGACATCATCGTGGTCGGAGCTCAGCGCCGAGGTGATGGCGGCACCGAGCTCGCCGTCGGGGCTGGCGAGCTCGGTCACGTCGCCGATGGTGGACACCACGCGGGTCGCGCCCTTGTCGTCCGTGGCGTACTCGGCGTGCGCGAGCGGGCGTCCGTCGCCATTGCCCGTGCCGGTGACGGTCAGGTCGTGCAGGTGGTAGTCGCGGTAGTGGCGCCGGATCAGCACCTCCAACAGTGGCTCGCTCTCGGGGAGTCCCTCGATCAGCCGGTCGCGGAGGAAGCCGACCAGCGGCTCGGGGACGGCCGCCAGCGCGTCGACGCGGGCGGCCCGGTCGGGGGCGTTCGGGTCGGTGAGGGCGGCGACCTCGGCCGGTACGCCCTCCAGCACCGCGCGGCGCTCGTCATCGACCAGCGGCTGGTCGAACCAGCCGAACCGTACGGAGCGGGCCAGGTCGCCGACCACGGCGAACCGGAGCTGCGTGGCGCGCACCATCCGCTCGAGCAGCGCGCGGACCTCGGCGGCGTCCTCCGTCGCGGGCGGCGGGTCGCCGAGCCAGCGCTGCAGCACCCCGATCGCGACGTCGACGTCGGAGGGATGCTGCTGGGCGAGGAAGATGCGGAACACCGCGCGCTCGAGCTCCGGCGTACGTTCGAGGTCGGTGACGCCGTAGTGCGCGAGCACCCGCAGCAGCTTGTCGCGGAAGTGGTCCGGGAGCGCGCCCCGGTCGGGGTCGAGGCTGCGCAGGTAGGTGTGGAAGTACTCCCGCGAGCTGTGCACCCGCAGCTCGGTGGACGGCTCGTCACCGGCCGGGCGGTTGCGGCTGAGCTCGGCGAAGTCGGTGAACAGGGCCAGCAGGTCCATCTCGACGCGCAGGGTCTCCGCGGGCGCGCGGGTGGAGCGAGAGGCCAGATGGGCGGCGAGCAGCGCCGGACGCTGATCATCCTCGACGTCGTAGCCGAGCAGCAGGCTGCTCAGGTCGTCCAGGGCGCCGTTGCTGCGGCCGGGCTCGGTGGTGGGCTCGGGCAGATCGAGGTCGGCCAGGGTGGCGGTGGTCGCCTCGCCCTCGGCCTCGCCGGTCGGCTCCAAGCGCAGCAGCGGCGCCGCGGTCTCGACCTGGCTCCCGACCCGGACCAGGAGCTCCTTGACCCGGCCGGTGAACGGCGCGGTCAGCGCGGTCTCCATCTTCATCGACTCGAGCACCAGCACGGGGTGCCCGGCTGCCACCTCGTCGCCGACGGCGAGCGGGGTGGACACGACCAGCGCCGGCGCGGGAGCGCGGACCATGCCGCCCTCGTCGCGGCTGACCCGGTGCATCACGTCGTCGACCTCGACCAGATGGACGGGGCCATGGGTGGCGGTCACCAGCCGGTAGCGGTGGCCGTCGACGGTGAGCCGGCCGTGCACCTCGTCGATCCGGTCGAGGGTGGCGGTGAGGGTGCGCCGCTCGCCGCCGGCCGTGATGGTGACCTGGTAGCGGGCGGGTCCGGACTGCCGCACGGTCAGGGCGTACGTCGCCCCGCGCAGCTTGAGCTCGATGGTGCGGGCAGGGTCGTGCTGGATCTGGGGGCGGCCACCTTGGGCGGTCTGGAGCATGCGGGCGATCTCGCCGCGCTCGGCCTCGTCGTACCCCTCGATCGCGGCGGCGACGAGCGCGACGCCGGCGTGCCTGGCAGCTTGGAGCCGTCCCTCGCCGCGCACCCGGTCGATCCATCCGGTGTCGGCCCAGGACGGGCTGCCGGTGGTGACCTCGGGCTGGTCGAGGAGGTCGAGGATGAAGCTCTTGTTGGTCGCGCCGCCGTCGATGATGACGGTGGTCTCGCCCATCGCCCGGCGCAGTCGCGCCAGCGCCTGCTCGCGGTCGGCGCCCCAGGCGATCACCTTGGCGATCATCGAGTCGAAGTCGGCCGGGATGGTGTCGCCCTCGGCCACGCCGGTGTCGACGCGGATGCCGGGGCCGGCGGGGAACTCGAGGCGGCTGATCCGGCCCGGAGCGGGCGCGAAGTCGCGGTCCGGGTCCTCGGCGTTGAGCCGGGCCTCGACCGCGTGGCCGCGCTCGAGCGGCCGGTCGCCAGCGAGCGGTACGCCGGAGGCGACCTGGATCTGCAGCGCGACCAGGTCGGTGCCGGTCACGGCCTCGGTGATGGGGTGCTCGACCTGGAGGCGGGTGTTGACCTCGAGGAAGGCGAACGTCTTCTCGCCCGGGTGGTAGAGGAACTCGACGGTGCCGGCTCCGGCGTAGCCCACCGCCGTGGCGAGCCGCTCGGCGGACGCCTTGAGCTCGGCGGACTGGTCCTCGGTCAGCAGCGGGGAGGACGACTCCTCGATGACCTTCTGGTTGCGCCGCTGCACGGAGCAGTCGCGTACGCCGATCGCCCAGGCGGTGCCCTGACCGTCGGCGATGACCTGGACCTCGACGTGGCGGGCGTCGGTGACCAGCTTCTCGAGGAACACGACGCCGCTGCCGAAGGCCCGCTCCGCCTCGTCCCGGGTGCGCTGGTACGCCTCGGCGAGCTCGGCACCGGAGGTGACCTTCCGGATGCCGCGACCGCCGCCACCGGCGGTGGCCTTGAGCATGAGCGGGTAGCCGATCTCCTCGGCGCTCGAGAGCGCCTCCTCCAGCGTGTTCACGCCCCCGCGGCTCCACGGAGCGACCGGGACGCCGACCTCCTCGGCGATCAGCTTCGAGCCGATCTTGTCGCCCAGCTTCCGCATGGCCTCGGCGCTGGGGCCGATGAAGGTGACGCCCAGCCGGTCGCACAGCTCGGCGAAGGCGGGGTCCTCGGCCACGAAGCCCCAGCCCACCCAGGCGGCGTCGGCCCGGGAGGCGACGAGCGCCTGCTCGAGGACGGCGAGATCGAGGTACGGGCGATCCGCGGCGGCGCCGAGCAAGTAGGCCTCGTCGGCCTCGCGTACGAACGCCGACCCGGCGTCGACGTCGGTGTGCAGCGCGATGGTGCGGATCGTCCCTTCGGACGTATCCCGCGCGTTGAGGTCGCGGACAGCATGGATCAGACGCATCGCGGCTTCACCGCGGTTGACGATGGCAATTCGAGAGACCTGTGGCACGGTGCAGACCCTTTCATCTGCCGCCGCTCCTGTGACCGCTCAACTCCGACAGGCTTCGCCGGGATTCCTTGTGGGTCCTTCCCAAGCGAGACGGGTCGCCCGGCGTCCCTACAGCGTTCGGCGGGCGCCGTTGACCTTCTGCCGGAGCCAGGCGGGGATGCGATCCTCGTCACGTGGGAAGGTCTCGAGGTCGAGGGCGTACAGCCCCGGGTGCGCGGGCCAGCGCCAGACGGGCTCGTCCTCGTAGTTGAACGCGACGTTCGTCGTGGGCGCCTCGCCGCCCTCGCACGCGATGGTCCAGCGAGCGGAGAACCAGGCCCCCTTGCCGGGCTCGTACATCACCCGCCGGAGCTCATCGGTCAGCGCGAGGATCGTGTCGGGTGGCCGGGCGTGCGCGAAGCTGCCGTCCGGGCGATGGACGTCGATGCGGCCGGTGAAGAACATGGACAGGTTGCGGTGGTTGAAGACCAACGTGGACCAGTCGCCCTCTACCTCGTCAGCGAGGTGGAGGGCGATCTCGTCGATGAGCTGTTCCTGTCTGACCACAGGAGGAACGGTCATGCCCATCAACCTACTACCGCTGTCGACACCATTTCGAAACTCCGTTTCGCAGAGCAGGAACGGATGTGTTGTTTCTGACACGCGACGGAACCGTGAGTTCCTCGTGACGCGGTGAACGCGGAGCGCCGTCCACGGCTAGGTTGAGCAGGTGACTCGGAATCCGCGACAGTCCCTGGATCGCTCGGTGCTGCGGCTGGGCGCCCGCGTGCGGGAGCTGCGCAAGGGGCAGGGGATGACGCTGGTCCAGCTCGCCGAGGCGACCGACCTGTCGCACCCGTTCCTGAGCCAGATCGAGCGGGGGATGGCGCGGCCCTCGATGTCCTCGCTGTTCCGGATCGCCGAGACGCTGGGCACGACCCAGCAGGCGCTGCTCGCGGACAGCGTCGAGAGCGCCTCCGCCGGCCCCGTGACGGTCGTACGCCGCTCCGACCCCGGCACCGCGGAGGCGTCCAACGGCATGGTGCAGGCGCTGGTCGCCGGGGCCGACCACGCCTTCATCCCGATGGAGTTCGCCGGGGACGAGCCGACCTGGGACCGCTACTGGCAGCACGAGGAGGACGAGTTCGTCTACGTGGTCGGCGGGACGCTCCGGATCGACCTGGACGGCGAGGAGCAGGTCATGGAGACCGCCGACTCGGTCTACATCCCCGGCGGCGTACGGCACCGGTGGGCCAGCGCCGACGGCGAGCTCTTCCGGCTGCTGGTCGTCAAGGAGCAGCTCAGGCGCTGAGCCGCCCCAGATCCGCGACGATCTCGCCCTCGTCGGCGGTGGTGAGCACCCCGTCGCGTACGACGACCCGGCCGGCCACGACCACGTGCCGCGGACGCCGCCCGGGCGAGGCCCACAGCAGGCCGGCGACCGGGTCGTGGACGCCGGCGTCGGCGACCCCGGAGACGTCCCAGACGCACAGGTCCTGATGCTCCCCCAGCCTCGGTCGGCCGAGGCCGGCCGCTGAGCCGGTCGTCGCCATCGCGAGCACCTCGGCGGCCGCCAGCGGAGGACCCACCAGCGGCGCCACCTGCATCGCGAGACGGGCATCGGCGAGCAGGTGACCGGCGTCGTTGCTGCCGCCACCGCTGGTGCCGAGCCCGACCTCGACCCCCGCCTCGCGGAGCGCGGCGACCGGCGCGATCCCCCACCCCATCGGCAGGTCGCAGCCGGGCGCGTGGGTGGCACTCACCCCGGCCGCGCTCAGCCTCCGGATCTCGTCCGGCGTCACGTCGCACAGATGGGCCAGGGTCACGTCGGGCGCGAGCCAGCCCCACTCCTCCAGCAGGTCGATCGGGCGGCGGCCGTAGCGCTCGGCCGCGATCGCGACGTCGACCTGCTCGTTGGCCTGGGTACGCCGCCGCAGCCCGCGCCGGGCAGCCACCTCCCCCATCAGCCGGAACGTCGGCTCCGGATCGGAGTGCACCCCGGCCGGCCCGACCGCGACCTGCAGCATGCCGTCGGCGCTCACCCCGCCGGGTGCGTCCTCCACCAGCGCCTCCGCGATCAGGTCGGCGCTGTGCGCCGCGGTCTCGGGGTCGTCGCGGGCGGCACCGCGGACGAGGACCAGGCGGGCGCCCAGCTCGACCGCCGCTCGCGCGGTCCCCTGCGCCAACGGCACCGTCTCCTCCGGGGTCAGGGAGCCCGGCCAGGTCAGGTGATGGTCGGCCACGGTCGTCACCCCGCAGAGCAGCGACTCGGCGAGCCCGGCCCGCGCGGCGGCGTAGGTGAGCTCGGCGTCGACCCCGACGCGGTCGTAGGCCGCCGCCATCGTGGGCAGCCAGGTGGCAATCGGTACGCCACGCGTCCCGGGCAGGGTGCGGAACGCGGTCTGCAGCAGGTGATGGTGGGCGTTGACCAGGCCCGGCGTGACCAGGCAGCCCGAGGCGTCGAGGGTGTCGTCGGGCCCCTCGATCGAGAGGTCACCCGTGGCCGCGCCGGTGATCCGCAGCGTCATGCCGACGGCGTGAAGCGGGAGGCCTCCACGATGACCTCGGCCAGCGTGGCGACCCCGGCCTCGAAGCGGAGCTTGCCGTCCTCGGCGGTGGCGGTGGTCGGGTCGCCGAGGTAGCCGTCGGTGCCGAAGTCGTCGGAGAGCCAGCCGAAGGAGACCGGCTTGCCGAAGCCGATGTGCGTATAGCCCGCGAGGTGCTCGGGCACCTTCCGCTCCCCTCGCTCCTGGTGCACCAGCTCAGGCCGCAGGTGCAGCATCATCGAGGTCTCGCCGTGGCCGCCGTGGATGCCGAGGCCGAGCTCGTCCTCCCGCGAGGAACGTCCTCCCTGGTCGGGTGGCACCGAGAGGTGGGCGAAGAAGGTCGCCAGGCCGAACTGCTTGCGCAGCTCACGGCTGGCGACCTGCCCGAGCGCGGAGTTGCCGCCGTGGCCGTTGACGAACAGCAGCCGGGTGATCCCGGAGGTGCTGAGCGAGCGGCCGATGTCGACCAGCACCCGCATCAGGGTGTCCCAGGAGAGCCAGATGGTGCCGGGCGACCAGGAGTGCTCGTCGGACTTCGTGTAGGCCAGCGGCTCGAGCAGCACGACAGAGGCGCTGCCCGCCTCGGCCACGGCCGCCACCGCTGCCGAGGCCGCCTCGGCAGCGATGACGTAGTCCGTCGAGACCGGCAGGTGAGGACCGTGCTGCTCGATCGCGCCGAGACCGAGCACCGCGACGGTGTCCTCGGGCAGAGCGGCGATCTCGGGGGCGGTGAGGTCGGCGAAACGGGGCATCAGCGGACTCCGATGTTGATGCGGGTGTCGACCAGCGCGTGGTCGGTGAGCTTGCCCTGGTTGAGCAGCCCCTTGGGGTCGCGCTCGCGCGCGACCGCGGTGACGAGCTCGACGTTGCGGTCGACGTACCACTGGTGGGGCGAGTGCACGCCGACCCCGATCTCGTCGAAGCGCGGGATGCCGGCGAGGACCTGCTCCTCGGAGACGTACTCGGCGACCACCATCGCCAGCGGGGCGTTCCCCATCAGCTCCAGGTGTAGCCAGACGGGGCCGTCGTAGACCTTCCGCACCCGGTCGGCGTCGTTCCAGTAGAGCTCGCCGCCGGTCTCCATGTGGAACCAGCTCCGGTCACGGTGCGCGCGCTGGAGGAAATAGACCGGATGGTTGTAGGACATCCCGGAGAGCAGATCGGTCGCGGCGTAGTCCTCCAGACGAGCCCGTACGCTGCCTCCGGCGGCCATCACGAGCGACTCGATCTCGGCGACCGTGGAGGCCTCCGCGATCACCCGCAGGCTGTGCTGGGACGGGTCGAGCTCGACGTTGGTGGTCAGGGTCGGGACCAGCGCCGGCTCGTCGCCCGAGGCCAGCCTCGGCAGCACCGGCAGGTCGAGCAGACGGCGGTGCACGGACACCATCGCGTCCCAGCTGTCGAAGGCGGCATAGACCGCCACCCAGTCCCGGGCCGGGTCGGTGCGGACGACCACCGAGGTCACCACGCCGGTCACGCCGTAGGCGTGGATGTAGGGCAGCGTCTCCTCGCCGGTGACTGTGAGGAGGCGTCCGCTGCCGTCCATCGGGGCCACCGTCAGCTCGGTGACGAAGCCGTCGGAGGTGGTGCCGTGCTCGATGGTCCCGGTGCCGGCGCTGCCGCCGCCGATGAAGCCGCCGATCGTGGAGCCCTTGGTCGAGGGGAAGATCCACAGGTCGCGCCCCGCCGCCCGGGCGACCTTGTCGATGCGGGTCATCCGGGCACCGGCTCCGGCGCGTAGGTTGCCGTCGGCCAGCACCTCGATCGAGTCCAGACCACGCAGGTCGAGGATGATCCCGCCGGTGAACGGTGTCGCCTGGCCGTAGTTGCCGGTCCCGGCGCCACGCGGGACGACCGGCACGTCGTGCTCGTAGGCCACGGCCAGCACGTCGGCGACCTCCTGCTCGGTGCGCGGCCGGACGATGGCGTCGGCGACGTACCTGCCGCTCGGCACCTTCTCCTGGAGCACCGGCGACATCCGGGACCAGTCCGAGGAGAGCTTCACCAGCGCGGCCGGGTCGGTCTCGACCCTGTCCGCGCCGAGGAGGTCGGAGACCAGGGCGGTCACCTGGGACGTACGCTGCGAGATGGTCATCGACATCACTTCATCGAGATCGAGTCGTCGATGAACCGGTTGTCGTAGAGCGACTCCGGGTCGATGTCGTCGGACGTGATCGTGCCGGCCTGCTTCATGATCGGCGCGAACGTCTCGACGATCCCCTTCATCCGCCCGCCGTCGATCTGGCCGAAGACTCCGGACTTCGGGTCGTCGTGGACCAGGTCGAGGTCGGTCATCGTCTTGGCGGCGTACGCGGCGACGCCCTCGCTGTAGGTCCAGCCGGTCTGGTAGCGCTCGACGATGTCGACGATGATCCCGTTGGCCCAGTCCGGGTCGGCCAGGTAGTCGATCTCGGCCTGCTGCATCACCGGGACGAGCTTCTCGAGGCAGTCCGCCTCCTTCTCGACGTCCTCGGCACGCACCGCGATCGGCTCGGGGTAGATGGTGTAGCCGACCTCCGCGAGCAGCTGGTAGCCGATCGGCTTGGACCAACTGCTGATCTCGTTCTCGTAGATGTAGGGCTCGGCGGTGGCGAAGCCCTGTTGGAGGATCGTCGGCTCGGTGACGAAGCGCTGCGGGGTGCCCTCGTAGGAGAGGTCGGACTGCTTCTTCTCGATCATCCCCTGCGACTCGAGCAGCGCCGGGATGACGTCGCCGGCGGTGACGACCGGGTCGCCGTCGCCGGCGGCCTCGGCGATGGTCTTCGCGTCGTCCTGGCTCTTCGGGTCCCACATCAGGATCTGCGGCGAGACGGTGAGCTGTGAGGCCAGCGCGACGGTCGGCTGCTTCTCCGCGGCCGCGATCGCGGCGTCGGTGTTGACCGCTCCGATGAGGATGTCCTTGTCGAGGTACATGGTCGCGGGGACGGGCTGGAAGCCCGTCGCCGGCCCACCCGAGCGGACCTCGATCTTCACCCCCGTGTCGACGCCCCCGGAGACGAGCGGCCCGGTGACGGTCTTCTTGTCGGTGTCGACGGTGTAGCCCTCGCCGATCAGGCTGTACATGCCGCCGTGCTCGGCCTCGGGCTGCCAGTCCTGCTGCATCACCACGGTCGCGGGACAGACGTCGGAGAGGTCCTTCGCGCTGCCCTTCTCGGCCTTCGTCACCTCGCCCGCGGTGGCGGTGTTGGCGGAGCCGGCGTCGCTCCCGCAGCCGGCCAGTGCGAACGGGGCGATCGTCGAGAGTGCCACGAGGGTGGCGGCGCGCAGGGGTATGTGTCGGTTCATGCTGTGTCCCTTGTCTTATGGGTAGAGCTTGGGGGATGGAGTGAGGTCAGCGCTCGCCGTACCACTTGCCGATGACGGCACGGTCGAGAGCGGCGAAGGCCGAGAAGACGACGACACCGAAGAGGGCGGTGAGGATGATCGCCAGGAAGAGCGGCTCCATGCTGAGCCGGAGCGTGTAGACGCGGAGCAGGCCACCGATGCCGGGGCTGCCCTGCTGGAAGTAGAAGTCGCCGACGATCACGCCGATGACCGAGAGCCCGGCGGCGTTGCGCAGGCCGGTGAAGATCGCCGGCATCGCGGCGGGCAGCTGCAGCTTGAGCAGCCGCTGCAGCCGCGTCGCCCGGTTGAGGGTGAAGAGGTCGTGCGCCGGCGCCGTCGCCGACTGCAGGCCGAAGAGGGTGTTGGCGATCATCGGGAAGACCGCGATGATCACGCAGACCACGATCCGGGCCGCGATGCCGTAGCCCATCCAGATCCCGATCAGCGGGGTCAGCGCCAGGATCGGGACCGTCTGCAGGATGACGGCATAGGGGTAGAGCACCTTCTCCAGCAGCCGGGTCTGCGCCATCACCATCGCCCAGGCCATCCCGATGACCACCGCGATCGCCAGACCGGCCAGTGCGACCATGACCGATTGCCACAGCGCGGCGAGCATCGGCTGCATGATCTCCGGCCGGCCCAGCGTCTCGCCGAAGACCTGGTGCGGCGGCGGCAGCAGGAACCGCTTGTCCTCACCGAGGACGAGGTACGTCACGGCGTACCACACGGCCGCCAGGCCGGCGAGCGCCGCGATCATCGGCAGGACCTTGGCGATGATGCTGCGGAGCACCGGGGACGTACGTCTGGTGAGCGGCTCGGCGGGCGTCGCCTCGGTCACGGGCTCGACGTCCGGCTCGACGATCAGCTCGGTGCTCATGCGTGCTCCTCCAGTGCCTCGGAGACCTGGCCGACCAGGTGGGCGAAGTCGGACTCGAAACGCAGCTCGGGTGGGCGTGGGAACTCCCAGGGCACCGGGATCTCCGCGACGATCCGGCCCGGCCGGCCGCTCATCACGACGACGCGGGTCGAGAGGTAGACGGCCTCGGCCACCGAATGGGTGATGAAGAGGCCGGCGAAGCCCAGCAGCTTGAAGAGTCGCTGCAGCTCGGTCTGCATCGCCAGCCGGGTGATCTCGTCGAGCGCGCCGAACGGCTCGTCGAAGAGAGCGAGGTCGGGCTCGGCGACCAGGGCCCGGGCGATCGAGACCCGCATCCGCATGCCTCCGGAGAGCTGGCGCGGATGCTGCTTCTCGAAGCCGGTGAGGCCGACCAGGTCGAGGGCCTCCTGCGCCGCTCGGCGGCGCTGTTCCTTGGAGAGCCCGCTCAGCTCGCCGATCAGCTCGACGTTCTTCCGGGCGCTGCGCCACTCCAGCAGGGTGGGGTCCTGGAAGACGTAGCTGGTGGTGTCGGCGTCGACGTCGACCCGGCCGACGGTGGCGTCCTCCAGTCCCGAGGCCAGCCGGAGCAGGGTGGACTTGCCGCAGCCGGACGGGCCGACGACGGAGACGAACTCTCCGGCGTCGACGCTGAGGTCGACCCCGGTCAGCGCGGTGGTACCGGTCGGGAATCGCTTCGTCACCCCCGAGAGGGCGAGCGTGGCGGTGGTGGTCGTCGTGTTCATGTCACCTCGGCATGGGTTCGAGATCGAGGACGGTGCTGACGCGGGTGTCGGCGAGCACGCGGCCGCCATGGACGACGACGCGGGCGGTCTGCGCTCCGGCGACGACGTCGTTGAGAGGTACGTCGGGAACGAGAATGAAATCGGCCCGGCTGCCGGGTCCCGTGCCCGCGTCCGGGAGCCCGAGCACGGTGCGGGTGGTCGTCGTGACCGCGGCGAGTGCCTCGGCCGGCCGGAGATGACCGGCGGCGACCAGGAGCGAGGTGGTCTCGAACGGGTCGGCCCGGCCGACCGGGTTGAAGGGGTCGCGCAGGTTGTCGGCACCGGCGGCGACAGGCACCCCCGCGTCGAGCAACGCCCGGACCGCGGTGAGACCGCGCGGCACCGCACCGTCCGCGTCGCGGCCCTGCAGGTAGAGGTTGGTGATCGGGAGCGTCACGATGCCGATCCCCGCCTTCGCCACCAGGTCCACGACGGGAGCTCGGCGGTCGTGGTCGAGCATGCCGAGACGTACGCAGTGGGAGGCGGTCACCCGCTGCGGCAGTCCGCGGGCGATGACCTGCTCGGCGAGATCGGCCAGGTCGAGGTGGCCGGTGGTGGTCTGCTCGTCGGTGTGCAGGTCGACGGCGAGACCGGACCGCTCGGCATGGTCGAGGATGCGGCTGGTCTCCTTGGCGGGCTCGTCGGCCAGGTGCGGACACCCGCCGAGGACGTCGATCCCGCGCCCGATCGCGTCCTCGATCACCGCGTCCGGGACGTCCTGGCCGGCGAGCAGGCAGACCTGGAGCGTGACCGTTCCGCTGAGCTCCTCGCGCAGGCCGAGCAGCGCGTCGACCCCGCGCAGCGGGTCGCCCGCGAGGAGGGCGTCGGCGTGCGTACGGATCGTGGTGATGCCGTTCGCGACATAGCGGCGGACCGCGCGCCGGGCGCGGTCGGCGAAGTCGTCGGAGGTGAGCGCGGGAACGAGCGAGCGCCACTGCTCGATGGCGGTCACCAGATCGTTCCCGGCCTGCGGGCCCGGCTCGATCTGCTCCGCGCTCAGCGCCTTGTCGAGGTGCGCGTGCGGCTCGCCGGCGGCGGGGATCAGCCGCCAGCCCGTGGCATCTGTCCCGGGACCGCCCTCGACCGGCCGGACGACGGTGATCTCACCGTCCGCGAGGTCGAGATCGGCGAGGGTGCCGTCGAGGAGGCGTACGTTGCGCAGAGCGGTCAGCTCCACGCCGGCCAGCTGCGCCGGGCCGTCCACCGGACCGATCTGTCCCGCATTTCGTGCCGCGGCCATCGACACCCCTTCCGGCTCAAATGTTGATGAGATGAACATTTTCGAGCGTAAGGAGCGGTTATTTCGGCGGCGTAACCGTTTCGGTCCTCCTCGATGAAACCAGCGATGGCGGTCGTCCGGTCAAGCACGGGCGACGGACGATCAACGCGGGCGCGCGGATCGCGGCGACGATCGAAGGGTGACAACGACTTCGCCTGAAACGACCCCGTCCACGACCACCTCCCAGGGCCGAGCGGCGCCGGTGGTCGCCCTCGCCGCCGGGATCGCGATCCTGGTCTCGAGCGAGTTCCTGCCCGCGGGCGTACTGCCCACGATGGCGCGCGACCTCGGGATCAGCGAGGGGACGGCGGGGCTCGCGGTGGCGGCGACCGCGATCGCCGGGGCCGCGACCGCACCGACCATCGCCATGATCCTGCCCCGGATGGACCGGCGTACGTTGCTGGTCGGCCTGCTCGTCGCCGCGGCCGTCGCCAACCTGGCCGTCGCGATCTCCCCCGGTTTCATCGTCCTGCTCCTCGGCAGGCTCGTGCTGGGTGCGGCGATCGCCGGCTACTGGTCCTTCGCGTTCGCCGTCGGGACGTACGCCTCGCCGGGCCGTGACCACGTCATCTCGACCTCGATCGCGCTGGGTGTCACGGTGGCCACGATCGTCGGCCTGCCGCTGGGCTCGCTGCTCGCCGACGGCCCCGGCTGGCGCTGGGGGTTCGCGGCCGCGGCGGTGCTGAGCCTGGTCTCCGCCGCCGCGCTGGCTCGGGCGCTGCCGTCGGTGCCGGCCCACCCGTCGGCCGGGCTGACCATGATGCGACAGGCTCTCCGCAACCCGCGGCTGGTCGCCGGTGTGCTGCTGGTGGTCGTGGTGGTGCTCGGCAACTTCGTGGCGTACCCGTTCATCCGGATCGCGATCTCGGAGACCTCGCCGGGCGACGGCATGTGGATGCTGGCGCTGTGGGGTGTCGGCGGGCTGTTCGGCAACCTCGCGGCCGGGCGGTTCGCCGACCGGCTGCGGGTCGTCGTCACCGTCGCGCCGCTCCTTCTCGCGGGCGGGCTGGTGCTGACGTACCTCGCCGAGAGCACGCCGGTCATGGCGCTGGCCATGATCGTGTGGGGCTTCGGGTTCAACCTGGTGCCGGTCGGCACGCAACTGTGGGTCACCCGCGTCGAGCCCGAGCGCACCGAGTCGGCGCTGGCGCTCCAGGTCACCGCGTTCCAGGTCTCGATCGCCCTCGGGGCGGCGCTAGGAGGCGCGGTCCTCGATGAGTACGGCGTCGGCCGGGTGCTCCTCATCGGCGCGGTCGGTGCGGTGATCGCCGCGGCGGGGTTCGGGGCGGTTCGCGTCCCGCGTGGTTGAGCCGTCCCGCCACGCCTGCGGCCCGGTCCCGTGGACCGTGGTGAAGGCGCGGCTGAACGCCGCGCCCGACCCGTAGCCCACGGCGTACGCCACCTGCTCGACCGGACGGTCACCGCCGGCCAGCAGGTGGCGGGCCGCGCGCATCCGCACGTCCCGCAGCGCTTCGCTCGGGCTCTGCCCCAGGCTGCGCCGGAACCGCTCCCCCAGCGCCGACCTCGACAGGTGCACGGACTCCGCCATCGCCTCGACGGACCAGGCCCGTGCCGGATCCTCGATCAGCGCGGAGAGCACCTGCGCCACCGTCGGGTCGAGGACGGGCGCGGGACCGTCGGTGCCGCGCCCGGTGTCCTCGAGCCAGGAGGCCGTCATCGCGGCGCCGAGCAGCGACGCGTAGCCCGACGCGAACAGCGCCGACGGCCGGCACGGCCCCGCCAGCGGGCAGCGTCGCACCAGCTCCGCCACCCCGCCGTGGCGACCCACGAAGTCGCGCACGACCAGCGGGTTGGCGAGCGGGTACGCCACCGCGACCGCCCGCAGATCGGCCCTGGTCACCGCGGCCCCGTCATGGGTCGCCACCCGATGCCTGACCTGGCCCCCGACCAGCGCCGCATCCCCGACGCGCAGCAGGTGCGACTGCCCGGCGGCGGTCAGCACGACCGTGCCGTCGTCGACGAGCAACCAGGTGGCGGAGCGTACGTCCTCACCGGCGGAGCCGGCGGCCAGCTCCTCCTGGTAGGCGAGCGTCATCTCCCACGACGGGCGGTCCTCGTTCACATCAAGCCCCAGCGTGCGACCGCCGCCCGGCTATTCCCGAGGCCGTCGCCGCCACCTCATCCGTGCAGAGCGCGATAGGCCGACAACGCGCCGGGATGGAGAGGGATCCGTCCGGTCTGGATCATCGTGGCGGGCTCCAGGTACTGCAGCCCTCGGACGAAGTCCGGGATCAGCAGGTCCGCACGGCTGACCATCACATCGACGATCTCCCGCGCCACTCGGTGCGGCAGGTCGCGGCGCGCCAGCAGCAGATTGGGGACGCCGATCGTCGTGCCGCCCGAGGGGGGACCGTAGTCGACCGGTGGCACCTTCCGGGTCGAGTAGCGGTAGCCGGACTGTCGCGACATCGGGGTGGCGAGCGCCCCGAGGTCGATCATCCGAAGCGGCCGCTCACGGCCCGCCTTGCCGATCGTGGGCGTCGGGATCCCGCCGGACCAGAACACGGCATCGACGTCGTTCTCGAGCAGCCGGTCCAGACCGGCGGCCAGCCCCATGTACCTCACCGTGAGATCGCGGGTCTGCAGACCGGCTGCTCCCAGGAGCACGACAGCGGTCACGGCGGCGCCGGACCCGGCGGCCCCGAGCACGACCCGCCGGCCGCGAAGGTCGCCGACCTCGCGGATCGGACTGTCGTCGGTCACGAGGAGCTGCAGATAGTTCTCATAGATGCGCGCCAACGCCATCGGACGCGCTTCCTCGGGCATGTCGGCGACGATCCGGTCGAGGCCGTCCTCGAGCGCGAGCCCGAGCGCAGCCTCGCCGTCTCCGAGGAGACGTACGTTGTCGAGGCTTCCCTCCGTCGACAGGACCGTCGGTTCCAGCCCAGGGCTCACGGCACGCAGCTGATCGGCGAGCAGGCCAGCGAAGACCGCATAGGTCCCGTACTCAGTGCCCGCCGCGATCGTGACGGGTGACGTCGCGGTGTCGCCGCATCCCGCCAAGGACGCCACGGTCGGCGCGACGGCAGCGGCGGTGACCGTCCGCACCAACGTCCGTCTCGTCAGCTGCCCACCCGTCCAGGTCACGACGCCACCCGCAGCGAGAACTCGGCGATCGTCCCGACCGGTTCGGCGGGCCGCAGGCGTACGCGACCACCGTTGGCGCCCGCGAGCTCCTCGGCGATCGCCAGTCCGAGGCCGGATCCCGTCCGCTGGCCACCGGACCGCCAGAACCGCTCGGTCGCCAGGTGCCACTCGTCGGGTTCGAGCCCCGGCCCGTCGTCACGGACCCAGCCGACGACCCCGTCGGCGGTCTCGGTCGCCGAGAGCTCGACGTGGGCGCCCGGACCGGCATAGCGGATGGCGTTGTCGATGAGGACGTCGAGGATCTGGTCGAGCACCCCGGCCACCTCCACCTCCGGCAGGTCTCCCGTGATCGCCAAGGACTGCCCCGCCGCTTCCGCGGCCGGCCGCCAGGCCTCCACGCGCTCGCGGATGACGGTGCCCACGACCTGATCCGGGACCGTGACGCCTCCACCGGCACGGGCCGCCCCGGCCTCCTGGGCCCGCGCGAGCGACATCAGCTGGTCGAGGAGCGTCTCCAGGCGCTCCAGCTCCTTGGTCAGACCCGCATAGGCCCGCTCACCGGTGCTGTTCACATGTGACTCCAGTCCATCGGCTCGCAGCCGCAGCGCCGCCAGGGGGTTGCGCAGCTGATGCGACGCGTCGGCGACCAGCTGACGCTGCTGCTCCAGGGACGTCTCGACGGCGGCACCCATGCGGTTGAACTCGGCGACCAGACCGCGAAGCTCCGCCGGGCCGGTCGCGAGCACATCCGCGCTGCGGTCGCCATGCGTGATCGTGCGCGCCGCTGCCTCGAGCGAGTGCACCGGACGCATGGTCCATCGCGACAGCCGCCTGGTGAGCGCCGCAGCCACCAGCAGGAGCGCCAGCGCCCCGACCGCGATGAGCGCCCAGTCCCGCCTGATCTGTGCGGCGGCGACCGAGGTGTCGACGCGAGTCAGCGCGTACGACCTGACCTCGCCGTCCTCGCGACCCGGAGCTCCGCGCAAAGGGTCCGCGGTGGTCCAGGGCAGGATCCGAGGCATCGCGACGGGAGGCACGCCCACCAGTCCGATCCGCAGCGCTCCCCGGACGGAGGCGGCGCCGGCGTCGAGGTCGCCAGCGAGCGAGAGCTCCTGGCCATCGGCATCGACGACGAGGACCGGCTCGCCGTAGACGTCGTGGTAGCGGTCGACGAGCTCTGCGACCGGCTGGCCGGAGGCCGCCGCCTCCGCGATCACCGCCATCTGCCGGTCCCGCTCGGACGCGAGCCGGGCGGTCCGCCGGTCGGCGAGCGTGGTCGCCAGCGGAAACGCCAGTGCCAGCAGCGTCCCGAGCAGGAGCAGGCCGACGACGAGCTGTACCCGACGCTCCATCACCGTCGTCTCCCCTTCTCGATCAGCCGAGCCGGAAGCCGTAGCCGCGCACCGTGTGCAGCGGCAGGTCCCGACCCAGCTTGCTGCGGAGCGCGGTCACGAAGAAGTCCAGCGAACGCGACTTGCCGACCGCCGGCGTACCCCACACCTGGAGCAGCAGCTCGTCGCGGCTCACCGCCTCGCCGGTGCGGGCGATCAGCGCGGCCAGCAGATCGAACTCCGTCGCGGTCACCGAGACCGGGGACCCGGCACGGTGGACGGTGCGCGCAGCGACGTCGACGCTCAGCTCGCCCAACGTGACCACGCGTTCGGCCGGGCGCGGTTCGGCGGAGGCCATCCGGCTCCGCCGAACCAGCGCGTGGACACGAGCGAGCAGCACCGCCCTGCCGACCGGCTTCACCAGGTAGTCGTCGGCGCCGGCACGCAGGCCGAGGACGACGGACCCGTCGCTGTCACGCGCCGTGAGCACGAGCACCGGAACCGTCGAGACCCGCCGCACCGTACGCAGGAAGTCGAGTCCGTCCATGTCCGGCAGGCCGAGATCGAGCACCACCAGGTCGGCTCCGGCGATCTGGTGCAGCCCGTCGTCGCCGCGACTGCAGTGCGTCGTGGTCCACCCCACGTCCTCGAAGGCGTCCACCAACGCCTCCGCAACGCTCGGGTCGTCCTCGACCACCAGAATCCGCACGGAGTCAACCTAACCTGGTGCGGTGATCAGAACGCACCGGTGACGACGACGCGGACCTGGTGCACCGCCAGTGCCACGAAGACGAGCGCGCACAGACCCATCACCACGTTCGAGTAGATCCGGTTGCGCCATTCGCGCGGCACCCGGTCGGTGTTGAGGATCCACAGGAGCGTGATCGCGAGGAACGGCATGAAGAGCGCCCCGAGCACGCCGTAGGCGAGGATCAGATAGACCGGCTGGTCCAGGAACAGGGCGATGATCGGCGGGAACGTCAGCCACAGGATGTACCCGCGGTACCAGATGCCGCCGGCGAGCCGCTCGGGAGCGTCTTCGGGAGCCTTCCGTACGTGACCGGCGAAGTCGGCGAACATGAGGCTGACCCCGTGCCACACCCCCACCAGCGAGCTCAGCGCGGCGGAGAGGAAGCCGATCAGGAAGATCGTTCCGGCGGCCGGTCCGTACCGGTCCTCGAGGACGTTCCCGATGTCGAGCATCCCCTTGTCGCCGGTGTCGACCGCGATGCCGGCCGAGTACAGCAGCTCGGCCCCGACGATGAGCGTGGAGACGACGAAGATCCCCGTCACGACGTACGCGACCGAGTTGTCGATGCGCATCACCCGCATGTACGCCGGGGTCGCCCAGCCCTTCTCCCGCAGCCAGTAGCCGTACGCGGCCAGCGTGATCGTGCCGCCGACACCGCCGGCGACGCTCAGGATGTTGAGCAGCGACCCGTCCGGGATCCGGGGCACCAGG
Source organism: Nocardioides sp. YJ-D4 (assembly GCF_054031495.1). Classification (NCBI taxonomy): domain Bacteria; kingdom Bacillati; phylum Actinomycetota; class Actinomycetes; order Propionibacteriales; family Nocardioidaceae; genus Nocardioides; species Nocardioides sp. YJ-D4. The sequence goes on from NZ_CM132932.1 coordinate 1,679,349, forward strand.
CCGGCGGCGAGCTCGGGCAGGTTCGGCACCGTGAGCGCGGCGGCGGCGACCATCGAGATGAACATCAGCAGCACCATGATGCTGAGCGCCTTCTCGAACAGTCCGTAGCGGCCGGTCCAGACCAGCGCGAGGCCGAAGATCCCGGCGATGATGCCCCAGGCCTTCACCGACAGCACCGGCACCAGGGCGTGGGCGGCGAGCCCGGTGCCCGACATGGCGGCCGCGCCGTACACGAACCCCCAGATGATGAGATACGGCCCGAAGTAGGCGTGGGTCCAGCGGCCCAGGCTGCTCCAGCCCTCGTAGATCGTACGTCCGGTCGCCAGGCTGTAGCGGCCGGCTCCCTCCACGAGCACGACCTTCATCAGGCACCCGAGCACGACGGCCCAGAGCAGCGCGTAGCCGTACTTGCTGCCCGCGATCATGGTGGCGACCAGGTCGGCGGCGCCGACACCGGTCGCGGCGACGACCAGGCCGGGCCCGATCAAGCGCCAGCGAGGGACGGCCCCTGCGGACTTGTCATCGATGACAGTCATCAGTTGTAACTCCTCGGTCTTCTCCGGGTGGGGTCACCCGGACGCCCGACTATGTGACGGTCGACACAGTCGCGTCCACGAGGAGAGGCCTTGAGCGGACTTTCCTTACACAACCCAATGAATTCGGGCGCTCGACCCGATCCGGAGGCCAGGTCAGGCGTCGAGCAGCGGCAGTACGTCGGCGATGGAGGAGACCACGCGGGTCGGCCGGAACGGGAAGGTCTCGATCTGCTCGGGCCTGGTCGACCCGGTCTCGACGAGGATGGTGCGCATCCCGGCCTCGAGACCGCTGATGATGTCGGTGTCCATCCGGTCGCCGATCATCACCGTGGTCTCGGAGTGGGCCTCGAGCTGGTTGAGCGCGCTGCGCATCATCAGCGGGTTCGGCTTGCCGACGTAGTAGGGCGCCCGGTTGGTCGCGGCGCTGATCAGCGCGGCGACGGAGCCGGTGGCGGGCAGCGTGCCCTGCGGGCTCGGCCCGCTCGGGTCCGGGTTGGTCGCGATGAACCGCGCGCCGGCCTCGATCAGCCGGATCGCCCGGGTGATCGACTCGAAGGAGTAGGTGCGGGTCTCCCCGAGCACCACATAGTCGGGGTCGTTCTCCGTCATCACGTAGCCGACCGCGTGCATGGCGGTCGTCAGCCCCGCCTCGCCGACGACGTACGCCGAGCCGCCCGGCCGCTGGTCGGCGAGGAACTGCGCGGTCGCGAGCGCCGAGGTCCAGATCGACTTCTCGGGGACGTCGAGCCCGGAGCGGAGCAGCCTCACCCGGAGGTCCCGCGGGGTGTAGATCGAGTTGTTGGTCAGCACCATGAACGGCACCGACGCCGCGGTCAGCTTCGCCAGGAACTCGCCGGCTCCCGGGATCGGCTCCTCCTCACGCACCAGGACACCGTCCATGTCGGTCAGCCAGGTCTTGATGGGGCGCTCGTCGATCACGAGGACATCCTCGCCGATCGCGGCCCAACCGCCAACCGTTGTGGCCGACTCGTACGGCAACCGTCTTCAGCAGGGGCAGTGATCTGCAGCACTACTACTTTCCCCACCGGTCAATAGTCCTTTCGACCACCCCGGAATGGTCTGCGGCCGGATGTTCCCGCCCTCCGATCAGCGAAGACTGACACCGTCCCCACCATCCTCGGGAGGAAGAAATGAAACGCATCTCAGTACCGCTCGCCGTCGCCGTCGCCGTCGCCACACTGGCCCCCGTGGTCTCGGTGGCAGGTCCAGCGGCGGCGCAGGCCGCGCCACCGGACAGCATCAGGTGGGACAGATGCCCCGCCGATATCTCTCCGGTGCCGATCCCGGAAGGGATGCAGTGCGGGACCCTGAAGGTCCCGCTGGACTACAGCGACCCCAACGGCCGGACGATCGATATCGCGGTCTCGCGCCTGCCGAGCAAGAAGCCCGACAAGCGGCGCGGCATCCTGCTGACCAACCCCGGCGGCCCCTCCGCCGGAGAGAGCTATCCGGCGATGCTCGTCGCGATCGGACTCCCACAGAGTGTCCGGGACAGCTACGACGTGATCGGCTTCGACCCGCGCGGGATCGGCCGCAGCACACCGGTGACCTGCGACCTCACCCCGGATCAAGTGCTCACAGGCAGCATCCCGCCGTACCCGCTCGACGCCGCCGATGTGGCCGAGCACGCGGCCGTGAGCAAGCAGATCGCCCAGCAGTGCGCGGCGTCCAAGACATCCCGGATGCTGCCGCACATCAGCCCGGCCAACACCGCACGTGACATGGATCGGATCCGGGCCGCGCTGGGTGAGTCGAAGCTGTCGTACGCCGGTGCCTCCTGGGGAACCCACCTGGGTGCGGTCTACACCACCCTGTTCCCGCAGCGCAGCGACCGGATCGTGCTCGACAGCAACATGGGCCCGGGTGGCTGGGACTACGCCAGCGACCGGCTGTGGTCGCAGGGCGTCGAGGACACCTTCCCGGCCTTCGCGAAGTTCGCTGCGGCGAACCACCGCGAGTACGGCTTGGGCAAGACACCGGCGCAGGTACGGGCGAAGCACTTCGAGCTCGCCGAGCGACTGGAGAAGAAGCCGATCCCGACACCGGACGGCCCCTTCGACCATGTCGCGTTCCGGCTGATCAACTTCGGTCTGCTGTACGGCCCGACCCAGCTGCCGCTACTTGCGGACATCTGGCAGGCGGTCGATACGAACCAGCCCCCGCCACCGCTGCCCGGTGGCGGCGCCGTGACCGACGTGGACAACCTCATCTCCGGTCGCTACTACATGATCTGCAACGACGCGCACTGGCCGTCGTCGGTGGCGACCTACCAGCGCAACGTCGCCGTCGACCGGATCAGATACCCGCTGTTCGGTGCCGCGGGAGCCAACATCACGCCGTGCGCGTACTGGCCGGATCCCGCCGAACCGCAGGTCCGGATCACCGATCAGGGTCCGTCCAACGTACTGATGGTGCAGAACCTTCGCGACCCGGCGACACCGCTCGACGGCGCGCGGGAGATGCGGGCGGCATTGGGCAAGCGGGCCACCATGGTCACCGCCGATCAGAGTGGCCACGGCGTCTACCCGGGCGGCAGGAACCGCTGCGCGAACCACGTGGTGACGACCTATCTGACAACGGGCGAGCGGCCGTTGCGCGACTACCACTGCTCGGCCGACGCCGCACCCCGCACCACGACAGCCTTCGTCGGCTAGCTGTGATGCCCAGCCAGGTCTTCACGCGGCCAACCACTAGATTGGCCGCGTGGAGACCATCGACGGCGAGCCGGTGCTGGACCGGCCATCGGTGACCGATGTCGAGGCCTACTTCGAGACCGTTGATCCCAATACCCGAGCGGTGTGGCTGCGCCTGACCCGCAAGGGCGTCGAGCCGGCCTCGCTCTCCTCCGACGAGCTGGTCGACGTCGGCCTCTGCTTCGGCTGGATCTCTGCCGTACGCCGCCGAGGCGATGAGGAGACGTACCTGCAGCGCTACACCCGCCGGCGCCCCGCTTCGAAGTGGTCCCGGCTCAACATCTCCAAGGTCGAGCGGCTCACCGCCGAGGGCCGCATGCGGCCGGCCGGCCTGGCCGAGGTCGAGACGGCGCGGGCAGATGGTCGCTGGGACAACCCCTGGACCTGACCCTCAGCCGCGCTCGAGCCTCTTCCTCAGGCCGTTGATCAGCGACCCCACGGCGAGCGAGAGCAGAGCCCGGACGATCGGCGCCGTGGGTCCGGCTCCCTTCGCCACCTCGACGGCAACGGTCCAGGTCAGCCGGGAGCCGGTCGGCGTCGACTCGACGACGTAGTCCTCCGCGAACCGGCGGATGCCGGGGCGGTTCGACTCGACGACCGCGAAGGTCATCCGCCGGTTCTCGTCCCAGCGGTAGAACTTCTCCCGCACCGTGGCCACACCGCCCATGGTGACCTCGCGCACCGTGCCGACGCCGTACGGTCGCGGACCGACCCACCGCGTCTTCGTGGCGCCGGGCCCCCACGAGACCACGGCATCGTCGGCGGCCAGCGCCTCCCACAACGTCTCGACCGGCACGTCGACGTCGAGCACCTTGGTCGTGACCGCGCGTGCGGTCCCCAGGAAGTCGTCGTCGGCGGGAGCGAGGGGGTACCAGCGGGTCATGGGCCAACCTTTGTGAGCTCGAGATGAGGACGACTACATCTTCGTCGATACACGATCGGCAGGACCGCAGCGGCGCGGCGAGACGATCAGGTCACTACGTGAGCAGGTCCATCAACGCCTCAGCCTCTTCGGCGCAGGCGCCGCAGGCCTTCAGATGCACCTGCATCGGAAGGTCCACGTGGCCCGGATCGGCCAGCAGCTGCTCGACGTAGGTGTCGATCTGGTCGAAGCAGTCGTCGCAGGACAAGTAGGGATTGGTGTCGAGCAGCAGGCCGTCGAGAGCGGCAGCGGGCAGACGGCGGTTCCTGTCGGTCATGGCGCGCTCCGCAGGGACGATTCATCGAGATGGCCGCTGGCCAGCAGGGACGTACGTAGTCGCTGGCGGGCGTCGTGGAGTGTCTTGTACAGGGCGTTGCGATTGGTGTTGAGCCGCTCGGCGAGCACGTCGATCGGCACCTGATCGATCAGCAGCGCCAGTGTGACCCGCCGCTGGTGGGGTGTCAGGACGGTGGCGATCGCGGCCTGGACGGCCCGCGAGAGATCATCCGCCTGCACGTATCCCTCGGGAGCGCTGCCGTCGTCCGGGACGTCGAACGAGTCCGGAAGCGCGACCTCCCGATGCCGCCATGCCTGCCGCCGGACGGCGACGCCGGCGTGCAGGACGCCGAACTTGTAGACCCAGGTGCTGAACCGGCTTCGCCCCTCGAAGGTGGCGAGCTTGCCGAGCACCGCGACCAGGGCATCGTCGGCAGCCTGCTGTGCCAGGTCTTCCAGGTCCGCAGACCCCGCACCAGGCAGCTGGCTCCGCAGGCGCCACACCTGATGCCGGGTCGCCCGCAGCAGCAGGTCATGGAGACTGCGCTGGGCGACGTGCCCCGGAGGCCCGGGGTCGTTCAGATCGCTCACCCAGGGCTCGTTCGACGCTACGCCGATCTCAGCCATGCCACCCTGCACGATGTTCATGATCCCACCTCGCCCGGCGACGGATCCACGATCCTGACAGCCAGCTCGGGCGGGCACCCGCGGTCCACCAGCTGCAGCAGCGCATGCAGGTCGAGGCGTACGTCCGCGGCCACCTCCGCGGCCAAGTCGTCCGGAAAGCCGGCACCGAGCAGGCTTCGCCGACGCCACGCCACCGCATCCTCGAAAGCCTGGCGCGAGCGCAGGGCACGGTCCCGCTTCTGCAGCTTCATGACTGATTGGTGTCGCGCGCAGCGAGGTTCTTACCGGACGAGCCGAACTTCTCGGGCGGCGGTAAGACGCGGGCGAGTCGATGACACACATGCAGCAAAGGCACCCGGGAACGTCCCGAACAGAGCCTTCATCCACCCCCGAAAGGGAGCACTCATGACCAGCCACACATCCGAGACCTCGATCACCAGGTCGATCACCGAATCCTCCGGCAGCGACCGGGCCTTCTTCCTGCTGCGCACGGTCTTCGTCGTCGCCCCGATCGCCTTCGGACTCGACAAGTTCGTCGAAGTCCTCACCGAATGGGACCGCTACCTCGCGCCCTGGATCGACGACATCGTCCCCGGCAGCGCGCACCAGGCGATGCTCGCAGTCGGCATCATCGAGATCGTGGCCGGCATCGTCGTCGCGATCATCCCTCGCTACGGCGCACTGCTGGTCGCCGCCTGGCTGGCCGGGATCATCGTCAACCTCGTCTCGATGGGCGAGTTCTACGACGTCGCGCTGCGCGACTTCGGCCTGTTGGTCGGAGCGCTCGCCCTCGCCGCCCTTGCCTTCGGCCGCAAGCGGAACGCTGCCTGAACGACCCGCGCGCCCCGGGCTCAGTCGGCCAGGCGCAGGTCGCCCTCGGCCCGGGGCGGCAGGTTGGAGAGGGCGGCCTGGACGAGCGCGACGCGTGCTTTGACCGTGACCGCCCGGCGGAGCCGGCCGACGTCATCACCGATGTTGCGCTCGACCGATTCGCGGATCTGCTCCTCCGGGAACGTCGGGCGACCACCGACGGGGACATCGATGTCAGGGAGATCGGTGAGCACCGGGAAGATCTGGGTGCCGATGCTGTCCAGGAGCTTGAAGCGCTGGAAGCGGTCGGTCTCGTCCCAGACCTTGTCGATGTCGGCGCCGCCCTTGCGGAACCTCCGGCCGGAGGCCAGGACGGTCTTGGCCGTCCCGGTCAGGGCCACGGTGAGCTCATGCTCGGTCAATCGCATGACGCCAAGCATGCCCTCAACCGGTCCGGACATCTGCCCCGGGCTGATCACCGATCGATAACACCTGCTCCAGATGGTCAGACGCAGATGGTCAGGCGGCGTTGAAGGTCGCCGGGTCCGGCCCGGTGCGGCCCTCGCTCTCCAGGTCGTCGATCGTGGCCAGGTCGGCGGCGGTGAGGTCGAACCCGAACACGTCGAGGTTCTGCGCGATCCGCGACGGGGTCACCGACTTGGGGATGACGATCCGGCCCTGCTGGAGGTGCCAGCGCAGGATCACCTGGGCCGGCGTACGACCGAGGCGGTCGGCGATCGCGGTGATCGCCGGGTTCTCGAGCATCGCGCCCTGGGCGAGCGGGCTCCAGGCCTCGGTCGCGATCCCGAGCCCGTCGTTCGCAGCGACCGTGGTGCGCTGCTGCAGCGCCGGGTGCAGCTCGATCTGGTTGACGGCCGGCACCGTGCCACCGAGCGCGACGATCCGGTCGAGGTGCTCGGGCAGGAAGTTGGAGACGCCGATCGCGCGGACTCGCCCCGCGGCGTACAGCTCCTCGAGGCCCTGCCACGCACCGACATAGAGGTCACGCGCGGGAGTGGGCCAGTGGATCAGGTAGAGATCGACCTGATCGAGGCCGAGGAGCTCGAGGCTCTTCTCGTACGCCTCGACCGGCCGCTCGTGGTCGGCGTTCCAGAGCTTCGTGGTGATGAAGAGGTCCTCGCGGGCGATGCCCGACTTCGCGATCGCACGGCCGACGCCGGCCTCGTTGCCGTAGACCGCCGCGGTGTCGATGCTGCGGTAGCCGGCCTCGAGCGCCGCGGTCACGGCGGCCTCGGTCTCGTCGTCCGGCACCTGGAAGACGCCGTAGCCGAGCTGCGGCATCGCGATGCCGTTGTTCAGGGTGATGGTCGGGATGGTCATGAGATTTCCTTCTCTGGGACGGGGTGAGGTTCAGGCAGGGACGGGGACGGACGTACGCCGCTCGCCGCCGGGCGCACGGACGGCGACCAGGAGGACGAGGAGACCGAGCGCGGTGACACCGGCGCCCGCCCACAGCGGCGAGGTGTAGCCGAGCCCGGCGGCCAGGGTGAGACCGCCGATCCAGGCGCCGAGCGCGTTGCCGACGTTGAAGGCGGCGATGTTGGCGCCGGAGGCGAGGGTGGGTGCCCGGTCGGCGTACCCCATGACGCGCATCTGCAGGGCCGGCACGGTGCCGAAGCCCACCGCGCCCATCAGGACCAGCGCGACGACGGTGAGCACCTGGCTGGTCGCGACGAGGGCGAAGCCGGCGAGGACGACGGTCAGGGCGGCCAGGAGCACGCCGAGGGTCTTGACCAGATCGCGGTCCGCGGCGCGGCCGCCCACGATGTTGCCGAAGAAGAGGCCGACACCGAAGAGGACGAGCAGCAGCGGCACCGTGCCGGAGGAGAAGCCGCTGACCTCGGTCAGGGTGAAGGCGATGTAGGTGAACCCGCCGAACATCCCGCCGTAGCCGAGGACGGTCAGGGCGATCGAGAACCAGACCTGCGGGCTGGCGAAGGCGGCCAGCTCGGTGCGTACGGCCGGGGTGTTCTCCTCGCTGCGACCGGTGTGGGCGGGGACCAGGAGGGCGATGCCGATGAAGGCGATGATGCCGATGGCGGTGATCGCCCAGAAGGTCGAGCGCCAGCCGGCGGCCTGGCCGAGCAGGGTGCCGAGAGGTACGCCGAGGACGTTGGCGAGCGTGAGGCCACCGAACATGAAGGCGATCGCGCTGGCCTTGCGCTCCGGGGCGACCAGCTGGGCGGCGACGACGGCACCGATGCCGAAGAAGGCGCCGTGGCACAGCGCGGCGATGATCCGGCCGACCATCATCGTGGCGTAGTCGGGCGAGATCGCGGAGATCAGGTTGCCGAGGATGAACAGCACCATCAGACCGAGCAGGGCGACCTTGCGGGGCACCCGGGTGAGCAGGAGGGTCAGGCCGACGGCGCCGATCGCGACGCTGAGGGCATAGCCGGAGATGAGGTAGCCGGCGGTGGTCTCGCTGACCCCGAAGTCGGTGGAGACCTCGGGCAGCAGGCCCATGATGACGAACTCGGTGAGGCCGATGCCGAACCCCCCGATCGCGAGGGCTAGCAGTGCGACGGGCATGGATGACTCCTGAACGTGGACGGGTTGCGTCTGTCGATAGTCCGCGTGTGCATTAGTTGCACGCGCTTTGTATTTATAGTTGCACGCGCGCACTATCAGCGCAACTCGGGTATGCTGGAGTCGTCCACGAAGGAGGACCCATGGGAATCGCTGACGACGCCGTCGAGATCCGCGCGCAGGGCTGGCGCACGCTGGCCGCCGTGCACGGCCTGATCGAGGCCGCGCTCGAGAAGGCGCTGCAGCGTGAGCACGGGCTGTCGGTCGTCGAGTTCACCGTCCTCGACGCGCTCAGCCGTCAGGACGGCTGGCACATGCGCATGCAACAGCTGGCCCGCGCGGCGGCCCTCTCCTCCTCGGCCACGACCCGGTTGGTCACGCGCCTGGAGAACCGCGACCTCCTCACCCGGATCCTGTGCGCCGACGACCGCCGCGGGATCTACACCGAGCTCACGCCCGCCGGGCGCGCCCTGCTGAAGAAGGCCCGTCCGTTGCACGACGAGGTGTTGCGTACGGCACTGGACGAGGCCGCCGAGATCCCCGAGCTCGCGCCGCTCGTGCACGCGCTCGGGTCGCTGTCACCGGCCCCGGCCTGAGCGTCAGGCCAGCCAGCCGTTGCGCCGAGCGGTGAGGGCCGCCTCGGTCTTGTTGCGGGTGCCGGTCTTGCCGATGGCCGCGGAGAGATAGTTGCGCACCGTGCTCGGAGAAAGGAAGAGCCGTCCGGCGATGTCGGCGATGCTCGACCCGTCCTCGGAGGCCACGAGCACATCGCGCTCGCGCGCGGTCAGCGGGTTCGGAGCGGCGCGGAGCGTGGCCGCGGCCAGGCCGGGATCGAGGACCGTCTCGCCGCGCAGCACCCGGCGGATCGCGTCGGCCAGCTCCTCGACCGGCCCGTCCTTGACCAGGAAGCCGACCGCGCCGGCGGCCATCGCCTGGCGTACGTAGCCGGGTCGGGAGAACGTCGTCAGGATCATCACCCGGCACTCCGGGATTGACGCGCGCAGCTCGCGCGCGGCCTCGAGGCCGCTGATCCCGGGCAGCTCGATGTCGAGCAGGGCCACATCGGGGCGCATCTCGAGCGCCGTCGGCACGATCTCGGTGCCGGTCCCGACCTGGGCGACCACCTCGAGATCGTCCTCGAGGCCGAGCAGCACGGCGAGCGCGCCGCGCATCATCGCCTGGTCCTCGGCGAGCAGGATGCGGATCACGATGCCGGCACCCTCGCCTCGAGGCGGAACCCGTCGGCCCCGGGACGTACGTCGAGGCGACCGCCGACCGCACGCAACCGCTGCCGCAGGCCCTCGAGTCCGCCTGATCTCTCGCTGGTGTCCGCCGGACCGCCGACGCCGTCGTCGACCACGGCGAGCCGGAGCTCGCCGCCGTCCTCGGTGAGCTCGAAGCGGCAGCTGGCCGCCCCGGAGTGGCGGATCACGTTGGTCGCCCCCTCGCGCACGACCCAGGCGAGCGCCTGTCCGGCGATGTCGGGCACCTCGGCCTCGGCGGCGGCGATCGACGTACGGATCCCGGCGGCGTCGAGCGCGCGGCGCGCACCGTCGAGCTCCTCGGCCAGGGAGAGGGTCTTCATCTGGTCGACGGCGGCCCGGACGTCGGCCAGGGCGGCGCGTCCGACCTCCTCGATGTCGGCTGCATGCGCGGCGGCTGCTTCGGGGTCACGGGCAGCCAGGCGGCGTACGGCCTCGGCCTTGACGACCATCACGCTCAGGGTGTGGCCGAGCAGGTCGTGGAGGTCGCGCGACATCCGGGCGCGCTCCTCGGCGACCGCCGCCCGGGCCAGCTCCTCACGAGTGCGGCGGAGCTGCTCGACGGCCTCGACGAGGCGGAGGAAGGAGGTCGTGGTGACGCCGCTGAGGAAGGTGCCGCCGACGCTGAGCAGGTAGGCGTCGCCGATGCCCTCGATCACCGCGATCGAGACCGCGACGCCGACCGTGGCCGCGACGATGGCGACCAGCAGGCGCCAGCCGCGCAGGACCGCCGGGGAGACGATGGCCAGCACGCCCCAGACCGTCTGCCAGCCCTCCCCCTGCATCGCGGCGAGCACGATCAGGACGACGAGGACGGGCAGCAGGACCCGGACCCGGCCGGTGACCACGAGAGCGACGGCGGCCGCGGCGACGGCCAGCACCAGGACCACCTGGCCGACGGCCGGAAGCACCTCGCCGGAGAGGTTGAGCAGCGGAAAGAGCAGCAGGACCGGCAGCCAGACCAGCACCACACCGTGGCGATGGATGTGACACCACAGGCCGGACACGCGCGTCACTTTACCGTCGCCGCAGGCCGGCGATGACCACAACGGCGACCACGACGTGCAGGCTCGCGAGTCCCAGCCCGGCGGCCAGGGTGAGCGCGCTGGTCGGCGTGATCAGGGAGAGCACGGCGATCCCGACGGCGAGCATCGTCCATCGCCGCGTCCCGCGTTCGGAACGGCCCTCCCACCAGCGCAGCAGCGCACCGCCGGCCAGCGCGATGATCAGGCTGCTGACGATCACCGAGCCGATCCCGATCTGCTGGCTGCCGCCACCCGACTTCACCTCGAGGTCCACGCCCCCGGCCTGGGTCCACAGCAGCCATACGACCGTCGCCGCCACGGCCGCGGTGGCCGCTACCCCGCCGATCCGCGGCCAGCCGACCCGGGTGCGCTGCGCGGTCTCGTTCGTCACGGTTGTCATCGCGATTCCTCCGTCTCCACCACCCACCGTGGGTGGTGTCTCCAGGCTCGCGTGCGGAGGCACCCGGGCGTCAGATCTGATTGTCCGGAGCCGACGGTGACAATTGTCAGTGGCGTCGTATGCCTAGGGTGAGAGCATGCGTATCGCCATCGTCGGCGGCCACGGCAAGGTCGCCCTGCAGCTCCATCCGATCCTCGCGGCCGCGGGCCACACCCCGGTCGCGCTCGTACGCAGCGAGAGCTACCGAGACGAGCTCGAAGCGCTCGGCGCCGAGGTGGGCCTGCTCGACATCGAGAACCAGGACGCCGACGGGTTCGCCGCCGCCTTCGCCGGCTGCGACGCGGTGGTCTTCGCCGCCGGCGGCGGCCCCGACGGCAACATCGAGCGCAAGCGCACTGTCGACCTGGAGGGCTCGACCAAGTCGATCGCGGGCGCCAAGGCCGCCGGCATCCGGCGCTTCGTTCAGGTCTCGGCGATCAGCGTCGACGAGCCGGTCCCGGCCGATGCGGGCGAGGTGTGGAAGGCCTACGTCGAGGCCAAGCGCGACGCCGACATCGCCCTGCGTGACAGCGACCTCGCCTGGACCATCCTGCGTCCCGGTGGCCTCACCGACGAGCCCGCCGCCGGGCGGGTGAAGCTGGCCGAGAAGGTCGACCGCGACACCATCCCGCGTGCCGACGTGGCCGCGGTCATCGCCGCCGTGATCGACGACGACGCCACCGTCGGCAAGCAGTGGGAGCTGGTCTCCGGCGACGCCTCGATCGACGAGGCCATCGCCGCCGTCCTCTGACTCCGGCGCTGACTCAGCGGAGACCCAGCAAGCCCTTGACGTACGCCGCCTGGCCGATGTGCTGGGCGGCGTCGTCGACGACGCTGACCAGCCTCACCGCGAGGGTGACGGGCGGGTCCCAGCGCTCGTCGATGACGCGGGCGAGGTCGTCCTCGCTCAACGAGTCGACCAGCTCGATCGTGGCTTCGTGGACCGCGTGGTAGTAGCCGGTCAGCAGGGCCGGGTCCTCGAGCCGGAACGCGGCGACCTCCTCGGCGCTCTGCCCGTATCCCATCGCTCTGGGCTTGTACGGCAGCCCGAACCGCTCCACCCAGCCCTCGCGCGCCCACACCTCGTCGGTGCCGGCGAGCGGCGCGATCTGGGCGTCCTCCATCCGGGCGATGTGCCACAGGATCCAGGCGATCGAGTTGGCGCGGTCGTAGGGCCGCCACAACAGGTCGTCGACCGAGAGCCCGTCGACGATCGAAGGAAGGGTCTCCGCGATCCGGCCGAAGCCGTCCACGAGCAGTCGCTGGGGCCAGGTTTCGCTCATGCCTTCCGTTCTACACCGTCGAACTAGACCGTGTCCGGGAGGAGGCTCCGTGCCTCGCTCCACATCCGGGTCACGATGTCGGCGGCCGGCTCGGCCACCGCGCGCGCTGCGGCCTGGCCGGCCCAGTGGTTGGCCCGGTCCAGGGGTGCGCCGGCGGCGGGGTCGGGTGTTCCCTTGCGCCACCTGGCGACCAGCCTGCGCTGGTGCGGGTAGGGCGCCGGCGACGGCGCGTCCGGAGCCTCCCAGGAGCGGACATAGCCCGTGGGAGCGGCGCGGCCGAGACGACCGGAGTAGGCGCGGGTGGCGACCGTGTCCTCCGGCGCGAGGCCGTCGAGCGATGCCGCCCAGGCGTCGGCGATCGCGGTCTCCGGGGACCGCAGCAGCGCGGTGCCGACCTGCACGGCACTCGCGCCGAGGGTCAGCGCGGCGGCGACCGCACGTCCGTCGGCGATCGCGCCGGTGGCGATGACCGGCACGTCGACCCCGTCGACGATGTGCGGCAGCAGAGCGAACAGCCCCACGGCCGTACGCTCAGCCGTCGCCGGCTCGAAGACCCCTCGGTGCCCGCCCGCCTCGAGACCCTGCGCCACGATGGCGTCTGCACCGGCCTCCTGCGCGGCGACTGCCTCGGCCAGGGTCGTGGCGCACGCGAACCAGGCGATCCCGGCGTCGTGCAGGCGGTCGACGTACTCCGGCGAGAAGAGGCCCATGATCGAGGAGACGGCCCTCGGCCGGGCGGCGAGCATCGCCTCGCACTGCTCCTCGAACGACGGCGCGGGCGGCTGCTCGGGGCCCGGCGTACCGAACCGGGCCAGGAACTCCTCCGCCGCCGAGATCCTGGCGGGGTCGTCGTCGGCCGGGTCGGGGATCCAGATGTTCAGCTGGAACGGTCCCGACGACAGCGACCGGAACTCGGCGGCCCACTCCGCGATCCGCTCCGGCGAGTCGAGCACCACCCCCGCCGCGCCCATCCCACCGGCGTCGGCGACCGCGGCCGCCGCCGCGGGCGGACACGCACCCGCCATCGGCGCCTGAAGGATCGGCATCGTGAGGCCGTACGCCTCGCAGAACTCCTGAGCACGTCGTCGAGCAGTCACGCCGCCAGGTTAGTCCTCGACCAGTCCGTCGCGGCCCCAGCGAGGCGTCGGCCCGGGGTCGCCGAGGTCGGTCCCCGGTGGTTCCTGGGAGACGTCCTTGGCGATGGCGGTGCCCCAGTCGAAGTAGGCCATCAGCGTCTTGTGCAGGTCCGGCCGGTCGGCCAGGACCTCCTCGATCGCTGCCTGCATGAGCTCGAGCCAGCGCTGCCGGTGCTCCTCGCGGATCCCGAGGCCGAGGTGGACGTTCAGCAGGGCCTGATGGCCGCCGAGCCTGGCGGTGAAGTCGGCCGGGCCACCGAAGATCTCGCCCAGCCAGATCGCGACCCGCTCGACATGGGTGGGGGTGAAGTTCGCGAACACCGGCGCGAGGAGCTCATCGGCCAGCACCCTCTCGTAGAACGCGTCGCTCAGCCGGCGCAGCGCGGGCCCGCCGCCGAGGTCCTCGTACAAGGTCATGCCTCACCATCACGTCCGGCGCCGAGATGCGCAACGAAATACTTGTGGCGGTATGGGGACCCGAGCGGCAGGATCAGGAGCATGCGCACACTCATCTACTCAGCGTTCGTGTCCATCGACGGCGTCGTCGACTCCCCCGGCGGCGGCTCCCCGTCCGAGCAGCACCGCAGCGGCGGCTGGACCTTCAAGGACATCGAGTTCCTGCCCGAGGCCTATGCGATCAAGGGCAGCGAGATGGAGGAGGCCGGCGCGCTGCTGTTCGGCCGACGCAGCTACGAGGCCTTCGCACCGATCTGGCCCGACATCGAGGACTTCGCGGTGGTCAAGGAGATCCCCAAGTACGTCGTCTCGACCTCCCTCGGCGACGACGCCCTGGTCGACAACTGGGGCCCGCAGAACATCCTGAGGTCGCTCGACGAGGTCGAGAAGCTCAAGCAGGGCGACGGCGCCCCGATCCTGATCGCCGGCAGCGCCGAGCTCGCCCGCAACCTCTCCGACGCCGGCCTGATCGACCGCTACCACCTGCTCGTCTTCCCCGTCGTCCTCGGCGCCGGCAAGTCGATGTGGAGCGAGACCGACAAGGACAAGCAGCGCCTCGAGCTGGTCGAGTCGGAGACCTACGCCAACGGCATCATCAAGCTCGTCTACGACGTCCTCCGCTGACCCCGGTCAGGGGCAGCGCGCGTAGAGACGACGCGACCCGGTTCCGTACGCCGTGGGGTCGGTGAACGCGCAGCCGTAGTCCGGTGCGGCCACGGCTGCCCGGTCGAGCACGTCGTCGCCGGCCGGACGGTCGCCGTTCTCGACCCAGTCGACGAGGTCGCCCCAGGCGGCCGAGGCCTCGGCGGGGCTGAACTCGCAGTGCCCGGCCGAGCGGATCGCCCGCTGCACGAGCAGACCGTCGCGGTGGTGGCGGGCCACCTCACGGGCATAGATCTGCTCCAGGGAGAACGGCACGAACATGTCGCCGAGGTTGTGCAGGCTCACCACCGGGGCGGTGGGGCGACCGGAGATCCGCGACGGGGCGTTGAGCCGGTGGCTGTAGCGCCCGGACGGATCCGTGGGGTCCGCCCGCTCGATCTCGGTGTTGAGGTCGACCGGCGAGCTCGGCGTGTAGACGGTGTCCCGGTTGGTCGCCACCCGGCCGATGTTGAAGCCCAGCGTGCCGCCGTCGTCCACCGACGGCAGCGTGAAGAGGAAGTCCTTCCACTGCCCGAAGGCCGCCACCGCGCCCGGCCGCGGACCGCCGCTGCGCTCGATGGTCATCGCCCGCAGCTGCTCGCCCTCCGGGGTCAGCGTGCCGCCGAGCCCGAGCCGCTCCTTGATCACCGGGACGTCGACGCTCTGGTAGTCCTTCGTATAGGGGTAGGCGTCGTGCCCCGCGAGCGCCTGCGCGCCGAGGTTGTAGTCGACGAAGAAGTCGAAGAGCTCCACGTCCCCCAGCTGCCCGCACATCGGCATCGCACCGTCGTAGAAGCCCGGATACTGCTCCAGCGAGCGCCCGATCACGTGCCCGCCCATCGACACCCCGGTCACATAGGTGCGGGCGGCCTTCCGCGGCAGCAGCTCGGAGGCGTACGTCGCCAGGTCCCGGGTCGAGCGCACCCCGGCGCCCACGTCGTAGCCGTTGGTCGAGTAGCTCGACGCCGCCCAGGCGTACCCCTGCTCGAGGAACGTACGCCGCAGCCCGAACCCAGGCGTCTCGGGCGTCAGCGTGTAGCTGAGCCCGCGGTAGCCGTGGGCCCACATCACCAGCTCGCCGTTCCAGTCTGCCGGCACCTCGAGGATGTACGCGGCGTGCTCGTGCACGCCCTGGCGCACCGTCGTCTCCTGGCCATCGACGACGATCGGCGCGACCGGCGGGTTGCTGATCGTGTAGCCGGGAAGCGGCTGGTCACCGGGTGGTTCGGGGTCAGCGAGCGCCGTGCCGGTCGAGGCGACCAGAGCGGAAGCGGTCAGGAGCAGGGCGAGGAGAGCGGCTGACACACGAGGCATGTCTCCGAGAGTAGGGCTCGCTGTGACTGGCGTCACACGAATAGTGCACCATGTGCCTCGTGCACTGCGCACAACGACTCAGCGGCCGACGGCCTTCCGGATCGCGCCGAACGCCGCCCGGCCGACGCCCTTGACGCCCGCCGCGATGAAGGTGGTCCAGTCGAAGTAGTCGCGCCAGAGCACGATCTTGCCGTCGCGCACCTCGAAGGTGCCGCACACCCAGAACTCGGCGGAGACCGAGCCGCGGCTGAGCACGTCGATGCGCTCGGTGAGCACCACCGGGCCGTTGGCCGCGATGTTGATCATCCGGACCTCGAAGCCGGTGGCGTACTTCCCCATGACCCGCAGCTGTCGCCCGACATCGGAGAGGCCACGCGCGGGTGGGAGGGGCACGTTCTGGTAGGTGACGTCGTCCGCGCACAGCAGCAGCGCCGCGTCGACGTCGCCCGTCTCGAGGGCGGCCAGGAACTGCTCGACGATCTGGATCTCGGTCATGCCGCCACGTTATCGCTGTTCAGCGGCCAGTGCTGGGCTCAGGACCAGACAGTCCTGCCGGTGCAGCGCCTGGTCGTCGAGAAGCTCCTCGACGGCGACCCGTCCGCCCGGCACCCGTCGCAGTGTGGTCGAGTCCTTCTCCTTCACGAACACGTCGCGCGTCCTGGCCAGCTCGGCGAGGTAGCCACGGTCCATGTGCTCGATCTCGAGCATCAGCGCCCAGTGCTCCGTGCCCTCCAGCGACCTCGCCGCGCCGTCGACGACCTCCCGCTCGAAGCCCTCCACATCCACCTTCACGCAGAACGGCCGCCGCTTGTCGCCGAGCACCTCGTCGAGCGTGGTGACCTCGACGTCGCAGAGCTGCCAGCGCGCCGAGCCGTCGTGGCGCTCGTCGTACAGCGACGACGTCCCCGACCAGGTCCGATCCACCGCGAACCGCGCGACGCCGGGCTTGTCGGCGACGGCCTGCGCGCGCAGGTCGATCGCGATCCCACGGGTCTCGAGCGTCTTGCGCAGGACCTTGTGCAGCGAGGTGTTCGGCTCGAACCCGATCAGCTCCGCGCCCTCCGGGATCTCCACCCCGACCAGCATCTCGCCGTAGTTCACACCGATGTCGATCACCGTCTGCCACTCGTGCAGCCCGAGCGCCACCCGCCACAGCTCGAGCGAGCCCCGGATGATCCGGCCCTTGTTCGCGATCAACCCCAGAGCCCGTGGATCCGTCGGCTTCACATAGATCCGATAGCCGTCTTCGGTCGTCGCGTACGCCATCTCGAGCACCTTCACTTTTAGGGTCCGCCAATAGCCGTCGCCGAACCCTAAAGTGCCTTCGGAAACACCAGCCGAACCTCGGGCAACGCGGATCAGGCCGCAAGCGTGTGAGTGAGGAGTACGTCGCGCAGCCTGTGTTCTGCTGGCGACAGTCGCGGCGGTGGGTCCGGTGCCCAGGAATCTGGTGGCGGGCTGATGTAGGTGTGCCCGGTGGGCGTGATGGTGATGATGCTGCCATCTGGCCCTGGTCTGGCCTGCCAACCGAGCGCTTCCTTGGCCTGGTTACACCTCTCGCACAGCCCTTGGAGGTTCTCGGATCTCGTTTCACCGCCGTCCGCGTGGCGTTCGACGTGGTCGATGTTGCGGATCGGAGCATCGCAGCCGTTGGTGCGGCAGATCCCACCGTCGCGAGTCGCGATGAACTCGGCGAGCCCCTCGGGGGCGTTGCGTGAGCGTGACTCCATCGCGACCAGCTGACCGGCGGGGTCGGTGAACAACCGGCGCACGAACACCTCGGCATCGTTGAGCGTCTCACGGGCCCAGGCCGCGGGGACGGGCCCGTAGCCCTCGACCATGGCCGGCTGGTCGGCGTCGCCGGTGAGGGAGTCGGCGGTCATCACGATCTTGACCTCGATCCGCGGCTTGCCACCAACTTCTGCGCGGCCGGTGATCCGGTCGACCAGGGTGTCGGCCAGGACCTGACCCCGGGTGCGCTCATCACCCGCAGCCGCAGCAGCCTTGGCGGCCTGGTCCAGTGCCGCGAAGACCGCGACGCCGTCCTGGACCGGGAGCAGCGCCCCGAGCCAGGTCATCGTGTCGGGTGCCGGCCGCAGGCTGACGCGGCGGTCTTTCGCGGCGTTGGCGGCGCGGGCGACGACGGAGGCTTGGTCGAGGGTGATGGCGAGCTTCTTGGCGGCGTTCTCGAGCTCCCGCAACCCCATCGGCACCGCCCGAGCAGATTCACCGTCCGGCCCGGTCGCACAGAGTTGGTGGTCGATGACCCGCCGGTCCTCGAGCGAGAGGCAGGCGGTCTCGCGGGCCAGGATGGCGGCCTGCCATTGCGAGAACAGGCCGGCCCTCATCAGTGCGAAGGTGTGCGGCATCTCCGCAGTCAGAACCTTCGCCAATCCGAGGAGCTTGGCGCCCTTCTCGGGCGAGACCCGCCGCGCCAACGCAACCTGCGAAGCCACCCCCTCGCCAAGTTTGCGGGCGGGAACCCCGGCCGCGGCCTGGCGGGCCCGGACGGCGTCATCGAGGCGTACCGCTGCTTCGGCTTGGACCGCCTCGGCGGTGCACTTGATGGCTTCGAGGCGCGCGATCCAGTCGACCAGCTCAGCCTCGGACGCCCCCGCAGGCGGCCCAGCGAGGAGGCGGTCGATGGTCTCGTACATGCGCCTTATTATATGCGCAAGAGCATCATCTAGCGACCTATTTAAGCAGGTCAAGCCAGTGTTACGCGGTCAGCGAACAAGGAACGTGAACTCCGCGCCACACTCTCGCCGCCGCCCCGATATAGGCGAAATCTTTCTCGATCGGGTGCCGGGTCAAGGACCGCGAAGCGGCCGGCGAAGCCGGCGCCCGAAGGGCGTCCTTGACGCGGCGCACGATCGAGAAACACTCAAATCAAGGGTCGGCGGCGAACCTTTGAAACGAAGAACAGTCGCTAAGCGAGCCTCCCCCGAGAAGCGACCGTGTTGGTCTCGACACGCCTCCGCCTAGCGGCTCCGGCGGCTCGACCAGCGGGGGCTCCGGCGGCTCGACCAGCGGAGCACGGTGGCTCCGCCGACTCGACCGCGGGATCAGGAGATCTGCTCGACCAGGTTGTCGGCGATCTCGTCGAAGGAGTTGCCGTCCCGGAACTGCTCGCCGTCGAGCAGGATGGTCGGAGTGCCACTCACCCCGTCGTCGGCGGCAGCCTTGGTGGCGGCATCGGCCCAGGCCTTGCCGTCGAGGCTCTCGATGCGGTCCTTGACCGCGGACTCCTCAGCGCCCGCCTCGACGGCGAGGTCGACGAGGTCAGCGGCCTCGGGGAACGGGCCGGACTCGCTGGGCTGATTCTCGAAGAGCAGGTCGTGGAACTTCTTGGCGACCTCGGGACCAGCCTCCTCCTGGACGACCGCGAAGGCCGAGGTGGCGAGCTCGGAGTAGGGGCCGACCTGGTCGAGGAGCACGAACGGGCGGTAGTCGACCTGGACCTTGCCGTCGGCGGCGAGCTCGGCGAGGTCCTCACGGGACGCGTTCTCGAACTCACCACAGTAGGGGCACAGGAAGTCTTCGTAGATGACGACCTTGTGCGGCGCGTCGTCGGGACCGATCACCAGACCGTGCTCGCTGCTGCCGGCCTCGGGCGCAGCGATCTCGCTGTCCGTCGAGCGGTTCACGCTGAACCAGACGAGCCCACCGATGATCACCGCGATGGCGGCGACGACCGCCGCAACGGTGAGGATCGACTTGCGGGCCTGCTTCTTGCGCAGTGCCTCCAGCTCTGCGGCGGCCTTGGCAGCGCGGGCCTCACGCTTCTCCTTGCGCGAGGGGCTGCTGGCTGAATCCGTGCTCATGGAGCCAACATAGATGCCTCTCCTGAGCGCAGGCTGAAACCACGCCATGGGAACCGTTATCACATCGTCTCCTAACCCTCCGCGAAGCCGTTGAGCAGCAGCGTTATGGTGCTGCGGTGGCTTCACTGAACGAACGTCTGGTCTGGATCGACTGCGAGATGACCGGGCTGTCCCTCGAGCACGATGCGCTCATCGAGGTGGCAGCCCTCGTCACCGACTTCGATCTCAACGTGCTCGGCGACGGGGTCGACATCATCATCAAGCCCCCGGCCGAGGCGCTGGAGCAGATGGACGACTTCGTACGCGACATGCACACCAAGTCCGGCCTGCTGGTCGAGCTCGAGAACGGTGTGCCGATGCGCGAGGCGGAGGAGCAGGTCCTGGCGTACGTCTGGGAGCACTGCGGCAAGGACTCCCGGCCGCCGCTGGGCGGCAACACGGTGGCCACCGACCGCAACTTCCTGGCCCGCGACATGCCCGAGCTGGAGGGCTTCCTCCACTACCGCAACGTCGACGTCTCCTCGATCAAGGAGCTGTCGCGCCGCTGGTTCCCGCGGGCCTACTTCTCGGCGCCTCCCAAGCGCGGCAACCACCGCGCCCTGGCCGACATCCAGGAGTCGATCGAGGAGCTTCGCTACTACCGCGAGGCGGTCTTCGTGCCGATGCCCGGCCCGGACTCCGAGGCGGCGAAGGAGATCGCCGGCCGGCACGGAGCCTCAATCACCGGCCTCGGCGACCCGGTGGCCACCCCCGATTCCACAGATCCGGCCTGATTCCCCTATGATTCTTGCTGGCTCGAACATGCGCTGTCCGAGCCGATGGTGGGCGTAGCTCAGCTGGTAGAGCATCGCGTTGTGGTCGCGAGGGTCGCGGGTTCAAGCCCCGTCGCTCACCCCATATGGCGAGGTTCAAACCTCCACCAGAGGGAAACCTCTGGTCGGGTTTGAACCTCGCCCTTCATCATTTTGTCTCCTTGATGCCGAGCGAGACGCGCGCGAGCGCGCCGTGCTCCAGAGCGACCCAGAGCGCACCGTCGGGCCCGACGGTGAGTCCATGAGGCTCGGAGTTCGGGGTCGGCAGCGCTACGGACTCGATCACGCCGGCCGCGGTGATCGAGCCGACCCGGTTGCCACCCCACTCGGAGAACCAGAGCTCGTCGGCGCCGGCGACGATGGCGTGCGGACGCGCGGCACGGTCGGGCAGGGGATGCTCGGTGATCTCTCCGTCGACGGTGATGCGGCCGATCTGGCCCGCCGCGATCTCGACGAACCACAGCGCAGCATCGGGGCCGAGCGTGATGCCGACCGGTGCCGCGTCGGGAGTCGGCAGCTCGTGCACGGTGACCTCGCCGCGCAGGTCGATCCGGCCGATCGCGTTGGCCCGGTTCATGGTGAACCACAGCGCCTCGTCCGGACCGGCGACGATCGCCGACGGGAACGCCTCGGTGATCGGGAGCGGAAACTCGGTGACCGCGCCGTCGGTGGTGATGCGTCCGATGCAGTCGGTCGTCATCTCCGTGAACCACAGCGCACCGTCGGGGCCGGCGGCGAGCCCGTACGGCCCGCATTCCCGCAGCGCGTACTCGCTCACCACGCCGTCGACGGTGATCCGGCCGATCCGGTGGGCGCGAGTCTCGGTGAACCAGAGCGCGCCGTCCGGCCCGGGCGCGATGATCGTCGGACCGCAGTCGGCCGCCAGCGAGAACGTGGCAGGAGACTCCCCCGGAACGAGGCGGCCGATCTCGCCACTGCCCTCCAGGGTGAACCACAGCGCATCATCCGGACCTGTGGCGACGGCGTACGGGCCACGGCCGGGCACTGGGTGCTCGGTGACGCGGCCGGGCTGCTCGGATGTCATACGTACCTCTCTCCGTTCGGCTTCGGCGCTCCCACTCTCGCCGCGCAGCGAGGCCCGAACAACCAGTTTTCGGACCATCCTTGGAATCCCCGAATTACCTGACTAAAGTCAGGTATATGACAGTGGACACCTCGGTGATGCGCAAGTTCAACATGAGCTACGTCCGTCGGGTGGGAGCGCTCGAAGACTCCTTCCTCGGCAGTGGTCTCCCCTATGGCACGGCCCGGATCCTCTACGAGATCGGGCTCGCCGCCTCCGACTCCGATTCCGCCCCCACGGTGCAGGACCTCAGGACCCGGCTCGGCGGCCTCGACTCCGGCTACGTCAGCCGGATGCTGCGGACGCTGGAGACCAAGGGGTACGTCGCGACGGACCGCGACCCCTCCGACGGCCGGCGCCGGCTGGTGGCGCTCACCGAGGACGGCCTCAAGCAGTGGGACGACCTCGAGCGCCGCTCCGAGGAGCGCGCCCACCTGCTGCTCGATCCGCTCACCCAGCGGCAGCGTGACCGTCTCAACGAGGCGCTGGCGACAGCCGACCTCCTGGTGCGCGCCGCCACGATCACCATCGAGCAGGTGGACCCGCGCGACCCGATGGCCCAGGAGGCGGTGGGCCACTACTTCGCCGAGATCGGCGACCGCTTCGGGTTCACCGTCGGCGACGAGGGTTTCGGCGACGACCCCTCCCTGCGACCGCCCCACGGCACGTTCTTCGTGGCCGCCAGCGACGGCGCCCCGGTCGCCTGCGGTGGCGTGCGCGAGTTCGACGGCACCGGCGAGATCAAGCGCATGTGGGTCGATCCCGCCTGGCGCGGTGCGGGCCTCGGCTCACGCCTGCTGCGCCACCTCGAGGCCGAGGCGCTGCGGCTGGGCCACACGGTCGTACGCCTGGACACCCGCGACGTCCTCAGCGAGGCGATCGGGATGTACGAGCGGGCCGGTTACGAGCGCATCGACCGCTACAACGACAACCCGCACGCCACCCACTTCTTCCGGAAGGAGCTGGCCTAGGCGTACGTCTCCAGCCGCGCCAGCGGCGGTTGGGCGCTGGGGTGCGCGACCGCGGCGGCGCCGACCGCGCAGGCCGTACGCAGCGCCTGCTCGTCCGGTGCGCCGGCCCGGATCGCGAGGGTGAGCGCCGCGGAGAACGCGTCGCCGGCGCCGACGGTGTTGACCACGTCCGGCGCCGCCACGGCGGGCACGCGAGCGGTCTCGACACCGTCGGCGATCATCGCCGCGCCTGAGGCGCCGTAGGTCACCGCGACCCGCCGGGCCGCGCGCAGCTCGGGCATCGCGGCGTACTCGGTCTCGTTGACGATGAACAGGTCCACCCGCTCGACGAGGTCGGCCGGGAGGGGCTGGGCCGGGGCGGCGTTGAGCGCGACGAAGCCCGACGCCTGGGCCGCGACGGCGCGGACCACCTCCAAGGAGAGCTCGAGCTGCATCAGCACCGCCTCGTCCGCCCCGACCGAGATCCCGTCGGCGCCGACCGACGCGTTGGCGCCGGCGCACACCACGATCTGGTTCTCCCCCGCCGCGTCGACCGCGATCAGCGCCGTCCCGGTCGGCGAGTCGGTGACGCACACGCCGGCGACGTCGACCCCGGCGGCCCGGATCGTCTCGACCGCCCAGGCACCGTCGGCATCGGAGCCGACGGAGCCGACCATCCGCACCCGCGCTCCCAGCCGACTCGCCGCGACCGCCTGGTTGGCACCCTTCCCGCCGACGTCGCGGCGCAGCCGACCACCACCGACGGTCTCTCCGGCACCGGGCAACCGCTCGACGAGCGCCGTCAGGTCGACGTTGATGCTCCCGACGACGACCAGGTCCTGTGGCGGGCGCACCGGCATCAGGGACGTACGAGACCGATGCAGGAGTAGGGCAGGCCGGAGATGCGCTCCACCGGCACGTCGCGCGCCTCGGCGAGCTTCTTCACCTGACTCACGTCGGCGTCATGGGCCGGGTCCACCAGGATCTTCACCGGCTCGCCGTGCAGCAGCAGCCGGAGGGTCTCATCGACGCCGGCCTGGACGAGGCTGACGTCGCCGTCCGCGAACTTCTCCGCGACCTCCTCGACCGCGTCCCAGCCCACCCAGGTGGGGGTGTGGTCGCCACCGAGGTGGGCACCGAGGTCGAGCATCACCTTGGTGCGCACGATCGGGAAGCGGGCCGCGACGGTGTCGATGAACTTCTTGGACACGTCGGCCGGCGCCAGCTCGGCGTGGAACACCGCGCCGTGGAAGTCGTTGGGGCCGACCCGGTCGTCATCGATGATGGGGCGCGAGACGAGGCCGGAGACCGTCGACCCGAGGGACGCCGACGGGATCAGGTAGTCCTCGCGGGTGCCGTAGACCGCCACGCTCCGGCCCGGGTCGGCGAGGACCGCGAGCTCCGGGGAGAACGGCGAGGCCAGATGGGCGTCGAGCGTCGAGTTGGCCTTCTCGACCGACGCGGCCAGCTCGCGCGCGATCGCGCCCGTGCCGGTCCACCCGTCCACGAACATCACCTGGGCGGGATCGTGGTGGGCGGCCAGATAGGCGAGCGCGGTCTGGTCGATACCGCGACCGCGGACCATCGAGATCGCGTAGTGGGGCAGGTCGAGCCCGTGCACGCGCTGAGCCCAGCGCCGCATCAGCACGCCGATCGGGATGCCGGCACGCACCAGAGAGACCAGCACGGCGTCCTGCCCGCGTCTGGCGAGCACCTGCTCGGTGACCAGGCCGATGGCGTACGCGACCCGCTGGGCCGATGCGGTCAGGGCCTCGTCGAAGAGCTCCCGGTGAGCCTCCGCGTGCTCCTCGGCCGGTGCCTCGGCCGTGTCCTCGGACAGGTCCTTGAGCAGCCAGGCGACGTCGTCGCGGTCGTAGGAGCCGAAGGCCGGCCCGTGGAGAGGAGCAGGCAGCTGCCGGGCCGGCTGGTCGTGGCGCGGCTCCGGGGCGTACGCCGGGATGGTCACGACCACGACCCGCGGCGCGAGCCGGGCGAGCTGGTCGACCAGGCCGCCCTCCTCGTGCAGCGCGGGGGTGTCGGCGGGCTCGTCGACCACCAGCACGATCGTCTCGAAGGCGCCCTCGCGCAGGTTGTAGGCGTAGCGCGGCCCGTCGCCGTCGGTCGGGGCGTCGTGGGAGGGGAAGGTGATCGCGGTGCGGATGGCATAGCCCGGGTCGTCGACATCGAGCACCGGCGACCGCGTGGTCGTGGAGTAGGTGATCTCGTGGCGGCGGCCCTCGGCCGCGCGCCGGTCCGCCAGGGCAGAGGCGATCCGCAGCGGTGCGTACATCAGCTCCTCGGTGCCCAGGACGTGCACCGGGCCGTCGGGGATACGGCCGGCGACGGCCGCGGCGGTCACCGTGACGGCCGACTCGTAGGAGCCGGCGGCGCTGGGCGCGAAGCCGTGGCGACCACCCTCCTGGACGGCGCGTGGCCAGGTCGCGACGACCTGGACGACCTCGCCACGCGGGCGCTGGCTCGTCTCGACGCCGGCCAGCTGACGGAGGTTCTCGACGGTGTCGATGAGCCGGTTGCCGTTGTCGGCGAGATCCTCGGGCAGCTCGATCTCGCCGCTCGCGAGGGAGACCACGTCCAAGGTCGCGCGCAGCCGCTTGATCGAGCGCTCCATCCGGCCGCGGTCGGCCTCCGAGCGCAGGTCGACGAGCGCGGCCACGACGTAGTGCTTGTGCGGGAACTTCTTGTGCAGCGCCCGGATGGTGCTGACGACAGTCTTGCCGGTGATGACCTCGTCGTCGACCAGCACCAGGGTGTCGGCGCGGGCGAGGAAGGCGGGGTCGGCGGGGAGCAGCCGGTGGGCGGTCGCGTGCGAGTGCTCCTCGTAGAAGTCCGCGACGGACTCGATGCCGTCGACGACCCGGCGGGTGGAGTGCAGGTAGGGCGCCCCGAGGGCGTCGGCGACGAGATGGCCGAGCGCGGTCGCGGTCTCGGCGTAGCCGAGGACCACCGCGTCACCCGTGACCGCGGCGCGCGCCTTGGCGCCCAGACGCAGCCCGGCGTCGGTCACCAGACGCGGGTCGGTCGGAACATGCTTGCCGAGGACGGAGGAGACGAGGAGCTGCGCCCGGCGTGGGTTGCGTCGCACCGCCAGGCCCACCAGATCGGTGAGCATCATCCCGCTCGGCGCGTCGGTCGTCCGCAGACGCACGCCCAGACGTTCGGCCACCCAGGTGCCTGACCAGCCGCTCGCTTCGTCTCTCACAGGTGACATTCTCCCCCAATGCTCCTCAGCTGACTCAACCGCAGAGAGGCCGCCCCTGTCCACTGCGGGTCTCTTCTGAACAGCCCCGATGCGCCGCCCGCCGTCCAGAATGAGAACATGTTCTTGTCGAATGTGATGAAGAGCACTAGGTTCCGCACATGTCACGTCGCTCGGGAAGCTTCGCCATCGTTGTCGCTGCGGCGACTGTGCTCGCCTTCGGAACCTCCCTGCTGAGCCCCGTTGGTCCGGCCGCCGCCGACCCTTCCGCCGACCCGGCGGAGACGCCGCGGCTGTCCCGCGAGGGGCGCTGGCTGGTCGACCAGCACGGCCGGATCGTGCTGGTGCACGGGCAGAACCTGGTCTGGAAGCACGATCCGTACGTCCCGCCCGACTCGCCCGAGGGCTTCACCGCGGCCGACGCGGAATGGCTCGCCGAGCACGGGTTCAACGGCGCCCGGATCGGCACCCTGTGGGCAGGCGTGACCCCGGACGCCCCCGGACAGGTCGACGACGGCTACCTCGACGACTGGCAGCGGGTGATCGACCTGCTCGCCGACGAGGGCATCTGGATGCAGTACGACTTCCACCAGGACATGTGGCACGAGACCTACGGCGGCGAGGGCGTGCCCGACTGGGCAGCGAAGCGACCGGCGCCCTACAACCTGCACCCGCCGATCAAGCTGTCCTTCCCGGCGACGTACATCACGCCCGAGCTGGCCACCGTCTACGACAACTTCTGGGCCAACAAGAACGGCGTCCAGGACGGCTGGGCCGCGGCCTGGGGCGCGGTCGCACAGCGGTGGGGCGACCAGCCCTACTCGATGGGCTATGACCTCATCAACGAGCCGTGGGCGGGCCGGGAGTGGCTGACCTGCCCGATCACCGGGTGCGCGAGCTCCTACCGGGACGAGTTCCAGCCAGCGTACGAGAGGGCGACGGCGGCGATCCGCCGGTCCGACCCCGACGGGATCGTCTGGTACGAGTCGCAGCTGCTCGCCAACCAGGTCCCCAACTCGAGCTTCGGCCCGGCCGACGACGACCAGGTCGGCTACTCCTGGCACAGCTACTGCCCCTACGGCTACCTCGACTCCCAGGGCATCCCGGTCGGGGTCAGCGGCTGCAAGGACTACGACGAGACGCACAACCTCAAGGCGCTCGAACAGGCCGAGACTATGGGCGCGACCAACCTGATGTCGGAGTTCGGCGCGACCGACAACACCGAGCTGCTGGCCATCGACACCGCCTCGGCCGACGACCACTTCACCTCCTGGATGCACTGGGCCTACAAGCACTGGGACGACCCGACCACCGCCGACGGCGCGCAGGGCATGTTCACCGACGACGCCGATCTCTCGACGGTGAAGCCCGAGAAGCTGCGTACGCTGGTCCGCACCTATCCGCAGGCCACGGCCGGGACGCCGGTGGACCTCTCCTTCGACCCGGAGACCGGTGCGTTCAGCTACACCTACGAGCCCTCCGCCGAGATCGACGAGCCGACCGAGATCTTCGTCAGCCCCCTCCACTACCCGTCCGGGCCGGACATCTCGGTCGAAGGCGGCCGGGTGATCGGTAAGGCCGAGCACCACCGGATCCTGGTCGAGGCGACCGGAACCGAGCCGGTGACCGTCACGATTGACTAAGGTGGCGGTGCCCGCTCGTCGGTCCAGCCATCGGAGGATCAGTTGTCCGTCTCGCTCGCCAAGGGACAGTCGGTCTCGCTCACCACCGGTGACGGCAGCAGCATGACGCACGTACGGATAGCGCTCGGCTGGGACGCGGTCAGGAAGGGCCTCTTCGGCGGGTTCCGCGGGGCCGACGTCGACATGGACGCCTCGGCGATCCTCTACGACGCCAACGGGGCCCACCTCGACCAGGCCTGGTTCCGGCAGCTGAAGTCCAGGGACGGCGCCGTCGTCCACACCGGCGACAACCGCACCGGTGCCGGCGAGGGCGATGACGAGTCGATCATCGTCCACCTCGACCGCATGCCCGCAGAGGTCGCGCAGATCGTGTTCACGATCAACTCCTTCACCGGACAGAGCTTCGCCCAGATCCAGAACGCCTTCTGCCGTCTGGTCGACGAGAACACCCACACCGAGATCGCCCGCTTCGACGTGAGCCAGACCGGCCCGCACACCGCGGAGATCATGGCCAAGGTCAGCCGTCAGGACGGCGGCTGGGCGATGACCGCGCTGGGCGAGATCGGCAATGGACGTACGTTCCAGGACCTGCTGCCCTCGATCGCCCCGACACTCTGACCGCTCAGACTGCGTGGATCGCGGTCAGCCGAGTGAGCCGACGCCGACGACGGTGAGGCCGGCGCCGAGGACCGTGACGCCGAGCGCGGCCAGGATCGGGGTGACCTTCGCCGCGACCTGGAGGTAGGTCTTCGACTCGGCGACCCGGACGACGAGGTTGTTGCCGGCCAGGGCCAGCAGGCCGACGCCGAACAGGATCGTCGCCATGCCCAGGCCGAAGGTGATCACCAGCAGCAGCGCGAACGCCGAGCGGCCGGCGAACAGGCCGGTCACCAGGACCAGGAAGGCCCCCGGGGACGGGGTCAGGCCGCCCGAGATGCCGAGCAGGACGATGCCGGGGCGGCGTACGCCTGGCTGACCGTTGCCATGCCCATGTCCGTGCCCATGACCGTGCTCGGCGGAGTGCCCGTGGGAGTGCCCGTGTCCGGTCCCCGAGCGGGCAGCACGCCAGTGCCGGCGCAGCAGCCAGAGCCCGGTGCCGATGATCAGCACCCCGGCGACGATCTGCAGCCCGGCGGTGAGGTTCTCCAGGCGTACGAGATCCGAGAGCGAGAAGAACGCCCACGCCACCGCGATGACCAGCACCGAGAAGGTGTGCATCACCGCCACCGAGCCGCCCAGCCAGGCCGCGTCGCGCACCCGGCCCTCCGCGCCGATCAGGTACGCCGCCGCCAGGGTCTTGCCGTGGCCCGGCGCGATCGCATGCGCAGCGCCGGCGGCGAAGGCGAGCACGAAGGCGGCCGCAGCGATGCCGGGCTCGTCCAGATAGCCCTGCACGCGCTCGACCAGAGCCGCCGCGCCGAACCAGTCACCCGTCAAGAAGTCGTCCATGTCAGACGCAAACGATGGCACAGAGTTCCGCCGCCGGATACGGCTGCGGCAAGCGTTTACCCACCGGACAGACGGGCGTCGACAACGCCGCTCGGCCACGTTCACCAGATCTCAGGATCCTCATCCAATGGCCGGGCGTGTGCCTCGGCCGTTCGGCACCTCGGGCGATGCCGCACGTCATGCCGCACGACCCCAAGGAGCATCGTGTTCGCACCAACGAGTGCCAGCTTCGCCAGACCCGGACGTAGGCGACTGGTCGCCGTCGCCGCCGGTCTGGCCCTCGCCGGGGGTGTCATCGCCGCCCTGCCCGGTGACGCCGTCACCTCCGCCAGCGCGTCGACCTACACCGCCGTCGGCGCACCGCTGACCGGCCCGCCGCGCGCCGCGCTGGCGACCGTGGACGCGCCGGCACCCGACGTACTCGACATCGACTTCGAGGGCGGCGCCCCGCACGAGCGCGCCCAGTCGCTCGAGCCGCGCACCTGGGGTGCGCCGACGTACGGCACCGACGACACCCTCGCCGAGACGCCGACCGGCGTCATGACCGTCGACGGGACCGACGACGCGGTCTCCGTCGAGCACGACCCGTGGTCCGGCCTGCAGCAGGGCTTCACCATCGAGTGCGTCTTCCGGGTCGAGACCACGCTGCCGACCAGCAACGAGAAGGACCTCTGCTCCAACAAGGAGGCGGGCGGCTACTCGGTCTATGTGACCGGCTCCAACCTGGGCACGATGGCCCACATCGGCGGCGGCTACAAGACGGTGCTGACCCCGATCACCGCCCACCGCTGGTACCACGTGCTCTCGGTCTGGGACGGCCAGAGGCTGAACCTGTACGTCAACGGCACCAAGGCCGGCTCGACCGCCGCCACCGGCGCGCTGCAGGCCCCGGCCGCGACCTCGCGCCGCTTCGTGGTCGGCGCCGACTCGGCTCCCACCGGGATCGGCCAGCCGGCCCCGCCCGCCTCGTTCGCCGCGGCCTCCCTCTTCGCCCGCGCGGTGACCGACGCCGAGGCCGCGGCGCTGGCCGGCGAGTACGACACCGCTCCCCCGGTGCCCGCCGCGGACGTGCTCGACGTCGACTTCGACGACGGCACCCCGGCCGACGACACCGGCCGGGCCGTCACCACGGTCGGCGAGCCGGTGATCTCCGACGACACCGCGCTGGACGCCAAGGTCGCCTCCTTCGACGGCGCCAACGACGCGTACGCCTATGCAATGGGCTCCGCGGCCTGGGACCAGATCGACGAGCAGGTCTCGATCGAGTGCACCTTCAAGGACAACGGCACCTTCCCCAACGGGACCGAGCACTCGATCTGCTCGGAGAAGGAGGGCGGCGGCTACTCCATCGTCGTCTACAGCGGCAAGCTGACCTTCGCAGTCCACGCCGGCGGGGCCTACCGCAACGCCCAGGTCGAGATCGAGACCGGCCGCTGGTACCACGCCGTCGGCACCTGGGACGGCTCGACCGCGCGGCTCTACGTCGACGGCGCGCTGGCCGCCTCGATCGCGGCACCTGCGCCGCTGACCCGTCCCGGTGGCAACGCCCTCAACTCCTTCTACGTCGGGGCCGACTCGGTCAACCAGTTCTGGTCGCCGGTCACCGTGCGCACCGCGCGGATCTTCACCGACGTGCTCACCGCGGACGAGGCCAACGCGCTCAGCGTGGCCGCGCTCGGTGACGTACGCGACGCCGGCGTGGTCGTCAACGGCACCACCCCCGCGGCCGGCTCGCACATCACCACACCGACCGAGTTCGCCGTCGACATCACCAACCAGGGCAACGCCTCCGGCTGGACCTACACGCTCGACGGCGACCCGATCCGGCCCGGCCAGGAGATCGGCGCCGGCCTCGCTCGCGGCGAGCACACCATCGAGATCGCGGCGAAGGACGTCTTCGGACGTCCGGTCGCGCACACCTCGACGTTCACCTCCGACGCCATCCCGACCGGCGGCGGCACCGACACCGGTCAGGGCAAGGGGAAGGTGACGCTCTCCGCGATCGCCAACAGCCCCGACGGCTCGGACGTGACCACCACCTTCAAGGCGGCCTCCGCCTCCGTCGCCGACGGCGGCTTCCAGGGGGTCGTGCCGGTGCTCCCGAGCGCGCTCGAGTTCGACTACTCCTCCCCCGAGACGATCGACGGGAGCCAGAAGCCGGACGGGCAGACCACCGACAGCGCCTCGAGCAAGCTGATCCCGTTCCAGCGCTACGACGTCTCCGTCCCGGCCTCCGACTCGCGTCGCCACGTGGTCTGGACCGGCACGGCCGACCCGGCCCGCTCGGTCTCGCTGCGGGTGTGGAACACCGTCGAGAGAAGCTGGGACGAGCTCGCCTCCGCGCGCGGCATCGCCGACGGCGACACCACGCTGCAGGGCCGAGCGTTGGCCGCCCACGTCGACGACGGCGTCGTGCACGTCCTGGTGACCGGCATCGACCCGTTCGCCGACGACCTCTCGCCGCGCGACGAGTCGGCCGCCGCCGACAAGGACCACTTCGAGAACCCCGACGACTACGACTTCTCCTTCGCCCACTTCACCGACACCCAGTACATCGCCGAGGGCGCGGCCGGTGGGACGTACGAGAACTTCAACGGGATCGAGGAGCCCTCGGACGTGCAGCTGGTCGAGGAGCAGGCGGTGTGGCAGCGCGCCTACCGCGCCGAGACCGAGTGGATCCGCGACAACGCCGACCAGCGCAAGATCGCGTTCACCTCGCACACCGGTGACGTCACCGAGAACGACACCAAGGACCCGCTGGCCACCGACGCCAACGGCAACCTGCTCTACCCGGGGCTCGACGAGCAGATCACCCGCGAGTTCGAGTTCACCTCGGACGCGCAGGGGATCCTCGACGAGGCGGGCGTGGTCAACCAGGTCGTCGCCGGCAACCACGACAACCAGGGTGGCCGCGAGACCGGGGCGCAGTCGCGGTTCAGCCGCTACTTCAGCCCGGAGCGCTACTACCAGGCGGCGCAGGGATGGCCCGATGGTGCGTCCTACCACGCCTGGGACGAGGTGACCGACGGCTCCGGCAACGTGGTCACGCCGGGCACGGACAACCAGAACAACTACGTGCTCTTCTCCGCCGGCGGGCTCGACTTCGTCGCCGTCGGCCTCTCCTACGGCGTCACCCTGGAAGAGGCGGCCTGGGCGAGCGAGATCTTCGCCCGCTTCCCGGACCGCAACGGCATCCTGAGCACCCACGCCTACCTGGCGCCCTCATCGGCGCCCGACGGGCGTGGGGCCAACTTCTCCACCGATGGGTCCCGGCTCTTCGACCAGGTCGTGGAGGCCAACCCCAACGTGTTCCTGGTCCTCGCCGGCCACGAGCACGGCGTCGGCACCAACCTCAAGCGCGGCATCGGCGCCACGGTCTCGCACAACGTCGTGGAGCTGCTCGCCGACTACCAGTTCTACAAGGTGACCGCCGGTGAGCTCTTCCCCGACTCCGTCGACGCGGCCGGCAACATCGACCTGAACGGTGACGGGACGGTCGACCACAAGGCGACCGACCTGCTGCAGTTCGGCGCCTCCTACCTGCGCCTGCTGCAGTTCGACACCGAACGCGCCGAGATGTCGATCGACACCTACTCCCCGCACCTGGACGACTTCGGGGCGACCGAGTACGACGACCGCCACCGCTACAACGGAGCCGAGGACAACCTCACGCTTCCGGTGGACCTCTCCACCAGGCGTACGTCCTTCACGACCGACGCGCTGACGGTGGTCACCCCGACCGACACCGTGATCGGCACCGACACCGCGCGTTCGGGCTGGCCGGCGACGGTGGAGTGGGCCGGGCTGACCGAGGGCCAGGTGTACGCCTGGACCTCGACCTCACGCACCGGCGAGGCCCAGACGCTCGGCTCGATCGACCAGTTCGGCGGCGTCTTCCTGGCCACTGCGGCCGGCACCGACGCGACGCCGCCGGTGCTGACGGTCCCGGCCTCGACGACGATAGAGGTGGGCGCGGAGTTCGACCCGCTGGACGGGGTCAGCGCGACCGACAACACCGACGGTGACCTCACCTCGGCGATCCAGGTCTCCGGGAGCGTCGACACGACCAAGGCCGGCGCCTACCCGCTGACCTACACGGTCACCGACTCCAACGGCAACCAGGCCGTCGCCTCGCGCGCGGTCGTCGTGGAGGAGCCCGACGTGCCCGAGCTGACCCCGGTCACGCTCACCGCTAAGGACGTCACGGTCCGCTTCGGACGGGACCTGGTGTTGCGTACGTCGGTCGCGCCGCGCAGCGCCACCGGCACGGTGCAGTTCCTCATCGGTGAGGACGTCCTCTGCGAGGCGCGCGTCCGACGCGGCGTCGCCGAGTGTGAGGTCGACGTGCTGCCGCCGCCGGGACGTCACCAGGTGCAGGTCTTCTACCCGGGTGACGACACGCACGCCCCGGCCACGACGAACCTCACGCTGACGGTCAGGCAGCGTTAGTGGCTCGTCCTCTCCGGGCACTCGCGGTGGTCGCCGGCTTCGTGCTGGCGGCCACCGCGGCCGTGACCGCCTCCGCTCACCCGTTCGGCGCCCCGCAGACCGCGACGATCGCCGGCACCACCGGCGGTCCCGAGGTGACCTGGCGGTTCGGAGCCACCGACGACATCGCCTACCTCGCGGTGCAGGTCGGGGCCCTACCGCCGGACCGGATGACGCTCGACGGCGTCGTCCTCTACGAGCCCGGCGACGAGACCGCGCTCGCGCGGTCGGAGGCGTACGCCGACTACGTGCTCGACCACATCCGGATCGAGGGCTGCGAAGGGTCGGTCGAGACGGGTGAGGATCTGATCGCCGACGGCACCACGGTGACCTTCGACTGCCCGTCCCCGGCCTCGGCAACGTCGATCGAGATCGACATGATGACCGACCTGCATCCGGCGTACCAGACCCTCGCCTCGGGGCCGAACGGTCAGAAGGCGGCGTACGCAGGGACCACCCGCTCCCACGGCTGGTCCCTCGACGAGTCCCGGGCCGCGGCGACCGGACTCGGCGCACTGCTCCAGCTCGGCGGCACCCTCGGCGCGATCGCGCTGGTCGGTACCGGCGGTTGGTGGTTCGTGCGACGCCGCCGGCAGGCGGAAGCTAGCGCTTCAGCTTCTTGATCTCGTCCTTGGCGGCCTGCTGGGCGATCGCCTCGGCCTGGGCCTCCTCGCCGAAGACACCCTCGACCTTGGCCTTCTCGACCTTCTTGAACTGACGCAGCATGCTCCACGCGATCACCGCGACGGCGACGCAGAGCGCGATGAAGATGCCGAAGGCGGTCCAGCCCGCGACCACGTCCTCGTCCTGCGGCGGGGTGGGCTCAGGAGCTGGCTGAGAGGTGTGCAGCGTGTGCGTCGTCATCGGGAGGCCGGACATACCGACATTGTCTCACCCTTGTCTGAGGAAAGCTCAGGCGGTGACGACCTTGCCGAAGCTGATCTCGCGGCCGACCGCGGCCTTGCCCTCGTCGTCGGCGGTGGAGACGTCGAGACCGGCGAAGAGATCGGTCTCCTCACGCTTCTCCGCCTCGGGCACCGGCACGTAGGAGGTCACCAGCTCGTAGTCCTCGGTCGGCCAGGCCTCCTTCTCGATCTCCCGGGGCACGGCGAACCAGGGGCCGTCGGGGTCGATCTGGGTGGCGTGCGCGAGCAGGGCCTGGTCACGTACGCCGAAGTACTCGGCGCACTCCACCTTCGTGGTGACCCGCTCGTCCCAGCCCGGGTCCGGCTTCCACTCCTCGAGGCGCTCCTCGTACGGCGAGGCGAGGCCATGGCTCTTGATCGCCTCGTGCAGGGCGACCATGCGCGGATAGTTGAAGGTGTGGCTGTAGTAGAGCTTCAGCGGCTGCCACGGCTCGCCCGCGTCCGGGAACAGGTCAGGGTCGCCCGCCGCCCGGAACGCCTCCACCGAGACCCGGTGGCACATGATGTGGTCCGGGTGCGGGTAGCCCCCGTTCTCGTCGTACGTCGTGACCACGTGCGGCCGGAAGGAGCGGATGATCTCGACGAGCCGGCGCGTGCTCACCTCGAGCGGCGTCCGGCCGAAGCAGCCCTCGGGGAGCAGCGACCAGTCCTTGGCCCCCATCTCCTTGACCAGCATGAACTCCTCGACCCACCCGGAGTCCACGAAGCCGAGCCAGTCCTGCTTGATGCCGAGGATGTCGCGGGCGCGATGCATCTCCTCGCGGCGGATCTCGTGGATGTTCTCCAGGATCCCGGGGCGCTCCATCTTCGGGTTGAGGATGTCGCCCCGCTCGCCGCCCGTACACGTCGCGACATGGACGTCGACCCCTTCGGCGACGTACTTCGCGGTGATCCCCGCGCCCTTGCTCGACTCGTCGTCGGGGTGCGCGTGCACGTGCATCAGGCGGAACGCCTGCTGGAGCTGCTCTGGCATGAGTTCAATCCTAACCACGCTCCGTCTCACCACTCGGTTACCCGCTCCCACTCCGCGGACAACTTTGGTGGTAGGTGGCCGGGGACGGATGTGCGGTCTCCTTCGCCGGGGTGGGACCATGTTTCCCGTGAGCACGCCGTCATCTGCCGAAGCGGAGCCCGAAGCCGTGAGTTCTGAAGAATCCCGCATCGCGGCCCGCTACGGTCGCGGCCCGCGCCGTCGCCCGGGCGTACTCATCGTCGCCCTGGCTCTCATGCTCGCGGCGATCGTCGGCTGGTTCGGCTGGGCGCTGTGGCTGGCCCTGCACCCCGAGGTCTCCTCCGGGCTGGAGAAGTGGGAGGCGGTCAGCGAGAACGAGGTCCAGGTGACCTTCGTCGTACGCCTCCACGACAAGGACGCGAAGCCGGTCTGCACCGTCGAGGCCGAGGACGACCAGGAGGAGAAGGTCGGCCACGCCGAGTTCACCGCCACCGAGGGGCGTCAGACGATCACCATCCCGACCGAGCGCCGTGCGCTGCGGGTCGAGTGGGGTGAGTGCACGGTCGAGTGACCGTACTTCTCAGGCAATCCCTGCACTTCTCGGGCATTGCAACGCCAGAGAAGTGCAGGGATACCCGGTTAACCGGGTATCCCTGCGCAGGTCAGCCGGTGAAGACCTCGGTCTTCAGGATCTCGACCTTGAGCGGCCCGCGAGGACCCTCGTAGGTCACGGTGTCGCCGACGCTGGCACCGATGAGGGCAGCGCCGATGGGCGAGGCGGCAGAGGAGATCTCGACGCCGCCCGCGTAGTCCTTCATCTCGATCGAGGCGATGAGGCGGGTCTCGGCCTCGCCGTCGTCATCGCCCTCGAACTTGAACGTGACCAGCTTGCCGACCGAGACGACACCGTCGTCCTCGGGGACGGTGGTGTCGGCCTTGCGCAGCAGTGCCTCGAGCTGCTGGATCTGACCCTCGAGCTTGCCCTGCTCCTCGCGAGCGGCGTGGTAGCCGCCATTCTCCTTGAGGTCGCCTTCATCGCGCGCGGAGCTGATCTCGGCAAGGATCTCCTGGCGCCGGGGGCCCTTCAGGTATTCCAACTCCGCGGTGAGCTTGTCGAATGCACCCTTGCTGAGCCAGATAGTGGCAGCCGTGGTCTCGGTCGACTGAGTCATAGCGAGTTACTCCTGATGGGTAGTGAATAGGTAAGGGGCGCCGGTCAACCCCCATCAACCGGCGCCTTTTCTCCCTGCTGAGCGGGCGTGTTTCACCCAGCTGAACGTTCCGCGGGAGATTGTCAGAAGGTTCAGTTTAACAAGGCAACCACACCCGAAGACAGTTCGCGACCGAAACGTCGCGCAATCTGGCCTCGGGACCGTTCCCCGGAACGTCCGGTCGAACGGTCAGGGCGTGGTCACTGGATATCCCTTGCTGCGCAGCTGTTCGAGTACTCGCTCGGCGTGGGTCTGACCCCGGGTCTCCAGCTGGAGCTGCACGCCGACCTCGGCGAGCCGCAGTCCGGGGTTGGTGCGCGAGTGCACGACCTCCATGACGTTGGCGCCGGTGTCGCCGATCACCGACAGCAGGGTGGCCAGCGCCCCGGGCTGGTCGGGGATCGTCACCGCGACCGGCAGGTAGCGCCCGGCCAGCGTCATGCCGTGCTGGATCACCTTGCCGAGCAGGAGCGGGTCGATGTTGCCGCCGGAGAGCACCACCACGACGGGACCCTCGAAGGCCTCGGGCGCGTCCATCAGGGCTGCCACGCCGACCGCGCCGGCGGGCTCGACGACCAGCTTGGCCCGCTCGGCCAGCGCCAGCAGCGCGCTCGAGATCGCCTCCTCCGAGACCGTACGGATCTCGTCGACGTAGGTCTGGATCATCGGGAAGTTGGTCTCTCCCGGCAGGCCGACCGCGATGCCGTCGGCCATCGTCGGCATCTTGTCGAGCCGGATCGGACGGCCCTCGCGCAGCGAGACCGGGTAGGCGGCGGCCGTCTCGGCCTGCACGCCGACCACCTTCACGTCGGGATGCTTCGCCTTGATCGCGAGCGCCGCGCCGGCGAGCAGGCCACCGCCGCCGAGCGGGATGACGACGGTCTTCACGTCCGGGGCCTGCTCGAGGATCTCGAGCCCGATCGTGCCCTGGCCGGCGACGACGTCGGGGTGGTCGAACGGGTGGATCATCACCGCACCGGTGCGCTCGGCGAAGGCCATCGCGGCCTGGAGGCACTGGTCGACGTACTGCCCCTCGAAGATCACCTCGGCGCCGTACGCCCGGGTGGCCTTCTCCTTCGGGATCGGCGCGCCTTCGGGCATGAACACGGTGGACGGGATGCCGAGGGTGGTCGCCGCCAGCGCGACGCCCTGGGCGTGGTTGCCCGCGCTCGCGGCCACCACGCCGTTCTTGCGCTCCTCCTCGGTCAGCCGGGCGATGCGTACGAAGGCTCCGCGGGCCTTGAAGGAGCCCGTACGCTGCAGGTTCTCGCACTTGAGGATGACCGTGTCGCCGATCATGTCGGTGAGCCAGCGGGCTCCCTGGACAGGCGTCTCGGTGATGTGGTCGCGCAGCAGCTCGCGGGCCTCGAGGATGTCCTCGTACGTCGGCTGACCATGCATCTCAGGCACTGCCTGCTCCTGGGCTCGGCGGGGGTGGGGAGGTCGGCCCGTTGGCCGGTAGCGGGGGCGGCGACGTCGGCGCCTGAGCCTGGGCCAGTACCTGGGCCGGGGCGGTGGCGGTCAGATGGTTGGCGACCGCGTTGAGGGCGGCCACCAGCGGCACGGCCACGAGGGCACCGGCCACGCCACCGAGCACGATGCCGGTCGCGACCGCCAGGATCACGCCGAGCGGATGGACCCGGACCCAGCGGCCGAGCAGGAACGGCTGCAGGCCGTGGGCCTCGAGCTGCTGGACCAGGATCACGCCACCGAGCATCAGCAGCGCCGTCACCGGTCCCTGGGAGACGAGGGCGACGAGCACGGCGACCGCGCCTGCGACGGTGGCACCGATCAGGGGCACGAACGAGCTCAGGAAGACGAGCACGCCGATCGCCGCGACGAACGGGACCTGCAGGGCGCTGGCGATGATCATGATGCCGACCGCGTCGACCGCGGCCACGATGACCGTCGCCCGGGTGAACTGGGTCAGCGACACCCAGGCGACCCGGCCCGAGCTGTCCATCCGGCTGCGCGCGGCCCGCGGCGCGAGCCGGACCAGCCAGCCCCAGATCCGCTCGCCCTCGGCGCAGAAGAAGTAGGTGGAGAAGAGCACGATGAACAGGCCGGCGAAGACGTCGAGAGCGACCCCGCCGACCTCGCTGACCCGGGAGAACGGGTTGGAGGCGTACGCAGCCGCCCACTCCTCAAGGGTTGTCTGCACCGTGTTGAGCCAGGTGTCGATCTGGGTCTCGCTCGCGTTGAACGGGCCGTTGATCAGCCAGTCGCGGATCTCGTCGAGCGCCTTGACGGTCTGCCCGGCCAGGTCGTTGAAGCCGTTGGCGACCTGGGTGCCGGCGAAGCTCAGCATGGCGATGACCGCCACGAGCACGCCGAGCACCACGAAGAGTGCCGAGATGCTCCGCTTCAGCCCTATCCGGGCCAGGCCGTTGACGACCGGGGAGACGAGCGCGGCGATCAGCAGGGCGATGACCACCGGCACCACGACGATGCTGAGGAAGCCGAGAGCGCGGACGATGAGGTAGCCGGCGGCGACGATCACCAGGAACCGCCAGGCCCACTGCGCGGAGAGCTCGACGCCGTAGGGGACGTCGGTGCGGCTGACGGCCTTGGGCGCGGTCACCGGCTCCGGCGCGGCCAGCTGCTCTTGGCGCTCCTCGCGCAGACGCTCGAACTGGTTGACGAGGCGAAGCGCGAAGTTCTCGGCCGACTCACGGGCCTCCGCGGCCGCCTCCTTGGCGACCTCGGCCGACTCGCGCGCGTCGGCCTCCTCCTGGGCGAAGCGCTGCGCCACACGCGTCTCTCGGCTGCGCCTGAACGCGCCCTTCATCCGCTCGAAGCCATCCTTGGCGGTCCGCTTCTCGCCCCCGGGAACATCCCCCTGATCTGTCACCTGACAGAGGCTACCGGGAGGGTGAGAGATGGGTCGCAAGGTGCCGTGCCGTCGTGGGGTACGACCGCGCGAGCAGGCCCACTGCGGCGAGCACGTAGTCGCTGTCGACCGCCCGCAGCGGCGCCTCCGGGAGCTGCCATCCGCCGCGACCCGACCAGCGCATCACCCGCTCTGCGATGCCCCGGCGTCCGTGCCTGAGTACGCCGCCGGAGCCGATCACCACGCCGACCCGGCGCAGGTCGGTGCCGGTGCGCTCGATGACCTTGCCACTCGGGGACAGGACGACCCGGGAGCGACCCGCGTGCCGCTGCAGGGCCGTGGAGATCGCGATCCTCGCCAGGAGCTCGTCGATGTCCTTGTCCTGCTCGGTGCGCGGCAGCCAACCGGGATGGTGGCGCCGATGCTCGACCTCGCCGGAGAGGTCCGACTCGGCGAGGCTCGGGTCGGAGTGATCGGCCGCCTCGAGGGTCGTGGTCGCCGACCAGCGCATGCCGAGATCGCCTTCGACGGTCCGGGTCACCGGGGTGACGGCGACGACCTCCTCGCGTACGTGCTCCGCCTCCGGGTCGGGACGGACCACGCTGTGCACGTCGGTCGTGGCGCCGCCGACGTCGACGACGACCACGTCCTCGCCGAGCACCTCGGCCAGCGTCTCGACTCCCTGGAGCACGACATCGGGGGTCGCCCCCTGGACGATCCGCCGGAAGTCGGCCCGGCTGCTGAGGTTCTTGCCGCCGATCACGTGCTCGAGGAACATCTCCCGGACCGCCGCGCGGGCGCTCTCGGGTGCCAGCACGCCGATCTTCGGAACGACGTTGTCGCAGGTCACATGGGGAACATCGGCCAGGATCTCGTCGATCTCCTGGGTCGCCTCGCGGTTGCCCGCCACGACCACCGGTCCGCGCCAGCCCGCCGCGGCCAGCTCGCGCGCAGCCGAGACGACGGCATCCCGGTTGCCGCCGTCGGTGCCGCCGGTCAGCAGCACCAGGTCGGGGGTGGTGGAGCTGAGAGTGGCCACGACGTCAATCTCGGCTCCACGACCTGCGGTCGCGATCACCGCGACGACCTTGCCGCCGCTGGACAGCGCCACTCGTCGCCCGGCCTCGGCGGTCACCAGCTCCTCGTTGCCGACCACGGCGATCCGGAGGCCGCCGCCGGCCGAGGAGCAGGCGAGGATCTCGGCGTCGGCCGCCCGGGAGTCATTCTCGGTGAGCGCGGTCAGGCAGGCGTCGTACGCCTCCATCACCTCGTGCAGCGACGTCGGTGCGCTCGCGGTGCCGAGGATC
Source organism: Nocardioides sp. YJ-D4 (assembly GCF_054031495.1). Taxonomy (NCBI): domain Bacteria; kingdom Bacillati; phylum Actinomycetota; class Actinomycetes; order Propionibacteriales; family Nocardioidaceae; genus Nocardioides; species Nocardioides sp. YJ-D4. The sequence goes on from NZ_CM132932.1 coordinate 1,720,034, forward strand.
TCGCCGGAGACGAGGTCGACGTGGAGCGCCTTGGTCCAGGTGGAGCCGAAGTCGACGCAGATGGCGGTCTGTGGCGAGTCAGCTCTGGTCAAGGGCCTGCTCGAGGTCCGCGACGAGGTCCTCGGCGTACTCGATCCCGACGGAGAGCCGGACCAGGTCGGCCGGCACCTCGAGGTCGGTGCCCGCGACGCTCGCGTGGGTCATGCGTCCGGGGTGCTCGATCAGGCTCTCGACACCGCCGAGCGACTCGCCCAGCGTGAAGATCTTGGTGCGCTCGCACACCGCGAGCGCGGCGGCCTCGCCGCCCTCGACGCGGAAGGAGATCATGCCGCCGAACCGCTTCATCTGCTTCTGGGCGGTCGTGTGGCCGGGGTGCGTCTCCAGGCCCGGGTAGATGACCTCGCCGACCTTCGGGTGCGAGGTCAGGAAGTCGGCGACGCGCTCGGCGTTGTCGGAGTGGCGGTCCATGCGTACGGCCAGGGTCTTGAGGCCGCGCAGCGTCAGCCAGGCCCCGAACGGGTCGGCGATCGCGCCGGCGGCGTTCTGGAGGTAGCCGATCTTCTCGGCGATCCCGAGGTCGCGGACGACCACGGCGCCGCCGACGACGTCGGAGTGGCCACCGACGTACTTCGTCGTGGAGTGCACCACGACGTCGGCGCCGAGGGTGAGCGGCTGCTGCAGGTAGGGGCTGGCGAAGGTGTTGTCGACGACCAGACGGGCGCCGGCCTCGTGGGCGACCGTGGCGAGGGCCGAGATGTCGGCGATGTTGAGCAGCGGGTTGGTCGGCGTCTCGACCCAGACCACCTTGGTCTTGCCCGGCTGGATCGCGGCCGCGACCGCGTCGACGTCGGCGACCTGGGCCGGGGTGTGCGCGATCCCCCACTGGCTCTCGACCTTGTCGATCAGCCGGTGGGTGCCGCCGTAGGCGTCGTCGGGGATGACCATGTGGTCACCAGGACGCATCAGACTGCGGATCAGGGTGTCCTCGGCGGCCAGGCCGGAGGCGAAGGCGAACCCCTTCTCACCGTCCTCGACCGCCGCCAGCGCACCCTCGAGAGCGGTGCGGGTCGGGTTGGCGGAGCGGCTGTACTCATAGCCGTTGCGCAGGCCACCGACGCCGTCCTGCTTGTAGGTCGTGGTGGCGTAGATCGGCGGGATCACCGCACCCGTCGTCGGGTCGGGCTCGTAGCCCGCGTGGATCGCCTTGGTCTCGAAACCGGCCTTGCCGAGGTGCTGCTGCTCGCTCACACAGCCGAGCCTACGTCCGATCCCACCTCGCGGCCCATCCGGGAACGTTCGCGCGTCGAACTGTGTTGGAGACTGGTAGACAACCCGACCAATGGAGGTTCCGAATGTTCGGCCGACCGACTCAGCTCTTCCCCGAGGACCGCACGCTCGCCGGGCGCGACCAGGCGCTCTTCGAGCTGCCTGCGAAGCACCGGGTCCTCGGCACTCCTCTGCTCGCCTCCCCGTCCGACGGGACCGCCCCGGAAGGGTCCGAGGTGGCGTACTTCGGTCTCGGCTGTTTTTGGGGCGCCGAGGAGATCTTCTGGCAGACGCCGGGGGTCTACTCGACCGCCGTCGGGTACCAGGGCGGCACCACGGCCAACCCGACCTACGAGGAGGTCTGCAGCGGTCAGACCAACCACACCGAGGCCGTCCGGGTCGTCTTCGACCCGACCGTGGTCTCCTACGCGGACCTCGTCAAGAAGTTCTTCGAGGTGCACGACCCGACGCAGGGGATGCGGCAGGGCAACGACGTCGGGACCCAGTACCGCTCGGCGCTCTACTACGTCTCCGAGGCGCAGCGGGAGACCGCTGAGGAGCTGACCAAGGTCTACGGCGACGAGATCGCCCGGCGGGGCTACGGCGAGATCACCACCGAGATCCGCGAGGTCCCGACCTTCTACGCCGCCGAGCCCGCGCACCAGCAGTACCTGGACCGCGTGCCCAACGGCTACCGCTGCCACGCCAACACGGGCATCGCCTTCCCCGCGACCGCCTGAGGTCAGGTCAGCGGCAGATACATCACATGGAGGCCGACCCGGCCGTGCGACGTCGAGTCGAACGCGTCCGGGACGGTCCCGATGATCTGGAACCCGAGGGACTTCCACAGGCGTACGGCGGTCGTGTTGGTCTCCACCACCGCGTTGAACTGGATGCCGTGGAAGCCGCTGTCCTTGTGCCACTGCACGCAGTAGTCGCCGAGGGCCCGGCCGACGCCCTTGCCGCGGGCGTTCGGCGAGACCATGAACGAGGCGGTGCCGATGTGGCTGCCGCGGCCCGGGCGGTTGGGGCCCATCTTGGCGCTGCCCAGGATCTCCTCGCCCTCGACCGCGACGACCACGTGGTCGTACATCCACAGGTCCTTGGCCTCCTCGGACGTGAGGCCCTCTGGGTACGCGTAGGTCTCCCCCGCCGCGACGATCTCGGCCCAGAACGGGTAGATCTGCGGCCAGTCCTCGGCCGTCGCTTCGCGGATCTCCATCAGAGGTCAACCTTTCCGTCGATGGCCTCGCGCATGAGGTCGGCGTGGCCGCAGTGGCGGGCGTACTCCTCGATCATGTGGACCAGGATCCAGCGCAGACTGATCTCCTGGCCGTCCCGCGTCCTGCCGACCGCGATGCGGTCGAGGGAGCCGGCGGCGTCGGTGAGCTCGTTGGAGCGGGCGATCGCGTCGCGGAGCAGGGTGCGCAGCGCCTCGGGGTCGTCCGCGGCGGCGCTGTTGAACTCCCAGTCCTGGTCGTCGCCCCAGGGAGCGGTGTCGAAGGGCGGGAACGGATCGTGGCCGGCCAGGCGTACGCCGAACCAGATGTCCTCCACGTACGCCATGTGCTTGACGAGCCCGGCCAGCGTCATGGTGCTGGGCGGGAAGGGACGGTTCAGCTGCTCGTGGTCGAGGCCCGCGACCTGCCTGAGCAGGGTCGCCCGGTGGAAGTCGAGGAACGTGCGCAGGGTCGTGGACTCGTCCGCGACGTAGGGGGCACCGGTCGGATGGCGGGTGTCCTCGAAGAGTGCCTCGGTCATGGGCGCCAACGTAGCGGCGGCGAGTTTCCTCGGCGAATCACTTTCGCGAAACTGAAACGCGTTCTAGATTTGGCCCCATGCCCCACACGTCCAGAGGTCCCCAGAGTCCGGAGAAGCCGCTCAGAGTCGTCGTCTGGTCCACCGGGACGGTGGGTCGTCACGCGATCGCGGGAGTCGATGCCCATCCTGACCTGGAGCTGGTCGGGGTCTGGACCTCGACGCCGGCGAAGGCAGGGGTCGATGCCGGGGAGCTGGCCGGACTGGGCCGGACCCTTGGCGTGGCGGCGACCACGTCGCGCGACGAGCTGCTCGCGCTCGCCCCGGACTGCGTCGTCCACGCCGCGATGACCGACGACCGGGTCTTCGAGGCGATCGAGGACCTGACCGGGCTGATCCGGGACGGGGTCAACGTGGTCTCCTCCGGGCCGGTGATCCTGGTCCACCCGCAGGGGACGCTGCCGGACGAGATGATCGCGGGCATCGACGAGGCCGGCCGCGAGGGCGGTGCTTCGCTCCACGTCAACGGCATCGACCCGGGCTTCGCCAACGACGTACTGCCGCTCGCGATGACGTCTCTGTCCCAGCGGATCGACCACCTTCGGGTCAGCGAGATCGCCGACTACTCGACGTACTTCCAGCCGGTCGTGATGAAGGATCTCTTCGGCTTCGGGGGCTCGCTGGAGGACAAGCCGTTCCTGTGGGAGCCGGGCGTGCTGAGCACCGCATGGGGCCCCGTCGTCCGGGTCTTGGCCGCCGGGCTCGGGGTGACCCTCGACGAGCCGCTCGTCGAGTCGGTCGAGCGCCGGGCGGCGACGAAGGACACCAAGACGGTGTCGGTGGACATCGCCGAGGGCACCCAGGGCTCCGTACGCTTCACCGTCACCGGCAGCGTCGACGGAGTCCCTCGCATCACCCTGGAGCACGTCACCCGGACCGACGCGGCGTCCGACCCCGACTGGCCCACCCCGGCCACCGGCGACGGCTGCTACCGCATCGAGATCACCGGCGAGCCGTCGATGACCGTCGAGTTCAGCCACCACGGCGAGCACGGCGACCACAACGTCTCCGGGATGATCGTCACCGCCCAGCGCCTGGTCAACGCCATCCCCGCCGTCGTCGCCGCCGAACCCGGCCTCGTCTCCCCTCTCGACCTCCCGCTGATCACCGGCCGTGGCCTGGTCTCGACCGAATAGGTAGTTGTGGACGCCGAAACCGCACCTTTGGCGGCCGAAACCGCACTTCTGGTGCCCCGAGTGTGTAGTTCCGGCAATCGTCAGAACGACCGCTTCGGCCACCACAACTGCGTTCTCGGCTCCCACTTCCACCGATTCGCCTACCACAACTACAGATTCGGCCGCCGCTTCGACCGATTCGGCGCGAACGAGGAGACAGCATGAGCATTCTTGAACGATTCGAGCTGACCGATCACGTTGCGATCGTGACGGGAGCGGGGCGTGGGATCGGGGCGGCCACCGCGGTGGCGCTGGCCGAGGCGGGGGCGGACGTGGTGATCGCCTCGCGCACCGAGAAGCAGCTTCGGGAGGTCGCCGCCAAGGTCGAGGCGGCGGGCAGGCGGGCGCTGGTGGTGCCTGCGGACCTGGCCGATACGGAGGCGACTGCGGGGCTGGCGGAGCAGGCGTACGAGGAGTTCGGGCGACTCGACATCGTGGTCAACAACGTGGGCGGGACGATCCCGAACACGTTCCTCGATACCGACGAGAGCTACCTCGAGGAAGCCTTCCACTTCAACGTGACGACCGCGCACGCACTGACGCGGGCGGCGGTGCCGTACCTGGTGAAGAGTCCGGACGGGCAGCAGTCGGTGGTGTCGATCAGCTCGATGATGGGACGTACCGCGGGGCGCGGCTATCTGGCCTACGGCACCGCGAAGGCGGCGCTGGCGCACTGGACGCGGCTGGCCGCGACCGACCTGGCGCCGCGGATCCGGGTCAACGGCATCTTCGTCGGGTCGGTGCGTACCAGCGCCCTCGAGTTCGTCGCCGGGGACGACCAGATGCGCGGCGAGATCGAGTCGAAGACCCCGCTCGGACGGATCGGCGAGGCCGAGGACATCGCCGCCGCGGTGGTCTATCTGACCTCCAAGGCGGGTCAGTTCGTCACCGGGAAGATGCTCGAGGTCGACGGCGGCACCGAGGCGCCGACGCTCGACCTCAAGCTCCCCGACGTCGGCGCCTGATCCTCGATCAGACCGTGACGTCCTTGTGCCAGGACTCGGTGACGTAGTCGGTCACCCAGCCCATCGACTTGTAGAGCCCGTCGGCGCCGGTGGGGCTGTCGGCGTCGACCTCGAGCGAGACCCGGTCACGGCCGCGCTCGAGAGCGTCGGCGATGACGGTGTAGAGCAGTCCCTTCGCGACCCCGCGGCCGCGGGCGTTGCGGTTGACGCCGATGTATTCGACGTACGTCCCCTCGACCCCGGCCGCGTTGGCGGGCAGCACGGAGGCCACCAGCGAACCCGCGGGCAGGAGCGTGTCCGGCTCGTCGGGAACGTCCACATAGGCAAGCCACCAGTGGGACCAGCGATGACCGGGGTCCTCGCGCAGACGCTGCACGAACTCGGGGAAGCTCTCGCGGTAGGAGTTGAAGTGGTCCTGGAAGGACTCCTCCAAGGTCTGGTGGACCGTCTGCAGGTCGGCTGCGACGGGCATGCCGTTCTCGTGGGTCTCGACCGGGCGGATCGTCACCCCTTCGCGGAGCGGGGGCACCTTCTCATCGGGCAGCACCGGCCGGCTCATGTGCAGCCAGGTGCGCTTGTTGGTGAACTCCGCCGCCGCCAGCCACTCGCGCTGCACGGTGTCGTCGGCGAACGGGCTGGCGTCGAGGTGGGACTCGGTGATGCCGCGCAGCTCGGCCATCGATCGGGCCTGGTCCTCGAGCCAGGCGTAGAGCCCGGCGGCGACCTCGGCGGCCTGGGCGATGGTGCGGTCGACGTAGAGGTAGACGAGCGTACGGCCGGCGGCGCGGTCATGGGCGATGGCCCAGGCGCGGATGTCGCCGCCGGGGTCGATCGCGACGAGCTGCTGGCGGGTCCAGGAAGCAGGTCCGGCGATCTCGCCGGTGATGGCGTCGGCATCGACCTTTCCGGAGCCCTCGAACGGCGTCTTGTCGGCCGCCCGAAGCCTCAGCAGGGCGGGCAGATCGTCGAGGTCAGGGACCTTCGCCGTCCATCCGGCAGGGAGTTCCACGGGCGTCTCGCTATGGTCGCTCACCCGGCCATTCTCCCAAATGGTGTCAGCGGTCGACCCAGCGGTCCGTGCCTGGGACCAGCGACGATGCACCCGCGGTGAGCTCGGCGAGCAACGATTCGAGCCGTTTCTCGTCCTCCGGAGGCGCCCCGATCCGCAGCGTCACGGCAGCCCCGTAGGTGGTGTCGAGGACGGTCACCCCGGAGGATCTCAGGTCGGTCTCGAGGCGGCCGGCGGCGTCGTACGGGACCTCGATCTCGTACTCCCGGACCAGCTCGCGCCGGCGCGTGCCGACCTCGTCGAGCGCGGTCCGGACGGCGTCGGAGTAGGCCCGGACGAGGCCACCCGCGCCGAGCAGGGTTCCACCGAACCAGCGGGTCACGACGGCGACCGTGTCGGAGACTCCGGCGCCGCGGAGCACCTCGAGCATCGGCGCCCCGGCGGTGCCGGCCGGCTCGCCGTCGTCGTTGGAGCGCTCGACCGGCTGCGGCGGCGGACCGATCACGAAGGCGGAGCAGGTGTGGCGGGCGTCCCAGTGCTGCTTGCGCAGCCGCTCGACCACAGCCCGCGCGCCCGCCTCGTCCTCCACCCGGGCGAGCGTGCACAGGAACCGGGACCGCTTCTCCTCGATCTCGGCGGCGCCGTCGCGGCCGATGGTCAGGTAGTGCACGTCACCAGACTCCCAGGACGCTGCCACCGAGACGGATGATGAACCCGGCGACGACGACGATGAAGAAGACGCGTACGAACCCGGCGCCCTTCGCCACCGCCGTCCGCGCCCCGAGGTAGCCGCCGATCAGGTTGCAGACACCCATCACCAGGCCGGTCTTCCACAGCACCGCGCCCTGTGGGATGAAGACGACCAGGGCGGCGAGGTTGGTGGCGACGTTGGCCATCTTCGCCTTCGCGCTCGCCTCCAGGAAGGAGTAGCCGAGGAGGCCGACGAGCCCGATCACCAGGAAGCTGCCGGTTCCGGGGCCTAGGGCACCGTCGTAGAAGCCGACCGCGAACCCGACCACCATCGCGCCGATCAGGTGCCGGTGACCGTCGTACCTCAGCTCGGTCGCCTCGCCCAGGGACGGCTTGAAGAGCACCCACGCGCCGACCAGGATCAGCGCGATCAGGACGATGGGCTCGAAGACGCTTTCCGGGAGATAGGAGGCCACCCCCGCCCCCAGCGCAGAGCCCGCGAACGCAAGGATCATGAGCGGGATGAACGTCTTCGGGTCCGGACCCACCCGCCGGTAGTAGGTCGCCGCGCTGATCGAGGTGCCGAAGATCGAGGCCAGCTTGTTGGTCGCCAGGATCTGCACCGGCGCGGCACCGGGAAGGAACAGCAGCAGCGCGGGGAGCTGGATCAGCCCACCTCCGCCGACGACCGCATCCACGTAGCCTGCGGCCAGGGCCGCGAGGGCGAGAAGGGCAAGTACGTTCAGCGTCTCCTCGGGCACGAGCGCAGGCTACGCGGCCGGATGCTCACCGAGGTAACTCGGTGAGCAGGTCTATTCGACCGGCGCGATGGCGGGGACTCTGCCAGACTCCCGCCATGATCGACGACCCCGGCAGCTTCGAGCGCTACGCCTGGGCGAACGGTGACACTGGGATGTACTGCATCACCGTTGCCCGAGGCCTCCGCGCACAGGACTTCCTAGCTCGCTGGCGGGCCGAGGTCGTGGACGGGACACATACGTCCGCCACCATCCACGACGAAGAAGACTGGGAGTCTGGACGCTATGGCGTGCGAGTCGCGGAGGTGGGCGACTACGCCGTCGGTATCGAGTTCATGAGCGGGTACGGCTGGGAGAGTCAGTGGCTCGAAGAGCTCTCCCGGGACACCGAGGTCTGGAGCTTCTACAACCTCGATGGCAAGCCCCTCTATCTCTTCGCCCACTACCGGAACGGTCGAAGGGTCACCACCCTGGACCTCTTCGGACCTGACCACTACGGCGGCGAGGACCCACACGGACTCGACGAGCACATGGCCCGCGCCGGCATTCTGGCGCAGCCGGAGGACGGTCCAATCCCGAATTTCAAGGTCGCTGCTCTCCGGATGATCGAGCAGATCTCCGGCGTCCAGATGACTGAGCATCTGATGTACAACGCCGCTCTGACAGCGGGCATCCTCGGCGGTGACCCGATTTCCGCCTGAGGTGCCACGAACAGAGGCGGACGAGAACCGCCTCAGGTAGCCCACCAGCCGCGACCGCCGAACGCATCCGGATAGCCGCCGTAGGTGTTCGACGTACGCCGCGCCGTCCTGTCGCCGAGATAGGACCCGACCACGGCCGCGCCGAGGTCGTCCAGCTCGGGCGCTACGACCCGGCCCTCGACGCGGCGGGCCATGGAGTCGATGAAGCGGGCCAGGCCGGGGTCGTCGCCGAGGCGGAAGAAGGTCGTCTGGGCGCCGAGGCGGCGGGAGTTCTCCAGCTCCTCGACGGACCGGGCGATCGTCACCGGGTGAGGCGGGTAGGAGAACCAGACGTCGCCGCCCGCCTCCAGATGGGCGGTGGGCTCGCCGTCGGTCACGATCAGGAGCACCGGCTGGGCGCCGGGGTGCTTGCGGAAGTGCCGGTTGGCGAGAAGCAGCGCGTGGTGCAGGTTGGTGCCCTTGTCCCAGATCGCGTCGAGCGCGGTCAGCTTCTCGATCTCCATCGTCTGGGCATAGCGGCCGAACGAGATCAGCTGCAGGTCGTCGTTGCGGAACCGGCTCTTGATCAGCGTGTGCAGCGCCAGCGCGGTGCGCTTCATCGGCACCCAACGGCCGTCCATCGCCATCGAGAAGCTGGTGTCGACCAGGAGGGCGACCGCTGCCTGCGTACGGGCCTCCGTCTCCTGCACCTCGATGTCGTCGACGCTCAGCCGCACTCCGGGGCCGCGACGGCCCTCGCCGACCTCCCGGATGACGGCGTTCGTGATCGTGCGAGGTACGTCCCAGGGCTCGGTGTCGCCGAAGGCCCAGGGCCGCGAGGAGCCGGAGAGGTCGCCCGCCGCGCCGGCGCGCTGCAGGTCGCGTTCGCCCTGCCTGCCGGAGAGTCGCTGCGCGACGTCGCGGAGCAGGGCCTTGCCGAGCTGGCGCATCGCCTTCGGGGTCAGCCGGAGGTCGCCGTCGGAGCCGCGCTCGAGCTGACCGGAGTCGCGCAGCGCCTGCTCGAGCTCCTGCAGTGTGCGCGCGTCGACCGCGGCCTGGTCACCGAGCTGACGGGAGAGGGCGTCGAGGTCGATGTCGTCGAGCCGCGAGCCGGCGTAGGACTGCTGGAGCTGCTCGGAGAGCTGGTCGAGCTCGGCGATGTCCTGCAGTACGCCGGTGCCGTCACCGAGGCCCAGGCCCTCGCCACCGCCGAACTCCTCGGAGCCGTACCAGTCCTCGCCGGGCCGAGCCGCTTGCAGGTTGGCGTCGAGCTGTGCCATCTGCTCCATCAGCGCGGGCGATCCGAACGCCTGCGCCGAGAGCTCCATCAGCTCGCGTCGCTGCTCGGGCGACATCGAGTTGAGCATCCGCTGCGCGGCCGCCGAACGCTGCGCGAGGGTGTCGAGCAGCTCGTCGATGTTCTGCGGGTTCTCGGGGAAGTACTGGCCGTGCTTGGCCATGAACTCGTCGAAGTCCTCGGGGGTGTCCTCCCCGCGGTTGTGCTTGTCGAGGAGCTCGTTGAGATCGCGCAGCATCTCCGCGATCGCCTCCCGGTCCTCGTCGGTGGCCCCTTCGAGCGCCTGCTTCATCCCGGCGAACCGCTGGTCGAGGAGCTCGCGGCCGAGCAGGTCTTTGATCTCCTCGTAGGCCTCGCGGGCCTCGCGTGAGGTCCAGTCGTAGGAGGCGAGCTCGCTGACCGCGGCGGCGGTGTTCGGCGAGAGGTTGTCGATCTGCATCTCCCGGAACGCGCGGTCGCCGTCGTCCATCGTGACGTCGCGGGCCAGCTGCTTGCGCTCCTCCAGGACCGCCTTGTCCAGCAGCTCACGCACCTGCTCGAGCGTGCCGTCGAGGTTGTGGCGCTGCAGCAGCTCACGGCGCCTCTCCGCGACCTGCCGGGCGAGGTCGTCGAGCCCGCGCTGGTCCTGTCCCCCGCGCCGCAGGAACTCCCGCATCGCCCGCTCGGGCGAGTAGCCGGACATCACGTCCTCGCCGATCGCGTCCAGCGCCTCGGCGATGTCGACCGGCGGCGCGAGCGGGTCACCCCCTGCGTACTTCTTGTAGCGGCTCATCACTGCCCCGCTGGTTGAGCCGGATTCGTGAGGTACGAGCGAATCCGTGTCGACTGCTCAGCCATAGATCGTCTCCCCGTCGGCCGTGTCCTTGCCGATCTTTCTGGCCAGGAAGAGGCCTTCCAGGGCCAGCTCGATGGCGCTGGCGAGCTGGCCGTCGTTCTTCGGGCCGCCGGTGGACTCGTAGACCCGGTCACCGATCTGGTCGTAGAGGTCGGACTCGCCCAGGACGGGGAGGCCGGCCAGGAAGTCACCGGCAGCGACCTTGGTGCCGGTGGTGACCATGCGGCCGTCCTCGATGGCGTCGATGAGCAGTGCGAAGTCGAGGCCGCGGAAGGACTTGCGGACGGTCTCGGCGATGGCCGTACGCAGCAGGTGGGTGAGGATCTCGGCCTCGCGGCCCTCCTCGCCGGACTCGAACTCGATCTTGCCGGACAGCACCTCGACGGCTGTCTCCAGGTCGACGATGCGGGCGACCGCGTCTGCCTCGCCCAGGACGGTGGCGCGGTGCAGCGCCGAGGCGGCGACGGTCTCGGCGCCGGCGATCGAGAAGCGCGCCGAGACCCCGGAGCGCTGGTCCACTGCGGAGGACGCCCGCAGATGACGGGTGAAGACGGCGAGGATCTCGAGCAGGTGGTCGGGTACGTCGGCGACCAGCGCGGCCTCCTGCCGGATGACCGCCATCTCCGCGGCGAGCTCGCGCGGGTAGTGGGTGCGGATCTCGGCACCGAAGCGGTCCTTCAGCGGCGTGATGATCCGGCCACGGTTGGTGTAGTCCTCCGGGTTCGCGGAGGCGACCACGAGCAGGTCGAGCGGCAGCCGCAGCACGTAGCCGCGGATCTGGATGTCGCGCTCCTCCATCACGTTGAGCATCGCGACCTGGATCCGCTCGGCGAGGTCGGGTAGCTCGTTGATCGCGACGATGCCGCGGTGGGAGCGCGGGATCAGGCCGAAGTGGATCGTCTCCGGGTCGCCCAGCGAGCGTCCCTCGGCGACCTTCATCGGGTCGACGTCGCCGATCAGGTCGGCCACGGAGGTGTCGGGGGTGGCCAACTTCTCCGAGTAGCGCTCGGAGCGGTGCTTCCACGCGATCGGCAGCGCCTCACCGGCGGTCGCGGCCAACCGCTGGGAGCCCACGCTGACGGGCTCATAGGGGTGCTCGCCGAGCTCGGACCCCTCGATGACCGGGGTCCACTCGTCGAGCAGGCCCACCAACGTACGCAGCAGCCTGGTCTTTCCCTGACCACGCTCGCCCAGCAGTACGACGTCGTGTCCGGCGATCAGGGCACGCTCGAGCTGTGGGATGACGGTGTCCTCCAGCCCGTGCAGCCCGGGCCAGGGGTCCTCTCCGGCTGCCAGCTTCGCCAGCAGGTTGTCGCGGACCTCCTCGCGGAGCGACTTGAACACATGGCCACTCGCGCGAAGCTGGCCGAGGGTGCTGATCGTGGGTGCGGCAGTCACGGACGCAACGCTACGCCGCCGCCCAACCCCTGGGCGGCCTCGGCGTCGACGTCCCGATCCGCGGATGCGGACGAACCGACGCTGGCGAGCAGCTCCTCGACCCGCTCCCGGGTCAGCGCGGTGCGGTCGAGCTCGCCCACCTCGTCGAGGATCGCGACGACCTCGTGGAGCGTCGCCCGGGCCTGCGCGACCCGCTCGGTCTCGCGCTCGACCACTGCCCGGCGTACCAGGACGTTGGCCTCGGCCCACCGGTTGCGCTCCTCGAGGCGGTGGGCCAGCTCCAGCCGCAGATGGTTCTCGGCCTCGGCGTAGCGCCGCAGGCCGATCAGGGCATCGACCAGCGTCATCCGCGGCGAGGCGGAGGAGTCGACGTCGACGGACGCGTAGCCGATCTCCTCCTCCACCAGCCGCACGGCGTCCTCGTAGCGCTCCATCCGGACGTAGACCTCGGCCAGCCCGATCAGGCTGGCGCGGGCACGGTCATCCATCCCGGCCGCATCCGCGACCGCGTACGCCTCCTCGAGGACCGCGACGGCCTCGTCGAGCGAGCCGATCATGCTGAGCGCCTGGCCGCAGTTGGACAGCGCCATCTCCAGGCCGGCGGCGGTGCCGGCCTCGCGGAACACCTCGGCGGCGCCACGGAACTCCGTGATCGCGCGGGGCAGGTCGCCGACCCGCGCGCGGCTGATCCCGAACTGGTTGCGGATGTAGGCCGCGTCGATGTGCTGACCGGCGCGGAGGGCGGCGTCGAGGCCGAGCTCCTGGAGGGGAACGGTCTCGGCGGGTGGGTGCCGCATCGAGAGGCTGAACATCTTGTTGACCAGCTGATACGCAGGGCCCAGCAGCCCCGCGCGCACGGCGAGACGTACGGCACTGCCCATGGTCGGCCACTCCCGGTCACCCCAGGCGCGGGCCTGCTGCGAGGTGGCGAAGCTCAGCGGCGTCACCCCGTCCACGACGGGGTCGAGGCTCATCAGCCGGAAGGACCGGCCGTCGGCCTCGGAGGCCGCGACCAGAGAGTGGGTGTACCAGCTCACCAGCCGCAGCAGCGCCTCGCCGGACTCCTTCTCGGAGCCCATCTCCAGGGCGTAGTCGCGGATGAGGTCGTGGAGCACGAAGCGTCCGGGGCGGTGCTCGCGGACGAGGTTGGCATCGACCAGCTTGTCGACCAGACGCCGGGCGGCGGCGATGTCGACGGCGAAGAGCGCCGCCATCGCGGGCATCCCGATCTCATGACCCGGGCGGAGGCCGAGGAGGCGAAAGGCACGCCGCGACTCCTCGTCGAGAGAGTCGTAGGACCAGGAGAAGACCGCGCGCAGGTCGGAGATGGGGTCGAGCGGTGCCTCCAGAGCCGCCAGCCGGCTGGTCTCGCCGTCCAGCTCGGCGATCAGGTCGGTCAGCGGGAGATCGGGGTAGCGGCTGCAGCGCTCGGCCGCGACGGCGAGAGCCAGCGGAAGGTGTCCACACCTGTCCGCCAGGGCGCGGATGTCAGCCTCGTCGGCGGTCCGGTCGATGAGCCGCTGCCTCAGGAAGGCGGCCGACTCCGCCGGGGCGAGCGTGTCCAGCGCGAGCCGGCGGGCACCCTCGCGGGTGGCCAGGCCACGCAGCTGGCTCCGGCTGGTCACCAGCACCAGCGAGTCACCACCCGGCAGCAGGGGCCGCACCTGGGTGGAGTCGCGAGCGTTGTCGAGCAGCAGGAGCATGCGTCGCTGCGCGAGTGTCGTACGCAGCAGAGCCGACGCCGCGTCCACCTCGGCCGGCACCGAGGCGGCGTCGACGCCGAGCCCGATGAGCAGGGTCGTGAGCGCCTGGGCGTGCGAGAGCGGCTCGCCCGGGCCGAAGCCGCGCAGGTCGATGAAGAGCTGACCGTCGGGGAAGTGCTCGGTCCGGGCGCGGGCCCAGTGCACCGCGAACGCGGTCTTGCCGACCGCCCCGATGCCGTGCACGGCGACGACGCTCGGCCAGCCGGCGTCGTGGGAGATGGTCACCGCGTCGAGCAGGCGGAGCTCGGCCTCACGCCCGGAGAAGCTGGGGATGTCGGCCGGGAGCTGTCTCGGGACCATGTCCTCCTCCGAGACGCGCTGCGCGGGCACGGTCGCCTGGCCATGGGAGGCGTCGACCTCCGGGGCCGGCGAGGAGCCGGTCAGCAGCCGGGTGAAGGTGGAACGCAGCTCCGCGCCGGGGTCGGCGCCGAGCTCGTCGGCCAGCCGCGCCCGGACCTCTTCATAGGCCTCCAACGCCTCGGCCGTACGCCCCGCCGCGTCCAGCGCGTCCAGGAGCACCACCCACAGGGACTCGCGCAGCGGATGGTCGCCCACCACCCGGCGCACGTCGGCGACCGCCTTCGCAGCCCGGCCGGCGGCGATGTCGAGCGCAGCACGACGCTCCAGTGCGGCCAGATAGCGGTCGACCAGCCACGGACGGGTGCGCTCGGCCAGCGAGTCCCCGGACGGCTCGTCGAACGGCTCGGCGCGCCACAGCGCGATCGCCTCCTCGAGCCGGTCGTAGGCCTCCGGGCCCTCGGCCGCGTCGAGCAGGTCGATGAAAGTGAGCGCGTCCACCGAGGAGCGCGGCAGGTCGAGGATGTAGCCGCCGGCGGCGCGGCGTACGACCTCCTTGCCGAGCACCCGACGCAGCCGGCCGATGTAGGTGTGCAGGCTGCCGCGCGGGTTGTCGGGGAGCTCCTCGCCCCAGATCCGGTCGGCGAGCAGGTCGGCGGAGACCGGGGTGCCGGCCTCCAGGGCCAGCAACGACAGCAACGTGCGCGGGCGTCGTCCCGGGACCTCCACGGGCTCGCCTGCGCGCGTGACGATCAGGGGGCCCAGCAGACAGATGCTCACATCCGTCACCGATGCACCCCCGCCGTCCCGAGCCGATCGCGCCTGAGAGCCACCCCCACACAATAGACGGGGCGCTCCGGGCCTACGACGAGAATGCGCCCATTCCGGTACACAATGGGGCGCATGTCTCCCTTCGGCCGCACCGCCACCGGTTCGCCCCTGCCCCAGGAGTGCCCGTGCGGCAGCGGGCGACGCTATGCGATGTGCTGCCACCGGCTGCACCGCGGCGGTGCCCTGGCCGAGACTCCGGAGGAGCTGATGCGCAGCCGCTACGCGGCGTACGCCCTCGGGGACTGGGACTACATCTTCCGCACCTGGCATCCGGGGACCCGCCCCGACGACCTGGGCGTGGCCGCACCCGACTCGCGACTGACGTGGACGGGGCTGGAGATCGAGGGCTCCGGGCTCGATGACGACACCCACGGCTGGGTGGCGTTCCGGGCGTCCTACCAGGCGCCGTCGGGCGACGGGGTGCTCGCCGAGCACAGCCGGTTCGAGGTGCGTGCCGGACGGTGGCTCTACGTCGACGGGGAGATCGCGGATCAGTGACCAAACGCAAGCATCCACGTGAGTTTGAGGCAGACAGTGGAGAAACTGTTGCCGATATGTGGACGCGACCGGGTCCAGCACGACAGACTCTGACAAGTGACCACTGACGCGACCGAGGACCTGACCGGTCTGGAGCCATCGGCGCGCTCGCTCTTGGACGCGGTCATCGCGATGTCGAGCGAGCTCGACCTGAGCGCCATGCTGGAGAGAATCACCCGCTCCGCCTGCGAGCTGACCGGGGCGAGCTACGGCGCCCTCGGTGTCCTCAGCCCCGACGGCGACCTGCAGGACCTGATCACCTACGGTCACCAGCAGGAGCCGACGCTGCAGGTCGTGGGCAAGAGCCGGGGCCGCCGGGCTCGCGTCGATGACGACGGCGACGACGACGAACCGGCTTCGACGACCCGGCCCCGCGGAATCACCGCTCCCGAGCCGCTCCTGCTGGTCTCACCTCGCACGCATGATGGCGGCGGCAGCCACGCGCTGCGTACCGGCGACCCTGGCAAGCGCAAGTTCATCGAGGTGCCGCTGCGCATCGGTGACCGCGACTTCGGCCACCTGCTGCTGTCGGAGAAGGTCGGCGGCGCCGAGTTCACCAGCCACGACGAGCAGCTCGTCGTCGCCCTGGCCCGCGCCGCCGGCGCCCAGATCGACAAGGTACGCGAGCTGGAGCTCAGCGAGCAGCGCCGCAGGTGGCTCGAGGCGAGCGCCGAGCTCAGCCGCGCCCTGACGCCGCCGCTGGACCATCTGGTCGCGCTCGAGCGGATGTGCGAGACCGCGCTGCCGCTGATGCGCGCGATCGGGGTCGGCGCCGGCACCCGCATCGAGCACGGCATCGTCTCCGGAGTCGCTGCCGCGCCCGGCCAGGAGGAACGGGTCCGGGCAGTCACCGAGAAGGTCCCGCACCTGATCGACCGCCGCATCGTCGAGCCGCTGGACCTCGAGGTCGACGGTCTCTACGTCGTGGTCGCCCCGGTCCGGTCCACGCTCGCCGGCCGCGGCGCGCTGCTGGCGATCTACGACAAGGCCAGCGCCGCCCACGACGAGCACGAGCGCGAGCTCTTCTTCGGCTTCGCCGGCCAGGCCGCCCTCGCCCTGGACCGCCTCCGCGCGGTCGAGGACCGGGCCGACCTCGCCGTCATCACCGACCGCGACCGGATCGCCCGTGACCTGCACGACGTGGTCATCCAGCGCCTCTTCGCCATCGGCATCCAGCTCGAGGCCCTGGGCCGGAACCCGCAGCGGGTCGAGGACCTGCCCCAGCGGCTCTCGGAGCAGGTCGACGCACTGGACCAGACGATCAAGGACATCCGCGGCTCCATCTTCGACCTCAGCAACCACGATCCCTCCTCGCTGCGGGCGCAGGTGCGCGGGGTCGTCCGGGAGTACGCGGGCGTCATGGACTTCACCCCGGAGATCAAGATCACCGGGCCGGTCGACACCGCGGTGCCCGACTCGGTCCGCAACCACCTGCTGCCGGTCCTGCGCGAGGCGGTCTCCAACCTCGCCCGGCACGCCCAGGCCCACAGCGCTCAGATCGAGCTGTCCCTTCAGGACGACGAGATCAAGCTGGTCGTACGCGACGACGGCAGCGGCGTCCCCGACGAGGCCGAGGAGAGCGGGCTGAAGAACGCCCGCTGTCGCGCGGTCCAGCTCGGCGGTCAGCTCGAGATCGGGCCGCGCTCACCCAGCGGCACCGAGCTCGTCTGGCAGGTGCCGATCACCGCTGGGGTCTGACTCAGTTTCCCTTGCGGGGGTGGAGCAGCTCCTTGGCCATCAGCGCGGCCTGGGTGCGTCGCTGCACGCCGAGCTTGGCCAGGATGCTGGAGACGTAGTTCTTCACCGTCTTCTCGGCCAGGAACATCCGGCCGGCGATCTCGCGGTTGGTCAGGCCCTCGCCGATGAGCGCCAGCAGACGCTTCTCCTGCGGCGTGAGCGCCTGCATCTGCGGCGACTCGCCATCGGGGTTGCGCATCTTCTCCATGACCTTCGCGGTCATCAGCGGGTCGAGCAGGGAGCCGCCACCGGAAACGGTGCGGATCGCCTCGACCAGGTCGTTGCCGCGGATGTCCTTGAGGACGTACCCCTTGGCCCCGGCCATGATCGCCGAGAAGAGCGCCTCGTCGTCGTCATAGGAGGTCAGGATGAGCGCGAGCATCTCCGGGTAGGCCGCACGGACCTCACGGCACACCTCGATCCCCGAGCCGTCGGGCAGGCGGGCGTCGAGCACGCACACGTCCGGCTGGAGGCGGTCGATGTCCTCGCGTGCCTGGGCGGTGGTGCCACCCTGGCCGACGACGGCGATGTCGTCATGACTGTCGAGCAGTGTCGTCAACCCTTGGCGCACGACCTCGTGGTCGTCGAGCAGGTAGACCCGGATCGTCCTTGTCTCGGTCAACACCGTCTCACTTCCCCCATTCGTTGAAGGGAGACCACGGTATCGGTCAGCCCCAGTCCGGTCGATGTGTGAGTCATCCACAATACGGTTTTCGTGCCGCCATGCGGACCAGGCTCTGCGCCAGCCGTCGAGCCATCCTCCCGCGCGAGCACTTCACGCGCCAGCGACGCGGCGGTCGCGGTGTCGAGATGAGCCAAAGGTTCATCCAGAACCAGGACCTTGTGCCCTGCCAGCAGTGACCTCGCCACCGCCAGCCTGGCCCGTTCGCCGCCGGATACCTCGGCGGCACCGTCGCCGAGCCTGGTCTGCATCCCTGCGGGGAGGGCATCGAGCCAGTCGCCGAGGTGTGCGCGCCGGATCGCCTGCTCGACCTCGTCGTCGGTGGCTCCGGGCCTGGCCAGGCGGACGTTCTCGACGAGGCTCGAGGCGAAGACATGCGGGTCGTCGTCGACGAGACCCACGATCTTCCGTACGTCCGGTGGGTCCAGGTCACGCGTCGACCGGCCGCCGAGGGTGATGGTGCCGGTGTCCGGGTCGAGGAAGCGCAGCAGCAGCGCGGCCAGGGTGCTCTTGCCGGATCCGGAGGGGCCGACGATGCCGATCCGCGCGCCCGGCTCGACGTGCAGGTCGGGGATCTCGACGCTCTGGCCGTCGCCCGGGCGGGCGGTGACGCCGGTGATCGTGATGGTGGTGTCGTGGGTGGGCGGCTCGGGGTGCTCCGGAGCGCTGACCGCCGGCGGGCGGCTGGTGAGATCGTCGAGACGGCGCTGTGCGGCACGGGTGCGTGCTCGTGCCGCACCGGCGTCGGCGAGCGTCGCCGCGGGCTCGGCCAGCGCCAGCGGGACCAGGGTGAGCAGAGCGAGCATCGGGCCGTCGCCGACGGTGGTGTAGGCGGCGGTCGCAGCAACCGCCGCGCCTGCGGTCACCAGGACGATGGCCTTGGCCAGCGAAGAGGCCGACGCCGCTGTCGTGGTCGCCCTGGTGGCGGTGGCGGCCAGGTCGTCGAGGGTGTCGAGCACGGGCTCGCTCGCCTGCCACATCCGGCGCTCGGTCGCCGTCTGAGTCGCCTCGACCACCTGCTCGGACACCCTCGCCCGCACCGTGACCGAGATGTTCTCGGCTCGTGCTGCTCCGGCGTACGCGATCCCGAAGGCGGCCCCCGCCGCCAGCACCGTGGCCAGGGTGAATGCCCCGGCGACCGGGTCGATGAGCGCTGTCGCCAGGACCGCGAGGGCAGCCACCACGGCGTACTCCCGGACTGGCAACCGCACCCGCAGCTCCTCGTCGAGCACCGCGTCGACGTCGTCGACGACGCTCGCCAGCACATCGCCCCGGCGGCCGGGCAGCGCACCCGGCACCAACGGCACCAGCGCGTCGTAGATCTGCACCCGCCGCCTGGCCAACAGCCGCAGCGCACTGTCGTGCGACCACAACCGCTCCAGGTAGCGCAGCACCGGCCGCGCGATCCCGAACGTACGCACCCCCACCATCGCGGCCACCAGCGTCAGGATCACCGGATGGTAGGAGGCCTTGATGATCAGCCACCCCGCCAGCGCCGTCAGCGCCACTCCCGACGCCCAGCTCAGCCCGCCGACCACCGCCGACCCCCACAGCGCCCTCCGCGCCGAGCCGTCAGGTACGTCGGCCGAAGCGTCACTCGCGCTGGCCGAAGCGTCACCCGCTGCCGCGTCGACCGACGTACGTGACGTCTCGACCGGCGGGAGCGACGCCTCGGCCGACGCGGACGACGCCTCGGCGGGCGGGGATTCGGCGGAGAGGGTGATGACCTGGTCGGCGATGTCGATCAGCGCCTCGCGGTGGGCGACGAGGACGACGGCGCGCTCGCGGGCGAGGTCGGTGACGGTGTCGGCGATGATCCGCTCGGTGTCGGGGTCGAGGTGGGCGGTCGGCTCGTCGAGGAGGATCCAGGAACGATCGGAGAGTACGACGCGGGCCAGCGCGAGCCGGGCCCGCTCGCCCGCCGAGAGGGAGCGGCCGTCCTCGGCCAGGTCGGCGCCGAGACCGCCGGGGAGGTCAGCGATCCGGTCGGCGAGGGCGACCCGCTTGAGTACGCGCCACAGGTCGCTCTCGGTCGCCTCCGGCGCCCCCAGCCGCAGGTTGTCGGCGATCGTCCCGCTGACGAACACCGGTCGCTGGGGCAGGTAGGCGAACCGCCGTCGCCACTCGTCGCCTGCGGCCGGCGTCTGTCCGTCGAGCTCCACCGAGCCCGCGTACGTCTCGTGGAGGCCCGCGATCGTCGCCAGCAGGGTGGACTTTCCGCAACCGCTCGGGCCGACGATCGCGGTGATCCCCCGAGCGGGGACCGTCGCGGAGACCGGCGCCAGCGCCGGCCGATCGCGCCCCGGATAGGTCAGCCCCACCCCATCGAGAGACATGCCGAGGCGTCGCTCCGGTCGGTCGAGGTGGCAGTCGGTGACGTCTCGGTCGACGCGGGTGACGTCTCGGGAGAGGTCCGCGGTGGCCTCGAGAGTCGCCGTACCTTCGGCGGCCGCGTGGAACTCGGTGCCGACGCGACGCAGCGGCCAGTAGGCCTCGGGGGCGAGCAGCAGGACCACGAGAGCCGTCTGCAGGTCGACCGAGCCGGCGGCGAGCCGGACCCCGATGATCACCGCGACCAGGGCGACCGAGATGGTCGCGACGAGCTCGAGCACGGCCGAGGAGGCGAACGCGATCTTCAGGGTCTCGAGGGTGCGGCGGCGGTAGCGGTCGGTGATCGTGGCGATGACACGGGACTGGGCCGTGGCGCGACCGAAGGCGACCAGGGTCGGCAGGCCCTTCATCACGTCGAGGAAGTGACCGGCCAGGGCCGACATCGCCCGCCACTGGCTGGCCGCCTGGTCACGCGTGGCCAGCCCGACCAGCACTCCGAAGATCGGGATCAGCGGCAGCGTGAGCCCGACGATCAGACCGCTGAGCGGGTCGGTCCAGACGATCACCGCGAGCACCATGACCGGCAGCACGCAGGCGAGCACCAGCGCCGGCACATAGCGGGTCAGGTACGGCTCGGCCGCCGAGACCCCGCGGGTGGCCAACGCCGAGAGCGAGCCGGAGCTCTCCGACCGGCCGCGCAGGATCGCGCCGACCACCCGGCGTCGCAGGTCCGCCCCGACGACACCGGCCGCCCGGGCACCGGCCACGTCGGAGACCACCCCGACGAGGGCGCGCCCGGCGAAGACGGCCACGACCGCCAGAGCCCAGCCGCTCACCGACCCGGTGTCGCGGATCGCGGAGATGAGCAGTCCGGTGACGGCGTACGTCTGGGCGATCAGCAGCACCGCACCCAGCACCCCGGCGGCCACCACGACGGCGAGCGGCCGCCGGGCTACCGACAGCTGGGCTCGCAGTCGCGGGTCGTTCGGACGCATGTCAATGAGCAGCGGGGATGTGGTGGATCGAGATCCGCTTGCGGAAGACCCAGTAGGTCCAGGCCTGGTAACCGAGCACGAGCGGCGCGAACACTGCGGCAGTGATGGTCATCAGCTTCAGCGTGTAGGGCGTCGCCGCGGCGTTCGTCGTCGTCAGCGAGTTGGCGACGTCGGTGGTCGAGGGCATCACGTCGGGGAAGAGCCCGACGAAGAGCCCGGCCACGGCGAGCCCGATCGCAAGGAAGGTGCCGGCGAAGGCGAACCCCTCACGACCGACGTACGCAGCAGCCAGCCCGGCCACGAGCGCGAGCGCAGCCACGACGAAGAGGATCGCGGTGCCGAGATTGCCGGTCAGGCCCTGCGTCCAGACCAGGAACACCACGGCGAGCACGGCCGCGACGACCCCGACCTTGAGCGCCAGCGCACGAGCCCGGCCACGGATCTCGCCGTCGGTCTTGAGGGCGATGAACAGCGCACCGTGGGTCACGAAGAGCGACAGCGTGACGAGTCCGCCGAGGATGCCGTACGGGTTCAGCAGCGTCAGCACCGTCCCGGTGAACTCGAAGTCGGCGTCGATCGGCACCCCGCGCACGATGTTGGCGAAGGCCACACCCCACAAGAACGCGGGGACGTAGGAGCCGAAGATCACCGCGCGATCCCACCAGCCGGCCCAGGTGACAGATGGCCGCTGGTGGCGATACTCGAAGGCGACGCCACGCACGATCAGGGCGATCAGGATGACGAAGAGCGGCAGGTAGAAACCGGAGAACAGGGTGGCGTACCACTCCGGGAACGCCGCGAACGTCGCTGCGCCCGCAGTGATCAGCCAGACCTCGTTGCCGTCCCAGACCGGGCCGATCGTGTTGATCATGACCCGTCGCTCGCGGTCGTCGCGGGCCAGCACCGGAAGCAGCATCCCGACGCCGAAGTCGAAGCCCTCCAGGACGAAGTAGCCGATCCACATGGCGCCGATGAGGCAGAACCAAACAGTCGTGAGTTCCATCGCAGGCTCCTCAGTACGCGAAGTTCATCGGCTCGTCGGCATCCGAGTCGGAGCCGCGCAGGGAGGGGTCGGGTGGCTCCACGAACGGGTCCGGAGCCTTCTTCACATACTTGATGAGCAGCCCGACCTCGACCACGGCGAGCACCGCGTAGAGCGCGGTGAACCCGAGGAGCGACATCCACACCTCCCAGGGCTCGACGCCCGGCGAGACGCCGTTGGCGGTCGTCAGCACCCCGAAGACCACCCATGGCTGACGCCCCATCTCGGTGAAGATCCAGCCCATCGAGTTGCCCAGCAGCACCATCACCGGCGCCGAGATCGCCAGCGCGGGCAGGAAGCGCCCGACCAGCCCTGTCGGCGTACGTCCTCGGCGGGTGAACCAGAGCACCGCCAGCCCGATGAGGCCACCGACGACGCCCAGGCCCATCATCCACCGGAACGTCCAGTAGGTGACCGGGATGTTGGGGGTGTAGTCGCCGGGTGAGTAGTAGGTCGCGCCCGGCGTCGAGCCGTACGTCTCCCGATACTTCTCCTGCAGGTCGTAGATGCCCTCGACCCTGCCGTCGAAGGTGCCGGTGCCGAGGAAGGAGAGCACGCAGGGCACCTCGAGGGCCCACTTCTCGTGCTTCCCGTCGCGGGTGCCGATGGTCAGGATGGAGAACGGCGCACACGAGTCGGAGGTCTCCCACAGCGCCTCCGCGGCCGCCATCTTCATCGGCTGCACCTCGGTCATGATCTTGCCCTGGATGTCGCCCGAGACCGCCACGCCGATGCCGGAGAAGACCATGACCCAGGCCGCCAGCACCATCCCGCGCCGGTACATCGGCCGCTCGGACCCGTCGCGTCCCGGCCGGCGCAGGTAGAGCCAGCCCAGGATGCCGAGCATGAAGGCGGCCGAGGTCAGGTAGGCGGCGAGGATGACGTGCGGGAACGTGCCCAGCTGCACCTTGTTGAACATCACCGCCCAGAAGTCGGTGAGCTCGGCGCGGCCGGTGACCTCGTTGAACTTGTAGCCGACCGGGTGCTGCATCCAGGAGTTGGCCGCCAGGATGAACCACGACGACGCCAGGGTGCCGAGGTGGACGATCCACATGCACGCGTTGTGCAACGCTCGCGGCAGCTTGTCCCAGCCGAAGATCCACAGGCCGAGGAAGGTCGACTCCAGGAAGAAGGCGAGCAGCGCCTCGATCGCCAGCGGGGCCCCGAAGACGTCCCCGACGAAGCGGGAGTAGTCCGACCAGGTCATCCCGAACTGGAACTCCTGCACGATCCCGGTGACCACACCGAGCGCGAAGTTGATCAGTAAGAGCTTCGCGAAGAACTTGGTCAGCCGAAGCCACTCAGGGTTCTTCGTACGCAGCCAGATCGTCTCCAGCACGGCGACGAGCATGGTGAGTCCCACCGTGAGTGGGACGAACAGGAAGTGGTAGACGGTCACGATGCCGAACTGCCACCTGGCTAACTCCAGGACGCTGTCCACGCCAGTCACTATGTCACTGCCGCAACACCGGCCACACCACCCCCTCCCCTAGGCATACGTCCCTTGTGTCGTGGCTTACGTCCCTTGTGAACCACGCCACCGTTCACGCTCGCCAACGCCAAAGAACCCGGCCGCCCTGGGCTCGAGGTCACGACCGCGGGGGGATGATCGCGACCTCGAGTCCGGGACGGCCGGGCTCCGTAGGTCTTCGTGCCACCAGGGCCGCATACAGATGGGGGAGCTGATGCGGCACCCTGGTGTCACTCAGTGGTGCAGGCCGAGGAGAACCTCAGCCCGTGAGATCACTATCTCATCATCTGCGCCCAGAGGTTGCGGTCGCGGACGGACTGTTTACGTACTGTAAACAGGTAACCTGCGTATCAGTAGACGTAATACGCGGGCGATACAGCGTCCCCACAGAAAATCCGGTATGCATTTGGATGTACCTTGAGGTAGGGGGTGAGCATGTCGGATCGCGAAGGTGTCCTCGCGCGGGTGGTCGACGAGGTCATCGACTACGTCGGCGCGGGCCTGAGCGTCCATCTGGTAGGACCCCGCGGATCCGGACGCAGCGAGCTCTGCTCCCTGGTCGCCCACCGGCTCGAGGACGACGGCCGGTCCGTGCTTCAGATCAGCGGACACCGCGCCTGGCAGAACGAGCCGTTCGCCGCTCTGACCGCCGCCGGCATCGGCAGCGCGACACCCACCGGTCCCCGTCGCACCATCGGCGAGATGACCACGGCGCTGAGCAAGCAGCTAGGCAACGGCACCGTCCTGGTGATCGACGACGCCGACGCGCTCGACACCTACTCGGTCGGCGCCCTGCGCAACATCCACCGCCAACGACGCCTCCTGGCCGTGACCAGCAGCCGCCACCAGCACCCCGTCGCCGAGAACACGCTGATGCTCGGCATCGCCCCCTCGGTCCAGGTCCGCTCCCCCGCGCTCGAGGTCGACGAGGTGCACGAGGTGTGCCGCGGGATCCTCGGCGGCCCGGTGGAGGCCGGGTCGCTGGCCCGGATCGCGATGGCGACCGGCGGCTTGCTCGGCCTGGTCCGCGCGATCGCCACCGTCGGTCCGCGGGCAGGGGTGCTGGAGCAGCTCGACGGACTGTGGCGGCTGCCGCGGCGTACGGGCTGGGCTCCTGAGCTCGCCTCAGCGGTCGAGCCGCTGGTCGCCGGGCTCGACCAGGACGCCTGGGACGGCGCGACCGCACTCGCGGTGACGGGGCCGGTGCCGCTGGACGAGGCCGAGAAGATGATCGAGCGCACCGTGCTCGACGCGCTCTTCGCCCACGGTCTGGCACGGCACAGCGAGGACGGCCCGGGTAGCGGGGTCGTCGGCCTCTACCCGCCGCTCATCGGCGACTATCTGATCACCGAGGGCTCGGCGTTCGGGCTGGTGATCGCGCGCAACCACCTGGCCACCGAACAACCGCTCCTCGACTACACCACCCACCGGCCCCGCGGCGCCGACGCCGCCCTGCTCCACCAGCGCTCGCTGCGCCAGATGGCCGACGAGGTCACCCGTGCGCGCCGCTCCTGGACCGAGATGCCCTCGCCCGAGACGGCGCTGCCGCTGCTCGTGGCGCTCCGCAACACCGCGGCGCCCAGCGACCAGATCGAGGAGGTCGAGCGGCGTACGCCCCTGACCGACACCCAGGAGTCGGCCTGGATGCTGGCCTGGTTCGCCACCTGGAAGGCGGTCGAGCTCGGCGACCTGAACGCCGCCAAGGCCGTGCTCGACGACGGGCTGAAGCGGCTGCCCACCTTCGCCGCGACGCTCGAGGCCTCCCGCGCCCACTTGCAGTTCCAGACGGAGTACGTCCCCGAGGTTCCCACGGTCGAGCCCGACCCGCGCGACACGGTAGGCCCCGAGATGCTCGGCGTCGTCGCCGCCGAACGCCTCCTCGCCGCCGGGATGGTCGAGCAGGCGCGCAACCTGCTGGAGAGCCAGCGCCCGGAGAACCCGCTGCCCGCCGGTCTGCACGCCTTCCTCGTCGGGCTCGCCGACATGCTGGGCGGCGACCTCGAGCGCGGCATCGACTTCGCCCGCGAGCAGCTCGAGGCGGCCAACCAGAGCTCGAGCGCCATGCTCATCCAGGCCCACGCCTATCTCTGCGTCCTCGGTCTGAGCATCGCCGGACGGCTGACCGAGGCGAGCCAGGCGGCCTTCCAGAGCCTCTCCTCCTCCAGCGTCGCGGCCTACCGCGACGTCGCCCACACCGGCATCCTGACCCTCGGCGCCGAGATCGCGATGGCGCAGGGCCGCCCGGAGTACGCCCGCAGCCTCGCCTCCCAGATCGGCGGCGCGAAGGTCGCCTTCGGGCCCTGGCCCGGGATGGTGGCCAGCATCATGGCGCCCGCCAGCGGCCGGATGCCCAGCCTCAAGGAGCTGTGCGAGCTCGTCGGCCAGCGCCTGGACGCCGGCTACATCACCGGCGGCATCTTCCTCGCCGTCGAGGCGGTCGAGCGCGGCGCCAACGAGAACAAGCACATCACCCGGGCCGCCAGCCTGGCGGCCGGCACCGAGAGCCCGCTGCTGCAGGGCATGGGAGCGTACGCCGCGACCACCGCGGCCGGCGACGTCGACGGCCTCCGCGAGGCGATCGTGAAGCTCGCCGATGCCGGGGCCCTCGTGTTCGTGACCAGGGCCGCGATCTCGCTGGCGATCCTGCAGCGCGAGGCCGGCGACCTGGCCGGCGCCGCCGAGACCCTCGACACCGCCTGGGAGCGCTCCGAGATCTCCGGTAGCCGAGCCGGCATGTTCCGTCGCGCGGCCACCCACATCGGGCTCTCCGGGCGCGAGAGCGAGGTGCTGCGGCTGCTCCCGGAGGGACCCACGACCGCCTCGCTGGCCGCGGACCTGGAGATGAGCACCCGCACCGTCGAGACCCACCTGCACAACATCAGCCGCAAGACCGGGGTCTCGGGTCGCGAGGACCTCGCCCGGGTGGCCGACACCTGGCTCCGGCCGGCGCCGAACGGCGACTACTCAGCCGGCGACAGGCACTTCACCAGCGGCTCGTAGAGCTCCTTGCTGGCCTTCTGGTCCGCCTCGGAGAGATCCTCCGGGCTGATCTTGGAGACGTCCTCGGCCTCGACCAGCAGGCGTACCGCCTCGTCGGAGAGGTCCGACTCGTAGTAGGTCTTCGCCAGGCACACGGCCTGCTTCTCGGTCACCTGATCGCCGCTGCTCTTGGCGATCTGGCCCTGGATGTCCTCGACGCTCGGCCGATCAGCCCCGCCACCACCGCTGCCCTCGCCACCACCACATGCGGTCAGCGAGAACAGGAAGAGCACAGATGCCGCTGCAAACGCTACAAGGCGCCCAGAGCTGCCTCGGGCTCCGCTTCGGCCGCGATAGATGCCTCGGGCTTCGCTTCGGCGGTGGGGGTTCGCCATCATGACGACGAATCATGACGTACGCGGTCCCCCACCGCTACTCGGGCTCAGGAGCTGGTCAGGAAGAAGAGCAGGTCCTGGCGGGTGAGGACACCGACGGGCTTGCCGTCCTCGTGCACCAGCAGCGCGTCGGAGGAGCCCAGGGTGTGGGCGGCGTCGTGCGCGTCGGCGCCGGAGCCGATCGAGGGCAGCGGCGGGGACATGTGCTCCTCGACGGAGTCGGTGAGCTTGGCCTTGCCGGTGAAGAGCGCCTCCAGCAGGGTGCGCTCCGAGACCGAGCCCGCGACCTCGGCGGCCACGATCGGCGGCTCGGCGCGGACGACGGGCATCTGCGAGACGCCGTACTCCTGCAGGATGTGCACCGCCTCGGCGATCGTCTCGCCGGGGTGGGTGTGGACCAGGTCGGGCAGCCGGCCGGACTTGCCGCGCAGCACGTCGCCGACGGTCTGCTTGGCGGCCTCGCCGGTCGCGAAGCCGTACTGCGCCAACCACTCGTCGTTGAACACCTTGGTCAGGTAGCCGCGCCCGGAGTCGGGCAGCAGCACGACGATCACGGCGTTCTCGCCCTCCGGCGTGCCGGCCAGCTCCGCGGCGAGCTGCTTGGCGGCGTACGCAGCCATGCCGGCGCTGCCGCCGACGAGCAGCTGCTCCTCACGGGCGAGCCGGCGCGTGTAGGCGAACGAGTCGGCGTCGGAGACCTCGATGATCCGGTCGGCGACATCGCGGTCGTACGTCTCGGGCCAGAAGTCCTCACCGACGCCCTCGACCAGGTAGGGCCGCCCGCTGCCACCGGAGTAGACGCTCCCGGCGGGGTCGGCACCGATCACCTGGACGTCGGGGTTCTGCTCCTTGAGGTAGCGGCCGATCCCGGAGATCGTGCCGCCGGTGCCGACACCGGCCACGAAGTGGGTGATCTTCCCCTCCGTCTGGCGCCAGATCTCGGGGCCGGTCTCCTCGTAGTGGGAGCGCGGGTTGTTGGGGTTGGCGTACTGGTTCGGCTTCCAGGCCCCGGGCTGCGAGGCGAGCCGGTCACTCACGTTGTAGTAGGAGTCGGGGTGCTCCGGCGGCACGGCCGTGGGCGCGACGACGACCTCGGCGCCGTAGGCCTTCAGCACGTTGCGCTTGTCCTCGCTGACCTTGTCGGGGCAGACGAAGATGCACTTGTAGCCCTTCTGCTGGGCCACCATCGCCAGGCCGACACCGGTGTTGCCGGAGGTGGGCTCCACGATCGTCCCACCCGGCTTGAGCTCACCGGACGCCTCGGCCGCCTCGATCATCCGGGTGGCGATGCGGTCCTTCACGGAACCGCCCGGGTTGAGGTATTCCACCTTGGCCAGAACCAGCGGTCCAGCACCGGGTTCGGACGCCCCGGCGCCATCCAACGCACGCTCCAGCCGCACGAGCGGAGTGTTGCCAATAAGGTCGAGAAGCGAGTCCACGTACTCCATGCCGACAGCGTATGTCCACTAGGTGAGATCCCCTATATCCCGATACTGAGTGCCCGGTAATGGGCCGAAGACTTTAGAGTGGTCCCCGTGGCGAAGAAGAGTCTGGCACGCAAGACCGCGTACGCCGGCGGGGGTGTTCTGGCCGCGACGGCCGCGTTCGCCGGGGTCCTCGTCGCGGAAGCGGCGCTTGCCGTCAAAGCGACGCATCAGGTCAAGATGCCGGTGGCACCCTCCCCGACCGGGTGGTACGGAGCACGGCAACCGGGGCGACCGATCAGCATCGCGCTGCTCGGCGACTCGAGCGCCGCGGGCTATGGGATGACCGAGGTCGAGGACACGCCCGGCGCCGTCCTCGCCTCCGGCGTCTCCGAGAAGGCACACCGGCCGGTGCGCCTGCACGACCTCTCCGAGATCGGTGCCAAGTCCTCCGACCTGCACCCGCAGGTCGAGAAGGCGATCGCCGCCGACGCCGACATCGCGGTCATCCTGGTCGGCTCCAACGACGTGATCCGCCGGGTGCGCCCGCGGGTCGCGGTGAGCCACCTCGCCCAGGCCGTCATCCGGCTCCAGGAGGCCGGGGTGACCGTGCTCGTCGGCACCGTCCCCGACCTCAGCACCGCCACCCCGATCCTGCCGCCGCTGCGGTCGATCATGCGGGCCTGGTCGATCCGTATCGCCGCCGGCCAGATCTTCCACGTCATCCGCGCCGGTGGCCACACGGTGTCCCTGGGTGATGTCCTCGGCCCGGCCTTCAAGGCGACCCCGGCGTTCTGGTTCGGTGCCGACCAGTTCCACCCCTCCGCCGCCGGCTACCACGCCCTCGGGGAGGTGTTGGTGCCGCCGACGCTCTCGGTGCTCGGCCTCGTCGGCGACGAGAACGCGATCCTGGAGACCTACAACGGCAAGCAGGTGATGCCGCTGGCGGCCGCCTCGCTCCGCGCCGTCATCCGGCCAGGAACCGAGATCGACCCGGCCCCGCGCCCCCGTGGCCGCTTCGGCCGCAACTGGGCCCGCGCCCGTTCCTTCGAGAACGAGCAGCGCGAGCCTCGCCGGGGCGAGCGTCCCGACGAGACTCCCCCGGTGGCCGAGCGCCACCACGCCCAGCGCTGACGACGAACAAACCGCCCCGTGCCTTGGTAGGCACGGGGCGGTTGTTGCTTTGTCAGAGTCCGGGTCTCGATCAGTCCTGCTGCAGGATCGCGAGGATGCGAAGCAGGTAGAAGTAGATCATGACCAGGCTCGCCGTCAGAGCGAACGCGGCACGCCAAGACTCCCGCTCCTCGAGCTGATTGGCGACGCCCTGCTCGACGAAGTCGAAGTCGAGGATCAGGCTGAAGACACCGAAGACCAGGCCGGCGATGGAGAACACCAGGCCCATCGCACCCATCCCGAACAGCCCCATGCCCGCACCGAAGAGACCGAGGACGACCTCGAGGAGGATGAGGCCGAGGAGGCCGAAGCCGGCGGCCATCATGAAGGTACGGAACTTGTTGCCGACCTTGATGTCGAAGAACTTGTACGCCGCCAGGACACCCGCGAACGCCGCGAACGTGCCGAGCACGGCCTGCACGACGATGCCGCCGCCGAACATGGCGTCGAAGGTCTTGCTGATGCCGCCGAGCAGCATCCCCTGGAGCACGGCATAGATGAGGACCAGCGCGGGGCTGACCACACGCTTGAAGCTGTTGACGAGACCGAGGATCAGACCGCCGATCGAGCCGATCGCAGTCGCGGCGTACAACGGCGCGAGGTTGGCGCCCGTAGTGATGTCCGGGGTCAGCATCCACGTGGCGATGGCCGCAAGGACAACGAGTCCGAGCGAGACCGCGGTCTTCTGCACGACCGAGTCGATCGTCATGGGGGCGCCGACGGCGGGAGCCTGGGGGCCGCCCGTGGACCACTGGCTCGGGTCCTGCCCGTAGCCGGTGTACGCAGCACCGTTGCCACCGTAAGTCGCATTGCCGTAGGCGTTCTGCGACGGCTGCCCGAAGCCCTCTGCCCTACGGAACACCGGGTTGTTGCTCTGCATTTGGGGGTCACTCCTCGAAAGCGACGTGAAAGGTTCCGCCACGGTGGCGGCTCCTGTGGCCAGCGTACCGGCCCTGTGTCTCACTCAACGTCCGGGACAACCCTGATGTTCCGCGGATCGCGGGAGTGCCCCGGGTGGGACTCGAACCCACACTGAAGCGTTTTTAAGACGCCTTCCTCTGGCCGATTGGGATACCGGGGCGCGCGGCCGACCTTAGCGTCATAAGTACGTCTGGCGCTGGTGAAGAGCGTGGGCGCCGGCGACCCGGTCGATGAAGAGCAGGCCGTTGGTGTGGTCGATCTCGTGCTGCAGGCAGCGGGCCTCGAAGGCGTCGGTGACGATCTCGACGGTCTCGCCGGTGACCGGGAGCTGGCCGCGTACCTTCAGCCGGGAGGCCCGCTTGACGTCGCCGGTCAGGTCGGGGACGGACATGCAGCCCTCGCGCGCCTTCTCGTTGCGGCTGGCCTCGACGACCTCCGCGTTGCACAGGACGTACGTCCCGTGGTGGGTCCTGGTCTTGACGTGGGTCGAGACGTCGACGCAGAAGACCCGGGCCGAGACGCCGACCTGGTCGGCGGCCAGGCCCACGCAGCCGGGCGAGACCCTCATGGTGGCGATCAGGTCGGCCGCGAGCTGGACGGTCTCGGGGGCGGCGGGGTCGACGTCCTTGCCGGGCACGGAGAGGACATGTGCGGGGGCGCGTACGACCTCGAGGACCTTGCCCTCGACCCCCAGCTCCGCCTCGGTCCAGGTCAAGACTCGTTCGTTGATGCTCACAGGTCGTCGGCCTCGATCGGCCGCAGGGTGGCATCGACGCCGAGCTCCTGGGCGACCCGCTTGATCGACGCCTCGAGCACGGCGACGTCGGCGTCGGCCGGCAGCTCGAGCTCGGCGACGACGACATAGAGGTCCCCGGAGAGACGGGTGGTCAGGTCGGTGATGTTGCCGCCGACGGCGGCGATCTCGGCGGTCACCGTGGAGACGATGCCCGGGCGGTCACCGCCGTGGACGGAGAGCACGAAGAGCTGGCCCGCGCCGGCCGGCGCCTGCTCCTCGGGGAGCTCGTAGACCGTGACCGTCAGGGTGCCGTCGGCCGCGATCGGCTCGAGATCGGCCTGGATGGCCTGGGTCGTCGCCTCGCCCGCGCAGAGCAGCGTCATCGCGAAGTGACCGCGGAGCCGGGTCATCGTCGAGTCCTCGATGTTGAGTCCGAGTCCGGCCAGGCGGGCGGTGGTGTCGGCGATGATCCCCGGGCGGTCGTGTCCCAGGACGGTGATGGCGTGGATGGTCACCAAACCATTGTCACCCGCGGCCCGCCTGTGGCGGACCGCGGGTGACGCAGATGGCCCCGCTATGACAGATCAGCTGTCAGCCGCAGCTCAGCCGCGGAACCACTTGTCCTTCTCCTCCTCGGGAGGGTCGACCGGCTCGGGAGCGAACTCGGGCGTGCCCTCCGAGGTGGGCTTGACCGCGGTGTCGCCACCGCCCAGGTCGTCGTAGGACGCCTTGTCGGGGTTGGCCGGCGGTGGCGGCGGGACCTCAGCGGCGTACGGGTCCGCCGGGGCGATCGGGTCGGTGAGCGGGTCACCGGTGACGCCGGCCTGCGGAGCAGACGGTGACGGCGGAACCGGCGGAGCCGGCGGGTAGCCGCCGTACTCGCTGCTCGAGGACGAGCCCGTGGTCGACTCCGGGGCCTCCGGAGCGGACGTGGGGGTGGTGGACTCCGGGACGGAGCCGTTGCGGTGCAGCTTGTCGGAGGCGACCCCGGCAGCAGCCGAGACCTTCTCCTTGGCCTGCTCCGCGTAGGGACCGGCCTTCTCCTTCACCGTGGCGGCGTAGGGACCGGCCTTGGCCTTGGCGGCCTCAGCATAGGGAGCAGCCTTCTCCTTGATGGGCGCCGCCTTCTCCGAGGCGGTCGCGAGGGCCGACTGGACGCGCGGGTCATGGGTGACCTTGTTCGCGCCGGCCTTCAGCTGCTCAGACTTGTTCTTGACCAGCACGCCGACACCAGCGGCGGCGATGGCAAGCAGGATGAGCTTTTTCACTTCTTGACCTTCCGAGAGACAGCATTTGGTTCTGTTTGATGGGTACGCCGGTGAACCCAAAACTAGGCGTCAAACACAAGATCAAGTCCCCCGACATGCCTAGTCTCTAACGGACCAGGCAATTCCGTCGAGGATGTCGGACTCGGAGACCAGCAGAGACTCGACGCGCGAGCGCTTCAGAATCCGGCTGAGGATGACTCCACCGGCCGCGATCACGTCGGCTCGGCCGGGGTGCATCCAGGGCAGCGCCAGGCGCTCGTCGACGGTCATCGCGAGCAGGCGGTCGACGAGCCGGTAGACGTCGTCGGGCGCCACCTCGGCGTGATCGGTGGCGGTGCGGTCGTACGCAGCCAGCTCGAGCAGCCCCATGGTCAGCTGGATCATGGTGCCGCCGACGGCGACCACGGTGTTGGCAGTGGCCGGGTCGACGGGGCAGGCGTCGAGGTGGGCGTCGATGTCGCGTACGCAGTCCTCGATCTCGTCCCGCGTCGGCGGGTCGGAGCGCAGGTGACGCTCATGCAGACGCACCGAGCCGATGTCCATGCTGTCCTCCTCGCCGACGCCCAGCGTCGGCCCGTCGCCGAGGATCAGCTCGGTCGACCCGCCGCCGATGTCGATCACGAGCACCGGCGGCTCCGGGGTGCCGCGCAGGTTACGGACCGCGCCGCCGAAGGAGAGCGCCGCCTCCTCCGCCCCGGTGACGACCTCGGGCGTGACCCCGAGCCGAGCGCGTACGCCGTCGATGAAGGTCGCCGCGTTCGCGGCGTCCCGGGTGGCCGAGGTGGCCACGAAGCGCACCTTCTCGACACCGTGCTGGCGGATCAGCGCCGCGTACTCGTCGATGGCCCCGAAGGCGCGTTGCAGGGCCTCCTCCGCGAGAACACCGGTGCGGTCGACACCCTGGCCCAGGCGGACCATGCGGGCCTCGCGTACGTCCTCGTTCAGGCCGTCGGCGGTGACCGTCGCGATCAGGAGCTTGATGGTGTTGGTGCCGCAGTCGATGGCGGCGACCTTCGTCACTGCTCCTCGTCCTCCAGCTCGAGATCCACGCACGGACCCGACTTCCACCACTCGCCGAGGCGCTCGAGCACCTCGTCGCCGAGCGGGTTGACGCCGGGGCCCTGGGCGAGCGCCTGGCCGGCGAGGACGTGCAGGCACTTGACCCGGTTGGGCATCCCACCTGCGGAGATACCGTGGATCTCGGGCGGGTCACCGAGCTCGTAGCGCGCCTCGAGATAGGCCTCGTGGGCCTTGGCGTAGGCGGCGGCGAGCTCCTCGTCGGTGGCCAGCCGCGCCTCCATGTCCTTCATCACGTGGGTGCCCTCGAGGGTGCCGATCTTCGAGGCGGCACGTGGGCAGGTGAGGTAGAAGGTCGTCGGGAACGGGGTGCCGTTGGGCAGCCGCGGTTCGGTGGTCACCACATCGGGTAGCGAGCACGGGCAGCGGTGCCCGACCTCGTGGATCCCCCGTGGCTCGCGTCCCAGCTGTGCCGTGATCGCGGACACGTCCTTGGGATCGATCGCCATGTCTTCAGTCTTTCTTCTGCTTGGGCGGGTCGATCTCCGACTCCGGCCCGTCTCCTGTCTGCTCCGGCGGGTCACCGGCCAGCAGCACGGAACCCCACGCATCGTCCCACCACGCCTTCGGCTGCTCCGCACTGCCCACCTTGCCGGGGTCGGTGAGCTCCGGCTCGGTCTGGATGCGCTCGCCGTTCTCGTCGAGGGCGACGTACGCCGTCTCGCCCGGCATCACGAACCCGAACCGCTCGCGGGCCTGCTGCTGGACGTAGGCGGGGTCCTCCCATCGACGGGTCTGCTCCTCGAGCTGCTTGATGTGTTCCTTGCGCTCGGCGATCTCGGTCTGGAGGGCGTTGATGTCGTGGCGCTGCTGGATGTAGGCGCGCAGCGAGGAGGCGTAGGAGATCACCATCACGGCGGCCACGACGATGATCATCATCGCGCGGCCGGTGAGCTTGGGCCGGCGCAGCCGCTTGCGCAGTGCGTCGATCCCACCGATCCCGCCGATCGATGCCGGGCGGGCGGGGATCGGGGCGCGCGGCCGTCGTCCCGGACCCTGTTGGGCCCGAGGACCGCGTACGCGCTTGCTCTGACCGGGTCCCTGCGTTGCCACGTCGCTCATCCTCCCATCCACGACCTACCTCCTGGCGGCAGACGCGCGGCGGCCCGTGTCCTGAGGACACGGGCCGCGGCGGCGTACGGAACGACCTACGCCTGGTAGCGCGGGAAGGCGGAGGCGCCGGCGTAGCGGGCGGCCTCGCCGAGCTCGTCCTCGATGCGGAGGAGCTGGTTGTACTTCGCGACGCGCTCGGAGCGGGCCGGGGCACCGGTCTTGATCTGGCCGGAGCCGACGGCGACGGCGAGGTCGGCGATGGTGGTGTCCTCGGTCTCGCCGGAGCGGTGGGACATCATCGTCTTGAAGCCGGCGCGGTGCGCCATGTCGACGGCGTCGAGGGTCTCGGTGAGCGTGCCGATCTGGTTGACCTTGACCAGCAGCGCGTTGCCCTGACCGCCCTCGATGCCCCGGGCGAGGCGCTCGACGTTGGTGACGAACAGGTCGTCGCCGACGAGCTGGGTCTTGGAGCCGATGGCGTCGGTGATCGCCTTCCAGCCGTCCCAGTCCTCCTCGTCGAGGGGGTCCTCGATGGAGACGATCGGGTAGGCCGAGACGAGCTCTTCGTAGTAGGCGGTCATCTCCTCGGCGGTCTTCTTCGCGCCCTCGAAGAGGTACGCCCCGTCCTGGTAGAACTCCGAGGCGGCCACGTCGAGCGCGAGGACGACGTCCTTGCCGAGCTCGTAGCCGGCCTTGCCGATCGCCTCGGCGATCAGGTCGAGGGCGGCGCGGTTGGACTCGAGGTTGGGCGCGAAGCCACCCTCGTCACCGAGGCCGGTGGCCAGGCCCTTCTCCTTCAGCACGGACTTGAGCGCGTGGTAGACCTCGGCGCCGATGCGCAGCGCCTCGGCGAAGGTCGGCGCGCCGATCGGCGCGATCATGAACTCCTGGATGTCCACGTTGGAGTCCGCGTGGGAGCCACCGTTGAGGATGTTGAGCATCGGGACCGGGAGCACGTGGGCGTTGGGGCCACCGACGTAGCGGAACAGGGAGAGACCCGCCGAGTCGGCGGCGGCCTTGGCGACCGCGAGCGAGACACCGAGGATCGCGTTGGCGCCGGCCTTGGCCTTGTTGGGGGTCGCGTCGGCCTCGATCATCGCCTGGTCGATGGCGCGCTGGTCGTCGGCGTCGAAGCCCTCGATCGCGGGTGCGAGGGTCTCCACGACGGCGGTCACGGCGTTCTGCACACCCTTGCCGCCGTAGCGCTCGCCACCGTCGCGCAGCTCGACGGCCTCGAAGGCTCCGGTCGAGGCGCCACTGGGGACCTGGGCGCGGGCGAAGGTGCCGTCGTCGAGGACGACCTCAACTTCGACAGTCGGGTTGCCTCGCGAATCGAGGATCTCGCGGGCGCCTACGGCGTCGATCGATGCCACTGAACTACTCCTGGGTCTCAGGGACGGGGTGTCGTCCGTCAGCCTATTACTCGGCCGGATGGGCCTGGCGATTGGAACGTTAACCGGTCGGTGGGACCTCTCCGACCCGCGCCCACCTGGTGTTCACGTCGAGGTCGGCGCCTCGTCACCACGTCGATGCCTCCGGGTGCGGTGCCGCCCGGATCGTTCCTCCGGCAACAATTCCCCGAGAGGAACCCTCACATGCTTCTCCGCACGAACCGCCTCGCACTCGCCGGGGTCGGCGTCCTGGCCATCGGGGGCCTGGGCGTCTCACTGATGACCGTCCTCGGTGGCACCGCCACCGCCGATCCGGGCGGGCACCGCGAGTTCAGCCGGCTCGCGACCTATCCGGTCTTCCAGAACGTGCCCGCAGGCGTCGACCCGGCCGACCCGACCGTCGCCGAGATCTCGGCCGTCTCCGAGGACGGCAGGACACTGGCCTACACCGACGCGGCCGGCGGCCGGATCGGCTTCCTGGACATCACCGACCCCTCCTCGCCGAAGGGCATCGGCAGCCACGACGTCGCCGGCGCGAAGGGCGGCTCGCCGACCTCGGTGTCGATCGTGGGCGACCACGCGCTCGTCGTCGTGGACGAGTCGACCTACCCCGGCCTCGAGGACACCGAGTGGGAGGACGAGGAGCCTGCCGTCGGCACCCGAGCCGGGCGGATCGACGTGATCTCGCTGGCCGCCCCGCACGAGGAGGTGGCCTCGTACGACCTGGGCGGTCAGCCCGACTCGATCGCGGTCAGCCCCGACGGGACGTACGCCGCGATCGCGATGGAGAACCAGCGCAACGAGGCCGCCACCCCTGCCGGCGGCGAGGAGGGTGACCTTCCCCAGACGCCGGCCGGATCGGTCAAGATCGTCGGCCTCGACGGCGGGCCGGCCGAGTGGCGGATCACCGACGTGGCTCTGCCCGCCTCGCTCTTGAAGGGGCTGGACACGCCGGAGGACGCCGAGCCGGAGTACGTCGACATCAACGCCGACAACCAGCTCGCTCTCACGCTGCAGGAGAACAACGGCGTCGCGATCATCGACCTTCCGTCCGCGACCGTCGAGGCGGCATGGAGCGCCGGGAACGCGGTCGTCTCCGGCGTGGACGCGAGCAAGGACGGGCTGTTCAACCCGGTCGACACCATCGACGCGCCGCGCGAGCCCGACTCGATCCAGTGGGTCGGCAAGGGTCTGGTCGCCACCGCCAACGAGGGTGACTGGAAGGGCGGCACCCGCGGCTGGACCGTCTTCCGTGCCGCGACCGGCGAGGTGGTCTGGGACGCCGGATCCACCTTCGAGGACCTCGCCACGAAGTACGGCCTGCACAACAACGACCGCGCCGCCAAGAAGGGCGCGGAGCCCGAGGGGCTGGCCTTCGAGACCTTCGGCGGCGTCCCGTACGCCTTCGTCGGCTCCGAGCGCAGCAACTTCGTGGCCGTCTACGACATGCGTACGCCTTCTTCTCCTCGCTTCACCCAGGTGCTGCCGGCGACGAACGGGCCCGAGGGGCTGCTGCCGATCCCCTCGCGCAACCTGCTGGCGATCTCCTCGGAGGAGGACTCGGACGAGGATCTGGTGCGGGCGTCGGTCTCGCTCTACGGCTTCGGTCGGAAGTCGTCGTCGTTCCCCACTGTCGAATCGGCCTCCCGCAACGGCAAGCCGATCGGCTGGGGTGCGCTCGGGGCGCTCTCGAAGGTGCCCGGCGAGCCCGGCAAGCTCTACGCCGCCAGCGACGCGGCCTACGCCACCGGCCGGATCTACACCCTGGACGTCCGCCGCTCCCCCGCGGTGATCCGCGACGTGGTGGAGGTCACCGACTCCGCCGGCGAGATCGCCGAGGGGCTCGACATCGAGGGCCTGGCCGCCCGCCGTGGGGGCGGCTTCTGGGTGGCGAACGAGGGTGCGACCGGTGCCGGGAACGCGCTGCTCCGCCTCGACCGCGACGGCCGGATCGCCGAGACGGTGCCGCTGCCCACCGAGATCGCCGAGAAGGTCGGCAAGTGGGGCCTCGAGGGCGTCACGGTGACCGGGAAGCGCCGCTCGGAGAAGGTGTACGTCGCGCTCCAGCGCCCGCTGTGGGCCGACTCGACCGCGAAGAAGCCCGGCGTGGACGGCGCGAGCACCGCCCGGATCGGTCGCTACACCCCGGCGACCGGCGAGTGGGAGTGGTTCGGCTACGGCCTGGGGTCGACGTCGGTGGCCGGTGACTGGCTCGGTCTGTCCGAGATCACCGCCGTCGACGAGGACACCCTCGCCGTGATCGAGCGCGACAAGCAGAACGGCACCACCGCCGCGATCAAGCGGGTCTACACCATCGACGTACCCCGCCGGGGCGTCACCGGGCTCAGCCCCGTGGCCCCGCTGCGCAAGCGCCTGGCGTACGACCTGCTGCCGGCGCTGCGGGCCACGAACGGCTGGACCCAGGAGAAGCTCGAGGGCTTCACCATCGGCGCCGACGGTCGCGCCTACGCGGTCACCGACAACGACGGTCTCGCGGACGCCACCGGGGAGACGGTCTTCCTCGACCTCGGCCGAGGTCCCAAGCGCTGAGGATCAGCATCAGGCCGGCCCGTCACCGACTCGGTGGCGGGCCGGCCTGATTTCGCCTACCGGTCAGTCCTCGGAGCAGCGCTCGGCCGGAAGATGCGTGCCCGCCCACTCGGTGAGCGCGCCGAGCGTCGGCGCGAGCGCGGCGCCGGATCCGGTGAGCGCGTAGCGGACCGCCACCGGCGGGCCGGGGTCGACCTCGCGGGCGAGCAGGCCCAGGCCGGCCAGCTCGCTGAGCCGCTCGGAGAGCATCGAGTCGCTGATGCCCGCCACTGCTCGCTTGAGCTCCGCGAAGCCGAGCGGGCCCTGGGTCAGGCTGCCGAGGATCACGCCGTTCCAGCGCTTACCGAGGAAGTCGAAGGCCCGCACGAGCGCTGCATTGCACACCTGCGGATCGTGGGCGGGCTTCGTCGCGGGCATGCATCCCAGCGTACAGGAGTTGCCTGAAACCTGAGGAACTACTATTTTCGAAGCAACCGGAATATCCCTAGCAACCACGGAGTTCAGAGCGACATGACCGAGACCACTGCACTCGAGACCACTTCCCTCGAGAAGCTGGACAACCGCGGCCGCGAGATCGTCTTCACCGGTGCGCGCACGTCCAACACCTTCGCCGACACCCCTGTCACCGACGACGAGCTCGCCGACATCTGGGAGCTCACCCGCTGGACTCCGACGATGGCCAACACCCAGCCGCTGCGGATCGTGTTCGTGCGCACGGCCGAGGGCAAGGAGCGCCTGCTCCCGCACATCGCCGAGGGCAACGTCGAGAAGACCAAGGCCGCCCCGGCGACCGCGATCGTCGCCTACGACAACAACTGGCACGAGGAGATCCCGAACGTCTTCCCGATCCGCCCGGAGATGAAGGACTACTTCGAGGCCGACGAGACCGCCCGCCACGGCGCCGGCGGCTGGTCCGCTGGCCTGCAGGCCGGTGCCTTCATCCTCGCCGTCCGCGCCGCCGGTCTCGCCGCCGGCCCGATCGCGGGCTACGACACCGCGGGCGTCGACAAGGAGTTCTTCCCCGAGGGCGACTGGACCACCAAGATGATCGTGAACATCGGCCACCCGGGCGAGAACCCGTGGTTCGACCGGCTCCCCCGCGTGGAGACCGAGGCCGCGGTGAAGTGGGCCTGACCCGCTGAGCTGTTCGTTCGAGGCGCTCGTCTGCCGTCACGGCAGGCGAGCGCCTTAAGTTTTCGCCGGAATACAGTTAGCCAAGCTAAACTTTGCCTCGATGTCCGCGACCCGCACCAGCCCCCGCCTCACCTTCGCCATCGTCGCCATCGGCGTCTGCTCCTACTCCCTGCTGCAGTCGGTCTCCGTCCCGACGATGCCGCTGATCCAGACCGAGCTGAAGACCGACCAGGCCACAGCGTCCTGGATCCTGACCGCGTTCCTGCTCTCGGCCTCGGTCGCGACCCCGATCATCGGCCGGATGGGCGACTCGTTCGGCAAGCGCCGGATGTACGTGTGGAGCCTGGCCGCCCTCACCGCCGGCGCCGTTCTCGCCGCCGCGGCCCCCAGCATCGAGGTCATGATCGGCGCGCGCGTACTGCAGGGGCTGGGTGGTGGCACCCTGCCGCTGGCCTTCGCGATCCTGCGTGACGAGCTGCCCAAGGAGCGCGTCGCCGGCGCGATCGCGGTGACCTCGTCGCTGCTCTCGATGGGCTTCGCGGCCGGGATCGTGCTGGCAGGTCCGGTCGCCGAGACGCTCGGTTTCCGGGCGCTGTTCCTGCTGCCCGCTCTGGTCGCGGCCGGCGCCGCGATCGCCGCGCGCTGGCTGGTACCCGAGTCCCCGGTGCTCACTCGCGAGCCGATCCCGCTGCTTCCCGCCGTACTCCTCGCCGGCTGGCTGGTCGCGCTCCTCCTCGGTGTCAGCCGAGCACCGTCGTGGGGCTGGACGTCACCCGCCACCATGGGTCTGCTCGGTGCCGCCGTGGTGCTCCTGGCCACCTGGATCCGGGTCGAGTGGACCGTACGACAGCCGTTGGTCGACCTGCGCCTGATGGGCCGCCGCGGCGTCTGGACCGCCAACCTGGTCGCGCTGCTGATCGGCATCGCGATGTACGCCTCCTTCGGCTTCATCCCGCAGCTGACCCAGACCCCGCCGTCGGCCGGCTACGGGTTCGGCGCGTCGGTCACCGTCGCCGGCTACCTGATGCTCCCGACGGCCATCACCTCGTTCCTGTGCGGTCTGATCAGCGCCCGGCTCGCCGAGCTCATCGGGATGCGCCGCATCCTGGTCATCGGCGGGCTGCTCACCGCGGTCTCCCTGGCCATGGTCGCCTTCGTCCACGACGAGCCGTGGCAGATGTGCGTCGCCGCGGGCCTCTCCGGCTTCGGCACCGGCCTGGTCTTCGCCAACCTCGCCAACGCCGTCGTGGCCGCGGTGCCACCGGAGCACACCGGCGTGGCCACCGGGATGAACGCCAACATCCGTACCGTCGGCGGCACCATCGGGACCGCGGTCATGACCTCCGTGGTCACCGCCCACACCCTGCCGTCGGGCTACCCGACCGAGCAGGGATACATCAACGGCTTCGGGTTCCTCACCCTCGTCGCTCTGGGCGCGGCCCTCGCGGCCATGCTCATCCCCCTGGCTCCGCGAAAGGTCACCCCCGCCGGCCGAGAAGTCACGTACGCGAACCGAGGCGTCGCTCCCGTCGGCCGAGACGGCAGCGAGGTGCCGTGTCGGCCGACGTAACTGACGTGTCGGCCGACGTAAGTGCCGTCTCGGCCGACGTGGGTGCCTATTCGGCGGGGTGGGCGCGTTCGGCGGCCTTGGCGGCCGACCAGAGCTTCTCGACCTCTTCGAGGGTGTAGCGGCGGCCGGAGGCGGCCTCGGGGCCGAAGACGTGCGGGTTGCGGCGCTTCATCTTTGCGGTGAGGCCGGCGATGACGTCGTCCATGGTGAACTCTCCGGCCTCCTCCGCGATGGCCGCGTGGAAGTAGACCTGGAGCAGGAGGTCGCCGAGCTCCTCCTTGAGGTGCTCGGGGTCGGCCTCGTCGATGGCCTCGAGGACCTCGTCGGACTCCTCACGCAGATACTGCGCGAGCGACGCGTGGGTCTGCGACGACTTCCACACGCACCGCTCGCGCATCAGCCGCATCAGGTCGAGGAACTCGACGAGCCCCTCCCCCGATGCGTACGTCCTGCGCTCGTCGTCTGGGCTCAATCCAACGCTCCGAACGCGCTCAGGCACTGCCGCAGCAGGGCACCACGACCGCCCTCCATGTCGCCGACGACGGCGTCGGAGGCGGCCTCGGCCGGGGTCATCCAGGACAGCTCCAGGGCGTCCTGACGCGGCTCGCACTCGCCGGTCACGGGGATGACGTAGACCAGCGAGACCGCGTGCTGGCGCGGGTCCTGGTAGCGCTCGCCGGGCCACGGGAAGTATTCGGCGACGGTCACCGGCACCGTGGTCAGCGGCAGGGTCGGGAAGGCGACCGGGCCGAGGTCCTTCTCCAGGTTGCGCATCAGCGCGTCGCGGATCCGCTCACCGTGCAGCACCCGGCCGGAGACGAGCGACCGGGTGATCGTCCCGGTCGTGGGCGAGCCGCGCAGCAGCAGCCCGACCTCGGTGACCCGTCCGTCCGGGTCCACGCGCACCGGGACCGCCTCCACGTAGAGGATCGGCACGCGCCCGCGGGTCTCGCCCAGCTCCTCCTCGGAGAGCCACCCGGGCTCGGTGTCCCACTCGTTGCCGAAGGGCTCCTCAGGGAAGGACTGCTCGCCGAAAGCCTCCATCGTCATGCGTCGATCCTGCCAGACACAGGCGTACGTCACGGAGCAACGGCGCCGCAGTGTGGACTCTCACCGACGCAGGGCCAGGAAGCTGTCGGCCTTGAACGCCTTCTCGACCATCCACCAGGAGAACCCGTCGTAGTAAGGACGCGCCTCGTCGCGGTCGAGGATCCGCGGCTGGGTGGCGGCGTGGTCGCGGCCCTTCCAGGTGATCGTGCACTCGCCGGCGGCCAGCACGTTGCGGACCCAGTTGGTGCCGGCACCCCACGGGAGGGTGATCACGAACTCGTCCTCGGTGTGCAGCAACGCGACCGGGAGGCTCAGGTCGCGTCCGGTCTTGCGGCCCCGGTGGTGCACCACGGCCCAGAGCGGGAACAGGCGGCGCCCGGCCAGGGTCCGCATCATCGGGGCGGTCGCCTTCGCCATCCGCCAGGAGTCGTTGCTGGGAGTGATCGTCGTCGTCATGCTCCCCACTCTGCCCAGGATCCGGGGCCGCCGCTTCCCGGACAGTGGGCAGCCGGACTGACGGGTTCCCGTCAGTCCGCGCTCAGGCCGCGCCGTTGCGGATCGCCCAGGCGGTGGCCTCGGCGCGGCTGCGTACGCCGAGCTTGCGGTAGAGGTTGGCGGCATGCCGCTCGACGGTGTGCTCGGCGATGCCGAGGTCCCGGGCGATCGAGGCGTTCGTACGTCCCGTGGCGATCAGCCGCAGCACGTCCTGCTCACGCGTGGTCAGTGCCGTGGCGGCCTGACCCGAGGCGGGCGCGGACCCGCGGTGCACCTCACCGGTCAGGAACCAGCGGCTCACCATGGCGAGGTCACGGGCTCCGCCCTCGACGAACAGCGTCGGGGTGCTGCCCTCGAGCTCGACCAGCGTCCCATTGCGTACGCCGTCGGCCAGCCGCCGGGAGACCTCGACCGGGATCTGGCTGGCCGCCTGCCGGTGCAGCACGAGCGTCGGCGCCACCACCCGGTCGAGGAGGTCGCTGACGTCCATCCGGGCGGCCTCCGCGAACCAGTCGCGGGCGACCGCAGGCGTCGCGGCGGTGCGGAACGCCTCGGCGACCCGGCCGGCGTTCTCACCCGACCCCCATCCCAGCCAGGCGGTCGCGGCCGCATCGGCGAAGAGGTCCCAGTCCTGCTCGACCAGCGACAGCAGCGCCTGCGTCTGCGCCGGGCTCATCGCCTCACGCATCCGCGCCGCCCCTCCGAACAGGAGCATCCGGTCGACGCGCTGCGGGTTGGTCGCTGCGTACGCCACGGCAGCCGCGACCGCGTGGTAGTAACCGAGCAGGTTGACCCGGTCGGCACCGACAGCCTCGATGACCGCCTCCAGGTCGCGCAGGTGTGCGTCGAGGCCCAGGTCGCCGGCCCGGCGGTCCGAGGAGCCGGTGCCGCGGCCGTCGTAGAGCACCAGCGTCAGGTCCTGGCTCAGCCGCTCGTAGGCCATCCGCAGCGCGGGCACCCGCCACTGTGCCCGGATGTTGCTGAGCGAGGGCATCCAGATCGTCACCGGCCCGCTCCCGACGGCCTGGTAGGCGATCGAGATGTCGTCGCTGGTCTGCGCGTAGCGCACCTCTGGCTCGCCGGTCACTCGGCCATTCTTGCGCCTGGGTGGTCCCAGTAGCGTCGTTGTCATGAACCGAGTCCTCCTCATCGGGCTGGCGCCCGAGGCTGTCGACCTCTCCGACGCACCGATCGACCTGGCCACGTTGAAGGAGCGGATCGCCGTCGGCAACGCCGAGGTCGCCGATGCCGGCTACGACGCGCTCTCCTGCGAGATCGGCACCAGCGTCGACGACGCCGTCGCGCAGGTCCGCGAGGCGCTCCAGAAGCAGCCCTGGGACATCGTCATGATCGGCGGC
This sequence comes from Nocardioides sp. YJ-D4, assembly GCF_054031495.1. Taxonomy (NCBI): domain Bacteria; kingdom Bacillati; phylum Actinomycetota; class Actinomycetes; order Propionibacteriales; family Nocardioidaceae; genus Nocardioides; species Nocardioides sp. YJ-D4. Next base: position 1,764,185 of record NZ_CM132932.1, read on the forward strand.
GGCGTCCGGGCCGTCCCGGCCCATACCGAGCTCTTCGAGGCGATCGTCAATCTGGTCCATGAGCTCGCGCCCGGGACCCGCTTCGCCTTCAACGCCGGCCCCGACACGACCCTGACGGCGCTGCGCCGGGCAGCAGGCGACCGGAGCTGACGGGGCTGGCTCAGGCCAGCCGCGCGACGGCGGCGTCGTACAGCGTCTGCGCTGCCTCCGCGGCCGCGTCGGCGGCGGCGTGCGTGACCGGCTTGCCGAGGTAGTTGTTGGCGTTACGGTCCAGCCGCATCACGTCGTAGTGGGCGGCCGCGTCGCGCGGTGGCGGGGTGTCGAAGATGGCGGCGAGGAACCTGCCGACCTTCACATGGCCACCGGCGCCGTACGTCGTCTTGTAGCCGTAGCCGGCCAGGACCGCCTCGCCGACGTCGTGCGCGGCCTTGTAGGCGAGGTTGTAGCGGTTCTCGGTCCGGGTGACGTTGGGTACGTCGGCGAGGGCCGACTCCGCGCCGGAGAGGAAGGCGCAGGCCTTCTTCTCGTCGGGTCTCACGGCGCGCAGGGCGCCGGAGCGTACGAGCGCGTCAACCGCCTTCTGCTGCGCCGGGGTCAGCGGCAGGGGCATCCGGTCCTCCTCCATAGATCTCGATCACCGGGTTGGCCCGGACCTCTTCGAGGAACCCGGTCTGCTCTTCGGCCTCCTCCGGGCTCATGATCGTCGGGTTCACGATGCGCCCGACGCTGTCGGAGACCTCCCGGCAGACCCGGTAGACCGCCCGTACGTCGGGGCTGCCGATCACCATCAGGTCGATGTCGTTCGGCGGCGGTCCCGGCTCGCCCTTCGCCCTCGCCGCGAACGAGCCGAAGAGGAAGGCTCGCTCGATCCCGTCGAGGTCCTCGAGGGCCTCCCGGAGCAGTACGACCGGGCCGGTGACCGTCAGCAGGATCTCTCGCGTCGGCGCCAGCAGCGGGCTCTGCTCGTTTCCCCTGATCAGCCGCGTCCTTCCGACGCGGCGGTCGACGAGCAGACCCGCATCCAGCAGCCGCGCGACCTCACGATGGACCGTCGGATAGGGCAGCCCGGCCCGCTCGGCGAGGTCGGTCATGCTCAGCTCCTCTGCCGGGAGCAACAGCTCCGAGAGCAGCAGCGCCTGCGCCTCCGACCGGAACAGAGGCGCGAGCACCGGAGCCTGACTTCTCACAAAATGGATAATAACCTCCATTTTGTGGATATGAAACCCCACAACCGCGCCGAGTCGGCTCGTCATGACGAGCCGACTCGGCGGATGGGTCAGGTGAGCGGGTCGATGATGGCGTCGATGACGACCCGGGCCCAGTCGAGGAGGTCCGGGCCGTCGAGGGGCTTGGCGGGGAAGCCGGAGGAGACCGGGCGCGGGACCATGATGGTGTCCAGCTGCGGCTTGACCAGCGACTTCGGGTACATCCGGTTCAGCCGGACGACGCGGGAGTCGGGCAGCGAGACCGGGTGGAAACGTACGTTCTTGCCGGCCAGGGTGACCTCGGAGACGCCGGCCTGGCGGGCGCGGGCGCGGAAGCGGGCGACCTGGAGCAGCGAGGAGACCTCCGCGGGCGGCTTGCCGTAGCGGTCGAGGAGCTCTGCGGCGACCGACTCGACATCCTCGTCGGAGCGGACCTCGGCGAGGCGCTTGTAGATCTCCAGCCGCAACCGCTCGGAGGGGATGTAGTCGTGGGGCAGGTGGGCGTCGACGGGAAGCTCGATGCGTACCTCGTTGAGTTCTTCAGCGGCCCCGTCCGGACCCGCTTTGAACTCGGCGACAGCCTCGCCGACGAGGCGGACGTAGAGGTCGAAGCCGACGTCGGCGATGTGGCCGGACTGCTCGCCGCCGAGCAGGTTGCCGGCGCCGCGGATCTCGAGGTCCTTCATCGCGATCGCCATGCCGCCACCGAGGTCGGAGTGCTGGGCCAGGGTCGCGAGCCGCTCGTGGGCGGTCTCGGTCAGCGGCTTCTCCCCGGGGTAGAGGAAGTACGCGTAGGCGCGTTCGCGTGAGCGGCCCACGCGGCCACGGAGCTGGTGCAACTGCGAGAGACCGAGGGTGTCGGCGCGCTCGATGATCATCGTGTTGGCGTTGGAGACGTCGAGGCCGGACTCCACCAGCGTGGTGCACACGAGAACGTCGAACTCCTTCTCCCAGAAGTCGACCATCACCTGCTCGAGCTGCTTCTCATTCATCTGGCCGTGGGCGACCGCGACCCGCGCCTCGGGCACCAGCTCGCGGATCCGCGCGGCCGCCTTCTCGATCGAGTTGACCCGGTTGTGGATGTAGAAGACCTGTCCCTCGCGGAGCAGCTCGCGCCGGACCGCGGCGACGATCTGGCGGTCCTCGTAGGCCCCGACGTACGTCAGGACCGGGTGTCGCTCCTCGGGCGGCGTGGTGATCGTGGACATCTCCCGGATGCCGGTGATCGACATCTCCAGGGTTCGTGGGATGGGCGTGGCCGACATGGACAGGAAGTCGACCGAGGTCCGCAGGCGCTTCATCGCCTCCTTGTGCTCGACGCCGAAGCGCTGCTCCTCGTCGACGACGATCATGCCGAGGTCCTTGAACCGGATGTCCTTGTTGAACAGGCGGTGGGTGCCGACCACGATGTCGATGGTGCCGTCGGCGAGGCCGGCCATGACCTCGGCGGCCTCCTTGTCGGTCTGGAACCGGGACAGGCCGCGTACGTTGACCGGGAACCCGGACATCCGCTCCATGAAGGTCGACAGGTGCTGGGAGACCAGCAGCGTCGTCGGCACCAGCACCGCGACCTGCTTGCCGTCCTGCACCGCCTTGAACGCGGCCCGCACGGCGATCTCGGTCTTGCCGTAGCCGACGTCACCGCAGACCAGCCGGTCCATCGGCACCGGCCGCATCATGTCCTGCTTGACCTCGTCGATGACGGCGAGCTGGTCGGCGGTCTCCTGGAACGGGAAGGCGTCCTCGAGCTCGCGCTGCCAGGGGTTGTCGGGGCCGAACTGGAAGCCCTTGGTCGCCTGCCGCGCGGCGTAGAGCTTGATCAGCTCGGCGGCGATCTCGCGGACCGCCTTGCGGGCGCGGGCCTTGCGCTTCTGCCAGTCGGCGCCGCCGAGCCGGTCGAGGCTGGGCTGCTCGCCGCCGACGTACCTGGTGACCTGGTCGAGGGCGTCGGCCGGGACGTAGAGCCGGTCGGCCGGCCCGCCGCGCTTGGAGGCGCCGTACTCCAGGACGAGGTATTCGCGGGTCGCGCCCTGCACCTCGCGCTGCTTCATCTCGATGAACTGACCGACACCGTGCTGCTCGTGGACGACGTAGTCGCCGGGCTTGAGCTCCAGCGGGTCGATCTGCTTCTTGCGCCGCGCCGGCATCTTCACCATGTCGCGCGTCGAGGACTTCTGGCCGGAGATGTCCTCGCCCGTGAGCACGACGAGCTGGTTGGTCTCGTCGATGAAGCCGTGGTTGAGCCGGGCGTGGATGACGGTGACGGTCTTGTGGACGGGCTTGGCGCTCTCTTCGTCGCCCTCTGCCAGGCGGGCCGGGACGTCGCGCTCCCCCAGAGCCTCGACCGTACGCTGCGCCGTGCCGTGCGCGGGCTGGACCACGACCACCCGGTAGGAGTCGTCGCGCCAGCGCTCGATGTCGGTCAGCGCGGCAGCGGTGTCGCCGCGGTAGGCCTTCGCGGGCTGCCAGTCGATCTTGCGCGCGGGGACGCCGACGACGTCGGGGTCCGCAAGGTCGGCTTCCGCGTCGTCGAGGCCGAACGGGCTGACCGACCACCACGGCTTGCCCAGGGCGATCGCGTGGGCGCGTACGTCGGCGAGGTCGCGGTAGGAGGCCGCGGAGAGATCGATCGGGGCGACTCCCCCGCTGGCCGCGGCGGCCCAGGAGGCGCCGAGGAACTCTTCGGCGGTGGCGACCAGGTCGTGGGCGCGGCTGCGGATCCGCTCGGGGTCGAGCAGCAGGACGTGGCTGTCCTCCGGGATCAGGTCGAGCAGCAGCTCCATGTCGTCGACGAGCGCGGGTGCGAGCGACTCCATGCCGTCGACCGCGATCCCGGCGGCGATCTTGTCGGTGAGCTCGATCAGGGTGGGGTGGGCCTCGCCCAGCTTTCGCGCCCGGTCCCGGACCTCCGGGGTGAGCAGGAGCTCGCGGCATGGCGGCGCCCACAGCCGCTCGGTCTCGCCGCCGTGCTCGGCAGGGATGGCGCGCTGGTCGGCGACGGCGAAGTGGCGGATCGAGTCGACCTCGTCGCCCCAGAACTCCACGCGTACGGGGTGCTCCTCGGTCGGCGGGAAGACGTCCACGATGCCGCCTCGGACGGCGAACTCGCCGCGCTTCTCGACCAGGTCGACGCGGGAGTAGGCCGCGTCGGCGAGCTTCTGGACGGCGTCGTCGAGGCTCGCCTCCTGACCCTTGATCAGCTCCACGGGCTCCAGGTCGCCGAGACCCTTGACCTGCGGCTGGAGCACGCTGCGGACCGGCGCGACGACGACCTTCAACGGGCCGTGGGCACCGTCGGCATCCGGGTGGCGCAGCCGGCGGAGCACGGCGAGCCGACGCCCGACCGTGTCGCTGCGCGGGGAGAGCCGCTCGTGCGGCAGCGTCTCCCAACTCGGGTAGTAGGCCACCGAGTCGGGCGGGAGCAGGTCGGTCAGATCGTTGACCAGGTCCTCGGCCTCGCGAGAGGTCGCGGTGACCGCGAGGACGGTGCGCTCCTGGCGTACGAGGCCGGTGACCACGAACGGGCGCAGCGCCTCCGGCCCGGTGACGTCGAGCGCCAGCATCCGGCCGCCCTTGGCCTCCGCCATCACCTCGCTCAGGGCAGCATCGCGCAGGACGAGATCGGCGAGCGGGGCGAGGATCACGGGTGACTCCAAAATGGCAGGCAAGCACGAGAGCCCCCGGCCGGGAAGACAGGGGGTGCTGGCCCCAGTCTAGAAGACGTGCGTAAAGACGTTTGACTTCGAGCGCACGCGAGGCCGGAGCGTGGATCGCATGAGATACACGACCATCGGAACAGGCGCCGGGTCACGGCGCGTCAGCAAGCTCGCGCTCGGCGTGATGCGGTTCGGGACGGACACGGACGTCGAGACGTCGTACGCGATCCTCGACCGCTTCGTCGAGGCCGGCGGCACCTTCGTCGACACCTCCAACAACTACGCCTACTGGGCCAACGGCACCCAGGGCGGCGAGAGCGAGACGGTGCTCGGGCAGTGGCGCCGGGACCGCGGGGTCGGCGAGGAGCTCGTCATCTCCACCAAGGTCGGCGCACGCCCGACGGACGTCGTCGAGCGCGTCGAGAACGGCTGGGAGAACCAGCGGACCCGGGTGTGGGAAGGCCTGGCTCCGGAGAACGTACGCGAGCAGGCCGACCGCTCCCGCGAACGCCTCGGCGTCGAGCGGCTCGACCTCTACTACGCGCACGTGCCGGACATGAACGGCGTGCCGCTGGAGGAGTACGCCGCGGGCTTCGCCGCCCTCGTGAAGGACGGTGTCATCGGCCAGTTCGGGCTGAGCAACCACTGGTCCTGGCAGGTCGAGCGGGCGCGGGCGGTCAACCCGGAGGAAGCCCGGCCGAGCGTGCTGCAGTATCACCACACCTACCTGCGGATGCGCACCGACATCCCCGACCCGCGGCTCTCGGTCGACGGCGAGATCGGGGTGGCCGACGCGTCACTGCTCGCGCTGCTCCGGGCAACTCCCGGGCTGACGCTGGTGGCCTACACGCCGCTGCTCACCGGGGCCTACACGAACCCCGCCAAGCCCCTCGATCCCGCCTACGACCACCCTGGGACCACCGCGCGGCTCGCCGTGCTCGACGAGGTCGCGGCGGAGACCGGTGCGACCCGCAACCAGGTCGTACTGGCGTGGATGCTCGGCGACTCGCTTCCGGTGATCCCGCTGGTCGGGGCCTCGTCGGTGGCCCAGCTCGACGAGAGCCTGGCCGCCGTCGATCTGGAGCTCAGCGAGGAGCAGAGGGCTCGGCTCGACGCTGCTGGGCGATGAGCTCGGCGTCGGGGTCGGTCTCGCCGACCGCCGCGGCGTAGTAGGAGACCTTGAACTCGATCGCGTCGAGATGGGCCGCCGTCTCCTCCAGCTGCGCGCGCACCCGGTCGCGGTGTGCGCGCAGCAGGGCGAGGCGGGCCTCCTCGTTGCCGGAGCCGTCGCGGACCATCTCGGCGTAGCGCCGGATCTCCCGGATCGGCATCCCCGTCGAGCGCAGCCTGGTGATCAGGGTGATCCAGCCGAGGTCGCCCTCGGTGTAGGCGCGGTGGCCCGACCCGTTGCGGCCGACGCCGAGCATCAGCCCGTCACGCTCGTAGTAGCGCAGCGTGTGCGCGGTCAGGCCGGTCCGCGCGGCCACCTCGGCGATGCTGAGCCCGTTGCTGTCCGCCTGCGTCGTCATGGACCCCAGTGTCCTGGTTCGAGTGCACTCGAAGTCAAGCCGTTCAGAGCGCCGATCCGCCGGTCACGTCGAGCGTCTCGCCGGTGACCCATCGCGCCTGGGGCGAGGCGAGGAAGCCGACCGCGTCGGCGACCTCCTCCGGTGTGCCGATCCGGCCGAAGACCGACAGCGCGTCGGCCTGTGCCCGCGGCCCGGGCAGGTTGATCCAGTCGGCGTTGATGTCGGTCTCGATCACGCCGGGGAGCACCGCGTTGACCGTCACCCCTTGGGCGGCGAGCGGGGCGGCCAGGGATCGGGTGAGGTTGTTGATGCCGGCCTTGGCGGCGGCGTACGTCAGATGGGTCGGCGCCGCCACCCGGGTGTAGCCGGTCGACACGTTGATCACCCGGCCGCCCTCGCGCAGGTGCGGAGCGACCGCCTGGGTCAGGAACATCGGCGCGATCAGGTTGACCTCGAGGACGCGGCGCGCGGTGGCCGGGTCGAGCTCGTGGAGTTCCTGGTTGCCGTTGATGCCGGCGTTGTTGACCAGGATGTCGAGGCCGCCGTCCTCCTCGAGCGCGGCCGCGGTCCATGCCTCCGCGATCTCCGCGGCGGCCTTCGCGCCGTCCTCGCCGAGGTCCGCCTCGATCAGGACCGCCCGGGCCCCGGCCGACTCGACGAGCCGCGCGGTCTCCTCGGCGGCCGCACGGTTCGAGCCGTAGTGGACGCCGATCAGACCGATTCCGTCGGCGGCCAGACGTACGGCGATGGCGCGGCCGATCCCGCGCGATGCTCCAGTGACGAGGGCGTTGCGGGTCATCTCGGACTCATTTCTGTAGTAGTCGCTAAATAATGATCTGAGAGTTAATGTAGGGATCACTATGGAAATGCGCAAGCCCTCCCGCGGACGACCGCGCTCCTTCGACGAGGACGCGGTGCTCGACGCCGTGATGCGAGCGTTCTGGGAGCACGGGTACGAAGGCACGAGCGTCGCGACGCTCGAGGCCGCGACCGGGCTGAAGGCCCCCAGCCTCTATGGGGCGTTCGGCTCCAAGGAGGTGCTCTACCGGGCCGCCCTCGAGCGCTACGCCCGTGAGCACGGCAACGTGCTCCGGCCCGACGGACCGGCTCGGGAGGCCATCTCGGAGTTCCTGTACGAGGCGGCCGACCGGTTCAGCGAGAGCGGCCTGCCGCCGGGCTGCATGGTCTCGACGGCCGCGCTGGCGCTGGGCACCGCCCAGCGCGGCGTCGCCACCCGCCCGGCGAAGATGCGCTCGGAGACGATGGCGGGGATCGAGCAGCGACTGCGGACCGCTGTCACCGAGGGTGAGCTGCCGGCCGGGACCGACGCTGCCGCTCTGGCGCGGCTCTTCGGCGCGGTGATCCAGGGCATGTCGGTGCAGGCGATCGACGGCGCCAGCCGGCAGGAGCTGCGCGGGCTCGCCACGGCCGCGATGGCTGCGTGGCCGCGATGACGTCTCGCGGATCGCTGAGAACCAGGACGTACGCCGCCGGGTCGGCTGTCCTCCTGCTCGCGATCAGCGCCTGCGGCGGAGCGCCCGAGGCCGAGCCGTCCCCGACGACCAGCGCCTCGGCTCCCTCGACCTCGGCGGAGCCGTCACCCAGCGACGTACCTTCGTCTTCTTCACCGACTGTCGCGAAGCCGGGGTCGGTGCCGCCGCCGTGGCTCGGCACCCGGGTGCTGAAAGAGGACGCGGAGGGCTACGGGATCGCCGGGCCGACGCCGAAGGAGCTGCGCAACCGGGCGTGGACGCTGCCGGACATCATGCCGATGCTGCCCGGTGACGGCTTCGCGGCCGAGGTCGACATCGCGCCGGACGACGTGATCGCGCGCTCGACCTGGGTGCCGGGGTGTCCGGTCTCGCGGCGGGAGCTGGCCTGGGTGCGGATGACGTTCTGGGGCTTCGACGGTGCCCGCCACACCGGCGAGATGCTGATCAACGCCCGGGTCGCCGAGGACGTCGTCGGGGTCTTCCGGCGGCTGTACGAAGCGAAATTCCCGATCGAGCAGATGGACATCACCACGAAGGCGGCCCTGGACGCGCCGCCGACCGGCGACGGCAACGGCACCGGCGGCTTCGTCTGCCGTCCCTCGGTCGGCCAGACCTCGTTCTCCCAGCACGCCTACGGCCTGGCGATCGACCTGAACACCTTCCAGAACCCGTACGTCAAGGGCGACCGCGTCATCCCCGAGCTCGCCCGCTGGTATCTGGACCGGTCCAGGCGGGCGCCCGGGATGATCCACGACGGTGACGTCGTGGTCCAGGCGTTCGCCGACATCGGCTGGGAGTGGGGCGGCGACTGGAGCTCACTGAAGGACTACCAGCACTTCAGCGAGAACGGCACCTGAAGGCGAAACCCCGCCGAGCTCAGGCCGACTCGGCCTCGGCGAGCTCGCGCTTCCATTCGCGGAAGGTCTCCTCGGTGCGGCCACGGCGCCAGTAGCCCGAGATGGAGACGTCGGCCTTCGGGACCCCGCGCTCCTTGAGGAGATAGGGGCGGATGCCGTGCATGGTGACCGCGGCCTCGCCGTGGACGAAGGCGTGGACGCGGCCGTCGAGCCACTTCAGGTCGCGGATGGCGGTGACGAGGAGCTGCTCGTGGCCCTCGGCGTCCTCGGCGGCGTGGTGGGTGTGGCCGCCGGTGACCAGCCAGGTCACCTCGACGCCGTCGGGGTGGTCCAGGGGTTGCTCGTGGCCCGGCGCCGGGATGTCGATGACGGCGTAGCCGCGAGCGTCGGAGGGCAGCGCGGCCAGCGCGGCGCGGATGGCCGGCAGAGCGGTCTCGTCGCCGGCGATCAGGTGCCAGTCGGCCTCCGGGTCGGGCGAGTAGGCGCCGCCCGGGCCGCGCGCCGCGAGGGTGTCACCGGGCTTGGCCGCGGCGGCCCAGGGACCGGCGTACCCCTCGGTGCCGTGGACGACGAAGTCGATGTCGAGGGTGCCGTCCTCGACCGAGGGGTTGAGGGCGGTGTAGGTGCGGACCACCTCGCCGTCCACCTGCGGGAAGACGAGCTTCACGTAGCGGTCGGTGAAGACGCTCGAGGAGAAGGCGCTCAGGTCGTCGGAGCGGAAGCTCACCCGGATCATCGTCGGGCTGAGCCGCTGGGTGGCGGTCACGACGAGGGCGGTCTCAGGCTTCGCGGGACGGTTCATATAGGCAACCCTAACTTGGCGGCAAACCGCCGGCCGTCAACCCGCCGACCGGGTGGAGTGCGCCGAGCGCGGCTGGGTCGTCTCGACCGGAGCCGCGGGCGAGGGGATCGTGGGAGCCGCCGCGGGCCGCTGGGGCTTGGCGACCAGCGACAGGCTCGGTTCGAGCACCCGCAGCAGCGACTCGACGTGGCCACGGGCCTCCGTCACCAGCCGTCGGGCCTCGCGCGGGGTGCGCTTCCGCAGGTCGAGCAGGTCGTCGTCGGCCGGCCGCCGGACCCGTCGCCGGGCCTTCTGCAGCGGCGCGAGCTGGACGAGCGTACGCAGCCGGGTGGCCGCGTCCGCCTCCGAACCCGCGGGGCCACCCAGGGCCGTACGTCCCAGCAGGTCGCCGAGGGCGGCGATCTCGACGAGGGTGAACGTGCGCTTGACCGCCGAGGGCACCAGCTTGGCGACCTCGCTGCGGTGGGAGCGTTCGGCGGTGATGATCAGGTCGGCGCTCTCGATGTCGTCGACGTCGAGCGGGTAAGCCTGGTGCCTGGTCAGCCGGACCCCGGCGAGAGCGACCTCGGAGGCGATCATCGGGTCCATGTCGTAGCCCTCGAGCGCCTCGCTGCCGGCCGAGATCACCGTGATGCCGTGGCGGGCGAGCCCACCGATCTGGCCGACGCCCTCGCGGAGCATCGCCTCGATCGCCGGCGATCGTCGTACGTTCCCGCTGCAGACGACCAGGATCGTCGCGGTGTCCATACCCTGCCTACCTTCGAAACAGTTGCCTGCCGGTTCTCGAGCGCGGACCTCACATCCACGCGGCCAACCCCCCGAACGTGACGGACAGACATTACGCAGTCGGCGTACGCCTCCAGAAACCGACGGCGAATCAATCCCCCATTTGGGTGAACGGGCCGGACACCCGGCCCTGTCATCCCCCAAACAGGGTGAGGATGTGCGATGGCCCCGTGGCCCGCCCTGACGGCGCGACCCATTGCCTCGGGCTCCGCTTCGGCGGGTGAGTCCCGGACAAGCAGCCTGGCACAGACATCGGATGGAGTGACCTGTTGGATCTGCGCGACTATGTCGCTGCCCTGCGCAAGCGGTGGTACATCGTCGCGGTGCTCGCGATCATCGGCGCCGGCGCGGCCTTCGCGCAGGCACACGCGAGCCCGCCGCAGTACCGTGCACAGAGCACCGTCTTCGTCTCGATCGCGCGCGGCGCGACGACCCAGGAGCTGGTCCAGGGCTCGACGTTCACCCAGGACATCGTCCAGTCCTACGCCAAGCTGGCGACGATGCCGGTGGTGCTCGACCAGGTCATCTACGAGCTCGACCTCGACACGACCCCCAAGGCGCTGGCCGAGGAGATCACCGCCGAGAACCCGCTCGACACCGTGATCATCGAGATCGACGCGGTGGCCACCACCAGCACCGGCGCCTCCGACCTCGCCAACTCGGTCGCCGACGAGCTCACCACCACGATCACCAACCTCTCCCCCAGCTCCAACAAGAAGTCCGCGGTCGAGGTGACGGTGGTCGCCCGTGCCGACCCGCCCCAAGAGGCGTTCGCGCCGCGTACGCGGCTGGCCGCTCTGGTCGGATTCGCCGGCGGCTTCGGCCTCGGCGTCGCGATCGCGGTGGTCCGTGCCCTCCTGGACACCCGGGTCAGGACTGCGGCCGAGATCGAGCAGCTCACCGACGTGGGGCTCCTGGGGGCGATCCCCCGGCGCCGCGGCCAGCGGCGCTCGCGCGGTGCGGTGACCGCCATCGACCCGCACAACGTCGCCGCCGAGGCCTATCGGAGGCTGCAGACCAACCTGCAGTTCCTCGACGCCTCCTCGCCGGTCCGCTCGATGGTGGTGACCTCCTCGATCGGCGGCGAGGGCAAGTCGACCACCTCGATCAACCTGGCCCTGGCGATCGCGGAGCAGGGCCAGCGGGTGCTGCTGGTCGATGCCGACATGCGCCGCCCCGCAGTGGCCGACTACTGCGGCCTGGAGGGCGCGGCCGGGCTGACGACCGTGCTGATCGGGAAGGCCGACCTCGACGACGTCGTCCAGGTCTGGGGCGACGCCAATCTGCACGTGCTCACCATGGGTGAGATCCCGCCCAACCCCGCGCAGCTGATCGGCTCGCCGCGGATGGCCGACCTGCTGGAGGAGGCGCGCGACGGCTACGACGTGGTCATCCTCGACTCCCCACCGCTGCTTCCGGTGGCCGACGGCGCGATCCTGTCCCGGCTGACCGACGGTGCCCTGGTGGTCGCCAACTGCCGTACGATCCACCGGCCGCAGGTGCTGGAGGCGATCGACAGCCTCGAGGCCGTCGATGCCCGCTGCCTCGGCATCGTCGCCAACCAGGTCCGGGACACTGCCGCGCACACCTACTACGGCCAGCCGGAGCAGGGCTGGTTCGCCCGCCTCCTCTCCGGTTTCGTACGCCCCCGGGAACCGCGTCAGCAGGGCTACCCGGCCGCCGGGAGCTGAGCATGGCCGTCGCGACGGCGGTCCGGGTCCGCGCCGGGCGCACCGGGCGTACCCCGCGCGTCGAGCGCACCGGCTGGGAGGTGCTGACCGCTCTCTTGGCGGGAGCGGCCGCGTTCCTCGCCGGGACGGACTTCGATCTCGTCCGTGGCCTGACCGTGGGCGGACTGATGGGTGCGGCCCTGGCGCCGGTCTGGATCCGGGAGGCGGGCCGCTACCGCGGTGCGGCCCTGGGCGGCGTACTCCTTCTCGCCTGTCTCTTCTCCGCGCTGGCGCTCGCCACCTGGCGCTCGGCGACCCACCCGCCGACCGAGGCGGGCGTGCTGTTCGAGCTGGTGCCGGTCGTCTCGGCCGCGATGTGCGTCGGGGCGCTGCTGTGGGCGCAGCAGGTGCTGTCGCCGGGAGTCGTGGTCTGCCTCTACGCGATCGGCTCGTTCATGACCTCGACGATGGGCTCGCGCTTCGCCGACGAACCCTGGCGGTTCGGGTTCGCGACGCCGTCGACGATGCTGCTGCTCGGTGCCTGCATGCTCATCCGGCGGCGGCCTCGCAAGAGGCTCCTCGCGGACATGACCGTCCTCGGGATCATCACCGCGGTCACCGCGCTGTCCGGGGCCAGGTCGATGAGCGCGTTCCTGATCATGACCGCCGTGCTGCTGCTGTGGCAGCACCGGCCGAGAACGGCCAAGCGAACCACCTCGGCCCTGCTCTCGCTGGTGCTGGTGGGGGCGCTGGGGTTCGGGCTCTACCGAGCGCTGGAGGGCGCCGCACTCGACGGCTACCTCGGCCAGTCGGCCCAGGAGCGCACCGAGGAGCAGACCCAGGCCGCCGGGTCGCTCATCCTCGGCGGCAGACCCGAGATCGGGGCCACGGTCGCACTGATGCTCCACGAGCCGCTCGGTTACGGCGCCGGCGTCATGGCCACGCCGACCGACATGCAGGCGGCCAAGCAGGGCATGTCACGTCTGGGCTATGACCCCGACAACGGCTACGTCGAGCACTACATGTTCGGCACCCGGATCGAGGTGCACTCGCTGATCGGCGACCTGTGGATCTGGTTCGGGCTCGCTGGGCTGGTGCTGTCGGGATGGCTGCTGTGGCTCGCCACCATCTATCTGGGCCGCAGCATGGCCAACCGCACTGGCACCGCGCTCGGCATCTTCCTCGCCCTGCAGCTCGCCTGGAACCTCTTCTTCGGCCCGATCATGAGCTCGCTGGCGCCGCTCGCGCTCGCGCTCGGGGTGTTCTTGCTCCAGCGCAAGGAGGCTGCTGCCAGTCCGGCGGCGCCGGAGCCGAGGCCGGCGATGCGAAAGCCGCGCAGGGCTCGTCGTGACCAGCGGGCTCGCCGCCGCTACCTCGCAGGAGGGCCGCAGCGTGCGTGAAGGCTGGATCGACTCCGCGCGCGGCCTGGCGATCGTCCTCGTGGTGCTCTTCCACGCCGTGATCAATCTCGACCTGGTCGGCCTCGCCGGCCCTTGGTCGCGGCTGGCCTACACCCTCGACACCTTCCGGATGCCGCTGTTCTTCTTCCTCGCCGGGCTCCTCGCTCCCGCGCTGCTCGCCCGCCCGCTGCGGACCGTGCTGCGCACCCGATGTCTGAACCTGATCTACCTCTACGTCCTGTGGTGCCTGCTCCTCGGCACCTTCCGCGCGCTCCTGCCGCATCCGCCGCCCGAGGCGTTCGCCTCGCTCGCCCTGGTGCTGATCGAGCCCAACGTCTACCTCTGGTTCCTCTACACGCTCTGCCTGTTCACGCTGGTCGGCTGGCTGACGCAACGGCTGCCCGCATGGCTGGTCGTCGGGACCGCGTTGATCTGCTCCGCGGTCTTCGCCGCCGGGCTCGTCTCCACCGGCGACGTCCCCTGGGACAAGACGTTCCGCTACTGGTTCTTCTTCGTGCTGGCCTCCCGCACGGCACCCGCGGTGCGCTCGGTCGTGCCGCGGATGCGGCCCGTCCACGTGGTCGGGGCGGGGGTGGCGTACGCCGTGGTGCTGGGGTTCTTCCTCTACGTCGCCGACGACAGGATCATCTTCGTCCGGCCGCTGCTGGGCCTGCTCGCGGTCGCCGCGGGCTGCGGGCTCGGAGTGATGATCGCCCGCATCCCCGCGCTCGGATTCGTACGCCACCTCGGCACCCGCACGCTGCCGATCTACGTCGTCCACGCCTTCCCGATCACCGCCGCCGCAGCCCTACTGACCGGCCGCGACATCAACTGGCCGCCGGGCACCGGCCTGGTGGCGGTGCCGTTACTGACCCTCGTAGCGATCCTGCTGGCACTGGGTCTCGACCGGCTGATCACGGGTCGCATCCGCGGCGTCTTCGACTTTCCGGTCGCCCGCTGGACCGCAAAGGCAGCCCGCGAACGCTCTTCCTCGTCCCTCCAGAGAACCTAGCCCCAGGATTTCCGCCATGAATCTGCCCGAGACCTTTTTCAACCTGAAGCTGCACTCCTTCCGGCGCGACTCGGGACGCCTGTACAAGGAGCTGCTGCGCAACCAGGAGCTTGACCCGGCAGCCCTCGCCGACCTGCAGCGCTCCCGGGCAGTCGCGATCGCCGAGTTCGCCCGGAGCCAGACAGCTTTCTACGCCAAACACTTCGCCGACGCCGGCGTCGACCCGAGTCGAGCGCTGACGCAAGACGACTGGACCCGGCTGCCCCTGCTGAACAGAAGGATGCTCAAGGAGCACGCCGACCAGGTCACCTCGTCTGAGGCCACGTCTCGGAACTCGCGCCCTGCGCTCACCGGCGGAAGCACTGGCGAGCCCCTCAAAGCCAAGCACGACGCCCGCGTGCCGACGCTCGCGCTCGCTTGGCGCATGTACACGTGGTGGGGAATCCAGCCTTGGGACAATCTGGCGCGAATCGCCCGCTGGGGTTTCGGGCGTTTCGACACGCTCAAGAACGATGTCGCATGGTGGCCGTCCAAGCAGCGCTACGCGGACGCTGGACTGATGAGCCCGGAGTCGATGCGACAGTTCCATGCCGAGCTCACCAAGACACGGCCGGCGCTGCTTGAAGGGTATGTGGGGTCGACCGTCGCCTTCGCTGACTTCGTCGAGGCCGAGGGTCTGCGGCTGCCATCGCTGCGCGCGATCGCGACCACCGCCGGTCCGCTGGACCCAACCTCTCGCGCTCGCCTCGAGTCGGTCTTCGGCGTACCTGTGCACGACGAGTATCGAGGTTCAGAGCTCGGCTGGATGGCGGGCGAGTGCAGCGAGCGCAACGGCCTGCACGTCTTCGCCGATGCCCGGCTCATCGAGGTCGTCGACGAGCACGGGCACGTGCTTCCCGCAGGCGAAACCGGTGAGCTCGTCCTCACCGATCTCAGCAACCGGGTGTTCCCACTCATCCGCTACCGGATCGGCGATCGAGGCAGGCTGCTCGATCGGCCCTGTCCGTGCGGCAACAGCCTTCCGCTCATGGCCCAGCCCGAGGGCCGCGTCACAGACCTTCTGTACACGCCGAGCGGCCGTACGCTCGGTCATCGGATCATGGCGATGTTCAGCGATGTTCCGGAGGCCGTGCGCCAGATGCAGGTCCACCAGCACGCGGACTACTCGGTCACAGTCCGCGTCGTGGAGGGACGGATCCCGGACGCCCGATCGCACGTGGCGCGGAACGTCGAGGTCCTGAGGAGTCGGATCGACAACGAGGTTCCCATCAGGATCGAGTACGTCGACTCGTTGCCCTACACCGGCGCGAAACTGAAGTATGTGATCAGCGACGTGCCCAGGGATCAGTGACAGGACACGCTACCCGCGGAGATACTCACTGACATGTGATCCCCAGGCGCCGCGAACCATGCCGACACCGCGAACCACCAACCGAGTCCCGCGAGCGTCATGGACAACGGATCCGGTCAGACGCCCCAGAAGCAGGCGTACGCCTCCACACACGACCCGAGCGACGCCACGCATCGTTTCCCGGACTCGCGCCAAGCCCCGACTGCCGGGCGGGGCTAGATAGATCTGCACCCGTGAGTCGGAGTTGCCGACGCGAGAGGCCCGGGCGAGCACCCAGTCTCGGGTCGCGCGGCCGGCGGGCACCAGATCGTGGACCGTCGCCTCGTCGCACCACACGATCCGTCCTCCAGCAGCAGCCAGGGCTCGGGTGAAGACGGTGTCCGAGCCCCCGGAGAGGCCGAAGCCGAGGTCGAAGCGGAGTGCGCCTACCTGGGCCATATCGAGGAGAAGGTTGTTGGTCGCGGCGGCGGCCACCGAGTCTCCTGTTGAGTACCGCGGCCGATTGAAGACACCGGTGGCCGTGACCCAAGGGTCCGGATCCACAGCGAAGCGGGAGACGACGCGCCCGGCTACCGCCGCAGCGGCCGTTTCCTCCCAGCACGCGAGCAGGGTCGCCAGCCACTTCTCCGACGGCTGCTCGTCATCGTCGATGAACACGACGACAGCCTCCGGACCGGCCTCATCCAGCGCCCGGTTTCGGGCGGCGGCGATGCCGGGGGTCGGCTCGTGCACATACTGCACACGTACGTCACCCCCGGCGGCCTCCGCGACCGCCGAGGAAGCGCTGGGCTGCTCGTCGTTGTCGACGACGAGCAGCCGCGCGCCGGGAACCAGATCGAGCTGGGCCCGGAGCATGCCGATGGCCTCGGCCAACCCCTCGGGCCGCCGATAGGTGAGCATGCAGACCCAGACCGGCCTCGTCATTCCACTGACTTCACTTGATCGTGACCGTCACCCAGTCGGAGCGGGAGATGTTGCCGAGCGGGTCCACTGCCTCGATCTTGTACTTCTGCGCCGAGCCACTGGCGCGGCCGGTGTCGGTGAAGGTCATCGCAGTGTGCTTCCAGAACGGAGCGGAGACCTTCACGGTCTTGATCGGCGTGGACTCGATCGACCCGCGGTAGAGCTTGTAGGTGACGGTCGCGTTGTCCTTGTCGGGGTTGCCCGGCCACTTCAGCGTGGCCTTGCCCGCCGACGGCGAGGAGCCGGTGAGGGCCCACTTCGCGCCCTTCAGCGTCGGGCCGACCTTGTTGGGCGCGATGTCCTTGACGGCGAACCGCACCAGGCCCTGCTGGGCGACGCCGTTGACCTTGAGGAACTCACCGCCGTACAGCACGTAGCTGGCGTTGGCGGTCACGGTCCAGGTCGACTGCTTGGCGCTGGTGTAGGTGCCGTTGGTCCACTTGGGGTACCACTCCAGGAACTCCGGACGCGGGGTGCCGGTGTGGTCGGGGTAGCCGTACTTGTCGTCGGCGATGTTGGTGCCGCGTACGTCCTGGGTGGTGGCGGTGGCGTGGTACCAGGCCCGCGGCTTGGTCTCCGGGAAGCCACCGGAGGTGTCACAGCCGTGCTTGTGGCTGGCCTGGTAGACGACAGCGGAGGTCGGCCAGACCGCGTAGGTGTCGCCGTGGCAGTCCTCGAGCCAGGTCAGCTTGCCGGTGGCCCAGTCGGCCTTGAAGGAGCCCTCGGAGTTGCCGCCGCTGCCGTAGTCGTAGCCGGTGCCGTAGAAGCTGGTGCCGTCGGACTCCAGCGAGAGGATCGCCGCCTCGGCGCCGCCGTTGCGGATCTCGGAGTTGACCGGCAGTGCCAGCGACTTGCCCGAGGAGACCTCGATCCGGGCCAGACCGTAGCCCGGGTTGGAGGAGCCGTTGACGCTGGTGAACGCCCCGCCGATCACGATCTTGGTGCCGTCGGAGGAGACCACGACGTCGTTGACGTTGCCGCCGGCGACCTTCGGGTTCATCGGCAGCAGGCCGGTGCCGGTGTCGCCGGGCTTGACGGCGGCCACCTTCGTCCGTGCCGTGTTGTCGGCGGAGGTGAACACACCGCCGTAGAAGACCGCGCTGGACGTGGCCGCGACCGCGTTGGTGGTCGAGTTGAAGATCGGCCGGAAGCTGGTGACCTTCCCGGTCGCGAGGTCGATCGCCGCGCCCCGGTAGCGGTTGACGCCGTCGACCTGGGTGAAGCCGCCCGCGACGTAGAGCAGCTTCTTGTCGGGCGAGAGCGCCAGGTCCTTGACCTGGCCGTTGAACTTCGGCGCGAAGGTGGTGATCAGCTTCCCGGTCGAGAGGCGGTAGGCGAGCATGTGGGACCGCGGTGACTCGCTGGTGCCGGCCGCGGCCCCCGCTGGGCGCGCCGAGGTGAAGTTGCCGCCGACGTAGACGATGTCGCCGACGATCACCTGCTTCCAGGCGACGCCGTTGATCTGCACGGTGGGAAGTACGTCGGCAGCGACGGTCTTCGGCAGGTCGGGATCGGTCGGCGCGGTGTCCGCGGATGCGGAGGTCGTCGCCAGGGTCAGGCTCGTTGCCACGAGCGCCAGCACAGCCAGGATCGGCTTCATCACATCTCTCATCGTGGGGAGGGTTATCGCTGGGGACGGCCCTTGAAGACCACCACGTCGGCGCCGTTGCCCAGATCGAGCTCGACGCGTACGGGGCGGGCTTCCTCGGGGATCTGGAAGACGTAGACGCCCTTGGCCGCCTCGCCGTCCGCGACCGAGGCCGGGAACGGCACCTCGCCGTCGGAGGCGACGCTGACCGCCGGGGTGCGCTCAGGCCCGTAGTAGGCGTTGACCACACCGAGCGCGAGGTCGAGCTTCTTCCCGGTCTCGTTCTTCACCTTCACGGTGATCGCGAGCGCAGGGCCGCCGACCTCGCCGGGCAGGCTCGCCGTGGCCTGGACCGAGTCGATCCTGGCCAGCCGCGCCGTCACGCCCGGGGCCGAGGTCGCCTCGGCCTTCAGGCCGACCGCGCGGTTGTCGCCCGACGGCTTTCCCGGCTCCGACTCCTCCGACTCCTCTGACTCGGAGGACTTCTCCGACGGGGTCGCCGTCGAGGAGGGCGCCGCGGCCACCGTCGAGTCCGACCCGGGGTCGGCCGAGCCGGACGGGTGACGCACGATGAGCACGGCCGCGACGCTCACCAGGACGACGGCAGCGACGGCTGCCGCGACGTACATCCTCGAGCGCGGGACTTGACTGAGCATGGGGGATCTTCCGCGGGCGGGTCGGACAAAGACATCGATTCAAAGACGTTGGATTAAAGCCCAAGCCGGACGCCCGTGGGGGGATCCTGACGCCTACTCCCCAAGATCGGGTATGCCTCCTACGGCTCGATGACCTTCAGGTCGTCGTAGCCGACCAGGACCGGCGTGGTGCCGATCGTCGAGGCGCCGAAGCTGCGCAGCATCACTCCACCGGCGACCTGGTTGGCGAGGGTCGAGTCGGAGAGCTCGTACGTCCATCCCGACGGCTCCGCGGAGCCGGCCGGCCACACCTTGGTGCGCACGGTCGCCGGTGCGGTGCCGGTGACCTGGAGGCGTACCTTCAGCCGGTCGCCGGGCGCGACGCTCAGGCCCGGGACGACGTTGGCGCCGACGACCGGGGTGCCGCTGCGTACGAGATGGACGCCGACGGTGCCGTCCGGGTTGAACCGGAGCCGCGAGGCGTAGTGGTTGGTGCCGGAGACGCGGGCACCGAAGATCGACCAGACGTAGCCCGCGTCGGGCAGCCGGGACGCTCCGATGCTGACGGTGGCGTCGACGTCGGTCGCCGAGACCTCCTCGAGCCGGGACTCGGTCGTCCCACCCGGGGTGACCGAGTGCCAGCCGCGGCCCTCGGAGACCGAGAAGTTGCCGGCGGTGCCGGTGGTGCGGGTCCAGGTGCCACCGGTCTCGGCCGTGCCCCAGCCGCTCGCCTCGGCACGCCCGAAGGTGTCCGCGGCGACGACGCCCTCGGCCGGAGGGGCCGGCTCGCCGGCGACATCGACGGTGACCCACTCGGTGGGCGACTGGTTGCCGAAGGCGTCCTCGGCGACGACACGGTAGCTCTGGGTGGTGCCGGGCGGCGCCGCGGTGTCGAGGAAGCTCTGCGTGGTCTGCTTCCAGAACGCCGCGGTGACGGGCTTGGTGTGGATCGGGGCGACATCGGTCGAGCCGCGGTAGACCTTGTAGGTCACGGTCGCGTTGTCCATGTCGGCGTTGCCGGGCCAGGTCAGCTTGACCTGACCGTCGGCGGGCGAGGTCGCGGTGAGCCCGAACTCCGCGCCGGACATGGCCGGACCGACGTCGTTGGGGGCGATCGTGTTGACCGCGAACCGCGCCAGACCCTGCTGGGCGATCCCGTTGATCTTGAGGAACTCGCCGCCGTAGACGACGTAGTCGGCGTTGGCCGTCACCGTCCAGGGCGCCTGGTTGGCACCGGTGAAGGTGCCGGGGGTCCACTTCGGGTACCACTCCAGGAACTCCGGGCGCGGCGTGCCGGGGTGGTCGGGGTAGCCGTAGATGTCGCGGGTGTTGGTGCCGCGTACGTCCTGGGTGACCGCGGTGGAGTGCTGGAAGCTGCGCGGGCTGGTCTCCGGGAAACCGCCGGAGTTGCCGCAGTAGTGCTTGTGGCTGGCCTGGTAGACGACGTCTGCGGTCGGCCAGATCGAGTAGGTGTCGCCGTGGCAGTCCTCGAGCCAGGTCAGGCTGCCCGTGGCCCAGTCGGCCTTGAAGGTGCCCTCGGAGTTGCCGCCGCTGCCGTAGTGGTAGCCGCTGCCGTAGAAGCTGCTGCCGTCGCTCTCCAGCGAGAGGACCGCGGAGTTGCTGCCGGCGTCGCGGAACTCGGAGTTGACCGGCAGCGCCATCGAGGCACCGGTCGCGACCTTGATCCGGGCCAGACCGTAGCCCGGGTTGGAGGATCCGTTGACCCGGGTGAAGTTGCCACCGATCACGATGTCGGCGCCGTCGGGCGAGACCACGATGTCCTGCACGGAACCGTTGGAGACCGTCGGGTTCATCGGCAGCAGCTGGGTGCCGGTGTCGCCGGGCCGGACGGCGGCCAGCTTCGTACGCGCGGTGTTGTCGGCCGAGGTGAACACGCCGCCGTAGAAGACCGCGTCGGCGGTCGCCGCGACCGCGTTGGTGGTCGAGTTGAAGATCGGGCGGAAGCTGGTCAGCGCCCCGGTGGCCAGGTTGATCGCCGCGCCGCGGTAGCGGTTCACCCCGTTCACCTGGGTGAAGCTGCCGGCGACGTAGAGCAGCGTCTTGTCGGGCGAGAGCGCCATGTCCTTGACCTGGCCGTTGAAGCTCGGCGCGAAGCCGGGGATCAGCTCGCCGGTCGAGAGCCGGTAGGCCAGCATGTTGGACCGCGGCGTCTCATCCGTCCCCGCCGCTGCGCCCGCCGGGCGAGCCGAGGTGAAGTTGCCGCCGACGTAGACGATGTCGCCGACGATCACCTGCTTCCAGGCGACCCCGTCGATCTGCACCGTCGGGAGTACGTCGGCCGAGACCGTCTCCGGCAGCTCCGGGTCGACCGGAGCCGTGTCCGCCGTCGCCCCTCCCGACATGACCAGGCTGCTCACCCCGAGAACAGCTGCGACTGCCCCCGCCGCCAGCAGACGCCACTCGTGAATCCGCGTCATCATCCATCCCTGCACAAGGCGGCCACCTCGGCCGCGACACGGCAGTGTCGCGGACACACACGGTCATCCGCCCGTCAATCGCACTTCCGATCCCCTGAATCGGGTATGTGTGGGGACGCAAGCACCCAACGCTCGCAAACTGCGTGGTTCAGGGGGCAGACTCCCACACCATCAGTTGGATGCAGAGTCCACAGGAAGGCGTACGTCTCTTGGCTGTCCCGTCCCGGGTCCTCCTCCTCGGTATCTCCACGGTCGCCACCGTGGTCGCGCTGGGCTCGACCTACGCGCTGACCTCCGGCCCCGCCGAGGAGCCCACGCCGCGTGCGGAGAGGAACTACGGCGATCTGCCGCCCGACGACTTCGGCGGTCCGGTGACGCTGACGCCATCCCCCTCGCCGTCGGTCTCTCCCTCCGCGTCCTCGACGCAGACGGCCAAGCCCTCGGATGGGGCGGACCCGAAGAAGCGGCCCACGGACTCGGGGAAGCCGAACCGCTCCGGCGACCGGCCGGGCGAGCAGGGACCGCGCGATGGTGAGCCGCTGAGCTCACCGCCGGCGGGTGACGCTCCGGGGTCCGGGGACACCGGCGTACCTCCGAAGAAGAAGCTGCGCGTCCACCGCGGCGACCTGATCATCAGGACCCCCGGGAAGGTGGTCGACGGCCTCGAGGTGCACGGCCGGGTCAGCGTCGAGGCGCCGAACGTGACGATCCGCAACACCAAGGTGATCGTGCCGACCGGCTCGGAGACCGCCGGGATCTCCAACAACAACGGCAACGGGGCCGGGATGCTGGTCAGCAACGTCGAGGTGCTCGCCGAGAACGCCGCGCCGGGCGTCAACGGCGTGGTCGGCCGCGACTTCACCCTGGAGGACTCGGAGATCCACCACGTCACCGACCAGGTCCACATCACCGGCAGCAACGTGACGGTGCGCGACAACTGGTTTCACGACAACTACCACTTCGAGCGCGACCCCTACCAGGGCGGCGGTGCCTCCCACGACGACTCGATCCAGATCATCGGCGGCAGCAACATCACGATCGCGGACAACCGCTTCACCGGCGCCTACAACGCCGGTGTGCAGATCACCCAGAGCATCGGCGACGTCAACGGGGTCACGATCCGCGACAACCTCCTCGGCGGAGGCGGCTGCACCGTCAACATCGCCGAGAAGGGCCGGGGCCCGATCCGTGGCATGGTGATCCGCGACAACCGGTTCCTCAGCGACCAGCGCATCGACGGCTGCGCGATCATCCACCCGTCCTCGACGAAGATCACCCACTCCGGCAACGTCTGGGACGACTCCGGCCGCCCGGTGGCCCTCAGCCGCGGCTGACCTTCCGAGCCAGCGCACCCCTCACGGTCACCACCAGCGACATCACGTCGCGGCGGATCGGCGGGACGAGCAGAAGCAGTGCGTACGCCGCGGCCCCGGCCACCACGCAGACGGGCACGGTCACCGCGGGGTGCTGCCCGTGGAGGGCTTCGGCGGTGACGTACGCAGCGGCGGCGACCGACCCGGCCACCGTCAGGATGCGGGCGGCGCCCAGATAGAGCGGGCCGACGCGCAGTCGGGTGCGGCGGGAGATCCACCACAGCGACAGCGGCCACTCCAGGAGATGCGCGGTCGCGTAGCCGACCGCGACGCCGGTGATCCCGTACTGCACCCCGACAAGCACGCAGACGACCTTCAGGACGGAGGCCACCAGGGTGTAGTGGCGCAGCTCGGTGGTCAGACCGTGGGCGAGATAGACCCAGTAGCCGACGTAGGCCAGCGTCTGGAACAGGCCGGCGCAGGCGAGCAGGGCGAAGACACCGGCGACGTCCCAGCCGGGTCCGAGGAAGAGGGCGCAGACCGGCGCCGCGGCGCCCGCGACCAGGCCGAGCCCGGCGCCGAGGCTGTAGCCGAGCGCGACCTGGCCGCGCTGCACGAACCGCTGGGTCAGCGCCGGGTTGTCGCGGATCCGGCTCAGCACCGGCAGCGCCACGGTCGTGGTGGGGCCGCGCAGCTGGACCAGCGGGTTCATCAGCAGCTGCCACGCGCGGTTGTAGGAGCCGAGCTGGTCGGCACCCAGGCGGGTGCCGATGAGCACGGAGTCGATGTTGCTGGCGGCGTAGTTGATCAGCTGGGTTCCGGCCAGTGACCAGCCGAAACGCAGGAACCCGCCCATCTCCACGCCGCGCCGCGGGCGCCCGGGGAGCCAGCCGGCGAACGCCGCGACGGCGACCAGGGCGACCGCGCCCTGGACCAGCTGCTGGATGACGAGGGCCCAGTAGCCGGCGCCGTTGGCTGCTGCGTACGCCGCGATCCCGAGGGCCAGCAGCGGCGCCAGGGTGGTGGCCACGGCGAGCCTTGCGAAGAGCATCCGGCGGGTGAGGTCGGCGCGGTACTGCGCGCCCATGCCGTTGAGGACGAAGATCCCCGACATCGCGGCGGTCAGGGCTGTCAGGGCCGGCTCGTCGTAGAGGGCGGCGACGAGCGGGGCGGCCGCGATGACGACGAGCGCGAGGCCGACGCCGAGGGCGGTGTTGAGCCACCACAGGTTCGACTGCTGCGCCCGGGTGAGCACCTTGGCCTGGATCGCGGCGGTCGAGAGCCCGAGGTCGCGGAAGATCTCGGCGACCGCGACGACCGCCAGCACCATCGCGACCAGGCCGTAGTCACGGGGACCGAGCAGCCGGGACAGCACCGCGACGGAGGCGACCTGGACCAGGATGCGTACGCCCTGGCCGCCGAGCACGACCAGACCGCCGCGCGTCGCGCTTCTGCCGAGTCCGGAGTGGGGGTTGTCGGTCACCGTCACCCGAGGACCTCGGCCGCGATCTCCTCGCGGTAGCGCTCGGCGCCGAAGCGCTCCTCGGCGTCCTTGCGGCCGGCGGAGGCGAGCTCGGCGGCGAGAGCGGGATCGGTGGCGAGCCTCTGGATCGCGCCGGCGAGGTCGTTCGCGTCATCGGGGGTCACGAGGAGGCCGGTCTCGCCGTCGGTCACGATCTCGGCCAGGCCCTGCACCCGGCTCGCGATCAGCGGGCGCTCGGCGAGCAGTGCCTCGACCGCGACGTTGCCGAAAGGCTCGACGCGCGAGGGCACCAGCACGACGTCGGCCTGCTCGAGCTCACCCGCGGGCTCGGCGACATAGCCCAGGAAGTCGACGCTGCCCGCCAGGTCTCCTACGGCGGCGCGCTCGCGGAGCTCCTGCTCGAACCACTCATAGCCCGCGAACACCGACCCGCACACCCGCAGCCGCGCGTCGATCCCCCGGCGGCGTACCTCGGCGAGCGCCTCGAGGGCCACGTCGGTCCCCTTGCGCGGCGAGAGCCGCCCGACCAGCACCAGCCGCAGCGTCTCGTTAGGCGTCCGGCTGCGCGCCGCCGCCACGGACTCCGGCCCCGGCACGCCGTTGTAGACGACGGTCGTACGCCGCTCCAGCACCTTCACCGTGTGCGTGAGGACGTCGCGCGATGCCCGCGAGTTGGCCACCACCCGGGTGGCCAGCAGGAGCGGAGCGGTCAGGGCGAGGCGTACGGGCTTCGGCTGGTCGTCCTCGGCCTCGTGCACGTGGCAGACGACGGGGACGCGGGCCGCCCGCGCGACGACGATCCACCACGGGATCGTCACGGTGTTGACCAGCAGCCGGCTCGGCCGGACCCGCCGCCACAGCCGCGCCGCGCGGACCCAGAAGACCATCAGCGCCGCGGCCAGCCGGACCAGTCCGGTGGGGCTGAGGTAGGCCTTGCGCAGCACCGGGAAGGCCATCACCTCGACGCTCGCGCCGGCGGCCTCGAGCAGCGGGAGGAGCGGCCCGCGATCGGGTACGACGACGGTGATCCGCTGTCCCGCCTGGTGCAGCCCACGCACCGTCTCGACCAGCTGAAGATCGGAGCCGTAGACGTCCGGCGACGGGTGGGCGACCAACAAACGCATGATGGGCAACGGTATGTCACCGGGACGGCCCGGGCCGAAGGTCCTGACAAAGTCCTACCCAGATCTGGGGAGTGGACGCGCTTCGTGCCCTACGACGATCGAGGGTCACCTAGGGTCCGCATGTCCAACCCCTCCCCCACGTACGCACGTATGAGCGAAGCAGGATCGAGCATGGCCGCGACCGGCGCCGAACGCGCCTCAGCCGGGTTCCGTGCACATCTGGAGGCGCTGGCTCAGGCACAGAAGCCCTCGCTCAACACCGCGGCCTACTCGCGGCTGGTCAACCGGCCCGCCGGGCGGGTCGTCGCCGCGGCCGCGCACACCGTCGGCGCGAGCCCCAACCAGGTGACGGCGGTGAGCGCGACGCTCTCGGCGGCCGGCCTGGCGGTGCTCGCGCTGGTCGAGCCGCGCTGGTGGACCGGGATCCTGG
Organism: Nocardioides sp. YJ-D4; assembly: GCF_054031495.1. NCBI lineage: Bacteria > Bacillati > Actinomycetota > Actinomycetes > Propionibacteriales > Nocardioidaceae > Nocardioides > Nocardioides sp. YJ-D4. The sequence continues at coordinate 1,789,920 of NZ_CM132932.1, forward strand.
TCGCGGTGCTGCTGGCCGCGGGCTATGTGCTCGACTCCTCCGACGGGCAGCTCGCCCGACTGCGTGGCGGCGGGTCGCGCTCGGGCGAGTGGCTCGACCACACCATCGACTGCTTCAAGACCGCCAGCCTGCATCTGGCGGTGCTGGTGTCCTGGTACCGCTTCGGTCCGGTCACCGACGGCTGGCTGCTGGTGCCGCTGGGCTTCGAGGTGGTTGCCGTGGTGACGTACTTCGGGCTGATCCTGATGCCGACGCTGCGCCCGGACCCTGTGACCGGGCCTCCCGGATCGCCCGCATCGGTCCACGAGAACCCGCTGCGCAAGTGGGCGCTGCTGCCGATGGACTACGGCGCGCAGTGCTGGATGTTCGTGCTGCTCGGCTTCGGGGCGCTCTTCACCTGGGTCTACGCCCTCGTCTTCGTCTGCAACGCCGCGGCGCTGGCCATCGCGCTGCGCAAGTGGTGGCGTGAGCTGCGCGTGCTCGACGGCTCGGTGGAGGTCACGTCGTGAGCGAGCTCTCCCGGCTTGCCGTCGTGGTGGTCAGCTACGGCGATCCCGCCCTGCTGGAGCGGCACACGACCCAGGTCGCCGCCGCGCTCGGGCCCGCCAGGATCGTCGTCGTCGACAACCACTCGACCGACGCCCATCGCGACGCGGTCCGGCAGCTCTGCGCCCGCGAGGGCTGGACCGGCGTCTTCCCCGGCACCAACACCGGCTTCGGCGCCGGCTGCAACCTGGGCGCCGCGGCCGCGCTGGCCGAGGGCGCCGACGTGCTCCTCTTCCTCAACCCGGATGCCTCGATCGACGTCGAGTCGGCCGTACGCCTCATGGCCGCTGTCGAGGCCGAGCCGCTCCTGCTCGCCGGGCCGACGGTGCTCGGCCCGGACGGCGAGGTCGCCTCCGCGGGCCTCGATCTCGACCTCGACACCGGGACGATGCGCCCCTGGCGGCGCCGCACCGAGCACCCAAAGTCGGACACTCTGCCCTGGGTCACCGGCGCCTGCTTCGCGGTCACGCGTGAGCTGTGGGAGCGGCTCTCCGGCTTCGACGAGCGCTACTTCCTCTACTGGGAGGACGTCGACCTGTGCGCGCGGGTCCAGGCGCTCGGCGGCCGGGTCGCGGTCATCGAGGGGGCCACGGCCATCCACTCCGGCGGCGGCACCCAGCGCCTGGAGGGTTCCCGCGCCAAGTCGCCGGCCTACTACTACTTCAACATCCGCAACCGCGCCCTCTTCGCGCGGACCTGGCTCAGCCAGGGGCGGCAGCGGGCCTGGCGTCGTGGGGCGGTCGGGGCTGCGTACGAGATCTTGATGCGAGGTGGCCGCCGCCAGCTCCTGCACCCGGTACGACCGGTCTCCGCGGTCCTGCGCGGGCTGCGCGACGGGCGCCGCGACCGCCCGGTCCGGGTCCTGGAATCGGCCCGGGAGCTGCGCGCGACGACCAACCCCTACATCGTCCAGCTCATCGAGACCCTGGAGCGGCGCGACGACACCGAGGTCGTGCTGTTCGGCTTCGCCCGGGCCATCGTGGGCCGCTACGACGTGTTCCACGTGCACTGGCCCGAGCTGCTGGTGACATCGGCACGTACGCCGCTGCGCCGGCTGGCCCGCCGCCTCCTCACCACCGCATTCATCACCCGTCTCCGGCTGACCCGGACCCCGGTCGTACGCACCTGGCACAACCTCGTCCGATCCGACGGCCTCAGCCCCTGGGACCACCGGCTCCTCGACGCCCTCGAGCGCCGCACCAGGCACATCATCCGGCTCACCGACCAGACCGCTCCCCCGCTCGACGTACCGACCTCGACGATCGTCCACGCCCACTACCGCGACTGGTTCGAGCCGGTGACCGAGGCACTCGAGCCCATCGAGCAGGACGACAAGCGGGTGCTCTACTTCGGCCTGATCAAGCCCTACAAAGGCGTCGAGCAACTCCTGGAGGCAGTCGCCGACAGCCCCGAGGCAGACCTCGACATACGCCTCGTCGGCTCCCCCTCCGACCCCGCCCTCGCCGACCGCGTCCGCGCTGCCGTAGCCGCCGACGCCCGGATCAGCGCCGATCTGAACTACGCCGACGACCCCACCCTGGCCGCCGAGATCGCCGCCGCCACGTTGGTGGTACTGCCCTACAAGGCCATGCACAACTCCGGCGCCCTCCTGCTCGCACTCTCCCTCGACACCCCGGTCCTGGCCCCCGACAACGAGGTCAACCGTCTGCTGGCCGAGGAGGTCGGCGAAGGCTGGCTCCACCTCTTCGAAGGCACCCTCACCATCGAGGACCTGCAGCGTGCGTTGAAGGCCGTCACCGGCATTCCGCCGGCTGGTCGTCCCGATCTGTCGGCGCGCGAATGGCCGGAGTCTGCCGCACTCCACGCCGCGGTGTTTCGGGCTTCGTTGTATCCCTAGATCGTCGCGACGCTCGATTTCTTGGGGGCGACGAGAGGGGTTGTACGTCGTCGACCGTCGGTCGTCGGCTGTTGCTGGGTGGTTGGGGTTTGCCGCCGACCCTTTCGAGGAGGGTGTTCTCGACGAATCCCGGAGTCAAGGACGGCCTTCGGCCGCCGGCTTCGCCGGTCGCCTTCGGCGATCCTTGACACCGGGATCCGTCGAGAATTTTGGCTGGCTATCGGGTCGGCGGCGGGGTCTGGCGCAGCGGATTCAGTTGGGCACGGGCTTGGGGCTGTGGGCTGGTCGTGCACTGGCGGATCGTGCCTCGTGGGTGGCCTATGGCAGTGGGCGCGATCTTGTGAAGCGTTCACAAGATCGCCGTCGCTCTGGCCGGGTCGGGGTCGGTCAAGACGGGTCATCAGTTCCCCACTAATCCGGAGAGTCCCCACGGGCATGGAGGTTCCCAACTCTCCGGAGGATGGGGAACCTTCACTGCAGTGGGGAAGCGTCCTCGCGAGTGGGAAACGGCGAGCGTGGAGTCCAGAAAGCCGACCGGAACGCTCGTCGGGCACCAGAACGGGCGGCTTCAGCAAGAACTGAAACCGGTCAGCGGTTGGGGTTCTCGCTTCGCGGCCGGGACCCGGTGAAGTGACTCCCCACCCAGCCGGTCAGGGGCGACGGGTGAACCTGATCGTGCCGTCCGGTAGTCGCTCATGAACGTACGCCGCGTTGTGGGCGAGGCGGTGATGGTGGGGACACAGCAGCGCCCCGTCCTTCAGATCTGTCTTCCCGCCGGCGGCCCACGGCTCTAGATGGTGGGCGTCGCACCACTCCGGTGGCATGTCACACCCTTCGGCCTGGCAGCACTTCTGCTGCAACCGCATCGCCTTGCGTTGGATGGGTTGGAAGAACCTGCTGCCCCGGCCGGCGTCGAGGACCTCGCTGTCACCACCCAGGACCCAGGGGATGATGGTGGCGTTGCACGCCATCCGACGGGCCTCGGCCGCGGAGATGGTGGTGCCGTTGGTCTCGTCGTAACCCAGGGTGGCGATCCCGAGGTCCTTGCGGAGCTCCTCGAGAGAGATGACCACGTTGACCACGGTGGCGTCGCCACCGTGGCGGGGCAGCCCGGCGGGGTCGATGGTCTCGAGCAGCCGCGAGAAGCCCTGTCCCATGAGTCGTTCCCATGGCGGCAGCGGGGCACCCTTGCCGACGAGCTGTTGCTTACGGGGTTGGGCCCAGGCCTCGACCAGCCGCTTGAACCGCATCCCGATCGAGGTCGGGAGAACGCCGTCGAACCCGACGGTCCCGTCGTGGTTGTCCCACACCCGCAGCGCCGTCTTCTGCTGAGCCCGCTCCTCCTCAGCCAACAATGCTTTGGCTTCGGCGTCTTCGAACCGGGCCGGGTCGATCTCGGCCAGGATCCGGTTCCCGACGATCCGGAGCTCGTTGGCGGTCAACCGGGTGGCGTAGTCAACGAGGAGCTTCTCGGCCAGGACCAGGTCCTCGCCGCTGGCGACGGGGTTGGTCTCGATCTTGTCGAGGGCTTGGGTGATCACCCGGGCCTTGTCCTGGGTCACGACACCCTCGGCGAGGCCGGTGGCGACGAGGTCGTACTTCGCGACACTGGCCGCGAGTTTGATCTGCGAGCGAGCCACGCCCTTGTCGACCAAGAGCTCGGTCCGCATCCACCCGGAGGCGTCCTTGGCACCGGTCTCCCCAGCAATATCGCCAGCCGTGGCGAGCACCCTCAGCTTCAACGCCGCTTGTTGGGCCTGGAGCTTCTCCAACCGTTCCAGGAGGTCCTTCTTCTGGCCTGTGCGCCAATAGGCGGGATCGGTCGCGAGAAGTTCTTGGAGGGCGGTCTCGATGGCGGCCAGGGCAGCGTCGATCGCATCGCCGGGGTTGGTGCCCCAGTGGTCGATCGAGCGGCCGAGACTCATCGCTGCCCCTCTCCTCGGAGGTGTGCTGTGATGGGTCTAATTCTACGCTCCCCACTCCTCTCTGGCCACCTGTTTTCCCTGATCAGAGACCATTTTCGCGGCGAGCGAACGACCTCGTATCTGTGGATGGTAAGTGGCCCGAAGGGCCACCCTTCCACCCCGTTAGCCTCACCCGTCCCAAGGAAGATTCCGCTGCGCCACACCCGGGCCGCCGCCCCGATAGCCAGCCAAGTTTTTCTCGCCGGGCCCCGGTGTCAAGGACCGCGAAGCGGCCGGCGAAGCCGGCGGCCGAAGGCCGTCCTTGACTCCGGGGTTCGTCGAGAAGAGCCTCAAAGCAAGGGTCGGCGGCCCCGACCACCCTCCGAGCGAAACGTCCCGGCAGGGAGAGATCTCGGCACTCCCAACCAGCGAAGCCACCGTGTTGGTCTCGACACGCCTCCGCCTAGCGGCTCCGGCGGCTCGACCAGCGGGAACACCAGTCCTTTACTAACCTGACAGCGTGCCCCCAGACCCCACACGCCCACCATTGTGGATCTCGGTCGCCTCGTTCGTGAGCAGCTTCGACCGGTTCGTGGTGAGCCCGATCTTGGTCCTGGTCGCGGCGACGTTCGAGGTCTCCGTGGGGCAGGCGGTGGCGATCGCGAGCGGCTACTACCTGGCGTACGGCCTCAGCCAGCCGTTGTGGGGTGCACTCTCGGACAGGTTCGGAAGAGTGCGCCTGATGCAGGGTGCGCTGGTCGGGGCGGGGATCGCGGGACTCGTCTCGGCGGCGGCCCCGAACCTGATCACTCTCGTCGTCGTGCGGGTCGTTGCGGGAGCGTTCTTCGGGGCGATCGTGCCGACCTCGCTGACGTACGTCGGGGACACCGTCTCCGCGACCCATCGGCAGCGGGCGCTCTCGGACCTCATGGCCGCGATGGCGGTCGGGACGGCGCTGGCCGCAGCGGCCGCGGGGATCACCGGACAGCTGGCTGGGTGGCGGGTCGTGTTCGCGGTGCCGGCGGTCGTGGCGCTGATCAGCGCCTGGGGTCTGCGCTCGCTCGCTGAGCCGCCACGCGCGACGAACCAAGGGGTGGGCGCATCGTTCCGGGCGGCGCTGAGCAACCGCTGGGTGATGGTGGTCGGGCTGCTCGTCTTCGTCGAGGGTGGCCTGGTCCTGGGCGTACTCACCCTCCTCGCCCCGGCTCTCCAGGCCCAGGGCGTCGACGCGGCGCGAGCGGGGCTGGCGGCGGCTGCGTACGGCATCGCGGTCCTGCTCGCCTCGCAGGTCCTCAAGGCTCTCACCCGACGGCTCCCGCGCTGGGCGCTGATGGCGATCGGAGGCGTCGCCCTGACCGCCGGGTACGCCGCAGCGACGGTGACGGTCTCGGTGCCCACCATCGTCGGCATCGTCGTGATGCTCGGGATCACCTGGGCCTTCCTGCACACCTCGCTGCAGACCTGGGCCACCTCGATCGTCCCCGAGGCGCGCGGCACCGTCGTCGCGTGCTTCGCCGCCTCGCTCTTCATCGGCAGCTCCATCGCCGCCGTCATCGCCGGGCCGGCCGCGGACCACAACCAGTGGCACACCCTCTTCACGGCCTGTGCCGTCACCGCCGCGGTTCTCACCGTCGCCTGCGTCCTCGCCTACCGCGCCTACACCGCCCGTGAGACGGCACCGAGAGGCGCGGACATCGCCACCGACGTCTAGCGCAGGTGGGCGCGGATGAGCTGCTCGTACTGGTCGGTGATCCGGCTCCAGGTGAACTCGGCGGAGTGGCGGGCACGGGCGTGGCCGGACAGCGACGCCGCCAGCTCGGGCTCGGACAGGAGACGCTCCAAGGCCGCGACGATGCCCGCCTCGTCTGAGAAGTAGAGGGCGGCTTCGTCGGCGACCCAGCGGTTGTAGCGGTTGTCGTGGGCGATCACGGCGTTGCCGCAGCCGAGCGCCTCGACCAGGGACGGGTTGGTGCCGCCGACCTGATGACCGTGGACGTACGCCACGGAGTGGAAGCGCAGGGCCGAGACGATGTCTGTGTCGTAGATCGCGCCGAGGAAGACGACCTCGTCGCCGGCCGCCTCCAGGACGGCGCGCTGGTAGTCATCCGCCGGGTCATAGGAACCCAGGACGACCAGCTTTCGGCCCCAGCGGCGGCTGGAGAAGGCCCGGACTACCTCGAGGATGCTGTTCTCCGGCACCGGCCGGGCGACCAAGGTGAGATACGAACCCGGCTCCAGCCCGTGGTCGAGCACGGCCCACTCGGGAGCGTCGACGACGCTGGGTGCGCCGTAGGCGATCGTGGTGATCTTCTCCGCCGGCACCCGGGTCGCCAGGTGGCGCGCGATCTCCGGGTGGTCGGCGATGAGGTGGTCACCCAGCCAGCAGGCGGCCCGCTCCTGGGTCCACAGGAACGCCTTCTCGGGGCCAGACCAGCGGGCCCGCTTCCACTCGATGCCGTCCATGTTGATGATGTTGGGGACGCGGCGGGAGCGCAGCACCGCGTTGAGGGCGCCGGTGTTGTAGCCGAACGTCACGCAGACGCTGCCGTCCACCTCGGCCTCCCGGGCGGCGTGCCGCACCGCGCCGACATCGAACTCGATCGTCCCGCGCGGACCGTCGTGCCGGGCCGGCACGTGAACGCGCTCGATGCCCTTCCACGAGTCGATCCGAAGATCCGCGTGCGGCTCGTCGTCCTGGCAGTAGACGACGACTCGCCAGCCGCGGTCGACCAGGTCCAGACCGATGTTCTCCACCGCGGTCTCGAAGCCGCCGTGGGCCGCGGGCACGCCACGGGTGCCGAGCATCCGTACAGTGGGGGTCACGTGGGGTTGACTCCTAGTTTCTAGGAGCCGATGGCCCCTATTTTCAGCACAAGGAGCCATCCAAGGGGATCCGCAGGGGCAGCGGTCCCGAAGTAGGGGTCATATACCCCAAATCGGTTACGTCACCGCAGGTCCGCGGGTGAGCACGAACTGGCGCAGCGCGTCCGGGTCGTCCAGATCGACGTACTCGAACCCGTCGACCGCCGCCGGCGCCTCGCCGATCGCGCACATGGAGTCGTAGACCTGCACGTACGCCGCCGACTGCGGGCCCCAGTCGAGCACCTTCGCCGCGCGCTCCCGGGCCCGCAGGGCCAGCTCGACCCGCAGCTCGGGATCGTCCAGCAGCGACTCGACCGCGTCGGTGAACGCGGCCACGTCCCCGGATGGGACGAAGAGCGCGGCATCCTCGGCGGAGACCCGCGTCTCGACCAGGTCGAAGGAGACCGACGGCAGGGCGTACGCCATGTACTCCATCGTCTTGTTCATCGTCGAGACATCGTTGAGCGGCGTCTTCAGGTCAGGGCACAGGCCGATGGCGGCGGCGCTGAGGTGCTGAGCGATCAGCGCCGCGCCGGCCCGGCCGGTGAAGGTGACGACATCGTCGAGGCCCAGCTCGGTGCAGCGCCGCTTGAGATCCTCAAGGCAGTCGCCGAAGCCCATCAGCACCGCGTCGACATCGCTGCGGCCGCGCCGGTGGACGAGCTTCTCCATGACCTCCAGCACCGTGTCGACGCCGTCCTGGGGACCCATGATCCCGAGGTAGACCAGGGTGTGGCGGTTCGCATTGGGCGTCGACTCGTGGGATCGCACGGGCCGCATCACCGAGGTGTCGGGTCCGCTGCGGACCACGGTCACGTCCTCGGGAGCCATCCCGCCGCGGGTGATCGCGACCTTCCGATAGGACTCGTTGGTCGAGATGACCTGGTCGGCGGTGGCGTACGTCTGCTTCTCGAGCCAGCGCAGCGCAGCCAGCTGGGCGCGACCGGACAGGGACGTCGGGGTGCCGAACCGGGAGAGGAAGAGCTCGGGGTTGAGATCGTGCTGGTCGAAGACGAACCGGACGCCGCGGCGCTTCCAGATGCGAGCCAGCAGCCAGTAGGTGTCGGGCGGGTTGCACGCCTGCATGATCGCGAACGGACGGTCCCGCCAGACCTTGTTGGCCAGCAGCGCCGTGCGGATCCAGCAGTAGACGAACTCGAGCAGATAGCCCAGCACGCCGCGGGCCTGCGGCGCGGGCCGGTACTTGTAGATGCGTACGCCGCCGAGCTGCTGGCGCCCGGGATCGCCGGGGCCCTTCGGGCAGATCACGCTGACCTCGTAACCGCGCGCGACCAGCGCCTGGCACTCCAGCCAGACACGTCGGTCCAACGGCACGGGGAGGTTCTGGACAATGATCAGCACGTGCGTCTTTGCCACGCCATGTCTCTGCTGGGCTGCGTTGACCATGTGAGAAGCGTTGAGGGTGCAGAGACCGGGCTCGTCGGGCATGTACGGCATATCCCCGAATCCGGGGATCGTGAGTGGAGACGCCGGTTCCGGAGCACCCAGCGGCTCCTAGCCTCGCATCCTGTGAACCCGCTGGCCGAGCGAATCCGATCCGTACGCACCCGACCCCGGTCGCAGGCCGTGATCGCGGACCGGCGCACGTCGGTGGGTGCGGACGGGCTCGTCGGCGCGGCCGAGGAGCTGCGGCTCGCCCTCGTCGCGGCCGCTGGTGTCCCGCGGCCGCTGGTCGCGGTGTCGCTGCCGCTCTCCACCGACGCGGTCGTCGCGCTCGTGGCCGCGATCCTCGGTGATCTCTCGGTCTGCTTCGTGGACCCGTCGGCCGCCGAGGAGCACCGCCGGACCCTCCTCCAGGCGCTGCATCCCGACGTGGTGCTCGATCGGTCGGGGATCCGGGCCGTCGCGTCATCATCGTCCTCGTCTCGAGAGGCACTGGAGGCCGGGTACGTCGCAATGTCCTCCGGCTCCACCGGCGGCGGCCCCAAGGGCGTGCTGTCGTCCTGGGCCGGCATCGACGCCTTCGTCCCGCACGGCGCGGCCGCGCTCGACCTCGACGCCTCCTCGGTGTGGGCCGAGGTCTCGCATCTCTCCTACGACCTGGCGATGACCAACCTGCTGGTCGCCCTGGCCACCGGCTCCTCCCTCCACCTCTCCGGTTCGCTGGGCGACCGCCTCCGGCCGCTCGGCTTCTGCGCCCGCGTCGAGGCGACGCACCTGCGGCTGGCTCCCCGGTTCATCGACCTCGCGGCCGCCGAGCGCGTCGACGGGGCTCCGCGGAGCCTGCGGGTCTGGGGCTCCGGCGGCGACCGGCTCTCCGCCACCGACGCCCAGCGCGTCTTCGACCTCGGGGTCGCGACCGTCGTCAACACGTACGGCACCAGCGAGACCATCGGCTTCGCGAGCGCCGCCAGGTTCGATGCCGGCGACGACCTCCATGCGATCCACGGCGCGGTCGGCATCGGGCGTGGGACGGTCGGGGCGTGGCGTACGTCGTTGCTCTCCGAGGCCGCGGACATGCTGGCCATCGAGTCGCCGCACCTGCCCGGCGGCTATCTCTTCGGCAACCCGAACGGGGAGTTCCCGCGCTGGGAGGGTCCGGAGCGGGTGCTCACCGGCGACCTCGGCGCCCGGCGCGGCGAGGAACTCTTCTGCCTGGGCCGCGCGGGGCGTCGGGTCAAGCGCAGCGCCAGCTTCGTCGACCTGGACGCGCTCGACGCCGAGGTGAAGCAGGCCTTCGGCCTGGCCACCTTCACCGCCGCCACCCCCGAGGGCGGCCTGGTCAGCCTCGTCGAAGGTCCCGAGGGTCACCTGGACGACCTCCGCCGGCGACTGCCGTCGGTCCTGCGTCCCGACTCGGTCCCGGACGTACTCGTCCCCGTCGCCCAACTCCCCCGCCTCGGCAACGGCAAGATCGACCAGGCGGCCGCTCAGCTCCTCGCTGCCACCGCTGGTTGAGCCACGCTGGTCGAGCCGCCGGAGCCGCTAGGCGGAGGCGTGTCGAGACCAACACGGTCCCATCGAGCGCGAGGGGACCGTGTTGGTCTCGACACGCTCGCTAGCGCTCGCGGCTCGACCAGCGGGGCCGGCCGGCGGTCAACCGATCTGCGCCCGCACGTACTCCGCCAAGGACCCGACGGACTCGAAGACCTCGGCGTTGATGTCGTCCTCGTCCATCTCGAAGCCGAAACGTTCCTCCAGGACGGTGATCAGCTCGACAAGGGCGAGCGAGTCGAGCTCGGGCAGGGAGCCGAAGAGCAGGGTGTCCGCGCTCAGCGTGCCGGCGCTGTGATCGGTGCCGATCACCTCGGTGATCGCCTCGCCGACCCCGTCGAGGGTCGCTTCGGTGGTGTCGATGGTCATGGGGACTCCTTCGGGTTCAACGGGTTCAGGGACTCAGACGAGCACTTCGAGCGGCGCCGGGTGGCTCAGGAAGGCGGTGGGGCTGGCGGTGAGGCCGTACGCCCCGGCCTGGTGGACCACGACGAGGTCGCCGACCTCGGCGCGCGGCAGGCTCACCTTGTCGCCGAGCAGGTCTAGGGGCGTGCAGAGGCAGCCGACGACCTGCACGGTCTCCTCCACAGCCTCGGCATCACCGGCAGCCGCGGCGACCGAGATCGGGTAGTTGCGGCGGATGACTTGGCCGAAGTTGCCGGAGGCGGCGAGCTGGTGGTGCATGCCGCCGTCGACGATCAGGAAGGTCTTGCCGCGGGAGATCTTGCGGTCGACGACGCGGGTGACGTAGACCCCGGCCTCGCCGACCAGATAGCGGCCGAGCTCGATGACGACCTGCGCGGACGGCAGCGCAGGACGTACCCGGGTGGCGAGCAGCTCCTCGAGGCGCGATCCGACCAGCGGGAGGTCGAGAGGCTGGTCCTGGGTGTAGTAGGGGATGCCGAAGCCGCCGCCGATGTTGAGGTAGGTCATCGCCTCGGGAAGGTCACCGGAGAGGCGCAGGACCAGGTCGACGGTGCGTTCCTGAGCCTCGGCCAGAATCGACGCGTGCAGGTTCTGGGAGCCGGAGAAGACGTGGAAGCCGGCCACCTCGACGTCGCGGTCGTGCAGCGTCTTGAGCAGCAGCGGAACGGTCTCGGCGTCGACCCCGAACTGCTGCGCCCCGCCGCCCATCCGCATCCCGGAGCCCTTGACCTCGAAGTCCGGGTTGACCCGCACCGCGACCCGCGGCCGGATCCCGAGCCGTTCGGCGGCCTCGACCAGACGGTCGGCCTCGAGCGGCGACTCGATCTCGACGAGCACCCCGGCCGCGACGGCCTGGGACAGCTCCGCGACCGACTTCCCCGGTCCCGCGAAGCTCACCTCGCCCGGCGCCATGCCGGTGTCGAGCGCCACCCGCATCTCCGCCCCCGAGGCGACGTCGAGCGCGTCGACCGTGCGGGCCAGGTGCTGCACCACCGCGGGCATCGGGTTGGCCTTGACCGCATAGCTCAGGTGCACATCGCCGGGCAGCGCCTCGCGCAACGAGGCGACCCGGGCATCGATCGCGGCCCGGTCGTAGGCGAAGAACGGCGTCGAGCCGACCCTCTCCGCCAGCAGCCGCACGGGTACGCCCCCGACGGCTATGGCCCCGACGTTCGGCATCTCACCACTCCAGACATGTCAGCTCGCTGTACAGGTAGTCGACCCGCGCCGGGTCGAGGGCGTCGCTGCGCAGCATCTTCGGCCGCGACCGCGAGAGCCGGTAGGAACCGCCCGGGGCCCCGCCCGCGACCCGGTGCTCGACCAGGGTCGCCGCGGCGCCGTGCTGGGTCAGCAGGTGCGAGGCCAGCCGCGGCGCGTGCCGCCGGAGCAGCTCCGGGTTGCTCGCATAGAGGACCGAGGCGAAGGCGCGTACGCCCTTGCGGGTGTCCTTGCGGGCCACGACGTAGCAGTGCTCGGAGCCGGTGCTCAGCACCACGTGCCGGGCCGCCGCTGCGGCCCGGTGGTCGGCATAGAGGTCCCGCTCCGCGCCCTGCAGCACCGAGTCCAGTACGTCGGGACGGCTGCTCACCCGCACCCCACGCCCCGGCAGCGCCACCGCTGGGACCAGCGAGGTGGTCGTGTCCAGGTCGGTGAACTTGAGCTTCCGGTTGAGCGCGATCACGTTGCCCGAGGGCGAGAAGTCGGTGAACTCGTAGCCGGGTTGCTTGAGCAGCGTGGTCAGCAGCCGCAGCCCTTGGTGGCGGTGGCTGTCGAGCACGCACCAGGCGCCTAGGTTGCAGACCTGGAGCGTCTCCGCGCCGACCCGACGCTCGGAGTAGTAGGCGAGGTAGGCGCCGACCACCCGCTCCCCCTCGGCGAGGAAGAACCCGTGGTTGGGCTGGGGTACGTCCCACGGCACCCGCAGCGCCTGGGTCCACTCCAGCTCCTGCACCCGCGGGTTCAGCTGCTCGTGCAGGAACGCCGAGACGGCCGGGAGGTCCTCGGCGGTGATCGGGGCGAGCACGGCCTTCATGCGCTCGCCACCCACTCCGGCCCACGCGGGGCGCTCATCCGGCGGGGGCTGACCAGGGTGCGTACGGCACGCCGCGACGTCTGCTTCCCCAGCAGCGCCCGGCTGCACTCGCGGGCCAGCACCATCAGCCAGTACGCAGCCCCTTGGACCCGCCCGCGGCGGACCGTGAAGAGCCGCACCCGGTTGGCGACCAGGAGTGCCCACAGTCCCGGTGAGGTGGTGGACTCTCCGCCGAGGTGCACGGCACGGGCCGCGGGCGCGAACCGCACCCGGAAGCCCCGGTCGCGGGCGCGCAGGTGGAACTCGGTCTCCTCGGAGTAGAGGAAGTAGGACTCGTCCCAGGGGCCGCACGCGCGCCAGCACTCGGCGCTGATCAGCTGCGTCGACCCCTCGGCCCAGTCGGTGTCCTGGCCGCGCTCGTACTCCGCCGGGTCGGCCACGATCTCCCCCGCCCACCGGACCCGGCCGGCCCGGTTGGCGCCCACCACGGCGTCGGCGAAGGCCCGCACCAGGCTCGGCGCGCCACGCATCGACTCGATCAGCCGGCCCTCGGCGTCGACCAGCCGGGGCACGGCCACGCCGACCCCGGGCACGAGCTCGCGCGCGAGCGCCGCGACACAGTCCGGCTCGAGACGTACGTCCGGGTTGAGCACGAGCACCGCGTCGACGTCCGGATCCGCGGCGAAGGCGGCCGCGACACCCGCATTGATCCCGGCGGCGTAGCCGCCGTTGCGGCCGGTCTCGACGACGGTCGCGTCCGGCGCGAGGCGGCGCGCGGTCGCCACGGTGTCGTCGGCGGAGGCGTTGTCGGCGACCACCAGCCGCCACCCGAGCCCGGCGAGCCCACCCGGCAGAGAGCCGATGAGATCGGCCAGCAGGTGAGCGCTGTTGTAGGTCACCACCACGACGGCGACGGTGCGGATGGGGAGCGACACGTCACGAGTCTCAACGGGGTCCACCCCCGTCGGAGCCCCCTCCCGACCGCAGATCCCCCGTATGAGGTAGGCCTTCGCGCAGGTCGGCCGGACGAGGCCTCCGGATCCTTAGCGTGGAGGACATGCCCGCCCACGTGACCAACATCTGCTTCCACGGCATCGGCGAGCCCGAGCGCGAGCTGGAGCCGGGCGAGGACCGTTACTGGATCAGCCAGGACGCCTACGAGGACATCCTCGATGCCGTCGCCGGCCGCCCCGAGGTACGCATCAGCTTCGACGACGGCAACCACTCCGACGTAGCGATCGGGCTGCCGGGCCTGCAGGCCCGCGGCCTGACCGCGACGTTCTTCGTGCTGGCGGGACGGCTGGGGAAGCCGGGGAGCGTCGACCGCCTCGACGTCCGGCTCCTCCGGGTGGCGGGCATGCGGATCGGCACCCACGGCATGGACCACGTCAGCTGGCGCGGCCTCGACGCTGCGGGCGTACGCCGCGAGCTGATCCAGGCACGCGAGCAGATCACCATGGCGGCCGGGGAGACCATCGACGAGGCGGCGCTCCCGCTGGGCCGCTACGACCGCGCCACCCTGCGTCACCTGCGCCGGCTGAGCTACCAGCACGTCTACACCAGCGACCGCGCCCAAGCGGTGGCCGGAGCCTGGCTGCAGCCGAGGTTCAGCATCACCGCGGAGGACGACGGGGCGAGCGTACGCAGCCACATCCTGACCGGACAGGGCATCGCCAGAAGGGTGGAACGCCAGGCCGCGGGCCTGGTCAAGAGGCTGCGCTGAACCTCTGCGCCGCCCTAGAGAAGTAACCAGTATGAAGGATGCCCCCGACCACGAGGTCGGGCAGTGTCGACACGACAGTGCCGACAAGACAATGGCCATCGAGACGCGAACGGGTGCGAACACATGCCAACCAAGCCAGGCCGGCGCCGTCGGATCGCGGTCGTGGGAGGGCTGGCTCTGCTGCTGGTCGCCGTGACCTGGTTCCTGTGGCCCAACTCCAGCCCGGTACGCAACGTCGGCTCCGACTCGCTGCCGACGGTCAAGCCACCCGCGAGCGTGTCCCCCTCCCCCAGCCCTTCGGCCGACCCGAGCCCGTTGGTCTCCTCGGCCCCGCCGACACCGACCCCCGCGCCGTCCGCGACCCCGGAGCGTACGCAGTCCTCGACCGCCGCGCCGCCGGCCAAGGGGTTCCCCACCCGTGAGTCGGCCGGCCTGCCCGCCGGCTGGAAGCCGAAGCGCACCGCGACCGGAGACTTCTGGATCCGGCACCGCGGAGCCGTCGTGGAGGACCTGCGGATCACCAACGGCGTCATCTACGTCACCGCGCCCGGCGTCACCCTGCGCCGCGTCGAGGCGATCGCCTCGGTCGTGGTCAACGACTACAACGACCAGTGCAACACCGGGTTGCGGATCGAGGACTCCGACTTCATCCGGAGCAGCGCCCCGACGACAGAGGAGGCCTGGCCGGCGGTCTCGGCAGGCGGCTACACGGTGGACAACGTCGTCATCGACGGCGTACCCGAGGGCCTCCGCGCCTCCAACAAGGAGCGCTGCGGCGGCATCGGCATCCAGGACTCCTTCATCCGGGTCACCTCGCCGGATGTATGCAGCGACTGGCACGGCGACGGCCTGCAGGGCTACGGCGGCGGCAAGGTCAAGGTACGCCGGACGGTGATGATCCTGGACGTCAAGAACGAGTGCCACGGCACCGCCCCGTTCTTCAACCCCGAAGGTCAGGGCAACGAATCGGTCGACATCGACGGCCTGGTCGTGGCGGGCGGCGGTTACCCCTTCCGCAACGGCATGCCCGGCCCGGTCAACAACCTCTACGTGGTCGACCAGAGCTGGGTCTACAGCCCGCTCGACGTGGACTGCTCGGTGGTCACCGAGTGGAGCGCGGCCGTGGTCACCATGGACTCAGCCGGGCAGCCCCGGCCGATCCGCGACCTACCCTGCGAGTGACTTCCGGGCTGGAAAACCCGCCATTTATACCGAGTTTTGAGGTGCCGGGATCCTAAGGACCGTGCCTAGGGTCGATGCCGTTGCCCAGGTATCCCCCACGAACAGGTGCATTCATGCCCTCCCACCGCACGCCCAGCAGGTCTACCCGGTGGCGGCGCACCGCCTTCGCCAGCGTCCTCGTCACCCTCATCGCAGGCAGCGCCCTCTGGGCGTTCGGGACGGCGACCGCGCACCCGGAGACGATCAGCCTTCTCCCCGACGACGCGGTCCCCGCGGTCCTGACGGACCCCGACTCCCGGCCGGTCGAGCTCGGGCTGCGGTTCCGGACCTCGGAGCCGGTCGAGGCGGTCGCGGTCCAGGTGTACCTGGGCCCGGACAACCACGGCCCGCACCTGGCGACCCTGTGGTCGGGACGGGGCCGCCCGCTCGCCCGCGTCCAGCTCGACGGCAGGGCCGGAGACGGCTTGAAGGTCGCCAAGCTCGACCGGACGGTACGTCTCGAGCCAGGCCGCTCCTACGTCGTCTCGTACACCGCGCCCGGTGGTCACTACTCGACCGACGAGCACTTCTTCGACCGCCCGATCAGTAACGGTCCGCTCTCGGCCGGCGAGAACGCGGGTGTCTACAGCTACCAGCCGGGCGAGTTCCCCCGCTCGACGTACCGGGCCACCAACTACCAGGTCGACGTCGTCGTACGACCGACCGGCTCTGGCGAGGAGCCGACGACCTCACCGACGCCGTCCGCGAGTGCGCCACCCTCCAGCGCGCCTCCGTCCGAGAGCCCCAGCCCCACGACGAGCGTCAGCCCGAGCGCGCCGGCGAGCTCCTCGACGGCTCCGTCGACGTCGCCGAGCTCCCCGAGCGGCACTCCGACGACGTCCGCCCCCGCGCCCACCTCCGCCCCTCCCGCCGGTGGCTTCCCGACCCGCGCCTCCGCCGGGCTGCCGGACGGCTGGCAGCCGAAGCGGTCGGTGACCGGGACGTACACGATCAACACACCGGGCGCCGTCGTCGAGGACCTGCGTGTCACGAACGGGACGATCGCCGTCAACGCCAGGAACGTGACCCTGCGCCGGGTGCAGGCGGTCGGCTCGGTGATCGCCAACTTCACCAGCGGCACGTGTGCGACCGGTCTCGTCATCGAGGACTCCGAGATCGTCCGTGGCACGGCCCCGACGACGGACGACGCCTGGCCCGCCGTCACCTCGGGCGGCTATACGGCCCGCAACGTACTCATCGACGGGGTCCCCGAGGGCTTCCGGGCCCAGGGGAGGACGGCGTGCGGCGGCGTCGCCATCCACGACTCCTACGTACGTGTCGTCTCCCCCGACGTCTGCACCGACTGGCACGGTGACGGCATCCAGGGGTACGGCGGCGGGGCGCTCACCGTCCGGAAGACGGTCATCGACTTCGTCGACACCAACGGCTGTGGCGGCACCGCGCCGTTCTTCTACCCCGACCAGGACAACACCTCCGTCGACATCGACGGCCTGATCGTGAGCGGCGGCGGCTACCCGTTCCGGCTTGGCACGCCGGGCACGGTGAGGAACCTGTACGTGGTCGACCGGAGCTGGGTCTTCGGACCGCTCGACGTCAGGTGCAGCCTGGTCACCCAGTGGCAGGCGTCAACCGCGACGCTGAACTCCGCCGGCCAGCCCGTCGTGGTGCGCAACCTCCCCTGCACGACCTGATCGATCCGTACGTTCCAGACGTGTGACCGCGCTCGCCAGCCCGAGCACCAGGAAGATCGTGCCCATCGTCATCGGGAAGGCGAACGCGTCGAAGAAGGCCAGTCCGGCGAAGCCGGCGGCGGCGGCGCCGATGAGCGCGACGACGAGATCGCGCGTCTTCGGGTCCTCGCAGGCGCGATAGACCCGGGCGAGCTGGATGAACGTCGCGACGACGAAGGCCACGAAGAGAAGCAGGCCGATGATCCCGATGCTCACCATCATCTGGAGGTACTGGTTGTCGAAGATGCGGTACTTCGGCAGGAACGTCCCCAGCCCGCGCCCGAAGAACGGGTTGCGGTCGACGAAGAACCAGGCCACCCCGTAGCTGTCGGTGCGCGAGGTGACGCTCGGGTCCTCCTCGGCGCCGACGAACATTCCGGTCACCGAGTTGATGATCCGGGGCGCCACCAGGAACACCAGCCCCAGCCCGCCGACCGCGAGCCCCAGCACCATCGCGCGCTGCTTGCGCGACCAGCCGATCATGCAGACCGCGACCGCGATGGCGGCGCCGAGGTAGGCCGACCGGCTCGAGGAGGCGGCGATGATCATGCAGATCAGCACCACCGGGGTCCAGCGGACGATCGGGTTGAGGTTGCGATGCTGGAAGCCGACGTGGAGCGCGATCGGCACCAGCATCCCCATCAGCGTGCCGTACTCGATCGGGCTCAGAGCGGTCCCGGCGGGACGTACGAGGCCGTTGCGCATCGCCAGCTCGACCGTCGTCATCGGGGTCAGGACGGGGACCGAGATCCGGTCGACGAAGATCTGCCGGGCGAAGAACTGGGCCAGGCCGAGGACCGCGAGGAAGCTGCCGCCCACGACCAGCCGCCACACCAGCACATGGACCCTGGCCATGCTCGGGATGGCGTCGCCGGCGAGCAGCAGCGTGCCCACCCAGGAGACCATCGCGAGGATCGCGACGTCGGCCGGGCTCACCTCGTCGCGGCTGATCGGACGCGACATCGCGATGACATAGGTGACCCCGATGCTGAACAGGAACAGCGCCAGGACCACCCGCATCGGCTGCGGGGGCCGGTCGACCGGCAGCGGGCGGCCGATGCTCAGCAGCACCCAGAGCGCGAAGCTGCCCAGGCCCATCAGCATCGAGACCGAGCCGGCGCTGCCCAGCGGCCGGAAGACCAGCCAGGACGGGATCACGAAGACGGCGAACGTGTAGAGGCTCAGCCACGTCACCGCATCGACACCACGGCGTACGGCCATCGTTCCTGCCTCAGCCGTGGAGGCGCTGGACGACGTGGTCGTCGCCGCGGTCGTCCCGGTCGTTCCGGTTGTCCTGGTCGTACCGGTCGTACTCGTCGTCCTGGTCGGGCTCGTCGTCGTAGGCGGCGTCCTGGGCGGCCAGCGACGCAGCCCGCTCCTCGCGAGCCAAGCGGCGGCGCAGCACGATCCCGTCGATCGCGTAGACCAGCACCGCGGTCATCGCGAGACCGAGCACGACGGCCATGATCCGCGCCCGCAGCGGCCCGCTGCCGTCGATGGCGGCGGTCTCGTCCAGCGCGAGCGGACGGGAGCGCAGCCGGGCGTTGCCCTTCGCGTTGACCTCGTCCTGCAGCCTGCCGAGAGTGTCGGGAATCGAGTCGGCGACGAAGTTCAACGCCTCGATGGCGCTGGCCTCACTGTCCGCGCTGACGTCGATCGCGATCACCGGACCGCGCGTCGACTCCTCCATCGAGACCGTGACCGCAGCGCCCGGGGTGACCTCCGCGATCGCCTCCTGCGCGGGCGCACTGGTGTAGTAGGCGACCACGACCCGGGCCGGCAGGTCGAGCCCACCGAGCCCCAGGAACGGGTTGCCACCCGGGCCGACCGCGTTCTTCGAGGGGAGCATCAGGACCAGGCCCCGGGCGGTGTAGCTCGGCGCCACGAAGGCCGACGCGCTCCAGCCGAGCACGCCGGTCAGCAGGATGCCGACCACCGCGAGATACCACCGTCGACGGATCGCACCGACGAACTCCGACAACACCATGCGGCCGAACGTACCCATCCAGGATCGGTGCGAGCCGACCTCGCCGACGTCCTACCCGATTTGGGCGATGACCCCGCTGACCTGGGCTGACTCGGCCTCGGCGGACCTAGCGTTCCGACCATGGCGCTGTGGGACCTGCTGCGGGCGATGGTCCGACGATGGCCGATCGTGGTGGTCGGCGCGATCCTCACCCTCGCCGCCGCGAACTACGCGAGCCAGGACCGCAGCGTGTACTGGACACGTACGGACCTGGTCTTCCTGGCTCCGAAGAACGCGCAGTATCCCAACGCGCTGCGGGCGACCTCCGAGGACCTGGTGATCACCGCCGGCGTGGTCGGCAAGCTCGTCGTCGGCACCCGGCAGATCCCGAAGTTCACCGCCACCGACGCGGGGCTGATCGGGATGGGCGTACGCGATGGCTGGACCGTCCGGCTGCCCGACACGGGCGGCCAGTGGGCGCCCAACTACACCGACCAGTGGTTGATCATCGAGGTCGTCGGCTCCGACCCGGAGACCGTGCGCACCCGCAAGGAGCAGCTGGTCGAGGAGATGACGGCCGCGCTCGACCGGGTGCAGGACGAGTACCAGGTGGCCAAGGCGTTCCGGATGACCACCAAGGAAGCGCCCGGCTCGACCGTCGTCTACCCCGTCGGCGGGAGCTCGAAGCGGGCGTTCGCCGTCTCCGGGATGCTCGGCGCCGCTGCCACCCTCTACCTGGTCGTACGCATCGACCCGATCCTGCTGCGGCGCAAGGCGCGCCGCGCCGAGACGCCGCCGGAGACCGACCTTGGCTGAGACCCGCCCCCACACCGCCCTCGCCTGGAGCATCGCCAACACGGCGGTGACCAAGCTCGGCACGATGGTCGTCGGCATCCTCGTCGCGCGGCTGCTCGGGCCGGAGAGCTACGGGACGTACGCCGTCGCCTTCCTCGCCCTGATGGCGGTGCTGAGCTTCAACGAGCTCGGCGTGAGCCTCGCGGTGGTGCGCTGGAAGGACGACCCGCGCGAGATCGCGCCGACGGTGACCACGATCTCGGTCGCGGCCAGCCTGCTCATCGCCGCGGGGATGGTGATCGGCGCCGGCCCCTATGCGCGGGCGATGGGCGAGCCTGACGCGGCGGCGCTGGTTGCTCTCTTCGCGGTCCCAGTGGTGCTCAGCGGGATCAGCGCCACGCCCGCGGCGCTGCTGCAGCGCAACCTGATGCAGGGCAAGCGGATGCTCATCGACCAGATGGCCACGCTCGTGGCGGTCCCGGTCATGCTCGGGCTCGCGCTGGCCGGCGCCGGTCCGTACTCCCTGGTCATCGGTCATCTTCTCGGCGTATCCGTCACCACGGTGATGTTCCTGCGGATGTCGCCGCTGCCGTGGCGTCTGGGGCTCTCCCGACCCCATGCGGTCACGCTGCTCCGCTTCGGCGCCCCGCTGGCGGTGACCAGCATCCTGGTCTTCGCGGTGGGGTTCGCCGACCAGATCGTCATCGGCGGCATGCTGGGTGCGACCGCACTC
Organism: Nocardioides sp. YJ-D4; assembly: GCF_054031495.1. Lineage (NCBI taxonomy): Bacteria > Bacillati > Actinomycetota > Actinomycetes > Propionibacteriales > Nocardioidaceae > Nocardioides > Nocardioides sp. YJ-D4. Next base: position 1,810,632 of record NZ_CM132932.1, read on the forward strand.
GGGTTCTACGTGGTCGCCTTCAACCTCTCCAGCTGGCCGGTCACGATGCTGTCGAAGCCGTTGCGGCAGGTCACGCCGGTGATCTTCGCTCGGCTGCAGCACGATCCCGTTGGTATGAGGCGGGCCTTCTCGCGGCTCTCCGCGCTGGTGCTGACCGTGACGCTGCCGGGCTGCTCGGCGCTGGCCGCGCTGGCACCGGAGGTGATCGGGCTCGTCTACGGCAACGTCTGGCAGGCGGCCGCGGCACCGCTCCTCTGGCTCGGCGCGCTCGCCGTGCTGCGGATCTCCTTCGAGCTCGCCTACGACTTCCTGGTCATCGCCGGCTCGACGCGCAGCCTGATGACGATCCAGATCGTCTGGCTGATCGCCCTGGTGCCGGCGTTGCTGGCGGGGGCGGCGTGGGACGGCGTCGGCGGGGTCGGCCTGGCCACGTTCGCGGTCGGCCTCGTCGTCATCCTGCCGCTGCATCTCTTCTACCTCGCGCGGGCCGGGGTCGGGCTCGGTGGCCTCGCCGCCGGCTCCGCCCTGCCGGCTCTCGGTGCGCTCTGCGTATGGGCCGCGGCCGTCGGGATGCGCGTCGCGCAGCCGTCGGTCTGGGTGACCTGCGCGGTCACCGGCCTGGTGCTCGCCGCCGTGTGGGCGGTGCTGTTGCGACGCCGACGCGAGGACGTCCGCTGGTTCCGCTCAGGAGCCGGCTCCCCCACCCCCAGTGAGCCCCCCACGACACTGAACGAGGACGTCCATGTCTGACCGTCTCGACGACAACCACGACACCCTGGAGGAGATGTACGCCGCCGCGGCAGCAGCCGCGCGACGACGTCCGCAGCGCGCGGCCGCCCTGGCCCAGGCCGCGGCCGAGTTCGCCTGGGGCAACCACACCGGCTGGTTCGCGTACGAGCCCCTCGAGCTGCTTCTCACCGAGCTGGGCCGCTCGCTCCCGTCCGTGGCCGTGCCGACCCGGCCGCGGCGCACGCTGCACGTGGTCACGCAGATGTACCAGAGCGGCGGGCACACCCAGATCATCGCCGGCTGGACCGACCAGCTCGCCGACCGGTCCCACGAGATCGTCGCCACCCGGCAGATGACCTCGCCGGTGCCGGCCAAGATCGCCTCCCGGCTCGGGGACCGGGTCGGCCTGACCATGCTCGACACCACACCTGGGAGCCTGCTCCACCGTGCCGCCCGGCTGCGTGCGCTCGCCTCGACCGCCGACCTGGTGGTCTCGCACTGCCACCCCTTCGACGTGGTCCCCGCGCTCGCCTTCGCCGACCGACGCGACCTGCCGCCCGTCGTCTACATCGACAACACCGACCACGTCTTCTGGGTCGGGGTGCGGGCCTATGACCGGGTCGTCCACCTGCGGCGCAGCGGCCAGGACCTCGCCCAGCACCGTCGCGGCCTGCCGATGGAGCGGTCGATCGTACGCAACCGGCCGCTGTCCGTCCGCGGCCGGACCAAGCGTCGCGAGACCGCGAAGCCGCAGTGGAACGTGCGCGCCTCGGACGTGCTGGTCGTCACCGCGGCCGACTCGAGCAAGTTCCAGGGCGGCGACACCTACCTGGCGGCCGTCGAGGCAGCCGTGGCCGCCGAACCCCGCCTGCAGTGGCGGGTCGCCGGCCCCAACCCGGAGTCGGAGCCGTGGGCCGGGCTGGCGCGGCGTACGTCCGGCCGGATCCAGGCCGTCGGCATGCTCCCCGACGTCGCCCCGCTCCACCATGCCGCCGACGTCTACCTCGACTCGTTCCCGTTCGCCGGGCTCACCTCGCTGCTCGAGTCCGGCGGCCTCGGCAACCCCGTCGTCACCTTCCGCGGGCACCGGCCAGAGTGTGCGGTCTGGGGCTCGGACTCTCCCGGGATCGACCACCTGATGCTGCGCCCGAAGAGCGCCGACCAGCTGCGCGACACCCTCCTCGACCTGGTCCGCCGCCCGCGTGAACGGGTCTCGCGCGGCACCGCGACCGCCCAGGCGATTCTCGAGTGTCACACCGGCCCTGGCTGGGTCGCGGACGCCGAGTCGCTCTACCTGACACCTCAGCGCCTCGGCGACGACCTGCTCGCCCCCGTCCGCGGCCGCGGCCACCTCGACCTGCTCACCGTCTCCGTCCAGGCGACCAACCCGTTCAGCCGTACCGGCGCCGACATCACCGCCGGCCTCCTCGGCGCGATGCCCCTCACCGACCGAATCTCAATGTGGCGCCAGACCCGCCGCGGCGGCGCCGGCCGCGTCCGCGACCTCGCCCCCGAGTGGGCCGCCGCTGCGGTTCGGGCGCGGTTGCGCCGCCGGCCTGCAGGGATACCCGGTTAACAGGGTATTCCTGCACTTCTCTGGCAATGCAACACCGGAGAAGTGCAGGGATTGCCTGAGCGCTGTGACACGTGTGACTGCGGACGCTGCCCCGCCGTTCAGTTCGGCGGCGGAGACCTCAGGCGCTCCTCCGCACCTGGGCGGTCATGGCGGACTCTAGGAAGGCGCGGATCCGAGCCGCCAGGCGCACGGGATCCTGCAGGTCGGCCCACGAGATCCGCATGCAGCGCCACCCTGTCGCCTCGGCGATCCGCTCTTGGCGGCGCTTCTCCCGGAGAACCACGTCAGTCGCTGTCTCCCCGATCCGATAAGGCCGCTCGTACTTGACCTTGCCGTCGATCTCGAACCAAACGCCGAACTCCGGAAGCGCGAAGTCGAGTCGCCGAGTCTTCCCCTCGGAGTCCGTCACCTCGTACTGCGGGATCGGCATCGGCAGGCTCTGCAGCCACGCGACTCCGACGAACAATGACTCGGCGAGCGACTCGATGCGTGGGTCCGCAAGTCGCAGTACGACCTGTGTTGACAGCGAGTTCGGCCAATGGTCCATCGAGAGCTCATAGCGTGCCTTGACGCGCTCGAGGGTCGTGATCTTCCGATGCAGGAGATCGTTGACGACGCCGAGAGCCGCGATCATGGGAGCCACGGTGGTCACCTCCACGGCCGTTCGCTCCGGCGAGGTCAGCAGAAGGCCGTTCTCCGTCACGACATCCGCTTCGAGCAGCTTCCCGCTGTGTTGACGTACGCCGGCTTCGCGCCGGCCGGTGCGATGGTCCGAACGACTCAGATGCACCTCTTCGAGATCCAGACCCCACAGCGGTCCATCACGGAAAGGAACGGCCGAGACGTGTGACAGGACCACATCGGTCTTCGACTGCCGGTACGCCGCACGGCAGCGGACCGCGTACCGATCCTGCTCCGAAAGCCCCTCCCAGAGACTCCCATCCACGTAGGCGCCGCGCCGCGGCCTCGCGAGCGCACCCGTACGTAATGCCTGCGCCAGAGATCTGTCGCTGTGCCCGTTGTCGAGCAGCTCCTTGCGAAGGGCGATCGGAGTGAGCCGAGAATCGTCGAATGAGAGTGTCATGCTCTGCATCCTGCCGACGGCCACCGACATTTTCAGTCGCCCATGTTTCCGCCCATTGCCCTGCGCACGGCTGAAGTGGGCGGACTTCTCTGGCATTTCCTGCACTTCTCTGGCATTGCATTGCCTGAGAAGTGCAGGGATACCCGGTTAACCGGGTATCCCTGCACCCCTCACCCCACGAAGAACGGCCGGTTGCGCGGCCGGCTCCACAGCGGCGCGAGAGCAGCCGGGTCGGCGCCGAGGAGGAGCCAGAGGCCGGTGTCGCGGGCGAGGCCGACGAGGTAGGGGCCGGTCGCGGTGGCGGCGAGGGGGGCGATCTCCTCGGGCCGCAGGCCGGAGACGAGGAGCAGCTCGGAGGGGGCGGTCGCGGCGACGGCGGCGACGACGCCGGGCCAGCGGAGGGTGGCGGCGGAGAAGGCGATGCCGTTGCGTTCGAGGCCGTCGGCCTCGCCGACGGTGCCGTCGCGGGTGGGGTCGACGACGCGGATCGAGGAGCTGCCGGCGAGCCGGGCGACGTCGTCGACGAGCAGCCGGATGTCGGCGAGCACCACCTGACGCCCACGCGCGTGGCCCCGATCCTGCGGGACCCCGCGCAGCGAGCGCCTCACCCGGCGGGCCCGGACGGACTCGCCCCAGAACGTTCGGGCGCCCCGGGCGCGCCGGACGGTCCAGGAGGTGGTCCCGGCGCCGTGTTCACCGGCCACGATCCCGCAGGTGGTGCGGATGGGCACGAGGCCGGCGTAGGTGCGGCCGACGCTGCGATGCGCGACGTCGAGGCGGGCGAGGTTGGTGGTCATGCTGTTGTGGGTCAGCGGGATGTCGACGGCGGCGGCGCGGCGTCCGGAGGCGCGCATGCGGAGGCAGTACTCCACGGCGTACGCGTGCCAGGCCAGGTCGGGCGACTCCGAGAGCGGCTCGCGCAGCACCTGTGAGCGGGTGACCATGAAGAGCACCTCGTCGAGGGAGTCGACGTCGACCGGGACCGAGGTGGAGCGGCCAAGTGGGACGACCCGGTCGCGCACCGCGCCGACGACCTCGCCGCGGTGGTCGACCCCGACCGCCCCCAGCACCCCGAGCGAGGGGTCGGCGAGGAGGGTCGCGGCGGCGGCCTCGAGCGCGGGCAGCGAGTGCAGGTAGACGTCCTGGTGGACGAAGACGACGACCTCGTTGCGTGCCATCCGGGCACCGTGGTTCAGCGCCGCGCCGGCGCTCGCGAACGCACCCGAGACGTTGTCGACGGGGATCACCTCGGTCTGCCGCGATGCTCCCGGAGCGGCCTTGATCGAGGCCGCCAGGCACGACTCCAGCACCGCCGGGTCGTTGTAGACACAGACGATCGAGACCGGTGTACGCACCTCACCCATGCCTCACCGCCGCGATGAGCACGTCGGCGACGTACTCCTGCTGCTCCGGGCTCAGGTGCGGGAACATCGGCAGCGACAGGATCTCGCCCGCCGCCCGCTCCGCGACCGGGAAGGAGCCCTCGCCGAACCCCAGCGAGGCGTACGCCGCAGTCAGATGCACCGGGAACGGGTAGTGGATCCCGGTGCCGATCCCGGCCTCCAGCAGCGCAGCCAGCACCCGGTCACGGTCACCGACCCGGACGACATAGAGATGCCAGACGTCGAGGTTGCCCGGCGCCGACTCGGGCACCCGTAGCCCAGGAACGCCCGAGAGAAGACGGTGGTAGCGGTCGGCGGCCTGCCGGCGCAGCTCGTTCCACTTCTCCAGACGGGCCAGCTTCGCGGCGAGCACGACGGCCTGGATCGTGTCGAGGCGGGAGTTCATCCCGACGACCTCGTGGACGTACTTGGTCTCCGAGCCATGGGCCGCGAGCAGCCGGACCATCCGCGCGATCTCCGGGTCGGAGGTCGTCACCGCACCGGCGTCGCCGGCGGCGCCGAGGTTCTTGCCGGGGTAGAAGCTGGTCGCCGCGACGGTGGCGAGCGAGCCGCTCGCTCGACCGTTCCGGCGGGCGCCCTGCGCCTGCGCGGCATCCTCGATCACCGGGATCCCGGCGGCCTCCGCGAGCGGCAACAGCTGCTCCACGAACGCGGTCTGCCCGAACAGATGCACCGGCACGATCGCCTGCGTACGCGACGTGAGCGCCCGCTCCACCGCGACGGGGTCGATCAACAGGTGCGACTCGTCGACGTCGACGGGCACCGGTACGGCCCCGATCCGGCTGGCCGCCTCGGCGGTCGCGATGAAGGTGTTGGCGGGCACGATCACCTCGCCACCGGGCCGCACCCCGACGGCTCGCATCGCGAGCTCGAGCGCGTCGGTCCCGTTGCCGACGCCGACGCAATGGCCGGCTCTTACGTAGGCCGCGTACTCCTTCTCGAAGGCGGTCACCTCCGGTCCTCCCACGAATGCAGTTCGCGAGAAGACGTGGTCCAGCCCGAGGCGTACCTCGTCCTCGATCTCCGACTGCTGCGACCCGAGGTCGACGAACGGCACCTTCACCAGATCAGCTCCTGACGTGAATTGAGACGGCGGGCGGGCACTCCGGCCCAGGTCTCCCCGGCGGGCAGGTCGTGGAGCAGGACCGCTCCCATGCCGAGGACGGAGTCGGCTCCGATGGTGGTGCGCTGACGCACCGAGGAGCTCATCCCGAGGTAGGCGGCCTCACCGATCACGACCTCGCCGCCGAGGGTCACCCCGGCGCAGATGGTCGCGTAGTCGCCGACGATGTCGTCGTGGGTGAGGACCGCATTGGGCATCGCGACGACATGGCGCCCGACGCGTACGCCGGCGGTCAGCACGACCCCGGCGAGCAGCACGGTCCCGGCACCGACCTCGCAGCCGGCCGGCACCGACGCGGTGGGATGGACGATGGTCGCGTAGCGCTCCGGCGCCACCCCGTAGCCGATCAGACGGTTGTAGAGGCGTCGGCGCGTCGACCCGGCCCCGGCGCAGATGACCAGGTCGTCACCGCAGTCGGTGGCGACCTCGATCGGTCCGATGACCTTGACCCCGCCGGTTCCGTCGACCGAGCCGATCATCTGACCCCAGCGCTCGCGGTCGTCGTCGACGGCGACGATCTCGTCGTACTCCGCCGCCGCCGCGACCTCCCCGGCGAGCCCGCTGGCCGCGACGAGAACCAGCGTGGTCATCGACGCCCTCCCCCCTGCCGGAGTACGTCGATGACCCGCGCCTGCTCCGAGTCCGAGATCTGGTGGAAGAGCGGCAGGATGAGCGTGTTGTCGGTGAGGTGCTCGGTGGCCGGGAGGCTGAGGGACGACGAGGCGTACGCAGGCTGCCGGTGCGACGCCATGATCCCGCGTCGCGCCGAGATCCCGGCCTCGGCCAGGGCGCTCAGCAGCCCCTCCCGGTCCAGCCCGTAGGGGTACCCCACCTCGATCCAGAACGACTGGAAGTTGCTGGTGCCCCAGGCCGGGTCGGCGACGGCGCGCAGCCCGCCGATCTCGGCGACCGACTTCGCGTAGACCGCGGCCAGCTCGCGGCGCCGGGCGACGACCTCGGGCAGCCGGTCGAGCTGCACCAGGCCGACAGCGGCCTGCAGGTCCGTCATCCGGAAGTTGAAGCCGACCTCGTCGTAGGACTCCGGCGGCGAGACCAGGCTGGCGTGCCGGTCGGCGGCGGAGACGCTCATCGCGTGCTCGCGCAGCCTGCGCGCCCGCTCGGCCAAGTCGGCGCGCGAGGTGGTGAGCATCCCGCCCTCGCCGGTGGTGAGGATCTTGCGCGGGTGGAAGGACCAGGCAGCGATCTCCGCTCCCGCGCCCACGGGACGACCTCGGTAGGTCGACCCGGCACCGCAGGCGGCGTCCTCGACGACCATGATGTCGAGCGGGTCGCAGACCTCCCGGATCGCGTCCAGGTCGACCGGCACCCCGCCCTGGTCGACCACGATCACGGCGGTGGTCCGCGGCGTGAGGGCCTCCCGGACCGTCTCGGCGGTGAGGTTCCCGGTGACCGGCGAGACGTCCGCGAAGACCGGGCGGGCACCGACGTAGACCGCCGCGTTGGCGGTCGCGATGAACGAGAAGGACGGGACGACGACGTCATCACCGGGGCTCACCCCCGCCACGACCAGCGCCAGATGGAGCGCCGTGGTGCAGCTCGAGGTGGCGACCGCGTGAGCAGCCTGCTGCGAGGAGGCGAAGCGGCGCTCGAACTCGGCCACGCGCGGCCCCTGGGCGACCCAGCCGGAGCGGAGCACCTCGGCGACCGCCTCGACCTCCTCCTCGCCCAGCCAGGGCTGCATGACGTTGATCCGGTTCATGACACGCCACCCTGGAGAGCCCGCCCGGCGGCGATCTCGGAGCGCAGCGGCGCCCACCACTCGACGAGCTGGCGCAGCCCCTCTTCGAGCCCGATCGTCGGGGACCAGCCCAGGTCCTCGCGGGCCGCGGAGATGGAGGCGAGCCGTCGGGTGACGCCGTTGACCGCTCGCTCCGGACCGTGCTCGACGCCGAGCGGCGAGTCCATCGCCCGCAACAGCGCCTCGGCCAGCTCCAGCAGCGAGGTCTCGGTGCCGGAGGCGATGTTGTAGACGCCCTCCTTCACGTCCGAGGCCGCCGCCAGGATGTTGGCGCGGGCGATGTCGGGGACGCAGACGAAGTCCATCGTCTGGCGCCCGTCGCCGAAGATCAGCGGCGGCTTGCCGTCGGCGATCCGTTCCATCCACCGCACCAGCACCTCGGTGTAGGCGCCGTGGACGTCCATCCGGGGTCCGTAGACGTTGAAGTAGCGCAGCCCGACGTAGTCGAGCCCGTGCATCGCCCGGAAGGACCGCACCAGCCCCTCGTTGTAGGACTTCGCGGCCCCGTAGAGGGTGTCGTTGTTGTTGTGGTGGTGCCCCTCCGGCGTCGGGAACTCCTCGGCGAGCCCGAAGACCGAGGCCGAGGAGGCGTAGATCAGCTTGTCCACCCGTGCCTGCACGGCGGCCTCGACCACGTTGAAGGTGCCGTCGACGAGCACCTCGTTGGCCAGCCGAGGCTCCTCGGCGCACAGCGTGATCCGGATGGCGGCCTGGTGGAAGACGAGGTCCTTGCCGGCGGTGAGGTCGCCGACCAGGTCCCGGTCACGGATGTCGCCCTCCACTAGCCGTACCCGACCGGTGGCGAGGGCGTCGTCGAGGTTGGCCTTGCGGCCCCGGATCAGGCTGTCGAGCACGTCGACGTGCGCGACCCCGGCGTCGAGGAGCTGGTCCACGATGGTGGAGGCGATCGTGCCCGCACCTCCGGTGACCAGGACGTTCGCACCGTTCAGTTTCGTGAGGTCGGGAGAGGTCATCGGATCAGCTCCAGGGTCGGGGTCTCGGCGGCCACCTCGACGAGGGCGCCACGGGCTCGGAGGCTGGTCTGGGCCGCCTCCAGGACGGAGAGGACACGGAGCCCGGCGGCCCCGTCGGTACGCGGCGTACGGCCCTGCCGGATCGCCTCGGCGAACTCGCCGACCATCCGGGAGAGCGCCTCGTACTCGGGCAGCGCGGGCGCCCAGGTGTCGCCCAGCCGGTAGGAGATCGTCGCGGCGGCGCGGTCGGCGATGTCCACGCTCTGCTGGACCAGGTCGACGCCGCGGTCGAAGACGCTGAGCCGCTGTTGCGGGTTGAGGTCGTCCCAGACCAACGTACGCCGGCTCCCGCCGATCACCATCTGCCTGATCTTGGTGGGGCTGAGCCAGTTGACGTGGACGTGGGCCATCGCCCCGCCCTCCAGCGGCAGCGTCAGGTAGCCGACGCAGGACTTGCCCGCCCGGAGCGGGTCCGCGCCGTGCGCGGCGACCCCGGTGGGGCGCAGCCCGCCGGGCAGGATGAAGTCGAGGATGGAGAGGTCGTGCGGAGCCAGGTCCCAGAAGACGTCGACGTCGGGCTGCACCAGCCCGAGGTTGATCCGTACCGAGTCGACGAACAGGATCTCGCCGAGCGACCCGTCCTCGATCAGCTCGCGGATCTTCTGCACGACCGGCGTGTAGCAGTAGGTGTGGTCGGCCATCAGCACGAGATCGTTGGCGCGCGCGGCCTCGACCATGCTCCGCCCGGACTCCACGTCGTCGGCCAGCGGCTTCTCGACGAGCACGTGCTTCCCGGCCCGCAGCGCCCGCTCGACCAGCTGCCGATGCGTGCCCGCGGGCGTCGCGATCGCGATCGCGTCCACGTCCTCGCGCGCGAGGACCTCGTCGAGGTCGGTCGTGGCCAGCACATCCGTGCCGCCGCCGATCACCTCCTGGGCCCGCGCGAGGTCCAGGTCGACCACCGCGACCAGCGTCCAGTCTCGTGCGTTCCGGAAGTTGCGGACCAGGTTGGGCCCCCAGTAACCGGCCCCGACCACTGCCACGCCGAGCGGATCCACATCAGTCATGTCGCCCATGAAATCGGCGCGGGCGAGGCTCCGAAGAGCCTCGCCCCACCTATCCCTTCAATTAGGGACCGTTCAGCCGGCCTACGGCGACGCCGGACGGAACCTCACGTCCACGAAGTAGTTCGTGGAGTTCCAGGATCGGTTCGGGAGCCCCCCTCCGGACCCGTACCGATACCTGCCGTTGGCTCCGCCCGGGGCAGTCAGCGGGCCGACCGTCCGAGACTGGGTGAGGGCGGCGGGCGTCGAGGCGTAACGCCCGTTGGGCGCGTAGTAGGACACGACGTACGTCGCCCCCGGCGTGAGCGCGACCGGTGTCGGCAACGTGGCCGTCTGCCAGCCGGTCGCGGTCTCGTTGGTGAAGGTCACCTGGGCGATCCGGGTGCCTGCCGAGTTCCACAGCGAGCCGGTGTGGGTGCCGGTGTTGCCGGTGCCCTTGTAGAACCGGATCGCGGTCACCGAGCCGGCCACCGACGTCCTGAAGGCCGTGCCGAGCTCGATCGGCATGATGTCGAGTGTCGAGGTGTTCTGCGGAGTCACTCCGGTGAACAGCGACACCTCGGTCACCGCGGCTGGGACAGTCGTGAACGACCACGTCTGCGTGGGCAGGTTCGCCCCGTCGGTCGAGACCACGCCCGAGACCGTCACCGACACCGTCGCCCCGGACGGCAGCGCCGCCGACGGGGTGAAGCGCAGCGTACGTCCGTCGCTGCTCAGCGCCGCCGAACCCGCCACCGCGGAGCCGTTGGCCGTGACCGACATGTTCCAGCCGGTCGCGATCCCTGCCGAGAACGTGATCGACGGGTTCACTGAGGTCGCCACCTCGGTCGTGCCCGGGTCCGGATCCTGCTCGGTGACCGAGATGGTCGGGCCCGCCCGCTCGAAGACGACGTCGGCGAAGTAGTTCGTCGACCCGAACGAGTACTGCGGGAACCCGCCCGCGGCACCGTAGAGATAGCGACCGTTGTTGCCCGCCGGAGCGGTCAGGTCACCCGAGGAGTAGGCGGTCGCGAAGAACTGCGACGTGGTCGCATAGTGCCCCTGCGGAGCCAGGTAGGAGACAAGGTACGACACCCCTGCCTGCACCTCGACCGGACTGGACAAGGTGGCCTGCTGCCAGCCGGAGGCGGTCTCCCCGGTGAAGGTCACCTGGGCGAGCCGCTGACCGGCCATGTTCCACAGCGACCCGACGTGCGTGCCGCCGTTGCCGGCTCCCTTGTAGAACCGGATCGCCGTCACCCGCCCGTCTCGGGTGGGACTGAACACCGTCCCGACCTCGACCGGAGAGCTGTCGTCCTGGGCCTCGACCGCGGGCACCACGTCACCGAAGAGCGTCTGGCTCGATGGTGTCTCCGCGGATCTGGTCCGGAACGTCCAGGTCTGCGTGGGCAGACTCGCCCCCTCGGTCGAGGTGACCCCGCTGATCGTGACCGTCACGTCCGCGGATGCGGGCAGCGAGGAGGTCGGGTCGAAGGTGAGCGTCGTCCCGGAGTTGCTCAGCGTGGTCGTCCCCGGGATGGACTGGCCACCTGAGGTCGCCGACATCGTGTAGCCGGGGCTGATCGCCGAGGAGAACGACGCCACCACGTTGCTCGAGCGCGGCACCTCGACCGCCCCGGGAACCGGGCTGCGCGAGGTCATCGTCAGCGTCGGCGCACCCTTCTCGAAGACGACGTCGACCATGTAGCTCGAGGGCGAGGTCGCCGCCGGGAAGCCGGTGCCATAGGCGTACGCCCCTGCCGTCGAGGTCACCCGCAACGGCGGCTTCGACAGGTCGGCCGACGCGAAGGCGTTCGGGGTGGCCGAGTAGTAGCCGTTGGTGCGGTAGGAGGCGATGTAGTCGGTGTTCGCCTGGATCTGCACCGGCTCGGCGAACGTCAGCGTCTGCCAGCCACTGGTCGTCTCGCCGGTGAAGGTGCCCTGGGCGAGCACCGCCCCGTTGGCCGACCACAGGGTGCCGGTGTGCGGGGCGGCGTTGTTGACGCCCTTGTAGAACTTGACCCCGGTGACGGTGCCGGCCACGTCGGCGCGGAACCTGACGCCCAGCGTCAGCTGCGCGTTCTCCGGGTCCTGGAGGACCGTCGGTGTGGCGTCCTCGTCATAGATCGAGCACGGGCAGACTCCTGCCGTGGCCGGCGGTTTGGCCGTACGGAACGACCACGTCTTCCCGGTCGAGACCGCCGTCCCACCGCTGTCCTGCCCCGAGAGCGTGGCGGTGTAGGTGACGAACCCGGCGAGGTTGGCCGACGGGGTGAAGGTCACCGTCCTGGTCGTCGAGTCATAGGCCGTCGACCCGGCCACCACGTTGCCGAGGGAGTCGGTCAAGCGCAGCCCGACCGACGAGGCGACGACCGGCTTGGTGAACCGGGCGCTCACCGTCGTGTTGCGCGGGACCGAGGAGGAGTCGGCCAGCGGCCACTGGTTGGTGGCGGTCAGCGGCGAGTTGTCCGTGGTCGTGAACAGCACGTCCACGAAGTAGTTGGGGTTCTGGTAAGAGCTCGCCGGGAACTGCCCGGCATTCGCGTAGACCCCCGCCGGAGCGGCGCCGTAGCCACCCTCGACCTCGAACGGGTACGCCTCGAACCCCTGCGCCGCGAACGCCCAGGGCGCCACCGCGTAGTGCCCGGCCGGAGCCGTGTAGGAGACGGTGTACCTCGCCCCCGCGGCGACCGCGACCGGCTGGCTGAACGTCGCCGACTGCCAGCCACCACTCGACTCGTTGGTGAAGGTGACCTGGGCCAGCCGCTCGCCGCTGCTGCTCCACAGGGAGCCCACATGGGTGCCGGTGTTGCCGGCGCCCTTGAAGAAGCGGACCCCCGCGACGTACCCGTCGGCCTGAGGGGTGAAGCGCAGGCCGAGCTCGGCGGCGCCGCCGTCGTTGGCCGACGGTGTCGCCGGGCTGGTGACGGCGTTCCAGGTCGTCGGCACCTCCCGCTGCCCGAGGATGCTGCACGGGCACGTCACGTTGAAGCTCCGGTTGACGGCGGTGCCGATGTTGGCGCTGTCGTCGACCGCGCGGACCCGCACCGGGGTGCTGCCGACCCCGGGCTGGACGTACGTCACCGACCAGGCGGTCGTCCCCGTGGCCGGGTGCCACGAGGTCCCGTCGTCGAGGGAGTACTCGACCCCGGCGACCACGCCGCCGCCCGTGTCGGTCGCGGTGCCGGTGAGCGTCACCTTGGTGCCGTTGGGCTGTGTCGAGCCGGCAGCCGGCGACGTGATGGCGACCGACGGACCGGTCGTGTCGGTGGTCTTGGTCGCCGCGACCAGGCCGCTCATCAGCGTCGTCGGCTGGGCGTCCATGTCGGCCAGCAGGTTCACCTGCGCCTGCTGCATCCGGCGGTCGGCGGTCTCGTCGTGGTACGGGTTGTCGTGCTCGGAGTCGAGGCCCCAGGTCCACTGCACCGATCCCGCGCCGAAGACGAGCGCGCCGCTGGCGGCACGGTAGAGCGTGAGTGCGTGGGTCGTGGTGCCGTCGCCCGTGGTCCGGCCGAAGTCGGTCATGTACTGGTTGTCGATGAACCCGGTGGTCTCCGACATCCTGATCAGGCCGGGTGGTCGGAACCCGTTGTCCTGGTCCTCGTCGGACTCATAGCCGACCGTGTGTGGCGCCAGCTCGGTCTGGTCGGCGGTCATCGAGGACAGCCCGGTGTTGCGCCACAGCCGCAGCCCGCCCTGGGACTTCTTCACCGTCACCGGCAGGTCGGTCAGGTTGGACATGAAGATGGTGCCGGTCAGGGAGTTCTCCGGCTTCCCGCCGCCCAGGCTCTTGGGGGTGTAGCGCGGGTCGCGCCAGGTGCCGGTCGACTCCGGCGCCGGGTCGAGCTTGGCCTGCGCCCAGGACTCCTTATAGGTGACCAGGGTCCGGTAGGGCGTGTTGGTGCCGTCCTTCGAGGCCTCGTAGCGGGTCCGCCAGTAGACCTCGTTGCCGCTGAGGAACTGCAGGTTCACGCCCGCGTCCCGGGCGGCCTCGACGTTGGCCCGCTGCTGCCCGCTCCAGTATTCGTCGTGCCCGACGCTGAGGAAGGTCTCGTGGTTGGTGAGCAGCCCGCCGTGACGGTCGGTGTCGATGCCCGAGATGTAGCTGACGTCGTAGCCGTTGCGCTCGAGGAACCGCACCAGCGGGTACTCGTTGGCGAAGAAGAAGTCGTGGGACGTCCCGCCGGAGCGGGTCGAGAACGGTCGGTTGTAGCTGAGCTTGTAGGCCCGGCCGTTCCCGCCGCCGGTGTAGAAGCTGGACCCGCCGTAGTTGTTGTAGGCCTGCCAGGTGGTGTCCGAGGTCTGGAAGACCACGTCGGAGTGACTGTCGTCGTCGCGGACGATGAAGGTGATGTGGCTCGACTCGTTGGTGTCGGCGCGATCCAGCTTGGCGACATAGACGCCCGAGACCGCGGTCGCCGGCACGTTCCAGGAGGCCGAGACCGCCCAGTTGCCGCAGTCGGTGATCTCGGTGGCGGTGTCGCGATAGCAGTTCGGCTGGTTCTGCGGCAGGCTCGCCGACGGGGTCACCGAGGTGATCCGCCGGGCACCGTCACCGCCGTAGTAGCCCATCCGATAGATCGTGACCGTGTACGCCGAGGCATCGGTGTCGACCTTGAAGTCGATCCGGTTGCCCACATCGACACTGATGTCGGTCGCGAACCCTTGGATCGAGCTGTCACCGGCGCCGGTGATGCCCCATTCGCTCGAGGGACTTCCTGGTTTGCTGTTCTCGCAGGCGATCGCATTGCCCTCAGGGCCACACGGGTCAGCACTGGCGCTCGTGGCGGTGACGAGCGAGATGACAGGGGTGACAAGAACAACTCCGAGCAACGCGGCCAGTCCCGTTCGCAGCTTCACAGTCGTGCTCCTTCTCGGATCAGGCTCGCGAGCTCTCGTCGCGTAACCAGGTGGTGTAGTCGCCGGTCCGGACCGCTCTGCGGGAGAGCAGCCGGGCGACGAGGGTGACTGTCATGAAGACCGGAACCCGAAGTCCGATCGCAGGCTGACGCAGCCCGAGCTTGAGGAGATCCGAGAACGAGGTGGATCCGTGCCGCGCCCCATGGGCGTCGGCCTGAGCGTTGCCGGTCGCGACGCGGATCCTGCGTCTGACCAGGTCTTTCACCGTACGCGGCGGCCGCACGACCACGGTCGCGTCGGTGACCACACGGCGCTCGGCGGGCGTGAACAGCTCCGAGGCGACCAGGTCGTCGTTCATCAGGCTCGCCCCCGGACCGGTGGTGCCGGCGACCCGGGCCTGGCCCTCGGCGGTGAGGCAGAAGGCCCCGCGACCGAACAGGCCGCTGCGTACGGCGGGGAGCGCCTGCCACACCCGGTAGTAGGCACGGACCGGCCAGGAGGAGCGCTCGGTCGGGATGCTCCGCCCGGGTGCGACGGCCAGCACCCCGTCCTCGTCGAGCGCGTCGACCAGCCGGAGCAGGTCGGTGCCGGTGAGGCGTACGTCGGCATCGAGGTGAAGCCGCGGATAGGTCGTGGCCGAGGCGTTGCCGACCTCGACCGCGCGCGCCTTCGAGGCCTCGGCGATCTCCAGGACGCGTACGCCCGGGACCTTCCGGGCCACCGCGGCGGTGTCGTCGGTGCAGCCGTTGCACACGACCACCACCTCGACGGTCCCCTCGGGGATGCCGTCGAGCAGGGCCATCAGATTCTCCGACAGCCCCTTGGCCTCGTTGTGCGCCGGCACCACGACGCTCGCGATCATGACGGTCGCACCCCGCCGGGAACGACGAAGTTGATCATGTTGCTGTTGTCGTAGTCCTTGGCGATGACCCGGCCGGGGTTGCCGCAGACGAGGCTGTGGGGTGGGACGTCCTTCGAGAGCACCGTCCCGGCTGAGATCGTGCAGCCGTCGCCGACCGTGATCGCGCCGGTGATCACCGCGCCGGGACCGATCCAGACGTCGTCGCCGATCGTGGGCAGGCCCTGGTCGCCGTCGGCGATGCGCTGGCCGATGGTGACGTTCTGGTGGAGGACGCAGTTGCTGCCGACCACGGCCGGGCCGACGATGATCCCCGAGCGGTGCATGAGCAGCAGCCCGGGTCCGATGTCGGCGCGCCGGAAGATGTCGGCGTGGTGGACGCGGATGTTGCGCCGGTTCCAGAACCAGTAGACCCCCAGCGCGAGCACGCCGAGCAGGCGGTTGCGGGTGCGCAGCCGGGTCGCCCAGCGTCCGAAGCGGTAGCAGGCGACGCAGTGCAGCTCGTAGTCGAAGAGCCAGAACCGCAGCCTGGACAGCCAAGACGTACGCGGACCGTCGAGGACGATCGCGTACATCTTGGCCAGGTCGACCTCGAAGTCGCCTGTCACCCGGGCACCGTCAACTAGCAAGGCGCTCTCGTTCCTGGGCCGCTGTCTTCCGGCCGACGTACGCCACCAGGTTGGCGACGCCGTCGAGGTTCTCGGGCACGGTCTCGGCCTCGTCCACGGAGATCTCGAACTCCGCCTCGAGGAACTCGATGAGCTCCAGGATCCCGGTCGAATCGATCACGCCCGACTCGACCAGCGACTCCGACGGCCCGGGCAACCGGGTCTCATCACCCAGCAGCAGGCTGTCCAGGATGAAGCCTTCGATCGTGCGCTGTACGTCCGCCATCACATCTCCCTGTTTGTGAACGGTCTACGAATGCCCCTCCGTTCTGTCAGCCGAAGCGGGTCGGGAGCAGAAATCGGGCCCGGAGATGCCGACATTGGGTGATAAACGGGGTGATCCCGATGCCCTGGCATACCTGCGCGAGCAAACCTTCGGGCACCGTCCGGGATCGATCGAGGAGCGCCATGTGCGGGATCTGTGGGGTGCTGAGCAGCACCGAGGCGCCTGACCCTGCCCTCGTGCGGGACATGCTGGGCGCTCTCGCCCACCGTGGCCCCGACGGCAGCGGCTACTACCGCGACGAGCGGGTCGCGCTCGGCCACACCCGGCTGGCGATCGTGGACACGGTCGGTGGCACCCAGCCGATGACCGGCAGGTCCTGCCGAGCCTCCGGTGAGAGCGAGCAGGTCTGGGTCACCTTCAACGGCGAGATCTTCAACCACGTCGAGCTCGCCGCCCAGCTACGGGCCCGCGGCCACGTCTTCGACACCCGCTCGGACACCGAGGTCATCGTGCACGCCTGGGAGGAGTGGGGGCCGGGCTGCTTCGATCGGTTCAACGGCCAGTGGGCGCTGGCGATCTGGGACCGCCGGACGGGAACGCTCGTCCTCTCCCGGGACCGCTTCGGCGTCCGCCCGCTCTTCTACACGCGCGCCGCCGGCCAGCTGCTCTTCGCCTCCGAGGTCAAGGCCCTGTACGCCTCCCCCGACGTCCCGCGCGAGCTGGACCCGGCCGGGCTGGACCAGGTGCTGACGCTGTGGTCCGCGGTCGCCCCGCGCACCGTCTTCCGGGACATCGTGCAGGTGCCGCCGGGCTCGTACCTGACCTTCAGGGACGGCGTCGAGGTCGAGCGCCGCTACTGGGCGCCCTCGTTCCCACCGGCGGGAGCCGAGGAGCTCACCGATCTGGAGGCCAACGCCGAGGCGCTGCGTACGACGCTGATGGCCGCCACCCGGCTGCGGTTCGAGCGCAGCGACGTGCCGGTGGCCGCGTACCTCTCCGGCGGGATCGACTCGGCGGTCACGGCCGGGGCGATCGCCGCCGGCAGGATCGACCACAGCACCAGCGCGCCGCTGCACACGTTCTCGCTTCGGTTCGCCGAGGCCGAGTTCGACGAGGGCGGCTTCCAGGCGCTGATGGCCGAGCGGCTCGGCACCGTCCACCACGACGTCGTGGTCAGCGAGCGCGACATCGCCGACGTCTTTCCCCAGGTCGTACGCCACGCCGAGTCGCCGCTGCTGCGGACCGCCCCGGCGCCGATGTTCCTGCTGTCTCGGCTCGTCCGGGAGGCCGGCTTCAAGGTGGTCGTCACCGGCGAGGGCGCCGACGAGGTGCTCGGTGGCTACGACATCTTCCGCGAGGCCAAGATCCGGGACCTATGGCTACGGGACCCGGCGGCCGCCGAGGCGGCGGTCGAGCAGCTCTACCCGTGGATGCACCGCTCCCCCAACCAGGCGCCGGCGTTCGCCCGCAGCTTCTTCTCGCGCAACCTCTCGGCCGATGACCTGGCGATGTCGCACCGGCCGCGGTGGGACTCCACGGCGGTGCTGGCCTCGATGCTGCGGCCCGAGATCCGGTCGGTCGGTGGCAGCGCGGCCGGCGTGGTCGACGCGATGCCCGCCGCGGCCGCCTCATGGGACCCGGTCGCGCGCGCCCAGTGGCTGGAGATGACGACCCTGCTGCCCGGCTACATCCTGGCCTCCCAGGGCGACCGCATGCTGATGGGCAACTCGGTCGAGGGCCGGTTCCCGTTCCTCGACCCGCACGTCGCCGAGCTCGCCGGTCGGGTCCCGGCCGAGCACAAGATCCACGGCATGGACGAGAAGCACCTGCTCAAGCGTGCCTTCGCCGACCTGGTGCCCGAGCAGATCCTGCGCCGCCCCAAGCAGCCCTACCGGGCGCCCGACGCAGCCGCGTTCTTCGCCGGCGGCACCCCGGACTGGGTCTTCGACGTCACCTCCGGCTCCGCGCTGGAGGCCGCCGGGGTCTTCCGGCCGGAGCTCGTCCAGCGGCTGCTGGAGAAGGCCCGGCGGACGGACGGCCGGGGCCTGGGCAACACCGACAACATGCGCCTGGTCGCCGTCCTGTCCACCCAGCTGCTGCACAGCGAGCTGCTCACCGCACCGACCTCATCGGCCGCACCGCCGGCCCCGCTCACCGTCTTCGACACCACTCTCGGGACCACCAGCCTCGAGCCCACCGGAAGGACCTCAGCATGACCACGACCAGCTCAAGAACGACAGCCGCAGCGTACGGACTGGAGACGCTCAGCTTCGACGAGGAGGCGGAGGCGAACCGGATCGGCGAGACGATCCGCCGCTATCTGGTGGCCAACAAGCGCAAGGGCATCGTGCTCGGCGTCTCCGGCGGGATCGACTCCAGCGTGGTCGCCGCGCTGGCGGTCAAGGCGCTGGGCCCGGATCGGGTCTTCGCGCTGCACATGCCCGAGCAGGAGTCCTCCGACGACACGATCGGGTTCAGCACGAAGCTGACCGATGCGCTGGGGATCGACTCGGTCCTCGAGGACATCTCCCCGGTCCTGGTCGGCCTCGGCGCCTACCAGCGGCGCGACGACGCGATCCGTCGGGTCGTGCCGGCGTACGGACCCGGGTGGAAGTCGAAGATCGTGCTGCCCAGCGTGGTCGACTCCGACGCGTTCCGGCTCTTCTCGGTCGTCGTCGAGGACCCGTCCGGCGCGCAGAGCACGCACCGTCTGACCACCGAGGCCTACCTGGAGATCGTGGCCGCGACGAACTTCAAGCAGCGTGCCCGCAAGGCCCTGGAGTACTTCCACGCCGACCGGCTCAACTACGCCGTCGCCGGCACCCCGAACCGGCTCGAGTACGACCAGGGCTTCTTCGTGAAGCTCGGCGACGGTGCCGCCGACGTGAAGCCGATCGCACATCTCTACAAGTCGCAGGTCTACGCGATGGCCGCGCACCTCGGCGTACCCGAGGAGATCCAGGCCCGCCCCTCGACCACCGACACCTACTCGTTGGAGCAGTCGCAGGAGGAGTTCTACTTCTCGCTGCCCTACCAGCGGATGGACCTGTGCCTCTACGGGCTCAACCACGACGTCCCGACCGCCGAGGTCGCCGAGGCCACCGGCCTCACCGTCGAGCAGGTCGAGCGCGTCTACCGCGACATCGAGCAGAAGCGGCGTACCACCGCCTACTTCCACGCGGCGCCTGTGCTCGTCGAGGAGGTTCCATTGAATATCAAGACTTCTTGATATAACGTCGCAGGCATGAGCACACCACCCTTCATCCCTGCCGACCACCTCGGCGCCGTGAACCGCGCCCTGACCACCACGACCCGCGGCGGCGAGGAGCTGCGCGTGCTCGTCGTCGAGCGCAGCTACGACGCCGAGCCCGACGAGGTCTGGGACGCGCTGACCACCAAGGAGCGCATCCCGCGCTGGCTGATGCCGGTCACCGGCGACTTCGAGGTCGGCGGCCGCTACCAGCTCGAGGGCAACGCCGGCGGCGAGATCCTCGCCTGCGACCGCCCGAAGCTCCTCTCGATCACCTGGGCCTACGGCGACATGATGTCCTGGGTCGACGCGACCCTGACCGCCACCGGCGGCCGTACGCTGCTCCGCCTCGAGCACTCCGCCCCCGTCCCGCCGGAGCAGTGGAAGGAGTTCGGTCCCAGTGCCGTCGGCATCGGCTGGGAGCAGATGCTGCTCGGCCTGGCCCTCCACCTCTCCGCCCCCGAGGCCGAGAAGATGGACCCGATGTCCCCCGACGCACTGCCCGCGATGATCGAGCACACCCAGGGCTCCGCCGCCGCCTGGGTCGAGGCCGACATCGCCTTCGGCACCTCCCCCGACCAGGCCCGCGCCGCCGGCGAGCGCTGCATCGCCGCCTACACCGCGATGCCGGACTAGCCGCTTGCACGCCTTCGACGTCCTCGGCGATCCCGTACGCCGCCGCATCCTCGAGCTCCTCGCCGACGACGACCTCACCTCCGGCGAGATCGTCGAGACCATCTCCGCCGAGTTCGGCATCCGCCAGCCCGCCGTCTCCATGCAGCTCAAGGTCCTGCGCGAGCACGGCTTCGCCAACGTACGCCCCGACGGCACCCGCCGCATCTACTCCCTCGACACCGGCCCCATGGCCGAGGTCGACGCCTGGCTCACCCCCTTCCGCCGCTTCTGGACCCAGCACCTCGACGCTCTCGACACCGAGATTCGACGTGGGCGTCGGGAGGGTTCTACGGGGGACTGAAGCCGCATGAGGGACCGGCCGCCGACCCGTTACGGAGGGTGTTCTCGCCAGATCCCGGAGTCAAGGACGGCCTTCGGCCGCCGGCTTCGCCGGCCGCTTTGCGGTCCTTGACACCGGGCTCCGTCGAGAATTTTGGCTGGCTATCGGGTCGGCGGCGGGGTTTGGCGCAGCTGATTCAGTTGGGCACGGGCTTGGGGCTGTGGGCTGGTCATGCGCCGGCGGATCGTGCTTCGTGGGTGCCTATGGCAGTGGGCGCGATCTTGTGAATGCTTCACAAGCGGGCCGTTGTTTGACCGGGTCGGGTTTGGTGTCGGTCGGGTCGCGAGTTCCCCACTGATCGGGAGAGTTCCCCATGGGCGTGGAGGTTCCCCCTGCTCCGGAGGGTGGGGAACGTTCGCTGCGGTGGGGAGGTGTCCTCGCCGGTGGGGAGCGGCGGGCGTCGAGTCGAGAAAGGTGGCCGGAACGCTCATCTTGGCACCGGGACAGGCGCCTTCAGCGAGAGCTGAGACCGGTCGACGGATGTAGTCGTCGGGCCCGAGGGCAGGGCCCGGTGGTGTGATTCCTCGCCCAGCCGGTCATGGGCGGCGGGTGAACCTGAGGGTGCCGTCGGGTAGTCGCTCATGAACGTACGCCGCGTTGTGCGCCAGGCGGTGATGATGCGGGCACAGCAGCGCGCCGTCCTTGAGATCGGTCTTGCCGCCGGCGGCCCAGGGTTCGAGGTGGTGGGCATCGCACCATTCCGGTGGCATGTCACAGCCCTCGGCCTGGCAGCACTTGTGCTGCAACCGCATCGCCTTGCGCTGGATGGGCTGGAAGAACCTGCTGCCCCGGCCGGCGTCGAGGACCTCACTGTCACCACCGAGGACCCAGGGGATGATGGTGGCGTTGCACGCCATCCGCCTCGCCTCCGCTGCGCTGATGGTGGTGCCGTTGGTCTCGTCATAGCCCAGGGTGGCGATGCCGAGGTCCTTGCGGAGCTCCTCGAGGGAGATGACCACGTTGACCACGGTGGCGTCGCCACCGTGACGCGGCAACGCGGCCGGGTCGACGGTCTCGAGGAGCCTGGCGAAGCCCTGACCCATGAGGCGTTCCCACGGCGGCAGCGGAGCGCCCTTGGCGACGAGCTGTTGTTTGCGGGGTTGGGCCCAGGCCTCGACCAGCCGCTTGAACCGCATCCCCATCGAGACCGGCAACACGCCGTCGAACCCGACGGTGCCGTCGTGGTTGTCCCACACCCGCAACGCCGTCTTCTGCTGAGCACGCTCCTCCTCAGCCAGCAATGCTTTGGCTTCGGCGTCCTCGAACCGGGCCGGGTCGATCTCACGCAGGATCCGTCGTCCGACGATGCGGAGTTCGTTGGCGGTCAACCGACCGGCGTAGTCAACGAGAAGCTTCTCAGCCAACACCAGGTCCTCGCCGCTGGCGACCGGGTCGGCCTCGATCTTGTCGAGCGCCTGGGTGATCACCCGGGCTTTGTCCTGAGACACGACACCCTCGGCCAGACCGTCGGCCACGAGGTCGTACTTCGCGACACTGGTCGCGAGTTTCACCTGGGAGCGAGCCACGGACTTGTCAACGAGGAGGTCGGTGCGCATCCACCCGGAGGCGTCTTTCGCACCGGTCTCTTCAGCGATATCGCCGGCCGTCGCGAGCACCCTCAGCTTCAATGCCGCTTGTTGGGCCTGGAGCTTCTCCAACCGTGCCAGCAGGTCCTTCTTCTGCTCCGTGCGCCAGTAGGCGGGATCGGTCGCGAGGAGGTCGTGGAGGGCGGTCTCGATGGCCTGCAAGGCAGCGTCGATCGCATCGCCGGGGTTGGTGCCCCAGTGGTCGATGTCGCGGCCGAGACTCATCGCCGTTCCTCTCTCAGAGGTGTGCTGTGATGGATCCGATTCTACGCTTTCACGCGCTCTGGAGCCAATCATTTTCCTAGGTCAAACCCTGTTTTCGCGGTGAGCGAACGACCTCGATCCTGTGGATGGTAAGTGGCCCGAAGGGCCACCCTTCCACCCCATCAACCTCACCTGTCCCAAGCAAGATTCCGCTGCGCCACACCCGGGCCGCCGCCCCGATAGCCAGCCAAGTTTTTCTCGACGGGCGCCGGTGTCAAGGACCGCGAAGCGGCCGGCGAAGCCGGCGGCCGAAGGCCGTCCTTGACTCCGGGGTTCGTCGAGAAAACCCTCGAAAACGGGTCGGCGGCCCACCCCAACCCCGAAAGAACCTCAGCGGATCCGAGCCCGACGCCGATCAGTAGTGATGAGCTCGACATTGATCCCAGCAGCCCGGACGAACGCGATGAGCTCGTCGTCGAACATCTCCCCAGGCTGAGGCGGACTGAGCGTACGAGCCCCAGCGACCCCGAGCTCGACCAGAGTCGACTCGAGGTCAGGGGCCATGAAGGCCAGATGGTGGAGACCGTACGCATGCGGCCCAGGAGTCACCGGAGTGATGAGCTTGATGGCGATGGAGTCGGGCTTCTCCAGGAACACCCCAGAGACCCCGTGGCGAGTGTTGACGACCGGGTCCGTGACGCGGCGGTAGCCGAAGAGCCGCTCGAAGGCCTCGGCCGAGCGGTGCAGGTCGCGGACCTGGATGCCGATGTGGTCGAGTTGCAGGTCAGGCATCCACACCTCCCGAAGGAGCACCTTCGGCGACGGCGGTGGCGATGGCCATCCGAGGCCCGGGGACGGTGGCGACGCGGACCGTGGTGACCCCGGCGAGAGCCGCGAGATCGGCCGCGGGGCCGTCGAGAGAGACCGAGAGAGACCCAGGAGCATCCTCGAGCACGGTGATCCCGCGCCACGGCAGCGGCCCGGACCATTCGCCGGGGCCGAGGGCCTTCCAGACGGCCTCCTTGGCGGCGTACCGCATCGCGAAGGCCGTGGCGGGGGTCGTGGCGGCCATGCACTGGGCGATCTCGGCGTCGGTGAACCAGCGCGCCCCGAACCCGGAGCCACGCATCGCCAGGAGCCGAGCGAAGCGCCTGATGTCGGCGACGTCGATCCCGACCCCCTGCAGGCTCATCGCACGCTCATCGTCCTGTGTCAGCACCTCAGGCGACCGGACTGTGGGTCGCCACCATCTTGAGCAGCTCGGCGGCGACGGCCTCCGAGCCGGTCTCGTTGAGATGACCGCGGTCGAAGGTCAGGTTCTTGTTGAGCACGTAGTAGGTGCGGCCGTCCTGGCTGCGCTCCCCGGTGCCGTCGGCCTCGGCGGCGGCGATGTCGACGAGGCGGCCGGTGGAGCCGTACTTCTCCCGGATCATCGCGTTGTAGCGCTCCCGGGCGATGTTGTCGGCCGGCCCCATCTCGTCGTCGCGACCCAGGGCCGCCTTGACCTTGGACTTCCAGTTGCGGTCGGCGGTGAGCGGCACGGTCGTGTAGAGGAAACGTACGTCGGGATGGGCTGCCTCGACCTCGTCCATCATCGACACATAGGCGTCGAAGACGGCCTGCACATCGGTGGAGGCGGTGATGTCGACGTAGCAGAGCTTCATCAGCGCCACGTCGACGTCCTTCCCGGCAGGGCTGTCCACCAGCTTCGTGAACGCGGCGAACTTGCTGAGCGGATCCTCGTTCACCCCGATGTAGGCATGCCGCATCGTCGCAGCCTCCGCATCAGTCATGCTGGCGCCGGAGATCTCGGGACCAGTCACATCGGCCATGGCCGGCGCCGGCATCGAGGCATCTGCGTACACCTTCGAGACCCCGTCGAGGATGTTCATCCCGACGGAGTTGTGCCCGAAGAGCACCGTGGTCTGCCCCACCACCTGCAGCTCGGACTCGCTGGGCTCTGCGATCGCGACCTGCTCGTTCATCCCTGGACTCCTCAGCAACCATGCCGCGGCCAGCGCGACCGCGACCACCAGCAATCCTGCGCACACTCCGGCCAGCACCTTCACCGGACCGGAGACCTTCCTCTTCGACATCCTCAACCCACCTTGACCCCTTCGAAGCCGGCATCATCCGCATCATCGACGTCGTCGTCCTGTCCCTCGGCCGGCTCCTGGGCCAGCCGCAGACACATCGCGCGTACGTCACGCTTGATGACCTTCCCGTTCGCGTTCATCGGCAGCGCGTCGACGAAGCGGACGACCTCGGGCACCATGTGCTTCGAGAGCCGCTCGCGACAGTGCGCGATCACGTCGGCGCCGCGCAGCCCCGAGCCGCGGCGCCGCACCACCACCAGCTCGACCCGCTCGCCGGCGGCATCGTCCGGGAGCCCGACCGCGGCCGCCGCCACCACGTCCGGCAGATAGAGAGCCGCGGACTCGACGTCCTGGCTCGCGATCCGGTGCCCCCACGACTTGATGAAGTCCTCGACCCGGTCGACCACGTAGATGTAGCCGTCCTCGTCGACCTTCGCCAGATCTCCCGTACGCAGCATCCCACCGGGCATCTTGCGGGCCGTCGCCTCGGGGTCGTCGAGATAGCCGGGCGAGATGTTCGCGCCGCTGGCCCAGATCTCACCGACCTCACCGGGGGCGACGTGCACCCCGTCACGGTCGAGCACCCGCAGGTCCACGCCCGGGATGCCCCGGCCGATCGATCCCGGCCGCAGGGAGACCTGCTCGGGCGGGAGGTAGGAGAGCCGTGCGGTGGCCTCGGTCGCGCCGTACATCACGAAGACCCGCGCCTGCGGCTGGGCCCGCGCCATCTGCTCCACCAGAGCGGGGGCCAGTCGGCCGCCGGCCTGCTGGATCGTCCGCAGCGACGGCAGCGCCGTGCTGCCGAAGGTGCTGTTGCGCAGCAGCATCCCGAAGGTCGACGGCACACCGGCGAAGCCGGTGCAGCGTGCGGACGCCATCCGGTCCACCACCGCCTGCGGGAAGACGAACGTCGGCTGGATGATCATCGCGGCACCGGCACGCAGATGGGTGTGCAGGAGCGAGAGCCCGAAGACGTAGGTGAAGGGCAGCACGACCAGCATCCGGTCCTCGGACGTGACGCCGAGGTAGCCGAGGATCGAGGTCGTGTTCGCCTGGATGTTGCGGTGGGTGATCCGCACCGCGCGGGGGTCGCCGGTGGTGCCGGAGGTGAACATGTAGAGCGCGTCCTGGTCCGGGTCGACCTCGACCGCGTCGGACAGCTCCACCGGCGTCGCTCGCTGCTTCGGGACCAGCCGCTCCTTCCGCTCCACCACGACCGGCAGGCTCCGGGGCAGGCTCAGCCGCAGCGCCTCGGCCTGGGCGCGACCCACCAGCAGCGCGTCGGCGCCGACCCAGCGCGCCCGGGCCACCACCTCCTCGGTCGGCAGCGTGACGGCCAGCGGCACCACGATCAGCCCCATCCGGAGCGCCGCGAGATAGGCCGAGGTCCAGAACAGCCCGTTGGGCGCCATGATCCCGACCGGGGTGCCCGGATTCAGACCGAGCACGGAGAGCCGTCCCATGAGCACGGACACGCTGGCTCGCAGCTCTTCGAAGGTGTACTCGCGACCCGCTTCGGCGAGCGCGATCGAATCCTCGGGCGCGTGCTCGAGAAGAAAGTCGGCTGTGTTCAACGTGGCCCGTCCCCCGGGATGCTTGGGCCGGGACCGTTCCCGGCTACGGCAACGTCGCATGCCTCACCTCGACCGGCGGCGGGCCGCTCGGCAGGCTGCCTGAAATTGAGTACGCGACCCACCCATCGGTCCCGACTCGACTCCGCTACGCGTCGACTGGTCCCGTGAACCTCAAGCGCCTCCTCATGTTCGTGCTGCTCGGCGTGCTCGTCGGCGTCGCGATCTTCTGGATGCCGGGGCGCTTCGCCGACTCCTCGTCCGGCAAGGACGGGGGCGGCTCGACCTCGGCGTCCCAGACCGGCTCGCCGGGAGCGGACCCCAGCTCGGACTCGAGCGCCGGGTCCGGGTCCGGCCGGAAGTCGGAGTCGGATCCCGAGCCCGCGACCGAGGCGCTGCCGGAGGCGGCCTCGACGCCGAGCGAGTCGGGCCTGCCCGGCCTCACCGAGAAGCCGCGTACGAAGACGGCGGCGCTGATCTCGGAGCCGCTGCCCAAGCAGGCGGTCCGCAAGGACACGCTCGTGGCCGGCTACCCGGCAGCGCTCGAACCCCCGTCCCGCACCACGGTCGACGTCTCCAGCGTCTCGCCCACCAAGGGCGCGCTCCAGGTCGCGCTCACCGCGAGCTGCCGGAAACCCTGCGACGTACTGCGTCACTTCCGGACCCGCCTCGCGCAGCACGGCTTCAAGGAGGTCACGACCACATCGGTCGAGAACACTCCCGCGATGTCGATGCACCGGGGCGACGAGACGGTGAGCGTCACGATCACCCACAGCGGCCGCCGCAACGTCGACTTCACCCTCTACTCCGTCCTCCACACGAAGACCTGAGCCGGTGTACCTGTCTCTCAGCGACCGTCCCACCTCGAGTGCCGAGCCGCGGCAGACCGGCGGGCGGGTCTCCCGGACCGTCGTCACCCTCGGCATCGTCAGCCTGCTGACCGACATCTCCTCGGAGTCGGTATCGGCGATCCTGCCTCTCTACCTGACCGCGGTGGTCGGGCTCTCTCCGGTGGCGTACGGGCTCATCGACGGGCTCTACCAGGGCGTCTCGTCGCTGGTGCGGATCGCGGCCGGGTGGGCGGCCGACCGCACCGACCGGCCGCAGCCTGTGGCCCTGGCCGGCTACGCGATGAGCGCGGTCGCGCGGCTCGGCCTGATCTTCGCCGGTGGCTTCGGGACGATCTCGGCGGCGATCTCGCTGGACCGGGTCGGCAAGGGCGTACGCACGGCTCCGCGCGACGCGATGATCGCCGCCTCCAGCGACCCGGCGCACCTCGGCCGCAGCTTCGGCGTCCACCGGGCGCTGGACACGATCGGGGCCACGCTCGGGCCGCTGCTGGCGTTCGTGATCCTGTGGCGGATCGCCGACGGCTACGACACCGTGCTGGTCGTCTCGCTCGGCTTCGCGGTGCTCGGGGTGGCGACGATGGCGTGCTTCGTGCCGTTCCGCACCGGTGCCGTCCGCCGGACCGCTCCTAGCCGCAGCGAGCCGCGCCCCAAGGTGCGTTGGCGCACCGTGCTCACGCCCGGTCTCGCGCGGGTGACCGGGGTGTCCGCAGTGCTCGCCCTGCTCACCATCGGTGACGGGTTCGTCTACCTGGCGCTGCTCGAGACCGGCGGCTTCGCGGCGCAGTGGTTCCCGGTCCTCTACGTCGGCACCAACCTCGCCTACCTCGCCCTGGCCGTCCCGCTGGGCCGGCTCGCGGACCGGGTCGGGCGGGTCAGGGTCCTCGTGCTCGGCCACCTTCCGCTCGCAGCGGCCTACCTGTGCGCCGCGACCGGGTCCGGCGCGCTCTGGACGACGTGCGCCGCGGTGCTCCTCCTCGGCGTCTTCTACGCCGCGACCGACGGCACCCTGGCCGCTGTCGCCGGGCAGCTGGTCCCCGAGACCGTACGCGCCAGCGGCATCGCCACGGCCCAGACCGCCGTCGCGCTGGCTCGCCTCGTCGCGGCGACCGGCTTCGGCCTGCTCTGGTACGCCGTCGGCCCCCGGGTCGCGATGCTCGCGGTCTGCGTGGTGCTGCTCGCCGCGATCCCGGCCGGGCTCGCCGTGATGCGCAGGGCGGTGCGATGACGACGTTCTGGGTCAAGCAGCGCACGGCGATCTTCGGTGTGATCGTCGTGCTCGTCACGGCCGGCGTGACGGCGTACGCCCTCTCCGCGATCGCGGAGAACGACCGGCGTACGTCCCGGGCGACCGACGCGACGACGACCTCCCTGACGCAGATCGAGAAGGGGCCCAGGATCCTCTTCCGGCACACCGGACGCGACGCCGACTACGGCCACGTCGGCGCCGTGGCGCTGGCCGACCCCGGCGGCGCCCGAGCGCTCACCGACCTGAGCTGCGACCGGGTCTACGCGCAGGTGCGCTCGGTCTCGTGCCTGACGACCGAGCGGGGCGTGGTGAGCCGCTACCGCGCGACCGACCTGGCGACCTCGGCCCCGGGGAAGGCCTGGCAGGAGGTCGACGGGGCCGACCTGCCGGGGCTGCCCAGCCGCACCCGGATCTCGCCGGACGGGCAGCTGGTCTCCTCGACGGTGTTCGTCAACGGCGACTCCTACATGGTCAGCGGCTTCTCGACGCGCACCTTGATCCGCCGGATCGGCGGGGCGAGCTACGGAGACCTGGAGAAGTTCAGCCTGGTCGTCGACGGCCGCAAGGTCTCCCCGGTCGACCGCAACATCTGGGGCATCACCTTCGCCGACGACGACCGCACCTTCTACGCCACGGTCGCCACGGGCGGACGGACCTACCTCGCCCGCGGCGACCTCACCGAACGCTCGCTGACGACCATCGCCGACCACGTCGAGTGCCCGTCGCTCTCCCCCGACGGCACCCGGATCGCGTTCAAGGAGGCCGACAAGGACGGCACCCGGTGGACGCCCGCGGTCCTCGACCTCGACACCGGCCGGCGCACCGTGCTCGCCGGTGAGACCGACAGCATCGACGACCAGATCGAGTGGCTCGACGACGACACCGTCCTCTACGGCCTGGAGCGCGAGGGCGAGCCGGTCAGCGACGTCTGGGCGCTCGACACCACGGCCACCGCGACCCCGCGCGTGCTCGTCCCGGAGGCGGCCTCGCCCGCGGTTCTACGCTGAATCGGGTACTCCACCCCGGGTCTGTCCCACCCGCCGTCCTAGTCCCGGTTTGCTAGCGGGATGACCCTCGAGAAGACCGGCGCCGAGGCCCGGATCGAGCCCAGCGCGGACGTCGACGCCCGCGCCACGATCGGCGCCGGGACCCTCGTGTGGCACCTGGCCCAGGTCCGCGAGCACGCCCGGGTGGGCAGCGAGTGCATCATCGGCCGCGGGGCGTACGTCGGTCCCGGCGTCGTGGTGGGAGACCGCTGCAAGATCCAGAACCATGCGCTGGTCTACGAGCCGGCGGTGCTCGAGGACGGCGCGTTCGTCGGGCCCGCGGTGGTGTTCACCAACGACTACCTCCCCCGCGCCGTCAACCCGGACGGCACCCTCAAGGACGGCGAGGACTGGGAAGCCGTCGGTGTGACCGTACGCACCGGCGCCAGCATCGGCGCCCGGGCCGTCTGTATCGCGCCGGTCACCATCGGCGCGTGGGCGATGGTCGCGGCGGGCGCCGTGGTCACCCGCGACGTACCCGACCATGCCCTGGTGGTCGGGGTCCCGGCGCAGCGGATGGGCTGGGTCGGGCACGCGGGCGCGCCGCTGGTCGCCCAGGGAGATGCCTGGCGCTGCCCGAAGACGGGCACGCTCTACGGCCTGCGTGGGACGAGCGAGGACGACGGCCTGGTCGCGCTCTGACGAGCCGACCGACCGCGGGTCAGGCGGCCCGCCACTCGGCCTTGTGGGCGATGCTGACCGCCGCGATCTGCGAGGAGACGCCGAGCTTGGCGAGGATCGACTTCACCTGGGTGCGCACCGTCGCCTCTGACACGACGCGGAGCTTGGCGATGTCACCGACCGTGAAGCCGTCCATCAGGTGCTCGAGCACCTGCGACTCCCGCGGGGAGAGCTGGGCGAGCCGGCGGCGGATCTCGATGACGCCCTGCTCCTGCCCCACCCACGCCCGGATCAGACGCTCGCGGTCATCGACGTCGAGCACGCTGTGGCCGTAGTTGAGCTTGCGTACGGTGCCCAGGATCTCGCCGAGCGGCACCGTCTTGGACAGGACCGTACGAGCCCCGACGTGGAGCGCGTGCCCCCAGCGGGTCTCGTCGGTCGAGCCCGTCACCACGACGACGTCGGCCCCCGCCCGGGCGAGCGGGGCGATGAGGCGTACGCCCGAGCCGTGCTGGCCCAGGTCGAGGTCGAGCAGGACGATCCGCGGCTGGGAGCGCATGATCAGCGAGGTGAGCTTGGCCTCCGAGGGCGGCTCCTCGGGCAGGTCGACGCGGTGGGCGTCGTAGCCCTCGAAGGTGAGGGCGAGCTCGAGCGACTCGGCGAACAGGGTGTGGTCCTCGACGATGACCACCTTCACCCTCTTACGCGGCGACACCACGGCGACCTCCCCGGGTCGGGGTGTCGTGCTGGTCGGCCCCGTCGCTCGCCCCGCCGTCGGCACAGCCGAGCATCGGGATGCCGAGGACGAAGGTGGTGCGCTCGCTCGCCTCGACCAGCTCGAGGTAGCCGCCCTGGCGTTCCATCAGGTCTCGCGCGGCGTGCAGGCCGATGCCCTGGCCCGTCGACCCTGGTCGGCTGACGCCCCAGGCGAAGATCCGCCGGCGCAGCTCGGGCGCGACCCCCGGCCCGTCGTCGGTGACCGCGATCTCCACCGAGGTGCTCGTCGGCTCGGCGGCACGTACCTCGATCCGGACCGATCCGCTCCCATGGGCGGCAGCGTTGTCGAGGAGCACGTTGAGCGCCTCGGTCAGCTGGTCGGAGTCGCCCAGCGCCAGCATCCGGCTGGGGCGCCACACCACGTCGGTGCCCTTGGCCTCGTGGGCGAGCACCATCGTGGCCACCACGGCGTCGAGGTCGATCACCTCGGCCCGCATCTCACCGGCCGGCGTCTCATCGGTCCCCGGCTCCTCGGCCCTCGCGGCATCCTGTTGCCGGCGGACCATCCGCTCGAGCCGCTCCAGCTCGCTCTGCACCATCGCCGTCATCGCGGCCCGCCGGTCGTCACCGATCGCGCCGGGCGAGTTGAGCAGCGTGGTCGCTGCCCGGATCCCGGCCAGCGCTGAGGCAGCCTCGTGCAGCCGGGCACGCTCGTCCCGACCGACTCTTGACATTGACACAGCTCTCCCCTGGTCATCCTCGTCGTGCCACGCCCTCCCAAGACGCAGCCAGGCGGCATGAAACACGCGTGGACCCGAAGGTCCGACATGAACAGCGCCGTACGGCAAAGGGACTTTACTCACTCAGCCCGGGGGACGTATCGCCTACCTATTTTTGGTTACCGGCCGTTACCGACTGGTGCCTCAAATTGAGGAATGGCGAGCATCTGGACCCCATATGGAGGGAGTCCCGGGTCCCATACTCGGGTGGCCATCCTCGATCATCCACCCGTGCCGCCGCAGCCGGAGCCTGCGGACGAGCCCCCCGCGCGCGGATGGCGTCGGGCCCGCAAGCCGCTCATCGGACTGCTGGTGTGCCTCCTCCTGCTCTGCGCCGCAGCCCTGACCGGGATCCTGTGGCTCCAGGCGAAGGTGGAGGGCAACATCCAGCGGCTGCCCGACACGTTCACCGGCCTCACCGACCGGCCCGCCAAGCCCACCTCCGGGTCGGCCGCCGACGCGATGAACATCCTGGTCCTCGGCACCGACACCCGATCCGACGCGCCGACCACCGGAGCCGAGGCGCCCGGCTGGGAGCCGGGCCAGGCACGCTCCGACACCATGCTGCTCGTCCACATCGACGGCGACCGCGACTCCGCCTCGGTGATCTCGATCCCGCGCGACTCCTGGGTCGACATCCCCGGCCACGGCAAGGGCAAGGTCAACTGGGCCTACTCCTTCGGCGGCCCCAACCTCACGGTCGAGACTGTCGAGAAGATGACCGACGTACGCATCGACCACCTCACCGTCATCGACTGGGACGGCTTCAAGGCCCTCACCGATGCGATCGGTGGCGTCGACATCGACATCCCGAAGACCGTCTACGACTCCGCCCGCGACGTCCGCTGGGAGGCCGGCCGCCACCACCTGGACGGCGAGCAGGCTCTCCTCTACGTACGCCAGCGCTACGGCCTCCAGGACGGTGACCTCGACCGCGTCGCCCGCCAGCAGGCCTTCCTGCGCACCCTTCTCAAGCAGACCCTCGAGCAGGAGCTGCGCAAGAACCCCGACCAGGTCCTCGACCTCCTCTCACTCTTCGCGAAGCACGCCTCGGTCGACGACGACTGGTCCACCACCCAGATGGCCAAGCTCGCCGCCTCCCTCCGCAACCTCCGCACCGACGACATCAGCTATCTGACCGTCCCCACCGACGGCACCGGCATGGTCGGCGACCAGTCGGTCGTACGCCTCGACCCCTCCCGCGACCGCGACCTGTGGCGCGCCGTCCGTGAGGATCGGATGGGCGAGTGGGCTGAGGACAACCAGGACCTGCTCACCCCCGACGTCGTCCGCTGACCCGCCGAGTCGGCTCGTCCTCACCGCAGAACAGGCCGAGTCGGCGCGTCATGACGAGCCGACTCGGCATGAAGGTCGGTCAGGACGAGCCGACTCGGCGGGTTCAGGAGGCGGTTGGCAGGGCGCGGTAGGCCGTAGTGATCCCGGAGGGTTTCCCCGGTGTATTCGGTACGGAACAGGCCTCGCTCCTGGAGGATCGGCACGACCTTCGCGGTGAACGCCTCGATGCCCGAGGGCAGCACGGCAGGCATGATGTTGAACCCGTCAGCGGCACCGTTCTCGAAGTAGTGCTGGATCGTGTCGGCAACCTGGACAGGGGTCCCGGTGAAGGTGCGATGGCCACGCCCACCACCCAGTTTCCCGATCAGCTCACGGACCGTCAGTCGATCACGACGAGCCCAGTCGACGACGAGCGTGTAGCGGCTCTTGGCACCCTCGATGGAGTCCTCCGAAGGCAGATCGTCGGGCAGCTCCGCATCCAGGTCCAGCCGCGAAGGATCGACCCGGAGCAGCTGAGCGAGCTGGGCGAGGGCGTACTCCGGAGCGATCAGCCGGTCGAGCTCGGCCTCCAGCTCACGCGCCTCGGCTTCGGTCTCGCCGAGGATCGGGACGATGCCGGGGAGGACCAGTACGTGGTCGGGGTTGCGACCGGCCGCCACGACCCGGCGCTTGATGTCGGCATAGAACGCCTGGCTCTCGGCCAGCGTCGGCTGGGCGGTGAAGATCGCCTCGGCCCAGCGGGCCGCGAACTCCTTGCCGTCGTCGGAGGAGCCGGCCTGGACGAGCAGCGGGTGACCCTGCGGCGGACGGGCCAGGTTGAGCGGGCCCTCCACCGAGAAGTGAGGCCCCACATGAGAGATCGGCCGGATCCGGTCACCGAGCGCATGCACCCCGGCGTCCTTGTCCGCCACGATCGCGTCGTCGGCCCAGCTGTCCCAGAGCTTGGTCGCCACCTCCAGGAACTCCGAGGCCCGCTCGTAGCGGGTCTTGTGCAGCGGCTGCCCCTCCAGACCGAAGTTGCGCGCCGCGGCGTCCCCGGCGGTCGTGACGATGTTCCACCCGGCCCGTCCGCCGGAGATGTGGTCCACCGAGGCGAGCCGACGGGCCAGATTGAACGGCTCGTTGTACGACGTCGAGGCGGTGCCGATCAAGCCGATGTGCTGCGTGGTGACCGCCAGCGCGGACAGCAGCACGGTCGGCTCGATCCGCCCCGACGGCCGACGTCCCGGCTCGCCGAACAGAGCCGGGGAGTCGGCCAGGAACAGCGAGTCGAACTTGGCCTCCTCCGCCACCCGCGCCAGATGCTGGTGCGCCGAGAGCGAGAGGTTGGCATGCGGGTCCGAGGCAGGCAGCCGCCAGGACGCCTCGTGGTGACCGGTGTCGAGCAGGAACAGGTTGAAGTGGAGCTGTCGGGCACCCATCAGGCCACCTCCTCCTCGGCCGACTCGACCACGCCGAGCTCGGCCAGCAGCTGGGCCCGCAGCGACGCGAACCGCGGGTCGCCCGGGCTCCGCTTGGCGCCCAGGTCGATCCGGAGGTCGGAGCCGACGACGCCGTCGACCAGCACGATCACCCGGTCGGCGAGCGCGATCGCCTCGTCGACGTCGTGGGTGACCAGCAGGATCGCGGGGTTGTGGGCGGCGTACAGCTTCTTGAGGAGCTTGTGCATCTTGATCCGGGTCAGCGCGTCCAGGGCGCCGAACGGCTCGTCGGCGAGCAGCAGCTGCGGGTCGCGGACCAGCGACCGCGCCAGCGCCGCGCGCTGCTGCTCACCACCGGAGAGCTCGTGGGGCCAGGCCTTGTCGCGGCCCTCGAGGCCGACCTCGGAGAGCGCCTCGAGACCACGGGCTCGGGCGTCGGCACCAGGCAGACCCAGGACCACGTTGTCCAGCACCCGCCGCCACGGCAGCAGCCTGGAGTCCTGGAAGACGACCGAGACCCGCTCGGGCACCTCCACGACACCCGAGCCCGCCACGGCGCGGTCGAGGCCGGCCAGCGCTCGCAGCAGCGTGGACTTCCCCGACCCCGAGCGCCCGATCAGCGCCACGAACTCGCCGCGGGCGATGGTGAGGTCGAGCCCGTTGAGCACCCCGCCGGCTTCGGAGAAGCTGCGGCGCAGCCCCTCGACGCGTACGGCGGGTCCTTCGGGTGCCGTCAGTGACTCTCCAGCGTGCGTCGCCATGCCAGTGCCTTCCTCTCGGTGAAGCGGACGATGCCGTCGGCGACCAGGCCCAGCAGGGCGTAGACGACCAGGCCGACGACGATGATCTCGGTCTGGCCGTAGCTGGACGCGAGGGTGATCATGTGGCCGATGCCGCTGGTCGCGTTGACCTGCTCGACGACCACGAGCGCCAGCAGCGCGTTGAGCACCGCGAACCGCAGCCCGAGCAGGAAGCCCGGAGTCGCGCCCGGCAGCACGACGTGCCGGACGAACGCCCCGCGCCGCAGACCGACGGTCTCGGCGAGCTCCGCGTAGCGGCTGTCGATGCCACGCAGCCCGTTGTGGGTGTGGATGTAGATCGGGATGAGTACGCCGAGCGCGATCGTGATCACCTTCATCGGCTCCCCGATCCCCAGCCACAGGATCAGCAGCGGCATCAGCGCCAGGCTCGGGATGGCCCGCTTGACCTGCACCGGACCGTCGATCACCGCCTCCCCGACCCGGCTGAGCCCGGAGACCAGCGCCAGCGCCAGCCCGACACCGACCCCGATCACCAGCCCGAGGGCGGCTCGGTAGGCCGAGGTCGCAAGGGCCTCCGGAAGCCGTCCGTCGGCGATGAGCCGCTGAGCGGTCTCGACGACCACCCACGGCTCGGACAACGTACGCGGATCGAGCACGCCCGTCGCCGAGGCGAGGCACCACAGCCCCAGGAGCAGGATCGGTCCGATCCACAGCGTGCCGGGGACCCGCGGCCCCGGGCCGAGCCGGCGGCGTACGACCCTCTTGTCGGTGATCTTCTCGGAGACGACGCCGACGACCGGCGCCTCGACTGCCGTGGTGGCCATCACTGACCGCCCTTCACGGCCTCTGCGATGACCTTCTCGTAGCGGCGGTCATAGAGCTCGGCGACATCCAGCTTCGGATGGTTCTGCTCCTCCGAGAGGATGTCCGCGGTCTCCTGCTGGCGCTCGATGAAGCCGTCCCAGTTCTCCGGGATGACGTTCTGCCCGGAGGTCTCGAAGACCTTCTTGCCGTCCTCGAAGGTCAGCCCCTCGTGATCGACGTAGTAGGCCTGGATCCACTCGTCCGGGTGCTCGTCGACCCACTTCTCGGCCTTGACCCACAGCCCGAGGAAGTCCTTGAACGCGGCCGCCTTGCCGGCGTCCTCGAAGGTCTTCTCCGGCCCGTAGATGAGGGTCGAGTCGTCGCGGATGCCGGTGCGGATCGAGGTGGCACCGTCACGGCCGTACTTGGCCAGATAGGAGGTCAGCTGCGGCCCGCCGAGCGGGGCGACGTCGACCTGGTTGGAGGCCAGCGCGTTGGAGAAGGTGTCGTCGACGCTCTGGATCTCGACCAGCTCGACATCCTTCTGGGTGAGCCCGGCAGCCCTGAGCGTCTTGAGGACCAGCGCACCCTGGGCCTGGCCGGGCGAGTAGGCGATCTTCTTCCCCTTCAGGTCCTCGACCGTCTCGACCTTCGACTTCGGCGCGATGCCGAGCTCGTAGATGGGGTTGTCGAGCGGGTCCGGGTTCTCGGTGACCGCGACGATCTTGACCGGGGTGTCGGTCCAGGTCGCGAAGAGCGGCGGGATCTCGGCGACATAGCTCGCATCCAGCGCGTCGGCGCGGAACGCCTCGATGCTCTTCGGGCCACCGGAGATGTTGGCCCACTCGATCTCGTAGCCCTCGACCTCGTCGATCAGGCCGGACGTCTTCAGCGCGACCTCGATCGGCGGGAGCCCGAGGCGCAGGACGGTCCCCTCCGGGACCTGGTCGGGGAGCGCCGCGTCGGCGGCGAGCTTGGAGGCACTGGAGGCATCGGCGCCGCCGCACGCCGTCAGCCCCAGGAGCAGGGTCGAGAGAACGGCGGCGATGGCGGTCAGGCGCGGTGGGGTGGGGCGGATCATGGCTCTCCTCTGGTTGGTCCGTCCAAACCAGAGTAAGTCACTAAAGTTTAGCCATAAATGCTTGTTCGGATCCTGAGACCGCCGAGACGTCAGGTACGCCGGCCGAGACGTCACGCGCGTCGGCCGAGATGGCAATCGAGTGCCATCTCGGCCGACCGGAGCGACGCCTCGGCCGACGGGGGCGACGTCTCGGCGGGGTGGGTCAGACGCGGTCGAACCAGTCGGTGAACCCGGAAGGATCGTGGCGACCGAGGACCCCGTGCTCGAAGAGCCCCCAGCCCTCGACCCCATCGGCACCCGGACCGCGCGCGACCGCACGCCCGACATGGTCGATCACCCCGAACGGCACCCGGCCGGCGACGTCGGGCGACTTCATGTCATAGGCCAGGCGCTCGGTGAACCCGGCACCCTTCCAGACCCCGTGGGACCAGTCGGAGTCGCCGCCGTAGCCGCCACCGACATGGATCGGCACCCCCAGCAGCGAGGAGACCTCGAGCACCAGCGGCTCCCCCGCCGGAGTCGTGCACGTGATCGTCGCGCCCTCCGGGAGGCGCGTCCCGTCCTGGTAGCGGATCCGGACGTGCGGCCAGCCGAGCTGCTCGACCCGGCCATCGGCGAAGGTACGAGTGCAGTCGTTGAGGGTGCGATGACCGTCCGGCGTCTCCTGGATGATCAGGACGACGGCGAACTCCTCGAACCGCAGCGGCACATACAGCCACCACATCCCCTCGAACGCCGGCTCCGCGGGCCTGCCCGGTGGCACCCCCTCCCCGGAGGGACGGATCCCCCAGGAGCGGTCGCGGGTGCCGACCCAGCGATCGCGGTCGACGGCGATCGACTCGCCGTCGACCTCGATCACCCCCTCCCAGGTCCCGACCTGCGCGAACCGCTGCGCGTCGAGCACTGTCCCCGCACCCTGGCGCATCACGTGCGGCTGCTCCTGGACCACCTCGAACGAGCCCTCCCACCGCAGGTCCAGGGCGATCCCGTGGGTCTCCTCCATCACCAGCCGGAGCTTCCGCAGCGGCTCCGACACCTCGATCCGGTACGCCCCGACCCGCTGCTCCAGCCGGTCGCCGCCCCGCGGGTCGGCGCCGTCGCCCAGGTGCACAGCGGTCTGCTCGTCACCACGGCGGAGCAGGACGTACGCATCCTTGGTGCCGAGGTTGGGATAGAACCCCATCCCGGAGATGAGGAAGAGGTCGCCGGTGCGGTCGTGGGCGTTGAGGTAGCAGCGGTCGTAGAAGTTGCGGTCGCTGCTACCTGCCCAGGCGACCGGGCGCGGAAGCTGGTGGATCGGATATTCATCGAGCGGGCCGACGCCGACATACTCCCCATGAGCCCCGCTCATGCCCCGACCTCGTCCAGCATCGCTGCGAACATCGCCCGGTGGTAGAGCACCGACTCCGGGTCCTCGGGCGCCTCGATCTCACCGAAGTGGATCTGTCGCGCCGCGATCCGCAGGTAGATGATCCCCCACATGACCGCCGCGTGGATCTCGTGCCAGGTCAGATCGCCGAGCTCGACACCGCTCGCCGCGGTATAGGTCTTCCGGACCTCGTCGGCGGTGAGGAAGTCCGGCATCCCGGACAGCTCCAGCATCGAGGCCAGGTCCTCGAAGATTCGGTGGGCGAAGATCATCCAGGACACGTCCATCTCGCGGGGCCCGAGACTGACCATCTCCCAGTCGAGGACCGCCACCGGCGCGAAGTCGCGGTAGATGATGTTGCCGATCCGCGCGTCGCCCCAGGACAGGACGGGCTCGCCGCCATCTTCGGAGAGGCCAGTGTCGGGAAGGTGAGCCTCGAGCCAGGCCAGACCTCGCTCGACCAGCGGCGAGCGGCCACCCCATTCCTCCGCGGTGGAGGCGAAGGCGTACCAGGCCCGGGTCTTGGCGAGGTTGCGGGCGATCAGCGTCTCGCCGGAATGACCGGCCGCGGCGGGATCGAGGAAGGCGAACTGCGAGGCGGCCTCGGGGATCGAGTGGAGCCCGGCGAGCACCTCGACCGAACGCCTCTGCAGCGCCGCACGGTCCGAGGGCGAGGCGTCGAAGAGCCAGCTGTCGCCGAAGTTGTAGGGCATCACGTCCGGCGGGACGACCCCCTCGACCCGCTCCATCAGGAAGAACGGCGTCCCCAGGACCGAGCCGCTCATCTCGGCGAGGCCGACCTCCGGCACCGGCACCGGAGACAGCGAGCCGGCCAGGCGCATCGCGTCGTACTGCGCCTGCAGGTCATAGGTCGCGAAGACCGGGATGTCCTCGGGGCGGGGCGCCACCCTCAGGACGTACGCCTTCGTCTGCCTCTCTCCGTCGACGGTCGAGGTGACGTCGAGCAGGACGGTCTCGCTGGAGAGCCCGTTGGCATCGATGCCCCCGATGATGGCGACCTCGGGATGAGCACCGGGCGGTAGCGCCGTGGCCAGCCACTGCTCCAGCCTCGCGCCGATCGCCGCAGGATCGCGGCCCGATCGCTGGAAGGTCATCTCGGGCGGCGGGGGCGCCTGGGTCACGTGCTCCTCCTGGTGGCGTGTGAGTCAGGTCACACACCACCAGGTTGGTGGAACACGTTCTAGTTTGTCAACCGGTCAGAACCGGATCTTCGACGGCGTCTCGGCGGGCGCGGCCTTGGTGACGAACGCCTTCCGCTTCGCGGCGAACCCGAAGCGGTCGTCGAAGATGTCGCGAGCCATCTCGGCCAGCTCGATGCTCTGGTAGTAGGACATCGGCATCGCAGAGGCGCGGCGGGCCTCGCGGGCCGCCAGGGCCGGGACGTACGCCTCGGGCTCGGCGACGCTCTGCGCCAGGTTGCGCAGCCAGTCGTCGAACTCCGCCGCGTCGCGCGGGCCGAGATCGCTGACCATGTCGATCCGCGCGGCCTCGGCCGCCGAGATCGGCAGCTTCGCGCCGAGCAGCTCGTCGGCCTTCTCCGCGCCGACCCGGCTCGGCAGGCCCCAGGTGTGCAGCTCGGAGCCGAAGATGCCCATGTCGTAGTAGGGGTTCAGCACCACACCGGCGCGCGCGACCGTGATGTCGGCACAGAGGCCGGCCATCACCCCGCCGGCTCCGGCATTGGCCGTGAACGCGGCGATGGTCAGCTGCTCGGCCTCGGCGATCGCCAGGCAGAGCTCGTCGATGGCGCGGATGTTGTCCCAGGCCTCGGCCGCCGGGTCCGGCGCCGCCTCGATCACGCCGAGGTGGATGCCGTTGGAGAAGGCGTGCTCGGTGCCGCGTACGACCAGGACCCTGGTGTCCTCGATGAGCGCCTTGCGGACGGCATCGGTCATCCGGCGGCACTGCTGGGTGTACATCGCGCCGCTGTAGGAGCGGAGGGTGAGATAGCCGACGTCGCCGTCGCGCTCGTAGGTCGTCTCGGCCAGCGCGTCCGGCATCCGCCGGTAGGGCGCGTGCCCGGCGTCGAGCACCCAGGCGGCCGGGAGCT
Organism: Nocardioides sp. YJ-D4; assembly: GCF_054031495.1. Classification (NCBI taxonomy): domain Bacteria; kingdom Bacillati; phylum Actinomycetota; class Actinomycetes; order Propionibacteriales; family Nocardioidaceae; genus Nocardioides; species Nocardioides sp. YJ-D4. The sequence goes on from NZ_CM132932.1 coordinate 1,850,721, forward strand.
TGGGACCGCGCTTCTTCTCGAGCGTGGCGGCGTAGCCGACCCACAGGGTGCCCTCGCCGGTGGCGATCGCGACCGCGTCGGTGTCGACCCCGACCACGGTGCCCGGCTCCACGTCGCCATGGTCCTCAGGCGTCGTGGCGGCGTCGAAGAGGCAGTACGCCTTCCCGTCGACGGTCGCCGGCGCACCCGGGGCACCGTCGGCCGCCGCGATCCGCCGGGCGATCTCGGTGGCCGGCGCCGACCAGTCGATCTCGAAGGCCGTACGGCGCAGCAGCGGCAGCTCGCCGGTGCCCTCGACCTCAGCGGCCCACTCCTCGGCAGGCTTCGGAGCCTCTCCAGCGGCGACCATCCGGAGGACCTCCGCGACGCAGTCCATCGCGGCATCGGCGACCGGGCCGTTGTAGAGCGCGCTCTTCGCGATCGGGACCTCGGGCATCGCGAAGGTCTTGGTCGCCCAGACCGGGCCGGCGTCCATCTCCTCGACGGCGGACAGCGCCGTGACACCCCAACGCGAACGCCCGTCGAGCGTGGCGTGGTCGAGCGAGGACGGGCCCCGGTCACCGACCGGGCCCGGGTGGATCACCACCGTTGGATAACGACCCCAGACCGCCTCCGGCACCCGGTGCTTGAGGAACGGGCACAGGATCAGCTCGGGGTCGATCGCCTCGACGGCCGCCACCAGGGACGAGTCGTCATGAACGGGTGCGAGCACGACGCCGACGTCGTGGCCACCCTCTTTCAGATCGCACCAGACCCGCTGGGTCAGGCCGTTGAACGCGGAGACGAGCAGCAGAATGCGCATGTGGGGGAAGTGTCCTTACTCGTAGGCAACCCGAATAGACCTGTATCCCCCGAGGGGTATTTATCCCCCGAGGGGTGTCACTGTATCGGGCGCCTCCGACCAGGTGCACCTCGGGTGTCCAGGAGAGGGACGGAAGACCTGGTGAGCACCGGGCCGGTCGCCCCGGTCTCATGCCGGGCACCGGGCCGTCGCCTTGCCGAAGCCTGCAAAGATGGGTCTCGTTCACGAGGGGGGACAATGACAACAGTCGACGACAACCCGATCAACGGGTTGGTCGATCTCGTCGAGGCGAGCAGCGACGAGATGGCGCGCGATCTGGCCAGGTTCCGGATGCGCTACAAGTTCGCGATCGACGAGGTCTCGACAAAGATCGCGATCCTGCGCGAGGAGTTCGAGCACACCCACGATCACAGTCCGATCGAGCACGTACGCACCCGGCTCAAGACGCCCGACAGCCTCCTCGCCAAGGCCCGCAAGATCGGCTGCCCGCTCACCCTCGAGGCGCTCGAGCAGCAGATCCGCGACATCGCCGGGATCAGGGTCGTGTGCCCGTTCGTCTCCGACGTCTACTGGATCATGGAGATGCTGGGCAGCCAGTCCGATGTCGACGTCGTCGAGGTCGAGGACTACATCGCCGACCCGAAGGCCAACGGCTACCGCAGCCTCCACCTGATCATCAAGGTGCCGGTCTACCTCTCTGACCGGGCCGTCGACGTGCCGGTAGAGCTGCAGATCCGCACGATCGCGATGGACTTCTGGGCCAGCGTCGAGCACTCGATCTACTACAAGTACGACGGCACCGTCCCCACGACCCTGCGCGACGAGCTCGGCGCCGCCGCCCGCACCGCGGCCGACCTCGACGCCACCATGGCCCGGCTACGCAGCGAGGTCCACGGCCCGGTTCGCTGAACCGAGCCGTGGACCCTCACCGGCTCAGCGGCCGTTGACGAACCGCTGATACTGGGCTCGCGCCTCGTCCGGCGTGATCGCCCGGTCGAGGAACATCAGCGAGTCCATCCGGCAGTTGCACGGGTTCCGCTCGACGGTGTCCTGCGGGAACGATCCGCCGACCTTGATGCCTCGCGGCAACGTGTCGGAGGTGCCGGTGCCGTCGACCTGCCACGGGTCACCGGCGGAGGTGTAGAACCCCTCGACGGCCTTGCCGTTGCGGTAGAGCGCCATCTTCCCCGTGGTGTAGTCGAACGTCGCCGCCAGGTGCACCCACTGACCTCGTGGCAGCAGGGTCTGCCAGTCCGCCGAGGCGGCGAAGGTCTGCGAGGCCCCCTCGTCGAGCCGGCGTCCCAGTGCGACCAGGCGCAGGGTGCCGTCGACGTTGATGAGCTCCAGCAGGGCACGTACGCCATGGCCGTCGGAGTTGCCCGAGAGCACCCCGGCCAGCCCGATCGCGTTGAACCGGTCCGTCGGATCGGCGGTCACCGAGTTGAGTGCCGGCCCGTCCATGTCGACCTTGAACCAGCCGGCCACGGTGATCTGCTCGGCTCCCGCGAACGGCGCCAGCGACGCGACCCCGTTCTGGTTGAACGTTCCCGCCTTCCAGTCGTCGTTGCCGTTGACCTCCGGGTCGACCTGCTGGGTCCGCAGGGCGTTGTTGCTGGTCCGGTAGGCCGAGTCGGTCACCTGCATCGCGTTGCCGCCGTTGACCTGGTTGAGCAGCGTCCGCGAGAAGCCCTGGTCCTCCTCACGCGATCCCGGGGCGAAGGGATGCTCGAAGTCGTAGTAGCTGACCAGGTCCTCACGCAGCGACGGCACGACCTCGCTCGGCCACGGCCGCTGCACCGTGTTCACGACCTTCCAGATCTTCCCGTTGGCCTTGGCCAGCAGGTAGAGGTTGCGGCGGGAGTCGGTGCCGAAGCGCAGGTCGACGCGCGGGTGGTCGACGAAGTCCTGCATCGAGAGCCGCTTGCCGGAGGTGTCGAAGAGCTGCATCTGGTGCAGGGTCGCCTCGCGGCTGCTCCCCCGCCGCATCTGCCGCGAGTCGGTCCAGTAGACCTCGCCGTTGACCAGGTCGCCGAAGACGTACTTGCCCTTCAGGTCGTCGAACCGGCCGCGGTAGACGACACCGCCGCTGACGGCGTGGCCGCTGTCGGAGGTGCAGGAGTAGTTGGCCGGCGGGTCGTGGTCGAAGGAGGCCACCGGAAGGGTGAAGCCGGACATGTCGTAGTCGTCGGGGACGGTGTAGAGGGCACACTCGTCGGTGTTGTCGTAGAGGAGCCGGCCCTCGATCTCGCTCCAGCCCAGGTTGTCCCCGGCCTTCACGTCGTAGACGCCCTCGATCGCGTGCTGGCCGATGTGGCCGAGCAGGAAGGTGCCCTTCTCGACGTCCCACGAGAACCGGTGCGGGTCGCGCATGCCGTACGCCCAGATCTCGCCGATGGCGCCCTCCCGATCGACGAACGGGTTGCTGTCCGGGACCCCGTACGCCCCGTTGCGGCCGTCACGGGCGAGCGGGTCGATCCGCAGGATCTTGCCGAACGGGTTGCCGAGGTTCTGCGGGTCGTCGCTCCGGACGCCGTTGCCGCCGTCGCCCGAGGCGATGTAGAGCAGCCCGTAGTCCTCGTCGCCGGGCCTGGCGGTCGGGTTGAAGTCGATCTGCTGGATGGCGTGGATCTGGCCGGCGAAGTCGATCCGCATCACCTCACGGCTGGTGCCCTCGAAGGTGTCGGCCGCGGGGTCGGTGGCGTCCCACTCGGTGACGACGCTGACCGTGCGCCCGGAGCCGGGGTTGGTCTGCGACGGGAAGGTGGGCGTCTTGGCGAAGGCGCCGAAGCGCTCGGTGTGGGTGGTGTAGAAGAGCCCGTTCGTCTCGAACTCCGGGTGGAACGTGATGAACCCGGCGCCGCTGCCGAGCCCGGCACCGGACCAGAAGTCGACGAAGTGGTCACGAAGGTTCAGGTACTCGTGCTGCTGCCCGCCCTCGAGCAGGTACATCGGCCCGTTGAGGTCGGGGACGTACATCCGGCCCGAGCCGTCAGGAACCTCGCCGATGAAGTTGATGCGGTTGTGGCGGACCAGGCGCTGGTCGGTGGGGGCGGGGTAGGGCTCGGTCTTGGGAAGCTGAGTGACCTCCTGGAGCACGAGGCCGAGGCTGCTGCGCAGGGGCTGTTCGGGGATGGGGTCGGGGACGGGCTCGCTGCCGGGGATGGCGGCGTTGGCAGAGAGCGTGGGGGTGAGTAGCGCGGCGAGCATGGCGCCCACCGCGAGACCGCCCCATAGACGTGAGGTTCCCATGGGTGTGTTCTCTCCTTACCGAGGTTCAGCGATGACGGAGCCCCGCGACGGTGACGTCGCGGATGCGCCCGAAGTTGTCGAAGGAACCGAAGCCGAACCGGCCTCCGGTGAAGGTGGTGTCGGTGGCGGTCATCCGGGGCTCGTCGGCGCCGTCGAGGTAGACCGCGATCGCGCCCGTGCGGGCGTTGTAGTCGAGACGTACGTCGTGCCACTCGGCGTCGGTGATCGACGGCGCTGCGCCGACGGTGCCGTTCCACTGGTGGTCGATGCGCAGCCGGTCGGCGTCGTTGACCACGAAGATGCCGTTGTGGGGGTAGATGGTGTTGTCGGTCGAGAGGTGGGCGTAGTAGAAGCGCGTCGGGGACTGGTAGTTCCAGACCAGGATCACGTCGCGGTTGGTGACCGTGACGGCCTCGTCGATGCGGACCTCGGCGCGGTAGGTCAGCGAGCCGAGCTCGGGACCCTTGGTCACCACGGCGTACTCGAAGGGACGCCGTGGACCGGGCTGTGCCGTCCCTGGCTCGGTCAGGATCACCTGGCCGTCCTCGAACGCCCATTTCTCCTCGGTCACCGGATCCCAGTCAGCGAGGCTCGCCCTGGGCTTGACCACGCTCAGACCGGGTCCTTCGGCCGTATGGGCCTGTGCTCCGGCGAGCGGAGCGGCCACGGCCACTGCAAGGGCGACCACACCGGCGCGTACGCCTCGCCCGACCATTCGGTTCAGCTTCCATCTCATGGTGCTTTCCCTTCCCCTAATCGGGACCGTCGGTGGTCCCTGCTGAGGTTGTTGCGGCTCCCCCGAGATAGAGCTCGGCCATGCGCGGATCGGCGAGCAGGTCGGCAGCGGCCCCTGCGATGTGCACCTTCCCCAGATCGAGTACGCATCCCAGGTCCGCCGACTCCAGGGCCCGCCGGGCGTTCTGCTCGACGAGCAGGACCGCCAGACCGGCGTCTCGCATGCGTACGACCTGCTCGAACACAGTGGCCGTGGTCTTCGGGTCCAGGCCCATGCTGGGCTCGTCGAGCAGCACCACCTTCGGGCTCACCATCAGCGAGCGGGCGAACTCGACCTGCTTCTGCTGACCGCCCGAGAGCGCGCCGGCGAGGGTGTTCCACCGCTCGGCGACGACCGGGAAGAGGGTCTTCACGAAGTCGGTCCGCTCCTGGATCGCGGCCGTGTCACGCACCGTGTAGGCGCCCAGTCCGACGTTCTCGGCCACGGTCATCTCCTTGAAGACGGAGTGACCCTGGAGGACGTGGGCCATGCCCGCGCGGAGCATCTGCTGCGGCCCGTTGCGGGTGACGTCGACGCCGTCGACGGTGATGGTGCCCGAGCGTGGCGTCAGCATGCCGCTGGCGACCTTGAGCACGGTGGACTTGCCGGCTCCGTTCGGACCGACCAGACAGACTATCTGACCTGCGGGAACGGTGACGGTGAGGCCGCGCAGCACCAGCGCCGCACGGCCGTAGCCGGCCTCGATGTCGCGCAGCTCGAGAAGAGGTTCAGACACCAAGGTAGGCCTCCAGGACTCGTGGGTCGTTCTGCACGTCAGCCGGCGCACCGGAGGCGATCGGACGGCCGCGGTCGAAGACCACGACGTGGTCGGAGAGGCTCATCACCAGCTCCATGTTGTGCTCGACGATGACGAAGGTGCGGCCCTCGGCGTTGAGCTCGCGCACCAGCGTGGCGATCCGGCCGATCAGCGCCGGGTTCACACCGCCGGCTGGCTCGTCGAGCATGATCGTGTCGGGCTCGGCCATCAGCACCCCGGCGAGCTCGAGCAGCTTCTGCTGCCCGTAGGAGATGTCGCGGGCCTCGCTGCGCTCGAGGTGCTCGATGCCGACCCGGGCCAGCAGCTCCCGCGCCCGGGCGATGTCGTCGGGGTTGTGTGCCCCGCGCAGCCGGTGGACCAGCCCGGTGGAGCGGACCCCGGCGAGCACGTTGTCGAGCACCGTCATCCGCGGGAAGATCCGGCACAGCTGGAAGCTGCGTCCGAGCCCGGCCCGCGCGATCCGGTGAGGTGCGTGGCCCGTCACGTCGCGGCCCTGATAGGTCACCGTCCCCGAGTCGGGCCGGATCATCCCGGTCACACAGTTGAAGAAGGTGGTCTTGCCCGAGCCGTTCGGGCCGATCAGGGCGTTGATCTTGCCCTCCTGGAAGCTGACCGTGGCATCGTCCACGGCGCGTACGCCGCCGAACGCCTTGGTCAGGTTCTCCGTCGCCAGGAACGAGTTCATGACTTCGCCTCCTCGAGCGCCTTGCGCTCCTCGGCCAGCTGGGCTGCGTCCACCTCGCGGATCGAGGTGCCGCCGGGGCGGAATCGGTCGAACTGCGCGGTCAGCCAGGGGATGACCCCGTCGGGCATGAAGAGCACGACCAGGGCGAGCAGGAGCCCGAGCGCGACCAGGTGCAGCTGGGTGTCGCCGTACTGGTTCTTGAAGAACTCGACCGCGTAGCCCACGATCACCGCGCCGACGACCGGACCGAGCAGGCTGCGTACGCCGCCGAGGAGGGACATCAGCACCAGATAGGAGCCGGTCAGGATGGAGAACTGGAAGATCGGGTCGAGCGAGCCGAACCAGAGGGCGTACATCCCGCCCGCCATCGCGGTCATGAACGCCGAGACGACGAAGACGACCAGCTTGTAGGCGAACGTGGGTACGCCCAGCGCCTGGGCCTTGTCCTCGTCCTCCCGGATCGCCTTGAGCCCGGTGCCGAGCCGCGACCGGTCGATCACCCACCACAGCACCAGGGCGACCAGGGTCAGCGCCACGAACAGGTAGAAGAACCGCTCGTGCTGCTCGGGCCGGAGTACGTCGGTGCCGAACGGCCGCGGCACCCGCAGCCCGTTGGACCCGCCTGTCACGTCGGACCAGCTCTGCGCGACCAGCAGCAGGATGAGCACCAGGGCGATCGAGACGATCACGAACGAGGCGCCGCGGACCCGCAGCGACGCGATCCCGATCGGCACCGCCGCCAGGCCCACGAGCACGGCCGCGACGACCATCGAGACCCACGGGTTCACCCCGGCCTCGGTGATCAGCAGCGCGGTGCCGTAGCCACCCAGCCCGGAGTAGGCGGCGTGTCCCAGCGAGATGTAGCCGGTCAGCCCGCCGACGAAGTTCCACGCCACCGCGAGCGCGGCGTAGCTGGCGATCACCACGCCCACCGACAGGATGAACGGGTCCGGGGCGAGCGCCGGGAAGGCGAGCACGAGTCCCAGTGCGACGGCGGCCGCGACGAGCTTCGTCACCAGGACGGAGCGGCCCGAGGACGTACGGCTTTCTCGGTGTCTAGAAGCGCTGAGCAAGACGACCTCCGAAGAATCCCTGGGGGCGGAACATGAGGGTGGCGAAGAGGGCGAGGTAGAAGACCGTCTGCGCCCACGTGGTGCCCATCGGGATCTGCAGCAGGCTCTGGGTCACGCCGAGGACCATCGCCGCGACCGCGGCGCCGGGGATACTGCCGAGGCCGCCGATCACGATGATCGCCATCAGCGGTCCGATCCAGTGCCAGTGCAGCGAGGGATAGATGGTGGCGTCGAGCGCGAGCGCGGTGCCACCGACCGCCGCGGTCGCCAGGCCGAGCCCGAAGCCGAAGCCGGCGATCCGGTCGGTGTCGATGCCAAGCAGCTGGGCGGCCTCACGGTGCTGGATCGTGGCGCGCAGCGCCTGGCCGAAGCGGGTCTTCTTGAGCAGCAGGTAGAGCGCCAGGAGCGAGACCGCGGCCAGCCCGAAGGCGACCAGCTTGACCACCGCGATCCGTGCTCCCCACAACTCCAGGCTCGCGCTGGAGTAGCCGAGCTGGATCCGCCGCTGGGTGCCGGAGAAGAGGTAGCCGAGGCCGCCCTCGATGATCAGGGCGATCGCGAAGGTCAGCAGCACCGACATCATCGTCAGTGTCGCCGGCCGCAGCCGGGAGAGCAGCGCCCGCTGCATCCCATAGCCGGCCGCGAAGAAGAGCGGCACGGTGATGATCAGCGAGAGCAGCGGGTCGAGCCCGGTCTGCGTCGTGAAGAACCAGGCCAGGTACGCAGCCAGGATCAGGAACGCGGAGTGGGCGATCATCACGACCCGCATGACGCCGAAGTAGAGCGTCAGGCCGGCGGCGAGCAGGGCATAGAGGCCTCCGAGCAGCAGCCCCAGGATCAGGCTCTGCAGAAGGAGTGGTCCCGACATCGGCTCACCACGCCGGCTTCGGGTAGATGAACTCGGCCTCGGCCTGGTCCTCGGGCAGGACGATCTTGATCTCGCCGTCCACCCACTGCTGGATCATGTGGGCGCTCTGCGGGCGGCCCTTGTCGTCCCAGCTCAGCGGCCCGACGACGGTCTCGACCTCGTTCTCGTGCAGCCAGTCGATCAGCTTGGACTGGCAGTCGGGGTCGGGCTCGGCACACTCGACCGCCTCGACCGCTGCCGCGACGACCTGGCCCGTGGTCCAGGCGTTGGCCTCGTCCTCACCGGGCGCCTCACCGTGCTTCTCCTCGTAGAACTTCACGAACTCCTGGTTCTCGGGGTAGTCCGCCTTCGTGGTGTAGCCGGTCGGGGCGATGATGCCCTGCGTCTTGTCGCCGATCGCCTCGGCGAACTCGGTCTCGGTCGGCGCGGTCGAGAACGCGGCCAGCTTGGGCTGATAGTTGAGCTGCTGCAGCGCGACGATCAGGTTGACACCGTCCTGGTACTGGCTGCCGCCCACGACCATGTCGGCCTTGCTGTCGGCGATCTTGGCCGCGATGCTGCTGAAGTCGGTGGTGTTGGGCGGGTAGACCTCGTCCACGACGGTCTTGACGCCGCCCTCCTCCAAGGCCTCCTTGAGGCCGTAGGCGGTGCCCTGGGCGAACGGGTCGTCCATCGAGGCGTACGCCGCGGTCTTGGGTCGCTCGGCCTCCGGCATCGCCAGGATGTGCTCGGCGAGGAGCTTGTAGTGGTCGTCGGCGACCGCGGGCGCGGCGTAGAAGAGGTTCTCGAAGCCCTCCTCGAAGACCTCGGGCGCCGCGCCGGCAGGCTCGACGAAGAGGTAGCCGTAGTCCTGGGCGACCTGGGCGGCCGGGATCACCAGCCGGGTGGAGAACGGACCGACGACCAGGTCGACCTGCTCCTGGTTGATCAGCTTCTCGTAGTCGGCGGCGACACGCTCGGCGCTGGACTGGTCATCGAGCATCTCCAGTCGTACGTCGCGGCCGAGCAGGCCGCCGTTGGCGTTGACGTATTCGGCCCAGGCCTCGTATCCGCGCTGGATGCCCTTGCCGGGCTCGCTGAAGTCGCCGGTCAGGGGCAGCGAGATGCCGATCACGATCTCGTCGTCGCCGCCTCCTTCCTCGGCGGCGCCACAGGCGGCGAGGGTGGAGGCGAGAGTCACGGCTGCCGCGGCGGCCAGGGTTGCTCTGGACCGCTTGATCGCGGTGGGGGTCTTCGTGAAGCGCATCTGCGGGTCTCCTCTACGAAAGCGCTTACGTAAGCGTTTACGATGACGTTACCGACTCTCGCTTAGTGTGGCAAGAGTCACATTCCTGACGACAAGGGGCATCGATGGTCCGAACCAACCGCTCCCCCCGCCTGATCGACGTCGCCCATGCATCCGGCGTCTCGATCGCAACCGCCTCCCGCGCGCTCTCCGGAACCCCCGGTGTCAGCGACTCGGTGGCCGAGAAGGTCCGCCAGGCGGCACGCGAGCTCGGCTATGTCGCCAATCTCCATGCCCGCTCGCTCGCCAGCGGATCGACGGCCACCATCGGGCTCGTCGTGCACGAGATCGGCGACCCCTACTTCTCCGAGATCGCCAGCGGCGTGCTCAGCCTCGCCGCCGAACACGGGCGCACCGTCCAGATCTGCCACACCGGCCGCGACCCCGAGGCCGAGGTCGAGCAGGTACGCAGCCTGGTGGCCAACCGCGTCGGCGCGATCCTGATCGCGGGGTCGGGCTTCGTGGACGCCTCTGTCGAGGCGCCGATGCGGTTCGAGGTGCAGCGCTACGCAGAGGCGGGCGGCCGGGTCGCCGTCGTCGGCCGGCACCACCTCGGGGTCGACAGCGTGCTGCCCGACAACCGCCCCGGCGGCCGAGCGGTCGCCGAGCACATCCTCGGCCTGGGCCACCGGCGCATCGTGGTCGTCTCGGGCACCCTGGAGCTGACCACCGTCGCCGACCGGCTCGAGGGGGTGCGCGACGCGCTCGAGGCGGCGGGGCTCGACGCCGACGACGTACCCGTCCTCGAGGGGCCGTTCACCCGCGAGGGCGGACGCGAGTGCATCCGCCGGATGCTCGCCGACCACCCGCGTACGACCGCTGTCATCGCCCTCAACGACGACATGGCCATCGGGTGTCTCTCCCAGCTGCGCAGCTCCGGGGTCTCGGTGCCGGGCCAGGTCTCGGTCAGCGGGTTCGACGACGTCGCCGTCGCCCAGGACCTCTCCCCTGGACTCACGACCGTGCGCCTGCCGATGGCCGAGATGGGCGCCCGCGCGCTGACGCTGGCGCTGAAGGAGCCCGGCGCACGCGCCCGGCGGCAGCGGGTCCCCGCCGAGCTCGTGGTGCGCGACTCGACCGGGCCTGCCGCTCGATAGCCGCCCGGTCTAGGGTTTCTCCAGTGAAGGATCTGCGGGTACCACCGGGCCCTGGGCTGCCCGAGGGTCTCGTCATCCCCGACACCGAGCTGGTCGAACGTTTCTCCCGCTCCCCCGGCCCCGGCGGGCAGTCGGTCAACACCACCGACTCCCGCGTCGAGCTCTCCTGGGACCCGGCCGCGTCATCCTCTCTCGACGAGCGTCAGCTCGCCCGCCTCCTCGCCCGCTCCTCAGGGCCGCTCGTCGTCGTCTCCCACGAGCAGCGCTCCCAGCACCGCAACCGAGTAGCCGCCCGCGAGCGCCTCGCCGACCGCATCCGCGAGCTCCTCGCCCCGCCACCACCCACCCGCCGCCCCACCAAGCCCACCCGCGGCTCCAAGGAGCGCCGCCTCGACGCCAAGCGCCAGCGCGGCCAGACCAAACAGCTCCGCGGCCGCGTCCAAGACTGACCGCCGAGGCGTCACCCCCGCCGGCCGAGACGTCACCCCCGCCGGCCGAGACCTCAGCCCCGTCGACCGACACGTCACGTACGTCGGTCGAGGCGTCAGCCCCGTCGACCGAGATGTCACGTACGTCGGCCGAGATGCCACCAGGAGGACATCTCGATTCGCCGGAGTGACGCCTCGCCCGACCGGAGTGACGCCTCGCCCGACCGGGGTGACGCCTCGCCGACGGACGCCCGTCAGGTGGGGTCGGGGTCGGTGGCCAGCCGGGCGTGGGTCTCGGTGTCGTAGCGGACGCCGTCGTAGAGCAGCTTCTGGCGTTCGCGCCCCTCGACGAGGAAGCCGGCTGCGGTGGCGACACGGCACGACCCGGGGTTGTCGAGGCGGTGGCCGGTCTCGAGGCGGAAGAGGTCGAGCTCGTCGAAGCAGTGCCGGGCCAGCAGCTTCAGGCCGGTGCTGCCGACACCTCGCCCACGGTGCTTCTCGAGGGTCCAGTAGGAGATCCAGCCGATGCTGTGGACCCGCATGTGGGTGGTGACCCGCATCTGCCCGAGGATGTCGGCGCCGTCAACGACCGCAAAGGTGTACGCACGGTCCGCGACCGCGTCCTCAGCCCACCCGGCGATCAGTCGCTCGGCATCCTCGACCGTGACCACGTCCGCCGGCCGCTCGGTCTCCATCCCGGCGCCTGCGTACGCAGCGAGCAGGACCTCCGCGTCCGACTCCTGCCACTCGCGGAGCCGAAATCCGGTCACAGGGTCGACTGGATGCCGGCGAGGAGCTGGCGGGCCATGACGATGCGCTGGACCTGGTTGGTGCCCTCGTAGATCTGGGTGATCTTGGCGTCGCGCATCATCCGCTCGACCGGGTAGTCGCGGGTGAAGCCGTAGCCACCCAGCAGCTGGACGGCGTCGGTGGTGACCTGCATCGCGACGTCGGACGCGAACGCCTTGGCCGCGGCACCGAAGAAGGTCAGGTCCTTGTCGCCCCGCTCGGAACGACCCGCGGCGGCGTAGGTGAGCTGGCGGGCGGCCTCGATCTTCATGCCCATGTCGGCGACCATGAACTCCACACCCTGGAACTCCGCGATCGCCTTGCCGAACTGCTTGCGCTCCTTGATGTAGCCCAGCGCATAGTCCAGCGCACCCTGAGCCACACCGACGGCCTGGGCCGCGATGGTGATCCGGGTGTGGTCGAGGGTCTGCATCGCATAGGTGAACCCGAGACCCTCCTCGCCGATCAGCCGGTCTGCGGGGATGCGTACGTTGTCGAAGTAGACCTCGCGCGTCGGAGAGCCCTTGATACCGAGCTTCTTCTCCGGGGCACCGAAGGAAACCCCCTCATCCGACTTCTCCACGACGAACGCGGAGATCCCCTTCGAGCGCTTCTCCGGGTCGGTCACCGCGAGCACGGTGTAGTACTCCGAGACGCCGGCGTTGGTGATCCAGCGCTTGACTCCGTTGAGCACCCAGAAGTCGCCGTCGCGTACGGCCCGGGTCTTCTGGTTGGCCGCGTCCGAGCCCGCGTCGGGCTCGGAGAGACAGTAGGAGAAGTTGCCCTCACCCGCGGCGAGCTTGCCGAGGTACTTCTTCTTCAGCTCCTCCGAGCCACCAATCTGCACCGGCAGCGAGCCGAGCTTGTTCACGGCGGGAATCAGCGAGGCCGAGACATCCGCACGAGCGATCTCCTCGATCACCAGGACCGTCGCGAGCGCGTCGGCACCGACACCGCCGTACGCCTCCGGCACATGCGGCGCGAAGAACTCGGTCTCGACCAACGCGTCGTGCGCCTCCTGCGGGTAGCGAGCCTCCTCGTCGACCGCAGCCGCGGCCGGCGCGATCTTCGCGTCACAGATCTCGCGGATGGCCTTGCGGATCTCCTGGTGCTCCTCGGAGAGGGCGAACAACGGGTACTCGGCACTCATGTCCCGGAGTCTATGCCTGTTTGCTACTCGCCAGTAAGTCGGTGGGCCACGGAATCCACCGACCCTCGTTGTTGTTGTGCGCTACATGACCGTTGCGTGGCTCGACCAGGACACCATCGACAAGCTCCTCGACGACTCCGAGACCTGGGCGGTGGTCGGCCTCTCGGGCGATCCGTGGCGTACGGCCTACTCGATCGCCCAGGAGCTCCAGCAGCACGGCAAGCGGATCATCCCGATCCACCCCGGCGCAGCCGCCGAGGGCAAGGAGGTGCTCGGCGAGAAGGTCTACGCGACCCTGGCCGACGCCGCTGCGGCCGTCGGGAAGATCGATGTCGTCGACGTCTTCCGCCGCTCCGAAGCCGCCGGCCAGTTCGCCGACGAGGCCGTGGCGATCGGCGCCGGTGGGGTGTGGTTCCAGATGGGCGTGGTCGACGAGTCCGCCTTCGAGCGCACCACCGCGGCCGGAGTGCCGATGGTCATGGACACCTGCCCGAGCAAGATCTGGTTCGAGCGCGCCAGGGCCGGCGCGCGGGCGTAGGGCTAGGGCTCGAACGTCATCGTCCGCAGGTGCTCGTAGATCACCGAGGTCTCCACGTCGGCGATCTCGGCCCGCGAGGTGAGCCGGTCGATGACGAACGCGTAGAGCGCGTCGTTGTCGGCGACCGCGACATGGACGATGAAGTCCATCCGGCCTGAGGTGACGAAGACACCGACGGCCTCCGGGAGTGCGCCGACCCAGTCGCGGAAGGACTCGATGTTGGCGCGCGAGGGCGGTCGGATCCGCACGGCGACGAGCGCCTGCACGCCCCGGTCGATCTGGCGTAGGTCGAGGTCGAGGTACGCCCCGCGGATGAGCCCGCGGCGCTGCATCGCCCGCGCGCGGTCGTGCACGGTGGTCGCCGAGACGCCGACTTCTGCGGCGATGTCCCGGAGGCTCCGCCGTGCATCCATCGTCCAGGCGGCCAGAATCTGACGGTCGACTTCATCCATGCACGCCAGACTAGCCAATCTTCCTGACAATGACCGGCTCGATTGCGATCGACCCTGACGTTCTCAAGACTTGTCCTCGAATCAGTTGGCGAATGACAAGGAGTCAGAGCGATGAGCACAGGTGTCGAGGAAGCCAGGATCGGGTTCGCACCGGACGAGATCGACCAGTCCGCCAGCACGCGGGACGTGCCCTTCAAGTGGGTGGTCGTCGTCGACGAGGCCCTTCCCGCCGGCCGCGCGGTGAACGCGGCCGTCTGCGTCGCGGGCGCGACCACGCAGCGTACGGTCGGCCTCCTCGGCGAGGACGCGGTCGACGCCGACGACTCGACGCACCCGGGCCTGCCCTGGATCGGTTGTACGGTGCTGGGCGCCCCGGCCCAGCGGCTGACCGATCTGCGGCGTCAGGCGGTCGCCCAGCCAGGGGTCGCGGTGATCGACATGCCGACCCAGGCGCAGCACACGAGGGTGTACGACGACTACCTCTTCGCCGTCGGGAACAGTCGCGGCGCTGATCTGTCCTACTGCGCGGTCAGCCTCTTCGGCCCTCGCCGGATCATCGACAAGCTGGTCAAGGGGCTCTCGCTCCTGCCCTGAGCCTCAGGAGGTGGCGTTGCGGACGACCTCGCCCTTGGCGGCCGCCAGCTCGGCGAGCGACTTCTCGTACGCCACCAGCTTCTGCTGCAGCTCGGGGTCGGCGACGCCGAGGATGCGGGCGGCGAGGATGCCGGCGTTCTTGGCGTTGCCGATGGCAACCGTGGCCACCGGGATGCCACCCGGCATCTGGACGATCGACATCAGCGAGTCGAGGCCGTCCAGGTACTTCAGCGGCACCGGGACGCCGATGACGGGCAGCGGAGTGACCGAGGCGAGCATGCCCGGAAGCGCGGCGGCACCGCCGGCCCCGGCGATGATCACCGAGAGGCCGCGACCGGCCGCCTCACGGCCGTAGTCGAGCATCTCCTGCGGCATCCGGTGGGCCGACTTCACATCGGCCTCCCACTCGATCCCGAACTCGTCCAGCAGCTCGGCCGCGGCCTTCATCGTCGGCCAGTCGGAGTCGGACCCCATCACGATCCCCACGCGCGCACTCATGGAGACAGGCTATGCGCCGACTGACCTGCCTCGTGTCACCGGGCCGACCTCTGTCCGTCATCTACCTGTCGGTGCTGCCCGCTAGGGTCATCCGACGCCGTCCTGTACGCCCCCGCGACCCCACAAAGGCAGATGGATCCAGCTACGAGCACCGACGTCGTCGTCACCGCGCGCCCGAACCCGACCGCGGTCGAGCGGTTCACCGGGCTGACCAAGGCGGAGCGCAAGGCGCTGCCGTCCCGGGTGCGGCAGGTCGCGTCCTGGTCCCGGCAGGCGTCGTCGGCGACCCGCGCTCGGGCCGAGATCGAGCAGGAGGCGGCGGAGGCGGTCGACCACTACCGGGCGAGCGCGGCCGAGCTGAAGCGCGCGGCGCAGGTGGCCTGGCGCAGCATCGCCCTGGACCGGAGCGACGGGCCGCGCCTGGCCGCGATCGCGCGGCGTCACGCGCTCGAGCCGGTCGAGGAGATCACCCAGGAGCTCGTCGACTCGCTCGCCTCCGCCGCGGACGACGTGGCGAAGGCCAAGAAGGCTTCCGGTGCGCGTCGCCTGCTGGTGCGCGGGAGCCGCCGCGAGGAGGCCGAGCTGGCCGGCAGACAGGTGCTCGAGCTGCACCAACGCGCGAGCGAGATCCATGCGCCCGAGCGGCTCGACCAGCTGACCAGGCTCCCGGCCCGGCGCCGGGTACGCATCCGCGAGGCGCTGCTGCCGAGCGTCGGTCTCCTCGAGGCGCTCTCCGACCTGGGCTCGGAGGCGGTGCTGGCTCCGCGCAAGGGCGTCCTCGTGCTGCGCAACGAGGGCGAGGCGCTCAACGAGGCCAGGCGCTCCGAGGAGCCCGCGCGGCGAGCCGCGACCGACGCGGCCAACGCGGTCAGGAGCGCGGACACCGACACGGCGGTCAGGTCGCTGCCGGTCGACGAACTCGCCGATCTCGTACGTGTCGAACCCCTCCTCGAGGCTGGGATCACTACCGTCCACGAGGTCATCCATCCCGCCTCTGACCTGCGACAGCTCCCCGGCGTCGGGCCGGCCACCGCGATGCGGATGCAGGAGGCGGCGCAGGCGCTGTGGCAGCGCACCTACGACGAGATGCCGCTCGCGATCGACCACGAGCGTCGCACCCCGGCGGCCACCAGGCTGCTCGCGCGGCTGGCGGAGTGGGAGGCCGGGCGGCGTACGAAGGACGCGGGGGCGGAGCTCGCCCTGGTCCAGTCGCTGCGCCCGCTGACCCGGTCGCTCGACAGTGGCGCGAGGTTCCACCTGATCCTGGCCAACGCGGCCAGTCTCGACGACTTCCAGGGCGCGCTCCGGGCGATCGCTCACCGGGCCGAGATGGCTCGCCGGGTGCGTCCGGGCAACCGGCCGGCCGATCCGTGGGAGGACTTCGAGAAGCGGCCTGCCGACTACTACGCGATGCTCTCCGAGCTCGGCTTCCTCACCGAGGACGAGGACAAGATCCACGGTGACCTGTCGGCGGAGATCATCGAGGCGGTGCGGGCCCAGGAGCTGCGCACCAACAACCTGACCGCGTCGCTGCGCGGCTACCAGCACTTCGGCGTCCGCTTCGCGCTGGTGCAGATGAAGGTGATCATCGGCGACGAGATGGGGCTCGGCAAGACGCTCCAGTCGCTGGCCGTGCTCGCTCATCTGCACGCGATGGGCGCGTCCCACACGCTGGTCGTCTGTCCGGCCGCCGTGGTCACCAACTGGGTGCGCGAGACCGACTCGAAGACGACCCTGGTCCCCCACCGTCTCCACGGCAACCGCCGCCTGAAGGCCGCCAAGATCTGGGTCGAGCAGGGCGGCGTCGCGGTGACCACCTACGAGACGCTCAACGCGATCCAGCCGTTCCTCGACCAGGTCAAGGTCGCCTGCGTCGTGGTCGACGAGGCGCACATGATCAAGTCTCCGCGCACCCAGCGCACCGAACGCGTACGCCGGGTGTTGGACGCCTGCGACCGCGCCATCCTGCTCACCGGTACGCCGATGGAGAACCGGATCGACGAGTTCCGCAACCTGGTCTCCTATCTCCGCCCCGACCTGCTGCTCTCCGCCGACGAGTTCAACCCCCACCGGTTCCGCAAGCAGGTCGCCCCGGTCTACCTGCGCCGCAACCAGGAGGACGTGCTCACCGAGCTGCCCGACCTCGTCGAGGTCGAGGACTGGCTGCCCCTCTCCGTCTCCGACGAGAGGGCGTACGCCGATTGTGTCCGCGACGGCAACTTCATGGCCATGCGCCAGGCCGCCATGCTCCAAGGCACCTCGTCGGCGAAGGTCGAGCGGCTGGTCGAGATCGTCGGCGAGGCCGAGGAGAACGGCCGCCGCGTGATCGTGTTCTCCCACTTCAGGAAGGTCCTCGACGACCTGGTCACGCTCCTGCCGGGCGAGGTCTTCGGCCCGCTCACCGGGTCCGTTCCCGCCGAGGAGCGCCAGCAGATGGTCGACGAGTTCTCGGCCGCCGGGCATGGTGCCGTGCTGGTCACCCAGATCGTGGCCGGCGGCGTCGGCCTCAACATCCAGTCGGCCAGCGTCGTCGTCATCTGCGAGCCGCAGCTCAAGCCGACCATCGAGTGGCAGGCCATCGCCCGCGCCCGCCGGATGGGCCAGCTCCAGTCCGTCCAGGTCCACCGCTTGCTCTCCGAGGTCGGCGTCGACCAGCGCATCCACGACATCCTCGCCGCCAAGGCCGAGCTCTTCGACGACTTCGCCCGGGTCAGCGCCACCGCCGCCAGCAGCCCCGAAGCGTACGAGACCTCGCATCCCGACGACGCCGTCACCGCCTTCGCCACCGAAGCCTCCGACGCCGAGATCGCCCGTGACGTCGTCGCGACCGAACGCCAGCGTCTAGGCGTCTGACCCCAGCCGAATCCGTAGTTGTGGAGGCCGAGTCCTCAGTTCTGGGCGCCGAATCGTCAGTTATGGCGAGCGAGTCGGTAGTTCTGGCGTTTGCAGAACTACCGACTCGATGTCCAGAAGTGCGGTTTCGGCGCCCAGAACTGCAGATTCGGCGAGGGTGAAGGTCAGTCGGAGTCGTTGCCGAGGTCGCCCTGGAACCAGTCGGCGGCGTGGCGGGCGCGCTCGAGGCAGTCGTCGAGGTCGTCGCCGTAGACGTTGACATGGCCGACCTTGCGACCCGGGCGCATCTCCTTGCCGTAGAGGTGGACGCGGAGGTGGGGGTCGCGGGCCATGGCGTGCGGGTAGCCGTCGTAGAGGCGGCCGACGTTCTCCCGGGTCGAGCCGAGGATGTTGACCATCACCGACCACTTCGCGCGGGGAGCGGGAGATCCCAGGGGCAGGTCCATGACCGCGCGCAGATGGTTCTCGAACTGCGAGGTGACGGCGCCGTCCTGGGTCCAGTGGCCGGTGTTGTGGGGGCGCATGGCGAGCTCGTTGACGAGCAGCCGGCCGTCGACGGTCTCGAACATCTCGACCGCCAGGATGCCGACGACGCCGAGCTCACCCGCGATGCGCAGCGCGATCTGCTCGCCCTGGACAGCGAGCTCGGGCGAGAGGTCGGGCGCCGGAGCGATGACCTCCTTGCAGACGCCGTTCTCCTGGTAGGTGTGCACTACCGGGTACGCAGCGGCCTGGCCGCTCGGCGAACGGGCGACGATCGCGGAGAGCTCCCGGCGGAAGTCGACGAGCTCCTCGGCCAGGACCTGGACCCCTGCCTCCTCGGCGACGCGGAGCGGCTCGGCGACATCAGCGACGTGGCGTACGACCCAGACGCCCTTGCCGTCGTAGCCGCCACGGGTGGTCTTGAGGACGCACGGGAAACCGAACGCCTCGACCTCAGCCGCGGACGACACGATGGCGTTGCGCGGGCACGGGATGCCGAGCTCGGTCAGCCGCGCGCGCATGATGCCCTTGTCCTGGGCGTGCACGAGAGCGTCCGGGCCGGGGCGGACCGCTACCCCGGCGGCCGCGAGCGCGTGCAGGTGCTCGGTCGGGACGTGCTCGTGGTCGAACGTGACCACCTCACATCCCTCGGTGGCCTTCTTCAACGTGTCCAGGTCGCGGTAGTCGCCGACCAGCTGGTCGGGGATCACCTGAGCGGCCGACACACCCTCGCCCTCGGCGAGAAGCCGGAGCGGGAGGCCGAGCGCGATTGCGGGCTGAGCCATCATGCGGGCCAGCTGGCCGCCGCCGATGATCGCAAGTGTCGGTGCGAGGGTCACGACGACAGGGTAATGAGACTCCCCCGCCGGGGCCGATTTCGCGGATCCCCCTCACGCAATCCGCGAAACCCGACCCCCGGCAGGTGAACGAAGGTCAGGCCTTCTCGAAGCGCAGTCCCTTGCCGCGCAAGGTGGTGATCAGATGGGGCTTCCGGGGGTCGTCGCCCAGCTTGCGACGCACCCATCCCAGGTGTACGTCGATGGTCTTCGACGAGGTGTAGAAGGTCGCGTTCCACACGTCCCTCATCAACTCGTCACGGGAGACGACGTTGCCAGCCCTCTTGATCAGGGCGTGAACCAGGTCGAACTCCTTGCGAGAGAGCGTCAGCTCCTCATCGTTCCGCCATGCTCGCCGGGTCTCCGGGTCGAGCTTGATCTCCTGTACCTCGATCATGAGACCGACATTAGGGAGGTAAAGAGCCCTTGGCAAAGGATTGCACGATATTGCCACTGACATTTTCATGCCAGGGTGCAACGAATTGGGCATGACAAACGTGCGCCCCCGAATGGCGCACTCAACCATGCCCACGAAGGGCCTGCCGGGTAAAGCAATCAGAGCCCGGCGTTGATCGACTGTTAACTACAACGGAATGTGAACAAATCCGCGAAGTCGCAGGTCAGCGACACCCTCGAAGGTCACGATTCAGACACGGCGGACTGCGACGGGCTCTACGATTCCGAAGCCTCGCACCGGTCGAGCGGCCAGTCGCCGGGTCTCGAACTCGTCCTCGGGCATCGTCCCGGCGGTCGCCTCGTCGACGATGATCCGGTTGCGCCGAGCGACGGCGGTCAGCCGCGCGGCCATGTTCACTGGCGGCCCGAAGACATCCCCGAGACGCGAGACGACATTGCCGGAGGCGAGCCCGACACGTACGTCCGGCATCCGGGGGTCCCGGCCGATCACGTTGATGATGCCCTCGGCGGTGCCGTAGGCCTGGAGCGGGTCGTCGTTGACGAACAGCACCGAGTCACCGAGCGACTTGATGATCCGGCCGCCCCAGGTCGCCACCACGTCGGCACACCGCGACTCGAAGAGCTCGACCAGGTCGCCGATCTTCTCCTCGGTCAGCGTGTTCGACAACGCGGTGAACGAGACGATGTCGGCGAACCCGACCGTCTGCCAGACCGTGCCCAGCTGCTCCTCAGGGCCGGCGACCGACGCCTCTGCCCGAGCGAGCGCGGCGCGGGTGTGCCGGCGCCAGGCGAAGATCATCATCTCCTCGAACGCGCTCTCGAACTGCTCCGAGACCGAGACCGCCGCCTTCAGCAGCTCGGCGGGCGTCCGGTTGTCCTCGTTCTGGGTCTCGACATGGTGCAGCAGGGCGGAGACCTCGTAGTCGGACAGCCGCGCCATCGACTGCCCGATGCCCCGGGTCAGGTTGACGACCAGGTCGAAGCTGACCAGCCCGTTGCCGGCGATCTCGTTGGCCTTGGCCAGGGCCTGCACGTCCGCCTCGTCGAAGAACGCCTCGTCATCCCCGATCTCCGGGAAGCCGAGCGCACGCCACAGACGCTTCGCCTGGTCCAGGCTCACGCCGACCTTCTCGGCGACCTCCGCCGAGGTCAGGTTGACGGGTTGCTTCGATTTCGCCACGAACAGATCATGCCATCCGGCTCGTCACGACCGCCGTCACGACCGCGGACGGAGCCGGGCGTGGATGACGTCGCCCGCACCGACCACCCGCGACCCGTCGTCGGTCGCGATGACCAGGCGGCCGAAGTCGTCGATCTCGGTGGCCACGCCCTCCCAGACCTCCCCGCCCGGCAGCTCGGCGCGTACCTGCTCACCGACGGTCACCGACAGCTCCCGATAGCGGCGGGCGAGCTCGGCGGGGTCCGAGCCCCAGATCTCGTACGCAGCCCCCAGCTCCTCCAGCAGCGCGGCAAGCATCTCGGTGCGGTCGACGGGCGCGCCGCTCTCCAGCTCCAGCGAGGTGGCGGTCTCGATCGGCAGCTCCTCGCGCGTCAGCGAGGTGTTGAGCCCGAACCCGATCACGGCGGCCGCCCCCTCGGGCCCGTCGATCCGCTCGATCAGGATCCCGCAGACCTTGCGACCCTCGATGAGTACGTCGTTGGGCCACTTCAGCCCGGCTGCGTACCCCTTCTCCCGCAGCACCGATGCGACCGCGACACCGGTCATCAGCGGGAGCCATGGCCACCGCTCGACCGGGATCGAGGGCGAGGGCCGCAGCAGCGCGGAGACGGCCAGCGCCGAGCGCGCCGGGGTGGTCCAGCCCCGGTCGAGGCGTCCTCGGCCGGCGGTCTGGTGCTCGGTGGTGATCACCAGGCCGGGCGCCTCGCCCGAGCGCGCGCGCTCGGCCAGTACGGCATTGGTCGAGGGCGTCTCGTCGAGGACCTCGACGCGCCATCCCCCGGGCAACTCATCGAGCCGGGAACGGTCTAGTGACGGGCGTCGCATCGCGGAAGGAGGCACGGGGATTAGATTGGCCCCCGCACCGCACGAAGTCCAAAGGAGCAACGTGAGCGCCGAATCGACCAACGAGCCAGTCATCGATCTGCACACGACTGCCGGGAAGCTGGCCGAGCTGGAGCGTCGTCTTGACGAGGCTGTCCATGCTGGTTCCGCCAAGGCGGTGGAGAAGCAGCATGCGAAGGGTCGTCAGACCGCCCGGGAGCGGATCGAGATGCTGCTCGATGAGGGCTCGTTCCAGGAGGTCGATGAGCTGGCCCGGCACCGGTCGACCGCGTTCGGGCTGGAGAAGAACCGCCCGTTCGGGGATGGGGTGGTGACCGGGTACGGCACCATCGACGGCCGCCAGGTGTGTGTCTTCTCCCAGGACTTCACCGTCTTCGGTGGGTCGCTGGGGGAGGTCTATGGCGAGAAGATCACCAAGATCATGGACCTGGCCATCAAGACCGGGTCCCCGCTGATCGGGATCAACGAGGGCGCCGGCGCCCGCATCCAAGAAGGCGTGGTCTCGCTGGGGTTGTATGGGGAGATCTTCAAACGCAACGTCCACGCTTCGGGGGTGATCCCGCAGATCAGCCTGATCATGGGCAACTGTGCCGGCGGGCATGTCTACTCCCCCGCGGTCACCGACTTCACCATCATGGTCGACAAGACCTCCGGCATGTTCATCACCGGCCCCGACGTGATCAAGACCGTCACCGGTGAGGACATCACCATGGAAGAGCTCGGCGGCGCCTTGGCGCACAACTCCAAGTCCGGGGTGGCCCACTACATGGGCGCTGATGAGGCCGACGCCATCGACTACGTCAAAGCGTTGCTGTCCTACCTGCCCTCGAACAACATGGAAGAGCCGCCCGCGTTCGAGGAGGTCGCGGATCTGGAGATCACCGGGCTGGACCGGGAGCTGGACACCTTCATCCCCGATGGCGGGAACCAGCCCTACGACATGCACGAGGTCATCTCCCATGTTGTCGATGATGAGGAGTTCCTCGAGGTCCAGCCGCTGTGGGCACCCAACATCATCATCGGCTACGCCCGCATCGAGGGCCGCCCGGTCGGGATCGTGGCCAACCAGCCGATGCAGTTCGCCGGCTGCCTCGACATCGACGCGAGTGAGAAGGCCGCCCGGTTCGTGCGTACCTGCGACGCCTTCAACGTCCCGGTGATCACTTTCGTCGACGTGCCCGGGTTCCTGCCCGGCACCGACCAGGAACACAACGGCATCATCCGCCGCGGCGCGAAGCTGATCTACGCCTACGCCGAGGCCACCGTCCCCCTGGTCACCATCATCACCCGCAAGGCCTACGGCGGCGCCTATGACGTGATGGGCTCCAAACACCTCGGCGCCGACATCAACCTGGCCTGGCCCACCGCCCAGATCGCGGTCATGGGCGCCCAAGGCGCCGCCAACATCATCCACCGCCGCACCCTGGCCGACCTGGAAGCCTCCGGCGTGAGCACCGACGAGGTCGAAGCCAAACGCGCCCAACTCATCGACGAGTACGAGACCACCCTGGCCAACCCCTACATCGCCGCCGAACGCGGCTACATCGACGCCGTCATCCCACCCCACGAAACCCGCGCCGAAGTCACCCGCGCACTACGTCTGCTCCGCACCAAACGCGAGACCCTGCCCGCGAAGAAGCATGGCAACATCCCGCTCTGAGTCGGCCCCGAAGCGAAGCGAGGGGCCGGCGAAGAGCGGATAAAGCCGAGTCGGCGCAAACGGACCGCAGCGAAGCGAAGCGAGCGAGGACCGGATTGCGCCGACTCGGCGGGCTCCCAACCCGAACCCCGCCCAACCCGAATCAAGAAACCGAAAGGTGGTCACGGAATGACCGACAACCAGGAGCAGAAGCCCCTGCTCAAGGTCATCGACCACAACGCCACCCCCGAAGAGATCGCCGCGATCGTGGCCGTCTTCGCCGCCCTAGGATCAGCGGACGAGGCCCCGAAGAAGAAGCCCCGCTCTCTCTGGGCCACCCCGCAGCTGCGTACCCCCGTACACCCCGGCCCCGGCGCCTGGCGCGCAAGCGGCCTGCCTCGCTGACGAGGACCGCAATGTCATGATCGCTCCGTGATCACGTTCTCTCGGCGATATCTCCTGGTCACCCTGGCATGGCTGGTGACCCGGGGATGGGTGGTGATCCTCTACGGCTTCCCGGCCGCGGCGGAGGGCTCGTTCTCCTGGTGGGGCGCCGAGTGGGGCGTGGTGGGCGACGTGAACTACTACCGCGACAGCCTCGACGCACTGGCCACAGACGGGGTCGCGGGGACGCTGGTCGAGTATCCGGTGCCGGCGCTGCTGCTGCTCTGGATCCCGTACGCCGCGATCGGCCTGCTCAACCTGGGCGGCGAGGCGTACATCATTGCCGTGCTGGCGATGGCGGCGCTGACCGATCTGCTCTTCATGGTGCTGCTCGTCCGCAACCGCCGCGGGACGCACCCGAGGTTCGGGATCTCCGCCGCGGAGGCGTTGTGGCTGGTCGCCGTCCCGGCACTGGGGGCGACGGCGTACGCCCGCTTCGATCTCTTCCCCGGGATCATGGTGGGCCTGGCGGTGCTCTACGCGGCCAGGAGACCGAAGGTGGCCGCGGCGTTCGCGGCCTTCGCGACCGGCGCGAAGTACTGGCCGATCCTGGTCATCCCGGCCCTCGCCGCGAATCGCACCACCCGCCGCGGGGTCATCCTGACCGTGGCCGGCACCGGCATCGCCCTGGCCGGGCTGAGTCTTGTCCTCGGGGGCTGGGACCGGCTCTGGACACCGCTGAACTACCAGAGCGAGCGGGGTCTGCAGATCGAGTCGGTCTTCGCGACCCCGGCGATGTACGAGTGGGGCCACGGCGGTCCGGAGCGCGGCTACGCCATCGACTACACCGAGTGGAAGGCGTACGACATCAGCGGGCCGCTGGTCGAGCCGCTGCTCCTCGCGGCGACGATCGCGTCCGTGGTCGCCGGGGCGCTGGTCTTCGTCTGGTGGGTGCTGGCCTGGCGGCGTCTCCCCCGCGGTGAGCGGACCGAGGAGACGATCGTGTGGCTGGTACTCGCGACCGTGGCCGCGTTCCTGGTGACCAACAAGGTGCTCAGCCCGCAGTACATGCTCTGGCTGCTCCCCGCCGCCTCCGCCGGTCTGGTCCTGCTCCGCGGCAGGGCTCGCCGTCAGCTCGGGATCTGGTCGGTCGTGCTGGTCGTGGTGACGCTGCTGACCCACGAGATCTTCCCGCGGATGTACGGCTACATGCTCACCTTCAACGACATCGGCTCACCGTGGATCACCGAGGTGCTGGCCTGGCGCAACGGCCTGCTGGTGCTTCTCTTCCTCTACGCCGCGTGGCGCACGACCCGGTTGCTGGCCGCCCTCCCCGAGCGGGGGCGGCCAGCAACCGAGGGTCAGGAGAGGCAGACCTTGGCGACGTCGCCCTGAGCCGAGTAGATCGTGACCGGCTCCTCGGCGAACACCGGCCGGCAGGCCGCCGGGGTGAGCTCGTGCACGGTGACCCCGTCGTAGAACCCGTGGTCCTCGCAGTTCTCGTAGTTCACGAAGACCTCCCCGGGCTCGCCTCCGTCGCGGAAGATCCGCAGGATGACGTACGCCGTGACCGGCTGCCCCGCGGCACAGTTCTGCGGCGTGTTGGGGCCGGAACGGGCCGGCGCGCTGCGGATCGCCTCCACGAGCCCGGCGGCCTCGGCGCCGGTGATCTCTCGCGAACCGGTCAGCGATGCCGAGGACGGCTCGTACTCGCAGATCGCGATCGACTCCGGGGCATCGCCCTCCAGCGGCGAGGTCGCGGGGTCGGTCTTCGGCCGCACCGGGTCACCCTCGGCCAGCGGCGAGGCGGTCTCGCAACCGTAGGGGTCCTTCGCGACGGTCCTCAGGGACCCCTTGATCTCCTGGTTGACCCGCTCGTCACCCGGCCCGGTCAGAATCGTGGCGTACGCGTCGTCCCCGACCTGGACCCGGGTCAGCAGCCAGCCCTCGTGCTCCCAGGAACCGGTCTGGAGGCTGGCGCCCTTGCCCGGCTTCTCGATCAGGACGTACGGCTGCCACAGCGCGAACGGCACCTTGCCGAACTGCGGCGGGAAGTCGCGGTCGCTGGTCTCGTTGCAGGCGATGGCCGGCACCGGCTGGTTGGTGATGTTCGCGACGTAGGGAGTCCGCGGCACGGTGTCCCACTGGTCGCCGGGCTTCGCGATGCACTCCGGCAGCGCCGGCGCCGTGGCGTCGGCCCACTCCTGGGGCACCTGGAAGGCGATGTCGTAGCGGACCGCCCAGCGGTTACCGTCCGCGGGCGCGGGCAGGTCGTCGCGACGGCGCTCGATGTAGGTGTCCTCCGGCGCGGCGCCCTTCTGCGCGTCGAGCGCCTCGGGCGCGTCAGCGGCACCATCTTCGTCGCCAGCGGTGTCGCTCGCGGCAGTGCTCTCGCCAGCGCCGCCGGTGGGCTGCAGGTTGGCCACCACGCCACCCAGACCGACGACGGCCAGCACCGCGGCGGCAGCGGCCAGGATCCAGGTGGTCCGTCGGCGTACGGGTGCCTTCTCCTCGGTCGTGGTCTGGTCCGTCTTGTCGGAGACGTCAGCCGGCCCCGACGCATCAGAGGCCCCGGGGATCGCGAGCTTCCGCGGCTCGAAACCGTCGGCCGCACGGGCCAGGGCGGCCCGGAAGGCCCGCTCCTCGCGCTCGAAGTCACTCATTGTCAACCCCCTCGTTCCCTCTCCGCTCATCAGAGCCTTGCTCGTTCAACCGCTGCCTCAGCTTGGCCAGCGCCCGGTGCACATGTGAGCGAGCGGTCGCCTCGGCGCAGTCGAGCACCGTCGCTATCTGCGCGAACGACAGGTCCTCGTAGAACCGGAGGACCACCGCCGCTCGCTGGTTGGACGGGAGCGTCTGCACCAGCTCCCACGCCTCGTCCGCGTCTCGCTCCTCGGGGCCGGGCTCATGGCTGGTCGCCATCGGCTCGACGTCCTCGACCAGTACCAGCCGGCGCCGCTTGCGCCAGCCGCTGATCGACCCGTTGACGATGCTCCTCTTCACGTACGCCTCCGCCGTCCCGGACGCCGCCAGCGACTCCCACCGCGGCAGCGCACGGGCCAGGGCGTCCTGCACCAGGTCAGGAGCGTCGGAGTTGTTGCCGGTCACCAGATAGGCGAACCGCTGTAGCGCGGGCCCCCTCGAGGCCACCCAGGCCCCGAAGTCCGGATCCCTCTCCTGCTCTTCGGCATCCACGGACACCTCCTCTGGCACGTTCACACCCCTCCTACGCGAAGTCTGTCGTGTTCGTTGCGTGTAGCGGGGAATTGAGTTGCCCCAAGACGTCCCGGTCCTAAGGTTGGCCGGGTGACCCGTGAAGTAGACGCCCGCACCGACCGCTATGTCGAGGAGCTCTGCGCCCTCGACCCGCTGACCGCGACGTACGTCGGTGTCGCCGGCCACGACACGGAGCTCCCCGACCTCTCCCCCGACGGGATGCAGGCGGTGGAGGAGCTCAACCGTGCTGCCTACGCCGACGTGGCCGCGATCAAGCCGGTCGACGAGCGTGAGCAGGTCGCCAAGGATGCGTTCCTGGAGCGGGTCGGGCTCGACATCGAGTTCGCCGATGCACAGCTGGACCGGAAGTTCGTCTCCGTCATCACCAGCGGCATCCACAACCTGCGCGAGGTCTTCGACCTGATGCCGACCGGCACCGAGGACGACTGGGCCGCGATCGGCGCCCGGCTGGCCGGGATGCCGGACGCGGTCTCGGGCTACACCGCGACCCTCCGGGACGAGGCCGCGGCCGGACGGGTCTCGGCGACGGCTCAGTACGAGAAGGTCGCCGACCAGATCCTGAGCTGGACCGGGCAGAAGGGGGCCGGCGACTTCTTCACCGGTCTGGTCTCACGTGCCCCCGACGCCGTTCCTGCCTCCCTGCGCGCCGAGCTGGAGGCCTCGGCGGTGAAGGCCAACGAGGCGTTCGCCGAGTTCGGGCGCTTCATGGCCGCCGACCTGGTGCCCAACGGGCTCCCGAAGGAGGCCGTTGGGCGCGACCACTACCAGCTCTCCTCCCGGCGCTACCTAGGTGTACCCGGCCATGAGGTTGGTAGCAGAGGCGCGTTGTCGTTGACGTAGGTAGAGCCCCCGAGTGGGGTGTGGCTTGTCGAAGGCCCACATCCACCCGGGAGGCTCTGTGTCCCACCGTAACGCCCGTCTGACCGTCCACGGCCGCATGCTGATCGTTCAACGCGATCAGGCCGGCTGGAAGCAGGCCCACATCGCTGCCGCGATGGGGGTCTCCCGCAAGTGTGTGCGGACCTGGATCGAGCGCTATGCCGCCGAAGGCGAGGCCGGTCTGGAGACACGTTCGTCGCGGCCGCACCGTATGCCTACGCGCACCAGCCCCGAGGTCGAGCAGAAGGTCCTCGCAGCACGAGCTGAGCACCGCGAGGGCCAGGACGTGCTCGGTCCCAGGGTCGGGGTTCCGCCCCGGACCGTGGCACGGATCCTGCGGCGCCACGGCGTGCCCTACCTGCGCGAGTGCGACCCGATGACCGGTGAAGTGATCCGGTCCTCGAAGCAGACCGCACAACGCTACGAGCGCGAACGGCCCGGCGAGCTGGTCCACATGGACGTCAAGAAGCTCGGCAAGATCCCCGACGGCGGGGGCTGGCGGGCCCAAGGACAGACACGCGAGAACCACCAGTCCCGCGTCGACAAGAAGCCCATCGGCTACGACTACGTGCACTCACTCGTCGACGACCACTCGCGGCTGGCCTATTCAGAGATCCTTCCCGACGAGAAGGGCGAGACCTGCGCGGCGTTCCTGGAGCGGGCCGCGGCCTACTTCGCCGCCAAGGGCATCACCCGGCTCGAGCGGGTGATGACCGACAACGCCTTCGCCTACCGGTACTCCAACGACGTCAAGCGCGTGTGCGCTGCGCTGGGCGCGAAGCAGAAGTTCATTAAGCCCCACTGCCCATGGCAGAACGGGAAGGTGGAGCGCCTCAACCGCACGCTGGCCACCGAGTGGGCCTACCGCCAGACCTACACCAGCAACGCCGCCCGAGCAGCCGCCCTTGCACCCTGGCTCGAGCACTACAACACTGTGCGCCACCACAGCTCACTCGGACGCCTGCCACCGATCAGCCGCCTGTGACCAACGTGGTGGCCGGGTACACCTAGGCGCCGAGATCGACCTCGAAGAGACGTACGCCTGGGGTTGGGAGGAGCTCAAGCGACTCTCCGACGACATGGAGGCCACCGCTGACCGGATCCTGCCTGGCGCGAGCGTCGTCGAGGCGGCGGCCCATCTCGACAAGGACCCCGCGCGGCAGCTGACCTCCACCGCAGCGCTCAAGGAGTGGATGCAGACCGCCGCCGACCGCGCCATCGCGGAGCTGGCCGACGTGCACTTCGACATCCCCGAGCCGGTCCGGCGGATCGAGTGCATGATCGCGCCGACCACCGACGGCGGGATCTACTACACCGGTCCCTCCGAGGACTTCTCCAGGCCCGGCCGGATGTGGTGGTCGGTGCCCGAGTCGGTCACCTCGTTCGGCACCTGGCGCGAGCTGACCACCGTCTACCACGAGGGCGTACCGGGCCATCACCTCCAAGTCGCCCAGACCGCCTACCGCGCCGAGCTGCTCAACCGCTGGCAGCGGCTGATGTGCTGGGTCTCGGGCCACGGCGAGGGGTGGGCGCTCTACGCCGAGCGCCTCATGGACGATCTCGGCTACCTCGACGACCCCGGTGACCGTCTCGGCATGCTCGACGGGCAGTCGTTCCGGGCCGCGCGAGTGATCATCGACATCGGCATGCACCTGGAGCTGACGATCCCGGAGGACAACCCGTTCGGCTTCCACCCCGGCGAGGTGTGGACGCCCGAGCTCGGCCGAGAGTTCATCGGGCAGCACTGCCTGATGGAGGACGCCTTCCTCGACTTCGAGGTCGCCCGTTACCTCGGCTGGCCGGGCCAGGCTCCGTCCTACAAGGTCGGTGAGCGAATCTGGCTCCAGGCTCGCGAGGACGCGCGCGCTCGTGCCGGCGCTGCCTTCGACATGAAGGCGTTCCACCGGGCGGCGCTCGACCTTGGCTCGCTGGGCCTCGATCCTCTTCGGGCGGCGCTTGGGCGGCTGTAACTTTACTGGCGTCATTGTCGTCTGCGGACTGTTCAACGGGGCTGGTCTTGGGCCGCCGACCCGTTCTTTGAGGGTGTTCTCGACCTGGCCCGGAGTCAAGGACGGCCTGCGGCCGCCGGCTACGCCGGCCGCTTCGCGGTCCTTGACACCGGACCATGTCGAGAAAAAGAGTTGGCTGGCTATCGGGGCGGCGGCCCGGGTGTGGCCACGGCACAGGCACTCACGGCGGGTGACCGCTCCGCTCCGAGATCAGACAGGGGGTCTCCGGGTGAAAGAAAGTTTTCTTTCACCTGCCAACCCCGCCCCAGACCAGGCTCCCTCTGAGGCGAACGAAAATTCGTTCGCCTCGCCGGAAGGAAAATTCCTTCCGGCGATCGGCCCACCCCAGCTCCCAAGCCCCTACCCAACTCAAGCCGCTGCACCAAACCCCTGCCGCCGACCCGATAGCCAGCCAAAATTCTCAGCGACGGCCGGTGTCAAGGATCGCCGAAGGCGACCGGCGAAGCCGGCGGCCGAAGGCCGTCCTTTACTCCGGACGCCGCTGAGAACACCCTCCAAGAACGGGTCGGCGGCAAACCCCAACCACAAAACACAGCCCCGACAGAGCAGGAACGACCGCCCTACCCCCGCCGAGTCAACACCCGCTGCGCAACAACAAACACAAGCACCAACACCCCGATCGAGATCCGAGTCCACCACGACGACAGCGTGCCGTCGAAGGAGATGAAGGTCTGGATCGTCCCGAGCACGAGCACCCCGAGCAGCGACCCGATCACGAACCCACGCCCACCGGTGAGCAACGTTCCGCCGATGACCACGGCAGCGATCGCGTCGAGCTCCATCCCGACCGCGTGCAGCGAGTAACCCGAGAGCGTGTAGAGCGCGAACAGCAGCCCGCCCAGCGCCGCACACAGCCCGCTGATCGCGTACACCCCGACCTTGGTCGCCGCGACCGGCAGTCCCATCAGCAGGGCCGACGGCTCGCTGCCGCCGAGTGCGTAGACGGTGCGTCCGAAGCGGGTCGAGGCGAGGACGTACGCAGCGACCGCGACGATCACCAGCGCGAAGACAGCAGTCCACCCGAGGTAGTAGCCACCGGGCAACGTGATCGTGCCGAACGCGATGGCGGAGAAGGTCTCGTCCTTGATCGGGATCGAGTCGACGCTGATCAGGTAGCAGAGACCGCGAGCCAGGAACATGCCCGCCAGGGTGGCGATGAAGGGCTGGATGTCGAAGTAGTGGATCAGCAGCCCCATCGCTGTGCCCAATATTGTCCCGGATAGGAGCACGATCACGATCACCGCGACCACCGGCAGGCCGAGCTCGAGCGTCCGGGCCGCGATCAGCGTCGAGAGGGCCACGTTGGAGCCGACGGAGAGGTCGATCCCGCCGGTGAGGATCACGAACGTCATGCCGACCGCGAGCACGATCAGGAACGCGTTGTCGAGCAGCAGGGTCAGGAAGACCTGCGGGTCGGCGAACCCTTCATAGCGGATCCCGCCGATCCCGAACATGCCGATGAACAGCGCGAACGTGCCGAGCACGGGCAGGTAGCGGCGCGGCGGGCTGTAGCGTGCGACCCGGGCGATGAGCCCGGTCTCGATCGCGGGCACCTGAACACTCATGCGACAGCCTCCTCGCGGCTGGTCGGCGTACGGTCGCTGCGCCGTTGCAGCACCGCTCGCGCCTTCGGCGACTGCAGCAGGCACACGACCACGACCACCAGCGCCTTGAACAGATAGTTGGCCTCGGCCGGGATGCCGATGTTGGGGATGGTCCGGGTGAGGGTGGCGATCAGCATCGCCCCGACCAGGGTGCCGGTCAGCGAGAAGCGGCCGCCGGCCAGCGACGTACCTCCGATGACGACGGCCAGGATGGCGTCCAGCTCGATCCACAGTCCGAGGCTGTTGGCGTTCACCGAGTGGGTGTTGGCGGCGATGATCAGGCCGGCGGTGCCGGCACACAGTGCCGCGAAGACGTAGACGGTCCAGATGATCGTGCGGGAGCGTACGCCGGCCAGCCGGCTCGCCTCGGGGTTGATCCCCACCGACTCGATGAGCAGGCCGAGCGCGGTGCGGCGTACGACGATCTGGGTGGCCGCGAAGACGCCGAGCGCGATCAGGGCGGCGACCGGGAGGGTCAGCAGATGGCCCGAGGCCAGTGCGGCGAAGGCGTCGTTGTTGACCGTGGTGATCTGGCCACCGGTCACCAGCATCGCGATGCCGCGGCCGGCGACCATGAGGACCAGCGTGGCGATGATCGGCTGGATGCCGACGACCGCGACCAGGAAGCCGTTCCACAGCCCGAGCGCGACACTGACGGCGAGTGCCATCGAGATCGCGATGACGGCCGTGCCGGCGGCGCCGTCGGCAGGACTCTTGACGATGTAGACGCAGGCGACCGCGCCGGCGATCGCCGCCACCGCGCCCACCGAGAGGTCGATCCCGCGGGTCGCGATGACCAGCGTCATCCCGATCGCGACCAGCAGCACCGGGGCCCCGTTGCGGACGATGTCGACCAGGCTGCCGAAGAGGTGACCGTCCTGGATGCGTACGTTGAAGAAGGTCGGCGTCGCGATCAGGTTGACCACCAGCAGCGCGCCGAGCGCCGCCAGCGGCCAGAAGAGGCGGTGGGCCATCGCGCGAGCGCCGAGCCCCTTGCCCGCTCTGATGTTCTCAGGCATCTGCTCTCTCCTTCTCGGCAAGGCCGCCGGGTTCGCCGGTGATGATCTCGAGTACGTCGTTGACATCGATGCCTCGGTTGGGCCGCTCGGCGATCTTGCGGCGGTCCTTGAGGACCACCAGCCGGTGGCTCAGCCGGAGCACCTCCTCGAGCTCGGCGGAGATGAACACCACGCTCATCCCCTTCTCGGCGAGATCGGCGACGAGCTGCTGGATCTGGGTCTTGGCACCGATGTCGATGCCGCGGGTGGGCTCGTCGAGCAGAAGTACGTCCGGCTCCGTGATCAGCCAGCGCGCCAGCAGGACCTTCTGCTGGTTGCCACCGGAAAGACTCCGCATCGGCAGGCTCGGGTCGGCCGGCCGTACGTCGAGAGCGGTCATGAACTCCTTGACCAGCTTCTCGCGGGTCGCCGTCGGGATCGGCCGCAGCCAGCCACGGGTGGCCTGCAGGCCGAGCAGCATGTTGTCGGCGACGGAGAGCTCCTCGAAGACTCCCTCGGCCTTGCGGTCCTCGCTGCAGAAGGCGAGCTTGCGGTCGATCGCGTGCCGAGGGCTGCGCAGCCTCCGCCGGCTCGAGCCGCGCACCGTGAGGTCGCCGGTGTCCGGCGCGTCGGCGCCGAACAGCAGCCGGGCCAGCTCCGTACGCCCTGAGCCGAGCAGGCCGGCGATGCCGACGACCTCCCCGGGGTACAGGGTCAGGTCGGTGGCCTCCAGGCTCCCCTTCCGGCCCAGCCCGACGGCGCTCAGCACCGGGAGGCGCTGCTCGGCCGCGGCCTCCTCGGATGCCTCCTGCACGGCGTGGTCGAGACGTTCGAGGACCTGGAGGTCGCGGCCGATCATCAGCTGCACCAGCTCCAGCTGGGTGGTCCCCTCGACCAGCCGCTCACCCACCACGCGGCCGTTGCGCAGGATCGTCATCCGGTCGGAGATCTCGAAGACCTGGTCGAGGAAGTGGGAGACGAAGACGATCGCGGTGCCCTGGTCACGCAGTCTGCGCATCACCTCGAAGAGCCTGGCCACCTCGTCGGCGTCGAGGCTGGAGGTCGGCTCGTCGAGGATCAGGACCCGCGCCTCGGTGTCGACGGCACGCGCGATCGCGACGAGCTGCTGGACGGCGATCGGGTGGCTGCCGAGCTCCGACCCGGGGTCGATGTCGATGCCGAGGCCCTGCAGCGAGGCGGCCGCGCGGCGGTTCATCGCCCGGCGGTCGATCGGGCCGACCCCGTTGAGACGGCGCGGCTCGCGGCCGAGGAGCATGTTCTCGGCCACGGTGAGGTTCGGCACCAGGTTGACCTCCTGGTAGACCGTGCTGATCCCGGCGTGCTGCGCCGCGGCCGGGGTGGCGAACTGGGTCTCGACGCCGGCGATCTCCACCCGCCCCGAGTCGATCGTGTAGACCCCGGTCAACGCCTTGATCAGCGTCGACTTCCCGGCCCCGTTCTCGCCCATGAGCGCGTGCACCTCCCCCGGCAGGAGTCGCAACGAGACGCCGTCGAGCGCTCGGACCGCTCCGAACGTGATGGAGACGTCGAACATCTCCACCACCGGCCGGGGTGGCGTCATTTCTGCCTGGCTCATGTCGTACTGGCTCCTGGCGGGGTCGGGGGATCGGCGGCGGATGCTCACCGAGGTAGCTCGGTGGACGCGCGCTTCCCTCGTGGAGTTCCACGAGGGAAGCGACGCCTCACCGAGGCACCTCGGTCAACGGGTGTCAGTACTTGCGGTCGGGCAGCGCCTCAGCGGCCTGCTCCGGGGTGAAGGTGGTCTCCTCGGTGACGATGCGGTCGGGGACCTCCTCGCCGGCGACGACCTTCTCGGCGACGTCCATCAGCTGCGGCCCGAGCAGCGGGCTGCACTCGACGATGAAGTTGATCTCGCCGGCAGCCAGCGCGGTCATGCCGTCCTTGACCGCGTCGACGGTGATGATCTTGATGTCGGTGCCGGGCTTCTTGCCGGCTGCCTTGATCGCCTCGATCGCACCCAGGCCCATGTCGTCGTTGTGGGCGTAGACGACGTCGATCTTCGGGTTGGACTGCAAGAAGGCCTCCATGACCTGCTTGCCGCCGTCACGGGTGAAGTCACCGGTCTGGGACTCGGTGATCTTGATCTTGGAGTCCGCGGCGATCTTGTCCTCGAACCCCTTCTTGCGGTCGATCGCCGGAGCCGATCCGGTGGTGCCCTGGAGCTCGACGACGTTGACCGCACCGTCCTTGTCGACATCGGACGCGTCGGCGTTGTCGACCAGCCACTGGCCCGCCTTCTCACCCTCCTCGACGAAGTCGGAGCCGATGAAGGTGACATAGAGCGAGGTGTCCTCGGTGTCCACCGCCCGGTCGGTCAGCACGACAGGGATCTTGGCGCGCTTGGCCTCCTGGAGCACCGCGTCCCAGCCGGTCTCGACGACCGGGCTGAACGCGATGACGTCCACCTT
Source organism: Nocardioides sp. YJ-D4 (assembly GCF_054031495.1). Taxonomy (NCBI): domain Bacteria; kingdom Bacillati; phylum Actinomycetota; class Actinomycetes; order Propionibacteriales; family Nocardioidaceae; genus Nocardioides; species Nocardioides sp. YJ-D4. Next base: position 1,885,615 of record NZ_CM132932.1, read on the forward strand.
CTGCTGGATGTAGGACCGGATCGACTTGATCTGGTTCTCCTGCTTCTGCTGAGCGTCGGAGAACTTCAGGTCGATGCCAGCTTCCTTGGCCGAGTCCTGGATCGAGGTGGTGTTCGCGGTGCGCCAGCCGCTCTCGGCACCGACCTGGGCGAAGCCCATGGTGATGGTGCCGTCGTCGGCTGCTTCGCTGCCGCCGCACGCGCTGAGCGACATCCCACCCATGGCGAGCGCACACAGCCCGATGAGGGTCTTCTTCACTGTCGTCCTCCAGTGTTTTTACTGCGGCGGCCGGTGTGACCGTCGTCACGATGCGACCCAGTGTGAGCGCTAACATTCGCGCGGTCAAGCGGAATCGGAAGATCGGTTCGAATCGGCAGCAGGTCGTCCGGAACTCCCCATACTGTGTCGACCATGACGCTCACCCTGACCCCGGAGCAGGCGCGCCGGATCGCCGTACGTGCCCAGTTGCTCGACGCGCGCCGGCCCGTTTCGCTGGTGGAGACCGTCGATCAGCTGACACTCCTGCAGATCGACCCGACCAAGGCGATCGCCCCGAGCGCGGATCTGGTGGCGTGGTCGCGGTTGGGGGATGCGTACGACCATTCGGATCTGACCTTCGCCCTCGAGCAGGAGCGCTCCCTGGTCGAGTTCTCCAGCTTCATCTTCCCCATGGACGAGATCGAGACGGTTCTCGCACTGTCCCCGGGCCGGATCCACCCCACGGCCGTCGAGTGGATGGAGGCCAACAAGAGATTCCGTACGCAGGTCCTGGACCGTCTGCGAGCCGACGGTCCGCTCGTGGCCGGCGAGATCGAGGACACCGCCGAGGTTCCCTGGGCTTCGACCGGGTGGACCAACGACAAGAACGTTCTGCGGATGATCGAGCTGCTCAACCGGATGGGCGAAGTTGCGATCGCCGGCCGCCGCGGCAAGCTGCGCACCTGGGACCTCGCCGAGCGCGTGTACCCGTCCGATCTGCGACTCCCATCCCCAGAGGACGCGCTGAGGGTCGAGACCGTGCGCCGCCTGGCCTCTCTCGGCATCGCCCGCCCCGGACGGAAGGACTCATCCGGCGGCGAGGTGCTCGGAGCCGGGGATGCCGGCGTCCCGTGCACCGTGGCCGGCGTCGACGGCGAGTGGCGGGTCGATCCCGAGGCGCTGGCCGCCCTCGAGGACGGGTTCGCGCCGCGGGCTGCCCTGCTCTCCCCCTTCGACCGCCTCGTCTACGACCGCGACCGGGCACTGGACCTGTTCGGGTTCGAGTACGTCCTGGAGATGTACAAGCCGGCCGTCAAGCGCCGCTGGGGCTACTTCGCCCTCCCGATCCTGTACGGCGAGCGGCTCGTCGGGAAGCTCGACGCGAAGGTGGACCACAAGAAGGCGCGGATGAACGTCTTCGCCGTCCATGAGGACTTCGGATGGACCGCCGAGATCGGTGACGCGGTCGAGGCGGAGATCGAGGCGCTGGCAGGGTGGCTGGGCGTCGAGATCGTCCACCCTTGACGGTGAACCCGAAAACAGGGCAAACAGAAGCGAATTGCCCTTCTCCACCTCCTTCGGGGCGCCTACTGTGAGCGAACGGGGTCGGAAATCGATCAAAGGAGACGATCCGAATGGCAACGCTCAACCCCTACATCAGCTTCAAGTCCGAGGCCGCTGAGGCGCTCGAGTTCTACCGGTCGGTGCTCGGCGGCACCGTCGAGACCATGACGTTCGACTCCATGGGAGACGCGATGGGTCCGGTGCCGCCGGAGGCGAAGGACCTGGTCATGCACGGCTCGCTCACCCTCGACGACGGCCTCGTCCTGATGGCCGCCGACACGCCTCCGGGGATGGGCATGGAGTACGTCGCCCCGACCGCCGGCGTCACCATCGCGATGACCAGCGCCGACCCCGCCGACCAGCCGCGCTTCGCCGACTACTACGCCAAGCTCTCCGAGGGCGGCACGCCTGGGATGCCGTTCGCGCAGGCGCCGTGGGGCGACTACTTCGGCCAGTTCGACGACAAGTTCGGCGTGAGCTGGATGTTCGACGTAGCCAGCCCGGAGTCGGCACAGGCCTAGACGAAGGACCGAGCAAAGATCCGTCTTTCGTAGGAGGCGCCGGGCCGCGAGTCGTTTTACCGTCGATGCATGCTGATCGCGGAAGACCTGCTGCTGCTCGTGCTCGACGACGAGAAGGGCACGCTCACCTCGTCCTGGGTCCAGCAGGCGCTGGGCGGAGCGATCCTGACCGAGCTCGTCATGGCGGGCTCGGTCCAGGTCGTCCCCAAGTCCGGGCTCACCCCGGCCAAGGCCATGGCCGTGCCGGACCGACGGCCGGACGAGCCGGTCCTGGCCGCTGCGTACGACGTGCTGGCGGCCAAGCCACTGGCGGCCAAGAACGCCGTCACCAACCTCGGCAAGGGCCTGAACGAGGCCCTCGCCGCGCGGCTGTGCGACCGCAACATCCTCAAGCGCCGCGACGAGAAGATCCTCGGCCTCTTCCCGCGCACCACCTGGCCGGCCGCGGACTCGACCCATGAGAACGCCGTACGCGGCCGCCTGGTCGCCGTTCTCATCCAGGGCGCCGCACCGGACGCACGGACCGGACCGCTCATCGCCCTCCTCTCCTCCATCGACCTCGCCCACAAGGTGGTCGACACGAGGGGCGTCGGCGCCGGCGCGGTCAAGAAGCGGGCGAAGGAGATCGCCCGTGGCGACTGGGCCGCCAAGGGCGTGAAGGACGCGATGGACGAGGTCACCGCGGTCATGACCGCGGTGATGGTCGCCACCACCGTCACCACGACGGCCACCTGACAAAACCCGAGGATCGCAGCCGCGGAGGGGCTGCGATCCTCGGGTTCTTTGCGAGACGTCAGGCGAAGAACGCCCGCACGTCGGCGGCGACGTCCTCGGGACGCTCCATGGCCGCGTAGTGGCCGCCCACGGAGAACTCCGACCAGTGCTGGATGTTGGCGTTGTCCCGCTCGGCCAGCGACCTGATGGTCTGGAAGTCGTCCTTGAAGACGGCGACCCCGATCCGGCCCTGGGAGACCTCAGGCTCGCGCTCGGCGTGCCCCTCCTCGTAGTGGTAGCGCGCAGCCGAGGCGTAGGAGTTGGTGAGCCAGTAGTAGGTCGCCTGCTCGATGACCTGCTCGGGAGTGACCAGCGAGGTGCCGTTGCCGAAGGACTCGAAGAGCTCGCTGTAGGCCAGCGTCCCGACCGGCGAGTCGGCCAGCGCCGCACCGATCGTCTGCGGCCGGGAGCCGTTCATGGCGTTGTAGCCGCCGACGGACTGGAACCACTGCATGTGCTCGAGCGCGGCGTACTCCTTCGGCCCGAAGTTCTCGAACTCGCTCGGGTCGCCCGACGGGAACGAGAAGAGCTGCAGCACGTGCGCGCCGAGGAAGCCCTCGGGGTTCAGCAGGGCCAGCTCGCGACCGATCATCGCGCCGCCGTCGCTGCCGTGCACCCCGTAGGAGTCGTAGCCGAGTCGGCGCATGAGAACGTCGTACGCCTCGGCCGCCCGCTTCATCGTCCAGCCGGTGTCGACCACCGGGGTCGAGAGCCCGAAGCCCGGCAGCTCCGGGATCACCAGGTGGAACTCTTCCGTCAGCAGCTCGATCATCGGCAGGAACTCCAGGAACGAGCCCGGGTAGGTGTGGGCGAGCAGGAGCGCCTTGGCGTCCGGGTTCGAGGAGGGTACGTGGACGAAGTGGATGACTTGGCCGTCGATCTCGGTCAGGTGGTTGGACACGGCGTTGATCCGCGCCTCGACCGCGCGCCAGTCGAAGCTCTTCCAGCGCTCGACCATGTCGGCGAGGTAGGCGGTCGGGGTGCCGTAGACCCAGGAGTCGCCGGGCACGCTGGGCGCGAACCGGGTGCGCTCGAGGCGGGAGCGGAGGTCGTCGAGATCCGCCTGCGGGAACTCGACGGTGACGGTGCTGATCTCGCCGTTGGACTTGGTGCTGATTCCGGTGCTGACCTGCGTGTTCATGACTTCTCCTTGGTGGTTTCCGACCTTGTGAGACCCACGTTATGAAGGGTTCCGGCAAGCCTGATTCCGGAATTCCGGTGGCCCGTGAATCTTTTTTCCCGCACGCTGAGCCCGTGCTGGAAACCTCTGCGCGACTGCTCGCGCTCCTCGGTCTGCTGCAGTCCTCGGCCGGCTGGACCGGCGCCGACCTGGCCACCCGGCTCGACGTCTCCGAGCGCACCGTGCGCAACGACATGACCAAGCTGCGCGAGCTCGGCTATCCGGTGGAGTCGGTCCGCGGCCCGGGTGGGCGCTACCGGCTCGGCTCCGGCGGGAATCTTCCGCCGCTGCTGCTCGACGACGAGGAGGCGCTCGCGGTCGCCGTCGGACTGCGGGCCGCGACGGGCATCACCGGCGTCGCGGAGACCAGTGCCCGGGCGCTGGGCAAGCTCGAGCAGGTGCTGCCCGACCACCTGCGTCGCAAGCTGGCCGCGGTGGTCGACGCGATGGAAGCCGGCCCCGTCAACACCGACAGCAACGTCCCCGACCCGGACGTCGACGCCGGCACCCTCCAGGCGCTGGCCACCGCGATCCGGGACCACGCCGGCGTACGCGCCGACTACCGCGACGAGCCGATCGAGGTCGAGCCCTACCGGCTGATCGCGTGGCAGCGGCGCTGGTACCTCGTCGCCCGCGACCCGCGCGCCGACGCCTGGCTGCCGCTCCGCGTCGACTGGCTGCGCCTGAAGGTGCCCGGCGGGCGCCCGTTCCGTCCGGCTGATCCCGACTTCGATCTCACCGAGTTCGTCGTACGCGAGGTCGCCCGCACCGGCTGGGCCGTCCACGCCCGCCTGATCATCGCCGCCTCCGCCGAGGAGGTCATCTCCCGGATCAACCCCGCCGTCGGCACCGTCGAGCCGATCGCCCCCGACCGCAGCGTCCTGGTCACCGGCGGCGACAGCCTCGAGGTCGTGGCCGTCTGGATCGGCATGCTCGGCCTCGACTTCACCGTCGAGTCACCACCCGAGCTCCGTGACCATCTCCAGGTCCTCGCGAAGCGCTACGCCGCCGCGACCGATCAGCCGAAGTGACGACGTCGTGCTGATCGCGGAGGAACTCGTACTCCTGACCTTGGGCGATGCCACCGGACGGCCCGTCGGCGGGCTCCGTCGTCGCAGGAAGCGGGACGTCCTGATCGGCGGCGCGCTCCTCGCCGAGCTCGCCCTCAATGGCTCGGTCGACGTACGCAGTCGGTTTCCTTGGCTCTCCGCCAAGATGTATCCAGTGACCGCGGGACCTCCGGCGGATGCCCTCCTCCAGCGCGCTTTCACGATCGTCAAGGAGAAGCCGAGGCCTCCGCGCGCGCTGGTCGGCCGGATCGGCTACGGGCAGTTCGACTACCTCGCCGGCATCCTCGCCGGGCGCGGCGTGCTCCGCCGGGCGAAGCGCACCACGTTCCTGGTCACCTCGACGTTCTCGCCGGTCGTCGACCCGAGGTCCAGGCAGGCCGTACGCGACGACATCGCCGCCGTGCTGCTCCACGGAGTTCCTCCCGACGAGCGCACCGGCACCCTGATCGCTCTGCTCTCCGCCGTCGACCAGGCCCATCGGCTCTTCGTCTCGCCTTCGGTGCGGCCACGGGTCGTCAAGCGCCGCGCGAAACAGATCGCTCGCGCGGGCTGGGCCGCCGAAGCCGTACGCAACGCCGTCGTCGCCACCCGTCGAGGTGTCGAGTTCAGCTTCGACAGCGGTTTCGGCGATGGAGGCGACGGCGACGGTGGTGGGGGCGGCGACTGAGCACACCGGAAGACGTTCAGCGCCCATGTGGCATGTCGTCGACTATGACGGAGGATCCGAGCTCGTGAACCCTTTCACGAGCTCGGATCCTCCGTCATAGTCATCGGAACCCGAGTCAGTGAGCTCGCCCATACCTCGCCAGGTAGTGCCAGACCCGCTTCACCGACTGCAGGTCGTGGGCGCCAGACCGCGCGGCCTCACCGAGAAGATCAGGCGTGAGTACGTCGCCGAGCGACCGGGCCAGGTCGACGTACTCCTGCCCGCGGTAGCCCGGATCGAGGGCAACGGTGGGGAGCCCGAATCCCGGGTGCCACTCCACCGCGCAGCGGAGCTCGCGCGCCGCGGCCTCAACCTTCGTGCCACGGAAGCACGGGTCGAGCACGACCGCTTCGACGTCGCGCTCGATCACGACGCCACCATGCACATGAGCCTCGACGCACTCGTCGAGATCGTCGAAACCCGAGGCGTCGGCCATCGCGCACAACTGCGGCAGCATCTCCGGGCCACCGAAGTCGGTCGGCTCGAGGACCGAGTCGGGAAAGCAGAACGTGCACCGCTCCAGCAGCTCCGGCCGGAGCCTGAGGTGGGCCGATCCGAACCGGATCGCGCCACCGTACGGATCTCGACGCCGGTTCCACGCTCCGTAGACCGGCCTCTCACCGGCCGGTCCTGCGTCGTAGCGCCCTCCGAACAGCCGGCTCTCCCAGCGCCAGCGGTCCCCGCCCAGATGCGCGGTCAAGCCGCCATTCGAGATGCCGGTCTCGAACTGCGACCGATACCTCCCATCGCGCGCCAGCGACTCGATCACCAGCCCGCCCGCGTACGGCCAGTGGGGGTGGAACTGGAGCGTGACACTCATCGCCGCGCGGCGACCGCGCTCACGAACGCTCGCACGAGCGGGTGGACCGGGGCTCCGGCGAGGGCGCCGACGTGGGGCTGGAACATGCTGGTGACGTAGAACGGGTGGTCCGGGAACTCCAGGACCTCCGCACCGGCGTCGTCCGCGGTGGCGCCGACGACGACACCGATCTTCTCCAGCGTCGCCACGGCCTCAGCTGTGGGCGCGTAGTTGCAGAAGTGCATGCCGACGAACGGCTCCGGCTGCCAGGCCTCGAAGCGGGTGCCGGGGACCGGGGTCACCAGCCGCTCCTCGCCGTAGAGCGAACAGGCCAGCGCAGCCACCGCGTTGTCCTCGTCCACGCCGTCGGACTCGGCATGGGTCGCTGTGGAACCGAGCACGTTGCGGGTCCACTCCAGCACGGCGTACTGCATCCCGCCGCACACGCCGAGGAACGGAATCCCCCGCTCCCGCACGACCGTGAGCGCCGCGAGGACCGCGGCGTCATCGGCATAGGGCGAACCGGGCACGAGCCAGACCCCGTCAAAGGCTGCGATGTCGAACCCGGAGTCGGTCGGCACCCACTCCGTCTCGGCCCCGAGCTCGGCCAGCTGCGGCCGAAGCGCATTGAGCTCCTGATGGCTGCGGTGCCCCCGGTCGTCGCCGAGCAGTGCGATCATGCGCAGAATCGTCCCAGCCACGCCGGGTTCGATCCAACCGATTACCGCAGCCGCTACTCCGGCTTGATGCCCAGCCGGTCGAGCTCCTCGTCGATGATCGCGGAGTCCAGCTTCTGGAAGACCGGCGTGGGCTTGGCGACCGGGGTGCCGACGACGATCGGGTGACGCTCCCACGAGGGCGCGCCGGAGTAGTCGCCGGTGATGATCGGGTAGGGCTTGCCGTTGTCGAGGTCGTCGACCTCCTCGATGCGGGGCATCGGGGCGACCTCACCCTTGCCACCCAACGCCTTGTCGATCTCGTTGGCGGAGAACGGCAGGAACGGGGAGAGGATCAAGTTGAGGTCGGCGACGCACTGCGCCATCACGTGCAGCACGGTGCCGAGGCGCTCGCGGTCCTCGGGGGCCTTGGCCAGCTTCCACGGCTCGAGGTCGGTGACGTACTTGTTGACCTCGCCGACCGCACGCATCGCCTCACCGATCGCCTGCTTCTGCCGGTGGCGACCGATCAGGTCGCCGACGGTGCCGAAGGCCGCCTCCACGGTGGACAGAATCGCCTGGTCCGCCTCGGTCAGCGTCCCGGCGGCGGGCAGCTCGCCGAAGTTCTTCGCGATCAGGGTGGCGGTGCGGTTGACCAGGTTGCCCCAGCCGGCGACGAGCTCGTCGTTCGTACGCCGCACGAACTCCGCCCAGGTGAAGTCGGAGTCGTTCGACTCGGGGCCGGCGGCGGCCACGAAGTAGCGGAACGCGTCTGGCTGGTAGCGCGAGAGGAGGTCGCGCACGTAGATCACGATCTTCTTCGAGGAGGAGAACTTCTTCCCCTCCATCGTCAGGTACTCGCTGGAGACGACCTCGGTCGGCAGATTGAGCGTGCCGTACGCCCCAGGCTCGCCGCCCTTCGAACCACCGCCGTTGTAGGCGATCAGCTCGGCCGGCCAGATCTGGGAGTGGAAGACGATGTTGTCCTTGCCCATGAAGTAGTACGAGGGCGCGTCAGGCGAGTTCCACCAGGCTCGCCACGCGTCGGGGTTGCCCGAGCGCCGGGCCCACTCGATCGAGGCGGACAGGTAGCCGATGACGGCGTCGAACCAGACGTACATCCGCTTGGTCGGGTTGTCGCGCCAGCCGTCGAGGGGGACCTTGATACCCCAGTCGATGTCGCGGGTCATCGCCCGCGGCCGGATCTCCTTGAGGATGTTCTGGCTGAACCGGATGACGTTCGGGCGCCACAGGCCGGTCTGCTCACGCTCGTCGAGGAACGCGTGCAGGGCATCGGCCAGGGCGGGCAGGTCGAGGAAGAAGTGCTGGGTCTCGATGAACTCCGGCGTCTCGCCGTTGATCTTCGAGACGGGGTTGATCAGCTGGTCCGGGTCGAGCTGGTTGCCACAGTTGTCGCACTGGTCACCGCGCGCACCATCGGCCCCGCAGATCGGGCAGGTGCCCTCGATGTAGCGGTCGGGCAGGGTCCGCCCGGTCGACGGCGAGATCGCGCCCTTGGAGGTCTGCTCGACGAAGTAGCCGTTGTTCCACACCCCGAGGAACAGCTCCTGCACCACGGAGTGGTGGTTGGCCGAGGTGGTGCGGGTGTAGAGGTCGTACGTCAGGCCGAGCGAGGTCAGGTCCTCGACGATGATCCGGTGGTTCTTGTCGACGAGCTCCTGGGGCGTCACGCCGGCCTCGTCGGCGGCGATCAGGATCGGGGTGCCGTGCTCGTCGGAGCCGGAGACCATGAGCACGTCGTGACCCGCCATCCGCATGTACCGACTGAAGACGTCGGAGGGCACGCCGAAACCGGCCACATGGCCGATGTGGCGCGGGCCGTTGGCGTACGGCCAGGCGACTGCGGACAGAACGTTGCTCATGGCTCCATCCTAGGGAGCGGGCGTCATCAGCCCTCCATCGACACAGTCATCGACACCGGCAACCCGGATCATGGGTTGAACATCTGGTCCCGCTGGTAGGCGTACTTCCGGATCCACGGCAGCCACTTGGCGAGCTGGGCGCCCGGGCAGGAGGTCTCGTTGGTGTGGAAGTGGCCGTCGATGACCCAGACCCGCACCCTCCGGCCGGCCGGGAACCGGTCGCTGCCCTTGGAGATCGTCTCGAGCGTGCCGCGCTCGTCGCGACCGGCCATGTCGAGCTTCCAGGCCGCCATCCGCTCGGTCTTGATGAGGGCGTCGTCGGAGGGACGTACGTTCTCGAAGTTGCCGATCAGGGCGATGCCCATCGACTGGTGGTTGAAGCCACGCGTGTGCGCGCCCTTGACGAGCCGGTCGATGCCGCCGGAGCGGCCCTCCCAGGCACGGCCGTACTTGTCGATGAGGAAGTTGTAGGCGATGTCGAACCACCCCAGTGACCTGGTGTGATAGCTGTAGATGCCGCGGATGATCCCCGGCACGTCGCCCTTGGAGTAGTTGTTGCTCGTGGCGGTGTGGTGGATGTGGACCTGCTTGAGCGTGCTGTTGTACTCCGGGCGGCCGTTGCGCCAGGAGTTGTTGGCACCCCACTGCGACCGGGTGAAGATCACCGGCTTCGGCGCCCACCGCGGTCGCGACCGCGCGACCCGGCCGTTGGCGCTGCCGTCGCCGGCGCTGCCGTAGCCGAGGTCGTCGGCCTCCCTCTTCGGAGCCTTGACGTCCTCCTGCGGCCCGGTGTTGATGAGGGTCAGCTTCAGGTCCTTGGGCTGCGCACCCTCGACCCGCACCTGTACGCCGCTGGCCCGGCCGGTCCACACCGGCTGGGTGCCTCGGCGCTCGACCTTGCCGCGCGCGGCGACGTCCCCTTCGCCGCCGTCGGGCAGGTCCTCCTGCAGCGGCAGCTCCTGCCACTCGCGCCACTGGTCCGACTTGCTCACCCGCACCTCGACCTGGGGAGTCTCCTCCCCGCTCCACGAGACCCCGACCATCGAGAAGGTCGTCGTACGCAGCTTCTCGGTCGAGGCCGCGGCGGCCGAGCGCTCGGTCAACCGCGGCGGCAGCTTCACGTCACGGGTGGCGATGCCGTCCTCGAGACGAGGCAACTTGATCAGCTGACCGTCCTCGGCGGCCGCCGGATCGATCGCCGAGCCGATGGCCGGAACGAGCATCGACGCGCCGACAACGACAGCGGTCAGGGTCATGGTGATGACGCGGGGGAAGCTGGCCATACCCTTGATTTTGAAGAGTCGAGCGCCCGACATGCCGCAAACGCATGTGTTCGGTGTGTCGTTTGGGACTTCTGTGACTAAAGCGACGGAGCCGGCACGAACGGCACCGGCCTCCCGGCGTACGCAGCCAGGTGCTCGTAAGCGCCCGATCCCTCCGGCGCCGAGAGCGCGTTGGCGAAGGCCCGTCCCTTGCGCTCCGGCCCGAGGATGCGGTCCATCGCGACGACCGCCCGCTGGGCGACCGCCTCGTCGAGGCCGTCGGTCGGGCGGCCAAGCGCCGCGCACAGGTCCCAGGTGTGGACCGCGATCTCGGCGGACTGCCAGTCGGGGTCGATCATCACCATGTCGGCAGGGCCGACCTCGCGCCACAGGTTGATCAGCGCGTTGCCCCTGGTGCGGAGCTCCTCGCCCAGGTTGACCGCGTAGTCCTCGCGCCCGTCCCATCCCGGCGGCGAGCCCTGGAGCATCGTCACAAAGACGCGGGGCTGGGCGATCATGTGGTTGGCAAGCTTGCGCAGATCCCACTCGGGGCACGGCGTCGGCCGGGTCAGATCATCCGCCGTGACGGTGTCGAGAAGCTCTGCTGCCTGCGTCAGTGCCCGCTGCAGCGCGAACACTCCCATCTGATCAACCACACGCCCATGGTGTCAGGCGAGCCTGCGTCCCGCGAAAGCAGCCAGCCGCTCGTACGCCCCGGCACCCTCGGGCGCCGTCACCTCGGCCTCGAACGCGCCCGTGCGCATCTCCGGCTTCAGGGTCGCCTTCATGAAGGCCAGCCCGACCTCGGCCAGCTCCGGGTCGAGCTCGGAGGTCGGGACGTCGAGCGCCTGCGCGAGGTCCCAGGAATGGGTGGCGTACTCGGCGACGAGCAGGCCGACCGGCACCGCCGATTCGGGCCCCTGTCCCCATGCGTGGAGCACGTCGTCGGCACCGACCCTGAACGTCGGCCCCCAGCTCTCGCTGACGTGCGGCGCCGGCGCGCCCCAGTCGGGCTCTCCGCCCCGAAGCATGGTGACGAAGTTGGCGCCGTCCGCGATCACGTGGTCGGCCAGGGTGCCGACGTCCCACTGCCGGCACGGCGTCGGCCGCGAGACGGTCTCGGCATGCACCCGGTCGAGCAGGTCGCCGGTCTGGTCCAGCGCCCGCGAGAGAATTCCTGCTTGGTCTGTTGTGGCCACGCAGCCAACGTACGTCTTTGCGTGCGACCAGTCACCGCCAAATGCTCGGCTACTCCATGTTCTCGAAGTCGATCTGCTGGCGGGGCTTCGGCGCGACGATCTCGGTGGGCTCATCGAAGGCGCTGAAGGTCACGTCGGCCGCGTCCTTGCCGGTGTTCGACACTTTGACGACGTAGTGGGGCTCCTCGGCCTGGACATAGATCGTGCCCTGCTCGCTGCTGCGGTCCTCGAGCTTGATCACGGGCTGCCCGTCGACCTGGTCCTTCGACTTCTTGATCGTCAGGCCCTCGATGGTGCTCGGGACCAGGAGCTCGAGGAACTCGTCGGAGAGCTCGTCCCAGTCGCACAGGGCGGTGAGGTCGCCGATGTCGTCACCACCGGCGACCCACTTCTTCCCCACCATCGCGAGGACCGCGGACGCATCGCCACCGGCGTTGGCCTCCCAGAACGCTCGGTCGGCCTTGAACCAGGCCTTGCCGCCGACGACGAGCAGCGTCATCTCCCCGTCCGGCGTGCCGATGGTGCCGGTGCAGTCGCCCGCCGTCGAGACGGTCATGTCGATACTCATCTCATCTCCGTCATCGATGCCTGACCCCGAGATGTGGACGGACTTGAGCGAGCTCATCGACGCCTTCGCATCGGCAAGGATCTTCTTAGGGGACTCGTCAGCGTACGACTCGTCCTTGCCCGAGGATGCAGTACCGCCGCAGGCGGTCAGGCCGGCCAGCAGAGCGGCCAGCGACAGGTTCAGCGCCAGCGGGCGGCGCAATTCGGTCAGACTCATATGCGATGGTCCCACCGCCCCGACCGGCCGGCGACCTCATATCCGGCGCCTTGTATCCGGCGTCCTCAGCTGAAGTCGAGGTCGTGGACCCGGGCGCGCTTGAGCTCGTAGACGTAGGGGTAGGCGGTGATCAGCTGGAAGCCGTCCCAGAGCTTGCCGGCCTCCTCGCCCTTGGGCGCCTTGGAGATGACCGGGCCGAAGAAGGCGGAGCCGTTCATCGCGATCGTCGGGGTGCCGACGTCGTTGCCGACCTGGTCCATGCCCTCGTGGTGGGACTTGGCGATGTCCTCGTCGAACGAGGAGTCGTCCATCGCGTCGGCCAGATCGACGGGCAGGCCGACCGAGGCCAGCGCCTCCTCGATCAGCGCCCGGTCGAAGTCACGGCCCTCGACGTGGCGGCGGGTGCCGAGCGCGGTGTAGATCTCGGCGAGCTTCTCCTGGCCGTACTCGTTCTGCACCGCCATGCAGACCCGTACCGGGCCCCACGCGGTCGCGAGCATCTTCCGGTAGTCCTCGGGGATGTCCTTGTCCTGGTTGAGGTACGCCAGGCTCATGATGTGCCAGGTCACCTCGACGTCGCGCACCTTCTCGACCTCGAGGATCCAGCGCGAGGTGATCCAGGCGAACGGACAGGCGGGGTCGAACCAGAAGTCGGCGGCGGTCTTCTCGGAAGCGGGGGTGGTCTGCGTCATGCCCGGGCAACGACGCCTGCGGCGAATCTGTTCCCACCTTGGCTGCCTGAACTCGCCGTAGGTCGTGCGGGCGACGAAGTCGTCCTGCCAGCGACGGAGCCGGGCCTACCAGTGATCTCGCTTATGCACCTTGTACGTCACCGGAATCTGCCGTCCCAGCTCACTCGCGATCCGATCCGCCGCGTAGTTAGGGATCGAGTCCTGGATCATGCCCACGACGAAGTCCGTGAACGACAGGTCGTACGCAGTCCACTCCAGCAATCCTCGGCCGAAGACGATGATCGGCATCGAGTCGTCCGCCAAGTCCCAGCAATACTGGTTGGCGTCATCCGATACCGCCCAGCACAGGAGCCTCGGCTCAGCGTCAGCAAGCCGCCCTACCTTGGGAAAAGTCCCGTTCTCCCACGCTAGTTGGGCCCCTTGCGTTGCAATTGCCATCGCGAATGCCCCGTCGTCGCCGAGATCGGCGGTCGGAGCTTCGATCGACATGTAGTCCCCGAGGTTTCCTGGCCCCACTGCTTGCATGAAGTCGATGTAGTCTGCCGGGGGCGTGCGCCCCCATCCCTCGGCAATCGCGTCCCACTCAAAGGTTCGCGGCCGAGCATCGATCACGCGAATCAACGATGCGATGCCATGTACCTATCCTTCTCTTCCGGCGTTACCTGAAGCTCAGACCAACCTGGCAAGGACATCGGCGGCGTGGTCCCGACGCTCTCCGGCTCTGGCGCGGCCAGCAGGTCCCTGACCGAGTACCAACGGACGCCTGACCGGAGCCAGACCGAGGACTGCCGGGCGCATCAGTGCCCGAGTCACCTGCCGCCGATGACCTACGTCATAGTTCGATCGGCTAGTACGCCAGAGCGGCGTCCACGACCTCTTCCGCAGTCGGCTCGTGGTCGACGGCGCCGTCCCAGTAGAAGATGAGATCAGACACACCAGGGTATGGGACGTTCGCTCTCAAAGCCGCAAGGTCTCGACTGTCTTCTTCCTCGCTCCGGCCGGCGCCACCCTTCATCAGGCGATCGACGATGATCACCAAGTCTCCCTTTCGAACGTGCTACGACCCGTCGACGATATATCCGCGGGTCGCGCCTATAGTTCAAATTTCCAGAGACACAAAGGTCGGGCGCCTCAGTGACGCTGTCGACAACGGCAAGAATGAGTCGTCGTTCAGGAGGCGAAACAAGAATTCAGGAACACCCATGTCGTATTCGAGCCACGGATCCACCCGACTGTCCCGCACAACAATCTTCCAACTCCTCGGCGCCTCCACACTCTGAATGAACCAATAGAATTCGGCTTCATCAGACGTTGCCCAGCGCAGCAGCCCGCCTGTATCCGAACGAGCATGGAGTACGGCTCGTACAGACTAGCCAAATTTTGGGCATTGATTCCATTCGCTCGAGCGACCGCACCCACCAATCGGAAAACGTCGGGTACCTTGCAGTCCTCACCGATAACACCGTGACATACTCAGAAAATCGCCTACCCGAAGGTCTCGCACAACTCCTTGAAGTCGTCAGGCAGGGGTCACCCCAAGGCTTGCTTCAAACTCGCCCCCAAGGAATCGCCGCCGCCACAGGCGTAGCGCCAGTCACTTCCTACAAATGCAAAACCCATTCATCCATCCGGAATTACCGCGCCCCTGATCCGTGAACTCTTGTCGCATCCTTGTATCCGATTCATGGGTACGAGCAACAGGCCCAAGGCCTTCTCAGTATCGGGGAACACCAGGTGTCGGCGGCGCTGAAGAATAGAACGGTCCAAAGATTCGCTCCAGTTGGCCTTCATAGCGCCACGCCGCATCCAGAATCCTCTCTCGCGCCGAAGAATGGTCTGCTTCACTTAGCATTTGAGTGAATACAAACCACAACTTCCCGGCGAGAGTCGTCGATATTTGAGGCGCCCCGTTGAGATCAAGAATGAGATCGTCGACCAGACGAGATAGATCCTCGATTCGCGCTTCATTGAGCTCTTTGGAAGCCCGGAGGGGAAGTAGAATCTCGGTTGTCAAATGATCAAGGCGACTCTCAATTTCTGCGTTGTTACTCACTGAACGAAGCCCCTAATTGCATCCTGTGGAATGTGCTGGAACACCGAAACCTCCTGCTGCCACACCGAGTAATGGTACGGCAGTCCGTCGACACCGTTGAGCCGCGGATAAATCTTCCAACCCTCCGCCACCGTCGATGTGATCCTATCCAGGTCAATCGCTACGACGCCGAGGTTACTCCCCGACGCGTTGAACCCTTCGGCGACCCCGCGCACTTTAGTCGTCGAGATCCAGGGGTCGTTTGCCCAGGATTTTCGCGACGACCCACCCACTAGATGTTCAGCGAGTGACCAAGTCCCGCCCGGGTTCTTCGCAGTGAGACCCTCACCGCGCGCAACGGACGTTGCATCAGACGAGTTCAGTGCACGATATACAACGTTCGAGGCGCCTTCTCCCGCCTTCGAAGCCCCACTTGCCAACGTCTTTGTGCCCTTGGCCGCAAGCCCACCGCCGCCACCGACGAACGCAGTGGCAACGTCGAAGGTGATCCCGCCGGCGGCGTAGGCGTTGGTGGTGGTGTCAACGTCCAACTCCTCATTGACCGTGTCCCTGGCAAAGTCGTCGAGGCCAAGCGCGTTCACCAGGCCCGCGAACGGAGTCAGTTCGGAGATCCCAATCGCTGAGTTCGCCGCGCCACCGAGAGCATCGCCTCCGTCTCCGGTTGAGACCATTCCCTCGACAGCAGGATTGACCTTCGGCTCGGAGTCTGCGTTGCAGGCCGGGAGGCCCCAAGTGCCGCATCCGGCCGAGTTCGTCGGTGCGGGTGCATCGCCTCCGCCGCCCGGCGAGTCAAGGAGGATGTGCCCGTCATATTCGATTCCGGAGATCGGGTTCCCCGCGGCGAAGGCGTACCGATTCGACGTGAATGGGTCGGTCCCCAGGCCCATGTCGGCGAGGGCGCCGTTGTACATGTCACGGGTGGTGAAGGTGTTCAGGCCGGGGTTGTAGTCGCGGAACCCCATGTCGTAGGTCCCGGAACCTGCGTCCCAGCGCTTGCCGTTGAACCGGTAGGCGTTGAACGACTCATCGCCAGGCTGCTCCGGATTCGCCGCATCGGGCTTGTCAATGCCAGTGAACTCGGCCTCGTCGTTCTCCCCGTAAGCCGTGTACCCGTAGGTCGCGACCGTCTTGCCGGCATCATCGGTGACCGTCTCGACGTCGGTGTGGGCGTTGTACCCGAAGTAGCCGGTCTCCCCTGCCTCGACACCCCCCTCGGTGTCGGCCTGGTGGGTGACCTGAGAGAGCCGCTGACCCCACGGGGAATACTGATAGGACTTCGTCAGCTCACCGGCGACCTCTTCGCCCAGGACCTCCTGGGACAGGCCGAGATAGGTGTAGTCGGTCGTCTTCCCGTCCGTCCCGGACGTGGTCTTGGATGCGGTCCGGTCCAGCGGGTCGTAGGTGTATCGGGTGGCCTCGAGGACACCCGCGTCGTTCGCCTGCTCGGCGACCTTGATGTGGTCGAAACCGTCATAGGTGGTTCGGGAGATCGTCTTCCCGCCGCCCACGACACTGGTCTGGCGACCGAAGGGGTCATACCGGTACGACGCGGTCTGACCATCGACGGTCGAGGAGAGGAGTCGGTTGCGGTCGTAGTTGAACGACGTGCTCGTGCCACCCACAGACTGCTGGATCACGTTCGCGTTCGCGTCGTGAACATAGGTCTCCGTGGCGGCGCCGTGACCGGTCTTGGTCTTCTTCGACAGCCGGTCGACCGGGTCATAGACGTACGTCGTGGTCGAGTCAAAGGTCGCGGAGGCGTCATCGGCGTTGCGCTTGGAAGCGACGTCTTCGAGCTGGTTGCCGTTGGCGTCGTAGGTGTAGGCGTGAGAGGCGACCAGAGCACCCGCAGACGTCTCCTCGAGCATGCTCTTGAGCGCGCCGTCGGCCTGGAAGGCGTTGGTGGTGACGTTGCCGTTGCCCTTGGTGATCGTCTTCTGACGACCGAGGCTGTCGTAGGTGTAGTTGGTGACCTTCGCGGCCTTGGTGTCGTTGAGGTCGTCGACGGTGACCTTGGTGAGCAGGTTCCTTGGGTCGTTGTAGACGTAGTCCGAGGCCTGGTCCGGGTGCGCGACCGTAAGCGGCTTGCCCAGGTTGTTGTACGTGTAGGACGTGGTCGCCGCCGGCGACCCCGCCAGGTCCTCGCGGACCGACTTGATCTGGTTCAGCCCGTCATAGGCCATCGCGTAGGCGTCAGCGTTCTTCGCGGTGCCGCGCGAGGTGTCGGTGATGTCGGTCAGGTTGCCGTTGAGGTCATAGCCGTACGCGAATGCCTTGTCCTCAGCATCCGTGTCAGCGGCGTTGTCACGCACGAGCCGGACCGAGTCAGCCACCACGGTGCCGGTGCCCGAGGGGGCGAGAGCGACGGTGACCTTCTCACCCTTGGTGAGGGTGACCTTGCCGAGGGTGTTCCACGCGGCCGCGCCGGTGGTCTGGTTGGCCGTGAAGTTCACGTCCGTACCCGCGCCGTCCCCGTGGTTCAGGGTGAATTTGGCGTCCGTCGCCGTGCCCGAGACCTGCGGCCAGGCGGCTGCAAGTGTGTAAGAGCCGTCCGCGGGAACATCAAGCGTCCAGGTGAACTTGTCCGTCGACCCCGTGGCTGCAGCATGGGTGCGGTGACTGGTGCCCTGCTGACCGGTCGCAGACGCCTTGGTCCACGTGCCGGTCGCAGCGAACAGGCCGCTGGTGTCGTCGTCGGTGACCACCGAGTGCGAACCGACCGGGACACCGTCGTCCGACTTCGCCTTGAGCTTCCCGTCGGGGAAGTAAGCCCACGTCATCGTGCGTGAGGCGGAGCCGTCCGCCGAGGTCAGAGTGCGGGCAGTCTGCGCGCCGAGGTCGTCGTACTCGTAGCGGGTCTTGATCCCCCACGCGTCGGTCGAGGCCTTGATCCAACCGTTGGCGTAGTAGTCGACCGTCGTGTCGTTGCGGACCGTCTGGCCGTCCGAGGACGGCAGACTGGTCTTGACCGCTCGGCCGACGGCGTCATAGGTCGTCTCGGTGTAGACGTTCGGGTCGTTGTAACGCGCGTCAGTGGGGTCGTAGGGCTGGTAGGAGCGAACCGGACGGTTGAGCTCGTCGTAGGTCGTGCGGGCGACGAAGTCGTCCTCGTTCGCGGTCTGCGAACCGCGCGGGGTCGTGATCCGGGTCGTGTTGCCGACCTCGTCGTACGCATACCGGGTGGTCCGGTAGACGGTGGCGTCGCCGGTGCCGGTCCACGGGGTCTTGGTCTCGATCCGGGCACCGCGCTCGTCATAGGACGTGTAGGCGGTGTGACCTGCGGCGTTGGTCGTCGACAGGGTCAGACCATCGGCGTCGTAGTCGGTGCTGGTCGTGTTCCCTTCCGCGTCCTTGACCGTGAGTGGCTGGTGGTTGAGGTCATAGGTCGTCTTGGACGTGTAGTCGGTCGTGTCGGTTGACTTCGTCTTGGACGGGTCGCGGACCTCGACGACGTTGCCGACGGTGTCGTAGTCGTACTCGATCCGGTCACCGTTGGCGTTCTCGACAGCGCTCTGCTGATAGATCGCGTCGTAGAAGTAGCTGGTGACGAAGTCACCGGCATCGGTGGTCGCGGTGCCCTTCGGCTCGGTGGCCTTGAGCAGGTTCCCGACCGTGTCGTAGGTGAACTTCGAGACACGAGCCGCGCTCGAGGAGGTGTCTTTGGGTGCGGTGGACTCGGTCACCTGGTCAGCGGCGTCGTAGGTCGCCGTCGAGACTGCACCGTTGGGCGCGGTGGAGGCCGTGACGTTGTCGTTCGCGTCGAAGACGGGCGCCGGGGTGGTGATCGTGCGCTCGGTGGAGACCTTCGTGGTGCCGGCGAGCGGGCGACCGAACGCGTCGTAGGCCTGCGTGACGACACCGTCGAGCGGGTCTTGGACCTTGGTGACCAGGCCGCGCACGTCGTATGTCGTGGTGGAGATGTTGCTCTTGGCGTCCTCGGTCGTCGTGGGGTAACCCACTGGGGTGTAGTCGCGGTACTTCGTGACGTGCTCGTTCGCGTCGGTGGCCGTCAGCAACTGCCCGAACGAGTCGTACGTGTAGGTCGAGGTGTAGTCGCCAGCGGTGGTGGTGGCCAAGCCCTTGCCATCGGTGACGGTGAGCAGGTTGCCGTAGGAGTCGTACGAGAACTGGTTCTTTCGGCCGGCGGGGCTGGTGGTGCGGAAGATGTCGGCCGCGTAGCCGTCGGCACGAGTGGCGTACTCATACACGCTCGAGCCGGCGGGGGCGGTCGCTGCGGTCTGACCCGCGGCACACTCGGAGGCGGCGGGGGCACCGCCGTGGGCCTTGTTCTGCTCCGGGTCACGCTGCCAGATCGGGTAGCCGGTCTTCGGGTCGTAGCAGTAGGCCGTGACCGCGCCGTTGGCCTCCGTCAGGGTCCGGGTGTTGTTGTCGCCGTCCCAGGTCAGCTCGACCTTCTGGTCCTTCGCGTTCGTCACGCTCCGGGGTCGGCCGAGGTCGTCGGAGACGTACTTCGTCGCGTGAGTCTCGGAATCGGTGACCGTGGTGTCGACCCAGGTGTTGGTGGTCGCGTTGGTGACGTAGTCGAAGGTCGTGGCGTGACTCAGACGATCGGTGATCGTCTGCAGGGACCAGTGGTCCTTCGGGTCATCGCCCTGCGACGGGGCGTAGTAGTCCATCGATGTGGAGTTGCCGCGCGGGTCGGTGATCTTGGTGAGCTTGACGTTCTTGTTGCCCTGGTCGGCGTCGTAGGTGAACTTGAACGTCTTCGCAATCGATGCCCCAGAGGCGTCCTTCGCGCCGGCACCGTCGATCATCCGGCCCATCAGACCCTGGGTCGTGTAGTAGAACTCGACCCGGCGACCCGAGATGTCGGTGATCGCCTTGACGTGGTCATAGATCTTCGAGTTCGACAGCTTCCCGGCGTCGGTGACCAGGTTGCCGGTCGCGGCGTCGACGTAGGTGTAACCGGTCTGACCCTTCTCCCAGTACTCAACATTCAGCGAGCGACGGCCTGCGGGGTCGGTTATGTAGGTCAGGAACTTCCGCGGCTGGTTGTTGGACTTGCGCTCGGCGTAGGTGAACGTCTGCGTGTTCCCGTTCTTGTCCACCGAGCTGGTCATGTAGCCGTCACAACCGAAGATGAAGCGCGTGCCGTCGGGGCGCAGCAGCGTCCAGGCGTCCGGTATCGGGTCCTTCTCCGGGGTGCAATCCAGGCCGGCCTTCGGAGTGAGGCGGTAGTTCACGCCTTTCGGCGCGACCCACGCACCCGTCGTGGAGTCCTTCTTGAACAGATGCGTAGTACCGTCACCGTCCGGGAGACGGATCTCGGTCGGGTTCGGATTCGGGTGGAAGTCCAACGGAGCACCCAGGCGCGTGATCCCGGCAATCTGACCGGACCAGCCGAAACCGAGGACCGTGTCGGAGGTGTCCTGAGAGTTGTACGCGAACCGGGCAAACGTCGACAGGCCACGACCCGGGTTCGAGAACGCGTCATAGGACCAGACCGCGTTGCCAGAGGCGACGTTGCCCATCAAGGTGCCGCCAGCACCGGTGTTCTTCCCGACATAGGAGTAGAACGACTCCAGACCCAGCTGATCGGAGGTCGGCTCCTCGACCGCAACCTCCTGCTTCAACCCCGGCGTCGCGACAGCGCCCGTGGCGGCGTCTTCGGCCTTCCAGGTCAGCGTGTAGTCGGTGCGTACGTTGTCGGTGTCGGAGTCGGCGGGGGCCTTGACCTTCGCCGACACGGTCTGGGACTGGCCCGGCGCCAGCGCGGCGGGCAGGGTCGTCTTCAGCTTCGTGGTTCCGGTGACATCGGTCCCGTCAGGCAGTTGCCACGAGTAGGTGAGCACCTTGCCGCTCGTGCCCGTGCCAGCCGGCCAGCTGGCCGCGGTCGTGTTCGTGACCGTCACCGGCACCGTGGCGGTGGTGCCGGCGGCGACGCGGGTCGGGGTCGACGGGGCGTAGTAGGTGTCCTCGGGTGTTGCGTCGACATAGATGACCCGAAGGAGCGGTCCGAGCTGCCAGTCCGGGGCCTCCGCGGAGAGCCACTGCGTTCGCTCCTGCGGGCCGGTGCTGGTCTCGTCGGCGAGCTTGACCAATGCGCCCCGGTTGCCGGAAGGGGTGGTCACCCAGTTCTGGGTCATGAGCGTGGCGTCCCACCAGTGGCGGCCGACCTCGGCCACCGAGCCCACGGTGTCGGCTGGGTTCGGACCGAAATCACCGCCCGGCGTCGTCCACGCCGTCGTGCCGTTCGTCGTGTTCCAGGTCGCGCCGGTCTCGGTCCACGCCCCTGCGGTCATTCGACGCAACTGATAGGTCGCGCCGTCGGTGCCAGTGGTCGTCTCCGCGCCCCACATGAACAACCGCGACTCCAACACCGTCGCCGTGGTCGGAATCGGTGTCGTGTTGAACTTCATCAGGGCGCGCGCGTCGCCATAGGTCGGCGACGAGTTGCCGACCGAAAGCCACGCTTGGGGACCGTACAGGTTGAGCGTGTCCAGATTCGTGGTCGGCTTCGCTGACGACAACGTGGTGTCGGTGACCTGGCTCGGGCCCTGGATCAGACGCATCGTCCGACCCGCCTTCGGCACACCGACCAGACGCGTCGGTGAACCGATCAGCTCGTTCGCCTTGGTCTTGACGACGATCTGGTAGTAGTAGCTGCGGCCGATCTCGCTCTCAGAAGAATCCGCTGTCGGGGTCGCGGTCGTGTCCGTGAACGACGTCGCCGACGCACTGATCGGCGCGACCAGTGTCGCCGCGGACGGGTTGAACGCCTGCTTCGTCGATCGGTGCAACTGGTACTCGACGATGTCGTCACTGCTCGAACCCGTGCTGTTCACATACACCGGCCAAGTCAGTTCTGGGCCCGTGCCATGAACTACCTGCGGCGAGTCGAGTGCGGTGCCGACCTTGCCGTACGTCACCGTCAACCGCGGCAGCGTCGAGGTCTCCCCGCCGTAGTCGCCGTCGCCCGCCTCATACCGCGGACCGCCCAACGGCGCCGTGCTCGACTCGTCGGCCGCCCGCAGCACGAACCCGTGATTCTCGACGCTCCCGTTCAGAATGTTCTGAACCGGCTGCTTGAGGTTGAACTTGTGCCAGGTGTTGAACTGATTAACCGGCTTGGTCACCGTGTCGTTCACGAAGGTCGAGACCAGACTCATGGTGTTGTTCCAGGTCGCCGCCGACTCGGTCCAGGCGCTCAGCGCCCGACGCACCTGGACATCGACCGCATTGCTGTTCGTCTCGTGCGCCTGGTCGAAGTAGAGCTCCATCGTTGCCGACGTGATCGTCGTGTTCGCCGGGATCTCCGTCAGCGGGAACTTGATCAGCGACCGCGCCTTCAACCCGCCTGACCCGGCACCGACCGACAGCTTCCAGGTGGTGTTGTAGTTCGTGTCCGGCGTCGTCGAGATCACCATCGCGTCCTGGGACGCCGACGCATTCGGGGTGATCGTGATCGTCGGGTCGATTCGGATCTCGCCCTCACGCTCCGCCGAGGTCAGCCACTCCATGTCGGGCTTGAGCTCGACCTTCCACGTGCCGTCCTCGTCCAGGAGACGCTGCTTCACCTTGCCCGAGTAGGAAGTGCCGTACGGCGAGGAAGCGTCCTTCTTCTCGTCGGTCATGTACGCGGCCGGGATGACCATCACCGGGGAGTGCGCGAGCTCGCCGTAGATGCCGATCGACCCATCCTTGTGCTCGACCGGGTAGAGGTCCTTCGAGACGTCCAGGGTGAAGGTGTAGACCAGCTGCTTGGTGCCCTTGGCCGGGGCCTTGTCCAGGACGATGAACTCCTGGACACGACCTGGGCCGGTGACGTACTCCAGGTCGGTGCCCTCGCCGAACGCATCCGCATAGGCGACCTTCGACCCCTTCGCCGTTGGCTTCAGGCTCTTCGCCTCGATCCCGTCGAGCCCCAGGGTTGCGGTCTGACCTTCAGGGGCGGCGAACTTCACCAGGTCCTCGGGCCGGTCCGAGAACCACGAACGACCGCTGTTGGTCGTGTTCGCAAACACGAACGCCTTGTCAGCCGAGGTGCCGACCGTCGTGTCGATGGCCTTCCAGTCTGCGTCCTTCCCGGAACCCGCCTTGTACGACGTCGGCTCGGCCGAGAGCTCGGCCTGAGTGCGGCCGTCGCTGAGGCGCCAGTACCGGGCGCTCTCGCTGCGCTTCGACGTCAGCTCCTTGACCCGCTTCGCCTTCGGGTCGTACTTGGGCGCATGCCCAAAGGTGGACTTGTGCTTGCGGTCCTTGACCGACGAGCCCTTGGTCACCGGCGCCGGATCGAGGTCGTCGTCATCGGCGCGTTCGTCCGCCGGTTCGTCATCGTCGCCACCGAACAGTCCGCCGAACCAGCCACCGTCGTCATCGTCTTGCTCAGGTGCGGAGGCTGCCTCACGGGCCGCCGCGGCGTCCGCCTCCGAGACGTTGTCCTTCGCCGAGGCTGGCGAGATCGGCGCAAGCACGCCCAGCACCAGCGCCACCGCCGTGACCGCCACCAGCGCGGCTTGTCGAACAGCGCGGCGTACGAAATCAAACGAAGTGAACAGACGACCAAGGCGACCGAGACGGCCCATGACGCACTCCTGCAGGCTCAACAAGTGGGGGATGCCTATGCCCGTCCCGGTACGCACATGTGCAGAGTCGGATCTTTACGTTCGGGTCGCGACGGCGCCACTTTCGACAACAAACTGTTGCGCTTTGACCTTCTCAGCGACTGCTTCGTGCCACCTACCGGCCGACAATCGCACCAAACTTCCGAATGTCTCCGGAATCGGCTTAGATACCCCCGCCCCACACTCGGCGGGGATCTCGGCGTCCACTCAGGGAGGACCACCACCAATGCACACCATCTGGATCAAGGCGCTCGTCGCGGCAGTCGAGCTCGGTAGCGTCGAAGCCGCCGCGCGAGCCCAGAACATGACCCGGCAGGGGCTGCGCAAGCGCATCTCCAACCTCGAGACCGCGACCGGGGTCAAGCTCCTCGCCAGCGATGCTCGCGGGACGCTCACCAGGGCCGGCGAGAAGCGAATCCAGAAATTCCGGCAGATCCTCGCCACCACGGATGAGGTGCTCAACCTCGAGCAGGCCGCCTGACCCACGACGGCGGCCGGAGCGATTTGTTCCGGACTCGTTACCGCTACCGACAGGTAAGCCCTTTCATACCCCAGTAGGCTTCCGCGGTCCGATCGCTCGGATCGGACCATCCCCCATGCGCAAGGAAAAAGTCTCGTGAGACTCTCGATCGACCGGAGAACAGGTCTGGTCGGCGGTGTCGTCGCTGTCGTTGCGACCGCCGCTGCCATGTTCTCCCTTCTGCCCTCCAACGCCGGCGCCGCGACGACGGTGGTCCTCGACGGCGTCTCGGTGGCCGTTCCTTACGGTGGCACGCAGGTCGTCACCGTGAACCGGACCTCAGGGACGTACGCCAATGTCCGATTCTGGGTGAAGGCCGACGGGAAGTGGACCCAGAAGTTCATGACGGCCAACGGGCGGATCGGCTCCGGCGGGCTCGTGGCGCGCGACCAGCGCAAGCAGGGCACCAGCACGACCCCGATGGGCACCTTCAGTCTGATGTCCACCTTCGGCACCCACGCCAAGGCGACCACGCAGAAGCTGGCTCACACCAAGATCACCAGCGAGTCCTACTGGGTCCAGGACAACAACTCGGCCTACTACAACCGCTACCGCCTCAAGTCCCAGGGCGGCTTCCGCTACTCGCTCCCGGCCAGCGACGTGAACAGCTCCGAGCGGCTCGCGGCCTACCCGACGCAGTACGAGTACGCGGTCGTCATCAAGTACAACTACGACAACCCGGTTCGCTACCGCGGCGCCGGGATCTTCCTGCACGTCAACGGCTCGGGTGCGACCGGCGGATGCGTGAGCGTCCCGCGCTGGATGATGAAGGAGTACTTCAGCCTTCTCGACCCCACCAAGAAGCCCGTCATCGCCATCGGCGCCTGACCTAGCCGTGAAGACAGCACCGTGGGCCGGAGCGAGGATCGCTCCGGCCCACAGCCATGTGATCAGTTGACGGTGGTGAAGTCACCGCCGCTGGCCCAGTAGGCGACCTCGTCGCCGCTGTAGGCGGCGGTGACGGCGTACTCGCCCGCGGGGAGCTTGACGAAGGTGACGCCGGCTTCCCCACCGCTGAGCGTCTTCGTGACCGTACGTCCGCCGTTGGTCGTGATCTTGACCGTCCCGGTGGGCAGGTAGCCCGGCGCGATGACTTCGACCGCCACCTTCGCCTCCCGGGAGCCGCCGGTCGCGGTGACCTTGACGCTCGGCTTGACGCGGACCCGGCCGCTGGGGCCGTACGTCTTGGTCAGCGTCTGGCCGCTGCTGGAACGGGCGACCACGGTGACGCTGAGACGGTGGCTCACGTCGGCCTCGGTCGGACGGTACTTCTCGGTCGTCGCTCCGGAGATCGGCGTGCCTTCACGCGTCCACTGGTAGGAGACGTCGACCGTCTCGCTGAAGCCGCCCGGGTCGACCTGCATCAGGCCGCCGAGACGAGTGCCGCCCTTCACGAAGCCGGCCTCGGTCTGCGTCAGCTCGCCGCCGCTCGGCGGCTCTGCCGGCTGCTGCGGAGCCTTGCCACCGCCGACGAGCGTGTCGGCGAAGGCGTACGAGTGCTTCGGACGGTAGCCCTCCTGGACACCGACGACGACCGCGCCGATCCTCTTCCCGGAGGCCGTTGCGGGCACCTTCAGGAAACGGGACTTGGTGCGCGTGATCAGCTGCTTGTCGGCGTACCACCTGACCTCGCCGATCTTGGCCGACGGCTCGTAGTCGGCGCCGCCGACGGAGATCGTCGAGCCGACCTTCTGGGTGCCGCTGATCTTCGGCTGTGCCAGCACCTTGAACGTGCCCTGCTTGATCGGCGGCAGGATCTCGCTCATCGTCCTGGCCTCGCTGTAGTCCCGGCGGGTGCCGGTGAGCACTGCCGCGATCTGCTTGCCGGCGAGGTGGCCGGGGATACGGAAGGTCTTGTTGGTCGCACCCGGGATCGGCTTCTTGTTCACGATCCACTGGTAGCGGATCTTGTTCGGGTTCGGGCTCCACGAGCCGGTGTTGACGGTGACCGCCTTGCCGACCTGTGCCGTGCCCTCGACCGTGGGCCGCTTGGTGACCGAGAGGCGCTGGTCGTTGAAGTGGATGAACCCGGTCGGGTAGTTCACCGAGTCCTTGCCGATCCGGCGCCAGCTGATGTCGCTGCCGTAGTTCGACTCCGAGATCGTGATCGTGTCCGCGCCGACCTTCTCGACGATCGCGACGTGCCCGAAGCGGCTCGCGCTCGGGTGCGAGGAGTGCCACCAGGCGACCGAGCCGACGGTCGGCGTCCGGTTCGTCAGCCTGCTCAGCGCGACGCCCCAGTTGGTGGCGTTGCCCTCGCCCGACCAGGGGCGAGCGTTCGGCAAGCCGGTCTGGATCAGCTTGTACGCGACGTAGTTGGTGCAGTTCCGACCGGCGTACATCCGCCAGTACATGCTCCCCCACGCACTCTCGTACCCGCCGGTGGAGTAGCCCTTGCTGCGGCAGTCCGAGAAGCCGGAGCAGAGCGTGATCGAGCCCGCGTGCGCCGGTGATGCCAACTTGGGGATGACTTGCACACCGAGGCCGACGAGCAGCAGAACCGCGCCGGTGACCAAGGCCCGGCGCAGCGCCCCGCCAGGCTTCCCCACCTGGCGCGACTCCTGTGAATACTGGTGTTTCTGTGACTTGAGGGGCACATGAGCACCCTAGAGAAAGTTGTCAACCATTGATACCGGTGTGTCGGAATTACAACACTGTATTTTTACTTTTCACGCTCAGCGACTCCCAAGAACGGGCAACAACGGCGATATAAATGTCTCGAATTCCGGGCGCAGTGAGAGGATCCAGCCATGCCTGGAACCAATCTGACGCGCGCCGAAGCCACCGCTAGGGCCGCACTCCTCGACGTCCTCTCGTACGACATCGAACTCGACCTCACCACGGGTGCTGAGACCTTCGGTTCGACGACGACGATCACCTTCACCTCCACCGAGGCCGGAGCCTCGACGTTCGCCGACCTGGTCGGCGCGACGGTCCACGAGATCACGCTCAACGGCGTGGCGCTCGACCCCGCGGTGGCGTACCAGGACTCCCGGATCCTCCTCGACGGCCTGGCGGCCGAGAACGTGCTCGTGGTCAAGGCCGACTGCACCTACTCCCACACCGGCGAGGGCCTGCACCGCTTCGTCGACCCCGCCGACGACCGCGTCTACCTCTACTCCCAGTTCGAGGTCCCCGACGCCCGCCGCGTCTACACCACCTTCGAGCAGCCCGACCTCAAGTCCGTCTTCACCTTCCACGTGACCGCTCCCGAGGGCTGGAAGGTCGTCTCCAACGCCGTCACCCCCGAGCCGAAGCCGCTCGGCGACGGCCGCGCGACCTGGGACTTCGAGCCCACCAAGAAGATGTCGACCTACATCACCGCGCTGATCGCCGGTGAGTACCACGAGGTCCAGGACGTCTACGAGGGCAAGTTCGGCACCATCCCGCTGGGTCACTACTGCCGCCAGTCGCTGGTCCCCCACCTCGACCGCGACGAGGTCGTGAAGATCACCAAGCAGGGCTTCGAGTTCTTCGAGGACGCCTTCGACTTCCCCTACCCCTTCGGGAAGTACGACCAGCTCTACGTGCCGGAGTACAACATGGGCGCGATGGAGAACGCCGGCGCCGTGACGCTGCGCGACGAGTACCTGCCGCGCTCCAAGCAGCCGCGCTCCTTCTACGACTTCCGCGCCTCGGTGATCCTGCACGAGATGGCTCACATGTGGTTCGGCGACCTGGTCACCATGAAGTGGTGGGACGACCTCTGGCTCAACGAGTCCTTCGCCGAGTGGGCCTGCTACCACGCCCAGGCCAACGCGACCGAGTTCACCGACGCCTGGACCGGCTTCACCAATGCCCGCAAGCAGACCGGCTACCGCCAGGACCAGCTGCCCACGACGCACCCGATCGCGGCGGACAACTACGACCTGCAGGCCGTCGAGGTCAACTTCGACATGATCACCTACGCCAAGGGCGCCTCCGTCCTGAAGCAGCTCGTGGCGTGGGTCGGGCTGGAGCCGTTCCTGGAGGGCCTGAAGGCCTACTTCAAGGAGTTCGCCTACGGGAACTCCGAGTTCAAGGACCTGCTGCGCCACCTCGAGGCCGCCTCCGGGCGTGAGCTCCAGGGCTGGGCCCAGGAGTGGCTGCAGACCGCCGGCGTCAACACCCTCGCACCGGAGTTCACCCTCGCCGAGGACGGCTCGTACGCCGCCTTCGCCGTGCGCCAGTCGGCCGCCGCCGACTACCCGACGCTCCGCCGTCACCGCATCGGCCTCGGCCTCTACGACCTCGTCGACGGCGCGCTCGTGCGTCGCGACGCGTTCGAGATCGACGTCACCGGCGAGCTGACCGAGGTTCCGCAGCTGGCCGGGGTCAAGCAGCCCGACCTGCTGCTGCTGAACGAGGGCGACCTGACGTACGCCAAGATCCGGCTCGACGAGCGCTCGCTGGCCACCGCGCTGTCGTCGCTGTCCGCGCTGGGCGACTCGCTCTCGCGCGCGCTGATCTGGGGCGCGGCATGGGACATGACCCGCGACGCGGAGATGCGGGCGAGCGACTTCGTCGAGCTCGTGCTCGCCAACATCGGCCAGGAGACCGACGCCTGGGGCGTCACCCGGATCCCGGTCTTCGCCGCCCAGGCGGTGGGCTCCTTCTCGGCTCCGGCCAACCGCGACGCCCTCAAGGCGCGCTGGGAGACCGGCCTGAGGGAGCTGCTGGAGGCCGCCGCGCCGAGCAGCGACCACCAGCTGACCTTCGCCCGGACGTACGCCGCAGCCGCCCGCTCCGAGGCCGCGATCGCCGACCTCAAGGGCCTGCTCTCCGGCGACCTGGCCTTCGACGGTCTCGACATCGACCAGGACCTGCGCTGGGCGCTCGTCACCGGCCTGGCCGCCTCGGGCACCTTCGGTGAGGCCGAGATCGCTGCCGAGCTCGAGCGCGACAACACCATCTCCGGCCAGGAGAAGGCTGCCGCCGCCCGCGCCGCGCAGCCGACCGCCGAGGCCAAGGAGGCTGCCTGGGAGTCGGTCGTCGTCCGCACCGACGTAGCCAACGAGACCGCCCGCTCGATCGTGCTCTCGTTCCAGCGTGGCGGGCAGGACGAGGTGCTGGCGCCCTTCGTCGACCGCTACTTCGAGGCCGCCGACACTCTCTGGGAGCACCTCGGCACCCACCGCGCCTCGACGGTGCTGGAGTTCATCTTCCCGAAGCCGGCCGCCTCCCCGGAGCTTCTGGAGAAGGCCGACAAGTGGCTCGAGACCTCCCCCGCCGAGCCGGCCGCGAAGCGGTACGTCCGCGAGGGACGTGACGAGGTCGCCCGCGCCCTCGCCGCTCAGGAGCGCGACGCTCAGTAGCACCACACCCGAAGGGCCCCGGAAGCACCTGCTTCCGGGGCCCTTCGGTATCTGCTCGAAAACCACGAATGGAAGGGAGATCCCCCCTTCCACTAACAACTTTATAGCGCACATAGGGGCTTGCCGCAAGGCCCCCGGCTTGGGGCAGAATCTCCTCCTCGAACAGGTAAAAGGCCTGATCAGACAGGGGATTCAACGTTGCAAGCATTCGATCTCGCGGGCCGTCACGACGCCAAGGCGGACCCGGCATTGATCGCTGAGGACGAGCAGCACTTCGCTGCCATCGCGGAGAGTCTCGAGGAGCAGATCTCCGAGCTGAACGAACGGCTGGATGACGTACGCCGCCGCCCGGGCGGGCACGGGCAGGAGGCGATGGATCGCGACCTGGAGGTGCACCGGATCGGTGGGCAGCTGCGGATGCTGCGCAGGTTCAGCCTGGACCTGTGCCTGGGGCGGATCGTCACGGACGCCGGCACCACGATCTACATCGGGCGGCTCGGTCTGACGGCCAACAACGGGAAGAGGCTGCTGGTCGACTGGCGGTCGCCGGCCGCGGAGCCGTTCTTCGCAGCCACGCACGCCGACCCCCGCGGGCTGCTGAGCCGGCGCCGCTACCGCTGGACCAACGGGCGGATCACCGACTACTGGGACGAGGTCTTCACCGCCGAAGGGCTCGAGGGGCACGCGGCCCTCGATGACCAGTCGGCCTTCATCGCCACGCTCGGCAGCAGCCGCTCCCCGCGGATGCGCGATGTGCTCGGCACCATCCAGGCCGACCAGGACGCCATCGTCCGAGCGTCCTCGCGCGGCGCTCTGGTGGTCGACGGCGGTCCGGGGACGGGCAAGACCGTCGTGGCGCTGCACCGCACGGCGTACCTCCTCTACTCCGACCCGCGCCTGGGCGAGGGCAAGGGTGGGGTGCTGTTCGTGGGGCCGCACGAGCCCTACCTCTCCTATGTCGCGGACGTGCTGCCAAGCCTGGGCGAGGAGGGCGTACGCACCACCACGCTGCGCCGGATGGTGCCCGAGGGTGCCTCGCTGGCGCCGGAGACGGACAAGGAGGTCGCCCGGCTCAAGGCCGACGCCCGGATGGTCGCGGCGATCGAGCCGGCGGTGGCGCTCTACGAGAAGCCACCGTCGAAGCCCACGCTGGTCGAGACGCCTTACGGCGACGCGGTGATCAGCACCGGCGACTGGGCCGAGGCGATCGCCGCGGCCGAGCAGGGTACGCCGCACAACGACGCCCGCGACCAGGTCTGGGAGGCGCTGCTGAAGATCGTGACCGAGAGGATCCAGGAGAACACCGGAGCCGACCCCGACCGCGACTATGACGCCGATCTCGACGACTGGGGCGACGCGGACCAGGAGGAGGACGAGTTCGACGCGTACGGCCTCGTCGACGAGGACGCGACCGACGCCCTGCGTGCATCGCTGGAGACCAACGCCGGTCTGCTCGACGTCTTCGGCGAGGTCTGGCCGCGGCTGCGGCCGGCCGACATCGTCGGGGATCTGTGGGAGGTGCCGGCGTTCCTGCGGATGTGCGCGCCCTGGCTCACTCCGGAGGAGGTGAAGACGCTGCAGCGCGAGGACCCGAAGGCCTGGACCGAGGCTGACCTGCCGCTGCTCGATGCCGCCCACCGCCGACTCGGCGACCCCGACGCCTCGCGGCGCCGGAGCGCGCAGAAGGCAGCGGCGGCCGCCGACCGGAAGGCGAAGGCGGCGGTCGTCTCGGACCTGATCAGCCACGACGACTCCGACATGAAGGTGATGTCGATGCTGCGCGGACAGGACCTGCGCACCGCCCTCCTCGACGACTCGGTGCGGGAGCCGGAGGAGCTCGACCCGTACGCCGGGCCGTTCGCGCACATCGTCGTCGACGAGGCGCAGGAGCTGACCGACGCCGAGTGGCAGATGCTGATCAGCCGCTGCCCCTCACGCAGCTTCACGATCGTCGGCGACCGCGCCCAGGCGCGGCACGGGTTCACCGAGTCGTGGCAGGAGCGGCTCGAGCGCGTCGGCCTGGACCGGATCGAGATGGCCGGCCTGAGCATCAACTACCGCACGCCCGAGGAGGTGATGACCGAGGCCGAGCCGGTCATCCGCGCCGCACTTCCCGACGCGAACGTGCCCACGTCGATCCGTGCCTCCGGGATCCCGGTGCACCACGGCACGGTCGACGAGCTCGATGTGATCCTGGACACCTGGCTGGTCGAGCACGAGGAGGGCATCGCCTGCGTCATCGCGGCTGATTCACAGGACCTGAACGAAGGCCGGGTACGCCGCCTGAGCCCCGAGCACGCCAAGGGGCTCGAGTTCGACCTGGTCGTCCTCATCGACCCCGAGACGTACGGGACCGGGATCGAGGGTGCCGTGGACCGCTACGTCGCGATGACGCGGGCGACCCAGCAGCTGGCCATTCTCAGCTGACCGAACCGGTCAGTGCGTCGCGGCGGGGAGGTTGTCGTCCTCGGCCTTGTGGGGCTTGGGCAGCAGCCCCTCGCCGCGGAACACACCCGGCAGGAGCACCAGGAGGGAGATGACCACCATCAGGATCACCGGGATGAGCAGGATGAGCAGGAGCAGACCGGAGGCGGTCATCTCCTCGGCGACCGGCCAGCCGTTGGGAACCTCGGCGCTGGCGGGGCCGGCGGTAGCAACAGAGGCGACGACGGCGGCGGAGGCGGAGGCGCCGAGGAGGCCGGCGCGGCGCAGGATCTGGTTGCTCACGGGGCAGATACTAACCGGCGTACATCGTGGTTCTCATCTCTGCCCCTCGTCGCCGCGGCGGGAGTCGATGCCCGGCCGGGGATTGGCCGTCGACCTTGAACGGCTTGGATACTGGAACCCATGTCCATCCCCCCGAACCCCCCACTGGTCTCGGTCTCCTGGTCGACGCTCGGCGAATGGGTGATCGGCATCCCCCTGCGCATCCTCGGCCTGATCGTGCTGGCGCTCGTGCTGCGCTGGATCCTCCACCGGGTGATCGACAAGATCGTCAGCCGCACCGTCGAGGCGCCCACGCTCGCCAGCAAGATCACCAAGACGCACGATGCGGGCGACGCCACCTTCGCGTCCTCCCGCCGCAGCCAGCGCGGCCAGGCGATCGGCTCGCTGCTCAAGAGCGTCGTCACCGGCGTCCTGGTCGCGATCTTCGCCACCATGATCCTGGACGAGCTCGGCATCAACATCGCCCCGATCATCGCCTCGGCCGGAATCGTCGGTCTGGCGCTCGGTTTCGGCGCCCAGTCGCTGGTGCGGGACTACCTGTCCGGCATCTTCATGATCATCGAGGACCAGTACGGCGTCGGTGACAGCATCGAGGTCAACAACATCAGCGGCACCGTCGAGGCCGTGACGCTGCGGATCACCCGGCTGCGCTCGCTCGACGGCACGGTCTGGTACATCCCCAACGGCGAGATCCTCACCGTCGGCAACCACAGCCAGAACTGGGCCCGCGCCGTCATCGACGTCGGCGTCGGCTACAACGAGGACCTCAACAAGGTGCAGCGCGTGCTGCGCGAGGTCTCCCACGACCTGTGGGTCGACGAGGACTTCAAGGGCCAGATCATCGAGGAGCCCGAGGTCACCGGCGTCGAGGCGCTGGCCGCCGACTCCATCACGCTCCGGGTGCTGATCAAGACCCTGCCGCTCAAGCAGTGGGCGATCGCGCGCGAGATGCGCCAGCGGATCAAGGCCCGCCTCGACTACGAGGGCATCGAGATGCCGTTCCCGCAGCGGGTCATCTGGCACCGCGAGGAGAAGGCCGCCGCCGAGGAGCAGACGGCCTGACGTACGCCGCCAGTGATGCCCCGGCTTGAGCCGGGGCATCACCACATTTCAGGCGAGATCTCAGGCGAGGGCGGCGTCGAGGGTGATCGTGGTGCCGGTGAGGGCCTGGCTGACCGGGCAGCCGGCCTTGGCCTCCTCGGCGAGCCTGACGAAGGCATCGTTGTCGAGGCCCTCGACCACGCCACGCGTGGTCAGCTTGATGCCGGTGATCCCCTTGCCGGGGGTGAACTCGACCTCGGCGCTGGTCTGCAGGCTGGTCGGCGGGGTGCCGTTCTGGGCCAGACCGTTGGAGAAGGCCATCGAGAAGCAGGAGGAGTGGGCCGCGGCGATGAGCTCCTCGGGGCTGGTCTTGCCGCCGGGCGCCTCCGTGCGGGCCGGCCACGAGACGTCGTAGGTCCCCAGGCCCGAGGAGTCCAGCGTCACCTTGCCGGCGCCCTCGAAGAGCGAGCCCTCCCAGACGGTGGTGGCGGTGCGGGTGGTGGCCATCGTTATCTCCCAAAGTTCGTGTGAATGCGTACGCCCCCGATCCTGCCACGGCAGGCGAGCGCGGACCCGCGTGGAAGAATGGCTCAGTGACGTTTTATGAGGAGATCGGCGGGATGGACACCATCCGCACGATCGTGGCCAAGTTCTACGAGGGCGTGGCGACCGACGAGCTGATGCGGCCGATGTATCCCGAGGAGGATCTCGGTCCGGCACAGGAGCGGCTGACGCTCTTCCTGGCTCAGTACTGGGGCGGCCCGACGACCTACTCCGAGCAGCGTGGCCACCCGCGGCTGCGGATGCGTCACGCCCCGTTCGAGGTCACCTCGGAGGCCCGCGACCGCTGGCTCCAGCACTTCCGCGAGGGCCTCGACGCCGCCGGACTGACCCCGGAGCAGGACGCGCAGTTCTGGGCGTACGCCGAGCACGCCGCGAACTTCATGATCAACACCCCCAGCTGACCCTCCGGCGGCCCCGCTCGCCCTGCCGGCCCGTGCCGTGCCTCTAGAGTGGCGCCCGTGTCGATGAGCTCCCCTATCCGTCGGGCGCGCCGTCCACGACCGCTGCTGCGCCATCCGGGCCAGGTGGTCGTCGCCGGGTTCGCGGTCGCGATCCTGATCGGCACGCTGCTCCTGATGCTCCCGGTGGCCCGCACGGAGCCCGGCCACGCGCCGTTCCTGACCGCGCTGTTCACCTCAACCAGCGCGGTCTGCGTCACCGGTCTGGTCGTGGTCGACACCCCGACCTACTGGTCGACGTTCGGCGAGGTCACCATCCTCGGGCTGATCCAGGTCGGCGGGATCGGGATCATGACCCTCGCCTCGTTGCTGGCGCTGATCGTCTTCCGCCGCCTCGGGCTGCGCTTTCGGCTCACCGCCGCCGTGGAGCACACCAGCTCCGGCCTCGGCGACGTACGCAGCGTGGTCAAAGGCGTGGTCGGGATCAGCCTGGTCATCGAGCTGATCATCGCGATCCCGCTGATGCTGCGGTTCTGGCTCGGCTACGGCTCCTCCCTCGAACGGGCCGCCTACGACGGGGTCTTCCACTCGATCTCCGCCTTCAACAACGCCGGCTTCGCGCTGCGGTCGGACAACCTGATGGGCTACGTCGACGACCCCTGGATCTGTCTGCCGATCGTCGTCGCCGTGATCGCCGGCGGCCTCGGGTTCCCGGTGTGGCTGGAGCTGCTGCAGCGTACGAAGGTACGGATGTGGAGCCTCCACACGAAGATGACCGTCACCGGCACCATCGGCCTGCTGCTCATCGGGACGGTGTTCTTCATCGCCACGGAGTGGCGCAACCCGGACACCCTCGGGGCGCTGAGCACCCCGGGGAAGGTGCTGGCCGGCTTCTTCCAGAGCACCATGACGCGTACGGCCGGGTTCAACAGCCTCGACTACGAGCAGATGAACGAGGGCACCCTGCTCGGCACGGACGTGCTGATGCTCATCGGAGGCGGGTCTGCGGGCACCGCAGGTGGCCTCAAGATCACCACGTTCATGCTGCTCTTCTTCGTCATCCTCGCCGAGGTGCGCGGCCAGGCCGAGGTCGAGGCCTTCGACCGGCGCATCGACCCGCGCGCCATCCGTCAGGCGCTCACGGTCGCGCTGCTCTCGGTCGGCTTCGTGGTCTCCGGCACCATCGCCCTGCTCCATCTGGTCGAGGCACCCACCCATCAGGTGCTCTTCGAGGCGGTCTCGGCCTTCGCCACCGTGGGCCTGTCGGCCAACCTCACCTACGACGTGCCCTCGGGCGGTCAGCTCGTCCTCATCGCGATGATGTTCGTCGGCAGGATCGGCCCGATCACCCTCGTCTCCGCACTGGCGCTCCGCGACCGCGAGCGCCTGCACCGCTTCCCGGAAGGACGGCCCCTCATTGGCTAGGAAAGACACCACCACCCGCGGCGGAGTCGCTGTGCTCGGCCTCGGCCGGTTCGGCAGCGCCCTCGCCCTGGAGCTCGTCGAGGAGGGCGAGGAGGTCCTCGCCGCCGACATGAACCCGCGAACGGTGCAGGAGCACGCCGGCCTGCTCACCCACGTGGTCGAGGCCGACACCACCAGCGAGGACGCGATGCGGGAGCTCGGCCTGAGCGAGTTCGGCACCGTGGTCGTGGCCATCGGCACCGACATCGAGGCGAGCATCCTCACCGCCTCCGTCGCCGTCCACCTCGGCGTACGCAACGTCTGGGCGAAGGCGATCAGCGCACCTCA
This sequence comes from Nocardioides sp. YJ-D4, assembly GCF_054031495.1. Classification (NCBI taxonomy): domain Bacteria; kingdom Bacillati; phylum Actinomycetota; class Actinomycetes; order Propionibacteriales; family Nocardioidaceae; genus Nocardioides; species Nocardioides sp. YJ-D4. The sequence continues at coordinate 1,921,617 of NZ_CM132932.1, forward strand.
TGCCCGGATCCTCTCCCAGATCGGGGTGCACCGCGTCGTCCGTCCCGAGCACGACATGGGGCAGCGCGTCGCCCACCTCGTCCGTGGGCGGATGCTCGACTACATCGAGTTCGACGACGGGTACGTCTTCGTCAAGACCCGGCCGCCGGCCGCGCTGCACAACCGCAGCCTCACCGGCGTCGGGGTCCGGCAGAACTACGGAGTCACCGTCGTCGGCGTCAAACCTGCCGGGGGCAGGTTCACCTACACGACGCCCGAGACCGTCATCCGCGCCGACGACGAGATCGTCGTCTCCGGGCCGCAGCACAAGGTCGAGGCCTTCGCACGGCTCTAACCCTCACCCCACGTGCACATGCGGCCGGCGTGACCTGTCCGGCTCGGCACGGCGCAGAATCTCGCGCGTGGTCGGGGCGACCTCGCCGACCCCGATGAACAGGAACCGCAGCAGGTTGACCGCCGGGTTGCCCTCGGTCCACTCGAAGTAGATGTGCGGCACCACGCCGGTGACGTCGCGGACATGGAGCAGGACGGCGGCCAGTGCGTTGGGCACCGCCGGTGCCTCCAGACGCAACACCCGCCGGCGTCCGGTCACCTCGCCGCGTACCTTCAGGGTGCCTTCGAAGTCGGACGGGTCGGTGACGAGGACCTCGACGAAGATGATGTCGCCGTCGTCGGCCAGATCGTTGTCGAGGACCATCTGGCGCAGCTTGTCCTCGTACTCCTCGGGCCCCTCGGTGCCCTCGTGCTCGTTGGCGATCAGCCGGATCTGGCGGCGGGCGCACTCGCGCAGGAATGTCTCGGCCCTCTTGTCCAGCTCGACGCCGGTCACCCGCAGCTCGAAAGAGCGCATGATCCGGGAGACCAGCGAGACCCCGATGATCGCGGCGATGAAGCAGGCGGCGATCTTGACGCCGTCGGGACGCTCGATCACGTTCGAGACCGTGGTGTAGGCGAACACGGCCGCGATCAGGCCGAACAGCACCGTCCGGACCCGCTGGCCGGCCTTGTGCGCGGCCAGGGTCACCGCGACTGCCGCGGAGAGCATCAGGACCAGCACACCCGTCGCGTACGCCCCGCCCTGGGCGTCCACGTCGGCGTCGAAGATCCAGGTGATCAGGAAGGCGGCGGCCGAGATGGTCACCACCAGCGGCCGGGTCGCTGCCGCCCACTCCGGTGACATCCCGTAGCGCGGCAGGTAGCGCGGGATCAGGTTGAGCAGACCGGCCATCGCCGAGGCGCCGGCGAACCACAGGATGAGGATCGTGGAGACGTCGTAGACGGTGCCGAACCCGCTGCCGAGGTAGTCGTGGGCGAGGTACGCCAGCGCTCGGCCGTTGGCCGCGCCGCCCTCCTCGAACGCCTCGGCCGGGATCAGCAGGGTGGTCACCCAGGAGGAGGCGATCAGGAACACGCTCATCGTCAGGGCGGCCGCGGTGAGCAGCTTCTTCGTGCCCCGGATCCGGCCGGCAGGGTTCTCCTCCGTGTCGCCCTTGCCGCCCCTGACCTGCGGCATCACCGCGACGCCGGTCTCGAAGCCGCTCATCCCCAGGGCGAGCTTGGGAAAGACCAGGAGCGAGACGGCGATCATCGTCGTGATGTCGCCGTGCTCGACGAAGAGGGCGTCGTTCCAGCGGGTGAAGACGCTGGGGTCGCTGAACACATGCACCAGACCGACGGCGATGACGACGGCGTTGAGGGTGAGGAAGGTGACCACCAGGGCGACCGCGATCCCGATCGCCTCCTTGAACCCTTTCAGGAAGACCGCGGCCAGGGCGGCCAGCAGCACCAGGGTGATCACCATGTTGTGCCCGTGCCACGTGGACGGGAAGAGCGGGTTCTCCACCACGTGCGCGGCGCCGTCGGCGGCGGAGAGGGTCATCGTGATGATGAAGTCGGTGGCCGCGAAGCCGAGCAGGGCGAGCACGAACGCCTTGCCGCCCCATCGGGACAGCAGCCGCTCCAGCATCGCGATCGAGCCCTGGCCGTGCGGGCTCTCGGCCGCGACGCGGCGGTAGACCGGAAGAGCACCGAGCAGGGTCAGCCCGACCAGCACCAGCGTCGCGATCGGCGACAGCAGCCCGGCGGCGAGCGCCGCGATGCCCGGCTGGTAGCCCAGCGTCGAGAAGTAGTCGACACCGGTCAGGCACATCACCTGCCACCACGAATGCTTCTTCTCGGGGGTCTCCGTGGGCTCCGGGACGGCCGCCCGGCCGCTCTCTGCGATCGCTGCGGTCACGAGGACAACGCTTCCGTTTCAGGCGTCGCGACGCCACATCCCGGCTACGCGGGAGACCGTAAGGATTTCGTCAAGATCCGTCCGGGTCGAGGGTGTAGCCGACCCCGGAGGTGGTGACGAGGTATCTCGGGTGGGAGGGATCGTCCTCGAGCTTGCGGCGCAGCTGGGCGGCGTAGACGCGCAGATAGTGAGTCTCTTTGGCATAGGCGGGACCCCAGACCTCCTTGAGGATCTGCTCGCGCGGGACCAGCCGGCCGACGTTGCGGGCGAGCAGCTCCAGGAAGGACCACTCGGTCGGGGTGAGGCGTACGTCATCGCCTGCCTTGTGCACCCGCTTACGGGCGAAGTCGATCTCCAGGTCACCGATCGCGAGGGTGGTCGCGGCCGGGGGCGCGGACTCCTGGGAGCGGCGTGCGGCGGCCCGCAGCCGGGCCATCAGCTCGTTCATGGCGAACGGCTTGGTGACGTAGTCGTCGGCGCCCAGGTCGAGCGCCTCGATCTTGTCGTCGCCATGCTGGCGAGCGGAGAGCACGACCACCGGCACCTGGGTCCAGCCTCGCAGCCCCTCGATCACCTCGGTGCCGTCCAGATCCGGGAGCCCGAGGTCGAGAAGGACGACGTCGGGGTGGGTAGCCGCGGCGGCGGCCAACGCCGAGCGGCCGTCCGTCGCCGTCTCGACCTCCCAGCCGGCGGCGCGCAGGTTGATGGCGAGCGCCCGCAGCAGCGCGGGCTCGTCATCGACGACCAGTACGCGGCTCATCGCCCGCTCCTCGCGCGCGGCACCGCGACGACCATGGTCAGGCCGCCGCCGGGGGTGTCCTCGGCCGAGAGCCGGATGCCCAGCGCCTCGCTCAGGCCCTTGGCCACGGCCAGACCGAGCCCGAGCCCGCCGGCCGAGGTGTCGTCGAGACGCTGGAAGGGCTCGAACATCCGGTCCCGCTGCTCCTCGGGCACCCCTGGTCCACGGTCGACGATCATCACCTCCACAGTCTCCGGTGTCTCGTGTGCGAGGACGCGCACCGGCTCGCCGGCGTTGGGTCCCTGTCGGCTGACCCGGACCGCATTGCTGACCAGGTTGGCGACGATGCGCTCGAGCAGGCCCGAGTCGGTGCGTACGAGCGGGGTGTCCTCGCCGACCTCGAAGGCGATCGATCCGGGCGGCAGGCCGGCCACCGCCAGCGGCAGCGACTCCTCCAGACTGACGTCCCGCATCGCGGGGTGCACCAGACCGGCCTCGACCCGGGAGAGGTCGAGCAGGTTGTCGATGAGCGCCTCGAGCTGGTCGGCGGAGGTCGCGGCCGACTCGACGAGCTCCTTGCGGTCCTCCTCCGGCACCCTGCCCACGAGCAGTCCGTCCAGGGCGGCCCGCATCGTCGCCAGCGGCGTACGCAGGTCGTGAGAGACCGCTCGAAGCAGGGCCGTCGAGGTCTGCTCCGCCCGCTCCAGGGCGAGGGCACGGTCGGCCTGGTCGCGCAGTCGGCGATGCTCCAGCACCAGTGACGTCTGCACCGCGAAGGCCTCCAGGACCCGCCGATCGCGCGCCCGCAGCGGGGTGCCGCGCAAGACGATCACGTGGGTGTCGTCGACGGCCACCTGGGCGTCGCCCTGGTCCGGGTCTGCCGGGTAGCCGACCCCGGCACCAGCCAGCCGCACCCATCCCTGCGGTGTCTCCTCCAGCAGAACCACCGCCTGCTGGGCGAAGGTCTCGCGCACCCGACTCACGATCGCCTCGGCAGTGTCCTGGCCGGTCAGCACCGAGCGCGACAGCGCCCCCATCGTCGCCGCCTCTCCCCTGGCCTGGCGTGCTTCGGCCGCTCGCCGGGAGGCGCGGTCGACGACGGTGGCGACGCCGACCGCGACCGCGACGAAGATCACCAACATCACCAGGTTGCGTGGCTCGGCGATGGTGAAGCGGTGTACGGGCTGGGTGAACCACCAGTTCAGATGGAGGAACCCGGCCAGCGCGGCGGCCACCGCCGGCCAGCGCCCACCCACGAGCGCGACCAGGACGGTGGCGGCGAGCAGCAGCATGCTGGCCAGCGGGAGCTGGTTGGAGATGTCGCCCTCGATGCCGTCGTTGTGGAGCAGCCAGACCAGCGCCGAGGGCACCAGGAGCGCGCACAGCCAGCCCAGAGCCTGACGGGTGCGGCTGAGCGGTGAGCCGAGGCCGCCGCGGACCCGCGAGCCGCGGGCGATCTCCTCGTGGGTGACGAGGTGTACGTCGATCGACCCGGCCGCGGCCGCGATCCGGTCTCCGGTGGTGCCGGTGAAGAGCCGACGCAACCGCCCGTGCCGGGAGACGCCGACGATGATCATGGTGGCGTTGGCACCGGTCGCGAAGTCGACCACGGCGGTCGCCGCGTCCTCACCGATCACGCTGTGGAAGGTGCCGTCCAGCGACGCGGTCAGCGCCTGGACGCGCTCGATCGAACCGGCCTCCGGTCTGGCCAGCCCATCGGCGGTGACCACGTGGACCGCCAGCAGCTCAGACCCCTTCGCGCGCTGGCACAGCCGGGCCGCTCGCCGCATCAGCGTCTCCGACTCCGGGCCTCCGGTGACCGCGACCACGATCCGCTCCTTGGTCGGCCAGGGGTGCTCGATCCGGTGCTCGCGCCGGTAGTCCCCCAGCGCATCGTCGACCCGGTCCGCGAGCCACAGCAGGGCCAGCTCCCGCAGCGCGGTGAGGTTGCCGACCCGGAAGTAGGAGGTCAGCGACGCATCGATGGTCTCGGGCTTGTAGACGTTGCCATGAGCCATCCGACGCCGCAGCGCCTCCGGAGCCATGTCGACCAGATGGATCATGTCGGCGGTCCGCACGAGGTCGTCGGGCACCGTCTCCCGCTGGCGTACGCCGGTGATCCGCTCGACCTCGTCGTTGAGGGACTCCAGGTGCTGGATGTTGACCGTGGTGATCACGTCGATCCCGGCCGCCCGGATCTGCTCGACGTCCTGGGCCCGTTTGGTGTGCCGGCTGCCCGGCACGTTGGTGTGGGCGAGCTCGTCGATGCAGACCACCTTCGGGTCGCGGGCGATCACCGCCTCCACGTCGAGCTCGGTAAACGTCGCCCCGCGATAGTCGATCTCCCGGCGCGGGATCACCTCGAGTCCCTCGATCTGGCGCGCGGTGTTGCTGCGGTCGTGGGTCTCGACGAACCCGACCACCACATCGGTCCCGCGCGCCTGGCGCCGCTGCGCCTCGCCGAGCATGGCGTACGTCTTGCCGACACCTGGCGCGGCTCCGAGATAGACGGTCAGACGGCCCCGCTTCCGCGGGGACCGTCCGTCCGTTGACGTGGTCTGCACGTCCCTATTCAACCCTCTGCGTGCGCACCGCGATGTTGAGCTCGAGCACGTTGACCCGCGGCTCACCGAGGATCCCGAAGGTCCGGCCGTCGGTGTGCTCGGCCACCAGCGCCGTCACCTCCTCCTCCGAGAGCCCGTTGGCGCGGGCCACCCGGGACACCTGGAGGGCTGCGTAAGCCGGTGAGATGTCGGGGTCGATGCCGGATGCAGAGGTGGTGACGGCGTCGGCGGGGACCTGGTCGACCGGGACGCCTTCGCGCGCGGCGATCTCGCGCTGGCGCTCGGTGATCGCCTTGACCAGGTCCGGGTCCTCCGGGCCGAGGTTGGAGCCGTAGGTGGACAGCGTGTCCCAGCCGTCGCCGGCCGCGCTGGGACGCGGGTAGAAGAGCCCCTCGTCGTCGTTGCCCTGGCCGATCAGGGCCGAGCCGACCGCCTCGGCGGGGTCGTTGGTGTGCGCGCCGGACTCTGTGACCAGGGAGCCGTCGGCACGCCATCCGAAGGCGGCCTGAGCGACGCCGGTGACGACGAGCGGGTAGACGATCCCGCACAGCAGGGTCGCGGCGATGAGCACGCGGAGCCCGGCGAGGGAGTGACGTAGCAGTGCAAAGAGATCAGACATGTTCACAGTCCTGGGATGAGAGAGATGACGAGGTCGAGCAGCTTGATCCCGACGAACGGCACGATCAGGCCACCGACTCCGTAGAGCAGCAGGTTGCGGCGCAGCAGGGCCGAGGCCGAGGAGGGCCGGTAGCGGACGCCGCGCAGAGCCAACGGGATCAGCGCGATGATGATCAGCGCGTTGAAGACCACCGCGGAGACGATGGCCGACTCCGGCGTGGAGAGCCGCATGACGTTGAGGACGTCGAGCGCGGGGAAGGCGCCGACGAACATGGCCGGCAGGATCGCGAAGTACTTCGCGACGTCGTTGGCCACCGAGAAGGTGGTCAGCGCGCCCCGGGTGATCAGCAGCTGCTTGCCGATCTCGACCACGTCGATCAGCTTGGTCGGGTCGGAGTCGAGGTCGACCATGTTGCCGGCCTCCTTGGCCGCGGTCGTCCCGGTGTTCATCGCGACGCCGACGTCGGCCTGCGCCAGCGCGGGCGCGTCGTTGGTGCCGTCGCCGCACATCGCGACCATCCGCCCACCGCGCTGCTCCCGCCGGATCAGTGCGAGCTTGTCCTCCGGGGTCGCCTCGGCGAGGACGTCGTCGACGCCCGCCTCCTTGGCGATCGCCGCGGCAGTGGCGGCGTTGTCGCCGGTGATCATGACCGTCTTGATGCCCATCGCGCGCAGCTCGTCGAACCGCTCGCGGATGCCGTCCTTGACGACGTCCTTGAGATGTACGACGCCCAGCACCCGTGCCGGGTCGCTGTTGCGGTGCTCGGCGACGACGAGCGGCGTACCACCGGTCTCGGCGATCTCGGAGACGATCACCCCGGTCTCCGGGGGCACCTGGCCCCCGTTCTCCTTGACCCAGGCCGTCACCGCGGAGGCGGCGCCCTTGCGTACGCTCAGACCGGGGCTGTCCAGGCCGGACATCCGGGTGGTGGCCGAGAACTCCACCATCGTGGCCTCCGCCGGCCCGCCCATCGAGCGACCCACGAGCGTCAGGATGCTCCGGCCCTCCGGCGTCTGGTCGGAGAGGCTGGCCAGGACCGCTGCGTTCTCGGCGCCGGTCAGGGTGACCCCGGTGACCGGGATGATCTCGTACGCCTGCCGGTTGCCGTACGTGATCGTGCCGGTCTTGTCGAGCAGGAGCACGTCGACGTCACCAGCCGCCTCGACGGCCCTTCCCGACATCGCCAGGACGTTGCGGCGTACGAGCCGGTCCATGCCGGCGATGCCGATCGCGCTCAACAGCGCGCCGATGGTGGTCGGGATCAGGCAGACCAGCAGCGCGGTGAGGACGAGCCAGGACTGGCGCGCGCCGGAGTAGCCGGCGAGGTAGTAGAGGCTCCAGCAGACGACCACGAAGATGGCGGTCAGGCTGGTCAGGAGCACGTTGAGCGCGATCTCGTTCGGCGTACGCTGCCGCTCCGAGCCCTCGACCAGGGCGATCATCCGGTCCACGAAGGAGTGGCCCGAGTCGGAGGTGATCCGGACGACGATCCGGTCCGAGAGGACCAGGGTGCCGCCCGTGACCGCCGACCGGTCGCCGCCGGACTCGCGGATCACCGGAGCGGACTCGCCGGTCACCGCGCTCTCGTCGACGCTCGCGACCCCCTCGATGACGTCGCCGTCACCGGGGATCCGCTCGCCGGCCTCGACCACGACGACGTCGCCGGCGCGCAGGCCGGTGGAGGCGACGACCTCCTCGGCACCGCCCGGGCCACCATGCAGGCGGCGCGCGGTGGTCTCGGTCTGCAGGGCACGCAGGCTGGCCGCCTGAGCCTTGCCGCGGCCCTCGGCGACCGATTCGGCCAGGGCTCCGAAGACGACGGTGAGCCACAGCCAGATCGTGACCAGCCAGCCCATCACTGACGGGTCGAGGACCGACATGACGGTCGTGGCGGCCGCACCGATCTCGACCACGAGCATGACCGGCGTCGCCACCAGCTTGCGGGGATCGAGCTTGCGCAGTGCACCAGGCACCGCTTCGGCGATCTGCTTGGTCGTGAGCACCGACGGTGCCGCCTCGACACGGGGCGGGTGCTCGGTGTCTTCTTCACGGGTACGTTCGGGGGTCTGGGTCATGACAGGGACTCCACGATCGGGCCCAGCATGAGAGCCGGGACGAAGGTCAGGCCGACGACGACCAGCGCGACGCCGGTCAGCAGGCCCACGAAGAGCGGGCGGTGGGTGGGCAGGGTGCCGGCGTTGTCCGGCAGCCGGCCGGCGGTCGCGAACCTGCCCGCCAGGGCGAGCACGAAGACCATCGGGACGAACCGGCCGAGCAGCATCAGCATCCCGAGCAGCGTGTTCCAGAACGGGGTGCCCGAGGTGATGCCGGCGAAGGCGGAGCCGTTGTTGTTGGCGGCGCTGGTGACGGCGTACAGCGCCTCGGAGAGGCCGTGCGGGCCGTCGGTCGAGAGGCCGGCCAAGCCTGCCGGAGCGGTCAGCGCGATCGCCGCGCCGACCAGCACCAGGATCGGGGTGGTCAGGATGTAGACCGCGACCAGCACCATCTCGTCGCGGCTGATCTTCTTGCCGAGGTATTCAGGCGTACGTCCCACCATCAGGCCGCACAGGAAGACGGTGACCACGGCGAGCATGAGCATGCCGTAGAGACCGGAGCCGACGCCGCCGGGGGCGATCTCGCCGAGCATCATGCCGAACAGCGCGACACCGCCACCGGGTGCGGTCAGGCTCTCGTGCATGCCGTTGACGGCACCGGTCGAGGTGCCGGTGGTGGCCGCGGCGAACAGCGCCGTGGCCGCCTCGCCGAAGCGGGTCTCCTTGCCCTCCATCGCGGCTCCCGCGAGCTGCGGAGCGGTGCCGGGACCGGCCATCTCCGCCCAGGTCAGCAGGGTGATGCCGACGGTGAGGAGGGTGCCCATCGTAGCCAGCACCGCGCCCCCTTGGCGCTTGTCCTTGACGATCAGGCCGAAGGCCCAGGCCATCGAGAACGGCAGCACGAGGATCGCCCAGATCTCGAGCAGGTTGGTGAACGGGTTGGGGTTCTCGAAGGGGTGGGCGGAGTTGACGTTGTAGAAGCCGCCGCCGTTGGTGCCGAGCTCCTTGATCGCCTCCTGGCTGGCGACCGGGCCACCGGTCAAGGGCTGGGTGCCGCCGGTCAGCGTCGTCATCTCGTGCACGGAGTGCAGGTTCTGCACCGCCCCGGCCGCGACCAGCACGATCGCGACCACGAACGCCGCCGGCAGCAGGACCCGGACCGTCGTACGCACCAGGTCGACCCAGAAGTTCCCGATCCTCCCCTGGCTGCGGGTGCGGGCGAGCCCACGCGCGAAGGCCGCGGCGACGGAGAGACCGACCGCGGCGGAGACGAAGTTCTGCACGGCGAGCCCGGCCATCTGGATCAGGTGGCCGGTGGCCGCCTCGCCGGAGTACCACTGCCAGTTGGTGTTCGTCACGAACGAGACCGCGGTGTTCCAGGCGCCGTCGCTGGGGAGCGGGTCGAAGCCTCCGTCGAGCGGCAGCAGGTTCTGCAGCCGGCCGAAGGCGAACAGGAACAGGATTCCGGCCAGCGAGAAGCCCAGCGCCGACGTCGCGTACGAGCGCCAGTGCTGGTCGGCCTCGGCGTCGACCTTGAGCGCCCGGTAGGCCACCGTCTCGGCACGCAGGTGCTTCGGGCTGGTGTAGATGTGGGCGAGGTAGCGCCCGAGGAGAGGAACCGCGAGGGCCAGCGCTGCGATCAGGACGACGATCTGCAGGATGGCGGCGGCGACGGGACTCATCGGCTCACCGCCCGCGGCTCGGTCTCGGTGGGGGCGGCGCCGGTGTCGGTGTCGGAGGGCTGGCCCAACCGCCGGTCGATGACTCCGACCAGCGCGGCGAGCCCTGCGAAGGACACCAGCGTGATGAGGATGTAGACGAGATCTAGCACGGCTCCATTGCAGCCCCGCCCGAGGCCGTAGAGGGCCGGCCTTGACGGTTCCCTGACGGGGTACGCCTCGCGATTGACGCATCCTTGACCGGGGGCGCCTACCATGTCCCCGTGCGGACGTGGCTCCGCGCAGATGAACAGGCAGTCGGTTGCTACCGCGAGCGAGAAGAGGAGGTGGCTGAGATGGACGGCCAACCTCCGAGTACCACCTCGCCCTGACCGGTCCGGCCCACCTGGAGAGCGTGCCGGGCTGGTGCGTCGCGTTCCCGCGTCGCGATCCCGCTCGCATCATTCCGGAGGCCATCATGTCCGAGCACCCGTTCCTGCGCCCGTTCACCAAGCAGCGCCGTTCCGACCCGCCCACGATCCCGCCGCTGCACGGCGGAGGCGGTCGGCCGACGACGCCGGTGCCGGCGGCGCGCGGCAGCATGATCGACAGCGCCGTCTACGTCGGCGGCGACCGGGTCGACTCGCCTTCGACCCTGGCCGAGACGTACCGCTCGCTGCGCGACCACGACGACGCGATGGCCTGGATCGGTCTGTACCAGCCCAACCAGCACGAGCTGGCCTCGCTGGCCGAGGAGTTCGGCCTGCACGAGCTCGCCGTCGAGGATGCCATCCTGGCTCACCAGCGACCGAAGATCGAGCGCTACGACGAGACGCTGTTCGTGGTGCTGCGGGCAGCCTGGTACGTCGACGAGACCGAGAACATCGACTTCGGCGAGCTGCACCTCTTCGTCGGTCCCGACTTCGTCCTCACCGTCCGCCACGGCGCCCAGCCCGACCTGTCCCCGGTGCGGCGCCGGATGGAGAGCAACCCCGATCTGCTCAGGCTCGGCCCGGAGGCGGTGCTGTACGCCATCCTCGACCGCGTCGTCGACGGCTACGCGCCGGTGGTCGCCGGACTCGCCAACGACATCGACGAGATCGAGACCGAGATGTTCCGCGGTGACACTCAGGTGTCCCGTCGTATCTACGAGCTCTCCCGCGAGGTGGTCGAGTTCCAGCGGGCGACCCGGCCGCTGCTGAACGTGGTCCGCTCCCTCTCTGCTGGATTCGAGAAGTACCGCACCGACGAGGAGCTCCAGCGCTACCTGCGCGACGTCGAGGACCACGTGATCGGGACCGTCGAGCAGATCGACGAGTTCCGCAACCTGCTGCGCGACATCCTGACCGTCAACGCCACCCTGGTCGCCCAGCAGCAGAACGAGGAGATGAAGGCGCTCAGCGAGCTCAGTGTGCAGCAGAACGACGAGGTCAAGAAGATCTCCGGCTGGGCGGCGATCCTGTTCGCTCCCACACTGGTCGGCACGGTCTACGGGATGAACTTCGACTTCATGCCCGAGCTGCAGTGGCGCTACGGCTACTTCATGGCGCTCGGGCTGATGCTGACCGTCAACGTGGTGCTCTATATCCTGTTCCGCCGTCGCAACTGGATCTGAGAGGCCCCCACATGACGGTCTACGCACTACGTCCGACCGGACTCACCGAGCACGACCTCGACGAGGTCACCGAGCTGCTCGACAAACCCGACACCGTGGTGTGGATCGACCTTCCTCAGTGCGACGCGGCCATGTCCGAGCAGCTCAGCCGTTGGTTCCCGTTCCACTCCCTCGCCTTGAGCGACTGCGTGGCCCGCAACCACATCTCGAAGTTCCACTTCTACGACGACCACGTCTTCACGGTGCTGCACGCCCCGAAGCTCGGCAGCGGCGGACACGTGCACTATGTCGAGCTCGACCAGTTCATCGGCCCGAACTACCTGGTGACCGTGCACGGTCCGCTCAACCCGGTGGTCGACCCCGAGGTGGCGCACATCGACACCGACGGCGTGCGGCAGCGGATCCTGAAGGGCGACATCCATCCCCGTACGTCCTGGGACCTGTCCCACTCCATCGTCTCCTCGATGGTGCGCCGCGAGACCCAGCTGGTGGCCGACCTCGCCCGGGAGTCCGGCCGGATCGAGCAGCAGGTCACCGACGACGACCGTGACGACGATCCACAGACGCTGCTGGAGGAGCTGTTCCAGGTCGGGCACGCACTGCTGGCCGTACGCACCATCGCCACCCACAGCGCGGAGACCTACCGAGCCGTGGCGCGGCGTGGGAACGGACCGGTCGCGGGCCTGGCGGTGCGCGCAGCGGAGATCGCCGACCGGTTCGAGATGGTGCGCACCATGGCCGACGGGCAGGGCGACTTCGTCCGCGGGGTGATCGACTTCTACCAGGCCCGCACCAGCACCCACCTGGCCCTGGCCACCGAGGAGCTGGCCGCCACCTCGGTGCGGCAGAACGACGACATGCGCCGGATCTCGGCCTGGGTCGCGATCGTCGCCGCACCGACCCTGATCACCGGCTTCTTCGGGCAGAACGTGCCCTACCCCGGGTCCGGCGAGACCACTGGCTTCATCGCCTCGACCATCGCCATCATCGTCACCGCGGTGGTCCTGCACAGGGCGTTCAAGGCCAAACACTGGCTCTGACCCGAGGTCCGGGCGACGGGTGCGGCCACGCGGCGATCCGGTAGGCGACAATGTGCGCCATGCTGCAGCTGCGGATCACCTCGCCGGCACATCTGACGCCTCAGGTCATCGACGTGCTCACCGCAGACCCGGCGGTCAGCGAGCTCTCCTCGCTGCCCGGCGCATCGCTGCGTCCGGAGGGCGACGTGGTGATGGCCGGGGTGGCGCGGGAGGCCGCCAACGACGTCATCGACCGGCTCCGTGACCTGGACGTGCACAAGGAGGGCAGCATCCACGTCGACTCGGCCAAGGCGTGGCTCTCGGAGAGTGCACTGAAGGCCGCCGACCTGGCTCCGGGCAGCAGCGCGGACAGCGTGGTGTGGGCCGACGTCACCCAGCAGGCCTACGACGACACCGAGGCCAACTGGACCTTCATGAGCCTGATGACCCTGGCGACGCTGCTGGCCGGGATCGCGATCGTCCTCGACTCCCAGATCCTGGTGATCGGGGCGATGGTGATCGGCCCCGAGTTCGGCGCCATCGCGGCGCTGGGAGTCGCCCTGGTCCGGCACCGCTATCACCTCCTCGGCCGCTCGCTGGGCACTCTCGCCCTCGGATTCCTGGTCGGCATCGCGGTCACCACGGTGGCCGCGCTCATCGGCCGCGCTCTCGGCTGGATCGATCTCGAGGACGTGCTCGCCGACCGGCCGGGGACCGGCTTCATCTACACCCCGGACAAGTGGTCGTTCATCGTGGCGCTGATCGCGGCGTCGGCAGGCGTGCTCGCCCTCACCTCGGCCCGGGTCGGCGGCCTCTCCGGGGTCTTCATCTCGGTGACCACCATCCCGGCAGCCGCCAACATCGCCCTGGGTCTCGCCTTCGGCGTGGGCCACGAGATCCGGGGCAGCGTGCTGCAACTGCTCCTCAACATCACCGGGATGGCGCTCGCCGGCTGGGCGACGCTCGGCATCCAGCAGGTGGTGTGGAAACGGATCTCCGAGCGACGCGCCCGGTTCGTCCGGAGGGTCAGGAAACGCTGACAAAGGTCCCGCTTCTCGACATCTGACGCAAGCACTGGGAGGCTACTGGACTCAAGCAGAACATTTAGTTGACCAGAGCGCTCTCGGAGGACGCATGCGGGCAATTCAGCGGGCTATCGTCGGAGTCGGGCTTGCAGTCGTCGCCCTCGTCGCGATGGCACTGCTCATCGGAGGGATACGGTCGATCGGACCGGACCAGGCGACCCAGCCCGCGCAGCAGGCGACCGGTCAGCAGACTCCGCTCGCCGATGACCCGACCGGCCCGCCCGAGCCCATCGACGCCGCCGAGGACACCTCGGTCGGCACGCTGCCTCCTCCTCCCGACGCCGCCACCCAGCTCGCCTCCCGCGACCTGCTCGCGCCGCCCGACTCGGCGCCGAAAGCGAACCAGCCCACCGAGGGCAGGACACTGAGCGCCCGGAAGACGCGCGGCGGCGAGAAGTCGGACGAGACCTCAGGTCAGGTCCCGGCCATGCCCGGGCAGGACTTCACCGCGACCCAGGACGGCTGGGACTGGAGTCAGTGGGACGCGGATGGCTGGTACGGCGACAGCGACGACAGCGACGACGACGGCGACGACTGCCGGCGCGACCAGCACTATGAGCACCGCTACGACCGCCGCGACGACTGCGACGATGACGACCGGCGCGACTGAGGCGAACTAGAGCACGCTCTCGACGGCCGCACGCACCTCGGGGCTGGGCTCGACGGCCTTCCCGGACTCCAGGTCGTAGAAGACCAGCGTGACCTGCCCGCGGGCGAGCCGAAGGTCTCCGTCGGCGATCTCGGACTCGATCGTCATCGACTTGGTGCCCAGCCGGGAGACGTAGCTCCACACGTCGTACGGCTCCGAGCGAGCCAGGACCGGAGCGTGGTAGGTGACGTCCGTCTGCGCGACCACGACGGACGGCCAGCCTTCGATGCCGTGCTGCGACCTGAGCCGCATCATCAGTGCCAGTCGCGACTCCTGGAAGTACTCGAAGTACTTCACGTTGTTCACGTGCCCGTAGGCGTCGACGTCGGAGAACCGGACGTAGAGCGGGAAGCGCCCGTCCTCGAGCCGCTTCGGCTCGCCCAGGGCGAGCGGCTTCGGCGACCATTCCTCCGGGTAGCCCTCGAGGTACGGCTGGAGGTTGGCCTTCTCCTCGGGCTTGAGCCGGCGCGGCGACTCGGTGGCGAAGACGTACGGCGCCAGGACCGTGCTCGCCCGCAGGAAGATCTTGCGGGTGCCATCAGGCTGGTCGCGGAAGATCTCGTAGGCCATCGTGAAGCTGGCCGCCCGGATGTCGGTCACCCACGACTCGACGTAGACCGGCTTGAAGTCGAAGAGCAGCGGGGCGACGTACGTGACCTGGTGGCTGGCCACCACGACTCCCTCAGCCAGGCCCTGGGTCTGCGGGCTCCGGGCGTGCGTGCGCAGCATGTCCACGCGCGCCTCTTGGAGGTAGTCGACGTAGACGACGTTGTTGACGTGGCCGAGCATGTCGAGGTCGGCCCAACGCATGGGGCATTCGTAGAGGTGGCGCACGTGGCCGATCCTTCCAGATCATCTTGGGCACTGGGCCTGGCGACCAGACGCTGTCCGGGCGAGTATGGTGTCGACCACAGTTCTACCTACTCATCAGTAACCGGGAGTCTTCATGCCTGAGGCAGTCATCGTCGCCGCCGCCCGCACCCCGATCGGGCGAGCCAACAAGGGATCTCTGAAGGACTTCCGTCCCGACGACCTCGCGGCGCTCATCACCAAGGAAGCCGTCGGCAAGGTCGAGGGTCTCGACCCCAACGACATCGACGACCTGCTGCTCGGCTGTGGTCTGCCGGGCGGCGAGTCGGGCAACAACATGGGCCGTGTGGTCTCCGTGCTGAACGGCTGGGACAAGGTGCCCGGCGCGACCATCACCCGCTACTGCTCCTCCTCGGTGCAGACCTCGCGGATGGCGCTGCACGCGATCAAGGCCGGCGAGGCCGACATCATCGTCTCGGCCGGTGTCGAGACCGTGTCCCGCTTCTTCAAGGGCACCTCGGACCACCTGCCCGACACCGTCAACCACCTCTTCGACGACGCCCAGTCGCGGACCACCGCCACCGCCACGTCCAACGAGAAGTGGCACGACCCGCGCGAGGACGGCCTGCTGCCGGACGTCTACATCGCGATGGGCCAGACCGCCGAGAACCTCGCCACCTCGCGCGGCATCTCGCGCCAGGAGATGGACGAGTTCGGCGTACGCTCCCAGAACCTCGCCGAGAAGGCGATCGCCGACGGCTTCTGGGCCCGCGAGATCACCCCGGTCACGACCCCCGACGGCACCGTCGTCTCGGCCGACGACGGCCCCCGCGCGGGCGTGACCCTGGAGGCCATCTCCGGCCTCAAGCCGGTCTTCCGCGAGGACGGCACCGTCACCGCCGGCAACTGCTGCGCCCTCAACGACGGCGCCGCCGCCGTCGTGGTCATGTCCGACACCAAGGCCGCCGAGCTCGGCGTCACCCCGCTGGCCCGGATCGTGTCCACCGGCGTCTCCGGCCTCTCCCCTGAGATCATGGGCCTCGGCCCGGTCGAGGCGACCCGCAACGCGCTGAAGTACGCCGGCATGTCGATCGGCGACATCGACCTGGTCGAGATCAACGAGGCCTTCGCCGCCCAGGTGATCCCGTCCTACCAGGACCTCGGCATCGACATCGACCGCCTCAACATCAACGGCGGCGCCATCGCCGTCGGTCACCCCTTCGGCATGACCGGCGCGCGCCTGCAGAACACCATGCTCAACAGCCTCGACTGGCACGACAAGACCACCGGTCTGATCACCATGTGCGTCGGCGGCGGCCAGGGCATGGCGATGATCCTCGAGCGCATCTGACACCCACCCCTCGACTCGGCGCGTCTGCCCCAGGCAGGCGCGCCGAGTCGGCGTTTCAGCGCATCTCGATGCCGGGGCGGTCGCTGATGAGGTGGTCGGAGACGGCGTTCATCACTCGCCCCAGAGCCGCGAAGTCTTCCTCGCTGACCAGATCGATGAGGTACTCGCGTACGCCGGTGACGTGAACGTGGGCCGCTTCCCGCAGCAGCTCGAAGCCGCGTTCGCTGAGGTTGGCGACGACACCGCGACCGTCCTCGGCGGAGTTGCGGCGTTCGACCAGCCCGGCACGCTCCATCCGGGTGATCGTGTGCGTGACCCGGGAGCGCGAGTGGGCCAGGGAGTCGGCGAGCTGAGCCATCCGCATGGCGCCGTCGTTCTCGGAGAGGCGTACGAGGATCTCGTACTCCGGGAGCGAGATGTCGAAGCGGGTGCGTAGGTCGGCGTCCAGGCGGTCATCGAGCAGGGTCATCCCCATCATCAGCGCACGCCAGGAGCGCTGTTGCTCTTCGTCCAGCCACCGAGTCTCATCACCCACGGGGCATTACGTTAGCCCTCTCTACGGGCTGTTCCATGCACTGGCACCCCTTAACAGCGAGGAAGTTGTCACCGAAGGTTCGATCCGAACCCGGGACGAGAGCCATGAAACAGTCGGGACCAACGGCAGAATGAGCCGGGACCTAAGCCCGGCGATGAGACGGGCGAGGAGACCGGCGATGAGACCAGACCGAGGCATCGCAGGCCCCAGAAACAATTCGCCACGGCTCCAGGTAAAGGCGAGAATTGTTCGGTGTCGACTCCCCCTGCTCTCGGTCTCCGTGACTTCATAGCCGCACTTCCACGCGAGGGCCGCTGGCTCCTGTCGACGGTTGCGATCCAGCTCCTCGGTCGCGGCATGACGCTGCCGTTCACGATCATCTACCTGCATGAGGTACGCGGCTTCGACCTCGGTCTCTCCGGCACCCTGATGGGCCTGATCGCCATCGCCGGCTTCATCGTCACCGGCCCAGCGGGCAGCCTGATCGACAAGTACGGAGCCCGTCCGGTCATCCTCGGCGGCCTGGTCTGCGCGATCGCCGGCGACGTCATGCTCGCCTTCGCCACCACGCCGGTGCTCGCCGCGGCGGCGCTGTGCCTGCTGGGCGTCCAGGCCGGGGTGTCCTGGCCGGCAGCCAACGCCTTGGTCGCCACCGTGGTCGAAGGTGAGCTCCGGCAGCGCTACTACGGGGTGAACTTCGCGCTGATCAACCTCGGTATCGGCGTCGGCGGCGTCGTCGGTGGTCTCTTCATCGACGTGAGCCGGCCCGAGACGTTCACCTACGCCTTCCTCGCCAACGCGGCCACCTTCACGATCCCGGCCCTGGTCCTGCTCGGCCCGCTGCGTCATCTACACGGCCGCGCCGCGCGACCTGCCGCCGACCAGCCCGACGCGACCGCGTCGTACGCCACGATCCTGCGCCGTCCCGAGGTCGTCTGGCTGGTGGTGATCGGGGTGCTGCTCTCGACCCTGGGCTATGGCCAGATCGAGAGCGGGTTCCCGGCCTACTCGCGTCAGATCGCCGAGGTCTCCACCCGCGTCATCGGGTTCGCGTTCGTGGTGAACTGCGCGGTGATCGTGCTCGCCCAGTTCTGGGTGATGAACCGGGTCAGCGGCCGACGGCGCACTCGAGTGCTCGTCGCCACCGCCGCGATCTGGGGCCTGGCCTGGGTGGTGTTCGGGGCGACCGGCTTGGTCCCCGGCTCCGTCGCGGCCATCGTCGGCGTGGTCGCCTTCCAGGGGATCTTCTTCGCCCTCGGCGAGACGCTGATGCAGTCGGCCTACCCCGCCCTGACCAACGACATGGCGCCCGACCATCTCCGAGGGCGCTACAACGCGATCAACTCCGCCTCGTTCCAGACCGGGGCGATCATCGGCCCGATCCTCGCCGGCTTCCTGCTCGAGCACGGCCAGTCGACGGCATTCATCGCGCTGATGGTGGTCGGCTGTGTCTTCATCGTCGCCGCCTCGATGCGCCTGGAGCGCCGGATCACCCCCGCCGTGAACGGTGTACGCCCGGCAGCGGCCCACGAGCCCGCACCCCTGTGACAAACGCGCCGAGTCGGCTCGTTATGACGAGCCGACTCGGCGATGGTTCTGGTCAGAACGCGCCGACTCGGCGCGGGTTGGTCAGTCGCGGGTGAGGCGACGGTGGGTGACGCGGTGGGGGCGGGCGGCCTCCTGGCCGAGGCGCTCGATCTTGTTGGCCTCGTAGGACTCGAAGTTGCCCTCGAACCAGAACCACTCGCCCTCCTTCTCCTCGGTGCCCTCCCAGGCGAGGATGTGGGTGGCGA
Organism: Nocardioides sp. YJ-D4; assembly: GCF_054031495.1. Classification (NCBI taxonomy): domain Bacteria; kingdom Bacillati; phylum Actinomycetota; class Actinomycetes; order Propionibacteriales; family Nocardioidaceae; genus Nocardioides; species Nocardioides sp. YJ-D4. Next base: position 1,940,344 of record NZ_CM132932.1, read on the forward strand.
TGCGGTCGAGGAACCACCGGTCGTGGGAGGTGACCACGGCGCAGCCGGGGAAGTCGAGCAGCGCGTCCTCGAGCGAGGAGAGGGTCTCGACGTCCAGGTCGTTGGTCGGCTCGTCGAGCAGCAGCATGTTGCCGCCCTGCTTCAGGGTGAGCGCGAGGTTGAGGCGGTTGCGCTCACCGCCGGAGAGCACGCCGGCCTTCTTCTGCTGGTCGGGACCCTTGAAGCCGAAGGAGGCGACGTAGGCCCGCGAGTTCATCTCGAAGTTGGCGACCTTGATGAAGTCCAGGCCGTCGGAGACGACCTCCCAGACGTTCTTGTTGGGGTCGATGCCGCCACGGCTCTGGTCGACGTAGGAGATCTTCACCGTCTGGCCGACGTTGAGCTCACCCGCGTCGGGCTTCTCCGAGCCGGTGATCATCCGGAACAGCGTGGTCTTGCCGACACCGTTAGGGCCGACGATGCCGACGATGCCCGCACGCGGGAGCGAGAACGAGATGTCGTCCCACAGCGTGCGGCCCTCGAAGCCCTTGACCAGGCCCTTGGCCTCCATCACCACGTCGCCCAGGCGCGGGCCCGGCGGGATGTTGATGTCGGCGGTGTCGATCTTGCGGGCCTTGTCGGCCTCGGCGGCGAGCTCCTCGTAGCGGGCCAGACGCGACTTCGACTTGGTCTGGCGGGCCTTGGCGTTGGAGCGGACCCACTCCAGCTCCTTCTCGAGCATCCGGGCGCGCTTGGCGTCCTTGAGGCCCTCGACCTTGAGACGGTCCTTCTTGGTCTCCAGGTAGGTGGAGTAGTTGCCCTCGTAGCCGTGGATCGAGCCGCGGTCGACCTCGGCGATCCACTCGGCGACGTTGTCGAGGAAGTAACGGTCGTGGGTAACCGCCAGGACGGCGCCCTTGTAGCTCTTCAGGTGACCTTCCAGCCACTGCACCGACTCGGCGTCGAGGTGGTTGGTGGGCTCGTCGAGGAGCAGCAGGTCGGGCTCCTGCAGGAGCAGCTTGCACAGCGCGACGCGGCGGCGCTCACCACCGGAGAGGTTGTCGACGAGCGCGTCGCCCGGAGGGCAGCGCAGCGCGTCCATCGCCTGCTCCAGCTTGGAGTCGATGTCCCAGGCGTTGATGTTGTCCAGGAAGGTCTGGAGCTCACCGGTCTCGGCCATCAGGGCGTCCTGGTCGGCGTCGGGGTCGCCCATCTCCATGTAGGCGTCCTCGAGGCGCTTCATCTTCGACTTGATCTCGCCGACCGCCTCCTCGACGTTCTCGAGGACGGTCTTGCCCTCGGTCAGCGGCGGCTCCTGCTGGAGCATCCCGACGGTCGCGTCCTGGTCCCGGACGATGTCGCCGTTGTTCGGGTGGTCCAGCCCCGCCATCAGCTTGAGCAGCGAGGACTTACCCATGCCGTTCGGGCCGACGACGCCGATCTTGGCACCGTGCAGGAACGAGAGGGTGACGTTGTCGAGGACGACCTTGTCGCCGTGGGCCTTGCGCACATTGCGCAGGGAGAGGATGTAGTCGGCCATGGTGCCCACCCTAATGAGGGAGAGGCACGCCGGTACAACCGGCGCACCTTGCCACAGGGCCGTGCGACCGCCCGGCTCACCTCAGGCTGCCACAGACGCCTCCGTCTCATCAGTCGCCTCGCCATCGTCCGTTGTCGCCGGCTGCTGGTCCCACGGGTCCGCACCCGGCGCCCGCCAGTCGGAGAGCGGGTCGCGCTCGGGGTCGTCGTCGCGGGGTCCGGGGGCCGGAGCAGCGACCGCGGCCAGCGAGCGCGGGTTGCGCGAGATGCTGGACATGCCACGGTTGAGGTCGTGGCCGACGACGGTCGCCTCGACCTCGAAGGTGTTGACCTCGAGCCCGTCCTTGTTGACGTAGCTGCGGGCGGACAGCCGTCCCTGGACGACCACGGGGTCGCCCTTGCGCAGCGAGCGCCCGACGTTCTCCCCCAGCTGACGCCAGGCACTCACCGAGAACCATTGCGTCACGCCGTCGCTCCACTCTCCGGTGGACCGGTTGAGCTTCCGCGGCGTGCATGCGATCCGGAAGTTCGCGACCGAGACCTCACCGACGTTCCGCACGACGGGGTCGGCGCCGACGTTGCCGCGCAGGGTGATGATCGAGTCGTTCATCGTTGTCTCCTCGTGTTCGCGCCCGCCTGATGCGGGCCTCGGAGACAACCCTGCGCTCGACCACCGACAGTTCCGGGCGGCGTACGTCCGCCTGTGGACAACCCCGGATCGAACCGTGCCTGTGGACAGTGATCGGCCCGTCGACCGGTCAGCGCAGCGCCTTGGCCACCCCGTGCCGAAGGGCGGTGTAGGCCCCCAGCTCGGTCTCGATCGGGTCGACGACGAGCTCACGGGACACGTCGGCGACCGCCGTACGCAGCCGCGCATCGGCCGCCCGCGCCCGACGTCGAGCGGTGCTGATCACCAGCAGATGGCACACGGCCCACAGCACCAGCCCGAGCCCGACACCCCCGATGACGAGGACGTACGGCAGCTCGACCCCGGCGACAGAGGGCGTCACGTCGCCGATCTGAGCGGCTCCGGAGAGAAGCAGCGCCACCGACCACACCAACCCGACGGTGGCGAGGATGATGAGGAGCCACTGGAGCGCCTTGACCAGCCCGGTCCACAGCGGCAGCCGCTCGGCGTTCAGGTCGACTCCGCCGACCGAGGCATCGAGCCTGTCGGCGAGGTCGTCCATCCGGGATACCGATGCCCGCCGGATCGCGTCCCGCCACGGCGAGGCGAGCCCGGCGCCGGCCTCGTCGGCCAGCTGACGCACCTCGGTGTCGACCCGCGCGCGCTCGACGGCGGTGGTCTGCGGCAGCGAGGTCCGGGCGCGCCCGGCCAGCTGGGTCGCCTCCTCCCCCAGCGCCAGGTGAAGCCGCTTCAACGGGTCCGGCTTCAGCCGGGAGACCCACGAGACCAGCGGCCAGCCCGTGGCCGCGCTCGCCCGGGTGCGTACGGATCGCTCGACCGCGTCCACCACGGTCGGCACTCCGGCGGCCTCGGAGATGGCGTCCTCGAGGGCCTCCACCCGGGGCTTGGCCAGGGAACGCGGCTTGGCGTCACCGGACGCCTTGGCGAGCTTCACGGCGGCGGTCTTGATGTCGGCGGAGAGCCGGGACTTGTTGGCCCGCTTCGCCGCGGCCCGCTGGGCGATCTCGGTCTTGAGCTGCGGGATCCCCCAGCCGAGCTTGGCCGAGACCGGGATCACCGGCACGTTGCGCAGCCCGTCCTGGTCGAGCAGGCGGCGTACGTCACCCAGCATCGCCTCACGACGGTCCTCGGGAACGCGGTCGATGTGGTTGAGCACCACGACCATGATCTCGGAGTGGGTCCGGAGCGGCTGCAGATAGCGGTCGTGGATGGCCGCGTCGGCGTACTTCTGCGGGTCGAGCACCCACACCAGCATGTCGGCGAGCTCGACCAGCCGGTCGACCTCGAGATGGTGCGAGACCTCGGTGGAGTCGTGGTCGGGCAGGTCGAGAAGCACCACGCCGTCGAGCTCGTGCCCCTCACGGCGGGTGTCGAGCATCGAGTCGCGGGTGGTCTGGTGACGCTCGGGGATGCCCAGCCACTCGAGGAGCTCCTGAGCGCCCTCCGAACCCCACACGCAGGCGGTGGCCCACGAGGTGGTCGGCCGCCGGACACCGACGGCGGAGAGCTCCAGCCCGGTCAGGGCGTTGAACGTGGACGACTTGCCCGACCCGGTCGCCCCCGCGACCCCGACGACCGTGTGGTCGGCGGAGAGCTTGAGGCGTCCTTGAGCCTTGTTGACCACGGCGCGCGCGTCCTCGACGAGTCCGTCGTCGAGACGCCCCGTCGCCGCCACGGTCGCAGCCGTCAGTCCGTCCAGCCGATCACCGAGGTCTCCGCCTCGGCTGACCAGGTTCTTTGCACCTTCGAGCAGACCGCTCAAGGATCCCCCTTCCCTTCCTGAAAAAGCTCAGTCTGACAAGTCTCAGTCATCGCCGCGCTGGCTGGCGAAACGGGCGTCGCCGACCTTCCGCGCAGCGTGCCGCAGTCGCTCCGGTGCACCATGGTCGATCTGCAGCGCGTCGACCTGACCCGTGTAGCGCGCACGCTCCTCGTCGACGAGCCCCACGATGCGTACCTCCAGCGCCTTGCGCGCCCGGGACGCGAGCCCGCGCACGGCCTGGTCGCCGAAGACCGCCTCCAGGAGCTTCTGGCCGAGCAGGAGGGTGCCGCCGGCGATGCCCACCTCGGCACCGACGAGAGCCCCGCCGGTCGAGGCGAAGACGACCACCATCAGCGCGACCCCGAGGCCGTTGACCCCGTAGGAGAGGAACTTCGCGGTCGTACGTTTGTCCTGACCCTCGCTGCGCACCATGTCGAGCACGTCCTGCTGCCAGTCGCGCACCGCACGCTCGGCCTTGGGCCGCAGCGCACGGGAGGCCCGGCCGAGGTCGGCGGGGCCGGTGGCGAGCAGCCCGCGGCCCGCGGGGCTCATCTGCCAGGCCGCCTCGGCCCTCTCGGCAGCCGCCTCGCACTGCTCCAGGATCAGCATCTCCAGGCCGCCCTGTACGGCAGCGGTCACCCGTTCGGCCTGCTGCGGCTTGCCCTTGATCGAGCCGAGGATCTTGTCGCGAAGCATCCCCACCTTCGTCTCGAGCGCCTTGAGGATCTCGCCGCTGCCGACGAACTCCTGCCAGCGCGCGAGCACCTCGCCGCGCAGCAGCGTCCCGTCGGCGGTCGCCGCCATGATGGACCTGAGCGCCTCGTCGTAGGCCATGTCCGCATCCGTACGCAGCCGCTGCGCGGCCTCTCCCTGACCGTCCGCGGTGTCGGCGATCGGGTGGACCTCCAGGGTCAGCGCCCGCACCGCACCGTCGAGGGTCTGGGTGACGACCTGGTGTCGCGCGGTGGCGTCGTCGGCGAGCATGTCGAGCCAGGCGCGTACCTCGGCGACGTGCTCGGCGGGCAGCAGCCCCTGCTCGGAGACCTCGCCCTCGTGGACGATGAAGAGCGGTGAATCCTTGAGCCCGCGCGAGGCGAGCATCCGCGCCAGGTGGCCGGCGACGGTCTGGACGGCCTCGGTCGGAGTGCGGTCGAGCACCACTGCCACCGCGGTGGAGCGGTTGGCGGCGAGCTGGAGGAACTCCCAGGGCACCTGGTCGGCGTAGCGTGCGGCCGAGGTGACGAAGATCCACAGGTCGGCCGCGGCGAGCAGCTCGGCCGCGAGCACCCGGTTGGCCTCCTCGACCGAGTCGACGTCGGGCGCGTCCAGGATCGCCAGGCCGGGGTGGAGCCGGTCGCTGGCGACCAGCTGCAGCGCACCGGGGTCGTTGGTCGGGTGGTTCACCCGCTCCAGCTCGGGAAGCAGGCGGTCCTGGCCGAACCAGCGGCCGTCGTCCGGGTGGTGCACCAGCACCGGCGAGCGGGTCGTCGGCCGCAGCAGCCCCGGCGTGGTCACCTTGGTGCCGACCAGCGAGTTGACCAGCGTCGACTTGCCGGCGCCCGTGGAGCCACCGACGACCGCGAGGAGCGGCGCGTCGATGGTCATCATCCGCGGGATGACGTAGTCCTCGAGCTGCTCGACCATGTTCTGCCTGGCGGCCCGCTGCTCGTCGGCGCCGGGCAGGTCCAGCGGCAGGGTCACCTCGGTCAGCGCGCGGTGGAGCTGGATGAGCGAGGTCACCATCCGGTTGCCCTCGCCGCCGGACGCCTCGATCTCGGCCCGGGCGGCCTCGAACTCGGTGGTCGGCTTCTCCGCGAGCATCCCTGCGGTCAGCGCCTCGTAGGCAGCAGGCCTGGTCTCCGGAGCCGCCTCCGGAGCGTCGTCGTCTCTGTGTTCTTCGTTCATCCGGTCATCACCTGCCCGCTCGGGAACGCGATGTGTGGACGTACCTCACTGATGCGGTCAACGTATGCCCTCCCCCGGGCGGCGAAGTCTGGCGGCGGGTTGCCGCGCAGGAATCGCCAGTGCAAGTATCCGAGCTCGATGGCAGCCTGCTGGTATTCACGCATGGCCGCAACCCCCTGAGCCCCTCCATGGGTCGACGCGAACCTCCGCGCCTGCTCCCGGCGCCGCAGATCGACCACCCAGCCGATGTCGGTGTAGGGAATCAGCCCCCGTTGGGCGGCGTCGGTCAGCGACCGGGTCAGCACGATGCGCTCGGACTTTCGCCGCCACACCGCGAAGACCACCATCGAGACGAACGCGGGCACCATCACCACGACGTACGCCAGCAGGAACCCGGCCCCGTCATAGAGCAGTGTCGAGCCGTTCCAGGTGCCGTGGGCGAGCACCGCGATGGCGTAACCCAGCAGCGGCGCCACGACCTTCAGCCAGCGCTTGCGCGTCACCACCGCGATGCCGATACCGATGCCGGTGAAGGCGGTGAAGAGCGGGTGCGCGAAGGGGCTGAACAGGCAGCGCATCACGAAGACGGCGGTGAACTCACCGATGTGTCCCGTGGAGCTGTCGCCCATGCCGGGCGTGCCGTTGTAGGTGCCGCCCAGGTAGAGGATGTTCTCGGTGAAGGCGAAGCCGATGCCGACCATGCCGGCGTAGACGATCCCGTCGAGCACCCCGTCGAGGAGGTGGCGGCGCCAGACCAGCAGCACGAAGAGGAACAGCCCCTTGGCCGCCTCCTCGGTGACCGGAGCCACGATCGCGAGCTGGGTCGGCTCGCTCCACCCGGCGAGCAGCGCCCCGACGCTCTGCACGATCAGCGCGGCCGCGACCGCGACGAAGGCGCCCCACCCGAGGCCGAGCGCGAGCAGCGACTTCGGCTCGGGTTCGTAGCGGTCCAGCCACAGGAAGGCGTAGACCAGCGGCACCACCGGGATGGCCGCGAAGAGCACACCCAGGATCGCGCCGGTCGGGGCAAGATGGTCGTTGACGACGCTGGTGCTGAGCAGAACGATGCCGAGCACCGGCAAAGAGGTCAGCACGACAAGCACGCCCACCACGATGGTGAACGTGCGGTTGCTTCTCGTCGGATCCTTCGGGATCGCCCCCATGCGCGCCAGACTATCGGGCGGCCGGACCGCACGTGCGACCAGACACCGATCGAGACGTCCTCGCCACCCGCGTGGCCTGGGAACTCACGAGCGTTGTCGATCCGGCGCGGCGTACGATTCCGGTATGACGGACAAAGGCGCCCCCACTCCTGCAGACGACCACACCGAGAGCCACGACCAGACGGTTCCGGAGGCGTGGTCCAAGTTCATGAGGGAGGGCTGGGACGACCGCGAGGTCGAGGTTCCCGAGCATCCGATCACGCCGTGGGCGGCCGCCCGCCGGGAGCGCCTCTCGGGCATCTTCCCGGGTGAGCGCCTGGTCGTCCCGGCCGGCACCTACAAGGTCCGCGCCAACGACACCGACTACCGCTTCCGCGCCGACACCGCCCACGTGCACCTGACCGGCAACCAGACCTCCGACGCCGTCGCCGTGATCGAGCCCGACGGCACCTCGGTCCTGTACGCCCGCCCGCGCAGCGGCCGCGACACCGACGAGTTCTTCCGCGACCGTCAGTACGGCGCGCTCTGGGCCGGTGCGCGTCCCTCGGCCCGTGAGCTCTCCGACTCGCTGGGCATCGAGGTACGCCACGTCGACCAGCTCGAGTCCGACCTCTCCGGCAACACCCCAACCCGCGTCCTTCGCGGAGTCTCGGCCGACGTCGACAAGCTGGTCGCCCCGGCCGAGGCCTCCCGTGACGAGGAGTTCGCCAAGGCGCTCTCCGAGCTGCGCCTGATCAAGGACGAGTGGGAGCTCGGCGAGCTCAAGGAGGCCTGCGACATCACCGTGCGGGGCTTCACCGACGCGGTGCGCGAGTGGGACCAGGTCCTGAAGCACGGCGAGCGCTGGATCGAGGGCACCTTCTTCCGCCGCGCCCGCGCGGAGGGCAACGACCTCGGCTACGACTCGATCGTCGGCGGCGGGTCCCACGCCACCACGCTGCACTGGATCGACAACGACGGGCCGATCGTCCCCGGTGAGCTGGTGCTGCTCGACATGGGCGTGGAGGGCCACAACCTCTACACCGCCGACATCACCCGCACCCTTCCCATCTCCGGGACCTTCACGCCGCTGCAGCGCAACCTCTACGAGCTCGTCTACAAGGCGCAGCAGGCCGGCATCGAGGCGATCCGCCCGGGCGTGACCTTCCGGGCCGGCCACTTCGCCGCCATGGAGATCCTCGCCCACGGCCTCGACGACCTCGGCCTGCTGCCGGTCTCGGTCGACGAGGCGCTCTCCGAGGACAACAAGACCTACTCCCGCTGGACCCTCCACGGCGTCTCTCACATGCTCGGCCTCGACGTCCACGACTGCGCCTCCGCGTCGAAGGATGCCTACATCGAGGGACCGCTGCAGGAAGGCATGGTCCTCACCGTCGAGCCGGGCCTCTACTTCCAGAAGGAGGACAAGCTCGTCCCCGAGGAGCTGCGCGGCATCGGCATCCGCATCGAGGACGACATCGTCGTCACCAAGGACGGCTCCGTGAACCTCTCCGCCGGCCTGCCGCGTACGGCCGACGACGTCGAGGCGTGGATGGGTCAGTATCTGTGAGGTGAATGCTGACCGAGGTAACTCAGTCGAGTCGCGCTTCCCTCGTGGAGTTCCACGAGGGAAGCGGGTGCTGACCGAGTTACCTCGGTCGGCGATCGCCGTGGCCGGCTGCGTCGCCCTGGCCTCGGCCCTGATGGCCTGCAGCCCAGGAAGTACGCCACGGCAGCAGCCCGCCGCCTCGCCATCAGCGACGGCGTCCGCGCCCGCGTCGAGCAGCTCCGACGACGTCTTCGCGGGAGCCGTGGTCGGGATCGACCCGGGCCACAACGGCGGCAACGCGGGCGCGCCCGAGGTGATCAACGAGCCGGTGTGGAACGGGCGCTCGCAGAGCCCGTGCAACACGACGGGCACCGCGACCGACGACGGCTACCCGGAGACCGACTTCACCTGGGCCGTCGCCACGAAGCTCGCGGCCGATCTGCGCGAGTCCGGCGCGAAGGTGGTCATGACCCGCGACAGCAACGACGGGGTCGGGCCGTGCATCGACGAGCGCGCGAAGATCATCAACGACGCGAAGGCCGACGTCGCGATCGACATCCATGCCGACGGCGCGGCCGCCTCCGAGCGGGGCTACTCGCTGCTGATCCCGGTGCCCTCGGGCACCAACGACGAGGTCGTCGAGCCCTCGCGACGCTACGCGCAGCTGCTCCGCACCGAGATGCGGAAGACCGGGATGCCGCTGGCCTCCTACCTCGGCGAGGGCGGGTTCGTGGAGCGCGACGACCTGGCCGGCCTCAACCTCACCACGGTGCCGCAGGTGCTCCTCGAGACCGGCAACATGCGCAACGCCGAGGACGCGCGCCTGCTGAAGTCGGACCGGTTCCAGGCGCGGACGGCCGCCGCCATCAAACGGGCGATGGCGGCGTACCTCCGCTCACGCTGAGACCAAGCCTCAGCTCCGCGCTTCGCGCGGTCACTCCTTCGCTCGGCGCGAGCGGACGAGCAAGCTCGCCGCTCGGCCTCGCTCCAGTCGTCTCAGAGCTTCGTCCATTCGACGGGCTCGAGGCCGTACTCCTCCGCGATCGGCCCCCACGCCTTGGCGGCCGCCTTCTTCGGGTCGTGGCTGGCCAGGCTGAGCGTGGTCGCCTTCTCCAGCTTGCCCTTGCCGCCCACGCACTCGCCATCGGCGTTTACCCTGCGCTTCTCGCCCCAGGCCGCGAAGGCCAGGTCGGCGTTCTGCGAGGTCATCCACGCGGACTCGAGGTTCTTGACGAGCTTCCGCGACCCCGGGAGGACGGCGGTGTCGATCTTGGCGACATCCGCAGCCAGCTTCTCGCGGGAGGCTGCGGCGTCCTGGAAGGTCTGGATCGCCTCGTCGATGTTCTCACAGGCCTTGAGGTCGGCCTGAGCGGCACCGATGGCCGCCTTGTCCTTGGCCGAGGTCTTGATGAGGTCGTCGATCTTCTTCGCCTCGGCCGCGGCACCGCCCTCGGTCGTGGTGGCATCCGTGGTGGAGCCCGTCTTCGCGTTGGCGTCGTCGTTCCTGGTCAGACCGATGACGAAGGCGATGATCGCGACCACGACGGCCAGCGCGAGGACGATCAGGCCCCAGCGCTTCAGGTCGAGACCACCAGGGCCCTTGCCCTGGCCGCCCTGGCCGCGCTGCGGCTCATAGCGGGCGTCGTAGCCGTTCCCGTACGGGTCGTAGCCCTGCGGCGCCATCGGCGGCGGCGCCGGGGTGTTGGGCCCGCCGCCGACCGGCGGCTGCCCGACGAGGGTGGCGTCGGTGTAGGGGTTCTGGCCGTAGGGGTCGCCGTACGGCTGGCCGAAGTCGTCCTGGGACCGGTCCTGCGGCTGGCCGTAGGACTGCTCGTACGCCTGGTCGAAGCCCTGGTCGGCGCCCTGTCCGTACGGCTGTCCGTAGGGCTGGTCGTAGCCCGGCGACCACTGGCCCTGGTCCGGCTCCAGCTGCGGTGCGAGCGGGGCGTAGGCGGGGTCACCGTACGTCGGGGCCTGCTGTCCCTGGTCGGGCTGGCCGAGATCGGGCTGGCCGTCGTCGTAGCGCGACTCGGGCGCCGGGGCGTCGAACTGCGGCTGCGGCGGCGCGAACTGCTCGAACTCGTCGCGCGGACGGGTGCCTCCGGAGGCCTCCTCGTCGACGGCGTCGAACCGGGGGCTCATCGCGACCTGGGTCTCGTCCGGACGGACCGGCTCGGGCTGGCGTCGCTCGACCGGCGGCATCGCCTCGTGGGTCGCCTCGTAGGCCGACTCGGGGGCCTGGCCACCGAACTGCGGCGCGGGCTCGACGAAGGTCGGGTGCTCCGCGCTCTGGTACGCAGCGGCCGGACGCTCCGGCAGCGGGGGCGCGGCCATGGGCTCCGGGGTCTGCGGCACCTGCGGTTCCGGCATCTGCGGATCGGGCGCAGGGGCGGGGGCGGGCGCTGGCGCGAGCGGCTCGGCCGCGCGGTCCTGTGCTGCCGGCCGCGTCGGGAGATCCGGCAGCGGCGCCGGTGCGGCCACCGGTGCCTCGGGCTCAGGATCCGGCTCCGGGGCCGGCTCGGGCTCTTCCGCGACGCGCTTGCGCTTGGGCAGGAAGAGCGACTGCGACTGGGAGGCGAGCTCCGGCTCGAACTTCGGCGTACGCGCCGCCAGCCCGAACAGGCCACCACCGTCCGAACCCGCCGGCGGCGGGGCCATGCCACCACCGAAGGCCGGCTGCTCACCGCTGGGCGCGGTCATGCTCAGCTGAGGCGCCATCGAGGCCCCCGGCGTACGCCTGACCTGCTCGAGCGGCAACGGGGCCGGCTCCGTGTCGGCCTCGGGTGCGGGCGCAGCACTTCCCTGCCCACGCCTCGGCAACGACAGACCACCCTGCTCAGGATCGGCACCCCGCTGCGGCAGTCGCGGCGGTGCGACCGGCTCCGGTGCACCCTGCGACGGCGGCTGATGAGCGCTTCTGACGGGGGTCCCACAACCTGTGCAGAAGCGCATACCGGTGACGGCTGCACCGCACGAGGTGCACATGGACTCCATAGTCATGTCCGGGGACCTTACCGATGATCGGGCCCAGTCTCGAACCCTCGTGGTCCGCCAATCGGACACTCACGTCGACAGTGTGGGGACAGTGCACCCAAATACCCCCCACACCTTGGTAACACTCCGGCCAGCGTTTCGGATTCCGATGCACACAGGGGATACGGGCACCGGTAAGATCGTGCGCGGCCTGCGCAAACCCCCTTCCAGCGGGGTGCTCACACAGGCCACGCCTCCGTAGCTCAGCTGGATAGAGCATCGGCCTTCTAATCCGACGGTCACAGGTTCGAATCCTGTCGGGGGCGCCACAGGAAATTCGTGTGGGTTAAATCATGCACTCGCGCGTGTTTCGGCGCTGAGCGCCGCAGCGGCCGCCCGCCCGGCGTACAGGGTCCGGAAGAACGGCAGGGTGCGGTGCACCATCGGACCGATGAGCAGCGCCTCGGCGACGGTGCCGATGCCGACCAGTCCGCCGAGCAGCCAGCCGATCGCCAGGACGGTGATCTCGACGCCCGCACGGCAGAGCCAGACCGGGGCGCCGGTCCGCTGGTGCAGGCCGGTCATCAGGCCGTCGCGCGGGCCCGGACCGAGGCCGGGCGCGATGTAGATGCCGGTCGCCGCGGCCAGCAGCGACAGCCCGCCCGCGAACATCGCGATCTGGACGAACACGCCGGAGACGGGCGGGATGAGCCACAGGCCGATGTCGGCCGAGGTGCCGACCAGGAGCACGTTGAGCACCGTCCCGATCCCGGGCCGCTGGCGCAGCGGGATCCATATCAGCAGCACGCCGAGCCCGATCAGATTGGTCATCAGGCCGAACGAGATGCCGGTGACCTCGACCAGACCCGAGGTCAGCACGTTCCACGGCCCGACGCCGAGCGAGGCCCGCAGGAGCATGGCGAGTGCGATGCCGTAGAGGAAGAGTCCAGTTATCAACCAGGAGAGCGACTTCACAGAGAGATCCTTCACGATTGCAAAGCCAATCACGGGTCCAATCGAAGGTAAAGAAGCCAATCGCGGTAAGGTGGCCTCATGCCTCGCGGAAGAATCGGTGCCACTGCGCTCGCTGGCCTGCTCGGTCAGTGGCAAGGGGAAGGCCCGGCGTACGAGAACCTCGCCGAACGGATCCAGCTGCTGCTGATCGACGGACGGCTCTCCGCCGACGTACGTCTCCCCTCCGAGCGGGAGCTCTCCGAGCGGCTGATGCTGAGCCGCACCACGATCACGGCCGCCTACCGGCGCCTGCGTGAGCACGGGTACGCACTGAGCGTCCAGGGGTCGGGTACGACGACGAAGCTCCCACCCACCGCGCCCGACTCGTTCACCGAGGGCGGCGAGATCGACCTGGTCAGGGCCACTCTGCCCGCCACCCGGCGGCTCCCGGAGGCCGCGGTCGAGGCGACCCGGCGGCTGGCCGACCACATGACCGGCCCCGGCTACACGCTGTGGGGCATCGAGGAGCTTCGCGCGGAGATCGCGGCGCGCTACACCGACCGCGGTCTGCCGACCGATCCCGACCAGATCATGGTGACCACCGGCGGCCAGAGCGCCATCGCCCTGCTCGCCCGCACCGTGATCCACCGCGGCGACCGGGCCTACGCCGAGAGCCCGTCCTACCCCAACGCGTACGACGCCCTGAGCCTCGCCGGAGCGCGGATCATCACGAGTCCGGTGACCACCGACGCCGGCTGGGACATGCCCGCGATGGAGGCGGCCATCGCCCGGACCACCCCCGTGATGGCGTACGTCATGCCCGACTTCCACAACCCGACGTCTCGCTCGATGTCGACCGAGGACCGGCTCCGGCTGCTGCACGCCGCTGCGAAGGTCGACACCCTCCTGGTGGCCGACGACACCACCGCCGAGCTGAACATCGACCGCCCGCACACGTTCCCGCCGCTGGCCGCGATGGCCGGCGAGCACCAGGCCCGCGTCGTCCACATCGGCTCGGCGAGCAAGATGCTGTGGGGCGGGCTGCGGGTCGGCTGGATCCGCGCCGACCCGGTGCTGCTGACCCAGATCGCCAGCGGACGCTCGGCCACCGACCTCGGCACCCCGATCTGGGAGCAGCTCGTCACCACGATCCTGTTCCGGCATCTGCCCGAGATCCTCGAGGAGCGCGCCGCGCAGCTCGCCGCCGGCCGCGCCGCGCTCTACCACGCGATGCGCGAGCACCTTCCCGACTGGGAGCTGCCGCCGCGTATCGACGGTGGCCTCTCCGCCTGGGTGGGCCTGCCCGCACCGGTCAGCTCCCAGCTCACCCTCGCCGCCCGCCCCCACGGACTGCTCGTCACCGCCGGGCCGCGGTTCGGGGTCGACGGCGCCTACGAGCGTCATCTGCGGCTGGCGATCACGCCCCGGCCCGAGCTCGTCCGGCGCGGGGTCGAGATCCTCGCCGAGGTCTGGCCGCGTGCCGCCTCCACCCCGGCTCTGGCCCTCACCACCTCCGAGGCCGTCGTCTGACCGAGCTCGACCTCGGACTCAACCCCGGGCGAGAGCCTCCAGGGCCCACAGCCCGAGCCCGTCGAAGCGTGCTGCCTCGTAGCTCGGTACGTCCCCGCTCGTCGCCTCCAGAAGGCGGCGAGTGGTGATGTGCGAGGCACCTCGCGCGAGACTCGCGTGAGCGATGTCGGCAGCAGTCACGGTTCGCGACGGGATCTCGCGACGTTCCCGGGCCCGTCGCCGCTCGTAGTCGAGCTCGTCGACGGTGGTGATGCCGCGGATGATCGTCTCCGCGCTCCCCAGGGAGCGGGTGTTGATCAGCGCCTCGGCGAGCGGGAAGTCGTACGTCACGACGGCATCGAGGCGCCACACGGTCGCACTCGCCTCGCTCACCGGGACGGGGGTCTGTCCTCGTCTCATCTCCACGGCGCCCCGAAGGCCGCGCGCGGCTGCAGCGGCCAGCGTCGTCGCCTCGGTGGGATGCCAGCCGAGCGAGTCGCCGACCCGGTCCACATCCGCCGTCCCCAGCGTTCCCGCATGGATCCCACCGAGCCCACCGAGGATGGCGATCACCTGCTCCGCCGGGAGCTCCCCGTCCACACCGGGGCCGACGACGGCGAGCCGCACCGGCAGGCCCGTGCGCAACGCCGCGGCCAGCGTGAGCGAGTCGGCCAACGGGCTCAGCAGGCCGGGCTCGTCTCCCCGGGCGACCACGTCGCCACCGACGTCGACGACCGTGAGCGAGTCGGCGCCGAGCGCCCGAGCGAGATGCTGGAACTGCTCGGCGAGTCCGACCGCACCGTCCGCGAGGTCGTGCAGGAAGAGGCGCGCGTCGACGTCGCCGGCAAGCCGCGGCAGCACGGACCGGCCCGGAGGAAGGGTGTCCGTCGTGGTCGATATCTCCGCCCGGACGCCATCGACCAGGCGGAGCCCGATGAAGTCGCCGCGCGAGCGTGGGCCGGGCACCGGGTCGATGCGGAGCCGTTCCCAGGCGCAGGTCGACACCAACACGTCGCCGTCGTCCATCTCGGGCTCGAGTACCCGGCGCGCCAGGAGCACGCCGAGCGCATCACCCCCACCACCGGCCGCGACGAAGAGAGTGCTCACGCAGACGATTCTGACCGCTGGGCATCCCGCGCGCCACAGGTCGGCCGCATCGCCCGGCAAGAAGTTCGCGGAAGACGTTGTGACGCACGCCACGTTGGGTCACGATGTGCAGCATGCAAGGACTGATCCAGGACGCACCGCTGACCATCGACACGATCATCCGGCGCGCCGAGCGCGTCTTCCCGACGCGGGAGATCGTCACCAAGACCGCCACAGGTCTGGAGCGCAACACGTTCAAGGACCTGGCCGTGGAGGTACGCAAGCAGGCCACCGTCCTCGACCGGCTCGGCATCTCCGAGGACGGCCGGGTCGCGAGCTTCGCGTGGAACACCCTGCGCCACCTCGCGCTCTACTACTCCGTCCCCTGCACCGGGCGGGTGCTGCACACCGGCAACATCCGCTACTTCCCGGAACAGCTCGTCTACACCTTCAACCACGCCGAGGACGAGGCCGTCTTCGTGGACCGGTCGCTGCTCGGTCTGCTGGCTCCGCTTCTCCCCCAGCTGACCACGCTCAAGCACATCGTGGTGATGGATGACGGCGCGCCGACCCCGCTTCCCGAGGACCCGCGGGTCGTCTCCTACGAGGAGCTGATGGCCGACGCCGAGGAGGCGGCGATCGAGGGCCGGGTCACCGACGAGCGCACCGCTGCCGGGATCTGCTACACCTCCGGCACCACCGGCAACCCGAAGGGCGTCGTCTACACCCATCGCTCGCAGTACCTGCACGCGCTGGCCTCCCTGGCCGGCACCCTCTTCGGCACCAACGACCGCGACCGCGTGCTTCCGGTGGTGCCCTTCTTCCACGCCAACGGCTGGGGCTTCGCCCACTCCTCCCTGCTGGCCGGCGCCAACCTGATCCTGCCCGGCCCCGACCTCTCGCCTCCCGGCATCATCAAGCTCCTCGAGGCCGAGAAGGTGACGATCGCGGCCGGCGTACCGACGATCTGGATGGGCATGGTCCCGTTGCTGAAGGACGCCGACCTCTCCTCGCTGCGGGTGGTCATCTGCGGCGGCTCCGCGGTGCCGAAGTCGCTCTCCGAGGCCTGGCGCGAGGCGATCGGCCTGCCGATCACCCAGGCCTGGGGGATGACCGAGATGTCGCCGCTCGGCAGCGTGTTCAACGAGCGCGCCGAGATCACGGACCTCTCCGAGCAGGAGAAGGCCGACTACCGTACGTCCCCTGGCATCCCGGCCGTCGGCGTCGAGCTCCGCATCGTGGAGCCCGGGACGACCGACGAGCTTCCGTGGGACGGCGAGACGACCGGCGAGCTCGAGTGCCGCGGCCCGTGGATCGCGTCGGGCTACTACAAGGTCGACGCACCGACGTCGTTCTCGCCCGACGGCTGGCTGCGCACCGGTGACATCGCCGCGATCGACCCGCTGGGCTACGTACGCATCGTCGACCGCACCAAGGACCTGGTGAAGTCGGGTGGCGAGTGGATCTCGACCGTCGCGATCGAGAACCTCATCATGGGCCACCCGAGCATCGCCGAGGCGGCCGTCGTGGCGGTGCCGCACCCGAAGTGGGGCGAGCGGCCGCTGGCCTTCGCGGTGGTCAAGGACGGCGAGTCGGTGACCAAGGAGGCGCTGCTCGGCTACCTGGCGGAGAACCTGGGCAAGTGGCAGGTGCCCGATGACGTGGTCTTCATCGACGAGGTGCCCAAGACCTCGGTCGGGAAGTTCTCCAAGAAGACTCTGCGCGAGGAGTACGCCGACTACAAGCTGCCCACGGCGTAGCCGGAGCGGTCAGCCCAGCTGCGCGAGGATCGAGGCGGACTCGACCCTCGCGCAGCGGGCGTCCTCGTCCTTGCCGAGGGCGGCGCGGGCGTCGGCCAGGTGGCCGAGCGCGTCGGCCAGACCGGGCAGGTCGCCGGCGGCACGGAGCTTGGTCACGGCCTCCTCGAAGTGACCGGCCGCCTCGTCGACGGAGCCGAGCTGCTGGTGGATCCAGCCGATGGTGGCGATGACGTTGCCCTCGCTGCGGTAGCCGGGCGCCACCCGGCGCAGCTCCTCGAGCGCCGCCTCGCAGTGACGGAGCCCGGACTCGTACGCACCGTCGAGGGCCTCGTAGAGACCCAGCCGCCCGGTCGTCCAGGCCGCCCGGATCGGGTCGCCCGCGCGAGCGAAGACCTCCGCCGCCCGAGCCGCGTACGCTGCAGCCCCGGCATGATCGCCGGAGGCCGTGGCCACGGTGGCCAGCCGGTGCAGGGTCTTCCCCTCGCCCACCAGGTCGGCGGACTCCATCGCCAGATCGAGGGCCCGGCCGAGGTGGTCGAGGGCGTCCTCGACGCGCCCCAGGCGCCCGCAGGCCGCCCCGGCGGCACGGTGCATGACGCCGAGCCCGGCGGGGTCGCCGCCCTGCGAGACGCTGCGGCGCACACCCGGGAGCGCAGCCTCGGCCAGCGCTGCCAGCTCGATCCAGCGTCCCTGGAGGTCGAGCAGACGCTCGAGGGCACCGACGAGCAGCACGATCCGGTCGGGTGCGAGTCCCCGGGCGACGGCGACGTCGATCACCCGAGAGATCACCGGCAGCTGGGTGCCGATCCAGGCCAGCGCCTCGACGCTGTCGCCGACGACCTCGGGGGTGACCCCGTCGCGCATCGGCTCCTGCGCATCGAGGTGGCGCTGGTGCGGGTCGTAGGCGCTGTGCACCGCCCGAGCGCTGAAGACGTAGTGGTCGATCATCCGCAGCTCGGCCGCCTCGCGGACCTCCGCGGGCTCGCCGGTGGCGAGGTCGGCGGCGTACTCCCGGAGCAGGTCGTGCAGCACGAACCGTCCGGGCGCGACCTCGGTCAGCAGGTTGGCTTCGGTGAGCTCGTCGAGCAGGCGGCGGGCCCGCACGCGGGAGATCCCGGCCACGCTGGCCGCGGCCACGCAGGTGAGCGTCGGCCCGGGATGCAGGCCGATCAGCCGGAACAGCCGGGCCGCGGCGTCGGACAGGTGCCGGACCGACCACGAGAACGTCGCCCGGAGGTCACCGCGTCCGCCGCCGAACCCGTCGAGGCGGGACTCGCCGAGCTCCTCGGCCAGGTCGGCGAGGGAGTAGGCCGGCCGGATCGCCGCCCGGGCGGCCACGACCGAGAGCGTCAGCGGCAACGAGGCGCACAGCTCGATGATCCGCTCCACGGCCTCGGGCTCGGCCAGGAGACGGTCCTCGCCGAGCCGCCCGGCCAGCAGCTCGTAGGCCTCGGCGTCATTGAGCAGGCCCAGCTCCATCGGGCTCGCACCGGCCTCCGCGACCAGGCCGGAGAGCCTGTTTCGGCTGGTCACCAGGGTCACGCAGCCCGGGCTGCCGGGGATCAGGCTGCGTACCTGCTCGCTGTCGCGGGCGTTGTCGAGCACGAGCAGCACCCGCTTGCCGGCGAGCTTGCTGCGCAGCAGCCCTGCCCGGCCGTCGATGTCCTGGGGCTGGCGGGACCGCTCCACCCCGAACGCCTCGAGCAGCACCCCGAGCGCGTCCAACGGGTCGAGCGCGTCACACGGGTCGAAGCCGCGCAGGTTCACGAACACCTGGCCGTCCGGGAAGCGGGGAGCGGTCCGGTGCGCCCAGTAGAGCGCCAGCGTCGTCTTGCCGATCCCGGCTGTGCCCGCGATCGCCGAGATCACGACGGCACCGCCGTCCTCCTTCGCCACCAGCTCGTCGAGCGTCGTCAGGTGGTCCTCGCGGCCGGCGAAGGCGGCGACGACCGGCGGCAGCTGGCGCGGCACGATCTCCTCGTACGTCCGTGCTTGCACCGGCTCGGGATCGTCTCCCTCGATGATCCGCAGCTGCAGGTCGCGTACGTCCTTGGACGGCTCGACCCCGAGCTCGTCGCGGAGGACACGGAAGAGACGCTGGTAGGCGTCCAGCGCCTCCGCCGTGCGGCCGGAATGCCACAGCGCCGTCATCAGCAGCAGCCACAGGCCCTCCCGGAGCGGGTTGGCCCGGACGATCGGCCCCAGGTCGGCCACGACCGCGGCCTGCCGGCCGAGCGCCAGGTCAGCGGCGGCCCGGGACTCGACGGCGACGAGCCGCAGCTCCTCGAGCCGAGCGGCCTCGGTCGCGATCATCGGCGACTCACCGACCGAGCCGTACGCGCCCCCGGTCCACAGTCCCAGGGCGGCGTCGAAGAGCATGCTCGCCCGCTCGTGGTCTCCGGCCTCGGCCGAGGTACGGCCCTGCTCGACCAGCTCCTCGAAGCGGGCCTGGTCGATGTCGGCGCCGACCAGCGCGTAGCCGTTCGCCCGGCTCTGCAGATGGCGGCGATCCTCGCCGAGTGCCCGGCGCAGGTCACGGACGCGCTGGTGAAGCAGGTTCACCCCCGTTGCCGGGGGTGAACCTCTCCACAGCTCGTCGACCAGGAGGTCCGAGGAGACCGGCGCTCCGCGCGCGGCCGCCAGCAGGGCAAGCAGAGTCCGCCGCGTGCGCGACAGCTTCTGCACCGTGCCGTCGTCACACACCAGCTCGACGGCACCTAGGACCCGGACCCGCACCACACCTCCTGTTTGACCACGCAGCATTACGTCCGAGAAGACTCATCGTCTCATCACCACAGAGATGGTGACGCGTAATGCCGCCAGAAGGTTGCCTGGAGGCTGATGCTGGATTCAGATTTAAAGGTTCTGGCTTACGGAACCCGCCACAGGCCGCTCTCGCCGCCCTTGTCGATCTGGAACCCGACCTGCTTGATGTTCACCCCGACCGGGACGACGAACGGCACCAGGGCCGTCCGCTGGTCACGCGGCTGCAGACCGAACGGGTTCGGGAACACCTCGCCGCCGTCGACCGTCACCGTGCTGGGCAGGCTCTTGTACTTCTTGCCCGAGGCATCGATGACCGTCGTGCCGGTGGCCGGGCTGTCGTTGAAGACCCTCGACCCGGCGTTGACGACCTGGATCTCGACGGCCATCACGCGCGACCCCGGCGGGGTCTCGGTGCCGTCCGTGAAGGACGTCTCGAAGACGTCCTGCACGATCACCCTCAACAGGATTCCGGGTGCTTCGCCCTTGATGGTTCCCTCAGCCGTCAACCCGAGCTGCTGGTTCTGCTCGATCCTCTCGGTGCTGTCGACGGTGATCACCTTCTTCTCCATCGCGGGGTTCTCGCCGTGGTTGTTGCTATAGAACCCGTAGTCGATGGAACTGTCCGAACCGCAGCCAACCCCGGCCGCCGCAACGGCTCCCCCGAGGATCAGCATGGCCATGCGACGCACACGCACTCCTTATGAAATTTGTTGCCATGGAAGGGAAACTGTTCCCTTGGATTTGCCAAGGTAACATGCCGGAGTCTGGCCGGTCGGCCTAGGGTCTAAAGTCCCAATCCGAGCTGCAACTCTTCGCAGTCATCTCCACGGCACGAGGTGGCAGACGAGCACCGGAATCACCGGCGCCACGAGAAACCAGGGCGTGACCAGCGAAAGCTGGTTGATCGGGAGTACGCCACCCGCCCAAGGTGAGCGGACCTACTCCGTCGTCACCGACGGACGCTCGACGAGACCGGCCAGCTTGGCCGGCGCCTGGATGCAGTAGGAGTCGGTCAGGAGCTCGGCGACCTCGTCCCAGTCGGTGTCGTCGTCGAGGATCATCCCGACCACGTTGCCACCCCAGCCGGCCTTGAAATAGGGGTGGCCGAGGTGCTCGAAGGCCACCACCTCGTCGGGCTCGCCCCGGAACACGATCCGGAAGAGCTGATCCTCGCCGCCGAAGACGTGCGCGACCGTCTCCTGGCCGACCCGCCAGCGCACCCCCACCCAGGCGTCGTCCTCCAGGCACTTCGGGAAGGCGGCGAGGATCTCCCTCAACCGCGCCACCATCGCCTCGGGGACCTCAGGACGCTCAGCCATGGTTCCGATCCTGCCAGGCACCACGGACATTCTTAATTGCTATACATGTTTATGATCAACATGTACGGTTTCTTCCATGAAGAAGCAGACGATCGGATACGTCGTGTGGCGCCTGGCCATGCGTCTGCGGGTGTCGATGGACAGAGCGCTCGCGCCGCTGGGGCTCACCCATGCGCAGTACTCACTCATCGCCTCCCTCCACGGCCTCCGCGCCTCCGAGGCCCCGACCCAGAAGCAGCTCGCCGACCTCACCGGCCTCGAGCCGATGTACGTCTCCAAGCTCGCCCGCCAGCTCGAGACGAGGGGCTGGGTCGAGCGTGTCCGCGACACCAGGGACACCCGAGCCGTACGCCTCGTCATCACGCCCGAGGGCACCGAGGTGACCCGCGAGGCGATCGCGGTGACCGGTCGGCTGCTCGACCAGCTCACCGCACCGCTCGGCGGCCGCAACAGCCGTCGTGCCGCCGAGGCGCAAGCAGCGCTCGAGGCGATGCTCGCCGCCCCCATCGACACCGATCCCACATCTGGAGACTGATCATGACCGTTGCCACTCCTCCGCTCAGCGGCGCCAACCTCGGCGTCGCCTACTTCGCCGTGCGCAAGAACCTCCTCAACGTGCTCGACGACTACGACCTGACCTTCGAGCAGTCGCTCCTGCTCAACTACCTGCGCCAGGGCGATGCCACGCGTGCCGATCTGGTCGCATCGACGGCCGACAACATCAAGGTCTCCGCGGCCGAGGTCGAGTCGCATCTCGACGCCGCGATCGCCCGCGGCCTGATCGCCGACGGCCTCAACCTGACCGAGGAGGGCGACCGTCTCCAGCAGCAGATCACCGAGCGGACCCAGCCGCTGACCAGGACGTTCTTCTCCGACATCCCGGCCGAGGACCTGGTCGTGACCGCGCGGGTCCTGGCCACCCTCACCGAACGGGCCAACGCCGCTCTGGCCACCTCCTAGGATCGGGGCCATGGCACAGGAGAAGTACGACGTAGTGGTAGCCGGCGGCGGTCACAACGGCCTCACCGCCGCGGCCTATCTCAGCCGGGAGGGCCTCTCGGTCCTGGTGCTCGAGCGGCTCGACCACGTCGGCGGCGCGGCGATCTCGGCCCAGGCGTTCGAGGGCTTCCCGACCCGGCTGTCGCGCTACTCCTACCTGGTCTCGCTGCTGCCCGAGCAGATCCGCACCGACCTCGGGCTCGACATCGAGCTCGCGTCACGGCAGACCGCGTCGTACTCCCCCTACCTCGACGGCTCGCGGGCCACCGGCCTGCTCGTGGAGACGCCTGAGGGCGACGCCACCGCGGCGAGCTTCCGCGCGGTGACCGGGTCGGACGAGGAGTACGCCGCGTGGCAGTCGTTCTACTCCGAGGTCAGCGAGCTCGCGCAGGTCGTCGCGCCGACCCTCACCTCCCCGCTTCCCGCGGGTGCTTCGATCCGCTCGGAGGTGGGTGCGCCGATCTGGCGCGACATCGTCGAGCGGCCGCTCGGGGAGGCGATCGAGCGCCGCTTCGCCAACGACCTGGTCCGCGGCGTGGTCGCCACCGACGCCCTGATCGGCACCTTCGCCGGCCTGAGCGAGGCGAGCCTGATCCAGAACCGCTGCTTCCTCTACCACCTGATCGGCAACGGGACCGGGGAGTGGCGGGTCCCGATCGGCGGCATGGGCGCGGTCACCGGGGCGATCGCCAAGGCGGCGTACGCAGGTGGGGCGCAGGTCCGCACCGGCGCGACCGTCACCTCGATCCGCGGCGGCTCCGTCGGCGAGGGCGCCGAGGTCACCTGGACCGACGCCTCCGGCTCCCACACCGTGGCGGCCGACAACGTACTCTCCGGGCTGGCTCCGTACGTCCTCGACGGCCTCCTCGGCCGCACCCCCGCCCCCGCGGACAAGCCGGTGGGTGCCCAGCTCAAGATCAACATGCTCCTCGAGCGCCTCCCCCGGCTGCGCTCCGGCGAGGACCCGAAGGTCGCCTTCGCCGGCACCCTCCACCTCGGCGAGTCCTACTCCGAGCTCGAGAGGGCGTACGCCGAGGCCGCCGCCGGCTCGGTGCCGACCGAGATGCCTGGCGAGGTCTACTGCCACTCGCTGACCGACCCCTCCATCCTCGGCGACGTACCGCCCGGCACCCAGACCCTCACCTACTTCGGCCTGCACGCTCCCGCGACCCTCTTCGAGGACTCGGCTACCCGCAAGGAGCGCAAGGCCCAGGCGGTCGAACGCGCCATCGCCTCCCTCGACCGTCACCTGCTCGACCCGATCTCCTCCGTCGTCGCGCGGACCGCGGACGGCGAGCCGTGCATCGAGGCCAAGATCCCCCAGGAGATCGAGGCCGACCTGGCCATGCCCGGCGGCCACATCTTCCACGGCGACCTCGCCTGGCCCTGGGCCCCCGACGACGCCGACCTGACCACCCCCGCCGCCCGCTGGGGCGTCGCCACCGACATCGGCAGCATCCTGCTCTGCGGCTCCGGCTCCCGCCGCGGCGGCGCCGTCTCCGGCCTCGGCGGCCACAACGCCGCCCAAGCCGTCCTGGAGCTCCGCTGACGACGTCCTCGATTTGGGGCGCATCCGAGCCCGCTGCTACTGTTCTTCTCGTCGCCGAGCGCGCCTGACGGGCTCCAAGACATGCGCCATTAGCTCAATTGGTAGAGCAGCTGACTCTTAATCAGCGGGTTGTAGGTTCAAGTCCTACATGGCGTACAGGAAATCGGCCCCTGACCTGGGATGACAGGTAAGGGGCTGCTTTCATTTCACGACCAAATCCAGCAGTGCGGACAGAATCGCGGACACAGTGCACGCGATTCACGATCCCGCCTCCACGGTCAGCTCGTCCTCGCCGCCGTCGCCTTCGTCACTCTCTGTTACGTCAGGGTCGATCGCCTCCAGCGCACGCAGGTTATTCTCGTTGACCGGCCGGCGGTCGAGGTAGGTGTCTTGGGTCATCGACACCCGCGAGTGCCCCAGCTGGTCCGCGACCTGGCGCCCACTGATGCCGGCTTCATCGAGCGTCGAGGCGACCGTCTTTCGGTAGGTGTGGGTCGTCAACCACTCGAAGTCCCGTACCCTTCCGGATGCTGCGTATGTCGCGCTGAACGTTGTTCCGGTCCCGAAAACCACCCTTGGCGTCAGGGAAGACCGGACCGTCGAAGGCCCGCATCTTCTTGCGCCGCTCCTTAAGCAAGGACACACACCATGTCGGGAGCAGCAGGGCACGATCCGAGGTCGCCGACTTCACCTTGCGCCACACCACGCCCTTGCCCTTGACCGGTATGCAGTGTGTTCGATCTTGACCGTGCCGGCCGCGAGGTCGAGGTCGGCCCACGTCACCGCGAGCGCTTCGCCGATGCGTACCCCGGTCGCCAGCATGAACCGGGCCAGGACGTGATAGTCCTTGCACCGGCCGAGGTCGCTAGCGTCAATAGCATCGAGCCACGCCTTGATCTCCTTACCGCGCAGCGCCTTGGCCTTCCGCTTCTTCGTGGCCTCAAATCGGCGTCAGGTCGCGCACCGGGTTGGTGCTCATCCCGCCTTGACGCACAGCATGAGAGCAGGTGTTGGAGACCACCGACTTGCAGACCTTCGCAGTCGACGGCCCCTTGTCCGCGACCACCCCTTGAATGAACCGCTCCACAACCGGAGTGTTGATCTCGCCCAAGCGAAGATCGCCGAGAGCCGGCAGCACAACGCGTTCACTCTCTGTGGTGTAGAGCGCAAGGGGCGACTCAGCCCGCTTACCCTTCTCGACCTGCAACGTGGACGAGGCCAGCCACGAAGCGTGAGCCTGCCGGAACGTCGACGCCTTGGTAAGTCCGGTTGGACCGCCGCCCTGCTCCAGGAGCTCACGGACAGCATCGAGCACACGACGGGTCGCATCGGCATACGTCTTGCCCGAGCGCTTCACCGGCCGAATCGTCCCGGACCACAGCCGGACCTTGACCCGCGCATGCGACCGGCCAAGAGCGACATCAATGTATGGAACGACCGATTTCGTTAGGTCAACGGTCACGCTCCACACGGCCAATTTCTCGGATCTCCCACCCCTCTGGAGGCGTCTCCAGTAGAGCAGTGTCGGGGATAGCGATAGAGTCCGCACGAATCTTCAATCCCACGTGAGGAACCGTCGCAGTCAGCCACCTTTGATCTGACCGAAATAGTTGAGGCTCCTGCGCCAGCATGATGTCGATCATTCCGTCAACCTGGGCTTCGATCCAGTCGGGAAGCACCGGTTCGTCAGCCTGAACTAGAACACCGTGACTAGGAATATGGAGATACCACCTCCGTGTTCGCTTCTGGGTAAATGCAAGCACAGTTGTCGGCGGTCTCACGCCCTCGCGCGGCCACAGCTCATTGTCGAGCCTCGTGAGCAACAGGAAGTAGTCAACCCAGAGCGCGTCCAATGAATCCAAGTCCCCTGAGTACAGCGCGGGGTCAATGTCCGGACGCGCCTTTCTCAAACCCGACAGAACGTCTCGGAATGCCGCGAGCCCGGCCCACATCGCAACTGGGGCGATCTCCAGCGCTGGGCCGGTGCGGTAGGTGGATCTTCCGTCAGAGTGGTTTCGTACCGTGCCCAGAGCCCCACCAGAGCTTCCGTGGACCACTAGCGAAGCTAGTTGGTAGTACGGGTAGAGATGCTCAAGGCCGGACCCCACCGCGCGATCACGCAACTTGGTAGTCGTCCAGCCGTTTCGAAACCACGGGCCGTGTTGCGCGACGGCTTTCGCAAACCGCCGATTCGCCGCAGCGCCGTACTTCCGCAGCGCGTGACGATACGAACTGCCAGCCTTCTTGTTCGCCTTTTCAATCCGGGCGAAACCAGGTTCCAACTCCACGAGAATTGCTGGGCCCCGGTCGAGGTGCTCTAGATATCTAGACGCCTCGGCAAGATCGTCCGCAATCACATGCATGTTTATCGCGTGTTCGATAAGTGAACGGGCAGTTCGCATCGCGGATCGTCCGGCGCCCCGCTTCAGGTCTTCCAGCAGATCCCGGAAGTCATTGACAGCCAAGTTCAATAGGAGTCGAACCGCAGCGTGAGTCGCCTGATCCCCTACTACCTGCGCCGTCAGCCCGAACAGCGCGAGCGTCACGTTTCCCGCAGCCTCGCCGAAGCCCGGGAGCTCCTCGTCTAGCGTCGGCTCCAAATCCACGTACCGAGAGCCGAGATCACGCCGTGCCTCGAACGCACCGAACGGTGTATCAACCACACGAGCATCCTCCCCCGGTGCCAACACGCTCGTCTGCTGTTCTCACGCGACTACCCAGTTCTCGTGAGAACTTTCTCTACTGACCCAAGGCGGCCTCCGGGGGCGTGCGGCCTGGCGGCCGGTCACGCTGCGTGCCGCGCAAACGAAGAAGAGCGCCCAGTCCGTAGACCAAGGCGCTCTCGACCATTGGCGGCCTCATCCCGTCAGCGCTGACCTCGCCGATCTGCGACACTGCCCGGCATGGCACTCTTCCGCCGAGCTCAAGCCTCGACCCCGCCGAGCCCGAGCCCCCACGACACCGACCTCAGCACGCTGCTCCTCGAAGGCGAAGCCATGATCGAGCAGCTCGCCAACGCTCACACCTCCACCTGGGGACTCGGTACCGCCGACCGCTGGGGACTCGACCAGCAGACTGGCATCATCACCTGGACCTTCCCCGACAAGACGGCCACCGCACCTGCGCGGATCCTCGGCAGCTACAACGCCGACGCCGCATCTTGGATGTGGGCCTGGGCAAACGACAGCATCCTGCCGGCCATGCGCACCGACGCCGAAGCGATCCGCTCTTGGGCGAACGACACCGGCAACACCAACCTCACCGTGCCCAAGCTCGAGGCCGACGACCAACTGGCAGCAACCCTCGCAGCCCTCGCCGTCCGGCTTACTCGCGCTACGGGGTTCTATCGAAGTAGCGGCGCTGCCAGCGTCTTCATCACCTTCGGGCCAGTGACCATAACTCCAGTCGACGGCGAGCCTTCGACCTTCAGCATCAACATCGGTGACTGAGACCCAGCGCGCTGCACCTCCGGCCCCTGCCCCGATCCCCAGGGTTTGCACGCCGCCACCTGGCATCAAGGGCGCAAATGCATTGCTACGCAATGGGCTACGCCACCCTTGACACCAGGCAACGCCGAGCAATCTTGGCTGGCTATCGGTTCGGTGGCACTCATCTGGTCTCCCTCACGGGTGCGGACACAATCGCGGACACAATGGGGGTCGATCGCTACAGAACAACCGCAACGGACACGTGGGTTCAAGCCGCGGCGGATGCCGTTAGGCGACGATGGCAGCGGGGCCGCGGCGATATCAGCGGGTTTTAGGTTCAAGCCCTACATGGCGTACCAAACAAGGCTCCTGACCAGCGGTTTCGGTCGGGAGTTTCTTGCATTTCAGGCTCTCGATGCCCGACGCGTAAGGAATGCGGTTCAGGATCATTCGCCGCTCGAAAATATGACCGCGACCCCGGAGCAGTCCGAGGCCACGGCACCGGCGGCACGCATCGTGGTGTCACTGCCTGCGACCGGCCCTGAACCTCACAGCCCTGAGAAAGCCACGGACGAAGTCACCCAGACGGCTCCGTCGGCACCCAGCACGGTAACCATCTACATGCCCGCCAATACGTCCAACCGGGCCCGCCTTCTGCCCGATCTCGACCGCTCCGGATCCTGGGCGTGGCGACTTCCTCCTGCCCACCCATCATGTCAAAATGAGAATGATTCCTGATTCTAGGCGTGGATGAGCTCGTGGAGCGCCGAGGTGGCCGTCGGCCAGCTTGATCAGGCTTCTCGGACCTCGACCTTTCCACTGGACAAGGACATGCCCTGATGGCCTCGCCACTGAGCGACATCCTCCGGCCCGTACGCGGCCGCCTTCTCGCCTGTATTGCTCTGACCGTGGTCTCCACGGTCGCCGGGCTGGTGCCAATGATCGGCATCGTCGAGCTGGCCCGGATCCTGTTACCGGCCACCGGCGGCGGCAGCGTCGACGCCGACCGCGCCTGGCTGGTCGTCCAGGTGAGCCTGGCCGCGCTCGGCGTACGGCTGGCGACGATCCTGACCGCCTCCTGGCTCTCCCACGCCGCAGACCTGGACCTCTCGGTGCTGCTGCGGCGCAGCCTGGTCGCCCGGCTCGGCCGGGTGCCGCTGGCCTGGTTCACCGAGCGCTCCTCGGGGCAGGTGAAGAAGGCGGTCCAGGACGACGTGGCCGCGCTGCACCACCTGGTCGCGCACTCGGCGATGGAGCTGACCGCTGCCATCACGCTCCCGCTCACCGTGGCGGCGTACCTGCTCTCGGTCGACGTCACGATGGCGCTGGTCACCTGCGTCCCGCTGGTCGCCGGCATCATCGGCCTGCGGATCTCGATGCACGGCGCGAGCGAGCTCTACCAGACGTACGACCGCGGGCTGGCCGAGCTCGGCTCGGCCGCCGTGGAGCTGGTCAACGGGATCACGGTGGTCAAGACCTTCGGCCGGGAGGGCCGTACGCACCGCCGGTTCACCGAGGTCGCGGGCCGCTTCGGCGGGTTCAACCGCGACTGGATGCGGCACTCCGCCCTCGGGATGCTGGTGATGGAGCTCGCCCTGACCCCGGTGCTCGCCCTCGCGCTCGTCGCCGTCGTCGGCTCGCTGCTGGTGCGCGGCGGCCACCTCGCCGCGATCGACCTGGTCCCGTTCCTCGTGCTGGGACTGACGATGACGGCACCCGTGACCGTAGCCGGGTACGCCGGTCGCGAGCTGCGCGAGGCGACCGGTGCCGCGCGGCGGATCCAGGAGCTGTTGGACACCCCGGAGCTCCCGGCCCCGACGACCGTAGCGAGCCCGGAGGGCGGCCGTGTCGAGCTGCGCGGGGTCGGCTTCGCCTACACACCGGGCGGCAGGCTCGTGCTCGACGGGATCTCGCTGACCCTCGAACCCGGCACGGTGACCGCGCTCGTCGGCCCGTCGGGGTCGGGCAAGTCGACCCTGGCGAGGCTCCTCCCCCGCTTCGCGGACCCCACTCTCGGGTCGATCACCCTCGGCGGCTGCGACCTGCGCACCCTGACCAGCGAGCAGCTCTACGAGCGGGTCTCGTTCGTCTTCCAGGAGACCTCACTGCTGCGTACCAGCGTCCGCGACAACATCCGGCTGGCCCGCCCCGACGCCTCCGACCAGGACGTACGTCATGCCGCGTCCGCGGCGCAGATCCTGGACCGTCTCGACGCCCTGCCGCGCGGACTGGACTCGGTGGTCGGCGAAGACGCGCTGCTGTCGGGAGGCGAGCGGCAGCGGGTCGCGATCGCCCGGGCGATCCTGGCCGACACCCCGGTTCTGGTCCTCGACGAGGCCACCGCGGCGGCCGACCCGGAGTCCGAGGCGCAGGTGCAGCAGGCGCTCTCCCGGCTGGTCTCCGGGCGTACCCTGCTCGTCATCGCCCACCGGCTCTCCACGATCACCGGCGCCGACCGGATCGTCGTCCTCGACTCCGGCCTGGTCGCCGAGTCCGGCACCCATGCCGAGCTGCTGGCCGCCGACGGCCTCTACGCGCGGCTGTGGCAGGCCGACCAGCGTGCCCACCTGGAACCCGTCCACACCCAGACCACCGAGGTGGCCCGATGATCTCCGTCGTACGCATGCTCAGCACCCTCCTCGACCACGACGGCCGTCGCCGGCTGCTGCGAGTGGTCGCCACCTTCGTCGCCACCGGGATCCTCCAGGGGCTCGCCTTCGCCGCGCTGGTGCCGCTGCTGGTCGCCCTCTTCGCCCAGGACTGGGACGGGGTGACCGTGTGGGCGGCCGTGCTACTGGGGCTGCTGGTCGCCCACCACGTCCTGCTCGCCCTCGCCGACCTGGCCGGCTACGACTTGGCCTGCGACCTCCTCGACCGCACCCTGGCCCGGCTCGGAGAACACGTCGCCCGGCTGCCGCTGGGGTGGTACGACGCCGACCGCACCGGGATGGTCGGCCGGATGGCGTCCAAGGGCGCGGCCGACATCTCCTCGATCCCCGGTCACCTGCTCCGGCCGATGACCTCGGCCGTGATCAGCCCGGTCACCGTGGTCGCCGCACTGCTGGTCATGGAGTGGCGGCTCGGGGTGGCGCTGCTGGCCGGCGTGGTCCTGGTCTTCGCCGCGACCCGCCTGCTGAGCGTGATCATCGGGCGCTCCGAGGCCGGCTACGACGCCGCGATGGCCAACGGCTCGGCGCGGGTGGTGGAGTTCGCCCTCAACCAGCAGGCCCTGCGGGTCTTCGGCCGCACCGTCCATGGCAACGAGCTGGTCGAGGATGCTTTCGCCGCCCAGCGGGCGGCCAGCCGGCGGATGCTGGTGACCGGCTTCGGCGGTCGCGGACTCCAGCTGCTCGCCGTCCAGGCGCTGCTCACCGTGGTGGTCGCCCTCTCGGTCCAGCTCGTCCTCGGTGGCACACTTGCCGCCGCGACCGCGATCGGTCTGCTGGTGCTCAGCGTGCGGTTCGTGGAGTCGATGGTCGACCTCGGCGAGCTCTCCAGCGCCCTGCGGATCGCCCAGGGGTCGCTGCGCCGGGTCCTGGACCTGCTCGAGACCGCCCCGCTCCCCGAGCCGTCCGTCCCCGCCACCCCACGTGACGGCGCGGTGGAGATGAACGACGTCTCCTTCTCCTACGACGGCTCCACCCCGGTGCTGGACGGGGTGTCCTTCACCGCCCCGGCCCGCTCGCTCACCGCGATCGTCGGGCCCTCCGGGTCCGGGAAGTCGACCCTGCTCCGGCTGGCCGCCCGGTTCCACGACGTCACCTCCGGGTCGGTGCGGGTCGGTGGTGTCGACGTACGCGATCTGGGGACCCAGGCGCTGATGGCCGAGGTGTCCATCGTCTTCCAGGACGTCTACCTCTTCGAGGGCACTCTGCGGGACAACGTCCTGCTCGCCGCTCCCGACGCCGACCCGGCCCGACTGGACGAAGCCGCGCGGTTGGCCCGCGTCGACGACATCGTCGCCCGCCTTCCGCACGGCTGGGACACCCGCGTCGGCGAGGCCGGCTCAACGCTGTCCGGCGGCGAGCGCCAGCGCGTCGCGATCTGCCGTGCGCTCCTCAAGGACGCCTCCGTGGTCCTCCTCGACGAGGCCACCGCGGCTCTCGACGCCGAGAACGAGGCGGCGGTGCAGGAGGCGCTGACCGCCCTGGCGGCCGACCGCACCGTCATCGTCATCGCCCACCGGCTCCAGACGGTGACGGCCGCCGACCAGATCCTCGTCCTCGACGGCGGCCGGATCGCCGAGCGCGGCAGCCACGCCGACCTGCTCGCGGCCGGAGGTCGCTATCGGGACTTCTGGCAGCAGCGTACGTCTGCGGCGGGCTGGCAGCTGGTCGGCGAACCGATCAGGTGAGTCACGGAGCGGCGACGGGAACCGCCACGTCCGTGCCTCCCTCCTTCGTGAATCGCGCACCCATCCGGAAGAACGACGGCGTTGCCACGAAGCGTCCGGCGAAGAGCGCCTCGCCCTGCTGGAAGAACGGCGCGGTACGCAGCATGGCCGAGGGCGCGAAGCCGAACAGGTGAGCAACGGCGGCGACATCGCCGGGCGAGTTCATCCGCATGAGCACGAGGTTGTCGCACTGCGATACGACCTGCTGATGAATCTTGTCGGGTCGCTGGGTCGAGAGCACCAGCCACAGCCCATACTTCCGACCCTCGGCCGCGATCTGCACGATGCGGTCCACCAGCGTCTGCTGCAACGCACCGGAAGCGTCCGCCGGACACAGGTTGTGGGCCTCGTCGATCACGATCAAGGTGGGAACCCGGCTGGTGCGTTCCGCCCACAAGCGCTCGACGAGGTCGAGGCTGACCGCCATCGGCTCGTGCGGATCCTCGAAACCACTCAGATCGAGCACCGTCGCTCGGCTCCCCGAGGACACGATCTCGGCGGCGGACGGCAGCTCGCCGGCCCAGACCTCCCAGCGGTCGAGGCCCAGGTTCTCGATCCGCTGACCCAGCGCGCGCTCGTCCGGGGCACCCACCAAGAGCTTGCGGATCACCTGCTGCAGGTCGGACGAGGCCATCTCGTCCATGCGGTGGATCAAGAGGTTGTACTCCTCGCGATCGCGCATCGGATCGAGCTCGAGCAACGCCGCCTGGGCTCGGCGCGACATCGTGGAGAAGCGCAGCCTGAGCGGCTCGTAGTCGGTCGTGTCTGCACCCAGAACCCGCACCGCCGTCGCGGACAGGCGATCGGCAACTTCCGTCGGCGCGTCGGCACGCGGTTCGCCGAGGCTGACGAAGTCGGCGTTGGGGTCGAGCACGACGACCCGGAGCTCGGTGTTCAAGATCAACCGCTCCAGCATCGCCCCGAGCGCATAGGTCTTGCCGGAGCCGCTCTGGCCGCACAGGAAGGTGTGCCGGTTGAAGGCGCCAGCCCTCAGCCGACCGGGGACCTCGTGTCCGGCGGACCGCCACGTGCCGACCTCCAGCGTGGCCCCGGAGACCTGCTGCAGTCGCTCGAGGTGCCGTGCGCTGGGCGCGGAGAGCCGGGCGTTGCGAAACGGCTGACGGCGCTCCGGACGCGGTACGCCGGTCTCGTCGAGCGGACCGAGCAGGATGCCGGACCCACCGTCATCCAGCACGGCCGGGTCGTTGCAGTCCAGAACCTGACCGAGCACCTCGCTGTCCTCGGTGCTCAGAACCACGATGTCGCCCGGAACGACGGCAAAGGTCTCCTGCCCGACGTACACGAAGGTGCGGCCGTCGGATGAATGAGCGAGCAAGGCCTCAGAAGTGTTCACGTCTCCCCCGCAATCCCTGACGTTTCGCCTGCGGACGACCATCCGTGGCGTACTTCAACCTGTGGATCGTATCCCGCTGGCTACCACGCCACCGCGACATCCGATCACGCTCGTACGCTCAGGAGATGCGCTCGGTGAGCGCCCGGCGAGTGTCGATCAGCCAGTCCTTGTAGTCGAGGTGCGCCTTGCGCAGCGCGGCACCCGGCCAGTCCGCGGGTAGCAGCTCGCCGGGCAGGACGGGATCCGCGAGCAGGTGACGTACGGAGGTGGCGCAGGCGGTGAACCGCAGCACCGGGTCGTCGGTGTCGGTGGCCGCCAGCAGCTCGCGCGCCCGGTCGGCCCAGCCGGCCAGGTCCCACAGCCTGCCGGCAAGCTCCGCGGGGTCGGTCGTGGGCCGCATCGTCAGCCGCTCGCACAGGCCGGCGAGCTCATCGGACCACTCGAGGTCGAGGTTCGCCGGGCGTACCCACACGCCCTCACGCAGCTCGGCCAGACGTAGGTCGGTGAGCGTGGCCCGGAGGCTCGCCCTGTCGGCGGCGGAGCGGCCGGTGGCGGTCACCACGACCATGTCCCAGTCACCGTCCCAGGCGCCGGTCTGCACATGGATCGCCGCCTCCTGCCGGCGCTGGCGGTGGCTCAACCTCTCGGAGAGCCGGTACCTCCCCTCCGCAGTTCGGACCAGGTCGTCAGCGGCGACCATGCGGGAGAGCGCGACCCGGACCGTCGTCTCCGAGAAGCCGACCAGACGGCCTCCCGCGACGAGCTCGCGGGCGGACAACGTCGGCACCTCGGCGCTCATGAGCAGGCCCAGGAGCGCCGATCGGGCGGACACAGGGCGAAGGGCGCTCGCATCGGGATGGGTCGGTGACATCGCTGCGGATCTTACATGAATCCCGCATCCGCAGACGATGTGTTATTTACATCATTGCCACAGCCGCAGAGGATCTGTAACGTCCCCGGGCATGAGCCTTTATGGACGCACCATCATCATGTCGGGCGGCAGCCGCGGCATCGGCCTGGCCGTGGGCATCGCCGCGGCCAGGCTGGGAGCCAACGTCACGCTGCTGGCGAAGACGGACACACCCGACCCACGCCTCCCCGGCACCGTTCACACGGCCGCTGCGGAGATCGAGGAAGCGGGCGGGCAGGCGCTGGCAGTGGTCGGCGACGTCCGTGACGAGGCCTCGGTGGAGAACGCCGTCGCCCAGACCGTCGAGCGGTTCGGCGGCATCGACATCGTGCTCAACAACGCCTCCGCGATCGCGCTCGACGGCACCGAAGACCTGCCGATGAAGCGCTTCGACCTGATGACGCAGATCCAGCTGCGCGGGACGTACCTGCTCACGAGCAAGTCGCTTCCCCACCTGCGCGCATCGGCCAACCCGCACATCCTGTCGCTGTCGCCGCCGATCAACCTCGCGCCGCAGTGGCTCGGCGCACACCCGGCGTACACCCTGGCGAAGTACGGAATGAGTCTGCTGACGCTCAGCTGGGCAGCGGAGTACGCCGAGCACGGCATCGCCGCCAACTGCCTGTGGCCCGAGACCCTCATCGCCACGGCCGCGGTGCAGAACCTCCTCGGCGGAGACGCAGCGGTGGAGAGGTCGCGTACGCCCGAGATCGTCGCCGACGCCGCGGTGGAGATCCTGGGGCGCCCTTCGCGCGAGTGCACCGGCAACTCGTTCCTGGACGTGGACGTGCTTCGGGACGCTGGAGTCACGGACTTCTCCAAGTACGGCGGGACCGGCGACCTGGAGTACGACATCTTCGTGGACCGGCCATGACCAGCCTTGTGCGGGAGCGGCGCGGAGACGTCGAGATCCTCCGGCTCAACCGTCCCGAGAAGCGAAACGCCCTCGACACCCCGACGCTCCGCCTGTTCAACGACGCGCTGAAGGAACTGTCCGATGACGGCGAGGTTCGCGCCGTGGTGCTCTCGACGACATCTCCCGACGCCTTCTGTGCAGGCGCGGACGTCACCGAGCCCCTGGACGCGGCCGGCGGAGTCGCCCGGATGGAGGCGTTCGCCGAGCTCTACCGGCTCGTCGAGCAGGTGCCCGTGCCGACGATCGCTGTCTGCGTCGGCAACTGCGTGGGCGCCGGCGCCGAGATCATCGCCGGCTGCGACCTGCGCGTGGCCGGGGCCAACCTGAAGCTCGCCTGGGCCGGCGCCCGGCTGGGCGTTCCGGTCGGCCCGGCCCGACTGACCCAGCTCGTCGGCCTCTCCCGCGCCAAGGAGCTGATCTACACCGGGCGCCCGGTCGGGGCGGACGAGGCCGTCGCGACGGGCCTGGCCCTGCGTACGGCTCCTGCCGACGAAGCCGAGGCGGTCGCTCTCGAGCTGGCAGAGCTCATCGTGCGCCAGTCGCCCGACGGGATCCGCACCCTGAAGGAGATGTTCCGCGCCCTCGAGGGCACTGCCGACCGCATCACCTACGAGAACGAACGGCTCGTCGACTTCCAGAGGAACAGCGTCGGCCTGCCGCAGGGCTAGCCGACCTACCTGCGCGCGCGACTCACAGGGCACCGACGGCGCGGAGGACGAACTCCTCGATCCGCTCAGCCGGAAGGTTGCGGGTGCCCAGGACGGCGTGGACGAGGGCGAGGGTGGCGTCGATGTCGGAGACGGCGAAGACGCCCTCCTCGGCGCCCTGCTCGAGGATCCCGGCGAGGACCTGCTCGACGGCGACGACGTGCTCACGGATCTCCTGGCGAGCCTCCTCGGGGAGCCCGCCGTAGACCTGGGGGCCGAAGCCCATGTGGAACTTCTCGCCGAGGGTGAGGTGGTTGCGTACGTAGATCCGCAGCCGTTCGGCAGGCTGATCGCTCGCGGCGAGCTGAGCCTGGAGGGACGCGACGTACTCCGAGGTCTCGTGGGTCGCGAACGCGACCATCACCGCGTCGCGGTCCTTGAAGTGGTGGTAGATCGCGGTGCGTCCGATCTCCGCGCGCTGTGCCAGCTTCGACATGCTGACGGCGTCGTAGCTGCCCTCGGCCATCAGCTCCGCGAACGCCGCGAAGATCCGTTCGCGCACCAGTCTGCGGTGCTCGGGGACGTTCTCGGCGGCGATACGGGGCACGAGAGCGAACCCTAGTTCACCTGCGATAAGTGTCGAGGCGAGCGCCGAGCTCCTCGAAGAGGGCCTGGTTGAGACCGAAGGCGACCTGGACCTCCTCGACGATGCGGATCTTCTCCGCGGGGCCGAGGGGCAGCGCATCGAGGCGGGCGCGGTAGCCGTCCTTGTAGGGCTTCGGCTTGGGGATCTCGGCGAACTCGTAGAACGCCACCCCCTCGCCGTCGAGCTCGAAGAACCGGTCGAGCAGCCGGCCGATCGCCTGGCCACCGGAGAGATCACCGAGGTAGCGCGTGTAGTGGTGGGCGGCGTAGAGACCGCCCCAGGCGCGAGTGGCCTCGATCCGAGCGACGTACGCATCGACGGCCGCCGACTCCACGGCGTCACCGTCGACACCGGGCGCCCACACGGCCAGGTCGGCATCGATCGAGGCCAGGCGCTCCAGGGCGACGTCATGGACGGCTTCGGCGACGGCGTCCGTGGCGGCCAGGTCGCGGCCGACCGTCTCGAGCGCGACGTAGACCTTGCGCAGGCGCAGCAGATAGTCGGCGTACCCCTGCTCGTTGACCCGGCCGGCCAGCAGCTCCTCCATGAAGGAGGAGCTCTCGGCGGCCGTGTGCTGGATCCGAGAGCCCTCGCGCATCAGCGCGGAGAGTGGAGCGTCGTGCATCTCGTCGGCGAGCAGGGCGGACATGTGTCCTCCAGTCAGGGTCGGGCGGCAGCGATCGGCGGTCCGGCAAAGATCCTGACACACTGTCAGAAAGTCGGCAAGGTTTTGGTTAGGTAACCCTAACAAACTGGCGCCAGATCGGGTTGTGGAGATGCCTACAGTGCATTGTTCCCGAACCGGAGAGCACAACGTGACGACCACAACTTGCCCAGGCGTCTCAGACGTTCGGGTAGCGATCATGAGGAAGATCAACAAGGGGTCCGACCAGGTGCTCGAAGACGACGTGTTGCCGGGGAAGTTACGGCCGATTTCACGGCCATCCGGGCCGTCTCGTACGCCTATGCACCCGCGATCCGACGTGGCTAAACTCCCCGCTTCGTCACGGCGAGTCACAGCAACCGGGGGGCTGCAGAGGCTGACTTCTACTCGTCGTGCCCTGTCATCGACAGTTATCAACACCATTGGAGAAGTCACTTGCGCTCCCCACTCTCGGTCCGCGGAGCCGCCCTTGCTGCGGCGACCGCGATGATCGGTCTTTCCGTGACCGCGGCCCCGGCGACTGCGGCGGAGAAGCCCCAGGCCAAGGCCTCGTCGGTCGCTCTGACCGTCAACGTGTCTGACAAGGTCAAGGTCGACACCGGTCGCTACACCGCCACGTACAACGGCAAGAAGACCGTCAACTCGGGCACCAACAAGCCCGCTCTTCCGCTCCTCGCGGGCGAGCAGCAGCTGCTCTCGGTCGGCGTCTTCGCCCAGGACGCGGCAGCCGCCCTCCAGAACGGCACCGTCTACTCCGGCGCCTGCTCGGCCCTGGCCGGCAAGGGCGCGACCCTGGTCGCCATCGGCGACGGCTCCAGCTGCGTGAAGCCGGGCGAGGCCGTCACGGTGAACCTCGCCGAGCTCGACCTCCAGAAGCTGGGCGCCACCACCGACTACCTGCTCAACGACGAGAGCAAGGACGTCCACGTCAAGCTCGGCCCGGTCAACGACCTGGTCCAGACCGTCGTCTCCGGCGTGCTCGCCAAGGTCGGCGGCCTCTCGGTCGGTGTCGACCTCGACGCCGCGGAGAGCACCTGCATGGCGCAGGGCTCCACGTTCAAGGGCAAGACCCAGCTCAAGAACGCCGCCGTCACCGTCAACGTCCCCGGCAAGGGCGACATCAAGGTCGCCGACCTGCCGGCGAACCCGAAGAAGAACACGACGGTCGTTCCCGACCTCTCCCCGGTGACCGACGCCGTCCTCGGCCGCGTCGACACGCTGCTCCAGTCGGGCCTGAAGACCAGGGACGGGCTCGCCGGCCTGGACGTCTCGATCCGCGTCGACCTGATCGAGCACATCAAGGAGCAGCTCGCCGTGCTGCTCAAGGGCCTCGAGACCGACCTGGTCAAGCTCACCCTGAACAAGCAGGACAAGACCGCCAAGTCGCTCGAGGTGTCCGCTCTGGACATCAAGGTCCTCGACGCCGTGAAGAAGGTCGGCGCCCCGACCGCTGCGAAGGTCGCCATCGGCACCAGCACCTGCGGCACCAACGGCCTCACCGCCTCCGAGGAGAAGGCCGCGGCCAGCGGTGACAAGAAGAACGTCGACGTCGTCGTCTCCGGCGACAAGTCCGACCCGGACACGAGCGTCCAGGCCAAGCCCGACAACGCCCCGGCCAACGCCGAGCTCAACCTGCTCTCGTCCCCGGCCGCCAAGGGCGGGTTCGCCGCCGGCGCGCTCGTGCTGCTCGTCGCCGCTGCTGCCGCCACCCGGTGGTTCCTGCTGCGCCGGTCGCACGCCTGATCCGCTGATCAGGACTCCCCGGTAGAACCGTCGTAGAACCTGCGACAACCACGTCCCGGGCCAAGGCTCCAGCCTCGGCCCGGGACGCGCTCGTTTTGTCGGAAAGGGTGCAGGTTCTGGGCGGCGCGCCTGCGTGCCGCCCGCCGTGGGATCCGACAGGGTTGGGCCGCCCCCGATGCTCCCCAGAGCTCTTCCCCCATCTCTCTGGAGTCACCCCATGCTGCGCCCGCTGGCGACCCTGCTCGCCGTCGTACTCCTCTGCTCCGGCTGCGCCGAGGTCTCCCAGCCAGACACCGCCGTCCAAGCCGGATACGGCGCCGACAGCGGCGAGAAGGTCAGCCTTCCGCTGACCGAAGCCATCGCGAAGCTCCCCGTCGCCAAGGAGGTCGCCTCCGGCTACGAGAGGGAGAAGTTCAACCACTGGGTCGACGCCGACGGCGACTGCCAGGACGCCCGCACCGAGGTGCTCCTCGAGGAGTCGAAGAAGAAGGCCCGCGGCAGGTGCGACGTCTCCAGGGGCGTATGGCTCTCCACCTACGACGGGGTCACCGTCAAGCGCCCCGGCGGCCTCGACATCGACCACATGGTCGCGCTCAAGGAGGGCTGGGAGTCCGGCGCCAACGCGTGGACGGACGAGCAGCGGGAGGCGTACGCGAACGACCTCGGTGACCCGCGCGCCCTGATCGCCGTCACCGCCGCGACCAACCGCAGCAAGGGCGACCAGGACCCGGCCGACTGGATGCCCGACGCCACGAGCTACCACTGCACGTACGTGGCCGACTGGGTCGCCGTGAAGATCCGCTGGAGCCTCTTCGTCGACCGTGCGGAGAAGGCCGCGATCGAGGACATCGCCGCCGGCTGCGACAACCCCGAGATCACCGTACGCCTGGCCGGGCCGGCGCAGAGCAACCCGGCACCGAGCGACCCTGCCCCGAGCGACCCCGCCCCGGACTCGGGTGAGGATCCCCGCTTCGACACCTGCGCCAAGGCGACCGCGAAGGGCTACGGGCCCTACCGGAAGGGCCGCGACGCCGAGTACGCCTGGTACCGCGACGGCGACAAGGACGGCACGGTCTGCGACAGCTGACGCGACACCCGGATTCCGCAGGTCAGAAGCGATACCCCAGCCCGTAACGTACGAGGCTCCTCCTCCGTTGAGTGTGACGAACGTCAAAGGGAGGGATATTCACGTGCGCACAACACTCATCGCGCGGGGGGCCGCGGTGGCGGCTGCAGCCGCCATGGTTGCCTTGTCAGCCGCACCTGCGAGCGCCGCCACGGTGTCGCAGGCGTCCGCAACCGCGCTGAGCCTCGAGCTGGCCGGCACCGGAGCGACCGACTCAGGCACCTATGCCGTCACCAACGACGGCTCCAGCGAGTCGGCCAAGGGCACCAACGAGCCGATCGTCACGGCGCTCGGTGGCCAGGACGCCATCCACGTCGGCACGCTGGCCCAGGACGCGGTCGCCAAGCGCAACGCCACCTCGGCCGCCTGCGCCGGCATCGCCGGCGACGGTGCGACCCTGGTCGCGGCCGGATCCGGCGACTGCCTCAGCGGCGGCGACAACATCAAGCTCGACGCAGCCAGCCTCGACTTCGGCGACCTGCAGGTGATCCAGTCCGACCTGTTCCAGGGTATGGATGCCAAGGTCCAGGAGGCCCTGAAGCCGTTCCAGAGCCAGATCGTCAGCGCGCTCGACCAGCTCCTCGCCCCCGCGGTCGACGGGTTGGACGGTGCCGGCATCTACGTGG
This sequence comes from Nocardioides sp. YJ-D4, assembly GCF_054031495.1. Classification (NCBI taxonomy): domain Bacteria; kingdom Bacillati; phylum Actinomycetota; class Actinomycetes; order Propionibacteriales; family Nocardioidaceae; genus Nocardioides; species Nocardioides sp. YJ-D4. The sequence continues at coordinate 1,980,237 of NZ_CM132932.1, forward strand.
ACCTCGGCGCCGTGCAGAGCCACTGCACCGCCAATGACGACACCGCCCGTGGCGACAGCACCATCGCCAACTCCTCCGCCTACGTGGTCCTGCCCGGCGGCAAGCGGGAGACCCTCGTCGACCTGCCCGTCGACCCCGCGGTGAACCAGAAGGTAGTCACCGATCTCTCCGGCGTGGTCGATGTCGTTATCAAGGGTCTGCGGGCCCAGCTGACCAACGGTCTAGGTGGTGCGCTCCAGCCGATCGATCCCGTCGTCGTCGAACTGCAGAAGCAGGTGCTCAACACACTGCTGACCTCGATCGAGGAGCAGCTCGCTCCGCTCGAGGACAACGTCCTCGACATCACCCTCAACGCACAGGACAAGTCCCCCGGCGCGATCACGGTGACCGCGCTCGACGCCAAGATCCTCCCGGCCGCCGAGGCGTTCGTCGGCAGCAGCCTGGCGCACCTGACCATCGGCACCAGCCACTGTGGCCCGAACAGCCCGGTCACGAAGACGGTCGTCAAGAACCCGCCGAAGGCAGCCAACCCGCCGGCCTCGGTCCCGACCGTCGTGACCGCCGGTGTGGAGAGCTACGACGACGGCAGCGCCGGACGCATCGCTCTGGTCACCCTGCTGCTCCTCGCGGCCGCGGGCGCCGGTGTGGCGACATACGTCCGCACGTTGCGGCGTGGCTGACACCTCTGCTGACTCGCCGCCGCGGCTCGCCGCGGCGGCGGGTGGCCTCTGGACCGCGCTGGTCGTGCTCGCTGTCGCGATGGTGCTGGCCGGGCTGTTGTGGCCCAGCGGCAGCGCCGCGGTGGAGGTGCCGCCCGGCGCCCCGCAGCGCCTCGAGCTGCCCGGGCTGAACACGAAGGCGAGGGTCGTCCCGATCCGCCTCAAGGGCGAGGTGCTCGACCCGCCGCGCAACCCGCGCGAGATCGGCTGGTGGGTCGGCAGCGCCAAGCCAGGCTCAGCGCAGGGTCAGACGGTCGTCACCGGCCACACCGTCCACACCGGTGGCGGCAGCCTCAACAAGCTCGACCACATCGAGGAGGGGCAGGAGGTCGACATCGTCACCAAGGACGGGACCTTCCAGCACCAGGTCGACTCCGTCGAGGTGCTCAGCCGCAAGGAGCTGGCCGAGCAGGCCCAGCGCCTCTTCGGGCAGGACCACGGCGACGGCCGACTGGTGATCATCACCTGCACCGACTGGAACGGCTCGAGCTACGACAGCAACATCGTCGTGATGGCGCATCGGTTCAACGCACTGCCTTCGTGACGCCGAGTCGGCGCATCTGACCCCGTGTCTGGCGAAGCGAAGCGAGCCAGAGGGGTCGGATGCGCCGACTCGGCAGTAAATCAGAGGTACAAGCCGGTGGACTCGTCCGCGATCCGCTCCGCAGCAACAGCGTGCACGTCGCGCTCCCGCATCAGCACGTACACCTCTCCGGCGACCTCGACCTCCGGCTTGTCATCGGCGTCGAAGAGCACCCGGTCACCGATCTCGACGGCCCGCGCGTGCGGACCGACGGCGACCACCCGTGACCAGGTGAGCCGCCGGGCCGCGCCCATGGCGGCCGTCGCCGGGATGACGATGCCGCCCGAGGAGCGACGCTCACCGGCGTCGGACGCGACCTCGACCAGCACCCGGTCGTGGAGCATCTTGATGGGGGTCTTGTCGGTCACGTCCGTGTTGCCTTGCCGGTGGGGAGTGGTCAGTTGGCCTTGGTGATCTTACGCAGCGTGGCCATGAGCACGACGGTGCCCACCACCCCGCCGACGGTCTTCGCGATGTTGCCCATCTTCGGCTCACCGGAGACCGGGTCGACGTAGACCGCCTTGATGGCCGCCACCTGGCGCTGAACGATCGTCTTCGGGCTGCCCCGGTAGATCAGCTCGTCGATGGTGCCTGCGAGCCGCTCGCGGATCTCTTCGATCTCGGACTCGAGCGAGGAAGTCTGGTCCTTGGACATGCGCAGACCTTAGCAACCGGCGTACGTCCACTGCGTGCTCCACCGCTGCGGTTCGCCTGGGAATGTTCGCTAGGTTGGCTCCATGACGCGTCTCGAGCCGGGCGATGTGGCCCCCGACTTCACTCTTCCCGACGACACCGGCGCGGAGGTCTCGCTCAGCAGCCTCCGCGGCCGCAAGGTGATCGTCTACTTCTACCCCGCCGCGATGACCCCCGGCTGCACCAAGCAGGCCTGTGACTTCACCGACTCGATCGACTCGCTGAAGGCCGCCGGCTACGAGGTCGTCGGCGTATCCAAGGACAAGCCCGCCAAGCTCGCGAAGTTCCGCGAGCGTGACGGGCTCACCATCACCCTGGCCTCCGACGAGGACCTCTCGGTGCACAAGGCGTACGACGCCTACGGCGAGAAGAAGCTCTACGGCAAGGTCGTCGAGGGCGTGATCCGCTCGACGTTCGTGGTCGACGAGGAGGGCAAGATCGAGGTCGCGCAGTACAACGTCAAGGCGACCGGTCACGTCGCCAAGCTCCGCCGCGACCTCGGCCTCGCCTCGTAGCTCTACTGCTGGTCGTCGGGCTTCTTGAAGTCAGGCGGAGGAGGTACGTCCTCCCCCGGGATCTCCTTCGGCGGTTCGACGACCACGGGGCCGGCGCCGGCGCTCCACTTGGCACCGGTCTCCATCAGCCACTCGCCCGCCTGGGCGGCGACGTCGGTGGCGGCCGCGCCGACCTGGAGCAGACCCGACAGGGCCTGGTTGCGCGGCGTGTCCGCGTCGGGTGCGGACGCCATCGCAGCCCTCTTGGCCTCGATCTGAGCCTTGAACTCGCCGGCCTTCTCGACGGTCTTCTCGCCGCCGGTGACAAGGTGAGGTGCTGACTTCACCTTGGCGTCCGCAACAGCGGGCTTGGCGCCTTCGACGCCCTTCTGGACGCCATCGCGCCAGTTGGACGCGTTGTCCTTGAACGACATGACTTCATCCCTCTCCTGGATGGGGTGGTGTTCTTCCATCCTTGAGGGTCCGGTGACCAATGTCCATGGGGATCGACCCTGGGACGCCCCGGGTCGGACCCGGACTCTGTGTGCCGAAGGCGGGACTTGAACCCGCACGCCCTGGAGCACAGCATCCTAAGTGCTGCGTGTCTGCCAATTCCACCACTTCGGCCGAGCGGCGATCAGTCTAGAGACTGATCGCCGTTCGTGGTTAGCCGCCGGTCAGGCGACGTTGTACTTGTCGCCCTCGGCCTTCTCCGGGAGGGCCCAGAAGACGATCAGCACGATCCAACCGATGCACGGGAGGAGCCAGAGCAGCTGCCACCAGCCGGAGCGGCCGGTGTCGTGCAGGCGTCGGGCACCGACCGCGAGGGACGGGACCAGGATGGCGAGCGCGAAGATGCCGCCGATGATGGAACCGGCGGTCGAGTCGGCGCCGAGGAGCAGGTTGATCGCCATGTTGACGACCACAGCAGCGCCCCAGGGCCACCAGAACTCGGACCGGCTGGCGCGGCCCTCGAAGGAGGCGTACTTCTTGAAGAAGCGCACGATGGCGTCGCGGGGCGACGCACCGCGGAGCGGCTGGCTCAGCGAAACTTCGCCCACGGGGCCAGCACCGTACGGCTGCTGGGGCGGGGGCGGCGGGTAATCCGTCACTTCGGATTTCTCCTCATTGAGATGGGTTGGATGTGCGAAACCTAGTCGGGACGGACTCCGGGGTAAAGGACCACTACCCCTAGGGTTGAGCCATGACCACGCTGGTCCTTGCCTCCAAGTCCCCCGCCCGGCTGCAGACGCTGCGCAGCGCAGGTGTCGAACCTGTGGTGATCGTCTCCGGTGTCGACGAGAGCAAGCTCGATGGACTGCCGCCGACGGAGCTGGCGCTCGGGCTCGCCGAGCTCAAGCGGGACGCCGTCGCCGGCCGTCCCGAGGTGCCCGAAGGGGCGCTCGTGCTGGGGTGCGACAGCGTCCTCGAGCTGGACGGAAAGCCCCTGGGGAAGCCGCACGACCCCGAGGAGGCGACCCAGCGCTGGCGGGAGATGCGGGCGCGCAGCGGCGTACTCGTCTCCGGGCACGCCCTGGTCGACACCACGACCGGCCGGCAGGTGTCGCAGACGGCTGCCACGACGGTGCACTTCGCCGACGTGAGCGACGAGGAGATCGCTGCGTACGTCGCGACCGGCGAGCCGCTGCTTGTCGCCGGCGCGTTCACGATCGACGGGCTCGGCGGGGCCTTCATCACCGGGATCGAGGGCGACCACCACAACGTGGTCGGGCTGAGCCTGCCGCTGCTACGCGACCTGCTCAGCCGGCTCGGTCATGCGTGGCCGGCTCTGTGGAACCGCTGACCGGCTCTCGGCGTTCCGGAGCCATCAGCACCGTCCCGCCTGCCGCGGCCTCCAGCGCCGCGGCCTCCTCCTCCACGCTGCCGTAGACCTGCGTGTAGCGGATCGGGCGGCCGAAGACGAACTTCCGGAAGAGGAAGAACCGGGCGATCTGCCCCAGCAGCACGCCGACCACGTTGGCCGAGAGGTTGTCGGCGATCGCGCTGTCCCAGCCGATCACGCTACGGGTGACGTAGAGGCACCCGACCGGCAGCAGCATCGTGACCGCGTTGATCACGACATAGGCCGTGAACCCGCCATCGGGATGGTCGGAGACGCGGTGACGGAACGTCCAACGGCGGCTCAGGTCGTAGCTGATCAGCATGCCGACCGTGTTGGCGACGATGTAGGCCGGGATCGGCTGACCGTTCATCGGCCCCGACCCCATGAAGAAGCCGTGGACCAGTCCGTTGAACAGCACGAAAGCGACTGCTGTCGCGATTCCGCCGACCATCATGAAGCGGACCACCTCCCCGAGGAGGCGGGTGCGACGCAGCCCTCCCAGCAGCTGTCCCCCGAACACCATGTGGCCACAGTAAACGGTCAATGGTGAGATGGCTCTTGATTACTTCGCGGGTTTCGTTCAGCGTGCCGTAGGATTCGCGCCTACTCGACGGGGAGGCCGAGACCTCTGGCAAGCAGCATGCGCTGCACCTCAGAGGTGCCCTCGCCGATCTCCAGGATCTTCGCGTCGCGGTAGAAGCGGGCCACCGGGTACTCCTCCATGAACCCGTAGCCGCCGAAGACCTGGGTGGCGATGCGGGTCGCGGTGACGGCCGACTCGGTGGCGTACAGCTTGGCGGCGGCAGCCGCCTGCTTGAACTCCTTCATCGTCACGGCGCCCGAGTCGAGCCCGGACTTCATGGCGGCTGCCTCGTACGTCAGCAGCCGCGAGGCTCGCAGCATGACCTCGAGGTCGGCGATCTGGAAGGCGACGCCCTGCTTGCGGCCGATCGGGCCACCGAAGGTCTGCCGCTCCCCCGCGTACTCGAGCGCCATGTCGAGGCAGGCCTGGATGCAGCCGACCGCGAGCGCGGCGATCGCGACGCGGCCGTCGTCGAGGGTGGCGAGGAACTGGGCGTAGCCGCGGCCACGCTCACCGAGGAGGTGGTCGGCCGGCACCCGGGCGCCGTCGAAGGAGAGCGGGTGGGTGTCGGAGGCGTGCCAGCCGAGCTTGTCGTACGCCTTCTCGGCGGTGAACCCGGGCGTGCCCGAGGGGATCATGATGGTGCTGATCTCGGGCTTGCCGTTGTCGCGGGTCCCGGTGCGCGCGGTGACGGTGACGACCGAGGTGATCGAGGAGCCGGAGTTGGTGATGAACTGCTTGGCGCCGTCGACGACCCACTCCTCGCCGTCGAGGACGGCCTTCGTGGCGGTCGCGCCGGCGTCGGAACCCGCACCCGGCTCGGTCAGCCCGAACCCGGCCAGCTTCTTGCCCGCGACGAGGTCGGGGAGCCAGCGCTCCTTCTGCTCGTCGGTGCCGTAGGTGAGGATCGGGTTGATACCCAGACCGACGGCAGCCTCGAGCGTGATCCCGATCGACTGGTCGACGCGGCCGAGCTCCTCGATAGCGACGCAGAGCGCGACGAGGTCACCCTCGCCTCCGCCGTACGCCTCGGGCGCGGTCAGGCCGAACAGGCCCAGCTCACCCATCTTGTGGACCACGTCGACAGGGAAGTGATGGTCGCGGTCCCACTGCGAGGCATGGGGCGCGATCTCCTTCTGGGCGAAGTCACGGACGACAGCACGCAACTCTTCGTGCTCGGGCTGGAGAAAAGCGGTCACGCGCCCCAGGTTAGCGCTTATTAACCTGGGGCGCGAGATCCGCGTCACATCTGGGTCAGATCAGGCTCAGCGGAACGTGCCCGTCGAGACCGTCCCAGCGATTCTCCGCTGGAAGATCAGGTAGACGACCAGCACCGGAAGCACGGTCAGCACCACCCCGGCGAAGAGCGCGCCGAAGTCGACGTTGTAACCCGCCTGAGAGGAGAACGACGCCATGCCCTGGGTGAGCACGTAGTTGTTCCGGTCGGTGTTGAGCGCCACCGGCAGCAGGAACTGGTTCCACAGCCCGAGGAAGTTGAAGATCGCCACCCCGGCCATCCCGGGTGCGGCCATCGGCAGCATGATCTGGAAGAACGTGCGCCACTCGCCCGCACCGTCCATCATCGCGGCCTCGTAGACGTCGTCGGGCAACGTCTTGAAGAAGGCGTAGAGGAAGAAGACGGTGAACGGCAGCGCGTAGGCGACGTACGTCAGGATCAGGCCGGGCAGCGTGTTGAGCAGCCCGAAGCCCTGGAGCACGAAGAACAGCGGCACGATGACCAGGAAGACCGGGAAGGTCAGCCCAGCCAGCATCGTGTAGTAGATGACCCTGCGGCCGAAGAACTCGAACCGCGCCAGCACGTAGGCGCACATCGCCCCCAGCAGCATCACCAGCACCAAGGCGGTGCCGACGACGATGACGGTGTTGAAGAAGTACGTCCCGATGCCGGCCTTGGTCCAGGCGCTGACGTAGTTGTCGAAGTTCCACTCCGCAGGCAGGGAGAACGGCGAGGAGAGGATCTCCTTCGACGTCTTGAACGAGGAGAGCACCACCCAGCAGAAGGGCACGATGACGATGACCGACCAGATGATCAGCATCGTGTGCGAGGTGCCGGCGACCAGGGCGTCGCCGGGCGTACGTCGCCCGCCTTCGGAGCGGGTGGCGACTGGCTTGTCCAGAGTGACGGCACTCATCGGGCCACCTCCGTAGCGCAAGCGCCAGAATACGGACGCGGCCCGATGAAAGATCCAATGTTCGCTCGCTTACGCTCGCTCATCGTCGTACCTCGGCTTTCTTGTCCCGGCCGCCGGCGAAGTGGAAGACGACGAAGACCAGGGCGGCGAAGAGCAGCGTGACCAGGGCGAGCACCACGCCCATCGAGGTGGCGTAGCCGAACTGGCTCTTCTTGAAGGCGGTGTTCATCAGGTGCTGGCTCATCGTGAGCGTGCTGTTGGCAGGGCCGCCGCCAGGGGCGAGCGCCGCCATGAAGACGTACGCATCGAGGGTGAGGATCCCCAGATAGATGTAGGCCGTCTGCACGTTGTCACGGATCGAGGGCAGCGTGATCGAGATCGCGGTGCGGAAGCGACCGGCACCGTCGATGCGCGCAGCCTCGTAGATCTCCGCGGGTACGCCCTTGATGGCGGCCACGAAGAGCACGGTGTAGAAGCCGATGCTCGCCCAGATGATCACGAACATGGAGGCCGGCATCGCCGCACGCACCTCACCTAGCCAGGCGTAGTCCTTGAACCCGTCGAGGCCGACGCCGGTGAGCATGCCGTTGAGCAGGCCTGCGGCGGGGTCGTAGACCTGAGCCCAGAGGAGACCGATGACGACGGCCGGGACCGCGTAGGGGAAGAACGAGACGACCCGGTAGAAGCCGGACCCGTTCAGACCTCGGACCTGACCGGTGCTGGGACCCGCGGTGGTCACGACCACCGCGATCGCCAGCGCCGCGACCAGAGTCACGAACGGCACCACGATCGTCAGCAGTACGTTGTTACGCAGCGCCTTGAGGAAGGTGTCGTCGTCGAGCAGCTTGGCGTAGTTGTCCAGGCCGACGAAGTTCATGACCGGGGAGAAACCGGTCCAGTCGGTGAGCGAGTAGAAGAGGGCCTGCCCGATCGGGACCACGACGAAGATGACGAAGACCGCGACCGGAAGGCCGAGGAAGACCGTCATGAACAGTGCCCGGTCGAGGGTGAGCTTGCGGCGGCGCCGGCCGGGGGCGGCCCCCCAAGGATTCTCCTCGGAGGGGCCGCCGGCCGTCTGGGCCATCGTGGTTGATGGGTCCGGCATGGTGTCAGGAAACCTTGAGCTTCTCGATCGATGAGTCGTCGGCGACCTTGTCGAAGATGCCCTGGACTGCCTTGGTCAGGCCCTTGACGTCGAGGTCGCCGGAGAGGAACGAGTTCCACACGACGAGCTCGTCGGCGTTGGTGCCGTAGTAGTCGTAGAACTGGAAGTTGAAGGTGTTCTCACCAGCGGCGTCGAGCATCGCGCTCTGCGACTTCAGAGCCGCGGAGCCGAACCCGTCAGCAGGGATGGTGTCCTTGACGATGGTCGGCGCGAGCTTCGTCTTGGCGAAGTTGGTCGCGGCCTCCTTCGACAGCATGGCGCGCAGGATCTCCTTGCCACCGGCCGGGTTCTTCGCCTTGCTCGGGACGATGAACGCCTCGCCGGCCGCGGCACGGACGGCCTCGTACGGCAGCGCGGGGCTGTCGCTGAGGACGAACTCCGGGATGCCGGTCATCTCGAAGCCCTCCTTGGTGGCGTCCTTCATCTCGTTCTCGATCCAGCCGCCGCTCGGGTAGAGGAGCGCCTGCTGGTCGTTGGACCACTTGGCCTGCGCGGCGGTGAACTGGGTGCCGGCGCCGCCCGGGATGAACATGTCCTGGCTGACCATCTCGCCGAGCTTGCCGAGGATGTCCTGGATGACCTGGTGGGACCAGATGCCCTTCTCGAGGTTCTCGAGCCCGAGGCGCACCTCGTCGCCGCCCTCCTTGGCCGCCGAGTCGATCACCAGGGTGCGGTAGTAGGTCGCCGCCTCCTTGCCCCAGGTCCAGAGGTACTTCTTCTTGGCCTTGGCCTTGGCACCCAGGTCGAGCGCCTCGTCCCAGGTCTTCGGCGCGGTCCAGCCGTTCTCCTCGAAGAGCGAGGCGGAGTACCACACGCCGTAGAGGGTCATGACGTAGTTGATCGCCACGAACCGGTCGCTGTAGGTGCCGGGGACCTTGACGTTCGGGTAGAGGGTGTCCTCGATCTTGACGCCCTCGTAGCTGTCGGCCTCGAAGACGTCGTCGAGCTCCTCGAGCTGGGCGGCGATCGAGCTGAAGCCGATCAGGTCCGCACCCGAGTTGTCGATCAGGTCCGGGGGCGTACCGCCGACGAAGCGCGGCTGAAGCTCCGTCGCGATCTTGGTGGTGGCGCTGACCTTGAGGTCGGCGTCAGCGAACTCCTTGCCGACGATGCCGGCGGCGAACTCGACGTAGTCGTAGCCGTAGCCACCGTCGAAGATCACTGCGTCGACGGTGCCGTCCTTGGGCATGCCGAACGGGTTCGACGCGGACTTGGTGCCACCGCCGGAGTTATCGGTGTCGCTACCGGGCGCGCCACACGCGGCGAGCGCTCCAGAGAACGACACGAGCGCCGCGCCGGCGAGGGTGCCGCGCAGAAGGGTCCGGCGGTCGAGCCGGTGAAGCTGCTGGGACATCGTGCTGCCTTCTTTCGGGTGGTTTCCTCGTTACTTCTTCATTACGGGTGTTCAGGCCATGCTTCCGATGCGTTCGCCGTAGCGAGCCTTCAACGCATCGTTGTGCTCATCGCCACCCGGGATATTGGCGGAGAGGTAGAGGGGCGGGGTCTCGCCTGTCTCCTCGATCCTCGCGGCGGTGGCGAGGGTCAGGAGCTGGGCGATGTAGGCCGCCGTGATGGAGGAGACGGCACCGGCGAGCACGCCGCCGTCGCCGACCGGGACGGTGGCATCGCCGAACGGAGCCAGGTTGTCGATCACCACGTCGGCGATCTCGGCCAGGCGCTTGCCGCTGGGGTGCTTGGGGGTGACCGCGTTGGTGTGCTGGAGGCTGGTCACCGCGATCACCGTGTGGCCCTCCTCCTTCGCCCGCAGCGCGATGCCGACGATCGAGCCGTTGACACCGGAGTTGGACGCAATCAGGAAGACGTCCTCCGGGTGGAACTCGTGGAGCTCCCAGAGCTCGTTGGCGATGTTGGTGTCACGCTCGAGGAGGCCGCCCTTGAGATCGCTCGCCGGCCGGTCGCCCTTGAGTACCGTGTCGCGCAGAGCGATGGCGTGGGTGGGGATCAGACCACCGGCCCGTCCGGCGATCTCCATCGCGAACGCCTGCGAGTGGCCGGTGCCGAATGCCTGCAGCACACCGCCGTTGCGGATGCTGCCGACCATCGCCTCGACCGCCTCGTCGAGGCCACCGGATTGCGCCATCGACTGCAGCTCGGACAGGCGTGTGCGAACCTGCTCATCGAAGGCTCCGAACACGTCTCTGGTCAATTAGTCCACCCACCTAGCAAACTCCGGCCGCGACCGTATGTCGAGGCCTGCGCTCGAAAACTATTTGGAGAGAGTACGCCTGGCAATGGTTTTCTGTTACGAAACGGTGTCAATGAATGACAACTACTTGGGACTCGACGCGGGAGGCACCAGCACTCGCGCCGTCGTGGTCACCTCAGACGGCCGGTGCACAGGCATCGGCAAGGCCGGCAGCGGCAACCCGACCTCGGCCGGTGTCGACGCTGCCACGACGGCGATCCGGGCGGCGGTGACACAGGCTGTGACCTCCGCAAATGCCGGTCAGCTCGCCGGCGCGGCCCTGGCGGTGGCGGGGGCGGGCGACGCCGGCCACCGGGCCGCAATCGTGGCCGCTCTCTCCGACCTGGTCGCGGCGGAGCCGGTCTTCGACTTCGATGTGCTGGCTGCGTACTTCTCGGGGACGGCGGCGCCGGACGGCTATGTGCTGCTCTCTGGCACGGGGGCGTCGGCGGTACGAGTCGAGGACGGCCGGCTCGCGGGGATCTCGGACGGACTGGGCTGGCTGCTCGGGGACGTCGGCTCGGGCTTCTGGCTGGGCCGAGAGGTCGTACGTGCCGGGCTGGCGCCGCTCGACGGGCGCGGCGCCACCACGGCGCTGACCGGCCTGCTGCTCGACCGCCTCGGCACGGTCCGGGACGAACGGCCACAAGGCGGACGGACCGGGACCCTCGTCGCGGCGACGGCGGCGCTCTACGCGATGCCGCCGCTGCGGCTGGCCGACTTCGCCGCGCTCGTCTTCACCGCGGCGGATGCCGGCGACGAGGTCGCCGCGGGCATCCTCGACCGAGCGGCCGCGGGGCTGGCGGAGACGCTGGCGGCGGTGCGTACGCCTGATGTCGAGGGGCCGTTGGTCGCAGCCGGGAGCGTCCTGGCCCGGCAGCCCGACTTCGCCGCGCGGGTCGCTCCGGGGGCAGTCGTGGCGACGGACGGCCTGGCCGGAGCGGCCGTGCTGGCCCTGCGGCATGCGGGCGTGCTCGTCGACGATGCCGTGTACCGTCGAGTAACCTCCTCGCTCGCTCAGCTCGGCGAGGTGTGACAATCGTTACGACGGAGTCCCAGCAGTCACGATCGAGGAGTTCTCGTTGAGCAAGCCATTGACCAAGGTCCTGATCGCCAACCGCGGTGAGATCGCGGTTCGAGTGATCCGTGCATGCAAGGACGCCGGGATCGGGTCGGTCGCGATCTATGCCGAGCCCGACCGTGACGCGCTGTTCGTGCGGCTGGCCGATGAGTCCTACGCCCTCGGCGGGGCGACCCCGGCGGAGTCGTACCTCTCGATCGAGAAGATCCTCGACGTCGCCAAGCAGTCGGGTGCGGACTCGGTCCACCCCGGGTACGGGTTCCTGGCCGAGAACGCCGACTTCGCCCAAGCCGTGATCGACGCCGGTCTGACCTGGATCGGGCCCTCGCCGGAGGCCATCGATGCGCTGGGGGACAAGGCCAAGGCCAAGCAGATCGCTTTGAAGGCTGGGGCGCCGTTGGCGCCGGGGCTCAAGGACCCGGTCAAGGACGCCTCCGAGATCGTCGCCTTCGCCCAGGAGTACGGCCTGCCGGTCGCGATCAAGGCCGTCTTCGGCGGCGGTGGCCGCGGCCTCAAGGTCGCCCGCACCCTGGAGGAGATCCCCGACCTGTACGAGTCCGCGGTCCGCGAGGCCGTGGGTGCGTTCGGGCGCGGTGAGTGTCTGGTGGAGAAGTTCCTCGACAAGCCCCGCCACGTCGAGACCCAGTGCCTGGCCGACACCCACGGCAACGTGGTGGTCGTCTCCACCCGGGACTGCTCCCTGCAGCGCCGCCACCAGAAACTGGTCGAGGAGGCCCCCGCCCCGTTCCTGACCGAGGAACAGAACAAACGCCTCTATGAGTCCTCCAAGGCCATCTTGCGCGAGGCCGGCTACGTCGGCGCCGGAACCTGTGAGTTCCTCGTCGCCGCCGACGGCACCATCTCCTTCCTCGAGGTCAACACCCGCCTCCAGGTCGAACACTGCGTCTCCGAGGAAGTCACCGGCCTCGACCTGGTCCGGGAGATGTTCCGCATCGCCGCCGGCGAAGAGCTCGGCTACGACGACCCCGAGGTCCGCGGCCACTCCATCGAGTACCGCATCAACGCCGAGGACGGCGGCAACAACTTCATGCCCGCACCGGGCACCCTGACCGAATGGGCACCACCCGCCGGACCGGGTGTCCGTCTGGACGGGGGCTATGAGAAGGGCGAGACCATCCCGGGAGCCTTCGACTCCCTCATCGCCAAGCTCATCATCACCGGCACCACCCGTGAACAGGCCCTGCAGCGTTCGCGTCGTGCCCTGGACGAGTTCAAGGTCGACGGGATGCCCACCGTGATCCCGTTCCACCAGGCCGTCGTCTCCGACCCGGCCTACACCGCGGAGAACGGCTCCTTCGACGTCTACACCACCTGGATCGAGACCGACTTCGACAACCAGATCACCCCCTACACCGGCGGTCTGGGTGAAGCCGAGGAGGCCGGCGAGCGTCAGACCGTCGTGGTCGAGGTCGGCGGCAAACGCCTCAACGTCTCCCTGCCCGCCGGGCTCGGCGGCCTCACCGTCGGCGGCGGCGCCGGTGCGGCGAAGAAGCCCAAGCGGTCGGCCAAGAAGGCTGGCGCGGCCGCCTCCGGCGACTCGGTCACCTCGCCGATGCAGGGCACCATCGTCAAGATCGCCGTCGACGAAGGCCAAGAGGTCGCCGAGGGCGACGTCGTCGTGGTCATCGAAGCGATGAAGATGGAACAGCCCCTCAAGGCCCACAAGGCCGGCACCATCACCGGCCTCAACGCCACCGTGGGCGAGACCGTCACCAACGGCGCCGTCATCGCCGAGATCAAGTAGCTCGTCCGGGCTGTTCCTTCGTCAAGGTATGCAGCCGAAGGCGCGCATCCCTCGCGGAGTTCCGCGAGGGATGTGCGCCTTTTCCTGCATACCTTGCTGAAGGGCCACCGCCCGAGCGAGCTTGGGCGGCCGTTCACCGAGGTAACTCGGTCAGCGGTCGCTTCCTTCGCGGAACTCCACGAAGTCAGTGCACGCTCACCGAGTTACCTCGGTGAGCATCCCGCGCGTCATAACCCGAGCTCGTCGGCCAGCGTGGCCAGATGGAGCTCGAAGAGCGCGGCGGGGTCGCCGAAGGCGTCGGGGCCGAACTGGCCGAAGACCTCGAAGCTGACGCGGCCGAAGAGGCTCGTCCAGACGAGTACGCCACGGGTGAGGCAGGCGTCGGGCAGGTCGAGGCCGAGCTGATCGCGGATGCCCTGGAGCCCCGTGGCGAGAGCGGGTGAGATCTCCCCCGGCTCCTCGGGCACGCTCAGTCGACCGGCCGCCATGGCGCCGGCGGCCAGGCGCAGCATCGCGGTCGGGACACGGGTGCCGGGCACGCTGGTGCGCTCGTCCGGCGCGGCGTAGCCGGGGACGGGCGACCCGAAGAGCAGGGCGTACGTCGCCGGCTCGGCGAGCGCCCAGGTCCTGACCGCGCGGCCGAGCGCCACGAACTGGGCGCGGTAGTCGTCCGAGGGGGCCGAGGCGACGGCGGCGTCGCCAGCGTCACCCAGCTCGTCGTACCCGGAGACGAGCAGCAGAGTCAGCAGCTCGTCTCGGTTCTTCACGTAGCGGTAGACCGCCGAGGAGACCACTCCGAGATCGCGGGCGACCGCGCGCAGCGAGAGCGCGGCGGCACCGTGGATCGCCAGGTGCTCGCGGCCGATCCGGACGATCTCGTCCATGGTCTGCGCCCGCGCCCGTTCGCGTGGAGTGCCTGTCATGACGTCATCGTGCCCGTCTCCAGAGAGCGATGTCAACAAAAGTGAGCACTGCTCTTGCTTTCTGAGCAACAGCGCGCCACACTCATTCCGAGAGCAGTGCTCTCCTTTCTTGAGCCAACCGGCTCGCCCACCGAATCAACGGAGACAGTCATGAACAGCACCTACCTCGTCATCGGCGCCGGCCCCGTCGGCGCGACCATCGCCCAGCAGCTCGCCGCCCGCGGCGATCGCGTACGCCTCCTCACCCGCTCCGGCAGCGGCCCGGTACACGCGAGCATCGAGCGGCTCCGCGGCGATGCCACGGATCTCGACACCGTCACCCAGGCGGCCGCGGGCGTGAGCGCCGTCTTCCACTGCATGCACGGCAGCGCCTACGCCGCCGACACCTGGCGCACCGAGCTCCCGCGGGCCGAGAAGGTCGTGCTCGAGGCCGCCGGACGGGCCGGCGCTGTGGTCGTCTTCCCGGAGAGCCTCTACGCCTACGGCCACGTCACCGGGCCGATGACCGAGCAGACGCCGCGCAACGCCGACTTCGGCAAGCCCGCGGTGCGGGTCGAGCTGCTCGGCGCCCGGGACGCCTCACCGACCCCGACGGTCAGCGTCGCGGCCTCGGACTTCTACGGTCCGCTGGTACGTACCGCCCACGCCGGCGAGCGGATGGTGCCGACGGTCCTCGCCGGCCGCACCATGCGCGTCCTCGGCGACCCGGACGCACCCCACTCCTGGACGTACGTTCCCGACCTGGGCGCCGCGATGATCCGGGCGGCCGACGAGGAGAGCCTGTGGAACTCCTTCCTGCACGCGCCCACCGCACCCGCCATCTCCCAGCGTGCGCTCGTCCAGCTCTATGCCGACGTGGCCGGGGTCGCCGCACCCCGCGTCGGCCGCATCCCCACCTGGACGATGAAGGCGATCGGCACGGTGCACGCCGGCACCCGGGAGCTGGCCGAGATGGTCTACCAGTTCGACAAGCCGTTCGTGCTGGACTCCTCGGCCAGCGAGGCCCTGCTCGGCCTGGCCCCCACCCCGCTCGAGACCGGGGCCAAGGCGACGGCGGACTGGTGGCGTACGCAGGCCTGAGCGGGATGGGGCTACCGGGCGCTCCAGCCGCCGTCGATGGCCCAGGAGGCACCGGAGACCATCGAGGCGTCCGGGCCGGTGAGCCAGCCGACCAGGGAGCCGACCTCCTCCGGCTCGACCAGCCGCTTCACCGCAACGTCCTGCAGGAGCACCTGCTCGACCACCTCGGAGGCCGGGACCCCGTGCACCTCGGCCTGGTCGGCGATCTGCTTCTCCACCAGCGGCGTACGCACGTAGCCCGGGTTGATGCAGACGCTGGTCACCCCGTGCGGACCGCCCTCGAGGGCGGTCACCTTCGAGAGTCCCTCCAGGCCGTGCTTGGCCGAGACGTAGGCGCTCTTGAAGGGGGAGGCGACCAGGCCGTGCACGGAGGAGATGTTGACGATGCGGCCCCAGCCGTTGGCGTACATGTGCGGCAAGGCGGCCCTGACCAGCAGGAACGGAGCGACGAGCATGATCGAGTGGATCCTGCGGAAGTCGTCGGGGTCGAACTTCTCGATCGGGCTGACCCGCTGGATGCCGGCGTTGTTGACCAGGACGTCGACCTCCAGGGTGAGGTCGTCCAGCTCCTCGGTCGCGGTCAGGTCCACCACCCACGCCTCGCCGCCGATCTCCTCGGCGAGGGCATGGGCGGCGTCGCCGGCCACGTCGGCGACGACGACCTTCGCACCACGGGCGGCGAGCTCGCGGGCCACCGCCGCACCGATTCCCGAGGCGCCGCCGGTGACCAGCGCGCGGCGGCCCCGCAGCGTACGTCCGGAATCGACCGACGCAGACGGGGCCGTCGTCGCTGAGCTCACGCCGGGGTCACCTCGCGCTCAGCACGCTCGGCGTCGGCACGGTCCAGGGCCCGCAGCGAGGTGCCCTTGGTCTCCTTGAGGGTGAGCACGACCAGGCCGGTGATGATGCCGGCCACGGCGAGATAGATCGCGGTGTTGGTCCAGGTGCCGGTGTCCTTGAGCCAGGCGATGGCCAGCAGCGGCGCGAGCGAGCCGGCGAAGATCGAGGTCACCTGGTAGGAGATCGAGATGCCGGAGTAGCGCATCCGGGTCGGGAACATCTCGGCCATGATCGCGGGCTGCGTGGAGTACATCAGCGCGTGGATGGCCAGACCGGCGATCAGCGCCGCCACGATGGCGAGGTTGTCCTTGGTGTCGAGCATCGGGAACGCCCAGAAGCCCCAGGTCGCGCCGAGCACCGCGCCCACCAGGTAGACCGGCTTGCGGCCCACGCCGTCGGCGATCCGGCCGACAGCGAGGATGAAGAAGAAGTGGCAGGCGTGCGCGACCGCGATCAGGCCGAGCAGGGCGCCCTGGTCCATCTTCTGGTCCTCGACCAGGTAGACGATCGAGAAGGACACCACCAGGTAGTACATGATGTTCTCCGCGAATCGCAGGCCCATGCCCTTGAGCACGCCCAGCGGGTAGCGGCGGAGCACCTCGAAGACGCCGTACCCGGTCGAGGCGGACTCGGTCTGCTCCGCCTTCGCCTCCTCGAAGATCGGCGAGTCGGTCACCGAGCGGCGGATGAAGTAGCCGACGACGACCACCACGGCCGAGAGCCAGAACGCGACCCGCCAGCCCCACGCCAGGAAGGCGGCGTCGGAGAGCGCGAGGGTCATCACGGTGAGCACCAGCGTGGCGAGCAGGTTGCCCACCGGCACCGCGGCCTGCGGCCAGGCGGCCCAGGTCGCCCGCCTGTCGTCGGGGGCGTGCTCGGCGACCAGCAGGACGGCGCCGCCCCACTCGCCGCCGAGGGCGAGCCCCTGCACGAACCGCAGCACCACCAGCGCGATCGGCGCGGCGAGGCCGATCTGGTTGTACGTCGGCAGGCAGCCCATCAGCACGGTGGCGACACCGATCAGCATGATGGTCAGCTGCAGCGTGTACTTGCGGCCGAGGCGGTCGCCGATGTGGCCGAAGACGACGCCGCCCAGCGGGCGGGCGACGAACCCGATGGCGTACGTCACGAAGGCGGCGATGATCGCGTCGTAGGCGTTGCCGGTGGCCGGCATGATCACCTTGGCGAAGACCAGCGCCGAGGCGGTGGCGTAGAGGAAGAAGTCGTACCACTCCACGACGGTGCCGGCCATGGAGGCCGCCACGGTCCTGCGGAGCAGGCTCTGCTCGTCGACTGGGTCGTTGGGGGCGGCGGTGGCGCCCGGCTGTGTGGAGGTCATGGTTGGGAGTGTGACAGCGGTCATAATGTGCTTGCAACGCGCATGTTGGCACACGGTGTGAACGAAAATGCACATCATCGGTACTCTGGCCCGATGGCCACCTCCCCATCGACACCGCCGTCCGCCGACCAGCTGCTGGTGCTGCTGGAGGTGGCCCGCAGCGGCCGTTTCACCACCGCCGCCCGCTCGCTGGGCCTGACCCACACGACGGTCAGCCGCAACATCTCCGCCCTCGAGCGTGCCCTCGGCGGCCGGGTCCTGGTGCGCGGCTCCGACGGCTGGGCGCTGACCGCTCTCGGTGAGCGCGCGGCGCGTGCCGCCGAGGGGGTCGCCGAGTCGCTGGCCCGGCTGGCCGCCGACGAGCCGGCCGACCCGGTGGCCGGCGTGGTGCGGATGTCGACGACCGACGGGTTCGCTGCGTACATCGCCTCGCCGGCGGTGGCCGCGCTGCGGCAGGACCATCCCCTGCTCTCGGTCGAGATCGTCACCGTGACCCGGCAGGCGGCCCAGCACCGCTCCGGTGTCGACATCGAGGTGGTCGTCGGCGAGCCGGCGGTGAACCGCGGCCGGGCGATGCACCTGGGCGAGTACGAGCTCGGCCTCTACGCCTCTCCCGGCTATCTGGAGCGTCACGGTGCTCCCGCCACGATCGAGGAGGCCGTACGCCACCGCCTGGTCTACTTCGTCGACTCGATGCTCCAGGTCGACGACCTCGACCTCCCCCGGCGCCTGCTGCCCGGCATCCGCGACGCGGTCACCTCGACGAACGTCTTCGTGCACGTCGAGGCGACCAGGGCCGGGGCCGGTCTGGGCCTGCTTCCCTGCTTCATGGCCGACCGGCACCCCGACCTCGTCCGGATGCTGCAGGAGGACATCCACCAGCGGCTGCCCTACTGGGCGGTCGTGCATCCCGAGTCCTGGCGGCGGCCCGCCGTGGCCGCCGTCGTGGGCGGCCTGCGGGAACAGATGGCGGAACAGCGAGACGCGCTGATCGGCCGGTGACGCCCCGCGGATTCGTTGGTACCGGCCCGGCGCCGGATGCCTGATCCTGGCCCCATGCTCCGCCGTTCCGCCGACCATCAGCGACAATTCACGGGTGCCACATTCGACTCGGGCAGCCGCCGTGCGTCTGGTGGCATTCTTCGTGGCCGGGATGCGGCTGGCGACCCTCGCGCAGATGGCGCCGTCGCTGCTCGCGGCGCTGCCCGCGCTGTCCCGTGCCGACCACCCCTGGCTGACCGGGGCCAGCTGGATCCTCGCGGCCGTCATGCTCGTCGCCATCGCGGCGATCACCCTTGTCACGCGGCGGCCGCCGGGAGTGCCGTACGCCGTGCTCGACGTCGCCGTGGCCGTGGCGCTGCTGATCGTGGGGCTGTGGACGGTCCCCGTGGAGCTGCGTACGGGCACCTGGGTGGGGTTCCAGCTGGGCTATGCGCTGTGCGTGTCCTGCGGGCTCTCGGCCGTACGCTCGCGGTGGCTGTGGATGTTCCTGCTCGCCTCGCTGGCGGTGGCCGAGGTGGTCTACATCGCGCCGACCGTGAATGGGCCGGCCGATCTCACCCTCGCGGTGAGCACCTGCCTGACCCTGCTGGTGCTCGGGCCGCTGGCCTGGTTCGGCTGTCAGACGATCGTGCGGATCGGGACGGAGGCCGATGAGGCGCGGCGCTATGCCGCCGAGGCCGCCAAGGCCGAGGAGGAGCGTCGTGCCCGGCTCGCCATCCACAACGGCACCGCGATGATGCGGCTGCTCGTGGAGACCGACACCGCCGACGGCAACGGCGCGCTGCGGTCGCAGGCCGAGGTCGAGCTCAACCGGATGCGCGCCTATCTGAGCGGTCAGACCCCGCCGCCGGTGAGCGAGGCGACCAACCTGGCGGCGGTGGTCACCGCCGTCGGCGCGGAGTTCGACGACCTCCCGATCACGGTGGTCGCCGACCTCGCCCAGGACGTCACGCTCCCGCGCGGTCTCGCCGACGACCTGGCCGCGGCGCTGCGCAGCCTGCTCCTCAACGTACGTCAGCACGCTCGGGCGGGCCGGGTCGTCCTGCACGCCGCCGAGGACGAGGACGGCACCGGCTGGGAGGTCACGCTGCACGACGACGGCGTCGGCTTCGACACCTCGGCGACGACGTTCGGGGTCGGTCTGCGCGAGGTGGTCGTCGAGCAGCTCGCCCGCTCGGGCGTCGACGTCCAGATCACCAGCATCCGCGACCTCGGCACCACGGTCACGCTGGCGCAGACGACCGCCGCGGAGGTGCCGTGATGTCTGACGTGACCTCCGGGCCGCGCTTCAGCCACGTGGACGACGCGACGGCGATGCGCGCATCGCTGAGCCTGCTCCTGCCCGATCTCACCTTCGTGTCCAGCCACGGGTCCGTCGAGGACCTGCTGACGGCGATGCCGGAGGCCGACGTGGTGATCCTCGACCTCCACCTCGCCAACACCGGCCAGCCCGACGCCTCGCAGGGCACCACGGCCATCCGGCGCATCGTCGAGGCCGGCTACCGGGTCTGCGTCTACTCCCAGGAGGAGCGCCGGTTCGTGCTCGCGGCCTGCCTCGCCGCCGGTGCGACCGGCGTGGTCTCGAAGGCGGCCTCGCTGGCCGAGGCGGAGGCGGCGTTCCGCGCGGTCGCCGCCGATGAGCCGGTGATCCCCCCGGATATCACCGGCCTCATCGAGGTCCTCGTCCGCCGCCGCAGCATCACCGTCCTCACGCCGAGGCAACGCGAGGTCCTCGCCCACCGCGCCCGCGGACTGACGTACGCCGAGATGAGCCGGTCGATGTATCTGTCCGAGTCGACCTTGCGCGGCTACTGGATGGAGCTGGCCCAGCTGGTCTCGCAGTATCTGCGTGAGACCTCGCCCGGCGACATCGAACACGCCCTCGGGCTGCGCCCGGGGGACCTGCTCGACCTCTGGCCGGGACGAGGGCCTACCAGCTAGCTGCTGATCCCGCTCCACTTCCACGAGCCGTCGGTGCCGACCCGGGTCGAGGCCGAGAAAGTCGTGCTGTGCCCGATCCCGCTGCTCTGACGGATGCGTACCGCGTTGCCGGTCGTCGGATTGATCAGGACGATGTCCTTGGCCGCGACCGCGCCGTCGGCGTCGTAGCAGTTGTGCACCGACAGGTAGCGCCAGCCGGTGCCGAGGCTGCGGACGACGTACTTCTTCGCCTCCGCCGGGCGGTCGGGACGTACGACGATCTGCTCGAGCTTGTTGGTGCTCGGGTTGATCGAGTAGAGCAGGTTGTACATCACCCCGTTGTGGCTCGTCCACACGCCTGCGACGGTCGTGGTGCTCGGCAGGGTGACCGGCAGGTTCGTGACCGTGCCGAGGCGGGTCCCCGCGCTGGAGTAGGAGAGCGCGGTCTGCTGAACGACGCCGGAGGTGGTGACGCTGTAGACCGCGGTCGTCGGGCCGTTCACGACCTTCTTGGGGCTCCAGCCGGTCACCGCGGTGCCGTTGGTGCGGTAGAGCTGCGCGGACTTCGTCTCGGTCAGCACGGACTGCCCGTTGGTCCCACCGATGGTCACGGTCCGGCCGGTGCCGTCGGTGCCGGGCACGATGTAGCTGGTCTTCCAGGTGGTGGCGTCACCGGCGCCGCCGATCTCGATCCAGGCCCGCGGCGTCCAGCTGACCGCGCCGGCGCTGCGATAGTCGCCGGTCACCGTGCTGTTCTTGATGGAGCGCTTGCGGATGTAGCCGCCCGCCTTGCCGTTGATCGAGCCGGAGCAGTTCACGGTGCCGGCCGCGGCGGCCGGCGAGCTCGCCGCGCCGAGCGCGGTGAGCGATCCGGCCAGCAGGGCTGAGCCCGCGAGGGCGACGAGAGCTGAGCGACGCCGACGAATCATGGTTTTCATTCCGCCGACGGTATCGACGGGAGCCGTCGCGCGGTCCCAACGAATCCGCACACTTCACGCAGGCCCGGTGTCCGCCAACTGAAAGGAAACGTCCCATAACCTGGGACGACCCGCTTCGGATGGGTAGCGTGACCGCCATGTTCAAGAAGGTGTTGGTTGCCAACCGCGGCGAGATCGCGATCCGAGCTTTCCGTGCGGGCTTCGAGCTCGGGGCGAAAACAGTCGCCGTATTTCCCTACGAGGACCGGGGCTCAGAGCACCGGCTGAAGGCCGACGAGGCCTACCAGATCGGAGAGCTCGGTCACCCGATCCGGGCCTATCTCGATCCGGACGCGATCGTCGAGGTCGCCAAGCAGAGCGGCGCGGACGCGATCTACCCCGGCTACGGGTTCCTCTCCGAGAACCCGGCGCTGGCCGAGGCCTGCGCCCGGGCGGGGATCACGTTCATCGGGCCCTCCGCGGAGGTCCTCACGCTCACCGGCAACAAGGCCACCGCCATCGCAGCGGCCAAGGCTGCCGGCGTACCGACCCTGCAGTCGGTCGAGCCGTCGACCGATGTCGACACGCTCGTCTCCGCCGCTTCCGCTCTTCCCTACCCGCTCTTCGTGAAGGCGGTCGCCGGTGGTGGCGGCCGCGGGATGCGGCGGGTCGACGACCCCGACAAGCTGCGCGAGGCGGTCGAGACCTGCATGCGCGAGGGCGAGGCGGCCTTCGGCGACCCGACCGTCTTCATCGAGCAGGCCGTGGTCGAGCCGCGTCACATCGAGGTGCAGATCCTCGCCGACGGCGAGGGCAACGTCATCCACCTCTTCGAGCGCGACTGCTCGGTGCAGCGCCGCCACCAGAAGGTCGTGGAGATCGCTCCCGCGCCCAATCTCGACCCTGAGCTGCGCGAACGCATCTGCGCGGACGCGGTGCGGTTCGCCAAGGAGATCGGCTACTCCTGTGCCGGCACCGTCGAGTTCCTGCTCGACCCCGCGGGCAACTACGTCTTCATCGAGATGAACCCGCGCATCCAGGTCGAGCACACCGTGACCGAGGAGGTCACCGACGTCGACCTGGTTCGCTCGCAGATGCGGATCGCTTCCGGCGAGACGCTGGCCGACCTGGGGCTGACCCAGGACTCCGTACAGCTGCGCGGCGCGGCGATGCAGTGCCGGATCACCACCGAGGACCCCGCCAACAACTTCCGCCCCGACACGGGCATGATCACCACCTACCGCTCCCCCGGCGGTGCCGGGATCCGGGTCGACGGCGGCACGACGTACGCCGGGGCCGAGGTCTCGCCCCACTTCGACTCGATGCTCGCCAAGCTCACCTGTCGCGGGCGCACCTTCGAGGACGCCGTCACCCGGGCCCGGCGGGCCGTGGCGGAGTTCCGCATCCGCGGGGTGGCGACGAACATCCCGTTCCTGCAGGCGCTGCTCGACGACCCCGACTTCATCTCGGGCTCGATCACGACCTCGTTCATCGAGACCCACCCGCAGCTGCTGACCGCGCGGGCCTCCGGTGACCGCGGGACCAAGCTGCTCACCTACCTCGCCGACGTGACCGTCAACCAGCCGCACGGCGCCGCCCCGGTCTCGCTCCACCCGGTCGAGAAGCTGCCGAAGCTCGACCTGTCGGTGGCTCCGCCGGCGGGCTCTCGCGACCTGCTTCGCGAGCTCGGGCCGGAGGGCTTCGCCGCCGCACTGCGCTCCCAGGAGCCGGTCGCGGTCACCGACACCACCTTCCGCGACGCCCACCAGTCGCTGCTGGCGACCCGGGTCCGCACCACCGACCTGCTCGGCGTCGCCGGCCACGTCGCCCGGCTGACGCCGCAGCTGTGGTCGATGGAGGCCTGGGGCGGGGCGACGTACGACGTGGCTCTCCGCTTCCTCTCCGAGGACCCGTGGGAGCGGCTGGCGCAGCTGCGTGAGGCGATCCCGAACATCAACCTCCAGATGCTGCTGCGTGGTCGCAACACGGTGGGCTACACGCCCTACCCGACCGAGGTCACCGACGCATTCGTCTCGGAGGCCGCCGAGACCGGCATCGACGTGTTCCGGATCTTCGACGCGCTCAACGACGTGTCCCAGATGCGGCCCGCGATCGACGCGGTGCGGGCGACCGGGACCTCCGTCGCCGAGGTGGCGCTCTGCTACACCGGCGACCTCTCCTCGCCCGACGAGAAGCTCTACACGCTCGACTACTACCTGCGGCTGGCCGAGGAGATCGTCTCGGCCGGGGCGCACGTACTGGCGATCAAGGACATGGCCGGGCTCCTGCGGGCGCCCGCCGCGCGCACTCTGGTCACCGCGCTCCGGGAGCGGTTCGACCTGCCGGTCCACCTGCACACGCACGACACCGCGGGTGGCCAGCTGGCCACGCTGACGGCCGCGATCGAGGCCGGCGTCGACGCCGTCGACGCCGCGACCGCGTCGATGGCCGGGACCACCTCCCAGCCGCCGCTCTCCTCGCTGGTGGCGGCGACCGACCACACCCCGCGTGCCACCGGCCTGTCGTTGGCGGCGGTCAACTCGCTCGAGCCCTACTGGGAGGCCGTACGCCGCGTCTACGCGCCCTTCGAGTCCGGGCTGCCCGCGCCTACCGGCCGGGTCTACCGCCACGAGATCCCGGGCGGCCAGCTCTCCAACCTGCGCCAGCAGGCGATCGCGCTCGGGCTGGGCGAGAAGTTCGAGCAGATCGAGGACATGTACGCCGCTGCCAACCAGATCCTCGGCCGCGTCCCCAAGGTCACGCCGTCCTCGAAGGTCATCGGCGACCTGGCGCTGTCGCTGGTCGCCGCTGGTGCCGACCCGGCTGCGTTCGAGGCCGACCCGGCTGCGTACGACATCCCGGCCTCGGTCATCGGGTTCCTCAACGGAGAGCTCGGTGACCCGCCGGGCGGCTGGCCCGAGCCGTTCCGCAGCAAGGCGACCGCGGGACGCTCCTGGAAGGCGCCGTCGCCGACGCTGTCTGCCGAGGACGCCGCCGGGCTCGCCTCCGACCGTCGTGGGACGCTCAACCGGCTGCTCTTCCCCGGACCGACGAAGGACTTCACCGAAGCCCGCTCGAAGTGGGGCGACGTGTCGGTGATCTCGACGCTCGACTACCTCTACGGCCTGCGCGAGGGCGAGGAGCACATCGTCGAGCTCTCCGAGGGCAAGACGGTCATCTTCGGGCTCACCGCAGTCTCCGAGCCCGACGAGCGCGGCATCCGCACCGTCATGGCCACGATCAACGGCCACCTGCGTCCGATCGGAGTACGTGACCGTTCCGTCGCCGCCGAGGTCGCCGCCGCCGAGAAGGCCGATCCCGCCGTTCCCGGCCAGGTCGCAGCGCCGTTCCAGGGCGTCGTCACCATCTCGGTCGCGGCCGGTGAGTCGGTCAAGGCCGGCGACACCGTCGCCACCATCGAGGCCATGAAGATGGAGGCCGCCATCACCGCCCCCGTCGACGGCACCGTCTCCCGTCTCGCCTTCTCCGGCACCCAGGCCGTCGACGGCGGCGACCTGGTGCTCGTCCTCGGCTGAGCCGAGACGTCAGCCCCGTCGGCCGAAGCGTCGCTGCGGCAGGCCGAGATGGCACCTAGGTGCCATCTCGGCCTGCGCGAGTGACGTCTCGTCAGGTCAGACCGCTGCGTACGCCTCGACCCAGTCCTCCGCACGCAGGTCCCGCGGGAGCACCGGTGCATGGGATCGCCGACGCCGCTGAGCGATCTGGTTGGCGAGACGAGCCGGGACGCCGTTGCGGCGCAGGATCTCGGCGACCCCGCGGCCTCGGCTGCTGAAGACCTTCGCCACCCACGACTGGAAGTCGCGGATGTCCGCGTCCGGGAGCAGCGGCTCACGACGGCGGTCGATGAGCAGCAGCCCGCCGTCGACGCTCGGCCGCGGACGGAACGCGGTCGACGGGACCCGGCGGTCGAGGGTGAAGGTGAACCACGGCCACCACTGCGCGGTGAGCTGGGTCGTACCGCCGACGCCCGCGCGCTTGCGGGCGACCTCCCACTGGGTGAGGAGTACGGCATGGCGCCACGTCGTCGAGGCGAGCAGGTGGCGCAGGATCGGTGTGGTCAGGTGGAACGGGACGTTGGAGACGACGACCGCGTCCTGCGGTGGCGCGTGCCGCAGGATGTCGCCCTCGGCGATGCACACGTGCGGGCCGATCCGTCGGCGCAGCTCGGCCGCCCGGCGAGAGTCGATCTCGACCCCCTCCAGCGGACGACCCAGCTCGGACAGCGCCAGGGTGACGGCGCCGTTGCCGGTACCCCACTCGACCAGCGGACCCTGCCGCTGCGAGACGAGATGGACGATGCGGTCGAGTACCGACCTGTCGGTGAGAAAGTTCTGGCCGAGCTCGTGCCGGCCAGGGCGTACGTCGGGCATGGATGCTCCTCGAGACAGAAGGAGCCGGGCGGCCTGCGGGTAGCACTCGGAGCCGCCCGGCAGGGTTGCCAGGTGGCGGCGCGAATGCGACGAGTGCTTCGGTGGGATCCGCGCCGTCAGCGGCGGCGGATCCGGACGAACATCGTCATGCAGCAGTTACCCATGGCGCTCACGCTAGCGAAACCGTGGCGCTGCTCGCACACCGTTTTCGGGTGCCCTCTCGGCCGACGTACGTGACGTGTCGGCCGACGCAAGTGACGTCTCGGCCGACGTCGGTGACTACTCGACGTGGTGGAGGCGGCGGGCGACCTCGGCGGTGGAGCCGGAGATCGAGGGGTAGACGGTGAAGGTGTTGGCGATCTGATCGACGGTGAGCCCGGTGGAGACGGCGAGCGTGATGGGGTGGATGAGTTCCGAGGCGCGCGGGCCGACGACGACGCCGCCGATGACGACGCCGGTGCCGGGGCGAGAGATGAGCTTGACGAAGCCGTCGGAGATGCCCTGCATCTTGGCGCGAGCGTTGCCCTTGAGGTCGAGGCGCAGAGTGTCGGCGACGACCTCGCCCGAGTCGACCTGAGCCTGCGAGTAGCCGACCGTGGCGATCTCCGGGGAGGTGAACACGTTGGCCGCGACCTCCTTGAGGTCCATCGGGATGACCGCGTCGCCGAGGAAGTGGCGCATCGCGATCCGGCCGGCCATGGCGGCCGTCGAGGCGAGCATGAAGCCGCCGGTGCAGTCGCCGGCTGCGTACACGCCGTAGGCGGAGGTACGCGACACCTTGTCGGTGCGGATGAACCCGCCCTCGTCGAGCTCGATGCCGGCCTCCTCCAGGCCCAGGCCCTCGGTGTTGGGGATCGAGCCGAGCGCGAGGATGCAGTGGCTGCCGGTGACCTCGCGGCCATCGGTCAGCTTGACGGTGACGACGTCGCCGGAGCGGGTCACCGACTCCATCCGCGACTTGCTGAGGATGTTCATCCCCTGCCGCTCGAGTACGTCCTGCAGGACCGTCGCCGCATCCGCGTCCTCACCGGGGAGAACCCGATCGCGCGAGGAGACCAGGGTGACCTGGGAGCCGAGGTTGAGGTAGGCGTTGGCGAACTCCACACCCGTGACACCCGAGCCCACGACGATCATGTGCGAGGGCAGCTCGTCGAGGTCGTAGACCTGCTCCCAGGTCAGGATCCGCTCGCCGTCGGGCTGGGCGGTGGGCAGCACCCGCGGCCGGGCGCCGGTGGCGATGAGGACCGCGTCGTGCTCGATCGCCTCCTCGGTTCCGTCCTGGTCCCGGGTCGCGATCACCTGACGCTTGTCGGCGTCGATGCGCCCGGTGCCCTTGACGATCCGGATCCCACGGCGGGTCAGCCGGCTCTCGATGTCGCTCGACTGCGCGAGCGCGAGCGACTTGACGCGCTTGTTGACCAGCTCGAGATCGGCGTAGAGCTCGGTGGCCGGGTCGCCGTGGTGGTCGCGGAAGTTGATGCCCAGGTCGCGGGCGAGCGTCATGTCCGACATCAGCTCGGAGGTGGCGATCAGGGTCTTGCTCGGCACGCAGTCGGTGAGCACCGCGCTGCCACCGAGGCCGTCACGGTCGACGACCGTGACCTCCGCCCCGAGCTGCTGCGCGACCAGCGCCGCCTCGTATCCGCCTGGACCCCCACCAATGATCGTCACCCGCGCCATGGGCCGCATTCTTCCACGCGCCCGGAGCGGCAGAGTCAGCCCATCGTCTTCTGACCGTCGATGGTCTCCCGGATGATGTCGGCGTGGCCGGCGTGCTGGGCGGTCTCGGCCAGGATGTGGGTGAGGACGCGACGGTTGGACCAGCGGCCACCCGGCTCGAACCACGGCGCCTCGGGAAGCGCGTGGTCGGCGTCCAGATCGACCGTGCGGATCAGCTCGTCGGTTGCCGCGGCCACGTCCTCGTACGCCTCGAGCACGCCCTGCAGCGTCTCGTGCTCGGCGAGCACGAAGTCGGCGGCGAACTCGGCGTACTTCTCCGGGGTGAGCTCCTGCGCCACCGCGCCACGGACGATGAAGTCGGCCCAGCCCCGCTCGCAGGCTGACACGTGCTTGACCAGGCCGCCGAGGCTGAGCGCGGAGGCGGTCGGGGTGAGCCGGGCCTGCTCGTCGGTCAGGTTGCGGACGGCGTAGCGCAGGAAGCCGCGGTGCTTGGCCAGGGTCTCGAGCAGGTCGGTCCGCTCACGGGACAGGGTGGCGGTGGCGCTGGTCTTCACGGCGCTGGCGGCGGTTGCGGTCATGACATGGACTCCTTGGTGGTGTTTCCCTCTGACATCAGCAACGCTATGACGCGTTCAGGTCAGTTTCTGTCCGCATTGGTCGGGGGCGAAAAATATCGGCCGGCCATTACCCTGCTGGGATGACGAGCCCAGCCAGCCCGACCCGAAGCGACGCGGTCCGCAACCGGGACCTCCTGGTCGCCGCCGCCCGCGAGGTGCTCGCCGAGCAGGGTCTGGACGCGCCGATGTCGGCGGTCGCCAAGCGCGCCGGCGTCGGCCAGGGCACCCTCTACCGACACTTCCCCGACCGGCTCACCTTGGCGACCGCGGTACTGGAGGAGAACGTACGAGACATCGAGCAGGTCGCCGCCCGCCCCGATGCGACGCTCGCCGACGTGCTCGGCGTGGTCACCTGGCAGATGATCCGCTCGACTGCGTTCGTCGGCATCATCCGGCTCACCGACGAGGAGAGCTCCCGCTTCCTGGCCGACCGGGTACGCACCGCCATCGACGGGCTCCCGAGGCAGACCTACAGCACCGACGACCTCATGCTCGCCGTCGCGATGGTCTCCGGCGGGGTGCACGGACCGACCCCGGAGGCGCGTGAGGCCGCCGCCCGCCGGGCGTGGGACCTGCTCGGCATCGAGATCGGCCCGGTCACGGCGGGCGTGTAGAGGACACCGCAGACGCGACGAGGCCCGGATCCGCGGATCCGGGCCTCGATGCGAGAGATCGGTCTGATCAGAGGTTGATCATGTGACCAGCGATGCCTTCGATGGCTTCCTTCATCGCCTCCGACAGGGTCGGGTGGGCGAAGACGTTGCGCGCGACCTCGTCGGCGGTCAGGTCCCACTGCTGGGCGAGCGTCAGCGCGGGCAGCAGCTCGGTGACCTCGGGGCCGATCATGTGGGCGCCGAGGATCTCGTTGTGCTCGGCGTCGGCGACGATCTTCACGAAGCCGACGGTCTCGGCCATGCCGCGGGCCTTACCGTTGGCGGAGAACGGGAAGGACGAGGTCTTGACGTCGTAGCCCTTCTCCTTGGCCTGCGCCTCGGAGTAGCCGAACGAGGCGATCTGCGGCTGGCAGAACGTCGCGCGGGGGATCATGTCGAAGTTGATCTCCATGGTCTCGGCGTCGGCGATGGTCTCGGCGGCGACGACACCCATGGCCTCGGCGGTGTGGGCGAGCATCAGCTTGCCGGTGCAGTCACCGATGGCGTAGATGCCCTCGACGTTGGTGCGGCCACGGGCGTCGACAGCGATCGCGCCACGGTCGGTGAGCTCGACGCCGGTGTTCTCGAGGCCGAAGCCCGCGACCCGCGGCGCGAACCCGAAGGCGGCCAGGAACTTGTCGGCCTCGAGGACCTGCTCGTCGCCACCGGCGGCCGGAGCCACGGTGACCTTCACGCCCGAGCCGGTGTCCTCGGCGCCCTTGACGGCGGTCGAGAGCAGCACGTTGACGCCGAGCTTCTTGTACTGGCGCAGCAGCTCCTTGGACACGTCGGCGTCCTCGGTCGGCACCATCCGGTCGAGGAACTCCACGATCGTGACGTCAACGCCGAAGTTCTTCAGCACGTAGGCGAACTCGACGCCGATGGCGCCCGAGCCGCCGATGATGATCGAGCTCGGCAGCTGCTCGGTGAGGATGTGCTCCTCGTAGGTCACGATGTTCTGCCCGTTGGGCACGACACCCGGGACCGAGCGGACGGTCGCGCCGGTGCCGATGATCAGGTTGTCGAAGGTGTAGTCGGTCGAGGCGCCGTCCTTGCCCTTGACGGCGATCGACTTCGGCCCGGTGAGGGTGCCCCAGCCGTCGATCTCGGTGATCTTGTTCTTCTTCATCAGGTAGTGCACGCCCTTGGCGCTGGCGTCCGCGACACCGCGGCTGCGCTTGAAGGTCGCGCTGAAGTCCATGGTCGCGTCACCCGAGATCCCGAAGGTCTTCTTCTCGTGGGTGATGATGTGCGCGATCTCTGCGTTGCGCAGCAGCGCCTTGGACGGGATGCACCCGACGTTGAGGCAGACACCGCCCCAGTACTTGTCTTCGACGACGGCGACGGACTTGCCGAGCTGAGCGGCACGGATGGCGGCGACGTAGCCACCGGGGCCAGCGCCGAGGACGAGAACATCAAAGTGGGTCACGTACCCAAGGGTAGACCGCCAATAACAGATAGATCCCAAGCGGGTGAGGACTGGGCGGTAACCTCGTGACCCGTGACTCTCTATGCGGCCTATGGCGTCAATCTCGACCCGGCGCTGATGAGTGAGCGGTGCCCGCATTCGCCGTTGCGAACGACCGGGTGGCTGGGTGGTTGGCGACTCACCTTCGGGGGCGAGGACAACGTGCTCGGCGACGGACCGACGGCCACGATCGTCCAGGACCCGTTCGAGCAGGTCTTCGTCGCGGTCTACGACGTCGTGGACCAGGACATGGAAGCCCTGGAGAAATGGGAGCTGGCCGACATCGGTCTCTACTTCAAGACCAAGGTGCGGATCTCGGCGCTCGCCGAGGACCTGCTCTGCGAGACCTATGTCCTGGACACGTACGAGGGTGGCATCCCGGACGCCCGACACCTGGGCGCGCTGGCCGATGCCGCCGAGGCGGCCGGGGCACCGGACGACTACGTGCACGCGCTGCGTACGCGCCCGTGCCGGTCCAACGACTGAGTCGGTCTGGGCGCGGGTCTAAACTCGGCGAGTGACCACGCCTTACGAACTCGCCAAGGAAGCCGCCTCCGCGCTCGCGGAGAAGACCGGCATCGAGAAGCACGACATCGCGTTGGTGCTGGGCTCGGGCTGGCTGCCCGCCGTCGACGCGCTCGGCGAGGACTACACCGAGATCGCCACCACCGACCTGCCCGGCTTCAGCGCCGCGGCCGTCCAGGGGCACAGCGGCAAGATCCGCTCCATCCGTTCGGCGAGCGGTCGCAACCTGCTGGTCTTCCTCAGCCGCACCCACTACTACGAGGGCAAGGGCGTCGACGCGGTCGTGCACCCCGTACGCACCGCCGCGGCCGCGGGCTGCTCGACGATGGTGCTCACCAACGGCTGCGGCGGACTCAACCCGTCCTGGTCCCCCGGCACCCCGGTGCTGATCAAGGACCACATCAACCTCACCGCCACCTCTCCGCTGGTCGGCGCCAACTTCGTCGACCTCACCGACCTCTACTCCTCGCGCCTGCGAGGGCTGGCGAAGCAGGTCGACTCGTCGCTCGACGAGGGTGTGTACGTCCAGTTCCCCGGCCCCCACTACGAGACCCCGGCCGAGGTGAAGATGGCCGGCATCATCGGTGGTGACCTGGTCGGCATGTCGACCACCCTCGAGGCGATCGCGGCTCGCGAGGCGGGCATGGAGATCCTCGGGATCTCGCTGGTCACCAACCTCGCCGCCGGCATCTCCGACCAGCCGCTCGACCATGCCGAGGTTCTCGAGGCTGGGCGCAATGCGGCTGCTCGGATGGGTGGGCTTCTCGGGGATCTGTTGCCGAAGATCTGAGGTCTTCATCCGGTCCGACGCTTGTCGCGGGTCGTTCTTCGGGGTTGGTCTTGGGCCGCCGACCCGTTCTTCGAGGGTCTTCTCGACCTGCCCCGGAGTCAAGGACGGCCTGCGGCCGCCGGCTTCGCCGGCCGCTTCGCGGTCCTTGACACCGGACCATGTCGAGAAAAGACTTGGCTGGCTATCGGGGCGGCGGCCCGGGTGTGGCCACGGCACAGGCACCCACGGCCGGTGACCGCTCCACTCCGAGATCAGACATGGGTCTCCGGGTGGAAGAAAATTTTCTTCCACGCGCCAACCCCGCCCCCGGGCCAGGCTCCATTTGAGGCGAACGAAAATTCGTTCGCCTCACCGGAAGGAAAATTCTTTCCGGCGGTCGGCCCACCCCAGTCCCCAAGCCCCTACCCAGCCCAAACCGCTGCGCCACACCCCTGCCGCCGACCCGATAGCCAGCCAAAATTCTCAGCGACGGCCGGTGTCAAGGACCGCGTAGCGGCCGGCGTCAGCCGGCGGCCGAAGGCCGTCCTTTACTCCGGACGGCGCTGAGAACACCCTCCAAGAACGGGTCGGCGGCAAACCCCAGCCACAAAACGGCAGAAGCCCTTCCATCTTCCGCCACCCGATGACCTAGGGTCAGATCCATGGTCCCCACAGATCAATCTGCGCTCGTCGTCCAAGCCCGGGAATGGCTTGCCGATGACCCAGATGCACAGACCCGAGCAGAGCTCGAGAGCCTCCTCACGTCCACCGCCCCGGGCGCCGCGGCCGAGCTGGCCGACAGGTTCTCGGGCATGCTGCAGTTCGGCACCGCTGGGCTGCGAGGCGCACTCGGGGCCGGGCCCAACCGGATGAACCGGGTGGTCGTGATCAAGGCCGCCGCGGGGCTGGCCCGCTACCTGCTCGCGACCGGCGCGCAGGGGCCGGTGGTGATCGGCTACGACGCGCGGCACAACTCCGACGTCTTCGCCCAGGACACTGCCGAGGTGATGACCGGAGCGGGCCTCCACGCGCTGGTGATGCCGCGCTCGCTGCCGACGCCGGTGCTGGCGTACGCCGTCAAGGCGCTGGGCGCGAGCGCTGGCGTGATGGTGACGGCCAGCCACAACCCGCCGCAGGACAACGGCTACAAGGTCTACCTCGGTGACGGTTCACAGATCGTGCCGCCGGCGGACATCGAGATCGCGAAGCGGATCGCGGCGGTCGACAAGGTGAGCTCGGTCCCGCAGGGGCCGGCCGGCCAGGTGATCAGCGAGGACCTGGTCGACAGCTATCTCGACACCGTGGTTGGGCTCCTCACCGAAGGTGGCCCGCGTGACCTCAAGACGGTCTACACGCCGCTGCACGGTGTCGGCGGCGATCTGGTGAACCTGGCGATGAAGTTCGCCGGCTTCCCCGAGCCGCTCGTGGTCAAGGAGCAGGAGCGGCCCGACCCCGACTTCCCGACCGTCGCCTTCCCCAACCCCGAGGAGCCCGGGGCGATGGACCGGGCGATGGCGCTGGCAAGCAAGAAGGGCGCCG
Source organism: Nocardioides sp. YJ-D4 (assembly GCF_054031495.1). Taxonomy (NCBI): domain Bacteria; kingdom Bacillati; phylum Actinomycetota; class Actinomycetes; order Propionibacteriales; family Nocardioidaceae; genus Nocardioides; species Nocardioides sp. YJ-D4. The sequence goes on from NZ_CM132932.1 coordinate 2,013,185, forward strand.
ACCTGGTCATCGCCAACGACCCCGACGCCGACCGCTGCGCGGCCGCGATCCCAGTCGGAAAGAAGTGGCGGATGCTGACCGGTGACGAGGTCGGCGCGCTGCTGGCGACCCACCTGATCCGCAAGGGCGTGACCGGGACGTACGCGGCCTCGATCGTCTCCTCCTCGCTGCTCGGCAAGATCGCCGCGGCCGCCGGCCAGGCCTACGCCGAGACGCTGACCGGCTTCAAGTGGATCTCGCGCGCGCCGGGGCTCGCCTTCGGCTACGAGGAGGCGCTGGGCTACTGCGTCGACCCCGAGCACGTACGCGACAAGGACGGCATCTCGGCGCTGCTGCTCCTGTGCGAGCTGGCGGCGTCGCTGAAGGCGGAGGGTCGTGGCCTCGCCGACCTGCTCGACGAGCTCGCCGTCGAGCACGGCCTGCACGCGACCACCCAGCTCTCCGTCCGGCTCGAGGACCCGGCCCAGATCGCGGCCGCGATGCAGCGCCTCCGCGACCGGCCGGTGACCGCGTTGGCCGGGGCCACCGTGCAGCAGCTCGACGACCTCACCACCGGAATCGGTGGCCTGCCGCCGACCGACGGGATCCGTTATCAGCTGGCCGGCGGGTCACGGGTGATCGTGCGGCCCAGCGGCACCGAGCCCAAGATCAAGTGCTACCTCGAGGTCGTCGAGCCGGTCGACTCACCGGAGGCTCTGGCACAGGCCCGCACGGACGCCGAGATCGCTCTCGGCGCGCTCAAGGTCGACATCCGCGCCGCCCTCGGCGTCTAGAGAGCTAGATCAAGAGCAGGACCACGAAGACGACGGCCACGACCCCGGTGACGGCGATCAGCGGCCAGTCCCAGCTGCGGCGTACGTCCTCGGCGAGGGCGAACTGCTCGTCGGAGTCGCGCTTGATCCGGCGCCGGTCGCGGGCGTCCTGGGCCAGCGCGTTGAGCCGGTCCTCGATGAAGTCGGCGTGGTTGCTCAGCGGCTTGTGGTCGCGCTTGGCGCCCTTGATCGCCTCCCGCATCGGACGCCCGACGGCACCGCTGACGTAGGTGCGTCCGCCGGCGTAGGCGCCGAGGGTGCGGCCGACCGAGACGCTCTCCAGGGCGGCCATCGGGAAGCGCACCGTCGAGTAGAGGTGGTGGAGGACGAAGTCGCCCTCGCTGACCCCGACCTTGGTGCGGACGAACGCGGCGTACGCGACCAGCGCGAAGAGCACCCCACCGGCTGTCGTCTCGGGGTGCCAGCCGGTGACCGCGTCGATCACCACGACCGCGATCGCGGCCCCTGCCGAGAGGAATCCCCACGTGGTGCTGCTGGAGTTGCGGAACCACTCCTCGGGCTGATCGTCATTCACGGCGCAAACCTTAGCCCTCCGGGCGTAGATGCATATGCTGAGCCCGTGCCTACCCCCGCTGACATCGCGAAGCTGATCGACCACACCCTTCTCAAGCCCGAGGCGACCCACGCCGACGTCGAGGCGCTGATCCTTGAGGCCGCCGAGCTCGGCACCTACTCGGTGTGCGTCTCTCCCTCGATGCTCCCGGTCAACGCGCCGGCCGAGCTGAAGATCGCGGTCGTGTGCGGGTTCCCGAGTGGCAAGCACCTCTCCTCGATCAAGGCCGCCGAGGCCAGCGCCGCGGTCGACGCCGGCGCGGACGAGGTCGACATGGTCATCGACGTCGGCGCCGCGAAGGAGAAGCGGTACGACGACGTGGAGGCCGACATCGCCGCCGTACGTGCGGCCGTTCCCGCTCCCACCGTGCTGAAAGTGATCATCGAGTCCGCGGCGCTCGACGACGACGAGATCGTCGGCGTGTGCCAGGCGGCCGTCCGTGCCGGCGCGGACTTCGTGAAGACCTCCACCGGCTTCCACCCCGCCGGCGGCGCCAGCGTCCACGCCGTGAAGCTGATGCGCCAGACCGTCGGCCCCGACCTCGGGGTCAAGGCCTCGGGCGGCGTACGCACCATGGAGCAGGCCGAGCAGATGATCGCCGCAGGGGCGACCAGGCTCGGGGTGTCGGGCTCGCGCGCGCTGCTGGCGGGGTCGGCTCCCGGCGCCGGCTACTGACTTCGGCCCGCCACAGGCGAGAATGCTCCGGTGCGCGCTCAGGTCATCGTCCTCGCCGGCCCCTCGGGCGCCGGCAAGTCCCGCCTCGCCGAGCGGCTCGGGCTGCCGGTCCTGAGGCTGGACGACTTCTACAAGGACGGCTCCGACCCCTCGCTCCCCCGGATCACCGAGGGCCCCAACGCGGGCCTGGTCGACTGGGACCACCCCGACTCCTGGCATCCCGCTGACGCGGTGAAGGCGATCACGGCGCTCTGCGAGACGGGCACTGCCGACGTACCCGTCTACGACATCGCCCACGACGGCCGCACCGGCTGCCAGTCACTGACCCTCGGCGACGAGCCGTTCTTCGTCGCCGAGGGGATCTTCGCCCAGGACATCGTCGCCGAGTGCCGCGACGCGGGGCTGCTGGCCGCCGCCTTCTGCGTCACCCAGTCACCGACGGTGACCTTCTGGCGCCGACTCACCCGCGACCTCCGCGAGCACCGCAAACCACCGTTCGTGCTGGTCAAGCGGGGCCTGGCGCTGATGCGCGCACAGCCGCAGGTCGTCGCCGACGCGGTCGCGAAGGGCTGCACGGCGGTCTACCCGAAGCACGGCTTCATCGCCATCCAGCGACTCACAGGGCCGCGTACGCGTCCTTGATCTCGTGGATCAGGTCGACCCGCTCGTCGTAGGGCAGGAACGCCGACTTCATCGCGTTGGTCGTCAGCCGCTGGAGCTCGGGCAGCCCCCAGCCGAAGGCCTCCACGATGCCGGCCATCTCCGCCGACATCGAGGTGCGTGACATCAGTCGGTTGTCGGTGTTGATCGTGACCCGGAAACCCAGGTCGTAGAGCAGCCCGATCGGGTGCTCGGCGATCGACTTCGCCGCCCCGGTCTGCACGTTGGAGCGCGGGCAGAGCTCGAGGGGGATCCGCCGGTCGCGGACGTACGCAGCGAGCCGGCCGAGCCGCGGCGCCTCGCCCTCCTCGAGGGTGATGTCGTCGACGATGCGTACGCCGTGACCGAGCCGGTCGCAGCCACAGGGGTGCACCGCCTCCCAGATCGAGGGCAGCCCGAAGCCCTCGCCGGCGTGGATCGTGAAGCGCATGTTCTCGGCGGCGAGGTGCTCGAACGCCGCCAGGAACCGGCTCGGCGGGAAGCCCTTCTCCGGCCCGGCGATGTCGAACCCGGCGACGCCGCGGTCGCGCCAGGTCACCGCGAGCTCGGCGATCTCGGCGGCGCGAGCGGCCTGCCGCATGGCGGTGAGCAGCTGGCGTACGACGATCTTCCGACCGGTCGCCGCAACGGCCGCCATCCCCTCGTCGAACCCGGTCTGGACGGCCGCGACGACCTCGTCCAGCTCGAGACCGTTGGCCAGATGGAGCTCCGGCGCCCAGCGGACCTCGGCGTAGACGACGCCGTCCTCGGCCAGGTCCTCGACGCACTCCCGAGCCACCCTGGTCAGCGCAGGCAGCGTCTGCATGACCGCCAGCGTGTGCGCGAAGGTGTCGAGGTAGCGCTCCAGCGACCCCGAGTCCGCACTGGTCACGAACCACTCCTCCAGCGCGACCGGATCGTCCTGAGTCCCCTCCGGCAGCCGGTGACCCACCTCAGCGGCGAGCTCGACGAGGGTCGAGGGACGTACGCCACCGTCGAGGTGGTCGTGGAGCAGCACCTTCGGGGCGGCCTTGATCTGCATGTCGGACGGTTCCATGGGCCCATCATTCCGTATGCCGCTAGATTCCGGGGGTGCGCACATTCACCACTCTCCAAGAAGTCTCCGACGCCGCAGGCACCGAGATCGGCACCGGCGAATGGCTCGAGGTCGACCAGGACCGCGTCAACGCCTTCGCTGACGCCACCGGCGACCACCAGTGGATCCACGTCGACGAGGAGCGGGCCAAGGAGGGTCCCTTCGGGGGCACCATCGCCCACGGCTACCTGACCCTGTCGCTGATCCCCTACCTCGGCATGAGCGTCTACTCGCTGGAGACCCCCGGCGCGAAGCTCAACTACGGCCTCAACAAGGTCCGGTTCCCGATGCCTGTCCTGGTCGGCTCCCGCATCCGCCCGGTCATCACCTTCGGCGAGGTCACCGAGCTCCCCACCGGCCTCCAGCTCGTCGTGAGGACGACGGTCGAGATCGAGGGCTCCGCCAAGCCCGCCTGCGTCGCGGAGTCGGTCGTCCTGCTCCTGGCGGACTGAGCCCCGCTCAGGAGAAGTCGGCCCACAGACGCTGGGTCGTGCCGTCGACGGTCATCTCGCCGCCGTAGGGCACGATCCACTGCGGCCGGGTGTGCCCGAACGGCGGGCCGAAGACGACCACCGCGTCAGGGTTGTAGCGAGCGACGGTCTCGATCGCCGCGTCGCGCTGCTCGGCGCGCTTCGCGGCACGCTCCTCGGCGCTGGGCCGGCGCTCGAAGTCGGAGGTCGGCGGACGGGCGACGACCACCGCGCCGATCGCCTCGAGCAGCCCGCGCTCTCCCAGCGAGCGCGCGATCCAGCCGAACTCCTGCGCCGGGATGAGCTCCTCGGAGGTCTCCAGGAGGAGTACGCCACCCGCCAGCACCCCGGGATCGGCCGGGAAGCGTCCGGCGGTCAGCGCCCACTGGAGGATCTCGATGCAGCCTCCCCAGGTGCGGCCGGTGACCTTCCGTTCGGGACCCGTCCAGGTCCAGGGCTCGGTCGCCTCCCGCTCGCCGTACTCGGTCAGCGCGCGCGGGTCGTTCCAGTCGCGCCCGATGTCCTCGGACTCGCCTGGCTCGGTGATCTCGAGGGTCTCGCCCGTGAGGAGCGCGGCCTTGAGCGAAGCCTCGTGGATCGGATCGACTCCCGGCCCCGGACCGAGGTGGACCTGGGTCGAGCCACCGTGGAAGGCGGCCACGCCGTTGGTCCACAGCCAGTTGAGCAGGTTGGTGTTGTCGCTGTAGCCGAGGAACGGCTTGGGGTCGGCCCGCACGAGTTCGGCGTCGAGATGCGGGATCACGGTGATCTGGTCCTCGCCCCCGATGGTCGCCAGCACCGCCCGGATCTCCGGATCGCCGAACGCGGCGTTCAGGTCGGCCGCCCGCTGCTGCGGCGTCGCACCGACCTTCCTCGTCGTCGGGTACTCCACCGGCACCAGCCCGGTCACCTCAGTCAGCCGCCTCAGCGCCTGCTCGTGGATCGCCGGTGCCACCCCGGGCGCGGCGAACGAGGGTGACAGCACGGCGACCTTGTCGCCCGCGACGGCCTTGGGTGGCTTGACGATCTCCATGAGTGAAGTCTGGCGGTACGCCGACCGGTGAAGCGAACGGTTATCGCGCGCTGGTCGAGTCAGCCGATCCGGTCGAGGATCAGCGGAGTCGCCTCGTACGCAGCCCCGTCCTCGATCTCGTAGCCACCCTCCAGCGCGGCCAGCGCACGGTCGAAGCGCTCAGGGGTGTCGGTGTGGAGGGTGAACAGCGGCGCACCGGCAGCGACGGAGTCGCCCGGGCGAGCGTGCCAGGTGACCCCGGCCCCGGCCTGGACGGCGTCCTCCTTCCGCTCCCGCCCGGCGCCGAGGCGCCAGGCGGCGAGCCCGACAGCCATCGCGTCGAGCCGGGTGAGGACACCGGACGTCGGCGCGGTGACCACGTGGGTCTCGCGGGCGACCGGCAGCGGTGCCGACGGATCGCCGCCCTGGGCCGAGATCATCGCCCGCCAGGCATCCATGGCCCTGCCGGAGGCGAGTACGTCGGCGGGATCCGGGCCGGACACACCGGCAGCGGCCAGCATCTCCCGGGCCAGCGCGACGGTCAGCTCGACGACGTCGGCGGGTCCGCCGCCGGCCAGGACCTCGACGGACTCGGTGACCTCGATGGCGTTGCCGGCGGTCAGGCCGAGCGGGGTGGCCATGTCGGTCACGAGCGCGACCGTGTTGACGCCCGCGTCGGTGCCGAGGTCGACCATCGTGCGCGCCAGCTCCTGCGCCGAGGCGAGCGTCTTCATGAACGCCCCGGCACCGACCTTGACGTCGAGGACCAGCGCCCCGGTGCCCTCGGCGATCTTCTTGGACATGATCGAGGAGGCGATCAACGGAATCGACTCGACGGTGCCGGTGACGTCGCGCAGCGCGTACAGCTTGCGGTCGGCCGGAGCCAGCCCCTCACCGGCCGCGCAGATCACCGCACCGACCGACCCGAGCTGGGCCAGCATCTCCTCGTTCGAGAGCGACGCGCGCCACCCCGGGATCGACTCGAGCTTGTCGAGCGTGCCACCGGTGTGGCCGAGCCCGCGCCCGGACAGCTGCGGCACCGCCACCCCGCACGCGGCGACCAGCGGTGCCAGCGGCAGCGTGATCTTGTCGCCCACGCCTCCGGTGGAGTGCTTGTCGGCGGTCGGCCTGTCCAGGGAGGAGAACGACATCCGCTCTCCCGAGGCGATCATCGCCGCCGTCCACCTCGCGATCTCCCGCCGCGACATCCCGTTGAGCAGGATCGCCATGTTGAGCGCCGACATCTGCTCCTCGGCCACCACCCCACGGGTGTACGCCGCGATCATCCAGTCGATCTGGGAGTCGCTCAGCTCGCCACCGTCGCGCTTGGCGAGGATCACCTCGACCGCATCATGTTCCGCCATGCGGACAGCGTAAGGCGCGATCGCCGCAGGTCCGCTACCGGCCGGAGCCAGGCCTACGCGAGATTCTCCGGACCGAAGGCGTCCGGGAGGACCTCGGACATCGGCCTCACTCCCGAGACGGTCATCAGCAGCAGCTCCGGGCCGCCGTTCTCCCAGAGCAGCTGACGGCAGCGGCCGCAGGGCATGATGACCTCCCCGGAGCCGTCGACGCAGACGACGTGGGTGAGGCGGCCGCCGCCGGTCATGTGCAGTGAGGAGACGAGCCCGCACTCGGCACAGAGGGTCACGCCGTAGGCGGCGTTCTCCACGTTGCACCCGTGGAGCAGGCGTCCGTCGTCTGCGTATCCGGCCACTCCGACGGGGTAGTTGGAGTAGGGCGCGTACGCATGTTTTGCGGCTTCCACCGCCTGTGCACGCAGGCCTTCCCAGTCAAAGCCCTCTGCGGCGTACGTCTGCTTCTCGGTCATGGTTCGACCTTAAAGCCTGTCCGGACAACCAAGCACAAGGTACGAGGCTTAGGCTTCGTCGAGATCAAAAGTTGGTAACCGTTCGCGTAATCCCTGGCAATGCTCGGTCTTTGGGGAGAACGTTCGGACATGAATGTCCTTTGCGCCGCGCTTCGCGGAGCAACGACCTGGAGGCACCAGTGAAGAACAACATCAAGAAGGCCGCCGCCGGCGGCTTCGCCGCGGTCCTGACCACTGCCGCGCTCGCCGCGTGCGGAGAGGCGCCGGCCGAGCGCGCTGGGGAGGGGAACAGCGACTACCTTCCCTGCATCGTCTCCGACGAGGGCGGGTTCGACGACAAGTCGTTCAACCAGCTCAGCTACGAGGGTGTGAAGGAAGCCGCCGACGAGCTCGGCGCGAAGTTCAAGGACGTCGAGTCCAACAGCCCCAACGACTACACCTCCAACCTGGAGAGCCTGGTCGGGCAGGGCTGCGACACCATCGTGACCGTCGGCTTCGCGCTCTCGGCCGCGACCATCGAGTCCGCCAAGGCCAACCCCGAGACCGAGTACGTCCTGATCGACGACGCGGCCGACGCCGACTTCGACGGCAAGACCGACGCGGAGAACATCAAGCCGATCCTCTACGACACCGCCCAGGCCGCATTCCTGGCCGGCTACGTCGCCGCCGACTACACCAAGACCGGCGTCGTCGGCACCTACGGCGGCCAGCCGTTCCCGACCGTGACGATCTTCATGGACGGGTTCAAGCAGGGCGTCGAGTACTACGCCAAGACCAAGAACAAGGACGTCAAGGTCGTCGGCTACGAGGGTGGCGAGAAGGGCTCCTTCACCGGTGAGTTCGTCGCCAACGAGAAGGCCACCAACACGGCCCGCCAGATCATCGACCAGAACGCCGACGTGATCCTGCCGGTCGGCGGCCCGATCTACCAGGGTGCGCTCACCGCGATCGACGACTCCGGCAAGGAGGTCGCCCTGATCGGTGTCGACGCCGACTTCTACGAGACCGACCCGAACACCCAGGACGTCGTGCTCACCTCCATCCTGAAGAACATGAAGACCTCCACCACGGATGTCATCCTCGCCGCGGGTGAGGACAAGTTCGACGCGACGCCGTACGTCGGCACGCTGGAGAACGACGGGGTCGGCCTGGCGCCGTTCCACAACTTCGAGTCCAAGGTCTCCGAGACCCTCCCCGACGAGATCGAGGAAGTCACCGCGGGCATCAAGGACGGCTCGATCAAGGTCAACTCCTACCTGGCGAAGTGACCTAGGTGGTGGTCCCGCTCGTCGCGACCACCACGACGAGGGGGCCGGACACACCCGGCCCCCTCACCACGTACTTCCGGAATTTCTCCACCCCTGCAAGGAATGATCCGTGCCATGAGACTCGCGCTTCGCGACATCACCAAGCGCTTCGGCTCCCTGGTCGCCAACGACCACATCTCCCTGACCGTCGAGCCGGGTGAGATCCACTGCCTGCTCGGTGAGAACGGCGCGGGCAAGTCCACGCTGATGAACGTCCTCTACGGCCTCTACCAGGCCGACGAGGGCGAGATCGTCATCGACGACGTGCCGCAGCGCTTCAAGGGTCCCGGCGATGCGATGGCCGCCGGCATCGGCATGGTGCACCAGCACTTCATGCTCATCCCCGTCTTCACCGTCGCCGAGAACGTCATGCTCGGCCACGAGGCCACCGGGTTCGCCGGCAGTCTCGACCTCGACGCCGCCCGCAAGCGCGTCCGGGAGATCTCCGAGCGCTTCGGCTTCCAGGTGGACCCCGACGCGCTCGTCGAGGATCTCCCCGTCGGCGTGCAGCAGCGGGTCGAGATCATCAAGGCTCTCTCGCGTGACGCCGAGGTGCTCGTCTTCGACGAGCCGACCGCTGTGCTGACGCCCCAGGAGACCGACGAGCTGATGGCGATCATGCGCCAGCTCAAGGAGTCGGGCACGGGCATCGTGTTCATCACCCACAAGCTGCGCGAGGTGCGCGAGGTGGCCGACCGGATCACGGTCATCCGCCGCGGCGCCGTGGTCGGCGAGGCCTCCCCGGAGGCCTCCAACGCCGAGCTCGCGGCCCTGATGGTGGGGCGACCGGTCGAGCTCAAGGTGCACAAGGACCCGGCGCAGCCGGGCGAGCGCGCGCTCGTCGTCTCCGACCTCACCGTCGCCGACGAGGACGGTCGTGTCCACGTCGACTCGATCAGCTTCCACATCGACGTCGGTGAGATCCTCGCCGTCGCCGGGGTCCAGGGCAACGGCCAGACCGAGCTCACCGAGGCCATGGTCGGCCTGGCTCCGCACGTCGAGGGCTCGATCATGCTCGACGGCCGCGAGATCGTGGGCCGCTCGGTGCGCAAGGCGCTCGAGGCCGGGATCGGGTTCATCCCCGAGGACCGCCAGGTCGACGGTCTCGTCAGCAACTTCACCATCGCCGAGAACCTCATGCTCAACCGCAGCTACGACGAGCCCTTCGTCTCGCGCGGCTCGCTGAACCTGAAGAAGCTCGACACCTTCGCCAAGGAGAAGCTGGCCGAGTACGACGTACGCGCCCCCGGGGTCTCGACCCTGGCCGGGCAGCTGTCGGGCGGCAACCAGCAGAAGGTCGTCGTCGCCCGTGAACTCTCCCGTGACCTGCGACTTCTCGTCGCGGCACAGCCGACGCGCGGCGTCGATGTCGGGTCGATCGAGTTCATCCACCAGCAGATCGTGGCCGCGCGCGACTCCGGTGTCCCGGTGCTCGTGGTCTCCACCGAGCTCGACGAGATCGCCGCTCTCGCCGACCGGATCATGGTCCTCTACCGCGGGCGGGTCGTGGGCATCGTGCCCGCCGACACCTCCCGCGACACCCTCGGCCTGATGATGGCCGGCGAGTCTCCTGAAGGGAGCGAGTCGTGAGCGAGAAGGGGCCGGAGAACCAGCCGGCCGAGACGACAGAGCCCACCGAGCCGACTGAGTCGACCGAGCCTGCTGAGCCGGTGAAGGCGTCTGCCGACACCGACCGGGTGCCCGAGGCGAGCCGTTGGCACGTGGCGATGCGCGAGATCACCACGGGCAACGCGCTGGTCGCGGTGCTCTCGGTGGTGCTCGCGATGTTCTTCGGGTCGCTGATGATCCTCTTCACCGACGAGGACGTCCGCTACGGGCTCTCCTACTTCTTCGCCCGCCCCTCCGACACGTTCTTCTACGCGTGGGAGGCCATCTCGGGGGCGTACGTCTCGCTGTGGCGGGGCTCGGTCTACAACGATCTGGGCGGCACGTTCGCCCAGCAGATCAAGCCGATCACCGAGACGATGAAGTTCGCCGCGCCGCTGACGCTGGCCGGGCTCGGCATCGGCCTGACCTTCCGCGCCGGGCTCTTCAACATCGGCGGCCGCGGGCAGATGCTGCTCGGTGGCGCCGCGGCCGCGTTCGTGGCGGTCAGGTTCGACCTGCCGATGATCGTGCACCTGCCGCTGGCCATCCTCGTCGGAGCACTGGCTGCCGCCCTGTGGGGCGGGATCGCCGGCCTCCTCAAGGCGCTCACCGGCGCCCACGAGGTGATCGTGACGATCATGCTCAACTACATCGGCTACTACCTGGTCTTCTACGCCCTGACCCGCAAGTCGCTGCTCCAGGCGCCCGGGTCGGGCAACCCGAAGTCCTCGCCGATGCCGGAGTCGGCGATCCTGCCCGACCTGCTCGGGCCGCAGTTCAACCTGCACGCCGGGTTCTTGCTCGCAGTGCTGGCGACGTTCCTGGTCTGGTGGATCCTCAACCGCTCCTCGCTCGGCTACCGGTTCCGTGCGGTCGGCGAGAACCCCTCGGCCGCGAAGGCTGCCGGCATCAACGTCGGGGTCGCCTACCTGAGCGCGTTCCTGATCTCCGGCGCGCTGGTCGGCCTGGCCGGTGTGAACCAGGTGCTCGGCTCGGTGACCGACGGCGCGACCAGCGGTCTCGACGCCGGGATCGGCTTCGACGCGATCACCGTCGCGCTGCTGGGCCGGTCGCGGCCGTTCGGCATCCTGGCCGCTGGGGTCCTGTTCGGCGCGTTCAAGTCCGGCGGCTTCTTCATGCAGGCCTCCGAAGGCATCCCGGTCGACATCGTGCTGGTCATCCAGTCCCTGATCGTGCTCTTCCTCGCCGCGCCACCTCTGGTGAAGGCGATCTTCCGACTCCCCACGAAGGAGGCCTGAGGACCGTGTCCACTGTCGATCTTCCGGTCAACTCCGACGAACCAGTCGTCGCCGAGCGCATCCCGGGCCTGTGGAAGACGCCCATCGTCATGGCGGTGTTCACCGTGCTGGTGGCGCTGCTCGTCATCGTGGCGCCGCGCACCGGTGACTCCACCTTCCGGTGGAGCCGCGACGGTGACTGGTTCGCCATCCCCGACATCACGCTGCCTGCCAACGGCGTCGTGTGGACGGCCGTGGTGCTGTGCCTGCTGTGCACGGCGTACGCCGCCTGGAACGCTCGCGCCGGCCGCAAGACTCCCCTGGTGCTGGTCGCGGCGTTCGCCGTGATCGCCGTGTCCGGGTTCCTGGCCTGGGCGGTCGCGGGCAAGACGCTGCCCGTGGTCGGCCTGCTCGCCGGCGCGCTGGCGCTGGCGGTGCCGCTGGTGTTCGGTGCGCTCGGCGGCGTACTCGGTGAGCGGGCGGGCGTCGTCAACATCGCCATCGACGGCCAGCTGCTCTTCGGCGCCTTCGGCGCCGCGATCGTCGCCTCCCTCACCGGCAGTCCGTGGGCCGGTCTGGTGTCCGCGATGGTCGCGGGGATGCTGGTCGCGCTGCTCCTGGGCCTGTTCGCGATCACCTACTGGGTCGAGCAGGTCATCGTCGGTGTCGTCCTCAACGTGCTCGTGATCGGCTTCACCAGCTTCATGTTCTCCCAGGTCCTCTCGGAGAACGCCGGGGCACTGAACAACCCGCCGCACTTCCCGCGCCTGGAGATCCCGCTGCTGTCCGGCATCCCGGTGGTCGGCCCGATCTTCTTCCGCCAGACGGTGCTGGTCTACATCATGTACGCCGCCGTCTTCCTCGTCGCCTGGGCCCTCTACCGGTCCAAGTGGGGCCTGCGCGTGCGCGCGGTCGGCGAGCACCCGAAGGCGGCCGACACCGTCGGCATCAACGTGATCGCGACCCGCTACCGCACGATCGTGCTGGCCGGCGCGATCGCGGGCATCGGCGGAGCGACGTACACGCTCGTCTCGGTGCCGTCCTTCGGACGCGAGATGACCGGCGGCGCGGGCTACATCGCGCTGGCGGCGGTGATCTTCGGCAAATGGGATCCGATCAAGGCGACGCTGGCGGCGCTGCTCTTCGGCTTCGCCTCCAACGTCGAGTCCGTGCTCTCGGTGATCGGCTCTCCGGTGCCGTCGCAGTTCATGCTGATGCTGCCGTACGTGGTGACGATCTTCGCCGTCGCCGGTCTCGTCGGGCACTCGCGCGCCCCCGCCGCCGACGGCATCCCGTACCGAAAGGGGTAGCCCCGAGCTAGACCAGCGCGCGGTGGGCGGCGGCGGCCAGAACCTTGGCGCCGACGCCCACCGCGCGTTCGTCGATGCGCAGATCGCCCTGGTGGAGGTCGTAGGTGGGGCCGCCGGGGGTGCGTACGCCGAGCCGGAACATCGAGCCGGCGACCTGCTCCTGGTACCAGCCGAAGTCCTCGCCGCCGAGGCTCTGCGCGGAGACGACGGCACCCCGCTCCCCCAGAACCTCACGGACGCTCTCCACGAGGATCTGGTGGGACTCCTCGTCGTTGCTCACCGGTGGGACACCGCGGGTGTAGTCGACGGCGGCGGTCACGCCGTAGGGGGCGATGATCTCGGCGACGACCTCGCGCACGACGTGCTCGACCTCGCTCCAGGCGTCGCTGTCGAGGATCCGTACGGTGCCTCCGACGGAGCCGTGGGCGGGGATCACGTTGTGGATCTGGCCGGCGGTGACCTTGCCCCAGACCACGCTCACGCCGGCCCGGGGGTCCATCCGCCGGCTCAGGATCACCGGCAGCTCGGTGGTCACCTTGGCGAGCGCGAAGACCAGGTCGCCGGTCAGGTGCGGGCGCGAGGTGTGACCGCCGGTGCCGCTGAGGTGTACGTCGATCAGGTCGGCCGCGCTGGTCAGCGCGCCGGAGCGGATCCCGACGCGGCCGACGTCCACGGTCGGGTCGCAGTGCAGCGCGAAGATCCGCTCCACGTCGTCGAGCGCGCCCAGGCTCATCAGGTGCAGCGCCCCTCCGGGCATGACCTCCTCGGCGGGCTGGAACAGCAGACGTACGCCACCGGGCAGCGGTGACTCGCGATGCAGGTCGGCCAGCGCGAGGCCGGCGCCGAGCAGGGCCGTGGTGTGGACGTCGTGGCCGCAGGCGTGCGCGACCCCGGGAACGGTGCTCGTCCAGATGTCGGTGGTGACGTCGTCGACGGGCAGGGCGTCCATGTCGCCGCGCAGCGCGACGATCCTCGACTCCTTGCCCCCACCGCCCAGGTCGGCGATCAGACCGGTCGCGGACGGCCGGTCGACCTGCCAGCCCGCCTTCTCCAGTCGTTCGGCGACCAGCTCGGTGGTGCGATGCTCTTGCCAGGAGAGCTCCGGGTGCGCGTGGATGTCCCGGCGCAGGTCGATCAGCTCGGCGTCGTAGGCATCGACTCGCTCGGCGAGGAAGGCAGCAGGCTCCAGCATGGTCCTGTCAGACTAATCCTTGTCGTAGGCGGCGAGGATCCTGTCCGCGGCGACGGTCGCCGGAAGCTCCCCGGAGAGCACCTCGGCACGCACCTCGTCGCGGATCGCCTTGACGCCCGCGGAGTGCTTGAGCCGCTGGTCGAGCTCGTCGCGGACGAGCGCCCAGGTGAAGTCGAGCTGCTGCTCGGCGCGTTTGGTGCGCAGCCCGTCCTCGCCGAGGTGGGCGCGGTGGGCCATCACCTGCTCCCAGACCGAGTCGACCCCGTCGTCGTGGAGCGCCGAGGCGGTGACCACCGGTGGCGCCCACTCCTCGCGGGAGCGCACCAGCCGGAGCGCGCCGGCGAGCTCGCGGGCGGCCGCACGCGCCTCCTGGGCACGGTGGGGGTCGTCGGGGTCGGCCTTGTTGACCGCGATCACGTCGGAGATCTCCAGGATGCCCTTCTTGATGCCCTGCAGCTGGTCCCCGGTGCGCGCGATGGTGAGGAACAGGAACGTGTCCACCATCCCCGCCACGGTCACCTCGGACTGCCCGACGCCGACCGTCTCGACCAGCACCACGTCGTAGCCGGCCGCCTCGAGCACCGCCATCGCCTGCACGGTCGCCCGGGCGACCCCGCCGAGCGTCCCGGCCGACGGGGAGGGCCGGATGAACGCGTTGGGGTCCACGGAGAGCCGCTGCATGCGCGTCTTGTCGCCCAGGACAGAGCCTCCGGTGCGTACCGAGGACGGGTCGACGGCCAGCACTCCCACCTTGAGGCCGTTGGCGGTCAGCCGGCTGCCGAGCGCTTCGATGAAGGTCGACTTGCCGACCCCGGGAACGCCGGAGATCCCGACGCGCACCGTGTCGCCGGCCGGAAGCTTGGTGAGCAGCTCGCGCGCGATGTCGCGGTGCTGGGGCTTGGTCGACTCCACCAAGGTGATCGCCCGTGACACCGCCGCCCGCTTGCCGTCGCTGATGCCGTCGAGAAGGTCTTGTACGTCGGGCCCTGGCATGGCCAGCACCTTAGCCAATCGCGAACCCGGTCAGCGAGCGCGCCGCAGGACGTCGCGCACGACGCCCGGCAGCTGACCCGAACGTACGTCGTCCAGCGGCACCCAGGAGACGCCCATCTGCAGCGCATACCAGGCGACGGCCACCGCGATGATCGCCAGGCCGACGACGGCGACGGCCCAGCGCTGTGACGGCGAGGACGCTGCGCGGGCGACCGGTCCGACGGTGTCGCGGACCCGTTGCGAGGCGAGCCAGGCCGCGGACATGAAGACCATCGCGGCGACGTAGAGCACCGCGGTCAGCGGCAGCCCGAGCGCCAGGCAGCCGACCGCGACGGCGGCCGCGATCACGCCCGTCAGCGCGGTCAACGCCACCGTGCCGGGGACGGCGCGCACCAGGTCCCACGGTGAGCGGACGAGCGCCCAGAGGCCGTCGTACCACTTCCGGCCTCGCGCCTCGCGACGCTTCGAGAGATGGTCGGCAGCCAGCGAGACCGACCGCAGCAGCCAGACACCGAGGCCGAGCAGGGTGGCGCCCAGGAACGGGTACGCAGCCACGACCCCGGCGAGGATCGCGGCGAGCGCGACCAGGATCAGGAAGTGCATCGGTCCCGGCCAGCGCTTGAGGTTGGCGTGCTTGCTGGGTGGGCTCCAGCCGGGCTCGGGCGAGGGAGCCGGTGGCGGCGCCTGCGGGTCGAACCGGCGCACCACGACCGGCTCGGCCGGTGCGTCGGCCACGGTCACCGCGGTCGGCGGCACCTCCTCCACCTCCGTGACGGCATCGCCGGCGGCGTCCGGGTCCACCAGCGTCGGCTTCAGCCCGGCGTCCACCGGTGCGGCGGCCAGCGGCATCGTCACCGGCAGCACCTTGGTGACCGCCGAGGCGTCGGCTCCCGACCACGGCACCTCGGGCTCCATCAGCCACTCCCGCAGCTCCTCCAGGCCCGGCCGGTCAGCGGGATCCGTCGCCAGCGCCGCCGTCAGGACGTCCCGCATCGACCCCTCGATGCCGTCGAGGTCGTGCTGGCCGCGGCGTACGCGATCCAGGACGGCCATCGACGGACCGGTCCCGAACGGCGGCCGGCCCAACAGCGCATAGGCCGTGGTGGCGGCCCAGGAGTGCACGTCGCTGGCCGGCGAGGAGGGTGTCCCCTCCAGGATCTCCGGCGCCAGGTAACCCGGGGTGCCGACCAGCCATCCGGTGAGGGTGATCTTGGGATCGTCGGCGACGCGGGCGAGCCCGAAGTCGATGAGCACCGGCGTACGCCCCTCCATCACCACGTTGGAGGGCTTCACGTCACGGTGCAGCACGCCGGCGTCGTGGCAGGCGGCGACGCCGCCGGCCAGGCAGCGCGCCAGCCAGAACCGGTCCTCGCCGACGACGGGTCCGTCGTCCTTGATCCGGTCGTGCAGCGTCGGCCCGGGCACGTAGCGGGTCGCGACGTAGGGAAGGTCGGCGTACGGGTCGGCGTCGACGATCTCGGCGATCCACGGGCTGCGCACCTGCCGCAGCGACCGCACCTCGCGCTCCAGCCGGGCGCGGGTCTCCTCGTCCCCCACGACATGGGTACGCAGCACCTTCAGCGCCACCCGCTCGCCGGTCTCCTCGTGGCGGGCCAGGTGGACGACACCCATGCCGCCCTCACCGAGCTTGCTGAGGATCTCGTAGGCGCCGACCCCTCATCAGCCCGTCCCCGGATGCCCGCCCGGGGCGTAGGTCCGTCACAGCTCTGAGGCTAGACGAGCCCGACGCCCCCGGCGAGGACATACTCGGAGCTACCGCTGGTCAGTGATCGAGCTGCTCCCGCAGACGACCGAGCAGGTCGATGGCGGAGTCGGCGATGACGGTGCCGGGCAGGAAGACCGCGGCGGCGCCCATCTGCTCGAGCGTGGCCACGTCGTCGGGCGGGATGACCCCGCCGATGACGATCATGATGTCCGGGCGCCCCTGCTCCTCCAGCGCCGCCTTCAGCGCGGGGAGCAGCGCGAGGTGACCGGCAGCCAGCGACGAGACCCCGACGATGTGTACGTCGGCGTCGACCGCCTGCTGCGCGACCTCCTCGGGGGTGGAGAACAACGGGCCTACGTCGACGTCGAAGCCGAGGTCTGCGAAGGCCGAGACCACGACCTTCTGGCCACGGTCGTGGCCGTCCTGGCCCATCTTCGCGACCAGGATCCGCGGGCGGCGACCCTCGGCCTCCTCGAACTCCTTGGTCGCCTCCAGCACCTTGGTGACCTTCGAGTCACCCGACGTCGTCGCCTCGTCCCGATACACACCGGAGATGGTACGGATGACGGCCTGGTGCCGTCCCCAGGCCTTCTCCATCGCGTCGGAGATCTCGCCGACGGTCGCCTTCGCCCGGGCCGCGTCGACGGCCAGCTTGAGCAGGTTGCCGTCCAGGTTGCCGGTGCCGCTGGGCTTGCTCGTCGAGCCGGCCGCGTTGGTGATGGCCTCCAGAGCCCGGCGTACGTCCTCGTCGTCGCGCTCCGCGCGCAGCCGCTCGAGCTTGGCGAGCTGCTGCTTGTAGACCTGGTCGTTGTCGACCTTGAGCACGTCGAGCGGGTCCTCGGAGGGGAGCCGGAAGGTGTTGACGCCGATCAGCTTCTGGGCACCGGAGTCGAGGCGCGCCTGGGTGCGGGCGGCCGCCTCCTCGATGCGCATCTTCGGGATGCCCTGCTCGATCGCCTTGGCCATGCCGCCGGCCGCCTCGGCCTCCTGGATGTGGGCCCAGGCGCGCTCGGCGAGGTCGTGCGTCAGACGCTCGACGTAGTAGGAGCCGCCCCACGGGTCGATGATCTCGGTCGTGCCGGACTCCTGCTGCAGCAGCAGCTGGGTGTTGCGGGCGATGCGGGCCGAGAAGTCGGTCGGCAGCGCGATCGCCTCGTCCAGCGCGTTCGTGTGCAGCGACTGGGTGTGGCCCTGGGTCGCGGCCATCGCCTCGATCGCGGTGCGGCCGACGTTGTTGAAGACGTCCTGGGCGGTCAGCGACCAGCCGGAGGTCTGCGAGTGGGTCCGCAGCGAGAGCGACTTGGGGTTGGACGGGTCGAACTGCGAGACCAGGCGCGACCACAGCGCGCGGGCCGCGCGCATCTTGGCGACCTCCATGAAGAAGTTCATCCCGATCGCCCAGAAGAAGCTGAGCCGCGGCGCGAACGCGTCGACGTCGAGGCCGGCGGCCAGACCGGTCCGCAGGTATTCGACACCGTCGGCCAGCGTGTAGGCGAGCTCGAGATCGGCCGTCGCCCCGGCCTCCTGCATGTGGTAGCCGGAGATCGAGATCGAGTTGAACCGGGGCATCTTCGCGGCGGTGTAGGAGAAGATGTCGCCGATGATTCGCATCGACGCCGCCGGCGGGTAGATGTAGGTGTTGCGGACCATGAACTCCTTGAGGATGTCGTTCTGGATGGTCCCGGCCAGCTTCTCGGGCGGGACACCCTGCTCCTCAGCGGCCACGATGTAGAGCGCCAGCACCGGCAGCACCGCACCGTTCATCGTCATCGAGACCGACATCTGGTCCAGCGGGATGCCGTCGAACAGCGTCCTGGTGTCGTAGATGGAGTCGATCGCGACGCCCGCCATGCCGACATCGCCGCGCACCCGCGGGTGGTCGGAGTCGTAGCCACGGTGGGTGGCCAGGTCGAAGGCGACGCTCAGACCCTTCTGGCCGGCGGCGAGGTTGCGGCGGTAGAACGCGTTGGACTCCTCCGCGGTCGAGAACCCGGCGTACTGCCGGATCGTCCACGGCTGGGTCGTGTACATCGTCGGGTAGGGCCCGCGCAGGAACGGGCTCAGCCCCGGGAAGGTGTCGAGCGCGTCGAGACCCTCGAGATCCGCAGGCCCGTACGCCGGCTGGATCTCGATGCCCTCAGGGCTCAGCCAGCCCTCACCCGAGGGAGCGTCGGCGGGGTACGGCGGGGTCTCGCCCTTCAGCGGGAGGCCCTTGAAGGAGCTGGGGATGGTCATGCGAGCTTCTCCCTCGTAGCGGTCAGGAAGGCGAGCGCGTCGACGCCCATCGAGGCGGCGTCGTCCACCTCGGCGTCGACGGCGTCGGGCTTCCCGGCGATGATCACGTGTGTGGCACCGGCCTCGCGGAGGGCTGCGATCGCGGCCGCACCCCACTCGGCGTACGTCTTGTCCGAACCGGCCAGGCAGACGACGGGCGGCGCGCCGGCAGCGCGGTACTTCCCGGCGAGGTCCTCGGCGTCGCTGGTCGCGCCCGCGACCTCGACGCCGATGCCACCGGCGGCGAGGAGATTGGTGGCGAACGTCGCCCGGGCGGTGTGCTGGGCGACGGTGCCCAGGGTGGCGAGGAAGACCTTGGTGGTGGCGGGAGTGTCGCGCAGGGCCTCGAAGGAGGCGCCGTAGCGCACGACGCGCTCGTTGAGCGGGTCGACCGGCCGCTCCGGGAGCGTCTCGGCGAGGTTGGGGAACTCGGTGAGCCCGGTGATCGGGCGCCTGCGCCGAGCGATCGCCTTCTCCCGCTCGGCGGAGACCGCGGCGATCCGGTCGCGGAAGGGCGAGAAGTCGCGTCCCTGCTCCCATTCCTCCTCGATCTGGATGAACGCCTCCCAGCCGGCCGCGGCCATGTCGGCGGTCAGCTGCTCGACGGCGAAGGAGCCACCGGCGGGGTCGGCGACGGCCGCGACGTGGGACTCGTCGATCAGCAGGTGGGACACGTTGCGGGCGATCCGTCGCCCGAACCCGTCCGGCACGCCGTTGGCGGAGTCGAAGGGCAGCACGGTCACCGCGTCCGCGCCGCCGACGCCGGCGGCGAAGGCCGCGACGGTGCCGCGCAGCATGTTCACGTAGGGGTCGTACTTCGACAGCATCGGCCGCGAGCTCACCGCGTGGATGCGCATCTCCACGCCCTCGGCCCCGGAGAGCTCGAGGACGCGTGCCCACAGCTGACGGGCGGCCCGCAGCTTGGCGATCGTCGGGAACTGCTCGTCGGTGGCCGCGAACCGGAACTCGATGAGGCTCGCCGCCACTGCGGGCGAGAACCCGGCCTCGGTCAGCGCACGCAGGTAGGCGACGCCGACCGCGATCGACCAGCCGAGCTCCTGCACGTCGGACGCGCCGAGATCGTGCGCAGCCGTGGCGTCGACGACGATCGCGCGCACCCCGATCCCCTGCGCGAGACGGGCGAGGTCGACCAGCTCGGCGAACGCCTCGTCGGGCGCCAGCGGCAGGTCGCGCAGCAGCGCGCCCATCGGGTCGGCACCCAGGTTGGTCGCGGCGTGCAGGCCGGTGCCGCGCTCGGCGATCAGCGCGAGCAGGTTCTGGGCGACCTTGACCGCACCGATCGGCGCGTCGAGCACGATCGGCGCCAGGTCGAGGAGCACCTTGTCGAGGAGCACGGCGAGGTCGGTGGTCTCGTCGGCGGCCACCCACAGCGAGGAGACCCCGCCGTCCAGGTCGACCAGCGCGGCCTCGTTGGCCGCCTTGGCGTCCAGGCCGGAGAGACCGGAGACGAGCGAGCGGATGTCCCAGGCGCCGGCGCGCGAAGGACGGGCCGCGTCGGCGAGGGTCCCTCCCGGCAGGCCGAGCGGGGCGATCCGGAGTCCGTCGAGGGAGGTGCGGGTCAGCTTGTCCCAGACGAGCGAGTCGGCGTCGTCGGCGGTCAGCCGACCGCTCTTACGGAGGACGGCAGCAGTCGCCGCCTCCCACTCTGCCTGGGAATGGGCATCCGCCGGCTGGGCAAGGCGCAACGAGTCGTCGCGAGCGGCGTCGTTCATGGATCGAACCTTAGGCCGATGAAGTGGCGGTGACCACAAAGTGTGAGGTTTACAACCGCTAACTGAGACGCGCCGTTAGGTTGACCGCCGTGAAGGTACGCACTCCTGGCGGACAGGTCTACCGAGTCACCCGCCGTTGGGTCCCCTGGCAGCGGAAGTCGCGCCGCCTGAGTCTCGACGCATTGGAGATCCCTCTCGGTGCCCCTTCCGGCGACGACCCGATCAGCGCGATCCTCATGGTGCTCTGGCTCGTCATCGCGCTGCCGATCCTCGTCGTGGTCGTCGCGGTCATGCTGCTGACCGGCATCGAGCTCCTCCTCCTGCTCGCGATCCTCCCCTTCGCCGTCGGCGCCCGGGTCGTCTTCGGCCGCCACTGGACCGTCGAGGTGCGCCGCGCCTTCACCCCCATCCACGAGGAGCGCGCCGGCAGCTGGACCGCCAGCGGCGTACGCATCACCGAGCTGGCGCGGGAGATCGAGTCGGGCCGCGTCCCCGCGGACACCCTGGCCAAGCAGTCGGCCAAGCAGTCCTAGTCGCGCCACAGGCGCAGCAGCGGTAGGCCGGTGTAGACGAGCACCCACACCGGCCAGAAGAACCCCCTGCCGACGAGGTGCCAGACCAGGACGGCGATCGCGCCGCAGATCAGGAAGTCCAGCAGATCGCGTACGAGACGAGGGCCCGCCCCACCAGGCGGAGCGGGCTCCTCGCCCAGGTCGTCGACGACCGCGGCGAGCTCGGCGGACCGGACGGCACCCCACACCGCCTCGGCACGCGACTCCAGTTCACGCGCGTCGATCCTCCCCGCGGCGTACGCCTCGACGAGCCGCGCCCGCGCGGCCTCGCGTTCCAGGTCACCGACCCTCGTCACAGCGCCCCCAGATCGAGCGCCCGGCCGGCTGCGTACAGGTCCTTCGGGCAGGTCGAGGCGGCGCACGCGTCGTAGCGAGATGCCAGCCTGGCGAGCGCCTTCACGGTCTCCGCGAGGGCCGGGGCCGCGGCGAGATTGTGCTGCTCATAGGGGTCCGAGGAGCGGTCGTAGACCTCGACCTGGCCGGTGTGCAGGCGGGCGTAGGTCCAGGAGCCGACCCGGACGCCGGACCACAGCTGCCTGCTCCCGTCGGTGACCCGCCAGCCGCTGATCGGGATCGCGCGGACCTGCTCGGGCGCGCTCAGCCACGGCATGATGTCGATCCCGTCCGGGGCCCGAGGTGGCTGCGCCCCGGCCGCCGCCAGCAGGGTCGCGGCGAGATCGGGGTTGGTGACCGGGGTTCGTACCGTCCGGCCACGCGGCACCCCCGGGCCACTCATCAGCACCGGGATACGCAGCGACTCGTCGTAGTGCCACAACTTGCCGTTGAGGTTGTGGTAGCCGTTCGAGAAGCCGTTGTCGGAGGTGAACACGACCAGCGTCCGCTTCAGCTCACCGCTCTTCTTCAGCCCGCCCAGAAGCGAGGCGATGTTGCGATCCAGGCTGCGGATCGCCTCGAGGCGGCGCTGGTAGGCGATCCGGAGGGCGTCCTTCTTCCGCGGGTTGAACTTCCCGCGCCCGGGCGAGCCCTTCGCGTAGCCGGAGGTGTCCTCGGGAAAGAGGTTCGGCCGCGCCGGGATCCGGACGTTGTCGTAGAACCCGCGGTCCTGGGTGTCGGGCACGGTCACGGACAGAGCGGCGTCGGTGCCCGGGTAGATCTTCTTCGGATCGTCGGGCCCCGAGGGCCCGCCGTGGTGCGGCGCCACGTAGTTGACCCAGGTGAACCAGGGCTTCCCGCTCGCGCGCTCGGCCGCGATCCCGGCCTTCGCATGCTCGGTGATGACGGTCGAGGAGTAGCCCTTGGACTTGATGATCTCGCCGTTGACGTTGAACTTCGGCGAGCGGAAGTTGTAGGTCGACGGGTCGACGGTCGCGCGCCACTGGTCCCAGCCGGGCGGCACGTCGCCGCGGGTCGCGCCCTCCCCGTAGCCGTTGAGGTACTTCCCCGCCAGGACCGTCGAGTAGCCCGCGTCCTGCAGCGACGTCGCGACCGTCGAGGAGTCGTCGAAGGCCTGATACCCGCCGTACGGCCCCTCGATCGTGCGAGCGCCGTGGTTGTGGGCATACTGCCCGGTCAGCAGCGAGGCCCGCGCCGGCACGCAGATCGGCGTCGGCGCGATCCCGTCGGAGAAGGAGACGCCGGTCCGCTCGACCAGCTTCCGCACTCGCGGCAGGTAGTCCATGTCCAGGGCGGAGAGGTCGTCGACGGTGACCATCAGCAGGTTCGGCCTCTCCGCGGGCCGCTCCAGAGCAGGCGTACGCGTCGGGCCGGCCGCCACGGCGGCCGGCTCGTGCACCAGGCCGGTCACCGCGAGGGCGCTCATCGCAGCCGTCGCCACAGCAGCGCGCTTGCGACGCGTGAACAGGTTGACGACCGGCATGACCAAACACTCCTAGAGTAATAAGAGTTACTTACTCTAGTTTAAGCACGGCGGCGTGGTAGTCCGGTAGCGAACTGCCTATTACTGGCCGGTAAATGGGCAGTTCGCTACCGGACTACCCCGATCCGGCAGCCCTCAGAGACCGTCGAGGTCGAGCGGGCGGTCGGCGGCGTACATCTTCTTGGGACAACTGTCGCCGGCGCAGTCGCGGTACTTGTCGGTCAGGTCGGCCAGCTGCGAGACCGTCGTGGCGTGAGCCGGGTCGTCGGCGAGGTTCGTCATCTCGTACGGATCGTTGGTGCGGTCGTAGAGCTCGACCTCACCGGTCGTCAGCTCGACGTAGGTCCACCGCCCCACGCGCACCCCGGACCACAGCCGCGAGGTGCCGTCGGAGGTCGGCCACGCCTCGATCGGTACGACACGAGTCTGCTCGGGCGCACGCAGCCACGGCAGGATGTCGATGCCGTCGGGCTCGTGCGGATCGCCGGCCCCGGCCGCCGCGAGCAGCGTCGTGGCGATGTCCGGGTTGGTCAGCGTGGTCCCGACCTCGCGCCCCTTCGGTACGCCGGGACCGCTCATCAGCACAGGGATCCGCAGCGACTCCTCGTAGTACCAGAGCTTGCCGTTGAAGTTGTGGTAGCCGCTCGAGAAGCCGTTGTCGGAGGTGAAGACGACCAGGGTGCGCGCCAGGTCGCCGCTCTTCCTCAGCCCACCGAGCAGGGAGGCGATGTTGCGGTCCAGGCTGCGCGCCGACTCGATCCGCCGCTGATAGGAGAGCCGGTAGGCGTCCTTCTCGATCTGCGAGGGGTTCTTCCGCGACGGCGACCCCTTCGGGAACTTCTTGCGCGCCTCCGGGAACAGGTTCGGCTGCTGCGGGATCGGCTCGTCGGCGTACTTGTCCCGATCCTGCTTGTCCGGCACCGGTACGCCGATCGCGCCCTTGGTGCCCGGGAAACGCTGCTTGGGGTCACCCTTCTCCGTCGGCCCGCCGATGTGCGGGGCCACGTAGTTGACCCACTGGAACCACGGCTTCTCCGCTGCCCCGGCCTTCTTCTTGCCATCCTTCTGCACAGCCGTCAGCGCTGCTCTCGCCTGCTGGGTGATGACGGTGGTCGAGTAGCCCTTGGGCTTCACCAGACGCCCGTTGACGTTGAACTTCGCGCCCAGGTAGTTGTACGTCGAGGGGTCGACGGTCGCGCGCCACTCGTCCCAGCCCGGAGGCAGGTCGCGCTCGGTCCCCGCGTCGCCGTACTCGTTGAGGTACTTCCCGGTGAACACCGTCGAGTAGCCCGCCTCCTGCAACGAGGTGGCCAGGGTCGCGGAGTCGTCGAAGGAGGGATAGCCACCCTCGGGACCGTGGATGGTGTGGGCCCCATGGTTGTGGGCGTACTGCCCCGACAGCAGCGAGGCGCGGGCCGGCACGCAGATCGGCGTCGGCGCGACCGCGTCGGTGAAGGTGACGCCGCTGTCCCCCACGAGCTTATTCACGCTCGGCAGGTAGTCCATGTCGAGGGCGGAGAGGTCATCGACCGTGATCATCAGCAGGTTGGGCTTCTCGACCGGCATCTCGAAGGCCGGCGTCGAGGTCGAGGGCTGCTCGGAGACGCGCTCGCCCGACGGCTGCTGGGTCGGCGCCTGACCACAGCCCGACATCCCTACCAACCCAGCAACCGCTAGTGCTGCTGCCGAAAGCGTCCAGACCCGTCTGGATACCGCCACTGATCGTCCTCATCACGCTGGTCGTCTACTGGTCGTGCCGATGGTTCATCCCAGGTCAACGCACACGTCGCGCTCTCGCCATCCCCAGGCAGGACGCTGGTCCCATGAAGATGGCGCTGGTCACCGAGAGCTTCTTTCCTACCATCGATGGTGTCACAACCACGGTGAAGGCCATCGCCGACCGCATGATCGAGTCGGGCCACGAGGTGCGGTTCATCGCGCCCGGCCCCGGACTCTCGGTCTACCGCAACAGCCGGGTCGTCCGCGTCTCGCCGATCGCCAAGACCGGCCGTCAGGTACGCAACGCCCTGGAGTCCTTCGAGCCGGACGTCGTGGTCACCTTCGACCCGGGCCGCCTGGGCCGCAAGGCTCTGTCGTCGCCGACGGCGGCCGCCGCGACCACGCTGGTCGTCCAGCAGTCCCCGCTCTCCCCCAAGGCGGCGCTCACCTGGAGCACCTCGATCGCCGCGTACGCCGATGAGATCTTTGTCACAAGCGAGTACCTGCGCCGCACGCTCGCGGCGATCGACGTCGCCGCCGAGGTGTGGGAGCCGGGGGTCGACACGGCTGCCTTCTCGCCCAGTCTGCGCGACGACTGGCTCCACCGCCGGTGGTCCAAGGCGAAGTCCCGACCCACACCGCTGGTCGTGGTCGGATACGCGGGCAACCTCGCCAAGAGCCACGGCGTACGCCGCCTCGCCGAGCTCACCGTGGTGCCGGGGATCCGCCTCATCATCATCGGCGACGGACCCCAGCGCGGATGGCTCAAGCAGCGGGTCCCGCAGGCGAAGCTGACCGGTCCGCTGGGCACCGGCGACCTGGCCATCGCACTGGCGTCGCTCGACGTTCTCGTCCACCCCGGCGAGGAGGAGGGATGCGGCCACATCCTGCGTGAGGCCGCGGCCAGCGCCCTCCCGGTGGTCGCCCCGCGCGCCGGCGCGGCGGCGGAGATCGTCCAGCACATGGAGACCGGATTGCTCTACAACCCGGCCCGCGCCCGCGAGCTCGCCGACGCGGTCGCCTCGGTGGTCTCCGACCCCCGGCGGCGCCTGCTCGGCGACCGCGGCCGGGAGCTGGTCGCGACGCGTCCGTGGACCGATGCCGTCGACGAGCTGCTGGCCCGCCTGGTGGCACTGAGCGAGGTCCGGTCCTCACAATCTCACGCCATCGCCACGGAGAATGCACACCCTGCTGTTAGGCTTGCCTAACCCATTCCCAAGATACTCGTCAGTAACCCCACCCGCCCACGCAGCGACGAAAATGTCACATACTCCCTGCGTACAAGTTCGGGTATGAGGGGTAGTAGCGTGCGTGCCGTGGCAACCACGACTCTGATCAAAGGCGCGCGGTCGACGCGCTCGACGATCGCCCTGAAGCTCCTTATGGCGGCCAGCGGCATCGTCTTCATCCTCTTTGTGCTGGCGCACATGTACGGCAACCTCAAAGCCTTCAGCGGCGAGATGGCCTACAACGAGTACGCCGAGCACCTGCGTACGTTCGGGGAGCCGATGCTGCCGTACGGCGGGCTCCTCTGGATCCTGCGGGTAGTGCTCCTGGGCTCACTGATCGCGCACGTCGCCTCGGCGGTGGCGCTCTCCATCCGTGCCCACGCGCAGCGCCCGGTGAAGTACGCGGTGAAGAAGAACAAGGCTTCGTCGCTCTCCTCGCGCACCATGCGCTGGGGCGGCGTGGCCCTGCTCCTCTTCGTCGTCTGGCACCTGCTCCAGTTCACCATCGTGAAGATCAACGTGGGCACTGGCGGGCAGGCCCCTGAGGTCACCGAGAACCCCTACCGGCTGCTGATCGCCGCGTTCCAGCCGGAGCAGTGGTGGATGGTCATCATCTACCTGCTCGCGATGCTCGCGCTCGCGTTCCACCTGCACCACGGCACCTTCAGCGCCATCCAGACGCTCGGGTTCACCAACACCGCTGAGTCGCGTGCCAGGGCCCGCGTCGCCGGCTGGGTCGTCGCGATCGTGGTCGCCGGCGGCTTCTCGCTGGTCCCCCTGTTCACCGTCTTCGGCGTCATCTCGTAAGGACATCTGACACATGGCTGCTGGAACCCACTACCTGTCCGGCCTCACCCCGACCAACGAGGCACCGGTCCAGAAATCCGACGACGCCGCGGGCTACTACGTGCTCGGCGACAAGCTGGTCGACCCGAAGGCTCCGACCGGCCCGATCGCGGAGCGCTGGACGACCCGCAAGTTCGAGAACCGCCTGGTCAACCCGGCCAACCGCCGCAAGCTGTCGGTCATCATCGTCGGCACCGGCCTGGCCGGCGGCGCCGCTGCCGCCACGCTCGGCGAGGCCGGCTACAACGTGAAGTCGTTCTGCTACCAGGACTCCCCGCGTCGCGCCCACTCGATCGCCGCCCAGGGCGGCATCAACGCCGCCAAGAACTACAAGGGCGACGGCGACTCGGCCTACCGGCTCTTCTACGACACGGTCAAGGGCGGCGACTACCGCGCCCGCGAGTCCAACGTCTACCGCCTCGCCGAGGAGTCGGTGAACATCATCGACCAGTGCGTGGCTCAGGGCGTGCCCTTCGCCCGCGAGTACGGCGGTCTGCTCGACAACCGCTCCTTCGGTGGCGTGCAGGTGTCGCGTACGTTCTACGCCCGCGGCCAGACGGGGCAGCAGCTCCTCATCGGCGCCTACCAGGCCATGGAGCGCCAGGTCGCCGCTGGCACCGTGGAGCAGTTCACGCGTCACGAGATGCTCGAGCTGATCGTCGCTGACGGCAAGGCCCGCGGCATCATCGCCCGCGACATGGTCACCGGCGAGATCGAGACCCACCTGGCCGACGTGGTCGTGCTCGCGACCGGCGGCTACGGCAACGTCTTCTACCTCTCGACCAACGCGATGGGGTCCAACGTCACCGCCACGTGGCGTGCGCACCGCAAGGGCGCCTACATGGCCAACCCCTGCTACACGCAGATCCACCCGACCTGCATCCCGGTGACCGGCGCCCACCAGTCGAAGCTGACCCTGATGTCGGAGTCGCTGCGTAACGACGGTCGTATCTGGGTGCCCAAGAACGCCGAGGACTGCGCCAAGGACCCGCGCGAGATCCCCGAGGAGGACCGCGACTACTTCCTGGAGCGGATCTACCCCGCCTTCGGAAACCTGGTCCCCCGCGACATCGCCTCGCGCGCCGCGAAGTACATGTGCGACGAGGGCCGCGGCGTCGGTCCGGAGGTCGACGAGACCCAGCCCGACGGCACGGTGAAGAAGTTCCGCCGCGGTGTCTACCTCGACCTGGGTGCCGCGATCGAGCGCCTCGGCAAGGCCGCGATCGAGGAGAAGTACGACAACCTCCTCGACATGTACGAGCGGATCACGGGTGAGAACCCCTACGAGCTGCCGATGCGCATCTACCCCGCCGTCCACTACGTCATGGGCGGCCTCTGGGTGGACTACGAGCTCTCGACCAACATCGAGGGTCTTTACTGCACCGGTGAGGCCAACTTCTCCGACCACGGCGCGAACCGCCTCGGTGCCTCGGCGCTGATGCAGGGTCTGGCCGACGGCTACTTCGTGCTCCCGAACACCATCCGCGAGTACCTCGCCGACGGCCCGTTCGACCCGATCTCCGAGGACCACCCGGCGGTCGTCGAGGCGAAGCAGTCGGTCCAGGAGCGGATCGACAAGTTCATGTCGATCAACGGCACCCGCTCGGTCGAGTCGATCCACAAGGAGCTCGGCCTGATCATGTGGGAGTACTGCGGCATGGAGCGGACCGAGGAGGGCCTCAAGAAGGCCATCGGGCTGATCCGCGAGCTCAAGAAGGAGTTCTGGACCAACGTCAAGGTCCTCGGCTCGGCCGACTCCCTCAACCAGGACCTCGAGAAGGCCGGCCGTGTCGCCGACTTCATCGAGCTCGGTGAGCTCATGTGCATCGACGCGCTCAACCGGCGCGAGTCCTGCGGCGGCCACTTCCGCGCCGAGTCGCAGACCGAGGACGGCGAGGCGCTGCGTCACGACGACGAGTTCGCCTACGTCGCGGCCTGGGAGTTCGGTGGCGAGGACGGCGCCCCGATCCTCCACAAGGAGGACCTGATCTACACCGCCATCGAGATGAAGCAGAGGTCGTACAAGTGAAGCTCACCCTCAAGATCTGGCGGCAGGCCAACGCGTCCGAGAAGGGTGCGCTCAAGACGTACGAGCTGGACGGGGTGTCCTCGGACATGTCGTTCCTCGAGATGCTCGACCTGCTCAACGAGCAGCTCCTGCACAACGACGAGGAGCCGATCGCGTTCGACTCCGACTGTCGCGAGGGCATCTGCGGCATGTGTTCGCTGATGATCAACGGCGAGGCGCACGGCCCGGAGGTCACCACGACCTGCCAGCTGCACATGCGCTCCTTCAACGACGGTGACACCATCACCATCGAGCCGTGGCGTGCCGCGTCGTTCCCGATCGTCAAGGACCTGATCGTCGACCGCTCCGCGTTCGACCGGATCATCCAGAACGGCGGCTACATCTCGGCCAACACCGGCTCGGCCCCCGAGGCCAACTCGGTGCCGGCCCCGCGCGACAAGGCCATGCGGGCGTTCAACACGGCCACCTGCATCGGCTGCGGCGCCTGCGTCGCCGCATGCCCCAACGGCTCCGCCTCGCTGTTCCTCGGCGCGAAGATCACCCACCTCGGTGAGCTGCCGCAGGGCCAGCCGGAGCGCTACTCCCGCGTGCAGTCCATGGTCGGCCAGCACGACGCCGAGGGCTTCGGTGGCTGCACCAACATCGGTGAGTGCGCCTCCGCCTGCCCCAAGGAGATCCCGCTCGACGTGATCTCCCAGCTCAACAAGGACCTGCGCAAGTCGCTGATCCTCGGCTGACCATCCGGTCACCACGTGACAGAAGGGCCGCTCTCCTCGGAGAGCGGCCCTTCTTCTATGCCGAGACGTCAGGTACGTCGGCCGAGACGTCACCGTCGTGCCTACTCGGCCGACGTAGGTGACGCCTCGGCCGGTGGTCAGGCGACGGTGAGCTTGACCTCGACGTTGCCGCGGGTGGCGTTGGAGTACGGGCAGACCTGGTGGGCCTGCTCGGCGAGCTGCTGGGCGGTCGTGGCGTCGGCGCCGGGGATGGTCACCTCGAGCTGCACGGCGAGGCCGAAGCCGCCCTGGCCGTTCTCACCGATGCTCACGTCGGCGACGACCTCGGAGTCGGTCATGTCGACCTTGGCCTTGCCGGCCACCAGCTTGAGCGCCGAGTGGAAGCAGGCCGCGTAGCCGGCGGCGAAGAGCTGCTCGGGGTTGGTGGCACCACCGGCGCCACCCATCTCCTTGGGAACGCGAACGTCGGCGTCGATGAGACCGTCGGAGGACTGGACGTGGCCGTTGCGGGCGTCGCCGGTGCTGACTGCGGTGGCTGTGTAGATCGGTGTCATGTGCACAACTATATTGCGCACAACTTAATAGCGCAAGGGGGTAGACTGATGGATGTGTCCGGCCGTACCTACCCTCAGCTCTCGCTCGACCTTCAGCTCTGCTTCCCGCTGTACGCAGCGACCAGAGCCGTGACGAAGCGCTATGTGACGCTGCTCAAGGGGACCGGGCTGACCTATCCGCAGTATCTGGTGATGCTGGTGCTCTGGGAGAGCGAGGAGCCGCTCTCGGTGACCTCCCTCGGCCAGCGCCTGCGGCTCGACTCGGGCACCCTGACGCCGCTGCTCAAGCGGCTCGAGACCGCTGGGCTGGTGCGGCGCGACCGCGACCCCGGCGACGAGCGCCGGGTGCTGGTCAGCCTGACCGAGGCCGGCCAGGCCCTGGAGGAGCAGGTCTCCGGCGTGCCGCAGGAGCTCGGCGCATCGATGGGGATCACCCGTGACGAGGCGCTCGCGCTGCGCGACCAGCTCACCGAGCTGGTCGACCACCTCGACACGGCGGAGTCCTCCTGAGGGCTATCCCCTGGTCAGCAGCCGCTGTACACCGAGCTTGATCAGCAGGCCGCCGAGGAGCACGTCGACGACCACGAGCACCGCGTGGGCGATGTAGTAGGGCTTCGGACGGGTCTGCTCCGGGTCCTTGGCGGTCTTGACGAGGTTGCGGCCGAAGTTGGTCCAGATCGCGATCGTCCAGACCCCGATGACCAGGAGGAGCGCGCCGTCAGTCTTCTCGAGCTTCATGGGTACGACTCTCTCATCCGCCGCACCCGCGCTGGCGTTCGGGCCGCTCCCGGATAGTCCGGGGAGTTTCCGTCCATTACTCGCCGGTAGACCGACCGGAACTCCCCGGACCATCAGCGTCCGGCTCGGCAGGAGTCGCGCCGACGTGGGCGTAGGAGGCGGCGTACAGGATCACCATCGAGGTGTAGTGGATCCAGACGACCAGGATGAGGGCGATGCCGAAGGCCTGGAAGGCCGGCTGCCCCTGGGTGGCCTTGAGCAGCAGGGTCGAGGCCTGCTTGAGGATCTCGAAGCCGATGGCGCCGAGCACGGCGCCCGCCCACAGGGGACGCTTGGGGGTGTCGCTCTGGGGAGCCAGGTGGAACATCGCGAAGAAGAGCACCGTGTTGGCCGCCAGGCCCAGCACCAGGGTGAGAAGGACGATCAGCCAGCCGAAGCCTTCGTCGAGGCCGATCCAGTCCAAGACGTTGACCGAGAAGGTGCGTACGAGGCCGGTGAAGGCCACCGCGACCAGCAGGATGAGACCGAGCCCGATGAGTGCAACCAAGTCGCGGGCCTTGGCCGCCAGGAAGCCCGGCTGCTCCTCGTCGGGCACCAGGAAGACCGCCTCGAGGGCCTTGCGAAGTCCGTCGATGAAGCCGAGGCCGGCATAGAGCAGACCGATGAGACCGATGATCCCGACCGCGCCGGCCGCACTCTCGATGTCGGAGATCTTCAGCTGCCCGGCACCGTCGCCGACCAACCCGGGCAGGACCTGGTCGATCGCCTCGACGAGGTCGCTCTCGGCTCCGGAGTAGACCTTGGCGATCTGGCCGACGGCGAAGAACGCCAGCGCGAGGATCGGGAACGTCGACAGGAAGCCGAAGTAGGTGATCGCACCGGCCTGCTGGGCGGCCCCGACGTCGCCGTAGTGCTCCTGCGTGCGAATCACCCGGTCCAGCGCCGGGAAGCGCGCACGCAGCTCGGCGATCTTTGCCTTGACCTTTTCCTTCATCCCGAGGTCCCCATCCGTCGTTCATGGGCGGACCCGAGCCCGCCTCAACCGGTCAGTGCTGCTCTCAGCGCGAACTCCCGCGTCGGGCGCCAGCCGTCCGTGTCGTCGTGGACATAGAGGTGGAACTCCTCGACCGACCACTCGCACTCGAAGTCGGCCAGCTCGCCGAAAGCCTTGTCGAGGCTAGCGTCGGGAAGGTCGTGAGCGATCGTGACATGCGGGTGATAGGGAAACGTGAGCTTCTGGTCGAGCGGCCCCTGCCGGACCGCGTTGGCCAGCTGCTCACAGCCCGAGATGCCCTGTACCACTGCCACGAACACCACAGGCGAGACCGGCCGGAAGGTGCCGGTGCCGCGCAGGTGCACGCTGAAGGGGGCGACCCGCGAAGCCGCCGACTCGAGATGGCTCTCGACGTCGGGCAGCAGGTCGTCGTGGATCTCCGTCGGGGGCACAAGAGTGATGTGCGTCGGGATCATGGTCGCCGTCGCGTCCCCGAGAGACGTCCGGTAGTCCTGGAGCTGACTTGCCCATGGCTCCGGGATCGCGATGGCAACACCGATGGTGCGCATGCGCCGACCTTACTAGCCGAGCGGCGACGCGGGGGGCACAAAGCCGACCCGCTCGTAGACGTCGGCCAGAGTCTTGCGGGCGACCACGCCTGCCTTCTCCGCACCCTGCTGCAAGATGCCGTCGAGGTACGCCCGGTCCTCGAGAACCTCGAAGGTCTTCTCCCGGAACGGGGTGACGTAATCGACGACGACCTCGGCGAGATCCTTCTTCAGATCGCCGTAGCCCTTGCCGGCGTACTTGCCGACCAGGGTGTCGATCTCGGAGCCGGTCAGCGCGGAGTAGATCCGGAGCAGGTTGGAGACTCCCGGCTTGGCCTCCTCGTCGAAGCGGATCTCCATCTCCGAGTCGGTGACCGCGGAGCGGATCTTCTTCGCCGAGACCTTCGGGTCGTCGAGCATGTCGATCAACCCGGTCGGCGACGAGGCCGACTTGGACATCTTGATCGTCGGGTCCTGGAGGTCGTAGATCTTCGCGACCTCCTTGAGGATGTAGGGCTCGGGCAGCCGGAACGTCTTCTTGTAGCGGCTGTTGAACCGCTGCGCGAGGTCGCGGGTCAGCTCGAGGTGCTGCCGCTGGTCCTCGCCGACCGGGACGTACGCCGGGCGGTAGAGCAGGATGTCGGCGGCCATCAGCATCGGGTAGGAGAAGAGGCCGACCGAGGCCGCGCCCTCACCGCCCTTGGCGGACTTGTCCTTGAACTGGGTCATCCGCCGGGCCTCACCGAACGAGGTGATGCACTGCATCACCCAGCCGAGCTGAGCGTGCTCGGGCAGGTGGGACTGGACGAAGATCGCGGACCGCTCCGGGTCGACTCCGGCGGCCAGCAGCTGGGCGGCGGCCCGCCGCGTACGCTCGCGGAGCACCTTCGGGTCCTGCTCGACCGTGATCGCGTGCAGGTCGGCGATGAAGAAGAACGGCTCGTGCTCCTCCTGCAGGTTCACCCACTGCCGGACCGCGCCGAGATAGTTGCCGAGGTGGTAGGAGTCCGCCGTCGGCTGGATGCCGGAAAGGACCCTGGGCCTAGTCGTAGGAGCAGTGCTGCCGGTCATGTGCGCATTCTGTCAGCCACCCGCCGAAAGGCTCGAAATGGTGGGAGGAAGAGGATCGATCACCGATCCGTACGAGCTGTGGACCCTGCCCGCGGCACCGACCTGCGTGCCGGCCATGGGCCTCGGCGCCCCCCGTGATCAACGTCGAGGACCGTGGTCGCCCGCGGTCTTTCTTGAAGGCCGCGGGCAGGATCCGCATGACCCCTCAACGACCGATTCCCGACTGAGTTATCGAACAGGTGCATCCAATTTCTTACGAGTTTGTGGACCTCCTGAGAGGCTCTACTCAGCGCAGATTCGATAGCCCGTCAAATGCCCGTTTCCGGCCCGACACATGCCCCTGTTAACCTGTTTGGTCGACCCGCGGATCCTCCAAGGGGTCCGCAGCCTCGGGCCAGCTGCCGAATCGGCCTCGAGGCCAGGCGACCCTCGAGGAGACTTGTGAACGACACGTCCGCTGCCAACGCACGCATGCTGCTTGCGACCGATCTGGACGGAACCTTCCTAGCCGGCGACCCCGAGGCGAAGGTCAAGCTGTACCAGACGCTGAGCCGCCGCGAGGACGTACTTCTGTCCTTCGTCACCGGTCGTGGGCTGGAGTCGGTGCTGCCGCTGCTCGCCGACCCGACCATCCCGACGCCCGACTTCATCATCTGCGACGTCGGCGCCACCATCGTGACCGGACACGACCTGCTCGCCGTCGAGCCCATCCAGCAGGAGATCGCCGCCAAGTGGCCGGGCGAGCTCACCGTGCTCGAGAAGATCGGCGACCGCCCCGGACTGGTCCGGCAGAACGTGCCCCAGGACCGCCGGGTCTCCTACTTCTGCGACCCCGAGGCCGTCACCGACGACCTCGCCCCGCTGGTCGCGCAGATCGGCTGCGACCTGCTCTACTCCGCCAGCCACTATCTCGACGTGCTGCCCGCCGGGATCAACAAGGGCCACACGGTGACGAAGCTCGTCGAGCACCTCGGCATCCCCAAGGACCGCGTGCTGGTCGCCGGTGACACCCTCAACGACCTGTCGATGTACGACATCGGGTTCCCGGGCGTCTGCGTCGGCGAGGCCGAGGACCTGCTGCTGGACGCGACCCGCGACAAGGAGCGTACGTTCCACGCCACCTCCCCCGGCACCGGCGGGATCCTGCAGGCGATCAGGCACTTCAACCTGCTCGACGACGAGCACATCTACGACCCGGAGAACGACGCCGACGACCCCGGGAAGTCCGACCTCGTCATGGTCTACCACCGGCTCCCCTACGACGAGGTGATCGAGGACGGCGAGGTCAAGCGCCGGCGGCCGAAGTCGCCCAACGGCATCATCCCGACGCTGCTCTCCTTCTTCACCGAGCGCACCGGATCCTGGGTCGCCTGGTCCATCGACGACCCCAAGCGCGGCAAGTTCGCCACCCACACGGTCGTCGACCCCAAGCTCTACCCGGGCCTGGTGGCCTCCCGGCTGCCGCTGTCGAAGAAGGACGTCGACGTCTTCTACAAACGCTTCTCCAAGGAAGCGTTCTGGCCGCTGCTGCACACCTTCTGGGAACGCGCGAAGTTCAAGGAGGACGATTGGAAGGTCTATTGCCGGGTCAACCGGGCCTTCGCCGAGCAGGCGGCGGCCGAGGCGGCGTACGGCGGCATCGTCTGGATCCACGACTACAACCTGTGGATGGTGCCGGCCTACCTGCGGGAGATGCGGCCGGACGTGAAGATCGCGTTCCTGCACCACACCCACTTCCCCGGCGCTGACGTCTTCAACGTGGTGCCGTGGCGCCGCGAGATCATCGGCTCGCTGCTGCAGTGCGACTACATCTCGTTCCACATCCCCCGCCAGGTCGAGAACTTCGTCGACGTCGCCCGCGGCGTCGCGCCCGTCGAGGTGATCGAGACCGAGGACTCGGCGCCTCGGTTCCGGACGTACGGCTTCGCACTCGGTCTGGACACCATGCCCTCGGTGATCGACGTCGGTGGACGTCGCGTGCACCTGGGCGCCAACCCGGTCAGCGTCGACACGAAGCGGATCGAGCAGACCCTGGCCACCCCGGCGGTGCAGAGCTCGATCGCCCGGGTGAAGGAGGAGTTCGAGGGTCAGCGGATCGCGCTGGCCGTCTCCCGCCTCGACTACACCAAGGGCGTGCTGCAGCAGCTCGAGGCCTTCGAGCGGGCGCTGCTGGAGGACCCGTCGTTGATGGGCGAGCTGTCGCTGGTGCTGGTCTGCGTGCCCGCGGCCGGCGAGATGACCGTCTACAAGACGCTGCAGAACCAGATCGAGCAGGCCGTCGGGCGGATCAACGGCCGGTTCTCGCGGATGGGCTGGATGCCGGTCCACTTCTACTTCCGGCCGATCCCGTTCGAGGAGCTGCTGGCCTACTACGCCAACGCCGACGTCATGTGGATCACCCCGCTGCGCGACGGGCTCAACCTGGTCGCGAAGGAGTACGCCGCGGTCCACGGTCTGCTTGGCACGAGCGGCACGCTGGTGCTCTCCGAGTTCGCCGGGGCAGCCGCCGAGCTTCGCGGCGCGGTGCTGACCAACCCCCACGACGTCTCCGACATGGTCCGGGTCTTCCTGCAGGCCGTCGACATGGACGAGGCCGAGGCCAAGGACCGGATGCGCGGACTCTGGGACACCATCCGCCACCACGACTCCAAGGCCTGGGCCGACGGGTTCCTGGCGGCGGTCGAGGCGGCCACCGCCACGGACGGCAACGAAGAGGCCTTCTAGGCCTTACGCCGGTGGATGCTGGTGCTCCACAACAGCACCAGCATCCCGGCGGCAGCCAGGCCGGCGCCGACCAACGGCGCCTCGCGCACGCTCCAGACGTCGAGAGCCAGGCCGCCCGCGAAGGCGCCGAGGGCGTTGGCGATGTTGAGGCTCGCGTGGTTCATCGCGGCGCCGAGGGTCACCGCGTCAT
Source organism: Nocardioides sp. YJ-D4 (assembly GCF_054031495.1). Lineage (NCBI taxonomy): Bacteria > Bacillati > Actinomycetota > Actinomycetes > Propionibacteriales > Nocardioidaceae > Nocardioides > Nocardioides sp. YJ-D4. Next base: position 2,049,463 of record NZ_CM132932.1, read on the forward strand.
CGGCGACGTCCATCAGGCGTACCTGCAGGTTGATCACCAGCACCGAGGCGATCGCGGTGGTCAGGAAGGCGACCGGAGCGAGCCACCACCCGGCCGGGGCGACCAGCCAGAAGAGCGTCAGCACCGCCACCATGCCCAGGCTGCTCGCGAGCAGTGAGCCCATCACCGACCACCGGGCCAGCTCTCCCGCGACCCAGGTGCCGACGACCATCCCGGTGCCGAACGCGAAGACGAACCACGGCACCGCCCCCTCGGCCAGGCCGGCGGTGTCGGTGACGATCGGGGAGATGTAGGAGTACGCCGCGAACATGCCGCCGAATCCGATCGCACCCGCGAGCATCGTCAGCCAGACCTGCTTGTTGGTGAAGAACCGGCCGGCCTCGCTGCGGCCGGTCGCGTTCGGGTCACCCGGGAAGTGGGGCACCGAGAGCTGCACCAGGACCACGGTCAGCAGCGCGAGGCCGGCTGCGGCTGCGTACGGTGCCCGCCAGCCGGCGGTCTGACCGAGCCAGGTCGCGAACGGGACGCCGATCACGTTGGCGACCGAGAGCCCGAGCATCACCAGGGCGACCGCTCGTCCGCGGTGCTTGGGCGCGGCCATCGACGTCGCGACGATGCTCGCGACGCCGAAGTAGGCGCCGTGCGGGAGCCCGTCGAGGAACCTCGCGACCAGCAGCATCTTGTAGTCCACGGCGACGGCGCTGAGCAGGTTGAACAGTGCGTACGCCGCCATCAGCGACAGCAGCAGCCCCTTGCGCGGAAGATGGGCGACGAAGAACGAGAGGATCGGTACGCCGACCACCACTCCGACCGCATAGGCGCTGATCAGGTGGCCGGCCGTGGAGGTTCGGACGCCGACGCCCTCGGCGATCTCGGGCAGCACGCCCATGGTGACGAACTCGGTCGTACCGATCGCGAACCCACCCGTCGCGAGGGCGAGCATGGCGATCACGAACCGGACGGTGGTGACCGGCCTCGCGGCGGTCTCGGGGCTGGCGATGTCAGTCACTACTGCCTAACCTTCGGCGATTTGCGGGCTATTCCGTGAATCGGTGTGACGCGTGTCCCGGCGGCGGGCCGGCTTCGTCAACCCAGGTTGACACGATGCTGATGTCAACCTATATTGACAGCATGACGGATGCGAAGGACCTTGCCGAGTCGGCCGCGAGCGCCGACCCGAGCACCGGGTTGCGAGCCGCGCTCGCACTGCGCCGCCTCGCCGACTCGCTGGAGCGGCTGCAGGTGGCGAACGCCCGCCGACAGGGATGGGCCTGGCAGGAGATCGCCGACGCGCTGGAGGTCAGCCGACAGGCGGTCCACAAGAAGTACGCGAAGGAGATGTGATGTTCGAGAGGTTCACCAAGCCGGCCCGCGATGCGGTGACCGCTGCCCAGACGTACGCCACCGAGCTCGGTCACGAGCGCATCGGCGACGACCACCTGCTGCTGGCGATCGGCTCCAGCGCCGGCTCGTCCGCCGCCCGGGCGCTCGCCGAGGCCGGTGTCGATGCCGCTGCACTGCGGGCGGAGGTCGAGCGGGCCCACGGGCGCCTCGGCGACGACGACGCCGACGCGCTGTCCGCGCTCGGGATCGATCTGGACGCGGTGCGCTCCACGGTGGAGGAGGTGTTCGGTGCCGGCGCCCTGGACAGCGGGAAGCCACGCCGCCGCCTCGGCGGGCACATCCCCTTCACCAGGGACGCGAAGAAGGTCCTCGAGCTCTCGCTGCGCGAGGCGATCCGGCTCAAGGACCGCTCGATCGGCACCGAGCACATCCTGCTCGCCATCCTGCGCGCGGAAGGGGAAGGACATGCTGCCCTACAGGCCCTCGGCGTGGATGCTGCTTCGCTGCGCCAGACGCTCGAGCACGGCGAGGCCGCCTGACGCCGAAACCGCAGTTGTGGCGGCTGAGAATGCAGTTGGGGGCGACGAAACTGTCGTTTCGTCGCCCCCAACTCACCACTCGGCTTCCACAACTGCCGATTCGGCTCGCCACACCTGCCGATTCGGCGGGGGGAGTCAGCCGGCCAGGTGGGACCAGGACGGTGCCAGCTCGGTCCAGGGACCTACCGCGGCGATCTCACCGTCGACCATGACGACGACCCGGTCGGCCTGAGCGAGAGCGGCTCGCTTCGAGGTGGCGCCGATGACCGTCGTGTGCCGTTCACGCAGCGCCCGCCAGAGCTCGATCTCGGTGGCCGCGTCGAGCGCGCTGGAGACGTCGTCGGCCAGGAGCAGCTCGGTGTCGGCAGCCAGCGCTCGCGCCAGGGCGAGACGCTGGACCTGTCCCCCGGAGAGGCGTACGCCACGGTGACCGACGATCGCGTCCGCGCCGCCCGCCTCCTTGACATCGAGCTCGAGGCGCGCGTCGGCGACCGGACTGTCGAACGGCCGGTCGTGTCCCAGGCGGATGTTGTCGGCGAAGGTGCCGGAGAGCACCCGCGGCACCTGGGCGACGTACGCCACCTGCCCCGGCCTCAGGAAGGACTGCGGGTCCTGGACCAGCTCGTCGTTCCACCGGATCGTGCCGGTGTGCTCGATCAGGCCGGCGAGCGACGCCAGCAGGGATGACTTGCCGGAGCCGACCTGCCCCACGAGCAGGACCAGCTCGCCGCGCTCGATGGTGAGTGAGACGTCGGAGACGCCGATCGTGCCGTCGTCGTGGACCGCCGACAGGGCCGAGAGCTCGAGGGACTCGAGCGGCACCTGCTCGACCGGGCCCGGATCCGGCGCGTCACCGGTGACCAGGTCGACGCCCGGCGGCAGATCCATCAGGTCGCGACCGCCGGCGAACCGGCTGGTCTCCTTCTGCCACGCGCGGGTGCCGGGAGCCTCGGTGACGACCATGCCGGCCACCCGGCCGAACCAGTCGAAGCCCGAGACCGCGTTGGCGACCAGCAGCGCGGTCGCCAGACCCCAGCCGCCGCCGAAGTAGATCCCCCAGGCAGCCACGACGCCGCACTGCACCATGAGCGCGGGAACCCCGTCGAGGAACGCCTGCACCCGGTGCTCCTTCACCGCTGCCTCGACCCTCCCTGCGTCGACGTGCTGCAGGTGGGCGTGGACCTGCGGGGTGGCCGCGGCCAGCTTCACGGTGCGTACGGACTCGAGCGCGGAGACCACCGCACGGCCGAACCGCGCGCGAGCGGCGGAGGAGGCCGCTGCCGAGCGGCCGGCGATCGGCCGGCCGACCGCGGAGGCCAGCGCCGAGGCGATCATGACGACCAGGAGCACGGCGCCCGCGAGCGCGGTGCCGGCGAGCAGAGCGGTGATCGTCGCGATCACGAGACCGTTGACGAAGTCGACCCAGCGGTCGGCGTAGCGGGCGTACCGGTCCGCGTCCATCGAGCGGGCGACGACCTCGCCCGGCGGCGTACGCGTCAGGCGATGCTGGCGGGTCTGGCCGTAGAGCACGGCCATCCGGGCACGCAGCATGACCTCGATCCACCAGCGTGGGTAGCGGTAGAAGGCATCGGCGAGCATCAGCGGCGCGGCCAGCAGGCTGACCACGAGCAGCACCGACATCACCGTCGGCCTGCCACCGTCCTGCAGCGACTCGACGATCCGGCCCCACAGGAGCCCGGTGAAGGCACCCTGCGCACCGGTCATCGAGGCGAACAGGAAGAGCAGCGCACCCGCGACGCCCCACTCGGGGCGCAGGAACAGGACGTGCAGCATCCCCCGGGCGAGCGACGGCCCGGTGCCGACCTCGGGGACGTCCGGCGGAGCGCCCGAGCGACGCTTGCCGCCCACGTTGCCCTCCGCGACGTGGTCGAGGGTGGAGTGGTCGACAGGCTTCGCCGCGGGCGAGGGCGAGTCGTGGTGATCGGTGCGGCTGGCCTCGAGCAGGTCATGGAACGGCCCCGGCGTGGTCGCCAGCGAGGCCCGCAGGCCGTGCTGGATCACCCGGCCGTGGTCGAGCACGGCCACGTGCGGCGCCCGCTCGATGGTGGAGAGCCGGTGGGCGATCAGGATGCCGGTCCGCCCGGTCAGCAGCCGGTCGGCAGCAGCGACCACCCGGCGCTCGGTGAGCGGGTCCATCCGCGCCGTCGCCTCGTCGAGGACGACCACCCGTACGTCACGCACCAGCAGCCGGGCGAAAGCGACCAGCTGCTCCTCCCCCGCCGACAGCGAGGTGCCGCCAGGGCCGAGCAGGGTGTCGAGCCCGTCGGGCAGACCGGCGACCCACTCCGAGAGGCCGAGCCGGGCCACCGCCCGCTCGATGTCCTCGCGGGGGCGCGCGTCGTCGAAGAGCGAGATGTTCTCAGCGAGCGTGCCGGCCAGGATCTCGGTGCGCTGTGTCACCACACCCACCGAGGCACGCAGCTGCTGCAGGTCGAGGTCGCGTACGTCCACGCCACCCAGGAACACCGAGCCGCGCGGCGGCTCGACGGCCCGGGAGAGCAGCGAGGCGAGCGTCGACTTGCCGGAGCCGGTGCGGCCGACCAGGGCGATGGTGTCACCGGCCGGCACCGTGAGCGAGATGCCCTGGAGGGCGAAGGTGCCCTCGGCGTAGGAGAAGGTCAGGTCGCGCAGGTCGACCTCGAGGGCACCCCCGCCGGGGACGGGCTCGCCGCCTTCGGGCTCCGGCTCGGAGCCCATCATCTGGCGCAGCCGGATGACCGCGCCCAGGCCCGCCTGGATGTCGGGCAGGTGGTTGGCGAGCATCGCGATCTGGCCGACGAACGTGCTCGTGACCAGGAACAGCGTCACCAGCGCGCTGATCCCGAGGCGGTCGTTCGCGGCGAGCGCCACTCCGGCCAACCCGATGCCGGCCAGCAGGGAGTGCAGGAGCACGCCGGCCCGGCGGCCGACCTTCGCCTCGACCGTGACGACCGCACGGAACTTCTCGTGGACGATCGCCGACAGCCTGGCCACCCGGGCGACCACGTGGTCCTGGCCGAGGCTCGTACGCAGGTCGTCACGCCCCGCGATGCCCTCCTCGAGCACAGCGGCGTGGTCGGTCCAGGAGGCCTCCTCGATGACCTTGAGCTCGGAGATCTTGCCCAGCAGCCGGCGGATGACGAACCAGGTCACCGCGGCGAGCAGCGGGAACAGGATCGCCGCCGGCCACCAGGTGAAGCTGGCCACGATCCACATCGGCAGCGCCGCGAAGACGGAGCGGAAGAGCATCCACAGCTGCCAGCGCAGCAGGTTGCCGACCTCGTGGGAGTCGTCGTCGACCCGGTCGAGGATCTCGCCGACGGCCTGCTCGCTCAGCTCGGAGAGCGGCTGCCGCATGGCAGCCTGGAGCACGTCCTCGCGCAGCTTGCCCTCGACCCGGTCCGAGACCCCGACCCAGGCGATCTTCGCCGTCGAGTCGATCAGCGAGGCGCCGATCACGCAGAGCGCCAGCCAGCCGACCAGGCTCGCGGTCGGGTTCTCCGCCAGCCGTCCGGCCACGACGGTGCCGATCGACTGGGCCACCATGGCCACCGCCAGCGCGATCAGCGCGGCGAGCGTCACCGGCCCCTTCAGGCGTCGCCAGTCGACCTGCCGGCTCGGGTCGGCAGGGTCGGCGGGGACTCCGAGAGCCTTGCCTGAGGTGGGCACGGGCGGAGTCGAGAGCGTCGCAGTCATCAGAAGATCACGGTATGCGCGACCACCGACACCCGCCTAAAGGTTTTCCGCCCTCAACCGGCGACAAACACCACGCTGACCTGCATCTATAGGAATCAGAAGAAAGATCTGGAGAGCAAGGTCACGTACGCCGGGAAGGTGTCCCGAAACGGCACGACGGCCCGGCACGGGAGTCCGTGCCGGGCCGTCGTGAAGTGAACTAGAGAGAGTCGATCGCCTCGTTGAGCGTCGCGGAAGGTCGCATCACGGCGGTGACCTTCTCGGGGTCGGGCAGGTAGTAGCCGCCGATGTCGGCGGGCTTGCCCTGAACCGCGAGGAGCTCCTCGACGATCTTGGCCTCGTTGGCGGCGAGGGTCTCGGCGAGACCCTTGAATGCGGCGGCGAGCTCGGTGTCCTCGGTCTGCGCGGCGAGCTCCTGGGCCCAGTAGAGACCCAGGTAGAAGTGCGAGCCGCGGTTGTCGGTGGTGCCGAGCTTGCGACCCGGGGAGCGGTCGTTCTCGAGGAAGGTCGCGGTCGCGCGGTCGAGCGCACCGGCGAGCACCTTCGCGGCCGGGGCGGACGCCTGCTCGGCGTACTTCTCGAACGCGGGCACCAGCGCGAAGAACTCACCCAGCGAGTCCCAGCGGAGGTAGTCCTGCTCGACCAGCTGCTGCACGTGCTTCGGCGCCGAGCCGCCCGCACCGGTCTCGAACAGACCGCCACCGGCGATCAGCGGGACGATGGAGAGCATCTTCGCCGACGTACCGACCTCGAGGATCGGGAACAGGTCGGTGTTGTAGTCACGCAGCACGTTGCCGGTGACCGAGATGGTGTCCTCACCGTTACGCAGGCGCTCGAGGGAGTACGCCGTGGCGAGCTCGGGCGAGAGGATCTTGATCTCGAGACCCTCCGTGTCGTGCTCCGTCAGGTAGGTCGTGACCTTCTTGATCAGCTCGGCGTCGTGGGCGCGCGACTCGTCGAGCCAGAAGATGGCCGGGGTCTTCGAGTCACGGGCACGCGAGACGGCGAGCTTGACCCAGTCGCGTACCGGGATGTCCTTGGTCTGGCAGGCGCGCCAGATGTCGCCGGCCTCGACGTCGTGCTCGATGAGCACGTCGCCGGCCTTGTTGAGGATCCGCACGGTGCCGGCGGCCTCGATCTGGAAGGTCTTGTCGTGGGAGCCGTACTCCTCGGCCTTCTGCGCCATCAGACCCACGTTGGGGACGGTGCCGATCGTGGCCGGGTCGAGCGGGCCGTTCTTCTTCACGTCGTCGATGACGGTCTGGTAGACGCCGGCGTAGGAGGAGTCCGGGATCACCGCGAGGGTGTCGTCCTCGCCGCCGTCGGCACCCCAGAGCTTGCCGCCGTTGCGGACCAGGGCCGGGATCGAGGCGTCGATGATGACGTCGGAGGGTACGTGCAGGTTGGTGATGCCCTTGTCGGAGTTGACGTAGGACAGGCGCGGGCCGGCCTCGATGGCGGCCTTGAAGGCGGCCTCGATCTCGGCGCCCTTCTCCAGGCCGGAGAGACCGGACAGGATCGCGCCGAGGCCGTCGTTGGCGGACAGGCCGGCGGCCTCGAGGTCCGCGCCGTACTTCTCGAAGACGTCGGTGAAGTAGGCCTTCACGACGTGGCCGAAGATGATCGGGTCGGAGACCTTCATCATCGTGGCCTTCAGGTGCAGCGAGAAGAGCACGTCGTCGGCCTTGGCCTTGGCGAGCGCGTTCTCGAGGAAGGCGTGCAGGTTGGCCACGGACATGTACGTCGCGTCGACGATCTCGCCCTCGAGCACCGGCAGCTCGGCGAGCAGCGTCACCGTCTCGCCGTCGGCCTTCTCGAGCACGATGGACAGCGTGTCGTCGGCCGGGAGCGTCACCGACTTCTCGTTGGACTTGAAGTCGTGCGAACCCATCGTGGCGACGGTCGTCTTGGAGTCGTCGGAGAACGGCTTGTTGGTGTGCGGGTGAGCCTTGGCGTACGCCTTGACCGAGCCCGGCGCGCGGCGGTCCGAGTTGCCCTCACGCAGGACCGGGTTCACCGCGGAGCCCTTGACCTTGTCGTACTTGGCCCGGATCTCCTCCTCCTCGGGCGTGCTGGGCGCCTCGGGGTAGTCGGGGATCTGGTAGCCCTGAGTCTGCAGCTCCTTGATGGCGGCCTTCAGCTGCGGGATGGAGGCGGAGATGTTGGGCAGCTTGACGATGTTGGCTTCCGGCGTCTTCGCCAGGTCACCGAGCTCGCCGAGCGCGTCGTCGGCCAGGCCGAACTGGGCCAGGATGCGCGAGGCCACGGAGATGTCACGCGTCTCGACCTCGACCCCCGCCTTGGCCGCGTAGGCCGAGACGATCGGAAGGAAGGAGTACGTCGCCAGCAGCGGCGCCTCGTCGGTGTGGGTGTAGATGATTCGTGCGGCCATTGCTGTGGCTACTCCTGACAAGTTGCGATCTGCGTAGATCCGGACCCGGGACGATAGAAAGTGTCTTGACATCAAGATAACAGAAAGGGTGATGAGACACCGCCCCGCCCCACCTAAGCACCACGATGTGCCGTCGCAAAAGAGTTACTGTGTGTCAACACCTCATGTTGTTCAGGTGACTGCTGATACCTGAGTGCTTCTCGGGTGTCGATGGGTCTGACCGACGTCAACAGACATTGAAGGGTTAAGGGGACATGACTGAGGAATCACTGTCGGCGGCTGAGCCGACCTTCATCCAGAAACTCGTAGCCGAGGTCATCGGGACATTCGTCCTCGTGTTCATCGGGTGCGGCTCGGTCGTAGCCGTCGTCGCCGGCGCCACCCACGCCGGTCAGGCGACCTGGGGGCTCGAGGTCGCGGCCGTCGGCCTGGCGTTCGGTATCGCCGTCGTGATCGGCGCCTACACCTTCGGCCGCATCTCCGGCGGCCACTTTAACCCGGCGGTGACGCTCGGCGTGGCCACTGCCGGCCGGATCAGCTGGAAGGACGCCGGTGCCTACATCGGCGCACAGTTCGTCGGCGCCACCCTCGGCGCGATCGTGCTGTTCCTCATCGCGCTCTCCTCGGACTACAACTCGTGGAACGACGGCGGCCTCGGCGCCAACCGCTTCGGCGACGGAGCCGGCACCGGCCTCATCGGCGCGATCCTGGTCGAGCTGGTCCTCACCTTCATCTTCGTCTTCATCATCCTCGGTGTCACCGACGTTCGGGCCGGGACCAACGCCACCGCTGCGCCGCTCGCCATCGGCCTGGCGCTGGCCGCGATCCACTTCGTCGGCATCCCCCTGACCGGCACCTCGGTCAACCCCGCCCGTTCGTTCGGCCCCGCTCTCTTCTCGGGCACCGACGCACTGGCCAACCTCCCCGTCTTCCTGATCGTCCCGGCTCTCGGCGGCGCCGTCGCCGGTTTCGTCTACCCTCTGCTCCTCGGCAAGGACGGCTCCGAGATCGTCGGTGCCGGCCTCGCCTTCGGCGGCGACAACCTGAAGCCGGCTCAGAGCGTCCCGGCCTGGGACTCCCAGGCTGTCGCCCCGGCGGCACCCGCCGCTCCGGCGGCACCCGCGGCTGCGTCTCCGGCAGCACCCGCCGCGCCCGCCGCCGAACCGACACCTCCGGCTCCGGACACCGGCGACCGCACGGTCGTCTCCGGTGGCGGCCAGCCGGCCTGGCAGCAGCCGACCCCGGCCGCCGAGGGCGACCTCCCGGTCTACGAGCAGGACGGCTGGCGCTGGGACTACGCCAAGCAGGAATGGGTCCCGATCGAGCAGTAGTCTCGAGAAGCACGAAGGCCGCCCCTCGGGGCGGCCTTCGTTCTGTCTGTACGTCTTCTATTCGCCTGGAACGGTCACCGCGAGGATCCACAGCGCGCCCGCGGTCAGCGCCAGCAGGGCCACGTCGAACCAGCGGTTGCGCACCGCGAGCATCCCGGCGTCCTTCGTACGCAGCACCGCACGCCCCAACGACGCGGCCCCCACCCCGGCGGCGAGGACGATGATCCCCACCCGCCAGTGGCCGAAGCCGACCAGCCCGAGACCGACGATCGCCGCGGTCAGCACCCCGAGGTAGACGAACCCACCGATGGTCGAGGGGAAGCCGCGTACGTCCTGGAGGTCCGTCTTCTCGTGCTCAGGCGCCACCACCACCGGTGCGGGAGCCTCCGGTGTGGGGGTGAGCGGCGGGTGAACGGACACGATTTTCAGAGCCTTTCGAGAGCCTTCTCGGCGCTGAGGACGATATTGGAGAGCAGCATCGCGCGTGTCATCGGACCCACCCCACCCGGGTTCGGCGACACCCAGCCAGCCACGTCCCATACGTCCTCGGCCAAGTCTCCTGCGATCTTACCGTCGACCCGGGAGACACCGACGTCGAGCAGGGCCGCGCCGGGCTTGACCATGTCCTTGGTGATGATCCCGGGCACGCCCGCGGCAGCCACCACGATGTCGGCGTTGCGGGTGTGGGCGGCCAGATCGCGGGTGCCGGTGTGGCACAGGGTGACCGTCGCGTTCTCGCTACGGCGGGTGAGCAGCAGGCCCAGCGGGCGCCCGACGGTCAGCCCACGGCCGACCACGACCACCTCGGCGCCGTTGATCTCGACCCCGTGACGACGCAGCAGCTCGATGCAGCCCACCGGGGTGCACGGCAGCGGCCCGTCCTCACCGAGGACCAACTTGCCGAGGTTGTAGGGGTGCAGCCCGTCGACGTCCTTCTCCGGAGCGACCCGGGAGAGCAGCGCGAACTCGTCCAGACCGGTCGGCTGCTGGATGAGGTATCCGGTGACGGCAGGATCCGCGTTGAGCTCGTCGATGACCTTCTCGACCTCCGCCTGGGTCGCGGTGGCGGGCAGGTCGACACGGGTCGAGGCGACACCGATCTCGGCGGCGTCCTTGTGCTTGGCGTTGACGTACCAGTGCGAGCCCGGGTCGTCACCGACCAGCACGGTCCCGATGCCCGGGGTGATCCCCTGGGCCTTCAACTTCTCGACCCGCTCTGCGAGCTCGGCCTTGATCGCCTTCAGCGTCGCGGTGCCGTCCAGCTTCTGTGCGGTCACGATGTCAATCCTGTCACTCGAGTCTGTGTATTTCTTGTACGCGACGCCGAGCCGGCTCATCTTGACCAAATCCCAGGCCGAGTCGGCTCGTTCTGACACGATTTCCCGCCGAGTCGGCTCGTCACAACGAGCCGACTCGGCGGGGTTGGAGATCAGTGTGCGAAGTGCCTGGTGCCGGTGAAGTACATCGTCACCCCGGCCGCCTCGCACGCCTTGATGGTGAGCTCGTCGCGGATGGAACCGCCGGGCTGGACGATGGCCTTGACGCCGGCGTCGATCAGGATCTGCGGGCCGTCCTCGAAGGGGAAGAAGGCGTCGGAGGCGGCGACGGCGCCCCGGGCCCGCTCGGAGCCCTCGGCGAGGGTGTTGGCGCGCTCGACCGCGAGTCGGCAGGAGTCGACGCGGTTGACCTGGCCCATGCCGATGCCGACCGAGGCGCCGTCGGAGGCCAGCAGGATCGCGTTGGACTTGGCCGAGCGGCACGCCTTCCAGGCGAAGGCCAGGTCGGCGAGGGTGGCCTCGTCGGCGGCCTCGCCCGTCGCCAACGTCCACGCAGCCGGGTCGTCACCCTCGGCGTCGACGTGGTCGACCTGCTGCATCAGCAGGCCACCGGAGATCGGGCGGGTCTCGACCGCGGAGCGCTCGTCGGCGGCGGCGACCAGGATCCGGATGTTCTTCTTGCCCTGCAGGATCTCGACGGCACCGTCCTCGTAGCCCGGAGCCACGATGACCTCGGTGAACACCTCGGCGACCTGCTCGGCCATCTCGACCGAGACCGGCCGGTTCGAGGCGATCACGCCACCGAAGGCGGAGACCGGGTCGCAGGCGTGCGCCCGGCGGTGCGCCTCGGCGATGTCCGCGCCGACGGCCAGGCCGCACGGGTTGGCGTGCTTGATGATCGCCACCGCCGGCTCGGCGAAGCCGTTGGCGGCCCGACGCGCGGCGTCGGTGTCGACGTAGTTGTTGTAGGACATCTCCTTGCCGTGCAGCTGCTCGGCACGGGCGAGCCCGGCGGGTCCGAACCCGTTGAGGTAGAGCGCCGCCTTCTGGTGCGGGTTCTCGCCGTAGCGCAGGACGTTGGCCTTCTCGTACGTCCCGCCGACCCACGCCGGGAAACCGGTGCCCTCGGAGGTGTCGGTGAGCACGGAGCCCATCCAGGAGGCGACGGCCACGTCGTACGTCGCGGTGTGGACGAACGCGGCCGCGGCGAGGGCCTTGCGCTGGTCGTAGGTGAACCCTCCGGCCTGCAGCGCGGCGAGAGTGTCGGCGTACTGCTCCGGGGAGGTCACGATCGCGACGGAGGGGTGGTTCTTGGCGGCGGCGCGGACCATCGAGGGGCCGCCGATGTCGATCTGCTCAACGACCTCGTCCGGCCCGGCGCCGGAGGCGACGGTCTGCACGAACGGGTAGAGGTTGGAGACGACCAGGTCGAAGGGCTCGACCTCGAGCTCCTTGAGCTGCTCGACGTGGGACTCGAGGCGGCGGTCGGCGAGGATGCCGGCGTGCACGCGCGGGTGCAGCGTCTTCACGCGGCCGTCGAGGCACTCGGGGAAGCCGGTCAGGTCCTCGACCTTGGTCACCGGCAGGCCCAGCTTCTCGATCAGCGCCGCCGAGCCGCCGGTCGAGACGAGCTCGACACCGGCGTCATGGAGCCCGCGGACCAGGTCCTCGAGACCGGTCTTGTCGTAGACGGACACCAGGGCCCTCTTGATGGCGATCTGGTCCTGCACAGTCAAACTCCTCATCGGTCGATGAATTCGATGAGGGGCACCCAGGCGGTCGATGCCGTCTCTTTACACTCCCCGGTGGTCCCCCACCTGCGCCAGTCGTGTGCTCGTCACTCTAACCGTTCAGGCGCGCCCGAACCGAACCCGCCGACCGTCCACCGTGTAGCCCTCACGGGCGATCCGCCCAACGCTCTCGACGAGCATCGACCGCTCGACGACCTTGATCCGCTCGTGGAGCGTCTCCTCGGTGTCGTGGTCCTCCACCGGCACCGTCACCTGCGCCATGATCATCCCGGTGTCGACCCCGGCGTCGACGATGAACAGCGTCGCCCCGGTGACCTTCACGCCGTACTCCAGCGCGTCCCGCGCCCCGTGCATCCCCGGGAACGACGGCAGCAGTGCCGGGTGCGTGTTGAGCGTCTTGCCTCCGAACCGGTCGAGGAACGCCTCCCCCACCAGCTTCATGAAGCCCGCCGAGACCACGAGGTCGGGCTCGTACGCAGCCACCGACTCGGCCAGGGCCGCATCCCACTCCTCACGCGAGCCGAAGTCCTTGACCCGGTGCACGAAGGTCGGGATCCCGGCGTCGGTCGCCCGGGTCAGCCCCTGGATCCCGTCGCGGTCGGCCCCGACCGCGACGACCTCTGCCCCGAACTCCGGGGAGGCACAGGCGTCCAGCAGGGCCTGGAGGTTGGTGCCCGAGCCGGACACGAGGACGACGATCCGCAGTCGAAGCGGAGCTCGAGACGATCGGTTGAGCGACATGCTGCGAACTCTAGGCGGCCGGCTCGGTCGGGAGGGAACGCCGGTGCCACCAGGTCATGGTGAGCCCGGCGAGCAGACCGGCAAGACCGAAGAACGCGATGGCGTTGACGAGCACCTGCCCGGCGTACGGCCCGACGTCGAGCATCCGGCCGGGACCGACCGCGCCGCCCGCGACGCCGGACAGAATCGCGACGAGGAGGCCGGCGACGACTCCGGCGCTGACGCCACGGAGGGCGCCCTCCGACCAGCGCAGGGTCGGCCGGACCCGGCTGACCCGGCAGACGGCCCAGAAGGCGGTGAGCGGGCCGAGCGCCATCACCGCGGCGACCCAGGCGGGCGGGGCGCCGTTGTCGGGCAGCGCGGCGAGCATCGGGAACATCGGCAGCGGCCCGAGGGTGACAGCGGTCGGGGTCACCGTGGTGCCGACGCCGACGGAGAATCCCGGCCCGAGGGCGTACGCACTGGAGAACAGCACGGCGTTGGGCAGCACCAGGACGGCGAGCAGGGAGTAGAGGATGATCCCGCCGAGGTCGAGGTGGAGCTGGGAGACGACGTTGATCGAGGTGGTGAAGTCGGCGAACAGGGCCGCGAAGAACACCAGCGTGCTGACCGCGATCCACCAGAGCAGGATCGACCTGACCATCACCAGTACGTCCACGGCAGCGCGTGGCAGCAGGGTGATCCACAGCGCCGCACGGCCGGAGCCAACCGCGATCGCGGGCAGGGCGACGACCACGCAGAGCCCGACCGACCAGGCGAAGACGCCGACGATGCTCGGCGCGGTGGCCGGAGTGCCGGCGATGATCGCGGTGGTCAGCGCGGTGCCGGTGTAGCCGAGCGTGAAGAGGCCGGCGACGACCGGGACGGTCAGGTCACGCTCGCCGTCGGCGAGGGCGTTGACGTCCGGGCCGTGCAGCGAGACCGAATCACCGACCCGGACGGCGACCTGCCACATCGCTCCGGCGAGGACCAGCGTCAGCCCGAGCGGGACGACGGTGATCGCGACGCCGGAGACGAGGACACCCGATCCGTGGCCGAGCAGCCACCCCAGCGCAGCGACGCGCAGGGCGTCCGAGGGCTCGCCGTGAGCTCCCATGTCGCTGAGGAACCAGCCGAGGATGCCGATCGCCAGGCACACGACCAGCGTTGCGGCGGCCGTGCCGATACCGCCCAGCAGGGCGACCGCGACCAGCGGGCGGCGGTGGCGGAGATCGTGGAGATCATCCGCGACTCGCCCGCGGTCAGGGGTACGTGGAGGCAGCAGCGAGGACATCGCGTCTCATCCTCGCAACCCGCGTCGCCTCGATCTCGGCGACGCGCCGCCTCAGGCGTTCACCGGGTTGGTCACAGCGGTTGATACCCGCCTGTGCATCTGCGGCTATTGCCGTTCATTCGACCGAATCACCTACAGTTGACCGCTGACATGGGCATGACCACGGCAGACCACGAGACCTTCGAGGCGTTCTATCAGGACGTCCGTGGACGCCTCCTTCTCCAAACCTGGTCGCTGACCGGGGATCTGGAGGCCGCCAAGGCCGCCGTGCGCGGTGCGCTGGTCATCACCTGGCACCACTGGCGCAAGGTGAAGCCGATGGACGACTTCGAGCGCGAGGACTGGGTCCGCCCGATCGCCTGGTCCAAGGCGATCCGCAACCACTCGGTGCCGCTGCTCCACCGCGACCAGACGATCGCACCGGAGGCCCGCCACACGCTCTCCGCGCTGCGGGGCCTGCCGCTCCACGACCGCAAGGTCTTCCTGCTCGGCCACCTCACCAGCGTCGACCTGGCCCAGCTGGCCCGCGAGGTCGGCACCCCGATCAGCCGAACCGAGACCGATCTGCAGGGCGCCAACGCCGCCATCTGCGCCGAGCTCGGGATCGCCCCGGAGCAGCTGCAGTCCATCTTCGACCCGCTCGTCGACGTGCTCACCGAGCAGCCCTGGCCGAAGACCTCGACGATCACCACCGCCGGCGCCGTGCGCCGCCGGGTGCACACCGCCATCGGCGCGGCCGCGGCCATCGCCGCCCTGGTCGGCACCGGCTTCTTCGTCACCCAGGACGCCGAGAGCGAGCCGCGGCTCAACACCCTCTCGATGCAGTCGGCGGCCGAGGAGTTCGAGGTCGAGCCGAGCCAGATCCCCGGCAAGAAGCTGACCGCCAAGGACCTGATGACCGAGGAGGAGGTCGCGAAGATCTACGGCGGCTCCTGGGCCGTCGACATCTCCTCCGACAACCTCGAGGGCACCGGCCTCACCATCCCCTGCCAGGCCGACACCTCGGCCGACAAGCGGCCGGTGGCGAGCCTGGCGCGCACCTTCGTCGCGAAGGCGAAGGCGACCACCGCCGGCACCACGATCGAGTCCTCGGTCGACGCGAAGGCGGCAGCTGGGGCGTACAAGAAGATGCAGGGGTGGTACGCAGCGTGCGCCGAGCCCCGCTACCAGCTGATCTTCACCGAGTCGGTCGATGGCATCGGCGACCAGGCGACGCTCTTCACCTACCGCGACTGGGAGAACAACCGCGCGGTCACCTACGGCGTCGCTCGGACCGGCAGGCACACCGCCGCGGTCACCGTGAAGACCGAGGGCAAGTCGAGCACGACCGCGGCCAAGACCTCGACCATGCTCGGCACCGCCGTCCACAACCTCTGCTCCATGCCCGGTGCGGGCGCGTGCGTCGAGACCAAGCGACCGCGGACGACCGTGGTCCCGATCGCCACCGGCAAGGCGCCCGGGCTGATCAACGAGACCGATCTGCCCCCGGTCAGCACGATCGGTGACCCGTGGGAGGGCACCGAGGCGAAGCCGGCCAAGTCCAACCCCGCCCAGACCCGTTGCGACGAGACGCAGTTCAACGCCAAGGGCATGACCGGCGCCCAGACGCGCTCCTTCGTGATCCCCGAGACGAAGAAGAAGCTCGCCGATACCTTCGGGCTCACCGAGACGGTCGGCAAGTTCGGCTCCGCCAAGGAGGCGCAGGCCTTCAACGTCGCGATCAAGGGCCGACTGGACAAGTGCAGCGACAAGCAGCTCGGCAGCCACGTCACCCAGGTCGCGACCGAGTCCATCAAGGACGGCGCGATCACGGTGTGGTACATCCGGGTTGAGCTCGAGAACACCTCGATCTACTACCGGATGGCTGCGATCCGACGCGGCGCCAACGTCGCCCAGATGAGCTTCAACCCTGACGGCGAGGCCGACATCAGCAACTCCGACTTCGTCACCCTCGCCAAGCGCGCCGCCTACCGGCTCGACTATCTCTGAGCCCAGAGTCTCCGAGCCCAGAAATCTGAGCCCGGTTTCCTCCCGGATGCAACCGGACCTGCCTCCCAGGCATCTGACCCTCTGAGGCTGGCGCAGCGCCAGATCAGGGTCCGGCCAGTCTGGGGAGGCAAGCGATGGACGAGGACGAGTTCGACGCGTTCTACAACGCGTCCTTTCGTCGCGTGTGCGCTCAGGTGTACGCCATGATCGGCGACTCCGACGAGGCCGCCGAATGCGTGCAGGAGGCCTTCGCCCGCGCCTGGGCGCACCGGCGCAAGCTGTCCTCGGTCGACTACCCCGAAGCCTGGGTCCGCACGACCGCCTACCGCCTCGCGGTGGGCCGCTGGCGCCGGAAGAAGTACGCCGGCCGCGTGACCGACAGAGCCGTCGGCGTCCGCACGGAGATGCCCGCCGTCGACGAGACCCACGTCGCCCTCGTGGCGGCGCTGAAGAAGCTCCCCGAGGCCCAGCGCCAAGCCATCGTCCTGCACCACATCGCCGACCTGCCCGTCCACCAGGTGGCCGCCGAGGTCGGCGTACCGACCGGGACCATCAAGGCCCGTCTCTCCCGCGGGCGTACTGCGCTGGCAGCTCTGCTGGCCGACGAAACGCCCGGCACTGCGCTGGAAGGAGGCGTGCGATGAGCGACCCCATCTCCCGCATGGACCAGTTCCGCGCCGAAACTCCTGGAGCACCGATGAAGTCCGCAGCCGAGGTACGCCGACGGGGTGACCAGATCCGCCGCCGCCAGCGCACCCTCGTGACCGCCGGAGCCGTGGCCCTGGCCGCGGTCGTCGCCGGACCGATCATCTTCCTCTCCGCCGGATTCGGCGATAAGGGCATCGACCCGGCCCCCGCGCCCAGCGAGACGCCGAGCACGGTCACCCCCAGCCCGTCGGCCTCGGCCTCACCGCCGGCGTCGGACCTCACCCGCGCCGCCCTCCCGACCGCGGACGACCTGGTCGCGGACGACCCGTTCCCGGCCTGGGTCGAGGAGCAGACCTACGACGGCGAGGGCAGGAGTGACCACAACGACTGCCTGACCGAGTCGCTGGCCGACGCAGGTGCGCTGGCCACCGTGCGCCGTGACTTCGTCCCCCAGCGCGGGGACGAGCTTTCGGCCTCGGCCGGGACGCTGAAGGCCGTCGTCGCCGAGTTCGAGTCTCCCGACGAGGCCGAGAAGGCGCGCGGCGACCTTTCGGAGGCAGCAGCCGCGTGTCCCGGCGTGGCCGACGCGGAGACCGCCGGCTCGCTCCCCGTCGAAGGCGGCGTCGTCTCCGCAGGGGACATCGACGTGGTGACGTACCAGCCTGACGACCCGGACATGAACGCCGTCTGGGAGGTCGCGACCGCCGTCGTGTCCGCCGACGACCGGGTCCTGGTGATGACGCGGAAGCGCGGCGTGCAGAGCTACGTCTCGCCCACCGACCTGCAGACCTCGGCCGTCAACGCCGCCCACCGGATGGTCGGCGCGAAGAGGCCGGTCGAGGCGTCTTCGGAGCCGCCGGCCTCGGCACCGGCGAGCAGCACGCCTCCGGAGCCGAGCCTGTCGGCACGCAACCTGCTCACCGGGGAGGACGCGATCTACCCCAACGGCGGAGCGCTGGACTGGGTGGAGAGCTCCGAGTCGACGACCACTGGCGAGACCGCGCCCGCGGCCAACGCCTGCTGGCAGGGCTCCATGAAGGCTCGCGGAGCGATCGCCACCATGCAGCGGAACTTCCTCCTGGTGACCTCCGAAGGCGGCGACTCCGACGCCGACGCGTACCTCAACGAGACGATCGCCGAGTTCCCGTCGGCCGAGGAGGCCCAGGCGGCGTACGAGGACGTGCTCACCTGGTTCGACGGCTGTCGCCCTGAAGGGTCGGACAGCTTCAAGCCCAACACGTTCGGCGACGTGCCGCTGTCAGCGCAGGCCGAGGGCGTGACCGGGCTCGCCATCTACGGCCCGATCACGGCCGCCCCGGGAACCCAGTACGACCCCGCGGGCCGTGAGGAGGACGGGTGGTTCCTGGAGATGGGCATCGTCCTCAGCGGCGACCGGATCGCCGTCCTCAGCCACCTGGTCAGCGGGCAGGACTACAACTGGCCCGCGGAGGATGGCGGTACGCCGGTGCAGCAGATGCTCCCCGCGGCGGCAGATCGGCTCTCGTCCAGATGACCGGATATGCAACCCATGTGGACGCTCGCACGTATCAATCCGCGACACTGACGCTCCTGCAAGGGTCGGGGAAAGCCAGCCGGGGAGGCAAGACGATGGACGAGGACGAGTTCGACGCGCTCTACAACGCGTCGTACCGCCGCTTGTGTGCTCAGCTGTATGCCATGATCGGCGACTTCGACGAGGCCGCGGAGTGCGTCCAGGAGGCGTTCGCCCGCGCCTGGGCGCATCGTCGGAAGATGCCCTCGGTCGACTACCCCGAAGCCTGGGTCCGCACCACCGCCTACCGCCTCGCGGTCGGCCGCTGGCGCCGGAAGAAGTACGCCGGAAGGGCCGCCGACAGAGCCGTCGGAGCCCGCACGGAGATGCCGGCGGTCGACGAGTCCCACGTGGCTCTCGTCGCGGCCCTCAAGAAGCTCCCCGAGGCGCAGCGCCAAGCCATCGTCCTGCACCACATCGCCGATCTGCCGGTCCATCAGGTGGCCGCCGAGGTCGGTGCGCCCACCGGGACCATCAAAGCCCGCCTGGCTCGAGGACGAGCCGCGCTCGCGGAGCTGCTCGCCGAGGACAATCCCGGCGCCGTCTGGAAGGAGGCCTGAGATGAGTGACCCGATCTCGCGTCTGGACCAGTTCCGCGCCGATGCCCCCGGAGCGCCGATGAGCTCCGCAGCCGAGGCACGGAGGCGAGGCGACCAGATCCGGCGCCGCCGTCGTGCCGTCGTGACCGCGAGCGCGGCAGCCGTGGCCGCCGTCGTCGCCGGGCCGATCATCTTCCTCTCCACCGGACTCGGCGACAAAGGCTTCGACCCCGCACCGGCGCCGAGCGACAGCGCAGCCGCACCCAGCGCGTCCGCCTCGGCGTCGGCGTCCGATCTCAGCCGAGCCAACCTGCCGATCGCGGACGACCTCGTCGCCGACGACCCCTATCCGGCATGGGTCCAGGAGCAGACCTACGACGGCGAGGGCACCGACGCCTACAACGACTGCCTGACCGAGTCGCTGGGCGACGCGGGTGCCCAGGCGACGTTCCGCCGCGACTTCGTCGCGAAGCCCGGGGAGGAGATGGCTGACGCCGCCGGCACGCTGAAGGCCGTCGTCGCCGAGTTCGACTCGGCCGCCGAGGCCGACAAGGTGAGCGTCGACCTCTCCGACGCCGCGATCTCCTGCTCCGGTGTGGACGGGGCGGAACTGGCCGGCACGCTGCCGGTCGAGGGCGGCGTCGTCTCGAGCGGCAGCATCGACGTGGTGACGTACCAGCCCGAGGATCCCGAGATGAACGCGGTCTGGGAGACCGCGACGGCCGTCGTCTCCGCCGAGGACCGGGTGCTGGTGATGACCCGGAAGCGGGGCGTGCAGAGCTACGTCTCACCGACCACCCTGCAGACCTCCGCCGTCAACGCCGCCTACCGGATGGTCGGCGCCACGCCCCCGAGCGGCCCGTCCGAGGATCCGACGGAGACCGAATCGCCAGCTGCGGACGGTCTCAGCGCCGCCAACCTGGTCGACGGCAGCACCCTCCCCGCTCTCGACCGCTTCGAGAGCCCGCTCGGCTGGAACCAGTACACGCCCACCCCCGACGTACCGACCCTCGCCTGCCAGAAGGAGTGGCTCTCCTCGCTCGGCGCCTCGGCGAAGGTCGCCTCCGACTACCGCTGGGACACCGACAGCGCCATGGTCGGGCAGGTCCACGTCGCGGTGCTGGAGTTCGCCGACGCGAACGCCGCCGGCGCTGCGTACAACGAGGTCATGGAGTGGATGGAGGTCTGCCCGGCCAACAAGCTCGGGGTCGACCCGACCGTCACGTCGCTGCCGAGGGACGTCAGCACCGACCTCGATGCCGGTCCGAAGCGCGCGGCGCGGTCGCAGGCGACCTACCCCGACCCCGGGGCCGGCGACACCGACAGCACGTGGTTCGAGACCGAGCTGGTCGCGGAGTACCAGACCCGGCTGGTCCTGGTCGGTTACGGCGAACTCGCGAGCCTCTGCCCTCCGAGCACCGGCGATGAGGACAACCCCTGCTATCAGGCCGACCAGCCAGATTCCTGGCCTGACCGGATCCTCGCCATCGAGAAGGCCGCGGTCATCACCGGGATCGCCGACCTCCAGTGACCCTTTCGACACCCGTTCCAAGGTCGTTGTCAACCTCAGATATCCACGGGATAAACCGTTGACACCGGCCCAGCAAACGTCTTAATCAGTGGCAATTTGCCTAAAACCGTAACAGGAGGGCTGCGCCAGGTATAGCGTTGGTCTTGCTAGTTGGCCGTCACTCCACCTTGTTTTCCCAACCCCAATGGAGATATCGGATGAGCGTTTCTCGTTCGCTCTTAAGGATTGTCGCCGTTGTCACCGTGTCGATGGTGATCGCGATCAGCGCCCCTACCCCCGCCCGGGCGGCTTCCTGGGGCCCAACCAACATCTACGCAACTAATGGCACCTTGATCGGCACGGCGTCGTGGACAGACAGCACGGACACACTCTGCGTGACAGAAAGAGTCACGTGGACGGTATACGTGCACCTGTGGTCGACGCGCTCCGGTGATCCTGAATTCATCTGGACCATTCCTGGGTCGCGAAACAGTCAATGGTGCTCCGGGAACCTATCAATCCCAGAAGACGTCCAATACAAATTCAGCCTGAGCAATAATCAAACGATTCGATCAAGTCCCAAGTACTTCTATACGTAAGACGGCAACTCTATCCCGGACAGCTACGTAACTGGCCGGGATAGAGTTGTCTCACCTGGGCGGGTGGAGACTCCCGTCACAATGTCCCTGGACTGGGAAGACACGTCCTGGTCGAAACGTTCGGGTCGTTCAGAGCCCCGAACCACATTCGACCTTGGAGAACTTTCTCGTGTCCACCGCCCCAACGGCACCCGCGAAGCGACGGCTGCCGCTTCCGTCCTTCTCGGTCCAGATCATTCTCGGCCTCGTCCTCGGCGTCGCCCTCGGCGCGGTCGCGCGAGCGATCGGTCCCGGGGCAGGCGACGAGGCCAACTGGCTGACGACGACGCTGGCCACGATCGGCGACTCGTTCGTCTCACTGCTCAAGGCCGTCGTCGTACCGCTGATCTTCACCGCCATCATCGCCTCGATCGCCAACCTGCGTACGGTCAGCAACGCGGCTCGGCTCGCAGGCCAGACGCTGCTGTGGTTCGCCATCACCGCGGCGATCTCGGTCGCCATCGGCATCGGCCTGGGGCTCCTCTTCCGGCCCGGCAGCAACACCGCGGTCAGCACCTCCGACGCGGCCGAGGCCGGCGCATCCGCCTCGTGGCTCGACTTCCTCCAGGGCCTGATTCCCGGCAACTTCCTCGGCCTCCAGGCATCGACCAGCGTCGAGCAGGTCGGCGGGAGCCCGCTCGCGGAGACCGTGCTGAGCTTCAACGTCCTCCAGGTCCTGGTGGTCGCCCTCGCGATCGGCATCGCGGCACTCAAGACCGGCGAGAAGGCCGAGCCGTTCCTCGCCCTCAACCGCTCCTTCCTCGCCATCGTGCAGAAGGTGTTGTGGTGGATCATCCGGCTGGCGCCGATCGGCACCCTCGGCCTGATCGGCAACGCGGTCGCGTCCTACGGCTGGGACTCGCTGAGTTCCCTGGCCTGGTTCGCGGTGGCCGTCTACGTCGGCCTGGCACTGGTCCTGTTCGTCGTCTACCCGGTGCTGCTGCGGGTCAACGGCCTCAACCCGCTGGCGTACTTCCGCGGTGCCTGGCCGGCGATCCAGCTCGCCTTCGTCTCGCGCTCCTCGGTGGGCACCATGCCGGTGACCGAGCAGGTGACGGTCAAGAACCTCGGCGTCCCCCAGGAGTACGCCTCGTTCGCCGTCCCGCTGGGCTCGACCACCAAGATGGACGGCTGCGCGTCGATCTACCCGGCCATCTCGGCGATCTTCGTCGCCCAGATCTTCGGGATCGACCTGGGCATCACCGACTACCTGCTGATCGCCTTCGTCTCGGTCGTCGGCTCGGCCGCCACCGCGGGCCTCACCGGCGCCGTCGTGATGCTGACGCTCACGCTCTCGACCCTGGGCCTGCCGCTGGCCGGCGTCGGCCTGCTGCTCGCGATCGACCCGATCCTCGACATGGGACGTACCGCGGTCAACGTCGCCGGGCAGGCGCTCGTGCCGACCATCGTGGCCAAGCGCGAGGGCATCCTCGACGTCGATCGCTACCGCTCCGCCTCCGCGGCCGGGCTCCTGGCCGACGACGAGCCCGTCAAGGAGACCGTCGCCGCCTGACGTCTCCCGGACGTACGCGATCGAGCGCCCCGGCAGCCGGCTGGCTGCCGGGGCGCCTCTGTCTCACCCGGGATAGGGCGCGTCGCCACGCGCGGTCCGCAGGGCCTCGGCCCACCAGGTGAGCTGGGCGAGCATGCCCTTGGCGTAGACGGCCGAGTCCGGGTCGTTGGGGCGACCGTTCTCGTCGAGGCGCTCCCAGTAGCGCGGGAACGCGAGGCGCGCCTGGAGCGGGTGGGCGTGCAGCTCGGTGAGCACGTTCTCCAGGTGGAGGGCGGCGTGGCGACCGCCGCTGTCGCCACCGTAGGAGACCAGCGCGACCGGCTTGGCCTGCCACTGGGTGAAGTGCCAGTCCAGGGCCGACTTCAGCGAGGCCGGATAGCTGTGGTTGTACTCCGGAGTGACGATGACGAAGCCCTCGGCCGCGGCGAGGGCGTCGGTCAGGTCCGCCTGGCCCTCCGGTCGCGGGTAGTCGTCGCCGGCCGCCTTCGGTGACTCGGCGGGTAGGGACAACGGGATCTCATGGTCGGCCAGGTCAATCAGCTCGACGTCGAGACCGCCGTACGCCTCGGCCTGCTCGGCCATCCAGGAGCCGAAGATCGGGCCGCCGCGGCCTTCCCGGACGCTGGCGGTGATGACTGCGATACGTAGTGGTTGGGTCATGCCGTCCAGGTTCACGCCGATCGGCGAGCGGCGGGAGACCGAGCCGAGGCTGGCCCCAGCAGGGCCACCCTGACCGCCCGTCCGGCCCGTAGGCTTGACCACATGCCAGCCAACGCGGGAGCCCTCGGCTCGTTCATCCGGGACCGCCGCGACCAGACCACCCCAGAGAGCGTCGGCCTCCCGGAAGGCGTACGTCGCCGGGCCCCCGGCCTGCGGCGCTCCGAGCTGGCCACGCTGGCCGGGATCAGCGTCGAGTACCTGGTCCGGATCGAGCAGGGCCGCGACCGTCACCCCTCACCGCAGGTCCTGCGGGCGATCGGTGACGCGCTCCGCTTCGACGCTGCCGCCCACGAGCACCTGCGCACTCTCGCGATGGCCTCCAGCGGTCAGTGCCTCGGACCGTTCTCCTCGGGTCGTGACGTACGCCCCGGCGCACGCGCCCTGGTCGAGCAGTTCGAGCCGGGCGTCGCCGTGCTCACCAACCGGCTCGGCGACCTGCTCGCCCACACGTCCACGTTCGACCTGCTGGCCCGCCCCCTCGGGATGCTCGACCACGCGGAGCCCAACCTGACGGCGTACGCCTTCCTCCACCCGCGCGCCCGCGAGGCCTTCCCCGACTGGGCGCGGGTGGCCGACGACCTGGTCGCCAACCTCTACCGCGGCCCCAATCCGGTCGCCGCGCGGATGATGATCGAGGCGATGTCGGAGCAGGCGGGGCCGGAGTTCACCGACCGGCTGACCCGCCACGACCCGCCCCACGGCGGCGTCTGGCGCTGGCTGCATCCCGACGCCGGCGAGCTGCGGTTCGACGTCGAGGAGCTCGAGCTCCCGGCCGCCGACAACCAGCAGATCCAGGTGCTGATGCCGGCCGACGACGCCACCGCCGAGGCCCTCGACGCGATGCGGCGCCGCCGCTCGGGAGCGTTGCGCGCGGTCTGACGTAGGTCAGCCTCGGCCGCCCTTGTCAGCGTCGTCGTCGGCCGACAGGCTGTGCCAGACCTCATAGGCGACCGATGCTGCACCCTCTGCGTCGCCGGAAGCGAGCAGATCGATCAGGGTGTCGTGACGCTCGACGGAGGCCTGGCCGTCGGCGTCGAAGCGGAGTCGCTCGGCACGGCGCACCAGCGGGTCGAACTGATCGAGGACCGTCTCGATGGCGCGGTTGCCGAGAGCTGTCACGGGGATTCGGTGAAGCTCCTCGTCGGCGTCGAGAGCAGCGTCGACGTCGCCTGCACGCACCGCCTCCGCGAACCGACGGTTGGCCTCGCGCATGCGATCGAGGTCCCGCTCCGTCAGCTTGCCGGCGACCTCGCGTGCGGCCAGCTGGTGCATCGCGGCCACCACGTCGCGCGCGTCCCGCACTGCTTGCGACTCGATCTTGCTCACGGTCGTCGACCGTCCGGGGAGCGCCACAACGAGCCCGCTTCCCCCGAGGCGCAGTAGCGCCTCGCGGACGGGGGTGCGGCTGACACCGAGCCACTCCGCCAGCTCGACGTCCTTCAACTGCTCGCCAGGACCGAAGGTGCCATCGACGATCGCATCTCTGAGCCGTCGGTAGACGTCATCCCGGAGGAGTGTGCGGTCGACTGCGGGGGTACCCGAGGGGATCGGCATACAACATATTGCACACGCTTCCCGGGGCCGACGCAAACCCGGGACGGGCTTGTTCTCGATCACCGCATGCAATATATTGCACATTGGATGGCGAGAACACGCCGCTCAAACTCCCGCGGGACCGCCTCGCGGCACACGAAAGGAACTGCAGCATGAGCACCACCGGTCAGCAGATCAAGAACATCGTCCTGGTGCACGGGGCCTTCGCCGACGGCGCGGGATGGCGCCGCGTCTACGACGACCTCACCGCCCGCGGATACCGCGTCAGCATCGTGCAGAACCCCCTGACGTCGCTCGCCGACGACGTCGCGGCAACTACGCGGGTCCTTGATCGTCAGGACGGTCCGACCGTCCTGGTCGGTCACTCGTGGGGCGGCACCGTCATCACGGAGGCGGGCAACCACCCGAACGTCGCCGGCCTCGTCTACGTCTCGGCGCTCGCGCCGGCTTCGGGCGAAACGACCGCGCAGCAGTACGAGGGCTTCGGCCCCACCCCCGATTTCGTCATCGAGGTCGGCGAGGACGGCTACGGGTTCCTCAACTCCGAGAAGTTCAAGGTCGGCTTCGCAGCGGACGCGAGCGATGAGGACGCCGCGTTCCTCCGCGACTCGCAGGTGCCGATCAACATGTCGGTGTTCGACGAGGCCGTGACCCGCGCCGCGTGGGCCGACAAGCCCAGCTGGGCGGTCATCGCCACCGAGGACAAGTCGTTCGACCAGGCGATGCTCCAGCACATGGCCAGCCGCGCGGGCGCCAAGATCACGAACGTGTCTGCGAGCCACGCGTTGTACATCACCCAGTCGGGCGTCGTCGCCGACGCGATCGTCGACGCCGCCGAACACGCGCTGATCGCGATCGGCTGAGTCACGCGGGCCGCTGAGTTCAACCGACTGCTGAAGCGGGGAAAGCGGCCCGGCCTACCGCAGCCCGGGCCTCAATCCTCGAAGGAGACAGACCATCATGATCACCACGCTCCAGGCGCCCTTGTGGATCGAGTTGCTTGCAGCCGGCCTCGGCGGGCTACAGGGCGCTCTCTTCGCCGCCAACGAGCGCCACCGCCGCATCGACGTCCTGGGAGTCGTCGTCATCGGCCTCGCTGTCTCGCTCGGCGGCAGCCTGCTGCGCGACATCTTGCTCAATCAGCCGCCCGTGGTGATCTGGAGCAACGGGTACCTGCTCGTGGCCGGCGTCTCCGCGGTCCTCGGAATGCTGATTCAGCCTCTGCTGGCGCGCGCCGACTGGACGCTCACCGCCCTGGACGCGGTCGTGATGGGCCTGTTCGGCGCGATCGGCGCCTCCAAGGCGCTCGCGCTCGGGGCGGGTGAAGCCGGTGCACTGGTCGTCGGGGTCGTGGGCGCCATCGGCGGCGGGATGCTGCGCGACGTCATCCTGAGCCTGCCCCTCTCGTTCCTCCAGGTAGGGACCCTGTACGCCGTCGCCGCAGGAACCGGCGCCGGCGTCCTCATCCTGCTCATCGGCCTCGGCACCCCGGTAGCGGTGGCGGGCCCGGTCTGCGTCATCGTGACGGCGACCGTCCGGCTGGTCGCCGTGCGCTTCGAATGGCGCTTCCCCGAGCAAGGGGCACTACGCCTCCGGCGTCGTGTCGGTCGCGGCGGCGAACCCGCGTGAATCGAGAGCCGGTGGTCAGCTCGTCGGGATGTACAGCTTGTACCCAGGAGGCAGCTTGTCGGGCGCCCTGGAGCCGTTGTAGATCCGCAGCTCCTCCTCGGTGACGCTGAACTTCTTGGCGACGCTCGCGTAGGTGTCGCCGGCAACGGTCGTGTAGACCGTCTCCCCGGTGCCGGGCTGGGGTTTCGGCTCGGGTTTGGGCTTGTCGGCCTTGACCGGGATCTCGATCGTCGTGCCGGCGAGCAGCTTGGTGGCGTCCTGGTAACCGTTGTGCGCCATCAGCTCGTCCGCGGTGACGCCGAA
This sequence comes from Nocardioides sp. YJ-D4, assembly GCF_054031495.1. Classification (NCBI taxonomy): domain Bacteria; kingdom Bacillati; phylum Actinomycetota; class Actinomycetes; order Propionibacteriales; family Nocardioidaceae; genus Nocardioides; species Nocardioides sp. YJ-D4. The sequence goes on from NZ_CM132932.1 coordinate 2,076,402, forward strand.
CTTCTTGCCGATGCTGAAGAACGTGTCGCCGGCGGCGACCTTGTACTTCTTCGGCTTCGGCTTTGCCTTCGGGATCTTGATCTCGCTCCCTGCCAGCAGCTTGGTGGGATCTTCGTAGCCGTTGTAGGCCATCAGCTCGCCGACCTCGACGCCGAACTTCGCGGCGATGCCGGAGAAGGTGTCACCTGGCGCCACGGTGTACGTCTTCCCGGCCGGCTTCGCGGGCGGGCTCACCACGAGCTTGGCCCCCGCTCGGATCTTGGCGGGGTCGGCGACCTTGTTCCAGGTCACGAGGTCGCTGACCTTGACGCCGTACTTCCCGGCGATGCCGGAGAGGGTCTCCCCCGGCTGGACGGTGTGGGTCTTCCGCTCCGTCTTTGCCTGATCCACGCTCTGGTGCGCGCTCCGGGCCGATACCGCCACGGCCGGGGCCAACCCGGCGATCGACGACCCGAACGAGGCCGAAACAGCCATGACAACCGCACCTGAGATCAAACGCCTCATTCTCTTGGCCATAGCCGTCACAGTAATCCGTTCGGACGCTCAACAGCGCCCATTCGAACCAATCCCCGAAAACACGACCGCCCCCCGACCTTGACGGTCGCGGGGCGGTCACGAACTGACGTACGTCAGAGGGACTGCAGGATCTCGCGAGCGAGAGCAGCGGTCTCCGACGGGGTCTTGCCGACCTTGACGCCGGCGGCCTCGAGGGCCTCCTTCTTCGCCTGCGCGGTGCCGGCGGAGCCGGACACGATCGCACCGGCGTGACCCATGGTCTTACCCTCCGGCGCGGTGAAGCCGGCGACGTAGCCGACGACAGGCTTGGAGATGTTCTCCTTGATGTAGGCCGCGGCCCGCTCCTCGGCGTCGCCACCGATCTCACCGATCATGACGATGAGCTTGGTCTCGTCGTCCTTCTCGAACGCCTCGAGGGCGTCGATGTGGGTGGTGCCGATGATCGGGTCACCGCCGATGCCGATGGCGGTGGAGAAGCCGAAGTCCTTCAGCTCGTACATCATCTGGTAGGTCAGCGTGCCCGACTTGGAGACGAGACCGACCGGGCCCTTGCCGGTGATGGTGTGCGGGGTGATGCCGGCCAGCGACTCGCCCGGCGTGATGATGCCGGGGCAGTTCGGGCCGATCATCCGGGTGGCCTTGCCCTGCAGGTAGGACCACACCTCGGCGGTGTCCTGGACCGGGACGCCCTCGGTGATGACCACGATCAGCGGCATCTCGGCGTCGATGGCCTCGATCGCGGCGTCCTTGGTGAACGCCGGCGGGACGAAGAGCACCGACACGTTGGCGCCGGTCTCCTTCATCGCCTCCGCGACCGTGCCGAACACCGGGAGCTCCACGTCGGCGCCCTGGGCGTCCTTGTGGGTGACCGTGGTGCCGGCCTTGCGGGCGTTGACGCCACCGACGATCTGGGCGCCCGAGTCGAGCATCAGGGCGGTGTGCTTCGCACCCATGCCGCCGGTGATGCCCTGGACGATGACCTTGCTGTCCTTGTTGAGGTAGATGCTCATGTTTCTCTCTCCTGACCTCAGGCGTTGGCCAGCTCGGCGGCCTTGTCGGCGCCGCCGTCCATGGTGTCGACGATGGTGACCAGCGGGTGGTTGGCCTCACTGAGGATCTGGCGACCCAGGTCCACGTTGTTGCCGTCCAGACGCACGACGAGCGGCTTGGTGGCCTCGTTGCCGAGGATGTCCAGCGCGCCGACGATGCCCTTGGCGACCTCGTCACACGCGGTGATGCCACCGAAGACGTTCACGAACACGGACTTGACCTGCTCGTCGTTCAGGATGACGTCGAGACCGTCGGCCATGACCTGCGCGTTGGCGCCGCCACCGATGTCGAGGAAGTTGGCGGGCTTGACGCCACCGTGCGCCTCACCGGCGTACGCGACGACGTCGAGGGTCGACATGACCAGACCCGCGCCGTTGCCGATGATGCCGACCTGGCCATCGAGCTTGACGTAGTTGAGGCCCTTGTCCTTGGCCTTGGCCTCGAGCGGGTCCTCCTCGTCACGGATGACGAACTGCTCGTGGTCCTCGTGGCGGATCTCGGAGGCGTTGTCGTCCAGCGACACCTTGCCGTCGAGAGCCTCCAGCTTGTCGCCCTCCAGGCGAGCCAGCGGGTTGACCTCGACGAGCGTCGCGTCCTCCTCGGTGAACACCGTGTAGAGGCTCTGGATCATCGCGACGGCCTGCTCGAAGACGGGCTCCGGGAAGCCGCACTCGGTCGCGATCTCGCGCGCCTTGGTCTCGTCGACACCCTTGCCGGGGTCGATGCCGATCTGCTTCACGGCGTCGGGGTTGGTCTTGGCGACCTCCTCGATCTCCACACCACCCTCGACGGACGCGATGCAGAGGTACTGCCGGTTCGACCGGTCCAGCAGGAAGGAGAAGTAGTACTCCTCCACCGGCGGGGTCGCCGGCGTGATCAGCACCCGGTTGACCCTCAGGCCCTTGATCTCCATACCGAGGATGTTCGAGGCGTGCTCGAACGCCTCGTCCGCGGTCTTGGCCAGCTTCACGCCGCCGGCCTTGCCTCGGCCACCGGCCTTGACCTGCGCCTTGACGACGCAGAAGCCGATCTCCTCGGCGGCCTTCCTGGCTTCCTCAGCCGTCTCGACGACGACACCTTCGGTCACGGCGACGCCGTGCTTGGCGAAGAGCTTCTTCGCCTGGTACTCCATGAGATCCACTGATCCACCTGGTCTGTGTGTTGCGGTACGGGGCGGCGTACCGCATGGATCAGCGGTCGACGCCCTCGTCTTCAGATGTGTCCGTCCAGCACCATAGACCCCGCCGAGCCGGTCTTACGAGCCCAGGGCACACGACGTGACGTATGCCACTAGCGGGGCGTGGGACCGGACACACCGGACATATACCAACAAATCGGCAACCTTGGGTAACAGACCGTAGCCGCACGTAGCGACCCCCGTTTGACCCCGTACGACGCGGCTCGAGGTCCGGGGGCCGGACGGTTTTGACACCGTATCGAGGCTCAAATGGACCGAAGACACGCGTTTCGGGTGACATGAATATGCCGCAATCGAGTTCCGAATCTGGCGGAAATACGCAGATCAGCGACTGATTCGGCCACAGCCGTTGGTGAAATCAGCGAAACGGGCGTGCCACATTTCTTGACCGCGCCCTCCGGTCCGTTACAGTCATGGCTCGCCGTCTGACCCCGAACAGCGGAGATATGAACTGATGGGCAACCACCGAGCCGACGTCACAAGTGACAGTCCGCGTTCGGTCACCCCTTCCCCCGGAGCAACCACGAGCAGCAGCAGCTACGTCGGGAAGCGGCGCGCAGCGCCGGCGACCGACAGCCCTGCCTCCAGGCCTGCCCCGCGAGCGACCGGATCGACCTCCTACGTCGGGAAGCGGCGCGCCGCGCCGTCCCCCGCCGTTGGGACCGCGAAGCCATCCCCCGCCCCTGAGATTCCTGAAGAGCCGGTAGCCAAGGCCCGGCCCAACCGCGTGGTCCTCGACCAGACCGGCAAGCTGCCGGTCGTCGGGTCCCCGCGCGCTGACGAGACCCGCGACGGCCGCATCTCGACGGGTGAGCTGCGTGCTCTCGTCGAGGGCGACGGCCCTTCCTTCCCGGCCTCGTTCCCGACGCCGCCGCCTCCTGCGGCGACCCCGATCGTGCCCGTGCAGCGCCGGGCGGCCCAGATCGACCCGGTCCTGGCCGACCTGCTCTCCTCGATGGGCATCGACCCGGACAAGGTGACCCCCGAGGTGCTCGAAGACCTCGGCGTCGGAGGCATGACGACCTCCGAGCTCACCATGTTCCTGACCCAGCCGACCAAACCCGCGCCGGCCAAGGCGACGTCGAGCAGGTCGGTCTCGACCAAGACGCCGCCGCGCGGCGTTCCGGCGGTTCCCGCAGCTCCGGTTGTTCCCGCGCCGGTGCTTCCCGAGCCGGTGGCGCCCGTCGCCCCGGTCGCTCCCGTCGCTCCTGAGCCGACCTTCCAGGCGCCCGAGCCGACGCACACCCCGAAGCCGCTGCGGATGGCCAACACGTTCGCGCCGCTGACCGGCAAGATCCGCGCCGTGCGCGAGGCCCGCCAGATCCCGGCTCCGCCGGTGGCCCCGGCTGTTCCGGCCTACGAGCCGGAGATCCAGGAGCCCCGCGGGTTCCAGGAGGCTTTCGACGCGCCGCCGACGTCGTTCAAGATCGACACGACCTCGTTCCCGGCCCCGCCGGTGTCGCTGCCGCAGCAGATCGACTTCGATTCGATGGCGATCGACCTGCCGGCCGAGACCTACACCGTCGACGCGCCCTACTACGAGGCGCCGCAGCCGCACGAGGCGTACTACCAGGACGACTACGCCGACGGCTACCACAGCGACCCGCAGCAGGCCGAGACCTACTTCCGCGCCGACACGGGCAGCATCGACCTGCCGAGCATCAGCGAGATCGCGACCTACCGGCCCGAGCTGCACGACCTCCCGGCGGTCGAGACCACCGGCACGATGGTCGGCATCGGCGGCCCCACCCGTCCCCGCACCCGGCGCGCCGCCGCTGCTGCGGCCGGTGGCCGTCCGACGGTCCCGCTGACCGCCGGCGCCGCGGCTCTCGCCGCCGCCATCGGCGGCATCGCGCTGACCGGTGGTCCGACGATGGTCGCCGCCGATGACGTACGCCTCGTCGGCGCCACCGCGCTCGGTGGCGACAGCGACATGGTCGTCGTCGGTGACCGCTCCGCGACCGTCACCCGTAACGACGAGCGTTCCGAGGCCGACACCGCGGCGAGCGACCGCGAGAAGGCGCTCCAGGGCGTCGACGTCCAGGCCGACAAGCAGGACAAGTTCCTCAAGTCCAACATGTGGGAGCTGCCGATCCCGGCGGGCGTCTACCGCATCACCGGCACCTTCGGTTCCTCGGGCTCCAACTGGTCCAGCACCCACACGGGTCTCGACTTCGCTGCCCCCTACGGCACGCCGATCCACGCGATCGCCCGCGGCACGGTCACCGAGACCGCCTGGGGCGGGGCGTACGGAAACCGGACGATCATCACCCTCGAGGACGGCACCGAGATCTGGTACTGCCACCAGAGCGACTACGGCGTCTCCGTCGGCCAGACGGTCTCCCCCGGCGAGGTCATCGGCTACGTCGGCTCGACCGGTAACTCCACCGGCAACCACCTCCACGTGGAGGTCCGCCCCGGTGGTGGTGACGCCGTCGACCCCGACGCCGCCCTCAACGAGCACGGCGTAGACCCGAGCTGACGCGCGCAGCGCGTCCTGGTGTAGCCGAGTCGGCGCAACTGCACGCCTTGGAGCGAAGCGAAGCGAGCGAGGCGTGCGGTTGCGCCGACTCGGCGCGTAGTCATCTACAGTCAGCCCCGAGCCGGCCCGTTCTAACGAGCCGACTCGGCGTGACTAGAGCTTCTCGACCGGCGCGTAGCGCAGCAGCAGCCGCTTGACCCCGGTCTCGCCGAAGTCGATGCTCGCGACCTGCTTGTCGCCCGAGCCCTCGATGGTGACGACGGTGCCGAGACCGAAGGAGTCGTGGGTGACCCGGTCGCCCGGGTCGAGCGAGGGAACCTCACGGGCCGGCTTGGACTTGGCCGCGACATCGGCACGCAGCGCGGCCGAGGAGAAGTTGCGGCGGCCGGCGGCGGTGGGCTGGCCGAGGCGCTGGCCCCCGCCCCAGCTGTCGTTGGCGAAGTTCGGCCGGCCCCACGAGGACATCTCCTTCTCCGTACGCCGCCAGTCGACCAGGTCGACCGGGAGCTCGTCGAGGAAGCGGCTGCCGGGGTTGTGCGAGGGAGCGCCCCAGGCGGACCGGACGACGGCACGTGAGATGAAGAGCCGCTTCTCGGCGCGGGTGATGCCGACGTAGGCCAGGCGGCGCTCCTCCTCGAGCTCGGTGCCGTCACCGAGGGCCCGGGAGTGCGGGAAGACGCCGTCCTCCATGCCGGTGAGGAAGACGGCGGGGAACTCCAGGCCCTTGGCGGTGTGGAGCGTCATCAGGGTGACCACGCCGTCCTCGTCGTCGGGGATCTGGTCGGTGTCGGCGACCAGGGCGACCCGCTCCAGGAAGTCGCGAAGCCCAGGCTCGACGGTTCCGGCGTCGACGTCGGCCGGGTCGGCGCTCGGGGCCGCGACCGGGTCGTCGGAGAACTCACGGGCCACGGCGACGAGCTCGGCGAGGTTCTCCACGCGGGTCTCGTCCTGCGGGTCGTCGGACTCCTCGAGCGATGCGAGGTAGCCCGATCGGTCGAGCACCGCCTCCAGGATGACGTCGGCCCGCTCGCCGGCGGCGACCATCTGCAGCAGCTCTTCGACCATCGCGACGAAGGCCTTGATGTTGGTCAGGCTGCGGGTGGCCAGACCGGGGGCGTCCTCGGCCTTCTGCAGCGCGTCCCAGAAGGTCAGGCCGTCGCGCTCGGCGAGCGCGTTGACGCAGGCCACGGCGCGGTCGCCGATGCCCCGCTTGGGGGTGTTGAGGATCCTTCGGAGCGAGACCTGGTCGTCGGGGTTGGCCAGGGTGCGCAGGTAGGCCAGGGCGTCGCGTACTTCCTTGCGCTCGTAGAAGCGCACACCGCCGACGACCTTGTAGGGCTGGCCGGTGCGGATGAACACCTCCTCGAAGACACGCGACTGGGCGTTGGTGCGGTAGAAGACGGCGACGTCGGCGGCCTTGAGCCCACCGTCGACCAGCTTGTCGATCTCGTCGGAGACGAACCGGGCCTCGTCGCGCTCGTCGTCGGCGACGTAGCCGACGATGCGATCACCGTTGCCGGCGTCGCTCCACAGCGCCTTCTCCTTGCGACCCTTGTTGTGCTTGATGACCGCGTTGGCTGCGGTGAGGATCGTCTGCGTGGAGCGGTAGTTCTGCTCCAGCAGGATGGTGGTCGCGTTGGGGAAGTCCTGCTCGAAGTCGAGGATGTTGCGGATGTTGGCGCCGCGGAAGGCGTAGATCGACTGGTCGGCGTCGCCGACCACCATCAGCTCGGCCGGCTCGGCACGCGGAGTCTCCTCGGCGTAGGTGTCGGTCAGCGCGGTGTCGTCCATCCGGTCGGCGCAGAGCTCGTGGACCAGGGCGTACTGAGCGTGGTTGGTGTCCTGGTATTCGTCGACCAGCACATGCCGGAAGCGGCGCCGGTAGACCTCGCGCACCTCCGGGTAGGTCCGGAAGAGCTCGACCGTCGACATGATCAGGTCGTCGAAGTCGAGGGCGTTGGCCTGCCGCAGACGCTTCTGATACTCCTTGTAGGCCGCCACATAGGTCTGCTCGAGGTGGTTGCGCGCGTCCTTCTCGGCCGCCTCGACGTCGCGCAGCTCGTTCTTCTGGTCGCTGACCCAGTTGAGCACCTGGCCGGGCTGGTAGTGACGCGGGTCGAGGTCGAGGTCGCTGAGCACCAGCTGCATCAGCCGCTTCTGGTCCTGGGCGTCGTAGATGGAGAAGTTGGACTTCAGCCCGACCTTGTCGATCTCCTTGCGCAGGATCCGCACGCAAGCGCTGTGGAACGTGGAGACCCACATGATCCGGGCGCGCTTGCCGACCAGGGCCTCGACGCGCTCCTTCATCTCGGCCGCGGCCTTGTTGGTGAAGGTGATCGCCAGAATGCTGCCGGGGTGGGCGCCGCGCTGCGAGATCAGCCACGCGATCCGCCGGGTCAGCACCCGGGTCTTGCCCGACCCCGCTCCCGCCACGACCAGGAGCGGCGCCCCCTCGTGCTGCACGGCGGCCTTCTGGGGCTCGTTGAGCCCGTCGAGGAGCTCTTCCGTGCTCGGGCCACGCCGTTTCGTACGCGGCTCGTCGGCCGGCTGCGCCGAGGCGAAGGCCTCGAGGCCCGGAATGGTGGCAACAGGGGTCTGATCAGGCGTACTCATGCTGACTCCAGCCTAGGGGCTGGCACCGACAAGTCGCGGGTCGGCGGGCCCTGGGGGATCGTCAGGCAGCGACGTGCGCGGAGGACCAGAAGACCGCGACGCAGACGTTGATGATCGTCAGCCCGAAGATCGTCCAGTAGAGCCCGTCGGAGATCTTGGGCTTGCGCAGCTGCGACATCACCAGGCCGAGGATGACCAGGCCGATCACGAGCTTCACGCCGACCTTGGCGTGGTCGACCGGACCGTCGCCCATCTCGAGGACGCCGACGAGCAGCAGCCCGGCGAGGAACGCGGTGCCGGAGCCGTCGCGCATGAGGCCGTTGGCGACCTTGTCAGGGGCCTTGATCTGCACCAGCAGGCCGCCGAAGAGGGCCGCGAAGCCGAGCAGGTGAATGACGAGCAGAATGTGCCGCACGATCTCCATGGGCAAAGACTAGAGCCAGCGCTTCGGAGCCCACCACGCGGTACCGCTTCGGCACGTTTTCGAACGATCACACGATTTTGGTCACATTCGCCTTGGGGAATTCGGCGGTGTCTGCCTACTCTCACCGTGACCGCCACCATCGCTCTCGGCTCCGCAAGGAGGATTCTGACGTGTCATCACCTCGCCCGACCCTGCCCACCGGCGGGTCCAGACCGCTCGACCAGCTCCGCCAGTCCATCCGCTTCGACGTACCGGCCTCGCTGGTCGTCTTCCTCGTCGCCGTGCCGCTCTCGCTCGGCATCGCCGTCGCCTCCGGTGCTCCTGTCGCCGCGGGCCTGATCGCCGCCGCGGCGGGCGGCATCGTCGCCGGCCTCTTCGGCGGCTCCCCGCTGCAGGTCAGCGGCCCTGCTGCCGGCATGACCGTCGTCGTGGCCGAGACGGTCGCCGAGTTCGGATGGGAGGCGACCTGCGCCATCACCGTGATGGCCGGCGTGCTCCAGGTCCTGCTCGGTGCCACCCGGCTCGGGCGCTACGCGTTGGCCATCTCTCCGACCGTGGTCAGCGCGATGCTGGCCGCGATCGGGATCTCGATCGTCCTCGGCCAGCTCAACGTCGCCCTCGGCGGCCGGTCGCAGTCCAGCGCGTTCGAGAACGTCCAGCACATCATCGGCAACGCTCAGGAACCCAACATCCACGCCGTCCTGGCCGGGCTCGGGGTGATCGCCATCCTGCTCGCCTGGCCACGGCTCCCGCAGCGGATCCGCGCGGTGCCCGGCCAGCTGGTGGCCGTCGTCGCGCTCACCCTCCTCGCGGCTGCGTGGCTGCCGGGCGCCGAGCGGGTCGAGCTCGGCGGTGACCTGCTCGACGAGATCGGCTCGGTCGCGCTGCCGGAGGGCACCCCGCTCGCCGTGGCCGGCGCGGTGCTCACCGTCGCGCTGGTCGCGAGCGTCGAGAGCCTGCTCTCGGCGGTCGCCGTCGACAAGCTGCACGGCGGCCCGCGCAGCAACCTCAACCGCGAGCTCGTCGGTCAGGGTCTGGCCAACTCCGCATCCGGCGCACTGGGCGGCCTCCCGGTCACCGGCGTCATCGTGCGCAGCTCGACCAACGTCGCCGCCGGAGCCCGCACCCGTGTGTCCGCGATCCTGCACGGCGTCTGGGTGCTCCTCTTCGCCCTCGTCCTGGTCGGACTCGTGGAGCAGATCCCGCTCGCCGCTCTGGCCGGGCTGCTGATCATGATGGGCACCGGCCTGGTCCGGCCTGCCGACATCTCCCAGGCGCACGCCCGTGGCGAGCTGTGGATCTACGGCCTCACCATCGCGGGAGTGCTCGCGCTCAACCTCATCGAAGGTGTGATGATCGGCCTCGTGGCCGCGCTGGTCCTGGTGCTGTGGCGCCTGGTCCATGTGCGGATCGACGTACGGATGGCCGGCCAGGCCGCCGACGGCCGCGAGAAGTGGCTGGTCGAGGTGCACGGCAGCCTCTCGTTCCTGGCGACGCCGACACTGGTGAGCAGGCTAGACGAGATCCCGGAGGGCCAGGTCGTCGAGCTCGACCTCTTGGTCGACTACCTCGACCCGGCAGGACGTGACCAGCTCGACCACTGGCGCGCCCGCTACGAGGAAGCCGGTGGCACCGTGCTCGTGGAGCACTCCGGACCGCACGGCGACGAGGCGCCCCGCCAGGAGCGCGCGCTGAAGGCGCCGCCGATCAGCCCCCGCGGCCTGCTGCCGTGGAGCGCCTGGCAGGACGTACGTGCCGACCGCACCGATCGTCACCACCCGCTCGCCCTCGGCGTGCGGGAGTACCACCGCCGCCACGCGGCACCGCTGCGCCCGGTCTACGAGGGGCTCGCCGACGGCCAGGAGCCGCACGCGGTCTTCCTGACCTGCGTCGACTCCCGGGTGGTGCCGAACCTGATCACGTCGAGCGGCCCGGGCGACCTGCTGACCGTGCGCACCATGGGCAACCTGGTGCCCGAGCCCGGTAGCCCGGACAGCTCGGTCGCGGCGCCGATGCTCTTCGGCGTGGACGACCTCGGCATCAACACCGTCGTCGTCTGCGGCCACTCCCGCTGCGGGGCGATCACCTCCGCGATGGAGAGCACCCGTGCCGGGGACGTGCCCGCCGGGCCGGTCGGCGACTGGCTGCGCCATGCCGCTCCGGCCATCCACGAGTGGCAGGCCGGGCATCCGGTCGGCGCCGCAGCCGCCGCGGCCGGCCGGAGCGAGGTCGACCAGGTCTCCCAGGTCAACGTCGCGGTGATGATCGACCGCCTCGGGGAGCTCCTGGCAGGCCGGGACGTACGTCTCGTGGGGCTGTTCCTGGACATCTCCGACGGGACGCTGCAGATCCTGCGCGGCGACGGGTTCACGACGCTCACCGACGCGGAGACCGATGAGCTCGCCCACCTGATGGAGGCTCGCCCACCGGAGCCGGCCTAGAACTAGAGCAGGCGGCGGTCGTTGGCCCAGCGAGTGAGCTCGTGACGGCTCGACAGCTGTAGCTTGCGCAGCACGTTGGACATGTGGGTCTCGACCGTCTTGATCGAGATGAACAGCTCGCCGGCGACCTCCTTGTAGGAGTAGCCACGGGCGATGAGGCGCATCACCTCGCGCTCTCGTTCGGTCAGACGGTCGAGGTCCTCGTCGATGTCGGCGATGGCGATGGTGCCGGCGAAGGCGTCGAGCACGAAGCCGGCCAGACGCGGTGAGAAGACCGCGTCTCCGCCGGAGACCCGCTGGATCGCGGCGACCAGCTCGGCACCGGTGATGGTCTTGGTGACGTAGCCCCTGGCGCCGCCGCGGATGGTGCCGATGACGTCCTCGGCCGCGTCGGAGACGGACAGCGCGAGGTAGCGCGGCGAGCCGTCGACGGCGGGCGCCTTGCGCATCACCTCGACACCGCCACCGCCGGGAAGATGTACGTCGAGCAGCACCACGTCGGGCTTGCCCTCGGCGATCGCCTTGACCGCGGAGTCGACATCCTCGGCCTCCCCGACGATCCGGATCACCGGCGAACGGCTCAGCTCGGCGCGTACGCCGGTGCGGAACATCGCATGGTCGTCGACGATGACGACCTTGACCTCACTCATGGTTGCTCTCCATCCGCGGCTGCTTCAGCCGCACCTCGGTGCCCTCTCCCGGAGACGATCTCACCACAGCGCTGCCGCCGTGGCGCGACATCCGGTCGATGATGCTGTCGCGTACGCCGTGCCGGTCGGCGGAGACCTCGTCGACGACGAAGCCCGCTCCCCGGTCGCGGACAAAGACCTCGAAGGCCTCCTCGGTCGCCTCGGCGTAGACGTCGACCCGGCCGGTGCCGGCGTGCTTGGCGGCGTTGGTGACCGCCTCGCGGGTGGCGGCGACGATCGGGCGCACCGTCTCGTCGAAGGGGCCGTCGCCGACGACCACCACGTCGACGGTCACGCCGTGGGCGTCCTCGACCTCTGCTGCGGCCGCCTTCAGCGCGGCCGCGAACGTCTCGTCGGCCTCGGCCGGGGTCGAGAAGAGCCACTCCCGCAGATCGCGCTCCTGGGCGCGGGCCAGCTTCTGCACCATCGCGGGATCGCCGGAGTTGCGCTGGATCAGGGCGAGGGTCTGAAGGACCGAGTCGTGCAGGTGAGCAGCCATGTCGGCACGTTCCTGGCTCCGGATCCGCTCCTCGCGCTCGCTGCCCAGGTCGCTGGCGAGCTGGTGCATCCACGGCCCGACGACGAGGAAGCCCGCGCCGAGCACGATCAGCCCGGCGATGATCAGCGCGGTGGCGTTGCCGAAGTCGAGCTGGCCGCCGGCGAGGATCACCGCGAAGAGCATCAGGCCGACGCCGACGCCGACCCGGACGTACGCCCGCCAGCCGCCCTTGCCGAACACCATCCGCACCAGGTCGAGGCGTCCGGTGCCGTCGATCCAGCGCTCTCGCTGGGCGGCGTCGGCCTGGCGCCACAGCAGCGCGACACCGGCGACACCGAGCATCGCCGGCCAGATCAGCGCACCGGCACCGAGCACGGTGTCGAAGAGCACCACGGCACCGAACCCGAGGGCGAGCAGCGCGATCGCCGGGCCCTTGTCGACGCCGCCCGAACGCGCGGCCGGGCGGCGGCCACCGCGGGTCGCGCTCTCACCGCCTGGTGTGGACTGCTCCAGGAGAGGCGCGGCGGGGATGAAGATCCACAGGGCGGCGTAGAGCAGCACGCCGAAGCCGCTGAACACGGCGGTCACCACGAAGAACGCGCGCACTGCGAGCACCGGGAGGCCGAGGTGTTCGGCCAGGCCCGCGGCCACGCCACCGATCACCGACGCGTCGGTGTCGCGGTAGGCGCGGCGTACCGCTGGAGCGGAGCCCGAAGCCGTGGGGCCTGTGCGCTCCGGGGGCGGTTCCGGTAGCTCCGCGGTGGCGTGGGTTGTCGTCATGATGACATCCATCGTCACACCAACCACGGGTGTGTGCCATGAGGATTCACCCTGATCCTTGCTCGTCGAGAACTCAGGGCCGTCCCTGATGGTCTGCGGGGTGCGGAGGAGTCAGAGTAGGGGTGTGACGATCCCGCCCGAGGCGCCGCCGCCTCCCAACCCGGAGCCGCCACCGCCTGTCTCCGAGGCGCGCGCCCGGCCCAGTGTCGAGCAGCTGCGCAACCTCAGCGGCCTGCGGCGTACGACCCATGCCTCCCCGGAGGGACGGCACATCGCCGGCGTCGCGGGTGGGATCGCACGCCACTTCGACGTCGACCCGCTGCTGGTGCGGGTGCTGCTGGTCGTGGCGGTGTTCTTCGGGGGCGCCGGCGGGATCGTGTACGTCGCGGCCTGGGTGCTGGTGCCCGAGGAGGGTGCCGAGGACGGGATGATCCCCGTCGGACCACCTGCCCGCAACCTCCTGCTCTGGATCGCCGGCGGGATCGCGGCGATCTCGCTGCTCGGCGACGCGTTCGGCGACACCAGCGTCCCGTGGTTCTGGCTCGCGGTGCTCGGGGTGGTCGCGCTCTGGTACGCCAACCGCGGCAAGTGGGGCCGCAAGCGCAGCGGACCTCCTCCGTCCCCTGCCTCGTCCCCTGCCACCACGAGCATGCACGTTCCCGCGGCCCCGACGCGTACTCTTCCGGCGCCGTGGCCGCCCGGATCGTACGATCCCAGCGCGCCTGTCACCGTGGCCGGTAGGCGGCGCCCGCCGTTGCTGTTCGGCCGCGCCATCGCGGTCGCCGCACTGGTGGTCGGTGTCCTCGGGCTCGTCGACGTCGCCGACTGGGCGCCGGTCCCGACCAGCGCCTACCCGGCCGCACTCCTGGCCGTCTTCGGTGGCTTCCTCGTGCTCGGCGCCTTCTGGGGCCGGGCCGGTGGGCTGATCTTCCTCGGGCTGCTGGCGCTCGCCGCACTGCCGCTCACCATGATCGACCCCTCGAACATCGACACCGGCAGCAGCATCGAGTCCCATCCGCGGAGCGTCGCGATGCTGGAGTCGTCGTACCAGGTCGACGCCGGCGAGATCACGCTGGACCTGAGCGCCATCGATGCGAAGGCGCTCGACGGCCGAGAGCTCGACATCAACAGCTCTTTCGGTGAGATCACCGTGATCGTCCCCGACGACGCCACCGTCGCCGTCGACGCCTCCGTCGGCGCCGTCGGCGAGGCGCAGATCTTCGACGAGACCCGCAGCGACGTCGGCGGGTTCAACCTGGCCCGCACCCATGTCGCCGGGAAGGAAGGCAGCGAACCCGGTCTCGCCGACGACGCCGACCTCCATCTGACCACCACAGCTGACGTCGGCGAGATCAAGGTCTTCGAGGAGAGCGACCCCCGAGCCGCCGCCTTCGTCGGAACGGCCGAGAGGAGCAACCCGTGAGCTACGACTACGCCCCGCCGCCGCGTTTCGAGGACCAGGCGCAACCGCCGAAGCCCACCGGTCGGCACCCGGTCAACATCGGCCATCTGGTCATGGGTCTCGCTTTTCTGGTCTTCGTCGTCGTCTGGGCTCTGATCGTCAGCGGGACCGTCGTCATCCACAGCGTCGAGGACCTTCGCTGGCTTCTTCCGCTTCCCTGGATCGTCGGCGGCTCTATCGGGCTTCTTGCTGCGCTTCTTCGGAAGAACTGAGTTTTTTCGCGGGGGCGTTTGTCTTCTCGGCGGGATCGCTTCTTCGGGTTGGGGTGGGCCGCCGACCCGTTCTTGGAGGGTCTTCTCGATCTGGACCGGCGTCAAGGACGCCCTTCGGGCGCCGGCTTCGCCGGCCGCCTTCGGCGGTCCTGGACTCCGGACCAGATCGAGAAAAAACTTGGCTGGCTATCGGGGCGGCGGCCCGGGTGTGGCGCAGCGGAATCTTGCTTGAGACAGGTGAGGTTGATGGGGCGCAAGGGTGGCCCTAGGGACCACTTACCATCCACAGAAACGAGGCCGTTCACTCACCGCGAAAACAGTGTCTGACCTGGTCAAATAGGTGGCCAGACAGAGGCGGTGAGCGTAGAATCAGACCCATCACAGCACACCTCCGAGGAGAGGACAGCGATGAGTCTCGGCCGCTCGATCGACCACTGGGGCACCAACCCCGGCGACGCGATCGACGCTGCCCTCGCCGCCATCGAGACCGCCCTCCAAGAGTTGCTGGCCACCGACCCCGCCTACTGGCGCACGAGCCAGAAGAAGGACCTGCTCGAACGGCTGGAGAAGCTCCAAGCACAACAAGCTGCCCTGAAGCTGAGGGTGCTCGCGACGGCCGGCGATATCGCCGAGGAGACCGGCGCCAAAGACGCCTCCGGGTGGATGCGGACCGAACTCCTCGTCGACAAAGCCGTGGCACGCTCCCAGATCAAACTCGCGGCGGCGGTGACCAAGTACGACCTCGTGGCTGATGGTCTTGCCGAGGGTGTGGTGTCCCAGGACAAGGCCCGGGTGATCACCCAGGCCCTCGACAAGATCGAGACCGACCCCGTCGCCAGCGCCGAGGACCTGGTCCTCGCCGAGAAGCTCCTCGTGGACTACGCCGGTCGCCTGACCGCCAACGAACTCCGCATCGTCGGACGACGGATCCTGGCCGAGATCGACCCGGCCCGGTTCGAAGACGCCGAAGCCCAAGCACTTCTCGCCGAAGAGGAGCGGGCTCAGCAGAAGACCGCGCTACGGGTCTGGGACAACCACGACGGCACCATCGGGTTCGACGGCGTGTTGCCGACTTCGGTGGGGATGCGGTTCAAGCGGCTGGTGGAGGCCTGGGCCCAGCCACGTAAGCAGCAGTTGGTCGCCAAGGGTGCGTCGTTGCCGCCGTGGGAGCGGTTGATGGGCCAGGGCTTCGGCCGGCTCCTCGAGACCATCGACCCCGCCGGGCTGCCCCGCCACGGTGGCGACGCCACCGTGGTCAACGTGGTCATCAGCCTTGAGGAGCTCCGCAAAGACCTCGGCATCGCCACCTTGGGCTATGACGAGACCAACGGGGCCACCATCTCCGCAGCGGAGGCCCGTCGGATGGCGTGCAACGCGACCATCATCCCCTGGGTGTTGGGCGGTGACAGTGAGGTCCTCGATGCCGGTCGTGGCAGCAGGTTCTTCCAGCCGATCCAACGCAAGGCGATGCGGTTGCAGCACAAGTGCTGCCAAGCCGAGGGCTGCGACATGCCACCGGAGTGGTGCGACGCCCACCATCTCGAACCCTGGGCCGCCGGCGGCAAGACCGACCTCAAAGACGGGGCGCTGCTCTGTCCCCACCATCACCGCCTGGCCCACGCACCCGGCTATACCCACGAGCGACTACCCGACGGCACCATCAGGTTCACCCGCCGCCCCTAAACGACTGGGCGAGGAACCACACCAACGGGCCGGCCCGTCGGGCCCCACGACTCCAACCGACGACCGGTCTCAGCTCTCGCTGAAGCCGCCCTCCCGGTGCCCAAATGAGCGTTCCAGCCACCCTTCTCGACTCCACGCCCGCCGCTCCCCACCGGCGAGGACACTTCCCCACTCCAGTGGAGGTTCCCCACGCTCCGGAGCATGGGGAACCTCCACGCCCGTGGGGAACTCTCCCGATCGGTGGGAACTCGCGACCCGACCGGCACCGAACCCACCCCGGTCAAGAACAACGGCCCGCTTGTGAACCATTCACAAGTTCGCACCCACTGCCGTAGGCACCCCGAGGCACCGGGACTCCCCCGCCCGACCAGCCCACGACCCCAAGCCCGCACCCAACTGAATCCGCTGCGCCACACCCTCGCCGCCGACCCGATACAGGCCAAATCTTTCTCGATCGCGCACCGGGTCAAGGATCGCCGCAGGCGACCGGCGAAGCCGGCGGGCGAAGCCCGTCCTTGACGCGGTGTGCGATCGAGAAACAATCGAACCAAGGGTCGGCGGCGAACCCCAGAAACGAACGCAGACCAACCCAGGATGCGACCAACCGACCGGCCAGCCTAGGAGACGCTCGAGATCTCCCCCGCCCACCGCCCGATCAGCTCAGCTTCATGCGGAGGCGGCCCCGGGAGGCGGCGGCTGGCTGCCTCGGCGCGCAGGCCGTCGCAGACGAGGGCGAGGTAGCGGCGACGCAGGGCGGTGCTGCGTACGTCGTCTCCTACGTCGATGCGGCTGATCTGTTCGAGGAGCACGGTGATGTCGGCGCGGGTGACGTCGGGGCGGAGGATGCCGCTGCCACGGGCGCCGCGCAGGAGGCGGTTGGTGGTGTGTACGGCGAGTTTGTCCAGGTCACGCAGGACCTCGTCGAAGCTGACCTCGTCGCGCAGGGCGAGGGTGAGCCGCGGGAGTCCGTCGTCGAGCACCTGGCGCAGGAAACCCGTGAACGCGTGCCACGGGTCGTCGGTGTCGCTCAGCGCCGCCTCGGCGAAGGCGATGTAGCGACGATAGCTGTCGGCGGCGACGGCCCGCAGCAGTGCCTGCTTGTTGGCGTAGCGCCGATAGAGCCCGGCCACTCCCATCCCGGCTTCCTCTGCGACCGCGGCCATGGTCGCGCGGGGGTCCCTGAGCAGGACCTCCCGAGCGGCGATCAGGACGGCGCGGTCCGCGTTGAGGGGCGGCATGCCCCACACCCTACGTGCGGGCGCCAGCCTCAGGCGGTCTGAACCTGTGTGATGTCGGCCAAGGCCGCGATCGGACGGTTCGGGTAGTCGGCGAACACGCCGTCCACACCGGCCTCGAAGAGGCGATTCGCCTGGTCGCGGCCTGCTTTCAGGGTCCAGACGAAGACCAGCAAACCGTGCTCGTGGGCCTCGTCGGCCAAACCGGTGGGTGGCTGCCCCTTCTTGCGCACCATCGACTTCTTGGGGCCGATGGCCTGGGCGTACGTCGCGATCTCCGCGCAGTCGACCGCACCCCACTTCTTGTCGACCAGCTGCACCAGCGGAAGGTCGGTGCGGGTGCTCATCTCCCGCACCCACGCCTCGTCGAAGCTCTGCAGCCACAGCCGCTGGGTGGGCAGGCCCGGTAGACTGTTCCAGGCGTCGACACCGTGGTCGGCGAGGGTCTGCAGCAGGGTCTCGGTGACGGGCAGGCCGATGGAGGCGAAGTACGTCGGGTGCTTGACCTCCACGTGCAGCCCGACCCGCCGTCCGCGGCGCTGCGACTCGTCGGCGACGAGCAGCAGGAGCGTGTCGAGGGTGATGATCGGCTGGCTCGTCGTCGGCGCCCCGAGGCTGAGCAGCTCGGAGAAGGTGAAGTCCTCGGTGAACCAGCCGGTCCACTTCTTGCCGCTGATGACCTTGGTCGTACACCGCTCCGCGAACTCCAGGCGCGAGGCCACGTCCGTGGTGCGGGAGAGCTCGTTCTCGTGGCGGAGCACCATCACCCCGTCGCTCGTCATCACCACGTCCGTCTCGAGCGCGTCCACGCCTTGGCGAAGCGCCAGACGGTAGGACTCCAAGGAGTGCTCCGGCAGATAGCCGGGCGCTCCGCGATGGCCGATCACAAGGGGGCGGTGGGCCGATGCCATGGCGTCAAGCGTGCGTGCCGGCAGCGACGCTGCGGCGGGCGCAATGTGAATGGGACGTTACGAGCGGCGGGCCGTTCGGAGGTTCGGTGGAGCGCGAGCGCGGGTCGGGGGTCGGTGATCCATTTGACCTGAACCGAGGTCCAGGTCGGAGGCTTACCCCATGAGCGAGCAAGAAGTGCGGTTCGGCATCGGAGAGGTCGCCGCGCGTACCGGCCTCGAACCCGACACACTGCGGTACTTCGAGAGGGAGGGGATCGTGCCTGCCCCTCGGCGTGACGCTGCTGGGCGCCGTCAGTACGTTGCGGCCGATGTCGATGTGATCCGCATGCTGGTCCACCTACGCGAAACCGGGATGCCCCTGGCCGACATCGCGCAGTTCACCGGAGCCGACACCGAGGTCACCGACCCGTCGCGGTTGCGGCTGGAGCTGCTCACCGCGCATCGCCGTCGTGTCGAAGAACGCCGGGAGGCGTTGGACCGGGCCCTCGAGGTGATCAGCCGCAAGATCGCGGACTACACCGATCAAGCAACCGGCTCGTTGAACGTCCTCGAGCGGCCTGACACGGAGATCACGTACAGCGTCCAGGGAAACGGGCCGCTGCTCTTCCTCGTCGGAGCGCCGGCAGGGCGAGCCGGGTTTGCAGCTCTCGCGGAGGAGCTGGCAGGGCAGTTCACCGTCGTCACCCATGATCCTCGCGGCATCGGGGCCAGTCGCGTGAGACCTGGAATGGCTGCGCCGACGCCCGAGATCCTCGCTGGAGACCTCGCTGCGCTGGTCGACGCATTCACCGGCGCACCGGCGTTCTTCGTCGGTACGAGCGGCGGAGCCGTGACCCTTCTCGAGCTGGCCAAGCAGCATCCCGAGATCATGGGATCGGCCGTGCTGCACGAGCCGCCCCTGATCACTCTCCTAGACGATTCCACCCTCGCCGACCGCGCGGCATCGGCCTTCGCCGTCGCGACGACCGATCCTCAGCAAGCCGTGCAGGAGTTCTTCGACCTCAGCGGCGCCGCCCACCACACGGCGCAGGATCAGGTGCCTCCCGCGCACATCGCGCTGCCGGAGCTACCGGCCGAGGAGCTCGACAAGAACCGCTACTTCCTTGGCCAGATGGCCGGCCCCAGCGTTTTCTACGAGCCCGATATCGAGGTCAGCCGTCGAGTCCGGCTGACCGTGTGCGCCGGTGCGCTGAGCCATCACCAGCTGGCGCGTCGGGCGGCCCAGGCCCTGGCCGATCTGCTGCGTCAACCGTTGGTCGACATGCCCGGAAACCACGTGGGCGCCAGTGCGGTTCCCGCCGAGTTCGCTCGCGCTCTCGTGCCGCTGCTCGAGCTCTAAGCGGGCTCTGAACAGTCGGGGCAGGGATCAGGGGGTGTCCTCGCCGGACCAGACCACGTTCTCGCGGATCAGTCGGGCGGGGACGCCGGCCACCGCCGTACGCGGTTCGACCTTCTGGTTGCGGACCATGGCGCGCATGCCCACGACGGCACCGTCACCGATCTCGGCGTGGCCGGTGACGATCACGTCACGGCCGAGCCAGACGTGCTCGCCGAAGCGGATGTTGGCGCCGTACGGATTGATCCGCTGCCCCGTCTCGCCGTCCTCGAGCCGGTGCATGTCGTCGGTGGCGACGTAGACGTTGGCTGCCCAGAGCTGGTCGCGGGCAGCCACGATCGAGCCGCCGTTGCGGGCGTCGATCTGCGCGCGCGAGGTCGCGACGAAACCACCGGAGAGGATCACCGCAGAGCCGCCGCCGCAGTAGATCTCGCCCCAGACCATGCTCGTGTCCGGGCCGATGAAGATGGTCGGCGAGTCGCCGCCGACCAGCAGCGCCTGCATCGAGGTGATGTCGGTCGCGATCACGATCAGCGCGTCGGAGAACGGGTAGAACCCGAGCAGCTCGATCAGCCGCTTGTCGAGGGGGAACCCGTCGCGCAGGTAGAGCGCGTTGCCGCCCTCGTGCCACCACTCCGGCAACGGCCCGGTGATCTCGCTGAGCTGGAGCCCGGCGAGCACCTCCGGCTCGAGCCCCGCGGCGATGAGCCGCTCCCGATGTACGTCGGTGAGCGGCTCACCCCTGGTCCAGGACATGCCGGGAACCATAACCCGGTCAGCTCGGGTACATCCCACTGGTCACGTTGAGCCAGGTGCCGGTGATCGCGCCGGCGCCGTCGGAGGCGAGGAAGGTCGCGGTGTCGGCGACCTCCTTCAGCCGCGGCGACCGCTTGGTCATCCGCATGCCGTCGAGGTTCGCCCGGATCCCGTCGAGGGCCTCATCCGGCAGCCGCGTCCCGAGGACCCGCTCGAACTTCTCCGCGGTGAACGTCTCGGTGATCCCGGCGGTCCAGATCCCCACGACGCGTACGCCGGAGGGTCCGACCTCCGCGGCGAGATCACGGACGAGCGCGTCGAGGGCACCGTCGGCCGCGCTGGTCCCGCCCATGCCGGGCGCCGAGCCACGTGCGGAGCCGGAGTCGAGCGCGAGCACGACCCCGCGGCCCTGCGCAACCATCTGCCGCGCGGCCGCGCGGGCGGTGTGGAAGGAGCCGGCGATGCCGCGTACGACCGGCTGGGTGAAGTCGGCGGCGGAGATCTCCAGCAGCGTCTGCCCCTGGATGTCGCCGCGGTCGGCGACGTTGAACGAGATGTCGAGCGAGCCGGTCTCGGCGACGACCCGCTCCACGAAGGCGATCACGGCGTCCTCGTCGAGGATGTCGACCACCCCGTAGCCGGCCGCGCCGACCTCCTCGGCTCTGGCCGCCAGGCTGGCCTCGGTGCGGCCGGCGAGGTAGACCGTGGCACCCGCCTCGGCGAAGGCCTTCGCGGTCGCCGAGCCGATGTCGCCCGCGCCGCCCCAGACGATGGCGGTGCGGTCCTGAAGCCGTGCGTTCATGATGTCTCCTGAGCTGTCCTCACACACCTGGTGTGCGTGATCTGCCCGTTAGGACGTACGCCGGGCCAGCAACTCATCGGGTGGGCGCAAACTTTCTCAGGTGAGTGCCTGCGGGAGCCCGAAGGCGGGGAAGAGATGCGGCTCGAAGGTGGTGATCTGGGCGAGCTTCCCGTCGACGATGCGGAGCACGTCGAGCGTCTGCGGGCGGTAGATCGTGGTGCCGGGGCGGCGTACGTAGCCCGCGACCGCTGGCATCCGGTTGGCCTGCGCCGGGATGAACTTCCATTCGCCCAGGTAGGTCGGCGAGGCCGGGTCGAGGTTGGGCAGCACGAACGACAGCAGCGCGTCGCGGGTGGTGAACCAGAACGGGTTGGGCGGCATGGTGAGGACGGCGTCGCTGGTCAGCAGGTCGGCGATGCCCTCGCGCCAGTTGCTCGCCCCGGCCGCGATGTAGGCGTCGATGACCTTCCGCTCCTCCTCGGTCGGCCCCTCGGTACGCCACGTCGACCGGTCCTCGGGCAGATGACGGCGCAGCGCCGGCTTGGCCCGCTGCAGCAGCGAGTTCACGGTGGCGACGGTGACGTCGAGCGCGGCCGCGGTGTCGGCGGCCGACCAGCCGAGCACCTCACGGAAGACGAAGACGGCCCGCTGCTGCGGGGTCAGGTGCTGGATCGCGGTCAGGAAGACCAGCTCGATCGTCTCCCGCGCGACCGCCTCGTCCTCCGGGCGCTCCGGCTCGAGCAGGGAGTCCGGGAACGGCTGGAGCCACTCCAGCAGCTCCGGGGGCTCACCGGTGCCGTGGTCGAACCCCGGCAGCGGGGCGTACGTCCTCGGCCGCCGTTCGTTGCGGCGCAGGAAGTCGAGGCAGGTGTTGGTGGCGATCCGATAGAGCCACGCCCGCATCGCCTCGGGGTCGGTCAGCTGGTCGCGCCGCTCCCAGGCCTTGACCAGGGTCTCCTGCACCAGGTCCTCGGCCTCGTCGAAGCTCGCCACCATCCGGTAGCAGTGCACACGCAGCTCGCGCCGGTGCTTCTCGGCGGCGTCCACGAACGGGTCGACCATCAGGCTCATGCCTGGTGAGCGTAGGTGCCTGCCGACCACACCGGAAATGGAATTCGCAACCGATCCCAAACGAGTGCAACACAACACATCCGGACGGCGTACCACGTATGTGGGGCGGTCCTCCCAGGGCCCCGGTTCTGATTCCCGGCCGGGGCCCTGGCCATGCTCCGGCCCAGCTCAGGCGAGAGCGCGGAGCTTGGGGAGGATCTCCTCACCGTAGAGCTTGAGGAACTTCGCCTGGTCCGGACCCGGGGCGTGGAAGACCAGGTGGGTGAAGCCCATGTCGAGGTATTCCTTGATCCGCGCGACGTGCTCGTCGGGGTCCGTCGACACGATGAACCGCTTGGCGGTCGCCTCGGTCGGGAGCGCGTCGGCGAGACGCTGCATCTCGACCGGGTCCTCGACGGAGTGCTTCTGCTCGGCGCTGAGACCCAGAGCGCCCCAGAAGCGGGTCGCCTCCATCGCCTGCTCCAGGTCGTGGTCGAAGGAGACCTTGACCTCGATCATCATGTCCACGTCCTCCGGCTTGCGCTCGGAGAGCTCGATACCGGTCCGTACGGCCGGGAGCAGCGTGTCGGTGTAGAGCTCGGCGCCCTTGCCCGACGTGGTGATGTAGCCGTCACCGGCTCGGCCCGCGTACTTGGTCGCGGCCGGACCGCTGCCGGCCAGGTAGATCGGGACCGGCGTCGACGGCTTGTCGTAGATGGTCGCCCGGTCGAGCTGGTAGTAGTCGCCCTCGAAGGTGACCCGGTCCTCGGACCAGAGCTTCTTGATCACGCGCACGGCCTCGCGGAACCGCGCGAACCGCACCTTGCCCTCGGGCCACTCGATGCCCAGCGGGGCCTCGTTCATCGCCTCACCGGTGCCCATCCCGAGCACGACGCGGTCGGGGAAGAGCGAGCCGAGGGTCGCGAAGGACTGCGCCACGATCGCCGGGTGGTAGCGGAACGTCGGGGTGAGCACCGACGTGCCCATCACGATCCGCTCCGTGCGCGCACCGAGCGCGCCCAGCCAGGTCATCGCGAACGGCGCGTGACCGCCGTCGTGTCTCCAGGGCTGGAGATGGTCGGAGATGAAGACCGAGTCGAAACCCTGCTCCTCCGCCATCACGCCGTAGTTCAGCAGCTCCGTGGGTGCGAACTGCTCGTTGGACGCCTTGTATCCGAACCTGATCTCCGTCACACGGTCACGGTAGCCTCCCCAACATGAAGCAGCCCAGTATGAAGCTTGCGATGCCCTTGACCTACTTCGGCAACCCGCGCGAGACCGCGGACCAGGTCGTCGGCCTGGAGAAGGCGGGGCTCGACCAGCTCTGGGTCGCCGAGCCGTACGGCTTCGACGCGGTCTCGCTGCTCGGCTACCTGGCCGCGAAGACCGAGACCGTCGAGCTCGGCTCGGGCATCCTCAACATCTACAGCCGTACGCCGGGAGCGCTGCTCCAGACCGCGGCCGGTCTCGACAACGTCTCCGGCGGCCGCGCGATCCTGGGCCTCGGCGCGAGCGGGCCCCAGGTCATCGAGGGCTTCCACGGGGTGGCGTACGACAAGCCGTTGGCCCGCACCCGCGAGATCATCGGGCTGCTGCGCGCCGGCCTGCGGGGCGAGCGGCTGAAGAGCGACGGGCTCTACAAGATCCCGCTGCCGGCCGACCAGGGCACCGGCCTCGGCAAGCCGCTCAAGCTGCTCAACAGGCCCGAGCGTGCCGACACCCCGATCTGGGTGGCCGCGCTCGGTGACAACAACGTCGCCATGACCGCCGAGATCGCCGACGGCTGGCTGCCGTTCCAGTTCCTGCCCGACAAGGCCCGCGACGTCTGGGGCGACGCCATCGACAAGGGCCTGGCCAAGCGCTCGCCCGACCTGAAGCCGCTGGAGATCTCCGCCGGCGGTCTGCTCGCGATCACGGACGACCCCGACGAGGCCAAGCGCCACCGCGACACGATGCGCGGGCTCCTGGCCCTGTACGTCGGCGGCATGGGCGCCCGCGGCAAGAACTTCTACAACGACATGGCCGTGAAGTACGGCTTCGGGGACGCGGCCAAGAAGATCCAGGACCTCTACCTCGACGGCCACAAGCGCGACGCCGAGGCCGAGGTCCCCGACGCCTGGCTCGAGGCCGGCAACCTGGTCGGACCGGAGTCGTTCGTGAAGGAGCGGATCGCGGCGTTCCAGGAGGCCGGCGTGACCAGCCTCCAGGTGACTCCCGCCTTCGGCACCGACGGTCTCGCGTCCATCGCCCAGGTCAAGGAGTGGCTGGCCTAGTCGGCTCGGCCGGCTGTGAACTCGCTTACACCCACGGCCGGCCCGGACGTCCCGCTGTGACGCTGCCCCCACGGGCATTGGTTGCATGGACGTATGTCTGAGCGGATCGTCAGCGCCATCACCGGGCCCGTCACCAAGTGGGTCGTGCTCGGCTTCTGGCTGGTGATGCTGGTCCTGATGGGTCCGCTGACGGGCAAGCTCGGCGATGTCGAGTCCCACGACAACTCCGACTGGCTCCCGGCCAACGCGGAGTCGACCCAGGCGATCGACGAGCTCGCCAAGGTGCAGGACCCCGACGACCTGACCACCACGATCGTCTACCACCGCGAGGGCGGTCTGACGAAGTCCGACTACACCGCGATCGTGCTGCAGATCCCGGAGATCGCGTCGCTCGACGGCGTGGTGACCCAGGAGAGCAAGCCGGATCAGCCGGTCATGCCGGCGATCGCCTATCCGACCGGGGAGAAGAAGGGCCAGAAGCACGGACTGGTCTCGGCCGACGGCGAGGTCGCCACGGTCTCGCTCGTGGTCAACTACGCCGACGAGGACCCGACCGCGCTGCTCGAGCTACGCGACGACCTGGTCGAGATGACGAAGATCGACGGCGTCGACGTCTACATCGGCGGCGCGGGTGGTTCCACGGCCGACCAGATGGAGGCCGGCGCCGGCATCGGCGGCGCGCTGCTCTACGCCGCCGCGGGCGTGGTCATCGTGATCCTGCTGATCACCTACCGCAGCCCGGTGCTGTGGTTCCTCCCGCTCGTCTCGGTGCTGGTCGCGCTGGTCGTGTCGATGGGGGTCGTCTATCTCTGTGCGATGTACGCCGGGCTGACCCTCAACCAGATGAACCGGGCGATCCTCGACGTGCTCGTCTTCGGCGCGGGCACCGACTATGCGCTGCTGCTCATCGCCCGCTATCGCGAGGAGCTGGGCCGCCACGAGGACCGGCACAAGGCGATGGCGGCTGCGCTGCGCGGGTCGGCCCCCGCGATCATCGCCTCGGCCGGCACGGTCACCGTCGGCATGCTCGGCCTGATGGTCGCCACCATGGGGTCGACGGCCAGCCTCGGCCCGGTCTGCGCGATCGGCATCGTCGCCGGTCTGGTCGTGATGCTGACCCTGCTCCCGGCCCTGCTGGTGATCACAGGTCGCTGGGTGTTCTGGCCGGTCAAGCCGGCGTACGGCACCTCCGGCGAGAAGTCCGGCGGCATCTGGGCGCGGCTCGGCGACTGGATCCGGAAGCGGCCTCGAGCGGTCTGGATCGGCACCGCCGCGGTGCTGCTGGCCTGCTGTGGCGGGCTCTCGATGCTCAACATCACCACGCTGGACAGCTCGGAGACCTACACCAAGGACTTCCCGTCGCTGATCGGTGACCGGGTACTCGAGGAGCACGACCTCGGCGACCCCTCCAACCCGATCCAGGTCGTCTCGGCCCATGGCACGGAGAAGGACGTCGTCGAGGCGCTCACGAAGGCCGGCTACGAGGGCGTCACCCCGGTCACCGACGGCACCCACGAGGTCGCGCTGACCGCGGTCCCGCTGGCCACCGACCCGATGTCGAAGGCGTCGTTCGACACCGTCGAGGACGTACGCGGCGTCGTCCACGCCGTCGACGGCGCCGGCGCGCTCGCCACGGGCACCGCCGCGATCCAGCTCGACATGGCCTCGGCGACCGACCGGGACACCAAGGTCGTGATGCCGCTGGTGCTCGGGCTGGTGCTGATCATCTTGATGATCCTGCTCCGCTCGGTCCTCTCCCCGCTGCTGCTGATGGCCACGGTCGTGCTCAGCTTCGGCGCCGCGCTCGGCCTCTCGGCGATCATCTTCGACGCGATGGGATTCGCCGGACAGGGCCGCGAGTTCCCGCTGTTCGTCTTCGTGTTCCTGGTCGCGCTGGGCATCGACTACAACATCTTCCTGATGCACCGGGTCCGCGAGGAGGCCGTCGAGCACGGCGACACCCGGCGCGCCTCGCTCGTCGCGCTCTCGGCCACCGGCGGCGTCATCACCAGCGCCGGCGTCGTCCTGGCCGCCACCTTCGCCGTGCTCACCACGCTGCCGCACGTGAGCTTCATCGAGATCGGCCTGGCGATCGCCCTCGGCGTACTCCTCGACACCCTCGTGGTCCGCTCCATCCTGGTGACCGCCATCAACCTCGATCTGGGCGACATCATCTGGTGGCCGAGCCGACTCGCGCGCGGGCGAACGAAAATTCGTTCGCCGCATCCGGCGGCCGTCGGGCGGCCGATGGCCCCTGCCTATCACCACCCCCGCCAGCAGATCGATCACCAGCTCCGCCAACCCCCGCCCATGCGCGGCCCGCGGCCCCCTCGGGACCTCCGGGGCCAGCCACCGCAGCAGCGCCGGCCGCGCGACCCCGGCCGGTATCCAGGCCAGTACTGAGGCCCCGGCTGCGAATTCGGCGAAGTGTCTTTACGATGTGCCCTACGACTCGGGTCGCTCGGCCCAGTCGCTCCACTTCACTGACATGCGGGGCGTGCGACATGGGGCCAGACGACCAGGACAAGACGAGACCGGGTACGCCGCGGCCCACGCCGCCTCCGGCGCCTGAGCCGGCGAACCCCATCGACCCGGACGCGACCCGGATCCCCAGCGCGCGCCCCACCCCGCCGCCTCCTCCGCCTCCCCCGTCGTCGCCTCCCCCGTCGTCGCCTCCCCCGTCGTCGCCCCCTCCCTCCTCGCCCCCGCCTGCTCAGCCGCCGACGGCACCGCCCCCGCCGCCACCCACGACGGCGATGCCGGCGGCACCGCCCAGCGGCTACGGGCCGCCTCCGGGGCAGCCGCCGGTTGCGTACGCCTCGGCCTACGGGCTGCCGCCGCACCACCAACAGCAGAAGAAGAGCAACAAGGGACTGTTGATCGGGCTCGGTGCCGCGGGCGCGGTGGTGCTCGTCGCGCTGCTCGGCACCGGGGCTTGGGCGTTCTTCACCGGGCGTCTCGGGTTCGGCCCGCTGAGCGCGGAGGACAAGAAGGCGGTGGCGGCGATCGCCGCGGACGCGCCGAAGCCGGCCTGGGCCTCGGCCGGGGACGCCACGTGTGCCGCCGAGCAGCTGGTCAAGGACGAGCGCAGCGACGCCCTGCGCAAGGCCGGGCTGATCCAGATCTCTGGCGAGTCGGTGAGCTACACCGGCGCGTGGCGGGGACAGCAGGCGACGACGTACGCCGAGGGTCTGCTCTCCTGCTCGGGTGACTGGAGCAAGGCGATCGGCAAGGAGTGGGCACTGACCGACACCGACTGCCTCGGCGACGTCGACGAGACTGCGATGGCCGGCCTGATCACCACCCAGGTCATGGAGGTCGAGGACGCCGGCGTCACGAAGCAGGCCGACAAGGCGGTCGCCGCGCTCGACGAGTGCTACGTCAGCGACGAGCTCACCGCACCGGCCGCGACGGCCACCCCGGCCGTGCTCGGCGTCGACTTCGCGGTCACCTCGCCGACCGTCGAGGGCAGCGAGGTGGTCGTGCAGGCGAAGGCCGCCGATTCCTCGGAGTGGGCCCCGGTGACCGACGGGAAGATCAACATCCCCGTACGCGAAGGCGGCCAGGAGGGCTGCGCGACCTTCCAGGCCTCGATCAACTACCCCTGGGGCACCACCAAGACCAGCGAGAGCGAGGCCTGCGGGAAGGCGAAGGACCGCAGGCTGTGGTGGACGAAGGACAAGTCGTGCGCCCAGCCGAAGTACGCCCCGTGCAGCTCCTGGACCCTCCACTATGAGGGCTACGAGCTCCTCTCCAGCGTCACCATCAAGCTGAAGCTCAACGGCGGGGACTGCCGGTCGGCCTCCGGGTCGTGCTCGGACACGGCCTTCGTCACCAAGCCGAGCGGCACCTGGACCAACTGGACCGCTCCGAAGGGCTGGAAGGACCGGTTCACGGCCGAGGTCGACGGGCTCAAGGCCGTCCTCCCGAACTAGTCCAACCGAACGAGCGTCTTAACAATTGGTCTCGCCCGTGGCGTTGCCGCACGACGATCGTTAAGGGGACGCTAGGGTTTCGGCAGAGGTCTGGAATCGGGTAAAAAAATCAGGGCGAGGTTCTAAAGATGGTTGCGTTCCCCCAGGAAGGCGAGCAGTTCGGTCGCTACGTGATCGAGCGGGTCCTGGGTCAAGGTGGCATGGGTGTCGTCTACCAGGCGAAGGACCCGGCACTGCGACGCAAGGTGGCGCTGAAGCTGGTGCTGCCCTCGCTCACGGTCGACAAGGACTTCATCACCCGCTTCGAGCGGGAAGCCAACATCCTGGCCAAGCTGCGCTCGCGCAACATCGTTCAGATCATCGAATACGGCGAGGTCGAGGGCACCGTCTACCTCGTCACCGAGTACGTCCCCGATGGCGACCTGCACGGCTGGCTGAAGACCAAGGGGGCGCTGGAGACCGTCCAGGCGCTGCGCCTGGTCGGTGACGTCAGCGACGCCCTCTTCGACGCGCACCGCGCCGGTGTGGTCCACCGCGACGTGAAGCCGTCCAACGTGCTCCTGTGGGAGCGCCAGGAAGGCGAGCTCGTCCCCTACCTCACCGACTTCGGCATCGCGACCGAGGGCGACTCCAACGTGACCCGGGCCGGCTCGGTGGTGGGCTCGCTGCCCTACATGTCGCCCGAGCGTCACATGGGTGAGCAGGCGACCGCGGCGGGCGACATCTACGCCGCCGGCTGTCTGCTGTGGGCCTGCCTGACCGGCAAGGCGCCCTACACCGGCACCGACTTCGAGCTGATGAGCGCCCACATCAACAGCCCGGTGCCGCGGCTGCCCGCCTCGACGCCCGGCGCCGACCTGATCAACCCGATCATCCAGCGGGCGCTGGCGAAGAAGCCGGAGAACCGCTTCCGGACCGCGGCCGAGCTCTCCAAGGCGCTCGACAAGGCCGCCGACCGGCTCGAGGAGTCCGGTCTCGGTGGCGGTGTCATCGGCGGTGTCGCCGGAGCGGCCGCCGCCGATCTCGGCTCCCGTCCCGGGGTCACCTGGGACACCACCGCGGACGGCACCTCCGGGGCCGGCACCGACGCCCCCGAGGCCGAGGCCCAGCCGACGATCGTCAAGCGCCCGGGCGAAGGCACCCCGATTCCCGCCCCGCTCGCCAACGAGACCGACTCCACGGTCGTGCACAGCGGCAAGGGCCTGCCCCAGGCCGCTGCCGCCGCGGCGGCCGCGTCCTCGACCGGAAACACCGGCGCCGGCGGCGGCCAGCCCGAGTGGCTGCCCTCGCACCACTCCAACGCCGGCCAGGGCAACTCCGGCGACAAGAAGAAGCTCTACACCATCGTCGGTGGCGGGGTCGCCGCGGTTCTGCTGCTCGGCGTCGGCATCTTCACCCAGGGCTTCGGCATCTTCGGTCTCCACGGCGACGACGCCAAGGCGGCCGAGGCGATCGCCAGTGGCGTACCGAAGCCGGGCTGGGCCACCGAGGACCAGATGACCTGCGCGGCCGAGACCTTGGTCGGGAAGGTTCCCGCGGCGGAGCTGCGCTCCCACGGCGTCGTGGACGCAGGCGACGACTGGACCTACACCGGCGAGTGGCCCGCGGACGACGCGATGAACTTCAGCCGGGGCCTGCTCGACTGCACCGAGTCCTGGGCGACCGAGATCGGCGACAACTGGAAGGTCGGCGACACCCGCTGCATGGAGAAGGAGGTCGACAAGACCTCCATGGCGGGCCTCCTCGCGGTCGGCGACCTCCTCAAGGACGGCGACCCCGGCGCTGCCGGCCCGGCCAAGGAGAAGGCCGTCGAGGCCCTCGACGCGTGCTACGTCAAGGCCGACGCGCTCGGCGCCAAGGTGACTCCCAAGGCCGCCTACATGCAGGTCGACTTCGACGTCCAGGAGCCCACCGCTCCCGGCGGGCAGTCGGTGATCGGGATCGCCAAGAAGGGCAGCAGCAGCTACGAGGAGCTCAAGGGCTCCACCTACGAGCTGCCCGTCACCGAGGGTGGCGTCGAGGGCTGCATCGCGGTCAAGACCACCGTCACCTTCGCTTGGGGCACCGAGAAGGCGACCGACGCCGAGTCCTGCGGCCGGGCTGCGGCGAAGAAGCTCGAGTGGACCAAGCAGGACAAGTGCACCGACCCCGTCTACACGAAGCAGAAGATCGCCTGCAACACCTGGCGGCTCAGCTTCGAAGGCTTCCAGCCGGGCAAGAAGTTCAACGTGAAGCTCACCCTCAACGGGGGCAAGTGCGGCGCCAAGAAGTGTGACTGGCCGGGCACCCCCGGCGGTGACGGCAAGGGTGTCATCGTCGACTGGTCGGGCCCCCAGGACTGGAACGCCAAGTTCGTCGCCACGGCCCCCGGAGCGAGCGCCCAGATCGACAACTAGTTCGACAACTGGGCGACGCCTACTAGGCTGCTTGATGATGAGCGAGCAGCCGACACCTCAGCAGATCCGCCGGGCGCTGGCCCGGGCCGAACGCGGCGCAGCCCTGGACGTGGCGGAGGCTTCGGCACTCCTCGCGGCCCGGGGCGATGACCTCGAACGGCTGACCGCCGCCGCGGCGAAGGTACGCGACGCCGGGCTGGTCGCGGCCGGGCGACCCGAGACGGTGACGTACTCCCCCAAGGTCTTCATCCCGGTCACCAAGCTGTGCCGGGACCGATGTCACTACTGCACGTTCGTGGAGACGCCGGGGCAGGCCGAGCGTGAGGGCCGCGAGCCCTATCTGAGCCCTGACGAGATCCTGGAGATCGCCGCCGAGGGAGCGAAGCTCGGTTGCCTGGAGGCGCTGTTCACCCTCGGGGACCGGCCCGAGGACCGGTGGCCCGAGGCCCGCGAGTGGCTCGAGTCCCGCGGCTACGAGTCGACCCTCGACTACGTGCGCGCGATGGCGATCCGGGTGCTCGAGGAGACCGGGCTGCTCCCCCACCTCAACCCCGGGGTGATGTCGTGGGAGGAGATGAACCGGCTCAAGCCCGTCTCCCCCTCGATGGGGATGATGCTCGAGACGACGAGCCGACGGCTTTTCGAGACCAAGGGCGAGGCCCACTACGGCTCGCCCGACAAGGACCCCGCAGTGCGCCTGCGGGTGCTCGAGGACGCGGGTCGCCTCTCGATCCCGTTCACCTCGGGGCTGCTGGTCGGCATCGGCGAGAACCTCACCGAGCGCGCGGAGACGATCTTCGCGCTGCGGAAGGTGCACAAGGCGTACGCCGGGCTGCAGGAGATCATCGTGCAGAACTTCCGGGCCAAGCCGTCGACCGCGATGCGCCACGTCGACGACCTGGGACTGGACGAGTATCTGGCCGCGATCGCGGTCACCCGGATCGTCCTCGGCCCGAAGGCCCGGGTCCAGGCGCCACCCAACCTGGTCGACCTCGACGAGTGCCGGGCGCTCCTCGGCGCCGGGATCGACGACTGGGGCGGCGTCTCGCCGCTGACGCCCGACCACGTCAACCCCGAGCGCCCCTGGCCCTCGCTGGACGCGCTGCGCCAGGTCAGCGCCGAGGCCGGCTTCACGCTGCGGCCGCGGCTGACCGTCCACCCGGAGTACGTCAACGGCACCCTGCGCGACGGCCAGGCCTGGATCGACCCGCGCGTCCTCTCCCACGTCGAGGCCCTCGCCGACGAGGACGGGCTGGCCCGCGACGGCATCCGGCCCGAGGGTCGTCCCTGGCAGGAGCCCGACGGTGGCTTCACCGCGGCCGGCCGGGTCGACCTGCACGCCTCGGTCGACACCACCGGCCGCACCAACGACCGCAGGGACGACTTCGAGACGGTCTACGGCGACTGGGACGCCGTCCGAGAGGCAGCCACCGCGACCGGGGCTCCGGCCGTCCTCCACGCCGAGGGACACGAGGCTCTCGCCGCCGCCGAGAAGGACCCCGGCAACCTCTCCGACGAGCACGCACTGACCCTGATGACCGCCGAGGGTGACCTGCTGCGCCAGGTCACCAAGCTCGCCGACGACCTGCGCCAGCAGGTCAACGGCGACACCGTGACGTACGTCGTCAACCGCAACATCAACTTCACCAACGTCTGCTACGTCGGCTGCCGGTTCTGCGCCTTCGCCCAGCGCAAGACCGACGCGGATGCGTACTCCCTGGATCTGGACCAGGTCGCCGACCGCGCCGAGGAGGCCTGGAACCTCGGCGCCACCGAGGTGTGCATGCAGGGCGGGATCGACCCCGAGCTCCCCTCGACTGCGTACTTCGACCTCGTCCAGGCCGTCAAGCAGCGGGTGCCCGAGATGCACGTGCACGCCTTCTCCCCGATGGAGATCGTCAACGGCACCTCCCGCACCGGCCTCTCCATCGAGGACTTCCTGATCAAGGTCCGCGAGGCCGGGCTGGGCTCGCTCCCCGGCACCGCCGCGGAGATCCTCGACGACGAGGTCCGCTGGGTGCTGACCAAGGGCAAGCTGCCCGCGAAGACCTGGATCGAGATCGTCTCCACCGCTCACCGCGTCGGCATCCCGACGACCTCGACGATGATGTACGGCCACGTCGACAACCCGCGCCACTGGGTCGGCCACCTCCGCGTCCTGGCCGGCATCCAGGACCAGGCCCGCGAGCACGGAAACGCCGGATTCACCGAGTTCGTGCCGCTCCCGTTCGTGCACACCAGCGCACCGATCTACCTCGCCGGCGCAGCCCGCCCGGGCCCGACCATGCGCGACAACCTCGCCGTCCACGCGCTCGCGCGGATCATGCTCCACGGCCGCATCGACAACATCCAGACGAGCTGGGTCAAGCTCGGCATCGACGGCACCAGGGCGATGCTCCAGGCCGGCGCCAACGACCTCGGCGGCACCCTGATGGAGGAGACCATCTCCCGGATGGCCGGCTCCGAGCACGGCTCGGCCAAGACCGTGGCCGAGCTCCAAGAGATCGGCCACGGTATCGGCCGGGACGTACGCGAACGGACGACGCTGTACGGGACGCGATGAACCTACGGCGAGTGGAGCGACGACTCGTCGCGCCGTTCTACCTGAAGATGATGGGTTCGAATGCGACCTGGCTGGACAAGAGGACGTTCCGAAAGCTGGTCCGCGCCGGACGGAAGGCGACGCCCACGCAAGTGAGGGCGCTTCTGCGGGGCGGCTCGCTGACGGTCGATGCGTGGTACGAGGCTGCAGCTGAGTCGCCAGATCGCGCCGCCCTGCTGACCCATGTCACCGGCGTTGCTCCAGGTCATCTCCCCTGGCGGCCAGTCGTGATGGGCGCCTGGCTCAGCCTCGCATGCGACCCCGACGAGATCACCGACGACGTCCTCTTCTCGCTTGCTCGTTGCGACGGTGACCTGACAGCCGCTCCCCTGTGCACGGCAGCTGTCCTGATCGCAGGCGACGCGGCAGTCGAGACTCTCAGATCGAACCGCCTTCGAGCGGACGAGTACGAGGAAGACGCGACGATGTTCCTCGACGCTGCGCTGGAACACCTCGGAGAGGTTCCGGTGAACCCGCCCGTCGAGGGGATGAGGGAGCACTTCCAACAGCTCGTCGAGTTCGGCGTACGCCTACGACACGACCTCGTGCGATAGACGCGGTCAGCGACCGAGGCGAACGATCGAGGTGGCGAGGTCGACGAGCATGCGCGCTCGACGCACCAGAGTCTCAGCTTTTGCCGCGGTGACGAGCTCGACTCCGTACTCGACGTCACCTTTCGTGGATATGAGCTCGCGCAGCGCTCGCTCGGCAGGCTTTCCTTCGGCGCGGGTTCCGAGCGCCTCGGAGAGCTCTTTGGCCGCTCGCGCGTGATCCTTGGCTTTGCCGGTCGCGCCGGTCAGCGACGTGACAATCGCATCCTTGGCACTGATGCCGGCGTGGATGGCGTCACCGGCGGCGGGCGTGTAGCGCTCCAGGTCAAGGTTGTCCTCGGCCGACTCGACGTACTCCTCTGCCTTCTGCAGGAACGCCTTGGCGTAGTTCCTCTGCTCGGCGGTGACCATCAGGCAGACCTCTTGCGACGGCGGGGCTTGCGACCAATGAGAGCGACCCCGTCCCTGACGATGTCGGAGACGACCGGTTCGCCTCTGTCGACAGCCTCCGAGAACGAGGCGGGTGTAAACAGCAGGATGTCGCTTTCGTTGCCTGTTCCGGCTCGGATCGCCTCGCGCAGGTCTGCGCGCCGGTCCCAGGGCTCGGTCGCGATCACCGCGAGGTCGATGTCACTGTCATCGTTCGCCTCGCCTCGAGCGACTGATCCGAAGAGGATCACAGACTCGACGCTGTCGCCGACGATCTGGCTGACGATCACCGTCAATGCCGAGAGCGGGTCGAGCAGCGCACGAAGCGGGCCGACCGCGACGTGGGCCTCCTCGACCCGATAGACGTACGCTCGGCCAACGGGGCGCGACTCGATGACTCCAAGCCGTTCCCAAGCCTTGAGGGCATCCTGAACCGACCCGAGGCTGTAGCGGCCGACCAGGCCGTGCACCTGCCGGCCTGTCAGCTCTTGCCCTGTGCGAAGGAGGGCGGCCAGCACTGCACCCCTGGCACCGGGGATGACACCCCCAAAGGGGTCACTGAGGTTCATATGATCAAAATATCGGTCACATGAACATATTTCCAGTCACTGCTCGCCCCTCAGGTCTCGATCGGGAGTGGCAGGGGGTATCTGAAGGGACTACCCTCTACGATCCTCGCTGAACTGTTCTCGAGGGAGTGAGATGTCCGACCCCACCGGCAGCACCGCTCAACAACAACCGAAACCCACCGAGCTCGCCAACGCGGCGGCTGAGGAGGCCCGTCGGCGTCGGCTCGGGCTGCCGCCGCTGCCACGGCGGCGGCGTGAC
Organism: Nocardioides sp. YJ-D4; assembly: GCF_054031495.1. Lineage (NCBI taxonomy): Bacteria > Bacillati > Actinomycetota > Actinomycetes > Propionibacteriales > Nocardioidaceae > Nocardioides > Nocardioides sp. YJ-D4. The sequence continues at coordinate 2,111,555 of NZ_CM132932.1, forward strand.
CGGAGCCGCCCCGTGCGCCTGGCGCTGCGCTGGCTCGTGAGCGTCGGCGTACTCGTCGCGGTGGCCTTCCTCGGCACCTCGGCGTGGGCCTACTTCACCGGTGAGATCGGTCCGCTGCACGGTGACGAGAAGGACGTCGCTCGCACGCTCGCCCTGGCCGGCGACACCCCGGCCTGGGCCGACCCGGAGCAGATCCGCTGCGCAGCGGAGGCGGTGGTCAAGGACAAGGGCAGCGCGGGGCTCACCCGTGCCGGAGTCGTGGCCAAGGCCGGCAGCGGGTTCAGCTATGCCGGCGAGTGGCCCTCGGCGCTGGGCTCGCAGTGGTACGCGGAGCTGCTCGACTGCGCCGACGGTGGCGCCAACAGCTGGAGCAGGCAGGTCGCGGAGGCCTGGACCCTCGATGACCCCCGGTGCCTGCGGGAGGTCGGGCGACCGACGATCGCCGGGGTCCTGGCCGTCACCAACCTGCGGCTCACCGACGAGGACCTCGCCGCCAAGAACGTCGACGCGATCACCCACCTCGACAGCTGCTACGCCCGCACACCCGAGGCGCCCGTCGGTGCTGCCGCCGCGGGTTACCGCGAGGTCACGCTGAAGGTCACCGCCCCGGCGGTCACCTCCGGCATCGCCTCCATCGACGACGGCGCCACGCAGCCGACCGCCGGGGAGGACCCGGAGCTCACCTACACGCTGCCCGTCGCCAAGGGTGGCACCGAGGCGTGCGTGCAGGCGACCACCAAGGTGACGTACGCCTGGGGCACGGTCCGCGCCGGCGAGCCGGCCAAGCTCTGCGGCAAGGCGGCCGCGGCCCGGATGGAGTGGCACACGGTCGAGCGTTCCTGCCCCAAGGGAAAGCCGAAGTGCACCTACATGGCGGCCTACGTCGAGGGGCTGGCGGACAACCAGACGATGACGGTCACCTACCGGCCGACGGGTGACTTCAAGTGTGCCGGCAAGAAGCCGACCTGCACGGTCAAGATCAAGGCGGACGCCAACGGAAAGGCCCGTACGCCCGGCCTCATGGTCACCGGCAAGAAGGGGAAGGTCGTGGCGAGCGCAGGCAGTCTGAAGGCGACGTACGCCGGCTCGTAGGCTGGTGGGCGTGCCTTCCGACCTCACCTTCGGCGCGACCCGTGGACCCAGCCCCGACCCGGCCCAGCGCCCGCCGGCGCTGCCCCGCAAGCGCCGCCGGACCCTTGTCGACCTCCCCGGTGGGACGTACGCAGCCGGCGACTCGTTCGGCGAGGGCTACCAGGCCGACGGCGAAGGTCCGGTGCACCCGGTCGACCTGCCCGGCTTCCGGCTGGACGCGACCGCGGTCACCAACGAGGAGTTCGCCCGGTTCGTGAAGGCGACGGGCCACGTCACCACGGCCGAGCGAGAGGGCTTCTCTGCCGTCTTCCACCTGGCCTTCGAGGGCTCGCCCCGCGACATCCTGGGCCGCTCGCCCGAGGCACCCTGGTGGCTCGGCGTTCGCGCCGCGTCCTGGCGGGCCCCGGAGGGCCCAGGCTCGAACGTCGGCCGCCGCGGCAACCACCCGGTCGTGCACGTCTCCCACGACGACGCGCTGGCCTACTGCGACTGGGCCGGGACCAGGCTGCCGACCGAGGCCGAGTGGGAGTACGCCGCTCGCGGCGGTCTCGCCGGCTCCCGGTTCCCGTGGGGCGACGAACTGGAGCAGGACGGCGCCCACCACGCCAACGTCTGGCAGGGTGTCTTCCCGGACACCAACACCGCCGACGACGGGTTCGTCACGACAGCGCCGGTGCGGACGTACGAACCCAACGGCTTCGGGCTGTTTCAGATGATCGGCAACGTCTGGGAGTGGTGCGCGGACTGGTTTTCGCCGACCTACTACGCCGACCTCGTCGGCTCTCCCGATTCCGGGGGCTCCTCATCCGACCCGCGGGGCCCGGCCGAGGGCCTGACCCGGGTCATGCGCGGCGGCTCCTACCTCTGCCACGACTCCTACTGCCACCGCTACCGGCTCTCGGCGCGCTCCAGCAGCCCGCCCGACTCGACCGCGGGCAACCTGGGGTTCCGCTGCGCGGCCGACCTGGACGATCAGTCGGCGGGGTAGAACTCCTTCGGGCAGGTGGCACCTGCACAGTCGGCGTACTTCTCGCTCAGCCCGCGCAGCTCGGCCAGCTCGTCGGCGTACTCGGTGAGCAGCGCGAGCGAGCGGATCTGGTAGGGGTCATCGGCCAGGTTGTAGAGCTCTTCGCTGCCGTCGGAGAAGCGGGCGTAGGTCCAGTCGCCGAAGCGGATCCCCGAGTAGATCTGCTTGTAGCCGTCGTTGACCCGCCAGGCGGAGAGCGGGATCACCCGGTTCTGCGCGGGGGCCTCGAGCCACGGCATGATGTTGACGCCGTCCTGGGTCCGCCCCGGCTCGGCGCCGGCGACCGCCATGATCGTGGTGGCGATGTCGGGGTTGCCGACGCCGGTGGCCAGGGTCCGGCCGGCGGGGATGCCCGGGCCGCGCAGGATCACCGGGATCCGCTGCGTCTCGCGGTAGTGCATCAGCTTGCCGTTGATGTTGTGGCCGCCGGTGGTGTAGCCGTTGTCCGAGGAGAAGATGATGATCGTGTTGTCGAGCTGGCCGGTCTCCTGCAGACGGAGTACGTGGCTGGCGACCGCGCGGTCGAGCGACTGGACGGCCTCCACCCGCTGCTCGTGCGCGATCCGCAGCTCGGCGCGGCCCTGCGCGTCGAAGTACTTGCGGGAGGCCGAGATCCGCGGCGCATCGGTCGGGGTGCGGAACATGTAGGGAGTGTCCGGCAGCTCGAGCCCGTCGAAGGAGTGCTTGTCCTCCTCCGCCGGCCTGGTCGTGCTGGTGCCCTCCGGGTCCTCCGGTTCGTCGGGCCCGCCGTGGTGCGGTGCCACGTAGTTGAGCCACATGTACCACGGCTTGTCGGCGCGCTCCGGCGCCGAGATCATCTCGTTGGCCTGGTCCCGCATGACGTACGTCGTGTAGCGGTTGTAGGTCGTGAGCTTGCCGTTGTGGTTGATCCGCGGCCGGATGAAGTTGTAGGTCGACATGTCGGTCGTCGCCCGCCAGTCGGTCCACCCGGGCGGCACGTCCTTCGCCGTTCCGTTGAGGCCGTAGCCGTTGAGGTACTTGCCGGCGAAGAGGGTGTCGTAGCCGGCGTCCTGTAGCGCCTCGGGCAGCGTGCCGGTGTGGTCCATCGACTCGTAGCCACCGCGTTCGCCGTTGATCGTGACGGTGTGGTGGTTCTGGCTGTACTGCCCGGTCAGCAGGGACGCACGGGCCGGCACGCAGATCGGCGTCGGAGCGATCGCCTCGGTCAGCGAGGTGCCCTGCGCGGCCAGGAGGCTGCGGGTGTGGGGCATGAACTCGAGATCCTCGTAGGCGAGGTCGTCCGCCGTGATCATGAGGATGTTGGGTGGGGTCGAGTAGGGCGCCCAGTCGGGCGTCGATGTCGGCGTCGAGGGCACCACGCCCTCGTTGTCGCGCGCGAAGGCGTTCCCCGCCAGAGACCCCAGCGACCCCAGCGGACCGGCCGACTCAGGCATCGCGCCGAGTGCGATCGAGGCGCCGGCGAGCACGGCAACGGCCGCCACCGCCAATCGGGCGCGAGGCGCCATCTGGTCTGCTCCCTTGGTCGATCCCCGCGTCGTATATTTCCGTCCGGTTCCACTCCATACCGGACCGGGTTAACGTTACCGAAGGGGGCCGTCATGACCCCAATGCCCGGCCGATCAGGAGACTCAAGTGAGCGAATCGCGCGAGAACTACGGCGACTACAGTGTCGACGACGAGGACCAGATCACCGGGGAGGACGCGCTCTCCGGGGAGGTTCTCGAAGGTGAGGTGCGCGACGAGCTCGACCACGGCATCGTCACCGCCGACCACTACTCCACCGACTACGGCAACACGCCCTGGGAGGAGGAGCACCGGGAGTGCATCGACCAGCGGGTCCACCAGGAGGTGCCGGAGCCGGATCCGTACGCGGTCGAGTACGACGACGCCGAGGAGAGCGACGACCCCGACGGCCGCGAGGTCGGCAACCAGCGAGCGGGCCGACTGGTCGACCCCGACCGTGGCGAGGGCGAGGACGCGGAGTCGGAGCTCTACGGGATCGATGCCGGCATCGACGGCGCAGGCGCCTCCGCGGAGGAGGCGGCCATCCACATCATCGACGACAGCGATGCCGACAGCGACGACGGGGACGACTACAGCTAGGCGGTGAGGTCCTCGATCTCCAGCACGATCTCGACCTCGAACCCCTCAGAGCTCTCCAGGTAGAGCGCCGTGTGCTCGTCGCCGCCTGCGTGCGGGTAGCGGTCGGCGTACATCTCGTGCCAGCCGTGCTCGGTCGACGCTGCCCGGATCCTGTCGAGCTGGTCTCGGTCGTCGATCATGAACGCGATGTGGTTGACGCCGGGCCGCAGCCGGTCCTGAGTGCCGTGCTGGTCCTTGGAGTGCTCCATGAAGACGTACGTCCCGTCCGGCGCCTCCCAGAAGTGGCCCTTCTCGCCGGCCTCCCAGCCGAGCTCGCCGAAGAGCCAGCCCCACTCCCCCGAAGCGGTCTCGAAGTCGTCGACCCAGAGGTCCCAGTGGTGGATCGCCCGCATGCCATCACCCTAGCCTCGATCTGGTCCGATCTAACCGGGAGCGAGAGGTAGGGCTGAAAATATGGGCATGCTCGTTGAGGGGCAAAAGGTCTTCGAGGACGATCAGTCCATCAAGTACGCGTTCGAGTGGCCCGGAGCCGAACGTTCGGGCGAGGTGGAAATCGCCAAGTCAGAGGTACAGGCGCGCCTTTCTGCTGCTGACTCCGACCTCGACTCAGCTGCAGCGAAGATCCTGATGAAGGCGTACAAGGAGGCCAGAGCCACAGGGGTATGGCCAGACAAGGTCATCTACGCTGTCTAGGTGCACCGACCTACATCGGCTGTGGCATGAACCGCACTCGTTGACCGCGCCGCTCAAGGGGTGCGGCGCGTAGCCGACTTCGATCCACCGGACGAACGAATTTTCGTTCGCCCAGGCAACGTCCCTCCGATGCACTCTGAGTTCGGGCCATGCGAGCGGAAAGGGAGTCGCGGTAGGGCGAACCTGCGTGTGAGGATCGAGGGCGTGAGTGACCTGAAGACCTTCATCGCCGGGCTGCCCAAGGCTGAGCTGCATGTCCACCACGTCGGGTCGGCCTCGCCGCGGATCGTCGCGGAGCTGGCGGCACGGCATCCCGGGACGGTGCCGGCGGACATCGAGCTGCTGCGGGAGTACTTCACGTTCAGCGACTTCGCGCACTTCATCGAGGTCTACCTCTCGGTCGTGGACCTGGTCAGGACCCCCGAGGACATCCGCTATCTGACCTACGAGATCGCGCGCGACCTCGCGCAGACCCAGCAGGTGCGCTACGCCGAGCTGACCTGCACGCCCTACACCTCCGTACGCCCGGATCTGGCCGAGCGTCCCGCCGGGACCGGGCACACCGGGATGGCGATCGAGGCCTACACCGAGGCGCTCGAGGACGCCCGGGTGGGCGCCGAGCGCGACTTCGGGATCACGCTGCGCTGGATCTACGACATCCCGGGTGAGTCGGGGATCCCGGCGGCCGATGCCACCCTGGCGTACGCCGTCGACCATGGCCCGGCGGCTCTCGTCGGGTTCGGCCTCGGTGGGCCCGAGGTGGGGGTTCCCCGGCCGCAGTTCGAGAGGCACTTCGACGCGGCCCGCGCCGCGGGGCTCCGCTCGCTGCCGCACGCCGGCGAGACCACCGGACCGCAGACGATCTGGGACGCCCTGACCGTGCTGAAGGCCGAGCGGATCGGCCACGGCACCTCGGCGGCCCAGGATCCCGCCCTGCTCGCGCACCTCGCCGAGCACCGGATCCCGCTCGAGGTCTGCCCCTCGTCGAACGTCGCCACCGGCGCCGTCGCGACGCTCGAGGAGCACCCGCTCAAGACGTTCGTCGATGCCGGTGTGCCGGTCACGATCAACTCGGACGACCCGCCGATGTTCGCGACCACGCTCAACCAGGAGTACGAGATCGCGACCGACCTCCTCGGCCTCGACCCCGCGGGCATCGCCGACCTCGCCCGCGCCGCCGTCGACGTCTCCTACGCACCCGACGACCTCAAGGCCCGGCTGCGCGCCGAGATCGACACGTACGCCACGCCTTAAGCGCTTGACGCGGCTCGGACCCGCCCGTTTGCTGGTCGCCATGGGCGAACTGACACTGGCGGTCAACGGGATCGAGCTGTGCGTCGAGACGTTCGGGAGTCCTGCGGACCCGCCGATCCTGCTCGTCGGTGGGATGAGCGCCTCGATGGACTACTGGGAGGACGACTTCTGCCGGGCGCTGGCCGCGGGCCGGAGGTTCGTGATCCGCTACGACCACCGCGACACCGGCCGCTCGACGACCTGGCCGCCGGGAGAGCCGGGCTACACCGGGCGCGACATGATCGCGGACATCCCGGCGCTCCTCGACGCCTTCGGCCTCGACAAGGCCCACATCTTCGGCATCTCGATGGGCGGGGCGATGGCCCAGTGTGCGGCGGTGCTCTATCCGGAGCGGGTCGAGACGCTGATCCTCGACGAGACCTCGCCGGCCTTCGACGGCGTACCCGACCTGCCGCCCATCGGCGAGGAGCTGGCCGACTTCTTCGCGAAGGCAGCCACCACCACCGTCCCGGATCCCGATGACCACGAGGCTCTGGTGTCGATGCTCGTCGAGGACCAGCGCGCGTTCGTGCCGGAGGGCTTCGACGAGGCCAGGATGCGGGCGGTGATCGAGCGGGTCGTACGCCGCACGCCGGACATGCGGCCGAGCTTCGCCAACCACCAGGCGATGAGCGACGGCGAGCCGATCGAGGCGACGCTGGCCGAGATCGCCGCCCCGACGCTGGTCATCCACGGCACCCGCGACCCGCTCTTCCCGATCGGGCATGCCGAGATCCTGGCCCGCGACATCCCCGACGCGACGCTCCTCGTCCTCGACGGCGTCGGTCACGAGCCGCCCCCGCCCTCGACCTGGGACCGGGTCGTCCCCGCGATCCTCGCTCACACAGGCTAGGCCTGCTCGATCTAGGCCTGCTCGATCTTCCCCAGCACGTCCCCGATCGCGACCGTGCCACCCACGTCGGTGCCGCGGGAGAGCACGCCCGCACGATGTGCGGCGACCCGGGTCTCCATCTTCATGGCGTCGATGACCGCGACGTCCTGGCCCTCGGTGACCTGCTCGCCGTCGGGAACGAGCCAGTCGACGAGTACGCCGGGGACGGTGGCCTCGAGCACGGCCGGGTCGGCGACGGCCGCTGCCGGTCCGGCCTCGGCCGTCGCCGACCCGCCGGCCGCGATCCCTCGGAGCAGATCGTCGGGGAGACCGAGCATCACCCGGCGTCCGTCGATCTCGATCGGCACCCGCCGCAGCGGCTGCGCGAGCGCCGGCTCGGGTCGCCGCTGCGCCTCCAAGCGCGGCATCAGCGTGGTCTCGATCCACTGCGTGTGCACAGCGAACCCGGCGGTCGAGAACGCCGGGTCGTCGAGCAGGACGCGGGCGAAGGGTACGACGGTCGCGACCCCCTCGACCTCGAGCTCGCGGAGCGCGCGGCGAGCACGTACGACGGCGGTGTCCCGGTTCGGCGCATGCACGATCAGCTTGGCGATCAGCGAGTCGAAGGCGCTCTGCACCGTATCCCCCGCCTCGATCCCGGCGTCCCAGCGCACGCCGGGACCGGAGGGAGCCCGCAGGCCGGTCACGACGCCGGGGCTCGGCAGGAAGCCGCGGCCCGGGTCCTCGGCGTTGATCCGCAGCTCGATCGCGTGGCCCGAGGGCGCCGGGGTCTCCGCGAAGGAGATGCCCTCACCCGCGGCGATCCGCAGCTGCTCGGCGACGAGGTCGACGCCGGTGACGGCCTCGGTGATCGGGTGCTCGACCTGGAGTCGGGTGTTCACCTCGAGGAACGAGATCACTCCGTCCTCGCCCATCAGGAACTCGACGGTCCCGGCCCCGCGGTAGGAGACCGCCGCGCAGATGTCGCGGGCGGCGTCGTGGATGCGACGGCGCTGCTCGTCCGTGAGCCCCGGCGCGGGTGCTTCCTCGACGAGCTTCTGGTTGCGTCGCTGCAGCGAGCAGTCCCGGTCGCCGACGACCACGACGTGCCCGGTGCCGTCGCCGAGCACCTGCGCCTCGATGTGCCGCGGACGCTCCAGGAACCGCTCGACGAAGCACTCACCGCGACCGAAGGCGGCCAGCGCCTCGCGCGAGGCGGAGTCGAAGGCGTCGGCGACGTCGTCGAGCTCGCGGGCCACCTTCAGACCGCGGCCGCCACCACCGAAGGCGGCCTTGATCGCGATCGGGAGCCCGTGCTCACGGGCGAACGCGACCGCCTCGTCGGCCGACTCCAGCGGCCGGTCGGTGCCCGCGACCAGCGGGGCGCCGACGCTCTGCGCGATCCGGCGGGCGGTGATCTTGTCGCCGAGGCTGTCGATGCTCTCGGGGCTGGGTCCGATCCAGATCAGGCCGGCGGCCTCGACGGCGCGCGCGAACTCGGCGCTCTCCGACAGGAACCCGTAGCCCGGATGCACCGCGTCGGCACCGGAGGCCTGTGCCGCGGCCATCAGCCACTCGATGCTGAGGTAGGACTCGGCGGCGGTGGCGCCGCCGAGCACGTACGCCTCGTCGGCAAGACGCACGTGCAGCGCGTCGGCGTCCTGGTCGGCGTAGACGGCGACCGACACGAGGCCGGCCTCGGCAACCGCCCGCACGACGCGGACGGCGATCTCTCCCCTGTTGGCGATGAGCACCCTGCGCATGTCAGTCTCCTCAGGTCTTGGTGGTCGACCCGACGGGCACAGTGGGCGCGACGGGTCGGAAGCGGATGCGGACGCCGGGCGGCAGCTGACCGGCCAGGTCCAGGTCGCGGTCGATGACCGCGCCGATGATCGGATAGCCGCCGGTGAGCGGGTGGTCCGGAAGGAACAGCACGGGCTGGCCGTCGGGCGGCACCTGGATCGCGCCGGTCACCGCCCCCTCGCTCGGCAGCTCGCCGGCGACGTCTCGCTCGAGCGGGACAGCGCCCTCGAGACGTACGCCGACGCGGTCGGAGCGGGGCGTGACGGTCCACTCCTGCTCGACCAGCGTGCGCAGGCCGGCCTCGGTGAACCAGTCCTCGCGCGGGCCGAGCACGACGCGCAGCTCGACCGTGTCACCGGGTGCGGGCAGTGGGACGGCGGGAGCCGGGCAGGGGTCGACAGCGTACGGCGCGGCCGCGGGCCCCAACAGCGGGACCACGTCGCCCGTGCGCAAGGGCCGTCCGCCGAGGTCGCCGGGGCCGAGGCCCGCGAGCGTGTCGCTCGAGTGGCTGCCGAGCGCCGGCGGAAGATCCAGTCCGCCACGTACCGCGATCACGGCGCGCAGGCCGGCGCTCACCGCGCCGAGACGCAGCTCCTCCCCGTCTTCGAGCGCGGTTGCGGCGCCGTGCTCGACCGGGAGCGGCGCGCCGTCACTGCGTACGATCTTCGTCTCGGCAGGGGCGCCGGCGACCGCCACGACCGCGGGGCCGCTGAAACGCAGAACGGCGCCGCCACCGGCGAGCTCGAACGCGGCGGCTCCGGGAGCGTTCCCGACGGCACGGTTCGCGGCCCGCAGCGCGCGGCGGTCGGCCGTTCCCGACGCGGAGACACCGAGCGCGGCATGGCCAGGGCGGCCGAGGTCCTCGAGCACCAGCTGCAGGCCGGGGCGTACGACCTCGACGGCGAACGGGTGCTCCGCGGCCTCGGCCGGCGAAGCGGGCGCAGCCACCGAGACCAGCTCCCGCTCGAGCCGCTCGAACCGCACGGTCATCCCGGGCGCGAGCAGGGCGGGCGGATCCCGGTGCAGGTCCCACATCGGCGCGTCCGTACGCCCGATCAGCTGCCAGCCACCGGGGCTCTCCCGGGGGTAGACGCCCGAGAACGTCCCGGCCAGCCCGACCGACCCGGCCGGGATCCGGGTGCGTGGCGAGGAGCGCCGCGGTACGTCGAAGAGCGGGTCATCACCGACGAGGTAGCCGAAGCCGGGAGCGTAGCCGGTGAAGGCCACCCGCCAGGTCGCGGCCGCGTGGCGCGCAACAACCTGCTCTGCGCTGACCCCGAGCAGGTCGGCGACCTCGTCGAGGTCCTGCCCGTCGTAGCGCACGCCGATCGTCACCGAACCAGCGGTCGGGAGACCACCGTGCACGGCTTCGACCCCACCCAGCTCCTTCGCGAGGCTGACCTCGTCGACCAGCGTCGGATCGAACCGCACGAGCACCGTCCGGGCGGCAGGCACCAGCTCGACGACGCCGGTCGGCGGCGCGGCCACGAGTGCCGCGTGCAGCCGCATCGCGCCCTCGAGGTCCTCCTCCTCGACCAGCAGCGCCTGGTCCGATGCGATGAGAACGCGCCTCACGCCAGATACTCCGCATCCCGTACGTCGGTGATGAACATGTGACCGGGCGCGTGGGTGAGCGCGAACGGCGGGCGCGAGTCCATGATCGCGGCCTGCGGCGTGACCCCGCAGGCCCAGAACACCGGTACCTCACCGTCGCGCACCTCCGGCGGGTCCCCGAACTCGGGAGCGGCCAGGTCGGCGATCCCGAGCGACGCCGGATCACCGACATGCACCGGCGCACCGTGCACCGCCGGATACCGACCGGAGATGCGTACGGCATCGGCGACGCGGTCAGCGGGGATCGGGCGCATCGAGACCACCATGTCGCCGCGCAGGCGCCCGGCGGGAGCGCACGGGCGGGATGTCCGGTACATCGGCACGTTGCGGCCGAGCTCCTGGTGGCGGATCGGGATCTCGGCGTCGGCCAGGCCGGCCTCGAAGGTGAAGCTGCAGCCGATCAGGAACGAGACCAGATCGGGGTGCTCCTCCCACGCCGCGCTCGCGTCCGTGACCTCCTCGGCCAGCACGCCATCACGCCAGATCCGGTACGCCGGGATGTCGGTGCGCAGGTCGGATCCGGGCGCCAGGGTCGACTCGTAGGCGCCCGGGTCGAGCACCTCGAGCACCGGGCACGGCTTCGGGTTGCGCTGCGCGAAGAGCAGCACCTCGAAGGCCCAGTCGGCCGGCACGGAGATCAGGTTCGCCTGCACCAGGCCGTGGGCGACGCCGCTCGTCGGCGCGACCTCGCCCGCCCGGTAGGAGGTACGCGCGGCGCGAGCCGCGGCGAGCTGGGTGATGCTCGCGGTCATGCGGCGGCTCCGGCGAACGGAGCGATCACGATGCCCTCGGCCTCGAACAGGGCCCGGGTCGCGGCAGCCATCCGGATCGCCCCGTCGCTGTCGCCGTGCACACAGATCGAGTCGGCGCGGATGGCGACGTCGGTGCCGTCGATCGCCTCGACCACACCCTCACGCGCGAGCCGCAGCATGCGGGCTGCGACCGCGTCGGCGTCGTGCAGCACGGCACCCGGCTCGGCGCGCGAGACCAGCTCGCCGCCGGGCGTGTAGGCGCGGTCCGCGAAGGCCTCCGCGGCCGTGGCCAGCCCGGCGGCGTCGGCCACGTCGAGCACGACGCCGCCCGCGAGCCCGAGCAGCACGAGGGACGGGTCGACCGCCTTGACCGCGGCGACCACGTCACGGGCCTGTCGCTCGTCGCGGGCGATCGTGTTGTAGAGCGCACCGTGCGGCTTCACGTAGCGGACCGCGCCGCCGACCGACGAGGTCAGGCCGATCAGCGCGCCGAGCTGGTACTCGACGTGCGCCTGCAGCGTCGCGGAGTCGATGTCCATGGCGCGGCGTCCGAAACCTTCGTAGTCGCGGTAGCCGGGATGCGCGCCGATCGTGACGCCGTTGGCCACGGCGTCGGCGAGCGTCGTACGGATCCCCTCGGGGCTGCCGGCGTGGAACCCGCAGGCGACGTTGGCGCTCGAGACGATCGCGAGCATGGCCGCGTCGTCGGCGACCACCCTGTCGGGCGTGTTCTCGCCGAGGTCGGAGTTCAGGTCGATGGTTGCTGCCATGTCGTTCATGGTGCTCACGCTCCAATGCCGATGAAGGCGAAGATCGGGCGGATCGAGACGATGCCCATGTACCAGCTGAGCAGGGTCGCGAGTGTGCCCACGGTCAGCAGCCACACCGGGTAGCGGTAGCCGTGCAGGACGTCGCGCTGACGGAACCAGCCGATGTACATGAAGATCGTCATGCCGATCGGGAGGATCAGACCGTTGAAACCGCCGACGAAGACCAGGATAGCCGCGGGTGCGGCGCCGATCAGCAGGTAGAGGACGAGGGAGACCACGATGAAGGCGACCGTCGCGACCTGCAGCCGCCACCCCGCTCCGAGCTTCTTCGAGAAGGTCGAGATGAAGGTGGCCGAGGTGTACGCGGCGCCGATGACCGAGGTGATCGCCGCGGCCCAGAAGATCGCGCCGAAGATGCGGATGCCCGCGTCACCGAGCACGGCGCCGAAGGCCTGGCCGGCCGGGTTGGCCGCCTGGCTCGAGAAGTCGAGGGTGACGCCCGAGGCCACGACGCCGAGGATCGCGAGGAAGAGTACGTAGCGCATGATCCCGGTGACGAGGATGCCGCTCATCGAGGCACGGTGCACGGCCGGGACGTGCTCGGGGCCGGTCAGGCCGGAGTCGAGGTAGCGGTGGGCGCCGGCGTAGGTGATGTAGCCGCCGACGGTGCCGCCCACGATCGTGGTGATGGTCGCGAAGTTGAGCGTGTCGGGCGCGAAGGTCTGGCGCAGCGCGTCACCGACCGGGGGCTGCGAGGCGATCGCGACGAAGAGCGTCAGCCCGATCATCAGCAGACCGAGCACGAGCACGACCATGTCGACGACGCGGCCGGCCCGCTTGTACATGAAGATGCCGATGGCGAGCAGCGCCGAGAGCAGGCCGCCGACCTTCGGGTCGAGTCCCAGCAGGGCGTTCAGGCCGAGCCCGGCACCCGCGATGTTGCCGATGTTGAACGCCAGACCGCCGATCACGATGAGCGTCGCCAGCAGGTGACCGGAGTACGGCACCGCCTCGTTCGCCAGATCGCCGGCGCGTTTGCCGGCGACGGTGATCATGCGCCACACGTTCATCTGCAGCGCGAAGTCGATCAGGATCGAGGCCAGGATCGCGAAGGCGAACGCCGCGCCGAGCTGTGCGGTGAAGGTCGCGGTCTGGGTGATGAAGCCGGGGCCGATGGCCGAGGTGGCCATCAGGAAGATGGCGCCGAGGATGGGTCCTCGGCGGGAACGGGCGAAGCTCTTCGCGCGCTCGGCGCTGGTCGTCTCGGTCATGGGGGACTCCTGCCATCAACGGGCTGTGTGGCTCCCGCCACACTCTCTTTGGTGTAGTACAGGATGGCAGTAATTGTTCAACAATAATAGTCCCGACTGTTAAAATGACGTTTCGATTGTCCGCGGATGCGATTCCCCTAGGATGCGGTCATGCCCGATGTCGAGGACACCCTGACGAACGCCCTGCGCCGGCGGATCATCGACGGCGAGTTCGCGCCCGGCACCCGGCTGTCGGAGATCTCCCTCGCCGAGAAGCTCGGGGTCTCCCGCAACACGCTTCGAGAGGCGTTCCGCGTGCTGGCCGAGCAGGGCCTCATCGAGCACGTACCTCATCGCGGGGTCTCGGTCGCCTCCCCCACCGTGGCGGACGTCGTCGACATCTATCGGGCGCGGCGCTACGTCGAGCCGGCCGCGCTGGCCGCCGGCTCCCCGCTGCATCCCGCGGTCATGGCGATGCGCGAGGCCGTAGAACAGAGCGAGACCAGCCTCGAGGCACGCGACTGGCGCACGGTGGGCACCGCCAACATGGCGTTCCACGACGCCATCGTCGCCCTCGCCGACAGCCCACGCCTGGAACGTCTGTTCCGCGACATCGCCGCCGAGCTGCGGCTCGCGTTCCTCGAGATCGACAACCCCGAGGCGCTGCACGCTCCGTTCGTGACACGCAACCGCTCCCTGCTCGAGACCTTCCTCGAGCAGGGAGGACCTGCGGCCGCTGAGGAGTTGCGCGACTACCTCATCCTCTCCGAGCAGACCGTGCTCGGAGCGTTCACGCGACTGCGCCGCGGCTAGGCGAGCTCGTCGTTGAGGGGGTAGTCCGGGAGCGAACTGCCCATTTACTGGCGAGTAATGGGCAGTTCGCTCCCGGACTACCCCGACGATGTCGCCTACGTCAGACGGCGACCAGACCGCGCAGCCGCTCGTCGCGCGGCCAGGCGCCAGCCCAGACGAGGACCGCGGTGGCGATGGCGAAGACGGTGTTGAAGGCCGGCTGCCCGAACACCAGGTTCACCGTGACCGCGCCGCCCAGGTAGGCGGTGATCAAGATCGTGCCCATCGCCCGGGTTGCCGGGACGTGGTAGGCGACCAGCGACAGGCCGAGGACGACGCCGCAGACGACCGGGAACCAGCCCGGTGCGCCGATCTCGTCGTTGAAGTCCATGACGGGCTCGACCTGCAGCAGGTGCGTGACGATGTCGAAGCCGAGGAACAGGGTGACCAGGACGGTGATGACCCAGCCGGCTCGTTGTGCGTTGGTGCTCATCTCGATCTCCTCAGGGGTGGGTGGTGATGCTCTTACCCACGCGTCGAGCCTGCACCGGCGATCTCGACATCGCCTTTCACTATTTCTTCAGAGCAGCGGCGGCGACCCGCAGATCGGCGACCAGACCGTCGTACGTCGCCTGCCGCTCGTCCTCCGCCCTGAGGACGGCGGAGGGGTGGGTCGTCGCGAGGACCCAGGGGTCGAGGGTCTCCGTGGCGATGGCGTCGGGCCATTCGAGGAGGTGGCCGCGGGCCTCACCGACACGGAAGGACGAGCCGTACAGCGCCTTGCCGGCGGTGCCGCCGAGCAGGACGACACCGCTGGGACGTACCAGATCCAGCTCCGCCGCCAGCCACGGAGCGCAGGCGCCGACGTGCTTGCTCGTGGGCGACTGGTGGATCCGGCGCTTGCCCGAGAGGCGGTGGCGGAAGTGCTTGACGACGTTCGTCGTGTACGTCTCCTCCGGCTCGATCCCGGCATCGGCGAGCGCCTCGTGGAGGATGCCGCCCGCCGGACCGACGAACGGCTCGCCCTCACGGTCCTCGCGGTCACCGGGCTGCTCGCCGAGCAGCATCAGCGGGGCCGGCGTACGCCCCTCGCCCATCACACCCTGGGTCGCGTCGCGGTAGAGCTCGCAGCCACGGCAGTCCTGGACGGCGCTGCGCAGGTCGGACAACGTCGGCGACTCCGGCACCCACTCCGCAGCACTCACGCGACCACGTCCGTAGCGCAAGCGCCAGAATACGGACGCGGTCGCGTGTTGTCCGGACGGCTCACTCGCTGACGCTCGCTCACGGCGCCAGCGGGTCGTGTCCGACGTTCATCAGCCGGTGCCGCCAGTGGTCCTCGCCCGCGGTCGGCTCCCACTGGCCGGTGTCACCGCCGCGAAGGTCGGTCACCTTGTCGACGACGCGTCGCATCACCTCGACGTCGTCGGGAGTCACGTCGGCTCGGCGCTTGCCGAGGATGTCGGCCACCCGGTGGCCGAGCTCGCTGCCGGCCTGGTCCGGCTCCGTCTCGGCGATCTCCCCCGCACCCTGCACGGCGAGCCACTTCCGTAGGTCTCGCGAGCTCATGTTCACCGCGCGGTGGAAGTTCTCCCAGAGCCTGTCATCGACGATCGTCTCGGCCATCTCGTGCCTCCTGCCTGATCGAGTGCACCGGTTCCGGTACCCATCCCGACGGCCGGGCACACGGCCTCAACCCAGGAGGGTCCGAGCCTCCGGCGAGTCGTAGAAGCTCGAGAGCCGGCGGCGGATCAGCTGCTCGAGGACGCCGGCCTCGGCGAGCGCCTCGATCACCGGCGGGCCGAAGCGGAGCGCCTCCTCGACCAGGTCGTCGCGGCCCAGACCCCACTCCTCCAGGAGCCGGTCGAGGGTGAAGCTCCCATAGGTGTCGAAGAAGAAGTCGACGCCCGTGTCGATCAGGGCCTGCAGGTAGTCGGAGTCGCGGACGTCGAGCCAGACCTGGTAGAGCCCGACGAAGAGCGCGACCAGCTGCTCGTCGTCGACCAGGTCGGCGATCTCACGCACAGGACGGGTCGCGAGCGCGTCCCAGACCTCCAGCAGCGCGTCGTGCACCTCCTCGTCGGTGACCGAGCTCGCGGCAGTGTCGGTGAGGTAGCCGAGCAGCGCTCCGGCACCCCGCTCCGCGAGCTCGCGTGCGCTCTGGTCCACGGCCGCGCCGACCGGGGTGCCCTTCATCGTGTCCGCCATCCGGCCGGCGACACGTTCGGCGATCGAGAAGCCGAGGGAGCCACCCGGCAGGTTGTCGGCGAGCCTGCGGCCGGTGTCGACCGCACCCCGGGCCGTACCGCGCATCAAGGTGCCGACGCCCGCCTGGATCCCGGAGTTGTCCGCCAGGCTGCGCAGAACCTGCTGGCGCAGCGTACGCATCTCGACGAGGGCCTCGACGAGCTCGGCGATCCGCGGCCGGCTGACCACCTTGCCCAGCGGTGTCTCGTTGGCGGGATGCGCCTTGAGCCTCGTCGCGAGCGCACCGGCGACCTCCGGGATCGCGCCCGGGAGCCGGAAGGTGCTGACGTACTTCAGCGCGACCTCCTTGATCAGGTCGCGGGGCATCACCTGGTCGAGGGTCAGCTCGCTGGCGGAGCGCAGCGCGAAGTCGATCTCGCCGGTGACGAGATCGAGGAAACGTACGCCGCGCAGCGCCGCCATCTCATGGGCGACGTGTGCGTCGAGGAGTCGTCGAGCGAGGTCCGGCTCAGTCATGGACGACATTGTCCACGGCCGAGACCTGTCAACGAATCATTCCCACTCGATGGTGCCCGGGGGCTTCGAGGTGATGTCGACGGTGACCCGGTTGATCTCGCTCACCTCGTTGGTGATCCGGGTGGAGATGCGCTCCATGACCTCGTAAGGAAGTCGGGCCCAGTCGGCGGTCATCGCGTCCTCGGAGGTGACCGGGCGGAGCACGACGGGGTGGCCGTAGGTGCGGCCGTCGCCCTGAACGCCGACCGAGCGGACGTCGGCGAGCAGCACGACCGGCATCTGCCAGATGTCGCGGTCGAGACCGGCGAGGGTCATCTCCTCGCGGGCGATCGCGTCGGCCTCGCGAAGGATATCGAGCCGCTCCTTGGTGACCTCACCGATGATGCGGATCCCGAGGCCGGGGCCGGGGAACGGCTGACGCTGGACGATCTCGTCGGGCAGACCGAGCTGGGAGCCGACGGCGCGCACCTCGTCCTTGAAGAGCTCACGCAGCGGCTCGACCAGCTCGAACTCGAGGTCCTCGGGGAGGCCGCCGACGTTGTGGTGGGACTTGATGTTGGAGGTGCCGGCACCGCCGCCGGACTCGACGACGTCGGGGTAGAGGGTGCCCTGGACGAGGAAGGCGACCTTCTCGTCGCTGTCGCCCAGGATCTCGACCTCGGCACGCTCGAAGCAGCGGATGAACTCGCGGCCGATGATCTTGCGCTTCTCCTCCGGGTCGGTGACCCCGGCGAGCGCGTCGAGGAACTCCTTCTCGGCGTCGACGATCTTCAGCTCGGCACCGGTCGACTCCCGGAACGCCTTCTCGATCGCGACCGACTCGTTCTTCCGCATCAGGCCGTGGTCGACGTAGACGCAGGTCAGCCGGTCACCGATGGCCTTGGCGACGATGGCCGCCGCGACCGCGGAGTCGACGCCGCCCGAGAGCGCGCAGATCGCGCGGTGGTCGCCGATCTGCTCGCGTACCCGCTCGATCTGGTCCTCGGCGATGTTGCCGATGGTCCAGGTCTGGCGCGCGCCGGCGATGTCCCACAGGAAGTGCTCGAGCACCTTCTGCCCGTGCTCGGAGTGGAGCACCTCGGGGTGCCACTGCACGCCCGCGAGCTGCTTCTCGACGTTCTCGAAGGCCGCCACCGGGGTGTCCGCGGTGCTCGCGAGCACGGTGAAGCCCTCGGGCGCCTCGGAGACCGAGTCGCCGTGCGACATCCACACGTTGTGGGCCGGCGGGATGTCCTTGAGCAGCGTGCCGGAGACACCGACGGTGACCGGCGTGCGGCCGTACTCCCGGGCTCCGTTGTCGTCGACGGTCCCGCCCAGGCCCTGGGCCATCAGCTGGAACCCGTAGCACATCCCGAACACCGGGGTGCCCGCGGTGAACAGGCTGTTGTCGATGGCGGGGGCGCCCTCGGCGTACACGCTCGAGGGGCCGCCGGAGAGGATGATCGCCTTCGGGTTCTTGGCGAGCATCTCCTCGACCGGCATCGAGTGCGGCACGATCTCGGAGTAGACCTTCGCCTCACGTACGCGGCGGGCGATCAGCTGCGCATACTGCGCGCCGAAGTCCACCACGAGAACCAGATCGTGCTCTTCCGCCCCAGGAGCCTGCGTCATGCACGAATCCTAACGACGCCGTACTCCACGGCCCAATCTCACCGGACCGGGCGCCAAAATCCGTCGCGCCCCACGGCGGCAACCTGGGAATCTTGGCTGATATGGACGAAGTCGAGGTCGTCGTCGCCCACAACGAGCGAGCGACCATCCGTGTCGGCGACACCTTCTTGAAGGTCGACCTCGATCAGACGCGCATCGACGCGGAGGTGGCGGCGATGACGGCCGCGCCGATCCCGACCCCGGAGATCCTCTGGCGGAAACCGCCGGTGCTGGCTCTGGCCGCCCTACCGGGTTGCGCGCTCGGCACTCTCTACGAGCCGTCGCCCGCCTCGTCCGCGGCATGGGCTGCGGCCGGTGCCACCGCACGGATGCTGCATGAGGCACCGCTGCCCTCACGGCGTACCACCCACCTGGACGACATCGCGTCACACCTCGATCACGAGTGCCGGTGGCTTGTCGAGAACGATGTCCTCTCTTCCGACGTGGTCCGCCGAAACCGCCGGATCGCCGAGACGGCACTCCGGCCGCTGACGCCTGCGTTCATCCACGGCGACCTGCAGATCACCCACGTCTTCGTCGATGGTGACGAGGTGACGGGCGTGATCGACTGGTCCGAGGCTGGCCAAGGAGACCCGATGTTCGACATCGCGACCTTGACGCTCGGACACGAGGACCACCTCGATGACGTCATCGCCGGCTACGGTGCCGACGTCGACATCGCGGTGATCCGCGCGTGGTGGTCGTTGCGGAGCCTGCGGGCGATCAGGTGGCTGGTCGGTCACGGCTTCGACCCGGCACCGGAGATCGCCGTCCTGAGATCTCAGGAGTGAGGACGCCCGGCCGATGAGCCACTCAGCGCCCCGCCTCGAGGCGCCGGTCGCTTGAAATGCACCAGGGCCCGGCCGGGGAGGGAGGTGGCCGGGCCCTGATTGCCCGAGCAAAACTGTCCCGGACGAAAGACCCGGCATGTATTAGGGAGGGAGCAATCCCGGGTCTGATCACTCCAACGAACCCTCTTAACCACGGTTACGGGTCAACTAAAAACTTCCTGCCAGAAAATTCCTGCGCAGCCCGTGTCACCACCACAACAGCCTGGTCACCGTACGTCAACAATGGGCAGCTGCAGGGCAGCCGGCGCACTCGCGGGCACGGCAGGCGAGGCCGGCCGGACGGGCTGGATCCGCGCATAGCCGGCACCGAGCTCCGGCCGCGGGTCGGCCTGGTCCTTGTTGGGCCAGAACGCCATCGCCCGCTCGGCCTGAGCGGTGATCGTCAGCGACGGGTTCACGCCCAGGTTGGCCGAGATCGCGGAGCCGTCGACGACGTGCAGGCCGTCGTAGCCGTAGAGCCGCTGGTAGGGGTCGATCACGCCGGTCTCCACCGAGTCGCCGATGGTGCAGCCGCCGATGAAGTGGGCTGTCATCGGCTTGTTGAACGGCTCTCCGATCGTGCCACCGGCATAACCCGGCTTCTCGCCCGAGCTCATCACCCCGGCCATCTTCCGCACGGCGTCGAGACCGGCGGGGATCCAGGTCGGGTTGGGCTTGCCGTGGCCCTGCTTGGACGACATCCGCCACCCGAAGATGGTGCGCTTCGGGAAGGTCGTGATCGAGTTGTCCAGCGCCTGCATGACCAGCGCGATGACGGTGCGCTCGGACCAGTGCTTGAAGTCGTAGAACGTACGCAGCGACCGCCGCTGCAGCCACATCTCCTTGAGCCACCGGCGGAGGCGATGGGGACCACCCTCGGTGAGCACCGTCTGCATCGCAGCGATCGCGTTGCTGCCGTGCCCGTAGCGGACCGGCTCGATGTGGGTGTGCTCGTCGGGGTGCCACGAGGAGGTGATCGCCACGCCCTCGGTGTAGTCGATGGCGGTGTCCGGGGCGATCGCGCCCAGGATCGACTCGGAGTTGGTGCGGGTCAGCTCACCCAGGCGCGGGGAGATCTCGGGGAGGTCGCCGGTGCGCTTGAGCTTGTGGAGCAGCTTCTGGGTGCCGAGCGAGGCCGCCGAGAAGATCACCTGGTCGGCGGTGAACCGCTTCGTGCGGCCGATGCCCAACTTGGCCTTCGTGGAGCGGGTCTCGATGACGTACCCGCTTCCGGTCTTGGCCGGATAGACGCGCGTCACCGTGGTCAGCGGGTGCACCTCGGCGCCGTTCTTCTCGGCCAGGTAGAGGTAGTTCTTGACCAGGGTGTTCTTCGCGTTGTGACGGCAGCCGGTCATGCACTCGCCGCAGTTGGTGCACGTACGCCGGTCGGGGCCCTCCCCGCCGAAGTAGGGGTCGGCCACCTCCTGCCCGGCCACGTGGCCCGGGCCGCCGAAGAAGACGCCGACCGGCGCCTTGTGAAAGGTGTCCCCGCGTCCTGCCTCCGCCGCGACCTTCTGCATGACCTCGTCAGCAGGGGTCAGATGGGGGTAGAGGGTGACGCCGAGCATCCGCTTAGCCTGCTCGTAGTAGGGAGCGAGCTCGTCCTTCCAGTCGGTGATGTGGCTCCAGGAAGGGTCCTCGTAGAACGGGTCGAGCGGCTCGTAGAGGGTGTTGGCGTAGACCAGCGAGCCGCCGCCGACCCCGGCGCCGGCCATGATCACGGCGTCCTTGACCATGTCGATGCGCTGGATCCCGTAGCAGCCGATCGCCGGCGCCCAGAGGTATTTGCGCAGGTCGAAGGAGGTGTTGGGCAGCTCGTCGTCGGCGAACCGGCGACCCGCCTCGACCACCCCGACCTTGTAGCCCTTCTCGGTCAGCCGCAGTGCGCTGACCGAGCCGCCGAAACCCGACCCGATGACGAGTACGTCGTAGTGGTTCCCGCTCATGCGCGGCCCAGCGACTTCAGCACCCGCAGCGAGGCGGTCATGAACTTGGCGTACGCCTGGTCGCTCATCCCGAACTGAGGGGCGAAGCGCAGGATGGCCTGGGAGGCGACCGACTGGGTCTCGGTGTAGCGCAGGATGCCCTCGACACCCTGGCGGCGGCCCTGGCCGGACTCGCGCATGCCGCCCATCGGGGCGTCGATGCTCGCGAAGGTGGCGCCGAAGGCCTCGTTGATGTTGATCGTGCCGCACTTGATCTGCCGGGCGATGCGGCGGGCGCGGGATGTGTCGCGGCTGTAGATCGAGCCGTTGAGGCCGTACTCACCGTCGTTGGCGCGCTCGATCGCCTCCTCCTCGCTGTGGAAGCGGTAGATCGAGACGACCGGGCCGAAGGTCTCGTTGCCGAAGCAGGTCATCTCCGGGGTGACGCCCTCGAGGATGGTCGGCTCGAAGAAGAACGGCGCGAGGTCGGGGCGGGCCTTGCCGCCGGTGAGCACGCGGGCCCCCTTCGAGACGGCGTCCTCGACGTGGGCGGTGGCGGTGTCGACCTGGGCCTGCGAGATCAGGGTGCCCATGTCGTTCTCCCAGCCCAGGGTGGCGCCGAGGGTCATCGCCTGGGTGCGGGCGACGAAGCGCTCCACGAACCGGTCGTAGACCTTGTCGTCGACGAAGAGCCGCTCGACGCTCACGCAGAGCTGGCCGGAGTTGGAGAAGACCGCGCGGGTAGCGCCCTCGGCCGCCTTCTCGATGTCGGCGTCCTTGAGGACGAGCATGGGGTTCTTGCCCCCGAGCTCCAGGCTGGCACCGATCAGCCGCTCGGCCGCCTGCTTGGCGACGATCTTGCCGGTGTTGGTCGAGCCGGTGAAGCAGACGTAGTCGGCGCGCTGGATGATGCTGGTGCCGATCTTCGAGCCCGGGCCGGCGACGACGGTCCACAGGTTCTCCGGAAGCCCCGCCTCCGCGAGCAGCTCGGCGCCGAGGAGCGCGCTGAGCATGGTCTGCGAGTCGGGCTTGATGACCACCGCGTTGCCGGCTGCGATCGCGGCCAGGCCGTCGCACAGCGCCATGGTGAACGGGTAGTTCCACGGGCTGATGATGCCGACGACGCCCTTGGGGACGTGGTTGAGCTCGACCCGGGTGAGCACGGGGATGACGCCGAGCTTGCGCTCGGTGTCGAGGATCTTGCTGCTCCGGCGGCCGTAGTAGCGGGCGGTCAGCGCGATGTGCAGCGGCTCGTCGAAGGCGTGCTTACGGGCCTTGCCCGACTCCAGCACGATCAGGTCGAGGATCTCGTCCTGCCGGTCGAGGACGAGGTCGTGTAGCTTGATCAGGATGCGCTCGCGCTCGGCGACCGGGGTCGCGGCCCACTTCTCCTGCGCCACCCGGGCCTTGGCGAAGGCCCCTGCCACATCGTCGTCGCTCGACTGCGGGATGTGCGCCAGCGGCGCCCCGTTGAGCGGGCTGATGACCTCTCGGCTCTCCCCCGTGGTCGCCACGACGCGGCCGGTCAGGCGGGCAACATAGTCAGGCTCGAGGGCCAGGGACGCCGTGGCGTCGTGCTCGGGATCGAGCGGGCCCTCGACGATCGGGCCGCCGGAAGAAGTCGGGTTCGATGCGCTCATGTACCGAGAGTATGTGACGGGCGTCTCGGAAGCCAGACATGCGTCCCACTAACTCACGATTCGAACGTCCGCGGCCTACTACCGTCTCGGCACACCACCGATCGTGGCCGATCACCGGCTTGAAGGATTGAGGTTCAGTCCGGCGGGTCGAAGGTCGCCACGCTGGTACGAAAGTCCTCCCCGCTTCCGACCGGAAGGATCTCGACGATGAAGTCAGGCAATGCGGAGCCCGCCGGAGAACCGTCCGCCAACTGGCTGCCTGGCTCGGCTTCCCAGTCAACGAGATGCGCGACGACGCGATAACGACCTGCCGCCAACTTGAAGACGTTTCGCTCGTCAATTGAGCCTCCACCTGCGGCCTCAATACCGCCTAGTTCCACCGCACCGTCCGAGACCAGCAAGTACGGATCCGAACTCACAGCGACATAACGCAACTCCCGCTCGGTAAGCCCCTCATGGTCGACTCCGCCACGGAGCACGAATTGAAACGAGCCGTCGCTCTGAATGTTGAGCGGCACGAAGTCACCGACGACGATTCGCCTCTGGATTGCTCGGTCGGTGCCGAACTGTGCTTCCCACGCCTCCTGATCAACTACTTGATCGAACGCATGCGACCGCCAGAGGCCAAACATCCCGGCGTCGGATCGTGCTGCGAATGACGCGTCAACCTCAGCCATATGCTCTCCCTAGCAGCGTCTCACGGTAATGCTGATGGAACATACAACATCACCCGGCGCCAAGCCTTGTTGCTTTAGCTGGTTAGAAATCTGCGCTCCAAGGCTTCGGTTCGCGGAGAGATCGAGCGGACTCATGTTCGCCACGTCGTCGGCTCCTCCGAACTGAAGGTCGATCGTGTGGTCGATGTCGCTCCCGCCGACTTTCTGGTTGCCAGCAACCTTCCACCGCCTCAGTGCCGACCCAGGTCGGTTGACCTTGGTCACTAGATCAATCCAACACTTCTACGTTAATGGCCGTCGGCAAGGACTGCAAAATCTGAAGCATGGAAGCGTCCACGTTGCATTCGACCAATCTTAGGTTGCGCAAGCGCACGGATGAACCGAGAGAGCGTACTCCATTGAGGCGCATTGCATTCGAAATCCAGATTCTTTCGACAGGCGCCGAGGCAAAGTCCTCGAAGTCCACCTCTTCATGGGGTGGCGTCGGCGATGCCGCCATTAGACTAACCGATGCAAGCGAATTCGAGTTGACGAACGGAGTAGTGTCAACTACCGAATAATTTACGCTCTCAAACTCAATCAAGTTTCGGCACGAGTCAATTCCAATCAGACTCCCTTGCTGGCGGGACCCTTCGAGCCGAACATGCTTCAACGAGTCCGCTCCTTCGAAGATGCGGAGGTCACGACCCTTCCACGATCCAATTCGGATTCGTTCCAATTGGGGCCAATTAGTCGAGACCGACAACCCCGGACGATCCATGACCAACAGAGACTTGAGATTGGGTTGCAAAGACTCTGGAACTGCGCGGCGGCTTCCAGTTATAAGCACCAACTCCTCTAGCGTCTCCAGTCGGAACGCTTGCCTATCATCCAGAACTTTCGCATCAATGCTCAGATATCGAAGGCCGGGAAGACTCTCAAGGAAGCTGAGGTCCCTCATCTTCGCAGAACTCCGGAACCTGAGTCCATGGAATCCGCCGTCTAGGTACTTCCTTCGCGCATCCTCATTCCATGGTCCGTCTGACCTGGTTCGCCAATCCATGATTCCATCGCGGTTGTTGGACATGCAATCGCAACCAATTCCTACCGATTTCCAGGAGAGTTCACTCTATTAGCAAGGGCCTCGATGCCACCTTCGCGATCGATCCAGTCAGCCTCTGCTTCGAAGAGTTCGTCATCTGTGGCGCCCTCCATCTCGATCCAATCAAGCTCGCGAACATCCCCTGCACGCTCGCCCTCTTCGTACAAGGCGCCCTTCTTGCGGAAAGATGCGTGAACCCGATTATGGATGTCCGTCGCCTTTCCGATGTACTTCCTGCCACTGTTCGTAACGATACGGTACACGCCTTTCACGTTAGGGATGGTCAGCCTTCCACTCGGCGACAGGTGACCGAAGGTTCCACAGTTCGTGTTGTGTACGAGTACGCCAGCATTGGCAACGTGGTAGGTGTGAATCCCCGCTACCGTGAGGTTGTATGCCAACCCTACTTCGAATCGACCAGTCTCAACCGACTCGGTAACGGTAGCCGTGTTACCAGTCGCATTGAGCACAAGTTCGCCCGACGCCAGGTCCTGTGCGTCCTCCCATCGCCGATCAGTGACCGACCAGAACGGGTGGTCCTCCGTCGTAACCAACCGCACGCCATCGATCTCGACTGGATACAAGTCGTCCAAGTGGACCCATGTATGCGTCACCTTCCGCGGCCCAGCAACCTCGGTAACTGGATCTGTGGCCCATATCAGATCGCCGACGCGAACATCTTCAATGGGCTTATGAGTCCCGTCGGCCATTAACACCGGCGTGTCACCCGAGAAGGACTTCCGACCGCCTCCGATCGGACACACCGTCGCCGCGGCAGCTTCGGCAGCCTTCGCATCGGCGATCGTTTTTCGGGCAGCCTTTTGGCGTTTGAACAGCGCCACCCCGGCATCAACGACCTTGCCGAGCGCCTTGATCGCCTTCAGACCCTTGCCCCACGGAGTGATCCCGATCGCGAGCATCGCGCAGGAGGCGATGTCCGCATCCATACAGCCCATCAGGTCGTTCCAGCCGACGAAGTCCTTCAGCAGGTCCCAACCGACCTCGAGCGCGACATCGGTAACTGTCTTGGCCAAAGTCTGCTCGGCCTCTTCGACCTCTTCCTGTGAGGGGCCCGCGGGAGTCGTGTCGGTGCTGACCGGTTCCTCCACGCTCGCAGGCTCATTCTCCACCTGCTGCTGGGACTCATTTCGTTCGCGGTACTCCCTGACATCGTCCCCATCGCAACGTCCGCCGCAGTCCTCGCCGTCAGGCATAGACCCTGCCAAACCAGTCGGATCCGAATAGGTCAGCGGATTCTGGAACGAGTAAGCGTAGGCGTTGAAATGGTCCGCATCCCCCGGCTTCAAGATCGGGTCTGCAGAGATGAACATCCCGGTCTCGGTGTCGTAGTACCGGGCGCCCATCTGTGTCAGGCCGGTCGAGACGTCCGTCGGCGCCCCTAGGAACCCGTGGTCTCCTGGCGTGCCGTTTCCATCCCGGTCCGCGGCGGTGATGTTCTGCGCGCCGCGCTCGTCCCCGAACGGCGTCGAGTAGACCCGCTTGAAAGCAGCCTTGCGCGAGTTCAGGTTCGGCACGTTGGGAACCGACGCAATCGGAGTCCCATGGTGATCGTTCACCAGCGACTCGACACCCTCGAACCCGCGACCCGTGCGGACCGCGACGGTCTCACCGGCAAAGCTGTAGTAGCGCGTCGCAGCCGCAGGGTCAGCAGCCTTCACAGGGAAGAACATCTCCTGCCCGCCGGGGAGGTAGACAGTGGTCCCCGAAGCATCGGTGCGGAACATCCGGTTGCCGTCACCGTCATAGACGAAGCCAGCTTCACCCGCCTCGTCCACGACGCCGTTGGCGCACGTCTCTTCAGCCGTCTCACCGGACTTCAACGCCCGGTTCAACACCTTGGACAGATTGCCCTCGGGGTCCCAGCAATTCAGCTGGTTGACCGACTGCGCGGTGTCGAGGCGCTCAGCACGCTTCACCTGCTGACCCGCCTTCGAGTACTCGTACTCGCGGGTCATCGGCGCACCAGTGGTCTGCCCCACAGTGATGGTCTGAACCATCCTCGTCAACGCATGCGGGCCTGCGTTCCCGGATTCCTCGTAGAAGTAGTCATTCGTCGTCGAGGTGGACTTCGTGGCGTCCCTGAACACTTCTTTGGTGCGGTTACCCGCACCCGGAAGCGTCGCGTCAACCTTCGTCTGGCCGTCATAGGTGTAAGAGACGCCGTAACCGGCAGGTCCACCCAGCGCCTCGGTCGCAGCAGCGTCGGCAGCAGTCGAGCAAGCGTTGCTCGCAGGCGTCCATGCCTGCGTGAGCCGCCTCAACGAGTCATAGGTGAAGCACTGCGTCTCGCCCTTGGTCGCGGCATCTGCCGCCGGCCTATCGGCGATCGAAGTGATGTCACCCGCGTCGTTATAGGAGTACGTCAGCGAGACATCGACGGGGAGGCCCTCACGCTTCACCTCTAGCCCGGTCACCAAACCCGTGACGTGGTCGTACTTCCGAGTCACATAAGTGCCATACGTATTGCCCAAGTCGAGCGTCTCGACCTTGCCCAACGGGGTGTAGCGGGACTCCGCCACATAGGTGCCCCACGAAAACCCGCCGCCCATCCAACGAGCCATCGAGGCCTTGTCGTAGTGGGTCGTGACCGTCTCAGACGAGAGAATCTCGGTCCCGTTCGCTTTCAGTTGAGCGAACTTCTCCGACGCGACCTGGCCATCAGCGGTGTAGGTGTAGTCATTGGTTGCCGCCGCCGTCGTACCGCCGGGATTGACCCGCGCATGCCAGATCCCGGCCGGTGTCGTCACATCCCCCGAGCGGGGGTACACGAACGTCGACGTAGACAACGTCCGATAGGCATCGTCGACCTTGGGCACCTTAGTGACGTACTCGTCGCCGCCCTGGAATCGGACTGTCCGATACTGCACGCCGAGCATGGGGCCCGACAGACTCGTGTCATCGGGGGCGCCGTCATATTGGTAAAGAACCCGGGTGTTGTTTGGCGTCAACTCCGTGCCGCCGTCAATAACGCGCTCGAGACGACCGAGCTTGTCGTACGTGTATCCGATCGTTTCTTCCGAAGACGTCCCCGGACTGCTGGTCACCGTCTTCGTCTGACCGTCGGCGTAATAGGAGGTCTCGGTGACGCCCGCGTCCGGATCATCCACGCGCGTCTGCCTGCCGAGGATGTCGTACTCGTAGCTCCACACGTCATTCGCCGGGTCCGTCATCGACATCAGGTGTCCGGCGCGGTCGTAGTCGTAGACCGTCTTCGGCGCGGTGGACTCCGTCGGGCTCTTCCCGCCGATCAGAACGCGGCCCGCCTGGTCCGTCGTCGCAGGCGCCGCCTTGGTGTGCTGCCATTGAGCGACGACACGACCACGTGAGTCGGTTTGTGATGTCGTGGAGGTGCCGCCGCTGTCCGTCAGCGGTTTGACGTCGCCTGGTGCAAGCACGGTTGTGTATGAGCCGTCATACACCGTTTTCGTTGTCGATCGCTCTGTCGCGTTCGCCCCGCGAGCGATCTCCGCAGTCCGGCGACCCAAGCCGTCGTAGGTGTAGGTGGTTGACCTCCCCGGATCGCCCATGCCGCTGCCGCCATCGGCAACGCTGGGGCCTAGCTTGAGGAGTTCGGCCTTCGGACCGCCATCTACGGTCGTCCAAGGACCTTGTTGTTCGATCAGCCGGCCGGCCGTGTCGTAGATCGAGTGCGATACCACACGGACGTCTGGAAGCTTGGTGAGGTTCTGATAGTCGTCACCGGAGTGGGCAGACTCAGTCTGAGTCTGGACGACTCGGTTCAACCCATCCGAAAGCGTGACATCGACATGGTAGGTCGAACCATCAGCACCGAGGGTCCGCGTCGTGACGGCGTTGATGCCGTTGTTGAGGTTGTTCCGCAGGGAGCCGTCTTCGTTGCGAGGCGCGCCGACACCGAGGACGTACTGATACTTGATCGATTCCTTGTCGATCCCTGCCGAACCGCCCTCTCGGTGCTGAGGATACGTGACTGAGATAAGCCGACCCAGCGCGTCGTATCTCCCAGAGGTGTGGAGGTTGTTGATGTCATAGGTGTCGGTGACTACACCGGTCCGCGCGTTGTAGATCGTCGTGGTCTCGAACGGCGTGCGCCACCCGCTGCCATCCAGATCATCAGTTGTGACGGTCGTTGCCGCCAGGAGGCCTGCACCTTCTGGGCTGTAGTGCGTCTCGGTCGAGCGGTTCAACGAGCCGGGGTGGGATGTAACCCGCGTCGGGCGCCCCAGTGCGTCGTACATCGTCGCCGACACCTGGACAAAGCCGCGACGGCCCTCGCCGCTCATGGTGCCGGCGACAACATCGCCCGTGTCGGTGCTGCCCACATCCACGGAGTCCGGATTCAGTGACCAGGACTGGGTAGAGACACCGTCACCGTTGAGAATGTCGAGCTGGTCGGAGACCAGATCCTTCGGCGCGACACCGTCAAACCCGTCGGTCGGCTCGGGACACGCGGTCGCCCTCGTCTGGGTGCGCCAGACCAGTGCCGGCATCGATGCCAGCGCAGAGGACACCTCGGTTCCGTACTGATACCGGGTGCACATGTTGTCGTCGGCAGTTGCATCTCCGGCGGTCCACTCGCCGTCGGCGGCCACTTTCCCGAGGTTGTTGACCTGACGCACCTGACCATCGCTCGTATACCGCGTGATCGTCTGAGTGCGTGTGTCGAGGTATCCGTCAGCTCGATACGAGAATCCGTGACCGGTCGATGTGGTCAACCTGTTCGACGCAACTCTGAGCGGCTTGGAATCATCGACTGGATAACGCGCCACCTCGGTGTGGGCCGACTCATTGATCGACTCGGTCACCTTGTGGCCACCGGAGAAGGACGCCTGGGCGAAGGTCTCTCCGACACGCGCTTGCACATCGTCGACGACACTCGTCCGGTTGGCTGCCGCGACTGGGCCTGCACTGATCTTCTGGCCGTCACCTCGGTAGTAGGTGGTCTTGGAGATCTGACGGTGATCCCCGTCGCGTCCCGTGGTGGTCTTCACCCATCGGTAGCCGCGGAACTCCTGGAACGTCACCTCATCGGGCTTCATCACCGCGCCGGTCGGCTTCGCCCAGTAGGTTCCGCCGCCGTACTCGAAGCTGGTGGTCATCATCTCCGAACCTGTCGCGGGAGCTCCGCTTCCGTTGACTCGCGACGATGGAATGGTCGTAACGGTGGAGACCTTGTACTTCTGGAACCAGTCGATGGCGTCAGGAGCGATGTCTTTGTGCCAACCCGCAGGCATGCAGAGCGCAACCGCCGGTGAAGGATGTGCAACCGGCTGGTCCGGAAGTCGATCCGGGTCACACGCGGCGGTGTAGGCAATGCCGATCGTCGCGCCGGTGTCGGTCAAGACGCTGCTCAGGCGCGGTCGCCACATGCCGGGGATAGAACGGACACGGTTCTTGAACAACGACCAGCCGAACACGACGTCCGGGACCACGATGTCGTCCGTCGTAGTTGAGGTTCCACCCTTGCCGATGTGCCGGATGCGATCGAGGCGCATGATCCGGCCACGCTTGCCCAGCGAGGAGTCCTTGGGGTCCATCCAGGACTGCGACAGTTCCCAACGGTCCACAGGATGCGAGCCCGTCGAGTCCTGGGTGAAGGACTCGATGCTGCTCAGCCGGGCCGTCGTGAAGAACACCGGGGTGGTCTTGTCGCATCGGTCCGCGATCGTTTCGACCTCTTCACCGGCGCCGAAGCGGCACACCAAGGACTCGGGCACATCGCTGCGGTCCTCCTCGACGCCGAAGACAACCTTGCCCGGGGCGTCACTCGAGGACGTCGAAACGCTCTTGCGAGTGCCGTACTCGATGCGCGCCAGGTAGCCGCCGGGGTGGTACCACACGGTGGACGCGTCGTTGTTCGCCCCGTACCACGCCTGGTCCGGGTCGTAGAAGTAGCTCATGGTGTTGCCGAAGCGGTCCTCGACATAGTCGAGGTTCCACCGCCACACCTGCCGTTCACGCGACCCGCCGTAGCTCTCGGCGTGACCAGGCTCTCCAGGATGGTTTCCGTAGACCGGGACCGTCCAGGCGGATCTCGTGGACGCCGACGAGGACGTGGACGATCCCTTCCCGAAGACGTACAACGTCCCGTCAGGGGTGCGAACCTGCCAGTAGCGCTGGCGCCCGTCAGGAATGACCTCCTCCACGACGGTTCCGTCGAATCTCTCCGGCTTCCAGGTCACGAACTCGGTGCCGTCCTCGGTCCGCGAAGAGGTGCGAACCATCTCCCCGCCGCCACCGCCGAGCATCATCGTCGCGTTCATCGGGCCCCAGCACAGGTCGCCGACAGCGTGGTCCGTGGGGTTGTTTGCCTGCCCCTCCATGTCTGAGGCACAGGGCACATAGGTGCGCTCGATGAAGTCACTGGTCAGGTCGAAACCTTCACCGACCCACGACGTCTGATTGTTGGTCGCGTCGGTGCGACCGTCCGATGATGCGGACGAGTACGACAGGCTCAAGCTGGGCTTCGGGCCGGCAGCAGCCGATGTCAGATCCAGGGGGTAGGACCAGCTGAACCCGCCGGTGTTGCCCGCTGTCGACCACGATGCGGATGGCGCCAACGATGTCGCGCCCCAGTTGCCTCCGGGAGCAGCTGCGGGGCCATCGCCCAGCGACAGCGTCCCCATTCCACTCAGGGGAGCGATCCCGAGCTTCTGTGACGGCGTCGGCTCAGTGCTCTTCTCACTGGAGACCGACGAATCTGCTGTCGCTTCGCTCTGACTTGCAGACGGCGCGGCGGGGGCTTCGACGGACTCCGTTGCCGTCGCGGACAGCTCCGTTGACGGCGCGGGGCTGGAACTCGGGTCGACACTCGAGGTCGAGGCGGTTGTTGGCTCGGTGGTCGGCGTTGGTTCGGGCGTCGGAGTCGGCTCAGCACCAATCTCGCAGGCAGGGTCGACATCTGGACTCGGAACGACCGGCGTGTCGTCGGTCGGAGGGACCAACTCTGGGTCTTCCGGTTCAGCCGCTGCCGGCGGAAGCAGACATGCGTCGGGTGAGAAGGGTTCGCGTGCCTCGTCGGTGACGTTGCCGGCGGGCACGGGTTCAGGCGTAGCCGGTGCCTCTTTCAGGAACTCCTCGGCCCGCTGATCACTGACCACCGACTCGTCATCGTCGGCTACCACGGGGTCGACCACTTCGTCCTCAACGATGACCGCGCCTGCCATCGCCGGTGCTGCGGGGGCTGGGTCAACCATCACCAGCGACATCAGAAGGCCAGCTACAGCACATGCAACGATCCGCGCGACCTTCCTGCCGGTGAGGCGGATAGCACAGATCGCGCTCACCATAACCGCGGTCTGCCCGGCGATGCTCGCCGCAAAGCGTGGGTTCATTCTTGGCCTCGTCCATCGGGACGCGTCGCACTTGGCCGTGCTCCGCGTGCCAGTCTCCGGAGTGTCTTGCTGGGACGCCTGCTGATCTGCCATCGGTTGGCCTGCCCGTCACTCGTTGATCGTGGGGTTGAGGAACTTGTCCTCTTCGAGCCCGGCCGTCTGCCATGCCTCAGCGCCTTGGCACATCCGGCGTACCTTCGATTCAGCCAGCACATCCCCGCGGAAGATCCGCACGTTGTCGATGTCACCGTTGAACCAGTTGCTGCCGTTGCCGCCGGGGTATCCGCGGCCGACCACAAAGGAGCCGCCCGACTTCACGCTCGGGGCCGTCTCGACCTCCGAACGCACCGGCTTGCCAGCAGACGGACTCGCGGCCGTTCCCACCTGACAGGCCCATATCCGGGCCATCTCATCGCCGGTTGCGGTCGAACCCTTGTCGTACTCACCGACCAGATGGACCCACTCGCCCGCCTTCACAGGAACCGGCGAGCGCACCGCCATCTGATGGTTTTCGCCCAGGACGAAGGTCCAACACCCACCGAGAGCCCCAGGCGCCGCCGACGCGGTTGGGCACGCTGTCGTGCCACTCCCGGCCGGGCGATATCCAATTCGGAAGGCCTCGAAGCCAGCACCCGTTGCCGTGTAGCCCAACTGAGATACTGCCGTATACCACCCGGTGGCTGACGCGGAGGAGCCCAATCTGACGTGGGCCGAGACGACGAATGAGTTCGTTGTATCGAACACCGGCCGCCATGCCTCGCTATAGGCGTAGTCATTGATGCCGTCGAAGCGCAAAGCCTTGTCGTTGCTCCGGGACCCCCACTCCGCATGGGGCCCGGCGATCTTGGTCGGACCGTTGAACAAGAGCTTGCCTGCAGGCAGTGCTTCCGCGGCCGAGGCGTCATAGCGCGTCTTATCCGCTGCCTCAGATGTCGACGCCTCGTCGAAGCTCCAGATGCCGTCCTCACGTGCCTGCGCCACGTAGAAGGAGTAGGTGTTGGACGTTTCATTGCCAGCGCGGTCAATCGAGACCGCCTTCACCGTCTGTGGTCCCACAATTGTCGGCGTGAGGCACTTGACCGCTGCGTCGCCCGTCATGGTCAATTTGGCGACCTGGACGTTGTTGAAGTGCACCTCGATGAGGCCGACATCGGTCGAACCGTTCCTGTCGAACTTGAAGCAGCCCTTCTGGTTCTTGCCACCACGCTCAAGATCCTCTTCATACTCCGTCACAGCCCCTTCGATAGAAGGCGGTGGCTCGGAAGTGATCGTCGGAGCGTTCGGCGCGATCGTGTCGACGTAGAAGTGGCAGTTCAGCGAGTTGGATGTCAGAGCAGGTTTCGATGTGTCGACTGCCGTCGCATACCAGGAGTTGTAGCCCTCGCCCAGGTCCGTCGGCAGGCGAGTTGAAGCTTCCTGGCCGGCAGTTCCTGTGACATCCCTCGAATCGAACTCACCCGTCGAGCCAGCCTTTCGCCACGAGAAGCGAACCTTGACGCTGCCTGTGTCATGGTCGGCTGGCACCGCCTTGAGCAGCACTCCGGAGGATTCCTCCGCCTTGCCGATCCACTGCTTGTTGTCAGGGTCGGTGGTGCACCTCTCGGCGTTGCCCGTCTTCGCACCGCTGATCGTCGGGGCGTATGAGGCCTCGATCTCCAGCTTGGCCGTCTCCCCCGCATACTTCTTCCATGCAACCATCGAGTCCTCGTTAAGAGCCATCAACCCGATTGCCATCGTCGTCTGGTCCCCGTCGGCCTTGATCCGCGCGGCGTCGGTGACCGAGAAGTCGATCGGCTGCGGCCCTTCCGGGCATCCCGACTTGTGGTGCACCCGCCGAAGCTGCTGTTTGCGCGTCTCGTCCTCGGTGAAACGGAAGCTGTAGTTGCGCCACGTCGTCGCGGAACTAATATCCGGAAGCCTGAATGCTTGAACATCGCGATCGCTGCAGTCGTACGACCAGGTTCCTGTTGCTTGGAAGGTCGCGCTGATGATCTCTTCGGAATCGAGATCGGTGGCTTCGCTGGCGCCGTCGAACTCCCCGAGCCAGTTGAATTGCCAGATCAGACGCTTGACGTTGTCCCGATTGCATTCGCCGCCGTACTGGTTGTCCACGTCGC
The DNA here is from genome assembly GCF_054031495.1 of Nocardioides sp. YJ-D4. Taxonomy (NCBI): domain Bacteria; kingdom Bacillati; phylum Actinomycetota; class Actinomycetes; order Propionibacteriales; family Nocardioidaceae; genus Nocardioides; species Nocardioides sp. YJ-D4. The sequence continues at coordinate 2,145,536 of NZ_CM132932.1, forward strand.
ACAGTCCGAGGCCTTCCGAACGCCCCAGCGGAGTGCTTGCCCCCTTGCCGAAGTCCCAGTCCGTAGCGTCCGGCCAGCCGTTCTGGATCATCGTCCAATGAACCAGGTCGTTGGACACCGGAGGATCGATGAACTGGGGCCAAGATGCCTCGGCCGACCGCAACAGCTCCAAGTTCGCCGTCGCCGTGAACTTGTTCGGTGCGACCAACCGAGTCCCCATCGGCTCAACCAGGTCGGCAGTCAGAGGTTCAGTCAAACGCTGCACTTCCTCAGCAGCGGGGATCTCCTGCACTCCTCCACCGGAGTCCGCCTCGGACCGTGAACCCATCGACGCGGTCTGGTCGGCACTTCGTTCGTCCGCGAGCGAGTCGCGCGATGACGATCCTCCAGACGGAACGGACCCGCTGGAGTCCCAGTGCCTCGGGGCAGGCGACACCAACGTGACCTCGCCCGACGCGACCTCGAGAGCCTCAAATCCGCCCGCTTCTCTTGGCCTCCACTCGACTCCGGCAGAGGTCGACATCTCGAACGAGATTCCCGCGTCGCCGGCGGCCAACTTCACCTGTTCGGCGGCCTCCGGTGAGTCCAACTTCAGCACCGGCACCATCCCCGAGGTGTCCATATACATCGACGTCGCCACCGTCGCGCCCACAATTTGGCCGCCATCGGCGTCCAACACGGGCCACGACACGCTCTGACCTTCGACCTTTGCAGGTCCGAGCGCCGCCGGGAGCGCGACCGATACAGCCGCTCCGTCGTCGTCAGTCATCGTCGCGAACGGAACATGGGCAGCCACGCGTCCCGACATGAACTCGAAGTCGAACGCTCCCGCACGCACACCTAGTACCCCGGGCTTATCGGACTCCACGATCTCGGCCGACACGGGGACCCACTCACCCGATGCTTGATCTACCACCTGTTGCGCGGACGCGGTGCGCACGTGCCTTGTGGTCGAGGCAGGCGTGGCGAAGTAGGTGTCCCAAGACGTACGGCGATCTAGGATTTCTACGTCGCACCCCGTCTGGACGGCCAACGCATGCGCTACCTCAGGTGTCGACGCCGTCTTCTCCGAGACGCACTCGACCGCCTCGGCCTCGGGCGTGTCGAGAACTTCCGAGACGAGAACTGCGGCCGAGGCCACGCCGGCCAGCAGCGCAAGGATGATCAAACCCAGAACGGCGCTTTGCGGCCGTGTACGACCGGCAACCAACTCACGAAGGCGCACTGGAACAAGGCGCGCGCGGACGCGCGAAAGCGACAACATGGAGACGACTCCCAAAAGAGCAGAACGGAGCCGCCCCCACGGCTTGAGCAAAGAGAACCTAAAGACCCCTGAGGGTATTCGGCAATAGTCACCGCGGACCATTGCCCTCCGGTTGCCTTCCCTGGTAGAGAAAACAGCCTGAGATCTAGCAGTCCGGGATGCGGCGACAGCGGCGTCACGCTACGCCGTCACGGGCTCCGGCATGCCTTGATTAGCGGAGCTAACCGTGAGTTTGCGCGAGTCTGCGGAAAAGTTTGTTCGTACGCCCAAACACCCGAAGCGACCAACAGAAGCCGCCGCCTCGGCGACAACGAGCGGACCCCTACATCTCCGTGAGCAACATCTCAGAGGTCTAAACACCCGATGCGCCACCCCTCAGAACTTGGCGAATCTCGGCGGCCCACCACAGGTAGTCGTAGCGCTCCGCGGGAAGGTCGATCACGACGCGGTCCAGCGGCAGCCGGTCGAGGGCGTGCACGGTGCACTCCTCCGCGGGCGTGGCCCGGTAGAGATAGGCGTCCAACGGCCATTTCGTACGCAGCCACTCGTCCAGCCTCTCGGCGACCGAGGCGGTGAGCTCGGGCTTTCGGTCCTGGCGAAGCCAGTAGCTGACCCGTGCAGTGGACCCACCTGCGTACCTGAGCAGGGTCTGGGCGTCGGCGCCCATCGCCTCCAGGTAGGGAAACAGGGGCTGCACGTAGAGACAGCCGAGGGACGACGTGCCCTCGGGGTCGAGGAAGAGGTAGGTGAACGCTCGTTTCGCCTGGTGGTCGGACCAGTGCCGGATCACCAGCGGCAGGTTGTCGTCGCTGCCGAAGCCCTCCCGTGGCCACCTGCCGCAGCTGTGGTCGCGGATCACGTCCGGGCTGGCCAGGTAGGCCTCGGTGTCCAGGTCGAGCAGCTCGGGGCGGAGCGGGGCAAGCACGAAATCGTCGGTGGCCAGCGGCTCGGGGGGATCAGCGACCAAGAACATGGAGTCAGATTGCTACGTCAACCGCTTGCTCCGCCACGGCAATTCGTGGGACGCAGCCATGCCGGGCTCGGTCGCGACCCGCGAACACCATCAACTTGAGGTGAACCGCTCCAAGGACGCCAGCTCTGCGCGGTCGGCAGGGGTCTTGGCGTACCGGGACACAAGACCGATGACCTCTTTGGCGGGGAGAGCAACAGCCGTGATACCAACCTTGATCTCCTCGTCACCACGTAGGTGCAGCCCGATCCACCCGTCCCAGAGCGGATCGCTCTCCACCTCGAAGATGTCGCGCCACAACACGGTGCGCGATCGGCTCAGCATCGGGTACGAGGTCAAACCATCCGGGGTCAAGAGCAAGCCGCCCCGACGACGGACAATGGCGACGGCCATGAAGCCGGCCAGTGCGAGTAACCCCGGCGCGCAGATGACGAGCGCTCCCGCGCGACGATCCCCTGCATCGGCAAGGAGCGAGACGACCCCGACGATGCCGCTTCCGACAGCCCCGAACAGGCAGATGGCGAACAATTCGGCGGCATAACCCGGGCGTCGCGGCAGCAGTACGCCTCCGCCGAACGCCTCCGGTTCCAGTCGTCCCCGTGGCGCGTACACAACACGGGCTGATACGCCGCATGCGATCACCCCGCATCCCCCGGCAACCTGGAGCCACGTCGAGTCCGACAGTGCAACCAGGAAGGCACACGCGATGACACCCGCCACCAGGAGAACCCCCACCCCGATTCGATGACGTCGACGGCGGTTCAAACCCAACTTCCTCGCCCTGAATTTACCTTCACCGCAGACAGGTCAGACGAGGTCTTCGACCTCGAGACGAGCGCGGTCGGCCTCCTCGTCGGTGACCTGGAGCTGGGAGCGACGCTCGGCCTCGATGCGGCGCAGGTAGTGGTCGACCTCCTCCTTGGTGCGCGTCTCGTCCCAGCCGAGCTCGTCGGCCATGATCTTGGCGACCCCCGGGGCAGCACTGACGCCGCGGTCGAAGGTCTCCATCGAGATCCGGGTGCGGCGCTCGAGCACGTCGTCGAGGTGGCGGGCGCCCTCGTTGTTGACGGCGTAGACGACCTCGGCGGCCAGGTAGTCCTCGGCGCCCTCCAGGGGCAGCGCGAGCGGGCGGCGCTCTTGGATGAGGTCGAGCACGTCGTCGATCAGGCCGCCGTGGCGGCCCAGGAGGTGGTCGATCCGGGCGACGTGGAGGCCGGAGCGGCGGGCGAGCAGGACGCGCTGGTTCGAGCGGGTCTCGAAGCCCTCTGCGCCGACGAGCCGGACCTTGTCGGTGATCGAGTCGCGCAGTGTCATGTTGGTGGTCGTGCCGAGCGAGTGGGCCGCGGCGTCGACGGCGTCCTTGGCCATCACCCGGTAGGTCGTCAGCTTGCCGCCGGCGATCAGCACGAGGCCCGGCAGCGGCGTGACCACGGTGTGCTCGCGGCTGAGAGCGGCGGTCTGCTCGGACTCGCCGGTCAGAAGCGGGCGGAGCCCGGCGTACACGCCCTCAACGTCCTCGAGGTCGAGCGGCACGCGCAGGATCGCGTTGACGTGCTCCAGGACGTACTCGATGTCGGTCTTGGAGGCCGCCGGGTGGGCGAGGTCGTAGGTCCACGGGGTGTCGGTGGTGCCGATGATCCAGTGGCGGCCCCACGGGATCACGAAGAGGACCGACTTCTCGGTGCGGACGATGAAGCCCGACTCCGAGCGGATCCGATCGCGCGGGACGACGAGGTGGATGCCCTTGGACGCCTTGACGTGCAGCGCGCCGCGGCCGCCGACCATGTCCTGGATCTCGTCGGTCCACACCCCGGCGGCGTTGACGACCGTCTTGGCCCGGATGACCAGGTCCTGGTCGTGCTCGAGGTCGCGGGCTCGGACGCCGACGACCCGCTCGCCCTCGCGCAGGAATCCGGTCACCTGGACGCGGGTCGCGATGTGGGCGCCGTGGGAGGCCGCGGTGCGGGCGATCGTCATGACCAGGCGGGCGTCGTCGACCTGGGCGTCGTAGTACTGGATCGCGCCGGTGATCGCGTCGGTGCGGAAGTCGGGGGCGATCCGGGCGACGCCCCGGCGGGTGAGGTGGCGGTGGCGCGGGAGGCCGGAGTTGCCCATCCCGGAGAGCGGCCCGAAGCTGGCCATCCCGTCGTAGAGCGCGAGGCCGGCGCCGATGTAGGCGCGCTCCCACACCGGGTTGGTCAGCGGGTAGAGGAACGGGACCGGACGGACCAGGTGCGGGGCCAGGGTGTTGAGCAGCAGCCCACGCTCCTGGAGCGCCTCGCGGACCAGCTCGAAGTCGAGCATCTCGAGGTAGCGAAGTCCGCCGTGGACGAGCTTCGAGCTCCGCGAGCTCGTTCCCGAGGCCAGGTCGCGCTGCTCCACCAGCCCCGTGCTCAGGCCTCTGGTGACGGCGTCCAGCGCCACCCCGGCGCCGGTCACACCCCCACCGACGACGAGTACGTCGAGCTCGGTCTCCCCCGCCGCACCGACCATCGTGCCGATCGCGAGGTCGCGGCTGTGTGGACTCAGTGCCCCTGTACGAGTCATACGTTCGAAGTTAACTCACCACGTCGAATTGTCACTTCTGGCGCGCGAGAAATTCACCGGCGCCGCTCGATACGTCACGCAGCCGTCACAGACAGGCGGTCACAGACGCGCGGCGCCGACGAGGGTGGCGAGCCGGTCGGGAGGCATCGGCTCCTCGACGACGACCATCTTGTCGCCGTCGGCGTGGATCATCGGACGTACGCCGTCGGGCTCCGGGGGCGCGGTGGCGATCGCCACGTGGGTGATGCGGTCGCCGGGATCCTGGGCGAAGAAGTAGAGGTCGCCCGGACGGACCTCGTCGAGTTCGATCGCCGCGAGCGCGGTGGCCTGGTCGCGGGCGTCTCGCGGGACACGTACGCCGATGGCCTCCGCGGCTCGGAAGACCAGGCCGGAGCAGTCGATGCCCGCGTCGGTGGTGCCGCCCCAGACGTAGGGGACGCCGAGGTAGCTGCGAGCCTTGCCCAGCAGGGTGGCCACGGGCTCGGCGATGGCTGCTGTCGGCAACCAGCCGGGATAGCCCCGCTCGTCCTTCGTGGAGGCGTGGGAGGGGACCACGACGTACGCCCACTCCCCCTGCGTCTTCAGGACGACGATCTCCTCGCCGGGGACGACCTCGGTCTCGTGCTCGGCGTCGTCGGCGGGTTCGGACACGACGAAGGTGGGCTGGTTGACGGTGGTCACGAGAGGACTCCTTCGATGCCGAGGCCGGGGGCGTCGGGGAACAGCATGCGGGGGCCGTCGTAGCCGATGCCACCGCTATACGGACTGGTCCTCGCCCACCAGCCCGCGTCGAGGTCCTGCTCGCCGGGGATGCCGGACGCCGCGACCAGTGCCGCGGCCGCGCCGATGCCGAGGTGCGACTCCATCATGCAGCCGACGAGACGACCGAAGCCGTGCAGCTTCGCAACCTCCAGCAGCTCGATCGCGGGCGTGATCCCACCGCACTTGGCGAGCTTGACATTGACCGCATCGGCCGCGCCGGCCCGGATGACGTCGACGAGGTCCTCGAGGTCGAAGACCGACTCGTCGGCCAGGATCTTGTAGGGCTGGTGACGACGGACGTACGCCATCGCCTCCAGGTCTCGCCGGGCGACCGGCTGCTCGACGAACTCCAGCTCGACACCCTGGTCGGCCAAGTCCGTCAGCACCGCCACCGCCTCGTCCGCCCGCCAGCCGGTGTTGGCGTCGAGCCGGAGTACGCATCCCGGGGCGGCCTCGCGGACCGCGAGCACCCGCTCGGCATCGCCCGCGGCGTCGGTCCCGACCTTGATCTTGAGCGTCGTGAACCCGTCTCGCGCTCGCGCGTCCGCTACCTCCGCCAGCTCGTCGGGGGTGCCTACGGAGAGGGTCATGTCGGTGGTGAGCTGCGTTGGAATACCCGGTTCACCGGGTATTCCTGCACTTCTCCGGTGTTGCATTGCCCGAGAAGTGCAGGAAGTGCCTGAGCGCTGTGACGCATGAGACTGCAGATGCTCGATCATGGACACACCTGCCCGCCGGGCGACTAGGTCGTGCAGCGCGATGTCGGCAGCCATCTTGGCCGAGCGGTTGCCGACGACCGCGCCCTGGATCAGGCCGGCCGACGACAGCTCGGCGGCGGCACCGACCAGGACATCCGAGATGGGCCCCTCCAGCGCCGCGGCGGACCCCGCGAGCGAGTCGCCGGTGACCTTCCAGACCTGCGGAGCCTCACCCCAGCCGACGCACCCGTCGGAGTCCTCGATGGTCACGACGACGGTCTCGGCGAAGTCGGTGCGCCGCAGCGCGGTCACGAACGGGGTGTGCAGCGGCACCCGGACCCGCTGGGTGCGCACCGCGGCGACCCGAGGCACCGTCACAGGGTCGACCACAGATAGCGAGCGACCTCGCTGATCCGGAACTCCGACTCGTCGTCGTCCAGGCCGGTCGTGAGCACGACCATCACCTGCGGTTCACCCTGAGCCGGCCGGATGATCGCCATGTCGTGGCGTACGCCGTCGATCCAGCCGGTCTTGTTGCCGACGACCGCGTCCTCGGGGACGCCGAGCGGGATCGCGTCGCGATACTCCTGGGCCACCAGGATCCCCTCGAGCTCGGCGGTCGACTCGGGCGAGAGCAGCCGACCGGAGGCGAGCTTGGTGAGCAGCTTGCCCATGTCGTTGGCGGTCACCAGGTTCTGCAGCCCGGCCTCGCGCGCGGGCGCGTCCTCGATCCCCCGCGAGACCGTCGTCATCAGCGTCACGCCGGCGTCGGCGAGCACCGCGGCGACCTCCTCGAGTCCGACCCGCTCCAGCACGAGGTTGACGGCCAGGTTGCCGGAGACGGTCAGGGAACGGCGTACGAGATCACCCAGCGGCAGCGGCGAGCCGACCGCCGCCCAGGTCTCAGGATCCTGATCCTCCTCCTGCGACATCTCGAACCGCGCCCCGACCACGGCGGAGTCGAAGTCGGGATGCACCGTGATCGGCTCGTCGAGCGACAGCAGCCCGCGATCGCGCAGCCGATAGGCCGCGATCGCGACGGGCACCTTCATCAGGCTCGCCGCATAGTGCTGCTGGTTGACGTTCTGCGCCTGCGTCGGGACGCCGTCGAGGCCGCTGAGCCAGGTCGAGACCAAAGGTTCCACGGCTCGAGACTAGTCGGTTCGGTCGAGCTCCTGCCGGACACGGTTCACGTCATCGATCCAGGCGTCGACGTCCGAGGCACGCGTGGCGTACTCCTCGGCCACGTCGGGCTCGAGCGAGATCCAGAACCGCGAGCTCTGCCCGGCTTCCCAGACGGCGTCGGCGACCTCCTCGGCGGTGAGCGCGCCCTCGGCCGACCGGAAACCCGGGAGTCCGGAGGAGCGCTCGAGCATCGCCGTCTTCACGCTGCGCGCGACGATCGCCTGAGCGACGACGCCCTGGTGCCGGTAGGTGGCGGCGAGCCACTCGGCGAAGGCGATCTCGGCGTGCTCGGTGGCCGCGTACGACGGGGAGCCGAGCAGTGTGAGGAGACCCGCTGAGGATGAGGTGACCACGAACCGGCCGGCACCGCGCGCGACCCACTCCGGCAGCAGCAGCCGCGCGGCGCGCACGTGGGCGAGGACGTTGACCTCGTACGAGGTCATCCAGGCGTGATCTGAGGCCTCGAGGCCGCGGCCGCGCTCGACTCCCGCGTTGCCGTACCAGGCGTCGATCTTGCCGAGCTCCTCCCGGGCAGCGTCCACCAACGCCGCGGTTCCGGCGGCCGAGGCGGCGTCCCCGGGGACCGCTAAGGCGCCGATCGAGTCCGCCACGGAGTTGAGCTCGGCGGTCTCGATGTCCGCCACGACGACGCGACACCCCTCCGCTGCGAACCGCATGGCCAGGGCTCTCCCGATCCCTCGGGCTGCTCCGGTCACAACCACCCCGCTCCCGGGTGCGAGTACGTTCACGGACCGACCACCTCCAGTGGCGTTAGTGAGGGTTAATCACTGTAACCGAGGCCGGTCCGTGAACGTGCAGCAACCTACTGATCAGTACCGATCACTCCGCCCATCTCACTCGGGCAGACCCGACGAGGGCGGGGCGTCCGAGGCGGCGCTGTCGTCCTCCTCGATGGGGGCGTCGCCGATGTCGGTGACGAGGACCGGCGTGAGCGGCTCGGAGGCACCGTTCTTGATCTCGACCACACTCATCCCGGAGATGCCCATGTGGGAGTCCTCGGAGAACCGGAAGGGCGCCATCCCGGGTCCTTCGAAGGAGGAACCCTCCTTCTCGATGGTCTCCACGATCGACTCGCGGGTCAGGTCCTTGCCATTGGCCTGCAGCGCCTGGACGAAGGTGTAGGCCTGCGACATGCCGTAGATCCGGTAGTTGGTCAGCTTCTCCGAGCCCTTCTTGGAGTACTCGTCCCAGACCTTCTGCCACAGCTTGACCCACTCGTCGTCAGGAGCGTCGACGCCGGGGATGTACTCGGTCGTCATCATCCCGTCCATCAGCTTCACGCCCTGCTCGGCCGGGATCTTGCCCTTGGTCATCGAGGCCAGCAGCCCGCCGACGAGCGCCGGGTCGGAGCCGACGTTCGAGTAGAACCACTTCGACTTGAAGCCGACGCCCTGCGCGGCGATCTGGCTCAGCGCGGTGTAGGACGGCGTGTTGAAGCCGATCACCAGGTCGACGCCCTTGGACTTGAACGAGGACATCTGCGGGGAGAAGTCGGTCGACCCACCCGGCGTGTACTTCTGTACGTCGACGATCTGGGCGTCGAGGAACTGCCGTGCGCCCTTCTCGCCGTCCTCGCCGAAGTCGTCGTCCTGCAGGAAGAGACCGACCTTGGCGTCGGGCATGTTCTCCTTGATGTACTGACCGATGACCTTGCCCTCGATCTCGTAGTCCGGCTGCCAGCCGAACGTCATCGGCGAGCCGGACGGGTTGTCGCCCCACTGCAGCGAGCCGCTGGAGACGAACAGGTCGGGGATGCCGTCGTCGTTGAGGCGCTGGACGACCGCGCGGTGCGTGGGGGTGCCGAGGCCACCGACCATCGCGAAGATCTCGTCCTGCAGGATCATGTCGTTGGTGACGGCGCTGGTGTTGGTCGGGTTGTACGCGTCGTCCTTGACGACCATCTCGATGTCCCGGCCGTGGACGCCACCGTTGTCGTTGACGTACTCATAGAACGCCTGGTGGCCCGACGGGATCTCCGAGTAGCCGGGCGCGGCCGGACCGGTCAGCGGGAAGTGCGCACCGACCTTGATCGAGGCGTCGGTGACACCGACCGCCGACCCGTCCTCGGACGGCCTCTCCTTCCCCGCGCCACAGGCCGCGAGGAGGGAGGCAGTGGTGAGGACACAGACGACCTGTACGGCTCTGCGTGCAGTGGTTCTCATGTTGTCTTCTCCTTGGTTGACCCGAGAGTTGAGCGCGCTAGGAAGGTGCGCAGGCTGCCGACGATCCCTGCCGGAGCGAGGAGGATGACGAGCATCAGCACCAGTCCGTAGACCACCGGGGTGACCTCCGCGGCCTGGGTTGCGCTGAGCCCGACCGACTCCCCGAGATCGGTGGCGAAGTGAGGAAGAAAGGCGAGTACGCCGGCCCCGATGAGCGCTCCGGTCAGGCTGCCGAGCCCGCCCAGGACGACGGCGGCCAGGAGCGTCAGGGAGAGCGTGATCGTGAACGCGCCCGGCGCCGTGAGACGTACGTTCATGGCCATCAGGCCGCCGGCCAGCCCGGCAGCCATGGCGCTGACCGTGAAGGCGACCACGCGGGCACGGCCCAGGTGGATGCCGGCCAGCTCGGCGGAGACGTCGTCGTCCCGCACCGCCCGCCAGCGGCGACCGACCCGCGAGCGACTCAGGTTGGCGAGCGCCACGAAGGTGATCGCGAGGAGCAGCCAGCCGAGGTAGGCGAGGAAGGAGTACTGGTCGATCTCCACCGCGGTGAAGAACCAGACCAGGTCCTGGATCCACGCCGGGAGGTCGGTCGCGCGGGGAACGGGCACCTGGAGCCCCTGCTCGCCGCCGAGGACCTCCCACTGGTTGGCCAGCCGGGGCACCGCCACGGCCAGCGTCAGGGTCGCGCCGGCGATGTACGGCCCGTGCAGCCGCGCCGCCGGGACCCCGACCACCACCCCGACCACGGCACAGACCGCGATCGCGACGAGCAGGGCGACGAAGACGTCGGCCAGGGTCTCGCCGCCGGTGCGCTCGAGCACCAGGGTGGCGGCGTACGCCCCGACGGCCATGAGCGCGCCGTGGCCCAGCGAAAGCTGTCCGGAGAGACCGGTCAGGAGCGTGAGCCCGCCGGCGGCGATGGCGAAGTAGGCCATCTCGGCGTAGCGGGTCTGCAGGTACTGGCTGGAGCTACCGATGACCGCCATCGCCACCACGAAGGCGACCAGGGCCACGACGAGGTGACGTGCCAGCGGCACCGAGGTCACCGGACGGACGAGTGAGCGCAGACGTTCCATGGGTCAGACCCTCCTGGCCGCAGCCGCCGCGAAGAGGCCGCTGGGACGTACCAGCAGCACCACCATCAAGATCCCGAGCGCGACCAGCGGCGCCAGGTGCTCACCGACGTAGCCGGTGACGTAGGAGAGCGAGAGGCCGAGGATCAGGCCGCCGATCACCGACCCGAGCGGCGAGTCGAGGCCGCCCAGCACGGCGGCGATGAAGCCGTAGATCACGAACGGGTCCATGAAGGCCGGGTTCACCAGGTCGCCGCCGGCGATGAGCATCCCGGCCACCGCGCCCACGGCCGCGGCGAGCGCCCAGCCGAGGGTGAGCATGCGGCCGACGCGGACGCCCAGGAGCCGGGACACCTCGCCGTTGAACGCGGACGCCCGCATCCGCAGCCCCAGGTCGGTGAAGCGGAAGAGGACCACGAGTCCGGCCATCACGACGGCGACCACGACGATCGTGAGGATGCCGAACGGGGTGATCCCGATCGAGGTGTCCCCGACGTTGATCGCGTTGGTGCTGACCGGGGCCGGGAAGCCGCGGTGCTGTACGCCGAAGGTGATCGCGGTCAGGCCGTGGAGCACCATGAACAGCCCGAGGGTGAGGATCACCGCGTTGAGCTCGGCCTTGCCCTCGACCGGGCGGATGATCACCCGCTCGATCACGGCGCCGAGCCCGAACCCGGCGGCGATCGCGGCCAGGAAGGCGACCCAGTAGGGCACGTCGGCGTTGATCAGCGAGAGCGCGATGTAGGTGGTCACCATGGCCATCGCCGCCTGGGCGAAGTTGACGATCCGGGTGGAGCGCCAGATCAGGCACAGGGCCAGCGCGAACGCGGCGTAGACCGCGCCCAGGACCAGCCCGCCGAGGGTGGTGTCGAGAAACTGCTGCATGTCTGCTCCTCAGAACCCGAGATAGGCGTGGCGGAGCTGCTCGTCGGCGGCCAGCTCGGCAGCGGGCGCCGAGGCGACGACCTTGCCGAGGTTGAGCACGACTCCGTGGTCAGCGATGGACAGGGCACTGCGGGCGTTCTGCTCGACCAGGACGACGGTGAGCTCCTCGGTCTGCACCAGTCCGCGGAGCAGGTCGAAGATCTGGGCCACCACCCGGGGCGCGAGCCCCAGGGACGGCTCGTCGAGCAGGAGCACGGTCGGTCGCGCCATCAGCGCGCGCCCGATGACGAGCATCTGCCGCTCACCGCCCGAGAGCATGTGAGCGGTGGCCTCGCGGCGCTCGCCCAGGCGCGGGAAGAGCTCGAAGACCCGCTCGACCGGCATCGGCTCGGAGCCGGTCGCGCGGTGCAGGCCGCCGAGCCGGAGGTTCTCGGTGACGGTCAGCTCGGCGATCACGCCGCGCCCCTCCGGGACGTGGGAGAGGCCGTACGAGGTCAGCTTCTCGGTCGCGGTGCGCGTGATGTCCTTGCCGTTCAGCGTCACGGTGCCCTTGCTGGACTTCACCAGGCCGGACACGGTGCGCAGCAGCGTGGTCTTGCCGGCGCCGTTGGCGCCCAGGACAGCGGTGACCTGGCCTCTCGAGGCGGTGAAGGTGACGCCGTTGAGCGCCTTGACGGGTCCATACGCAGCGCTCAGGTCCTCGACGGCGAACATCAGGCCTCCTCGGCGACGGTCAGTGCGTGGACCTCGGCGGCGTCGTCATGATCGACCTGGTCACCCAGGTAGGCGGCGAGGACGGCCGGGTCGTTGCGGATCTCGTCCGGCGAGCCGGCGGCGATGACCCGACCGAAGTCGAGCACCGTGATCCGGTGGCAGACGGACATCACCAGGTCCATGTGGTGCTCGACGAGCATCACGGCGGTGCGTTCGGTCAGGCCGGTGATGATCTCGCCGAGCTCGGTCATCTCCTCGGCGCTCAGCCCGCTGGCGGGCTCGTCGAGGAGCAGCAGCTCCGGCTCGGCCACCAGGGCCCGCGCGAGCGCGACCTTCTTCCGGATCGGGTACGGCAGGCTGCCCGGGTAGCGGGAGGCGTACGACTCGATCCCGAGCTCGCCGAGGACCTCGCGCGCCTTGGCGGCCAGCCGGGCGTCGTCGCGGTGGCCGAGCCCGAGCAGCCCGCGCACGAAGCCGGCGCGGGCGAGTCGGTCCGCGCCGACCATCACGTTGTCGAGCACAGTCATCCGCTCGAAGAGCCCGAGCCCCTGCAGGGTCCGGGCGATGCCGTGGCCGGCGAGCTGGTGCGGGCGGAGGTCGTGGATCGTCTCGCCGCGCAGCCGGAGCTCGCCCTCGGCGGGGCTGACGAAGCCGCACACGACGTTGAACAGTGTGGTCTTGCCGGCACCGTTGGGGCCGATGACGCCGAGCACCTCATGGGGCGCGACCTCCAAGGAGACGTCCTCGAGTGCGCGCACGCCCCCGAACCGGACCGAGACTCCCTCGACCGCGAACAGCGGTGGGTCTTCGCCAGGCATCTGCATCATGCTCCCTTCACCCGTTGTGACGGCTATCACTTTGGACTCTCCGCACAACTGGGGATATGGGCAGTGAGCACAAAATCTTTCGGGCGCTCCGACCGAGATTCCCTGGTTTACTGGCGGATGCGGCAGTGGGCATGGGACGCTCCGCACATGGGTGTGACGAGTGACACAGCTCCCGACGCGGAACTCCGCCCGCTGGTCGAGCGTGCCTGGGCCTCGCTGGTGAGCCAGGCGGACGCGATCGCCGACGACATCACGCTGACCCTGATCGCGATCCAGCCGGAGTGGCACCAGAACGCCGAGCCGTCGGTGCGGGCCGACCTGCGCTCGAGCACGCGGGAGCACGTACGCCGCGGCATCCGGGCCATGGCCGGAATGACCCCGGGAGCCAATCCGGTCGACCTGTGGCGCGAGACCGGCCGGCGGCGGGCGCGGCAGGGCGTACCTCTGGAGTACTGCCTCAACGCCTACACCGTCGGCACCCGGATGCTGTGGGAGGCGATGGTCCACCAGCAGGAGGAGCTCGGGATCGACGACCGGGTGATGGTGCTCGCCGGGCGCCAGGTGTGGACCGACCTGGACGTGCAGAACTCGGTCATGTCGGGGGCCTACCGGAAGGAGGCGGCGCTGCTGCAGCGTCGCGACCTGCAGCTCCAGGGCCGGCTCCTCGACGGGCTCGCCGAGGGTCGCGGCGGCGACCCCGCGTTCGCCGCCGAGGTGCAGGACATCCTCGGGGTCGCCGCCGACGCGCGGATGGCCTGCGTGGTCGCGGCCTTCGACGGCAACCGCGACTCACCGCTGCGCAACCCCGACGACCGCCTGGAGAAGGCCGGGCTGGTGTCGTTCTGGCACGTACGCGGCGACCACCACTTCGGGCTGGTCCCGCTGGGGTCGCGCCCGGTCGCGGAGGCCGTCGCCGATCTGGTCGACCAGCTCGCCTGCTGCAACTCGGGCCGGGTCGGGATCGCCACCGCCGACGACCTCAGCGGCTTCGGCACCGCCTTCCAGCTCGCCACCCACACGGTGGAGACGGTGCCCCGAGGACGTACGGACATCGCGGTCGTCGACGACCGCCTGCCGCAGGTGCTGCTGACCGCCTCACCCGCCGTCTCCCACCTGCTCGTACGCCGCACCCTCGGCCCGATCCTGGCGCAGCCGACCCACCAGTCCGACGTACTGCTGGCGACGCTCCGCGCCCTCATCGCGCACGGCGGCTCCCCCACCCACGCCGCCGAAGACCTGATCTGTCACCGCAACACGGTCATCTACCGCATCAAGCAGATCCAGGACCTGACCGCGAAGAGCATCTCCGACCCGCGCGACCGACTCCTGTTCGCTCTCGCCCTGATGGCGCTGGAGAAGTAGCCGAGACGTCACTCGCGCCGGCCGAGATGGCACCGTGGTGCCACCTCGGCCGACCGGCGTGACGCCTCGGCATCAGATGTCGACGAGGGCCCCCAGACGGTCGCGATGGAGGCCGGGGAGGCCGTACGCGATCTGGTCGGCCTTGGCCCGCTTGAGGTAGAGGTGGGCGGGGTGCTCCCACGTCATGCCGATGCCGCCGTGCAGCTGCACCGCCTCCTCGGCCGCGGTGACGGCCAGGTCACCGCAGTACGCGGCGGCGACGTGGGTCGCGATCTCGGTCTCCCTCGCATCTCCGAGAGCCAGCGCCCCGGCGGCGTAGCGGGCAGTCGCGCCGGCACCCTCGACGTTGGTGTAGAGGTCGGCGAGCCGGTGCTTGAGCGCCTGGTAGCCGCCGACGATCCGGCCGAACTGCCGCCGGACCTTGAGGTACTCCACCGTCGTGGTCAGGCACCACTGCGCCACGCCGACCTGCTCGGAGGCCATCAGCGCGGCCCCGGCCAGCAGCCCGGAGCGTACGCCCTCGGCACCGCGCTCAGCGGCCACGACCACCTCGCCGGCCGCCGGATCGAGGGTGACATCGGCGAGCTGGCGGGTCATGTCGAGCGAGCTCACCGGGGTGATCGTCGCCCGGTCCGCGGGAAGGGCTCGGATCTCGATACCGTCGGGCGTCGCCACCGGCACCAGGAGCGTGTCCGCCTCCAGAGCGCCGGCGACCGACCGGATCTCGGTCTCGACCGGCTCCAACGGCTGGACCGTCGTGGTCGCGAGCGACACGGCCAGGGCTGCGGTGCGGTCCCCCGAAGCCAGTCCGGCCAGCAGCTCCGCACCGGCCTCGGTGGGCCCGGCCAGCAGGACCGAGGTGGCGACGACGGAGCTGGTCAGGAACGGCACCGGGGCAACCGCCCGGCCCAGCTCCTCCAGGACCACGGCGGCCTCACGGGCGGATGCCCCGGCACCACCGTAGGACTCCGGGATCAGCAGCCCCGCGAGCCCGAGCTCGCTGGCGAGCCCCTTCCACAGGACCGGGGTGAGCGAGCTGTCCCCGTCGTACGCCTTGACCACGTCGCCCGGCGAGCAGTGCTCGGCCAGGAACGACCTGACCGTGGACCGCAGGTCGGCATCGAGCTCGTTGTCGAGCAGTTCGACATCGCTCATCGCGGGCTCCTTCATCGGGGAATGGCCTTCCAGGAAACGTCCTTGTCGACCCGGTGCTCCCCGGGGAGACCGAGGACTCGCTCGGCCACGATGTTGCGCAGGATCTCCGAGGTGCCGCCCTCGATGGAGTTGCCCTTGGCGCGCAGGTAGCGATAGACCGCGTCGCGGCCGCCGAAGTCGACGTGCTCGGGCCGGACCATCGCCCAGCCTTCGCCGTCCTCGTAGCGGAGCCCTTCCTCGCCGCGCAGCTCCAGATCGAGCCCGGTGAGCTGCTGGTTGATCTTGGCGAAGGTCAGCTTCATCGCCGACCCCTCCGGGCCGGGCTGGCCGACGGCCAGCTTCTGCCGCAGCCGTGCTCCCGTCAGCCGAGCCACCTCCGACTCGACCCACAGCTTCAAGAGCCGGTCGCGCAGCTCCGGGGTGTGGTTCTCCGGATGCGTACGCCACGACTCGGCGACCACGCCGAGCATCCCGCCCTCGCGGGGCATCGCGGCGCCGCCGATGGCGACCCGCTCGTTGTTGAGCGTGGCGTTGGCGACCTCCCATCCCTGCCCGACCGCGCCGAGGCGGTGGGCGTCGGGGATCCGCACATCGGTCAGGAAGACCTCGTTGAACTCCGCCTCGCCGGTGATCTGGCGCAGCGGCCGCACCTCGACGCCCGGATCGTGCATATCGCACAAGAAGTAGGTCAGACCGCGATGCTTCGGGACATCCGGATCGGTGCGGGCTACGAGGATCGCGAAGTCTGCGTTGTGGGCGCCCGAGGTCCACACCTTCTGCCCGTTGACGACCCATTCGTCACCGTCGAGGACGGCTCGGGTCGCCAGGCCGGCGAGGTCGGAGCCTGCGCCGGGCTCGGAGAAGAGCTGGCACCAGATCTCCTCGCCGCACCACAGCGGCTCCAGGAAGCGAGACTTCTGCTCCGGGGTGCCGTAGGCCAGGATCGTCGGCGCGGCCATGCCGAGCCCGATCCCGTTGCGTCGCGGGTTGTTGTCGGGGGCGCCGGCCGCCTCGAAGAGGTCGGAGACCAGCGGCTGCAGGGCGCGCGAGGCGCCGAGACCACCGTGGCCCTCGGGGAACGCGACCCACGCCAGCCCCGCCTGGTAGCGGGCGTGCAGGAAGGCACTCGGCTCGGTCGTCGCGACCGGGTGCTCGGCGAGAAACTCCTCGACGCGGCCGCGCAGCTCCTCGGGAGTCACTGCCGTCCCTCCCGCCGCGCGGCCTGCTTGCGCAGCTCGGCCTTGGCCAGGGCGTTCTTGTGCACCTCGTCGGGGCCGTCGGCGAACCGCAGCGTACGGATGCCGGCGTAGGACTTGGCCAGCGGGAAGTCCTGCGAGAGACCACCGGCACCGTGGGCTTGGATCGCCTTGTCGAGGATCCACTGGACGGTCGCCGGAGTGGCGATCTTGATCGCCTGGATCTCGGTGTGGGCGCCCTTGTTGCCGACCGTGTCCATCAGCCAGGCGGTCTTGAGGACCAGGAGTCGCAGCTGCTCGATCCGCACCCGCGACTCGGCGATCCAGTCGCGGATCACGCCTTGCTCGGAGAGCGGCTTGCCGAAGGCGACCCGCTCCTCGACCCGGGCACACATCAGCTCGATCGCCCGCTCGGCCAGACCGATGGAGCGCATGCAGTGGTGGATGCGGCCGGGGCCCAGGCGCGCCTGCGCGATCGCGAACCCCATGCCCTCGGTGCCGATGAGATTGCCCGCCGGGACACGTACGTCGGAGAAGATCAGCTCCGCGTGGCCGCCGTGGTCGTGGTCGTCGTAGCCGAAGACCTCCATGCCGCGCTTGATCGTGAGGCCCGGGGTGTCGCGGGGCACCAGGATCATCGACTGCTGCTTGTGACGCTCGGCGGACGGGTCGGTCTTGCCCATCACGATGAAGATCTTGGCGTTCGGGTTCATCGCGCCGGTGATCCACCACTTGCGGCCGTTGATGACATACTCGTCGCCGTCGGGCACGATCGAGGTCTCGATGTTGGTCGCGTCGGAGGAGGCGACGCCCGGCTCGGTCATCGCGAAGGCGCTGCGGATCTGCCCGTCCAGGAGCGGCTCCAGCCACTCCTTCTGCTGGGCCTCGTTGCCGAAGTCGTGCAGCACCTCCATGTTGCCGGTGTCGGGCGCGGCGCAGTTGAACGCGGCCGGCGCGAGGTGGCTGCGGCCGGTGATCTCGGCCAGCGGGGCGTACTGCAGGTTGGTCAGGCCCGCCCCGCCCTCACCGGGCAGGAAGAGGTTCCACAGGCCGCGCTTGCGGGCCTCGGCGCGGATCTCGCCGAGGATCGGCACGCTGTCCCAGGCCCACTTGTCGTCCTGGGCCGCGAGCTGCTCCTCGAAGACGGCCTCGTTCGGCTCGACGTACGTCTTCTGGAAGTCCCATACCGAGGCGACGAGCTCCTCGGTCCTGGCGTCGGGTGCGAAATCCATGCGTCACTTCTCCTTCATTGCAGACAGTCCCATGTCCAGGAGCGGGTGGATCCCGTCCCCGATCTTGTCGAAGCCGGGCCCCACGGTCTGGCCCTTGAGGTAGCGGTAGTGGATCCCCTCGAGGATCGCGGCGAGCTTGTAGGCGGCGAGCCCGCGGTAGAAGCCGAACTCGCTCAGGTCACGCGGGCTGGCCGCGTCGTAGCGGGCGATGATCTCGTCCTCGGAGAGCCAGCCGGGGGCGTTGCTGACGTCGGTCACGGTGCCGTCGCCGGAGACCGAGGCCATCCGCTGGTAGGTGAGCAGGATCGCCAGGTCGGTGACCGGGTCGCCGAGCGTGGCCATCTCCCAGTCGACGACGGCCTTGATCTGGTCGGCCTCGTCGGTGAGCACGTTGTCGAGGCGGTAGTCACCGTGCACGATCCCCGGCCCGGTCGAGGCGGCCTCGGCGGCACCGACCCGCGCCTCCAGCAGCGCGTGGAGCTCGTCGGCTGCGGGGAGATCGCGGGAGTACGACGCCTCGAGCTGCTTCTTCCAGCGCCGGACCTGCCTGCTCAGGAAGCCCTCGGGGCGGCCGAACTCGCTCAGTCCGACCTCGGCCGGGTCGACCGCGTGCAGCGCGGCCATCACGTCGATGAGCTGCTCCGAGATCGCCTTCGTGCGGTCCGCACCGAGCGGCTCGAGCTCGCGGGCGTAGCGGTAAGGCCGGCCGTCGACCTTCTCCATCACGTAGAACGGCGCCCCGAGCACCTCCTCGTCGTCGCAGAACGCGAACGTGTGCGGCACCGGTACGTCGGTGTCGCGCAGCGCGGTGATCACGGTGAACTCACGCTTCATGTCGTGCGCGGTGGCGAGCACGTGCCCCAGCGGCGGACGGCGGACGATCCACTCGTGGGTGCCGTCGGAGACGGCGTACGTCAGGTTGGACTTGCCTCCGGAGATGTGGGTGGCGCTCAGCTCGTGGCCGGCGCCTGTCACGTTTTTGGCCAGCCAGGGGCCGAGCCGGTCCAGATCGAGTCCGGGCAGCGATTCGGTCGTCACACGGCACCTCCGAGGGTGGGAATCATGCGGGCGAGCGCCGCGCGGGTGCTCGCCGAGTCTGTGTGCAGCAGGGCGTCGAGGCCGACCGCCCGGGCGCCGAGGACGTTGGGCTCTGCGTCGTCGATGAAGAGGCACTCCTCGGCCGGGAGACCGAGCCTGCTCAGGGTGCGGTCGAAGATCGGCGCCTCCGGCTTCCGCATGGCGACCTCCTCGGAGATCACCACCACCTCGAACAGCGCGTCGACCTGCTTGCGCGGGTAGAAGTTGCCCCAGCTGTTGGAGAGCAGGGCCAGCCGGATGCCGGCGTCGCGGAGCTCCTCGGCCAGCGCGAACATCTCCGGGTTGGGGCGCATCCCGGCGAAGAGCCGGGACAGGACGCCGTCGGGATCGACCGGGTTGCCGTCGTACGTCTCGAGGCGAGCGGCCAGGAGCTGGTCGAACTCCTTGACCGAGAGCTCGCCGAGCTCGAGGCGGTGGATCGGGGTGCCGGCGTCGGCGTAGCGGCCCAGCCACTCCTTGAGCACCTTCGTGAAGCTCTCCGGCTTGATGCCGTCAGCCTCCAGCCAGGCCCGGATCGAGTCGCCGATGGGCGTGGTCAGCACCCCGCCGTAGTCGAAGATGACCGCCTTCATGCGACGTACACGACCCGTCCGACGGTGGTGCCGTCGGCAAGGCGCTGTACGCCGTCGGCCACCTCGTCCAGGGACAGCTCCTCGCTGACCAGCGGCTTGATCGAGCCCTCGGCCGCCATCCGGGTGAGCTCGCGGTGGCACTCGGCGACCAGGTCGGGCGCGAGCGCGTTGTAGAGGCCCCAGTGGAGTCCGACGATCGAGTAGTTCTTGATCAGCGAGTGGTTGAGCGCGGCTTCCTGGATGCGGCCGCCGGCGAAGCCGATGATCAGGATCCGGCCCTCGAAGGCGATGCACTTGGTGGAGCGGTCGTAGGTGTCGCCGCCGACCGGGTCGTAGATCACGTCGGCGCCCTTGCCGCCGGTGACCTCCTTGACCACCTTCACGAAGTCCTCGGTGTGGCGGTCGATCACGACATCCGCGCCGAGCTGCTTGGCGACCGCGGCCTTCTCCGGCCCGCCGACGACACCGATCACTGTCGCTCCGGCGGCCTTGCCGAGCTGGATCGCGGCGCTGCCGACCCCGCCCGCGGCGGCGTGCACGAGCAGCGTCTCGCCAGGCTGGATGTGGGCGCGGCGGTGGAGCGCGAACCAGCCGGTCTGGTAGCCGATGTAGAGGCTCGACGCCTCGGCGTCGGTGAGTGCCTCCGGAGCCGGGAACGTGGTCGCGGCGTCCATCAGCGCGAGCTCGCCGAAGCCGCCGTACGGCAGCGACCCGCCGCCGATGACGCGATCTCCGACCTGGAACCCCTCGACGCCGTCGCCGAGCGCGACGACCTCACCGCACAGCTCGACGCCGGCAGTGAACGGCAGCTCGGGCTTGACCTGGTAGAGGCCACGGCACATGAGTACGTCGGGGAAGTTGGCCGGGCTGGCCAGCACCTTCACGACGAGCTGTCCGGCTCCGGGGGTCGGGTCGGGCACCTCCTCGAGCCGCATCACGTCCTGGGGCTCGCCGAGCGAGCCGATCCGCCACGCCTTCATACCTGTCCTTCCACGTGCTGCCAGAGTCGATTCATCCCGCCGAGCCACTTGTCGGTCTGCGTCGCCCGCGCGGCGTAGTAGTCGCCCACCTCCGGGTGCGGCAGCACCAGGAAGCGGTCATCGGTCGTCGCTTCCCAGGCCGCATCGGCGACCTGCTCGGGCGTCAGCGCTCCGTCACGGCTGAGCAGGCCCGCCATCGGTCCCGATCGCTCGAGCATCCCGGTCTGCACACCCTGCGGGCAGATCGCCTGCACGACGATCCCGTGGTGGCGGTAGGTCGCCGAGAGCCACTCCGCGAAGGCGACCGCGGCGTGCTTGGTGACCGAGTAGGTCGGCGTACCGACCATCATCAGCAGCCCCGCCGCACTCGCCGTCACCACGTAGCGACCGCTCCTCCGCTCGACCCAGTCGGGGACGAGGAGACGCGCCGCCCGGACGTGGGCCATCACGTTGACCTCGTGCGAGGCCTGCCAGTCCTCCTCGGGACAGTCCAGGCCGATGCCGCGGTCGATGCCGGCGTTTCCGTACCACGCGTCGATCTGGCCGAGGTGGTCCTTCGCCGCCTCGACGAGGCGGGCCACGCCCTCGACCGAGGCCGCGTCACCGGCCACCGGATGGGCGCCGATCTCCTTGGCCGTCTCGGTCAGGCGTACGTCGTCGATGTCGTTGACCACGACGCGGACGCCCTCGGCGACGAGGCGGGCGGCGAGGGCACGGCCGATCCCGCCCGCGGCGCCGGTGACGACGGCGGTGCTGCCTGGGGCCGGCGCCATCAGACGCGTCCGCCGGCGAGGGTGAGGCCGCCGTCGACAGTGACGAGCTGGCCGGTCATCCAGCCGGCGTCCTCGGAGAGGAGGAACGACGCGACACCGGCGATGTCCTCGGGGGTGCCGAGGCGCTTGAGCGGGTATGCCGCCGAGACCTCCTGCTCGCGGCCCTCGTAGAGGAGCTCGGCGAACTTGGTCTTCACCACGGCCGGGAGGATCGCGTTGACCCGCACCTTCGGGCCGAGCTCGACCGAGAGCTCCTGGGTGATGTAGCTGAGCATCGCCTTGCTCGCGCCGTACGTCGCGATCAGCGGGGTCGGAGCCAGGCCGGCCACGGAGGAGATGTTGACGATCGCGCCGCCGTGCTCGGACATCCACGCCCGCCAGACCTGCTGGGTCCAGCCGATCGGCGAGAGGCAGTTGACCTCGACGGTCTTGCGGGCCGACTCGCGGTCCATGTCGATCAGGCCGCCGGCCTTCGGGTTGATGCCGGCGTTGTTGACCAGCAGGTCGGCGCTGCCGAAGGTGTCGATCGCAGCCTTGACGACCTCCTCCTGGTGCTCGGGGTCGTCGGCCTTTCCGGCGATGCCGAGGGCGACCTCTTTGCCTCCGAGTCCCTCGACCGCTTCCGCGAGCGCCTCGGGCTTGCGCGCCGTGATGACGACCTTCGCCCCCTCGTCCACCAGCCGCTGGGCGATGCCCAGACCGATGCCCCGGCTGGCCCCGGTGATGATCGCCGTACGTCCCTCGAACCTCGACATGCTCATTCCCTCGTGTGCTCGGCTAATCTAAGCGCTTGCTTAGGTGGTGACAGCGGTCACTCTACGGGGTAGCCCAAGAACATGGAAGGTCGGCGTCCAACCAATGCCGAGAAGTCGGCCGCGCCGGCCGAAAGGTCGCTCCGGTCGGCCGAAGCGTCACCTGCGGACGTCTCGGCCGACGTACGCGACGCCTCGATCTGCGGGAGTGACGCCTCGACACGGGGCCGGACCAGCCGAGGTCAGTCGTCGAGAACGCAGTTGTGGGCGACGAAACGAGAGTTTCGTCGCCCACAACTACAGATTCGGCCCGCCAGAAGTGCGGACTCGGCGGAGGGTCGTCAGCCGACGACGACCTCGATCCGCTGGAACTCCTTGAGGTCGGTGTAGCCGGTGGTGGCCATGGCGCGCTTGAGGGCACCGACGAGGTTCATGGTGCCGTTGGCGACGTGCGAAGGCCCGAAGAGGACCTCCTCGAAGGTGCCGACGGGCTCGAAGGCGACGCGCTCGCCGCGGGGCAGGTCGGCGTGGTGGGCCTCGTTGCCCCAGTGGAATCCCTTGCCGGGGGCATCCGTCGCCCGCGCGAACGGGCTCCCGACCATGACCGCGTCGGCGCCGCAGGCGATCGCCTTGGCGATGTCGCCGGAGCGGCCGACGGCGCCGTCGGCGATGACGTGGACGTAGCGGCCGCCGGACTCGTCCAGGTAGTCGCGGCGCGCGGCGGCGACGTCGGCCACCGCGGAGGCCATCGGCACGGCCACGCCGAGCACGGTGCGGGTCGTGTGCGCCGCACCGCCGCCGAAGCCGACCAGGACGCCGGCCGCACCGGTGCGCATCAGGTGGAGCGCAGCCTGGTAGGTCGCGCAGCCGCCCACGATCACCGGCACGTCGAGCTCGTAGATGAACTCCTTGAGGTTGAGCGGCTCGGCCTGCGAGGAGACGTGCTCGGCCGAGACCGTGGTGCCGCGGATGACGAAGAGGTCGACGCCGGCGTCGACGACGGCCTTGGCGAACTCTTTCGTACGCTGCGGGGACAGCGCCCCGGCCACGGTGACGCCCGAGGCGCGCACCTCGCGCAGCCGCTCGGTGATCAGCTCGGCCCGGATCGGGGCCTCGTAGATCTCCTGCAGACGCCGGGTCGCGTCGACGCCGCTCAGCTCGGCCAGCTCGTCGAGCAGCGGCTGCGGGTCGTCGTAACGGGTCCACACGCCCTCGAGGTTGAGCACCCCGAGGCCGCCGAGCTTGCCCATCGCGATCGCGGTCGACGGCGACATCACCGAGTCCATCGGCGCCGCGATGAGCGGGATGTCGAAGCGGTAGGCGTCGATCTGCCAGTCGGTGCTCACCTCGGTGGTGTCACGGGTGCGCCGGGACGGCACGATCGCCACGTCGTCGAAGGCGTACGCCCGTCGTGCTCGCTTGGCCCGGCCGATCTCGATCTCAGTCACACGACGGATTGTTCCACGGGACCGGATCGAGATCGGAAAGGCCACACGCACCGAGCGAGCACGACCGGCTAGCTACGCACCGCGGTCAGCAGCAGGTACTCCCAGTTCATC
Source organism: Nocardioides sp. YJ-D4 (assembly GCF_054031495.1). Taxonomy (NCBI): domain Bacteria; kingdom Bacillati; phylum Actinomycetota; class Actinomycetes; order Propionibacteriales; family Nocardioidaceae; genus Nocardioides; species Nocardioides sp. YJ-D4. The sequence continues at coordinate 2,169,326 of NZ_CM132932.1, forward strand.
ACCCCGGCCGTGATGTAGCGGTCCCCCAGCTCGGCGAGCGCGGCGTCGAGCTCCGCCGTCCGCTCGGCGTCCTCGGCGATCCCGCGATAGGCGACGATCGTCGGCCCGTAGCAGGCCTTGAAGAAGTCACGGAACTCCGCGCCGGTCTCGAACGAGTCGATGGCGACCATCCGCTTCTCGGCCTGGACGGAGGTCACCTGGTCGCCCAGCAGGCCGCGTACATGGGTCTCGTCGCCCCATCGCGGCGGCGGCTGCGCCCCCTGGGGCGGCGGTGCCATGAACGGCTTCATCGTGGCGAACATCTGGCCGATGAAGCCCTCCGGCGTCCAGCTGACCAGGCCGATCCGGCCGCCCGGCCGGACGACCCGGAGCAGCTCGGACGCGGCCTTCTCGTGGAACGGCGCGAACATGATGCCGACCGTGGACATGACCACGTCGAACGCGGCGTCGTCGAACGGCAGCGCCTCGGCGTCGGCGACGCGCCAGGTGACGGAGTCGGCTCCTGCCTCTTCTGCATGAGCCTGCCCGATCTCGAGCAGCTCCGGCGTCAGGTCGCTCGCGGTCACGTCCGCCCCCGCGAGGGCAGCGGGGACGGCGGCGTTCCCGGTGCCGGCGGCGATGTCGAGTACGCGGTCGCCCGGCCCGATCTCGCAAGCCTCGACGATCACCTGGCCGAGCTCGGGGATGAGCTCGTCGGCGACCCGGGCGTAGTTTCCCAGCCCCCACATCGTGCGGTGCTTGGCCTTCAGGTCGGGTGAAGCTGGTGTTGCGGTCATGTCTTCCTCCAAGACGTTGACCCGAGACTTGATCTGGAGGTTCCAGCCTCACCCGGTGCCGTCGCCGGCGGATAGTGCCGGATCTGAACTCATCGAAGTTCAGGATCTGTACTTGCTGTCCGCCCTCGTCAGCGGTCTACTGATGACAGGATCTCGGGCTGCAAAGGAGGCGGTCCGGTGGCGGGATACGGCCAGTTCTGTCCGGTGGCTAAGGCCATGGAGGTGCTCGACGAGCGGTGGACGCTGCTCGTCGTACGCGAGCTGCTGCTCGGCAGCACCCACTTCAACGAGCTGCGCCGGGGTGTGCCCAAGATGTCGCCGGCCCTGCTCTCCAAGCGTCTGCGGACGCTGGAGCGCGCCGGCATCATCCAGCGCCGCGGCGAGAAGCAGCGCACGTCCTACCACCTCACCGCCAGTGGCCAGGAGCTCGCCACGGTCGTCACCGCGCTCCACCAGTGGGGCACCCGCTGGGTCGGCGAGCTCGGCCAGGCCGACCTCGACCCGCACCTGCTCTTCTGGGACATGCGCCGCACCATCCCGATCGACGTGTGGCCGCGACGGCGCACCGTGGTCGAGTTCCGGCTCACCGACGTCGAGCCGAAGGTCGCGCGCTGGTGGCTCGTGGTCTCGGCCGACCAGGCCGAGGTCTGCGACTTCGACCCCGGGTTCGAGGTCGACGCGCGGCTGACCGGCAGTCTGCGTACGCTCACCGAGATCTGGCGCGGCGACCTCGCCTGGCCGATGGCGCTGCGCGCCGAGATGGTCGCCATCAGTGCCGCCGAGGACGTACGCCGCGCCGTCCCGGCCTGGCTCGGCCAGTCCTCCGCGGCCCACGTCCCGCGCCCTCAGCTCCAGTCGTAGGACAGAACGAAGCCGTACGCCTCGCCGCCGCCCTCCTCGGAGAGGACCAGGTCGGCCTCCCCGACGAGACCCTCGAGGCCGCCGGTGCCGAGCCCGGGGATGATCGTGAGGTGGGAGCGCACGGTCTTGTCGGCGTACGCACCGCTGATCCGCCACACGCACGAGCCCTCCTGGCCGGCGATGGAGCCGGTGAACTGCTCGTACGCCTCGAAGACCGCGCCGCCGGCAGGGTTGCCGTAGGCGCCGATCATCCGCGCGACACCCGTGCCCTGGATCTCGCCCGCGTAGGTGTAGTCGGTCTCGGCGGTGGTCAGGCCGCGGTGGGGGATGTAGACGTCGTCGCCCATCGTGGTGCCCTCGCCGTCGATGTCGACGTAGGCCGCCTCGTGCCAGCGCGCGACGGTCATGGTGGTGCTCGCCTTGTTGCTGTAGCTCTTCTCGGTCATGGGTCCAGCCTGCTGCGGACACCAGGGCCGAGGATTGAAGGAACGCGCCATATCGTTGGCGGCATGGCCGACGACACCGAGGGCAAGGGCTATCCCGACGCGATCGTGCGCCCGGTGACGGCGGCCCGGACGATCACCACCGAGCGGTTCGCGGTCTCACCGGCGCTGGCGGGACACGTGGACTACCACTGGTACGTCGGCTGGGAGCTCGAGCACCCGCACGACCAGCAGGTCATCCCGCAGCCGCGGATCCACGTCGCCGCCGAGGACGGCCGGCTGCTGGTGCACGGCATCGGCCGGCGCCCGTTCGTCCGGCATCTCACCGGCCGCGGCCACACGCTCGGTGTCTCGTTCCTGCCCGGCCTCTTCCGCCCGGTGCTCGGCAGCCGGGTCAGCGCGATCGCCGACCAGGTCGTCCCGGCCCAGGACCTCCTCGGCGTCGACGACCGGCCGGCCGCGGAGCGCATCCTCTCCGTCGCCGATCCCGCGGAGATGGCCGCCGCGATGGAGTCCTACCTCCTGGAGGTCGGCCTGCCCACGGACACGGTCGCCGAGGACGTACGCCGCTGGGCGGTCCTGGCCGAGGAGGACCGCTCGATCACCCGGGCCGAGCAGCTCGCCGACCGTGCCGGCGTGAGCCTGCGGTCGCTGCAGCGCCTGTTCAGCGAGTACGTCGGGATCGGCCCGAAGTGGGTCGTGCAGCGGTTCCGCGTGCTGGAGGTCGCCGCCCGCGCCCACTCCGGTGAGGTCGACTGGGCCGCGGTCGCCGCCGAGCTGGACTTCAGCGACCAGGCCCACCTGGTGCGTACGTTCCGCGACGTCGTCGGCGCTCCTCCGGCTACGTACGCGAAGGATCTGTGAGCGGCAACGTGAACCGCGCCTTGGCGTCGTCGCGCGCGCCGGTGCGTCGGTAGAAGCGGATCGCGCCCTCGTTCCACGCCGGCGTCTGCCACTGCAGCTCGCCGGCGCCGGCCGATCGCGCCTCGGCCTCCACCGCCCCCATCAGGAGGCGGCCGGCCCCGCGACCCCGAGTGGCCTCCCGCAGGTAGAGGCAGTCGAGATGGGCGTACTCGGCCGCCTGCCAGGTCGAGGCCTCCAGGCTCCAGCTCGCATAGCCGACCAGCACGTCGTTCTGGACGGCAACGAGCACACGCACCCGCGGCCGAGGGACGAACAACCACGCCGCCAACGCGGTCTCGAGGTCCGGCCGCGGCTCACCGGCTCGCTCGTAGCGGGCGTGCTCCCGGATCAGCTCGACCAGCTCGGGCAGGTCGTCGACCCCGGCGGGACGGATCGAGACGCTGCGGGTCAGGCGGATCCTGGGGTCAGCAAGCACAGGAGATCGCGTCCAGCGGCGCGGTCAACGGGTCCTTCGCGCGGAGGACGGGGCCATGCTCGTCCTCGACCGGATAGCCCTCGCGGGCCCAGTACTCGAAGCCGCCGATCATCTCCTTGACCTGGTAGCCGAGCTTCGCGAACTCGAGCGCGGCCCGAGTCGCGCCGTTGCAGCCCGGCCCCCAGCAGTACGTCACGACCGGCAGGTCCACGGGGATCTCCGCGGGAGCCCGGGTGGCGATCTCGGCGGTCGGCATGTGGACGGCGCCGACGACGCGGCCCTGGGTCCAGGCTGCCTCACCACGGGAGTCGACCAGCACGAACCGGATGCTCGCTGACTGGTCGGCGTACACGTCGGAGGCGTCGGTCTCGAAGGCGAGCTTGCTCGCGAAGTGGGCGACGGCATCGGCGGGTGCGGCGGGGAATTTCATGCCTGAACCGTACTGACGCCAGAACGCGATCTGAAGGCTCGTTCCCCGGCATCCAGAGCCGATGGCCTTCGATTTCATGGCATTCTTGCGCGGTGCCCGTGAATATCCCGTTCGAGCCCGACAAGGTCGACACCGCCATCCTGAAGTCGCTGCAGACCAACGGCCGGCAGAGCATCGCCGACCTGGCCCGACACATCAACATGAGCCACAGCGCCGCCGCCGAGCGGGTGCGCCGGCTCGAGGAGTCCGGTGTGATCGCCGGCTACGGGGCACAGGTCGACCCGGAGCGACTCGGTTTCACGATCCTGGCCTATCTGCGCCTGCGCTACCCCAGCAGCAACTACGACCCGCTCCACAAGCTGCTCGCCGGCCAGCCCGAGGTCATCGAGGCCCATCACGTCACCGGCGACGACTGCTTCATCATGAAGGTCGTGGCCACCAGCATGAAGCACCTGGAGCAGGTCAGCGGCAGGATCGGCACCCTGGGCAGCGTCACCACCAGCGTCGTCTACTCGTCCCCGTTGCCGCCGCGGCCGCTGCTGCCGCCGAGCTGATCGGCCGAAGACGTCGCAGCCAGCGTGGCCAGCGCGTCCGCCGACGGCGAGCCGGGCTCGGCTCGGTAGAGCACGATGCGCTGGCTGGTCTCGGGCAGCACCATCGCCTCGTACGCCAGGTCCATCCGCCCCGCCACCGGATGCCGCAGCCGCTTGATCCCGTAGCCGCAGTCCATCACCGGATGCTCGGCCCACAGCTCGGCGAACAGGTCGCTGCGCTGGACGAGCTCGCCGACCAGGCAGCTGAGGATGTGGTCGTCGGGGTGCAGGCCCGATGAGTAGCGCAGGAAGCCGACCATCTGCAGCCCGGTGCCCTCGGGGTCGACGAACAGCTCCGGCCCGTCCGGCTCGAGGAAGAACCGGCGAATGAGGTTCGGGCGGTGGGGACGGCCGGCGTAAGGCGCGTCGAAGTCCAGGCCGTGGCCGTAGAGGCGGTGACCGAGATCGTTCCAGGCGAGCACGTAGTTGGCGTGGTCGACGATGAGCGCCGGACCGGGGTAGTCCATCACCATCGCCACCGCGGAAGGGCGCGGCTCCACGTCGCGGCCGCCCGAGACCGTCTCGACGGGACGCGCCAGCCGACGCAGGTGGTCGTGCTCCTCGGCGCTCAGCCGCAGCGCCCGGGCGAGCGAGCCGATCACTGCGTCGGAGGCGTTGTGGTGGGCTGCCTGCTCGAGCCGGGTGTAGTAGGTCGGCGAGACGCCGGCCAGCATCGCCAGCTCCTCACGCCGGAGCCCGGGTACGCGACGAGCGCCGTAGGACACCAGCCCGGCGTCCTGGGGACTGATCGCCGCCCGGCGGCTGCGCAGGAACTCTCCGAGCTCGGTCGTCATGGTTCCTATAGTGCGGCCGCGCGGAGTTTTCTTCCTGACCCTGTCAGTGCCAGGCAGGCGGGTGGGTGGCAGAACAGGTGTCTGGCTGGCGTACGTCATCTGCCAGAGCGTTGATGTCATGACCCTCACCACCCAGGCCGAGCCCGTACGCCCGGCCACCATGACCCGCGGACAGCTGCTGGTGCTCCTGTTGCTGCTCGCGTCCCAGTTCACCCTCACCGTCGACTTCTCGATCCTCAACGTGGCGCTGCCGACCGTCGGCGCCAGCCTCGGCTTCGCCGAGGCAGACGTGCAGTGGATCGCGACCGCGTTCGCGCTGTGCGCGGCCGGGTTCACGCTGCTCTTCGGCCGGATCGGCGACTACGTCGGCCGGCGGCGGGTCTTCCTGGTCGGCATGGTCGCGCTGGGCGCGGCCTCCCTGCTCGGCGGGGTCGCCACCTCGCCCGAGCTGCTCCTCACGGCCCGGGTCGCCCAGGGTCTCGCGACCGCCGCGGTCACCCCCGCGGCGCTCTCCCTGCTCACCGTCTCCTTCCCGGAGGGACCGCTGCGCCAGCGTGCTCTGGGGCTGAACAGCGTGGTGATGTCGACCGGGTTCACCGCCGGGGCGGTGCTGGGCGGCGTACTCACCGATCTGCTGTCGTGGCGCTGGGCGTTCCTGGTCAACGTGCCGATCGCGCTGCTGGTGGTCGCCGTCGCGCCGTTCGTGCTGCGTGACTCCGCCGACCGGGAGCGGTCGCGGCTCGACCTCCCGGGCGCCGTGCTGGTGACGTCAGGGCTGCTCGCGCTGGTCTACGGCGCGACCCGGCTGGGAGAGGCGGGCATCGCCGACATGTGGGGGCTGGCGGCGATCGGCGCCGCGGTGGTGCTGCTGGTCGCGTTCTGGCGGGCCGAGTCCACGCACCCGCACCCGCTGGTGCCGCTGCACATCCTCACCCGCCGCACCATCGGCTTCGGCAACATCGCCGGCTTCGCGACCTTCGCCTTCGAGTCGTCGCTGGTCTTCGTGCTGACGATGTACCTGCAGCACGTCCTCGGCCTGAACGCTCTGCAGACCGGGCTGATGCTCGTCGCGATGGGGGCAGGGGCGATCATCGGCGGCTCCGTCGGCTCGCGGGTCATCGAGGCCTTCGGCGTACGCAACACCGTGGCCGGCGGGCTCGCGATCCAGGCGGTCACCACCGGCGCGCTCGTCCTGATCGGGCCCTCGGCCGGCTGGCTGTGGTTCATCGGTCTGATGAACTTCATCGGCGCCATCGGGCACGTCGCCGCGATCGTCGGGTTCATGGTCGCGGCGACCTCCGGACTTCCCGACCACGAGCAGGGCCTGGCCACCGGGCTGGCGATGATGACCCAGCAGGTCGCGATCGCGCTCGGCATCCCGATCATGTCCACCATCGCCACCGCCGCCGGCGGAGTCGCCTCGCTCGGAGCCCTCCAGGTGGCGATCGCGGTCAACGCGGTCCTGGTCCTGGCCGCGGCACTGCTCGTGGCCGTCGGACTGCCCCGGGCGCGGTCCATCCTCCGAAACTCTCCACACTAAGTTGATGAAGTCAGTAGACTTTTACTCATGAGTGCGCCCCCATCTCGTCTTCGACTCGCCGTGGCTCTCGACGGCGCCGGGTGGCACCCGGCCGCCTGGCGGGAGCCGAACGCCCGGCCCGGTGATCTGCTGAAGTCCGGCTACTGGGCCGGTCTCGTCCAGGAGGCCGAGGCCGGCCTGCTGGACTTCGTCACGATCGAGGACTCGCTCTCGATCCAGACCGACTCACCGTTCGGCACCGAGGACGACGACCGCACCGATCGGGTGCGCGGACGGCTCGACGCAGTGCTGATCGCCTCCCGGATAGCCCCGCTGACCAGCCACATCGGCATCGTGCCGACCGCCGTCGTCACCCACACCGAGCCGTTCCATCTCAGCAAGGCGATCGCGACGCTGGACTACGTCAGCCGCGGCCGGGCCGGCGTACGTGTGCAGGTGGCGCCGCGACCACGGGACGCGGCGCTGTTCGGCCGGCGCGAGTTCCCGGAGGTCTCCTACGCCGCCCTCGGCTCCCCCGAAGGGCAGGAGCTGATCCGGGACGCGTTCGCCGAGGCGGCCGACTATGTCGAGGTGCTGCGGCGTCTGTGGGACTCCTGGGAGGACGATGCGGAGATCCGCGACGTCGCGACCGGGCGGTTCATCGACCGGGACAAGATCCACTACATCGACTTCGAGGGCCGCCACTTCGACGTGAAGGGGCCTTCGATCACCCCGCGGCCGCCGCAGGGTCAGCCGGTCGTGGCCGCCCTCGCCCACCGCGACCGGCCGTTCGAGCTGGTCGGCACCTCGGCCGACTTGGGGTTCGTGACGCCTCGGACGGCGGCCGACATCGCCTCGATCACCGCCGAGATCCGGGCCGCGCAGGACGCCGCCGGGCGCGGTGGCGACACGGTCCACGTCCTCGGCGACGTCGTCGTCCTCCTCGACGAGACCGAGCAGGCTGCCCGCGAGCGGCTGGCTCGCCTCGACCAAGCCGCCGGGGTGACCTACTCCTCGGATGCGCTGGTCTTCGCCGGCACCGCCGAGAGCCTCGCCGACCTGCTCGCGACCTGGCACGCCTCTGGGCTCTCCGGGTTCCGGCTGCGGCCGGCGGTGCTCCCCGACGACCTGGAGCAGATCACCCGCCGGCTCGTGCCCGAGCTGCAGAGGCGCGGGCGCTTCCACGATGCGTACGACGGAGCCACCCTGCGCGGCGCGCTCGGCCTGCCGCGTCCCATCAGCCGCTACGCCACCACCGAGGGGACGCCCGCATGAGCACGCCGCACCGGACCGACAGGCCGAAGAAGCAGATCCACCTCGCCGCCCACTTCCCCGGCGTCAACAACACGACCGTGTGGAGCGACCCGGCGTCGGGCAGCCACATCGAGTTCGACTCGTTCGTGGAGTTCGCACAGATCGCCGAGCGCGGGCTGTTCGACTTCATGTTCCTCGCCGAGGGGCTGCGGCTGCGCGAGCAGGCCGGGAAGATCTACGACCTCGACGTGGTCGGTCGACCGGACACGTTCACGATCCTGGCCGCGCTCGCGGCGGTCACCGACCATCTCGGACTGACCGGCACGATCAACTCGACCTTCAACGAGCCCTACGAGGTGGCCCGCCAGTTCGCCTCCCTGGACCACCTCTCCGACGGACGCGCTGCCTGGAACGTGGTCACCTCCTGGGATGCGTTCACCGGCGAGAACTTCCGGCGCGGCGGCTACCTGCCGCAGAGCGAGCGCTACGAGCGGGCCAAGACGTTCCTCGACGCCGCGACCCGCCTGTGGGACACCTGGACCGGCGACGAGATCCTCGCCGACAAGACCTCCGGAGCGTTCCTGTCGACACCGGCGCCGGGCGCGTTCGAGCACCACGACTCGCAGTTCGACATCAGCGGCCGGTTCAACGTCCCGCGCAGCCCGCAGGGCCGCCCGGTGATCTTCCAGGCCGGCGACTCCGAGGAGGGCCGCGAGTTCGCCGCCCAGAAGGCCGACGCGATCTTCTCGCGGCACAGCCATCTGGAGGACGGTCAGCGGTTCTACGTCGATGTGAAGGGACGCCTGGAGAAGCACGGGCGCCGTCACGAGGACCTGCTGATCCTGCCCGCCGCCACCTTCGTGCTCGCCGACACCGACGCCGAGGCCGTCGAGCTGGCCCGGGAGATCAGGCTGCAGCAGGTCTCCCCCGCGACCGCGATCAAGCTGCTCGAGCAGCTGTGGAACCGCGACCTCTCCGACCACGACCCCGACGGCCCGCTGCCCACCGTCGACCCGCTCGAGTCCGACGAGCTGATCGCGCAGGGGCGTGCCAGCGCCCGCAGCCACGGCGACCGGCTCGAGCAGGCCGAGCGCTGGCGGACGATCTCGAAGGCGAAGGGACTGAGCACCCGCGAGACGATCGTCGAGGTCACCGGCCGGCAGAGCTTCATCGGCTCGGCGGAGACCATCGCGTCCACCATCGACGACTACGTGCAGGCGGATGCCGCCGACGGCTACATCCTGGTCCCCCACATCACCCCCGGCGGCCTGGCGCCCTTCGTCGACCACGTCGTGCCGCTGCTCCAGGAGCGCGGCGTCTTCCGCACCGCCTACGAAGGGACCACGCTCCGCGAGAACCTCGGCCTGCGGGAGCCGACCAGATGAGGTTCCTGGCGATCACGCTCATCGTCCACCGGCCCGATCCGGTGACGGGGCAGCAGAAGGCGACGTACGACCGGTTCCAGGAGGTCGTCACCAACGCCGTCCTCGCCGAGGAGCTGGGCTTCGACGGGTTCGGGGTCGGTGAGCGTCACGAGCGGCCGTTCATCTCCTCCTCCCCCACCGTCGTGCTGTCCCACCTCGCCGCACGCACCGAGCGGATCCGGCTCTTCACCGCGGTGACGACGCTGGCCCTGCTCGACCCGGTGCGCGCCTATGAGGACTACGCCACCCTCGACCACCTCTCCGGCGGTCGGCTCGAGCTGATCATCGGCAAGGGCAACGGCTCTGCCCAGCGCGACCTGTTCCGGGTGACGCCGGAGGACCAGTGGGACCGGAACGCGGAGTCGTACGAGATCTTCCGCAAGCTGTGGCGTCAGGACCGGGTGACCGCCTCGCCTCGCTTCCGCCCCGCGCTGGTCGACGCGGAGGTCTGGCCGCGGCCGCTGCAGCAGCCGGTACGCGTCTGGCACGGGAGCGCCACCTCGAAGGAGTCCGTCGACCTCGCTGCGCGCTACGGCGACCCGCTGTTCTCGGCCAACGTCACCCACCCGATCGAGCCCTACGGCGAGCTGGTCGACCACTACCGCGAGCGCTGGCTCGCCTATGGACACGACCCCGCCGGCATCGCGGTCGGCGCCGGGACGGCAGGGCTGTTCGTGGCCCCGACCAGCCAGGAGGCGTACGCCGCCTATCGGCCCGTCTTCGAGGGCCAGCTCGACTTCCAGGCGAGTCTCGGGCTGGAGCCGGTCTTCCCGACGCTGGAGGACTTCGTCGAGCGGTCCTCGGCGCTGATCGGGTCGCCGCAGCAGGTGATCGAGAAGATCCACCGCTACCACGAGCGCTTCGGGCACCAGGTCGTCCACGTCCAGGCGGACGCCAGCGGCCTGACCGAGCAGCAGCACCGCGACAGCCTGGAGCTCTTCGCCACCGAGGTCGCCGCCCCGCTGCGGACCGCCCTCCCCGACCCGCCCTGGGGCTGGGGCTCCCCGGCCGAGGACACCCCCACGATCGGAGCACACCGATGAGCCGCATCCCCCTGTCAGTCCTCGATCTCGTGCCGGTGTCCTCCGGAGCCTCCGGCCCTGACGCCGTACGCAACGCCATCGCGCTCGCGCGGGCGGCCGAGTCCTTCGGCTACCACCGCTACTGGGTCGCCGAGCACCACCTCAACCCCGGCGTCGCCGGCACCTCACCGGCCGTGGTTCTGGCCCTGCTGGGCGCGGCGACCTCGCGCATCCGGCTGGGCTCCGGCGCGGTGCTGATGGGGCACCGGACGGCGCTGTCGACGATCGAGGAGTTCGGGCTGCTCGACGCCGCCTTCCCCGGCCGGATCGACCTCGGCCTGGGTCGCTCCGGCGGCAGGCCCGGGGCCTCCGGCCCGGCGGTCATCCCGGTGGAGCTGGTCGACGGACGTACCCCGGAGGGACTGATCGTCCCGCCGAAATTCGATCCGAGCGGGCTGCTCGGATCGCCGCGGTTCCAGCTCCAGAAGGAGCTCCTGCAGCTGCCCGGGGCGACCTCCGCCGACTACGGCGAGCAGATCGTCACGATCCTCGCCTTCATCGACGGCACCTACCGGGATGCCGCCGGCACCCCGGCGAGGGTCGTCCCCGGCGAGGGCGCCGAGCTCGAGCTGTGGGTGCTGGGAAGCAGCGGCGGCGAGAGCGCCGAGGTGGCCGGCAAACGGGGCCTCCGGTTCGCGACGAACTACCACGTCAACCCCTCCGGGGTCCTCGAGGCGGCGCACTCCTACCGCACCGCCTTCGCACCCTCCGACACCCTGACCGCGCCCCACGTCGCGGTCTCCGCCGACGTGGTGGTCGCCGAGACCGAGCAGGAGGCACGCGAGCTCGCCGCCGGCTACGGCCTCTGGGTCCGCTCCATCCGCACCGGCGAGGGAGCCATCCCGTTCCCGACCCCCGACGAGGCCCGCGCCTGGGAGTGGACCGAGGAGGACCGGGCCCTGGTCCAGGACCGCCTCGACACCCAGTTCGTCGGCACCGCTGCCCAGGTCGCCGATCAGCTGGAGATCCTCCAGCGTGCCGTCGAGGCGGACGAGCTGGTCATCACGACCATCACCCACGATCACGCCGACCGCGTCCGCTCCTATGAGCTCATCGCCGAGGAGTGGGCCCGCCGCGGCCACTGAGACCGCGGCGGGCCGCAGGCGTCAGGGCTTCTTCTCCCCCGCCTCGACCGCGACCGGGAGCCGGTTGCCGGCCGGCGGGAGCGGGCAGGTGGCGTGGTCGGTGTAGGCGCACGGCAGGTTGGTCGCGCGGTTGAAGTCGATCACCACGTTGCCGTCCGCGTCAGGCGCGCCGACGGAGAGCGAGCGGTTGGCGGCGTACGTCGTCCTCCCCGAGGTCTCGTCCACGAACAGCACGTGCAGAGAGCCGGGGGCGAAGCCGGGGAAGGCGATGAGGCTGTGCACCGCACCGCCCACCTCGAACTCGATCTCGCCGACGGCCTCGTAGACGTGCTCGAGGCCGTCGACGACCGAGCCGACGGTGGTCGGCACCGGAGTCTCGTACGCGACGAAGCGCCCGGGCACGGCCCAGCGCGGGTCCGGCGCGTACGCCTCGGTCCCCTGATAGCCGGTCAGGACCGGATTGTCGGGGTGGCGGGGGCGGATGATGTCGTTGCCGCCGCGCTTGGCGATCTCGACGGCCGCGTCGCCGAACTCGGCGGTGATCCCGCCGCGCTCGTCGATGACGCCGAACGAGTGCCGGCCGGTGATCTCGACGCCGTCGACGACCAGCGACTCGCCCGGGGCCAGCGAGACCACGATGCCCTCGGGGCCGCTCGACCAGGCGCCCGGCACGTCGTCGTACGTCTCCGGCTCCTCGCCGAGCCAGCGGATCGAGGTGATCGCGAGAAACCCGTGGGCCGAGGCGCGCTTCTTCTCGTGCTCCTCGTGCCAGGCGGTCCAGTCCTGGACGAAGGTATCGGCGTCGGTGACGGTCATTGGTCCTCCCGGAAGGTTCAGAATGCCGGCTTCGGATTGAACTCCGACTTGTCGAGCTTTATGTCCGAAACGTCCCACTTCGTGAAGATCTTGTTATAGGTCCCGTCGGCGATGAGCGCATTGATGGCGTCGACCAGCACCGGCGCCAGCGGTGACTTCTTGGCGACGACGAAGCCGACGTCGGTGAGGCTGAGCTCGCCGAGGTACTTCAGACCGGGCTGGTGGGAGACCAGGTACTTCAGCGACAGGGTCGGCCCGAAGTAGAGGTCGGTCTTGCCGTTCTGCAGACCGAGCAGGATCGCGGCGTTGTCCTTGAAGTACTCGACCTCATAGGCCTTCTTGCCCGCCTTCTCGCACTCCGCGGCGCCGTCCTCGAGGATCTGCTGGAAGCTGGAGCCGGGCGTGGTCGCGACCGTGTGGCCGCAGATGTCGGTCAAGGCCTCGACCTGGTCGAGGTCGCCGTCCTCGCGGGTGACGAACGACTGCCCGTCGAGCAGGTAGGTCGCGTAGTCGACCACCTTGATCCGCTCCGAGGTGACCGCGAAGTTGGCCTGGCCGACGTCGTACTTGCCGCTCTGGGTGCCCGGGACGATCGTCTCGAAGCTGCCGAACTCCGTCTTCCAGGTCACCCCGAGCTTGGCCGCGAGGGCGTTGCGCAGGTCGACGTCGAGGCCGATCTGCTCGCCGGACTGGTCCGAGCCGCCGTGCGGGAGCCCCTGCTCGCCGGTCGCCTCGGTCGTGCCGAGGACGAGCGTCTTGGACTTCCGTACGTCGGCGGGCAACCGCTCGGTCAGCGCGGGGTCCGCCTGGACGTCGGAGACGACATCCTGGGTCGGGATCGCGGCCGGGGTGGCGGACGCCGAGCCGTCCGACCCGATCCCGCGCTCGGCGTCGCTGAGCGTGTCGGAGGCGTTGCCGCATCCTGCGAGGGCGAGGGCCGCGATGGCGACCAGGGCGAGCTTGAGCTTCACGGAACGGGGTCCTTTCGAGAGGGTCACAACACAGCGGAGAGGAACGCCCGAGCGCGCTCATGGGTGGGAGAGACGAGTACGTCGCCGGGTGCCCCGGCCTCGACCAGCCGACCTTCGTCGAGGAAGACGACCTGGTCGGCGACCTCGCGCGCGAAGCCGATCTCGTGGGTGACCACGATCATGGTCATCCCGGTCTGGGCGAGGTCCTTCATCACGCCGAGCACCTCGCCGACCATCTCGGGGTCGAGCGCGGAGGTCGGCTCGTCGAAGAGCATCAGGTCGGGTTCGACCGCGAGCGCGCGGGCGATCGCCACGCGCTGCTGCTGGCCACCCGACATCTGCCGCGGGTAGGAGCGCTCCCGGTCGGCGAGGCCGACCCGGTCGAGGAGCTCGCGCCCGCGCGTCTCGGCCGCCCGGCGGCGTACGCCTGCGGCCAGCTGCCCTTCCAGGATGTTCTCCAGCGCGGTCTTGTGGGGGAACAGGTTGAACTGCTGGAAGACCATCCCGATCCGGCTGCGCTGCCGGGTGACCGCCCGGCCGGAGAGCTCCCGCAGCTGGTGACCGTCACGCCGGTAGCCGATGATCTCGCCGTCGACCTCGACGAAGCCGGCATCGGGCTTCTCCAGGTGGTTGACCGTACGCAGCAGCGTGGACTTGCCCGAGCCCGACGGCCCCAGGACCACCGCCACCGAGCCCCGGGCGACGTCGAGGTCGATGCCGTCGAGGACCGTGGTGGGGCCGAACCGCTTGGTCAGGCCGCGGACTCGCACGAGGGGCTCGCTCATCGGAGCACCTCCAGCTCACGTCGCCGGGGCGAGCGCGGCACCAGCGGGAGCTGACCGCGCCACAGCCGCCAGAAGCCGGTGCGCGCACCCTTGCCGCGGGCGTAGTAGCGCTCGACGAAGAACTGGATCGTCGACAGGATCGTGACCAGGATCAGATACCAGATGGTGGCGACCAGCAGCAGCGGGATGACCAGGTAGTTCTGGGCGTAGATCAGCTGGACCGAGTAGAGCAGGTCCTGCACTGCGATCACCGAGACGATCGAGGTGCCCTTGAGCAACCCGATCAGCAGGTTGCCGGAGGCGGGGATGATCGCGGGCATCGCCTGCGGCAGCACGATCCGCCAGAAGATCCGCGCCCTGGACAGGCCGAGCGCCTTGGCCGCCTCGGTCTGGCCCGCCTCGACCGAGACCAGCCCGCCCCGGATGATCTCGGCGGCGAACGCGGCGATGTCGAAGGTGAGCCCGACGAAGGCGGCGAGCAGGCCGCTGAACAGGTGAGCCGTCTCGATCGTGACGAACGGTTTCAGGAACGGGATACCCAGGCTGATCTGCGGATACAGCGATGCCATCTGGAACCAGAAGAGCAGCTGCAGCAGCGGTGGCACGCTCCGGAAGAACCAGATGTAGACAGCGCTGACCGAGCTCAGCACCGGGTTCGAGGAGAGCCGCATGACCGCGAGCACGATGCCGAGCAGGTAGGAGCTCACCAGCACCGCGGCGGTCAGCCACAGGGTCAGCACCAGACCGTCGAGGATCGAGGGGCGCAGGAAGAACGCGCCGACCACGTCCCAGTGGTAGCGCGGGTTCGTCACCAGGCTCTTCGCGATCCCGGCGACGAACAGCAGCGCGAGCACGGCCGAGATCCACTGTCCCGGTTTGCGGCGCCCGACGAGCCTCGCGCTGAGGAGCTCGTCGTCTCCGTCGCGAGCGAGCAGGGGGTGGCGACGTACGGCCTCATCAACACTCACGCCGCCGCCTCCGTAGCGCAAGCGCAATCGTACGGAGGCGGCGGCGTGTGGAGCCGTTGGTTCACTCGCTGACGCTCGTTCACGCGCGACCACCCCCATATGTCGAGTAACTTGCTCAACATTCTATCTGTAGCGGGTGTTCCCGGGTGAGGCATCCGAGAATTGGGACGAGCCCCGAACCCAGGGGGTTCGGGGCTCGACGCGAGCGGGTCAGCCGGTCAGACGTGGTAGTTCGGCGCCTCGGCGGTGACCTGGACGTCGTGGGGGTGCGACTCCTTGAGCGAGGCGGAGGTGATCCGCATGAAGCGGCCCTGCGTCTGGAGCTCGGGGATGGTGCGCGCGCCGACGTAGAACATGGTCTGGTGCAGGCCGCCGGTGAGCTGGTGGGCGACGGTGGCCAGCGAGCCCTTGTAGGCGACCTGGCCCTCGACACCCTCGGGGACGATCATGTCGTCGTCGGTGACCTCGGCCTGGAAGTAGCGATCCTTGGAGAAGGACTTCTTGCCGCGGCTCGACATCGCGCCCATGGAGCCCATGCCGCGGTAGGCCTTGAACTGCTTGCCGTTGATCAGGACCGTGTCACCGGGGGTCTCCTCGGTGCCGGCGAGCATCGAGCCGAGCATCACCGTGTCGGCGCCGGCGACGATGGCCTTGCCGATCTCACCGGAGTAGCGCAGACCGCCGTCGGCGATCACCGGGACGCCTGCGGGCTTGCAGGCCAGGGAGGCCTCGTAGACCGCGGAGATCTGCGGCACGCCGACACCGGTGACGACGCGGGTGGTGCAGATCGAGCCCGGGCCGACGCCGACCTTGACCGCGTCGGCGCCCGCGTCGACGAAGCTCTGCGCGCCCTCCTTGGTGGCGACGTTGCCGCCGATGACCTGGACGTGCTTGGTGGCCGGGTCGGTCTTGAGGCGGCGGACCATGTCGATCAGCATGCGTACGTTGCCGTGGGCCGTGTCCGCGACGAGCACGTCGACACCGGCCTCGATGAGCGTGGTGGCACGCTCCCAGGCGTCACCGAAGTAGCCGATCGCCGCACCGACGAGCAGCCGGCCCTGGGCGTCCTTGGAGGCGTCGGGGAACTGCTCGGACTTCACGAAGTCCTTGACGGTGATCAGGCCGGTGATGCGGCCGTCGGTGTCGACCAGCGGCAGCCGCTCGAGCTTGTGCTGACGCAGCAGCTTGGTGGCCTCTTCGCGCGAGATCTCGGCGGGGCCGGTGATCAGGTCCTTGGAGGTCATCACCTCGTTGACCTTCGTGGTCGCCCACTCCGCGACCGGGGTGAACCGCAGGTCGCGGTTGGTGATGATGCCGATCAGCTTCTGGTCGACGTCGACCACAGGGAAGCCGGAGATCCGGTATTCACCGGCGAGCTTGTCGAGCTGCTCCAGGGTCGCGTCGGGGCCGATGGTGACCGGGTTGGAGATGATCCCGGTCTGGGTGCGCTTGACCAGGTCGACCTGGTAGGCCTGATCCTCGATGCTCAGGTTGCGGTGGAGCACGCCGATGCCGCCCTGGCGCGCCATCGCGATCGCCATCCGGGACTCGGTCACGGTGTCCATCGCCGCGGAGATCAGCGGGACCCGCAGGTTGATCTCGCGGGTCAGCCGGGAGGTCGTATCGATGTCAGACGGCGCCAGATCCGAGTATCCAGGCATCAGGAGTACGTCGTCGTAGGTGAGGCCGAGCGTCGCGAACTTCTCCGGGATCTCCATAAAGAAATGTTACGGCCGAGCCCCAGGGATCGCCGAAACGGCGATACTTCTCTGGCTTTTCCTGCACTTCTCGGGTGTTGCAACGCCTGAGAAGTGCAGGGATACCCGGTTAACCGGGTATCCCGTCATCTGTCCAACGGCTTGAGGTCCCGCACCGGCACCTTGACGGTCAGCAGGTCGCCGGCCATCCGGATCCGTCCACGCATCCCGGCCGCGAGAACCATGGGCAGCACAGCCTGGTTGTCGGACTGGGTGGTGAGCAGGATCTCGTCGGCACCGAGCATGTGCGCGAGCCTGGCGGTGTCGACCAGCAGCCGGGTGCCGATGCCGCGGCGCTGCCAGGCCGGGTCGACGCGCAGGTTGACGATGCGTACGTTCTCGTCGTCCTCGGTCGGGGCCAGGACCTCGCCGATGCCGACGGCGACACCGTCGATCAGGGCGGTGACGGTCTCCCCGGTGACGACGAGGTCGGGGGTGCTTCCGGTGCCCAGGCGGCGTACGGGCGGGGTGGTGCCGATGGCCGCCGACTCGCGGCTGCGGTCGAGGACGTCGTTGACCAGATCGGCCATCGCGGACCCGCGGGCGTGCTCGGTCGCGGTGAAAGGAGCGGTGCGGTGCAGCTGGACGTCGACGTCGGCGACCCGCAGCTCCATGGTGTCGTGGACGACGCCGGGCGGGGCCTCGGCCTCGGCGTCGAAGAGCTGGGCGACCACCTCCGGGAACGCCATCGGCCGCTCCAGGACGTGTCGAGCCGCCTGCACGTAGCGCGTCGGCTGGTCGGCGAGCGCAGCCTCGTTGGCGGTCTGGATCACCATGTCGCAACCGCCGGCTGAGGCCAGCAGCTCAGCCACGCGCAGGTCGTCCCAGCCCGGTGGCGTGCGCAGCACGAACTCGTCGGTCACCTCTTCCAGCCCTGGGAAGATCTGCATCCCGAGGATGTTGACCCCGGCCTCACCACAGCGCTGCGCCAGCGCCGCCAGCGTGCCGGGTCGGTCCGGCAGCGTCGTACGTACTCTCCACAACATCGTCCCCGCCATGAGCCCTAGTCTGCCTGTTTCGCTGTTTCTGGTCCGTTACTCACGGTTAAACCTTCGACCCGGTCAGTCCGCGGGTGGTCGCGGCGGGGTCTGTTCGCCTGCTTCGACGAGCACGTCGATGTGGTTGGTCGCGGGCGGGAGCGGGCAGGTGGCGTGGATCGTGTAGGCGCAGGGCATGTTGGCGGCGCGGTTGAAGTCGAGGACGACGGTGCCGTCGACGGGCGGATCGACGGCGAGCTGGCGGCAGGCGGCGTACGTCGTCACGCCGCTGGTCTCGTCGGTGAAGAGCAGCCACAGCTCGCCGTCGCCACCGTCGAACGCGATCAGCCGCTGCGGGCGGCCGCCCACCTCGAACGCGACCTCCCCCACGGCGTCGATGACGCTCGAACGGCCCTCGACCACGGAGCCGACCGAGATCGGGCGGTTCGTCTCGTAGGCCGTGAAGGCGGCGTTGACCCGCCACGCCGGGTCCGGAGCGTACGTCGGCGTGCCGGTGTAGTCGCGCAGGAACGGTCCGTCGGGCTGCCGCGGCCGCAGGACCGGGGTGCCGAAGCGGTCGGCCACCTCGACCGTGCCGCCGTCGAAGGTCGCGATCACGCCGACCGGATCCACGTGACCGAAGACGTGCCGGCCGGCGAGCTTGGTGCCGCCGAGCTCGAGCCACTCGTCCTCACCGAGCTCGACGACGGCGCCCTCCGGACCGGTCGACCAGACACCCGGGACTCCGGGGAACCGCACGGGCCTGCGGCCCAGCCAGTGCAGGCCGGTGATCGCCAGGAAACCTTCGGGGCTTCTCAGCTCGGCTTCCCGCTCATCGCGCCACCGTTGCCAAGCCCGCTCGAAAGTCACGCGCTGCACTCTACAAAGACTTGCGTTGCCAGGTCTTGCAATGGTCGCTGACTTTTACCCTCGGGTTCACCGTCGGGGCGTCTAACCCTTCATGCGAGCGAGCCGGGCCAGACGGATCGCACCGCGGGCCGCGGTGACCAGGACGAGGTACCAGATCGCGGCCACGACCAGCAGCGGGATGATCAGGTGGTTGCGCTCCTCGAGCGCCTGGACGACCCCGAGCAGGTCGGTGATCGAGAGCACCGAGACCAGGCTCGTCATCTGGAGCGTCGTCACCAGGAGATCGCCCAGCGCGGTCAGCCGGTCGCCGCCCGGGTGAGCCTTCGCCGCGTACGCTCCCATCGCCAGCGCCAGCCCCGCGATCGCCGCGTAGACCGGCGTGACCAGCCGGACCGCGTCGATGTGCACCCCCGGGATCCCGAAGGTGATGTCGGGAAAGATCAGCGCGACGTTGCTCCACAGCAGCAGCTGGACGAGCACCGGGATGCTGCCGAAGACCCAGACGTACGCCGCCGCGATCCCGCCCAGCATCGGGTTGCCCGACCTCTGCATCCAGACAGCGACGAGTCCGATCGCCCAGGCCGCCGCGAAGACCAGCACGGTCAGCCGGATCGTTAGCCAGACTCCGGCGAGGACGTCCGGGTGGAGCAGGTAGCCGACCACTGCACCCGGGAGGAGGTTCTCGTTCCTCATCAGGCTCCAGCTGAGTCTTGCGAGAACGACGGCCAGGAGGGCTGCGAACACCCAATTGACTGGGTTGGTCTCGACTTCGTCGTTGGCAGCCGTTTCGGTCACGACGGAGAACCATCTCGTCCCACGATGACCAGCGGGTTGCGGACAGCTGGTCATTCACTGAAATCGCCGAGTCGGCGCATCGTGCCCCTCTTGCTCGCTTCGCTTCGCAAGATACGGGGCAAGATGCGCCGACTCGGCTCCGTCCCGGCTCGGCTCTGCCTCAGTAAGACGGCTGAGCCTGGACGTTCAGCTCATCGAACCTGACCCGCTTCGCCGAGGCGACGCGGGGGTCGCGCAGGTCGAAGACGTCGAAGCCGCGCTGGATCTCGTTGGAGTAGATGTAGCCGTTGTAGTAGTAGGTCGACCAGGGTCCGGCGATGGTCGTGGTGTCCTCGAACGGACCGCGGTCGAACCAGGCGATCTCCTTCGGGTTGGCCGAGTCGGTGAAGTCGTAGACCGACACACCGCCCTGGTACCAGGCCTGCACCATGATGTCCTTGCCCTTGACCGGGATCAGCGAGCCGTTGTGGGCGACGCAGTTCTCGGTGTTGGACTGGGTGCGCGGGATCTTGTAGTAGGACTTGAAGACGAGCTGGCCGCCCTCGATGTCGTAGATCCCGTTGGCGCCCTTCTCCATCCCGGTCTCCGGGTTGCAGGTCGGCGCACCGCCACCGCCGAGCTCGTCGGTGAAGACGACCTTGGTGCCGGTGTTGTTGAAGGTGGCCGAGTGCCAGAACGCGAAGTTTGCGGTGTCGGTGACCTGCTCGGTCACCACCGGATTCTCGCGGTCGGAGATGTCCATCAGGATGCCGTCACCCATGCAGGCGCCGGCGGCGATGTCCTTGGACGGGTAGGTGGTGATGTCGTGGCAGCCGGCGGTGTTGGTGTAGCCGCCGTCGGGGAACAGCACCGGCTCGTTGACCACCGCTGCGCGCTCGGGAGCCCGCTTCGGGATCTTCACGATGCTGATCTTGTCGTGCGGGGGCTGGCAGTCGGGGTACTCCGCGCGGGGACCGTAGGAGGAGACGTACGCATAGACCGACCGCCCGTCCTTGCTCGGTGCCAGCGAGTGGGTGTGCGAGCCGCACTTGGTCTCGACCGCCGCGACGTACTCCGGGTCTCTCGGGTTGCTGATGTCGAAGACGCGGATGCCTTCCCACGACTCCTTGATCGCGGCCGACTGCGCCACGTTGTCGCAGGTGTTGTTGCTGCGGCTGGAGTCGACGGAGAGGACCAGCAGGTCGCCGTAGACGGAGATGTCGTTCTGGGATCCGGGGCAGACGTACTGCTTCACGAGTCGTGGGCTGGCCGGGTTCCTGATGTCGATGACGTTGAACCCGTTGTAGTTGCCCGCGAAGGCGTAGTTGCCCTGGAAGGCGAGGTCGCTGTTGAGCGCGTTGGTGGGTGTGAAGGCACCCGACTTGGGGATGTTGGCGATCAGGTGCATGTTGGGTGTGCCGTCGGACTCGCCGGCGGGCACGACCGGATTGTTGGCGCCCAGCTGGGCGAGGTCGTTGCCGGCGACGCAGGCGGAGGCGAAGTTGTCACCGAGCTTGGTGATCGCCTGCTTCTCTTCGGCCGTGCAGCTCGTCTGGGCCTCAGGAGCCTCGGTGGCCTCGTTGCCGTGGGTGTGGGACTCGTCTGCGGAGGACGGGGCGGCGACGGCCAGCCCTCCTGCGACAACCATGACCACCGCGATGGGGGCCAGGTATTGGGTGGGTCGTCTAAGCCTCATGTTCGCAAGCCTTCCGAGTCGGCCGCCGTGGGGTGGCACGGGCAGGACCTCTCAACTTTAGTAAAAGTCGTACACAGCAGGCATGGAATATGAATAAATTGTTCACCTCTGCGGGATCTCGGAAGGAGACACGTGCGCGCGAGGCGGTTGGGTGTCATCACATCGGGGGTCGTCTTCGCGGCGATCTCGCTCGGCGGGTGCGGAGGTTCCTCGGACGACGCGCACGGCGAGCACGCGGGGCACTCGCCCAGCCCGGAGGCGGCCGCCCAGTCGGCTCCCGTGGTTCAGGGCGGAGCGCCGGGCGAGGCCGCGGCGACGATCTCGCCCTCGGCCGCTGCCACGGACCCGTGGAGCCAGACCGATGCCGACTTCGTGACGATGATGATCCCGCACCACGCCCAGGCGCTGGAGATGACCCGGCTGGCGCGCGAGCACGGCGTCCACCCCGAGGTCGTCTCCCTGGCCAAGCGCATCGAGTCGGCCCAGGGCCCCGAGATCGTGGCGATGAGCGGATGGCTCAACACCCGCGGGCTGCGGGTGCCGCGTGCCTCGGACCCGGCGCACACCATGGCCGGCATGCTCACGCCGGACCAGATGAGCGAGCTCGGCAAGGCCCGTGGCGAGGCGTTCGACCGGCTCTTCCTGACCGGGATGATCCAGCACCACCAGGGCGCCCTGGAGATGGCGAAGCCGATGGCCTCCCGAGGCAGCGACGCGCTGGCGATCGAGATGGCGACGGACATCGAGGCCACCCAGTCGGTCGAGATCGACATCATGGAGAAGCTGCTCGAAGAGCTGTGAGAACCGGTACGGTTCCGCGGTGCCCCTCACCCCCGCCCGCCGTCGACGTGTGCTGATCGGCTCCGCCGTCGTCGTCTGCCTCGCCCTGATCACGACCGCGCTGGTCTACACCGGCGTCGTGATGCCGACCCGTCTGTTCGCGGCCAAGTACGACGTACGTGGCATCGACGTCTCCCACCACAACGGCACCGTCGACTGGCCACGGGTCGCCGAGCAGGACATCGACTTCGCCTGGATCAAGGCGACCGAGGGCTCAGCGCACGTGGACACGCGCTTCGCCGCCAACTGGGCCGAGGCCCAGCGAGCCGGGATCGCGACCGGCGCGTACCACTTCATGAGCTTCGAGAGCCCGGGCGCCGACCAGGCGCACAACATGATCGGCACCGTGCCCCGCGTGCCCGGCACTCTCGCCCCGGTCGTCGACCTGGAGCCCTATGGCTCCTTCAAGGGAAACCTGCCGCCCGCCACCGAGGTCCGCGCCATCCTGGACCCGCTGCTCGCCAAGCTCGAGGCTCACTACGGCATCGCGCCGGTCATCTACACCACCCCGTCGGCCTACCGCGCCTACCTGGTCGACCTCTACCCCGACAACCCCATCTGGTTCCGCTCCGTCGCCTGGCCGCCCCGGGTCCCCGACGGACGTGACTGGACCGTCTGGCAGTACTCCAACCGGGACCGGCTCGACGGCGTGGGCAGCGAGGCCGAGGCGTACGTGGATATGAACGTGCTCTCCGACGACGTGGACCTCGACGAGCTCACCCTTCGCTGAAATCGCCGAGTCGGCGCATCCCGCCCCTTTCGTTCGCTTCGCTTCGCGAAGCACGGGGCAAGATGCGCCGACTCGGCTATGCCTCAGTGGCCGTGACCGTGGCCGTGACCGGCTGCGGGGGCCTCTTCCTCTTCCGGCTTGTCGACGACCAGGGTCTCGGTCGTGAGCAGCATGCCCGCGATCGAGGTGGCGTTGATCAGCGCGGAGCGGGTGACCTTGACGGGGTCGATGACGCCCTGGGCGACCAGGTCGCCGTACTCACCCGTGGCGGCGTTGAAGCCCTGCCCGACACCGAGGTCGCGGACCTTGGTGGTGATGACGTAGCCGTTGTCGCCACCGTTCTCGGCGATCCAGCGCAGCGGCTCGTCGGCGGCCTTGCGGACGACGCGTACGCCGACCGCCTCGTCGCCCTCGAGGCCGAGGTCCTTCTCCAGGACGGAGACGGCGTGGATCAGCGCGGAGCCACCGCCGGCGACGATGCCTTCCTCGATGGCGGCGCGGGTCGCGGAGACAGCGTCCTCGATGCGGTGCTTCTTCTCCTTGAGCTCCACCTCGGTGTGAGCGCCGACCTTGATCACGCAGACGCCACCGGCGAGCTTCGCGAGGCGCTCCTGGAGCTTCTCGCGGTCCCAGTCGGAGTCGGTGCGCTCGATCTCGGACTTGATCTCGTTGACGCGACCCTCGACCGCGGCAGCGTCGCCGCCGCCTTCGACGATCGTGGTGTTGTCCTTCGTGACCGTGATCCGGCGAGCGGTGCCGAGCACCTCGAGGCCGACCTGGTCGAGCTTGAGGCCGACCTCCTCGGCGACGACCTGCGCGCCGGTGAGGATCGCGATGTCCTGCAGCATGGCCTTGCGGCGGTCACCGAACGCGGGCGCCTTGACGGCGGTCGCATTGAAGGTGCCCTTGATCTTGTTCACGACCAGGGTCGAGAGGGCTTCGCCCTCGACGTCCTCGGCGATGATGAACAGCGGCTTGCCGGCGGCGATGACCTTCTCCAGCAGCGGCAGGAGCTCCTGGATGGAGCTGATCTTGCCCTGGACGAGCAGGATCAGCGGGTCGTCGATGACGGCCTCCATCCGCTCCTGGTCGGTCACGAAGTACTGAGAGATGTAGCCCTTGTCGAACTGCATACCCTCGGTGAACTCGAGCTCGGTGCCCGTGGTGTTGGACTCCTCGACGGTGATGACACCGTCCTTGCCCACCTTCGCGAAGGCCTCGGCGAGGATCTCGCCGATCTTCGCGTCGCGGGAGGAGATGGTGGCGACGGAGGCCATGTCGGACTCGTCGACGACCTCACGGGCAGCGGCACGCAGGGCGTCGCCGACGGCGGCCGCGGCGGCGTCCATACCGCGCTTGAGGCTCATCGGGTTCGCACCGGCGGCGACCGCGCGCAGACCCTCGTGGACCATCGCCTGGGCGAGGACGGTCGCGGTGGTCGTACCGTCACCAGCGATGTCGTTGGTCTTGGTCGCAACCTCCTTGGTGAGCTGAGCACCAAGGTTCTCGAACGGGTCGTCCAGCTCGATCTCACGCGCGACGGTGACACCGTCGTTGGTGATGGTCGGAGCGCCCCACTTCTTGTCGAGGACGACGTAGCGGCCCTTGGGGCCCAGCGTCACCTTGACGGCGTTGGCGAGGGCGTCGACGCCACGCTCGAGGGCGCGGCGGGCGTTCTCGTCGAACTCCAGGATCTTCGGCATTTCACATACTCCCTTGTACGCACGGACGCGGCCGGGCCGGCTGGCCCGGCCGCGTCAGATGTGCGAGACGGATGATCGTCAGGCGATGACTGCGAGGATGTCGCGGGCCGAAAGGATGAGGTACTCCTCGCCGGCGTACTTCACCTCGGTGCCGCCGTACTTGCTGTAGATGACCTTGTCGCCGACGGCGACGTCGAGCGGGACGCGGTTGCCCTTGTCGTCGATGCGACCCGGGCCGAGCGCCAGGACCTCGCCCTCCTGGGGCTTCTCCTTGGCGGTGTCCGGGATGACCAGACCGGAGGCGGTGGTCTGCTCGGCCTCGACGGCCTTCACGACGATCCGGTCCTCAAGAGGCTTGATGTTGACCGACACTGTGTCGACCTCCCCATTTCTTTTCTACGGAGTCAGACTTCGGTGGGTGTTGCTACGTCTGTGCTTGCGATCTGCCACGTACGCCGTCGCGGGGGTCGCACCCGGCTCGCAAGCGCTGGCACACTCAGGGGGAGAGTGCCAGTGCAGACGTTAGCACTCGGCTGCAATGAGTGCCAGCAAGGCCGGTCTATCGCTGCCCGGGGATCCGCACCATCAGCGCGATCGCACCGGCGAGAAGCCCGACGACGATGATCCCGCCGACCACCAGGAACGACCAGCGATCCTCGCTGTCGTCCTTTTCCTCGAAAGTGGTGATCTGGAGCTCCTCCCCGTCGCTCAGCTGGGACGGCAGCAGCGTGGACTCCCCTGGGGCGGCCGACTTCTCGGCGGGGGCCGAGCGGCGCGGTTCCGGCTCCGACTCCTCCGCCGTCGGCGTACGTTCGGCCTTCGCCTCGTCCTTCTCCGCCGTCGTCTCCTCGTCCGCTTCGGGCGAGCTCGCGGCCGGAATCTGCACGTACGTCACCGAGTAGCTCTCCAGCTGCTTGCCGGAGCTGTGCGCGACGACCGTGCTCCTCTGCGGCGTGGACAGGGTGTGCGTCTCCGCGCCCGCGTTGCCGCGGCCGACCACGCAGAAGGACGCGATCCGGTAGCCCTCGGGCGCCGTCGCGGTGACCGAGGCGGTGCCGACCGAGGAGTAGGTGCGGTCCCCGGATGAGCACTGGCCCACCGGAGTCGCGGTGTCTGCCGAAGCCGGCGCGGCGAGCAACAGTGACAGCAGCGTGATGACGGCCGCGGCCACCGAGGAGGTCAGAGAGGTCAGAGAGGTCATGCGGGGGGATCTACGCACTCGGCGGATCCTAGATCACAAACACCCAGTGGGGTAATGGAGTTTGCCCGGACCGGAAACCGGCCTGAGAGGATCGCTGCATGGACCTCGACGCCTTCTCCTGGTTGCTGACCGATGACGGGCAGCGGCTGCTGGCGCGGGCCACCGAGATGACGGCGTCGGCGCCGACCGACGGCAAGAGAGACGGCAAGGACTCGGCGCTGGCGGTGCAGACCGCTCTGCGCAAGGACGAGGCGGCCGAGCGCGTGGCCGTGGCGATGACCCAGGTCGACCTGCGCCGGAAGGCGGCCGCCAAGTTCGGCGACCTGGCACCGCGGATGTACTTCACCCCGGACGGCCTCGAGCAGGCCACCCGCCTCGCCGTGGCCCACCACCGGGCGGCGCGGCTGCGTGCCTTCGATGCGACGAGCGTCATCGACCTGGGTTGCGGGATCGGCGGTGACCTGATCGCGTCCTCCCGCGCTGGGCTCACCGCCGCCGGGGTCGACAACGATCCGGAGCGGGTCGCCGTCGCTCAGGCGAACCTCGACGCCCTCGGACTGCCAGGTGCTGTCACCGTCGCCGACGCGACAGGTGTCGACCACTCCCCCTTTGACGTCGCGTACGCCGATCCGGCGCGCCGCGGCGCCAAGGGCCGGGTCTTCTCCGCGGAGGGGTGGACGCCGCCGTGGTCGTGGGTCGAGACGCTCTTCGCGCGCGACGCGTGCGTGAAGGTCGCCCCCGGCATCCCGCACGACCTCGTACCCGACAAGGTGGAGGCCGAATGGGTCAGCGACCGCGGCGAGGTCAAGGAAGCCGCGCTGTGGTCAGGCTCGCTGGCCAGCACCCACCGCCGGGCCACCGTGATCGGCGAGCGCGGCCTGGCGACGCTCACCTCCGAGGACGACCCCGGTGCCGAGGTCGGCGCGGTCGCCGAGTTCCTCTACGAGCCCGACGGGGCCGTGATCCGCGCAGGGCTGGTCACCGCCGTCGCCGCCGGGGTGCAGGGCCACCTGATCGACGAGCACATCGCATACGTCGCCTCGTCCGCCTCCTTCGAGACACCGTTCGCCCGCGGGTATCAGGTGCTCGAGGAGCTCCCCTACCGGGACAAGCAGCTCAAGGCGGCGCTTCGCGAGCGCGGGATCGGGAAGCTGACCATCAAGAAGCGTGGCGTACAGGTCGTCCCCGAGCAGCTCCGGAAGCGGCTCGCACTGTCCGGCTCCGAGGAGGCCACGATCGTGCTCACCCGGGTCGCCGGCGAGGGAACGTGCCTGTTGGTGCGCCCGTTCTGAGGTGGTCTCGACAAGCTCGACCACCGTTACGCCAGGACGGTCGTGATCGGCTGGGAGGAGTCCGCCGGGAGGTCAAGCGCCGAAGGCGTACGTCCCCTGGCCACCATCTCCGCCCCCAGAGCCGCCACCATCGCCCCGTTGTCGGTGCACAGGCCCGGGCGTGGAACTCGGACGCGGATGCCGAGCTTAGTGGCGCGCTCCTCGGCGAGCACCCGGAGCCGGCTGTTGGCCGCGACCCCGCCGCCGATGATGATGTCCTCGATGCCTTCGGAGGAGGCTGCGTCGAGGGCCTTTCGGACCAGGACGTCGACCACGGCCTCCTGGAAGCTGGCGGCCACATCGGCAACCGGGACGGGTTCGCCGCTGCGCTCCTTGGCCTCGATCCAACGGGCGACCGCGGTCTTGAGGCCCGAGAAGGAGAAGTCGAAGCGGTGACGCTCCAGGTCGCGGCGGCCGGTGAGCCCGCGGGGGAAGTCGATCGCGATCGAGCTGCCCGACGTGGCTGTCCGGTCGATCACCGGGCCGCCGGGGAAGCCGAGGCCGAGCAGGCGGGCGACCTTGTCGAAGGCCTCGCCCGCGGCGTCGTCGATGGTCGCGCCCATCGGGTCGACACCCTCGGTGATGTCGGTGACCTTGAGCAGGCTGGAGTGGCCGCCGGAGACGAGCATGGCAACGCACGGCTCGGGAAGCGGTCCGTGCTGCAGCTGGTCGACCGCGACGTGCGAGGCGAGGTGGTTGACCCCGTAGATCGGCTTGTCGAGCCCGAGGGCGAGCGCCTTGGCCGCCGCCACCCCGACCAGCAGGGCACCCGCGAGGCCCGGGCCCGAGGTGACGGCGATCGCGTCTACGTCGTGGAGCTTGATGCCCGACTCCTCGCAGGCACGCTCGATCGTCGGCACCATCGCCTCCAGATGCGCCCGGCTGGCAACCTCTGGCACGACGCCGCCGAACCGGGCATGCTCCTCGACGCTGCTCGCCACCGCGTCGGCCAGCAGCGTGTGCCCGCGCACCACCCCGATCCCCGTCTCGTCGCACGACGTCTCGATGCCAAGGACCAAGGGCTCGTCGGCGAGAGGACCAGCAGTCATAGGGGCATTCTGCCTTGTGAGCGCTGAGCAACCGGAAGCGGCCCGCGTGCCTTATGACCGACGCGGCCAGCGAGAGGGTCCTCCGGCAGCGGAAGGAATTTTCCTTGCGCTCGGCGGCCGTCAGGTTGCGGCGTGATCCCGGGCCACGCCGGACTCACCTTCTCTCCGCGGAAGGAATTTTCCTTCCGCTGGCACCGCTAGGCCCCACCCCAGGTGATCCGCCGGAAGGAATTTTCCTTCCGGCGACAGCCGATCAGGCCGCCGCAGCGTTGCTCGGGAACTCCGCCAGAGACGCATAGACCGCTTCCCACAGGCGATGCGCGAGATCTGAATCGATCGGATCCGCTGCGCAGAGACCGTCCCAGAGTCCCCGAAGGATCACCTCCACTCCTGCCGCCTCGAAGTCGGTGAGCTCGCGGCCGAGTACTGATCGGAACCAGAACCTCGCGTCGTGCCACAGCTCGCCCACTGCTTGTCCGACGCCGTCGTCGGAACGGGCGAGCTCCTCGAAGCCGAGCCACGCTCTCAGGAAGAACAGGTCGTCCTCGCTCGCGGGCAGAAAGCCGGCCCAGCCGGTCCCATTCACCCGATCCGCGATCCGAGTCCAAAACATGTCCGCGAACGCAGCGGTTGCGTGCGGCAGCATCCCCTGCGTCCCGCCGAACCACCGGTGCAGCGTCGACACACCCGTCTTCGCCTCCTCGGCGATCGTCTGAAGCGTGGGCGGACGGAGCCCGCTGCGCCCGATCGTCCGGGCCAGAGCGAGGCCCGCGGTCTGCGAATCGAAGGCGTTGCGTCTGAGGTGCATGACACCCATCGCAGCACAGAGCACCGACAATTTTCGGGCCCAATCAGGTTCGGGCGCCCTCAGGTACGGGCTCGTCAGCCTCGGCCGCTCACGACGGAGCAACAAGATCGAAGGCCAGCACGATCCCCGTCGCCCCATCGCGGTAGTAGCGCTCCCGGCGGTCGATCTCGACGAATCCGGCTTGGTGGTAGAACTCGATGGCCCCTACGTTGCCCTCGCGTACCTCGAGGAGAAGTCGCTCGGCTCCCTCGCTCCGTGCGAGGTCGATCGACGCGGCGAGGAGCGAGCCACCGATCCCGCGACGGCGCTGCTCCTCGGCGGTCGCGATCCGCTGGAGCTCGGCGATCTCGTAGACGACGCTCACCAGCGCATGGCCGATGACCGTTCCCGCATCATCGGCGGCGACGAGGATCCGGACCGTGGGCATCTTTCCGTCGATCGCCACCTGCAGGTACTCAGGTGTCCAGGCATCGTCCGGGAACGCCTCGAGCTCGAGGGCGGCGATCGCGTCGACGTCGTCCGGGCCGGCCGGACGCACAGTCACTGGGAAACCTTCTTCTGGACCTTCTTCTGGGCAGCCTGCTCCACCGCATCCGGCCGACGCAGGTAGAGCGGCTCAGGATCCATCAGCTCGACCTGCTCCTCGGCCACCGCCCGGGCCAACCAGCCGGCGGAGGGCCGCACGGGGCCGAGCGGTGTCGGGAACGCCTCGGGATAGAGCAACGCCCCCTCGCCGACGACCGGCGCCGACGTGGCGACCTCGGCGGGGCGGGCGACGACAGGGCCCTCGAGACGTACGCCGTCGGGGTCGTAGGAGGCCAGGTAGACCTCCTTGCGCCGCGCGTCCGTGGCGACGAAGAACGAGCCGCCGATGCCGGAGGCAACGGCCTCCACCGCCAGCACGTCCAGCGTGCAGGCCGCATAGACCGGGATCTCCAGCGCGAACCCGAGCGTCCGGGCGGTGACCAGCCCGACTCGCAGGCCGGTGAACGGCCCGGGGCCCGCGCCGACCGCGATGGCGGTCAGATCCTGGCGTACGATCCCGGACGCCGCGAGGATGTCGGAGATGAGCGGCGCGAGCTGCTCACCATGCTTCATGGTGCGGTCAGAGGCGACCTCAGCGACGACGTCGTCGCCATCGTGGAGCGCCACAGTCACCTGGGGCGTGGCGGTGTCAAAGGCGAGAAGCACAACTCACACCCTAGAGCGCACTGAGGTCCACGCCGCGCCAGCGGGCCCCGACCGGGAGGATCTCCACGCGCCGAGGATCCGCACCGTCGGGCGCCTCGACCAGATCCAACGGAGCCTCGTCGGCCTCGGCACGTACGATCCGGATCTCCAGCCGCGACTCGGAGAGCCCCTCGGCCAGGCCCTCGCCCCACTCCACGACCGTCACCGCGTCGTCGAGATCCGTGTCCAGGTCTAGGTCGTCGAGCTCCTCGATACCGCCGAGCCGATACGCGTCGACGTGGACGAGCTCCGGGCCGCCGACGGTCGAAGGATGCACCCGGGCGATGACGAAGGTCGGCGAGGTGATCTCGCCGCGGACCTCGAGCCCGGCCCCCAGACCCTTGGTGAAGGTGGTCTTGCCGGCGCCGAGGCCGCCGGAGAGGACGAGTACGTCACCGGCGGCGACCAGGCCGGCCACCCGTCGACCGAGCTCGAACATGGCGTCGGGATCGAGCGCCTCGACGACATACTCGTTCAACGGACGATGGAGCCGTACCGCGGGCGCCTCACGGGAAACCTCACGAAAGCCTTGCCGCACCCAGAACCGCAACGTCTCCGGAAGCTCCTCGCGCGCGATCACCGCGAGATCCTCGAACCCCTCCGAGACCGCGACCCCGGCGGCGTACGTCACCATCTTGTGCGCCACCCCATGACCCTGCTGATCAGGCAGAACAGCGAAACGACGCAGCCACAGGGTCGAGTCCGCGGGATCCATGACGACGGCCCCGACACCGACTCCGTCCAACCGAGCCACCACCCCGCCGAAGCCAGCCAAGCGCTCCTTCATCGACCCCTCGGTCTCGCCGAGCGCATCCGCGGGCGGGTCCAGCGGCGGGCGGGCGGAGAATGCCGCCCGGACGATACCGAGCACCTCGGTCGCGGCCTCCGGCCCGACCCGCTCGAAGACGAGCGTCATGCCGAGGCCGCATCCCGGGTGGCCGAGGCAAGCAGCTGGTCGAGCTCGGCGTTGACCTGACCGTGCCGCTCGAGGATGACCATGTGACCGGCCTTCTCGCACTCGACCAGCCGGGAGCCCGGGATGTAGGAGTGCAGCTTGCGGCTGTGGCCGATCGAGGTGAGCCGGTCGGCGGTGCCGCAGATGATCGTGGTCGGCACCCGGCCGAGCATGGTGATCGACGAGAACTTGTCCAGCGCGCGGAAGCTCGGGAAGAACTCCGCGACCACCTCGAACGGCGTCTGCGAGAGCAGTCCGTCGACGAAGTCGACGTACGCCTCCGGCACCTCGTCCCCGAAGGCGAACACGTCGGTGAAGACGGTCGCCACCGAGGACCCCATGGCACGGAACCGGTCGACGATGCCGTGCCCTCGGGCCAGCGTGCGCATGGTGCTGTTGGCGATCCCGCCGGACAGCTTGGCCGGGAGCACCGGGATCAGCAGCCGGCTCGGGTCGAGACCACCGGCGGTCGTCGAGATCAAGGCAGCACCGATGATGCGGCCACCCTCGGCGTACGGCGCGAACAGCTCGGGGTGATCCTCGGCGAGCGCGGCGATCGTCATCCCGCCCATCGAGTGGCCGACCAGGATCACCGGCCCCTCCGGCACGACCGCGTCCAGCACCCGGAGCAGGTCGTCGCCGAGCTGGTCGATGGTGGCGTTGCCGAGCGAGGAGCGGCCGCTGCGGCCGTGGCTGCGCTGGTCGTAGAAGACCGACCGAACCAGGCCGCGGTAGGCGGCGCGCTGGAAGTGCCAGCAGTCGAGGTTGAGGCAGTAGCCGTGCACGAAGACGAGCGTCACCCCGCTGGCCCCGCCGGGGTGCGAGTGAGCCGGGTCGACCTCATCGACCTCGACATGAAGAGGTACGCCGTCGGAGGTCACCACCGTGACCGGGCAGGACCGCAGCGTACCGAGCGGGGTCCGGTCCTCGGGGCGTTCCTCGATCGCACGGCGGTGCTTCCTGACCACCACTGCGCCGCGGGCCGCGGCAGCGACCGCCGCCGCTCCCAGAGTGCCCGCCGCGATCTGGCCGATCCGTGCTGCGATGCTGCTCATGTGTCGTCTCCCTGCTCGGTGTCGACGTCCGTGTCAACGTAACGGCGCTTCATCCGTCCTCCGATCCTGGTGACGACCTCGTAGGCGATGGTCTCGCTCGCCTCGGCCCAGTCCTGGGCGGTCGGCTCGCCATCGGCACCGGTGCCCCACAGGAGCACCTCGGCACCGCGTTCGACCGAAGCGTCCCCGAGATCGACGACGATCTGGTCCATGCAGATGGTGCCACGCACGGGGTATCGAGCTCCGTCGATCCACACCTCGGCGCGATTCCCGGCACGACGCTGGATGCCCTCGGCGTAGCCGACCGGGATCAGCCCCACCGTCGTCGGCTCCTCTGCCACCCAGGTGTGGTTGTAGGAGACGCCCGCACCGGCTTCGATCGGCTTCACCAGCGCCAGCTCGGCCCGCACGGTCATCGCCGGGACGAGCCCGAGCTCGGCCCACGGCGATCCCTCGACGCCGGGCGCCGGGTCGATGCCGTACGTCGCGATCCCGACCCGCACCAGGTCGAGCCGCGCGCTGGGGCGCAGCAGCGCCCCCGCGGAGTTGGCCAGGTGACGTACCTCGGGCCGGAGGCCGGCCTCCTCGGCGACCGCGAGCGCCTCGGCGAAGACCTTCTCCTGGAGGGCGCTGGCCGGGTCGGCGGTGTTCTCGCTGGCGCTGAAGTGCGACCAGATCCCGGTGACCCGGATCGCGCCCTCGGCCTCCAGGATGCGCGCCAGCCCGACCAGCTTCGGCCAGTCGCCGAAGGGCGCGCCGCCCCGGCTGAGTCCGGTGTCGACCTTGAGCTGCACCCGCGGCGTCATGCCCAGGCTGTCGCCGGCCGCGGCGAACTTCTCCAGGTCGGCGATCGTGTAGGCGGTGACGTCGATGTCCGCCGCCACGAGCTCCTCGGCGGGCTCGCTGGGCATGATCAGCCAGGCCAGCAGCCGGCCCTCGTCGCCCGCCGCGCGCAGCGCGAGCGCCTCGTCGGCCGAGGCCACGCCGAGCCAGTCCGCGCCGCCCTCCCGAGCGGCCCGCCCGGCCTCGACCAGGCCGTGCCCGTAGCCGTCGGCCTTGACCACCGTCATGATCGGCGTACGCAGGTGCTCCCGCAGCCGCGAGACGTTGTGTCGGATCGCGGCGAGGTCGATGACGATCTCGGCTCGCCGAAGCGGAGCCCGAGGCGCTGGGCTCGGTGACATGGTGTCAAGGATAGTTCCTGCGCAGTGCTCAATTGCGTAGGGGGGAGACAGCAGGAAGGGACCGGATAACGGCGGGTATCGCCGCAGCCACCCCGCTCGCGGTGACCGGCCCACCCGCGCTCGCGAGGCTCGCCGCCGCGCCGTGCAGCCAGGCGCCCGCCGAGGCGGCGTCGATGGGGGCGAGACCGGCGGCCAGCAGCGAGCCGATCAGTCCGCCGAGCACGTCCCCCGAACCGGCGGTGGCCAGCCAGGAGGTGCCAGTGGTGTTGACGCGTACCGGTGTGCCGGGGTCCGGTGAGGCGATCGTGGTACGCCGCCCCTTGAGCAGCACCACCGCATCGAACCGCTTGGCCGCGAGCCGTGCGTAGTGCAGCGGACGAGCCTCGATCTCGCCGCGGTCCTCCCGGATCAACGCCGCGAGCTCGCCGGCGTGCGGAGTCAGGATCGCGGGCACCCCGAGCGGCCCGTTCAGGGCGCGCAGGCTGTCGGCGTCGATGACCAGAGGTACGCCGCTCGCCCGGGCGAACGCGAGCGCGCTGTTGGCGCCGTCGGCGCTGCCGGAGCCGACCACCCAGGCCTGTGCCTGGCCGTCGCCGACGACCTCCGGGTTGTGTCGCTTGACCCACTCCGAGGCGGTGCCGACGTAGCGGACCATTCCGGCCAGTCCGGTGTTGGCGCCGGAGACGGCCAGGAGCGCGGCCCCGGGGTAGGTGGCGCTGCCGACCCTCAGCCCCACCACGCCGCGGGAGTACTTGTGCCCGTCCGGCGCGGGACGCGGCACCAGGTCCGCCACGTCGGCGGCCTCGAGGCTCTCGATGGCCGGCCTCGGAAGCCGGAGGCCGATGTCCACCAGCTGCACCGTCCCGCACGCCGAAGCGGCCGGGTCGAGCAGGTGACACGGCTTGTGGGTTCCGAAGGTGACCGTCAGGTCAGCGGTCACATGGGCGCCGTCGACCTCACCGGTGTCGACGCAGACCCCGCTCGGCGTGTCGACCGAGACGACCGGGATCCCGGGGAGCAGGGCCAGTGCCGCCTCCGCGTCCGGCCTCAGGCCGGGCTTTCCCCCGATCCCGACGATCCCGTCGACGACGACATCGAAGGTGGTCGAGCTCGTCGAGAAGACGTCCGAGGACACCGTCCCCCCGGCCGCCTTCACAGCCGCCACCCCACCCGCGTGCGCCCGGTCCGACAGCAGCCACGCTTCGACCCGCGCCCCTCGACGCGCGAGCATCGCCCCGGCGTACAACGCGTCTCCGCCGTTGTCCCCGCTCCCGACGAGCAGGACGATGCGTTTCCCGTAGGCACCGCCGAGACCCCGCCCGCGAAGGTGACCGATGACCGCGTAGGCCAGCCCGGCCGCCGCGCGCTGCATCAGGGCACCTTCTGGCAGGACCGCCATCAGGGCTCTCTCTGCCGCTCTGACCTGCTCAACCGAGTGCGCACGCCGCATGGCCCCAGCCTACGCGCCCATGCCCTGGCGGGCCTGGGCCGAAGGGCTCGAACAAGCCCCGTCAGTCCTCCAGGACGACCATCGCCGAGGCGATGCCGGCGTCGTGGGAGAGCGAGAGGTGGACGGTGGCGACACCGAGCTTGGTGGCCTGCGCCAGCACGGTGCCGCGGAGCTCGAACCGGGGCTGGCCGGAGGACTCCGAGATCACCTCGGCGTCGTGCCACTCCATCCCCTGCGGCGCACCGAGCGCCTTGGCGAGCGCCTCCTTGGCGGCGAACCGGGCGGCCAGCGAGGCCATCGGCTTCGCCGCCTCGGCGGGCGTGAACAGGCGCTCGCGCAGCCGCGGCGTACGCTCCAGCGACTCCTCGAAGCGCTCCAGGTCGCAGACGTCGATCCCGACTCCGAGGACTGCCATCAGAGGACCGCCATCACTCGACCGTGACGGACTTGGCGAGGTTGCGCGGCTGGTCGACGTCGTAGCCGAGCTCGGTGGCGAGCTGGCAGGCGAAGAGCTGCAGCGGTACGACCGCGACGAGCGGCTGCAGGAGCACCGGCACCTTGGGCAGCCGGATGATCGTGTCGGAGACCGAGTCCACCGAGTCGTCGCCCTCCTCGACCAGGGCGATGGTGCGGGCGCCGCGGGCGCGCACCTCCATGATCCCGGAGCGCATCTTGTCGTGCAGGAAGTCGCGGCCGCGCGGGGGCACGATGCACCAGATCGGCAGGCCCTCCTCGACCAGTGCGATCGGACCGTGCTTGAGCTCTCCGGCGGCGAACCCCTCGGCGTGCAGGTAGGCGAGCTCCTTGAGCTTGAGCGCGCCCTCCAGCGCCACCGGGTAGCCGGCGTGGCGCCCCAGGAACAGGAAGGCCCGGCGGTCCGCGTACTCACGCGCGAGGTCGTAGACCTGCGGCGCCGTCTCCAGCACCTTCTCGACCGCCGCGGGCATCGCCTCGAGCTGGGTCATCACGCCGTCGATCTCGTCGCCGTACATGGTGCCCTTGACCTGGGCCAGGTAGAGCGCGAGCAGGTAGCAGGCGACCAGCTGGGTGACGTACCCCTTGGTCGAGGCGACGCCGATCTCCGGGCCGGCGTGGGTGTAGATGACCGCGTCGGACTCGCGCGGGATCGTGGAGCCGTTGGTGTTGCAGATCGCCAGCACCTTGGAGCGCTGCGAGCGCGCGTGCCGGATCGCCTGCAGCGTGTCGGCGGTCTCGCCGGACTGGGAGATCGCCACGACCAGGGTGGAGTTGTCGAGGATCGGGTCGCGGTAGCGGAACTCGGAGGCGAGCTCGACCTCGACCGAGATCCGGCACCAGTGCTCGATCGCGTACTTCGCGACCATCCCGGCATAGAACGAGGTCCCCGCGGCGATGATGATGATCTTGGTGACCTCGCGCAGCTCGTCGTCGTCGAGTCGCATCTCGTCGAGGTGCAGAGACCCCGAAGGCGTACGCCGCCCCAGCAGCGAGTCTGCGACGGCACGAGGCTGCTCGAGGATCTCCTTGCGCATGAACCAGTCGTGGCCGTCCTTCTCGGCGGCGGCGAGGTCCCAGTCGACGTGGAAGCGGCGGCCCTCGGCGGGGGTGCCGTCGAAGTTGGTGACGGTCGCGCCCTCGCGGGTGATGGTGACGACCTGGTCCTGGTCGAGCTCCATCGCCTCGCGGGTGTGCTCGATGAAGGCGGCGACGTCGGAGCCGAGGAACGACTCGCCCTCGCCGAGACCGACCACGAGCGGGCTGTTGCGCCGGGCGGCGACGACCCGGGACGGGTCCTGGGCGTCGATCGCGACGAAGGTGAACGCACCTTCGAGGATCGAGCAGACCTTCTGCATCGCGATGGTCAGGTCGGCTCCGCCGACGACCTCGCGCTCGAGCAGGTGGGCGGCGACCTCGGTGTCGGTCTGCGAGGTGAACTCGTGCCCGTCGGTCTCCAGCGAGGCCCGCAGCTCGGCGAAGTTCTCGATGATGCCGTTGTGCACGACCGCGACGCGGCCGGTGCGGCCTACGTGCGGGTGGGCGTTGCCGTCGGTCGGGCCACCGTGGGTCGCCCAGCGGGTGTGGCCGATCCCGGTCGTCGACGCCGGCAGCGGCGTGTCCGCGATCGCCTTCTCCAGGTTGGCGAGCTTGCCGGCCCTCTTGTCCACCGCCAGCCCGTCGGCGGTGATCAGAGCGATCCCCGCCGAGTCATAGCCGCGGTACTCCAACCGCCGCAGCCCATCGATCACGACGTCCTGCGCCGACCGGTCTCCGACGTACCCAACGATGCCGCACATGGCCGATGATCCTACGGCTCTCGTGGACCCCAGCAGGAAGCGGCGGCGCATGTGCGTAACAATCGTTGCCATGTCACACCCCGGGCCACACGGCGATGACCGCGGCTCCTCGCCCTACGTCGAGCTCGACCGTAGCGCGTGGGCCGAGCTCGCGACCGAGACCGAGAGTCCGCTGACCGAGGCCGAGATCGAGTCGCTGCGGGGCCTGGGCGACCAGATCGACCTCAACGAGGTCGAGGAGGTCTTCCTACCGCTGAGCCGCCTGCTGAGCCTCTACGTGAGCGCCTCGGACAAGCTCCATGACCAGCAGGAGCTGTTCCTCGGCAAGACGATGCCGGAGCGTACGCCGTTCGTCATCGGCGTCGCCGGGTCCGTCGCCGTCGGCAAGTCGACGACGGCTCGTGTCCTCCAGCAGATGCTCGCCCACTGGCCCGAGCACCCCAACGTCGCTCTGGTCACCACCGACGGATTCCTCTACCCCAACGCCGAGCTGGAGCGTCGCGGCCTGATGGAGCGCAAGGGCTTCCCGGAGTCGTACGACCGCAAGGCCCTGCTCCGCTTCCTCGTCGACCTCAAGTCGGGCGAGGACGAGGTGCGTGCGCCGATCTACTCGCACCTGACCTACGACGTCACCGACCAGACCGTGCTGGTCAAGAAGCCCGACATCGTCATCCTCGAGGGCCTCAACGTCCTGCAGCCCTCCCGGGTCCGCGCGGACGGCACCATCTCCCTCGCCCTCTCGGATTTCTTCGACTTCTCCGTCTTCGTCGACGCCGACTCCCGCGACATCAAGCAGTGGTACGTCGAGCGGTTCCTCCGGCTGCGTGAGACCGCCTTCCGCGACCCGTCGTCCTACTTCACGAAATATGCGGCCCTGAGCCACGACGAGGCCATCACCCGCGCCACCGAGATCTGGAACGAGATCAACGGCCCCAACCTCCGCGAGAACGTCCTCCCCACCCGCTCCCGCGCCACGCTCGTCCTCCGCAAGGACCGCGACCACTCGGTGCGCTACGTACGCCTCCGAAAGATCTGACGCCGAGTCGGCTCGTTAGAACGAGCCGACTCGGCGACGGGTGTGACAGGAGGGGTCAGAGGGCCAGGCGGGACCGGACCACGTCCGCGAGGCGCTCGGCACAGGCCTCGGCCTCGTGATGGGTGGGGGCCTCGACCATGACGCGTACGAGGTTCTCGGTGCCCGACGGGCGCAGCAGGATCCGCCCGGAGCCGGCGAGGGCCTTCTCCTCGGCGGCGACGGCGTCGAGAAGGCCGTCGTCGGTCTTGCAGCGGGCCTTGTCGACGCCCTTGACGTTGAGCAGGACCTGCGGGAGTCGGGTGACGACGGAGGCGAGGTCGGCGAGGGTGCGCCCGGTGAGGGTCATCCGCTGCAGGACGTGCAGCGCGGTGAGGATGCCGTCGCCGGTGGTGGCGTGCTCGCTCATGATGATGTGGCCGGACTGCTCGCCACCGATGGCGTAGCCGCCCCGGCGCATCTCCTCGAGCACGTAGCGGTCGCCCACGGCGGTCTGCTTCACGTGGACGCCCGCGGCGTCCATCGCCTTGACGAACCCGAGGTTGCTCATCACGGTGACGACCACGGTGTCGTCCGGGAGCCGACCGGCGTCGTGGAGCCCGAGGGCGAGGATCGCGATGAGCTGGTCGCCGTCGACGAGGTTGCCCTCACCGTCGACGGCCAGGCAGCGGTCGGCGTCGCCGTCCCAGGCGAACCCGACGTCGGCGCCGTGCTCGACGACCGCCTTCTGGAGCATCTCCGGGTGGGTCGAACCGACGCCGTCGTTGATCGAGAGGCCGTCGTTGACGTCGTTGATCGCGATCACCTTCGCCCCGGCCTGGTCCAAAGCAAGCGGACCCGCGGCCGCGGCCGCTCCGTTGGCGCAGTCGACCACGACGGTCAGCCCGTCGAGTCGGCGCTCGAGCGTGGAGATCAGGTGGGCTGCGTACGTCTCCACGGGGTTCTCGTGGGTGGAGATCCGGCCCACCGACGCGCCGGTGGGGCGGTCCCAGGGCTCGTCGAGGTGTGCCTCGATCCGGTCCTCGAGCACGTCGTCGAGCTTGTGCCCGCCGCGCTGGAGGAACTTGATGCCGTTGTCGGGCATCGGGTTGTGCGAGGCCGAGATGACCACACCGAGGTCGGCCTGGAGGGCCGCGGTGAGATAGGCGACCCCGGGCGTCGGCAGCACGCCGACGTCGATCACGTCACAGCCGGCTGAGGCCAGACCGCCGGCCACCGTGGCCTGCAGGAACTGTCCGGAGACGCGCGAGTCGTTGCCGACCACCGCCAGCGGCTTGCGTCCGCTGCCGGAGCTGCGCAGCTCCTCGGTCAGAACCAGTGCCGCCGAGGTCGCCAGGTTCTGGGCGAGCGAGGCGGTGAGGATCTCGCCGTTCGCGAGACCGCGAACTCCGTCAGTGCCGAAAAGGCGTGCCACGTCCGTGTGACCTTCTTTCGTACGTCGGCCCCCGCCCGAAAAATGAGTTGGGGTGCCTCGGCGAGCCGAGGCACCCCAACAATGCTAGGCGATCGCGAGGGCGATCAGCGCTTGCTGAACTGCGAGGCCTTGCGGGCCTTCTTGAGACCGGCCTTCTTCCGCTCCACGACGCGGGCGTCGCGGGTCAGCAGACCGGCCTTCTTCAGGGTCGGGCGGTTGGCCTCGACGTCGACGTCGTTCAGCGCACGGGCCACGCCGAGACGCAGCGCGCCGGCCTGACCGGCGATGCCGCCGCCGTCGATACGGGCGATCACGTCGAAGCGACCCTCGAGCTGCAGCGCGGCGAACGGCTCGTTCGCGATCTGCTGGTGCAGCTTGTTGGGGAAGTAGTCCTCGATGGTGCGACCGTTGATGGTCCACTCGCCGGTGCCCGGGACGATCCGGACGCGGGCGACGGACTCCTTGCGGCGGCCGGTGGCGGCAGCCGGGGCGATGGTCGCCGGGCGCTCGGGGGTGTCGGCGGACGGGGCGCTCTCGGAGGTGTACGCGAGGCCCTGCTCGTCGGTCTCGAAGGTCTCCTCGACCTCTACGGTGTTCTCAGTCATGTCCTGGTCCTGGCTCACTGGGCGATCTGCTTGATCTCGAACGGAACGGCCTGCTGCGCGGCGTGCGGGTGCGTCGGACCGGAGTAGACCTTGAGCTTCTTGAGCATCTGGCGGCCGAGCTTGTTCTTCGGCAGCATGCCCCACACAGCGGTCTCGATCGCCTTGCGAGCGTCCTTCTCGAGGATCTCGCCGATCGGGGTCGCGGTCAGACCACCCGGGTAGCCGGAGTGGCGGTAAGCCAGCTTGGTCTTGGCCTTGTTGCCGGAGAGGGAGACCTTCTCGGCGTTGATGACGATGACGAAGTCGCCGGTGTCCGCGTTGGGCGCGAAGATCGCCTTGTGCTTGCCGCGGAGGAGCTCAGCGGCCTGGACCGCGAGGCGGCCGAGACGGACGTCGGTCGCGTCGATCACGAGCCAGGCGCGCTCGATGTCGCCCGGCTTGGGAGCGTAAGTACGCACGTGTGCCTTCTTAGTTCGTTGGACCCGGCGCACGGATGCGCACCGGGATGGTGCTGCGTGGCTTCTGACGAACACGGCCCGGCTTGCCCTGTCCTCTGGGTGTCCCAGCGGCAGTCATCCGGATCTGCGTCCCTGACCGTGCGCAGTTCTTATCGAACCAGGGATCAGGACGCGGCAGGAGTCACGACTCACAAGGTTA
The DNA here is from genome assembly GCF_054031495.1 of Nocardioides sp. YJ-D4. Taxonomy (NCBI): domain Bacteria; kingdom Bacillati; phylum Actinomycetota; class Actinomycetes; order Propionibacteriales; family Nocardioidaceae; genus Nocardioides; species Nocardioides sp. YJ-D4. The sequence goes on from NZ_CM132932.1 coordinate 2,210,058, forward strand.
CGAGCCCCCGCACGGCGGAGCCAAATCAAGACGTACGCCGCCGGTCGGGGAGCCGGGCGGCGTACGCGATCTTGGGGCGGGTCGGCTCGGCCGACCCTGGCTCCAGTGTCCGTCGGGTTCCTGTGACCAGGCTGTGACAGGCCTTCTGCTCTCCTGAAAACACAGACGTACGCCGCCGGGACCGTGCCCGGCGGCGTACGTCTTCTTCTTGTCGGCTAGTGGTCGACGCCGACCTCACCCTCGGGGGCGTACAGGTCGGTGACCTCCTCCGGGTCCGGGTGCTTCTCGGGCCCGGGCGGGGTGGACTGCTTCTTCTCGACCACCGGTCGCTTCGGCTCGTCGTCCCCGGTGAGCGCGACGGCGCCGCCGACAGCGCCGCCGGCCACCAGGACCGCCGCGGCGGCCAGGATCAGCTTGCTCGACACGGTCATGCCAGCACGCGGTACTGGATGCCGACGGAGTACTTCCAGACGTCGTAGCGCGAGCTCGAGTTGAGCCCGGCGGTCCACCACACGGCGGGGCAGTACTGCGTCGAGAGACGGCTCTGGATCAGGCTGTTGGGCGAGGCGACCGATGCCATCGTCTTCCACTTGATCGAGTTGCCGAACTGGTGACGCTGGCGCGACGTCCAGTCGGACGGACGCAGGACGTAGGAGACCATGTAGACGTCCTTCGTGTAGCCCTTCGGACGGCCGCCGTAGTGCTTGAGGGACAGGTTGCGGTAGTTGCCGTCGACCGACTTCGGCAGGCACTTGACGTTCTCGGTGTGGACGGTCGCTCTGGCGCTGGTGGCGGCTGCCTTGCAGCGTACGTTCGAGCGCAGGCCGCGCGAGCCGGCCCAGTCGCTGCGGGCGGGGGCCTTGAGGGTGGAGCAGGAGCCGACGTACTTGTAGTTGAGGGCGTCCCTGGCGGTGACGGTCTTGGTGTAGGTCTTCCAGGTCAGCTTCTTGGCCGACGCGGCGACGGAGATCCGGGCGGTCGTGGCGTTGCCGGCGGGGTCCTTGGCGTCGACGCGGACGTAGTAGATGCCGGAGACCCGGGTGCCGGCGTTGTTGTAGCCGTTCCAGGTGTAGGACTTGGCGCCCTGGAAGCTCGAGGAGGAACCGAGGGTGCGCACCAGCGTGCCGCCCTCGGTGACCACCTTGGCGGTGTAGCTGACGACCTCGTTGAACGTCATCTTCACCGACATCGTGTCGCGGTAGCCGTCGGGGTAGGGGTAGAACGTCGAGAGGCTGCGGCTCAGGGTGACACCCGGCTTGGTGACGTCGTTGGAGCCCAGGTCGGCCGAGTAGGACTCGGTCGCCCCGGCGTCGCCCTCGACGTAGCCCCAGAAGCGGTACGCCCCGATCTTGGCCGGCATCGTGGCCTGGATCGTCCCGACGCCGTCGGCGTCGAGGGTGATCGGCGTGGTCTGCGGGCCGTCCGGCGCGGTGCCGTCCGAGGCGAGGATCCACCAGGTGGCGTTGATGGTGCTCCCGAGGACGCTCGGGTCCTCGACGTCGTACGTCACCGTGAACGTCGCGCCGGGGGCCGGGGTCGGGGTCGGGACGGTGATGACCAGACCGGTCCGTACGGGCTCGGTCGGCTCCTCGACCAGGGTCTCCGCGCGAGGCTCGAGCTGCTGCTCGGTGTCCGGCTGGGTCTCGGACTGAGCCTCGGGCTGGGTCTCGGCGGGCGGCTGCTCGTCCGTCTCCTCGGTCCCGACCGGGGCCGGCGTCGGCTCGGCGGTGGCCGTCTCCGACGGGTCCGTCGTGGGCGACGGGGTCTCCGTCGCGAAGGCCGGCACCGCCGGCACGATCAGGGCGGCGGCAGCAGCCGCCACCAGGGCGCGGATGCGCATCTGTGGTTCCTCCGAGTCTCTTGCCCGAGATGGTGTCTTGGGTCGCTTCGCTGCCAGAGAACGCGAGGCGGGCCGAGATGGCTGACGGAACTTATACCCCCGGACGCAACGCCGGCATCCGTATTTCCGGCCGCAGCAGAAGACCGGGCGACAGCGATGAGGCATCTGGCGTAGCCTGATCGTAGGATTGTCTGACAATCAGATGATCCTGTCTCAGATCACCGAGAACGCCCCACAGATGGAGGAGTGCGATGACCCTGCTCAACGAGGCTCAGGCCACCGCTGCGACCAGCTTGACCCCCGCCGCTTTCGCGGCCGCCGAGGCGCACTCCGCGCACAACTACCACCCCCTCGAGGTCGTGATCAGCCACGCCGAGGGCGCCTGGGTGACCGACGTCGACGGCCGCCGCTGCTTCGACATGCTGGCCGGCTACAGCGCGCTGAACTTCGGTCACGGCCACCCCGCTCTGCTGTCCGCGGCCCGCGAGCAGCTCGACAAGGTCACGCTGACCTCCCGTGCGTTCGTGCACGACCAGTTCGCCGAGTTCACCGCCCGCCTGGCCGCGATGTGCGGCAAGGACATGGTGCTGCCGATGAACACCGGCGCCGAGGCCGTCGAGACCGCGATCAAGGTCGCCCGCAAGTGGGGCTACGACGTCAAGGGCGTCCCGGCCGACCAGGCCGAGATCATCGTGATGGCCGGCAACTTCCACGGCCGCACCACCACGATCGTCGGCTTCTCCGACGACGCCGACGCGCGCGACGGCTTCGGCCCGTTCGCCCCCGGCTTCGTGATGGTCCCCTACGCCGACCTCGCCGCGATCGAGGCCGCCATCACCCCCAACACGGTGGCCGTTCTGGTCGAGCCGATCCAGGGTGAGTCCGGCGTCGTCATCCCCGGCGACGACTTCCTGATCGGGCTGCGCGAGGTCTGCACCCGCGAGAACGTGCTCTTCGCCGCCGACGAGATCCAGGCCGGCCTCGGCCGGACCGGCTACACCTTCGCCTGCGACCACGCCGGCGTGAAGCCGGACATGTACATCCTCGGCAAGGCCCTCGGCGGCGGCATCGTCCCCGTCTCGGCCGTCGTCGCCGACCGCGACGTGCTCGGCGTCATCGGCCCCGGCCAGCACGGCTCCACTTTCGGTGGCAACCCGCTCGCCTGCGCGGTCGGCACCGCCGTCATCGACCTGCTGGAGACCGGCGAGTTCCAGGCGCGCGCCGAGGCGCTCGGCCAGGTCCTGCGCGACCGCCTCCTGGCGATGGTCGGCAAGGGCATCGTCGGCTTCCGCTCCCGCGGCCTGTGGGCCGGGGTCGACATCGACCCGGCGATCGCCAGCGGTCGCGAGATCTGCGAGCGCCTGCTCGCCCGCGGCGTACTCGCCAAGGACACCCACGGCTCCACCATCCGACTCGCGCCGCCTCTGGTGATCGCCGAGGAGGACCTCCACTGGGCCCTCGACCAGCTCGAGGCGGCAGTCTCGGCCTGACCCCAGCGAGCCTGCAGTTCTGGCAGGCCGAATCTGTAGTTGTGGGCGACGAAACTCTACTTTCGTCGCCCACAACTACCATCTCGGCCGTTTCGCCGTGCCGGGCTCAGTCGACCTCGGCGAGGTCGTCGATGAGCTCGTTCGCCGCCGCGACGGCCAGGTTCTGCAGCCCGCGGAACAGCTCGGTGCAGGACGCCACATGCTGGTCCGGCGTCATCGTGACCCGGTCCAGGTTGCCGGTGGTCAGGACCTGGTTGACCGCCCGTTGCGCGGGAACCCCGACGGCCCCGTTGGTGGCAGTGTTCTTGGTGATCTCGTCGAGGAAGTCGCGCTGAGGTTCCGAGCTCGACGTGTAGAGCGCCGAGAGCGACAGGCGCCACTCAGCCTCGGCCCGAGCAAGCTCGGCGAACTCCTGCTTGCTGAGAACATCCGCGCCCGCAGCGCCCGTACCCCGCATGACCTCGCGCTTGGCGAGTGCCTTCGCCATGAGGCTCTTCTGCGTACCGAAGGACTGGAAGGCCGGGCCCAGGTGGCCGAGCGCCTCGATCTCGTCGTCGATCTCGGCGTCACCGACATACGGCACGAGCGTCGAGATCGCGAGGAGGCCGTTGGAGAGCGTCGACAAGGCCAGCGCCCCCTGCAGCCGAGTCTCCTCCGTACGCATCATGGATCGCGTCTCCGGCAGGGCGGCCAACGACTGCTGGATCTCGGAGACGAGGTCAGCGAGCTCCTGGTCCCTGCCGTCGATCTTCTCCGCCTTCGCGGTCCAGGTCACGACGGCCTCGTCGGTCTGCTCCTGGATCGGCTTCATCACCACGTTTGGGACGTCCGCGAGGGCAGCGTCGCGCTCGAAGATCAGGTTGATCGCCAGGCCGAACGTGCTGGGCAGGGCCTGCGCGACCGACTCGGCGTGGCGCACCGACGAGGAAGATGTCGACGTGGGGGAAACGGCCGGGTCGGTGGCCCGATCCGCAACGAGAGGCCGCAGCGCGACCCCGGCGATGGCGATGATCCCGGCCGCCATGATGGTCCCGGCGGCCATGAACAGTCGCGCCGAGCGCACGCGGCGGCGGCCGCGGCGTACGTCCTCGGAGGGGTCCACGAGCGGGACCGGAGCGGTGGCGCCGATGCGGTAGAGGCGCTCGCGCAGCAGGGTGTCGTCGTCGAAGATGTTCATCGCCGGCCTCCTCGGGCAGCATCGGGGGCAGCATCAGGGGCAGCATGGTCGGGACCGAGGGCGCGGCGCAGGCTGGCCAGGGCAGCCGAGGTCTGGCTCTTGACCGTCCCGGTGCTGATGCCGAGGTCCGCAGCGGTCTCCTCGACCGACAGACCCCAGTAGTGACGGAGCACGACGACTCGCCGCTGACCTGCGGGAAGCGCACGCAGTGCGGTCCAGAGCTCATCGAGGTCCTCGGTGTCCGGGCCGCTCGGCGCCGGCCGGTCGACGATCTCGCCGGCCCGCTCACGCCGCCACGGACGACGGCCCTCGTCCAGGTGGCTGTTGACCAGCACCCTGCGTACGTAGGCATCGACACTGTCGGCCTTCCGCACCTTTCGCCACGCCGCGTACACCTTCGACAGCGTCAGCTGCACGATGTCCTCGGCGCGATGCTCGTCACCGCACAACAGGTACGCCGCGCGGTAGAGATGCGCGCGTCTGTCCCTGACGTAGGCGGTGAACTCCTCGTCCCTGCTCAACGTCTCTCCTCCTCCGGTTCCAACCCCCGACGCCCTATTGACGTAGCCGGCGCTGGATCGGTTGGGGCCTGGACGACGTGATGGCCTCGAGCGCGAACAGCAGCACCGGGCCCGTCAGCCCCGGATTCTCGTGCGCCACAGATCGTCTTGGCGACCGGCTGCCTCCCACAACTCGTCCACCCCGCTCACGCCGAGATCGTCGAGAGGTACGAGGAAGTCTCGCGCCAGGACGTCCGCGAACTCATCGCGAGCAGCCAGGGTTCGCGGCTCGCCGCGGGTGACCCCGAGGTGGCGTACGGTCCGTGACAGCAGCAGCGCGGTCGCGCCACCGGCGGGCCGTGCGGCCATCAGCGTGGTCACGTACGGCGAGGACGGAGAGGTCGTGAGCTCCCGGGACCGCGCGGCGAAGTCGCTCAGCTCACGCGCCTCGGTTCGCAGGTCGTAGCTGCTGATGGTGCCGCCTGGATGGTGATGAACTCGCCAGGTCGTACGGTCCAGTCGCTCGATGCTGTAGACGAGACCGTCCTGGTCGCAGGCCAGCTCGCGCAGCGGCAACGGCTCGAGGAACCCATCCCCGATCCCCGCGTCGGCCAGCCACGTCTCACCACCGATCGTCACCAACAGCGCGTTGTGATTGCCCCACTGCCCGTCGCCGCGCTGTTCACGCATGACACCGGCCTCGACCATCGTCACCTCGAACCCGACTGCTTCGAGCAACAGGGCGAGGGCGCCATTCTGCTCGAAGCAGTAGCCACCCCGGCCACGCACGACGATCTTGTCGACAAGCGCCTCCGGATCGAGACGGACCGGCCGGCCGAGCTGGACGTCGAGGTTCTCGTACGGCACGCGCTCGCGCCACGCACGATGCAAGTTCCGCAGACAGGCCAAGTCCGGCCGGACGGGCCGCGTTTCTCCGAGTCGGTCGAGGAAGGCGTCGATCATATTTTTAGAGTAACTCTAAAATTATTGTCAGTCTAGAATGAGCCGCCATGGGACTCCGCGACACCAAGAAGGAACGGACTCGACGCCGACTCGTCGAGATCGCCTACGAGCTCTTCACCGAACAGGGCTACGACGAGACCACCACCAGCCAGATCGCGGCGGCGGCCGAAGTCTCCCCGGCCACCTTCTTCAACTACTTCCCGACGAAGGACTCGCTCGTCTTCACCGACGGGCCGGCGATCGCCGAGGTCGGCGTGCGGGCCGTACGCGATCGGTCACCGGGCGAGCCGCCCACGGAATGCCTCTCCCGGGCACTGCGAGCGATGATCGACGCAGCCGCGGGCACGACCCGCGAGCCGGGCACCTCCCTGGAGGCGACCCGTCTCGCACTGGTGACGGCAGTTCCTTCCCTACGGGCGACCTTCGTCGGGAGGGCGCTCACCACCCAGCATGCTCTGGCCGACGCCCTCTCGACCGCGTACGCCGACAGCCTGGATGAGGAGACGGCGCACGCGATGGTCGGCGCGGCCTTCGGCGCCGCGCTCGCCGTCGGGATGGCGACGTCGGCCGCCGGCCGACCTACGGCCGACCGACTTCTCCGCGCCGCCGCGAAGGCCACCGCGGGCTTCACAGCCTGAGCGAATCAGGGAAGAGCGTCGAGGAGCTCTCTACCGCTTCCCCGGCCCCAAAGCCGCGGAGCCGGCCCCTCAGCTCTGCGGCTGCCACCTCCGATCGAGTACGAAGTCGACGGCGCGGTCCACCGGGATCGCGCTGTCGCCGTACACGCTGACGGTGTAGACGGGGCCTTGGAAGACGACGAGGTTCACCGGATCAGCGGGCTTGCCCATCCAGCGGCGGTTCTTGCCGAGACCGATGAAGACCTCGTTGCCATCGACGGTGCGAATGATGCAGCGCTTGTAGACGGCGCGGTGGCACGCCTTGTCCATCTGGATCGGGTTGAGCGTCTCCTCCAGCCGCACCTCGACAAAGCCCGGCTCGCCACTGGAGAAGCTGTCCGCCATGTCCTGCTTGACGTCGGTCAGAACGACGTACGCCTCGTGGTCGAAGCGCATGGGCATGCCGTCGCGCCACGTTGCCGGGGTTCCGGGCGGGACCAGCGTCTTCAGCGCGGTCCTGCCCAGCTCCTTGGCATCGACCTGAGGCGGCAGATCGAGTTCCGGGACGACCAGCCGGGGGTCGGCAGCAGCCGCCATGACCTCCTTCTCCCCGAGGTCGACACCGGAGACGGGGATCGTCGAGTTGTTACCGAACAGCGAGTCGAGGGTGATCGCGACGACCGTCCCGTCGGAGCGCTCGACGGCATAGGTCCGTGCGCCGCCATTCGTCGCGACTCTCGCCTCCTTCGCTCCCGGGTGGTCGACGTCCTCACAGGTCCACCCGGGGTCATCGCACAGGAAGCCGACTCCATCCCAACCGGACCCGACGGCAAGCTGAATCATCCCGAGACCGTCCTCGCCTTCGACGGTCCACCCCAGCTTCGTACCGATGCGGCGCCCACTGCCCGCCTCACCGGCCTGCATGTTCGAGACGGTCTTCTCGAGGTGCTCCCCGGCGGGATCCAGATGCTCGGCGAGGACGTCTCGGTACTTCTGAAGCACCGGGATGTCGCGAGACCACGAGACTCCGTGGCCGTTGAATGCCGCGGGCCACAGCCCCGTGACGTCGTCCCCGGGGACCTTCACCGGCGCTACCACCTGGTCGGGCACCGGCGACGGTTTCGCAGACGTCTTCAGTGGACCTGCGATCTGCTCGTCGCCCTTCAGCAACGACGTCCTCTGGGTGACCACGACACCACCGGCCGCCGTGATCGCCACCGCGGCGGCAGCCGCGACAGGCACCGCCCACCTCTTCGTACGACTCTCCTGGGAGATCGCCTGCATCAGCTCCGCCTCTCGCCGCGCCTTCACATGAGGGCGCAGGCTGCGCTCAGGAATTCCAGTCATCACTTCTCCCCCTCACCCATCAGCGCGGCGACCCGCGTGCGTGCGCGGGAGAGCCGGCTGCGTACGGTCCCGACAGGGATGTCGAGAGCCTGGGCAACTTGCAGATACGAGAGGCCGTCCCAGGCGATGAGCATCAGGATCTGACGGTCCTTGCGGCTGAGCCTGTCGACAGCCGCGAGGAGCTCGGACATCCGGCGCTCCTCGTCGAGGCGGCGTACGACTCCGTCCGCGTGGTCCTCGGTGTCGTCGACCCGCACCAGCTGCAGCCTGCCCGCCAGCGCGTTCTGCCGGCGGGCACCACGGGTGGCGTTGCGGCAGACGTTCTCGGCGACGGTGAAGAGCCACGGCATCAGCGAGCCGTCGTAGGCCACCGCTCGTTCCCGCACCCGCCAGACCTCCAGGAACGCCTGGGACATCACGTCCTCGGCGAGGTTCCAGGAAGCCACGCGGCGGAAGCAGAAGTTGTAGACCGGATCCGCATAGCGCCCGAACAGCTCCGCCATCGCCTCGTGGTCGCCCCGGCGCAGACGCTCCGCCAGACCGCTGTCGTTCTCCGTCACCACGAGCCCGAAGCTCTGCGACTCACTACCTCTCACGCACCCTCTATGTCCGGTAGGCCCGGAGTGGTTCCAACTCCGGGCCTCCCATTGTCAGGCCCGTCATCTACGTGCCGGTCCCGGGGTGACCGCTCCTGGCGATGGTCGGCGAGGGCAGCGGGGGGTGTAACACGCTGTTACACGCACTATCCGGTCGTTCTGAACGACCGGATAGTGCTACGAACGACGTGTTACAGCTCGCCCGGACCCGCCCCGGGCAGCATCTCCAGCAGCACCGGCAACGACCCCGCCAGCATCCCCAGCAGATCCTCGCGCGACAGCCCGGCAGGATCGGCCTTCCAGGAGAGCACCAGCTCCTCCGACATCGCCTGCCAGCCCCTGACGACCAAGCGGGCGGCGGGGGTGTCGACGACGAAGTCGACGTCAGCCTTGAAGATCCGCGCCCCGAGGGCGCCGAAGGCGTCGTCGTAGATCTGGCGCAGGACGGGGTCGCTGGCGGCGCCGCGGACCATCGAGACGTACCCCTCGTAGTTGGCGTCGACGAAGTCCACATAGGCCGTCATCGACGCGAGCAGGCGCTCGACCGGCTCCCCCGTCTCGGGCGGGGCGGTCTGGGCGACGAGCGCGTCGGCGGCGCGGCGCACGACCGCCTCACGGAAGGCCATCTTGTCGCCGAAGTAGTGGTAGAGCAGCCCGCGCGAGATGCCTGCCTCACGCGCGACCACGTCGATGGAGATCTCGTCGAGGGAGTGGTTCGCGAAGAGGCGAATGCCCAGATCGAGCAGCTGCTCGCGGCGTTGCTCGGGCGTCAGTCTCGTCCGTTGGCTCATGCTCACCATTCTATTGACATCTGTTCAATAGGCAAGCCATACTCGAAGTATGACCACTGCTGACCTCACCCATGTCGACCACCTGATCGTCGGTGCCGGCTTCGGAGGCCTGTGCGCGGCGATCAAGCTCGAAGAGGACGGCGAGCGCGACTTCGTCGTCATCGAGAAGGGCTCCGGCGTCGGCGGCACCTGGCGCGACAACACCTATCCCGGCGCCGCCTGCGACGTCCCCAGCCAGCTCTACAGCTACTCCTTCGCGCTCAACCCCGACTGGTCGATGAGCTTCTCGCCCCAGCCGGAGATCGAGGCGTACATCAAGAAGGTCGCCGAGCAGTCCGGCACGCTGGACCGCTTCGTCTTCGACACCACGATGACCACCGCGACCTGGGACGAGACCCGGCAGCGCTGGCTCGTCGAGACCGAGGGCAAGGCCGGGAAGAAGACGTACGCAGCGACCACCGTCATCGCCGGCCCCGGCGCGCTCTCCGAGCCCAAGCTCCCGGACATCGCGGGCATCGAAGGCTTCCAGGGCGAGATCTTCCACTCCGCCCAGTGGAACCACGACGTCGACCTCACCGGCAAGCGTGTCGCGGTGATCGGCACCGGCGCCAGCGCGATCCAGATCGTCCCGGAGATCCAGAAGAAGGCCGCTCGCCTCGACGTCTACCAGCGCACGGCGCCGTGGGTCCTCCCCCGCAACGAGCACCGCTACTCCAAGCTCGAGAAGGCCGCCTTCCGCCACGTCCCGGGCGTCCAGCGGCTCGCCCGAGCGGCGGTCTACTGGGGCCTCGAGGTCCGTGTCCTCGGCCTCGCCGTGCAGCCCAAGCTGACCCTGGCCCACGAGCTGATGGCGAAGAACAACATCCGCCGCGGCATCAAGGACCCCGAGCTGCGCCGCAAGGTCACTCCCGACTACACGCTCGGCTGCAAGCGCACGCTGATCTCCAACGCCTACTACCCGGCGCTGGCCGCCGACAACGTCGACCTGATCACCGACGGCATCGCCCGGGTGAGCGAGAACGCGATCGTCGCCCAGGACGGCACCAGCCGCGAGATCGACGTCCTCGTCGTGGCCACCGGCTTCTACACCACCGACCTCCCGATCGCCCACGCGATCACCGGCAACAAGGGCCGCACCATGGCCGAGCGGTTCGTGGAGACCGGGATGAGCGCCTACAAGGGCACCACGGTTCCGGAGTTCCCCAACCTCTTCTTCGTGGTCGGCCCCAACACCGGCCTGGGCCACTCCTCGATGGTCTACATGATCGAGTCGCAGGTGGCGTACATCCGCGACGCGATCCGCACCATGCGCACCAACTCCTACGCGACCGTCGAACCCACCGAGGACGCCACCTCCGCCTGGAACGACGACCTACAGCGCAAGATGGACAACACCGTCTGGTCCGAGGGCGGATGCGCGTCGTGGTATCTCGACGAGCACGGCCGCAACACCACCCTGTGGCCGAGCTTCACCTTCCTGTTCCGCCACCTGACCAGCAAGTTCGACGTCGACAAGTACGCCGTCACCGCCGCCACCACGACCAAGGAGAGTGTCCCCGCATGAAGTCCTTCGACGACAAGGTAGTCGTACTCACCGGAGCCGGCTCCGGGATCGGCCGCGCCCTCGCGGTCAACCTCGCCGGCCGCGGCGCCCGGCTGGCGCTCTCCGACGTCAACGAGGCCGGTCTGGCCGAGACCGTCGAGCTCGCCAAGCAGGCCGGGGCCCGCGAGATCAAGGAGGACAGGCTCGACGTCGCCGACCGCGAGGCCTTCAAGACGTACGCCGAGGGCGTCATCGCCCACTTCGGCCAGGTCAACGTGGTGATCAACAACGCCGGCGTCGCGCTGTCGGGTCGGGTCAACGACCTCGACTGGGAGGACATCGACTGGATCATGGGCATCGACTGGTGGGGCGTCGTGCACGGCACGAAGTTCTTCCTGCCGGCCCTGATCGAGTCCGGCGACGCGCACATCGTGAACATCTCCTCGCTGTTCGGGCTAGTCTCGATGCCCGACCAGGCCTTCTACAACGCGGCGAAGTACGCCGTGCGCGGCTTCACCGAGGCGCTGCGCGAGGAGATGCTGATCGACGGGCACAACGTCGGCGTCACCTCGGTCCACCCCGGTGGCATCAAGACCGCGGTCGCCCGCAGCGCCCGCGTCTCGGCCAAGGACGACCAGGCCGCGACCGCGAAGTTCTTCGACGAGAAGCTCGCCAAGATGGAGCCGTCGCGCGCCGCGGAGATCATCGTCAAGGGCATCGAGAAGAAGCAGGCCCGCGTGCTGGTCGGCCTCGACGCCCACGTGATCCACAACTTCGGCAAGTTCACCGGCTCGCGCTACCAGGACCTCATCGCGATGGGTGCCAAGTATGTGATGCCGAAGAAGAACGGCTGATCCCTAGACTGAGCGCCATGCGCTTCGAGGCCGGTCACCCTGTTCGTGTCGAGTTCACGAAGTGGGGTGGCCGGCCTCATTGGTCCTTCACGGGCCTCTACCTCGGCGAGGACGAGCACGGCGAGTGGATCGGCCACCCGGTCGGCACCGAGTTCGCCCGCCCCGGCCATGGCTGGGTCGCCGACTGGGAGTCGGTCAGCCTGGTCCCCCACCACGACGCGGCCCACTTCCCCGCCTTCAACCGGCCCAACAACCGGGTGAGCTCGCAGATATATGTCGACATGTGCACCCCGCCGGTGTGGCAGGACTCGACGGTCACCTGCATCGACCTGGACCTCGACGTGGTCAAGAAGTTCGACGGCTCGGTCTACATCGACGACGAGGACGAGTTCGAGCACCACCAGCTCGAGTACGGCTATCCGCCCGAGATCATCTCGATGACCGAGGACTCCGCCGAGCGCGTCTTCCTCGCCGTCAAGGAGAGCCAGGCGCCGTACGACACGACGCCCGAGCGCTGGTTCGAGGTGCTGAGCGGCCTATGAGTCGATGTCCGCGACAGGCACCGGGGCCCGGTCCTTCCGCAGCGGACCGACCAGGCGCGGCCCGGACAGGCGCGTCTCGATCCGCCACGACCGGCGGCTGAGCGGCTGGGCGATGTATTCGCCCAGGTAGACGCCGGAGGCGAGCGCGAGCGCGACCGAGGCTGCGGTGAAGAGGGCGACCAGGCCGACCGAGGTGGTCGCTGGCGTCTCCTGGGCGAGCATCGTGAGACCGCGGTAGATCGAGTAGCCGGGCAGGAACGGCACCACCGACGAGACCACGACGACCAGCGGCGGCACCTTCAGCCGGGTGGCGACCGAGTAGGCGACCAGACCGATGAAGAGGGCCGCCACCGCCACCCGCCAGGTACGCCCGACGTCGCCGGGTACGACGATCGACAGGATCACGGCGACGCCGGCGATGACAGCGATCGGGAGCAGCGTCCGCTTGGGCGCGTACGCCGCGTAGGCGAAGGCCGCTGCGCCGACAGCACCACCCGCGGTGGCGAGCGTGATCGACTGCAGCGACGTGGTGCCGCCCGAGACCGCGCCGTCGATCGGCACTCCGACCGCGCCCGCGAAGACCAGACCGCCGGTGACCCCGGCGATGATGCCGGCCGTGGAGACAAGGGCCTCCATGATCCGGGCGCTGGCGGTGACGTGGAATCCGGTCAGGGCGTCCTGGAGGGCGCCCATGAAGCTGATCCCGGCCAGCATCACGGTGATGTTGGCGGCGATCGAGGTCGAGACGTCGAGATCCAGCGGCAGCGCCGCGGCGATGACCGCGAGCAGCGTGGCCAGGCCCGCGCCGGCGACCTGCAGGTAGAAGAGCGGCAGCCGCCAGCGGCGGTGGAGGAAGTGCTGCAGCTGGTCGATCGCGGCACCGGAGATGAAGGCGAGGATGACGACGCGGAGCTCACCGCCGACGTAGACGGTGAACGCGGCCGCCATGATCGCCATGCCGAGCGTCACCGCCCAGCGTGGCCGGCGGTGGCCGCCGGAGATGATCCGGCCGAGCGCGATCCGGGCGCCCTGGAGGTCGACCTCGTCGCGTACGACCTGACGGACCAGGTGGTCGACGGCGGTCAGGTGGTCGTAGTCGATGGTGCGGTTCTTGACCTGGCGGGTGGTGTGGATCGGGATCGCCTCGGGATCGGCCTGATAGCTCATCGAGAGACTGGTGTAGGTGACGTCGACCTCGGCCTCGCGAAGCCCCAGATGTTGGGCGAGCGACCTCATCGTCGCGGTCACGTCAGCGGCCCCGGCGCCGGTCGAGATCAGCAGCTCACCGACGCGGAGGCAGAAGTCCAGAGTCAGGTTCACCTCACGCGCGTCCACCGTCACAGGGTGCCACCGGCCCGGTGAACGACAGGCATTCACGATGCTCGACAAACGGGCCCGTGCAAGGAACGCTCGTTACATGCGGATCGACTTCCATCCCTCCCCCCGGCCGACGCTCGGCGTCGAGTGGGAGCTCGCGCTCGTCGACCGCGAGACCCGGGATCTGGTCAACGTCGCCGACCACATCTTCGCCCGCGCCAAGGCACGGGTTCCCTACCCCGGGCGGATCCACAAGGAGCTGCTGCGCAACACCGTCGAGGTCGTCACCGGGGTCTGCGAAACGGTCGAGGAGGCCATGGACCAGATCCGCGAGACGACCACCGGTGTGGTCCGTGCCGGTGACGATCTCGGCGTGGATCTCTTCGGCGCCGGCACCCACCCGTTCGCGTCCTGGACCAGGCAGGAGCTGTCCGCGGGGCATCGCTACCAGGAGCTCATCAACCGCACCCAGTGGTGGGGCCGGCAGATGCTGATCTGGGGCGTCCACGTGCACGTCGGGATGCCGGAGCGGGACCGGCTGCTCCCGGTTCTCAACGGGCTGCTGACCTACTACCCGCACTTCCAGGCGCTGTCGGCCTCGTCCCCGATCTGGGCGGGCATGGACACCGGCTACGCCTCCAACCGGGCGCTGATGTTCCAGCAGCTGCCGACCGCCGGGCTGCCGTTCCAGTTCTCGACGTGGCAGGAGTTCGAGGCGTACGTCTCGGACCAGACGGTCACCGGCGTGATCGAGGACATCAGCGAGATCCGCTGGGACATCCGGCCCTCGCCCCGGATCGGCACCATCGAGAACCGGATCTGCGACGGGGTCTCCACGATCCAGGAGCTGGCCGCGATCGCCGCGCTGGCGCACTGTCTCTGTGTCGACCTGGACGCCCGGGTGGCGGCCGGGGAGCCGGTGGCCACGATGCCGCCGTGGCACGTCCAGGAGAACAAGTGGCGCGCCGCCCGCTACGGCCTGGACGCGATCGTGATCCTCAACGACGCCTCCGAGGAGCGGCTGGTCACCGACGACCTCGCGGACCTGCTGGTGCGCCTGGAGCCGGTGGCCGCGCGCCTGGGTTGCGAGAAGGAGCTGGCCGGGGTGCACGACATCATCCACAAGGGTGCTTCCTACCAGCGACAACGAGCCATCGCGGCCTCCACCGAGGGCGACCTGGTCGCGGTCGTCGACTCGGTCGTACGCGACCTGCGCGGGTCGCTCTAGCGGGATGCTGACCGAGGTACCTCGGTCAGCCGTCACTTCCCTCGTGGAGTTCCCCGAAGTCAGTACGCGTTCGCCGAGTTACCTCGGTGAGCATTCAGCGAGGCGGTAACGGCGGCAGCGCGTCGGTCGCCTCGAACTGCCCCATCCCGGTGACCCCGAGCAGGTCGACGATGATCGACCTGATCTGGACGAGGATGACCTCGGCGTTGAGCGATTCAGTACGCTCCACCTCGGCCGAATGCTCGCCGACGGCGAGCAGCACCGACCTGGCCTCCCCGCTCAGTCCGTCCGGGCCGAGGCCCGCGGCGAGCTCGGCCTCGACGACGTCGACGGCGTCGGCGAGCCCGAAGGCCAGCTGGTAGTAGCTCTCCGGCACCACGTCCCCGCGGTAGGCCGACACCGCCGCCCTCCGCACCAGCACCCGGGTGCTGCGCAGCGCGCGGTCGAGCGGCTCGACGAGCTCGGCCATGCGATGTACGTGGCTGCGATGTCGGAACCGGAAGGGCGAGACGGCCAGCACCGACATGCCCTCGTCGGAGGCGTCCTGCAGCTCGCGGATCAGCGGGTCGGTGGCGCGCGCGTCGGCGAGGACCTTGAGCCCGTGGACCGCGTCCGCGTCGAGCATCACCTGGCCGGCGGCGCGCAGCAGCGAGGCGATCTTCTTGGCGACCACGGCCGCCTGCTCGCCGGGCCGCCGCAGCGGCGCGGCGGGCACGATCGAGGCGGCCACCAGCGCGACCGCACCGCCGATGAGCGCGTCGGTCCAGCGCGTGAACGCCGCGCCGGGCGTCGGCAGCAGCCCCATCACGAAGATGGACTGCACCGCGGCCTGGTTGCGGAAGACCTGACCCGAGGAGATGAAGATCCCCACCGCCATGGCCATCCCGACCACCAGGGTCATCTGCCAGGCACCCTCGCCGATGACCTGCACCACGACGTCACCCAGGAACACCCCGAGCGCGACCCCGATGGTCACCTCGGTCACCCGCCTCAGCCGCTGGCCGTAGGAGGTGCCGAGGCTGACCACCGCCGCGATCGGCGCGAAGACGGGTTGGGCGTGGCCGAGCAGCGTGGCGGCGATGAACCAGGCCACCCCGGCTGCCGCGGCGGCCTGCAGCACGTGCCACCGCTTCGACTTCAGCCGTGCCAGCCGGCGGCGTACGTCGGAATTCACCTGCTCACGGGTGACTCGCGGAGCAGAGAACGCCATGCCGCAGATCCTAAGGCAGCCGAGTCCTCAGTTGTGGCGGCCGAATCGGTCGTACTGGCGAATGAGATCGGGATCTCGGCTGCCATTTCTACGGATTCGGCCGCCACTTCTGCGGACTCGGCGCGGGGTCAGCGGGCGAGGGTCACCGAGACACTCTGGCTGCCGCAGCCGTTGGCGGAGGTGAGGTTGGTGAGGGCGGACTTCTCGGTGCTGTCGACGGCGAGGCGCCAGCGGATCTTCACCGAGACGTACTCCTTCAGGTAGCGGCACTTCTGCAGGTCGGGCATCCACTCGGCCGGGTCGGCGTCGGACTTCTCCTGGTTCTCGTTGTCGGTGACGCCGACGAGGGAGCCGTAGTAGCCGAGGTCGTTGGCGTAGTTCTTGCGCTCGGTCGAGGTCCAGGTGCGGGCGCCGGAGTCCCAGGCCTCGGCGAGCGGGACCATGTGGTCGATGTCGATGTCGCTGGTGAGGGTCCAGGACAGTCCGTCGTAGTAGGAGTACCAGCGGCCGCCCGACAGCGAGCAGCTGGAGCCGACCGTGGGGGCCTCCTCGGCCTCCGCGATCAGCACCTCGTTGCGGGTGTTGCAGCCGTCGCCGTCGGCGTCGATCCAGTGCTGGAAGAGGTCACGGCTGTAGCCGGTGCGGTTCTCGGCCGCGACCGGGAGGTCGCCGATGGCGGTCGAGAGCGGCTGGGAGTAGGTCTCGGCGTGTGCTGCCGCCGGAATGGTGAGCGGCACGAGGGCGCCGCAGGCGAGGATGAACAGGCCACGGAGTTTCATGGGGGTCTCCCGAGGTGAGGTGTTCGGTCGCCCCCAGACGATGCCGCGTTTTACGCGCCCCGTGTAACTCGGTTACCAGATGTTTCGAGAAGTTCACCCAGTGGCGCGATCACGCGGAGATGAACGGCTCCGTCAGATGCGGCGTCGCCAGGTGAAGCGTCGCCAGGTGAAGCGTGCCGGCGGTTTCGCGGTTGAGCATGCGCTCCCTCGAGTGCCTGGCCGCCTCAGGGTCGACCTCGTTCGAGTAGGCGAGCTCGGGGTGGAGCAGCTGCAGCGCGTGCACCAGGAGGTCTCCGGTGACGAGCACCAGCTCGCGCCCCTCGGCAACCAGCACGCTCTGATGCCCGGGCGTATGACCGGGCGTGGCGACCGTACGCCCGGCGCGCAGGGGCGTGTCGCCGTCGAGGAGCCGGAGCCGGCCGGCCGCCGCGAGCGGGTCGGTGAGAGTCTCCCGAAGCCCGGGGTTGAGCGCGTCGAGGGCGTCGTACTCGGCCCGCTGGAGCAGGTATTCAGCGTTCGGGAAATAGGGGCGGCGGCCGCCGGCCTCGGTCACGACCGCCCAGCCGACGTGGTCGGTGTGCAGATGGGTGAGCACGACCGTGTCGACCTCGGCCGGGTCGATGCCCGCGGCGTCGAGCGACCGAGGAAGCACACCGGGCACGGGCGCCCACGAGGCAGCCGGGCTGTCCGCCGGACCGATCCCGGCGTCCACGACGGTGAGGCCCTTGTCGCTGCGGATCGCATAGGCACGGAACTGGAGCCACCAGCGGCCCTCGGCGTCGACCGCGCGCGGATCGTAGCGGTCGACCTCGGCCCATTGATCGGCCGTGGCCTCAGGGAAGGCATCGGCGCGCGGGGAGAAGAACGCGCCCTCGCCGTCGGCGAGGGCGATGATCTCGGTGGAGCCGATCCGGAGGCGGGGGACGCTGAGAGCCATGGCCGCGATCCTGCCCTCCTACGCGCCCCGCGTCACGCCAGATGTTTCGAGAAGCTCACCCATGTCGCGTTCGACCAACCCCTTCGCGCCGCCGTTCCCGTGGGCCGCGACCACAGCCCGCAGGCGCGCGCGGGTGATGTCGGAGACGTACGCCATCTCGGCCTTGGCCGCGTTCGAGCCGGGCCGGGTGGTCTCGGCGATCTGGACGGACCAGCACGTACGCCGCGCCCCGTCCTCCACGTTGGCCAGCGCGACCGCGTGGCCGGTGGTGCCAGAGCCGGCGAAGAAGTCGAGGACCCGGGCGTCGGCCGGCATCGTGGCCAGGATCCGCCGGATCAGGCCGGTCGGCTTCGGCGACTCGAACAGCGGCCCCACCAGCGACTTCAGCTCCGCGACGGCGGTGTCGGTCGAGCCGATCTCTTCGGCCATCCAGATCGTGGTGAGCTTCTTCCGCCTCGCCTCGCCGGAGGCATCGCGGGAGAGCCAGTCGCGCTGGTAGACGTCGACCCGCTCCCCCAGCTTCCCGCGTACGCGACGGCACATCAGGTCGTCGGGGCGGGCCGCGATCAGCGGGGCGCTCCACCGCCAGACCGCCGGACGGCCGTCACCGAAGACCGGCCAGATCTCCTGCCCGCCCTCGAACGGCTCGATCCCGACCCGACCGGTCTCCGGGTCGCCCCACACCGGGAAGTGGAGGGTCCTGGCGGTCGCCGGGTTGAACTTCTTGTTGGTGTTGCGCAGCGGCAGCCGCCGGTAATGGCGCCCGTCGTCGGTGACGAGCGGGAAGTCCTGCTCGTTGACGGCCTCGGGGATGCTCGACTCCAGCGCACAGGTCCGGGCGTCCTTGGCGTAGACCAGCAGATACTCGTGGGACGTCGCGAACCCGTTGCCGAGCTGGCGGCCCTTGGGGTTGAGGTTGACCACGATCTGCGCGAGCTGGTTGCGCTCCTCGAAGACCTCGTCCATCAGCACCTTGAGGTGGGCGGCCTCGTTGTCGTCGATGGAGACGTAGATCGCCGCGCGCTCCGACATGACGGTGCGCGCCGCCTGCAGCCGCGGCCTCATCATCGCGACCCAGGCCTCGTGGCGACCGGCCCGACGGCCGTCCTCACCGCGCCGGTCGTCGTGGTAGGCGAAGAGGCTGCCGGTGTTGTAGGGCGGGTCGATGTAGATCAGGTCGAACTTCTCCCCCGCGACCGAGAGCGCCCGAAGAACATCGAGGTTGTCGCCCTCGACGAAGGTGTTCCACGGCTCCCCCACGCGGGGAACGTTAGCCGACCGGGAGATCGGTCGAGAGCAACGCGACCGATCGCTCGGCCACCAGGCACTGGATCTTGGTGCTCTTCGGCGGGGTGACGCTCAGGACCACGTCATCACCGGTCGTCCCGGCCGTGATCGTCGCCGGGTCCGGGGCCTCGCAGCCGTCGTAGACCGTCTGGGCATAGAGCCGCTGGCCCGACGGGACGTGCGCGAGCAGCCTGGTCGCCTCGGTGGTGAAGGACGCCTGCAGCGAGGTGCCCAGCGTGGCTGCGTACGCCTTGATCGCAGCCTCGTCCGGGAGGGCCGTCGCGGTCTTCTCCAGGTCGCCCTCGGCCGCGCCGCCGGCGGAGACCAGACCGCGTACGGGCTTCTCCGAGCTCGGCGGGCGGGACGGCTCGGGCTGCGGCTTCGGCTTCGGGGTTCCGGAAGGCGAGGCCGACGGGCTCGAGCCCGGGTCGGTCGCTTCCTCGGCGGTGCCGCAGGCGGAGACCAGGAGCGCCGTCGCAGCGAGTGCGAGTGGGAGAAGACGCGTGGGGTGCATATTTCACATACTCCCCACGGCACCCGGCTGTTGCACCCCCGACCGGCACGTCGTTACGGAGATGGAAGGATCACGCCGTGGCCCGCTTCACCCAGGCCGAGCTCCAGACCTACTACGGCGCCTCGGTACCCGACCTCCTTCCGGCAGACGACCAGCCGCTGCGCCTCCTCTTCGTCGGCATCAACCCCGGCCTGTGGACGGCAGCGACCCAGACCCACTTCGCGCACCCGCTCAACCGGTTCTATCCCGCGATCTTCCGGGCCGGGATCACCACCCGTCCGATCGACGCCTCGGCCGGGATGACGCCGGAGGACCGCGACTACTTCCGAGCCCGGGGCATCGGCTTCACCAACATCGTCCGTCGCGCCACGGCGAAGGCGTCCGAGCTCAGCAACGCCGAGCTCAAGGAGGGCGGCGCCGAGCTGTTCTCCCTGGTCGCACGGAGGAAACCTGCTGTCGTCGCGATCGCCGGGATCACCGCCTACCGGACCGCGTTCAACCGCCCCAAGGCCAAGCAGGGCCTCCAGCCGGAGCCGCTGGCCGGAGCCGAGCTCTGGGTCGTACCGAACCCGTCAGGCCTCAACGCCCACGAAACCGTCCCCACCCTCGCCGCGGCCTACGCCGAAGCAGCCCGCGCCGCCGGCCTGATCTAAGCCATCAGAACCCCGACGGGGCTTCCGGCAGGTCAGGGACCCCGAGTTTCGCCAGCAGCGCCACCGCGTCGTCGGCCGAGACCCGCGACGACTGGGAGTGGAGCATGTCGTCGACGGCGAGGTCGACCTCGGCGGTGAGACACACGAGCACGTCCTCACCCTCGGCCTCGGCAGGCCCTTGGAAGGCGAGCACGGGCAGGTAGGCGAGGTCGAGGGAAGCGGTCTTCTGTAGAAGACGTACGGCGGCGAGCACATCGGCCCGCGGATCGGCGACCTCCAGCGGGCGGCCGTCGACGGACGCCGCACCCGCGGCCGGCACCTCGACCATGCCGGCGGTCGAGGGGATGTCGTGCTGCTCGACGACCGCGACCCCACCTGGATGCACCACGACCGCCTCGAGCTCGCGCGACCCGATGCTCACGTTGAGCACGACCAGGGCCGACTCGAGCTGGCCGAGCGCCTGACGGAGCTTCTCCTCGCCGAAGGTCTCCGGCGCGCCGAGGTCGAGCATCCACCCGCCCGCGGCGGTGGCGACCCACGAGGCGGTCTCCTGCTCCTTCAGCGCCACCAGCTTCTCGGCCTCCTGGCGCAGCCGGTCCCGCTCGAGGGCCGCGTCGTGGGCGCGCCGGCGCTCGTCGTCGAGCTCGGCGCGCAGCATCGCGACCTCGCTCTCGGCCAGCTGCTGAAGCTCGCGGCGCCGCTCCGCCTCCCGGGCACGCTCCTCGGCCTGCTGCTTCTCGGCCTTCAGCCGGGCGACCTCGAAGCGGCGTACGCCCTCCTCGAGCAGCCCGAGCGTGCGGTCGGAGACCGCCACATCGGCGCCCGACTCGAGCCGGTCCCGCAGCGCACCCCAGTTGACCTCGGGGTGGTCGGTCACCAGCGCGTCCAGCACCTTCAGGAGTACGTCACCCTCGACCCCCGCACGCGAAGCCAGCGAGGCCTGGTTGAACCGAGCCGGCGCGGGCGCCGCGGTCGAGGCCGGAGCCAGGCTCCACTGCCCCGGCGGCCCCTCGACGAAGCCGCCCGAGCTCAGCACGGCGAGCAGCTCCTCCTCGGTCAGCAGCACTCGCTTGCCCTTCAAAGCGGCGCGCAGGACCTGCAGGCTCAACGGAGCCCGCAGGCGCAGGATCTCGGCGACGGCCGGCATGGAGGAATGAGGCATAGGGGCTGGTTAGGGGGTTGTTCTCGCAGGCGCCGCGATCGTACACCGCAGCACCGACATTCGAGTCGCGCCAGAGCCGTTCCGAACAAACACGCGAAGGCCCCGGACACCAGATGGTGCCCGGGGCCTCGCTGTCGAGCCGGTCGAGTGCTAGTCGAGCGGCTTCAGGTCGAAGTCGTAGACAGTCGTCTGACCAGCCACGATCTGCGCCTTCTTGGTCGCCGGGACGAACCCGTCGGCCGCGACGACCACCTGGAGCGGCGCGTTGGACTTCTGCATCCAGTACCCGTAGGTGCCGTCCGCATCAGTCCGAAGCGTCACGTCGTACGACACGCCGTCGAGGGCCACCACCGCACCCTCGAGCGCCTCACCCGAGCCCGTCACCGTGCCCGTGATCTTGCCCCAGCCCGAGGGCGCCTTCACGATCATGGTCGCCGGGACCGGCGCCACGGTGTAGGGCGTGTTGTTCCCGATGACCACGTCGGCCGTGTATGTGCCCGGCTGGTCGACCGTGGCCGCGAACGTGGCGATCGCGGTGACCGACTTGCCGGGTGCCAGGGTGAACGACGGCGGCTGGACGTCCAGCCACGCGACGCCACCACCGCCACCGGTCTCACCGGTCACATCGAGGATGATGTTGGAGTCGGGGAACCCGAGCTCCGCGGCGTCGGTCGGCTCCGGCGTACCGCAGGCATCGGAGGCCAGGTAGGTCGGCGAGGTCTCGGCGGCGGCGTTGCCACCGAAGTAGACCGCACCACCGGCGACGGAGACGACCAGGATGTCGTCCGGCGCGATCTCCGCCGACGCCGCGATCGGCACCGTGTAGGTCGCCCCGAAGTCACCGGTCACCGTCGTCGTACCCGACCCGATGGGGGTCAGGTTGGCGAAGGTGAACGCCGCGCCCTCCGGCAGCGTGTAGAGCGTCGCTGTCACCGGCGTGCTCCCGTTCGCCGACTCCTGGACCGCGAAGCTCACGCTGGTGGGCGTGAAGCCGCCGGAGACCCCGAAGTCACCCGGAGAGTAGGTGCGCAGGATGGTCGTGGTCCCCGAGGGACACGCGACCGAGCTGGACATCACGACCTCGTGCGAGCTCGAGTGGGACAGGGTCGTCTCACCCGCGGGGGTCGGCGCCAGAGCGGTCACCGACGGCTGGCCCGACGAACCCAGCTTGCTCCCCGACTTCGACGAGGTCAGGCCCGACGCCTTCGAGCCGGCACCCGGCTTGGTCTCGACCGTCGTGGCCTTCGTGGTGACGCTCTTGGTGACGCCGGCCGAGGCGGTCTTGTCGCCCTGGATGACGATCTCCTCGCCGCTGGCACCCAGATCGACCTCGACGGGCGCGGACCCGGTGTTGGCGATCTTCAGGTTGCGGGAGACCGAGCCACCCATCGCGAGGCTGGCGTTCAGCGCCGTCTGGGTGACGGCGAGCCGGCCGGCCTTGAGCTGGGCGTTGGAGGTGAGCGTGGCGTCCTCGGCGACGGTGACGTTGCGGCTGATCGGGTCGTAGTCGGGCGCGGTGAAGCTCACGCCGTACGCACCGGTCACCAGGTCGACGCTGTAGGAGCCGTCGGCGCCGGTCTCGACCGTCTTGACGGACCCGCCGGCGGTCGGGGTCAGGGTGACCTCGGCGCCTTCGATGCCCTCCTTGGTGTTGTAGTCCTTGACGACACCGGAGACCGTGCCCATCGGGGCCAGGTCGAAGGTGATCGACTTGTCGTCGCTCAGCGATGCGGTGTTGAGGGAGAACTGCGTGGCGATCGTGCCGGCGGCGTTCTCGATACCGACGGTGGCCGAGCTGCCCCGACCGCGATCGGTGCTGGGCAGGTCCCCGTACCCGAGCTCGACCCGGCCGTCCTCGAAGAGGGTGACCGAGAAGTCGAGCAGCTGGTCCGAGCCGTTCAGCGGGTAGAGGTCGCGCCACTCGATGACGAACGCGTCCTCGCCGCCGACCGTCGTCGCGCCGGTGAACACGTCGGCCGCACCTCGGGCGTCGAGGTCGTCCCAGAACGGGTAGATCGCCGCGTTCGGCACGCCCGTGGACGGGATCGCACCGTTGCTGAACGCCGTGCTGGAGGCGAGGAAGTTCACGTGACCGTTCGAGGCCACGTACGCCTTGGCGTAGCTGCCGCCGTAGAGCGGGAAGCTGAACGGCAGGTCCACCGAGGCGGCCGCGTCGTCACCCTCGAGCCCGAGCGCGGTGGTGCCGGTGCGTACGCCGCTCGAGCCCTCCGAGCAGAAGTAGCCGTAGGCGTCGTAGGAGAAGACCACCTTGACGTTGTGGGTCTTGGCGCCCGTGACCTCGATCTCGGAGCTCGTGGCCTCGGCACAGCCGGACCCCTCGGTGAAGATCGTGTACGTCCCCTCCGGGACGCCCGCGATCGAGTAGGTCCCGTCGGCACCCGAGGTCGCGGACAGGTTGCCCGGCGAGAGCTGGATCTCGGCCCCGGCGATCGGGGCGTTGGTGCTGGCGTTGGTGACCGTGCCGCTGACCGTGTGCTTCGGAGCCTCGGCGAGATCGAAGTCGACGGTCGTGGTGGCGTCCTGGGTGACCGTCGCGGATCCCGTCTCGGTGACGAACCCGAAGGCGGAGGTGGTCAGGTCGTAGTCACCGACGAAGACGCCGGCCGAGAAGTGGCCCTCGGCGTCGGTGGTGAGGGTGCGGTCGAGAGCCTCGCCGTCGAGCTCGACGGTCGCGCCCTCGATCGGCTCACCGCCGCTGGTGACGGTGCCGGCGACCGTGCCGCCCTCGGCCGGAGCCAGGGCGATCAGGCGCGCCAGGTCGAGGTACCCCTCGCCGTACACGTTGTTGTTCTCGGCGGTGCCACCGCAGGTGGTGTCGTCGACGTCGGTCGCCGCCTCGTTGAGCAGGCGGCGGGTCTCCTCGACGTTGCCGATCAGGGTCGGGTTGTAGCTCCACAGCGCCGCGACGGCGCCCGCGAGGTGCGGGGCGGCCATCGAGGTGCCGTTGTAGCTGGCGTACCCACCACCAGGAACGGACGAGCGTACGTTCACACCCGGCGCCGCGATGTTGGGCTTGGTCAGACCGTCCTGACCCGGGCCGCGGCCCGAGAACGAGGCGACCGTGCCGGAGGAGTCGACCGCGCCCACCGAGTAGGTGAGCGTGTTCGCGCCCGGCGAGGAGGTCCCCTGGCACATCGAGCCCGGGTTGCCGGAGGCCCACGAGGAGAACTGGCCGGCTGCGTTCCAGGCGGCGTTCACGTCGTCGAAGAAGGAGTCGATGTAGCCGACGCCGTTCCAGCCCCAGGAGTTGTTGATGACGTGCGGACGCTTGGAGACGTCCGGGTTCTCGCCCTCGGAGTCGGTCGGCTCCAGCAGCCACCAGCCCGACTCGAGGAGTCCGGCGTCGGTGCCGCAGCAGCCGTTGGTCTCGATCCACTCAGCGTCGGGCGCGACACCGATCTGGTTGCCGGCGCCGTCGTCACCGACCATGGTGCCCATGGTGTGGGTGCCGTGGCCGTCGAGGTCGCAGGGTCCGCTGGAGCAGTCGCCGTAGGCGTCGTACCAGTTGTAGTCGTGGGTGAAGGTGCCGTCGCCGTTGTTGCCGCGGTAGTGGTTCACCAGGGCCGGGTGGGTGTAGTCGGTGCCGGAGTCGACGCTGGAGACGACGATGCCGGCGCCGGTGGCACCCTGCTCCCAGGCCTCGGGAGCGTTGATGAAGTCGATGCCCCACTCGATGCCCTGCGGCGCCTTGGTGGCGGACTCCTCCTTGACCGGCTCCACGAGCGAGAGCTTGGCCCGCTCGTGGACGGTCTTGATCTCGGGATCGGCGGCCAGCTTCAGCGCCAGGTCCTCGGAGCCGTCCTTGACCAGGATCGCGTTCGAGATCGCGTACGTCTTGTAGCTGGCCTTGGCGGCGTCGAGCTGGGCGACGGCGCCGGCCTGGGAGGCCTTCGCCGTCTTCTCCAGCGCGTCGACGACGTACTGACCACGCTCGGTCCAGTCCTTGATGGACGTGGCGGGCCCGAGGTTGGCCTTGTCGGAGAACCGGAGCCAGAAGTCGGTCGATTCCGACTTCTCGAACTTCGACTCGAGGGTGGACGTGAGCTTGGCCGCGGGGGCCTTGTCGTCGGCTGTAGGGGTGCCGGCGAATGCGGGGGTGGCGGCAAGCATCGCGGCCGTGGCGGCGAGTATGCCTGTGGCTGCTACGGCCGATCGGCCGAGGCGTGAATATCTCAAGGTGGGTCTCCTTGCGGAAACCGTCGGCAAAGCCCGTGACAGATCGTGCGCGTTTTCCCGGGTAATGCGGACGGATCGATTATTGCCACGGGAAACCGTTCTCCTGATTTGTTACAGGCGCAGTCATTCGGAGCGCTGGAGCGCGGCAGATACCTGACAATGTCGTAAAAGCGTCACAGCTCTAGACAAGTTGGCGAGGCAAATATGACACGGGCGCGTCATTGACACCCACCCCCGGTATCGGCTCCGACGAATGCTCCCTCAAGGCCGGGTCGTTGACGTCGGTCCGCTTTCCGTTCGCTGTACGTTTTTGTAAAAGGAGGGGCATGTCTGCGATCAAACGCGTGACGAACACGTCCGAGGCCGAGGCGCTGGCGGCGCTGCTCAACGGCGACTCCCGCACGAAGCCGACCGTGGTGGTGACGGTCGCGTCAGGACACACCGAGCCCTACGCCGACGTGGAGCGGATCGCGGCCGAGATCGGCGACCTCGCCGACCTCTTCCTGGTCACGACCGGCGGACACACCTGGGCCTTCTCCAACAAGATGACGCCGGGCACGCAGGTCTACGGCGGCGCCGGACGGGTCTACCCGGTCGGCCTGGCGTGGAACATCGATCTGAAGCAGGCCCCGCTGCGGTTCGCGTGGAGCAAGTCCGAGGGCCCCAAGCTCACCGGGCAGCTCATCGACGACGCCCTCGACATGGCCGCGGCGGCCGGACTGTTCGACAGCGCCCGCACCGCCTCCACCCGCGAGCGCCGCGCCGGCACGGTGCGCTCGATCATGAGCGAGCGCGCTCTGGTCGCCCTCGATGGGGGCGACATGGCCTCGGTCCCGCCCCAGCTCGCCCAGGCCGGGGTGCCGATCGAGCGCGTACTCGCCCCGGGGATGCACGTCGACGGCGTCCTGGAGAAGAAGTCACGCTGGCTCGACATCCGGGAGAGCCGCCCCACCGCCGAAGAGGCCTTGAAGACGTACTCCGCCGGGGACGTCGTCCCCGCCGAGGTCCGCTCCGTGCTGGCCGGCTCGGCCGACCTGCGCCTGCATCCCGACGTCACCGTCGAGCTCTTCCGCTCGGATGTGACCGGCGACCCCGACGACGACCTCTCGGCGCTCCTCACCCCCGGTGAGGTCGTGCTCGCGCGGGTCGTCGCGACCGGACCCAAGTGGCGGCTGTCGCTGCGCGAGGTCCGCGAGCACGACACCGCCCGCGAAGCCCTGGCCCTGTACGCCGGTGGCCCACCCTGGCTCGACCCGGATGCTCCGCCGCCTGCTCCCGTCGAGCATGTCGATCCCGAGCCTGCACGTGCGGTGCCCGCGCCTGCCGAGACCGCGCCTGCCGCGGCCGCTCCGGTGGTCGAGCCGGCTGCTGAGCCCGTTCCCGCGGCTCCGGCCAAACCGGCGATCCCCAGTCCCGCGATGATGCCGCGGCGCAAGGGCGAGCCGGTCCGCGCGGTCCGGCCTGCGCCCGCGCCGTCGCCCGAACCCTCGCCCATGCCCGAGAAGGAGCCCGCGCCGGCGAAGAAGGCGGCCGTGCAGTCGATGTCGCTGCAGGTCACCGCGATCAAGGCCGAAAAGGCACACCTCGAGGCGGAGCTGGCCGAGCTCCGCGACCAGGTCTCCGGGCTACGCAACGAGCGCGTGCAGTTCGCCAAGGACCTCGCCCGTGCGGCCCGCCAGGTCGAGACCCGCGACGCCGAGCTGGCCCGGATGCGCTCCCAGCTGCGCCGCGCCAAGCAGCGCACCGCCCCGCCCGACGTAGCCCTGCCCGTCTTCGCCGACCGCGAGCGCGGCTTCCGTCACCTGGTCGAGGCCGCCTGGGCCCGCCGGATCCCCGTCGGCGAACAGCCGACCCGGCCACTGCCGGACTACGCGATCGGCGAGCGGTTCCTCGACAGCGTCGACGCGCTCGAGGGCATCGCCGTCGACAAGATCGCCGACGTGGTCATGGAGGTGCTCACCGGCCTCGCGGAGCAGTCGACCGGCCGCGAGCTGCACCAGCTGCGTACCTCTGCCGGGGGCAACGCCGCGCCACAGTCCCGCCCCGACGGCGCGGTCTGCTACCGCGTCTCGATGCAGATCCACACGCCCAGCGCCCGCCGGCTGCACTTCTGGAAGTGCCCCGACGGCACCATCGAGCTCTCCCGCGTCGTCGTCCACGACGACATGGAGCCCTAGGAGAATGCCGAGTCGGCTCGTTCTAACGCGCCGACTCGGCGACGCCTAGCGTCAGCCCCAGCACCAGGTCAGCAGACCGATGAGCGGGTCCGGGATCGACTCGAGCTCGACGGCCTCGCCGAGGATCGTGCCGTAGCGGATCTTGCGTCCCGACGCGGTGCCGAAGAAGCGGTGCAGCTGGTCGGCGACCTCCTCGCCGCGGTGCTCGGGCTGATTCTGCAGCGTACGGAACTTGCCGCCCTCGCCGTTGGCCTCGAGGATCTCGACGATCCGCGCGGCGCCGATCGCCCGGATCATCTCGTCCTCGAGGTCGCGCCGGCACGCGAAGAACCCCTGGCCGGAGAGGTCCTCGCCGACCTGCCGGCCGAGCGCGTTGGTGACGAAGTGCTCCTCGGCCTCGTCGTAGAGTCCGCCGACCCGATGTCCCGCCGCCGTCGTCTCCCGGATGTAGCGGCCCGCGTTCCCGGCGCCGTTCATCGAGACGACCTCGATCCCGAGCTCGGTCAGGTCCACTCCGTAGCGCGGAGCCAGCGCCTCCACCAGAGCCTTGTCCGACTCTCCTTCGACGAGCAGCGTGATCGGTCGCGTCATGGCGCACACATTAGAAGAAGGTACGTCGCCGCGCCTGTTCCATATATGCAACACCTCGACCTAGAGTTGCATATATGGAATCGGACGTCGGCCGCCTGGTCGCCGAGTGCATCGAGCACTCGGGCCTCAACGCCCGCCAGGTGGCGGCGCGCGCGGGCGTGGCCGCGTCGACGGTCCATCGGATCCTCAACGACCAGGTCAGTCCGTCGGTCGCGACGCTCCACAACATCACCGCTGCCTGCGGGCTCGACCTGACGATGAGCACCACACCGCTGGCATCCGCAGCAGCCGCCGCGGCGGCGCGAGCCATCCTCGACGAGAACTACCCGGCGGACGTGGACGCCGACGTCGAACATTGGGCTACCCGGCTCGACACCTGGGCCGACGGCGACCCGATTCAGATCATCGAGGAGGCGGCACGCGCCTCGGGTGTTCTCCACCGACCGGACGCCGTCCGGCTGGGCGGGGAGGCCACCATCGGCCGGCTCGCCTCCGCCGGCGAGGCCTCCGGCCAGCGCTGGGCGCTCTCCGGCGCGGCCGGCCTGGACCTCCCGTCCTTCGATGGGGCCGTCCCCCGGATCTCGGTCCTGTGGTGCGAGGACCCGAGCGCGATCCGGACTCTTCTCACCGGCGGAACCCTCCGGCCGGCATCCGCCCCGCACCGTTCCACCGTGGTCATCGCCGCCGCCGAACCCGAGCTGTTCCTCGGCACATTCGAGCGCGATCGGGTCGTCTACGCGGCCCCGATCCAGATCGCGATCGACGCCATCTCGGTCGGCGGCGATGCCGCGGACCGCGCCCGCGAGGAGATCCGGACATGGTGACCAAGCAGCCCCGCTGGGCACCAGACCCCGAGACGTACGCCGCCCGCAAGGCGACCACGGACGACACCTACCGGGAGGTCGCGGACCGTGACGCCCAACTGCGCGACACCGGCATCTGGTGGACCGAGGTCGACACCGCCCGCATCCTCCCGAGCGACACCGACCGCGCCTGGCGCCGGTTCCGCGCGAGCCTGCCCGAGCTGGTCTGGAACGCCGCGACGCTCGAGGGCAACAGCTTCACCCTTCCCGAGGTCCGCTCCCTCCTCGACGGCATCACCGTCGGTGGCCACCGGGCCGCGGACGAGCTGCAGGTGCTGGCGCTGAACGAGGCGTACGGCGCGCTCCGCGACCTGATCGGCTACGGCAGGTTCCATATCGACAAATCGACGTCCGACCGCCTCAACCGCATCGTCGCCCTCCACGAGACGCCTGACGCCGGAAGGTTCCGCGGCGAGGGCACGCTGCGCCGAAACGGCAGCGAGCTGCTTCGAGCCCGCTTCGCCACCCTGCGGGAGCGCCTCGCCGAGACCGACGACCCCCGGCTCCGGGCACTGATCTACTTCTGCTCCGCCGCACGGACCCGGTTCTACGCCGGCGGCAACGAACGCACCGCCCTGCTGATGATGACCGGCATCCTGATCTCGAACGGCTTCGACGCCATCAGCATCCCCGGCGCCCGACGCCTCGAGCTCGACCACGCCCTCGACACCGTCGTCACCACCGACGACGCCACCGAGCTGATGTCGTTCCTGATCGACTGCGCCGCGTCGGCGGACTGAGGATCAGAGCACCCGAACTGCTCGATCCCGCGTCGCCCGCACCAGCGCGGCGTTGCGCAGATCGCTCTCGGCGATCTTGGCCTCGGCCTCCGCCCGCGACCTCCCGCCGGCGAGGAACCGCTCGAGCAACCGGGGCACGAGGACCTCGTCCGGGACGTCGACGAACCATGCCTCGTCCAGGAGCCCGCGTACGTCCTTCCACGGCCCATCCTCCAGCAACAGGTAGTTGCCCTCGGTGATCACGATCGGCTCGCCGTCGATCACCACCCCGCCGGGCACCGGCTCGTCCGTGACACGGCTGAACGTCGGCCACTCGACTCGTCCGCGACCCCGCAGCTGTCGCAACGCCGCCACATATGCCTCGGCATCGAAGGTGTCCGGCTCGCCCTTCCGCGCCCGCGCCCCCATCGCGTCGAGCTCGGCGTTGCTCCGGTGGAACCCGTCCATCGGCGCGACCACCGCAACCCGCCCGTCCTCGTTGAGCACGTCCCGCAGCCGCTCCGCCAGCGTCGACTTCCCCGCCCCCGGCGGACCGACGATGCCGAGCACGAACCTGGCGCCTGCCTTCTCCCTGATCTTCTCCGCCAGCCGGAGGAGCTCGCTCTCACTGACGGTCAAGGTCAACCTCGGGCTCACGACACCGACACCTCGAGCTCGACGACCGCCCACGACAACGGCGGAAGGTTCAGTCGCACGCTCCCGTCCTGGACGCCGACGTCGCGAAGCGGCACGAGCCCCACCCGATCGGGCGCGGCCTCCACGTTGGACGTGTGCCGGTCGCCGCCCTCGGGAATGGTGAGGACCTCGGCACTCGCCACCCGCGAGACCCCGAGGCCGCGCAGATCGACGGTCACCTCGGAAGCCTCCTCGAGCCCACGGTTGGCGACGAAGAGCGCGACTCGACCGTCCGGCTCCGACCAGGTCGCGGCAGCGTCGATGACGTCGACGTCGCCGAACTTCTCGGTCGGGATCTGGTCGGCCGAGACCGCCAGCCGCAGGATCTGGCCGCGGGCGAGGGAAGCCATCCGGGCGAACGGCCAGAAGATCGTCTGCCGCCAGGCTGGACCGCCCTCCTCCGAGCGGATCGGTGCGATCACGTTGACCAGCTGCGCCTGGTTGGCGATGCGTACGCGGTCACCGTGGCGCAGCAGGCTGTTGAGCAGGGTGCCGACGACGACGGCATCGGTGACGGAGTAGGTGTCCTCGATCAGCCGCGGGTGCTCGCGCCACTCCTTCTTCACCTGGTCGGGCTGGTCCTCGGAGTCGAGACCCTCCATGTACCAGACGTTCCACTCGTCGAAGGAGATGTCGACCTGCTTGGTGTGCTTGCCGGCCGCCTTGACGGCGTCGATCGTGGCGACGACGCCGTCGATGAACGCGTCCATCCCGACCGCCTCGGCCAAGAACGAGGCGGCGTCTCCGGAGCGCTCCTGGTAGTACTCGTGCATCGAGATGTAGTCGATCTCGTCATAGGCGTGGGTCAGCACGGTGTGCTCCCACGAGCCGAACGTCTCCATGTAGCGGTTGGACGAACCCACCGCGACGAGCTCGATCGAGTCGTCGACGAGCTTCATCGCCTTGGCCGTCTCCTGCGCCAACCGGCCGTACTCGTGCGCCGTCTTGTGGCCGATCTGCCACGGCCCGTCGAGCTCGTTGCCGAGACACCACAGCTTGATGTCGAAGGGATCCTCGGCGCCGTTCTTCCGGCGAAGATCGGACCAGTACGTCCCACCGGGATGGTTCGCGTACTCGACCAGCGCCCGCGCCTCCTCGACCCCACGCGTACCAAGGTTGATCGCCTCCATCACCTCGACGCCGGCCTCGCGGGCCCAGCCCATGAACTCGTGCAGCCCGAACTCGTTGGTCTCGATCGTGTGCCAGGCGCCGTCGAGGCGGCGAGGCCGGTCCGCGACCGGTCCGATGCCGTCCTCCCAGCGATAGCCGGAGACGAAGTTGCCCCCGGGGTAGCGCACCACCGTCGGACCCAGCTCCCGGACGAGCTCGAGCACGTCCTTGCGATAGCCACGGTCGTCGGCGGTCGGATGGCCGGGTTCGTAGATGCCGGTGTAGACGCACCTCCCCATGTGCTCGACGAACGACCCGAAGAGACGTCGGGGTACGTCGGCGATCGTGAAGTCACGGTCGATGGTGATGCGTGCACGGGTCATGGCACGAATCTATTACATCGTTGTAATGACACAGGCAAGAGACTCCGCCTCCCCTATTCGGGGGATCCCCTCCGACCCCGACCGACCACGCCCAGATCGCGAGGGCCAATGGGAAGCATGAAGTCCCGAAGGCCACGCTCCCGATGAGTACGACGATGCTCATCGCCGCAGGTATCGGCTACCTGCTGGGCATCCTGGTCGGCGTCTGGATCGCGCACGGCCGCTGGACCGTGCACTAGACCGCCTCGGCCGAGCTACCGCGTCGTGCTCGCACGGACGACCAGCTCGTGCGGGATCGCAACGGCGCGAGGAGGGCTCGTCCGGTCCCCGATCCGGGTCAGCAGCAGGTCGACAGCCGCCTCGGCGAAGGCGTGCCGGTCCAGGGCGATGGTGGTCAGCGACGGATTCATGAAGCGGGCGTGCTCGACGTCGTCGAACCCGGTCATCAGTACGTCGCCGGGCACCGAGATCCCGTGCTCCTGGAGCACGTGCATCGCGCCGAGCGCGATCGAGTCGGTGAACGCGACGATCGCGTCGAAGCCGGCGTCGCGGGCCAGCAGCTCGGCGGCCGCCTCGGCGCCACCCGCCATCGACCACTCCTCGACGTACACCTCCAGCTGCGGGTCAGCCTCGATCCCGTGCTCCCGCAGCGCCCGGTGATAGCCCTCCAGCCGCTGGATGCTGGTCGCCGACGCACCGGTCGCGCCCGTCTTCCCGCCCAGCGCCGCCACCCGCCGCGCTCCGCGCTCGAGCAGGTGCTTCGTCACCTCATACCCGGCCTGCCGGCTGTCGATCAGCACCCGATCGACCTTGTGCTGCTCGACTTCACCGATCAGTACCACCGGCGGCAGCTGATCGTCGTGGACGACGATGCTGTCCTGGAGCCGGATCGGATTGAGGATCAGCCCGTCGATCTGGTGCTCACGGGCCCGCGAGACCAGGTCGTACTCCCGCTTCGGCTCGGCCCCGGTCTCCTCGATCTGGACCGCCATCCCACGCTCGTGCGCCACCTGCACCACCCGGTGCACCAAGTCCGCCGAGAACGCCGTCGCCAGATCCGGCAGCGCGAGCGCGATCACCCCTGTCCGGCCGTTGCGCAGGCTCCGGGCACTCAGGTTCGGTACGAACCCCAGCTCCTCGACCGCCGCCCGCACCTTCTCCTGGGTGTTTGGACGTACGAACACCGTCCCGTTCATCACGTTCGAGACCGTCTTCGGCGACACCCCCGCCAGCGCCGCGACATCCTTCACCGTTGCCCGCCGCGGCCCCCTGCTCATGGGGGCAGCGTAGTTCAACGGTGTGCCGATGCGTTGGCCCCCAGAAGGCGGCGCCTACCTGATGTCGGCGCCTCCACGCCAAGTCGTGACTATCCCGAACCTGACGGATTGATCGGTCTCCCGGCGCCAAACGGCGTCTCGTGCCAAGCTTGACTCCCCACCTCTAGCTTGCATCGATGGACGGAGAACATGGTCGACGTGCCGAATGCCTCGGCGTGGCTCCTCATGGCAGTGGGCGACGACCGACAGCACGGCGGCAACTCGGGTTACGACGACCAAGCAGACGTCTATTACACGTGGGACAGCACCGTTCCGAACCACGCCAGAATCAAGGTCGGCGACCCGGTCGCACTCTGGGACAAGCATCGCCTGCTCGGCCTATCGGTGATTGAAGCCATCGATACCGAGGTCAAGGAGAAGTTGCGTTACAAGTGCCCGAGCTGTGGAAAGTCCGGTATCAAGGCACGAAAGACGAAGAGCCCACGGTACAAGTGTTCCCAGTGCCGTCACGAGTTCGACCTTCCCACGTCGGAAACGATCACGGTCACGGAGTATCGATCCCGCCACGACGCAGCGTGGACCTCGCTCGATAACCTCTTACCGCGCGATCAACTCCGGAAACTCTGCGCATCCCCCGATAGTCAGCTCAGCATGCGAGAGCTTCGCTGGGATGCATTTCAGGACGCGCTCAGTGCCCGCGGGGCCGAGCGCGCCGTCGACCGAGTCGCGCATCGGACCCCTGACCTGTTCTTCCCACAGGGTCATCTGTTGGAAATCGTCCGGGTTCGTAGGGGGCAACGGAAGTTTCGCGAGCATCTCCTCGACTCGATGGGCGAAGTCTGCGCCTTCACCGGGGACGCACCAGCCAAGGTGCTTGAGGCGGGACACCTGTACAGCTACGCCAAACTTGGCGTTCACCACGAACACGGCGGCCTCATGCTCCGGCGAGACGTCCATCGCCTCTTCGATGACGGCTCACTCGCGGTCAACCCGAGCAGTCTCAATATCGACGTCTCGGACCAGTTGGAGGCATATCCCCAGTACGCCGCCCTCCACGACCAGCAGCTGCGCGTCCAGCCCCACGACCAGCAGGTCGAGTGGCTCGCACGGCATTGGGCTGAGCATCGGGCCAGTTGAGAGCCCGTGCGGTGCGCCCGAGTGGCGCAACACGCTCGGCTACGGCGACGCCGGTTCCTGTCGTCTGAGCCACGTCTCCGTAGACTGCCCCTGAGGTGAACATATGAACGAAGCGACTCCCAGCCAGCCCGCAGTCTTCGACCGGGGCATGCCCCTTCGACTCGCGCCCCACGAGCACCACGTCGACGACGCCGACCGACTTGTCGACCACTGTCGAGCGCTTCGCTCAGAACACCCCGGGACACTGCTCGCAGCAGATCTGTTCTCAGGGGCTGGCGGAATGAGTTTGGGGCTCGAGGACGCTGGCATGCGTGTCGTTTTTGGCGCTGACTTCGACGCAGACGCGTTAGAGACCCACGCCCATCACTTCGGCGGCATGGCAGTCGACTGGGATCTCGGCGACCCGACCAACGTCGACCGCGTCGGGGAGATCCTCCGGTCTGTCGAGATCGACGTTATTGCCGGTGGCCCGCCGTGCCAGCCCTTCTCCAAGGCCGGTCGCTCCAAGATGCGCCACTTGGTCCGCGAAGGTATGCGAGAACCGCACGACCAGCGACGCGACCTGTGGCGTTCCTACTTGGAGATCATCCACACGGCGCAGCCGCGTGCGGTGATCATGGAGAACGTGCCTGACATGGCGCTCGACCGCGAGATGTTCATCCTCCGAAGCATCGTGCAGGAGCTGGAGGACTCCGGGTACGCCGTGCAGGAACGCGTGGTCGAGACATCCTCATATGGCGTACCCCAGTTTCGGCAGCGGCTGATCCTCATCGCTCTGAAGAACGGCTCCGACTTCACGTGGCCCGAACCCACTGAGGAACGCGTGACGCTGAGCAACGCCATCTCCGACTTGCCGAGCGTTGATCCCAAAGCTGGCTGGCAGGTTGAGACGACCAGAACCGAATACAAGCCGTACAGCGGTCCGACCACGAGCTTCCAGCGTGAGATGCGAAGCGGGGTCTCCAACCTCCACCGCTTCCGCGTGTACGACCACGTCACCCGCAAAGTTCGTGACGACGATCTCGAAGCCTTCGAGCATCTGGACACGAAGACCAAGTACTCCGAGCTTCCTGAGAACCTCAAGCGCTACCGCGACGACATCTTCGACGACAAGTACAAGCGCTTGGATGGCGACGACCTGTCTAGGACCATCACCGCGCATATCGCGAAGGATGGCTACTGGTACATCCACCCAAGGGAGAATCGGACACTCACCATCCGAGAGGCCGCGAGGATTCAGACATTTCCAGACGACTTCAGGTTCGCGGGATCACCGACGTCAGCGTTCCGACAGATCGGCAACGCCGTCCCGCCATTCCTCGGACGTGCAGTCGGCCGGACCGTCATTCAGGCATTGAACGATGATTCAGGAGCGAAGGCCGTCCCAAGTGCCTGGACACGTTCCGCTCTCTCCGCTTGGATCGAATCCAATCTCGATGAGTTCGACCCCTGGATCACTTCAGGATCGCGGTGGAAGGTCCTGGTAGGGGAAACCCTGTTCGGCGGCGAGAGTGATGTAGTGAAGCGGGCCCTCTGGCCGATTGTCGCTGACCTGGACCGGCCCCAACAGGTCTTGGATGCCAACGAGACGATCCGTGAGATCTGCGAGTGGATCAATCGCGCCGATGCCGCTGACGCCCTTCTGGCTATGGCTAACACATTGGTGGAGCATGACGTCGACTCGACAATTCCTGATGCCGAGCTCCAGGTCCTCGTCGCGGACAAACTCGTCTCCAACGGGACAGCAGAGCTGTCGATGGTGGTGCAGTCCGACGAGGAAGAACCTGTCATCGCCACGGCCGGCGCACTGAGGGTTGCTGGGCGCTTCTTCCAAGGCAACGAGGGATGGCTGCGCAACCGCAACAGCGATGGACGTATCGCGATCGCACGTCTGATCGGTAACTCCGAAGCCAGCCGGGCTGCCCAACTCGCTCTGATCGAGCTCGGTCAGCGGGTTTGCACGCCGAAGGCGCCCGACTGTGCCGGGTGTCCGCTCGCGATGTCCTGTCGCCGCAACTTCGACGACTCCGCCCGAAGCCGGCTAGAGACCCAGCGCATCCGCCAAGTCGGGGTTTCGTCGCCGTAGCGTGCCAACGGCGGTCTTGAAGGAGGGCAAGTCGTTCTCTTCAAGCAGCGCCGCCTTGAGCGCAACACCGACCTCGTGCAACGCAACCTGGGAAGCGGCGGACTTAGAGGCTTCCTTACGGTCGCCGGCATTCGCCGAGCGTCGGTAGGCGTCATTGGCAAGGACTGAGAGCTCATGCACAGGTCGCTCGAGCATCTGCTTTAGCGAGGGCGGAAGTTCGACCTTCATCTTCGCGACGTTGATCTGGAAGACCTCATCGAGATTCGTGTCGAAGTCAATAGACGCGCGAGCGAGCTTCGTGTGCTCGTCGATTCCGCGAATCCCCGACCAGCCGCCGTGCTGCACCAAACGGTCTGCCCGATAGATATAGAGGCCCTGTTGCCGGTTCCACTTCAACGGTCCCGACATACGATCGAACTCGTCGGAAGAGGAGAACCGGTCCCGGGCGGGCAAGATGTAGCCCCGGAACTTCACGGATGAAGATCCACCATCAGCCTCGATCTCGAAACGCTGCTGCGGCAGTGCTTTCGTGTCGGGCTCTGCCGGCGCGAAGGGGTTCCACGGCTTGAGCTTCTCACCATTGACCGCCATCACAACTTCGCTGCGGTGCGCGACAGATCCCTCGATGAAGCGGTGGAACACCATAGCCAGATGCTCACTGGTCTTTGATGCAAGGCTGGTGAGCCTGCGGCGCCCCCAACCGTTCTCTGCGTAGCGATCCGGAAGCACTCGGTCGAGGTCTTCCCATACGACGACAGTTCCAGGTGCCTCTTGAAGTTTGTCGACTGCGCGATCGATCGCCGGAGACCTCTCATCCGCCAGAACCGCCCACGAGTCGTCACGCGTGACACGATTGAGGTCGAGAGTGACGATGTGAACGTCGCGATTAGCCCCGTGACTGCGGGAGACGACCGTCAACCGTCGGCACTGGGAGAAGGATCCGGTCTTGAGACCGAGCCCGAATCGGCCCAACTCGTTGAGCTCGTAACCTCGCCTAGTCCCGAAACGCAAGGACTCGACCGCCTCGGCTTGGTCCATCCCAGAGCCATCGTCCGAGATGAGCACATACGACCCATTCGGTTCGAAGACAGTCTCCACGTTGATGTGGGTAGCACCGGCGGCGACAGAGTTGTCAACGATGTCCGCGATCGCAGTGTGGAAGTTGTAGCCGATGTCCCGCAACGACTGAGTCAGCCGCGCCGCCGAAGGTGCCACATCGTACGATCGACTCATTCCCACCGGGCATCTCCTCCTACACTGTCATGATGGCACGCGCAAGACCTGAAACCCGGTCACCCGAACACGTGTCTGAAGAACGTTACCGGGCTGCGCCGACATCTGCGGCATCCTCTCAGAGCGATCCGCCCGTATCGTTCGCCGCCGCCGCAACGATGCGGGCGAACAGGTCTCGCGACACGAATCCGGAGCTCGAGGTGAGGCGACTCCTGCATGCCGCGGGGCTACGGTTCCGCGTCGACATGCCTCTCCCCTTCGACCGCCGGCGACGCGCGGACATCGCATTTACGAGGGTAGGCCTATACGTCTTCGTCGACGGTTGCTTCTGGCACGGCTGCCCAATGCATTTCGTGGTTCCGAAGACCCGTCGCGACTTCTGGACGGCAAAAATCGCCGGCAACCGAGAGCGCGACAAGGACACCACGCTGCGCCTCCAAGCTCTCGGATCTGCGGTAGTGCGAATCTGGGAACATGAGAACGCCGTCGAGGCCGCGGCGCGCGTGACGCGCACGTACCGGGCGTTGAGTGACATGCTCTGACCGGTTTCTTTAGGCGCAAGCGATTGACCGAGCCACGGCGCCCGCGTGGCCGGCACGATGTAATACATAGGACGACTTGATTCGCCCTCAACGCGCACCAGCGAAACCCAAACGACGCGCCTCCGCAAGGATCAGTGCACCCTGGTTGGCTTGTTTACGAGACGGCGTCGAACCAGCCTTCAAGAGACGTCCCAAAGTAAATGCCAGACTTCTCTGCCAGGACTGCAGATTCGACGTCTGCTTCGCCCACTGGCTCAACGCAAACCAATCGTCGCCACTGATCGAAGTTACCGCTGCGAGCGCGGCTCGCTCCTCGTCATTCAGCATCTCCGCGACACTCATATCCGAAATGGTCTTGGCCCTGCGACCTCCACTCGTGAGCAGTTTGGAAAGTGGTCCGGGCACGTCCCATGCCAATTCGAGGATAGCCTTCCAACAATCATCCTTCTTGGCCCACTCGCTGATGTTTCTAGTGCCAGCCGTCGCAAAGACCTTCTGATGAACTCGGGGAGCTAGGTCGAGGATCGCGTCGCCGACCGCGGGCGGCAGCTCTTGGGACCTCCAGATCGCGCGCAGGTCCAAGCGCTGCTCGGTCGCATGTGACAGTTTCGCAAGTGTGTAGGTCACCGTCTGGGCACGGTATCCACCAAGCTTCAGACTGCCGACGAGCTTCTCGGCAGCGCGGAAGAGCAGCGCCTTCGCGATGAGCAGTTCGAAGTAGTCTTGGTCCGGCTTGAAACCCGCACCTCGGCGTTCGATTCGGAGCATGAACTCACGGAAATTCTTCTCCGCGCCGTAGGAGACGATCCAAGGCAGTTGGTCCCACGTGTTCTCAAACTTCGCGAGATCGGTCTTCGTGAACTTCTGGCTCAGCGGCTGGACGGCCTTAAACTCACGCTGTTTGGCAGGTGTCCTCTGCCTTGCGTGAGCGTCTGCATATTGTCCGCGTGCCCGCTCGTAGAACCATCGAGTCATACGCGCCGTGCCGTCCTTCCCCGGCGCCCAGATCGCGCGCGACAGCTTCTCGACCTCGACGTGGAAGGGATCGTTCGCGCTGAAGTCGGCCATGTTGACCTTGTTCTGACTGTTGGCAAACTGGCTGATCCTCGGAACGAGGTCCATCAGGTTGGCTGGCTCGACGACCGAGAGCTTCGCTTGGACGAAGATGTCCGACAGGTCTTGTTTCGCTTTCACCTTCGCATAGTGGAGCGAGGCGCTGGTCTGACCGCCGTTGACAATCTGGAGATCGTGGATTTCGGAGATCCCGACTCCGCCTGAGGCGATGGGGACAACCTTGACCTCGGCAGCGGTCATAGACACACCGTTGTTGTACGCGAGGAAGCTCCGCGGCTCATCCTTGATCGTCTCCTGAATTCCGCGATTGACCTTGCCGCGCGATTGAAGGAAGGACCGTACATTCAGTTCGAGGAGGCGCGGGCCGTGCTCTTCGTAGAGCTTGGCGATGAAATCGCCGGGAAGCATCGTGAGATAGGCCTCGTATCGACCGGGGTCGCCTTGAGGACCGAGACAGGCGATGGGGGCGCCCCACATCGCCACCACGTCGATGCGGATCGGCTCCTGTGTACGCCCGCTGGTCACAAGTTGATGCAGGCGCGTCGCATCCCAGACGGAAAGGTGCACCGGCCTCGATTCGATCGCCTCAGGTCGGACCACGTTCGTACGAAGGTCTCCATTGGTAAGTACGACCAAACGCACCTCGCCGACCTTCGTCCAGATCTCAGCGATTCGTTGGGCCATATCCCAAGCCGGTGAAGTCTCCTCCAACTGCCGCCAGAGACCATCTACCGCCTGCTCGAGGAAGCCCGTCATCCGCCGGACCGCAGTATCGAGACTCGCCTTGGTGTACGACTCCAGCGCCAAGCCACCGCGATAGTCAGTCAGGAATAGCCACAGCGTCGACTGATCCTCGCTCACCGTGAAGCCTGACGCCCGTGCTGCTCGCGCCTCATACATTGCCAGGTCGGCGCCATCGATCTCACCCGCCTCGGTCAAGACGCCGAACATGTACTCAGTGAAGGCCTCAGGAACGCTGCGCTCCGCTCCTTCTTCGGACGCCGAGAGCACCAGCTCCTGGTGGAGGTCAGCTACGAATGCGGAAAGATCTTCGGCGTGCATGTCTTGGTCCTCAGGTGGTCAATCACCGCATCACTGGCGGTCAGGTGCGGGTCAAGGGCGCTGCGCTCGATCACGTAGGTCACATAGCTCAACCCAGTCGGTAGCTCGCTAGCAACTAATCGTGGGAAACCGCCAGTAACCAGGAAGAACTCAACGGCGCGGGGAACATAGCGTTCGGTTCTAAACTCCGAGTGAGAGTCCTGCCAGCCGCAGCTCAGAAGCTTTCCCTCGAAGAGATGCGCGGCGGCGGGCGAGTCACTAAGGAGGCTCCTTAGCTGATCGATCAGCTCAATCAGCGACTGACCGGTGCCGTCCTGCCGCTCGTCAAGAGACACATAGCCGAGGTAGAGATCGGTGACGCCGATGTGCTCGAGCTGCCGTTCCGAGCTGATTTTCATCTGCCCGGCACCAGATCCCCGGTAGGTCTTGATCTCGAGGGCGACATCGCTGAACTGGTAGTCCTGAAGCGAAGGATCTGGGCCCGTCCAGCCATAGACAGCCGTCGAGGAGCCCAGTTCAGGGAGCAGGTAGTCCCCGAGCACCGTAAGTTCTCCGAACAATCCTGCCGCCTGTTCCTCCGAGAATGGTTCGCCGCGGCGGGCGAAGAACTCCTGCCAAGCGATGACGCGTTCCACGACCCGGGTGGCGGCATCGGAGCCCGGGAATGCGGCCAACGTGCCGACAACCTCTGCAGCGAGTTCGACGAAGAGGGGGTCTCCCAAGTTGGTTAGCGAGCGCAGTCGGACCTTGGTTCGTGTTGGGTCAGAGGTATCTACCCCGATCTCGAGCCCCTTCGACTGTCGCCACTTCTTCGGCATGTTGGCAGCGACACCGATGACGGAGAGCTCGAGGACCCTGTGTCGGCTGGGTCTAATCTCCCCAATGAAGACGTCGTGCGTCAGGTTCGGCAGCACCCGACGCATGACGACGCCTTTAGCAAGGGGATCCTCTCGGAGCTGTGCCCACAGTGACGGGTCGAGCACGTCACTCGTCATCGTCGCCGTCCCATCCGAAGACGTTCTTCAGGAAGACCGGGTTGACTTGGTACTCGAGAGGCTCCGCGCTATCCGAGTGAGGGAACGAAACCGCGAACCCGACGAACGGGTCGCCCTCCTCCGCCTCCTTACGCCACTCTGCAGCGTTCAGGGGATAGAGGAGAAGCAACCCACGATCGACGGATCTACGTTGACGCTCGACCCGGCCGCTCGGTTGGGTAGGCGCCTTCGCAGTCGGCTTCTTGTTGGGCCGTTGTTTCCAAGCCCTGACTGTCTCTTCCAAGGCTTGCTTCCACCCAGGAGTCTCTTCATTGAAGTCAACCAGCTCGTGAGATGGACTCACCACGCGTCGGATCGTGTACCGGCCCGAATCCATGGCAGCCTGATTCGCCCGCTTCACGAGGCTCGTCTTGACGCCACCGATGGTGCGCGGGGGAGCGTCCTTCTGTCCCCCACCCAAGACAACGGTCCAGGAGCCGAGCTCGCCGTCGGCTCGTCTGGCTTGGATGTATTTGATCAGCGGCTCTGGAAGGCTCTTCAGAGCCGCCTTGTCCGCCCGATAACCAGACAAGAACCGGATGACGGACTCAGGATCTACACCTCGCCAAACCCGACCATCACCCACGTTCGCCACCGGCTCACCCAACGACTCGATGAAAGACTCCAAGGCCGCGAAATTGGCGTGGCGATAGTCAGGAAGGAATGTGACCGTCTCTGAGATCCCACCACTGAATGAGATCGAGTACCGGGCGGCGTGCTTCAACTTCTGCGGCGACGTAACCAACAAGCCGTCCGGCAATTGGCGAACACGCAGGCCGAACTCTTCAGGGGTCGATCCCACTGCTGCCATCGCCTCAAACTCTGCTTGTAGTTCGGCGCTCGCTGCGGTGATCTTCTCGTACCAGTCGACGAGCGGACCGGTCGTGTATAGGCGGCAGAGGTCGAGGTACCCGGGCCGGTAACCGAACCAACGTCCCATCTGCATGAGAGTGTCGTACATCCGGCTCGCCCGAAGGTAGTAGGAAACGCAAAGCCCTTCCAAGGTCAGGCCCCTGGAGAGCTTGTCGCCACCGATTGCAATCACGCTGATTCCCTCTGGATGGTCGATATACTCCAATGCATCTGCGGACGTGCCATTAATCACGTGAAGTCTCGTGCGCCTCGCAGTTTCGACCAGCTCAACCTTTACCTCTGCGAGCGTTGGGACTGGCCCAACTTGGGAGGCAAGGTCGTGACGTCGCGCAATGTCACTGCATGTGGGAAGCAGGTCCTTTGCCCAGAGCCGCTCGATCCGCTCTTCCAGGATCGGCTCCGATCCCTCCCCGAACTCAAGACGGGCCGTGACGTTAGCCAAGAAGTCCTCGACCTGATCGGCGACCCTCCTCTGCATGTCAGTGAGCCGGGTCACGTGTACCAGCATCGAATGGTGCTTTCCTCCTTGGCCGCGTAGGCGACGGACGGCTCCTGCCATCAAGAAGAAAACGATCGCGTCCTCGAGACTTTCCGGTAGCTCGTCACCCAATGGGTCAACAGCCTTGTGCTTGTCAGGCAGCCAATCACCGTAGTCAGAAGTCCTACGCACGATGTCGAGCGACTCGACCTCATCGATCGCATTCGTAGAGTCTGCTTCGAGGCCGAACACGCGCTCCGGGCCGATGTACGTGCTGGGAGCAGGAAGGTTCACGATGAAGCTGCGCGGGAACAAGTCCTCACCGACGGCGGAATGATCGGCCTCTGGATCGATGAAGATGTTGGCGAATGGAGTTGCGGTGTAGGCGACGTACGCCGATTGCTCGAACGTATCGAGGAACTGTCGGATCAGGCCGTTGATCGCGGATGGGTCGACCTCGGAATGGTCTTTGGCGAACTTCGTGTTCACGGACGCGTGGTCCGCCTCGTCATCAATCACGAGAACCGGCACGTCGCGCACCCGGAATTTGCCCGTGTCGGGATCTGTCGCACCCTTGAGGTGGGTAGACCACTTGTACAGGTTCTCGAGGATCGACTTGTTCTTCTTGACAACCAGGA
The DNA here is from genome assembly GCF_054031495.1 of Nocardioides sp. YJ-D4. Classification (NCBI taxonomy): domain Bacteria; kingdom Bacillati; phylum Actinomycetota; class Actinomycetes; order Propionibacteriales; family Nocardioidaceae; genus Nocardioides; species Nocardioides sp. YJ-D4. The sequence goes on from NZ_CM132932.1 coordinate 2,253,575, forward strand.
TGATTGGGTCAGAGCCGCCTGGGACGATTCCCATGCCCTGCGCAACCGACAGCTTGAAGTCGCCGGACTCGGACGATGACGTGAATGAGCTGACGTGCAACCACTCGCCGGCGAGCTTTCCGACCCCGATCCTGTTGGATCCCTCTGCCTGCTGTGCCTTGCGGATGGCACGCGTGTCGAAGCCCAAGATGCCCTCATCGATACGTGCCTGTGTCTGGCTGCGCAAGCTGTTGTGCACCCCAGCCAGCACGACGACGAGCTTGTACCCGTTGTCGATGGCCTTCGCGATCAAGCCGGTGTAGTTGCCGGTCTTGCCGGACTGCACTTGTCCTGCCACCAGCCCACGGCGGTCCCAGGTCCCATCCCGCTTCGGATCCTCCAAGCGCCCAAGGATGTCGTCGGTAACCTCGTCCAACCGATCGACCGAGGAGGGCGGGAGTTTGAGCTCGTTCCTCATCAGCCGTTCGTACCGGCTCCAGAACTTCCATTCGTCCTTCTGCTCAGGTCTGTCATGCAGCCACGGGATGTGATCCGAGTCATCGGACATCGAGTTCCAACTGCCGACATGTACATTGACATCCGCCTCGATCTCCTTGGCGAGCTGCTGCCGGTCGACCGAGTCGGCTGGATCCAATCCCTCGACCATGTCCGCCATCGCATCGACCCACGCGCGGAGCTGTTCAGGGGTGACCGGCTTGCCTTGGCTCGCGAACTGGTCGATCTTGGTGATGACGAATCCGCGGACCGACGTGGCGTTGCTCATTGCATACTCTCTCGGAAGGCTTGGACAACTTGCGGAAACTGCGAGAAGGGCTCAATGACCGCGATGCGGTCCAAAGCCTCGTCCGGGGTGTAGCCGTCAACCACGAGATCGGTGAAGACGAAGTCGATTAGCGGCTTGAGGTCTCTGGTCGCGTCTCCGAACGGCGTCGGCTGTTTATCGAGCGAGTCCGCGATACTGACACCGATAAGCGTGGTCGGCACTGTCTCTTCGATGAACCGAAGCGCCTTCTCGACCTCGCCTTTCCGATGTGCTGCGGCGTCCAACAAGGCCACGATCACGGGGTGGGAACGGTTGACCTTGTACCTGATATCGCCCGCACGATCGATGTACTGCAGCCATGCCACAACAAACGGTTGGCTCGTCTTGGATGCTGTGATCTTTCCCCGGAAGCGGTACACCTCTTCGGCTCGGGATCGGGCAACTTTCGCGATCCGCTTCAACTCTGGCACGAGAGCACCGGGGGTCCGCGCGGACGACTTCTTCACGTCGACCTGCCAGGCATGGTCGAGAGTCGCAGGAAAGTCGACTGAGACTCGCGCCAGCTTGGTGTGCTCGTCTTTGGTGAACCCGAGGTTGAGCCAGTCCCCCTGCACCAGCAGGCGGTTCGATCGATAAAGGTAAAATCCCTGTTGCTGGTTCCAACCCGACGCGCCGTGGCCCTCGTCGGCCTGCTCCGGCGTGAGCTTGCTCCGGTGGGGTAAGACATACGCCTTAACCCTGACGATCTCACCTTGGAACGGCAGGTCTTCGGTGAAGAGATGCTGTGTTGCACCATGCGACGTCATGAACGGGTCCCACGGACGCAGCGCTTGGCCGTTCACAAGCATCAAGACTCGGCCACGTCCGCCGAGGAAGCGGTGGAACGTCGCCTCCAAGTGATGCCGAATCCTGGCGGTCAACTGAAGGAATCGCTCATGCGCCTTGGTGTCAGACGAGTCCACATCGCCGACAAGGCGGTCACACTTCGACCATGCGACGACAGTACCGGCGGCGCCGTCGAAATTCAGATCAATCGCTGGAGGACCGGAACGCAGGAGGCGCCACTCGCCGCTCGCCGCGACAGTGTCTAGGTCCCAACGCCGGATCGCGTCACCGAACCCTACCGTGCGCGTGAGAACCGTTAGCTCACGAGCTTGTGAGAAGGAGGCGGTCTTCAGGCCAAGACCAAACCGACCAAGATCATGCCTCGAACGGTCCTCAAGCGGGCTCCTGCTACCTGGGCGCATCGCGCTGTAAAGCGCTGCCTCCGACATCCCGCTTCCGTCGTCTGCAACCGTGACGACCGAGTCACGGCCATTCCATTGGAGGTCGACCCTGATTGTCTTGGCACCAGCAGAAATGCTGTTGTCTACGAGATCAGCAATCGCCGCTTCAGGCGTGTATCCGAACGCGCGCAACGACTCGATCAGCGCGTCGGCTCGCGGTTCCGCGATGTCCCAGTCGGACAAACCTTCCCTCCGTCAACGGCAGTCCTCTCTTGCCTAACCGAGGTTAATGCTTACGTCCGGCACATTCGGCCGAATCAAACATCTTGCACCGATCGAACGACGCGGACGAACCTGCCTACACATGCGTCGGCCTGGGTTGCTGGACTGCGGTGGCCATCAAGGCTTCATGGATCACGAGGTTTTGGACATCAGTCGCTCGATGAAGTGGTCCGCTACGAACCTCCGCCCACTCTCGTGTCCTCAACTCTTCGCAAACAGGAGAGAGCCGCCCGACATACACGTGCGCGCGGCCGGTCCCGTTCCGGAAGAAGCGGTTGGCCCGGCTTGACCGCCACCATCGGAGCGGCCAGGCCGGGAGACTAGGTGAACTGGCCGACGAAACGCTCCGCGGCGACGGCGGCGGTCCAGATCTGTTCTTCGGGGACGTCGCAGATGCGCAGCGCGGAGGCTGCGATGGCGTGGCGTTTGGTGTCGGTGAGCGTGTCGCCGGCGCGGCGGATGCTGATGATTACTTCGACGAGGCGGACTGCTCGGGAGCACCCTGCTGATCTCCTACCCCGCCGAGTCGGTCCGCCTCGTCGATGACGGCGTACGCAACACGGTCACGCTGATAGCGACCGGGCTCGAGGACCACCCGGCGCCCGGCGAGGATCCAGCCGTGGCTGCGATCAACGGCCAGATGGACGAGGTCGTACGCTCAACCCAATACCGCACCTGGCTCACCGGCGCGCTGGGCGATGCCGACTCCGCCACTGCCCGTGAACACGGACCAGACCTGTTCCGGGCGACCCACTTCACCTTCGACGAATACGAGACCTATCGGTCCGACCCCGATGGCGAGGGCAAGGCGATCGTCGAGGAGAAGCAGGACGCGTTCAAGACGATCGCCGAGCAGGTCGACCGGGAAGACTCGGTCGCGTACGAATACTTCAAGGGCGAGCACTGGGGTCAGCGCGCCACCGCAGGTCTGGTCAACCTGGTCGCGGTGATCGTGACCTGCGGATACCTGCAGATCGCTGGGTTGGCGATCCTGCTCGCGTTCGTGCTCATCCGTCTCATCGTCCCCTTCGCCCAGCGGCCGGGATCCTGTCCATGTTCGACCGCACCCATGGCCTGGCCCTGGGATGGCTACATCGCCTCGTCGGTCCGCTGGACGCTGTTCGTCGGCGCTTGAACCGCGACTCGGGTCGTACTCAATCTGGGGTAATTCCGGTCCCATCGCTGAGTGCCGTGTCTGCGTTCTGACGGACCGTTGCCGAGACACGACCGCCGAGAACAAGAGGCAACCCCCTGTGGCAGCACCGGACCCACAAACCATCGCTTCCACCTGGGGCTATCACCCAAGCGTGCGCGATCTGGCGGCACTCACAGAGACCAGTCGTTTCTCCGAGTTACTCGTCTGGGGACGGCGAGTTCCCGACATCGTGCACCGATTCGCGTGGACTCGAATCGTGGCTGCCCCTCCCACCCGTCTGCCCGCCGGGATCTATTGGTTCTCCGGCATTGAAGAGCCGGCCGTTCTAGCTGTCTATGACGGAGCGGATGCGGCACCAGGACTCACAGCGCCCTATGACCAGATTCCCGAGGACAGCGCCCTGGACAATGCACTCGCATGGCTCGAGGAGTCCTGGGAATTGGCGACCGTCGTCGCACCGCCGAAGTACGCACTCAACGAGCAAGTGATCACCAGCGGCGGCATCGACGGGATCATCAAGAGCCGCCAGTACGTCGGCAGCACCTGGAGCTATGCCGTCTTCACCTCCGACGGCTCACCACGGATGCCCGAGTCCTCCCTCCAGGCTCGTCCAACGGCCGACGACGCAGCGGCCTGGGTTTCGGAGCCCCCGGCTTCGCCCAGCCGCTTCGCGGCGACGCTGACGAGGGCCAAGCTCTCCGACCATTTCACGGACACGGTCTACTCCTTCCGGGCGACTCGGACGATCTTCCGGCCGTATCAGTTCAAGCCGGTCCTCAAGCTGCTGGCCACGGGGGCCTTGCGGCTGTTGATCGCCGACGAGGTCGGCCTGGGCAAGACGATCGAGGCCGGACTGGTCTGGACGGAGCTCGAGGCCCGTCGCCAGGCCGATCGGGTTCTGGTGGTGTGCCCGCCGCCGCTGGTGACCAAGTGGCAGCGGGAGATGGAGGAGCGGTTCGGCTTCGACCTAGTCGAACTTGACAGCGCCGGTCTCGACAACATCGTCACCTCGTTGGAGACGCAGCGAGTCAAGAAGCGGGCGGCGTACGTCTGCTCGATCAACCGGCTGCGGTCCTGGGATGCACTGGAGCGGGCCGGTGAGCTTGGCCTTGAGTTCGACCTGGTCATCGTCGATGAAGCTCACACGTTCCGTAACAGCGACACCAAGAGCTTCGCGCTTGGCGAGGAGTTGCAGGGTTGGGCCGAGGCACTGGTGATGCTGTCGGCAACGCCGATCAACCTGCGCACGCGGGACCTGTACAACCTGCTCTCGATCCTGGTTCCCGGCGAGTTCGAGGACCAAGAGTCGCTGGAGGTGCGTCTTCAGCCCAATGCTGTCCTGAACCGGGTGAGCCGCTCGTTGACTGATCCGACCGTCGTGAACCGTGATCGACGGGGCTGGCTGAACGAACTCGAGCAGCACCTCTTCGGCCGCATCCTGCAGTACAGGCCGGACTTCAAGATTCTCTCCGGACTACTGTCCCAGCCTGATCTCTCCGCCGCGGACCGAGCCCAGGTACGCCGCCTCTGCACTGAGCTCAACGCCCTCTCGGCCCAGATCAGCCGCACACGGAAGGTCGAGATCCAGGAGACCAAGCCGCTGCGGGTTCCGCAGGTCGTCGAGGTGCACTTCGACGATGACGAAGCGGCCTTCTACGCCGCGTATCTGGAGTGGTGCGAGGAGCGTGCAGCTCTGTCGGGCACCCCGCTCAACTTCTCGATGCAGATGCCGCTGCGTCTGGCCGGATCATGCCTGCCAGAGGCCGCCCGGTCGGTCATCGACGGTAGATCCGACGTGGGGGCCGAGGAGTCCGACGTACCCGCTCGATCCGCCCCGGACGTACCTCCGTCTGCGACCCTTGTCCAGCTCGCGAAGAGGCTGCACACGGATACCAAGCTGCGCCAACTGAACACCGCGCTGGACGATCTGGCGGGCCAGGGCAGGCAGGCATTGGTGTTCACGTTCTCGCGCAGGACGCTCGCCTACCTGGTCAAGCACCTCAGCGGGCGTCATCGGATCGCAGCGCTGCATGGTGGAGTGCACCGCCGCGACCGCGACCGGATCATGGCCGGCTTCCGCGCTGGCGAGTACGACTTCGTGCTGGCCACGAAGGTGGCAAGCGAGGGACTCGACTTCGAGTTCTGCTCGGCGGTGGTCAACTACGACCTGCCGTGGAACCCGATGGAGATCGAGCAGCGCATCGGTCGGATCGACCGCATCGGTCAGGACGAGGCGAAGATCGCCGTCTGGAATTTCGCCACTCCCGGCACGATCGAGGAGGCCATCCGTGAACGGGTCCATGACCGCATCGGCGTCTTCGAGCACTCGATCGGCGAACTGGAGCCGATCCTGGAGTCGCACTGGCGGGAGACGGAGAGACTTATCTTCGACTTCAACCTGAGGCCCGAACAACGTGACCAGCGAGTCCGCGAGGCTCTCATCGCCATCGAGGAACAGGCCCGCTCGCTGCAGGAGGTCGAGGCGGCTGCTCCCGGACTGATCAGCACCGACGGCGCGGAGATCGACGGCCTGGAACGGGATCTCCTGGCCAACGGACGCTACGTCGGTCAGCCAGAGCTGGCGCACCTGATGAGCGATTGGGCCGAGACATTCGGCGGTGAGATCAAGCAGGAGGACACCGTTCTCACGGTGCGTGGCAATCCGGAGATGGCCGATCATCTCCAGGCGCTGGCGCGCACCAAGGAACGGCTCGCCACGGAAGTCAGCGAGCTCGCCTCGATGATGCGTGGCGAGCAGCCGATCATCGTGTCCCTCGACCAGGAAGCCTCCCGCACCAGCGGTCTGAATCTGCTCACCGCGACCCATGTGTTGACCCGCGCGGCGGTCCGTACGCCCGGCTACCGCCAGGCCCGGTTCACGACCCTGCGGATGAGTCCGGAGCAGGCCGGGACGGGACCGGGCACGTATCTGACTCTGCTCAGTGTCGCGAGGTGGAACGGGCTGCGTCCCTTCAACGAAATCTGGACCGCCAGCGTCGATGTGGACCTGCTCATCGACGTGGGCGAGACGATCGGTGCGGCCGTGATGCGCTCGCTCGCCGAGGGAACGCTCCGAGCCGGTCCCTATCGGGACTACGACGACCTGCCCGATGCGGCCGATGAGGCCCAAGTGGTCCTTCAGCTCCGCAGCCAGGACCGTGAGACTGCTCTCGTCGCCGAGAACGACGCCTTCATCCAGACCCGCAGAGCGTCGATCCAGGACGTCCATCACCGTCGAATGAAGCACATCACTCGCACCCTTGAGACCAACATCGAGCGCGGGAACCAACGCGGCATCCGCCTCAACCAGGCCAAGGCTCGCAAGGCCGAGGAGCGCCTCGCTGCCCAGACCGCCGAGCTCGACAAGACCCGTTCAGCCACCCTGACGACCGAGGACCTGGCCGTGTGTGTCGTGGAGGTGATCGCATGACCGCTTCGGGCCAGCATCCCCAACTTCCGCTCGAGCAGGCGCGCAATCGGGAATATCTCGACAGATTTCGCAAGTGGCTGGAGAAGCCGATCAACTGGGGAACCACTCGCAACGAGCAGTTTGTCAACCCCGCAAACAACGGCCACGGCAAGAGTTACGGACACATCGCACCGCTGATCGGGCGCGTCGGGCTCACCGAACCTGACGAGGACATCGGCACCAACTTCTACATTGGACCCCGCTACATCCGCGGCGACGTCCCGACGTACAGCTGGAACGCGCCCGTGGCGCGCGCGTTCTTCCAGCCCGACGACACCAGCCACGAGATCAGCTCAAGGATCGCCGTGATCCGCACCTTCGCCCATGACGCACAACTCGAAATATCCGCCGTGGAGGAGGAACAGCGCCGTCCCACCTCGTCGTCGCCGTTTATAGAGGCGACGCTGAAGGTCCAGGCTCCCCCGACACGGCGTTCCCGGCGTCGTGCTGTCACTGCCCCGCAGTCGACCATCCCACCGGCCCCACCGCGGACTGCGGCACCGAGGTCGCCCCTACAGAAGGGCGCGGGCACCGGTGACCCGGCCGTGCAGGTTGCCACCATGCGAGCCCCCGACCTCGTCAAGGCACAGCTTGCGGCCCCGCGTTCGAAGAAGATGGTCTCGGTCCTGGCCACCCTCCAGCCAGATCAACATGACCTGGTCACGCGTCCCGCCGATGGCGGCCTGATCGTGCAAGGTCATCCAGGCACCGGCAAGACAGTCGTCGCGGCCTACCGGGCCGGCTTCCTGACGACACCTGACGCACCCGAACGCGGCGAACACGGCGGTGGCCTGAAGAACGTCCTGCTGCTGGGGCCTACAGCCGGCTACGTCCAACACGTCCAGGACGTTCTCGGCCCTTTCCGACATTCCGGTGCCACGATCGAGGTCCTCGATCTGGCAGGGCTGATGAGGCGAATCGTCGACGGCGAACGGAACGGCACTCGCGAGGGTGAGATGAAGGCGGCCTACGACGATCACGGCATCCGCGTGATGGCACTGGCCGCTGTGGCCGTCGACGTGGCCGCCACCGACGTACTCCACTCCGCCGCCCGCCCGATTCGCCCCTCGTTGGTCGAGCACGTCCGGGCCGCATACGAACTGCTGCGCAGGAACGGGACACGCGATGTCCCGCTCACCGACGAGGCCGATCTTGCAGGTCGGCTTCGCACGCTTCCCACACTCGAAAAGGCAGTGACGCAGCGAGCGCTTCTTCCGCTGCTCGCCCTCCTCCATGTCAACATCTCCGCGCCTACCAAACGCTACGACCACATCATCGTCGACGAGGCTCAGGACCTCTTCCCGCCGGACTGGGAACTGCTCCAAATGCACCTTGCCGAATCCGGCCGCTGGACCTTGATCGGCGACCAGAACCAACGTCGGTCTGCCACCAGCTACACCGCATGGGAGTCGATCGGCGCTGCCCTCGGCCTCGGCGTCCGAGAGCGCCGGCCTGCGGTCATGGAGCGCGGCTATCGATCCACGAACCAGATCCTTCGCTTCGCGGACGCCGTTCTTCCCGACGGCATGCGCCAGGCGAGTTCGATTCAGGTGGACGGCCCCGAAGTAGTGGCCGTGCGCGCCGCAAACACCAAGCGCGTGGCTAGCCGCGCTCTCGATGTCGCCTCCGATCTGGCCCGAAGGTACGCCACAGGAACGACCGCCATCATCGTTCCCCGAGGTCCTGAGGAACTAGCGGAGTTCATGGTGACCGAAGGCTGGCGTCGACCCGATCCGAAGATCAGGCGAACGTTTACACGCGACGGCGTCCAGGTTCAGATCTACACACCCGAGCGAGCCCGCGGCCTAGAGTTCGACGCCGTGGTCGTGGTTGAGCCCGGCAAGTTCAAAGCCGACGAGCACGGCCGACACGGACAACTCTATACAAGCCTGACACGGGCCAACCGGGAGCTCGTCGTCGTCCACAGCAGTCCGCTCCCCAAGGCGCTCAGGAACGCCCTGCGCGGCCGGGCCACATGAGGTTCCGGCCGGAGGGTCAGAGGTCGCGTCTACCCTGAATAGGGGCGATCGCGCTGTCGGTAAGCGCCGCGATGTCACGCTCAGGGGCCCCGCGAACACTGCGATGTCGCTCATGGCCGGCAGCCAGCGCCGCTGAGCAGGCCGCCACCTTCGGATGCTCCGTGGCTCTCGCCTCCGGGTGAGGGGCGGTGGGGCGAAGCAGCGCCAAATCCATCCGAGGGCCAGTGTGCTCGTGTCCAGGAACCACCCGGTCGCTCAGGCCTCCCGGCGCCAGCGGTCGGGGGTGGTGCCGTAGCGGGACTTGAAGCGGCGTACTAGGTAGCCGGGGTCGGTGAGGCCGGTGCGGGTGGAGATGACCGATAGGGGCAGGTCGGTTTCGCGCAGGAGGCGGCGGGCTTCGGTGAGGCGGCGCTCGGTGAGCCAGTCGAGGAGGGTGCGGCCGGTGCGTTGGCGGACGACGGTGGTGAGGTGGCCGGGGGTGTAGCCCAACGATCGGGCCAGGTCGCCGGCGGAGACCTTGGTGGCGTACGTCCTCTCGATCTCGTCGAAGACCCGGCTGACCAGCGGGTCCGGGGCGATAGGAGCACTGGGAGCGAGACGCGCGGACGCGACGAGGAGCCGGGTGAGGATCGCGGTGACGGTGTCGTGGGAGCCGAGGCGTTCGGGGTGGCGTAGCTCGTCGTCGAGCTCGGTGAGCCAGGCCTGCCAGCGCGGGCGCTCGACCTCGGGGACCACGCCACGGCGACCGTCGGCGGCAAACAACGCAAGCAGCGGATGGTGGGCCCAGGTGAGCGGGGAGATGGAGGCCAGCGACGGGATGGCGTCGGGGGTGAAGGCCACCGACCAGGCTCGGGCGTGGGTGAGCTCGGCGACCGACTCGGCGGCCACGACCTCGCCGGGGGCCACCGCGTGGACCTCGCCATCGCGCAGCTCCACCTGCTTCCCGTCGAGGCCGACGGCGCCGCCGCCGCGCTCGACGTAAGCCAGCACCCAGAAGTCGTGGGCGTGCCGGTTGTCCGGCGGCAGGTGCTCGCCCTCGCAGTCGGGGTCGAGGGGGACGACCCTGACCGGAGGTACGCCGGGGCGCTGGTCCCAGCGGTAGACAGGGGTTCCGTCGGCGCGCACCGTGCGCACCCGGCGCGCGTCAACCGAGGCCGAATCCGAAGAACGTCCCATGGTGACCGACTTCCCTCCCACCGCTGATCCGCAAGATGTCCCATCGTGGATGTATGACCACCATACAGATCATCGACGGCCGCGCCGAGAGCGATCGGGGCCGCGACTTCCTTCCCGGCATGGGCCGCACCTGGCTCCTGCCCCTCTACGACCTCTTCACTCGGTTCGCCCGTGTCCGGGCGCTCCACGAGCGGACGGTCGAGCTCGCCCGCATCGAGCCCGGCCAGAGCGTCCTCGACGTCGGCTGCGGCACCGCCAACCTCTCCTTCGCGGTGCTCCGGTCCGTCCCCGGGGCCGTCGTCACCGGGCACGACCCGGACGCCGGCGCATTGCGGATCGCCGCCCGGAAGGCGGGCCGGCGAGGCGTACGTCTCTCGCTGGTGCAGGGGTACGCGGACCGGTTGCTCCCCGAGGACGGCAGCGTCGACCACGTCGTCTCCTCGCTCGCGCTGCACCACGTCGACGACGCCGGCCGCGAGGGGTTCGCGCGGGAGGCCCACCGGGTGCTCCGGCCCGGTGGGCGGGTGACCATCGTCGACTTCGGCGCCCCCGACCACGGACACGGTGGCCACGGCAAGGGACACGGCCACGAGGGCCACCGGCACCGCGGGATGAACGTCCACACCGAGCGGAACCTCGACGGCGGGATCGTCACGCTGCTGAGCGCCGCCGGGTTCACCGACGCCCGCGAGATCGACCACATCGAGCATCGGTTCGGGCCGATCACGATCGTCCAGGCGACTCGCTGACGACCTCGGGGGTTAGACCCGCGCCTCACGGACGGGCAGTCTTGCCCCATGTACTTCCTCGGAGTCGACCTCGCCTGGGGCGTGCGCAGGCCCACCGGCGTGGCCGTCCTGGACGAGGATGGCCGCCTCGTGCACGTCAGCGCAGCCAAGACCGACGATGAGATCGTCGCGGCCGTGGAGCCGTACGTCGGCGATGACTGCCTGGTCGCGTTCGATGCGCCGCTGATCGTCACCAACCCCACCGGGAACCGGCCGGCCGAGGCGGCGCTCAACAAGGACTTCGCGCGCTTCGACGCCGGCGCGCACCCCTCCAACACCAGCAAGCCGGAGTTCAGCGAGCAGCCGCGAGGCGCCCGCATCGCGGCTCGGCTCGGGCTCGACATGAACCCCCGGTCCGGCCGGCGTCGCCGGGCGATCGAGGTCTACCCCCACCCCGCGACGGTGGCCCTCTTCCGCCTGGGCCGGACGCTGAAGTACAAGCACAAGTCCGGGCGTGACATCGACCAGCTTCGCGCCGAGCTGATCACGTTGCTCGGGCTGCTCGAGGGGCTCGCCAGCGCCGACCCGCCGCTGCTGCTCGACAACCCGTCCTGGCACGCCCTGCGAACCGCCGCCGAGAGTGCCGTACGCAAGAGCGAGCTGCGCACCGTCGAGGACCAGGTCGACGCGGTGCTGGCCGCCTACGTCGGCCTCTTCGCGACCCGCGCACCGGACCGCACCACCACCTACGGAGACTTCGCCACCGGCTACATCGTCACCCCGACGCTGCCCGACGACCTCCGCCCGACACCCCGCGGGCGAGCCGGATCGAGGATCCATGACACCGCGACCGCGGTCCGTGAGTACGCCGCGATCCAGCCGATCCTGCAAGAAGCGGCCGACCAGTACGTACAGCTGGTGACCTCGATCCTCGACGACGCCGGCATCAACTACCTGACCGTGACCTCGCGCGCGAAGTCGGTCGCGTCGTTCGCCGCCAAGGCGGCTCGTACCGTCGACGGACGGCAGGTCTTCACCGACCCGCTCCGCCAGATCACCGACCAGATCGGGCTGCGGGTGATCACCTACGTCCACAGCGACGTCCAGGCCGTCGCCGACCTCCTCGACGACCAGGTGGTGGTCCACGACGACCGCGACATGGGCGAGGAGACCGCGAGCGAGGGCAGGTTCGGGTACGCCAGCCGCCACCTGCTGGTCAGCCTCGACCCCGCGCGCGAGGGCCAGGCGGCGTACGAGCTGTTGCGAGGCCGCCAGGCGCAGATCCAGATCCGCACCGTGCTGCAGCACGCCTGGGCCGAGTTCGAGCACGACATCCGCTACAAGGGCACCATCCCCAGCGAGCACAGACCCGACTTCGACCGACGGTTCACGCTCGCGGCCGGCCTGCTCGAGCTCGCCGACCGGGAGTTCTCCACGATCAGGGATCGGCTGCGGGAGGGCGGGACCGCCGCCAGCACGGAGACTCCCGACGACGACCCGCGGATCAGTCCCCGCGAGCTGGCGGCCTTCCTGGCCGGGCAGTACGCCGACGCCGGCTGGTCACGAACCGACCACTACGGGTGGATCTCCGGGGTCATCCTCGAGCTCGGCATCACCTCACTGAGCGAGCTCGGCGACGCGTTGCGCTCGGTCGACGAGGAGACCCTCATGGCGCGGATGGACTACCGATATCCGCCGGGCGCGGTGCGGCGGCTCGATGACGCTCTGCTCTGGGTCTACGGCGACGCCTACGTCGAGCTGCGTGCCAATGCGCACCGGGAGTCCGGCCTGCGGGCCAGGCTCGCCAAGATGCGCGACACTGACTGACTCGTCTCGGCGGCATCAAATCCGGTCGGGGCTCGGGCACGAATCCCCGCCATGAGACACCTGGATCGTCATACCCTCGCCCATGCCGCCGCCGGTGTGCTCGCCGGAGCGGTCGGAATGTCCGTCGCGCACCTCACGGCTGCGCTGCTCACGCCGGCCTCCTCCCCCGCGCTCGCGGTCAGCACCGCAGTCATCGACGCGACACCCACCCCCGTCAAGGAATGGGCGGTGCGCGAGCTCGGCAGCGCGGACAAGCCGATCCTGATCGGCAGCGTGCTGCTGGTCACGATCGCGTTCGCCGCCGTGATCGGCGTGATCGCCCGCAGACGTCTGTGGCTCGGCGTCGGTCTGATGGCAGGCCTGGTCCTGCTCGCCGGAGCCGCCGTGGTCCGCCAGCCGCTCTTCGAGATCGCCAACCTCGTGCCGACGCTGGTGGCGCTCCTCATCGGACCAGGCGTGCTGGTGCTGCTGACCCGCGCCCTCAGCGCCGAGCGCACCCCGACCCACCGGCAGGACACCCCGGACGAAGGCGCAGCCACCCGCCGCAGCGTCCTGATCGGGTTCGGGGCCCTCGCCCTGCTCTCCGCCGCGGCCGCGACCGGTGGGCAGATGATCGTCCGCGGCCGTACGGCGCTCGCCGACATCATGCTGCCGCGGGTCCGCAAGCCGCTGCCTGCGCTCCCGGCAGGGCTGGAGGAGACCCACCAGGGGATCTCCCGGTTCATCACCCGCAACCGCGACTTCTACCGGGTCGACACCAAGCTGGCCGTCCCGATCGTCGACCAGAACAGCTGGTCGCTGACCATCGACGGTGACGTCGACCGCGAGCTCACCTTCAGCTACGACGACCTGCGCGCGCGGGAGAACGTCGAGTACGACATCACCCTGACCTGCGTCTCCAACGAGGTCGGCGGCAAGCTCGTCGGCGCAGCGCGCTGGACCGGCGTACCTCTCAAGGAGCTGCTCGAGGAGGCCGGAGTCGGGAAGAACGCCGACCAGATCCTCTCGACCGACGTCGAGGGCTTCACGATCAGCACCCCGCTCGAGGCCGCGATGGACGGCCGCAACGCGATGGTCGCCCTCGGCATGAACGGCGAGGTCCTCCCCCGCACCCATGGCTTCCCGGCCAGACTGGTGGTGCCCGGTCTCTACGGGTACGTCGGTGCCACCAAGTGGGTCACCAAGCTCACCCTGACCCGCTATGACGAGGCGACGGCCTACTGGACCGACCGCGACTGGGCCATCGATGCGCCGATCAAACTCTCCAGCCGGATCGACACGCCACGGCCGCTGAGCAACATCGAGGGCGGCCGCACGGTGATCGGCGGCGTCGCCTGGGCCCAGCATTCCGGCGTCGACACGGTCGACGTACGCATCGACGGCGGCCGCTGGCAGCCGGCCGAGCTCGGTCCGGACGCCGGGATCGACTACTGGCGCCAGTGGTTCATGCCGTGGGACGCCGAGCCCGGGAGCCACCAGCTGGCCGTCCGGGTCACCGATCGCGACGGCAACGTGCAGAGCCCGGAACGGGCCACCCCCTTCCCCGACGGCTCCAGCGGGATCCAGGAAATCGTCGTCACCGTCACCTGAGAAGAAATTGGCGAAATCCGATTCGGCCGCCGTGCCGAAGCCCTCATGACAGCAAGAGACCAACCCTCGAAAGGCTCTCTCATGAAGCTCAACACCATCACCCGCACCGGCAGCGTCGCCGCCTCCATGGCTCTCCTGCTGGGTCTGGGTCTCTCGGCATGTGGCTCCGAGGACACCGCTTCCGGCAGCGAAGGCGGCTCCAAGACCTCTGAGACCACCGAGGCCGCGCCCGAGACCGAGGAGGCCGGCGCTCAGACCTTCGGCGAAGGCTGCAAGCTGATCCCCGCCGACGGTGCCGGCTCGTTCAACGGCATGTCGACCGCGCCGGTCGCCTCCGCCGCGAGCGCGAACCCGCTGCTCAAGACGCTCGTGACCGCGGTCGGCGAGGCCGAGCTGGTGGACACCCTCAACAGCGCCGACGCGCTGACCGTCTTCGCGCCGACCGACGACGCCTTCAAGAAGATCCCGAAGGCCGACCTGGACGCCGTACTGGCCGACAAGGCCACGCTGACCAAGGTCCTCACCCACCACGTGGTGGCCGGCCAGCTCAGCCCCGACGAGGTCGCTGGTGAGCACGAGACCCTGGCCGGCGACATGATCACCGTCGAGGGCGAGGGCGAGGAGTTCACCGTGGGCAAGGAGAACGCCAAGGTGCTGTGCGGCAACATCCCGACCGCCAACGCCACGGTGTACGTCGTCGACACCGTCCTGATGCCCTGATCGGGACATCGGACCGGATCTCCGCGAGGATCGACACATGAGACCGCTCAGCTCAGTTCCCTCCGGCGACTCGTCGCCGGAGGGAACCGGGTCCCCGGGGCTTGCCGAGCTCCTCCGTCGCGTCGCCCGAGGCGATGAGACGGCCTTCGCCGCCCTCTACGACGCGACCTCCGCCCGTGTGCACGGACTGGTGCTGCGGGTGGTCCGAGACCCGGCTCAGGCGGAGGAGGTCACCCAGGAGGCGTACCTCCAGGTGTGGCGCACCGCCAGCCGGTACGACGAGAACCTGGGCAGCGCCCATTCGTGGCTGCTGACGCTGGCCCATCGTCGTGCGGTCGACCGGGTCCGATCCGCGGAGTCCGCCGGCCGCAACGACACGGCCTACCACGGGACCACACAGACCCCACCACATGACACGACGGCCGAGGCCGTGGAGACCTCCTTGGAGGCTCGCCGCGTCCACGCCGCCCTCGAAACCCTGACGGCAGTCCAACGGGAGGCGCTACAACTGGCGTACTTCGGCGGCTACACCCACACTGAGGTCGCCGCCATGCTGGACCTGCCGATAGGCACTGCAAAGACCCGTATCCGGGACGGACTGATCCGGTTGCGCGACGCGATGGGAGTGAGCCGATGAACGCGCAAGACATTCACGCCCTCTCCGGCGCATACGCGGTGGACGCCCTCGACGACCTCGAGCGCATCCGCTTCGAAGAGCATCTCGCCGCTTGCGCCGACTGCCGCGACGAGGTGGCCAGCCTGCGCGACAGCGCCTGGATGCTCGGCAGCCTGACCGACACCGCACCTCCGCCTGAGCTGCGCGACCGTCTGCTCGCCGGGATCAAGGAGATCCGGCCGCTTCCGCCCGAGACCACACCGAAGCACAGGGCCGTCGAGGCTCCTGAGCCCGCGGACGAGTCGTCCGGCCGTCGCCGGTTCGGATGGCGTACGTTCGCCGCCGCGGCCGCGGTGCTGGCCGTCGTCGGCAGCGGGACGGTCGCCGCGGTCGAGCTGATCCGCGAGGACTCCAGCCAGACCATGTCGACCGCGGACCGGGTGCTGAACGCGAAGGACGCGACGACCGTGGCCGTCGACCTTCCGGGGGAAGCCCGTGCCCGGGTGGTCCGCTCGGTCTCGGAGAACAGGGCGGTGCTGGTCACCTCCGGCATGCCGGCCGCGCCGAACGGCAAGGTCTACGAGCTCTGGCTCCAGCACGACGACGTGATGGTCCCCGCCGGGCTGATGCCTGCCGGCAGCGACCAGACCTTCGTCCTGAAGGGCGACGCCGCGGACGCGAGCGCGGCCGGGATCACCGTCGAGCCCGAGGGAGGCTCCGACGAACCCACCTCGGCCCCGATCGCGCTCTTCGACTTCTCGCAGGCCACCTGACCTGCGAGAAGTGGAGGCCGGCCGGCTCAGGCGCACGGGGCGAGGGAGACCCCGGCCGGCTTCCGACCAGCAAGGGCGTACTGTCGCAGGATGGAGCCATTCAGGCTTCCCATCAGAGAGATCCCCATGAGCGACAAGTCGCCGCGGCAGAAGATGTCCAAGAAGTCCGGGAAATCCATCAAGGCGAAGCGCGCCGAGAAGCGCAGCTCGGGGTCCACGGAGACCCTTGCCGACAAGATCCACCCGCCGAAGAAGAAGTGATGCGCCTAGGGCTCGGTGTCATCGGCTCGTCGGCCAAGGAGAACGAGCACCGGCTGCCGCTCCACCCCGAGCACATCCCGAACCTGGATCCTGACATCCGGTCCAGGATCACGCTCGAGGACGGCTATGGCGCCCGGTTCGGGGTCAGCGACGAGGCTCTCGGGACGTACGTCGCCGGGTTCGCGTCACGCGAGCAGATCCTGGCCGACTCCGACGTCGTGCTGCTCCCCAAGCCGCAGCTCGAGGACGTCGACGCTCTGAGCCCGGGGCAGACGCTCTGGGGCTGGCCACACTGCGTACAGGACCCGGAGCTGACCCAGGTCGCCATCGACCGGCGCCTGACCCTGATCGCCTTCGAGGCGATGAACCACTGGACCCGCGACGGTGCGGTCGGCCTGCACGTGTTCCACAAGAACAACGAGATGGCCGGTTACTGCTCGGTCCTCCAAGCGCTCGAGCTGGCCGGGTTGACCGGCGACTACGGTCGCCGCCTGAGCGCGGTGGTGATCGGTTTCGGGGCCACCGCACGTGGCGCCGTGACCGCCCTCAACGCGCACGGTGTGCACGAGGTCGCGGTGCTCACCAACCGAGAGGTGGCCGCGGTCGGCTCACCGATCCACTCGGCGCTGATCCGGCAGTTCGACCACGAGCCGGACGGCAAGCACGTCAGCCACGTGATCACCGAGCGGGGGCGCGAGCCGCTGGCGCCGTACCTCGCGGAGAACGACATCGTCGTCAACTGCACCCTCCAGGACACGGCCAACCCACTGGTCTTCCTCGAGGAGGAGGACCTCTCCGCCTTCCGCCCCGGCAGTGTCATCGTCGACGTCTCCTGCGACCTGGGCATGGGCTTCACCTGGGCCCGGCCCACCACCTTCGACGACCCGGCCTTCCTGGTCGGCGACAACGTCCTCTACTACGCGGTCGACCACAGTCCGTCGTACCTGTGGAACTCGGCGACCTGGGAGAACAGCAACGCGTTGATCCCGTTCCTGCGCCCGGTGCTCGAGGGACCGACCGCGTGGGACGCCGTCGAGACGCTGCGCCGAGCGATCGAGATCCGCGACGGCCGCGTGCTCAACCCCGCCATCCTCGCCTTCCAGGGGCGCGCGACGGAGGCGCCTCACGCTCTGGTGTGACCGTGGGTCAGGCGTACGGATCCAGGGTGACCGCGGCCGGCTTCCCGCCCGCCAGCGCGTTGCCGAAACGGGCGTCGGTCAGCTTGAACGTGGCGGCGCCGAAGTCGGCTGCGACGAGGCGGTCACGGATGCCGGCGGGGTAGTTGTCCCAGCCGACCAGGCCCTTGACCTGCCAGACGCCCTCGTGATTCTCGGGCGGCTCGTCTCCGCCGCCGGTCTTGGGGAAGCGGAAGCAGTGGGTGCTGCCGCCGTCCTTGTGATAGACGGCCTTGGGGTGCGTACCGCCCTCGAACTGCAGCTCCGACTCGGGCTTGATCTGGTAGCCGGAGTGCTGGGAGACGGACATGAACCGCGCGTGACCGTCCTGCACCCACACGATGATGTGCTCCCAGTCGTGCCGGTGGCCGGCCGATCCGGGGCCCCAGGAGACCTGGTCCTTCTCGAAGTAGTAGCCGTAGAGGTACGCACACCAGCCGATGTTGCACTTCGAGCGGGAGTAGACGTTGGTGTTCTGCAGGTCGGAGAGATCGCGGCACTGGCCGTTGACCGTGCCGCCCATCGCCAGGCCGCCGTTGAGCGTGCCGTCCGGGCCGATCGCCGGGGTGCTGTAACAGCCGTCGGTGTCGAAGTCGAGGGCCGGCTGCCAGGTGCGGTCGCCCTCCGGGGCCGAGGCCGGCAGCGCCGGCGGCGGGGCGGCCCAGGCGGCCACCGGCACGAGGGAGAGGAGTGCGGCGAGCGGGAGCGCGAGGGCGAGCTTGCGCGTGAGTCGTTTCCCGAGAGTCATGTGGGGTCCCTTGATCGTGGGGGAAAGGGGGTGCTCAGATGCAACCAGTGCCACGATCGCGTGACAACCCCTGGTGTGTGAACGCGCCGGTAACGCTGCTCGCCGGCCCTGGTTGGATGGACCGGTGGACGCAACGCAGTGGCAGGAACGGATCACCGCCGAGCTCGCCGGCCTCGGGCAGCAGGAGTTCGTGATCATCGCTGAGCCCTCGCCGCCGGCGCCGGAACCGACGGGCGTCTTCGCCCGGCTCAGGTCGAAGGCGTCACGGTCCGCCCCGGCATCTCGCTGGGGACAGGTGCTGTGCGTGGACTCGGTCCTCTACGCGGAGTTCGCGGGTACGCAGCACATCGGCGGCACCTGGGAAGCCTCCGCCGAGCAGCACGAGGCGCTCCGCGCGGCCGGCTGGCTCACCCCCGACGAGACCGACCCGATCGCCCCGGCGCCGGGGGTGCCGCACTACTGGCGCACCGTCCCCCAGGCCGAGGCAGCGCTCGTCGCCGGGCTCCTCGTCGACGCCTTCGGCATCCTCGGCGCCGACTTCGCGACGCTCACCCTCCGCCGGGATCAGTAGTCGCCGAGCTGCTGGCAGAGCATCCGGTAGAAGCCGGTGTTGGTCATCGGGGTGAGCCTGTCCTCCAGCGCGAGATGGAGGCCGTCGGGACCGTTGATGCCGGCGAGCTGCCACGGCCCGACCGTGATCGACCAGGCGGTGCGGGCACCGAGCTCGTCCAGGACCTCGTCGCGAGCGTCCTGGTACTCGCCCAACAGCTCGGCCATCCGGGCAGCCGGGAACGGGCGCATGGACCCGGCCGCGCCCTTGACCGGGCGGATCTTCAGCGTGCGCACCAGGCTCGGGACCAGGTGACCTCGCGGGAGGTCGAGGGGCTGCGTACGCGTGCCGTCGACGCCGAGCTCGAGGTGGATGCCCGTGGGGTCGACCGCGGCGCGGTGCTCGAGGCGTCCGCCCGGGCCGGCGAGGACCCAGACGACCTCCGTCGCGGCGGCGCTCATGCCGGGCTCCAGGTCGCGGCAGCGGCGTCGATCTGGCCGGCCCAGGTGGCATAGTCGCTGGTCGGCACGGTGGCGGTCAGGGTGTGACCGACTCCGTCGATCGCCACGAACCACTGCTCCATGGTCAGCGCGGAACCGCCCGGCCCGTCGTACATCGCCAGCCGCCGCCCCGCCTCCTGCCCGGCGATCGTGAGGCGCTCGAGGTCGATCGGCGTGTAGCCCGGCATCATCTCGGTGAACGCCATCTCGGAGCCGACCTGCCAGTCGCGGAACCCCAGGTCGCCGTTGGTCTGGGCGGTCACCGTGAGGTTGGCGCGGAAGGTCCCGCTCGCGGGCGCGAGCGCCAGGAAACGTACGCCCTCGGGTGGCTCGACGCTCTCCCAGCCTTCCGGGAGCGTCATCGTCATCTGATCGGACATGGTCACTTCTTTCCTGCGGTGCGCTTCTTCTTCGGGCGCGACTCGCGATACCACTTCGGCTTGATGAACGACGGGGTGGGCACGATGACCAGCAGCGGATAGACGAGGCAGGTGAGCAGGAAGAGCCCACCGATGATCGTCCATGCCGCGGTCTGCTCGGGCACCAGCCCGAACGCCGTCGAGCCGGTGATGGCCAGCGCGGAGATGCAGGGCAGATGGATGAGTACGACGTCCTCGCCCACACCGCCCCGGCTCCACGCGGTCGCCCAGGAACGGGCACGAGCGGAGAGCCCGAGATGTTGCCAGATGCTGACCCCGGCGCCGATGACGCCGGCGACGAGGATGAGTGCGGCCCAGATCATTGCGGTCCTAGTCCCAGAAGGTGATGGCGTCGCCGACATCGGAGGCTACCTCGCCGGCGCCCTCCGCGAAGTCGCTGACCCCGTCGACCACGGCCTCACCGAGCTCGCCGGCCTCGTCGACCACGAAGTCGGCGGCCTTGCCGGCGAGCCCCGAGCCGATGGCACCACCGATCACGCCACCGACGACACCGCCGATGACCGTGCCCGGGCCGGGGAAGATGCTGCCGATCGCGGCACCGGCCTGAGCGCCGGCCCAGGCTCCACCCGCGGCGCCCGCGGTCGTGATCGCGGAGGTGCTCACCGTACGGCTCACCCGCTCCGTCGTCGACAGCGACGGGTCGTCGGCGTCCTTCTGCCACTGCTCCCACGCCGAGGTGCCGGCCGTGACCACCCAGCCGGCCCGGGTCGCCCACTTGCCCGCGGTCAGCCACTTGCCGCGTACGGCTGCCTTGTTGGCCTTCGCGTGCCAGTTCTTGTCGCTGAGCACCTTCGCGGCGCGCTCCAGCTTCGTCAGGCTCGACGGGCTGGCGAACCGGCCGTTCACCCGCGGCTGGAACGTGCCGTAACGGCTCTTCACCATCCAGTCGACGCCGGCACCGGCACCCAGACCGGCCAGCCCCAGAGCGTACGCACCGATCTGCATGCCGTCGGAGAAGTCCTTCGGCAGCAGGCCCAGGTCCTCGAGGCGGTCCTCGATCCAGCCGTCGCCGGTCGACTTCGAGATCGCCTTGCCGAGGTCCTCGTGGGCGTTGTCCTCGTCCTTGCGAGCCGTCTCGACCCGGCTGACCAGGTCGTTCCACTTCTCGACCTTGGTGTTGTGGTCGTTGACGTCGCCCTCGGAGGCGTCCTCACCCGGGTCTGTCGGCGGCGAGATCATGGTGCCGCTGACCGTGAGCCCAGCGCCGCTGGCTTCGGTGCGGATCGTCGACATCTTGGTCTCGACCGCCTTGAGGTCGCCCGAGAAGGTCGAGAGACCCTTGCCCATGGCCTCGATGCGCGACTCGAGTTGGCGCAGGTCGCTCTTGCGCTTCTCCGCCTTGGACTCGAACGCGGCGCCCGCCTGGCCCTTCCAGGAACCGGCGGTCTTGATCGCCTTGCCGAGATCGTCGAGCGCGTCACCGACCGCGTCCTTGGCGGTCGTGCACGCATCCGCCGCGGTCTGCGCCGCCGACGCGTCGCCGTAGACCTTCGTGTCCATCGCCTCAGGCATCAGTTGCCCCTCACCCTCTGCTCATGACGCCGGCCCGCGTCGCCGGACGCGTCATCGGTCGTGGTCGCGTGGTCGAGAGCGTTCTGTACGCCGTCGCTGAGTGACCCGAGACCTTCTGCCATCCCGCCGACGGCCGCCGCCAGCGACGCCAGCGCGGTCGCGACCTCCGAGGACGACTCGCCCACGTCAGGTGTCTTCTGCAGCGGCTTGGCCTGCTTGAAGAGGTCGCCGCCGGCGGTGTCGAGCGTGCTCTTGATGGACCTGAGATCGTCGGGATTGACGTGCATGTCGTCGTCACTCATGCCTTCGTCCTACCCGCTTTCGCCGATTTCAAACAAGACGAAAGTAAAAAGCCCTATACGGCCGCCTCGGCCGGGCTCCGCACGTCCTGCTCACCCTCGACGATCCTGCGGGAGAGCAGGGCGAGCGCCTCGTCGAGCTTGGCGTCGTCGGCACCCCAGTCGGCGAGCTCGGTGACCAGCCACTGCTTGAACGCAGCGACCAGCTTGGCGAGCTCCTCCTTGCCCGCATCTGTCAGGGCGTACGCCGTCTCGTCGCCGTAGAGGTAGCCCTGCGCCGCGGCGGAGGCGAACGCCGGCGCCAGCACCGCTCCTGGCATACCGAGGCGGTGGCCGATCGCGACCAGCGAAGTCTCGCCGCCGACCCACTCGCGGATCCCGATCTGGCGTACGCACCACGCGGTCGCCGCGTCGAGATCGACCGCCGACTCCCGGAGCATGGTGAAGGTCTCCGGCGGTTGCCGGCGGACGAGCTGGGCGACGGCGGCATCGAGGCGCATCGCGCTGTCGGAGGAGTTGGGCATCGCGAAGCCGTCGCCCGTGTCGGTCGCGGCGGCCCTCGAGGTGCCGCGAAGGGGCACCTCCTTGAGGAAGAGCGCCACTAGGAACGCGAGCCCGGCGACAGGGACCGCGGCGAGGAAGACGATCTGCAGCGTCTCCGCGTAGGCGCCGATGATCGGCGCGCTCTGGGCGTCGGGCAGCGTGTGCAGCAGGGCGGGGGTCGCGACGTCGTTCGGGGAGACTCCGGCCGTGGCGAGGGCGGCGGGGAGCCGGTCGGCGAGCTGGTTGGCGTAGACGGTGCCCATGATCGAGGCGCCGAACGAGCTGCCCATCGTCCGGAAGAACGTCACGCCCGAGGTCGCGACGCCGAGGTCCTCGTAGGCCGCGGTGTTCTGCACGATGATCGTCAGGATCTGCATGCTCAGGCCGACACCCATGCCCATGATCAGCAGGTACAGCGACATCATCGGCGTGCTGGTGTCGGCGTCCATCGTCGAGAGCAGATAGAGCCCCAACGACATGATCAGCGCACCGGCGACCGGGAAGATCTTGTAGCGGCCCGTCCGGCCCACGATCGAACCCGCCACTGTCGATGTCACCAGCAGACCGATGACCATCGGCAGGGTGCGGATTCCGGACGACGTCGCGGAGACGCCGTGGACGTACTGCATGTAGGTCGGCAGGTAGGTCATCGCGCCGAGCATCGCGAAGCCGACGATGAACGAGAGCACGACGCTGACCGTGAACACCCGGTCCCGGAACAGCCGCAACGGCAGGATCGGCGAGACCGCCCGCGACTCGACCCAGACGAAGATCGCGAAGGCGACGGCCGAGCCGATGAACAGGCCGATGATGGTCGCCGATCCCCACGGGTACTCGGTCCCACCCCAGCTGACGGCCAGCGTCAGCATCGAGGCGCCGAGGCCGACGAAGAGGATGCCGAGGTAGTCGATCGAGGGTCGCTTGCCGCGGGCGATCTGCGGCAGCGTCAGGCTGGCGATCGCGATCACGGCGATGCCGAGCGGCAGGTTGATGTAGAACGCCCAGCGCCAGGAGAGGTGGTCGGTGAAGAGACCGCCGAGGAGCGGCCCGAGGACGGTGGTGGCGCCGAAGACCGCGCCGAGGGCGCCCTGATACTTCCCGCGGTCGCGCAGGGGGATGATGTCGCCGATCAGCGCCGTCGCGGTCACCATCAGGCCACCGGCGCCGATGCCCTGCACGGCTCTCGCACCGATCAGCCAGGCCATGTCGGTCGCGAAGCCGCACGCGGCCGAGGCGAGGATGAAGAGCCCGGCAGAGACCTGCAGCATCAACTTGCGACCGAAGAGGTCACCGAACTTTCCGGCCAGCACGGTCGCCACCGTCTCGGCCAGGAGGTAGGACGAGACCACCCAGGACAGGTGTCCGGCACCTCCGACGTCGGCCACGATCGTGGGCAGCGCTGTCGACACGATCGTCTGGTCGAGCGCCGCGAGCAGCATGCCGAGGAGCACGGTCCCGAAGATGAGATTGATCCGGCGCCGGCTCAGCTGAGGCTCGGCGTCCGACGTCGCCTGCGGTGCTGCCATTGCGACCCCCACGGTCTCGACTGGAATCAAACTAAGCCAAACTCCAGGTCGGTCAAGGGACCTCGCCGAATGTCAGGCAGCCTCCTCGTGGTGGTCGGCCAGGTCGCGGATCAGGCTCGCGGCCGGCTCGTGGACGAACTCCGCAAACCCGCCGAGCGCGGAAAGACCCTCCAGCGGCACGCCCACAGCGAGCGCCGTGATCGTCTCCGGTCGCACGAGCCACGCGGCCAGGCAGGCGGGATAGTCGGCCGGATGGTTGAACAGCTCGTCGAGCTCGACCAACCCATCGTCATCCGGATTCCTGAACGCATGCAGACCCGCGTCCATGGCGAGGTTGACCAGTCCGTACGGAATGTCGGTGAGCAAGCCGTCGTCGCGCAGCCCGCGGTGGGTCCAGATCTCCCCCGGCTCGTGACCCGGCCTGCCGGTCCTGTCACGCAGCGCGTCGATCCACCGCTCCGGCTCGTCCGCCACCGCGTACGCCACCTCCTCAGGCACCCGCAGCGGCGCGGTCTCGAACATCAGGCCGTCGTCGATGGGCACGATCCGGCCGATCACGCACTCGCCGTCGTCGACGAGCAGCCCGGCACCGATGTTGATCGTGGTCAGCTGCTCTCCGGTCCTCGGATCCTCCCAGAGCAGGTGTCGCGGCTCGCGTCCCAGCAGCCGTAGGCCACGCATCGGCGCCCGCACCCATTCCCAGATCCGGTCGGCACCGGCGATCAGGTCGCCGGACGCGTTGTGGCGCAAGAACGCCTCGAGCCCGCCGAGCTCGTAGAGGAAGGTCTGCCGGTAGACCCAGTCGCGATCCAAGATCTGGATCCGGTCGTCCTCCCGGTCACGTCCTGGGTCGGGGCCGCCACGGACGTCCAGCGCGACACGAATCGCCTTCGACATCCGCCACTGGTTGCGCGCGTTGGTGCTCTGCATCGCCTGTGCGACGATCCATCGCGAATGCGCCCACCTCGGCATGAGCGCCGCGAGCAGCCGCAGCTGTTCCAGCCGCTCGAGACGCGACGGATGCCAGAACTGCTCCTTGTCGAGCTGATCGCTGGTCGCGTGGATGATCTCCAGGGCTGACTTCACGTCACCGCGGGCCTCGGCGTCGTTCACCGCGAACATCGCCGGCCAATAGGGACTGTCGATGACCTTCTCCGCGAACGACCTCCGCCGCGGATCCCCGGGCCTGTTCGGCGGACGAGGTGACTTCTCACGCTTCTTTCGTTTGGGCATGACCCCAGCAGACCTCGGATCCCGAGGCCCCGCCAGCGCCTATCACCGGCCTGTGGATAACCCTGTCCCGGAACTCGCCTGTGGACAGTGATCGGCCCGCCGATCAGGCAAGAGCGAGGAAGAGCTTCTCCATCTTCTTGGTGTCGACGCTGTCGCGCCCACCCTCGGCGAGGCACTTCTCCAGCCCGGTGGCGACAAGCGCATAGCCGCCTCGGCTGACCGCCTTGTTGACCGCCGCGAGCTGGGTCAGGGCGTCTTCACACTCCGAGCCCTCCTCGAGCATCCGGATCACGGACGCGAGGTGTCCGTTGGCCTTCTTGAGTCGGGTGATGATGGCCTTGATCTCGTCAGGCTCGAGCTGCATGGTCGTCCTTCTTCTCTTCGGTGAGTGCTTCCAACATGCCAGTGAGGCGCTGGCGCGCGTCCGCCGCGACCTCGGCGACGCCGACGTCCGAGCTGAACGAGGTCATCGCAGCCGGATCGAAGATCTCCACCCGGGTCTCCTCCCCCTCGGCCGCCACCACGACGTTGCACGGCAGCATCGTCGCGATCCGCGGGTCGGCCTCGAGCGCGCGATGTGCGAGCTGGGGCCTGCAGGCTCCGAGAACCACCTGCTGCGGGATGTCGACACCGAGCTTGGCGTGCAGGGTGGCGGCCAGGTCGATCTCGGTGAGGACGCCGAATCCGGCGTCGCCGAGGAGGTCTCGCACGCGCGCCAAGGTCTCCGCGTACGACGCGGGGATGGTGGCGCTCAGGGTGAAGCTGGTCATCGGTTCTCCTTCGTCTTCAGTGATTCTATAACCCCCCGGGGGGTTATGCTACCGTCGTCAACGCAACCCCCCGGGGGGTTATGCCTGCCGAGGAGAGACAGTCCCTCGACCACGCCGAAAGGAGCCATCATGACCACCACGACCGACCACAGCTCACCTCACGGCAAGAGCGTCCTGCGTGACCTGGGACCGCTCCACCAGGAGCTACGCCGCGCCATCCCCGACGTCTACAAGGGCTGGGGCGGGCTCTCCAAGGCGGCCTTCACCGATGGCGCCCTCGACCGTAAGACCAAGGAGCTGATCGCCTTCGCGATCGGCGTGGTCGAGGGCTGCGACGGCTGCATCGCCTCCCACGGCCAGGCCGCCGCTCGCGCCGGCGCGAGCCCTCAGGAGGCAGCCGAGGCGATCGGCGTCACCTTCCTCATGCACGGCGGCCCCGCCACCATCCACGGCGCGCGAGCCTTCGACGCGTTCTGCGAGTTCGTCGACGCCCTCGACGCCGGCGAACCTCCCGCCTGAGCCCCGACCAGAACCACAGAAGCAGGAACCGAACCATGTGTCGCCCCGTCCGCTGCAAGAAGTGCAAGAAGACCACCTGGGCCGGCTGCGGCCGCCACGTCTCCGACATCAAGGCCTCCGTACCCGCCGGCCAGTGGTGCCCCGGCCACTCCGCCGACCCCAAGGACCCCAACGGCACCTGGCTGAGCCGCATCCTCGGCCACTGACCGCTGGGCATCGACAGAGCACACGAAACTGTCGGCGCCTGCACCTATCGTTCCGAGCAACGCTGGGCCGCGACGCCGACCGCGACCTCGACGACCTGGCGCTGGGCGGCAGGCTCACCGCCCGCCTTCGCTGGCACCAAGTGTTCGAGACTCAATGCCGAACGGCCGCCAGAGTCGCGCTACTACTGCAAAGCACGGGTCAATCTCGGCGCCCGCCGCTGTGGACGTGCACATGCAGGTGCTTGGAGTCCTGGTAGGCGCCTAGATTGGTGAGCACGGCCGCGGCGCCATGCTCGAGCTCCACGTCTCTGGCCACCGCTTGGACGACACCGAGCAGCTCACGTACATCGATCTCATCCTCGTCGCTCACAGTCGTGAGCGACCCGATGTGCCGTTTGGGCACCACCACGACGTGGACCGCCCAGAACGGCCGTGTGTGGTGGAACGCCAGCACCCTGGCGCTGTTGTGCACGACGTCGAGACGGTCGGGGTAAGGAATGGCGACGTCACAGTAGAAGTCGTTCCCGTCGTACGAGACACCGCTTGTCATCCAGAGACCATAGGCTGACGAGCGTGTTCGACGACATGGCGCCTGCTGTCGTGCTCGTCGTTCACGCCCACCCATAAAACGAACCCGGTCCCGCACCCTTCCTCAGGTGCGGGACCGGACTCATTCAGCCTTCAGGCTCAGCTGCAACCAGAGGTCGAGCCGCAGCCCTCGCAGACGTAGCAGGAGCCGGCGGGGCGCATCTTGGTGCCGCAGGTGAAGCAGAGCGGGCTGTCGATGGCCATGCCGCTGATCGACTCGAGCAGCTCGGCGGTGGTGTGGGCTGTGGCCTTCGGCGCCTCCTCGACGACCTCGGCCTCGGTCTCCTCCTCGACCTCGGCCTCGACCGGCTCGGCGACAGGAGCAGCCTTGCGCTCCGGAGCCGGCTTCTGGACCAGCTCAGCGGCGGTGGTGCCGTTGCCGAGCTGCTCGTAGGAGCCGGTCTCGAGGTAGCGCTGACGCTCGTCGGCGGAGTAGATGCCGAGAGCCGAGCGGTCCTCGAAGGACATGTAGTCCAGCGCCAGGCGGCGGAAGACGTAGTCCATGAGCGACTGCGCCATGCGTACGTCCGGGTCGTCGGTCAGACCGGCGGGCTCGAACTTCAGGTTGGTGAACTTGGAGACGTAGGTCTCCAGGGGCACGCCGTACTGGAGGCCGACGGAGACCG
The DNA here is from genome assembly GCF_054031495.1 of Nocardioides sp. YJ-D4. NCBI lineage: Bacteria > Bacillati > Actinomycetota > Actinomycetes > Propionibacteriales > Nocardioidaceae > Nocardioides > Nocardioides sp. YJ-D4. Next base: position 2,281,376 of record NZ_CM132932.1, read on the forward strand.
CGATGGAGAAGGCATCCATGACACCGGCCAGGGTCGAGCCCTGCTTGCCGAGCTTGAGGAAGACCTCACCGAGCTCGCCGTCGGCGTGGGCACCGGAGGTCATGTAGCCCTCGGCGCCACCGACCGTGAAGGAGGTGGTGCGCGAGACGCGGGACTTCGGCAGGCGCTTGCGGGTCGGCGCGTAGACGATCTTCTCGATGATCTTCTCGACGACCTCGGGCTCGACCTCGGCGGCCGCGGCCTCCGCAGCGGCAGCGGTGGAGAGGCCCTGGTCCTTCTTGGCGCCCTCCGACTTGCCGTCGGCCAGCGGCTGGCCGACCTTGCAGTTGTCGCGGTAGATCGCGGTGGCCTTCAGGCCCAGCTTCCACGACTCCATGTAGACCTGCTCGATCTCCTCGACCGTGGCGGTCTCGGGCAGGTTGACGGTCTTGGAGATCGCACCGGAGAGGAACGGCTGGGTCGCCGCCATCATGCGTACGTGGCCCATCGGCTGCAGGGCGCGCTTGCCCATCGCGGTGTCGAAGACCTCGTAGTGCTCCTGGCGCAGGCCGGGGGCGTCGATGACGTGGCCGTGCTCGGCGATGTAGGCGACGATCGCCTCGATCTGCTCGGGCTGGTAGCCCATCTTCTTCAGCGCGCGCGGGATCACCTGGTTGACGATCTGCATCGAGCCGCCGCCGACGAGCTTCTTGAACTTGACCAGCGAGAAGTCGGGCTCGATGCCGGTGGTGTCGCAGTCCATCATGAAGCCGATGGTGCCGGTCGGGGCGAGCAGCGAGGCCTGGGCGTTGCGGAAGCCGTTGACCTTGCCGATCTCGACGACGTCGTTCCACACGCGGGTCGCCGCGTCGATGATGTTGCGGTCGACCGGGTTGATCGAGCGGACCGCGTCGTTGGCGGCCTGGTGCTTGCGCATGACCCGCTGGTGGGCCTCGGCGTTGCGGGCGTAACCGGCGTACGGGCCGACGACACCGGCCAGCTCGGCCGAGCGCTTGTAGCCGGCACCAGTCATCAGCGAGGTGATGGCGGCGGCCATCGTGCGGCCACCCTCGCTGTCGTAGCCCAGACCCATCGCCATCAGCAGCGCGCCGAGGTTGGCGTAGCCGATGCCGAGCTGGCGGTAGTCGCGGGTGGTCTCGCCGATCGCCTCGGTCGGGAAGTCGGCGAAGCAGATGGAGATGTCCATCGCGGTGAAGACGACCTCGCAGGCCTGCTGGAAGCGCACGGCGTCGAAGGTGTCGTCGTCCTTGAGGAACTTCAGCAGGTTCAGCGACGCCAGGTTGCAGGAGGAGTTGTCCAGCGACATGTACTCCGAACACGGGTTGGAGCCGGTGATCCGGCCCGTCTCCGGGTTGGTGTGCCAGTCGTTGATCGTGTCGTCGTACTGCAGACCCGGGTCGGCACACTCCCACGCCGCGATCGAGATCTTGCGGAACAGCTCGCGAGCGTCGATCTCCTCGATGACCTCACCGGTCGTACGCGCTCGGAGGCCGAACTTCTTGCCCTCCTCGACAGCGCGCATGAACTCGTCGGAGACGCGCACGGAGTTGTTGGCGTTCTGGTACTGCACGGACGAGATGTCCTTGCCGCCCAGGTCCATATCGAAGCCGGCGTCGCGCAGCGCGCGGATCTTGTCCTCCTCGCGCGCCTTCGTCTCGACGAACTCCTCGATGTCGGGGTGGTCGACGTCGAGCACGACCATCTTCGCCGCGCGGCGGGTGGCGCCACCGGACTTGATGGTGCCCGCGGACGCGTCGGCGCCGCGCATGAAGGAGACCGGGCCCGACGCGGTGCCGCCGGAGGACTTCAGCAGCTCCTTGGAGGAGCGGATGCGGGAGAGGTTGAGACCGGCACCGGAGCCGCCCTTGAAGATCAGGCCCTCCTCCTTGTACCAGTTCAGGATCGAGTCCATGGAGTCGTCGACCGAGAGGATGAAACAGGCCGAGACCTGCTGGGGGGACTCGGTGCCGACGTTGAACCAGACCGGCGAGTTGAAGGCGAAGTGCTGGTTGACCAGCAGCCAGGTGAGCTCGCGACCGAAGAGGTCGGCGTCGGCGTCGGAGGCGAAGTAGCCGTTCTCCTTGCCGGAGGCGACGTAGGTGTTCACGACCCGGTCGATCAGCTGCTTCAGGCTCTGCTCACGCTTCTCGGTGCCGAGCGCGCCGCGGAAGTACTTGGTCGTCACGATCGTCGAGGCGTTGATCGACCAGAAGTCGGGGAACTCCACTCCGGTCTGCTCGAAGACGGTCTCGCCGGTCTTCCAGTTCTTCTGGACGACGTCGCGCCGCTCCCAGGTGATCTCGTCGTAGGGGTGGACGCCCTCGGTGCTGAAGATCCGCTCGATCTTCAGCCCGGCGCCTGCCTTCGCCGATGCCTGTGCCTCTGCTGCCGTGTCTGTCATTTCGTTCCCCCTGTTGTCATCGATCGCTGTGCCGTACTGCTGGTCGGTGCTGATGGTGGAGTCCTTGCTCTGTTCTATCTGTTTCCGCTGGCTGTGCCGTTGATTGGCCCGAGCAGGTCGCTTCCCCACGGCCTGCCCGGGCCGGTCTGTGTGTCCCGTGGGACCTAGTCGGAGCCCACCGGGGCCTCGACCGGATGTTCTGCCTCGAAGTCCTGGACTTCCCGTTCCGTACGCAGCATCTGGATCTCACGCTCGAAGTCCTCCACCGAGCCGAAGGCCCGGTAGACGCTCGCGAAGCGCAGGTAGGCCACCTCGTCGAGCTCCCGCAGCGGCGCGAGGATCGCCAGCCCCACCTCGTTGCTGGGAACCTCGGCCAGCCCCTGGCTGCGCAGCGCCTGCTCGACCTCCTGGCCGAGGCAGGCGAGCTGGTCCTCGGTGACCGGCCTGCCCTTGCACGCCTTGCGTACGCCGTGCACCGCCTTGTCGCGGCTGAACGGCTCCGCTGCGCCGGAGCGCTTGGCCACCATCAGCTGCATCTGCTCGACGGTCGTGAACCGCTTCCCACATTCCTGGCAGACCCGGCGGCGCCTGATCTGGCCACCGTCCTCGGCCACGCGGGAGTCGAGCACCTTGGTGTCGCTGTGTCGGCAGAACGGACAGTGCACGGTCGAGCCCCTCTCGTGAGACCTGTGGATCCAGGCCGTCTCATTGGCGGCCCGAGCCTGTGGAACCTGTGGATATGAGCGTGAGTCCCTGTGGAACAACACCCCCATCGCTGTGGGCCATCCGCCTGTTCATGTGAACTAGATGTGGATAACTACAGCGGTGTAACTACTAGATGTAGTGGTAACCGTACGCCCGCCCCCACGACGATGCAAGCGAGCGCCGTGTTTACCCGCGTGTCCGGCGTGTCGCCGGTCAAACACCGAAAGATTCCGGTTCAGCGGCGACGGACTGGCCTGGATGAGTAAGAATGACCCCCGTGACAAACATCTCCGGAGGAAATCGCGTCGGGTCGCGGAGAGGCACGCGCCCCAGAAGCGGTCCCCGGCCACCTTTCATCTTGCCTGCGATCGCGACACTGGCCTTCCTCGTCATCTGGGGAGTGCTCGTGTGGGTCGCCGTCGGTTTCGGGGCCGACGCACGGGGAGGCGATTCCGGCGCCTGGGCGAAGCTCGCCATCGCGGCGGTCGTTGCAGTCGCCTGCCTCTTCCTGACCTTCACCTTCGCCGGGAAGGCCTGGCGGGCCTTCTCCGGCTCCCCCACCACGCCACCCGCCGACGACTACGCCGGTAGCCACTCCAACGCCTACGTCGAGGAGCAGGACTACTCGGCCCCGGCCTACTCCGACCAGGCCTACCCTGAGCAGGCCTACCCGGAGCAGGACTACTACGGCACCGGCTCCTACGGCTACGACGACACCGGTTCGTACGGCCGGCACAGCTCCGACACCGGGAGCCAGCCGCCCTACGGCGACACCAGCAACCGCTCGGCCTACACCGACACCGGCTCCCAGTCGCCCTACGGCTACCCCAGCAGCGACCAGGTCTACGGCAACACCGGCAGCCGGGCCGCCTACGGTGCACCGTCCTACCAGCCGCCGACCAGCCCGCCGCCCGCCCCGCAGCCCTACTACTCCAGCCCGCCGACACCGACGTCGACGCCGCAGAGCACTTCGGGGTACGGCTCGCAGGGATACGGCACGGACAGCTACCCCACCCAGCAGGCCGGCTCCCCTCAGTATCAGTCGGGCGCCTACCAGACCCCGACCGGCTACGGCCAGACCGGCTCGCGGGCTCGCCTGACCCAGGACCCCGCCGCGACCCAGGCGATGCCCACCCAGCGCCAGCCCCAGGAACCGACGGCCGAGCCGGACGACGAGTGGCCGCCGCGACACAGCACACGCAACAAGCAGTGGCCGCCTGCCGAGCCGGACAGCCCCTACCGCGGGCGCCACTGACCCGACACAGCGAGAGTGCTGCAGACGCTTCCCATCGTCTGCAGCACTCTCACTTTTCCCCGGTAGCCGGCCGCCAGGGTCGAAGGAGCAGCCGGACATCTATGCGGCGCCGCCTACGGCGCGGTCGGAACGATCAGCGTCTGTCCGGACACGAGCATCGAGGACTCGAGACCGTTGAGCTCCTTGATCCTCTGCTCCATCTCCCGAATCGAGGAGTCGGTGCCGGCGACGGCCTTCGAGGAAATGTCCCAGAGCGTGTCGCCATCGCCGACGACCATCGTGTGGGCGGAGGTGGAGGGGCTTTTGTCGGCACCGTTCTCCACCGCGAACGCCACCCGCGCCCCGATCAGCGCGATCCCGAAGAGCACGACGAGCGCGAATGCGAACACGACGACTCGGCCGCGACGCGTGAGCCGCACGGTCGAGCGACGCACCTCCGGCGCCGGACGCGGCGGCTCGGCTACGGGCAGCACATAGACGGTTGCACTCATCTCACGGCCTCCTGATCACAAGTCTCTCGATCACGTGTTCGATCGAGCACATGTTCGAAGGTAGATCACGTGTTCGAACAACGCAAGTAGCGACCCCAAGAATTTTCGAACGCCGACACGCGCCGCCCGCGAGGTCGAACAAATGTTTGATGTCGTGGTGCCAGAGGGACTAATGTGATGACATGACCACGCAGAAGACAGGCACCGGATCAGGCGGTTCGAAGAAGAGCCGCGTCCGCGAGCTGCCCGACGGGCCGCCGGACGCGACCGGGCTCACGCCGCGTCAGCAGCGCATCCTCGCTCACCTGCGCGACAGCATCGAGCAGCGCGGCTACCCGCCCAGCATGCGCGAGATCGGGGCCGCGGTCGGGCTGACCAGCACCAGCAGCGTCGCCCACCAGCTCCGTGCGCTCGAGCAGCGTGGTCTGATCCGCAAGGACCCGAAGCGACCGCGCGCTCTCGAGGTCTTCCTCCCGGAGGTGATGGCCCACCGCAAGGCCATGTCCGGCGAGGAGCCCGAGTCGACGATCACCGCCGAGGCCGACATCAACCCCAACCCCGACGCCGCCATGGTCCCCCTGGTCGGGCGGATCGCGGCCGGTGGCCCGATCCTGGCCGAGGAGACCTCGAGCCAGCAGAGCATCGAGGACGTCTTCCCGCTGCCCAAGCAGCTGGTCGGCAACGGCGACCTCTTCCTGCTCTCGGTCTCCGGTGACTCGATGGTCGACGCGGCGATCTGCGACGGCGACTTCGTGGTCGTGCGCCAGCAGCCGACCGCCGAGAACGGCGAGATCGTGGCCGCGCTGATCGACGGCGAGGCCACGGTCAAGACGCTCTCCCGCAAGGACGGCAAGGTCTGGCTGCTGCCGCACAACGCGGCGTACGAGCCGATCGACGGCACCCACGCGACCATCCTCGGCAAGGTGACGGCGGTTCTGCGAAGCCTCTGAGCCCTCCCGGAACCAGTCGGGGAACACTGCGTGAAATCCAGCCGCCGGCCCATGACAGGGCCGGCGGCTGCGTCGTTCCATACAGCGTGACCCAGACGCAGATCGACCGCCGGACCCTCATCGCCGCCGGGCTGGCGACCGCCGCAGGGGCCGGAGCCATCGCTCTTCCCGAGCCCGCCGAGGCCGCGGGCAGCACGCTCAACCACTTCCAGCACGGTGTCGCCTCCGGTGACCCGCTCCCGGACCGCGTGGTCATCTGGACCCGGGTCACGCCGACCGCGGACGCGACCCCGGGGTCCGGGCAGGGTGAGGAGGTCCTGGTCCGCTGGGAGGTGTCACCCACCGCCGACTTCGGCCGCGTCACCGCGAAGGGATCCCAGCAGACGGGCCCCGACCGCGACCACACCGTGAAGCTCGACGTCTCCGGCCTGGCCCCGGAGAGCTGGTACTTCTACCGCTTCACCTACAACGGCCAGACCAGCCGGGTCGGCCGCACCCGCACCGCTCCGGCCGCGGACGCAACCCCGGAGAACGTACGTTTCGGGGTGGTCTCCTGCTCCAACCTGCAGGCAGGCTGGTTCGCGTCCTACCGCCACCTGGCCGCCCGCGACGACCTGCACGCGATCCTCCACCTGGGCGACTACCTCTACGAGTACGCGCCCGGCGAGTACGGCTACGGCATGACCAACGAGGACGTCCGGCCGCACGAGCCGGCCCACGAGATGCACACGCTGGCCGACTACCGGATCCGGCACGCGCAGTACAAGCGCGACGCCGACCTCGCCGCCGCCCACGCCCGGCTTCCCTGGATCGTCACCTGGGACGACCACGAGTCGGCCAACGACGCCTGGCTGCTGGGCGCCGAGAACAACGAGCCCGGCGAGTACGACTGGATCGACCGCAAGACCAACGCCAACCAGGCCTATGACGAGTGGATGCCGCTGCGCGTCGACGGCACGGCCACGGTGGAGACCGACGGCCACCTCCACGACCGCATCTACCGGCGGCTGCGCTTCGGCAACCTGCTCGAGCTGAGCATGCTCGACCTGCGCTCCTACCGCTCCCAGCAGGTCGCCCGCACCGACCTCGCCGGCGTCGACGACCCCGACCGCACCATCACCGGCGACGAGCAGCTTGCCTGGCTCAAGGACGGCCTGCTCACCGATGCCCAGTGGAAGATCGTCGGCAACCCGGTGATGATCGCGCCGGTCACGTTCGGCGCGCTCCCGAAGAGCCTCATCAGCCCGGTCAACGACGTCACCGGCCTGCTGCCCGACAACGGCATCGCCTACAACGTGGACCAGTGGGACGGCTACACCGCCGACCGCACCGAGCTCTTCGAGCACATCCGCAACAACGCGATCACCGACACCGTCTTCGTCACCGGCGACATCCACTCGGCGTGGGCCTGCGACCTGCCGTACGACTCCGCCGTCTACCCGCTCGGCAGGACCGCCGGGGTCGAGTTCGTGGCCACCTCGGTGACCTCGAACAACCTCAAGGACATCCTCGGTGCACCGCGCCGCACGGTCAGCCTCACGGTCGAGAACATCATCAGGACCGCCAACCGCCACGTCCGCTACCTCAACTTCGACGACCACGGCTTCTCCGTCCTCGACGTGACCCGCAACCGGGCTCAGATGGACTGGTACGTCATCGGCGAGCGCAAGGACTCCAACACCGCCGCCACCTGGACCAGGTCGTACGCCACCGCAACCGGAAGCAACAGGCTCCATCACGTCACGGAGCCCGTCTAGGCCGTGTCCCCCGGACACAGCGGCGCCGTGCGCTTAGACTGCCCAGGTCTGCCTTCCCGAACGTCTGGTATCTCATGCGAAACATTGCCCGCCGGATCAACCGCAAACAACGATCCCTCGTCCTGATCGCAGGCATGGTCGTCGCGACATTCGTCGCCACCATGCCCGCAACCGGTTCGACGCCGGCGACCTCGGTGAAGACCGGCGGTGACACAAGCGCCGAGCAGCCGGTGACGGAGAAGGCGGCCCGGGAGGCGCTCGCCGCGGCCAAGAAGGTCAAGCGCAACCAGTCGGTACGCGGCGCCCGCCAGGTCGTGCCCGGGCGGCACGTCGCCGGCCGGCCCGACGCGACCATCGCGCTGACCGACCTGTGGAACGCCAAGGACGCCCTGGACGGCTCCAACAAGGCGGCTGCGCGTGAGCTGCTCGCCCGCCCGCGCACCGCTACCCAAACCTGCAGCGACGCGGTCTGCGTCCACTACACGCCGGGCAAGGGCGGCGACCGCGCCTCGTCGACGTACGCGAACCAGGTCCGCGACGTGGTCACGAAGGTCCACAACCTCTACGTGCAGGCGGGCTACCGCAAGCCCGCAGCCGACAAGTCGGTCACCCCGGGCAAGGTCGACATCTACCTGGAGAACCTCTACGACGAGGGCTACTACGGCTACTGCGCGCCGGAGACCAAGGTCTCCAAGACCGCCGCGACGGCGTACTGCGTCATGGACAACGACTACGCCACCAGCGAGTACGGCACGGTCAACACACCCACCGAGAACCTCCGGGTGACCGCCGCCCACGAGTACTTCCACGCGGTCCAGTTCGCCTACGACGCCGGCGAGGACCGTTGGATGATGGAGTCGACCGCGACCTGGGTCGAGGACGAGGTCTACGACAGCATCAACGACAACCGCCAGTACCTGGGCTACGGCCAGCTCGAGGACCAGCGCAAGCCGCTGGACAACTCCTACGCCTCCAACCTCGGTATCTACGGCAACTGGATCTTCTTCCGCTACCTGTCCGAGCGCTTCGCCAGGGAGCGCGGGACCCTGCCGGAGGTCGTCCTCTCGATCTGGAACCGAGCGCCGTCGACCTACTCGACCACCGCCATCCGGCAGGCGCTCGCCGCTCGTGGCACCACGCTGAAGCAGCAGTACATCCGCTTCGCCGCCGCCAACCTGGCCCCCTCGAAGACCTACAGCGAAGGCCGGTTCTACTACCCGCCGGTCTACGACGGCCGCACTGCGCTGCCCGCCAAGCGCCAGACCGTCGACGGCCAGTTCACCCTCAAGCACCTGACCTACGCCTCCCAGCGCCTCGTCCCGAAGAACGTCGGCAAGGGCTGGAAGCTGCGGGTCAAGGTCGACGTGGCCCGGCCCAACGCCAACGGCGCCGTGGTGAGCATCTTCCGCACCGACGGCACCCGCGGCGTCTACTACCTCAAGCCCAACAGCAAGGGCATCGCCACCAAGACCATCGAGGGCTTCTCCTCGAAGCGGATCCGCAAGGTCGAGGTCACCTTCGCCAACGCGAGCAGCAACTTCAACTGCGGCCAGGGCACCGCGTTCTCGTGCCACGGCATCGCGACCCCCGACAAGGCCACCCACCGCTGGTGGGCGAAGACCTACCGCTGACCCTCAGATCACGCCGAGTCGGCTCGTTCCAACGAGCCGACTCGGCGTGATTTTCGGTCAGGACGAGGCCATCTCCGACAGTCGCTTGAGGGCCTTCCGTACGACGTCGGGGTCGGTCGTGGCCCACATCGGCGGCAGGCTGGCCTTGAGGAATCCGCCGTAGCGGGCGGTGGCCAGGCGGGCGTCCAGGACGGCCACCACGCCACGGTCAGTGGTGGTGCGGATCAGCCGGCCGGCACCCTGGGCGAGCAGCAGCGCGGCATGGGTGGCGGCGACCTGCATGAACCCGTTGCCGCCGGCCTTGTCCGCCGCCTGCTGCCGGGCTGACATCAGCGGGTCGTCGGGCCGCGGGAACGGGATCCGGTCGATGATCACGAGCTGGCAGGTGTCGCCGGGGACGTCGAGGCCCTGCCACAGCGACAGCGTGCCGAAGAGCACCGTGTGCGGGTCGGCGACGAACTGCGCGGCGAGCTCCGGCAGCTGCGCGTCGCCCTGGGCCAGCGTGGTCAGGTGCGGCAGCTTCTGGCGCACGACCTCGGCCGCGGCCTCGGCGGCGCGCCGGGAGGAGAAGAGCCCGAGCGTACGCCCGTCGGCGGCGTCGACCAGGTCGACGATCTCGTCGAGGGTCTTGGCGCCCATGCCATCGCGTCCGGGAGGAGGCAGGTGGCGGGCGACGTAGAGGATCCCCTGCTTGCCGTAGTCGAACGGGCTGCCGACGTCGAGCCCGATCCACGGCAGCACGTCATCGGTACGCTGCGCCCCGGCGCCCACCTCGGTGCGCTCGTCCGCCTTGAGCCCGAGGGATCCGGCCACGGGGCCGAAGTCGCCGCCGAGCTTGAGGGTCGCCGAGGCGAAGACGACGGTCTTCTCGGTGAGCAGCTTCTCGCGCATCTGCGCCCAGACCTGCAGCGGCGCCACGCAGAGCCGCGGCGGGATCCGGTCCCCGCCCTCGTTGAGCCAGATCACGTCGTGCTCGGAGGCGGCGGCCATCCGCTCGGCGGTGGTGAAGACCTCCTGGAGGCCGCCCTTGGCCTGCTGGAAGCCGGGGTCGGCGCCCTCGGAGTCCTTCGGCTTCGGAAGCGCGGAGAGCGCGGACCGAGCGGCGTCGCGCACCAGCACGAGCGCGTCCGAGACGACCTCCGGCAGCGTGATCAGCCGCCCGGGCGAGGTCTCGTTGATCGCCGCCCGCAACGCGTCGGAGGCGTCGGCGAGGTCATCGGCCTCGGAGCCCTCGATGTGCTTCTGGGCCCGTCGGGCGGCCCGCTCCACCTCGGCCGCGGTCAGCTCGTCGGTCGCCGCCTGGGTCACCCGGGCGACGAGCTCGTGGGCCTCGTCGATCACCACGGCGTCGTACTCCGGGATCATCGGCACGCCCTCGATCGCGTCGATCGCGAGCAGGGAGTGGTTGGTGACGATCAGGTGGCTCTTCTGGGCCTTGTCGCGGGCGACCTCGGCGAAGCACTCCTCACCGAAGGGACACTTGGCGGCGCCGAGGCAGTCGCGGTGGTTGACGGAGACCTGGCGCCACTCGCGGTCGGTGTGGCGGGGCGCGGAGTCGCGCTCGCCGCTGCCGCCCTTCTCCGCCTCCTTCTCGGCCCAGCTGCGCAGCTCGAGGACCTTCTCGGCCATCGGGCCCAGCGGGACGTCGACCAGGGTGCCCTGGTCGTCGGGGGCGCCCTCGCGCACCCGGTGGAGGCAGGCGTAGTTGGAGCGGCCCTTGAGGACGGCGTAGGACGCGTCGACGCCGGGGCGCGAGCCGATCGCCTTGACCAGGCGCGGCAGGTCACGCTCGACGAGCTGGTGCTGCAGCGCCAGGGTCGCGGTGGCGATCACGACCCGGCTGTCGTGGAGCAGCGACGGGACCAGGTAGGCCAGCGACTTCCCGGTGCCGGTGCCGGCCTCGACCAGCAGGTGCTCCTCGTCGGCCAGTGCCTGCGCGACCGCGTCGGCCATCAGCACCTGACCCTCACGGGTGGCCCCGCCGAGGGTCGCGACCGCATCCGCCAGTGCTTCACGTACGGGCGTCGGGGATGCGGTTTCGGTGACGGTCACTTGGGCAACCTTAGCCGTGGGCGGGGACAGTCTCCGATCGGCTCTCCGCGATCCGGCGGGCGACGATCTCCCCGAACTGCATGTGGCCCGCCACGGTCAGGTGGGTGTTGTCCTCGAGCATCGGCAGCTCGAGGTCGAAGACGTTGATGTACGTCACCCCGTACTCCGCCGAGACCCGCCGCATCATCTTGTTGACGCCCCGGATGGCCTTGGCGCGGGAGTTCACCTTGGGCGCGCTGAGCACGATCACCTCGTGGCCCTTCAGCTCGTCCAGGGTGGCCCGGAAGCCCTTCTCGACGTCGTCGAGATCGCTCTTGGAGTCATTGATGCCGCCCTCGAGCACGACCAGGTCAGCCCCCTGCGCCACCGCGTCGGGAACCCGCTCGGGGAACGAGATCGGGCCGCACCGCTCCATCAGCTCGTGCGAGTAGCCGGTGCCGCCGAAGCCGGACACCCGCACCTCGCCGTCGAGATAGCGCGGCCAGGACAGGCCGGGGTCGTCCAGCCCGAAGCCAGAGGCCCAGGAGTCACCGATCACGACGACCTTCTCGCCGGCTCCGGTCACCACAGAGGCGCGGGTCACCGACTCGGCGGCCAGCCGCGTGCACAGGTCCTGGGTCACCTCGGACTCGTGGCTCGCCTTCTGCCCTGGGAGCGCGCCCTCGTCCTGACTGCCGCAGCCCGCCAGCGTGGCCACCATGACAGCACCAGCCAGCGCGCTCACGATCGTGGCGCGCGCCGCGTGGCGTACCTCTGTCCGCATCCCTGACCTCTCCGACGACTGATCGTCCCAAGTGTGAGGGACCAGCCTGTCATCGCCAATGTCGCAACGCCGGATCAGCGTCGAAGATCAGCGCCCGAGATCACGCAGAGTGCGCGCTGCGCGCGCTTACTCCCTCGCTCGGCGCGAACGGACGAGCAAGCTCGCCGCTCGGCCTCGCTCAGTTCGTGTACGCAGCCAGCTCCCCGGCCAGGTCCGCGTTGGCACGGCCCTTGACAATGGTGCCTTCGGCAGTGTGCTCGAGGTGGTCGATCTCGCCGTGCTGGTGGATCCGGTTGACCAGGTCGCCCCGCTCGTAGGGAACCAGCGCGGAGAACTCGACACCCGGTCGCGGCAAGTCGGTCTCGACGGCCTTGATGGCCGCGTCGATGCCCTCGCCGGTCTTGGCCGAGACCGCGACCGAGTGGGGCTCGGCGCGCAGCAGCCTGGCGATCACCAGCGGGTCGGAGATGTCGGCCTTGTTGATCACGACCAGCTCCGGCACCTCGCTGGCACCGATCTCGGCGAAGACCTCGCGCACCGCGGCCAGCTGACCCTCGGGATCAGGGTGAGAACCGTCGACGACGTGCACGACCAGATCGGCGTCGGCGACCTCCTCCAGCGTCGAGCGGAAGGCCTCGACGAGCTGGTGGGGCAGGTGGCGCACGAACCCGACGGTGTCGGACATCGTGTAGACCCGGCCGTCCTCGGTGGTGGTGCGGCGGGTGGTCGGGTCCAGGGTCGCGAAGAGCGCGTCCTCGACGAGCACCCCGGCACCGGTGAGCCGGTTGAGCAGCGACGACTTGCCGGCGTTGGTGTAGCCGGCGATCGCGACCGCCGGGATGTGGTGGCGCTTGCGGTCGGCACGCTTGGTGTCGCGGGTGCCCTTCATCGCCTTCAGCTCACGGTTGAGCTTGGCGATCTTGGTGTTGATCCGGCGGCGGTCGGTCTCGATCTTGGTCTCACCAGGACCACGGCCACCGATACCGGCACCACCGGCGACACGGCCACCGGCCTGGCGGGACAGGTTGCCACCCCAACCACGAAGCCGCTGCTTCATGTAGTTGAGCTGGGCGAGCTCCACCTGTGCCTGGCCCTCGCGCGACTTGGCGTGCTGGGCGAAGATGTCGAGGATCAACGCGGTCCGGTCGACGACCTTGACCCCGGTGCGGTCCTCGAGGTTCCTGAGCTGGCTCGGGGCCAGCTCGCCGTCGGCGATCACGGTGTCGGCGCCGGTCGCGGCGACGATCTCCTTGAGCGCCTCGACCTTGCCGCGTCCGATGTACGTCGCGGGGTCCGGCGCCTGGCGGCGCTGGTAGATAGCCTCGAGCACCTCCGAGCCGGCCGTCTCGGCGAGGAGCGCGAGCTCGGCCAGGGAGTTCTCGGCATCGGTCTGGGTGCCGCCGGCCCACACGCCCACGAGCACCACTCGCTCCAGGCGAAGCTGGCGGTATTCGACCTCGGTGATGTCCTCGAGCTCGGTGCGCAGGCTGGCGACGCGCTTGAGCGCGTGCCGCTCGGCGAGCTCCATCGCACCGACGGTGGGGTCGATGTCCTCGGGATCCTCGTCGGCGTAGCCGGACTCGAACCCGTCCTCGAGCGCGTCCCAGTCCTCGGTGGCCTCGAGCTCGTCAGCGAGTGAAAAATCGTGTGCGTTGTTCGTCATATACCAACAAGGGTACGGCGCCGCACCACCCGGGGGACAATGCTTATCCGAGAGCGCGCCTCAGCGCTGCTCCAGGGCCTCTCGCAGAACGGTTCCGACGTCCTCCGGCCGCTCGGCGACGTACGCCGCCCCGCCGGTCGCATCGGCGATCGCCTGCAGCGTGCCGAGGTCGGCGTCGGCGGTGATACCGATTCCCAGGATGCGGACCGGCCGCCGTGGGTCGGAGGCAGCCTCGAGCTGGCGTACGAGCTCCGCCACGTCCATCGATTCGGGGTCGTCGTTGGTGCCGTCGGTGAACAGGAGCACGTCGTTGGAGGCCAGCGGGTCGTAGGAGGCGACCGCGGCCTGGTAGGCCGCCAGGGCGGTGTCGTGCAGGGAGGTGCCGCCACCGGTGCGCTCGGTGAGACCGGCGATCTCCTCGGTCAGCTGCGCGCGCTGGTCCTTCGAGGCCAGCTGACGGGTGGGGACGAGCACCTTGTGGTCCGCACCCAGCGTGCCCTCGGTCTTCTCGGAGAAGGCCCAGAGCCCGAGCGCGGCGCTGCCGGGAAGGAGACCGACGGCCTCCGAGGCCGCCTTCTGGGTGAGCTGGAGGCGGGTGGTGGCACCGTCGGGAGCGGCCGGCCAGGCCATCGAGCCGGAGACGTCCATGACCGCGATCGCCCGGGTCGGCCGAAGCCTCGCGTTCCACTCCGCGGCCGTCTCCGCCAGCGCGGCCGTGTCGACGCGGGTGTACGCGCCCACGTTGGGCGCCGGCTTGCCGGCTCCGGTGGTGCGGAACCCGGCCTGGGTCAGCGCGGTGTCGGCGGCGCCGCTGTCGAGCACCCTGGCGAAGCTGGTGATCGAGGCGGCGATCGAGTTGCGGCGCGAGGCGTCGGCGGTGATCAGGACCGGGTAGTCGAGGACCACCGTGCCCTCCTTCGGGGCACTGGCCTTCAGCGACGGCGCGTACGTCGACCACTGCTGTTCGCTGGTTGCGGTCACTCCGCTCATGACCGTCTGCAGCTCGGCCAGGCGTGCCGAGTCGGTCGGCCCAGCGCCCTCCACGCCGGAGGCGAGCCGCTCTGCGTACGGCTCCAGCTTGGCCTCGCTCTGGGGCTTGCCCCGGCTCGCGACGGCCGTGCCGAGCGCGCTCATCATCCGCTGGGGGTCGCCCATCAGCAGGTCGTCCTCGGCGAAGGCCTCGGCGTAGGAGGTGCGGGTGAGCCCGTCGCCGGAGACGAGCACGACCGGCGAGGAGGCCATCGAGGCCCGCAGCGTCACCGGCTCGACGGCCGGGTCGATCCGGTCCATCCAGACCGAGGAGTCAGGGATCCACACATCGGGGAGATCGCCGTCGAGCGCCAGCGGCTGGAGGACCCGGTCGGCCTTGGTCGCCTCCACCTCGATCTGGCCGCAGCCGGCGTCCTCGAGGATGTTGCCCACGACGGTCGCCGCCTCGGGAGCCACCGCGACCGTCATGTCCGGGCCGAGACAGCTCCGGTCGTCGGTCGAGTCCGCGTTGCCGTTGGCGACCAGCGCGGTCGCGAGCAGGCACAGGGCCAGTACGCCGGCCGCACCGGCGATCACGCCGATCGTCTCCCGCGTCAGGCGTGGCTCGCGCGAGGGCTCGCCCGGTCCCGCCGACCCCGTGGGGTCGTCGGGCTCGATGATCGCGAGCGCCTTCGACGTACTGGTGTCCGCCTTATCGGACATGCGAACTCCTTGCTCCGACATCCGCGGAGCGGTCATGAAACGGTCCGCGGCTGGCGCACACATTAGCGGTGCGCCAGCCGTCGGGGTACTTCTTGCCTTCAGTTACTTCGGTGGCATCCGGATGCCACCGTCGACGCGGATCGTCTCGCCGTTCATGTAGTCGTTGGTCAGACACTCCACGACCATGCTGGCCAGCTCCGCCGGCTCACCGAGCCGGTGCGGGAACAGCACGCTCTCGCCGAGCTTGGCCTTGAACGCCTCCGACTCCGGGCCCTCGCCGTAGATCGGGGTGTCGATCAGCCCCGGGGCGACGGTGTTGACGCGGATGCCGACGGCGGCGAGGTCGCGCGCGAGCGGGAGGGTGAGGCCGACGACGCCGCCCTTGGACGAGGAGTAGGACACCTGCCCGATCTGGCCGTCGAAGGCCGCCACGCTGGCCAGGTTGACGATCGCGCCACGCTGCCCGTTGGCGTCGGGCTCGTTGCGGCTGATGTAGGTCGCGGCCTGGCGGCACATGTCGAAGGTGCCGATCAGGTTGATCGCGATGACCTTCTTGTACGCGTCCAGGTCGTGCGCCGAGCCGATCTGGGCGTCGCGGCCGATGGTGCGCTGCGCCCACCCGATCCCGGCCGAGTTGACCACCGCCTTCAGCGGCGCGATCTCCACGGCCCGCTCCACGGCGTTGGTGATCTGGTCGGTGTCGGTGACATCGACGGGCACGAACAGGCCCTTGATCTCCTCCGCGAGGGCCTCGCCCTTGTCCTTCTGCATGTCCGCGACGATCACCGTCGCACCCTTGGCCGCCAGCGCCCGGGCGGTCGCCGCCCCGATCCCACTGGCCGCACCGGTCACGATCGCTGTGCTATCAGTCAACTCCATGGGCAGCACCATAGACGTGACCACCCTCACGATGGTGAATACCCGTTAACCGTCTCGCAGTCAGAGCGCGGTGGTGCCCTCGGCGATCAGGACCGCCGGCCCGGTGAGCAGCACCCGGTCGTCGGTCGTCCAGGTGACGTGGAGCGTGCCGCCTGGGACATCGACCCGGTACGTCACATCGGCATCGCGCGCGATCGCGAGACCGTCGGCCTCGGCGGCCGCGACCATCACCGCGCAGGCTCCGGTGCCACACGAGCGAGTCTCGCCCGCGCCGCGCTCGAAGACCCGCATGGCGACGTGACGCTCGGCGACGCGTTCGAAGAACTCCACGTTCACCCCGTGCGGGTAGACCGCCTCGTCGAATATCGGGGAGTCGTAGAGGTCACCGACGGGGCCGTGGGGGTCGATCGACTCGACCTCGGCGGCGGCGTGCGGGTTGCCCATGTCGACGTTGCATGCCGACCAGAAGTGGTGGGCGACGGTGACCTGGGTCGACCCGAGCAGCTTCGGCGAGCCCAGGTCCGCGGTCCAGACGTCTCCGGACGCCCGGAGGATTTTGTCGCCGGCGCGGGTCGCGAAGGTGACCTCGTCGCCGGCGAGCCCGACGGAGCGCAGATACTCCGCGAAGACCCGGGTGCCGTTGCCGCACATCTCGGCTCGGGTGCCGTCGGCGTTGCGGTAGTCCATGAACCACTCGGCGTCGCTGACCGGACGGTCCTCACCGGTGTAGGCGGCCGTCCGGATCACCCGCAGGATCCCGTCGCCGCCGATGCCGGCCCGGCGGTCGCACAGCGCCCGGACCCGGTCGGCCATCTCCTCTTCCGAGAGGGCGCCGTGCACCGACCCGTCGACGTCCGGCAGCAGCACGAAGTCGTTCTCCGTACCGTGCCCCTTCAAGAACGCGTAGGACATCAGTACAGGAACTTCGAGTAAGTGTCGGTGCGGTAGTAGTCCTCCATCTCCGCAAGCGTACGCGGGTCGTTCTCGACCTGCTTGGCGATGACCGCACGCTTGGGGAGGTGGTCGGGGTCCCACGTCTCCGGGTCCCACAGGCCCGAGCGCAGGAACGCCTTCGCGCAGTGGAAGAAGATGTCGTCGATGTCGACGACCAGGGCGAGGATCGGCCGCTTGCCCTTCACGACCATCTCGTCGAAGAACGGTGCGTCCGAGACCAGCCGGGCGCGACCGTTGATCCGCAGCGTGTCGCCGCGGCCCGGGATCAGGAAGTTGAGCCCGACGTGCGGGTTGGCGAGCACGTTGCGGTAGTCGTCGACCCGCTTGTTGCCCGGACGCTCCGCGATCGCGATCGTCTTGTCGTCGATGACGTGCACCAGCGACCCGGCCGGGTCCCCCTTCGGCGAGGCGTCGCAGTTGCCGGCGGCGTCCGAGGTCGCGAGCACGCAGAACGGCGTCGCGGCGAGCCACTGCCTGTCGATGTCGAGGAGCGCCGGGCGCCCCTTGGTCACCGCCCGCTCGTTCGGCACGCCGACCAGGTCGACGAGCTCCTCGAGCGTGCTGATCTCAGTCCAGGTAGGGGTCACGGCCTCAGGGTACGAGGCGGGCGCGCGGGCAGCCGAATCATTTCGCCCGCCGCTCAGACCGTCGGCACCTCGCCCCGGCGAGCCCGCAGCCACTCGATCGGGTCGCCCCGGTCGACCTCGACACCGGCCATCCGGAGCATCATCCGGACCAGCAGACGGCGATGGGCTGCGTACGTCAGGACGTGGGCAACCACCGACCCGATCTGGAAGCTCTCCGGCGGCTCGCACAGGGCGTCGATGAGCCGGTCCTCCCAGGCCCCGCGCCGCTCGATGTCGCGTACGACCGCCAACCACCGCGCCGCCACGGCCTCGTGCCGCTCGACCAGAGCGACGACCGAGTCGGTGCGGCTCCGGACCGGCATCGCGAGGCCCTCGATCGAGGCCACCCAGCACTCCTTGGCCCACACCGTCGCCTCCAGGACCTGCGCGAGCGACTCCTCCGGGCCGTCCCACTCCAGCACCTCGTGGCCGGCCAGCCGCACCTGTGTGAGGACGTCCGTGGGCAGGCCCTTGGCGAGGTCGAGCAGTGCTCTGGTGTCGTCGAGGTCGTGCATGACGAGCTGCTCGGTGAGCGGAGAGAGCACCCGCTCCTGGGAATCGACCCACAACGACTCCGGCGGATGGAAGTGGATCCCGTTCGGCGCCGGTAGCCAATGGCTGACCGCGGCGGTGCTCGGCGGATGCCCGAAGGCCTTCGCATAGGCCCTCGAGAAGCCCTCCACCGACTCGTAGCCGGCGGCCCAGGCGGCATCGGTCACCGTGCCACCGTGCTGCAGCTGCCACGCGGCGCGCTCCAACATCACCCGCCGCCGCATCGCCACCGGCGGCTCGCCCGCACCCCGGGAGAGCAGCCGGTTGAAATGGTAGGGCGAGGTGTACGCGTCGCCGGCCATCTGCGCCAGCGTGCGCGGCTCTCCGGCGTCGGCCCCGTCGAGCACCGCGTCCAGCAGCTCCCTCAGCCTGTCACGCACGTTCTCGCTCACAGCCCCACCCTCCGCACCGCCGCGACGGCCTTCTCAAGACGGGACGGATCGTCGTACGCGACCCACACGACCCGCGGATCCTTGCGGAACCAGGCGTCCTGCCGGCGTGCGAACTGCCTGGTCTTGATGGCCGTTCTCTCCATGGCCTCCTCCAGCGTCGTCTCCCCCGCGAGATAGGCGGCGACCTCCTTGTAGCCGATCGCCTTCGACGCGGTCCTCGACCGCCCCAGACCCGCCTCCAGGATCCGCGCGACCTCATCGACGAAGCCCGACTCGAACATCTCCGAGACCCGCTGCCGGATGCGTACGTCCAGGGCTTCCCGGGAGATGTCGACGCCGATCTGGATGGAGGCCGGGTCGTGGTAGACCTGCTCGGGCAGTCGTGCGCTGAAGGGCTCGCCGGTCAGCTCGATGACCTCCAGAGCGCGTACGACGCGACGACCGTTGTCGATCTCGATCCGTTCGGCCGCGACCGGGTCCAGGGCTCGCAGGCGGTCGTGAAGTGCCTTCTCACCTGCGGTTTCGAGCTCCTTCTCCAGACGCTCACGCACCTCGTTCGAGGTCCCTGGGAACTCGAACCGGTCCAGGATCGCTCGCGTGTAGAGAGCACTGCCGCCGACCAGCACGGGTGTCTTCCCCGCCTTGCGAAGCGTCGCGATCTCCTCGCGCGCCAGCGCCTGGAAGTCGGCGACGGAGGCCGGTTCGGCGATGTCGAGGAGGTCGAGCAGATGATGCGGGATCCCGCGCCGCTCCGCGACCGGCAGCTTCGCCGTCCCGATGTCCATGCCGCGGTAGACCTGCATCGCGTCGGTGTTGATGATCTCGCCGCCGAGGGTCTCGGCGAGGTCGAGCGAGAGCGACGTCTTCCCTGCCGCGGTGGCTCCGACGACGGCCACGATCGGGGTGTCGGACAGGGAAAAAGATCCCGACCCACGTAGCCCAGATGAACTATTCGGGTCGCGTGTCCCCCTGTTGCTGTCGTACTCCATGTGGTTAGTCTGGCCGCTAGTTGGCTCATACGGGGAGCCACCGATCAAGAGGGGGAAGCATGAGCTTCTTGGACAAGGCAAAGGACCTCGCCCAGCAGGGCATCGACAAGATCGGCGCAGACAAGGTCGGTGAGGGCTTGGACAAGGCCGGCGAGTTCGCCGACGAGAAGACCGGTGGCAAGTTCAGCGACCAGATCGACCAGGGCGTCGAGACTGCGAAGAACGAAGCAGAGAAGCTGGACGGCGGCAACTGAGCCATTCACAGGCCTCGAAGCGGGGAGCGACCCAGACCGGGTTGCTCCCCGCTTCGCGTTTCCGTTCCTGTACACCCAGCTGACTTTTTACGTGTCTATTTTCGAAACACTGTTACGAACCTGTTGCGACTTGTGCCGTCACATGGAACGGTCGAGACCGTCTCATTCTCGTCTGACGAATGAGGCAGCCGGGGGGCGAGCGTGCGATGCACGTTCGATTCCGGTCCAATCACAACTACTCGGAAGTGTGGACCAATATGTCTGAGAACTACGGCAACAGCGACGAGCAGCAGAACTACGGCCAGGAGGGCGGCTTCGGCGGCCAGGAGTCCAACGAGGGCTCCTCCTACGGCTCCGAGGGTGGCCAGAGTGAGGGTGGCTTCGGCGGCCAGGAGGGCGGCCAGAGCGAGGGCGGCTTCGGCGGCGAGCAGTCCAGCGAGGGCGGCTTCGGCGGCGGCCAGGAGCAGTCCGAGGGCTCCTCCTACGGCTCGAGCGAGGGCGGTTCCTCCTACGGTGAGCAGTCCGACGAGGGCAGCTCCTACGGTGGCGGCGAGCAGTCCGAGGGTGGCTTCGGCGGCCAGGAGTCCAACGAGGGCTCGTCCTACGGCTCCGAGGGTGGCTTCGGCGGCGAGCAGTCCAACGAGGGCGGCTTCGGCGGCGGTCAGGAGCAGTCCGAGAGCTCCTCCTACGGCTCCGACGAGGGCTCGAGCGAGGGCGGCTTCGGCGGCGAGCAGAGCCAGTCGCAGTACTGATCCAGCTCTGCTGATCACACACGGATCGAGCGCCGGGCCCGCAAGGGACCCGGCGCTCGACGCGTTTCACACAGAGATCTCACCCAGAGATCGACGATCAGGCGCGGTACGCCACCCATCCGTCGATCATGCGCTGCACCTGACCCGGCGTGAACTCGTCCATGCACGCGTCCTCGGTGTAGTCCATGAAGTTGTGGATCGGGTCGAGGCCCGGAGCGGTGCAGGTGTCGGAGCCCTCCGGGCAGCCGAAGGCCGGCGCGGCCTCGGCCGGGGTGTCGGCGACCTGGTCACCCTTGCCGCGGCAGCCACCCTGGAAGGTGTGGTAGAGGTGCAGCCAGTGGCCGACCTCGTGCGTGGCCGTGTCGCCCTCGTCGTACGGCGCCGCCGAGCCGCCCGGCAGCGACTCGCCGAGGATGACCACACCATCCTGCGACCCGATGTTCTTGGTCGGGAAGGTCGCCCAGCCGAGCAGGCCGTCGTCGATCTCGCCGATGTAGACGTTGAGCGCGTTGTCGCCGCCCTGGCGCAGGGCCGCCTTCATGTCCCGCTCGCCGGCCGAGCCGGAGATGATCGGGTACCAGGCCGGGTTGATCGTGGTCTCCTGGCCGACCACGTCGAAGGAGAACGGCGTGCCGGCGTACGCCGCGTTGAGCACGTCGATCTGGGCGTCGATGTTCGCCTGCGGGACGACGCCGGTGGTGGCGTCCTCCTGGATGACGTGGATGTAGGTCGGGATGGTCGTCGCGGCGAGGTTGGCGGTGCCGCCCTTCTTCCCCTGCGCGGCCAGGGCGCTGGAGAGCGCCTTCTCCTTGGCCTCGGCCTGCTTCGCGGTCAGATGGTTCGTGTCGCGGACCTGCTTGGCCCCTTCAGCGACGCGGGCGGCGCCGACCTCGTGCGGGTCGAAGCAGGCATCTCCTCCTGCGGACGCCTGCATGGCGCCCGCGGGGGCCGCGGCTGCCAGGCCCGAGGCCACGAGAACACCGAGTGCACCCATCGCCGCTGCTCTGTTGACCAGCTTGGGAATCGACATGGGGGTATCCCTTCCTGAGACAAGTTGCCTCAGACTAGGACAGGAATACCCTCAGGGGGAACGAAGTTACGGAGAATTTGCTGTTCGAGTAACCAGGTGCCGAACGATCAGCCGCACGCCGGTGCAGCCGGCAGCGGAGCGGGTACGCCGACCGACGGCATCCCCAGCCCGACCGAAGCGGCCTCGGGCTCGGGGCGGCCCTGACGCGCCTCCCAGGCGTCGCCGGAACGGGTGCGGCGTACCTCGAGCACGGGGTTGTCGGCGACGAGGTGGTGCGGAGCCGCGTAGGTGATCTCGACCTTCACCATGTCGCCAGGACGTACGCCCTCGGCCCCGGCGGCGTTGAAGTGGACGAGCCGGTTGTCGGGAGCCCGGCCGGAGAGCCGGTGGGTCTCGGCGTCCTTGCGACCCTCGCCCTCGGCGACCATCAGCTCGAGCGTACGTCCGACGTTCTTCTTGTTCTCCTCGTAGGCGATCTCGTTGACGAGGTCGACGAGCCGGCCGTAGCGGTCCTTCACGACCTCCGGCGAGATCTGGTCGGGGAGATCCGCGGCGGGGGTGCCGGGACGCTTGGAGTACTGGAACGTGAAGGCGGAGGCGAAGCGCGACTCACGGACCACGTCGAGGGTGGCCTGGAAGTCCTCCTCGGTCTCCCCCGGGAAGCCGACGATGATGTCGGTGGTGATCGCCGCGTGCGGGATCGCCGCCCGGACGCGCTCGATGATGCCGAGGAACTTGGTCGATCGGTAGGAGCGGCGCATCGCCTTGAGCACGCGGTCGGAGCCCGACTGCAGCGGCATGTGCAGCGACGGCATCACGTTGGGCGTCTCGGCCATCGCCTCGATGACGTCGTCGGTGAACTCGGCCGGGTGCGGGCTGGTGAAACGGACCCGCTCCAGCCCCTCGATCTCGCCGCAGGCGCGCAGCAGCTTCGAGAAGGCCTGCCGGTCGCCGAACTCGACGCCGTAGGCGTTGACGTTCTGGCCCAGCAGGGTCACCTCGGTGACACCCTCGGCGACCAGCGCCTCGATCTCGGCGAGGATCTCGCCCGGTCGCCGGTCCTTCTCCTTGCCGCGCAGGCTCGGGACGATGCAGAACGTGCAGGTGTTGTTGCAGCCAACGCTCACCGACACCCAGGCGGCATAGGCCGACTCGCGCTTCGTCGGCAGCGTGGACGGGAAGACCTCGAGGGACTCCAGGATCTCGACCTGGGCCTCCTCCTGCACCCGGGCCCGCTCGAGCAGCACCGGGAGCGAGCCGATGTTGTGCGTCCCGAACACCACGTCGACGTACGGCGCCTTCTCGGTGATCGTCGCGCGGTCCTTCTGCGCGAGGCACCCGCCGACGGCGATCTGGAGGTCGGGGTTGGCCTGCTTGATCGGGGCCAGGTGGGAGAGGTTGCCGTAGAGCTTGTTGTCGGCGTTCTCCCGCACTGCGCAGGTGTTGAAGACGACCACGTCGGCCTGCGTACCCTCGGTCGCCTTCAGATAGCCGGCATCCTCCAGCAGCCCGGAGAGGCGCTCGGAGTCGTGGACGTTCATCTGGCACCCATAGGTGCGGACTTCGTAGGTGCGCACCGCCGAAGCGGAGCCAGAGGCGATCGACGTAGTCATAGCGCCTTCAAGCGTACGACCGCAGGGGCCGCGTCGAGGAATCCAGCGCGGATGGACGACCCGACGGGCGTACCCAGTCTCGTTGGTTATCTGGTTGTAACCGATCCCGGGGGCCAAGTCATAGATGTGCAATGCAGGATGTGGTTAGGTCTGCGGCATGACCGTGCTTGACACCGAACCCGCCGGCGCACCTTCGGGAGACGCTTTGGTGGTTCTTGACCATGTCGACAAGCACTACGGCGACCTTCACGTTCTCCAGGACATCAACCTGGAGATCAAGCGTGGCGAGGTCGTCGTGGTGATCGGGCCGTCGGGCTCGGGGAAGTCGACTCTCTGCCGCGCGATCAACCGCCTGGAGACGATCGACTCGGGCACGATCAAGCTCGACGGCAAGGAGCTGCCCGCGGAGGGCAAGGGCCTGGCCAAGCTGCGCGCCGAGGTCGGGATGGTCTTCCAGAGCTTCAACCTCTTCGCGCACAAGACGATCCTGCAGAACGTCACGCTGGGCCCGATGAAGGTGCGCAAGCTGAAGAAGGCGGAGGCTGAGGCCGAGGCCAAGAAGCTGCTCGACCGCGTCGGCGTGGGCGTCCAGGCGAGCAAGTACCCTGCGCAGCTCTCCGGTGGCCAGCAGCAGCGCGTCGCCATCGCCCGGGCGCTGGCGATGAAGCCGCAGGTGATGCTCTTCGACGAGCCCACCTCCGCGCTCGACCCGGAGATGGTCAAGGAGGTGCTCGACGTCATGGTCAGCCTCGCCAAGGAGGGCATGACGATGATCGTGGTCACCCACGAGATGGGCTTCGCCCGCGTCGCCGCCGACCGGGTCGTCTTCATGGCCGACGGCCAGATCGTCGAGTCCAACACCCCGGCCGAGTTCTTCGACAACCCGCAGTCCGAGCGCGCCAAGGACTTCCTCGGCAAGATCCTCAAGCACTGAACGTACGTCTCGGGTGAGCCCCGAGCTCGCGAACCCCGCACCGCACCAACCCTCAATTCCAGAATTCCAGAAGGTGGAAACGATGAAGTTCACGAAGATCGCCGCGACCCTGGGCGCTCTCGCGCTCACGGGCTCGCTCGCTGCCTGTGGTGGTAGCGACGACACCGGCTCCGACGCCGGCGGCGACAAGATCAAGATCGGCATCAAGTTCGACCAGCCGGGCCTCGGCTTCAAGGAGGCCGACGGTGACTACTCCGGCTTCGACGTCGACATGGCCGAGTACATCGCCGAGGGTCTCGGTTACGACGACGACCAGATCGAGTGGGTCGAGGCCGTCTCCGCCAACCGCGAGACGTTCCTCAAGGACGGCACCGTCGACATGATCCTGGCGACGTACTCGATCACCGACGAGCGCAAGGCCGAGGTCGACTTCGCCGGCCCGTACTACATCGCCGGCCAGGACCTCCTGGTCGCCGCCGACAACACCGACATCACCGGCCCCGACACGCTCGACGGCAAGAAGCTCTGCTCGGTGACCGGCTCGACCTCGGCCCAGAAGGTCAAGGACGAGTACGCCAAGGGCGTTCAGCTGCAGGAGTTCGACACCTACAGCAAGTGCGTCACCGCGATCGAGGGCGGCCAGCTCGACGCGATGACCACCGACGACATCATCCTGGCGGGCTACGCCCAGCAGGACCCGGGCAAGTTCAAGATCGTCGGTGCGCCGTTCTCCGAGGAGAACTACGGCGTGGGTCTGCCCAAGGGCAGCAAGGACCGCGACAAGATCAACGACCTGATCGAGAAGTCCTTCGAGGACGGCGCTTGGGAAGAGGCGTTCAACGACAACCTCGGTGAGTCCGGCTACGAGCTGCCGGAGCCGCCGGCCGTCGACCGCTACTGAGCGAGCTTGACGTCATGCCGAGTCGGCGCATTCGGTCCGCTGCTTAGCGCAGGACCGTATTGCGCCGGCTCGGCATGACCGAAGCAGACGCTTTCTGAACAATCCTGGAAGGACCCATGGATCTCTTCTCCGAGTACGGGTCAGCCATCCTGACCTCGTTCGGGCTGACTCTGAGGCTTGCCGTCTACAGCGGCATCTTCGCGCTCATCCTCGGCACCGTGCTCGCCGTGTTCCGGGTGTCCCCGGTGCCGGTGCTGCGGTTTGTCGGTGCGGCCGTCGTCTATACGTTCCGCAACACGCCGCTGACGCTGGTGATGTTCTTCGCCCTCTTCGGGCTTGCTTATCAGCTGGGGTTCAACCCCTCGCCTGACGACCTCTACGAGAACAACTTCCGTCTCGCGGTCCTGGCCCTGGGGATCTACACCTCGACGTTCGTGTGCGAGGTGCTCCGAGCCGGCATCAACACGGTGCCGCTCGGACAGGCCGAGGCGGCTCGCGCGATCGGACTCACCTTCACCCAGAACCTCGCTCACGTCGTTCTGCCGCAGGCCCTGCGTTCGGTGATCAACCCGCTGGCCAGCGTGCTGATCGCGATGACCAAGAACACCACTGTCGCCGTCACCATCGGTGTCGTCACCGCGACCGGCGTCAACGAGGCATCGGGCCAGATGAAGACCATGATGGAGAACGAGTCCGACCAGATCCTGCTGATCTTCATCATTTTCGCGATCGGCTTCATGATCCTGACCCTGCCCATCGGCTTCGTCGCCAACTGGGCCTCCAAGCGATTCGCGGTGATCCGATAATGGCCGCCTCCGTTCTCTACGACGCCCCCGGCCCGCGCGCCAAGGCGCTCAACCGGGTCTACTCGGGTCTCACGGTGGTGGTGCTCCTGGCCATCGCCTGGTTCGTCTGGTCGAAGTTCGACGAGACCGGCCAGTGGGAGGCCGAGAAGTGGACACCGTTCCTCGAGTCACCCGCGTGGGAGAACTTCCTCATCCCCGGCATCATCGGCACGCTGAGCGCCTTCGCGGTCGGCTCGGTCCTGGCACTCGTCTTCGGATTCGTGTTCGCCGTCGGCCGGCTCTCCCAGAGCAAGCTCGTCAGCTTCCCCTCGGCGGTGGTCATCGAGTTCTTCCGCTCCATTCCGATGCTCCTGCTGATGATGTTCATCTACTTCATGCAGGCGCCGCTCGGATTCGACACTGACGTCTTCTGGGCGGTCGTCCTCGGCCTGATGCTCTACAACGGCTCGGTCCTCGCCGAGATCATCCGGGCCGGCGTCGGCGCGCTGCCCAAGGGGCAGACGGAGGCCGGTGTCGCGGTCGGGCTCTCGGACGGGCAGGTGATGCGTGCGATCCTGCTGCCGCAGGCGGTGCGCTCGATGCTTCCGGCGATCATCGCCCAGCTCGTGGTGCTCCTCAAGGACACCGCGCTCGGTTACATCCTCGCCTACAGCGAGCTGCTCAATCAGATCGTCAAGCTGGACGGCAACTTCAAGAACCTGATCCCGGCAGCGATCGTGGTCGCAGCGATCTACATCATCCTGAACACGATCCTCGGACTGATCGCCAACTATGCCGAAGCGCGGACCCGGCGAGTGGGACGCACTGCCGCTCCCGTCGGTCACGCCGGCGCGGTCGACCCAGTCGCCGCCGAGGCCGAGCTCGTTCAGAAGGCGAACGCTGCCAACGTCGGTGGCGCCGGGCCGGGCGCCTGAGACTCCGGACAGACAACGGCCCGCTGCCCCTCGGGGCAGCGGGCCGTTGCGTGCTCGCTTCGCGAGCTGACTCCCTCGCTCGGCCCGAGCGGACGAGCAAGCTCGCCGCTCGACCTCGCTCAGTCGTCTACCTGCTCTTACTTCTTCGGGGTCACCCAGAGGTTGATCGTGCCCTCGATGGCGACGGTGCCGTCCTCACGGATGCCCTTGACGCGCACCGCGAGGTCACCGTCGGCGGTGTCCCACTGCTCCTGGTCGGTCTCCGCGATGCAGGTGATGTCGGTGGAGGCCTTGGCGGTGTAGGAGACGGTCATCCCCTTGGGGATCCAGCGCTTGTCGCGCGGGATGGTGACCTCCGCAAGGGCACCCATGGCCATCTCGAGACCGTTGCACAGCGCGATGGCGTGAACGGTGCCGATGTGGTTGTGGTTGCCCCTGCGGTTGGGGACGATGACCTCGGCGTAGTTGGGTCGCAGCTGGTTGACCAGCGGGTGGATGGACCCGAAGTAGGGCGCCTTCTTCGCGAACGCGACCGAGAATGCTCGCTTGCCGACAACCGGGACACGGTTGAAGGACTTCCAGAGGTCGTAGAGCTGGCTCATGGCAGCCAGGTTACCCGAGGGTAACCTCCTCCCCTCTCCTGGCCCGAGATCAGGAGAGGGAGAGGAAGACCTTCTCGAGCTCCTCGATCTGCTCCGGGCGATCTCCGTCGGCGTGCGCGCGGCGCAGCTCGTTGGAGAGCAGCGCGAAGGCCGCCTTGTCGAGGGCGCGGGTCACTGCCTTGAGCTGGCCGACCACATCGGCGAGCTCGCGGCCGTCTTCGATCATGCGGAGCACGCCACCGAGCTGGCCCTGAGCCCGGCGGACTCGATTGACCACGCTCGTCGTCTCCGCGTCCCGAGGCTGGGGGACGGTCACGTCGTCAGTCAAAGTCTTGCCTTCCATCGTTTCTGGCATCATTCCTGGCTCGTTGTTGTATCCCCCGGGGGACAACGGTCCAGACCAGTGGGCGTTACGGTTCTTTTTTGGATGATTCCGGTTTTCGCCTACACGGGACAGAAGTTCGTGCTAGATGCCCGTCTGCCACACGATCTCGACGCGGTTGCCGAACGGATCGCGGACATGGAAGCGCTGGAAGCCCTCGGCGTTGTGGCGCTGGCTCCAGTCGACATCGAAGCCCAGGCTCACCAATCTCGCCCCCATCGCCTCCAGGTCCGCCTCGGTCTCGACCGCCAGCGCGGGATGAGCCTTGGCCTGCGGTCGGTGCGGATCCTCGACACCGAGGTGGATCTCCGCGCCGCCAGGAGAGCGGAACCAGACGCCGCCGCGCTTGGCCAGCTCGGCCGGCTTCGGCACCTCGGTCAGCCCGAGGCCGTCGGCATAGAAGCTCCGGGCCTCGTCCTCGCCGCCGGCGGGCATGCCGACCTGCACGTGATGGATGCGCATCATGCCCCCAGTTTCCGGGCGACCACGAAGACGCGGCGGAACGGAAGCAGGACGAAACTGTTTCCTACCGAATCGTTTCGTACGGGATAGGCCTGTGCCAGACGACTCTTGAGCTCCTCGGCGAACGGCCCGAAGAGACCGGCCTTCTCCAGCGCCGCAGCCGTAGGCCGGAGGCTCGTGCCGGCGATCCACGTGAAGACCGGGTCCTCCCCGGTCAGCACGTGGAGGTACGTCGTCTCCCAGGCATCGACCTCGAAGCCCTGTCCCACCAGCACGTCGAAGTAGTCGGCCGGGTCGTGCGACCCGGGCGCCTCGAGGTGACGAGTGTGTTCCGCGTACGGCATCTCGGCGGCGAGCTCCTCGCGCAGCCGATGGCTGGGCTCGTCGAAGTTGCCCGGGACCTGGAAGGCGAACCAGCCACCCTCATTGACCGCACCAGCGAGCGCGGGGAGCAGGTCCAGATGACCCGGCACCCACTGGAGGGTGGCGTTGGAGAGGAGTACGTCGACGGAGCCCGGCACCACCGACTCGGCCCAGTCGCGGAGATCCGCCACCGCGAAGTCGACGCCGTCGATGGTCGCGCGCGCCTTGTCGATCATCGGCGCACTGGAGTCGAGGCCGACGACCCTCGCCTCCAGCCAGCGGCCCGCCGCCAAGGCGGTCAGGTTGCCGGGGCCGCAGCCGAGGTCGACCACGGTCTTCGGGCGATCCGCGTCGACCCGGCGAAGGAGATCGACGAACGGCCGACCTCGCTCGTCGGAGTAGGTCAGGTAGCGCTCGGGATCCCATGCGGTCATGGCGTACGTCCTCTCGATTTCTCTTGACGTCAAGATATTCAGATCGTCTCGCCGACTTGTCTCGATGTCAAGATTCTCGATGAGGCGAACTTGGGCTACGCTCTCGCCATGCGCGACGAAGTCGACGACCTGAGCGAGGCCTGGGCACACGAGCGGCCAGACCTGGACCTGGGTCCCGTCGAGATCTTCTCGCGTCTCTCCCGCCTCTCGCGTCACCTCGACCTCGCTCGGCGCGACGCGTTCTCGGGTTCGGGAATCGAGTCATGGGAGTTCGACGTACTCGCCGCGCTGCGCCGAGCGGGCGACCCCTACGAGCTCTCCCCCGGCCGCCTGCTGCGCGAGACGCTGGTGACCAGCGGGACCATGACCAACCGCGTCGACCGGCTCGCCTCGCGCGGCCTGGTCGAACGGCTGCCCGATCCGGCCGACCGGCGGGGTGTCCTCGTCCGGCTCACCCCCGACGGCAAGGCGACCGTCGACAGCGCCTTCGAGGCGCTCCTCGCAGCCGAGCGGGAGTTCCTCGACGGCCTCTCCGGCGACCAGCAGAGCCAGCTCACCGATCTGCTGCGCCGGCTGCTGGTCCCCTTCTCGTCCTGACCAAGAGCCCCGCCGAGTCGGCTCATCCTGACCGAAATCTCCGCCGAGTCGGCTCGTCATGACGCGCCGACTCGGCGCTCGACCTCGTCAGTTTGCGCCGACTCGGCTTGCTTGTTCCCGAAGGGGCTACTCCAGGATCTCGGCGGCTTCTAGCCACTCCAGCTCGAGCTCGTCCTTCTCCGCGGCGAGCTGATCGAGCTCGGCGCTGAGCTCGGCGAGCCGGGTGTAGTCGTTGACCGACTCGGCCATCGCGAGCTCGAGCTTCTGCTGCTGCTCACCGATCCGCTCGAGCTGCTTGTCGATCCTGGCGATGACCTTCTTCGCCGCTCGTTCGTCGGCGGAGCCGGGCTTGGCCTTCGACGGGCCAGCCGCTGCCGTCTCGGCCGACGCGCGTGACGCCTCGGCCGGCGGGGCTGACGCCCCGGCAGGGATGGGGAGGCGGCGCTCGAGATACTCGTCGACCCCACGCGGGAGCATGGAGATCTGGCCGTCGCCGAGGAGGGCCCAGATGGAGTCGGTGACGCGCTCGAGGAAGTAGCGGTCATGGGAGACGACGATCAGGGTGCCGGGCCAGGCGTCGAGGAAGTCCTCGAGGACGTTGAGCGTCTCGATGTCGAGGTCGTTGGTCGGCTCGTCGAGCAGCAGCACGTTGGGCTCGGTGAGCAGCAGGCGCAGCAGCTGGAAGCGGCGGCGCTCGCCGCCGGAGAGGTCGCCGATACGGGTGACCAGCTTGTCGCCCGTGAAGCCGAAGCGCTCGAGCATCGAGGTCGCCGAGAGCTCCTGGCCGTCGGTCGTCTTGGTGACACGCTTGATCGACTCGACGGTCGGGAGGACTCGCGCCTCCGGGTCGAGGTCGTCGAGCTGCTGGGTCAGATGCTGGAGAGCGATGGTGCGGCCGTGGCGTACCTTCCCCACCGCAGGCGGGAGGGCGCCGTCCAGCAGCGACAGCACCGAGGTCTTGCCGGCGCCGTTGACGCCGACGATGCCGATCCGGTCTCCCGGGCCGATGCGCCAGGTGGCGTGCGACAGCAGCTGCCGCTCGCCGCGGAAGAGGTCGACGTCCTCGACATCGATGACGTCCTTGCCGAGCCGCTGGGTGGCGAACTTCTGCAGCTCGAAGCGGTCGCGCGGCGGGGGTACGTCCTCGATGAGCTGGTTGGCGGCGTCGATGCGGAACTTCGGCTTCGACGTACGCGCCGGGGCGCCGCGACGCAGCCAGGCCAGCTCCTTGCGGACCAGGTTCTGGCGGCGTACTTCGGTGGCGGCGGCCTGACGGGACCTTTCGGCCTTGGCGAGGACGAAGGCGGCGTAGCCACCTTCATAGGCGTCGACCTGGCCGTCGTGGACCTCCCAGGTGAACTGGCACACCGCGTCGAGGAACCAGCGGTCGTGGGTGACCACGACGAGCGCGGACGAGCGCGCCGCCAGGTGCGAAGCGAGCCAGGCCACGGCCTCGACGTCGAGATGGTTGGTGGGCTCGTCGAGCACGATCAGGTCGTGGTCGCCCAGGAGCAGCTCGGCCAAGGCACAGCGGCGGCGCTCGCCACCGGACAGGCCCATGACGGAACGGTCCAGGTCGATCCCGGCCAGGAGCTGCTCGACGATCTCACGGAGCACGGGGACACCGGCCCACTCGTGGTCGGACCGCCCGCCGAGCACCGCCTCGCGCACGGTGTGGGTGTCGATGAGCTGGTCACCTTGGTGCAGGAACCCGACCAGCAGGCCACGCTGGCGCGAGACGCGACCGGAGTCCGGCTCCTCCAGGCCGGTCATCACCTGCAGGAGCGTCGTCTTCCCGTCGCCGTTGCGGCCGACGATGCCGACCCGGTCGCCGGCGTTGATGCCGAGGGAGACGTCGTCGAGGAGGGGCCGGATGCCGTACGCCTTGGAGACGTGCTCGACGTTGAGGAGGTTCGCCATATCGTCTCCCATTCTCCCCGAGGGCGGTGAGGCAGCCAGCATCGCGGCGGCCACCCAGCGGCACACCGGGCGGACGAAGAGCCCCTGACCTGCTTAGACTCAGTGCAATGGCCGAGAAGACGACGCTCCGCGAGCACACGCACGGCTCGCGTCAGATGATCCTCGAAGCAGCGCTCCGGCTGGCCGCCGAGCGTGGCTATGTCGGCACGACGATGGCGCTGGTCCGTCGCGCGACCGGCCTCCCGCCGTCCTCCCTCTACTGGCACTTCTCCAACAAGGACCAGCTCCTCGCCGAGGCGCTCGAGCACGGCTACACCCGATGGAACGACATCGCCCCGCGGTGGGAGCCGACACCGACCGGCGACGACCTGCGCAAGGGGCTGCTGGCCAACCTGCGGCGTACGACGTCGGACACCCACGGCGCCAAGGCCGACTGGTGGCGGATGGGCCTGATGCTGGCACTCGAGTCCGGGCCGACCGTCGGCGACGGTCCGCGCGAGCGCTTCCTCCAGATCCGCACCCAGACGCTCGCCGAGTTCGAGCGGTGGTGGGACGAGGCGGTCGACCTTCCGGCCCCGCACATCCAGACCCTCGCCCGGCTCACGCTCGCCGCCCACGACGGCCTCTTCATCCACGCCCAGACCGACGAGTACGCCGAGCTCGACCCGCTCCGGCAGCGGCTCGCCGACGGGCTGGCCGAGGTCGCGGACCACCTCCGGAAGCTGGACCCCGCGGCCGTCCCCGAGCCCGTGGAGCTGCCGCCGGTGACGTACCAGGGCAGGAGCAGCAGCCGGGAGAAGCTCGTCGCGGCAGCGCTCGAGGTCGCCGCGGAGAGCGGCTACGAGGGCGCCTCGATCAGCCGGATCTGCGCCGCGGCGGAGCTGCCGGCCTCATCGGTCTACTGGCACTTCGCGAACAAGGACGACCTGTTCTCGGCAGCGGTGGACGACTCCTACCGCGCCTGGATCAGCACCCAGTCCTCCTGGCAGCCGCCCAGCGCTGACTGCGACTGCGCCGCCGAGCTCCCACTGATGCTGAGGCCCCTGGTGGCCAGCCTGCGCCGGCTGCCCCCGTTCCTGCGGATCGGCCTGATGCTGGTGCTGCCGAAGCGGGCTGAGCCACTTCCCGGCCGCGACCGGTTCCTTGCCGTACGCCGCCAGTCGCGCGACGACTTCGCCGGCTGGTTCCGCGGGGCTCTCGGTGACGATGGGCCGGTGCACGCCGATGAGATGGCCGCGCTCCTGCTGGTGATCGCAGACGGACTTCTCTTTGCCGAGGCGCTCGACAGCGCCGACATGCCACCGGCCACGACCTCGGACCTGCTGGCGCGACTGGTGACGGCTACGCCGTTTCATACACAGATCAGTCACTGACCTACTACCGTACGTCCACAGAGGGTTTACGGCGCTAACGGGCGGAAACGCATCGAACTGTATGCCGTGTCATCTATTTCCGCAGGTCAGGAATGAGATTTATCCAACATTTGCTCCACAACCTCCGGAACGATCGTTACAGTGACTGCTGTCACAGAGAGTTGGAGGCCCCAGATCCCCCCTTCGTGGTGCCTCCGTCTCAGTTAAGGAGATCCCCCCATGAGCGTCACTGCTATCCCCACCCTGGCTAGTCAGCACGACCATGAAGGTGCCCCGAGGACGACCTCCTCGGCGACCCCGTCTGCGACGAAGGCCCTCCAGATCCTGGAGGCATTTCTCGGAGCCGGCCCGAAGCTCGGTGTCAGCGAGATCGCTCGCACCGCGGGCCTTCCCAAGTCGACCGCCTTCCGCCTTCTGCGCCACCTCGAGCAGAGCGGGTACGTCGAGCGCACCGGCCGCCACTACGTCCTCGGCCGGCGGCTCTTCGAGCTCGGCAACGCGGTGCAGATCTGCCGACCGCAGGGCATCCGGGAGACCGCGATGCCACACCTGGCCGAGCTCTACGTGGCGACCGGCAAGACCGTGCACCTCGCCATCCTCGAGGGCACCGACATCGTCATCCTGGAGAAGATCACCGGTCGTGGTGGCATCCAGCCGGACACGTACGTCGGCGGGCGAGCGCCCGCTGCCTGCTCCGCGCTCGGCAAGGCGATCCTCTCGTTCAGCGACCGCAACCACATCGCGCCCGTGCTCGAGTCGGGCCTGGTGAGGCGCACGCGCCACTCGCACGGCGACCCGGCGAAGTTCCTCGCAGAGCTCCGCCGCGCCAACAGCGAGCGCATCGCCTTCGACCGCGAGGAGGCCCAGCTCGGCATCGTATGCGCCGCGGTCCCGATCATGATCGAGGGCCGCGCGATCGCCGCCGTCTCCGTCTCCGGCAGCGCCGCCGGGTTCAACGCCGCCAGCATCACCCGCCATCTGCGCCGCGCCGCCGCGGCGATCTCCGACGAGGTCGTCTCCAGCGCCGCCTGACCCCGCCGAGGCGTCACGTACGTCGGCCGAGAGGGCACGGTGCTGCCATCTCGGCCGACGGTGCTGCCATCTCGGCCGACGGTGCTGCCATCTCGGCCGACGGTGCTGCCATCTCGGCCGACGGTGCTGCCATCTCGGCCGACGTAGCTGACGTCTCGGCTGTCAGTAGGTGACGACGTGGGCACCGGCGACGGGGCCCGGGGCGGTCCAGACGCGGTCGTACGCCTTGGCCTGCATCGCTCCGGCGACCTCGCGGGCGTGGGCGGCGTCGCGGCAGAGCATCAGGACGGTCGGGCCCGATCCGGAGAGCTGTACGGCCAGGGCACCTGCCTCCGCGCCGTCGGCGAAGGTCTGGGCGAGGTCGGGGCGTAGCGCCAGCGCCGGGGCCTGCAGGTCGTTGGCGAGCGCCTCGGCGAGGAGCTCCGCGTCGCCCTTCTCCAGCGCCATGAGCAGGCTCTCGGGGACCTGGGGGTCGCCGACCCCGGTCCCGGCATGCTCGTCGAAGGCGCGGTAGACCGCCGGCGTCGAGAGCCCCTGCTCGTTGCCGACCGCGACCCACCACCAGGCACCGTTGTCGGTGACCGGCTCCACGATCTCGCCGCGGCCGCCGCCGATGGCGGTGGCACCGATGAGCGCGAACGGTACGTCGGAGCCCAGCTGCCCCGCCAGACTCAGCAGATCCTCGTCGGAGGTCTCCAGCGACCACAGCCGGTCGAGGGCGACGAGCGTCGCGGCGGCGTCGGCCGAGCCGCCGGCGAGACCGCCGGCGACCGGGATGCCCTTGTGGATCGCGACGTTCGCGGCCCTGTCGATGCCGTGGTGGGCGGCGAGAGCCTTGCCGGCACGCACGACGATGTTGTCATCGCCGGTCGGGATCTCCCCCAGCGCGATGTGGTCCTCCGCGGTGAGCGTCACCTGCCACTCGGCGGCCTCGCTCACGGTGACGTCGTCGTAGAGCCCGATCGCCTGGTAGACGGTCGCCAGCGGATGGAACCCGTCCGCACGGACCGGCCCGACGCCGAGGTGGAGGTTGAACTTCGCGGCGGCGCGGACGGTGATCGTCATGAGGGAACCCTTTGGAGCGATTCGGTGATGCGTACGAAATCGGCGATGGTCAGCGCCTCGCCACGCGCCAGCGGGTCGATCCCGGCCTCGACGAGTGCCTTCTCGGCGGCGTCGGCAGAGCCGGCCAGAGGCTTGAGTACGCCGCGCAGCGCCTTGCGACGCTGCGCGAAGGCGGCGTCGATGACCGCGAAGACCTCTTCGCGCGAGACGGCGGTCGACGGCGGCTCACGGTGACGCCAGTAGACGAGGCCGGAGTCGACGTTGGGCGCCGGCCAGAAGACGTTGCGACCGATCGCGCCGGCGCGGCGTACCTCGGCGTACCACGCGGCCTTGACCGAGGGGACGCCGTAGACCTTGGAGCCGGGCTTGGCCGCCAGCCGGTCGGCGACCTCGGCCTGCACCATCACCAGGCCGTGGCGCAGCGAGGGCAGCAGCGACATCAGGTGCAGCAGGACCGGGACCGAGACGTTGTAGGGGAGGTTCGCGACCAGCGCCGTGGGCGGCGGGCCGGGGACGGAGTCGACCCGGAGAGCGTCCGCGCGGAGCAGGCTGAACGCGTCGGCCTGGTCGGGGGCGTACTCCTGGATGGTTCTCGGCAGCCGCTGCGCCAGGACCTCGTCGATCTCGATCGCGGTCACCTTCGCGCCGGTCTCGAGGATGGCGAGGGTGAGCGACCCGAGGCCGGGGCCGACCTCGACGACGACGTCGTCGGCGGTGACGCCGGACTCGCGCACGATCCGGCGCACGGTGTTGGCATCGATCACGAAGTTCTGCCCGCGCTGCTTGGTGGGGCGGAGATCGAGCTCGGATGCGAGCGACCGCACCTCCGCCGGGCCCAACAGGCGCGGCGGGGTGCGGTCGGTCATGGGTACAGACTATGGCCCTAGGGCCGAAACAGCCTTACTGCGGCAGACCGAGCTGCTGCGAGCAGTGCGGCCAGGAGCCGTAGCCACCGTTGGCGTCACGGACCTTGGTCGCGATCGCGATCTGGGTCTCGCGGCTGTTCTCGCTCGGGAGACCGGAGCCGCCGTAGGCCTGCCAGGTCTGCAGGTTGAACTGCAGCCCGCCGTAGTAGCCGTTGCCGGTGTTGATCGCCCAGTTGCCACCGGACTCGCACTGCGCGAGCTGGTCCCAGACGGTGTTGCCGCCGGCGAAGTTGGCCGCAGGCGCTTCCTTCTCCTTGGTGCCGACCTTGACGATGCGCGGCTCGGCCTTGTCGAGGACGTTCTGCTCGAGGACCTTCTTGGAGACGGCCTCGCCGTTCTTGAGGACGATCCGGTAGGTCACCGAACGGACCCCGTCGGAGCCCTCGTCGACGACCTCGGTCTCACCCTCGTACATCGAGGAGTCCTCGCGCTCCTCGACCGGCGCCTCGATCTTCTCGCGGGCGACCTTCTGGGTCTTGGCGGAGAAGTCGGTGAAGACGATCTTCTGACCGGTCTTCACTGCCTTGTCGGAGGCCGGGGAGACCTTGTCCCGGCGCTCGAGGTCGACACCGAGGTCCTTCAACGCATCGGCGACGGTCAGCGCGGTCACGCTGACCTTCTTGGTCTTCTTCCCCGCCAGCTCGACCTTGACGGTCTTCGGCGTGATGACGTCGAGCGACATCCCGTCGCGGCCGATGTAGGCACCGCGGCTGGTCGAGAGCTCTGCCCGGTCGTAGTCCCGGCCGAGCTCGGCGAGAGCGCCGCCGACGGTGGTCGCGGTGACCCAGTGGTCCTGGGCCTTGCCGTCGACCTCGAGGCTCAGCTGACGGGCGTAGCGGACGCTGATCGCGCTGCCGTCCTCGACCTCGGTGTCGAGCGAGGGAGCAACCGCGTCACGGTCGCCGATCTCGATGCCCTCGGCCTCGAGGACCTCACCGACCGTGTCGGCGTGGACGCTGACGTCCTTGGCCTTGCCGTCGACCGAGACGATGACATCGGTCTGCGAGGTCTTGACGCCGTATGCGGTGCCGCCCGTGGCGACCACGGCGGCGGCGAGTCCGCCGACCAGAATGGCCTTACGGCGACGAGTAGATGCGATGTTGCGAACCCATGAGGTGGTGCTGCTGACGGGCACAATGCTCCGATGTTCGTGCTCTCCGGGCACGGGCGAACGGTGTTGCGAGATCTGGTGATCTACGCGCTGAGGCCCACCCCCAACACCGTCCGGATCTGTCCCGATCCCGGCTATCTCGCCGGACAGCGGAACAAATACGGTCGGTTAAATGCAAGTCTCCTGCCCAGTCCGCAGGCAATTACAAGCATGCAATCTCGGCATCAAATGAGGGTCAGGGAGTGCTGTCAATACCTGTCGTAGCAAACGACAGGTGTGCGATTCACCACGCCGAAATCGCTGGTCAAGCGGGTTGATCAGAGCGCATGTCGTAATCCCGCCACGAAATTTCGCTCCCTCTGGCCAATAGGCGACAAATCCTTTACAGGTAACTCCGTTGCTTGGTGTTGTACTCCGAAGCCATCTCTGTCGTGATGGCCCGTCGTGCCGGTCAGTTCTCGGGGAAGGCAGATGTGCGCGATGTCACCAGACTCCGGAGGAACGATGAACAGACGCCTTACCAGCGTTCTCGCCGCGGTTGCGGTCGCCGGCGTGACGCCGGTGGCCCTGACCCACTCGTCGGCTAGCGCCGTCGAGGACTCGGGGACCCCCGCCGCCGCTGCGGTGAAGCAGAAGGTCGATGACAAGCCCGACGCGCTCAACACCAAGCGCCGCGAGCTCAAGACCAACGCCGCCACTGCCGTCGCCACGGGCGAGAAGCAGACGGTCACGAAGAACGGCAGCGAGGTCGTGAAGATGGGCTCGGGCAAGAACGCCCGCTGGGTGGAGCACGAGCCCACCGAGAAGTCCCAGCTGCTGAGCTTCCTGGTCGAGTTCGGCGAGGGCGGCAACCCGGCCTTCCCCGACAACACCTCGGGCCCGCTCCACAACGAGATCGCGCCGCCCGCCGAGAACGACAACTCCACCTACTGGGAGGAGGACTTCTCCCGCGAGCACTACATGGACATGTTCTTCAACCAGGAGAAGGGCGCCGAGTCCTTCCACAACGTCTACAAGGAGATGTCGAGCGGCCGCTTCGACCTCCAGGGCGACGTGAGCGACTGGGTGACGCTTCCGCACGCGGAGTCCTACTACCAGAACGACAAGGGCGACGAGACCGCCGCCGCGATGAAGAACTTCGTCCAGGACAGCGCCAACGCCTGGTACGACGCGCAGAAGGCGGCCGGCAAGACCGACGCCGAGATCACTGCGTACCTCCAGGACTACGACATCTGGGACCGCTACGACCTCGATGGCGACGGCAACTTCAACGAGGCCGACGGCTACATCGACCACTTCCAGGCGATCCACTCCGGCGTCGGCGAGGAGGCCGGTGGCGCACCGTGGACCATCTGGTCGCACCGCTGGGCCGCGAACGCGTCCGGCTCCGACGGCCCCGCCAACCACCCGAAGGCCGGCGGCGTCAAGATCGGTAACACCGACATCTGGATCCGCGACTACACCACCGAGCCCGAGAACGGCGGCTTGGGCGTCTTCGCGCACGAGTTCGGCCACGACCTCGGTCTGCCGGACTTCTACGACACCGCGGGCGGCGAGAACGGCACCGGCTTCTGGACCCTGATGAGCTCGGGCTCCTGGCTCGGTCACGGTGACGGCACCATCGGCACCACCCCGAACCACATGGGCGCCCCGGAGAAGCTCTTCCTCGGCTGGCTCAACTACGACACCGTCGAGGCCGGTACGTCCAAGAAGCTGACCCTGGGTCCGAGCTTCCACGACACCGGGTCCAAGACCCCGCAGGCGCTCGTGGTCAACCTGCCCGACGGCGAGACCACCCACGACGTCGGTTCCGGTACGTCCGGCAAGACGTTCCTGTACTCCGGCAAGGGCGACGACCGCACCGCCACCGCGGTCAGCCCGGAGATCACCGTCCCCGCGGGCGGCACGCTCTCGGCCAAGGTGAAGTACGACCTCGAGGCGGAGTACGACTTCACCTTCCTGGAGGCCTCCACCGACGGTGGCACGACCTGGTCGACCCCGCTGGCGACGAACCTGTCCTCTGCCGAGTACAACAACGGCATCCACGGCACCTCCGACAGCACCTGTGACGGCAACTGCGCCGACCATGACCCGCAGGAGTACGTCGACCTGACCGCCGACCTCTCGGCGTACGCGGGTCAAAACGTGAAGCTCCGCTTCCGCACCGCGAACGACGGCGGCGTCGCCTACTACGGCTTCGCCATCGACGACCTCTCGGTCGGCTCGGCCTACACGACGGACTTCTCGTCCTTCGACGGCTGGACCAACAAGGAGTACATGGGCATCACCGACGGCACCTACATCTCGACGTACCCGCGCTTCTACATCGCCGAGAACCGGCAGTACAAGGGCTACGACAAGACGCTGGCCGAGGGTCCGTACAACTTCGGCTACGGGGTGACCGCGCCTGACAAGGTCGACCACTACGCCTATCAGGACGGCCTGCTGATCTGGTACAAGAACGGCGAGTTCACCGACAACAACACCTCGGAGCACCCCGGTGGTGGCCAGGCGCTGGTCGTCGACGCCTCCGTCGGCGTCCAGAAGTGGTCGAACGGCACCCTGTCGCGCAACCGGATCCAGGGGTACGACTCGACCTTCGACGTCGACCGCACCGACGCGCTCCACCTGGAGAACGAGATCGCCGGCGCCCCGAACAACGTCCTCGACCTGCCGCGGCGCAAGGGCGTGCCGACCTTCTACGACAGCTCGGAGACGGCGTACTACGACGCGTCCAACCCGGCGCACTCCACCAAGACGGCCGGCAGCGGCGTCAAGATCAAGGTGCTCTACTCGGACGAGCGCAGGGGCACGATGACGCTCAGCGTCTCCTGACCTGATCACAGCAACGAGAGGGGCCCGAGGCGATCGCCTCGGGCCCCTCTCGTGTCAGTGCCGGTCCATCACCAGGTGCCGCCGAAGGCCGTCTCGGTGTTGGCGTTGACGGCGTTGCAGAGCGCCTCGAGGTCCTCGCCGCGTACGTCGGCCATCACCCGCATCGTGGCCGGGATCATGTAGCTGGAGTTGATCGCGCCGCGGTGCGGGTGGGGCGTCAGGAACGGGGCGTCGGTCTCGACCAGGATGCGATCCTGGGGAGTGATCGCGAGGGCGTCGCGGAGGTACTGCGCGTTCTTGAACGTCACCGTGCCGGCGAAGGAGAGGTAGGCACCGCGGTCGAGGCACTGGCGGGCGAACTCGGGGTCGCCGGAGAAGCAGTGCATCACCCAGCGCTCGGGCGGGCCGACGCTGTCGATCACCTCGAGCACCGCCTCGTGCGCGTCGCGGTCGTGGATCATCAGGGTCTTGTCGAGCCGCTTGGCGATGTCGATGTGCCGCCGGAACGAGTAGGCCTGGGTCTCGCGTCCCTCCTCGTCGGTGCGGAAGAAGTCCATCCCGGTCTCCCCCACCACGCGCACCTTGTCGTGCGCGCCGGCAAGCTTCTCGATCTCGTCCAGCGCTGCCTCGAGGTCGGGCTGGCGAGGAGCGTCGTTGGGGTGGAGCGCCACCCCCGCGACCATGTTGTCGTACGTCTGGGCCGCCTCGACCGCCCATCGCGCACCGGGCAGGTCGCAGCCGATCTGCACCACCCTGGTCACGCCCACCGCCGCCGCCTGCGCGAGCGCCTCCTCGACCGGGAGACTCTCGTCTCCCCGGACGATGTCGAGGTGGGTGTGGTTGTCGACGACCGGTGCGGGCAGTGGCTCGGGTGCCGGGGCGAAACTCATGCTCACCAGTCTTCTACACGCTCTTGTGGACGAGGTCGTAGACCTCGCGTTTCGGTACGCCGGCCAGCCTGGCCACCTCGGCGATGGCTTCCTTCTTCGTGTGGCCCTCACCTTCCAGGTCGGCCACGGCGGCGCGGAGGCTGTCGGGGTCGCTGCCGATCTCGGCGGACGGGTCGGCGCCGGTGACGACGATGGTGACCTCGCCGCGCACTCCCTCGGCGGCCCAGTCGACGAGCTCGGCCAGTCCCCCGCGGCGTACTTCTTCGTGGGTCTTCGTCAGCTCGCGGCAGACCGCGGCGGCGCGGCCGTCGCCGAAGGCGTCGCGCATGGCCGCCAGGGCAGCCTCGGTGCGGTGGGGGGCCTCGAAGAAGACCATGGTGCGCTCCTCCTTCGCCAGGTTCGTCAGGCGGCGGGAACGCTCGCCGGCCTTGCGGGGCAGGAAGCCCTCGAAGCAGAACCGGTCGACGGGAAGACCGCTGACGGCCAGGGCCGTCAGCACGGCCGAGGGGCCGGGCACCGCGGTGACGCGTACGTCCTTCTCGACCGCGGCGGCGACCAGGCGGTAGCCGGGGTCGGAGACCGAGGGCATCCCGGCGTCGGTCACCAGCAGCACGCGGTTGCCGTCGAGGAGGTCGGCGAGCAGCGTGGGCGTACGTGAGCTCTCGTTGCCCTCGAAGTAGGAGACGATGCGGCCCTTGATCTCGACGCCGAGATCCGTCG
This sequence comes from Nocardioides sp. YJ-D4, assembly GCF_054031495.1. NCBI lineage: Bacteria > Bacillati > Actinomycetota > Actinomycetes > Propionibacteriales > Nocardioidaceae > Nocardioides > Nocardioides sp. YJ-D4. Next base: position 2,323,044 of record NZ_CM132932.1, read on the forward strand.
TCAGCCGACGCAGGCGGCGGGTGTCCTCAGCGGCGATGACATCCGCGGTGGCGAGCTCCGAGGCCAGTCGCGGAGGGGCGTCCTCGACGCGTCCGATCGGGGTTGCTGCGAGTACGAGCACGCCATCGTTTGGATCTACCACACCGATATTGTCGCAGGCTTATAAGGTTCCCTCGTGACGACGACGGTGACCGAGGAGCCGGAGCCCATGGAGGGCTTGGCGAGCACCCCCTCAGGTCACTTCCTGCCGACCGCCTGGGAACGCGCCCGGCGCCGCATCAACGGCTCGCCGGGGGCCGGCTGGGCGGCGACGCTCGGGATCACCGCGCTGGCGTTCCTGCTGCGGTTGTGGCACCTGGGCACCCCGAAGGTCTTCGCCTTCGACGAGACCTACTACGCCAAGGACGCCTGGGCTCTGCTCGAGTTCGGCTACGCGCGCAACTTCATCGAGGGCGCCGACGAGAACATCCTGGCCGGACAGCTCGACGGGCAGTTCGCCGACGGGCCGTCGATGATCGTCCACCCCGACGTGGGCAAATGGATCATCGCCCTGGGCATCAAGCTCTTCGGGATGGACCCGTTCGGCTGGCGGATCGCCTCGGTCGTGGTCGGCTCGCTGCTGGTGCTGCTGACCATCCGGTTCGTACGCCGCGTCTCCGGCTCCATGCTGCTCGGTCTCGTCGGCGGCATCCTGGTCACCTTCGACGGGCTCGCGTTCGTGCTCTCGCGCCTGGCCCTGCTCGATCTCTTCGTCGCCTTCTTCCTGCTGCTCGCGGTGCACCTGATGGTGATGGACCGCGACTGGTGCCGGCGGCGGTTCTCCGCGCTCGCGCCCACGCAGCTCGCCGCGCCGGGTGCCTGGGGTCCTGTCCGCCAGATGCTGTTCCGTCCGTGGCTGCTCTGCTCGGGCATCGCATGGGGCCTGGCGATCGGCTCCAAGTGGGAGGCGCTCTACCCGCTGGCCGCCTTCGGTCTCCTCTATGTGGCCTGGTCCGCGGGGATGCGGCGCTCCTTCGGCGTACGGCTGTCCTGGCTTCGTGCCTGTGTGGCCGACGGGCCGACGGCGTTCGTGCATCTGGTGGGCGTCGCGCTGGCGGTCTACGTGATGACGTGGATCCCGTGGATGACCCACGCGGACGTCTACGAGGAGTCGCTCTCGGCGACGCAGTACACGCGCTACACCGGCGAGGGCCACTGCGAGAACAAGTCGTACGTCCCCGAGAACCTCAACGACAAGCGCTGGCCGACCGCCACGGAGCCGGACGCGTCCGGCCTCGGCGAGGTCAGCCAGTCGCTGCGGTCGCTGTGGTACTACCACCGCGACGTCTTCACCTTCCACACCCACTTCCTGGAGTGCGCCGAGCACACCTACGGGTCGCATCCGATCGGCTGGCTCGTTCTGAACCGGCCGGTCGGGGTCGCCGCCGACACCGGGATCCTGTCGGGCGCGAAGTCGCGCGGCGAGATGTGCGACGCCTCCCCCGCGACCGATCCCGACGGCGACGGCCCCGCCGAGGCGGGGACGTGCTTGCGGCAGGTGCTGCTCCTGGGCACCCCGGTGCTGTGGTGGGGAGCGTTCGTCGCGCTGATCGTCTCGGCCTTCATGTGGGTCGCCGCGCGGGACTGGAGGTTCGGGGTCGCCGTCGTCGGGGTGCTGTCGACGTGGCTGCCCTGGCTGCAGTACGCCGGGCGGCCGATCTTCTCCTTCTACATGATCATCGCGCTGCCGTTCCTGGTGCTCGGCCTGTGCCTGTGTCTGGGCAAGCTGCTCGACCGGCCGCCGCCGCTGGCCGGCGGAAACCCTGCCACCCGGCGTCGCGTCGGGGGTGCCGTCGCCGGTGGCATCTTCGTCGTGCTGGTCATCTGCAACTTCGCCTGGTTCTGGCCGATCTACACCGATGAGCTGCTCACCCGGCAGGAATGGCTGACGAGGATCTGGTTCAAGCGATGGATCTAGAGCATGTGGTCCGCGGCCGAGTGCCGCGGCCGGGCGGCTTCGACGACGTCGTCGTGACCGTGTCCGCGGGGCTCGTCACGGATGTGCGGGCTGCCGCCCCCGACGACCCGTCGTCTTCGGGGATCCTGCTCCCGGGGTTGGTGGACATCCACAACCACGGCGGTGGCGGTGCGTCCTTCCACTCGACGTCGGCGGACGAGATCGCCACCGCGGCCGGCGTTCATCACGCTGCCGGCACGACCACGCTGCTGGCCTCGACCGTGACCGACTCGCCTACCCGGTTGCTGTCGGTCGTCTCGGCGCTGGCCACGGCCGCGGAGTCCGGGCTGATCGCCGGGATCCACATGGAGGGGCCGTTCCTGGAGCACTCCTGCCGCGGGGCGCACGATCCCGCGATGCTGCTCGCGCCGGATGCCGGTCTCGCCCGTGAGTTCGTCGAGGCCGGACGGGGTCACCTGCGGGTGATGACGCTGGCCGCGGAGCTCCCCGGGGCCGACGAGGTCGCCTCGGTGCTCACCGAGGCCGGGGTCGTGGTGGCACTGGGGCACACCGCGGCGTCGGCTTCGCGGGCTCGTGCCTTCCTGTCTGGGCCGGGGAGCCTGGTCACCCACCTCTTCAACGGGATGCCGCCCGCGCACCACCGCTCGCCTGGTCCGGTGCTCGGCGCTCTGGGAGCCGCGGGTGTGGGCGATGCCTGTGTGGAGCTGATCGCTGACGGCGTACACCTCGACGACGAGACGGTCCGAGCCGTGATGTCGATGGTGCCCGGCTCGGTCGTGCTCGTCACCGACGCGATGGCCGCGGCCGGGATGGCCGACGGCGACTACCAGCTCGGACCGCTGTCCGTGGAGGTACGCTCCGGGGTCGCCCGGGTGGCTGACGGGACCGGCAACGGGTCGATCGCCGGAGGCACCTCGCGGCTCATCGACCAGGTACGCCGCCATGCGGCCGCCGGGATCGACCTGGCCATGCTGATGAAGGCCGCGAGCCTGCGGCCGGCATCGGTGGTGGGCCTCGACGCGGGCCGCCTCGAGCCCGGCGCGCGCGCCGACCTCGTGCTCACCGACGAGTCGCTGCACCCGACCCGGGTGATGCGCGGCGGGGCCTGGCTGGTCTCGTAGATCAGGCTCGTATTCTGGGCCCATGTCCTCCACGAAGCCCGACGACTCCTCCCCACTCATCGCCGGGCTCGTGCCCAAGTGGGCGGTCGCGGCCTTCGCCGTCGACGTCTTCTTCGTGCTCCTCTTCGCCTTCGCCGGACGCCAGTCCCACGACTCCGGCCCGGCGCTCGTCGTGCTCCGCATCGCCTGGCCGTTCCTGATCGGGCTCGCCATGTCCTGGGCCGTGCTGATCTGGCGCCGCTGGCCTGCCGCTCGCGCATGGCCTGCGGGCGTGGTCGTCTGGCTCGGGACGTACGTCATCGGGATGGTGCTGCGCGGCCTCTCCGGCGAGGGCCTCGCGCCGGCCTTCCTAGTCGTCTCGCTCCTCTTCCTCGGCCTCACCCTGGTCGGCTGGCGCGGCTACGTCAGCGCCAAGCTCCACTACCGCTCCCGCCGCCTCGCCGACTGACCCCTGCCGAGGCGTCAGCCCCGTCGGCCGAGGCGTAAGCCCCGTCGGCCGAGACGTCAGCCCCGTCGGCCGAGACGTCAGCCCCGTCGGCCGACCTAACTGACGTCTCGGCTAGAGGGTGGCGGCTGCGGCGACAGGGTCGAAGCCGAAGGGGAGCTCGAGGCGGTGGGCGCGCATCAGGTCGGCGTTGGAGAGTACGTCGACGGTGCGGCCCTCGGCGGCCACGATGCCGCCGTCGAGGATGACGGAGCGCTCGCAGAGCTCGAGGGCGTACGGCAGGTCGTGGGTGACCATCAGGACGGTGACGTCGAGGTCGCGGAGGATGTCGGCGAGTTCGCGGCGGGAGGCGGGGTCGAGGTTGGAGGAGGGCTCGTCCAGGACCAGGATCTCGGGGTCCATCGCCAGCACGGTGGCCACCGCGACCCGGCGGCGCTGGCCGAAGGAGAGGTGGTGCGGGGGCCGGTCGGCGTACTCCTCCATGCCGACCTTCGCGAGCGCCTCGGTCACCTTGGCGTCGAGCTCCGAGCCGCGCAGGCCGAGGTTGGCGGGGCCGAAGGCGATGTCCTCGCGGACGGTGCCCATGAAGAGCTGGTCGTCGGGATCCTGGAAGACGATGCCGACGCGACGGCGGATCTCCTTGATGTTGGACTTGGTCACGGGAAGCCCGCTCACCGCGACCGATCCGGCGCCGGCGAGGTGGATGCCGTTGAGGTGCAGTACCAGCGTGGTCTTGCCGGCCCCGTTGGGACCGAGCAGCGCGACCCGCTCACCGCGGTGGACGTGCAGGTCGACGCCGAAGAGCGCCTGATGGCCGTCGGGGTAGGCGAAGGCGAGGCCGCGTACGTCCAGGACTGGAGTGGTCACCGAGGCATTCTCCCTGTGTAGCCGCGCGAGACCATAGCCAGGTGCACTCGCTCGCCGCGCTCGAAGGAGCGGATGAACAGCGCGCCGACCGAGCGGGCCAGCACCGGCCAGTGGAGCGGGTTGCGGGCCTCGAAGCCACGTGAGGCGCGCGCGACCGCCATCCGGCGCATCTCGTCGGTCACCACCTCCAGGTAGCGCACCATGAACGCCATGATCTGCACCAGCTGCTGAGGCAGCCGCAGCCGCTCCAGGCCGTGGACCAGCTCCTGGGGCGTCGTGGTCGCGGCCAGCAGCAGCCCGGCGATCACACCGAGGGTGCCCTTGACGAGCAGCCCCCACGCCGAGAGCAGACCCGACTCGCTGAGGCTGAGTCCGAGCACCTCGATCCGCGGCCCGTGCGCGATGAAGGGCATCAGCACCGCGAAGACCACGAACGGCGTCTCGACCACCATCCGCTTCAGCACCCACCCCGGGCGCACCCGCGCGATCGCGCCGACCGTCACCAGGACCGCGAGGAAGAAGACGTACGCAGCGAACCACTCCCGCGGCGTCGCCACCACCACGAGCATGAAACCGATCAGGGCGAGCACCTTCAGATGGGCGGGCACCGGGTCAGGCCTCGTCGGACTCGGCGGAGTGGCGGCGTACGACCAAGGCCAGACCACCGGCGAGGACGAGCACCACCACGGTGCCGATCACGCCGGCGAGACCGCCGGAGAGCCGCTCGTTGTCGACCCCCTTGGTGCCGTAGTCGGCCAGCGGGCCGTCGGCCGCACCGTGCTCGGAGGCGCTGTCGAGGAAGCCGGTCTTGCCGGCGACGTACTCGAGGCCGTCGGGGTGGGCGGAGGCGTAGTAGGAGACCACCCCGGCCAGGAGGAGCGCGACGACGGCGATGCCGACGGCGACCCACTTGAACGGCACGGTCTTCGTGGACTCGCTCATGCCACCGACTCCTTCGGCTTGATCACCAGGTCGCGCTCGGCGATCACGCCTCGCGCGGCATAGACGAGGTCGGGGCGTACGGACAGGATCGCACCGACCGCGAGGAACGTGATCGCGCCCTCGCCCAGACCGATCACCGTGTGCCAGCCGAGCATCGCGGTGGCCAGCGTGGTCAGCGAGATGTCGGCGGTGCCACCGACCGCGTAGAGCGCGGTGAAGACAGCGGCCGCCGCGGGGACGGAGAGGAAGGCGCCGATCGCAGCCGCGGGGGCGACCAGCCCGACCCGCTTCGGCAGCACCTTGATCAGCACCCGGCTCACGAACCAGCCGACGAGCACAGTGGTGACGGCCATGAGCAGGATGTTGGTGCCGAGCGCGGTGATGCCGCCGTCGGCGAAGAGCAGGGACTGCACGATCAGCACGACCGAGACGCACAGCACCCCGGTCCACGGACCGACCAGCACCGCCGCCAGCGCGCCGCCCATCAGGTGACCGCTCGTGCCCGCCCCCACCGGGAAGTTGAGCATCTGGGTCGCGAAGACGAACGCGGCCACGAGGCCGGCCAGCGGGGCGGTCTTGTCGTCGAGCTCACGGCGCGCGCCGCGCAGCGCGACGCCGACCGCGACGACAGCGACTGCACCGGTGGCGATCGACGTCGGCGCGTCGAGGAAGCCGTCGGGGACGTGCATGGTCACCTCATTGATCTGCGTGGGGGTCGGTCGAAGTGGAACCCGAGAGGAAACTGCTAACGCGAACTTATCGCAATAGCCTCGCCCGCGCACTGTCCGGTCGGACAGTCAATCAAGACTTCAGACGTGTCAATCGACGCCAAATGAATACTTCTCAAGTCATGACTGCGCGCGTACCGTCGACGGCATGAGCAGCTTCGCCAACGACATCGTCATCTGCGAGCCCCTCCGCACCCCGGTCGGCCGGTTCCTCGGCGCCCTGGCGCCGCTGACCGCGACCGACCTCGCCACGACGGTCCTGCGCGAGCTGGTCGCGCGCACCGGCCTCCAGGAGGGCGACGTCGACGACGTCATCCTCGGCAACGGCTACGCGAGCGGCGAGAACCCCGCCATCGGCCGCATCGCGGCCCTCGACGCCGGGCTCGGCAACGGCGTCCCCGGCCTCCAGATCGACCGCCGCTGCGGTTCGGGCCTGCAGGCGATCCTGTACGCCGCGGGCTCGGTCGCCACCGGGGCCGCGAACCTCGTCGTGGCCGGTGGTGCGGAGTCGATGTCCAACGTCGAGCACTACGCGCTCGGGCTGCGCGGCGGGGTGAAGCAGGGCGGCATCGAGCTGCTCGACCGCCTCGACCGGGCTCGCGAGACCGCCGGCGGCAAGGACCACCCGCTCCCCGGCGGGATGATCGAGACCGCCGAGAACCTGCGCCGTGACTACGGCATCGGGCGCGAGGAGCAGGACGAGCTCGCGCTGCGCTCCAACCAGCGTGCCGTCGCCGCCCACGAGGCCGGCAAGTTCGCCGACGAGCTCGTTCCGGTGACCGTCCCCGGCGGCCGCCGCAAGCCCGACGTCGTCGTCGACCGCGACGAGCACCCGCGTGCCGACATCTCCCTGGAGAAGCTCTCCTCGCTGCGCCCGATCCGGCTGAAGGTCGACGAGGAGTCGACCGTCACCGCCGGCAACGCCTCCGGCCAGAACGACGGCGCCGCCATGTGCATCGTGACCACGCGCGCCGAGGCCGAGAGGCGCGGCCTGACTCCCCTGCTGGCCCTCAAGTCGTGGGCCGTCACCGGCTGCGAGCCCGAGCGGATGGGCATCGGCCCCGTCCTCTCCAGCCGCGCCGCACTCGATCGGGCCGGGCTCACCCTCGACGAGATCGACCTGATCGAGCTCAACGAGGCCTTCGCCGCCCAGGTCCTCGCCGTCCTGCGCGAGTGGAAGATCGACGCCACCGACGAGCGGCTCAACCCCAACGGCTCGGGCATCTCGCTCGGCCACCCGATCGGCGCCACCGGCGCCCGCATCCTCGCCACCGCCGCCTACGAGGCGCAGCGGCGCGAGGCCCGGTACGTCCTGGAGACGATGTGCATCGGTGGCGGGCAGGGGCTGGCGGCGGTGTTCGAGTCTGTGCGCTGAAGCAGTCAGTAGAGCGACGTACGAGATCTTTCGAGAGAGCAGAGAAGACATGGGTCTGGACAAGGTGGTCGGGTCGGCCGCGGAGGCGGTCGCCGACATTCACAGCGGGGCCAGCCTGGCCGTGGGCGGCTTCGGGCTGGTGGGAATCCCGTGGTTCCTGATCGAGGCGCTGCGCGAGCAGGGTGCGGACGACCTGATGGTGGTCTCCAACAACTGTGGCGTCGACGGCGCCGGGCTCGGGCTGCTGCTCGACGACCACCGCATCTCCCGGGTGATCGCGAGCTACATCGGCGAGAACAAGGAGTTCGGGCGCCAGTACCTGGCCGGCGAGATCACCCTCGAGCTCACCCCGCAGGGCACGCTCGCGGAGCGGATGCGCGCGGGCGGCAGCGGGATCGGCGCCTTCTACACCCCGACCGGCGTCGGCACGATGGTCTCCGACGGCGGCCTGCCCTACCGCTACAACCCCGACGGGACGATCGCCGAGGCCTCCGAGCCGAAGGAGGTCAGAGAGTTCCACGGCAAGCAGATGGTGCTCGAGGAGGGCATCATCACCGACTTCGCGCTGGTCCGCGCGACCCGCGTCGACCGCGCCGGAAACGCCCAGTTCAACGCCTCCACGCGCAACTTCAACGTGCCGGCCGCGATGGCCGGTCGCGTGACCGTCGTCGAGGCCGAGGAGGTCGTCGAGGTCGGGGAGATCGCCCCGGCCGACGTCCACCTTCCGGGGATCTTCGTGAAGCGGATCGTCGCGCTGACGCCCGAGCAGGCAGCGCGCAAGGACATCGAGAAGCGTACGACGCGCGGCGAGCGCCCGACCACGAACCAGGAGGCCTGAGTCATGGCTTGGGACCGCAACCAGATGGCCGCACGCGCCGCGCAGGAGCTGCAGGACGGCGACTACGTCAACCTCGGGATCGGCCTGCCGACGCTGATCCCCGACTACATCCCGGAGACCTCGACGGTCGTGCTGCACGCCGAGAACGGCATCCTCGGCGTCGGCCCGTTCCCCTACGAGGACGAGGTCGACCCCGACCTGATCAACGCGGGCAAGCAGACCGTGACCGTGCTCGCGGGGGCTTCCTACTTCGACTCGGCGACCTCGTTCGCGATGATCCGCGGCGGCCACATCGACGTCGCCGTCCTGGGCGCGATGCAGGTCTCGACCAACGGTGACATCGCCAACTGGATGGTGCCCGGCCAGATGGTCAAGGGCATGGGCGGCGCGATGGACCTCGTCTCCGGCGCCGGGCGGGTGATCGTGCTGATGGAGCACGTCACCAAGAAGGGTGCGCCCAAGCTGCTCTCGGCCTGCGACCTGCCGCTGACCGGTCGCGGGATCGTGAAGCGGGTCATCACGGATCTCGGTGTTCTCGATGTGGCGGGCGCAGCGTTCGAGCTCGTCGAGCTCGCTCCCGGGGTGACGTACGACGAGGTCGTGGCGGCCACGGGCGCGCCGGTCGTCGACAAGACCGTCGCCGTGACTGCTTAGTCTCACTATTCAAAACCCGAGACCTGCTACGTAACTCGCGTTTGCACTCCGTCGTTCGAGGTGTGATATCCAACACACCCCTGGAGTGAGTCGTGAAACTCGGCAGACTGGCATTCCTCGTACCGTTCCTGGCTCTGGTCACGACCTTTCTGCCACCGGCGCACTCCGCGTCCGCCGCCGCCTCTGCTGCCTCTGTCGCGACGGTGGCGGCTCAGGCACCCCAGGCGCGGGCCGGGGCGTGGAAGCCTCGTTCGGCGACGTACGGCGTGGTGGTCGAGAAGGACATCCAGCTGACGATGTCCGACGGGGTGGTGCTCCGCGCCGACGTCCACCGTCCAGCAAAGGCGGACGGGACGCCGGCGGCGGGACGGTTCCCGGTGATCCTGACCCAGAACCCCTACAACAAGAACGTCTCCGGCGGGGGCGGCGGCGACTACTTCGTCGAGCGCGGCTACGTCTGGGTCCAGACCGACGTACGCGGCACCGGCTCCTCCGCCGGCCAGTGGGACGCGTTCGGCGACCGTGAGCAGCGGGACGGCCTCGAGGTCGCCAACTGGGCGACCTCGAAGAAGCGCCCGTGGAGCAACGGCGAGCTCGGCCTGTGGGGCGCGTCCTACATGGCGATCAACCAGTTCTTCACCGCCGCTCAGCACCCGCGCGGACCGAAGGCGATGTTCCCGATCGTGCCCGCCGGCGACGTCTACCGCGACGTCGTCGCCTCCGGCGGCCAGATCGACGCCGGGTTCATCCCGCTGTGGTTCGGGCTGGTCACGGGCGCCGGACTGGTGCCGCCGGCCGTCAACCAGACCCGCCCCGACGCCACGTTGACCACGCTGCTGCAGCACGTCGGCGGTGCGCTCGGGTTCCAGGTACCGATGCTCGTCAGCGCGGTCCTCGGCAGCGACGCCGGCTACGACGGACCCTTCTACCGGAAGCGGTCACCGCTGAGCGTGGTCGACGAGATCGACGTACCGACGTTCGTGACGGCCGGGCAGTACGACATCTTCCAGCGCGGCACGCCGATGCTCTTCGACCGGATGCAGAAGAACGGCGTGGACACCAAGCTGCTCATCGGACCGTGGACGCACGCCGAGGCGGCCACCGGCGCCGGCCTGGAGGGCAGCGGGATCAACAGCATCGGCGAGATGGCCCTGCGGTGGTTCGACACCCACCTCAAGGGCCTGCCCGACGCCACCCTCGACCGCGACGTCGCGCCGGTGACCTACCACGAGATCGGGTCCGGGAAGTGGCGCACGATGCAGTCGTGGCTCGGGAGCGAGGTCCGCGCGAAGACGTACGCCCTCGGGTCGGCACTGAAGCCCATCGGCGGCGACACCATCGTGCCGCTGCCGGTGCAGGGGCTGTGCTCGCGCAGCACCGCGCAGTGGACCGCCGGCGCCCTCGCGATCCCCGGGTGCGAGACCGACAACCGGATCAACGACGCGCTCGGCGTCTCCTACGAGACCGCTCCGGCGACGTCGGACCTGGCCTTCTCCGGCCCGCTCAACGCCGACCTGTCCGTCTCCACGACCGGCACCGACGGCCTGATCTCGGTCTCGGTCGAGGACGTCGCGCCCGACGGGTCCGTCGACCGCATCACCGGCGGCTGGCAGACCCTGCGCCACCGTGCCGTCACCGCGTCGAGGTCGCGGACGCTGAACGGTCAGGTCGTCCAGCCCTGGCATCCCTTCACCCGTGAGGCCGAGCAGGCGGTCAGGCCCGGGACGATCTATCGCGTGCCCGTCGAGGTCTTCCCCACCGGCGCGGTGATCGAGAAGGGCCACCGCCTCCGGGTCACCGTCCACTCCTACGACGTCCCCCACCTGCTGCCCAACGTGAAGCAGCTCGTCCGCGGCATCGCCGGCGTGGTCACGGTCCACCACACGAAGACGAACCCCTCGACGCTGGTCCTCCCGGTCCGGAGGTAGCGCCGAGGGGTCAGTTTCTGGCGTCGAGACGTCAGAGACTGGCGGCTTCGTCCGGCACGCGCTCGGAGACCTTCGGATCCCGGGCGCGTGCCGCGTCCATCAGCAGGTACGCCGCGATCGCCGCGCCGGTGGCCAACGCGATCGCGGCCGAGGCGTAGGCGGCGCCGTAGCCGACGGTCGTGACCAGGCCGGCGGCGATCAGAGTGCCGAGGAACCCACCGAGCTGCTGGGTGGTCGTGGTCAGGCCCGACCCGATCCCGGCATGCTCCGGCGCCAGCGCGCCCATAGCCAACGCCGTCACCTGCGGCATCGCGAGGCCGAAGCCGAGGCCCATCACGACCGCGCCGGGGAGAACGTCCAGGGCGAAGCCGCCCGCTCCGGGGAGGCGGACGAGGTAGACCATGCCTGCGACGAAGGCGAGCACGCCGACGAGCAGGACGCGCTCGGACCCGAACCGTTCGGCCAGCGTGGCGCTGAAGCCGAGGCTGGCGACGGCGATCACCACGCTGACCGGAAGGAACGCCAGGCCGGTCGAGAGCGCGCCGAACCCGAGCGTGTCCTGCAGGTAGAGCGTCGTGACGAACTGGAACGTGAACCCGCCGAACGTCAGGGTCAGCAGGATCAGGTTCCCGAGCGCGAACCTACGCTGGGCGAACAGGCCGCGCGGGAGCAGGCCACCCTTGGCGCCGGTCGGCAGCGTACCCTCCACCGCGCGGAGCGCGACGATCAGGGCGACGATGCCGAACGGCACGTTGATCAGGAAGGCCCAGCGCCAGGAGGCGACGTCGGTGAGTACGCCACCCAGGACCGTCCCCACCGACGCACCGATCGAGCCGACGAAGGCGAGCACGGCGAAGGCACGGAGGCGCTCGCGGGGCTCGGCGTAGAGGCCGGCGATCATGCCGAGCACCACGGCCGAGGCGATGCCGCCGCCGAGGCCTTGGACGAATCGCGCGAGGACCAGGGAGATCGGGTCCCAGGCGATGCCGCACCATGCCGAGGCGAGCGTGAAGATGCTCAGCCCGGCGAGGAAGACCGGGCGGGTGCCGAACGCGTCGCCGGCCCGGCCCGCGGGGAGCAGGACGAGCGCGAAGGCGAGCAGGAAGCCGTTGACCACCCAGGACAGCGAGGCGTCGCCGAAGCCCAGGTCGTCGCGGATTGCGGGAAGGGCGACGGTCACGACCGTGCCGTCGAGGATCACCATCAGCTGAGTGGCTGCGAGGGTCGCGAGCGCGACTGTCTTGGTCGTCATAGATACGACCATAGAAGATTGTTTGTTATGAAACAATCTATTTCGGGATATTCAGTTGTAAACCCATCCCTAGCGGGACGAGGCAGGCGCGCGACGCCGCAGCGTCATCGTGTGCGACGGCGTCGCCCACGGCCCCTCGACGAGGTGCTGCAGCGCCTCGATGAACGCCTCGCCCTCGCTCGGCGCCAGACCCTCGAGCGCCTTGGCGACGGTCGCGTTGTAGGCCTTCGAGGCCTCCTCGAGCGCCTTCACGCCAGCCGGCGTGAGTGCGACGATGCGGGCACGGCGGTCGGTGGTCGAGACCCGTCGCTCGGCCAGGCCGCGGCGCTCGAGGTTGTCGAGGGTGGTGACCATCGTGGTCTTGTCCAGCATCGCCATCTCGGCGACGGCGTTCTGGGTGTACTCCCCCTCAGCGGCCTTCATCAGCACGCAGTACTCCCGCACCGAGAGCTCCAGGTCGGCCAACGCCTCGCCGACCTGAGCCGCGAAGGCGTGCGCGGACTGGTTGAGCAGGAACAGCAGGTCGATACGCGGTCCGGTCATGAACTAGATCTTAACGAATCATCCGATACCGAACTATCTTCTGACCAACTATCTAACCCAAACGGCGCCCGACCCCGCAGACATCGGGATCGAGCGCCGTCCGGCATCGCCTCAGAGATACTGGGCGAGGTCCGCCTGGATCTCCTCGGGCGTCACCTGCGGCTCGTAGCGCTTGACGACCTCGCCCTCGCGACCGATGAGGAACTTGGTGAAGTTCCACTGGATGTCGCCCGGCGCCTCGGCACGCAGGAACTCGTAGAGCGGAGCAGAGTTCTCCCCGTTGACATCGACCTTGGAGAGGACCGGGAACGTCACGTCGTACGTCGTCTTGCAGAACTCCTGGATCTCGTCGTCGGTGCCGGGCTCCTGACCCATGAACTGGTTGCACGGGAACCCGATGACCTCGAGGCCGGAGTCCTTGGTGGCCCGGTAGAGCGCCTCCAGGCCCTCGTACTGCGGCGTCAGACCACACTTGCTGGCTACGTTGACGATCAGCAGCAGCTTGCCCTTGTAATCGCTGAGCGAGACGGTGCTGCCGTCAGCGGCGGTCGCTTCGAAGTCGTACGTGGTGGTCACAGGTCTCTCCTCGATCGAGTTGCGGTGCAGGGGGACAACCTTGCTCCGCCCGAGGTTATGCCCCGCGCTGGTGCGGAACCGACGAGGCCTCCTCGGCCAGGCGACGGTCACGCGCGACCGTCATGATCGCGGCCGACATCCATTCCAGAGCCTCGGGCATCTCGAAGGCGATCTCCTCGAGCAGCGTCGGCATGTCGTGCCGGCCCACCGAGAGGAGCATCTCGCTGAGCGAGCCGTCGGGCGCGGTGACCATGAACCGGAACTCGATCGCCTCGGCAGTCACCGTCGCGGCACACCGACTGGTCTCGAACGTCCACGGCGCACGGCGGGCACTGCCGTGGGTGCCGGGAGTCGTCATGACCGCGCATCCTATTCAGGTTGCCGCCCCGACCGCACCCCTTTCACTCCTCGGATCAGCCCTCGAACAGTGATTCGAATCTCGTCATCAGACACACCACCCCGGCGCGCACGAAGCGGCCCGAGGACCGGTACGTTCGTCCGCGGTCATGCAGCGGGGGAACACTGGAGAGGGACACAACTTCACATGATGGGCGGGCATCACGCGGCCTCTGGGGCTGCCGCGTGGATCGCAGTGACATCGTCGGCACCGATCGCGTTCGGGTGGTACCCGGGCGTCTCGGACATAGGCGTGATGACCGGCACCCTGGTGTGCGCCGGCGCCGCGCTGCTTCCGGACGCGGACCACCACAACGGCACGATCGCCCACTCGCTGCCGCCGGTCTCCGAGGGCTTGACCAAGATCGTCGGGCAGGTCTCCGGCGGCCACCGCAACGGCACCCACTCGATCCTCGGCGTACTCGCCTTCACCGGACTCGCCTGGGGCGCGGGGAAGCTCTCGCTCGAGACCGAACGTTTCGGCAGCATCCTGATCGGCCCGGGGATCATGTGCGTCCTTCTGGTCGCCTTCGCCATGGACGCGCTGAAGCTCACCCGCAAGGGCGTCCACTGGCCATGGATCCCGGCGGTTGCTCTGGCGGCGGTGATCGCGATCTTCGCGCCCGAGGAGTGGTGGTGGATGCCTTTCTCCGTCGCGCTCGGCTGCGTCGTGCACCTGATCGGCGACTTCGTGACCACGATGGGGATCCCGCTGTTCTGGCCGATCGCGCCGAAACCGCCGCGGTGGGTCCGGCGCAACAAGTGGCTGCCGTTCGACAACATGTGGACCCGGGGCGGCCACTTCGCCCTCCCGATCCTCGGCGACGCCGGCTCCATCCGGGAGTGGGTCGTGATGACCCCGATCAGCCTGTACGCCGTCGTCGGCTTCGGCTGGGCGCTGCTGAGCCAGATGGGCTTCGACGTCGAGAGCCGCTGGGAAGTCCTGGTCTCGAACCTCAGCACCCTCGTCTGACCGACGACCTCAGCTCTCGACGGAGCGCCGGCGCCCGCGGAGCGGGCGGACGAGGAACATCCCGGCCAGCAGCGCGATCGCGGCGAGGAGCGCGGCGACGGCGAGCACCCCGCTCAGGACGACCTTGGTCTGGATGCCGCGGTGCTCCTCGGCGACATCGTCGGAGACGATCAGCGTCATCGCCACGATGGTGTCCTTGAGGAGCTGGATGAAGCGGGTCATGTCCTCGGTCCAGACCTGCGCGGCGGGCCGTCCCGGGGCGTTGGACTCCAGGTCCCGGACCGCGCCGGCGAGGGAGCCGTCGTTGATGACCTGGATGACGGCGTTCTGCGACACCAGGCCACGGGATCCGTCGGCGAAGGTGCCGTCCGAGATCTTGTCCAGCGCCTTCTGGGTGGCCTTCGGGGCGTCGCCGTAGAAGGAGCGCGAGGTGAGCTGCCAGGACGTACGTGCCTCGCTCATCGCCTCCATCGACTCCTCGTCGATCTTCCCGGTCATGAGCGCGGGCACCATCACCGCGCGCTCGATCCCCAGCGACTCGGAGGCAGACCTGACGTACTTCAGGTTCGTGACCTGCTTGTAGATCTTCTCGTTGCGAATGTTGGGCATCTCGGTCGCGAAGTCGAGCAGCTCGTAGGCGGTGTCGGTGTAGGCGGCGACCGCAGCCTCCGTGCTCGCCTTGTCGCCTTCCTCGAGGTCGGTGCGGTAGGCGTCGATGCTCTTGAGGACGGTGTAGGTGCGCTCGACGCGCTCCCGCAGGCTCGGGGTGTCGGCGAGGTCGACCTTGGTGATGTCGTCGTGCCATGCCTCGATCGAGTCGTCGGTCACCTGGCGATAGGCCTGCCGGACCGCGTCCGGGACCTGGTCGGAGCTGAGCGCGTCCCGCTCGAAGATGAGGTCCATCCCGAGCTCGTAGCTCTCCGGGAGCGCTCCGGCGATCGTCACCGCCCGGCTGGAGACGGCACGCTCCTCGAGCGCATCGGCGAAGGTCAGCCCGCCGAGGACCAGGGCGATCAGCACCGGGACCAGCAGCACGGCGAGCACCCGGGTGCGGAGGAACCTCGGCTTCGGGGCGGCATGGGACCGAGGCGTACGCTGCGCCGACTCGACCACGCCGGCGACCGCCGTGACCGACGGGACCGAGGCGGCTGAGGAACCCGAGGATCCCGAGGACGCGGACGACGAGAGCACCAGGGGCTTGAGCCCGGCCGGCAGCTCGCGGCTGCCGACCGGAACCGGGGGCACGACCTCGGGCCGGCGCGCGAAGCCGACGACCTCGCCCGCGGTGGGCCGCCGGGAGGGGTCCTTGTCCATCATCGACGCCACGAACTCGTCGACATGGGAAGGCACGGTGACGACGTCGTTGACGTGCGGGACCGGCGCGGTCACGTGCTGGTAGATCATCGAGACCGGCTCGGAGCCGGCGTACGGGGCGCGTCCGGTGAGCAGCTCGAAGTACACGCAGCCGAGCGCGTAGATGTCGCTCGGCGGGCCGACCACGTTGTCGGCGGCCTGCTCGGGCGAGATGTAGGGCAGGCTCCCCATCACGTGGCGGGTCGAGGTGAGCCGCTCGGCCTGGTGGCTGGCCAGCTGGGCGATGCCGAAGTCGAGCACCCGGATCCGGCCGTCGCCGTCGTAGACGAGGTTGGACGGCTTGATGTCGCGATGGATGATCCCGGAGGAGTGGACCGCGGTGAGCGTACGCGCGACCTGGACCATCGCCTCGCTCGCCTCCTCGACGGTGAACCGCCCCTGCTTCTCCAGGCGGTCGGCCAGCGTCGGGCCGGGAAGCAGCTCCATGACGAGGTAGACGATGCTGCCGTACTCGGTCTGCTCGACGCCGACGTCGTGCACCTGCACCGTGCCGGGGTGGCTGGCCGCCGTCGTCGAGAGCGCCTCACGCCGGAAGCGCTCGGTCACCTTGGGGTCGGCGGAGGTCTCCACGACCTTCACGGCGACCCAGCGTTCGAGCCTGATGTCGGCCGCCTGCCAGACCTCGCCCATCCCGCCGCGGCCAAGCAGTCGGTGCAGGCGGTACCGGCCTGCGATCGGGGGGCGCGTTCGCATGCGCATATGTTGTCGGACTCACACCCCGTGCGTCTCGTGTACGCACCGATGAAATCCGCCGATCTTTGCTATCGTCGCCGGTTTACGCATCAACTGATCGCCCTCGTGCACGGAGCAGCGCGACCCCGAGCCCGGCGAGCACCGCCAGCACGATGCCGGTGAAGACTCCCCAGGCGATCGTCTGGTTCTGGGCGTCCCTGTGCTCGCGCTCGACGTCGTCGGCGAGCCGGCTGGCGGCGTCGACGACCACCTCCTTGAGGTCCTGGACGTAGCTGGCGGCATCGGCCAGCCAGAGCTGTTCCACGGGCCTCCCGTCGGCGCTGTCCTCCAGCTGCCTGACGACGTCCTCGACGTCACGGGCGTTGAGCACCCGGATGACGGCACGCTGGGATGAGACCGCGTAGGACCCGAACTCGAAGGACCGGCCCGAGATCCTGTCGAGCCGCTGCCGTGTCGCCGCGTCAGCGCGCGTGTAGATCGACTCCGAGTGGGTCGCCCAGGAGTCCTGGGCCGCGCTGAGGTCGGAGATGCCCTGGTCGCTGATCCGCTCGTTCCGCAAGGCGTTCGCCATGATCCTCCGCTCGAATCCGAGCACCTCCGAGACGGATCCGATCAGCTCCAGGTTCCGGGCCTGCTTGGCCAGCTCCTCGTCCCGGAACGAAGGCAGCTCGGCGGCGAGGTCGAAGAGCCCGTTGACCGCGCTCGTGTACAGCTCGACGGCCACCAGCTTGCCGGCCCTGTTCCCCGCCCGGGCGGCGGCGCGGATGTCGGAGAGCCGCTCGAGGGCGGCGGCCGACCTCTCCGTACGCCGCCGCAGACCCGGATCGCCGGCGGTGTCCAGCTTCTCGACCTCGGCGGTCCAGGCCTCGATGGACCGGTCGGTGATCTGGAGGAAGTCCTCGGTCAGCGCCGCATCGGTCCGCAGCGCGTCGCGCTCGATCGAGAGATCGAAGGCGAGCTGGAAGCTGGTCGGCAGGATGTTGGCCAGCGGCGCGGCGCTGCCGACGTTCGACATCGTGTCGCCGGTCCGCAGCGTGCCCCAGCCACCGAAGACCAACCCCGGCAGGACCAGGACCATCAGCACACCCAGGAGCGTGGGCGAGAGGCGCGGCCCTCTGATGTCGGGCGGACGTACGATCCGCTTCGGCGGCGGAGCGACGCCGCTCTCGAGCACCGTGGCCACCTCGTCGGCTCGGGGCCGCTTGGCAGGATCCGGGTCGAGCATGGCGGTCGCGATGCCATCGAGGTGGCCGGGCACGGTCACCAGCGTGCCGACCCGCTCGGGCACGAGCCCCGCGTACGGCGGGCGCCCGGCGAGCAGCTCGAAGAACACCGCACCGAGGGAGTAGACGTCGCTCGCCGGCCCGATCCGCTTGCGGTCGATCTGCTCGGGGGACATGTACGGCAGGCCCTCCCCGCCTCGGGGCGCCGGCGCACCGAGCAGCGCGATCCGGCCGTCGGGAGCGTACCCGATGGTGCCGGGTCTGATGTCTCCGTGCACCTGCCCGGCGGCGTGGCCCGAGGCGAGGAGGCGCGCGACCTGCGCGACGATGCTCGAGGCCTCTTCAGGGGCGAACGGGTGCTGCTCGACAAGCCGGCCGGCGAGATTCCGACCGGACAGAGCGGGTCCGCCCTGTCCGGTCAGATGGTTCAAATGCTGGCGACCGGCGCGTGGGGGACGGATACGCATGGGTCCATAGTCCCTGGTGAGCACCCCTGACGCCCCGGCCTCAGCCGAGAGTTTTCCTGGACTTGGCCAAGAGTTCGACTCCCCCGCGGGCTAACCCGGCCGAAGCCTGATGCCGTACTGCTGCACCTTCCGGTAGACGGTGGCGCGCGACATCCCGAGCTCCGCTGCCGCCTCCTGCATGGTGATCCCCGGGCGGGTCAGCACGCGGACGATCTCTCCGCGTTCGAAGGCATCGATGCGGGACAGCGGCCGCCTGGTGTCGGAGAGTACGTCGGCGGGAAGGTGACGCAGGTCGATCAGGTCACCGGCGCTCACGGCCCGCTGGACGACGTGGACGAGCTCGGCGACGTTGCCCGGCCAGCCGTGGTCGTGCAGCGCCCGCTCCGCGGCTGGCGTCAGCGCGATCTCCCGGCCCCGCACCCGCAGCCCCACCTGATGCGCCAGTGGAAGGACGTCCTCGGGCCGCTCCCGCAGCGGCGGCACCTCGACCACGGTGTCGACCAGGTCGGCCAGGGCCGCCGGGATGCCGTCGAAGGACTCGGCGGTCATCGCGAACGGCACGCCTGCGACCGCCCCGGGCGCCGCCTCGACGAGCAGGGCGTGCAGCCGCTCGGCCACCCAGGCGGGAAGCATGTTCACGTCGCGTACGACCACCGCGGTGTCCTGCTTGGCGAGCTCCGGCGTCCACAGCGACAGCCAGGCCTCGGCGTCGGCCGGCTCCGGGGCGGAGGCCGCCAGGATCCGGTCGCGGGGCCGCAGGTCGCGGAACGCCTGGGCGACCAGGGTCGTACGCCCCACCCCCGGCTCCCCGACCACGGCGACCCGTCGGCCGACCCGAAGCGCGTCGCGGACACTGCCCAGCGCTTCGCACCAGGCGGAGGAGAGGTCGCGGAGGCTGCCGGCGCCCGGCTCCAGCCGAGGCGCCTCGACCCGGAACACCTCACCGCGCGGAGCCGGGCGTGGCGAGCGGCCGTGGGCGCGGGCGAGCATGAGCGACGCGGTGTTGCTGGCCGCCGACTGCGCCAGGGCGAGCAGCAGGTCGTGGGAGGACTCCGACCAGGTGGTCAGATTGACGCTCCCCTCCAGGCGTCCGCTGATCGGGTCGATCACCGGTGCGGCGGCACAGGTGTAGCTGCACAGCGAGAGCGAGTAGTGCTCCTCGGCCCGGACCACGGTGGGTGTCCGGTCGGCCAGCGCGAGACCGAGCCCGTTGGTGCCCGCCGCGCGCTCGGCGTAGCTGAACCCCGGCGCCAGGTGGACGGCATCGAGGTCCCGGAGCAGCTGCTGGTCTCCGCTGAGCCGGTTGAGCACCAGGCCGACGGGATCGGTGAGCATCAGGCTGACCGGCTCGCCGACGAGCGTCCGGTGGAGGTCGTCGAGCACCTCCTGGCCGCACTGGAAGAAGAGCGACTCCTGGTCGTAGGCGCCGGAGAAGACCGGGTCGACCTCCTCGACGGAGACCCCGTACTCCTGGCTGCGCTGCCAGGAGGCGCGTACGCGCGGCGCCAATGCCGACGCGTCGACGGCCGCGGTGCGCTGCGCGATCGGATGACGCCCTGTCATGTGATCGACGTTACATCCGCCGGTCGGCGGAGACGGCCGGACGGCGTCTCAGATTGAGACGGTCGAGGTCTCACATTGAGACGCCGCACCCCTGATCTGCGCGTCGCCGCCGCCCTAGCGTCCTGTGACGAAAGCCACAGATCGGAGGAACCCGATGTACACCAAGAACAACGAGTCGTACTTCATCGTCGACGCCCACGTCGCTCTCTGGGACGCCCGGCCGGAGAACCAGCGCAACATCCATGGCAAGCAGTTCATCGACTGCTTCTACGACTACCACCGCAACCTCTCCCCCGAGGCGGAGCACTGGTCCTACGAGGACTACCTCTACCAGGGCGGCGAGCGGCTGATGCACGACCTGTTCGAGGTCGGCTACGTCGACCACGCGATCTTCCAGCCGGCCCACCTGGGCGAGTTCTACACGAACGGGTTCGGGCAGACCGAGGAAGCCTCGCAGCTGGCGGCGAAGCACCCCGACAGGCTGACGTACAACCACCACTTCGACCCCCGCAACGGCGAGGCCGGGCTCGAACAGCTCCACGCCGACGCCGAGCGGCTCGGGCTCAAGGGCGTGAAGCTCTACACCGCCGAGTGGCACGGGGAGTCGCGCGGCTGGAAGCTGACCGACCCCTGGGCGTACCGCTACTTCGAGGCCTGCCGCGAGCTCGGGATCACCAACATCCACGTCCACAAGGGCCCGACGATCCGGCCGCTGGACCGCGACGCGTTCGACGTCGCCGACATCGACCACGTCGCCAGCGACTTCACCGACCTCAACTTCATCGTCGAGCACGTCGGCCTGCCACGGCTGGAGGACTTCTGCTGGATCGCCACCCAGGAGCCCAACGTGCACGGTGGGCTGGCGGTCGCGATGCCGTTCATCCACACCCGGCCGCGCTACTTCGCGCAGATCCTCGGCGAGCTCGTCTACTGGATCGGCGAGGACCGGATCCAGTTCTCCTCCGACTATGCGATCTGGACGCCGAAGTGGCTGATCGAGCGGTTCGTCGACTTCCAGATCCCGGAGGACATGACCGAGTACGCCCCGCTCACCGTCGCGCAGAAGAAGAAGATCCTGGGCCTCAACGCCGCGAAGATGTACGGCCTGGAGGTGCCCGCCGAGCTGCGGCTGCCCGAGGCGGACGAGACCGCGACAGGTCCCCGTGAGCCCGAGCGGGCAGACCTCGCGGCGGTGTGACATGACCTTGCTGACCTGCGAGAACACCCGATCCGCCGAGGCGTACGCCGCGCTTCACGCGGT
Organism: Nocardioides sp. YJ-D4; assembly: GCF_054031495.1. Classification (NCBI taxonomy): domain Bacteria; kingdom Bacillati; phylum Actinomycetota; class Actinomycetes; order Propionibacteriales; family Nocardioidaceae; genus Nocardioides; species Nocardioides sp. YJ-D4. Next base: position 2,344,220 of record NZ_CM132932.1, read on the forward strand.
CGTCGACCCCGAGCTCGACGAGCCCATCACCGACCTGGGCTTCGTCCGGTCGCTGACCGTCTCCCCCAGCGCACCGGACGGCGAGACGGTCAGGGTCGAGGTCCATCTGCGGCTGCCGACGTCGTTCTGCTCCCCCAACTTCGCCTACCTGATGGCGAGCGACGCCAAGGACGCGCTGACCGCGCTGCCGTGGACCGACCAAGTGGTCGTCGAGCTCGACGACCACCACGACTCCGATCTGATCAACGCCGGGCTGGCGGCCGATGCCGGCTATCTCGGCACGTTCCGCCACGAGGCCGAGTCGTCGCTGGACGAGCTGCGGACCACCTTCCACCGCAAGGCCCACACGGCGGCGCTCGAGCGCTGCCTGACCCGGCTGCTGAGGGGGCAGCCGGACCTGGCCGAGGACGCCGTGGGCGAGGTCCGTCTCGGGGACCTGCCGGACGACGACTTCACCGCCTCGCTCAGGCGGCGCCGGGCGATCCTCGGCCTGCCCGACCTACCGGAGGCGTACGTCCTGGTCGACCACGACAACGAGCGGCCCGGCGACATCCCGCTGGCGCTGCGGAGGGCGCGTTCGACCCGGATCTCGATCGACGGGAACGCGCACTTCTGCCGTGGCCTGCTGGCCACGCGCTATGGCGAGGAGGTCACCTCGCCCGCCTTCGTACCTCTGACCGACCTGCACCGAGAAGGAGCATCATCATGAGCACCATGCGAGCCGTCCAGGTGGTCGGCTACCACCAGCCGCTGGCGATGGCCGAGGTCCCGGCTCCCGAGCCGACCGGCCCGTTCGACGTCGTCGTCAGGATCGGCGGCGCCGGCGTGTGCCGCACGGACCTGCACATCCTGGAGGGGCAGTGGGAGGAGAAGTCCGGCGTCACGCTGCCCTACACGATCGGCCACGAGAACGCCGGCTGGGTGCACGCGGTCGGTGCCGCCGTCACCAACGTCGCCGAGGGCGACAAGGTGATCCTGCACCCGCTGATCACCTGCGGGCTGTGCCGCGCCTGCCGCTCGGGCGACGACGTGCACTGCGAGCTCAACCAGTTCCCCGGTATCGACACCAACGGCGGCTACGCCGAGTACCTGAAGACCTCCGCCCGCTCCGTGGTGAAGATCGACGACTCCCTGGAGCCTGCCGATGTGGCTGCCCTGGCCGACGCCGGCCTGACCGCCTACCACGCGGCCGCGAAGGCCGCCCGTCGGCTGACCCCGCGCGACAGGTGCGTGGTCATCGGCGCCGGCGGGCTCGGGCACATCGGCATCCAGGTCCTCAAGGCACTCAGCCCTGCCGAGCTGATCGTCGTCGACCGCAACCCGGACGCGGTGAAGCTCGCCCTCGACATCGGCGCCGACCACGGCGTCGTCGCCGAGGGCACCCAGGTCGACCAGGTGCTCGAGCTCACCGACGGTGCCGGCGCCGAGGTCCTCATCGACTTCGTCGGCGAGGGCGGTGCGACCGCGGAAGGGGTCCGGATGCTCCGCCAGGCGGGCGACTACCACGTCGTCGGCTACGGCGAGAACATCGATGTGCCGACCATCGACATCATCTCGGCCGAGATCAACTTCATCGGCAACCTGGTGGGTTCCTACAACGACCTGTGCGACCTGATGGCGCTCGCCGCCCGTGGGGCCGTCACGCTGCACACGCAGAAGTACGCCCTCGACGACTTCCAGTCCGCCATCTCCGACCTCGACGCCGGCCGGGTCCGTGGCCGCGCGATCCTGGTCCCCTGAGGAGGCGACGTCATGAAGAGTCTCCTCGGAATCGGCATCTCGGTCGGCGTGCTCGCGGGCATCTGGACCCAGGTGAGCATCGAGCTCACGCTCATCACCTGGGTCGGGTTCGTCGCCTGGGCCTGCTACTTCGCCGCCGGAGGTGGCCGCGCAGGCTTCCAGAAAGGTCTCGCGGCCAACCTCGCCGGCGCCCTGTGGGGCTACGGAGCGAGCCTGGTCCTGACGTACGCCACCTTCACCGGGGCGGTCGCCCTGGTCGTCACGGTCGTCGCATTCATCCTGTGCCTGCAGGCGGCCGTGGACCTGCTGTCCTTCATCCCCGGCGCCTTCGCCGGGACGGCAGTCATCTTCGGCACCTCGTTCGACCTCGGCGGCACTCTCATCGCGCTGGTGGTCGGTGCCTGCCTCGGGTGGCTCTCGGACATCACCGGTCGCCGGATCCAGGCCGCGGTCGAACGATCGGGGCAGCCGGTCCGCGCCACCCAGCCCTGACCGGCTGAACGCGCCGATCCCGCTTGACCTGGGGTGATTCCAGGTCGAGCGGGATCCGTACGTCATCCGCGTCCCGCGGTGCGCCGCCCCAGGTAGGCGAGGCAGGCGACGGCGAGCGCGACGCCCCAGATCGGCCAGAGCATCTCCGGCGCCCATGCGCCCCAGTCCGAAGTGGCTCCAGGGACCGTCCAGAGGTCGTCCGCGATCGCCATCCGCCAGAAGGAGATCCCGGCGGACGTGACCGTGCCGGCGACCAGGATCCCCGGCACCAGGGCCATCGCGACCGGGACCGGATGCCCGCCGATGCGGGGCACCCAGCGCCAGAACACCTCGCCCCAGCGCGCCACCAACCCCCGGGTCAGGACCGCCCCGACCACGGCGAAGGCCGCGAGCCCGAAGCCGGCCCACTTCCCCGCGCCGAGGTCGTCCAGCATCTCGCGGCTGATCCCGAGCGGGATGTTCAGCGCCCAGGCGATCCGGGTAACGGCGTAGAGAAGAGGTACGACGACAGCGACCGCCACCGCAGGACGCCCCCAGCGTGCCCAGTGGCCCCAGTCCAGACGCCGGCCAGGCTCGGCCTTCCCGAGCAGGGTGACACCAGCGACGACCATGGCAAGTCCGCCGGCAGCATGCGCCAGAGCGACACCCGAGTCGACGAAAAGACGCCACTCGAGCTGTCCAGCGCCCGGTCCGAGCCCGGCCATCGCAAGCAGGACCTGAGGCAGATAGCCGAGGAACATCAGCGCGCGGACGTCGGAGACGACCACGGCGACGACGAGCCCGAGGACGATCAGGAGCCACCCTGTCGCTCTCGTCGTACGCGGTGTCCGCACCTTCGCGACCGCGCCCCCGGCAGCCAGGGCGAGGAGCGCGAGCACCGCGATCACCCAGGACATCTGGGTGCCGCTCAGAGCGCCGAGCGGCGAGGCCGCATCGGGGACCCACGGATCCGGTGCCCTGCCCAGCAGGGCGAGCCCGACCAGGGCGCCGAAGACGAGGGTCCAGGCGCCGGCCGCCCAGGGCGCCGCGCGCAGCACGACGGAGCGGTGCTGCGTACGTTCCATCGTGATGCTCATCGGTCCACCCCCTGAGCGGTCTCCCAGCGCCGGCCGACCGTGCGCAGAAGCGCCGGGTAGACGACGAGGTAGCGGAACGGCTTGATGAAGCTCATGTAGGCGTCGCCGAGCAGTCCGTTGGGCCGCACGAGCACGCTCATCTGCGCGCTGTAGCCGCCCGGCGAGCGCTCGTCCTCGACCCAGCCGAGGTGCAGGACACCGTGCATCGTGCGGTTGGCGATCTCCGCGGCGTACTCCCGATCCGTCAGGTAGAGCGGCTGGAACGGGCTGTCGTCGCGCTCGGGCGCGGGGTGGTCGCGGAGGTCATCGGGCAGCCGGTCGCGCAGCGACTCGACGCGCTGCCCGAGCCCGTGCTCGGCCTCGTCGGCGCCGAGCAGCCGGCCGAGCGCCCAGCGGATCGCGAAGAGGAGGCGGTACGCCGCCGGGAAGTCGCGGTCGTCACCGCTCATCATCGAATCGACGAAGCGCGGGAGATCATCGGCGCCGCCCTGGACGGGCAGTGCCCAGACGTCCTCCAGCTCGAAGTCCTCGGTGATCTCGTGGATGCGCCAGGGCCTGCTGGAGTAGACGCCCGACGGAAGCGGTCTCGTGGATGCTTGTGTGGTCATGTCTCCACACTGGTCCGCGCTCGCCGGGGGTTCGTCGCCCTCAGGTCGCGGGCACCTCATCCCCCAGGATGAGACTCAGCTACGGGGTCCGACCAACCCGGTCTCGTACGCCAGCACGACCGCCTGCACCCGGTCGCGCAGGCCGAGCTTGGCGAGCACATGGCCGACATGCGTCTTCACCGTCGCCTCGGAGAGGTGGACGCGGCGCGCGATCTCGGCGTTGCTGTCGCCGGTGGCGAGCTCGAGGAGCATGTCGAGCTCGCGCGGCGTCAGGGTCGCCCGGATGTCGGCGACCCGACCGCTGTCCGGGGCCGGCGCGGTCGCCACATGCTCCAGCAGACGGCGGGTCGTCGACGGCGCGACCACCGCGTGACCCGCGTGGACGGTGCGGATCGCGGCCACGATCTCCTCGGCCCGGGCGTCCTTGAGCAGGAAGCCGCTGGCGCCCGCCCGGATCGCCGGGAACGCGTAGTCGTCGAGATCGAACGTCGTCAGCGCCACCACCCGCGTGTCCGGCTGCTCCTCGGTGATCGCGGCCGTCGCCTGGATACCGTCGAGGCGGGGCATCCGCAGGTCCATCAGGACCACGTCGACCCGCTTCGTACGCACCAGGGCGAGCGCCTCGTGACCGTCGGCCGCTTCCCCGGCGAGCTCGAGGTCCGGCTGGCTCTCCACCATCATCCGGAGCGCCGAGCGCATCAGCTCCTGGTCGTCGACGATCGCGACGCGGATCGGGGCCTCTTCCTCGCTCATAGCGGCATCATGGCGCGTACGCGCCAGCCCTCGTCGCTCGGCCCGGCCTCGAGGGTTCCACCCACCGCCGTGACCCGTTCGCGCATACCGCGCAGGCCGCGGCCGGGTGGTCGCTGGATCCCCACGCCGTCGTCGCTGACCTCGATCGTGAGGTGGCGTGCGGTGCGGGTCACCGACACCGTCGCGACGGCTCCCGAACCTGCGTGGCGGGTGACGTTGGTGAGCGCCTCCTGCACGACGCGGTAGGCGGTCAGCCCGACGGCGGGCGCGACCTGACCGGGCTCGTCCACCTCGAGCCGGACCGTCAGTCCTGCCGCTCGCGTCCGCTCGACGAGGTCACCGATGTCGGCCAGCCCCGGTTGCGGCTCGGTCGAGGACTCGCCACCGAGCACGCCGAGCAGCCCGCGCATCTCCGTGAGGGCTTCGCGGCCCGTGGTCGCGATGGTGTCGAGGATGCCCGAGGCCCGTTCCGGCTGCTGCCCGACGACCATCCGGCCGGCCTCGGCATGGCTGACCACGACCGCGAGCGAGTGCGCGACCACGTCGTGCATCTCGCGGGCGATGCGCTGGCGCTCCTCGGCGGCGGCGCGGTCGGCAAGCTGGTCGATCCACGCGGCCCGGGTCGCCCGGAACCGGCCGAGCGCCCATGCCGCCACCGTGGCCGCGACCGTCGCGGTGGCCACCATCAGCCACCACGTCCACCCCTGCAGCCCGGTGCCGTCGAACCCCGAGAGACGTACGACGGTCAGCAGGCATCCCACCAGCCCGATGCCGAGCACGATCCCGGGCCACGGTCGCCGGTCCTGCGCACTCACCGCGTACAGCAGCACGAAGAAGCACAGGCTGCTGGGCAGCAGCACCGGCCCGTACGCGCTTCCCGCCGCCTCGGCCGTCGGCCCGCTCAGATCCGGCGCGGCCACGAGCACCAGCTCGGCCAGCGCCCCGACGGCGTACGACGGCAGCGGCCAGCGCCGGGCGGTGGCCACCGCGGCGTGAAGCGCCACCAGCGCGACCAGGAGCGCGATCTCCCACGCCGTGCTGACCTCGCCGTCGACGACCGAGGTCCACCCGACCGGCAGCAGCACGAGCGCCAGCGCCCCGGCCAACGCGACCTGTCCGGCGTCCCCGAGCCAGCGAGGTCCGGGAGCAGCTGCCACGGTCATGGGCTCACCCTAGTGCTGCCCGAGAACGACCGCAGGCCCTCTCCGATCGGAGAGGGCCTGCGGGCCGTCCCGGCTCAGCGGGACTGTCGACGAAGCGTCACATGCTGCGCGGACCGGTGGCGTCGTCGCGCTCCTTCTCGGTCATGCTGCGCGACTTCAGCAGGCTCAGGATGGTGGTGATGGCCAGGATGCCGACGATGACGCTGAGGGAGACGGAGATCGGGATCTCGGGCGCCCACTCGACGTGGTGTCCACCGTTGATGAAGGGCAGCTCGTTCTCGTGGAGCGCGTGGAAGACGAGCTTGAGGCCGATGAACCCGAGCAGGATCGCCAGACCGTAGGACAGGTAGACCAGCCGCTCCAGCAGACCACCGATGAGGAAGTAGAGCTGGCGCAGACCCATCAGGGCGAAGATGTTGGCGGTCAGGACCAGGTAGGCCTCGTTGGTCAGACCGTAGATCGCCGGGATCGAGTCGAGCGCGAACAGCAGGTCGGTCGTGCCGAGCGCGCAGATGACCACGAACATCGGGGTCGCGATCCGCTTGCCGTTCTCCCGGACGAACATCTTCGCGTTGTCGCCCCACTGCGAGGTCAGCGGGATGTGGCGCTCGAGGAACTTCACCACGGCCGGTTCCTCGTACTCGTCCTCGTCCTCGCCGCCCTCCATGGCCAGCTTGACCGCGGTGTAGATCAAGAAGGCACCGAACAGGTAGAAGACCCAGCTGAAGTTCTCGATCGCCGCGGCGCCGACAGCGATGAAGATGCCGCGGAAGACCAGCGCCAAGATGATGCCGATCAGCAGCGCCTTCTGCTGGAACTGCCGAGGCACCGCGAACTTCGACATGATGATGATGAAGATGAACAGGTTGTCGACCGACAGCGAGTACTCCGTCAGCCAGCCCGCGAAGAACTCCGTGCCGTACTTCGGGCCGGAGAACACGAAGACACCGATGCCGAACAGGATCGCCAGGCCGATGTAGACGCTCAGCGCGACGATCAGCTCCCGACGCGAAGGCTCGTGCGGTCGCCGGCCGATGACGAGCACATCGAAGAGCAGCACAGCGCTGGCGATGCCGATGGTCAACCACCAGATGAGAGGGGAGACGTCCACGAAGGGACTCCTTAGATCGTGAGGCAGAGCGGTTCTTTGGGAAGGTTAGGCGACCGAGGTCAAACCTTCGAAGTCGTAGCGGGCGCGGCGTCCGTCGACGGCATCGGCGACGGAACCGGAATCGGCGTACGGCAGCACACCAACCCGAGTTGTATGACAAGTGCGCAACCAGTCTAACAAGTTGCACTCCCGCCACTCCACATGATCCCAGCCGCGGACAACCAGATGAGTCAGCGATCACAGCGTGGATGACTGGACCTCAACCGGACTTGATGTTTTAGCGTCACTGCCAACAGAGAGAGGAGGGGGTGTGAGCGACACACTCACCGACCAGTTCAAGGCCGGCTTCCGTCGATATCCCACCGGCGTCGCCATCGTCGCCGCCTCGACCGAGACCGGACCCGTCGGGGCAACCGTGTCGAGCGTGGCCTCGGTCAGCGCCAACCCGCCGATGCTGTCGTTCTCGGTCTCCCGGTCCGGGCGGTCCGGACCGGCACTCACCGGGAGCGACCGTCTCGCGGTGCACGTCCTGACCGAGTCCCAGGCCGACGTGGCCGCCGCCTTCGCCGACCGGACTGCGCCGCGGTTCACGCTCGCCCAGGGCTGGACGCTCCCGCACGGGGAGCCGCCGGCCCTGCACGACGCCGCGGCCAGCTTCTACGGGCGCGTGGCCCGCGTCATCCCCGCCGGCGAGGCGTGGCTGGTGCTGCTCGAGGTCGATGCGATCAGCCTCGGCGAGTCCACCGACCCGCTCCTGCACCACGACCGCAACTACTGGTCGCTCGGCCCCTCTGCCAGCACCCTCCCGCTCGACCGCATCCTGCCCGAGAAGGCCTCCTGACCGTCGGCCCCCGACGGTCGCTCCACCACACCACCGAGAGGAACCAAGAATGCGTCTGTTCGCTCCCACCATCGAGGTCTCGGCCCACTGCGACCTGCCCTGCGGCGTCTACGACCCCGCCCAGGCCCGCATCGAGGCCGAGTCCGTCAAGGCCGTCATCGCCAAGGCGCTGGACAGCGACGACCCCGACTTCCGCACCCGCGCGGTGATCATCAAGGAGCAGCGCTCCGAGCTGGTCAAGCACCACCTCTGGGTGCTGTGGACCGACTACTTCAAGCCCCCGCACTTCGAGGCCTACCCCCAGCTCCACACCCTCGTCAACGAGGCCACCAAGCTCGCCGGCGCCTCCGGCACCAAGGGCACCCTCGACCTCGAGGTCGCCGACAAGCTCCTCGCCAAGATCGACGAGATCGCCGAGATCTTCTGGGCGACGAAGAAGGCGGCGTGAACAAGCAGGCCTGATCCCCGCACCGAGCCCCGCGGGGAGCCGAGAACTCCCGGACCACGAGTCGTAGGTCCGGGAGTTCTTTCGACGTCTGGGGTGCTTGTCGACGGGCGACGAAGACTGTCCGGATCTTTGGTCGGCGGAGCCGTGCCGGTGGAGGTGGGCGCGTACCTACGGTCGAGGCAGGTCGTCACCAAGCCCGCCCCGACCAAGGAGCAGATCATGCCTTTCCTCACGCCCAATGTCCCGCAGGTCGATCCCGCGGAGTTCCTCACCAGACCGCGTCAGGAGCGGCTGCATTTCCTGGCCGACTTCTGGGCCGAGTACGGCTTCGGCACCCCGAAGATGGTGCACACCATCTACATCGTGAAGCTGCTGGCGCTCTACATCACCGGCGGCGTGCTCCTGGCGACGCTGACCTCCGACGTGGGCGGTCCGCTGGCTGTCACTCAGTGGTGGGACGAGCCGATCGTCTACCAGAAGCTCCTCCTATGGACGGTGTTCCTCGAGCTGTTCGGTATCGGCGGCACCTGGGGTCCGCTCGCGGCACACTTCAAGCCGATGACCGGCGGCGTGACGTACTGGGCACGCCCGGGCACGATCCGGCTGCCACCCTGGTCGAAGGTCGTGCCTTTCACCAAGGGTGACAACCGCACCGTCTTCGATGTCGTGCTGTACGTCGCGTGCCTCGTGAGCCTGCTGGTCGCAGCCGCATCGAGCGGGGTGCAGGTGGACTCGCTGACGGCGGTCCGCCCCGAGATCAGCGGCGGCCTCGTCGATCCCACGCTCACGCTGATTCCTGCCGTGCTGCTGGTCCTGTGCGGCCTGCGGGACAAGATCCTCTTCCTCGCGGCTCGCGGTGAGCAGTACTGGCCGGCGCTTGTCTTCTTCAGCCTGGCCGGAACGGTCCTGACCTATACCGACGTGATCATTGCCGCCAAGCTCCTCATCGTCATCGTCTGGATCGGCGCCGCGACCTCCAAGATGAACGCGCACTTCGAGAACGTCGTACCTCCGATGGTGTCGAACGCACCGTTCGTCCCGCGCTTCATCAAGAAGATGCACTACCGGGCGCTCCCCCACGACCTCAAGCCGTCGAAGCTCGCCTGGTTCATGGCCCATGTGATGGGTACGACCGCCGAGCTCGTCGTGCCGCTGGTGCTGCTGTTCAGCCCGTACTGGCCGCTGACTCTGCTGGCCGTGGGCTGCATGGTGCTCTTCCACCTGTTCATCACCTCGACGTTCCCGCTGGCCGTGCCGCTCGAGTGGAACCTCCTGTTCGCCTACATCACCGTCTTCCTGTTCGCCGGGCACCCGGTCGGCGACGGCTACGGCGTTCTCGACTTCAGCGCCGGCTGGATGCTGCCGGTCTTCGTGGCCGCGCTGATGTTCTTCCCCGTGCTGGGCAACCTCCGACCCGACCTGGTCTCCTTCCTGCCTTCGATGCGGCAGTACGCCGGCAACTGGGCCTCGGCCACCTGGGCGTTCGCACCGGGTGCGGAGGAGAAGCTCAACCAGCTCAAGAAGCCGGCGAAGAACCAGATCGACCAGCTGGTCGAGGGGATGGGCTACGACCCGGACGCCGCCGAGATGACGATGCAGATGACGATGGCGTGGCGGTCGATGCACAGCCAGGGACGTGGCCTCTTCTCGGTGCTGCAGAACTACCTCGGCGAGGACTACGAGGCGTACAGCCTGCGCGAGGCGGAGTTCTGCTGCAACGTCGTGATCGGCTGGAACTTCGGCGACGGCCACCTCCATGACGACCAGCTCATCGAGGCGATCCAGAGGCGGATCGGCTTCGAGCCGGGCGAGTTCGTGGTTGTCTGGGTCGAGTCGCAGCCGATCCACAAGAAGACCCAGGAGTACTACGTGATGGATGCTGCTCTGGGAGTGGTCGAGCGGGGCACCTGGAACGTCGCAGATGCGGTCGCCGAACAGCCCTGGCTGCCGAACGGCCCGATCCCGCTGAACATCACCTCGCGGAGCTTCACCCAGCCCCCTCGCCTGCAGTCCCGTCGGGAGGTGACGTCGTGACCACCGCGGTGGTGGTCGGCAGCGGACCCAACGGTCTCGCAGCCGCCGTCGAGCTCGCGGCCGCAGGTGTGGACGTCACCGTGCTCGAAGGCCATGAAGAGATCGGCGGAGGCGCCCGGAGCAGCGAGGGCATCCTGCCCGGTCTGCTGCACGACCACTGCGCTGCATTCCACCCGATGGGCCCGACGTCCGCCTTCGGACGGCAGCACGATCTGGAGCGATACGGCCTGCGCTGGCGGACCGCCGATATCGACTGCGCGCACCCGCTCGACGACGGTTCGGCCGGCGTGCTGCGCCGGTCGGTGGCCCAGACCGCGGCGGGTCTCGGCGCCGACGGCAAAGCCTGGAGCCGGCTGTTCGAGCGGAACGCCGAGCACTTCGACCGGCTGGCCGAGGACATCATGCAACCGCTGGTGCGGGTGCCCCGGCACCCGCTGGGCATGGCCCGTTTCGGACTGCCCACGACACTGCCGGCCACGGTGCTGGCCAAGGTCTTCCGCACCGAGCAGGGCCGGGCGCTGTTCGGCGGGGTCGCCGCGCACGCCTTCCAGCCGCTCGACCGTCCCCTCAGCTCCGCGATCGGGGTCGGGATCATCACCGCCGGCCACCACAACGGCTGGGTGGTCGCCGAGGGCGGATCCCGGGCGATCACCGACGCGATGGCGGCACTCCTGACCGACCTCGGCGGCAAGATCGAGACGGGCGTACGCATCGAGACGGCCAGCCAGCTGCCCCACACCGACATCACGATGTTCGACCTCGCCCCCGAGTCGATCGCACGGATCCTCGGCGATCAACTGCCCCCGCGGGTCGCACGTGCCTTCAGTCGCTTCCGCCGCAGCCCCGGGGCTTTCAAGGTCGACTTCGCCGTCGACGGCGGCGTCCCCTGGACGAGCATGGAGGCGCGGCGTGCCGGCAGCCTCCACCTGAGCGGCACCTTCGCCGAGACGGTCGCGACCGAGAAGCAGATCGCGGCCGGACAGATGCCGGAGCGACCCTTCGTGCTGGTCGGGCAGCAATACCTCGCCGACCCTCAGCGCTCGGCGGGCGACGTGCACCCCGTCTACAGCTACGCGCACGTGCCGTATGGCTATACCGGCGACGCCACCGACGCGATCATGGGCCAGTTCGAACGGTTCGCCCCCGGCTTCCGCGAGCGAGTGGTCGGCGTGGCGGTCCGATCGACGACCGAGATGGCCGTCTACAACCCCAACTTCGTCGGCGGCGACATCATCACCGGGGCGAAGGACATCCGTCAGCTCGTCTTCGGGCCACGCCTGACCACCTCGCCCTACAGCCTCGGGAAGCCCGGCCTGTACCAGTGTTCGGCGGCCACGCCTCCGGGGCCGGGCGCTCACGGGATGTGCGGCTACAACGCCGCCCGGAAGGCGCTCGCGGAGCTGCGGTGAACCTAGTCCCGCGACAGAACGGCCTGCCCCAGCCAGTGGCAGGCCGTCAGCGCGAGCTCGAGTGCCTGACGGTCGTCGCCGATCGGACGGCCGAGGATCTTCTCGGCACTCGTCACCCGATACTTCACCGAGTTCTTGTGCATGACCATCGCTTCGGCCGTCGCGGTGTAGCTGCTGTCGTGCCGGAAGAAGAGCAGCAGCGTCTCGCGCAGGCGAACGTGCTGCTCGTCATCGCGGGCGAGGTCGCCCAGCGTCTCCTGAACCCACCACCGGGTCTGTTCCACGTCCTGCGCGAGGAGCGCGGCCACGTTGAGACCGGGCTCGTTGAACGCGGTCACCGGGTGGCTCGGGTCCTCCCGGATCATGGCGACGCGCTGAGCCTGCACAGCCTCGAGGTGGGTCTGCCGAAAGCCTGCGAGCCCGGCATGCGGCCGACCGAACGCAATCATCGGCAGCGGCGGACCGGCCGCATGATCCAGCAGCGGCCGTATGACGACCGGGTCCGGGCTGAATCCGTCCGGAACCGGGATCCAAGCCCATGCGCTCGCCCGATCGCGCGAGACGACCAAGGGACTGCCCGAGCCGAACCCCTCAGCCACCGCCGACACGGCCCGGTTGAACCGGGTCAGCTGGTCCTGCTGCGCGCCGGTCTCGTGCACCCACAGGACCACACCCAGATGTCGGACTCGCAGCCGATGACCGATGATCGACTCGGAAGCGTCGACGTCGTCGGTCGCGCCGCTGATCAGGTCCTGGATCCGGCCGAACCTGGCGGTGTTGCGCTCGGTCAGCCAGCGCTCGTGCTCGGTCTCGTACACAGTGACCACACGCTGAGAGATCCAGTCGATGTAGTCGAAGGTGACCGTGACGATCCGTTGATACACCATGGCCTGCACCTCGGGCGCGGAATGCCGACGCACGCACTCGGCGTACGCCTCCTTCAGCAGATGCTGTTGACCCAAGCGGTACGCGCGCACCAGGGCGTTGACCGGGACGCCACGTTGAGCGAGGCGCCGGGCGTACTCGAACGCTGCAGACGGCGGCTCGATTTTCTCGACCGGGATCCAGTGTCGGAGCGAGTGCAGGATGTTCTCGACGTTGCCGGCGACGCTCGACTCCAGCAGGTCGATGATCGCCGCGTCGCCCTGGAGCTCGACGATCCTGCTGGCAAGCACGTCACGGATCAGGCACGTGAGCTCCCCTAGGCGGTCGTTCAACGCCGACGCGACCGTCGCCACCTGCCCGCGCAGCTCCTCGTCCTCCATGTCCGTAGTCTCGCAGCACGATGTGACGCCACTCACTGTTCTCGGGGGACGAACGAGCCGTGAAGGTCTGGCGCCGTGCACCAGTGCCGCACCCCGAGGCGCGGATCTAGCGTCCCGGACATGAACGTTTCGACCCTTTCCAGCGAGCTGACGCAGATCCCCTTTCTCCGCGCGGCGAGCGATCCCGACGGGCCCTGCATCCAAGACGGCGACCGTGTCCTCGACAACGCCACTTTCGCCCAGGCGGTAAGGCGCCTCGCGGATCGGTTCGCGTCCCTCGGGGTGTCCTCCGGCGACACGGTCGCGGTCCTGCTCCACAACCGGGTCGAGATCGTCACCACCATGTTCGCGGCGTGGCTCCGAGGCGCCGCGATGTCACCGGTGAACCCCGCGCTGACCGACGAGGAGATCCATTACCAGGTGCAGGACTCCACGTCGGCGGTGATCGTGGGCGACGAGCACGCCGGCGACGTGGCCCAGGCGGTCGGCGTCGCGTGGGTGGACGTGCAGACGATCCATGAGCCGACGCAGACTCCCGTGCCCATACGCGAACCTGCATCGGTTGTCTCGGATTTCGCCCTGGTCATCTACACCAGTGGCACCACCGGCAAGCCGAAGGGCGTGCTGCTCGATCACGCCAACCTGGCGGCCATGAGCACCTCGATCATCGAGCACTTCTCGCTCACCGGCGGCGACACCAGCCTCCTTGTGCTGCCTCTCTTCCACGTCAACGGACTGGTGGCCAGCGTGCTCTCCGTCCTCCGCGCCGGCGGCAACGTCGTGGTGGGACCACGGTTCTCGCCGGACACCTTCTGGGACGTGGTCGAGACCCACCGACCGACGTACTTCTCTGCCGTACCGACGATCTACGCCGTCCTCGACGCTCGCACCCACCGTACGGTCGACACCTCGTCGCTGCGGTTCGTGATCTGTGGCGCGGCACCCATGCCGGCCGAGCTCATCACCCGTTTCGAGGAGCGCTTCCAGGTCCCTGTCATCGAGGGATACGGGCTCTCCGAGGGCAGCGTGGTGTCCACCATCAACCCGGTCGACGGCCCCCGCAAACCCGGCACCGTCGGCGTCGCACTGCCGGGCCAAGAGGTCGCGGTCGTCTCGGCCGACGGGGATCCCCAGCCCCGCGGACAGCGCGGTGAGGTGGTCATCCGCGGCGCGAACGTGATGCGCGGCTATCTCGGCCGGCCCGAGGAGACCGCGAAGGTCGTCCGCGACGGCTGGCTGCACACCGGCGATGTGGGGATCATCGACGAGGACGGCTTCCTGCGAATCGTCGACCGACTCAAGGACATGATCATCCGAGGCGGCGAGAACATCTACCCCAAGGAGATCGAGGAGTGCCTATACGGACACCCGGCCGTCCTCGAAGCCGCCGTGGTCGGCAAGCCCGACGACGTCTTCGGTGAGGTCCCCGTCGCGTTCGTCGCGACCAAGCCAGGCCTCGCCATCACCCCGGCCGACCTGCTCGCACACTGCTCCGCGGCCCTGGCCCGCTACAAGGTGCCCACCCAGATCCACGTCCGCACCGAGCTGCCGAAGAACTCCGTCGGCAAGCTCGTTAAGGGTCTTCTCCGTGATCAGACGGCGCAGTGACCGAACCGCTTCCCCGGAAGGAGACAACAATGGGTGACCTCAACGGACGGACGATGGTGATGTCCGGCGGAAGCCGTGGAATCGGACTCGAGACCGCGCTGGCCTTCGCCCGGAGGGGCGGCAACGTGGCCCTCCTGGCGAAGACCGACCAGCCCCATCCGGAACTTCCCGGCACGATCCACACCGCCGTCGATGCGATCCGCGAATCCGGCGGCAATGCGATCGGGGTGCTCGGTGACGTACGTTCCGAGGAGGACGTGGCCCGGCTGGTCAAGACCGCTGTCACGGAGTTCGGCGGCATCGACATCGTCGTCAACAACGCCAGCGCGATCCACACCGCCGGCACTCTCGACACGCCGACGAAGAAGTTCGCCCTCATGCACGAGGTCAACATCCGAGGGACGTGGCTTCTGACCAGCACCGCCCTCCCTCGGCTGCGCGAGTCGCGAGGGTCGATCATGACCCTTTCGCCGCCTCTGAACCTCGCGCCGCACTGGCTCGGCGTCCACCCCGCCTACACGACGTCGAAGTACGGCATGACTCTGCTGACCCTCGGCTGGGCCGCCGAGTTCGCTGCCGACGGGATCTCGTCCTACTGCCTCTGGCCCGAGACCCTCATCGACACCGCCGCGGTCCGAAACGTCGTCGGCGGCGCGGACCAAGCCCGATCACCCCAGATCATGGCCGACGCGGCCATGGTCGTCCTCGACCTGCCACCCGAGCACAAGAACGGCCGTGAGTTCATCGACGCCGACGTCCTCCGTGCATCCGGCCTCACCGACCTGAGCCAGTACGGCGGCGACGCACCCGCCAAGGACATCTTCGTCGACTGACGACCTAGACGTATGACAAGTACGTCACTAGTGTGACAAGCGCCACGATCCCCCTCGCGGCGGCTCCTGCCGCCGTCGTAGCTCTCGAGGAGCACGCATGCGTCACATTCGAAAGCGCGCCACACCCCTCCTGCTCGCCCTCGGTCTGGTCGGCTCGCTGACCGCGACCACACCCGCCCTCGCCGATCGACAGCCGGACCAGGGCGTACGCGGCCCGGATGCTGCCGCGATCGCGAAGATCGTCGACCGCATCGAGGAGCCCTCGATCCCCGACCGCGACTACGAGATCACCGACTTCGGTGCCGTCGGAGACGGCACGACCGACGCTCTACCGGCGATCAGGGCCGCGATCGAGAAGGCGTCGACCGACGGTGGCGGCAGGGTCGTACTCCCGGAGGGCACCTGGCTCTCCGAGGGTCCGGTCCACCTGGCGAGCAACATCGATCTCCACGTCGCCGACGGGGCGACGCTGCTGTTCGGGACCGACACCGACGACTACCTGCCCGTGGTGCGTACGCGCTGGGAGGGCACCGAGCTGGACGGCTACTCGCCGCTGATCTACGCCAACGACGTGCACGACGTCGCCATCACCGGGACGGGCACGATCGACGGCAACAAGGACTCCGAGTTCCACGCCTGGAAGGAGAAGGAGAAGCCGGACCAGCTGCGGCTGCGCCAGATGGGCTTCGACGGCGTACCGGTCGAGGAACGCGTCTTCGGGAAGGGCACGTTCCTGCGGCCCAGCGCCATCCAGTTCTTCGACGCCGAGCGGGTGCTGCTGGAGGACTACCGGGTCACCAACTCACCGTTCTGGATCAACCACCTCGTCTACACCGACCAGGCGACCGTACGGGGGCTCGACGTCGACAGCCACCGGGCCAACAACGACGGCATCGACGTCGACTCCAGCACCAACGTCCTGATCGAGGAGAACCGCTTCCGGACCGGCGACGACTCCGTGGTCGTGAAGTCCGGACGTGACCTCGACGGACGCACCATCGCCCGCCCCAGCGAGAACGTCGTGATCCGCCGCAACGACATGGGCGGCGAGGACGGCATCGCGCTGGGCAGCGAGATGTCCGGCGGCATCAAGGGCGTCTACTTCACCGACAACGTGCTGCGCGACGGCGCCTCGGCGATCCGGTTCAAGGGCAACCTCGATCGCGGCGGCACGGTCGAGCACATCCGGGTGAGCAACATGGAGATCGGCAACTTCGAGACCTTCATCTGGTTCCAGCTCGACTACCCCGGCGAGCTCGGCGGCAACTACCCACCGGTCTACCGCGACATCGTCTTCTCCGACATCACCGTCGCCTCCGCCAAGACCGGGCTCGACATCCACGGGCCGGCCGACGCACCGCTGAGCGACGTCACGCTGCGTGATGTCACGGTGGAGGAGGTCGAGACGCCGATGGTCCTGGAGAACGTCGAGGACCTGCGCTTCGACAACGTCCGGTTCGGTGAACAGTACGCCGACGGAGAGCTCGACTGGCTCTCCTGAACCGGTCCCCCATCCCCCGCAATCTCGGAAGGAACAGCATGAACACAGTCCGACAGGTCAGCGCCTTCGTGGGGCGTTGGTTCGCCCTGATCGTCCTGGTCGCCGGCGCCATCGCACTGGCCACCCCCAGCACCTTCGACGGGTGGGCGGCCCAGGTGCCGCTGCTGCTCCAGATCATCATGCTCGGGATGGGGATGACGCTGCGGCCCGCCGACTTCGCGATCATCGGTCGGCGGCCGTGGGCGCTGCTGCTGGGCGTCGCCACCCAGTTCACCGTGATGCCGTTGCTCGGCTGGGGCATCGCGAACACGCTCAGCCTCTCCGCCGTGCTCACCGCGGGCATGATCCTGGTCGGCTGCGCGCCCGGCGGCACCGCCTCCAACGTCATGGTGTTCCTGGCCCGTGGCGACACCGCGCTGTCAGTGGCGATGACCTCCGTGTCGACCCTGCTCGCGCCCGTACTGACGCCCCTGCTGGTCCTCTTCCTGATCGGGGAGGACCTACCCGTCTCCGCGAGCGACCTGTTCGTCTCGATCGTGGAGATCGTGCTCGTCCCGGTCCTGCTCGGCCTGGTGCTCCGGCTGCTGCTGCCGCGTCTCATCGAGAAGGTCATCGATGTGCTTCCGCTGATCTCGGTCGCCGGTATCACCGGAGTCGTGCTCGCCGTCGTCGCCGGAAGTGCCGACACGCTGCTCTCGGTGGGCCTCCTGGTCGTCGTCGCAGTCGTCCTGCACAACGTCGCCGGCCTGGCCCTCGGGTACGCGGTCGGGCGAGTCTGCGGCATGCCGATCTCGAGCCGGCGCGCCATCAGCATCGAGGTGGGCATGCAGAACTCGGGACTGGCCGCCGCGCTCGCCACGGTCCATTTCTCGCCGGCCGCAGCGCTGCCTGCCGCGATCTTCTCGGTCTGGCACAACGTCTCCGGCTCGATCCTGGCGAGCTACTGGTCGGGGAGGCCCATCGAGGCCGCAGAGGCCACCGGCGACGGCGTCGTAGATCTCGCCGACGAGCACTTCGATGGCACGCGCCGAAAGTGATTCTGAAGACGTACGCATAGAGGTTATCCACGTCCACCTTAGCGAGGGTGTCAGAGGCTCCTCCACGATCCAAGGCGCATGGGCAAGAATTGCTCCCTGAATGAATCGATCCCCCAACCCGTATGGGTATTTTCAGTTCACAACGCGCTCACATCAACGACTGAAAAGGCTGATCGACAGCCAGGCGTTACGGGGGTGTTGCTGCCACCCCGATTCCCTGAACGCCAGCGTTAAGGCCATTTCACTCAGCGCTTTTATTTGTTACTAGCGCCATGCGCGATACGTAACTGCGGCGCAACCCGTCTGAGTTCAACTTTAAGTGCCGACTTTCGAGGCTGGCCACGGGCACATCGTGGTGCGCGTTCGCGAACACAGGATGGGTATTCGCCATGCAGAAGATCATTTCTTGCAGCACCACCGTCATCCCCATTCCGTTCATCGTCGTCACCCGAACCACGGCGATCACAGCCACTCTCGCGTCGGCACAGGCACGGGCGGCGAGAAGAACCCCACGTCGATTCAGGGGCACTGAGCCCCAAGAAGGCACGCGACACGTGGCCCTGCGCTCTTCTGCGCAGGTCCCGGTGCCGGCTGAGCCATGGACCACCCCTCGTTCGATGACTCTCGAAACTCACTAGGTGGAAGCAATGTCGAATGCTTCAACACGCGGATCGCAGCGCCTCGCCACGGCGTTGGCAGCAACGATCTTCGCGCTTTCGTTCTTAACCCCCACACTATTCACAGCAGCGCCGGCGTCCGCGCACGCCCACTTGGTCACGAGCTTTCCGGATGCCGGCGCCGTGCTCGCCGCCAGCCCGCCGGAGGTGGTGCTCACGTTCGACCAGCCGATCCAAGCGTTTCCCGGCGCGAACGGCATCGTGGTGACCGGACCACAGAGCAGCCACTGGGCGTGTGGTCGTGCTCGCATCGACGGGAACACCTTGACCGCCTCGATGAGTGAGTTGGGGGCTCCGGGCCGCTACCGGATCGACTACCGGGTGCTCGGAGCGGACGGCCACCCGATCATCGGGTCCGTGCCGATCGATATCCGGCCGTCGGCGTCCACCACGTCCACCACCTCCGCCACGTCCATTGCTTCCACCGCGTCCGCTGCCACCGCGATGACGGCGTTCGACGTGGATCGGCCGCGTGGCCTGGCAGCGCTGCCCATGTGGCTGTGGATCGCGCTGCTGGCCGCGATCGCGGCGTGCGTGGGGGCCATCGGTCGCCAGACCGTACGCCGAACGGACGCGACATGAACGACCGCGCCCGGCTCCTGCAGGCGTCGGCGCTTGTCGGCGTGAGCCTCATCGCGCTTGCCTTCGGGATCCTGGCCACGCTGCCCAAGCCGGTCGTCGGCATTCCCGAGCCGTCGGTGGTGGTACGCACCGGGATCCCGCTGCTCCGCTGGATCGCGAACGTGTGCGCGATCGGCGCCGTGGGCTCCGTGCTGGTGCTGGTGCTTCTGGGTGAGGCCGGCCGCGACCGTGCTCCTGCCCTGGCCCGACGTACGTCAACGGCGACGGTGTGGGCCGCGGCAGTCTGGGCGGTCGCGGCGCTGCTGGGTCTCTGGTTCAACGCGGCGGAGATCTCTCAACGCCAGCTAC
Source organism: Nocardioides sp. YJ-D4 (assembly GCF_054031495.1). Classification (NCBI taxonomy): domain Bacteria; kingdom Bacillati; phylum Actinomycetota; class Actinomycetes; order Propionibacteriales; family Nocardioidaceae; genus Nocardioides; species Nocardioides sp. YJ-D4. The sequence goes on from NZ_CM132932.1 coordinate 2,363,746, forward strand.
GGGTGCCGGTCGGCGGCGTGCTCGGCTACGGCGGAAACGTCAGCCTGGGTCTCGCACTGCTGATCAGCGCCGGTTCGGCGGGAGCGTTGACCGCCTATTCGGTTGCCCGCTTGCGGCGGCCGTCATTGCCGCCGGACGTGGGCTTTCTGATCGCGCTGGCGGGCCTGACGGCCGTATCGATGAGCGGGCACGCTTCGCAAGGTGAGCCGCCGTTGCTGCTGATGATGGCCAGCGCCCTCCACGTGACCGGAGCGGCACTCTGGGTGGGCGGACTGGCCATCACCTTTCTGATCGTCAGCGCCGACCGGCAGGCGCTGGCCATCGTTCTTCTCCGGTTCTCGCGGGTCGCCGAGGCGAGCTTCGCGCTGGTGGCGGTCAGCGGCCTGTTGTTGGCCGCGACCCGGCTGACCGGCGACGTGACGCCGCCCTTCGGAGACGTGGTCGACGCATTGACACAGACCGGTGCCGGCTGGCTGGTCATGGGCAAGCTCGCCTGCATGGCCCTGCTGGGCTGCTCGGGGGCGTACATCCGTACTGCCGTCGTCGACCGGGTGGCGCGGCAGCAGCCCACGCCACTCACCGTGTGGGCCGGACTCGAGCTCGCTGTGATGGCGGTCGCGGTCTCGCTGGCCACGGCGCTGGGGCGTCCCCTCTAGCTCGCTGGTCTCGCCACGACCCACCGGATCCCGCCGGCCGGTCGTGGCGAGACGCCTCAGACGGCGCTCACGCGTGCGCGACGCCGCCTCAGTGCATTCACGGTGCCGTCGAGGAGGACGAACGCGACGAGGGTGACGCCGAAGACCGGCATCGCCCAGCCCAGTGCACCCGCCGCGACAAGCACCACGACCAGCATCGGCACCGACAGGTTGCGCCACACCGGCGGCGGGGAGGAACGCCCGGACCGAGTGGGCCGGCGCTGCCACCACATCCGATACCCCAGCCCCAGGAGCACGAGCGATCCCAGGGCCAGCAGGGCAAGCAGGAGCTGGTTGGCCAGCCCGAACAGGGTGCCGCTGTGGGCATCGACACCGACGCTGGTGAGCTTGGCCATCAGGGGGTAGTCCTCCCAGCCCTGGCGGGCAGTGACCTGCTCGGTGTAGGGATCGATGGCGACGGCGGTCTTGCGGACCGGCAGCCCTTCGGACGACTCCTCGACGGTGAACGGCTCCTCGGCGGTATGCGGCGGTATGAGAGTGAGTTCACCTTGCAGGCCTTCCGACCTGGCCACCTCGACAGCACGGTCGAAGCTGATCGGCTCAGCAGTGCCGACGGCCGCCACCTCCGGCGGGGAAAGCGACGGAGTCTTGCCGTTCACGGCAGTGATCGCGGTGTCGACGCGGCCACCGGCATACGTCGACCACGTCAGGCCGGTGATGCTGATGCCAAGCAGCCCGACCGCCAGCCAGAGACCCAGCACCCCGTGCCAGGACCGGCTGCGTGCACGTCCCTTCGCGGTGAAGGACGGAATCAGCACGGCCCGCAGGGACCGGCCACGGGCTCGTTTGCTGAGCCACAGCACCAGGCCGCCGAGCACGATGAAGGGCAGCCAGCTGGCAACGAACTCGGAATAGATCCGACCGAGGTCGCCCAGGTGCAGGTTGCCGTGGAGCTCGCGCAGCCACACCTGCGCGGGTGGCCGGTCGGCCACCGTGACCAGTTCGCCAGTGACGCCACCGGTATACGGATCGACGTACACGGTCAGCGACTCCGAGGAGAAGTGGCTCCCGGTCTGGTGCAGGCCGTCGATGCCCATGAGCACGACCCGGGTGGTTCGGTCAGGGTCGTCCGCGGGAATGACCGAGGTGACGTGTGCGTCGGGATGGACGGCGAGTGCGGCCGCGACCTGCTCCGAGAGCGGTCGCGGTTGCCCTGTCTGCGCCTCGACGTGCAGTTCGTCGCCGTACAGCACATCGTTGATCTGGGGAGTGAAGGCATAGGCCAGGCCGGTCAACGCCAGCACCGCGAGGAACGGTGCGACCAGAAGGCCCGCCATGAAGTGCACGCGTCGAGCGAGCAACCACAACGGGGCGCTGGAACGCCTTCGATCGGCCGCACCGGCACCAGCCCGGGGCCGTGAGGGGTCAGCGGGGATCGTGGTCATGGCAGCTCCATCGCTACGACGGCCTTGTTCACATTGATATCGGCAAGCACCTGGACCGTTCTTCCGGAGCTGCCCCGGTGAACGCAGGTAAGACTGGGCATGGGTTTCTCCTTCTTTACCTATTTCCTCCTTATACCCAGTTACCTTGGATGTTTCAGAGGCATGTTGTGGATGTTTCAGGTGTTCCCAGATAGACAATCTGGGGTCGGATATCCAGTAGGCCGATCAGGTATGACCGATTCGTCGCCGCAACGTAACGCACCAGTTAAAAGCGCACCATGCCTTCGCATTACATGGGCGACTGCGGAGATTTCCTAAACTCCCAGGGGTATTAAACTCCGAGGGGTATTTAAACTCCTGGGGGTATATATTGAGCGCGAAACTCGACGTCAGCCGTCGAATCTCCTCCCCGAAATGAATGCCTCGTGAGGCCGTGAGGTCCCATTAACGATGAGATTTCACCCAGGGTCGAGGGCCCTTAATGAGGGCAGTATTGAGTGATTACCACTCCTCGGGATTCCCCGAATTTTCACCTTGGAGATCGAATCAAATGCGCTAGAACAGAGAGGCATTCTTCATGTCTGTATCAGCTCCCCAAGGCTTCTTGGGGCTCAGGAATCGACGACGACGACTCGGCGCGGTGGCCGTGGCGGCGGCCTCGGCGATCACAGCGGCGAGTCTGACCACGATGCCGGCCGTAGGCCAGCAGCCGGTCGGGGTGGGCCCGCTCCCCATCACCTTCGATCTGACCGACGAGAACGGAGGATGGTTCGACTCCGGTCTCAACCTCTTCGGCAGCAAGTCCCTCGCGGTAGGCGTGCTCCCCCGGGTCGCCGTGCCTGCTGGCGGAGTGCCCTCTGTCGGCGGCCCGCTGCTGCCGACTGACGCGTCGTTGGTGGAGAACCTCCTCGGCGGGCTCGGCACCGCCGGCGGCGCGAGCGCCACCGACCCGCTCGCCCTCGACTCGACCCTGGCCACAGTGAAGGGCATCGCGAAGTCCTCGCCGGAGGCGGCTGACAAGGCCGCCGAGGCCGAGGACCTGATCGGCGAGCTCGAGGCGACCGTCGCCGACATGCCGGCGGGCGAGCCGGTCGACCTGACCTCGCTGCCGGTCGGCGTGGACCTGGCGGGTGTCCTGGACTCCCTCCAGGAGTTCGCGGTCGAGGGGCCTCCGGTCACCGTCACGTTCAACGTGGACCCGGCCAAGTCGCAGGGAATCCGCAACCCGATCGGGCTGATCGCTCCCGAGGGGGCGGACGAGTTCCCGTACATGGACTCCAAGGGCGCCTTCTTCGGCGAGAAGACGATCCAGCTCACCGAGCCGGGGCTGTACGCCTTCACCGACTCGGTCGCGCCGTACATGCTCGGCGCGGTCGTGGTCGACGACCCGCTCACGTTGGGTCTCGACTTCGGCGAGAAGCTGGTGGTCAACGGCAAGCCCGAGCCCGTTCCGTCGAACGCCGACATCATCCAGCGGCTGGTGAACGCCTTCTTCACCATCACCAACCCGAACAACTGGCAGCAGTTCAGCGACTCCAAGGAGGTGTCCTGGAATCCGGTCCAGCCGCCGGCCCCGATCCTGCAGTACGACGCAGAGGGCAAGCCCGTGCTGATCCCGAACCTGGACGCGTACTACGACCAGAAGTTCGAGTACCCGAGGAAGCTGCCGGCGCTGAAGAAGCCGGCCACCCCTGGCGTCGGTGAGGTCTGGATGGCCACTCAGATGGAGGACTTCGCAGGGAAGAAGAAGCACGGCTCCATCACCAAGATCAACGCCGAGGACTGGACGATCGATCGGAAGATCGCAGCCCCCGAGATCAACATGAACAACATCCACAACATGTGGGCGGACAAGACGTACAAGTACCTGTACGGGAACGAGTGGTTCGACAACGAGACCGACGTGTTCGACCGGGCGACCGGCAAGTTCGTACGGAGCCTCGAGGTCGGGCCCAACCCGGCGCACGTGATGACTCGTCCAGGCAACGACAACCTCACGATCGGCGTCAACGCCGGGACGGACATCGTCGAGGCGGCACCGGGCGCCACGAAGATCATCAAGCGCATCCACGCCGATCCGGAGAGCGGCATGACCCCGCACCCGCACGCGCACTGGACCAGCCATGACGGCAAGACGGTCGTCGCGCCGAACACGATGACCGAGGAGGCCGTCATCGCCGACATGGACACCGGGAAGGTCAGGCACGAGCCCGTCGGGGCGTTCCCGATCGCCACGTCGATGACGCCGGACTCGAAGAAGGCGTACCTGTCCAACTTCCTGGGCATGAGCGTCTCGTGCGTGTCGCTGGAGGAGGACGCGTGTGCGACCCCCGACGGCGGTGTGGCCAAGAACTCCACGATCGACCTGTGGCAGAACTACGACTCGCAGACCGGTCCTGAGAAGGGCAAGTCGTGGGGCGGACTGACCATCCAGCTCCCGGTGAGCCCGGACGGCAAGGCGCTGCTGGCGGTCAACACCCTGTCCCAGACGGTCAACGTGATCGACCCGGACACACACAAGTTGATCAAGGATCTGCCGTGCAACGCCGGTTGCCACGGCGCCAACTTCGGCGCCAAGGAGGGTGGCGGCTACTACGCCTACGTCTCCAACAAGTTCTCCAACGCCATGCAGGTCATCGACGTCGACCCGAACAACGATGGCGACATCTCGGATGCCGCCATCGCCGGCCAGCTGACGCTGGGGCCGACGGCGGACACCAAGATGGACGACGAGCTCGTCGCCCACCCGGGTGTAGGCGGACAGGGCGTCCTCGCCCTCCCGCTGGTCTACAACGGCTGGTCACAGGAGATCCCGGCGGCCTGGCGAAAGGGTCTGACCTGCGAGCAGATCAACCCGATCGACGAGTCGGCCTGCTGATCAGCATCAGCATCTGACACCACCGACGGTCCGGGGCTGGGCTGCGCTGCACAGCCCCGGACCGTCTCTGCCAGACCCGAAATTTCCCACGAGTTCCCGATCACGCAGGAGGCCGGCCGATGACGGCGCAGGATATTCGCCCACGGGCTGTGACAACCCCACCCCGCCCCAGGATCCGTCGGCGCGTGATCGGGCTGGTCGTGTTGGTCGCGGCCTGCTGGGGAGTGTTGCTCACGGTGCTGCCGTCGACATCGGGTGACCCGGTGCTGGTCTCCGTGAGCCCTCAGGACGGTGAGACGGTCAGGTCCCCCGACGAGGTCCGGATCACGTTCGACCGGCCTGTACCCGCGGAGCTCACGACGATCCAGATGACTGATCCCGCGGGCGAACGCATCGTGTCGACCCGGCCGTACAACCCGTCGGGGGCCGACGACGCGATTGCCGTGCCCATGCCGGAAGCCCGCTACGAGGGGATCTACACGGTCGTCTGGTCGGTGCCGTCCAGCACCCTCGAGCCGATGATCGGTTCGTCGACCTTCTCCGTGTACTCCGCGCAGAGGTTCACCGCGGTCCCCGGCCTCGTCGTCGACCGCGACCCGGTCGTCGTCGCGGTGTACACGGTCGTGGAAACCCTCGCGACGGCCGCCCTGGTGCTCGGCGTCGGGACCGTGTTCGTGCTCGGAGTCGCCTGGCCCGAGGGCACCCGCCGTCCAGGGTCGCGCCGTCTGCTCAAGTGCACCTGGGCGACCATGGTGCTGGCGACGCTCGTATCCCTGCTCTCGTTCGGCGGTTACGCCGCCCGGACCTCGCTCGGCGACGCGTTCGACCCGGCGCTCCTCGCCGGGACGGTCGAGTCGGACATCGGGGCGGCGCTCATGGCCAGGCTGCTCATCATGCTGCCGCTCACACTCGGTTTCTGGCAGCTCCTGCGGAGCACGCCCGCCCGGACTTCGGTCGAGCGCTGGATCGCCGCGGCGACGGTGCTCGGTGCCGCCTCGGCATTGGCAGCGACCTGGATCTTCGCCCGCCCGCACGCACCGACGGGACCGGGGCCGCTCAGCGTGGTCGCGAGCACCGCGCTCCTACTGGCGGCTGCGGTCGGCGTCGGCGCCGCGGTGATGCGATGGACGGTCCTACGTCGAGCCGGTGGACAGGCGGCGCCCGCCGCGCGGCTGCTTGCCCGGATCATGCTGGAGGGCGGTGCGGTCGTGCTGCTCGCGGCGACCACGACCGGCGGCTGGCAGCTGGCGGCGTACGGCGTGCTGGCGGTGGTGATCGCCGGCACGGGGGCGGCGCTCCTGCTCCAAGAGCGGCGCCGCAGATCCGACCCCGAGCAGAGCGACGGCCGGCGGGGCAGGCCCGCTCGCCGCCGGCTGCGGGAGGTGGCAGCGGTGTCAGCCTCGGCCACCGTCGTGGCGCTCGCAGCGCTGCCCGGTTCGGACCTCCTCGGTTAGGACCTGAGGGATACCCATGCCTACGTACCACCGCCTTCTCTGGCGATTCAGCGCCACCATCGGTGTGACCTTCACGCTCGTCCTCGCGCCCGCCGCGTGCGGAGGCACCGACGAAGACACTGTCCCATCGGCCGAGCCGGCCGGCGCGCCGTCCTCCGTGATCCCCTCGGCTGCCGCATCGTCAGCAGCTCCGGTCAGCCCCACCGCCGAGTCAACCGATCCCGGTCCGCTTCTCACGGTCACGATCGACGGAGAGGAAGTGTCGCCCAACGCGGAGGAGATCGAGCTCAGCACCGGCGAGAAGCTCCACGTGGAGATCGACTCCGACCGGGCCGGCGAGCTGCACGTCCACTCCACCCCTGAGCAGTCCGTCGAGTACGCCGAGGGGACCTCGAACAGCGAGATCGTCGTGAACACGCCTGGCACCGTCGAGGTGGAGGACCACGACACCGGCGCTGTCGTCGCGCTCATCGAGGTGCGCTGACGTTGTTCGCCCTGATCCTGCCCATGCATGGCTTGGGCGGAGGCGCAGACCTGCCCATCCCTGCCCCCGTCGCGATCGCGGGCGGCACGGCCGCCCTCGTGCTGTCCTTCGTCGTTCTGCTCCTGGCGTGGCGTACGCCTCGGTTCGCGACGACTGGCGGCGAACGAGCTGTCCACGCGGGCCTCGCGGCATTCCTGGACGGTCGCGGCTGGACCATGAGCGTCCACGTACTCGGGATGACGTTCTTCTGCTTCATGCTCTGGCCCGCGCTGTTCGGGCCGGACCTGCTGAGCAATCCCACCTTCGGCGTGGTCTACGTATGGCTCTGGGTCGGCATCGTCCCGGCTTCGCTGCTGTTCGGCCGCTTCTACCGTGCTGTCAGCCCGGCCCGCACCCTCCATTTGATCCTCGCGAAGGTCGCGAGGCGACCACCTGAGGAAGGCATCCGCCGCTATCCGGCCCGCCTGGGGTACTGGCCCGCCGCAATCGGTCTGTTCGCCTTCGTCTGGCTCGAGCTCGTCTCACCCCAAGCGACCTACCTGGGCTCGGTTCGCGCGTGGTTCGCGTGCTACCTGGCAGCGATGTTGCTCGGCGGCGCGATCTTCGGTGAACGATGGCTCGAGCGGGCCGACCCGTTCGAGGTCTACTCCACCCTTCTGGCCCACCTCTCACCGTGGGCCCGAAACGACGAAGGCGACCTCGTCTGGGTCAGTCCGCTGCGCCACCTCGCACGTGTGCCAGGCGAAGCAGGACTGGTGGCCACGGTCGCGGTCCTCCTCGGCAGCACCGCGTACGACAGCTGGCGCGAGAGCGTGACCTGGATCCGGTTCGTCCAATCCAGTGGCATCGATTCGACCGTGTTGGGAACGGCCGGACTCCTGACGACGATCACCGTCGTCGGAGTCGTCTTCGTGGCGGCGTCGATGGCAACAGCGGCCGATGAGAGCGTCGATCGCCGGCAGATCCCGCGTCGCCTCGCTCACTCCATCGTCCCGATCGTCGTCGGCTACATGGTGGCGCACTACCTGAACTTCTTCGTCCAGGTCGGCTCACAGACTCTGATCCAGATCAGCGACCCCGGCGGGACCGGCGCGAATCTGTTCGGGACCCGGGACTGGGAGGTCAGCTACTGGTTCTCCGAGCATGCGACCTTCCTGGCCACGACCCAGGTGGTCGCCATCGTGACCGGGCACGTCTTGGGAGTCATCACAGCTCACGACCGTGCCCTGGAGATCCTCCCGCGGCGTCACCAGGTCGCCGGTCAGCTGCCGCTGCTCATCGCGATGGTGCTCTACACCTACATGGGCCTCTACCTGCTGTTCGGAGCCTGACCCGGTAGCCGACAGCTCGCGGGCGACGTCGGTGCGGTCAGGTCTTGGGGTTCCGGTCGACGGCGGGAAGGCGCCAGGGTCGAGTCGGGATTCGGCGACCACGCGCGGAGCGAGCTGACTCCCCGCCAGACATTCTTCCGACGTTGCGGCGACGGGTCGGCCGTCGATCGTCCCGGCTATCGGCGGCCATCTCGGAGAAGTAGACGATGCCGGCGAACTGCTCGGCGAGCGATGGCGCATCAGGGACGGTGTCACCGCCCTCCGGACGGCCATCGAGCGAAGGAGGCAGGACATTGCCACTGAACTCATCGGCAGCCCGATCAGCAGTGCCGCTCGGCGCAAACATCTGATCGAGGGCGACCTCGGTGTCCATAGGGCTACTCCTTACGCGTGGGCGGCTCATCAGGATGAAAGTGGGACGCGAGCACCTTGATGCGGCGCTCGAGCTCTGCGTAGGCGGTGTCGAAGGCCTCAGGGCCTTTGTCCACCGGGTCGGGGATCGACCAGTGCAGCTCACCGGCGACCTTCGGGGTCTCATACGCGCGGTCACAGACGGTGACCACCAGATCGTCCGGGTCGAGCACGTCGTCGAGATGACGAGGATCGATGACGGGGAGCTCCAGATCATGACGGGATGCGACATCGACCGCACCCGGGTTGATCTGCTCGGCGGGATGGGTGCCGGCCGAGGCGGCCGGGATCGTGCTGACCTGACGCCACAACGCCGCAGCCAGATGCGATCTGGCCGAGTTGCCGGTGCACACGAACAGGACACGCCTGGGCACCGCCACGGGGGACGCGGTGCCCAGGCTCTCGAGCGCGTCCTGCTCGAGGTGCAGGTACGTACGTCTCCCGTCGCCCTCGGAATGATGACGGGACACGACACCTGCGCTCACCAGGGTCTGCACGTGGTGAGCAAACAAGTTCGACGAGACATTCAGCATCCCGGCGAGCTCTGTGGGGGAGGCATCACTCATCTGGAGGCTGTCGACGATCCGAAGTCGCACCGGATCACCGAGCGCTGCGTGCATCCTCGCCCGGCGTTCCAGTTCGACCTGTCGCTCAACGTCCATTGACTCAATGGTTACTGAGCAATGATCCGAGAGTCAAGAGATCAGCAGTGAATACCGGTCAAGTGACCGGAATCACACCGTCGGAGGCAAGGGGTCAGCTCGGGCTCGGGGTGCTCAGCGTGGATGCGTACGTCTTGGGGCAGGTGCTGCCCGAGCAGGCGCGGTACTTCGCATCGAGTGCCTTCAGTTGGGCGACGACCTTGGCGTACCTCCGGTCCCCAGCCAGGTTGCGCGTCTCGTACGGGTCGACGGCGCGGTCGTAGAGGACGGGCGCACCGCTGGCGGTGAGGGTGATGTAGGTGTAGCGCCCGTAGCGGATGCCGCGATACTTGCTGGTCGTCCCGCCCAGAGTCGGCCAGGCGGCGATCGGGATCGGCCGGTACAGCGTCTTGCCCGCCTTCACGCTCGACGCGAGCACGCGCGTGATGTCGACGCCATCCTGTGCCCGCCCCGGCGTCGCCCGCCCGAGGGCGGCGACCGTGGTGGCGATGTCCGGGTTGCCGACCGCGGAGCCGACCTTGATGTTCTTCGGGATCCCGGGCCCGACCATGATCAGCGGGATCCGCATGGACTGCGACGACTCCCACAGCTTGCCCAGACGGTTGTGGTGCCCGGTGGTGTAGCCGTTGTCCCCTGAGAAGATGATGACGGTACGCCGGTACTGCCCGCTGTCCTTCAGGTGGGCGATGGTGCGGGCGACCGCCCGGTCGACCGACTGCGCCGCCTCGATGCGCTGTTGGTAGACGTAGCGCATGACCCGCTTCTGGGCTGCCGTGTAGGGCTTCCCAGCCGTCACCTGGCCCGGTCCGGCGTAGAACATGTCCGGAGTCGTGGGCAGCCCGAGCCCGCTGAAGCGTCCCTTGTCCGCACCCATCGGCCGGGTGTTCTCCAGCCACAGTGACGGCTGGTTCGGGTAGCGCTTCTTCGGGTCGCTGGCCTCGACCGGGCCACCCGCGTGTGGCGCCACGTAGTTGACCCACAGGAACCATGGCTTCGTGCCGCCGGCGTTGGTCCCGGCGTTCTTGATCATCTTGATCGACCGGTTCTGCAACGCGACCGAGCTGTAGAGACCGGGGCTCTGGATCGTGCCGTTGGCGTTGAACTTCGGACTCAGCAGGTGGTAGGTCGACGGATCGATCGTCGCCTGCCAGTTGTCCCATCCGGGCTCGCCGCTGGAGTAGCGCTCGGACCCCTTGCCGTAGCCGTTGAGGTACTTCCCGAGGAACATCGTGCGATAGCCGGCCTTGTCCATCCACACCGGAAGCGTGTTCCGCCGCCCCGTGAAGCCCGAGTAGCCGCCGTTGGTCCCGGAGATCGACCAGTTCCGATGGTTGTGCGCGTACTTGCCGGTCAACAGGCTCGCCCGTGCCGGGACGCACAACGGCGTCGGTGCCACCCCATCGGTGAACGTCGTCCCCTGCTGCACCAGCAGCCTCTGCACGTTCGGCATGTACTTGATGTCCGTCGCCGCCAGGTCATCGACGTTGATCATCAACACGCTGGGCCGCCCCGACTCCAGCCGTCCTGGCAGCGCCGCCGCCTCCGCCGACGACGTCGGCCCGCACAGGACCGCGACGGTGCTCGCCACCGCCAGGGTGGCGATCGTGGTCCGTCCACGCCGAAGCGCCTGGCTCAGGCCCATCCCGGAACTCATTCTTCAACCTGTCTCTTCATGACCTCTGCTCCGCAGAGATGGAACCAACCGGGACACGACGGCCTCGTCGGGCCATCAGCGCCCAAGGCGCGTCAACAGCGCGGAGGTCACTCCCGGCCGCTGGCCGTGCGACTCACTGCTTCTCGGCTTCCGTCAGCACCGGGTCCCGCGTCGAGTTCAACGAGACTCCTGGCAAGAATCGGACAGCTGGAAGCGCGTCTCCGATCCCGAGCCGGCGAGCAACCCGAAATCTATCCCGCGGCGGATTTTCGCCGCAGTCGTTCAGGGCTCTGTTAATCAGTTGTACACATCGCGTCGTCCTCAGAGGAGGCCGAGACCGGTGGCGTGGCGACGTACCGCCTCGCTGTCGGCGACGAGCACGAGCGGCACCTCGTCGCCCATGGAGTCCCACACGCGCTCGACGCGGCCGTCGTGAGGATCGAGCCGCACCTCGCGGATGTAGACCGCGAGGATCCGCCCAGGATGGCGGCGGACGGCATCGGCGTAGATCTCCGGATCGTGCTCACCGGAGTCACCCAGGAGGACGAACGGAAGGCTCGGGTGGAGCGCGAGGACCTCGTCGATGCGCCCGCTCTTCGGCTCCCGGCCGCCGGCGCTGCCGAGCAGATCGCGCAGCAGCAGCGGCCCGCGCGGGAAGTCGCGGTGGCGCACGAAGGCGTCCAGGAACGCATGCAGGTTCCACGGGCTGGAGGAGATGTAGAACACCGGGTTCGCATGGGCGGCGAGGTCGCGGTAGAGCTCGGGCGCACCAGGGAACGGCGTACGCGTCAGCGCCGACCCGGTAAGGGTCTGACGCACCATCCGCCCGACGCGCTGCACCCCGGTCTCGAGGATCGTGTCGTCGATGTCGGAGATCACGCCGAACCGTGCCTCACCGACGGGCACGCTGACCTCCACCGTCGCCCGGTGGTCCCCGGCCAGACCGCGGTACTCGCCGGCCAACTCGACGACACCGCGCGTGAACGGAGCCTCCAGCGTTTCCGGGTCGGGCTGCAGCCGGGCCACGAAGTAGCCCTCGTCATCGGTGACCGCCTCCACCGCGGCATCACCCACAGTGACCCGCAGCGGCACACCCGGCAGCTCGTCGGTCACGAAGTGGCGGATCATGCGGCGTACGGCAGCCCCCGCGCCCTCGCCCTCCACGGCCTCCGAGGGCGGTGGATCGTCGACGACCCGACCGCGAACAACGACCCCCTCGGCACTCCCGTGCCCGCCATAGCACTCGATCCGGAAGTCCGCCGGCACCCGCGATCCTGCCCGACGGAACCTCGCTGCATCCCACGCTCGCTCCAACCCGAGCATCCACTGACGTGCCGACATGGGCCACAGCCTAGATTCCGCCTCGCTTGGACGCCCCCGCGGAGTCCTGCGGAATCGCCTCCAGGGCGCGTCGCTGCGCAGGATCTGCTCGACACCACCGCGAACGACGTCAGTACGACGAGGTTCATCCAGTTCAACTTCCTCGTGACCAGGCATTGAGGTTGCGTCATACCCCTACCCCGCTAGGCTTCGGCGGCCCGGTCACTCGGACCGTGGCGTTCCCCACGGAGGAGAGGTCTCGTGAGGCTCTCGATCGACCGGAGAACAGGCCTGGTCGGCGGCGTCGTCGCAATCGTTGCGACCGCCGCCGCCATGTTCTCCCTTCTGCCCTCCAACGCCGGCGCCGCGACCACGGTGGTCCTCGACGGCGTCTCGGTCTCCGTCCCCTACGGCGGCACCCAGGTCGTCACCGTGAACCGCAGCTCCGGGACTTACGCCAACGTCCGGTTCTGGGTGAAGGCCGACGGGAAGTGGACCCAGAAGTTCATGACCACCCAGGGCCGCATCGGCTCCGGCGGCCTCGTCCCCCGCGACCAGCGCAAACAGGGCACCAGCACCACCCCGATGGGCACCTTCAGCCTGATGTCCACCTTCGGCACCCACACCAAGGCGACCACTCAGAAGCTGGCCCATACCAAGATCACCAGCGAGTCCTACTGGGTCCAGGACAACAACTCGGCCTACTACAACCGCTACCGCCTCAAGTCCCAAGGCGGCTTCCGCTACTGGCTCCCCGCCAGCGACATCAACAGCTCCGAGCGGCTCGCGGCCTACCCGACACAGTACGAGTACGCCGTCGTCATCAAGTACAACTACGACAACCCCGTCCGCTACCGCGGCGCCGGCATCTTCCTGCACGTCAACGGCTCCGGCGCGACCGGCGGATGCGTCAGCGTCCCCCGCTGGATGATGAAGGAATACTTCAACCTCCTCGACCCCACCAAGAAGCCCGTCATCGCCATCGGCGCCTGACCCCTAGGCCATCCCGGCCGGTTCCCGCGACCACTCGCGGGGACCGGCCACCTACGAATCACACACGGGCTGATCCAAGCATCGTCGCCTCACGCCGCACGCCAAACGACGGCAGCGCCGACAAGCAAGAACCCCGCCTGACCCTCTGCGTATCCGCAGGTCAGACGGGGTTCTTATCTGGTGGAGCTGAGGGGATTCGAACCCCTGGCCTTCTCATTGCGAACGAGACGCGCTACCAACTGCGCCACAGCCCCAAGCGATGAGAAACGTTAGCACCTCGTCGCGGGTGTTACCCAATCAGTATGGCCTCAGGAGCCCGTGGCGCGGCCACGGGCCTGCTCGGCGGCCTCGGCCGCGGCACGCTCGGCCTCCTCCGCCTGGCGGACGAGCTCGGAGTCGGCGGCGTTACGGCCCGAGCTCCATACGCCGGTGGCGTCGAGGTCGATGGTGCGGACGGTGCGGCGCGGCGCGGCCTCCTTGGAGACGTACGTCGGCAGCGGTGTCTCCACCGGCTTCCAGGCACCCGCGGGGAGGTGCTCGCCGGTGTCGTCGTGCTCGACCACGGCCACCAGGTCGCCGGTGTCCTGGTCGATGTCGAAGGTGACCCGGGGCGGGGCGACCGGCTCGGGCTCGGGGATGTCCTCGGGGAACGGGATCCGGGCCCAGACCTCTCGCTGGTGGCGCACGCTGAGCCGGCAGGTGACCAGCCAGGCGACGACCAGGCCGGCCGGGATGGCGATCCACGCCGGGCCGAAGACCCCGAAACCAGCGAGCGCGCCCACCACGGCCAAGCCGAAGACGAGCACGCCCAGGACGATCGAACGGCGCTTGGCCGCAGCGCGTGCCGCTCGGCGTCGTACGGCCATCGGTACGGGCCGAGGAGCTGGCTCCTCGACCTCCGCCTCAGGCTTCTTCGGCGACTTCTCGGTCACCAGGTCGGTCGAGTCCTTGCCGGTGGCTTCTCTCCGTGCGAGGATCCGGCGGGACTTGGAGATGGCGGCGCTGGCCCGGCTCTTGGTCCCGTCCTCGGCCGTCGCTGTCTGTTCGAGCGCTTTGGGCACCAAGTACACCGCCCACGCCACGGCGAGGGCGACGAAGATGAGTGCGCTCGGGTCCACGTTAAGAAGCGTAGGAGCCATTACCAGCCCGTAGGCGGACGTGCAGTGGTGTGTCGCGTGTGACTTGTGTGATTTCAGCAGGACACGCCGAGTCAATGCCTCATTCAGGTGACAAACCGAGCCTGGCCAGCATTCCTTGGTGACATTCTTCAACTGTTATCGCGAAGATACGGTGATCTCGCCAGGCACCGTCGATATGCAGAAATCGAGGCGCATATCCGATCTCGTTGATGCCCAATTTCTCCACGACGCGGAGCGAGTTCGAGTTCTCCGGGCGGATGCAGATCTCGATCCGGTGCAGCCGCGCGGCGGTGAAACAGTGGTCGATGACCAGCGCCACCGCCAGCGGCATCACGCCGCGTCCGGCGAAGCGCTGGTCGATCCAGTAGCCGATCGAGGCGAACTGCGCAGAGCCCCGCACGATGTTGTTGACCGTGACCTGACCAGCGAAAACACCGTCGACATCGATCGCGAACGGGTAGGTCACTCCACGCTTGGCCTGACGCCGAAGACGACGTACGAGGCTCGCGAACGTCGTGGGCCGCGCGCTCGATCCCGGGGGAACGGTGGCGTCCCACTGGTGCAGCCAGGCGGCCGAGCGGCGGCGCGCCTCGGTCCATGCCTTGGCGTCGGTGCGGTCGAGCGGGCGTAGGGTCACCGAGCCGTGGGAGAGGACGGCGGGCCAGCCGGGATCGGTCACTGATGGTCGCTTCCCACACTCTGCTCCACGGCGTGGGGCAGCACCGGACGAAGGACCTCGATCGCATCCTTCACGCCACCCCGGGACCCGGGAAGGTTCACCACCACGCACGCTCCGATCTGACCGGCCAGACCGCGGGACAGTAGCGCCGTCGGGATCCCCTTGGCCACTCCGGCCGCCCGGATGCCCTCGGCGATGCCGGGGATCTCACGATCGAGCAGCGGGCGGGTGACCTCGGGGGTGCGGTCGGTGGGGGTCAGCCCCGTGCCGCCGGTGGTCAGGACGACCCGCGCCCCCTCCTCGGCCGCGCGGGCGATCGCCTCGCCGACCGGGTCTCCGTCGCGTACGACCTCGGGAGGGCCGACCACGAAACCGAGCTCTTCCAGAAAGGTGACCAGGAGGGGGCCGGTGGTGTCCTCGTAGACACCCGCCGAGGCGCGGTTGGAGGCGACGACGACCGTCGCTTTGAGGCTCATCGCTGGAACGTACCCGACTTTCCACCGGTCTTCGTCTCGACGCGGATATCGGTGATGACCGCCCGCTTGTCGACGGCCTTGATCATGTCGACCACGGTGAGGCCGGCGACGGCGACCGCGGTCAGTGCCTCCATCTCGACACCGGTGCGGTCGGTGGTCTTCACGGTCGCGGTGATCTCGACGGCGTCGTCGGCGATGCTCAGCTCGACCTTGACGCCCGAGACCGCCAGCGGGTGGCACAGCGGGATCAGGTCGGGGGTCTTCTTGGCACCCATGATCCCCGCGATGCGGGCGACGGCGAGCGCGTCACCCTTGGGTACGCCCTCGCCGCGGAGCAGCTCGATGACCTCCGGTGCGACCAGCACGCGCCCGGACGCGGTCGCCGTACGAGCCGTGACCGCCTTCTCGGAGACGTCGACCATCCGAGCCGCGCCGGTCTCGTCGACGTGGGTCAACCTGTCAGCCATCAGAACTCCACATCCAGCTCGATCACGTCCACCTCGGCGTCCTTGTCCAGCGAGGTCGTCTCCGGCGGGATGACGATCAGACAGTTGGCGCCGGCGAGGTCCCCGATCAGGTGGGACCCCGGGCCGCCGATGGGCGAGACGCCGGCGCGGGAGCCGTCGTACCAACCGCGGAGGTACTGCTCCTTGCCCTTCGGCGAGCGCACCCCGTGGGTCAGGGCGGCGCGGCGTACGGGCCTGGCCTCGGGGGTCATGCCCATCAGCCGGCGCAGCGCCGGGAGCACGAAGAGCTCGAAGGAGACGAACGAGGAGACCGGGTTGCCGGGGAGGCACAGGACCGGCACCCGCTCCTCACCGATCCGGCCGAACCCCTGGGGCTTGCCCGGCTGCATGCTCACGGGGCCGAACCAGACGCCCTCCGGCGTCAGCGCCTCCTTGACCACGTCGTAGTCGCCCATCGAGACGCCGCCGGAGGTGACCACCAGGTCGGCGCGGACGAGCTGGTCGGAGAGCGCGGTCATGAACGCCCGCGGCTCGTCGGGCACGATCCCGACGCGGTACGCGATCGCGCCCGCCTTGCGCGCAGCGGCGGCCAGCAGAAAGGAGTTGCCGTCGTAGATCGAGTCGTGGCCCAGGCTCTCACCGGGCTCGCGCAGCTCGGTGCCGGTCGAGAGCACCACGACCCGGGGCCGCGGACGCACCGCGACCTGCGCGCGGCCGACGGAGGCGATCAGGCCCAGGTGGCGCGGGCCGAGGACCGTACCCGCGGGGATGAGCAGGTCGCCCTTGGCGACGTCCTCCCCCGCGTAGCGGACGTGCTGCGCCTCTTCGGGGCTCTGCCGGATCTCGACCTCGGCGACGCCGCGGTCGGTCCACTCGTACGGCACGACCGTGTCGGCACCCGTCGGCAGCGGAGCGCCCGTCATGATCTTCGCCGCCGCCCCCGGCGGGAGCGCCAGCAGCGAGGCCTGCCCGGCACCGATCTCACCGAGCACCGGCAATCGCACCGGCGCCTCGGCGGAGGCCGTCGCGACATCGGCGTAGCGGACCGCGTACCCATCCATCGAGGAGTTGTCGAAGCCCGGCAGGGCGACCTCGGCATGGATGTCCTCCGCCACCGCCAGCCCGAGGCAGTCCATCAGGGGCTGCGGGTAGGCCGGCATCGGCTCGAGGTCAGCCAGGATTCGGTTGCGGTACTCGGCGGGGGTCACACGACGAGCCTAGTCGTCACTCCCGATGGTCGAGCTGCTGGAGCCGCAAGGCGAAACCGTGTCGACCAGCAGTGTCAGTCGGAGAGGACGGTGGCGGGCGCGACGCGTTCGGCGTTGGCGCCGTCGAGCGAGACCGCGCCGATGACCTGGACGCCCTTGCCGAAGGTCCAGTCGCCGTTGACGGTGAGCGAGGACGCCTTGCGCAGCGACGGAGCACCCTCGGGGAAGCGCTCGTCGAAGCTCGCGACGTACTTGTAGTAGTCGCCGTCCAGGTCGATGAACGGCACCACGTCGGCGACCTGGTCGAGCACGAAGTTGTCGCCGATGTCGTAGACGTCGGAGCGGAGGACGAGGAGGTCGTTGGTCGTCTTGACCGGGACGAACCGGTCGCGGCCGACCTCGATCAGCTGCGAGCCCTCGAAGACCTCGATCGCGGCGCCCATGGCGGTCTCGATCTGAACGACCTTCGGGGTCTTCGGGTCGGCCGGGTCAACGGTCTTCTCGTTGCGGATCAGCGGCAGGCCGAGGATGCCGTCGCGCTCGGAGAGGACCTTCTTGAGCGCCTTGAGGTCGAACCAGATGTTGTTGGTCGAGCAGTACTTGTGGCGGTTGAGGTCCTGCAGCGCCACCTTGTCCTCGTCGAGCGTCTGCGCCGTCTCACGGAGGATCAGGCGGCCATCGGACTTGCGGCGCGCGAAGTGGCCGCCCTTGCGGTCGCTCGGGGTGCGGCGTACAGCCTCGATGGCGAAGGGGGCACCGGACTTGGCGAACCAGCCGGCGACCTTCTCGTCGGGGACGGCGCCGAGGTTGTCGGAGTTGGAGACGAAGACGCGCTCGTAGCCCTGCTCGATGAGCAGGTCGAGGAGCCCGGTGTCGAGCAGGGCGGTGTAGATGTCGCCGTGGCCCGGTGGGCACCACTCGAGCTCGGGGTCCTTGGGCCACTCGACCGGGGTCAGGTCGTCGACGAGCAGGCGGGGCTCGCGGTTCTGCAGGAACTCCAGCGGCAGACCCTCGACCGGCAGGTCCTGGTAGCGCTCGAGCGCGGCCAGGCTGTCCTCGGAGGTGCGGAAGGAGTTCATCAGCAGCAGCGGGAGGCGTACGTCGTACTTCTCGCGCATGTGCAGGATCTGGCGGGCGATCACGTCCAGGAAGCTCAGACCCTTGCGCACGCACAGCAGCGACTTCGCGCGGTCCATGCCCATCGAGGTGCCGAGGCCACCGTTGAGCTTGATCACCGCGGTGGTCGAGATGGCGGCGTGCGCCTCCTCGTCGGTGACCACGGCGTCGCTGATCGACGGGATGTCGACCGGCTCGATGGTCTCCTCCGGGATCATCCCGGTCTCACCATGCTCGAGCTGGCGGTAGTAATGTGCGAATGTCTGCACCGCGACGTCGTCTACGCCGGCATCGCGCATCTTCGCCATTGCCTTGGCCAAACCTGGGCTACCCATAGAGGAAAGCCTAGGCTGTCGTTGTGTCGGGTTCACACACCCCTCCGGGTTCTGATAGTCCAGCCCCCGCTGACTTCGTGGGGCGCAAGACTGCCTTACGCGACCAGTTGTTGACTACCCGGGGGCGCATCGGGCTCCCTCGGTTGGGCTCGCTCGCGCGTGCCCTGTCGCAGGTGGTCACTGATATTCCAGACGTACGCAGCGCCGGAACGGTTGCGCTCTACGTCTCGATCGGCACCGAACCGGGCACCGGACCTCTTATCGACGAGCTGGACGCGGCCGGGAAACGCATCCTGCTGCCCTGTCTTCTGCCGGACAACGACCTGGATTGGGCCGCCTACGACGGAGAGCTGGTCCGCGCGCCTCGGGGGCTGCTGGAGCCCGGCGGGGAGCGGTTGGGCGTCTCTGCGATCGCCAGTGCCGACGTCGTGCTCGTTCCCGGCCTGGCCGTCGACTCCCGCGGGCATCGGATGGGGCGTGGCGGCGGATCCTATGACCGCGTCCTGTCCCGGGTGCCGGCCGGAACCTTTACCTGCGTACTTCTCTATCCGTGGGAGATCGGCGTCGCGGTGCCGGTCGAGGCGCACGACCGGGCGGTCGGAGCGGCCGCGAGCGCGGAGGGAATGCAGCGCTTCTCCTAGGCGTTCGCTAATATTGGCAGTCGCGCCCGTCGAGTGCCAGATTCTGTTCTAGGAGAAACGTGCCCACCTATCAGTACGCCTGCACCGAGTGCGGCCACGCCTTCGACCAGTTCCAGAGCTTCAGCGACGCCTCGCTGACCGAGTGCCCCGAGTGCGGCGGCAAGCTGCGCAAGGTATTCAGCGCTGCCGGCGTCGTCTTCAAGGGCTCCGGCTTCTACCGCACCGATTCCCGGTCCGGATCCTCCTCTTCGACGTCCTCCACGTCCTCGACGACGTCGTCCTCGAGCACCTCGTCCCCGGCGCCGGCCGCCTCCAGCTCGTCGGACTGAGACCCACCCGCGGCGGCGGGTTATCCACAGGGTCATCCACAACCTGACCTGGGCTGTGGATAGCGAGATGCGGGAATCGCGAGTGCGACTTAGCGTGCCCGCATGTTCACTCGAATCACGTCCCTGACCCGCCGCGTACGCCGCGGGGTCCTCGCCCACCGACGCCTGCTGGCGTTCCTGCTGACCGCCTCCGCGGTCGCGATCGGCCTGTCGGCCACCCGGCCTGACCCACCCGACACCTCGACGATGGCGGTCGCCTCCCGAGATCTGCCGGTCGGCACGGTCATCACCGCAGCCGACCTCACCGACGTCTCGACCGACCCCGCCAACGTGCCCGCCGACCTCGCCGAGGCGCCGCTCGGCGAGCGCCTGGCCGCGCCCCTGCGCCGCGGCGAGCCCGTCACCGACGTACGTCTGGTGGGGCCGGAGCTGACCGAGGGACACCCCGACCTGGTGGCCGTCCCGGTCCGGCTCCCCGACGCCGAGATGGCCGAGCTGCTCCACGTCGGCGACACCGTCGACCTCTACGCCACCGACCCCGCGACCGCCGAGACCGCCCGGGTCACCACCGACACGCTGATCCTCAGCCTCCCTCAAGCCGCGGAGGCGAGCCGCGATGATTCCATGGCACAGGGAAAGACCGAGGGGTTTGGCGTCACGAACACTTCGGCGGGGCGTCTGGTCATCGTCGGAGTCGCCGAGAACAGCGTCGAGGACGTCACATCGGCAGGGGTGGGTGGCTACCTCACCTTTGCGTACTGACGGCCAACGCACGCCATATCCGGGGTCTCCTTCACCTCACACAATGAGCAACAGGAGAAAGCAAGACATGGACGGTTTCAAGAAGTTCCTGCTCCAGGGCGACCTGATCAAACTCGCGGTCGCCTTCATCATGGGCGGCGCGTTCGCCACAGTCGTGACCGCGACGGTCGACGTCATCATGGACCTGATCGGCAAGCTCGGCGGCACGCCCGACTTCTCGAACTACGAACCGCAGGGCATCAGCGTCGGCGCATGGCTGACCGCGGTGATCGCATTCCTCATCATGGCCGCGGTCGTCTACTTCATGATCGTGAAGCCCTACACCCACGCCAAGGAGCGCTTCTTCCCGGACCCCGACCCGGGCGAGACCGAGATCGACATCCTCAAGCAGATCCGCGACAGCATCGCCGTTCGCTGACGCATCCGCTTCCAGGTGCCGTCTCACCCACCGTGGTGAGGCGGCACCTGCGATTTCAGCCATCGGTCCGACGCCGACTCCTCGGACTCCGCGGACGACTCCCGCTCGTCGCTGGTCGTCTCGGGGAGTACGTCACCGAAGATCCGCGCCAGCCTCTGCTTGCGCTTCCACTCCGGCTCCTCCTGTTCGTCGGGCCGTTCCGTCTCGGGCGAGGTGTCCTCAGCCATCAGCAGAGACCGGCGCGTTCGCGTGCCGCCTTCGCCTCTTCGGCGATCTGGGCGAGCTCTTCCTCGGAAGCGCCGTTGCTGGCACCACCCGAGGCGGTGTCCGACGACTCGTCGGACGCGGCCTCGTCGCTGGGTGACGTCTCCGCGGTCTCGCCGTCGGTCGCGGTGTCGTCCGGAGCTGGGTCGCCGTCGCCCGAGCTCTTGCTCTTCTTGCCCGAGGCCTCGCCTGCATCCAAGGCTCCGGCGGCGATCTTCTTAGTCAACGGCTTGTCGTTGGCGATCGCCTTGAAGACGTTCCTTGCCTTCTCCTCATCGAGGACGACAGTGGCTTCAGGGTTCTGAGGATCGGCGACCGTGGGGATGGTGAGGAACTTGATGTTCTCCATCCCGATGCTCTGGAACCCGGCGCCGATCTGCGCCATCGTCTCGAGGTTGTCCTTGAGACCCTCATCCATGGTCAAACCCTTGGTCGCAGCGTTCAGGAAGCTGAGGACCTTCGTGGGACTGGACAGGGTGTCACCAGAGAGCAGCTTGGCCGCCATCGAACCGATGAAGGCCTGCTGACGTTTGGACCGGTCGAGATCGCCACCGTCTCCGAGGCCGTGCCGCAAGCGCACGTAGTTGAGCGCCTGTTTGCCGGTCAGCTTCTGCTCACCGGCGTCGAAGTGAGCGCCGGTGTACTTGTCGTCGACCTCTTCAGGAATGCAGACGTCGACCCCGTCGATGGCATCGACCATGCCCTTGAAGCTCGCGAAGTCGACCACGACGAGATGGTTGACGGTGAGGTCGCACTTCTCGCCGCACATCTCGCTGGCCACGGACTCCAGCTGCTCGACCGTGCAGGTCGGACCCGCGGTCGCGTACGCAGCGTTCCACCGCACGTACTCAGCCGGGGCGGTCTTGCCGTCCTCGGTCTTGCACGAGGGCCGGTTCACCATCGTGTCTCGCGGGATCGAGACGCCGTAGGCGAACTTCCGGTTGGCGGAGAGGTGCAGCAGGATGTTGGTGTCCGATCCACCACCGCTCTCACCGTCGACGCCGCACCCCTTGCAGTCGCGGCTGTCCGACCCCATCACGAGGATGTTGATCGGTTCCTTCGGGCCGACATCAGCGGCCTTCTCGCCGAGACTGACGGTGCTGATGTTGGACCGCAGGCTGCGGTAGGTGTAGACGGTGAAGAGCCCGACGATCAGCGCCAGCACGAGCAACGTCGAGCTGAGCACCTGCCACACACTGACCCGCGGCTTGTCGCGGTCCCCGCGCTCGTCGTCGGGGTAGGGAGCGTACGGCTCCTGGTAGCCATCCTGGGGCGGATAGTCGTCATAGGGCTCGTCGTCGTAACCCGCCGCATACGCAGCGCCCCGGCGGCCCGGGGCGGGATAGGCCTCGTGGCGGGCCTCATGCAGCTCATCACGCGAAGAGGTACGCCCTCGGGGCCGGTCGGCCGGATCGGGGCGGGGCGCGACAGTGGTCGCGGCGGGGTCGTTCCAGTCGAACTCGCGCGCGGCCGGCGGGGCGAGCTGCTGGTCGGGGGCCTGGGGCGCGGGAGGGGCCGGGTGTGGATCCTGGCGATACCACTCCGGCGCCGGCGCGACCGCGGTCTCCTCAGCGGAGGGAGCGGGGGCGGGCGGCGGAGGTATGCGGCGCGCAGGGCGCGAGGTCTCTCGCAGCGGAGGAGCCACGGCCGTTGCGTCCGGGGCGTTCCACTCCTGAGGGGCCGGAGGAGCAGGCGCCGGTGACGGTCGCGAGGTCTCTCGGCCCAACGCCTGATAGCGCTCGGCCCGGGTCGGCTCCCGCCGCACCGGTTCCGCGCGCGGCGGCTCGACGACGGGAGGCTCAGGCTGAACCGGTTCTTGGCGGGTGGGACGCGCAGCCCGACGGCCACCGCCCGATGATCCCGGCCCGGGAGGCGGCGGCGACACGAAGTCAGACTGCGGCCGCGCGGCTCGCCGGCCACCGCCGGGCTCCACCGACGGCTGGTCGATCGGTACGTCCGCGACCCGAGCACCACGGCCGGCATGAGTCCCCCCAGACTCGTTGCTCTCAGGCTCGTCGGCGCCGTACATCCACTCGAATCCGGACACGCCGGAGCCTGAATCCGCACCCCCACGTCGGGGAGGCATGGAGGCGTCAGGCATAGATCACCGTCACTCGTCGCTTGTCTTTGGGGGGATTCGGGTTGAGTCGACGGTGACTCAACCTACGCGAGGGCCCCAAGTTTGGCCCCTGACCGCATCGAACCCCAAACCGTAGTATCACCTGCCACCATGGCAAGATATTCGCGAATGCCCCAGTAGCTCAGTGGATAGAGCAGCCGCCTCCTAAGCGAAAGGTCGCAAGTTCGACTCTTGCCTGGGGCACCAATTCCAGATATTTCCCGATGACACCGCGCCTTATGAGGCGCTGTCGACGACCTCGAACCGGATCCCGGCAGCCTGCAGGCGATCCAGGAGCGCGTCGCCCATCGCGACCGCGGTGGTCACCGAGCCGGAGGTCTCGGGCAGCGTGTCGAAGGCCAGGCAGAGCGCCGACTCGGCGAGCATCTTCGCCGTCTCGGTGTAGCCCGGGTCGCCTCCGGAGGCCTTGGTGTGGATCTTCCGGCCGCCGGACTCGGCGACGAAGTCGACGGTAAACCACGACTTCTCGCGGCGGCCCTCGGAGGGTCCGGTGCCCTGCTTGACCCGCTCGCCCAGCTTGGCCCGCAGCGGCGGGACCTGCATCGCGAGGGCAAGGGCACCGACGCCGACCACGCCGCCGACGGCGTACCTCAGTGTCTTGGTCCCGGCGAAGTGCGAGTAGGTGAACGCGGGGCCGTAGGCCTCCAGCGCCCGCCCGGAGCGGGCGACGACGAACGGGTCGATGGTCGGCAGCGGCAGCAGCCAGTAGCCCAGCTCGCTGTCACGGCCGAGACTCGGCTTCGCCGGTCGAGACGTACGCCCCTTCGGCCGCTCCTCGAGCGCACGGCGCTCGCGCGACGCGGCTGCCATCTCCCGGGGTCGCGACATCTGCCCCAGCGCGGAGTGGAAGGTGCCGCCGGAGAAGGTGGCGTTGGAGCGGACGACGCCCTTCATCGTCAGCGGCCCGGTGATCTCACCGCCGGCGGCGAGCTCGCGCACCGTGAAGAAGGCCCCGAGGTCGTGCGGGATCGAGTCGAACCCGCAGGCGTGCACGATCCGGGCTCCGTTGGCGCGGGCGGTGGCGTCGTACTTCACGAACATCCGGTCGACGAACTCGGGTTCTCCGGTCAGGTCGACGTAGTCGGTGCCGGCCTCGGCGCAGGCCTTGACGAGCGGCTCGCCGTACTCCAGGTAAGGCCCGACGGTGGTGATCACGACGCGAGCACGAGCCGCCAGCGCGGCCAGCGACGAGGAGTCGTGCACGTCGGCCTGGAGGAGCTCGACACCAGCAGCGTCGAGGCCGTCGCGAACGGCCTCGAGCCGCGACAGGGAGCGGCCGGCGAGCGCCCATCGCAGTCCTTCGGGCGCGTTCTCGGCGAGATATCTGGCCACCAGACCGCCCGTGAATCCGGTCGCGCCGAACAGGACGATGTCGAGATCGCGAGGAGACGTCATGACCGCTACCTTTCCAGAAGCAACGAAATCCGAGACGGCACGGGTCTTTCAGTGATCAAATGTTGCATCAATAGGGGTACTCTTGAGCGGTTTCTTTCGGTGAATCAGCATTCGAGTGAACGACCAGACACCATCCCCAACCACGAGATGAGTGAGACGAGCCTGTGGGCGACGCGGTGATCAGCGTTCTGCTGGCCGACGGTCACGACGTTGTGCGTGTCGGCGTGCGTACGGTCCTGCTGCCCGAACCGGACATCGAAGTCGTGGGTGAGGCCCGCACCGCCGCCGAGGCACGGCCGCTGATCGCGACGCTCCGTCCCGACGTACTCATCCTCGACGCCCACCTGCCCGACGCCTCCGGGGTGGCGCTCTGCCGCGAGGCGCTCGCGATGAAGAGCGACATCCGCTGCATGATCCTGGCCACCGACGCCGACGACGAGGTGATGAGCCAGGCGATCATGGCCGGGGCGGCCGGTTACGTGCTCAAGCAGATCGAGGCGACGAGCCTGGTCTCCGGCGTACGCCTGGTGGCCAGCGGCCACACCCTCTTCGACCCCGAGGCGGCCGCCAAGGTGGTCCACAACGTCGAGGAGCGCCGCCGGATGCACGAGGTGGTCGCCGACCTGACTCCGCAGCAGCGTCGGATCCTGGTCCTGCTCGCCGAGGGCATCTCCAACCGGCAGATCGCCGACCGTCTGGTGCTGGCGGAGAAGACCGTGAAGAACCACATCACCGGTCTGCTCGCCAAGCTCGGCGTCAGCCACCGCACCCAGGCCGCCCTGATGGCGAGCCAGCTGCTCGAGGACGGCGTCGTGCCGCGGCCGGCTCCCCCGGCCGACGACGTGAGGCAGGCCAAGGGCGCTGCGCCCAACGGCGGGCCGATACCGCCGCATCCGCGTGGCCAGTCCCCCTCCCACACCCCTGGCCGATCGCGCTGACCGTCGCCTCGATCCAGGTACCGTGGATGGCATGTGCCGCAACATCCGCCCGCTCCACAACTTCGAGCCGCCCGCCACCAACGACGAGGTCACCGCTGCCGCCCTGCAGTTCGTACGCAAGGTGAGCGGCACGACCAAGCCTTCGGCCGCCAACCAGGAGGCCTTCGACCGCGCCGTCGCCGAGATCGCCCACATCACCCGGCATCTCCTCGACGATCTGGTCACCAACGCCCCCAAGAAGAACCGTGAGGTCGAGGCCGCGAAGCGCAAGGCTCGCGCCGAGGGCAGGTACGCCTCGTGACCCTCGCCCCGGAGGCGAGCAGCACCGACTCGTACGCAGAAGCCCTGGCTCTCCTGCAGGACCGCCGCCTCGTGGTGCTGACCGGGGCCGGCGTCTCGACCGACTCGGGCATCCCCGACTACCGCAGCCCCGGCAGTCCGTCACGGCAGCCGATGACCTTCCAGCAGTTCATCTCCGGCCCGCAGGAGCGGCAGCGCTACTGGGCGCGCAGCCACCTCGGCTGGCGGCGGATGGGCAGCGCGGTGCCGAACGCCGGCCATCGTGCCCTGGCCGCGATCGATCCCGAGCTGCTGATCACCCAGAACGTCGACGGTCTGCACGAGCAGGCGGCACCCGAGCTCGCCAGCAGCGGCCGGATCGTGACGCTCCACGGCCGGGTGGCCGATGTGATCTGCCTGTCCTGCCGCACCGTCAGCCCGCGTCGCGACCTCCAGGAGCGGATGGAGGCGCTCAATGCGGGCTGGGCCGAGGCGCACGCGGACGTCGAGACCCGGCCGGACGGCGACGTCGCGCTCGAGGAGACGCAGGACTTCGTCGTGCCCGACTGCGAGATCTGCGGTGGCATCCTCAAGCCTGACGTCGTCTTCTTCGGCGAGAACGTCCCCAAGGACCGCGTCGCCCGGTGCATGGCGGCCGTCGACGCGCTGGCAGAACCGGGCCCCGGAGCTCAGGCCCGCGACGAGCGGCACGAGGGGAAGGGCGTGCTGCTCGTCGCGGGCTCGAGTCTGGCGGTGATGAGTGGCTATCGGTTCGTGCGCCGGGCGGCGAAGGCCGGGATCCCGGTCGTCATCGTCAACCGCGGCGCGACCAGGGGCGATGCGGAGGCTACGTACAAGCTGGAGGTCGGAACCAGCGAGTTCCTCACCACCTTGGCGTCACGCCGAGCGTGACTGGATCGGCAGGTCGGCCATGCGGCCGGCGGCCTCGTCGACGGAGAGTCTGGCACCGATGAAGAAGTGGTAGACCGGGCCTTCGTCGATCAGCAGCACCTTGGCGCTGTGGTAGTCACCGCCGAGGTCGGTGAGCACGATCTCCTCGCCGCGCTCGAGGTGACGGGTCAGGCCGGTGTCGGTGTGGTGGACGGCGACTGGGCGGAACGTCTCATCCAGCTCGCGACCGCGAGCGGGCAGATGAACGACCTCCATAGAGCTCTCCCCTCCGGAGACCCCCGCAAGTCTCGACATGACAGCTGCAGAAGCCCACATCGGTAACCGGGCTTCCAGCAGGCCTTGCACGTCAAACATAAGCATCGATGACGTAATCGGTCCAGAGTCATGTGCCAGAATCTGCCGACGTCGAGAGAATTTCACCCGCGGTTGCAAAAGTGGGCCCGAAGTGGACACAGCGTTGCCACATCGAAGACGACTCGTGGAGCCGACGAACCTCGAAGCTGCGGGTCAGAGGGCCTTCACGAAGATGTGGTCGGCGGCCTCAGGGATGATCTCCGCGGTCTCCCCGCCGGAGCCGAGCATGACCCCGTCAGGGGTCGCCTTGATCGCGACGGTCTGGTCCGGGGTCGCGCCGACTCGGCGCAGGGCGCTCATCAGCGACTCGTCCTTCTGCATCTCCTCGGAGATGCGGCGCACCAGGACGGTGGCGCGCTCGGAGGTCGCTGCGGCCGTGAGCGACTGGACGCCGGCCATGAAGTCCTCGTCGGCGGGCTTGCCGCCGAGCTCGTCGAGACCGGGGATCGGGTTGCCGTAGGGCGACTCGGTCGGGTCGCCGAGCAGGTCGAGCAGGCGCTTCTCGACGGTGTCCGACATGACGTGCTCCCAGCGGCACGCCTCCTCGTGGACGAGCTCCCAGTCGAGGCCGATGACGTCGGTCAGCAGCCGCTCGGCGAGGCGGTGCTTGCGCATCACCCGGGTGGCCAGGCGTAGGCCCTCGTCGGTCAGCTGCAGGTGGCGGTCGCCCTCGACGGTGAGCAACCCGTCGCGCTCCATCCGGGCGACGGTCTGAGAGACCGTCGGGCCGGACTGGTGCAGGCGCTCGGCGATGCGGGCGCGCAGCGGAACGATTCCCTCTTCGACCAGCTCGTAGATCGTGCGGAGGTACATCTCGGTGGTGTCGATGAGATCGCTCACGGGCTAATCCTACATCCTTGAATCAGTCAGAAAAACCGAACCCAGCAGGGTGTGTCCCGAACGACGTCGGCCTGCAGGAGAGATCAGCTCGGCGCGATCCCCTAAGAGCCCTGGCGTTCGAGGGCCTCGTTGTATCTGGACAGCATAGCGCTGAGCCGGTCGATCTCGTCGGGACTCCAGTCGGCCAGCCGGTCGTTGAAACGTACGCGACGCTCGCGGGCCACCCGCTCGAGCCCCTCGCGGGCCTCGGCGGTCACCGAGACCAGGCTGGCCCGCCCGTCCTCGGGATCGGGATGGCGTTCGAGCAGGCCCAGGTCGATCATGGCCTGCACCATCCGGCTGACCGCTCCCTTGTCGATCCCGAGCCCGTCGACCAGCGCGGAGGCGCGCACCGGGCCACGCTCGGCGATCCAGGTCAGCATCATGTAGCCGCCGGGCGGCAGATCCGGGTGAAGCATCCGGCCGCGTGCCTTCATCGCCCGCTTGGCCCTCCACACGAGCACGCCGACCTCGGACTCGAGCCGGCTGAGCGACTCACCGCGAGGACCGTCCTCGAACTGCTCGCCCTGAGCGGCGTCGTTCATGGCTGTCATCCCTGTCATCTCCGGCCCGCTCCCCCCGCCTCGAGCTCCGCGGCGACCTCAGGAGCGATCTCATCGTCGGCGAGGTCCTCGATCGTAGTCTTGAGCGGAACCTCCTTGATACCCAGGATCGCAACCAGCGCGATGACCGCGCACGGGATGGCCACCAGGAAGAGATCGGCGGTGGCGACGGCGAAGGCGTGCTCGTAGAGCGCCTGCACGGCACTCGGCATGCTCGCCGGGTCGGCGAGCCCGCCGCCCTGCAGGCTCTGGAGCTCCTCGGGGGTCACCTTCCCGCTGGCCACCAGCTCGGGGATGCCATCGGTGATGACGTCCTCGACCCGGTGGGAGAGCACGGCGCCGAGCGCGGCGATGCCCATCGAGCCACCCATCGACCGGAAGAACGCGACGACCGAGGACCCGGCACCCATGTCCTTGTTGTCGAGGTTGTTCTGCACCGCGAGGACGAGGTTCTGGTTGGTGGCACCGACACCGAGACCGAGGATGGCCATGAAGGCGCCGACCAGGGCCAGGTTGGTGTGCTCGTCGATCGTGCTGAGCAGGAAGAGCCCGATCGGCAGCATGATGCCGCCGAAGATCAGGTAGCGCTTCCAGCGTCCGGTGGAGCTGATCAGGCGTCCGGTGACCATCCCGGCACCGGAGAGTCCGAGCACCATGCAGATCGACATCAGCCCGGCATGGGTCGGCGTCATCCCGCGGGCGGTCTGGAAGTACTGCTGCAGGTAGACCGTCGCACCGAACATCCCGGCACCGACGAAGAACGAGGCGAGGGTGGAGAGGACCATCGTGCGGTCGCGGAAGAGGCGCAGCGGGATGATCGGCTCCTTGGCGAACCTGCCCTCGACCAGGATCGCGAGGGCCAGCACGACGACGCTGCCGACGACCAGGGCGTACGACACCAGCGAGGTCCACGCGAAGGAGTCGCCACCCAGGGTGACCCAGATCAGCAGCGTGGAGACGCCGGCGACCAGCAGGAACGCGCCGAGGTAGTCGATGCTGACCTCGCGGCGTACGTGCGGGAGGTGCAGGGTCTTCTGGAGCAGGATGAAGGCGACCACCGCGAACGGCACACCGACGTAGAAGACGCCGGGCCAGCCCAGCGGGGAGTCGACGATCACGCCGCCGACGAGCGGCCCGATGACGGTGGCCAGGGCGAAGACCGCGCCGATGTAGCCCGAGTAGCGGCCGCGCTCACGCGGGGAGACGATCATCGCGATGATCACCTGGATCAAGGCGATGATGCCGCCCATGCCGAGGCCGGCGATGACCCGGCCGGTGATGATCACCGGCATCGACGGCGCCAGACCACAGATCGCCGAGCCGACGATGAACAGGCCGAGCGCGGCCTGGACCAGCATCTTCTTGTTGTAGAGGTCGGCGAGCTTGCCCCAGATCGGCGTGGTCGCAGTCATCGCCAGCATGCTCGAGACGACGATCCAGGTGTAGCCGCTCTGGGTGCCACCGAGGTCGGTCACGATCCGCGGCAGTGCGTTGGCGACCGACGTGCTGGACAGCATGGCGACGAAGAGCGCCATCAGAAGGCCGGAGAGGACCTCCATGATCTGGCGGTGGGTCATCTGCGGCGCGGCGATGGCCTGCGAAGACTGCTGGGACTCTGACAAGTGGTGACTCGGCTTTCACGAGAATTGGTTGAACATCGACAACCAATGTACGTCCGATTAGTTGCTAAACGCAACTTGTCGCCGGTCGCGGCTGATCCCAACACTGCAGAAAACGGGGCGACCCGCAGGCGGGCCTGGTGGCCGACCCGGTGGATGAGTCCGGTACGCCTGCGGGTCGGGTGGCTGCTGGTGAATTGCCAGCCCCCATCCGTAGTTGGGGAAGCTGCTAGCGAGCAGCCACCTCACGCATCCAATCGTTCTTCATCTGATCGGATCACCTCCTTTCCCGTGTGGCTCAACGGTAGGCGCCGGGTCATAGCGGGATCAAAGGGTTATTTCTCAGAGCTGCAGCTCAGGCGGGCTCCTCGACGAGGGCGTGGCTGAACTGCGACTGATAGAGCTCGGCGTACGCACCCTTCGTCTCGAGCAGCTCGGCATGGTTGCCCTGCTCGACGATCGCTCCGTCGCGCATGACCAGGATCAGGTCGGCGTCGCGGATCGTGGAGAGCCGGTGGGCGATCACGAAGGACGTACGGTCCGAGCGCAGCGCCGCCATGGCGTGCTGCAGGAGCAGCTCGGTGCGGGTGTCGACCGAGGAGGTCGCCTCATCGAGGATCAGCAGCGACGGCTCGGCGAGGAACGCGCGGGCGATCGTGATCAGCTGCCGCTCGCCCGCCGAGAGGTTGCCGCCCTCGTCGGTGATCAGGGTGTCGTAGCCGTCCGGCAGCGAGTGCACGAACCTGTCGACGTACGTCGCCCGGGCCGCCTCGAGGAGCTCATCCTCGGTCGCGTCCGGCCGGCCGTAGCGGATGTTGTCGCGGATCGTGCCTTCGAAGAGCCAGGTGTCCTGGAGCACCATCCCGGTGCGTTCACGCAGGTCGGAACGGGGAATGGAGGCGATGTCGACGCCGTCGAGGGTGATCTGGCCGGCGTCGAGCTCGTAGAACCTCATGATCAGGTTGACCAGGGTGGTCTTGCCCGCACCTGTGGGCCCGACGATCGCGACGGTCTGCCCGGGACGGGCCACCAGGGACAGGTCCTCGATGAGCGGCCTGTCCTTGTCGTAGGAGAAGCTCACGTGCTCGAACCGGACCTCGCCGGCACCGGCGCCGCTCCGGTGAGCGCCGACATCGGGCGTCTGCTCCTCGGCGTCGAGCAGCTCGAAGACCCGCTCGGCCGAGGCGACGCCCGACTGGAGCAGGTTCATCATCGAGGCGAGGGTGGTGATGGGCTGGGTGAACTGGCGCGAGTACTGGATGAAGGCCTGCAGCTCACCCAGGCTCAGTGCTCCGCTGGCGACCCGGAGGGACCCGACCACACAGACCACCACGAACATCAGGTTGCCGACGAACATCATCAGCGGCATCAGGATCCCGCTGATGAACTGTGCCTTGAAGGATGCGGCGAAGAGCTTGTCGTTCTCCTCGGCGAAGGTCTTCTCGACCTCCTCCTGACGCCCGAAGACCTTGACCAGGTCGTGGCCGGAGAAGGTCTCCTCGATGTGGCCGTTGAGCTTGCCGGTGTGGCGCCACTGAGCTACGAACTGGCCCTGCGACCGCTTCATCACGGCGCTGGTCGCCACCAGCGAGACCGGCACCGCGAGCAGCGCGATCAGGGCCAGCACCGGGCTGATCCAGAACATCATGAACAGCACCGTGACCAGCGTGAACAGAGCGGTCAGCACCTGGCTGAAGGTCTGCTGCAGGGTCTGGCTGATGTTGTCGATGTCGTTGGTGACCCGGCTGAGCAGCTCGCCTCGCGGCTGCTTGTCGAAGTAGGACAGCGGGACGCTGTGGACCTTCTTCTCGACGTCCTCGCGCAGGCCCTTCACGGTGCCCTGGACGACCGAGTTGAGGATCCAGCCCTGCACGAAGGAGAGCAGGGAGGCGACGAGGTAGACGGCGAGCACCACCAGCAGCGCGCTGCGCAGCGCGTCGAAGTCGACGCCCTGGCCCGGGGTGACGTACTCCATCCCGGAGAGCATGTCGGCGAGCTTGTCGTCGCCCTGGGCACGCAGACCCTCGACGGCCTCCTCCTGCGTCACCCCCGCGGGCAGCTGCCTGGAGAAGACGCCGCCGAAGATGATGTTGGTCGCCTTGCCCAGCAGCCACGGACCCAGCGACATCAGGGTGACGCTGACCGCGGCCAGGCCGATGGTGGCGTAGGCGTGGAGCTTGTAGGGCGCCATCCGGCGCAGCAACCGCTTGGCCGAGGGGACGAAGTTCATCGCCTTGTCCCCCACCGCGCCGCCCGCGCCCATCGGGCCGGGGCCGCCCTGGGGACGTACGATCCGCTCCGTCTTCTTCATCTGGCCGTTCGTCTGGTCGCTCATGCCGCGGCCTCCTCTGCGCTGAGCTGGGAGGAGACGATCTCCTGGTAGGTGGCGTTGCCGGCGAGGAGCTCCTCGTGGGTGCCCTCGCCGACGATGGCGCCGTCCTCGAGCACGAGGATCTTGTCGGCGTCGCGGATCGTGGAGACCCTCTGGGCGACCACGATGACCGTGGCGTTGCGGGTCTCGGGGGCGAGCGCCGCACGGAGGCGGGCGTCGGTGGCGACGTCGAGCGCGGAGAAGGAGTCGTCGAAGAGATAGATGTCGGGCCTCCTCACCAGCGCCCGGGCGATGGCCAGACGTTGCCGCTGACCACCGGAGACGTTGGTGCCGCCCTGGTCGATCTCGGCGTCGAGGCCGGTGCCGTCCTCGGGGGCCATCCGCTCCACGAAGTCACGCGCCTGGGCTACCTCGAGGGCATGCCAGAGCTCCTCGTCGGTGGCGTCCGGCTTGCCGTGGAGCAGGTTGGAGCGGACGGTGCCGGTGAAGAGGAAGGCCTTCTGCGGCACCAACCCGAGGGAGCTGCGCAGGGTGGCCGGGTCGAGGTCGCGTACGTCGATCCCACCGACGCAGACGACACCGGCCGTCGCGTCGAAGAGCCGCGGGATGAGGCCGAGCAGGGTCGTCTTGCCGGCGCCGGTGGAGCCGATGATCGCGACGGTCTGGCCGGGCCTGGCCTCGAAGGTGAGGTCGTGGAGGACGGGGTGGTCCGCGCCGGGGTAGGTGAAGCCCGCTCCGTTCAGGTCGACGTGCCCGTGCCGGGAGATCTCCGTGACCCCCGCCGCCGGCGGGGTCACGCTGGTCTCGGTGTCGAGGACCTCGGCGATCCGGTCGGCGCAGACGGCGGCGCGCGGGACCTGCATGAGCATGAAGGTGCCCATCATGATCGACATCAGGATCTGCATCAGGTACTGCAGGAAGGCGGTCAGCGGGCCGACCTGCATCAACCCGTTGTCGACCCGGATGCCGCCGAACCAGATCACCGCGACGCTGGCGACGTTGATGACCAGCATCATCAGCGGGAACATCGTCGACATCCAGCGCCCGGCGCGTAGCGCGACGTCGGTGAGCTCGTCGTTGGCCTTGGCGAAGCGCTCGGTCTCCTGACGCTCGCGTACGAACGCCCGGATCACCCGGATGCCGGTGATCTGCTCGCGCAGGATGCGGTTGACCGCGTCGATGCGCTCCTGCACCTTGCGGAAGTTGGGGACCATGCCGCGTACGACCACGGTCATGGAGATGAGCAGCGCGGGGATGACGACCGCGAGCAGCCAGGAGAGCCCGGCGTCCACCTGGATGGCCATCACGACGCCGCCGACCATCATCATCGGCACCATCACCGCGAGGGTGCAGGTGAGCACGGCGAGCATCTGGACCTGCTGGACGTCGTTCGTGGTCCGGGTGATCAGCGACGGGGCGCCGAAGCGGCCGACCTCGCGAGCGCTGAAGGAGCCGACCTTCGCGAAGATCGCCGCCCGCAGGTCGCGGCCGAAGCTCATCGAGCTGCGGGCGGCGAAGTAGACGCTGGTGATCGAGGCGAGGATCTGCACCAGCGCCACGCCGAGCATGATCGCGCCGATCTCGAGGATGTAGCGGGTGTCGCCCTCGGCCACGCCCTTGTCGATGATGTCGGCGTTCAGGCTGGGCAGCAGCATGAAGGCCGAGGTCGACAAGAGCTGCAGGATCGCGATGACGACCAGGAATCTCTTGTACGGGAGCAGGTAGTCCCGCAGGAGTCGGAGAAGCATTCAGGAGGTCTCTCTGGTCAGGATGCCGCCGAGCAGCACGTCGATGACGTCCTCGCTGCTGAGCGGCTGGTTCGTTCGGTTCAGACCAGGGAGCCAGGCCCCGATCGTGAGGCTGCGCAGCACCAGCGCGGCCTTGCGCGGCGGCAGCCGCAGCTCGTTCACGTGCGGCTCGAAGACGAGCCTCGTCAGGTTGTCGATGAGGGCCTTGTTGGCCTCGATGAGGAACTTCGGAGGACCGGGCGGATGACGTACGCCCTCGGGATCCGGCTCCTCCGTCACGGCCGAGCGCACGGCCATCATGACGAGGAGGCCGCGCTGCGACGTCGCGGCGAGCAGGTCGATCACGGCACGGAGCTTGTCCTCGATGTCGGCCTCGCCCTCCACCACCTCCGCCATCGACTGACCACCTCTGGTCGGGTCGAAGACGTTCTCGGCGACCGCCCGGTAGAGCTCCCGCTTGTCGCGGAAGTGGCGGAAGATCGTGCCTTCGGCGACTCCGGCCGCCTCGGCGATGAGCCTGGTCGTTGTCGCCGTGCCGTGCTCGATCAGCAGCGTCTCGGTCGCCGCGATGATCGCGGCGCGCCGGTCGGCTGCAGGAATCGGCTTGGCCCGCATACGTCGTTCGTCCACATGGACCAGCGTAAGTGAGTGAGTACTCACTCACAAACCTAATTATGGGTGGGTGCTCCTCCCAAACCCTGTTCGACCGGATGCGGACTAGGGCATGCTGGGCCCCACTGTCGGGCCGACAAGGGCCATGACAGCGGTGGTCCCGACAATCTCGACCACCGAATCCAGGAATGGAGACAGCATGCGTAGGTTGTTGACAGGCGCGGCCGCAGTCGCGCTGGGGGTCACCGGCACCCTCGTCATGGCGAACTCGGGCAACGCCACCTCTGACCAGGAGGTCCGCTATGTCGTGGCATATGCCGAGGGATCCTCGGCCGCCAGCGCCCGTGCCGCGGTGAAGGCCGCGGGGGGCGAGATCATCTCTGAGAACAGTGCCATCGGAGTCGCGACGGTCACCGCAGGTGAGGGATTCGCCGAGGCGGCCAACGCCTCGGACGCCCTCGTCGGCGCGGCCCAGGACAGGATCGTGGGCGCCACGACTCCTGACGCGGCCAGCAAGGCCCGCAAGCAGGAGGTGTCGAAGGTCGAGACCGAGTTCCGGTCCGGCAAGGGCACCGCACCCAAGACCCCGAAGCCCAAGGGATCCACGGAGCCGCTCTCCGGTCTGCAGTGGGACATGAAGCAGATCGACGCCGCGGCGGCCAACAAGACCGAGCGCGGCAAGGGTGTCCGCGTCGGCATCCTTGACACCGGTGTCGACGGGTCGCACCCCGACATCGCGCCCAACTTCGACGCGCGACTGAGCCGCAACTTCACCACCGACATCCCGGTCGACGCCAACGGCGCCACGGTCGATGGTCCGTGTGAGGACGAGCCCGACGCTTCCTGCAGCGACGCGGCCGACGTCGACGAGAACGGCCACGGCACGCACGTCGCCTCCACCATCGCCTCGCCGGTCAACGGCGTCGGCATCACCGGTGTCGCCCCCGAGGCCGACATCGTCAACCTGCGCGCCGGCCAGGACTCCGGCTACTTCTTCCTGCAGCCGTCGGTCGACGCGCTGACCTACGCCGGCCGCAACGGCATCGACGTGGTCAACATGAGCTACTACGTCGACCCGTGGCTGTTCAACTGCACCAACCACCCGGCCGACTCGGCCGCGGACCAGGCCGAGCAGGTCACGATCATCACCGCGATGCAGCGTGCCCTCGACTACGCCCGCGCCCGTGGCGTCACCCTCGTCGCGGCCGCCGGCAACCAGGCGATCGACTACACCAAGCCGCAGACCGACGCGAGCAGCCCCGACTACGCCAGCGAGCCCGGCGAGGCCGCCTACGTCCGTGACCTGCTCGACCCGGAGTCGTGCGTCTCGATGCCCACCGAGGGCAACGGGGTCATCGCGGTCAGCTCCACCGGTCCGTCCGAGCGCAAGTCCTACTACTCCAGCTACGGCGACGGCTTCGTCGACGTCGCGGCGCCTGGTGGGGATGCGTACGACACCGCGGACGGGAAGCGCGACTACGCCGCGACCATCCTGGCCGCCTACCCGTACGATCTCGGTGTTGCCGAGGGCGCGATCGACCCGGCGACCGGCGAGGTCCTGGTGCCGTGGGCGGTCTCGGACTGCTCCAGCGGTGAGTGCTCCTACTACCAGTACCTGCAGGGCACCTCGATGGCCTCCCCGCACGCTGCTGGTGTGGCCGCGCTGATCGTCGGCGAGTACGGCAGCCGCGACTACTCCGGCAAGACCCTCTCGCCCAAGAAGGTGGAGAAGATCCTGCTCAAGTCGGCCACCGACAAGGCCTGCCCGGTACCGGCGGACTTCACCTACGTACGCCACCTGCCCAACGGCACGACGGCGACCTCGACCCACACCTGTGAGGGTGGCGAGGCCCCGAACGGCTTCTACGGCAGCGGCATCGTCGACGCCAAGGCGGCAGTCAGCTACTGACCAGCTGCAGGGATACCCGGTTAACCGGGTATCCCTGCACTTCTCTGGCATTGCAACACCTGAGAAGTGCAGGTTTCACCGGTTAACCGGGGATTCCTACCGCCACCACGGGCCCGGATGCTCAACCCGAGCATCCGGGCCCTTCGCGTCCCATAGGGTTCGGCCATGCAGAGTTGGTTGGTGGCGCACTGGGTCGAGATCGCGGGGGTCGTCACCGGGGCGGCATGCGTGATCCTGGCGGCACGGCGGAGCATGTGGACGTATCCGATCGGGATCGCGAACACCGCGCTCTACCTGGTCGTCTTCGCCGAGAGTGCGCTCTACGCCGACGCGGCGCTGCAGATCATGTTCATGGTGCTCTCGGTGACCGGCTGGATCGACTGGGCAATGGCCCGGCGACGGGAGTCTGAGGCACAGCTGCGCCGTGACGAGGCGTTCGTCGGGGTCGCCTCGGCCCGCACGCTGCTGCTCCTGGCACTGGGGTTCGTGGTGGCGCTGGCGGCGATCGCGTACGTCCTGTTCGCCTTCACCGACTCCACGACCGAGCTTCCCGACGCCACGGTGACCGCGGGCAGCGTGATCGCGCAGATCATGCTCAACCGCCGCTGGTGGCAGTGCTGGCTGGTCTGGCTGGCCGTCGACGTCGTCTCCGTCGGTCTGTACGCCTACAAGGGCCTGTGGCCGACCGCGGTGCTCTACCTCGGCTTCTGCGTGATCGTCCTGGTCGCGCTGCGGGACTGGCGCCGGGTGCTGGTCGCCGACCGCGAGCCGGAGGTCGCGGGTGTCTGAGAAGCGCTTCACGCACGGGCTGGTCCTCGGGAAGTTCTACCCGTTCCACGCCGGCCACCAGGCGCTCATCCGCGCGGCCCTGCGGGCATGCGACCGGGTCACCGTCGAGCTCCTCGGCTCGCAGGTCGAGACCATCCCGCTCGAGGTGCGGGCGGAGTGGCTGCGGGAGGAGCACCCGACCGCCCACGTGGTCGCCGCGATGGACGAGGCGCGGGTCGACTTCGACGACCCGGCCGCCTGGGACGAGCACATGGTCGTCATCGCCGCGCTGCTCCCCGGCCCGGTCGACGCGGTCTTCTCCTCCGACGCCTACGGCGAGGAGCTCGCCCGGCGGCTGGATGCGACGTGGGTCCAGGTCGATGCCGGGCGGGTGTTCAATCCCGTCTCCGGCACTGCCGTACGCCCCGACCTGACCGAGCACTGGGCCGAGCTGCCGGCTCCGGTCCGCGCCTGGCTCACCGAGCGGGTCGTGGTGCTCGGCGCGGAGTCGACCGGGACCACCACGCTGGCCGAGAGGCTGGCCGCTGACCTGGGAACCCACTGCGTCCCTGAATATGGCCGGCTCTGGTCGGAGATCCGTCCCGGCGGCCTGTTCACGCCCTGGCGTAGCGACGAGTTCGACCTGATCGTGGACCGGCAGATCGGCTGGGAGGACGCCGCCCGGCGCCGGGTGCCGAAGCCGGTCCTGGTCTGCGACACCGACGCACTGGCGACGACGCTGTGGCACGAGCGCTACGTCGGCCCGACACCACCTCACCTGGTCGAGCGCGCGGCGGCGCACCGGCCGGTCGCCTATGTCCTGACCGGGGACGAGATCGACTTCGTGCAGGATGGGTTGCGCGACGGCGAGCACCTCCGGCACCGGATGCAGGACCGGTTCCGCGAGGTACTGGCGGAGCAGCCGGTGCCCTGGATCGAGGTCCGCGGCAGCGTGGCCGAACGCCTCGCCGCGACCAACGAGTTCCTCGAGCCGCTGCTCGGGCGAAGCAACCGGATCGGCCCGTCATTGGAGGAGCTGGGTAGATGAGTGATCGCTGGCAGAAGACGTCGGCCTCGCCGACCGTGCCGCACGTCCAGCACGGCGGGCCACGCGACGGGCTCACCGCCGCCGACCTCTTCAGGTCCCCCGACGAGACCGTCGAGCTGGACGAGAAGCTGCGGCGTACGTATTTCTGGCTGGTCAACAAGGCGGTGATCTCGCCGTTCTACGACGTCGAGTTCGATGCCGCGAAGGCCAACCGGTTCCCGCTCGGCGATGCCGGCGCGGAGATCACGCTGCCCACCCAGCCGGCCTACTCCTCCAACGTGCTGCTGCCGCTGCTCACGTTCGCGGTCGGCGGGAAGTGCCTGATGATCGGCGGGCCCGGCCGTGGCAAGACGACGCTCGCGGTGCTGATGGGGGTGCTGTCCGGGGCGACCCCGGAGGACGTACGCCGCCACCTGCAGCAGGGGCAGCCGCAGCTGACCGTGTCGGACCTGGTCGGGTTGCCGCTGCCGCGCGACCTCGTCGCCGCGGGTTCGCTGGCGGAGATCACGATCGCCTGGAAGTCCTGGCTGACCCAGAAGGTCAAGATCGTCGACGAGTACAACCGCATCCCCACCAAGACCCAGTCGGCGCTGCTCACCATGGTCGCTGAGGGCTACGTGGAGAGCCACGACCAGCTGCGCCGCACCGCGCCCGACGAGGGTGTCGAGAGCTGGTTCTTCACCGCCAACGACGATTCCGGCGGCGGCACCTTCCAGGTCATCCAGGCCCTCAAGGACCGGCTCGACGTCACCGTGCAGGCGTTCGGCTTCAACGGCCGCTTCTTCGACGAGCTGGTCACCCGGGTCGAGGCCGGTGAGCGGCCGGAGGAGCACGTGCCGTCCTCCCTGGTCTTCTCCTCCGACGAGCAGTCGACGATGCTCGCCGCCATCCGGGCGGTGCCGCTGCCCGCAGACGTACGCCGGAAGCTGGAGTACTTCACCGGGCAGTTCGAGTTCGTGCAGCACGGCGGGCGGCGGTTCGAGTACCGCACCAAGGACGTCGTCGCGACCGCCGGCGGGGACGTGAGCGCGGTCATCGACGCCAACTCCGGCGCCGACCTCGTCGTCGACCTCGGTGCGCAGACCCTGAACGGACTCTCCGTGCGGGCGCTGCAGACGCTGATCCTGTACGCCAAGGCGTCGGCGTGGTTCCGCGGCGCCTCGTCCGTCGGGCTCGACGACGTGCGCGCCATGGTGCCGTTCGTGCTCCGCGGGAAGCTGCTGCCCAACCCGCAGCATCCGCGGTTCGAGGCCGGCGACAAGGAGCTCGCCCACGACCCGGCCTCCTGGCTCGTCGACCTCTTCGACACCGCGATGAAGCAGTTCGTCGCGCTCGGTCTCGAGGCCTCCGATCCCGTCGGGGATCTGCTCGCCGAGCTCGGCGGCGGCTTGGACGGGCTCGACCGGCTGACCGTCTCGCAGCGGCTGACCCGGATCGAGTCCGAGGTCGGCCGGATCTCCAAGGTCGGCAAGATCTACGGCCGCGACTACGACGACCTGGTCGCGCTGAAGTACCTCCACCAGCGCTACTCCAACTACCTCCACTGGCTGGAGGGTTCATGATCCGGCGACCTGGGCACTCCGTGAACGCCTCGGTGGCTCGGCAACCGGGCGGGTTGCCTGCCGTCACCGGGCTCGACCTGGAGCTCGCCGAAGCCAACGTCGCCCGTTGGGGCGGCGACACCGGGCTCTTCCGTACGTCGCTGGCAGCCGCGCTTTCCTCCGGGCCCCAGCCGGAGGCCACGGCGATCCAGGATCTCGCCGCCGTGGCCGCCTGGCGCGCGGGAGTCATCGGGCTGCGCAAGGACGCCCTCCGCGCGGCGTCGTCCTGCATCGACGCCGGGCTGGTCGACGCGGTCGGCGCGACGCTGGGAATGCCGGGGGCCGACGTGGCCGGATTCGTCGACGGGCAGCGTACGGACCGGTTCTTCTGGCCAGCCTGGCAGCAGCTGGGCCGGGCCTATCTGATCGCCCGGATCGGGGGCTTCGCGGGGCTCGGCGGACCCTGGCTGGCGCACCCGGGCGACGTCATCGCGGCCGGCGAGGGACGGTGGCTGGTGGAGGTCGGCGAGGAGCTGTGGGCGGTCGACGCCGACCTGTTCGGTCACTCGGTCTCACTGGCGGGCGACGACCCGGCGGACACCGGCGACCCCGGCACCGCCGGCGTACGGGTGGTCAGTGTGCCCACGTCCTACCTGCTCGAGGTCGTGCGGGAGGCCGGGTGAGAGCGCCGACCGCGGCGGAGCGCGAGGCCTGGGAGGCGGCCCTCGACCTGTGGGGTGTGGACCTCCATGACCCGGTCGTGCACACCCGCTCCGACCAGGGCAGCTTCGCCTGGTTCGGGTTTCCGCCGGAGGTCAACGTCGACCCCGGCGAGCTCGCCCGCCACGGCGGAGAAGGGCATCTGACCAGCGTCTTCGCTCACGAGATCGGCCATCACGTGCTCTCCCCGAGCACCCGGGTCGACTCGCTGAAGATCCGCCAGCAGATGGCGCGGGTGATCGACCTCTACGACCGGCAGCACCGCCTCGACCTGGTCGCCGCGAGCGGCTTCTGCGCCAACCTGTGGTCCGACATGTTGATCAACGACCGGGTGATGCAGCTGCAGCGCGCCCGGCTCGCCCCGGACGAGACCCCCGACATGGTGCAGCTCACCCAGGCCCTCGCGGCGCCTACCCTGACCAAGGGTCTGCGCGGCGCGGAGGACAACGAGCTGTGGTGGGTGGTGCAGCGGGCGTACGAGCTTCTCTGGCGGCTTCCCGAAGGCTCCCTCGCCTGGCCCGAGCCGCCGACGCGGTGGAAGACGGACTACGAGCAACAGCTCCGCAGTGCCCGGCGCCGCCTGCACGGCTCGAAGTCGAAGCAGCGGCACGAGGCCTATCAGGCCAAACGGGAGGTCGCCGAGCTCGAGTACGACCCGCGCGCGGGCCTCGACCCGGCTCATGACGCGACGACGGTGGCCGATGTGGTGCGTACGCTCGCCACCGACCCGGTCAGCGGCGCGGTGCCCTGGGCGATGGTGATGGCGCCCTACCTGCTGCTGGGCTTCACGAGCAGCGGGTGCCACGAGGAGTCGCCGGGCGCCCCCAGCGCGGCCGAGCTCGCCGGCGCGATCGGTGACCCACGGCTGCAGACGCCGTTGGTGCATCCCGACGACACCGAGGTCGTCCTCGCGGACGGCGACGCCGCCGCGGCCGCTTCCGACGGCAGCGGGCAGGCGCTCGGGCTGGCCAGAACGCTCGAGCTGATGGCCGGCGCCGACCCCAACGCGGTGATGGCCGCCTGGTACGAGGCCGAGGCCCGCCCGCACGTCGCGCCCCTGGTGCAGCGCGGGCTCGCTCCCGCCGGCCCCGCGATCCCCGGGCCCGTGGAGGAGTGGGAGCTCGGCGACGACCTGGCCGAGCTGGACTGGCCGGCGACGCTGACCACAGGTGCGGTGTTCGTGCCGGGAGTGACCACCCGGCGGCGTACGTTCATCGCGGACGAGCCCGAGCCGGCGTACGAGCCGGTTCTGCTCGACCTCTACCTCGACTCCTCGGGATCGATGACGAACCCGCAGCGCGGTTCGGCCGCGATCGTCGCCGGGACGATCCTGTCGCTCTCGGTGCTGCGCGGCGGCGGGCGGGTGCGGGTCACCTCGTGGAGCTCGGCCGGCCAGGTCGCCGGCGACAGCACCTACACCCGCGACCGGGTCGAGATCATGCGACAGCTGACCACCTACTTCGGCGGCGGCACGACGTTTCCCCTGGACCTGTTGCGTGCGCGCTATCCCGAGTCTCGTCAACCCGAGGACGGGCAGCGCCACCTCGTGGTGCTCTCCGACGCCGGGCTGGACACGTTCCTGGGCCGCGGCCAGGAGGAGTACGCCGACGTGGCCCCCGCCGTGCGGCGCGTGATCGACACCGGGTCACTGATGATCATCGGACACTGGCGCGGGCAGGCCCGCGAGCAGGCCGAGCGGCTCGGCTACGACGTCGCCGAGATCCCGGACGTGATGCAGGCGCCCGAGGCGTGCGCGGCGCTCGCCGCGCGGATCGCCGCCTACACCCCGGAAGGAGCAGCCCGTGGCTGATGAGGACCTGTTCGAGACCTGGCTCGACGAGGAGCTCGATCTCGACGCCGCCTGGGACGGGTTGACGCCGGGCCCGTCGGTCGACGAGGTGATGGCCCGGATCTCGACCACGCCGTCGTGGTTCCTCGACGACGCCGTCGACATCGTGGCGCTGGCCGGGGACGTGCTCGACACCTCCGGCGGGCCGTTCATCGCGGCTGCCCGGAGGGTGGCCGCGACCGGGAAGCCGGTCGCGCGCCAGGGAGCCGGGGTCGTCCTGTGGCTGGTCGCCTCGCAGGAGCTGGCGGGACCGTTCTCGGCCGCGCTGCGCGAGGACCGGTTCGACCGGGCGCTGGTGACGCTCTCACTGCGCCTGGCCGCGGTCGTCGAACCGCAACGCTGGGTCGAGGAGTCCGAGCGCCGCGAGGAGGCGGCGCGGACCTTCCTGCTGTGGAACGGGCAGCTGCCGGCCCGCGAGGACGAGCGCAACGCCCGCGCCCTGTTGTCGCGCCTCGACTCCGCCGCCCGCGCCGAGGCGCTCGAACGGGCCCGGCGCGACCGCGAGCACCGCTCCGAGATCCGGCGGCGCCTGGAGGACGCGCGCGCACGTGAGGCCGCCAGCCGCTACAGCCCGGAGTGACCGTGAGCGAGACACAGGACCCGCTTGACCTGGCCGAATACACCCCGATGGCATCGGCCGCCCTCACCGACGCCGAACGCTGGCCGGGGCTCTCGGCTGCCGGGGAGGCTCGCCTGGCCGCGGCGTACGACCATCCCGCCGCACCGGTCTGGCGACACCGGGTCGGCCACCGGCTCACTCCGGCCGAGCAGGAGGCGGCCCGGTCGCAGCTCCCGCTCGAGGGCTGGCTGGAGCAGCACCTGGCGGTGGCG
Organism: Nocardioides sp. YJ-D4; assembly: GCF_054031495.1. NCBI lineage: Bacteria > Bacillati > Actinomycetota > Actinomycetes > Propionibacteriales > Nocardioidaceae > Nocardioides > Nocardioides sp. YJ-D4. The sequence continues at coordinate 2,407,305 of NZ_CM132932.1, forward strand.
CGGTCACTGCCTGCGTACCGTCGACATCAGGGGCCGCTCGACACCCTCGGTGAGTTTCCGCTGATCAGCCGGCAGAACCTGGTCGACGACATCGGTGGGTTCGTGCCGCTGGACGCCGACTACGGGCGGATGCTGCACGGCACCTCCTCGGGGAGCACCGGCTCGGCCCTGGTCATGCCGGACGACCCCGACGAGCTGGCCCGTGGCTTCCACTGGCTGCGCGACCTGGTCGCCGGCCTGACCGGCGGCTGGGCGCCGGATCCGGCTCGTTTCGCCGTGGTGCAGGTCGTGTGGCAGCGGCAGGCGTTCACGTACGTCTCGGTCGCACCCGGCTTCGGCGAGAGCCTCGTCGCGCGGGTGAACCTGCACCCGGGCGAGTGGCCTCTCCAGAGCCAGCGGGCGTTCCTCCGCGACGCCGACCCGCAGGTGATCTCCGGCCACCCCACGTCGCTGGAGCATCTCCTCGACCTCCGCGACGTCGTACGCCCGATCGCGATCATCTCCTCCGCGATGGCGTTGAGCGCGACGCTGCGCGCCGATCTGGAGCTGGCCTTCGAGTGCCCGGTGATCGACGTCTACGGCCTGCACGAGACCCGGCCGGTGGCGGTCAGCACCGACGGCGGCCCGTTCGTCGTCGCCGACCGCCGGGTGCACGTCGAGATCATCGGTCCCGACGGCTCCGCACTCCCCGAAGGCGTGATCGGCGAGGTCGTCGTCACCGCAGGTGAGAACGGCTTTCTGCCTCTGGTCCGCTACCGCACCGGCGACACCGGCCGCCTGATTCGCGTCGACGGCAGGCTCGCGATCGATGCCCTCGAGGGGCGCGAGGCCACCGTCTTCGTCACCCCGGCCGGTGCCCTGGTCCCCTGCGTCGACCTCACCCAGCATCTCCAGGACGCGGGCGCGCGCGGCTGGTCAGTCGAGCAGGCCGCCGACGGCACCGTCGTCGCGACCATCGCCGGCGGCGACGCGTCCGTGGCGGCGGCACGCCTCGGCGCCATGCTCGGCCTGGACGTCACCGTCCGTCGCGTCGCGACTCTCGCCGACCTGGGCGAGGGCAAGCCCCGCCGCTACAGATCTAGCGCCACGCATCCAGAAGGTCGTCGGCAGTCCAGACCTTCGTGAAAGCCGCCTCCGGCTCGGCGCCGGCCGGGCAGACTCCGACCATGTCGGTGCGTGGATCAGCGCCCGGGACAGCGGTCGAGTCCCGCGCCAACTGGTGCCGGTCACGCTCGCTCAGCGGTTTGTCCGTACGCCACTTCACCGTGCCGACGAACGCGATCTGATTGGCAGGGCGCGTGTCGGCACCGACGAGGTCGATCTCGGGATTGTTGCTGCGTGGCCACCACCCGCCGACGGCCCGCACCTCCGGCGATTCCTCACGCGCGGAGAATAGTTTCTCCCGTGATTGTATCGCGAGCGAGAGTAATCTTCGACGCTCTCAGCGATCCTCCCTGATGACCGCGACCTGACCCGCGCGGACCAGGTGCGGGCCGCCCTCGTTGCCGGAGAGCAGGTCGGCGCCGCGGACGGGGACGATGACCGGCTCGTGGGTGTGGTTGATGACGAAGAGGTACGTCCCCTGCTCGCCCACCCGCCGGATCGCCTCGACGCCCTCGGGGAGACCTCCGACGACCGGCTTGGTCGTGGTGAAGATCTGGGTGGCCAAGGTGTCGAGGGCGTCGGGGGTGAGCTCGGTGCCGACGTACCAGGCGGTGCCCTTGCCGACGCGTCGGCGCGTGACGGCCGGATCGCCGGCGCAGTCGCCGGTGGCGTACGCAGCGACGACGTCGGCCCCGACGGCGCGGCCGCGCTCGCTCCAGATCGCGCCGGATCCGTAGGCGGTCAGCGGGATCTCGTCGCCCTCGGGAAGCGGGCAGAACTCCTCGATCCGCACGCCGAGGAGATCGGACAGCGCGCCCGGGTAGCCGCCCAGCCGGATGTGGTCGTGCTCGTCGACGATCCCGGTGAAGTAGGTGGCGACCAGGGTGCCGCCGGCCTCGACGAAGGCGGTGAGCCGGTCGACGGTCTCGTCGGCGAGCAGGTACTGGACGGGCAGGACCACGACGTCGTAGTCCTCGAGCGGGTCGGTCGCACCCACGACGTCGACGCCGAGGTTGCGGGCCCAGCAGGCCTTGTGCCAGGCCCGGGTCGTCGCCATCGGGTCGACGTCGACCGACGGGTGCGAGTCGAAGGTCGCCGCCCACCACGAGTCCCAGTCGAAGACGATCGCGACGCTGGCCTGCTCCACGCGGGTGCCGGCGACCTCCGCGATCGCGGAGAGATCCGCACCGAGGCGTACGACATCTCGCCAGAGCCGGCTCTCGGTGCCGGCGTGCGGAACCATCGCGGAGTGGAACTTCTCCGCGCCACCGCGCGATGCACGCCACTGGAAGAACAGGGCGCCGTCCGCACCGCGGGCGATGTGCTGGAAGGAGTTGCGGCGCATCTCGCCGGCGGTCTTGGCGATGTTGCGCGGCTGCCAGTTGACCGCGGAGGTGGAGTGCTCCATCAGCAGCCACGGTGCGCCATGGGCCAGGGAGCGGGTCAGGTCGGCGGTCATGGCGAGCTGCGGGGTGCGGTCCTCGTCGGCGGCGTCGAGGTAGTGGTCGTTGGAGACGAGGTCCCCGACGTCGACCCAGCTCCGGTAGTCGAGCGATTTGCGGAAGCCCATGAAGTTGGTGGTCAAGGGCTTGTCGGAGTGCGCCCGCACCGCCGCCGCCTCTACCCGGTAGATGTCGCGGATCTCGTCGGAGCAGAACCGCCACCAGTCCAGCTGCTGACCGGGGTTGGCGAAGTTGCCGTACGAGACCTGCCGCGGCGGCCCGATCTGCTCCCAGCTGGTGTAGCGCTGGCTCCAGAAGGCGGTCGCCCAGGCCTCGTTGAGCTCATCCACGGCGCCGTAGCGACGCTGCAGCCAGCGCCGGAAAGCCACCGCGCTGGCGTCGCAGAAGCAGTGGTCGTTGTGGCAGCCGTACTCGTTGTTGACATGCCACATCACCACCGCCGGGTGATCGTCGTACCGCTTGACCAGCTCGGTGATCAGCGTCGTGGCGGCCTCGCGGTAGGCGGTCGACGAGGGACAGTACGCCTGGCGCGCCCCGAACGCGCGCGGGTTGCCGATCTGGTCGACGAGCGTCGCCTCCGGATGACGCTCGAGGAACCACGGCGGCGGGCTCGCGGTCGCGGTCGCCAGGTCCACGGCGATCCCGCCGGCGTGCAGCTTGTCGAGCACCCGGTCGAGCCAGCCGAAGTCATAGCTGCCCGGCTCCGGTTCCAGCAGCGCCCAGGAGAAGATCCCCACGCTGACCAGGTTGACCCCTGCCTCCCGCATGAGGCGTACGTCCTCGTCCCAGACCTCCTCCGGCCACTGCTCCGGGTTGTAGTCGGCGCCGTAGGCGATCCGCCCACCCAGGGCGCGGGTGACCTGCTCCATCCCGCTCATGGCGCCAGTCGCTCGGTGCGCCACTTCTCGCCCTCACGCCGGTAGACGAGCCGGTCGTGCATCCGCCCGGGGCGCCCCTGCCAGAACTCCACCGCCTCCGGTTCGACCCGGTAGCCGCCCCACTCCTCCGGCACCGGAACCGGCTGGCCGTCGAACTGCGCCTCGATCCGCTCGTACGCCGCCTCCAGCTCCTCGCGCCCGGCCACGACCCGGCTCTGGTGGGAGGCGTGCGCACCGAGCTGCGAGCCGCGCGGGCGCTGGGAGAAGTAGGCCTCGACGTCCTCTCGGGAAAGCTCGCGGGCGAGCCCGTCGATGCGTACCTGCCTCTCCAGCGGATGCCACGGGAAGAGCACCGCGCAGCGCGGGTTGTGCGCGAGGTCGGAGCCCTTGCGGGAGGCGGTGTTGGTGAAGAACGTGAAGCCCTCGGTCGAGAAGCCCTTCAGCAGCACGGTGCGCGACGAGGGCGCGCCGTCCGGTGAGACGGTCGAGACCACCATCGCGTTGGGCTCGACGATGCCCGCGTCCCGCGCCTCGGCGTACCACCTCTCGAACTGCTCGAACGGGTCGTCCGCGAGGTCACCCTCGGTCAGACCACTGCGGGTGTACGACTCGCGCGCTGCGGCCAGTTCGGCTGAGAGATCCATGGTCTCAACCTACGACCCTACGCACGGACTCAGCCCATGCGGACTCAGCCCATGAAGGCTTTGACCTGGGTGCCCGACTCGTCGAGCTTGTCACCCAGCTGCTCCAGCGCCGAGCCGACCTTCGCCAGAAGCTCCGCGATCGTCTCCAGCGAGCCGGAGAGGTCGTCGAGCGCCGAGCCGGCGCCGCCGATCTCCTTCGCCGCGCTCGCGATCGACTTGGCCGGACCGTCTGCCATCGGCACACGGCCGAGGCCCTCGGCGACATCGGCGAGCCGGTCGACGCCCTTGGAGATCGCCGCCGAGATCCCACCCAGCGAGGTGGCGACGTCGCCCAGCGTCCCCTTGACGCCGCCGGCGCCGTCCCCGACCAGCACGGAGCCGGCCTCGCGGGCGCGTCCGCCGGCCTCCGCGAGGCCCTCACCGAAGGTGTCGAACAGCTTGGGCAGCCGCTCGATCGACGCCAGCACGTCCTTGTTCTCGGTGATCAGTGTGATCACCTTGTCGATGTCCTTGGCGTTGAGGCCACCGACGAGCTTCCCGAGGTCCATGGGGCGACAGTAGCGGCGCGCTCCCTACCATGGCCGCTCCCCACGCCCGGGTCGAAGCCAGGATGCGGCACAATGCCCGTGACAGCAGAGGAACGGAGAAGGCAGTGAGCCAGGTACAGCACGGTCTCGAGGGCGTCGTGGCCTTCGAGACTCAGATCGCGGAGCCCGACAAAGAGGGTTCGGCCCTCCGCTACCGCGGGGTCGACATCGAGGACATCGTCGGGCGGGTGCCGTTCGAGAACGTCTGGGGCCTGCTGATCGACGGCTCATACGGCCCCGGCCTGCCGCCCGCAGAGGCCTACAACCTGCCGGTGCACACCGGTGACGTACGCGTCGACGTCCAGGCCGCCATCCCCATGCTCGCGCCCGCCTTCGGGTTCGGCCAGACCTACGACATCTCCGACGAGCAGGCCCGTGAGGACCTCGCCCGCGTGGCCGTGATGGTCCTTTCGTACGCCGGCCAGTCGGCCCGCGACATCCACCTGCCGATCGTGCCGCAGCGCGAGGTCGACAAGGGCAAGACCCTGGCCGAGCGCTTCCTGATCCGCTGGCGTGGCGAGGCCGACCCCGCCCACGCCCACGCGATCGACGCCTACTGGTCCTCGGCCGCCGAGCACGGCATGAACGCCTCCACCTTCACCGCCCGGGTGATCACCTCCACCGGCGCCGACGTGGCCGCGGCCTTCTCCGGCGCGATCGGCGCGATGAGCGGGCCCCTGCACGGTGGCGCGCCCTCACGCGTGCTCGGCATGATCGAGGACGTCGAGAAGTCGGGCGACGCCTCCGGCTATGTGAAGGGCCTGCTCGACTCCGGCGAGCGGCTGATGGGCTTCGGCCACCGTGTCTACCGCGCCGAGGACCCGCGTGCGCGCGTCCTGCGCCGCACCGCCCGCGAGCTCAACGCGCCCCGCTACGAGGTCGCCGAGGCCCTGGAGAAGGCAGCGCTCGAGGAGCTCCGCGCCCGGCGCCCCGACCGCGTCCTGGAGACCAACGTCGAGTTCTGGGCCGCCATCGTCCTCGACTTCGCCCAGATCCCGGCCAACATGTTCACCTCGATGTTCACCTGCGCCCGCACCGGTGGCTGGTCCGCCCACATCCTGGAGCAGAAGAAGACCGGGCGCCTGATCCGCCCGAGCGCCATCTACACCGGTCCTGCCCCCCGCCCCGCCGACGCGGTCGAGGGCTGGAACGCCGACTGGGCGAAGTAGACGCCTGATACTCGAGGAACCGACCGGCTTCAGCCGGTCGGTTCCTGCGTTGTGGGGTCGGTAGCGGGTCAGCCGTCGAGGCGCTTGGCCATGCAGACCACGAGGTCGTCGTCCTTGTAGAAGCCGAAGGGCTCGACGTCGACATAGCCGTTGGCAGCGTAGAGACCGATGGCCTCGTGCTGGAGGCCGCCGGTGGTGAGGACCATGGCCTCGAAGCCGGCGCCGCGGGCTGATCCCTCGACGTGGGCGAGCATCCGCTTGGCGAGCCCCTGGCCCTGGGCCTCGGGCACGACGTACATCCGCTTGATCTCGGCGGTCACCACGGTCCCGAGGGCGGGCTCGCCGGAGCGTCGCCAGGCGCCGGAGGCGACCGGGACGTCGTCGAGGTAGCCCAGGAAGTACGCGCCCGCGGGCGGCTCGAACATCTCCGGCACGGTCGGGTCGTGGTCGGGTTCGCCGTAGCGTTCGACGTAGAACTCCTGGACCCGGTCGACCAGCTTCTGAGCATCAGGGTGGTCGTACGCGACCCGGCGAATCTCAACAGACACGTCGGTATTCTGGCCGATGCCCGCGACTTGCGAGAATGGGTTTATGACGCTGCAGATCCCCGCCGACCTCCTGCCCGCCGACGGACGTTTCGGGTCCGGGCCGTCCAAGGTGCCGGCCGGCCGCCTGGAGGCGCTCGCCGCGACCGGAGTGTCGGTGATGGGGACCTCTCACCGGCAGCAGCCGGTGAAGGATCTCGTCCGCCGCGTGCAGACCGGGCTGGCCGATCTGTTCTCCCTGCCGGAGGGCTACGAGGTCGTCATCGGCAACGGTGGCTCGGTGGCGTTCTTCGACCTGGTGACGTACGCCCTGGTGCGCGAGCGCAGCCAGCACGCCGTCTTCGGGGCGTTCGGCAAGAAGTTCCTCTCCGCGGCCAAGGCGGCGCCGTGGCTGGCCGACCCGTCGGTGATCTCGGCCGAGCCGGGGTCGCTGGCCGCGCCGGCATACGAGTACGACGTCGATGTCTACGCCTGGACACACAACGAGACCTCGACGGGCGTGATGGCTCCGGTCGTACGTCCGGCCGGCGCGGGCGCGGACCAGCTCACCGTCGTCGACGCGACCTCGGCCGCCGGCGGGCTGCCGCTCGAGGTGACCCAGAGCGACGTCTACTACTTCGCGCCGCAGAAGTCGTTCGCCTCCGACGGCGGCCTGTGGCTGGCCCTGCTCTCCCCCGCCGCGATCGCGCGGGCCGAGGAGATCGCGGCGAGCGGCCGCCACATCCCGTCGTTCTTCTCGCTGACCGAGGCGATCAAGCAGTCCCGCAGCGCACAGACCGTCAACACCCCCGCGGTCGCGACGCTCTTCCTGATGGCCGAGCAGCTCGACTGGATGAACTCGTCCGGCGGGCTGGACGCGATGGTCGCCCGCACCACCGCCTCCTCCGACGCGCTCTACGCGTGGGCCGAGAAGGCCCCGTACGTCCGCCCGTTCGTCGAGGACCCCACCCACCGCTCCCTCGTCGTCGGCACCGTCGAGCTCGACGCCGGCATCGACAAGGACGAGCTGCGCCGCGTCCTCGCCGAGAACGGCGTCGTCGACCTCGACGCCTACCGCGGCGTCGGCAGCAACCAGCTCCGGATCGCGATGTACCCCTCCGTCGACGCCGCCGACATCGAGGCCCTCACCGCCTGCATCGACTGGGTCGTCGAGCGCCTCTGATCCGTCGAGTCGGCTCGTCATGACGAGCCGACTCGGCGTCAGGTGCGCTTGCGGAAGATGAAGTACGCAGCGACAGCGAGCGCCACCAGGGCGATCGGCCCGGCGGAACCGCCGTCATCCTCGTCGCCACCGTCGCCCTTGTTCTCCGGCTCAGCCTCGTCCGGGGTCGGGTCGGCGGTCGGATCGGCGCTCGGGGACGGCTCGTCGCCGAGCACCTCACCGACCAGCTCGGGATCGACCCTGAGCACCTCGGCGCGGATGCCCTCGCTGGTCACGACCACCTCGCCCTTCGAGGTCACGCCGATGGCCTCGCCCTGCTCCTGGTCAGGGGTCCGGAAGGAGCCCACCCGGTCCATCGAGGGCCAGGCGTAGATCGTGGCGGAGTAGTAGCCGCGGACGACCAGGTGCCTGCCGTCGGGGAAGAAGGCGCCGTCGGTGGCCATCGGGATGACCGGGGCGACCTCCTTCAACCGGTTGGGACCGTCGGGGTCGAGGCGCCTCGGCACGGCGTAGAGCCGTCCGCCTCCCCAGTCCTTCGTGGCGACGAAGACCCGGCCGTCGGGGTGGGCGAGCAGGGACTCGGCGTTGTGCGGCCCGTCGGGATAGACGAGCTCGTAGACGGTGGGCGTGACCATGCGCTCGCCCCGCCCGACGCGTACCTTCGCGATCCGGATCGAGTCCCAGACGCTGTTGTTGTCGCCGATGTCGCCGACCCAGACGTGGTTGCCGCCGGCAGGAGCGAGACCTTCGACGTCGACCGGGTCGGCCGCCCAGTGGGTCACCCCGACCGTGTCACCGCTCGAGTCGACGGTGAAGACGCGCCCGCTGTCCCCGGAGTCGTTGGTGGTGGCGTACAGACCCTTGCCGAGCGGCGTCAGCGCGCTGGCCTCGCTGATCGTCGGGTCGGAGAAGGCGAAGAGCACGTCGTCGCCCGCGGCGCTCGCGGGCACGGCCGAGATCAGCACCAGCCCGAGCGCGCCCGCGGCGACGACCGCCTTCATCGCCCGGATCTCATCGCTCCGCGAGCAGCTCGCCGAGCTTCGGACGTACGCCCCACTCGGCCACGAGCTCGTCGTACTCCTTCTTCACCGAACCGCCCTTGACCGGCGAGCCGGTGCGGATCGCGCGGAGCATGGTGTTGCGCGGGGTGTGCTGGCTCTCCACGAACTGCACGACCTCGGCGCGGTAGCCGGACAGGCGCAGCAGGCTCGCGCGCAGGGCGTCGGTCAGCGTGTCGGCGAAGCGCTCGCGGAGGATGCCGTGGCGGGTGAGCATGGAGTAGGGCGCCGGAGTCGGGGCCTTGCGCAGCTGGGCGGCGATGTCGTGGTGGCAGCACGGCGCCGCCAGCACCAGCGGCGTCTCCCACTCGATCGCCCGGGCGAGGGCGTCGTCGGTGGCGGTGTCGCAGGCGTGCAGAGCGAGCACCACGTCGGGCTTCTCGTCGAGCTGTACGCCCTCGATCGTCCCGGCCACGAACTCGGCATGCACCCCGAGCTCGGCCGCGATCTTCGAGTTGTGCTCCCGGGACTGCTCCTTGACGTCTACGCCGGTGACGACGACGGGCAGCTCGCGGACCTCGGTGAGGTAGCGCTGGGCCGCGAAGGTCAGGTAGCCGTTGCCGGCGCCCAGGTCGATGATCCGCAGCGGCTCCTCGGCGGTGGGCGTGCGGACCTTGCCGGACTTCATCGCGTCGGTCAGGGCGGCGTCGAGCTGGCGCAGGAACTCCTCGACCTGGCGGTACTTCGCCTGGCGCGACGGCTTCAGCTTGCCGTCCTTGTCCGAGAGCCCGAGCACCCGGAAGACCGGGTCTGACTCCGGCAGCAGCCGCTCTTTTGCCTGGTCATGGCCGCGTTCAGCCTCGACCGGAGCGGTCAGCTCCGTGGTCGAGACGAGTGCCGTCGTCGGCGACTTCGCCTGGATCTGGGTCTGCTCGGTCGCGGTCGTCACGACCCAGTTGGCGAACGGTACGTCGAGCAGATCGTCCAGCGCGGTCGGGTCGCCCACCGGGTGGTTCGCGGTGAACGCCTGGGTCGCGTCGTACGTCGTGATCTGCAGGTGTCGTCCGGCCTTCAGGTCGACGTAGCGGATCTCGGCGCGACGCCACTTCGGTGCGCTGCCACGCTGTTTGCCGGACGCGACCGCCTTGACCAGCTGGTCGGGATCGAGGATCACCGACCGCATCCGATTCAGCGCCCGCAGCAGCGGTTCGGACTCCCTGCTCAACTCAGCACCCCAGCAATGACGACTACCAGCAGAAGGGCGACCAGCGCGCCGGGAATGATCATTCGGCGGTAACGCGGGTTCACCGCTTCAGTCTAGGCGCGGCCCGGGTGCCAACACCCATCGCCGCAGCCGTCTCAGGCGGCGAGCAGGGCGACGGCCCGAGCCTCCACAGCAAAGATCTAGCAACGCTAGACGTAACCGACTCCGTGATCTAGCATTGCTAGAAAATCTTGCACAGACAATCTGAGGAGCCGAAATGCTGTACACCATCGGAATGGTCCTGATCTGGATCGTCGCCCTGGGGATCATCTACATCGGTGTGATGTACCTCCTGAGGAACGAGGCCAACGCAGCCGGCTTCGGCCTGCCGGTCCTTCCCGCCGCCGAGGCCCGCGCCTGGTGGCAGCTCAAGGGCGTACGCGACATCGCCAGCGGCCTCGTCCTGATCCCGCTGATCTTCGTGGAACCTGACGCCGTGCCCTGGGTGGTCCTCGTCGAGGCCATGATCCCGGTCGGCGACATGCTCGTGATCCTCGGCAACCGAGGGAGCAAGGCGCGCGCGTTCGGGGTCCACGGACTCACCGCGGCGCTGATGCTCGTCGCGGTGGCGCTGCTCTGGCTGGGCTGATCCAGCCGGGCGTCAGACGCGTGAGGCGAAGAGCTCGGCGAGGTGCATGGTGGGGACCGAGGCGAGGTCGTCGAGCTGGACGCGGCACGACATCCCGTCGGCCAGGATGACGGCGTCGGGGTGTGACCGGACAGCCGGGAGCAGGTGGGTCTCCGCGACCGCGACCGACACCTCGTAGTGCCCCTCCTCGACCCCGAAGTTGCCGGCCAGGCCGCAGCAGCCGGAGACCCGGGTGACCTTCGCGCCGGCCTGGGTCAGCAGCGCCTCGTCGTCGGCCCAGCCCAGGACGGCGTGCTGGTGGCAGTGCGGCTGGGCGACGACCTCGACGCCGGTCAGGTCGGGCAGCGTCGCCCGCCCCTCGCCGACGAGCCGCTTCACCAGCTCGGCGAAGGTGAGCATCCCGTCACGTACGACCTCCGCCTCGGGCAGCGCCGAGAGCTCCACCGAGTCCGACCGCAGCGTCGCGGTGCACGAGGGCTCCAGGCCGACGACGGGGACGCCGGAGGCGACATAGGGCGCCAGCGTACGCACGGTCTTCTCCATGATCTTTCGCGCGTCATCGAGCTGGCCGGTGGTGATCCAGGTGAGCCCGCAGCAGGCCTTCTCGCCGATCACACGGACGGTCAGGCCCTGCGACTCGAGCCAGGCGATCGCGCCGTGGCCCGACTGGGCGAAGAAGTGGTCGGTGAAGGAGTCGGCCCAGATCCACACGTCCGGGGTCTCGGGGAGCTTCGCGGTCGGTGCCGACCGCTTCAGCGTCTTCGGCGCGAACGCGGGGATCGAGCGCCGCTGGTCGATGCCGGCGGTCTTCTTGGCGATCTTGGCGAGCGGCGAGATCTTCAGCGACGCGTTGGCCATGCCGGTGAACGGCGCCGCGAGCCGCGCCCACTTCGGCAGCTGCCCGAGAAGAGCGTGCGATCGCGGCCGCCGCTCCCCGAGGACGTCGTGCTTCTGGTAGAGCGCCTCGGACTTGTACGTCGCCATGTCGATGCCCGTGGGGCAGTCGGACGCACACCCCTTGCAGGCCAGGCACAGGTCGAGCGCCTCGCTCACCGCGGGGTCGCCGAGCCCACCGACGAGCGACCCGTCCAGCGCCTCCTGAAGCACCCGTGCGCGTCCACGGGTCGCGTCCTTCTCCTCGCGGGTCGCAAGGTAGGAGGGGCACATCACGCCGGCGGTCTTCGGGGCCACGCACTTGCCGACGCCGGTGCAACGGTGCACGGCAGCACCCAGGTCACCGGAGTCGTGGATCAGCCGCAGGCCGGTCCGGGGAAGGGCACGGGGTCGCACCGGACGCAGGTCCTCGGTGATCGACGCGGGCCGCACGATGTTGCCCGGGTTGAGCAGCTCCGAGGGGTCACAGATGCCCTTGACCTGCTCGAAGAGATCGATGGAGGTGGAGTCGTACATGATCGGCAACAGCTCCGAGCGCACCCGCCCGTCACCGTGCTCGCCCGACAGCGAGCCACCGTAGGTCACCAGCTGCGTGGCGCACGCGGTCATGAACTCACGGAACACCTGGGCCGACTCCGGCGCGTCCGGCGCGAACGGGAAGTCGATGCGGCAGTGGATGCAGCCGTCGCCGAAGTGGCCGTAGGGATAGCCGTGCAGGCCGAAGGACTCCAGGATCCCCTCGAAGTCGCGCAGCCAGGCACCGAGGTGCTCCGGCGGGACCGCGGCGTCCTCCCAGCCGGAGTGGGCCGGCGTGGGCAGCGAGACCCCGGCCAGCCCGGCACCGTCCTCGCGGATCCGCCACAGCGCGGCTGCCTCGAGCGGATCGACGACCACTCGGGACTCGAGCGCGCCCGACTCCGCGGCGATGCGTTTCACCAGGTCAGGGGCGTCCTGCCCAGCGACCTCGACCATCAGCCAGCCGGCCCCCTTGGGCAGCTCCGGCACCGCGCGGCCCTTGGCGCGCACCAGGTCGGCGATCCGGGCGTCCATCCCCTCGCAGGCGATCAACCGCCCCGGCGCCACCCGGAGGAGCGCAGGCACCGCGTCGGCGGCCTCCGCCATCGTCGGGTAGCCGAGCACCAGCAGCAGCCGCCCGGGCGAGTCCTCGACGAGCCGTACGGTCGTCTCCAGGATGGTCGCCAGGGTGCCCTCGGTGCCGGCCAGGAACCGGTCGACCCGGCCGCCCTTCTCGGGCAGCAGGTGCTCGAGCGAGTAGCCGGAGACCTGGCGTCCGAACCGGCCGAACTCGGTCCGTACGTGACCGAGGTTGGCGCCGACGAGCGCCTGGAGCCGCTCCGCCGTCTCCCCCGTCGAGACGCCGTCGGCATAGGTCGCCTGCTCACCGTTGCCGAAGAGCACGGTCAGCGCCTCGATGTTGTCGACGGTGCGGCCGTAGCCCAGCGCCCGGTTGCCGCAGGCGTTGTTGCCGATCATGCCGCCGATGGTGCAGCGGGTGTGGGTGGACGGGTCGGGCCCGAAGCGCAGTCCGTGGGGAGCGGCGGCCCGCTGCAGGTCGGCGTGCACGACGCCGGGGTCGATCCGCGCGGTCCGCGCCTCCGGGTCGATCTCGTAGATGGTCCGCAGGTCCCGGGTGTCCACGACGATCCCGGACCCGACGGCGTTGCCGGCGATCGAGGTGCCTGCACCTCGCATCGTCACCGGCGCCCCGGTCGCACGGGACACCGCGTGCACCGCGAGCAGCTCGTCGCGGGACTGCGGCCGTACGACGACGGAGGGCACGACCCGGTAGAGGCTCGCGTCGCTGGAGTAGAGCGCCCGGGCCAGCGGCGAGTCGTCGACCCGGCTGATCCCCTGGTTGCGCAGCTCATTCGCCAGATCCGAGGCAGTCGCATTCACCCGCTCATTGTCACAGACCTCAGCACGGTCACCGGTCAGCGCCCACCGTCGATGACCACAACACGAACCCGTCTCATTGAGCGATATTCGACTCTCATATAATGGGACGGCCCGCGAGAGCGCGGGCACTTCCAGACCTCGGAGAGAGACCATGTCCGCCACCCCCGCACCGGCCAACCCGCGCTCGCGCGTGCTCGTCGCCAGCCTCGTCGGCACGACGATCGAGTTCTACGACTTCTACGCGTACGCGACCGCAGCCGTCCTCGTCTTCCCCGCCCTCTTCTTCCCGGCCGGCGACCCGACCACCGCGCTCCTGGCGAGCTTCGCCGTCTTCGGCGCCGCGATGGTCGCCCGCCCAGTGGGCGCGATCTTCTTCGGCCACCTCGGCGACCGGCTCGGCCGCAAGACGACCCTGGTCATCTCGCTGCTCACCATGGGCATCGCCACCTTCCTGATCGGTGCGCTCCCGACGTACGAGACCGTCGGCTGGGTCGCGACCGCGCTGCTGGTGCTGATGCGTCTGGCCCAGGGCTTCGCGCTCGGCGGCGAGTGGAGCGGTGCCGCGCTGGTCGCGACCGAGAACGCCCCCGAGGGCAAGCGCGCGATCTTCGGTACGTTCCCGCAGCTCGGCGCGCCGCTGGGCTTCATCCTCTCCAACGGCCTGTTCCTGGCGATCGCGGCGCTGCTCTCCGCCGAGGGCGCCGACCCGACCAAGCCCTCGGACGCCTTCCTGGCGTGGGGCTGGCGGGTGCCGTTCCTCTTCTCCGCGGTCATGGTCATCGTCGGTCTGTGGGTCCGGCTGCGCCTGGTCGAGAGCGACGTGTTCACCAAGAGCCAGGACGCCGGGCTGGTCCGCAAGGTGCCGCTCGCCTCGGTCGTGCGCAACCAGGGCAAGCAGCTGGTCCTCGGCACCTTCTTCATGCTGGCGACGTACGTCCTCTTCTACCTGATGACCGCGTTCTCGCTGTCGTTCGGCACCGCCGGCACGGACCTCCCGGTGCCCGGCCTGGGCTACGGCTACACGACCTTCGTGCTGATGCTGATCTTCGGCGTGATCTTCTTCGGCATCTTCACCATGGTCTCCGGGCCGCTGGCCGAGCGCTTCGGCCGCCGCCGGCTGCTGATCGCGGTCACCCTCGGGATCATCGTCTTCGGTCTGGCCTGGGTGCCGCTGGTCAACGCCGGCACCGTCGGCGTGCTCCTCTGGCTCGTCCTCGGCTTCTCCCTGATGGGCCTCACCTTCGGCCCCATGGGTGCGCTGCTGCCGGAGCTGTTCCCGACCAGCGTGCGCTACACCGGCTCCGGCATCTCCTACAACGTCGCCTCGATCCTGGGCGCCGCGGTCGCGCCGTTCATCGCGGTCGCGCTGTGGAAGCAGGCCGACGGCTCGCCGGTCCTGGTCGGCGTCTACCTCTCCGTGATGGCCGTGATCACCCTGATCTCGCTGGTGATCGGCAAGGAGACCAAGGACGTGGCGCTCGAGGAGACCCCGGAGAAGACCTCCGTCTGACGGGTCTACGGTGGGCGGGGTGACCGTCAGGATCCTCTCCGCCACCGACGTACGCAGCATCTTCACGCCCGAGCTCGCGCTGGAGTCCCAGCGCGAGGCGTTCACCCGACTGGGAGCCGGGGAGGCCGTCCAGCCTCCCCGGCTCCTCGTGCCCGGGCCGGACGAATCGGTCTCGTTCTGCTACTCCTCCCGGATCGCCGCCGACGCCCCCGCGGTGAGCAAGTTCGGCAGCGTCAACCCTGCGAACGCGGCCCGTGGCCTCGGCGCGGTGCACTCGGTCATCACGGTCCTCGACGCCGAGACCGGCGCACCGCGCGCGATCATCAACGGCGACAGCGTCACCGGCCTGCGCACCTCGGCCGCGACCACCCTCGCCATGCAGCAGGTCGCCCCCGACGCCCGCAGCGTGCTCGTCGTCGGCACCGGCGCCCAGGCCCGGGCCCACCTCACGGCCTTCGCCGTGACCCACCCCGACGCCGACCTCTGGATCTTCGGCCGGAACCCGGCCGCGGCCACCGAGATAGCCGCCGAGCGCGGCGCCACCGCGACGGCAGACCTGGAAGAGGCCGTACGCGCCGCCGACATCGTCGTCCTCTGCACCTCGTCCCTCACCCCGGTGATCGAGGACGCCTGGGTCACCGACGGCACCACCGTGGCCAGCGTCGGCTCCTTCGCCCCCGACCGCGTCGAGCTGCCGCCATCCCTCCTAGCGCGGTCCGCCGTCGTGGTCGACTACCGCGCCTCGGCGCTGACCGACTCCGGCCCGGTCGTCGAGGCAGTTTCCGCGGGCTCGGTCGATCCGGACCGGATCACCGACCTGGGCTCGCTCCTGACCGGCAGTGCCTCCCTCGACCGTCGATCAGGCGGCCCCGTCACCTACCTCTCCGTCGGCGTCGGCATCCAGGACGCTGCCGCGGCAGCAGTGATCCTCACCGCAGCCGAGCAGCGGGACATCGGCACCCTCGCCGACCTCGACTAGTGGCCCCGCGCTGCATCCCTGCCGAGTCGGCGCAAACTGACCAAGATCCGTGTCGAGTCGGCGCGTCATGACGCGCCGACTCGACGCTGATTTCGGTCAGGACGAGCCGAGTCGGCAGCTAGGCCGTTGCTTCGGCGGCCAACGCGGCCTCCACCACGTCGAGCAGCGGCAGCATCGTCAGCTCGTCACGGCTCACCCAACGTACGTCGTCGGTGGTGCCGTTCTGCTCGACCACCCTCGGCTCAGCTCCGTCTGGGACGGTCGCGGCGAAGATCAGGTGGACGCCGTGGAACTCCTCGTGACGACCGCTGGGGGCGGTGCCGGTGATGTTCACGTCGTGTACGTCGAGCAGGGCGCCGACCTCGCAGGTGAGCCCGCACTCCTCGACCACCTCGCGCATCAGCGCCTCGCGCGGCTGCTCGCCGAAGTCGACCCCGCCACCGGGCAGCGTCCACGTGCCCGAGTGGTAGCCGAGCGGCGAGATCCGGGTGAGCAGGATCGCGTCGTCGGAGGGACGGGTGATGAAGGCGTACGCGGCCAACCGCTGCATCCGGGACGGCTTGTGCACCTCGAGGGCGTCGGTGACCAGCGGAGACGTCGGGATCTCGCCGCTCGTCACCGCGGCCAGGGGCAGCCAGGCCGCCTCCGCGGTGGACCCGTCGACCTCCATCGTCTGCGGCTCGGGAGCGTCGTGAGGGACCCAGCCGTCGTAGACGATCCGGATCGCGTGGGAGTTGACCCGCCGGCCCAGCCGCCAGGCCTTGGCCTGATGGACCGAGTAGACCCGCGCCTCGACGCCGACCTCGACCGGCACCCCGGCCTCCTCGTAGACCTCGCGCACGACCGCGTCGCGCGGGTCCTCGCCGTGGTCGATCCCGCCGCCGGGCAGCGTCCAGCGCTCCTCCGGCGTGACCTTCTCCGAGAGCCGGCTGAGCAGGATCTCCGGCTCAGCGGCCGCACCCGCCCGGATGATGACGGCGTACGCCCCCACCCGCTGCACCTTCGGAAGCTTCCGTCGCCGCCCGCTGCGGCCCCGATTCCGCGTCGCCATCAGCTGAACGGGGGTCGGGAGTCGAGAGCCAGCGAGCGGCGACCGGCCCAGCGCCACACCTTGGCGGCTCGGTCGCGATCCTCGTCGGTGACCAGGTTGCCCATCCACCGCAGGGCCAGCGTCATCAGCCAGTCGGAGCGCATTCCCGCAGGCCCGAGGGTGGATACCAGGCGCGGACGGGTCGCGATCCCGGCCAGACGGCGGGCGACGGAGAACGCCTCGCCGTAGTGCTCACGCAGGGTCGCCGGCCACGCGGTGGCCAGGTCCTCGCCCGCGATCAGCGTGTCGGCGACCATCCGTCCGGTCTCCAGGCCGTAGTCGATCCCTTCGCCGTTGAGCGGGTTCACGCACCCGGCGGCGTCACCGATCAGCGCCCAGTTGGCGCCGGCGACACCGGAGACGGCACCACCCATCGGCAACAGCGCGGACTTCTCCGCCCGCAGCTCACCGGTGAGCCCGAACTCCTCGCGGCACTGCTCGGTGTAGTGCCTCATCAGCGGCTTGATCGCGACGTCCGCCGGCCGCTTCGAGGTGGCCAGCGCACCCGCGCCGATGTTCACCTCCCCCGACCCGAGCGGGAAGATCCAGCCGTATCCCGGCAACGCCTCACCGGACTCGTCACGCAGCTCCAGGTGGGAGGAGATCCATTCGTCATCGGCCTGGCCGGAGGCGATGTAGGCCCGTCCGGCGACGCCGTAGACGGTGTCGCGGTGCCACTCCCGACCCAGCACCTTGCCGAGCGGCGAGCGCACGCCGTCGGCGACAACGACCGATCGGCAGGCGACCTCGGCGCCACCCTCGAAGACCACGGCGGCGATCCGCTCGCCATCCCAGCGCACGTCGACCGCACGCACGCCGTCGACAGCGGTCGCGCCGGACTTGATCGCCACGGTGCGCAGATGATCGTCCAGCTCGGTCCGCGGCACAGCGGAGCCCCACGACGGCAAGGTCCCGCCGGGCCAGGGCAGGTGCAGCGTCTGCCCGAAGCCGTGCGCCCGCAGGCCCTTGGAGACCGGGTGCGCGCGCAGCCAGTCCTCCAGCCCGAGCCGGACCAGTTCGTGGGTCGCGCGCGGGGTCAGCCCGTCACCGCAGGTCTTGTCACGCGGGAAGACGGCCGCGTCGGTCAGCAGGACATCGACCCCGGCGCGCGCCAGCCAGGCCGCCGCGGCCGAGCCCGCAGGCCCCGCCCCCACGACGAGCACATCAGCTGACTGCGGAAGGGACGACGTCATGCGCATATCTTCCCAGAACCGGCCAACGGCCCGCGAAAGAACCCTCACCTCCGGCCAGCCCCGGCCTCTGCTAGGTTATTGCAAGTTCTTCGCAATAGCCCGGATGCAGTCTCGGAAGGCCCCCACGTGCACGACCCTCTCGGCGTCCGTCGCCGCCGCCGGCGCGCGGTCATCTGGCTCCTGGGCCTCGTCGCAGCCGCCGCCCTGACGGTCGTCGTGGCGGTCGGGCTGGGGGCTGCGTACGTCACCCCAGGGACCGTCGCCCAGATCCTCGGCCACCACCTACTCGGCCTCCCGGAGGCCGGCTGGAAGGCGACCGAAGAGGCGATCGTGTGGAAGGTACGCCTCCCCCGCGTGCTCCTCGGCGCGCTCGTCGGAGCGGGCCTGGCCGTCACCGGCATGGCGCTGCAGGCGATGGTCCGCAACATGCTCGCCGACCCCTACCTGCTCGGGATCAACTCCGGCGCCTCCAGCGGCGCCGCGGCGGCGATCCTCTTCGGCGCGGGCACCGGCCTGGGGGCGTACGCCCTGCCTGGCTCCGCCTTCCTCGGCGCCCTGGCGGCCTCGTTCCTGGTGTTCGCGCTCGCCCGCAGCGGCGGCAGGGTCACCTCGTTGCGGCTGCTGCTCTCGGGTGTCGCGGTCGGCTATCTGCTCTACGGCCTGACCAGCTTCCTGATCTTCGCCTCGGGCTCGGCCGAGGGCGCCCGGTCGGTGATGTTCTGGCTGCTCGGCTCGCTCGGCCTGGCCCAGTGGGATGGCCTGCTGGCCGTCGTGGCCGCCGCGGTGCTCGCCACCACCGTCCTGCTGACCCTGTCCGGACGCGGCCTCGACGCGCTCGCGATCGGAGACGAGACCGCCCACACCCTGGGCATCTCCCCCGACCGCTTCCGCACCCTGCTGCTGGTCCTCGTGGCGTTGACCGTGGGCGTGGTCGTCTCGGCCGCCGGCAGCATCGGCTTCGTCGGCCTGGTCGTGCCCCACCTCGCCCGGCGTGCCGTCGGCTCCGCACACTCCGTGGCGATCCCGGCCGCCGCCCTCATGGGCGCGATCCTGCTGGTCTGGGCCGACGTGCTCGCCCGTGTGCTCCTCCAGCCCCAGGAGATCCCGATCGGGATCGTCACCGCGCTCCTGGGCGCCCCGTTCCTCATCGTCCTCATCCGGCGCTTCTCAGCGCGCGACGTCTGACCATCAAGGAGCCGAAAATGATCCGCCCCATGCTCGCCACCGCCGCCCTCGTGCTGGCCACGACCACCGCGTGCGGAGCCGATGCCGCCGGCGACGAGGCCACCGCCGATGGCTTCCCGGTCACCATCGAGAACTGTGGTGCCGAGGTCACCTTCGACGCTCCGCCGGAGCGCGTCGTGATGCTGAAGAGCTCCGCGGTGCCCTATCTGCACGCCCTCGGTGTGATGGACCAGGTCGTGGCCAGGGCCGGCGACTATCCCGCCGACTACTACGACGCCGAGACCCAGGCCGAGCTCGACGACATCCCGCTGCTCACCGACGAGATGGACACCAGCGGTCACCTGCAGATCTCCAAGGAGGTCGTGATCGCCGAGGAGCCCGACCTGGTCCTCGGCGAGGTCGACAACCTCTCCCGCGACACCCTCGACGCCGTCGACATCGACCTCCTCGAGGAGCCGGCGATGTGCCCCGAGGGCGTCGACGACCCCGGCTTCGACGACGTCTACAGCCAGCTGGAGGCCTACGGCAAGGTCTTCGACCGCGAGGACGAGGCCGCCAAGGCTGTCGCTGACCTGCGCAAACGCGTGACGGAACTGGAGAAGCAGAAGGTCGGCGAGGGACGTACGGCGGCGGTGCTCTACCCCACCGTCGGCGGTGGCGTGACCTATGCCTACGGCACCAGGTCGATGGCCCACCCGCAGCTGGAAGCGGCCGGGTTCGAGGACGTCTTCGCCGACGTCGACGAGCGCGTCTTCGAGGTCTCGACCGAGGACCTCCTCGAGCGCGACCCCGACGTGATCATCCTGCTCCACAACGCCGGCGACCCGAAGCAGGTCGAGGAGTCGATCACCCAGCTCGCCGGCGCCGAGGACCTCACCGCGGTCAGGAACGGCGATGTGATGGCGCAGCTGTTCAACTTCACCGAGCCGCCCTCCGCCCTCTCCGTCGACGGCCTCGAGCGGATCATCGACAGGTTCGGCCGGTGATCGAGGCAGCGGGTCTGTCCTGGACGTACGGCACCACCACGATCCTCGAGGACGTCGACGTCGCCTCCCACGAGGGCAGGGTGCTCGGTCTGATCGGCCCGAACGGGAGCGGCAAGACGACCCTGCTCCGGCTGCTCTACGGCGCCCTCCAGGGATCCGGCACGGTCGAGATCGACGGCGACGACCTCGCCACGCTCCCCGCGAAGCAGGTCGCCCGGCGCCTCGCCGTCGTCGTCCAGGAGTCCGGCACCGACACCACCCTCACCGCCGGCGAGATGGTCCTGCTGGGACGTACGCCGCACCTGTCCGCCTTCGCCAGGGCCGGCGAGCACGACCTGGCGATCGCCGCGGAGTGCCTGGAGCGGGTCGGCGGGACCCACCTCGGTCCGCGCTCCTTCGCCGCCCTCTCCGGGGGCGAGCGGCAGCGGGTGCTCATCGCCCGGGCGCTGGCGCAGGAGGCGACCCACCTGCTGCTCGACGAGCCGACCAACCACCTCGACATCCGCTACCAGCACGAGATCCTGTCCCTGGTGCGGAAGCTCGGGACGACGGCCGTCGTCGTGCTCCACGACCTCAACCTGGCAGCGCGCTACTGCGACGACCTCGTGCTGCTCGACCAGCGCCGCGTCGCCGCCCGCGGCACCGTCGACGAGGTGCTCCGGCCCGAGATCCTGGAGCCGGTCTACGACATCGGCATCGAGCGGCTCGAGCTGCGCGAGGAGATCCACCTCCTCTTCCGTCCGTCGGCCTGATTTCGGCCTGACCGGACCTCAGATCTCCGGGGCGGCCTCGATCCTGGTCTCGGGCACGGCCTCGTCGTCGGGGTCGACGCCGGGAAGGTGCGCCTCCCAGAGCTCGACGTCCATCACGTACAGCCGGAGCGGCGCCTCGCCGCGCAGCTGCTCGGGCTTGAACGCCCGAGCCGTGCCGACCAGCCTGTGGAAGGCCACCGCACAGCGCTTCTCGAGCTCGAAGTCGGGCACCTGGCGCGCCATCCCGGTGACGTACGCAGCGCTCGCCCCGTAGCCAGGGAGCACCGAGGAGTCGAAGATGACCCCGGCCACGCGCGGGTCGCGGATGAGATTGCGGGAGTGCTGCGCATCAGGCGCCGAGACCCAGTAGAGGTCTCGGTAGCCGTCGTGGGAGAAGTAGACCGGCGACGTACGCGGCCGGCCATCGGGATCCGAGGTCGCCAACACCAGGTAGGCGACGCCGTCGACGATCCCGCGGACGTGTCTGTCCAGATCAGCTGCCATACCCCAGAGGGTAAACGACTTTCTCAGCTGTGACCTCGGTATATGCGGGGCAGCTTGTAGCCGTTCTCGGCCAGCACCTCGCGCAGCACTTCCGGCCTGTCGGTGATCAGTCCGTCGACCCCGAGCCCGATCAGATGTTCCATCGTGGCGACGTCGTCCACCGTCCACGGCACGACGGCGATGCCGCGCGCGTGCGCCGCGTCGACCAGCTCCTGGGTCGTGAACGGCACGTAGCCCGGGTCCGACACCGAGCCGCCCTGCGGGTCGCCGTGGACCGGCGAGACCGCATCCGCCCCGAACGAGTCCGCGGCCGCGACGTACCGAGCCTGCAGCGATCCCTCGAAGTCGTCGATGTCGATCCCGCCCAGCCACGGCGAAGCGCCCGGCCGTCCCTGCTGGAGGAACTGCTGCCCGTTGGTCAGCGCCACGATCGGCAGCCGCGGCTCAACCTCGCGGAACCGCTTCAGCGCACCCCAGTCGAAGCTCTGGATCGTGACCTGGTTGCGGATGTGCGCCCGCCGGATCTCGGCCAGGACGACGCGGACGAACTGCTCGCGCGGCGCCGTCTGCTCCGGCGCCCCCGCCTCGACCTTGGTCTCGACGTTCAGCGTGACCTGGCCGGCGTGGTAGCTGTTGACCAGCGCGAACACCTCCGACAGCAGCGGCATCCGCTCGCCCGGCGAGAGCACCTGGTCGGGGAACTGCGGCTGCCGCAGCGACCCGCAGTCGATGGTGCGCACCTGCGCGAGCGTCAGGTCCTTGATGTAGGTCCGGTTCGGCACGTACGGGAACTCGGGGTCGCCCGGGAACGCCGGCGCGGTGTCGACGCACTTGGCCGGGTTCGGGTCCCGGTCGTGGGTCACGACCGCATGGCCGTCCTCGGTGATCTGCACGTCGAGCTCGAGCGTGCTCACGCCCAGCTGGAGCGCCCGCTCGAAGGCCGGCAGCGTGTTCTCGACCGTCAGCGCGATGCCGCCTCGGTGCGCCTGGAGATCGAAGGTACGCGGATTGTTCTCGGCGTGCGCCGGGGCGATGGCGGAGCTCACCAGGAGCGCCGCGGACACGAGGAGGCCTGCTCGGACACGTCTCATGCCCGACAGGATCCCGCAGCCGGATGGCCGCTAGTGGAACGCGCGATGAGACAGGAGCGACACGTTCTTGTCCGCACACCCGGTCGTCTCGTGACGGACGAACTGGGAGTCGTAGGAGTCGGGCACGTAGACCCGGAACCCGTCCACCTCGGTCGGCTTGCAGGCCGAGGCCGGATAGTTCTCGGCCGTCGACTCGGAGACCTCGCTGACCGCCACCTGACCCGGCTTCATGATCACCGTGCGCCACTTGCCCTCACGTGCCGCGGGCGCGCCGACCTGGGTGCCGTCGCCACCCCCGACGTACGACAGCCCGCCGAAGCCACCGAGGGCACACGCACGGTCGGAGACGTTGGTCAGCGTGATCTCGCCGAACCGCGATCCGGCGCCGGCATCGGTCGCGCGGTAGCCGGCCTTCAGGTCGGCGTTGGTGCACTTCGGTGTCTTCCGATCCGCCGACGCGCGGTCAGAAGAAGCAGAAGACTCAGTCCCCACCGGCGAACCCCCCGTGGCCGCCGGTGAGGACTGAGTCGGGGACGATGGGATGCCGCTCGCTTGGGAGGGGTCCGCGGTCCCGGAGGCAGATGGTGACGCGTCGACCGCCCCGTCCGTCGTCGACGCGCAACCTCCCGCCGCGAGCACGCCGAGGATCCCGAGACCGACCATCAACAGCCGCATGCGCCGCATCGTCGCTCCTCGAGTAGCAGACAACTCATCGTCCCACCCCTGAGACGTGCGGGCGTCCCGGTCCGTTGCATCTCGTTTCGAGATTTCTTCAGACCCTGCTGTCGTACGCCGTCCGGGCCTCGTCCACCTCCGCCATGTGCTCCTCGGCCCAGGCCTTGAGGTGACCGATGACCGGCAGCAGCGTCTGCCCGAGCGGGGTGAGCTCGTAGTCGGTCCGCACCGGCACCGACGGGGTCACCGTGCGGGTCAGCAGACCGTCGCGCTCCATCCTCCGCAGCGACTGGGTCAGCATCTTCTGGCTCACGCCCTCGATCTGCGAGGCGAGCTCCGAGTACCTCAGCGGCCCGTAGAGTCCCAGCGCCACGATCGCCAGGCTCACCCACTTGTCACCGATCGTGTCCAGCAGCCGCCGGCTCGGACACAGCGCCGAGAACGCGTCGAATCCACTCGGTCGTTCGGCCGTCGTCGTCCCCATGGCAGACCTCCAGGTGCGTACGCCACTTCAAAGTGCCTTCTTCCCAAAGGAGAGTAGGGCACCGAAAGTAATACATGCAACCAGCCGACCATCACAAAGGACGAACACCATGTACGCACTCATCTCCCGCGCCGGCGACCCGACCCCGCGCCTCGAGGAGCTCTCCGCCCAGCCGCTCGGCCCCGACGACATCCGGGTCGAGGTGGCCGCCGCCGGCTTCACCCTCTTCGACGCCTTCGTCGCCGGCGACCACGCGGCCATCGGCCTTCCCGATGTGATCGGCCTCGGCTTCGACTTCAGCGGCGTGGTCACCGAGGTCGGCGAGGCCGTCTCCGGATTCGCCGTCGGCGACCGCGTCGCCGGCCTCCACGGCAACCCGGCCGCCGGCGCCCGCGCCCATGCGACCGAGGTCGTGCTCCCCGCCTCCGCCGCAGCGGCCGTACCCGACGGGCTCACCCTCGAGGCGGCCGCCGCGGCTCCGCTCAACGCGCTCACCGCCCGCCAGGCGCTCGACCTGCTCGGCACCGAACGCGGCAGCCTCCTCGTCACCGGTGCCGCCGGCGGCGTCGGCCTGTGGGTACTGGGGCTGGCCAAGGCCGACGGCTGGACGGTCGACGCCCTGGTACGCCCCGGCACCGAGCACCTCGCCACCGGCGCCGACCACACCGTCACCGAGATCGAGCCGCACGCGCACGACGCCGTCCTGGACCTGGCGGCGCTCAACGAGCCGGCCCTGGCAGGCGTACGCGACGGCGGCCGCTACGTCAGCGTCAAACCCGGCCGGGCACCGGCACCCGAGCGCGGTATCGAGGTCTCGACCGCGCTGAACCAGCCCGACGGTGC
Source organism: Nocardioides sp. YJ-D4 (assembly GCF_054031495.1). Taxonomy (NCBI): domain Bacteria; kingdom Bacillati; phylum Actinomycetota; class Actinomycetes; order Propionibacteriales; family Nocardioidaceae; genus Nocardioides; species Nocardioides sp. YJ-D4. The sequence goes on from NZ_CM132932.1 coordinate 2,431,811, forward strand.
GGTGCTCGCCGACCTCCTCCGGCTGGCGGCAGACGGCACGGTACCGACCCGGATCGCCGCGACCCGACCGCTGAGCAAGGCCGCCGAGGCCTACCAGGAGGCGGAGGCGGCACCGGGATCCGACGGACGCTGGCTCCTCGTGCCCTGAAAAGGACGAAGGCCCCGCCTCCCGAGGGAGGCGGGGCCTTCATCTGACTACTGGATCACGACTGGTACGAACCGAAGTCGAAGTCGTCCAGCGCGACGGCCTGGCCGCCGGTGTTGCCGAACTCGTAGTCGTAGTTGTCGTAACCGGTGACGGAGTACGCCGCGGCACGAGCCTCATCGGTCGGCTCGACCTTGATGTTGCGGTAGCGCTCCAGGCCGGTGCCGGCCGGGATGAGCTTACCGATGATGACGTTCTCCTTCAGACCGCGCAGCGAGTCGGAGCGGCCGTTGATGGCAGCGTCGGTGAGGACGCGGGTGGTCTCCTGGAAGGAGGCCGCCGACAGCCAGGACTCGGTGGCCAGCGAGGCCTTGGTGATGCCCATCAGCTCCGGACGACCCGAGGCCGGCTTGCCGCCCTCGGAGACCACGCGCCGGTTCTCCGACTCGAAGTCGATGCGGTCGGCCAGGTCGGACGGCAGCAGGTTGGTGTCACCGGACTCGAGCACCGTGATCCGGCGCAGCATCTGCCGCACGATGATCTCGATGTGCTTGTCGTGGATGGACACACCCTGCGACCGGTAGACCTGCTGAACCTCGTCGACGAGGTGCTGCTGGGTCTTGCGGACACCGAGGATACGGAGGACCTCCTTGGGGTCCGGCGTACCGATGGTCAGCGGAGCGCCGACCTCGATGTGGTCGCCGTCGGCAACCCGCAGACGCGAGCGGCGCGACACGACGTACTCCTTGACCTCGGAGCCGTCGTCCGGGGTGACCAGGACCTTGCGGGCCTTGTCGGTCTCCTCGATCTCGACGCGTCCGGCGACCTCGGAGATCGGCGTGACACCCTTCGGCGTACGCGCCTCGAAGAGCTCGACGACACGCGGCAGACCCTGCGTGATGTCGTCGGCCGAGGCCACACCACCGGTGTGGAACGTACGCATGGTCAGCTGGGTGCCGGGCTCACCGATGGACTGGGCCGCGATGATGCCGACCGCCTCACCGATGTCGACGAGCTTGCCGGTGGCCAGCGAGCGGCCGTAGCACTTGGCACACGTACCCGTGCGGGCCTCACAGGTGAGGACCGAACGGACCTTGACCTCGGTGATGCCGGCGCGAACCAGCTCCTCGATCTTGACGTCGCCCAGGTCCTCGCCGGCGACAGCCAGAACCTCGCCGGTCGACGGGTGCTCGATGTCGACGGCAGCCGTGCGAGCGTACGCAGCGGTCTCGGCGTTGTCGTCCTTGACGACGACGCCGCCCTGGTCGACACCGATGACCTTGGGCAGACCGCGCTCGGTGCCGCAGTCGTCCTCACGGATGATGACGTCCTGCGAGACGTCCACCAGACGACGGGTCAGGTAACCCGAGTCGGCGGTACGCAGCGCGGTGTCGGCCAGACCCTTACGAGCACCGTGGGTGGAGATGAAGTACTCCAGGACGGAGAGACCCTCGCGGAAGTTCGACTTGATCGGCCGCGGGATGATCTCGCCCTTCGGGTTGGCCACCAGGCCTCGCATGGCGCCGACCTGGCGGATCTGGTTGAAGTTACCCGAAGCACCCGAGGTGACCTGCATGAAGATCGGGTTCTTGCGGTCGAACGCCGCCTCCATGGCAGCACCGACGACCTTGGCGGCCTCGGTCCAGATCTCGACGAGCTCCTGACGGCGCTCCTCGTCGGTGACCAGACCACGCTCGAACTGCTTCTGCACCTTGGCAGCCTGCGTCTCGAACGTCTCCAGGATCTCGGCCTTGTTCGGCGGCGTGGTGACGTCGTCGATGGAGACCGTGACACCCGAACGGGTGGCCCAGTGGAAGCCGTTGTCCTTGAGCGCGTCCAGCGACGCCGCGACCTCGACCTTGGTGTAACGCTCGGCCAGGTCGTTGATGATCGCGCCGAGCTGCTTCTTACCGACCTCGTAGTTCACGAAGGGGTAGTCGGACGGCAGGGTGTCGTTGAAGATCACCCGGCCCAGCGTGGTCTCGAGGACGATCGGGTCGCCCGCGGTCCAACCCTCCGGCACGTCGTAGCCGATCGGCGGGACGATGTCGTCGAGGCGGATCTTGATCTTCGACTGCAGCGTGATCTCGAGGTGGTCGAAGGCCATGATGGCCTCGGCCGGGGACGAGAAGGCACGACCCTCGCCGACCTCACCCTCGCGGTCGGAGGTGATGAAGTAGAGACCGATGATCATGTCCTGGGTCGGCATGGTGACCGGACGACCGTCGGACGGCTTGAGGATGTTGTTGGTCGAGAGCATCAGGATGCGAGCCTCGGCCTGGGCCTCCGCCGACAGCGGCAGGTGGACAGCCATCTGGTCACCGTCGAAGTCCGCGTTGAACGCGGTGCAGACGAGCGGGTGCAGCTGGATGGCCTTACCCTCGATCAGCTGCGGCTCGAAGGCCTGGATGCCGAGGCGGTGCAGGGTGGGCGCACGGTTCAGCAGAACCGGGTGCTCGGTGATGACCTCTTCGAGGACGTCCCACACGACCGGGCGAGCACGCTCGACCATCCGCTTGGCGGACTTGATGTTCTGAGCGTGGCTCAGGTCCACCAGGCGCTTCATCACGAACGGCTTGAACAGCTCCAGGGCCATCTGCTTCGGCAGACCGCACTGGTGCAGCTTGAGCTGCGGACCCGACACGATGACCGAACGACCGGAGTAGTCGACGCGCTTACCGAGCAGGTTCTGACGGAAGCGACCCTGCTTGCCCTTGAGCATGTCGGAGAGCGACTTCAGCGGACGGTTGCCCGGCCCGGTGACCGGGCGGCCACGACGACCGTTGTCGAACAGCGAGTCGACGGCCTCCTGCAGCATCCGCTTCTCGTTGTTCACGATGATCTCGGGGGCACCGAGGTCGAGAAGACGCTTGAGGCGGTTGTTGCGGTTGATCACACGACGGTAGAGGTCGTTGAGGTCGGAGGTCGCGAAGCGGCCACCGTCGAGCTGCACCATCGGGCGCAGGTCCGGCGGGATGACCGGGACGGCGTCGAGCACCATGCCGGTCGGCTGGTTGCCGGTCTTGCGGAAGGCGTCGACGACCTTGAGGCGCTTGAGCGCGCGGACCTTGCGCTGACCCTTGCCGGTGGCGATGGTCTCGCGCAGGTTCTCGACCTCGGCCTCGATGTCGAAGTTCTCGAGGCGCTTCTGGATCGCCGTGGCGCCCATGTGGCCCTCGAAGTACTTCCCGAACCAGGTCTTCATCTCGCGGTAGAGCAGCTCGTCGCCCATGAGGTCCTGGACCTTCAGGTTCTTGAAGGTGTCCCAGACCTCGTCGAGACGGTTGACCTCACGCTCGGTGCGGTCACGCAGCTGCTTCATCTCGCGCTCGGCGCCGTCCTTGACCTTGCGCTTGGCGTCGGACTTGGCGCCCTCGGCCTCGAGCGCGGCCAGGTCGGTCTCGAGCTTCTTGGCGCGGTCGTTGATCGCCACGTCGAGCCGGCCGGTCAGCATCTTGCGCTGCTGGTCGACCTTGGCCTCGAGCGAGGACAGGTCGCGGTGACGCGCGTCCTCGTCGACCGAGGTGATCATGTACGCGGCGAAGTAGATGACCTTCTCCAGGTCCTTCGGAGCGAGGTCGAGCAGGTAGCCCAGCCGCGACGGAACGCCCTTGAAGTACCAGATGTGGGTCACCGGGGCGGCGAGCTCGATGTGGCCCATCCGCTCGCGGCGTACCTTGGAGCGGGTGACCTCGACGCCACAGCGCTCACAGATGATGCCCTTGAAGCGCACGCGCTTGTACTTGCCGCAGTAGCACTCCCAGTCCCGGGTGGGACCGAAGATCTTCTCGCAGAAGAGGCCGTCACGCTCGGGCTTGAGCGTGCGGTAGTTGATGGTCTCAGGCTTCTTGACCTCGCCGTGGCTCCACGCGCGGATCTCGTCCGCGGTGGCCAGGCCGATCTTGAGCTGATCGAAGAAGTTGACGTCGAGCACGGTGGCTTCCAGTTCCTTCGTTAGTTCTTGGAAAATTCAAAGGGGACTGAGGGAGGGGAGGTACGCCGGGGGCGCACCTCCCCGCTCGTCAGACTTCCTCTACGGAAGAGGGCTCGCGACGGGAGAGGTCGATGCCGAGCTCCTCGGCGGCGCGGAAGACGTCTTCCTCCGCGTCACGAAGCTCGATCGCCGAACCGTCCTGGCTCAGCACCTCGACGTTCAGGCACAGCGACTGCATCTCCTTGACGAGAACCTTGAACGACTCCGGGATACCCGAGTCGGGGATGTTCTCGCCCTTGACGATCGCCTCGTACACCTTCACGCGGCCGGGCACGTCGTCCGACTTGATGGTCAGGAGCTCCTGCAGGGCGTAGGCGGCGCCGTACGCCTCCATCGCCCAGACCTCCATCTCACCGAAGCGCTGGCCACCGAACTGGGCCTTACCGCCGAGCGGCTGCTGGGTGATCATCGAGTACGGACCGGTCGAACGCGCGTGGATCTTGTCGTCGACCAGGTGGTGCAGCTTCAGGATGTACATGTAGCCCACGGCCACCGGCTCCGGGAACGGCTCGCCGGAGCGACCGTCGAAGAGGCGGGCCTTGCCGTCGGTGCCGACCACACGCCGACCGTCCCGGTTGGGGAGGGTCGCGCTGAGCAGACCGGTGATCTCGTCCTCACGCGCACCGTCGAAGACCGGGGTGGCCACCTTGGTGCCCGGCTCGGCCTTGTCGGCGTGGATCTTGATGAGGCGCTGCTTCCAGGCGCTGTCCTCGGGGTCATCGGAGAGGTTGAGGTCCCAGCCCTGCTTGGCGAGCCAGCCGAGGTGGAGCTCCAGGACCTGTCCGATGTTCATACGACGCGGAACACCGAGCGGGTTGAGCAGAACGTCGACCGGGGTGCCGTCCTCCATGAACGGCATGTCCTCGACCGGCAGGATCTTCGCGATGACGCCCTTGTTGCCGTGACGGCCGGCGAGCTTGTCACCCACGGAGATCTTGCGCTTCTGCGCCACGTAGACCCGAACCAGCTGGTTCACGCCCGGGGGCAGCTCGTCGCCCTCCTCACGGTCGAAGACGCGGACACCGATGACGGTGCCCTCCTCGCCGTGCGGAACCTTCATCGAGGTGTCGCGGACCTCGCGCGCCTTCTCACCGAAGATCGCGCGGAGCAGGCGCTCCTCCGGGGTCAGTTCGGTCTCGCCCTTCGGGGTGACCTTGCCGACCAGGATGTCACCGGTGGTGACCTCGGCGCCGATGCGGATGATGCCGCGCTCGTCGAGGTCGGCCAGCATCTCCTCGGAGACGTTCGGGATGTCCCGGGTGATCTCCTCCGGACCCAGCTTGGTGTCGCGAGCGTCGACCTCGTGCTCCTCGATGTGGATCGAGGTGAGGTAGTCCTGCTGCACCAGACGCTGGGAGAGGATGATCGCGTCCTCGTAGTTGTGGCCCTGCCACGACTGGAAGGCGACCAGGAGGTTGGCACCCAGCGCCATCTCGGCACCCTGGGTCGCCGGACCGTCGGCCAGCGGGGAGCCGACCTCGACCCGGGCGCCCTCGTCGACCAGCGGCTGCTGGTTGACGCAGTTGCCCTGGTTGGAGCGCTCGAACTTCGCGAGCTTGTACGAGGTGTAGGTGCCGTCGTCGTTGAGGGTCTCGATCAGGTCGGAGGAGACCTCCTTGACCACACCGGCCTTCTTCGCGACGAGCACGTCACCGGCGTCGACAGCCGCGCGGTACTCGATGCCCGTGCCGACCAGCGGCGAGTCGCTGCGGACCAGCGGCACCGCCTGACGCTGCATGTTGGCGCCCATGAGCGCACGGTTGGCGTCGTCGTGCTCGAGGAACGGGATCAGCGCGGTCGCGACCGACACCATCTGGCGCGGCGAGACGTCGATGTAGTCGACCTCGTCGGCCAGGAGCTCGGAGACCTCACCGTCGCGCTGGCGGACCAGCACGCGCTCGGTCGCGAACTTCATGTTCTCGTCGACGGCCGCGTTGGCCTGCGCGATGACGTAGCGGTCCTCGTCGTCGGCGGTCAGGTAGTCGATCTTGTCGGTGACGACACCGTTCTCGACCTTGCGGTAGGGCGTCTCGACGAAGCCGAACGGGTTGATCCGGCCGAAGGAGGCCAGCGAACCGATCAGACCGATGTTGGGACCTTCAGGGGTCTCGATCGGACACATCCGGCCGTAGTGCGACGGGTGGACGTCTCGGACCTCCATGCCGGCGCGGTCACGGGAGAGACCACCCGGGCCGAGAGCCGACAGACGCCGCTTGTGCGTCAGGCCCGCGAGCGGGTTGTTCTGGTCCATGAACTGCGACAGCTGCGAGGTGCCGAAGAACTCCTTCAGCGCAGCGACCACGGGACGGATGTTGATCAGGGACTGCGGCGTGATCGCCTCGACGTCCTGGGTCGTCATCCGCTCGCGCACCACGCGCTCCATACGAGCCAGGCCCGTACGCAGCTGGTTCTGGATCAGCTCGCCGACCGTCCGCATCCGGCGGTTGCCGAAGTGGTCGATGTCGTCGGCGGCGATGTCGATCGTGCCCTGCGGCATGTCGAGCTGCGTACGCCCGTCGTGGAGCGCCACGACGTACTTGATCGTCGCGACGATGTCGTCGACGGTCAGGGTCTGCTGGTCGAAGGCCTCGGTCAGACCGAGCTTCTTGTTGACCTTGTAGCGACCGACCTTGGCGGTGTCGTAGCGCTTCGGGTTGAAGTAGTAGTTGTTCAGCAGCGTCTGCGCGGCCTCACGCGTCGGGGGCTCGCCCGGGCGCAGCTTGCGGTAGATGTCGAGCAGCGCGTCGTCCTGAGCGGTGGTGCTGTCCTTCTCGAGGGTCAGCATCATCGACTCGTACTCGCCGAACTCCTCGCGGATCTGCTCGTTGGTCCAGCCGAGGGCCTTGAGCAGCACCGTGACGTTCTGCTTGCGCTTGCGGTCGAGACGGACGCCGACCAGGTCGCGCTTGTCGATCTCGAACTCGAGCCAGGCGCCGCGGCTGGGGATCAGCTTGGCGGTGTAGATGTCCTTGTCGGACGTCTTGTCGGCGGTGCGCTCGAAGTAGACGCCCGGGGACCGGACGAGCTGCGAGACGACAACACGCTCGGTGCCGTTGATGACAAAGGTGCCCTGCTCGGTCATGAGCGGGAAGTCGCCCATGAAGACCGTCTGGCCCTTGATCTCGCCGGTGTCGTTGTTGGTGAACTCCGCCGAGACATAGAGAGGCGCGGAGTAGGTGAAGTCCTTCTCCTTGCACTCCTCGACGGTGTACTTGGGGTCGTAGAAGACAGGGCTCTCGAACGAGAGGGACATCGTCTCCGAGAAGTCCTCGATCGGGGAGATCTCCTCGAAGATCTCCTGTAGACCGGACTTGTGAGACACGTCCTCCCCCGCTGCTTCGCGGGCGGCGACCTGCTCCTGCCAGCGCTCGTTACCGATCAGCCAGTCGAAGCTGTCGGTCTGGAGGGCGAGGAGCTTGGGAAGCTCGAGAGGCTCTGAGATCTTAGCGAAAGAGATGCGGCGAGGGGTGGAGTCACCCGACGAGGTGCGCGCGGCCAAGAGGAATCCTTCGACAAGGTTCGCAGGTGGATTCGCGCTGCCGACCACCGAACAGCCACCGGGCAGGCTGAGGGGCATATGAAGGCATGCGCAAAGCGCCATAGTACGGCACAAAAGCGCACTTCACAACACCGGGCCCAATTAAAAGTCCGGCGTACCTTCATTCACACCTGCGGCGCTCGACCGTCGGCGTTGTTGGTGCAGTGCCATTGTCGAGCATCGCGGATGATCATGCGCCCCATCGGCACCCTGGGTCAAGCATCCGCGCCAATCGGTCCGACCCACGGAAAAGTTATTCCAATCACTTGACAGGTAGCGCAAAGGCCCTGGAGCCGGGCATCAGCGCGGCCTAGTCCTGGCTGGGCTGGGTCTCGACCTTGTCGACCAGCCACTCGTCGCCGACCTTGGCCATCGTGAGCATCGCGTACTCCTGGTAGCCGATCGGGGTGCTCCGCTGGGCGTTGGTGACCTGACGGTCGACCAGCACGAGGATCTGCACGGTGTCCTCGGAGACCCGGATGACGCCGGCGTCGACCGGGGCGAGCGTCTTCACCACGGTCTTCGTCTCGGGGACGTTGTCCACGAGCACGGCGAAGAGCCGGTCGTAGTCCTCGCGGTAGTCCTTCGTCATCACGTCGTGAGCCTTGCTCTTCGACTCGTCCATCTTGCTGTAGTCGTAGGAGAGCAGCGGGACGACGGCCTTCTTGGCCGCCTCGAGCGCCTCGCCGCCCTGCTCCTCGACGAGGAGCTTGTGGTTGCGGGTGATCTGCTTGCCCACCGCACCCTCGACGGTGCTGGTCGTGACGTTGTTGTTGGCGACGGTGCTGACCTTCTCCTGCCCGAAGAAGACCACGCCGGCGGCGATGACCGAGGCCAGGGCGAGCGCGCCGGCGGCGAGCAGACCCCACGTCGGGAGCAGCGGCAGCGTACGTCCGGTGGCCGCACTCTCCTCGGCGTCGGGCTCCTCGTCGGCAGGCTCGTCGTCCTCTGCGGCGGCCGCCACCTCGACGTCGGCGGTCTCCTCGTCGGCCTCGCGGTCCTCGTCCTCGACCGCAGCCTCCTCGAGAGCGGCCAGCTCCGCGTCGTACGCAGCCCGCTTCTTCTCATCGAGCAGGACCGCGGCGGCCTCGTTGAGGGTGCGGAAGCGGCGGTCGGTGGGGTCCAGGTCGGCGATCGCGGACTTCCACGCCGCGCGGATGTCGTCGGTGGCGGCATCGGGCTCGACGTCGAGCAGGTCGTACCAGGTCGGGCTAGTCATCGTGGAACTCATGGTGTCACCCCTTCGCTGCTTTCCGAAGTAGGAGCTTCCTCGGCGGGGTACCAGTCGTCGACCAGCCACTTCCCGTTCTGCTTCACCAGCTCCACCTCCGTCCGGGCGAGCTGACGCGCCGCCTCGACGCGCTCCTCGGAGCCCTCGGACTTCGGGTAGCTGATCGCGAGCTCGGCGACGACGAGCACGGTCGCGCTGTCCTCGTCCAGGCCGGCAACGCCCGTGCTGTGCACGCTCGTGGTGCGACCGACGCCCTGCTGGACGACGGTGGCCTCGGCGAAGGCGACGTTGCCCAGGAAACTCTTCTCGAACTTCGGGGTGAGCAGCTCACCCACCCGCTCGCGATACTTCGGCATCGTCTTCTTGTCGCTGCCGACATCCTCGGGACCGTAGGTGTTGACCCGGCCGACGAACTTGTCGGCCGCCGCCATGACCTGCTCGCGCTGGCTCACCACCGACTCGTCGGCGCCGCGGGTCAGCTGCCAGCCGACGTAGCCGACGGCAGCCAGGATCACGGCGATCAGCAGGGCCAGGATGCCCCAGCGGAGCAGGGCACCCCGGTTCGCGGTCGCCTGGTCGGTCTCTGCGCCGGTCTCCGTGTCGGATCCGGGGTCGGTCGTGGTGCTCAAGACGGATCACTCTCTGTGGTCAGCGGCTCCAGGAGCCATTTCCAAGCATCAACACCGTACGCCGCGGGCGAGTCGGTCGATGCGGCAGCACTTCGGGCCCCGACCCCGGTCGGCTGCGTGGTGGTCAGGGTGCGGCTACTCGGTCTCCATCGGCTGCAGGTAGAGCCACTTCCAGGCGTCGTCGCCGTAGGAGGCCGGCGCCGCGGTCGACACCGTGGTCTCCTCGGCCTCGCCCCAGGTGAGCTCGCCGGTCTCCGGGTCGAAGCTGGCGATCGAGCCGGCCCCGCCCGCCGCGGCGCGCGGCAGCTGGCTGGACCCGCGAGCGTTGGACTTGGACGGGTCCTCGGTGCAGGACACCTCGGTGTTGAACGGACGGCTCTGCAGATCCAGCGGGCTGCGCTTCTTGGTGCTCTCGTAGCCCTTCTTGCACGGCGTCTGGGTGGTGAGGGCCATCCCGAAGTGGGCCTGCGCCAGGCCGGGGTGGCCGACGTCGACGACCGCGAAGCTGCCCTCGACGACGACGGGGAAGATCGAGAGCAGGTGCCTGACACCCGGCAGGTTCTTCCGGACGACCTTGCCTGTCACCAGCACCTCGTTGAGGAGCTCGCTGATCTCGACGTCGTTCTGCTCCAGGAACTGCCGCAGCTCGACCGAGCTGGCCGAGCCGCTCTCGATCAGCCTGATCAGGTCCTTGTTGGAGCCGGCCAGGGTGCCGGTGAACAGCTCCAGGTCGGTCGCGAACGACTTGATCGCCGAGCTGCTGTCCAGCTGGCCCTGGAGGACGGTGTTGCTGTCCCGGATCAGCTGGGTGGTGAGGGCGAAGTTCTGGTCGGCGGTCTCCACGAAGGCGGTGCCGGTGTCGATGATGGTCTGCAGGTCCTGACCGGTGCCGGCGAAACCCTTGCCGAGCTCGTCGATGGTCGTGGTGAGCGCCTTCTGGTCGACCGAGTTCACCGTCGTGGTGACGTCCTCGAGGAGCTTCTCGGTCGGCAGCGGAGTGGTCGTCGCGGCGCGGGCGATCTCGGAGCCGTCCTCGAGGTAGGGCCCGCCCTTCGACTGCGGCTGCAGCTCGACGTACTGCTCACCGACGGCGGAGCGGTTGCCGACCACGGCGAGGCTGTCGGCCGGGATCTTGTCCTCCCACCCCTTGTCGATCTTCAGGGTCACGTCGACGCCGCTGCGGTTGAGCACCAGCTCGCCGACCTGGCCGATCTTGACGCCTCGGTAGTCGACCTCGGCGTCCTCGTAGATGCCGCCGGACTGCTCGAAGTGGGCCATCACGACATAGTGGTCCTTGACGAACAGGGACCCCAGGCGGGCGTAGCGCGCACCGACGAAGCTGACCCCGACGAGGGTGATCAGCAAGAAGACCATCAGTTGCATCTTCGTACGGCGGGTGATCATGAGACGCCCTCCTGGTGAGTGTTGCTCGAGGTGCTCAGCGCGGGGATCATCAGCGAGGTCAGCCCCGGGTCGAGCTCCTTGCTCAGCTCGTCGTACGTCACCGCATGCGTCCCCGGCGTCGCGCCGGCACGGCAGAACAGGATCAGCACGCACCCGGAGCCGTCGCCGGTGGTGCTCCCGCCGTTGGAGGAGGGAGCGCCGAGCCCGAGCAGGCCGTCGAGGGTCTTACCGATCGAACCCAGCACGCCCGTCACGCATGCCTGGGGCGCCGAGGAGGACTGGCCGGTCAGCACCTCCTGGCAGGTGTCGATGGCGCTGGCCAGCCCGCCGTCCTTGCAGACGTTCGTCAGGTTGTTGAGCCAGTCGAGAGCCGTCTCCTCGTCGGGGAACGTCTTGAGGTGCCGGTTGATCTCCTCGAGACCCCAGCAGACGGTGTCGCCGACCCGAGGCGCGTTCTGGAGCAGCGTGTCGAGGTTGAGGTCGACGGTGACGTCGAGGTTGACGAAGTCACCCATGTGCAGGTTGCGCGCAGCCTGCGGCGATCCACCGACCGCCGCGTCGACGAACGGATAGGTGAGGATCGTGTTCATCGCCCGGACGAAGTCGTCGCCGGAGTCGGCCAGGTTCGACAGGAGCGGCCTGAGATCCTTGATGATGCCGATGGTGTTGTCCTTGGACGCCCGGATGACGCGTACGCCGGTGTCTCCGAGCCGCTCCAGGGCCTTGAGCATCTTGACCAGGTCGGCGCGCTGCTTGTCGATGCTGGAGATCGCCGAGGGCAGCTCGTCGAGGGCGGCGTCGATGGAGCCCATCTGCGCGTTGGTGGCCTTCGCCAGCGCATCGAGTGCCTCGATGGCCGCGACGATCTTCTCCTTGTTGTTGTCGAGGTCGCGCGCCAGCTTCTCCACCTGGTGGAGTACGGAGCGTGCAGAGTCCTCACGACCGGCGAGCGCCTTGTTGAGCTCGGTCGAGATCGTCTTCAGCTGGGCCACGCCACCACCGTTGAGCAGCAGGCTCAGCGCACTGAAGACCTCTTCGATCTCCGGGTTGCGGCCGGTCTGCGACAGCGGGATGGTCGAGCCGTCGGCGAGCTTGGTCGAATCGGGCTCGGCCGGCCGCTCCAGCGAGACGAACTTCTCGCCCAGCAGGGAGGTCTGCTGGATCGACGCCCGCGCGTTGCTCGGCAGGCTGACGTCCTTCTTCAGCAGCATCTCGACGGTGGCGACGCCGTCGTCGAGCCAGATCTTGTTGATCTTGCCGACGTCGATGTCCTCGAGCTTGACGGTCGACTGGGGCACCAGGTCGAGGGTGTCCTCGAACTGCGCGGTGACCGAGATCGCGTCGTCACCGGCGTCCACACCGCCCGGAAGCGGCAGGTCGTAGACGGAGAAGGTGCCGCAGCCGGTCAGCATCAGGGCGCCGGCGACCACACCGACGAACGCCTGGAGGGCGCGCTTCATCGTCGTCATCATTTCACCTCCACGAGGCCGCCGAGCGACATGTCATAGGGCACCCCGTAGGACGAACCCGTGCCGAGCCCGATCGCCGCGGAGCGGTTCAGCCCCGGCATCTGCCGGATCTGCGAGCAGATCTCGGCGCTGCTGCCGTCGGTCGCCTGGTCCACGAGGCTGCACAGGAACGAGGCCGGGTTCTCGATGATCTCATCGAGGACCATCGTGATGTTGGCGTTGGTGTCGAGCGTGGCGGTCTCCGGGTTGTACGCCAGGCCCAGGTTGTTGAGCGCCAGCGGTGCGGTCCGGAGGCTCTCGTCGAGCGCCTTGCGCTGCCGCACCAGGACCTTGCCGATCCGGTTGAGGCTCTGGATGTCCTCGCGCAGGATCGCCTTGTTGTCCCGGACGAACTGGGTCACCTTGTTCAGCGCCACCGAGAGGTTCTTCATCGACGCGGCGAGCTCTTCGCGCTCACCCTCCAGCATCGCGGAGACCTCGGCGAGGGCCTGGGCGAAGTCGCGTACGGTCTTGTCGTTCTCGGCGAGCGTGCCGATGAAGCCCTCGAGCTGCTCGGCGGAGTCGAAGAACTGCTCGTCGCGATTGTCGAGCACCTTGGTCAGCTTGCCGAGGTCGCCGACGGTCGAGTTGATCTTCTCGCCCTGACCGCCGAGGTTCTTCGCGGTCTGCTGCAGCAGGTCGGTGAGGGCGCCGTTCTTGTTGGCTCCGTCGGGACCGATCGCGACCACGAGGTCGTCGACGCTGGAGTAGATCTGGTCGAGCTCGACCGGGACCGAGGTCTTGTCGGTGCTCAGCACCGCACCGTCGGCCAGCTTCTTGCCGCCGTCGTAGGCCGGCGTGACCTGGACGTAGCGGTCACCGACGATCGACGGCGAGATGATCACGGCCTTCGCGTCCGCGGGCAGGTCGACGTCGCTCTTGTATTCCAGGGTGACCTTGACGTCGGTGCCGTTCGGCTCGACCTTCGTCACCTTGCCGACGGCGACGCCGAGCACGCGCAGGTCGCTGCCCTCGTAGAGCGAGACCGTGCGCGGGAAGTGCGCCACGAGCGTCTTCTCACCGGTGTCGCGGACCAGCGCCCATGCCCCGACCCCGAGGACGAGAGCACCGATGATGATCGGAACGATGAACTTGTTCATGGGGTCCCCCCAGTGAGAGCCGGGACGGGAGGCATGTTCTGGATGTAGGTGTCCCACCAGGGACCGTTGCCCAGGGTGTTGTTGAAGACCTTGTAGAACGGAGCCATCAGCCGCAGGGACTTCTCGAGGTTCTCCTCGTTCTTCGTGAAGACGTCGAGGATCACGTCGAGGCTCTCCAGCGCCGGCTTGAGGTCGGCGCGGCTGTCGTCGACCAGCTGGGAGAGCTCCTTCGAGAGCTGCTGGGTCGAGATCAGCAGGTTGTGGACCGCCTCGCGCCGCTCGACCAACGCAGCGAAGAGCTGGTTGGCGTCGTTCATCAGCGTGATCAGGTCCTCGTCGCGCTCGTCGAGCACCTTCGTCACCCGGTCGAGCTGGGTGAGCAGCGACTCGATGCGCTCGTCCTTGGCGGCCAGGTTGCGGGAGAGGTCGGAGACGCCGGTGAGAGCGGCCTGGAACTCCTCCGGCGTCGACCGGGTCAGGTCGGCGAGCGTGGTGAGCGCTGCGGCGAGCTGGTCCTTGTCGATGTTGGCGGAGGTGTCGGCCAGGCCCTCGAAGGCCTCGACCACGTCGTACGGAGACTCCGTGCGGTCCACCGGGATGGTGGCTCCCGCCTTCATCTGGCCCTCTCCGGCCGGCTGCAGCTCGAGGAACATGTCGCCGAGCAGCGTCTTCACGCGTACGCCCGCTCCGGAGTTCTCACCGAAGTTGACCTTCTCGCGGATCTTGAAGCCGACCTTGACCTGGTTGCCGTCCAGCTCGATGGAGTCGACCTTGCCGACCCGGACACCGGCCACCCGGACCTCGTCGCCGGTCTTGAGGCCACCGGCCTCGGAGAAGTTGGCGTAGTAGGTGGTGCCACCACCGATCAGCGGCAGGCTGTCGGCCTTGAACGCCATCACCATCAGCATGGCGAGGACGGCGATCGAGACGGCGCCGATCTTGACTGGGTTACGTTCGCGGAAGGGAATCATCCGAGGTTGCACCTCGCTTGACCGGGCTCGTAGAGCGGAATCTCGAGGTCCTTGCCCTCAGGGTCGCGGATCGTGCCCCGCAGACCGCACAGGTAGAAGTTGAACCAACCGCCGTAGCTGGCCGTCGCGCCGATCTTGTCCAGCTTGATCGGCTGGAGCTCGAGGGCGTCGTCGAGCTGGCGCTTGTCCTTGGCGACCTCGTCGGAGAACCTCCGGGCCTGCCGCAGGTCCTCCAGCAGCGGGTCCTTCGCCTCATGCACCAGGTCAGCGGTCTCCACGGAGAGCGCCGAGATCTGGTCCAGGGAGCCGAGGATCGCCTCGCGGTCGTTGTTGAGACCGCCGACGAAGTCACGGAAGGTCACGATCAGGCTGGAGAGCTCCTTCTCGCGATCACCGACGTGCTCGAGCACCTCGGTGAGGTTGTCGATCAGGGCGTTGATGACCTGGTCCTTCTCGGCCAGCGTCGAGGTCAGCGAGGCCGTGTGGGAGAGCAGGCTCTCCAGCGTGCCGCCCTCGCCCTGGAAGACCTGGACGATCTCGTAGGACAGGGTGTTGACGTCGTTCGGCGACAGCGCCTGGAAGAGCGGCTTGAACCCGTTGAAGAGCACGGTCAGGTCGAGCGCCGGGTGGGTCTGCCCGACCGGGATGGTCTGGCCCTCCTGCATCGCGGAGGCGTCGCCCACCAGCTGATTGGTCAGCGCGAGGTAGCGCTGGCCGATCAGGTTGCGGTACTTGATCGTCGCCTCGGTCGTGGTCGCGATCTGCTGCGCGCTGTCGACCGTGAAGGTGACCACCGCGCTGCGGGCATCGTCGGAGATCTCGATGTCCTTGACCGAGCCGACCTTGACCCCGGAGATGCGTACGTCGTCGCCCTTGTTCACACCGGTGACGTCGGTGAAGACGGCCTTGTACTCGTCGCTCTGCCCGAAGGTGACGTTGCCGATGGTGATAGCGAGCAGGCCGGTGGCGAGGGTCGTGACGATCACGAAGATCACCAGCTTCCAGAAGTCCTGGAAGGTCTTGGCGTCGAAGAGCTTCACAGCACTCATTCGTACGTCACCTCAGCTCCACGTGCGGCCGGGCCGAGCAGCAGCCCGCCGAGGTCCGGGACCTCACTGGCGGTCATGCCCATGCCGGGGGCGAACAGCTCGTTGATGACATCGGTCTCGGCCGACGTACCGACGTAGGACAGGGCCGAGTAGCCGGTCGTCCCGGTGGCGGAGCGCATGACACCCTTCCCGGTGGGCTCGTCGACGCCGTCGTCCTTGTTCGGGAACGGCGCGAACGGCTTCTTCTGGCTCCAGGACGCGTTCGGCATCTCACCGCAGTAGGGCCCGCTGTCCTCGCCGTAGCGCGGCTTGTCCTTGGTCGAGTAGGGACGCGACTGGTGCGGCAGCGTCTCCAGCGTGATGTGAACGGTGTTGTTGCGGAACACTTCGGTGAACTCGTCGGTCAGGATGTCCATGCCACCGATGAGGCACGGGAACATCGGGGCGTATCGGGCCAGCGTCTGGGTGACCGGCCGGCCGACCTCGCCGACCTGGATCAGCGTGTCGCCGTTGTCGTCGAGGAACCGGTCGGCGGTGTTGGAGAACGCGGTGACGTCGGTCAGCATCTTCTTGAGCTCCACCTCGCGGTCCTCGAGCGTGGTCGCGGTGACGATGGTGTTGCGCAGGATCTGACCGATCTCCGGGAGCACGGCCTGGTAGGTGCCGGAGACCTCGGTGGCGAGCTCGAGGTCCTCGATCAGCGCGGGGATCTCGGGGTTGAGCCGCTTCAGGTAGGAGTCGAGGGTGTCGAGCGACTCACCGAGCTTGTCGCCGCGACCCTCGAGCGCGGTGGCGAGCGCGTTGAGCGTGTTGTTGAGGTCGGCCGGCTGGATCGTCCGCAGCAGCGGGTAGAGGTCACGCAGCACGGCCTGGACCTCGGTGGCCATCTTGGTCTTCTCGATGACGGCACCGGCCTTGATCGGCTCGGTGAAGTCGGTGTCGGGCGGGACCAGCGAGACGTACTTCTGGCCGAAGAGGGTCTTCGGGAGGATCGCGCCGGTCACGTCCGGGTGGACCTTGCTGATCTCGTCGGGGAACAGCCCCAGGGTCAGCTCGGCACCCTCGTCGGTCGGCTTCATCTCGAGGACCTCACCGACGATCAGGCCACGGACCTTCACGTCAGCGCGCTCGGGGAGCTGCAGACCGATGCGGTCGGCCTTGAGCGTGATCTCCTCGAAGTTGCCGAACTTGTTGGTGAACTGCGCCCAGGTCAGGACGAGCGCCGCGAGGAGCAGGGCGAGGAAGACGACCCCGAGGATCTTCCCCTTCTGCCGGCCCCAGGCGAGCGCGACGGCGCTCCTCTTGTGCGGCGCGGGGAGGTCGTGATGGACCTCGTCGCGAGCGAGTGTCTGAGTCATCCCGCCAACCTCACTGTCGTCGTGCTGCCCCAGATCGCCATCGAGAGCATCAGGTCGAGCACGGAGACGGCGACGATGCTCGTACGCACCGCCTTACCGACCGCGACACCGACCCCCGCGGGGCCGCCGGAGGCGTTGTAGCCGTGGTAGCAGTGGATCAGGATCACCACGACGGCGAAGATCAGCACCTTGCCGAAGGACCACAGCACGTCGACGGGCGGCAGGAACGTGTTGAAGTAGTGGTCGTAGGTGCCCGCGCTCTGGCCGTAGAAGAGGATCACCGTGAACCGGGTGGCGACGTAGGAGGAGAGCAGGCCGACCACGTAGAGCGGCACGATCGCGATCAGGCCGCCGATCATCCGGGTGGTCACCAGGAACGGCAGCGACGGGATCGCCATGACCTCGAGGGCGTCCACCTCTTCGGAGATGCGCATCGCGCCCAGCTGGGCGGTGAAGCCGCAGCCGACCGTCGCCGCTAGCGCGATGCCGGCGACCAGCGGCGCGATCTCACGGGTGTTGAAGTAGGCCGACACGAAGCCGGAGAACGCCGAGGTGCCGAGCTGGTCGAGCGCGGTGTAGCCCGAGAGGCCGACCTGGGCACCGGTGAAGAAGGTCATCGCCAGGATCACGCCGACGGTGCCGCCGATGACGGCCAGCGCCCCCGATCCGAGGGTGACCTCGGCGAGGATCCGGAGGATCTCCTTCTTGTAGCGCCTCAGTGTGCGCGGGAACCACGAGATCGCGCGCAGGTAGAAGCCGAGCTCGTCACCGAGGTGGTCGAGGCTCTTGGCGGGCTTCTCGTAGATCGCTTTGAGGTTTGCCATCCGTCTCGCCTCCTATCCGGACTTGCTCGGGATGATCTGCAGGAAGATCGCAGACATCACGAAGTTCACGATGAACAGCAACAGGAACGTGATGACGACCGACTGGTTGACGGCGTCACCGACGCCCTTCGGGCCACCGCCGGCGTTCATGCCCATGTACGAAGCCACGATCGCCGCGATCAGGCCGAACACGAGAGCCTTCGCCAGGCCCTGCCACAGGTCGGCCATCTGCGCGAGCGCGGTGAAGCTGGCCAGGTAGGCACCCGGGGTGCCGCCCTGGATGATGACGTTGAAGACGTACCCGCCCATGACGCCGACGATCGAGACCAGGCCGTTGAGGAAGACCGCGATCATCATGCAGGCGAGAACACGGGGGACCACCAGCCGCTGGATCGGGTCGATGCCCAGAACCATCATGGCGTCGAGCTCTTCACGGATCTTCCGAGCACCGAGGTCGGCGGCGATCGCCGACCCACCGGCACCCGCGACCAGCAATGCGGTCGCGATCGGGGCAGCCTGCTGGACGACCGCGAGCACCGCGGCCGACCCGACGAAGGACTGCGCACCGAACTGGGCCACGAGGCCACCGACCTGCAGCGCGATGACCGCGCCGAAGGGGATCGCGACCAGCGCGGTCGGGACGATCGTCACCGACGCGATGAACCACGCCTGCTGGATGAACTCTCGGAACTGGAAGGGGCGCCGGAAAACGGCTCGGCCCACGTCCAGACCGAATGCGAAGAGCGAGCCAGCGGTCCCGATCGGTTTCAGGACCCTGGCGGCGGTCAGAGATGACATCAGTGAGGAGCCTCTGTGGGGTCTGCTGCTTTCACGCCGCCGGGGGCCATGGCCGCGTCTGCCTGGAACGATCCCGGCGGCGGGGTGACACCGTTCTCTCGGCACCAGGCGCCCGGCGGACGCTGGTACTTGCGCGGAATGCCGTTGGACGGCTCGAGCTGCATCGGGATCGGCGGCAGCGGCGGCAGGCCCATGTCCTTCTCCGCGGCCAGCTCGTCGGCGTCCTTCTCCTCGGACATGCCGATCGGGCCGATCGTCTGGGCGTTGAGGAACTGGCGAACCACCGGCTCCTCAGAGCTCAGCAGCATCTCGCGGGGCCCGTACATGGCCAGGTGCTTGTGGTAGAGCAGGCCGATGTTGTCCGGCACCGTACGCGTCGAGTTGATGTCGTGGGTCACGATCAGGAAGGTCGCGTCGATCTGCGCGTTCAGGTCGATGAAGAGCTGGTTGATGAACGCCGTACGCACCGGGTCCAGACCGGAGTCGGGCTCGTCGATCAGCAGGATCTCGGGGTCGAGGACCAGCGCACGCGCCAGACCGGCACGCTTGCGCATACCACCGGAGATCTCGCCGGGAAGCTTGTTCTCGGCGCCGATGAGACCGACCAGGTCCATCTTCTCCATGACGATGTTGCGGATCTCGGACTCGCTCTTCTTCGTGTGCTCACGAAGCGGGAACGCGACGTTGTCGAAGAGGTCCATGGAACCGAACATGGCGCCGTCCTGGAACAGCACGCCGAACAGCTTGCGGACCTCGTAGAGGTCTCGCTCCGAGCAGCTGGCGATGTCGACACCCTCGATGACCACGGAGCCCTGGTCGGGCTTGATCAGACCGATCAGGGTCTTGAGGAGCACCGACTTGCCCGTGCCGGACGGACCCAGCATCACGCTGATCTCGCCCGCGGGCAGGGTCAACGAGACATCTTTCCAGATGAGCTGCTTACCAAAGCTCTTGGTCAGCCCTTCGATCTTTACGTCTACACCCATCCGGGCCGGCTCCCTTCCTGTTCGCGTGGGGGTCTCCCTCAAGCCCCCACGCCCGACTAACGGCGGAGTGTGACGGGGGTTACGCACTTCCTGCGACACGCGTCACACTTTTGTAAACCATAGTGGCCTGCGAACGATGACGGTGATCACCACCCGAGACGAACTCCCCCAGCCAACACGTCGACGGTCGGATTGCGACCTTTCACGCCCGGTGTGTGTTCAAGATAACGAAACAAACCGCGGGAGGCTACTCAGGAGTAGCAACCCGCGGTTTGAACGATCGCAGCGCTGCGCTGCAATCTGACCGATCTGTTGCGGAACTGTTTCCGCGATGTAGAAAGCCCGGGTCCGGCGGAATCCGCCGAACCCGGGCTCAAGGGCCGAAGCCCTCAGATCACTTGACGGTGACCGTGGCGCCGGCGGCCTCGAGGGCCTCCTTCGCCTTGTCAGCGGTCTCCTTGTTGGCGGCCTCGAGGACAGCCTTGGGGGCACCCTCGACGAGCTCCTTGGCCTCCTTCAGACCGAGGGAGGTCAGAGCGCGCACCTCCTTGATGACGTTGATCTTCTTGTCACCAGCGGCCTCGAGGATGACGTCGAACTCGTCCTTGGCCTCCTCAGCGGCGGCGGCCGGGGCGCCCGGGGCGCCGGCAGCGGCAACGGCGACCGGAGCGGCAGCGGTGACACCGAAGGTGTCCTCGAAGGCCTTGACGAACTCGGAGAGCTCGATGAGGGTGAGCTCCTTGAAAGCGTCGAGCAGCTCGTCGGTGGAGAGCTTCGCCATGATGGCATTTCCTTTCGTGGTGGCCCTGTGCGTTTTTCTGTGAGTACGCAGCGGGGCCGGGTTACAGGTGGTGGTTAGTTACGACCGGGGCCATCAGGCCTCGGCCGGAGCCTCCTCGGCGGCAGCCGGCTCAGCGGCACCACCTGCGAGGATCGAGGGGTCCTCCGCGGCCTTGGCCTCGAGAGCGGCAGCGAGCTGCGCGGTCTTCGAGGGCAGAGCGTTGAAGGCGTACAGAGCCTGCGACAGCGACGCGGTGAACGCGCCCGCAAGCTTGGCGAGCAGGACCTCGCGCGACTCGAGGTCGGCAAGCTTGCCAACCTCAGCAGCGTCGATGGCCTTGCCGTCGAGGTACCCACCCTTGATGACAAGGTTGGGGTTGGCCTTGGCAAAGTCACGCAGACCCTTGGCCGCCTCGACGACGTCACCCTTGATGAAGGCGATCGCGGTCGGGCCGGTCAGCAGGTCATCGAAGCCTTCGATGCCGCTCTGAGAGGCAGCGATCTTGGCCAGCGTGTTCTTGACCACGGCGTAGTTTGCGTGCTCACCGAGCGAGCGACGAAGAGTCTTCAGCTCGCCCACGGTGAGACCGCGGTACTCGGTCAGCACGGCACCGGTCGAGGCGCTGAACTCGTCAGCGATCTCGGCAACGGCAGCCTGCTTGTCAGCCCGCGCCATGGGTCTCCTTCTTCCGGGAATCGATTCCGTCGGTGAGGGCCCTGCATGACAAACGCCCCGAGCGCAGGCTCAGGGCGTGACGTACGTTCTCGTCTTGCTCTTCACCTACGCTGGCCGTCCGCATCCTGCGGAACCTTCGATCGAGTGCATGCGCACCTGACAACCGGCGGTCTCTGGTTTCAGACAACAATTATGCGTACGCCGCAGGGTGCCGCCAAATCGGCGCTGCCCAGTACGTTTGCGGCATGGAGAGCCACACCTTCGGAAGGATCGGTCGCTCGGCGTCGGTCATCGGTCTCGGCACCTGGCAGCTCGGCGCCGACTGGGGCGAGGTCAGCGAGTCGGATGCGCTGGCGGTGCTCGACGCCGCAGTGGGTGACGGGGTCACCTTCCTCGACACCGCCGACGTCTACGGGGACGGCCGGAGCGAGCAGGTGATCGGGCGGTTCCTGCGGTCGCACGACGGGATCTTCGTGGCCACGAAGATGGGGCGCCGGGTGGACCAGGTGCCCGCCAACTACACGCTCACCGCCTTCCGCGAGTGGCTGGACCGCTCGCGCACCAACCTCGGGGTCGACACGATCGACCTGGTGCAGCTGCACTGCCCGCCGACGGAGACGATCGAGTCCTCGGCCACCTATGACGCGCTGGACACCCTGGTCTCGGAAGGGGTGATCGCTGCGTACGGCGTCAGCGTGGAGACCTGCGACCAGGCCCTGGCCGCGATCGCACGGCCTCACGTGGCCTCCGTCCAGATCATCCTGAACGCGTTCCGGCTCAAGCCGCTGGACCGCGTGCTTCCGGCCGCCGCGGAGGCGGGTGTGGGGATCATCGCGCGGGTGCCGCTGGCGTCGGGGCTGCTGTCCGGTCGCTACTCGGAGTCGACGACGTTCGCCGCCGACGACCACCGCACCTACAACCGCCACGGCGAGGCCTTCGACGTCGGCGAGACCTTCTCCGGCGTCGACTACGCCACCGGGGTCAAGGCCGCCCAGGAGTTTGCCGCCCTGGTCTCAGAGCACGGCCCCAAGGGCGCGACGCCCGCGCAGGTCGCCCTCGCCTGGGTCGCTCAGCAGCCCGGCGTCACCACCGTCATCCCCGGCGCCCGCAACACGTCCCAGGCCCACGCCAACTCCGCCGCCGGCTCGCTGCCTGCGCTCTCCGACGAGCTGCTCTCCGGCGTACGCCAGATCTACGACACCCACTTCCGCGAGGCCATCCACTCCCGCTGGTGACCTCCCCCGTCGAGGCGTCACTCGCGTCGGCCGAGTGGGCACTGTGTTGCCGTCTCGGCCGACCTGAGTGACGTCTCGGCCGACGGGGTGACGTCTCGGCGGGTGAAAAAATAGTGAGCCTTGGTAATGAATCGGGCAGAGTAAAGGTGTGACGACGGAGACGACGACGGAGTTCCGGTTCCGAGACATCGCGCTGGTGGCGTACGCGCCATCGATCGTCAGCTCCATGGGGCATGGTGCGGTGATGCCGGTGCTGGCGCTTCGGGCCTCCGACCTGGGGGCGGACGCGTCGACCGCCGCGTTCGTGGTCGCGCTGCTCGGGATCGGGTCGCTGGCCACCTCGTTGCCCGCCGGGTCGCTGGTGGCGCGGATCGGCGAGCGGCGCACGCTGATGGGCGCCGGGGCCCTCGACGCGGTCGCGATGACGGTGGCGTTCCTCAGCAGCTCGGTCGCCGTGCTCGCCATCGCCGTGTTCGTGAGCGGGATGAGCTGGACGGCGTTCCTGATCGCGCGACAGGGCTTCCTCATCGACGCCACCCCGCTCTCCCACCGGGCGCGGGCGATGTCGCTGCTGGGCGGGTCGTTCCGGCTCGGGGTCTTCGTCGGACCGCTGCTCGGCGCCGGGCTCATCCACGCCTTCGGGCTCCCCGTGGTCTTCCTGTTCGCGGCCGCGATGTCGCTGTGCTCGGCGGCGATCGGTGGCTGGATGCCCGAGCTCGGTCGAACCCGCTCGCGCGAGCAGGGGCATCTGAGCGTACGCAGCGTGCTGTGGACCCACCGCCGGACCTTCGCCACGCTCGGGGTGGCGGTGGTCATCATCGGGATCTCGCGGTCCGTACGCACCGGGCTGCTGCCGCTCTGGGCCGACCACATCCACCTCGAGGCCTCGGTGGTCTCGCTGCTCTTCGCCGGGGCGGCCCTGGTCGACATCGCCCTCACCCTCCCCGGCGGCTGGCTGCTCGACCACCGCGGGCGTCAGGTCGTGGCGATCCCGGTGGTGCTCGCGGTCGGCCTCGGCTGCCTGCTGCTCCCCCTCACCCACGACGCGCTCAGCCTCGGCGCGGTGATGGCGCTGATCGCCATCGGCAACGGCCTCGGCTCGGGGATCGTGATGACGCTCGGCGCCGATGCCGCACCGGCCGACGGACGCGCCCAGTTCCTCGGCGGCTGGCGGCTGTGCGGCGACCTCGGCGGCACCGGTGGACCGCTCCTGGTTTCCGGGCTGGCCGCGGTCTTCACGATCGCCGCCGCTCCGGTCGCGCTCGGGCTGTTCTCGCTCGCCGGGGCGGTCTGGGTCGGCTACTGGACCGGCCATGCCGACCGTGCCCGGCTAGGGACCCGGCTAGGGGCGCCGCTACGGGACGAGCGCGCGGGATAGTGCTTCGGCCAGGGCGGCCTCGTCACCGGTGACGGTCAGCTCGGCGGCCCGGGGCGACGTACGACCCCAGAGCAGCAGAGCCAGGTCACGAGCGGATCCGGTGACGGACACCTTCTGCACGGCGTTCGGCGCCCCGATCGCCCAGGTCTGGTCGATGTCAATCGCGGTCAGCTCGATGCGGGTGACGACCTTTCGGGTGCGCTTCAGGGCGATCTGACGCGGATACATCACGGTCAGCACCTCGTCGACCGTGTCGGCCCAGAGCTGCGGCGTCGCCTCGGGTCCGTCCAGCCCGAGCGCTGACCGGATGTCCCAGAGGTGGACCAGGGTCTCGTGCACCTGACGCCGGAACCAGAACGAGACCGGCCCACGGCCGTCCTCGGTCAGCCCGTTGAGGATCCGGCCGGTCGCCTCCGGCCCCAGCGCCGCGAGCGTCTCGCGCAGCTCGGCCGCCTGGGCTTCGTAGTGAACCACCAGGTCCAACGGAACCGGCAGCGGCTCCTCGTCCTCGTCGCGCGCCATCGCCGCCGCCCAGTGGTGCACCCCTGACAGGTGATCGGCCAGGTCGCCGATGGACCAGTCGTCGCAGGACGGAACCGGCACGTCCGGGTCGGCCTGCTTGAGCGCGGCGGCGAACTCGGCCTGTAGCTCAGCGAGAGTCACGAAGTAGTCATCAGGCGTAGGCACGACGCAGACCCTATCGACCGCGAGGGCCGCTCTCAGCAGTATCTCGTTCTGGCCGGACTACTTCTGGCGGGCGCGGTGGGCGGCCGCTTTCACCCGGCTCTGGCAGCGGGTGGAGCAGAAGCGGCGGCCGGCGTTCTTGGAGGTGTCGACGAAGACGCGGTCGCACGGGTCGGCCTGGCAGACACCGAGGCGGCCCGCCAGGTCGGAGCCGATCGCCAGGGCGAGGCCGGCGGCGATCCCTGCGCCCCAGCCGATGACGAGGCCGGGGTCGCGGCCGTGGAAGTGCAGCGCCCAGCCTCCCCCGCGCGCCCGGTCGAGCTGTGGGACCGAGCCCATCTCGCGCATGAGCGCGTTGACCGCGGTGGCGGCGGTGTCGAGGTCACCATCGGCCGCTGCCTCGAAAACGACGCGCAGAGACTCGGCGAGCGCGACCATCCCGTCGGCATCTGGTTCCTCGACCTTGGGTTGGTAGTCGGAACGGGCCAGCAGGTCGCTGACGACCTGCGCCCGCCGGCCGCCGGGAGGTGGCTGCACCGGACGGGTGCCGTCATGCCCCGGGGTCAGCGCGTTGACGAGCTTGCAGGCCTGCTCGGTCACCGTATGTACGTGACTGTCGAAATGTATTTGACCAGTCACGAACTCGGGTCCTACCGTCTCAGCCATGGCCGTCATTCAACCATTGACCAGTCATCGAGGTGCACGGTGGCCGCGATCCCTCGTCGTGTTGGTCATCGCCCGGGCGGTGAACCGGCTCGGTTCCTTCGCCATGGCCTTCATGGCGGTCGCCCTGGTGGAAGTGCACGGGGCCTCCCTCGCCACGGCCGGTGCGGTCGTGACGGCCTTCGGCGTCGCCACCATCCCGTCGCGGCTCCTCGGCGGCTGGATGGCCGACACGGTGGGCCGTCGGCCGACCATCGTCGCGGGACTCGTCGCCTGCGCGGTGGCCCAGCTGGTCATCGCCGCGTCTCCGGGGATCGCCGGCGCGCTGATCGGCGCGACGCTGCTCGGGCTGGCGTACGAGATCTACGAGCCCGCCTCCCAAGCGCTGATCGCGGAGTCGGTGGAGGTCGAGCGGCGGCCGCAGGCGTACGGACTCTATGGCGCTGCGATGGCGGTCGCCGGTGTGGCGGCAGGAGCGCTGGCCGCCCTCGTGGGCGGTATCGACCTGCGCCTGCTCTTCGTCGCCGACGCGCTCACCTGTCTGTGTGCCGCGGTTCTCGTCCTCGCACTCGTGCGGGACACGACGGCTCAAGGTGTGCGCCGGCAGCGGTCCTGGCCGAGTCCGTGGCGTGATCGCCGGCTCCTGACGATGCTCGCGCTCGGCACCGGGTTCGCCACCGCATGGATCCTGAGCACGATCGCTCTTCCCCTCACCGTCTCCGCCCGCGGGCACGACGCCGCGGCGACCGGCTGGCTGCTCGTGGTCGCCGCACTGGTCACGATCGCCGGCCAGCGCCTGCTCCGTGGCGCCGCGGCCCGGCCCTTCACGCTCATCCGCGCGGGACTGGTCCTGATGGCCATCGGCTTCGCCGTGATCGCGTACGCAGCACCGCTGCCGCTCCTCGCCCTCGGCTCTGCGATCGTCGCCCTCGGTGAGGTGCTTCTCCTCGGCCCGCCGATCGCGCTCGTGGCCGGCCTGGCCGCCACCGACGCCTCGCGGGCGGGCTATCTGGCGGCGTACGGCACCTGTTGGGGGATCGCGCAGACGATCGGTCCGATGCTGACGACCAGCCTGATGTCGCACGCCGTACCGACGACCTGGCTGGCAGGAGCCGGCCTGTGCCTGGCCTTGGCCACGATCACACCTCTGGCGGCGGCGTACGCCGCTGAGACGAGGTAGTCCGGGGAGTTTCCGTCCGTTACCCGGTAGTAGACCGACGGGAACTCCCCGGACTATCCCAACGTCAGAGCACGCGCGACAAGAAGGCCTGGGTGCGCTCGTGCTGGGGGTTGCCGAGGACGTCGGCCGGCAAGCCCTCTTCGACGATCACGCCGCCGTCCATGAAGACGACCTTGTCGGCGACCTCGCGGGCGAAGCTCATCTCGTGGGTCACCACCATCATGGTCATGCCCTCGGCAGCCAGGTCCTTCATGACCGCCAGAACATCCCCGACGAGCTCGGGGTCCAGCGCGGAGGTCGGCTCGTCGAAGAGCATCATGTCGGGGTTCATCGACAGCGCCCGGGCGATGGCCACGCGCTGCTGCTGGCCACCGGAGAGGTGAGCCGGGTAGGCGTCGGCCTTCTCCGAGAGCCCGACCTTCTCCAGGTTGGCCCGGGCGATCTCGGTGGCCTCGGCCCGGCCGCGCTTGAGGACCTTCTCCTGCGCCACGGTCAGGTTGCGCAGCACGGTCATGTGCGGGAACAGGTTGAACTGCTGGAAGACCATCCCGATCCGCGCACGCAGCGCGTCCACGTCGGCGTCCGGGTCGGTGATCTCGTCACCCTCGACGAGGATCGTGCCGCTGGTCGGCTGCTCGAGCAGGTTCACGCAGCGCAGCAGGGTCGACTTCCCCGAGCCGGAGGGCCCGATCACGCAGACCACCTCACCCCGGCCGATGTGGAAGTCGATGCCCTTGAGCACCTCGTTGTCGCCGAAGTACTTGTGCAGATTCTGTACGTCGATCACGGCCGTGCCGCGGCCGGCGTCCGATGTGGTCTCGGTCTGGGTCATCAGCGGGCCTTCCCGGACTTGGCTTCCATGCGGCGTACGACGATCGAGAGCGGCACCGTGATCAGCAGGTAGCACAGCGCGATCGTGACCATCGGCGTCAGGTTGGCGTTGGCGTTCATGTTCTCGCGACCGAAGGCGGTCAGCTCGTACTCGTCCAGGGTGAGCCCCAGGATGTAGACCAGCGAGGAGTCCTTGGTGAGCAGGATCAGCTCGTTGGTCAGCGGCGGCAGGATGATGCGGAACGCCTGCGGGATCACGATGGTGACCATCGCGCGAGTGTGGGTCATACCCAGCGTGCGTGCCGCTTCGTACTGACCCTTCGGCACCGCCTGGATGCCTGCTCGGATCGTCTCGGCCATGTAGGCGCCGCCGACCAGACCGAGCGCCAGTGTGACGGTGGTGAGGTTGGACAGCTGGACCCCGAAGGCCAACGAGAGCCCGAGCCCGAGTACCAGGAAGACGACCAGCGCCGGCAGCCCGCGGAAGAGCTCGATGATGCCGGTCGAGATCCACCGGTACGGACCGACGCTCGAGAGCCGCATCAGCGCCAGCACCAGTCCGAGCGCCAGCCCGAAGGCGAACCCGCAGGCGGTGTAGATGATCGTGTTCTTGAGCGCGATCACGATGACATCGGGGAACAGCTGGGAGGCGATGTCGAGGTCGAGGAACGCCCGCCGGATCTCACCCCAGTCGGCGATCAGCGCGACGACGACGACCAGCAGCACCAGGATGGCGTACTGGACGTAGCGGGCGAGCGCCGCGCGCTTGCGCGGCGACATCCGCTTCTTGGGAACCACTGCCGCGCTGGTCACTGCGCGGCAGCCTCCCCGAACCACTTCTTGTAGACCTCGTCGTAGGCGGCCTTGTCGTTGATGCCCTTGTTGAGCACGTCGAGCAGCTTGTCGTTGCCGTTCTTCTTCACCGAGAAGCCGTACGCCTCACCAGTCTGAAACTCGCTGGTGATCTCCATGTCGGTGTTGTCCTTGACGAAGTCGTAGAGCAGACCGTTGTCGTTGACACCGGCGTCGGCCTTGCCGGACTTGACCGCCTGCATCATCAGCGCGGAGTCCTCGAGGGTGATGATCTTGGCGTCCTTCGGGGCGTTGTCCTTGACGTAGTCGGCGCCCGTGGTGGCCTCCTGGACGGCGATGGTCTTGCCACCGAGGTCCTCGAGGGCGGTGTAGCCCGCGCCCTTCTTGGTCATCAGGGCCTGGGTCGCCTCGAAGTAGGGCTCGGTGAAGTCCATGACCTTCTCGCGCTCCTCGTTGATCGTCATCGCGCCGGCGGCGACGTCACACTTGCCGGAGTTGAGGGCCTCACCGGAGACGATGGTCTCCCAGCCGATGTTGACGACCTCGGTCTCGAGCTTCTCGGCGTCGGCCGCGATCTTGAGCACGTCGATGTCGAAGCCGACGACCTCGCCGCCCTCGTTGAACTCGAACGGCTTGTAGGGAAGGTGCGTGCAGATGGTCAGGGTGTCGGCCTTGACCAGCTTCGCACCTGACGGGGAGGTGCCACCCTCGTCGCCGCCACCGCAGGCGGCGAGCGCCAGGCCGAGGACGGGAACGGTCAGGGCAGCAGCGAGCTTCCGCAGATTCATGCGGGGCACTCTACGTGTCTTTGGACACCGATGGCCCGCTACCCCTGGGGGTCGCGGGCCATCGTGATGAGATCGTGCATCAACCGAGAACGGCGGCCCAGAACTCACAGTGGCTCGCCGCGGCCGTGTCCACCGGGCGAACCCCAGCATCGCCAGGGGCCAGCTGGAGTACGTCGCCGGAGTCCCGGAAGGCCGGCCAACGAGGCGCTCCGGGTGCGACCGGGCGACCGTGATGGGCGAACGAGGTCCAGTAGCCGACCATCGTGTCGGACAGCTCCTGTTGTCCTTCGTCGAGCTCGCCGAGGAGCCCCGGGAACAGGAACGTCAGCTCGGTGGCGTGCTCGGCGCCCTCCTCGTAGCCGGGCATGTCGATCAGCGGCGGTGCGCCCCGGTCGGCGAACTGATAGGCGAAGACCGGCACCCCGGCGGCCTCGAGCTTCGCGAACGCCTCCTGATGAGCGCAGGTGGACAGTGCCCCGGCCGAGTCGGTACGGATCGCTGCCAGGGCGTGCCGCGGCTCGTCGTAGGCGCTCGCCGGGTAGAGCCCGAGGACGGCATCGGCGGCGGGGCCGTAGCTGCTGCGTACGATCTGCTCGTACTTCGCCTCCGTGATCGGCTGCGGGTACTCGAGCCCGACGTAGAGCCGCATCTCGTCCAGGGTCGAGCCGTGCATCACCGGCACCCGGTTGAACCGTCCGGAGTCGATGGCATCGGGATAGGTCCGTGGCAGCACCCGCGGGTCGCCGACGACTGGTCCGGCGTTGAGCCCGGCCGCAGCGAAGGCCTCGATCAGCTCCTTGACGGGGGTGGCCCGCAGGCAGGCAGCCCCATCAGCCGCCTCGCCGCAGCCCACCGCGGCGGCGAGCCGCCGGCCCTCGGCCTCGGAGCCCGCGTCGCTGCGGGCGCCGGCCGCACAGCTCCCGCTCTGCGGGATCGCCTTGTGGAACAGTCCGGCGGCGGCCGGCGAGGCGATCTGGGCGCAGGTGTCGATCGACCCGGCCGACTCACCGAAGATCGTCACATTGCCCCGGTTGCCACCGAAGGCAGCGATGTTGCGATGCACCCAGCGCAGCGCAGCCTGCTGGTCGAGCAAGCCGAAGTTGCCGGACTCGTACGCCCCGTCCAGCTCGGGATGCGCCAGCCAGCCGATCGCGCCGAGGCGGTAGTTGACCGTCACGACCACCACATCACCCTCGACGGCGAGCTTGCTCGCGTCATAGCCCGAGCTGGAGCCGGTGGTGTTCCCGCCGCCGTGGAACCACACCATCACCGGCAGCTTCCGCTTCGCCGGCCGATTCGGGGCGAACACGTTGAGGAACAGACAGTCCTCGTCGTAGGTCGTCGCACCTCCGTACGCCGGAGCCAGCTGCGCGCACTGGCTGCCCGGTTCGGTGGCATCCCGCACACCCGTCCACGAATCGGCCGGCGAAGGGGCGCGCCAGCGGAGCCGGCCGACCGGCGGGGCGGCGTACGGGATCCCCTGGAAGGTTCGGAAGCCGTCGTGGGCAACGCCCCGGACCACTCCCTTGTCGGTCCGGACCACCGGTTCGGGCGGGTCGGCCGCGGCGGCGGTGACGCCCGCCGTCGCGACCAGGGCTACGGCGAGGACCGGGACGAGAGCACGAAGTCTGAGCACCGATGTTCCTTTCGTCGACCGTCCGAACCTAGGGCCCCGGTGCGGTCCACCGGCAGTGACGGAAGGACCGAAACAAGCCGTACGCAGCGCCCAAATGCGACGAGCGCCGCTGCCCGAAACCGGGCAGCGGCGCTCGTGTGGTCGGTCGAGGCTCAGGCCTCGTCCTCACCCGCGACGTTCTTGATGCGGTTGGGGTCGACCTGGACACCGGGGCCCATGGTGGTCGAGAGGGTGACCTTCTTCAGGTAGCGGCCCTTGGAGGAGGACGGCTTCAGACGAAGCACCTCCTCGAGAGCAGCGGCGTAGTTCTCAGCGAGCTGGGCCTCGGAGAAGGAGGCCTTGCCGATGATGAAGTGAAGGTTGGCGTGACGGTCGACCCGGAAGTCGATCTTGCCGCCCTTGATGTCGGTCACGGCCTTGGCCGGGTCCGGGGTGACGGTGCCGGTCTTCGGGTTCGGCATGAGGCCACGGGGGCCGAGCACGCGGCCGAGGCGGCCGACCTTGCCCATCATGTCGGGGGTCGCGACGACGGCGTCGAAGTCGAGCCAGCCACCGGAGACCTTCTCGATGAGGTCGTCGCCACCGACGACGTCCGCGCCGGCCTCGCGAGCGGCCTCGGCCTTGTCCGGAGCAGCGGCGAAGACGATGACGCGCATCGTCTTACCGGTGCCGTGGGGCAGGCTGACGGTGCCGCGCACCATCTGGTCGGCCTTGCGGGGGTCGACACCGAGACGCATGACGACGTCAACGGTCTCGTCGAACTTCTTCTTGCTGGAGGACTTGGCGATCTTGATCGCGGCCAGCGGGGCGTACAGCTCGTTCTTGTCGAACGTCTCCGACGCCGCGCGGTAGGTCTTGCTGCGCTGCATGGTGATTCCTTCGGTAGTTAAGAGGAGATGTGGTTAGCGAGCCAGCGCGGCTCTCCCACGGTCAGTCGGTGGTGACGCCCATGGAACGGGCGGTGCCCTCGACGATCTTCATCGCGGCGTCGATGTCCTCCGCGTTGAGGTCGGGCAGCTTGGTGGTCGCGATCTCGCGCACCTGGTCCTTGGTCAGCTTGCCGACCTTGTCCTTGTGCGGGACGGACGAGCCCTTCTTGAGACCGGCGGCCTTCTTGATCAGCTCAGCGGCCGGCGGGGTCTTGGTGATGAAGGTGAACGAGCGGTCCTCGTAGATGGTGATCTCGACGGGGACGACGTTGCCGCGCATGGACTCGGTCTGGGCGTTGTACGCCTTGCAGAACTCCATGATGTTGACGCCGTGCGGACCGAGCGCGGTACCGACCGGCGGGGCCGGGGTCGCGGAGCCGGCCTGCAGCTGCACCTTGACGAGCGCTGCGATCTTCTTCTTCGGAGGCATTCTTGAGATCTCTTCCTTCTCGTGGTCATGACGAAGCCGCTTGTACGTTGCGGCCTCTGCCACCTGCTGTGTTGCTCTCGCAACTGGTCAATTGTCCGTGATCCGTCCGGGTTCACGAAATCAGCGGAGGCGGCCCACTCAGTGGGACCCCCTGAGTGACGGCCACCACTCCCCTTGGCATACTCCCCCGGGGATTTACAAAGGGAGCTGAATTGTTCAACCGACGTCTGTCCATGTTCGCCGCGCTCGTGCCGCTCGCCGCGCTCTCGGCGGGCTGGACCGCCGCCGCCACCGGCACCGGGTTCGATCCGGTCGAACCCGTGACGCTGCCCGGCGGCGAGACCCTGGTGACGTCGGCGATCGACCAGCCCGCGAGCGTCACCAAGCCCGCGCCCGCGCAAGGCGCTCGCAAGGGCGCCCGAACCGGCACGATCGCCGTCGCGATGGCGCAGGGAAGCGACATCCCGATGCCGGCATTGGCCGCCTACCAGCGTGCCGCCGCCGTCGTCACCACCGCCGACCGGGCCTGTGCCCTCGACTGGACGCTGCTCGCCGCCGTCGGGATGGTCGAGTCCGACCACGGGCGCCTGAAGAGCAGCCGTCTCGACGACTCGGGCAAGGCCTCTCCTGCCATCTACGGCCCGACGCTGACCACCGGCTCCGGCAGCCCCGCGCCCGACACCGACGCCGGCGCCGTCGACAAGCTCACCAGCGGCGACCGGGCCGTTGGCCCGATGCAGTTCATCCCCTCGACCTGGCCGTTGGTGGCCGTCGACGGAGACGGCGACGGCGTACGCGACCCGCAGGACATCGACGACGCCGCCCTCGCCGCCGCCGTCTACCTCTGCTCCGGTGACGAGGACGTCTCCACCGACGCGGGGAAGCGGGCCTCGCTCACCCGCTACAACCGCAGCGAGGCGTACGTCTCCACCGTTCTGAAGATCGCCAAGGGCTACTCCGACAGCCCCTACGGCGGCGACGACATCGAGCTCGCCGCCGCGCCCGCGCACGCCGAACCGAAACCCGGCCGCCCGGGACAGAATGCGGCGAAGAAGGCCGACAAGAAGCCCGGGAAGAAGAAGCCCCCCGCCGTCACCCCGAAGCCGAGCTCGGGCGCCCGGCCCTCGAATGAGCCGAGCCCGACCCCTTCGACGGCCCCGAGCCCCAGCCCCACCCCGACCGACGACGGCAGCTGGGCCTCGATCTCCGAGCGCCGCGGCATCTGTGCCGCCGAGCTCTCCTCCCGCTTCCCCGACCTCGCCGACGGCTGGGACACCAACCGCGCCGTCGACTCCTGCAGCATCCGGCTGCTCGGCAAGACCGTCACCCAGGCCAACGCCGCCGTCCCGGGAGTCGTCACCGACATCTCCGGGTACGTGGAGTGGTTGATCAAGACGCTGCCCTGATCAGACCGTCGGTCGAGCGTCGGCCCCACCTGCAACGTCCCTGCATCTGCACGGTTGTCGCATCGTCTCCGCAGGTCGGGGCCGCAATTTCCACACACATGAACGGAAGTGGCCACCCCCGGCCGACGCAGGTCGGCCGGCGATCAGTCTCCCTTGCACACAGCCAACGCGTCCTCGGCCTTCGTCACCGCACCCTCGGCCTCGTCGAGCTTCTCCTCCGCAGCCGCCACAGCCTCTTCGGCCTTGGCCGCCTTGGCGGTGAGGTCGGCAGCCTTCGCGGTGGCCTCCGCAGACTTCGCCATGATGTCGGCGAACGCAGCAGCATCCTCAGCGCTGGTGCCCATACTCGCGGCGTCAGCCGCTTCGCCGACCTTGTCCGCTTCCGCTCCCGCCTTCTCCGCTGCGGCGGACGCCTTGGTGAGCGCTGCTTCCAGGGTCTTGACCTCGGCCTGCAGCGGCACGACTGCCGCCTCTGCGGTCTTGACCGCCGCCTCCTCCTCGAGGCATGAGGCTGCGCCCGGCTCTGATCCGGCACCGCACGCGGCAAGGAGGGGCATGATGACAGCGGCGAGCGACACCGCGATCCGAGTCCTGATAGGTACGTTCATCGTGGCTCTCCTTCAATCTGGCGACGGCATCGATCGGCGACAGTTCGCCGCCTGCGGGCCTCCCCGAGAAGTCGCCGCCCGGCAGCGCCCCAGGCCACGGGGATGCTAATCGGCATCCACCCGCGCCGCATTGGCAAAAATTGACGTTCCGCGCGGTCGACTCCTGCGCCATCCGACGGACATCAAATGCCGAATGCCCGGGCCACGGCCCGGGCATTCGTTCGTGTCTGAGCTCGCTCAGACCTTTTCGATCTGGTTGAACGAGAGCTCGACGGGGGTCTCGCGGCCGAAGATCTCGACGAGCGCCTTGACGCGCTGGGACTCGGCGTTGAGCTCGGTGATGGTCGCGTGGAGGGTGGCGAAGGGGCCGTCGACGACGGTGACCGAGTCGCCCTCGGCGAAGTCGACGACCTCGACGGGCTTCTTGGCGGTGCCGGTGGCACCGGAGGAGGCGGTCGCGGCCTCACCGGCGGCGGCAGCCTCGGCCTCGGCCTGGGCGACGACGGCGGGGGCGAGCATGTTCTCGACCTCGGTCATCGACAGCGGCACCGGCTGGTGGCTGTGGCCGACGAAGCCGGTGACCGACGGGGTGTGGCGTACGGCCGCCCAGGACTCGTCGGTGAGGTCCATCCGGACCAGCACGTAACCCGGGAGAACGGTGCGCTTGACCATCTTGCGCTGGCCGTTCTTGATCTCCGGGACCTCCTCGGTGGGGACCACGATCTCGTGGATGTAGTCCTCCATGTTGAGGGAGACGATGCGGTTCTCCAGGTTGGACTTCACCCGGTTCTCCATGCCGGAGTAGGTGTGGATCACGAACCAGTCGCCCGGCTTCGCCCACAGCTCGCGGCGGAACGCCTCGAGCGGGTCGTCGTCAGCGGCCTCGGGGGCCTCGCCCTCGACGATCTCGTCGAAGGAATCCTCGGCCTCGACAGCGTCAGCGGACTCGTCGGCCTCGTCGAACTCAGCCTCTGCAGGCACGTCGGAGGCGGCCTCGGCCGTCTCGAGGACCTCGGTCTCCTCGGTGTAGTCCTGCTCAGACACGTCCTGCTCCAAACCGTTGATTGTGTGTATCGGGTGTGTTCCGCGGGCCGGGGCCCACGCGATCACGCGTCGCGGCCGCCGAACACCCAGAACATCAACTTGCCGAACCCGAGGTCAAGGCCCGCGACGATCGCCATCATGACCAGGACGAAGACCAGAACCACGATGAAGTACGTCGTGAGCTGCTGCTGCGTCGGCCAGACGACCTTGCGGAGCTCGGCCACGACCTGGCGGTAGAACGTCGGGAGACTGGTGCGCTTCTCCGTCTTCTTGTCGTTCGGAGTCGGGACTGCCTTGCTGTCCGTCACGCCGCCACCTTCTCTCGAAAACGTTTCCATCGCTGGTCCGGCTTTGCAGGGCACGAGGGACTTGAACCCCCAACCTTCGGTTTTGGAGACCGATGCTCTGCCAGTTGAGCTAGTGCCCTACGGAGGCCTGCATCAGACGCGCGGTTGAGGGCGCGGCTAACCATGTGGGAAGACCACCAACGGTGAGTCTACGCACTCGGGTTAACGCGTTCCAAACTGGGCCCTCATGACCCATAGGATTGCGGGCATGACCTCAGATCCCCGTCCCCTCGCCGAGCTCTCGCGCGAGGAACTCGAAGCGTTCGCAACGGAGCAGCGCACGGCGTACGACAACTTGGTGGCCAAGGGCCTGAAGCTGGACCTGACCCGGGGGAAGCCCTCCGCGGACCAGCTCAACCTCTCCGACGGCCTGCTCCATCTCCCCAAGACGACGACCGCCCCGGACGGCACCGACACGCGCAACTACGGCGGCCTGGCGGGCGGCATCGAGATCCGCGAGATCTACGCCGAGCTCCTCGGCCTGGACACCGACCAGCTCATCGCCGGCGGCAACTCGAGCCTCACGATGATGCGCGACACGCTGATGTACCTGTGGCTTCACGGTGGCGTCGACAGCGAGCGGCCGTGGGGCCAGGAGGAGACGGTCAGGTTCGTCTGCCCGGTGCCGGGCTACGACCGCCACTTCACGCTCCTGGAGTGGTTCGGGATCGAGATGGTGACCGTGCCGATGCACGCCGACGGCCCCGACGCCGACGCCGTCGCCGCGCTGGTCAAGGACGACCCCACGATCAAGGGCATGTGGCTGGTCCCGACCTACGCCAACCCGACCGGCGACACCACCTCGCAGGAGATCGCCGAGCGGCTCACCTCGATGCCGACCGCGGCCCCCGACTTCAAGATCTTCTGGGACAACGCCTACGCGCTGCACCACCTGACCCCGGCCGAGACCAAGACCGCTGACGTCGTCTCGCTGGCCAACGCGGCCGGCAACCCCCACCGCCCGCTGGTCTTCGCCTCGACCTCCAAGGTCACCTACGCCGGCGCCGGCGTGGGCTTCTTCGGCGGCTCGAAGGAGAACGTCGCCTGGTGGCTCGACCACCTCAGCCACGGTGCGATCGGCCCCGACAAGGTCAACCACCTGCGGCACGCGGAGTTCTTCGGCTCCGCCGCCGGCGTACGCGAGCACATGGCCAAGCACCGCGACCTGCTCGCGCCGCGGTTCGCGGCCGTCGAGGATGCCCTCACCGACCAGCTCGGCGCGCTCGGCGTGGCGACCTGGACCAAGCCCGCCGGCGGCTACTTCGTCAGCCTCGACGTGCTCCCGGGCACCGCGACCCGGGTGATCGAGCTGGCCAAGGGTGCCGGCGTCGCGCTGACCCCGGCAGGATCGGCCTTCCCCGGGAAGCACGACCCGGAGGACACCAACATCCGGCTGGCGCCGTCCTTCCCGCCGTTGGAGCAGGTCAGCGGGGCCATGGAGGTCGTCACGGTGTGCGTGAAGCTGGCCGCTGCGGAGAAGCTGCTCGCGTGAGAGAGCGTCAGCGAACGAGCCATGAGGTCATCAGGCGACCGCGTCCGTATTCTGGCGCTTGCGCTACGGAGGTGGTCGCGTGAGTGAGGACCGACCCCGAGACCGGCGCAGCCTACGTACGCTGCCCAAGGCGCATCTGCACCTGCACTTCACCGGTGCGATGCGCCACGAGACCCTGCTCGAGCTGGCCACCCGCGACGGGATCCGGCTGCCCGACCAGCTCGTCTCGGAGTGGCCGCCGGCACTGAGCGCGGCCGACGAGAAGGGCTGGTTCAGGTTCCAGCGTCTCTATGACGTGGCGCGCTCGGTGCTGCGCACCGAGGCGGACATCCGGCGGCTGGTCATGGAGGTCGCCGAGGACGACGTACGCGACGGCGGCAGGTGGCTCGAGATCCAGGTCGACCCGTCGGGCTATGCGGCGAAGTTCGGCGGGATCACGGCCTTCACGGATCTGGTCCTCGACGCAGTCCGCGACGCGGAGCGGTCCACCGGGCTCGGGATTGCGGTGATCATCGCCTCCAACCGCACCCGGCACCCGATGGACGCGCGCACGCTGGCGCGTCTGGCCGCGCAGTACGTCGACCACGGCGTGGTCGGCTTCGGGCTCTCCAACGACGAACGGCGCGGGCGGACCGAGGAGTTCGACCACGCCTTCCAGATCGCCGAGAAGGCCGGTCTGCGGCTGATGCCGCACGGCGGTGAGCTGCGTGGGCCCGAGCACATCCGCACCGTGCTGCGGTCGCTGCACGCGACCCGGCTGGGTCATGGCGTACGCGCTGCCGAGGATCCGGCGCTGCTCGACGAGATCGTGCGCGCGGGCGTCGCGCTGGAGGTCTGCCCGACCTCCAACGTGTCGCTCGGCGTCTACTCCGACCTGACCTCGGTGCCGCTGCCGCAGCTGCTCGACGCGGGTGCGACGGTGGCGCTGGGGGCCGATGACCCGCTGCTGTTCGGGTCCCGGCTGGCGGCGCAGTACGCCACCATGCGGGCCGCTCACGAGCTGACCGACGAGACCCTCGCCGACCTGGCGCGGATGTCGATCACGGCGTCGACCGCGCCCGAGTCGACCAAGAAAGGTCTGCTCGCCGAGATCGACGACTGGATCAGCGCGCCCTCGCAACCCACGGATCCGGCAAGTTAAGACAGAATGTCGGCCATGACGAACCCGTCCGACGATCAGCCCGATCCCAACAAGCCGGCCGACGCCTCCACCCCGCCTCCGCCGACCCCGTCCGAGCCGACCCCCGACGAGCCGACCCAGGGCGACGAGACCCAGGTGGCGACTCCGCCTGCGTCGACGCCGCCTGCGCCGACCCAGCCGATGTACGGCCAGACCTACGGTGAGCAGCCGTCCAACCCCTACGGTGGCGCGACGTTCGACCAGAAGCCGCCGGCCCCGCCGACGGCCGGCTACGGACAGACGCCTCCGCCGCCCGCCTACGGCGGTCAGCCGAACTACGGTGGTCAGCCGGGCTATGGTGCTCAGCCAGGCTACGGTCAGGCGCCCTACGGTGCTCCGGCTGCGTACGCCGGTCCGGTCGGCACCCCCGACTCGGGGGCGACCACGGCGATGGTCCTCGGCATCGTCGGGCTCGTGGGGTCATTCCTCTGTGGCCTCCCCATCGTCCTCTCGCCGTTCGCCCTGTTCATGGGCCTCTCGGCCAAGAAGCGGATCGACGCGTCGGCCGGTGCCCTGACCGGCCGCGGCAACGCGCAGGCGGGCTTCATCCTCGGCCTCATCGGCACCATCCTGCTGGTGCTGAGCATCCTGGCCATCGTCGTCATCGTCATCATCGGCGTCAGCGGCGGGTTCGACGACCCGGGCTACGACGGCGGCTACGAGACCTACGACAGCGAGTTCTGAGATGACGGACACGCCCCCGCCCGGCTATCAGCCCGCACCGGCGCCCTACGGCTTCCCGCAGCCCCCTCCGCATCCTGAGGCGAACTCGGCGATGGTCCTCGGGATCGTCGGGCTGTGCCTGTCGGTCATGTGCGGCGGGATCGGCGTCTTCGTCGCACCGTTCGGATGGGTCAAGGGCAAGCGGGTGATGGCCGAGATCGACGCCAACCCGGCTGCCTACAGCGGGCGCGGCAACGCTCAGGCCGGTTTCATCACCGGTCTCATCGGGACGATCTTCGGGGCGCTCTACATGCTCTTCTGGATCGCCTACATCATCTTCATCATCGTGATGATCGTCGTCGCCTCCAACGAGACCGATAGCACGACGTTCGACAGCATCAACGCGATGCTGAGCAGCCGAATCTGACGGATGGACTGCGGCTACTTCACCTCCGGCGCCTGCCGCTCCTGCCGCTGGCTGGAGATGGCGTACGCAGACCAGCTCGCGCAGAAACAGCGGCGGGTCGCCGAGGCACTCGGTGACGTACGTTGGGAGGAACCGGTCTCCAGCCCGGAGGCCGGTTTCCGCAACAAGGCGAAGATGGTCGTCGCCGGCTCGGTGGAGGCGCCGACGATGGGGATCCTGTCGCACGACGGTCTCGGGGTGGACCTGCTCGCGTGCGGGCTGCACACCCCGGGCCTGCAGGCCGCGCTGCCGGTCCTCTCCCGGTTCGTCACGACCGCGCGGCTGACTCCCTACTCCGTGCCGGAGCGGCGCGGCGAGCTCAAGCACGTGATCGTCACCGAGGCGCCCGGCGGGGAGCTGATGGTGCGCTGGGTGCTGCGGTCCACCGAGGCGCTGGCCCGGCTGCGCAAGCACCTTCCGGCGCTGCTGGACGACCTCCCGATCGGCGTCGCCTCGGTCAACATCCAGCCGGAGCACAAGGCCGTCATCGAGGGGCCTGAGGAGATCTTCCTGACCGCCCGCGAGGCGCTCACGATGGAGGTCAACGGGATCGGTCTGCGGCTGCGTCCCCACTCGTTCTTCCAGACCAACACCGATGTCGCGGCCGCGCTCTACCGCCATGCCCGCGACCTGGTCTCCGCGGCAGCGCCCGAGTCGGTGTGGGACCTCTACTGCGGCGTCGGTGGGTTCGGGCTGCACGTCGCCGCTCCGGGGCGGCAGGTGCTCGGTGTCGAGTCCAGCGAGCAGGCGGTCGAAGCGGCCGCCTCGACAGCCGCGGAGCTGGGCCTGCCGGGCACCAGCTGGGTGGCCGGGGATGCGGCGGCGTACGCACGCTCGGCCGGCTCCGCGCCGGACCTGGTCATCGTCAACCCGCCGCGGCGCGGGATCGGCTCGTCGCTCGCCGGGTGGCTGGAGCAGTCGGGGGTCGAGCACGTCGTCTACTCCTCGTGCAACGTCGACACCCTGGCCCGCGACCTGCGCGACATGCCATCGCTCCGCCCCGTGTCGGCACGGCTGCTCGACATGTTCCCCAACACCGACCACCACGAAGTGCTCATGCTCCTCGAACGATCCTGATGCCGAGTCGGCTCGTTCTGACGAGCCGACTCGACGGGGAATCACGTCAGCTCGCGCCGACTCGGCGCGATCTGGCCAGGGTCAGCGCGCCGAGGACGAGGCCGGTGAGGCCGAGGACGATCGCCATGCCGCCGCCGACCACACCGTTGCCGGTGCCGGGTCCGCCGTCGGCCACGAGGAGGTTGACGACGCCGATGACCAGGGCGATCGTGCCGCAGCCGAGCGCCACGACGGCGCCGTTGCGGCCACGGTTGCCGACGCCGCGTACGGCACGGGCCAGCGCTGCCGCACCGGCGACCGCGCCGGCCAGGCCGACGAACGCGGCGAGCGTCGCCCACAGCCGGGCGGTGGTCAGTGTGTAGGCGCCGACGTCAGGGTCAGCGGCGCTGATGAGTACGTCGTTCAGGGACATGGAGGGCTCCTTCATCGAGTTCGATCGGATGACTCGATCGTCCCGTCGACGCACGCCGGAGTCGTCCTGCCTGCGTGGACTCTTCGGAGCCGTCGCTACTGCGTACGTGGTAGCCGGATCTCCTGCGTCAGAGGGACTCGCGGGTGGCGGGCGCGGGCATATCCTGCTCGCATGGCCAGGCAGCGGATCACGGTCGGAGACTGGGTCATCGCCGCGGGTGTGGCCGTGGCCCAGCTGGCGGCTGCGCTGAGCGGCGGTCAGCCCGACTCGGGCAACGAGCTTCTCGGCTACGCCGCGCTGGTCGCGAGCGGTCTGGTCCTGGTCTTCCGGCGCCGAGCACCGGTCGCCGTGCTGGTCGCCAGCGGCGCGTGCGGGCTGGCCTTCCAGGCACTCGGGATCGACGTCGCGGTGATCGCGTTCCTGGTCGCGGTCTACGCAGCCGTGCGGGAGGGGCATCGGTTGGTCACGGTGCTCGCCGCGGTGGCGATGCAGAGCGGGCTGTTCCTGGTGGCGTACGCCTCCGTGGGCGACCTCCGCGCCGCCTCCGAGCAGGCGCGCGGGGCCCTGGAGATCGCCTGGCTGATCGCGGCAGGCGCCGCCGGCGAGGCGCTCCGGCAGGCCGAGCGGCGTGCCGACGAGGCCGAGCGCACCCGGGAGGCCGCGGCACAGCGCCGGGCCGACGACGAGCGGCTGCACATCGCCCGCGAGCTCCACGACTCGCTCACCCACCAGATCTCGGTGATCAAGGTCCAGTCCGAGGCAGCGGTCCACGTGGCGCAGCGACGTGGCGAGGAGGTCCCCGAGTCGCTGCTGGCGATCCGGGAGGCCGGGCGCGAGGCGGCCCGCGAGCTGCGGGCCACGCTGACGGCGCTGCGCGACGACGATCCGAACCCGCCGCGGGGGCTCGAGGACGTACGCGACCTGGTCGGGTCCGCCGGGTCCACCGGGCTGGACGTCACGCTGACCGTCGACGGGCAGCCCGGCGCGGTGCCGGTCGCGGTGGGCCGGACGGCCTACCGGATCGTCCAGGAGGCGCTGACCAACGTGACCCGCCACGCCGCGGCCACCACCGCGTCGGTCCACATCGACCACCGGCCTGACTCCCTCGGGATCCGGGTCGAGGACAACGGCACCGGCGCCCCGGCGACGACCGTGCCCGGCATCGGGCTGCTCGGGATGCGGGAGCGGGTCTCCGCCCTCGGAGGTCAGCTGCGGGCTCAGCCCCGCGAGGAGGGCGGTTTCATGGTCGAGGCACGGCTGCCGGTGGAGCGTACGTCGTGATCCGGGTGCTCCTGGTCGACGACCAGCCGCTCATCCGCAGCGGGTTCCGGGCCTTTCTCAACATCGAGGACGACATCGAGGTGGTCGCCGAGGCGGCCGACGGCGTCGAGGCGGTGGCGCTCGCCCGGGAGCATCTGCCCGACGTGGCCCTGGTCGACATCCAGATGCCGGTGGCCGACGGTCTCGAGGCGACCCGGCGGATCGCCGCGGACCCCGCTCTGAGCGAGGTCCGCGTCGTGATCCTGACCAACTACGGGATGGACGAGTACGTCCTCGAGGCCCTGCGTGCCGGGGCCACCGGGTTCCTCGTCAAGGACATCCAGCCTGAGGACTTCGTGCACGCGGTCCGGGTCGCCGCCCGCGGGGACGCGCTGCTGGCGCCATCGGTCACCCGCGCGCTGATCGACCACTACGTCAGCCAGCCCTCCCCTGCCGACGCTCCCCTCGGGCTCGCCGAGCTGACCAACCGGGAGCGCGAGGCGGTCGCCCTGGTCGCCCGGGGCATGACCAACGACCAGGTCGCCGAGGCCATGGTGATCAGCGTGCTGACCGCCAAGACCCACATCAACCGGGCGATGACCAAGCTGCACGCGCGCGACCGTGCCCAGCTCGTGGTGTTCGCCTACGAGTCGGGGCTGGTCGCTCCTAGAGCTCCACGCCGAGCATGACGGGCTCGTTGACGAGCACGATCCCGTACGCCGCCTCGACCCCGTCGCGTACCTCTCTCGCCAGGGCGAGCAGGTCCTCGGTCGTGCCCTGGCCGCGGTTGGTGAGGGCGAGGGTGTGCTTCGTGGAGAGCGACACCCTCGGGTTGCCGTGGCCCTTCTTGAAGCCGGCGTGGTCGATGAGCCAGGCGGCGGAGGTCTTCACCGTGCCGTCGGGCTGGGGGTACGCCGGAGCGCCCGCAGGCACGTCCTCGGGGGCGACCACGGGGTTGGTGAAGAACGAGCCCGCCGACCAGGTGTCGTGGTCGGTTTCGTCGATGACCATGCCCTTGCTGCGACGCAGCGCCAGGACCGCCTCGCGGATCTGCTTGGAGGGCACCCGGGTGCCCTGCTCGACGCCGAGGGCGCCGGCGAGCTGGGCGTACGCGATCGGGGAGCCGGTCTCGCCGTCGGTGCCGAGCCGGAAGGTGACCCCGAGGACCACGTAGCGGCCGGGTCGCTCCTTGAACCGCGACCAGCGGTAACCGAACGCGCACTCCCCGGCGGTGAAGCTTCGCACCTCGCGGAGCTCGCGGTCGAACACCTTGACCGAGGTGATGGTCTGGGAGACGTCCTGGCCGTACGCCCCGACGTTCTGGATCGGGGTCGCGCCCACGCTGCCGGGGATGCCGGAGAGCGCCTCGACGCCGCTCCAGCCCTCGTCGACCGCGGTCGTCACGAAGTCGTCCCAGGTCTCGCCGGCAGCCACCGTGACGCGTACGCCACCCTCGAACGGCTCCGCCGCGACGCCCGTGGTAGCCAGCTTGACGACGGTGCCCGGGAAGCCGGCATCGGCGACGACCAGGTTGCTGCCCCCGCCGAGGACGAGCACGTCCTTCCCGGCCATGTCGGCCGCGGTCACGGCCTCGATGATCTCCGCCTCGGTGGTCGCGGTGACGAACTCCGCCGCCGGGCCGCCGAGATGGAAGGTGGTGTGCTTCGCGAGAAGTTCAGACACGTACGGAGACCTTCGGCATGCCGAGGACCTTCTGGTCGCCGGAGACGACGGTCAGGGCGATCGTCGCCAGCCCGTCCTCGACCGACTTCACGGTGCCGCTGACCGTCACCGAGGTGCCCTCGTCGTCGTCGGGTACGACGACCGGGTTGGTGAACTTGGCGCCGAAGTCGACGACCTCGGCACCGTCGGTCCACTCGGAGACCGCCCGGGCGACCAGCGCCATGGTGAACATGCCGTGGGCGATCACGCCGGGGAGGCCGACGGCGGTGGCGATCCGGTCGGACCAGTGGATCGGGTTGAAGTCGCCGCTCGCCCCGGCGTAGCGCACCAGCGACGCCCGGGTGACGGGGTAGGTCTTCGGGGCCAGCTCGGCGCCTGCTTCGAGTGCCATCACGCGACCTCCGCCGCTCGGTGGACCAGGGTGGCCGAGGTGGTGCACACGACCGCCCCGGATTCGTCGGTGATCTCCGAGACCGTGCCGATGATGTCGTTGCCGCCGATCTGCCGCAGCGAGGCGACGCTCAGGGTCGCGACCAGCACGTCCCCCGGCGCGATCGGCCGGGCGTACGCGAACTTCTGCTCGCCGTGCACGATCCGCGACAGCTCGACCTGGACGTCGTCCAGGAAGGCGTTCATCGCGTCGAAGGCGAGCACGATCGGGAACGTCGCCGGAACCGGGTCCCCGCTCTCCCAGCTCACACCGGTGGCGGCAGCGAACTCCCGCACCTTCTCATCGGTGACCCGATAGGGCCTGGTCGGAGGAAACGCGCGCCCTACGAGCGACCCATCAACTGCCATGCGGACAACTCTAGTGGCCCGCCGAGAAGTCGCCCGCGTCGGCCGAAGCGTCACGTAGGTCGGCCGAGTTGGCAGAGCCGTGCCAACTCGACCGACCGGGGTGACGTCTCGGCAAATGACGAACGCCCCGCCTCCCGGAACTCGGGGCGGGGCGTTCGGAGCGCCGATCAGTGTCGCGCTCTACCTAGAAGACAGGCTTCAGCGGGTCTCGCGGTGCGCGGTGTGCTTGCGGCAACGCGGGCAGTACTTGTTGAGCTCGATACGGTCGGGGTCGTTCCGACGGTTCTTCTTCGAGATGTAGTTCCGCTCCTTGCACTCGGTGCAAGCGAGGGTG
Organism: Nocardioides sp. YJ-D4; assembly: GCF_054031495.1. Taxonomy (NCBI): domain Bacteria; kingdom Bacillati; phylum Actinomycetota; class Actinomycetes; order Propionibacteriales; family Nocardioidaceae; genus Nocardioides; species Nocardioides sp. YJ-D4. The sequence continues at coordinate 2,476,139 of NZ_CM132932.1, forward strand.
ATCTTCGGGCGAACGTCGCTGCTCTTGCTGGCCACAGGAGTTTCCTTACGGTGCTGAATCGAGGTGATGCGGTCTTTGGCGGTAGCGGGGGCGGGGATCGAACCCGCGACCTCACGATTATGAGTCGTGCGCTCTAACCGCCTGAGCTACCCCGCCTCAACAGGAATCAGGCCCGCAGTATTCCTACTGCGGGACCTCAACCCAAGAATCCTAATGGACCCAGAGCCCCTTTACGGAATCGAACCGTAGACCTTCTCCTTACCATGGAGACGCTCTGCCGACTGAGCTAAAGGGGCGTTGCGAAAGAGAACATTACGGTAGGGGCGGCGTGCTCAACAAATCGGCAGGGCCCTTCCCGCCGCCAACCGCATCATCGCAGGTCAGAGGGGCCCTCGGCGCCTCGATCGGGCTCCCAGATGCGCGCGAAACCCATCGCCTCCTCGAGCTCGTAGGACAGCTCGAGCAGCATTCGCTCGCGTCCCGGTGCCGCCCCGAACATCATCCCCTGGGGCAGCCCGGCGATGGTCTGTTGAATGGGCAGCGACACCGCCGGCCCACCGGTGACGTTCTGCCACGGCGTGAACGCGACCCAGTCCATCAGCCCCTTCATGACCAGCTCGTAGACCTGGCCCGGAGCCAGTCGCCCGATCTCCGGGGTCTCGTGCGCGACCGTCGGCGTCAGGACGACGTCGTACGCCGCATGGAACCCCTCCGCGATCGCCTGCGCCTTGCGCAGCCGGACGATGGCGGCCGGGACGTACTTGGCGTTCTTGAGCGTGTGCTGGGCGAGGCCGACCGTGAGGTTGTCGAGCCGGGTGCGGTCCCAGGTCTTGCCGCGGAGCGGGCCGGCGTTGACCAGTGCGACCGCCAAGGTCCCCCAGTAGAGGACGAAGTCGTCGGCGAAGGTCTCGGGCACCGGCGGAGGCACCGCCTCGACGGTGTGACCGAGCTCCTCCAGCACCGCCGCCGTCTTCAACGTCAGCTCGGCGACCTCGGGACTGGCGTCGCGCCCGAGCGCACCCGTGAAGATGGCGCAGCGCAGCCGTTTCGACCCGGGGCCGGTGACGTCCCCGATCGGCGGCAGCGAGGTGTGGTGCGCCTTCTCGGCCTCCCGGAAGAAGGCGGCGGTGTCGCGTACCGAGCGGGTCAGCACGCCGTCGGTGACGATCTTGAGCGGCAGCAGGCCGTAGAGCGGGTCCTGGGGCAGCCGGTCGCGGGTCGGCTTGAGCCCGACCAACCCGCACGCGGCCGCCGGTATCCGGATCGAGCCACCGCCGTCGTTGCCGTGGGCGATCGGTACGGCTCCGGCGGCCACCAGCGCACCCGAACCCGCCGAGGACGCCCCGGCCACCCGGCCGGTGTCCCACGGGTTGCGCACCGCGCCGAGCCGCGCATGCTCGGCCGTGCCCGAGAACCCGAACTCCGAGAGCTGAGTCTTCCCCAGCGACAGCAGCCCGAGCTTGAAGAGCAGCTTGGTCATCTCGCCGTTGCGTGAGGCCGGCGGCATGACGTACGAATCCGTGCCGTTCCTGGTGGGCACACCGGCGACGTCGGTGTTGTCCTTGATCAACGTCGGTACGCCGGCGAAGAAGCCGGCCCGGGGAGCACGCGCCTGGATCCGGGCCCGGTCGAAGGTGCGGTAGGCCATCGCTCCGAGCGCGGCGTCGACCGCCTCGATCCGGGCGATGGACGCCTCGACCGCCTCGAGAGTGCTGAAGTCGCCGCGCCGCAGAGCCTCGGCGACCCCGACCGCGTCGAGAGTGCCGAGGACGTCGTCGGTGAAGGCGTGCACTCGAGCCATGAAACCAACGTTAAGGCGTGAGCAAGGTCAGAGGAGGAAGTACGCCACCAGCGGAATCATGAGACAGGTCACCACCGCGGTGAGCCCCATCGCCAGTCCGGAGAAGGCGCCCTCCACCTGGCTCTCCTCCAGCATCCGGGCGGTGCCGATCCCGTGGGAGACCGCACCGACCGCGACGCCGCGTGCGCGCGGGTCGCGGATCCGAAGCAGGGTCAGCACCCGCGGTGCGACCATCGCGGCGACGATTCCGATCACGATGGCGAAGGCCGCCGACAGCTCCGGATAGCCGCCGAGGCGCTCCGTCAGCTCGATCGTCACCGGCGTCGTCACGGCCTTCGGAGCCATCGTCCGCTCCAGCACATCGCCGCCACCGAGCCAGCGCACCAGCAGGATGCCGCTGACCATCGACACGGCCGCGCCGGCGGTCAGCGCGACCAGGACGGGCACCACCATCCCCTTCAGCCGGGCGACCTGGTGGTAGAGCGGGATCGCCAGGGCGACCGTCGCCGGGCCGAGCAGAAAGCTGATCAGCGTGGTGGCGTCGGCGTAGTCGTCGTAGCTCGTGCCGCTGACCGTCAGCAGGGTGCCGACGATCACGATCGCCACCGCCACCGGCTGGGCCAGCGGCGAACCGGTCCGCGCCCGAAGCCACCGCCCGAACTCGTACGCCGCCACCGTCACGAACAGCCACAGAATGACGCTCAAACCGCCACCTCCGTAGCGCAAGCGCCACAGTACGGACGTGACGGTTTGAGGCTCATTGTCGCTCGCTGACGCTCGCTCACTCAATCTCCTCCCCCGGAGCACCTTCGGTGCCGGCCACCGACGGCACCCGGCGCAGGAACAGGGTGAGCACCCAGCCGACGACGGCCAGCCCGAGCAACCAGGAGCCGAGCAGCGCGACGACGATCGGCAGCGCTTCGTCGCGGATGACCGCGAGGTAGGCGATCACGCCGACTCCGGCCGGGATGAAGAAGAGCTGCAGGTGGGAGAGGAAGTAGTCGCCGACTTGGATGACCGGGTCGTCCTCACCGTCACGGCGCCGCAGGACGAGGACGACGAAGAGCAGCAGCATCCCGACGACGGGACCCGGCAGCGGGATCCCGGTCAGCTCGACGATCGCGGTTCCGGCCAGCTGGCACCCGAGCAGCCAGAGCAGGCCGACGATCACTGCGGGTCGGAGAGGGACTCGATCGCCATCGCGGCGCAGCCCACCAGGCCCGAGGAGTCGCCGTGGAGCTGAGCCATGAAGGTGAGCTCGCGGGTGGCGATCGGGTTGGAGCGGGCGTAGACGCTCTCGCGCACCCCGGCGGTGTAGAGGTCGAAGGCGCCGGCCATGTCGCCGCCGATGACGACGACCTCCGGGTTGAGCAGGTTGACGGCCGTGGCCACGACCTCGCCGAGCTGTCGTCCGCCCTCGCGCAGCAGCCCGCGCGCGACGGCGTCACCGGCGAGCGCGGCGGCCACCAGGTCGCGTACGTGGCCCGCGGGGACCCCGGAGTCGGTCAGCCGCTGGGCGAGCGCCCAGCCGGAGGCGACGGTCTCCAGGCAGCCGGTCGAGCCGCAGCGGCAGGGCCGGTCCCCGGCCGCGTCGATGCGGGTGTGGCCGATCTCGCCGGCCGCCCCGAGAGCGCCGGTGACGACCTTGCCGTCGACGATGATGCCCATGCCGAGACCGGTCGAGGCCTTGACGACCAGGGCGTTGCGTACGGGATGGTCGGAGTTGAAGAGCTCCGATCGCGCCAGCGCGTGGGCGTCGTGGGCGAGGATCAGCGGCGCGTCGGTCAGCGCGGTGAAGTAGGGAGCCAGCTGGACGCCGTCCCAACCGCCCATCGCCGGGGTGTCGATGCTCATCCCGAGATCGGGGTTGACCACCCCGGGCAGGCTCATCCCTATCGCCAGCACCGGCAGGTCGATCGAGGTCACCATCTTGGTCATCCGCTCGACGACCTCGGGCATCAGCACCTCGGCGGAGATGCCGACCTCGTGGTCACGGGTGTCACCGGCCAGCTCGCGCCCGGCGAGGTCGAAGACCGCCGCCTGGCTGCGGCTGCGGCCCACCGCCACGGCCAGCACGACCCCTGGGTCTGAGGATTCGTCACTCACGACTGCAGTCTAAGCACGGACCTAAGACCGCGAGCGGAGCCGGGCGTTGGGAAGCGGGGGTGCCGGGATCGGCCGCTGGTGGTTGCCCTCGACCACACCGAAACGGCCCGCGGTCAGGTCCTGGGAGTCCTCGACCAGCTCGCCGCCACCGCGGGTGATCTGGCCCTGCCACTCCTCGCGGTAGCCGACGACCTCCTCGTGGGTGCGTCCGACGAAGTTCCACCACATGATGATCGACTCACCGAACGGCGTACCGCCGAGGAGGAGCAGCCGGGTCCACGCCTCACCGGCCTGCAGGATCAGCGTGGTGGCGCCCGGAGGGGCGTAGGCGAGCGAGTCCTTCTCCACGTCGGCCGACGCCGGGCCGGACGCGCCGAGGCCGGTCATCGACACCTCGCCGGTGTCCACGAGTACGCCGTGCTCGAACCGCTCGTCGACCGGGATCTCGAGCCGGGTGCCGGGCTCGAGCAGGATCTCGGCGCCGAGGATCTCGGAGTGGGTCCGCACCGGCGAGGTGACGCCGAGGAGCGACCCCATGAAGACCCGCACGGTCGCCCCGTCGCGCTCGATCGGCGTGGGCACGTGGTTCTGGAACGCCGGCTCGACGTCGCGGAACTCGTTCGGCAGCGCGACCCACAGCTGGGCCCCGTGCAGCACGGTGGTCTCGGGCGTGGAGTTCTCCGAGTGGGAGATCCCGCGCCCGGCGGTCATCAGGTTGACCTCGCCCGGGCGCACCATCGCGACCGTGCCGACCGAGTCGCGGTGCTCGATCTCCCCGGTGAACAGCCAGGAGACCGTCTCCAGCCCGGTGTGCGGGTGGGGCGGCACCTCCATCCCGCCGGAGACGACGACGTCGTCGGGACCGTAGTGGTCCAGGAAGCACCACGCGCCGATCAGCGAGCGCGAGCGAGCAGGCAGGGTGCGGCGTACGTTCATCGCTCGCGGACCACCCAGCGGGACGTCTCGCGGGGTGATGATCTGGATCTCGACGCCTTCGTCCCCGTTTCCACCGACGCACTCGACGGGGGTGGGGTGCGCGTCCAGGTTTGTCATGCCCCAACGCTACTCCGGCCGACGCGCCCCTGAACCAATACGCCGCCTCGCCATGCCGACGTCACATCGAGGTCGCCGAAGGGCTACCTCGATGCCACACGATGTGGCCGTGCTCATCGCTCAGCTCGCGAACTTCGTCGGCCCCACCTCCGGCGGCATGAAGACGGCTCTGGAGGCCCTCGCCCGTGGCTATCTCGAGGCGGGCCACGACCGGCTCCTGGTCGTCCCCGGCCCGTACGACTCGGTCACCTCGACCGACCTCGGCGAGGTGGTGCAGCTGAGAGCGCCACGCGTGGGCGGCGGCTACCGGCTGATCATCGAGCCGTGGCGGGTGACCGACGTGCTGACCCGTTTCAACCCGACGAGCCTCGAGGTCAGCGACAAGTTCACGATGCTGCCGGTCTCCCGCTGGGCCCGGCGCCAGGGCATCGGGACGGTGCTCTTCTCCCACGAGCGGCTCGACGAGTACATGCCCACCTACACCGGTATGGACACCACCTCGAAGGTCTCCACCGCGCTGCTCAACCGGATGCTGGTGCGCTCCTTCGACCAGGTGCTGGTGACCTCCGACTACGCCCGGCACGAGTTCGAGCCGCTGGCTGCGACCGTCGGCTGCCCGATCGCGCAGGTGCCGCTGGGCGTCGACCTCGACTTCTTCCACCCCTCGCTCGGGCACCGCGACGACACCCTGAGGCTCATCCACGTCGGCCGCCTCTCCCGCGAGAAGTCTCCCGACCTCGCCGTCGCCACCGCCGTGGAGCTGCATCGCCGCGGGTTCGACGTACGCATGGACGTCTACGGCGACGGGCCGCACCGTCCCGAGATCGAGGCCCTCGCCGCCGGGGCGCCGGTCGTCTTCCACGGGCACGTCTCCGACCGCCGGCGGATCGCCCGGGCGTTGGCCGAGGCCGACGTGGCCCTCTCCGTCTGCCCTCGCGAGACCTTCGGACTGGCCGTCCTGGAAGCCCTCGCCAGCGGTACGCCGGTGGTGACCGCCGACCGCGGCGGCGCCCGTGAGCTCATCGACCTCCGGTGCGGAGCCTGGGCGTCCGCCCATCCGGCAGCGCTGGCCGACGCGGTCATCGACGTCGCCGAGCGGCCGGTGGTGGCGACCCGGCGCGCGGCACGCGAGCGGGCCGAGCAGTTCCCCTGGTCGCGCACGATCGAGGACATGCTGGAGCTTCACGAGAGCCTCGCGCAGGAGACCGCGCCGACCTATCTCCTCGCGCGCTCGCGGCAGCGGCAGGCGTCCCGTCGGGCTCGGCGCTACGCGTAGAACCTCGCCGAGCGAGGTCGCCAGAGTGTCGGAGCCGCGTTTTCTTTGTGGGGATAACGTTACTCAGCCGTGGTCGTTATCCGTCCGGGGCCGCTTCTTTGGCCACGTTCAGAACACGAAGACCTAGGTCTCGTCGCCATCCTGGTATTTCATGCCAATGACCATATGAGGGGCATATGAGCGAGTTGACCACCCAGGCTGCGGTGAAGCCGGTGACGCCGGAGCAGACCCACTTCGCCGACTCCTTCGGTCCGGTGTGTCGCGCGTACGGAGAAGATCCGCTGACCTCCTACGACTATCGAGACGTCACCTGTGGCGAGTGTCGGCATGCCGCGCCCTACATCAGTGCGCTGCCCGAGCACCTCAAGCCCAGGTCGACCAGGCGGCGCTCGTGGCCGCGGTCGATGCAGGACCGCTAGGACACCCGGATCTCGGTCCGCTCGTGCTGCACCGGCGTCCACCTGTCCGCCGACCGTGACCGGGCGAGCCCGACGATCCCGGTGACCAGCAGCGCGGCCGCGCTCACTGCGACCCACAGCGTGGGGGCCGAGGCGCCGAAGGCGACCACCGCGGCGACGTACGAGACGGTGGGGTTGGTGATCGTCATCGCCGCCATCGCCCAGGGCAGCGGGCCGGCGGCGAGGGCCGCCTGGGTGAGCACGATGCCGAGGCCACAGGTGCACAGCAGCCCGTAGAACGCCGGCAGCGTGAGCAGCCCGAGGAATCCGTCGGCGGCGGCCCGGTCGGCGGTGATCTTCAGCAGCACCGAGGTCGTCGCGAACGAGCAGCCGGCCGCGACCGCCGTGGTCGCGGCCGCGACCGGTGGCGGGAACCGGTGGGCCACCAGCAGGAGTACGCAGATCACGACCGCCACGCACCCGGCGAAGAGCGCGACGCGGCCGACGTCGGCATAGGTGCCGCCGCGATGGTCGTCGGTGACCAGCAGGATCACGCCGCCACAGATCGCGGCTCCGCTGACCCAGTCGGAGACCGTCGGCCAGTGGCGGGCCGCGATCGAGGCGAAGACGAGCGCGAAGAGCAGCTGCGTCGGCATCACCGACTGCACGACGGAGACCGACCCGAGGTGGAGCGCGACCGCCTGCACCCCGAAGCCGATCGCGTTGATCGCCGCACCGGTGACCCACAGCGGGTTGCGCACCAGCGCCAGCATCAGCTGCTCGACGCCGGCCATCCCGCCGCTGCGACCGGGCGCGAGGGCGCTGGCGCGCTGCTGGACGGCGGCGGAGAGCGAGAACAGGACGCATGCGCCGATGGCCAGGCTCACGGCCGCAGCATGATCCATGCTTCGACGCTAGACCTCGCGAGGAAAGCCCACCCGCCGCGCACGCGAGCATCGTGCGATCAGCGGATGAACCCTGAGGGTCAGCTCTTCACCTTCGCGCCCAGGATCTCGCCGTACTCGACCCCGAGGACCGAGGGGTCGCCGTCCTTCGGCACCAGCACCGCGACCGTGACCGCGGTCCGGATCGACAGGTTCTTGCCGGCCCGGCTGCGGAAGTCGTCATAGGGCGGGTTCCACTCCCACTCGGTGCCTTGGCCACCGACGATCGAGTTGGTCGTGAAGTCCAGCATCGCCAGCACGCCCTCGGCCGTCTGAACCGCGCGGATGCTCGTCTCGTCGAAGGGCTCGGCGGTCGTCTTGACCATGTCGACGCCCATGTCCGAGGCGTACGCGGCGATCTCGTCGCCGGGTTCGGCGAGCTTCTTGAACCCGTCGAGGCCGTCGATCTTCTTCGGCTTCTCCAGGTAGGCGTCGATCTCGGCAGCGACCTCCTCGACCTGCTTCGTCGCCGCTGCCGGCACCGGGTCCGCGCCCTCCACCTCGGGCGGAACGGCCTTCTTCTTGACGCCGAGGCTGCTGCGTACCTTCCAGGGAGAGAGGGCGTCCTGCTGCTCATAGACGGCCAACCGGGTCAGCTTCGGCTTCTTCGCGCCCTTGACGCCGATCTCCACGACAGCCCACATCGGGTACTCGCTGAGTTGCACCGACCACACCCGCCCCGGCACCGCCGTCCAGGTGGGCGGACGGTCCCGGACGTCGAAGCCCTCGTTCACCGCAGAGGTGAGCTGGTCCTTGGCCAGGACCGGGCCACTGTCGGCCTCGGTCCATGCCTCCTCCTTCCACTTCCCGGGCTGGTTGGCCTTGATCGCCTTGTTGTTGCGCTTGTTCCAGTCCTTCATGAGCCCGGCTACGTCTTCCTTCCGCAGCGAGACCTTGCTGGGCTCGTCGAGCTCGACGGACGCGGGCATCGAGCACCCCGTGAGCGAGAACGCCACGACGCCGATCCCGGCCGCCATGCCCAGGCGGCGGTAGAGCCCGCCGGCCGGCGGGCGCGGCATGGCTGGGCGAGCCGGCGCCGGCCCCGCCGGCCCCCTCGGCCCCGCCGGCCCCGTCGGCCCCATCGGTCCCGCCGGCCCCATCGGTCCCGCCGGCCCTGCCGGCCCCGTCAGGACCGGGCGGGCCGGCTGGGTCGGGTAGCTCGGCTGGGCGGGGTGGGGCGGCTGGGCGTACGAAGCCGGCGGCCGCGGCGGCTGCCACTGGTCCTGGCGTTCACGTCTCCTGGTCAGCAGCACGACCGCGCCGACCAGCAGCAGGGCACCGAGGCCCGCGACGCCCAGCGCGACCAGGAAGATCCCATCGAGCCGATAGCCGAAGGCGAGCTTGATCGGCGCACCGTCCCGGCTCGCGGCCAGGAACGAGACCGGCTTCCCGGTCAGCGTCACGTCGAGCTCCTGGGTCCCCGAGCCCGAGACCGACTCGTCCCACCACGGCGCTCCGGAGGCATCCGGCACGCTCTCCCCCGAGCCGGCGGCACCGCTGACCCTGGTCAGCGGGGTCTTGGCGATCTCGACGGCCCTGGTGCCCTTGACGACGTCGAGCACGTCGACCGGGTTGCCGACACCGACGTACGCCTCCCCCATCGCCTCCACGCGAACCGTGACCGGAAGCCGGTCGAAGGCGAACGCCTCCGGCGTGGAGTACGCCGCGCCCTGCGCGATCGGGGTCTCCTTGCCCATCAGGACGTCGTCGGGCCCAGCGGCGATGGCCAGACCCGCCCCGACGAGAAGGAGTGGGGCGCCGAGCAGTCCGAGGAGCACCGACAGGACGATCCTGCCGCCCTTCCTCGGCCGACCGGGATCAGCCATCACACGTGCGTACGTTGCCGAGCTCATCGAGGCCTTCTAGGTGGGGGGTCCCGAGAAAGTGGACGCGGCAATCTAGCGCGCTCGACGAATTCCAGGAACCCATTAACCCGACCGGGCATGGTATTACCCGGCGGTATGGAACGTTTACGTCCACTTGGTAATTACGAAGCCGTGTCGAACGGAACATCGCACGGTGAGCATCCCTAGCGTCATGAACCGCACGCGGACGTATCGAAGCGAGTGTTATCAGCTCGGCGGCCGCGCTGCGATCGATTCGAATTGACGATGAAAGGTATGAAATGAGCAAGAAGACAGGGCTGTTCCGCCGCGCCGCGGCCGTCGCCGCCTTCTCGGGTGTCGCCTTCGCACTGACCACCGGCACGGCCGTCGCCGCGCCGGCGCCGACCACCGCCAGCGTCTCCTCCTCCGACCTCTCGCCCTCCTCGCAGAAGGCGTGGGAGGACTTCATCCTCGGCGGCTCCTACGTCGCCGGCGGTGCTTCCCAGATGGTCAGCGGCGCCTGGGTCGGCGCCCCGGGCCTGATCCTCGCCGGCGCCACCGGCTCCCCGATCACCCCGGAGCAGCTGGCTGCCTGGGAGAACTGGGACGAGGGCGGCCACAAGATCGGTGAGGGTGCCGCCATGATGGTCGCGGGCGCCTACGTCGGTGCCCCCGGCATCATCCTCGACCAGATCGCGGGCGGGGCGACCCCGAGCGACCTGTCGCCGAGCGAGCTCGAGCAGGTCACGTTCCTCATCCCGCAGGACAGCCCGGCGCTCGACGGTGTTCCCACCGAGCAGATCCCGAACCCGATGGCTCCCCTCGGATCCTTCTGAGCGGCGACATGACAGCTGCTGACCGGTCGTAGCTCCCACCACGATCCGATCGGCGCCGTCCCCAGATGGCCTAGGCGTGCACTCGTGCACGGCCGGGCCATCTGCGCATTTACGCGCGATCAAACAACGGCGTTGCAGTTTGCCGCAAATTACGTCATTACATTTCATTCGGTACTTAGTTGACACGAAAACCGCCGTGTCGCTTGCGCTGATGACCCCGGATGCTCCTAGCATCATTTCCCGGATGCGAACGTATCGATGCGTCTGTTATCGGTCCGGGGGTCGCGTCCGTGCGTGATGTTTCAATTCGAATTGATCGATGAAAGGTACGAAATGAACATGAAGACAGGGCTGCTCCGCCGCGTCGCGGCCGTCGCCGCCTTCTCGGGTGTCGCAGTCGCACTGACCACGGGTACCGCCTCCGCAGCCGATGGCACCCACCACAACCGCACCGAGGCCGAGTGCATCAAGGAGAACTCCGCCGGTGCCTCCGACCTCTCGCCCTCGAGCCAGAAGGCCTGGGCCGGCTTCATCTGTGGCGCCGGTCAGGCGACCGGCGGCGCGGCCCGCATGGTCTCCGGCGCCTGGGTCGGCGCTCCGGGCCTCATCCTGATGGGTGCCACCGGCGGCGAGCTGAGCCCGGCGCAGAAGAAGGCCTGGGTGAACTGGGACGGTGGCTCGCACCAGGTCGGCAACGGTGCCGCCATGGTCGTCTCCGGCGCCTACGTCGGTGCGCCCGGCATCGTGATGGACAAGATCATGGGCGGCGCGATGCCGTCCGAGCTGTCCGACAGCGAGATGGAGCAGGTCTCCTTCCTGCTCCCGATGGACAACCCGGCTCTCGACGGCCTCCCCGTCGACCAGGTCCCGAACCCGCTGGGTCCGCTCGGCACCTTCTGAGGAACATGACCATGGCCGGGTGATCACCCCCTACCGACTGCTCGGCCACGTCACACAGGTGGCCCTGGGCGTGCACACGTGCACAGCCGGGGCCACCTGCACGTTTTCCGTCGTGTTCAGGGCGCGTTCAGTCGTACGCCAGTGGCTCCTCGATCACGTCCATCACCGCTCTGGCGATCCAGTAGTGCCGGCCGCCGCGGCCCGACCGGCCGGCGGCCTCGATCCACCCGCGCCGCTCGGCGTCCTGGATCAGGTTGCGGGAGCCCTGGTTGGTCAAGCCGGTCGCGTCCTGGACGCGCTTGACGGTCAGGTAGGGGTTGGCGAACAGCAGCGTGACCAGCCCGGACAGGTTGGCGCGTGAGGTGGCGGCCTCGTCGAGATAGCCCTCCCGGAGCGCGACCAGGCGCTCGGACCTGGTCGTGGCGTCCTCGGCCGAACGTCGCACCGCGGTGAGGAAGAACTGCAGCCACTCCTGCATCTCACCGCGCTCCCGGACGCTCTGCAGCCGCTGGTAGTAGGTCTGGCGGTGAGCCTCGATGTAGCCCGAGAGGTAGAGCAGGGGCGTGGTCATCCGCCCCTCCTCCATCAGCATCAGGTTGATCAGCAGCCGCCCGATGCGCCCGTTGCCGTCCAGGAACGGGTGGATCGTCTCGAACTGATAGTGCATCAGGGCGCACCGCACCAGCGTCGGGCTGAGGTCGGGGACGTTGACGTACGCCTCCCAGTCGGCGATCAGCTCGGGCAGGTCGGGCGGGAGGGGTGGGACGTACGCGGCGGTGGTGGGGTTGTCGGTCGGCGAGCCGACCCAGACCGGGCTCCGCCGGAACTCGCCGGGGTGGCGCTCGTGACCCCGCACGCCGGTCAGCAGGGTCTTGTGGAGCTCGAGGACGAGCCGCTGGCTGAGCGGCCAGCTCCTGATGAGCTCGAAGCCCTGACGGGTCGCGGCGAGGTAGGCCTTGACCTCGGCGACGTCCTCGCTCCTGGTCGCCTGACCGCTGACCTCGTCCTGGAGGACCTCCTCGAGGGAGGTCTGGGTGCCCTCGATCCGGGACGAGGCGACCGCCTCCTGGGTCAGGTAGGGCCCGATCAGCAGCTCGGGATCCTGGATCAGCGCGCTCACGCCCTGGAGGCGTCCCAGCGCGGCGTCGGCATCCGAGAGCGCCTTCACGGTGAGCGGCTGTAACGGCAGGTCACGCGGGATGTGGGCGGGTTTGTAGTACCAGTAGGCCCACTTGTTCCCCGGCTCGCGGGTCGCTCTGCCGAACTGCGGAGCGTCGTACCTCTCCGGATCCATGACCGGTCAACTTACCACTCCGAGGTCGCTTGAGTTGGAAGTTGACGGGAACTTCCAAGCGGCTCTTGGAAGCTGCCCGCCAACATCCAACCGTCCCCTACGATCCACGCGTGACAACGCGTCCTCGACGGGCACCGGCGATCCTGATCGCCTCGCTCGTCCTCCTGCTGGCGGTCGGATTCGTGCTCGCCACGCAGGTCTCCGGCTTCCTCGGGATCAGCGCCGAGCCGGTCGCGGCAGCGCCCGAGACGGCGAGCGTCGCGGCGGCACGGACGGCGACCGCACCCACTGTCGGCCGTGTGCGGCTGGCCGAGGACGAGGCGAGCCCCCGGGTCCGACTCGCGGCCGCGGCGTTCCAGAAGGCGGTCGACGACTCCGGAGCCCGAGCCGGCGGCACGCTGACCGTGACGACCGGGACCGGCCTCGGCGAAGGCGATGGGGCCGAGGCGTACCGAACGACGAGCGACGGCACCGACATCCACCTGGAGGCGGCCGACGCGGCGGGGGCCGCGGCCGGGCTCTACCAGCTGGCCGACCGCGTGCGCACGGCCCGTCCGCTCCTCACCCCCGGCGAGGACGGCAAGGTGCAGCAGCCGGACCTCCCGCTGCGTCTCGTCGACAAGGGCGCGGCCGGCGTTCCCGGGACGGCCGCCGACTGGCGTACGGGCGAGGAGTACTCGCACAACAGCGGCCAGTTCGCCGACGCGATCCTCTCGGACGCGCCGTTCGTCGACACCGCGGCGCTCGCCGAGGACGCCGAGGAGTTCCGGACGTACGTCGATCATCAGCTCGCCCGGGGCTACAACGGCATCGTCATGCCCGGATTCCTCGAGTACGTCACCTTCGACCGCTTCGGGGACGGCGACGAGATCTATCCGACCACCGAGGATCCGCACGTCGCCCGAGCGCTCGCGATGCGCGAGCACTTCGGCTCGATGTGGCGGTACGCCCACGATGCCGGGATGAGGGTCTACCTCGGCACCGACATGCTCGCCCTGTCCACGCCGCTCCAGCGCTACCTCGACGAGCACGATCTCGACGCCGAGGACCCGGAGCTCTGGAGGATCTACGCCGCCGGGCTCGAGGAGCTCCTCGCCGAGATGCCGTACGTCGACGGGTTGATGATCCGCATCGGCGAGGGCGGCCGGATCTACCAGCTGCCCGGCTGGGACTACTGGTCGGAGATCGCGGTCACGACGCCGACGGCGGTCAAGGCGATGCTCGACGTGTTCACGACCGTCGCCGAGCGCCAGGATCGAGAGATCATCTTCCGCACCTGGAGCGTCGGCGTCGGTGCGGTCGGCGACCTGCACACCAACCCCGTCTCGTACGAGAAGGTGCTCGGTGACGTGCACAGCGATGCGCTGATCGTCTCGACGAAGCACGTCGCCGGCGACTTCTACTCCTTCCTCCCGCTCAACCCGACCCTCGAGGTCGGCGGCCATCGGCGCCTCGTCGAGATGCAGAGCCGGCGCGAGTTCGAGGGGTTCGGGGCGCTCCCGAACGACCTCACCGCCGCCTACTCGGCGGCCCTGACCCACCTGGTCGACGCCAACCCGAACATCGAGGGAGTGTGGTCCTGGAGCCAGGACGGCGGCCCGATCCACGCCGGCCCGCGGACGCTCTACCTCCGGGAGGGCTTCTGGCAGCTGTGGGACCTGAACTCGTACGCAGCGTCGCGGCTCGCCTGGGACACCTCGGCCGAGCCGGGCGAGATCACCGCGGACTGGGCGCGCGAGGCGTTCAGCTCGGACCCGGCCACGGTGCGGGCGATCGGGGAGGCGATGGCGCTCTCGCGCGAAGCGGTGCTCGACGGGCTCTACATCGCACCGTTCGCCGAGAACCAGGTGCGCGCGCTCGGGCTCGAGATCCCGCCCCAGACCTGGCTGTTCGAGTGGGACATCGTCACCGGAGACACGGCCGTCCTCAGCAGCATCTACGCGATCAGCGAGGACCGCCTGGACGAGGCGGCCGAGGGCGGCCGGGACGCGATCGAGACGGCCGAGTCGATGCGGCAGATCGTCGCCGGGACCGACCCCTCGACCTGGCGCGATCCGGCGCTGCGTACGGACCTCCTGGCCGCGATCGACTACGAGATCAACCTGTTCCGGGTCCTCAGCGACTACCGCGCGATGACGATGTATCACGCCGAATGGCTCGACACGGGATCATCCCGGGCACGCGATCGATGGCAGTCCGCGCGGGCAGCGTTCGAGAGGTCGCGTGCCTCGCACGTGGCGACCTACGGCGACGACCAGGCCCACCCCGCCTTCCAGTTCACCGCCGCCGACATCGGTGCGAGGCGGGCCGACCGGGATCCGGCGATGGCCTGGATCGCTCGTGGGCTGCTGGTGCTCGCCATGGCCGGGCTGATCCTGGTCAGGCCGTTGCGGACCGCGCTGACGCGACCGTGGCGGCTGGGCCGTCTCCTGCGGGAGAGACCGGTACGGCGGTGGGAACGGGTGGTTGTGCTGGTCCTGCCTGTGCTGGTGCTGGTGCTCGGCCGGTTGACCCTGACGTGGTTCGCGGCACCCTCGCACGTGGCTCTGACCGTGGGCGCCTGGGTGTTGTTCGCGCTGACGCTACGACTCCTGATCGGCCGCCGCGACCCCTTCGCGCTCTGGACGGTTCTCGGCGCGGTCGTGCTGGTCCGGTCGGTGATCCTGATGGCGGCACTCGCCAACCGCGGACCAGGGCGCTACTGGTTCCTCTTCTGGACCGAGCCGGGCCCTCGGACGTTCTACATCACCGTCGCGTTCGCCGGTTTCGGGCTGTTGTTCGTCGCCACGGCTCTGGCCCTGCGGAGCGCCTACGGGTTCACCCGTCGCGCAGCCGTGGGACGGGTCCTGATCGCAGCCGGGGTCCCGGTCGTCCTCGGCGGCGCGGGTGTCGCGATGATCGGCACCGAACGCGCCCTGACCGTCTGGAACGACCAGATGGCGCTCATCCCCTGGGGACTCTCGCGCATCCTGGGCATCACCGTGCACCTCGGTATCCCGACGAGCCTGCCGTGGTTCGCGGTCGCTTGCGGAGCCGCCGCCGCGCTGGTCGGGGTCACCTCGAGCGTACGGCTTCGCCGCTAGTCTGGCTCCGTGCAGTTCGGCCAGTATCCCGCTCCACGCCACACGATCGCTCACCTCTCCGACACCCATCTCTACGCCGGTGACGAGCGGCGCATCTACGGCAAGGTGGACCCCGCGCCCGGGTTCGAGCGGGCTTTGGCGCGGCTGCGCGGGATGCCCACCCCGCCGCAGGCGATCGTCTTCACCGGCGACCTCGCCGACCTGGGCGAGCGTGGCGCCTACGTGCGTCTTCGCGAGCAGGTGGAGCCGGTCGCGGCCGAGTTCGGCGCGGAGATCGTCTGGGTGATGGGCAACCACGACGAACGCGAGGTCTACTCCGAGGTGCTCTTCGGCGAGGCCTCCGACGCCCCGCAGGACCGCGTCCACGAGGTCGCGGGCCTGCGGATCATCGCCCTGGACACCACCGTGCCCGGCTGGCACCACGGCGACATCGACGACTCGCAGCTCGAGTGGCTGGCCGAGGTACTGAAGGAGCCGGCGCCTCACGGCACGCTGCTGACGATGCACCATCCACCGGTGCCGCTCCCCCTCAACGACGCCAGCGTGATCATCGAGCTCGACGGCCACGACCGGCTCGCTCCGGTGCTGGCGGGCAGCGACGTACGCTCCATCTTGGCCGGTCACCTGCACTACTCGACCAACACCACCTTCGCCGGCATCCCGGTCTCGGTCGCCTCCGCGAGCTGCTTCGCCGCCGCCCCCGCGACCGCCGACCGGTTCTCCTCAGCCGTCGCCGGCCACCAGGCGATCTCGCTGGTCCACCTCTACGACGAAGGCGTCGGTGGCGTGCCCGGTGCCCCGGTCGTGCACACCACCGTGCCCACCAGCGAGTCCCCCGAGGTCGCCGGCTTCCCC
Source organism: Nocardioides sp. YJ-D4 (assembly GCF_054031495.1). Classification (NCBI taxonomy): domain Bacteria; kingdom Bacillati; phylum Actinomycetota; class Actinomycetes; order Propionibacteriales; family Nocardioidaceae; genus Nocardioides; species Nocardioides sp. YJ-D4. Next base: position 2,492,511 of record NZ_CM132932.1, read on the forward strand.
TTCTCGGTCGTCGAGAAGCTGGCCGCGATGACCGTCGCCGAGCGCCGCGACCTCTTCTCCCGCAAGGGCAAGGCCGCTCGCGCCCTGCGGCGTCAGCTTCGAGACTGACCAAGGACGGCCTCGATCTCCGACTCGAGGCTGATGTGGGCGTACGTCCGGGCCCGGAACGATGGCTGTGACACGTCGACGACGACAGGAGCAGCCATGTCTCGGACCCTCGTCCGCACGGGCACCGCAGCGATCGCCGCGGTGCTCCTTCCCCTGACGGCCGTGCCGGCCGCGTACGCCCAGCCTGATCCCGATCCTGATCGCGGGCCTGCGGCCTTCGCGCCGGACCCGACCGCGCTGACCCGGGAGGCGACTGCGATCGCCGACCGGGCGGCGGCCAAGCAGCGCGGGTTGAAGGCCCGGTCGGCGACTCCGGCTGCAGCCGCGCTCGACCGAGCCGTCGACGCGCTCATCGCCGACGGCGCCCTCGGCGTCACCGCCCGGGTCGAGGCTCCGGGACTGACGTGGACGGGGGCAGGCGGCGTACGCGAGGCGGGCACCGAGCGCAACGTCCGGGCCTTCGACAGGTTCCACGTCGCCAGCAACACCAAGACGATGATCGCGACCCTGGTCATGCAGGAGGTCGAGCGCGGCACGTGGAGTCTGGACACCCCGGCGGAGGACGTACTGCCCGGGATCTTTCCTGCCGGGGTCACGATCGAGCACCTGCTCAGCCACCGCTCCGGGGCCCCGCGCGGCCCAGAGGAGTTGCTGCAGAATCGCGTCGAAGACCCCAACTCGTTGGAGCAGCTCATCGACGCCGTCGGTCAGCACTACTCCGAGGCCGAGCACCTGGCCGCGATGCGCTCGGTCCCCTGGCTCTTCGAGCCCGGCACCGACTTCTCCTACTCCAACTACGGCTACGTCGCCCTCGGCGTCATGCTCGAGAAGGAGACCGGCCAAGATCTCGACGACCTGCTCCGCCGGCGCATCTTCTGGTCGGCCGGCATGCTCCGCACCGACTACCCGAAGACCTCGCACAACCGCGGACCGTTCCTCGAGGGTGCGGCCAAGATCGACCAGACCGGATGGCGGTCCCTGACCGACCTGGACCCGAGCGTCTTCCACGCCTCCGGCGCCGCGACCAGCACCACCCGTGACCTGGCCTCGCTCAACGAGGCACTGCTCACCGGTGAGCTGGTCTCACCGGCCTCGGTCGACGCCATGCTCCCGCCTCGCACCGGCAGCGCCGACCCCGATTACGGACTGGGCATCTATCGCGTCACCGACCCCTGCTCGGAGGGTGAATACCTCTACGGCCACGACGGCGCCCACTTCGGCACCCAGTCGATCAACTGGAGCTCACGCAACGGCGAGCGTCAGGTCACTCTCGCCTGGACCGGCCGCGACTACACCGGTGCCACCGAGCCGCCCTACGACCTCGGCCTTCTGCTGGAGCCGATGCTGCTCGCGACCTGCTGAGTCCTTCGAACCCTGGGAGCGCCAGGCGTACGTGGTGCGCCTGGCGCTCCCAGGGTGTCGCGCCCGGCACGGTCAGGGTCGCAGGATGCGACGCTCGATCGCCGTGGCGACGGCACCGGCTCGGGTGTCGACGCCGAGCTTGGTGTAGATGTGGGAGAGGTGCGACTTGACCGTCGCCTCGCTGACCAGGAGCTCGCGAGCCATCTCCTTGTTGCCCAGCCCTCGGGCGAGCAGCCGCAGGATCTCGACCTCGCGCGGGCTCACCTTCGGCGCCGGCGAGGCGGCCCGCTGCAGCAGCCGGGTCGCGACCGAGGGGGCCAGCACCGTCTCGCCTCGCGCGGTGCCGCGGATGGCGCGGAACAGCTCGTCGGGCGGCGCGTCCTTCAACAGGTAGCCCGCCGCACCGGCGTCGACCGCCTCGAGGACGTCGGCCTCGGTGTCGTAGGTCGTCAGCACCAGCACGTGCGGCGGCTCCGGCAGGTCGCGGACTAGCCGGGTGGTCTCCGCGCCGCCCGGCCCGTCGCCGAGGCTGAGGTCCATCAGCACCACGTCCGGCTTGGTCTCGCCGACCACAGCGACGGCCTGGGCCGAGTCGGCGGCCTCGCCGACCACGTCCAGGTCGTCCTGGGCGTCCACCAGGGCGCGTACGCCTGCCCGGACGACCGGATGGTCGTCCACCAGCACCACCCGGATGCGTTGCTCAGCCACGACGTTCCTCCCCCTGAGATGCTGCCTGTCCGGCCGCGAACGAGGCCGCGACCACCGTGCCCTCGCCCGGGGCGCTCTCGATGACCAAGTCTCCACCCAGCAGGCGGGCGCGAGCCCGCATTCCGGCCAGGCCGTGTCCGCGCAGCCCGTCCGTCTCCCGGAGCGCGGCCGGGTCGAACCCGGCTCCGTCGTCGCGTACGTCCAGGGCGACCCCGCCCTCGTGGAAGGTGAGCGAGACGACCGCCGTGGTCGCGCCGGCGTGCTCGGCGACGTTGGCGAGCGCACCCCGCAGGGTGCGTACGACGGCGGTAGCCACCCTGCCACCGACCTCGTGCGGGTCGCCGTGCACGTGGACCGGGATGCTGAGCCCGGTGGTGGCGGCGACGTCGTCGGCGACCTGGCGTACGGCGGTGGCCAGCGCCGATCCGCCGGTCAGCTCGGTGGGCGCGAGGTCGCGGACGACACGTCGCGCCTCGTCGAGCGAGGAGCGGGCCATGGTGGCCGCCTGGTCGACGTGGTCGCGGGCGTCGGCCGGGCGTGACTCCCACTCCTGGTCGGCCGCCTGGAGCAGCAGGTTGATGCTGGTCAGGCCCTGGGCGACGCTGTCGTGGATCTCCCGGCTCAGCCGCGCCCGCTCGGCCACGACACCAGCGCGGCGCTCGGCGTCGGCGACCTCGTCCTGGGCCGCCTCGAGCTCGTTGAGGAGCTGGCGACGAGTCGCCGCGTCGCGCTCGAGGGCGCGGTAGGCGGTCACCGCGAGCACGGCGACGCAGACCGGGCCGAGAAGGACGGTCGGGTCGGCCAGGCCGGTCATCCGGCTCCACGCGACCGCGACGACCGCGACGAGGAACACCGTGACGGCCACGGCCCAGCGGAACGGCAGCACCCGCAGGGCCAGGAAGACCAGCGGCACCGCCGCCCACGAGAACGACGGCGCGATCAGCGCCAGCACCGTCCAGCAGGCGATCACCGCGGCCAGCCAGACGACTGCGGCGGTGCCGGCGAGGCGGCGGCCCGCGGCGTACGCGATCAGGAGGACGGCGGCGCCGGGCAGGACCACCTCGGCCTGGTCGCCGAAGCCGTGTCCCTGCAGATAGCGGGCGACCGAGGCGATGACGAGCACCACCAGCGAGATGTGGAGCCAGCGGTCGAGCAGCGTCTGGCCGGCCAGGATCCCACCGGTGCGCGGGCTGAGCCCCGAGGTTGGCACGGTTTCGGTCGACATGGTCGTTCCAGGCTAGGCCGGTCGCGCGGCTCCGGCATCATCCGATCGGCTATCCGGGGTGTCGCCGAACGGCTATCCAGACGTCGCCGGTCACCCGATGTCTCGACCCCTCCCCGACGGCGATGGTTGATGCATCAGCTCGACCAACAGCACCGAACACCGGAGGAGCACCACCATGCGTACGTCCCGAATCGCCGCCCTCGCTGGCCTGGCCGGCATCGCCGCCTCGGCCACCCTGTCCTTCACCGCCCTCGGCACGGGCACCGCGGCCAACGCCGCCGAGGGCGACGGCCGCCCGGCGAGCTACCTGCTCGAGGGCGACCCGTCCGCCCAGGGCGGCTCGAAGTTCGAAGGCATCGGCGTCGACCCGGAGTCCGGGAGGTTCTACGTCAGCGAGGTCACCGGCGGCGAGATCCAGCGCGGCTCGGCCGACCGCGCCCAGGCCGAGGAGTGGCTGGCCGGTGACGGCACCGACGGCCGCTACACCGCTCGCGGCATCACCGTCGACGACGAGGGCCGCATCTACATCGCCGGTGGCCCGAACGGCACCGGCAACGACCGCCCCGACCTCTGGGTCTACAGCCCCGAGGGCGAGCTGCTCGCCGCCCTCCGCGTCCCCGACAACGACGCGTTCCTCAACGATGTCGCGATCGGACCGGACGGCGCGGCGTACTTCACCAACTCCAACGACCCGACGATCATCCGGGTCGCCGAGGGTGCCGACGGCTGGGAGGCGACCGAGTGGGCCGACGGCAGCTCGCTGATCACCCGGCAGGAGGGCTTCAACCTCGGCGGCATCGTGCTCAGCCAGGACCGCTCCGCCTTCGTGGTCGCGCAGGGCACCACCGGGCAGCTGTGGCGCTTCTCCGTCGCGACCGGCGAGGTCAGCGAGATCGACACCGACGGCGCGAACCTGCGCAACGCCGACGGCCTGATCGCGCAGGGCCGCGACCTCGCCGTGGTCCGCAACTTCGACAAGCAGCTCGTGCACCTCGAGCTGAACCCGTCGGCGACCTCCGCCGAGCTCATCTCGTCGCGCGCCACTGGCCCGGACCGCGTCTTCACGACCGGCAAGCTGCTCGACGGCAGGCTGCTGCTGGTCGACAGCCACTTCGACGAGCAGACCGCGCAGGGGCCGTACGAGATCGTCACCGCCAAGATGCCGCGATGACCGGTCCGCGCCTGCGGCGGTCGGCGGCAGCCTCCGTCACGGCGTCCGCGGTGCTGGCCCTGCTTCTGGCAGGCTGCGCCTCGGCGCCGGAGGAGGCCGCCGAGCCGGCCTCCCCCACCCCGTCCGCGTCCGCCGCGACCTCCGCGCCGGCGCGTAAGACCCTGGAGCCCGAGGAGCGACAGCGCATGAACGAGGAGCTGATAAAGGCCGCCTGGGACAACGACGTGGCCCGTGCCCGTCAGCTGGTCCAGGCCGGGGCCGACGTCAACTACGAGGACGAGACCCAGCAGAGCGCCTACCTCATCGCCGCGAGCGAGGGCTACGTGGACCTGCTCGACCTGACTCTCCGCAACGGCGCCGAGATCAACGCCAAGGACTCCTACAACGGGACCGCGCTGATCCGGGCCGCCGAGCGAGGCCACGCCGACATCGTCGGGCGTCTGGTGCAGGCCGGGATCGACCTCGATCACGTCAACAACCTGGGCTGGACCGCGCTGCACGAGGCGGTCGTCCTGGGTGACGACGGCCCGGACGCGGCTGACACCGTACGGGTGCTCGTCGCGGCCGGCGTGGACATCTCGATCGAGGCGGGCCGGGACGGGAAGACCGCCCTGGAGCACGCCGAGGAGCGTGGATTCGACGCGATCGTGTCGACGCTGCGTACTGCTTCTGCCGATGTCGCCGACGGCGACCAGCAGCTCTTGCGGGCGGCGGCGTCGGGCGACACCGACTCGGCCGCGGCCGCCCTCCGTGGCGGTGCCGATCTGGAGACCAGGGACGGCAACCGGCGTACGCCTCTCCTGCTCGCGGTCACCGACGACCACCTCGAGACGGCCCGTCTGCTCGTGCACCTGGGTGCCGACCCGGACGCCCTCGACGGCCAGCACGACACCCCCTGGCTGGTCACCGGCGTCACCGGGAGCGTCCCGATGGCCGAGCTGCTGCTCAGCGTCGATCCGGACCTGACCGTACGCAACCGCTACGGCGGCCTCTCGATCATCCCGGCCAGCGAGCGCGGCCACGCGAACTACGTCGAACGCGTCGCGAAGACCGCGATCGACCTCGACCACGTCAACGACCTCGGCTGGACCGCCCTCCTCGAGGCCGTGATCCTCGGCGAGGGGTCCGACCGCTGGCAGCGGGTCGTCCGCAGCCTGCTCGAGAACGGCGCCGACCCGAGCATCGCCGACCGCGACGGCGTGACGCCTCTCCAGCATGCCCGCAACCGCGGCTTCACCGAGATCGCTCGGATCATCGAGCAGCAGGGCGGCTAATCCGCCGCTCCCCGAGCTCGAGGCCCTGACCGGTTCCCCCGCCGGTCGGGGCCTCGTTCGTCCCGTTCGTCTCAGGTGACACGAAAGACCGGCCAGCCGATCTCGGTGCGCCACGCAGCGGGATCGCTTGTGTCACGAGGGCCGACGACGTAGACCTCCCGCACCGGCCCGGCCACCGACATCGCGTTCTCCACCACCCAGGTCCCGAGCTCGCCGTACGCGACCTCGATGCCGTCGTGCTCGCCGACGTGGGTGGTGACGGCCAGCTCCGCGGCCGGAAGCGTCGCGGGGTGCACGCGTCCGGTGCGAGGGGGCGCGGCGGTAGGCAGGTAGACGAGCACGTGCCCGCGCTCCTGCTCGAACAGTGCGTTGTCGTAGGCACCGCCCGGCGGTCCGGTCACGTCGGCACCGACAGCCGCCTCCAGTTCAGCCATCGCGCCTGCGAACCAGGCCTCGACCTCGCGATGCTCGACGACGGCCTCCACCGCCGCGACCGTCCGGGCGGGCTCCGCGCGCAGCTCGACGTCGATCGGCGCGGGGTCGGGCCGGAGCAGGCGGCGCAGCGACACGACCGCGGCCCGCGTGCGGTCGAGCTCGTCCTCGAGGCGTTGCAGGTGGTCCGCGATCAGGGCCGCCCGGACACCCGGATCGGGGGTCCGCAGGATCCGCTGCACATCGCCCAGGGGGACGTCGAGCTCGCGGAGTCGGTGGATGACCTGCGCGGTCGGGATCTGGTCGACGCCGTAGTAGCGGTAACCGGTGGTCTCGTCCACCACGGCGGGCTCCAGCAGAGCCGCCTCGTGATAGCGGCGCAGGGTCCGCACGCTCAGGTGGGTCAACCGCGAGAACTCCCCGATGGTCAGCACCCCCTCATTGTGAACGCTCTCCCTGGGGGAGAGTCCACCGCTTGACCCTCCCATGCCGAGAGCCCAGATGGTGGGCTCATGACACAGCACACCGATCTTCCGTCCGACCTGCTCCCGACCATCGTGCGCGAGTTCCTCGCCGCCCACGTCGCCCGCGACGCCGACACCGCCTCGTCCTACTTCGTCGAGGATGCGGTGGTCGTCGACCAGGACGAGACCTTCCGCGGCCGGGAGGACGTCCACGCGTTCCTGCGGGACGCCGGGTCCGAGTTCGAGTACACGACCGACCAGGTCGGCGCTCGCCGCGTCGATGACACCCACTGGGTGGTCACCGTGCGGCTGGAGGGCACCTTCGCGGGAGGCGTCGCCGAGCTCGACTACCGGTTCGCGCTGCGGGATGGCCTCGTCGCCGAACTCGTCATCGCCAACCACCCAGCCTGACCGCACCCACACCACCTCGATCTTCAACAAGGAGAGAAATGTCCATCTCAGATCGCGACCGTCTCGATGGTCGCCGGGCCTTGGTCACGGGCGGCTCGAAAGGCTCGGGCAAGGCCGTCGTGGAGAGACTGCGAGAGATGGGTGCCGACGTGTACGTGACGGCGCGCACCATGCCCGACGGGTACGAGCACCCTGACCGGTTCATCGAAGCAGACATCCTGACGGCAGCAGGCACCGACGCCGTGGCCGCTCGCATCGCAGAGGCCGGCGCACTCGACATCCTGGTGCACGTCGCCGGAGGGGCGTCGACGCCGTCGGGTGGATTCGCGGTCATCACCGACGACCAGTGGCTCACCGAGCTGAACCTCAACTTCCTGGGAGCAGTACGGCTGGATCGGGCCCTTCTCCCGGCGATGATCGAGTCCGGGTCGGGCGTGGTCCTGCACGTCACCTCGATCCAGCGTGAGCTGCCCCTGTACGACGCGTCCTTGGCCTACGCAGCAGCGAAGGCCGCGCTGCGCACGTACAGCAAGGGACTTGCCAACGAGCTCGCACCACGCGGCGTACGGGTCAACGCGATCAGCCCCGGCGGAATCGAGACCGAAGCCTACGAACGGTTCGTGGACCGGATCGCCAAGGGCAACGGGCTCACCCGTGAAGCCGCCAAGCAGACGATCTACGACTCCCTCGGGGGAGTACCCCTGGGACGGTTCGCGAGCACCGAGGAGATCGCGGACCTGGTCGGATTCCTCGTCTCGGACCGCGCCTCGGCGATCGTCGGCGCCGAGTACGTGATCGACGGCGGCACCGTCCCGACCGTCTGAGCGCTCGCGATCACCCCACTGATCAGCCGCCGGTCGGGGCCTCGTCCCGGGTGAACGTGAGCTGCTGGACATCGATGTAGTCGGCGGCGAATCCGGCGCGGGTGTACTCCAGGTAGAAATGCCACATCCGCAGGAACGTCTCGTCGAACCCGAGCGCCCGGACCTCCTCGGCGTGCTCCCACAGCGCGTGGTCCCACCGCCGCAGGGTCTCCGCGTAGTGGGCCCCGAACGAGAGCCGGCTCCGCAGCCGGAGCCGGGTGTGCTCCTCGGTGACACCGGTGATCGCCTCGGTCGAAGGGAGCAGGCCGCCGGGGAAGATGTACTTGGTGATCCAGGTCTCGGTGTTGCGGGTCGCGAGCATCCGGTCGTGCGGCATGGTGATCGCCTGGATGACCGCGGTGCCGCCCGGGGCCAGGACCTCGTCGATCTTCGCGAAGTAGACCGGCCAGAACCGCTCCCCGACCGCCTCGATCATCTCGACCGAGACCACCGCGTCGTACGTCCCCTCCACGGCTCGGTAGTCGCACAGCTCGATGTCCACCCGATGGTCGAGACCGGCCGCGCCGATCCGGCGCCGGGCCAGCTCGGCCTGCTCGACGGAGAGGGTCACCGAGGTGACCTGGGCGCCCCGGGCGGCGGCCCGCAGGGCCAGCTCTCCCCAGCCGGTCCCGATCTCGAGCAGACGGGTGCCCGCTCCGACTCCCGCCTCGTCGAGGATCCGGTCGATCTTGCGGTGCTGGGCGAGCGCCAGGTCCTCGGTCGAGGGCAGCGAGGAGAAGAGGCCCGCCGAGTAGCTCATCGTCGGGTCCAGGAAGAGCGCGAAGAAGTCGTTCGAAAGGTCGTAGTGGTGGCCGATGTGCTCGCGGGCGTTCTCCGGGGTGTTCAGGTCCTTCGCCCCGCGGCGCCGCTCGTAGACGCCGCGCAGCCGCTGTGCCCACCCGGGCAGCAGACCGTCGAGATCCCGGCACAGCACGGTCAGCGTCTCCCCGAGCTCCGGCGCGTCCCAGGCACCGGTCAGGTACGCCTCGCCGAAGCCGATCAGCCCGTGCCGGCTGAGCCTGGCGTAGAACTCCTCGGGCCGGTGCAGCACGATGTCGGCGGGGCTGCCGTCCTCGCTCACACTGATGCCGAGCCGCTTCGTGGCGGCCCGGAACACGGCCGCCGCGGCGGCCGCGGTGCCACGGGCGACCAGGCCGCTGGGCGCTTCCTGCAGCATCGGCCAACGCTCACCCACCAGGGGCTGGGCGGTGGGGGCTTCGATGGTCTTCATCGGACTCCTTCTTGGTGGTGCAACGGCCGTCTGTGGACCGGCAGGCGTCGTAGCCACAGCGCTACGCCGTGGATGCGGATCCAGGCCGCGCCGAGGATCGCGGCGGGAGCGGATCGGAGCGTGTCCCCGAACCGCCCTTCGACCCGGGAGCCGCGGACGGAGGCGTCGAAGACGGTCCCGTCCTCGGTGGTCAGCCGGACGGCGACCCGGAGGCGCCCGTCGGGTGGCGGCACAGTCAGCTCGTAATGGCCGTCCACGCCGTGGAACGGCGAGACGTACATCGCCTTCGCGACCTGCGCCCGGTGCCGTTCGTCGGGGTGGACGAGGTACGCGTGTCGGTCGCCGTAGGTGTTGTGCACCTCGACGACGGTGGCCAGCGGCTCCCCGGAGGCGGCCGTGCACCAGTAGACGCTGATCGGGTTGAAGCTGAACCCGAGGGCTCTCGGCTGCGCCGCCATCAGCACCCGCGCGTCGGCCAGATCGATGTCGTGGCGCTTCAGGAACGCGGCGAGGTTCTCCCGGATCGAGAGCTCGGGGTCGCCCAGATGGTCGCGGGCCTCGAAGCGGCCGAGGGGCCCGTGATCGGGCAGCCGGTCCAGGTCGACCACCTGCCAGTGGGAGCGGTGCACGAACCGGTTCCGCAGCGGGCCCCGCCGGGTGTGGCTGATCGTGGTGCGATACACCCCGGTCGCGTCGTCGGGCCGCTCCACCGGGGCCGTCCAGGACAGTCCCAGCCGCTCGGCCGCACGGGCACCGGAGCGGGCGCCGTCCTCATGGAACCCCCAGCCACGCCAGGCGCCGGCGAAGACCAACGCATCGGAGTCCAGCTCGTCGGCCCGCTGCTGGGCGGCGACCGATTCCGGGGTGTAGAGCGGATGCTCGTACTCCATGGTGGCGATGACCTTCTCCGGGTCGATCAGGTCGGCCCCACCGAGCGTGACCAGATGACGTACGCCTCCGGGAGCCGGCAGCCGCATCAACCTGGTCAGGTCGTAGGTGACCGTGACCTGTCCGCGTCCCGGGCGCTCCAGGTAGTTCCACGACGAGCGGACGTGCTCGCTGTCCGGCAGCAGGCTGGTGTCGGTGTGCAGCTGAGCCTGGTTGGCGGAGTACGGGAACCCACCCAGGATCTCCCGCTGGGCCGCCGTCGGCTCGCCGAGCATCGCCAGCGACTGTCCGGGATGGGTCGCGAGCACGGCCGCGTCGAAGAGCTCGGTGCGCCCGTTGCCGTCGGTGATCTCGACACCCGCGCCGGTCTCGACCACGTTCACCACCTTCGTCGAGCTCAGCACCCGGCCGCCGCGGTCGCGGATCGCGGCGGCGACCCTCTCGACGTACGTCGCCGACCCGCCGGTGACCGTGCGCCAGCGCGGCGAGCCGAAGATCTGCAGCATCCCGTGGTGGCTGAGGAACTCGAAGAGATAGCGAGCCGGGTAGCTCAGCGCCGTGGCCGGGTCGCAGGACCACACCGCGGCGACCAGCGGTGCCATGAAGTGGCGGCGGAAGTGCGGCGTGAACCCGTGCTCGTCCAGGAACGCCTCGAGGGTGCGATCGTCGGGTTCACCGCCGGCGAGCAGCGCCCGCGCCGCCCGGTGGAACCGTGGGATCTCGGTGAGCATCCGCAGGTGCGCCGGACGCCACGCACGGCGGTCGGGCAGCACCCCGCGCAGCCCGCGCGCGCCTGCGTACTCCACCTCGGCGCTCTCCGAACGCACCGACATCGACATCTCGGAGACCTGCGTCGGCACGTCGAGCTCGGCGAAGAGCCGGAGCAGGGTCGGATACGTACGCCGGTTGTGCACGATGAACCCGGTGTCGATCGCCAGCTCGCTCCCGTCCGGCGCGGTGACGCGGTGGGTGTCGGCATGGCCGCCCAGCCGGTCGTCGGCCTCGAAGAGCGTCACCTCGCTGCCGCCGGAGGCGACGTAGGCCGCGGTCAGGCCGGCCACACCGCTGCCCACCACCGCGATCCGGCGGCGTTCGTGGTCGGCGCTGCTCATCGGGCTCCTCGGGGTCGAAGTGGGGATCGGCGCAGAGGCGCCGACACCCGGTCTTCGGTCACCGGGGCGAATCGGATTGGTTCCGGGCCGTCACCTTTCTCGGGACGGCCCGAGGAGCGTCAGCCGCGTCCGGCGTACGGCATCCCGGTCGCGAGGATGGTCATCGCCGGCACGCTGACCCCGAGCGGCAGCTGGGCCATCGCGACCACCGCGTCGGCGACGTGCTGCGGGTCGAAGGTCGGCTCGGGACGTACGGTGCCGTCGGCCTGACGGGCGCCGACGGCGATCCCGGCGGTCATCTCGGTGGCCGCGTTGCCGATGTCGATCTGGCCGACCGCGATGTCGTGGGCGCGGCCGTCGAGGGCCAGCGAACGGGTGAGACCGGTGATCGCGTGCTTGGAGGTGGTGTAGGCGACGCTGCCCGGTCGCGGCACATGCGCGGAGATCGAGCCGTTGTTGATGATCCGACCGCCGCGCGGGTCCTGCCGCTTCATCTGGGCGAACGCCTCGCGGGCGCAGAGGAAGGAGCCGGTGACGTTGACGGCCAGCGTCGCGGCGAACTCCTCGGGCGGGACCTCGTCGACCTCGCCGCTCGGCCCGAACGTGCCGGCGTTGTTGACCAGCAGGTCCACGCGCCCCCACATCCCGACGACCGCGGCGAACGCCGCCGACACCTCAGCGGCGGAAGCGACGTCCGTGGGCAGCACGAGGGACCGCGCCATCACCGACGCGGTCTCCTCGAGCGAGGCCTTGGTGCGCCCGAGCAGGGCGACCTGGAAGCCGGCACCGTCCAGCGCCTGCGCGATCACCCTCCCCAGCCCGGAGCCGGCACCGGTGACGACCGCGACCGGCATCAGGTGAACTGCCTCGACAGGACCGCGTGCCGGTTGACGTCCTTGTAGAGCAGGTAGCGGAACCGGTCGGGTCCACCGGCGTAGCAGGCCTGCGGACAGAACGCCCGCAGCCACATGAAGTCGCCCTCCTGCACCTCCACCCAGTCCTTGTTGAGCAGGTAGACGGCCTTGCCCTCGAGGACGTAGAGCCCGTGCTCCATCACGTGCGTCTCCGGGAACGGGATCGCACCGCCCGGCTCGAAGCTGACGATGTTGACGTGCATGTCGTGGCGTACGTCATCGGGGTCGACGAAGCGCTGGGTCTTCCAGGCGCCGTTGGTGCCCGGCATCTCGCCGCCGGGCACGTCGACCTCGTTGGTGACGAACGGTTCGGGGACGTCGATGCCCTCGACCGCCTGGTAGGCCTTGCGGATCCAGTGGAACCGGGCGACCTGGTCGCTGGTGTTGTGCAGCGTCCAGGTGGAGCCGGGCGGGAGGAAGGCGTAGCCGCCCGGGGTGAGACCGTGCTTCTCGCCCTCGACCGAGAGCGTCAGCGCGCCCTCGACCACGAACAGGACACCCTCCGCGCCCGGGTCGAGCTCGGGCTTGTCGCTGCCGCCGCCGGGCGAGACCTCGACGATGTACTGGGAGAAGGTCTCGGCGAAGCCCGAGAGCGGGCGGGCGATCACCCACAGCCGGGTGCCCTCCCAGAACGGGAGCTTGCTGGTGACGATGTCGCGCATGGTGCCACGAGGGAGCACGGCGTACGCCTCGGTGAAGACGGCCCGGTCGGTGGTCAGCTCACGCTGCGACGGGTGGCCACCGGTCGGGGCGTAGTAGCGGCCAGGAGGGTTGTGTGTTGCGCTCATGGTCGGGCTCCTTCTGTGGTGACTCTGCTGAGCAGCCGGCCCTGGGGCGCGGCCTCGATGTCGATCTTCTCGCCACGCAGCCAGGTCGCGCGGACGACACCTGCGAGCGATCGACCGTGGTAGGGCGTGACGGCGTTCTTGTGGTGGAGCCGCGCGGCATCGACCACGTAGGAGGCCTCGGGGGCGAGGACCGCGAAGTCGGCGTCGTGGCCGACCGCGATCTGCCCCTTGCGGGCCAGCCCGGCATGACGTGCGGGAGCCTCGGACATCCAGCGGGCGACGTCGGCGAGGGTGAAGCCGCGGCTCTTTGCCTCGGTCCAGACCGCCGACAGGCCCAGCTGGAGCGACGAGATGCCACCCCAGGCGACCCCGAAGTCGCCGGTGTCGAGGGCCTTCAGGTCGGGTGTCGAGGGCGAGTGGTCGGTGACGACCATGTCGATGACGCCGTCGCGCAGGCCCTGCCAGAGCAGCTCGCGGTTGGCGGCCTCCCGGATCGGCGGGCAGCACTTGTACTGCGTCGCGCCGTCGGGGATCTCCTCCGCGGCGAAGGTCAGGTAGTGGGGGCAGGTCTCGGCCGTGATCGGGACCCCGTCGCGGCGGGCCGAGGCCAGCATCGCGAGCACGTCGGAGCTGGAGACGTGCAGGATGTGGACGCGGCAGCCGGTCCACCGGGCCAGCTCGATCACCTGGGCGATGGCGAGGTTCTCGGCGCCCCGCGGACGGCTGTGCAGGAATCTTTCGTACGCCGCACCCCCGGCCTCCGGCGCGTGCTCGATCGCGTGCGCGTCCTCGGCGTGGACGATCAGCAGACCGTCGAAGGACGCGATCTCGCGCATCGCGAGCTCGAGCTCGTCGGCGTCGAGCGGCGGGAACTCGTCGACTCCGGAGTGGAGCAGGAAGCACTTGAAGCCGGAGACCCCGGCCTCGTGCAGCGTACGCAGCTCCGCGACGTTGCCCGGGATGGCTCCGCCCCAGAAGCCGACGTCGACGTAGGCCTGGCTCGCCGCGGTCTTGCGCTTGAGGTCGAGAGCCGGGAGGTCGCAGGTGGGCGGGATGCTGTTGAGCGGCATGTCCACGATCGTGGTGACCCCGCCGGCGGCCGCGGCACGGGTCGCCGAGGCGAAGCCCTCCCACTCGGTCCGGCCGGGGTCGTTGACGTGCACGTGCGCGTCGACGACGCCGGGCATCAGCACCTCGTCGTCGGCGAGCTCGACCACCCGGGCCGCGGTCAGGTCCTCTGCGATCGGCGCCACCGCGACGATCGCACCGTCGCGAACTCCGACGGCCCCGGCTCGCTCGCCCTCGGGGGTCACCATCCGTGCCGCCCGGATGACGACATCGAGATCTCGACTCACACCCTCACCTCCGCCTCATCGACTGCCTCTTCGACTGCCACCACCCGGGTCCGCTGGCGACCGAGACCGGTCACCTCGGCCTCCACCACGTGCCCCTCCCGCAGGAAGGGCCGGGGCTCGGGCCGCAACGCTGCGACCCCGCCAGGCGTCCCGGTCAGCACCAGGTCGCCGGGCTCGAGTGTCATCAGCGTACTGAGGAACGCGAGGAGCTCGCCGACGCCGTGGGCCATCCGGGCGGTCGTCCCCCGCTGCCGGCGCTCGCCGTCGACACAGAGCTCCAGGCCGAGGGCCTGCGGGTCGCCCACGGCGTCGGGCGTGACCAGCCACGGACCGATGGGGGTGAAGGTGTCGGCACACTTCCCCTTCGCCCATGTCGGCCCGGCTTCGATCCGTGCCCGCTCGCTGACGTCGTCGGCGGTGAGGTAGCCGCCGACCGCGGCCAACGCCTGCTGCGGGTCGGCACACCGGGTCAGTCGGCGCCCGATCACCACACCCAGCTCGACCTCGTAGTCGGTCATCGTCGACCCCGGCGGCAGCTCGATCGCGTCGTGCGGCCCCACGATCGATGTCGAGGGCTTGAGGAAGACGACCGGCTCGTCCGGGATGGCGACGCCGGCCTCCTCGGCGTGGTCCTCGTAGTTGAGCCCGATCCCGACGACCTTGCCCGGCCGGGCCACCGGCGGTCCGATCCGGGTGCTGTCGGGGACGACGGGAAGGCGGCCCGAGGCGATGGCCTCCCGCACCCGCCTGATCCGCTCCGGGTCGCCGAGCAGGTCGCCGTCGATCGCCGGCACGACGGCCGACAGGTCACGCAGTACGTCCTGGTCGTCGAGGGCCGCGGGGCGCTCCTGGCCCGGCGGGCCCACACTCAGCAGTCTCATGCCGCCTCCTCGGATGCTGACCGAGGGACCTCGGTCTGGTTGCGCTTCCCTCGTGGAACTCCACGAGGGAGGTGGGCGCCCACCGAGTTACCTCGGTGAACATTCCGCCGCTCGCTCATGCGTCCTCCTTGATGAGATGGTCGGCGGCGATCCGCTCCGCGATCTGCTCGAGCAGGGCGGCGCCCTCGGTCAGGCAGCGCTGCAGGTCGGGCTCGATGTCCGTCAAGGCGTACGCCGCTCCGATCCCGGCCGCCTGCAGCCGGTCGTGGTCGAGATGGTTGACCCCGCAGACCGCCACGACCGGGACACCGGCGCGGGCGGCCGCGGCGGCGACGCCGGCCGGAGCCTTTCCGTTGAGGGTCTGCTCGTCGAGCGCCCCTTCGCCGGTGACGACGAGGGCCGCACCGTCCAGGGCGGAGCCGAAGTCGACCAGCTCGAGCACGAGCTCGATACCCGAGCGGAGCTCCGCGCCGAGCAGGGCGAGTGCGGCGAAGCCGACACCGCCGGCCGCTCCGGCGCCGGGGTGGTCACGGAGATCGGTTCCGGTGAACGAGGCCACCAGAGACGCCCAACGGCCGAGCGCGGCGTCCAGCCGTCGGACCTGGTCCGCATCGGCGCCCTTCTGCGGGCCGTAGACCGCGGCCGCACCCGTGGGACCGGTGAGCGGATTGTCGACGTCGCACGCCACGGTGACCGAGACCCCGTCCAGGCGCCGCCGCAGCTCGTCGACCTCGATCCGGGCAACCTCCTCGAGCCCGGCTCCACCTGGGCCCGCCGGGTCCCCGGCAACGGTCAACAGCCTGGCGCCGAGCCCGCAGAGCAGGCCGGCTCCGCCGTCGGTGCTGGCGCTGCCTCCGATCCCGAGCACGATCCGGCGACAGCCCGCATCGATCGCGGCCGCCATCGCCTGCCCGGTCCCGAGGCTGGAGGAGCGCAGCGGATCCGGCACACCCGGCAGCCGCGCCAACCCGGACGCGTCGGCGAGCTCGACGACCGCGACGTCGTCCCGCCGGGCGTATGCCGTCCGCACCGGCTCCCCGGTCGGCCCGGCCACGGTGACCGGTACGAGGACGAACCCGGCGGACTCGGCCGCCGCCAGGGTGCCGTCGCCACCATCGGCGACCGGGATCGCGTCGACGACCACGCCGGGACTCCCCCGGCGCATCCCGGCGCTCACCGCCGCCGCGACCTCGGCAGCGGTGAGCGATCCCTTGAACTTGTCGGAGGCGACCAGCACCCGCTGCGCAGGCCGAGTCGGCTCATCCTGACCGAGATCTCCGTCGAGTCGGCTCGTCATGACGCGCCGACTCGGCGGATGTGCGTCAGGACGCGCCGACTCGGCAGAGGTGGAAGCGGGAGACATGGCCTGCCTCAGTCCAGCGGGACGAGCGCGGTCGGGGCGTGCTCACCACGCTCGGCCAGCTCCTCGAACTCGACGACGCCGTCGATCTCGACGCCCATCGAGACGTTGGTGACGCGCTCGAGGATGACCTCGACCAGCACCGGAACGCGGTATTCGGCCATCAGCGCCTTGGCCTTCTCGAAGGCGGCACCGAGATCGGCCGGGTCGGTCACCCGGATCGCCTTGCAGCCCAGGCCCTCGGCGACCTTGAGGTGGTCGACGCCGTAGCCCTCGACCTCGGGGCTGTTGACGTTGTCGAAGGCCAGCTCCACGCAGTAGTCCATCTCGAACCCGCGCTGGGCCTGGCGGATCAGGCCGAGGTAGGAGTTGTTCACGACCACGTGGATGTAGGGGATGCTGAACTGGGCACCGACCGCCAGCTCCTCGATCAGGAACTGGAAGTCGTAGTCGCCCGAGAGCGCGACGACCTGGCCGTCGGGGACGGCGGTCGCAACCCCCAGCGCGGCCGGCAGGGTCCAGCCGAGCGGGCCGGCCTGGCCGGCGTTGATCCAGTGCCGCGGCCTGTAGACGTGCAGCAGCTGTGCCGCCTGGATCTGGGACAGGCCGATCGTGGTGACGTAGCGCGTGCCGGACCCGAAGGCTCGGTTCATCTCCTCGTACACCCGCTGCGGCTTGATCGGGACGTTGTCGAAGTGGGTCTTGCGCTGCAGGGTCCGCTTGCGCTCGGCACACTCCTCGGCCCAGGCCGCACGGTCGGTGACGCGGCCGTCGGCCGCCCACTCCTTCGCGACCTCGACGAGCACCTCGAGCGCCGCGCGGGCGTCGGAGACGATCGAGTAGTCCGCCGCGAAGACCCGGCCGATCTGGGTCGGCTCGATGTCGATGTGCACGAACGTACGTCCGCGGGTGTAGGTCTCGACCGAGCCGGTGTGGCGGTTGGCCCACCGGTTGCCGATACCGAGCACGAAGTCGCTGGCCAGCATGGTCGCGTTGCCGTAGCGGTGGGAGGTCTGCAGGCCGACCATGCCCGCGTTGAGCGTGTGGTCGTCCGGGATCGTGCCCCAGCCCATGAGCGTGGGGACGACGGGAACCCTGGTGACCTCGGCGAGCTCGACGAGCAGGTCGGAGGCGTCGGCGTTGACCACGCCACCGCCCGCGACGATCAGCGGACGCTCCGCCTCGAGCATCATCGCCAGCGCCTTCTCCGCCTGGGCACGGCTGGCCGCCGGCCTGGCGATCGGCAAGGGCTCGTACGTCTCGATGTCGAAGTCGATCTCGGCCAGCTGGACGTCGAGCGGCAGGTCGATCAGGACCGGGCCGGGACGCCCCTCGCGCATCAGCCGGAAGGCCTTCTGGAAGGTGCCCGGGACCTGGGCGGGCTCCATCACGGTGACCGCCATCTTGGTGAGCGGTCCGGCGACGGAGGCGATGTCGACCGCCTGGAAGTCCTCCTTGTGGAGCTTCGCGACCGGCGCCTGACCGGTGATGCACAGGATCGGGATCGAGTCGGCGGAGGCCGAGTAGAGGCCGGTGATCATGTCGGTGCCGGCCGGGCCGGAGGTGCCGATGCAGACGCCGATGTTGCCGGCCTTGGCCCGGGTGTAGCCCTCGGCCATGTGCGAGGCCGCCTCGACGTGACGGGCGAGCACGTGCTGGAGCCCGCCGTGCTTGCGCATCGCGCTGTAGAACGGGTTGATCGCGGCACCCGGGAGGCCGAACAGCTGGGTCGCGCCCTCCTTCTCCAGGATCAGGACAGCGGCGTCGACCGCGCGCATGCGCGCCATCTCAGTTCTCTCCCTTGGTGACGGAGCCGCTCAGGCGCTCGACCCCGCGCAGCAGTGCGGAGTGGTCCAGGCCGCCGTCGCCGTTGGCCCGGGCGCTCGCCATCAGCTGGGCGACCAGCGAGCCGAGCGGGACCACGACGCCGGCCTCGCGGGCGGCGGAGGTGACGATCCCCATGTCCTTGTGGTGCAGGTCGATCCGGAAGCCGGGCTGGAAGGAGCGGGTGAGCATGTTCTCCTTCTTCTGGTTGAGCACGCTCGAGCCGGCCAGCCCGCCACCGAGCACCTCGAGGGCGGCCTTCGTGTCCACGCCGTACGCCTCGAGGAAGACGACCGCCTCCGAGAGCGCCTGGATGTTGGCGGCGACGATGAGCTGGTTGGCTGCCTTGACCGTCTGACCGGCGCCGCTCGGGCCGACGTGGACGATGGTCTTGCCGACGGTGTCGAAGAGCGGCTTCGCGGTCGCGAAGTCGTCGGCCGAGCCGCCGACCATGATCGAGAGGGCCGCGTTCTTCGCGCCGGCCTCGCCGCCGGAGACCGGGGCGTCGAGGATGCGGAAGCCACGCGCCGCGGCCTGCTCGGCGAGCGTCGCGCTCACGTCGGGCCGGATGCTGGAGAAGTCGATGATCAGCGCGCCGGCGGGGGCGGACTCGAAGACGCCGCCCTCGGCGGCGAGGACCTCCTCGACGTGAGGCGAGTCCGGGACCATGACGCAGACGACCTCGGCGTCGCGGCAGGCGTCGGCGGTCGAAGCGGCAGCGCGCCCGCCCGCCGCGGCCAGGGCCTGGGTGCGCTCGGGGCTGTGGTCGAAGCCGGCGACGGCGTGGCCCGCCTCGACGAGGTGGGCGGCCATCGGGCTGCCCATGATGCCGAGGCCGATGAAGGCGATGTTGGTCATGATGTTCCTCCTACGGGGTGGTCAGTGGGTGGCGGTCGCGGCGCTGCGGCGCTCGCGCGGCAGCCAGTCGAAGCTCTCGGTCGAGGTCGTGGCGGGCTTGTACTCCAGCCCGACCCAGCCGCTGTAGCCCGCTGCCTCGAGCGCAGCGAGCTGCCGCTCGAGCGGGAGCTCGCCGGTGCCGGGCTCGTTGCGGCCCGGCGCGTCGGCGATCTGGACGTGGGCGATGCGAGCGGCGTACGCAGCGATCACCGCGTCGACGTCGTCGCCGTTCACGGCCAAGTGGTAGAGGTCGGCGAGCAGGCCGATGTTGGCCTCCCCTGCGCGGTCCATGGCCGCGATCGCGTCGGCGGCGGTGAGCAGCGGGTAGCGGTCGGCGCCGCTGACCGGCTCGACCAGCACGGTGCCGCCGATGCGGGCTGCCGCGCGGGCGGCCAGAGCGAGGTTCTCGGCGCCGAGCTCGTCCTGCGCCTCGGCAGCGACACCTTCGACGCGGTTGCCGTAGAGGGCGTTGAACGCCGTGCAACCGAGCCGTTCACCGATGCCGATCGTGACGTCGATGTTGTCGCGGAACTCCGCCGACCGGGCCGGCCACGAGACCAGACCCCGGTCACCGGCGGGCATGTCGCCGGCGAAGAAGTTGAGGCCGACCAGGTGCACCCCGGCGTCCTGCACGGCAGCGACGAAGGCGTCCACGTCCTGGTCGGACGGCACCGCCTCGGCGAACGGCCACCAGAACTCCACCGCGTCGAAGCCGGCGGCCTTCACCGCCGCGGGGCGCTCGAGCAGCGGGAGCTCGGTGAACAGGATCGAGCAGTTCACCTCGTACCGGAGCTGGTGGGTCATCACACCGTTCCTTCCGTATTGCGGAATTTGATTTCTGACATTCGAAATATAAGGATGTGAGCGGAGTCACGTCAACCCGCGTCTCGGACTCGGCCGCAAAGTGGTGAAGAAACGACAACGGGCCTCCCGTGCACATGCGCGGGCGTTGTACGTTCCTCCAAGACGCGGCCGATATGGACCGGCGGACCGGTGGAGGCACCGTGCTACTTGCAGAGCTGTTGGAGCAGCCCAGCCTGGGCCTGCGACTCCTGCACGCCCCCGACGGCTCGCTGGAGCGTCCGGTGGGGCGCACGATCACGATCGACCTGCTCGAGCCGGGCCGCTACCTGAACGGCGGCGAGCTCGTGCTCACCGGTCTCGTCTGGCGCCGCGGACCGGAGGACAGCGAGACGTTCGTGTCCTCGATCGCGGAGGGTGGCGCGACCTGTCTGCTGGCCGGAGCGGCCCTGCTCGGCGCCGTTCCCGACGACCTCGTCGAGGCCTGTCACCGCCATCAGGTCGCCCTGGTCGAGGTGCCCGGCGACGTGGCGTTCGCCGACGTGACCGAGTACGTCGCGGCCGCAGGCGCCGCCGGCGCGAGCGCCCGGATGTCGGCCAGCCTGGCCCGCCAGCGGCAGCTCCTCTCCGCCATCGCCTCGGGTCGCAGCCTCGACGAGCTGGCCGCCCGGGTGGCCTCCGAGATCGGCCATGCGTGCCGGGTCCTGACCGCCAGCGGGCGCCATGTCGTACCCGGTCCTGGAGAGCTCGATCCCGAGACGGTCGACGCGCTGACCCGCCGCTTCCTGACCGCCGACCTGCTGCCCGCCGTGGCCGAGGTGGGCGACCGCAGCTACTCGCTGTTCCCCATCGGATCGGGCCTGGCCGACCGCCTCACCGGATGGACCGTGGCGGTCGAGGGCGACCACACCACCTGGCCTCGGGAGGACCTCGACATGGTCCACGAGTTCGGCGCCATCACAGCTCTGGACCGCTCCCGGCGCGACGAGGGATTTCGCGTCCGGCGACCGCTCGCGGCCGCGACCCTCGCCCATCTGGAGGCCGGCGCCTCGCCTGCCGAGATCGCGACCGGGCTACGCCAGTCCGGGCTCGACCCCGAGCGTCCGCTGGTGCTCGCCGTGGCCGAGCTCGGACCGGGTGGCCCGCCGGACGCGGTGGCCGCGGTGCTCGAGGATGTGGCCCTCGGCCTGGGGCCGTCCGTGGTCGCGAGCGCGCGGGACGGCTGTGCCGTCGCCTTCCTCCCGTCCCGCCCGGACCTCACCGACCAGCTGCGCCGCTCGCTCACCCGGTTGGCGCCGGCCCTGGTCCGCGGCTCGCTGTCGGTGGGACTGAGTGGCGAGAGCGCCATCGACGCGCTGGCCGGCGCGCTCGAGGAGGCCCGGTTCGCGCACCGGGTCGCCCGCTCCGGCGGCGGCGCGGTGGCGCTGTCCAGCTCGGAGGAGGTCACCTCGCACGTACTGCTGCTCGCCACGGTCCCCGACGACATCCGCCGCACCTACGCGCAGCGTGTCCTCGGTCCTATCCTCGAGCACGACCAGCGCACCGGCAGCGATCTGGTGCCGACGCTCGACCGGTTCCTGACGTACGCCGGGTCGTGGACGCGTACGGCGGAGTCGCTCCATCTCCACGTCAACAGCGTGCGCTACCGGATCTCCCGGGTCGAGGAGCTGACCGGGCGTGATCTGACCACGATGGAGGACCGCGTCGACGTCTTCCTCGCCCTCAGATCACTGTGAAATACGGCCGCCGAAACCGGTACGAAACCGCTCTGCAACCGGCCGCACGCCATTCTGGAGCATCACACAAAGGCCGCATCGACGCAGACCCCATCTTCGGATGATCGGCGGGTGCCGCTCGGGGCCCGAAAGTACCAGGCTGTGGTGTTAGTCACAGCTCACCTGCCCACCAGGGCGCCCCCGAGAAAGGTGTGAGGATGAACGCGAGAGCAGTCCTGAGGTCGATACGGCCCCAGAAGAAGGACGGTGGCCGCCCCACCCACCCCGTCGACGAGGTGCTCCCGGCGCCCAAGCTCGCCGTCTACGGCCTCCAGCACGTGCTCGCGTTCTATGCCGGAGCGGTGATCGTCCCGATCCTGCTCGCCAACTCCATCGGGTTGAGCCAGGAGGAGCTGATCCACCTGATCAACGCCGACCTGTTCACCTGCGGCATCGCCTCGATCATCCAGTCGGTCGGCTTCTGGAAGGTCGGCGTACGCCTGCCCCTGCTGCAGGGTGTCACCTTCACCGCGGTCTCGCCGATGATCGCGATCGGGCTCGCGGCGGGCGGCGGCACGGACGGGCTGCTCGTCATCTACGGCGCGGTGATCGTCGCCGGGCTCGCGACGTTCTTCATCGCCCCCTACTTCAGCCGGCTGATCCGGTTCTTCCCGCCGGTCGTGACCGGCTCGGTGATCACCATCATCGGCATCGCACTGCTGCCCGTCGCCGCCGCGGACGCGACCGGTGGCGCCGGCCCGACCTCGGACCCCACCAGCGGCCGCAACCTGGCGTACGCCCTGGGCACCCTGGCCCTGATCGTGGTCATCCAGCGGGTGTTCAAGGGCTTCATGGCCACCGTCGCCGTGCTCGTCGGCCTGGTCGTCGGCACCCTGGTCGCCTGGGCCCTCGGAGATGCCCACTTCGACGCGGTCGCCAGCTCCGACTGGGTGGGCGTGACCACGCCGTTCCACTTCGGCTGGCCACAGTTCTCCGCGGCCGCGATCGTGTCGATGATCGTCGTCATGCTGATCACCGCCGTCGAGACCACCGGTGACGTCTTCGCCACCGGCGAGATCGTCGAGAAGCGGATCGGCCGCAACGACATCGCCCGCGCCCTGCGCGCCGACGGCCTCGCCACCACCATCGGCGGCGTCTTCAACTCCTTCCCCTACACCTGCTTCGCCGAGAACGTCGGCCTCGTCCGGCTGACCCGGGTCAAGAGCCGCTGGGTCGTCGCCGCGGCCGGTCTGATCATGGTGTTCATCGGACTGCTCCCGAAGGTCGGCGCGATCGTCGCCGGCATCCCGCACCCGGTCCTCGGCGGCGCCGCCCTGGCCATGTTCGCGACGGTCGCGGTCGTCGGCTTCCAGACGCTCAGCAAGGTCGACTTCCACGACCACCGCAACGTGGTGATCGTGGCGACCAGCGTCGGTCTGGCGATGTACGTCACCGCGCAGCCGGAGGTCGCCCAGGCCGTCCCGGGCTGGGCCGAGATCATCTTCGGCAGCGGCATCACCCTCGGCAGCCTCACCGCGATCCTGCTCAACATCCTGTTCCACCACGTCGGCCCGGACTACGGCCCCGCCGTCGCCGGCCAGCCCGGCGAGGGCGTCCGGCTCGACCAGGTCAACCAGATGGGGCGTACGGAGTTCGTGGAGACGTTCGACGGTCTCTTCCAGGGACCGCGGTGGATGGTGGAGCGGGCCTGGCAGCAGCGTCCGTTCGCCGACACGCACGCCCTGCGACGCGCCTTCCAGGACGCCCTCTTCAGCGGCTCCGTCGAGGAGCAGCGCGAGCTGATCGAGGCCTACCCCGAGCTCGGCTCGCGCCTGGTCTCGGAGGGGATGGTCGGCGAGGAGTCGCTGCGCGACCAGTCCTCGCGCGGCCTGACCCACCTGGCCGAGCCGGACCAGGAGACACTGTCCTCGCTCACCGACGCCTACCACGAGCGGTTCGGCTTCCCGCTGGTCATCTCCGTACGCGACTCCGACTCGCTCGACCGGATCCTCGCCGAGGGCCGGTCACGGCTCGGCAACTGCGAACGGCAGGAGCACGCCGCCGCGCTGATCGAGATCGCCAAGATCGCCGGCCACCGCTTCGACGACTTCCTGCGCGATGCCAACCCGATCCACAGCGCCCGCACCCGCAACCCGATCCGGAGCCAGCCATGACCGATCCCTCTGTCACCGTCAACGGGGACCACGTACCCCTGACCGGGGTCGCCACCCACACCACCGCCCTCGACTGGCTGCGCGGACGTGGCCTGACCGGCGCCAAGGAGGGCTGCGCCGAGGGCGAGTGCGGCGCCTGCTCGGTGCTGGTCGCCCGGCCCGGCACCACCTCGCCGACCGAGTGGACCGCGATCAACGCCTGCCTCGTCCCCGTCGCCGCGCTCGACGGCCAGGAGCTGGTGACCAGCGAGGGCCTCGGGTCCAGCGACGACCTGCACCCGGTCCAGCAGGAGCTGGCCGTACGCGGCGGGTCGCAGTGCGGCTACTGCACGCCGGGCTTCGTCTGCAGCCTCGCCGCGGAGTACTACCGCCCGAGCCGCGAGGCGGCCGCCGAGACCTGCGACCACGAGCACGGGCCGAACGGCGTCGACCTGCACGCGCTGAGCGGCAACCTGTGCCGCTGCACCGGCTACCGCCCGATCCGCGATGCCGCCTACGCCCTCGGTGCGCCCGAGGCCGACGACGCCTTCGCCGCGCGACAGCAGCAGCCTCCGCCCGAGCCGCGACCGACCCGGATCGCGGTCGACGGCGCCGAGTTCGTACGCCCGGAGACTCTCACCGAGGCCCTCGACCTGATCACCGAGTGGCCGGAGGCGCAGGTGGTCGCCGGCTCGACCGACTGGGGCGTCGAGGTCAACATCCGCGGCCGCCGCGCACCGCTGGTCGTGGCGGTGGACCGGCTGCCCGAGCTGCGCGAGCTCTCCTTCCGGACCGGCCACGTCGAGATCGGCGCGGCCCTCACCCTGACCGAGATCGAGCGCAAGCTCAACCGCCGGATCCCACTGCTGGCCGAGCTGTTCCCGCAGTTCGCCTCGCGGCTGATCCGCAACGGCGCGACGCTCGGCGGCAACATCGGCACCGCCTCGCCCATCGGCGACGCCCCGCCGGCGTTGCTCGCGCTCGACGCCGAGATCGTCCTGGCCTCGCCGAGCGGCGAGCGGGTCGTCCCGCTGGCCGACTACTTCACCGGCTACCGCGAGACCGTCCGCGCCGCCGACGAGCTGATCCGCAGCGTACGGATCCCGCTGCCGCTGGCCCCGCTCGTCGGCTTCCACAAGATCGCCAAGCGCCGCTTCGACGACATCTCCAGCGTGGCCGTGGGCTACGCGCTCGAGGTCGTCGACGGCACCGTGGCCCGCGCCCGGATCGGTCTGGGCGGCGTCGCGGCCACTCCGCTGCGTGCCGTCGCCACCGAGGACGCCCTGGTCGGCCGGCCCTGGACCGAGGAGACCGTACGCCGCGCCGCGGCCGTCCTGGCCGGCGAGGGCACACCGATGGACGACCACCGCGCCAGCGGGTCCTACCGCTCGGCGATGCTCGGCCAGTCCCTGCTGCGCCTGTTCCACACCCACCGCGAGGAGGTGCCCGTATGAGCGCCCTGTCCGAACGTCCCGACTACCCGATCGTCGGGATCCCGCTGCCCCACGAGAGCGCTGCGCTGCACGTGACCGGCGAGGCGCTCTACACCGACGACCTGGTCGGACGGATGACCGGCGTGCTGCACGCCTGGCCGGTCCAGGCCCCGCACACGCACGCCCTCGTCACCGCACTCCGGACCGCCCCGGCCTACGACGTGCCCGGCGTCGTGCGGGTGCTGACCGCCGAGGACGTACCCGGCGTCAACGACGCGGGCGTCAAGCACGACGAGCCGCTCTTCCCCACCGAGGTGATGTTCCACGGCCACGCGGTGTGCTGGGTCCTCGGCGAGACCCAGGAGGCGGCTCGGCTGGGCGCGGCCGCGATCGAGGTCGACTACGAGCCGCTGCCCGCCCTGGTCACCGTGACCGAGGCGATCGCGGCGGAGAGCTTCCAGGGCACCCCGCGCAACCTCGAGCGCGGCGACGTCACCGCGGCCCTGCAGAAGGCCGCCCACGTCTTCGAGGGCGAGTTCGAGTTCGCCGGCCAGGAGCACTTCTATCTCGAGACCCACGTCTCCCTCGCCCTGGTCGACGAGGGTGGCCAGGTGCTGGTGCACAGCAGCACCCAGCACCCCTCCGAGACGCAGGAGATCGTCGGCCACGTGCTCGGCGTCCCGAGCCACGAGGTCACCGTCCAGTGCCTGCGGATGGGTGGCGCGTTCGGCGGCAAGGAGATGCAGCCGCACGGCTACGCGGCCATCGCCGCGCTGGGCGCGACCCTCACCGGACGTCCGGTGAGGCTGCGCCTCAACCGCACCCAGGACATCACCATGTCCGGCAAGCGCCACGGCTTCCACAGCACCTGGCGCGTCGGGTTCGACGACGAGGGCCACATCCTCGGCCTCGAGGCGACCCTGACCGCCGACGGCGGCTGGAGCCTCGACCTCTCCGAGCCGGTGCTGGCCCGCGCGCTCTGCCACATCGACAACGCCTACTGGGTGCCCGACATCCGTGTCGACGGCCGGGTCGCGCGCACCAACAAGACCTCGCAGACCGCCTTCCGCGGCTTCGGCGGACCGCAGGGCATGCTCGTCATGGAGGACCTGCTCGGCCGGTGCGCACCGCTGCTCGGCATCGACCCGCTCGAGCTGCGCCGCCGCAACTTCTATCAGCAGAACCAGACCACGCCGTACGGCCAGCAGGTCCGCCAGGCCGACCGGCTGGCGGCCTGCTGGGACCAGGTGGCGTCCTCTGGCGAGGTGGCTCGGCGCCGGGCGGAGATCGCCGACTTCAACGCTCGGCACCCGCACACCAAGCGCGGCCTGGCGATGACGCCGGTGAAGTTCGGCATCTCGTTCAACCTCACCGCCTTCAACCAGGCCGGCGCCCTCGTCCACGTCTACAAGGACGGCTCGGTGCTGATCAACCACGGCGGCACCGAGATGGGCCAGGGCCTGCACACCAAGATGCTCCAGGTGGCCGCCACCGCTCTCGGCCTCCCCCTGTCCCGCGTACGCCTCGCCCCCACCCGCACCGACAAGGTGCCCAACACCTCGGCGACCGCGGCCAGCTCGGGCGCTGATCTCAACGGCGCCGCGATCAAGAACGCCTGCGAGCAGATCCGCGAGCGGCTCGCCCAGGTCGCCGGCGGCCGGCTCGGGATCAGTCCCAGCGACGTACGTTTCGACGACGGTGTCGTCCACGGCCTCTCCCCCGCGTCCGGCGAGATCGGCTGGAACGAGCTGGTCAACGTCGCTTACCACCAGCGAGTGCAGCTGTGGGCGGCCGGTTTCTACCGCACCGAGGGCCTGCACTGGGACCCCAACGTGATGCAGGGCGAGCCGTTCAAGTACTTCGCCAACGGGGTGGCCGCCTCGGAGGTGGAGGTCGACGGCTTCACCGGCGCCTACACCCTGCGGCGGGTCGACATCGTCCACGACGTCGGTGACAGCCTGAGCCCGCTGATCGACATCGGTCAGATCGAGGGCGGCTTCGTGCAGGGTGCCGGCTGGCTGACCCTGGAGGACCTGCGCTGGGACACCTCCGACGGACCCAACCGGGGCCGGCTGGCGACGCAGGCGGCGAGCACCTACAAGCTGCCGAGCTTCTCCGAGATGCCCGAGGACTTCCGGGTGAAGCTGCTCGAGAAGGCCCACGAGGAGGGCGCCGTCTACGGCTCCAAAGCCGTCGGCGAGCCCCCGCTGATGCTCGCCTTCTCCGTACGCGAGGCGCTGCGCGAGGCGGCCGCCGCCTTCGGCCCGGCCGGGACCAGCGTCGAGCTCGGCTGTCCCGCCACGCCGGAGGCCGTCTACTGGGCCCTCGACAAGGCTCGTACGCCGCAGGCGGCTGAGTCGGGCGGCGAGCCCGAGCCGGTCATGGCCGGAGAGAGGTGATGACATGGAGTGGCTGAAGGCCGTCCAGCGGCTGCGCGAGCAGCGGGTGCCCGGCGTACTCGTGACCCTGACGTCCGTACGCGGCCACTCGCCGCGCGAGGCCGGGGCGAAGATGGTCGTCTCGGCGGACCGCACCTGGGCCACCGTCGGTGGCGGCAACCTCGAGGCTGTCGCGATCGAGCGCGCCCGCGCGATGCTGACCGAGGGCCTCGCGGTGCCGGAGAGCCTGAAGGTGTCGCTCTCCGACAAGGCGCCCTATCAGCACGGCGTGCAGTGCTGTGGCGGTGAGGTCGAGCTGCTGCTCGAGCCGCTGCCCGTCGTCCCCTCCGTGGCCATCTTCGGGATGGGCCACGTCGGGCTCGAGCTGGCGCGCATCCTCGCCCGCCACGACCTCGAGCTGCACCTCGTCGACTCCCGCGCCGCCCAGCTCGAGCCGGAGCAGCTGCGGGGGCTGGACGACGCCGTCGCCGGCATCCACGTCCACCAGGTGCCGGTGCTGCCCGAGCTCGTCATCGGCGAGCTGCCCGAGGGCACCCATATCCTGGTCATGACCCACGACCACGCCGAGGACGCCGCGCTGTGCGACGCGGCTCTGCGTGCCGGGCATCTCGGATCGATCGGGCTGATCGGCTCGAGCGCCAAGTGGAGCCGGTTCCGGGCGAAGCTCGCCGACGA
Source organism: Nocardioides sp. YJ-D4 (assembly GCF_054031495.1). Taxonomy (NCBI): domain Bacteria; kingdom Bacillati; phylum Actinomycetota; class Actinomycetes; order Propionibacteriales; family Nocardioidaceae; genus Nocardioides; species Nocardioides sp. YJ-D4. Next base: position 2,520,955 of record NZ_CM132932.1, read on the forward strand.
GGGGCACACGCCCGAGGCGATCGCCCGCATCACCACGCCCATCGGGCTCCCAGATCTCGGCGGCAAGGAGCCGGCCACGATCGCGGTCAGCGTCGCGGCCCGGCTGCTTCAAATCTTCGCGGGGGTCTCGACAAGCTCGACCACCGACGTATCGACCGAACAACAAGCAAGGTGACATCCCGCATGACGCTCTACCGAGGAACCTTCCTCGACACTCCCGACGACCCCTTCACCGGCGGCCGGCTCCGCACCGAGCAGGACGGCGCGCTGCTGGTACGCGACGGCGTGGTCCGCGCCCGCGGGTCCTTCGCCGACCTTCGCGGCCAGCACCCCCAGGAGGAGGTCGTCGACCTCTCCGGAGGCTTCGTGCTGCCCGGATTCGTCGACACCCACGTGCACTTCCCGCAGGTACGCGTCATCGGCGGCCTCGGCATGCCGCTGCTCGACTGGCTCGACCAGACCGCCCTCCCCGAGGAGGCGCGCTTGGCCGACCCGACCTACGCCGCGGGCGTGGCCACCGATTTCGTACGCGGCCTCGTCGGCGCCGGCACCACCACGGCACTCGTCTTCGGCAGCCACTTCGCGCCCGCGGTCGACACGGTCTTCGCCGAGGCCGCCCGCGTCGGGCTGCGGATCACCAGCGGCCTCGTAGTCAGCGACCGCCTCATCCGCGAGGACCTGTTCACCGACCCGGACCGGGCCCGCGAGGAGTCTCTTGCGCTCGCGGCGCGCTGGCACGGCGTCGGCCGGGCCCGCTACGCCGTGACCCCGCGCTTCTCGCTGTCGTGCTCCGACCCGCTGCTGGCGGCCTGCGCCGACGTACTCCGTGCCGTACCGGGCGCGATGCTGACCTCCCACGTCAACGAGAACATCCGCGAGATCGAGACCGTCGAGGCGCTCTTCGGCTGCGACTACGTGACCTCCTACGACCGGCACGGCCTGGTCGGCCCCGGCACCGTCCTGGCGCACAACGTGCACCCCACCGACCCGGAGCTCGCTCTGTTGGCCGCCCGCGGTGCCGCCGTCGCGCACTGCCCCTCCAGCAACGCCGCCCTCGGCAGCGGCCTGTTCCCGCTGGCCCGCCACCGCGCCCACGGTGTACGCGTCGCGATGGGCTCCGACGTCGGCGCCGGGACCGGGTTCTCCCTGCTCAAGGAGGGCCTGAGTGCGTACGTCGCTCAGCAGCTCCTCGGCGATGCCGGTCACCCCTTGACCCCCACCCACCTCCTCCACCTGGCCACGGTCGCCGGAGCCGAAGCCCTCGGCCTCGGGGCCTCGGTCGGCGACTTCTCCGTAGGCCGCCGCTTCGACGCCCAATGGATCAAGCCGGCCGCGAGCACACCCCTCGACGTCGGCCTCACCCACGCCGCGGATGCCGGCGACGCCCTCGCCAAGATGTTCGCCCTCGGCACCCCCGCCGACGTACGCAGCGTCTGGATCGAAGGCGAGCTCGTCAACGCCCCCGACCCCCACCTCGTCGGTTAGAACGCCGAGCCGTCACCCCAGTCGGTCGAGCCGTCACGCCGGTCGGTCGAGCCGTCACCCCGGTCGGTCGAGTGGTCACCTCGCTGCCAACTCGGCCGACGGGAGTGACGTCTCGGCGCGTTCGAAAGACCGGTTCACCGATCTGGATCGCCCCGGCTGCGTACCATCTCCAGAGTGTCGGAGCTGTTCGTTGCGATCGTCTCGGCCGTCGTCGGTGCCGCCGTCGGCTCGGGTCTGACGACGCTGGCTGCCACCATCCGGTGGCGACGGGTCCAGGTCAGGGCGCATCGCGCACCTTGGCTCGAGCCCGAGGAGAGCCTCGTCAGCCCGCCGGCGAGTGGCCTCGTCCCGGTCGACTTCCCCGTTGACGGTGCGACAGCAGGCGCGAACCTCCATGTGAAGATCGTCAACCGATCGACCCGTGACGTGGAGGTCACCCATGTCTGGCTCGCGACGGATCCTGTACGTGAGCTCGATCTGTCCCGCTTCGCACTGCCGGTGAGGATCCGACCTGACGAGACGCACGAGGTCTGGTTCCCGGTCGGCAACCTTCCAGCCGACGCTCCGCTCGAGCGGCTGGCGACGGTCCGGTTATCGACAGGGAAGACCATCAGGTCTCGGCCCAACGACACCGTGCCGCCGTTCGGGTCGGTCGCTCGTGCGCAAGGCTGAACAGCCCGATGCCGACCACACGTAGAACACGCGTGTCAGGGGCGGCGCGAGACGTCAGCTCGCCGCCTTTCTTCCCCACGTCGAGTCGGCGCATCCAGACACGAAATCATGCCGAGTCGGCTCGTTATGACGAGCCGACTCGGCATGATTTGGGGTGAGGACGAGCCGACTCGACAGGCCCGACGTACGCCATTCCTCAGCCGGTCACGATCGGTCGATGTCGTCGTCGAGTCGATCCCCGAAGCCCTCGCGAGAGTCCTGGGAGGCGGCGAAGACCGAGGCGCCGGAGCGGTTGCCGACGGTGATCTCGTTGAACAGCAGGTTGAGCACGACGGCGACCAGGGCGGTGGCGCTGATGCCGGAGTGCATGATGACCCCGAGCCACTCCGGGAAGGCGTCCCAGAAGGTCGGTGCGGCGATCGGCAGGATCCCGACGGCGAGAGCTACGGAGACGATCACCATGTTGAGGTTGTCCTCGTAGTCGACGCGGGACAGCGTGCGGATCCCGGAGGCCGCGACGGAGCCGAAGAGCACGATGCCGGCGCCGCCGAGCACGGGGTACGGGATCGCCGCCACCACCGCACCGACCACCGGCAGCAGACCGAGGAGCAGCAGGACGAGACCGCCGGTGGCGACGACGTACCGACTCCGGATGCCGGTCAGGGCGACCAGGCCGACGTTCTGTGCGAACGCGCTGCACGGGAAGGTGCCGAACAGCGGGGCGACCGTGGTGGCGGCCATGTCGGCGCGGAGACCGCGAGCGACCCGTCGAGCGTCCACGTCGGTCTCCACGATCTCGCCGATCGCCAGGATGTCGGCGGTCGTCTCGGTCATGATCACCAGGACGACGATCGTCATCGAGACGATCGCGCCGACCTCGAAGGTCGGGCTGCCGAAGTGCAGCAGCGGCGGCAGCGCGACCACGTCGGCCTTGCCCACGGAGGAGAAGTCCGCCTGTCCCGCGATGACCGCGATCACGGTCCCGACGACGAGCCCGATGAGGATCGAGAGCCGCGAGATCGCGCCCTGGAACACCCGGCTGATCACCAGGATGATGAGCAGCGTCAGCCCGGCGTACGCGATGTTGGTCATCGAGCCGTAGTCGGGCGCGGAGGCGTCGTTGCCCATCGCCCAGCGGAAAGCCACCGGCATCAGCGAGAGCCCGATGACCGTGATGATCGTGCCGGTGACGACCGCCGGGAAGAGCCTGACCAGCTGAGCGAAGAACGAGGAGAGCACCAGCCCGATCAGGCCGGCGACGATGATCGCGCCGAAGACCGGGCGCAGCCCGTCCTCGCTGGCGATGGTGACCATGGTGGACACGCTGGCGAACGAGATGCCCTGCACGATCGGCAGCCGGCTGCCGAAGGGCCCGAGACCGAGCGTCTGCAGCAACGTCGCCAGACCAGACACGAAGAGCCCGGCGGTCACCAGCAGCGCGAGGTCCGTGCCCGAGAGACCCGCGGCACCCCCGACGATGAGCGGCGGCGCGATCACGCCGCCGTACATCGTCAGGATGTGCTGCGTGCCGTAGGCGAGGAGCTGGCCCGGTGGATGCCGCTCGTCCTCAGGTCGGGTCGTGATCGGCGCGGTGGCCTGCCTCCTGCGACCTAACATGGCCGGGCCTCAGCAGAATCCGGGGATGGCGTGCCAGGCGTTGCCGGCGTCTGGCGCCTCGTCGCGTACGACGGAGGCTTCGATCAGGCCGTAGGGCCGGTCCGCGGCGAAGAAGACCTCGCCGGGGTTGTCCAGGCCGAAGGGCGAGAGGTCGGAGAGGAAGTGGTGCTTGTTGGGCGCGGAGAACTTGATCTCGGCGACATCACCGTGCTGCTCGAGCACCGAGGTGCCCATCCCGTGGAGCGTCTGCTGCAGCGCGAGACTGTGGATCTCCGCGAACCGCTGCAGCAGCAGGGCCCGGATGGAGTCGTACGCCTTGTCCCAGTCGACCTCGGTGGTGGAATAGCGCCAGCGGGCGACGAGCGAGGTCGCCAGGATCCGGTCGGTGGTCTCCTGCAGGGTCGTGTACTCGTCCTTGAGGAAGCCGTGGAACTCCGAGCCGGTCGACTTGAGCACGACCAGGTCCTTGATGCCGGAGACGACATGCGCCACCCGGTCCGACCCACGGCCGTCGACGTTCACCACCGTGGTCCGTACGCCGCCACCCGAGCGGACGAAGGAGTGGTCGTGACCCGCGCCGTCGACCTCGATCCGGTCCCAGGCGTACTCATCGATCTCGACCCGCGCCCCCTCGGCGGCCGGGCAGGCCTCGAGGTAGCGGTCGGCGAGAGCCAGCGCGAACTCCTCGATCGAGGCGACACCGATCTCCTTCGCGTAGGCGAAGACGGTGTTCTTCTGGGTGTCGGTCGGCAGTACGTCCTGCTGGTCGCCACTGGTGTGAGCGTCGTCGAAGCTGCCGCGCAGCGCGGTGGAGACGTTGAGGTCACGGATCTGGTGGCGAGGAGTGTCGCGGTAGATGCGTACGACGCGGTTCTCGGCCTTGCCGTACTGGTTGGGTCCAAGACGAATGGGCATGTCAGCTCCCTCGGTAGGTGGAGTAGGCGAACGGGCTCAGCAGAAGTGGCACGTGGTGGTGCCGCCGGTCGGTGACCGCGAAGGTGACGGAGACCTGCGGGTAGAAGCACTCCTGACCGGTCGCCGCGTAGTAGGCGGCGGTGCCGAACCGGAGCTGATAGGTGCCGGCCGGGACCTGATCGGGTCCCAGGTCGGTCACCCGGCCGTCGTCGTCGGTGACGGCGTCGGCGAGTACGACGGACGACTCGTTGGCATCGATCCGGCTGAGCCGGACCGGGACACCGGCGGCCGGTCGGCCGAGCGCGGTGTCGAGTACGTGGGTGGTGATGGCGCTGGTCATGCCGAGACCTCCGCGGCCAGGACCCGCTCGAGGCGGAGCAGCGCGATCCGGCGCAGCTCGTCGGCGACCACAGCCGCCTCCTCGTCGTGCTCGTGACCCAGCCGCTCGCGGAGAGCGCCGAGCACCTGGTCCACCGAGAGGCCCGTGGCGCAGATCAGGAAGACCCGGCCGAAGCGCTCCTCGTAGGCCCGGTTGCCCTCGGCGAGGGCCTGTGCCGTGGCCTGGTCGGTGCCGACCGCTGCCTGCTCGCGCCGCGACCAGGCAGCCTCGGGGTGCTCGCCCTCGGCGCGCTCCCCGATCCTGGGGTGGGCGGCCAGCGCCTGGTCGACGTCGGCCGCGGTGAACCGTCGGGCCGCCTCGTCGGCGGCCCGGAAGAGGTCGGCCTCTGCGGCATAGGGACGCCCGGCCAGGACGGCGGCGACCCAGCTCGGAGCGTCGCAGCAAGCCTGCAGCACGGGCCGTACGACGTCCGCCGGTGAGGTGTTGAAGCTCTGGAGATCCATGAACCGTTCTCTCTCGCTATGCGGAAACTAATTTCCGTACAGCAACAACGATTGCATGTGTCGCTCATCACAGTCAACAGTTTGTTGAAAAGTAGGGACTACTCCCGTTCGCGGTTCAGGTAGTTGTAAACCGTGAACCGGGTGACGCCGAGCGCGGCCGCCACGATCTCGGCGCTCTTGCGGTAGTCGAAGGCGCCGCGCTCCTCCAGCAGCCGCACGGCGCGCTGCTTCCCCTGGCGGTCCAGGGCCGCCAGGTCGCCACCGAGGCTCTCGGCGACCTCGGCGAGCAGTGCGTCCAACCCGCTCGCCGTACGCCGCGGCGCGCTGTGTCCTTCGACCCGTACCTGGAAGGTGATCTGGTCCGCACCGTGGTCCAGGCCCGCGGCCACCACCGAAGCCAGGGTGGCCAGCACCGCGTCCCGCTCGCCGCGCACCGACGTGCCCAGCGGCCCGAAGTCACACTCCAGGCCGGCCTCGCGGGCGGCCGCGAGCGCCGCCGTGGCGTGCTCGGGAGGCTCGCCCTCGCCACGGAACGGTTCGGTGGTGAACTCGGCTTCGACGCGCATGGCGGCAGGCTACCCAGCCTGCCGCCATGCGATCGGGATGCTCAGGCGGTGATCCGCCGGCGAGCCAGCTCGGCGAGCTTGGCCTGGTCGATCCCGGCGAGCGTCTCGACCTCGTCGGCCGCGACCGCACCGCACTCCACGCCACGCAGCACGAACGCGGCGAGCGCGGCAGCGGTGGCGGGCTCGTCGAGATAGCTGGAGTCGCCGCCATGGACGTACGCCCGCAGCCGAGCCGAGGCGACCTCGAGCCCGTCTCGGAAGAACGCGTACGTCGCGATGTAGCGGCTGGGGAGCTGGGCCGGATGCAGATCCCAGCCCTGGTAGATCCCGCGGGCCAGCGACCGGCTCACCAGGCGCGAGTGGAGCCGCCAGGCGGCGCGTACGGCCTCCGGGTCGCCGACCGGGAGCACGTTGGTCGAGCCGTCCGAGACGAAGACACCGGTGCCGGCGGCGGCCACCTGCATCACGTCCTTGGCATGGTCAGCGACCGGGTGCTCCATGCTCTGGAAAGCGGCCGCGACCCCGAGCGAGGCGGAGTAGTCGTACGTCCCGTAGTGCAGGCCGGTGACCCGGCCCGCGCCGGCGGCGATCATCCGCGCGATCAGCGCCGTGCCGTCGGAGCCGAGGATCGCCTGCGGCGTCTCGACCTGGATCTCGAACCGCAGGTTTTCGGCCTCGATCCCGTGGGCGGCCTCGAGCGCGGACAGCGCGGTGACCATCGCGGTGACCTGCTCGACCGAGGTCACCTTGGGCAGCGTGATGACGAAGCCGTCACCCAGGCCGCCCTCGCGGACGAGCTCGCCGAGGAAGAGGTCGAGCGTACGCAGCCCGCGGCGCCGCGTCGGGGCCTCGAACGACTTGATCCGGATGCCGTGGAACGGCGTCGCGGAGCCGTCACGGACGGTGGCGGCGAGCGCCCGGGCGGCCGCCACCACAGCGGCGTCCTCGTCCTCGTCGGGCCGAGCGCCGTAGCCGTCCTCGAAGTCGATCCGCAGGTCCTCGATCGGCTCGGCGGCCAGCTTGGCCGTCACCCGGTCGTAGATCTCCTCCGCCAAGCCGGGCTCCAGCTCGAAGGAGTCTGCGACCTCTGCAGCCGAGCCAGCATGCTCAGCCAGCACCCGACCGGACTCGGCCGACCACTCCGAGACGGTCTTCTCGTCGTAGCGGTCGCCCGGGACGTAGACGGTGTGCACCGGCTGACGTACGCCACGGTCCCCCGGATAGCTGGCGGCCAGCGCCGCGTCGGCACCGGCGAGCGCGCGGTCGAGCCGGGCAGCGAGCTCCTCGAGGTGGCTCATGCACCCACCACCTGCTCATAGGCGGGCAGGGTCAGGAAGTCGACGTAGTCGTCGGCGAGCGCGACCTCCTCGAAGATGGTGCGGGCCTGCTTCAGGTGGTGCTCGATCCCGTCGGCCGCCCCGAGCAGCTTCGTCATCTCCTCGTCCAGAACCCGGCGTACGAGCTCTGCGGTCACCTGGGTCCCGTCGTCGAGCTTCGATCCGTTGTGCACCCACTGCCAGATCTGCGAGCGGGAGATCTCGACCGTGGCGGCGTCCTCCATCAGGTTGTGGATCGCGACAGCACCGGCGCCGCGCAGCCAGGCGTCGAGGTAGACCAGCGAGACCTCGACGTTGTCGTGCAGCCCGGCGAGGGTGATCGCGCCGCCCGCAGAGGCGACGTCGAGCAGGTCCTCGGCCCCCACCGAGACGTCGTCGCGCTGCCGATCGACCTGGTTCGGCCGGTCACCCAGGACACCGTCGAAGATCTCGCGGCAGATCGGGACCAGGTCGGGGTGGGCCACCCAGGAGCCGTCGAAGCCGTCGCCGGCCTCGCGCTCCTTGTCCTCACGGACCTTGGCGAAGGCGATGGCGTTGACCTCCTGGTCCCGGCGGCTCGGGATGAAGGCGGCCATACCGCCGATCGCGTGGGCGTTGCGGCGATGACAGGTCTTCACCAGCAGCTGGGCGTACGCACGCATGAACGGTGAGGTCATCCCCACCGTCGCCCGGTCCGGCAGCACGAACGAGGGCCCGGCGTCGCGGAAGTACTTGATCAGGCTGAACAGGTAGTCCCACCGGCCCGCGTTGAGCCCCGAGGCGTGGTCGCGCAGCTCGTAGAGGATCTCGTCCATCTCGAACGCGGCCGGGATCGTCTCGATGAGCACGGTCGCGCGCACGGTGCCGTGCGGGATCCCGAGCTCCGCCTGGGCGAAGGTGAACACGTCGTTCCACAGCCGCGCCTCGAGGTGGCTCTCCATCTTGGGGAGGTAGAAGTACGGCCCGCTGCCGCGCTCCACGAGCTCGCGGGCGTTGTGGAAGAAGTAGAGCCCGAAGTCGACCAGGGCGCCGACGACCGGCTTGCCGTCGACCAGGACGTGCAGGTCGTCGAAGTGCCAGCCGCGCGGGCGCATCACGATCGTCGCCAGCCGCTGGTCCTCCTTGAGCTCGTAGAGCTTGCCCTGCGGGGACATCGCCGAGATCTGGCGCCGAATGGCGTCGTACAGGTTCACCTGGCCGCCGACCACGTTGCTCCAGTGCGGCGTGCTGGCGTCCTCCATGTCGGCCAGCCAGACCCGCGCCCCGGAGTTGAGGGCGTTGATCGTCATCTTCCGGTCCGTCGGGCCGGTGATCTCGACGCGGCGGTCCTGGAGGTCCTCGGGCACCGGAGCCACGGTCCAGTCGCCGGCGCGTACGTCGGCCGTCTCGGGCAGAAAGTCGAGCCGGCCGGTGCGGGCGACCTCCTCGCGGCGCACTCGGCGGGCGGCCAGAAGCTCGTCACGGCGGGCCCCGAACCGTCGCTGCAGCTCCGCGACGAAGTCGAGGGCCTCGGGGGTGAGGATCTCGGCTCCTCGCTCGACCTCGCCACCGGTGATCTGAATGTTCACGAGCTCCACCCTTCCAGGGCTACAGTTTTCCTTTGAATGGATTTCTCTTTCCGCATTGCGGATGTTAATCCGGCCAGACAAGGGACGCAACCAGCCGGATTTCCTCTACACGACGCTAGACTTCCGTCATCCGGAAGACAGTACCCATAGATCGGGGAGCTCAGGTGAGCGAGAACGAGAAGGCGCCGAAGGCCCGCACCGGGGCCGTGCAGTCGATCGAGCGTGCCTTCGCACTGCTGGAGACGATGGCCGACGCCGGCGGGACCATGGGGCTCTCCCAGCTCGCCGCCGCCTCCGGTCTGCCGCTGCCGACCATCCACCGGCTGGTGCGCACCCTCGTCGACCTGGGTTACCTCCGCCAGGAGGCCAACCGGCAGTACGTCCTCGGGCCCAAGCTGATCCGGCTCGGCGAGAGCTCCTCGCGCATGCTCAGCACCTGGGCCCGCCCGCACCTCACCCGGCTCGTGGACGAGGTCGGCGAGTCGGCCAACCTGGCGATGCTCGACGGCGACCAGATCGTCTACGTCGCCCACACCGAGTCGCGCCAGTCGATGCGCATGTTCACCGAGGTCGGCCGCCGGGTGTCCCCGCACTGCACCGCCGTCGGCAAGGCCATCCTCGCCGACATGGCTCCCGACCAGGTCCGCGACATCCTCCGGCGCACCGACATGGTCCCCTACACCTCCACCACGATCACCTCCCGCGACGACTACCTCGACCAGCTCGAGCAGGTCCGCGAGCGCCGCTACGCCATCGACGAGGGCGAGCAGGAGGCAGGCGTACGCTGCGTCGCCGTCGCCGTCCCCGACTACGCCCCGCGCCTGGCGATGTCGATCAGCGGACCCACCGGCCGGATGAGCGACGAGCTCATCGAGCGCGCCGTCCCGCTGCTCACCGAGGCCGGCAAGCAGCTCGCCGCGGACCTGGCCTGAGCTTCGTCGACGGTCAGCCGCCGTACGGCACCGTGATGATCTCGAGGTTGTGTCCGTCGGGGCTCTCCCAGTAGACGCCGCGACCGCCGTCGTTGTGGTTGATCTGCCCCTCCCGCCGGTGGAAGGGGTCGGCCCAGTAGGTGATGCCGCGCTCCTTGATCCGCCCGAAGATCTCGTCGAACTCGGTCTCGGAGACCTTGAACGCGTAGTGCTGCGGCCGGAAGTCCTGGTCCTCGACCACGTCGAGGCTGACCTGGTTGGTGAGCTCGACGACCCGGAACGGGCCGAAGACCTGGGCCTCCGGAAGCCCGAGGATCTCGGTCAGATGAGTCGCCATCGCGTCCCGGTCGGAGGCGTGGACGATCGTGTGGTTCAGCTGGACGCTCATCGGATTCTCCTCTCGCGTCATGACGACTCTAGGTCGCGGATGCGACGCCGCCGACCGCATTTCGTGGTACGTATTGCGGTCCACGGGTCACACATCGACCCGGTAGATCTCGGGAGATCTCCATGAAGCGCACCACCGTCGGGATGAACCGTCGCGCCCTGCTCCAGGGAGCCGCCGCCATCGCGGGGCTCACCGCTCTGCCCTCGTCAGCGGCCGCATCCGCGACCTCCGCCGGCCCACCGCACCAGAGCCCCATCCGCATCTACCGCGGCGGCGCCCAGCATGAGCACCTGCCCGCTCTGCACGTCCACTATCCCCACGACGCGACCGTCACGATGAAGTACATCCGCGAGGACGCCGACGAGCCCGACGGCTGCACCGTCCGCGGCAACGAGGAGACCGTGCGCGCCGAGCTCCCGCCCGGCGTCGGCTCGCTCGAGATGGCCGGGGTGACGTACGGCCTGGTGCAGTTCCACTGGCACACCCCGAGCGAGCATCTGCTCTCCGCCCGGGACTACCCGATCGAGATGCACTTCGTGCACCAGGACGCCTCCGGCCACACCCTCGTCGTCGGTGTCTGGGTCCGCCCGGGCCTCGTCAACCCGACCCTCGGTCGCCTCTACGACCACCTGGTCTCGGAGTGCTCGACCGCGGACCACGTCGGCCACATCGACGTCGGCGCCCTCCTGCCCCGCCGGCACACCTCCTACCGCTACGACGGGTCCCTCACGACCGCGCCGTACACCGAGCACGTCCAGTGGGTCATGCTCACCGACCCGATCACCGCCTCATCCCGCCAGATCGACCGGTTCCGCACCATGTTCCCGACCGGCAACCGGCGCGACGTCCAGGACATCAACGACCGCATCGTCCTCACCGACCGAGGGCTCCTCTGAAGCTGATCAGCTGGCCGGAACGCCGAGGTTCTGCGTGAAGAAGGCGCCCAGCCTCTCCACGGCCGCGCCGACGTAGGGCTCCCGGTCGTAGAGGTCGACGTGGCTGGCGCCCTCGACCCAGAAGACCTCCTTCGGCCCGACCGCTCGCTGGAAGGCGTCGATCGACATCCAGGCGGTCTCCGCACGGGTGCCGACCACCATGAACAGCGGTCGCTGCCCGATCAGCGGCACCTGCGCGAAGGCGTCGAACGTGGCCATCTTGTCGATACTCGTCCAGTCGAACCCCTTGGCGGCCCTCTCGTGCTCGGCACGCGGGGTGCAGTAGTAGTCGAACCCCTCGGCCGCGTGCTCGCCGCCCATGGCTCGCGCCTGGTCCGCGGTCGCGGGGAAGAGCGGCAACATCCCGGGATCGTCGCCGTTGGCGCCGGCCGTACGGGCAGCCGCGGCCCCGTCGAGCATCGCCTGGAACACGGCCGGATCCTGGGTGCCGTTGGAACCGAGCCGGAACTGGCGGGCGACGTCGACGGCACAGACCGTCCCGAGCGCCTTGATCCTGTGGTCGCCGGCGGTCGCCGGCAGCGAGTAGCCACCCGACGCGCAGATGCCGAGGGCCCCGATGCGCTCGCTGTCCACCTCGGGTCGGGTGGTCAGGAACGAGACCGCCGCCTTGATGTCCTCGATGCGCTGAGCCGGGTCCTCCAGCCCTCGGGGAAGACCACCGCTCGCGCCCTGGTACGCGGCGTCATAGGCGACGGTGACGAAGCCCTGCTCGGCCAGCCGTGCGGCGTACAGCCCCGACGCCTGTTCCTTGACGCCCGTTCCCGGGTGACCGACGACGATGGCAGGCGCGTCGCTGGCGCCGGCGGGGACATAGAGGTGGGCGGCGATCTGAATCCCCGCGCTGTCGAAAGTGACGTCCAACTTGGTGACCACGAGTTCTCTCCTTCTTGCTGGGCCGGTCCATCCGGCACACCCCAACTTCCACCGCTTCGAAGGAGCGCAAAAGCGGCGAGCTTCTGCCTGGGAACGTTCCTTCCCTCCCAGGCTTCGTCGCCCCCGGCCACAATTGACGTATGAGCAATCCAGCGGTGCCCAATGAGCTCGGAGCGTTCCTCAAAGCCTGCCGAGCGCGCCTGACCCCAGGTCAGGTAGGCCTGCCTGACCTGGGAAATCACCGGAAGGTACGCGGTCTGCGCCGGGAAGAGGTCGCAGCCCTTGCCGTGATCAGCGTGGACTACTACACCCGCCTCGAGCAGGGGCGGGTGAAGGCGTCCGCATCGGTTCTGGAGACGCTGGCTCGCGCACTTCGGCTGGACGAGGACCAGCAGGCTTATCTGTACGAGATCGCGGGCAAGGTCGACGCGCTCCCCAGACGACGACGGACCGTGCAGAAGATCCGGCCCGCCGCGCGCCGACTCCTCGATCAGCTGGTCGATACGCCGGCGCTGGTCCTCGGACGGAGGCTCCACGTCCTCGACTGGAACCGGGCCGCCGCGGCCCTCTTCACCGACTTCTCGACAATTCCCGAACCAGAGCGCAACTACATCCGCCTGATGTTCACCCACCCGATCGTGCGCGCCCTGCATGCCACCTGGGAGCACGACGCCCGCGATGCCGTAGCCGCCCTCCGGATGGAGGCTGCCACAGACCCCGACGATCCCGAGCTGGCCGTGCTCGTCGGCGAGCTCTCCGTGCGAGACGCCGACTTCCGTACGTGGTGGGCCGAGCGGCACGTGAACTCCGCGAGCTTCGGGACGAAGCAGTACCACCACCCCGTGGTCGGCGACCTGACCCTGGACTGCGACACCTGGCAGAGCCCGGACGGCTCCGGACAGCGCCTCATGGTGCTGACCGCCCCCGCCGGCAGCCCGTCGGACGACCGCCTCCGCATCCTGACCTCGTGGGATGCGAACCCCGGCAAAGCCGACGGACTTACCGTCCGCTCCCCGTAAGAGCGCTCACCAGCCCGAAGGACGGGTGTTACCAAGCACCCGGGTCACCGTGATCTCGATGACCACGCGCTCCGGGTTGGGCCGGGGCTGCCGGTAGCGCTCGGCGTACCGCCGCTCGGCCTCAGCCACCGACTCCGCGTCGTCCTTGACCACCGCCGTGCCCTCCAACGTGCACCACCGCCGCCCGTCCACCTGACTGACCGCCGCCTGAGCGCCGTCGGGCCCGGCCGCGCGTACGTTGCGAACCTTCTTGCTGCCCGCGCTGCTGATGACGCGCGCGACCCCGGCTTCCGGATCGAACGTCACCCCCACCGGGACCAGATGCGGGCTGCCATCCGGCCGGCTCGTGGTCAAGAAGCAGATCCGCCGCTCCCGCCAGAACTCGTCGTTCCCAGCGGGGGCTGGAGTTGCCTCGACTGCCATGTTGCTCCTCGGTCTGGTCGCGAACTTGTCGTGTCTGTTGGCCAGGCGCAGGTACTCGTCGTGAAAGCCGCTGCTCATGGCAACTTCCTGGAGCGCGCCGGTGGGGGCGAAGAGCAGGGCCAGTTGCTCCTCCGCCGACGCGCTTCCGTCCGAGTGAGATGACTCGATGCGCTCGACCTCTGCCCTCAGGTCCACACCCGTGTCGAACGAGGTCCAGACCGTCTCGAGCTCAACCGAACGGAGCAGGTCGAGCAGGTCGCTCACAATCTCTGCTCGACTGTCGCGCACGCTGGTCACCGTAGCCGAACGGCCCTGTCGTGTCACGACTGGCACGGACAAGCGAAACACCCCGGTGGCCAACGTTTCCGCTGGTCACCGGGGTGTTCTCCCAGGCGTGGCAGATGAAGGATTCGAACCTTCGAAGGCAAAGCCGACGGATTTACAGTCCGCTCCCATTGGCCGCTCGGGCAATCTGCCTGGGTTGTGCGCGCGCCCCGGTCAAGGGGATCGCGACAGCAATAAACAATAGCGCAGGGGCTGGCGGCGTACGAAAACGGCACGAGGTCCTAGGGTGAGACAGGTACGTTCCCGGGGCGCACAGTCCTGGTCAGAAGCTAGAGGAGAGAGTCATGGCGGACTCGTCGTTCGACATCGTGAGCAAGATCGATCGCCAGGAGGTCGACAACGCGCTGAGCCAGACCGCGCGGGAGATCGCGACGCGGTTCGACTTCAAGGGGACCAACGCGACCATCGAGTGGAGCGGTGAGCAGGGGATCGAGATCTCGGCCTCCGCCGACGACCGCGCCAGCGCGGTGCTCTCGGTCTTCCAGGACAAGCTGATCAAGCGCAAGCAGTCGCTGAAGATCCTCGACGCGAGCGAGCCGCGCCAGTCGGGGCAGCAGTCGAAGATCTCGATCACCCTCAAGGAGGGCATCTCCTCCGAGGACGCCAAGAAGATCTCCAAGCTGATCCGCGACGAGGGCCCCAAGGGCGTCAAGGCGCAGATCCAGGGCGACGAGCTCCGCGTCTCCTCCAAGAAGCGCGACGACCTGCAGACCGTGATCTCGCTGGTCAAGGGCCAGGACTACGACTTCGCGGTGCAGTTCATCAACTACCGCTGATCCGTCGCAGGCGCCGCCTCGCCGAGGATCATCAGCGAGGCGAGGCGCCGGACGAGGTCGGTGGCGTCGGCGGGCACCGGGCCGGGAAGAGAGCGGCGTACGACGGCGATCGGCATCTCGAGCATCGCGAAGGCGACCTCGTCGGGACGCCTGCCGGCAGCCTTGGCGACCTGCTTGACCCGGGCCGCGACCGCGCGGTCACGGGAGGCCTCGTACGCCTCGGTGGCCGCGGTATCCGCGGCTGACCACTGCTCCGGCGAGAAGGCCGTCTTCCCGGCGTGCAGGACGATCGCCGAAGCCTGATTCTCACGGCACCACTCGACCACCCATACGGCCATCTCGACGGCCCGTCGCGGGGTGGGATCCTCGCCGAGCTGGTCGCGGTAGGGCTCGTCGAAGGCCTGGACCGCCCGCTGCCACAGAGCGTGCAGCAACGCCGACCGGTCCGGGAAGCGGTGGTAGACCGACCCGCTCGGCGCCCCTGCCTCTCGGGCGACCGCGGCCATCGTCACTGCCCGTGCGCCGCCGTCGACGAAGAGCCGTACGCCTGCGTCGAGCAGCGCTTCGGCGCCATGTCTGGCCGGTCGTCCCATGCCGCGGAGCCTAGACGGCGCCGTCAGCGCGGGGCCGCAGGCACATCACCGTCTGCTGGCCGGTGGCGACGAGCGTGCGCGATCCGTTGCGGACGGCATGGACGTCGAGAGCGGTGACGGTGAGCGTACGTCCGGCCTTGACGACCTCGCCCACGGCCTCGAGCCGCTCGCCGACGGCCGGCGCGACCAGGTTGATCTTGTACTCGACCGTGAGCACGTCGCTGTCCGGCGGGCAGAGGGTCAGGCTGGCGTATCCCCCGGCGCTGTCGGCGATGGCGCTGGTCGCGCCGGCGTGGATGTAGCCGTTCTGCTGGGTCACCTCGGCTCGATGCGGAAGGGCGATGACGACCCGGCCGGGCGTGACCGACGCGATCCGCGCACCGAGGTGCGTCATCAGCCCCTGCTTCGCGAAGCTTTCGCGGATGCGGCGCTCCACCGCCAGACCGATCTCGGAGGTCATGCGGCCCTGGATGTGGCGAGGACGTCCGCCATCGCGCGGGCGAGCTCGCGGCCCTTGAGGACGAAGTGGTCGCGGAAGAAGCCGTGGTGCTCGTCGTGCTCGTGGAAGTTGAGCGGGGTCAGGACGGCCGAGAAACTGGGCACGTCCGTCTCGAGCTGCACCCGCATCAGTGCGTCGACCACCGTCGAGGCGACGAACTCGTGACGGTAGATCCCGCCATTGATCACCAGCGCGCAAGCCGCGATCGCGGCGTACTCCCCCGACCTGGCGAGCCGCTGTGCCCGCAGCGGGATCTCGTAGGCCCCTGGCACCCGGATCACGTCGACCTCCCAGATCCCGAGGCTCGCCAGGTCGTCGACGCACGCCTTCACCGCCTGGTCGACGATGTCGGAGTGCCAGCGCGAGGCGATGACCGCGATCCGCTCGGCACGGGCTGATGGGGTGGGCACCTGCGTCATGGCTTCACTCCTTGCTGGACGTTTGACCCGATATTAGCGAGATATCTCTAAAACAACCAGGGACTTATGATCCAGCCGTGAGCTACGAGCACCCGAGAGCCTCGGTCGAGATCGACGCTCCGATCGAGGTGGTGTGGCGGGTGATGGTCGAGACCGAGTCGTACGCCGCGTGGAACCCGTTCGTCGTCCGGGCCGAGACCGCGCAGCCGGCGGCGGTCGGCAACCCGATCGTGCTGCAGGTGACCTGGGCGAACGGCGGCCGCTCGCGCTCGCCGGAGCGGATCTCGGCGCTCGAGCCGCCGGCGGTCGGCGAGGACGGGGTCGCGACTGCGTACCTGGCCTATGTCTATGAGGGCTGGCCGGCGCGGCTCGGCCTGGTACGGGGCGTACGTCACCAGCGGCTGACCCAGCGGCCCGGCGGGCCGACGCGTTACGAGACGGTCGAGGAGTTCTCCGGTCCACTGGTCGGGCTGGCCGGGCCCGAGCGGGTCGCCGACGGGTTCCGGCGGCATGCCGCGGCTCTCAAGGTGCGATCCGAGACGCTCGTGAATGAAAGTGGACTTGACCACTAGGTTGAGCGAAATTCTGCATTCATCTGCAAGAATGTGGCCGTGCGAGTATCTGCCAAGTCCGACTACGCCCTCCGCGCCCTCATCGAGATGGCCGCGCGCGAGGACGGAAAAGCTGTCAGCGCCGAGGAGCTCGGCCGCGCCCAGGAGATCCCTCACGGGTTCCTGCAGGCGATCCTCGCCGACCTCCGCAAGGCCGGCGTGGTCATCTCACAGCGCGGCCAGTCGGGCGGCTGGCGCCTGGCCCGGAAGGCCGAGGACGTCTCCGTCGCCGACGTGATCCGCGCCGTCGACGGTCCGCTGGTCTCGGTCTACGGGCTGCGCCCCGAGGGGGTCACCTACAACGAGCGCGCCGACGTCCTCCAGCACGTGTGGATCGCCGCCCGCGACTCGCTGCGCGAGGTCTTCGAGAAGGTCTCCATCGCCGAGCTCGCCTCCCGTGAGCTGCCCGACGAGGTCACCACCCGCACCGCGCGCGACGAGGCGTGGCTGCCTCACTGATCCTCGGGCACGGTATGCCGAGAAAGGCCCACATCCCGCGCGGAACTCCGCTGGGGATGTGGGCCTTCGGCTGCATACCTTGGTGAAGGAACCCCTACGCCGCCGGCGCCGGCATCGTGTAAGCCCCCGGCGACGGCGTGACGAATACGTTGACGCCCTCCTCGAGCCGAAGAGCCCGGGCATGCGTACGCGTCAGCTCGGCGGTCACGACCTCACCGTCGTCGGTGAGGACCGTCAGGCGTACCTCGAAGCCGATCCGCAGGACGCGCGAGACGGTGCCCTCGAGCGAGTGCTCGGAGATCGGCGAGGGGGTGACCTCGACGTCGTGGGGCCGGATCAGGGACCCGCCCAGGGTGGTGACGTCGCCGAGGAACGACATCACGAAGTCGTTGGCGGGCTCGTCGTAGAGCTGCTCGGGGGTGCCGATCTGCTCGATGCCACCCTGGTTGACGACCACGATCTCGTCGGCGACCTCGAGGGCCTCCTCCTGGTCGTGGGTCACGAAGACGGTGGTCACGTGCACCTCGTCGTGGAGCCGTCGCAGCCAGTCGCGCAGCTCCTTGCGTACCTTCGCGTCCAGGGCGCCGAACGGCTCGTCGAGCAGCAGCACGGACGGCTCGATCGCCAGCGCCCGGGCCAGCGCCATTCGCTGCCGCTGGCCTCCGGAGAGCTGCGAGGGCAGCCGGTTGGCGAACTGCGAGAGGTGGACGAGCTCGAGCAGCTCCTCGACCTTCTTGGCGACCTCCGCCTTGGGGCGCTTGCGGATCTCCAGGCCGAAGGCGACGTTCTTGGCGACCGAGAGGTGCTTGAACGCGGCGTAGTGCTGGAAGACGAAGCCCACGTTGCGCTTCTGGACCGGCAGCGACGTCGCGTCCTTGCCCTCGATCACGACCGACCCGGTGTCGGGTGTCTCCAGCCCGGCGATGACCCGCAGCAGCGTGGTCTTGCCACCACCGGAGGGCCCGAGCAGGGCGGTCAGCTGCCCGGTCGGGATGGTCAGGTTGATGTCCTCCAGGGCGACGAAGTCGCCGTAACGCTTGTTGACACCACTTACTTCGATGCTCATGGGATGTGTCCTTTCACCGCACGCGCGCACCGCGGGCGCGCAGCACGAAGACGATGAGGATGCAGATGACCGAGACGCTGGCGAGGAGGAAGGCGACGGCGTACGCGCCCTGCTGGTCGAAGTTGAGGTACTTCTCCTCGACCGCGAGGGTGGCGGTGCGGGTCTGGCCGAGCACGTTGCCGGAGACGACCTTGACCGCGCCGAACTCGCCCAGCGACCGGGCCAGGGTGAGCACGACGCCGTAGATGACGGCCCACTTGATGCCCGGGAGCGTGATCCGCCAGAACGTCTGCCAGCTGCTCGCGCCGAGTGACGCGGCGGCCTGCTCCTGCTCGGTGCCGATCTCCTCCAGCACCGGGATGACCTCGCGGATCACCAGCGGCAGCGAGACGAACGCGGTCGCCATGATGATGCCCGGCGTCGAGAAGATGATCTGGATCCCGGCCGACTCGAGCGTCGGCCCGAACCAGCCGTCGCGGCCGCCGTAGACCAGCACGAGCGCCAGGCCGACGACGATCGGCGAGACCGACAACGGCAGGTCGATCATCGCGCTCAGGATGCGCTTGCCGGGAAATTCCGTACGCACCAGCAGCAGCGAGATCGAGACGCCGAAGAGCAGGTTGATCAGCGTCGCGACCACTGCGGCCACACAGGTCAGCTGGATCGCGTGCATCATCTGCGGGTCGTTGAAGATCGCGGTGAACGCCTCGGTCGTGAACCCGATGTCGGGAACGTAGAAGGCGTTCCAGGCGACCAGGACCACCGGCCAGGCCACCAGGAGCCCGAGGTAGGCGATGACGATGACGCGAAGGACGTACGTCAGCAGGGTGCGGGGAGCACGACGGGTCTCAGCCACGGCGGACCATCCTCCTCTGGACCAGGTCGAGGACGACGATGACGAGGAGGGAGACGCCCAGCAGCAACGCCGCGATCGCCGCCGCGCCCTCCGGGTTGTCGTTCTCGATCGCGGACAGGATCCGCACCGAGGCGACCTCGGACTTGAACGGCAGGTTGCCCGAGAGCAGGACCAGGGAGCCGTACTCCCCCATCCCGCGCGCGAAGGAGAGCGCCGCGCCCGCCGCGATGGCCGGAGCCAGCGACGGCAGGATGATCCGCCAGAACGTGGTGAACCGGGAGGCCCCCAGGGAGGCAGCGGCCTCCTCCACGTCGGTGTCGAGCTCCTCGAGGACGGGCTGCACCATGCGTACGACGAAGGGCAGCGTCACGAAGGCGAGGGCGAGGTAGACCGACGTCGACGTGTTCGCCCAGTGCAGGCCGAGGGGTGACTCGGCGCCGTAGAGGGAGAGCAGCACGAGGCCCGCGACGATCGTCGGCAGTGCGAACGGGATGTCGATGATGACCTCGAGCAGGCCCTTGCCCCAGAACTTGTCGCGGACCAGGACCCAGGCGATCACGGTGCCGATGACGACGTTGATCAGGGTGACCACGATGGCCGCACGGATCGTCAGCAGGATCGCCGACGCGGTCTGCTCGTTGGTGAGCTGGTCCGCGAAGGCGGACCAGCCGCCGCTGGAGGCGGTGATGATCACCGCCACCAGCGGGATGAGGACGAGCAGGCTGAACCAGAGCATCGTGATGCCGAGCCCGATGCCGCTGGTCCTTGTCAGAGTGTTGCCCGGCCGGCTGCGACGGGCAGCCGGCCGGGCCGTAGGGATGGTTGTCGTCATGACCGGACTACTGCGAGGCCTTGCCGGACTTGGCGATCGAGTCGGTCACGATGCCGAGAGCCTCGCCGTCCTCACCGGTGCCGAAGAGCTTCTCCTTGACGCCCGACCAGTCGCGGCCGCCGAAGTCGTTCTCCAGGGTGAGCAGCTGCTTCGGCGCCGGGAACGGGTCGGCCGGGTCCTTGGCGCCCTTGATGTCCTCCGGCTTGAGCCCGATCGCGTCCCAGTCGACGACGCCGGGCTCGGCGATGTTGACCGGGCGGAAGCCGGTCAGCGCGAACTGCTTCTGACCGCCCTTGGGGTCGAGGACGAAGTCGAGCCAGTCCTGAGACGGCTTGGAGGAGTCCTTGAGGATGGCGCCGGGGTTCTCGATCAGCACGGTGGAGTCCGGGATGATGTACTCGAAGCCCTCACCCTGCTGGGCCGCGAGGATCGCCTCGTTCTCGTAGGCGAGCAGCACGTCACCGGTGCCGCCGAGGAAGGCGGTGGTGGCGTCGCGGCCGGAGTTGGTCAGGGTGACGACGTTCTTGAAGAGCTTGTCGAGGTACGCCTTGCCCTCCTCCTCGGTGCCACCGTTCTTCACCACGGAGCCCCAGGCGGCCAGCGCGTTCCAGCGGGCGGCGCCGGAGGAGGCCGGGTTGGCCGTGACCACGCCGACACCGGGCTTGATCAGGTCCTCCCAGCCCTGGATGTTCTTCGGGTTGCCCTCACGAACACCCAGCACGACGACCGAGCTGGACACGATGCCCTTGTTGTCGCCGTCGTCCCACGACGCGTCCACGAGGCCGGCCTTCTCCAGGCGCTGTACGTCGGTGCCGACGGACAGGTGGACGTAGTCGGCCTTCAAGCCGGACTCGACCGCACGGCTCTGGTCACCCGAGGCGCCGTACGAGGTCTGGAAGGTGACGCCTTCGCCCTCAGGAGTCTTGTTGAACTCCTTGGCGATCGCCTTGTTGGCCGTCTCGGGGACGGCGAAGCCGACGATGGAGATCGACTCCGCGTCGCTGTCGCCGCCGGAGCCACCGCACGCGGTCAAGGTCAGGATGCTCGCAGCGGCCACGGCCACTGCAACCTTGATCTTCTTCATCTGGTTCCTCACTTCTGCCCTGCCGAGTCAAGGTCGATCGGGTTACGAATGTCGAGGAGAATACTTGAATTAGTCGAGTGGATGTGAAAACGCCCGAACGGTCCGCTCCTTGGACGGCCACCAGTCGCCGAGACGTCACCTAGGTCGGTCGAGATGGCACCGGGGTGCCATCTCGACCGACCTGAGTGACGTCTCGGCCGGCGGGGGTGACGTCTCGGCTAGGCGCCGGTGGTGCTCAGCGGCGCGACGCTCTCGCGCAGGACCTTGCGGCGATGGTGGACGGCCTCGGCGCTGAAGATGACCAGGGCGATCCAGACGATCGCGAAGCCGGCCCAGCGGCCGGGAGGCATCGCCTCGTGGGCGATGAAGACGCCGACGGCGAACTGCAGGATCGGGGCGAGGTACTGGAGCAGCCCGATCGTGACCATCGGCACCCTGATGGCGGCCGCGCCGAAGCAGGCCAGCGGCACGACGGTGATGATGCCGAGGCTGATCAGGAGGAGTACGTGGAGGACACCGTGGCCGACGAGCGTGCCGTTGCCGGTCGCCTGGAGAGCGATGATCAGCGCCAGCGCGAACGGCGCCGTCACGGCGGTCTCGACGGCCAGCGACTCGAACGGCCCGACGCCCGCGCTCTTCTTGAGCAACCCGTAGGTGCCGAACGAGAAGGCCAGGATCAGCGCGACCCACGGCAGCCGGCCGTAGTCGACGGTGAGCACGACGGTGGCCACGAACGCGATCCCGAGCGCGACCCACTGCAGCTTCCGCATCCGCTCACGCAGGATGATCACGCCCATCAACATCGTGACCAGCGGGTTGGTGAAGTAGCCCAGGCTCGTCTCCACGATCCGCCCGTTGTTGACACCCCAGATGTACGTCACCCAGTTGATCGAGATCACCGCCGCAGCCGCTGTCAGCAGCATGAGCTTGCGCCGGTCGCGCAGGATCGCGGCCACCTGCTGGCGGCGCCCCACGATCAGCACCAGCGCTCCGGCCACGACCAGCGACCACACGATCCGGTGGCCCAGGATCTCCCAGGCCCCGGCGGGCTCCATGAGCGGGAAGTAGAGCGGGAACGCTCCCCACATGATGTAGGCAGCGGCGCCGAACATCACTCCACGCCGTTGCTCATTCACGTCGCCACGGTACTGCCATCCCGCCGAATCCCTTTACCGAATATCGCGCCCTGGATTCCCACCCCACCAGACCTGCCGCGCTGGTCGAGCCCGCGAGCGCCAGCGAGCGGTGTCGAGACCAACACAGCCCATATGCGACCGTGTTGGTCTCGACACGCCTCCGCCTAGCGGCTCCGGCGGCTCGACCAGCGCGTGAGACGTCAGACGGAGCGGACGGCGACGATGTCGGCGAAGGCCTCGAGAGCCGTGCGGACGGGGCCCTCGGGGAGCGGCGCGAGAGCGGCCTTGGCCTCCTCGGCGCGGGACTGGACGTAGGCGCGGGCCTCCGCCAGCGCCGGGTGGGCGCGGAGGAGGCCGACGCACTCGGCCAGGGCCGCGTCGTCGGTGAGGTCGCTGTCGAGCAGCTCCAGGAGCCTCGCGTCGGCAGCGTCGGTGGAGCGGCGGGCCAGCAGCACCGGGAGCGTCGGTACGCCCTCACGGAGGTCGGTCCCGGGCGTCTTGCCGGACTCGTCGGAGGCGATGTCGAGGATGTCGTCGGAGAGCTGGAAGGCGACGCCGACGATGTCGCCGTAGGCGAGCAGGGCGTCCTGGATCTCCTTGTCCGCGCCGGCGAAGAGCGCACCGTAGAGAGCCGAGGTGGCGATCAGGACGCCGGTCTTCCCGGCCAGCACCTCGAGGTGGTGGTCGACCGGGTCGACACCCTCGGGCGGCGCGACGCCCTCGAGGATCTGACCCTCGACGAGCTTGGCGAAGGTGGCCGCCTGGATGCGTACGGCCTCCGGGCCCAGCTGGGCGGTCAGCTCCGAGGAGCGGGCGAAGAGGAAGTCGCCGGTCAGGATGGCGACGTGGTTGTCGAAGCGGGCGTTGGCGGTGTCCTCACCGCGGCGCACGAGCGCCTCGTCCATGACGTCGTCGTGGTAGAGCGAGGCCTGGTGGGTGAGCTCGACGACGCAGGCGGCGGTGATGACCTCGTCGGCGAGCTTGTCCGGGCCGTACTCGGCGGCCAGCAGCACCAGCAACGGCCGGAACCGCTTGCCGCCGGCCTCCAGCAGATGAGAGGCCGCTTCCGTGACGAACGGGGAGCTGCTGCGGGCGTAGCCCGCCAGCTTCTCCTCCACGATCGCCAGCCGAGCGCGCAGCCGCTGCTCGAGCTCGGGATCGGTGATCGGGAGGGCGAGTTCAGGGGCTCGGTCGGTGGGTGCGCTGGTGCTCACCCGATGAATCCTCCCGCATCCACCAACAGGCTGAGCACAGGGCCCGGAATTACACCCAACAAGACGGTGGCGACAGCGCTCAGTGCGATCACGACGGTGGTGGCGTACGACGGGGTCATCACCGTGGCTGCGTCCTCGCGCGGGTCGGTGAAGAACATCAGCATCATCACGCGTACGTAGAAGAAGATCGCGATGATGCTCGAGCAGATCGCGACCACGACGACGGGCCACTGACCGGCGCCCAGCGCGGCTGCGAAGACGCCCCACTTGCCGATGAAACCGGCGGTCAGCGGCAGCCCGGCCATCGAGAGCAGGAAGACGGCGAAGGTCGCCGCGACCCAGGGGTTGGAACGCCCCAGGCCGGCCCAGCGGTCCAACGAGTTGACCTCGCCGTTGGGCCCTCGCACCAGGGAGACGATCGCGAAGGCGCCGAGCGTGGCGAACCCGTAGGCGGTCAGGTAGAAGAGCACCGCCTGGGTGGAGCCGAAGGCGTCGGTCTGTACGCCGAGGAGGCCGGTCAGCAGGAAGCCGGTGTGGGCCACGGCGGAGTAGCCGAGCATCCGCTTCACATCGGTCTGGACCACCGCGAAGGAGGCGCCCAGCAGCATCGTCAGCACCGCGATCACGCCGATCGCCGGGCGCCAGATGTCGCCCTCGACACCGAAGGCGACGTAGAAGAGCCGGAGCATCGCGGCGAAGGCGGCGATCTTGGTGGCCGCGCTCATCCACGCGGTGACCGGCGTCGGGGCGCCCTGGTAGACGTCGGGGGTCCAGGAGTGGAAGGGCACGGCACCGGTCTTGAAGAGCAGGCCGACAGCCATCAGGCCGATGCCGAGGAGCAGCAGCGGGCTGGAGCCGTCCTCGGCCGCCACCTCACCGATCTCGGCCAGCGACATCGATCCGGCGAAGCCGTAGACCAGCGCGAGACCGTAGAGGAAGATGCCGGAGGAGAACGCGCCGAGCAGGAAGTACTTCAGCGCCGCTTCCTGGGAGAGCAGCCGGCGACGGCGTGCCAGCCCGGTCAGCAGGTAGAGCGGCAGGGACAGCACCTCGAGCGCCACGAAGAGCATCAGCAGGTCACCGGAGATGCAGAAGAGCATCATCCCGCCGACCGCGAACATCATCAGCGGGTAGACCTCGGTGTGCTCGAGCCCTCGCTGGGAGGCGGTGCGCTCGGCAGGTGTGCCCGGCAGGGCCGCGGCTTGACCGGCGAAGGCGCTCACGCCGTTGTCGAGACGTCGCTCGGCGAAGAGCGCGACGCCGCCGAGCGAGACCAGCAGCACCAGCCCCTGGGAGAAGACCCCGGGGCCGTCGACGATGAGCGCACCCTCACCAGTCGAGACGCCGAGGCTGGACCCGGCGCCGACGGCGACGGTCCCGGCGAGTGCGGCGACCAGGCCCGCCAACGCCAGCGACACCTGGGTGTTGAACCGCGCGGCACGCGGCGCGAAGGCCTCCACCACGACACCGGCGCACGCCACGGCCAGCACCAGCAGGACGGGCCAGAGGGTGGCGTACGAAATTCCGGGGGACTCGAACATCGCGTCACTCACCTGCCTGGATCACATTGACGAGAGGCTCCACGACCGGCGACGCCGCCGAGATCAGCGGTCCGGGGACGAAGCCGAAGAAGAGAAGGGCGACCAGCAGCGGAACGAGTACCCCGACCTCTCGCCGATTGAGATCGCGGACCGGTGTGGACAGCTGAGCAGGTCCGGTGAAGATCCGCTGGTAGGCCCACAGCACGTAGATGGCGGCCAGCACGATCGCGGTGACCGCGATGACACCGACCAGCCAGTGGTAGTCGAAGGCGCTGATCAGGACCAGGATCTCGGAGACGAACTGGCTCAGACCCGGCAGACCGGCGGTCGCCAGACCGGCGATCAGGAACGTGCCGGCGAGCACCGGCGTCGCCTTCTCCATCCCCCGCATCGACGAGATCGAGGCGGTCCCCTTGCGGGCGATCAGGAACCCGGCGATCAGGAACATCGCCGCGGTGGCGACACCGTGGTTGACCATGTAGAGGATCGCCCCGACCAGGCCCTCACGGGTGGCCGCGAAGATGCCGAGGGTGATCAGCCCGAAGTGCGACAGGGAGGTCAGACCGATCAGGCGGAGCAGGTCGTCCTGCCCGATCGCCAACACGGCGCCGTAGACGATCGAGATCAGCGCCAGCACCACGACGACGGGCGTCGCCCAGGCGGACGCCTCCGGCACCAGGCCCAGGCAGAGCCGGATCATGCCGAAGGTGCCGATCTTGTCGAGGACGCACACCAGAAGCACCGAGGTCGGCGTGGTGGCCTGCTCGGTGGTGTCGGCCAGCCAGGTGTGCACCGGGAACAGCGGCGCCTTGACCGCGAACGCGATGAACATCGCCACGAAGATCCAGCGCTCGGCGGTGGTGCCGATGTCGAGCTGGGCGAGGTCGCTGATCAGGTACGACGGCGACCCGGCCTCCGAGGAGACCACGAAGAAGCCGATCAGCGCACCGAGCAGCACCAGTCCGCCACCGAGCTGGAACATCAGGAACTTGAGCGCGGCTCGGGCCCGGTTGGGGCCGCCGTGCTGGCCGATCATGAAGTACGCCGGGATCAGCGTCGCCTCGAAGGCGATGTAGAAGAGGAAGAGATCGCCGGCGGTGAAGGTGAGCAGCGCGAAGGCCTCCAGGGCCAGCGCCCAGGCGTACCACCGCTTGTCGTGGTCCTTGACCGCCGCGACCATCACCAGCGGCACCAGGACGACGGTCAGCATCACCATCAGCTTGCCGAAGCCGTCCATCTCGAGCGCCCAGTGGACGCCGAGCGGCTCGATCCAGACGAGATCGGTGTCGGGGGCCGTGAACATCGTGACGATGCCGGCGATCAGGGTGGCGAGCGCGAAGCCGAAGGCCCACGCCTTGGGCCGCGCCGGCATCACCGCGGTGATCAGCGCACCCGCGAACGGGACGAGGACGAGGATTGTCAGCATCAGTTGACCACCAGGATCGCGAGGGTCACCAGCACAGTGCCGCCGAGGACGGAGAGGGCGTAGGAACGTACGTAGCCGGTCTGTGCCTTGCGGAGCTCACCGGCGATCGCAGCGAGGGCGATCGGGCCACCGCTCATCAGGCCGTCGACGGCGTACTTGTCGGTCGCGAGGGCACCGCGCGTGATCGCCATCCCCGGCGGCACCACGACGTCCTCGACGTGCGGGACGTGCAGGTAGGGCGTCGGCTCGGTCGTGATCGGGCGGCGCCCGAAGACGAACCCGGCGGCCGCGACCCCGATCGCGACGACCAGCACCGCGAGGACGGAGGTCGCCCAGACCGGGAGCGGACCGTGGTGCTCGGCGTGGCCGATCGCGACCACCGGCTCGAGCCAGTGCTCGATCCAGCCACCGAGCGCGAAGACGCCACCGAGGACCGACAGCGCGGCGAGGACGACGAGCGGACCGGTCATGATCCGCGGCGACTCGTGCGGATGTACGCCCTCGGGCCAGCGCTTGCGGCCGAAGAAGGCGAGCATCATCAGGCGGGTCATGTAGAAGGCGGTCACACCGGCCGCTAGGAGGGCGATGATGCCGACCAGCCAGCTCTCGGCGAAGGCGACCTCGAGGATCTTGTCCTTGGACCAGAAGCCGGCGAACCCGGGGAACCCGATGATGGCCAGGTAGCCCATCGAGAAGGTCAGGAACGTGACCGGGAGCGCCCGGCTCAGCGCGCCGTAGTGCTTGAGGTTCACGTCGTCGTTCATCCCGTGCATCAGAGACCCGGCGCCGAGGAACATGTTGGCCTTGAAGAAGCCGTGGGTGAGCAGGTGGAAGATCGCGAACGCATATCCCGGCCCGCCGAGCCCGGCCGCCAGCATCATGTAGCCGATCTGGCTCATCGTCGAACCGGCCAGGACCTTCTTGATGTCGTCCTTCACGCAGCTCACCGCGGCACCCCAGATGATCGTCACCAGGGCGACGACCACGACGGCGGTCGAGGCGGCCTCGGCGGCGTCGAAGATCGCGCTGCTGCGGACGATGAGGTAGACACCCGCGGTCACCATGGTCGCCGCGTGGATCAGCGCCGAGACCGGGGTCGGGCCCTCCATGGCATCGAGCAGCCAGCCCTGCAGCGGCACCTGGGCGGACTTACCGCAGGCACCGACGAGAAGCAGGATGCCGAGCCAGTTGAGGGTGGTCGTGGTGGTGTCGCTGATGTCGATCGCCGAGAACGACGTCGACCCGAAGGTGACGAAGCTGAGCGCGATCGCCAGCGAGAGACCCATGTCGCCGACCCGGTTCATCACGAACGCCTTCTTGGCGGCCGCCGCTGCCGACGGCTTGTACTGCCAGAAGCCGATCAGCAGGTAGGACGCCAGGCCGACGCCCTCCCAGCCGAGGAAGAGGCCGACGTAGTTCTCCGCCAGCACCAGCATCAGCATCGCGGCGAGGAAGAGGTTGAGGTAGCCGAAGAACCGGGTGCGCCGCTCGTCGTGGGCCATGTAGCCGACCGAGTAGACGTGGATCAGCGTGCCGACCCCGGTGATGAGCAGCAGGAACAGGCTGGAGAGCTGGTCGTAGAGCAGGTCGAAGCCGACGCTCAGGTCGCCGGTGTCGAACCAGGTGTAGAGGTGCTGGACGACCTGCCTGCTCTCCTCGTCGCGACCGAGGGCGGCGATGAAGAGGACGAGCGACAGCACGAAGGACGCACCCGCGAGCCCGACCGCGAGCCAGTGCCCGATCCGGTCGAAGAGCGCCGGCGCGAACGGACGGCCGATCAGGATCAGAGCAGCGCCGGCCAGGGGCAGCGCGATGACCAGCCAGATCAGCGAGAAGACGCCGCTGGCCTCGACAGGATTCACCACTTGAGCATCCTTGGCTCGTCGACCGAAGCCGTGTTTCTGGTGCGGAAGATGGTCATGATGATCGCCAGCCCGACGACCACCTCAGCGGCCGCGACGACCATCACGAAGAACGCGGTCACCTGCCCGTCGAGGTTGCCGTGCATCCGGCTGAACGCCACCAGGGCCAGGTTGGCCGCGTTGAGCATCAGCTCGACGCACATGAAGACGACGATGGCGTTTCGCCTGGTCAGCACGCCGATCGTGCCGATCGTGAAGAGGATGGCGGACAGGATGACGTACGCCGTGGTGTTGTCTGTCATTCGTCCTCTCCTTGTTCCGTGCGACCGCCGGCGAGGATGGCCGGGACCGACTTCGTGCTCTGCGACCCGTCCGGCAGCAGGGCCGGGGTGTCGTTGCTGTTGTGTCGCGCGAAGGTGCCCGGTGGGGGCAGCGGACCGAGGTGCTTGCCGCTCTTCGCGTAGTCGGCGACCCGCTTCTGGGCCAGATCGGTCTGGCTCTGCTTCGGGTCGATCCGCTCACGGTGGGCCAGCACCATCGCGCCGATCGCGGCGGTGATCAGCAGCGCGCTGGTCGCCTCGAAGGCGATCACGTAGCGCGAGAAGAGGAGGTCGGCGAGGCGTTGTACGTTGCCGCCCTCGTTCGCGCTGGCCAGCCCGCGCATCGTGGCGATGCTCGCCTGGCCGACGCCCGCGATCAGCGTCGCGCCCAGCCCGACCCCGAGGATGACGGCGAGCACCTTCTGCCCCGCGATCGTCTCCTTGAGCCTGTCGGAGGTGTCGACACCGACCAGCATGATCACGAAGAGGAACAGCATCAGGATCGCGCCGGTGTAGACCACGATCTGCACGGCGAACAGGAACGGCGCCTCCAGCGTCGCGTACATCATCGCCAGCCCGATCATCACGACCGCCAGCGACAGCGCGGCGTGCACCGGCTTGCGCGCGAACAGCAGGCCCATCGCCGCGATCACCATGATCGAGGCGAGGATGACAAAGCTCATCGGGCCGACTCCTTGGGCTCCGGCGCGTAGTAGGAGGTGTCGTCGTTGCCGAGGAACATCGGGTGCGGCGGCGCCTCCATCCCCTCCTCGAGCGGCGCGAGCAGGTCCTGCTTCTCGTAGATCAGGCTCTCGCGCGAGGTGTCGGCGAGCTCGTACTCGTTCGTCATCGTCAGCGCCCGCGTCGGGCAGGCCTCGATGCACAGCCCGCACAGGATGCAGCGCAGGTAGTTGATCTGGTAGACGCGGCCGTAGCGCTCACCGGGCGAGTAACGCTCCTCCTCGGTGTTCTCCGCACCCTCGACGTAGATGGCGTCGGCGGGGCACGCCCACGCGCACAGCTCGCACCCGACGCACTTCTCCAGGCCGTCGGCGTGCCGGTTGAGCTGGTGCCGGCCGTGGAAGCGCTCCTCGGTCGGCTCCTTCTGCTGTGGGTACTGCTCGGTGACCGGCTTCTTGAACTGCGTCCCGAACGTCACCGCGAACCCGCTCACCGGGTCCCAGAAACGCTCCTTGAACGAGCGGTCGTCGTTGCTCACTTGGCCTCCTCAGGAGAGGGAAGAATGCGTACGCCGTTGGTGGCTGTCGGCACAGCCGGCGGTCCGAACACCAGCGGCTGGGCGGCACCCCGTACGGCCCCGCCCAGCGGCAGGGCGGGGGTGGGGAAGCCGCCGGTCGGCGTGGTGACCTGGGCCTCCTTCTCCGGAAGCCGGTTGAGGAAGCCGAGCACCACGACCACCGTCACGGCCAGACCGAAGCCGAAGAGGACCCAGTTGGGGCTGAAGCCGCCCTGGATCGCGGCCATCTTGATCACCGCGACGACGACGATCCAGGCGAGGCTCGCCGGCAGCAGGACCTTCCAGCCGAGCGACATGAACTGGTCGTAGCGCAGCCGCGGCAGCGTGCCGCGCAGCCAGATGAAGACCCAGATGAAGAAGAACATCTTCAGGAAGAACCACAGCACCGGCCAGTAGCCCTCGTTGGCGCCGGCCCAGAGCGTGCCGAGGCCGAGCGGGGCTCGCCAGCCGCCGAGGAACAGCGTCGTGGCGAGCGCGCTGACGGTGGCCATGTTGATGTATTCGGCCAGGAAGAAGAGCGCGAACTTCAGGCTGGAGTATTCGGTGTGGAAACCACCGACCAGCTCACCCTCGGCCTCGGGGAGGTCGAACGGCGCGCGGTTGGTCTCGCCGACCATCGAGATGCAGTAGATCAGGAAGGACGGCAGCAGCAGGGCGCCGAACCACCAGTCCGTCTGCGCCTCGACGATCTGGCTCGTGGACAAGCTGCCCGCCATCAGGAAGACGGTGACGAGCGCCAGACCCATCGAGACCTCGTACGAGATCATCTGGGCGCTGCTTCTCAGCCCTCCCAGGAGGCTGTAGGTGGATCCGGATGCCCAGCCACCGAGCACGATCCCGTAGATGCCGATGCTGGCGATCGCCATCACGAACAGCACCGCGACCGGCATGTCGGTCAGCTGCAGCGGCGTCTGCACGCCGAAGAGGTTGACCTCGGGCCCGAACGGGATCACCGAGAACGTCACGAACGCCGGCACCGTGGCCAGGATCGGGGCCGTGATGAAGACGATCTTGTCGGCCTTCTCCGGCGTCAGGTCCTCCTTGAGCGCCAGCTTCACACCGTCGGCCAGGGATTGGAGCAGACCGAACGGTCCGTGCCGGTTGGGCCCGATGCGGTGCTGCATCCGGGCCACGACCTTGCGCTCCCACCAGATGTTGAACAGCGTCAGCACGACGCAGACCACGAAGACCAGCAGGACCTTGATCGCGATGATCCACCAGGGGTCCTGGCCGAACTGCTCCAGCCCGTTCACTGCTCCCCCTCGGCGGTCGAGCTCGTCGAGACCACGGTCACCGTCGAGCCCGGGGACGCCAGGTCCGCCCAGACGCCTCGTCCGAAGCTGTTCGTCGGGACCCACACGGTGTTGTCGGCCAGCTCCGCCGGGAGCGCCGGGAGCGTCCAGCTCCCCCGGTCACCGGTGATCGTCACGACGTCGCCGACCTTTTCGTGGAGCGCTGCCGGGATGCGTACGAACGCCGGTCGCGCGGTCGCGGCCAGTGCCTTGTCGCCGCTCTGGAGCGTGCCGTTGTCGAGCATGAGATGCCAGGTCGCCAACCGAAGCCCCGACGAATCGGTAGCTGTGGCGGCCGAATCGGTAGTTGTGGGCGACGATTCGACACTCTCGTCCGCCACTTCTGCAGACTCGGCGTCCACAAGTGCGAACTCGGCGGTGATGTGGCCGAGGACCTCGGCGTCCGAGTAGGCGGCGGGCTTGTCGAAGACCTTCGGGAACGGACGGCGGCGACCCTCCCAGGTGACGAAGGTGCCGGCCTTCTCCGAGGCGGTGGCGACAGGGAGTACGACGTCGGCGCGCTCGGTCACGGCGGTGACCCGCTGCTCGAGGCTGACCACGAAGCCGGCCCGGTCAAGGGCGGCCAGGAAGGCGGCCGGGTCGGCGGTGTCGTCGGGGTCGACGCCGGCGACCACGAGGGCGTCGAGGCCGGCACGGACCATGGCCTCGGCGTCGAGGCCGCCCGTACCGGGCAGCAGGTCTGCCTCGACCGCACCCCGGTCACCGGCACGACGCGGCACCCAGGCGAGCCTGGCGCCGGTGCGATCGGCGAGCTCAGCAGCGGCGGAGTAGGCGCCGGGGCTGGTCGCCAGCCGCTCGCCGACCAGGATCACCGAAGCCTCGGTGACCCCGCTGACCTGGGACAACGCTTCCTTCTCGGCACCGGGAGCGGTCAGGACGACCTCGGCTCCGAGCTTGCGCGAGCCCTCCGAGGCGTACGGACTCAGGGTGGTGATCCGCAGACCGCTCTTGTTGGCCTTGCGGAGCCGGAGGAAGAGCGTGCCGGCCTCGTCCTCGGGCTCGAGGCCGGCCAGCACGACGTGGTCGGCGGCGTCGAGGTCGGCGTAGGTGAGGCGCGTCCCGGCCACGCGTGAGCGCAGGAAGCCGGTCTCCTCCTCCGAGAGCGGGCGCGCGCGGAAGTCGATGTGGGGAGTGCGCAGCGTGTCACGGGCGAAGGTGGCGTACGCCTTCGCGTCCTCCAGCGTCAGTCGCCCGCCGGGCAGCACGCCCACCGAGCCCGCCCCGGCCAGCCCGGCAGCGGCGACGGCGACGGCCTCCAGCCAGGACGCCGGCCGGAGCTCGCCGTCCTCACGGATCATCGGCGAGGTGAGCCGGTCGCGGACGGCGTAGCGGAAGCCGAAGCGGTCCTTGTCGGAGATCCACTCCTCGTTGACCTCCGGGTCGTTGCCGGCGAGGCGGCGCATGACCTTGCCGCGGCGGTGGTCGATCCGGATCGCGGCGCCGCAGGCGTCGTGCTCGGCGACGCTCGGGGTGGAGACCAGGTCGAACGGCCGGGCGCGGAAGCGGTAGTCGTCCGAGGTCAGCGCGCCCACCGGGCAGATCTGGATGACGTTGCCGGAGAAGTAGGACGAGAACGGCTTGTCCTCGGCGATGCCGATCTGCTGCTGTGCGCCGCGCTGGATCAGCGCGATCCCCGGGTCGCCCGGGATCTCGGCGGCGAAGCGGGTGCAGCGCTGGCAGACGATGCACCGCTCACGGTCGAGCAGCACGTTGGGCGAGAGGTTGATCGGCTTCGGGAAGGTCCGCTTGGTCCCCTCGAAGCGGGTCTCACCCTGGCCGTGGGACATCGCCTGGTTCTGCAGCGGGCACTCGCCGCCCTTGTCGCACACCGGGCAGTCCAACGGGTGGTTGACCAGGAGAAACTCCATGATCCCGTGCTGGGCCTTCACGGCCGTGGAGTTCTGCGTCTCCACCACCATGCCCTCGGCCACCGGGATCGTGCAGGAGGCCTGCGGCTTCGGGAACCCGCGGCCGTTGCCGGCGTCGGGGATGTCGACCAGGCACTGCCGGCAGGCGCCGACGGGCGCGAGCAGCGGGTGGTCACAGAAGCGCGGGATCTCGATCCCGGCCTCCTCGGCCGCCCGGATCACCAGCGTGCCCTCGGGCACGGTCACGTCATGTCCGTCGATCTTGACTGTCACATCGGTCACTGAACTGCCTCCGCCCATGCGGTCGACTTCTTGGCGTCGAAGGGACAGCCACCCTGCTCCAGATGGGCGAGGTATTCGTCCCGGAAATACTTGATCGAGCTCGTGATCGGGCTCGTCGCGCCATCACCGAGCGCGCAGAACGAGCGGCCGAGGATGTTGTCGCACTGGTCGAGCAGCAGATCGAGATCCTCAGGCGAACCCTGGCCCTTCTCCAGCCGCTCCAGCACCTGCACCAGCCACCAGGTGCCCTCGCGGCACGGGGTGCACTTGCCACAGGACTCGTGCTTGTAGAACTCCGTCCACCGCAGCACAGCGCGCACCACACAGACGGAGTCGTCGAAGATCTGCAGGGCGCGGGTGCCGAGCATCGAGCCGGCCGCGGCCACCCCCTCGAAGTCCAGCGTCACGTCCAGGTGCTCCTGGGTGAACAACGGGGTCGAGGAGCCACCAGGGGTCCAGAACTTCAGCTCGTGACCCTCGCGTACGCCACCGGCCAGCTCGATCAGCTTGCGCAGCGTGATGCCGAGCGGTGCCTCGTACTGCCCCGGCTTCTTGACGTGACCGGAGAGCGAGAAGATGCCGACGCCGGCCGACTTCTCCGTGCCCATGCCGGCGAACCAGTCGGCGCCGTTCTTCACGATCGCGGGCACCGAGGCGATCGACTCGGCGTTGTTGATCACCGTAGGGCTGGCGTAGAGACCGGCGACGGCCGGGAACGGCGGCCGCAGCCGCGGCTGACCGCGGCGCCCCTCGAGCGAGTCGAGCAGCGCGGTCTCCTCACCACAGATGTAGGCCCCGGCACCCGCATGCACGACCAGCTCCAGGTCGTAGCCGGAGCCATGGATGTCCTTGCCGAGGTGGCCGGCGGCGTAGGCCTCACGGACGGCGGCCTGCAGCCGCCGGATCACGTGCAGCACCTCGCCGCGTACGTAGATGAAGGCACGCTCCGCGCGGATGGCGTAGGAGGAGATGATCACGCCCTCGACGAGCGTGTGCGGACTCGCCATCATGAGCGGGATGTCCTTGCAGGTGCCCGGCTCGGACTCGTCGGCGTTGACCACCAGGTAGCGAGGCTTGGGGTTCTCGGGGTCGGGCGCCGGCAGGAAGCCCCACTTCACCCCGGTCGGGAACCCAGCACCACCGCGACCGCGGAGCCCGGAGTCCTTGACCATCGTCTGTACGTCCTCGGGCGCCATCCCGAGCGCGACGTCGAGCGCGTCGTAGCCGCCCTGCTCGGCGTAGGCGGGCAGGGTCCAGGCCTGCTCGTCGGCCCAGTTGGCGGTCAGCACCGGGGTCAGGGTGTCAGTCATCGGACGCCTCCTCGGCGATCGTCTCCGACTCGGCGCGACGGGTGTCGGCCACCTCGACGGCCTCGGGCAGCTCCTCCGGTACGTCGGCGGAGCCGTGGGTGTCGGAAGGTGCGGCCCAGCCGCGCTCGCGGGCGATCTCCAGCCCGACGAGCGACGCCGGCCCGGCCGCGGGACCCTCGTCGACGAGCCCGTCCTCGAAGCCGGCGAGGACCCGTTCGGCCTCGCGCCAGCTCGTGATCCGCGCGCCGCGGGAGGCCACGACCTCGCGGCCCGCACGCAGGTCGTCGACCAGCTGCGAGGCCGACTCCGGCGTCTGGTTGTCGAAGAACTCCCAGTTGACCATCACCACCGGCGCGTAGTCGCAGGCCGCGTTGCACTCGATGTGCTCGAGCGTGATCGCACCGTCGGCGGTGGTCTCGTCGTTGCCCACCTCGAGCTTCTCGCGCAGGCAGGCGAAGATCTCGTCTCCGCCCATGACCGCGCACAGCGTGTTGGTGCAGACGCCGACGTGGTGGGTGCCGACGGGATGACGCTTGTACATCGTGTAGAACGTCGCCACCCCGCTCACCTCGGCCGGGGTGAGGCCCAGGACCTCGGCGCAGGCCTGGATTCCTTCGGGCGTGACCCGGCCCTCGACCGATTGCACCAGGTGGAGCATCGGCAGCAGGCCCGAGCGGGCCTGGGGGTAGCGAGCCGCGATCTCGCGCAGCTCGTCGTAGGTCTCAGCAGCAAGCGTCATCGGTCGACGCCTCCCATCACCGGGTCGATGGACGCGATCGCCACGATCACGTCGGCAACCATGCCGCCCTCGGACATCACGGAGGTCGCCTGCAGGTTCGTGAACGACGGGTCCCGGAAGTGGACCCGATAGGGCTTGGTGCCGCCGTCGCTGACCACGTGGGCGCCGAGCTCGCCGCGTGGCGACTCGATCGCGGCGTACGCCTGGCCGGCCGGCACCCGGAAGCCCTCGGTGACCAGCTTGAAGTGGTGGATCAGCGCCTCCATCGACTCGCCCATGATGTGGCGGATGTGGTCGAGGGAGTTGCCCTGGCCGTCGGGACCGACGGAGAGCTGCGAGGGCCAGGCGATCTTCTTGTCGGCCACCATGACGGGGGCGCCGTCGAGATCCTTCAGCCGCTTGAGAGCCTGCTCCATGATCCGCAGCGACTCCCACATCTCGGCCAGCCGGATCCGGAACCGCCCGTAGGAGTCGCAGGTGTCCCAGGTGATGACCTCGAAGTCGTAGTCCTGGTAGCCGCAGTAGGGCTGGGTCTTGCGCAGGTCCCACGGATAGCCCGTACTCCGCAGGATCGGGCCGGTCAGACCGAGCGCGAGGCAGCCCTCCAGGTCGAGGTAGCCGACCTGCTCCAGGCGGCCCTTGAAGATCGGGTTGGCGTTGCACAGCGCCGCGTACTCGGTGAGGCGCTTCTTCATCAACTCGATGAATTCGCTCACCCGCGCGACGGTGCCGTCCGGCACGTCCTGGGCGACGCCGCCGGGACGGATGTAGGCGTGGTTCATCCGCAGGCCGGTGATGAACTCGAACAGGTCCAGGCAGAGCTCACGCTCGCGGAACCCGATCGTCATCACGGTCAGCGCGCCGAGCTCCATGCCGCCAGTCGCGATCGCCACCAGGTGGGAGGAGATCCGGTTGAGCTCCATCAGCAGGACCCGGATGACGTCGGCCTTCTCCGGCACCTCGGCACCGATGCCGAGCAGCTTCTCCACCCCGAGGACGTACGCCGTCTCGTTGAAGATCGGGGACAGGTAGTCCATCCGGGTGACGAACGTGGTCCCCTGCGTCCAGGACCGGAACTCCATGTTCTTCTCGATGCCCGTGTGCAGGTAGCCGATCCCGGCCCGCGCCTCGGTGACCGTCTCGCCCTCGAGCTCGAGGATCAGCCGGAGCACCCCGTGCGTCGAGGGGTGCTGCGGGCCCATGTTGACGACGATCCGCTCGTCCTTGACGTCCTTGAGGGCGTCGGTCAGCTCGTCCCAGTCCTGGCCGGTGACGGTGAACGTACGTCCCTCGTCTTCGGTGGTCGTCATGAGTAGCTCCTGCGGGTGTCCGGCGGCGGGATCGTCGCGCCCTTGTATTCCACCGGGATCCCACCCAGCGGGTAGTCCTTGCGCTGCGGGTGGCCCGGCCAGTCGTCGGGCATCAGGATCCGGGTCAGTCCGGGGTGGCCGTCGAAGACGATCCCGAACATGTCGTAGGTCTCGCGCTCGTGCCAGTCGAGCGTCGGGTAGATGGCCACCGCGCTCGGCACGTGCGGATCCTCGTCGGGAGCGGAGGTCTCCACCCGCACCCGGCGGTTGTACGTCATCGAGAGCAGGTGGTAGACGGCATGAAGCTCTTTGCCCTGGTCAGCGGGGTAGTTCACCCCGGAGACACCCGAGCAGAGCTCGAACCGCAGCTCGTCGCGGAGCACCTGCAGGGCCTCGAGCAGCCGCTCGCGGCGTACGTGGAAGGTCAGCTCACCGCGGTGGATGACCGCCTCCGCCTCGGCAAAGGCGAGGGCGTCGGCGATCTCCTTGAACCAGCCGCCGTAGGGCTGCACTCCGACGTCGCTGGTGCGGCTCGGCATCGCGTGCTGGCGGGTGAGACCGCCGTAGCCGCTGGTGTCGCCAGTGTCCGCCACCCCGAACATGCCACTGGCGTCGTGACGATCGTTCACCGCAGGAGTCCCGTCTGGTCGATCAGCGGCAGCTGGCGCAGCGCCGCGGTCTCGTTGGCGACCTCCTCGCGCTCGGCGTTGACGCCCAGCGAGCCGCCCTGGATCTTGTCGTGGAGCTTGAGGATCGCGTCGATCAGCATCTCCGGGCGTGGCGGACAGCCGGGGAGATACATGTCGACGGGCACGATGTGGTCGACGCCCTGAACGATCGCGTAGTTGTTGAACATCCCGCCGCTGCTGGCGCAGACGCCCATCGCGAGCACCCACTTCGGCTCGGGCATCTGGTCGTAGATCTGGCGCAGCACCGGCGCCATCTTCTGGCTCACCCGGCCCGCCACGATCATCAGGTCGGCCTGCCGTGGACTCGCGCGGAAGACCTCCATCCCGTAGCGGGCGAGGTCGTACTTCGGTCCGCCCGACGTCATCATCTCGATGGCGCAGCAGGCCAGTCCGAACGTCGCCGGCCACAGGCTCGCCTTGCGGAAATAGCCCGCCAGGCCCTCGACGGTCGTGAGCAGAACCCCGCTCGGAAGCTTTTCTTCGAGACCCATGTCAGTCCCAGTCCAATCCGCCGCGGCGCCACACATAGGCGTACGCCACGAACACCGTCAGCAGGAACAGGCCCATCTCCGCGAGGCCGAACCATCCCATCGCGTCGAACCTGACGGCCCACGGGTAGAGAAAGATGATCTCGATGTCGAAGATGATGAAGAGCATCGCGGTGATGTAGTACTTCACCGGGAAGCGACCGCCCAGCGCCTGTGGCGTGGCCTCGATCCCACACTCGTAGGGATCCGCCTTGGCTTGGTTGGCGCGGCTCGGTCCGACGACCGAGCTCATGATCACCGAACCGACCGCGAAGAGCGTCGCCAGTCCCGCCAACGCGAGCACCGGCACGTAGAGCTCCATCTCGCCTCCTACCCTGAGCGGCCCACCCCTTCTTGAGACTTTGTGAATAGAATCACAATGTGGGCCAACTCACATCCTGCCACTCCTGTGACGGAATGCAAGTGGGTTGCCGAAATGGCGCGCGCACTTTCTCGCCATGGCGGGAAAGTGCCTCAGCATCCGGCGGCAAACGCTTGCAGAACCACGCCATGGCGGGGTTGTGGCGGGTCAGACTTCGGTGCTGACGGCCGGCGTCGGCGTGTCGAGGAAGGCCCGGGGGATCACGACGATCCGCTTCTCGACGTCGATCAGCTGAGCGGGACTCCCGTCGGCGTTCGTCTGCATCACTTCGTACGTCACGGTGTGCGCGGTCATCCGCCGCTGCCTGAGCCACCCCCGATGCCAGGCGACGCTCCCCCACGGTCCCTGGATCTCGAGCGACTCACCGACGGAGCCGGTGACGGTCGCGCCGACCGGATACATTCCCGACATCCGGCCCTCGCCGGAAAGCAGCCAGATGAGCGGGTTGCACAGGATCACCACTACCAGGAAGGCAGCCATCCTGTAGGAGCCACCGGCAAGATGGACCGCGATGTTGAGGGCGATGGCAACCGGGACCAACCACGCCACGATGCCGAACGGCGCCGTGATGCCGAACCGCGTCCACAGCCTTGCCCGGATGAGCCGCCGCCTCAGGGCACGGTCGACGACGGTCGGCTCCCCAGCCAGCGGAACCTCCACGGACTCCCGGCCTGCTCTCTGTGCCAGCTCGTGTCTGATGTCCGGCCCGATGAGCTGGGCCGGGAAGTCGATCGACCGCGCCAGCTCATCCGGCCCGGCCGGTAGATACGCCGGTACGGCCAACGTCCTAGCGCCCTCCTGCCGACACCGCACAAGCACCGGCCCCGCCTCGACCTGCGTCAGCCGCGACCAGGGGTAGAAGGTGAGTCGGCTGGGCGTGCGCACGCCCAATCCGCTCTCCGTCGTCCATGCGACGAGAGTGGCTCCGACAGGAAGTTCGCGCTTCACGCGGCGAGGGACTATCCACAGCGGCAGCGTGAGCGCCGAGCAGGCGATCCCGAAGGTCAAGATCATCACCAGAGCGACAGCATCGCTGAGCGGATCAAGCCCCAGATCACGCGACCCGAACCAGCCGGAGCCGGTCATCAGCGCTGGCAGAACCAGCCCCAGGACCCAGTAGGACCAGCTTCGCAGCCGCAATCTCACCATCGCCCATTTGAGCCGACGCTGATCATCGAGGGTGACGGTCCAGAACGTCACCGATCCCGGCACCACATCCACGTCCACGAGCGGCTCCCCTCAGCGTCCTCGCGGCCCAAAGTCGCCGCAGCGTAACGGATACCGGGGAGGGAATGTGGGCAAACTCGGGACGGGTCCCCGTCAGTCGGGATCCGAGGCGAATCCAGCCAGGCAGGAATCCGCCAAGTCGGCCCGTACTCACCCAAGATCTCGCCGAGTCGGCTCGTCATGACGAGCCGACTCGGCCTGATTTCGCGTCAGGATGCGCCGACTCGGCGGGATCGGGGTCAGTCGGGGTCGGGGCGGATCCAGCCCTTGGCGAGGCCCGCGCGGACGATGGCGTCGGTGGCTTCGCCGAGAGTCGTGCTCGCCGCGACGACGCCGGCCTCACGGGCCCGGACCCTGGACTCGGTGGCACCGGGCATGCTCCAGGTGCCGCCGCGGTTGAGCCAGTTGAGGAGCATCGGCTCGAGGCGGTCCATCGCCTTGCAGAAGCGCGCCTCGGGGGTCTGAGCTGCCTCGAACTCGTCCCACAGGGCGCGGATCTCACTGGCCTGGTCCGGCGGCAGCATCGTGAAGAGCCGCTCGGCGGCAGCGATCTCGCGCTCGACCTGGTCGACGACCGCGGCGGCGTCGAAGACCGGGCTGTCCCCGGCGTAGATCTCGACCATGTCGTGGATGATCACGAGCTTGATCGCGTGCCCGACGTCGATCGGCTCGTCGGCGTACTCGGCGAGCAGCAGCACCATCAGCGCCAGGTGCCAGGAGTGCTCGGCGTCGTTCTCACGCCGGTCGGCCGCGGCCAGCGGCGAGGCGCGCAGGATCGTCTTCAGCTTGTCGGCCTCGGCGATGAACTCCAGCTGAGCCCGCAGCCGGCCGCCGATCTCGTCCGGGAGCGGGTTCAGGTCGATGATCAGGTCGTCGGTCGAGTCATCCATGCGTCGACCTTCGCATGCTGCGTACGTCTGGAGAAACTCACTTCTCGTCGAGAATCGCCCGCGGCACGACCACCCAGGTCGGACCCGACTTGAAGGCGATCGCGTGCTTCGTTGTGGCGACCAGCTTGAGCTTGGACCGGTGGATCGACGTACGGCCCCAGGGACCGTGGAGGACCAGGCTCTCCCCCATATGACCACGGATGGTCGACCCGACCGGATAGCTGCCGATCGTCGGAGCAACCACTGTGAGAACGACAGCACCCAAGCCAAGCATCAGCACGCCCACCATCCACATGGTCGGCCAGGGGTCGGAACCAGCCATCGCGAGAAGGACCATGAGCACCATGACCGTGACCAGGAACCAGCCCGTCACGCGGAACTGCCGTGCTGCCGCCAAGCCAAGCGCTATCTGCAGCTGTCGGTCGACTACCACGGAGCGATCACCGGGCACGTCCTCGCGAACGACCGGCTCGGAGTCACCTTCCCCGACCCCCAGAGCCAGGCGCGCTCTCGCCTGCTCACCCAGCACCTGCCCAGCGACCAAGAGGTTCTGCTTCGGCGTCCGCGTCCTTAGATGCGTCGCGACCGGTCCGACGTTCACAGCGGTGATGCGACTCCAGTTGATCTCCATACCGACCCCGGGGCCTTCGAGCCGGTACGCGGTGACATCTGCCCAGGAGCGAAAGGTCTCTCCAAGGGGATAGATCCTCCGCACCCGCCACACCGAGAAGGCGGCGAACACGGCCAGATCCACGAGCAGGAAGACGATCACCACGGCCGGATAGACGTCAAGAACCACCACCGCACCGATGACGACTCCCACAGCCCCGCACAGCACCAACAAGATCGAGGGCTGCCGCCACCACCACAACCAGTACGCGCGGAGGAACCTGCGCCGCTCCTCGGAGGTCACCGTCCAGGTGGCATCCGGGACGTCGATCGTGTCAGTCATGACGGCGCATCATGCCGCAACGCCGCACGGGTCGACAGGCGAGGGGTCAGCGAACGGGGAGGGCGGGTACGGCGCGCTTGGAACGGCTCACGTAGGCCGATCCCTCCGGGCCGACGACGACGTAGGAGTCGCCCAGCCGGGAGTTGTACTCCAAGTGGGCGCGACCCCAGAACATCCCGATCCGGATGCCGCCGTACATCCCCGGGGCGGTGAACCAGGCCTCGTCGGGGCCGCCCTCCTCGGAGATGAGCCGTACGTCGAACGTACGCAGCTGGTTCTCGCCGCGGAACTCGGCGGTCAGCTCCGCGAGCGTCGTGTTCACGTGGAGGTTGACGTTCTCGAGGTTGTCGCCGAGCGGGGTGCCGGGGCGGAAGTAGGGGTCGAGCATGTCGAGCAGGTGGTCGTGACCGCGTCGCTGGGCGAG
The DNA here is from genome assembly GCF_054031495.1 of Nocardioides sp. YJ-D4. Taxonomy (NCBI): domain Bacteria; kingdom Bacillati; phylum Actinomycetota; class Actinomycetes; order Propionibacteriales; family Nocardioidaceae; genus Nocardioides; species Nocardioides sp. YJ-D4. The sequence continues at coordinate 2,562,738 of NZ_CM132932.1, forward strand.
CTGGTAGGGCGTCTCGCCATGGGCAGTGGGGAGCGAACGGACCCCACCCAGCGAGAGCAGCTCCTGGACGGTCTCCCGCGGGGCACCGAGGTAGGCGGCGTGGTGGAGCGGCGTGAACATCGACTCACCGCCGATCTTCCAGGTGTTGACGCCGACGGTGTAGTCGTTGCGCACCTGCGAGAGCGCGCGACGCCAGTCACCCTGTGCGGCCGCGTCGGTGAGTGAGTCCCTGGCCTTGACCGCTGCGGGCCCGTAGGCCTCGCGAGGCATCAAGATGCCGTCCCATGGCAACGTCGTGGTCATAGTTGAACTTTCGCAGAGATCAAGCGGTTGCGTGATGAAGTGCGACGATTCCACCCGAGAGGTTCGTCCAGGTCGGAGCCTGCCAACCCGCTGCGGAGAGCATGGCGGCGAGGCCTGCCTGGTCGGGCCATGCACGGATGGACTCGGCGAGGTAGACGTAGGCGTCCGGGGAGGACGATACCGCCCGAGCGACCGGCGGCAAGGCCTTCATCAGGTATTCCACGTAGACCGTCCGGAAGGGCTTCCAGGTCGGGTGCGAGAACTCGCAGACCACGATCCGACCGCCGGGGCGGGTCACCCGGCGCAGCTCACGCAGACCCGCCGCCGGGTCGACGATGTTGCGCAGGCCGAACGAGATCGTCACCGCGTCGAACGTCGAGTCGCGGTAGGGCAGCTTGGTGCCGTCGCCGGCCGTGAACGGCAGGTGGGGCTTGGCCTTCTTGCCGACCTGGAGCATCCCGATGGAGAAGTCGGTCGGGACCACCTCGGCACCCGCGTCCAGGAACGGCTGGGACGAAGTGCCGGTGCCGGCGGCGAGGTCGAGCACGAGCTCGCCCGGCTTCGGGTCGACGGCCTTGATGACCTCGCGTCGCCAGCGTCGGTCCTGGCCGAGGGAGAGCACGTCGTTGGTCACGTCGTAGCGCTTGGCCACGGCGTCGAACATCCGACGTACCTCGCCGGGCTGCTTGTCCAGATCTGCTCGGGTCACGGGCTGATTCTGTCTCGGTCTGCGTCCGGGACCGAACTCAGGCGAGCTTCTCGAAGATCTCGTCGGCGTACTTCGCCGCGTCCTTCTTCGAGGCAGCGGTCGCCTGGACGGTCAGGTCGTTGGACGCGTGCGAGCACGTCGCCTGGGTCTGACCGGTCTGCTGGTCGGCGCTGGAGTAGCAGACGTTGTCGCCCACCTTGGAGACCTCGCCACCGCCGTAGTAGGCGCTGCCGTCACCGGCGAAGGCGCGGATCATCACGGACTTCTTCATGTCCTTGGTGATGTAGGTGCGCGAAGCCATCGAGAACCCGAGGGCGTCGGAAACGTTGCGGTCCTCCGTCTTCGAGCTGGCGGCGTTCTGCTTGATGAACAGGTCCAGCTGCTCCTCGGACGCGCCCTGCTTCTTGATCACGTCGAGGTCGTAGGAGGACTTCTGGTCCGCCGGCTTGTAGCCGCCCGACAGCGTCTCCGGAAGCGTGATCTTCACGCCCGAGTGGGATTCGGAGTCGCCAACCCACCGTGGCAGGCCAACGCCCAGCACGACGAAGAGGGCCAAGGCGATGATGCCGAGGGTGATGCCGTTCTCTGCGATGAACGACTGCTCTTTGTTGGTACTCACGCCAGCGCACGCTACAACCCACATGGTCATATATGGCAACCCGGGGCGGATGCCATACATCACTTCGACTCGTCCTCGCCGACACCACGCCGATACCCTGGGCGTGTGAACGAGTCTGAGCAGCCGTCCCTGGTAGCCACCACCGTGGCACTCGATGCCGGGTCGGAGACGCTCGACGACCTGCTCGCGCTGCTGCCCGCCCGCCGGCGCGTTCTGTCCTGGGTCCGCCACGGCGAGGGCCTGGTCGGCTGGGGCACCGCCGCCGAGATCCGTACGTCCGGACCGGAGCGGTTCGCGCACGCGACCAAGTGGTTCGAGGAGCTGGCGGCGGTCTCCACGGTCTCCGATCCCGTGCGCGAGCCCGGCACCGGCCTGGTCGGCTTCGGCTCCTTCGCCTTCTCGGACCTGCCGGGATTCTCCGTCCTCAAGGTGCCTGCGGTCATCGTGGGCAAGCGCGGCGACACGGCCTGGGTGACCACCGTCGGCCCGGCCGCCACACCACCCCCCGACCTGACTCCGATGCCGGAGCCGGAGGCGCCGCGCGACGTCGTCTTCGCCGATGCGTACGTCGACGGCGAGCACTGGATGCGGATCGTCGCCGACGCCGTCGCCCGGCTCCAGGACGGAGACCTCGACAAGGTCGTCCTGGCCCGCGATCTGCTGGCCGCGGCCAGCGCCCCGATCGACATCCGCGCCGTGCTGCGGCGGTTGGCCGCTGCGTACCCGACCTGTTGGACGTTCCACGTCGACGACCTCTTCGGCGCGACCCCCGAGCTGCTCGTACGCCGCGAGCGCGGCCTGGTCACCTCCCGCGTGCTCGCCGGCACGATCTGGCCCACCGGCGAGGAGAACCTCGACCACGCCCTCGCCGCGTCGCTCGCCGAGTCCTCGAAGAACCTCGAGGAGCACGAGTACGCCGCCAGGTCGGTCGCCGACGCACTGGAGCCGCACTGCTCGTCGATGAACGTGCCCGACGCACCCTTCGTGCTCAAGCTCCCCAACGTGATGCACCTGGCCACCGACATCACCGGCGTGGCCAGCGACGGGGTCAGCTCGCTCGATCTGGCCGCCGCGCTGCACCCCTCGGCCGCCGTCGGCGGCACGCCCCGCGAGGACGCCGTCGCACTCATCGCCGAGATCGAGTCGATGGAGCGCGCCCGCTACGCCGGTCCGGTCGGCTGGATGGACGCCACCGGCGACGGCGAGTGGGGCATCGCGCTGCGTACGGCCGAGATGATCGACGACCGCACCGCCCGCCTCTTCGCCGGCTGCGGCATCGTGGCGAGCTCCGACCCGGAGACCGAGCTGGCCGAGACCCAGGCCAAGTTCGTCCCGATTCGGGACGCGCTGTCTTAACCTCCGTTCATGGAGAACTCGGACGGCCTCATCCGCACTGCCCTGCGTGAAGGAGAGGAGACCGCCGACCGGCTGGCACGTACGCAGCTGCTCACGATCCCGTTCCTGATCGTCGCGATGATCTCGGTGCCGGCCTTCCGGATCGTCCACGACGACGGCGAGGAAGGCGACAGCTACGGCTTCTGGTCGGCGATCGCGTGGTTGGGCGACCGCCCCGACGACGCCCCGGGCGCGTACAAGCTGTTGGTGGTCGCTGCGGTGCTGACGATCCTCTTCGCCGTGGCGGCCGCGGCGATGGGCCTCTACCTCGCCTACTCCCGGAGCAACCGTCCCGGGATCGAGACGGGGATCGTGATCGTGGCGGGGGCGCTACCGAGCGCCATCGCGATGATCGGCGTCGTGGCCCTGCCGGACGGCTCCGCGGTGCGGATGGGCTGGGGCGTACTCCTTCCGGTCTTTCTCGGCCTGTGGCTGGCCAACATGGTCCGCTCCGACGTCTAACCCGGCCGCGATAGATTCGGCGGCATGAGGATCACGAAGTTCGGCCATGCCTGTGTCCGGATCGAGCACGACGGGGCGGTGGTCGTCGTCGACCCCGGTGTGTTCACCCAGCCCGAGGCGCTGGATGGCGCGACGGCGGTGCTGATCACCCACGAGCACCCCGACCACTACAACCCGGCCCTCCTGGAGGGCAGCGACGCCCCGATCTACACGATCGGCGCGGTCGCGGCGCAGATCCAGAAGGGCGCCCCCGCGGTCCACGAGCGGACCACGGTGGTGAAGCCGGGCGAGTCGTTCGACGCCGGGCTCCCGGTCACCGCGATCAACGAGAAGCACGCGGTCATCCACGCCGACCTGCCCCACTTCGACAACTCGGGCTACCTGATCCAGGCCGGAGACACCAAGATCTTCCACCCGGGCGACGCGCTCGACGGCCCCGGCCAGGCCGTGGACGTACTCTTCCTGCCGGTCTCCGCACCGTGGGCGCGCTCGGGCGAGCTGATCGACTTCGCCCGCTCCGTCGGTGCCTCCCAGACCGTCGCGATCCACGACCGGGTCTACTCCGAGGCCGGCTCAGGCATCTTCGACACCCAGGCGGCAGCGCTGATCCCGGCCGAGCGCGGCTACGTACGGCTCGCGGACGGGGCCGACCTCTGATGGCCCTCGTCGCAGTCCTTTACGCCTACAACGACCTTCCTGACGTACGCGCCGAGCATCTCGACGCACATCGTGGGTTCCTGGCGAGCCAGGACAACCTGGTCCTCTCCGGCCCGACCTCCGACGGCGGCGGCCTGCTCGTCTTCGAGGGCGACGCCGCCACGGTCGAGGCGGCCGTGGACGAGGACCCGTTCCTCGCGGTCGGGCTGATCAAGGAGCGTCGCGTCTTCGAGTGGACCCCGGTCCTCGGTTCCTGGAAGACCCAGCTGGGCCTGTGAGGACCGGGGGTCCGCCCCCGACGAAGAATCACCCCAGGGCGAGCGCCTGCAGGCGTTCGTACGCGCCGTTGAAGGTGTTCTGGTCCAGCGGTGACGAGGTGTACTGCCAGAACGTGTAGTAGCCCCAGCCTGCGGGCAGGGTGCCCGGCGTACTGGCGTAGCGCGCGATCCAGAGCGGGTGGGCGCTGGCGAACTGTGAGGTGTTGCCGGTGCAGGTCGTCCACCAGTCGGTGGTCGTGTAGATGACCGCGTCACGCCCGGTGCGGGCGCGGTAGCGGTCCAGGAACGCCGCGATCCACGAGCGCATCGACGCCTGGGAGAGGCCGTAGCAGGTGCCGCCGCTGTAGGGGTTGTACTCGATGTCGAGCACCCCGGGAAGGGTCTTCCCGTCGGCCGACCAGCCGCCGCCGTTGTTGACGAAGTAGTCGGCCTGCGCCGCGCCGCCCGAGTCGGCCGGGTTGGCGAAGTGGTAGGCGCCGCGGATGAAGCCCTGGTTGTAGGAGCCGTTGTACTGCTGCGGGAAGTAGGTGCTGTTCCGGTAGTAGGTGCCCTCGGTCGCCTTGATGTAGGCGAACCGCTTCCCCTGACCCCACCAGTAGGCCCAGTCGACGTTGCCCTGATGGCCGGAGACGTCGATGCCGCTCACGGTCGCCTGCGCGGTGATCGGGGCGTCGTTGGCGGTGCCGCCCGTGGCGTTCGAGCCGGGCGTCGACCAGCCGACATACGCGCCGTGCTCCATCGTGACACCGTGCGACCTCGCCTTCTGGGTGAGATGGCGGTCGTCCTTCTCGGCGGCGCCGGCGGACTGGGTCGGGGAGAGGGAGAGGGCGAGGAGGAGACCGGCGGCAATCGCGGTCATTCTCATGGATCTGCGGCGCGAAGGACTCATGGGCTGGGCCTTTCCCGAGGAGGAGACATGCACTGAGAAGCGTCGTGACTGGGAAACATGGTGCCGCAACCGATGTCCCCCGGGGAATGGTTTCCGGTAAGCAAGTTACTCAACCAAACGGTTGACAATCGTCGAGCGAGGAGTCTAGCCTCGTTATCAACCAAATGGTTGAGGAGTACGAGATGAGCGAGGACAGACTCTCCCGAGTCTTTGCGGCCCTGGCGGACCCGACCCGGCGCGACCTGGTCGCCCGGCTCTCGTCCGCCGACGCGACGGTCGGCGAGCTGGCGGCGCCCTATGACGTCAGCCTCCAGGCGGTCTCCAAGCACCTCAAGGTGCTCGAGGACGCCGGCCTGGTGACCCGGGAGTCGCGCCGCGCCCCCGTACGTCTCGAAGCGGAGGTGTTCGACCTCATGACCAAGTGGATCGAGAGATATCAGCAGCAGGCCGAGGAGCGCTACCAGCGCTTGGACGCACTGCTGGCCGAGATGCAGGAAAGCACGCCATCACGAGAATCAACACGAGCAGAGGACGCATCATGACCACCACGAAGCACGAGACCACGATCGAGGCCTCCAAGGAGACCCCGACGATCACCATCGTCCGCGAGTTCGACGCTCCCCCGGAGCTCGTCTTCCGCGCCCACGCCGAGAAGGAGCTGTACGCCAAGTGGCTCGGCCCGCGCGACGTCGGCATGCACATCACCACCTGGGACTTCCGCACCGGCGGCTCCTGGGCCTACTCCGCAGAGCGCGACGGTGACGAGTTCACCCAGTTCTTCGGGAGCTTCCACGAGGTGCGTGAGAACGAGCGCATCGTGCAGACCTTCACCTGGCGCGGCGCCCCCGACGGAGCCTCGCTGGAGTACCTCACCCTCGAGCCGCTCCCCGGCGGCCGCACCCGACTGACCGGCCTCAGCGTCGTGGAGTCCTTCGAGACGCAGGCCGCGATCATGGCCAGCGGCATGGAGAAGGGCGTCCTCCAGGGCTACGAGCAGCTCGACGAGCTCCTCGCGGAGCTCTCGTGAGCTCCCCCGATCTGAGCAGGCGCGAGCAGCACGCGTACGACGCTGCCCGGTTCGCCGAGATCGTCGGCTCCGCCGCCCCCGAGGACTGGGCCCGCCCCAGCCCGGTGGCGGCGTGGACCGCGCTCGATGTCGTCACTCACCTGGTCGAGTGGCCACGCGACTTCCTCCGCGGGTCGGCCGGGGTGGATCTTGCGCCGCTCGACATCGCTGCGGACCCGGTCGCCGCCTGGAAGACCCACACCGCCGACGTCCAAGGGCTCTTCGACGACCCCGCCGGCCGGATGGTCTCCAACCCGCACATGGGCGACAAGCCGCTCGACGTCGCGCTCTCGGAGATCTACACCCCCGACATCTGGATGCACTCCTGGGACCTGTCCCGCGCCCTGGGGCGCGACTTCGACCTCGGTACCGAGCGTGCCGCGGCGATGCTGGCCGCCGCTGCGACCATGGAGGACGCCATGCGTTCCTCGGGTCAGTTCGGCCCTCGCGTCGACGTCCCGGCTGACGCGACTCCGCAGGAGCAGCTCCTCGGCTTCATCGGCCGAGACCCGTACTGGAAACCGTGACATTCAGCAGCACCATGCCTTATCGTTTCTCGATACTATCGAGAAACGATAAGGACGAGAGATGTCGCAGCCCCCGCATGGTTCGAGACCAACGCGCGAACGCGACGCCCTCGCACCGCTGGGGGTCCTGGTCGACGCCATCTTCGCGCTGATCGTCGCGTTCGCCTTCTTCTGCGCAGTGGTCTCCGTCCTTCATCTGTTCGGGAAGGCCGAGAACGCGGGGGTGCTCCGGTTCTCCGACCATGTGTGCGTCGAGGCCGACTCGTTCATGACAGGCTCGGACGGCGATGCAACCGGTGAATCTCTCGCCAAGCCAGGCTCCAGCGTTCAGTCGTCGGGAACGATGTTCTGCACGACCCATCCGAGCTGGGCGATGCAATGGGCCGCATCGATCGGGCCGATCCTCGGCCTGATACTCCTGGGGGGAGGGTGCCTGCTCGCTCGCCGGGCCATCCAGATCGCCCGCCGGGACGGGATCTTCACAGCAGAACCGGCCCGGATGCTGCGCGCCCTCGGATGGTTTCTGATCGGGATGGCGATCATCGGCCCGATCGGCACCGACATCGGCAACGGGATCTTCATCGCTTCTGCCGCTGCGCCCAGGCTCGACCTGACGTGGACCTTGGAAGTCGCAAGCATCGGCGGCCCGGACTGGGCACCGCTCATCCTGGGCATCTGTGCCCTCACCTTCAGTCGCGTGCTGCGCCGCGGCGTCGTGCTGCAGGACGAGGCGGCACTGACCATATGACCGATGACCATCGCGTCACCGTCCACCTCGACTCTCTCCTCGAGGAGCGCGGCATGACCCTCACCGAGCTCGCCGACCGCATCGGGATCACGCTGGCCAACGCATCGATCCTCAAGAACGGCCGGGCGCGGGCGATCCGGTTCTCGACGCTCACCGCGATATGCGACGTACTCGAATGTCAGCCCGGCGACATCCTGCGAGTGAACTGACCTCAGGACAGCGTCAGCGAGCCGACGCCGGAGGTGTAGTGGGTCGCGTACGTCAGCTGGACCGGCTCCGCGCCGGGTGAGAGCAGGATCGTGGCGGCCTGCTGGATGTAGTCGCCCTCGACGTGGACGCTGACGTGGCATGCGCGCTCGGCGGGGATCTCGAAGGACACGGTGCCCCAGTAGACGACGTACTGCCGGCCGTCGATGCTCGCGATCGGTGGCAGCTTGCCCGGGTTGTTCGCCAGCATCTTGTTTCCGCTGGTCAGGTGGAGCACCAGGATGCGCTTCGCGCCGGTGTAGTACTCGACGTAGGGCACCACGCCCGGCCACTGTGGCTGTTCGGTCACGGGCACACACTGTGCCATGGCCGATCGGGTCAGCGGCTCAGGAACGGGCGAGCGCGCGGATCGCCAGGTCGAGCTCTCGACGGCCGTCCCGGGAGACCACCGCCTCGACGACCTCGATGCCGCCGTTCGGGGAGGCGAGAGCGGCCTCGAGCTCGGGCACGGAGGTGACCGCGAGGTGCGGGATGCGGTGGGCGGCGCAGAGGGCCTCCAGCGAGGTCCCGTGCGGGGTGCCGAAGAGGCGCTCGAAGCTGTCGGCGTACTCGTCGGCGCCCTGCTCGAGAGAGGCGAAGATCGAGCCGCCGTCGTCGTTGGCGACGACGATGGTGAGGTCCGGACGGACCTCCTCGGGACCGAGCAGGAGACCGCCGGCGTCGTGCAGGAACGTGACGTCGCCCATGAGTGCGAGCGCGCGCGTCGAGGACTCGCGGCCGACCGCAGCACCGATGGCGGTGGAGACGATGCCGTCGATGCCTGCCAGGCCACGGTTGGCCAGCACCTTCCGGCGCCCGCCGACGCGGTAGGGCCGCATCATCAGGTCCAGGTCGCGTACGGGATTCGAGGGGCCGAGCATCAGCAGCCCACCGTCGGGCAGGGCGCGGGCGACACAGCCGGCGACGTCGTACGCCGTCATCTGCTGCTGCTCGTGGAGCAGCCGGTCCACCTGACGACCGAGGTCGCGGTCGGCCTCGCGCCACTCCTCCAGCCACGCCGGGTCGGGCTCACCCTCGACGTGGAGCCGGGTGCGGATCGTGCGGTCGACGCGGAACGGGCGCGCGGGCCAGACCCCCTCGACGGGGGCCGCGATGACCTCGATGTCGGCGCGGGCGAGCAGGTTGGTGACCGGCCGGGAGAGGGTCGGGTGGCCGTAGACGACGACCCGCTCGATCCGTTCGGCGAGCGGTGACTCGAGCAGCAGCCGGTAGAAGCGCAGCGCGTTGTCGCCGGTGCGCGCACCCGAGGAGGGCTCGGCGAGCAGCGGCCAGCCGCCGTCCTGGGCGAGGATCCGCGAGGGCGGGCCGGCGTCGTCACCGGCGACGACGACCGTGCGAGGCGTCCCGGGGCCGGTCGGGATCGACTCGTGGATCATCAGCTCGGGGCGCGGCGGAGCCGGTCGGGCCTCGATGGTCCCCGGCTGCCAGCGGTCGGGCGGGGTCAGCGGGTCGTCGAGCTGGATGTTCCAGTGGACGGGGCCGCGTGCGGAGTCGAGCACCGCGACGTCGTCCGCGTCGGGTGCGTCGACCAGGTCGCGGGTCTCCACCAGCCGGCCGAAGATGCCGACCTGGTCGGTGACCTGGTTGGCGCCCGTCTCCCGGAGCCGCGCCGGCCGGTCGGCCGTGACGACGGCCAGGGGCACCCCGGCGTGAGCGGCCTCGAGCACCGACGGATGCAGGTTGGCGACCGCGGTGCCGGAGGTGCACATCACCGCCGCGCGCGAGCCGACCTTGGTCAGGCCGAGCGCGAAGAAGCCGGCCGAGCGCTCATCGATCCGGGTGTGCAGACGTACCAGCCCCGCTCGCGACGCGTCGAGAACGGCGAACGACAGCGGTGCGTTGCGCGACCCGGGCGCGATGACGATGTCGGTGACACGCGCCTCGAGGAGCGCGGTGACGACCGCCCGGGCGAGCTCAGTAGCTGTTGGCATTCATCCTCCTCGGGGCATTTTCCCGCCATGGCGGGGAAATGCGGCAACCAGGGCGACGGGCACCGCGCAGAATCCCGCCATGGCGGGAAAGTGGTCGGCTCACCGAAGCGTTTCCCGGTAGGCACGCACGTCGGCCAGACGCTTGCGCCAGAACTCCGCGCGCTCCGGGGTCGCCTGCAGCGCCCGATCGGCGAGCAGGCGCTCTGGCGTGGGCGAGGCAGTCAGTACGGGCAGGACGCCGCCGGACGGGAGGAGCGGCGACGCGGCGATGTCCTCGGTGAACATCGAGACCGTGCCGAGCCCACAGGCGTAGGGAAGCTCAGGCAGCGCCGCGGCGAGCGCGATCCCGGCGGCCATCCCGACCGAGGTCTCCAGCGCCGAGGAGACCACGCACGGCAGCCCGATGTCCTCGGCGATCCGCAGACAGGCGCGTACGCCGCCCAGCGGCTGCACCTTCAACACCGCCACGTCGGCGGCCTCGAGGTCTCGTACGCGGTAGGGGTCCGCGGCCCGCCGGATCGACTCGTCCGCGGCGATCGGGACATCGACCTTGCGGCGTACGTCAGCGAGCTCCTCGACGGTGGCGCAGGGCTGCTCGACGTACTCGAGCCCGCCCGCGGCCCTGTCGAGAACGCCGATCGCGGCGAGCGCCTCGTCGACCGTCCAGAGACCGTTGACATCGATCCGCACCTTGCCGGCGGGGCCGAGGGCATCCCGGACCGCCTCGACGCGGGCGATGTCGTCGGCCAGGCTCTGGCCCGGGTCGGCGACCTTGACCTTGGCGGTCGCGCAGCCGGAGCGGGTCACGATCTCGTGGGCGCGCTCCGGACCGACCGCCGGCACGGTGGCGTTGACGGGCACGGTCTCACGTACGGGCGTCGGCCAGTCCCCCGCGGCCGCCTCCTCGGCGCAGCGCAGCCAGGGCTCGATCTCGGGGGTGTCGTAGTCGAGGAACGGCGACCACTCGCCCCACCCGCCGGCGCCCTCGAAGACGATCCCCTCGCGCTCGGTGATCCCCCGGAAGCGAGTCGTCATCGGCAGGGCGAAGACGTGGCCCTGATCGGTCATCGTGCCTCCGCGTCGTCGGTCGTCGCGAGCGCGAGCAGGGCCTGCCGGTCGGGCTTGCCGTTGCCGAGGAGCGGGATCGCGTCGAGCGCGACGACCTGTCGCGGCGCCCAGGAGCGCGGATGCTCAGCGGCGACCCACTCGCGCACGGTGCCGGCGTCGATGTCGCCGACGACGAAGGCGACCAGCCGCTGGCCCCACTCCTCGTCGGGGGTGCCGAGGGCCTCCGCGGCCTCCACGTCCGGGTGTTCGCGGAGCCGCCTGGCGACGAGCGCCGCCGGGACCTTCACGCCGCCGGAGATCACCATGTCGTCGAGACGGCCGAGGATCCGGAGCCGGCCGTCCTCGTCCAGGGTGCCGGCGTCGGAGGTGAGGAACCAGCCGTCCACCAGGGAGCTCGCGGTCTGCTCGGGATCGTCCTGATAGCCGTCGAAGAGCATCGGTCCGCTGATCCGGACCCGGCCGTCGGCGCCGATCGCGATCCCGACCCCGTCCAGCGGCATCGCGTCGTAGACACACCCGCCACAGGTCTCGGCCGAGCCATAGGTGGCGACGACGGCGACGCCGGCGTTCTCGGCGCGGGCGCGCAGCGACGGGTCGATCGGGCCGCCGCCGAGCAGCAGCGTGTGGAAGCCGGCCAGCGCGGCGAGGTCGTCGCCGCCCGACTCGATGATCCGGTGCAGCTGGGTCGGCACCATCGACACGAACCGAGGCCCGTCGGCCATCGCCGCGGCGGCCTCGGCGAAGGACTCGTGGGCGGCGGCGATCACCGGCTCGAACCCCGCAAGCAGCGAGCGGGCGATCACGTTGGCCCCGGCGACGTACGACTCCGGCAGCGTCAGCAGCCACTGCCCGCTCGTCCCGACGCGCCGCGCCGACGCCGCTGCGGACGCCTTCACGGCCTCTCGGGAGAGCATCACCCGCTTGGGCTTGCCCGTCGAGCCCGAGGTCTCCACGACCCAGTGCTCCGGCCCGCCTCCGGCGAGCCACTCGGCCATCGCGGCGACGGTCTTCTCAGCCCGTACCACCGCGTCGTCCACACCCCAACGCTATCTCCTGCGGTGCAGGGGTTCGCGGGCGCCCGTCGGCTGTAACACGCGTCGGCGCGCTACTGGCCGCGGATGTTGAAGTCGCCGACGAGGCCGTGGTGGTCGGACTCCAGCTTGAACGTGGCGTGGCGGGTGGGAGTGGCGGTGGCGCTCGAGCCGAGGAGCCAGTCGATGGTGCCGCCGCCGTCGTGGGTGGCCCAACCCTGCGGAGGCGCGCCCAGGGTCTCGAAGGAGGAGGTCATCCCGGCCTTGGTCATCAACGGCTTCGGGCCCCACGGATCCCCGTCGCCGCCGTTGCGCGGGTAGGGCGAGTTGAGGTCGCCGGCGACGAGGACGGGGCCGTACTTCTGCAGCCCCTGGGCCAGTCCGGCGAGCTTCGCGAAGCCGCGCTGAGCCTCGTTCTTACGCGCCTGCGGGCTGTTGGCCGGCGAGGTCATCGTGTGGGTCGAGATCACCGAGATGCGCCCGGAGCCGTCGCTGCTGGCGAGGACCACCCAGGTGGCGTACCTGTTGTCGTTCTTGACGCCGGTGACCGGCTTGGTGAGCTGGACGGTGCCCTTGTCGACCGCCACCCAGCGGTCGGTACGCCACATGACGACCGGACTGAGAGCCTGGCTCCGGGTGCCGTACTCGTCCGCCGAGGCGCGATAGGTGCCGTAGCCGCGCACCGAGAGGTCGGAGACCGACCGTGACTGGGCCTCGTTCAGGGAGACGAAGTCGGGTCCGTGCTTCATGACCTTGGCCAGGTCGGAGCGGTATCTCGAGCTGGACATGGAGACCTTGATGTTGGCCTGCGCCAGGCGCACCTGCGGGCCGGAGACGGCGGCCGGGGAGGCGCCGACCTGCCCCGCACCGGGCAGCCCGGCGACCTGCTTGGTCGTCTCGAGGGTCTTGCCGATGTTCTTGTCCAGCCAGGCCGCCGGGTCCACCTGGTCCTGCAGGTAGCCGCCGCCGTGCGGGTGCACCTCGAAGTGGAGGTGACAGCCGGTCGAGTTGCCCTCGCTGCCGACCTGCCCGATGACCTGTCCGGCCTTCACCGTCTGCCCCGCGGCCACCGAGAGCGACTGCATGTGGCCGTACCACGTGGTCAGGTTGCCGGGCGCCGTCTGCACCTTCACCAGCCAGCGTCCCGACCAGCCCCAGCTGCCGCCCGACTCGATCACGATGGTGCCGCCGTGGGCCGCCTGCACGGGCGTGCCGCACGGCGAGGAGTAGTCGTTGCCGGTGTGCATGTTGGCCCAGTTGGAGCCGGAGTTGCCGTAGTTGTCGTTGTCGACCGCGAGGCCGGCCTGGATGGGACGTACGACGCTGGTGCTGATCCCGGCCATGCCGATCGTGCAGGCCACGTCGGTCGCGGTGGCCGTCAGGTCGGCAGCCGAGACCCCGTCGGCGAGCGCGGCGACGAGGGCTCGCGCCTCGTCCTCGTGCTGGGCGTACGCCAGCGGGAACGCCGAGCGCTGCACCGCCTGCGCCGCCGCCGTGACCTGCATCTTGCGCCAGCCCGGGATGTCCAGGAGCCCGGTGTTGCCGGTGTGGGCGGCCACGCCGTAGAAGGCCTGGGCCGACTTCACCGGGTTCATGATGTCGGCGACCGAACCCCACCCGGAGACTGGGCGCTGCTGGAAGAGGCCCACCGAGTCGCGGTCACCGTAGTCGAGGTTGCGCAGGGTGCTCTCCTGCATCGCGGTCGCGAGCGCGATCACCCACCCGTAGGCGGGCACACCGGACTGCTTGCCGACCGCCACGATGGTCCGGGCGTTCTGGATCTGCTCGGTGTTGAACCCGGCGATGCTGCCCTCCGGGATCTCACCGTCCGGCCCGAGGTTGCCGGCCTGGATCGCGTTGGTCCCGCCGATGCAGCCCGACTCGGCCTGGTCCTGGGTGCTCTGCTCGGTGCTCGCCAGGCCACCGATGAGGATCACCAAGGCACCCGTGACCACCAAGACGAGCGTGGCCGCCCCGGCCACGATCCCCCAGATCAGACGCGCCTTGAAGATCCACATCGGTCTCATCCCCCCGGAAGAATGTTCGCGACGTACCAGACGTTGTCGACCAGCGTCAGGTAGACGATGACCTTGGGGCCATCCGTGGTGACCTCGACACGTGCCTCACCGTCGGTCTGCTCGAGCACCTTCGCGGGGCCGACCACCTTGGTCGCCGGCACGGTCGCCGGGTCGGTGGTGCCCAGGGCCTGGGCCAGCGACTCGTCGGGACGGGCGGCGTTGATCCCGGCCCACCACTCGTCGGTGGTCAGGTCGGGACGGGCCCAGGCGGCGACGAACTTGGTCGCCAATGGGGTCGGGTCCGGGACGGGTGCCGGCGAGCCGGTCGCGGAGGCGCTCTGCTGCGCCGACGCGGTTCCCCGCTCGGGCTGGGCGGCTGGCTCGGCGTCGGGAGCGTCGCTCCACTGGGCGATGAGCCAGATGACGAAGACGATGCCGACAACCACCGAGAAGAACCGGAACGGCGACCTCATGGGCCACCTCAGCACCGGCGCGATGACCTCCCACAGCACACCACGCGTCGTTGTCGACCGCACTACCGGGCTCCTCCTTCAGACCAGCTCGGACCGTTGTCGACGGGCACCGAGCGGTTCCCGTTCGGTGAGTAGATGACGAAGACCGCGTTGCCGTCGGCGTCGTAGTCCACGTTGGCCTCCGCCACCGGCGACTGTCGCGGTGGCTCCGGCTCGCGGTCGGCGTAGGCACCTGCGGTGTAGTCGACCGGGCTCGGCGCCTCGGGACGGTCGTTGTTGTAGACCTGCCCGGCGGCGAACCCGGGGCGGGGCTCGTCGCGGAAGGACGGCTCGTCGCGCTCGACGGAGCGCGAGTCGAACCACTGGCCGGCCACCCGCTCGCCTTCCTCGCCGCTCATCGAGGACCCCAGGGCGTACGTCGGTGTGGCGCTCGCGCTCGCCCCGGCGCCCAGCGCTCCGGCGGCCGACACCGGGGCCTGGTTGGGGACCTGCTCGGCGACCATCGTCGGTCGCCTGCCGGTCAGCTCGTGGCCGGGCATGTAGACACCGCCGGGGCTCGAGACCGATCCGGTGCCTGCCGGGCCACCGCCCGGGACGGGCGGCCGGTCGGCGTTCGCGTCGCTGACCCCGGCCTCGGCGCCCGCCCGGGTGCCGACGTACGAGGAGAGCATCGAGGTGAGCCGGCCCATGCCCGGCAGTGGGATCCCGTAGGCGGCCGGTCGGGTCAGGCGCCAGGCCAGCACGGTCAGCACCGCGATCAGCCCCAGCTTCAGCACGAACCACATCGTCGAGGTCAAGATCGCCGAGTCCAGCCGCAGCAGCAACAGCGCGACCAGGAAGTAGATCGGGCCCATCACCAACGGACCCACCACCCGCTTCAGCATCGCCACTGCCGCGTCCCGGGTGTGGTCCAACATGAACAACACCCCCGCCGCCGGCGCGAACGGCACGATCAACCGGATCAACGCGAACGACAACAAGATCGCCAGCCCGGCCACCAGCAGGAACCCACACACCACCACGACCACGGCCAGGTTCACCAACGCCGTGGTCGCCCGCTGCGACCAGTGCTCACCCTTGAAGTACTCATACGCCACCGGATCGGACTTCTTGACCGCCTCGGCGTGCTCCTTGAAGGCGTCCTGCTTGGCCTCCAGGACCTTCTTGCCCTCGCCGTTGGGGTCCTTGCGGTAGGTGTCGTACTCCTGCCAGGAGAAGTGCGTGGACCGGAACACCCGCGGCCCGTACGTCTTCGCGGTAGCCGAGTCCGGGTCACCGAAGGCACCGGCCAGCCAGGTGCGGTACTGCGTCGAGCGCACCACCTCGTCCATCTGGCCGTCCACGGCCTCGACCGCATCGGTCTCACCGAACTTGTCGTCGTTGACCCCGGGCACCGTACGACCGTCGTTGAACCCGGTCGCGATCATCCCCGTCGCCGACCGGACCCCGTCATCGACCAGCTTGGTCGACTCCACCGGATACTGGATCAGCCACGAGGTCACCACCAGCACGCCCAGCGCCCAACCCGCCGCCGTGACCGCCCGCGCGAACCGGCCATCACGCGCCCGGATCATCACCGTCGCCGCCACCAGCAACAACACCACGCTCACCCACGGCGCCCACACCCCATTGGTGACCGCCTCCGAGGCCGCCACGATCGGGTCGTCCAACGCCTTGAGGAAGGAGTTCTCACCGATCACCGCGTTCAACAACGCATGCGACCAGTTCGGCAGGATCCCCGAGATCTCCAACATGATGTTGCCGATCGAGGTCCCCGCCCCCGCCACGAACTGCCCCGTGCACCCGTTGTCGTAGGTCCACCACTGCGGCGTGGTCCCGTAGGCCGACTCCAGCGAGACCTCGTCCTTGTTGCGGAACGGATCCAGCTCGTCGTTGATCTCCTTCGGATCGTTCAGCTGCGTACCCGCCTTCGACGCCGCCCCCAACGCCGTCATCCGCACGATGAAGCTGCCATCCCCGTAGGGAGAGGCCGGCATCGGCGCGTCCAGGTTGTTGCACGCATCGCTCACACCCGAGAGGCCACCCGTCGGATCGAACGGGATCGGGATGTCGATCCCCTTCGGCCCCGCTGCCGCCGCCGGCCCGGCGACGGACAGCAGAGCAACCACGAGTACGACGAGGGCAGCCGCCCTACAACGCAGGGGTGTCCTGTGGTGAGCGGAGCGCGGCTGCATCAGCCGATCCCATCCCCGGAAATCTCAGACGTGGCGAGATCGACCGGCTCGCCGCCGATGGCTCGACTGACGCGGCGGGTGGGGTCGGCGGTGGTGTTGAGCGCCTCCTGCAGACCCGGGTGGTGGTTGAGGGTGACCTTGATGATCTCCATACCGCCGTGACCGGTGTCGCCACCGAGGCCGTCGCGGTAGATGAACTCGCGGTAGCCGAGCTGCTCGTCGCCGCGCCTGGTGCGCGGTGAGAGCCGCGCCAGGATCGACTCGTAGCCGAGCCCCTCGGGCTTGCCGAGCAGCTTGAGCGCGTCGCGCTGGGCGCTCTCGTCCTGCGTACGTCCCACGAAGGCCGCCCCGACGAAGTTGTTGATGTCGGAGCCCAGGATCGCGGAGGCGTTCTGGGTCGAGACCAGCGCGGCACAGTTGTTCTTGCGGGAGTCGCTGGAGAGCTTGTGGACGAGGGCACGACCGGTGCCGCCGGAGGCCTGGGTGACCTCGTGGGCCTCGTCGAGCGCGAACAGCTTCCGCTCGTTGGGGTCGCTGCGGTAGATCAGGTGCAGCGCGGACCAGGCGGCGAGCGTCATGATCGGGCGCGCCATCTGCTCCTCGGCGCTCCACTCCTCGCGCGGGACGTGCTCGGGCGGGGTGTTGAGTCCCTTGAGGTTGTAGAAGGTGAACGGCGTGCCCTTCAGCTCCTCGTCGGACTGGAGGAAGTCGTTGCCGAAGAAGAGGCGGCCGAGCTCACGCTCGCGGGCGGCGGCGAGCTCGCGGCCGATCTCGTGGTCGCCACCGTCGCCCTCGAAGAGCATCTTCACGATCGTCGAGGTGTCGGCGCCGCGGTCGGCCTGCGCCTCCATGACGCGGGCGCGGATGCGCTTGAGCACCTCTTCGTTGTTGGCCAGTCCGACCGGGAGGCAGGAGCGGAGCACCGAGACGGTCAGGTCGCGGCGCTGCTGTACGGCGGCCGACCGCTCCCGGTGGAGCCGCTCGGCGAACTCGTGGTCCGACATCGCCTCGGCCCGGATCAGCTCCGGGTTGGGGTCGGGGACGACGGCGTACGGCGACAGGCTTCCCGGGCGGCCACCGAGGACGTCCACGCTGCGGGCGCGTGCCGGCACCTGCTGGCCGTTGAAGATGCCGCCGCCGATCTCGGGCAGCGTCATCAGCCGCTGCAGTCGTCCGGCCGGGTCCATGGCGACGCCGTGGATGCCGGACAGGATCGACATGTAGATGACGACGCCCATCAGGGTCGACTTTCCGGAACCGGGCGTGCCGACGAGCGGGATCAGGCCGGCCTGCTCCATGACCTCGGTGAGGTACCACGGGTCCATCAGCACGGCCCGGGACGCCATCGCGGAGGTCTCGCCGAGGTAGAACCCGCGCTTGTCGCCGACCTCGGCGGTGACCGCCGGCAGCCCGGCGGCGACCTTGAGCACCGGGAACTTCCGGGCATGCGCGGTCGAGGCGAGCGGCTCGCCCGGTACGAACTCACGAGCCAGGTGATACTGCCCCAGCTGGCGGGTGATCTTGATCTGGGGCCGATAGAGGTCGACCACCTTCTGCGCCTTGTCGAGCGCCTCCGCCTCGCTGCGGCCGGTGACGGCGATCCGGTACCAGCCCCTGGTCCGGGTGGACAGGCCCGTGAACTCCGAGCGCATCTCGTCCTCGACGTCGGCGGCCCGGCCGGCCTGACGGGAGAGCTGCTTGGGAGGCCGCTTGCCGTGGTCCTCGGACCAGTGGCTGACCTGGCCGTCGATGCGGCGGGTCAGGGACGCCATCTCGCGGGAGACGTCCTCCGGCGAGCGGGGCTCGACCCGGAACGACCACTCCACCGGGAAGCCGAGGGCGTCGGTCTTCGCCATCCACGGCGCGTGGGTCTCCGGGACCTCGATGTCACCGATCCGGGAGACCGTCAGCACGCACACGTGGCTGGTCTCCTGGCGGCCACCGATGCTGCTGGTGACCTGCACGGTCGGTGCCAGCGGCTCTGCCGACCAGGCGACCGACTCGAACCACTCGGCCATGTCGTCGGTGTCGAGGAAGTTCTGCTGGGCCTCGCCCGGCTCGGGCACCGGGATCTTGGCGCCCAGGGAGAGCGAACGGGCGATCATCCACTCCATGTCGTGACCGACCGCCGGCCGCGCAGAGAAGCCCGGGCGCGACATCACTCGGTTGACGGTGTCGAGGCGCTCGCTGATCGCAGCCATCTCGCGCTCGGCGGCGCCGGCGGAGAACTTCGCCAGCGTCCTCACCGTCGCGTCGCGGCGGCCGAGGTCGACGCCGTAGTAGACGAGCTTGTCGGCCTGGCTGTGGGCGGCCATGTGGGCCTGGTTGCGCGCCATCATCTCCTCGAACCCGGGCTGCGGGTCGGGAGCGTTGGCGAACGCGGCGTGCGCCCAGTGACGTACGGGATAGGGGCGGGTGGTGACCCGGCCGTGGACCGTGTTGCCGACCAGGTCTGCCAGCTGGCTCGCCTGGTCGGTGATCAGGGCCTCGAGGTCGGAGTGGGCGCGGAACGACCAGGTCTGAGGCTCGGCGAGGTACCAGGCGATGATGCGGTCGCTGGTGAAGGTCAGGTGACCACGCACCTCCTCCAGCGCCCACTTGTCGCCTCTGGGCTCACGGACGCCCTTCGAGTCGTCGCCGCCCCGGCCGAAGACGCTCTTGCGTCCCGGCTTGGGCTTCTCGAAGCCAGGCCCGTAGGCCCGCTCCGTTCGCGGCCGCCTCATGCGGTTCCTCCGTCGTTGGGTGCGTCGTCGCCGTCGAGGCGCTTGCGGTAGTCGTCCACACTCTGCGGGCGCCCGTCAGGCACCGCCCGCTCGTCCTGATTGTCCCTGGGACGGGTACCTCCCGAGGGCGCATCGTCGAAGTCGTCCCATTCGTCGGCGTCGTCCCACTCGTCGACGTCGTCGAACCGTGGCTCCGGTGCGATCACCACTGCTGGCCTGACCGCGTGCGAGAGCGGCAGCCGAGCGGCCTTGGGTGCCGGCTCCGGCTCAGGCTTCGGTTCGGTCTTCGGTTCGGTCTTCGGAGCGGGCTGTTGCGCCGCCGGGGCCGTTGCGGGCGGTGGCGGAGGAGGTGGCGGGGGTGGCGCAGTGCGCGGTGCCGACTGCGCCGGGGGCGGAGGCGGAGGTGCAGCGGAGGTCCCGGCAGCCGGAGCCGGGGGCGCGGGCGGCGCGGGCGGCGCGGGCGGCGCGGCCTGAGTCTTCGGCTCGGTCGGCTCGGGGGACGGCTGCGGGCGCGACACGGGCTGCTCCGGCTCCTGCCGGGCCTGCCATGGCGCACCGCCCTTCCACGGAACGTCGCGGGGCTCACGCGGGGAGGAGGACGGCCGGCTCGACCAGCCACCCTTCGCCGGACGTACGCCGGTGGCGGGCTGCTGCCTCGCAGGCTGAGCCTCGGGCTGGACCGAGAGATGGGCCGGGAGCGGCTCCTCGACGACCTTCGCCTCGATCACCGGTCGCACGGGCGCGGCCTTGCCGCGCACCGGCTGGGTCTGGACGCGGGTCTGGACGCTCGGGGTCGAGGCGACGACCGTCGCCTCCAGCAGCCTAGGCGAGGACGTGGCGCCCGGCTGCTGCGCGAACCGCCGGCCGGGCCGTCGCATGGCCTTCGCCCAGCCGCCCCGGGGGCTCGTGGCGTGCCGGAAGGCGACCGCCGCGCCGCCTGCGTACTGGGCACTGGTCTCCACGCGCGGCGTGGTCAGCTCGTGCCAGAAAGTCATCAGCCAGGCGCCGGCCGAGCTCTCCGAGCTGATGTAGTCGGAGGCCTTCATCGAGAGGTAGGAGGCGCCGATCAGCCACAGCCCCATGCTGAGCAGCGTCACCGGCATGCCGAGCTTGCGCAGCAGCACAAGCGTCAATGGTGCGATCACCAGAAAGAGGAAGATGGTGCGATAACGCATCTCCCCGATGTAGCGACGAGGGGGACCGAGATAGGTCTGGTCGACCTCGTACAGCTCGTCGTCGTCAGGCAGCCTCATCCCCGAGATCCCTCCCTGGGTTAGCTAACGGGACCGGGTTCACCCCTTGAAGAGACCAGCCATCCACTGACCGAGGTCCGTGGCGTTGTTGCCCACGGCCAGGCCGAGGACTCCGAGACCGATGATCAGGCCACCGACGATCGTGACGGCCTTCGAGATGTTGCCGCTGCGGGCAGCCCACAGGACCGTGACGCCCAAGATGAGGACGACCAGCGTGATGATGTTGTCGGTGATCCACTCTGCCAAGCCGCCGGTGCCATACTCGGCGGCTTGTGTCTGAATCAACTGGTGCGGTGCCATTGTTCTGCTCCCTTTCCCGAGGTGAGGTGTGGTTGCCGGATCCGTCCGGAAGTATTCGGTTGTCCCGGCCGGCGCAGCCCCATGCGGCACCGGTGGGTGGGGGCGCCTTGCCCCTCCCGCGGGCTGACGCAAACTCCCGGGCATCGGCATTCTGGACAAACGCCACCGCCATGTGAGACGAGCGTAGTCGCCAGACCGCCGTAGCGCACCTCGTTCCACCTGACGACACGTGCACACCGCGCGCGTACCAGCACTGGGCGGACCGCGTCACCCGGACGTCATGCCGCCCACCGGACCGCTGCGCACGACACTGTCCCGCTCAGCGGTCTCCTTCGCCGTATTCTTGCGAGGGGAGGCTAACTTCGGGGAATCTATATCCCGGAGCAACCTCGCGAGTTTCGCGCGCTTGCGTCCGGATTCGCGAATTCACTCCACATTCAATCGGATTTCTCGGGAGGACGAGCTCACATGGACAAGAAGAAGATCTTCATCGTCATCGGCGCCCTGTTCGTCGGGTTCTGGCTGTTCACCGATCCGCAAGGGCTGACCAGCACGATCTCCGCAATCGCCGGCGGCATCTGGGGCGTCACCACCGACGTCTTCGGCGGCGTGATCGGCACGATCGAGGGCTCCACCCGCTGACCTCGGCCGCAACCTACGCCGACGCACGGGCGTCGGCGCGATGGACTCCTTTTTCCTCGCTGCCCGGTTTGGGGACCGTTCAGCACAGAAAACTGTTTGACGTCGAACCAGGCGATCACAAGACTGCGCTTGTCTCGATGTCAAGATAGTTTGGAGTCGTCTTGTCCCCTCACTTCATCCGGTTGAGGGACAAGGTCCTCTCAGACGATCCGCTCATCCGGGCGATGTCGTACCAGTCGGTGCTCTCGGCCTTCGCCGAAGGCACCTTTCTCACCGGTTCGGCGGTCTTCTTCACCCAGATCGTCGGCCTCTCCGCCGCACAGGTCGGCCTCGGTCTCACGATCGCGGGCGCTGCAACCTTCTTGTTCGCCGTCCCCCTGGGCCGACTCGCGGATCGTCTCGGCACCCGGTTCAGCTGGATCGCCGGTGCCGTCCTCCAGGCGCTGCTGTTCGGCGCCTGGGTGCTGGTCGGCAACTTCGCCGCGTACGTCGCCGTCGAGGTGCTCCTCGCGCTCGCGTCCTCCTGGCAGAAGTCGGGCCGCGACGCCTACCGGATCTCGGTCTTCCCCGCAGCGACCCGGGTCCGCTCGTTCGCCTACATGCGTGCTGCCCGCAACGTCGGCTACACGCTCGGCGCGCTGGCCAGCGGTCTCGCCCTGGCCGCCGACTCGAACACCCTGATCAAGGCCATCCCCGTGCTGACCGCCGTGGTGCTGCTGGTCAACGCCTACTGGATCTCGCGCCTCCCCCGCCTCGCCGCCGCTGCCTCGCCCGGCGACCTGAAGCCGGACGTACGCGACCGCCTCGGCGCCCTGCGCAACCGCGCGTTCCTCGCGACGACCTTCTTCGACGGCGTGCTCGGCACCCATCAGGTCCTGCTCAATGTCGTCATCCCGCTGTGGCTGGTCCAGGAGACCGACGCCCCACGGGTGCTGCTGGCATGGCTGTTCGGCACCAACACCGTCATGGCCGTCGGGCTGCAGGTCATCGCCGCCCGTGGCGTCACCGACGTGACGACGTCCCTCAAGGCCCAGCGCCGCGGCGCACTCTGCTTCCTGGCCTCGTGCGCGATCATCGCGGTCACCCACGACACCGTCGGCCTGATCACGATCGCCCTCGTCTGGATCGGCCACGTGACCGTCACCGGCGCCGAGCTCTTCCAGTCCGCCGGCGAGTGGGGCCTCATCGCCGACCTCTCCGACCCGGAGCACCGTGGCGACTACCAGGGTGCCGCCCAGGTCGGCTACACCCTCGGCACCGTCTGGGCCCCCGCGGCGTACACCTTCCTGGCCATGGAGCTCGGCCACCTCGGCTGGGCCATCATCGCCGGGATCGTCGTCATCGCCGCGATCGGCGTCCACCCCTCCGCCCGCGCCGCCGAGCGCTACCTCGCCCGACAGACCCAGCCCGTCCCCGCGCCGGCGTAGCGCCTTCGCCGGAGGGCGCTCAGACGAACAGCAGAGGTACGCCGACGAGCAGGCCCCACACCAGCGTGGCCAGCCCGGTCTGCTGGAGGACGGGGATGAGGCGCGGGCCGAGGTTGGCGCGGTCGAGGACGGTGCGTACGCCCTGGGCGGCGACGGCGACGAACCCGAGACCGAGCAGCGCCCACCAGGACGTCGTCAGGGCCACGAGCACGACCGAGACTGCGGCGACGGCCACGAGGGCGACGTAGAGCCAGCGGGTGCGCGCGTCGCCGAGGCGTACGGCGAGGGTGATCTTCCCCGACTCGGTGTCGCCGGGGATGTCGCGGAGGTTGTTGGCGACGAGGAGGGCGGAGGTGATCGCGCCGATCCCCACGCCGGCCCACAACGCGCCCCACTCCCAGGTCCGCGTCTGGACGAAGGTCGTGCCGATGACCGCGACGAGTCCGAAGAAGACGAAGACCATGACCTCGCCGAGGCCGGCGTAGCCGTAGGGGTGGGAGCCGCCGGTGTAGTACCAGGCGGCGATCATGCAGACCAGGCCCACGACGACCAGCCACCATGCCGACGTCACCGCCAGCACCAAGCCGGCGACCGCGGCGATCCCGAACGCGATGAACGCGGCGCGCTTGACCGCGGCGGGCGTCGCGAGGCCGGAGCCGGTCAACCGCAGCGGGCCCACGCGCTCGTCGTCGGTCCCCCGGATCCCGTCGGAGTAGTCGTTGGCGTAATTGACCGCGACCTGCAGCGACAGCGCCACCACGAGGGCGAGCAGCGCCTTCCACCAGACCAACCCACCGGCGTACGCAGCCACCCCTGTGCCGGCGATGACCGGCGCGAGCGCCGCGGGGAGGGTGCGAGGACGGGCTCCCTGGAGCCACTGAGCGGTGTTTGCCACCCCGCTATTCAACACCGACGGCTCGTTGCAGGTGTCGCGGGGATGTGACCCCACGTCAACCCCCAAAACCCAACGACCCCTGCCCGGGGGGAGGCAGGGGTCGCGGGGTGGGGGTGTGGGGGATGGATCAGGTCTTCGGAGGGTCGTTGGAGTCGACGCTCAGCTCGGCCTCCATGGCCTCGATCTCCTCGGCCAGCTTGTCGGGCGGCGGAGCGCTGGGCTCGGCAGCCTCGGCGCCGGCACCACCGGAGCCGGCCGTACGGCGCTTGTTCCACACGTCGAAGGCGACGGCGAGCAGGAGCACGAGTCCCTTGATGGCCTGCTGCCAGTCGATGGAGACACCCAGCAGCGACATGCCGTTGTTGAGGACACCCATCACGAGACCACCGATGATCGCGCCGACGACGGTGCCGACACCACCGGTGACAGCCGCGCCACCGATGAAGGCGGCGGCGATCGCGTCGAGCTCGAAGTTGACGCCGGCCTTCGGGTTGGCCGCGGTCAGGCGGGCGGTCGTGACCAGGCCCGCGAGACCCGACAGCAGCCCCATGTTCATCATGACCAGGAAGTCCACACGCCTGGTGTTGACGCCGGACATCGTGGCCGCGTCGACGTTGCCGCCGATCGCGTAGACGTGCCGGCCGAAGACGGTCTTGTTCATGATGAACGTGTAGACCACGATCAGCCCGGCCAGGATCAGCCCGACGATCGGCAGCCCGCGCGCGTCGGCGAGCAGGTAGGCGAAGTACATGATCACGATCGTCAGCAGCGCCAGCTTCACCACGAAGAGCGGGAAGGGCAGGACGTCGAAGTTGTACGCCATCTGGGCGTTGCGGCGACGCACCTCGAGGAAGATCAGCACACCGACGGCGGCCACCGCGATGAGGAGCGTCAGGTTGTGGAACCCCGTGTCCGGCCCGATCTCGGGCAGGAAGCCGTTGCCGATGGCCTTGAACTGCTCGGGCAGACCGCCGACGGTCGCGCCCTTGAGCACGACCAGCGTCAGACCGCGGAAGAGCAGCATCGAGGCCAGCGTGACGATGAACGCCGGGATCCCGACGTACGCCACCCAGAACCCGTGCCAGGCGCCGATGGCGGTGCCGATCAAGAGCCCCAGGAAGACGGCGACCCACCACGGGAAGTCGTACTGGGTCATCATGATCGCCGCGGCGGCGCCCACGAAGGCGGCCACGGAGCCGACCGAGAGGTCGATGTGACGCGCCACGATCACGATCACCATGCCGATGGCGAGGATCAGGATCTGGGCGTTCTGGACCACCAGGTTGGAGACGTTGAGCGGCTTGAGCAGCACGCCCTCGGTCGAGATCTGGAAGAGGATGACGATCGCCGCCAGAGCGATGATCATCCCGTACTGGCGGACGTTCCCGCGCAGCGTGTTGAGCAGGGCATTCATCGGGGGTTACTTCCTCGCGTCCGCGGTCATGTAGCGCATCAGGGACTCCTGGGTGGCCTCTGAGCGGTCGAACTCATGGGTGATCACGCCCTCGGCGAGCGTGTAGATGCGATCACACAGTCCGAGCAGCTCGGGCAGCTCGGAGGAGATCACCAGTACGCCGCGACCGCTGCGGGCGAGCTCCTGGATGATCCCGTAGATCTCGTACTTGGCGCCGACGTCGATGCCTCGGGTCGGCTCGTCGAGGATCAGCAGCTTCGGGTCGGTGTACATCCACTTGGACAGCACCACCTTCTGCTGGTTGCCGCCGGAGAGCTTGCCGACCCCGGCGGTGATCGAGGGCGCCTTGATGTTGAGGTTCTTGCGGTAGCCCTCGGCGACCACGACCTCCTTGTGCTCGTCGACGACGAGCCCAGAGCGCAGCTTCTTCAGCGCCGCCGCGGTGACCGAGGTCTTGATGTCGTCGATGAGGTTGAGCCCCAGGCCCTTGCGGTCCTCACTGACGTACGCGATGCCGGCATCGATCGCCTGGGTGACCGTGTTGAGCTGCAGCTCCTCGCCGTCCAGCACCAGCGAGCCGGAGGTCCGGGAGCCGTAGGAGCGTCCGAAGATCGACCGCGCGAGCTCCGTACGTCCCGCGCCCATCATCCCCGCGATACCGACGATCTCGCCGGCCCGCACGGACAGGTTGGCCTGGCGGATGACCTCACGGTGGCTGTCCTGCGGATGCATGACGGTCCAGTCGCGCACCTCGAAGAGGACGTCCCCGATGGAGGGGGTGTGATCGGGGAAGCGGTTCTCGAGGTCGCGGCCGACCATCCCGCGGATGATCCGGTCCTCGTCGACGCCACCGCTGGCGACGGACAGGGTCTCGATGCTCTGGCCGTCACGGATGATGGTGATCTCGTCGGCGATCTGCTCGATCTCGTTCAGCTTGTGGCTGATCATGATCGAGGTGATCCCCTTCTCCTTCAGCCCCTCCAGGAGCGCGAGGAGGTGCTGGGAGTCGTCGTCGTTGAGGGCGGCCGTCGGCTCGTCGAGGATGAGCAGCTTGACCTCCTTCGAGAGCGCCTTGGCGATCTCGACCAGCTGCTGCTTGCCGATGCCGAGGTTCTTCACCGGCGTCAGCGGGTTCTCCCGCAGGCCGACCCGCGCGAGCAGGTCGATCGCCTCGCGGTTGGCGCGGCCCCAGTCGATGATGCCGCGCTTGGCGGTCTCGTTGCCGAGGAAGATGTTCTCCGCGATCGAGAGCTCGGGGATGAGAGCGAGCTCCTGGTGGATGATCACGATGCCGGCGGCTTCGCTCTGCCGGATGTTGGCGAACTTCGCGGTCTCGCCCTCGAAGACGATGTCGCCGCTGTAGGTGCCGTGGGGGTAGACCCCGCTGAGCACCTTCATCAGGGTGCTCTTGCCGGCGCCGTTCTCACCGCAGATCGCGTGGATTTCACCGCGGTTGACGACGAGGTTGACGTCGGCGAGCGCCTTGACGCCGGGGAACTCCTTGGTGATGCCGCGCATCTCCAGGATCGGTGAGGTCATGTGGTGGTTCCTGCTATCTGGCCAGGTGACGGCGTGGGCCCGGTCCGGAGGGACCCGGGCCCACGCCGCGTACGTGGGCGCTACTTGATCTCGTCGGCGGTGTAGTACTCGGAGTCGACGAGCACCTTGGTGACGTCGTCCTTGGTGACCACGACCGGGTCGAGGAGGTAGGACGGAACAACCTTCTCGCCGTTGTCGTAGGTCTCGGTGTCGTTGACCTCGGGCTCCTCGCCCGCACCGACGGCGACGATCATGTCGACGGTCACCTTGGCGAGCTCGCGGGTGTCCTTGAAGATCGTGGAGTACTGCTCACCGGCGTTGATCGACTTCACCGACTGCACCTCGGCGTCCTGACCGGTCACGACCGGGAGGTCGGCGGTGGTGTAGCCGTTGCCCTTGAGCGCGGCGATGATGCCGAGCGAGAGGCCGTCGTAGGGCGAGAGCACGCCCTGGACCTTCTTGGAGGCGTACGTCTTGGTGAGGATGTCCTCCATGCGCTTCTGCGCGGTGGCGGGGTCCCAGCGCAGGATCGCGGCCTGCTTGAAGTCCGTCTGACCGGAGGGGATGACGATCTCGCCGGACTTGATCAGCGGCTCGAGCACCGACATGGCGCCGTCCCAGAAGAAGGTGGCGTTGTTGTCGTCCGGCGAACCACCGAAGAGCTCGACGTTGTAGGGGCCTTCGCCCTTGGCCTTCAGGCCCTCGACGAGCGAGGTGGCCTGCTGCACGCCGACCTGGAAGTTGTCGAAGGTCGAGTAGTAGTCGACGGCCTCGGTGTCGCGGATGAGGCGGTCGTAGCTGATCACCGGGATGTCCTGCGACTCGGCGGTCTCGAGGACCTCGCCGAGCGCGGTGCCGTCGATGGCCGCGACCACCAGGACGTCGACGCCCTTGGTGACCATGTTCTCGACCTGGGAGACCTGGGTCGGGATGTCGTCCTCGGCGTACTGCAGGTCGACCTTGTAGCCCTCGGCCTCGAGCTGCTTCTTGATGTTGTTGCCGTCTGCGATCCAGCGCTCCGAGGACTTGGTCGGCATGGCCACACCGACGGTGCCCTTGTCGCCATCGCCGCCGTCGCTGCCGCTGCCGCATGCCGCCAGCCCGAGCGCAAGCGCCGCCGCGGTGATCGTGGTGAGTACCTTGCGCACTTACCTGCTCCATTTCATCTACGGCCACGTCGGTAGGCCGACGCGCCGCTATCGGGGGGTCTCGAAAACCGGCGCACGGACCGGCTCCCAGGTGAGCCACATCACAGATGTGAGCGCTCACATTGGGACAGGCTGCCTCTTCATGTCCGAATGCGTCAAGTGCAGGACGAGGATGTTTCCGACTCGTGACTTACGGGAGGCCCCGTTGATCATCTGCGCTACACAGCGGACTCACAGACAAGCCCGGAGGCCGTCCCGTCACAGGTGACGTACGCCGACCAGCGCCCCGGCGCCGTCCGGCCAGGTGACCTGGATCGACTCCGCGCCGTCGGCGTCGGAGCCGTCGACGACCCGCTTCACGACGATCGCGAAGCTGCCCGCGTCCACGCGGGTGTCGGCACCGTGGGAGCGGATGGTGACGCCGTCGAAGTGCGGCACCGCGTTGCGCGACCACGAGCCGGTGCCGGTCGCGGTGACGACGCTCTCGCGACGATCCACCAGGCGTCCCCGGTCGTAGACGTCCATTGGCTCCTGGGTCGCGCCGGTGAGCGCGGCCGTCAGCAGGGCCCGGACCGCCACCGCGTCGGCGGTGGCGTCGTAGACATAGCGCGTGCCGAGCGCCGAGTGCTCGGTGGTCGCCATCAGGAAGTCCTCGGCGCCGTCGAGGGGCGCCTCGCGGTAGGAGACCGGCAGGTGGACGACGGACTCGCCGACCTCGAGGAGCACGCACTCGATCCCGACCCGTCCGGCCGGGTCGTCGAACCGGTAGGAGCCGATCGTGCCGGTCAGGTCACCCTCGCACCACGTCCGGCTGGCGAGCCAGGCGCCGAAGATCTCTTTCTTCGACGGGGTGAGCGTGGCCTTGTGAACGATCGACATGACCGTTATCTACCAGTTCAGGACACCTTGTGGCTATCGCCTTCGCCGTTCGAGGTGGTGTCGGTCTCCGGGCTTCGCCCGGTTACTCCCTCGCTCGGCGCAAGCGGACGAGCAAGCTCGCCGCTTGACCTCGCTCCGGTCGTCTCGGAGTCGATCTCGGCGTCCTCCTTGGCGCGAGCGGCCTCGACCGCCTTCGCGGCCCGGGCCTCGACCTTCTCGGCGAAGGCCCGCCGCTGCGGGTCGAGCACGAAGAAGGAGAGCACGCCGCTGATCACGAACGCCAGGATCACCGAGAAGAAGATGTCGACCTCGCCCGCGACGAGCGACCAGATGCCCGCGACGATCCCGAAGGTGGCGACCAGCGACAGCAGCCGCAGGCCGGTGTAGATCCAGAACTCTTTCATCGTGAGGCTCCCTCGGTGAGCTCGACGACCGCCGGGGCTGCGGGCGCAGCGTACGAATGCTGCGAGGTCGAGGAGAAGTAGTTGATGCCGATGAAGTTGAACCACAGCGTGGCCAGCCCGATCAGCGCGACGATCGCGGCCTTCTTGCCCTTCCACCCGGCGGTCGCGCGGGCGTGCAGGTAGCCGGCGTAGACGACCCAGGTGATGAACGCCCAGACCTCCTTGGGGTCCCAGTTCCAGTAGGAGCCCCAGGCCTCGTGTGCCCAGATCGGTCCGGAGATCAGCACGCCGAAGGTCCACACCGGGAACGCGAAGGCGTGGATCCGGTAGGAGACCCGGTCGAGGTTGTCGAGGACGGGCACCCGCGCCAGCAGAGCCGCATCGGGGAAGCGCGCCTTGAGGAGGTACGCCGCCGAGGCGATGCCGCCCAGCGTGAACCCGCCGGTGGCGATGATGGCCGCGATGACGTGGATGACGAGCCAGTAGGAGTTGAGCGCCTCGGTCAGCGGCGCGACCGGCTCGTAGAGCCCGACCACGGCCAGCATCAGCACCACGACGGTGAAGCCGAGCACCCACGGCGCCATCCAGGACAGCTTGAGCCGCCGATACAGAACGACGTACGCGGCGGCCACCACGAACGAGCCGGAGATCGTGAACTCGTACATGTTGCCCCACGGCACCCGGTTGGGGTCGGCGGCCATCCCACGGCCGACCAGCGCCAGCAGGTGGCACACCACCGCGATCGCGGTCAGCAGCAGGCTGAGGCGTCCGAAGAGGGCGGCGCGCTGCGCGCGTACGGCGGCGGCGGGGTTCTCCGGGACATCGGTCTCGTCGGCCGGTGCACCCGCGCCGACGAGCTCCTTCTCCGCGACCGCGGCCCGGGCGCGCGACTGCCAGGCCGACCACTCGACCAGCGCGCAGAGCAGCGCCAGGAAGTAGACGACGCCGGCGGCCGTGATGGCCTGGTTGCTGAGTACGCCCCAGGTGTGGTCAGTCATCGGTTCTCCTCCTGTGTTCGCGCGCCTCGTAAGGTCTCCGCAAGGCCGGTGACGACGGCTGCGGTGTCTCCACCGCCGGAGCGGTCGAGGGCGGCGATCTCGACCAGTGTGCGCCCATCGACGCGGCGGGCGCGAACCCACACCCGTCGCGGGCGGATGAAGAGGGACCCGAGCAGCCCCACGAGGGCGAGGGAGACGCCGAGGAGCGCCCACTCCTTGCCGGGCGACTTCGAGATCTGCACCCGGTTCCACTGCTGGACGTCGTCGAAGGAGATCGACCCCAGTCCGTCGGGGAGCTCGGCCGTCTCCCCGAGGCGCAGGTTGAACGCCTTGCCGGTCTCGTCGGGCGACATCATGTTGGCCTTGGAGGTGTCGAGCGCGTAGACCGACTGGGGCCCGGCGTCGAGGTTGAGGTCGCCCCGGAAGCCCTGCAGCGAGAGCATCGCGTGCGACCCGTCCCCGATGTCGCCCATCAGGTTGACCGGCTCACCGTCGACCGTGCCCTCGAACGGGTAGAACAGCCCCTGGAAGCCGAGCTCCTCGGGCGAGGCGTACGGCGCCTTCACGACGCCGAAGGAGAGCAGGTTCTGGCTCTGCGGGAGGAAGATCGTCGGGCCGGAGTACGCCACGTCGCCGTTGCCGTCGCGCACGGTGATCACCGGCGCATAGCCGTGGGCGAGCAGAAAGACGTCGGTGCCGCCGATGGTCAGCGGGTGGTTGACCCTGAGGTCATAGCTCTTCTCCTCGCTCGACCCCGTGGTGTAGCGGATCTTCGAGTTGAACCCGCGCGCGGTCCCGGCGCCCGCGCCGGTGCTCAGCCACTCGGCCTTGAAGTCGTCGATCTTGAAGGAGAAGTCGTCGAGGTCCTCGGGGGCGAAGAGCGAGCCCGGCTTGAAGTCGTCGTACTGCGACAGCTCGTTGGCGAAGCCGTACTCCTCCCCCACCAGCACGATCACGCCGCCCTTGTAGCCGAACAGGCTCCCGGTCGCGAACGCGACCAGCACGATGATCAGCGACATGTGGAAGATCAGGTTGCCGGCCTCGCGCAGATAGCCCTTCTCGGCGGAGACGGACTGCTCCCCGGTGGTCGAGCTTGTCGAGACCTCCTTGCGGATGCGGTAGCCGCGCAGCTGCTTCCGCGCCGCGGCGAGCACCTCGGCGGGCTCCTCGTCGGTGACGTACGTCGTGGAGTCGGGCAGCCGGGTCAGCTTGGCCGGCGTCGCCGGCGGCTCGGCCCGCATGGCCCGCGCGTAGACGAGGCACCGCGGGATGATGCAGCCGACCAGCGAGACCATCAGCAGCAGGTAGATCGCCGCGAACCACGGCGTCGAGTAGACGTTGAAGAGCCCGAGCTTCTCGTAGATCGGCGTCAGCGTCGTGTGCGCCTCGCGCCACTGGTCGGCCTTGAGCGAGTCGACCCCGTCCTGCGGGATCAGCGACCCCGGGACCGCCGCGAGCGCGAGGAGCAGCAGCAGGATCAGTGCGGTACGCATCGAGGTCAGCTGACGCCATCCCCAGCGGGCCAGCTCGCGGGCGTTCAGCTCGCCCGGGCGGCGTACGCCTTCGTTCTTCTCCTGGTCGGGAGCAGAGGTGGTGCTCACAGTGCGATGCCCTCCCAACGCTGGACGAGCTGGACCTGCAGCCACTGGACACCGTTGTCCCACCAACCGGTGAGCATGGCGACACCGATCAGGATCATCAGTACGCCGCCGATGATCGTGATCGCGCGGGTGTGCCGGCGGAACCAGCTGAGCGCGACGGTGGCCTTGCGCCACATCACCGCGACCAGGATGAACGGGATGCCGAGCCCGAGCGCGTAGACGGCGAGCAGCAGGCCACCGCGGGCGGCGGTGCCCTGGTCCCAGGCGAGGCCCGCGATGACGCCCAGCGTCGGTCCGGTGCACGGGGTCCAGGCCAGCCCGAAGAGGAAGCCGAGCAGCGGTGCCGCGGCCAGGCCGACCGCCGGGACCTTGTGGAACTTCAGGTCGCGCTGCAGCAGCGGGATGAAGCCCATGAACGCGACCCCCATGATGATCGAGAGCACGCCGAGGACCTTGGTGCCGGTCTGCTGGAACTCGAGCAGCTTGTAGGCGATCCCGCCCACGGTGATGCCCATCAGGACGAAGACCACCGAGAACCCGGCGACGAAGAGCAGAGCGCCTGCGAGCATGCGGCCGCGGCGTACGTCTCCGGAGGCGAGGTCGGCGCCGGACAGGCCGGTGGCGTAGGAGAGGTAGCCCGGGAGCATCGGCAGCGTGCACGGCGAGACGAACGAGAGGAACCCGGCCAGCAGCGCGACCGGGATGGCCAGCATCAGCGACCCGCTCCCGGCGGTGCTCGCGAACCAGTCCGTCATGCGGAGCCCTCTTCTGACTTCGCCGCCGTGGAGATCAGCTCGTCGAGCGTACGTGCCGAGGGGATCTCGCCGCGGATCAGCGCCGCTACGCGCCCCTCGGTGTCGAGGATCGCGGTGGCCGGGATGGCGCGCGGCGCCAGCGAGCCCTTCAGCGCGAGGACGGCGGCGCCGTCGGGCGAGTAGACCGACGGGTACTCCACGCCGTAGTGCCGCTCGAAGGCCAGCCCCTGCGCGGCCGAGGCGTCGCGGGTGTTGAGCCCCACGAAGGCGACCTCGTCGCCCAGCTCCTCGTAGGCAGCCTGGAGCATCGGCATCTCCTTGCGGCACGGCGCGCAGCCGGTCCACCACACGTTGAGCACCGTGACCTTGCCCCGGGTGTCGGCCAGGTCGAAGGGCTTGCCCTCGAGGGTCTCGCCGGTGAGCTCGACCGGCTCCCCGCGATCGGCGACCGGGATCTCCTGGGTGCGGCCGTCCCCAGAAATGTAGCCGGCCTCGTTCGTGCCGGTCTGCCCGCAGGCAGCGAGCATCACCACCAGTGGGAGAGCGAGCAGCCAACGCATGCCCCTGAGCCTGCCTAACAAAACTGAGAGACTTCTAATCTTCCGAGTCGCCGGCCGAGAACGGCGCGTACTTGTCCTTCGCGGGCAGCATGTCGCCGGCCGGCTCCCCGTAGGAGAGCGCGACGAACTCGTCGTCGACGAAGTGCAGCGAGGTCAGCGAGCACAGCGCGCACTGGCGGCGGCGCGGGTCGTGCAGGAAGCTGCGGCCCTCGATGTGGAGCCGGGTGGTCCAGATCGGCAGCTGGTGGGAGACGATGACCGCCTCGTGCCCCTTCGCCTGGTCCCGGGCGTCGTGGATCGCGGCCATCATCCTGGCCACGATCTCCAGGTAGGGCTCGCCCCACGACGGCTTGAGCGGGTTGAGCAGCTTCGGCCAGACCTTGGGATCCTTCAGCGGCCCCATGCCGTCCTTGAAGCTCTTGCCGACGAAGAGGTTCTCCGACTCGAGCACCCGCTCGTCGAGCGAGATGTCGACGCCGAGCGCCTTCGCCAGCGGCCCGGCGGTCTGCTGAGCGCGCTCGAGCGGGCTGGAGATGACGTGGGTGATGTCCTGCCCGCCGATCCGGTCGGCGACCCGCTCGGCCATCCGCAGGCCGAGCTCGGAGAGGTTGAACCCGGGCCGGCGCCCGTAGAGGATCCCGTCCGGGTTGTGCACCTCACCGTGGCGCAGCAGGTGGACCGTCGTCTCGATGCCATTTCCCTGGGACGTCATGCCTTCACCTTTACAGCAGCCTCGGCGGCGTACGGAATCGCCTCCGTGATCTGGGAGATCGCCCGCTCGTCGTGGGCGGAGGAGAGGAACCAGGCCTCGTAGGCGCTCGGCGGCAGGTAGACGCCCTGGTCGAGCATGGCGTGGAAGAAGGCCTTGTACGCCGCCTCGTCGGTGGTCTTGGCCTCGTCGAAGTTGCGCACCGGCTTGTCCGTGAAGAAGACCGAGAACATCGTGCCGGTCGACTGGATCACGTGCGGGAGACCGACCTTGGAGAAGCTCTCCTCGATCGCCGCCTTCACGACGTCGGCGGCCCTGGTGATGTGGTCGTAGACCTCGTCGGTGGCCAGCCGCAGCGTGGTCAGGCCGGCGGTCGTCGCGACCGGGTTCCCGGAGAGCGTGCCGGCCTGATAGACCGGCCCGTCGGGGCTGAGCGATCCCATCACGTCGGCGCGGCCGCCGAAGGCAGCCGCCGGGAAGCCGCCACCCATCACCTTGCCGAAGGTGACCAGGTCGGGCGTCCAGCCCTCGGGCTTGCCGTCCAGACCCCACTGCCCCTGCTTGCTGGCCCGGAACCCGGTCATCACCTCGTCGGAGATGAACAGGGCGCCGTTCCTCGTGCAGGTCTCGCTCAGGAACTGGTTGAACCCGGGCTCCGGCGGCACGATGCCCATGTTGCCCGGCGAGGCCTCGGTGATCAGGCAGGCCACCCGGCCGGCGTACTGCTCGAACGCCGCGGTGACCGCGGCCCGGTCGTTGTACGGCAGCACGACGGTGAGCTCGGTGCTGCTCTCCGGTACGCCCGGGGTGCCGGGGATCGCGTGGGTGACCAGCCCGGAGCCGGCGCTGGCGAGCAGCGAGTCCACATGGCCGTGGTAGTTGCCGGCGAACTTCAGGATCACGTCGCGTCCGGTGAACCCTCGTGCCAGCCGGATGGCCGACATCGTCGCCTCGGTGCCGCTGCTCACGAACCGCACCTTCTCGACCGGTGCCCGCTCGACGATCGCCTCGGCGAGCTCGACCTCAGGGGTGGTCGGGGTCCCGTAGGACGTGCCCCGGGTGACGGCCTCCAGGACAGCGGCCTGGACCTCCGGATGGGCGTGGCCCAGGAGCATCGGGCCCCAGGAGCAGATCAGGTCGACGTACTCGTTCCCGTCGACGTCGGTCAGCCAGGCCCCCTTCGCCTCCCGGATGAAGCGCGGCGTCCCGCCCACCGCGTTGAAGGCGCGCACGGGCGAGTTCACGCCGCCCGGCGTCACGGCCTTCGCGCGGGCGAAGAGCGCTTCGGATGCCGCTGCGGACAGGGGTGCGATGTCGTGAGGCACCGCAGCATTGTTCCCCAGACCACGTCGAAACCCCATTTCTCCGCCCCGGCGCGGCACGGCGCAGCGGCGGATCCGCGCGGCGGTCTCCGACGACAACCCGGATCCTGGTCATTCGTCTTGGTCACCTACGCTGGCGATATGGGCTTCCTACTGACGAGAGACCTCTGATGGCGCGCGTGTCAGCCGACGTACGCCGCGAACGCCTGGTCGAGGCCGCGATCCGGGTGATGGTCCGTGACGGCGTCGCCAAGACCACGACGCGCTCGATCGTGGCGGAGGCCGACATGCCGCTCGGGGCCTTCCACTACTGCTTCCGCTCCAAGCAGGAGCTCCTGGAGAACGTCATCGAGGCGATCACCGGGCACACGCTCCAGCTGGCCCTGGTGGAGATGCGCGGGGAGGAGTCGTTCGAGGAGAAGCTCCAGGCGGCGCTCAGGGCGTATTGGCAGCACGTCATCGCCAACCCCGACGAGCACCAGGTGACCTACGAGCTGACGCAGTACGCCCTTCGTCAGCCAGGCCTGGCCACGGTCGCGCGCCGTCAGTACGAGACCTACCTCGAGGCCAACACCCAGGTCCTCACCGTCCTCGCCGAGTCCACCGGGGTGACGTGGGACCAGCCGATCCCCATGCTCGCGAGATACCTCACCGCCAACATCGACGGCCTCACCCTGCTGTTCCTCAACGAGGGTGACGCCGAGGCCGCCGGGGCCGCGCTCGACTTCGCCGCGGCGCACGTCGCCTCCATGGCCAGATCGGCGTAGCCACCGGCATCTGGACCGTTGACCGGGTCATGCGTCCAACTCTAGGATGCGGCGTACGTCACGCACCCTGGAGGCACTGTGAACGCCGTCCGCTCGCTGCTCTGTCTCGTCCTCGTCGGCTTCGTGGCGTTCGCCCCGCCAGGCTGGTCGTCGCCGCCGGACCAGTGGTGGGAGCCTGCCGACCGGCCGGTGCCCGACTCCCAGGTCAACGTCACCGGCAAGCCGTTCACCGGCACCGACGCCACGGGTGACGTACGCGGCTTCGCCGACGTCCACAACCACCTGATGACCAACGAGGCGTTCGGGGGCGAGCTGGTCTGTGGCAAGCCGTTCTCCGACGCCGGGGTCACCGACGCCCTCGAGGACTGCGCGGCGCACTACCCCGACGGCTCCGGCGCGCTGCTGGAGAACCTGACCGGCGCGGAGCCGGACGGCAAGCACGACCCGGTGGGCTGGCCGACCTTCAAGGACTGGCCCTCGTACCGCACGATGTCGCACCAGCAGAACTACTACGCCTGGCTTGAGCGGTCGTGGCGAGCCGGGCAGCGGGTCCTGGTCACCGACCTGACCAGCAACGGCGTGATCTGCTCGATCAACCCCAACCGCGACCGCGGCTGCAACGAGATGGAGTCGATCCGCCTTCAGGCCGAGAAGACCTACGACCTGCAGGACTTCGTCGACAGGATGTACGGCGGCGAGGGCAAGGGCTGGTTCCGGATCGTCACCGATCCCGCCCAGGCCAAGCAGGTCATCGAGGACGGCAAGCTCGCCGTGATCCTCGGCGTGGAGACCTCCGAGCCGTTCGGCTGCAAGCAGGTGCTCGACGTCCCGCAGTGCAGCAAGGCGGGTATCGACCAGGGCCTCGACGAGCTGCACGCCCTCGGCGTACGCAGCATGTTCCTGTGCCACAAGTTCGACAACGCGCTCTGCGGCGTGCGCTTCGACTCGGGCACGACCGGGACGATCATCAACGTCGGCCAGTTCCTCTCGACGGGCACCTTCTGGCAGACCGAGAAGTGCCGCGGGCCGCAGCACGACAACCCGATCGGCAACGCAGCCGTCCCCGAGATCGAGGAGAAGCTGCCCGCGGGCACCGAAGTGCCGACGTACGACGGTGACGCGCAGTGCAACACCCGCGGCCTCTCCCGACTCGGCGAGTACGCGATGCGCGGGATGATGCAGCGCGGCATGCTCGTCGAGCTCGACCACATGAGCGTGAAGGCCACCGGCCGCGCGCTCGACATCCTCGAGTCGGCCGACTACCCCGGCGTCATCTCCAGCCACAGCTGGGCCGACCTCGGCTGGGCGGAACGCGTCTACGGGCTCGGCGGCTTCATCGGTGAGTACATGTTCGGGCCCGAGGAGTTCATCGGTGCGGCCGGGCGGACCGAGGCGCTGCGCACCGAGTACGACAAGGGCCTCGGCATCGGCACCGACTTCAACGGCCTCGGCTCCCACCCCGCTCCCCTGGGTGCCGACGGCCCCAGCCCGGTGACCTATCCGTTCCGCAGTGTCGACGGCGGGTCGATGATCGACCGGCAGGTCACCGGCGAACGGGTCTGGGACGTGAACACCGACGGCGGAGCCCACGTCGGCCTGGTCCCGGACTGGATCGAGCAGATCCGCCGCCTCGGCGGCACGGAGGCCGTCCAGGACCTGATGGGCGGAGCCCAGTCCTACCTCGACACCTGGGTTGCCGCATCCGGCTACACGCCGCCGGGCAACCTCGCGGCCGGATCGCGCGCCACGGCGAGCTCGTCGGAGTGGAGCGCCTTCACCAGCTTCGCCCCGGGCCGCGCCATCGACGGCGACACCGGCACCCGCTGGGCCAGCGACTGGAGCGACGACCAGTGGCTCG
Source organism: Nocardioides sp. YJ-D4 (assembly GCF_054031495.1). NCBI lineage: Bacteria > Bacillati > Actinomycetota > Actinomycetes > Propionibacteriales > Nocardioidaceae > Nocardioides > Nocardioides sp. YJ-D4. The sequence continues at coordinate 2,600,568 of NZ_CM132932.1, forward strand.
GCCTCGACCTGCGCAGCGAACGGACCGTGGGCCGTGTGGTCGCCGACTGGGAGAGCGCCCACGCGGCGGCGTGGAAGGTCGAGGTCTCCTCGGACGGCACGACGTGGCGCACGGTGTGGTCGACCGACACCGGGAAGGGCGGGGTCGAGACGGCGACCTTCGAGCCGACCACCGCTCGCTACGTACGCATCCACGGCGTCAGCCGCGCCACCCGCTACGGCTACTCCCTGTGGGAGGTCGGCGTCTACGACCGCTGACCCGCCCGGGCGGCGATCAGCTCCTGGTACCAGCGGAACGAGTCCTTGGGAGTACGCCGCAGGGTGTCGTAGTCGACGTGCACGAGCCCGAAGCGCTCGGCGTACCCCTCCGCCCACTCGAAGTTGTCGAGCAGCGACCAGGCGAAGTAGCCGCGTACGTCCACACCCGCGGCGATCGCGTCGGCAACAGCCCACAGGTGCGCGTCGTGGTAGTCGATCCGGGGCTGGTCGTGCACTCCGCCGTCGGCGGCGACGGTGTCGTGGAAGGAGCATCCGCTCTCGGTGACGTAGACCGGCGGGAGCGCGTCGGCGTACCGCTCGTGGAACCGGGTCAGGATCTCGGTGAGCCCGTCGGGGACGATCGCCCACCCGAAGTCGGTGGTCGGTACGCCGACGAGCTGGCGCGGCTCGAACGGAAGCCCCTCCGGCATGATCGCGCCTTCGAGCGCCGGGCCGTGGTCGCCACCGGATCCGGGGGCGCCGACCAGCACCGGCTGGTAGTAGTTGATGCCGTACCAGTCGAGCGGCGCCGAGATCACCTTCAGGTCCTCCGCCACAGGTCCCGGCATCATCGAGGTGATCAGCTCGTCGGGGTACTCGCCGCGCAGGATCGGGTCGGAGAACAGCCAGTTGGTCAGCGTGCCGAACATCTCCGCCGCCTCCCGGTCCTCGGCCGAGTCCGAGGCCGGCCGGGCGGGCTGGTGGTTGGACGCGATGCCGATGTTGCTCGCTCCGGCCTCCCGCAGCGCGGAGACGGACAGGCCGTGGCCGAGCAGCAGGTGATGGGCCACCGGCAGCGCGTCGAAGCCGAGCGCCTGGCCGGGGGCGTGGGTGCCGAGCGCGTGCCCGAACATGGTGACCACGACCGGCTCGTTCAGCGGCATCCACATCGAGACCCGGTCACCGAGACGCTCGCCGACGATCGCGGCGTACTCGGCGAGACGGAGCGAGGTGTCGCGATTGAGCCAGCCGCCGGCGTCCTGCAGAGCCTGCGGCAGGTCCCAGTGGTAGAGCGTCGCGGCCGGCTTGATGCCCGCCTCCAGCAGCCCGTCGACGAGCCGGTCGTAGAAGGCCAGCCCCTCGGCGTTGGCCGGCCCGGAGCCGGTCGGCTGGATCCGCGGCCAGGCGATCGAGAACCGGTAGGCGTCCACGCCGAGGTCCTTCATCAGCGCGATGTCCTCGGGGTAGCGGTGGTAGTGGTCGCACGCGACCGCCCCGGTGTCGCCGTTCTTGATCCGGCCCGGCTCTGCGCAGAACGTGTCCCAGATCGACGGCCCGCGGCCGCCCTCCTCGACGGCACCTTCGATCTGGTACGACGCGGTGGAGACGCCGTAGACGAAGTCGGTGGGGAGCTGCAGGCTGGGCGGATCAGGGTGGGTGGTCACGAGTTGTCTCCTATCGAACGGACTTGATCCGGTAGACCAGGACGGCGCCGGTCAGCGTCACTCCGGCGGCGACGGCGTACAGGGTGGAGTAGCCGCCGAGCAGGCTCACGATCGGCGCAGCCACGACGGGGGCGAGCACCTGCGGCAGCGAGTTGGCGATGTTGACGACGCCGAGGTCCTTGCCGCGGTCGATCGCCTCGGGAAGTACGTCGATCATCAGCGCGAGGTCGACCGAGGTGAACACGCCCATGCCGAGACCGAGGACGGCCACGCCGATGATCGCGGCCGTCCAGGAGTGGAAGCCGGCCAGCGAGAGGGTGCCGGCTGCCATCACGACGCCGGCGACGGTCACGAAGATCCGGCGGCGGTCGAACCGGTCCGACAGCCATCCGCCGGCGACGACCGTGACCAGCAGGGCGAGGGAGTTGACCGCCGAGAGCAGGAAGACGCCGGCTTCGGGGTTCTCGTGGTGAACCGCGTCGTCGAGGTAGAAGAGCAGGTAGACCAGCCCGATCGCGAACCCGAGGTTCATCAGGAAGCGGGTGAGCCATGCCCAGGCGAAGTCGGGGTGCAGGCGAGGGCTGATCCAGAAGCCGCGGAGGAACGTTCCCCACGAGAAGGATGGCCGGTCGGCGGGGTCGAGGACCAGGTCGCGGCGCATCGCGACGTACGGCGCGCTCGCGATCACCAGGAAGACCGCGCACGCGAGGTAGCCGCCGACGATCCCACCCGCAGCGGCCGCGAGCCCGGCACCGACGACGGCGCCGACGGTCTGGGCGAGGCCGAGGAAGCCGCCGATGGTGCCGCGCTGCTGGTGCGGCGCATGGTCGGGTACGGCGGCGGTGATCGCGGCGAAGTTCGCGTTGAGGGCGATCTGGGCCAGGCACCATCCGATGGCCACCACGACGAGGTTGGGCGCGAAGGCCAGCAGCACCAGGCTGGCCACGCCGCCGCAGATGCCGAGGACCGTCCACGGCAGGCGGCGGCCGAAGCGCGACGTCGTCCGGTCCGAGAGCGCGCCGAAGACCGGGTTGGCGACCGTCGAGCAGAGCGCGCCGATGCCGACGACCCAGGCGAGCGCGGCCTCCTTGTCGTCACCGGCGAACCGCTCCGCCTGCATCCCGAGCAGGGTCAGGATCGGGCCGAACCATGCGGTGAACAGGCCGACGTTGGCCAGGGAGATCGCGGCCACCCATGACATGGGGGCCGGCTTGGCCGGCTCGTCCAGCGCCGACAGAGTGAGCTCAGAGCTGGTCACGTTGGGCCCCGATCAGCTGCTGGAACCAGGAGTAGGAGTCCTTCGGCGTACGCACCAGGGTGTCGTAGTCGACATGCACGAGGCCGAAGCGCTGGGTGAAGCCCTGGGTCCACTCGAAGTTGTCGGTCGGCGACCAGACCCAGTAGCCACGGACGTCCGCGCCCTCCTCGATCGCCTGGTGCACGGCGCGCACGTGCGCGTCGAGGTAGTCGATCCGCACGTCGTCGTGGATCCTGCCGTCCGGACCGGGTTCCTCGGTGCCGGGCCGCTGGGAGGTGCCGTTCTCGGTGACGATCAGTGGCGGCAGGCTTTCGCCGTACCGCTCGGTCAGCGTCAGCAGGATCTCGCGCAGGCCGTCGGGGCTGATCTCGCCGCCGAGCCCGGTCTTGGGCCCGTCGACCTCGACCGCCCGGAACGGCATCTCCGCCGGGATCTCGTGCTCCTGGATCAACGACGGCTCACCGGTCGGGGCGGCGACTCGCTGCGGGCTGTAGTAGTTGACGCCGTAGAAGTCGAGCGGGGTCGAGATGACCTCGAGGTCTTCGGCGACCGGACCGGGCATCCCCTCGGCATACCCCTCAGGGTAGCGGCCGAGGAGGATCGGGTCGCCCCAGATCCAGTCGGTGAGGTCGGCGCTGAACGCGGCGGCGGCGATGTCCTCCGGACTGTCGGAGGCGGGCCAGGTCGGTGCGTGCGGGTTGGCGGTCCCGACGCCGCGGCCGCCGGCCGCACGGATCGCCTGGACGGCTAGCCCGTGGGCGAGCAGCTGGTGGTGAACGGTCGGCAGCGACTCGAAGAGCAGCTTCTGCCCGGGGGCGAAGCCGCCGATCGCGTAGCCGAGCAACGAGAGCACCACCGGCTCGTTGAGCGGGATCCAGTACGCCGCGCGGTCGGCCAGCCGCTCGGCGACGACCGCGGCGTACTCGCCGAAGCGGAGCGCGGTGTCTCGGTTCATCCAGCCGCCGGCCTCCTCGATCGGCAGCGGGGTGTCCCAGTGGTAGAGGGTCGGCGCCGGCTTCAGGCCGGCCGCCAGCATCTCGTCGACGACCCGGTCGTAGAAGTCCAGGCCCTTCACGTTGACCTCGCCCGACCCGGTCGGCAGGATCCGCGGCCAGGCGATCGAGAACCGGTAGACGTCGGCGCCGAGGTCGCGTACCAGCGCGATGTCCTCGGGATAGCGGTCGTAGAAGCCGGCGCTGGTCGCCGGCGTCTTCCCGTCGGCGATCCGCCCGGGCTGCTCGCAGAACACGTCCCACGTGGACCGTCCCCGCCCGTCGGCGTCGAGCGCACCTTCGGTCTGGTACGCCGAGGCGCCGACACCCCACTCGAAGCCAGCGGGGAATCGGGGCAGCGGCCGGGTCATGGCCCAGACGATAACGCCAATACCGAATACCCGCTAGGTTTTCGCGTGGGCCCACCTAGACTGCGGAGCATGTCCAGCCGAGCCCGTGGTCCTTACGCCAAGTCCGCCGAGCAGCGGCGCCGGATCCTCGACGTGGCGCAGGACGTGTTCGGGCGCCGAGGCAGCCACGGAGCGTCGCTGCGGGAGATCGCCGACCTGGCCGGCCTGAGCCAGGCTGGAGTGCTGCATCACTTCGGCTCCAAGACGGGCCTGCTGATGGCCGTGCTGGAGGAGCGTGACCAGGCCTCGCGCCAGCAGGCGGACACCGGCGCCACCTGGGACGAGCAGGCCCAGGTGGCGCGGAGCATGTTCGAGCGGGCCATCGCCGATCGCGGGCTGACCCAGCTGTTCACCACCGTCACCGCCGAGTCGATCGTCCCGAGCCATCCGGCCCACGACTTCACCGTGGCCCGCTACCGGCGTACCGTCGCCGAGTTCACCGCAGCGCTGACCGACGCCGCACCGGCCGAGCCCGAGCCGGCCGCGGCACCCGCTACGGACCTGGAGGGCGTCGCGCGCCTGGTGATGGCGGCCATGGACGGCCTGCAGCTGCAGCACCTGCTCGACCCGGACGCGAACGTGCTCGGAGCCTTCGACATCCTGCTCGAGGCGCTACCTCTCCTCGCCCCGCCCCTACCCGGTTCGACGGACTGACCGGCGTTCCTCGCAGGGCTCAGTCCTTCGTGTTGCGGGGGTGGCCGTAGAGCGTCTTGATGAGCCGGGTGAGCGTCTGGATGTTCGTGGCCTTGAACGGCATGCCGTGGAGCTCGTTCTTCATGCCGAAGCGGGTCACCAGGATCGACTGCCGCTTGGTGAACTTCCGGATGCCGTCCCGCCCGTGCCGGGCGCCGAGACCGGAGTCCTTCCACCCGCTCATCGGCAGCTCGAGAGCGAAGTAGTTGGCCAGCGCGTCGTTGACGGTGACGGTGCCTGCCTGGAGCTCGCGCGCGATGCGCTGCCCCTTGGCGAGGTCCTTGGTGTAGACCGCTGCCTGCAGGCCGTACGCCGAGTCGTTGGCCAGCCGCACGGCGTCGGCCGCGTCGGCGACCTTCATGATCGGCAGCGTCGGACCGAACGTCTCCTCGCGCATGCACGCCATGTCCTGGTCGACATCGACCAGCAGCGTCGGCTCGAAGAACCGCCCCTCGCCCTCGCGTACGCCTCCTCCGGTGAGGGCCTTCGCACCGCCAGCCACCGCGTCCTCGACATGCCGGGTGACGGTGTCGAGCTGCGGCGGGAAGGTCAGCGACCCCGACTCCGACGTGCCGAAGCCGGTCGACTCACCCACGCGCAGCGACTCGAAGCGCTCGGTCATCAGGGCGACGAACTCGTCGTAGACCGGCGCCTCGACGTACACGCGCTCCGAGGAGGTGCAGGTCTGGCCGGAGTTGTGCATCGCGCTGAAGAGCGTCACGTTCGCAGCACGCTCGAGATCGGCATCGGCCAGCACGATCACCGGGTCCTTGCCGCCGAGCTCGAGGCTGCACGGGATCAGCCGCTCGCCGCAGCGCCCGGCGACCTTCTTCCCGGTCCGGGTGGAGCCGGTGAACATCACCGCATCCACGTGCTCCACGAGCGCCGCACCCGCCGCCCCGGTCCCGGTCGCGATGCTGAAGACGCCGTCGGGCAGCCCGATCTCGTGGGCCATCTCGGCCATCAGCACCGACGTGAGCGGAGTGATCTCCGACGGTTTGAGCACGGCGGTGTTGCCGGCCGCGAGCGCCGGGATCACGTCACCGAAGTTGTTGAGGAGCGGGTTGTTCCACGGCCCGATCACGCCGACGACGCCCACTGGCTGGTAGCGGACGACCAGCTTGCGCCCGAGCACGAACGGCGACCGGCTGGTGATCTTCTCGTCGGCGAGATACTCCGAGGCGTGCTTGGCCCAGAACGCGCTCGCGACGGCGCCGTACATCACCTCGATGTTGGCCTCGTCGAGCGACTTGCCGTTCTCGGCGTGGATCGTCTCGGCGATCCGGTCGGCGTTGTCCAGGAACCACTTCTGCATGCGGCGCAGGTAGCGGCCGCGGCCGGCGTACCCGAGGCCCGCCCAGGCCGGCTGCGCGGCCCTGGCGGTGGCGACGAGCGCCTCGACCTCGACCGGACCGAGGTCGGGAACGCTCTGGATCGTCTTGCCTGTCGACGGGTTCTCGACCTCGATGACAGCACTCATGCCTTGCTCCTTACCTGGGGGGGGCGAACCGGGAGGCCATCAGCAGCAGGACCGGGCTCAGCAGCAGCGGAAGCACGAACATCGCGCGGTGGCTGACCTGCTCGGCGACAGTGGCGATGGCGACGGCGGCCACGAGGTAGCCGACGTAGTTGGACACGTTGACCCGGGCGACGGCCTGACCGCCACCGTCGGCGTCGAGGTGGCCGGCCGCGACGAACGACAGCGGCGGGATCATCGCCAGGCCGGCGCCGAGCAGGCCGAAGCCCAAGATCGCGACCCACACCGACGGCGCGGCGACGACCAGCGCCATCGAGACGATCGCGATGAGCCCGCTGATGCGCACGGTCCGCACCGGCCCGATGCGGCGTACGACCGTGTCACCGACCAGCCGGGTGAGCAGCAGCACGGCCTGGTACGCCGTGAACGCCAGGGCCGCCGCGCTCTGCGTCGACGACAGCCCGTCGACCAGGTAGATGCCACCCCAGGCCGAGATCGACGAGTCGAGGAACCACATCACGAAGGTGGGTACGGCGAGCAGCAGGACCGGCAGCCACGGCACCTGCGGTGCGTGCGGTGCGTGCGGCGCGTGGTCACCGGCGTCGACACGGCCGTCGATGGGGTCGACCACCAGCAGGCCGCCCAGCAGCGCGGCGTTGAGCGCGAGCCCGACCGCGCAGACGATCGCGAACGACAGCAGGAGCGACCAGCCCAGCTCCAGGGTCAGCGCCGCGTAGCCGCCGCCGATGACCGCGCCGAGGCTCCACATACCGTGGAAGCCGACCATGATGCTGCGGCCGTAGAGGTCCTCGATGCCGACGCCCTGCATGTTCATGGCGGCGTCGATCTGGCCGACGAAGAGCCCGTACGCACACACCGCGACGACCAGGCCCGCAACGCTGTCCGGGAGGGAGACCAGCAGCGTCGCCACCGATGCGCCGACCAGCGCGGCCCTGAGGACCCGGGCGCTGCCGAAGCGTGCGGCGGCGTACCCGGTGATGACGCTGCCGACGGCCGACGCGATCGCCACGCCACCCAGCAGCAGGAGCACCTGGTAGTCGCTGAGGTCGTGCTCGGCCTTGATCGTGGGCAGCCGGGTGATCAGGGACGCGAAGGTGAATCCCTGGATCCCGAAGGCCGCGAAACAGGCCCGGCGGGCCGCCCGTGGCGGCGCGGGGGTCACGGTCGTGGTCACAGGAACGTCCTTCCTTCTCCTCGGTAGGTCGGGACGGCGTCGACGACGCTGCCGCCGTCGACGAGCACCAGCTCGTCGACGTGCTCGCAGAGCTCGCCGGCCTTGGTGTGCCGGAACCACACCCGGTCGCCGATCCCGAGCCGGGCGGCCGCAGCACCGGTCAGCGGCGTCTGCACCTCGCCCGCTCCCTCGGACGGCACCAGACGCAGGCCGCGGGGCCACACCGGGATCGGGAGCCGGTCCTTGCCGGCGGCCCCGGAGGCGATCCAGCCACCGCCGAGAACCGTCGCGTGGCGCGGTGAGGGTCGGCGTACCACCGACAGGACGAAGTACGCCGCGGGCTGGGGGTGGAAGCGGGTGTAATGGTCGAACTGGTGCGGAGCGAGCAGTCCCGACCCGGCGGCCACCTCGGTCACGGCGTCCTCGGCGACGGTCGTCTCGATGCTGCCGGTGCCGCCGCCGTTGACGAACTCCAGCGGCGCCACGCGGCGCACAGCGGCCACAGCGGCGGCCCGTCGTTCGGCCAGCTCGTCGACGGACCTCCGCTGCAGCGCCCGGACGACGTGCTTGGACAGGCCCGGCTGGTTGTCGCCCATCCCCGCGATCTGGCCTTCGTACGCCATCACGCCGACGAGCTCGCAGCGCGGGTGCGCCACGACGGCCCGGGCGAGCGCGGCCGCCTGCTCGGGCGCGTGCACGGGCGAGCGCCGGGCGCCGAGGTGCACTCGGCCGGAGGCCAGGCGGAGCGAGGCGTCGAGCTCGATGCAGATCCGGATCCGCGGACCGCTGGCGCCGGCCGCGGCGGCGATCAGCTCCAGATGCTCGACGCTGTCGATCATCAGCGTCACCCGAGAGGCCAGCAGGTCGTCGTCGGCGAGCCGCCGGATGGCGGCCGTGTCCGCGGTCGGGTAGCCGACCACGACGTCCTCGACCTCACCGGCCAGCCAGAGTGCCTCGGGCAGGGTGTAGGCGAGCACGCCCTGGAAGCCCGGCATCGCCAGGGTGCTCCGCATCAGGGCACGGCAGCGCACGGACTTGCTCGCGACGCGGATCGGTGTGCCGCCGGCACGGCGAACCAGGTCGGCCGCGTTGGTGCGCAGCGCGTCCACGTCCACCACGGCATACGGCGTGGGGAGGTCGGCGGTGGCGGCTTCGAGGTCGTCGAAGGAGGCACGTACGCGCGTCGGGACGGTGAGATCCAGCATTCGTCGAGCATGGACCGACCACCGAATTAGGTCAAGTGTCCAAGACTATTGACCTTTGCTGTGACCTGGGTCATCCTGAGGCCCGACTGCCCACAGAAGGGACCCACCCATGAGCACTCGATGGCGCAACTGGTCCGGTACCGAAGAGGTGACCCCGGCACGCGTGGCCACGCCCGCGACGACCGATGAGGTCGCAGCCGCGGTGAACGCTGCCGTCGCCGACGGCCTGACCGTACGCGCCATCGGATCCGGGCACTCCTTCACCGGCGCGGCCGTCGCGCCCGGGCTGCAGCTCCGGCCGGACCGGCTGGACGGCGTGCTCGCCGTCGACGCGGACTCGGGCCTGGTCACCGTCGGGGCCGGCCTCCCGCTGCACCGGCTCAACCCGATCCTCGCCCAGCACGGTCTGGCGATGGAGATCCTCGGCGACATCGACCGGCAGACCGTCGCCGGCGCGGTCTCGACCGGCACCCACGGCAGCGGCGAGAGATTTCGGAGCATCTCCAACCAGATCCGCGCGCTCGAGCTGGTGCTCGCCGACGGCTCGGTCGTGACGTGCTCACGCGAGGAGCGGCCGGAGCTCTTCGAGGCCGCACGGGTGTCGATCGGATCCCTCGGCGTCATCACCACGGTCACCCTCCAGTGCGTGCCGCTCTACGCCCTGCGCGCCGTCGACGCGCCGATGCCGCTGGACGAGACCCTCGACGGGCTCGACGAGCTGGTGGCGGGCAACGACCACTTCGAGTTCTTCTGGTTCCCGCACACCACCACCGCGCTGACACGCCGTTTCGAGCGGCTTCCGGGCGACGTCGAGCTCAACCCGATGAGCACGCTCGCCCGGACGATCGACGACAGGATCGTCACCAACATCGGCTTCGAGGCGCTGCTGCGCCTCGGCACCCGATTCCCCGGCCTGGTCCCCGGGATCACCCGGTTCGTGACCCGCGCGGTGTCGTCCCGGGACTTCACCGACCTGGCCCCGAACGTGTTCGCATCCCACCGCGACGTGCGCTTCCGCGAGGGTGAGTACGCCGTCCCGCGGGCCGCGGTCGCAGACGTGCTCCGCGAGCTCCGGCGGTGGGTCGAGACCCATGACGAGAAGGTGTCGTTCCCGCTCGAGGTCCGCTTCGTGAGGAGCGACGACATCTGGCTCTCGCCGGCGTACGACCGCGACGTCGCGTACGTCGCCTTCCACCAGTACCACCGGATGCCCCACGAGCGCTGGTTCTCCGTCTGCGAGGACATCCTCGGCGCCGCCGACGGGCGTCCGCACTGGGGCAAGATGCACCGGCTCACCGCGGCCGACCTCGCCGAGCGATATCCGCGATTCGGCGACTTCACCGCGCTACGCGACGAGCTCGACCCGACCGGCGTCTTCGCCAATCCGTACGTCGACCGGGTCCTCGGCCTCACCAAGCACCAAGCCTCGCCGATCCGGCACTGATCCCCTGACGTTCGGGATCAGTCCGCACCCTCGGCGACGATCAGGTCCTCCAGGTTGCGCATCGACTGCTGGAACGCCTTCCGCAACCCAGGCTGGGTGACCTTGTCGATCACCGCGCCGAGCGGGCCGAGACCGACGCGGTAACGGACGGCGTACGTCATCTCGGTGCCAGCACCGTCGACACCGTCGACGGCGACCGGCCGGAACCGGAAGACGTTGGTCATCTCGTGCAGCGGCGCGAAGCCCTCACCGGTGTCGATGCGGGTCGTCAGCGGCTCGATCTCCCGGACCGTCCAGGTCGACCGCGTGGACAGCGGTCCGATGGTGCGGTTGCGCTCGGCGTAGGTGCGGCCGACCTCGGCCTCGCCGTGGTGGTCGGTCACCTCGAAGACGCCGTCCACCCACTCGGCGTACCGGTTCGTCGCCGACACCACCTGCCAGACCCGCTCCACCGGGACGGCCAGCACAGCGGTCTCGCTCAGCTCGGTCATGCTCATCTCTCAGTTCCTTCCAGTACGTCGATCACGGCGGCCGCGGCGTCGCGGCCGGAGCGGACGGCGCCGTCCATGTAGCCGTTCCAGTAGTCGGCGTGCTCAGCGCCGGCCCAGTGCACGAGCCCGAAGGGCCGGTCCCGCCAGGCGCCGAGCGCGGTGAGCACCCCGGGCGCCAGGACCGAGGTCGGCCCGCCCCGGGTCCACTCCTCGCTCGACCAGTCCTGCTCGAAGTAGTCGCGCGGGCGCAGCGCCTCCCGCCCGACGGCCTGAGCGAAGGTACGCAGCACGGCGGCCCTGCGTTCGCGGGGCGGCCGGTGCGCCAGCGCCCGCCAGGCACGGCCACCGAGGAACCCCATCAGCACACCGGGTCCGCCGCTCGGCGGGGTGTTGTCGAACATCGAGCAGATCGCGGAGTCGGGCGAGCGGAACGTGGCCTGGCCGGAGAGCCCGTCCGCGCGCCAGAACGGCTTGTCGTACACCGCCTCGCACTTCATCAGGTTGCCCATCGGCATCCGGTCGAAGAGAGCCGCCTGCGGCGCGGGCAGCAACGGCGACCACGAGATCTTGCCGGCGAGCGGGGGCGGGACGGCCACGATCGCATGCCCGGCCTGCCACACACCCGCGTCGGTACGCAGCTTCACGGTGCGGCCGTTCTGCTCGATCGCGCGCACCGGAGCGTTCGGCACCACCCGGTCCCCGAGCTGCTCGGCCATCGCCAGCGAGACCGCCTGCGAGCCGCCGACGAAGCGATCCTGCTGGGCTCCGCCCTCCACCCCGATCCCCCGGGTGATCGAGCCGGGGTTGTCCTCGTCGCCCATGCCGGCGACGTAGTGGAGGCTGAACAGGGCCGAGGCATCCGCCGCGGTGCCGCCGTATGCCGAGCCGAAGAAGATGTTGACCAGGTCGACGCCGGCGGCGCTGACCGTGGTGTCGCGGATCCACGAGTCGAAGGTGACCGCGTCCAGCCGGGCGGCGTTGCGTGCCCGCCATGGTGCGCCCAAGGGGATCCGCCGGGCGAGCCGGTCGATACGAGCCATCGTCACCGCGACGTCCGCCAGGGCCGTAGGGTCCGGAGGTACGTCGCCTGCGTAGCGCTTGGCGCGGCCGCCGCGGACGTAGACCGCCTCGCCCTCGGTGTACGCCGGGAAGGTCTTGACGTCGAGCTCGGCGGCCAGCGCGAGGATGTGGTTCTGGGTCGGCCCGACGAACTGCCCGCCGGCCTCCACGACCTGGCCGTCGCCGAGGTCGTGGTTGAGGGTGCGACCGCCCACCCGGTCGCGCGCCTCGAGCACGACGACGCTGCGGCCCGCGGCCACCAGGGCACGAGCAGCGGTCAGCCCGGCCAGGCCGGCGCCGACGATCGCCACGTCGACCCGAGCTGGGCGCGGCACTGCTCAGACCTCCTTGAGCGCCGCGTCAGCGGCGAATCTCTCGACCGAGGCGAGGTCGAAGCTGCCGAAGTCGGAGCCGAGCCCGCCGGCGACCTGGGCGGCGGTCGCGCAGCCGAGTGCGGCCGCCTCGGCGGGCGTCCGGCCCAGCGCGAGACCCCGGATGTAGCCCGCCGAGAACGCGTCGCCGCAACCGGTGGTGTCGACGACCTCGATGTCGTACGCCGGCACCCGGACCGTCTCGTCCGCGGTCACCACGACCGCACCCTGGGCACCGGCCGTCACGGCCACGCAGCCGGCACCGGCCTCGACCAGCGCGCGGCAGGCCGCCTCCAGGTCGGCGGCACCGGTCCAGCCGAGGGCCTGCTCGTCGTTGACCAGCAGGTGGTCGATGTAGGGAAAGGCGGCCGCGATCCACTCGAACATGCCCGGGTCGCCGGGCGCGAGCGAGTCGAGCGACGTGGTCACGCCGATGTCGCGCGCGTGGGCGAGGATCTTCGCGGCCGCGTCGCCGCCCATGAACTCCGGGCCCCCGAGGTGCAGGTGGTCCGCCGCGGCGATCACGTCCAGCGGCGCGTCGTCGGCACCGTAGGCGCCGTTGGCCCCGATCACGTGGAACGCCGGCCGCGACCCGTCGGGGCGGATCGGGAGCACGCTCGCGGAGGTCTGGTGGTCCTCTCGGCGTACCAGATGCTCGGTGTCCACGCCGTCGCGGCGCAGCAGCGAGAGCAGCTGGTCACCGACCGCGTCGGTCCCGATGGCGCCCGCGCTGACAACGGTCGCGCCGAGCTTGGAGAGCACCAGCGCGGTGCCACCGGCGGGGCCGGCCGCGGTGACCCGGATCTCGTCGACCAGCTGGCCGGCCTGTCCTTCGGGGATCGACTCGACGTGGCGTACCAGTGTGTCGAGCACGTGGGCGCCGAGGGTGACGACGGTGGGGGAAGTGGTCACGAGTTCTCCTGTGATGAGGGGCGGGTGGTGCCGTAGCTGCGGGTCAGGGCGGCATGGATCACCGCGGCCTGCTGGTCTTCGTCGAGGACGCGCGGGGTGCCGATGGCGGCGGCTCGCCAGTAGACGGTGCAGCCCCACTCCAGGAGCAGGGCCAGCTCGACCGCCTTGGCCAGGTCGGCCGCATGAGTGATCGCCCCGTGGTTGGCCATGAGCGCGCCGCCGCGGCCCTCGAGAGCCTCGATGACCAGCTCGGCGAGCTCCGGCGTGCCGAAGGTCGCGTACGGAGCCACGCGGACCGTGCCGCCAAGTGCCAGCAGACCGTAGTGAACGCACGGCAGCTCGGTCAGGACGCACGACAGCGCGGTGGCCATCGGAGCGTGCGTGTGGACGATCGCGCCGGTCTCCCGGCGTCGGTAGAGCCCGAGGTGCAGGCCGACTTCGGAGGTCGGCGCGAGCTCACCCGCGACGACCTGCCCGTCGAGGTCGAGGACGGTCACCTGGTCGGCGGTCATCGTGGCGAACGACGCCCCGGTCGCGGTGATCGCGACCAGGTCACCGGCGCGGACGCTGACGTTGCCCGCCGTACCGATGACGAGCCCCTCGGTCGCCAACGCCCGGCAGGCATCGGCGACCGCCTCCCGCTCCGGCGTCATCGCGCCCCTGCCGGAGCGTCGTCGGTCGGGAGCACGGCGTCCGGGTGCTCGCGAAGCCAGCGCTGCTGCTCGCGGTCGCCCCGTGCGTTGTCAGGCCGCGTCTTCGGCGCGGTCGTCCCGGCCACCGACTGCTCGCCGAGCGCATCCAGCACGATCGTGCTGATGGCCCGCATCCCGGCGCCGTTGGGGTGGAAGGCAGCGGCGGCGAAGAGGTCGGTCGAGTCACCACGGACCCACGCGGCATCACCGGCACAGGCGTCGTGACCGAGAGCGGGCCCGTAGGTGTCGACGTACGTCGCGCCCTCGTCGGTCGCGGCGCGCTTCATGACCGCGTTGAGCTTGCGGTTGAGGGAGTCGGCCCAGGCGTAGTCGCCATCTGCGAACGGGACCACGTCCGGGCAGTAGCCGGTCGGAGGCAGCAGTCTCGGGTAGCCGACGAGGACGACCTTCGCGCCGGGAGCGCGCTCCTTGATCAGGGCCACCGAGCGCTTCAGGTTGCGGCCGGTGTTGTCGAGCGCGGTGGAGAGCGTGTCGATCCCGCCGACCGTGTAGTGGTCCCGGCACGGCGTACCCGTGGGGTCCTGGTCACGGAAGTCGCCGCAGCCGATGAGCGAGCCGAAGACGCCGTAGTCGTTGCCGCCCATCCCGAGCGTGACCAGGTCGGTGTCGAGGGTGATGGCGTCGAGCTGGGGCGACTGGCTCGCCAGGTTGAGCTCGGGCGTGGGCGTCGGCTGCGGCAGGGTGAGGTTGCTCGTGTCCGCCGACGAGCAGCTGACGTCGCGGAAGGCACCCGGCTCGTAGTAGAGGCCGAGATCGGTGGCCAGCCACGCCGGGTAGTTGTTGTTGGATCGGAAGCACCAGGTGCTGTTCCACGGGATCAGCGGGCCGGCGGTGTAGGAGTCACCGAGGGCGACGTACTTCTGGTAGGCCGGTGCGGTGCTCGGGGTGCGTGCCGGATCGGCGACGGCGGGTGCCGCAGTGGCGCCGAGCACGGCGCCCGCGGTCAGAGTCGCTGCGATGACGCTCCGCAGTCGGGGTGTGACGTTCATCGGAGCTCCTCAGCTGCCTGCGACGGGATAGTGGTCGGAGTAGTCGGTGTAGGTCGTCCCGGCGTACTCCCAGGGCGGCGACGTGGGCGTAAGCACCGTGTTCGTCCACGTCTGCGGACGTACGTGGCCGCGGCGATGCAGCACGTAGTCGAGGTGCTCCTGCCCGCCCGTGGCGAGCGGGTTCGTCGTCGGGTCCCAGCTGAAGGGGTGCCCGGCGTACGACGTCGGGGCGACGGTGTCGGTGGCCGCGAGCAGGTCGGCGTACTCGGGCGAGGCCTTGTCGACGTTGAGGTCGCCGGTCACGATGACCTGTTCGTCGGCCGGGATCGCCAGGCCGTCCAGGAAGTCGTCGATCGCCGCGAACTGCTCGGCGCGGACGGCGGCCCCGCCACCGAAGCAGAGCGGGTCCTCCGCCTGGACGTGGGTGCCGACGACGTGGACGGGAGTGCCGTCGACATCCAGCCGCACGTAGACGAAGCCCTTGTTGGAGAGCGCGTCGGCGCCGCACCCGCCGCTGAAGACGTACTGGATCTTGTGGGTGATCGGCCACTTGCTCAGGATCGTCACGCCGCCGTCCTCGGGGGTCAACCAGGAGTAGGCGCCGAGCGTCTCGTCCCAGCCCGACCTCGAGCGCCCGAGCACCGGCGTCTGGTGGGGATACTGCGCTGCGAGCCGGCTCTTGAGGGTCTCCGACGGGCCGTTGTCGAAGGCCTCGTCGAAGACCACCACGTCATGGCCCTTCACGTAGTCGGCCTTCGCGATCAGCTCGGCCCGGGTGGCGTTGGCCTTGCCACCGATGATCGGCGGCAACATCTGCACGTTGTGCGTGAGCACTCGCACGCGCGGCGTGGCGGGCGCGGCGTCGGGCGCGGCCGTGGCGGTCCCCGGGAGCGCGAGCCCCGACGCCGCCAGCAGAGCGACGCCCACCACCCGACCGGCGACCCGGCTCACGAGGTGACCCCGAAGACGGGCGAGGTGCCGGTGAACGGCGAGACGGTCCCGAGCAGGTTGCGCGCATCGCCGAAGTAGCGGATGCGGTAGCTTCCTGACGCGGTGCCGGGTGGGACGTCCCAGGTGATCGTGACCTTGGAGGCCGCGATGCCGTCGCGCGCCCAGCGGAACTTCGTCGACCAGTCGCCGTCGTCGGCGACGCGCTGCCAGGTCGTACCCACCTTGCGCTCGACGGCCAGGTAGCTGCCGCCGAGATGGAGGTCGTTGTTGGGGTGCGCCCCGGCGAAGACCACGCTGACCTGCTGGCCGGGACGGTAAATCGAGCCAGGAGCAGTCAGCACGTCGCCGAACCTCCGGCCGATCTGCGGCGCATCGACGAGCACGGCGCCACTGGGCGACGGCATCTGCCAGACGCTGCGGTCGGCCTCCTTCTCCCCCTGCGGTACGTCGACCCCGGCGCGCATCGCCGTACCGAGGTCGGAGGCCACCTGCATGAACGCCGGCAGCTCATAGCGACCGAACAGGGTGCTCGCACCCTCGTACTCCTTGGAGTCGTACTCCTCCGGCGTCGTCAGGTAGTGCGCGTAGGCGTTGGCGTAGCCCTGGACCAGGACGTTCTCGAGATCGGTGCCGACGGCCTCGGCGACGGCCCGCCGGATCCGCAGACCCGACACCACGGTGACCTCTGCCGGCATCCCGACCAGGTAGAAGTCGCCGATCCTCATCAGCTGCACCGGCAGCTTCTGCTGCACCAGGTCGAGGTCGCCGACGGGGAGCAGCACCTCCTTGGGCGCCTGGCAGGCCTTCAGCTCTGGCGACGCGGTGTAGAGCGCGTCGGCGATCAGCCCGACCAGCGGGTTGCCGCCGTCCTTGCCCTCCTTGAAGATCGGCAGGCCGCCACCGCCGTCCTCGGTGCTGCCGGCCGCGAAGGAGGCGCCGAGCGCGGCCGAGCAGGTGGTGTGCGGCTTGCCGTCGGGGGTGAACTCCGGCCGTACGGCGACCTCGGAGAAGTCGACGTACACGATGCGCGAGTCGATGCCGCCCTCGAGCGACCGCTTGTCGGACCCGAGTCCTTCGCGGGCCGCGTCGAGCATCCGGGTGCCGATGATGCGGGTGTTCTCGAACTCGTCCCTGGTCGGGCCGTCGGTCGGCTGCAGGTTGAGGTTGGGCGACATGTCGCCGGCGTTGGACTGCGCGAACGACGCCACGAAGTCGGGGTCGGTGTCGTCGATGTAGTCGACGCCGCGCACCTGCCGTTCCCAGGCGTACTCGGCGTAGCCCTTGTTGTCGGGGCTGATCAGCGTGTTGTCGGTCGACATGCTCGTGGCGTGGACGGGGAACCAGTTGATGACCCCGTCGAGACTGGTTGACCCGTCAGGGGCCTTGCGGCGTACCTGAAGCGTGGTGCTGCGGGTGTCGGCGCCGTTGGGGAAGTACGCCTTGTCGGCCTCCGGGTTGCGGTCGAACGCCTGCTTGGAGCGGTTGACGTTGGCGTTGGTGAGCTGGCTGGTCGAGAGGCTCAGGTCCGCGGGCGCGAGGTCGGCGTCGGCGCGCGCGATCGCGGCGACGATGCCGTCGACGAGCGCCCGGAAGGTCTTCTCGTGGTAGCCGAGCGTCGTGATGTTGTAGAGATTGTGGTGCGAGAACCCGCCCGGACCGGCGTGGGTGTGGGTCGCGGTGAGCATGACGTTGCGCTCGCCGTAACGGTCGCCGTACCGCTGCTCGAGCTTGGTGAGGACGGCGTCGCGCAAGCCCTGGAAGATCATCCCGACGTCGGCCACGACGTGGACCACGCGCTCACCGCTCGCCGCGTCGGCGATCACGAACGCGCGGGCGCGCTGACGCATGTGGATGCCGGTGGTGCTCTGCGCGAGGTCGGCGTATCCCATCATGCCGTTCTCCCCCGGCTCGCCGGTGACGTCGGCGAGCCCACGGCCGACGAGGTACGCCGACTCGGGCGCGGCACTCGCCCTGTTCATCGCCGATCCGGGCGAGGGCCCGAACAGCAGTCCGGTGGCGACGACTGAGGCGACGAGCAGGCGGACACACATCGTGGTTGAACGCTGGTGGCGCATTCGATCGGATCCTCTCGAGGAGTTCCACCCGGCCCTCCCGTGGCCCGGGCAGTGTGATGAGGATTACCCTTTTCATCCGCTCGGTCAATCGTCCTGGACACTTGACCCACATATTGGGACCGAAATATTTCGGAGACGGGTTCGGCGTCATGAACTGGAGCTTTCATCCGTCTCACAGGCGTCTCGTTTAGTGGAACGCTATGTTCACGTAAAACGTGACGCGCGTAACTTTGACGTGAGACGGTTCGTTTGAACGTTGCATGAGGGAGCACGACCTCCGCACGTTTTCAGTGCGGTGATCACCAGGGGAGATTCGATGTCCGCTTCGCGCTACAGCCGCCTTCAGAAGGCGACCGCGCTCGTTCCGCTCGCGCTGCTGAGCGCGGCCTGGACGGTCAACGTCACCGGTCTGACGCAGTCGAGTGCCACCGCATCAGGGCCGAGATACGACGACGCGTTCAGCCTGCCCGACGGGACGTCGGTCCCGGCCGAGGCGATCGAGGCGCCGGCCAGCGTGTCGGCCTCGACCAACGGGGGCGACAAGTCACTGCCCGGGACGGCCAGCGCCGCCGGGATCCCGTCCGCCGCGCTCGCCGCCTATCAGCGCGCGGCCACCGTCATCAACGCCGCGGACCCCGCCTGCAAGATCGACTGGCCGCTGATCGCCGCAATCGGGCGGGTCGAGTCCAACCACGGTCGCGCCAACGACAACCGGCTCAGTGCCGAGGGCGTCTCCACGCCCGGCATCTACGGGGTGCCGCTCAACGGCAAGGGCAACGTCTCCCAGATCACCGACACCGACGGTGGACAGTACGACGGCGACACCAGCTACGACCGCGCGGTCGGCCCGATGCAGTTCATCCCCTCCACCTGGGCGATGGTCGGCGTGGACGCCGACGGCGACGGCAAGCGCAACCCCCAGGACATCAACGACGCCGCCCTCGCCTCCGCCGTCTACCTCTGCTCCGGCGACGACGACCTCTCCACCGACCAGGGCGCGCGGGCAGCGGTCTTCCGCTACAACCACAGCCAGTCGTACGTCACGACCGTGCTCGGTGTCGCCGAGGCCTACCGCTCCGGCGACTTCACCTCGATCCCGAACAGCACGGTCCCGGTCGACTACGCGATCCCGCGGATGGATGCTCCCAGGTCTTCGAAGCAGAAGGACCGCGAGTTCCGAGCAGGCGGCCAGCAGGCCGGCCCGCGCGGCGGCTCCTCGCAGTCTCCCTCCAGCCCCTCCAGCGAGGCTCCTTCCGGGGAGACTCCCGGCGGGAGCAACGGTGGGGGCACCGGCGGCGGTGGCGGCGGTGCCACCGAAGGTCCTGCGGAGACGGTGACCAAGCCGCTCGAGGAGACTGTCGAGACGATCGTCGCCACGCCCTCTCAGATTCTGTCCGCGTGCCAGCGTGAGCTGGCGAAGTACCCGCTCCTGAGCGCGAGCCAGTCCGGCCAGGCGCTGACCCAGTGCGTGAACGCCATGGCAGGCAAGACGATCGAGCAGGTCAACGCAACCATCGGCAACGTGCTCACGCTGATCCTCAAGGGCATCCTCGGCGGCCTGTTCGGTGCGCTCACCGGCAACTGAGCCGACACGACGAAGGGCCCCGCCGGATGGCGGGGCCCTTCTCATGTCCGGAGCGTCTCAGGCGGCGGGCTCGTCGTCCTCGTACTCGGTGACGAAGGCGCGCCCGAGCTCGCGGACGGCATCCAGCGAGGAAGCGTCGGCCAGCAAGGAGCTGAGGTGGTAGTCGGCGACCGACTCGGCCAAGGCGTCGGGGCTCGCCATAGCCTTCTCGTCATCACGCCGGCCGTGCCAGAGCCGGTGCTGGGCACCTTCGTTGAGCGAGAGCAGCATCAGCGCGGTGGCGGCGGGGTCGGTCTGACGCAGCTCACCGCTGTCGACGCCCAGCTCGAGGAGCTGGGCGGCCGCGTCACGCAGCTTGTCGCCATCCTCCTCGAAGCCCGCGAAGACCTGCGGCTGCGCCAGGGCGGCCACCTCCAGCTCGTAGAAGTCGAGCGGGGCGGTGCACAGCTGACGGACGTCGGTGTAGAGGAAGGCGTACAGCCGCGGAGCGGCCGGGCCGTCCTCCTCGAGAAGCTTCTCCGCGAGCGTGAGCGACTCGCGGTTCTTCTCCATCAAGGCGGAGAGGATCTCCTCCTTGGATTTGTAGTAGTAGTACATCGAGGACTGGCGCAGTCCGACGCACTCGGCGATCTGGCTGATCGTCGTCGCCGCGACCCCTTGAGCGGTGAAGAGGCGGGACGCCTCTTTGAGAATCTCTTCCCGCGGGTTCGCCGAATTCCGTCCACTGTTGCGCGGCCGACCGGTGCGCTTTGTGCTGCCCAACTCTCGATTGGTCACAGGCTCGAGTCTACTCTCAGGATATGTTCCACGTCACAGAGGTGCTCGGCTGATCAAGCGAGAACGTCAGCCTCGCAGCCAGCCAGCTGCTTCGGTGGCCCAGTAGGTCAGAATGACGTCCGCGCCCGCCCTCTTGAAGGCGGTGAGTGTCTCCAGGATCGCCGGTTCGCGGTCGATCCAGCCGTTCGCGGCGGCGGCTTCCAACATCGAGTACTCCCCGGAGATGTTGTAGGCAGCCACCGGAACATCGACAGACTCACGCACTCGCTGCAGGACGTCGAGATACGGGAGCCCGGGCTTGACCATCACGATATCGGCACCCTCGGCGACGTCAAGGAGCGCCTCGCGGACACCCTCCAGCGCATTCGCGGGATCCTGCTGGTAGGTGCGCCGGTCGCCCTCGAGCGCGGATTCGACGGCCTCGCGGAAGGGACCGAAGAAGGCCGAGGCGTACTTCGCGGAGTAGGCGAGGACCGAGACGTCGGTGTAGCCGGCGCCGTCGAGAGCGGCGCGGGTCACCGCGACCTGGCCGTCCATCATCCCGGACGGGCCGACCATGTGGACGCCGGCCTCGGCGTGGGCGATCGCCATCTGGGCGTAGATCTCGAGGGTGGCGTCGTTGTCGACCGAGCCGTCCTCGGCGAGCACACCGCAGTGGCCGTGGTCGGTGAACTCGTCCAGGCACAGGTCGCTCATCACGGTGAGCGCGTCGCCGACCTCGGAGACGACGTCGGCGATGGCGACGTTGAGGATGCCGTCCGGGTCCAGCGCGCCCGAGCCCATGGCGTCCTTGGTCTCCGGGACACCGAAGAGCATGATGCCGCCGATGCCGGCGGACGCGGCCTCGGCCGCGGCCTTCCGCAGCGACTCCCGGCTGTGCTGGACCACGCCGGGCATGGTCGAGAGCGGGACGGGCTCATCGATCCCCTCGCGCACGAACGCGGGCAGGACCAGGTTGGCGGGACGTACGGCCGTCTCCGCGACCATCCGGCGCATGATCGGCGTGCGGCGCAGCCGGCGGGGACGGATCACGGGCTTCTCGATGCTCATCAGATCTCCAGACTACGCCGAGTCGGCTCATCTTGACCGGAGGAGCGAAGCGGGGGAGGTCAAGATGAGCCGACTCGGCATTCAAATGATCAGGACGTACGCGAGCGGCGTCGCGAGGCGGGGCGTCGGTCGGACGGCTTGGTGACCGGCAGGCCCTGCTCGACCAGCGAGGCACGACGCGCGGCACCGAAGGCGGCGAGCGCCTCGGTGAGCGCCTCGATCGACGGCTCGGGCGACATCACGTCGACCCGCAGGCCGTGCTCCTCGGCGGTCTTGGCGGTGGCCGGACCGATCGCCGCGATCACCGTGGACGTGTGCGGCTTGCCCGCGATGCCGACCAGGTTGCGGACCGTGGACGAGGAGGTGAAGACCACCGCGTCGAACTTGCCCGTCTTGATCGCGTCGCGGGTCGGCGCGGGCGGCGGGGCCGCCCGGACGGTGCGGTAGGCGGTCACGTCGTCGCACTCCCAGCCGAGGTCGACCAGGCCGGCGATGAGGTTCTCGGTGGCGATGTCGGCGCGCGGGAGGAAGACCCGGTTGATCGGGTCGAGGTCCTCGTCGTACTCCGGCCACACCTCGAGCAGACCGGCGGCCGACTGGTTGTCGGTGTTCGGCACCAGGTCGGGGCGCAGACCCCAGGCCTCGAGCGCCTGCCCGGTCTTCTCGCCGACGGCGGCGATCTTCAGACCGGAGAAGGCGCGGCAGTCCAGGCCGTACTCGTCGAACTTCTCGCGTACGGCGCGCACCGCGTTGATGGAGGTGAAGGCGATCCAGTTGTAACGGCCCTCGACCAGACCGCGTACGGCCTTGTCCATCTGCTGCGGGTTGCGCGGCGGCTCGACGGAGATCGTCGGCACCTCCTCGGGCACGGCTCCGAAGCCCTTCAGCTTCAGCGACAGCGCAGGCGCCTGCTCCTTGGTGCGGGGCACCAGCACGCGCCAGCCGAACAGCGGCTTCGTCTCGAACCACGAGAGCGTCTCACGCAAGTTGACCACCTTGCCGATCACCACGATCGCCGGCGGCGCCATCCGTGCGGCACGAGCGTCGACAGCGATGTTCTCCAGCGTCGACTCTACCGTCGACTGCTCGGTCGTGGTGCCGACGCGGGTGATCGCGACCGGAGTCTTGGCCGGGCGGCCCGCCGCGACGAGCTCCTTGGCGATGTCGCCGATCATGCCGACACCGGAGAGGAGAACCAGGGTGCGGTTGTCGGCGTACTGGCTCCAGTCGATCTTCTCGTTGCAGGTGACGACCGCGACCTCTTGGTGGTCCTTGGTCGTCAGCGGGATGCCGGCGTAAGCGGGAACGGCCGACACGGACGAGACGCCGGGGACGATCTCGAAGCCGATGCCCGCCTTGGCGCAGGACTGCGCCTCCTCGGGGCCGGAGGCGTAGAGGAAGGGGTCGCCGGTCATCAGGCGCACGACGCGCTTGCCCAGCTTCGCCTGCTTGACGACGGCCTTGGCACGGGCGGCGTTGGCCAGGGGCTGGCCGTCGACGCCGAAGCCGCCGTCGATGAACTCGGGTCCGACCGGTTCCGGGGCCTCGTCACCCTCGGCGGGCTCGACCGGCTCGGGGATGCCGAGAACGCCGCGCACCATCGAAGCGTGCTCGGGGGCCTCGGTCACGACAACATCGGCCTGCTTCAACAGGTCGATCGCCCGTACCGTCAGCAGCTCAGGGTCACCAGGACCGCTGCCGACGAAGGACACCCAGCCCAGTGGGGTGGCCGAGCTGTGCTCGGCCGTCTGCTCGGTGGTCTTTGCTCGGGTCATGCGTTGTGCACCTTGTCCTGCTCGGGAGCGGTCTGGGGGGAACCGCCCGTGTCCATGACAGCCTGTCCGGGGTCAGTGGTGGGGTCGTCGGTCAGGTCTGCTGCACCCTCGGCGAGCATCTCCTCGGCGAGCCGGCGCCCGACGCCTGCGGCGTCGTCGAGCGGCCCGGATGCGGAGAGTCGGATCGAGAGCGAGCCATCGAGTGAGAGCGCGACTGCCCGCACCCACAGCTCTGGTCCTTCCTCACCCTCAACCACGTCGGCGAGGGTCCCGATGGGCGCGGCACAGCCACCTTCGAGGGTGGCGAGCACCGCGCGTTCCGCCTCGACAGCCGCTCGGGTGGGCGAGTCGTCGAGGGAAGCCAGAATCTTGCGTACGTCGGCATCGGCGTCGCCTGCACGGCACTCGACCGCCAAGGCCCCCTGACCAGGAGCGGGCAGCACCTGGATCGGGTCGAGGACCTCGGTGACCTCGTCGAGCCGGTCGATGCGGGCCAGGCCGGCACGCGCGAGCACGACCGCGTCGAACTCGCCCGAGCGGACCTTGCCGATGCGGGTGTCCACGTTGCCGCGGATGCCGGCCAGCTCCAGGCCGAGGCCGAGGGCCTTGATCTGGGCGACGCGTCGCGGCGAGCCGGTGCCGACCCGCGAGCCCGGCGGGAGCTCACCGAGGGTCAGGCCGTCACGGGCGACGATCACGTCGCGCGGGTCCTCGCGCGGCAGGATCGCGACCAGCTCGATGCCGTCCTCGGGGTAGGTCGGCAGGTCCTTGAGGGAGTGGACCGCGAGGTCGATCTCCTTGGCGTGGAGCGCGTCGCGCAGCGCACTGACGAAGACGCCCGTCGAGTTCGCGCTGGTCAGCGGGGTGTTCGCCGCCTGGGTGCGGTCGCCGTCGGAGACGATCTCGACCAGCTCGACGATGTGGCCCTGGGCGCGGAGCATCTCCGCGACGAGGGTCGACTGGGTGACCGCGAGCTGGGAACGGCGGGTGCCGAGACGAAGAGTTCTCATGAGTGGTCTCCTGGGACGTCGGCCCGGGTCACCGCGGAGACGGCCTCGGGGTCGAGCGCGAAGAGCTCGGCGAGCGCAGCGGCGTAGGACACCGCGCCGGTCTCGTTGGCGAGCTCCTTGACCCGGACGGTCGGTTCGTGGAGCAGCTTGTCGGCCACGCGGCGTACGGTCCGGAGGACCTCGGCACGAGTCACCTCGTCGAGGCCCGGCAGCTTGTTGTCGAGGCGCTCCATCTCGGCGGCGACGACACCGGTGGCCATGCTCCGCAGCGCGACCACCGTCGGGGTCACCGCGGACTGGCGACGAGCGCTCAGGAACGCCGCGACCTCCTGGGTGACGATGTCGCGGACCGCGAGCACCTCCTTGCCGGCGGGCGAGGCGTGCAGCTCGTCGGCGAGGGCGGCCAGGTCGATCAGGGTGGCGCCCGGGAGCGACCCCGCAGCGGGGTCGATGTCGTGGGGCAGAGCCAGGTCGATCAGCGCGATCGGGCGGCTGCTGCGGTCACCGACCATGTCCGCCGGGACGAGCAGACCGCTGGCGCCCGCGCAGGTGATCACGATGTCGGCGGCCGCGATCTCGTCGGCCAGCGTGTCGAGCGAGGCGGAACGCGCAGAGTACTCCCGGGCGAGGCGCTCGGCGTTGGCCGTGGTGCGGTTGACCACAACCACGTCCGCGGCCCCCAGCCGGGAGACGGTCGCGGTGGCCAGCCCGGCCATCGCCCCGGCGCCGACGACGGCGACCCGCTTGCCGCGTACGTCACCCACGGCTCGCGCGGCGCGGTCCAGCGACGCGGTGACCAGCGACGGGGCGGCCTGGTCGATGTCGGTCTCCGCGCGCGAGCGCTTGCCGACCCGCAGCGCCTGCTGGAACAGGCTGTTGAGCGCCGGTCCGACCGTGCCCATCTCCTGGCCGAGCTGCAGGGCCGCGCGGGCCTGGCCGAGGATCTGGCCCTCGCCCACGGCCATCGAGTCGAGACCGGCAGCCACCTTGAACAGGTGGGAGACGGCACCGTCGTCGTAGTGGACGTACAGGTGCGGCAGCATCGTCTCGAGCGTCTGACCGGCGCCCTCGATGATGCGGCGGGAGAGCTCCTCGACGGACCCGTGGAAGCGCTCGACCTCGGTGTAGATCTCGAGACGGTTGCAGGTCGCGATGACCGCTGCCTCGCTGACATGTTCACAACCGGCCACGTCGGTGAGGAGCTTCTGCAGGCCGTCCGCGTCCACCGCCGCCGCCTCGAGCAGCGAGACCGGCGCAGAGTTATGTGAGATGCCGACAACAAGGACACTCATGCGGTGATCCCTTCCTCGGAACCATTGTCCACCGTCTCGTCAGCTTCTGCAGCCTTGCGCGACTCGTGATACGCGAGGATCTGCAGCTCGATCGAGAGATCGACCTTGCGTACGTCGACACCCGGCGGCACGTTCAGGACGGCGGGCGCGAAGTTGAGGATGCTGCTGATGCCGGCCGCGACCATCGCGTCGGCGACGTCCTGGGCAGCGGTCGCCGGCACGGAGATGACTCCGATCGAGACCTGCTCGGCCGCGACGATCTCGGCCAGGTCGGAGAAGGGCCGGACCTCGAGTCCGGCGACCGTACGGCCCTGCATCGGCGCGGCCGCGTCCAGGAGCGCGACGGTGCGGAACCCGCGGCTGCTGAAGCCGGAGAAGTTGGCGAGCGCCTGACCCAGGTTTCCGATACCGACGATGATGACCGGCCAGTCGTGGGTGACGCCGATCTCGCGGGCGATCTGGTAGCTCAGGTAGTCGACGTCGTAGCCGACCCCACGGGTGCCGTAGGAGCCCAGGTAGGAGAGGTCCTTGCGCAGCTTGGCCGAGTTCACCCCGGCGGCCGTCGCGAGCTCCTCGGAGGAGCAGGAGGCGATGTTGCGCTCGGCGAGCGAGGTCAGCGCCCGGAGGTAGACCGGAAGCCGGGCGACAGTCGCCTCGGGGATCTCCCGGTGGGGGTCCTGGGCACCGCTGCCCTCGCCCGTATTCGTACTCCGTGCCGTCACGCTCTGCTCTTTCAATGCCGGCGCCACAGACGGGGGCTTTTTAGCCCGGGATCGCCCTGCGGCTCAGCCACCATACGGAGTTTGTGACCGCGAGAACAAACTCGCAGAGCGTCGGCTAGCACACGTGTTTGCGGAGTTGGCAGAGGGGGGTTGTTCGCGGTAATGGGCCGATCGACAGTTATTCTGGGGAGCGCGCCAGCGCTGCCCTCAGCCGGTCCTCGGAGACACGCCAGAAGTCGTGCTGCTTCCCGTCGACGTACGTGACGGGCACCTCGTTCGTGAATCGCTCGCGCAGTTCCTCGTCGGCGTCGATGTCGACCTCGGTGTAGTCGTCCCCGACGACCTTCTCGAGGACCAGCCGAGCCTCGTCGCACAGATGGCAGCCCTGACGGGAGTAAAAGGTCACACGCGGTTCCATCCGACCATCTTGACACCTGGGTCCCCTCACGGCGTCCGGACCACTACTGTTGGCGCAATGAGCAGCGCCAGCGACCGCCGCCGTGCCGAGCTGCGGCGAAAAGACCTCAAACGCCGCTCGGCTCTCGCCGGCGAGGCATCGGCTGCGGCCGCGGAGATCGAGGCCTGGCTCTATCCGGCGACCGGAGACCCGACGGCGGCAGCCTTCTTCGACGTGGACAACACGATCATGCAGGGCGCGACGATCTTCCATCTGGCCCGCGGCCTGCACCGGCGCAAGTTCTTCCGTACGCGGGACATCGCCTCGGCCGCGTACAAGCAGGCCTATTTCCGCGTGGCCGGGGTCGAGGACCCGGCCCACATGGAGTCGGCGCGGTCGTCGGCGCTGTCGTTCATCCGCGGCCATCGCGCCGAGGAGGTCGAGAGCCTGATGGAGGAGATCTTCGACGAGGGCATGGCCCACCGGATCTGGCCCGGCACCAGGGCCCTCGCGCAGACCCACATCGACCAGGGGCAGCGGGTGTGGCTGGTGACCGCGGCGCCCGTCGAGGCCGCGCGGGTCATCGCCCGGCGGCTCGGGCTCACCGGTGCGCTCGGGACGGTGGCGGCAACCGAGGACGGCGTCTACACCGGTGAACTGGTCGGCGAGATGCTCCACGGGCCGGCCAAGGCGGAGGCGGTCAAGGCGATCGCCGCGCGCGAGGGCCTCGACCTCTCTCGTTGTGCCGCCTACTCGGACTCCTACAACGACCTGCCGATGCTCTCGCTGGTCGGGCATCCGTGCGCGATCAATCCGGATGCGCGCCTGCGCGCCCACGCGCGCGTGAAGGGCTGGCCGATCCGTGACTACCGCACCGGGCGCAAGGCCGCCCGGGCCGGCGTGGTGACCGCGGCGTTGGGCGGGGCGGCCACCGGGGCGATCGCGGTGGCGATCGCGCTCCGCGGACGGCGGGACTGATCGCGCCGTTGGCGACCTGTATGCAGTGCCGGGTATTCGCCGCTCTGTCAGGAAATTGCCAACACACGCCGAGGCAACTTCGGCTCGGGACCTGACATCGGGATGCCCTAACCCGTAAGGTTGGGCTCGCTCAGGGGGAGTCTTCGGGAGGGACCCACATGTCGCGCCGCGCCAATGACGTCCATCGTCGCTTGGATGCGCTGCGCGCTGCGGTCGAGCTCTTGATGAACGAGGGCTACGAACCCGCCTACGCCGGCGTCGCCGGTGCGTCCGGTCCGCTCGCCGAGCCCGAGCGTCGCGGCTCGGGCGGCACCCACGAGTCCAAGCCCCGCTCCGACAACGAGCCGGACGACGACGCCGAGCTCGCCACCTCCTCGGAGGAGAGCGAGGCCGACCGCACCCGGCTGATCGCGCTCGTCGAGCTCGCCCGCAAGGGTGACAAGGAGGCGTTCGGCCTCCTCTACGACCACTACCACGGCGCGGTCTACCGCTTCCTCTTCTACCGGACCCGCTCCACGCAGGTCGCCGAGGACCTGACCTCGGAGACGTTCTTCCGGGCGCTCCGCTCGATGACCGGCTTCCGCTGGCAGGGCAAGGACTTCGGCGCCTGGCTGATGACCATCGCGCGCAACCTGGCCACCGACCACTTCAAGGCGGGACGTACGCGCCTGGAGATGACCACCGAGGACATGGGTCAGCACGACTCGTCCTCGGACGGGCCGGAGAAGATCGTGATGGCCGGGATCACCAACGAGATGCTGCTCGGGGCTCTCTCCAAGCTGCCCGACGAACAGCGCGACTGCATCATCATGCGTTTCCTCCAAGGGCTGTCAATCGCCGAGACAGCGGCTATCCTCGGGCGCAGCGACGGAGCCGTGAAACAGCTCCAGCTGCGCGGGATCCGCAATCTCGCCAAGCAGATGCCTGACGGGATCCGCTGATGACTGTGTTCCGCACCACCTTGAATGCTCGACCGGTTGCCGTAACCCGCGGCCGGGGCGACTCGTTGTCCGACATGGCAGCGCCTTGCGCGCAGCTGTTTCGACGAATCCCTGACAGCCGACACCGAGTAGGAACCCCCCGATGAGCCCGGCATTCCCGGCGCGAAAGCGTGCCGACGAGTTCGACCGAATGGTCGCGGCTACTGCCGCGACGGATCGGCGTGCCTCGCAGTCTGCCGACGAGCTTCGTGATCTGGCCGTCTTCGCTTCGTCGCTCTCCACTCTCAGCGACTCCGCCGTCCCCAGTCGCGACTTCTCCGTCTCCCTGCGCGAGCGCCTCATGGCGGCCGCCGACACCGAGCTGGTGCCCGCGCCGCGCACCGAGAAGACGGTCGAGCGCAAGCTCACCGTCGGCCCCGTGCGCAGGCCGCGCCGGCAGCGCAAGCTCGCCGTCGCCTTCGCCGCGATGGCGATCGTCGGCGGCACCGCAGGTGCCGCGGCCGCGTCCCAGACCGCTCTGCCCGGCGACTCGCTCTACCCGGTCAAGCGTGCCGTGGAGAACGTCTCCGCCGGCTTCACCGTCAGCACCCAGGCCCGTGGCATCCGGATCCTCGAGGACGCCGGCACCCGCCTGCGCGAGGCCAAGTCGCTGGTCGCCGACGCGCCGATGACCGACTCCGAGCGGGTCACCACGACGCTCGAGACCTTCTCGCGTCAGGCTGCCCACGGCTCCGACCTGCTGATCAGCGACTTCGAGAAGTCCCAGGACAACGACTCGCTCGCCCAGCTGCGTACGTTCGCGGCCGATGGTGTCGAGGAGCTGGCCGAGCTGAGCCCGAAGGTGCCCGAGCGGGCCGAGCCGGCCGTCTCCGATGCCGCTCAGACTCTCGTGCTGATCGACCAGGCCGCCGCCCAGCTCTGCCCCACCTGCGAGGGTGGCATCACCGAGCTTCCCGCGACGCTGGTCTCCAGCCTCACCTCCGACATCGACGGGCTGCTTCCGGCCGACACGGTCGTCGAGGCCGAGGCGCTGCCGCCGCTCACCCAGGACGACAACGCTCTCGACCTGCCCTCCATCGACCCCGACAAGATCGGTCCCGGCTCGGTGACCGACCCCAAGGGCGAGAAGGACGACCCGGAGAAGCCCTCCGAGGAGCCGGAGGAGGACGGCAGCATCCTGCCGACTCCCACCACTCCCTCCGACGGCGATCCCTCCGAGGAGCCCGACACCGACCCCGGCACCGTGACGGACCCCGTCACCGGTCTGGTCACCGGCGTCACCGGCCTGGTCGGCGACGTGCTCGCCGGCGCCACCGGCCTCCTCACCCCGTAACCCGCGCCGAGGCGTCACTGGCGCCGGTCGAGTTGACACAGGCGTGCCGTCTCGGCCGGCGCAGCTGACTTCTCGACCGGCGGGGGTGACCTCTCGGAATCAGCCGAAGACGGAGGCGCGCTCGCCCAGCAGGCGGTAGAGGGTCTGCTGGATCGTCTCCCGCACCTGGTCGGTGACGTTGAAGACCAGCATCGGGTCGTCGGCCTCCGAGGCGTCGTACGCATCGGTGCGGATCGGCTCGCCGAACTCGATCAGCCACTTCGACGGGAGCGGGATGAGGCCCAGCGGCCCGAGGAGCGGGAAGAACGGCGTGATCGGCAGGTAGGGCACGCCGATGACCTTGGCGAGGGCCGGGATGTTGCCGACCAGCGGGTAGATCTCCTCGGCGCCGACGACGGAGAGCGGAACGATCGGGACGCCGGTGCGCAGCGCGGAGGAGACGAAGCCGCCGCGGCCGAAGCGCTGGAGCTTGTAGCGCTCGCTGTAGGGCTTGCCGATGCCCTTGAAGCCCTCGGGCCATACGCCGACCAGCTCGCCGTTGCGCAGCATCCGCTCGGCGTCCTCGCTGCACGCCAGCGTCGCGCCCGCCTTGCGGGCGATGTTGCCGACGATCGGCATCCGGAAGACCAGGTCGGCTCCGAGCGGGCGCAGGTTGCGACCGAGCGCGTCGTGGATCGAGACCATCGTCATCAGGCCGTCCATCGGGATGGTGCCCGAGTGGTTGGAGACGATCAGGGCGCCGCCGTCCGTCGGGATGTTCTCGATGCCGCGCACCTCGACCCGGAACCACTTCTCCTTGATCGGCCGCAGCACGGCGAGCATGAAGCGTTGGGTGAGCTCGCGGTCGAAGCCGTATTCGTCGACGGAGTATTCGCCGGAGATCCGGCGGCGCAGGAACACGATGAACCGGGCGAGCTGCTCCTCCCACTCGGTGCCGAAGACCTCTTTGGCGGCGCTCTCCAGAGCCGCGGCCCAGTCGGCCGCCGGGATCGCCCGCAGCGGGTGGCGCTCGCGGGCCGTGGTGCCGGTGAAACCCTGGGCGGGGGACTCAGTCACCGGGCGCTCCTGTCAGTCGGCTCTCCAAGGCGGCCAGCGCACGGTCGGCACGGTTCGGGGACGGCATCACGCTGTCCGCGAAGTCTACGACCGTGTCCTCGGTGGAGTATCGGGGTTCGAAGCCGAGCATGGACCGCATCCGGGTGGTGTCGACGCCGCGACCGTAGGTCAGCAGCGCCCGCAGCTCCGCGGGATACTCGCCGCCGCCGAACCTCGCCAGGCCGAACAGAGGCTCGGGGATCGGCACCGTGACCCGCTGCAGCCGGCGGGCGACCTGCGAATGGGTCAGCACGCCGTCGCCGGCGACGTTGAAGGTCCCGGGGACCCCGGTGCGTACGGCATGCTCGAGGACGCCGTAGAGGTCCTGCTCGTGGAGGAACTGAAGGCGCGGGTCGAAGCCGAGCACGTTGGGCACGACCGCACGCCGGAAGTGGGACGCGATCGGGCTGACCACGCTCGGCCCGAGGACGTTGGCACAGCGCAGCACCGTGACCGCGATGTCCGGGCGGCGACGGGCGAAGCCGCGTACGTAGGACTCGATGTCGGCCACGTCGCGGGCATAGCCGGAGGACGGGGTGCGCCGCGGCTCCATCGACTCGGTGAACATCGCCGGGTCGCGGCTGCTCGCCCCGTAGACCTGGGTCGTCGACTTCACCACGACCTGACGCAGTGACGGCGCGGTCTGACAGGCCGCGAGGAGCTGCATCGTCCCGATGACGTTGAGCTCCTTCATCGTCGAACGACCCCCGGTGGTGCCGGGGGTCGCGATGACGCTGAGGTGGACGACGGTGTCGACCTCCTCCTTGGCGATCACCTTGGCGATCACCGGGTTGCGGATGTCGGCTCGGACGAATCCGACCTTGCCGATGTCACCGCGAGGCGGTGCGACATCGACGCCGATCACCCGCTCGACGTTCGGGTGGCGGGCGGCAGCGCGCGCGAAACGGCGACCGAGGTCACGCGAGACCCCGGTGACCAGGAGGACCCGACCGGGCCCAGTGCGTTCCGCCACCTACGCCACGAACGTCACTTGCCGAGCTTGCGGCGCTGGACGCGAGTCTTCTTGAGCAGCTTGCGGTGCTTCTTCTTCGCCATGCGCTTGCGACGCTTCTTGATGACAGAACCCACGGGGAACCCTTCACGATCGTTGCAGAGAATGCCGGCCCGGTGCCGACGCGGCCACTCACCGCAGCGCGCGGCAAACAGACCTAGGGGGTAAGACTAACGAAGCCAGGGCACCCAGAGAGAATCGGTGACCCGATGGGACCGGTGTTGCCCCCGCGCCCATCGTGCCCGGGCGCGGGGTCCGACAACTAGCCCGCGTTGTAGAACGAGCTCTTGAGGTATTCGTTCGCGTCGTCCTCCCGAACCCGGAAGGAACGACCGACACGCACCGCAGGCAGCTCGCCCGAATGAACCAACCGGTAGACCGTCATCTTGGATACGCGCATCATCGACGCAACCTCGGCAACGGTCAGGAACTTGCTGTCAGAGATGTCTCCAGAAGGAGTAACCATCTGCTTCCACCGTTCTCTCTCGAGTGATCGCGACGCCGGCGGCTTCCCCACCGCCGGTCCAAAACGCGATCCCAAAGTGAGAATAGGGCCTGATGTGACTGATGGGGAAGGGGACACCCCTGAGAATCTCACATACCACCGGCGTGTCGAGTTGCAATTGGGCGCGACGAACTGCCGTTTCTAGACCGTCCCGAAACTATCCGACCGGCTACGGCATCGGGTCGAGCCCGTGCAGCGGGAACACCGCTGTGCGAGTCGCGTGGACCTGCCGGTCCAGCCACGTGCCGGGGTCATATCCGCTCCCCCAGTCGCGGTAGGCCGGTTCACGCCCGTCCGTCATGCGCAACGGTGCGACCCTCCCCAGGCGCGTCTGCACGTGCTCACGCCAGCCACCTGGCACGTCGAGCGTCGGCTCCAAGGGATTCCCCGAGACTAGCGCAAGAAGGTGCGTCCATGCGCGTGGCACGACGTCTACGACGGCATAACCGCCGCCACCGAACGCCACCCACTTGCCCCCGCACACCTCGTGGGCGAGCTCGTGGAGAGCGACGTACGCCGCCCGCTGGCCGTCCACGCTGAGCGCCAGGTCGGCGAGGGGGTCGTCGGTGTGCGAGTCGCAGCCCTGCTGGGTCACCAGGATCTCCGGCTGGAACTCCCGGATCAGCTCGGGCACGACGGCATGGAAGGCACGCAGCCAGCCGTGGTCGGCGGTGCCGGGCGGCAGTGCGACGTTGACCGCGCTCCCCTCGGCCTCTGGTCCGCCGACCTCCTCGGCGAAGCCGGTGCCGGGGAAGAGCAGCTGGCCGGTCTCGTGGAGGGAGATCGTCAGGACGCGCGGATCGTTCCAGAAGGCCCGCTCGACGCCGTCCCCGTGGTGCACGTCCACGTCGACGTAGGCGACCTTCTTCACGCCCTGGTCGAGGAGCCACTGGATGCCGGCGGCGACGTCGTTGTAGATGCAGAACCCGGCGGCCCGTCCGCGCATCGCGTGGTGGAGGCCGCCCATGATGTTGGCGCTGTGCAGGCTCTCGCCTGAGTAGACCTGGCGGCAGGCCTCGATGCTCGCGCCGACGATGTGGGCGCTGGCGTCGTGGATGTGCGCGAAGACCGGGTCGTCCTCGGTGCCGAGACCATGGGCGAGGTCCGACTCGCCGCTCCGGCCGGCCTTGATGACCGCCTCGATGTAGCTCTCGTCGTGGATGGTGAGCAGCTGCTCCGGAGTGCCCATCGGCGCCTCGACGACCTTCAGATGGTCGAGTACGCCGAGCTCGTCGGCCAGGCGCATCGTCAGGTCGACCCGGATCGGCGCCATCGGGTGGGTCGGGCCGAAGTCGTAGTCGGCCAGACTCTCGTCGAAGACGACCGTCGAGTGCCCCTGGCACGAGGTCGGCCACGTGGTCGGCGGAGTCGTCATGGGCCACACGGTATCCGTGACGTGTGCGACACTGGTGAGGTGTTCAGCATTCGTTCCACCCAGTGGTGGTCCGCCTCGTAGGCGGTCCACCCGATTGTTGAGCACTCACATCAGGCCGCCCACGGGCGGCCTTTCTCGTTGATCGTCGCCGACCCGTGGGCCTCACCACTCCGAAAGGTCCACCATGACCAGGCGACTCTCTCTCATCACACCCTCCGGCCGACTCACCATCGGCAACCTGCTCGGTGCACTGCGGCCGATGGCCGCCACGGCCGACTCGGACGCCTTCTACGGGCTCTCCGACCTGCACGCACTGACGCTGCCGCACGAACCGTCGGTGCTGCGTACGCGGACGGAGGAGATGGCCCTCCTCCTGATGGCGTCCGGGCTCGAACCGGCCACGTTGTTCATCCAGTCCCACGTCCCAGCGCACAGGTCGCTCAGCTATCTGCTCGAGTGCGTGGCGCACACCGGTGAGCTGGGCCGGATGATCCAGTTCAAGGAGAAGTCCCGCCGGGTCGGGGCATCGGTGCGCGCCTCGCTGTTCACCTATCCGGTGCTGATGGCGGCAGACATCCTGCTCTACGGGGCGACCGAGGTGCCCGTCGGAGACGACCAGCGTCAGCACGTCGAGCTCGCCCGGGACATCGCGATCCGGTTCAACACGACGTACGGCCGGGTCTTCTCGGTCCCCCAGGCGGTGCATCCCGAGGCCGGGGCCCGGATCATGGATCTGGCCGAGCCGACCCGCAAGATGTCGAAGTCGTCCGGCGACGCACACCCGGGCTCGATCTTCCTGCTGGACGATGCCGATGTCGTACGCCGCAAGGTGGCCCGTGCGGTCACCGACTCCGCCGGGGACGTCTCCCGCGACGAGGAGCGGCCGGGGGTCACCAACCTGATCGACATCCTCGAGGCCTGCGGCGGCTCGGTCTCGGGGTTGTCGAGCTACGGCGGCCTGAAGGCCGCGGTCACCGACGCGGTCGTCGCCGAGCTCGAGCCGATCCAGAAGCGCTACCGCGAGCTCGCCGCCGACCGGGCGTACGTGACGCAGGTGTACGCCGCCGGAGCGGAGCGCTGCCGCGAGGCGACCGCCCCGGTCCTGGCCGCGGCGGAGGCGGCGATCGGTCTGGCCTGAAGGCGCCTGACCCCCTGTAACACGCTGTGTTACAGGGGGCGCGACGCTCAGATGCGTACGTCGGCCAGCTCCCCCACCCGCGCACTCTGCGGGCGCAGGTAGACGGTGAAGGTGACCAGGGCGCAGATGGCGTAGAAGACCGTGAAGGCGATGAACGCCGACTTGGTGGCGTCGAGAGGGTTGTCGACCCACGGGCTGTTGAAGGCGATCGGGATGAGGAAGCCGCCGACCGCACCGACGGCGCCGATGATGCCGACCGCGGCGGAGGACTTCTTGGTCGCGCCGATGAGTGCGGCCTCCCGCTCGGCGGTGCCCGGCGTGGTGGCCAGCTCGGCCTCACGACGGAAGATCGACGGGATCATCTTGTACGTCGACCCGTTGCCGATGCCGGTCGAGGCGAAGACGAGCATGAAGAAGCCCAGGAAGACCGGGAACCAGGACTGGTTGTCGAACGCGATCGCGGGGGTCGCGTCCGGGTTCGGGGTGAGCTGCATGAGCGTCCACAGCACCCCGAGGGTGAAGACGACCATCCCGCTGAACGCGCCGAGGGTGACCTTCGCGCCGCCCCAGCGGTCGGCCAGCCAGCCGCCCAGCGGGCGGGTCGCGGAGCCGATCAGGGCGCCGAGGAAGGCGAAGTAGGCGAAGTAGATGCCGGTGCCGAGCGGGGCAGGCTCGGGGACCCAGAAGTTGAGCTTGATCAGCAGCGGCATAGCGGCGGAGTAGCCGATGAAGGACCCGAAGGTGCCGATGTAGAGGAACGACATGATCCAGGTCTGCTTCGACTTCACGACCGAGAGCTGCTCACGCGCGGACGACTTCGCGGAGCTGATGTTGTCCATGAAGAAGAAGGCGGCGAGGATCGCGATGACGGCCAGCGCCGCGTAGACGAACGCGGCCCGCTCGAGGTGGATACCGCCGTCGGAGGCCTTGATCAGCCCGAAGATGCCGGCACCACCGACGATGACCGGCAGCAGGAACTGGATGAGTGCGACGCCGAGGTTGCCGCCGGCGGCGTTGAGGCCGAGCGCGGCGCCCTTCTTGTCGGAGGGGTAGAAGAAGTTGATGTTCGCCATCGAGGAGGCGAAGTTCCCTCCACCGAGACCGGCGGTGGCGGCGATGACGCAGAAGACCCAGTAGGGGGTGGACGGCTGGGTGACGGCGTACGCGAAGCCGAGGGTCGGCACGAGCAGCAGCGCGGCCGACATCATCGTCCAGTTGCGGCCGCCGAACTTCGGCACCGCGAGGGTGTAGGGCACCCGCAGCAGCGAGCCGACCAGGTTCGGGATGGCGATCAGGAAGAACAGCTGGCTCGGGGTGAACTCGAAGCCCTGGGCGACCAGGAAGGCCGAGGAGACCGACCAGATCAGCCAGACCGAGAAGCCGAGGTGCTCGGCGAAGATCGACCAGATCAGGTTGCGGCGGGCGGTCTTGGCCCCGGTCTCCTCCCAGAAGGTGGCGTCCTCCGGACGCCAGTCGTCGATCCAGTAACGGCGGCTCATGGTGGGCTCCTCAGATGCGGGCAGTCGGCGAGATGCCACTCACCATCGCCAGCCCACGTTTCAACCGGAGCCAACCCTCGCGCGCAAGCCCGTCAACTTCCTCTCACGACCTCACAGTGCTCACGACCTCACTGCTGAGAAAGTACGTGGCGGGCGGCCCGAGCCGCCCGCCACGTACGTCGTGTCGCCGATCCGCCAGGGAATCAGCCGAGGTAGCGCTCCCACGGGCCGGTGATGGCCAGGGTGTAGCCGGGGTCCTGCATGTTGACGAAGAGGACCTTGCCGTCGGGCGAGAAGCACGGCCCGCAGAACTCGGAGTCGTTGAGGTCGTTGCGGGCGATGGCGTACGCCGGGCCGCCCGGGAACGCGCCGAGCACGTGCGAGGCGCCGGAGCCGTCCTCGGCGAGCACCAGCGAACCCCAGGGGGTGACGGTGACGTTGTCGGGGCCGTCGAAGGTGAGGTCGCCGTACTTCGGCGCCGGGGCATCGTCCTCGGACTGCGTCTGGTGCGGGAAGTACGTCACCAGCTGGATGGTGTCGGCCGCGTAGTCGTAGAACCAGACCATGCCGTCGTGCGGCGACGCGTCGGCGGGCATGTCGCCCTCCTCCCACGCGTAGGAGTTGACCACGTAGACGCCCTCGTCGGTGCCCCACACGCCCTCGAACTTGCGGCCGCGGG
Source organism: Nocardioides sp. YJ-D4 (assembly GCF_054031495.1). Classification (NCBI taxonomy): domain Bacteria; kingdom Bacillati; phylum Actinomycetota; class Actinomycetes; order Propionibacteriales; family Nocardioidaceae; genus Nocardioides; species Nocardioides sp. YJ-D4. Next base: position 2,637,608 of record NZ_CM132932.1, read on the forward strand.
TGACCTCACCGTCAGCGAACTGCTCGCGGCACGGCGTCTCCTGGGCGTCACGCTCGGGCACGGTCTTCCACTTCACCGGGAAGGGCTGACCCATCTGCGCGGAGGTCAGGTAGGCCACGTCGGGCAGCACCGAGCCGTCGGGAAGGATGATCTGCATCGCGGCGAGCGTGCCGGCGTCGTCGGCCAGCTCGGTGAGCACGCCCGGGCCGAGCCTCACCCCGGCCGGGGCGGTCCAGCGGTAGAAGAGCCCGTTGGGCTCGTCGGCGTCCTCTGAGAGGTAGACCTTCGTGCGGGTCTTGTCGATCGCGAGGGCCTCGTGGTCGTAGCGGCCGAAGGCCTTGATCGGGCGGGGGTCGGCCGAGCCGTCGGCCCAGACCTCGAAGACGTAGCCGTGGTCCTTCTCGTAGACGCCCGTGGTGCCGTCCTCGCCCTCCCACTCCTCGCCGGCGTCGTTGACGGTCTCCTCGCAGGTCAGCCAGGTCCCCCACGGCGTCGGGCCGCCGGCGCAGTTGGTGGAGGTGCCGGAGATCGCGACGAACTCACCGAAGTTGGCGCCGCCCGCGTCGGTGGTGATCACGGTGCAGCCGCCCGACGGCGCGCCCGGGTCGTAGACGGTGCCCTCGACGAGCGGCACCGGGATGCCCTCGCCGGGCTCGATCTCGTGGTTCTGGATCAGCGTGTAGCGCCCACGCCTGCCGCCGAGCACCATCATCCCGTCGTGGTTGGACGGCGTCTTCTCGCCCGTCTTCAGGGTCGTCTCCCCGGCGGAGGTGACGATGGCGTACGTGAACCCCTCGGCCAGCGCGAGGATCCCCTTGGGGTCGTCCACGAGCGCCGGGAACGGCTCGCGGGCGCGCTTGCGTCCCGGGGCGCCGGGCCGCGCCGGCTTCGCCTCGGCAAGAGCGGGAACGGCACCGGCGACGGCCAGGCCGACCCCGGCCGCGGCTCCTCCGGTGAGCAGGGAGCGTCGAGTTGCGGACATGGGTTGGTACTCCTCGGAGCGTGGTAGGGGATCCCGAGACAGGTCTCAGCCCTCTACCCAAGCCACTCCGCAACACCTGCGCGCCCGCGCGAGATGAACCTCAGGCGACGGCGGCGTGAAACGTACGCCGACGGCGCCTCAGGCCGCTCCGAACAGACCGTTCAGGCCGGTCCTCCGGGCGGGGCCGGAGCGCCCGCTCTCCCACGCGTACCCGCACCTGCAGCACATCAGCCGCCGGCGGCCCCCCGCCGAACGCGAGAGAACCCGGATCTCCTCGTCTTCGGTGCACTTGGCACACATAGCCGAAGTCATCGAGTGAACTCCTCGCACTTCTCAAGTGAACAGAATCTGTACAACTCTGCCCAGGGTGACATATACGAGGGTGCATCCACCAGATGAGAACTTCCTGTGGGTGAACTGTAAAGCGCTATTGACCAGCGGGAACGTCGTCGGCGTTGGCCACGCCGTAGGGGATGTGGACCCCGGCGATCGACCCGACCGCCTCGTCCAGGTGCGTCGTCTGGTCGTCGAAGAAGATCAGCGGGCGGAGCACCTCGAGCACCCGCACCTTCTCCACGCCACCGAGGAAGAAGGCCTCGTTGACGTAGACGTCCCAGGACTGCAGCGACCGGATCGCCCGCTCGTGGGCGGGCGCGCCGCGGGCGGTGACGAGCGCGATCCGCAGCCGTGGCTCGTAGCTCGGGTCCTCCAGACGGCGCTGCTCCTCGATCTGCTGGATCCGGTTGAGGTCGCGCAGGAGCGGCTGCAGCGGCCCGGGCTCGAGCGGCTCGGTCTTCCGGCTGGCCTCGTAGGCCCGGTACTTCTCGATGCCCTCCTCGCGGAAGACCCGCTCGGAGCCGTCGTCGGCGAGCACACCGTCGAAGTCGAAGGCGACCACGACGGAACGGTCGGATTCGTCGTACGTTGCCGCCGACGGCAGCACGTGACCGGCCGGAAATCCCTCGCGGCTGGCGGCGATGACGTCCTCGCGGTTGCCGCTGAGGAACAGCGACATCCCGAGCGCACCGATGTAGGGGTGGGGCGAGCGGCCCTGGGTGAAGACCGCGCGGGTCATCGGCAGGCCGTGGTCCTCAATCGAGCGCATCACCCGCAGGCCGGTGTTGGGGTCGTTGCGGGAGACCACGATCACCTCGACGAGCCCGTCGTCGGCGTCGGCCGCCAGGTCGTTGAGGCTCAGCAGCCGCTTGATGAACGGGAACGCGACCCCCGGCCGGAGCGGTTCGTCGATGCGCTCGTCCTGGTAGAGGCGGTACGCCTTCTCCCCGTGCTCGCGGAAGTACGCATCCGACTCGGTGAGGTCGAAGAGCGCGCTCGACGCGATCCCGACCACCAACCGGTCCCTCAGCTCGTATCCCACGTTGGCAACCTACCGCGCACACGTTCGGGGCATGACGAGACCCGAATCGGGTACCTGATCAGGCGGCAGAGGAGGTTGTGATGTCGACGAGCGAGCGGGATCGGCATTTCGAACAGGAGCGAGCCGGCGGCGATCAGCACGGCCAGAAGACGATGCCGTCGCAGGTCTCGGGACGGCTGGGCTTCTTCGACCGCTTCGCCAGCCATGCCAGCGCGTTCGTGTCGCGGGCGTGGTTCTTCATGCTGTGCGTGCTGCTGGTGGTCATCTGGGCGCCGTCGATCGTCGTGCTGCCCGATGTGGACACCTGGCAGCTGATCATCAACACGGCCACGACGATCGTGACGTTCCTGCTGGTGGCCCTCCTGCAGAACACCCAGAAACGATCCGACGACGCCGTTCAGCAGAAGCTCAACGCGATCGCCGAAGGGCTCTCCGCGATGATGGAGCGGCTGGCCCGCGATCACCCCGAGCTCCGTGACGACCGCGACGAGCTGCGGAAGGCCGTCGGCCTGGAGCAGCGCGAGAGCGCGGAGTAACCGGGAGCAGCGCAAGAAAAATGGCGTGCATCCAGGCCGTCGGGCCGCCTAGCGTGATCGGTATGCAGCAGCGACCGCTTCCGCTCGACCGCCACCCGTCCGGGGAGCGGCCGCTGACCTGAGCCTGCACGCAGGCGCAACTGGGCCGCTCCGAGGAGAAACTCCTCGTGGGCGGCCTTTCTCATGTGGACGGGTTGTAGGGAAGCGGCCATCCCTCCTGGTTTGGGACCAGGCGATCGCGGGTTCGAGTCCCGCCAACCCGACGGTGATGTCAGCCCGCGTTGGTGACGCGGAGGAACTCCTGGACGTCGAAGACGGCGCGGACGACGCGTTCGGACTTCGGGATCAAGGGTGCGACCTCGTCGTACGAGACGATCCGCGGGTCGGTGACGCGGTGATCGACGCCGTCGTGGACGATCGTGGCCGACTTGGCGGCCAGGACGTTCTGGGCCCAGTCGACCTTCGAGGTGTAGGGCAGGAAGACGACGAAGCCGTCAGGGGTGGGGAGCGGGGTGATCGGGGTGGCGTACTCCCGTCCGCTCGCGCGGCCGACATGGAGGACGACGCCGTTGCTGGCGCCTTCCGTCCCGGCGGTCTTCAGGGCCTCGGAGGCGAAGCGCTTCGAGAAGGCGCGGATGCGGTCCTGCAACCACGGCGACTTGTTGCGCATGCCGATCACGAAGGCGGCGCCCGCGCCCGCTACACCGACAGCCAGCAGACCCGGGATCACTCGACTCAGACGCATGCGGCAAACCTACCTCGCACCCGTACAGCGGCTCGGGTGACAGATACCGTGGGCGCCGTCACAATTGTGAGAAGCGGACGAGAGGAGTGCGGATGCGGCGTTGGCTGCGCTCTCCCATGCGCACCCACCTGGGCACAGAAGCCGATCGGGCGACCTTCCGCACCCTTCACAATGCATCGCTGGCGAGCCCGGCGCTGCGTGGCGGCCTGACCGTCGACAGCGCCGAGCGGGCCGCTCCACATTTGCAGGCGCTCCTGGCGGCCCCCGCGCTCGCGATCACCGACACCGACGGCCTGCTCGCCTGGGAAGGCATCGGCACCCACCACCAGGAACACGTGACCAAGCTGGCCGAGGGGACGCTGGAGCGCGGCGCGACCCGGTTCTACGACCGGGTCGACCTGGAGTGCGGCCAGGCCGGCTGCCCGCTGCACTCCGCCGTGGTCAGCCCGCTGGTCGTCGACGACCACCTGGTCGGCACGCTGCAGGCGTACGCCCCGGACACCTCCGCGATGATGGTCCGCGCCACCGACGAGGTCGCGACCTGGGTCTCCGGCCAGCTCGAGCTCGCCGAGCTCGACGCGTCGCGGCGGCGGCTGATGGAAGCCGAGGTGCGCGCGCTCCGCGCTCAGATCAGCCCGCACTTCATCTACAACTCGCTCGGGGCGATCGCCAGCTTCGTACGCACCGATCCGGAGCGTGCGCGCGAGCTGCTGCTGGAGTTCGCGGACTTCACCCGCTACTCCTTCCGGACCCACGGCGAATACACCACGCTGTCCGAGGAGCTCCGCTCCGTGGAGCGCTACCTGCTGCTGGAGCAGGCTCGTTTCGGCGAGCGGCTCTCGGTGAGGCTCTCGGTGGCGCCCGAGGTGCTGCCGATCGCGGTGCCGTTCCTGTGCCTGCAGCCGCTGGTCGAGAATGCCGTACGCCACGGTCTGGCCGACGCGCAGACCGGCCACATCTCCATCCGGGCCGCCGACAGCGGCACCGAGTGCGTGATCGAGGTCGAGGACGACGGCGCCGGCGAGGATCCGGAGAAGGTACGCAACGCGCTGGCCGGCGGCAACGACTCCGTCGGGCTCGGCAACGTCGACGCCCGGCTCCGCAACGCCTACGGCGACGACTACGGCCTGGTGGTCGAGACCGCCCCCGGCGCCGGCACGAAGGTCATCCTCAGAATCCCGAAGTTCGCCCCAGGAGTGCACCCATGAACCGCACCACTCAGGCAGTCGCCGCGCGACAGGGAGCGCCTGGTGGTCGGCTGAGGATCCTGGTCGTCGACGACGAGCCGCCGGCGGCCGACGAGCTCTCCTACCTGCTCACCCAGGACGCGCGGGTGGCGGAGGTGCGCACCTGCCTGAACGCGACCGACGGGCTGCAGCAGCTGCAGGGGTCGGGGGTGGACGCGGTTTTCCTCGACATCCAGATGCCCGGGCTCAACGGGCTCGAGCTGGCCCGCCTGCTGGCCCGGTTCAAGACGCCCCCGGCGGTCGTGTTCGTGACCGCCCACGAGGAGCACGCGCTGGAGGCCTTCGACCTGCGCGCGGTCGACTACGTGCTCAAGCCGGTCCGCGCCGAGCGGCTGGCGGAGACGGTCACCCGGCTGATGGGCAGCATGCCGGAGGAGGAGCCGAGCGGCGACATCCAGATCCCGGTCGAGCTCGGCGGCATCACCCGCTTCGTCTGGCGCTCCCAGATCACCCACGTCGAGGCGCAGGGTGACTACGCCCGGCTGCACACCGCCGACGCCTCCCACCTGGTGCGGGTCCCACTGACCCAGCTGGAGCAGGAGTGGGCCTCGGCCCGGTTCGTACGCATCCACCGCTCTCTCCTCGTCAACCTCGCCCACGTGACGGAGGTGCGCTCGGAGGCCGGACGCTGCTCGGTCGTCGTCGGCGGCTCCACCCGCGGGACCGAGCTGCAGGTCAGCCGCCGGCACACGCGCCAGCTCAAGGACCTGCTCGCCCGACGCTCATGACCCGATCCCGATGACAGAACCTCAACGCGTACGCGTCACCGGACCGCCCCGACGGCGCCCGGCCGTCCGCCGGGTCGACGTCGACGAGGACACCCGCCTCGGCGAGATCTACCTCGGCTCGCTGATGCGCGCCCAGCTCTCGATCGCGCTCCGAACCCTGGCGGTGCTCTTCCTCGGCGTCGGCTCGCTCCCGCTGCTGTTCTGGCTGGCCCCGGGTCTGGTGCGCACCGCGCCGTTCGGCGTACCGCTCCCCTGGCTGCTGCTCGGGGTGCTGGTCTACCCGTTCCTGTTCTTCCTCGGCCGCTGGTACCTGCGCGGCGCGGAGCGCAACGAGGCCAGCTACGCCGACCTGCTCCGCTCGGACGACGAGACGCCATGACCCTCGACTCCGCCCCGGCGATCGTCGCGGTCACCCTGGTCACCCTGGCGACGCTGACCATCGGCACCTGGGGACTGCGGTTCAGCCGCACCACCAGCGACTTCTACGTCGCCTCACGGTCGGTACGGCCCGGGCTCAACGCGAGCGCGATCGGCGGGGAGTATCTCTCCGCCGCCTCCTTCCTCGGGGTCGCAGGACTGGTGTTCACCTCGGGTGCGGAGATGCTCTGGTATCCGATCGGCTGGACCGCCGGCTATCTCGTGCTGCTGACCCTGGTCGCGGCGCCTCTGCGCAGGTCAGGGGCGTACACGCTGCCCGACTTCGCCGAGGAGCGGCTCGCCTCCACAGGGGTGCGGCGGCTCTGCTCGCTGCTGGTCGTGAGCATCGGCTGGCTCTACCTGCTGCCCCAGCTGCAGGGCGCCGGGCTGACCCTGGAGCTGGTCGCGGGCGCACCTCGCTGGGTGGGTCCGGTGCTGGTCGGGACGGTCGTGCTGGTCAGCGTCTTCTCGGGCGGGATGCGCTCGATCACGTTCGTCCAGGCCTTCCAGTACTGGCTCAAGCTGACCGCCCTGCTGGTACCCGTCGGGGTGCTGGTCGCGGTCTGGGCCAACGACGGCGCGCCCCGCGCCGACCTCAGCCAGGCCTGGTCGCTGCCCATCGGCACCGACACCACCACCGGCCTCTACGCCACCTACTCGCTGATCGCCGCGACCTTCCTCGGCACGATGGGCCTGCCCCACGTCGGCGTCCGCTTCTACACCAACCCCGACGGCCGCGCCGCCCGGCGCACGACCCTGGTCGTGCTCGTCCTCCTCGGCGTCTTCTACCTGCTGCCGCCGATCCTCGGCCTCCTCGGACGCGTGTACGCCGCCTCCCCCGCCTCCGCCGACACCCTGGTGCTCGAGCTGCCCCGGCTGATGGTCCCCGGCTGGGCGGGCGACGCGCTGACCGGACTGGTCTGCGCGGGCGCGTTCGCGGCCTTCCTCTCCACGTCGTCGGGCCTGGCGATCGCCGTCTCCGGCGTGCTCTCCCAGGACGTGGTCGTGCCGCTGCTACGCCGCCGGGGCAGCCGCTTCGGCGGCGTTGCCGCCTTCCGGATCGCCTCTCTGGTCGCCGTCATCGTCCCGGTCGCCGGCGCCCTGCTGACCCCCAGCGTCGGAGTCGCCCGCGGGGTCGCCCTGGCCTTCGCGCTCGCGGCGGCCACCTTCTGCCCGCTGCTCCTGCTCGGCATCTGGTGGCGACGGCTGACCGCCTACGGCGCCGCCACCGGGCTGGTCACCGGCCTGGTCACCACAGGGTCGGCCGTGGTGTTCACGATCAGTGGGTCGCGTACGGGAACCTGGGCTGATGTCGCGCTCACCCAGCCCGCGCTGTGGGCGGTGCCGCTCTCCTTCGCCGTCATGATCCTCGTCAGCCTCGCCTCCGCCGCCCACGTCCCGGCCCACACCACCCGGCTGCTGGTCCGCCTGCACTCCCCCGAGCCCACGATCGAGCCCATCACCACCTCCGCCGCGCAGCGCTGATCTGATCCGGGAGCCGGTGGTGAACGAGAGCGCGGATGTCGGCGGCGATCTGGGTCTGTACGTGACGGCTGCCGGCGGCCTGCTGGGCGCGGCGCATGCCGCCGGCAGCCGTGAGATCGCCGACTTCGGAGACGCGGCGCTGACCGTGCTCGCAATGGTGGCCGGTGCCTTCGCCGGGCTCCTCCTCGGTCTGCTCGTCGGCGTGGCGGTCGTGGTGATCCACACGGTCGCGGTCGCGCCCGCGGTCGGGTGGTGGCGACGCCGGATGTTCGGACGCGCTGCACTCGTCATCGTCGCCTGGTCCCTGGTCATCACCGTCCTGCTCCGATGGTGGCCCGACCGCTTCCTCCCCGCCTTCCTGATCGCGGGCTTCGGAGGCTGGTCGGTGTTCCTGGCCCGTCGTTGGTTCGGCGAGTCGGCGCACCTCGGCGCGCAGGCCGTCCCGCACCTCGGCGGCGTCGCTGTCGCCACCCTCGTGGGCGAGCAGCTCGTCTTCGGCAACCTGCTCTCCACGACGTACGTCGGGCCCGTGCTCCTGCTCTTCATGACGTGGCTGTCCTGGTGCGGATGGCGGGCGATGCGCACGGCTCGACGGGTCACGGAGCGGGCTGCGGCCGACATCGTCTGGTCGGTCCAGCTCGGTCTGCTGCTGTCGCTGGCGCTGCTGTGGCTGGCCGGCGTCCTCTCGCTCACCCCGACCCAGGTCACGGCGACCCGCGCCGTCCTGGAACAGGCGCAGTCGCTGACCGCGGTGCACTGGGCGTACTGGCTGACTGCCTATACCACCATCGCCGTGAGCAGCTTTCTCGTACTGCGGTGGCCGCAGCGCTTCGGTGAGGTCCGGCTACCGGTCTTCGGCGTGCTCAACACCGGGAAGCGGACGCTGGCCGGGGTCAACATCGGGCTGATGGTCGCCCTGGTCTTCACCATCACCGCGGTGCCCGTCTCCGAAGGAGCCTGGAAGCGACAGGTCGAGGAGCGGTACGCCCTCGAGACGCGACATGTCCAGCACGCCGAGGGCGAGGAGGCGGCGTACGAGCAGATCCACCAGTACGTCACCACGAACCGCCGCGTCGCCGTCCAGCTGAAGCCGCTGGTCGTGGCGGTCCACGAGGCCGCGCCCACCGAGCCGGGACAGTCGGTCGCGGACAGCACCCTCGCCATCGCTCGTCAGCTCGGCCGTTTCCAGGCGGCGACCCTCCACCTCGGGGACCCGCGCCAGGCGCCGCTCACGGTGCTGTCCGGTGATCCGGACGTGAGCGAGGCGTTCGCGGCGCTCGACGAGGCACAACGGGCCCGATCGCAGCGGGAGACTCGATCCGGCCGGTTCGCGGACGCCGCAGCGGCTGCGGTCGCCAGCACCCTGGACGTCCCCGACATCGGACGCAGCGAGGTCGTCCACATCATCAAGGCCTACCTCGGCGGGCTGGTCGAGGAGGGCCGGGTGCGCGACCTCTTCCACAGCTGGGCGCGCGGCGAGTCGGTTCGGCCCGCGATGATCCGCCTGGTCTCGATCGACGTGCCCGCCCTCTACGCCGCCGCCTACGACCTGGCGCGCAGGGCGGCGGTGCGGGCGGGTGTGGACGTGTGGGCGTTCAACGCGACGTACGGCCTCGGTCTCACGTTGCCGGGCGAGTCGCGGCAGCTGTCCGAGGTCGTGATCCTCGCTCGTCAGACCCACCACCTGACCGACGGCAGCGGTCCGTGCCCGGGGTGTGTGCATCCGCCCGGCGGCGCCGGCACCCAGACCGGTGACGGCACGTCCGGTGGCGGCGGCCGGCGCGGCTAGACCAGCCGCTCAGCGCACGATTTCGACCGCTTGTCGCTTGACGGTGCCGCCCACCGAGGGACGGCGCGTTCACCCGCGACGAGCGGTCCAACAGGCCCCTAATGTGACTGCGATCACACGTCGTCCGTCATCCACCCCCACGGTTGACGGCCTCGTCAACGAAAGGGTTAGACCGTGAGCGAAGAAGCGCACGACCAAGCCCACCGGCACGACCCGGTCTACGACAGACTGCACGCCACGGCAGAGTTCCGCGCTCTGCGGTCGGCGTACCGGAAGTTCGTATTCCCGGCCACGGTGGCATTCCTGGCTTGGTATCTCCTCTACGTGTTCTGCTCCAACTGGGCAGAGGACTTCATGAACACCAAGCTCGTCGGCAACATCAATGTCGCGCTGGTCTTCGGGCTCCTCCAGTTCGCGACCACGTTCGGCATCGCCTACCTCTACGCCAACTACTCCAACAAGCACCTCGATCCGCTGGCTCGGAAGCTCGACGAGGAATACGAGATCGAGAAGAGGCAGCTCTGATGGACGGTAGCCAGATCCTCACCACGGTCCTGTTCCTCGCGGTCGTCGCGGTCACGATCGGCATCACCTTCTGGGCGAGCCGGCAGACGAAGACCGCTGCCGACTACTACGCGGGTGGCCGCGGCTTCTCCGGTTTCCAGAACGGTCTCGCCATCGGCGGCGACTACATGTCGGCGGCGTCGTTCCTCGGTATCTCCGGCGCCATCGCCCTGTCCGGCTACGACGGCTTCCTCTACTCGATCGGCTTCCTCGTCGCCTGGCTGGTGGCGCTGCTGCTGGTCGCAGAGGTGCTGCGTAACTCGGGTCGCTACACGATGGCCGACCAGCTGGCGTACCGGATGAAGCAGCGCCCGGTCCGCCTGGCAGCCGCGACCTCCACGGTCGTCGTCTCGATCTTCTACCTGCTGGCCCAGATGGTCGGTGCGGGTGCCCTGGTGGCCCTGCTGCTCGGCGTCGAGGACCAGGCGGTCAAGAACGTCGTGATCCTGTTCGTCGGCGCGCTGATGATCTTCTACGTCACCGTCGGCGGCATGAAGGGCACGACCTGGGTCCAGATCGTCAAGGCCGTGCTGCTGATGACCGGCTCGGCGCTGATCGTCATCCTGGTGCTCGCCCAGTTCGGCTTCAACCTCTCCGAGCTGCTCGGCTCGGCCGCCGACGCCTCGGGCAAGGGCGACGCCTTCCTCCAGCCCGGGCTGAAGTACGGCCTGAGCTTCACCAGCGAGCTGGACTTCGTCTCGCTCGGGCTCGCCCTGGTGCTCGGCACCGCCGGCCTGCCGCACATCCTGATCCGCTTCTACACCGTCCCGACCTCGGCGGATGCTCGCAAGTCGGTGCTGTGGGCGATCGGCCTGATCGGTGTCTTCTACCTGTTCACCCTGGTCCTGGGCTTCGGTGCGGCCGCGCTGGTCGACCCGACCACTCTGGACAAGGCCGGCAACCTGGCTGCGCCACTGCTCGCCCAGGAGGTCGGTGGCGGTGAAGGCTCCGTCGGCGGCGCCGTACTGCTGGCACTCATCGCCGCGGTCGCCTTCGCCACGATCCTCGCCGTGGTCGCGGGTCTGACGTTGACCTCCTCGGTCTCCGTCGCCCACGACATCTACAACTCGGTGATCAAGCGTGGCAAAGCCACCGAGAAGGAGGAGTTGAAGGTCTCTCGCTGGGCCGCGGCGGGCATCGGCCTGGTCGCGATCCTGCTGGCCATCCCAGCGCAGTCGCTGAACATCGCGTTCCTGGTGGCACTGGCCTTCGCGGTCGCCGCCTCGGCGAACCTGCCGGCGATCATCTACAACATGTTCTGGGCGCGGTTCAACACCCGTGGTGCGACCTGGTCGATCTACGGCGGCCTGATCTCCTGTGTCGGTCTGGTCTTCTTCTCGCCGGTCGTCTCCGGCAAGACGGCCGTGGACGCGGTGACGGGCGAGACGATCTCCGCCTCGCTCTTCCCGCTCGGCGTGGACTTCTCCTGGTTCCCCCTGGAGAACCCCGGCATCATCTCCATCCCGCTCGGGTTCTTCCTGGGCTGGCTGGGCACGGTGACGTCGAAGGAGCCGGAGACCGCTGAGCGTTACGTCGAGCTCGAGGTGCGCGCCCTCACCGGCGCCGGCTCGGAGAAGGCGATCACGCACTGATCCATCACGGCGGGCCGTCGTACACAGGTGTTGTACGACGGCCCGCCATCATTCTTTCCCCCGCACTACCCTGTGGCTTGAGCCACACATTTTTCGTACGTAGGAGTCACTGTGAGCGACGAGACCCTGTCCAACCTGCTGCACGAGAAGCGCCGGTTCGAGCCCCCGGCCGAGCTTGCCGCCGCTGCCAACGTCAAGGCCGATGCGTACGACGCCGCTGCCGCGGACTGCGACGCGTTCTGGGCGGCCGCCGCGGAACGGCTCACTTGGGCCAAGCCGTTCGATCGCGTCCTGAACTGGGACAACCCGCCCTTCGCGAAGTGGTACGAGGGGGGCGAGATCAACGTCGCCTACAACGCCGTCGACCGCCACGTCGAGGCCGGGCTCGGCGACCGGGTCGCGATCCACTGGGTCGGCGAGCCCGCGGACGACAAGCGCACCATCACCTATGCCGAGCTCAAGGACGAGGTCTCCCGGGCCGCGAACGCCTTCGAGGCGCTCGGCGTCGGCAAGGGCGACCGGGTGGCGATCTACATGCCGATGATCCCCGAGGCCGTCTTCGCGATGCTCGCCTGCGCGCGGATCGGGGCGATCCACACCGTCATCTTCGGTGGCTTCTCCGCCGACGCTCTCGCGACCCGCGTCGTCGACTGCGGCGCGAAGCTGATCGTCACCTCCGACGGCGGCTACCGCCGTGGCGCGCCCTCGGCACTCAAGCCCGCCGTGGACGAGGCGGTCACGAAGGTCGAGGCGACTCAGCCGGGCCTGGTCGAGAACGTAGTCGTGGTCAAGCGCACCGGGCAGGACGTCGACTGGAACGACTCGGTCGACAAGTGGTGGTCGGATGTCGTGTCGTCGGCGTCGACCGAGCACACCCCGGTGGCGCACGACGCCGAGCACCCGCTCTTCGTCATGTACACGAGCGGGACCACCGGGAAGCCGAAGGGCATCCTGCACACCACCGGCGGCTACCTCACCCAGGCGGCGTTCACGCACTGGGAGGTCTTCGACCTCAAGCCCGAGACCGACGTCTACTGGTGCACCGCCGACATCGGCTGGATCACCGGCCACTCCTACATCGTCTACGGGCCGCTGGCCAACGGCGCGACCCAGGTGCTCTACGAAGGCACCCCGGACTTCCCGGAGAAGGGTCGCTGGTGGCAGATCATCGAGGAGTACGGCGTCACGATCTTCTACACCGCGCCGACCGCGATCCGGACGTTCATGAAGCAGGGGCGCGCCATCCCGGACGGCCGCGACCTCTCCTCGGTCCGCCTGCTCGGGTCCGTCGGTGAGCCGATCAACCCCGAGGCCTACATCTGGTACCGCGACGTCATCGGCGGGTCGAAGGTTCCCGTGGTGGACACCTGGTGGCAGACCGAGACCGGCGCGATCATGATCTCGCCGCTCCCCGGAGTGACGGCTGGGAAGCCGGGGTCGGCGATGAAGGCCCTGCCGGGTGTGGGCGCCGACGTGGTCGACGACAACGGCGTCTCCGTCCCGAACGGTGCCGGGGGCTATCTCGTGCTGACCCAGCCGTGGCCGTCGATGCTGCGTACGATCTGGGGCGACGACCAGCGCTACATCGACACCTACTGGTCTCGCTTCAAGGACCAGGGGTTCTACTTCGCCGGTGACGGCGCGAAGAAGGACGAGGACGGCGACGTCTGGGTTCTGGGCCGCGTCGACGACGTGATGAACGTGTCCGGCCACCGCCTCTCCACGACCGAGATCGAGTCGGCACTGGTCTCGCACCCCTACGTCGCCGAGGCGGCGGTCGTGGGTGCGACCGACCCCGACACGGGGCAGGCCGTCGTGGCGTACGTCATCCTGCGCGACGGGTCGCCGGAGAACTGCCACAAGGAGCTCTCCGACCACGTCCGCAAGGAGATCGGCCCGATCGCCAAGCCGCGGCAGATCATGATCGTGCCTGAGCTGCCCAAGACGCGCTCGGGGAAGATCATGCGGCGACTCCTCCGCGACCTCGCCGAGGGTCGCGGCGTCGGCGACACGACCACGCTCGCCGATCAGACGATCATGGACCTCATCGCTGCCGGGAAGACGACCGCCACGGACGAGTGATGACGCTCGGCAATCGCAGCGGCCCGGCCACCCCATACGGGGCGGCCGGGCCGCTGCGTACGTTCTGGTGCTTCTAGTACTTCACCCGGCGGATGAAGTGGCTGTCGGTCCAGATCGGGTCCTTCGTGACAGCCTCACCCGACCCGGGCGCGTGCCAGACCCAGCGGCGGCCGTCGCGCTTCCCGGCGTAGATGCCGACGTGGTAGACCCCGCCGCTGCCGTAGAAGAAGACCAGATCGCCCTTGCGTGGCTTCTTGACCTTGAAGGTGTGGCTGACCTGGGCCGACGAGCTGTGCGGCAGCTTGCGGCCGAGCTTCTTGTAGACCCACTGGGTCAGGCCCGAGCAGTCGTAGGCGTGCGGGCCGTTGGCCCCGTAGGAGTAGGGGTCGCCGGCCTGGCTCTTGACGCGGCGCAGTGCTCGCAGCCCGCGCGACTTCTTCTTCTTTTTCTTGGTGGTGTGGGTGCCTGTCTGAGCGCTGGTGCTGGCGCTGGTCTGGGCACGTGCGCCCGGCGAGGAGGCTGCCGTGGCGGACTGGGCTGGAGCGGCGACGAGCGCGAGACCGACCACCAGGGCGGTCGCGAGGCCGACGGTCATGGTTCTGTGGGCGCGCGAAAGCGCACGGACACACGATCCGGTCATTCGAGGTTCCCCTGTTGCAGCGACGCCTGCGAAGGTTGACCTGTCGGATTCGGGCTGCTGTTGCCCGGGCGCTGGATGTTCCGCCTACGCCTTCACCCCAAGCCGGTCTGCCTTGTCTCTGGCTCCCGGCGCACTGCTCGGCTCCCCCGTGCCCGCCACCGTGGTCGGATCGACTCTCCTCCGGTTGTGACGGGCCTCGGCGCGACCGGAGCGGCCCCACCGTTCCGTAGGGCTCATCCACTATGCAACGGAACCAGGTGCCGGTCGGGGCATTTGTGCAGCAACTCACTCTCTAATTGATGCTTTTGTGTACTTTTGCCTTCGTTTGCCTGCTTTTTGAGGATGCTGGCGGCCCCAAGTTGATCACCTTCCTACCTGTGACAGCGGTGCTTGCTAGGGTCGTCGTCAGGTGTGCCGGGAAGTCTGGTCGGCGTGAGTTCATCGACCCCTGAGCCCTTGGAGGCCCATCCGTGTCCGACACCCGCAACCGCCTCTTCACCCGCGGCTCCTGGCTGGAGACCTCGCGTACGGCCGAGATCCTGCGAGCCGAGACGACCGGCGGCGTACTCCTCATCATCGCCGCGATCATCGCGGTCATCCTGGCCAACAGCCCCTGGCAGGAGGCGTACGAGGCGGTCCGCGACTTCCGGATCGGTCCCGAGGCCCTTCATCTCGATCTGACCATCGGAGCCTGGGCGGCCGACGGCCTGCTCGCCATCTTCTTCTTCGTCGCCGGCCTGGAGCTCAAGCGCGAGTTCGTCTCCGGCGACCTCCGCGACCCCCGGCGAGCCGCGCTGCCGATCGCGGCCGCGGTCGGCGGCATGGTCGTCCCGGCGCTGGTCTACGTGGCCGTCAACCTGATCGGCGACGGCTCGCTGGCCGGCTGGGCGACACCGGTCGCCACCGACATCGCCTTCGCGGTCGCCATCCTGGCGGTCATCTCGACGCATCTGCCTGTGGGGCTGCGTACGTTCCTGCTTACCCTCGCCGTCGTCGACGACCTGCTCGGCATCATCGTCATCGCGGTCTTCTTCACCTCCGAGCTGCACATCGGCTACCTGCTGCTCGCGCTCATCCCGATCGGGCTCTTCGCGGTGCTCGTGCAGCGCCGCGTACGCAGCCCCTGGCTGCTCCTCCCGCTCGCCCTGATCGCCTGGGCCCTCGTCCACTCCAGCGGCGTCCACGCCACCGTCGCCGGGGTGCTTCTCGGGTTCACCGTGCCGGTCATCGCCCGCAACCCGGAGGCCAAGCGCGGGCTCGCCGAGCACTTCGAGCATCTGGTCCGGCCGATCTCGGCCGGCGTTGCGGTGCCGATCTTCGCCTTCTTCGCCGCCGGCGTGTCCCTCGGTGGCTGGGACGGGGTGACCAGCGCGCTGCGCGACCCGATCACGCTCGGCATCATCCTCGGTCTGGTCGTCGGCAAGACCATCGGGATCTCGGGGTCGACCTGGCTGCTGGCCCGGTTCACCCGTGCGTCGCTGGACGACGACCTCGCCTGGACCGACGTGATCGGGATGGCGATGCTGGCCGGCATCGGGTTCACGGTGTCGCTGCTGATCGGCGAGCTCGCCTTCGAGTCCGATCCGTCCGCTCACGACCACATGAAGGTGGGCGTTCTGTTCGGGTCCGTCCTGGCCGCTGCCCTGGCGACGGTGGTGCTGCGGGCGCGCAACAGGGTCTATCGCCGCATCGAGGAGGTCGAGACTCTCGACGCCAACAAGGACGGCGTGCCGGACGTGTTCGAGGATGATCAGGGTCGCGACCGGTAAGGTCGTGGGCGCTCCCCAATACACGTTCAGCGAAGGGTTCCCATGGCAGTCGACATCGTGAAGTCCCCCGGCGGCGAGGACCCGACGATCGGCAAGCTCGTCGTCGACGCCACCCGCGACATCTCCGAGCTCGTCAACAAGGAGATCACGCTCGCGAAACAGGAGCTCAAGGTCTCGATGACCAACGCCGGCGTCGGCGTCGGTCTCTTCGCCGCCGCGGCGTTCCTGCTGGTCCTCGCCGTGATCATGCTCTCCGTCTCGGCGGCCTACTTCATCCACTGGGCCGGCCTCGGCCTGCACTGGTCCTTCCTCATCGTCTTCGGCTTCTACGTCCTCCTCGCCGCCCTGCTCGGCTTCATCGGCGTACTCAAGGTGAAGAAGGTCAAGGCCCCCGAGAAGGCCATCGCCCAGGGCAAGGAGATCCCCCGGGCTCTCAAGGGCCAGCGCTGACCCACCCCGCCGAATCGGTCGTTGTGGCGACCGAATAGGTAGTTCTGGCGAACGAGTTCGGGCCACTTACTGTCCACAGGCGTCCTTTGGGCTGAAGTTATCCACAGCCGACGGAAACGGCAGTGATTTTCGTACGCCGCGGGCACACAGTGGCTCGCATGAACCTGTCAGTTGTCGGCGCTGCCTCGGCTCTGCCAGCGCGCCCGTTTACCGCCAGTGAACTCAGCGAGCTCTCCATCAAGAGGTACGACCTCCGCGTCGCCGTCGAGCGCGGCGAGATCCTCAGACCGTTCCGCGGTGTCTTCATTCCTTCCGACGTGGAGGACACCGCGGAGACAAGAGCCGCAGCGGTTTCCCGCGTCGTATCTCCACACCACGTCGTGTCCGACCGCACCGCCGCCTGGATCCACGGGATCAACACCTATTCGCTCAGCGAGCAGACCCAGATTCCAGCCGTCGAAACCTGCGCACGTCGCGGCTTCGCGCCGACGCGCCTGGAAGGGGTCGACGGGCGCTCACGTGACCTCCTCGACCGGGACATCATGACGCTCAACGGCGTCAAGATCACGACGCCCTTGCGCACCGCGCTCGATCTCGGGTGCAACCTGAAGCGCCGCGAGGCGATGGCCGCCCTCAACGAGTTCGCCAAGGAGCACGGCATCAGCCGAGCTGCCCTCAACCAAGAGCTTCCCCGCTTCAAAGGCCGCCGCGGGGTCGTCCAGCTCCGGGAGCTCGTTCCGCTTCTCAATCGCCACGTCGAGTCCCAGCGAGAGTCCTGGACGTTGCTTGCCATCAGCGACGCCGGACTACCTCTCCCCGAGACACAGGTCTGGGTCGATGTGGAAGGTATCCCGACCTATCGCCTCGACTTCGCATACCGCCTCGCCAAGGTCGCCGTCGAGTACGACGGCGAAGACCATGACGACCCTGAGCAGCGGATCTACGACGAGGAGCGACGAGGCTGGCTGGTCGACCATGGCTGGATCGTGATCATCGTGCGCCGAGGAGACTTCACCGGCGATCGCCTCGACGCCTGGCTCAGGGAGATCAAGGACGCGCTCACCCCGACGTACTCCTCACGCCGCTTCTGACCACACCGCGCGGTCCTCAACCAGCCGAGTCCGCAGTTGTGGCGCGCCGAATCTGTAGTTGTGGGCGACGAAACTCGAGCTTCGTCACCCACAACTACAGATTCGACGTCCGGAACTACCGACTCGGCCGCCATATCTACCGTCTCGGCGGGGTCAGCCGGCGCAGGCTCCGGTGTCGACGGTGGCGGTCTGGGAGCGAGCCTCGCGGGCGATCTCGATGACCTGATCGGTGGTGAGGGCGTAGCCGGTCTCGGAGTCGGTGACCGAGGCGGCGAAGACGACGCCGACGACGTCACCCTCGGAGTCGACGATGGGACCGCCGGAGTTGCCGGGGCGGATGAGGCTGCGTACGGAGTAGACGTCTCGGATGACGGTGCCGACGCCGTAGATGTCGGGCGAGCGGAGGCGCTGCTCGGCACGGATACGACCTGGCTGTACGTCGAAGGGGCCGTCCTGCGGATAGCCCAGGACGGCGATCGGGTCCTCGGCGCCGGCCGTGCGGTCGAACTCGAGGCGCTTGAGGTTGCCGCCACCCTCGAACTTCAGGACCGCGATGTCGATCTCGGGGTCGTAGTGGACGACCTTGGCGTCGTTGGCGCCATCACCGACGATGACGTTGGGGTCGTCGACGCCGGCGACGACGTGGGCGTTGGTCATCAGGTAGCCGCGGCCGATGACGAATCCGGTGCCCTCGACACCCTTGCCGCACTCGTTGGCGCCGCGAATCTTGAGGACCGACTCGCCGGAACGTACGACATCGGGGTCGGTGAGCATGCGCCGCGGGCCGGGTCCGACCTCGACGATCCGCTCGCGGGCGAACGGCTCCAGGTAACGCGGGAAGAACGAGGTGCCGACGACGTCGTTGAACGCGCTCAGCGCACGATCCGCAGGCGACGGCATAATCGAGTCGACCTTGGCCAGGATGGCCGATCCGCGCACCGCGGGCGTGAGCCCATTGATCTGCGCTCCCGAGACCGCGACTCCGAGAGCCCAGGCGACCACCAGCACGGCCGCCGCGCTGAGCAGCGATCCGCCGAGGGCATCGACGATCCGGGCCGGCTGCCAGGTGATCTCGTCGCGCACGCGTACGCCGCCGTATTGCAGCACCGCCTGCCCGATGGACGCACACGCGATCACGACGAACAGGGCACCGAGCGAGACCCACAACGACGGGGCCGCGCTGCCGAGCACCTTCGGGGCCAGCCAGATGCCGATGAAGCCACCGAGCAGCAGTCCACCGGTCGCGAAGGCGCCGGTGATGAAGCCCTGCCAGTAGCCCGAGAGCGCGTAGGCCCCGACGAGGATGATCAGGATCCAGTCAAGAAAGTTCACGGCTGGTTCCGTTCGCGTCCCTGGAACATGTATTCGGGCAACTCCTTGATCGGGGCGTCCGGAATCTCCGTGATCCACCCGAGATAGGTGAAGAAACGGCTGATGATTCCACCTGTGAAGCCCCAGAGGATGACATCCTTCTCCGGTCCGATCAAGAACGCGGGCATCAGCCATTCGCTGCGGCCGGGCGCGCCGACCTGGATCCGGTGGGCCGGGTCGATGAGATCCGACAACGGCACCCGGTAGACGGCGTGCACCTCCTCGACCGAGCGCGTGGTGACCGGAGACGGCTCCCGCCACCACGCGATGATCGGCACCACGGCGTGGTTGGAGAACGGGATCCACAGCGCCGGGAGGCGGCCGACCACGTCGACACCGGTCGGGTCGAGCCCGGTCTCCTCCCACGCCTCCCGCAGCGCCGCCTCCTCGGCGGTCTCTCCCGGATCGAGTCGGCCACCGGGGAACGAGACCTGGCCGGGATGCGAACGCATCGTGTGCGAGCGCTCGGTCAGCAGCAGATCGGGACCCGAGGGTCCTTCACCGAAGAGCATCAGCACGGCCGACTCGCGGGCGCTGCCGTCCGCCGGGGGCAGGAACTGTGAGATGTCCTCGCCCTGGATCTGCTGCGCCGCCTCGACGATCTCGTCGAACCACTCCGGCCGCGTCCCGTTGGCCGCCTGACGATCGCTCACAGCTCGATCCCCAGCTTCTTCTCGACGAGCTCCTTCACCTGGGCCGCACTTGTCATGCCACCCATCTGCAGCAGCTCGACCTCGCCAGAGGAGGACAGGACGTACGTCGCCGGCACCGCGCGCGCCGTGAGCGGCCCGCCCTGCAGCTCACCGCCCGGATCGGCGTACATCGGGAAGGTCACCCCACGCGAGATCGCCTCCTTGAGCGCGACTCCGGGGACCGTGTCCATGACGTCGATGCCGATCACCGGCACCTCGTCGCCGTAGCTCTCGTAGAAGCTCTGCAACGCAGGCATCTCCTCCTTGCAGGGCGCGCAGAAGCCCTGGAAGAGGTTGATCACCATCGGTCCCTCGAAGGACGCCAGGTCAGCCGACGACCCACCGCCGAGGCAGGGCAGCACGATCGACGGCAGCCCACCGTCGCTGGCGGGCCCTTCCTCGCAGGCCTCCACCTTCGACGCCTTCTTGGCCGCGACCATCTCCGCGGTGGCGACGTTGACCTTGGAGGAGGACGGCTCATCGGCCAGTGGCGCGCCGGACTGACCGCCCTCGCTCGAGGAGTCGGTGCCGCAACCGGCCAGGACGGCCAGCAGCAGGGCAGCTGCCGACGCGACCCGGGCTCGTCTCCCCAGGGCACGAACCATCAGTTGCGGCCCTCCGTGCGGACCAGCTTGGCCGCGGCGACGGGGTCGGTCGGCCCCTCGCCGTACGCAGGGCACAGCTGTGACACCGGACAGGCACCACACGCGGGCTTCTGGGCGTGACAGATCCGCCGCCCGTGCCAGATCACATGGTGGGACAGCATCGTCCAGTCCCGCTTCTCGAAGAGCGCACCGACCTCGTGCTCGACCTTGACCGGGTCCTTCTCGGTCGTCCAACCGAAGCGCCGCGAGAGCCGTCCGAAGTGTGTGTCGACAGTGATCCCCGGCTTGCCGAAGGCGTTGCCGAGCACCACGTTGGCGGTCTTGCGCCCCACGCCGGGCAGCTTCACCAGCTGCTCCAGACGGTCAGGCACCTCGCCGTCGTACTCCTCCACCAGCACGGCGCTCAGCTTCAGCAGCGCGTCGGTCTTGGCGCGGAAGAAGCCGAGCGGCCCGACGAGCTGCTCCAGGTGCTCCCGGGGCGCCGCCGCCATCTCCTTCGCGGACGGGTAGGCCGCAAAGAGGGCAGGCGAGGCCAGGTTGACCCGCTTGTCCGTGGTCTGCGCGCTCAGCACGGTCACGACCAGGCATTCGAACGGATTGGTGAAGTCGAGCTCGGCCTTGGCATCCGGGTAGGTCTCACCGAGGATGCGGTCGATCCGACGGGCACGACGCACCAGACCCAGGCGCGTCTCAGTCGCAAACTTCTGGGCAGGCACGCAGCAAGGCTACGCGGCCGCACCGACAATCCCGATCCGGCCCGGAAGACGGCTAGCACAAACACCGCTCAACACATGCACTTTCTGCGCTTATCGGTGGGGGATGTGCACGTGTGAGACGTTCCACAGATAGGATTCCCGGTGTAATACCCGCGGATGTGGGGAAAATCCAGGAGGAATGGCCGCAATGGACAACGACGTACTCCGTCAGGCACCGCTCTTCAGCGCACTCGATGACGAGTCGATGACGGCCCTGCACGCCTCGATGGCAGAGTCGAAGCTCCGCCGCGGAGAGGTGCTCTTCCACGAGGGCGACTCCGGCGACAAGCTGTACGTCGTGATCGACGGCAAGGTGAAGCTCGGCCGCACCTCGTCCGACGGCCGCGAGAACCTGCTCGCCATCATGGGCCCCGGCCAGATGTTCGGTGAGCTCTCGCTCTTCGACCCCGGCCCCCGCTCGGCCACCGTCACCGCGGTCACCGACTCCGCCTTCGCGAGCCTGTCGCACGAGGACCTCCTCAAGTGGCTCGAGGGCCGCCCGGTCGTCGCCCGCGGTCTGCTCGCCCAGCTGGCCGGCCGCCTCCGCAAGGCCAACGACGTCGTCGCCGACCTCGTCTTCTCCGACGTCCCCGGCCGTGTCGCGAAGGCCCTGCTCGACCTCGCCGACCGCTTCGGCCGCACCGCCGACGACGGCGTCCACGTCCACCACGACCTCACCCAGGAGGAGCTCGCCCAGCTCGTCGGCGCCTCCCGCGAGACGGTCAACAAGGCCCTGGCCGACTTCGCCAGCCGCGGCTGGCTCCGCCTGGAGCCCCGCTCGGTCGTGATCATGGACATTGAGCGCATGGCTCGCCGCGCCCGCTGATCTTTTAACTTTACGAAGGCACCCGGCCTCCTTTCCACCGGCGTATAAGCCGGTGAAAGGAGGCCGTGTTGCTTTTCCCCACAGATACGGGGCGCGAAGCGTTCGACCACTTCGTACGCTCCCGGGTCCCGGCGCTGTCCCGAACCGCCTACCTGCTCACCGGTGACGCGCACCTCGCCGAAGACCTCGTCCAGCAGGCACTCCTTTCCGCCGCGAAGTCGTGGCATCGCATCCAGGGCGACCCCGAGCCGTACGTCCGTCGCATCCTCTACACCCAGAACATCTCCTGGTGGCGCCGACGTCGCCTGGTTGAGACCCCGACCGAGACGTACGAAGCGTCGGCCGTCGCCGCCGGCGACACGGAACTGCGGCTCAGCCTCGATGCCGCCCTCGCTCAGCTCACCGCCCGCCAGCGCACGATCCTCGTGCTCCGCTTCTTCGAAGATCTCACCGAGGTCCAGACCGCCCACGTTCTCGGCATCCACCCCGGCACGGTCAAGTCCACCACCCGCAAGGCGCTCGCTCGCCTGCGCACCCTCGCACCTCACCTTGAGGAGCTCCTCCATGACTGACCAGCAGCTCCGCGACGAGCTCCACCGCATCGCCGAGCGAGCGCCCGAGGCGTACGTGCCCACTGACACCTTCGCCCGAGGCCGACGCGCCCATCGCCGCTCAGTCGTCATCGCCGTCAGCGCCGTCTCAGCCGCCATCGCCCTCATCGCCGGCTCCATCGCCTTCGCTCCGCAGCGCGACTCGGCCGAAGTCGACCCTGCCCGAAGCGACACCGACCTCGCCGTCCCCGACACGATCTTTGCGACGCCGACGTGGCTGGCCGAGACCGAGGACGGCCACTACGTCAACGCCGGGAAACTGGAACACGACCTGGCGATCGGCGCCGGTGCGATCGCATACGCCCAACCTGCTCAGGACTCGAACGGCGCCGTCGCGATCGTCGTCGATGCCGACGACGGCGACTACCACCCGCTCTACCTTCCGGATTTCATCGGTCTCGATCCCTATTGGAAGAACTCCTACGGCGACAACGGCGGGGAACGCCCGCTCGCCCTCTCCCCCGACGGGACCCACCTGGCGTGGTCCTGGGGACTGGGCCGGGACGCGGCCGCTGGCAGTGAGCGCGTTTCGGGCGGCGTACGCATCGCCGATCTGACCACCGGCAAGACCTCCGAGTGGGATCTCAGCAACGACGGGAGCACCTACGTCACTGGCATGGAGTGGTCCGAGAGCGGCAGCCAGCTGCTCTGGACCGGTCGCCAGATGGACCGCTGGGACTCCGGGGCGTACGTCCCCGCCGACGCCGTGGTCGGAGTCATCACGCACGCGTCGGGCACCATGACCGCCTACTCCGGCAGGATCGACTCTGCCACGGCCCTCAGCCTGTGGGCGATCTCGGACGACGGAACGATCGCCTTCAACGGTCCGTCGGACACCGGTCTCCACGTCCAGGAGCCGAGCGGCGAGATCACGAGGCTGCCGCTGCCCGGCAAGGCATCCGCCTACGAGCCGATCATGTTCCACGGGTCCGACCTCTACGTCACCACGGAGAACGGGCTGGCCCGGGTCGACGGCCGCGGCGCGACGTACCCGAGCCCGAACAAGATGCCCCTGGATCCGGTCGGCTGGGTCGGCGACGGGCCTCTGCTCAGGCTCCATGGCCCGGACGACGTCTACTACGGCCAAGTCTGGGCAGTCGACGATGCGCCCGGACGCGAGGGCGCCGGCGGAAACTCCCTCATCGCGGTCGACGGCGACGCGAGCATGGTCGTCGACACCGTCAGCATCGCGTACGGACTCATCGATACCGACTCGGTCAAGCACCCGACGGTGCACCGCAGTCAGCCGTTCTTCATGCCGCTGTGGGTCAACACAGCAGTGTTCTGGCTGGTCGCGGCAGTTGTGGTCATCTCCGTCGTGGTCGCCGTCTGCTGGCGACGGGCGAGGCGCGTGCTCGCAGCCGCTATCCCTCTCGCCTGTATTCTCGCCGCCGTCGGCGCGTTCATCTTCTTTGACCCCGCCGACCTCCTGCCGCAGGGCGCGAAGGTGGAAGGCTCTGGCGGCACGATCGAGATCACGTCCTCTTCGCCGGACGCTGAAACGCCGAGCCGCGCGGTGATTCCGCGGCACATCCGCTGGGCGGACCCCTTCACCGAGCCCGACGTCCCAGTCTCCGATGTTCCCGTCGCCGACTCCCGAGCGGTCGGCCGTGCCATCCTCGCGTTCGGCGACGAGAGCGGCGTGATAGATGACCAGGAGAACTGCGAGGAGTACTGCGAGGGGGTCGCGGCGGTGATCACCGCCGACGGCGAATACAAGCGTCTGGCCCTGCCGGGAACTGACAGCTCCTTCGCGATGCGGGAAGAAGAGGCCATGCATCTCTCCCCCGACGGCCTCCACCTGGCGTACGTCACCAAGGACTCCGGCCTCAACGTCATCAATCTGCAGACGGGGAAGGTGACCAGGCAACCCATCGAGCTCGAGCGCGGGAGGATCACCAGTTTCTCTTGGTCGCCGGACTCGTCATGGTTGGTCTGGGACTCCGACCACGAAGACCGACAGGCCGGTCGCATCACGCCCGGCGGCACCACCGACCCGCTCCCCAAGGGCAACTGGGCACATGCAGGCATCGGCAACGACGGCACCGTCGTCGCCCGGTCCGCGACTGGCACTCAGATCTGGCCAGAAGACAAGGCTGTCGACTTCCCCGCCCCCTCCGACAACACCGGCCTCGCCGACCAGGACACCCTGTCGACCTGGATCGGCACCGACGCAGTGGCGGACGACGTCCGAACGGTCGACACCTTGTCCTCACGAGTCACCTTCACGATCGGATCGACCGTTCGCGGTGTCGACGTCGACGCTCGTCAGCTCGTCGAGGTTGCAGGATGGCTGACCGGCGGGACCCCGCTCATCGTGACCGCGGGCGATGAGGGCACCGACCTCCGTACCGTCGCCGACGACGGATCGACCGAGATCGTGGCGGAGATCGACTACCGACTGCAGATGTTGAGCATCGCCACAGCCCTCCCCGAGGATCTGGCCGTCCAGGCACCGGACGCGGAGTGGGCCGAGCCGAGCCCACTCCGCTGGCTACCGCCGGTCGGAGCCGTTGGTGCGGTCGTGACCGGCTTCCTCATCTGGGGACACGTCAGGCGAAGGAAGGCCGATATGCCTTCCCCCGCCAGACGGAGCTACTGAGGCCGCCGCTTCTGTGGATGGATCGTCTCGTGACGGGCGAGCATGGCGACGTACTCCTCGATCCTGCGCGCCCGCGCGGCCTCGGTCTTCAGAGAGGTGATGCGGTGATAGAGGGCGAAACGGTTCTGAGAGGTGAGGACGTCGTACATCGCCTGCGCCTCGGGCACCGCGGCGATCGCGGCGAGAAGGTCGGGCGGGGTCTCGGCGGTGGCCGGACCGGCGTACGCCGCCTCCCACCGCCCGTCCGCCTTCGCCGCCTCCACAGCGGCCCGCCCGGCTGCGGTCATCCGGCCCTCGCGCTCGAGGCGGTCGATGTGCTCGACGTTCCTCAGTGACCAGCGGCTCTTCGGCCCACGCGGGGTGAACCGCTGGAACGACGACTGCTCGTCGCGCCGCCGGGCCTGACCGTCGATCCAGCCGAAGCAGAGCGCTTCGTCGAGCGCGGTCTGCCAGGTCAGCGTGGTCAGCGTGCCGCCCTTCTTGGTCAGCACCAGCCAGACCGCGGGCGTGTCGGCATGGTGCTCCTCCAGCCAGGCCCGCCACGCGGGTGGGTCGGGAAGCAGGAGCTCGTCTCCGGACAGGATCGCCATGGGCCGAACAGTAGGCGTCAGCGCTCGGCGAGGTAAGCCAATTGCGCTCGCACCGAGAGTTCGGCGGCACCCCAGAGGACCTGGTCGACGTCGGCGTACACGATCTCGACGATCGCCCGCGGATCCGCGTCGGCGGGGGTCGCGCCGAGCCCGGAGAGAGCTTCCTCGACCTGGCCGAGGCGTTCGCGGCGGTGGGCGATGTAGTAGTCGAGCGCGCCGAGGGCGTTGCCGATGACCGGGCCGTGGCCGGGCCAGACGCTGCCGACACCGTGCTCGGAGGCGAGGGCGTGCAGGCGGTCGAGCGAGTCGAGGTAGGCACCCAGCTCGCCGTCGGGATGAGCGACCACGGTCGTCCCACGCCCGAGGACGGTGTCGCCCGTCAGCACCGCGCCGTCGGCGGGCAGCCAGAAGGACAGCGAGTCCGAGGTGTGTCCGGGAGTCCCGACGACGCGGATCTCCAGGCC
Organism: Nocardioides sp. YJ-D4; assembly: GCF_054031495.1. NCBI lineage: Bacteria > Bacillati > Actinomycetota > Actinomycetes > Propionibacteriales > Nocardioidaceae > Nocardioides > Nocardioides sp. YJ-D4. The sequence continues at coordinate 2,663,619 of NZ_CM132932.1, forward strand.
GTCGACCTCGATGACGTCACCGTCGCCGAGCCCCTCAGTCCCGAGCCGGTATTCAGGATCAAGAGCGCGTACGCCGGCCCCGACCCGCTCGGCGAAGGCCCGTGCCGCCTCGGAGTGGTCGTAGTGATGGTGGGTCAGCAGCACCGTCGCCACCTCGCCGGCGGCCTCCGCGACGGCGTCGAGATGCCCCTCGTCGAGAGGCCCCGGGTCGATCACGACGGACCGGCGCGCACCCGGCTCGCGCAGCACCCAGGTGTTGGTGCCGTCGAGCGACATGATCCCGGGGTTGGGCGCGAGGATGCACTGCCCGCGCTCGCCGAATGCCCCGCCCGACCAGGACTCGTTCATGAGTGCTTCCTTTCGGCGACGAGGGAGGCGTGCAGGGGCATCATCGACAGGGTGTGGCCGCCGTCGACCTCGGTCACGGCCGGTGTGAACATCGTCAGCACCCGCTCCGCGGCGTCAGCGAGGACCTCGTCCTCGGACCCGACCGCGGTGACCTCGAGACAGTTGAGATAGGTCGGCGGCATCATCGCCAGCTCGCCGGCCTCGACCTGGGCGACCGCCTCGGCGGTGCTCAGCCAGAGCACCGAGGACGACTCGCTGGACACGTCCCGTGTCACCTGGCCCTCGGGGAGGCGCGCGACGAAGAACCAGGTCGCGAAGCGCTTCGGCTCGAAGACGGGCGTCGTCCAGGCGGCCCACGGCCCGAGCAGGTCTGTACGCAGCACCAGCCCTCGCCGGGTCAACAGCTCGGTCAACGACAGCGAGCGTGATTCCAGGGCGGCCCGGTCGGCCTCCCAGTCGTCGCCTGAGACGTCGTCGACGACGGAGTCGCCCGAGGCTCCCGCGAGCAGCACCCCGCACTCCTCGAACGTCTCCCGCACCGCCGCGGCGACCAGCGCCCGCGCGCGGGACTCGTCGACCCCGAGCCGGTGCGCCCACTGGGCGGCGGACGGCCCGGCCCAGCAGGAGTCGGGCAGCTCGGCGTCGCGTACGTCCACGCCGCCGCCGGGAAAGACGGCCATCCCGGCGGCGAAACCCATCGTCAGCTGCCGGCGCAGCAGGTAGACCTCGGGGCCAGAGGATCCGGAGCCTGGCCGAAGCAGCAGCACCGTCGCCGCATCGCGCGGCTCGACCGGGGTGCGTACGCCCTGGGCGTACTCCCCGGCCAACGCCACGATGTCGTCACCAAGCCGGACTGGAGGGATCGGGATACGCACGTTCGTCACTGTAGCGACGCTCACACCGCCGCCCTACCCCCATCCGAGCCTCAGACCGAGACCCAGACCAGGCTCAGATCTCGACGATGATCTCCACCTCGACGGGCGCGTCGAGCGGCAGAACGGGCACGCCGACGGCGGACCGGGTGTGGCGCCCAGCGTCACCAAAGACCTTGCCGAGCAGCTCGGAGGCACCGTTGGCGATGCCCGGCTGGCCGGTGAAGTCAGGGGTGGAGGCGACGAAGCAGGTCACCTTGACGACCCGCTTGACCAGCGACAGATCGCCGATCTCGGCCTTCACCGCGGCGAGCGCGTTGAGCGCGCACTGCTGCGCAGCTGCCACGCCCTCCTCGGGCGAGACCTCGCCACCGAGCTTGCCGGTGGACAGCAGCGCGCCGTCCTTCATCGGCAGCTGCCCCGAGGTGAAGACGTAGTCGCCGGTGCGAAGCGCCGGGATGTAGGCCGCCACCGGCGGCACGACGTCCGGCACGCTCAGCCCCAGCTCGGCAAGGACCTCCTCGGGCCCGCTCACTCCGAGACCGCCCGCTTGAAGAAGCCGACGTAGTTGCCGGTGCCGTTGTCGAGGATGGAGACGAGCTCCCACCCGTCGGCACCGAAGTTGTTGAGGATCTGCGCCGCAGCGTGGTTGAGGATCGGCGCTACCTGGTACTCCCACTTGGTCATATCGGCACCCTACTTCGCGGACCCGTGGACCGGTCTCCCGGCGACATGGTTTGACCTTCCAACCGAGGTCCCCGGGCCACTATGGTCAGGTCCGTGACTTCCGCAGAGCAGCTGAAGACGTACGTCGACACCTGGTGGTCCTCCGTCCAGGACCTCCTCACCCTCCTGGAGGAGCTCTCCGAGACCGACTGGGACCAGCCGACCGACCTCCCCGGCTGGGACGTCCGCGCCGTCGCCTCCCATGTCGCTCACCTCGAGGGCCTCACCGCCGGCGCGCCCCGCGAGGACGCCGACGTACCCGAGTCGGCCCACATCAAGTCGCCGATGGGCCAGTTCACCGAGATCGGCGTGATCACCCGACGCGACGCCGAGCCGGCGAGCATCATCGACGAGATCCGCCGCTACACCGCCGTACGTCACGACGAGCTGCTCGCCTCTCCGCCCGAGGACCCCGCGGCGCCCGCCTCCGGCATCTTCGGTGCGCTCGGGTGGACGACCGGCAAGCTCCTCCGCAACCGGCCGCTCGACCTCTGGCTGCACGAGCAGGACATCCGCCGCGCCACCGGCCGCCCGGGCAACCTCGACAGCCCCGGCGCCCTCCACACCGCCGACTACCTCCTCGAGGGCGTCGGGTTCGTGCTCGCCAAGAAGGCCGCCTGCGCCCCTGGCACCTCCGTCGTCGTCGAGGTCGAGGGCCACGCGCCCTACGCGTTCACCGTCACCAAGGAGGGCAAGGGAGTCCCGGTGGCCGCCCCGGTCACCGCCCCCACCGTCACCCTCTCCACGGACCGGGAGACGTACGTCCTCCTCACCGGCGGCCGCGCCTCCGGCGACCCTGCCAAGGTCGAGATCACCGGCGACACCGCGATCGGCACCAAGATCGTCGAGAACCTCAACATCACCCCTTGATGGTGCGACCCCGTTAGAGTCCTTCCATGAGTTCTGACTGGCCCCATGTGCAGCTGCATGTGGTGACCGGCAAGGGCGGCACGGGCAAGTCGACGGTGGCTGCGGCCCTGGCGCTCGGGCTGGCCTCGCACGGAAAGAACGTCCTGCTGTGCGAGGTCGAGGGCCGCCAGGGGGTGGCCCGGATGTTCGACGTCGACCCGCTGCCCTACGCCGAAACCCGCATCGCAACCGGGCTTCGGCTGCGCGCGCGATCCGGTGCCGACGCCGAGCCGGGCAACGTCTACGCCCTGCACATCGCCCCGGAGGAAGCCCTCCTCGAATACCTCAAGATGTACTACAAGCTCGGCCCGGCCGGCCGCGCCCTCGACCGCTTCGGCGTGATCGAGTTCGCGACCACGATCGCGCCCGGGGTCCGGGACGTACTGCTCACCGGCAAGCTCTTCGAGGCCGTCCAGCGCAACAGCCGCAACAAGGGCGCCCGGACCTACGACGCCGTCGTGCTCGACGCTCCCCCGACCGGCCGGATCACGAGCTTCCTCAACGTGTCCGAGTCGGTCGCGGGTCTGGCCAAGGTCGGGCCGATCAAGCACCAGGCCGACACGATGATGACCCTGTTCCGCTCTCGGCGCACCGCGGTCCATCTGGTCACGCTGCTGGAGGAGATGCCGGTCCAGGAGACCGCCGACGGCATCAGCGAGCTGCGCGCCGCCGGGCTGCCGGTCGGCGGCGTCATCGTCAACCAGGTACGCCCCCGCGACCTCCCCGACGAGTCCCTCGCCCCCGCCCTCGCCGGCTCCCTCGACGGCGAGCTGATCGCCGAGGACCTCAAGCGCGCCGGCGTCGAACCCGACCCCGCCCTGATCTCCGCCCTCGCCGACGAGGCGAAGGAGTACGCCGAGCGCCGAGCCCTCGAGGACGCCCAGCGTGACCTCGTCGCCGGCCTCGGGGTCCCCACCTACGAGCTCAACCGGATCGCCGGCGGGATCGACATGGGTGGGCTCTACGAGCTCGCGGCCGAGCTCAAGGATCAGGGGCTCGCATGAGGTTGGAATCCCCGGTTAACCGGGTATCCCTGCACTTCTCGGGCATTGCAACACCTGAGAAGTGCAGGAACTGCCTGAGCGACGTGACGGAAGTGACGAGAGGGACAGCCCGATGAGCGCTCACCCACGCGTCGGCCCGCTGGCCGCCCACGCGAACGACACCCGACAGCTCGAGGTCGACCGGCTGCTCGACGACCGCGACACCCACATCATCGTCTGCTGCGGCAGTGGCGGCGTGGGCAAGACGACCACGTCGGCCGCGCTCGCGCTCAGAGCGGCCGAACGCGGACGCAAGGTGGTCGTGCTGACGATCGACCCGGCGCGACGCCTCGCCCAGTCGATGGGCATCGAGCGGCTCGACAACACGCCCCGCCCGGTTCCCGGCATCGGACCAGGCACCCTAGACGCGATGATGCTCGACATGAAGCGCACCTTCGACGAGGTGGTCGAGTCGCAGGCCAGCCCCGAGAAGGCGCAGCAGATCCTCAACAACCAGTTCTACATCGCCTTGAGCTCCAGCTTCGCGGGCACGCAGGAGTACATGGCGATGGAGAAGCTCGGCCAGCTCTACCGCGACGCCTTCGCCCACAACGGCGGCAACGGCGACTACGACCTGATCGTCGTCGACACGCCCCCGAGCCGCAGCGCACTCGACTTCCTCGACGCACCTGAGCGCCTCTCCAGCTTCCTCGACGGCCGCTTCATCCGGCTCATGCTGGCCCCGGCCAAGGGACCGGTCCGGCTGATGTCGGCCGGGATCAACATCGTCACCAACGCGCTCAAGAAGGTCCTCGGCGGGCAGATGCTCACCGACCTGCAGACCTTCGTCACCGCGCTCGACACCGTCTTCGGCGGGTTCCGGCAACGGGCCCAGGAGACGTACGCACTGCTTCAGGCCGACGAGACCGCCTTCCTCGTCATCGCCGCCCCTGAGCCCGACGCGCTCCGCGAGGCCGCCTACTTCGTCGAGCGGCTCTCCGGAGACCGGATGCCGCTCCAGGGCCTGGTCGTCAACCGGGCCACGCTGCCCGACGACGCCTCGCTCACCGCGGCTGCGGCCGGCGCCGCCTCGGAGCGCCTCCCCGACGCGCCGCTCACCGCCGGGCTGCTGCGGCTCCATGCCGACCGCGCGCTCCTGGTCGAGCGCCAGAACCAGCTGCGCGAGCGTTTCGCGGTCGCCCACCCTCAGGTGCCGACCGCCGTCGTGCCGGCGCTGCCCGGTGACGTACACGATCTCGACGGGCTCCGCGAGATCGGCCGGCTCCTGGCCCAGGGCTGAGCACCTGAAAACGGGGTCGAGCCAGGACGTACGCGATGTACGTCCTGGCTCAGACCAAGATCTTCAGCGACTCACTCGAGTAGGGGAGGGACGAGAGGTCACTCCACGGAGGCACGGGTGCGCGCGGCCTCGAGCACGGCGCGCCAGGAGGCGTTCGGGCTGCGGCGGAGCAGCGCACGACGCTCGCGCTCGGTCATGCCGCCCCAGACACCCCACTCGATCTGGTTGTCGAGCGCCTCGGCGAGGCACTCGGTGCGGACGACGCAGCCTGAGCAGACCATCTTGGCCTTGTTCTGCTCGGCTCCACGTACGAAGAGCTCGTCGGGCTCGTTCTCACGACAGGCGGCCTGTAGCGACCATTCATCTACCCACATGGTGTGCCATCCCTTCATCGGAGCGCTTCGCCCTCCCCATATTGATGACGTGGCGCCCGTGCGGACTAAAGGTTAAGGACTCGACCCGGTCGAGTGACACACCCTTCTGGCCCAAAGTACGTAGTCCGAAATGACTAGGAGGGGTCCTGGGACCCTCTTTTGCCTCCCTGTCCGGCGCCGATTGCGAATCATGTGCTATTAGCCGCGATCACCTACGATGACCAGCATGTCTTCGCCGTCGCTGCGCCCGCAGACCGTGCTCAAGCATCTCGCCGTCATGTGCGGGGTCGCAGCCGTCCTCGGCGTCGTCGCCGCGGGTCTCGCCATCCCCTTCGCAGGTGTGGCCGGGATCGCGGCCAAGGAGACGGCCGAGAAGATGGACTCGCTGCCGCAGGCCTTCGAGGTCGACGACATGTCCCAGACGACCAAGATCGTCGACCGCAAGGGCAACCTGATCACGACGCTCTACGACCAGAACCGCGTCTACCGTCCGCTCGACCAGATCTCGTCCAACATGACGAAGGCGCTCCTGGCGATCGAGGACTACCGCTTCTACCAGCACGGCGCGATGGACCTCAAGGGCACGCTGCGCGCGCTGATCACCAACCAGGCCAGCGACTCGGTGCAGGGTGGTTCCTCGATCACCCAGCAGCTGGTGAAGACCACGCTGGTCTACTCCGCGAAGACCGAGGCCGAGCGCAAGGCGGCCATCGAGAAGTCGACCGCCCGCAAGATCCGCGAGCTGCGCTACGCGATCGCGCTGGAGGAGAAGCACTCCAAGGACTGGATCCTCGAGCGCTACCTCAACGCTGCCTACTTCGGCGACGGCGCCTACGGCGTCCAGGCCGCCGCCAAGCACTACTTCAACGTCAACGCCTCCGAGCTCAACTGGCAGCAGTCGGCGATGCTGGCCGGGATGGTGAAGAACCCCACCGGCTACGACCCGACCAACTACCCCGACGCCACCATCGCCCGCCGCAACGTCGTCGTCGACCGGATGGCCGCGCTCAAGGTCGTCTCCCGTCCCGAGGCGGAGAAGCTGAAGGACGCCAGCCTCGGCCTGAACGTCCAGAAGCAGCGCAACGGCTGCCTCGGCTCGTCCGCGGAGTTCTTCTGCGACTACGTGATCAAGTGGCTGCTCAAGGACCCGGCCTTCGGTGAGACGGAGACCGACCGGCTCGCGCTGATCAAGTCCGGCGGTCTGACCATCAAGACCACGCTCGACCAGCGCTTCCAGGACGCCGCTCAGGAGTCGGTCGAGGATCACGTGTACGCCACCGACCAGGCCATCGGCGCCCTGGCCATGGTCGAGCCCGGCACCGGTCGGGTGCGGGCGCTCGCCCAGTCCCGTCCGATGGGTGACAACAAGAAGAAGGGCCAGTCCTACCTCAACTACCTGGTCCCGAAGGAGAAGTCGGGCGACTCCAACGGCTTCCAGGCCGGGTCGACCTTCAAGGCGTTCACCCTGGCCGCTGCCATCGAGCAGGGCTTCCCGCTCAAGCAGAAGATCAACTCGCCCGAGGAGCTGACCCTCAACGAGTCGACCTTCGCCGGTTGCCCCGGCGACGGCAACCGCGTCGGTTCCCACACCTTCCACAACTCCACCACCTCGGGCAGCAAGGACGCCTACACCGGCACCCGGGAGTCCGTGAACACTTTCTACGCCCAGCTGTTCCAGCTCACCGGGATGTGCACGCCCTACAAGATGGCGCAGAAGATGGGCGTGAAGCTCACCGCCCCGTTCGGGGTCAGCTTCGACGACGGTCACGTCTGCAAGCCGAGCGAGACCCGCTGCGGCGGCGCGGAGCGCGTACCGACCTTCACCCTCGGCGTCGTCGACGTCAGCCCGCTCGAGATGGCCGAGGCGTACGCGACGTTCGGCGCCCGCGGGAAGCACTGCGACTCGGTGCCGGTCAACGAGATCCTCGACGCCAACGACAAGGTGATCAAGAGGTACGAGCCGACCTGCGAGCAGGCGATGGCCAAGGGCACCGCCGACGCGGTCAACGACATCCTCCGCGGCGTGATGGAGCCCGGCGGCTTCGGCCAGAACCTGGCCCTGTCGGTGCCGAGCGCCGGCAAGACCGGCACCACGCAGGACAACAAGGCGGTGTGGCTGATGGGCTACACGCCGCGGCTCGCCACCGCTTCGATGATCGCCGGTGCCAACTCGGCGGGCACGCCGCTCAGCCTCAACGGCCAGGTCGTGGGCGGCAACTACGTCTACGAGGCGGCGGGCTCGACGACTGCCGGTCCGATGTGGGGCGGCGCGATGCAGGTGATCGACAAGTACCTCAAGTGGGTGGACTTCGAGGAGCCCGACCCGAACGTGATCGCAGGAAACACGGTCGACGTCCCCTGGGTCGGCGGCATGACCGTCGAGAAGGCCACGAAGGTGCTGCGGAGCGCCGGCTTCCAGGTCCAGCTCGGCCCGGAGGCGTACTCCGAGTACGACAAGGGCTTGGTCGCCTTCACCACCCCCTCCGGCGACGCCGCCGAGGGTTCGCCGATCACGATCTACACCTCGCTGGGCCCGGAGCCGAAGCCCGACCCCAAGCCCGACAAGAAGAAGCAGCCCGAGCGGAAGCCCGGCCGCGGCGATGAGGAGAGACCGGCCACGGTCGAGGAAGAGCCCGACTTCGGCTGGGAGTGGCCGACCGGCTGACGCCCAGCGCAGAAGACGACGCGTGGCCCCACCGATCCGGTGGGGCCACAGTCGTTCTCGGGCTGCCGTCAGGCGAGCTGCTTGCGTACCTCCGCGGCCACGGCGCCACCGTCGGCCTTGCCCTTGGTCTGCGGGGTCAGGATGCCCATGACCTTGCCCATGGCGCGCATCCCCTCGTCGGCGGCACCGGTCTGGGCGATGGCCTTGCTGACCAGGTCGGAGATCTCCTCGGCGCTCAGCTGAGCGGGCAGGTACTCGGTGATCACCGCGGCCTCCGCGGTCTCCTTCTCGGCCTGCTCGGCTCGACCGCCGTCGGCGAAGGCGGTGGCCGCCTCGCGGCGCTTCTTGGCCTCGCGGGTGAGGATCGTGATGATCTCGTCGTCGGTGAGCTCCTTGGCCTCCTTGCCGGCGACCTCGGCCTCGGTGATCGAGGCCATGACCATGCGCAGCGTGCCGGCGCGCTCCTTGTCACGGGCCTTCATCGCGGAGGTCAGGTCGGTCCTCAGTTGGTCCTTCAGAGTGCTCATGGAACCCATTGTGGCAGGGTTGAGCCATGCGGCTCGCCTCAGTAATCGGCCCAGTAGTCGGCACAGCACTTGGCACCGGGCTCGCCACCGGCGCGGCCATGACGGCGTACGCCTTGTGGGAGGCCCGTCAATACACGCTGCGCCATGTCGGAATACCGGTGCTCCCCGAGGGCGCGGACCCGCTGCGGGTGCTGCATCTCTCCGACATGCACGTGGTCCCGTCGCAGCACAAGAAGCTCGACTGGATCGCATCGCTGGCTTCCCTGAAGCCCGACCTGGTCGTCGACACCGGTGACAACCTGGCCCACCAGCGGGCGGTGCCGTCGATCGTCAACGCTCTCGGCACGCTGCTCGACGTACCGGGCGTCTTCGTGCACGGCTCCAACGACTACTACGAGCCACGGCTGCGCAACCCGATCGGCTACCTGCTGCCCGACAACGGCAAGCGGCAGACGAACGTACCCGAGCTCCCCTGGCGCGACCTGTCCGCGTCCTTCACCAAGGCCGGCTGGCTGGACCTCACCAACACGCGTACGTCGCTGACCGTCAAGGGCATCGAGTTCGCCTTCGCGGGCGTCGACGACCCCCACCTCCGCCTCGACGACCTGTCCGCGGTCGCCGGCCCCGCGGACCCGTCCGCGGACGTACGCCTCGGGGTCGCGCACGCTCCCTATCTGCGGGTCCTGGACCAGTTCACCGCCGACGGCTACGACGCGATCCTGGCCGGCCACACCCACGGCGGGCAGATCTGCCTGCCGGGCGGGCGAGCGCTGGCCACCAACTGCGATCTCGACCCCGCCCGCGTACGCGGCCTGCACACTCACACCCACGGCGGACGGCAGGCGTGGCTGCACGTCTCGGCCGGCCTCGGCACCTCGCCCTACACCCGGATCCGCATCGCTTGCCGCCCCGAGGCGACGCTCCTGACGCTCACGCCGCGCGGGGCGTCTCGTCGGTAGGGGCCGATTACGGATCGAGGGAGTCTCTGGGCTATGCTCATTCCTCGTTGGACCGTTTGTTCGGTGCAGCATTCGGGTTGTAGCGCAGCTTGGTAGCGCACCTCGTTCGGGACGAGGGGGCCGCAGGTTCAAATCCTGTCAACCCGACATCGAGCTCAGGCTCGGAGATCGCAAGATCTCCGAGCCTGATCCCGTTTTCCGGCGCAGTAGAGTCGACGCCATGAGCTTCGACACGCGCAACGGCACCCGTGGCGCCAAGCAGCCCTCGGCCAACCTCCTTCTGAAGCTGGGCAACAAGCTGATGATGAGGCGAGCCCGCAAGAGCAGCGGCACCACGGCCGGGATGCGTCTGCTCGTGCTCACCACGATCGGCAAGAAGAGCGGCGAGCCCCGTTCGACGCCGCTCGCGTGGTTCCCGAGCGACGACGGCACCTGGCTGATCGCCGCCTCGGCAGCCGGCGGACCGAAGAACCCGGCGTGGTACTACAACCTCGCCGCCAACCCGGACCGGGTCACCATCGAGCTCGGCGGCGAGACCATCCCGGTGGTCGCCGAGCAGCTGCACGGCGAGGAGCGCGCCCGTGCGTGGGCTGCGATCGTCGAGTCGGCAGCCAACTTCGGGAGCTACGAGGAGAAGACCGACCGCGAGATCCCGGTCATCCGTCTCACCCGCGCCTGAGTTCAAATGTGACGCGCGGCATGCGAAACTGCCCCTCATGAGCAACGACCCCGCCGACAAGCTCGCCGCGCCGTCGTTCGGTTTCAAGAAGAAGCGTGGGGGCACGAAGCCGGCGAACGCCAAGCCTGAGAGGACCCAGCCCGCGAAGACTCAGCCCCAGAAGACCCAGGCCCCGAAGACCCAGGCCCCGAAGGCTCGGGTCGAGAAGGCACCGGTCGAGACCGCTGCGGTCGAAACGGCCTCCGCGGAGAAGACCCAGGTGCTGGAGAAGACGGCACCACCCGTCGTAGCGCCCGAGCCGCCAGCGAAGAAGTCCCCGGAGAAGCAGAAGGCGCAGAAGCCGCCCAAGCCCGCGAAGGAACCGAGGGCACCCAAGCAGCCCAAGGACCCGAGCCAGCGACGGATCAACCTCGGCACCCCGTCGGGCCTCTCCGCAGCCGTCATGATCGGCGCCATCGTCGGCGCGTTCATGGCCCTGGCGGTCTGGTTCAGCGGCACCGTGAGTCAGTGGACCCGAGGCACCTCGTCGCTCGGCGACAAGGGAGCGATCATCCTGATCGCCGTCTTCGCCCTCGCGATCATCGTCGGCGGCTACCTCCTCCGCCTCGCCGGCGCCCGCTCCCCCTTCACGATCAGCTTCCTCGGATCAGCGCTCGTCGCCGTACTCTCGATGCTCTTCCTCACCGACCTCTTCGTCCACGCCTGGGGAGTGATCATCGTGGTGATCCTCGCCGCCGCCGCGTACGCCCTCGCCTACTGGGTCACCACCAACTACATCGACTGACAAGCGCAGCCGAAGCGTCGCCCCCGTCGGTCGACACGTCACGTACGTCGGCCGAGGTGGCACCTGAGTGCCACCTCGCCCGACCGGACTAACGTCTCGGGTTGGGTCAGAGGGCGGCGGCGACCAGCTCGGCGAGCTGGACGGTGTTGAGCGCGGCACCCTTGCGGAGGTTGTCGTTGGAGATGAACAGGGCGAGACCGCGGTTGTCGGGAACACCCTCGTCCTGACGGACGCGGCCGACGTAGGAGGGGTCCTTGCCGGCGGCGTACAGAGGCGTGGGTACGTCGCGGAGCTCGACGCCCGGGGCGTTCGAGAGGATCGCGATCGCGCGCTCGGGGGTCAGTGGCGAGGAGAACTCGGCGTTGACCGCGAGGGAGTGCCCGGTGACGACCGGGACGCGGACGCAGATGCCGGAGACTCGCAGGTCGGGCAGCGAGAGGATCTTGCGGGACTCGTTGCGGAGCTTCTGCTCCTCGTCGGTCTCGTTGAGGCCGTCGTCGACCAGCGAACCGGCGTAGGGAAGGACGTTGTAGGCGATCGTCTCGACGTACTTCTCCGGCTCGGGGAACGTGATCGCGGACCCGTCGTAGGCGAGCTCGCGGGCCTTGTCGCCTGCCGCCGCGATCTCGCCGACCAGCTCCTCGACGCCGGCGACGCCGGAGCCCGAGACCGCCTGGTAGGTCGATACGACGAGCCGCTCGAGACCGGCTTCGTCGTGGAGCGCCTTGAGGGCCGGCATCGCGGCCATGGTGGTGCAGTTGGGGTTGGCGATGATGCCCTGGCGGGCCGCGATGACGCCGTCCATCGCCGAGGGGTTGACCTCGGAGACGACCAGCGGGATCGACGGGTCCTTGCGCCAGGCCGAGGAGTTGTCGATGACGATCACACCGGCGTCGGCGAACTTCGGCGCCAGCGCCTTCGAGGTGGCGCCACCGGCGGAGAAGATCGCGATGTCGAGGCCCGAGGGGTCAGCGGTGGCGGCGTCCTCGACGACGACCGAGCGGTCACCGAACTCGATGGTCTTGCCCGCCGATCGCGCCGAGGCGAAGAAACGGACCTCGCCGAGCGGGAAGCCGCGCTCGAGCAGGATCTGGCGTACGGCGACGCCCACCTGTCCGGTCGCTCCCACGATTCCCAGGTTGATGATGCTCATCGGCCGGTCCCTCCATAGACGATGGCCTCTACGTCGCTGTCGAGGCCGAATGCTTTGTGTGTCGCGCGCACAGCGCGGTCGAGGTCGTCGGCGCTGACGAGCACCGAGACGCGGATCTCCGAGGTCGACACCATCCTGATCAGGACTCCCTCGGCGGCGAGCGCGGCGAAGAACTTCGCCGTGATCCCCGGATGCGTACGCATCCCGGCACCGACGATCGAGAGCTTGCCGATCTGCTCGTCGGCGACCGGGTCGGCGAACCCGACCTCACCCTGGATGTCGCCGAGCGCCGCGCGGGCCCTCTTGACGTCGGTACGCGGCAGCGTGAACGAGATGTCCGTGCGCCGGGTCTTCTCCGCCGACACGTTCTGGACGATCATGTCGATGTTGATGCCGTTGTCGGCGAGAGTGTCGAAGATGCGGGCAGCCTCACCGGGCTCGTCGGTGACGCCGGCAACGGTGATCTTGGCTTCGCCGCGGTCGTGGGCCACGCCGACGATCTCCGGGGTGTCGCCATCGGCGTCGGCGCCGTAGGAGACCTTCTCGACCTCCACGTCACTGAACCTCTCGGCGGCGGCCTGAACGGCGCGGTCGACCTCGTCGTCGCCGACGACGACCGAGACCCGGACCTCCGAGGTGGAGATCATCTGGATGTTGACGCCGGCCTGCGCGATCGCGGAGAAGAAGTCGGCGATCTTCTTCGGCTGGGTGCGCAGCCCGGCGCCGATCAGAGAGACCTTGCCCATCCGGGGCTCGGTGTTCACCCGCTCGAAGCCGAGCTCACCGCGCGCCTGCTCCAGCACCTTCCCGGCCCGCTCGGCGTCGTCGCGGGGCAGCGTGAAGGTGATGTCGGTGCGGTCGGTGCCGGCCGCCGAGGAGTCCTGGACGACCATGTCGACGTTGATGCCCACCCCGGCGATGATCTCGAAGACCTTCGCCGCGGCGCCCACCTCGTCGGGTGCGTTGACGACCGTGATCTTGGCCTGGCTGCGGTCGTGGGCGATGGCGGCGACGATCGGCGCCTCCATCCCGGCGTCGCCGCTGCGCTGGTGGTCGGCGTGCGGCGAGACCGCGTCGATGCTGCCCTTGACCACGGTGCCGTTGAGGGTGGAGAAGGAGGAGCGTACGTGGATCGGGAGACTGTGACGCCTGGCGAACTCCACCGAGCGCAGGTGGAGCACCTTCGCCCCGGAGGCCGCCAGCTCGAGCATCTCCTCGAAGGCGACCGAGCTCAGCTTGCGGGCGGTCGGGACGATCCGCGGGTCGGCGGTGAAGACGCCGTCGACGTCGGTGTAGATCTCACAGACGTCGGCGTCCAGCGCCACCGCCAGCGCAACCGCGGTGGTGTCGGTGCCGCCACGGCCCAGCGTGGTGATGTCCTTGGTGTCCTTGGAGACACCCTGGAAGCCGGCAACGATCGCGATCGCACCGTCGGCGAGCGCTGCCTGGATCCGCTCCGGGGTGATGCTGAGGATCTTGGCGCGCCCGTGCTGCGCGTCGGTGATCAGCCCGGCCTGCGACCCGGTGAAGGACCGAGCCTCGTACGCCAGCCCGCGCTCGTTCGCGACGTCGTTGATCGCCATCGCCAGCAGCGCCATCGACTGCCGCTCGCCGGAGGTGAGCAGCATGTCGAACTCACGCGCGTGCGCGGTCGCGTCGGGCGAGACCTTGTTGGCCAGGTCGATCAGCTCGTCGGTGGTGTCGCCCATGGCAGAAACGGCCACGACCACGTCGTGGCCCTGCTCTTTGGTCGCGACCACTCGCTGAGCAACGCGCTTGATGCCTGCAGCGTCTGCGACCGAGCTGCCACCGTACTTCTGAACGACGATTCCCACGGCGGGAAAGTCTACGTTGCCGATGCGGCCGTCTTCTCCAGCATCTCATCAGCGGCAGCCAGGTCCTCGTCCTCACCGGTGAACGGCTCGGAGTCGAGGCGGTCGTGAGCGACCACGGTGAGCAGTGCGTTGAGCACGGCACCGGCCAGGTTGCCCCAGTTGTTGACGTAGCTGAACTGCCACCACCACAGCGCCTCGTCGACGTCGCCGAGACGGTAGTGACGCAGGCCGTACTCCAGGTCGGTCACCAGACTGGCGACGTCGTCGGAGATCTGGCTGTCGACCACGTCCGGGCTGTACGGATCGAAGACGAAGCTGTAGGTGTCGATGTCCCCGAACATCTCGGCAAGCCCCATCCGGAGCTCGTCGACGTCGGCTTCCATGCCCACGTCGGGCTGGAACTCCTCGCGAGGCTCGAAGTCCTGCTGGGCGCCCAGTCGCGCGCCCGCCAGCAGGATCTGGCTCACTTCCAGCAGCAGCATCGGGACGGCGCTGCCACCATCGCCGTCCGCAGCGATCGCGCGCACCGAGAGCAGAAAGCTCTCCACCGAGTCGGCGATGCTGGTGGCGAAGTCCTTGCCGGTCAAGTCGTTCGTCATGACGGCCCCCTTCCCGAGGTCCCTTGAATCGTCAGGCTACCGCCGAAGTCGCGGCCTGACGAGGGTAAAGAGTCGGCTCTTAGGGATCGCACAGGTAACGGCTACTCAGCCGCGCGGCGTCCGGCGAAGGCGCGGCCGAGGGTGACCTCGTCGGCGTACTCCAGATCTCCACCGACCGGGAGACCGCTGGCCAGACGGGTGACCTTCAGTCCGAGCGGGCTCAGCTGACGGGTCAGGTAGGTCGCCGTCGCCTCGCCCTCGAGGTTGGGGTCCGTGGCGAGGATCACCTCGGTGATCCCGGGGTCGTTGAGCCGCTGGACGAGCTCACGGATGCGCAGCTGGTCGGGACCGATCCCGTCGATCGGGCTGATTGCACCGCCGAGCACGTGATAGCGCCCTCGGAACTCGCGGGTGCGCTCGATCGCGACGACGTCCTTGTACTCCTCGACCACGCACAGCACCGACTGCTCGCGACGGGGGTCGCGACAGATCCGGCAGGTCTCCTCCTCGGAGACGTTGAAGCAGACCGAGCAGAACTTCACCTTCGCCTTGACCTCGTTGAGGATCGAGGCCAGCCGATGTACGTCGGCGGGGTCAGCCTGGAGCAGATGGAACGCGATCCGCTGGGCACTCTTCGGGCCTACGCCCGGCAGCCGTCCCAGCTCGTCGATGAGGTCTTGGACCACACCCTCGTACAACTTGGTTATCGCCTGTCTCTAGCTGTGCGTATCTCAGAACCCGAGCTTGAACGGCGGCTCGCCGCCGCCGGGGGCGCCCGGGCCGCCGAGACCGCCCGCGAGCGGGCCCATCGCCTCGCCAGCGAGCTCGTCGGCCTTGCCCTTGGCCTCGCGGTAGGCAGCGACGATCACGGCGCCGAGGTCCTCGAGGTCGTCGGGGTTGCTGCCGTCGAACTCGCCCTGCTTGATCTCCACGCCGACCAGCTCGCCGGTGCCGGTGAGCTTGACGGTCACGGCACCGCCGGCGACGGTGCCGTCGACGATCGTCTCGGCGAGCTTCTCCTGGGCGTCTACGATCTGGCTCTGCAGCGCCTGCGCCTGCTGCATGATCGCGTTGAGGTCGAAGCCGCCCTCGCCGCCGAGGCCTTCGAGTGGGTTCGTCATCTGTGCCGTCCTAGTTGTGAGGAATCTCTTCGATCATCGTTGCACCCAGCTCCTGAGCGAGCAGAGCCTCGGCGCCCATCGCGGCCGGCCCGTCGTAGGCCTGGTCGTCGGGGTTGACCGCGGCGTCCGCCTCGGCCAGGCGAGCCACTGTGTCGTCGACCGGAGGCTCGTAGTCGGCCGCACGCGTCGGCCGGATCGCCTCCCGAGCCAGCGCGATCGCTCCTGGGTCCGCCGGCTGAGTCGCCGGCGTCGCGGGCGGCTCCGGCGGGGCCGGGGGCTGGTCGGAGGGCGGCGGCTCGGCGGCCCAGTCGGGTGGTGGCGCCTGCTCGTTCCAGGAGGCCTCCGGCGGCTGTTGCTGCTGGGTGGGCTCCTGGGGCTGGCTCGGCTGCGGCGTCGGCGGCGCCTGCCGCTGCGGAGACCCTTGGCCGCCGCCCGCGACGATCGCCTCGATCTTCGGCTGGATGCCGATCACGTTGACCAGCGCCTGCCCGAGGATCGGCTCATGTCCGCCGGTCGCGAACCGGTCACGGAGACCCGGCGAGGCGAACCCGAGGGTCAGCACACCGTCGCGGAAGTCGACCACCTGAGCGTTCTGGCCCACCAGCGACCAGGTCGCCCGGCGCAGGCCCTTGGTCTGCGCGATCACGTCGTCCCACAGACGGCGGACGTCCACGTTGCCCATCCCGCCCGGCGATTGAGCCTGAGGCTGGGTCTGAGGCTGGGCCTGAGGCTGGGTCGGTGGTTGCGACTGAGGCTGGCTCGGCGGCTCGGGAGCGGCCGGCGCCTGCTGGGGAGGCATCTCCGCGGCAGGGGCGGGCTCGCGGGCCGGCTCGGGGGTAGGAGCGTACGCCGGGACCGGCTCGGGCTGCGGCGCCGCCGGAGCGACCGTCTCGTGCCCCGGCGCACCGACCGACGGCTTGAGCACCGGCCGGTCCTGAGCGGGGGCCGGCGCCGCCGGAGCAGCGGCCACCGTCGGCGTACCGCTGATCTCGATCCGCCTCTCCAGACGGTCCAGCCGAGCCGCAAGGCCATCGGCACCGTCGGCCGCGGGCAGCAGCACCCGGGCACAGATCAGCTCGAGCAGGAGTCGGGGGGCGGTGGCTCCGCGCATCTCGGTCAGACCGGTGGCGACCGCGTCAGCGGCTCGCGACAGATCGTGGGGGCCGAAGCGTCCGGCCTGGGCGACCAGCCGCTCGCCGCCGTCCTCGGAGACGTCGATGAGTCCGGTCGCGGGCGCGTCCGGGACCGCCTTGACGATGACGAGGTCACGCAGCCGCCGCAGCAGGTCCTCGGTGAACCGCCGCGGGTCCTGGCCGGTCTCGATGATCTTGTCGATGACACCGAAGACCGCGGCGCCGTCGTGGGCGGCGAAGGCGTCGACGACCTCGTCCAGCAGCGCGTCCGGGGTGTAGCCGAGAAGCCCCGCGGCCAGCTCGTACGTCACGCCCTCAGGCCCCGCGCCACCGAGCAGCTGGTCCATGACCGAGAGGCTGTCGCGCATCGACCCGGCGCCCGCACGCGCGACCAGCGGCAGCGCAGCCGGCTCGACGTTGATGCCCTCCTTCTCGCACAGCGTCGAGATGTAGTCGGAGACCAGCTTGGGCGGGAAGAGGCGGAACGGATAGTGATGGGTGCGCGACCGGATCGTCGGGATGACCTTCTCCGGCTCGGTCGTCGCGAAGATGAACCGCAGATGCTCCGGCGGCTCCTCCACGAGCTTGAGCAGCGCGTTGAAGCCCTGCGTCGAGACCATGTGGGCCTCGTCGATGATGTAGACCTTGTAGCGGCTCTTCACCGGCGCGAAGAACGCCTTCTCCCGCAGATCACGAGCGTCGTCGACACCACCGTGCGACGCCGCGTCGATCTCGATCACGTCGATGCTGCCGGGCCCGCCGCGCGCCAGGTCCCGGCACGACTCGCACTCCCCGCACGGATCCGCGATCGGCGCCTTCTCGCAGTTCAGCGCCCGCGCCAGGATCCGCGCCGAGGTCGTCTTGCCGCAGCCGCGTGGCCCGGAGAAGAGGTACGCATGGTTGACCCGGTTGCCCGCCAGCGCATTGCGCAGCGGGCCGGTGACGTGATCTTGGCCGATGACCTCGGCAAACGTCTCCGGCCGGTAGCGGCGGTAGAGAGCTAGCGGTGCGTCCACCCGATAGACCCTAGCCGCGACCGCCGACAGTTCGTAACCACCCGCCACGTGCGTCGGGCACCTGTCCGTCGCCCAGGATGCGCGGGAAAAGAAAAGGCCCCCCACGTACCCAACAGAGCTCGCTTATCCTTGCTGCCTTCCGGCCCTGGGGAGGTTCGACAAGATGTCGCCACATGGGGGGTTGCGGAAGAGTCTAGACGAGTCCGCTCGCCGATCCCAAAGCACACCCGCTGGCCCTCCGCCGATTTCCTCCATGCTCGCGGAGCCGCGTAGGATCGCTCACGGATCTGTCGCCTAGTGGCCTATGGCGCACGGCTGGAATCCGTGTTGGGTTAACGCCCTCGGGGGTTCGAATCCCCCCAGATCCGCCAGCACAAATCGGCGCCTGACCTGCTATCGAGCAGGTCAGGCGCCGTTCGTTTATCACTGCGACGCGACCACCCCTCATCCGCGGCCTCGCGAGCGGAGCAGCGCGATTCCGAGGATCAGCCCTCCGGGCACGATCACGATCGGCGCCACCGGGTCCTCGAATCCGGCAGCGATCAGACCGACGAGGCTGACCACGCCGAGCAGGATGCTGACGATCGTGGTCGCCCTCGCCGCCCTGCGGACGACACCGTGCCCGCGTACCGCCTCGGCGGCGAAGACCATCGACCCGAGCGCGAGCAGCGACAGGGCGGAGACGAGCGGGACCGTCAGCACGTCGAAGTCCCGCACGAGGGGCGGCAGGTTCTCCGGGTCGGCGAACAGGCCCAACCCCAGAGCCACGTACGTCCACCACACGACCAGCGTGGCCAGCGCCGACCACCACGCGAGCTGGGCGAGCCGCCCGGGCGCGCCGGCGCGGATCTGGCGGGCAGCCAGAGCCAGGAGCACCGGGGACACGAAGAGGAGCAGCCCCGTGAGCAGCGCGTAGACCGGATGGTCCTGGGTGATCTCGGCCTGCGTGGAGCTGGCCAGCGCATTGACCGCCACGCCTTCGCGTTCGGCTGCGGCCACGAGATCCTGCTCGAAGCCGACCCCGATGGTGACGGCGACCACGACATACCCCGCCAGCACCGCGACCGCACCGACGTACGCCCGACCCGCCGACGCCGCCCACTGCGACGACCCCTCGTGGTCGACGCGGCGTACAGGCTGGTCGCCGCGGGCGATCTTCTTGACGTTCATCGTCTTCAGCCCACCGCGTGAGCGGCCCGGGCCGCGGCCTTGCGCCTGGCCGCCTCCACCGGGTTGTCCACGACGAGGACGTCCTCCGGGTCCGGTTCGGTGTGGTGCTGCGCTGTGTAGAACCGCACTTCGTGACCGTCGGGGTCATGGAGCATCGGCAGGATCCAGCCGAAGGTCGCAGGCTGTACGCCGGCGTGCTGCTCGCCGAAGCCGGTCAACCTGTCCGCCAGCGCCCGGAGGGCGCTCTCGTCGGGCACTCCGATGGCGAAGTACTCGAAACCGGCTGCGGCCCGGGCGCGTTCAGGATCGAGCCGCAGCCCCAGACCCGGACCACCGTTGGGGTGCACCATGCCGATGCCGTCGAGCTCACCATCCCTCTGGAACTCCACGGAGACCCTGTAGCCGAGCCTTGATTCGTACCACCGCTGGGATCGCCGGAGGTCGGTGACCGGCAGTTTGAGGTGGTGGACGCCGGCGAGAGCCGGTGCTTCGTGATCGCTCATGTCCACTCCTGACTTGCAGTGTGACTGCAATTTCGTAATTGCAGTTATACTGCAACTCGTGCCTACAGATGTCAATCCCCTCGTCAGGGGATCTCGTGCCGAGCGGACCGAGCAGGCGATCGTCGCCGCGGCCCACGAACTCTTCGCGCAGCGCGGCTATCGCGGCACCGCGCTGACAGACGTCGCCAAAGCCGCGGGAGTCTCCGACCGAACCATCTACGTCCGCTTCGCGACCAAGGCACACCTGCTCAAGCGAGTGGTCGACGTGGCTCTCGTCGGTGACGCCCTGCCGATCGCCCTGGCCGATCGCGACTGGATCGACACGGTGATGAACGCCCCGACGCTCGAGGAGCGACTGGCTGCCGACGCGGAAGGCACCGCGCTGATGATGGATCGCATCGCGCCCGTCCTCGCCGTAGCCATGCAGGCCGAGGCGGACGAGCCGTTGATCGCAGCGGCAGCCCAGGCGGCCCGCGAGTCGACGCTCGAGCAGGTGCGCGCCTTCTGGGAGAAGCTGCACCGCGACGGACTGATGAGCCCCGACGCCGACCTCGAGTGGGTGATCGCCACCAGCGCCCTGCTGGCCAACGCCGAGACGTACGTCCACATGACGCGCACCCTGCGCTGGACACCCCCCGAGTACCAGGCGTGGCGGCACCGCACCTGGCGCCACCTCGCCATGGCCTCGTCTACGTGAGGCGCCTCAGTCCAGGATCGCGTACGCCTCGACCTCGACGAGCACGTCGGGCTCGAACAGATAGTCCACACCGATAGCGGACAGCGGCGGCAGGGGTTGCGGGATGCCGAGCTCGTCGATGACGCTCTCGAGCCCGGCGACGAAGTCGTCGTACTTGTCCGGGGTCCAGCCGGTGACGAAGAACCGGAGGCGTACGACGTCGGCGAAGGTCGCGCCGGCGCCGGCAAGCCCGCGGGCGGTGTTGCGGAGGGCATGGGCGAGCTGGCCGGCGAGGTCGCCCGGGGCGACGCCACGCCCGAGCTCGTCCCGGGCGATCTGTCCGGCGACATGGATGTGGCGGGTGCCGGTGGCGACGGAGACGTGGTGGTAGGGCACGGGCTGGAACATGCCTTCGGGGGTGAGCAGATCGACGGACACGATGAGATTCCTTTCGAGGGTTAAGGTTTCTCATGTGTACTTGGTATCCAGAGGACACTTCAACGAGACTAGGTGTCATGTCGGATACCAGCCCGGAGCCGCTACGCCTGACCCAGGAGCATCGCGAGCTCCTCGACCAACTTCTCGACAAGTGGTCGCTCCAGGTGCTCGACACGCTGTGCGAGCGGCCGCGCCGCTTCAACGAGCTGCGTCAGGCGATCCCGGCGATCACCCAGAAGTCACTCACCACCGCGCTCCGCCGTCTGGAGCGCAACGGCATGGTCGAGCGCGTGGTGCTGAGCACCCGTCCGGTCGCGGTGGAATACCGCATCACCCCGCTGGGCAGCACCCTGCAGGACCTCATCGACCGGCTCTACCACTGGACGACCACGACCTTGCCCGAGGTCGAAGCAGCACGCGAGGCCTTCGACCGCTCGGCCTGAGGCGCTACATCGAGCTCTTGCGCCGCGAGAACAGCGGTCGCAGGACCAGCCCGAGACCGAGCGCACCGCCGCCGGCGATCCCCCACCAGATCGCGTCATCGCGGACGGCGGCGAGCGGGTCAGCCTTCTCCTGAGCCATCGGGGCCTGCTCGACTTCCGGAGGCTCGACGGCCTCCTCGACGGCGGGGCGGGTGAGCGCGTCGTAGGCGTTGACCACGCCGGCACCCCAGTAGCGACCGCCCTGGCCCTCGACGCCCGAGGTGGTGCTGTAGAGGCGATCGATGACCTGGCTGGCGCTCCAGCCAGGGTTGGTCGACCAGATCAGCGCGAGCACCGCCGAGACCTCGGCGGAGGCGAACGAGGTGGAGATCGTGTCGACCCAGCACGGCTGGCCGAAGAGCGTCTTCGACGGAGCTCCGTAGGTGGGAGCGGCCACGTCGGTGTTCGAGTTGGGCAGCACGGTGAAGTCCGGATCCGATGCCCAGGTGCCGGAGGCGCTGACCGTCACCACTGAGTCGTTGGCGTTGGGGAAAACCTTGGGGGCGATGTCCCGGTCCGTCGCGGTGGTGATGCCGGACCAGTCCGCTGCCATCACCACGATGGCACCCTTCTTGATGAGCGTGTCGACCGCCGTGTCGAGGCCCGAGGCACCCTGCGCCGCGGGCAGGCCGATGTCGACGATCAGACCCTTGGCGTTGCCCTTGGCCAGCGAGTTGAGCTCGGCCACCATCCGCTTGGCGTCGACCGTCGACTTCTCCTGACCGACCTTGAGGACCGGATGGTCGCTGAGCTTCGCCTTGGGCGCGATCTGGGAGATCAGCCCGGCCGCCACGGTGCCGTGATAGTCCTGCGCGCTGCGGCTGTAGCCCGAGTCGACGACCGCGACGCGGATCCCCTGCCCCTGCTTGCTCACCTTCTGCGCCTCGGCGATCCGCATGATCGCGAACGGAGCTACCGTCTCCAGCACCGGCGGCATCTGGGTCTCCGCCTTCTGCGGAGCGCCGCCGCCGAGATTCTTCTCGTACGCCTGACAAAGTGGCCGTTCCTCCGCGGCGTACGCGGGGCCCGGACTACCCAGGAAGGTGAGCCCACCGACGACGGCGGCGAGCGCGATACCACTACGCAGCAGTGTCACTCGGTCGCCACGCACTGGCTCTCCTGTACCTCTCCGGTAGCGGGCGGGCAGAGCGCCAAGTCGGTCGAGAGCGCGGCACCACGCGGGAGCAATTGCAGCCAAGTGCTGGGGACGATCGGACCGGAGTCGGGCCCCAGACCGAGCCGATCGACGGTCACCTTGCCGTCGAGGGTGTTCACGGTGCCGCGGGCATCGATCAGATAGGGCGTCGCGCTCTTCTTGTCGAGCTTCTCGCCGTTGGCGGCGTACACGAAGGCACCCTTGCCGGGGTCGACCCGGGCTGAGGTGAAGTCGGTGGCATCGGGAGGCTCCGACGCCCGCCAGGCATCCTCGCCCGGCTCGACGCCGAGTCGCACCGTCGTCTCGTCCTCGGTCTCGAGCTTGGCGCAGACACTGCCGGTGCCGGGCTCGAGGGTCTCGGTCGGCCAGGAGGTCTCCGGCTCGTCGCCGTTGATCTGTGGGCCGTTGTTCAGCGATTGGAGGCTGACCGACTTGCCCGCTGCCTGCAGGGCCGTGTCGTACACCTCTGCGGTGAAGTCACTGATGCGGATCCAGCCACTCTCCATCAGCAGGTAGCTCTTGGTGTCGAAGATGCCCCTCGTCCCGATCGGATAGTCCTCACCGGCCACCGCTTGGCCGAACTTCGAGTAGGCACTTCCGAACGCCTCCGCCCCCAGCGGCGCGCCGGCAGGGAACAGGTTGACCCATGACTGCGGAACCTTGAGCGTCGGCGGCGCATCGTTGAAGACACGGTCGGCGTAGGTCTCCTGATCGCCCTCGATCTTGTAGCTGTAGGCCTGGGTGTAACCCTCATTCGTCCGAGACTCCGCGATGAGGTAGTTGCCCTCTTCGGTCTGCACCATGAAGCCGGTGTCCGCCGCCGACTTCACGTCCGGCTTCTCGGAGATGTTCAGGAACGTGCCGGCTCCGTTGGCCGTGCACGCGGTCCAGCCGGAGTTGATGAAGTCGGACTTCAGCGGCAGCTCCTCCGGGACGTCGGGGCCGGAGATGCCGATCGTCTGCTTCGGGAACTCCTTGTCGATCTCCTCCTGGTCGATGACCTTGGACTTCTTCTCCAGGTCGAGCCCGAGGATGAGCTGGGCGCTGGCCAGGTTGACGACCGGGTACAGCTCCTTCTCGTTCTCGGGGCCGGTGACGACGTACCGCGCCCCGCCCTTGGTCACGATCAGGCCGGGCTGGTCTGCCCAGCCGGTCGCGGGCCGGGGAGCGAGGAAGTGGGCGACGGCGCCGCCGGCGATGAGCAGCACGGCGAGCACGACGCCACCGAAGACCGAGCGGCCCGGTCGGGCCGGCTCCACCTCGCGCCCGCCGGGGGCTCCGGAGAGGAACGCGGAGACGAGCCGGCGGCGGCTGAAGGCATGGGCCTCTACGAGGTCCTTCTTGCTGGCCATCAGAAACCAGCCACCGCGGCGCTGAAGAGGCCCGAGGCGAGCACCATCAGCGGCAGCATCGCAAGCAGGCAGGCGGTCTCGGCGACATCGGCGAGGCGACCACGGCGGATCGAGCCGACGTCGGGGACCAGCGTCAGGACCAGGAGTACGCCACCCGCAGCCGCCAGCACGACGGCGGTCGTCGGCCGCCACGACTCGTGGTAGACGAGCAGCGCGGCACCGATCGCGAGCAGGCCGGCGATCCCGGAGACCAGCCCGACCAGCACCTCAGATCCCGTCCGGTACTGCCGAGTGCGCAGCATCAGCACGACGCACGCGGCGAGAGCCAGCAGCGTGCCGAAGAGGCCGAGCCGCACCACGAACGGCGAGGTCAGCACGACCAGGACGCCGACTGAGAGGGAGATCGCGACGAGGATCTCGTGAGCGACCTTGGCGTCGACCCTGACCTGGTCGGCACGGATCTCGTCCGGGTCGAGGTTGATGTCCTCGTCGGAGTAGAGCTGGGGGACGTCGGTCTTGGTCGTGCTCAGCGCGAGCCACGGGAAGAAGCTGCCGGCCAGCACCACGACGACCAGCACGATCCCGAGCACCACACCGGCCTGCCAGCCGGTCATGCTCAGCAGCATGCCGGCGACCAGGAAGACCCCGCCGACGAGCGCACCCGGCATCGCCAGCATCCGGGCCTCGCCGAGGCCGAGGAAGCCGATCGCGGCGGCGAGCATCGCGCCCGCGCCGGCGAAGGCCAGCGGCATCCCGACGCCACCATCGAGGGAGGCCGAGCCGATCAGGAAGCCGGCGACCGCGCCGTAGACCTCACCGATCCACACCGCGGCGATCGCGGCGTCGTTCTCGGCCTCGAGCCGGGAGAGCACGATCGCGCCTCCGGCGAGGACGATGCCGATCACTCCGGCCGCGACGCCGGCGAGCATCGACGGCGCCTGTGTCCACAGCGCACCGGCGCCGAGGAGCAGCAGCAGCGCGGCGGCCAGCAGTGACGTACGTCGTCCTGCTTCCGGCTTCCAGGGGGCCATCTCGCTCTCGACGACGTCGGTCATCGCCTCGACCACGTCGTCGTAGACCCGCGGCGGCTTGTCGTCGATGCCGGCGCTCACGGTGAGTACGCCACCGTCCTCGACGCCCTGCGGGATCAGGCCGAGGTCGCCGGCGAGCTTGCGGCCGTCGGCGAGCACGACGCGGTAGCCGGCGTACGCCGTCTGCGGGTCGAGCAGCCCGACGCTTCGCGCGAGCTCCGGCACGAGCTCCGCCACCGGCACCGAGCCCGGCAGCACCAGATCCATCCGGCGTGTGCCGGAGGCGACAGTGACCCGGACCAGCCCCGTGGGCGCCACCTGCGCCTGCGTCATTTCACGAACTCCTCGCGTCGTGCCTGTGCCCGAGACGAACCGACCGAATGTCCCGAGAGATAGACGTACATCGTGCCCGCTGAGTCAGACAGCGAACATCAGCGCTGACTTTGCCATAAAACCAGCGACGAGGGGACCGGTGCCCCGCACCGGTCCCCTCGTGTTGTCTGTGTGCTGAAAGCTCAGCCGCCGAAGCCGCCGGCACCGCGCATGTCAGCATCGTGCATGCGCGCCTGCGACTCGTTGACGAACTTGCTGCTGCGATCGAGCGCGCCACCCAGCTCACGGATGGTCCCGTTCCACTTGGCCTGAGCCTGGTTGTAGGCGTTGGCCGCCTCACCGGTGAAGTTCTCCTGGAGGCCCAGGATGTACCTCTCGAGCTCATCGAGGGCGCCGTCCATCTCCTTCACGCCCTTGATCAGCACGTCCACGATCGAGCCCATGGCGCCGTGGTTAACAACAATCTCTTCGCCCATGACAGTTCCTTTTCAGTCTGTTGCGTCGATCAGAACGAGTACTTGGTGCCCTCGACCTGGCTGCTGATGGAGCTGGTCTGCCCCGCAACATCCTGGTCGGCGTCGGACCCCAGCTGGCGGGCCTTGGTGAGACCGGCGGTGAGCTGGTCGAGGGCCGTGGTGATCTCGCGGGCCTTCTCGTTGTAGGTGTTCATGAGCTGCTGGAACGCGTTGCCGCCAGCGCCCTTCCACCCGGAGGCCCCAGCAGACTGAGCCTCGGAGACCGTGCGGGAGTTGATGTTCTCCAGCTTGGCCTTCGTCTCCTCGATGAACTTGACGGCGGACTCGATCGCCTGCCCTTGCTTGATCTCACTGCTCATGGTGCTGTCCTTCCACCGGCGGAACCGGTTCCTAGGTTGATACCTGTTGGAGCCCGGCTCCCGATGGGCTCCCCCGAGGTCCGGACAATGTGTTCTTACCCCGTCTCCGGAGTTCTAAACACAAATCTCTGAACTTTTTTCAGCCCTGCTGTCTAGCCGTTGAAACCCGATTCCCACAGGTGTCTGAAGAACCCCGAGGAAACCACGAACGAAGCGATGACGGCCGCGCCGCACAGCGACTCCGCCCAGTCGGCCCGAGACGCCCACTTCGCCGAGCGCCAGCCCCGGCCGGTCGCGATCGCCGCGATGATGACGGCGAACCCGATCACCACGACTCCCAGACCGAACCAGGAGACCAGCTCCGGGTCGGCCCAGCCTACGAAGGCACGGACCCCGACCGCCAGCGCAATAACCCCGGCGACCCGGAGTACGCCACGAGGCAGCCAGTAGCGATAGCTGCGCGCCGCGAGCAGGATCACGAAGGCACCGGCCAGCAGGACCAGCCAGCCACCGATCCGGTCCACGTCGTCCGTCGCGGTCGCCACCAGCGCCGGTCCGCTCACCGCGACCACGGCGAGCACCGCCCAGGAGGCCGCCGCCAGGGTGCGGGCGCCGCGATCGGCCACCGCGGTGACCTCGTCGATCGGGACCGTCGCCTTGCCGGAGGTGGTCTTGGCCCGTGCCGACCAGGCGGTCACGGACAGCTTCGAGACGTCGAGGAGATAGGAGTCAGGGACGTCGACGGCGTACGACGGGACGATCCGCGCCGCCAGCGCGGCGGCCGCGAACAGGATCGACCACGGCACCTGCGGCGAGGTGCCGAGCAGGGCGCACAGCGCGGTCACCACGAAGACGACGACGCCGGTCGTCGTCCAGATCTTCAGCGCCTCGTCGACGCCGTCGACGAGCGACCGCGAGATGGTCGCGACGACCGCGGCGCTCAACCCGGCCACGCCGACCGCCATGGGCAGCGTCTCGGGCGCCGGTTCGACGGTGATGACGAAGGCGGCCCCGGCGGCGAAGGCCGGAGCGGCGATCGCGCGGCGCGCTGCGTACGGACCCGCGGGGATGATGCCGATCAAGGCGCCGAGCGCGAGCAGACCGGTGATGGCCAGTCGCTGCCAGCCGTCGGCCTGAGCGCCGAACCCGGCCGCGCCGACCGCCAGGATGGTGGCCAGACCGACCCAGTAGAACGAGAAGCTGCCTGCTTGCACCGGGGCGGCCGTCTCCACGACCTCGCGGCGCGCGTAGGCCTGAGTGGGCGGCGAGTCGGCGGCGAGCAGGGCGCCGGAGGTGATGCCGCGGGAGGCGAGCGACGCGTCCGGCTTGATCACCTCGCCACGACGATCGCGCAGCACCGGGGCCGCGGGCAGGCCGACTGCCGTCGCGTACTCCCTCGCCAGGTCCGAGGCGTGCGCATCGGAAGGAACGACGATGTCGACCACTCCGGCGGTGCCGTGGACCGTGACCGCCAGGCCGCCTGCTGCGAGCGCCGGCACTACGGCATCGGCCGTCTGAGTGGGCATGACACCTCCCGGATGCGTGATGACCCTGTGACAGAGTTCCACATCGGAAGCTCCACCGCCCGTTTTACCCGACCGGCACGGTTAAGGGTAGTAGCCGGGTAGCGGGCACTCTAAGATCCTGACCACCTGCGGCATCCGGGCCCGCGGGGCACTGAACCAGTCTCAGGGGGACACGTGACCATCGCTGCGACAGCCAGCGGTACCCGCACCGAGGAGCCGGAGGTCCCCGAAGGGGAGCTGGCTCTGAATGCTCCGCCGGCTATCGAAGAGGGCGAGGGTGTCGGGGGCATCCTGATGAACGCCATCCCCATGCTCGGTGGCCTCGGGTCGATCGTGCTCATCGCGACGATGCAGTCGGGCGCGGGCGGGTCCCCGCCGATCCAGCGCTACATCGCCGCCGGCATGTTCCTCTTCGCGACGCTCGGCTTCATCTTCGTGCAGATCGACCGGCAGCGTAAGCAGAAGCAGAAGCAGGTCGGTGGGCAGCGTACGGACTACCTGCGCTACCTGGCCGGCGTCCGGCAGTCGGCGCGCAGGGCCGGTGAGCAGCAGCGCAAGGCGCTCACCTGGCACTATCCGGCGCCGTCGTCGCTGCCCGCGATCGCCGAGGAGCGCAGCCGGCTCTGGGAGCGCTCGAACACCCACAAGCGCTATCTCGACGTCCGCTACGGTGTCGCGCACCAGCCCCTGGCCCTCACTCTGGTGCCGCCCCAGCAGACCCCGATCGATCAGGTCGACCCAGCGTCGGCGAGCGCGCTGCACCGGCTGCTGACCGTCCACCGGGTCCAGCCCGACCTGCCGGCCGCGACCAACCTGCGCGGCTTCGACAAGATGGAGATCTGCGGCAACGAGGACCAGGCCCGGGCGCTCGCCCGCGCTCTGATCTGCGGCATGACGGCCTTCCACTCACCGGAGCAGCTGGTCGTCGCCGTACTCACCTCCGAGCGCAACCTGGCCGAGTGGGACTGGGTCAAATGGCTCCCGCACGCACAGAGCGGCCGCGAGGTCGACGCCGTGGGGCCGCGCCGCATGGTGGTCACCAACATCAACGACCTCGGCGCCCTGCTTCCGACCGAGGTCGGCGAGCGCGCCCGCTGGGGCACCGACGACCGGATTCCTTCGCCGCAGGTCGTGGTCATCGTCGACGGCGGCTCCGTCCCGCCGGGCAACCACGTGCTCCCGGACGACGGCATCCAAGGCGTCACGGTCATCGACCTGCCGACCCACTGGGACGAGCTGTTCGACTCCAGCCGGGTGCGGTTCCTGATCGACGACGAGGAGCCCGACGAGAGCAACACGGTCTCCGGCTACCAGGTGCGCGTACGCATGGACCCCGTCCGCCTGCGGGTGGACCAGATGAGCATGGCCGACGCCGAGGCCTACGCCCGCCGCCTGACCGCGCTCTACACGGTGTCTCCGGAGGGCTCCGACGCCGCTGCCGAGACTCCGCAGGACACCGAGATCGCGGCCCCGAAGGACTACATGGCGCTGCTCGGTCTGGGCGACGTACGCTCCTTCGACCCGGACGTCGCCTGGCGCCCCCGCGCCAACCGCGACCGGCTGCGCGTGCCGGTCGGCGTCGGCGAGGCCGGCCAGCAGATCTACATGGACATCAAGGAGTCGGCCCAGCAGGGAATGGGGCCGCACGGCCTCGTCATCGGCGCGACCGGTTCCGGTAAGTCGGAGTTCCTCCGCACCCTGGTCCTCGGTCTGGTGCTCACCCACCCGCCGGAGGTCCTCAACCTGGTGCTGGTCGACTTCAAGGGTGGTGCGACCTTCGCCGGGATGGCGGGCATGCCGCACGTCTCCGCGGTGATCACCAACCTCGAGGGCGAGCTCACCCTGGTCGACCGTATGCAGGACGCGCTCTCCGGTGAGATGACCCGCCGCCAGGAGCTCCTGCGCGAGGCCGGCAACTTCTCCTCGCTGAAGGACTACGAGAAGGCCCGTACGCAGGATCCCTCGATGGATCCGCTGCCGTCGCTGTTCATCGTGGTCGACGAGTTCTCCGAGATGCTCTCGGCCAAGCCCGAGTTCATCGACCTGTTCGTCGCGATCGGTCGTCTGGGCCGATCCCTCGGCATCCACCTGCTGCTCGCCTCGCAGCGTCTCGAGGAGGGCCGCCTGCGCGGTCTCGACTCCCACCTCTCCTACCGCGTCGGCCTGCGTACGTTCTCCGCGCAGGAGTCGCGGACCGTGCTCGGTGTGCCGGACGCCTACGAGCTCCCGGCGGTCCCCGGCCTCGGCTACCTGAAGCCCGACCCGACCAACATGCAGCGGTTCCGGGCTGCGTACG
The DNA here is from genome assembly GCF_054031495.1 of Nocardioides sp. YJ-D4. Taxonomy (NCBI): domain Bacteria; kingdom Bacillati; phylum Actinomycetota; class Actinomycetes; order Propionibacteriales; family Nocardioidaceae; genus Nocardioides; species Nocardioides sp. YJ-D4. Next base: position 2,693,400 of record NZ_CM132932.1, read on the forward strand.
TCTCGGGGCCACCGGCCGCGGGGTCGCGGATCCGCCGCGACGAGGGCGGCAAGCTGCAGGGCATCTTCCCGTTCTCGATCGCCGAGGTGAAGCAGCTGGCGATGCCGGTCGAGGAGGAGGAGCGTCCGGCCACCCCGGTCGTCGGCGCGGACGGCGTCGAGAAGTCGATGCTCGACATCGCCGTCGACCGGATGACCGGCCACGGCACCCCGGCCCACCAGGTCTGGCTGCCGCCGCTCGACATCCCCGACACGCTCGACACGCTGATGCCCGACCTGACCACCTCGCCCGAGCTCGGTCTGCACTCGCCGGCCTGGAAGCGCCTCGGCGGACTCGTGGTGCCGCTCGGCATCGTCGACAAGCCGCGTGAGCAGCTGCGCGACACGCTCACGGTCGACCTGCGCGGGGCCGCCGGTCACGTCGCGGTCATCGGTGCCCCTCGCACCGGTAAGTCGACCACGCTCCGCACCATCGTCACCTCGATGTCGTTGACCATGACGCCGCAGGAGGTGCAGTTCTTCGTCCTCGACTTCGGTGGCGGCACGTTCGCACCGCTGGCCAAGCTCCCGCACGTCTCCGGTGTCGGCACCCGTTCCGAGCCCGATGTCGTACGCCGCGTCCTGGCCGAGATCTCCGGCATCATCGACCGCCGCGAGGCCTACTTCCGGGCGCAGGGCATCGACTCGATCGAGACCTACCGCACCCGCCGCGCTCGTGGCCAGGCCGACGACGGCTGGGGCGACGTCTTCCTCGTCATCGACGGGTGGGGCACGCTGCGCGCCGACTTCGACGACCTCGAGTACGCCATCCAGGAGATCGCTCCGCGTGGCCTGACCTTCGGTGTCCACATCGTCGCGTCGGCCGGTCGCTGGGCCGAGTTCCGCTCCTCGATGCGCGACGTCTTCGGCACCAAGCTCGAGCTCCGTCTGGGCGACCCGATGGACTCCGAGCTGGACCGCAAGCTCGCCGCCCTCGTGCCGACCGGTCGCCCGGGTCGAGGCATCGTGAAGGAAAAGCTCCACTTCCTCAGCGCCCTGCCCCGCATGGACGGCGACGGCTCGGCGGCGACGCTGGGCGACGGCGTCGACGACCTGATCTCCCGGATCTCCGCGGGCTGGCAGGGTCCGGCCGGCCCGAAGCTGCGGCTGCTGCCGGAGAGGATCACGATCGAGCGGATCCGCGAGCAGGCCGGGGTCACCGAGGAGAAGCCCGGCAAGCGACTGCTCCTGGGGATCAACGAGAAGGAGCTGGCTCCGGTCGGTCTCAACCCCGACACCGAGCCCCACCTGCTCGTCTTCGGCGACGGCCAGTCCGGCAAGTCGACGCTGCTCCGCAACATCGCCCGCGAGATCATGCGGACGCATTCGCCGAAGGAAGCCCAGATCGCGGTGGTCGACTACCGGCGCTCGATGCTCGGCGAGATCCCGGACGACTACCTGGTCAGCTACCTCACCTCGGCGACGCAGGCGACGCCGGCGCTGAGCGACCTGGCGGACTACCTGTCGAAGCGGATCCCCGGCCCCGACGTCACGCCCGAGCAGCTGCGCAACCGGTCCTGGTGGACGGGTGCGGACCTGTTCCTGCTGGTCGACGACTACGACCTGGTCGCCACCCAGCAGGGCTCGCCGGTCGCTCCCCTGCAGCCGCTGATGGCCCAGGCCCGCGACGTCGGCCTGCACGTCATCATCGCCCGCCGCTCGGGTGGAGCCTCGCGGTCGCTCTACGAGTCGGTCATCCAGTCGATGCGCGATCTGGCCATGCCCGGCCTGCTGCTCTCCGGCAACCCGGACGAGGGTCCGCTCGTCGGCAACCTGAAGCCGGTCCCGACGCGCCCGGGCCGAGGTCGTCTGGTCACCCGCGACCGAGGTATCGAGGTCGTCCAGCTGGCGTGGAGCGAGTCCTCGGTGTAGCTCGCCCCTCCGACCGAGACAGCGGCCCGCGACCTGATCCAGGTCGCGGGCCGCTTGCAGTCGTGATCTAGAGAGTCCCGGTCCCGTTGTTGTTGGACGCCTTGCGCAACGGGGGGTGGGTCTCGAACTGGTCGGCGCCAGGCATCTCCCAGGTCTCGACGGTGAACCCGTCCTTGCCGGAGATCATCACCGACGCCTTGTTGAGATACTCGTAGTCCCCGTCACCGGCGCGCAGCGGGTTGACCAGGTCGTCGCGGCCGTCGCCGTTGACGTCGGCCGCCGCGGGGATCTGAGACCCACTGAGGGCGTCGTCGTTCCTGACCGGGTCGTCGATGTCCCAGGCCGGCTCGTGCACGAACTTCTTGCCCTCGGGGTCGTAGGAGTAGACGCGGAAGACCCACTTCTGATCCGCGACCTCCTGGGTGATCATCTCGTCCTTCCCGTCACCGGTGACGTCGGCGAAGATCGGCGTCTCGGCGGACCGGTCGCCGTCGGGCCCGGGCAGGTCGAGCTCGGTCTTCGTGAGCTTCGAGCCCTGGCTCATCAGCAGGACGGCCGCGGCGGGGGAGGTTTCCCTGGCACCCATGACGATGTCGGCCCCCTTGTCGCCATCGAGGTCACCGACCTCGAAGTTGACGTCGAACGTGGTGCCCTTCCAGGGACCGGTGTACCAGTCTGCGCTCTTGGCCCAGGTGTTGTCGGCCTTGCTCAGCATGACCGTGACGTGGAACTTCAGGTCCTCGAGCTTTCCGAGCTCGGCGTCGTCCGCGGGCAGCTTGGTTCCGTTGCCGACGGAGATCATGCCGATGTCGTCGCGACCGTCACCGTTGAAGTCGGCGCAGAACATGGCCAGACGCTTGCCCGAAGCAGGCACCTGGATGGAGCCGTCCGGTTGGTTCTTGGAGTTCGACTCGACGTTGAACGTCGATCCGACGCCGGACAGCTGGACCACATCGACCCGCCCGTCGGCGTCCAGGTCACCGAGCAGGTTGCCGAAACGGAGGCCCTCGCCGGTGCCGGTCTTGAACGCCTTGCCCGTCGAGGCGAACAGAGTCGCGGCGTTGGTGTCCCAGTTGTAGTTGATGTCGCCGAACGGCGCGCCGAGCACCAGGTCGCCCAACCGGTCTCCGGTGATGTCGCCGCGTACGGCCGGCTTGGGCTTCGCCGGAGTGTTCTCCGTGGTCGTGAGCGTGATCCCGAGCGCGGCACCACCGGCGACGAGGACCGCCGCGGCCGCCCCGGCAGCAACCCACCACTTGGTCTTGGCGCGTTTGAGGGTGACCGTGGCGCCTGAGGCGAACCCCATCTGGCGCCCCGCCATGGCCGCGAACCGATCCCGGACGCGAACCGCGTCGCTGGACCGTCCGGCCGGGTCCTTCGTGAGCAGGCCGCCCTGGCCGGAGAGCAGGTCGTTGGCCTGAAGCGTGAAGTCGTCCCTTCCGGGCAACGTGGGGATCGGCTGGGAGCTGTGGGCCATCGCCGTCTCGACGTCGTTCGCCCCGGTGAAGGGCACCTCGCCGGTGACCAGCTCGTAGAACAGGCAGCCCAGCGAGTAGAGATCGGTCGCCGGGCTGGCCGGCGCACCCATCGCGCGTTCGGGCGCGAGATAGTCCCAGGCGCCGGAATGGATGCCGGGCCGGGCCGTCTCGGAGTCGTCGGCGCGCGCGGCCGCGAAGTCCGAGAGATAGGCGTACGGCGGGTTGTTGCCGTCACGCAGCAGGATGTTCGACGGCTTCACGTCGCCGTGCACGACCCCGACCTCGGGCGAGTGGATCGCCGCCAGGCCATCGGCGATCTGGGCGCAGATGTCGGCGGCCATGGGGCCAGGGAGCCGTCCGCGAGCCTTCAGCAGTGAGCCGAGATCGCCGCCGTCGGCATACTGCGAGACCAGGTACGGAGCACCGTCGCCGGTCCGGCCGTTGGTGTAGACACCCATGATGTGGGGCGAGTCGAGCTTGGCCATCAACGTGGCCTGCTTGTCGAACCGGGACACGAACTCGGGGTCACGGGCGCTCCGCCCGAGGAGCACCTTGATGGCGACCGCTCGGTTGAGCCGGGTGTCGGTCGCCCGGTAGACGACCGCGCTGTCGTTGGACGCCACCTGCTGCTCGAGCCGGTAGGGCCCGATCATCCCGGGGGTGTCCTGCTGCGCGGGCGGTGGAGGCGGCGCGGGCTGTGACGGCACCTGCGTCGGCGCCAGTGTCGGCGCCTGCGTCGGTGCCGGAGGGCCCGGAGGTGGCGGGGGTGGCGTCCGGGTCGGCGGGGGTGGGGGCGGCGGAGGCGGCGTACTCGTCGGCCCGCTGGGTCGAGCGATCCGCGGCCGGATCGTGGTCTTGTCGGGGTCGTCGACGGGCGGGCGCTCGAAGGAGGGCTCGGGCCCGCGAGGGTCGTTGTCAGGGATTCCTGTGGAATCGCTCATCCGAGAGTTCCTCCCATGAGGTTGTAGCGGCGCACGTCTTCCGGCGAGTTCTTCCACGTCGCCAGCTCGTGGCCCGGGAACGTGCCCTCCTTCGAGGCCAACGCCACATAGAACGTGTAGGGGCTGTCGCTGGTGTCCTGGGAGGCCGCAATGACGTCGGACCGCCCGTCCCCGTTCACATCGGCAAGTGTCACGGGATACCTGCTGACGGTCTTGAGGGTGTTGCGTGGTTTAGGGAGCTTTCCGCGCGTGGCGATCGAGAACTCGGCCAAGTCCTCGCTGAAGGTCCCGACCGTGATCGTCTGGCCCTCGCCTCGGCCGGACTCCCCGACGACGATCTCGTCCAGGCCGTCGCCGTCGACGTCACCAGCGAGGAACGAGCTGATTCCCTGGTGCTTGAAGGGGAACGACTTGGCCGCGGCAACGGTCGCTCCATCCCCCTGGTAGAGGTCCAGCTCCGACGTTCCCGTCGTGAGCGTCTTGTTCTCAGGTTCACCCGGAACTCGCTTCAGCACCACGAGGTCGGCCTTCTCGTCGCCGGTGAACTCACCCACCACGACCTGCTCCCTGTCCTCAGCCGGATAGGCCGCGAACTGCGTCGGCTCCGCGAACCCTGATCCCGTGCCGCGATAGACCCAGATGGCGCCGTCCCCGACCGTTCTACCTTGCCTGTCGAGGTCAGGGTCCGGGTTGCCGAAGGTCGTCGCCATGAACAGATCGGCTACGCCATCACCATCGAAGTCGTCGGTGCCCAGGTCGTAGTAGAACGTCGACCCAGCCATCTTCTTGCCCTGCTCGACGACCCCCGCGGGAGCCTTGAGGGATCCCTCCAGATCACCGTGGAAGTTGAAGCCCTTCTCGCTCCGTACGAAGGTGATCAACGAGTTCTTCCCATCGCCGGTGAAGTCGGCGCAGAGCGGGAACACCTCGCTCCCGTCGTTGTCCTCCGGGAGCGCGGGGTCGTCGTACGTGACGGCCTTCGACGGGGTCAGCGTGCGGCCGTCCGACTTCCAGGTGACCACGTCGACACCCTTGCCGTCGGGGTTCTGGACATTGGTGACCACGTCCCCGAACTTGTCGCCGTTCACATCCGCGTACGCAGCGCCCTTGACGGTCGGCACGATGGGCTCGGGCCCGTGCTCGACCCAGGGCTGGGTGATCGCCAGCGCACCACCGACCCCGAGGGCGGCCACCCCGACCATCGCCGCACCGACCCGCAGCGGGGTGATCCTGGACGGCCGCGCGGCCTCCTCGATCAGGATGGCCTCGCTCTCGGACGGCGCGCGGACGGCCGCGACCAGGATCGGCGCCGGGTTGGGGTCGGTCATCGACGGCGCGGGCACGAGCTGAGCAGGCGCGGTGATCTCGCGCAGCTTCAGCAGGTCGTCCTTGAAGACCGCCGCGCTTTGGTAGCGGCTCCGGCGGTCCTTCGCCATCGAGAGCTGCAGGATCCGGTTGGCTTCCCTGGTCCACTCGTCGGTGCCGACGAACTGCGGGATCGGTGCGTTCTGGTGCGCCATCGCCACCTGCACGGCCGCACCCGAGTAGGGAATCTTGCCGGTCAGCGTGAACCACAGCATGCAGCCGGCCGCGTAGATGTCTCGCGACGGCTCCGGCGAGATCGGCCGGCCCTGCGCGTCCCGCTCGTCGCGGATGTACTCGGGCGCCAGGTAGTTCCAGGTGCCGGTGATCCCGCCGGCGGGCGAGTCGGAGGACGAGGTCGCGATCCCGAAGTCGCACAGGTACGCGAACGGGTCCAGAGGGCTCGCGGGGTTGCGGACGAGCACGTTCGACGGCTTGACGTCCTGGTGGATGATCCCCGCCTGGTGGGCGTCGTGAAGCGCCCCCGCCACCTGGGCGTTCACCAGGCACGCCAGGTGCGGCGCCAACGGCCCGTTGCTGCGTACGAGGCCGGTCACATCACCGCCCTTGATGAACTGGGTGACGATGAACGGGCTGCCGTGCTGCTCGCCGATGTCGTAGATCGCGATGATGTGGGGCGACCTGATCTGCGCCAGGGTCTGCCCCTCGCGGATGAACATGTCGATGAACTGTCGGTCGGCGAGGTGGGCATGCACCATCTTCAGGGCGACCTGCCGTTCGAGCTTGGTGTCGAAGGCGTCATAGACCACGCCCATTCCACCCTCACCAAGAATGCGATCCAGGCGGTAGTGGCCGAACACTGCCCCGGGATGAAGCGTCGTCATGCCCGCACCCTATTCAAGGGTGGCGGAACCCAACCACTCCAATGCGCTAAAAGTCGCCTACTTCTTGGTCGGCGACCATTCGACGACGGTCGAGACGAGCGGTGCGACCTGCCCGGAGCGGGGACGTACGCTGTCGACCTTCTTGTCGATCACCGTCACCGTCGGGTTCATCACGATCGGCACGACGATCGAATCCCGGACCAGCGTCTTCTCGATCTGGACGCGTACGTCGCGAGCCTCGTAGGGATCCGCGGTGCGGGCCAGCTCGCTGATGAGGCGGTCGCGCTCGCGGTCGCCGCCGCCGGTCGCGTTCTGGCTGCCCTTGCTGCCCCACTGCGCCGAGATCTCCTCCGGCGTCTGCGGGACCGGGATCCGGACGAGCGCAGCGTCCCACTTGTTGCCGGAGATCACCTTGTCGGCCGAGGACACACCACAGTCGGTGGTGCCCCAGCCCTCGTCGTCCACCACGTTCGAGATGGTGTCGTAGGCGCCTGAGGCGAACGCGCTCGACGTGTCGTAGGAGATGCACACCTTGGCGCCACGCGGGGCCGCCGCGTCCTCGGAGGCCTTGAACTTCGTGGAGAACCCGGAGTCCTCGGTCGCGATCTGGTAGCCCTCGCCACCCGGCGGGAACAGCACGACGTCGGTGGCTTCGTACGCCTCGGCCCACTCGCCCGCGCCGCCCTCGGCGATGTCGCCGCGGGGCACTGCCCGCAGATACGCCGTGCGCGTGTCCTTGCGCTTGAACAGGCCGCGATCGCTGCGGAGGATCAGCGCCCACATGGTGCCGTCGTTGGCGTTCTCGACGGCGTAGTCGCGGCGCTCGAGGTCACGCACCTGCTTCCGGTTGGCCTTGGTCGGGGTGACCTGGACGACGTCGACCTTCTCCCCCAGGCTGTTCAGGGCGTCGGAGCCGGCCGGGGTGAGGCGTACCTGCTCGTAGGTCGGCCTGGCCTCACCCGCGTATTCCGGGTTGGCCTCCAGGTCGACCTCCTGGCCGCCCTCGCCGGCCGAGATCTTCGAGACCCGGTAGGGGCCGCTGGAGAGCAGCGCCTCCTCGGACGCCTTGCCGTTCTCGGCGATGGTGAAGGACGAGTTCCACGCCTCCGCGATCTTGGTGAGCTTGGCGGTGTCGGACTCCTCGATCGCGGTCTCGACGACCTCCTTGGCCTCGATCGGGTCCTCGATCTTCAGGGCCTTCTGCCCGACGACGTGCGCCGGCACGGCGACGTCCAGGGCCGTACGCCAGTCGACCACAGGCACCACCAGCGGGACCTCGATGGCGCGGGCGCCCTCGTCGACCTCGGGGATGTAGGCGCTCTTGGTCAGACCGGTCGGCACCGCACCGAAGTCGACCGTGCCGTCCGGGCTCCCCTCCTTCGGGGTGCGGAAGTAGCCCGAGGTCGCGGCCCAGGCGAGCATGAGGTCGGCGGTGTCGATCGGCACCCCGTCGGACCAGGTCGGCTCGGCCAGGTCGTAGCGCACCCGCGCCTGCTTGTCGCCCTCCATGGTGACCTTGCCGAAGGTCTCGTCCATCTCGACGGTGTCGTTGACCAGGGTGCCGAAGGCTCCGCGGGTCAGCGAGGCGATGTCGAGGTTTCCGTCGGTCACGCTCGCCGCGCTCGCCGGGTTGGTGCTCGTCAAGGACTCCGTCCACGCGACGGCGACCTCAGAACCCTCCTCGACCGAGGCGGGGAGGTCACCCGAACAGGCGGTGGCGACAAGCGCCAGGCTGGCAACGGAAACGAGTCCCGCTCGACGACGTGCCCCAGGATGCACCTTCAAGTCCCCTCTCCGAGACAACGGACGCCCAGATCCTAACGAGCCTGAGCGGAGACCTGCCATCGACATGGCGGGTCTCCGCTCCCGCGGCGTCATCACCTCACGAGGCGGGGATCTCCACCTGCTCCGTGAACTCGGCGATGGTCTTGTCCGAGCCGATCACCTTCGCGCCGTCGCGCTCGTACTCGATGAGGTACGTGTCAGCCTTCTCCTCGACCTGGAAGGCGATCCAGCCGGTGTGCTCGCCACCGTCGCGACGCTGCACGTCCTCGAGCGGCGTACGCTTCGCGGCGGTCAGCTCCTCGGTCATCAGGCGGGTGTCGGCGCTCTCGAAGTCGGCGCCCTTGTCCCACGAGATCTCGAAGTTCCCGTCCGAGATGCGACCGCCGTACTCCGTGCCGGGCTTGATCTTCACCTGGAGCAGCACGACCTCGCCGCCCTCGGCGATCAGGTCGGCCTCCTCCGCCGACGGGAAGTCACGGACCGCGGAGACGACCTCGATCGTGTCGCCCATGTCGGGGTCCTTGAGCGTCTTCCCGATCTTGACCTCCTTCTCCTCACCCGCTGGTGCTGCGGACGGAGACTCGGAGGCCGGCGCGCTGGACTCGACCTCGGCCGCAGCGTCTGCGTCGGAGTCGGTCGCCTCGGAGCCGCACCCGGTCAATGCGAGCGCGAGGCCGAGGCTGAGGCCGGCGGCGGCCGATCGACAGGTCCGGACGGTGGTGCGAGTGCGCATGGAAGGGTCCCTTTCAACAGTGAATGTTCCCGAGATCGAGAGGTACGGCGTCACCCTGGCAACTCGAAGCCCTGCCGGTCGTTCTTTACTTCGGCGTGTCGCGCGGTGACCTTCGCAACACCGCCGGTGCTGTCTACTTCTCGTTCTCGGCCAGCCACTCCGGGTTGATCGCCAGTGCGGTGACCTGGACGTCCTTGGTCGGGAAGTCGACGTCCTCCAGATCCACGTCGAGCGCCACGGATGTCTTCCAGCTCGCCAGATCCGTACGCAGCAGGCTCAGCTCCGTCAGTTCCGTCCAGACGCGATCGCTGCGCCGGGACCTGGACCACTTGCGCTCGTGGAGATCAGTGTCATTGGCGACCGTGTAGACCGCACTCGACGCGTACGTCATCACCTCGGCGTCCATCCCGACGTACCCCTCCAGATAACCGACCTCACGCGCCTGGACCGGCGCCGTCCCGGTGGTCGGCACCGGCGCGCTCCACATCGTGTTGTCGACGACCCAGAAGAGCCGACCGTCCGAGACCGTCACCCGATGTGGTCCGCCGATGCGCGACGAGTCGTCATCCGCCGGATAGACGACCTCGTGATCGACGGCAACCTGCTCCGCGGGCGTCCCCTTCGCGGTGTTCCAGACACGCACGAAGTGCTGGTCATCGTCGTTCTCCCACCCCTCGTAGACGATGCCGTCGACACAGGGCGACGTCGTGCCGGGGAAGGCCGAGGGCTCCACGGTGCTCAGGATGTCCGCCCCGTCGTGCGGATAGGCGGACGTCAACGCGGCACGGTCCCACTGGCTCTCCGGGATGGACTCGGTGTCGTCCTCGAAGGCCTTGGTGTCGGTGCCTCGTCCCGAGGAGAGGACACGTTCGCCGCACACGGCGGCAGTAGACGTCTGACCGTACGGAGAAACCCGCGTCGTCGCCTTGCCGCTCTCTCCGTCGATGTACGTCACGAACGGATCCTTGGACCCGTCCTCGGGGCTGAACCCGACCAACGTCCCCGCCCCGACCGGCACTCGGTACCACTCATGCTGCGTCTCGTGCTCGTTCCCACCGCTCGTCCGCTCGTTCGCGGTCAACCCGGTCTCATCGATCACGTAGTCGTGGCTCCGGTCGGACGTGGTGATCCCGTTCTCCGTCCAGGAGATCTGGGCGCCCTCGACCCGGTCGAGCTCGAACGCACGCGTCTGCCCCTTCGGGGAGACCAGCACGAGGTAGCTGGAGTCCTCGCCGCCCTCGTGGACCCGCAGCGCCAGAACCGCATCCCCGGTCGCGAAGTCCTTCGGGGGTCGGCCAATCTGGCATCCGGAGAGCACAGCCGCCGAGGCCACCGCCATCGCCGTCACACGTCGAGTCAACGCACACATCCCGTCGTCAGTAGATGAGTCAGAAGGCGCCACAGCGGAGGCCCCCGAGATTCCGAGCGGGGATACGGTACGCGCACAGCCCCGGCTGCACCCCACCGCCCCGGCCAGGCTCCCAGCCTTCGCGGCTAGGGTGAGGGCGTTCAATCTCGGGAACGGAGTGATCATGGTCCTTGGCGCCGTCGCCGCTCTCCTCATCGGCATCGCGATGCTTGTCCTCCCAGCCTGGCTCGCCTGGTACCTGATCCGCCGCTGGCGCCGCCTCGCGACCTGGCCACGGGCGCAGGCGACGATCCGCCACGTACGGAAGACGAAGCACAGTTCGTCAGCCACCGGGACGACCACGACCGAGACGTCCTACGAGGCCCGCTACGAATACCGTGACGCTGCTGGCATCCAGCACGTCGGCGAGGTCGACCACCTGCACGGCCCGACGGTCGGCGAAGTCATCGAGATCATGTACGCCCCCGACGACCCGAGCTCGAGCGACACCGTCGCCGGCGGATCCGTCGTCGGTCGCATCATCAACTACGGCGCCGTGTTCATCCTGCTCGGCGGAGGCGGCATCTTCGTCATCCTCGCCTCCCTCGGCCTGATATCGGCCTAGCGTTCACACCTACCTGTCGTTCTCATCGAACTCCCGCCACCCCACGTGGCGATACTCGAGCACCCGACGCCACTCCCGCTCGTCGAGCCCATCGAGCTCCGACCAGTAGCCCAAGGGCATCTCTCGAAGTCGAATGCGGTCGCCTTCGTCGACATCGACCAGACGACGATGGATGAGTACGTCGAGGAGGCGGTCTCGTGCGACGCCGGCCCGCTGTCGTTTGCTCGAGCTTCGCGGCCCACGCCGCGGTGGCTTCCGGCTCTTTGCCCCGCCCTCCGGCTTGGAAGCCAGCTCCAGGACCAGATTGGCCAGCCCCAAGATCGCCGCGCCAAGCACGAGGATCGACAGCCACGGCATCACCGGGAGGTCCAAGACCAGCAGCAAGACGTACGTCGCCAATGACGCGACCGCGGTGGCCGCGGCAAGCGCAACGCCGACCACGCTGCGTCGTCGTGTCTGCCACCAGACGGACAGCCCGGTGCCGACTACGAGGATGGCAGCGGCGAAGGCGATCCGAGCCAGCCACAACAGCCCCTCCGCACCCGTCTCCTGACGGCTGGCCAGCGCAACCAGCACCAATCCCAGGACGGACGCACCGAGAAGCGGAAGGGCGGCGAGCGCGAGCAGACCCATGGCCACAGAACCGACGGCGTTCAGCAGGAACCGGCCCGGCAGCGGTGGGTAGCTCCGCGCCAGCACCGTGGCCTCGGCCTCACCCCAGCTGAACGGCTGCGAGAACCGCTCCGTACGCGCCCACCCGTCAACCGCTTCGCGAGCCCACTCCGCACGGGCCTCATCGGACTTGCGAGCCCACTGCATCAGTACCTTCGGCGGGGCCATCTGTACTCCAACCCGAGATCGGTCAACTCGTCGCGACTATGCCGCCGGCGGCGCCCAGCGAAGCGTCGAGACACATACGTCGAACGCCGTCTTCCAACCCACGAACACCGGGTCGGTCGCCGCCATCTCCACCGGCCGCGCGACCGACGCCGTCAGCTGCAGGCCTCGGCGGTGATTCGAGCCTGGGATCGGTGTCACGTACACCATCGAGGTCATGACGATCGAGCCGCCTTGGAGCTCCTTCGTCGACTCCCGTTCGAAGCGGATGAACCGCTTGTCACCGAAGAGCGGCTTGGCGTCGTACGCCTGGATCGCATGTGTCACATAGCCATCGAGGCTCTCGCCGTTGGGGGCGCGCCGGATGGTGGCGAACATCGAACCCGGGATGTAGACGTCGCCCGTCGGCGCCCCGGTGGGCGCGAAGTAGGCGATCACGTTCTGCTGCTTCATGAGCGAGAACGCCTGATCCATCTGCAGCCGAAGGTGCGCGTGCAGATCGGGCCGGTTGGCGTCCATGCAGCGCCGCTTCATCTCGGCGTCGATCGCTTCCCGGTCAGAGGCGTCCGGGACGTGACGCTCCCAACCGTCGAGAAGCTTCAGGTGAAACTCCGGGTCCTTGCTGGCACCCAGCATCTCCCGCAACGAGCCTGCGCCGATTCCTGACACGTCAAGCCTTTCCGTCAGCACTCGCAGTCAGCGGACTGCTGTTCAGTGCATCGAATTCTTCGTAGGACACGATCGAACGGGAGCGAAGCGTGGTCAGCGCCTGACGCCTCAAGGCGAGAAGCACCTCCATCTCGTCCGAGGTCAGTGCGTTGACGTCGACCGCGGGTGGCTTCTCCTTCGAGTAGAGCCGGAACTCCGCGACGATCACCGAGATCCCGAACACCAGCAGCAACAACGGCGCCGTCACGAGGGGGAACCGCGGATAGGCATCCGGGTCGCTCATGAGGATCAGGACCAGGAGGACGACGGTCGAGACCAGTACGAAGACCGAGAACCCGAACAGGGACCGATCCCACTGCCGATGAGTCGACCGGACCCACGGCACGAAGTGGTAGAGCAGAGCAAGGAACCCGAGCGCGCATCCGATGTAGACGCACGGAACCTCGAAACCCGGCGAGAAGTCTTCGGAGAGCTTCCTCGCACCTCCGCCACTGGCAAAGATCGCCACGGCGAACAGCGGTCCGGCCAGACCGATGAGCGCGATCCAGTACATCAGCTTGGCAGCAAGGTTCGCCGCACCCGAGCGGCGACGCTTCCTCTCAGCTGACTCCAGCTCGATCTGCGCGTAGTCCAGAACGACTCGATTCAGCTCGTTGATGTCGAAGCGATCGAAGTTGCTGTGCACCGTTGCCCAGTTTCCTGGATCGATCGCTGCCGCCTTAGGCATTGGAAACGTGCTCCCATTCGTCAACTTGGTTTCGTGTGAGACCCGGAACCGGACTGGCCTCGAAGGGACGACCGTCCGGGTCGAGGAGAGAAAGGCTCGAGAGAATGATCGGCATCTGAGCGATCGTGAGCTGGAACGCCAACGGCAGACCGGACTCCACGATCAGTCCCACACCACCGGCGTCGCCGCTGAAGGCATAGACCGCGGTGGACAGGTGTAGATCATGTCCGTCGATGCTCTCGTCCCGCGATGCGACGCACTTGATGCCGGGACCGATCGCCGCACCGATGCACTCATCGACGTCGAAACCCGACTTCTCCCAGGCCTTGACGTCGAGGTCACCAGCCTCGGCAAGGACCACTCTGACGCGGCTGACGATCGGGACCGTCATCGGCCAGTGAAGCATGGTGACCAGCCTGCCCGGCTCATCGAGGCTGGCCAGGGAATCCGTCAGGATGCGGCGTACGTCCTCGTCCGACCGCCGGCTCGCATTGTTGCCGAACCACTCGCGGACGCGGGCACACTCGGTCGACACCCACGCGTCGGCGCCCTCTCCCAGTTCACTGGGAACCAGCGTCCATTCACGTTGTGGGTGGATTCCTTCAGCTCGCCACGTTCCGACCACGGTCGTCCTCCGATTTGATTACAAGCTCCGAGCAGCACACGTCAGTATGGAAGATCGATCGCTCAGGCGAAGATGTCGACGGCCGAGTCGGGCAGGCCCTGGATCGTGTTCACCGTGCTGTAGAAGGAGTTGGCCTGCTTCGCCAACGCCCCCTGGATGTCGCCGGCCGACGCCCACATCTTGCTGTACGAGCTGATACGCGTGAAGTCACCGACGTCGAGACCGGCGTGAAGGCTGGTCATGATGTCCGGAAAGGCCTTGAACTTGACGGCGTCTCCGACGCCACCCGCAGCCTTGTACGCAGCCGAGAACTTGGCGAACTTGGTCGCGTCGCCCAGGGCGGTGACCGCATCGGCCATCTTTCCGAACTTGCCGAACGGTACGACGTCGAGAACCGCCAGTCCGAGGTCGACGAGCGAGCACTTTCCGGCACAGAACTGGATGGTCTTCGCGAGGAGAACCAGCGCCGATACCGCCATCGCGATGGCCGCGAGTGGTCCGGCGATGAACAGAGCCGCCACGAAGAGCACCATCGCAACGATCTCGAGGACAGCGATGATGTCATCGAGGACCTCCCAGAAGCCGTCCTCGATCTTGCCCGACATCTCGTTACCGATGCCGCTCACCGCAGCGTCGTACGCGTCTTCCCAGGAGTCGTAGTAGCCGTCCCAGGTCTCGGCGGCGTTCTCCCAGTCCTTGCGGGCCTGATCCTTCGCCTCCTCGGCGTCTTCCTCCTGCTGCGCCTCCGGGCTGCCCTCCTTCGGACCCGCGCCCGGAAGGTGGTTCGGCGCACCCTCCATGCTGTCGAACTTGGCCCACAGGTCCTGGCAGGTGTCGACCTGCGACCTGATCAGCGGCTGCCACTGCTGAAGCTCTTCGCCGTACTTCGCGATGATCGGCCCGACCGGACGGTAGAGCTGACTGGCCTCGCGGAGGGTCTCGTGGGAGTCGCCGATCTTCTCCTGGAGTTTTTCCACCGCCTTGCCATCCATCTCGCCGTTGGCGAGATCGTGGGCGGCGATCATCGCCAGCTCATCGGCGCAGGAGCTCATCATCTCGCCCAGTCGCTCGATGGCGTTCCCACGCTCGATGATGCCGGAGGGGTTGCCCTCGACGGTCTTGATCTCTCTGCCCTTAGGGGATGAGTCCATGGTCTGTGCGTTCCTTGGTCCGAGCCGACTGTGTCTTGGATGCGCGTCTTAGACGGCCGCGCCCGAAGGAGCACCGCCAGGCGCCCCGGGGGCTTGAATGGAAGTGTTCGACTGGAACTGAAGGGCAGTCTCGCTGTCCCAGTTCTCGAAGCCGTCGACAACACCTTTGACGTGCTCCTGGAGCTCCTTCAGGCTCTCCTTGAGGTCGTCGCGCTTGTCATCCCAGCGCTCTTCGAAGTCCTGCGCCTTGTCACGAAGGTCGCCGCGGCCGTACGGATTGCCGATGTCGGCCTCCAGCTCCTCGGACTGGCTCGTCGCATTCTCGAACTCGCTCACAATCGAGTCGAGCTGTGTCGCGATCCTCGAAAGAGTCTCGATCTTGATCCTGACGTCCGCCACCGTGCGCTCCCCTTCGATCTTCCGTCAGTCTGCCCGGTCAAAGTGCCGAAATGTCGCCTTGGGCGGGGCGATCACTCACGTGTCGCCCCGCCCAACCAAGCGAATGGATCAGCCGCCGGCGAGCTGGCTGTCCAGGTCCTGGATCGCCGTGGCCATGTCACGCAGAGCCTGAGCCATGTCCTCGACGCCAGCAATGGCGTCCTTCAGACCGGTCGTCATCTCCGTGTAGCCGTCCTGGAACTTACCGGACGCCTTCTCCGTCTTGAACCCGTCCTGAACGAGCTCGTCGACGTAGCCCTGGCACTCGTCAAGCGCGGACTCAATGGTGTCCTTGCCCTGGTCGAGCTTGTCGGCGGTGCCGGTCATCTCGTCGTATGTTGCCCCGAAGTCACTCATCGATCATTGCCTTTCCCGCGATTTCATTACACGGTGCCCCCTTGGGCAGCCGCTGGTCACCGTAGGCCACGCTTCACAGAGTTGTGAAGCGCAATAACGGATTCGTTGTCATCTTCATACACAGTTCTTGTTCCCGCCCGCCAACGGAATCGACAGGGTCCCTGATGAGACCTCGCAATCGATCCGAGATCGCCCGCTACGCGCCCACGTAGCCGGGATACGGGCGCTCAGAACCAGCCGGTCACCCTACACAAATCAGCGGCGCATCGATTGCGCGACAGGCCACAGTGCCGCGGCCCGAGTCAAGGAGTTGCCAGACCTCAGAACTCCGGAACTTCATCTGGGTCCGTCCACGGAAGCTCGGAGCCGTCATCACGGACGAAGTGGGAGGTCACTGCCGTTGCCGGAGCGCTGATGGTTCCGTTCGACGCGCCCTGGATGGCACCGAGGTACTTCTCCGCGATCTTTCCGTTGAAGACACCGTCGAGCAAAGCGGTGGGTCCGCCCGGAATGTTCTGGACCAGAACATTGACCGAAGACCCTGACCCGTTCTGATGGACTCGCAGCATGATTACCTTCGGCCAGGACAAGGCCTTGGTCTTCTGCCTGATGATCAGGGCATGACCTTCGTTGTGCACGGCCCTGATCTCGTACTTCTTCTCATGCTGCGCGACTCCGAGGGCAGCCTGGAAGGCGGCCTCCGGCGTGACGTCGAGGTCAGCACTTCTCGCTCGTTCCGATCCCACGTGAACTTTGCTCCGTAGATAGATGAAATGAGTACAACTGCGCACGGCTCCGATGATCGACCTTGCGCTCGTCGTCGTCGGAGGCACTTGTGCGCCCACGCGTCGGCGTGGCCGGGGGTCGCTGAGACAGGCACTGATGTCATGTCCAACCTGACGCTACGTGCCCACAATCCTCGGAGCCACATCCACGCAGTATAGTGTGCGTCCGCCGAGACTTTGAGAGGACAGTCATGGATACGGGATCAATCACCGCGCTTGTCATCGGAATTGCAATGCTGGTTGTGCCTGTTTGCATGGCAGGCCTCTGGATTCGCCGGCTTGTGCGTCGGGCAAGTTGGATCAAAACCGAAGCAAAGGTCCATTTCGTGAGACGCATTACGCGACGAACCTCCGCCACCAGCTCGGTAGAAGCCGAGAAGGTAACTCAGACCCAGTACACATATACCGACGCGAGTGGCCGCGTGCACCATGGGGAGTCAGAAGTTCTGAAGGATCCCAAGGCTGGCGATGTTGTGGAGATGCGGTATGACCCGAACAACCCCGCATCGAGTGAACTCCTCGGGACCAACTCACTTCTCGTCAACTTGCTGACCCGGGGCGCTGTCTTCATCGTTCTAGGGGCGGTTGGATTGTTCCTTATCGTCGCGGCACTCAACATCGTATCCGTTTAACCCGATGACAGGTAGTTGAACGCTAACGCCATCGCAGCGTCGATACACACGCGTCGAACAACAGTCGAACCGAGTTGATTGACTCCGAATCAGCGTCAATATCAGGAGTTCTTCCGAAACCCGCCACGAGCGAAAGCGCCCGTCTACGCTTGGTCCCCGGGATTGGCGTCAGATAAACCACAGAGTGGTTGATGACAGTTTCGGGCCCTACTTGAACTGTCTTCTCCTTCTCTACGCGCAGTATCCGGTGATCGCCCAGCAAAGGCGTCGCTCCATGGTCGCGAATAAGGGTCCTGACCAAGTCGTCCAAAGTCTGCCCTGGCTCTGCGCTCCGGACAGAAGCATTGATCGACGAAGGGATTGCAAGTGTGCCGTCACCAGGAGTGGTTGGAGCGAAAAAGGCAAACACCCCACCTTTGCGCATCGACGCAAACGCAGACTCCAACTGCCCTTTCACCTCGGCGTACATGTGAACTGCGTGCGCATCCATGCATCGCTGCTTCGCAGCGGCAAGCATCTCACCGAG
The DNA here is from genome assembly GCF_054031495.1 of Nocardioides sp. YJ-D4. NCBI lineage: Bacteria > Bacillati > Actinomycetota > Actinomycetes > Propionibacteriales > Nocardioidaceae > Nocardioides > Nocardioides sp. YJ-D4. The sequence continues at coordinate 2,711,174 of NZ_CM132932.1, forward strand.
CGACGCCTCATCCACGCTGCGGCGCGCCCACCCGTCAGGCAGCTCGAGTTCGAACTCCGGCACGACGGACACGCCCATCGTCTCACGCAAATTCATGACGCTCCATCATGATCAGACAACACCCACTGTTCGTCGCGAACATATTCAGGCACAACCTTCGAAACAAACGCAGTGCCATCACCCTTGAGCACTTGCAACGCATCCTTCATTCGGGTGAATCCAACTGCCGCATGCGAAACGAGCGTTGAGATGGACTCCTCCAAGGTCAACATCAGTGCCACCTCGCCGTCGTCGAAGACGAAGTGCACAGAACTCAGATCGAGCAGCCCGCCCCCAGCCTCGATCTGCCGCCGGGTCGAGTACTGAACCCCAGGGCCGAGATACCGCGCGTCGGCCGCGTGAACCACACCGTCGAGCTCCTTCCAGTCCGGAAGGTCGTCGCTCGCCGTGAAGTCAATGTGACACATCACTGCTGCCGGAGCGAGGACTGGCCATACCATGTACATCGCATAGGACGGCGACGCGGAGCGGGCAGCGAGGCCATCGGCAAGCATGGACCGAACCATTTCTTCGGTGCCTCGAGCCGCGGGATCCGGCCCGGATCCGATAACACTCCACAGGAGTTCGGTGGCCGACTCGAGCCACAAGTCCTGCTCGCTGGACGTCAACCCTTCTGGCAGGAAGAGCCAACCAGGAAGATCGACGTCCTCCCCGAACCCTAGTGACCATCCTTCAACCGAACTCACGACGGGGAACCTTTCCTAAAGGTCGTCGGCATGGAATCTTCGGCTACCGACACCCAACTCATTGCGCCTGACGAGCACATTTAGATAAACGCTCCAACAGGTCCGGGAATGCTGATGTCGACTCCAGTTGTGCTGTTGAGCGCAGTCGCCACGCTTCCATAGTGACTGCTGAACGCACCCACCCTGCTCGCCACCGAGTCGAACTTGGAAAGGCCACGCACCATGCCAAGGCCCGACTCCAATGCCGTTCGATTCCCGATGTAGAGACCGATGTTTCCCTTTCGGATGGACTTGACACCCTGCCCAAGCAACTTCTCACCGATCTCGGACTTGCTGAGAAGCTTGATCGGCTTGTTGTAGTTCTTCGCCAACTCACGGAGTGGACCGCCGCCCGTAGCCTTCCACGTCCGATTGATTGCATTCATCATCCCGCCCGCCTTGGCAAGCTTGGGGAACTGCGCGAACTTCGTCAGGCTCGTTAGTTTTCCTACAGGGAAAATCGCAAGCCCCGCGAGCAGGAGATCGAGTCCTGACGCCTTGCCATTGAGATACTTGATGCCGGTGAGCAAAAAGGCGGCAATTGCCAAGCCGACGGCAAGCGCGACGATCCAGCCGCCACAGAAGAGTGCGACAACACCGACGATGAGGGCCGCCCAACTAAGGATCTCAGTGAGCACTTCAATAACGTCGCCCCAATTATCCCAGAAGCCGTCCTCGATGGAGCCGGAGAGGCCGTCTGAGATCCCTGTAACCGCCTCATCAAATGCTTCCTCCCACACGCCATACCAAGTGTCGAACTGCTCGGCCTCTTCCTCCCAGGCTTCGTACGCTTCCTTCTTGGCCTTGTTCTCGGCGGCCTCTTCCTTATCTGTGTCGCCGATACCGAGGATGCCACCGTCGTCTTCCGTGGTGCTGTCGTCCTTGTCGCCCGGAAGGCTTTCGTAGGCATCCCACAGGTCGCTGCAGTTCCGTGCCGTGCTGTCAATCTGCGGCTTGTAGGTCTCGAGCATCTCTCCGTACTTGACCAGCACGGGCCCTACAGGCTTGTAGAGGTCAGCGGCCTCTTCGAGAGTCTTATAGGATTCGCCGATGGTTTCCTGAAGCTTCTCGATCGCCTTACCCTCTTGCTGTCCTCCGGCAAAGCTGTTCTCTTTGATGTCCCGCAGCGTATCGGCCGAGGTGTCCATCATCTTTCCGAGGCGCTCGATCTGTTTGCCTCGCGTGATGATTCCGGACGGAGATCCCTCGACCGTTTTGATCTCGCGTCCCCTCGGGGAATCCGGCATGCCACCGAACATTGTTCTTTCCTTTCGCCAGGGTGATTGCGAGCTTGGGTTGAACTACTTCTTCTTGGGCTCGAACTGCAGGGCAGTCTCGCTATCCCAGTTCTCAACCCCGTCGATGACGCCCTTGATGTGCTCGCTGACCTTCTTCAAGCTCTCTTTGAGTTCATCGCGTTTGTCGTCCCAACGCTCTTCGAACTCACAAGCCTTGTCGCGCAGCTCGCTTCTGTCGAACGGGTCGCCAATGTCAGCCTCGAGGTCCTCAGAGCTGTCGGTGGCGTTCTCGAACTCCTCGACAATCGCGTTCAATGAAGTCCTGACTGTTTCCAGCTCGGAGATCTTGATCAAAATGTCCGCCATGGCGCGCACCTTTCACGTGATTTCAGAAGCGCGCCGACGGGAGTTGTCACCGTAGCGCGTGACCGAGAATGGGAGATGGTGGGCCAGCAGACGCCAGCCCACCATCTGGCAAGACTTGTGAATCAGCCGCCGGCGAGCTGCGAGTCCAGGTCCTGGATGGCGGTCGCCATGTCACGCAGGGCCTGGGCCATGTCCTCGACACCAGCGATGGCGTCCTTGAGGCCGGTGGTCATCTCGGTGTAGCCGTCCTGGAACTTGCCCGACGCCTTCTCCGTCTTGAACCCGTCCTGCACGAGCTCGTCGACGTAGCCCTGGCACTCGTCAAGCGCCGACTCGATCGTGTCCTTGCCCTGGTCGAGCTTGTCGGCGGTGCCGGTCATCTCGTCGTATGTTGCCCCGAAGTCACTCATCGATCATTGCCTTTCCCGCAATTTTCATTACACGACACCCGATTGCGGCGCCGTTCGTCACCATCACTCACGCACCACACTGTCGTGATGCGTGAACCGACGAGCCGACACCGTCATCCCGAGCGTGGTGGTCCGAGATCCAGGCAATCAACGTCGTCGCGGTAGTCCTACCCGCTACGGCTGGTTCTAAACATCTCCGAAAGTAAAGTTTCAGCTCATCCCGGTTTAGGCGGTGGCAGCAGCACACCTGGCGGGAGCCGACACCGCGGCCCCTGACCGAGACAGGTAATGGTGGGCCGATAGATGCCGGCCCACCATGTTGACCAACGCTGCGGCTCAGCCGCCCGCGAGCTGCGAGTCCAGGTCCTGAATGGCGGTCGCCATGTCACGCAGAGCCTGAGCCATGTCCTCGACACCAGCGATGGCGTCCTTGAGGCCGGTGGTCATCTCGGTGTAGCCGTCCTGGAACTTGCCCGACGCCTTCTCCGTCTTGAACCCGTCCTGCACGAGCTCGTCGACGTAGCCCTGGCACTCGTCAAGCGCCGACTCGATCGTGTCCTTGCCCTGGTCGAGCTTGTCGGCAGTGCCGGTCATCTCGTCGTAGGTTGCCCCGAAATCAGTCATCGATCTTTGCCCTCTCCCGCGATTTCATCAGATGGCGGCGTCAAACGCCGCTGGCCACCGTAGGCCACCCTTCACACGGTTGTGAAGGGTAAAAGCAGCTTCGTTGTCCGATTTATGCAGACGTTCATGCAGAGCCCTCGGCGTCGCTCGCGAGAGGCATCTGCATGGTCACCGTGCGACCTGCTTGGACGAAGATTCCGCGGCCTGCGGGGAAGTCGGTGCGCTTGAGCTTGCCGAACGGAACCTTGAACAGCGTGTCGCCGTCGTAGGTGTCCGGCTTGAGCACGATGCCCTGGCGAGCGGCCTTCCACTCACCCATGACGCCCGAGCCGCCGCCGGCTCGAGTGACGTCGGCGTCGCCGACGAAGAGGTGGTCGGAGTTGTTGATCGCCTGCAGCAGGGCGCGCATCGGGCGGTCGGCGGGACCGTCGGCCAGGTGGGTCATGTCCTCGGCGACGATCATGATGCGGCCGGGGAAGGACTCGTCGGCGACGATCTCGGCGAGCTCGGTGACGAGCGCCTTCTCGTCGTCGGGGCGGGTGGCGCTGCGTACCCAGGGACGGAAGTCGCTGAGCATGGCACGACGGCTGCCGAGGTGGAACAGCTTCACCTCGGGGTCGAAGCGTTCCATGGACTCGACGAGCGCCTTGAGTACGTTGGTCTTGCCCGACTGCGGCGGGCCGGTGACGATGAACGAGCCGATCGGGTCGAAGCCCCTCGGCGCGAGGGTGTCGTCGGCGATACCGAAGACGGGCTGACCGTTGACCTGCGCGGGAAGCGACCGGCTGGAGATCTTCGTCGGCAGGGCACCGATCTCGCCGACCTCGGGAACACCCAGGGCACGCAGCTGCGAGACCAGCTCGTCGAGGGCCTTGGTCTGCTCGGCGACGTTGGTCGTCCCACCGAGAACGGCGAGCTGCACCTCGGCCTTGTCGACGACGGCGCGGCCGGGCACCGACTGCTCGTTGAGTACGTCCTTGGGTGCTCCGACCAGGACGTACTGGCTCGGGTCGGAGAGCCGCATGACGACACGGCGCGGGATGTTCGCGAAGACGGCCGTCGGGACGGACCCGGACCGGTCGGCGGTGATCACCGCGTGGATGCCGAGCGGGCGGCCCTCGCCGAGGACCCGCATGAAGGACTGGTAGAACGGCGCCCGACCGGCGGCGATCTCCCACTCCTTCTTGAACTCGGGGTAGTTGTCGATCAGGAGCAGGATGCGCGGCATCGACTGGTCGGCGATCTCACGGTATTCGGTGAGGTTGGCGGCCGCGGCCTTGGAGAACAGCTCCGAGCGGCGGTCCATCTCCCGCTCGAGCGTGCGCATCAGCCGCTGCAGACGCTCGGCGTCGTCGCCGTCGATGATCGAGCCGACGTGCGGGAGACGCTCGATCGCGCCCAGCGCGCCGGAGGCGAAGTCGAGGCCGTAGACCTGGACCCGGCCGAGCTCCGGACGGGCGCCGGCGGCGGTCGCGATCGTCTTCAGCAGGGTCGACTTACCCGACCCGGACGAGCCGAAGATGAGCAGAGAGCCGTCGCGGTCGGGGGCGAAGTAGATCGCGTTCTGCTGCTGGCGCTCCGGGAGGTCGGCAAGACCCAGCAGGATCTGTCCGTCACCCTCCAGCGGCAGGTCGCGCATGTCGACCACGGACGCCAGGTCATCGAGCCACGGCCGCCGCGGAGTCATCAGCCCAGCGGTGGCAGAGGCCTTGATCAGGTTGGCCACGATCCGCTTCTGGTCGTTGGGGCCGAGGTCCTCGTCGTGCGAGTCGCTCTCCGGCGGGCGCTCCGGCTCCCACTCCGTGATCGAACCGAACTTGAGCTCGGCCACCTTCACGTCGGCGGTGACGACCTCGTCGTTGCGCGTCCAGCCGCCGGCGTACGCGGACTGGAACGGGGTCAGTCGACCCGGTCCGGTCTTCGCGATCCCACGGCCCGGCAGGGACGGCGGGAAGGTCCCGGCGATCGGGTCGTCGACGACGTCCTTGGAGTCGGTCTCGTCGGCCATACGCAGGGCGACGCGGAGGTTGGTGTTGGCCCGCAGGTTGTCCTTGATGACACCCGCCGGGCGCTGGGTCGCCATGATCAGGTGGATACCCAGCGAACGACCTCGCTGGGCGATGTCGACGACACCGTCGACGAACTCCGGCACCTCACCGGCGAGTGCCGCGAACTCGTCGATGACGAGCACCAGTGCGGGCGGGCACTCCGGGTCCTGTCGCTTCTCCAGCTCGAGGAGGTCCTTGGCCTTCTTCCGGTTGAACAGGTGCTCGCGGTAGTGCAGCTCGGCCTTGAGGCTGGTCAGCGCCCGGCGTACGAGGTGGGGGCTCAGGTCGGTCACCAGACCGACGCAGTGCGGCAGCTCGATGCAGTCGGCGAAGGCCGAGCCGCCCTTGTAGTCGACGAAGAGGAACGTCACCCGGTCGGGCGAGTGTGCCGAGGCGATCCCGAGCACCCACGCCTGCAGGAACTCGGACTTACCGGCACCGGTGGTGCCGCCGACGAGGGCGTGCGGGCCCTGCGTACGCAGGTCCAGCGTCATCGCGTCCGAGGCTCCCTGGCCGATGATGGCGCGCAGGTTGCCCGCCTTCTTCAGCCGCGGCCGCGGCCGGTCGGAGCGGTCGATGATCGAGTTGTTCTGACGCCAACGCTCCACCACGGAGTGCGGGTCCTCGGCCACCTCGTTGCCGACCAGCGACAGGAAGCCGACCGAGTTGGGGAGGTCGGAGGAGTCGTGGACGACGGTGCTGGCGTCCACCACCGGCGCGAGCCGCTTGGCGAACATGTCCATGTAGGCGTTGGAGACACCCTCGACGGTCACGCCCTCGTAGAGGTCGCCGTTGCGGACGAGCCCGACGGTGGCGCGCTCCAGGCCGTTGCTCACGTCCAGGAAGCTGCGGCACACCGCCGGCAGAGCCTCGACGGTGGAGGACATGAAGACCGCGTGTACGCCGACATCGGCACCGCGCTCGAGGACCTGGACCAGACGGGCCCGGTCGACCGGAGCGTCGTTGGTGACGAAGACGATGATGGAGACCTGCACCCGCGCGTTGGTCTCCTCCCCGGCCCGCGCGACGTCGGTCCCGAACTGCATCGGGTTCCACTTCTCCGGGAACGGGCCGCGGTGCTCAGCGGTCCGGCCGGCGCGCATGATGTATTCCTCCAGCGCGCTGAGCAGGGCGTTGGCCGTCGGCGCGGAGTCGGCCAGCGGCATGTCCTTGAACCGGTTGGTCTCCGAGGTGGTGTGCGGCAGCCACTTGAGCCACTCGAACTCCTCGACCCAGTCCGGGTCGGCGAAGGCGACGGTGACGACCTCGTTGGGCGCGTGCAGACCGAAGAGCTGCACCGCGAGTCCGCGCATCGCGTCGGCGGCCGGGCCGGCCGGGCCGGCGACACCGACAGAGCCCACCGCGGGGAGCGACTCCAGCAGCGGTACGTCGTCGACGTACTTGTAGCGCTCCTTCAGCCTGTCGATCCGCTCGATGAACTCGGGCAGACCGTTCTGGGTGTCACGCTCCGCGATCGAGTTGCGCGACAGCGCGCGAGTGGTGCCGAGACGTACGGCCAGGAAGTTCCAGTGCTCGGGGCGCCGGGTCCACAGCCGCGGACCGAGCTGCATCGCCTGCTCGAAGACCTCGGCGACCGCCGGGACCTCCTCGTTGCGAGCGAGCTCCTCCTCGGGCTTGCTGCGGTAGAAGACCTCTTCCAGCTTCTCGAACTGCCGCTCGAAGAGCTCGATCTCGTGGTCTTGCTTCGCGCCGGCCTGGCGGTGCTGGTTGATGTAGTTGCCGACCGCCATCATCGGGGTCATCACGACCAGCAGCAGCGCGCGGGCACGGCCGGTCATCGCGTAGATCGAGAGCGCCATGATGATCGGCGCGATCAGCACGAACCACGGGAACAGCTTCTTCTGCATCTCCGTGGGCATCCACGGCGGCGGGTGCTCGGTGCCGGGGTAGCGGACGTCGACCCGCGGGCTGCGGTTGAAGAGCAGGCCGCCACCGCGCTCGAGCACCGGGTCCTCGACGGCGGAGAGGAAGTCGGCCGAGAGCTGCATGACCAGCGTGGTGCCACCGATGACGACCGGCGTGTCCGGCGCCAGACGTACGCGGGAGACCTGGGTGCCGTCGACGACGACGCCGTTGGCCGAGTTGAGGTCGACGAGCTCGACCGAGCGGTCCACCTCGATGCGGGCGTGACGCTTGGAGACCATCGGGTCGGCGAGCACGATCTCGTTCTCGGGACCGCGGCCGATCGAGGCGTGGCCGGTGGTGAGCGGGAACGCCTGTCCCCGCACCGGACCGTCGATCGCCCGGAGCACACCGACGCTCTTGCGCCGGGAGCCGGTCTGCTCGTTGTCGGGGCCCAGGTTGACGACTGCGGCCGCGAACCCGGACCCGATCGGCGCATCGCCGATGGGTACGTCGGGCTCGAGCGGCTCCATCCGGTCGGCGGTCGGCGGGGCGACGGCCAAGGTCAAGATGTCCTGCTCACCGGCGATCACGGAGCGCGCCGGGTCCGCGTCGGCGATGTGCCGAGCGACGTCACCAGCGGTGGCCGTGGAGTCGGCGGTGACGATCACATCCGCAGGCGCGACACCCGGCCGGTGCAGAGTGAGCTTGACCTTCATCCTTCGTTCCCCTCGTCAACGTGCCAAAAGTCAATGCAGCCAGATGCCGCCGGTGGGGCGGCGGTCACCCGCGACGCACCAGGGCCGAGCGGTCGCCGAACCGGATCATCGCGCCGACCGGTGCCAGAACCGGCTCCCACGCGTTCAGCCGTCGGGTGGCACCCTCGTGGATCACCACGGTGCCGTTGGTCGAGCCACGGTCGGTGACCTCGACGCCGTCACCGCTGGGGCGCAGCGAGAGGTGGGTCTTCGAGACCGACACGTCGATGATCGAGACCGTACGCGCGCCCAGCGTGTTCTCCGTCAGAGCCGGGTCGCGGCCGACGAGCACCAGGCCGGTCACCGGGATCCGCTCGCCGGAGTCGACCTTGAGCATGATGCCCCGCTCGCGCGGCGGCTGACCGCCGGACGTGGGCTGAGGGGTCGGGTGCGGCGTCGGAGCCGGGGTCACGTGCGGCGTCGGGGCCGGAGTCGGGTACGGCGTAGGGGTCGGGTGCGGCGTCGGCGTCGGAGCCGGCGTCGGAGCCGGAGTCGGGTACGGCGTGGGGGTCGGCGTCGGAGGCGGCGGGGGCACCGCCTGGCTCTGGTTGGGGGTCACCGCGCGCGAGGGCGGGATCGCCGGGGTCACCGGCTTCGGGGCCACGGGGCCCGACGGCGGGGTCGCGAGCGCGCCACCAGGAGAGGCACCCGCCTCGTCGTGCCTCGGCTTCGGGCGGGAGACGCCGAGCACGCCGGCGCTGACCCGCCCCGAGGGCCGGTAGCTGCCGGAGTCGTCGTCGCTGGGGGTGGTGAGTGAAGGCAGCGACTTCCGCTGTGCGACGGGCGCGGCCGCGACCGTCTTGCGGGCGATGCGCATCCGCTTCTCGTCGTAGGGGTCGAGGCCCTCGCGTACGTCGACCATCCAGGTCTCGGCGACCTTGTCGTGCCAGCCGCGGCTCCGCTGCTCCTTGTCGAACAGCGGCGAGGCGAGGAAGACGATCGGCGCGATCGGGATGATCCCGGAGCCCCAGAGCACCAGCGCGCGGAGGAAGGCGCGGCCGACGCCCGGCCGCTCGAGCGTCTTGACGTTGATCGAGCGGACTCCGGCGACGGACTTGCCCAGCGTGACCCCGCGACGGCCGTGGAAGACGATCTGGACGATGACGAAGATCAGGCTCAGCAGCACGGTGGCGCCGCCCGCGATCGCCGCCAGCATGAAGTCGGGGTGGCTCAGGAACCGGGCGAAGCCGAACTTGCCCTGGGCGAGCTTCAGCAGCAGCGGGAGCGTGAAGACCAGGTAGGGGACCTGCAGGAGCAGGTAGCAGACGATGTCGACGGCGGCCGCGACCGCACGACGGCCCAGCGGCGCGTCCTTCAGACCGAGCGAGGCGGCGTAGGCCGGATCCGGCTTTCCGTCGGCGGTGAGACCCTCGATCCGGTCGTCATTTTCGGCGACCTCCCATATCTCCACCGCAAGAACTCCCTCACGCCCGATGTCCGAGTATTTTCGGCGCTGACCAACAACGCCAGAAGGCTACCGGAATGTCCCGGCTCGGGCGCGATGGTGTCTGGCAGGATCGACGTATGTCAACACCCTCCGGGCCATCAGCGAGCCTCGAGCGCATCGTCTTCTCGGACGGCAGCACCGCCGATCTCGTACGCAAGGAGGACGGCTGGGCGATCCAGATCGACGGCGTCGCTCAGTCCCACCTCGGGGAGGACCCGGCTCAGCCGCCGAAGCTCGCCTCGATCCGGTGGATGCTGGCTGCGCTCGGGGACCGCGCACCCGGCAGCGTGGCCCACCTGGGTGGGGCGCTGCTCGCCCTCCCCCGTGCGGTCGCCCACCGATGGCCCGCGACCACGCAGACGGTCGTGGAGATCGAGCCCGCGCTGGTCGAGCTGACCAGGTCGCGGTTCCCGCTTCCGCCGGGGATCACCATGGCGACCGCCGAGGCACGCTCATGGCTCGAGGCTCACCCGGGTTCGGAGCACGATGCCATCGTCATCGACATCTTCGTCGGCAACCGGATCCCGCCGGCCTTCACCTCGCGCGAGTGCATGACCGCGGCACGCGACGCGCTGCGCGAGGACGGTCGGCTCGTGCTGAACTCCGTCGCCGGCCCCGAGCTGCTCTTCACCCGTCGTGAGCTCGCGACGTTGCGTACGGTCTTCGGGCATGTCGCGATGATCGTGCAGGGATCCGCGCTCGCGGGAGCGAGGTTCGGCAATGCCACGCTGATCGCCTCGGCGGCCCCGATCGACGGCGAGGCGATCCGCGCCTCGCTCGCCGGCGACCCGTCGAAGGGCGCGCTGGTGACCGACCTCGACCCGATCATCGACGGCGCCGACCCGATCAGCGATGCCGACCAGCTCTGGTCGCCGGAGCCGAACCTTCCCGACGCGAGCGCCGCGCTGCGGCTCCTCGAGCAGGCACGCCAGGCCGTCGACACGCTCAGATCCACCGCCGACTGAGGCTCCATCGTCTTTGTCTAGCGAGATTCGGCCCTATCGCTCGGCAGATACCGCGACAGGCATCGCCAGCCATTTCTTTTACCGAAACCGGCTTGTAACGTTCAAACAACCTGCTTGCGACGTGCGGGCGGGATGCTTGATGCGCAGGACAAACCACGATGCACACCATCTATCCGTTGTAGGGGGGACCTCGATGGAAACACTCACCGCCACCCAGCCTGAGGCCAACGGTGCTGCGAAGCAGCACAGCCTCAAGTTCCGTCATGCCAGTGCCCTGACGAAGCTCATGGACGAGCGCCAGGACCTGCGCGGTGTTCACGTGTTCGCCGACTTCGTCGACGACTCGGTGCGCTGGTCCGCGTGACCAGCAGCTGAACGGGGGATCCAAGATCCCGTTGCGCAAGGCCCGGCCGACGACGGCCGGGCCTTCGCTCATTTCCGGGCGTTCGGCTAGGAGCTGCGGTGGACGATCCGGCCGCTGACCGTGGTCAGCACGACCCCACCGTGAGCGATCGCGGCGAGATCCCCGACCGAGGCTCGGAGCGGGTCGATGTCGAGCACGGCCAGGTCGCCGCGTGATCCGGGAGCGACCGTGGGCTGACCGTCGACCGACGCCGCCAACGCCTCCTGGACGGTGAGTGCCTGCTCCGGGTGCCACGGCTGCTTGCCGTCCCGCGAGCGGCCGACGGCGGCCGCGATGGCCAGCCACGGATCGAGCGGCGCGACCGGAGCATCCGACCCGAGCGCGACCCGCACTCCTTCGTCGAGCATCCAGCGGGTCGCGAAGCAGCGGTCCTCCCGCCCCGGCCAGACGTCCTCGGTCATCTCGCGGTCGTCGAGGATGTGCGCCGGCTGCACCGATGCGGTAATCCCGAGCCGAGCCATCAGCGGCAGATCCTCGCGACGTACGAGCTGGGCGTGCTCGATGCTTCCGCGCGCCCCCGTCGTCGCGTACGCCGCCAGTGCCTCCGACACCGCTCGGTCACCGATCGCGTGCGTGGCCACCTCGAGACCGGCAGCGTGCGCCTTCCCAAGGAGTCCCTGCAGCTCGTCCAGTGACTGGTTCGGCGCTCCGCAGCTGTCGGGGTCGTCGGCGTACGGGTCGCAGCACCACGCCGTGCGCGTGCCCAGGGAGCCGTCGCTGATGATCTTGAGCGGTCCCATCGTCAGCCGGTCCTCGCCGGGGAGCAGCCGGTCCCCCGTACGCAGCCCCTCGGCGATCGCCTCGTCGAGCTGGTCGGCGTACGTCGCGACCCGGATCCGCAGCAGGTCGCAGCCGGCCGCCCACCGCGAGCGCCAGTCGTCGAGCCGGATGCCGACCTCGAAGTCGGTCATCCCGACCACCCCGAGTGCGGCGGTCCGGGCCAGCATCCGGCGGTAGGCGGCCGGTGTGCTCCCGTTGGACTCGAAGAGCTCCGCAACCCGCGGGTACGTCTCGAACCACTCCGTCTCCTCCACCATGTCCTCCCGGCGCGGCAGGTCCACGGCGTCGAGCGCGGCGGTGTTCAGCCAGGCGTGATGGAAGTCGTGGTTGACCAGGATCGCGGGGATGCCACCGGTGACCGAGTCGAGCTCGGAGACGGTGCCCCAGCGGTCCCAGGTGCCGGCCGAGTGCCCCATCCCGACGATCGCCTCACCCGGCCCGACCTCGCGCGCGGCCGCGGCGACCCGCGCCAGCGCCTCGGCGGGCGAACGGGTGCCGTGCAGGTCCAGCCTGCTGGCCTTCAGCGTCCACTGGCCGAGGTGGGTGTGGGCGTCCCACAGACCCGGCACGAGCCAGCGCCCACCGGCGTCGTACGCCTCGACACCGTCCGGTCGGGACAGGCCTTCTCCGACCGCCGACACGACACCGTCGGCGACGAGAACGTCAACCACCCCGGCAGGCACGGTCGCCTGGGGTGAGAGCGGAACGATACGTACGTTCCGGAGGAGAAGGTCGGGCATGAGCAGACGATAAGGAGTCTGCCCATGCTCGAGCCAATCAGATACCGAGGAGCCTCAGCGGCGTTTGAAGATTCCCCTGACGAGCTCCCTCGCGGCGGTGCGCGCGGCCTGCTTGAAGGCGGTCGACTTCACCACCGTCTCGATCATCGAGTCGTCGTCGTCACGCGACCGCGATCGGGACCCGGAGGACTTCTTCGGGGCGGTCTTCTTGGCCGCCTTCTCCTCCGCCTCGGCCGCGCGTGCGGCCGCTGCCGCGTCCGTCTTCGCCTTGAGCTGGTCGGCGGCCGACTCGACCTCGACGGACGCGGTGTACTTCGCCGCCAGCGGCGACGCCGCGACGGCGGCTTCCATCGCGGCGGCGTCCGCAGGCGCCATCAGCGACTCGGGGGCGCGCAGCCGCGTCCAGGCGACCGGCGTCGGTGCGCCGCGCTCGTTCATGACGGTCACGATCGCCTCGCCGATGCCGAGCGTCTGGATGACCGCGCCGAGGTCGTCGTAGGAGGAGGTCGGATAGGTGTTGACGCTGGCCTTGAGGGCCTTGGCGTCGTTGGGCGTGGCGACCCGCAGCTGGTGCTGGATGCGCGAGCCGAGCTGACCGAGCACGTCGTCGGGGACGTCGGTCGGCTTCTGGGTCACGAAGAAGACACCGACACCCTTGGAGCGGATCAGCCGGACCGTGTTGGTGATCTGGTCGAGGAACGCGTCGGAGGCGTCGTTGAAGAGCAGGTGCGCCTCGTCGAAGAAGAAGACCAGCTTGGGCTTGTCGACGTCACCGACCTCGGGCAGCGCCCGGAAGAGCTCGGCGAGCAGCCACATCAGGAAGGTCGAGAAGATCGCCGGCCGGTCCTGCAGGTTGGGCAGCTCCAACAGCGAGATGATCCCGGCGTCCCCGTCGTTGCGTACGAAATCCGTGACGGCGAAGGCCGGCTCACCGAAGAACTCGTCCGCGCCCTGGTCGGCGAACGCGATGAGCGTACGCAGGATCACCCCCGTCGTCGCCGACGAGAGGCCGCCCAGGCCCTTGAGATCGGCCTTGCCCTCGTCGGAGACCAGCCACTGCAGCACCGCCCGCAGGTCGTCGAGGCCGACCAGCTTCAGTCCGGCCTTCTCGGCGTAGTGGAAGACCAGACCGAGCGAGGACTCCTGGGTCTCGTTGAGATCGAGGACCTTGGAGAGGAGCGTCGGACCGAAGGCGTCGACCGTGACCCGGACCGGGATGCCGGTGCCCTCGCCGCCGAGCGCGAAGAACTCGACCGGGAACCCGCGCGCCTGCCACGCCTGCCCGACCGATGCCGCCCGTGCGGTCAGCTTCTCGCTGGACTCGCCCGGCACGGACAGACCGGAGAGGTCGCCTTTGATATCGGCTGCGAACACCGGGACCCCGGCTGCGGAGAGCTGCTCGGCGAGCAGCTGCAGGGTCTTCGTCTTGCCCGTGCCGGTCGCCCCGGCGACCAGCCCATGCCGGTTCAGCATCCCCAAAGGAATGCGAATCGGCGTCTCCAACAACGTCTCAGCGTCCGCCATCAGGCCCCCGAGCTCGAGGGCGGAACCCTCGAATTGGTAGCCGGGCCCGACCGCTTCTGAGAGAGCAGCAGCATCCGTCATGACCAGGACTCTATGTTGGGATTTGGTCGGGGGGCGATACAGTCACGAGGGTGATCTTCAAGCGTGTCGGCGATTCTCGCCCCTACCCTGACCATGGTCTGACGACCAAGGGGTGGGCTGCGCTGCCTCCTCGGACGGTCCGCCTCGACGAGCTGGTGACCACGAAGGACACCCTCCAGCTGGTGGCTCTGCTCAACGAGGACTCGACGTTCTTCGGCGACCTCTTCGCCCACGTGGTGGAGTGGAACGGCGAGCTCTACCTCGAGGACGGGCTCCACCGGGCGCTCCGCGCGGCGCTCCAGCAGCGCAACGTGCTGCACGCCCGCGTGCACAGCCTCGGTTAGCGCGTTCCGAGCGGTTAGGCTCGGCGTCATGCTCGATTCGGCCCTCACGGGAGTTCGTACGTTCATCATCCTCGCCGTCCTCGCGGCCGCGGTCGCTCTGGCCGGCGCCTGGGGATGGAAGGCGATGACCGCACCCTTCCCGCAGAAGGTCGAAGTCGGGCCGTGCGTCGACACCCCGGTCAAGAAGGGCTCCGAGGTCTATCCGTCGCAGGTGGTCGTGACCGTGCTCAACGCGAGCACCCGGGCGGGTCTCGCCACCCGGGCGATGACAGACCTCGTCGATGAGGGCTTCGTCAAGGGTCGGACCGGCAACGCGCCCAGCGGCACGAAGCTGAAGACCGTCGAGGTGTGGACGCCCGACAAGAACGCTCCCTCGGCCGCGCTCGTCGCGAGCTGGCTCGGTGACGCGAAGATCGTGGAGACCAAGTCGGACATCCCGGGCATCGTGGTCGTGACCGGCGAGAACTTCCCCAAGGTCACCGGCGGCGACAAGACCGTCACCGCCAAGGCGGACGCCACGATCTGCAGCCCTCCGGTCGAATAAGTCGTACCGCAGCTCAGCGCAGCCAGCCCGCGAGCCGGCCCTTCCGGCTGACCATCTCGAGGCGCCGTTCCGCGAGCTCACGCTGGTGGCGGGGCACGACGACCAGGACGACGTCACGGGCACGGAGGACCGTGGTCTCCTCCGGAACCAGGGTCCGTCCGTCGCGGATCAGCAGCGACACCGACGACCCCGTGGGCAGCCGGAGCTCGCTGACCTCGACGCCGTGCAGGCGCGACTCGGGCGGGATCCGGAGCTGGATCAGGTCCGCCGCGATCTGCTCCAGCGGCGCCACGTCGAGGTCAAGCGAGCGCGGGTCGTTGGGGCGAGCGACCCCGAGCACGCGGGCGACCCACGGCAGCGTCGGGCCGGTCAGCAGCGTGTAGACGACGACCATCACGAAGACCAGGTCGAAGAGGTCCTCGGCGCCGTCGACACCCGCGGCCAGGGGGATGGTGGTGAGCACGACCGGCACCGCGCCACGCAACCCCGCCCAGGAGACGAACACGGTCTCCCGCCACGTCATCCGGGAGACCACCGTGCTGACCAGCACGGATGTGGGCCGCGCGATGAAGGTCAGGATCAGGCCGGCGGCGAGCGCGAGGCCGATCGTCTGGAGGTCGATACGTCCCGGGGACAACAGCAGACCGAGCATCACGAAGAGCCCGATCTGGGCCAGCCAGGCGACCCCCTCGGCGAAGGACCGGGTGGCGCCGCGGTGGGGCAGGTCGGAGTTGCCGAGCAGGAGTGCGGCCACGTAGATCGCCGCGAAGCCTGACCCGTGCAGCCACGCCGCTCCGCCGTAGGCCAGGAAGGCCAGCGTCATCACCGCCAGCGGATAGAGACCGGCGGAGGGCAGCGCGGCCCTCCGCATCAGCCACGCTCCACCGAACCCGACGAGCAGGCCGACCACGATGCCCAGCAGCAGCTCGCCGACCACGATCCCGGCCACCACGACCGGATGGTGCTCAGCGATCGCCCCACTGGCAATCAGCGTCACGATCACCACGGTCGGGGCGTCGTTGAGCCCCGACTCCGCCTCGAGGACACCGGTCAGCCTCTTGGGCAGGGGCACCACCCGCAGCACCGAGAACACCGCCGCCGCGTCGGTCGGCGAGGTCACCGCCCCCAGCAGGAACGCCAGCTGCCAGGAGAGCCCGAGCAGGTAGTGCGCGCCCACCGCGACGATCCCGATCGAGATCACCACCCCGACCGTGGCCAGCATCAGCCCGAGCCCGAAGGCGGGACGTACGTCCTTCCACGACGTCGTCAGACCACCTTCGGCCAGGATCAGCGCCAACGCTCCGAAGCCGACGGCGTGCGCGAGCGCGGCATCGTCGAACCGGATCCCGAGCACCGACTCACCGAGCAGGACGCCCATCAGCAGGTAGATCAGCAGCGACGGGAGCCCCGCCTTCGTCGACATCCGCACCGCGAGGATCGCCAGGAGCGTGACCAGCGAGCCGATCAGCACGAACAGGTCGAACTGGTGGACGTCGAAACTCATGTGTGCCGGGCCCCCCTCCGACCTATGGATCTGCATCCTAATGTTTGCTCCCATGGACCGTCTGACTGTCGCCCAACGCGCGAACGTGCCTCCTTTTCACGTGATGGACATGCTCGAGCGAGCGGCGCAGCGGCAGCGGACGTACGGCGATCTCATCTCGCTCACCTCGGGGCAGCCCTCCACAGGAGCGCCGCAGGCGGTCAGCGCCGAGGCGGTGCGGCTGCTGCAGAGCGGTGACCCGCTGGGCTATACGCCGGCGACGGGGATCCTCGAGCTGCGCCAGGCGATCGCGGGGCACCATCGGGCATGGCACGGGATCGACGTCTCCCCCGAGGACGTCATCGTGACCACGGGCGCGAGCGGCGGCTTCCTGGCGTCGTTCCTGGCTGCGTTCGACACCGGGGACCGGGTGGCCATGGCCCGGCCGTCCTATCCCTGCTACCGCAACGTGCTCGCGGCACTCGGGTGCGAGGTCGTGGAGATCCCGACAGGTGCGGCCGAGCGCTTCCAGCCGACCGTGGAGCAGGTGCGGGAGCTGCACGAGCGCGTCGGGCTGAAGGGGCTCGTGGTCGCCAGTCCGGCCAACCCGACCGGCACGATGCTGCTGCCCGAGGAGCTGGCCGCGCTGGCTCGCTACTGCGAGGAGGCCGGGATCCAGCTGATCTCGGACGAGATCTACCACGGGCTGACCTACGGCGGGGACGGCAGCCGGGGCCGCAGCGCCTGGGAGACCTCGCGCGACGCGGTCGTGTTCGGCTCGTTCTCGAAGTACTTCTCGATGACGGGCTGGCGCATCGGCTGGCTGCTCGCGCCCGCCCACCTGCGACGCGCGATCGACGTCCTGGTCGGCAACTTCACCATCTGCCCGCCGACCCTCGCCCAGCATGCCGCGGTGGCGGCGTTCACCCCGGACGCGTACGCCGAGCTCGACGGTCACGTGACCCGCTACGCGACCAACCGCGGGGTGCTCCTCGACGGCCTCCGTTCCCTCGGGGTCACCGAGATGGCCCCGGCCGACGGCGCCTTCTACGTCTACGCCGACGTCAGCCGCTGGACCGACGACACCATGGCCTGGTGCCACCAGATCCTCGACCGCACGGGCGTCGCGATGGCTCCCGGCGTCGACTTCGACCCGGTCGACGGACACCGCTTCGTACGTCTCTCCTTCGCCGGCTCCGCCGCCGAGATCGAGCAGGGCCTCGACCGCCTCTCCACCGTCCTGCGATAGGGCGTCGCGAGCGAATTTGAGAAAGTTCACGATTTTACGTTTAGAACCGCTCCAGCGGGGTAGGACCATCACAGAGACCTGTCCGAGGAGGGATATGTACGGCGACAGCGACGTGATCCGTCGTCGGGTGAGCAGTCTGCGAGAGCAGGCGGGCGACATCCGCGCGAGTGCCGACAAGCTGGTGGTGCAGGCCGAGGCGGTGCCTTGGCACGGCCGGGCTGCCGAGTCCCTCCGTGGGCGGATGAAGGAGCGTGCCACCGCGCTGCGGAGCTCGGCCGAGAAGCATGATCGGGCAGCCGACGCCCTGGCCAAGCACCTCAATCAGGTCGACCTGTTCAAGGAGCAGATCGCCGAGGCAGAGGCACGCGCCGAGGCGTTGCTCGCCGAGGACAAGCTCGACGGATTCGAGGCCCCTGAGCCGGGCCACAAGGACTGGCTGGAGGTCACCTTCCGATGACCACGATCGACCTAGGCCCCGCTCCGGCGGCGCCGACAGAGCCGTGGGCGGGTGTGCCCCGCCGCGTCGGCCTGACCCTGCCCGAGCTGACCCATGCCTGCGAGACCATCGGGGCCCCGCTCCCGTTCGAGGTCGCGACGCACCGCGATGACGGGCTCGACGCCCGCTTGGGGCAGACCCGCTCGGCTGCCGAGGCCGAGGCCCTGGCCCGCGCCGTCGCCGGCTTCGGCGAGGGCAGCACCTCGCTGCAGCGCCGCGATCTCCTCGACGCCGACAGGACCCTCGACGCCGGGATCGCCGGCGCGCTGGGGCTGCTGGCGACCCCGGAGGTGGTCATCGACCTCGATGTCGTCGTCGACGGCCTCCGTGGCCGCGCCTGGCACCGGCAGAAGGGTGAGGCAGCCGCCTCACTGGCCACCGTGGACGGGCTCGTCTTCGAGCTCTCCTGGTATCCCTCGGCGGCCTGGTCGACCGAGCTCGGCCGCACCGCGACGCTGCCGAGTGACACCGCCCTGCTGGCCTCGGCGGTGCCCGAGCAGCTGGAGGTCCCGTTCGCGACCGCGGACGCTGTCTTCGAGGCGCTGCGCACCGGGCGTGGCGACCTGGTGCCGGTGCTGACCGAGGGCGACGTCGTCGTCTCGCGGGCCCTCGAGGCGCTGTCCAACGAGGCCCACGGCCGGCTGCGCGCCATCGTCGCGACCACCGCCGACCCGGAGAACCCGCTGATCGGCACGGTCTCCTGGACGCTGGTCAACGACGGCTGGCGTTCGATGCGTACGGTGTCGCTCGATGGGGAGCTGACCCTGCTGATCACCAGTGTCGAGCCGTCCGAGCTCGCCGCAGACCTTGCCCCTGTTCTCGCGGAGGTGGCTCGATGAGTCCTTCGTCCAACGATCCGATCAACCGCCTGGGACCGCTCCCGGGTGGCGCCCCCGACTCGGTGCCGCCGCCCGCGGGCCCGGAGGACAAGTACGAGCAGATCCTCGGCCTGGCCGGCTCCATCGGCGATGCCGGCGCGCAGCTGCGCGAGTGGGCCGAGCTCGGGCATGCGATCCTGGCCGACGACGATGTCACCTCCTCCGCCGAGCTCTCCGCGAAGACCTGGGAGCCGGCCGAGGAGGAGATCCGGGCCGCAACCTCCGAGAAGGGTGGCGTCCTCGGACTCGGCCAGGCGCTCGAGGCCGATGCGCTCTCGGTGCGGGCGACCGTACAGACCTACCGCTGGATCGACGAGCTCCAGGCCGCTGCCCGCAGCAAGCTGGGCGCCATCGCGGCCAACGCGCTCGACTACCTCGCCCCCGAGGTCGAGCTCGGTGGGTCGCTGCTGTCCGCCGGCCTGATCGAGACCGACGCGCTCGACCGTGAGGGCGTCACCGCCTATCTCGGCGAGCTCGCCCAGGGTCATCCCGAGCTGATGGACCACATCGCCACCGGCGGCGGGCTGCTCGAGTCGCTCGAGCTGCGCTCGCTGCTCACCGCCGACTTCCCGCGCGGGGACGACGCCGGGGCGGCCACCGCGGGCGCGCTGCGCGCCGCCGGGATCGACGCGTTCTCGACCGACGCCGGGCACGCACTGCGCGACATCGGTGGCGCGCTGGCCTCCACCGAGGAGGACACCGCGGCCGGCGACGTCAACGCCGCCACCCCGGCCAGCATCGAGGAGCTGATCCGCACCCTCGAAGCCACCGAGACCGGTGTCGCGGTCCAGAAGACGGCACCGGGCCGCTACATCGCCTACCTGCCGGGTCCGTACGCCGGCAGCCGGCGCCTGCGGCTCGTCTCCGGTGACCTCTCCGACTACATCGCCACTGCGTCGAGGACCATCGAGGCGGCGGTCGAGGCCGACTCCCACGTGATGCTCGTCGGCGCCGCGGCCGGAGGCACCGCGGCGGCCGCGATCGCGGCGGCGGCCGGGGGTGCGTACGTCGTGGACCAGGTGGTCACCGTGGGTGCTCCTGGCGCGGCAGCGCCGCGGGTTCCGGAGTCCACGCGAGTGCTGTCGCTGGAGGACCGCTCCGACCCGGTCGCGCTCCTCGGCGGGCTCATCAACGCGGGGGTCGGACACCGTTTCACGGTCGTCTACGACGGCACCACGGCAGAGGAGAGCCACTACGTCGCCGGCGGGCGGGCTGCGGACAACGCCGCCCACGGCGAGCTCCGTGACGAGATCGGACGGATCCGCAGTCTGGGATACCTCGGCTGAGCTGTGGGCTTGCCTCGATGACGTGAATCGATACGGTGTAGGTCGCCCTCGGCACCATCCCCGACCACACCTGTCCTCGGACACGGCCAGTCGATCGCGGAGGGCACTCTGACGCCTACCTGATCGGTCCTTGTGAAGTCCATCGTCGTCCATGCCGGCCTCCCCAAGACGGGCACGTCCGCGGTCCAGGCGTTCTTCCATGCCAACACGGAGAAGCTCGCGAAGGCCGGCATCTTCTACCCACAGCACACCATCGACAGGAACGGCATCAGCGCCGGCAACGCCGGCTCCCTCATGGAGCGCTCGGGCCACCTCTTCGTGGCCTCGTCCCACGAGATCGCCAGGACGCTCGAGCAGTTCGAGGACAGCGGATGCCACACCCTGCTGCTCTCCTCCGAGGCGTTCCTCCCCGAGCTGCCCGGGATCGCCGAGCTGCTGCCGCCGCAGGCCCGGTTCGTCCTGTACGTCCGCGATCCCCTCGCGTTCCTGGAGTCCGACTACAACCAGCGGGTCAAGCGGCTCGGGCACGTCGAGCCGTTCGTGGCGTCGCCTGAGGCGTACGGCGGCTGGCTGGGTCACCAGCACCTCTACAACGCGCTCGGCTCCGAGGCGGTGCGCTCCCGGCTCGTCCTCCGGCCCTACCTGCCCGAGCTCTTCGTCGGCGGCAACCTGCTCACCGACCTGCTCGACACCGCCGCCATCGACACCGCCGAGCTCGGCGACCTGTCCTTGAGGCAGGTCAACCTCTCCTACTCGCTGCACGCGCTCGAGATCAAGCGTGCGCTCAACGTCCTCCCGCTCGGGCCGCAGCTGCAGGAGCGGCTCGACGTGCACCTGCAGTCCTGCCCCCTCGGGCCGACGACCTACACCCTGGTGCCTCCCGCCGACCACGAGCGGCTCCGGAAGATCGCCGACGACGAGCTGCACGCTCTGGCACTGAGGTACGACATCGACTCCCTCGAGCCCATGCGGGAGCTGCTGCGGGAGAAGCCGCCGAAGCCCTTCCACCCGCAACAGCTCACCGACGACGAGGTCGACGCCGTCGTACGCCACATCGCCACCGTCGGCAAGCGGCTCACCCGCCGGATCGCCCAGACGCTCGTCGAGCACCCCGAGATCGAGCTCGTCTACCCCTCCCTGCGCGACTCGTTCGCCGCCGCTGCCGCCGAGCTGGACGAGGCGCCGGCGGCGCGGCGGCGCTGGTGGTCGCGGTGGTTCTGAGCGGGCGCCCGGGGGTCGGGATACCCGGTTAACCGGGTATCCCTGCACTTCTCAGGCGTTGCATTGCCAGAGAAGTGCAGGAAGAACCTGAGAAGTCAGGTCAGGTCGGCGGCCACGATGGTGTGGTTGTCCGGCTCTCCGGCGGCGACGACAGCGGCGGCCACGGCGTCGGCGACCGCCTGCGGACCGGCCTCGGCGGTGATCAGCGGAGTCAGGTCGTCCACGTAGGAGTGGACGCCGTCGGTGGTCAGCACCAGCCGGTCCCCGGGCAGCAGCTCGAGCGACATCTCGTCGGCGACGACGCCGGGAACCAAGGCGCGGTTGAGCAGGGCCCGGTGCTCGTGGGAGCGAGCCTCGTCGGCGGTCAGCTGGCCGGCCTCGACCATGGCGGCGACGACCGTGTGGTCGTGGGTCACCTGGCGTACGTCTCCGTCCCGCACCAGGAAGACCCGGGCATCGCCGATGTGGGTGATCCGCGCGGTCGAGCCGTGCAGATCGACGGCGGTCAGGGTGGTGCCCGACTTCGGCACCTCCGCGAACACCTCCTGGATGGCCGACCGCAGCCCGCCGGCGGCGTACGCCGTCAGGGTCGCCCCGGCGAGATCGTCGCGCTCACCAAATCCGTCCGCGACGGCGATCAGCTCGGGGGTGACCAGGACGGCGTCCTGCTGGCTGGATCGGCCACCTGTCTCGTGGCTGACGCCGAACTCGACGTTCAGGGTCTCGGTTGAAGTAGTCATCTGACGTGCCTCGCTCCTCAATCGGTGGACGAGGACGGAGACCATTCTGCGGCGCGTGGACGTGTCGGCCTCGACCTGGCGCCAGTACGTCTCGACCTCGACCGCCGCGAGCGCGGCGGGCATGTCGACGACCTCCCGGATCCGAGCCAGCGGCATCCCGACCAGGCGCAGCGCGGCCACCAGACGTGCGCGTTCCACCTGGTCAGGCCCGTAGCGACGGTAGCCCGAGACCGCGTCGACCTCGGCAGGAAGCAGCAGACCGAGGTCGTCATACAACCTCAGCGCCTTCGGCGTCAGCCCGGTCGCCCGGGCGAAGTCGCCGATGTTCACAAGCCCCTCCAGGCCGCTCATGCGACCGCTCCCGTGGCGCAAGCGCCAACATACGAGAGCGGTCGCCTGAGCCTTGTGGTCGCTCGCTGACGCTCGCTCATGGTCACCATCCTCCCCGGTGAAGGTCACCGGAGGAAGCAGATTGGTGCTTCCCCTTGGGGCAACCTCAAGCCCCGGTCTGCTCGGCCCACTTCTCGAGCAGCCGGGCGAGCGACCGCCGCTCGGCCGCGGTGAAGACGGCGAGCAGGCGGTGCTCGTTGGCGATGTGGTCGGTGAAGGCCGCGTCGATCAGCTCGCGCCCACGCTCGGTCAGCGCGACCCGGCGCCCGCGACCGTCCTCGTCCCGGCGGTCCCGGCTGACCCAGCCCTGAGCCAGGCAGCGGTCGACGCGCTTGGTGACCGCTCCCGAGGAGACCATCGTCTGCTCGCCGAGCTCCTTCGGAGTCAGGGCGTACGGAGCGCCTTGCCGTCGCAGCGTCGCCAGGACGTCGAACTCGCCCTCGCCCAGTCCGTGCTGGGCATAGACGCTGACCAGCTCGTCGGTGAGACGCAGTGCGAGGCGGTGCAGCCGGGCGATGACGGCCTGCGGGGTGACGTCGAGGTCGGGGCGCTCGCGCTCCCACTGCGCCATCACGGTCGAGACGTGGTCTGCCATGACAGTGGAATATATCTGACGAGGAAGACATTATTCCTTCCGTGGAAAGTAGATTCGTGACGCTCGCGCTGACCGCGATCGCCCCGGTGGCATGGGGGTCGGGCTACTTCGTCACCGCGACGTTCCTGCCGCCGGACCGGCCGCTGTTCGGAGCCGTGGTCCGGGCCCTGCCCTTCGGCCTGCTGCTCCTGGCGCTCCGGCCGGGCCTGCTCCATGGCTCCTGGTGGTGGCGTACGGCAGCACTCGGGCTGCTCAACTTCGGGGCGTTCTTCGCCCTCGTCTTCGTCGCCGCCTACCGGCTTCCCGGCGGCCTCGCCGCCACCCTGACCGCGGTCTCGCCGATCGTGGTGATGCTGCTGGCCTGGGCCTTCGCCGGAGAGCGGCCGCGGGCCGGATCGCTCGCGGCCGGCGTCGTCGGCGCCATCGGCGTGGCCCTGCTGGTGCTCCGTGGCGGCGCGAGCCTCGACCTGATCGGCGTCCTGGCCGCCTTCGCCTCGGTCGCCGTCTTCTCCACCGGCTTCATCCTCGTCAAGGTCTGGCAGCCGCCGGTCGGACTGCTCACCTTCACCGCCTGGCAGCTCGTCCTGGGTGGTCTCGCGCTCGCCCCGGTGGCCCTCCTCGTCGAGGGCCCGCCCCCGCCGATCGACCTGCCGGCGGTCGGGGGCTACGCCTACATCGGCATCGCCGGCACGGTCGTCGCGTACGCCGTCTGGTTCCGCGGCGCCCGACGCCTTCCCGCCGCCGCGGTGTCGCTGGCCGGGCTGCTCAACCCGGTCGCCGGGATCCTGATCGGACTCGCCTTCGCGGGCGAACACCTCACCCCGATCAGCGGGCTCGGGATGGCGTTGGTGCTCGGTGGCGTACTCCTCGGACAGCCCGCCGTGCTCGACCGGATCAAGGCCCGACGCGGGCCAGAACCGGCCTCGTGTGCAGACGTTGGAGCAGCCGGATAGGTTCACCTCCATGAAACTGCGTGCGCGTGCGCTTGAGCTTCTCGTCTTCACCGTCGGTGCCGGCACCTTGGGGTCTGAGATGGCCGCGGCTCGGCTGCTCGCTCCGTGGTTCGGCGACTCGACCATCGTGTGGGCCAACACGATCGCCACAGTGCTGGTCGCGCTCGCGATCGGCTACTCCGTCGGCGGCCGGATCGCCGACCGGAACCCGCACCCCTCCGGCCTGGCCAAGATCGTGCTCGTGGCCGCCGCCCTGCTGGCCGCGGTGCCGTTCATCGCCGACCCGTTCCTCCCGCTCGCGGTCAAGGCGGTCGACCAGCTCAGCATCGCGACGTTCGCCGGCTCGCTGGTCGGGGTCGGCGTGCTGCTCGCGATCCCGCTCTTCCTGCTCGGCATCGTCAGCCCGTACGCCGTCCGGCTGACCGTCGAAGCCGTCGAGGACGCCGGCCACGCTGCTGGGCGCCTCTACGCGATCTCGACGGTCGGCTCCCTGGTCGGCACCTTCGCCGCCTCGCTGCTGCTCATTCCGGTCGTCGGGACGCGGCGTACGTTCCTGATCTTCGCTCTCCTGATGGCGATCTGCGCGATCCCGCACCTGGTCAAGCGCCGGCTGCCGGCCGCAGTCGTGCCGGCGGTGATCCTCGCCCTGATCGCCCTGCCGACCGGCTCGATCAAGACGCTGACCAGCAACGGCGGCGAGGTGATCTGGGAGAAGGAGACGGAATACCAGTACGCCCGCGTGGTCGAGTACGACGACGGCAGCCGCTACCTCGAGCTCAACGAGGGCCACGCCGTGCACTCCGTCTACAACAAGGGCGAGTGGCTCACCGGCGCCTACTGGGACGAGATGCTCTCGCTGTCGTACGCCGGCGCGGAGGCCCCGAAGTCGGTGGCGATCCTGGGCTCGGCCGCCGGGACGACCGCGCGCCAGTTCGGTCACTTCGCCCCCGAGACCCGGGTGGACGCCGTCGAGATCGACGAGGACATCACCGAGGTCGGCCAGAAGCTCTTCGACCTCGAGGACCAGCCGAACCTCCACCTCCACACCGCCGACGCCCGCCCGTGGCTGCAGAAGCAGACCCGGAAGTACGACGCGATCATGGTCGACGCCTACCACCAGCCCTACATCCCGTTCTACCTGACCACGAAGGAGTTCTTCGCGTTGGCGAAGTCCCACCTGAACCCGGGCGGGGTGCTCGTCGTGAACTCAGCCCACCCGGAGGGCTCGACAGCGCTGGAGAAGGTCCTCACCGCAACGCTGCGGACCTCGTTCGGCGAGGCCGTGTGGCGGTCGGACTCCGGCCCGACCAACACCCACCTGATCGCGACCGTCGATCCGGAAGCCGATCCGGCCGCCAACCTCACCGCCACCGCCGAGTCGCAGCCCGCCGACCTCGCCGACACCCTCACCGACTCCGCCGCCCGGCTCGAGCCGGGCATCCGGGGCGGGACGGTCTACACCGATGACGTCGCGCCGGTCGAGTGGCTCACCGACCTCAGCCTGCTCGAGGTCGCCTGACCCTCTCGGGCGCTTCACCTCACCGATCGGCGTCTTGCGCAGGCACCCGACGCAGACCTGGTTGGGCGCGACCTTGCTGAGCCTGCGTGGCGGCAGCACGTGCCACGTCCCCAGCCGCCGGCCGCACACGGTCATGACGTACCCGTTGCTCCTCTTGCCCGAGCGAAGGTGCCAGAAGCTCCCACGGTCGGTCCGGTAGACCAGCGGGTCCTTGGACAGGACCGGCGGCCTCTCGCTGGGCCCCATGCTGAGTCTGTCGTCTACGAACACGAATTCCCCCCAAGGAATGTCGATGGTTCTCGTCGTTGAGTGCCTCGAGACGCCGGTGTCACAGCTGGGCCATGCCGCCCAACGCCCCGAGACGCGTTCGACCATATGTCCACTCATTGCAACGGGTCAAGGCGGAAAGGGTGGGGCTATGCGGCTATTCGGGATCTGTACGCCTCAGTAACGTGTTCTCCCATGAGTAACCCCCGTCCGCGCGGCCTGCCGAAATACCTTCACGTGGCCGACTATCTGCGGGCCCAGATCGACGACGGCACCTACCAGCCCGGCGAGCGTCTACCGACCGAGCCCGAGCTGATGGACACCTTCCCCTACGACCGCGCCACGATCCGGCGGGGCCTGGCGGTGTTGCGCAACGAAGGCCTGATCACCAGCGAGCAGGGCCGTGGTGTCTTCGTACGCGACGCCACCAAGACCCGCTACGACCTGATGAGCATGCTGATCACGGACAGGAGCCACCCGGCGAAGCCGGACGCGGCCTACAACCAGCCTCCGCGCGGCCCGGACGACGGCCTCGCGGTCGAGCACAGCTACGAGGTGATCGCGGCCGGGGAGAAGCTGGGAGCGGCCTTCGAGATCGATCCCCGGAGCGAGCTGCTCAGCACCACCTTCACCTTCTACATCAGCGGCGACGACACCGCCGAATACCGCACCACGGCCTACATCCCCTATCCGCTGGTCATCGACACCCCGCTGGCCACCCCGTCCGACGAGTGGCCGCAGCCTCCGATCACGGACCTGCTTGCCACGGTCGGCGTGAAGGTCACCACGGTGGCGATGGACATCGAGTCGCGGATGCCGACGCCGCAGGAGACCTTCGACCTGCAGATCCCCGACGGCACCCCGGTCCTCTCCGACCGACGCCGGTTCCTCGCCGACGACCGGGTCGTGTGCGTGACCGACTCCGTCGGCGTCGCCGACCGGATCGTCTACGGGCTCGACCTCAAGCTGCAGTGAGCCCGGCCCCGAAAATGGCCCGACCTCAGGCCAGGTCGTGGACGAACTCGGAGAGCTGGGTGAGGTTGCGGCACTCCCGCATCTCGATGATCGAGCCGTAGCGCGTCGCCTCGGAGTCACCGGTGTCCCACTGCGTACGGACCTCGGGGTTGAGCCAGTGGGCGTGTCTGCTCGCGTCGGCCATCGCGCGCAGCGAGTCGACGGCGAGGTCGGAGTAGTTGGACCGGGCGTCGCCGAGGATCAGCAGCGACGACTTGGGGTTGAGCGCGTCGGCGTGCCGCTCCTGGAAGAGGGAGAAGGCCCGGCCGTAGTTGGTGCGCCCCATCCGGGCCGCGTGCTCGGTCGCCTTCGTCAGCTCGGTCATCGTGTCGACCAGGTCGGCGCCGGGCTTGAAGTAGGACGTGACCTCGTGGATCTCGTCGACGAAGGTGAACGCGCGCACCTTGCCGAACTGCTCGCGCAGCGCGAAGACGAGCATCAGCGTGAAGGTCGCGAAGTTGGACACCGACCCCGACACGTCGCACAGGATCACCAGCTCGGTGCGGTGCGGCCGCTTGGGCCGGAAGCGCAGGTCGACGGGGACCCCGCCGGTGGACATCGAGGACCGGAGCGTACGCCGCAGATCCACCGCTCCTCGCCGGCGCGCGTGATGCTCCTGGGTGAGCCGCGTCGCCAGCCGCCGCGCCAGCGGGTAGATCTCGCGTCGGAGCGCCTCGAGGTCGGCCCGCCGCGCGTGCAGGAAGTCGAGCTTCTCGATGGTGGGGCGTACGGCGATCTTGGCGATCTGCTCGGGGCCCTTCTCCTCCGCGATCCGGCGGCGGGCGTCGGCCTCGACGAGCCCGCTGAACCGATCCACGCGCCGGGTCCCGACGCGTGCCGCCTCCTCCTCGGTCCAGCCGCCCTGCTGGAGTCCCTCGATGAGCCTCGAGGTGAGCTCGTCGGTCGAGAGGCGGCGTAGCGCGGTGTAGGACGACCACGAGCTCAGCCCGGGCCCACGACCGGGCATCGCGCCGAAGCGCGCCACCGCCTCGGCGGCCAGCTGCCGGAGCATCTCGACGTCGTCGGCCTCGAGCGCCTCGCTCAGCCGCGAGGTGAACTCGGAGAGCGCCTCGGGCCCGTCCTTCGCCACACCGGCGGCCTCGGCCTCGGCGTCCATCCCCGAGCCGACCATCCGCGGGAAGTAGAGCTCGAAGAGCCCGTCGAAGGTGGCTCGCTGGTTGGCGCGCTTGACCAGGGTCGCGGCGTACGTCTCCTTGACCTGCTGACGGTCGTTCCACCCGATCAGGCCGAGGGCGGTGACCGCGTCGAGACCTTCGGAGAGCGACACCGGCAGCCCGGCTCCCCGAAGCGCTTCGAGGAACTCGATGTGCCGGTCGAGGAGAGTCACCTCTTCAACCGCAGCTCTCGGACCGCACGGTCGACGTCGGAGGAGTGCTTGAGGACGACGCCAAGGGTGTCGGAGACGGCCTTGTCGGAGAGGTCGGTGATCTCCAGCGCGATCAGGGTGCGCGCCCAGTCGACCGACTCGGCGATCGAGGGCGACTTCTTGAGCTCCAGCTCGCGCAGCCGGCCGACCACGGAGACGAGCTGACGCGCCACCTTGCCGTCGAGCCCGGGCACCTGGGAGAGCACGATCTCGCGCTCCCGGTCGGCGTCGGGGTAGTCGAGGTGGAGGTAGAGGCAGCGTCGCTTGAGAGCCTCGGAGAGCTCGCGGGTGGCGTTGGAGGTGAGCACGACCAGCGGACGGCGGGTCGAGGCCATCGTGCCGAGCTCGGGGATGGTCACCTGGAAGTCGGAGAGCACCTCGAGCAGCAGCCCCTCGACCTCGACGTCGGTCTTGTCGACCTCGTCGATGAGCAGCACCGTCGGCTCCTCACGGCGGATCGCGGTCAGCAGCGGCCGGGTCAGCAGGAACTCTTCGGAGAAGATGTCGTCGTGGGTCTCCTCCCACGCCTGGCCGTCGTTGGCGGCCTGGATGCGGAGCAGCTGCTTCTTGTAGTTCCACTCGTACAGCGCCCTGGCCTCGTCCAGGCCCTCGTAGCACTGCAGCCTGACCAGCTCGGCCCCGGTCGCGCGGGTGATCGCCTTGGCCAGCTCGGTCTTGCCCACACCGGCCGGTCCTTCGACGAGCACCGGCTTCTCCAGCGCCCCCGCGAGGTAGGTCGTCAGCGCGGTCGAGTCGTCCGCGAGGTAGCCGACGTCTCCCATACGGGTGACGGCCTCGGCGGGCGAGGAGAACCAGGAAGACGTACGCGAAGGCATGACGCGACACTAGCGACTCTGCTCCTGGTCTGCTCCCGGTGTCCGGGTGGGACATTCGTCATAGTGCCCGACGCAGCCGTCACCGTCGGCCCCATCCGTCGTTGTGAAGGACGTGCACTCGGACACTCCGCGACATCTGACGCTGGTCGTCGTCGCCATGAAGGTATGCGCGCTGACCGCGCTGGCGGCCTTCTGTCTGGTTGCCATCACCACGCCGTCCGAGCCCCGGTCGCTGGCGAAGCGGGAGCAGCCCGAGCTCGCCGCGATGCTCGAGCAGCACCACTGCGTGGCTCCTCCGACGATCGCGCCCTGGCGCCGGCAGAGCGCCATCATCCGCTCCCCGCTCGGCGAGCTGAAGCACGTCCCGCTCGACGTCGGCCAGCGGATCGAGCAGGGCAAGGCGCGCGGCGAGCTGATCGCCTTCTGCGCCGACCCCGCCTCCTAGCGGAGGCGGAGCCGAGCGACGTACCTCAG
This sequence comes from Nocardioides sp. YJ-D4, assembly GCF_054031495.1. Lineage (NCBI taxonomy): Bacteria > Bacillati > Actinomycetota > Actinomycetes > Propionibacteriales > Nocardioidaceae > Nocardioides > Nocardioides sp. YJ-D4. Next base: position 2,740,903 of record NZ_CM132932.1, read on the forward strand.
CTGGCCTCGGCGAGCGTGCTCGCGAAGAGCCCGAGCACGCGGTCCAGCGCGGCCCGGTCACCCTCGACCTTCAGCCCGGCCTCGGCGATCGCGGCGTCCACGGGGAAGCCCATGAACACGACACCGGTCCACGCCGTCGAGTCGCCCGCGATGGTCACGTCGGCGTCCTCGAGCGTGCCCTCGGCGAGGTCGAACTGGTTGCCCTTCCACACGAGCCGGAACTGCTGCGGGTCGGCATCCGGACGGCGGGCGTCGGTCAGCTCCCAGGCGACGCTGATCGGCTCGGGGGTCGTCGCGCTGCCGGCGGGCACCATGGTGCGCATCGCCACCATCACGCCGCTGGGCGTCATCCCGGCGGACATGATCGGGAAGCGGGTCGAGCCGTGGGCCCAGCGTCCGAGCGCCCCGAGGATCGTCTCGAGCTCGCGGCCCCACGGGGTGAGGGCGTAGGCCGTCGTCTTGGTGATGTAGCCGAGCTCGGTCTCGACCACGACGCCGGCGTGCTCGAGGAACTGCAGCCGATCCTTGAGCTCGTCGGTGCTGACCCCGATCACGGAGGACTCCAGATCACGTGCCGTACGCGGTCCGAACATCAGCTCGCGCACCACGATCAGGCTCCACCGGTCGCCGATCAGGTCCAGTGCGTGCGCGGCCGCACACGCGTCTCCCAGGTCCCCGTATGTCAGGTTCAGGGTCACGTCGATCCTCTCCGAGTCATTCGATCCCATCGAGCGTAGTGAGCCCGAACTACGGGTCGTCAGTGCCAGAGGTCCCGGCGTGCCGTCGAAATGCCGACCCCGATGACGGGGCGCTACCCGATCGCGGCGTACGCAGCAGCCACCCGCTCCACCGCTCGCCGGTCGCCTGCGACGGCCATCGAGCCGACCGGACTCCCGGCGAAGACGACGTCCGCCCAGGCCGACGAGTCGCCGGAGACCGTCGTCGCGGGCTCTTCGTCCGCACCTTCGGTCAGCTCGAAACGGTCCTGGTTCCAGTGCAGCCGGTAGCGGCGTACGCCCGCGGCGGGACGCCGCTCGTCGTGCAGCTCGATCGCGATCCGGACGGGGCCGTCGCCCCAGTCGGCCATCGTCGCGTAGGGGGCCATGGTGCGCATCGCCACGATCACCCCGTCGGGGGTCATGCTCCCCTCCGCCACCGGGAAGCCGGGCGAGCGCTGCGCCCAGTGACCGAGCGACCGCATCACGTCCTCCAGCCCCTGCCCCCACTCGGTGAGCCGGTAGACGCGGGTCCGTCCGAGGTCGTCGAGCTGGGCCTGCTCGACGACGCCGCTGTCCCGCAGCGCCTTCAGCCTGGAGGTGAGCACAGCGGGCGTGATCCCGACGACGGCCGAGGCCAGGTCGGCGAACCGGCGCGGACCGAGCACCAGCTCGCGCGCGATCACCATGCTCCACCGGTCACCGATGACATCCATGGCGTGCGCGGTCGCGCAGGCATCACCCAGGTCGGCGTACGTCTGCTTCTTCGGCATCGATCCTCCAAACTCTCTTCACAAGAGTATCAACTATGTTTAACGTAGTCATCATGACCACGACCCCACTGCCGCCCGTCGTCGACCGGACGACCTATCTGCACGAGCGCGACGCGCTCCTCGACCGCGAGAAGGAGCACACCCGCGCGGGCGATGCCCTCGCCGCGGCCCGCCGACGGCTCCCGATGACCGAGGTCGACGCGGCCGCACCGCTCGTCGGCAGCGCCGGGCGGGTCAGCCTGCTGGATGCCTTCGAGGGGCGTACGCAGCTCTTCGCGAGCTACCACATGTGGCACACCGGCCATGCCGCCGCCGACCAGTGCGAGGGGTGCACGTTCTTCAGCGGCGGCGTGAGCGAGCTCGGCTACCTGCACTCGCGCGGGGTGACGTACGCGGTCTTCTGCCAGGGGCCCTACCCGGAGAGCTCTCGCTACCGGGACTTCATGGGGTGGGAGATGCCGTGGTACTCCGTGCCCGAGGAGTCGTGGGACGTCCTCGACGCCCGCGGGTTCTTCGGCGGCAAGGTCTGCTATCTGCGCGACGGCGATCGCGTCTTCGAGACCTACCGCACCACCGGACGTGGCGTGGAGCCGATGTCGCCGTCGTACGGGATCCTGGACATGACCGTCTTCGGACGGCAGGAGACCTGGGAGGACTCACCCGAGGGCTGGCCGCGGCGCACCGGCATCGACGGCAGCCAGTTCCGCAGCGAGGAGTCGCCGACGACCAACCACCGCGCCGGCGTGAGCGGTCGCCCGACGGCGCAGTGGTCGCGGCTCGCAGCCGGACGCGACGACGACCTCGGATCCGACACCGCCCCCACCGCCGACCACTGCTGTCACTGAGGAGCTCCGGATGCGTACGACGATCGCCCTGCCCACCCGAGACCGCTCGCGGTCCCATGTCTTCCTCCGCGACGGCCTCGGCCTCGAGACCCCCGGCGAGCTCGCCGACGACGGGGTCCCCGAACCGCTTCGCGCGACGCTGTCGGACTCCTGCGAGGTGATGATGATCCCCACCGGCGGGTTCAAATGGGTCACCGGCCAGCTCGCGGACGAGCCGATGGACGCGGCGAGCCTCCCGGAGGGCCCGAGGCAGTGCCTGGTCACCATCGAGCTCGGCTCGCGCGACGATGTCGACGCGCGCTATGCGGCCGCGACGGCTCTCGGCCGCGGCATGATCGAGCCGGAGTCGGCCCCGTGGGGTGAATACCGTGCGGTCGTCGCGGACCCGGACGGGCACCTGTGGCAGCTGACGTCCCGCTGAGGTCCGGTCGTGCCGCCCCTAGAATCTCCCCATGGCCGGAGACGACACACGGATGCTGCTGCTGGGAGCAGTGGCGCTGTTCGAGCCCGTCAACGGCTACCAGATCCGGCGCGAGCTGATGTCGTGGCAGGTCGACCTGTGGGCCAACATCAACCCGGGCTCGATCTACCACGCGCTCAGCTCGCTGACCGAGAAGGGCCATCTGACCAGGCACGATCTGGTCGACAACGGGCGTACGGTCGCGGTCTACGAGATCAGCGCCAGTGGCCGGGCCGAGCTGGAGCGCCTGATCACCCGCTCGCTGCAGGTCGTCGACGTCTACAACGGCGTCTCCTTCTACGCCGCGTTCTCGCTGGCGCCTCTGCTGGAGCGCCCCGCCGTCATCCAGCAGCTGAGCGTCCGCCTGCAGGCCCTGGAGCGCACCGACAAGGAGCTCGACGCCGCGATCCGGGCCAACACCCACGTCGCGCCGCCCCACACCGGTGCCGCGCTGCGCCTCCAGCTCGACAAGCTCCGCTCCGAGCGGGCGTGGCTGGTGGAGCTCCTGGACGACGTACGCAGCGGCAAGCTCGCCTTCGCCGGCGAGGCTCCCGGCTGGACACCGGCCGAGGACGACCCGGGCTGGCAGATGGACGCCGACCGGAAGCGCTACCGGGAGATGCTGCGCGGCTGAGCCGACGCGGATCTCGCTCGAATCGGTTTGACATCTCGGGATCAAAATTGAACACTCAGGATATTCAAGTTTGAACACCCGGGTAAATCGGGTGATTGTCGTCGGTCGTCCGTGCTTGTCTGGGACTTGCACGCACAAGGGAGTGACACATGATTCACGCACGCGGCCTGAGGCACACCTTCGCCTCCGGTCATGGCAAGCAGAAGAAAGAAGTCGTCGCGGTCGACGGAGTCGACCTCGACGTCGAAGAGGGCGAGGTGGTCGGCTTCCTGGGCCCGAACGGCGCCGGCAAGACGACCACCCTGCGCATCCTCACCACCCTCCTCAAGCCCACGGCAGGCACCGCCACGGTGGCGGGCTTCGACGTGGCCAAGCAGTCCGTCGACGTCCGGCGAAGCATCGGCTACTGCTCCCAGGTCGGGTCGACCTTCTCGGGTGCGTACGCCGGTGACGAGGTCGTCGACCACGGGATGCTCTACGGGATGTCCAAGAAGGACGCGGTCGCGCACGGCCAGGCGCTCTTCGAGAGGCTTCAACTCGAAGGGCTGTGGCGCCGCAAGCCCCGCAACATGTCCGGCGGGCAGAAGCGCCGCCTCGACATCGCGATGGCGCTGATCCACGCCCCCAAGCTGGTCTTCCTCGACGAGCCGACCACCGGCCTCGACCCGCAGGCGCGGGCCAACCTGTGGGACCACATCGCCTCGCTGCGTACGGACCATGGGGCCACGGTCTTCCTGACCACCCACTACCTCGACGAGGCCGACACCCTCGCCGACCGGGTCATGGTCATCGACCAGGGCCGCATCGTCGCCAACGACACCCCGGAGAACCTCAAGGCCGCCGTCTCCGGCGACCTGGTCTCCCTGGAGGTCGCCACCGACGAGCAGGTGGCGATCGCCCGTGACAAGCTCAGCTCGATCTCGGAGACCATCGAGGTCGACGAGCGACTGGTCAGCGGCCGGGTGCCGCGGGCCGGGAAGGCCGTCCCCGGCCTGCTGCGCGACCTGGAGTCCAACGGCGTCTCGCTCGAGTCGATCGAGGTCGCCCGTCCCACGCTGGACGACGTCTTCCTGACGCTGACCGGACGATCGCTGCGCGATGCCGACGCAGGTGCCCCCGAGGGCGACGAAGAGAACCAGGAGGCCAAGTGATGACCGAGTTCCAGCAGCCCGTCCTCAAGTCCGGCTTCTTCCGGGAGTCGATGGTCGTCTTCAACCGCCAGCTGCGGATGAACCTCCGCAACCCTGCCTGGGTGCTGATCGGCGTGATGCAGCCGATCCTCTACCTGGTGCTCTTCGGCCCGCTGCTCGAGCCTCTCATCGAGGAGCTCGGCGGCAACGCCTACAACTGGTTCGTCCCCGGCATGCTCGTCCAGCTCGGCATCTTCGGTGCCATGTTCGCCGGCTTCTCGCTGATCGGCGAGTGGCGCGAGGGCGTCATCGAGGCGGAGCGGGTCACCCCGGCCTCGCGCGGCGCGCTGCTGTTCGGCCGCCTCTACCGTGACCTGCTGCAGATCCTGGTGCAGGCGATCATCCTGGTCGCTCTCGGTTTGGTGATGGGCATGGACTTCAGGCCGGTGGGGATCCTCGTCGGGATCGCGATCACCGTCATGATCGGTGGCGCCGGAGCCGCCGCCTCCAACGCGTTCGCGCTGCTCGTCAAGAGCGAGGACGTGATGGCGCCGGTGACCAACATGCTGCTGATGCCGATCCTGCTGCTCTCGGGCATCTTCCTGCCGATGAGCTTCGGCGCCCAGTGGCTCGAGGCGCTGGCCGACGTCATCCCGACCAAGCACGTCGTCGACGCGGTGCGAGCCTCGTTCTTCGGTGACCTCGGGATGGCCGACATCGGCTGGGGCCTCGGCTGGACCGTCGCCCTGTTCGGTCTCGCGGTCTGGTGGGGCATCTCTACGTTCCGCAAGGAGAACGCCTGACTTCTCCGGTGTTTCCTGCACTTCTCGGGTGTTGCAATGCCTGAGAAGTGCAGGAATACCCGGTTAACCGGATATCCCTGCACCCCGGCCGATCTAGCGGAAACACCAGCGTCCTCTCAGCGGTGACTCAGCGACGGGTGGCAAGGTAGGAGTGTGAACAGCCCTGCCACCCCGAGCGACAGCACCGGCGACAAGCCGCACGTGCTGGTCGTCGACGACGACAAGGCCGTGCGTGAGTCGCTGCGCCGGTCGTTGGAGTTCAACGGCTACGTGGTCGCCCTGGCCGGCGACGGCGCCGAGGCGCTGGCCGGCATCGCCAACCACGACCCCGACGTGGTCGTGATGGACGTGATGATGCCCCGCCTCGACGGCATCGAGGCCACCAAGGCCCTCCGCGCCGCCGGCAACGACGTGCCGATCCTGGTGCTGACCGCCCGCGACGCCGTCGGCGACCGGGTCGACGGCCTGGACGCCGGGGCCGACGACTACCTCACCAAGCCGTTCGCCCTCGAGGAGCTGCTGGCCCGGCTGCGCGCGCTGCTGCGCCGCGCGGCCCCGGTCGGAGAGGACGACGAGGAGACGTTGCACTTCGCGGATCTGACCATGAACACCACCACCCGCGAGGTGACCCGGGGCGAGCGCGCGATCGAGCTCACCCGCACCGAGTTCACGCTCCTGGAAATGTTCCTGCGCCGGCCCCGCCGCGTACTCGATCGGTCCTTCATCCTCGAAGAGGTGTGGGGCTACGACTTCCCGACGACGGCCAACTCGCTGGAGGTCTACGTCGGCTATCTGCGGCGCAAGACCGAGGCAGAGGGTGAGGCCCGGCTGATCCACACCGTACGCGGCATCGGCTACGTCCTGAAGGAGCCGTGAGCAGCGTCGTGACCACGCCGGCAACCAGCTCGCGCTACCGCGGCTCTCTGGCGGGCCGGGTCACCATGCTGACGACCCTCGCGGTCGCCGGCTCGATCGCGCTGATCGCGATCGGGCTCTACTTCGTCGTACGCATCCAACTGCAGGCCAACATGGACGAGTCACTGCTGAAGCGGGCGCACGCCGCTGCATCGAATCCGCAGTACATCCACGATGCCCGGGATGGCAGCTATTTCCCGGTCTTCGCTCTGAACGCTGGCGACATCGCGCTCATGTCGGTCAGCCAGAACGGCGACTACTGGAATCCTCAGAAGCGGGCCGATGATGACTTCCCGATTCCTGGCGCACCGGAGGCGTTAGTAGCCCAGGGAAAGACGTCTTACGCCGTGCGCACGATCACCACCGACAAAGGCGAGGTGTTCCGCGCAGCCACGGTGCCGGTCTCGGGCACGGACGAGGCGCTGATGCTGGCGCAGTCGCTGGAGCCACAGCAGGCGATGTACAAACGGCTCGGGCTCGTGGTGCTCTTCTTCGGCGCGGCCGGCGTCGTCGCCGCGGCGTTCGCCGGTTGGGTGGTGGCGGCAGGCGGGCTGCGGCCGGTGAGGCGGTTGACCGCGTCGGTCGACCGGATCGCGACCACCGAGGACCTCACCCCGCTCCCGGTCGAGGGCGACGACGAGATCGCGCGGCTGGCCACGTCGTTCAACCGGATGCTGTCCGCCGTCTCCGCCTCCCGGGATCGGCAGCGACAGCTGGTGGCGGACGCCTCGCACGAGCTGCGTACGCCGCTGACCTCGCTCCGCACCAACGTCGAGCTCCTCACCCAGGCCGACGCCTCGATCTCCGGCGAGCAGCGAGCCGAGCTGCTCGGCGACATCCGCGCCCAGATCGAGGAGCTCACCAACCTGATCGGAGACCTCGTCGAGCTGGCCCGCGATGCGCCGGCCGAGCCGACGCTGGAGACCGTGGACCTCTCCGAGGTGGCGGACCGGGCGCTCTCCCGAGTGCGTCTGCGCGCGCCGTCGGTGACCTTCACCGAGGAGATGACGCCGTGGTGGGTCATGGGCGACGCCAGCTCGTTGGAGCGCGCGGTCACCAACCTGCTCGACAATGCCGCCAAGTGGTCGCCGGAGTCGGGCACGGTCCACATCTCGCTCCGCGACGGCGTGCTCAACGTCGACGACGAGGGGCCGGGCATCGCCGAGGACGACATCCCGTACGTCTTCGACCGGTTCTACCGCTCCACCGAGGCCCGCTCGATGCCTGGGTCGGGGCTCGGCCTCGCCATCGTCCGGCAGGTCGCCGAGCGTACCGGCGGGTCGGTCTCCGCGGCCCGCTCGCCGCACGGTGGCGCACGGATGACCATGCGCCTGCCCGGCTCGACGTCTCCCCGGCCGACCGAACCGCCCACGGCGGTGCTGAACAATTGAGGGTTGAAGCATTGAGATACGCCGTCCTGGCGCCCAGTCTGGTGGCGCTGCTCTCCGTCGCTGCCTGCGGATCCGAGGAGCCTTCCGATTCGTCGGCCTCCGCCTCCGCATCATCTCCGGAGCATGCCTCCAAGGAGACGTTCAACCCGTGCGACGGGCTCGACATCTCCCCCGTGGAGAAGGCTCTCGGCGCCCAGCTCCGCGTCGAGAAGGGCACCTCGAAAGCACCCCGCTGCGCGTTGCTTCCCGAGAAGTCGGGCGGAACTGCGTACGAGCTGAACTACCTGCCCTTCAAGGGCACCCTCGCAGAGGCGTGGAAGACCATGGACGTGAAGTCCGGGGACGTCAGCGAGCCCGCGATCGAGGGCGCTGAGGACGCTCGGCTGGTCAAGCAGCAGGGCGTCAGCTCGTACGCCGTCACCGGCTTCGTCCAGAACGGCACCCTGATCCAGAGCTTCAACTCCGTCGACCTGGAGCCGTACGACGGCGACGCCATGGACCGCGCCGCCCAGGCCCTCCTCGAGCAGCTCAGCGCGAACGCCCCATAACCGAGACGTCACCCGCATCGATCGACACGTCACGCTCGTGCCGACTCGGCCGACGTACGCGCCGTCTCGGCTAGTGCTTCTTCGTCTCGCGCCAGGAGCGCTCGAAGGGGAGACGCCAGGCGTGCGGAGCGATCAGCTGGTGGATCGAGTTGGGACCCCAGGAGCCGGGGGCGTAGAGGCGTACAGGCGGAGGGTTGTCGAGGAGCGGCTGGGAGATCTCCCAGAGCGTCTCGATGCCCTCGGCGGTGGTGAAGAGCGTGTGGTCGCCACGCATGGCGTCGTGGATGAGGCGTTCGTACGCCTCGAGGACGCCGGTCGATGAGCTCGTCTCCTGGGTGGCGAACTGCATGGAGAGCTTCTCCAGCTTCATGCCGGGCCCGGGGCGCTTGCCGTAGAACGACAGCGACATCTTCGACTGGTCGGCGAGGTCGAACGTCAGGTGGTCGGGACCCTGGGTGCCGGCGCCGGAGTTGGCCGGGAACATCGTCAGCGGCGGCTCCTTGAACGCGATCGAGATGATCCGCGCGCCCTCGGCCAGCTTCTTGCCGGTGCGCAGGAAGAACGGAACGCCCGCCCAGCGCCAGTTGTCGATGATCACCTTCATCGCGATGAAGGTCTCGGTGTCGGAGTCGTCGGCGACCTCGTTCTTGCCGCGGTAGCCGGAGTATTGACCACGGACCACGTTGCGCGGGTCCAACGGCCGGATCGAGCGGAAGACCTTGTTCTTCTCCTCGCCGATCGGGTCGGGGGCGAGCGAGGTCGGCGGCTCCATCGCCATGAAAGCCAGCACCTGCATCAGGTGGGTCACGACCATGTCGCGGTAGGCGCCGGTGCTCTCGTAGAACGCGGTGCGTCCCTCCAGGCCCAGCGTCTCGGGGATGTCGATCTGGACGTGATCGATGAAGTTGCGGTTCCAGATCGGCTCGAAGAGTCCGTTGGCGAAGCGGAAGGCCAGGATGTTCTGCGCGGCCTCCTTGCCGAGGAAGTGGTCGATCCGGAAGATCTGCTCCTCGCTGAAGACCTCGTGGATCTTCGCGTTGAGCTCCTTGGCCGACTCGAGGTCGGTGCCGAAGGGCTTCTCCATGATGATCCGGGCTCGCTCGACGAGGTCGGCCTCCTCGAGCTGACGGATCACGTCCTGAGCGGCCTTGGGCGGGACGCTGAGGTAGTGGAGGCGGCGCACGTCGCTGCCGAGCCCCTGGAGCTTCTTCTCGGCCAGCTTCACCGCGTCGGCGAGCGCGTGCGGGCCCTCCTTGGTCGAGACGTAGGAGAGCATCCCCCCGAACGCCGCCCAGCGCTCGTCGGTGATGTCGCCCTTTCCGAACTCCTCGCACGCCTCGCGAGCGAACTCGATGAACTGCTCGTCGGACAGATCCTCCAGCGATGTGCCGACGATCTGAGCATCCGTCATCAGCCCGGCCTCGTTGAGTCTGAGCAGGCCAGGCAGGAGTTTGCGGCGCGCCAAATCACCGGTCGCACCGAAGAGCACGATCACATGTGGCAGGGCTTTGTCGTCGATGGTCGCCATGATGAGTCCACGGTAGTCCCCGTTTTATGAACGATCCAATAGACAACGGCCGCCGTCTCAACGTGTCGCCGTCTTTTCACCTGTTTGATCATCTGGCGAGGGAAGCGCGCACCCGATCGGCCTTCAGCCGCGCCTCAGCGGCCTCCTCGGCGACGTCGGATCTGACCGTGATCCCGCCGCCCGTGCCGATCTGCCAGGTGCGGGTGTCATGGGTCGTCAGCGTGCGGATGATGACGCCCAGATCGGCCGGCCCGTCGCCGGAGATCCAGCCGAAAGCGCCGGCGTACGCCGCCCTCGGCCCGCCCAGGTCGCGCTCGGCCCGCTCGATGACCTCCATCGTGCGCAGCTTGGGCGCACCGGTCATCGATCCGGCGGGGAAGAGCCGGCGCAGCGCCTCGATCGTGGAGATCCCGTCGCTGAGGTGTCCCCTGACCGTCGTGACGAGCTGGTGCACGGTCTCGTACGACTCCACCTGCATCAGGCCGGGCACCTCCACCGTCCCCGGCTCGCAGACCATCGCCAGGTCGTTGCGGAGCAGGTCGGTGATCATCAGGTTCTCGCTGCGGAGCTTGGGATCGGTACGCAGCAGCTCCGCGTGGGCCGCGTCCTCCGCGGCGTTCGCGCCCCTCGGGGTCGTGCCCTTGATCGGCCTCGTCTCGATCACGCGGTCGGCGTCGATCAGGGCGTACCGCTCCGGGCTCGAGCTCAGCAGCCACGCCGCGTGGTCGGCCACGTCGTGCTGGAGGAACCCGGCGTACGGCGCGGGGTTGATGCTCCTCAGCCGCAGGTAGGTCTCCACGGGGTCGGCCTCGGCGTGGACCGTGGTCCGGTAGGTCAGGTTCGCCTCGTAGGTGTCGCCGGCCCGAAGGGCCTCCTGGACCTGGTCGAAGGCGGCGGCGTAGGCGGCATCTCGGGGTAGTCCGGGGGCGAACTGCCTATTACTCGCCGGTATAGGGGCAGTTCGCTCCCGGACTACCCCGACATGGTCGAACATCCGCACATGCGACGGGCGCATCCAGACGGCGTCGGGTACGTCCGCCGACGGGGTCGCCGGGAGGTCCGCGCGGCAGGCGTAGCCGAAGTAGCCGAACCACTGCTCCCCGGCGCCGATCTCCCGCTCCAGGACGTGCCAGATGTCGTCCCCGACGACCTCGGAGCGCCCGCCGGTGTGGCGCAGCACCTCGCGGCGAGCGGCGGAGTAGGTCAGCGAGACGTCGTCGTCCTCGAGCCAGCCGATCAGGGACCGCGTACCGGACCACTCGCGCGCCCCACCGCCATCGAGCCAGACGCAGCGCGGGTGCGCGGCGGCGACCTCGGCGAAGAGGTCCTCGACGCTCACCGTGGCCCCGGTCGGCCCAGGCTCTGCTGGTTCAAGAAGTTCGCGACCATCGCCGCGCCGTGCTGGGAGAGCACCGACTCCGGGTGGAACTGGACGCCCTCCAGCGGCAGATCCCTGTGCCGTACGCCCATCACGACCCCGTCTTCGGAACGGGCCGTCACCTCCAGGACATCGGGGACCGAGACGGCCGCCAGGGAGTGGTAGCGGACGGCCTCGAGCGGCGACGGGATGCCCGCGAAGACCCCGCGACCGTCATGAGTCACCCGGGCCACCTCGCCGTGGGCAGGCTCGATCCGGTCGACGACACCGCCGTAGGCGGTCACCAGCCCCTGCATCCCCAGACAGACACCGAGGACGGGCCGCCCCGCGTCCAGGAGTACGTCCCGCCCTACCGCGAAGTCCGCCGGATCGGCCGGGTGGCCGGGCCCGGGCGAGAGGACCACATGGGTGTAGCCGGCGAGGTCGCCGAACTTCACCTCGTCGTGCTCCACGACATCCGGAAGAGCCCCGGTGACCTGCGCGACCATGTGGACGAGGCTCCACACGTAGGAGTCGTGGTGGTCGACCACGACGACTCTGGTCATTGGGCGAGCAGATCGCTGACGACGTCGTGGATGAGGTCGTAGCCGCGCTCGGTGAGGACCGACTCCGCGTGGAACTGGATCCCGGCGTAGTGCGGACCGGAGATGGCATGGATGTCGCCCGTCTCCGGATCGGCATCCACCGACACCCCAGCGGGCAGCTCCGTCGACCCCACCCGTCCGACGAACGTGTTGTAGAAGCCGACCCGCTCACGACGCGGCCGTCCGCCGAACCCGAGACCGACGCGGGTCTGGGTGCCCTGGAAGACGATGTCCTTGTAGTGCAGCCCGATCCCGAGCTGGTGGCACAGCGCCTGGTGGCCGAGGCAGACCGCCAGGAACGGCTGCTCGGTCTCGAGCAGCGATGCCACGGCGGCGCGAAGCTTGGCCATCTTCGGATCGGTGCCATCGCGCGGGTCGCCCGGGCCGGGCCCGACGATGACGAGATCAGCACCCGCGAAGGCGCCGTCCTCGTAGTCCTCGTGCCGCACGACCGACGAGGTCATGCCGAGCACCCGCAGGACGTGGCGCAGCATGCGTACGAAATCGTCCTCGCCATCAAGGATCACCGCGTGCTTGCCGGCGAGGTGGGCCGAGGGCTCCTCGTCGCCCTGGTCGGTGAGCCAGAACGACGACAGCCGCCGGTTGCGGGCGGCCAGGGTCAGCAGCAGGTCCTCGTCGTTGACCAGCTCGGAGACGTCCTGGGCGAGCGCGGGCGCCGCCGGCACCAGCCCAAAGGCCGACAGGATCCCGCCGGCCTTGGCGTGCGTCTCGGCGACCTCGTACGTCGGGTCGGAGTCGCGCACCAGCGTCGCGCCGGCGCTCACCTTGAGCTCACCCGAGAGCGACACGTCCGCGGTGCGGATCACGATCGGCGAATCGACCGTCGGGGCACCGGACTCGTCACGGCCGAGCAGCGCGAGGGCGGCGCCGTAGTAGCCACGGCCCTCCGGCTCGTACTTCTTGATCAGCCGGCAGGCGTTCTCCACCGGAGAGCCGGTGACGGTGGCTGCGTACATCGTGTCGCGCAGGATCTCGCGCGGGTCGCGGGCCGAACGGCCGGCCAGCAGATACTCGGTGTGGATCAGCCGCGACATCGGCTTCAGGAACGGCCCGAGCACCTGGCCGCCCTGGTCGCAGATGTCGCACATCATCTTGAGCTCCTCGTCGACCACCATGAAGAGCTCGTAGACCTCCTTCTGATCGTTCAGGAAGTCGGTCAGCTGGCCCTTGAGGTCGTGGGCGATCTTCTCCGGGCTGCCCTCGAGGTCGCGCGGCAGCCGGAAGGTGCCGGAGATCGGGTTCATCCGGACGTCGCCGCCGTGGACGCTCACGTGCCGCTCGGGCGAGGCGCCGATGAGGTAGCGGTCGCCGGTGAAGAAGCAGTAGGTCCAGTACGCCCCGCGCTCGCGCTCCAGAAGACGACGCAGCACGGTGAGCGCGCGGTCGTGGTTCCAGTCGTCGAGCTGGGCGCGGTAGTGGCGGCCGATCACGAAGTTGGCGCCCTCGCCCTGGCCGATCTCGTCCTCGATGACGGTCTTGACCAAGTCGGCATAGGTGTCGTCGTCCACGTCGAACCCACCGCGGTCGGTGAACTCGACGGGCACGTCCGGGAGCGCCTCGATCACCTCCGCGACGGAGAACTCCCACTCGCGCTCCACGTCGACGACCACCAGCGGGGTGCCGTCGTCGTGAGCCTCGAAGCCCCGCTCACTGACCTGCCGGAACGGCACCGCGAGCAGCCGGTCTGCCACCTTCCCCGGCTCCGGGGTGCCTTCCTCGAGCGGTACGTCGAGCAGCGACTCGACCACGGACCGCGTGCCTGCCAGCATGCCGACCGTGTCGCGGTCACCCGCCCGCGAGGAGCGCCGGATGATCGCCCACGCCTCGTGCCCCGTGATCTCCTCGATCGCGGTCTTGGCAGGGCTGTTGGTCGTCATGGGATGAGCCTAATCCGCGCGCTGACGCGTGACCCATTCGATTCGGATGGTGGGCCGTGCAACCCCGCGGTGCCCCGAATCCGTTGACAGTGCGTGAGACGTTCCCAAGACGCCGAATTCGAGGCCTTCGTACGCCGCCACCGAGCGCCGCTCGTCGGCACTGCACGGCTGCTGACCGCCGGCGACGCCCACCTGGCCGAGGATCTGGTCCAGTCGACCCTGGTCAAGGTCTACCTGGCCTGGGGGCGAGCGTCCCAGCACCCCGCTGCGTACGCTCGCCGGACCCTGGTCAACTGCCTGACCGACCACCGCAGGCGCCCGTTCTTCCGGCGGGAGCAGGGCGCGGTCACGCTCCCCGAGGCACCGGTCGAGGATCCGGCGATGGTCGATCCCGAGCTGGTCGCAGCGCTGGCCGAGCTGCCGCCACGGCAGCGCGCGGCCGTCGTGCTCCGCCATGTCCACGACCTCTCGGTCGAGGAGGTCGCCGACGCGCTCAGCTGCTCGACCGGAACCGTGAAGTCCCAGACCGCACGCGGCCTGGACAAGCTCCGGGCGCTGCTCACCCCCACCCAACTGACAGGAGACTCCCGATGAACGACGTGATCGACCGCCTCGCCCGCCTGACCCCGTCCCCGTCCGCCGCGGCGACCGAGGACGCCACCGCCGACCTGCGCCGCGGCCACCGGGCGCTCTCCCGGCGCCGGATCAAGCGCGCCGCGCTCGGCGGCGCCGCGCTGACCCTCGCGGTCGGTGGCGCCTTCAGCGGGATCGCGCTGACCTCCGGCGACGAGGTCGCACCGATTTCCCAGGCCGCCGACAACGTACGCTTGGTCGACTACGACGGCGCCCAGATGCCCGGTTACACCGTGGCGAAGGTGCCCGAGGGGTTCGTGCTGCAGGGATCCGACCAGTACGTCCTCGCCGTCGCTCGCCCCGACGACAAGTCCTCCATCAGCGACTTCCGGGACAAGATCGTGGTGACCCTCGAGTCAGCCTCGTCGCCCGCCGAGGGCGCCACCGACACCACCGTCGACGGCCAGCCTGCCACCCTCGTCACCACCCCCGACGGCGCGACGATGCTCAAGTACGCCTACCGCGACTTCACCGTCGTCATCCAGATGTGGAACACCATCCACCTCACCGACGAACAGCTCGTCGAGTTCGCCGAGGGCGTCGAGGTCACCGCCGACGCCAAGCCTTCCGTCGGCTGACCCTCCTCCCGACGCCCACCCACGCGGCTAGGCTGCGTGGGTGGGCGTCAACGAGCTGAGCAACGACGAGTTCGAGCGCCTCTACGGGCCCTGGGCAACGCACACCCCGGCCGACGTGGCCGCGCTCTTCGAGGGCTATCCCGGCACCTGGTGGATCGCGGGCGGATGGGCGATCGAGGCGTTCACCGGCGTACGTCGTGAGCACGAGGACACCGACACCTGTGTACTCCGCAGCGAGCTCGCCGTGCTGCGCAAACATCTGGCGGGGCGCTTCGACGTATGGGCGGCCGGCACCGCTGCGCTGCGTCCGCTACTTCCGGACGACGATCCCGATGGCGACCCGGACGATCTCCTCTGGGAGACCGAGGGTCAGGTCTGGACGCGGCGGAGCGCTCAGGATCCCTGGGAGTACGACCTGCTGCTCAACCCCGGCACCGCCGATGAGTGGGTCTACCGGCGTGAGGAGTCGATCCGGATGCCGATGTCCGAGGCGGTCTGGGAGCGCGACGGGATCCGCTACCTCCAGCCCGAGATCCAGCTCCTCTACAAGGCCCCAGGGCTCCGCTCGAAGGATCGTCTCGACTTCGACAACACCGTGCCGCTGCTCGACGACCGTCGGCGTCGCTGGCTGCGGCGCGCGCTCGAGCAGACCCTTCCAGACCACCCCTGGATCGCCGCCCTTTAGGAGACGGTGGTCAGCAGCTGGGTCGCGCGGGTGAGGACGACGTAGAGCGTGGCGCGGCCGGTGGCCGACTCGCGTTCGATCTCGTCGGGGCCGACCACGACGATGCCGTCGAACTCCAGGCCCTTGGTGTCCAGACCGGTGAGGACGACGATGCGGTCCTCGCCGGAGGGCACCGACGTCGGGTCGGCGGCAGACACTGCAGCCGAAGGAGCGTCGGCCGCGAACTCCGACCAGGACGCGAGCCACGAGTTGACCTCGGAGCGGCGCGCGACCGGGACCACGATGCCGACGGTGCCCCCGACCTGCGACGCGATCTCGGCGACCGCCTCCCGGGTGGCATTCTCCAGGTCGACCGAGTGCTCGATGACCCGCGGCTCGACACCGGTGGAGCGCACCGCGGTCGGCAGGTCGGCGTTGAGCCCGACCCGCTCGGCGTAGGCCGCGGCGAAGTCGTAGATCTCGGCCGAGTTGCGGTAGTTCGTGGACAGGTGGAACGCGTGGACCGGCTTGCCCTCGAGCGCCTTGGCCCGGGCGGCCTCGGCCTCCTCCGCCACCGGCCACGAGGACTGGGCGGGGTCGCCGACGATGGTCCACGAGGCCGTACGTCCTCGGCGACCGACCATCCGCCACTGCATCGGGGTCAGGTCCTGGGCCTCGTCGATGAGGATGTGAGCGAACGGGTCGTCGTCGATCCGATACGTCGGCGGGCGCCAGCCACGACCCGAGGCGAACTCGCGGTCGGAGGCGGTCATCAGCTCGGCGATGTCGATGCCGCTCTGGTCGGCGTCGCGCTCGTCGGCGACCTGCTCGGGGATGTCGCCGATCGCGTAGCGGAGCTCGTCGAGCAGCGGGATGTCCTCGATGGCCAGGTCGGCGTCGGTCAGGCCGCGCCCGGCCCACGACTTGAGGAGCAGCTGCTGCTCGTCGTGCGTCAGGATTCCCTCGGAGACGCGGGCGAGGAACTCCGGCTCGCGGAGCCAGCCGAGCACCTCGCGCGCCTCCAGCGCCGGCCACCAGGCGGCCGCGAACTCGAGGAAGGCGGGGTTGTCGAGCATCTCGTCGTTGAAGACCTCGCGACCACGCTCGCGGCCGCGCTCGCCGCGTACCTGCCGCCAGAGGATGTCGAGAAGCATCTGAGGTACGCGACGCAGCTGCTGGTTGCGCCGGCCCTGGCTCATCAGCTGACGCCGCAGCTCACCGAGCCGCTTGCCGTCCAGCCGCAGCGAGTCGTCGCGGTAGAAGACCTTGAACTCGCGCGGGGAGCCCGGCGCCTGCTGGCGTGAGGCGCGGCGCAGCACCTCGGCCATCCGGACCGAGCCCTTCACGTCGGCGACGGCGGGGTCGTTGTGCCACGTGGCGCGTACGCCGTCCACGACCTCACCCAGGGAGCGCAGCGCCACCGCGGTCTCACCGAGGCTCGGCAGGACGCGTTCGATGTAGCGCATGAAGACGCCCGACGGCCCGACGATGAGCACGCCGCCCGACTCGTAGCGGCGGCGCTCGGTGTAGAGCAGGTAGGCGGCCCGGTGGAGAGCCACCACGGTCTTGCCCACGCCCGGACCGCCAGAGATGGTCGTGACGCCCTTGCCAGGCGCGCGGATCGCCTTGTCCTGCTCGGCCTGGATGGTCGCGACGATGGAGTGCATCGTGCGGTCGCGGGCACGGCTGAGCTGGGCGATCAGCGCGCCCTCGCCGACGATCGGCAGGTCGGCACCGGAGCGCTCCAGCGCCTCGGCGTCGAGCAGCTCGTCCTCGACACCGATCACGCTCTGCCCCTCGGAGCGGAGCACCCGCCGCCGGATCACCGACCGGGGCTCGACCGCCGTGGCCTGGTAGAACACCGCAGCCGCCGGCGCCCGCCAGTCGATCAGCAGCGAGTCACGCTGCGCGTCGCGCAGACCGATCCGGCCGACGTAGCGCGGCTCGGGGTCGACCGACGGGTCGAGGTCGAGGCGACCGAAGACCAGCCCCTCGTGAGCGGCATCGAGCTGCGC
Organism: Nocardioides sp. YJ-D4; assembly: GCF_054031495.1. NCBI lineage: Bacteria > Bacillati > Actinomycetota > Actinomycetes > Propionibacteriales > Nocardioidaceae > Nocardioides > Nocardioides sp. YJ-D4. Next base: position 2,758,396 of record NZ_CM132932.1, read on the forward strand.
GATGCGTCGCGCCGCCTGGAAGGCGAACGCGTCGCGCTCGACCAGACCACCTTCATGGCCCAGGCGCCCACGGTCGCGGCCCTCGGCGGCCAGCTCCTGCGCAGCGCGCGCCGACTCTCCCAGCTGGAGGTAGACACGATCTACGAACCCCTGCTCCTGAGCGATCTCGCGCTCAGCCAGCTTGTCGTTCAACTGGATGTTCCCCCGTCACAAAGATCCACACCCGCCGTGCGCCCCCCATGGCGCACGGCAAGGAGATAACTCTACCCCCGACGTGGTGTTATGCGAGCACGGGTGCCACCAGTCGGCTACCGCTTGCGGGACAGGAACGCGGTCATCGCCTCGCGGGCCTCGTCGGAGCCGAAGAGGCGGGCGGAGAGGGCGGCCATCTCCTCGCCGCCGGCGTCGATGTGCTCGACCAGGCCGCGGACCATGAGGCGCTTGGTCTCGCGCAGTCCCTGGGGGGAGCCCTGCAGCAGGGAGGAGGTGATGGCGGCGACCTCGTCGTCGAGCGAGGCGGCGGGGACGGCGGCGGTCAGGATGCCGATGCGGGCCGCCTCGGCGGCGTCGAACTTGTCGCCGGTGAGGAAGTAGCGGGAGGCGGCGCGGGCGTCGATCCGGGGCAGGATCGAGAGGGAGATCGCGGCGGGGGCCAGGCCGAGCCGGACCTCGGTGAGTGCGAACGAGACGGTGTCGGCGGCGATCGCGATGTCTGCGGCAGCGACGAGCCCGAGACCACCGGCCCGCACCGGTCCCTGGACCTTCGCCACGACGGGCTTGGTGAGGGCGACGATGGTGCGCTGGAGACGTACGATCCCGCGGGTGCCCTCCTCCATCGGCACAGTCGCGGCCTCGGAGAGGTCGGCGCCGGAGCAGAAGACGGTGCCCGTGGCCTGCAGCACGACGGCCTTGACGGAGGTGTCCTTGTCGGCCGCGTGCAGCGCCTCGAACAGCTCGGTGACCAGCTGGCGCGAGAGCGCGTTGCGGTTGGCCGGCGAGTCGAGGGTGATGGTGGCGACACCCTCGGCGACGTCGAGGTGGACGAGCTCAGCGTTGGTTTCAGGCGACTCAGTCATGGGGCAGACCTTACGGTGCTTGACTGGAGGTGTGGACCCGGTCCGCCATGCATTCTCCGCCATCCCCCGGGAGGGCTTTCTCCCGCCCGAGGAGCGCGACTTCGCGGCCTTCGACGAGCCGCTTCCGATCGGCCACGGACAGACCAACTCGCAGCCGCGGACGGTGGCCGACATGCTCCGCCTTCTCGAGGTCGCACCGGGTGACAAGGTGCTCGACGTCGGCTCCGGGTCGGGCTGGACCACCGCGCTGCTCGCCCACCTGACCGGCCCGGAGGGCAGCGTCATCGGGGTCGAGCTGGAGCCCGCGCTGGTCCGGTTCGGGCGCCGGAACCTGGCCGCGACCGACCAGCCGTGGGCCCGCATCGAGAAGGCGAAGCCCGGGGTCCTCGGGTGGCCTCGGCAGGCTGCGTACGATCGCATCCTCGTCTCCGCCGAGGCCGAGGCTCTGCCGCGCGAGCTGATGGACCAGCTCGCCTCGCCCGGGCGGATGGTGGTCCCGGTGGCCGGGCTGATGATGCTGGTGGAGCGGAACGAGACGGGCGTGGCGCGACTGAGCAGCCACGGCTGGTATCGCTTCGTGCCGCTGCGGAGGAAGCCCTAGGAGCTCGTACGCTGCTCCGGCTCGCCCTCGTCGGGATGCGGCACCGCGCGCAGCTGGCCCGGCGGGACCGGGGGTGGTGGCTTGGTCGGCGGCAGCGGCCGGCTGAACTCGTCGTGGCGACGGATCCGCCTCGCGGTCTTGCGGAGCCAGGAGGGGTCCATGACGATCTCGTGGGTGTCGCCGTCGGGGCCGTCGAACGTGACCGCGACCGTCTCGAAGCCCTTGTGACGCTGCATCAGGGCATAGCTCGCGTAGGCGCGGCGGTCGGCCTCGGTCAGCTCGACGTCGTCGGTGAAGAGAGTCAGCAGCGCGCGCGGCCACAGGTGACGGGCGTAGACGACGTTGACCTCGATCGAGAGCACCACCATCAGCGCCGCGATGTAGAGGAAGCCGACGAGACCGAGGACCAGCGCGAAGGTCTGGTTCATGCCACGGGTGGCGGCGAGCACGTGCTGGACGAACTCCGCACCGAAGTACTGCAGCACCTGCCACAGCATCGCGAAGGTGAGCGCTCCGGGGAGAGCGTGGGCGAGGGCGTGGTCGCGCGTGGTGGCCATCCGGAAGACGACGCAGAGCATGCCGGTGACGATCACGACGGTGCCGAGGATCACCAGCCAGTAGCCGATGTCGACCGCCTTGAACCCGAGGAAGTCGGTGCGGCTCAGCACCAGCGACAGCGCGGTCACCGAGAGGATGGCCAGACCCCCGGCGGCGAGCATGAGCAGCGACCGCACCCTCAGCAGGATCGGGTTGGGGCGGCTGTTGCGCGGCACCGACCAGGCTGTGTTGACCGCGTTCTGCAACGAGAGGCCCAGGCCGAGCGCACCGTAGAGGGCGGTGAGACCACCGATGACGATCGCGCTGGACGAGCCGGTGAGCTCCTTGCGGCCGAGCTGGTCACCGATGATCGGGAACTGCGCCAGCGCCGTGTCGAGCACCGCCTCCTGCAGGCCCGGATTGCCCTCCAGCACGAAGCCGAGGATCGAGGAGGCCAGCAGCAGGATCGGGAAGACGGCCACGAAGGCGTAGTAGGTGATGATCGCGGCGAGGTTGTTGCCCTGGTCGTCCCAGAACTTGTACAGGACGGCCAGCGGGAACGCGACCGGCGGAAACCGGCGCTGAGCCCGATCCATTGCCGTCGCCGCTCCAGCCATAAGGGTCAGGCTAACCCCTGTATGACCCGATAGATTGAACGTCGGTCAGGTCAGCAGGCCAGCACACTCGAGGAGATGACCCACCAGATGTCGAACTTCGGCCCGCCGCCCGGGCCACCGCCAGGCGCACCGCAGGGCCCCACTCATGGACCGGGCGAGCAGCCCCAGGCCCCGCCGTGGGCACAGCAGTCGTACGTCCCCGCCGGCCCGCCGCTGGCGACCTGGGGTCGCCGCGCCGGCGGTGCGCTGATCGACGCGGCGCTGCTGGTGCCGTTCTATCTGGTCGCCGGCGTCGGAGGCGGGTTGTCGCAGGAGTCCGGCTTCTTCGTCACCATCTTCGGCCTGCTGGTCACCCTGGTCGGCTGGCTGGGGTTCATCGGCTTCGCCGTCTGGAACCACGTCCTCAAGCAGGGCCGCACCGGCCACACCATCGGCAAGAGCGTCGTCGGGATCAAGCTGGTCCGCACCGGGTCACAGGCGACGACCGGCGTCCCGATGGCGCTGGGGCGGCAGCTGCTCCACGTCCTCGACGCGTTCTGCTTCATCGGCTACCTGTGGCCGCTGTGGGACGACAAGCGGCAGACCTTCGCCGACAAGATCGTCAGCACGCTGGTCGTGGTGGAGCCTCGGTCATAGCCACAGCGGGCTCAGGCGTGTGCGCTGACAATTGCGTAGAGATGTGGCCATACTCGGCGCATGTCTAACTACGGCCCGCCTCCTGGCGCCCCGCAGGACCCCTCCGGCCAGCCCCTGCCGCCGACTCCGCCGCCCGCACCGGCCTACGGTCAGCCCAGCGCTCCGCCGCCTCCGCCCGCGCCGGGCTACGGCGCCGCTCCGGCCGCACCCGGCTACGGCGCCGCCCCGGCCGGGTACGGCTATGGGGCCCCGACCCCGCCGTACGCCTCTTGGGGCGCACGCGCGGGTGCCTTCATCATCGACGGACTCGTCGGCGCGGTGGCCATGATCCCGTTCTGGATCGGCTATGGCCTGCTCATCGGCGGCGCCGCCGCGGGCGGTGTCTCGGAGTACGACCCGAACACCGGCATGTACACATCCGCCGGCGAGCCCAACGGGGCCCTCATGGCCATCGGCGGGCTGCTCATGTTCATCGGCTTCCTCGTGTCCCTTGCCTTCCTGTTCTGGAACTACGGCCTGAAGCAGGGCAAGACGGGCTACACGATCGGCAAGGGCGTCCTCGGCATCAAGGTCGTCAAGGAGGCCGACGGTCAGGTCCTCGGCACCTGGTTCTCGATCGGGCGCTTCTTCGTCCACTACCTCGACCAGCTCGCCTGCTACATCGGCTACCTGTGGCCGCTGTGGGACGACAAGCGTCAGACCTTCGCCGACAAGATCCTCAGCACGATCGTGATCATCGAGCCGAAGAAGTAGAGACAGACGTACGCATCAGGGCCGGTCGCTCACGCGACCGGCCCTGTACTCATTTCGCCGTGATCAGTAGGACTTCGGGAGCCCCAGGGTGTGCATGGCGATGTAGTTGAGGATCATCTCCCGGCTGACCGGGGCGATCCGGCCCAGCCGGGCGGCGACGAGCTGGTTGGCCAGGCCGTACTCGACCGTCAGGCCGTTGCCACCGTGGGTGTGGACCGCGGCATCGGTGGCGTTGCAGGCGACCTCGCCGGCGGCGTACTTGGCCATGTTGGCGTACTCCCCGGCACCGGCGTCGTCGCCGGCGTCGTAGAGCGCGGCGGCCTTCTGCCACAGCAGGCGGGCCTGCTCCAGCTCGATCTTGACCTTCGCGAGCGGGTGCGCGATGCCCTGGTGGGAGCCGATCGGGGCGTCCTTCCAGACCGACCTCGAACCGGCGTACTCGACCGCCTTGGCGAGCGCGTAGCGCGCCATCCCGCAGGAGAGGGCGGCGCCCATGATCCGCTCGGGGTTGAGGCCCGCGAAGAGCTGCCAGATGCCGCCGTCCTCGTCGCCGACGAGCGCGTCGGCGGGGAGACGCACGTCGTCGATGAAGAGGGTGAACTGCTTCTCCGGCGCCTCCCAGGCCATCGGGATGACCTGCTTGGTGAAGCCCTCGGAGTCGGTCGGGACCACGAAGAGGGCGGGCTTGAGCTTGCCGGTCTTGGCGTCCTCCGTCCGCGCGACGATGAGGACCGAGTGGGCCTCGTCGACACCGGAGATGAAGGTCTTCTGACCGTTGAGCACCCAGCTGTCGCCGTCGCGCTTCGCCGTCGTCGTGATCTTGTGGGAGTTCGAGCCGGCGTCGGCCTCGGTGATCCCGAAGGCCATCAGATGCGAGCCGTCGGCGATCGCCGGCAGCCAGCGCTTCTTCTGCTCGTCGGTGCCGCAGCGGCCGATGATGCTGCCGCAGATCGCTGGGCTGACGACCATCATCAGCAGCGGAGCGCCGGCGGTCGCAGCCTCCTCGAGCACGGCGGCCAGGTCGCTCATGCCACCGCCACCACCGCCGTACTCCTCGGCGATGTTCACGCCGAGGAACCCGTTGCGGCCCATCTCGAGCCACATCTCGGTCATCTTGCCGCCCTCGCGGGCCTGCTTGGCGACGAAGTCGTGACCGTACTTGCCGGCCAGCTTCGCCACCGCTTCCCGCAGCGCGATCCGCTCCTCGGGCTCGCCGAACGGATTGGGCACAGTTGCAGTGGTGGTCATGCTGTCTCCTCTACGACGGCCAGCACCTCACCGGCGGCGACCTGAGTTCCTGGTTTGACGTTGATCTGAGCGAGTACGCCGTCGGTGGGCGCGGTCACCGTGTGCTGCATCTTCATCGCCTCCAGAACCAGCAGCGGCTGGCCCTCGGTGACGTCACTGCCGGTCTCGGCGAGCACGCTGATGACCGATCCCGGCATCGGCGCCAGCAGGCTTCCGGGCTGGGTCTGGGTCGCGGGGTCGGTGAACCTCGGACGCTTCCGCAGCGCGGTGTGGCCGAACGAGGAGTCGACGTCGATCCGGTCCCCGACGACGGCGATCTCGTACGCCGTCCGCAGGCCGTCCCGCTCCAGCACAACCCGGCTCTGACCTGCATCGATGACCTCGAAGCCGTCGATGCGATAGCCATCACGGGTGCCGTACCACTCCACGACGAGGCCATCCTCGGAGTCATCCTCGAAGACCGTCCGCTGCGGCTGGCTCGTGACGTTGCGCCAGGCGACCGGGAGCCCCGGGCGGCGGGTCGCCTCGGCCAACGCGACCGCTGCCGCGACCGCGGCACCGGGGTCCTCCGCGCGTGGAAGGAATTTTTCTTCCGCGAGAAGAGAGGTGCTGACCTCACCGGACCGGAACGCCTCCGACCCGAGGATCCCGATCAGCTGCTCCCGGTTGGTCACCAGGCCATGGATCTTGGCCGTACGCAGCACCCCGACGAGCCGCCGGATCGCCGCATCACGCGTCGGGGCGTGGACGATCACCTTCGCCAGCATCGCGTCGTAGAAGGTGCTGACCTCCGAGCCCGACGTGTAGCCGGCATCGACGCGCGCATCCCCGGGGAACTCGAGCGTCGTCAGGGTCCCCGACTGCGGCTGATAGTCCGCTGCCGGATCCTCGGCGTAGAGCCGTACCTCCACCGCATGCCCAGTCACATCGGTGGTCGAGCTTGTCGAGACCCCCGAAACTCCCTCGGCCACCGCGATCTGCAGCTCCACCAGATCCACCCCATGAACCAGCTCGGTCACCGGGTGCTCGACCTGCAGGCGCGTGTTCATCTCCAGGAACCAGAACCGCTCCGAGGCGGCGTCGTAGAGGAACTCGACGGTCCCGGCGCCGCGGTAGTCGATCGCCGCGGCGGCGTTCCGGGCGGCCTCGTGGAGCGCCGACCGGACGGTGTCCGGGAGCATCGGAGCCGGCGACTCCTCGACGACCTTCTGGTGGCGACGCTGCACCGAGCAGTCGCGCTCACCGAAGACCGCCACATTGCCGGACCCGTCGCCGACGACCTGGACCTCGACGTGGCGGCCGGCCTCGACGTACGGCTCCACGAAGACGGTCCCGTCCCCGAAGGCGGACGCGGCCTCGGCCTCGGCCTTGGCGATCTCGGCGCCGAGAGCGTCGAGCGAGCGGACGATCCGCATCCCGCGGCCGCCCCCGCCGGCGGAGGCCTTGACCAGCAGCGGCAGGTCGGACTCGACCGGCGAGGCCGGCGCCTCCAGCACCGGGACCCCGGCGGCGGCCATGATCTTCTTGGCCTCGATCTTGGAGCCCATCTGCTCGATCGACTCGGGCGCGGGCCCGATCCAGACCAGACCGGCCGCCTCGACGGCGCGGGCGAAGTCGGCGTTCTCCGACAGGAACCCGTAGCCCGGGTGGATCGCGTCGGCGCCGGCCACCTTGGCCGCCTCGATGACGAGGTCGGCGCGGAGATAGGTCTCGGCCGGGGCGTTGCCCGGGAGGCGTACGGCATGATCCGCCTCCGCCACGAACGGCAGGTCCGCGTCGGCGTCGGAGTGCACCGCCACGGTCTCGATGCCGAGCTTGCGGGCGGTGCGGAAGACGCGCGAGGCGATCTCGGCGCGATTGGCGACGAGGATTCGACTGATGGTCATGGCACTCACATCCTGAAGACGCCGAAGTTCATGGCGCCCTCGATCGGTCGGGTGGCGATGGCAGAGAGGCAGAGGCCGAGGACGGTGCGGGTGTCGCGCGGGTCGATGACCCCGTCGTCGTAGCCGAGGCCGGAGAGGAACATCGGCAGCGACTGCTCCTCGACCATCCCCTCGACCATCTCCTTGACGCCCTTGAACCCGTCGGCGTCGAAGACCTCGCCCTTCTTCTCGGCCGACTCGCGGGCGACGATCTCCATCACCCCGGCGAGCTGGGCCGGCCCCATGACCGCGGACTTGGCAGAGGGCCACGTGAACAGGAAGCGGGGGTCGTACGCACGGCCGTTCATGCCGTAGTTGCCCGCGCCGTAGCTCGCACCCATGATCACGGTCAGGTGCGGGACGGTGGAGTTGGAGACCGCGTTGATCATCAGGGCGCCGTGCTTGATGATGCCGCCCTGCTCGTACTCCGTGCCGACCATGTATCCGGTCGTGTTGTGCAGGAACAGCAGCGGGGTGTCCTTCTGGTTGGCGAGCTGGATGAACTGCGCCGCCTTCTGGGCCTCTTCCGACATCAGGACGCCGCGGGCGTTGGCGAGGATGCCGATCTCGTAGCCGTGCAGCCGCGCCCAGCCGACGCAGAGGCTCGATCCGTAGAGCGGCTTGAACTCGTCGAAGGCCACCTCGTTGTCGGGGCCGGTCCCGTCCACGATCCGCAGGATCGCCTCGCGCGGGTCGAAGGGCTCCTTGAGGTCGGTCGGGATCAGGTCGAGCAGGCCGTCGGGGTCGAGCTCGGGCTCGTAGCTCGCCTTCGGCTCGGGACCGCGCTTGCGCCAGTTGAGCCGGGCCACGACGCGTCGCGCCTGCCGGATGGCGTCGTGCTCGTCGACCGCGAGGAAGTCGGAGGAGCCGGAGATGCGCGAGTGCATCTCGGCACCGCCCAGCGACTCGTCGTCGGTGTCCTCGCCGGTGGCCATCTTCACCAGCGGCGGGCCGGCCAGGAAGACCTTCGCGCCCTCCTTGACCATGATCACGTAGTCGCTCATGCCCGGGACGTACGCACCCCCGGCCGTGGAGTTGCCGAAGACCACCGAGATGGTCGGCTGCTTGCGGGCGGAGGCACGTGTCAGGTCGCGGAACCCCTTGCCGCCGGGGATGAAGATGTCCTTCTGGGTCGGCAGGTCGGCACCGCCGGACTCGGTCAGGTTGATCGTCGGGAGACCGTTCTTCTCCGCGATCTCCGCAGCCCGGAAGGAGCGCTTGAGGGAGTAGGGGTTGAGCGCCCCGCCCTTCACCGTTGGGTCGTTGGCGACGATCATGCACTCGACGCCCTCGACCACACCGATGCCGGTGATGATCGAGCCACCGACCGGGAAGTCGCTGCCCCAGCCGATCAGCGGCTGGGTCTCCAGGAACGGGCTGCCCTCGTCCAGCAGCAGCTCGATCCGCTCGCGGGCGAGCAGCTTGCCGCGCGCCTTGTGGCGGGCGACGTACTTCTCGCCGCCGCCGGCCGCCGCCTTCGCGTGCTCGGCGTCCAGGGCCTCGATCTTCTCGAGGAGGGCTTCTCTGTTGCTCATCGGTCCAGTCCCAACAGCTTGGCGGCCAGGTCCGTCATCACTTCGGTGGCTCCTCCTCCGATCGGCAGGATCCGGGCGTCGCGGTAGTGCCGCTCGACCTCGGTCCCGTGCATGTATCCCGTCCCGCCGTGAAGCTGGACGGCCTGGTCGACGACCCAGGTGCAGGCCTCGACCGCTGTCTGCTTGGCCAGCGCCGCCTCGGCGATCGTGGCCTGGGTGGACCCTTCGCGGTCGTAGCGCGCGACCACGGCGTGGGTGTAGGCCTTGGCCACCTCGACCTGCCGGTGCATCTCGACCAGCTTGTGACGTACGACCTGACGCTTGATCAGGGGCTCACCGAAGGTCTCGCGCTGGCGGCAGAAGTCGGCGGTGAGCGCCAGGCAGCGGGCGGCGGTGCCGTAGCCCTGCACGGCCAGCGCGATCCGCTCGGTCACGAACGCCTCGGCGATGTAGATGAACCCGGCGTTCTCGTCGCCGACGAGGTTGGCGGCGGGGACGCGTACATCCTCGAAGGCGAGCTCCGCGGTGTCGGAGCAGTGCCAGCCCATCTTGGCCAGCTTGCGGGTGACCGTGAAGCCGGGGGTGTCCTTGTCGATCACGAGCAGGCTGATGCCGCCGGCGCCCTTCCCGCCCGTGCGGACGGCAGTGGTGACGAAGTCGGCGCGTACGCCGCTGGTGATGAACGTCTTGGCGCCGTTGACCACGAACTCGTCGCCGTCGCGGACCGCGGTGGTGCGCAGGTGGGAGACGTCGGAGCCGCCGTCGGGCTCGGTGATCGCGAGGCTGCCGATCTTCTCACCGGCCAGGGTGGGCTTCACGTAGGTCTCGATGAGGTGGGGCGAGCCGTGCTTGGCGATGTGCGGCAGCGCGATCCCGTGGGTGAACAGGCCCGCGAGCAGGCCGGACGAGGCGCCCTCGGACATCATCCCCTCGGTCACCGCGACCGTGTCGGCCAGTCCGCCGCCCTCGCCGCCGGCCTCCTCCGGGAACCCGATCCCGAGCAGGCCCTGCTTGGCGGCCGCCTTGTGGACCTCTCGCGGGATCTCCTGGTTGTCCTCCCAGACCTGCAGGTCGGGGAAGACCTCACGGCGGGCGAACTCGGCGCCCAGCTCGAAAAGGTCGTTGCTCACTGATGTCCTTCCCGGACGAAGTCGGTCGGCATGTCGACAAATCGGCTCCGCGCCCACTCGCCCAGCCCCTTGGCCTGCGGGTCGAACCGCGTCGAGGCGGCCACGCCCTCCCCGAGCAGGTCGTGGATGACGATGTTCACGCCGCGCAGGTGCGGCAGCGGGGTGATGTCGATGGCGAGCTCTTCGGCCTCGGGGATCAGCTTCCGCACCCACTCCGGGTTCACGGTGTCCAGCAGCCACTCGACCGCCGCGTCCGGCTTCCCTTGCGGAACCCAGAGCCCGAGGTTGGCATCGCCACCCTTGTCCCCGGACCGCGCATAGACCAGCTCCCCCAGCGCCCGCCGAGACGTCGCCCCGGTCGGCCGAGGCGTCGCTCGCGTCGGCCGAGTGGTCACCTCGGCCGACGCGCGTGACGTCTCGGCCGACGTACGTGACGCCTCGGCGTAGGCCAAGGGGGCCGGGACCTCGTAGGTCGAACCGTCGGGAAGGTGGACGGTCTCCGGGGCGCGGTCGCGCCGGACGTACGCAGCCTTGTAGATCCCGAACGGAGACGGCCGTCCCGGGGGCGCGGTGACGTGGAAGCCCGGGTAGGAGGCGAGCGCCAGCTCGATCGCCGGAGCCGTCAACGCCCGTCCGACGGCGTCGGCGTCCGCCGCCCGCGCGGAGAGCCGCAGGATGCAGGCGGCTCCCTCTTCGGTCGGCGAGTCAGGGGCCGGGACGCGGTAGGTCGACCAGGTGTAGTCCGGCCCGATCGGCAGCTCGGCGTCGAGCTGGTCACGCAGCCAGGCGGCCTTGGCGTCGATGTCAGGTCCGGTGAGCACGAACTCGGCCGAGTTTCGGTAGCCCCCGAGGGAGTTGACCGCGACCTTGAGGGTCGCCGGCGGCGGGGTGCCGGTCACGCCCGTGATCGCGACCCGGTCGATCCCAACCTCCTCCAGACGGATCGAGGTCAGGTCGGTCGTCACGTCGGGACCGAGGTAGAGCGGGCCCTGGATCTCGTAGAGCAGCTGCGCGGTGACCGTGTCGACCGTGACCGTACCGCCGGTCTCGTCCTGCTTGGTGATGATCGAGGAGCCGTCGACCGCGATCTCGGCGACCGGGAAACCCAACGGACGCGCCCGAGCCTGCGGCGACATGGTCAGGAACCCGGAGAAGTTGCCGCCGGTGGCCTGGGTGCCGCACTCGATCACGTGCCCGGCGACCACGGCGCCGGCGAGCTCGTCGTAGGAGTCGCGCTTCCAGCCGTGGTGGGCGATCGCCGGCCCGACGACAACGCTCGCATCGGTGACCCGACCGGTGACGACGATGTCGGCGCCGGCGTCGAGCGCATGCGCGATCCCGAAGGCACCGAGATAGGCGTTGGCGGTCAGCGCGTCAGGATGGGAGTCGAGCCGCCCCCGGAGATCGTCTCCGTCGACGTAAGCCACCTTGGCAGAAGTCCCCAGCGCCTCGATGGCGGCAGCCAGACCGGCGGGGTTGAGACCGCCGGCGTTGGAGACGATCTTGACCTCACGCTGCAGGGCGAGGTCGATGCTGTCCGCGACCTGCCGCAGGAAGGTCTTGGCATAGCCCGTCGACGGGTCCTTGAGGGTGTCCTTGCCCAGGATGAGCATGGTGAGCTCGGCGAGATAGTCGCCGGTGAGCACGTCGAGCCGACCGCCCTCGAGCATGTCGCGCATCGCCGAGAACCGGTCGCCGTAGAAGCCGGAGCAGTTGCCGATCGTGATCATCGCGCGTCCCCTTCCGGGGCCCGTCCGGAGCCGGCAGGGCCGGCGAACGCCTGGGCGATGCTCAGCCACTTCTCGGCGTCGTCCCCGGTGGCCTCCAGCGCCGTGTCGTCGCGGTGGATGCGCTGGGTGACAAGACGTGCGAAGTCGTACGCCGGGCCTCGGACGCTCTGCGCCGCGTCCTCGGGCCCCCACTCCCAGACCTCACCGGACGGCGCGGTCAGCTCGATCCGGAACGGGGAGGCCGGCGGGGTCAGGCCGTGCACCCCGTAGGAGAAGTCACGGGTGCGGGTGCCGAGGTGGCAGACGTGTTTGATGCGGTCGCTGGGCTCGTAGGCGAGACCGAGCGCCTCACGCACGTCCAGCCCGTGGGCCCAGGTCTCCATGAACCGCGCGGTCGCCATCGAGGCCGGTGACATCGGCGGCCCGAACCAGGGCAGCTTCTGCCCGTTCGGGACGTTCGCGAGCGCACCGGCGAGCTCGCCGCGTACGCCGTCCCAGTGCTCCAACAGGTCCGTCGCCGGCATCGTGGCCAGTGCCAGCGCAGCCTCGTCGACGTACCCCTCGGGATTCTTGAGCGCCTCGGTGACCAGCTCGTCCCACGCGGTCGCGTCACCCGCGACCCACTCGGTCGCGGCGAGCGCGGCCTCGTCGGTCCAGGCCAGGTGGGCGATCTGGGCGGCGACGTCCCAGCCCGCGGCCGGCGTCGGTTCGCGCCAGCCCGCCTCACTCAGCCCCGCCACCACCTGGCGCAGCTCGAACCCCTCCATGGATAGGTCCTCGAGAAGTTCATCCAGCAGACTCATCGCAGCTCTCTTTCCAGAACCTCGGCCCAGTGATCGAGGATCCGCTCGCGTCGGGCGGCGTCGTCGGTAATCGTGTCAGCCAGACCCAGGCCGCGGACCAGATCCAGCGTGGCCTGCACGAGCTCGCGCACGCCGGGTTTCCTCTCGTCCACGTCGAGCAGCTCGACCGTGGCCCGGTGAAGCTCGCGGCCGATGCGCTGCTCGAGCGGACCCACCGCGGCAGCCAGCTGCTCGTCGGTGCGGGCCGCCACCCACAGCTCCAGGGCCGCGGCGAAGACCGGGGAGGTGACCTGCTCGGCGAGCATGGCGAGCACCTGCCGCGTACGCTGCCCGCCCTCCGGAAGCGCCCGGGCAGCCTCCTTGAGTGCCTCACCTCGGGCCTCGGTGATGTGCTCGACCGCCGCCACGACCAGGTCGTTCTTGGCCGGGAAGTGGTGCAGCTGGGCCCCACGGGAGACCCCGGCGCGCTGGGAGACGAGCGTGGTCGAGGTGCCGGCGAAGCCACGCTCGACCAGCAGCTCGACGGTCGCGTCGAGGAGACGCGCCCTCATCGCGCGGGTGCGCTGCTCCTGAGGGATACGGGTGGCCTGGCTCACAGAGAGGCACTCTGCCGCGCCAGAAACAAACAGTCAACCCTGACTTTATTTTTCTGAGACGACGTCACCACAGGCGGAAGCAGAACGTCCGGAACCGCTCGTAACGTCGACCGCATGGCTATCGCACGCAACCCTCAGTGGGTCATCGACTGTCCCGACACGGCGGCCCTTTCCACCTTCTACGCACAGCTCCTCGGCTGGGAGTCCAAGGTCGACGACGACGGCGGCTGGGCCAGCGCCTGGGGCGACGGCGGATCGCTGGACTTCCAGCGCGTCGACAACTACCAGGCTCCGAAGTGGCCAGGCCAGGACGTACCTCAGCAGACGCATCTCGACGTCACCGTCGACGACCTCGACGAGGCCGAGGCAGCGACCCTCGCCCTCGGCGCCACCAAGCACGAGGTCCAGCCCGGCGAGTCCTTCCGCGTCTTCCTCGACCCCGCCGGCCACCCCTTCTGCCTCTGCAAGGCCTGACGCCGAGAAGTCACCTGCGCCGGCCGAGAAGTCACGTACGCGGATCGAGTCGGCACCAACATGCCAACTCGATCCGCGGGAGTGACGCCTCGGCGGGCTATTCGACCCGGGCCACCATCGGCAGGCGCCCACGGGTGGTGACCGCGACGATGAGCGCGATCAGCAGGGGAAGCCCGACGACCACGATGCCGACGAGGTCCCACGGGATCTCGAGGTAGTGCGCGGCGACGCTGTCGCGCTCCGGCCAGCCCTCGGTGGTGATCGGATAGCTGATCGCGATCCCGGGAACGAACCCGATCAGCGCGCCCGGGACCGCCCCGATGAGCGTCACGACCAAGGCGTACGAGGCAGCGACCCCGCGTCGCGTACGCGTCCTGGCTCCGACCGCCGACAGAGTCGCCAGGTCGGGACGGGCGTCGTTGAGCGCCAGATGGGTCGCGGTCAGCGCACCACCGATCATCAGCACGGCCCCCAGGGTGACCAGGAGCAGCCAGACGATCACGGCGGTGTCCGTCTCCTGGTAACCACGCTCGATCAGGATCGTCGTGGGGAACTGCCCGGCGGCCAAGGCCTCGTCGAGGTCCGTCTCGGCAGCGGTGCTGAGCCCGGCGTTCTCGACGTAGAGGCCCAGGACCCGCGGTTCGACACCGAGCTTCTTCACCATCGCCGGCGTCACGACCGCGTACGCGGGCGCTGCCCGCTCGCCGACGTCGAGGTAGGTCGCCGGCACGTCGACGGTGACCGCGTCGCGATCCTTCTGCTCCTCCTCGGACCACTCCTTGACCACCAGGCGCGCGGACGTCGAGGACCGAAGCTCGTCATCGGTGGTGAACACCACCGCACCCGAGGACCTCAGGGTCTCCGCGGCAGCGGCGGCATCGCGCTCGGAGAGCGACCGGGCCACGGCGGGTGGAAGGGAGCCGTCGGCGCCGGCGACGACGAGGTCGCCGAACTCACCGATGGTGGTGTCGAGCGGGATCGCCTCACCGTCACCGGTCTCGACGGCGACGTACCGTCCGTCGGCCTCCGATGTCGCGCCGGTGGTGAGTGCCACCGTCGCTCCCGGGATGGCCTTCTCGACCTGCGCGGCGATGTTCTCCCACCGCGCCTTCGTCTCGTCCGGGTCGACGTCGCTCTCGGTGGCGCTGTGTCGCGGATGCACCACGGCGTCGCCGATCGTGATGGAGGGCAGGTAGCTCTCCTGGTTCTGCTCCTGGTCGCTGCTGAACGCGATCCCGAGCGTGACCACACCGACCACCGTCACCGCGATCGCACCGGCAGCCGGCACCGTCCGGGTGCGGTGCCGATCGGCGTCGCGGGTCGCGAACCGGATCACCAGCGGCATCCGAGCGCTGAACCGCGCGGCCGCGGACACGAGAGCGGGGAGGATGAACAGCACGCCGGCGACACAGAGCAGTACGCCGAGAGCGATCGGGATCCCGCTGAGCGCGTTCCGGGTGCCGAACGCCGCCGATCCGACTCCGGCGGCCACCAGCACGAGGCCGATGATCGGCGAGCGCCGCGAAGGCAGGGTCTCGGACCGCCGCCCGGACAGTACGCCGACGACGTTCTGTCGCGAGGCGATCCAGGCCGGCACGATCGCCGCGCAGATCGCGGCCGCGAAGCCGATCACGGCGACCGCGAGGACCTGCAGCCACGGCACCTCGAACGGGCCGAACCAGGCCGAGACCTGATCCTGGGCGAGCGGCTGGAGCAGCCGCGCCAGCCCGACGCCGAGGGCAGCGCCGACGACCGCCGCCACCGCACCGATGACGATCGCCATCCCGAGCAGGACGCGCCGAGACTGTCGAGCGGTCCCTCCCGAGGCCGCGATCAGAGCCAGGTCGCGCGCCTGGCGCCGGGCCGCGACCGCGAACGCCGGCCCGGCCAGCAGGACCACCTCGAGGACGACCATGACCACGATGAGGACGAGGACCACGAGCTCGGACGGATCCGGAGCGCCCATGGGCGGGCGGATCTCCTTGTCGGCCGCACGAGCCGCCGCCGGCGGGTCCATGACGACCGAACGCGAGAGCACGAAGGCACCCGCAGCGTTCAGGTCCTCGATGTCGGACCAGGTCACCGGTCCGCCGCCGACCAGCCAGGTCGAACGGTCGCTGGTGTAGTCCACCGGAAGGTCCACTCCGGCGATGAAGGGGTCGTTGCGTACGGTCGCCGACTCGACGATCCCGACGACCTTGCGCGTCTCATCGAGGTCGCCGTTCGGGATCAGCAGCTCCTCCCCGACGCCCGGCCCCCGGAACGCGAGGTTGGAGTTGACCACGACCTCGTCCGGTCCCTGCGGGAGACGGCCCTCGGTCAGCCGGGTCAGCCCGGCGGCGAGCGGGTCGTTCAGATCGGTCTCCAGGCCGCTGGCCCAGGTGACTCCCTTGTCCGTGCGTACGTCGAAGGTCCGGTCCTCGGCCACGAGCAGGGGGCGGTCCCCGATGACGGCCCTCACCCCGGCCGCGTCGAGCGGGTCGGCGCCGGACTCGTCGAGCCATTCGGAGGCGTTGTCGGGGTCGATGCCCTGCCGCACGACGGCGGAGCCCTGGACGTCGATGCTCGCCGCGGCCTCGGTGCCGAGCCGGCGGTCGAGGCCCTCCACGGTGTCGACGTCATAGGTCTGGTACGTCACCGCGACCGCGGTCACGCCCGCCACCGGCAACGCGATCATCAAGATGACCAGCAGGCTGCGCCACTTCGCCCGCCGTGCCTCCCGTTGCCCGAGCCGAAGCGCGAGCCGCCAGCCGGCAAGACTCCCGCTCATGCCTCGACCTCGTCCACGAGTGCCAGGTTCGGCGTCTCGCCGGCCTCGTCGACGACGAGCCCGTCGCGGACGTAGATCACCCGGTCGGCCCAGCTGGCGTACCGCGGCTCGTGGGTCACGAGCACACCGGCCGCGCCCGCGTCGCAGCGTGCCCGGATCAGCTTGAGGATGTCCTCGCCGGTCTCGGTGTCGAGGGCGCCGGTCGGCTCGTCGGCCAGGATCAGGCGACGCTCGCCGACGATCGCACGGGCGATCGCGATCCGCTGTCGCTGCCCACCGGACATCTCGTCGGGGAACCGGTCGGCGAACCCGTCGAGCCCGACCTCCTCGAGCGCCGTCCTCGCCGCGGTCTGTGCCGAGCGCCGTCCGGCGCCGTCGAGCTCGAGCGGCAGCGCGACGTTCTCAGCGGCGGTCAGGGCCGGGATCAGGTTGAAGTCCTGGAAGACATAGCCGATCGACGTACGCCGCAGCTTGGCGCGCCCGCTGACCCCGGCCTCACCGAGATCCTGGCCGTCGACCTCGACGGAGCCCGAGGTCGGCGAGTCGAGACCGCCGGCGATGGTCAGCAGCGACGACTTCCCGGAGCCGCTCGGCCCCATGATGGCGACCAGCTCACCGGCGTACGCAGCGAGGCTGACGCCACGCAGGGCGTGCACCTCGGCGGCGCCGGTGCCGTGGACGCGGCTCACGTCGGTGAGCCGGAGGACGGGTTCACTCATCGGTGGACTCCTTGGTCGAGGTGTTGCCCGGCTTGGCGGGCGTGGCGTGGACGCGGCGGCTGAGCCGCTCGCGGGCGTCGGCGAGCCAGCGATCGCTGTCGTGGCTGAGTCGGCGCAGGTCGTGGGCGAGGGCGGCGTTCATCGCGCCCCTCCTTCGGTGGACTCGGCGGGCTCCGGAGCGGTGCTCGTGGAGGCCGCCCGGCGGAGCCGGGACTCGCAGTGGTCGAGCCAGCGGATCTCGGCCTCGGCCGCGAAGATCAGGCGATCGAGGACCAGCCCGCCGGCGAGGTCGTCACCGGCTCCGGATCGCGACTGGCGGCGGTATCCCTGCAGCGCCTGCATCGTCGCGTTGCGCTGCTGCTGGACGACCTTGCCGACGTCCACGCTCGGCACGGCGACGGCCACCGCGAGCTTGATCGCGAGCTCGTCGCGCTGCGGCTGCGTACGCTCCACCGGGGTGTCGAACCACCCCTTCACCTCGACCTTGCCGGCCTCGGTGAGCTGGTAGAGGGACCGTCCCTCCGCGTCGGTCCCTCCAGCCTCGACGAGGCCGTCACGCTCCAGTCGCGACAGGGTCGTATAGACCTGCCCGACGTTCAGCGGCCAGCTCGCGCCGGTGCGCTGCTCGAACTCGGCGCGCAGCTCGTAGCCGTAGCGCGGCTTCTCCAGCAGCGCCAGCAGTGCGTGTTTCACGGACACTCGATCACCTCCCTTGGTTACTTACTGAGTATGTATATACCGAGTATGCATCGCTTCGCAAGGCGCCGAATTGAGGGCGACGGCACCCACGGCTGCCTGGGAGACTTCTCCCCGCTGGTTCGGGCCGGCGGTCCTGTCGGCCCGTGAACCTCCTCCGGGCCGCTCCCACTCCCGAAGGAGTCGAAGTGTCACCTCGTAGACGCGTCGTCGCCCTGACTGCGACCGCACTTGCCCTCGGCGGGCTCAGCGTGCTTCCGATGACGCCGCCCGCCTCCGCCGAACCCGACCCGGTCGCGACCTACAAGGACCGCGCCGGCGTCCCTCTCACCATCCATCGCACCGCCGATGGCACCGCCGACTTCATCGGCTCCACGACCGAGGCCGTCGACCCGCTGGGCGTCACCGTCAAGCCCGCCAAGGCGGCCGAGGCCCACCTCGACCGCGCCGCTGAGGCGCTCGGCGCCGAGAAGACGGACCTACGCCCGACGTCGACCAGCAAGGCCGTCGGTGGTGGGTCGGTGACCAGGTACGAGCAGTACGTCGACGGCCTCCCGGTCCTCGGCGGCGAGGTGGTCATCGGCCTGGACAAGGACCGCGGCCTCACCTCCGCGGCCACCAACCTCTCCGACGCCACCGTCGCCGAGGTCGCCCAGCCGGACGAGTCCATGCGCGCGAAGGCCAAGGCAGCGGCCAAGACCGTCGTCGCCAAGTCCAACCACGGGGCCACCGGCCTCACGGTGAGCGACGAGGGCACCTGGCTCTACGACCACGACCTGGTCCGCGGACCGGAGATCGGCGAGACCAGCGTCTTCCGGTTCTCGGTGACCAACGGCTCCACCATCCGCGAGACCGTGCTCGCTCACGCCGGCACCGGCCGCGTACTCATGCACATCAACGAGATCGCCCACGCCAACCGCCGCATCTGCGACAACGCCAACGTCCGCGCCGCGGCGACCGGCTGCGCCGAGACGAGCCTCACGGTCAAGCGACGCGAGGGCGATGCGCCCTCCGGGTTGGCCGACGTCGACAAGGCGTACGACATGCTCGGCGCGACCTCCGAGCTCTACGCCTCCCTCGGGCTGGACCTGACCGACGAGATCGGCTGGTCCGATGGCGTCAACCCGAAGGCGGTCACCGCCACGACCCGCTACTGCGAGCCGATAGAGCCGGGCTACACGCCACCGTGCCCGATGGACAACGCGTTCTGGAACGGTCAGCAGATCTTCCTCGGCCAGGGCCTGGTCGTCGACGACATCGTCGGTCACGAGCTGACCCACGGCGTGATCGAGAAGAGCTCGAACCTCTTCTACTGGTACGAGTCCGGTGCCATCAACGAGTCGATGGCCGACATCATGGGCGAGATCGTCGACCACCGCTACGCCACTCCCGGCGACTCCCCGACCGACTGGCGCGTCGGCGAGGACTCCTCGTTCGGCGCGATCCGCGACCTCGCCAACCCGACGGTGCACGACCAGCCCGACCGGATGACCAGCTCGCTGTGGGAGGCCGACGACCTCAGCTACTACGCCGATGGCGGCGGGGTGCACACCAACAGCGGCGTCGGCAACAAGACGGCGTACCTGATCTCGCAGGGTGGCACCTTCAACGGCCGCACCATCACCGGTCTCGACGTCGGCGACCCGACCCTGGAGAAGACCGCGGCGCTCTACCTCTACACGATCCAGCACCTCGTCTCCGGAAGCCAGTACGTCGACCTGCGCCGTACGCTGGCCAACGGCTGTTCCGCGCTGGTGGCCGCCGGCACCGCCGGCTTCACCCTGGACGACTGTGCCCAGGTCAACCTCGCCACTGCCGCGACCGAGCTCGACAAGTCGCCCACCAAGGCCGGTGCGACCCGGCCAGCGGAGGCACCGAACACCTGTCCGGCGGGGAGCACCGGCAAGGCGGGAATGGCGACTCCGTCGCTCAGTCGCGGCGTCCTGTGGAACCAGGCGCCCGACGCCGCGCAGGGCATCCCGGCCAACGACCGTGACGGCAACGGCTCCGACTTCGGATGGAACCCCGACCCGGAGGCGTACGGCGACCCGACGTCCAGCGGTCTGACGACGGCCGCGATCAACGTCCCCTCCGGTAAGCGGACCTATCTGCGGTTCAGCCACTGGTACCTCTTCGACTGGGATCCCGACGGCGACCCTGCCAACCCCGCGCCGAAGTACTTCGACGGCGGCGAGGCACGGCTCCTGATCAACGGCGTCGCGACCGCGATCCCGTCCACGGCCTGGGTGAACGGCCCGAAGCAGAAGCTGTTGCTCAACAATCCCAGGAGTCCACTGACCGGCTTCGGTGGTGACTCCAACGGGTGGATGAGCTCCCGCGTCGACCTATCCGCGTTCGCCGGCAAGTCCGTCCAGTTCCAGTGGGTCGTACGCGGCGACAGCAGGTACTCGGCTATCGGCTGGTTCGTCGACGGGCTCGAGCTCTACACCTGCAACCCGCTGACCGTCGCGAGCACGGCGCCGCCGGTGATCAGCGGCACCGCGCGGGTCGGCTACACGCTGACCGCAACGAAGGGCTCCTGGAGCCCGACCGCCACGACGGTGAAGTACCAGTGGCTGCGCAACGGGGTCGCCATCTCGGGCGCCACGGCCTCGACGTACAAGCTCACCGGCTCCGACCACACCAAGGAGATCCGGGTCCGGGTGACGGCGTACTCCTCGTCGTGGCCCGCCGCCAACCCAGGAGTCCGGGCGAGCGCTGCGACCGCGAGGATCGCGGCCGGCTATCTCACCGCGGTCACACCGACCATCGGTGGCACCCGCAGGGTCGGCTATCTGCTCACCGCCTACCCCGGCGCCTGGAAGCCCTCGGGGATCACGTTCAGCTACCAGTGGCTGCGCAACGGTGTCGCGATCTCGGGCGCCACCGGGAAGACGTACCGCCTGCGGTCCGTCGACCGTGGTGATCGCATCCGCGTCCGGGTGACCGGCCGCAAGGCGGGCTACTACACCAAGACGGCCACCTCGGCGGCCACCAGCACCATCCGCTGACCCAGGTCCGATCCGACGACGGCGCGCTCAGCCGTCGTCGGATCGGCCCGGATGCAGCAGCAGGTCGACCTCGTCGATGACCACATCGGTCACGACCCCGGCGGCGAGACCGTCGATCCGGAGGCCTTCGATGGCGGCCACGAGTCCGTCGCGATCATCGGTCAGCCGCGACGCGGGCCGAGCGCGGACCGCGTCGGCGACCCGGCGTTCCAGCGCCGTGTGCAGGACGGCCCGCGGGTCGATGTACGCCGCACCGACCCGAGGCGGGTCGACCTCGACGGCGAAGGTGGCGAGGACGCGTACGTCCTGGCCGTCGCCCGTCCGGGTCCGGACCACGATCGCGATCTCGATCTGACCCGTCGGCCACTCGAGCACCTCATGGAAGCCGGGGATCGCCAGCGTCATCGAGTCGGATGCGATCCGGACGATCCGCCGGTGCCTGGTCACCACCAGACACTCACCACGGCGGGCCCGGCGCAACAACGACGCCACCACGAGGCCGACCGCGATCGCCGCGATCACCAGAACCGTCGCCATCTCCCCCATGACACCGAGTCTTCTCGGCCCACGCGCCGTTCCGAATGGGCTCTGCCACCCATTCGCCCCTGCTGCCTACGTCGCTGTGTACGTCAGTCGGCGGCCTGCGCCCAAGGGCTGATCCTCACCTCGGCCCCGTCGAGGATGTCGAGATCGCTCGGCCCGTCGATCACCGCGACTCCGAGCGTGATCGGCGTGGCGCCGGGCAGCGCAGTCACGAGCAGCTCGGTCGTGACGTCCGGGTCGTTCGCGGTGGACATCGCCTGCCAGTCGATCACCGCCATCACCGACTGGGACGGAGGGACGACGACGCGCTCGGGCACCATCGACGGTTCGTAGGGCTTGGCCGTCACCTCGGTCTGCCGCGCACCGGCAACGTTCAGGAACTCGATAGTGGGTACGCCCTCGATCGCGCAGGCGTGACGGCCGAGGTTACGGGCCCGGAGCCACGCCTGCCGCGATCCCAGCGCCGCGTCCTGGCCACCGAAGGTGACCTCGAGATCCGCTGGCCGACACGACGGCGCCCCCGGGTCGGCAGGCCAGGGCGCGGCATCGCCGAACGGAGGCATCGTCGTCGGCGCCGGGGTCTTCCCACCGACCCAGCCCTCGACCTTGCCGCCGCGCGTCCCCTCGACCGCGTACGCCAGCGGCTGTCCCGACCGCACGGGATAGCCGTCGTAGGCGGCGAGCCACCGGCTGACGTCGTCGAGCAACCGGTCGCCCTCGGCAGCCTCGACCAGGACGATCAGCGGTTCATACGGGGCGGCCAGCTGGGCCGAGGTCACCGACGGCTGCTGGGAGGCATCCACCACGAGCCTCACCGCCGCCGGTTCGGGCACCTCGTTCGACCTGTACCACGCCTTGCCGCCGTGGAGATCCACCGGGCGCTGCCGGCCGTGCGCGACCGTGGCGAGCTCGACCAGCCGGTCCAGCGGCGCCTCCACGTCGGCCTGGGCAGGACGGCCCGTCTGAGGGTCGGCGACGGTCGACGACACCGACGTCGCCCCGGCCTCGCGAAGCGCGACGGCATCGGCGAGCGCGTCACCGATGCCGTCACCGCGGTCCAGACCATGCTCGCCCACCGTGACCCGGATCTGGCTCATCGTGAACGAGACGCTGGTCCGGTCGGGCTCCGCGTCGGGCGCAAGGCGGGTGATCTCGGGGCGCACCACCCGGAGCAGCTCCTGGCTCGCCGCGGCAGCCTCGGCTCCGGTCAGATCGTCCTCCAGGGACACCTGGACGCTGATCGAGTGCTCCACGCGGTCGGCCTCCCCGAAGTCCTCCCCCGGGATGCGCCTGGACTCGTCGACGGCCAGCACCTCGCGTACGCCGCGGACGGACTGCCACTCGTCGGAGAGATCGAGAAACCTCGACATCCCCTCCGGCGTCGTCGTCCCGGCTGCTGACACACGGGGTCGGACCCAGAGCATCGCGACCGCGCAGCCGGCCACGGCCAGCAGAACCAGCCCGACGGCCACGATCCCCACCCGGAGCTCGCGCCTCCGTGTGCTGTCCGGCATCGCCACGTACGTCCTCCTCGACCTCTGCGGAAGGCAAAGAGTCGCACAGGCCCGGCCGGGTCAGCCCGGCAAATAGCGAACCGGCACGGTTCCTTCACAGGATCCGTGCCGGTCCACCACATGTCCGCCGGGTCAGGCTCGTCAGGCGGGGCTGGTCAGGCGGGGAAGCCCTCACCCTTCGCCGCGAGGTCGCGGAGGTACTGCGTCGGGCGGAACCGCTCGCCGTACGTCTCCGCCAGCTCGTCGGCACGAGCCAGGAAGGCCTCGATGCCGATCGAGCCGTCAGCGGCCTCGTAGCCGGTGATGAACTGGGCCGCACCACCGGTCTGCGGCGGGAAGCCGATACCGAAGATGGAGCCGATGTTGGCGTGCGCGGCGGAGGTGATGACCCCCTCCTCGAAGCACTTCGCCGTCTCCAGGGCCTCGATGAAGAGCATCCGCTCCTCGGCGTCCCTGATCGGAATCTGCTTCTCGGCGACCGGGAACACGGTGCCGAGGTCGGCCCAGATCGAGCCGCGCTTGCCGTCGGTGTAGTCGTAGAAGCCGGCGCCCTTGAGCTTGCCGGAGCGCCCCGCCTCGATGAGCGGGTTGAGCACCTTCTCCGTGGTGGTCAGCTCCTCGACGCCGGCAGCCTCGCGGGTCGTACGAGCGATCTTGACCATGAGCTCGTGGTTGAGCTCGTCGGCGATCTGCAGCGGCCCGACCGGGAACCCGGCCTGGGTCGCGGCACGCTCGAGCGAGTAGGGGGCGAAGCCCTCGGCGAGCAGCTCCAGCCCTTCTTGGATCTGGGTGCCGATGACGCGCGAGGTGTAGAAGCCGCGGCTGTCGTTGACGACGATCGGGGTCTTCTTGATCTGCTGGACGACGTCGTACGCCTTGGCCAGCGCGACGTCGTTCGTCTCGGCACCCTTGATGATCTCGACCAGCGGCATCTTGTCGACGGGCGAGAAGAAGTGCAGGCCGATGAAGTCGGCCGGGCGGTCGATCCCCTTGGCGAGCTCGGTGATCGGCAGCGTCGAGGTGTTGGAGCAGAGCACCGCGTCGTCGTTGACGAACGGAGCGATCTCGCTGAAGACCTTCTGCTTCAGCGCGACGTCCTCGAAGACCGCCTCGACGACGACGTCGACGCCGGCGAAGTCCTCCGGGTTGACGGTCGCGGTGATCCGGTTGAGGATCTCGTCGGCCTTCTCCTGGGTCAGCTTGCCGCGCGAGACCGCCTTCTCGTTGAGCTTGGCGGTGTAGGCCTTGCCGCGCTCGGCCGACTCGATGGCGACGTCCTTGAGGACGACCTCGGCACCGGCGCGGGCGAAGGAGTACGCGATGCCCGCACCCATCATCCCGGCACCGAGCACACCCACCTTGGTGGCCTTGAACTTCTCGACGCCGTCAGGACGCAGCGTGCCGGCGCCGATGGCGCCGAGGTCGAAGAAGAACGCCTGGATCATGTTCTTCGACTGCTGGCCGGTGACCAGCGACGTGAAATAGCGCGACTCGATCCGGGTCGCGGTGTCGAAGTCGACCATCGCGCCCTCGACCGCGGCCGACAGGATCGCCTTCGGCGCGCGCATGTCGGACTGCTTGAGCTGCTTGCGCAGGATCGGCGGGAACGCGGGCAGGAAGCCCGCGAGCGCCGGCGAGGTCGGCTTGCCACCGGGCATCTTGTAGCCCGGCTTGTCCCACGGCTGCGCGATCTCGTCGGGGTTGGCCTTGATCCACGCCTTCGCAGCGGGAACGAGCTCATCGGGGGAGGAGACCAGCTCGTGGATCAGACCCTTCTCGAGGGCCGCGGCGGGCTTGAACTTCGTGCCCTGGCCGAGGACGTCCATCAGCCCGGTCATGATGCCCAGGAGGCGTACGACGCGGGTGACACCACCGCCGCCCGGAAGCAGACCGAGGGAGACCTCGGGCAGGCCGATGTCGTAGCGGGCGTCCAGGGCGATGCGGTGCTGGGCGGCCAGCGCGATCTCGAGGCCGCCACCGAGGGCGGCACCGTTGATCGCCGCGACGACCGGCTTGGGGAAGGTCTCGAGCTTGCGGAGGGTCGCCTTGATCGACTCGACCTCCTCGAAGACCTGGGCGGCGTTCTCCGGCCGCACCTGGATCATGTTCTTGAGGTCGCCGCCCGCGAAGAAGGTCTTCTTCGCGGAGGCGATCACGACGCCGGTGACGTCGTCCTGCTCGGCGTACAGCTTCTCGACGGCCTCCGCCATCGAGGTCTTGTACAGCTCGTTCATGGTGTTGGCCGACTGGTTCGGGTCGTCCAGGGTCAGGGTGACGATGCCGTCGGCATCGCGGTCGTACTTAACGGCAGACTCAGTCATCTCTTCGCAAACCTCTCTCAGACCAGCTCGACGATCGTGGCGATACCCATGCCGCCACCGACGCACAGCGTGGCGAGGCCGCGCTGCTTGCCCTGACGCTCGAGCTCGTCGACCAGGGTGCCGAGGATGATGGCACCGGTCGCGCCCAGCGGGTGACCCATGGCGATCGCGCCGCCGTTGACGTTGGTGACCGACTCGTCGATGCCCATGTCCTTCATGAACCGCATCGCGACGGCGGCGAACGCCTCGTTGATCTCGAACAGGTCGATGTCGTCGACGGTGAGACCGGCCTTGGCCAGCGCCTTGCGCGAGGCCGGGGCGGGGCCGGTGAGCATGATCGTCGGGTCGGCGCCGGAGACGGCGGCCGAGATGATCCGGGCACGCGGGGTGAGCCCGTTGGCCTTGCCGGCCTCCTCGGAGCCGATCAGCATCAGCGCGGAGCCGTCGACGATGCCGGAGGAGTTTCCGGCGTGGTGGACGTGGTCGATCTTCTCGACCCAGTGGTACTTGGCCAGCGCGACGTCGTCGAAGCCGGCCTCCTGACCCTGCTGGAGGAAGGACGGCTTGAGGCCGGCCAGGGTCTCGGCGGTGGTGCCGGGGCGGATCAGCTCGTCGTGGTCGAGCACGGTCAGGCCGGTCTGGTCGACGACCGGGATGACGGCGTCCTTGAAGTAGCCGTTCTCCCAGGCGGCGGCCGCCCGGGCGTGGGACTGCGCGGCGTAGCGGTCGACGTCCGCGCGGCTGAAGCCCTCGAGGGTCGCGATCAGGTCGGCGCCGATGCCCTGCGGGACGAAGCCGGTCTTGAGCGCGGTGTCGGGGTCCTGCGCCCAGGCGCCGCCGTCGCTGCCCATGGGCGCCTTGCTCATCGACTCGACACCACCGGCGAGGATGAGGTCCTCGAACCCGCCGCGTACGCGGGAGGCGGCCTGGTTCACGGCCTCGAGCCCGGAGGCGCAGAAGCGGTTGAGCTGCACCCCGGCGGTCGTCTCGGGGAGACCGGCCTTGATGGCGGCGGTCTTGGCGATGTCACCGCCCTGCTCGCCGACAGGGGTGACGACACCGAGGACGACGTCGTCGATCCGCTCGGGGTCGAGGTTGGGGTTCCGCTTGCGCGCCTCGTCGATCAGGCCGACCACCAGGTCGATCGGCTTGACCTCGTGGAGCGCTCCGGTCTTCTTACCCTTCCCGCGCGGCGTGCGCAGGTGGTCATAGATGAATGCTTCAGCCATGCGCCGATTGTGACACTAAAACTGTCACAGTCAACAGGGTAGGTCCGAAAGGTTCACGATAGATTCCGGGAGATCGTCCGATTCACCGCGTCCTGGAAGCTGACCACGATCGCCTCGGTGGTCAGCTGCCGCAGCCGCGGGAGCACCTCCTCGAGATGCGCCGCCTCCTCCGCGGTGTGGTGGGTCCGCTTGAACGGGTCGACGACCTGATCGCGCAGGATCGTGTTGAGCTCGTCCGCCAGGTCCGCCATGAGGCGTGACGTCGCTGCGTACGCCGCCGCGAGCGCGTCACGGGGCAGTCCCAGCGCGATCAGCTCACGCCCGATCCGGGCCTGGATGTCCTCGGTCGGCTCGGTGGCCCAGGAGGTGATCATGGCGCGCTGCATCGCGAGGTCTTCACGCGTGATGTCGGCGGGCAGCCGGCCGAGATAGCGCTCGATGGCCTGCAGCGTGAACCCGTGCTCCTGGAGCGCGGTGACCAGATCGAGCCGAGCGCGGTGCTCGGGACCGTAGTAGGCCACCCGCCCACGGCGGATCGGCGGCGGGATCAGACCGAGGCTCGCGTAGTAGCGCGTCGTACGCACCGACAACCCCGTGGCGGTCGACAGCTCATCGATCGTCATCAATTCCTCGGTCGTCTCGGTCATGTCAGGGACCGTAGACCAAACTGTTGCGACTTCGCCAGTGTTACTGTCACAGTTGCTCCGTCGCCCACCACGACAATGCGGTCCGCGTCACAGTGGTGAGGCATCATTAACCGGGTACGTCTACGGAGGAGTGTCATGCCCCAGAAGCCCACCATCTACGAAGCTGAGCACGAAGACTTCCGCGCTACAGCCAAGGCCTTCTTCGAGAAGGAGGTCGTGCCCTTCCACGACCAGTGGGAGAAGGACGGCATCGTCCCCCGCGAGCTGTGGAAGAAGGCCGGCGACACCGGACTGCTCTGCTTCGACGTCGACGAGGAGTACGGCGGCCCCGGCATCAAGGACTTCCGGTTCAACTCGGTCCTCCACGAGGAGATGGCGAAGATCGGCGCCAGCGGGCCCGGCTTCTTCGTCCACACCGACATCATCGTCCCCTACATCTCCCACCTCGGCACCCCGGAGCAGAAGGCCCGGTGGCTGCCGGGCTGCGTCTCCGGCGACATCATCACCGCCGTCGCGATGACCGAGCCGGGCGCCGGCTCGGACCTCCAGGGCGTACGCACCACCGCGGTCGACAAGGGGGACCACTACCTCCTCAACGGCTCGAAGACGTTCATCTCCAACGGCATCAACGCCGACCTGGTCATCGTGGTCGCCAAGACCAACCCCGACGCCGGTGCCCACGGCATCTCGCTGCTCGTGGTCGAGCGCGGCATGGAGGGCTTCGAGCGCGGCCGCAACCTCGACAAGGTCGGCATGAAGGCGCAGGACACCGCCGAGCTCTCCTTCACCGACGTGGTCGTACCGAAGGAGAACCTGCTCGGCGAGGAGGGCTCCGGTTTCATCTCGCTGATGACCCTGCTGCCGCAGGAGCGCATCTCGGTCGCCTCGATCGCGGTCGCCGCGGTCGAGCAGGTCCTCGAGCTCTCCCTCGACTACGCCCGCACCCGCGAG
The DNA here is from genome assembly GCF_054031495.1 of Nocardioides sp. YJ-D4. NCBI lineage: Bacteria > Bacillati > Actinomycetota > Actinomycetes > Propionibacteriales > Nocardioidaceae > Nocardioides > Nocardioides sp. YJ-D4. The sequence continues at coordinate 2,786,458 of NZ_CM132932.1, forward strand.
GCCTTCGGCCGCCCGATCGGCCGCTTCCAGAACACCGCATTCACGCTCGCCGAGATGGCCACCGAGGCCTACCTCGCCCGCCTCTTCCTCAACGACGCCGTCACCCAGCTCAACGCCGGCACCGCCGACACGGTCCTGGCCAGCATGGCGAAGTGGTGGACCACCGAGCTGCAGAAGAAGTTCGTCGACCAGGGCGTCCAGATCCACGGCGGCTACGGCTACATGATGGAATACCCGATCGCCAAGGCGTTCGTCGACAGCCGCATCCAGACCATCTACGGCGGCACTACCGAGGTCCAGAAGCTGATCATCAGCCGCCACCTCGGGCTGTAACCCCGTCGGTCGAGCCGCCGGAGCCGCTAGGCGAAGGCGTGTCGAGACCAACACAGTCCTGTCGAGAGCCGAAGGGACCGTGTTGGTCTCGACACGCTCGCTGGCGCTCGCGGCTCGACCAGCAGGGCTAGGACAGCTCCTTGGAGCGTACGTAGGCGGCGCGGGTGGCCTCGAGGAAGGCCGCCCGCAGGCCGTTCTGCTCCAGTGCGCCGAGCGCGGCGGCGGTCGTGCCGCCCGGGGAGGTGACCTGCTCGCGGAGGATCGCGGGGTGGGTCCCGCTCTTGAGCAGCTCCGCGGATCCGGACAGCGTCTGGATGACGAGCGTGGTCGCGTCGTCCCTGGTCAGACCCAGGTGGACGCCCGCCTCGATCCAGGCCTCGGCGACCATGAAGACGTACGCCGGGCCGGAGCCGCTGATCGCGGTGACGGCGTCGATCTGCGACTCGGGCACGGTGACGACCTTGCCGACGGCACCCATCAGGTCAGCCGCGGCCTCGATGGCTTCCGGCGTCGCCTTGGCGCCACCGGCGACCGCGGACATGCCCTCACCGACCAGGGCAGGCGTGTTGGGCATGACCCGCACGACCGAGACGCCGTCCGGCACGGCCGGCTCCATCGCGGAGGTCGGGACACCAGCGGCCAGCGAGACCACCGTGGTGCCCTGCCGCAGTGACGACGCGATCGACTCCAGCACCGGCACCACGCCGTAGGGCTTCACGCCCAGCACCACCACGTCGGCCTCGGCCACGGCCTCGGCGGCCGGCAGCGTACGAATCCCGTGCTTCTCGCGGAGCGCGGCGGCCTGCTCCTCGCGTGCCTCGACGACGATGACGCTCTCCGGAGCGTGACCGGCCTCGAGAAGTCCGGCGAGGACAGCCCCACCCATGTTGCCTGCACCGATGATCGCGATGGTCATGCTCGTCAGTCTGTCAGAGCGGACGACCTGCGGAGATATGGCCCCAAACGACCCAAGCAACTGCTAGGTTGCGATACCCATAGCAGTAAATATGCCGCTGGTCATCGGGAGGCCACATGCGCATCAGACGTACGTCCCTGCTCGCTGTGATCGCCCTCGCGGTAACGGTCGCGATGGTGGGTCCACCAGCCTCGGGCGATGATGTGGAGCGCCAGCTGCCCTCGCCGGAGTCCGAGGTGAACGTGACCGGTGAGCCGTTCACGGGAACCGCTTCGGACGGCACGGTGCAGGGGCTGGTCGACGCCCACAGCCACATGTTCATGCAGGACGGGATCGGTGGCGCGGCGGTCTGCGGGAAGGCCTTCTCCGAGGCCGGGATCGCGGACGCGCTCAAGGACTGCCCCTCCCACGGGATCGCCGGCGAGACCGCTCTGCTGGAGAACCTGACCCGCACGGGCAGCCCGCTCGGGTTCCACGACACCACCGGGTGGCCCTCGTTCAAGGACTGGCCGGCGTACGACTCGCTGACCCACCAGCAGATGTACTACCGCTGGGTCGAGCGCGCCTGGCGCGGTGGGCAGCGGATCCTCGTGGTGCAGCTGACCAGCAACAAGGCGCTGTGCGCGATCAACCCCGGCACCCACCAGTCCTGCGACGAGATGACCGCAGTGCGAAGGCAGGCCCGGGATGCGTACGACACCCAGGCCTTCATCGACGCGCAGTACGGCGGCGAGGGTCGCGGGTGGTATCGGATCGTCACCGACGCCGAGCAGGCGCGCGAGGTGATCGAGGACGGCAAGCTCGCCGTCGTGCTCGGCGTGGAGACCTCCGAGCCGTTCGGCTGCTCCCAGAAACTGCGGCTGCCCTCGTGCACGCGCGCCAACATCGACGCGGGGCTGGACGAGCTGAAGTCGCTCGGGGTCTCCTCGATGTTCCTGTGCCACAAGTTCGACAACGCGCTGTGCGGGGTCCGCTACGACAAGGGCACGACCGGGCTGCTGATCAACGCCGGCCAGTTCCTCACCACCGGGACGTTCTGGACGCCGAAGGCCTGCGACCCCGGCCAGCCGCACGACAACAACCCGCGCCTGGTCGACCGTCCCGCCGAGCTCGCCTGGCTGCCGCAGCCGCCGATCTATCCCGAGGGCACCGTCTGCAACCCCTACGGCCTCTCGTCGCTGGGTGAGTACGCCCTGCGCGGGCTGATCAAGCGCGGCATGATGGTCGAGGTCGACCACATGAGCGCCAAGGCCGCGGACCGCACTCTCGACATCCTCGAGGAGACCTCCTATCCCGGAGCGCTCGCGAGCCACTCCTGGATGGACGAGCGCTACCTCGACCGGCTCTACGCCCTCGGCGGCTTCTCGACGATCTACGGCCACAGCACCGACCAGTTCCTGGCCGAGTACGCCCGCACCGCCCCCGTCCGTGACCGCTACGGCGCGGGCATCGGTTTCGGCTTCGACATGAACGGCTTCGGCGGCACGCCCGGTCCGGCGAAGACACGCGTCAACTACCCGTTCCGCAGCTTCGACGGCGGTTCTGTCATCGACCGGCAGGTCACCGGCCAGCGGATCTGGGACTACAACACCGACGGCGTCGCCCACTACGGGATGATCCCCGACTACCTCGAGGACCTCCGCCTCACCGGCGGCCAGGACGTCATCGACGACATCGTCCGCGGTTCCGAGTCCTACCTGCGTACGTGGGCGGGGGCACGTTCAGCAGCACACTGACCCGCAGGCGCGGCCGAGTCGGCGCATCTGACCCCGTGCCTCGCGAAGCGAAGCGAGCGAGAGGGGTCGGATGCGCCGACTCGGCAGTAATGCCAGAACGGTCAGTCGTCGTTCCCAGAACGTCGCAACCAACCGCCGCCGAACAGAGCCCAGACGACGAGCACAGGCTGGAAGAACAGCCGGACCAACCGCTTGGTGTCGGTGTCGAGACCGAACGCGTCGACGCCTTCGACGTACTGCGCGATGTTGCCGGGGAAGATCACCACGAAGAACGCGGCGAGCAGCCCTCCGATGAGCCGTCGCTTCCTCGGCAGCGCGACGAAGGCCACCCCGAGCCCGATCTCGACGACGCCCGAAGCGAGCACCGTCAGATCTTCGTCGACCGGGAACCAGTCGGGCACCTGCGCTCGGAACTCTTCGCGCTGGGTGGTCAGGTGCGCCACTCCGGCGCCCGCCATCGCAACGCCCAGCAGGACGCGCACGGCGGTCCGCGCGATCGAGGTCATGGCACCACTGTAGGGGGCCGCGACCAGACGGTGGAGTGCCGAGCCGGCTCGTTCTGACCCGGATTCGCGTCGAGTCGGCTCGTCATGACGAGCCGACTCGACGCTGACTTGTCAGAAGAGGTTGTCCACCAGCGGCGTCGGCGAGCCGAAGCGGTGGGCGGTGACCGAGACGGCCTGCTCGTGCAGGAACGTGAGCAGCTCGATCCGGCCGGCCTCGACGACGGGCTGGGCGTAGAGGGCGATGTCGACGCGGCCCTGGCTCGCGTCCGCGAAGGCCTCGCGCGACCCACCCAGGAGGCGTACGCGGTTGGGTGCATACGGGCCGGAGAGGATCGACGCCCACGCGGCGGCGTCCTCGACGACGTACGTCGCACCGGTAGCCCGCACCAGCGAGGCGGTCTCGTCGTCCAGCGCCTCGGCGACGGAGACCGTCACCGGAGCCCCAGCGGCGACACCGGCGGCAAGGACGCGCAGCAGGTGAACGACCGGCCCACCCTCGTACCGGATCGTGACCGGCACCGGCGAGTAGCGCAGCACGTTGACCTCGGCGGTCAGTCGCGAGACGTCCCGGGCGGCACCGAACTCGCGCTCCCAGGCGAGAGCGTCGGACCCGGCCGCACGCTTGAGCATGTCGATCTCGTCCAGCTGTAGCCGCGAGGCCCAGTCGACGAGCGACCGTACGGCAGGAGCCGGCGTCGCGAGCTCGGTGGCGGGAGCCGGCACCCAGTCGCTGAGACCGACCAGGTAGTTGGGCCCGCCCGCCTTCGTCCCGGCGCCCACTGCGGACTTCTTCCAGCCGCCGAACGGCTGACGGCGCACGATCGCACCGGTGATGCCGCGGTTGACGTAGACGTTGCCCGCCTCCACCGACGAGAGCCACTGCGAGATCTCGGCGCGGTCGAGGCTGTGGATGCCGGCGGTCAGGCCGTAGTCCACCTCGTTCTGGATCTCGAGAGCCTCGTCGAGCGAGGAGGCGGAGATCAGGCCGAGGACGGGACCGAAGTACTCGGTCAGGTGGAACTCGGAGCCACGCTTGACGCCGGTCTTCACACCCGGCGACCAGAGCCGGCCGGTGTCGTCGAGCTGGCGCGGCTTCACCAGCCACGTCTCGCCGGGGGCGAGCGTGGTCAGCGCCTTGAGCAGCTTGCCGGAGGCCGGCTCGATGACCGGGCCGACCTGCACCGTCGGGTCCGTCGGATAACCCACGCGAAGCGAGGTCACCGCGTCGATCAGCTGATCGCGGAAGCGACGCGAGGTCGCGACCGAGCCGACCAGGATGCCCAGCGACGCGGCCGAGCACTTCTGCCCGGCGTGGCCGAAGGCGGAGTAGACGAGGTCCTTGACGGCCAGGTCGAGGTCCGCGTCCGGCGTGACCACCAGCGAGTTCTTGCCGGAGGTCTCGGCCAGCAGCGGCAGGTCCGGGCGGAACGAGCGGAAGAGCTCGGCCGTGTCGAACGCACCGGTCAGCACCAGCCGGTCGACCAGCGGCGAGGCGATCAGCGCGCGACCGACCTCGTTCTCCGGCACGTGGACCAGTCGGAGCACCTCCTTCGGCACCCCCGCGGCCCACAGCGTCTCGACCAGCACCGAGCCGCAGCGCTGCGCCTGCGGAGCCGGCTTGATCACCACGGCCGACCCGGCCGCGAGCGCAGCCGCGACGCCGCCGGTCGGGATGGCGAGCGGGAAGTTCCACGGCGGGGTGACGAGCGTCAACCGCACCGGCACCGCGCGTGCGCCGTCGACGCTGTCGAGCTCCTCGGCCAGGCTCGCGTAGTAGTTGAGGAAGTCGATCGCCTCGGAGACCTCGGGGTCGCCCTGGTCGAGGGTCTTGCCGCACTCGGAGGCGCCGACCTCGAGCCACTCGGACCGGCGCCGCTCGACCTCGACCGCGGCGGCCCGCAGCACGGCGGCCCGCTCGGCACCGGTCTTGCGGCCCCAGTCGCCCTGAGCGCCGACGGCACCCTCCAGCACCGACTCCACGGCCTCCACCGAGGTCAGCGTGTGGTCGGCGACCAGCTGGTCACCCAGCGTCGAGGAGCCCACCCGGGCGATGATCGCCTTGCCCCACTCCCGGTTGCCCGGCAGGTGCGGGTCGGTGTCGGGGGTGTTCTCGAAGACGGTCTGGACGTCATCGGCGACCGGCGAACGGCGGTCCTGGGTCCGGTTGGGCGGCGGCACGGAGTCGTCGACAGCCGCCAGGGAGCGTACGAACCGCTCCTTCTCACGCTTGTAGAGCGCCTCGGAGGAGTTGAGGTCGAAGACGGCCGACATGAAGTTCTCGGTGCTGGCGCCCTCCTCGAGGCGACGCACGAGGTAGGCGATCGCGACGTCGAAGTCCTTCGGGTGCACGACCGGCACGTAGAGCAGCAGGCCACCCACGGTCTCGCGGACCGCCTCGGCCTGGCCCTCGGCCATGCCCAGCAGCATCTCGAACTCGACCGAGTCACGAACCCCACGCTGACCAGCAAGGATCCAGGCGTACGCCACGTCGAACAGGTTGTGACCGGCGACGCCGACGCGCACGTTGGCCATCCGCTCGGGCGTCAGCGCCCAGGAGAGCACCCGCTTGTAGTTGGTGTCGGAGTCCTGCTTCGTCGACCAGGTCGCGACCGGCCAGCCGTGCAGCGACGCCTCGACGTGCTCCATCGGCAGGTTGGCGCCCTTCACCAGTCGCACCTTGATCGCCGCGCCCCCACGCGCGCGCCGAGCAGCCGACCACTCCTGGAGCCGCATCATCGCGGCCATGGCGTCGGGCAGGTACGCCTGCAGGACGATGCCCGCCTCCAGGTCGGCCAGCTCGGGCCGGTCGAGGAGCCGCGTGAAGACGTCGATGGTCATGTCGAGGTCGCGGTACTCCTCCATGTCCAGGTTGATGAACTTCTTCGTCCCGGCGGCGGAGGACGTCGCCGCGTAGGTGTAGAGCGGGAGGAGCCGCTCGACGACGTGCTCGACCGCCTCGTCGTACGCCCAGACCGCGTGCGGCGCGACCGGCGAGGAGACCTTCACCGAGACGTAGTCGACGTCGTCGCGCGCGAGCAGCTTGCGGATCCCGGCCAGGCGACGGTCGGCCTCCTTCTGACCGAGGACGGCCTCGCCGAGGAGGTTGATGTTGAGGTTCACGCCGCGCTCGCGAATCCGCTCGATCTGCTTGCCGAGCCGAGCGTCGGAGGCGTCGATCAGCAGGTGACCCACCATCTGCCGCAGCGCACGGCGCGCCACCGGGATGACGAACCACGGCGCGACCAGCGACATCAGCGCGCCGAGCTTCACGCCGAGCTTCAGGTGCCAGGGCAGGAACGAGGGTACGTTGCCGGCCAGCTCGCGCAGGCTGGCCGCAGCCACGCGTACGTCCTCGGGCCGGATCACGCGGTCGACGAAGCCGACGGTGAAGTCGAGTCCGGCGGGATCCTTGAGTACGTCGGCGAGGCGCTGTGCGGCCGGGGCGGTGGGCTTGGTCGAAGCCTTCGCCAGCCAGCCGCGAACGAGGTGGTCGACCTCGGAGATGAGCGCGTCATTGGTGGTCATAGAGCCGAGTATGCGACCAGAGTCACGTAAGATAAAGCGATGTTTCTTGGGGGTTATTCGTAAGCCAACCTGAAGGGTTGAGATGCTCGACGTCCGCCGACTCCGCCTGCTCGCCGAGCTCGCCGCCCGCGGCACCCTGGCCGAGGTCGCCGAGGCCCTCCACCAGAGCCCGTCATCGGTCTCCCAGCAGCTCGGCCAGCTCGAGCGCGAGGTCGGGGTGCCGCTGCTGCGCAAGGCCGGGCGGCGGGTTCAGCTCACCGCCGCAGCCGAGGTCCTCGTCGAGCACACGACCGAGATCCTGGCGCGGCTCGAGGCGGCCGAGGCCGCGGTCACCTCGCTCGGCGACGAGACCGCCGGCACGGTCCGGGTCGCCGTCTTCCAGTCCGTGGCTCTCGCCTACATGCCGCAGGCGCTCGCCGACCTGACCCGGCGCCATCCACGACTGCGGGTCATGCTGTCCCAACGCGCGCCCGAGCAGGCGCTCAACGACCTGGCCCTGCGCGAGCTCGACCTAGTGGTCGCCGAGCACTATCCCGACCATGGCGCACCGCACTTCGACGGTCTCGACCGGCAGCCGCTGACCACCGACCGGCTCCGGCTCGCCGTCCCACCCGAAGGCTCCGGAGAGATCTGGGACGGCATCACCTCGCTGGCCGACGCGGGTCGCGTCCCGTGGGCGATGGAGCCGCCGGGCACGGCGTCCCGCCACTGGATCGAGGAGCAGTGCCGCCGGGCAGGATTCGAGCCCGAGGTCCGCTACGAGACCGACGACGTCGAGGCACACGTCGCACTGGTCGAGTCCGGCAACGCCGTCGCGCTGCTCTCCGACCTGATGCGCGTACGCCACCGGACGGCCGTGCGGCTCATCGAGCTGCCGGGGGCGCCGCGGCGTACGGTCTTCACGGCCACCCGCACCGCCATCGCCGACTCACCGGGGATCATCGCCTGCCGCGCCGCACTGGGTCGCGTGGTGCCGGCGGACCTGACCCTGCCCGGCTGAGCTCGATCAGCCGAGCAGCTCCTCGAGCGGCTGGTCGTGGTCGATCGAGAGCCCGTACGCCGTCGTGCGGGTGTCGATCATGGCCAGCACGGCCTCCGTGACGACCGAGGTCAGATGCTCGGCGTCGGGGATGCCCTCGCCGAGGTGGACCCAGCGGCGTACGGCACCGAAGACCATCCCGATCAGCCCGTAGATCAGCGGGTCGACGGCCTTCTTGTCGATCTCGGAGACCTCCACGCCGGTCAGCTCGAAGGCGGCCAGGATCAGCTCCTTGATCCGCTCCGCGATCCGGTCGAGGCCCTGCTGGAGCGGACCGGTGCCGTTCGGCGCGGTGTCGACATCGGCCACCTGGTGCAGGAGCGGGTGCTCGAGTGCCCAGTTGACGTACGCCCCCACGGTGCGGGAGATGATCTGCCGGATCGATCCGGTCAGCTCCATCGCCGGAAAGAGCTTGGCCCACAGACCGTCGAGGATGTCGGCCTGGATGGCGAGGTCGAGCTCACGCCGGTCGGCGAAATGGCGGTAGACCACCGAGCGGGAGAGCCCCGCGGCCTGGCCGATCGCCTGCAGGCTGACGTTGACGCCGTCGGTCTCGATCAGACCGATCGCGGCATCGACGATGCGCTTTCGTCGGTCATCGTTGTGACGCTTCCAGCGAACTGCCCTGCCATCCATGGTGGGACCCATCGTAGTCCCACGTACTTCACGCCGGGTCTGGAATGCCTGTCACAGTAATCACAGAGAGGGATCAGGCGAACCGGATCACGCCGTCGGCAACCGGAGACCCGAGCGCCTTCATGTCCACGAGGTAGTTCTGCTTCGCGGTCCACGGCGCCCGGTCGCCGGCCTTCGGCATGAGGTCCAGCGATCGCTGGATGTAACCGGAGGCCAGGTCCATGAACGGCCGCTCCTCGACGCTCGGGTCGCGGGTGACCGCGGCGACGTCGTAGCCGTTCTCCCCCATGAAGTCGAGCAGCCGGATCACGTAGTCGGTGACCAGGTCGGCCTTGAGCGTCCAGGAGGCGTTGGTGTAGCCGATGGTGTAGGCGAAGTTCGGGATCCCGGTGATCATCAGGCCCTTGTACGCCATCTGCTCGGGCAGGCTGACCCGCTCACCGTCGACGGTGTAGTCGAGGCCACCGAAGAGCCTGAGGTTGAGGCCGGTGGCGGAGATGACGATGTCGGCCTCGAGCGTCTCGCCCGACTCGAGCTCGATGCCCTTCGGCACGAACGTCTTGATCCGGTCGGTCACGACCGCGGCGTACCCCTCGCGGATCGACTTCATCATGTCGCCGTCAGGGACGAAGCAGATGCGCTGGTCCCACGGGTTGTAGGGCGGGTTGAAGTGCTTGTCGACGTACGCGATCGCCTCGTCCTTGGTCATGCCGGGACGGCCGCCGCGGGCGGTGAGACCGTTGATCCACTGGTCGCGGATCACCTTCTTGACCACGCCGGGAGCGCGGCGGGCGATCTGGTAGGTGCCGACGGTGAGGGCGATGTTCTCCCAACGAACGGCCTCGTGGCCGATCTTCTCGCGCACGCGCTTGAAGGGGAGCCTGCCGAGCAGCTGGAACGGCGCCGTCTTCAGCAGCGAGGCGATCGCGTCCTGACCCGGGCGGGAGAGGATGTACGTCGGGGTGCGCTGCAGCATCGTCACCTTCTCGGCCCGGTCGCTGCCCTCGCCCGCGAGGTTGGGCAGGAGGGTGACGGCGGTCGCGCCGGAGCCGATGATGACGACCTTCTTGCCCGCGTAGTCGAGGTCCTCGGGCCAGTGCTGCGGGTGGACGAAGGTGCCCTCGTAGTCGTCGAGACCGGCGAACTCCGGCTGGTAACCGTTGGCGTAGTCGTAGTAGCCCGAGCAGTTCCACAGGAAGCCGGCAGTGATCTCGGCCGGGCCTTCGGCGGTCTCGACGGAGACCGTCCACTGCTTGTCCTCGGTGCTCCACGCGGCACCGGTGACCTTGTGGCCGTAACGGATCAGCTTGTCGACGCCGTAGTCCTTCGCCGTCTGACGGAGGTAGTCACGGATCTGGTGACCGTCGGCGAGCGCCTGCGCGCTCTGCCACGGCCGCCACTTGAAGGCGAAGGTGAACATGTCGGAGTCGGAGCGGATGCCCGGATAGCGGAAGAGGTCCCAGGTGCCGCCACTGGCATCGCGCTGCTCGAGGATCGCGATCGTCTTCCCGGGAAGGCGCTCACGGAGCTGTGCGGCCGCTCCGATGCCGGAGACGCCGGCACCGATGATCAGTACGTCGACATGCATGTGGGCCAGGTTACCCGGGAGTACGTGTTTGCGACACCCTGTACCGCGAACTTTTGCAAGCAAATCAGGGGATCACCGATTGAGGAACGGCTCGGTAACACCGACGTGCCCCCCTTACTCGCGCGCACGCGGGGTCACTACGCTGCCGTCTGCAGCTGTGGGGGCGGCATAGCATCCACAGCGATTTCGGGGTCACTCACCCATCGCTTTCGGTGGCTGAGGCTGCATGCGGACCGCATAGTGCGGTCGAATGATCTTCGAAAGGTTTTCGAGTGTTGAGTTTCGTACGCGCCAGCGCGATCGTCGCCGGCGTCACCCTTGCCGGGCTCTCAGCCGCCCCGGCGTTCGCGACTGACCCGGCCGGCAACAACGGCACGGTCAAGGTCATCCAGCATGGCAACATCGACGACGTGCCGGAGAACCAGCCCCACGTGGGCTGCACGCTCGACATCGAGTGGTACGGCTTCGACGAGGGCGAGGAGATCGAATCCACGATTGGCTTCGAGCTGCACTCGCCCACGGACGGCGGCGAGCTGACCGTCGACGGTCCGGAGAAGGTCTTCGTCGGCGGGGACTCCGCCAGCGGCGCGGGCACCGAGGACGGCCTCGACGCGCGCCAGACCTACACCCTGTCCGCCACCGGCCTCGCCCACCCGAAGCAGGGCTTCCACGCGAAGGTGACCATCCACACCCCGGGCAGCATCGGCAACGACACCAAGACCAAGGTCTTCTGGTTCAAGGACTGCGCAGTCGAGGAGCCGACCCCGACGCCGACGCCCAGCCCGTCCGAGGAGCCCACCCCGTCGGAGGAGCCGTCTGAGGAGCCGTCCGAGACGCCGACCGAGGCCACCCCCGTCTCCGACGAGACGGAGCCCGCCGAGGAGGAGTCCTCCGAGGCGCCGGTGACCGACTCCGAGGTCCCGACCAACATCGACGCCGGTCTCGCCGGTGAGAGCGACTCGGCCGTTCCCGCGATGTGGCCGCTGCTGGCCATGCTCGCCGGCGCCGCCGCTGCCGGCACCGCGCTCGTCGTGGTCCTGCGTCGCCGCGCTGCCGCTCTGGTCAACAAGGACTGAGCAAGCCCGCGTCACGTAGAACGGCGCGGCGTATGACCTTCGGGTCGTACGCCGCGCCGTTTCTCGTTGGCGACCGGGTTGGTCTCAGTCCTGGAACGCGGCACCCTTCTCGATCAGCGCGTCGGCGTCGTCGATGCCCCAGGCGGCGAGGGCCTCGCGGGTGTGCTGGCCGGCGCTGGCCGCCGGTCCCGCTCCCAAGGTGGAGGTGGTCCGGCTGAACCGCGGAGCCGGGGCGGGCTGGTTGACGCCGTGGTGGGTGACGTACGTCTGGCGGGCCCGCAGGTGCGGATGCTCAGCGGCCTCGGAGGGGGTGAGGACGGGGGCGACGCAGGCGTCGGTGCCCTCGAAGAGCTCGGCCCACTCGGCCATCGTCTTGGACCCGAAGGTCTTGGCGAAGAGGTCGCGCATCTCGTCGTAGCGCTCCATCTCGTACTGCCCCGGGCAGATCCCGTCGAGCCCGAGCCGGGTGACCATCTCGGCGAAGAACTTGCCCTCCAGCGCACCGACCGCGACCTGTCGGCCGTCGGAGGTGTCGTAGAGCGCGTAGAACGGCATCGCGCCGTCGAGCAGGTTGCTCTGCCGCTGCTCGTGCCAGGTGCCGCTGGCGAGCATCCCGGAGATCATCGTGGCGAGGTGGGCGGTGCCGTCCACGATCGCGGCGTCGACGACCTGCCCCTGGCCGGTGGTCTTGGCCTCGACGAGCGCGGCCAGGATGCCCATCACCAGGTAGGTCGATCCGCCTCCGAAGTCGCCGAGCAGGTTGAGCGGGAAGTGCGGACGGGCCCGGTCCTGGCCGAGCCCGTTGAGCACGCCGGTGGTGGCGATGTAGGTGAGGTCGTGGCCGGCGGACTGGGCCAGCGGGCCGTCCTGGCCCCAGCCGGTCATCCGGCCGTAGACGAGGCGCGGGTTGCGCTCCAGACAGGTGTCGGGCCCCAGGCCGAGGCGGTCGGTGACGCCCGGACGCAGCCCCTCGATGAGCACGTCGGCGGTCTCCACCAGGCGCAGGACGGTCTCGACGGCGTCCGGGTTCTTGAGGTCCAGCGCGATGCTCGGCCGGCCACGGGTGAGCAGGTCGCCGGCGCCGCCGCCGAGCACGTTGCCGCCCGGCCGGTCGACCCGGATCACGTCCGCACCCATGTCCGCGAGGATCGTGCAGGCGTGCGGCCCCGGCCCGATCCCCGCCAGCTCGACGACCTTGACCCCGCGGAGGGGACCGGTGCCCTGGCCCAATGTCACTGTGGATTGCTCCGTCGACTCAGTCATGAACTCGATCCTCCCAGAGTCCGGAACGCTCCGCCCGGCGTGACCTGATCACGGAGCCGAGTCCGATACGCTCCGAGACACACTCGCCGGTGCACAGGAGCAGAGAAGTTGTCTCGGGAAATCCCCACATCCCCCCAGTCCGCCCCCCAGGCCAGCTCTGTGAGCCCGCTGACGGCGAACGATCCCCGCGAGATGGGTCCGTACGCGCTCATCGGCCGCCTCGGCCACGGCGGCATGGGCGTCGTCTACCTGGGCGAGGACGCGTACGGGATGAAGGCGGCGGTCAAGGCGATCCTTCCCGAGCTCACCTCCGACCCGGGGTTCCGCGCGCGGTTCGAGCGGGAGATCCAGGCAGCCAAGAGGGTCGAGAGCCGGTTCACCGCGAGGGTTCTCGACGCCGACCCCGACGCCGAGCAGCCCTGGATGGCGAGCGAGTACGTCGCCGACCCGCCGCTCAACAAGCTGATCAACTCCGGCCAGCGACTGACCGAGATCGACGTACGCCAGCTGGTCGCCGGCGTCGCCGAGGCCCTCGCCGCCGTCCACGCTGCCGGGCTGGTGCACCGCGACATCAAGCCGGGCAACATCCTCTACGGCGCCACCGACCCGTGCGTGATCGACATGGGCATCGCCCGCTCCGTCGACGGCACCGCGCTGACCCAGACCGGCAAGGCGGTCGGCACCTACGGCTACCAGGCGCCCGAGCAGGTCCAGACCGGCACCTTCTCCAGCGCCGTCGACATCTGGGCACTGGGCCTGGTCGCCTTCGTCGCCGCGACCGGCCGCTGGCCGTTCAGTGGCGAGATCGGCTCGATGGGGCATCTCCTGAAGGGCGAGTCGCCCAACCTGAGTCTCTGTCCGGTCTACCTGCGCCCGCTGGTCGCCGCCTGCCTGGCCGAGGACCCGGCCGGACGCCCCTCTGCCGCGGACATCCTCGCCACCAACGGCGACTGGACCCTGCTGCCGGCCCCGGTCACCTCGGAGGAGGAGACCAGCATCGGCGCGCTGCCGCCGGCACTCACCACGGGCGGGATCGCTCGGCCCCCGCACCCAGGCACGGCGTCCGCCAACACCGCCGACCTGCCGACGATGGCGCCCACGTTCGCCGATCCCGCCCAGCCTTCCGGCCGGCGCTGGAAGGTCGCGGTCCTGGCCGCGGCGGCCGTGGTCCTGGTCTCGGCCGGCGTGGCCGTCGCCGCCAACCCCGGTCTTCTGCCCGGCCAGGACGACACCCCGAAGGTCGGCGAGGTGACCCCGTCCGTCGAGCCGACCACCGGCGAGAGCAGCACCGCGCCGACCACGCCGGTCGGCGGCTCGGTCGACACCGGGACGGATCCCGGTCTGAACGAGGAACCCGACGACGAGGGCGCGGAGGGTGACGGCGAGATCGCCCCCAGCAGCGGTACGGAGACCGGCGACGCGACGCCTTCCGAGACGCCGGACGCCAGCGCACCGGCGCCCAGCGACCCGGCCACCGACCCGGTCACCGAGACGCCGACGACCGAGCCGACCGAGACCGCGACGGTCGAGCCGACCGAGGATCCCGTCGAGGATCCGACCGCGACCGCGACTCCCTAAGGGCTCGGCCAGCTCGTTCTGAGGGCGGTTCGTAGGGCCGAAGAGACCCCGGTCACACCGCGTCCAAGGTTGGATCGATCAAGGTGGCCGGGGGTCTCGTCACGCCGATAATCGAGCCTGGCGGGGTGTGCCGTCCCTTCTTCCCGAGCAACCGAAAGTTGAGCTGTGAGCGACACCGACGAGACCTTCAACGACTGGCAGCACCGCGAGGAGCTCGCGGAGACGATGATCCCGATCATCGGCAAGCTCTACCGCGAGAAGGATGTCACCATCCTGGTCCACAGCCGGTCGCTGGTGAGCAAGTCCGACATCTCGATCCTCAAGGCGCACCGCTTCGCGCGCCAGATCGAGGGCGAGGAGCTCTCGGTCACCGAGACGTTCCCGCTGCTCCAGGCGGTCGCCAAGCTCGACCTCGGTCCCTCGAAGATCGACCTGGGCCTGCTCGCGGTCCAGTACGCCGAGGACGAGCGTGGCCTCTCCGTCGACGACTTCGTCGCCGAGAAGCTGTCCGGCGCCACCGGCGAGAACAAGCTCGAGCGCAACGGCGGCCAGGACGTCGTGCTCTACGGCTTCGGCCGGATCGGCCGGCTCGTCGCCCGGCTCCTCGTGGAGAAGGCCGGCTCGCGCCACGGGCTGCGGCTGAAGGCCGTCGTCGTCCGCAAGGGCGGCGAGGACGACCTCATCAAGCGCGCCTCGCTGCTGCGCCGCGACTCGATCCACGGCCAGTTCGCCGGCACCATCACGGTGGACGAGAAGAACGGCGTGATCATCGCCAACGGCAACCCGATCCAGTTCATCTACTCCAACGACCCGACGACGGTCGACTACACGGCGTACGGCATCAAGGACGCCATCCTCATCGACAACACCGGCAAGTGGCGTGACCGTGAGGGCCTCTCGCAGCACCTGCGTCCGGGCATCAAGAAGGTCCTGCTGACCGCGCCGGGCAAGGGCGACGTCCCCAACATCGTCCACGGTGTCAACCACCAGACCCTGACCGGCGACGAGAAGGTCATCTCCTGCGCGTCCTGCACGACCAACGCGATCGTGCCGCCGCTGAAGCTGATGGAGGACCGCTTCGGCATCGTCCGCGGTCACGTCGAGACGGTGCACTCGTTCACCAACGACCAGAACCTGCTGGACAACTACCACAAGGCAGACCGCCGTGGCCGCTCCGCACCGCTCAACCTGGTGCTCACCGAGACCGGTGCCGCCTCCGCCGTCGCGAAGGCGCTCCCGGACCTGAAGGCGAAGATCACCGGCAACTCGATCCGCATCCCCACTCCGGATGTCTCGATCGCCATCCTGTCGCTCTCGCTCAAGAGCGAGACGTCGAAGGAAGAGGTCGTCGACTACCTCCGCGAGGCCTCGCTGACCGGCGAGCTGCGTCGCCAGGTGGACTTCACCACCGCCCGCGACGCGGTCTCGTCCGACTTCATCGGCTCGCGCGCCGCCTCGATCGTCGACGGCAACGCGACCATCGTCGACGGCGACTCCGCCATCCTCTACGTCTGGTACGACAACGAGTTCGGCTACTCCTGCCAGGTCGTCCGCACCGTGCAGTCGATCTCCGGTGTCGAGTACCCGACCTTCCCTGCCCCGGCTGCTGTCTGAGTCCGATCCTTGCTGCTGCCCCGTCCCGTCCACGAGGCGGGGCAGCACTCGATCACCGAGTTCTCAGTGACCGAGTAATGCAAGTGGAACCACGGCCACACCGTCCGGGCGCCGATACGCGCGAGATCCGGTCGTGAGGACGACGAGGTCGACGACATCGTCTGGGAGACGTTCGCGAAGCCACAGGAGATGGCGTACGTCGGTGTCGTTGACGTTGGCAGCCAGCTTGACCTCGATGCCGACCACCTGGCCGTCCGCCCCTTCGACCACGAGGTCCACCTCATGGTCACCGTTGGTAGTGCGAAGGTGCCCGACCCGAGCCTCGGCGGACTGGGCGGCAACACGAACCGACAGCGTGGCGAGCGACTCGAATAGTGGTCCTGCCAGATGTGCCCCACGTGGGGACCCGAGCGCGTCCGCGGAGAGGTTGTGAAGCCGAGCCGCGAGAGCCGGGTCGGCGAGTTGGTGTTTGGGCGCCTGCTGCAAACGGGAGATCGGACTGCGGCTGGGACTCCACCCGGACACCTCATCGAGAATCCAGATCTTCGAGAGGTGGTCGCGGTAGGCGATGGTGGTGGTCTTCGCCGGCTGACTCCCGTCCCCCGCTGTAGTCGCATCGAGCAGACGTGAGTATGCGGTCGTCGTAGACGACGCAGCTGCGTACGCGGCCAGCCACCGGCGCAGCGTTTCCGGCCGACGCACCGCTAAGCCATGATCGGGGAGGTCGCGGTCGATGATCCGCTGCAGGTACGCGTCGAGAAAGGTTCGGATCAGTCTCGGATCTGCGCCTTGAACGCTGGGAAAGCCACTACCGACGATCTCCTGGAAGTACCGCCCAGCCGTGAACGCGGTCTCGCCCTGGACCTTGCCTGACTCGCCCCGGATGAGCGCCCCGAGACTGACGCTCGGCGTCGCCGACTCGCGCTCATAGAGCGCAAGCGGTCGCATGCGCAGCGAGAGGATCCGCCCCGCACCTGAATGCGTGTCGACGCCAGCTCGTGGGGTTGCACTCCCTGTCAGCAAGAACCGTCCTGGGGGTGCGCCTTCGTCGACGCGACGGCGCACCGAGTCCCAAACCGCCGGGAGACGTTGCCACTCATCGAGGAGAAGGGTTCCTTCCAACGCATCCTCGAATCGGGGATCGGCCTCCACGAGCGACCGCTGATCGGGCTCGTCCAACATCCAGCACGCACGCGCCCGGCGGCTGGCTGTCTCGGTCTTACCGACGCCCTTGGGGCCATCGAGCGCGATCGCTGGGGCCAGCTTCAGCAGCTCGTCAAGCTCCTCGTCGACGGTTCTTCGTAGGTACGGCACGCCACCTACGCTACCTTCAGCAGGACTCGAACACTACCTTTAGCATGACAGGTACGCTACCTTCAGCAGGATGTCGGGCCCGTACGGCGACAATCTCGCATCTTGTGGAAAACCCTGTGGAAAACTCGCCAACCAGGTGTAGCACTCACCGCCGAACCCGGGCGAGGAAGGCGCGGGTGCGCTCCTCGACGGGGTTGCCGAAGAGCTGCTCCGGCGGACCCTGCTCCAGCACTCGCCCACCGTCGAGGAAGCAGACCTTGGTGGCGACCTCGCGAGCGAAGGACATCTCGTGGGTGGCGAGCACGAGGGTCGTACCCGCCTCCGCCTCGGCCCGGACGATCTCCAGCACCTCGCCGACGAGCTCGGGATCGAGGGCCGCGGTGATCTCGTCCAAGAGGAGCAGGCGCGGCCGTGTGCACATCGCGCGCACCAGCGCGACCCGCTGCTGCTGACCTCCCGAGAGGGCGTCGGGGTGGGCGTCGGCCTTGTCGGCGAGGCCGAACCGGGCCAGCAGCGTCCGCGCCCGATCAGCGGCCTCATCAGCTCGGACGCCATGGACGCGCACCTGCGCCAGCGTGCAGTTGTCGAGCACGGAGAGATGCGGGAAGAGGTTGTAGGCCTGGAAGACCATCCCGATCTCGCGGCGCACCGAGCGCGGGTCCACGAGCGGGTCGGAGATCTCCCGGCCGTCGAAGGTGATGACCCCGTCGTCGATCGTCTCGAGCAGATTGAGGCAGCGCAGCAGGGTCGACTTTCCCGACCCCGACGCACCGATCAGGCAGACCACGTCGTGCTCGGCGACGGACAGGTCGAGGTCGTCCAGGACGACCCTCCCGCGGTAGGCCTTCCGCAGCCCCTTGGCCTCCAACAACCCATACCCGGTCATCGGCCCTGCTCCTTCTCGATCTGTCGCCGCATCAGCCAGTCGGTGAGCCGGGTGAGCGGGACCGCGACGATGAGGAAGTACGCAGCCGCGACCAGCAGCGGCGTGCCGTTGAAGTTGTAGCCCTGGTAGTCCTGGGCCGCCCGGAGCGCCTCGAAGACACCCACCGCCGAGATCAGCGCGGTGTCCTTCTGCAGCGAGACGAGGTCGTTCATGAGCGGCGGTACGACGCGGCGTACGGCCTGGGGAAGGACCACGAAGCGCATCGTCTGGGTGTGGGTCAGGGCCAGCGCCTCGGCCGAGGCGACCTGAGTCGGATGGATCGCCAGGATCCCGGCACGGAAGACCTCGGCGACGTAGGCGCCGTAGCAGAGCACCAGGGCGAACGTGGTCAGCCAGAACAGCGAGCTGGTCACCCCCGAGAGTCCCAGCGCCGGGATGCCGATGCCACAGATGACGACGACCAGGATCGACGGCACCCCGCGGAAGAGGTCGGTGTAGCCGGTCGCCAGGAGCCGCAGCGGCGCCAGCCACGGTGAGGTCGTCTGGCGGGCGATGGCGACGAGGGCACCGAGGATGAGTACGCAC
Organism: Nocardioides sp. YJ-D4; assembly: GCF_054031495.1. NCBI lineage: Bacteria > Bacillati > Actinomycetota > Actinomycetes > Propionibacteriales > Nocardioidaceae > Nocardioides > Nocardioides sp. YJ-D4. The sequence continues at coordinate 2,805,053 of NZ_CM132932.1, forward strand.
GGCTCCGCGACCAGGAAGATCCGGATGTTGATCCAGAACCCCTCCGCGATCGCCGCGAACGACTCGCGCGCGTGCGACCAGCTCAGGAAGTAGTCCCGGACCCGGTCCCACCCGGGCGAGGAGATGACCAGCAGCACCAGCCCGACCGCAACCACGGCGGTCACGAGCGTGGCGATGGCCGTCTGTTGGAGCCGCTGCCGGCGACGTACAGCCTGTCTTTCGAGCTCCCGCTCGCTGGGCTCCCAGCTCACGCCGGTGGTCGAGCTTGTCGAGACCCCCATCACTTCAGCACGGGCACCGAGACGACGTCGGACAGCCACTCCTTCTCGAGCGCAGCGAGGGTGCCGTCCTCCTCGAGCGCGGTCAGCGCCTCGTCGAGGCAGGGCGCCAGTCCGCTGTCCTTCTCGGTCAGCAGACCGAACTCCTCCGGCTTCTCGCTGCTCTCGAACTGCCCGGTGATCGTGCTGCCCTCGATCTCGGCGGCGGTGATGTAGAACGCGGTCGGCAGGTCGAAGACGAGCGCATCGACCTGACCGTTGAGCAGCGCCTGCTTGGCCTGGTCGCTGGTGTCGAAGACCAGCGGGTCCGTGGTCGGCTGCACGTCCTCGCGGATCGCGGTGAGCGACGTGGTCGCGGTCTGGGCGCCGAGCTTGAGGTCCTTCAGGTCGGCCAGCGACCCCGCCGCAGCGGCACCATCCTCCATGGTCACGACCGCCTGGGACGCCGTGTAGTAGCCCTGCGAGAAGTCGACGACGTTCGCACGCTCGGGCGTGATCGAGATCTGGTTGATGTCGAAGTCGAACTTCTTCTCGCCCGGCGTGTAGGAGGTGTTGAACGCCTGCTTGACCCAGACGACGTCGTCCTTCGCGAACCCGAGCCGCTCGGCGACGGCGTAGGCGACCGCCGACTCGAAACCCTTGCCGTTGCCGGGGTCGTTGTCGGAGAACCACGGCTCGTACGCCGGGGAGTCGGTGCCGATGGTCAGCTTGCCGTCCTGCTTCAGCGGCAGGTCGGCGGCCTCGCAGGAGGCCGGTGCGCCGCCCTCGGCGCCGGTGTCGTCCTCGCCTCCGCACGCGGTCAGGGCGGCGGCGAGAGCGAGCGGAGCGACGAGAAGGGCAGTAAGGCGAGTGCGCATGTCCGGAATGGTAAATGGAACGGGCACTGGCCGCTTCTTATTACTCATGAGTAGCATACTGGCCATGGCGTACGAATCCCTGCTCTCACCGCTCACCATCGGGTCGCTCACGCTGCGCAACCGGGTGGTGATGGGGTCGATGCACACCGGCCTCGAGGACCACGCGTGGGACATCCCGAAGCTGGCCGCCTACTTCGCCGAGCGGGCACGGGGAGGCACCGGGCTGATCATCACCGGCGGCTACGCCCCGAACAAGCGCGGCTGGCTCAAGCCGTTCGCGAGCGAGATGAGCTCCCGGCTGCACGCCGCCCTGCACCGCCGGGTGACCGGCGCGGTGCACGAGGAGGGCGGCGCGATCGCGATGCAGGTGCTGCACGCGGGTCGGTACGCCTACACGCCGTTCTCGGTCAGTGCCTCGGCCGTCCAGGCGCCGATCAACCCCTTCAAGCCCGCGGCCCTCTCCGACAAGGCCGTCGAGGCGACCGTGAACGACTTCGCCAAGAGCATCTCGCTGGCGAAGAAGGCCGGCTACGACGCGGTCGAGATCATGGGGTCGGAGGGCTATCTGATCAACCAGTTCCTCGCCGAGCGGACCAACCAGCGCGAGGACCGCTGGGGCGGCACCGCGACCAACCGGATGCGGTTCCCGGTGGAGATCGTGCGTCGCTCGCGCGAGCTGGTCGGTGACGACTTCCCGATCATCTTCCGGCTCTCGATCCTCGACCTGGTCGAGGACGGCCAGACCTGGGAGGAGACGATCGAGCTCGCGTACGCATTGCAGGACGCCGGCGTCTCGGTCTTCAACACCGGCATCGGCTGGCACGAGGCTCGGGTGCCGACCATCATCACCCAGGTCCCGCGTGGGGCGTGGCTGGACATGACCGCCCGGCTCAAGGCCGAGGTGTCGGTCCCGGTCTGCGCCTCCAACCGGATCAACACCCCCGAGCTCGCCGAGTCGGCGATCGCCGAGGGCAAGGCCGACCTGGTCTCGATGGCCCGGCCGTTGCTGGCCGACCCCGAGTTCGCCAAGAAGACCGCCGAGGGCCGCACCGACGAGATCAACACCTGCATCGCCTGCAACCAGGCCTGCCTGGACCACGCCTTCTCCAACAAGGCCGCCTCCTGCCTGGTCAACCCGCGCGCGGCGCGCGAGACCACGCTGGTGCTCAGGCCGACCAAGCTCAAGCAGACCGTGGCGGTCGTCGGCGCCGGACCGGCCGGCCTCGCCGCCGCCACCTCGGCCGCCGAGCGCGGCTTCGCGGTGACCCTGTTCGAGAAGTCCTCGCAGGTCGGCGGCCAGTTCCGCCTCGCGATGGCCGTGCCCGGCAAGGAGGACTTCAAGGACACGCTGCGCTACTTCACCCGCCGCCTGGAGGTGCTGGGCGTCGAGGTACGTCTCGACACCGAGGCCACCACCGCCGACCTGGAGCCCTTCGACCACGTCATCGTCTCGACCGGCGTCACGCCGCGGATCCCGCAGATCGCCGGCTCCGAGGACGACCGGGTCATGACGTACGCCGACGTGCTCGCCGGCCGGGTCGTGCCGGGCCGCCGCGTCGCGGTCATCGGCGCCGGCGGCATCGGCGTCGACGTCTCCGCCTGGCTGACCCACCAGCCCGAGACCGTCGAGGAGTGGAAGGCCCGTTGGGGTGTCGGTGACCCGGCGACCTTCCGAGGCGGACTGACCACGCCGGTCCTGGACGCGCCGGCTCGCCAGGTGACCCTGCTGCAGCGCAAGTCCACCCCGATCGGCATCGGCCTCGGCAAGACCTCCGGCTGGGCCCACCGCGCCCACCTGAAGCAGGACGGCGTCAAGCAGGTGCGAGGCGCGACGTACGACAAGATCGAGGCCGGCGACGACTCCCTCACCCTCCACTACGCCGTCGACGGCGAGCCGCGCACGCTCGAGGTCGACCACGTGATCCTCTGCGCCGGCCAGGAGTCGGTGCGCGATCTGTGGACCGAGAAGCCGAACTGGCACCTGATCGGTGGCGCCGACGTCGCCGCCGAGCTCGACGCCAAGCGTGCGATCCAGCAGGGCACCGAGGTCGCCGCGGGCCTGTGACCCGATAGCCTCGGGGCATGAGCGATCCCGACTGCCTGTTCTGCAACATCGTCGCGGGCAACATCCCCTCGACGAAGGTCTATGAGGACGAGGAGACGTACGCCTTCACCGACATCGCCCCGGCGGCCGAAGGTCACACGGTGGTGGTGCCGAAGACGCACACCAAGGACGTCCTCGAGGCCGACCCGGCGGTCTTCGCCGCGACCGCCAAGACCGCCCAGGCGGTCGCGAAGCGGGCGGTCGACGTCCTGCAGGCGGACGGGGTCAACGTACTCAACAACTGCGGGCCGGCCGCGTGGCAGACGGTGTTCCACCTGCACTTCCACGTGATCCCGCGCTACACCGACAAGACCAGGGACTCGCTCACGCTCCCCTGGGTGCCGCACCCGGGCGACATGGACGCGATCAAGGCGATCGGCGAGAAGCTCGCCTTCTAGTCACCCCGTCGGGGCTCCCTCGGCGTGGGCGGCGACCATGTCGGCGTACCAGCCGAAGGAGCGTTTGGGCGTACGCACCCCGGCAGCGTCGACGTGCACCAGGCCGTACTTCCCGCCCACGCCGTCCTCCCAGTCCTTGCCGGTGAACGGCGCCTCCCAGCCGTCACGGTCGAGCAGGGTGTAGGCGTAGAAGCCGCGTACGTCGACACCGCGCTCGATCGCGGCCGAGACCGCCTCCAGGTGGGCCTCGAGGTAGTCGATCCGCGCCTGGTCATCGACCTCACCGTCGACCAACGGAGCATCGTACGCAGCACCGCACTCGGTCACCACGATCGGCGGCATCGCGGCGCGATAGCGGGATCGAGTGATGATCAGCCACTCCCGCAGCGCGGTGGGCACCACGCCCCAGCCGGTGTCGGTGGCGGGATAGCCGACGAGCGGCACCATCCGGAACGGGATGTCGTCGCCCTCGGCGGAGGCGCCGATGCGCTGTGGTGCGAAGAAGTTGACCCCGTAGAAGTCGAGCGGTGAACGGATGACGGCCATGTCGCCCGGCATCGTGACCTCGTCGGCGAGACCGGCGATGTCACGGGGGTAGCGGCCCATCAGCATCGCCTCGAGAGGCACCGCGTTCCAGGCCAGGTCGATGAGCTTGGCCGCGCCGACGTCGGCGGGATCCTCCGAGAGCGGCCAGATCGGCTCGTGGTGGTTGGCACAGCCGACCGACTCGACCCCGGCGGCGCGCAGCACCTGCACGCCGCGGCCGTGGGCGAGGAGCAGGTGGTGCATCGCCGCGACGACTCCCCAGCCCGCGCGACGGCCGGGCGCGATCGTGCCGAGCCCGTAGCCGAGGTAGCCGGCCACGTTGGGGTCCTGGACCGGCACCCACTCAGGGATCCGGTCGCCGATCAGGTCCACGACCGTCTCGGCGTAGTCGCCGAACGCGTCGACCGTGGCGCGGTTGAGCCAGCCGCCGTCGGCGGCCAGCGGCTCCGGCAGCTCCCCGGCATAGAGCGTGGCCGACGGGCGCAGACCAGCCTCGAGCAGCTCGTCGACCAGACGGTCGTAACGAGCGCGGGCATCGGGATCGAAGACACCGCGCCCACCCGGCTGAAGCTCACGCCAGGAGACCGCGAACCGGTATCCCGGCGCACCGAGACGTTGAAGCAGCGCAACATCCTGCTCGCCCCCCGGCCGGGTGGCGTCTGCAGTGCCGAACACGAAGCCAGTCGGGAACTTGGGAAACGCCACGGCACAATCATGACTGTGACTGCCCAGATCCGCCGAGGAAACGCCCGATTCACGGAACGTCCCCCCGGCCTCCGGCCAGGAAAAATTACCTGGCACACCTACTCATTCGGTTCCCACTACGACCCCGAGCGCGTCGGCTTCGGCCCGATCGTGACCTACGACGAGCACCTGCTGCGCAACGGTGAGGGCTTCGAGACCCATCACCACGCCGGCGTCACGATCGTGACCTGGCCGCTGTCCGGCGAGGTGACCCACACCGACTCGACCGGCACCACCGGGACCGTCGCCCCCGGCCAGGTCGGCGTCTTCACCACCGGCGACGGGGTCGACCACTCCGAGTTCGCCTCGGCCGCCGGCACCCGGTTCATCCAGGTGTGGATCGCCGGCAGCACCGGCGCACCGGCGTACGCCGTCCACGACGTCGCCGCGGTCGAGGGCGAGTGGACCGAGGCGGTCCGCCTGGACCAGGGGACACTGCGGGTCGGCCACGTCGGCACCGCCGGCCCTGCCGAGATCACCCTCCCGGAGGCGAGGCTCCGCCATCTCCACGTCGCCTCCGGCGCCCTCCTGCGCAGCGGAATGGCCGAGCCGCTCACCGCCGGCGACGCCTTCGAGGTGACCGCCGGGGACGACCTGCCGCCGGAATTCACGGTCAGTGCGGGCGTACCGACCGAGCTTCTGCTCTGGACCTTCGACCAGGCAGATCAACAGGCCGATTAAAGCGCGGACAGGCAGCATCAGACACGGATAGGGTCCGCCTAAGACTGCTGCTCAGTGTGGAGACTCTGCCGAAGGATTTGGTGTGACGACGTTCCTGATCATCGGAGCCGTCGGGCTGGGCCTCCTCCTGGTGTCGCTGGTGATCGGTGACCTCCTCGACGGCTTCCTCGGCGGCCTGCTGGACTGGCTGGCGAGTGACTCCTACTCCACCGCCGCGCTGGCCGGGTTCGTGTCGGCGTTCGGGTTCGGCGGTGCCATCGCCCACGGGCCGCTGGACCTCGGCCTGCTGCCGTCCATCCTGATCGGCTCCGTCGTCGGAGCACTCTTCGCCTGGTTCACGTTGTGGCTGACGCGCCTGCTGAAGGAGGACCAGACCGACGCGGCGCCCTCGGGGGAGGCCGCCGTCGGCCTGGACGCTGCCGTGATCACCACGATCCCGGCGGACGGGTTCGGCGTGGTGCGGGTCGCCCTCGGGGGCCACACGGTGACCTACAACGCCAAGGCGCCCGACTCCGATGAGGCGATCACGCCCGGCACCGCCGTGCACGTGACCGGAGTCCTCTCACCGACGGCAGTCACCGTCGCGCCGACGTGGCGCGAGATCACCTCCTGACTGAAGGAATCCTCATGGAACTGCTGGTGCCGATCGCCGGCCTTGTCGTACTTCTCATCCTGCTTCTGCTGCTGGTCACCAGCCGCTACAAGGTCGCCGGTCCCAACCAGGCCTTCATCGTCACAGGCCGCAAGGGCAAGGCGGTGCTCAATCCCGAGACCGGCCAGCTCACCACCGACCTGTCGGGCCAGAAGGTCGTGCTCGGCGGCGGCGTCTTCGTGGTGCCGTTCGTCCAGAAGCTGGCCACGATGGACCTCTCCTCGCGCCGGATCTCGGTCCAGATCCGCGGCGCGGTCTCCGGGCAGGGCATCAAGCTCAACCTCGAGGGTGTCGCGATCGTGAAGGTGGGCGGCAACGCCGACCAGATCCGGCTGTCCGCACAGCGCTTCCTCTCCCAGCAGGAGGAGATCGAGCCCTTCACGCAGGAGGTGCTCGCCGGCGCGCTGCGTTCGATCGTCGGCGGTCTGACCGTCGAGCAGATCATCCGTGACCGGGCCGCGTTCGCGCAGCGGGTCGCCGACGAGTCCGAGTCGTCGCTCACCGGCCAGGGCCTGATCCTGGACACGTTCCAGATCCAAGACGTCACCGACGACGGCTCCTACCTGACGAACCTGGGCCGCCCCGAGGCCGCCCGCATCACCCAGGCCGCCTCGATCGCCGAGGCCGAGGCCCGTCGTGCCGCCGAGCAGGCCCGGATCAAGGCCGAGGAGGAGATCGCGATCGCCCAGCGCGCGCTCGCGCTCAAGCAGGCCGAGATCAAGGCCGAGACCGACGCGGCCGCCGCCAACGCCGCCGCCTCCGGCCCGCTCGCCCAGGCCGACCGCGACCAGGCCATCCTCACCGAGCAGGAGAAGGTCGCCGTACGCCAGGCGGCGCTGACCGAGCGCCAGCTGGAGACGCAGGTGCGCAAGCCCGCCGACGCCGAGCGCTACCGCGTCGAGCAGGAGGCGGAGGGTCGCCGCAGCTCCGAGATCGCCGCCGCGGAGGCCCGCAAGGCAGCCACCATCGCCGCGGCCGAGGCCGACGCCGAGCAGGCCCGACTCTCCGGCGAGGCCGAGAAGGCCCGCCGTGCCGCACTGGCCGAGGCTGAGGCCATCGAGGGCGCCCGGCGCGGTGACGCGCAGAAGTCGCTGCGTCTGGCCGGCGCCGAGGCCACCCGGGCCGAGGGTGAGGCGAGCGCTGCCGCCACCCTGGCCGTCGGTCACGCCGAGGCCGAGGCGATGGAGAAGCGCGCCGCTGCGTTCGCGTCCTACAACGACGCCGCCGTGCTGCAGATGCTCATCGAGGTGCTGCCCCAGGTCGCCAGGGAGGTCGCCGCACCGATCAGCGCCATCGACAACCTCACCGTGCTCTCCACCGAGGGGGCCGGCGCCATTCCGAAGCAGGTCAACGACAACGTCATCCAGACCCTCAACATGCTCAAGACCACGACCGGTGTCGACCTCGGCGCGATGCTCCGCAAGGCCGCCGACTCCACTCCGGCGAACGGCACCGTGGAGATCCCGGCCGGGCAGTGACCGATCCACACATTGCTAACACCCGGTCACATATCCGGTAGAAAACCGACATAGACGTGACAGCCAGGAACAAGTCTGGTTATGTATCCACGTCGACGTAGGGAGGGAGCACTCCAAACCTCGACCGGGCCTCGCGGCCGAAAGGCCGCCAGGCTCGCCCCTCGAGCTTCTCTACTGTTCCCCCCGTCGGTAGAGAAACACCGAGGGAAATCGAATGTGGCCCGGCCTCACGGCCGGGCCACATCCTATTTGGCGGTCCTCAGCGCTCGTTGACCATCCGCAGGAACGCCTCGACGAGCGGGCCGGAGGTGGCGGCACCGTTCTCGCCCTCGTCGACGTAGACGGCCACGGCCAGGTCGCCCTGCGCCGCGATCATCCAGGTGTGGGTGAGGCGCTTGCCGTTGCGGTCGAACTCCGCCGTCCCCGTCTTCGCGATCACCGGCTTGCCCGGTACGTCGCGCAGCCCGCTGCCGGTGCCGTCGGTGACCACACCCCGGAAGATCGTACGCAGCTGCTCGGCCTCGTCGGCGGCGAGCGGCTCGACGCCCGACGGCTTGGCGACCTGGCCCTCGACGAGGGTCGGGACCACGGTGTGACCGGCCTGGATGGAGCCGATGACAGTGGCCATCACGAGCGGCGAGGCGAGCACCTTGCCCTGTCCGATCAGGTCGGCGGCGTGCTCGGTCTCGCCCGCCGGCTCGGGGATCTGGCCGAAGTAGGAGGTGAAGCCGGCGTCGCGGTCGATGCCGAAGCCCAGCGAGGCGGCGGCGGAGGCGATCTCGGCGTGGCCGACCTCGCCGGCCACGCCCACCATGGCGGTGTTGCAGGACTCGGCGACGGCGTGGGCGAGGGTGATCTCGCCGAGGGCCGACTTCGGGTACCAGGAGTCGTTCTTGAAGGTCTTGCCGTCGACGGTGGTCTTCGCCGGGCACTTGACCTGGCTCGTGGCGTTGAGACCCTTGCGCAGGAGGGCCAGCGTGGTCGCGGCCTTGAAGGTCGAGCCCGGAGCCGCCTGGCCGTAGGTGGCCAGGTTCATCTTGTTGTCCTCGCCGTTGGCGGCGACCAGCACGGCACCGTCGCTGGGCCGGATCGCGACCAGGGCGCTCTCGGGCTTGACGCGCTTCAGGATCTTCTCCGCGCCCTTCTGCAGCCGCTCGTCGAGGGTGACGGTGAGCGACTTCCCGTCGATCGGGTCGGTGCTGTAGAGCCGCTTGAGCACCTCGCCCTCGTCACCGAGCACCGCGACCTGGAGCCCGGGCTTCCCGCGCAGCTGCTCGTCATAGCGCGCCTGCAGGCCGGAGAGACCGGCGAGATCACCCGGGAGGTAGGTGCCGGGCTTCTTCTTCATCATCTCCGCCGTGACCTCACCGACGATGCCGACGACCGGCGAGGCGAACTCCTTGGTCGGGCCGAGCGGGAGGGTCCGGTTGAGCATCGCGGCGCCCTTGATCTTGGCGATCTTCGCGGCTTTGGCCTTCGTCATCATCGGCTTGCGGATCGAGAGCGCCTCGACGAACGCCTTGTCACCGGCCGCCTTGACGCGCTTGGCGTAGCGCTTCGGGTTGATGCCGACGATCGCGGCGATGTCGCGGGCGGCCGCGGGAGCCGCCACCGGGTCGATCAGGGTCTTGTCGATGCCGACCGTGACGACCGGTCGATCCGCGACCAGGGTCGCTCCGGACGTACTCAGGATCTCGCCGCGCTGCTGCTGGACGGTCTCGACGTGGAGGCTGCGTCCTTCGGCGAGCGTCGGGGCGACGACCGTCGGCTCCCAGACGAACTCCCACTTCTCGTCGGTCTTGCGGAGCTCGACCTCCGACTCGTAGGTCCATCGGCCGCCCGGCAGTCCCCACGCCCAGGTGAGCGTCGACTTCGCGCTGTCGGTGCCGTGGCCGGAGAAGACCGGCTTGGTCGCGGACACGTCGGGCGCGCCCAGCTTCCCGAACAGGTTGCCGGTCAGATTGCTGTAGTCGGTCGCGACGACGGCGGGATCGGTCTTCGCCACGAAGTCGACCTTCGTGAAGGTGCCGGTCTCCAGCGCCGTGGTCAGGGTCGACATGCTCGGACCCGGTTCCTTGGCCCCACCACATGCGGCAAGCAGCGGTAGGGCAACAGCAAGGGCCGCTATGCCCCGGGAGACTCGCATGGAACGGTTCTATCAGCCTTGCCCCCAAGATTGGGTTACACCCGTCCAACGCGGAGGTTGTGAAGCCGAGCGCGCCTGGTGGACACGCCCGGCTTCACCACGACCTGGATCAGTGCGTCGCCAGCCAGGCGTCCAGGTCGACGCCGCGCTGGTCGGCGAGCTTCTCCAGACGCTCACGGGTCGGCGGCTGGAACACCTTCGGCTCGATGTGGCGGTCGAGAGCGGCGTACTTCCTCTGCTTGACGGCCTGCGCGGGACCGGTCGCCTCGGCTGCGGCGACCACGGCGGGGCTCGCGGTGACGGCGGCGCCGGTGAGCGGCGAGCTCACCAGAGGGGTGTAGCCGTCACGATGGCCGGCGGCGTTGGCGTGGTAGGACTCCTCGATCGGGTTGGAGAGCCCGTTGATCCACTCGACGTCGTCGCAGACCGCGTGTCCGGTGAACCGGCTGATCGGGTTGACGTAGCTGAACCCGGCGGCGCTCGCCCGCGAGGCCGTGGTGTTGTTGAGGAGCACGGCGGTGTCGTTGAGGATCGCCTCGTCCGACGGGCTGAACCAGGTGGCCGCGTTGCAGTCCTCGCCCATGAACAGCTTCGGATAGCCCACGACCACCACCTTCGCGCTGGGCGCGGCCGACCGGATCCTCGAGTAGAGCGTGCCGAGGCTGGCCGGAAGCGTGTTGCGGATGTAGTTCTGCGCGCCCGCGACGGCTCCTGCGCAGTCGCTCGCCCAGGCGGGGAGAGCGCACTCGGTGATCACGTCGGCGAAGCCGGCGTCGTTGCCACCGACGGAGATGGTCACATAGCGGGTCGAGCTGGACAGGGCGCTGAGCTGGCTGTTGGTGACGTCGGCGACGACCGCGCCCGAGCAGGCGCGAAAGTTGAGGCTGTAGCCCTTCGCCGCGGCGACCAGGCTCGGGTACGCCAGGGTCGACCGCATGCAGTTGCTGCCGTCGTTGATGTAGTTGCGGGTGCCGACTCCGGATGAGTAGGAGTCGCCGAGTGCGACGTAAGGCTCCCCGGCCGCGTTGGCCGGGGAGCCTGGGGCGACGGCGAGGCCGGCGCCGAGAAGGGCGATGGAGGTGAGGGAGACCGCGAGGCGGACTTTGGACAGGCGGAAGGTCGAACCGTTCATGGCAACTCCCGAAAGCCAGGGACCGCTTGGGGGTGCGGTCCTTCCCTTCGGTTGTACGCGCCCTTACGGCCGCCCGCAGGAAATTTGTTGCACGTCCAAGTAACTGTCCGGAACCCGCTTACCCAGGTTCATCAGACGTTCTGCAGACGCGGCAGGAGCCGATCGAGCCACTTCGGCAGCCACCAGGCGCGGGCGCCGAGCAGCCGCATCACCGCCGGCACGATGAGGCACCGCACCACGACCGCGTCGAGCAGCACCGCCACCGCCATCACGAAGCCCATCTCCTGCAGCATCCGGTCCGGGCTGAACCAGAAGGCGCCGAAGACCACGACCATGATCGCGGCCGCCGCGGTGATGACGCCGCCGGTGTGCGCCAGCCCCTCCCGGACCGCCTCCTGGGCATCGCCGCTGCGCAGCCACTCCTCGCGCATCCGCGAGATCAGGAAGACCTCGTAGTCCATCGAGAGCCCGAAGACGATCGCGAAGGTCATCACCGGCAGGAACGCCTCGATCGGACCGGGCTCGACCCCGAGCAGCCCCTCCTGGAAGACGTACGTCATCGCACCCATCGAGGCGCCGATCGAGAGGACGTTGAGGATCGCCGCCTTGATCGCCACTGCCACGGACCGGAAGACGCACATCAGCAGCAGCGCGGAGAGCCCGACGACGAGCCCGATGAAGAGCGGCAGCTTCTCCCCGACCGCGTCGGAGTAGTCGATCAGCGCCGCGGTCGATCCGCCGACGAGAACGTCGTCGCCGAGATCCTCCCGGAGGTCCTTCACCAGCTCGGTGGTCTCGGCGTCCTGCGGCCCCGTCTCCGGGAAGGCGATGGAGGTGTACACCGCACCGTCGGCCGACGGCTGCGGCGGGGTCACGGAGCCCACGCCTTCGTACCCCGTGACCTCCTCGTACGCAGCGACCGCCTGCTCCTGGGAGCCTTCGGTCATGATGACGAGCGGCCCGTTGGCACCGGGGCCGAACTTGTCGCTGACCAGGTCGTACGCCTTCCGCGTGGTCGAGGACGGGTCGTCGTTGCCGGCATCGGCGAAGCCGAGCTGGAGGCCGAGGACCGGGGTGGCCAGCGCGCCGAGAGCGACCAGGGAGACGATCAGCGCGGCCCACGGGTGCCGCTGGACGCCGGATGCCCAGGCGCGCCAGCGCTGGCCGGGCTCACGCCGCGACCGGGCGGCGTGCTTGCGTACGGACTTCTCCAGGCGCTTGCCGAACAGCGTCAGCAGCGACGGCAGCAGGGTGACCGCGGCGATCATGGTCATCAGGACGGTGAGGGCGACGCCGAGCACGACCCCCTGGATCGAGGTCAGCTGCAGAACATAGAGCCCACAGAGCGCGAGGATCACGCTGACGCCGGCGAAGAGGACCGAGCGACCGGCGGTGTCGATCGCGGTCGCCGTGGCGTGCTCGCGGGTGGCGCCGCCGAGCAGCTCGCTGCGGTAGCGCGAGAAGACCAGCAGCGCGTAGTCGATGCCCACGCCGAGCCCGACGATCATCAGCATCGGCGCGGTGTAGTCCGGGATCGTGGTCACGTGCGAGAGCAGAGTGACCACGCCGAAGGTCGTACCGACCGCGAAGATCGCGGTGATCAGCGGCAGGCTCGCCGCCAGGAACGAGCCGAACATGAACAGCATGATCACCAGCGCGGCGAGCATGCCCATCCCCTCGGAGCTGCCGCCCTCGCCTTCGTTCACCTCGCGCATCGAGTCGCCGGCCATCTCGACCTGGAGGTCGTCGGTCGACGTCTCGTCCGCCAGCTCGAGGAACGGCTCATAGGCGCTCACGGGTAGCTCGCCTGCCTCGGCGTCCATCACGACGGTGACCAGCGCGGTCGTACCGTCCTCGCTCACCGACCCGCGCTGCGGATCCGCCGCTTCGACGGTCTCGACGTGCGGGACCTCGGCGAGGTCGGCGAGCAGCTGGTCCACGGCCTGCTGGTCGGTGTTCCAGCCGCGCTCGTCGTGGATGACCGCCCGCACCTGGTCACCGGTCGACCCGCCGTGCTCGGCCTGGAGGTCGGCCATCTCCTGCGACTGGGTGCCAGGGATGTCGAAGGAGTTGCGGTAGTCGTCGCCGATGCTCTGCGCCGCCGCCGTCACACCCACCAGGACGACCACCCACAGCAGCAGCGCGGTCCAGTGATGGCGTTGGGAGAAGGACGCCAGCCGCCGCAGCGGGCTGGGTCTCGTGATCGTCTGTGTGGTCATCATGTCTCCTGTCCTGTCTCGCCTGACTATAGGTAGCCTGGCAACATGTATGAAGACAATGTACGACGGTCTGTGTAGGCTGTCTACATGAAAGCCGACGCTCTCCGTGGCCACCTCGACTCGCTGATCCTGGCCGTCGTCGAGAAACAGCCCCTTCACGGCTACGCGATCATCGAGGCCCTGAGCGCCCGCAGCGGCGGCGAGCTCGACCTCCCCACCGGCACCATCTACCCCGCGCTACGCCGGCTGGAGAAGGCGGGCTACCTCGACAGCTCCTGGTCCGAGGTCGGCGGCCGCAAGCGCCGCACCTACGAGCTCTCCTCCGCCGGCCGCAGCGCCCTCGCCGCCCACCGCCAGGAGTGGCGTACCTTCGCCAAGGTCGTCTCCGGCGTACTCGGCGAAGCCTGACCCCCAGCCGAGACGGCACTTACGTCGGCCGAGACGGCACTTACGTCGGCCGAGACGGCAGTTGCGTCGGTCGAGACGGCACTTCTGGCGAGTCATTCAGGGAGTTCCCTGATGTGCGCGACACCGCTGAGGACGGAGGATTGACCGCATGAGCGCCGTCGACGTCTACCTTGCGGACCTGCGCGCCGCGATCCCCGGCCCGAGCTGGACCCGGCGCGACCTGCTGCGCGAGGCCGGCGACCACCTCGAGGACGCGACCGATGCCTACACGGCCGCGGGTTACACACCCACCGAGGCCGAGGCGCTCGCCCTCCGCGACTTCGGCTCGGTCGACGACGTCGCCCCCGGCTTCCGCGACACCGTCGCGATCGGCGCCGCCCGACGTACGGCCATCCTGCTCGTCCTCGTCATGCTCCCCCAGGCCTTCCTGTGGGACGGCGGGATCGAGCTCGGCGCGAGCGCCCACTCAGCCGCTCCGGAGAGCGGCCTCTTCCACGTCCTCGACATCGTCATCGGGTACGTCGGCACAGCAGGCGCCCTCGGCGCCCTGGTCGCCCTGGCGGTGACCGCGATCGGTCAGCGTTGGCTCCGGGTCGGGCGCCGTACAGCCCGACTGACCGCCGCCTGGTCCCTGGCCACGGCCATGATCGTGCCGATCATCGGCTTCACCATGCTGGCCCTGACCGGCGGCCTCACCGTGTTCCTGGCCCTCAGCGCCCTGGCCCTGATGGCCGCACCGTTCGCCCTGGTCGCCCTCTCGGCCCAGCGCACTCTCGCCGCCTGCTGAGACACGAGTGCCGCGTAGGCAGCGGTCGGTGAGTCCACGGTCGTCCTGGGCCGCCAGCGGGCCGTCCCTCTCGCCACTTCAGTCACAGCGTTCAGGCAATGCCTGCACTTCTCAGGCATTGCAATGCCTGAGAAGTGCAGGGATACCCGGTTAACCGGGTATCCCAACGTCAGTCGAACTTGCGCTTCTGCCGCGGCTTGCGGGGACGGTCGCCGAAGTCGGAGCTCCCCGGGCGGCCGCCCTTGTCGAAGCGACCACCGGAACGACGCACGGGGCCGCCGCCGGAGTCCTCGGAGAGCTCGATGAGCTTGCCGGAGATGCGGGTCGACTCGAGGGCCTTCCAGGTCTCCGGAGCCAGGTCCGCGGGGAGCTCGACGAGCGAGAAGTCGTTGCGGATGGAGATGTTGCCGAAGTCGGCGCGGCGCAGGCCACCCTCGTTGGCGATGGCGCCGACGATCTGGCGCGGCTCGACACGGTGGCGCTTGCCGACCTGGATCTTGTAGGTGGCCAGCGGCTGCCCGGTGTGGCGCGACGTACCAGTCTCGCGGCGGGGGCCACGGTCGCTGCCGCGGTCGTCGCGGTCGCGACGTCCGCGCCGGTCCTCGTAGGCGGGCTTCTCGGGCTCGGGGTCGAGGAGCAGCGGCTCCTCGCCGTGGAGCACCGCAGCCAGAGCGGCCGCGACGTCGACCTCGGGGACGTCGTGCTCCTCGACGTAGTGACGCACCACGTCGCGGAAGAACTCGATGCGCTCACCCTCCTGCAGCGCGGCGGTGATGCCGTCGTCGAAGCGGGAGAGGCGGGTCGCGTTGACCTCGTCGACCGAGGGCAGCTGCATCTGCACCGGCTGCGCCTTGGTGTGCTTCTCGATCGCGCGCAGCAGCCACCGCTCACGCGGGGTGACGAACGAGATCGCGTCGCCGGTGCGGCCGGCGCGCCCGGTGCGGCCGATGCGGTGGACGTACGCCTCGACATCGGTCGGCAGGTCGTAGTTGACCACGTGCGAGATCCGCTCGACGTCGAGACCGCGAGCCGCGACGTCGGTCGCGACCAGGATGTCCAGCGAGCCGTCCTTGAGCTGGTTGACGGTCTTCTCGCGCTGGGCCTGGGCGATGTCGCCGTTGATCGCGGTCGCGGCGAAGCCACGCGCGCGCAGCTTCTCGGCCAGCGACTCGGTCTCGGACTTGGTGCGGGTGAAGACGATCATGCCCTCGAAGTTCTCGACCTCGAGGATGCGGGTGAGCGCGTCGACCTTCTGGGGGTAGGACACCATCAGGTAGCGCTGGGTGATGTTGGTGGCGGTCTGGGTCTTCGCCTTGACCGAGATCTCCTTCGCGTCGCGAAGGTACTTCTTCGACAGCCGGCGGATCTGCGCGGGCATCGTCGCCGAGAAGAGCGCGACCTGCTTGTCCTCGGGGGTGTCGGCGAGGATGGTCTCGACGTCCTCCGCGAAGCCCATGTTGAGCATCTCGTCGGCCTCGTCGAGCACCAGGAAGCGCAGCTGGGAAAGGTCGAGCGTGCCCTTCTCCAGGTGGTCCATGATCCGGCCCGGGGTGCCGACGACGACGTGGACGCCACGACGCAGTGCGGTCAGCTGCGGGCCGTAGCCCTGGCCGCCGTAGACCGGCAGGATGCGTACGCCATCGAGGTTGGACGCGTAACGCTCGAACGCCTCGCACACCTGGAGGGCCAGCTCGCGCGTCGGCGCGAGTACCAGCGCCTGGGGCGCGTTCTGGTAGACGTCGAGGTTCGAGAGCACCGGCAGCGCGAATGCGGCGGTCTTACCGGTGCCGGTCTGCGCGAGACCGACGACGTCGCGGCCCTCGAGCAGCGACGGGATGGTCGCCGCCTGGATCGCCGAAGGCGTCTCGTAACCGAGCGCCTTCACGGCCTCGAGGACGCCTGCGGAGAGGCCGAGTGAGTCGAACGTCGGACCCTGCTCAGCCTCCACGCTGGACCCACCGCTGGGCGCACTCGGCTCCTCGGGCGCGGTAGTGGTGGATACGGCAGATTCAGGGTCGGTGCTCACCATCCAACGGTAGGCCCTTATAGCACGATCTCGGCATTCCTCGGCGCGGTGGTCCCGGTCACTCAGGAGACGATGACCTCGTCGCCGACCGCGATCTCGCCGGGATGGGCGACGGCGAGATGCACCGCCGCCCAGACCTTGCCGTCCCAGCGGCGGTGCTTGGCGAGAGCCCGGAGCGGGTCCTTGCCCGACTCCAGCGTGTCGGCGTCGATGGTCGTCATCACGCACCGGTCGATCGGGGCTGCGACCCGGAACCGAGCGCCGCCGATCGCGACCTCCCGCCAGCCGTCCTCGGCGAACGCCTCCGGGGCGCCCTCGATCAGCAGGTTGGCACGGAAGCGCTGCGCAGGGACGTCACCCTCGGCCCACGCGTCGATCTGGTCGGCCGAGGCGTCGGTGAGCAGCGACACCGGCGAGGAGTCGTGGAACGCGGCGAACTCACCGGGCCGATACTTGTCCGGGTTCATCGCCCGTTTCGTCGGGTCGGCACACCACATCAGCCTCAGGTCGTCGCGGCCGAGCGCCTTCCTCAGCCACGCGTCGGCAGGCTCCCCGACGGCCTGCGCGGTGAGCGACTTCGAAAAGAAACGTACGCCGACCGCCGGCGCCTCCCGTTCGGGCACCGCCACCTCCAGCGGGTCCATCTCGGGAGCGTTGAGCAGCAGGTCCACGTCCGCCGGTCCGCCGGTCGACGGCGTGTCCGCCACGACCGTGAACAGCTCCCTCACCTCACGAGCCGTCACCAGCTTGCCGCTGCCGTCGACGACCAGCCACTCGCGGTCGCCCACGATCCCGGCCCTGCCGACGTACGCCTCCTCGACCGGGCGGATCGCCGTCGACTTCACCGGATGGATGTTGATCCCTGCGAGGCGCATGGGGCCCATTGAAGCGGACACCGCTACTCGACCGTGACCGATTTAGCGAGGTTCCGAGGCTTGTCGACGTCATGGCCGAGAACCTTGGCGGCGTGGAAGGCGATCAGCTGGAGCGGGATCGTCAGCAGGATCGGATCGAGCTCGACCTCGTTCTTCGGTACGTCCACGCGCAGCGCGTCGAGCTCGCCGAGGTCGACGTCGGGGTGGGTGACGACGACCAGCGGCCCGCGGCGGGCGCTGATCTCGTGCAGGGCCGCGACGTTGCGGTCGGTCAGCTCGTCCTGCGGCACGATCGCCACGGTCGGAACGGACTCGGAGATCAGCGCGAGCGGGCCGTGCTTGAGCTCGGAGGTCTGGTAGGCCTCGGCGTGCCGGTAGGAGATCTCCTTCAGCTTCTGGGCGCCCTCGCGGGCGACCGGGTAGCCACGTACGCGACCGACGAAGAACATCGACTCGGCCTCGGCCAGCCGTGCCGCCACCTCCTCGAGGTGGGACTCGCTCTTGAGGATCTCCTCGATCTGGGTCGGCAGCGCCTGCAGGCCGGCGATGAGCCGCTTGCCGTCGGCGATCGAGAGGTCACGTACGCGGCCCAGCTGGAGCGCCAGCAGCGAGAAGGCGACGAACATGTTGGTGAGCGCCTTGGTCGAGGCGACCGCGATCTCCGGGCCGGCGTGCAGGTAGATGCCGCCGTCGACCGCGCGCGCGATCGCCGAGCCGACGACGTTGACGACACCGAGCACGCGCCCGCCCTTGCGCTTGATCTCCTGCACGGCGAGCAGGGTGTCGATCGTCTCGCCGGACTGGGACACCGCGACGTAGAGGGTGTCGGGCTCGATGATCGGGTTCCGGTAGCGGAACTCCGACGCCGCCTCGGCGTCGGCGGGAACCCGGGCGAGCTCCTCGATCAGCCCGGCGCCCATCTGGCCGACGTAGTAGGCCGAGCCGCAGCCGAGGATCTTCACCCGGCGGATCGCGCGCAGTTCGCGCGGATCGAGGTTGAGCCCGCCGAGATGCGCCGTGCCGAACCGCTCGTCGAGCCGGCCACGGAGCGCCCGCTCGACCGAGGACGGCTGCTCCAGGATCTCGGTGAACATCCGCGGCTCGTCGGCGAGCTCGCCGTACTCGTACGCCGAGGGATCCACATCGACCTCGCGAGCCGTGGTGGTGGTCGTGGTCAGGTCCTGCCGGAAGGTGGTGAACCCGGTCGCGGTGATGGTCGCGAGCTCGCCGTCGTCGAGGTGGGCGACGGTGGTGGTGTGGCGTACGACCGCGGCCAGGTCCGAGGCGACGTACATCTCTCCGTCACCGACGCCGACGATCAGCGGCGAGCCGTTGCGGGCGACGACCATGCGGTCCGGGAAGTCGGCGTGCACGACGGCCAGGCCCCAGGTGCCCTCGACCTGGGAGAGCGCGTCGACGACCTTGGCCTCGAGCGTGTCTGCGGTCGACGCTCCGATGAGGTGGGCGAAGACCTCGGTGTCGGTGTCGCTGACCAGCTCGACGCCCGCTTCGGTGAGCCGCTCCCGCAGCGAGGCGGCGTTGTCGACGATCCCGTTGTGGACGACCGCCACCCGACCATCGGCGGAGACGTGCGGGTGGGCGTTGGTGTCGTTGGCCGGGCCATGGGTGGCCCACCGGGTGTGGCCGATGCCGACCTTGCCGGAGAACCGCTTCGGCAGGGCGTCGACCAGATCGCGTACGCGGCCGGCCTTCTTCACCACCTGCAGCCTGCTGCCCAGCACCGCGACGCCCGCCGAGTCATAGCCGCGGTGCTCCAGCCGGGCCAGCCCCTCGGTGAGCAGGCCGGCGGCCTGCTGGGGTCCGATGTAGCCAACGATTCCGCACATGTGTCCCGTCCAATCCGTTCGTCGTTCTATCCGTAGATGAGCCGTCGCAGCTGCCGTTCGGTCAGCTGCGGCGCGGCAACGACCCGCGCCCGAAGCTCCTCGGAGAGCTGCGCGAAGATCGCGTCGTTCTTCGCGCCGTAGGTCTTCAGCTGTGCATGCCGGCGGCGTACGTAGGCCTCGACCGGTTCGTCGAAGTACGCCACGACGTCCTCGATCACGCGCGCCGCCTCTGCGGGCCGGAGCCCGGTGGTGGCGACCAGGTGGTCGATCAGCGCTTGCTCGGCCTTCACTCCACCAACTGTGAGCCACCCAGGGGGCAACGTTCAAATTTCTGCCCGATTTCGGGCAGAACTCGGCTTTTCGGCTCAAGTGGGGCGCCACACACCGCATCACACCTTTCGGTGTCTCGAAGTGGAGCGCCGCACGTCATCTTGTCGACTGCTTGGACATCGGAGTGGGGGTGCGGTACCTTAGGTGAACACAAGGTGAACAGGAGGTGTCTGGTGAACGGAAACAAAGTGACTGGCAAGCTCGAGCTCCGCTGGCTCCCCGTCGTCGACCGCCGCGGCCGTAAGCACATGGAGGCCCGCTGGGTCGAAGTCAGTGCGCCCGCGACCACTCGTCACGCTGCCTGACAACCGCTCAACGCTCTCGAGGCCCGCTCCCGACAGGGGAGCGGGCCTCGTGCGTTTAGGGATAGCGTTGTCACTGCAACCAATTTTCCCTCGTCGTCAGGAAAGGCCACGCGAGCGGGAACATTGGGAGAGATTCCCCCGTTATGATGCTTGCAGTTTCAACCAATTCTTCCAGGAGCACATTCGCTATGGGCATTTTCAGCAAGAAGGACACGGCACCCGCCGAGACCGAGTTCGACACCCCGACCGCCGCCATCGAGGACATCGCGGGTGACTACACCCTCGACGTCGCCCACACCCGCCTGGGCTTCTCGGCTCGCCACGCGATGGTGACCACCGTCCGTGGCTCGTTCAAGGAGTTCGAGGGCACCGCGACGATCGACACCGCCGAGCCGGCCAAGTCCAAGGTCTCGCTGACGATCAAGGCTGCCTCCGTCGACACCGGCAACGCCGACCGCGACGGCCACCTGCTCTCGGGCGACTTCTTCGAGAACGAGGCCCACCCCAACATCACCTTCGAGTCGACCGAGGTCGAGTTCGACGGCGAGACCTGGAACATCACCGGCGACCTGACCATCAAGGGCGTCACCAAGTCGGTCACCGTTCCGTTCGAGCAGACCGGCTCCGCCAAGGACCCGTTCGGCAACACCCGCGTCGGCTTCGAGGGTGCCGTCGCGATCAACCGCACCGACTGGGGCCTCTCCTTCAACGCGGCCCTCGAGACCGGCGGCGTCCTCGTCTCCGAGAAGATCAAGCTCGAGTTCGACATCTCCGCGATCAAGAACGCGGACGACGCGGCCTGATCCTGAGGTCGATCTGACCCACGAATGCGTCGGGGCCACCGGGAGATCTCCCGGTGGCCCCGACGCATGTCATCCGCGGATCGCTCAGGGCGCGTCCTGGATGTAGTAGTGCTTCTCCGCCCCGACCCGACCGGTGCCGACGACGTCCACGGACGAGGAGTCACCGGTCGCTCCTCCGGCGAAGCTGACCTGGTCCGTGCCGAGATCGACACCGCGACCGCCGCCCAGCGGCGAGCCGGTGTCATCGTCATGGTGGACGACCCCACCACCGGCGGCGTTGTCGACGGGAGACGTGACGGGAGACTCGAGGTGCGCGCGACCGCTGATCACGACCGTGGTCCCATCGGTCGTCACGGTCACCGCCGCGTCGCTTCCGGCTGCCGCTCCTGAGACCGTCACCGGACCCGCGGGTCCGCGATCCGGAGCCTTGATCGGTTGCTGGGCCGCCGGGGCCGCCCGGCTGTCCGACTGCTCAACTGACTGCGAGTCGGCGTAGGTGACCGCGGCACCGGCGACCAGCAGGCCACCTGCCACAAGGGTCACCGCCACCGATCGCCTAAGCCCCCGGAGGACCTTCGAGTTCATCGCGTTCTCCTGACGTGTTCGGGTGATGAGGGAATGCGGGACCCCGTCAGCGCCTGCACCCGGCGCCCGAGCGCACGGGGATCGCGGCTGGCGCGGACGGGGTCCCGCCGAGCAGGGCGAGCGAGGTCCTGGTCACGCTCATAGCCCCACCCATCGGACCGGACGGATCAGCAGTCTGAGACGACTGGCCAGCTTCACGCCCGGTGGTAGATCCATGCAGGGCGACGCCCCCCGGCGTCCAATCGCCCACATGGATCCGTTGCTCGGTTCGATGCTCGACCGTCGCGGCGCGTCCGGCGCCACGAGCCATCGCGGCGCGGCGTACACCGTGGCCTCGACTGCTCGTCGAGGCCGTCACAGCCTCATTGCTCACCATGGACGCTCCCGAGTTAGGTCCGAATCAGAGCCTTCAGTACTTGTTACGTACATCCATGCTCTGATGTTGCGGTTCTCCGAGAAAAGGGGAAAAAGTCCCGCAAACACGTCATTGAGACATGTTTGCGGGACTTTGTGTCCGACTCAGTAGGGCTCAGCGCACCTCCGTCGTCGAGCTCAGCTCCTCGACGACGCCCTCGTCGCCGGCGTCGACCGAGTAGTCCGATGCCGAGGTGGCGTCCTCCCCGTCCGGCACGTTGAGCGCCCTCAGGATCGGGGTCAGGACGACGACCACGATGAGGTTGAGCAGGAACGCGGTGAGCGCGATGTAGATCGGCGTCTCCGTGCCCGGGAACGGCGCCAACGGTCCGCCGAAGTGCTCCTGCGTGGGCGAGGAGACGCCGTACGCGACGATCGTCCCGTACGCCATCCCGACCGCCCAGCCGGCCAGGACCGCCCAGCGGTGGAACCACCGGGTGTAGAGGCCGACGACGATCGCCGGCAGGGTCTGCAGGATCCAGACGCCTCCGAGGAGCTGCAGGTTGATGGCGTACGACTTCGAGAGCGCCAGCACGAAGATCAGCGCCCCGAACTTCACGACCAGGGACACGATCTTGGCCTGCTTGGCCTCGTCCTGCGGGGTCGCGTCGGGCTTCAGGTACGCCTTGTAGATGTTGCGCGTCCACAGGTTCGCGGCCGCGATCGACATGATCGCCGCCGGCACCAGCGCACCGATGATGACGGCCGCGTACGCGACACCTGCGAACCACGCCGGGAACTGGTCCTCGAAGAGCTGCGGGATCGCCAGCTGCGGGTTCGGCGGGTCGCCGACCATCACCCCCGCCGCGAGGGCCACGAACCCGAGCAGCGCCAGGAGCCCCAGCAGGAACGAGTACGCCGGCAGCAGCGAGGCGTTGCGGCGGATCACGTTGCGGCTTCGGGTGGAGAGGACGCCGGTGATCGAGTGCGGGTACATGAACAGCGCCAGCGCCGAGCCGAGGGCCAGGGAGGCGTAGGCCCACTGGCCGGCCGCCTGGGTCGGGAACAGCGCCTTCGGAGCCGCGTCGCCGGCGGCGATCGCGTCGGCATTCTCGGTGTTGAACGTGTCGAAGCTGTTCTGCACCGTGTCGAAGATGTTGCCCCAGCCGCCGAGCTGCGACGGGATGTAGATGATCGCCACGATGATCACGATGTAGATCAGCGAGTCCTTCACGAACGCGATCAGCGCCGGCGCCCGCAACCCGGAGGAGTACGTGTAGGCGGCGAGCACCGCGAACGCGATGAAGAGCGGCAGGTCACGGATGAACCAGTTCGAGGAGTCGCTCTGCAGACCCATCACCTCGAGCACGACCTCCATGCCCACCAGCTGCAGTGCGATGTAGGGCATGGTGGCCAGCAGGCCGGTGACCGCGACGGCGAGGCCCAGGGATCTGGACCCGTAGCGGCCGACGACGAAGTCGGCCGGGGTGACGTACCCGTGCTTGTGCGAGACCGACCACAGCTTCGGCAGGAACGCGAAGATCAGCGGGTAGACGAGGATCGTGTAGGGCACCGCGAAGAACCCGACCGCCGAGCCGGCGAACAGCGTCGCGGGCACCGCGATGAAGGTGTACGCCGTGTAGAGGTCGCCTCCGATGAGGAACCAGGCCACGAACGTACCGAAGCCGCGGCCGCCCAGACCCCACTCGTCGAGGTTGTCCATCGACTTCGCCCGGCGCCAGCGCGCCGCGGAGAAGCCGAGGATGGTGACCAGCAGGAAGAGGAAGGCGAAGACGGAGACTGCTACCGCGCTCACTGGCCACCCTCCTTCCACGGGCGCCCGGCGGCGGCACGGTCACGCCGGAACGCGGCCTTGGCGACGAAGTAGGCGATGGTCGTGAACAGGACCGAGCAGGGGATGAGGACGAGCTGGAACCAGAAGTAGAACGGGAATCCGGCGAACGTCGGATCCTCCTTCGCGTACAGCGGCACCGCGAGTGACGGCGCTGCTGCCGCGAACAGGAGGACCCCGACAAGGATCCACGAGCCCTTGGACGAGGACGGCATGGGTCACCTCCGAGATCTGTCGAAGTGGGGTTGGACGACCTGTGACCTTGGTCACATCCGGGGATCCTGTCCAGCCCCATCCGACCCACACGACGACGAACGGTCGATCTGCCGGGACGAACGGTCGAATCACCTGCCATGCACCGTCTTCAGGGCTAGCCTGCAAGGTGATCCTCCCCCTCGGTACAGGAGCACCCCATGAGCACTGAAGTCCCCAGGATCGACCGCCGCCGTCTGCTCGGCGCTGCCGCGGCCGGCGCCGTGGCGGCGCCGCTTCTCACCGGTTCGGCGGGAGCCTCGACCGAGCAGGTTTCACCGCTGGGCGGTGGCGAGGCGGTCAGGACCGGCGCCGAGCGAGCCGCCGGTGACGGCTGGTCGGTGCTATCGGGCGATCGGGTCGGCATCATCACCAACCCCACCGGCGTGCTCCGCAACCTGCGCAACATCGTCGACGAGATGCACGAGTCCGGCGCGGTCCAGATCGCCGGTGTCTTCGGGCCGGAGCACGGCTTCCGCGGCACCGCTCAGGCGGGCGGCTCCGAGGGCACCTTCGTCGACGAGCGCACCGGACTGACCGTCTATGACGCCTACGGCGCGAACGTGGCGAAGATGACCGAGCTGTTCACAACCGCCGACGTCGAGACCGTCGTCTTCGACATCCAGGACGTCGGCTCCCGGTTCTACACCTACATCTGGACGATGTGGACGGCGATGCAGGCGGCCGTCGCGGCCGAGAAGCGCTTCGTGGTCCTCGACCGCCCCAACCCCGTGGGCGGAACCGCCCGCGGACCGATGATGACCGCGGCGTACACCTCGGGCGTCGGCGCCCGTGAGATCGTCCAGCAGCACGGGATGTCGGTCGGCGAGCTGGCCCGGTTCTTCGACGGGGAGTTCCTCGAGGAGCACGCCGGCGGGCGGCTGGCCCAGCTCGACGTCGTCCAGGTTTCCGGATGGCGGAGAAGGACGTTGTACGCCGACACCGGGCTCGACTTCGTCCTGCCGAGCCCCAACATGCCGACCCCCGACACCGCGCTGGCCTACCCCGGCACCTGCATGTTCGAGGGCACCAACCTCTCCGAGGGGCGCGGCACCACCAAGCCGTTCGAGCTGATCGGGGCGCCGTTCGTCGACCATCGCTGGGCCGCGGCGCTGGAGGAGGCGAACCTGCCGGGCGTGACGTTCCGGGAGGCGTACTTCAACCCTTCGGTCAACAAGTTCGCCGGCCAGGTCTGCGGCGGTGTGCAGGTCACGATCCAGGACCGCGATCGCTTCGATCCCGTCCGTACCGGCGTCGAGATGCTGGTCACCGCCAAGGCGCTCTACCCGCAGTTCGCCTGGCGCCAGGACTCCTGGGACACCGCCCGCCCGTTCTGGATCGACAAGCTCACCGGATCGACGAGGCTGCGTACGCAGATCGACGCCGGCGCCACCGGCGCCGAGGTCGAGGCAGCCTGGCGAGACGAGCTGGCCGCCTTCGACGCGACCCGCCGCCAGTACCTCCTCTACCGCTGACCCGGCGCGTTCTGACCGAAAAGCACGCCGAGTCGGCGCGTTCGAACGCGCCGACTCGGTCGCAATTTCAGCGGAGGGCGGCGGTGGCGGCCGCGAGCGCGGTCACGCGGTCCCAGTCGCCGGAGGCGAGCGCGTCGCCCGGGGTGAGCCAGGAACCGCCGACGCAGCCGACGTTGGCCAGAGCCAGATAGCTGGGAGCGGTGGCGAGCGAGATGCCGCCGGTGGGGCAGAAGCGTACGTCCGGCAGTACCGACGGCAGCGAGCCCAGGAACTTCACGCCACCGGACGCCTCCGCCGGGAAGAACTTCATCGCGGTGTGGCCGGTCTCGAGCACCGCGAGGGCCTCGGAGACGGTGGCGGTGCCGGGCAGGAACGGGAGGCCGGTGTCGCGCATCGCGCCGAGCAGCGTCGGGGTGGCACCCGGCGAGACCAGGAACTGGGCCCCGGCCGCGGCGGCCTCCTTCGCGAGCACGGGAGTGGTCACGGTGCCGGCGCCGATCAGGACCTCCGGCACCTCCTCGGCGATGGCCCGGATCGCATCGAGGGCCACCGGCGTACGCAGGGTCAGCTCGACCACGGGCACGCCGCCCTCGGCGAGGGCGCGGGCCACGGGCACCGCCTGGTCGACGGAGTCGACGACGACGACCGGGATCACCGGGGAGAGGTCGAGCAGGTCGGCGGAGGTGAGGTCAGACATGGACGGGGGTCTCCTGGGACGTAGCGGCGCTCTGCTCAATGGAAGCAAAGGGGAAGACGGAGGCGCCGGTGTCGGCAGAGCCGACGGTGGCACGGAAGGCGGAGAAGAGCTCTCGGCCGGTGCCGCGCCACTCGGCGTCGAGCGGTGCCCGACCGGTGGCGGGACGGTGCGCGAACTCGTCGGCGTCGACGCCGATGCTCAGGGTGCCGGCGACGGCGTCGACGGTGATCAGGTCACCGTCCTGTACGCGGGCGAGCGGCCCACCGAGCGCGGCCTCGGGGGTGAGGTGGATGGCTGCGGGCACCTTCCCCGACGCGCCGGACATCCGGCCGTCGGTGACGATGGCGACGTGCTGGCCGCGATCCTGCATGACCCCGAGCGCCGGGGTGAGCTTGTGCAGCTCGGGCATCCCGTTGGCCGCGGGGCCCTGGTAGCGCAGCACCGCGACGAAGTCACGGCCGTCGAGGCGCTTCTCGGAGAAGGCGGTGAGGAAGTCGGCCTGGTCGTCGAAGACGAGCGCGGGAGCGGAGACCACCTGGTGCTCGGGCGCGACCGCCGAGGTCTTGATGACCGCCGTGCCGAGCTCGCCGCGCAGCACCCGCAGGCCACCGTCGGGCGAGAACGGGTCGTCGGCCGGGCGCAGCACGTCGAGGTCGCCGGAGACCGGCGCACCCTCGACGTACTCGATCTCACCGTCGCGGGTGAGCCGCGACTCCTGGGTGTAGGCCGACAGGCCAGGCCCCAGGATCGTCGTGACGTCCTCGTGGAGCAGGCCGGCCTCGAGCAGGGTGCGGATCAAGAAACCGACGCCGCCGGCGGCGTGGAAGTGGTTCACGTCGGCGGAGCCGTTGGGGTACATCCGGCTGAGCAGCGGGACGACCGGTGAGAGGTCCGAGATGTCGTCCCAGGTCAGCTGAATCCCGGCGGCGCGGGCGATGGCGACCAGGTGCATGGTGTGGTTGGTCGAGCCACCCGAGGCCAGCAGCGCGACGCAGGCGTTGATGATCGACTTCTCGTCGATCATCTCGCCCACGCCCGGGCCGCCCTCGAGAGCGAGCTCGGTGGCGCGCGCCGCCGCGGCACGGTTGAGCGCGGCCCGCAGCAGGGTGTCCGGCGATGCGAACGAGGAGCCCGGCAGGTGCAGGCCGAGCACCTCCATGAGCAGCTGGTTGGAGTTGGCGGTGCCGTAGAAGGTGCAGGTGCCGCGGGAGTGGTAGCTGGCGGCCTCGGCCTCGAGCAGCTCCTCGCGCGTCGCCTCGCCTGCTGCGTACCGCTGGCGGACGCGGGCCTTCTCCTTGTTGGGGAGCCCCGAAGACATCGGGCCGGCCGGCACGAAGACGGTCGGCAGGTGGCCGAACGAGAGAGCCCCGATCAGGAGGCCGGGCACGATCTTGTCGCACACGCCGAGCATCAGCGCGGCGTCGAACATGTCGTGCGAGAGGGCGATCCCGGCCGACATCGCGATCACGTCGCGGGAGAAGAGGGAGACCTGCATGCCGTCGCGGCCCTGGGTGATGCCGTCGCACATCGCGGGTACGCCGCCGGCGACCTGCGCCAGCCCGCCGGCCCGCATGACCGCGGCCTTGAGCAGCGGCGGGTAGGTCTCGTACGGCGCATGCGCGGAGAGCATGTCGTTGTAGGAGGTCACGATCGCGACGTTGGGCTTCGCGCCGGGGTTGATGACCTTGAGCTCGGCCTTCGTCGGGGCGGTGGACGCCGCGAAACCGTGGGCCAGGTTGCTGCACGCGAGCCGGCCGCGAGCGGGCCCGGCGACGCGGGCGGCCGCGATGCGGTCCAGGTAGTCGGCCCGCGTGGCGGCGGAACGCTCGATGAGGCGAGCGGTGACGTCGGCGACGGTGGGGGAAACGGCAGTCACGGGTCCTCCAAAGGAAGTGTGCTTTGGCACACTTTGACACGATCTTTGGATCGATACAAGTAAATCTTTGGTACTTGGAAGACATAAGCAGGGTACTCTGCTCCCATGCCCGAGATGACAACCGCCGCCGATGTCCTCGCTCTGGTGCGCTCCGGACGCGCCCTGACCCGCAGCGATCTGCAGAAGACGACCGGTCTGTCGCGTACGGCTGTGGTCTCCCGGGTCTCGGCGCTCGTCGACGCCGGGCTGATCCTCACCGGGGAGGAGCTCGCCTCCACCGGTGGCCGGCCGCCGGGCTCATTGACCTTCAACGCCGACGCCGGGGTGGTGCTGGCGGTGGCGATCGGGCGCTCACGCAGCCAGCTCGCCGTCTTCGACCTCGACGGCCGCGAGCTCGCCGGCGACACCCGTGACCACGAGGTCGGGATCGCCGCCGACGACCTCATGCCGGAAGTCACCGACCGGCTCGAGCGGCTCCTGGAGGGCATCGAGCCGCCGGTGCTCGGTGTCGGGATGAGCCTGCCCGGCGTCGTCGACCCCGTCCGCCTGGTCTCGGTCGACTCACCGGTGATGCGGGGTTGGGACGGCGTCGCGCTCGACCCCTACTTCGACCGCCTCACCGACGGGCCGCTGGTGCTCGTCAACGACACCGACGCGCTGGCCACGGCCGAGCTCTTCGGCAGCGGGCTGAACCCGCGGGACGCGCTCGTCGTGAAGGCGTCGACCGGTCTCGGCCTCGCGGTCATCGCCGACGGCCGAGTGCTGCGCGGCCACGCCGGTGCCGTCGGCGAGATCGGCCACACCCGGGTCGAGTCCGCCGGCGAGCGCCCCTGCCGCTGCGGGGCGACCGGATGCCTGGAGACGGTCGCGGCCGGCTGGGCACTGACCCAGGGCCTGGTCGACTCGGGCGTCTCTGCCGGACACATCCGCGACCTGGTCGCCGCCGCGCTCGCCGGCGACGCCATCGCCCGCGGTCTGCTGCGCGAGGCCGGTCGCCAGCTCGGCGAGGTGCTCGCGATCGCGATCAACCTGCTCAACCCCGAGGTCGTCGTCATCGGCGGCGACATGGCCGGTGCCTTCGACCTCTACACCGCAGGCGTACGCGAGACCGTCTACTCCCGCTCGACCGCCCTGGCCACCCGCGACCTGACCTTCGTCCCCTCCACCCACGCCGACTCCACCGGCATGGTCGGCTGTGCCGCGGTGGTCATCAACCACCTGCTCTCCCCCGAGCGCCTCGACGCCCATCTCGACGCCGTCGCCAGGTGACCCTTACTTCGCTGCGACGGTGAAGGCGGCCTCGACCTCGGCGTAGACCGAGATGTCGTCGGGGTCGAAGGCCAGGTCGGGGGCGGTCGACGCCTTGCCCCGGGCCATCTCAGTCGCTACCGGCATGGCCACGTCAGCCGCGTACGCGACCTGTTGGTTGACGCCGACGTCGTTGATGCTCCGGACCGCGACCGGACCGAGGTCGAGCGCATCGGCATAGTCCTGGGCACGCACCTTGGCCTGGCGCACCGCCTCCTGGCGTACCTCTCGCTCGACCTTCAGCCGGGTCTCCTTGGTCAGCTGCCACGAGACGTGGTCGACCCGGAGACCCTCGTTGCCCGCGGTGCGGCCGACCCAGGTCGCCAGCGCCTTGAAGTCGACGAACTCCGCCCAGAGACCGACCGCTGCGCGGTGCACCAGCGGCAGCTGCTTGCCGTCCTTGTGCCAGGGCCGCTCGGCCGAGATGCGCGCCCGCTGGATGACGAGCCTCTTGATCGCACCCTCCTGCTCGAGCCGCTCGAGCTCCGTACGCACGCCATGCAGCGCACGCCGCAGCTGCTCCATCACCGGCTCCGGCGCGGGGCCGTCGAACCGGATCTCGGCGGACACCACCCCTCGCTCCGCCGCCACCTCCACAGTGTGCGACCCGCGCACCTTGATCAGGATTTCGCTCATGCGACGAAACGTACGCCTCAGGACCTATCCTCACCAGCGTGACTGCAACCAGCCGCCTGCGCCAGATGACCGGACGCGACCCGCACGAGGAGCATCGGGCCGCGACTCCCTTGGAGCTGCTCTTCGACCTCACCTTCGTCGTGGCCTTCGGCATGAGCGGCAACGAGCTCGCCCATCAGCTCGCGGAGGGCCACATCGTGGCAGGGATCGTGGCGTTCTGCTTCGCCTCGTTCGCGATCTGCTGGGCGTGGATCAACTACTCCTGGATGGCCTCGGCCTACGACACCGACGACTGGGCGTTCCGGCTGCTCACGATGTTGCAGATGGTCGGCGTGATCATCATGGCCCTCGGCCTGCCGGAGATGTTCGAGAGCGTTCACGAGGGCGAGCGGCTCCACAACGAGATCATGATCGCCGGGTACGTCGTGATGCGGGTCGCGCTCTGCGGCCAGTGGCTGCGGGCCTGGCGCCAGGACCCGGGCAGACGCGGGGCGCACCGGATCTACCTCGTCTCCATCCTCGGCTCGCAGGTGCTCTGGTGCGTCATCGCCATCCTGCCGCTCGACGTGGCGACCGCGTTCGCCGCGATGATGGTGCCTCTGGTGATCGAGCTGGTCGGGCCGTTCATCGCCGAGCGTCACTTCGGCGGCACTCCCTGGCACGCCGACCACATCGCCGAGCGCTACGGCCTGCTGACGATCATCACCCTCGGCGAGGGCGTGATCGGCACCGTCGCGGTGATGTCCGCGATCGTCCACGAGCCCGAGCTGGGGTGGAGCCTCGACGCGATCCTGCTGCTCGCCGCCGGTATCGGCCTGACCTTCGGCCAGTGGTGGACCTACTTCACGATCCCCTGGGCCACGATGCTCGAGCGGCGCCGCGACCGCTCGTTCCTCTGGGGCTACGGCCACATCCTGCTCTTCGCCGCGATCGCGGCCACCGGAGCCGGCCTGCACGTGGCCGCCTACTTGCTCGAGCACGAGTCCAAGCTCGGCGAGGTCGGCACGGTCATCTCTGTCGCCCTCCCCGTCGGCGTGTACGCCTTGGTCCTCTATCTCCTCTACAACCTGTTCATGCACGTCATCGACCCGTTCCACATCGTCCTGGTCGCCCTCACCATGGCCGTGCTCGTTGCGAGCGTCGCGATGGCGATCGCGGGCGTGCCCGTGGCCTGGTGCCTCGTCGTCGTCGCCCTCGCGCCAGTCGTCACCATCGTCGGCTACGAGGCCGTCGGCCACCGCCACCTGGCCATTCACCTCGACGCCCTCTGACCCATCCCTCACATCAGCAGGTGCCCCACGCTCGAGAGCGTGGGGCACCTGTCGTTGGGGACATCAGGGCTTCGGGTCGGGGCCGGGCTCGCCGTCCTCGGACTCCTCGACCTCGTCGATCTCGTCGACCTGCTCGGCGGTCACGGTGTGCTCGTCGTCGCCGGCCGCCAGGATGCCGTAGAGCTTGCGCCTGGTGTCGGCGAGGACGTCGGCGGCTGCCTGGCGCTGGGCGTCGGTGCCGGAGGTGGCGAGCTGCCACACGGCCGGGAGGACCTGGGCGAGTTCGCCGCCGAGGACTCCGAAGCCGGCCAGGTCGCCCAGGCCACCGGGGCCACCACGGCCGCCGCGACCTTGGCTGCGAGCGTTGTCGACGGCCTTGTCGAACGGCGTCCAGACGCCTGCAAGCTCGTCGGCGTGCTCGGTGGCGTAGGTCTTGCCGGCCTCGGTCAGCCGGATCGCCCGGCGGCCGTGCTCGTCGTCGGACTCCACGAGACCCTCGTCCTCGAGCTGCTGGATGGTCGGGTAGACGGAGCCGGGGCTCGGCCGCCACTCACCCGAGCTGCGCTCGGAGATCTGCTGGATCACCTGGTAGCCGTTGATCACCTGGCCCTGCTCGGCCGCCTCAGCCATCACATAGATGATCGCGGAGCGTACGTCACCACGACGGACCCGGGGACCGGGCCGCTGCGGGGGCTGGTTCTCGAAGCCGAGCAGCGCCGCGATCCACGGCGGCGGACCAGCCGGTCCACGACCGCGACCGTGATGGCCACCCTGCCAACCGGGACCGCCAGGTCCGCCCCAACCGGGACCGCCCTGCCAGCCATGGGAGCGGCGCGGGCCGCCCTTGCCGAACTCTCGACCCATCTGGTCGATCCACTCACCCCAAGGGTTGCTGTTGTTGTACGTCATCAGGTTTCTCACTTACTGTCGGAAGACTGGATCGCGTTCCTTCGCGATATATCGTGATCTTACGCCGGTGATCAGAGTGATTCAAGGCAAATGAAGGGAGCCCCCGGAAAATCCGGGGGCTCCCTGAGTCAGACCCTGAGGGTCGTGAGTGCGATCAGACGCCAGGCGTCTGCGGCGGCGTCGGGTTCGGAGCGGTCGGCGTAGCAGCCGAACGCGCGGCACTCTCGGCCTGGAGCCGCTCCAGCTGCCGGGCGGCAGCCTCGCGACCGCCGAGACCGAAGGCGAGCGCCGCGGCAGCGGCACCACCGACGACCACGGCACCGAAGCCGAGGTTGATGATCGAGTCGGCGAGACCCATGAACTTCAGCCCGATCGCGACGAAGAGCACGATCGTGGCGTACTTCAGGATCTGCGAGGCCGATCCAGGCACGATCTTCGCGAGCACCGAGGCGATCACGACACCGGCGGCGATGATCGCGCCACCGAAGATGACCTTGCCACCCAGCTCGAGCACCTCGGCGATGAACGCGGTGATCTGCGGGAACTCCAGCATCTGCGCCGCCATCACGGCGAAGAAGAGCACGATGCCGATCTGGATCACCTTGGTGACGATCGGGGTAGCGCTCTGCCCCTGCGGCAGCACGTCCATGGAGTGGAGGGCCTGGTCGAAGCCGAGGCCGTCGATTAGCTGACCGAGGATGTCGGCGGCGAAGCGGGCGATGACCACTCCGATGCCGAGCAGGATCGCGGCGGCGATGATCTTCGGGATCGCGGCCAGGATCATGGCGAGCATGAGCTCGGCGGGCCGCGAGATCGAGTTGATCCCGAGAATCTGCAGAGCGGCGATGGCCACCACGATCATGATGATCGCGTAGAGCACGAGACCGATGACCTTGACGATCTGGGCGGCGGTGCCCGGGCGCGCAGCCTGTGCGTCGTACGGGTCGGCGGTGGTGTCCACGCCGACCGTCTGGTCGACCTGGCCGGAGAGCTTGCTGCCGCTGCCGATCCACTTGTCGAACGGGACCGCGCCGAGCGCGGTCTCGACGAGCTGGCGGACGACCTTGGCGACGAGCGCGCCGACGATGAAGACGAAGACCGCACCGATCAGGTTGGGCAGGAAGCCCATCACACCGTCGAGCAGGCCCTGGATCGGCGTCAGCACAGAGCTGAGCTCGAACAGGTCCAGCAGCGCGATCAGACCGAAGAGCCACACCAACAGGGCAGCCACGGAACCGAGGCTCTTGCCGATGCTGTCGCCATCACTTCCGGCTTTCTGGAGCACCGGGATCTTCGAGGTCAGCTTCGCGAAGGCCCAAGCGACGATCTTCGCGATGATCCACGTGACCACCAGGATGACGATCGCGGCGAGCACCTTGCTGCCGAGACTCACCCAGTCGATGTCCTTTATGGCATCCATTGTCTCTCCCCTCAATAGGGTTTCTTGAGAAGGTGCCTGAGATCGACGAGCAGCCCGAGTGATGCGCGCAACAGGCACCTCTGCTTAGTCCCGACGTTCGTCCAGATGCGACCCAGACGCAAGTTTGGCGCTCCAGCGGACGCAAATAAGCAAAGGATTTACAATGTGGCGCCCTATGTATCGAACAGGGTGAAACGAGCCCTAAGAGACCAACCAGGCCGCGTACGCATCGAAGGAGTAGGGCCGGCCGAGGAAGTCGGCGACCAGATCGGCGGCGTCCTTCTCGCCGCCGCGGGCGAGCACCAGATCGCGGTAGCGGCCGGCGACCTCGGGGTCGAACAGGTTGTCCCGGTCGAAGGCGCTGAACAGGTCCTTCGCGATGACCAGCGACCACATGTAGGTGTAGTAGGCCGAGGAGTATCCGCCCAGGTGGCCGAAGTTGGCGAAGAAGTGGGTGCCCTCGATATAGGGGTAGGGAGAGTACGCCGCCTGGAGCTCCTCGAGCCGCTTGGTCAGGTCGTCGGGCTGTTCCTTGTGGAACCAGTAGGAGATCGCGGCGTAGAACATCTGCTGCCGGGCGTGGTAGCCCTTGCCGAAGTCGTCCGCGGCCCGCATCCGCGCGACCAGGTCGGCCGGGATCGGCTCGCCGGCCGCGTTGGTGGCGAAGGTCTGTAGTACGTCGGCGTCCCAGGCCCACTCCTCGAGCATCTGGCTCGGCGCCTCGACGAAGTCCCACTCCGTCGCGACCCCGGAGAAGCGCGCCCACTCGCCCTGCCCGCCGAGCACGTGGTGGATCAGGTGGCCGAACTCGTGGAAGAGGGTCACCACGTGGTCGTGCTCCATCAGGCCGCGGGAGAAGTTGCAGACCAGCACGCCCTCGGGGAGCTGCCGGCCCTTCACGCCGGGGGCGAGGTCGAACTGCGCCGCGTGCTTGTACTTGCCCTCGCGGGGGTGGAGGTCGAGATAGATCCGGCCGAGGGGCTCGTCGCCGTCCTGCTGATAGACGTCGAAGACGCTCACGTCCTCGTGCCAGGTGACGACGTCGGAGACCGGCTCGTAGCGCAGCCCGAAGAGCCGGCCGGTGACGTCCAGCAGACCCTGGTGCACCTTCGCGAAGTCGAAGAACGTACGCACCACCTGGCTGTCGACGTCGTACTTCTCCTGCCGCACCAGCTCCTCGTAGTAGAGCGCGTCGGCGGCCGAGACCGCGCTGGCGCCGGGGACGTCGCGGTCGTAGCGGTCGAGGAGCACCTCGAGGTCGCGCTTCATCCGCCCCTCGGCGGCGCCGGCGATCTTGTCGATGAACTCGGGGATCGCCGGTCCCTCGCCGATCATCTTCACCGCGGCATCGAAGGCCGGCCAGTCCTCGTAGCCGACCAGGTTGGCCAGCTCGTGACGCAGCGCGAACATCTCCTTCAGGACCGCTTCGTTGTGCGGCCAGCCGCGCTCGAGCGAGGCCACGGTGACGGCGCGACGGATCGCGGGATCCTTCACGAACATCCGAGCGGGAAGCGCGTCGGGATAGTCGGTCGTGATCTCCACGAGCCCCTTGTCGTTGACCGGGTGCGCCTCCAGCCAGTCGGCCGGCATCCCGTCCAGCTGCTCGGGCGTGGCCAGGGTGATGCGTACGTCGTCCCGGGTCACCCGGGAGAACTCGAGGTTGAGCTCGGTGAGGCGTTCGTTGATCTCGGTGAGCCGGGCCCGGGTGGCGTCGTCGCGGTCGACGCCTGCACGGGTGAAGTCCTGCAGCGTCTTCTCCAGGAGCCGCTTGGCCAGCGGGTCGAGGGCGTCCGTCTGGTCGGCGGGGAGGTCCGCGAAGACGCGGTAGAGCGCCTGGTCCTGGGTGAGCTCGGTGCGCAGCCGGTCGACCTCGACCTCGGTGTCCTCGCACGCCGTGCGGACCGCCTCGACGGGGTGGACGTTGGCGAGCAGGCCGGCCAGGCCACCGAGCGAGCCGAGCTTCAGGGACAGCTCGTCCCAGGCGTTCAGCACCTCGGTCGCCTCGCTCGGCGGCGCGGTCCGCAGCTTCTCGGCCAGCTCCCGCACGTGGGTCAGGGTCGCGGACGTACGCTCCTTGACCCAGCTCTCCGCGGCTTCGGTCTCGGGCAGGGCAAGCGGCTCTGGCGTCATGCGGCAAGCCTGCCACGACCTGAAACGCTTCGCCGCCGAGATTCGGCGAAGCGTCCAGGTGCGATGCTCACTCCTCCGTCGGGAACATGTCTGGGAACCGGTGGACCTCCTGCGGCCAGTCGAGCGCGACCGTCAGCCGCCCCGCCCAGTGGCGCGCCGCGTCCTCGTCGGGGGCCTCGATGACACAGAAGCCACCGAGGTGCTCCTTGGTCTCGACGTACGGGCCGTCGGTGAAGACCGGCTCGCCGTTCTTGGCCTCGACGCTGAAGAGCGCGGTCGAGGCGTCGAGGGCTCCGTTGCCGTAGACGTAGACGCCTGCGGACTTCATCTCCTCGATCACCGCCATCGAGGTGTCGCGCTTCTTCTCGAGCTCCTCCATCGTGTGCTCGGGAACCCACTCGTCGTTGAACACGATCAGGTATTCGGGCATGCGTATCGTCTCCTCGTCTCCGGGCGGTCTCCGGTATGACCGCCTCTTACCTGTACTACGAACGCGAGTGTCCCGATCCGACACCGTCGTAGGGGTAGTCCGGGAGCGAACTGCCTATTTACCGACGAGTAATAGGCATTTCGCTCCCGGACTACCCCAACAGCACGGCAAATCACCCTCCACCCAGCTGGTCCCTGCGCCTGGTCAGCAGCGCGACCTCGGCGGCGTTCTCGGCGAGCTCGATGGCCTTGTCGTACGCCGCACGGGACTCGCCGCTGCGGCCGAGGCGGCGCAGCAGATCGGCTCGGGTGGCATGGAAGGCGTGGTAGCCGTCCAGGCCGAGCCGGTCGATCTCGGCCAGCGCGACCTCGGGGCCGTCCAGCTCGGCGACGGCGATCGCCCGGTTGAGGCGGACGATCGGCGAGGCGTCGACCCGGATCATCTGGTCGTAGAGCGCGACGATCTGGGACCAGTCGGTGTCGCGGGCGTCGCGCACCGAGGTGTGGACCGCGTTGATGGCGGCCAGGATCTGGTAGCGCCCGGGTCGCGGGCCGCCGTTGGCGACGACCTCGAGCCGCTCGCGCACCAGTGCATGGCCTTCGGCGATCAGCGCGAGATCCCACGAGCCGCGGTCCTGCTCGTCGAGCCGGACCAGCTCGCCGGTCGCCGAGATCCGTGCCGTACGCCGCGCCTCGATCAGCAGCATCAGGGCCAGCAGGCCGGCGACCTCGCCGTCGTCGGGGAGCAGGGCACGGACCAGCCGGGTCAGCCGGATGGCCTCGAGGGTCAGGTCGCCGCGTACGGGATTCTCGTGGTCGCCGGAGGAGAGGTAGCCCTCGTTGAAGACCAGGAAGAGGACGGCCAGGACGCCCGAGACGCGCTCGGGGAGGTCGGCAGCCTCGGGGACCCGGTAGGGGATGTGGGCGGCCTTGATCTTGGTCTTCGCGCGGGTGATCCGCTGGCCCATCGTGGTCTCCTGGACCAGGAAGGCGTTCGCGATCTCGGGCACGGTCAGGCCGCCGACCATACGCAGCGTCAGCGCGATCCGCGCCTCGGGCGCGAGCGCGGGGTGGCAGCAGGTGAACAGCAGCCGGAGCCGGTCGTCCTCGATGGCGCCGAGAGGCTCGTGCGGGGTGTCATCGTGCATCGCGACGGCCTCCTTCTGCTTGTCGTCACGCTTGGACTCGCGGCGGATCCGGTCGATCGCGCGGCGGTTGGCGGTGGTGGTGAGCCAGGCGCCCGGGTTCGGGGGTACGCCATCGAGCGGCCAGCGCTCGACTGCGACCGTGAACGCCTCGGCCGCGGCCTCCTCGGCGATGTCGAGGTCGCCGAAGCGCTTGGCGAGGCTGGCGACCACCCGGGCCCATTCCTCCTGGTGGGTCCGGGTGATCGCCGCGTCGATATCCGTCAACAGCGGTTCACGCCTCGGGGCCGGTCTGCATCGGGCGCACCTCGACCTTGCCCAGGCAGGCCGCGGAGGCCTCGGCGGCAAGCTTGAGAGCGACATCGAGGTCGGGGACGTCGATGATCCAGAAGCCCGCCATGTACTCCTTGGCCTCTGCATAGGGGCCGTCGGTGATGACCGGCTTCTCGCCCTGACCGTCGACGACGGTCGCCGTCTTGGCGGCATCGAGGCCGTCGGCGAAGACGAAGTAGCCCTCCTGCTGGAGCTTGTCGTTGAACTTCCCGGTCGCCTCGAACGAGGCCATCATCTCCTCCTGCGAGGCGTAGCCGTAGTTCTCCTTCTCGTAGTCCGAGTCGGGACCCCAGACAGACATCAGGTACTTGGCCATGGTGCTCACTCCTTCGTGTCGGACGGCCTCGGTGACCGCCTCTCACCCTTGCTACGAACGTCTACACCCCGATCCGACACCTCTCATCGGAATTTCTCCAGGTAAATTCATTCCTTTAGCATTGGTAACCATGTCGACGACCGCACAGCGATGAGCATCACCGCCAAGCTCAAGGGCGCCGTGGCCGACACGCGCCCCCTCCACGAGCCGCACTTCCGGCGCCTGTGGATCGCCGGGATCATCACCATGATCGGCGCCCAGCTGACCGTCGTCGCGGTGCCTGCCCAGATCTACGCGGACACCGGCTCGTCGGCGTACGTCGGGCTGACGGGTGTCTTCGGACTGGTCCCGCTGATCGTCTTCGGCCTCTACGGCGGCGCGCTCGCGGACCACTTCGACCGGCGTACGATCCTGATGGTCTCGACCACGGGACTGATCGGCACCAGCGCGCTCTTCTGGCTCCAGGCAGCAGCCGGCAACACCAACGTCTGGCTGCTGCTGTGCCTCTTCTCGGTCCAGCAGGCCTTCTTCGCGGTCAACCAGCCGACCCGGAACTCGCTGCTGCCCAAGATCCTCCCCGCGCACCTGCTCCCGGCCGCCAACTCGCTCAGCATGACGGTCTTCCAGGCCGGCGCGATCGCGGGACCGCTGGTCGCCGGCGTGATGCTGCCGTTCACCGGGTTCACCTGGCTGTACGCCATCGACACCGTCACCCTCTTCGCGACCCTCTACGCGGTCGTGCTGCTGCCGAGGATCCCGGTCGAGGGCGCCGGCTCGAAGGTTCCCGGGCTGCGTTCGGTGTGGGACGGGTTCGCCTACCTGCGGCATCAGCCGGTGCTGATGATGAGCTTCGTCGTCGACCTGATCGCGATGGTCTTCGCGATGCCGCGGGCGCTGTTCCCGCAGATCGCCCACGAGTCCTTCGGCGGTCCTTCGGAGGGCGGGATCGCGTTCGCGCTGCTCTTCGCGGCCATCCCGGCCGGCGCGGTGATCGGTGGGATCTTCTCCGGCTGGGTCTCGCGGATCGAGGCGCAGGGCCGCGTCGTCATCTACTGCATCGGCGTGTGGGCCCTCGGGATCACCCTGTTCGGGCTCACCGTCGGGTTCGCGGATCTCGCCGTGGACAAGCGCACCACGATGCTGATGCTGGGGCTCGCCGTGTTCTTCATGATGGTCGCCGGCGCCGCCGACGTGGCCTCCGCGGCCATCCGGATGTCGATCCTGCAGTCGGCGGCCGACGACAACGTACGCGGCCGGCTGCAGGGGGTCTTCACGGTTGTCGTCGCGGGTGGCCCGCGGGTCGCCGACGTCCTGCACGGAGGCGCGGCGGCCGTGGTCGGCACCGCGATCGCGACCACCGGAGGTGGCCTGCTCAATCTGCTCGGGATCGCGCTGTGCGCGCTACTCGTCCCGAGCTTCCTCGCGTACCGGGTCAACCGGGCCGCGACCACCGAGCACGAACTCACGAAGTAGCCCGGCGAGCAGCTCGGGCTGGTCGATCGGAACCAGCGTGGAGGAGTCCTTGACGATCTCCAGCCGCGCGTCGGGATAGTGAGCGGCCAGACGCGGACCGTGCTCGGCGGGCATCATCGTGTCCTGATCGGCCCAGACGACGAGCACCGGCTTGGTGAACTTCTGCTGGCCCTCGGCCAGCTCGAGCAGCTTGTCACGACCAGGAGCGCCGCCGGCGAACTTGATGAAGTCGCGGCGGATCGCCCGGTCGGTCAGCGCCGGCGCGAACCAGCCGTGAACGAGGTCGTCGTAGAGGTGGTAGCTCTTGTCGACCGACATCCCGCCGTAGCCCCCGCGCGCCTGCCGGAAGCTCTCCATGCGGAGCAGCTGCAGCGCGGCGGTGAACAGCGGCGGCACCTTCGAGAGCACCGCCAGCGGCCTGGCGGCCTTGGGCGGGTAGTTGTCGAAAGCCTCGCACGCCACCAGCGCCATCCGCGCGATGCGGTCGGTGCGGTCGGCGTTGATGAGGAACTGGCCACCGCCCCAGTCGTTGAGGACCAGGGTGACGTCGTGGAGGTCGAGCGCGTCGAGGAAGTCGCCGAGGATGTTCGCCACACCCTGCTGGCTGAGGTCCGCGTCGGGCCGCATCGGCCGCCGGTGACCACCCAGCGGCAGCGTCGGCCGGATCACCCGGAAGCCACCGAGGTAGGGCAGCGCACGGCGCCACAGACGGCCGTCCATCGGCACTCCGTGGAGGAGTACGAGGACGGGGCCATCACCGCCGGTATCCTCGAAATCGATCGGACCGGCCGACAGCTCGACGCTGGGCATTCAGGGGGCTCCTCGAAGCAATGACGTAGGGGTCCCCACACCCTGCCCCCCGGGGAACACGCGTGCAACGGGAATCGCTCAATTGCCTACGCATCTGGGTATATCGCAGGTCTTAGGTCCCTGAGCCACTAGGGCCGTGTTATACACCCCAGGGCTTCTGCGGGGCCGCCTGGATCCCGAGCGGTCAGAGCCCGACGGGCAGGTCCTCCGCGGCGGCGAACGCCTCGATGCCCCTCGCCGGGCCGCGCTCGTCGATCGTCTCGATGAGGGCGGCGAGGTCGTCACGGCGGTCCTGCGAGACCAGCCAGGCCATCAGGCGCTGGCCACGCGGCACGGTGGTCTCCTCGAAAGGGACGCCGGCGTCGTACCAGAACTCGAGGACGGCGCCGCGCAGCAGCGACCAGTAGCGGTCGGGGTCCTCGGTGGTGGGGTTGACGGCCGCACGGAAGTGCTCCCACATGTCGATCGGGAGGATCTCGGTGCGCAGTGTGCGCATCAGCTTCGCCGAGCCCGAGCCGGCCACCAGCTCGACGGTCTGGCGCTTGGTGGTGATCCGCTCGAGCAGGTTGGCGATCTGGGCGCGCTTCTGGGTCGCGGAGGAGAGGTCGGAGCGGACCCGCCAGTCGTATACGACCTCGCTGAGGATGTCGAAGCTCCTGGCGGCCAAGAATGCCTGGGTCAGGGCCACCTGGTCCTGATAGCGGGTGCGCTCCGGGAAGGTGATCTCGTTGTCGGTCCAGAAGGAGCGCCGGAAGACCTTGTTCCACACGAACACGTCCGCGAGCATCAGCGGGGCGTCCTCGATCCGGCACCTGAGACGCGTCCGGGTGTGGTTGCGGCGCATCAGCGGGGTGACGTACCTCCGCTCCTCGCCGTTCACGAGGGTGACGCG
Organism: Nocardioides sp. YJ-D4; assembly: GCF_054031495.1. Taxonomy (NCBI): domain Bacteria; kingdom Bacillati; phylum Actinomycetota; class Actinomycetes; order Propionibacteriales; family Nocardioidaceae; genus Nocardioides; species Nocardioides sp. YJ-D4. The sequence goes on from NZ_CM132932.1 coordinate 2,845,832, forward strand.
CTCGGCCGAGCCGACGACGAAGTCGGAGCCCGTACGCCGCAGCGTCTTCACCATCGTGCTCCAGGCGTCGCGGGGGAGGATGTCATCGGGGTCGACGAAGGTGAGCAGGTCACCGGTGGCGGCCTCGATCCCGGTGTGACGCGCGATCGAGACACCGGAGTTGGGCTGGGAGATCAGCGTGACCCGAGAGTCGTTCGCGGCGATGCCCTTGACGATCTCGGCCGACCCGTCGGTGGAGCCGTCGTCGACGACGATCACCTCGATGGCACAGACCTCACGCAACGGCTGGTGAAGGATGCTGTCGAGGCTGTCGGCGACGTAGTCGGCCACGTTGTAGACAGGCACGACGACGCTGAGCAACCTCGGCTTCCTCCTTCTGATTCCCCCCACGCGCATCAACTCTAATTGGGTGCGCATCAGCGCGTCCTAGCGATGGTGAGCGTGTCGACCTCGGAGCCGTCGGTGGCGATGACTTCGAGGTCCAGCCTCGCCGTCCCGTGGGCGTCGCGCGGGTGGGCATCGAAGAACGCGACCGAGTGGGTCGCGTCGCCGACGGCGCGGTAGGTCGTGGGCTCGGGGATCTTCAGGCCGTTCTTGTCCGTGTAGTAGGAGAGCACCGGGAGAACGTCGGGATAGGTCGAGCCGCCACCGCCGCCGGCGGTGATGTAGATGGTCCCCTCGTTGGTGCTGACCGTGGCGCCGCGCGGCGCCTCCTGGACCGGCTTGCCGTCGCGCATCAGGTGGGTGCGCTCGTAGCAGTGGTTGTGGCCGTTGATCACGACGTCGACCTGGTAGCGGTCGAAGAGTGCCTCCCAGCGGTCGCGGATGCCGCCGTCCGAGGCGTGCGCGATGTTGGTGCAGTAGGCGCACTGGTGGAAGCCGACCAGGATGAAGTCGATGTCGTTGCGGGCCCGGAACGTGGCCAGCCGCTCCTCGAGCCAGCTGTCGAGCGTCTCGCCGAGGTAGCCCGCGTTCCGCGTGTACTCGTACGTCGCGTCGTTGCCGTCGAGGGCGATGAAGGCGACGTTGCCGCGGACGAAGGAGTAGGTCTCCTGTCCGCCGCCGGCACCGTTGCCGGGGTGACGGAAGCGAGCGCGGTGGCCGTCGTAGCCGAGCTCGCCGTTGCCGTTCTCCATCTCGTGGTTGCCGACGACGGTCATCCACGGGATGGCGTTGGCGCTGGGCTGGATCTGGGTCAGGAACTCGTCCCAGACACCGAAGTCCTGCTGCTGCTCTCCGCTCTTGCCCTGGCCGCCGGTGTCGGCATAGGCGATGTCACCGACGACGAACGCGAACTCGGCGCGCTGCTGACGGATCAGGCTCACGTTGCGCGCGGCGTCCTCGGCGACGCCCATGTCGCCGAAGGCGGCGAAGCGGAAGGACCCCGTGGTCTTCGGGGCGGTGGTGAACGAGCCCCTGGTCGCGGTGCCCCCGTCGTGGCTGAGCCGGTAGTAGTAGCGCGTGCCCGGTCGCAGGTCGCTGAGGTCGACGTGGTGGTAGACGCTGTCGACCCGGATCGAGGAGAGCGACTCGGGTCGGAGGGTGAGTCCGTAGTCGGGCGTCACGCCCAGATCGAGGCGCGGCGCCTGCACTGACCCGGCGGTCGACCAGGAGACGTTCATCTGCTTGACCGGGTTGGCACCGTACGACAGATGTACGCCGGTGGCCGGAGCGGCCGACCTGGCCGCCTGCGTCCACAGCATCGGGCCGGCGACGACACCGGCTCCACCGATCAGGCCGGCCTTGAGGAAGGTGCGCCTCGATGGGGCCGTCATCGTCGGGCCAATGTGGGGGCTATCGGTCACGGGAGGATCAACGCATAGGTAGGCGAGACGTTAGGCCACGTGCGGTGTCGCCGGGGTGAACGAGTGGTGATCGTTCGTCATGCGGCGACGTACGATGCGGCCATTTGCGCACCGAAGGCTGCGTTGTCGCGCACCAGCGCGATGTTGGTCGCCAGCGAGTCGCCGCCGGTGAGCTCGACGATCCTGGCGAGCAGGAACGGGGTGATCTCCTTGCCTCGGATGCCGCGGGCCTCGGCGTCGGCGAGGGCGTGGTCGATGTGTTGCCCGATCACCTCGGCGGGGATCTCGTCGGCGGCCGGAACGGGGTTGGCGACGACCAGGCCGCTGGGGAGGCCGAGCTCCCAGGTCGACTTCATGACCGCGGCAGCCTCGCCGGGTCCGTCGATGCGCAGCGGCGCCGCGAACCCGGAGCTGCGGGAGTAGAAGGCCGGGAACTCGTCGCTCCCGTTGACCAGGACCGGCACGCCGTAGGTCTCCAGAGTCTCCAGGGTCAGCCCGATGTCGAGGATCGACTTCACGCCGGCGCTCACCACCGCGACCTGGGTGCGGGCGAGCTCGGTCAGGTCGGCGGAGATGTCGAAGGACGTCGCCGCGCCCCGGTGTACGCCGCCGAGCCCACCGGTCACGAACGTCCTGATCCCGACCATGGCCGCCAGGCGCATGGTGGCCGCGACCGTGGTCGCGCCGTGGAGACCGCGGGCGACGACGTAGGGGAGGTCGCGGACGCTGACCTTGGTGACGTCCGGGTCGGAGGCGAGGAGCTCCAGGTCGTCGGGCGACAGCCCGGCACGAGGGATGCCGTCGAGCAGCGCGATCGTGGCCGGGACGGCGCCGTTGTCGCGCACGATCTGCTCGACCTCGGTGGCCATCTTGACGTTGTCGGGATAGGGCATGCCGTGGCTGATGATCGTCGACTCCAGCGCGACGACCGGGCGGCCCTCTGCGAGCGCGACCCCGACCTCTTCGGTGAGCCGGACCTTCACACCAGCTCCCGGACGAGGCTCTCGCTGAGGTCCATCCGGACGGTGTCGTGGGTGCCGCAGGTCAGCGCTGCCGCGGCGTGCCCGAACCGGGCCGCCGCGACCAGGTCGACGTCCCGGAGGAGCTCGTGGGTGAACGCGGCGAGCATCGCGTCGCCCGCGCCGGTGACGTCGACGACGTCGGCCGGCACGGCGGGAAGCTCCTGATAGATGTCGCCGTAGCTGATCACCGAGCCGCGTGCGCCGAGGCGCACCCAGACGACGCCGACACCGCGGTCGTGCAGCGAGTGGACGGCCTTCTCGATCTCCGCATCGGTGCCGGCGGGCAGGTCGGTCAGAGCGGCCAGCTCGGCCTGGTTGGGCGTGACCAGATAGAGCTCGCGGTCGGCCCGGATCAGCTCGCGCGCCCGCCTCGCCTTCGGCACCGACACCGGGTCGAACACGACGGGCACGTCGAACTCGCGGGCCAGGTCGATCGCCACGTCAGCGGTGCGGACCGGGATGTTGCCCTCGACGAGCACACCGCGAGCGTTCTTGATCAGGTCGCGGGCCGCCTCCACGACCAGCGGGGAGAACTCGTCGGTCGCGGCCATGTCCGCCACCGCGACCACCAGCTCACCGGAGGAGTCGAGCACGGCGTTGTAGGTGCCGGTGCGTACGTCTGCCCGGCGGCGGACGTAGGTGCAGTCGACGCCGACGTCCTCGGTGTAGCTGATCACCTCGTCGCCGATCGGGTCGTCGCCGACGACCGAGACCAACGCGACCGAGTCACCCAGCCGGGCGAGGTTCTCCGCGACGTTGCGACCCACCCCGCCAGGCGAGAGGCCGGCGGATCCGGACATGCTCGAACCCATCACCACCTGCTCGTGCGCCCGAGCGTGGAGATCCATGTTGGAGCCGCCGATCACGACGATGTCTGGCGGAGATTGCGGGTTCATCACTTGCATCGTAAGTGGGGTCCTCAGATCGCGCCCCCTCATAAAGTATGAACTTGGCGCTACCCAGGCGTGTCCCTGCTCACCGCGGGTTCAACACCAACCGCCGGACAGCGCGCGCCGCTGATGCTAGATTCCGCCGGTCCGGCGCGAGGACGCCTCATGGGGTATCCGCTCAGGGTCGCCCGGCTTCGTCCCCACCTCGGCAGCGCCATGGTCGGCGCTGACCCGTCTCGAAGGCAGCACACATGTCTCTACATCGGCGCACGATTGCGCTGATCTCCGCGTCAACGGCGGCCGGCGTGATGAGCGCGGCTCTCACGCTGGTCCCGGCACCGGCAACGGCTGAAACCTCGGCCGACGATCCCCTCCCCATCGTCCCGACGACCGTGTACGCCACCAGCGGCACCGTCCACAACTCCCTCACCGGTTCGACGACCTTCGACCAGTTCGACGACCGAACCTGGGTCGGTTTCTGCGACCCGGCCGAGGTCGCCCCCGAGGATGACTACGGCACGGTGATCATCGACGCCTGCGACGAGACGCCCTCGAGTCAGCGCATGGTCTGGGACTTCGACCAGAACGTCCTGGCGGAGCTCTCCCCCGAGGACATCGTGTCGGCGACGTTCCAGGTGAGCGCCGACCTCGCCTGGGTGGACGAGGAGACCTGCCGACCGGGCGCGCTCGAGCTCTACCAGGACGCCGACTGGTCGCAGAGCCCCACGGCCGTCAAGACGTACGCCGCAAGCGGCTGCGGCGGCACGCCGGCATGGAACGGCTACTTCGGCTTCGACGCCACCGACCTCGCCAAGCGAGCCGCGTCCGGTGACGGTTCCCTGACGCTCGGCCTCAAGGCAGCCGACGAGACCTGCATGTCCTGCGGCTGGAATCAGGTCAAGAGCGGCGCCCTGCGCATCACCTTCAACCGCGCCCCCGCGGCGCCGGTGAACCTCCAGGTCGGCGAGTTCTACCCAGGCACCCGGTCGTGCACCTCGACGCCGCAGTGGCTGAACAGCGAGGTCTACGCCAGTGCGTACGTCGCTGATCCGGACGTCCCGCACCACGGCGGTGGCGAGAAGGTGACCGCGACCTTCCAGGTCTTCCCGGCGGGTCAGTCCCCCGAGAGCAGCACGCCACTCTTCGAGCGCACCGCCACGGAGCAGTACGCCGATGCGCGCATCGCCGTGTCGATCCCGCCCGAGCTGCTTGCGGACGGAGCCTTGTACGACCTCTGGGTGACCTCTCAGGACGGCTACGGCGAGGTGGGCGGCTCCGCGCACTGCACGTTCGGGGTGGACCGCACCGATCCGGCGCCGCCCACGATCACCCCGGTCGTCGGCGGCGAGGCTGTCTACGTCGCGGACGAACCCCGCGGGGGCGCCGGGATCCCCGGCTATTTCTGGATCAGTGGTGGCGGCTCCGACGTCAGCACGTACCGGATCTCCGGCGGTTCGAGCGCATCCTGCGGCACCGGTTCCTCGGTCCCGGCGACCGCAACGACCGGCTTCTCCTACACCCCGGACGCGCGTGCGGTGTACCTGGAGGGACGCGTCGTCGCCTGCGCCGTCGACCGTGCCGGGAACTGGAGTCAGACGTCGAGCTACGTCTTCGACGTGGCGAGCAGCGACACGGTCGTGGCGACCCCACCCGCGATCACGGTGAGCGGCGGCTCCTCCTACGGCTACGGAAGCACCTACACCTCCGCGATCACGCTCAGCGCGGACGCGGCGACACCGTACGGCCAGGCCACCGTCAGCGAGGGGTCGACCGTCCTCGGCACCGCGACGTTCGACGCCCGGACGGAGTCGGTGACGCTTCCGGCGAAGAAGCTTCCCGTCGGCTCTCACACCCTCACCTACACCTACCGAGCCTTCCCCGGCGCGCCGGCATGGTCGACGACGAAGGTCGTCAAGGTGGTCGGGGTCTTCGTGGCGCCGACGCCGACGATCAGCGGCACCGCCAAGGTCGGCAGGACGCTGACCGCGTCACGGGGCACCTGGTCGCCGACACCGAGCACGGTGACGTACGTCTGGAAGGCGGGCTCCACCACCATCAAGTCGAGCACCTCGAACCAGCTGGTCGTGCCGGCCTCGGCCAAGGGGAAGCAGATCACGGTGAGCGTGGTCGGGGCACGATCGGGCTACACGACCAAGACGGTGACCAGCGCGAAGACCGCCACGGTCGTCTCAGGGACGTTCACCGCTCCGCGCCCCTACCTCAAGGGCACCGTCGAGTACGGCCACACCGTGACCGCGGTGCGCGGCACCTGGTCGCCGTCGCCGTCGTCGGTCACGTACGTCTGGAAGATCAACGGAACGGTCGTGAAGCGAGGCACGTCGGGTTCGCTGTTCCTCCGCAAGGCCTGGAACGGCAAGCAGGTCACCGTGACCGTGATCGGATCCCGGACGGGGTACACCTCCAAGACGATCACGTCGTACGCGAAGACGATCTGATCCGGCTGTGAGGCTGGGAGCGCGTCCCGGCGCGCTCCCAGCCTCATTCGAACTCAGCCGAGGAGCTCGCGGCCGATCTCGTCGACCGAGCGGCAGCCGACGAGGCCGAGGGAGAGGTCGAGCTCGGCGATCATGTGCTCGATGACGGCCTGGACACCGGCGGCGCCGGCAAGGGCGAGGCCGTAGACGTAGGGGCGGCCGAGGAGGACCGCGTCGGCACCCAGGGCGAGCGCCTTGAGGATGTCGGCGCCGGAGCGGATGCCGGAGTCGAAGAGGACCGGGATGCGGCCGTCGACCTCGTCGACGATGCTCGGCAGGGCGTCGATGGAGGCGATGGCGCCGTCGACCTGGCGGCCGCCGTGGTTGGAGACGATGATCCCGTCGACGCCGTGCTCGAGCGCGCGGCGGGCGTCCTCGGGCGCCTGGAGCCCCTTCAGCACGATCGGCAGATCGGTCATCTCCCGGAGCCGGTCGAGGTCGTCCCAGATCAGGTCGGAGCGGGAGAAGACGTCGAGGAAGGTCTCGACCGCGGCTCGGGCATGACCGGAGCGGAGGTTGTCGACGAGCTTGCCGGGATGGTGCTGGGCCATCGAGGCGACCGCGGTGAGGGCCGAGGGGATCTCCCGGAGCCCAGGTCGCACGCTCGTTCCGCTCCCGTCCGCGAGCCGGGCCGCGACGAGGGCGCGGAAGGCCGGGTCGGAGGTGTACTGAGCGATGCCCAGCCCCCGGGCGAAGGGCAGATAGCCCAGGTCGAGATCACGCGTACGCCACCCGAGCATGTGGGTGTCGAGGGTGACGACCAGCGCGTCGGAGCCGATGGCCTCGGCGCGGCGTACGAAGGACTCGACGATCGTCTCGTCCTTCGACCAGTAGAGCTGGTAGAGCCGTGGCGTGTCGCCCAGGTCCTGGGCGACCTCCTCCATCGGGACGGACGCCTGGGTGGAGATCACCATCGGGATGCCCGTCGCGCGGGCCGCCGCGGCGACCTCGTGCTCGGCGCGGGAATGGGCGAGCTCGAGCACGCCGACCGGGCCGAGCATCAGCGGCGCCGGCATGTCCACACCGAACAGCGTGGTGCGCAGGTCGCGGCTCTCGACGTTGGTGAGCATGCGCGGCACCAGCCGGAAGTGGTCGAAGGCGGCGGTGTTGGCGGCGACGGTGCGCTGCTGGCCGGCTCCGCCGTCGACGTACGCCCAGGCCTCCTTGCTCATCGCCCGCTGGGCAGCCTCGGCGAGCACCGAGGGCTCGGTCGGCACCACGGGGCGGCGGCCGAACAGGCCCTTGCGGAAGATCGCGGACTGGAGGTCTCTGCCGATACTCACGCGCGTAGGCTACTGGGTTCCGCTGCGGGCAGCGCGGCACCGGAGATCGCGATGATCAGCCGATGGCATCGCTCCGTCATCTGAGTGGGCGTGACCCCTGGATGGTCGAGCCACCAGGTGATCAGCGCATCGACCGCACTCATCCAGACGGCGGTCAGCGCGGAGGCGTCGAGAGGATCGTCGTCACCGACGAGCCGCATCAGCTCGCCGACGCCCTCGACGGCGAGACGGGTGATCCGGTCGGTGTAGACGGCGCGGGCGGCAGCCACCTCGCCGTCGTCGGGCGCCGTCGGGTCGAAGAGGAGCCGCCACAGCCACGGCTGCGGCTCGAGCGTCCGGAAGAGCCCGTCGAGGGTGCGCAGACCACGCTCGACGCCGACCGAGTCGTCGGCGGCGACCCGCTCCATCTCGGCGGCGAGCGTCTCGGCGCCGTAGTTGAAGCTGGCCAGGAAGAGGCCCTCCTTGGAGCCGAAGTACTGGTAGACCAGCGGTTTCGAGATGCCGGCGTCGGCGGCGATCGCCGCGACCGACGCCTTGGCGAACCCGACGGTGCCGAAGGCCTGGCAGGCGGCTCGCAGGATCTGCAGCTCGCGATCGGCGCGCGGGACGCCCTTGGTTCCAGCGTTGGCCCGTGACATGACCAAGAGTCTAGCGGTGGCATATGACCTTGAGGTAACTTACTCCAAGGTCATATCCCTGGGAGGTCCCCCATGAACGACATGCTCGACCCGTTGAAGAACCCCTTGACGTACGCGATCCCGTTCTTCGTGATCTCGATCCTCATCGAGCTGGCAGCGCTGAAATGGCTCGACCACGACGACAACCTGGCCGGCTACGTCTTCAAGGACGCGCGCACCTCGATCCTGATGGGCCTCGGCTCGATCGTGTCGATGACCGTGTTCAAGGTCCTGACCTTCGCGGTCTACGCGGCGATCTTCGCCTACGCGTCGCTGTGGCAGATCCCGGAGACGTGGTGGGGCCTGGCGATCTCGGTCGTGGTCGTCGATCTCGCCTACTACTGGAACCACCGGTTCGTGCACCGGACCCGAGTCGGCTGGGCGGCCCATCAGGCGCACCACTCCAGCGAGTACATGACGTTTGCGACCGCGCTGCGACAGAAGTGGAACCCGTGGTTCGAGTTCTTCTTCTTCCTGCCGCTGCCGTTCCTCGGCATCTCACCGGCTGCGATCTACATCGCCTTCTCGATCAACCTGATCTACCAGTTCTTCGTGCACACCGAGACGATCGGCAAGCTCTGGCGCCCGATCGAGCTCGTCTTCAACACCCCGAGCCATCACCGTGTCCACCACGGCTCCGACCCGGAGTACCTGGACAAGAACTACGCCGGCATCCTGATCGTCTGGGACCGCCTCTTCGGCACGTTCCAGCCCGAGCGGCAGCGCCCGACGTACGGCCTGACCTACAAGGTCGACACCTACAACCTGCTCCGGCTGGAGTACGGCGCGTTCCGTGAGCTCTGGAACGACGTACGCAGCGCCGACGGCTGGCGGCTCAAGCTGAGCTACGCCTTCCGGCCGCCGGGGTGGGCGCCGGAGGCTGAGCCCACGACCCCGATTACGCGGCCTTCCGTCGCCCGAGAATCATCACGATGATCAGGCCGAGCAGGCCGACGACGACGAGTACGACGCCCGGGGCGGCGACCTCGACGAGCTTCTGGCCCTCGGGAGACGCGGGCTCGCTGAAGCTCACCTGCTGAGGCTCGGGGGCGATCACCTCGGGGAACTCCTTGGCGATCTCGGCCTGGAGCTTGTCGGTGTACTCCTCGACGCGCGGGGCGCTGCCGGCGGCGAGGATCGTGTCGCCCTTCTTCTGCGCGAAGAAGTAGTAGTCCTCGTTGGCGGTCAGCGACTTCTTCTGGCACACGCCGGGGTTGAGCGCGACCTCGAGGCTGCTGCCGCTGGTGACGCCCTTGAGCGCCTTGACGACGGTCACGGGGTAGACCACCGGGCCGCCCTTCTTGGTGGCCTTGCCGGGGCCGGTCACCCGTGCGTGGAAGACCAGCGGCTCCTTGACCGCGTCGCTGAGCTCGAAGGCCGGGCACTTCGCAGGAGCCGTGACCGGGGCTGCCGAGGCGGGTGCGGGGCTCGTCATGACCACCGCTGTCACCGCGAGAGCGAGGGCAGCGAGGAACTGGGGGACGCGGCGCATGGCGAAGATCAAACCAGTCACAGGCCGAAGACTCCAGCCAGGACCCGCGCGACACCGTCATCTTCGTGTCCGGGGGCCAGGTGCGACGCGCACGCGACCACGCTCTGATGGGCGTCTGCCATGGCGTACGAGGTGCCGGCCCAGGTCAGCATCGGCAGGTCGTTGGGCATGTCGCCGAAGGCGATCACGTCTGCGGCGGAGATGCCGAGCTCGGTGCAGACCAGCTCCAGCGTGGAGGCCTTGGTGACCCCGGGAGCACTGATCTCGAGCAGCGGGAACGACGAGTGGGTGACGTTGACGCGATCGCCGACGACGGCGGCCGCTGCAGCGAGCAGCTCGTCGGCGTCGTCGTGGTCGTCACGGCGGGCGAGCAGCTTGATCAGCGGCTCGTCGGCGAGCTCCTCGATCGACGCGACGCGCCTGGCGGGGCGGAGGGCGTCGGCGGTGTGGGTCGCGAACGCGGGCTCGCACGACCACCCCTCGAGCGACTCGGTCGCGAAGACCAGTCCGGGCACGCTCTCCTTCAGCGCGGCCGCCACCTCGGCGGTCAGGGCCGGCTCGATCAGCCGGGTCAGCCGGGGCTGGTCGGCGGCGACGTCCCAGACCAGGGCTCCGTTGGAGACGATCGCCAGCCCGACGCTGCCGATGTGCTCGAAGAGCTCGCGGGTCCAGCGCAGCGGCCGTCCGGTCACGAAGATGACCGGCACGCCGATCTCCTCGAGCTTCACGAGCACGCCACGAGTGAAGTCCGAGACCGAACCGTCCGCTCTGACCAGGGTGCCGTCGAGGTCGGTGGCGACGAGCTTCGGCGTCCTCATTCTTCCATTCTGCCACCGGGGACCGGCCTGGCCATCACCAGATGCCCGTCCTCGTCGGCGCCACGCAGCTCGGTGAACCCGCACTTGGCGAGCACTCGGAGGCTGGCTGCGTTGGTGGGCTCGACAGCGGCCCGAATGCGTACGCCCTCCTCGTCGGCGCACGCCAGCAGACCCTTGAGCGCCTCGGTCGCGAAACCCCACCCGCGTGCCTCTTCGATCAGGCCGTAGCCGACCTCGGTCTCCGGGGTGCCGTCAGGAGCGGCTTCGGGCGGCCCGAAGAAGCCGATCGAGCCGAGCACGGTGCCGTTGCGCATGATGTAGCGGGAGCTCCATCGGTCGCCCTCGACCCACATCGTCGCCGCGTCGCGGTCGTCCTCGCGCGGGAACTGCGGGTGCCAGCTCTGCGGGCGCCCGATCCCGCCGTCGGGATCGCGGATCGCCTCGACATCGGCGCGGGTCCACAACGGCAGCGTCAGCCGCTCGGTCATGATGGTGGTGGGAAGAGTCACGAGCGCAAAGACTCCCAGAACAGCACTCTCAGAACCAGCGGGAGAGTTCCAGCGCCGCGCCGTCGTCGGCGACGTGGGCGGTGACGGCGTCGGCCACCTCCTGGACCTCGTCGGGGGCGTTGCCCATGGCTACGCCGCGACCGGCCCATTCGAGCATCTCGACGTCGTTGCGGCCGTCGCCGATGGCGAGTACGTCGGCCGGCTCGAGGTCGAGCTCGTCGCAGACATAGGAGAGGCCCGATGCCTTGGAGACACCGACCGGGGTGAGGTCGAGCCAGGCGGTGTAGCCGACCACGTAGTCGATGCCGTGCAGACCGAGCTCACGGCCGAGGGCGAGGAAGTCCTCCGGGGTCGCGTCCGGGTCGCGGATGATCACCCGGGAGACCGGCTCGGCGACCATCTCGTCGATCGGAGCGATCAGATGAGCACCGTCGAGCTCACCCTCGGGGAACGGTCGGTTGAACCGGTAGCCCAGACCGCGGTTCTCGACCGCGACCAGCACGTTCGGCCGCCGTTCCATGATCTTCTCCACCGCCGCGCGGGCGTCGAAGGTCTCCTCGTGCACCACGTCGACCGGCGGGTAGCGGAGCACCACCGCTCCGTTGGAGGCGACGATCCACAACCGCTCCGCGCCCTCGTCCGGGAGCCCGAGCAGGTCGGCGATCCCGGTCATCGAATGGGCCGAGCGACCGGAGGAGAGCACCACGTGGGCGCCGGAGTCGTACGCCCGGCGGACCGCATCGCGCACCTTGTCCGAGAGAGCCTCGGAGGTCGTGCCCGTGCCCTCGATCCAGCGCAGCAGGGTGCCGTCGATGTCGAGCGCGACGAGCTTCGGCTGCCAGGCGGCCTCACCGGGCCGGGCGATGCTGCTCTCGGTCGTGCTCACTTCTGGATCGGCTCCAGAACCTCGCGGCCGAGCCACTTCTGCAGAGCCTTCGGCACCCGCACCGAGCCGTCGGCCTGCTGGTGGGTCTCCAGCACGGCGACGATGGCGCGGGTGATCGCGGTCAGCGTGCCGTTGAGGGTCGCGACCGGGGTCGTGCCGTTCTCCGTTCGCGCCCGGATGTCGAGGCGACGTGCCTGGAAGGTGGTGCAGTTGGACGCCGAGGTGAGCTCGCGGTACTTCCCCTGGGTGGGGATCCACGCCTCGCAGTCGAACTTCCGCAGCGCGCTCGGACCGAGGTCGCCCGCGGCCACGTCGATGACCTGGTAGGCGAGCTCGAGCTTGTCCAGGAAGGCCTTCTCCCACTCGAGGAGACGCTGGTGCTCGGCGTACGACTCCTCGACGGTGGTGTAGACGAACATCTCCACCTTCTCGAACTGGTGGACCCGGATGATGCCCTTGGTGTCCTTGCCCGCCGAGCCGGCCTCCTTGCGGAAGCACGACGAGAAGGCGGCGTAGCGCCGCGGGAGGGTGTCGGGGTCGAGGATCTCGTCGGAGTGGTACGCCGCCATCGGCACCTCCGAGGTGCCGACCAGGTAGAGGTCGTCGTCCTCGATCTTGTAGACGCCGTCGTCGACCTGGTCGAGGAAGCCGGTGCCCTCCATCGCCTCGGGACGCACCAGCGCGGGCGCGATGACCTGGGTGAAACCGGCCTCACGGGCCTGCTCCATCGCCAGGTTGATCAGCGCGAACTCGAGCTCGGCGCCGACACCGGTCAGGAAGTAGAAGCGGCTGCCCGAGACCTTGGCGCCGCGCTCGAGGTCGATCGCGCCGAGCATCTTGCCGAGCTCGACGTGGTCGCGCGGCTCGAAGCCCTCGGCCGCGAAGTCGCGCGGCTTGCCGACCTTCTCGATCAGGACGAAGTCGTCCTCACCGCCGGCCGGGGCGTCGTCGGCGAGGTTGGGGATGGCCTTGAGAGCCTTCTTCCACTCCTCCTCGGCCTCCGCCTGGGCCGCGTCGGCCGCCTTGACGGCGGCCGCGAGGTCCTTCACCTCGGCGAGCAGCTGCTGCTTCTCCTCGCCCTTGGCCTGAGCCACCTTCTTGCCCATCTGCTTCTGCTCGGCCCGCTTGGCCTCGAAGTCCGCGATCGCCGCGCGCCGGGCGCTGTCCGCGGACAGCGCCCGGTCCACCACGTCAGAGGACGCGCCACGGCGCTCCTGCGAGGCACGTACGCGGTCGGGGTCTTCGCGGAGGATGCGCGGGTCGATCATGCGGCAAGGCTAGTCGACCGGACCACCAGATCTCACTTCAGTAATCGGCCGGTCACCAGTAGACCGGGCTGGTCTTGCCGCACGGGCGCAGCCACGAGCGGTAGACCGTCCTGTTGGCGAAGTCGTAGGCGTAGGAGTCGTTGGTGAAGAAGGTGCCGCCGGTGTAGGTGATGTAGGCGGCCGAGGCCGGGTAGGACGTCCGGAATCCGTTGGTGTTCGAGGCCGTCGAACGCGAGCCCTTGCTAGGAATCCATCCATTGATCACCGGGTCGGCAAGCGAGCCGCTGGTGGTGATGGTGGCCTGCCTCCAGCCGGTGCTGCGCTTGTTGGTGACCGTGTAGCGGATCGACTGGCCGCCGCGGACGATGACGCAGGCGTACCAGTTCGCGGTGGCGGTCGAGGAGACGATCGTGCCGGCGCCGGACATGCCCGCCTTGATCTTCGACCACGTACGCGACCCGACGATGCCGTCCGCCGACAGCCCCTTCGCACGCTGGTAGTCCTTCACCCGCGCGGTCGTCGCGGACCCGAACGAACCGTCCGGCCTGAGCCCACCGAGCACCTTCTGGAGCAGCGTCACGCAGCTGCCGGTGCTGCCGGGACGTACGGTCTTCGGGCTGCTGATCGTGCAGCTGACCGCGGCCTCCGCGGGCGCCGTGCCCGCGTCCACGGCGACCAGTCCACCCGTTGCCACAGCTGCCGCCGCGAGCAGGCCGCCCATGCGCAACCGCACCGATGTCTTCATCGTATGGATCCCTCTCGATTCATGTTCTCGGAACTCGAAAGGGGCAGTGTGGCCAACCGGTGCTGCCGCCCGAACCCGTACCTCTCCCGTACCTCTGGGGCTACGGAATGCGTACGCGCCGCTCGACCGACGAGCTGCTGTCGCTGCCCGTGCCACCGTCACCGTAGTCACGGCCGTAGCCGCCGTAGAGGCGGTCGTTGCCCGAGTGGCCATAGAGCGAGTCGTTACCCGAGCCGCCCTCGATCCGGTCCGAACCGCCGAGGCCGACCAGCTTGTTGGCGGCCGAGTTGCCCCGAAGGACGTCGGCGTAGTTGGTGCCGGTCAGTCGCTCGAAGGTCAGCAGACGATCCGCTCCCGCGCCGGTCGACTGCACCGAGGTCGTGTTGAGCGCGACCTTCACGCCGTTGCGTACGTTCGAGTACTCGACGGTGTCGGTTCCCGAACCACCCTCCGCGCGGTCGTTGCCAAGTCCGGGCAGGATCGTGTCGTTGCCGCCGCCACCGAGGAGTACGTTGGCGCCGCCGTCGCCGGTGAGGCGGTCGGAGTAGGGACCGCCCTTCAGGTTCTGCATCCCAGCGAGCGTGTCGCTGCCGCCACCACCGGTCGCCCGGGACAGGCTCGCGGTCACGGGGTTGTCGGCGGTCGCGTAGGACGCTGTGTCGATGCCGGTCCCGCCGTTCAGAGAGTCGTTGCCGGAGTTGCCCGCCAGCACGTCGTCGCCGCTGTCGCCGCGCAGTGAGTCGGTGTCGTTTCCACCCTCCAGGGTGTCGTTGCCACTGCCACCCTCGATCGCGTCGTTGCCGGCGTCTCCCTTCAGACGGTCGTTCCCGCCGCCACCGAGAATGCGGTCGCTGCCGGCCTCACCCGTGACGGAGTCCGCGCCTTCTCCGGCACTCACCGTGTCGTTGCCGGGACCAGCCTTGACGGTGTCGTTGCCTTCTCCGGCATCGATGGTGTCGGACGAGCCCACCGTCGGGCTGTAGTAGTCCTCGTCGCCGTAGATCGCATCCGCTTCGGCCTTTCCGTGGATCGAGTCGAGGCCCGGACCACCGATCAGCTCGTCCTTGCCGACGCCGCCTTCGATGAGGTCGTTCCCGGCGCCGCCCCTGAGGTAGTTGGACTCAGCAGCCCCGTAGATCTTGTCGTCCCCGGCGTCACCGTTGGCGGAGAGCGAGGTAGATCCTCCGTAGATCACGTCGTTGCCGTTGCCACCGTTGGCGTCGCCACCGATCGCCCCGACGCGGATCGTGTCGCTGCCGTCACCGCCGTACGCAGCCGAGCTCATGCTGCCGTCGAGAGTGATCGCATCGTCCCCGAGCCCGCCGAACACTCGTGCGGCACCTTCACCGTTGCTCAAGGTGTCGTTGCCATCGTCGCCGCTGATCAGATCCAACGCTCCGTAGGCGCCGCCGGTGATCGTGTCGTTCCCGCCATCGCCCCACAGCTCGTCGTAGTCGGTGTATGGGCCATTGTGATTACCGAGGAACGTGTCCTCGCCGTCGCCACCATGGACGACGTCCTCACCGGCACCGTCCTGGAGCGTGTCGTTCCCGGCTCCTGCGTCGATCCGGTCGTTGCCGGCCACGGCATCGATGGTGTCGTCACCATCGGTGCCGGTGATCACATCTGCATGGTTCGTTCCGGTCAAGGCTTCGAAACCGTCAGCCTCGGCTGCCCAGCTGGTTGCGCCTGACGTCATGTCGTAGGTGATCCCCGACGCCGAGCTGAACAGGTAGAAGATGTCCTTCGCCGAGTCTTCCGATCCACCGTCGAGTACGTCGCCAGCAGCATCGGAGGACGTGACCTGGATCCGGTCCGCACCAGCGCCTCCGTGAACCGTGTCAGCGCCTGCACCCGGAACGATCGCGTCTGCGGCGGCGCCCCCATGGATGGTGTCGTTCCCGCCGTCGCCGTAGAGATGATCCGTTGTGTCGCCGCCATGGATCACGTCATCGCCATCACCCCCGCGGATCGCGTTCGGCCGGGAGTTGCTGAAGATCGTGTCGTTGCCCCCATCGCCATAGACGGTGCCGATGTACGAGGTGGGCCTGAAGCAGATGACGTCGTTACCACCCAGAGAGTGCAGCGTGACGTTCTGGTCGGGCGCGAGCAGGATCACGTCGTCGCCCTCAGTGGGCGCCTGACCCTCCATACTGAGGTCGACGGTGACGGGCTTGCCGCCACAGTCACCTTCTGCCGCGGCCGCGGAGCCGGCGAGGAGGCCACCGACACCGAGGGCGAGGGCGGGGACGGACAGGAGCCCGAGGAGGGCGTACGCGGAAGCGCGAGAGCGCATGAGAGACCTCACAACGAGGAGGGACCGAGGGGTGCCGGCGCCGACCCGAATCATGCGCGGAAAGCGCACGATAGCGCTTTCCTCCGGCCACTGCCTCGGCTTTTGTCCAGCCCGTTCATTCACTGTGTGGAAGACGTATCGCGCATACTGACTCACCGTGCTTGACCTTTCGCGCCGTGCCCTGCTGCTCTGGGCGGCCTCGCTGTTCGCTCTGTGCGCCCTGATCGGGATCGCGGGGATCAACGGGTGGCCGCCGGTCTCGACGATCGACGAGCTCGGCCGGGACGCGACGGCGGTGACCGCGGAGCACGGCTGGATGCTCGACTTCTGGCACATCGTCGAGGTGGCCACCGAGTGGTACCTCGCTGTCGGCGTCGCGCTCCTGGTCGCGGCGGGACTGTTCCGGACGTACCTGCGCGCCGCGGTCTACGTGTTCGGCGTCGTGGTGATCACGCTGGTCGTGCGCCGTGCGGTGGTGCTGCTCGTCGACCGGGACCGGCCCGCGTGGCAGCTGGCGTCGTGGTTCCACGAGTCACCGGCGTACCCCTCCGGTCATGCGACCGGGATCGCGGTGCTCGCGGGTGTGATCGCGGTGGTCGTGACGATGTTCGTGCGCCGCCGCGGCATCCGCCGGCTGGCCTACACCGGTCTCATCCTGCTGGTGGTGCTCGTCGCCGCCGACCGGGTCTTCCTCGGACGCCACTACCCCTCCGACGTGCTCGGCGGGATCCTCTTCGCCGCCGGTGCCGTCTTCCTCGGCATGGCGCTCTACACGCCGCTGCCCGCCTCGCACGCGCTGGGACGTCGGCCGCTGGTCGACTCGGTGCGTGGCAACCGGAGGATCGCGGTCGTCCTCAACCCGATCAAGGTCGAGTCGGTCGAGCACTTCAAGACGATGGTCACCACGATGGCCAGGGAGTCCGGCTGGAAGACGCCGACCTGGCACCTGACCACGGTCGACGACCCGGGCAAGGGGATGGCGCTGGCGGCCCAGGCGGAGGGCGCCGACCTGGTCCTCGTCTGTGGTGGCGACGGCACCGTACGCGAGGTCTGCTCCGCCCTGGCCGGCACCGGCATCGCCGTCGGGATCGTCCCCGGCGGCACCGGCAACCTGCTGGCCCGCAACCTGTCGATCCCGCTCTACATCCGCGCCGCGATCGACGTCGCGCTCACCGGGCAGGACCAGGCGATCGACCTGGTCGAGGTCTCGGGCGACAACCTCGAGGACACCAACTTCCTGGTCATGGCCGGGATGGGCTTCGACGCCGCGATCATGAGCGGCGTCAACGAGGACATCAAGAAGCGGATCGGCTGGATGGCGTACGTCCTCTCCGCCTTCAAGAGCCTGATGTTCCCGGCGATGCGGCTGGAGATCTCCGTCGACGACGGCGAGTTCACCAGGCACCGGGCGCGCACGGTCGTGGTCGGCAACGTCGGCTACCTCCAGGCGAACATGCCGCTGCTGCCGGCTGCCGCTCTCGACGACGGGCTCATCGACGTGGTGCTGCTCTATCCGCAGCGATTCTGGTCCTGGCTCCCGCTCGCGGTCCGGGTGCTGAGCAAGCGGCCGCGCACCGACAATCTGGTCAACCGGATGACCGGTGCCAGCGTCGTGATCCGGACCAACCACGACCAGCCGCGTCAGCTCGACGGCGACACGATCTCCGAGGGTCGCGAGCTCCGCATGCAGTGTCTTCCCGGGCGCCTGCTCGTCCGCGTGCCACGCTGACGGCCAGTCCCGATTCGGTCCCGAATCTCACCGACACGCGGCGGGCCCGAAGTCCCGGTAATCAGGGCCTAAAGTCCCTTTTTCTGCGTGCTTTCGGCGCGTTTGGCGTCGATTCTCATGGCAAAACCGAGCCGACTCGCCGACACAGATGTCTTGTTGACAAGTAAATGTTCATAAGGTGTCTGACACGACTCGGCGTGAGCCGAGTCGTCGTCTTCGACCGGGCTCAAGCCTGACTCCGGCCGGCGACGTGGCAAGACCCACACACTGGTCGGAAATCCCCCGCGACCAGTGGTCGACTCCCGGGCCGTCCCACCCGCAGCCCGGGTTTGAAACCGGCACGCTCGGAACGGTTCCCCCGCCACGCCCGAGCGTGCCGGCGTCGTTTTTGGGCTCGGATCAGCCCCGATCAGCTCCTGGGCTTGGCCTGCTGGACGGCCTCGGTCTCCTCGGGCGACATCAGCTGGGAGGACTTCCAGGCGCTGATGCTCTTCGCGTACGACCTCGCCTCGGTGCGGCCGTGGATCGAGGTGAGCACGACCCCGTCGCCGTTGTCGTCGAGCAGCGCCAGGCACCAGCTCAGGTGACCGCCGGCGTCCCCGAAGGCATCGAAGCGCACGACCGCGAGGTGGCGCAGGTTCATCGCCGACTCGGCGCGCAGGGCCGCGACCTCGGCGCGCAGACCGGCGACGTCGGTCGGCAGCGACTCGACGGCGGCAGGGTCGGGGCGACGTACGTCCTTCGTCTTCTGCCAGGCCGCTCCGGCGAGGACCAGGGCGGCGATTGCTGTCAGCAGACTGAGAATTGCAAGAGCGAGCACATCGGGCGAATCTAGACTGTCGCTGTGTCCGAGCCACATCGCATCGCCTATCAGGGCGAACCAGGGTCCAACTCACACATGGTGTGCCAGCGGCACTACCCCGAGCTGGAGTCGGTGCCGTGCGCCTCGTTCGAGGACGTGTTCGCGACCGTCGAGGCGGGTGAGGCGTCGCTGGCGATGATCCCGATCGACAACTCCCTGGCCGGGCGAGTGGCCGACATCCACCACTTCCTTCCCGAGTCCAACCTGCACATCATCGCCGAGCACTACCTGCGGATCCGGTTCCACCTGCTCGGCCTTCCGGGCGCCCACCTGGACGACATCCGTACGGTCCACTCCCACGTCCATGCCCTGGGTCAGTGCCGCAACATCATCCGGGAGCACGGCTTCACGCCGGTCGTCTCCGGCGACACCGCCGGTGCCGCGCGTGAGGTGATCGAGGCCGGCGATCCGACGATGGCCGCGATCTCCCCGCCGCTGGCCGCCTCGATCTACGGACTGGACGTGCTCGCCACCGACATCGAGGACGCCGACCACAACACCACCCGCTTCGTGGTGCTCTCGCCCGACTTCATCCAGGCTCCCGCCGACGCGGGTCCGGTGGTGACCTCGTTCATCTTCAACGTACGCAACCTCCCGGCGGCCCTCTACAAGGCGCTCGGCGGCTTCGCGACCAACGGCGTCAACATGACCAAGCTGGAGTCCTACATGGTGGATGGCAAGTTCACCGCCACCCAGTTCCTCGCCGAGGTCGACGGCCACCCGGACCAGCCGGGGCTGAAGCGGGCCCTGGAGGAGCTGGCCTTCTTCACGACCGACGTGAAGCTGCTGGGGGTCTACCCCGCCGACCCGGCGCGGTTCTGAGCGATGCCGGACGAGCCGACCGCCGACCTCGGGTTCGCCCGCGTCGACCTCGACCGGGAGCGCCGCACCGGTGACCCCGAGGTCGTGTACGCCGACGGCAAGACCCCCGAACAGGTCGTCGCGATCCTTCGCCGACTGCACGAGGAGCATCCCGCGCGGGCCGTCCTGGCCACCCGCGTCTCCGCCGAGGCGGCCGCCCGCGTGGCGGCCGAGCTGCCGACGGCGGTCCACGACGCCGAGGCCCGTGCGGTCACGCTCGGGCCACTGCCGACCCCGCAGGGCCGGGTGTGCGTCGTCGCGGCCGGGACCTCCGACGGGCCGGTCGCGGCCGAGGCTGCGCTCACGTGCCGGGTCCACGGCGCCGGTGTCGAGCGGATCACCGACGTCGGCGTCGCCGGGATCCACCGCTTGATGGCCGTACGCGACCGGCTCGACGACGCCGACTGCCTGATCGTCGTCGCGGGGATGGAAGGTGCCTTGCCCTCCGTGGTCGGCGGGCTGGTGGGGGTGCCGATGATCGGGGTGCCGACGTCCGTGGGCTACGGCGCCTCCTTCGGCGGGCTGGCCGCGCTGCTGGCGATGCTCAACTCGTGTGCGCCGGGCGTGACCGTGGTCAACATCGACAACGGCTACGGCGCCGGGGTCGCGGCGGCTCGGATCGCGCGGCGAGCTCGGTGAGCGTCGTCTGGGTCGACGCGTCCTCCGGAGCCTCGGGGGACATGCTGCTCGGCGCGCTCGTCGGCGCCGGCGTGCCTCTCTCGGTGATCGCCTCGGCCGTGGATGCGGTCGCCCCCGAGCCGGTGGATCTCGCCGCCTCGCAGGTGACCCGTGGCGCGCTGGCCGCGACCCGGTGTCATGTCTCGATCGCCGACTCGGTCCACCATCGGACCTGGACCGACGTCCGGGCACTGCTGACCGACGCCGCTCTGGACGACGCGGTGCGCGACCTGGCGCTGCGGGTCTTCGAGCGGCTGGCCGAGGCCGAGGGCGCCGTGCACGGGATCTCTCCCGAGTCGGTCCACTTCCACGAGGTCGGAGCGCTGGACGCGATCGCCGACGTGGTCGGGGTCTGCGCGGGCTTCGTGCACCTGGGCGCCGACGCGGTCGTGGTCTCGCCGGTCGCGGTCGGATCGGGGTCGGTCCGGGCCGCCCACGGCACCCTCCCGGTGCCCCCGCCGGCCGTGGCGCGGCTGCTCACCGGCGTACCTTCTTACGCGGGGTCGCCCGGACACCCGGCGATGGAGATGTGCACGCCGACCGGCGCCGCGCTCCTCACCACTCTCGCGACGAGGTGGGGGGCTCAGCCGCCGATGACGACCACGGCGATCGGTGTCGGCGCGGGCGGCAGGGATCCGGAGGGTTGGTCGAACACGCTCCGCATACTGGTCGGCGAGGCTGTCGGGGCGGGGGCAGAATCCCGCCATGGCGGGGAAGTGCGGGCGGATCCTGCGGCAGAGGCAGGCACGGAGATCGAGCTCGTCATCGAAGCGAACATCGACGATCTCGAGCCGCGGCTGATCCCCGGTGCCCTCGACGCGCTCCTCTCCGCCGGCGCCCACGACGCCTGGGCCACGCCGATCCTGATGAAGAAGGGCCGACCGGCCTACACCCTCCACGCTCTCACCCGTCCCGCCGCCGCCGAGGCGGTCCGGCGCGGGTTCTTCCGGGAGACCTCGACGATCGGCGTACGCGAGCACGAGGTCGTCAAGCACGCCCTGCCCCGCGAGATGCTGACCGTCGTCGTCGACGGACACCCGATCGCGGTCAAGGCCGCCCGCCTCGACGACGAGGTCGTCAACCTGCAGCCGGAGTGGGACGACGTCGCCCGCGTCGCCGCAGCACTCGATCGCCCGGCGATCGACGTACTCGCCGAGGCCAAGGCCGCCGCCCTCGCTCGACCGCTGGTCGAGCCGGGGTGCGACGATGAGGGCCGGACGTAAAGAACTGGAACGGAAACCCTGATGGACATCACCGTCGTCGCGCTGGCCTTCGCCGCGATCTTCGTCGTCGAGCTGCCGGACAAGACGTTCCTGGCGACCCTGGTGCTGTCGACGAAGTACCGGCCGATCTTCGTGTGGCTCGGCGTGGGCGCGGCGTTCGCGGTCCAGACGCTCATCGCGGTGGCGATCGGCGGGGTGGCGACGCTCCTCCCGACCGACCTGGTCCACGTCGTCGCGGCGCTGCTCTTCCTGGGCGGCGCGGTGTTCCTCTTCATCGAGGGGCGCCGCCACCACGGCATCGCGTCCGAGGACGACGGCAGCGAGTTCGCCGAGAAGGCCAAGGACGTACGCGGGTTCCGCCAGGTCCTGGCCAGCTTCATGGTCCTCTTCGCGGCCGAGTGGGGAGACCTCTCCCAGCTGCTGAGCGTCTCGCTGGTGGCCCGCTACCACGACCCGGTCTCGGTCTTCATCGGCTCCTGGGCCGCGTTGCTCGCAGTCTCGGGGCTCGCGGTGCTGCTGGGACGTACGTTGCTCCGGTTCATCAAGCTGCACGTCCTGCACTACGTCGGAGCCGTCGTCTGCCTCGTCCTGGGCATCCTGACGCTGGTCGAGGTGTTCGCCTGAGCGGCGTTCGCCTAGGCTGCCCGGCATGGTTGAACTTGGCGCCGACAGCGAGGTCGGACGACTGCGTACGGTTATGCTTCATCGGCCCGGCCGGGAGCTCACCCGGCTGACGCCGCGCAACAACGACAAGCTGCTCTTCGACGGCATCCCGTGGGTGAAGCGGGCACAGGACGAGCACGACGCCTTCGCGGCCGCGCTGCGGGATCGCGACGTCGAGGTGCTCTACCTGACCGACCTGCTCACCGAGACCCTCGAGGTGCCCGAGGCGCGGAAGCTCGCGCTCGAGAACGTGCTGGGCTCGCTCACCCTCGGCGACACCCTGCGCGACTACCTGAGCGGTGCCCTCGCCGACGCCGGGCCGGCCGAGCTGACCGACCACCTGACCGCCGGCGTCCGCAACGACGAGGTACGCGGCGGCCACGGCCTGGTCACCAGCCTTCTCGCCCACGACGACTTCCTGATCGACCCGCTCCCGAACCTGCTCTTCACCCGCGACTCGTCGGTGTGGATCCGCGACCGGGCCACGGTCACCTCGCTGGCGATGCCGGCTCGCAAGCGCGAGACCGCGCTCACCGAGCTGATCTACCAGTTCCACCCGCGCTTCCGGGCCAGCCCGCGGCTGCACGGAGCCCACCTGGAGCACGTCGAGGGTGGGGACGTACTCCTCC
The DNA here is from genome assembly GCF_054031495.1 of Nocardioides sp. YJ-D4. NCBI lineage: Bacteria > Bacillati > Actinomycetota > Actinomycetes > Propionibacteriales > Nocardioidaceae > Nocardioides > Nocardioides sp. YJ-D4. Next base: position 2,868,663 of record NZ_CM132932.1, read on the forward strand.
TCGCTCCCGGTGTCGTCGCGGTCGGGGTCGGTGAGCGCACCACTCCCGCCGGGGCCGAGCGGCTCGCCCGCCAGGTCTTCGCCGAGGAGCTCGCCCACACCGTGCTCGCGGTGCCGATCGCGCAGGAGCGCGCGACGATGCACCTGGACACCATCGCCACGCTGGTGAACACCGACAAGATGGTGATCTACCCGAACGCGGTCGACTCGCTGGTGGCGTACGCCGTGACCCCCGCGGGCGACGGCCAGCTGAACATCGCGGCCCCGCGCCCGTTCCTCGAGGTCGCGGCCGAGGCGATGGGGATCGACAAGCTCCACCACGTCGACACCGGGCTTGACCCGGTCGCGGCCGAGCGCGAGCAGTGGGACGACGGCAACAACACCCTGGCACTGGCGCCGGGCGTGGTCGTGGCGTACGAGCGCAACACGCAGACCAACGGGGCCCTGGAGGCCGCCGGCATCGAGGTCATCGCGATCGCGGGTTCCGAGCTGGGCTCCGGCCGCGGCGGCCCGCGATGCATGAGCTGCCCGATCGCCCGCGACCCGCTGCCCGCATAGCCAACTTCACTCGCGGGTAACCCCTGTAGACGAACATCGTTGATCTCTGTAACTGCCGTCACATAGCGGCAGCCACCCCACAGCCGACCCCGAAGGAAACCCTCGTGACCGAGTCGTTCTTCTCCATGTTCACGCCCAAGGAGATCGCGCACATCAGCGCCACCGGCACCCGCGTGCACCTGCCGGAGGGCTGGTCGCCGATCTGGGAGGACACCCCGCCGGACAAGGCCTACATCATCCTCGACGGCACCGTCTCGGTCCGCCGGGACAAGGAGGAGATCGCCCAGTGCGGTCCCGGTGACATCATCGGCGAGGCGGCGATCATGAGGGGCTCGCTGCGCACGGCCTCCATCGTCGCTCTCACCCCGCTCGACCTGATCCACCTCAGCGCCGACAAGCTGCAGCAGCTGTCCGTCGAGATGCCGACGTTCGCGAGGGCGCTGGAGAAGGTCGCCAAGGACAGGTTCGGCTCCTGACGCTCGACGAACAGGCTGACGAGGGCCTCGGTCAGGGTCGTAGCCGTGAGGCAGACATCGAGCTGGCCGAGGCGCTCGCCGTGGTCGAGTCCTTCGTTCTCGGCCAGACGCCCACGCTGACCCGCGCCGAGGTCGCGGGTGCCGTCGGCGTGCCTATGGAGGTCGCCGAGGACCTGTGGCACCATCTCGGCTTCCCGCACGCCGGCGAGGACGAGATCGCCTTCACCGAGGCCGATGTCGAGGCGCTGCGGATGACGCAGGAGCTCGTACGCCTCGGGGTGCTCAGCGAGGACCGCCAGGCCGCGCTCGTGCGGACCTGGGGACGGTCCTACGCGCGCCTGGCCGAGTGGCAGACGTCCCTGCTGGCCGAGGTCGCCCGGGAGCGGGGTGGCGACGAGGTCGAGGACCTGGTCGCCCTGACAGGGCAGGTGCTGCCGCTGGTCGAGTCGCTGCAGGACTATGTCTGGCGCCGCCATCTGGTCAGCGCGGCGCGGCGGATGCTCACCGTCGCGGACGCCTCCGCCGTGCCGCTGGCGGTCGGCTTCGTCGACATCGTCGGCTACACCTCCCGTTCCAAGCGGCTCAGCGACAAGGAGCTGGTCGACTGGGTCGAGGAGTTCGAGGACACCTGCTCCGACGTCGTCGTCGAGCACGGCGGACGGGTGATCAAGTATCTCGGCGACGGGGTGTTCTTCACCTTCGAGGACGTCGCTGCGGCCGCCCGGACCGCCCTTGAGCTGGCCGCCCTCGGAGAGGATCGCGACAGCGCGTTTCCGCACGTCAGAGCCGGGATATCCTACGGCGACGTGGTGCTCCGGCTCGGCGACGTCTTCGGTCCGACGGTCAACATCGCCGCCCGCCTCACGACCGTCGCCCGGCCCTCGTCGGTGGTCGTCGACGAGAACGCCGCCGCCGCGCTCGAGGACGTCGACGGCTTCCAGGTCGAGAAGATGCGGCGTACGAGCGTGAAGGGCTACTCCCGCCTGCAGGCCTTCCGGCTGCGTTCGCGGTCCGACTGAACCTGATCGAACCGGGCCAGGATAGTCGGGCGCCGGAGGTTGCTTCCGGGCGAGGCTTGATGGCGAAAGGAGGACCACATGATCGGAACGCTCAACACCCTGGTCGACCTGGTCGAAGCAGAGCTCACCGGCGAGGTGGACGTGGCTCGGGTCGCTCGCGACCACGGCACCACCGAGTACCACCTGCGCCGGATGTTCTCGGCGCTGGCCGGGATGCCCCTGTCCGACTACGTACGCCGCCGCCGGATGACCCTGGCAGCGGCCGACCTGGTGGCCGGTGCCCCTGACCTCCTGGAGGTCGCGGTGCGCTACGGCTACGGCTCGACCGAGGCGTTCGGGCGCGCGTTCCGTGCCGTGCACGGAACGGCTCCGGCCGACGTACGCCGATCCGGTGGTCCGCTACGCACACAACCCACGCTCAGGTTCCGTCTGAGCGTCGAAGGGAGCACCCCGATGGACGTCACCATCAACGACATGCCCGAGCTCCGGCTCGTCGGCCACGCCACCAAGGTCCCGCTGATCTACGAAGGCGTGAACCCGCACATCCAGGCACACATCGCCTCGCTCGCACCCGAGGAGCATGTCCGCCTCAAGGAGCTCAACGACACCGACCCGCGCGGCATCCTCGCCGTCACCGAGTCGGCGTCGCCCGATGCACCGGAGGGATCGATGATCACCTACCTGCACGGGGTCGCGGTCACGCCGTCGGCCGAGGTTCCGGACGGGCTCGACAGCATCACCGTGCCGGCCGGCTCCTGGGCGGTCTTCGCCTCCAGCGGCCCGCACCCGGAGACGCTGCAGCGGCTCTGGGCGGCGACCGCCACCGACTGGTTCCCGTCGAACCCGTGGCGGCTCCGCCCCGGCCCGTCGATCCTGCGCTACCTCGAGCTCACCGAGACGTACGCCTCGTGCGAGCTCTGGTTGCCGGTGGAGCAGGCGTGAGCGGCGAATGCTCACCGAGGTAACTCGGTGAACTGTCGCTTCCCTCGCGGAACTCCACGAAGTAGGTGAGTGCTGACCGAGGTAACTCGGTCAGCATCCACCTCAGCGGATGGTGACCTGTCGGTTGGCGAGCCCGGCGCGAGCGGAGCGCACCTCGGGGGTGATCTCGGAGTCGTCGGCGAGGGCCTCGTCGAGCAGCTTCTTGAACGCCACCGCCGGCTCCTCGAGCGCCTCGGCGCCGGTGCCGACCGGCAGGTCCCAGACGGGAGCGAGCAGACCGTGGGCACGGAACATGCCGACGAAACGAGCGTCGGGGACGATCACGTCCTCGCCGGTCACGTGCAGGCGCGCGAGCGCGGTCAGCAGCGCGTCCTCGGGCTCGGGCATCACCCAACGCAGGTGCTCCTTGGAGCCGACCGAGGTCCAGTACGCAGCCTCGACCGACGCCAGTCGCAGCGTCGGCAGCACCGACTCGTTGGCGTGCTCGAGCGCGTGCTCGAAGTCGCCCTTGTCCTCGACGTCGGCGAGCCACCAGTCGAAGCCCTCGTGGACGGTGACGTCGAGCGAGGAGTTGGTGATCAGGTCCTGCAGCCGCGGCCCGTCGCCGGGTGCGGTGGTCAGGCCGAAGATCCCGGACTCACCCGACGCCCGCGCCTCGAGGGCCTGGAGCAGCGCCGCAGCCACATCGCGCGACACGTCGCCGTAGTTGTGCTGCACCTGCAGCCCGGCCCAGACCTCACCGGAGTCGCGCGACATCGCCGGCGCGGCGCCGGGCAGCAGGGTGCCCAGCGTGACCGGGGTCGACTCGAAGCCCTTCACCGTCAGCGACACCGTCGCCGAGGGCACCAGCTCACGCAGCGCGACCAGGTCGCACTCGCCGGGCAGGCCCTCGAACGGGCGCCCCACGAACGCGCCGCCGGCGGCACCGTGGCACGCCTTGTAGCGCTTGCCGGACCCGCACGGGCACGCCGCGCGCGGGTTGGGACCGTCCGTCGGGGCCGCAGCCGCCTGACGGTTCTTGACTCGGGACTTCTTGGCCACGGCCAAACCCTAACCTGCCGGGCCCGCGCGCCAGGTAACACGCCTCAGCGGCCGAGCAGCTCCAGCATGAACCCCGGCCGGTCGGTGATGACCGCATTGACCCCGAGGTCGAGGCAGAGCTTGAGCTGCTCCTCGGTGTTGACGGTGTAGACGTGGAGGTTGCGGCCCTTCGACGCCAGCCGACGCCCGAGCTTCGGGTGGGCAGTGAGCATCTCGATGCTGGCACCGAGCCACCAGTCCGGGCCGATCGCGTGCCGCAGGAGCGACCAGTTGGCGGCGCGGTCGACGAGCTGGACCAGAGGTACGCCCGGAGCCAGCCGCTCTACCCGCTGCAGCGCCGTGAACGAGAAGCTCATCACCCGCACCGGGCTGCCCGGACCCGCCCAACCGAAGTCGTTGAGCACGTCGACCAGACGCCCCTCGGTCAGCCCGCCGTAGCGCGTCGGGTGCTTGGTCTCGATCGCCATCTCGACGTGCCGACCGTAGTCCCGCACGACCCGCAGCAGCCGGTGCAGCGTGAGCACGCCCCGCATGTCCCGGTCGGGCTGCTCGTCCTCCCCTTCCCAGAACCCGTTCTTCCAGGCCGCGAAGTCGATCGCCTGCAGCTCGGCGAGGGTCATCTCCGAGACCAGCCCCCGCGCGCCGATACGGCGCAGGTGACGGTCGTGGACGCAGACGAGATGCCCGTCCATGGTCAGACGTACGTCGCACTCCAAGGCGTCCGCGCCCGCATCCAGGGCTGCGACGTACGCAGCGAGGGTGTGCTCCGCGATCTCATGACTGGCGCCGCGATGCGCGACGACCTGGGGCCTCATGAGGAGATTGTTGTCCATCGGGCAACCGCGTGGGGGCACGACACGACGTCGAACGCGTTACCTCGCTGTGTACGCCGCGGTCCTGGTCCGGGCATCACCGCCCGCCGGTCACCCGCAGCGTCGTCGCGGTGACGTACCCAGCCTTCTCGCTCATCAGCCAGGCGACGGCCTCGGCGACCTCGTCGGGTGAGCCCGCTCGGCCGATCGGGATCTGGGGTGCCATCCGCGCGATCCGGCCTGGGTCGCCGGTGTTGGCGTGCATGTCGGTCTCGGTGAGCCCGGGGGCGACCGCGACGACCCGGATGCCGAGCGGGGCGACCTCGAGCCCGAGGCCCTTGGTGAGCGCGTCGATGCCGGCCTTCGCGGCGGCGTAGTGGACGTACTCTCCCGGTGATCCCAGCGTGGCGGCACCCGAGGAGATGTTGACGATCACCCCACCCTCGGCGAGCGCGGACACGGCCGCGCGGGCGACGAGCGTGGGGCCGACCAGGTTGACCGCGTACGTCCTCCGGATCTCGTCGGTCGGAGTGTCGACGAGGGGCGCGTAGCGGTAGGTCGCGCCGGCGTTGTTGACCACGCCGGTGACCGGGCCGGCAGCCTCGAAGAGGGCGGCGATCCCGGCGTCGGTGGTGATGTCCGCGGCCACGATCTCGCAAGAGACCCCGAGCGCCCTGATCTCGTCGCGCGTCGCGACGGCAGCAGCTTCGTCGGACAGGTACCCGAGCACGAGCGAGTGGCCGTCAGCCGCCAGCCGACGAGCGACAGCGGCACCGATCCCGCGGGTGCCTCCAGTGATGAGCGTACGTTTCACACCCGAAGGGTGTCACGCAGCCTCCACGCCACCATCGCCAGTGCCAGGACTCCGGCGAGCGCCCATCCGGCGGGGTAGTGCACCGCGGGTTCGTTCCAGCGCTCGTGGAAGTAGACCAGGTGCGAGGAGAGCAGCCCGGCGTCGACCGAGCGTCCCTCCTGGATGAGTACGCCGATGGCCACCAGCACCGTCAGCAGCGTCTGCATCGCCCAGCCCAGGATCCAGGCGGGCACCCAGGCGACGACATCGACGGCGCGGCGTACGGACGTCACGAGCACGGTCACCAGGGCAGCCGCCAGCAGCGCGTCGATGACCGACGACGGCAGCTCGCCGGGGAGCATCCCGTCGAGCCAGAGGGGTACGCAGACGGCCGGCGCGGCCAGCATCGGCGCCCGCAGCACGCACGGCCCGAGGCTCGCGGCGATCCCGGCGGCGAGACCGGCGACCGTCGTGATCGCGGCGATGGCGATCAGATGGGTCAGCATCGACGGGTTGGTCGCCGCCGGCCCGGCGGCGAACGTCAGCCCGAGGAAGACCGCGGCGACGACACCGGTGCCGGCGAGCACGGCACTGAGCAGCCGGCGGTCCGGACGCAGCCCCGCAGCGAGCCCGCCGAGCGCGGCGGCGAGCAGCGTGAACGAGACCAGCTCGGCGACCATCGGGGCGAGCAGGAGCGGCTGCGGCTGGACGAGCTGGGGAAGGAAACCGACGCCCCAACCCGCGGCCGCGACCAGCGGAACCATCCACAGACGAGTCCGTTCAGTCATGTCGTCCACGGTGACAGGCGGAAGGTGAGCCCAGGCGGCGTACCGGGGAACACCAGCCCAACGTCAGGTGGCCCGACCGTTGCCGTTCATCACCAAGGTGGGGGGATTTCTAATTGCCAGGCGCAGAAATGGAATACCTGGGTAGGCTCATGGGACGGACACGTACCCCACGCGTGGAAGAGGTGAGACCGGCATGACCAAAGAACCCCGAAAATTCTGGGCCAGAAGCATCAGTACAGCGGCGCTGACCAGCATCGGGCCTCGGGCCGTTGCCGCCGTCGCGCTGACCGCTGCCTTCGCGGTTCTGGCCCCGAACGAGGCACGCCTCGACACCGGTCATCAGCAGCCTGAGCTTCCCGATCCGGGCGCCCTTCAGGACCCCCTCGGCATCTCCAACGGCCTGGGTGGCGTGAAGAACCTGACCCCGACCGACGCAGTGAGGCTGGCCTCCAACGCCGAGGAGCTGTCGATCCCGGCGGTCGCCCTGGCTGCGTACCAGCGCTCGGCCACCGTGCTCAACGACGCCGACGCCCCCTGCCGCATCGACTGGGCGCTGGTCGCCGCGATCGGCATGGTCGAGAGCAACCACGGCCGCTTCGGCGGCAGCGAGCTCAACTCCAACGGCCTCGCCCTCCCCGCGATCATCGGCCCGCAGCTCAACGGCGCCGGCAACTACGCGGCGATCCGCGACACCGACAACGGCCTCTACGACCACGACACGGTGTACGACCACGCTGTCGGCCCGATGCAGTTCATCCCCTCCACCTGGACGGTCGTGGGCACCGACGGTGACGGCGACAACCGCCGCGACCCCCAGGACGTCGACGATGCTGCCGTCGCCACCGCGGCCTACCTGTGCGCCGGAGCCGAGGACGTCAGCACCGACTCCGGCGCCCAGTCCGCGGTCTACCGCTACAACCAGAGCGACACGTACGTCGAGGCGGTGCTGAAGATCGCCGACCAGTACCGCAACGGCGAGTTCCCCGGCTCACCGAGCGTGGACGGTGGGACCTCCTCGATGCGGACCACCGTGTCCCCCCTCCCGCGCACGTCGAGCACGGTCAAGCCGACGACCAAGTCGGAGACCAAGGCCGCGCCGGTCGAGGATCCAGCACCGAGCAAGTCGCCAGTGCCGACCGACAACACCACGGGCGACCCCGGCTCCGACGACAGCCCGTCGGGTGGCGAGACCGGGACGGCGACGCCCACCCCGACGCCCACGCCCACGCCCACGCCGACCCCAACTCCGACGCCCACCCCGACCCCGACGCCCACCCCGACGCCGACGCCGACGGACGCCGCGACGGAAGAGACGCTCACCGAGCCCTGCACGACGGCGACGACCACGGTCTACCCAACGCTCGAGCAGGTGGACAAGGCAACGTACGACGCCGTGGTCGCCAACTGCGTCGCTGAGTTCGCGGCCGGAACCACCATGCCCGAGGACATCACCATCAGGGAGTACCTCCGCACCCTCGCTGGAACCGAAGAGTTCCCGACCGTCAAGGACCCCGCCCCGGAGGCCACCGCCCCTGAGGAGGGGGCCCCCGAAGCGTGATCCGGGTCAGCTGACCTTGATCACCGTCTTGCCGAAGTTCTGACCGCGAAGCATCCGGTTGAACGCGGCAGGCGCGTTCTCGAGACCCTCGGTGATGTCCTCGCGGTAGCGGAGCCTGCCCTCGGCCAGCCAGCCGGTCGCCTCGGCGAGGAACTTCTGCTCGTGGTCGCGGACGAACTCGGTCTGGATGAAACCCCTGATCAGCAGGGACTTGTTGAGCACCTGCCGCATCAGTCCCGGCGCCCGGTCGGGTCCCTCGGGAGCGGAGGTGTCGTTGTAGTGCGCGACGATCCCGCAGACCGGCACCCGGGCGAACTTGTTGAGCCGCGGCAGCACCGCGTTCCACACATGTCCGCCGACGTTCTCGAAGTAGACGTCGATCCCGTCGGGGACCGCCGCCTTCAGCTGCTCCTTGAAGTCGGGTGCGCGGTGGTCGAGGGCAGCGTCGAAGCCGAGCTCGGTCAGATGCGCGACCTTCTCCGGTCCGCCCGCGATGCCGACGGCACGGCAGCCGAGGATCTTCGCGATCTGTCCGACCGTGGCGCCGACGGGACCGGTCGCGGCCGCGACCACGACGGTCTCGCCGGGCTTCGGCTGCCCGATCTGGGTCAGACCCGCGTACGCCGTGAACCCCGGCATCCCCAGCACGCCCAGCGCGGTGGAGACCGGTGCGACGGACGGGTCGAGGCGGCGGGTGTGCTGGGCCGGTGCGACGGAGAATGCCTGCCAGCCCCCGTACGCCAGCACCACGTCGCCCACCTGCCGCGACGGATCCCGCGACTCCACCACCTCGGCGACCGTGGCACCGGGCAGCACGTCGCCCAGGGCGGTCGGAGCGGCGTACGAGGGTGCATCGCTCATCCGCCCGCGCATGTAGGGGTCGAGCGAGAGGAATTTCGTACGCAGCAGCACCTCGCCCTCCGCTGGCGCCGGCACCTCGGAGGCAACGATCGAGAAGTCTTCGGCGGTCGGCTCACCGACCGGGCGAGCGCGGAGCAGGATCTGGGTGTTCGTGTCGGTCATCCCGCCATGGTGCCTCACCGGCGGGTAGGCTTGCTTAATCACAACTAAACCTATTGACTTAGCGCATGAAGCGCCAGGTCGACGTCCACCAGCACCTGTGGCCGCCCGCGCTGGTCGAGGAGCTGCGCCGCCGGCGGCAGCCTCCGTACCTCGATGGCTGGGTGCTCCACCTCGACGGGGAGCCGCCCTACTCCGTCGACCCGGCAGATCATGACCTCACCCGCCACGCGGCACAGGAGGACGGCCTCGTCCTGCTCTCGCTCTCGAGCCCACTGGGGATCGAGTCACTCGCCCCGGGCGAGGCACACGGACTGCTCGACGCCTGGCACGGCTTCGCCGACGACCTGCCCGCCGACTACGGACTGTGGGCCGCACCGGCGCTCGTCGAACCGGACCTCGACGGCCTCGCCAAGGTCCTGGCGCACGACCGCGTCCACGGCCTCCAGGTCCCGGCGACGGCGCTGACGACCCCGTCCGCGCTCGAGACCCTGGCTCCCGTCCTGGCCACGGCCCAGCAGGCCGACCTGCCCGTCCTCGTGCACCCGGGACCCGCCGACCCGGGCCCGGCGAGCGAGCTGCCCGGCTGGTGGCCCGCACTCACCTCGTACGTCGCCCAGCAGAGCGCCGCATGGCACTCCTGGCACGTCGCGGGGCGGTCGCTGCTGCCGACCCTGCGGATCGCGTTCGTGGCGCTGGCCGGCCTCGCGCCGCTGCACCACGAGCGCCTCGCACAGCGCGGCGGGGAGCTCGGCGCGATCGACCGGCACGTCTACTACGAGACCTCGTCCTACGGCACCCAGGCGATCGACGCGATGTCGCGCGTGGTCGGCGTGGACCCGCTGGTGAACGGCTCGGACCGGCCCTACGCCGAGCCGACCGATCCCGACCTCGGGGAGGCCCTGAGCCGGGCGATCTTCGTCGCCAACCCGCACCACCTGCTCACCGGAGGAGACCGATGACCATCACCGAACCGACCGTGACCGAGCCGGCCGCCGACACGGTCCTCAGCGGCGCAGAACTGCCCGAGCTGCCGGGACGTACGCTCGCTCCCGGCGAGCTGCGCGCCTGGGTCGACGAGCTCGCAGCACACCCCGAGCGGTGGGAGCACCTGGTGCGCCACGACACCGGCGGGCGCCACTACGTCTCGCTCTACCGGGACAAGGACATCGACGTCTGGCTGCTGTGCTGGAACACCGTCGACGACACCGGCTGGCACGACCACGACATCTCCTCGGGCGCGGTGGCGGTGACCCACGGAGCGGTCTTCGAGCAGCAGCCGAGGTTCGGCGGCGATCCCGTGCAACGGGAGGTCGGCGCGGGTCGCAGCTTCGGCTTCGGGCCCGATCACATCCACCGGATGAGCGGTGCGGTCGACGGCGCGGTCTCGATCCACGCGTACTCGCCGCCACTGTGGCGGATGGGGCAGTACGCGATCAGCGACGACGGCGTGATGCGCCGCGTCTCGGTCTCCTACGCCGACGAGCTGCGCCCGCTGGAGGACTGAACGACCTGCGCCGCGCCGGGTCGGCATCTCGGGCATCGGGTCCAGGAATGTGGCAGATTTCAAGCATCGAGGAGCGAGGCTCGGACGGCGAACCCGACGTCCCTGTCCGTTTAACATCTTCGGTTCCTTCCCCAGATCTGGCAGGCTGAGGATCTTGTGCAACGGCGTCCGCAGGTGAAGAACAACAGACAGGAGCGGTGGCTGTGATCGAGTTCGAGGGCGTGACCAAGCGCTATCCGGACGGCACCGTTGCCGTGGAAGACCTCTCTCTGACGGTCGACACCGGGAAGATCACCGTGTTCGTCGGACCGTCCGGATGCGGCAAGACGACCGCGCTGCGGATGATCAACCGGATGATCGAGCCGACCTCCGGCCGGATCCTGATCGACGGTGACGACGTCACCAGCCGCCCGGAGGCGCAGCTGCGGCGCGAGATCGGCTACGTGATCCAGGGCGCCGGGCTCTTCCCGCACCGCACGGTCCTCGACAACGTCGCGACCGTCCCGATCCTGCAGGGCATCTCCCGCCGGGAAGCCCGCACGAGCGCCCTGGACCTGCTCGAGCGCGTCGGGCTCGCCGCCAACCTCGGCGAGCGCTACCCGGCCCAGCTCTCGGGCGGCCAGCAGCAGCGTGTCGGGGTCGCCCGGGCGCTCGCGGCCGACCCGCCGGTGCTGCTGATGGACGAGCCGTTCTCGGCCGTCGACCCGGTCGTACGCGACGACCTCCAGCAGGAGCTGCTCCGGCTCCAGGGCGAGCTCGGCAAGACGATCGTCCTGGTCACCCACGACATCGACGAGGCGATCCGCCTCGGCGACAAGGTCGCCGTCTTCGCCCAGGGTGCCCGCCTGGCCCAGTTCGCCCCGCCCGCCGACCTTCTCGCCGCCCCGGCCGACGACTTCGTCGCCTCGCTCGTCGGGCGCGACCGCGGCTTCCGGGGCCTCGGGTTCGCCGACGGGAGCTCGGTCGCGCTCAAGCCCATCGATCACGTTGTCGATAGCCTCACCCTCGAGGTCGACCAGGACGGCCGACCGCTGGGCTGGCGCGGTTCCGACGGCCTCCTCCCGACCGAGGGCACCTTCAGCGAGGGCGCCAACCTGCGTACGGTCACCGACCTGGTCATCCTCTCGCCCGCCGGCGCGGCGATCCGCGTCGACGCCGAGGGTCGAGCCGACGGGCTGGTCCTGCTCGAGGACCTGGCCGGCAGCGTACGTTCGCAGCACCGCGAGCGCCTGGCGGCCCTGGCTTCCGCGGAGGAGGCCGGGTGAAGGACCTCTGGCGCTATCTCGAGACCAACGCGGACGACATCCTCACCGCGCTCGTGCAACACATCTGGCTCGCGCTGATCCCGGTGGCGATCGCCTTCGTCCTCGCCCTGCCGCTGGGCGCCCTGGTCCATCGCTACGTCCCGGCACGCCACATCGCGCTCACCGCCGGCAGCGTGATCTACACCATCCCGTCGCTGGCGCTGCTCCTGCTGCTCCCGGGCATCCTCGGCACCAGCGTCCTCGACCCGGTCAACGTGGTCATCGCGCTCACCCTCTACTCGCTCGCCCTGCTCGTCCGTACGACGGCCGACGGTCTCGACGCGGTCGACACCACCGTCCTCCAGGCCGCCACCGCGATGGGCTATGGCCCCGTACGCCGCTGGTTCAGAGTCCAGCTGCCGCTGGCCATGCCGGTGATCCTGACCGGTCTGCGGGTGGCGACCGTGGCCAACGTGAGCATGGTCAGCATCGCGGCCCTGATCGGCATCGGCGGCCTCGGACAGCTCTTCACCCGCGGGTTCCAGCTCGGCTTCTACCTGCCGCCGATCATCATCGGTCTGGTCCTCTCGGTCGCCCTCGCGGTCATCGCCGACGTCCTCATCGTCGCCCTCCAGCGCGGGCTCACCCCGTGGGCGCGAGCGGGTGCGCGATGAGTCTCGACTACCTGCTCGACGCCGCCAACTGGTCGCTGACCAGCCCCGACGGCTTCCCCCAGCGCATCCTCGAGCACCTCGGCTACACCGTCCTCGCCCTGGCGATCGCGGCCGCGATCGCGTTCCCGATCGGTCTGCTGATCGGCCACACCGGCCGCGGCGCCCTGATCGCGATCAACCTCGGCAACGCCGGCCGCGCGCTGCCGACCCTCGGCGTACTCATGCTCGCGCTCGGCCTGGTCGGGATCGGTCTGGTCCCGGTCACGATCGCCCTGGTCGTGCTCGCCATCCCGCCCATCCTCGCCACGACGTACGCCGGCATCCAGTCCGTCGGCGACGAGACCGTCGACGCGGCGCGAGGAGTCGGCATGACCGAGACCCAGATCGCCTGGCGCGTCGAGGTCCCGATCGCCCTGCCGATCATCATCGGTGGCCTGCGCAACGCGTCGCTCCAGGTGGTCTCGACCGCGACCATCGCCGCGTACGCCGGTCTCGGCGGCCTCGGCCGCTATCTCTTCGACGGGCTGGCGACGCTCCAGTACGACCAGGTGGTCGCCGGAGCGATCGTGCTCGCCGTGCTCGCGGTCGCGATCGACCTGGCGCTCGCGGGCGTACAGCGACTCCTCGTCTCGCCCGGCGTCGACGGCCGCGAGGCCGGCAACCGCCCGACCACCCTCCGCCCCGAACCCGCCGGCTGACTAACCCAGCAACCCGAGAGGTATCTCAATGTCCCGCCGAATCCGCACCACCGCGTACCTGTTCGCGACGCTCGCCGTGGCAGGCACCCTCACCGCCTGTGGCGGTGACCCGCTCGACTCGGGATCGGACTCCGACTCAGGCGGCGGCACGATCGTCGTCGGCTCGGCCAACTTCCCCGAGAGCGAGCTGCTCATGGAGATGTACGCCCAGGCTCTCGAGGCCGAGGGCGTCAAGGTCGAGACCAAGCCCAACATCGGGTCCCGCGAGGTCTACATGGAGGCCTTCAAGAGCGGTGACATCAACCTGCTGCCGGAGTACAACGGAGGCCTGCTGTCCTACCTGACGGACGGCAACCTGCCGGAGAACGTCTCCGCCCCCGAGGACGTCTACGACGCGCTCCAGGACGTGCTTCCGGAGGGCAGCCAGACGCTGCCGCAGTCGGCCGCCGAGGACAAGGACTCGCTGACGGTGACCAAGGAGACCGCCGAGAAGTACTCGCTGACCAGCATCGAGGACCTCGCCCCGGTGGCCAAGGATCTCACCCTCGGCGCGAGCCCGGAGTTCAAGACGCGCGCCCAGGGGGTCCCGGGCCTGGCTGAGGTCTACGGGGTCACCTTCAAGGAGATCACGCCGACCGACCCCGGCGGCCCGCTGACCGTCGCGGCCCTGAAGAAGGGCTCCGTCGACGTGGCCAACGTGTTCACGACCGACTCAGCGATCCCGACGAACGACTGGGTCGTTCTGGAGGACCCGAAGAACCTCTTCCTCGCCCAGAACATCGTCCCGCTGATCCGCTCCGAGGTGCTCAGCAGCGACGCCGAGACCGCGCTCAACGCGGTCTCCGAGGCGCTCACCACCGCCAACCTGACCGAGGCTCTCGCCAAGGTCCAGGTCGACAAGGCCGACCCGGCCACCGTCGCCAAGGAGTTCCTCGCCGACAACGGCGTCAGCTGAGCGCTGACCCCAGGCCGCTCCGGTAGGTCAGAAGTCCTTCGAGCCCTCGTAGGAACGTCTCACCGACCGGGGCGGGATCGGTCAGACAGCCGGCCGCCATCGCACCGTCTCGCAACATGACGAAGTGGCGGCCGGCAAACTCCGAATCAGGCTTCCCCGTCGCCGCGAAGAGATCGGTCATCGTGGCCAGGAACCACTCCCGGTGCTTGAGCACCGCCTGATGGACCACGTGTTCCGGGTCCGGGTATTCGGCGGCGGCGTTGAGGAACGCGCAACCACGGAACCCCTCGCCCTGGATGTCCGCGGCGATCGACCGGCCGACGGCCCGGATGAGCTCGTCGGGGTCGTCGACCTCCGCCCGGGCGGCGTCCAGGCGCGCCCGGATCGCATCGTCGGTCTGCGTCAGGTACGCCACGACGAGCTCGTCCTTGCTCCGGAAGTGCCGATAGAGCGTCGCCCGCGTGACCTGCGCCTCGGCGATCACGCGATCGACCCCGACCGAGTGCAGACCCTCGGTGTAGAAGAGCCGACTCGCCGTGCTGAGCAGTCGATCCCGGGCCTCAGACATCCGTCATCCCTCTCGTTCGCGTGGTCTCAACGCTAGCAGACAGAACGATCGGTCTTGCATTTTCCGGGCGGCTGCGACAGACTCTCGATCCAGGTAGAACGATCGTTCTGTCTCCCAGCTTGATCCACGAAAGGGATCTGATGTCCACCTCCGTCGAGACCGGTCGATCCGGCACACTGACCGCCCCGCCCCGCGCACTGCCGAGGCTCTACTTCTTCCGCTTCGGGTTCGCGATCGTCTGGGCCGGGCTGGTCGCACTCACCGCGACGACGCTCAACGCCGCCAGCATCGCGCTGTTGGTCATCTACCCGCTGTTCGACGTGGCGGCCGCCGTGGTCGACCACCGCACCTCGGGCGCCAACGGCCCGCGCGTACTGCTGTACGTCAACATGGCACTCAGCCTGCTCACCGCTGTCGGCGTCGCTGTCGCGGCCACCTCCGGGATCCCGGACATCCTGCGGGTGTGGGGCGCCTGGGCGATCACCGCCGGCCTGGTCCAGCTGTTCGTCGCGGTACGCCGCTACCGACTCGGTGGTCAGTGGGCGATGATCCTCAGCGGCGGGATCTCGACCTTCGCCGGAACCGGATTCATCCTGATGGCCGCCGGCCCGAAGGCGTCACTCACCGGCCTCGCGGGCTACGCGACGCTGGGCGGCATCTTCTTCCTGATTTCTGCCCTCCGACTGCGCCAGCGCGCGGGTAAGGTCAACTGACATGACGAGCACCAGCCAAGATCTGACCGTCGATGTCATCGTCATCGGCGCCGGCCCGACCGGCGAGAACGTCGCAGACCGAGTCGTGCAGGGCGGCCTGACCGCAGCGATCGTCGAGCGCGAGCTCGTCGGCGGCGAGTGCTCCTACTGGGCCTGCATGCCGACGAAGGCCCTCCTGCGGGACGCGGCAGCCCTGCGCGCCGCCCGCGCGCTTCCGGCCGCAGGTCAGGCGGTCACGGGCACGCTGGACGCCTCCGCCGTCTTCGCCCGACGCGACGGGTTCACCTCCAACTGGAAGGACACCGGTCAGGTCGAGTGGCTCACCGGGGCCGGGATCACCCTGGTCCGCGGACACGGGCGCATCACCGGCACCCGCTCGGTCACCGTCACCGCCGACGACGGCACGACCACCAACCTTCAGGCCCGCCACGCCGTCGTCGTCTCCACCGGCAGCTCCTCCCTCATCCCGCCGATCCCGGGACTCGAGGAAGTCGGTCCCTGGACCAACCGCGAGGCCGCCGGCGCCCAGTCCGTTCCCGATCGCCTGGCGATCATCGGCGGCGGGGTGGTCGGCGCCGAGATGGCGACCGCCTTCAGCGCCCTCGGGTCGCAGGTGACGCTGATCTCCCGCA
Source organism: Nocardioides sp. YJ-D4 (assembly GCF_054031495.1). Classification (NCBI taxonomy): domain Bacteria; kingdom Bacillati; phylum Actinomycetota; class Actinomycetes; order Propionibacteriales; family Nocardioidaceae; genus Nocardioides; species Nocardioides sp. YJ-D4. The sequence goes on from NZ_CM132932.1 coordinate 2,884,660, forward strand.
CCCGGCTCCTGCCGGGGGTCGAGAAGTTCGCCGGCGAGCAGGTGGCCGAGGCGCTCCGGACGTACGGGGTCACGCTTCATCTGGACGCCGGCGCGACCGAGGCTCGGCGTGATGAGGGCGGCGAGGTGCGGGTGACCCTCTCGGACGGCACCGAGGTGACCGCCGACGAGGTGCTGGTGGCCACCGGTCGGGTGCCCAACACCAAGGACCTCGGTCTGGAGCACGTCGGCCTCGAGCCCGGCAGCTGGTTGAAGGTCGACGACGCCCTGGCCGTGGTCGACGACAGCGGGCAGCTCGAGGAAGGCTGGCTCTACGCCGCGGGCGACGTCAACCATCGAGCGCTGCTGACCCACCACGGGAAGTACCAGGCTCGAGGGCTGGGCGATCTGATCGCGGCACGCGCTCGCGGCGAGAAGCCCGACCTGAGCGCATGGGGGCGCCACGCCGCCACCGCCGACGAGCGGGCCGCCACCCAGGTGATCTTCACCGACCCCGAGGTCGTCGCGGTCGGACACTCCGCCGAATCGGCCGAGGCCGCCAGCATCGAGGTCGGCGTCGTCGACTACGACCTCGGCTCGATCGCCGGAGCGTCGCTGCACGCCGACGGCTACCGCGGCCAGGCGCGGATGGTCATCGACGAGCAGCGCAAGGTCCTGGTCGGCTTCACCGCGGTCGGGCCCGACACCGCCGAGATGCTGCACGCCGCGACCATCGCGATCGTCGGCGAGGTCCCTCTCGACCGGCTCTGGCACGCGGTCCCGGCCTACCCGACGATGAGCGAGATCTGGCTGCGTCTGCTCGAGACGGCGGGACGCGACCGCTAGAACAGCTGGCGCAGGTTGGCCTTGCTGAGGTCGATCAGCTCGTCACCCCGACCCGACATCACGGACCGAAGGGCGTAGAGGGTGAAGCCCTTGAGCTGCTCGGCGGTGATGTTGGGCGGGATGGAGAGCTCCTGACGCTCGGTGACGACATCGAGGAGGGCGGGGCCGTCGTGGCCGAGGACGTCGGCGACCGCGTCCGGCAGATCGGCCGAGTGCTCGACGCGGCGGGCGTAGATGCCCATCGCGGTGGCGACGTCGGCGAAGTTCGGGTTCACCAGGTCGGTGCCGTACGTGACGAAGCCGGCGGCCTTCATCTCCAGCTCGACGAAGTTCAACGAGGAGTTGTTGAAGACGACGAGCTTCACCGGGAGCCGGTTCTGGATGAGGGTGACCAGCTCGCCGAGCAGCATGGTGAGCCCACCGTCACCGGCGAGCGCGACGATCTGCCGGCCCGGATGGGCGACCTGGGCACCGACCGCCTGCGACAGCGCGTTGGCCATCGAACCGTGGGCGAAGGAGCCGATCAGCCTGCGGCGGCCGTTCATGGTCAGGTAGCGCGCCGCCCACACGACCGGCGACCCGACGTCGGGGATGAAGACGGCGTCGTCGGCGGCGGCCTGGTCGACCAGACGAGCGAGGTACTGCGGGTGGATCGGCGCCTTCGACCGGGACGGGGTGGCGAGCTCGTCGAGCTTGGTCCGGGTGCGGCGGTAGTGGTCCAGGGAGTCGTCCAGGTGGCGCCGGTCATCGCTCCGGTCGAGCAGCGGCAGCAAGGCCGAGGCGGTGTCCTTGACCGTTCCGACCAGCCCGACGTCGATCGGGTGGCGACGGCCGAGCTGCTCGCCGCGTACGTCGACCTGGATGGTCTTGGCGTGCTTCGGGAAGAACTGCCGGTAGGGGAAGTCGGTGCCGAGCATCAGCAGGGTGTCGGCCCGGTCCATCGCGCGATAGCCGGAGGCGAAGCCGAGCAGGCCGGTCATCCCCACGTCGTAGGGGTTGTCGTACTCCAGGAACTCCTTGCCGCGGAGCGCGTGCACCACGGGGGCGCCGAGCGTCTCGGCCAGGGCCACCACCTCGTCGTGCGCACCAGCGCAGCCGGCACCAGCGAGGATGGTCACTCTCTCGCCGGCGTTGAGCAGGTCCGCCGCCCGCCTGAGGGCGTCCTCGTCGGGGATGACCCGCGAGCGCGTCGGGCGGATCTCCACGGTCCGCTCGACCACGGACTCGGCCAGCGCGACGTCGCCGGGGATCACCAGCACCGCCACGCCCTGCCTCTCGACCGCCGTACGCATCGCGATCTCGAGCACGTGCGGCATCTGGCTCGGCTGGGCGACGTACTCGGTGTAGACCGAGCACTCCCGGAACAGCTCCTGCGGGTGCGTCTCCTGGAAGTAGCCGGTGCCGATCTCGGCGGTCGGGATGTGGGCGGCGATCGCGAGCACCGGAACCCGTGAGCGGTTCGCGTCGAAGAGACCGTTGATCAGGTGGAGGTTGCCCGGCCCGCAGCTCCCCGCGACCACCGCGAGCTCACCCGTGGTGGCCGCGTCGGCGGCGGCCGCGAACGCGGCAGCCTCCTCGTGACGTACGTGGATCCAGCTGATGTCTCCGTTCTTGCGGAGCGCGTCGGTGAACCCGTTGAGGGAGTCACCCGGGATCCCGTAGACGCGGCGGACACCGCTGGCGGACAGGGTGGACACGATCTGTTCGGCGATGGTCGACATGCAGTCTCCTTCTCGGCGCGTACGTCTTCCACCGTAGAACAGCGGCGGGCTGCGACTGTCCATCGACAGCCGCAGCCCGCTCGTTGGGTGCCGGGATCAGCCGCCCGGCTGGGTGACCCCGTCGACCGTCAGGGTGTAGCGCGCCGGGTCGGACACGCTCTCCGTCGGATCGTCGAACATCACGACCGCCGCCACGGTCTCGGCAGTGTCACCGATCGCGGCGTCGAGCGCAGCACCACTGAGCGTGCCGTCGAACGACTCGTCCAGCGCGAGGGTGTGCACCCACGCGGGCGAGCCCGCCGGGCCGTACGCCACCAGCTGGACCGTCCAGCCCTCGACCGGTGTCGGGTTGACCTGCGACATCGACTGCCAGCCGTCCAGGGTGTCGCTGGGCAGCGCGGTGCCGCCGACGGCGATGTCACGGACCCAGAAGCCGGACTCGTCGACCCCGGAGTCGGTGATGTAGCAGAACGCCACCAGCACGTTCTGCCCGCCGTACGCCGACAGGTCCGCACTCTGCGGCCGCCAGCCCCCGGAGTCGCCGGAGAAGCCGGGCAGGTTGTCGACCACGGTCGGGATGGCACCCGGGTCGTGCTCGCTGGTCGTGTCGGCGGTGGCCAGGCTCTGCCAGGTCTCACCACCGTCTGTGGAGACCTGCACGTAGCCGAAGTCCCAACCGACCTCGGCGTCCCACAGGGCGTCGAAGGTCAGCGAGGCTCCGCCGGCGGGGACGTCGACGGCTCGCACGACCGACCGGTCGAGGTTCGGCCCACAGCCGGCGTAGAGCGCTGCGGCTCCGGTGCCGTCCGGAGGCGGCGAACCACAGCTGCTGTCGGCCGCCGTGGCGTCCGGCGGGGTCGTGTCGACCGTCCACTCGACCGGCTTGGGCTCCAACGCCGACGCCCCGTCGAAGCTGAGCGAATCGATCTCGCCCGCGGAGAGGTAGGCCCCGGCGCCGTCACGCAGGCGTACGTAGTCCGAGCCGTTCGGCGGTGCGCCGCTCTCGTTCCACGACTCCGGGTTGTCCCAGTTGACCTTCGCGGAGAGCGAGTCGGCCTGGTACGTCGCCGCGTCACCGCCGTTCAGGTTGCCGCCGTTGGCGTCCAGGGCCGCGTCGAGAGCCACCATGGCGGCCCAGTCGTGGATCGTCTGCTGGGCGGAGACCCCGGCGTCGAACTGGTCCAGCACCACCTGGAGCCCCTCGAGTCCGCCGGCATCCTCGCGGTGCAGGGCACTGAGGAAGTCGGGGCCGTAGTGGCTGGCCAGATACTCCATGAAGGAGTAGACCGCGCCGTAGTCGCACAGCGTCTCCGGCCCACCCTGGTCGCCCCAGCCGGTCAGCGAGTTCTCCGAACCACCGAACGCCGGATCGAGATAGCCCATGAAGCACGCCAGGTGCGAGTCCGCGCCGGGATCGTCAGGTGGGGTGCTCGGGTCGACGTAGCCGACCAGGGTCTGGGCGTAGTCGGAGAGACCCTCGTTGACCCAGGAGACCTCGTCGGTGTCCTCGTAGTACTCCAGCAGGTGCTGGTACTCGTGCGCGAAGGTGCCCTCGTACAGCAGCGGCCGAGATGCTCCGACCAGCCGTCCGGGAGCGCTGTTCAGCTCCTCGTTGCAGGCGACGTACGCCGGATCGGTGCTGTCGTCGGGCGGGTTGGTGCCGGTGCGGTGCAGCCAGTCGAAGACATCGATGCTCATCACGTTGCGGTCGAAGTACTCGTTGAAGACCGAGTAGAAGAAGCCCGCGATGTAGGTCTGCCCGTCCGGAGTGGCGGGCTCGTAGAAGTTGGCGTCCCGGACGTTGTCGACCAGGACCACGATGTTGTCGCCGTCGCCCTTGTACTCCGAGGACGGCAGGTTGGGGATCAGCCCCGGCAGGGTGGCCTGCTTGCCGTCCCGGTCGGGCGGGACCGAGAACTCCTCCGACTCGATCGGGTAGATGGTGTTGTCGAACTCCGAGATGAAGTTCGAGACCTGGGCGTCGGTGACCTCGGTCAGGCCGAGGGCGTTGCGGCAGTCACCGTCCGGGAACGCCCGGTCCTCGGCGACCCACACCTCGATGTTGTCGCCGACGCCTCGCAGTGTGTAGTCCTTGAGGTAGATGCTTCCCTGGGCGTCGTCGAGCCCCAACCAGGTGCGGCTCTGGCCGACCTTCGCGGGTCCCTTCGGTGCCTGCTTGCCGGCCAGATCGCCCCGGTGCCGCTCGACCCCGAGACGCTTGCCGTTGTTGTAGTCGGACCCGGTCTCCTTGAGCTCCTTGGCGGCCCGGCCACGATCGTCGTCCGACGGCGGCGCGCTGCCGGCGGGTGCGCCGGGCAGCGTCAGACCGAGGACAAGCGCTCCTGCGGCTCCGATGGTGAGGAGTCGCGCCTTCTTCCAACCACGCATGCGTGGTTCTCCCTCCACTCGTTCGTGCTGCGCCCGAGTTCGCTGCGGGAATGCGGCCGATGTGATGTGCGTCACTGGCCACCGCCAAAGTCAAGCACCGTGCCTACGCGGAGGGAAGAGGGAATTACACCCTGTTTGCGGAGCTGACGCCGAATTACCCCTGTTGGCGTAGGTAACGACCGAAGTGAGGAACGGTGAACGCGATCCGGCCGCGCTCGCCGGAGTAGATCAGCCCCTTCTTCATCAGCGCGTCACGCGCCGGGGAGAGCGACTGCGGCTTCTTGTTGAGGAAGGCGGCGACGTCCGCGGTGGCGACGGTGCCGATGTCGTCGGCGCCGAGCTCGACGGCAGCGTCGGCCATCGCCCGCAGGTAGTCCCGCTCCGCGGGGGTGGCGCGCTCGTAACGCGAGCCGAAGAAGCCGACCGCGAGCTCGCGCTCGGCCTCGGGGGCGGCGACCTTCACGTCCTCGACGGTGATCGGGGAGCGCGGCGCCTGGTCCCACACGGTCTTGCCGTAGGCCTGGATGAAGTAGGGGTAACCGCCGGTGGCGGCGTACATCTCCGCGAGGGCGTCGAGCTCGAACTCGGCCTCCTCCTCGCCAGCGGGAGCGGCGAGGGCGCGGTCGGCGGCCTCCCGCTCGAGGCGGTCGATGCGCTGGTAGGAGAAGAGCCGCTCGGAGTAGGACTTGCTCGCCGAGAGCACGGCCGGCAGGTGCGGCAGGCCGGCGCCGACGACGATCACCGGCGGCCCCGACTGGCTGATCTCGTGGCAGGCCGCGCACATCGCCGAGACGTCGTCGGGGCCGAGGTCCTGCATCTCGTCGATGAAGACGCCGACGCCCTTGCCGACATCGGCGGCAAGCCCGCCGACGTCGGTGAGCAGCTCGACCAGGTCGATCTCTATGTCACCGGAGTCGGCCCGGCCCCGTACCGCCGCGACCTCGATGCCCGGCGACCACTGCTCGCGCAGCTTGGCGTTGGGACCGGCCTCCCGCTGGGCGAAGGAGCGGATCACGCCGAGCACGTGGTCGACGTCGTCGGAGCTCGGATGACCCAGCTCGCGCACCGCCTGGTGCAGGGCGCTCGACAGCGGCCGGCGCAGCGACTGGTCGGGGCGAGCCTCCATCTTCCCGGTGCCCCAGCCCTTGCGGACCGCGGCGGACCGCAGCGTGTTGAGCAGGACCGTCTTGCCGACGCCGCGGAGCCCGGTGAGCACCAGCGACCGTTCCGGGCGACCACGCGCCACCCGCTCCAGCACCACGTCGAACTGCCCGAGCTGCTCGTTACGACCAGCGAGCTCAGGGGGCCGCTGACCGGCGCCAGGAGCGTACGGATTGCGGATGGGGTCCATGATCAGACGATATCCACATCTCTAGGACGCGTCTTAGATTTGGCTAGCGAGCCACATCTTTCATGAGCGTAGGTCTCTATTCGCCTTTCTAGGATGAACCTTAGAAAGGCGCAGACTCTCACATCGATCGCTAGTGTCGAACGTGTGTTCGATCATAGCGGGATTTCTTCCCCTCGCGCAAGCCTGACGATCTAGACTCGCGGACATGCCGGAACTCCCCGAGGTGGAAGCGCTCGCCGAGGACCTGCGCGGGCGCCTCGACGGCCGCGCGATCACGAAGGTGCACGTCGCGCAGTTCAGCGCACTGAAGACGTACGATCCGCCGCTGACCGCGGTCGAGGGCACGCTCGTCGACAACGTGACCCGCCACGGCAAGTTCATCGACATCGAGGCGAGCGGCGTCCATCTCGTGCTGCACCTGGCCCGCGGCGGTTGGATCAGGTGGCGTGACGAGATCCCGGCGGCACCGCCCCGGCCGGGGTCGAAGTCCGGGCTGGCGATCCGGGTCGTGCTCGACGACGACACCGGGCTGGACATCACCGAAGGCGGCACCAAGAAGCGCCTGGCGCTCTACGTCGTCCACGATCCGCAGGACGTCCCGGGCGTCGCCTCGCTCGGCCCCGACCCGCTGGCCGACGACTTCACGCTGGCCCGTTTCCGCGAGATCCTCGCAGGTCAGGGCCGCAAGCAGATCAAGGGCGTACTGCGGATGCAGTCGATCATCGCGGGCATCGGCAACGCCTACTCCGACGAGATCCTGTGGGCGGCGAAGATGTCGCCGTTCAAGCCCGCCGAGATGACCGAGGAGGAGTCGGAGAGCCTCTACAACGCGCTGCGGACGACCCTGCGGGAGGCCGTCGAGCGCGACTCCGGCCTGGCGATGAGCGAGCTGAAGGGCGAGAAGAAGTCCAACCTCGCAGTGCACGGCAAGGCCGGCAAGAAGTGCCCGGTCTGTGGTTCCACGATCCTCGAGGTCAGTTTCGCCGACTCGAGCCTGCAGTACTGCCCCACCTGCCAGACCGGCGGGAAGCCGCTCGCCGATCGCCGGATGTCCCGGCTTCTCAAGTAGGCTTGACTGGTGACCATCCCCACCGTCGAGATCGCTGGCGTGCCCGATCCCCTGCCCGTGGCCGTCCTGGACGTCCGCGAGCACGACGAGTGGGCAGCAGGCCACATCGAGGGCGCCACCCACATCCCGCTCCAGGAGCTCCCGGCGCGCCTCGGTGAGCTTCCCGAGGGCCAGACCCTGGTGGTCTGCAAGGTCGGCGGACGCAGCGCCCAGGCGGTCAACTACCTCGCCCAGCAGGGCTTCGAGGTCGTCAACCTCGCCGGCGGCATGCTCGACTGGGCCGCCGCCGGGCGACCGATGGTCAGCGAGACCGGCGCCGAGGCGTACGTCCTCTAGGACTACCGCTAGGACTCGGCCGGAGGGCCGCCGAACGCCTCCGGGAGCGGCAGCCTGAGCGCCTTCTCCAGGCGGTCGAGGTAGTCGTTGCGACCCATCTCGACGACGCCCAGCGAGGCCAGATGGTCGGTGCGCCACTGCACGTCCAGGATCCGCTGGTCGATCGACCCCGCCTCGCGCAGCGCCGAGACGAGCCCGACCAGGGCGACCTTGGACGCGTCTCGGACACGGTGGAACATCGACTCCCCGGCGAAGAGACCGCCGATCGCGACCCCGTAGAGCCCGCCGACCAGGCGATCGTCCTGCCACGCCTCGACCGAGTGTGCCCAGCCCAGCTCGTGCAGGTCGCCGTAGGCCCGGCGGATCCGCTTGTCGATCCAGCCATGGGGCCGGCGTGGGTCGGCGCACGAGGCCACCACCTGGTCGAAGCTGGTGTCGATCCTGATCTCGAAGTCCCGCACGGACCTGCGCAGGGACCGCGAGACGACGAGCCCGTCCAGCGGAAGTACGCCGCGCCTGACCGGCGAGAACCACATCATCGGATCACGCGGGGACTCCCCGGGCATCGGGAAGATCCCGTGCCGGTATGCGGCCAGGAGTGTCCCGGGCGCAACGTCCGCACCCATCCCCACCAGATCGTCCAGATCGGCCCCGCCATGGCCCGCGCCTGGATCCCGGAGGTCGGCGAAGGCCCACGGCGAGGGCTCGGGTTCGATCGGTCCCCGAAGATTCGCCACGACGAAACGTTATCGCCCCGTGCGGCGCCAACCACCACACACTTAAGATTTGCCTCATGATCGGTCCCAAGGCAGTGCTCACCAGTGCGGCTGGCCGGCTCGCACCCAAGGTCATCCAGTCCGCTCCCGGCGTGACCACCACCGTGGTCCGGCAGGCGCTGCACCACGCGATCGTCGGTGTCGGCCCGCTCCCGGCAGCGGCCGCGGCCGCCGAGAAGCACCTCAAGGACCACGACAACGACGTCGAGCTCGCGGTCAAGCACGTCATCGACAACCACGTGCGGCTGGCCGGTGTCGGTGGCTTCGCGACCAACATCGGCGGTCTGGTCACCCAGGCGATCACGCTCCCGGCCAACATCACCGGGATGGCCATCATCCAGTGCCGCATGGTGGCCGCGATCGCGCATCTCCGTGGTTACGACCTGACCGATCCTCGCGTGCGCAACGCCATCCTGCTCACCCTCCTGAGCGAGGAGAAGGTCGGCAAGTGGATCCAGGACAAGAGGATCCCCGCCCCGCCGATGGCAATCGCGACCGCTCCGACCTACGACCGCGCGATCGACGCCATCGTCGCCTCGGAGGTGGCCCAGGAGCTGCTCAGCCGGGTCACCGGCAGAGGCATGATCTCCATGGCCGCCAAGCGGATCCCGCTGGTCGGCGGTGTCGTCGGTGGAGGGGCTGATGGGTGGATGACCTACCAGATCGGTCGCTACGCCTCGCGCGAGCTGCTGCCGCGTCACCCCGACGCCGGCTGAGCTCGGCTCACAGGAACTTCACAGGTCCGTCCAACGTTCCTCTGAGCACGGAACTCCACACTGTTGGTGTCCGCTTGGGAGGAGCAGTCGATGACCCTCGACACGACGTACGCCCCGATCAGTCCAGCCCGCGCTGCCGGGGTCGAGGTGAGACCTCACCTGCTCCTCCTGGGCGGCGTACCCGGTGCCGGGAAGAGCACCCTGATCCGCGACGTGGCCGCCCGGCGTCCCGACGTACGCGCCCTCGACCCGGAGACCCCGGGGCGCTGGCTCGCGGCACGGCTGCCGGAGGTGCCCTACCGCCTGTACCGGCCGCTGGTGCACCTGTGGCACGCGATCGCGACCCTGATCCTGGTCCTGCTCGGCCCGACCCCCGGTCGCCCCACGCTCCTCGTCCACGACCCGGCCACCCGGCCCGGCCGGCGCGAGCTGCTCGGGCGGATCGCCCACGCCCGCGGCTGGCGTACGTCGCTGGTCATGATCGATGTGCCGCGCGTCGCGGCGATCGACGGCCAGCACGAGCGCGGCCGGATGGTCCGTACGGAATCCTTCGAGCGCCACTGGCACCGCTGGACCGACGACCAGCCACGGCTTCTGACCGCGGCGACCTTCGGTGACGCCGACGGCTCCTGGGACCGGGTGCACGTCTTCGACCGCGCCCGGGCCGCGGGACTGCTCGAGGCGATCCTCTAGCGACGGACGAGGCGGTAGACCTTCAGGATCGCGCGACCCCACCAGCGCCGCTCGAGACCCTCGCGGGCCCGCTGCTTCGGCACCAGCGACCGGGTGTGCTCCAGCTCGGCGCGCAGCTCACCGACCTCGTCCTCCAGCCGGGCCTCGGACTTGCGCAGCCGGATGGCCTCCTGGAGGAGCGCGTCGATGGTGGCGACACCGGCGTCGAGGACCTCGCGCGAGGAGATGGTGTCCGGGTCGACGAACGGCTTGTCGGCCAGGTCAGCGGGGACCAGCAGCTCCTCCAGCCCACCGACGACGTCGTAGCCGCGTCCCGACAGCGCCTTGACCCAACTCTCGGAGAGCGACTCGACCCACGGCAGGATCGAGGGCGAGAGGGCCAGGCGGGCGGAGTCGCGGCGCTTGGCCAGCGTGCGGTGGGCCAGGAACTCGCGTACGAAAGGCCGGTAGTCGGCCGGCTCGAGCACCGGCACGACCGCCAGGTTGATCTCGCGGAGCAGCGCCGCCTCGGGCACACCGAGGGACGGGTTGCCGCGGTCGATCCCCTCGAAGTCGATGGTCAGGTCGTCGAGGCCGAAGGCGGTCGAGAACCGCTCCCACAGCAGCGACGAGGACGACCCCGGCGGCGGGACGGTGATCAGGTGGACGCGCTCGGGCGCGATGCCCTGGGTCCACCGGTCGAGGATGTCGGGCAGCTCCTGGACGCCCCAGAACCACGATCCGATCCGGCCTTCGCGGGCGGGGTCGCGGATCTCGTCGAGGAACTCGGCGTAGGTCACGACCGAGCGGTGCTTGACGTTCTCCTGCCACTCGGCCGGGATCTGCCGGGCCAGGTCGCGCGCGGAGAGCATGATGTGAATCTCGGAGTCGCCCAGCGAGTCCAGCGCGTGCTTGGCCTGCTGCCAGGACGCGCTCGCCAGGATCTCGTGGGAGATGATCACGGTGCCGTTCTCGACCGAGCGCACCTTCTCCGCGAGTGCGTCCCAGGCGCCGGTCGCCTCCTCCTCGATGCCGCCCCAGGGCAGGTCCATCAGGTCGAGGGCCGCCAGGAAGTGGGCGTCGAAGCGGTCGGCGAAGTAGTGGACTCCCTGCTCGGCGAGGGACTCCCGGTTGTGGAAGAGGACGTCTTGAAGATAGGACGTGCCCGTCTTCGGGGTGCCGACATGAAGCAGCACGCGCCGCCCAGTCTCCAACGTTCTACTCCTCTAGGAACGCCCCGCCAGCAATGACAACGCGAGCGCCAACGCCCGGCACTCGTCGGGACCCTGGGTCGCCGCCCCCGAAGGGAGCAGCCGGTCAGGGTCTCCGTGGAGAGCGTATCCGGCTCGGACCAATGCATCACGTTGGGCCCGCGCCTGTGTTTCGAGCCAAGGCAAACTTTCCGCGGGAACGCCGACCTCCCGAGCATCCGGAACGAGCGGTTCGAGCTTTTCCAGCCGCGGTCGCAGCCGGTCGACCAGCAGCTTCCGCTGGGTCTCGAGATCGGTTCGTACGCTGAGAACCTGCCCGATAACGCGCGCGACCTCGTTGCCCTCGGCCGAGATCGGCCAGGGGCCGGGCAGGCTGTCCACGCCGAGCAGGCCGGGCAGCAGGGCGGGATCGGTGACGATCTCGACCCGGTCCTTCCCGACCCGCCGGGCCCACCAGCGGGCGATCCTGGGCAGATCGGCACGCGGGCCGAGCCAGCCGCGCCACTGCGCGTCACGGATCCAGATGTGCCAGGGGTTGACCCGATTGGTGAAGGTGCGGAATTTCCACGCCCCGGCGGCGACCTCGTCCAGCGGACCGCCGAGGACGTAGACGGTGTAGCCGTCGGCGCCGGGCAGCCTTCCCTGCCGCTCCAGCTCCTCGCGGATGGGCAGCGTGAGCCACGGCGAACCGACCAGGCGATAGGGAAACTTCTCCTGCTCAGGCTGGGATTTCTTGGGCCGGCGCGACCACCTTCGCGGCCGCCGCGCGGGCGCCGTCTCCACGGTGGCGAGCAGGTCCTCGGCGAGCAGCACGCTCGCCGCCCTCAGCAGCTCCCGCGCCGACAGCGTCGCCGGATCGACCGGCAGCGGGCCGTACGTCCTCGTCTCGGTGTCGCCGAGCAGCGGAAGGTCGCGGCGGCCTCGGCCGGGCGGGCTCGTACGCAGCAGGGCATCGACCCGATCAGGATCGGACGGGCCTGTCTCCGCGCTTCGCGCGGTTACTCCCTCGCTCGGCGCGAGCGGACGAGCAAGCTCGCCGCTCGACCTCGCTCTGGTCGTCTCGTTGAGCCGCCGCAGCAGCTCGAGCATCTCGGCACCCGGCAGGTGGTCGGTCGTGAAGGGCGTGGCGGGCTCGGACCAGGCTGCCCACGGAGTCGTACCGCCCTCGCGCAGGTGCGCGGCCCAACCCCAACCCCTGGTGGGTGCAGCTGGCATCAGGAGCGTCGCCCCTTGACCCGCCGCATCAGGCTGGCGGCGCGGGAGGCGACAGGGCGCTGGGGCGGGTCGGTGCGCGCGGCCTCGACGACGACCGCGACCAGGGCGTCGATCGCCGCGTCGGCGACGTCCTTGGTGCGCGGCGCGTCCGGGTCGATCCACTCGACGTCGGCGTCGGGTCGCTGCGGGCGGAGGTCTTCGAGGTCACCGGCGATGTCGACCTTGGCCAGCTCGGCCCACTCGATCCACGAGTCGGCGACCTGGTCGGCCCAGTCGAAGGCGGTCGGCGGCATCGTGACCCGTTCGCGACCGTCGCGGTGGGCAAGGGTGCGCTTGGCGATCACCTCGGTGACCATGTGGCGGTAGTCCTCGCGGGGGAGCTCCTGCGACTCGAGCCGCGCGTTGAGCCGGCGCAGCAGCGTCGCCTCGGCGCGGCCGAGCGACTGGTTGTGGCGGTCACTGTCGATCGGGGTCCAGGACTCCTCGATCCCGACCACCTCGCAGAACCGGCGCCAGAGCACCTCGCTCGGCGCCCCGTCGTGCGGCACGGTGACCAGGTGCACGCGCTCGGGCGGCAGGTTGCGCCCCCATCGGCTGAGCACGTCGGGCAGGCCGTGCGTACGCCAGAACCAGGCGGCCGAGCGCGACTGCTTCGCGGTCTGCATCCGCTCGAGGTAGCGCGCGAAGGTGACCTTGCGCTCGCGCTGCACCTGGTCCTGCCACTCCGCCGCCAGCACGCGCGCGATGTCGCGGGCGGTGTAGACGATGTGCACCTCGGTGCGCCCGCCCTCGCCGAGGTCGGTCATCGCCTTCTCGACCCGGTCGGGCCGAGCCCCGGCGAAGAGGTGGTGGCTGATCAGGATCGTCTCGGACTCGTCGCGGCGCACCCGTTTGACCAGCGCGTCCCACTCGCCGTGGACGGTCTTCCTCATCCCGCCCCACGGACGGTCGATCAGGTCGAGCGCCGGCCGGAAGAAGTCGGGCTGGCCGCCGACCGGGTAGAAGACGCCATGCTTCTCCAGGGACACCCGGTTGTGGAACAACCTGTCCTGGAGGTACGTCGTGCCCGTCTTCGGAGCGCCGACGTGGAGGAAGACTTTGCGCGCCATGATCCCGCTATTCTGCACCAAGTTAGTAGAGATTGTCGCGGCGGTCCGTCTTTTGTCACCCGGCCGTCACTCTTGGATGCAGTCTAGGGCGTGCCTCCAGCTAGGACCGCAAGGCACGTACGACGGCCGAGGGACTCGGCCTGCCGAGGTGTCCGGCGAGCCAGCTGCTCGTGTCGGCGACCTTGTCGAGATCGACACCGTGCTCGATCCCCAGGCCGTCGAGCATCCAGAGCAGGTCCTCGGTGGCCAGGTTGCCGGTGGCTGACTTGGCATAGGGGCAACCGCCCAGGCCGCCCGCGCTGGCGTCGTAGGTCGTCACCCCGGACTGGAGTCCGGCGAGGGTGTTGGCCAGAGCCTGGCCGTACGTGTCGTGGAAGTGCAGCGCGAGCCGGTCGGTCGTGACGCCTTCTTCCTTGAACGCTCCGATCAATGCCTTCACGTGCCCGGCGGTCGCGACGCCGATCGTGTCCCCGAGGCTGAGCTCGTCGGCGCCGAGATCCAGGAGCCGCTTGCCCGCCTCGACCACCTTCGCGATCTCGACCTGGCCCTCCCAGGGGTCGCCGAAGCACATGCTGAGGTAGCCGCGGACGGTCATGCCTTCGGCCTTCGCACGATTCATCGTCGGCTCGAACATCGCCCACTGGCCGTCGAAGGTCTGGTTGAGGTTCTTGGTGGCGAACGTCTCCGTCGCGCTGCCGAAGATCGCGATGCGCTTTAGCCCGAGCTCGAGGGCCCGGTCGAGGCCCTTCTCGTTGGGGACCAGCACCGGGAGCTCTCGCGCCCTGTCGCCGAGGCGGTCGACCAACTCTTCCATCAGCTGTTTCGCGTCCGCCAGCTGCGGCACCCACTTCGGGTGCACGAAGCTCGTCGCCTCCACCGGACTCAGCCCGGCATCCAGAAGACGGGTGATCAGGTCGGCCTTGATGCCGGTGTCGATCGCCGTCTTCTCGTTCTGGAGGCCATCACGCGCACCGACCTCGTAGATCGTGACCCTGCTGGGCAGGTTGTCGTGGCGTACGACTGCGGGGAGATCAGTCATCGGTCGGCTCCACCACGAACAGCTCGGAGCCGAGGGGGACCTGGGATCCCGCTGACGCACCGACGACGGTGACGGTGCCGGCGAACGGGGCCTTGAGGGAGACCTCCATCTTCATCGCCTCCATGACCCCGAGGACCTGGCCCTCCTCGACCTGGTCGCCGACCTGGACGCGTACGTCGATGACCGTGCCGGGCATCTTGGCCTCGACCGCACCGTCGCTGTGGTGGGCGGCGGCGCCGGCGACGCGGTCGGGCGGGGAGAAGTCGAAGCGGTGTCCTTGGTGGACGATCTCGGCGAGGCCGGGCTGGACGTTGATGGCGGCCCAGTGACGTACGCCGTCAACGATGGCCACGAGGACGTGGTCGGCCGCGCTGATCTGCCGGACGAGGTGGGTGTCTACGCGGCCGGAGGGGCGGTCGACGATGACGCTGCGGTCGAGGTCGACGATGGTCGGCGCCGGGGAGCCGGCGAGGCGCCAGCCGTCGGCGCGGAACGGCGTCGTGGTGTCCGACGCCGCCGACAGCATCGCGCTGACCCAGGCGACGAGCGCCCGCGGGACCTCGGGGTCGGGTGCGGGCACGTCGTTGCGGTCGAGCCAGGCGGTGTCGATCTCCGCGTCGCGGAAGGCGTCGGAGGCGGCCAGTACGCGCAGGAAGCCGGTGTTGGTGGTCAGGCCGAGGACCGCGGTCGCGTCGAGGGCCTTGACCATCGCCGTACGGGCTTCCTCGCGGTCGGCGCCGCGCACGATGATCTTGGCCAGCATCGGGTCGTAGGCGGTCGAGACGACCTGCTCGCTCTCGAGCGCGTGCTCGACCCGTGCACCGGCCGGCCAGCGGACGATCGAGGTGCGGCCGGCCTGCGGGAGAAAGCCCTCGAAGGCGTCCTCCGCATAGACCCGGACCTCGATGGCGTGACCGTCGATGCGTACGTCGTCCTGGGCGATGCCCAGCGGCTCACCGGCAGCGACCCGGAGCTGGAGCGCGACGAGGTCGGCGGCGGCCCCGTCGATGCGGACCGCCTCCTCGGTGACCGGGTGCTCGACCTGGAGACGGGTGTTCATCTCCAGGAAGTACGCCTCGCCGGACACCTCGTCCAGGAGGAACTCGACCGTCCCGGCGCCGGTGTAGTCGACCTGGCGAGCGAGCGCGACGGCGCTGGTCAGGACCAGGTTCCGCTGCTCGTCGGTGAGCGTCGGGGCGGGCGCCTCCTCGATCACCTTCTGATGGCGGCGCTGGACCGAGCAGTCCCGCTCGAAGAGGTGGATGACGTTGCCGTGGGTGTCGCCGAAGACCTGCACCTCGATGTGGCGGCCCCGCTCGACGTACTTCTCGATCAGCAGGGTCTCGTCGCCGAACGCGCTCAACGCCTCGCGGGCGGCCGCGGCTCGAGCCTCGTCCAGCTCCTCCGGCGAGCGGACGATGCGCATGCCCTTGCCACCACCGCCCGCCGCGGCCTTGACCAGCAACGGGTAGGGGCTGTCCTCGCCCCGCGGAACCACAGGTACGCCGGCGGCGACCGCGATCTCCCGGGCCGCGTCCTTGCGGCCCATCTGCTCGATCACCTCGGGCGTCGGACCGACCCAGGTCAGCCCCGCCTTCGCCACCGCGCGTGCGAACTCGGCCCGCTCGGAGAGGAAGCCGTAGCCCGGATGGATCGCCGCGGCGTCCGCCGAGACAGCGGCCGCGACCACCGCGTCGGCGTCGAGATAGGACGCGACCTCGACGGCCTCGTCGGCGTCGCGTACGTGGGGTGCGTCCGCGTCGAGCGCGGTGTAGATCGCGACCGTGCGGATCCCCAGCTCACGACAGGTGCGGAAGACGCGTCGCGCGATCTCGCCGCGGTTGGCGACCAGAACACTCTCGAACATCCCAGACTCAAACATCCCAGTCACATCCTGAAGATTCCGTAGCGGGGCTCGGGGGTCGGCGCGTTCGCCGCCACCGCGAGACCCATCGCCAGCACCCGTCGGGTGTCGGCGGGGTCGATGATGCCGTCATCCCACAGGCGCGCGGTGGCGTAGTAGGGAGAGCCCTGGGTCTCGTACTGGTCCCGGATCGGCGCCTTGAACTCCTCGTCGTCCGGCTTGCCGGCGACCGTCGCGAGCACCGATGCGGCCTGCTCGCCGCCCATGACCGAGATCCGCGCGTTGGGCCACATCCACAGGAATCTCGGGTCGTACGCACGACCGCACATGCCGTAGTTGCCGGCGCCGTAGGACCCGCCGATGACGACGGTGAACTTCGGGACCACGGAACAGGCGACCGCGGTGACGAGCTTGGCGCCGTCGCGGGCGATGCCCTTGTTCTCGTACTCCTTGCCGACCATGAACCCGGTGATGTTCTGCAGGAACACCAGCGGGATGCCGCGCTGGTTGCACAGCTCCACGAAGTGGGCGCCCTTGAGCGCCGACTCGGAGAAGAGGATGCCGTTGTTGGCGACGATGCCGACCGGCTGCCCCTCGATGTGGGCGAACCCGCAGACCAGCGTCTCGCCGTAGAGCGCCTTGAACTCCTGCAGCTTGGACCCGTCGACGATGCGGCGGATCACCTCGCGTACGTCATAGGGGGTCTTCGTGTCGGCGGGCACCACGTCGGCGAGGGTCTCGGGAGACTCCACCGGCTCGTCGTACGTCGTCGTCCGCGTCTCCTGCTCCGGCAGGGTCGAGACGATCCCGCGGACGATCTCGAGCGCGTGCTTGTCGTCGTCGGCGAGGTGGTCGACGACGCCCGACTTCGTCGCATGGACGAGCCCGCCACCGAGCTCCTCCGCGGTGACCTCCTCGCCCGTGGCCGCCTTCACCAGCGGCGGGCCGCCGAGGAAGATCGTGCCCTGGTCGCGCACGATCACGGTCTCGTCGCTCATCGCCGGCACGTAGGCGCCCCCGGCTGTGCACGAGCCCATCACGGAGGCGATCTGCGGGATCCCGCGCGCGGACATGTTGGCCTGGTTGAAGAAGATCCGCCCGAAGTGCTCGCGGTCGGGGAAGACCTCGTCCTGCTTCGGCAGGAACGCGCCGCCGGAGTCGACGAGGTAGATGCACGGGAGGTTGTTCTCGGCCGCGATCGTCTGCGCTCGCAGGTGCTTCTTGACCGTCAGCGGGTAGTAGGTGCCACCCTTCACGGTCGCGTCGTTGGCCACGATCATGCACTTGCGGCCGGCGACGAGGCCGATCCCGGCGACCACCCCCGCCGACGGCACCGCCCACTCGTCGCCGTCGTCGTACATCCCGTACGCCGCCAGCGGACTCACCTCCAGGAACGGTGACCCGGGGTCCAGGAGACCGTCCACCCGGTCGCGGGGGAGCAGCTTCCCGCGGTCGGTGTGCCGTTGCCGGGAGCGTTCGCTCCCCCCTTGCCGTACGCGCTCGAGCCGCTCTCGCAGCTCGAGCGTCAGCTCGCGCAGATTCGACGCCATGGACCGAGGTTAACGTTCATTAACCTCGGGTGACAAGCCCCACACCGAAGTCAACCGCGCCGGGACGCCTCGGCGGCTACTCCGCGAGGGCTCCGCGGGCCATCTTGGTGAGCACGGCGCGGGTCGCCTCCTCGGGGAGAACCCGGTTGTGAGGGGTGGAGTTGATGAGGCCGAAGACGGCGTGGGCCATCGCGCGGGCACTGTCGAGGGCCAGCGCCGGGTTGCGGTCGCGGAGCTGGTCGGCCCAGAGGTCGACGTACTTCCGCTGCAGGGTGCGCACCTGTTCGCGCGCCTCGTGCGGGAGCGACTCCCAGTCACGCTCCTGGACGACGATCAGGGCCCGGTCGCGCAGCGCGAAGTCGACGTGCCAGTCGATCAGCGCCTCGATGGCCTCATCGGTGCTCGACGCGCCCTTCACCCGGACGCGTCCTTCGCGGAGCAGCTCCTGGGAGATCGAGACGAGCATCTCGGCGAGCATCGCGTCCTTGCTCGGGAAGTGCTTGTAGAGCGCCGGGCCGGAGATGCCGCAGGCAGCGCCGAGCTCGGAGACGGAGACTCCGTGGAAGCCGCGGGCCGCGAAGAGCTCGGCCGCGGTGTCCAGGATCTGCTCGCGCCTGGTCTTCGTCGGGGCCGAGGTCATTGCACGAGGTTATCGCGTGAGCTCTGGAGGCATCTCACTCCTCGAGCAGGTGGCGTGCTCGGAGCACCGCGTCGAGCGCGATCTCGACATCGTCGACCTGGTCGCGGGTCGACTCGCCGGGCGCAGCGACGTCGACCGCCGCCGGCCCTGCCGGCCGCTCCTGACGCAGCCGCTGTCGCAGGCCCGCCAGCAGCTCGTCGCGCTCCGCCCCACGCAGATGAAGCAGCGTGGACGCGTCGCGGTCGACGATCCAGCAGAGCTGGTGCAGCACCGCGAGCGAGTGGCCGCACACCGCGTGCCAGTGCCCGCACGTGCAGGTCACCGCGAGCTCCTCGCCATAGGGAACCAGCTCGACCCCGGCCTCCTCGGCGTGCTCGGCCACGTCCAGCGGCAGCTCGCCGGCCAGCAGCGCCTCGGCCCGCACGGACGCGGCACCGAGGACCTCCAGGAGCGCGGCGACGGACTCCGCTCCCAGCACCGGCACCATGCCGGTCACGGTCCACAGTCCGCGTTCGTCGTCGACGGCGGCGGCAAACCGGCCGGGCTCGACGACCAGGCCGCCGATGCGCCCCGAGCGGGCCAGCGACCGAGCACCGGAGAGCTGGTTGTCGTCGTACGCCAGCTCCTCGATCGCCCGCAGGAACGCCCGTCCCCACCACGACTCGACCCGCACCATCCCGCGCCGGTGCGGCTCGCGGGCGAAGGTCAGGACCTTGCTCATGAAGCGATCCGACGACGTCTTCGGCGCTTCTGGGGACCGAGCTTGACCAGCTCACGGAGCTCGGCGTTGGACAGCTCGGTGAAGGCCGCCTCGCCACCTCCGAGGACCGCGTCGGCGAGGACCCGTTTACGCTGCAGCAGCTCCGCGACGCGCTCCTCGACGGTGCCTTGGGTGATGAGCCGGTGCACCTGGACCGTGCGTGTCTGGCCGATGCGGTGGGCCCGGTCGGTGGCCTGGTCCTCGACTGCGGGGTTCCACCAGCGGTCGACGTGGATCACGTGGTCGGCGCGGGTCAGGTTGAGCCCGACCCCGCCGGCCTTGAGCGAGAGCAGGAAGACCGGCACCTCACCGTCCTGGAAGCGCGAGACCATCCGCGAGCGCTCCGCCACCGGGGTGCCGCCGTGCAGGAACTGGTGGGTGACTCCGGCGGCGGCCCAGTGGGCCTCGAGGAGACGGGCCATCGCGACGTACTGCGTGAAGATCAGGACCGCCCCTGACTCGGCGAGCACCGTCGAGACCAGCTCGTCGAGGAGGTCGATCTTCTGCGACCGCCCCGTGATCCGCCCGCCTTCCTGCTTCAAGAACTGTGCCGGGTGGTTGCAGATCTGCTTGAGCCCGGTGAGCAGGCTGAGCACCAGCCCGCGACGCTGCGGGTCATCGGCGTCGAGCCGTTCGATCCGGGCCATCGCGTCGCGTACGTAGGCCTCGTAGAGCACCGTCTGCTCCCGCGTCAGCGACAGCAGGTGATCGGTCTCGGTCTTGGGCGGGAGCTCGGGAGCGACCCCGGGGTCCGACTTGCGGCGGCGCAGCATGAACGGGCCGACCAGCGAGGCGAACTCCTTCGCCTTCCCGACGTCGGCACCGGCCTCGATCTGGCTCGCCCAGGCGCGGCGGAAGGCCAGCCGACTCCCGAGCAGACCCGGCACGCACCAGTCGAGCAGCGCCCACAGCTCGGTCAGGTTGTTCTCCACCGGAGTTCCGGTCAGCGCGACCCGGGCGTGCGACGGGATCTCGCGGAGCGCCTTCGCGGTCGCGGAGGCAGCGTTCTTCACGTGCTGCGCCTCATCGGCGACGACGAGCCCCCAGGACACCGCCGAGAGCAGCTCGGTGTCGCGCCGCATCGTGCCGTACGTCGTCAGCACCACCCCGCTCGCGCCCTCGACGTCGCGCTCGGCGCCATGGTGGCGGCGCACCTCCACCTCGGGAGCGAACCGGGCGAGCTCGGCCTCCCAGTTGCCCAGCAGGCTCGCCGGGCAGACCACCAGGGTCGGCCCCGAATGCTCCTTCTGCCGGTGGAGGTGGAGCGCGATCGTCATCAGGGTCTTCCCGAGCCCCATGTCGTCGGCCAGACAGCCACCGAGCCCGAGCGAGGTGATCCCGGCCAACCAGGTCAGCCCCTCGACCTGGTAGCCACGCATGGTGGCCTGCAGCTCGGCCGGCACGTCGACAGCAGGCCCCGAGGTCGCCGCGATCACCTCGTCGCGAAGGCGCGCGATCGAGGCCCCGATGATCACCTGCTCGCCCGGCGCCGCCTCGGCGACCTCCTTCGGCACCTGACCGGTCAGGGCGACGGCCAGCGCCTCCCCGCCGCTGATCCGCTTGAGCAGCCGCTTGCGCGCACGTCGGAGAACTGATGGATGGACGACCGCCCAGGCCCCTCTCAGCCGCAGTACCGGACCCGCGGCCGCGGCCAGGGAGTCCATCTCGGCGGCATCGAGCGGCTCACCGCCGAGTGCCAGCTGCCACTGGAAGGCGAAGAGGCCCTTCTCCCCGAGTGGCGACTCGCGCATCAGGTCCTCGCGCGCGTCGGTCGATGAGGACGCCACCCGGTCCACCGCCACCGACGTCGTCAGGTCCCGTGACAGCGAGCGCGGCCAGAGCACGTCTACACCGCGCTCCTTGAGCCACTCGACCCCGTCCTCGAGCAGGCCGACGACCTCATCGCTGGCCAGGGTCAGGGACGAGGGCACCGGCAGGTCGAGCAGCCTGTCGAGCACGGGCCATGCCTCCGCGGCGCCGCGGAGAGCGACCTGCGCATGCGTACGCGCCCGGGGGCCGAACCCGTGGTCGTCGGCCTCGTCCCACAGCCGAGCGGCATCGGCCACATGCAGCGGGTCGGCCTCGTCGTGCACCTGCGGCACCAACGTCAGCGACCCGATGAGCAGGTCCTCCTCCGGCGCCTCGACCCGGAACGAGAGCCGCACCAACGACGGCAACGAGGCCGTCACCGGCCCCTCGTCGGTCCGATAGCGCGACAGCCGGGTCTGCAGCGACTCCCGGAACGCATTCGACCCGGAGGCCTTCGGTGCCGAGGTCGGTACCGCGTCCGCGACCGCGGCCACGATCTCTCGCACCAGCAGCTCGGCCGCCTCGTCGTCCAGATCCTCATAGGCGCGCGACGAGGCCAGCAGCCGCACCCGCTCCTCGTCCTCAGGGGTGTAGCGGACCGCCCAGGAACCATCGGCCGGCTCCAGCTGCCCCGCCGCCACGAACCTGAGCCCGAGATGGGCCGCCGACGCGACCAGAGCGACCGAGGGATGCAGGTCAGTGGCTGCGTACGCCTTCTTCAGGACCGGCAGCGCGGCCCGCATCGGCAACGACACCGACCGCCGGGAGTCCACGAATTCCACAGTCGAGTCCCGCGGCGGCTGCGCCGCGCGGAAGACCGCGCGGCCGGTCACGGGTACGAAGGACATGGACACGACCGTAGCCGCCACCACGGACAACACCATTCATGCCGAAAGCGAGCGATGATCAGAAACCGCGCGGTGAACCCAGGATCAGTGCGTCAGGGTCAGTCGCCGAGTGCGGTGCGCAGGGTGGTCACCATCAGCTCGATGGCCTCTTTGGCCGCCGGCACCGGGCCGGTGTGGGTGAAGTAGTGGTCGACGCCCTCGAAGACGCGGTGAGTGACCGGAACACCCGCGGCCTCCAGGGCCTTGGCGTAGGCGTCACCCTCGTCGCGCAGGCGGTCGTTCTCCGCGGTGATGACCAAAGCCGGCGGGAGTCCGGCGAGGTCGTCGGCCAGTCCCGGCGAGACGAGGGGATGCGCGCGGTCGACCGGATCGGGGACGTACGCGTCGGTGAAGATCCGCATGAGCTGAGGGCTGAGCAGCGGCTTGGCGATGAGGGACTGCTTGGTGGCAGGGTCGGCGACCTGGTCGAGCGGGGCAGAGTCGATGATCTGGAGGCGGGGCGTGAACGTGCCGCGATCCCGGGCCAGGCGGCAGACCGCGGCGGTCAGGTTGGCGCCGGCGCTGTGTCCGCCCACGGCGAGCCGTGAACCGTCCCAGTCGTTCGCCGGCCCGTTGTCGGCGATCCAGGCGGTGACGTCGTATGCCTGGGTGACGGGTACCGGGTACGGCCTCTGCGGCGCGACGGCGTAATCCACATTGATCACGACACAGCCGGCCGTGGCGGCGATGTAGCCGCAGATGTGGTCGTCCTGCTCCGGGCGGCCAACCACGAAACCGCCCCCGTGGAAGTTCACGTACACGGGCGCGAGCGCCGCGGTCGTAGCCGAGGCCGGCGGGCGGTAGACGGTGCACGTGACCGGTCCGGCACCGGTCTCCACCCGCAGGGCTTCCGTGCGCTTCGGGACGTCGGTGAAGCGCAGATCCTTGTGGACGCGCGCCATGACGCGACCGAGCAGCAGCTGGATGCCTCTGGCCTGGATTCTCGAGCTGAAGGGCATGACGTCGCCTCGTGTCTACGAAGTAGAAATAACAGGAATCCTGATAATGAACCATCTTGCCCCACCGCACAAGGCTCGGAGGGTCACCAGCCGCCGGCACCGACGGTTTCTCATCCTCGAGGATGAGGTGATCGCTCCCCAAGGTTGAGGCGCGCCACGCCGGACCCCTGCCACGGTGGCTGACATGACCAAGACCACCCAATCGCCCGCAGCACTCCCGCCCGGACAGCGGCAGATCGACTTCTTCCCACGCTTCGGCCGACGTACCGACCAGCCCCCACCGACCGTGTCCGCACATCCGACAGTCGTCTTCGGCGGAGCGCTCACGACGCCGATCGAGATCGCCGTGGACGAGCTCGTCGGTACGGATCGTCGCGAGCTCCACGCCGACTTCCACTGCGTCGCCGGCTGGTCGGTGACCGGCCTCGCCTGGGAAGGCGTCGCGTTCGCCACCGTCTATCAGCGGTACGTCGCACCGGCCCTCCTGCCGGGCACGGTCGTGACACACGTCCTCGTACGCGGCCTCGACGGCGAACACTTCGTGGCCGAGCTCGAGGACCTCCTGGCCGACGACGTCCTGCTCGCCGATCGGCTAGGTGGCCGGCCGCTCGACGGCGACCACGGCGCCCCGCTGCGTCTGGTCAACCCGGCGCAGTACGGCTACGCCAACATCAAGCATGTGTGCCGCATCGACGTGCTCACCGGTTCGCCCCAGGCAGGCTCACCGGCGCTCGTCGACCGGCTGCTGCAGTCCCATCCGCGGGCGCGGGTCTGGGAGGAGGAGCGCCATGGCACGGTGCCCGGATGGCTGATCCGCCCGGTCTACCGAGCGATCAAGACCGTCATGCTCGCCTCCGCTCGCCGCGGCGGGAACGCGGGTGAGCCAGGTCACTAGTCAAAAGTAAATAATGGCTAGGGGACCTATCAACCCACACGTAGGCTGTCAACCCGTGACAGACATTTCTGCCAAGCCTGAGAAGGCGCCCGACGACCACCTCGACAAGAGCGTGCTCATCGTCGCAGGCGTCGTCGTGCTCGGATCGATCATGTCGATCCTCGACATCACCGTTGTCTCCGTCGCACTGGAGACCTTCCAGCGCGAGTTCGACGCCACCTCTGCCGAGGTCGCCTGGACGATGACGGGCTACACCCTCGCCCTGGCGACGGTGATCCCGCTGACCGGTTGGGCTGCCGACCGGTTCGGCACCAAACGCCTCTACATGACCGCGATCGTGCTCTTCGCGCTCGGCTCGGCGCTCTGCGCGCTGGCCACGACGCTGCCGATGCTGGTGGGCTTCCGCGTACTCCAGGGCCTCGGCGGCGGCATGCTGATGCCGCTCGGCATGACGATCCTGACCCGCGCCGCCGGCCCCGAGCGGGTCGGTCGCGTGATGGCGATCCTGGGCGTACCCATGCTTCTCGGCCCGATCCTCGGCCCCATCATCGGTGGCGCGCTGATCGACTCGGCCTCGTGGCACTGGATCTTCCTGATCAACATCCCGATCGGTGTCGTAGCCCTGGTGTACGCCTGGCGGGCGCTGCCCAAGGACCACGTCGAGCCGTCGCAGTCCTTCGACTTCCTCGGCATGGTACTGCTGTCCCCGGGTCTGGCGCTGTTCCTCTACGGGGTCTCCTCGATCCCCGAGGCCGGCACCCTGCTGGACACCAAGGTCCTCTCCTTCATGGTCGTGGGCCTGGTGCTGATCGCCGCGTTCATCCCGTGGGCGCTGTCGTCCCGCAACGACCACCCGCTGATCGACGTACGCCTCTTCGGCAACAAGGAGCTCACCGTCGCGGTGATCACCCTGTCGATCTTCGCGATGGCGTTCTTCGGCGCCTCGCTGCTCTTCCCGCTCTACTACCAGCAGGTACGCGGCGAGGACGCCCTCCACGCCGGTCTGCTGCTGGCTCCGCAGGGTCTGGGCGCGATGGTCACGATGCCGATCGCCGGCATGCTCGCGGACCGCACCGGTCCGGGCAAGATCGTCCTCAGCGGCCTCACCACGATCGCGGTGGGCATGTTCATGTTCTCGCGGCTCGACGAGGCCACGCCGTACTGGTACCTCCTCCTGTCGCTGTTCATCATGGGCCTCGGCATGGGCGCGACGATGATGCCGACCTTCGCCGCCGCCCAGGCGACGCTGCGCGAGCACACCATCGCCCGAGGTACGACCCTGGTGAACATCGTCCAGCAGGTCGCTGCCTCCGCCGGCACCGCGCTCTTCTCGGTGCTGCTCACCAACGCCCTGGCGGGCAAGGAGTCGATCTCCGCCGCGGATGACCTCGCCGACAAGCTCGGTGTCCCGGCCGGCGGTCTGGAGAAGTTCATGGCCGACCCGGCCAACCAGCAGAAGGTCGGTGAGGCTGCCGCTTCACTGGGTCTCGACCCGGCCAAGCTGCCCGAGGTCTTCAAGGCCATCCCGGCCGAGATGGCCGAGGCGTTCTCGACCACCTTCGTGATCGCCGCGATCCTGGTGCTGGTCACGCTCATCCCCGCGTGGTTCCTGCCCAAGAGCAAGGCCGAGCACGGAGCCGCCGCTCCGACGGTCCTCCACTGATCCGCTCATTCATGCGGGGCCGGGCTGCCACTGGCGGCCCGGCCCTCGCTGCTCTGTTCGGCCTGTTCGCCCTGACAGGCTGCGGCTCCCCTTCGGTCGCCCTCCCACCGACCGATGGCGTCTTCGACTATCAGCTCGGCGCTCCTGCCGATCGGCTGACCGACGGCACGCCTCTCGACGTGGTCGTACGCGACGCCACCGCCGCTCCGCTCGAGAACGCCTACAACGTCTGCTACGTCAACGGCTTCCAGACCCAGCCCGGAGCCGACTGGTCCGATCGCCCGTCTGCGCTGCTCCGCGACGCCTCCGGCGATCCCGTACGCGACCCCGACTGGCCCGACGAGATCATCCTCGACCCCTCCACCGCCTCTGCACGTGAGTTGATCCTCGAGGTCATGGCTCCTGTCATCGAAGGCTGTGCGGACGACGGCTTCGACGCCGTCGAGATCGACAACCTCGACACCTGGACCCGCTTCGACGCGATCTCGAAGGACGGCGCCCTAGCCCTGGCCTCGGCATATGTCACCGCCGCCCACGACCTGGGTCTGGCGATCGCCCAGAAGAACGCCGCCGAAGCCGCCCGAGTCGCCCACGACGACCTCGGCTTCGACTTCGCCGTCGTCGAGGAGTGCGGCGCGTACGCCGAATGCTCCGCCTACACCGACGTCTACGGCTCGCACGTGCTGCAGATCGAATACCCCGACTCGCTCGCCGAAGCCGACCTCACGTTCGCCGACGTCTGCGCCGACCCCGCCCGCTCCCCGCTCACCATCCTCCGCGACCGCGACCTCGTAGGACAGGACGACCCCGCGTACGTCTACAGCAGCTGCTGATGCTCATCAGCGCGACGGCGGCTCCGTCATGCCATGACGGAAGCGATCCGATCGTAGACGGCCTCAAAGGGCTCGCAGAGTGTGATGATCGGCGCGCGCATCGCCGGGCCCGTCTTGGTCAACACACCGCTGTGGCCCGCGTGCCGTGACGCGGCGTGCCGTATCGACACGACCCGCGGGACACGCCCCTTGGCACAAAGCAGCAACGGCTGTTGGCACAATCAGAGTGTTCGTGCTTGGGAACGAAGGGTGTCGCACCGACATGGGATCAGAGACCAAGGAGCCGCTGTCCTGCCTCGGGTGCCTGCTGATGCTGGGGATTGTCACCATCCCCTTTGGGATCTTCGCCGCGATCGTGTGGGGCCTGTTCAACATCGGCTGGGAAGACGTCAGTCACCTCTCCCGTGAACAGAAGGTGACGGTGATCAACGTTTACGGCACCGGCCGCGAAAAGGACGGGACCTATCAGATCATCTTCGCGTACAAGGTGGACGGTGTGGACTACTTCGGATGGGCCCAGGATTCGATCAGGCCGCAGTCGACGACCCCACAGATACCGACGCTGTGCATCAACCCGGACAGGCCCGAGGAGTACGTCGAACAGCGCGAGTACATGTGCGGTGAAGCGCGCGAAGCCCGGATCATCAAGGCGAAGACCTCCTCGTCATCGGAGGAATGATGACCAGCAAAACAGCCGAACGCAGCGGTGGCACGTTGACCACCCGCAACCTGGCGATCCTGCTTGCGATCGGAGTCGTCGTCGGCATGATCTTCCTGGTGATTGTGTTCCTCGCACCCAGGCTGATTGATGAGAGCGGCCAAGAGGATCTGACCCGCGAAGTCGAGGTCACGGTCACCAACGTCATCCCTGGGGAGTCGAGGTACGACGACGGCCCCGGAAACTGGATCAATTACCGATACACCGTTGACGGGAAGACGTTCTACGACTCCGTTTGGGTAGCCAACACGTATTGGGACAGGGCGACCTTCATGCGAGGCTGCGTCAACCCTGAGCGCCCGTCCGAGAACGCGCTATCGTTCCACGAGGGCCTCTACTGCGACGGCAGGAATCACCTCGCCACAGACGGCTCGGTCGCATCAACCCGGCGTAAGTAAGTCACCCCACGAACAACCCTCACCCGAGCGGCCGGCAGACACGGATCGACCGGCGGCTATGGCTCGAGACACAGCCACAACCGCTTGAGCGGCACCCGACCGTGGCTCCGCACGATGCGTGTGATTCAAAGCGTCTTCGGCGCGGGCTAGCAGAAGCGGGAGCAACCCTGCGACCGCGCGGCAGCACGGAGCCACCCGTCGCATGACCTCACCTGATCGGCTCGCGTAAGCCGTGCCGAACTGCCATCGGCAGCCCGTACTCTTGGTCCAGTGCAACGCACGCCACGGTCGGCATCCTCACCTGAGCACATAACAACAGGCGCGCCATCTCGGGCGCCTTCTCACGTGTGGCACTCGTCGTCACCGCTGCTCAGATGTGGTTTGCTGTTCCCGTGACCGATCAGATCATGCCTCCCGTAGCGTACGAACTGTTCGCGCGTGTTCAGCAGGCAGCGGCAGACACCCCTTACAGAGTCGTCCCTACCGCAAAGGGATTCGACGTGGAGTTAGACGTAGCTGATGCGACCTGGTTCGGCCTCTTCAACAAGGCGGGCCTCAAGCACGCCTTTGTCCATCACGTTTCCATTCCAGAGACCGGCACATACTCAGTGACAGACGACGCGAGAACGGTCGAATGGATCGCAGGAACTCCCAGAGTCTCTTACGAGGCCAGTAGGGAGGTTGGACGCATCAAGAAGGTGTCGTTCAATCGAACGTATGCTTTCAATGAGCAGGGCGAGTTCGGCAAAGTCGTGGACTTTACGTTCAATTCCGAAGAGGGTCGCGCCCTGATTGAATCCGCCGCAACAGATCTAGGTTATCGACAGGTGCGGGGAGCGATCGAGAAAGTCGGTCTCTTTATTGGTCTCGGCACCCTGGTCCTTCTCGTGTTGACGGGGGCCATCGTCGGAGCCGTGATGCTGGCCCGTTAGGTCCTCAATCTGCATCGCTGGACGAGGCAAGGAACTGGACAGTTCTCATAAATTCTTGGAATTCGTCCTTCATCTGCTCCGATTGCCTATACAGGCATGTTAACGAACAGATGGTGACAAACCGCTTGACTGGATCGTTGACGTCCACAAGCCCGGTGATGGCTTGAAATCGTCGGAGGTCCAGTCGACGCCCTTCATACGTCGCCGTGCCAGCAAGGGACTGTGCGATAGCAGGAGCGTGCTCCGTGCCGACCTCGGTTCGCTTGATGAGTTCGACATCCGTCGCGTCCTGTTCGAGCACCACTAGCGACTCATCGGCGATCTGCTGGAACGTCGCCGCATCGGTGCGCCACCCGCCTGAGATGGTCAACACAGGCGCGTAGCCATCGGAGAAACCGCGTCGAACGGCCACAAATGCGGCGTTTGTTAAGCCGAGTTCGGACGGGTCGGACTGAACCCACTCGTCGTTCGGCATCTTGAATTGCATTGGAAACGGGAACGCCTCAATCATCAGAACAGGCCTCCGATCGCATCGACCAAGTCTCCACCAGCGTCGGCGACCTCTCCGGTGTCGATCGTAAAGTCTAAGTCGACCTTGCCGCCGAGCCCGAGACCAACACCAAACTCGCCGCCGATTGTGATCTTGCCGTCATCCCAGCCGACCTCTGCGTCGGCTGCCGCACCAACGCCCGCCCAGCCTTCGACGCCCGCCGTGCCTCCAACGCCAGCAACGTCTCCGCTTACCTTTGCATCGGCTTTTGCGCCTGCGAACGCCTCGCCGCCAACATGCATTCCCTCCGAGAGAGTAGCACTGGCTGTGCCTTTGGCTTCGGCCGCAACTTCTGCGGAGGCTTCCGCATTTACCTGGGCGTAACCGTATTCAGCGCCAGCCTTTCCTTCGACCCGGACGACGGTCGCCTTCGCGCCCACCTCGGCTTCGATCCCGTCACTGACAATTTTGGCCGATGCCTTGCCTGCGATTTCACCGACGATGATCTTGCCTTCAGCGTTGACCTTGACATCGCCCCAGTAGTCTTCGACCTTTCCCTCGTAACCCCAGGCGCGGAGCTTCCCTTCAACAGACCCAAGACTGATCTCGAACGGTGGCTTTTTGGAGCCGTCCCTTCCAAGGAGATCGTCCTTGCCCATCCCTTGCCCGAAGGTTTCGGACCATGCTCCCCATTTGATTTTTGGCCCCTTCGCCTCAAACTCTGCATGGTCCATCTGTCCATGTTCCGTCTTGGCGCCCGGTAGACCCCCAAGCTCCCTGATACACGAGAGACCGGCCTTGTCGAGTGATTCACGAGCATCCTTGAGCACTTCCTGGGCCTCTTCGCGGATCTTCATGCCGGGATCAACAAACTGCCCAGGCGGCGCGGGCCCAAGCGATGGGACCGACGACGGATTGCATCGCTGCTGCTCGACCCACTGGTTGTACGAATCGACCTGGTCGTTGTACGCGGAGGTCGCATCTTTGGTCGCCTTCTCGCCCTCCTCCCACTTGTCGATCGCAGATTGTGCACGCTCCTGGGCGACCCCAAGCGCGTCGGCATACGAGTTGAGACTGTCCCCAGAAGCCTTGAGCAGGTCGCGATAGGCTTCCCACTTCTCGACCTCAGCAGTTCGGCTCTGAAGATAGGTCGCCTTGCCGTCTCCCCCCTGCCAAGTCGGGATCGCCATACCCTCGATGCTCTGCAGGATCCCAACCACCCGCCTCCTCTCCGAGTGGAGCACGCCCGCCCGCTCGGCGATAGAGGACTTGTTGCCCTTGATCAGATCCTTCGCGTCGGCAGTCGTACCAAGCTCTGCGCCGTCTGGGAGGCTCATCGGTTCTCCTCCGACGCGGGAGAAGTCCCTCCGGTGTTAGGCACGGGGAAGTCGGGGAATGGTTGCGGCTGCACGAGGGGCGTACCTGGCCCGTACGGGAGGGCTGAACTTCTCCCTGGGGTGAAGGGACTAGGACCCCATGGCCCGGGTGCCATCTGTCGGGCGCTTAGCTCGTCGGCCTCTTCGTAGTCGGTGGCTTTGCCCTTGAGGAACGTGGACAGCGCGTCGAGGCCGTCCCCAAGCGCGACATGCGCGTTCCCAACCTGATCCATAACGGCGGTGAGCCAACCGGCCAACTCAACGTGGCCAAGGACGTCTGGGGAGAGCTGCGACTCCGGGACGCGCGACGCCCCGAGGTCGCCTTTCAGCGTTTCGTACTTGCCTGCAGTCCGTCGCAGATCGTCGACGGTTACTTCGTAGCCAGTCACGGCGTCCTCCGATCAGGTTGATACCTGTCTTCTACCCGGATTTCGGAACTTCAAACACTCAAAATGCGAGAATCTCAAGAAGGACGCAACCAGCAAGAGCCAACCGAGACAAACCTACGAAGGCGATTGTAGGGTGACGCATGCCAACCGTCTCGGATTGAAAGGCCCGGTCATGGTCCGTCGAAACGTCCCTGTCTGTATCTGCGCTGCGATCCTCGCGCTTGGGCTCTCCAGTTGCGGTGGAGTCACGGTGGCGCAGGAGACTGTGGAGAAGACGGTTTCCGAGCGACTCGAGGCTCAGGTAGGACAGAAGCCTGACAAGATCGAGTGCCCAGGCGATCTTTCAGCCAAGGTCGGCGAGACTATGAAGTGCACGCTCACCGCAGGGTCGGACCAGCTCGGCGTGAACGTGCAGGTGACAGAGGTCGACGGATCCGACGTGAAGTTCGACATCCAGGTCGATGAGCAGTAGCGATACGCCAATCAGACGTGAACGTCGCTGGCACGACAGGTGAGGGTCGCACCAGCGACGGGTTCAACCGGACCAAGTGACTACTTGCGGCTGCTCTTGTCGTTCCCCGAGTCGTCGGCCTGCGGAGCGTCAGGCACCCAGCCGCGGGATGCGTTGGGATCCAGGACGTCGCTTGCGGTCTCGGTCCAGTCGTCGGTGTAGTCGGCTTCCCACTCTTGGTTCTGGCTGCCGTTCTGGTCCTGCTTCTTGGCACCACGGCCACCGGCTGCACCGGCTCCGGCGCGGCCGCCAGCACCGCCCCGGCCGGCGCCACGCCCGCCGGCACCAGTGCCGCGCGCGCCGGCTCCTGCGCCACGCGCACCAGCACCACGAGCACCTGCACCAGCACCACCAGCTCCCGCGCGGGCGCCGGCGGTGCCGGCCCTGGCGGCTGCGGACCGGGCAGCGGCTGACCTCGATGCAGCGCCGGCGGTTGCGGCCTTCGCGGACGCACCGGCGGAGAGCTTGCTGGCGATCGCCTTGGCCACGCCTGCACCGAGCAGCGCTCCGCCACCGGCGATCGCGAGGGCGGACATGCCGCCCGCGCCGCCAGCGAGCGGTGCAAGGCCGTCAGCGGTCTCAACCATCGCGTACGAGGTCGCGGGAGCGGGGGTGCCGTCGGCGTTGATCCACTCGGTGCCGTTCCACTCGGGCTTGTTCTCGGCCTTGTGCGCCTCGATGTTCGCCTTCTCCTGAGCGATCAGCTCGTGGCCCCAGCCGTCGGGGTAGAGGGTGCCGGAGTTGTACTTCGCAATGCGCGCTTCTGCGGCCGCTACCTGGCTCGCCGACCCGGGTGAGGCCGAACTGCCAGCTGGAACGGGATCAGAACCGCTGCCATCGTCATAAAGAGCCCGTACCTTCGGCTCAGCGTCGTCAATTGAAGTGTCGACGTCTTGCACGTGCTGCGCAGCGACCCGCTCCGCGTCGGCGATCGCGGCCTCGCGCGCAGCGTGAGCGGCGCGATCAGCCTGAAGGGCCTTCTGGTTCGCCGTTGCCTGAGCCGCGTCTACTCCTGTCCCGGACTGGGCGTACTTGGGATCGGATGCATCCGGCGCAGCGCCATGGGTCGCCGGCAGGGTTGCCTCGAGCCTGGCGTACTCGCGCATCGCAGTGGTGATCTTGGCTCGTACGTCCTGCATCGCCTCGACTGCTGCTTTGATCACGTCGCTCTTGTCGGTCGTCTTCCTGCCCGACGCCTCCATGTTGCGACGAGCAGCTTGACCTGACATCGAGGCCGCTGAGAAACCATCCTCTGCAGCCTTCCCGCTCTGGACAAGCACCGATCCAGACGTGCGGAACTGGCGCTCCGCCTCTCTCCAACTGTCGATCAGCATGTCGATCGTGGACGGGTCCGCTCCGGAGACGTAGGTCCGAAGACGTTCCATCCATGGGCCTCGTGTTGACACGCGCTTTCCTCCCCGAGCGTTCGAAACAAGGGGTCCGATCGCCCCGCGACCCCATTAGACAACACATCCGACCAGGTCGTCACCGTCGTTCATCAGGTGCCCTAGAGTGCGGTGACATGAGGACGTCTCGGGCGATCGCGATCGCCGCTCTGACCCTGGTCACCGCGACTGGTATCGCTGGGTGCGGAAATGACACGCCCACCACGGAGCCGACCACGGACGTATCGGGATCGGCGACGACAGAGCCGTCCGGGTCAAGCGGTCCAGAGGTTCCGGCTGATTGGCAGGTCGCATCGGTAGAGGTAGCGCAGCTGCAGGTTCCCGCGAACTGGAACATCAGGTCCAGCGGTGATCTTTCGTTGAGCATGCGTGCGCCGGAGGATGCCATCGGGATCTCGCCTGGCGCAGCAATCCTCCAGGGCGGCGTACATGCGGGCGAGGGAGACGACGAAGCGGCTGTTGACGCTCTCGCAGCCCTCGAGGAGAAGGCCCTGGCAGATGACGTTCAGAATCTGAAGCGCCTGCCAAACGAGACGATCAACGGGTCGACCTTCTATCACTTCCAAGGCGATACCGGGCACGAGTGGGAGGATCACTACGGAACCGTGGTCCCCGGAGGCGATCACAGCGTGACAGTCACCTGGCGGTTCACGAAGTCGGACATCGACCGCAAGGGCGCCGAGGCGCTGATCGCTCAGATCATGCCGACCTACAAAGTCCTCTGACCCCCGAAGGTGCCTCAGAAGGGCATCGGGAGCTTACGGCTGAAGATCACGAGCGGGTTGCTCATCACGGCGAGGGCATCAGCCATCTTCTTGGCGACGATGGCTGCGCCCTCGTCGGTCGCAGCGATGTCGTGAATGGCGTCGTCGACGGCGCTGGCGTACTTCTCCAGACCCTCAACTGTCTCCTTCTTCGCCTTGCCGATGTTCTCGTGACCCTTGATCACCGCGTTGGCGAGCCACTCACCCTTGGCTGAACCACCGAATGCGCTCGCTGCCGGTGCCCGCCCGAGGTCGAGGCTCTGAACCAGGCCCTTCTGCTCCTCGAGGTCCCGATGGACCTTGTTCAGGTTGTCGTAGTCAACGGTGAGCTCGTCGCCGTTACCCATGGTCCGCCCTCCCGAGGCTTCCGTACGCACCCCCGGCGGGTGCCTCAGTAGGAGTAGTACACCACGGCTCACAGGGCGACGGGGAGGGATGCGTAGCCGCGGAGGATGCGGGTGGGGCGGCGTACGGGGACGCCTGTGACACGCAGGGTGGGGAAGCGCTCGTACAGCAGGCGGAGGCCTACGCGGGTCTCGAGGCGGGCGAGGCTGGCGCCGAGGCAGAAGTGGGCGCCGGCGGAGAAGGAGAGGTGCTGGTCGGCGTTGGGGCGGGTGATGTCGTACGTGTCAGGGTCTTCGAACACCGACGGGTCGCGGTTGGCGCCGCCGAGGACGACAGCGACAGCAGTACCTCTGGCGACCTCCACGCCACCGACGCGAGTCGCCGCATAGGCCTCTCGGACGGTGGCCATGACGGGCGGGTCCCAGCGCAGGGTCTCCTCGACGACACCGTCGACGCGAGATGGGTCGTCGAGGAGAAGAGCACGCTGGGACGGATGGGCGTCCAAGGCAGCCACGGCGTTGCCGAGCAGGTTGACGGTGGTCTCGAAACCAGCCGCGAGCAACAACAACCCGAGGGCGTGGAGCTCGATGTCGTCGAGGTCGCCGGCGATCACCAGGGCGCTGAGGAGGTCGTCGCCGGGGTCGGAGCGGAGGCGGCGTACGTGGTCCTCGAACCAATGGTGCAGGGACCTCATCGCGGTCTCGACCTGCGAGTAGTCCCGCCACGACAACCCAGGATCGAGGATGGCGGCGGCCTGGTCGCCCCAACGGAGGATGTCGGCACGGTCCGCGGCGGGCACGCCCAACAGCTCGGCGATCACGGCGATCGGGAGCTTCGCGGCGTACTCCTCGATGAGGTCAACCGGCCCCTCGCGCGGGTCGATCTCGTCGAGCAGGTCGCCGGCAACAGCGGTGACCATCTCGGCCATCGAGCTGATCCGGCGCGCGGTGAACGCCTTCGAGACGTGCTTGCGGTAGCGGGTGTGCAGCGGTGGGTCGACGGCGAGCATCGACGGCGGGTCGACCGGACCCAGGGCGTCGGACGCGCTCACCTTGCCGAGCAGCCACCGCAGCGGCACGGGCAGCTCGCCCTGACCGTCACCGACGCCGAAGTCACTGCTGCGCAGGATCTCGTTGGCCGCGGCGTACGACACCGTGCCGGCCATGAACGGGTTGATGTGGATCGGGCCGCGCGCTCGCAGACGGTCATAGTCCGGCACGTCCCGCGACCACATCAGCTCGGCGAGCGGGTCGCCGCGCCTGGAGGCGAAGCTCAGCACCGCACGGTTGATGCCCTGGGACAGGACCCACCGGGCGTACGACCGAGCCCCATCGATCGGTGACAGCTCAGGCCGAGGCATCGGCGAGCTCCTCGCGGAACTCGTGGGTGCCGATCCGGCCCATCAGCGGGGCCAGGTCGGCCAGCAGATCGGCGAAGGTCGCCTCGTACTCCTCCTGCGACAGTGTCGGGTCGAGCTGCGCCTGGAATCGGATCCGCCAGCGGTGCCGGAGGGCCTGAGCCAGACGCTCCGGGGTGCCGAAGGCGTCGGCATAGGCCGGTGACCACGGCAGGCGGCGCGCGAAGCCGGATCGCAGCTCCGCCTCCGCCTCGTTCAGCAGCCGGTAGCGCTCATGGGTCTGGTTCCACGTCATGGTCCTCACCGTCTCCGTCATCGTCGCGATGGTTCGACGCTACGGATCGGCCGCACCTCGGCACATCGGCCGCTGGCAGGCACCTGCGTTCCTACCGTGGTCGGAGAGCGGCCGCCTGCCGTGGTCGGATGCGACGCGAGTCACGCGTTTCTAGACTGAACGGCATGAGTATCCAGGACTCGGCTCGCGATGTGCGTGACTTCCTGGAACGGCGCTGCCGCAGCAAGGGCCTCGACATCCCCTGGTGGGCGCCGCTGCTGTCGGCGTTCGGCCTCGTCGCGATGGTCACCGTGGCGGTGCTCCAGCGCGAGGCCGCCGTCGACATGGTCGTCGCGGGCATGGTCATCGTCGTCCCCTCGCTGAGCATCTTCTTCATCCCGAACACCGGTGAGTGGCTCAAGAACCACATGTGGGCCGTCGATCTCGTGCCGACCCTGGCCGGGTCGGCCTGGCTGATGTCGCAGCCCGCCTCCGCGTTCTGGCCACAGCACGACTTCGCGCCGGCGGTGCTGGTCCCGCTGACTCTCGAGATGGTCGTCCGCGAAGGCTTCCGGACCGGGACGCTCTACGCGATCGCCTCGGCCGTGGTGATGGGGGTCTTCGCCTCCGACACACCTAGCGGCATCGGGGTGCACTACCTGCTGCTCTTCGTCGGCTGGATCCTCGGCCTTCTGATCCTGGCTCAGATGCGGGCGCTGCGGGCCGAACGGCAGGCGCGGTCGCGGGAGCACGCGCGTGCGACGGAGGCCGAGCGCATCCGGATAGCCCGCGAGATCCACGACCTGGTGGGGCACTCGCTCTCGATCACCCTGCTGCACCTGACCGCGGCACGGCGCTCCGTCGCCGAGGGCGACGAGCCGGACGAGGCGGTGTCCGCGCTCACCGAGGCGGAGGCCGTCGGGCGCCGAGCGATGGCCGAGATCCGCCGTACGATCGGGGCGCTGTCCACCACCGGCGCCGGCACCGCGCCGCTCCCCGGCGCCGCGGACGTGGTCCGGCTCGTGGAGGAAGGCCGCAACGCGGGTCAGTCGATCACGTTCTCCTCCTCCGGCGACCTCTCCCGCATCGACGCCGGGGTCGGGCTGGGCATCTACCGGATCCTGCAGGAGTCCCTTGCCAACGCCATCCGGCACGCTCCCGGCGCGCCGGTCTCGGTCTCGTTGGCGGTCGCCGACGGCGTACGTCTCTCCGTGCAGAACCCGCTCGTCGGCACCCGTCGCGGGGTCGGCGAGGGGTCCGGGCTGGCCGGCATGGCCGCCCGCGCCGAGCAACTGCGCGGCCGGTTGTCGGCAGGCGCCGAGGAGTCGATGTGGAAGGTTGACCTGGTGATCCCATCGCACTGTCTCGTACGCAAGGCGCTCGCATGACGGCTGTCAACGGCTCCGCGCCGATTCGGGTGATCGTGGTCGACGACCAGGAGCTCGTACGCAGCGGCCTGCGCCGCATCCTGCGGAGGCGCGACGGGCTGGAGATCGTCGCCGAGTGCGGCGACGGCTCCGAGGTGGTCGCGGCCCTCGAGGCCAACCCGGCCGATGTCGTGGTCATGGATCTCCGGATGCGGCAGGTCGACGGGATCACCGCCACCGGTCTGGTGCGGGCGCTGCCGTCGGCGCCGCCGGTGCTGGTGCTGACCACATTCGACGAGGACGAGCTCGTCTCCGGCGCCCTCCGTGCCGGTGCCGCCGGCTTCATCCTCAAGGACTCGCCCGCCGAGGAGCTGGTCATGGCCGTACGCTCCGTCGCACTCGGCGACGCCTGGCTCGACCCCGCCATCACCGGCCGCGTCCTGGCCACCTATCGCTCCGCCGTCGCACCGGCGTCGAGCGCCGTCGAGGTCTCCGAGCTCACCGACCGCGAGCTCGAGGTCCTCCGCGGCCTCGCCTCCGGCTGGACCAACTCCGAGATCGCCGAACGGCTCGTCATCTCCGAGCTCACCGTCAAGTCCCACATCGGCCGCATCTTCGCCAAGCTCGACCTCCGAGACCGCGCCGCCGCGATCGTCTTCGCGTACGACCACGGCATCGTCCGGCCGGCGGTCTGAGGTGGGGGTGTTCCTTCGGAACAGACCGACGCGCCCTACGTCGTCGTCGCCAGCACCAACGGGCTCACCGAGCCTGCACCGGCGTCGAGGAGGGCTCGGGCGGCAAGGGTGACGGTCCAGCCGGTCGCGATGCGGTCGTCGATGAGAAGTACGTCAGCACCGGGCGGGACATCGGCGTGGAGCGAGAAGCGGCGGCCGATGGCGGCGACGCGCTGGGCGGAGTTGGAGGCGCCCTGGCCGGGGCCGACGTCGGGGTCGACGATGGCCCAGGATCCGAGGACGGGGACGCGGAGATAGCGCGAGAGCCCTTCGGCGAAGTCTCGGGTCAGGGTGGGGCGGGTCATCGACTCGACGTAGACGATGCCGCCGACCCGAGGACGCCAGTCGCCCAGGACCTCGACGACCGCCTTCACCAGCGGCACCGGGACCGGGCCGTCCTGCACCGGTTCGCGGAAGAGGTCGCGCAGCGCCTGGCCGTAGCCGAGGTCGGTCAACCGCGCGACCGCGCGCCCTTCGAGCGGCCCGTCCTTGATCTTGCCCTTGAGCGAGATGCCGAGCCGGTCGAGACCGGTGGGCCACATCTTCTTCGGTTCCACGACCACGCC
Organism: Nocardioides sp. YJ-D4; assembly: GCF_054031495.1. Taxonomy (NCBI): domain Bacteria; kingdom Bacillati; phylum Actinomycetota; class Actinomycetes; order Propionibacteriales; family Nocardioidaceae; genus Nocardioides; species Nocardioides sp. YJ-D4. Next base: position 2,922,574 of record NZ_CM132932.1, read on the forward strand.
GGGCCGCGAGAGTCGCGCCGAGGCCTCCTCGACCGCACCTTCGGAGACCGATGACGTCACCGCGAAGCCGCCGCAGTTGTCGCACCGGCCGCAGTCGACGGCGCCGGGGTCGTCGAGCTGCTCGCGCAGGAACCGCATCCGGCACTGGTCGGTCGAGATGTAGGCGAGCATCGCGTCCTGCTCGCGGCGCCGGGCCTCGGCGACCCGGGCGTACCGCTCCGCGTCGTAGTCCCACGGGACACCGGTCGCCTCCCAGCCGCCACCGACCCGGCGCGCGGCGCCGTCGACGTCGAGCACCTTGAGCATCTGCTCCAGGCGCGACCGCGACAGGTCGACGTACGTCTCCAACGCCTGTGTCGACAGAGCTCGGCCGGCCTCCGACAGGACCCCGAGCGTCTGGCGCACCTGCTCCTCGCGCGGGAACGCCAGCGAGGCGAAGTAGGCCCAGATGTCGCGGTCCTCGATGCCCGGGAGCAGCACGACGGAGGCGTCGGAGGTGCCTCGTCCAGCACGGCCGACCTGCTGGTAGTAGGAGACCGGCGAGGAGGGCGCGCCCATGTTGACCACGAACCCGAGCGTCGCGTCGAAGCCCATCCCGAGCGCCGAGGTCGCCACCAGCGCCTTGATCTTCCCGGCGGCCAGCGACTCCTCCAGCTCGGCCCGCTCGGCCGCCTCCGTTCGCCCGGAGTAGGCGGCCACGTCGTGACCGCGCGAGCGCAGATAGTCGGCGATCTCCTCGGTCGCGGCCACGGTCAGGCAGTAGACGATGCCCGAGCCGGGTTGCTCGGAGAGGTGGTCGGAGAGCCAGGCCAGCCGCTGCTCAGGCGTCTTCAACGTGACCACCCCGAGCCGCAGCGACTCCCGGTCCAGCGATCCTCGAAGCACGAGAACCCCCGAACCCATCTGCTCGGCGACATCCGAGGTCACCCGGGAGTTGGCGGTCGCGGTCGTGGCGAGCACCGGGATCCCGTCGGGGAGGTCGGCCAGCAGTGTGCGGATCCGGCGGTAGTCGGGCCGGAAGTCGTGCCCCCAGTCGGAGATGCAGTGGGCCTCGTCGACCACCAGCAGGCCACACTCGGCGGCCAGCCGAGGCAGCACCGCGTCGCGGAACTTCGGGTTGTTGAGCCGCTCGGGGGAGACCAGCAGGACATCCACCTCACCGGCGTGGATGGCCTCCTCGATCGAGACCCAGTCCTCGGGGTTGGTCGAGTTGATCGTCACCGCCCGGATCCCGGCCCGCTGCGCCGCCGCGATCTGGTTGCGCATCAGCGCGAGCAGCGGCGAGACGATCACGGTCGGCCCGAGACCGGCCTCACGCAGCAGCAGCGTCGCCACGAAGTAGACCGCCGACTTCCCCCAACCGGTCTTCTGCACGACCAGTGCCCGGCGACGCTCGACGGCGAGCGCCGAGATCGCCGACCACTGGTCCTCACGCAGCGTGGCGTCGTCCCGGCCCACGAGGGCCCGCAGATGCGCCTCAGCACGAGCACGTACGTCACCAGCCGGATCAGTCATGACCACAGGTCTATCAGGGACCACCGACTACTTTCCCAGTGCCAACCTCGGCCAGTCGGCCAGGTCGTCCAGCATCTGGCGGTCGTGCGTGGCCACCACGACCGCCGCCGGCGTCGCCCGCAGCGCGGCCGTCAGCTCGTCGACCAGCCCGGCCGAGAGATGGTTGGTCGGCTCGTCCAGGATCAGCAGCTGCGGGAGCGAGGCCAGCCGCAGCGCCAGCTCGAGCCGCCGCTGCTGCCCTTGGGAGAGCCGCGAAGCAGGCGTACGCCGCGCCTCCGCGTCCACCAGTCCGGTCGACCGGAGCGACGGGATCGCCCGCTCCGGCACCACTCCGGCGGCGACCAGCCGGCCACAGTGCTGCGCATAGACCTCCGCCGCCGTCAGCCCAGGCGCCCACTCGGGCTCCTCCTGACCGACGAGCGCGATCCGCGCCCCCGGCGAGACCCACACCGACCCCTCGGACGGAGGAAGTACGCCGCCCAGCACCTGCAGCAACGTCGACTTGCCCGCCCCGTTCGGACCGGTGACGACGAGCCGCTCGCCACCGTCGAGGGCGAACGAGACGGGTCCGGGCAGCCGACCGGGCACGCGTACGCCTTCACAGCGCAGCAGCGTGCTGCCGGCAGGTGAGGAGAGCTCAGGGAAGCGCAGCGACATCGGCGGCTCCGGCACGGAGACGCGGTGCGCCTCGAGCGCTGCGAGGTCACGGTTGAAGGAACGCACCAGACCGGGGGCACGGGTCTGTCGCTGATGCTTGCCGGTGCCCTTCGGCGGGCGCCAGCCGGTGCTCAGCCGGTCCCGCGCGGCCGAGACCGAGTCCTGAAGTCGCCGGTGCTCCTCCTGCTGGGCCGCGTAGTCCTGCTCCCAGCGCTCCCGGTCGCGGCGCCGACCCTCCTGCCAGCCCTGGTAGCCACCGGCGTACGTCCTGGGCCGACCGTCCTCGCTCGGGTCCAGATCGAGGAACTCCTCACCGACCTCCCGCAGCAGCGCGCGGTCGTGAGAGACGAGCACGACCCCGCCGGTATGAGCCCGGACCCGCTCGGTGAGGAACGCCAGCCCCGACGCGTCCAGATGGTTGGTCGGCTCGTCGAGCACGAGGAGGTCGTGGTGTGCTCCGAGCAGGCAGGCGAGCCGCACCCGGTAGCGCTGGCCGACGGACAGGGTCGCCAGCTCTCGTCCGTGATCGGTGCACGCGCCGAGCGCCTCCAGAGCGATCTCGACCCGGCGATCGGCGTCCCAGGCGTCCAGCGTGGTCGCGCGCTCCAATGCGGCGGCGTACGTCCCGCCGGAGTCCGCCGGGTCGTCCGACAAGGCCGCCGCAGCCTCATCGAGTGCGCGGAGCGCGGAGTGCGACTCGGCCAGCGCGGCGGAGGTGAGGGTGCCTACGGTGTCCCCAGGACGTACGTCCAGAGCCTGCTGCGCGACGCCGAGGCTGCCGTGCCGCTGAACCCGGCCGGAGTCGGGTTCGAGCAGTCCGGCGAGGACGTGGAGCAGCGTGGTCTTGCCGCGGCCGTTCTCGCCGACGATGGCCAACCGGGACCGGTTGGCAGCAGAGACGGTCAGGGAGACGCCGCGCAGGACGGGGCGACCGCCGCGGGTGACGGAGATGTCCTCGGCGCGCAGGTGGGCAGAGGTGTGATGGGTCTGTACAGACACGAAAGTGAACTTCCAGCTCGCGTACGGGAGCCGGGAAAGCGAGAGCAGCTACCCGGCATGGCCGGACAGCGGCGTGAGTATGCCTCGCAGCGCCGCCGTCAGGCGACGGGGCGCAGGCGCATGTAGGCGATGCCGGAGTACATGCCTCCAGGGTAGACAGCGAGGACCCGTCCACGCGAACCGTTATTCGCCGAGCGCAGATGCGAACGCCGAGCCGGCGCTGTTGGTCCTCCCCCACGGGGACCCGCAGAACCGGCCCGGCATCTCCAGTATGCGTCCAATCGCCGAACCGGCATAACCACACGCCCGAATTCGTACTTTAGTTACCCAAAGCGGTCGACGGCGCCGCCTCCAGCAGGAAAACGACGCCGTCGGACGACTCTGTTGTCAGTGTGGCGAGATCAGCTCACCGAGACTGCGGTCCACGCCGCCTCGACCGCCGCGACCTCGGGGCTGGAGGCGCCGTAGAGGTCCGAGGCCGCCTTGACCGTCGCGTCGCGCGCGCCGGCGTAGTCGGTGGTCGAGGTGAAGTAGGTCGAGTTGGCCCGGAACCAGATCTTCTCGGCCTTGTCACGACCGATCCCGGCGATCGTCGAGCCGTCGCAGGTCGTGCTCGAGTGCTCGACCCCACCGATCGTCTTCGTGCCCGAGCCCTCGGAGAGCAGGTAGAAGAAGTGGTTGCCGACGCCGCTGGAGTAGTGGACGTCGAGGCCGCCGGTCGAGGACGACCAGCAGTTGACCGAGTTGCCGTCGAAGGACGGGTTGTCCATCCGGCGCAGCGGGTCGCCACCGTCGAGGATGAAGGACTCACCGATCAGGTAGTCGCCCTGGTCCTCGGCGTTGTCGGCGTAGAACTCGACTGCCGTCCCGAAGATGTCCGAGGTCGACTCGTTGAGGCCACCAGACTCACCGGAGTACTCCAGGCCCGAGGTGTTCTCGGTGACGCCGTGGGTCATCTCGTGGCCCGCGACGTCCAGCGAGACCAGCGGTCCGTAGCCGACACCGTCGCCGTCGCCGTACGTCATCTTCTCGCCGTCCCAGAAGGCGTTGACGTAGTCGGTGCCGTAGTGGACCCGGTTGTAGGAGCCCGAGCCGTCGCCGAAGATGCCGTCGCGGGCGTGGACGTTCTTGAAGTAGTCCCAGGTGACGTTGGTGCCGTACTGCGCGTCGGCCGCCGCGGTGGCCCGGTCGTCGTTGGAGCCGTTGCCGAAGGTCGTGGTCGGGCTGGTGACCACCGTCCCGGCCGCGCAGCCGAACCCGAGGAGCTGGCAGAGAAGGCTGTCCTCGGCGTTGTTCATGTCGGTCGTGTAGGTGCCGCCGCGGGTCTCGTCACGCAGCTCGTACGTCGAGCCGTTCTGCTTCACCTGCAGCGGGACGGTCCCGGAGTAGAGGGTGTTGCCCTCGCCGTCGATGGTGTGGATGCCTTCGACCCGGCGGAGCACCTTGCCGGTCTCCGCGTCGACGTAGGTCGCCAGGCGCGAGGGGGTGCCGTCGGCCTGCTTGCCCTTGGTGGTCACCCGCCACGCCAGCGTCGGGGTGCCGTCGACCGCGTCGACGACGAGCTCGGGTGCGTACTTCTTGTCGGCCTGGAGCTTGGTGATCGTCTTGGTGACGGCGTCCAGGGTCAGCGCGGCCTTGGTGGCTGCGGTCTCGGTGATCGCCGGCTTCACCGAGAGGTCGAGCACCTTGGTCAGCCCCTGGGAGACGGAGGTCAGGGTGCCGGACTTGGTCTGGTGGGCGACCAGGTCGCCGCCGACGACCTCGAGGCCCTCGTAGGTCCGGTTCATCCGGACGTGGGTGGCACCGTTGGCGTCCTTCAGGGTCACCACGGGCTCGAGCTCCTGGCCCGCGCCGACCTTCCAGGTCGACGGCTTGCTCGTCAGCGCGCGGATCGCCTTGTCCGCGATCGACTCGTCGTCGACGACCTTCTGCGCAGACAGACTCTCGGGCGTGATGGTGGAGGCGGAGTCGGCAGGGGTGGCGCCGGCTGGGCTTCCGAAGGAGGCGATGAAGGCAGTTCCTGCAACAGCGGCAGCGGTCGCTGCTCCCGCTACTCGAACGATACGCATCGTGGGGTTCTCCTCGATTGTGGGGACCAGGATGGAGGGAATCCTTGCACCGGAATCGATAGCGTGGAGAAACAAGTTCCTGCAATGCGGATTTGTGAAGCCGCCTCCCCGCGTAACTCCTTTACGTTGTTATCGAATATTAACCAATACCCCTACCCGCACAGGTCACCAGATCCGCACGCGCTCCTCCGGGTCGAGCCAGAGACCGTCGCCGGGAGCGGTGCCGAAGACCTCGTGGAACTCGTCCAGGTTCCGCGCGATGTTGGCACGGAATTCCGGCGGGCTGTGCGGGTCGATCGTGAGGTACTGCTGAGCCTGCTCCTTGCGTCGGACCGTACGCCACACGTAGGCCCAGTTGAGGAAGAGCCGCTGCCGGTCGCCGACGCCGGCGGAACCGCCGGTGGCGAGCATGTAGGCGGTGTGCGCAATCGTCAGGCCACCCAGGTCGCCGATGTTCTCGCCGACGGTCAGCGCACCGTTGACGAACTCACCCGGCAGGTCCCGCGGCGAGAGCGCCGAGTACTGCTCGATGAGCGCCTTGGTCTTCACCTCGAAGGCCGCCTTGTCCTCCGGCGACCACCAGTCCTGCATGTTGCCGTCGCCGTCGAACTGGGCACCCTGGTCGTCGAAGCCGTGCCCGACCTCGTGGCCGATGACCGCGCCGATGCCGCCGTAGTTCTCCGCCGGGTGCGCGTCCTTGTCGAAGAACGGGCGCTGCAGGATCCCGGCCGGGAAGCAGATCTCGTTGGTGCCGGGGTTGTAGTAGGCGTTGACCGTCTGCGGCAGCATGAACCACTCGTCGCGGTCCACCGGGCCGCCGAGCTTGCCGAGCTGCCGGTCGGTCTCGAAGATCGAGGCCGCCGAGACGTTGCCGATGAGGTCGTCCTTGCTGATCTGCAGCGCCGAGTAGTCGCGCCACTTCGACGGGTAGCCGATCTTCGGCGTGAACTTGTCGAGCTTCTCGTACGCCTTCTCCTTCGTCTCCTCGCCCATCCAGTCGAGCTCGGAGATCGACTTGCGGTAGGCCTCGAGGAGGTTGTGGACGAGCTCGTCCATCTGCGCCTTCGCCTCGGGCGGGAAGTGACGCGCGGCGTACTCCTTGCCGACCGCCTCGCCGATCGCGCCCTCCACGATCGCGACCCCGCGCTTCCAGCGCTCACGCAGCTCAGGGGTGCCGTTGAGGGTGCGGCCGTAGAAGTCGAAGTTGGTCTCGACGAAGTCGTCGGTCAGGTACGGCGCCGCCCAGCGGAGCACGTGGAAGTAGAGCCACAGCTTCCAGTCGTCGATGTCGACCTCGCCGAGCACGGTCGAGAGGTGGGAGAAGAACGACGGCTGCCGCACGACCACCTCACCGAGCACCGCCTCGGTGGTCAGCTTCGAGCCGGAGAGATTGCGGACGTACGCATCCCAGTTGAAGTTGGGGGCCAGCTCGCGCAGCTCGGCGAGGGTCAGCAGGTTGTAGGTCTTCTGCTTGTCGCGGGTCTCCTCGCGCGCCCAGTGGCCCTCGGCCAGGCGGGTGTCGATCCGGATGATCGTCTCGGCGGCCGCACGCGGGTCGGGGTGCTCGGCGAGCTCGTAGAGACGGGTCAGGTAGTCGGCGTACTTCCCCAGCACCTCGGCGAACTTCTCGTCGAAGTAGTAGTCCTTGTCGGGCAGCCCGAGGCCACCCTGGAGCAGGTTGAAGATGTAGCGGTCGGAGGCCTTGTCGTCGTTGTCGACGTAAGACCCGAACAGCCCGTGCCCGCCGATCCGCTCGACCTCACCCAGGAACGCCGCCAGGTCGTCCGCGTCGCGGAGCCCGTCCACGGCGGCCCGCAGGCCGTCCAGAGGACGTACGCCGCGCGCGGCCACCCCCTCCACGTCCATGAAGCTCGCGAAGAGGTCGCCGATCTTCTGGGCGTCGCTGCCCGGCTCGCCACCGGAGGCCGCGAGCTCCTCGATGATCGCGCGCACGTCCTTCTCGGCCTGGTCGGCGAGCATCACGAACGGCCCCCAGCTGGACCGGTCGGACGGAATCTCGACCTCCCGGAGCCAGGTGCCGTTGACGAACCCGAACAGGTCGTCCTGCGGCCGAATGCTGTCATCCATGCCCGGACGGGCGTCATCGAGGATCGTCACGTCCCCCAGCGTAGATGCGGGGTCCCAAGCAGGTCAGCAACAACCCCGGGTTAACCCGGTTTGACGATGCGGTTCATCTCGAAGTGCATGGGGTCGGTCCACTTCCAGTTGCCGCCCCAGGTGAAGCCCCAGCGCTCGAAGATGGAGACGACGGTGCGGTCCATCTCGCCGACGGTGCCGCGCTGGTTGCCGGCGGTGTTGAGGTCGACGGCGGTGCCGAAGGCGTGGTTGGAGAGCTGGGTGGTGTTGGCGATGAAGCGGGGGTAGTAGCAGCCGGCGTACTGCGACGGGTCGATCTTCCTGGCCAGGCCGCGGTCGACGACCTCCTGCAGGGCGGCCCGCAGCTGCGGGATCATCACCTTGTTGCAGGTCACCGAGCCGAGGATCGGCACCTGGGCGGTCACGATGTGGGAGCTCACCCAGCTCGCGGCGGGGGTGATGGTGCCGTCGCCGTTGGCGCGGTAGGTGTAGTTGCCGACGGCCTCGGCGACGGTGCCGACGACGTACGCCTTCTGGGGAGCGTTGGGGTCGAGGCCCGCGCGGGCGACGACGTCGAGGCGCTGGACGGAGGCGTCCGAGCCGACGACCTTCTGGATCGGCTCGACGACCCGGTTGGGGGCGATGGCGGCGGTGGAGACGATGAGCGCGTTGCCCTTCTCCATGCCCATCTCCTCGCCCCACTTGTGGTTGACGACGGCGGCGGCGAGACCCGGCGGCTGGGGAGCGTAGGCGCCGACGTGGACAGAGGCCGCGTCCTTCTTGGAGCCGAGCCGCACGAACCCGTCCTTGTCGGCCGGGAGCTCGTCCTGGCGCTCGGGGTCGATCGCCACCTCGCCACCGGCGACGCGCTGCCAGACCTCGTCGGAGTCGGCGCTCTGGAAGGGGGCGAAGTTGCGATAGGTCGACGGGTCGACGGCGACCACCTTCACCAGCCGTCCCTCGACGCTGACCTGGGCCATCGAGATCTGCTCAACGCCGGAGACGCCGTCTAGTCCTCGGATCTTCTTGACGTCGGCGGACGAGAGGGTGTCCTCGGAGAGGATCAGCAGGTCGGTGGAGTGCAGCGTGCCCTCGCGTTTGCCGGGGATGTCGACGGCGTGCGAGGGGTCGGCGACCGGGCTCTCGACCTTGGCGGCCCCGCTGGAGCTCGGGCTGCCGCTCGGCGTGGACGGCTTCGCCCGCTCACCCGCACAGGCGGCCAGGGTCGTCACGAGCACCGCGCCCACTGCCGCAGCCGCTCTCCACGAGACCTGTCGCATCCATCTACCTCCCCGCAGGAAGGTTAGGCGAGGCCTGGTCAGCACCCAACTCGCTGGAAACTCATCCGTTCAGGACCCGCGAGATCAGCCAGGCGATGTCGTCGGCGGTCTCGTCGGGTGACTTGGTCGGCTGCATGACGTGGCTGAGGACCACGCGCACGGTCATCTCGATGGCGGTGTCCGCCTGGTCGTCGGTCAGGCCGTGCTCGAACCTCTCGACGTGCTCGTGGATGAGCTCGGTCGCGTAGCCCAGCAGTCCCTCGCTGTGGCTGGTGAGGTAGGGCAGCAGCTCGGTGTCGGCACCGTGGGTCGCCGAGACGACCGCGTGCAGCAGCTTGTTGTCCTGGGCACGGTCGAGGACGCCGTACGTCGCCTGGCGGATCGCCCGGATGAAGTCGTCCTCCTCGTCGAAGGCCGTGCTCACGACCGCGAGGAACTGCTCCAGCTCACGCAGGATCAGCGACTTCGCCAGCGCCGGCTTGGCGCCGATGTCGTTGTAGACCGTCTGCCGACTGACTCCGCATCGCTCGGCGATGCGCGACATCGTCACACTCGCCCACCCGGACTCGGTGGTCATCTCGACGGCGGCATCGAGGATCCGCTGTCGGGTGGTTTCAGGTGCGCCGGCCGCCATGAAGGCAAAGTCTACGGCCTCTCCTCCTCGTGGAAGACGGGCAGGTGAACCCAGCCACATCGTTTTGCACTCGATACCCCCGGAGTGCAACACTGCACTCTGTGAGAGAAAGTGCAACGTCATGATGCGGCGGCTCAACAAGACCGCGGCGGCGATCCACCGGGCCGCGCTCGAGATGACCGACGAGTTCGGCTTCGACGGCTGGACCATGGAGCATCTCGCCGACCGCGTCGGTGTCTCGCGGCGTACGTTGTTCAACCACGTCCCGAGCAAGATGGACGCCGTCCTCGGCCCTGAGCAGGAGCCTGACCCGGAGCTGCTCGAGGCCTTCCTCAGCGGCGGGCCCACCGGCCATGTCGGCCGCGATCTCGGCGCGCTGGTGCGCACGGTGCTCGACGCCGAGCCCATCGACCATGACGAGCTCGTCCTCGTCCGGCACATCCTCGCCACCGACCGGCAGGTGCTGGATGCGGCACGCACCCGCTTCGAGCAGATAACCGTTCACTTCGCCGAGGTCATCTCCGAGCGCGAGGGCGACCAGATGACTCCCGAGCTCGCGGGCGTCGTCCTGCATCTCGTGATCGTGGTCTTCAACGCCTCGCTCGACGCCTACCTCGCCAATCCTTCGGCCGGCACCGTCGCCGACCACTTCACCCGGATCTTCGACGACCTCGTCGATCTGTTCTGAACCACTGACCAGGGGGAACCCCGAAATGGCCAAGCTGCTCTATCGACTCGGAAAGACCGCCTACCGGCGGTGGCCGATCTTCGTCGCCGTCTGGATGATCGTGATCATCGGGATCGGCGCGGTGGCGACCACGATGTCCAAGCCGATGTCCACGACCTTCACCATGCCCGGCCTCGAGTCGGTCGAGGCTGCCGAGGAGCTGCCCGAGATCATGGGCACCGAGGGCGGTTCGGTGCTCGACGCCGCCTCCATCGAGGTCGTCGTCGCTGCTCCCGAGGGCGAAACGCTCACCACAGCCGCGAACCAGAAGGCCGTGGCCGAGCTCGTTCAGAACCTCGCCGCGCTCGATGACGTACCCGACCAGATCTCCTACATCTGGACACCGGAACAGGCCGAGGCAGCCGCCCCTGGCTACGCCAAGGCGATGTCCGCCGAGAGCGGGCAGACGGTTACGACCCAGCAGGCGCAGCAGATGCTGCTCGGCCAGCTCCAGGCTCAGCCGACGCTGTCGGAGGACGGCCGGATCGGGCTGATCTCGACCGAGTTCGAGGATGTCGAAGCGACCGAGGTGACGCCTGAGATGCAGGAACAGGTCACCGACGTCATCGAGGACGCGAACAAGGACGGCCTCCAGGTCGAGGTGCGCGGCCAAGGCATGCAGGTCCAGGAGATGGGCAGTGCGAGCTCCGAGCTGTTCGGCATCATCATCGCCCTGTTCATCCTGGTGATCACCTTCGGCTCCTTCGTGGCCGCCGGCCTCCCGATCATCACCGCCGGCGTCGGCGTCGCGATCGGAACGCTGGGGATCACCGCACTGACCGCGTTCACCGATGTCTCCTCGACCACCCCGATGCTCGCCACGATGATCGGCCTGGCGGTCGGGATCGACTACGCGCTGTTCATCCTGTCCCGCTACCGCAGCGAGCTCGACCACACCGACGACCGCGAGGAGGCCATCGGCGTCGCCGTGGGCACCGCCGGCTCGGCGGTCGTCTTCGCCGGCCTGACCGTCGTGATCGCGCTCGCCGCGCTCAGCGTCGTCGGGATCCCGTTCCTGACCGCCATGGGCCTGGGCGCGGCCGTCACCGTCGTCGTCGCGGTCCTGGTCGCGCTGACCCTGCTCCCGGCGCTCCTCGGCCTGCTCAAGTCGAAGGCCTTCGGCCTCAACGTACGTCGCTACAACCCCAAGCGCGAGGCCAACGGTCGCATCCTCAACAACGGTGTCCGTTGGGCCCGGTTCATCGGCAAGGCGCCGATCCTCTGGGTGCTGATCGCGGTCATCGGCCTCGGAGCGCTGGCGATCCCGTTCAAGGACCTTCACCTCGGCATGCCGAGCGACAGCACCGCGCCCGAGGACAGCTCGCGCCGCCAGGCGGTCGAGCTGGTCGTCGAGGGCTTCGGCCCCGGGCGTCTCGACCCGATGATGCTCGTCGTCGACGCGCGTGACATGTCCGGCGACACCGCGGCCAAGCAGCAGGCCTACGCCGAGGTCGCCGACTGGGCCGCGGGCCTCGACGGCGTGGCCAAGGTGATCCCGCCTTCGGGGAACGACAACGGCGCGGTCATCCTGATCGAGCCCGAGACCGCCCCGGAGGACGAGAAGACCGAGGACCTGCTCGCCGAGCTGCGTGACGGCGAGGCTGCCGTGGAGAAGGAGACCGGCACCGACCTCGCGGTCACCGGCACCTCGGCGATCATGTCCGACATCTCCGAGAAGCTCAACGACGCCCTGCTGCCCTACCTGGCGATCGTGATCGGGCTGGCGTTCATCCTGCTGATGCTCGTCTTCCGCTCGATCCTGGTGCCGCTGACCGCGACCCTCGGCTTCCTGCTGTCGGTCCTGGCGACCCTCGGCGCGACCGTGGCGATCTTCCAGGAGGGCGCCTTCGGCATCTTCGAGGGCCAGCCGATCGTCAGCTTCATCCCGATCTTCCTGATCGGGCTCGTGTTCGGGCTGGCGATGGACTACCAGGTCTTCCTGGTGACCCGGATCCGCGAGGCGCACGTCCACGGCGCCTCGTACAAGGAGGCCGTCGTCGACGGGTTCCGCAACTCGGCCCGGGTCGTCACGGCGGCCGCGCTGATCATGACCGCCGTCTTCTCGGGCTTCATCCTGATGGACGACCCGATCATCAAGTCGATGGGCTTCGCGCTCTCGGCAGCGGTCATCTTCGACGCCTTCGTGGTCCGCATGCTCCTGATCCCGACCCTCATGTACCTCATGAAGGAGAAGGCCTGGTGGCTGCCGAAGTGGCTCGACCGGATCCTCCCGAACGTCGACGTCGAGGGCGAGAGCCTGGAGCGGCACTACCTCGCCGACCACTACGCCGAGAAGCCGCGTGAGCCGGAGCTCGTCAAGAGCTGAGGTCTCCGCACCGATGACAGCCCCCGGTCTCGTACGAGGCCGGGGGCTGTCGCCGTCCGAGGACGGCTACGAGACGGAGTCCGAGGCGAGAGGCACGAAGTCGACCTTCTCGCGCACGCCACAGTCGGGGCAGCACCAGTCGTCAGGGACATCCGCCCATGCGGTCCCGGCAGCGAAGCCCTCGGCCTCGTTGCCCTCCTCGACGCGGTAGGTGTAGCCGCAGCCGGGACAGCGGGCGACCAGCACCTCCTGGCCGACGACCTGCGCAACGGTGTCGTCGCCGGTCTCGGCACGATCTGCGACCGGCGACGGATACTTCGCCAGGATCCTGTCCCGCTTGCGCGGCAGGATGTTGGCCCGCGACATGTCGCCGTCGAAGTGCGCCAGCACCCTGGGGTCCATCACCCGGCGCCAGACCGGCGGCACGATCGCGAGCAGGATCATCCCGGCGTAGCCGGTCGGCAGCACCGGAGACTCCTTGTAGTCGCGCAGGGTCTGGTAGCGGCGTACGGGGTTGGCGTGGTGGTCGCTGTGGCGCTGCAGGTGGTAGAGCAGCACGTTGGTGGCGATGTTGTTGGAGTTCCAGGAGTGGCTGGGGTCGACGCGCTCGTAGCGCCGGCCGACCTTCTGCCGCAGCATCCCGTAGTGCTCCATGTAGTTGATCACCTCGAGGAGCGAGAACCCGACGACCGCCTGGATCAGCAGGAACGGGATCACCACCGGTCCGAGCCACACGATCAGCGCACCCCACAGCACCGCCGACATCAGCCAGGCGTTGAGCACGTCGTTGCCGATCCGGAACGGGTGCTGGTCGCGGCGGGCGTACCTCTTCCTCTCCAGCCTCCACGCGCTCTTCAGCGAACCGGAGACCGTGCGCGGCCAGAAGGTGTAGAACGACTCGCCGACCTTGGCGGAGGCCGGGTCCTCCGGCGTCGCGACGCGGACGTGGTGGCCGCGGTTGTGCTCGATGTAGAAGTGACCGTAGAAGCTCTGCGCGAGCGCGACCTTGGAGAGCCAGCGCTCGACGTCCTCGCGCTTGTGGCCGAGCTCGTGGGCGGTGTTGATGCCGATTCCGCCGACGCAGCCGACCGAGATCGCCAGCCCGACCCGGTCCAGCATGCTCAGGGTGTGGCCGTCCAGGGCGCCATGGGCGGCCATGGCCATGCCTCCGATGAAGACGGCGTACTGCAGCGGGAGGTAGGAGTAGACGATCCAGCGGTAGTACCTGTCGTTCTCCAGCGCCTCGATCATGTCGTCGGGCGGGTTGGACTTGTCGAGCCCCGCGAACAGGTCGATGGCCGGGACCACGATCAGGATGATGATCGGGCCGGTCCACAGGAACGCGCTGATATCGGTGAGATGCCAGCCGCCGATCGCGATGAACCCGAGGAGCGGCACCACCAGACCGAGCAACCACAGATAGCGCTTCCTGTCGCGCCAGTGTTCGGTCGAGCCGTCGGGCACCGTGCTGTTGGCGATCTCCATCGTTGGCCCCTTTGACGCTGAGTTTGATTGACAAATGAGGACGATCTGTCAAGTGTCGTACGTCACGTCGGTGCTTGTAAATAGGATGGGCTCATGACGACGAGCCTGCCCTTCGGCATCGACTTCGGCGGCACGGGCATCAAGGGTGCCCCGATCGATCTCGCCACCGGCGAGTTCGCCGAGGAACGCGTACGCATCCCGACACCCGAACGCTCCACCCCCGACGCCATCGCCGAGATCTTCGTGGACCTGCTCTCCCAGTTCCCGGACTACGACGGGAAGGTCGGCGTGACCGTCCCCGGCGTCGTACGCCACGGGGTGGTCCACTCCGCGGCCAACATCGACAAGTCCTGGATCGGCGCCGACGCGGACGCGATCTTCACCGCGGCCACCGGCCGGGACGTGCACGTGGTCAACGACGCCGACGCCGCCGGCTTGGCCGAGGTCCGCTACGGCGCCGCGAAGGGTCGCCGTGGACTGGTCATCATGACCACGCTCGGCACCGGCATCGGCTCGGCGCTCCTCTACGACGGCGTGCTCGTGCCCAACTCAGAGCTCGGTCACCTCGAGCTCGACGGCCACGACGCCGAGACCCGCGCCTCCAACATCGCTCGCAAGCGCGAGGACCTCTCCTGGAAGCACTGGGCCAAGCGCCTGCAGAGGTACTACCAGCACCTGGAGATGCTCTTCTCCCCCGACCTATTTCTCGTCGGAGGAGGGGTCTCGAAGGAGGCGGCGGAATTCCTGCCGCTGCTCGACCTGGACACCGAGATCATCCCGGCGAAGCTGCTCAACACCGCGGGGGCCGTCGGGGCCGCGCTGTACGCCGAAGAGCTCGCCACCGACTGACGGCGGGGGCGGTCCGGGCGGCCCGGGCGGCATCGGCGGCCAGGCAGGTCGCGAATCCCACGGAGCCCCCGCCTTCCGCGTCTCCTTCGCCTGCCTGAGGAAGGCCCTGCGCTCGGCCCGCCGGCGTCGCGCCGACGGGTTCCAGAACACCCGGTACGCCGCGTACGCCACGCAGGCGAGCACGAGCAGCGCGACCAGTCCGACGACCAGTGCCCAGTCGGCCCGGGCGCGCACGCCGGCCGCGGTGGCCGAGGCGTCCTCGAGATAGCCGTTGTTCAGGTCGGCTCGAGCGCTGGCCGCACCCACGTCGAGGAACAGCACCAGCTCGCCGAGCTCGGTCAGCGGGTTCTGGATCCCCTCGACGTCCGCAGTCGCCTCACCGACCTCGGTGATCACCTCGGCGGTGCGGGGCAGCGTGGTGGCGAGCTCGCGATACCGGTCGTCATCGTTGGCGCCCTCGTACGCCTCCTTCGCCGCGGCCGGGACCGGCAGATCGGCCTTCTCCGCCGCCTCCTGGACCGCGGCGGCATCGGCGTTCGCCTCACCGATCAGGCCGACGACACCGTCCACGTCCTCGAAGGTCCACGCGGCCATGACGTCGCGCAGACCCAGCGGCGGCAGCCACTCGCCGTTGACGCGGTCGATCTCGGCGTACGTCTTGCGGGCCTCGGCCCTGGGCCCGAGCTGCTTGGCCTCGGCGCGGGTGAGCACCCAGTTCTTCAGCGGCTTCTCCGGGGAGGCGTCGGTGTCGTACCTCTGCACGATGTCGAGGAAGAGGCGCCAGTCGACCGGGCCGCTGGTGATCTCGTCATCGGCGGCGTCGTAACCGGTGCGGCCGTCGTAGACGTCGTCGACGACCTGGGTCAGCTCCTCGTCGGAGAGGTCCGCGAGCATGGCCGAGACGGCTGTGTAGGCGGCCGGGTAGCCGTACGCGTCCTTCTCCTGGCTCCATCCGTTGGCGTCCCAGGTCAGGAGGGGGAACGCTTCCTCGCTGCGACGCTTGACCTTGCCGTACTTCTGCCCCTTGGCACCGACCTTCTCGGTCGCGTGCTGGGCGACGAGCTCGGTGAGGCCCTCGCTCAGCCAGCGGCCCTCGACGATGTCGGGGTTGATCCAGGCGTGGGTCATCTCGTGGTAGAGGATCGCCGTGTCCAGGTCCTCGGAGACGACGATCTCGTCGGCGTCGGAGTCGAACCAGGCGTAGCCGACGGCCTCTGCCGAACCGTCCTCACGAATCGTCTCCAGCCCACCGGGCCACTCGTTGCCGGTCAGCTCCTCCAGCACCGGCATGCCTTCGGTGACCCGCTTCTCGGCGAAGTCGAGCCACTCCTTGTCCTCGGGAAAGCTCTGCAGCGACAGCTTCGTGTCGCCGACCTTGATCTTCTTCTCGTCGAAGGCCTTCGGGTCGCGCGCGGAGACGCCGGCGTCGACGAAGTCGCCCTCGGAGTGCCAGGTCGTCGTCTTGCCCTTGGTCCGCTTGGTGAAGTCGCCCGAGGAGGCGGTGAACGTCATCGACTTCGGCAGCACGACGTCGACGGTCACCTGCCCGTCGTCACCGAGGCCGATCACCGGGAAGACGGCGTACCCCTCGCCGATCCGGGTGTGGTTCTTCTTCGCCCGGATCGGGGCGCCCTTCAGCTCGTACGTCCAGGTGATCGTGCGCGACTTGCCGTAGTAGAGGTTCGGGAAGGACACGGTCACCACCGCGAGGCCGGTGCCCTTGATCTTCTCGGTGCTCACCGGCAGGTTCGCGCCGTTGCTGGTCGCCCTGACCTTCGACGCTCCGGCCGGGATCGGGATCGCGTGACCGGTCAGGAAGTAGTAGGTCGTGGCCGTGCTCGGCTGCTGGTTGGTGACCGTGACCTCGGCCTTCACCTTGACGGTCTTGGCCTTCTCGTCGAGCACATAGCGGGTGCGGGAGGACTCGCCGACTCCGTCGTTGGGCGCCGCGACGGCCGCCGGGGCGGTCGTCACCAGCCCAGCACCCAGCACCCCCAGCACGAAAACACCTGCCACGACGCGCCGGAGCCGACCTGTTCCCTGACCGTTCTCCACCCACGAACCTTAGACCGATGCCCCGATGGGTACGTCCTTTTTAATGCCTTCCGGGACGCGCACCCCGGCGCATCAGGCCCAGGAGGTGCCCCATTTGTCGGCGAAGGCGATCTCCTCGAGCGGCCGCCGGACGCGCTCGCGCTCCTCGCGCTCCGCGTCGCGAGGGTCGACCTGCGCGGGGTCGCCGTGGAGGCCGACCGCGATCCCGGTCATCACCTTCCACCAGTCCGGTACGCCGAAGGCCGCCGCCACGGCAGCATGGTCGAACCCGGCGAACTGGTGGGAGGAGAGGCCGAGGGACGCGGCCTGGACGGTGAGGTGCGCGGCCGCCTGACCGAGGTCGTAGTGGGAGTAGTCCGACCACTTCGGGCCGTTGCCGTCCGGGTCCACGCCGACCTGGGAGATCGCGACGAACACGGCCGATGCCCGCGGCACCCAGCCGGAGTTGCCGCGCGAGAGGTGACTCACGAACGTCGCGTGCCCGGCCGATCCGCGGGGCAGCACCAGGAACGACCACGGCTGGCTGTTGCCCGCGCTCGGCGCCCACCGGGCTGCCTCGAGCAGCAGCCTGATCTCGGCGTCGGCGAGCACGTGGTCCGGGTCGAAGACGCTCACCGACCAGCGGTCACGCAGGTGCTCGGTCAGGTCCTCGGCGCCGGCCTGGGGCGCGCGCTTCGCGGCAGTCATGCCCTCTATTCTGCAATGTCTACCGACTTGGAAGACAAACGTCTCAGGCGGCGTCAGGCGAGGTACCGGCCGGGCCGGTGGTTGAAGGCCAGGATGATGTTGAGGACGACCGCACCGAGGGCAGAGAGGAGGACGGTCGCGGGCGAGACGACGAAGAGCGCGAGGAGGATGACGCTGACGTCGAGGCCCATCTGGACGTACCCGGCCCGGAGGTTGAGCCGCTCCTGCAGGAGCAGTGCGAGCACGTTGAACCCGCCCAGCGAGGCACCGTGGCGGAAGATCACCAGGAGCCCGAGGCCGACGAGCAGGTTGCCGACGACGACCCCGTAGACGGTGTCGAGGCCGTCGAGCGGAAGCAGGTCGGCGTGGACGCGGGTCATCGCCGAGACCGCGATGACGCAGCCCAGCGACCGGAGGGTGAAACCGATGCCCTTCTTGGAGAGCGCGAGCCCGAAGAAGGGCAGGTTGACCAGGACGAACAGCACCTCGAACGGCAGCCCGGTCCAGTAGCTCACCAGCAGGCTCAGGCCGGCGGTGCCGCCGGTGACCGCTCCGACCGACTGGATCAGGTGGAGCCCCAGCGAGGTCACCACGATGCTGGTCACGTAGCCGAGCGCGTCCTCCAGCAACGTATGGGGGACGCGGATCGACTCGAGGGAGTCAGTGAACGGCTCGGACACGACACTCATTCTGGGTGTCGTGCCCGAGCCGTGCAGAATTCAGCAGGGCGAGACGTACGTCACGTTTCCGCTGGTCAGGTGTAATTTTCCAGGTCAGGCAGGGACCCGGGCGAGGGCGCTGACGATCTCGTCGACCTTGGCCTTGGCGTCACCGAAGAGCATCTGCGAGTTCTCCCGGAAGAAGAGCGGGTTCTGCACACCGGCATAGCCCGCGGCCATCGACCGCTTGAAGACGACCACGTTCTTGGCCTCCCAGACCCGCAGGACGGGCATGCCCGCGATCGGCGAGGACGGGTCCTCGGCGGCGGCCGGGTTCACGGTGTCGTTGGCCCCGATGACCAGGACGACGTCGGTCTCGGCCAGGTCGTCGTTGATCTCGTCCATCTCCAGGACGATGTCGTAGGGCACCTTGGCCTCGGCCAGCAGCACGTTCATGTGGCCCGGCAGACGCCCGGCGACGGGGTGGATGCCGAAACGTACGTCCACGCCCTTGTCCCGCAGGATGCGGGTGAGCTCGGCGACCGGGTACTGCGCCTGGGCGACAGCCATGCCGTAGCCCGGGGTGATCACGACGGAGGAGGCGCCGGCGAGGAGCTCGGCGGTGTCCTCGGCGTTGATCTCGCGGTGCTCGCCGTAGTCGACGTCACCGGACGGCCCGGCCTCGATGCCGAACCCGCCGGCGATGACCGAGATGAACGAACGGTTCATCGCCTTGCACATGATGTAGGAGAGGTACGCACCCGAGGACCCGACCAGGGCACCGGTGACGATCAGCAGGTCGTTGCCCAGCAGGAAGCCCGAGGCGGCCGCGGCCCATCCGGAGTAGCTGTTGAGCATCGAGACCACGACCGGCATGTCACCGCCACCGATGGAGGCGACCAGGTGCCAGCCGAGCGCCAGCGCCACGACGGTGACCGCGATCAGCAGCGGGAGCGTCGGGTTGATGACGTAGACGACCGTCAGGATCACGAAGACGACCAGGGCACCGATGTTGATGACGTTCTTGCCCGGCAGCATCAGCGGCGCCGACTTCATCCGCGCGGAGAGCTTGAGGAAGGCGACGATCGAGCCGGTGAAGGTGACCGCACCGATGAAGACGCCGATGAAGACCTCGGCCGAGTGGATCGCGCCACCGTGGACGTGGCCGGCAGCGGCCTCGAGGTGGCCGTTCCAGCCGATCAGGACGGCCGCCAGACCCACGAAGGAGTGCAGCAGCGCGATCAGCTCGGGCATGCCGGTCATCTCGACGACCTTGGCACGCCACAGGCCGATGACCGCACCGATGGCGACGGCGGCGACCAGGACGAGCACCGCGGTCGTGGTGCCGCCGTCGACGACCTGGATGACGGTCGCGACCAGCGCCAGCGTCATGCCCGCTACGCCGTAGAGCCAGCCCTGCGAGGCGGTCTCGTGCTTGGAGAGCCCTGCCAGCGACAGGATGAAGAGGAGGGCGGCGACGAGGTAGGCCGCACCGGCGATCGAGAAGATATCCATGATCAGGCCTTCCGGAACATCGAGAGCATGCGGCGGGTCACGGCGAAGCCACCGAAGATGTTGATGCTCGCCAGCAGCGTGGCGATGCCCGCGAGCACGAGCACCACGTTGTCAGCGACGGTGAGCTGCAGCAGGGCGCCCACGACGACGATGCCGGAGATCGCGTTGGTCACCGACATCAGCGGGGTGTGCAGCGCGTGGTGCACGTGGCCGATCACGTAGAACCCGATCACCACCGACAGCGTCAGCACGGTGAAGTGGCGGGTGATCTCGGCCGGAGCGACCGCGTTGAGCAGGAAGAGGGCGAGCGCACCGGTGCCGACCAGCGCGAGCTTCGCACCGGCGGAGAGCGGCTTCTTCTCCTCCTTGACCGCGACCTCGGCGGGGGCCGCTACCGCCGGGGCGGCGGAGACCTGGACCGGCGGGGGCGGCCAGAGCACGCCGCCGTCGTGCACGACGGTCAGGCCGCGCTGGACCTGGTCCTCGAGATCGAGGGCGAGTACGCCGTCCTTCTCGGGTGTCACCAGCTTCATCAGGTTCACCAGGTTGGTGCCGTAGAGCTGGCTCGACTGCGCGGGGAGGCGCGCGGGGAGGTCGGTGTAGCCGATGATCGTGACGCCGTTGGGCGTGGTGACGACCTCGTCCTTGACCGTGCCCTCGACGTTGCCGCCCATCGCGGCCGCCATGTCGACGATGACCGAGCCGGACTTCATGCTCGCCACGTCGGCCGCCGTGATCAGCTTCGGCGCCGGGCGTCCCGGGATCAGCGCGGTCGTCACGATGATGTCGACGTCCTCGGCCTGCTCGGAGTAGATCTCCGCGGCGCGCTGGTCGTAGGCCTCCGAGGTCGCCTTGGCGTAGCCGTCGGTCGACTTCTCGACCTCGACCTCCACCTTCAGGTATTCACCACCCAGCGACTTGACCTGGTCGGCGACCTCCGGACGAGGGTCGGTGGCACGCACGATCGCGCCCAGCGAGCTCGCCGCACCGATCGCGGCCAGACCGGCCACACCGGCACCGGCCACGAGCACCTTCGCCGGCGGCACCTTGCCCGCCGCGGTCACCTGGCCGGTGAAGAAGCGGCCGAAGTGGTGGGCCGCCTCGACCACGGCGCGGTAGCCCGCGATGTTGGCCTGGCTGGAGAGGATGTCCATCGACTGTGCGCGCGAGATGCGCGGCACCGCGTCCATCGCGAAGGCGTCGACCTTGCGGGCGGCCAGGGCGTCGAGGAGCTCGCTGTTCTGCGCCGGCGCCAGCGGGGCGACGAGGGTCGCGCCGCTCTTCAGCAGCTCGACCTCGCCGACGGAAGGCGCGTTGACCCGGAAGACCAGGTCGGCACCCCACGCGTCGGCGGCCGTGCCGATGCGGGCGCCGGCCTCGGCGTACGCCTCGTCCTTGAAGCTGGACGCCTCTCCGGCCCCACCCTCGATGACGACGTCATAGCCCAGACCGGTCAGTTGTTTGACGGTCGCGGGGGTGGCCGCCACCCGGGTCTCCCCGGGCTTCGTCTCTCGGGTCACTCCGATGAGCATCCTCGACTCCTTGGGTCTAGCTGCGCAGTGTCTTCAGTCTCCAGCATGGTGGGATCCCGGTCAGCCGATCAGCGCGTGACCGATTCTTGACCGGCGGGGTCCGGAACCCCACCGTGCTGGTTACTGGCCGGTAACGGTAGGGCAGGTCAGCAGGTGGACACCAGGTTTCACCGGTTGTATCGGTCCAATACCTGTGGTCTTCCTCACGTCCTCACAGCCCGTCGTCCCGACCGGTGTGCCTTCATCATGGCGGCGCTCCGGCGACCGCGGGAGTACCCACTATTTACTGGGGTACTTACCTGTTCGTCCGGAGTTCGTCCGGAGTCGCCGAGGCCGGTCGTCCGGGTCAGCCTTCGCTGTCGAGCTGTGCCATGAACTGGGTCGGGTAGCGGTCGCCGCGGGCGGCGCCGACGGGCACGGCGGCGTCGATGCGAGCGAGATCGGCGTCGTCCAGGGTGACCTCGTTCGCACCTGCCATCGACTCGACCTGGCTGACCCGGCGAGAGCCGATGACGGGGACGATGTGCTCGCCGCGGGCGGCCACCCAGGCGATCGCGAGCTGGGCCAGGGTGACCCCCTTGGCCGCGGCGATCTCCTCCAGCGTGGTGAGCAGAGCGCGGTTGTGGTCGAGGTTGTCGCCCTGGAAGCGCGGCATGTGGGCGAGCGAGCCGCCGACGGTTCCGCTACCGCCGATCAGGCCACGGCCGAGGACGCTGTACGCGGTGATGCCGATGCCCAGCTCGCGACAGGTGTCGAGGATGCCGTTGGTCTCGATCCCCCTGCTGAGCAGGGAGTACTCGATCTGCAGGTCGCTGATCGGGGCCACCGCGGCGGCCCGCCGGATCGTGTCGGCGCTGACCTCGCTGAGCCCGATGTGGCGTACGTATCCCGCCTCCACGAGCTCCTGGATCGCGCCCACGGTCTCCTCGATCGGCACCTGCGGGTCGAGCCGTGCAGGGCGGTAGATGTCGATGTGGTCGGTGCCGAGCCGCTGGAGGGAGTACGTCAGAGATGACCGGACCGCCTCGGGACGGGCGTCGAAGCCGGCCGGCATCCCGACCGGGGTGAGCAGTGCGCCGAACTTCACCGAGAGCACCACGTCGTCGCGCTCGCGCTCGCGCAGCGCCCGGGCGATCAGCATCTCGTTGTGGCCGGCACCGTAGAAGTCGCCGGTGTCGATCAGGGTGCCGCCGGCATCGAGATAGGCGTGGAGGACGCGTACGCCCTCCTCGTCGTCGACCGCGCCGTAGGCGCCGGAGAGGCTCATCCCGCCCAGTGCGGGGGAGGTGACCGTGGGTCCGTTCTTGCCGAGCTGTCGGCTGCTGAAGGTGATGTCGTGGGTCGTCATGCCACCCAGCGTGCGGCGGTCGAGCGGCCCTCGGCAGGCACGGCACATCCAGGGACGAGCCGTCCCTGGATAACCGGACACCACCGGCGGAGGATGAGGAGCGTGACCGACCGCCGTGAGCTCGCCGACTTCCTCCGCCGTCGCCGGGAGCTGCTCCGGCCCTCCGATGTCGGCCTCCCGGACGGGTTGCGGCGGCGTACGCCTGGACTTCGGCGGGAGGAGGTCGCCTCGCTCGCGGGGGTCTCGACCGACCACTACACACGGCTGGAGCAGGCGCGCGGGTCGGCGCCCTCGGAGTCGGTGCTCTCCGCGATCGCGCGGGCGCTGCAGTGCGATCTCGATGAGCGCGACCACCTCTTCTACCTCGCCGGGATGACGCCGCCTCCGCGGCGGGCGGGCCATTACGTACGTCCCGGCCTGATCGCCCTCGCCCGGCGGCTGACCGACATCCCCGTCGTGATCTGCACCGACACCGGCGAGATCGCCTGGCTCAACTCGCTCGCCACCACGCTGCTGCCGCCGCTGCCCGACGGGCCCGGCCGGGGCCGCAACCTGATGTGGCGCTGGTTCGTCGAGCCCGACCGCCGGCCGGCGCCGCGGGAGGACTGGGACCGGATGTCGGCGAGCCATGTGATGGATCTGCGGGCGACGTACGCCCGGCGGGCCGGTGACTCCGACATCACCTCGCTGGTGCACGACCTCCTCGCGGCGAGCGAGGAGTTCCGCGGGCTGTGGGAGCGGCACCAGGTCGGCGTGCGGCGTGCCGACGTGAAGACGTTCATCCATCCGGAGGTCGGCGCGGTCGCCGTACGCTGCGAGGTCCTGCTCACCGAGGAGGCCGACGTGAAGCTGCTCGCCTACTTCCCGGCCGAGGGCACCGATGCCGCGGAGAAGCTCGAGCTGCTTCGCGTCATCGGCACCCAGCGGCTCACGAGCGCGGACTCATCACCCACCTGAGGGCGATGAAGCGGATCAGCGTGGCCGCGGCGTTGGCGGCGACGAGCACGACGATCTCGAACGCTCGCGCAGGTGTCGGCGCGGCCAGGTGGAGGAGCGCGAGCGATCCCGAGGTCAGGGCCAGCCCGACACCGAAGGCGGCCAGCCCGGCGACGTGATGCTTCACCGCGCCCTGCCGCGCGGTGATCCCGAAGGTCAGCCGGCGGTTGGCCGCGGTGTTGGCGACCGCGGTCGCCAGGAGCGCGATGAGGTTGGCCGCCTGCGCTCCGACGGCGGTGCGGAGGAGAACGTAGAGGAGCAGGTACGCCAGCGTGCTCATCACCCCGATGGCCCCGAACCGGATCACCTGAGCCGCCAGGCTCGGGCTCCGCACGGGCCCGGGAGGACGTACGCCATCAAGGTTGATCCGGCCGCTGACCAGCCCGAACAGCAGCCTGCTGATGCCGGCCAGGTCTTCCTTGATCGTGGTGGCGATGTCGACGCGCGAGTCGGGGTCGTCGACCCAGTCGACCGGCACCTCGTGCACGCGCAGCCCGGCCTCGGAGGCGAGGACGAGGAGCTCGGTGTCGAAGAACCAGCTGTCGTCCTCGATCAGGGGGAGCAGCTTCTCGGCGACGTCGCGGCGGAGCGCCTTGAAGCCGCACTGCGCGTCGGTGAACTCCGCGGACAGGACCCCGCGCAGCAGCAGGTTGTAGCCCTTGGACAGGAAGTCCCGTTTGGGGCCACGCTCGATCCGGCTGCCGCGGGCCAGCCGGGACCCGATCGCGACATCGGAGTGGCCGGAGAGCAGCGGGGCGAGCAGGGGCGGCAGGGCCCGCAGGTCGGTGGAGAGGTCGACGTCCATGTAGCCGACCACCTCCGCTCGTGACGTGGACCAAGCCGCCTTGAGCGCTCTGCCCCGGCCCTTCTCGTCCAGGTGGATCGCGCGGACCCGGGTGATGTCGGTCGCGAGCCGCTCCGCGATCTCCCAGGTGCCGTCGGTGCTGGCGTTGTCGGCGATCGTGATCGTCGTGGAGTAGGGCAGGGTGCGCAGGTAGCCGTCGAGGTGGCGTACGGACTCCTCCAGGCCCTTCTCCTCGTCGTGGACCGGGATCACCAGGTCGATCGTCGTCAGCAATCGCTTCTCGTCGACGACCCGCAGGCCACCCGAGAGTGTCGTGTCCGCGGTCATGCGGCCCCCTCGGTCAGGTCGTAGACCGTGGAGCTGCCGATCGTGGTCTGGGTGAAGTTCTCCTCCACCCAGGCGCTGATCTGGGAGGCGCTGGAGGTCTCGTCGCTGCTGCCTCCGGCGCCTCGCATGCCGCCCATCCCGCCGCCGGCGATGAAGTAGTGGATCTCGCCGTTGGCGACGTACTCCTGGAACTGCTCGAGCGTGATGCTGTTCGAGGTGCCGTTGAAGCCGCCGATCGCCATCACGGCCTCGCCGGTCTCGAGCTGGAGGCCGGCTGCGGTCTGGGATCCGATCGTCGCGGCCACCCAGGTGTAATGGCCGGCGTTGGTGCTCACCGCCTCGGCGAGCTCCTCGTCGACCGCGCCGCCGCCCATCATTCCGCCTCCGCGGGTCCCGCCGGGGTTGCCGCCGGGCATACCGCCGGGCATCTGCGGGGCCTGGCCGGTGGCACCGTCGGCGGTTCCGCCCGGCATCTGGCCCGTCGGCGGGGCTCCGTTCTGGGTCTGAGCGCCGGGGCCGCCGGCACCACCGGGGCGACCACCGCGCATCCCGCCCATGCCGCCGCCCTCGTACGGACCGGCGGTCACGATCGAGCCGGTGTGGGCTGTGCCGATCGTCTGGATCGCGTACGCCGCGGGCCCGAGGCCCACGCTGACGGCTGCCGCCGCGAGGACCGCCGCGGCTGCCCGGCGGGTGAATCTGTCCGCGAAGACGAACGCGGCGGCGACCCCGAGACCGATGATCAGGACGGGCCAGCGCAGCGCGTCGTACGGCTGCTCGCCCGACTGCCCGAGGAGCACCCAGCCCCACACGGCGCTGCCGGCCATCGCGACCGCCAGGGTGACCCGGGCGAAGAGGCTGTCGCGGTCGCGCCACATGATCACTGCGCCGACGGTCGCGGTGATCGCGATCCACGGGGCCAGCGCGACCACGTAGTAGTCGTGGTAGATGCCCTCCATGAAGGAGAAGACCAGGCCGGTGACGAGCATCGTGGCGCCGCTGAGCATCAGCGCGGCACGGGTCAGGTCGGTACGCGGCGCCTTGCGCAGCGCGACGAGCCCGGTGACGAGGAGGAGCAGAGCCGCGGGAAGCAGCCAGGAGACCATCCCGCCGGAGACTCCCTGGAAGAGCCGCAGGACTCCGGCCGCGCTGGAGAAGCCGGCGTTGCCGAGGCCGCCGTAGTCGCCGCCGTTGAGCCGGCCGACACCGTTGTAGCCCAGCGTCAGCTCGAGGAGCGAGTTGCCGGTCGAGCCGTCGATGTAGGGGCGCCAGGACTCGGGGATGAGCTCGACGATCGCGATGTACCAGCCCGCGCTCACGACCGTGGCGACGAAGCAGGCGATACCGTGGGTCATCCTCCTGCCGAAGGAGCCCTTGCCCGCGATCAGGTAGACGACCGCGATCGCCGGGATGATCAGGAACGCCTGCAGCATCTTGGTCAGGAACCCGAAGCCGAGCAGCACACCGGCCAGCACCATCCACCTGCCCCTGCCGGTCTCGATCGCCTTCAGCGTCGAGAACCCGGCACCGACCAGCAGCAGGAGCAGCAGCGCATCCGGGTTGTTGAACCGGAACATCAGCGCCGCCGCCGGGGTCAGCGCGGTGAACGCCCCCGCCGCGATCGCCGCCTGCCACGGCGCGACCTTCTTCACCAGGGCGAAGACGAGCCCCACCGTCCCGACGCCCATCAGCGCCTGCGGAACCAGGATGCTCCACGAGGACAGCCCGAAGAGGCGTACGGACAGGCCCATCACCCACAGCGACGCCGGCGGCTTGTCGACCGTGATCGAGCTGCTCGCGTCGAGCGCACCGAAGAACCACGCCTTCCAGCTCTCGCCGCCGGCTTGTGCGGCGGCGGAGTAATACTGATTGGCGTATCCGGACTCTGAGAGCGTCCATAGGTACGCCACTGCTGTGAGGGTCAGCAGGATGGTGAGCGCTGTGCGCTCGGGGGTGGGGCGCCAGCTTCTTGTCTTCGCCGGTGTTGTCGCCGTTGGTGGGTCGAGGAGTTGGGTCATGGCGACCACGGTCGGGGGCGGGGCTGTGGGGGTCGTTTTTTGTGGCTGTGAGTGGGCTATGGGCCTTTGATGGCTGATGTGTTTTCAGGGTTGGGGTGGGCCGCCGACCCGTTCTTGGAGGGTCTTCTCGACGAACCCCGGAGTCAAGGACGGCCTGCGGCCGCCGGCTTCGCCGGCCGCTTCGCGGTCCTTGACACCGAGGCCCGTCGAGAAAAAATTGGCTGGCTATCGGGGCGGCGGCCCGGGTGTGGCGCAGCGGAATCTTGCTTGGGACGGGTGAGGTTGATGGGGTGTGAGGGTGGCCCTTCGGGCCACTTACCATCCACAGATGCGATGCCGTTCGCTCACCGCGAAAACAGCGCGTGAACAGGGAAAATAGGTGGTCAAGCAGGTGTTGGAAGCGTAGAATCGGACACATCACAGCACACCTCTGAAGGAGAGGGCAGCGATGAGTCTCGGCCGCTTGATCGACCCCTGGGGCACCAACCCCGGCGATGCGATCGACGCTGCCTTGGCCGCCATCGAGTCTGCCCTTCAAGACCTCCTCTGCACTGATCCCGCTTACTGGCGCACAGGCCAGAAGAAGGACCTGCTGGAGCGGTTAGAGAAACTCCAAGCCCAACAATCGGCACTGAAGCTGAGGGTGCTCGCCGCGGCCGGCGATATCGCCGAAGAGATCGGTGCCAAAGACGCCTCCGGGTGGATGCGCGCCGAACTCCTCGTCGACAAAGCCGTGGCTCGCTCGGAGATCAAACTCGCGGCGGCGGTGGCCAAGTACGGCCTCGTGGCTGACGGCCTGGCTGAGGGTGTGGTGTCCCAGGACAAGGCCCGGGTGATCACCCAAGCCCTCGACAAGATCGAGACCGACCCCCTTGCCAGTGCTGAGGATCTGGTGTTGGCGGAGAAGCTGCTGGTCGACTACGCCGGTCGCCTGACCGCGAACGAGCTCCGCATTGTCGGACGACGGATCCTGGCAGAGATCGATCCGGCCCGGTTCGAGGACGCCGAAGCCAAAGCACTCCTCGCCGAGGAAGAACGGGCTCAGCAGAAGACCGCCCTACGGGTGTGGGACAACCACGACGGCACCGTCGGGTTCGACGGGGTGCTGCCGGTCTCGATGGGGATGAGGTTCAAGCGGCTGGTGGAGGCCTGGGCCCAGCCCCGTAAGCAGCAGCTTGTTGCCAAGGGTGCGTCCTTGCCGCCGTGGGAGCGGTTGATGGGCCAGGGCTTCGCCCGGCTGCTCGAGACGATCGACCCCGCCGGGCTGCCCCGCCACGGTGGTGATGCGACCACCATCAACGTGGTGATCTCCCTGGAGGAGCTCCGCAAGGACCTCGGCATCGCCACCCTGGGCTACGACGAGACCAACGGCACCACCATCAGCGCGGCCGAGGCGAGGCGGATGGCGTGCAACGCCACCATCATCCCCTGGGTCCTCGGTGGCGACAGCGAGGTCCTCGACGCCGGCCGAGGCAGCAGGTTCTTCCAGCCCATCCAACGCAAGGCCATGCGGTTGCAGCAGAAGTGCTGCCAAGCCGAAGGCTGCGACATGCCACCGGAGTGGTGCGATGCCCACCACCTCGACCCGTGGGCCGCCGGCGGGAAGACAGACCTGAAGGACGGGGCGTTGTTGTGTCTCCATCATCACCGCCTGGCCCACGCACCCGGCTATACCCATGAGCGGCTACCCGATGGGACCATCAGGTTCACTCGTCGCCCCTAACCGACTGGGCGAGGAATCATTTCACCGGGTCCTGCCCACCTTCGGGCCCGATGACTCCAACCATCAACCTGTCTTCGGTTCTTGCCGAAGCCGGCCGCTCCAATGCTCGACGAGCGTTCCGGTCGGCTTTCTGGACTCCACGCTCGCCGTTTCCCCACTCGTAGGGACGCTTCCCCACTCCAGTGAAGGTTCCCCACGCTCCGGAGGATGGGGATCCTCTGTGCCCGCGGGGAACTCTTCGGATCGGTGGGGAACTGATGACCCGCCTTGACCGACCCCGACCCGACCAGAGCCGACGGCAACCTTGTGCACGATTCACAAGGTCGCGCCCACTGCCATAGGCATCCACGAAGCACTACCCGCCGGCGCACGACCAGCCCACGGCCCCAAGCCCGCACCCAACTGAATCCGCTGCGCCAAACTCTCGCCGCCGACCCGATACAGGCCAAGTTTTTCTCGATCGCGTACCGGGTCAAGGATCGCCGCAGGCGACCGGCGAAGCCGGCGGGCGAAGCCCGTCCTTGACGCGGTGCGCGATCGAGAAACAATCGAACCAAGGGTCGGCGGCGAACCCAGAAGCGAAGCCACGGCCACCTCCCACGCGGCGAACCGAGACCGAAACCAAGACTCCACAGAGCTCCACAGCAAAGCCCGCCCTTGACTCCGGACCGACACCGAGAACACCATCGATAACAGGGTCGGCGGCCACCAGCTTCGAAGCATCCCCGACCCGATCGAGGCCCGATGACGCGCCGTACGTGTCCGAGATCACGTCCCCAGGCAACCCCTAAACGAGAACACGTTCTAGTATTGAGCGTGGAACCCACGCACGACCTCGTAACCACCTGGTGGAACGGATTCGGAGGGTTACACGACCCCCTTTAGGCTTGCCTTAGTACATCCACGGAAGGTTGAACTCCCTTATGCGTGACATCCGCGTTGCGATCGTCGGTGCCGGCCCGGCCGGCATCTACGCTGCCGACATCCTCACGAAGGAGCACCCTGGTGCGCGCGTCGACGTCATCGAGCGCCTGCCTGCTCCCTACGGCCTGGTTCGCTACGGCGTGGCTCCTGACCACCCGCGAATCAAGGAGATCATCAAGGCTCTGAAGCGCGTCCTGAACCAGGACAGCATCCGCTTCATCGGCAACGTCGACTTCGGCACCGACCTCAAGCTCGACGACCTGCACCGGTTCTACGACGCCGTCATCTTCGCCACCGGCGCGATGGCCGACCGAGAGCTCGACATCCCGGGGATCGACCTGCCCCAGTCCTACGGCGCAGCCGACTTCGTCAGCTGGTACGCCGGACACCCCGACGTCTCCCGCGAGTGGCCCCTCGACGCCGAGGAGGTCGCCGTCCTCGGCGCCGGTAACGTCGCGCTCGACGTCGCCCGGATGCTGGCCAAGCCCGCCGACGAGCAGCTGGTCACCGAGATCTCCGACAACGTCTACCAGGGTCTGAAGAAGAACCCGGCCAAGACGATCCACGTCTACGCCCGCCGCGGCCCGGCGCACATCAAGTTCAGCCCGATGGAGCTGCGCGAGCTCTCCCACTCCCCGTCGGTCGACGTCGTCGTCGAGGAGGAGGGCTTCGAGATCGACGAGGCCGGCGAGAAGGCGATCCAGAGCCACAAGGCGACCAAGCTGGTGGCCGACATCCTCCTGAAGTACATGGAGGCGCCCGCCGGCGACAAGCCCCACAAGATCGTCATCCACATGATGCAGAACCCCGTCGAGATCCTCGGCGAGGACGGTCAGGTGGTCGCGCTGCGCAGCGAGAAGACCGAATACAACGGCGACGGCACCGTCACCGGCACCGGCGAGTTCACCGACACCCCGGTCCAGGCCGTCTACCGCGCCGTCGGCTATCTCTCCGAGGCGCTCCCCGACGTGCCCTTCGACAGCGAGAACGGCGTCATCCCCAACGCCGGCGGCCGGGTGCTCGACCTCAACGGCGAGCACATCAACGGGACGTACGTCACCGGGTGGGTCAAGCGCGGACCGGTCGGCCTCATCGGCCACACCAAGTCCGACGCCAAGGAGACCATCGACAACCTCCTCCACGACCTCGACAAGCTCAAGCCCGCCGAGCTCGGCTCGCCCGCGGCGGTCCTCGAGCACCTCTCCGGCAAGGGCGTCGAGTTCACCACCATCGAGGGCTGGGAGAAGCTCGACAACCACGAGCGCTCGCTCGGCGAGGCCCAGGGCCGCGAGCGGATCAAGGTCGTCCCCCGCGACGAGATGATCCAGATCTCCAACCACTGACACACGCCGTACGCAGCGGGCCGGTCATCCACACGGATGACCGGCCCGCGTCGCATTTCCCGCCGCTACGCGCGCGTCCCGCACGATAGGCGCAGTCACTCGTCAACCACAGGTTGACGCATCGCGAGCGTCAACCTAGAGTTGACGCGTGGTCACTTCTGGATCCGAAGCCGCTCACCGACAGCGACAGATGGCCGAGTCGTTCGGCGCAGACGCCGACCGTTACGACCGAGCGCGGATGGCCTATCCCGACGAGTTGATCGCCCGCATCCTGGAGCTCTCCCCGGGGCCCGACGTGCTGGATGTCGGGTGCGGGACCGGGATCGAGGCCAGGCAGCTTCAGGCGGCCGGCGCGAGCGTGCTCGGCGTCGAGCCGGACGCGCGGATGGCGGAGTACGCACGTTCGCGCGGGCTCGTCGTGGAGGAGTCACGATTCGAGGACTGGGATGCCGCAGGGCGTACGTTCGACGCCGTCGTCGCGGCGCAGGCCTGGCACTGGGTGGACCCGGTTGCCGGCGCAGCGAAGGTGAGCGACCTGCTCCGTCCCGGCGGGCTGTTCGCAGCCTTCTGGAACGTCTATGAGCCGCCCGCGCCGGTTGGGGACGCGCTTCTCGAAGGCCTGAAAGACGTCGTTCCCGACCTCCCTCTCGGCCTGGGCGCCATGAAGCAGGCGGACAAGACGTACGAAGAGGGTGCCCGGCAGGTCGGCGAGCGCTTCGTCGAGCGCGGCGGGTTCGCCGAGCCGGAGCCGTGGCGGTTCTCGTGGTCGCGTGACTTCACGCGCGAGGAGTGGCTCGACTTCGTGCCGACGCAGGGCTTCCTCACCCGGCTCTCCCCCGAACAGTGTGCGCCGGTACTGGAGATGGTCGGTGCGGCCATCGACGACCTCGGCGGGAAGTTCACGCTGAACACCGTCACGGTGGGTATCGCGGTCCCACTCCGGCGCGTGCCATGACCCGACAGTTCCCATCAGCAGTTCCGATCATCTTGGAGGACACATGACCACCACCCCAGACCCCGCGCTCAAGGCCGTACGCCTCGACACCCTGATCGACTCGATCAAGAAGGCTCGGACCGAGCCCCTGGACCAGCTGGCCGACGCGATGGTGGTCGGCGAGCACCTGGGCGAGGTGGCCGACCACCTGATCGGGCACTTCGTGGACCAGGCCCGCCGCTCCGGCGCCTCCTGGACCGAGATCGGGACCCGGATGGGGGTGACGAAGCAGGCGGCCCAGAAGAAGTACGTCCCCAAGGCCGGCGAGACGGCGCTCGACCCGAACGCCGGGTTCGCGAAGTTCACCCCGCGCGCTCGCACCGTCGTCGTCGCCGCCCAGGGGGAGGCACGGAAGGCCGCGAACGCGGAGACCGGCGTACCTCACCTGGTGCTCGGTCTGCTCGCCGAGCCGGAGGGCGTCGCGGGTCATGCGATCCGGGCCCAGGACGTGACCCTCGACGCCGTGCGCGCCGCGGCGACCGCCGCCACGCCGGAGCCCTACGGCGAGGTCGGGGAGATGATCCCGTTCACCGCCGACGCCAAGAAGGTGCTCGAGCTGACGTTCCGCGAGGCCCTGCGGCTCGAGCACTCCTACGTCGGCACCGAGCACATCCTGCTCGCCCTGCTCGAGCACGAGGACGGCGCCGGGATCCTCCACGAGGCCGGGATCGAGAAGGCGAGGACCGAGCAGACCATCGCCTCGATCCTGGAATCGCTCCAGGTCGACTTCGCCGCGGCCGACGCCGACGCCCAGAAGTAGGCGACCGGGCGAGGGCTACCTGATCTGAGGGACCGCCGGTACGTGCGAGCAGCACGTACCGGCGGTCCCGATACGTTCCGAAGATGTCCCGCCGCTTCGCCCGACTCGTCCTCGGCATCGTCCTGGCCGTCGCGGTCCTCAACGTGCCTGCCGCGGTGACGGCACCGTCGGCGGAGGCGGCCTGTCGGCCGGCGCTCAAGTCGCTGACGCTCGCCAGGAGCACCGTGGCCGGAGGAACGTCGACCACCGCCACGATCCGCCTCACCTGCCGGACTCCTCGGCGCGCCAAGGTGCAGCTGTGGGCCAGCACGGGCATCCGGGTCCCGGCGTACGTCTATGTCGCCGGCGGCCGGAGCACGCGCCTCGTCACCGTCAGGACCTCACCCACGACGGTCCGCAGCAGCGGCCGGGTCAAGGCGGTCTACCGGCAGGTGGTACGCCGCGCGGCACTCGTCCGCACGGTCACCCCGTGCTACCCGACGCCGGTGCCCACCGCGGTGGCGTTGCCCGCCTACGTCCACGCCGGGCAGAGGGCCACCGGGACGGTCACGCTCGACTGCGTTGCCCGCACCTCGCTGGCCGTGAGCCTCACCTCGAGCTCGTCGTGGGTGACGGTCCCGGGCACGCTCACGATCCTGGCCGGGCGGCGTACGGCGTCGTTCACGGCGGTCACGAAGGCGCCAGCGGTCGGGACGCTGCCCGCGTTCAACGTGACGATCAGGGCGACCCGGAACGGCAAGAGCGCCGCCCGGGCGATGCAGGTCCGGCCGGAGATCCGCGCGTTCCGGGCCGGCGACCGGTTCACCGTCAACGAGCCGATCCTGACACCCGAGGGGTCGGACGGGTGGGTGTCAGGCACCCTACGGATCACCCTGGACCATCCGGCGCCGCCGGGCGGGCTCGACGTCAAGGGCTCGGTCGTCCCCGAGGGCCAGACCTGGACCGAGGTGCCGATCTATCTCGACTCGTATCCGCCCGACTCCCGCGTGGCCGACCACCTCACGATCACCGACTCCGCCGGCAACGTCCTGCTCGACGAGGACTTCACCTACATCGTCCATCCGGCTCCGTGAGGGGGTCCCTGGCGTGCCGGGGCAACACCCCTGTGCCCGAAGCACGCCAGGGACGTATCAGGCGCCGGCGGGCGCGAGGACGATGTCGAACCGCACCTTCGACCAGGTGCCGTCGACGTCCCGTCCGTCCGGCGTCGGCGTCCCGGTTGCCTGCCGCTCAAACCTCTTGATCAGCGACTCCTTGACCCCGAAGACGGTGTCCTTCCAGCCGATCGGGTCGCCCTCAGGGAAGATGTGGGTGACCAGCGTGCGGCAGCCCTCGTGGGTCACCATGAAGTGCAGGTGCGAGGCCCGCAGCGGCGACCGCCCGACCGCGGCCAGCATCTGGCCGACGGGGCCGTCGTCGGGGATCGGGTACGGCGTGGGCGTCAGCCCCCAGAACCGGTAGCCACCCTCGGCGTCGGTGAAGAGGTGCGCCCGGGCGGCCCTGGCGCCCGCGTCGCGCTGCACGTCGTAGAGCCCGTCCTCGTCGGCCTCCCAGACCTCGATCCGCGCTCCGACCAGCGGTTTCCCGTCGGTTCCGGTCACCGTCCCGGTGACCCAGCACGGCTCGCCCGGAGCACCGAAGGCCATGTCCCCACCCAGCTCGATCGCCGGGGAGTCCTCCACGAAGAAAGGCCCGAAGACCGTGGCCTCGGTCGCGTCGGCGTACGCCTGGTTGTTGATGTTGATGGTCTGCATCGAGGCACCGAGGGTGTCGGAGAGGAGGATGAACTCCTGGCGTACGTCGTCGGTGATGTGGCCCGCTTTGGTCAGGAACTCGATGGCCGCGGCCCACTCCTCCTCGGTGAGGCGTACGTCGCGGATGAAGGCGTGGAGGTGACGCGTCAGCGAGACCATGACCTCCTTCAGGCGCGGGTCCTCGCAGGCGTCGAAGGACGCGACGACGGTGTCGACCAGGGTCTGCTCGACCGCCTGCTGCTCCGGCGATACGGCGGCTACGTCGCTCATCAGCTCTCCTCTCCCACCCACGCCGCGGTCAGCAGCGCGGTCAGGTTCTCCTCGGTGACCGGGGTCGGGTTGTTGTCGGGGATGGCGGCCATGATCGGCGCGACCGCCTTGGCGATGCCGTCCTCGGGCATGCCGTAGTCCTTGAGCGCCGTCGGCGCGCCGAGCGTCGTACGCAGCTCAGCGAGCCCCTCCACGGCGCTGGCTGCCCCGAACGCCGCCGCCATCCGTACCTCCACCTCCGGGGCGGACGGCGCGTTGAAGGCGAGCACGTGCGGGAGCACGACCGCGTGGGTCTGGGCGTGCGGCAGGTTGAACATGCCGCCGAGCACGTGGCAGATCTTGTGGTGCATCCCGGAGCCGGCGGAGGTGAACGAGACCGCCGCGAGGTAGGCGCCGTAGAGGGTCTGCTCGATCCCCTCGACGTTCGCCGAGTCGCCCGCGACCAGCGGTAGTCCGGCCGCGAGCCCCCGGATCCCCTCGGCCGCGAAGACCTGGTCGATGGGATCCACCCGCGGACCCCACATCGCGTCGACGCAGTGCGCGAGCGCGTTCAGGCCGCTGGCGACGGTCATCTCGCCGGGCAACGTGGTCAGCAGGGAGGCGTCGTAGACGACCGACCGCGGCAGGACGCGAGCGTCGATGCCGGTCGTCTTGGTCTCGCCCGAGGTCAGGCCCCAGACGTTGGTCGCCTCGGACCCGGCGTACGTCGTCGGGACCGCCACGATCGGCAGCCCCGTGGTGAGCGCGACGGCCTTGGCCAGGCCGGTGGTCGAGCCACCGCCGACGCACACCAGCGCGTCGACGGCGGACTCGGCCGCCCGCTCACGAGCCCGCTCGGCGACCTCGACCGGCACGTGCATCACGACCTCGTCGTGATGCAGCGCGACCGGTACGTCGGCAGTCACCCGGGCGGCGAGTTCGGCCTCGCGCGCGCCGGCGATGACCATCACCCGCCGCGCGCCGAGCTCGTCGATCTCCGCTGCCACCGCGGCGGGCGCCTCGCCGGTGGCGAAGCGGACCCGCTGCGGCAGCGACTCGTGCGTGAACTTCATCGAATCCCCCCGTCAGGCCCCGGAAAGGGTCAGGCCTTGCCCAGCAGCGTCGCGACCGCCTCGCCCAGCGCGGCGCCGGGGTCCTCGGGAAGCGACATGGAGCGCCAGGCGATGTGCTTGTCGGGACGTACCAGGATCGCGCCCGACTCCTCGACCTCGCGGAGCTTGGCCCAGTCGAAGTAGAGGTCGGTGACCGGCCGGCCCGGGCCGATGACGACGGTCTGGAGCGGGATCCCGAACTTCGTCCGGGCCGCCTCCGCCGCGTCCTCCCACGCCTCGCCGGCGACGCCGGTGATCAGCGTCCACTGTGTGTAGGGGGCGAGGTCGAGCATCGCGTGCTTCTCGACGTTGTCCCCGACCCAGGCGTGCGGCAGGTGAGCACCCGGAGAGGTCGACATCCGGTGGTAGAGGTCCTCGTCGTCGGTCGGCGCGGGCCGGGTGCCGTCCGAGACGACCGCACACGACTCGTAGAACTGGCCGAGCTCGACGCCGTGGGCGTTGAACTCGTAGTTCTTCCGCTCCATCGCGGTGACGAGCGCGGCCCGCTTGGCGGCACCCTCGGGAGTGTTGGCCTTGCGCTCCTCGATGGCCTTGGCCATCTCCTCGCCCTCGAGGCCGACGACGCCGAGCGCCTCGAAGAGCTCTCCGAACTCGCGCGCGGACTGGTTGGCGCGGGTGACGATGCGCTTGGCGACCGGGGCACGCTCGGCGGAGTAGGACTCCAGGAGCGACGGCTCGGCATAGCCCTGCAGCACCGCGGCGAGCTTCCAGGCCAGGTTGTAGGAGTCCTGGATCGAGGTGTTCGAACCGAGACCGTTCGACGGCGGGTGCCTGTGGATGGCGTCGCCGGCGCAGAAGACACGGCCCTTCTGGGCGTGGGTCGCGTACATCTCGTTCACGCCCCACAGCGAGTAGCCGGTCACGTCCGGCTCCAGGTCGGGCATCCCGAGCAGGTCGCGGATGACCTTGACGGCGTACTCCTCGGTCAGCTCCGGCGGCGGCTGGTTGATGTCGTAGCCCCACACGATCAGCCACTCGTCCCAGGGGCGGACCATCCGCACCAGGCCGGTGCCGATGCCGCCGACGTTCGAGCCCGGCTGGATGACCCAGTAGAGGACCGACGGGCGGTGGTCGACGAGCTCGGAGAGGTCGGCCTTGAAGGTGATGTTCATCGAGCCGGCGATGTCCATCGCACCCTCCATCGGGAGGTCGATGTCGGCACCGACCTGGGTGCGGGCGCCGTCGGCGCCGATGAGGAACTTCGACCGGATCTTGTACTCGTGGCCCGTCAGCCGGTCGCGGGCGATCGTGGTGACGCCGTCCTCGTCCTGGACGTGCGAGACGTACTCCGTGGAGAACCGCGTCTGGGAGCCGCGCTCGGTCGCGTTGCGGACCAGGATCGGCTCGAGGTACGTCTGCGGGATGTCGACCGTCAGACACGGGGAGGCGAGCTGGTAGTCGGCCTCGCGATCGGGGCGCGTGCCCCAGGTGCGGATGCGGCCGATCTCCTCGCCGGCGATGCTCGTGCAGAAGACGGTGTCACCGACGAGCTCGTGCGGCGTCGCGTCGGCGAGCACCTGCTCCTCGATTCCCAGGTCGCGGAAGATCTCCATCGCGCGCTGGTTGGTGATGTGTGCCCGCGGGGTGTTCGCGGTCCAGCGGTACTTCGTGATCATGATGTTGTCGACACCGAGCTCGCTCAGGAAGAGCGCGGCGGACGCGCCCGCCGGGCCGGATCCCACGACGAGGACGTCGGTGGTCACGACATCCTCGGTCTCGGGAACCTCGGTCTCTTTCTGACCGTCGTCGAAGACTGGCATGTTCCTCACCTTTCCGAGGCCGCGGTGGGGTGTGGGATCGCAGCCTCAGGGCGAGTCTTGCGGCCCGCTCGGGCCGCATCAAAGGTGGGGTGCCGGGTTGGCGGAAATGCGTACGCGACTAGCGCACGAGCCACTCCTGGACGGCCGCGATCGTCGAGTCCGGCTGGCGGGCCCACTTGAAGTGGTCGATGCCGGGCTCGTCCAGATGGACCCTCGCGACGTCGAGCCCGGGCATCCGCCGGTGAATCTCATCGACCGTCGCGCCCGGGGCCAGCCAGTCGCCCTCGATGGAGACGATCAGCGCGGGCTTCTCGAGTGCGCGCATCGCGGGCGTGACGTCGCGGGCCGGGCTGCCGAAGCGGAGCCGGCCGGTGCGGGCGTACCTGGCCCATTCCCTCATCAGGGTGCGGGCCTCGCGCCCGGCGAACTTGAGCTGCTTGCCGGGGAAGTGGCCGACGACGCGGCCGATGAGGCCCATCGCCTGGCTGGCGACCAGGAAGCCCGGGCCGTAGTTGCGCCAGTAGGGCGTCTGCGAGGCGACGTAGATCAGGCCGGCGACCCGGTCGGGGTGCAGCGCGGCATAGGCGCTGGCAGCCTGTCCGCCGAGGCTGTGCCCGAGGACGTACGCCGCACCGGCCGAGGCCGGAACCACCTCGCCGAGCCGCTCGACGGCGGCGGCGATGTCGTCGACCAGGTCGGCGTAGCCGAAGTCGTAGGACCAGCCGGCGACCCGCC
Organism: Nocardioides sp. YJ-D4; assembly: GCF_054031495.1. Classification (NCBI taxonomy): domain Bacteria; kingdom Bacillati; phylum Actinomycetota; class Actinomycetes; order Propionibacteriales; family Nocardioidaceae; genus Nocardioides; species Nocardioides sp. YJ-D4. Next base: position 2,960,529 of record NZ_CM132932.1, read on the forward strand.
CGCCGAGTTCCTCGTGGCCACGCTGCTCCATCCGGCCCACGTTGATCCCCGCCTCCGCGAAGGCCACGATCAGCTTGTCGTAGTAGCCGGCCGGCATTCCCATCGCGGGCACGACCAGCACGGTCGGCGCCTCGGGGTCGGCCGCACAGACCACGGTCAGCGTGAAGCTGGTGCCCTCGGCACGCTCGATTCCGTACGCCTCGGGGGTGGTCGTGGGGGTCGAAGTCTCGGTCACCCTGCGAATGTTACCCGCCAGTAGGGCTTCGCGGTCACTCCGCCATGATTCTGGACTTGTGGGTCCATTTTTCGGGAGTCATCCTGTTTGGACCAAGTAGTCCACACAGGAAGGAATGTCATGGACACCCTCGACCGCCTCGCCATCACCGAGGACGTACGGCGCCTGATGGCTCGCTACGTCCGTTACGCGGACAACCAACGCTGGAACGATCTGGCGAACCTGTTCACCGAGGACGGCACGTTCACCCCGCACAAGCCCGATGGATCGGTCTGGCTGCACATGAGCGGCCGCGACGAGATCGTCGCGACCGTCGGCGCGAGCGGCGGCCCCGGCGTCACCCTGATCCACCACCTGTTCTCCGACGAGATCGACGTCGACTCCGCGACGAGCGCCCAGGGCGTCTTCGCGATGGAGGACATCGTGACGCGGCCCGAGGACGCCGAGGTGTCCGAGGCCATCCCGTTCCGCCATATGCACGGGTTCGGCCACTACCACGCCCGGTTCGTCAGGACCGACGGCTCCTGGCGGATCGCCGAGCTGACCCAGACCCGCGTCCGGCTCGACTTCAGCTGACCCTCACCCGACCTTCATCCCGACCTTCATCCCGACCTTCACCCGGAAAGCAGCACACACCATGAACACGACCACCGAGCTCACCCCCTTCAAGATCGACGTCGCCCAGGACGCCCTCGACGACCTCCGGGACCGCCTGAGGCGGACCCGCTTCTTCGACGACCTCGACAACGAGGAGGGCTACTACGGGATCAGCACCGCCTACCTCAAGCCTCTCGTCGAGTACTGGGCCGACGGCTTCGACTGGCGCGCCCAGGAGCAGCGGCTCAACACCTACGACCGGTTCCAGGTCGAGATCGACGGCACGCCGGTGCACTTCGTCCACGTCCGCGGCAAGGGGGCCAACCCGATCCCGCTGATCATCCACCACGGCTGGCCGTGGCCCGGGGAGTTCAGCTACCAGCTCATCGGGCCGCTGACCGACCCCGCCGCCCACGGCGGCGACCCCGCGCTGTCGTTCGACGTGATCATCCCGGACCTGCCCGGCTTCGGCTTCTCGACGCCCGTCGGCCGAGGCGATCTGAACTACTGGAAGATCGCCGACATCATGCACACGCTGATGACCGAGGTGCTGGGCCACGAGAAGTACGCGGTGGCCGGCTCCGACTACGGTGCCCTCGTCACGAGCGCACTGGGCCACAAGTACGCCGACAGCATCATCGGCCTGCACCTCGGCCATGCCCTCCCACCGGGGATGTTCGAGAACGAGCGGTTCTGGGACCTGACCGACGGAGCCAAGACCCCCGATGACGCCCCGGAGGAGTGGCGCGCCGGCTGGAAGTACTTCGTCGACACCTACGCCTCACACGTCGCGGCGCACATGCTGGACGGCTCGACGCTGACCCATGGTCTCAACGACTCACCCATCGGCATGCTCGCCTGGCTGCTGAAGCGCTGGAAGTCCTGGAGCGACAAGCACGGCGACTTCGAGGAGGCGTTCTCGCGCGACTTCATCCTCACCCAGGCGACCATCTTCTGGGTGACGCAGTCCATCGGCACCTCCATCCGGATGTACCGCAACGCGGAGCGCTACCGGTTCGTGCCCTCTCACGACCGCCAGCCCCTCGTCCAGGCGCCTGCCGGCTTCACCTTCCTGCTCGGCGACGCGTACCCGCCCGCCATCGACACCGTCGAGGACCGCATCGCCTACTTCGAGAACGGTCCGACCCGCGACCTGTACAACGTCGTCAACGTGAACGCCCACGTGAAGGGGGGCCACTTCGTCCACTACGAGAATCCTGAGGCCTTCGCCTCCGATCTCCGGGAGACCTTCCGCAGGATCCTCGACTGACCTAACTTCCGCCCCGATCCGCGCAGCCGTGGCGACCGCGGGTCGGGGCGACGGCGGGTGCGGTCGACGGCGGCCTACGCCGCGACCGGTCCGGAGTCGCGCAGGTGGCTGATCAGCAGCGTCAGGATCGCTTCCAGATGGTCGGTCCGGCCGGTCACCTGCAGCACCGAGACACCGCCTTGGATACCGGCGATGATCGCTGCCGCCGTACGCCCGGCATCGAGCTCGGCGCTCACGGACCCGTTCGCCTGCATCGCCTCGATGCCGCGCTGCACGTAGTCCTGCCACCGACGGATCAGCGTGGTCGAGACCTCGGCAGCCCCAGGAACGCTTCCGACCTGGTTCATCAGCGCCGCCAGCGGACAGTTGACGCCCTGCGCCTTGTAGCGCGCGATCACCGCCTTGCGCCAGCGGTCCCAGGCGGCCCACGAGTCGAGCTCGCTGAGGTGCGGCTGCTGGTCGTCGATCACGCGAGCGGCCTCGAGGCGGGCGACCTCGAGGAACAGCTCCTCCTTGCCACCCGGGAAGTAGTGGAAGATCTGGCTCTTGCTCGTCTGGGTGGCTGCGCGGATGTCGTCCAACGTCGCGTTCCCGGGATCGGTGCCGCGAAGGTAGGCCGCCGCGCCCTCGAGCATCCGCTGGCGCGTGGCCATGCCCTTGGTGGTGAACGCCATGTCCCGAGCCTACCTCGAACCAGTACCAGCCAGTCCAAAATCACTCGAAATCCACAGACTAGGGCCCTTGTGGAGAACCCTGTGGATAAACCTGGTGACCGACGGGGAAGACCTCGTAGCGACCCCGCGCCGCGAGCCCCCACAACCCGCGCGGAGCCAGCAGCACGACGGCGATCGCGACGGCGCCGAGCGCGACGAGATACCAGGTGCCGTAGGAGTCCAGCAGCTGCTGGAGCGCGAAGAAGATCACCGCGCCCAGGATCGGGCCCTCGATCGTCCCCAGCCCGCCGATGACCACGATGAAGATCATGAAGGCGGTCCACTGGACCGAGAACATCGAGTCCGGCGAGACCCGCAGGCCGTTGACCGCGATCAGCGCCCCCGCCAGACCGGCACCACCGGAGGCGGCGACGTAGACGAGCCGCTGCGAGCGCCGCACCGCGACCCCGAGCGACGCCGCCGCCACCGAGTCGTCACGGATCGCGGTCAGACCGAGGCCGACGCGCGAGCGCATCAGGACGTACGTCGCGAGCACGACGAGCACGGCCAGCGCTAGCGCCAGGTAGTAGACGGTGGCGATCCGGGTCACCCGGTCGACGCCCTGGAAGGCGGTGAGCGAGAGGCCGGAGCCGCCGCCGAAGCCCGGGAGCTCCTGGGTGACCAGCTTGAAGACCTCGGCCACCACCCAGGTGCCGATCGCGAAATAGCCTCCGACCAGCCGGAACAGCAGGAACGAGGTGGGGATGGCCAGGGCGGCGCAGACCACGCCGGCTGCCACGACGGCCACCGGGACCGGCAGCCCGACGACGTCGGCGAGCTTGATCACGCCGTAGCCGCCGGCACCGATGTAGGCCTGCTGACCGATCGAGACGAGCCCGCCGTAGCCGGCCATCAGGTTCCAGGTCGTGCCGAGGATGATCAGCGCGAAGAGCGTGACCAGGTTGGTCACGTCACCCGGGCTGAACACGAACCACGGTGCCGCGGCGAGGAAGACCACGATCGCGGCGAGGACACCGCCGCCGGCGAGCGAGGGCCAGCCGCCGCGTACGACCTTCAGGTCTTGTCCGGCGAGGGTTGTGCTCATGCGACGACCGCCTTCGGGAGCAGGCCCTGGGGCCGGAACAGGAGTACGACCAGGAAGACCAGGTGACCGGCGAGGACGCCATAGGCCGGGTCGATCTGGGCGCCGACGGTCTGCGCTACGCCGAGCACGAGGCCGCCGAGGAGGGTGCCCCACAGCGAGCCGAGGCCGCCGATGATGACCGCCTCGAAGGCGAAGATGAGGACCAGATCCCCGTACGTCGGGCTGAACTGCGTCGACATGCCGAGGAAGACACCGGCCAGGGCGACGGTGCCGATCGCGATCGCGGTGGCCAGGGCGTACATGTGCCTCTCGTCGATCCCCATGAGCGTGGCCGCCTCGGGGTCGTCCCTGGTCGCGCGCATCGCGCGGCCGATGCGGGTGTGGGAGAGATAGAGCTGCAGACCGACGATGACACCGACCGCCACCACGAGTGTGATCAGCGAGAAGACACCGAGACGCAGGCCGCCGAGCTCGACGGACGAGGTCGACAGGGTGCCGATCGAGATCTTGCGGGAGTCGGCGGTGAAGATCTCCTGGAGCAGGTTGGCGCCGATGACGGCCAGGCCGAACGAGACCAGCAGCGGCGACAGCTCCCCGTGACGCAGCGCCGGGTTGAAGAGGCCGCGCTGGATCGCGTAGCCGACCGCGGCGAGCACGGGGATCACGATGACGATGGTGAGGAACGCCGGCATCCCGGTCTGCTGGACGAGCCAGTAGGCGAGGTAGGCCGAGGCGACGGCGAGGACGCCGTGAGCGAGGTTGACGATCCGCATCACGCCGAAGATGAGGCTCAGACCGCAGGCGAGGAGTGCGTACTGCCCGCCGAGCAGAAGTCCCTGGAGGACCGCGTTGATCCAGTCCATCAGCCGACCTCCTGCTCGTCGATCCCGAAGTACGCCGCCTGGACCTGCTCTCGGGTGACGTCGGCCGCCGCGCCCTCGAGGACGGTACGGCCTTCGAGCAGGCACTGCACCCGGTCGGCGACGGTGAGCGCTTGGGTGAGGTCCTGCTCGACCACGAGCACGGTCGTTCCCTTCGCGGTGATCGTGGGGAGCGCCTTGTAGATGTCGGCGATCACGACCGGGGCGAGGCCGAGCGAGACCTCGTCGAGCAGGAGCAGCTTCGGGTTGGACATCAGCGCCCGGCCGATGGCGGTCGCCTGCTGCTCGCCACCGGAGAGGTGGGCTCCGCGGCGCGTTCTCTTCTCCGCGAGCAGCGGGAACGCGTCGTAGACGGTCTGGAGGTTCCAGGGGCCGGGGCGGCGTCCGTGCGCGCCGACCTTGAGGTTCTCCTCGACAGTGAGGGAGGCGAAGATCCGGCGTCCCTCCGGCGTGAGCGCGATGCCCTCGCGGACCCGCCGGTGGGCGGGGGTGTGGGAGACGTTGTGGCCGTTGAAGCGGATCTGGCCGGCGGTCGGGCGGAGCAGGCCGGCGATCGTCTTCAGCAGCGTGGACTTGCCGGCGCCGTTGGCACCGATCACGGCCAGCGTCTCGCCCTCGGCGACCCGGACCGTGATGCCGTGCAGGGCGCGGAAGTCGCCGTAGGCGACGTCGATCGCGTCGACCTCGAGCAGGCTCGTCATGGGGTGTCGCCTTCCAGGTCGGGGGAGCCGAGATAGACGGCGGCGACCGCGTCCGAGGCCATCACCTCGCGCGGGTCGCCGGTGACGATGACGTCGCCCTGGGCCAGGCACATCAACCGGTCCACGACCTGCAGCAACGCGTGCACGATGTGCTCGATCCAGACGACGCCGGTGCCGCCGTCGCGGATCGCCGAGATGGTCTCGATCAGCGCCGGGAGCTCGTGCTCGGTGAGGCCGCCGGCGATCTCGTCGAGGAGCAGCAGCCGCGGCTGGGTGGCAAGCGCGCGGGCGAGCTCGAGCCGTTTGCGATCGAGCAGCCGCAGCGAGCCGGCGGGGGTGTTGGCCAGGTGCGTCAGGTCGGCGGTCTCCAGCGCCTCCCAGGCCAGCGCGTTGGCCTCCTTCCGGCGCGTACCCGCACCGAAGGTCGACCCGACCAGCACGTTCTCGAAGACGGTGAGCCCCTCGAAGGGGCGGGGGACCTGGAACGTACGTCCGATCCCGAGGGCCGTACGGCGGGCAGCCGGCATCCGGGTGACGTCGGCGCCGTCGAAGCGGATGGTGCCGGCGTCGGCCGGGAGCGTGCCGGTCACCAGGTTGAGCAGCGTGGACTTGCCGGCGCCGTTGGGCCCGACGATGCCGAGCGCCTCGCCCGCGGCCACGTGGAAGGAGACCGAGCGGGCGGTGACGACCTGGCCGAACGCCTTGGCCAGGCCTTCGGCCTCCAGCAGCGCGCCGGGCGCGCTGCTGGAGGCCTCGACCGCTTGTTGAGCAGAGGTCACTTGAGCGCCTCGGGCTCGCCCCCGAGAGGTACGTCGGGAGCCAGCGAGTTCTGCACGACGACCAGCTCGAACGGGTGCTCCCCGCCCTCGACCTGGCGCCACTGACCACCCGCGAGCGAGGTCTTGGCGACGTACGGCGGGACGTTCGCGTCCTTGCCCCAGGCGACGTCACCGACGACCGTGGAGACCTCGAGCCCGGCCAGCGCCTTGGTGATCGCGTCGGCGTCGGTCGAGCCGGCCTCGGTCACCGCCGCGGTCGCGACCTCGAAGAGCGCGTGCGCGAAGCCCAGCGGCTGGGTCCACTGCTTGCCGGTCTTCTCCTCGTACGCGTCCGCCAGCTCCTGCGCGGACTGGCCGGTCAGCGAGGACTCGTAGGGAGCGGTCGGGGTCCACCACACCTCGGTGGAGAGGTTGTGGGCGATCGGGCCGAGGGCCTCGACGCTGCTCGGGAAGAGGAGCGCCTTGCCGATGGTGGCGACCTTCGGGTTGTAGCCCTGCTGCTTCGCCTGCTGCCAGAACGTGGTGAAGTCCGGCGGGATCGGGACGCCGACCAGGACGTCGTGGCCCTTGTAGGCGCTGATCTGCGCGGAGAAGTCCTTGGTGCCGTTGGGGTAGTTGCCCGGGTTGTCGATCTTCACGCCCGACGCCTCGGTCAGCGCCGGGAAGTTGGCGCCCCAGGCCTCACCGTCGGGGTCCTTCGGGAACAGGCCGCCGGCCTTCTTGTTGTTCGGAACCTTGCCCCAGATGTCGGCGTAGACCGTCGCGACGTCCTCGAGACCCCAGAAGAAGTGGTAGCTGTACTTCAGCTCGGCCGGCTTGTCGCCGCTGCGGATCGCGAACGGCTGCCACGGGGCCACCGTGGTGATGCACGGGATCGAGTTGGCCTCGCACTGCTCCGAGACCGGGTTGACGATGTCGGGGGTCGAGGAGGCGACGATGATGTCGGCGCCGTCCTTGTTGATCAGGTCGCCGGCCACCGCCCCGGCCTTCGTCGTGTCGCTCTGCGCGTCGCGCACCACGATCTCGACGTCGAGCTCCTTGTCACCGACCTTGACCGGGTGGTCCTTGAAGTAGGCCTCCATCTCGTCGACGACGAAGCTGTTCGCCTCGCCGAACGGCGCCGAGGAGCCGGTCTCGGTCGAGACGAACCCGATGGTGAGCGTGTCCTCGCCGCCACCGCCTTCGTCGTCGATGCCGCCCGACCCGCAGGCCGTCAAGGTCAGCGCCATCGCTGCGACACCGGCGGCTGCCAAGCTCAGGCCGCGTCCGGTGGTGAGTCCGTTGCGCACGTACGTCTCCTTAGAGAGTGTGGGGTGTTCGAGAGTGTCGTCCGCCACCGCCCCTACAGGTGGGAAGCAGGGTCTGGTTGGCGGAAAATCGCATGGAAGACCTATCGGACTTTTGGTGGACTTGTCACCCTTTCGCGCCGAGAAGTCAGGTACGTCGGCCGAGAAGTCACTTCCGTCGGCCGAATTGGCACACGAACGACCACTCGGCCGACGCGCCTGACGCCTCGGCCGACGGGGGTGACGCCTCGGCTGGGGTCAGGCGCGGGCGGCGCGGCGTACGTCTCCGGCGGCGACGCCGAAGCGCTTGCGGAAAGCGTGGGAGAAGTACGAGGCGGAGGTGAAGCCGCACTTCTCGGCGACGTCGACGGTGCGGATGGCCGGGTCCGAGCCGGTGGCGAGCATCGCGTAGGCGAGCTCGAGGCGGCGGCCGAGGATGTGGCGGGGGACGCTGGTGCCGGCGTCGGCGAAGAGCCGCGACAGGTGGCGCTCGGAGATGCCGGCGCCCGCGGCGACGGTGGTGGCGGAGAGGCCGGGGTCGGCGAGGTGGTCCTCGATGAACGCCTTCGCCGCCGCCCGATGGGCCGTGGCGAGCGAGACCTTTCCGGCGGTGGCGATCACCGAGATCAGGTCGAGCACGGCGCCCTCGTCGGCCGGCACCGGGTCGTGCGGCCGCAGGGCGCGGCCGACCATCTGCACGAGGGCTCGGCCGTGCGGGTCCTGGTCGCGGCCGGCGTCGAGGACGAGCGGCGACGGCATCGACGCCATCCCGGTGCGGGCCGCGAAGGCGTCCACCGGGACCTTGACCGCGAGCTCCTCGAGCCCGTGCCCGAAGCCGCGCAGGAAGGGTGCGTCGACGTCGCACACGATCAGCTGTCCGGGCCGGATGACCTTGCGGCGACCGGCGTACTCCAGGATCGCCTCGCCGCGGAGGCTCGCGTAGACGGCGATCGACCGGGCGGGGATCTCCTTGACGAGGCTGGCCGGCCGCTCGACGACGTGGCGGGTGGCTCGGACCCGCGCCAGATGGATCTCGTCGAGCTGCAGGTTGACCTCCTGCGCGTCGAACCCGTGGCCGTCGATGGGCCGACAGGAGAGCGCGACCAGGGCGCTGGCGTTGTGGCGTTCCCAGGCCTCGACCTGCGCGTCCTCGTTCAGCCGGCTGGTCTCGAAGACCTCCGGGCGGCGAACCCGCGCGAGGAGAGGGGCTGGATCGACTCCGGCTGGCGGCACAGGCCGACTCTACGGCGTTGCGGGTGCCGTCCGCGATGACTTCGGGGGCGACTTAGGGAAGACTTACCTTTCTGGAATGGTTCAAGAAAAGGTGGCACAGTGGGTGTCACCACGAAAGACCCACATCGATCCAGGGGGATACACCGAACATGGCTACGCAGACCGCCACGAGCAGCGCCACCCACACCTCGCACCCCGCGTTCATCCCGAGCCCGGCGTTCGCGACCCAGATGCAGCGCCTGCTCGTCGATCTGACCGAGCTCAGCCTGCAGGGCAAGCAGCTGCACTGGAACGTCGTCGGCAAGAACTTCCGCGACATGCACCTCGTCCTCGACGAGGTCGTCGACGCCGCCCGTGACTTCACCGACGATGTCGCCGAGCGCATGCGCGCGCTCTACATCCTCCCCGACGGCCGCACCGGCACCGTCGCCGAGGACACCACCCTCGCGCCGCTCCCGGCGACCGAGGTCGACACCGCGACCGCCGCCGACCTCGCCGCCGCCGCGCTCTACGCCACCTCGAAGACCGCTCGCGACATCCACGACGACATCGACTCCGAGGACCCGACCACCGCCGACCTGCTGCACGCGATCATCACCCGCGTCGAGCAGCTGGCCTGGTTCATCGACTCCGAGAACCGCGTCGCCAACCAGTCCAAGCCGGCTCAGCTGACCGTCTGAGATCTTTCCCTGAGGACGGCGTCCCGCGAGCTGCTCGCGGGGCGCCGTTCTTCGTTGTGCGCGAAGCGCCGCCGAGTGAGTCTCGTCGGCGAGCTCGCTACCGACGCAGCAGGGTTCGGAGGCTCTTGGTCGGATCCGCAAGATCAGATGCGCGTACGTCGGCAGCACGATCGATCAGCCGGCGCGCTGCTCTCGCGGCGTTGGGGTCGTCGACCGCGACCGCGCCGATGACGCGCTGGCCACGAAGAGTGAAGACCGCGAACGGCGGCTCGCCGAGGGTGCCGCGTACGACGTTCTCGTGATCCGCATCTGGCTCGTGCATTCCACCGACGACCTCGACATGCAGGTCGTAGCGGTCGGTCCAGAACCACGGCGCGGTCTCCGCGCCGGCGTTGGCACCGAGGATCGTCGTCGCAGCCCGTCGACCTTCGTGCAGCCCGGCCTCCCAGTGTTCCGCGCGGCGATCGCCGCGGCGTCGGGCGCAGTCACCGACGGCGAGGACGTTCGGGTGTGAGGTGACCTGATGGTCGTCGACGAGGACGCCGTTGTCGACGTCCAGGCCAGCCGCCGTCGCCAGGGCGGTGTCCGGCACCATGCCCACAGCCAGAAGGACGGCATCGAACGTACGCGGCTCCACCTCGCCCGCGATGTGCGCCACGACTCCGGCCCTCGTCGACTCGAGCTTCTCGATCGTCGAGGTCACCGTCTCCACACCGTGGTCCGCGTGCAGGGAGTGCAGCCACGCAGCGACCCGGGTGCCGACCGCCGCCGCGATCGGCGGGTCGGCGGGATCCACGAGCACGACCTCGCAGCCGAGCTTCCGAGCGGTCGAGGCGACCTCGGCCCCGATCAGGCCGGCACCGGCCACCAACAGCCGGGCACGCGAGAGCAGCACATGTCGCAGCGCATCGGCGTCCTCGGCGCTTCGCAGCGTGTGGATACCGGTGGTCGAGATCGGGATTCCCTCACCGGGTGGCGGAAAATCCAGCCGCTCCCCGACGACGCGTTCGAAGTCGGGCCACCGCGAGTGTCCGCCCGTCGCCAGGACGATCCTGTCGGCGGAGAGCCGCCGGCCGTCCGACAGCGACACCGTCCCGGCAGCCGGATCCAGATCCACCACCAGCGCAGCCGTGATCAGGTCGATCCGCTGCTCGGCGTACCACTCCGGAGCCTGCAGCGCGATCGAGCCGAGGACCTTCGCCCCCGCCAGGTACTCCTTGGACAGGGGCGGACGGTCGTACGGGAACGGGTCGACGGTGACGAGCGTCAGTTCACCGGCGTACCCGTTCTTCCGCAGCTCCGCGACCGTCGACACACCGGCGATCCCGCCACCGACGACGAGGACCGATGAGACCGTCACGGCCTCTCGCCGGGGAACAGGTACACCTCACCGTCGCGCACCTCGACGCGGTGGGGGACGGTGTCGCGGGTGGCGGGGAGCCCGTCGACCTTGCCGGTCTTGAGGTTGAACCGCGAGGAGTGCAGCGGACACTCGACGTCGCCGTCCTCGACCCAGCCCTCGGCCAGCGAGGCGGTCTCGTGGGTGCAGGTGTCGTTGAGGGCCCAGCAGGTGCCGTCGTCGTCGCGCAGGATGGCGATGTCGTCCTCGGTGCCGGTGATGTCGGAGGAGATGGCGATCCCCTCGCCCTCCGGGATGTCGTCGACGGACGCGACGCGGATGCCTGTGCTGCTTCCGCCGTTTCCACTATTTGCGGTCATGCCCCCATCTTCCAACGTGGGTGCAGAAGAACCGGCCACCTCCCCCGAGGTGGCCGGTTCGATTGCGTACGTCCGGGGCCGACGGATCAGTCCGGGCAGGTGTTGCGGTAGTCGGACAGGTTGATCGAGGACGGCGCCGGGCAGAGGAACTGCGAGTAGCGGGTGTCGTCGTCGACGTACCTCTTCAGCCAGGTGACGAACAGGCGCCCTTGCCAGTCGTCGTCGGTGTTGGCGATGAAGTGGTCGCCGTTGTTGATCTCGCCGTACGCCTTCTCCCGGGCCCCCGTGGCCGAGGTGTAGAACGGGATGGAGTGCGAGCTGACCGGCGCGACGCTGTCGTTCTCCGCGCCGATGATCATGGTCGGGATCTGGATGCCGGGCCAGGTCTTGTCGGTGTGCCAGGGCTGCAGCGCGACCGCGGCCTTGATCGAGGAGTCCTGGTTGGCCGCCGCGAGCGTGCCACCGCCGCCCATGGAGTGGCCGGAGACCGCGATCCGCGACTCGTCCAGGCGAGAGGCGACCGTCGAGGAGGCGCTGTTCTTCAGGTAGGAGACCGCAGCCAGGATCTGCGAGCCGCGGCTGTCGGGCTGGTCGTAGCGGGAGTTCGTGTCGATCGCGAAGACCACGAACCCGTGCGACGCCACCCGGCGAGCGACCGCGGAGTACGACGACGAGGAGGCCGTGTAGCCGGGGGCGAGCACGACACCGCCGAAGGTCCCCGCGGTGGTGGAGGTGGGGTAGTAGATCGTCCCTCCGCCGAAGCCGGTCACCAGCGAGGAGACCGAGGCGGTGGAGAGGGAGAACGTGCCGTTGTCCAGGACGCTGGCCGACGTCGGGTCCGGCCCGCGCTCGTAGGGGCTCTCCGCATCGGCCGGCGCTACCAGGCCGAAGAGGGGGAGAGTGACGGCCGCGGCGACCGCGGCGATTCGGAGAGAGAGTGATCTGAGCACCGAGCATGCTCCTTCGTCCGTCCGGCCCCGGGCTGTCCGGGGATCCGGTTGCTACTCGAAGGTAGGGGCGCAGCCGGGCGGCCGACACCGGCACGGAGGCAGAACCTCGTTGGGCGCATGTCACAAAACAGAAACACGACGGCGTACGCAGGTGGGGCTGCGTACGCCGTCGGTTTCTGTGCGGGATGTCCTCAGCAGTGCTTTATCGCTTCGGGCTCCGCTTCAGCAGTACAGGTTCCCGCCCGGGTCCACCCCGAGCAGCGAGGTGACCTCGGTGTAGTTGTCGACGCGGCTCTGCACCTGGGCCGGGTTGCCTCCGTTGCACTCGATGGCGCCGTTGATGGACCGGATGGTCTCGCCGAAGCCGGCGCCGTTGACCATCGCCGCGTGCGGCGTCATGGTGCCCGGGCCGTTCTGGGTGTTCCAGTACCAGAGCCCGGTCTTCCAGGCGACCGCCGGATCGGTGGCGACCAGGTTCGGGTTGTTGAGCAGGTCGATCCCGAGCGCGTCCCCGGCGGCCTTGTAGTTGAAGTTCCAGCTCAGCTGGACCGGCCCGCGACCGTAGTACTGGTCGTTGCCGGCCGGACAACCGTAGGGCTGGGACGTGTCGCAGTAGTGCGGGTAGTTGGCCTCGTTCTGCTCGACGACGTAGAGCAGGTCACCGGTCTCGTGGGCGACGTTGGCGATGAACGCGGCAGCCTCGCGCTTCTGGGTCGCCTCGTCCCCAGCATTGGTGAATTCCGGGTAGGCGCTGAGTGCCTCGACGAGGCCCGCGTATGTGTAGAAGGGGTTGCGGTTGGGGAAGAGCTGGTTGAACTGCTCCTCGCTGACCGGGAACTCACCGGCCACCGGCGCCGGTGACTCCGGGTCGGTGGCGGTGCCGCCGATGTTCACGTCGATGCAGGCGTAGAAGGCGTTGGTCGTGTCGGCGACGTTCCAGACCGCGAGGACCTTCTGCCGGCCGGTGAACGACCCGAAGTCGACCTGGTGCTCGACGGTTGCCGGGGGCTGCGCGCCACCGTCGTCGAACTCGGCGATCTTGGTGCCGCCGATGAAGTACTGCCAGGTGCTGGTGCTGTGCCGGGCGCTCAGTGACCAGGTGAACGTCTGGGTCCGCCCGACGGGCGTGGCCTGCCAGTTCTTGGAGTCGTCGTCGAGCTCGGCGAACCTCGAGTTGCCGCCGGAGCAGCTGGTCAGGCCCTTCGGGCCCTCGACACTCTGTGGTTCGTACTTGATGTCCCCGCACTCGACGGTGCCGGCAGCACACTGGGCCTGCCTGCTCGGGGGGTTCGAGATGTAGCCGTGCGCACTTGCGGGGCTCGTCGGCAACATGGCCAGGACGGGCGCCAGCAAGATCCCGCCGAGAACGGCGATCTTCGTGGTAGTACGCATTCCAAACTCCTTGATGGGGGTTGAGAAGGATGGCGATCGAAGCCCCACTGTAAGGTTCCTTTACAGTTATCGTCTAGACCCTGCGTGGACAAACACCGGCGCGAGCCCTGCAATTGTTAGGTTGCTTTCCGTACGCCACCCCGACCCTCGAAAGGAGCGCCGCCGATGTCGAGACCGCCCAAGACACATCTGATCCGCGACACCAACGACCGCGCGGCGCTCGATCTGATGCTCTCGAACGGGCCGGTGACGAAGACCCGGCTCGGCGAGCTCGTCGGCCTCTCGAAGGTGACCGCGGGACAGCTGTTGAGTCGGCTCGGCGAGCGCGGCCTGGTCGAGGTCGTCGGGACCCAGCAGGGCGGTCGCGGCCCCAACGCCGCGCTCTACGGCGTGGTCCCGTCGGCGGGCTATGTCGCGGCCCTCCACATCGGACCCGACCAGATCACCGCGTCGGTCGCCGACATCACCGGCACCGAGCTGGCCACCGGCGCGCTCGACCCCCACGAGACCTCCGACCCGGTCGAGGCGGTCCGGGCCACCGTCGCCGACGCCACCCGGAGCGCCGGCATCACGATGACGCAGCTCCGCTGCCTCTCGATCGGTACGCCCGGGATGATCGACCCGCGCACCGGCGACTTCCGCTTCGCCAACGATCTGCCGGACTGGCGCGCGGGCGTCCTCCAGGACCTCCGCCGCAGCTTCCAGCGGCCGATACTGATCGAGAACGACGTCAACCTCGCCGGGCTCGCCGAGCAGTCCGCCGGAGCCTCCCACGGCGTCAAGGACTCGGTGCTCGCCTGGATCGACCGCGGCCTCGGTCTCGCGGTGATCGTCGACGGCCGCCTCCACCGCGGCGCCGGCGGCGGTGCCGGCGAGATCGGCTATCTGGCGGTTCCGGGCGCCTCCACACCCCATGGCACCGACAGCCCGCAGCACGCGGCCTTCCAGTCGCTGGTCAGCGTCGAGGCCATGGACACCCTCGCCCGGGCGTTCGGGCTGAAGGGCAGCGGCGTGGACTGCGTACGCGCGGCCGCCGGCGGCGACCCCGACGCCGAGCCGTTCCTCGAGGAGCTGGCCAGGAGGCTCGCCCTCGGCCTGGCGGGCATCTGCGTCGTGCTCGACCCCGAGCTCTGCGTGCTCGCGGGCGAGGTCGGACGCGCCGGCGGGCCGGTCCTGGCGGCCCGCGTACAGAAGGCGATCGCTGCCCTCGGCCCCAACGTCCCCACCGTCGTTCCCACCGAGATCTCCGGCGACCCCGTGCTCCGCGGTGCCCTCCAGATCGGTCTCGACACGGCCCGCGACGAGGTCTTCACCCACCAGGGCTGACCCCGACGAGGATTCGCCGGCAGTCAGGGGAACGCCCGATGCCATAGGTACCGCGGCTACATATCGTCGGGGTGTGACCACCACCCAGATACGCGAGCGCCGACCACGCGTCAGCCTCTTCTGCTTCCGAGCCGTCGCGGTTCTGACCGCGCTCTTCGCGATCGGGCAACCGATCTTCATCGGCTCCTACTTCGCCGGCACCTTCGAGGCGTTGGGCCTCCACTCCGCGGGCGCGGTCGCACTGCAGGGCCTCGGCCTGCTGCTGCCGATCGCCGCGTGCGCCGTCGTGGCGATGCGCGGGCGCTGGTGGTTCCTCATCTGGTCGGTCGCGCTCTTCTTCCTCATCCACGTCCAGGCGATCCTCGGCTACACCCGGGTCCTGCAGCTGCACGTCCCGGTCGGCGTCCTCACGGTCGGCATCGCGGTGGCCGTGGCCGTCGCCGCCGTACGCCGCGGCGCCGGCAGCCCGCGGGAGGTCCGGCGATGAGGATCGGACGACGCACCCTCCTCGGCGCCGGACTGGCTGCCCCGCTCGCCGGATCGCTGGCCGCGTGCGGCGAGGCCCCCGGGCAGACCGGACGGATCCTGCGCAGCGCGGCACGGCTGCCGAAGGCGTACGAGACTCCGTTGCCGTTGCCGCCGGTCAAGCGGCCGTCGGGCGAACTGATCGAGATCGCCCAACGCACCGCGTCGGTGGAGATCCTGCCCGGGCTGCGGACCGAGATGATGACGTACGACGGGGTCTTTCCCGGGCCGACGCTGGAGACCCGCCGCGGCGAGGCCGTGACGGTACGCCACACCAACTCCCTCACGCTGCCGACCGCGACGCATCTCCACGGCGGGCACACCCCGGCGAAGAGCGACGGCTGGCCGACGGATCTGCTGCTGCCTCCTGGCTTCGAGTCGCACCACGCCCACCACGCCGGTCACGGGGGTGGCCACGAGGCCATGGCCGATCCGAAGGCGCAGGTCACGACGGGGAAGCGGGACTACCGCTATCCGCTCGAGCAGCCGGCGACGACGCTGTGGTATCACGACCATCGGATGGACTTCACCGCCCCGCAGGTGTGGCGTGGGCTGGCCGGGTTCCACATCATCCGCGACGACGAGGAGGACGCACTCTCGCTGCCACGGGGCGAGCGGGAGATCCCGCTGATGATCGCCGACCGTGCCTTCGACGAGGACGGCACGCTTCGCTATCCCGCGCTCGACCCGGAGCTGCTCGGCGAGCCCGGCGTCGAGGAGCGATACATGGCCGGCGTGCTCGGCGACGTCATCCTGGTCAACGGCGCCCCGTGGCCGGAGGCGGAGGTCGACGCGGCGCAGTATCGGCTGCGGCTGCTCAACGCCTCCAATGCGCGTCGCTACGCGCTGAGCCTGCGCACCTCCGACGGACGGCCGGTGGCGTTCACCCAGATCGGCTCCGACGGCGGGCTCCTCGCGGCCCCGGTCGAGCACGGTGAGATCACGATGGCCTCCGGGGAGCGGTTCGACGCCGTCGTGGACTTCCGGTCGCTCGCGCCGGGCACGACGGTCGAGATGCGCAACCGCCTCGGCACCGGCCGCACCGCCCAGGTGATGCGCTTCCGCATCGCCCGGCGAGCGGCCGACGACGTCCGGCTGGCGGAGCGGCTCGCCGACGTACCCGAGCCCGAGGCGCCCGACGGCGCGGTCGTCCGCAGGTGGCACTTCCGCCAGGCGAAGGTGCACGGCCGGCGGGGCTGGGGGATCAACGGCAAGCCCTTCGACCCCGCGGTGCCGCAGGCCCGGGTGCCGCTGGAGTCCACCGAGATCTGGGAGTTCTTCACCGACGCGCACCACCCCGTCCACGTCCACCTCTCTCCCTTCCAGGTCCTGCGGCGCGGCAACCGCGGCCCGGGTCCGATGGACCTCGGCTGGAAGGACACCGTCGACGTACGCCCCTACGAGGCCGTCCGGGTCAGGGTGAAGTTCGAGAAGTACGCCGGCCGGTTTCTGATCCACTGCCACAACCTGGAGCACGAGGACATGGCGATGATGGCGGGCTTCGAGACGGTGTGATCAGCCGGTGAAGGGGACCCAGGCGAACCGGCCGATCGCCACGAAAGCGGTCAGGGCGAGGTAGGTCGCGTCCACCAGCGCGGCCTTCGTCTCGCCTCTGCGGATCCGCAAGGTCACGGCGCCGACCATGATCAGTGTCAGCCCGCTTGCCGCCAGCGGCACCAGGATCGGCGCGATGTCGAGCAGGGCGGGCAGGATCAGACCGATGGCGCCGAGGATCTCGAGGCCGCCGATGGTCTTGAGGGTCGCGGGCCGGAAGTCGAGGACCCAGCGCGAGGCGTCGCCCATCGTGGCCATCCTCTCCCTGGGGACCAACAGCTTCCCGAAGCCGGAGAGCAGGTAGATGGCGGCCATCAGGCCGGCGACGATCCATAGTGCGATGTTCATGTGTCTTCTCCTGGGCAGAATCGATGAGGTCTGTGGCCGCGGCGGACCCGGCCGGGTCCGCCGCGAGCCGAGGCACGTCGGGTCAGGCGTACTGCCCGGGCTGGTACTCGCCGCCGGGAGTCCGGGTGATCACGTTGAGACGGTTGAAGGCGTTGATCAGGCAGATCAGTCCGACCAGGGCCATCAGCTGGTCCTCGTCGAAGTGCTTCGCCGCGTTCGCCCAGGCCTCATCGGTGACACCGCTGGAGTCGGCGAGGCGAGTGCCCTGATCGGTGAGCTCCAGCGCCGCCCGCTCCGCCTCGGTGTAGACGGTCGTCTCCCGCCACGCCCCCACCAGGTTGATCCGCGTCGCGCTCTCACCGGCGGCCGCGGCGTCCTTGGTGTGCATGTCGAGGCAGCCGCCGCAGCCGTTGATCTGGCTGGCGCGGATCTTCACCAGCTCCTGCACCGCCTTCGGCAGCGTCGAGCCGGCGATGATCTTGTTCGACGAGATGATGTGCTTCGCCCACGCGGCCCCGATCTCATTGCCCATCGGGTTGATCCGGCTTTCCATCTTGGGTCTCCTTCGTCTTCGGATGCTTGCACCAGTACGACGGAGCCGTTGTCCACGAGGTAACAACCCGGGGCGACGATGGGGCTCGCTACTCGGGTCGCGGGGGCAGATCCATGGCGTCGAGGCGCTTGCGGTCGCTCACGGTCACCAGCTCGACGATCAGCCCCTCGACCACGGTGCACACCACTAGGCCGAGCACCTTGCCGTGGGCGCCCCAGGCCACGAACCCGGGCTCGCCGTTGACGCGGACCGGGAGCGTCGAGGTCATCGAGCGGGCGCCGCGCAGGACCGGTTCGGCCACCTCGGCTGCGCCGACCGTGGTCAGCACGCCCTTCGGGTGGTACGTCCGCCAGGTCACGTTCGGATCGAGCAGGGCGACGAGCCCTTCGAAGTCCCCGTTCCGTGACGCGGCGACAAATGCGTCGACCACGGCACGCTGGCGACGCGGCTCATCCTGCGGCAGCGGGGTGCCCTGCACCTTCCGGCGGGCCCGGCTGGCGAGCATCTTGGTCGCATCGGTGGACCGGCCGATGATCTCGCCGATCTCGGCGAAGGGCACCGCGAACATGTCGTGCAGGACGAATGCCAGCCGCTCGGTGGGCGTGAGCGAGTCGAGCACGACGAGCAGGGCCAGCCCGACCGACTCGGCGAGCATCGCGTCGTCCTCGGGTGCTGCTCCACCGTCGACGGCCACCACGAGCTCCGGTAGCCGGTCCTCGTACGACAGCTCCGGCCGGGTCCTCCGCGAGCGGAGCACGTCGATGCAGACCCGTCCCACCACGGTCGTCAGCCAGCCGGCCAGGTTGTCGATCGACGCCTCGTCCTGCCGGGACAGCCGGATCCACGCCTCCTGCACCGCGTCCTCGGCGTCCGCCCTCGACCCGAGCATCCGGTACGCGACCGCCACCAGGCGCTCCCGCTGCTGCTCGAAGGCCTCCGCCGTCGCTTCGTGTGGACCTGATCCGGTCATGTCGTTACCTTCCTCGCGGAAACTCCGTCATGGTGATGACGGGTCCGCAGACGCCAAGGTAACCGTCACGACGGTGAGATCCGACCCGGACGACCCCGGGCTAGCGGCCGACGGCCAGGAACAGGGCGGCCAGGGCGACCAAGGCCAGCACACCGTTGAGCCACAGGTCCCCACGCTCTCCGCGCGAGAGATGGAAGATCGCGGCGAGCACCTGCACCACGGCCAGCCCGCCCGCCGCCCAGACCGCCAGGCCGGGGGCGATGCCGGTCAGCGGTGGGAGGATCAGCCCCAGAGCGCCGGCGATCTCCACCGCACCGATCGCCCGGACTCCCGCCATCGGGATCGAGGTGCCTGCCCACGCCATCATCGGCGCCAGCTGCTCCTGGCTCCGAACCACCTTCATCCCGCCCGAATAGAGGTAGAACGCCGCGAGCAGCGAGGCGACGATCCAGTACGCGACAGCCATGTCGAACTCCTTTGGTTACGATGAGTAACTGAGCAATGACCACCCAGCATGGACGGGTTTCGAGGGGCGTACAAAAGGCACATCGGTGTGCCTGGGGAGCGGCGGGAGCAGAGCGTGTCGGACTACGAGAAGGCCTGCCTGATCAGGGGCGATGGCGGACGCGCGATCCGCGGCATCCTGGATCGCATCGGGGACAAGTGGAGCCTGCTGGTGATCGTCACCCTGGACGGCGGTCGGATGCGGTTCGGCGATCTGAAGCGGCACGTCCCGGGCGTCTCCCAGCGCATGCTCACGCTCACCCTGCGCCACCTCGAGCGCGACGGGCTGGTGGCACGCACCAGCTACCCCGAGGTGCCGCCGCGGGTGGAGTACGAGCTGACCGACATGGGCAGGACGCTGGTCGGCCCCGCGGTCTCCTTGGCCGAGTGGGCGATCCGGCACAACCCGCTCATCGATCAGCGGCGACGCGATTACGACGCCCGTCTGGACTGACTCACACCTCGAGCCGCTTCTCCATGTCGTCGAGGAGCGACTCGACCTTGCGGTAGGTCTGCGAGCTGTACGCCCCGATGCCGCGCTCGGCGGCGAGCGCGTCACGCATCGCGTCGAGGTAGCGCAGCTGGAGGATCATCGTCTGCTCCATCACCGCGGGCTTGAGCCTCGGGGTGTCGCGTACACCCGCGAGCACCCGCGGGAGGATGCGGTCCTTCAGCTTCGTCACCAACTGCGGGTCGATCGGCTCGCCGTCGATGGTCTGTGACTCCAGCGGTCCAAGCGTGTCGACCGCCGACTCCCCGACCTGACGCAGCAGGGCGCGGAACGCGTTGTGCCGCTCCTTGGCGCTCTCGGGGGAGAACCGCATCCGGCGGATCACCGCCGGGAGGGTGAGGCCGAAGAGCACCAGGGTGATCAGCGCGACCAGGAACGCGGCGAGCACGACGGTCGCACGGTGGGAGGTGCCGACCGGGATCGTCTGGGCGGCGGCGACCGTGACGACGCCGCGCATCCCGGCCCAGCCGATCGTCAGGAAGCCGCGCTTCGTGATCGGCTCCCGCTCCTCGAAGTCGATGTCTGCCCGACCTCTGGCCAACCGCCTCCGGGCCGAGGTGATCCGGGCGTCCTCCCGGTCGTCGGCCGGTGTGAGCGACTCGATCTTCTCCTCGAACTGGTCCAGGCGGGCACGTACCTGCTCCTTGCTCTCCTCGCGGTCGCGGAGGGCAGGCCCGGCGAGCCCGGCGAACCGGAGCAGGACCAGCAGGCCGACCACGATCGCGACCAGCCCGGCCATCTCGCCCAGGGTGGTCTCGCCCTGGGCGGCATCGACGAAGTCGGGCAGCTGGTAGCCCATCGCCAGGAAGACGCCGCTCTCCAGGATGAAGTTGAAGGTCGCCCAGGTGGTCGTCTGGGTCTGCCGGTCGCGGGCGCTGAACCGGCGGCTGCCGAGACCGCCCGTCACCAGCCCGGCGACGACGACGGCGAGCACACCGGACGCGTTCAGCTCCTCGGCCGGGAAGTAGGCGATGAACGGCACCGCGAACGAGATCGTGGTGTTGAGCACCGGGTCGTCCAGGCGCTGGCGGAGCAGCACGGTGAGCCAGCCGACCACGCCGCCGATCACGAGCGCGCCCAGCACCGCCCAGCCGAACTCCAGCGCCGTACGTCCCAGCGAGAACGAGCTGGCCGCCGCGATCCCCGCGACCGCCGTCCGGAGGACGACGAGGGCGGAGGCGTCGTTGACCAGGCTTTCGCCCTCCAGCACCGTCATCACCCGCGGTGGCAGCCCGACGCGGCGCCCGATCGCCGTCGCCGCCACCGCGTCGGTGGGGCTGACGACCGCTCCGAGCGCGACCGCGAGCGGGAAGGAGATCTCCGGGAACAGCCAGTGGACGACCGCCCCGATCACCAGCGCCGAGACGATCACCATCACGACCGAGAGCCAGCTGATCAGCCGCAGGTTTCGCCGGAAGTCGATCACCGGCAGGTTCACCGCGGAGGAGTAGAGCAACGGCGGCAGTACGCCGGCCAGGATCCACTCCGGATCGAGCTCGATCGCCGGCGCTCCCGGCAGATAGCTCGCCCCGATCCCGAGCCCCACGAGCAGCAGCGGCGCCGCCACCCCCGTACGCCGCGCGAACACCGACGCCGCGATCATGATCGCCAGCGCCACCCCGACGATCAGCATTACCCGATGGTCCATGTCAGGAGCCTAGGAAACCGCTGGACACGGCTCCGGATGCCGAGTCGGCGCGTCCTGTCGCAAAACCACGCCGAGTCGGCGCGTCATGACGAGCCGACTCGGCGATCGGCGGGTTGTCGGCGGTGGGATCAGCTGAAGCGGCGCAGCCGGAGGCTGTTGCTCACCACGAACACCGACGAGAAGGCCATCGCGGCACCGGCGAGCATCGGGTCTAGCAGTCCGGCGACGGCCAGCGGGATCGCGGCGACGTTGTAGGCGAACGCCCAGAACAGGTTGCCCTTGATGGTCGCCAGGGTCCGGCGGGAGAGCCGGATCGCGTCGGCCGCGACCCGCAGGTCGCCGCGGACCAGGGTCAGGTCGCTGGCCTGGATGGCGACGTCGGTGCCGGTGCCCATCGAGAGGCCGAGGTCGGCCTGGGCGAGCGCCGGCGCGTCGTTGACACCGTCACCCACCATCGCCACGACACGGCCCTCCTCCTGCAGCCGACGGACCACCGCGACCTTGTCCTCGGGGAGAACCTCGGCGATGACGGTGTCCGCGGAGACCGGGATCCCGACCTCGGCGGCAACGCTCCGAGCCACGGTCTCGTTGTCGCCGGTGAGCAGGACCGGGGTCAGGCCCAGGCGCTGGAACTCCGCGATCGCCTCGGCCGAGGTCGGCTTGATCACGTCGTTGACGACCAGGACGCCGCGCGCCTGTCCGTCCCAGCCGACGGCGACGGCGGTGCGGCCCTCGCTCTCGGCCGTAGCGATCGCGGACGCGAGGTCCTCGGGCAGGTACTGGCTCCACTCCTCGAGCAGGCGGACCCGGCCGACGAGGACCGCGTGGCCCTCGACGATGCCCTGCACACCCAGGCCCGGGACGTTGGCGAAGTCCTCGGCCGCCGGCAGGGTGCCGACGCGGGCCTCGGCCCCGGCGGCGATCGCCCGGGCGATCGGGTGCTCCGAGGCGTACTCGAGGGCGCCGGCCAGCCGCGCGATCTCGTCGGCCTCCTCGCCGGGCGCGGCGATGACGTCGGTCAGGGTCATGCTGCCGGTGGTGACCGTGCCGGTCTTGTCGAGCACGATGGTGTCGATCCTGCGGGTGCTCTCGAGCACCTCCGGTCCCTTGATCAGGATGCCCAGCTGGGCGCCGCGTCCGGTTCCGACCATCAGCGCTGTAGGCGTGGCCAGACCGAGCGCGCACGGGCAGGCGATGATCAGCACCGCGACCGCCGCGGTGAAGGCGGTGGCGGTCCCCGCGCCGGCACCGAGCCAGAACCCGAGGGTGATGGCCGAGAGGGCGATCACGATGGGTACGAAGATCCCCGAGATGCGGTCGGCGAGCCGCTGAGCCGCCGCCTTGCCGGTCTGCGCCTCCTCGACCAGGCGCGCCATGTGGGCGAGCTGGGTGTCGGCACCGACCCGAGTCGCCCGGACGACGATGCGCCCGCCGGCGTTCACGGTGGCACCGGTGACGCCGTCACCGGGTCCGACCTCGACCGGCACCGACTCGCCGGTCAGCATGGCCGCGTCGATCGCGGAGGACCCGTCCTCGACGATGCCGTCGGTGGCGATCTTCTCCCCGGGACGTACGACGAACAGGTCGCCGACGGCGAGCTCGTCGATCGGGATCCGGGTCTCCACCTCGTCCCGGAGGACGGCCACCTCCTTCGCGCCGAGCTCGAGGAGCGCGGTCAGGGCGGCGCCCGCGCGGCGCTTGGACCTGGCCTCGAAGTAGCGGCCGGCGAGGATGAACGTCGTGACCCCGGCCGCCGCCTCGAGGTAGATGTTGCCGAGCCCGTCGGTGCGCTCGATGGCGAAGCTGAACGCGTGGGTCATGCCGGGCTCGCCGGCGGTGCCGAGGAAGAGGGCGTACAGCGACCAGCCGAAGGCTGCCAGGGTGCCGATGGAGACCAGGGTGTCCATGGTCGCCGCACCGTGGCGGGCGTTGGTCCAGGCTGCCCGGTGGAAGGGCGCCGCGCCCCAGACGACGACCGGTGCGGCGAGCGTGAGCGAGAGCCACTGCCAGCTCTCGAACTGCAGCGCCGGCACCATTGCCAGCAGCACCACCGGGACGGTGAGCAGGGTCGAGACCAGCAGCCGCCGCCTGAGGAGGGCGACCGGGTCCGAGATGTCGGCGTCGGCATCGGCGGAGGCACTCGAAGGAGCCGCCTCGCGGCGAGGCTCCTTGGCGCCGTACCCGGCGCTCTCGACCGTCGCGATCAGCACGCTCGCGTCGATGTCGGTGCTGTCCGCGGCGACGGAGATCTTCGCCTTCTCGGTCGCGTAGTTGACGGTGGCGGCGACACCGTCGAGCTTGTTGAGCTTGCGCTCGATGCGGTTCGCGCACGACGCGCAGGTCATGCCGTTGATCTCGAGCTCGAAGTCGGTCGTGGGGGCGGAGGTTCCGGAGACGGTCATCACTGGTGTCCTTCGGGTGGGTGATGGTGGTGCGCGTCGGCTCCCCGCTCACAGGGAGCCGACGCGGGTGGCTCAGCCGGCGAGCTGGTAGCCGGCCTCCTCGACCGCGCGCTGAACCTGCACGCGGTCGAGCTCGTTCGCGGAGGTGACGGTCACCTGGCCGGTGGCCAGGTCGACGTCGACCGAGGAGACGCCCGCGATCTGGGCGACCTCTTCCGTGACGGAGCTGACGCAGTGGCCGCAGGTCATCCCGGAAACGGTGTAGGTGGTGCTGCACATGGTGCTTTCCTTTCTCTGTGGTGGACCCTGCTCAGGCAGGGGGTCAGTGGGCCTCGGCGGTGAAGGCAGCGGTCCGGACCTCGCCGGCGTGCTTGAAGTCGAGGAACAGCCGGTACGTCCCGGCCGAGGGCACCTCGGCGGAGAAGGTGATCTCCGGCCCGGGGTCGGTGCGCCCGTCTCCGGGTGCCCCTTCGGGGTGGACGTGGAGGTAGGCGAGGTCGCCGTCGCGGAGCGCGACCAGGTGCCCGTACGCCCCGAGGTAGGGCTCCAGGTCGGTGACGGGCTCGCCGTCCTTGGTGACGGACAGGGTGAGGCTCGAGGTCTTCCCGGCGACCAGGTGACCGTCCAGGTCCACCTGGTAGGGGCTGACCGTGCTGGTGGCGGCGGCCGGCGGGAGCGGCTGCGGCTCGTGGGGGCCGGCGACGAAGAGGTCCTGACCGAGGGTCAGACCCTCGGCCGCGGTCGCCGGCCGGAAGTCGGCGAAGACGCGGTAGGTCCCGGCCGTGGCCAGGTCGGCGGTGACCGACCAGGTGCCGTCGGCGGCCATCACCGGGTGCAGGTGCTCGTAGGTCGCCAGGTCGCGGCGTACGACGATCAGGTGGAGCTTCTTCCCGTGCGCGGTCCCGAACCGGGTCACCGGCTCGTGGTCGGTGCCGAGGATCCGGAACCGCAGCGTGGCGTCGGCCGTGCGCTGGTAGCGGTCCTCGACGAGGTCGAGCGTGTAGCCGGCCTCGCTGACGTTGAGTCCGGTGGCCTCGGGTGCCGTCGTCGCGCCGTGCCCGGCGTGACCGCCGTGGTCACCGCTCGCCGCCTCGTGCTTCTGGTGGGTCGGGCGCGCCTGCTCGCCGACAGGGCCGACGGAGGCACCCACGGCGGAACCCAGGCCGCCGAGGGCAACGACGGCTCCGGTGAACGCACCGACCTTGGCAATGGCGTTCATGTGATCTCTCCTGGCTCGAATCTCGATGACTCTCGATGACGTGCCAGAGGTTGCTCGGCCGATCTGTCCGCGGACTGTCCCGGGATTGTCGGGGCCCGGACAGATATCCGATCGGCGCCTGCGCCCGGTCTGACTACGATCTCGATGTGCTGCCGACCCCGACCTCGCGTGACATCCGGTTCGGGCTGCTCGGCCCCTTCGAAACCGCGGTCGACGGCGAGATCGTCAAGGTCCCCGGGTCGGCGGAGCGGGCCCTGCTCGCGGTACTGCTCCTGGCGCGCGGCCGGATCGTGCCCGCCTCCGCCCTGATCGACCGGCTGTGGGCCGACTCGTCGCTGCCCGCCGACCCGTTGAACGCCCTCCAGCTCCGGGTCTCCAAGCTGCGGCGGGTGTTCAAGACCGCCGGCCTCGACCTGGTTCAGCGCGACGGCGGTGGGTACCGGGCCGCGGTCGACCCGGTCACGATCGACGCCGAGGACTTCGAGCGCCGGATCCGCCGGGTCCGGGCGTCGGTCGCCGGCGGCGGAAGCCCGACCGAGACCGACCTCGACGCCTACGACGCGGCACTCGGACTCTGGCGCGGTGACGCGCTCGCCGACTTCGCCACCGAGCCCTGGGCGGTGCCCGAGTCCGTACGGCTCGAAGACCTCCGCCGGACGGCGTACGCCGAGCGTGCTCAGATCGCGCTGTCGCTGGGCCGGCATGCGGAGGTCGTCACCGATCTCGAGCCGCTGCTGCGTACCGACCCGACGCACGAGGCGATGGCCGGGCTGCTGATGGTCGCGCTCTACCGCGCCGGCCGGCAGGCCGACGCGCTCGAGGTGTTCACCCGCACCCGGACGACGCTGGACGCCGACCTCGGCCTGGAACCGTCGGCGTCACTCCGCTCGCTCCACGAGCGGGTGCTCCGGCAGGACCCGTCGCTCGGCACCTCCGGCGAGGTCACCCTGTCGACCCCCGCAACCGGTCCGCGCCGCCCCAGGTCCGGCCTCTCCAACCTGCCGACCGACCTGACCCCGCTCGTCGGGCGCGAGGAGCTGCTCACGTCGCTGAGTGAGCGGGTCGGTACATCCAGGCTCACCACCCTCGTCGGCCCCGGCGGATCCGGGAAGACCGTGCTCGGCCTGCAGACCGCGCAGCGGGTCGCCGACCGGTTCCCGGACGGCACCTTCCTCGTCCGGCTCGCCTCGATCCGCAGCCGGGAGCACATCGTGCCGGCCGTCGCCGCGGCCGTGGCGATGCCGCAGGACGGCTCGGCGATCGATCTCCAGGAGCGGCTGGCCGACTTCCTCGCCGACAAGCACCTGCTCCTCGTCATCGACAACTGCGAGCATCTCGTCGACCCGGTCGCGACCCTGGTCGAGCAGCTCCTGGCGCGCTGTCCCCGGCTCACCGTCATCGCCACCAGCCGCGAGCCCCTCGCCCTGCCGAGCGAGGTGCAGACCCTCGTCGGGCCGCTCCCGACGCCGCGCGAGGACGACGACGCCGAGGCGATCGCGGCGACCGCCTCCGTACAGCTGCTGATCCGCCGGATCGCGACGGTCCTGCCGGGGATCGAGGCCGACCAGGAGGCGTACGCCCCGCTCGGTCGCATCGCCCGCGCGCTCGACGGCATGCCGCTGGCACTCGAGCTGGCCGCGGCCCGGGCGGCCACGCTGTCCCCGAGCGACCTCGCCGATCGGCTCGACCAGCGGTTCACGCTCCTCACCTCGGGAGCGCGGACGGCGGAGGACCGCCAACGCACGCTCCGCGCGACCGTGGACTGGAGCTACGACCTGCTCGACGACCTCGAGAAGCGCGTCTTCGAAGGGCTCGCCGTGTTCCACGGCGGCTGGACCCTCACCGCTGCCGAGCAGATCCTCTCCGACGACGAGACCGACTCGAACCAGATCATCCATGCCGTCGGCAGGCTGGTCGAGCAGTCCCTGATCGTCGCCGAGCGCGGGCCGGTCACCCGCTATCGCATGCTCGAGACGCTGCGGGAGTACGCCGCCGACCGGCTGGCACAGACCGGCCGGAACGATGCTCTGGCCACCCGGCACGCGCACTACTTCGCCCAGGTCGCCGAGCGGTCGGCGCAGGCGATGCGCGGGCAGGGGGACGCCCGGGCCAGGCACCTCCTCGTCGACGAGCAGGCCAACGTACGCTCGGCCATCGCCTGGCTGGAGGGTCCGGCCGGCGACATCGACGCCGCGCTGCGTCTGGCCGGTCATCTGGGGCTCTTCTGGCATCAGGGCCGCCATCTCGAGGGCCGCCGGATCCTGCGTCGGCTCCTCGAGCAGGACCGCGGCTCGGCCGCGGCTCGGGCGGCTGCCCTCCAGGCGGTGGCGCTGGTCGAGCGTCCCCGGGCCTGCGTCGTCCACCCCCATCCGCGCTGCGCCGAGGCGGCCCGGGAGAGCCTCGCGATCTTCCTCGCTGACGGGGACGCCGACGGCGCCGCGGTCTCCCGGGTGCTGCTCGCCGTCGAAGGCGTCAACGGTACGGACCCGGAGGCCGCCGCGCTCCTGGACGACGCCGAGACGTGGTTCCGCGAGCAGGGGGACCGTTGGGGTCTCGCCGTCGCCGGCTTCGTCCGGCTCGAGACCGCGCTGAAGGCCAGGGACGAGCCGGCTGCGATACGCCTCGGACGGGCCACCGCGGCCGAGTTCGGTCACCTCGACGACCCGTGGGGTCAGAGCGCCGTCCTCTACCACCTCGGCTACGGGCTGCGGCACTTCGGACGCCTGCGGGAGTCGGCCCGGACGCTCGAGCAGGCCATCGACGTCGCGGCGTCCGCAGGCATCCACAACACCGTGCAGTGGGCCCTCGCCGACCTCGGGATCACCCACCTCGAGCTCGGGGACGAGGAGTCGGCCCGGGACGCCTTCCGTCGCGCCGAGCTCGCGTCCCGTCACGTCGGCGACCGCGCCGGTTCGGTCCTCGCCGCGTACGGACGGGGCCGGCTGGCCGAGCGCCAGCAGGACTGGTCGAGCGCCATCGCACTGTTGTCGAGCGCCATCCAGGGCTTCGAGACGCTGGAGACGCCCGCGATGACGGCGAAGGCCACGCTGGCCCTGGCCCGGTGCCACGAGCAGGTCTCCGAGCCGGAGGCGGCGGCGGAGCGCTACGACGAGGCCCGCGCGCTCGGCCTCGCCGCCGGCGAGACCGCCGTCGCCGCCAGGGCGGAGGAGGCGCTGGCTCGGCTGGCCGGCGGCCGCACAGACGGCGGCCGGACAGTCCAGGGACAGTGACCCGGGACAGGTTCTCTTTCACGCGGCCGGACGGCCGCCCTGACGAAAAGAGAGAACCATGTCTTCCACAGCATCCCCGGCGGCGGGTGCCAACAGCCGCCGCTGGCTCGCGCTCGGCCTCATCGCCGCCGCCCAGTTCATGGTCATCATGGACACCTCCATCATCGGAGTCGCACTCCCTGAGATACAGCGCGACCTCGGATTCGCCCCGCAGGACCTCAGCTGGGTGTTCAACGCCTATGTGGTGGCCTTCGGTGGCCTCCTCCTGCTGGGCGGCCGGCTCTCCGACCTGCTCGGCGCCCGACGGATCTTCGCCATCGGGTGGCTGGTCCTCGGAGTCGGCTCCCTCGTCGCCGGACTGGCTGACGGCGTCGCGGTCGAGATCGTCGGTCGCGCCGTCCAGGGCGCCGGATCCGCACTCATCGCACCGTCGGCACTGACGCTCCTGTTCATGACGTTCGGGGCGAACCCGAAGGAGCTGACGAAGGCGCTCGCGCTCTACGGCGCGGCCGCCCCGGCCGGCGGCACGGCCGGCGTGTTCCTCGGTGGCGTGCTCACCGAGTACCTGTCCTGGCCGTGGGTCTTCTTCATCAACGTGCCGATCGCCGTCGGCGTACTCCTCCTGACGCCCGCCGTGATGCCGGCGGGCCGGGCGCAGCGCGGCCGCATCGACGTTCTCGGCGCGCTCACCGTCACCCTGGGCCTCGCCGCGGTGGTGTTCGCCGTCGTACGCATCCCTGAGCAGGGTTGGGGGTCGCCCAGCACGCTCATCGCCGGTCTCGTCGGCATCGCCCTGCTCGCCGCCTTCGTGGCCCTGCAGGCCGGCTCGGCGGCACCGCTGATGCGCCTGGGGATCTTCCGGGCGCCGAACCTGGCCGCCGCCAACATCGCCCAGCTCCTGCTCGGCGCGGCCTGGATCCCGATGTTCTTCTTCATCAACCTCTACCTCCAGCAGGTTCTCGGGCTCGGTGCCTTCGAGTCCGGCGCCGCCCTGCTGCCCATGACGGTGACGATCATGCTCGGCATGGTCGCCATCGCCCCGCGACTGACCGCCGCGTACGGACCCAAGGCGATGACCGTCGGCGGCCTCGTCGCCCTCGGAATCGGCCTGGTCTGGCTCTCCCGGATCGACGCCGACGGCAGCTTCGCCGTCGACGTGCTCCCGGCCACGCTGGTCACCGCGGCGGGCATGGCGCTGGCGTTCATCCCGTCGCTGAGCACGGCGCTCGGCGCGGCCGCACCCGAGGAGGGCGGTCTCGCCGCCGGGATCGTCAACACCAGCTACCAGGTCGGCTCCGCGCTGGGGCTGGCGGCGATGACCGTCGTCGCCTCCGCGTACGGCTCCGACCAGGTCGGCGACCTGGCCGCCATGACCGACGGCTTCTCAGCCGGCTTCCTCGGCGCGGCCGGCATCGCCCTCGCCGGTGCGGTCGTCACCGGGATCGGCTGGAAGCCGGTCCGCACCGCGACCGCCGCCGAGTCGGTTCCCGCCGGCCGCTAGCAGTCCGCCCCTCTTCGTGGCCCCGGATCCGTCCGGGGCCACGACGGCACCAGGAGACCGCCATGCAGACCATTCAGCTGTACGTCGAGGGCATGCGCTGCCCTCAATGCGTCCGTGAGGCCACGGCTCGGCTCCGGGACCTCCCCGGGATCGCCACCCTCACCGCTGACCGCGGCACCGGCCGCATCACCGTCACCGGAGACGTCGCCGCCACCGACCTGCTCTCCGCCCTCGCGGGCAGCAGCTTCACGGCCGAGGTGCGTTCCGTGACGCCTGTGCGTTGAGCCGTCGTCGGTCCGGCAGGACCCGAACGATACGTGCCTCGGTCGCATTCAGCGCAGCAGCTGCGCCAGCACCTGCAGCCAGCGCGGGCCTGGCAGCACGCCCTCGCGAGTGTGCAGTCCGAGCTCGTGGAACGCCCCGGGGCACGTACAGGTGTGGATCACGGTCTTCATTGATCGTCCTCTTCTCGGTGGGGTCACTTGGTGCTCAGTGAGCCTGACACGGTGCGGGTCGGGCGTGCTGCGACCGAGCAGGAGGCGCACCACCGGCGGATGTCCTCGGAGCGCAGGTGCCAGAACGCGTGCCACCCCTGGGTCGGCACACCGCAGAGGGTCACGGACGTGCCGATCCGCTTGAGGTGCGCCTCGCCCCACGGGCCTGGATCCCTGGTCCCCGCCGGCTGGCGGTGCCTGGCCACGACGATCCAGCTGTGCCCGATCGTCCTGGGGTCGACGCCTGTGGCGGGCGCGGCCATCTCATCCCTCCGCGGCTTCGACGACGTCGGCGTCGCGGTTTGCGATCAGAGCCATGACGCTCGGATCGCTGAGCGTGGTGGTGTCGCCCACGTCTCGGCCCTCGGCGACATCGCGCAGGAGGCGGCGCATGATCTTCCCGGACCGCGTCTTGGGCAGCTCCGGGACGATCGTGATCTGCCGCGGCTTGGCGATGGCCCCGATCTCTCGGGCCACATGGTTGCGTAGCTCCTGGATCAGCGCCTCGCCGGTGTTGCCGTCCCCGGAGCGCAGGATCACGTAGGCGACGACGGCCTGGCCGGTGGTCTCGTCGGCGGCGCCGACGACGGCTGCTTCGGCGATCCGCGGGTGGGAGACCAGGGCGGACTCGATCTCGCTCGTCGAGAGACGGTGGCCGGACACGTTCATCACGTCGTCGACGCGGCCCAGGATCCAGATGTCGCCGTCCTCGTCCTTCTTGGCCCCGTCGCCGGCGAAGTAGTAGCCGAGGTCGGCGAAGCGAGTCCAGTACGTCTCGACGAAGCGGTCGTCGTCCTGCCACAGCGTGCGCAGCATGGCGGGCCACGGCTTGGTCAGAACCAGGTAGCCGCTCGACCCGTTCGGCACCGAGCGACCCTCCTCGTCGACCACGTCGGCGCCGATACCGGGCAGCGGCCGCATCGCCGAGCCGGGCTTGCCGGCGGTGACGCCTGGGAGGGGGCTGATCATCATCTGACCGGTCTCGGTCTGCCACCAGGTGTCGACGACGGGGCAGCGGTCGCCGCCGATGACCGTGCGGTACCAGAGGTACGCCTCGGGGTTGATCGGCTCGCCGACCGATCCGAGAAGCCGCAGCGAGGTGAGGTCGTACCTGTCCGGGATCTCACGTCCCCACTTCATGAACGTCCGGACCGCCGTCGGGGCGGTGTAGAAGAGGGTCACGCCGTACCGCTCGATGATCTCCCACCAGCGACCCCGGTGCGGACTGTCCGGAGTGCCCTCGTAGAGCACCTGGGTGACGCCGTTGGCGAGCGGCCCGTAGACGATGTAGCTGTGGCCGGTGACCCAGCCGATGTCGGCGGTGCACCAGTAGACGTCCGTGTCCGGCTTGAGGTCGAACACGGCGTGGTGCGTGTAGGCCGCGCCGGTCAGGTAGCCACCCGTGGTGTGCAGGATGCCCTTGGGCTTCCCGGTCGTGCCCGAGGAGTACATGACGTACAGCGGGTGCTCCGCGTCGAACGCCTCCGGCGTGTGCTCGGGCGAAGCGCTGTCGACGACGTCGTGCCACCACAGGTCGGTGGCGTCGTCGAACGGCACGTACTCCCCGGTGCGGCGCACGACGAGGACGTGCTCGACCGGGCTCTGGCCGCCCAGCCGCGCCAAGGCGGCATCGACGGCCGGCTTCAGCGCCGACGGAGCCCCGCGACGGTAGCCGCCGTCGGAGGTGATCACCAGCTTGGCCCGGCAGTCCTCGATCCGCGAGGCGAGGGCCTCGGCCGAGAACCCGCCGAAGACCACGGTGTGGGTGGCCCCGATGCGGGCACAGGCCAGCATCGCCACGATGGCCTCGGGGATCATCGGCAGGTAGATCGCGACCAGGTCGCCACTGACCACGCCGAGGTCGGTCAGCGCGTTGGCGGCTCGGGACACCTCGTCCTTGAGGTCGGCGTAGGTGATGTCTCGGGTGTCACCGGGCTCGCCGACGAAGTGGAAGGCGACCTTGTCGCCGCGACCGGACTCGACGTGCCGGTCGATGCAGTTGTACGCCGCGTTGAGCTTCCCGTCCGCGAACCACCGCGCGTGGGGTGCGTCGGACCAGTCCAGCACCTCGGTGAACGGCTCGGCCCAGGTCAGCCGCTCGGCCTGCTCGGCCCAGAACGCCTCGACGTCGGACTCGGCCCGGGCGTACGCCTCCTCGGTGACATTGGCGGCGGCGGCCAGGTCGGCCGGAGGATCGAAGCGGATCGGTGTGCTGGAGATGGTCAGGTCGGTCATGGCGTCGTGCTTTCTCGGGAGGGCGGGAGGGGAGGCGCTAGCCGAGCAGGGCGGCCTCGTCGTCGGTGAACAGTCGCGACCGGATCAGGAACCGCACGCCCTCGGGCGCCTCCAGGGAGAACCCGGCGCCGCGTCCGGGGACGACGTCGATGGTGAGGTGGGTGTGCGACCAGTACTCGAACTGCGAGCGCGACATCCAGACCGGCACCTGAGAGTCGAGACCGATGTCCAGGTCGCCCAGGTGGATGTCGGCGTCGCCGAGCATGAAGTCGCCGCTCGGGTAGCACATCGGGGCGGAGCCGTCGCAGCATCCACCGGACTGGTGGAACATGACCGGCCCGTGGATACCGACGAGGCGGCGGAGAAGGTCCGCCGCCCCGTCGGTCACGGCGACCCGCGCCGGAAGGGAGGAGGCGTGGGTCGCGCTCATCAGAAGAACCCGAGGGCGTCGGGGCTGTAGCTGACGAGCAGGTTCTTGGTCTGCTGGTAGTGGTCCAGCATCATCTTGTGGGTCTCGCGACCGATGCCGGACTGCTTGTAGCCGCCGAAGGCCGCGTGGGCCGGGTAGGCGTGGTAGCAGTTCGTCCAGACCCGGCCGGCCTTGATCTCCTTGCCGGCCCGGAACGCCTGCGACCCGTCACGCGACCAGACGCCGGCGCCGAGGCCGTACAGGGTGTCGTTGGCGACCTTGAGCGCGTCGGCCTCGTCGTCGAAGCCGGTCAGCGATACGACCGGGCCGAAGATCTCCTCCTGGAAGATCCGCATCGAGTTGTCACCCTCGAAGACGGTCGGCTGTACGTAGTAGCCCTCGGCGAGGTCGCCCTCGAGGATGGTCCGCTCGCCACCGGTGAGGACCTTGGCGCCCTCGTCCTTGCCGATCTCGATGTAGGACAGGATCTTCTCGAGCTGGTCGTTGCTGGCCTGGGCGCCGATCATCGTGGTGTCGTCGAGCGGGTTGCCCTGCTTGATCTTCTCGACCCGGGCGATGGCGTCGCCGACGAAGTCGGAGTAGATCGAGCGCTGGACGAGCGCACGCGACGGGCAGGTGCAGACCTCGCCCTGGTTGAGGGCGAACATCGTGAAGCCCTCGAGCGCCTTGTCGTAGAAGGCGTCCTTCTCCGCGGCGACGGAGTCGAAGAAGATGTTCGGGCTCTTGCCGCCGAGCTCCAGGGTCACCGGGATGATGTTCTGGCTGGCGTACTGCATGATCAGGCGGCCGGTGGTGGTCTCGCCGGTGAAGGCGACCTTGGCGACGCGCGGCGAGGAGGCCAGCGGCTTGCCGGCCTCGACGCCGAAGCCGTTGACGACGTTGAGCACTCCGACGGGCAGCAGGTCGCCGACCAGCTCGACGAGCTTGAGGATCGACCAGGGGGTCTGCTCGGCCGGCTTCAGGACGACGCAGTTGCCCGCGGCGAGCGCCGGGGCGAGCTTCCAGACCGCCATCAGGATCGGGAAGTTCCACGGGATGATCTGGCCGACGACGCCCAGCGGCTCGTGGAAGTGGTACGCCACGGTGTTCTCGTCGATCTCGCCGATGGTGCCCTCCTGGGCGCGCAGCACACCGGCGAAGTAGCGGAAGTGGTCGATGGCGAGCGGGATGTCGGCGGCCAGCGTCTCGCGGACCGGCTTGCCGTTCTCCCAGGTCTCGGCGACGGCGATCGCGGTGAGGTTCTCCTCCATCACGTCGGCGATCTTGAGCAGGATGTTGGCCCGCTCCGTCGTCGAGGTCTTCCCCCACGACGGAGCGGCAGCGTGTGCGGCGTCCAGGGCGGCCTCGATGTCCTCGGCCGTGCCCCGGGCGATCTCGGTGAAGGGCTTGCCGTTCACGGGCGAGATGTTCTCGAAGTAGGCACCCTTGACCGGGTCGACCCAGGCACCACCGATGTAGTGGCCGTAGCGGCCTTGGACGGTGACCAGCGAGTCGGGCTGGCCGGGAGCTGTGTATACGGTCATCGGGAATTCTCCTCAGGCAAAGTCAGGCATTGGGGCGTGATCGTGGTCACAGACGCTAGGAACGCTGAGGTTGCAGCAACGTTGCGCGACCGATGCAACGTGAATGCAACCTTCAAATGTGACCCTCATCACTTGAGGAGGTCCGGATGAACGACACGAAGCAGAGCCCCTCCATGCGTGCAGCCGTGGCGGACTCGTGGCACCGATCCGCTGCCGCCGGGGTGACCGCGGACGACACGTCCGCGCCGATCACCCTGCCCGAGGACCAGCTCCGGGACATCCGCGCGGCCCATCCGCTGGCCCGCGTGTTTCCGCTCCTCGACGACGTGCTCGGGCAGGCGGCGCGCGACTGCGACGCGATCATGGCCGTCTCGGACGAGGCCGGTCAGCTGCTCTGGGTGTGCGGTGCCCCGACGGCGCTCCGCCGCGCGGAGCGGATCGGCTTCGTCGAGGGGAGCAACTGGGACGAACGCCTGGCCGGCACGAACGCGCCCGGGCTCGCGCTCCGGCTCGACCGGCCGACCAGCGTCGTCGCCGCCGAGCACTTCCGGCGCTCGGTGCAGCAGTGGAGCTGCGCCGCCACCCCGATCCACGACCCGGGCGACTCGCGCCTGCTCGGCGTCCTCGACATCACCGGCGGCGACTCCATCGTCGTACCCCAGACGATGGCGATGGTGCGCGCCGCCGCGAGGCTCGCGGAGTCCGAGCTCGCCCGCGAGCAGCTGCTGCCGAGGCCGCCCGAGACCCGGCCGGGCTGGGCGCGCATCGCCGTGGAGACCCTGGGCCGCCAGGACCTGCTGCTGTCGATCGACGACGGCCGCGGACATCGCGCGCAGCTGCGGCTCTCCCCACGCCACAGCGAGATCTTCCTGCTCCTCGCCAGCGCCCCGCGCGGCCTCTCGGGCGACGAGCTCGCGGTCCTCCTGTACGAGGACGACGGCGGCTCCTCGACGCTCCGCGCCGAGCTGAACCGGCTGCGCAACCTGCTCGGGGAGGAGTTCCTCGCCTCGCGGCCCTACCGGCTCACGACCGAGGTGACCGGGGACTGGCTGGGCGTCGAGGCACGGCTCGCGGTGGGCGACGTCGCCGGCGCGCTCCGCTGCTATCGCGGCCCGATCCTGCCGCGTTCGGTCGCGCCGGGCGTCGTCCGGCTCCGCGAGACGCTGGCACAGCAGCTGCGCGCGGCGGTGCTGCAGTCGGGCCAGCCCGACCTGGTCTCGACGTGGACCCGGTCGGCGTGGGGCGCCGACGACTACGAGATGTGGCTCCGGCTCCGGACCCTGCTGCCCTCCGGCTCGCCGTTGCTGGCCCTCGCCGACGGTCAGATCGCCCGCCTGGACCGCGAGGTCGGTCTCTGAGATGACCGCTGGAATGGCGCCGACGACGGCGGTGATGGCACGCAGCTGGGAGGTGGCTCCTCGGCAGGAGCAGGTCCCGCCGGCCGCTGCCCCGCTCGACCAGGTGGTGAAGTTCCAGGCTCCCGAGGTGGTCTTCGGGCACAACTCGCTCGAGGAAGCGGGCTACGCCGCTGCCCGGCTCGGGGCCCGACGACCGTTCGTCGTCAGCGATCCCGGCATCGTCGAGGCCGGCTGGGTCGACGAGCTGCTCCGGCTGCTCCGGGCCGAAGGGCTCGTCCCGGTGCTGTGGACCGAGGTCACGCCGAACCCCAAGGACCATGAGGTACGCCGCGCCTACGAGAGGTACGTCGAGGCCGAGGCCGACGTCATCGTGGCCATCGGCGGCGGCTCCTGCATGGATGCCGCCAAGGGCGTCGCGGTGCTCTCGGGCAACGGCGGCGACATCCTCGACTACGCCGGGATCGACCAGATCGCCCGGCCGATCCCGCCGATGCTGATGATCCCGAGCACCTCGGGGACCGGCGCCGACGTCTCCCAGTTCTGCATCGTCACCGACACCGACCGCCGGGTGAAGATCACGATCATGGGTCGCGCCCTGGTGCCCGACGTCTCGATCACCGACCCCCGCCTGCTGACCACGATGCCGGAGGCGCTCAACGCCGCGACCGGCCTGGACGCACTGACCCATGGCATCGAGTCGTACGTCTCGCTGGCGCACAACCCGCTGGCCGACGGGCACGCGATGAGCTCGGTCGCGCTCGTCTGCCGGCACCTGCGCTCGACCGTCACCGACCCGACCTCGATGGAGCATCGCGCGATGATGGCGCAGGCGAGCCTGCAGGCGGGCCTGGCCTTCACCAACGCGATCCTCGGCGCGACCCACGCGATGAGCCACCAGGTCGGCGGGCTGCTCGACGCTCCGCACGGTGTGGTCAACGGGGTCCTGCTCCCGCACGTGATCCGCTACAACGCACGCTCGGTCCCCGAGCGGTTCGTCGGCCTCGCCCGGGCCGCCGGACTGCCGGTCGACGGTGTCCCGGGGTACGTCGCGGCCGAGATGCTCGCCGACCACGTGCGGCGCCTGGCCGACGACGTCGGCGTGCCCCGGGGCCTGAGAGACCTCGGGGTGACCGACACCGATCTCGACACCCTGTCGGTGACCACCCTCGACGACGCCTGCCTGACGACGAACCCCCGCCCGGCGAGCCGCGCCGAGATCCACGCGCTCTTCCGAGAAGCCCTGTGAGGGCGATCCAGTGAGCGCTCCCGACCTGGCAGCACTGACCGGCGTACGTTCCGGCAAGCGCTCCTACTACCGCGCCTTCCTGCGCTCCGACGAGCGCATGCAGCAGGCCGTACGTGCCATGGACTCGATCTCGCGTGCGCTGGTTCGCACGGTCGAGGGTCCCCGGGCGCTCCTGGAGGAGGTGGCCCGGGCGGCCGCGGTGCACCTCGCCGCGGAGTGGACGATCCTGGCGCTGGCCGACGGCCACCTGACGGGAGCCCGGCCGAGATTCATCGTCGTCGACCACGACGGCCGGGTGGTCGGCGACGAGGAGGAGCTCCCCGGAGTCGTACGTCGCGAGCTCGGCGCGATCCGGGCCGGACATGCGACCGGGGCGCCCGGGCCGGCTCGCTGGGTGCGGGTGCCGATGACGCTGGAGAGCGTCATGATCGGCAGCCTGGTCGGTCTCCACGGGCTCGCCGACGACCCGGAGCCCGGGGACCTGTCGGTGCTGCGGATCCTGGCCAACGAGGCCGCGGTGGCGCTGCACACCTCCGAGCAGTACCAGGCCGGGCTCGCCCAGCACCGCCGCGCCCAGCGGCTCTACGACGAGGTCGGTGCCCGGGAGCGGGACCTCGAGCAGCGCACCCGTGAGCTGCGTCAGGCCGAGGAGCGGCTGCTGGTGGCACGCCAGCGCGAGCTGGTCGACCACGAGCGCCACCGCATCGCGCGGGAGCTCCACGACAGCGTCACCCAGTTCGTGCTCTCGGCGGGGATGTCGGTCGAGATCGCCCGGGGCGAGACGGAGGAGCTGGGACCGGCCGGCGAGCGGATCACCGAGCTCCTCGGCACCGCCAAACAGCTCACCCAGGACGCCGTCGAACAGCTCCGCCGGGCGATCTACGCCCTGCACCAGCCGCATCGCGACACGGTGTCTTCCCTTCCCGAGCTGCTGCACGAGGTCGCCGAGCACCACCGTCCCCACCTGGACGTGTCGGTGCGGGTGGAGGGCGAGGTGTGCCCGATGCCCGCGGAGGCCAAGCACGACATCGCCCGCGCGGTCGGCGAGGCGCTCTTCAACGTGGCGATCCACGCCGAGGCCAGCCAGGCGGTGCTGCGGCTCCGCTACCGCAAGCACGAGCTCTACGTCGGGGTCGCCGACGACGGCCGTGGGGATCCTGGCCTGCTCGCCCGGAAGCTGCGGCTCGAGCGCGGCGCCTCGATCGACGGCAGGCACCGTGGCCTGGCCAACATCGAAACCCGGATCAGCGAGCTCGGCGGCACCGTCGCGTTCCGGCGCTCGCACCTCGGCGGCGTACGAGTGGAGCTCCGGGTGCCGCTGCCGGTCGTGGACCGCGGCCGAGGAACGATCTGCGGGCTCATCGAGGACCCGCAGTAGCTGCTTCGAGGAGGAACCCATGAACACGCTCAGCCCACCCCTGGCGGCACCGGCCCAGGCCGCGGCCCAGACCGGAGCCCAGACCGGGGCCACGGCAGGCATCGACGTACTGCTGGTCGATGATCACGCGATCGTCCGCCAGGGTCTGCGCTCGATCCTCGAGCGCGAGCCCGGTCTCCGGGTCGTCGCGGAGGCGGCGACGGCGGCCGAGGCGCTGGCCCGGGTCAACAGCGCTCGCCCGGACATCGTGCTCCTCGACCTGAAGCTCTCCTCGTCCTCGGACGCCGAGGGCCTCGAGCTCTGCGCCGCGCTGACCCAGCGGCACCCGGAGGCGCTGATCCTCGTGCTGACGACGTTCCTCGACGAGCAGCTGGTGATGCAGGCGATCCGCGCCGGCGCCCGCGGCTATGTCGTCAAGGACGTCGACACCACCGGGCTGGTCCGCGCCATCCGGGACGTCGCGAGCGGCGGGAGCGCCTTCGACGCGCGCTCCGCGGCGGCGATGATCCGTGGCGTGAACATGCCGGTGACCAGCGACGACTCCGAGCTCACCGCCCGCGAGCTGGAGGTGCTGGAGCTGCTCGCGCACGGGTTGTCGAACCGTGCCATCGGCCACCGGCTCTACATCTCCGACACCACCGCCAAGTTCCACGTGGGCAACATCCTGCGGAAGCTGGGCGTCAGCCGCCGGGCCGAGGCGGTGTACGAGGCGTCCAAGCTCGGCCTCCTCTGACCCGGCGGCCGGAGACGTCACGGCACCGGCAGGACGGTGCGGTCCCAGGTCGTGTTCACGATGATCGCGGCGGAGGCGTAGAGCGCCACCAGGGCGTCCAGGATCAGCACGTAGCCGGCCGTCCGGCCGAGAGCGGCGCTGCCGAGGAACGACCCGAAGGCCGCCAGGTAGAAGACCCCGGCCAGGAGCACGAAGATCACGATCGTGGTGGTGTTGGTGCGGAGCGCGGCGAGCAGCATGTAGGTCGTGAACACCGCCCAGGCCAGCAGGAACATCCCGGTGATCGCGGCCCCGCCCGCGGTCACCATCGGGCCGTAGAACTGCACGAGCAGGGCGTAGGAGAGCCAGAACCCGGCGTACGCGGTGAACACCAGGGCCGGGAACGTCTCGCCCCGCCGGAAGTGGACCAGGCCGGCCACGAGCTCGGTCGCGAAGCCCAGGGCCAGCGCGAGGGGCAGGACAGCGGGCAGGGCGGCCGCGTCCACGATCCCCGACATCACGGTGGCCAGGACGAGCGCCGAGATCCCGAAGCTGGCCAGTCCGAGCGGGAACGGGTCGCCCCACGTCGTCGGTGCGGTGCCTGGGATGGTCTCTACTGCGTCGATGGATGTGTTCGTCATCGGTTCCTCCAAGGGTTCAACCGTCGTCCGGCTGGGCCACGGTTCTCACAAAGTAGTGACGTACGACACACCAACGGACCCGCCGAGCGGGCGGTAGCGCACCTGCCCGCGGGTAGCCCTCCGGCGCGGTTGCGTGCGGCCGACGGACAGGTCGGACCGGGCCCTGACCAGGCCTGACGCGGCGCCGTGAGGACGACGGCTCGTCCGCGTCGCCGACGGACAGGTCGCCACCGGAGAGGCGATCAGCGGTCGGTGTCGATGACGAGCCAGCCACCGTGGTGTTCGACGACCCGGTGCGGGTGTCCCGAGGCCGCACCCCAGGTGGCGAGGTCGTCCAGCGACACGGTCCGAACGTGGCCCCAGGTCTCGTCGGGCTCGTCCTCGAGGGGTACGGCGATCACCACCCGGCGTCGCGCCACCCGGATCGCCTCCGCGACCGCCCGGTCGCCGAGACCCGGCTCGATGTGCTCGAGGAGGTGGATCAGCAGCACGTTGTCGGCGGCCCGGTCCGACCACGGCAGCCGGGTGGCGTCGGCGGCTCGCGTCGCCAGCGGCACTCCCAGCCCGGCCGCCGCGGCGCTGAGCAGCGTCACGGTGCCGGCCGAGAGGTCGGAGGCGGTCACGTCCCGTCCCGCGGAGGCCAGCCGCAGCGAGAGGAACCCGAAGCAGCAGCCGACCTCGAGGACCGAGCCGGGCGCCAGCTGCTGCTCGACGAAGCGGTAGACGGGGGCGTACTCGGCGACGGTTCCGTGAGCCGGGGCGGCGGGACCGGGCCGGTGCAGCGCCTGCTCCACGCGGCGCAGCGTGTTGCGGTAGAACGCCGCCCACGCCTGCTCCGGATTCTGAGCGCTGCTGACCACGACCCCGGTGAAGAGCCGCTCGAAGAGGTCGGGACCGCGCAGCCAACCGGGCTGAAACAGCTCCTCGGCCAGCAGACCCGAGAGGTCGTCGTCGATCTGGTCCGTACGCAGGCAGTGGATCAGATGGACCTGGTGGCCCTCACGGTGCACGTCGAAGTGGCGGGTGCGGATCGTCCCGAGATGACGCCGCGGGCGCGGCCCCTGCCAGGCCCGGACGCTGACGAGCTCGTCGCGGTACGCCCCGGCCTCGGGGCCGGGTCGCAGCGCGTCGATCACGTCCAGCTCGCCGGGCGGCGTGGTCATCGGCCGACCGACATCGTCTGAGTGACGTTGTCGAGGCCGCGCAGATTGCGGACGACCTGGACCTTGTCGCACCACTCGGCGTACTCCGGCAGGTCACAGCCCCCGAGCGCCCAGGAGTAGCGCGGCTCGGGGGTGAGCCAGATCGTCGACCGGGCGCGCCGGGTGAGCTCCTCGAAGGCGGCGAAGCCCGGATCCTTGCCGTTGCCGCGGCCGTCGCCGAGGATCACCAGCGTGGTCCGCCGGTTCACGGCCGAGCCGAACTGCTCGAGGAACTGCTCGAACGAGGCGCCGTAGTTCGAGTCCGCGTCCACGTCGAGCACCCCGCCGGCAGGCAGGCCCGCCAGCACCAGGGACAGCGCGTCCTCGATCCGGTGCTCGGCGAACAGGTCGGTGATCTCGACCAGGTCCTTCACGAACGCGAACGACCGGACGGAGGTGGCCACCGACTGCAGGCTGTGCAGCAGGTGCAGCGTGAAGCGGGCGGTGGAGCGTACGGACAGGGAGACGTCGCAGAGGACGAGCAGCCGTGGCCGGTCGTGCGCCTTGGCGACGGTGACCGGGCGGAACGGCACCCCGTCGTACTTCATG
This sequence comes from Nocardioides sp. YJ-D4, assembly GCF_054031495.1. Taxonomy (NCBI): domain Bacteria; kingdom Bacillati; phylum Actinomycetota; class Actinomycetes; order Propionibacteriales; family Nocardioidaceae; genus Nocardioides; species Nocardioides sp. YJ-D4. Next base: position 3,002,069 of record NZ_CM132932.1, read on the forward strand.
TTGGTGCGCATCGTCCGCCGGCCGTCGACGATGCCACGGGCGGCGACCGTACGCCGCGGGCGGGGCGCTCCGTGGAGCTTCCTGAGCAGCCTCCGCAGCGACTCCTCCAGTGCGGCCCGGTCGTGCTCGGCCACGGTCTCGGCCTGCGCCGCCTGGATCTCCCGCGACTCGATCTCCCGCTCCATGCTCATCAGCCGCTCGAGGTGGTCGCGGATCCGCTCGGGCAGCGAGGCCAGCCACGGGGAGAGCGCCTTGCGGAGCTCCGCCAGGACATCGTCGTCGTCGATGCCGCTGTCGGGTTCGCGCTCCTCGAGCCAGCTCAGCAGGGCGATTTCCTCCTGCACTGACAGCTCGGTGTCGAGCTGCATCCCGCCGTCCCGGATCAGCTCGCCCGGGTTGCCCGGGTTGTGCATCCGGCTGGTCGAGAGCTGGACCCGCGCTGCCTCCCCGGGGCTCGACTTGGGGTCGTTGGAGAGGACGATCTCGTCGGTGAGCGCGGCGATGTCGATCTTGTTCGCCTCCTGGTGAAGGTTGTAGCGCTGCGCCATGTCCTCGGGCTTGAAGTACTCCTTGATGTCGTCCGGCTTGCCGTGGCTGTGCCCGTCCTCGGGCACCTCGCCCGGCTCCTCGGAGAGCGTGAAGTCGGTGAGATCGCCGTCGTCGGAGAGGTCGTCGTGGCTGTGCCCGTGCTCGTCCGCGTCCTCGACGACCGGGCGCAGCCCGAAGAACCGGTCGAAGACCAGATCGAAGGTGTCCAGGTCGCGACGGTCCTTGACCAGGCTCGCGGTCAGCGCGGCGTGGAGCAGGTGGCGCTGCTCGAGCACCCCGGGCTGGGCGACCGCGTGCATCGCGTCGATCACCTCGGCGGTGCTCACGCGCACGCCGTAGAGCCGGAGCAGCCGGATGAAGCGGTGGAGTGCGGTCTCCATGTCGGGCCCCGATCCCGGCTCAGACCGGGCGCTTGCGGGCCGACGGGAACGCCCGGCTGCCCTGGCTGGTGGACACCGAAGGTGCCGTACGCGGCCCGGCGCCGCCGGCTCCGCCGTAGTAGCCGGCGTTGTGCCGGCCGGGCTGGTCCTTCGCCTTCCGCTCGGCGCGGCCGTCGACGTCGTCATCGCTCGGGCCGTCGGCCGGGGCGTGGGAGTGCCCGTGACCATGGCCATGCCCGTGGCCGTGGCCGTGCAGGTGGTCGGGGACCGCGGCGTTCGGGTCGACCAGCCGCGGCAGCGCCTCCATCACCCGCTTGAGGTCGCGCTCGTACTTCACGACCACGTTGAGGGTCGTCGAGAGCACATCGGCGGTGAGCTCCTCGACGCCGAGCACCGCCAGCGTCCGGGCCCAGTCGACGGTCTCGGAGATGCTGGGCGCCTTGCGCAGCTCCAGCTCGCGGATGCCCCGGACGATGTCGACGAGGCGCGCGGCGAGCGAGTCGGCGAGCCCGGTCTCCTTGGACCGGATGATCTCCAGCTCACGGGCCGCGTCGGGGTAGTCGAGGAAGAGATGCAGGCAGCGGCGCTTGAGCGCGGCGGAGAGGTCGCGGGTGTTGTTCGAGGTCAGGACGACGTACGGCATCGTCCTGGCGGTCACGGTGCCGATCTCGGGGATGGAGATCTGGAACTCCGCGAGCAGCTCGAGCAGCACCGCCTCGAGGGCCTCGTCGGCCCGGTCGACCTCGTCGATGAGGAGCACCACCGGGGTGTCGGAGTCGATCGCCTCGAGCAGCGGGCGCGCGGCCAGGAACCGCTGGGAGAAGAAGACCGAGTCCTGCTTGGCGATCCGCTCGACGGCCTCGTTGAGGTCGGCGGCGTCCTCGACGACCTGGCCGATCTTCTCGCGCAGGATCTGGGTGTAGAGCAGCTGCTTGCCGTAGTCCCACTCGTAGAGCGCCTTGGTCTCGTCCTGGCCCTCGTAGCACTGCAGCCGGATCAGGCGCCGGCCGGTCGCGGCGGCCAGGCTCTCGGCCAGCTGGGTCTTGCCGACGCCGGCCGGGCCCTCGAGCAGGACCGGCTTCTCCAGCCGGGTCTGCAGGAAGACCGTGGTGGCGAGCCGGTCGTCGGCGAGGTAGCCGCACGTCGCCAGCTGGGCGCGGGTGTTCTCGACGTCGGTGAAGCCCTGGATCGGTTCGGTGGTGGTCGACACGTGCACTCCTCGAGGTGGTGGATGGGGCGAGGTGGCGGGTCCGGCCGGTGGTCTCAGCGGGCCGGACCCACCACGCTCGCGGGATCAGGCGGGCCGATCAGCCGAGCAGGTCGTCCAGGTCGCCGTTGAGGCAGTGGTCGACCACCGGACGTACGGTCTCGAACGTGCACTCCTTGGCGTTGCCCGGCGTGCAGGCGTCACCCAGGACGTGGTTGGTGATCCGGTCGACGTCCGTGTCGTCGCCGACGATCTCCTTGGCGTTCTCGTAGTACGCGGTCGGCCCCTGGCCGAGCCGGTTCTTCGAGTACGTGTCCTGCTTGACGTCGACGAACCGCTCGGTGATGCCGACGTCGCGCAGCAGCCGGATGGCCGCGGCGAGTGCCGCGTCGGCGGCCTGCACGTCGGTCATCCCGTGGGTGTCGACGCCCATCGCGCGGGCGATGTCGGCGAACCGCTTGTAGTGCGTGGGCATGTTGAACGCCCACACCCGCGGCAGCGCGATCGCGTTGTTGAGGCCGTGGTGGGTGTCGTAGAACGCGCTGATCGCGTGGCTGATCGAGTGGATGATGCCGAGGCCGCCGGAGTTGAAGGCCTGAGCGGCGATGTACTGGGCGTACATCATCCCCTCGCGGCCGCCGAGGTCCTGGCCGTTCCAGACGGCCTGCCGCAGGTTCTCCGAGGTCAGCTTGATCGCGTGCAGCGCGTTGCCGAGCGAGGGCTGGAAGTTGATCCGGGAGACGTACGGCTCGCTGGCGTGGGCCAGGACGTCGAAACCGCACTGCGCGGTGTAGTCGACCGGGCAGTCGAAGTAGAGCACCGGGTCGTCGATCGCCAGGCTGGCCACCGAGGCGTCGTCGAAGGCGACGTACTTGTGCGGGTTGTCCGGGTCGGTGGTGGTGTCGGTGATGACGTACGCCCAGGACGTCTCGGACCCGGTGCCGGCCGTCGTCGAGACGGCGATGTGCGGCGGGTTCTTCGGGTTCTCGGACATGTTGAAGCCCTCGAACTCGTTGACGTTACGGCCGTCGTGGGCGACCGAGATGCGCGCACCCTTGCAGGCGTCGTGCGACGAGCCGCCGCCGATGGAGACGAACGAGTCGCACTCGTTCTCCTGGTAGAGCTTCACCGAGTCCATGACGTTGTAGTCCTTGGGGTTGGACTCGACCTTGTCGTACACGACGACCTCGAGGCCGTGGTACTTCATCGACTCGACGATCTTGGTGACGATGTCCGTGCCGCGCAGGCCTGACGTCATCACGAGGGTCTTGCGGAAGCCCATCTTCAGAGCCTCGGGCCCGATCATCTCGTGAGCGCCGGGGCCCATGAGGGCTCGAGGGAACGGGTGGAACTCCTTGATGGGGAAGGGCTTGAGTAGTTCGTCGACCTGCATGGCAAACCTCCGGTTGGTGTGTGACGCTCAGCACATTAGGTACGCCGGCAGAGCCGCGAACAGGCGAGGAACGGGAAACAGCCCGGCCCGGGAGGGGCCTACCTACCCGTTGGGAGAGGTGCCTCCCTGGCCGGTCTTCGGGCCGCTCTTCTGGCCGGTCTTCTGGCCGGGTCGGCGCGGCAGCAGACAGGTCACCGAACGTGCTCTGATCGCGCCGGCCCAGAGCCCGGCGCCGTACGCCATGTCGTCCAGCCGCCGGGCCAGCGGGCGGTATCTCGTGCCGGGGTTGTCGACCTGGGCGACGACCACGTCGACGAGCAGCGAGGCGGCAAGGGCGCGCCTCAGGAGCCTGCTGTGCGGGGCGAGGAGCGCGGTCAGCGGCCACCAGTGCCGCAGCAGCAGCGCGGCCTCCTGCCGGACCGTCCAGCCGAGACCCTGGGCGCAGAGCTGGACCGCGAGCCGGTCTCGTCCGGGGGTCTCCGGCAGCCGCCGTCGCAGCGAGAGCGTGCCGTAGGCGATCCCGACGGCGGCCACCGGGAGCGACCACCGGCGGCCCATCATCAGCGCGGCGGCCGTGGCCGCCATGCTCGCCGTCATCACCGCCGGCGCACCCTTGCGGCCGTGCCTGACGGCGAGGTCCGCGCCGCCGGTCCCGTAGAGGTACTTCCGGCCCAGCCAGCCGCGGATCGTGGTGCGGGTGTCGTGCCAGGCCACCTGGTCCGGGTCGTAGCGGACGACCTCGCCGGCCTCGACCAGCCGCCACACCAGGTCGACGTCCTCACCCACCCGCATCGACTCCTCGAAGCCCTGGCCGAGCCGGGACGTACGTCCGACGAGGCAGGCACTGGGCAGCCAGCCCACCGCGGCACCGGGGCGGACGACGCAGGCCCGGGTGCCGAGCGCGAGCGAGGAGTCGTCCTCGTCGAAGCGCTCGAACCACCGTGGTGTCCGGCTGCGGGCGCGGCTGCGGACCAGCGGTGCCACCAGCGCGACTCGGCTGTCGGCGAAGTGGCGGGAGAGCGCCAGGAGAGTGCTCGCCTCGACCGTGACGTCGGAGTCGACGAAGGCGACGTACGGGGTGCCGACGGCCCGCAGGCCGGCGTTGCGCGCGCCGGCCGGGCCGAGGTTCTCCGGCAGCCGGACGATGCGCGCCCCGTGGCGGCGGGCGACCTTCTCGACCGCGTCGGGATCGTGGGAGTCGTCGTCGACGACGATGCGCTCGAGACCGGCCAACGGGCCGAGAGCACGGTCGAGCTGGTCGGGGCGGTCGCGCACCGGGATCACGACGGTGAGCTCGGCCGGGTCCACCCCGTGGCCGCTGAGCACGGGATCGGCCAGGTTCCCGTCGACGAGCCTGGCCGCGAGCGCCTCCGTGGCCGCGTCGACCACCGTGACCTCGCCGGTCCGGAGGAGCGTCAGTGCGGCATCGGTGAGCCGGACGGCACGCAGCGGCGAACCCCCGACCAGCAGCCGCCGGTCGATGCGGCGTACGTCCTCCCGGACTCGGACCCGGAAGCCGGTCGGGAATCTCACCCCACTGCCACGCCGCCGGGAGCCAGCACGTCCATCGTGGTCTGCTCGATCATCAGGGTGAGCGCCTCAGCTCCCTGCGCCGCGGTGGCGCCGGTCGGGTCGCCGAGCACGCCGTTGGCGGAGACCGCCGCGACCCCGCCCGCCCGCATCGCCGGGAGGATCTCCGCGAGCGGCCGGGTGTCGCCGGGCTCGGCCAGGTCCATGCGTACGGCCTCGGGCCGCAGGTGCAGCATCAGGGACGTCTCGGTGCGGCCCGCGTGCAGGTCGAACTCCTCGGTGCGGCACGGCAGCCAGCACGCGGACTGCCGCTCGAAGGTGAGCTGGTTGACCGCGCTGGTCAGTGCGGCGGCGTTGCCACCGTGGCCGTTGACCAGCACCACCCGCTCGGCCCAGGTGCGGGCCGAACGGACGAGCTCGACGACGACCAGATGGAGCGCATCGCTCCCGATCGACACCGTGCCGGGGAACGACTGGTGCTCGCCGCTGGAGCCGATCGCGATCGGCGGCGCCACCCAGCTCTGGACACCCTGCTCCGCGAGCCGTTCGGCCACCCCCTGCGTGACCGCGGCCGCGATGGTGGTGTCGGTGTCGAACGGCAGATGCGGTCCGTGCTGCTCCAGCGATCCGACGGGCACCAGCAGGACCGTGCCCCTGCCCACCTCAGGCCAGGTGGCATCAGCCAGCGTGGACATGGAAGCCGTCCGGGACGATCAGGTGCTCCGGGCTCAGCTCGGCGACCGACCCGACCGCGAGCCCCCGCAGCGCCGAGTCGATGCCACCGCTGAGCACGTCGAGGACGTTCTCGACCCCGGCCTGGCCGTTGGCGGCCAGACCCCACAGGTACGCCCGGCCGATCAGCACCGCCTTCGCCCCGAGCGCGAGCGCCTTGACGACGTCGGAGCCGCGGCGTACGCCTCCGTCCATCACCACGTCGACCTGGTCCCCGACGCGGTCGGCGATCGGCTTGACCATCCTGATCGCGGCCGGGGTGCCGTCGAGGTTGTTCCCGCCGTGGTTGGACACCGAGATGCCCGCGACCCCGGCATCGACCGCGCGGAGCGCGTCGTCGACCCGGCACACGCCCTTCAGCACGAACGGCGTGCCGCTGATCTGGTGCCACTGCTCGCGCATCCAGACGACGTCGTCCCAGCTCGGCGGCGGAGTGGTCATCCACTCGTAGTAGGCGCCGAAGAACGTCGGCGCGCTGCCGCCCGGCGGGGCGAGGTTGGGCGCGGTGAGATCCGGGAAGGAGCCCGTACGCCCGAACTGCCACGCCCACCGGGGCCGGGCCGCCACCTGCGGCGCCAGCCGCAGCATCGTCCGCAGGTCGACCTTCTCCGGGATCTCGGGGCTGCCCCAGTCACGGCCGATCGAGAAGGACCAGTCGAGGGTGGCGATCAGGCCCTGGGCGCCGGCGGCGTGCGCCCGCTGCATGCGCTGGATCATCGTGTCGCGGTCGCCGGTCCAGTACATCTGGAAGAACGTCGTGGCACCGGTCGCCGCCACCTCCTCCACCGACCGCGAGGCGAAGTTGGACAGGCCCATGATGGTGCCGCGGGCCGCGGCGGCGCGGGCGACCGCGACCTCGCCGTCGGGATGCACGGCCTGGACGCCGGTCGGGCTGATCAGGACCGGCAGCGGGACGGAGTGGCCGAAGACGGTCGTGCCCAGGTCACGCTTGGCGTGCTGTCCGACGACGTGGGGCGCCCAGCCGAGCTCGGCGAAGGCGGCCTGGTTGTCGGTCATGCTCTGGCCGCGCTCGGAGCCGGCGACCAGCGCGCCGTAGACCGGCTTGGGCAGCCGGCGCCGGGCACGTTCCTGGGCCACCGCGACCGACTCGAACCACGGGTTCTTCTTCCAGGGGTTCACGAGCTTCATGACAGGTCACCTCCGGCGAGCGGGTCTTCGTTGCAGGCGGAGACGGGGCGCCGCCTGGTGGCACCGAGGTTGAGCAGCACCGGTGCGTTGCGGCTGGCCTGGCTGCGGGAGTGGTCCTGGCTCGCCTGCGGGACGAGCCGGTCGCCGGCGAGCGCCGTCTCGCCGTAGCCCTGGACGCACTCCGGGTCCGGGCCGTCCAACGGCAGCCCGGTGAAGAACTTGGCGGCCATGCAGCCGCCACGGCAGGCGTCGAAGTGCTGGCACTTCGTGCAGGCTCCGCCGGTCTGCGGCGAGCGGAGCTCCTGGAAGAGCGCGGAGGTCTGCCAGACCTCCTGGAAGCCGCCCTCACCGAGCAGGTTGCCGGCCAGGAACTGGTCGTGGATCGCGAACGGGCAGGCGTAGACGTCGCCGATCGGGTCGATCAGGCACACCACCCGCCCGGCGCCGCACAGGTTGAGCCCGGGGAGCGACTCGCCGTACGCGGCCAGGTGGAAGAAGGAGTCGCCGGTGAGGACGTCCTCGCCATGAGCCATCAGCCAGTCGTAGAGCTCGCGCTGCTGCTCAGGCAGCGGGTGCAGCTCGTCCCAGACGTCGGCGCCGCGGCCCGAGGGGCGCAGCCGGGTGAGGCGCAGGGTCGCGCCGTACTCGTCGGCGATGGCCTTGAAGTCGTCGAGCTGGCCGATGTTCTCCCGGGTGCAGACCACGGAGATCTTGGCGTCGGAGAAGCCTGCGTCGCGAAGGTTCCTCAACGCGAGCAGCGCGGTGTCGTACGAACCGGCTCCGCGGACCCGGTCGTTGACCTCCGCCGTCGCGCCGTCCAGGGAGATCTGTACGTCGACGTAGTCGGTCGAGGCCAGGAAGGCGGCGCGCTCGGGGGTGATCCGGAAGCCGTTGGTGGAGAACTTCACGCCGACCTGGTGGTCGACGGCGTACTCCACGAGCTCCCAGAAGTCGGGGCGGATCGTCGGCTCTCCGCCGCCGATGTTGACGTAGAAGATCTGCATACGCTGCAGCTCGTCGATGACCGCCTTGCACTGCTCGGTGCTGAGCTCGCGCGGGTCGCGCCGGCCCGAGCTCGACAGGCAATGGGCACACTCGAGGTTGCAGGCGTACGTCAGCTCCCAGGTCAGACAGATCGGGGCGTCGAGGCCGAACTCGAACTGCTCGACGAGGCTGCCGCCTGCGGGACGGCCCTGGGGAGTGATGGGGCGTTCTGGTGCGAGGGTCACACTGCCTCCTCATGGCGAGGGCGGATCATGTCGGTCTCGGCGAGGGCGCGGAGCGCCGCTGCGTACGCGTCGTGCTGCTCCGGTGGGATGCCGGCCGCGTCGAGCGCGCTGCCGAGACGGGGGTGCTGCTCGAGGAGCCGGACCACCTCGACCAGCTCCGGCCGCTTGAGGAAGGTCAGCTTCCGGTTGCCGAAGTGGTAGGCGAGGGCCCCGAAGGGCTCGGGACGCAGCGCCACCGAGGGCGAGAGTGTCCACGGCTCCTCGAGCATGCGATCGGGCATCAGTAGACGCCGCACATTCCGTCGATCGAGACCTCCTCGATGAGGTCCTCGGTGGCGACGTCGCTGGCGATGTCGACCGGGTTCGACTCGTTCTGGGGTTCCATCTGCTGCTCCTCTCACGGGGTGACCGTTCGCACGTTAATCACGGCGTGAGCGGAGCAACCTCCCCGATCGGAGAGTCTTGCGGGCAGGATCAGGGAGGCGATCAGCCCGTGGCGTACGCGAGGACCTGCTGACCGAGCGGCGTGAGCCGGCCCTCCTCGACCACCAGCTCCCAGCCGTGCCCCGCCTCGACGGGGACGAACTCCGAGGACGTCGCCTGCGCCAGCGCCTGGGCGGCGTCGGCCTCCTCGGCGCCGTCGGTGTCCTCGGCGATGGCGATCAGGCCCGGCGTGCTGATCGAGTCGGCGACCGAGGCCAGGTCGACGCCGGCCCAGCTCGACGGCCCCGACAGGTCGACCCAGCCGTCGACGTCCACGCCGGCGGCGACGGCCCGGACGGTCTGACTACCTCCCATCGAGGCGCCGACCAAGACGACCGGCGCGTCCGGCCACTGTTTCTCGACCTCGCTCAGCACGGCCTGCACCTGCGGCACCGGGTCGTCGGGATCCTTGATCCCGCAGTCGGCGGCGCCATAGCCGCAGAGGTCGAACGAGAGGCCGGCGACGCCTTGGAGCGCCGCCAGGATCGCGAAGTCTCCCCAGCCGCAGCGGTCCCCGTCGGTCTGGTGGAGCATCACCAGCACCGCCGACGGGTCCTGGCCGTCCGGCGGCGAGAAGCGGATGGCCGGCAGCTCGAGGTCCTTGCCGGCGACCTGCATCGGCTCCACCCCGGCGTCGGTCTTCGGCAGGAAGCAGCCGCCGAGCTCGCCCTCGATGTACGGCCCGTCGGTGGGCAGCACCGGACCCGACTCCTTCGCCTTCGCCGGGCCGGCGTCGTCGGCGCCGCAGCCCGCCAGCAACAGGCCGAGGATCACCGCCCCGGCCGCTACGCCCTTCATGCTCCGCATATGTCAATATTGACATATGACTGATCCCGGGGTGACCGCTTCCAACCTCGGCTTCGCGATCCTCGGGCTGCTGGCACGGCGGCCGAGCACCGGCTACGAGGTCGCGCAGCGGATGCGCCAGCCGATCGGCTACTTCTGGACCGCCCGCCACTCCCAGATCTACCCGGAGCTGAACCGCCTCGACGCCGCCGGCCTGGTCGACCACGAGGTCATCGAAGGAGCCGGCCCCAGGCCGACGAAGCGCTACCGGATCACCGAGACCGGCCGGGCCGCCCTGGCTGCCTGGGTCGTCGGCGACCTCGAGCCCCAGCCGGTCCGTGACCTGGAGGTTCTCCGGCTGTGGTCCATCTGGACCGTCGAGCCCGACACCGCCACCGAGCTGGTCGGTCGGCTCGAGGCGGCCCATCAGTGCGTACTCGACCGCTACCTCGAGGAGCTGGCCGAGATCGCCGACCGCCCCGGCGTCCGCGACCCCTCGAACCCGCTGTTCGCCACGCGGATCACCCTCGAAGGAGGCATCCGGTCACGGCGTACGGCACTGGAGTGGTGCGCCTGGATGCGCGCGGAGTTCGCGGCCGCCGAGCGACGCGGATAGCCGGGGGTCCTGCGTCAGCCCAGACCGGCGGCTTCGGCGGCGATCGTGGTGTCGTCGCCGTGCCCGGTGTGGACGACCGTGTCTCCCGGAAGCGTGAACAGCTTGGCCCGGATCGACGACTCGATGGTGGGCCGGTCGCTGAACGAGCGCCCGGTCGCCCCGGGACCACCCTGGAACAGGGTGTCGCCAGTGAAGACGCACCCCAGCGACGGCACCGACAGACAGACCGCCCCGGGCGCGTGACCCGGCGTGTGCAGGACGGTCACCGAGGTGTCGCCGATCTCGATGACCTGGCCGTCGGACAGGTCCGCGTCCCACAGCTCATCCGAGTGGGTGAGCTCCCACAGCGGCCGGTCGTCGGGATGCAGCAGGATCGGAGCCCGGACAGCCTCTCGCAGCGCCGGCGCCACGCGTACGTGGTCATCGTGGGCGTGCGTGCAGACGATCGCCTTGACGCGGCGACCGTCCACCACGGCCAGGATGTCCTCGACCGAATGAGGGGCGTCGATGACCAGGCACTCCTCGTCGTCACCGATCACCCACAGGTTGTTGTCGACCTGGTGGGTCTCGCCGTCGAGGCTGAACGTGCCGCTCGTGACGGCGTGGTCGACGCGTACGGTCATCAGAGCACCACCACCGAGCGCAGCACTTCGCCACGGTGCATCTTCTCGAAGGCGGCCTCGATGTCACCGATCCCGATCTCCTCGCTCACGAAGGCGTCCAGGTCGAGCCGCCCCTGGCGATAGAGGTCGACCAGCATCGGGAAGTCGCGGCTGGGGAGGCAGTCGCCGTACCAGCTGGACTTGAGGGCGCCACCGCGTCCGAAGACGTCGATGAGCGGGATCTCGGGCACCGTCATGTCGGGCGTGGGCACACCGACGAGCACGACGGTGCCGGCCAGGTCGCGGGCGTAGAAAGCCTGCTTCCAGGTCTCCGGGCGCCCGACCGCCTCGACGACGATGTCGGCGCCTTCGGCACCTTCGTACGTCTCCGAGCAGATCCGTCGGATCTCCTCGACCGGGTCGGTCTGCGAGGAGTCCACGGTGTGCGTCGCGCCCATGGCCGCGGCGCGCTCCAGCTTCTTCGCGTCGATGTCGACGGCGATGATCGGGCTCGACCCGGCCAGGGCCGCACCGGCGATCGCCGCTACTCCGACACCGCCGCACCCGATGACCGCCACCGACCTGCCGCGGGTCGCGCCGCCGGTGTTGATAGCGGCACCGATACCGGCCATCACGCCACAGCCGAGCAGTCCGACAGCGGCAGGCCGGGCCTCCGGGTCGACCTTCGTGCACTGACCCGCCGCGACCAGCGTCTTCTCCGCGAAGGCGCCGATGCCCAGCGCGGGCGAGAGCTCCGTGCCGTCCTCGAGCGTCATCTTCTGGGTGGCGTTGAACGTGGCGAAGCAGTACTGGGGCTCACCGCGCTTGCATGCCCGGCAGCTGCCGCAGACCGCGCGCCAGTTGAGCACCACGAAGTCGCCCGGTGCCACGTCGGTCACGTCCGGACCCACCGTCTCGACGATCCCGGCGGCCTCGTGACCCAGGAGGAACGGGAACTCGTCGTTGATCCCGCCCTCGCGGTAGTGCAGGTCGGTGTGGCACACCCCGCACGACTGGATCTTCACCACCGCCTCGCCCGGTCCCGGGTCCGGGACGTTGATCGTGACGAGCTCGACGGGCGCGCCCTTGGCACGGGCGACGACGGCCTTGACCTGCTGCATGTCTCTCCTCTCGAGGCGCCGGAGGCATCCGGTCGCTCGGGCTCCATCCTGGGGGTTCGTGATATATCTCGGCAAGAACCGATCTCGGCGCCGGCGTTTTCCCGGGTCAGGAGCCCGGCCCGAGCCCGTCGGCCGGCTCGAACTTCTCGCGGTGGATGAGCCGGGGCGCCAGCCGGCGCCGCTTGAACGCCTTGACCCCGGCCTCGACCAGCGCCGGCGAGCCGCACAGCCACCCGGACCAGCCGCGGGCGCTGGCGACGTCCTCGACGAAGGCGTCGGGCGCGTAGCCGGTGCGGTGACCGGGTCGCGCCTCCCGGGAGAGCACGGTCACGAAGCTGAAGCTCGGGTACCTCTCGGCCAGCTCCGCGAGCCGGTCGTTGTCGTAGAGGTCCGCCTCGGTGCGTACGCCGTGGTAGAGCACCATCACCCGGTCGGGGTGGCGTTCGAGCGCGGTGCGGGCGATGCCCAGCAGGGGCGCCAGCCCGGTGCCGCCACCGATGAGCACCATCGGCTCGCCCTCGTCCTGGTCCGCGTCCGGGACGTGGAAGTCGCCCAACGGGCCGCGTACCTCGACCCGGTCGCCGACGGCCACCGGCCCGAAGAGCCAGTCGCTGGCCACGCCGCCGGGGATGCGACGTACGTGGAGCTCGAGGACCTTGTCCTCCTGGGCGGTGTTGGCGAGCGAGTACTGGCGCCGCACGGCGGTGCCGGGGACGAGCACCTCGACGTACTGTCCCGCCGAGAACGCAAGCGGCTCCTCCAGACCGAGCCGGACCCGCCGGGTGTCGCGGGCGACGTCCTCGACGTCGACGACGGTGGCGGTGAGGTCACGGAGCGGATGGGTGGCGCGGCCCGCCTCCGTGCCGCGCAGCGCGACCTCGGTGTCCTCGAGCGGCCGGGCCTGGCACGCCAGCACCAGACCGCTCGCGCGCTCGTCCGCGGTCAGCGTCTCGAGCGGCGAGTCGCGGTGGTCGACGTCGCCGCACAGCACCTGCAGCTTGCAGGTGCCGCAGGTGCCCTGGTTGCAGGAGTTCGGCATCCACACGCCGGCGCGGAGGAACGCCTCCAGGATCGACTGGTCCTCGGCGCACTCGACGCGGCGGCCGGAGACACTGATCGCGGCGGACATCGCTCAGACCTCCCAGGTGCAGTGCAGGCTGGTCGGGCCGCGGAATCCCCAGCCCCAGAACTCGACGCCCTCACCGGTGTCGCGCTCCAGGTTCGGGATCGCCTCGAAGAGCTCCTCGAGCCCGATCCGCATCACCTGGTTGGCGTAGTAGATGCCGGCGCACGCGTGGTTCCCGGCACCGAAGGCGAGGTGCGGCAGCGGCGGCCGGTGCAGGTCGTACGCCGTCGGCGCATCGTATTTCCCGGAGTCGTGGTTCGCGGAGCCGTAGGAGAGGATCACCGGGGTCCCGGCGGGCAGGTCGACGCCGGCGATGGTGACCGGCTTGGTGCTGATCCGCGCGGTCGCCGACCAGATCGGGGAGGTCCAGCGCATGCCCTCGGAGATGGCCCGCGGCAGCAGCGACGGGTCGTCGACGACCTCCTCCAGCTGCTCGGGGCGGCTGAAGAGCCCCACCAGCGTCGAGGCCATCCCGTGGCCGGGCTCCTGCATCGCGCCCAGCAGGTAGACGTAGATGGTGGGGTAGATGTACGCGCGATCGCGGGTCTTTCCCGGCGGCATGCCGTCGTGGAGCCAGTGGGAGATCGCGGTGTTCTCGGGGTGCTCGATCCACCGGTCGATCAGCGGGTCGACGACCGCCTGGATCTCGGCCCTGGCCTCGTCACCGGGCGTGAACCCGTCGGGGTTGGTGAACTCCCCGTTCTCGTCGACCGCGGCGTTGGTGAACGAGACGCTCAGCTTGTGGAACCACTCGCGGAGCTTGTCGGAGGAGACGGACTGCAGCCCGAGCAGGTCGCCGAGCGAGCGCACGGAGACCGGCTCGCAGTACTCCGCGACCAGCTCGGCGCGGCCGCGGTCCTCGAACTGCTCGACGTAGTTCCGGGCGATCGGGCGGACCATGTCGTCCACCCAGCTGTCGACCTCTGCCGGCTGGAGCTGGGGCTCGACCATGCCGCGCAGGTCGGCGTGGATGTCGCCGTTGACGCCGATGATCGCCGGGTGCCCGAACGTACGTCCGCCTGCCGGGGTGATCACCGCCTCGAAGTCGGGGCTGGTGGCGACCTCGCGGCAGATCTCCGCGGTGGAGGCGACATAGGAGCCGAGGACCGGGACGAAGGCGAGCGGCGCCTCGCGGCGAAGGCGCTCATAGGTCGGGTAGGGGTTCCGCTCCAGCTCGGTCATCGTCACGTCGTCGAGCCAGGAGAGGTCCTGCTTGCCGGGTTGCTGCGTGGTCGTCATGGGTGCTCCTCGGGAGGGTCGGAGGTTCCGAACAGGACTCGAAAGTAGGTCGGTCCCGACGCACCGGCGACACGGATTGCGCGGGTACGGCACCCTGAGCGCGGCCGATTTGTGACGCTCGTCTCAGGTACGCTCAGCGGCATGTCCGGTCGTATGCGAGCCGCTCCCAGGGACTGGGGGCAGGCCTCGCGCGTCGTGGCCCAGGCGTACTTCCCGCACGAGCTCCGGCCGGTCGGCGGCGCGCACGAGCCGCGGCTCACGCTGCGTACGCTCGATCTCGGGCCGGTCCTGATCGGCCACGTCGGCTGGGGCGCCGACGTCGCGATCGAGTGCGACTACCCGAGCGCGTACGAGGTGAACATGCCGATCACCGGCCACCTGGCGAGCCGCGGCCGGTTCGGGGAGATCACCTCGGTGGTCGGCCAGGGCACCGTCTTCCGGGCCGATACCCCGTCCCTGATCAGCCACTGGGACGCGACCTGCACCGTGCTCGGCGTGAAGTTCGACAGCGACTGGCTGGAGGTCGAGACCGAGCGGATCCTGGGCACCGACCGCGTCAACACCCGCGCCATCCTCCCGGAGCAGCTGTCGCTGGAACGCGGCCGCGGTCGCGCCTGGCACCACCTGATCACCAGCCTGGCCGCCAACCTGCACGACCCGGACCTCTTCGCCGACAGCGAGCTCGTACGCCGCCAGCTCGCCGGCGCGGTCGCCGCCGGTCTGATGGAGATGTGCTGCCCCGACGGCGGTGTCACCGCGGCTGCGCAGCCGAGGACGATCCGCCGCGTGGTCGAGGCCCTCCACGACGACCCGGCCCGGGCCTGGACCGCCGCCGACATGGCCACCCTCGCCGGCACCAGCGTCCGCCGCCTGCAGGAGGGCTTTCAGCAGTGGCTGGGTTGCGCACCCTCCCGCTACCTCCTCGACATCAGGCTCCAGCGCGCCCACGCCGACCTCACCACCGACCCCGCCCTCAGCGTCGGCGACGTCGCGGCGCGCTGGGGCTTCTCCTCCGCGAGCCGCTTCGCCGCCGCACACCGACGGAAGTACGGCACTGCCCCGTCGGCCGCCCGCCGCTGACGGGTCTAGCTGCTCGCCGGCACCACGAGGAACCGCTCCAGCAGGCGGCGCTCGGCTTCTTCGTCGTCGCCGGGTTCGGTGAGGAACGACAGGATGATGCGCAGGACCCAGTCGGCAAGATCGGGGTCAGCGTCGCCGGAGGCGAGGTAGCCCTCGGCGGTCCCGCGGATGATCGGGGAGTCGCGGAGGACCTCGCGGAGGAGAGTGCTGTCACCGGCGTACCAGGCGGCGAGGTGGGGGCGCTCGCGCACGGCGGCGAGGCAGGCGACGACGGCCTCGACCACGCGACTGCGGGAGTCGGTCACCTCGGCCGCGACCTCCCCGACCTGCTTGGTGATGAGCCGCGCTTCGCGGTGGGCGAAGGCGTAGATCAGCGCCTGCCGGTTCTCGAAGTAGCGATACAGGGTCGCGCGCGAGCAGCCGGCCGCGCGGGCGACCTCGTCCATGCCCGGCTTGTCGACGCCCCGCTCCACGAAGAGCGCGCCCGCGGCGTCGAGGATCCGCTCGGCGGCGAGCTCGGTCCGCTCCGCCTCGAGCCAGCTCACGCCGTCACCTCGACGTGAAGGCTGACGGGCCTGCGTACGTAGCTCCCCGGCGCCCATCGCAGCGAGTCGTGGTCGACGGTGAAGGACGGCATCCGGGTGAGTATCTCGGTGAGCGTCACCCGGCCCATCATCCGGGCGGCCGCCGCGCCCAGGCAGTGATGCGCGCCCTGAGCGAAGGTCAGGATCTGCCGGGGCCGGCGGGTGACGTCGAGCTCCTCGGCGTCGGCGCCGAAGGCGCGCGGATCCCGGTTCGCTGCGGCGTAGCAGAGCAGGACCTTCTTGCCCGCGGGAATGGTGACGTCGTGGAGAGTGACGTCGCGGGTGGTGGTCCGGGCGAGCCCCTGCACGGGCGAGGTGAGCCGCAGCAGCTCCTCGACGGCGGCCGGGACGTCCTGCAGAGCGAGCTCGCGCTGGTCGGGGCGCTCCGCCAGCAGCGGGAGGCCACCACCCAGCAGCCCGGTCGTCGTGTCGTTGCCGCCCGCGACCATCGTGAAGGCGAACGCGAGCACCCGCAGCAGGCCGGCATCGTCGTCGGCCTGCCCGGCGGCGACGAGATGGGAGACCGTGTCGTCGCCGGGCTCCCGCCGGCGCCGCTCGATGAGCTCGGCGAAGTAGCCCATCAGCTCGGCGGCGGCACCGGCTCCGATGCTCTCGTCCTGAGCAGCGTTGGCCGTCACGATCGCGTCGGTCCACACGTCGAAGCGACCCCAGTCCACCTCGGGGACGCCGAGGTAGTGGGCCACCACCATGCTCGGCAGCGGCTTGAACAGCTCCGCGACGATGTCGCCGCCGCCCGCTGCCCTGAGCTGTTCGACCCGGTCGACGACGAACTGCGTGACCCGGGGAGTCACGTCCTCGACCTGCTTCGGGGTGAACCCGCGGTTCACCAGCTTCCGGAACGCCGTGTGCGCCGGCGGATCGGTCATCACCATCGGCGGGTTGTCGGCCAGCCCGATCCGGTCGAGCTCGTCATGAGCGGTCGTCAGCCCTCCGGTGGAGCTGTACGTCTCGTGGTCGCGCACCGCCGCGTAGACGTCGTCGTGCCTGGTCAGGACCCAGTAGTCACCCCGGTCGACGTGATGGACCGGGTCGTGCTCGCGCAGCTCGGCGTACATCGGCCACGGGTCCGCCCAGGACGCGCCGGTCGGAGGGACGTACGCGGCGACCCTGTGAGACATATCGCTTGACATGTCTCACAGAATCAACACGCACGACCAGTTTGTCAATGGGTCGGCCCGGCGAGGGCGACGCCATGACGCTCGGTGACTGACATGATCGCGGCCATCGAGTCCGCGGCCGGCTGGTCGGCGGGAACGGAGCTGGCGAAGTCGGCGAAGAACCGGCCGGCGCCGTCGCCGGTGGTGATCGCGAGGAACCGGGCGGAGTCGCCGACCACCTCGAAGGTGAGGGGCGTCCCCGCAGGGCAGACGACCATCCCGTGCGGTTCCACGTGGTAGGCCGTGCCGTCGACGTACGCGGTGACGCGACCCTCGAGCAGGTACAGCACCCCGCTCCACGGCGAGACGTGTGGCGGCGCCATCGGCGCGGCGGGGGCGACGACCTCGAAGACCTCGAACGCACCCTGGGCGTCCTTCACGGCCACCTTCGCGATGTGGTCGCCGTCGATCATCGGAATGTGCCGGCCCTCGTCGGGCCGTACGTAGGTGGTGCTCATGACTCCTCCTCCGGTTGGGTGCGTTCAGCATCCGCCGCTGGAGCCGGGGTGGTGCGAGTAGTGCGCTACTCGACTCCGAGAGGGTCGGCCAGCCCGGCTCGTTCGGAGACGCCGAGCTTGTGGCCCGCCCGGTAGAGGTGGCCTTCGACGGTGCGCACCGACAGAGTGAGTCGCGCGGCGATGTCCTTGTTCGACAACCCGCGGGCGGCCAGGGCGGCGATCTCGCGCTCGCGGGCCGTCAGCGGCAGCGGCCGGGCCGCGACCACCAGAGCCGGGGTACGGGCACCCGACCGCTCGGCCAGCTTCGCCGCGGTGGCCGCCGCGGTCAGGGCCGACCCCTGCCGCCCCGCGCGGCGGTGCACGTCAGCCGCCTGCGCGGCGGCGTCGCCCGCGGCGACGAGGTCACCGAGCCGGGCCCACGCATGCGCCACCTGGAGCAGCGCGTCGCCGTCCTCGTCGGCCCAGGCCCGAGCATGGGCCAGGGCTGTGTCGGCGCGAGGGACGAGTCCGGCCAGCGGGGCGAGCCGGCGAGCCGGCGCCACGGTCGTGTCGCCGAGCTGGACCGCGGTCTGCCAGGCGAGGACCTCGTACGCCGGCGAACCCGCCTCGCGAGCGAGATCCGCCGCGGCGACCGCGTGGCCGATCGCCTCCGTCGTCCATCCCGCAGCCGCGGCACCCCACGCCTGTGCCAGGCGATCGTCAGGCAGATAGAGCCGGTACGCCGGATGGTGCCCGGCAGCCACGTCGGCCAGCAGCGGCGCGGCGTTCTCCGGTTGGCCGGCCTGCGCCAATGCGGTCGCCAGCAACGTACGACACCGGAACCGGAACTCGTGGCCGGAGCCCTCCAGGGCGGCCCAGGCCTCGCGCAGCGAGAGGAGGGCGTCGAGCAGGCGGCCCTCGGCCAGGGCCGCGTGACCTGCGACGACGAGCCCCATGAGCCTGGCCGGCCCAGGGAGGTCGGCCGAGGCGGCCCGCATCCTCCGGGCCAGGTCCGCGCCCCGGTCCGGTGTGCCGGCGAGACGGTGCCCGAGCACCTGGAAGTCGGCGAGCCCGAAGCCGGGGATGACGGTCGGCACCCGGTCTGCGGTCAACCCACCCACGATCGCGGCCTCGTCGAGGAGCTCACGGTCACCGGTGACGGCGGCTGCCGCGGACGCGGCGGTGGCCACGAGGATGCCGGCCAGATCGTCGGGAAGCTCGCTCCGCAGCAGCTGCGGCGCCCGGGCGAGCGCGCCCGAGATCTCGCCGTCCACCAGATCCAGGACGAGCGACATGGCGGCGACGTGCGCCGGGGCTGCCCCGGTGGCCTCGGCCGCGGCCAGCGCTTGATGGGCCTCGTCGGGCCGGGCCATCGTGAAGAGCAGGTTGCCGGTGCGGTGCAGCTGCACCATGGCGAGCAGCCCCGGGTCGGACGCGGTGGCGACGATGTCCTCGTGGATCGCCTCGGCCTCCTCGCCGCGGCTGAGCCAGGAGAGCGCCGCCCCGTGCACGACCCTCGCGGCGATGTCGCCGGTGTCAGCGGCCGCGCGCGCCAGCCGCTCGGCCAGCGGCAGGTCGTACATCCGGGTCGCGGCCTCGGCGGCCCGCAGGAACAGCGCCGGCTCCGGTGGCAGGTCGGAGTCGAGGGTCAGTACGGCGCGGGGGATCGGGTCCGGCTCGGGGTCCAGGGTGAGCGCCACCCGGCCGCGGAGGCGGCGGGCACGCAGCGTGCCCATCGCGGTGCGGCGTACCTCGCCGTAGAGGGGGTGCGCCAGCCGGGCGACCACTCCGTCGGTACGCACCAGCCCACGCTCCTCCGCCTCCTCGAGGTCGGCAGCCGAGGTCAGCGCGGACAGAGTCGCGACCGCCACCGGCTCGGCCAGGGCGACCACGTCGACGACGTCCCGCACTCCGGCCGCGAGGTCCCCGATCTCCCGCTCCAGGAGACCGGCGAGCTCCGGCGAGATCGCCGGCTCGCTGGTCCACCGCCAGATCCCGGACGCCGCGGTGAACCTCCCTGTCGCCACCTCGCCGGCAAGCAGGTGCCGCAGGAACAGCGGGCTGCCCTCGGTCATCGTCCACAGCCGGTGCGCGGAGTCCGTGTCGACCGGACCGCCGAGCACCCGGGCGATCAGCCGGGTGCTCTCCTCGGCGTCCAACGGCGCCAGCTCCAGGCGCGGGAGGTGCTCGTCCTTCCACAGCGAGGTCACGATGTCGGGCGCGGGCTCCCCGGTGCGGAGCGTGATCAGCACCGGAGCCATCCGCCGGGCCACCACCCGATGGACCACGATCGCGGAGTGCTCGTCGAGCAGATGAGCGTCGTCGACGGTGAGCACGAGCGGCAGCTGCCGGGTGATCTGGTCGAGCGCCCTGCTGATGGTCTCGGCCGCCTCGCCGAGCGGGAGGTCGAGCAGACCGGCGAACGCACCGAGCGGGAACTGCCGGGCGGCCGTGCTCCCTTGGGCGAAGACGACCGATCCGCTGTGACCGGCAGCGGCCGCCAACGCCTCGCGGGCGAGCCGGGTCTTCCCCACCCCCGCCCGACCCGCAACGATGACGCCCGCCGCACCGGGCCGGATCGCCGCCGCCACCCTGCGCAGCTCCTCGTCCCGGCCGGTCAGCGGCCACGGCCGCTCCATGGCGTCAGGCTAGCGACCCGGTTCCGCGGGCGCATCACTCAAAAGGTGGCTGCGCTCAGGACCTAGAACGGCTCGATCGCGAAGCGTCCCCATGCGATGAAGACCATCGCCGCCAAGAACAGCAGGTCACCGGCCAGCTCCTTGTACTCGTTGCGCCGCACCCGCTCGGTGACCGCGCCGGCCATGTAGAGCGCCATGCACGACGCCGCGACCGGCACCAGGACCGGCGCGACGTCGAGCAGGCCCGGAAGGATCAGACCGAGGCCGCCCAGCGTCTCGACGGCGCCCATGAACTTCACCTTGCCGGGCGTGAAGTCCTCCGGCCAGTGGGTCTTGGCCGTGTACTTCTCGTACGGCATCGTCAGCTTGACGATTCCGCCGGTGACATAGGCGATGCCGAATACGCCGGCGACGATCCAGAGGGCAATGTTCATGATGTCTCCCTGTGTTCAGGTGATTCCCGATGTTCACCCCCTCCGACGGGACACACGGTGCGTCTGTGACATCGCTACTGACGTGCCATCGCGATCCTGAACCGCTCGTCCGGGTCGATGTAGTGGTCATGTACGTCGTCACCGAGGTCGATCTGGACCCACGCGATCTTGCCGGTGAACCGGCTCGTCCGGCTGGTGTAGTCCGAGGAGACCGTCGTACCGGACTCGTAGCCGATGTCGGTGGTCTCGTCGGCCGAGAAGACCATCGGCTGGGTCATCGCCACCCGACCCGCCCCGACCGGCTTGCCGTCGTCGTAGAGCGTGACGTCGCCGCCCTTGGCGAGGCCGCCGCCGTCGTACGCGAACTCGACCCGGACCTGGCGGGTTCCCGCCGCGAGCAGGGATTCGGAGACGACGGGGAACTGCTGGATGCCGAGCACGTTGTAGACGAACTTGAGCCGACCGTCGCGGGCGAAGAACGTCCAGCCGCCGAACCTGCCGCCCTGGGCGATGATCACGCCCTCGGCACCGGTGTCGGGGATCGTCACCTCGGCGGTGACGGAGAAGGACTTGTTCTTGATGCTGACCACGCTGTTCTCCGAGAGCCGGCCCATGCCGGGGAAGAAGAGCTGGGTGTTGCCGCGGACGAGCGTCGGCCTGCCGGCCATCGTGGGCTCGAGCCGCTCGCTGGTGCGGTCGTCCATCGGCAGGACTCCGTACTTCACGGCCTCGATCAACCAGAGCCGCTGCAGTGCGGCGAGCTTTTCGGGATGCTCCGCCGAGAGGTCCCTCGCCTGGCTGAAGTCCGCGTTGCCGTCGTAGAGCTCCCATACGTCGTCGTCGAACGCCGGCAGCTCTCCGCCGACCATCACCCACGGGGTGCGGTGCTTGGTGACCGCGCTCCAGCCCTTGTGGTAGACCCCGCGGTTGGCGAACATCTCGAAGTACTGCAGGTCGTGCCGCTCCGGCTCGTTCGCGCCGCGGAAGGTGTAGAGCATGCTCGTCCCTTCCATCGGCGACTGCTGGACGCCGTTGACCATGGCCGGTTCGGGTAGCCCTGCCGCTTCGAGGACGGTCGGCGCCAGGTCGATCACGTGGGTGAACTGGGATCGCACCGAGCCCGGGTCGTCGATCCCGTTCGGCCAGTGCACGATGGTGCCGTTGCGGGTGCCGCCCCAGTGCGACGCGATCTGCTTGGTCCACTGCAGCGGCGAGTTCATCGCCCACGCCCAGCCGACCGCGTAGTGGCTGTAGGAGCTGGGTGAGCCGAACTCGTCCATCTTCGACCGCATGAACTCCGGAGTCTCCAGCGCGGCCATGCCGTTGAAGTTGGCCATCTCGTTGAAGGCTCCGTTGACGGTGCCCTCGGCGGAGGCGCCGTTGTCGCCGATGATGTAGTAGACGATGGTGTTGTCGAGCACGCCGAGGTCGGCGATGGTGTCGATCACCCGGCCGACGTGGTGGTCGGTGTGCTCGAGGAAGCCGGCGTACACCTCCATCTGACGGGCGAGCACGGGCTTGAGCTCGTCCGGCATGTCGTCCCACGCCGGGATCTCGTCGTGGCGGGCGGTCAGCTCGGCGTCCGCGGGGATGACGCCGAGCTCCTTCTGCCGCACGAAGGTGCGCTCGCGGTGGACGTCCCAGCCGTCGTCGAACTTGCCGGCATACTTGTCGATCCACTCCTGGGGGACGTGGTGGGGAGCGTGGGTCGCGCCCGGCGCGAAGTACGCGAAGAAGGGCCGGTCGGGCATCAGCGCCTTCTGCTGGCGGATCCACGCGCACGCGTGGTCGGCCAGGTCCTCGGTGAGGTGGTACCCCTCCTCGGCCGTCGCCGGCGGCTCGATCGCGGTGGTGCCTTCGTAGAGCGCGGGGTCCCACTGGTTGTTCTCGCCACCGATGAAGCCGTAGAACGTCTCGAACCCGCCCCCGGCCGAGGGCCAGGCGTCGAAGGGGCCGAGCGGCGAGGTCTGCCAGACCGGGACCTCGTGGCACTTCCCGAACTGTGCCGTCGAGTACCCGTTCAGCTTGAGCGTCATCGCGAGCGGGGCCTTGGTGTTGGGCCGCAGCGAGCTGTTGCCGGGCGCCGAGGTCGCCGTCTCGGTGATGCTGCCCATGCCGACGGAGTGGTGGTTCCGCCCGGTCAGCAGAGCCTGTCGCGTCGGGGCGCACAGCGCCGTCGTGTGGAACCGGTTGTAGCGCAGACCGTTGCCCGCCAGCCGCTCGGCGACCGGAGTGGCGCAGGGCCCTCCGAAGGCGCTGGACGCCCCGAAGCCGACGTCGTCGAGGAGTACGACCAGTACGTTGGGCGCTCCGTCCGGCGGGAGCAGCGGCTCGATCGGTGGGTAGGCGGTGTCGGGATCCTTGGCGTCGTACGTCGTGTGCCCCGAGGCAGGACGGTCCGGAATCGGCAACATGGTCCGGGCGTGAAGGTCGGGACGGTTCGGCATCGCGGGTGCTCCAGTCATCGGTGAGGTGTTCACCGAGCGTCGCAACCGACTGCGCACGCCGCGTCACCCTTACCGGGTGAACACCCGCGTTCTTCAGGGATGGCTCTGAAATGCACGAAGCCCCAGGTCATCCCTGGGGCTTCGGTGGTGGTGCGCGAGGGGGGAGTTGAACCCCCACGTCCTTTCGGACACACGGACCTGAACCGTGCGCGTCTGCCTATTCCGCCACTCGCGCGTGCAGCAGAGGAAACGTTAGCCCACGGGCGTCCACCGACCCAAAACGACGGCACCCCGGTCGCCTTGACGCTGGTGGTCACCCGATCGTGGGAGGATCGAAACCACGCAGAATGCGGGAAGTGGCAGATCCCCTAGGGTGCACCGATACGATCGGGCCGAATCCCGGGGACCACTGTGCCCGTACGCGACTGACCACCCACCCCGACCGGCCCACCCCCGGCACCTGAGAGGAGCGCAACAACGTGAGCGGCCTGCAGAAGTTCGAGCAGAAGTTGGAGCAGCTCATCTCAGGCGCTTTCGCGAAGGCGTTCCGGTCCGAGGTGAAGTCGGTGGAGATCGTCGCCGCGCTCCAGCGCGAGATCGACAACAACGCCCAGGTGCTCAGCCGCCAGCGGCGCCTGGTCCCCAACGACTTCTTCGTGGAGCTGTCCTCCAGCGATCTGGGCAAGCTGGAGTCGTACGGCCCCCACCTCAAGGAAGAGCTGAAGCGCCAGCTGATGGACCACGCCGAGGCGCAGGGGTTCGTCTTCCCGGGCCGCGTGAGCATCGAGTTCGGCGAGGCGAAGGACCTGACGATCGGCCGGTTCCGGGTGCGCAGCCGCGCCCAGGCCGCCGTCTCCGGCGCCGACATGAGCGACACCCAGGTCAGCCGCGCGCAGGCCTACCTGGAGATCAACGGCACCCGGCACCCGCTCCACGGCAACCTCGTCGTGGGCCGGGGCACCGACGCCGACCTGCGCATCAACGACCCCGGCATCAGCCGCCGCCACATCGAGTTCCGCTCGAAGCAGGCCGGCGACCGTGTACGCGTCGAGGTCTATGACCTCGGCTCGACCAACGGCATGCTGGTCAACGGGCAGAAGATGGCGAGTGCCACCTTGGACGACGGCTCTCAGGTGCGCATCGGCACCACCGTCATCACCGCGCATATCGTGGAGGAGCGCCGTTGAGCGAGCTGACCCTTTTCCTCATCCGGGTCGCCTATCTGGCGATCCTGTGGATCTTCGTGCTGGCCGCGTTATCGGTGATCCGCTCCGACATGTTCGGCGCGCGGGTCACCAACGCCTCCGCCGGCGGCCAGCCCGCGGCCCCGCCGGCTCGCGGCAAGGCTGCCGCTGCGCGCGCACCGCGGCGCGGCGTACCCACGCATGTCGCCGTCACCACCGGCTCCAACGCCGGTGTGACCGTGCCTCTCTCGCAGGCACCCATCGTCATCGGCCGCGGCAGCGATGCCGCGATCATCCTCGATGACGACTACGCCTCCACCCGCCACGCCCGGATCGCCGTCTCCGGCGACCAGTGGTTCGTGGAGGACCTCGGATCGACCAATGGCACCTACATCGGGTCCGTCCGGATCAATCAGCCGACCGCCATCTCTCTCGGGACCCAGGTGCGGATCGGTAAAACAATCCTGGAGCTGCGCAAGTGACCGCTGCGACCGACCCCACCCCCGACCCCGCACCCAGCCCCGGCTCTGCCGACGGACGACCCTTCCGCCTCGAGTTCGCGGCGGTCTCGGACGTCGGCCGGGTGCGCAAGGACAACCAGGACAGCGGGTACGCCGGACCTTGGCTGCTGACCGTCTGCGACGGTGTCGGCGGCGCTGCCCGCGGTGACATCGCCTCCAGCACGGCCGTCCAGCAGCTGCGCAAGCTCGACGAGGAGCCGGCCCTCGGGCTGGTCGACGACGACCTGATCGGCCTGGTCTCCCACGCGCTGCACATGGCCCACGACGAGATCGGCCACCTGGTCGACCACGACCCGACGCTCAACGGCACCAGCACGACCTCGACCGTCGGCCTCTTCGACGGCTCCAAGCTGACCGTCGGCCACGTGGGCGACAGCCGCGCCTATCTCCTCCGCAACGGCGCGATCCACCAGGTCACCCACGACCACACCTTCGTGCAGACGCTTCTCGACGAGGGGAGGATCACGGAGGAGGAGGCCAAGACCCACCCCCACCGCAACCTGATCCTCAAGGCCCTCGACGGCACCCGGGAGCTCGAGCCCGACCTGTTCATCGTCGACCTCGTCGCCGGCGACCGGCTGATGTTCTGCAGCGACGGTGTCTGCGGCTACGTCGACGACCCGCGGATCGCCGACATCCTGGCCACCGGCACGCCCGAGTACGCAGCCGTCGAGCTGGTCCGGGTCTCCCTCGACTCCGGCAGCACCGACAACGTGACCTGCGTGGTCGCCGACGTTGTGCCGAGCGACACGATCCCGTCCCCGGGCCTCGAGGCCCAGATGGTGGGCGCGGCGGCCGAGCTCAAGCGGAAGACCACCAAGACCGGCCAGATGACCGCCCTGTTCCGCGGTCACCGGATGGGCGACACCGGCGAGCTGGACCCGATCGACGAGGAGATCCCGGACGGCGCGATCGCCGCCGACCCGGAGGAGATACGCTACGCGCTCCAGGCGCCGGCCAAGTATCTGAAGCTGCGCTGGGCCTTCGGGCTGCTGACCCTTCTCGGTGTCGTCTGGATCGCCGTTGCGACCGCGTTCGTCTGGTCGCAGAACCAGTGGTACATCGGCGAGCAGGACGGCAATGTCACGATCTTCCGTGGCGTACCCACCACGATGATCGGCCTCGATCTCTCCGAGCCCTACCAGACCTCCAACCTGAAGGTCGCCGACCTGGCCGAGACCTACCAGAACCAGCTCGAGGACGGGATCCACAGCAAGGACCTCGCCGGCGCCCAGGAGAAGGTGCAGTCTCTCGCGGACCAGAGCGCCGCAGACGCGGGAAGCGGGTCATGAGCGGTTTCACACCGGCTAGTTCCATGCCCGTTTTCGTCCACCGGTCACGGCGGGGAGCGGAGCTGGTCCTGCTGATCCTGGCCCTGGCGGTCGGGATCGGTGCGTACGCAGCGGTCGGCCTCGGGGTTCAGGAGAAGATCCCGGTCGACATCGTCGGCTACGGCACCTGGCTGGTCGCGCTCCTGGTGGCGGCCCACATCGGCGTACGTCTGCTGGCTCCGTACGCCGACCCGGTGCTGCTTCCGCTGGTGGCGATGCTCAACGGTTTCGGTCTGGCGGTCATCCACCGGCTCGACCTGGCGGCAGGGGCGAGCGAGACCGATGCCTTCGCCCGCCAGCAGCTGACCTGGATGACGATCGGCGTGGTGCTGTTCCTGATCACCCTCTTCGTGGTCCCCGACCACCGGATGCTGCAGCGGTTCACCTACACCGCCGGCCTCGGTGCGGTGGTCATGCTGATCCTGCCGATGCTCCCGATCATCGGAAAGCAGATCAACGGCGCGCGGATCTGGATCAACCTCGGGCCGGTCAGCTTCCAGCCCGGTGAGGTCGCCAAGGTGCTGCTGGTGATCTGCTTCGCCGGCTATCTGGCGGTCCACCGCGACGCGCTCGCACTGGCGGGGCGCCGGTTCGCCGGCATCGACCTGCCCCGCGGCCGCGACCTCGGCCCGCTGCTGATGATGTGGGTGATCAGCCTCGCGATCCTGGTGCTGCAGCGCGACCTCGGCTCCAGCCTGCTCTTCTACGGCCTCTTCGTGGTGACGCTCTATGTGGCGACCGAGCGCAAGGGCTGGATCGTCGTCGGCGGGCTGCTCTTCGCGGGCGGGGTTTTCGCCGCGATCAGCCTGTTCAGCCATGTCCGCGTCCGCGTGCTGACCTGGCTGAACCCGTTCGACTACTTCCCGGCGGACGCCAACGGCACCTCCTCTGAGCAGCTGGTCCAGGGCCTGTTCGGGATGGCCTGGGGCGGCATGATCGGCCGCGGTTTCGGTTCCGGCCAGCCCTGGCGGATCCCTTACGCCAACTCCGACTTCATCATCCCGGCGATCGGCGAGGAGCTCGGTCTGACCGCGCTTCTGGCCCTGCTGCTCTGCTACGGCCTGATCGTCGAGCGCGGCCTGCGCACCGCGATCGTGGCCCGCGACGACTTCGGCAAGCTGCTCTCCGTCGGCCTGGCCACCTCGATCGCGCTGCAGACCTTCGTGGTCGTCGGCGGCGTGACCGGGCTCATCCCGCTGACTGGTCTGACCACACCGTTCCTCTCGTATGGTGGGTCTTCGCTGGTCGCCAACTGGGTGATCGTGGCCCTGCTGTTGCGCGTCTCGGACCAGTCCCGCCGTCCATTGCCGACGGCGCCGTCCGATGAAGATCTCGCCGCTGAGGAGACCCAGATCGTCAAGCTCGACAAAGGGGCGATGACCAAGTGAACCGCCCCATCCGCACGCTCAGCGTCGGCTGCCTGATCCTGTTCGTGGCGCTGATGCTCAACGTGACGTACGTCCAGTTCTTCAAGGCGAGCTGGTACAACAACCGAGCCGACAACCGACGGGTCACCGAAGAGGCATACTCGCAGCAGCGCGGGGACATCCTGGTGGGTAAGAAGGCGATCGCCACCAGCAAGCCGAGCGACGACACCTTCGAGTGGCAGCGCACCTACCCGGGCGGCAAGAAGTACGCCCCGATCACGGGTTTCATGTCCTTCTCCTACGGCCAGACCGGGATCGAGCGATCCCAGGACTCGGTGCTGTCGGGCAAGGACAACAAGCTCTTCACCAACCGCCTGGTCGACCTGGTCACCAACTCCGAGCCGGCCGGCGGCAACGTCGAGCTCACCATCGACCCGAAGGTCCAGGACGCTGCGTACGAGGGTCTGACCGCCCTCGGCGAGGACGTCCAGGCGGCGGCGGTCGCGATCGAGCCGAGCACCGGCAAGATCCTGGCGATGGCCTCCACCCCTACCTACAACCCGGACCGGGTGGCGACCAACGACATAGACGCCGCGCAGAAGTCCTACAACCAGCTCTCGAAGGACGAGAACGAGCCGCTGCTCAACCGCTCCATCCAGACGGCGCTGCCGCCGGGATCGACCTTCAAGCTGGTCACCGCCGCGGCCGCGATCGAGAACCTCGGCATGGACGGCGACAGCATGGTCTACGGCGGCGCGTCGCTCGATCTCCCCGGCACCACGACCGACCTGCCCAACCTCAACGGCACCAGCTGCGGGGGCGAGCAGATCACCCTCACCCACGCTCTCGAGGTCTCCTGCAACACCGCCTTCGGTTCTCTCGGTATGGAGCTCTCCGACGAGGAGATGCAGGAGCAGGCCGAGGGGTTCGGCTTCGGCCAGGACTACCTCGACGACATCGGCCCGCTGGCCAAGAGCCAGTACCCGCCCAACGACGGCAAGGCCGAGCAGGCCCGTGCCGCGATCGGTCAGCAGAGCGTGATCGCGACCCCGCTGCAGATGGCGATGGTCTCGGCAGGGATCGCGAACGGCGGCGAGGTCATGAAGCCCTACCTCGTCGACCGGGTGACGTCCTCCTCGCTCGACGTCATCGACCAGGGCAACCCGACCCCGATCGACAACCAGCCTGCGGTCTCGCAGGACACCGCCGAGATCCTGACCCAGATGATGGTCAGCACCGTCGACAACGGCACCGCCGAGGCGGCGGCCATCGACGGCGTGAGCGTCGCCGGCAAGACCGGCACCGCACAGACCACTCCGGACAAGCCGCCGTACGCCTGGTTCACCTCGTTCGCCCCGGCGGAGAACCCGTCCATCGCGGTCGCCGTGATGGTCCAGAAGAGCGGCACCGAACGCAGCGAGATCGCCGGCGGACGGCTGGGCGGCCCAATCGCGAAGGCCATGATGGAGGCAGCGATCTCATGAGTCGTTACGTATTCCACGAGCTCATCGGCACCGGCGGGATGGGCGAGGTGTGGCGAGCGACTGACACGACCCTCAACCGCGAGGTCGCGATCAAGCTCCTCAAGCCCGAGCATGCCGAGGACCCGATCGGCCGGTCCCGGTTCGAGTCCGAGGCGAAGCATGCCGCGGCGCTCCACCACCCCAACGTGGTGGCCGTCTACGACGTCGGCGAGATGCCGACCGCCTCCGGCCTGATGCGACCGTTCCTGGTGATGGAGCTGGTCGACCACAAGCCGCTCTCCGAGCTGCTCCGTGACGGCCGACCGCTGGCCCCCGAGGTCGTACGCGACCTGCTCGGTCAGGCCGGCGACGCTCTGGCCGCCGCGCACCGGGCCGGCATCGTCCACCGTGACGTCAAGCCCGCCAACCTCCTGGTCACCCCGCAGCGCAAGGTGAAGGTCACCGACTTCGGCATCGCCCGCGCGCAGGCCTCGACCGGCATCACCGGCACCGGCCAGGTGATGGGAACCCCTCAGTACCTCAGCCCCGAGCAGGCACGTGGCGAGAAGGCCACGCCCGCCTCCGACGTCTACTCCCTCGGCGTGGTCGCCTTCGAGTGCCTGGCCGGCTACCGGCCGTTCCAGAAGGAGACCCCGGTCGCGACCGCGATCGCCCACCTGCATGACCCGGTCCCACCGCTGCCCGACCACGTCCCGGCCGACCTGGCCGCGATCGTGATGCGGAGCCTGCAGAAGGACCCGAGCCTCCGCTACGCCGACGCGGCCGCGTTCACCAGCGCGATGATCGGTCACGGCGCCGCTGACCCGGACGCCGATGCCACCACTGTCGTCGCCGCGGCGGCGCCCGGTGACGCGACCGCGACGTCGGTCATGGACCCGGTGCCCTCGCCCACTCAGAACTACGTCGGCATGCAGGGCGCCACGGGCGGTCCCGAGGGTCCGCCGCCACCTCGCTACCAGGACCCGTACGACCGGTACGACGAGGACGACGAGCAGAAGCCCTGGTACAAGAAGCCGTTCAACATCGTCGTCATCCTGATGCTCGTGGCCGTCATCGTCGCGATCATCTGGATCATCATGACCCTCGGCGCGGACCCGAAGTCTCCTCCGGCCAACGACACGTCCACCACTCCTTCGGCCTCCCCCACTCCCACCCCGTCGGAGGAGCCCGAGGAGGAGCCGCAGCGCGTCGAGATCGACGAGGACGACTACGTCGGCCGCAACGTCGATGAGGTGCGCTCCGAGCTGAGCGACCTCGGGCTGAACGTCAAGGTGGCGGTCCAGAACAACGACGGCAGCTACGAGCCCGACACGGTCGCCGGCCTCGACCCGACCCGCAACCTCTACGAGGGCGACCCGATCACCATCCGCTACTACGGCGAGCGCCCCGTGGTCGAGCAGCCTCCCGCCGAGGAGGAGCCCGACGAGGAAGAGAGCGACGAGGAGGAGCCGACCGACGGAGAGTCCTCCGACTGGGGCATCCCTGATCTTCCGGGGGACGAGAACACCGATGGCGGCGGCGGCAACGGCAACGGGGGCGGCAATGGCTGAGGGAGCTCTCCTGGCCGGTCGCTACGAGGTCGGCGAGCTGCTCGGCCGTGGCGGTATGGCGGAGGTCCGCAAGGGCACCGACCACCGGCTCGGCCGCGTGGTCGCAATCAAGCGGCTGCGGGTCGATCTCGCCAGCGATGCGACCTTCCAGGCCCGTTTTCGGCGCGAGGCGCAGTCCTCGGCCAAGCTCAACCATCCCTCGATCGTGTCGGTCTACGACACCGGCGAGGAGAAGTCCGACGACGGCGTCGCCCAGCCCTACATCGTGATGGAGTACGTCGCCGGCCGCACGCTGCGCGACGTACTCCGTGAGGGTCGCAAGATCCTGCCCGAGCGGGCCCTGGAGATCAGCTCCGACGTACTCAACGCTCTCGACTACAGCCACCGCAACGGGATCATCCACCGCGACATCAAGCCGGGCAACGTCATGCTGACGCCGGCCGGTGACGTGAAGGTGATGGACTTCGGCATCGCCCGGGCTCTCAACGACGCCCAGTCGACGATGACCCAGACCGCGGCCGTGGTCGGCACCGCGCAGTACCTGAGCCCCGAGCAGGCCCGTGGCGAGCAGGTCGACGCCCGCTCCGACGTCTACTCGGCCGGCTGCCTCCTCTACGAGCTGCTCACCGGCCGTCCGCCGTTCGTCGGCGACTCGCCGGTTTCGGTGGCCTACCAGCACGTACGCGAGCAGGCTCAGCCTCCCTCTGCCCACGACCCGACGCTGACCCGTGAGCTCGACGCGATCGTGATGAAGTCGCTGGCCAAGCGGGTCGAGGACCGCTACCAGTCCGCGCAGGCGATGCGCACCGACATCGAGCGCTACCTCGCCGGGCGTCCGGTCCAGGCGACCGTGCCGCCGAGCATGGACCAGACGCAGGTCGCCCAGAACCGCGCTGTCGGCCCCTACGGTGGCGACCCCACCAACGGTGGCTACTACCCGCCCCAGGACGACCGCCCCGAAGGCCCGCGCCCGTGGGTGCTCATCCTGCTCGGTCTGGTCATCGTCGGCCTCATCGGGTTGGGTGCCTACTTCCTGCCTGCGGCCCTCGGGCCGCAGACCACCCCTGCGCCCGACGTGACCGGTCTGACCCAGGAGAAGGCGATGGCCGAGCTGAGCACGGCCAAGCTGAAGGGCGCGATCAAGCAGGAGTCGAGCGACACCGTCGCCGTCGGCGTCGTGATCTCCCAGGACCCGTCAGCCGGCGAGGACGTCGAAGAGGGCAGCACCGTCACCCTGACGGTCTCCACCGGGCCACCCAACCGGGAGATGCCCAACGTGATCGGGATGCCGCAGAAGACGGCCAAGGAGCTGCTCGAGGGTGATCCCTACAACTTCACGGTGAAGATCGAGACGGAAGAGTCCGACGAGGACAAGGGCACCGTGATCGAGTCTGACCCGGTTGCCGACCAGAGCGTGACCACCGGCAAGGGCACAGAAGTCCTTCTCACCGTCTCCAAGGGCCCGAACAAGGTCCCGAACGTGGTCGGGAAGACGGCCGAGCAGGCCGAGGAGATCCTCCGCAACGCCGGGTTCACGCCCGTACGCAAGGACGAGCCCAACACCGACAAGCCCAAGGGCACCGTCGTCGAGCAGACCCCGGCCAAGGGCACGCCGCTCGCGCAGGACGGCGAGGTGATCATCTTCGTCTCGACGAAGGAGGAGGCCCTGCCGAGCTGTCAGACGCTGGTGCCCGGCACCGACCCGGCCAACCCGTCGGCGTCGGCCACGCAGACCGCCGACCCGGGTGACCCGCCGACGTGCGACCCGGCGCTCCCGCCGAGCACCCCGGCGGCACCGTAGCCCCGGACGCCGAGGCTCAGCCGAAGCCCCTGTCTCACTTCTCCTGAGGCAGGGGCTTCGCGTACTTCACGTCGAGCAGGCCGTCGTAGGCCGGCGCGGTGAGGTAGGTCAGCGGCTTGAGGAACCAGCCGATCTGGACGTTGGGGTCGCGGGCGTCGGCCCGGTAGTTCTGCACGTGGTTGTCGCGGTCGATCGCGGCCTGCAGCCGGTCGGGGTCGCCGACCGCCTCGATGACGTACGGCTGGGGGTAGGGGACGCCGTCGAGCTGCACGGTGCTGCCGGAGCACTTGATGCCGGTGGTGGTGATGATCCGCTTGCCGGCGATGGTGATCGCCTCGGCGCCGCCGGCCCAGAGCGCGTTGACGACGGCCTGGATGTCCTGCTGGTGGACGACGAGCGAGTTCGGGTCGTCACCCGTGTAGCTCTCCTGGACCTCCGAGGGCGCGTCGCCGAGGACGATCTGCATGCCGGCGCCGCTGTGGTCGGAGGTGCCGGCCGGATCGGCCAGCCGCGCGGACTGGTGCTGGAGCTTCTTGACGTCCTTGTCGGTGACGCCGCTGGTGAGCTGGTCCACCTCGCTCTGCAGGTCGGTCAGCTGGGCCTCGAGGCGGTTGTAGCGGATCCGCTCGCCGTCGACGAGCGTCGCCAGGTCCTCGTAGCGGCCCGGACGCAGGTCGGTGCCGTCGGCGTTCACGAAACTCACCGCGAGCAGGCCGCCACAGAGCAGCACCACGACGGGCGTACCAAGCCGCCAAGAGGTCACGCGGGACCAGCGCTTTGGTTTAGGTGTGGGGTTCGCCTGGGTTCCGGAGCTCACGACCATTAGGGTATGCGCAGCAATCACATTTGTCTGAGGAGCATCACCCGTGGCCAAGCTCAAGCTCTCGAAGAAGAGTGATCTCGACCTTCCCAAGGAGCCGATCTTCACTCCGCGCTTCGGGGTCGCCCTGCTGCTGATCGCCCTCGGCATCGGCTGGATCGCCTACTACTACGTCGGGGTCCGCCCCAACGAGGTCGGTGGCGACTTCACCGGGCCGAAGCCGGTGCAGAAGCTCGAGGGGTGGAACTACCTGATCGGCTTCGTCCTGCTCTTCCTGGGCCTGGCCGTCGCCGCTCACCCGAAGACCCCGTTGGGCCGTGGCCGCGGCGTCGTGGTCGGCATGCTCGGCTGCTTCGTCATCGGCCTGATCTGGATCTGCGTCTTCTACGTCTTCGCCAACGACCACCTGGACAAGATCTGGGTCTTCAACGACCTGGGCCAGAAGAACCTCCTGGTCGGCATCGGCTTCATGGCGGTGGGCTTCACCTTCGCCACGAAGTGGGAGTGACCCTCTCGTTAGACGGCGAAAGCGGCGCAAACCTTTGGTTTGCGCCGCTTTGCGTTACACGGATGTAGTTCTCCACAGGGCCATCCACACCTGTGGATTTGTCCACGCGGTGAAAACGCTCCGAAAACACCTGCCTCGAAGGCATCAGAACAGCATGATCCGTACGCCGATCAGGGCAAGCAAGCCCAACGTGAAGGCACCCAGGGCAGCCCATTGCAACGGTGCCTTCCGGTCGGCCCGGAGCGAGGTGAAGATGCCCGCGACGACGAGACCGCCGATGAAGCCGCCGACGTGCCCCTGCCAGGAGATGCCGTTGCCGAAGAAGGTGATGCCCGCGTTGATCAAGAGCACTGGCAGCAGCGGGGAGAGCGACTGCCCGGCCCTGACGAAGAGCACCACCAGGACACCCAGCAGGCCGAAGATGGCACCGGAGGCGCCCACGGTCGACCCGGCCGGTGCCGACGCCCAGACCACCAGGGCGGAGCCCGCCAGGCCGGAGATCAGGTAGAAGACCAGGAGCCGCAGCCTGCCCACGATCGGCTCGAGGAACGAGCCGAGCATGTAGAGCGACAGCATGTTCACGGCCAGGTGGATGATCGAGACGTGGGTGAACGTCGAGGTCAGCAGCTGCCAGAACGCTCCGTCGTCGACCCCAGGCATCCAGGTGTAGCCGCTCGCCCGGCAGACGTCGTTCGGCACCGCGAACCCACCGTCAGGCGTGAGGCAGTAGCCCTGTAGCCGGATCGCGAGGAAGTCGGCGATCCTCGACCCGGATCCACCGGTGAGGACGATGCTCAGCCAGACCAGGACGTTGACGCCGATGAGCGAGAAGGTCACCGGGAGCGCCCGGAAGCTCACGCGCGCGCCGGTGAAGCGCTTGGGCTGGCGTACGGACTTGTGGCCCTCACGCACGCACTCGGGGCACTGGAAGCCGACCGAGGCGGGCGTCATGCAGTCAGGGCAGATAGGCCGGCTGCATCGCTGACAGCGAATATGCGTCTCACGGTCGGGGTGGCGGTAGCAGACCGGCACCCCGACCGGGGTCGAGTCGGACAACTAGACGATCTCGACCTTCTCGATGACGACCGGCTCGACCGGGCGGTCCATCGCACCCGTCTTGGTGCCGGAGATCGAGTCGACGGCCTTCTTCGACTCCTCGTCGGCGACCTCACCGAAGATGGTGTGCTTGAAGTTCAGCCACGGCGCCTGGCCGGTGGTGATGAAGAACTGCGAGCCGTTGGTGCCGGGGCCGGCGTTGGCCATCGCGAGCAGGTAGGGCTTGTCGAAGGTGAGCTCGGGGTGCGGCTCGTCCTTGAAGGTGTAGCCCGGGCCGCCCGTACCGGTGCCCAGGGGGCAACCGCCCTGGATCATGAACCCTTCGATGACACGGTGGAAGCCGAGACCGTCGTAGTAGGGAACACCGGAGCGGCCGGCGTCGTCCGTGTACTCCTTGGTCCCCGTGGCGAGGCCGACGAAGTTGGCGACCGTCTCCGGAGCATGGTTGGGAAACAAGGTGATCGTGATGTCACCGTGATTGGTGTGGAGGATGGCCTTCTGGTCAGCCATGACCTGCCCTTCCGACATTGGGATTGGTACGGGATGTAACTCCTCGATCCTCCCACAGTGTCGGTCGCGGACCTGAGGTCAGGAGGCCGCGTCAGCGAGCTTGGGAGCGATCCGGTCGGCGACGCGGCGCTCGACCCAGAAGATCAGACCGGGGATCAGGCCGGCGATCATCATCAGGAGGAACTCGGGGATCGTCCAGCGGGCCTTCTGCGTCAGCAGGAAGGCGACGATCACGTAGATGATGAAGATCCAGCCGTGCGCGACCCACAGCGGCGTCATCGCCTCGCCGAAGGACTGCAGGGCGGTGCCCTCGGGGAGCAGATACTTGAACAGCGAGGAGATCGTGCCGACGAGCAGCAGCACACCCACGACGTACGCAAGCACCTTGTAGGTGCCGAACAGCTTGTTCACGCGTCTGAGGGTACGCGCTCATCCTGAGTGATTTTCTCAGGGTCTTCTTCGTCCTCGTCGTCATCGCGGGGACGCAGGGTGTCGCGCACGTAGCGCCACCACACGTAGATCCCGAAGATGCCGAACAGCCACCACTCGATCGCGTAGAGGAGGTTGCGCAGCCCGGTCGTGGCCTCCGGCTCGGGCAGCTGCGGGGCGGGCACGTCGGCGACGTCCGTGGCCCCGTCGTTGACCGGCATCGAGCTGGCCGGCCAGTTGTCCTCGACCGGCGAGCGAACCAGGTAGGCGCTGTAGAGGTCGTAGCTGGTGCGCGAGATCAGGTCGGAGACGTCCAGCTGCGGGAAGACGTTGTCGGACTTGCGGTCGTCGGCGACGTCGGTCCAGTCGCTGGGCTGCAGCCAGCCGGTGACGGTGACGTGGCCGCGCGGCGCGGGCGGTGCGCTGCCGACCTCAGGGGTCCAGCCGCGAACGACGTAGACGGCCGACTCGGTGTCCTCGACGAGCACCGGTGTGACGGCCCAGAAGCCGACCTGAGAGCCTCGCTCCATCCCGTCGATGAAGATGGTCTCCTCGGGCATCCAGATCCCTGAGACGGTCACGGGGCGGCCGATCTGCTCCCATGGGAAGGCGTCGTTGGGCCCGATCAGGTCGGTGAACGCCTTCGGCTTCGCGTGCACCAGCTCCGCGACCTGGTCCTGCTTGTCCTGCTGGCTCGACTGGTACTGCCAGACCCCGAGCAGCACCGCGCCGGTCACGAAGATCACCACCAGCGCGTGCGCACCCCACAACCTGGGGGAGACGATCCCACGTGGATATGCACTGCGCGGGGGAGTGGTCTGGGCGGCCATAGCCCTTCCAGAGTACGGCCCCTCAGTCACAGACCGCGAACGGGACGGGTTCCGTGGTGACCAGGGTGGCCGCGGTCACCGGGTTCGTCACCCGGAACCCGATCCGCCCCGTGGACGGATCGGCGACACCGTTGGTGAAGACCTTCTCGTACGCCGCGACCTGATCGCCCAGCTTCAGCCGGTAGAACAGGTCGTCACGGTCCTCGCCGAGCCGCAGGGTGGCCAGCCCGCCGCCGAACTCGACCGAGTAGGCCTCGACCGGCGCCAGCCTGGTCTTCTCCTTCGGCCCACCCTCGGCGCAGCCCTTGACGACATACGTCGAGGTGGCAGGGCCTCCGGCGACGGCGACCATCACCTCCTGCGCCGCCCAGTTCTCCGCGTCCGGGCGTGCAGTGTTCTTGGTGATCAGGTGGGTCTCCGGGTCGAACGTCGCGCCCTTCAGCGGGCCGACGCCCGCCTTGATCGCCGGTCCGGGCTTGACCCGGTCGGCGACCCTGATGACGTACCCGTCCTTGCCGCCGCCGGTGAACCTCGCCTCCCAGACGACATCGGCCGCGCCCCACTGGTACGTGTCGCGCAGACGCTGATCGACCCCACGCAGCAGACCACCGCTGACCTGGGCGGCCTCCTTGTCGGCCCGGTTCCACAAGTCGCTCTGGTCCGCGGGGCTCGACCGGCCGGTGATGTCGTCGAGCCCGAAGAGCGACTTCACCTCGCCGTAGTCGGTCACTGCCAGCGTCTTCGCACCCTCCGGCACGAACGTCATGGCCGCCTCGACGGGGCCCATGGTCGCGGCGTACACGGGGTAGGTGTCCTCCGACGGCGCCGCTTCCGGCTTCTTCGGCTCGCTGTCGTCCCCGCAGCCGACCAGCGCAAGGGCCAGCCCAACGGCCAGCACGCACATGCCCCATCGCCTCACGTTCACCCCAACGAGTATTCCGGATCCCTGTCACGGTCGGCGGCACGAAATAGATGGAGGCCGCAGGCGGAACGCGCCTGCGGCCTCCTTGATCCCGAGCGTCAGCGACCAGCGCCTGTGAGCTCAAGGGATGCGGGAAGAGGCTCGAGCACCGGGTCGATGATCCGCGAGGAGGCCTCGGACCGAGCGACCCGACTGCGGCGCAGGTCCTTGACGGTCGTGAGGCGGCGGAGCCAACGGTCGGTGCCGTCGTAGCGAGCCGTGAAAGGCTTACGGCCGTGCAGTGCACGGTGGTTGTCGACGATGAGGATCTCGCCGGGAGCCAGCGCGACGTCCTCGACGTTCGCGGAGAGCTCCATGATGAGCAGCTGGAGCGCCCGGTCGGCCTCGACGTCACCCGGCAGAGCCGCCATGTAAGGCGGGTCGAGCCGGACATCGGGAGCCTGGGGCGAGCCAAAGAGAACGGCGGTCGGCGCGGCGAGCAGCTCGCCCTCGTTGACGCCGGCCTCGCGAAGGTTGCGCAGGTGCTCGTCGTCGGGGTGGATGACGTAGCGCGGCTCGAACAACGGAGCGTACTCAGGGCCGGTCACGTCGATCGAGCTGATGCCGACCGCGGTGGTCGGGATCATGTCCTCGTTGCGCAGCGAGATCAGCCCGAGGTGGTCGCAGCGCAGGTTGCTGAACGCGTCCTCGATGTGCAGGTCGAGCACGACGTCGCTGCTGTGCCCGGTCTGCAGGTTTTCCTGCTTCTGGATCGGCAGGATGTTGTTGACCAACTGGCCGCCCTGCAGCGAGGACCAGGAGACGGCGTCGCCGAGCTGGGCCATGATCAGGGCGAGCCAGAAGTCGGCCATGTGCGGCGCCTGAGCGTCGGGGTGGTTCCAGTGCGGCGGAGTCGGGCCGGCGGTCACCGGGAGTCCGCTGATCACCAGGGCGTCGGTCGCATCGCCGTAGCGGAAGGCGCGGATCGCCTTGGCGACACTGTCGGGGAGCTCGCCGCCGAGGAAGGGCGCGGTCTCGAGGAACTCCGAGGAGACCGGGCTCTCGAACCGGGCGAGCAAGGACTCCGACAGCTCGGCTGCGGCCTGGGACTCTGCTGGGGTCATCTCGACCCGGGTGACTACGGACTCTGCGCCCACAACATTGACCTCTCGGACTTTGCGGTGGAGGGGTTCGTCAGAAGCGTCTTCTGGCGCCCGCACCAAAGGGTTTCCTAAGTTCGAGACCACCTTGTTCCGCCGTACGGAATTCAAACGAGTGATAGGTCCAAATATCGAGACGATAGGTATTAGGCCCCTTGCGTAATCGCCGCGAACCTGTTTAGGGAATGTATCCCCCCTGCGGTTTGCCAGTTACCGACGAATTTGCCCGTCCGGCCCGGGTTCTGAAGGCCGTACGCACCCCTATCCTGAGCCCCATGACAGCGACGACCCCGCCGGGTTCACCTCCGAGGACAACCGCAGGTTTCGGCGGCTCGACGGCCGACCAGGTGCTGACCATCGTCCTGATCGTGCTGGGTCTCGGCGGATGCGCCATCGGGAGCTTCTTCGGCGCGTTCTCCATCATGGCCAGCGACGGCTGCTCCGAGACCTGCAACTACACGATGATGAACATCGGCGTCGCGGTGATGGTCTTCGCCCCGTGGATCTGCTGGCTCGTCTTCGGCATCTGGGGGATCGTCCGCCTGGCCCGCAAGAAGCTCGCCGTCCTGGTCGTGGTCGCCGGCGGCGTACTCGCGACTGCCCTCTACGTCCTCGGACTCGTCCTCCTGCTGGCCACCATCGACTGAGCGTCACTGGTACGGATCGACGAGCTCGCGCAGCGAGGTGAGCGCCTCCCGCAGGGCTGAGGCCAGATGGGGGCCGAGGTGGTCGTTCCACTCCTGCTCGACGCTCATCACCACCTCGCGAGCGCGGTCAGCGGCGTCCTGCCCGGTGGCCGTGAACCTGATCAGGCGCGCCCGGCCGTCGATCGGGTCCGGGACCCGCTCCACGAGCCCCTTGCTCTCCAGCGCCGCGACCAGCACACTCGCGGTCTGCTTGGTGACCTGGGCCTGCTCGGCCAGGTCGACCAGGCGCGAGCCGTTCACGGCGATCCGCTGGGCCAGCCGGGCCTGCGCGACGGTGATGTCATAGCCCGCGTCCCGCATCGCGGAGATGACCCGTTCGTCCATCGCCCGGTAGGCGATGAGCATGAGCGTTGCGACGTCCATCGAGCCCCTTGACACTGTGCGGCACCCTGGTCAATATAGTCAGTAAGACTGACTATCATACCGCTCTCCGGTGTCCAGACAAACGTCTGATCACGGGGCCCTGCCGGACGCGTGTTGCATCCACGATCATCACAGCCTCGCTCGTCGGGGCCCGTCGCGAGCAGGTTCCCATGAACGCAGTCGCCCAGCTCAGTGCCGCCATCGCCGCGCTGATCCTCATCGCCGTCTTCCCCTTCGAGGCCTTCCTCATCCATCGCCCCGAGGTCCAGCGGTTCCTCGGCATCGAATCGAACGGGATCCGCAACGTCCACCTGTGGTCGTTCTGCATCGGCGCCCGCAACGCTCTCGCCGGCGTCGGCACGCTCGTCGGCCTCTGGATGGTGAACTTCGGCGACGAGTCCACCGGCGTCACCGTCGTTGTCGTCACCACCATCTACATGCTGCTCGCCTCGTTGTTCATGGGGATCGCCGACGCCCTCGGATACTGGCTCCCACGCGGCGGCAGCATCAAGGGGACCATCGCCGCGTCCGTGCTCCCCGCCATCGCGCTGATCGCGATCGCAGTTGGATAGCGGGATGCGCTCCCGGCCACTACGCTCCGACCCATGGGCGCAGCGGTCATCTCGGGGCTCTTCGCGGTAGCACTCGCGTGCCTTGCCTGGATATTCAAGAACGGCAGTCGCCGAGCCCGTCTCCTCAGCCGGATCGAGCGCTACGTCCAGCTCCTCAAGGACCTTCCCGAGGGGCATCCGGCGCGGGTTCACCTGGACGCGGCACTCGCCGCCGATACCGCGCAACTGCTCGCCCT
Source organism: Nocardioides sp. YJ-D4 (assembly GCF_054031495.1). Taxonomy (NCBI): domain Bacteria; kingdom Bacillati; phylum Actinomycetota; class Actinomycetes; order Propionibacteriales; family Nocardioidaceae; genus Nocardioides; species Nocardioides sp. YJ-D4. Next base: position 3,042,340 of record NZ_CM132932.1, read on the forward strand.
GACGGAACGAAAGGCACCCGTGGCTGCACACGGCCTCGAGGACCCGTGGCTCCGTCCTTCTTCGAAGCCGGCCGTGACGCCCGGCTCCGCCTACCCGGGCGGCGCTCGCGACGAAGATGAGCGGGACGACATCGACTGGATGGGAGACGAGCAGGAACGGCGGATCTCACCTCCCGATTCGCTTACCGAGCCGCCCCGGCGCGCCCTCTTGTCCGGACACGGGTCGACCGTTCTCTGGGTGCTCGCGGCCCTGTCCGCCGTTGCGACAGTCGGCCTGGTGGTCAACGATCTGCTGTCCTGACATGCCTTGACAGGCATATTCCTATCGAGGCATATTTGAGGGCGTGCCCACCCGAGACGTCTTCAGCGTGATCGCCGACCCGACCCGTCGGCAGATCCTCGACCTGCTCTGTCAGCGTGAGATGGGGGTGGGCGAGCTGGTCGACACCCTCGGACTCGCTCAGCCCAATGTGTCCAAGCATCTACGGACACTTGGCGAGGCGGACCTGGTTCACGTACGCATCGACGGACCGCGCCGTCACTACCGGCTGCGTCCCGAACGGCTCCGGGAGCTGGAGGAGTGGCTGGCGCCGTACCGCCGGATGTGGGCCGACCGTCTCGATGCGCTCGAGCGTCACCTGGACCAGCTCGACGACCCTGACCACAAGGAGGACTGAAAGATGACCACGACGACCGGACCCATGGGCGAGGTGCTCCTCGACGGCGAGCGGAGGGGTCTTCGCTACGTACGCCTGCTCCGCCACTCACCCGAGAAGGTGTGGCGGGCCCTGACCGAGACGGACGGCCTGCGGCACTGGTTTCCGACCGACATCGTCGGCGAGCGTACGGTCGGGGCGCGGCTGAGCCTCCCGTTCTGGCCCGAAGGCCTGGAGCTGGCGAGCACCACCGAGGCGATCGAGGAGATGGGCGTCGACCCGGGCAACTACGTCTCGGCGGGGGAGCTGCGGGTCTGGGACCCGCCTCGGGCCTTCGAGTTCACGTGGGGGATGGACGGTCGCGAGGACCTGACGGATCTGCTCCGCTTCGACCTCGAGCCCACCGACGACGGCACCCGCCTCACCTTCACGACCTGGCTCGGCAGCCCCACCGGCAACACGGACACCGCCGTCGGCTGGCACGTCTGCCTGGACGAGCTCGCCGACCTCCTCGACGAGGGCCCGTCGCCCATGACCGAGGAGGCCTCCGCCCACGTCGTCCAGCACGTCAAGGACCGCACCGACGAGCTGCGACCGACGTACGCCGCGCTGCTCTCGTAGCCGGCACGGGTGACCGGCGTACGAACGAATTTTCGTTCGTACGCCGTCAGGGGATGTCGCCGTCGACGAGGTGGCACAGCACGGCGGTCGCATCGTCGTGCCGCTTCCCCCGGAACTCGGCCGTGGCGGCCTCGTCGGCCTCCCGCGTACGCCGCACCAGCTCCTCCGGGCCAAGGTCGAGGACGGCGAAGAGCTCCGCCCACGTCCGGCCATGCCTCTCGACGAGCGTCGCGGCGCCGTCGGTCAGCACAGCGACGGAATGGACCGAGCGCGAGCGGAGGTCGACGCTGCCGGTGACCGCCTGCCGTGCGGCCTCCGGCTTGGTGCTGGCGACCCAGAACCCCTCTGCGGTGTTGCGAACCGCGCCGAACCCGGCGACCGAGTAGTCATCGAGGTGATCGAGCCGGTCGTCCGTGATCGGGAGGATGCTGCCGTCGGTCATCCGGAACACGACCGACGAGTCCGCCAGGACCAGGTAGTCCGCGCGCTCGCCCCGGAGGCGGAGGAGCGCGACGGTCGAGGACGGGCTGTTCGGGTCGTCGAGATCGCACGTGTCGGCATGCGCTTCGCAGACTCGACGGATCGCGTCCTCGAGGATGCTCACCAGGCTGGCGTCGCCAGGAGCGATGAGTCCCTCGGCCAGATGGAGGCCGAGATGACGCACCAGCCACGGCACGTCATGGCTGCACCCGTTCTCGAGCCCGGCGACCGGTGTCGCACCGTCGAGCACGATGACGAAGTCCTGCCCGACGAGCACGAAGTCCTCGTTGACCCGATGAGTCGGTGAGGTCTCGGTGTAGACCTCGCTGCTAAGACGGATGCTCACTCAGCAGCCTCGAATCCTGGTGGAGCGTAGGGGACTCGAACCCCTAACCCCCTGCTTGCAAAGCAGGTGCGCTACCAATTGCGCCAACGCCCCGGACGGGTGTCCGTCGGTCAGTTCACCTTGTCGGTCGCCGCGGCCCAGTGACCCTTTTCGGGGTTGGACTGGTCGAGCTTCTTCTTGGCGAGAACGATGCCAGCCGCGGCCAGCAGTACGAGGACGATCTTCTTCATGTCTTCTCCTGCAGGTCGTGGTGGGCATCGCTGCCCGTTAGACCAGGAAAGCGTACCGGCCCGCCGTGAAGCGTACGAAATCAACCGGCCTCGGGGTCGGGGGCGAGGCCCAGGGAGGCGATCGGGGTGCAGGTCATGTGGGTGCTCGCCCACATCCGGCCGGTCAGGATGCCGAACCCGTACGCCGAGGGCCGGCTGTAGGGGGAGGCGCCGGACTCGTAGGTGGTGATGAGCTCGCCCGAGACCTCGACGATCGCCTCGGCCATGTTCGGGAACCTGAACTTGCGGCGCACCGCACCGACACCGCCGTCGGGCTTCCGCTCGCAGACGAAGATCGTGCTCGGCCGGTGCCGGCCGAACGAGGAGGAGAAGACGTACTCGTCGCGGCGCACGACGACACCCTGGACCTTGGGCGGGGTGGTGGTCGAAAGGACCGGCTCGGAGAAGTCCCACTCACCGCTCGCGTCCTTCTCGTACGCGAACAGCGTCTGGTTTCCGAAGCCGCCCACGTAGAGGCGGTTTCCACGGATCCGGCAGTAGGAGCCGGCCGCGACCTTCGCCGGTGCCTCGATCGGCTCGACCTCGGTGCCCTTCGCCGCGTTCCGGATGGCCGAGAGCGAGTAGCGGTAGAGCCGACCCTTGCCGCCGCCGGCACCCTTGGAGACCCAGACGTCGTCACCGTCGATCGCGACCCCGCCGGCGTGCCCGGGACCGGCCTTGCCGTGGTGACCCACGAGCAGCACCTCGGCGGCGGTCTTCCCGCTCTTCAGGTCGACCAGCACCAGCGCCGACCCCTTGTCGTGGGAGTAGTAGCTCTGGGCCAGCATGTTGGTGTCCGGGCCGTAGCCCAGCCCCTGCGGCGTCCAGTCGTCGGTGCCCCCGGTGGCGAGCGTGTTGGGGATGAGCGGGCCGACGCGACCGCCCATCCGCTTCCCCCACCTCTCGGTGCGCTTCATCCCGCCCCTGACCCACCGGCGAGTACGTCCCGGGATGGAGTCGAGGTCGAACGGAAGGTCGATCTTCGTCATGCTGGTGATATTCGCATGCGGTTCCTACCGCGGTCGGATGGCGTACCGTGCCCTGGTCGCTAGGTTCTTTGTGTGACGAGCGACCCCACTGCTTCCCCTGCCACGCCGACAGCTCGAGAGCTGATCGGCGCCCTGACCGGATTCGGGCGCGGCATGCTGCGGCCGCGCCGCCCGGACGAACGACTTCTCTCCTCGATCACCGACGCCGGCCTGCCGCAGGGCGACCGAACGGTGACGGTCAGCACGATGCCTCAGGTCCCACGCAGCCTGCCCGCCGGCGGCCTCATCGAGGGCGCGGGACTCCGCCGGCGCGTACGCAACGCCATGACCTGCTTCGTGATCACTCATCCCGAGGCGACGTTCGTCGTCGATCCGTCCTACTGCCGCGACGCCCCCGTACGAGCCCTGAGCGAGCTCCCGGGCATGCTGCGACGCCTGGTAACGCCGCCGGCGGACACCATTGCCACCGTCGACTCACTGCAGACGGCGCTGGTCAAGCCGGACTTCGCCCTCCCGACCCACGCACACTGGGACCACGTCTGCGGCCTCCTGGATCTCCCCGGCCTGCCGGTACGCCTTCGGACCATCGAGCGCGACTGGATCCTCGGCCCTGGTCAGCCTCCTGTCGGCGGCGTCCGCCCGGCCCTGACCGACGGCCGCCCCGTGGAGACGTACGACCTCGACGGCCCACCCGTCGCGACCTTCACCGCCTCCCACGACCTGTTCGGCGACAGCTCCGTCCTGCTCGTCGAGCTCGCCGGCCATACGCCGGGCAGCATCGGCGTCCTCGCCCGAACCCCGTCGGGCTGGGTCCTGATCGCCGGCGACGCCGCCTGGCACTACGACCAGGTCGACCTGATCAGGCAGAAGCCGGCCTTCCCCGGAGACCTCGTCGACGAGGACCGAGACGCCGCCTTCGCCACCCTCCACCGCCTGCACCTGGCTCGCCACCTGATGCGGGTCGTCCCCACCCACGACCACGACGCGTCCAGCAAGCTCTAGGAGCAAGGAGCCCCCCGCCATCGGCCAGCCGGGATCGTCTGGGTATCACGGACTGGACGCGGTCACGTGCATCCATGGCACGTGACTGGTTACCGTGTTCAGCGCCAACGGGCCATCTGGGTGACTTCTCCGACGTGGAGCGTGACACCACGAAGTGTGCCGCTGGTGCCGTGGTCTCGGGTACCGACTCGGGACCGCGGTCTAGTTAGCGACCCTCTGACGGGCGCCTCGTGGGCTGGAGAGCGTACGTATGGCTACCTGCGTCTCCGGTCGTTCCATACGTTGATGTCACTCTTCGCGGGCCGCATCTCGTCGACACCTAACCAGTCCCACCGGATCTCTGGCTTGTCGTACGTGGTGTCCACCCAGATCACCCAGGCGCGCCACCGGCCCTTGTGCAGCTCCCATTTGAGGACGAGGCCGGGCATGGGCGGCGGATAGTTCCGTCGGCGGCGGTGCACCCAGACGTGCAGCCAGTTCCTGGGAGCAGGCCAGGCGTCGTTCTTAGGAGGGTTGGCCGACACACCTCATCGTATCGAACGTGCGTTCGATTCAAGCAGTCGGCCGGTGTACCCAGCAGCCACGAGCCGTTCGTACGCCGCATAGGTGTCGTCGTCGATCTGCTGAGGCGCGGCGAAGCCACGGTCGGCGTAGACCCACAGGCGTTGCGTGTCTCCGACGAGCATGTCGAGGACGCGACGAGTGCTTCCGATGCCGGCGATGTAGTCGGGCAGCTCCTGCACACGTGCGGAGCAGGTCACCTCGAGGTCGGGCCAGATCTTGCGGGCTGTCGCGTACGCCCGACGCTGTTGGTAAGGCCGGCTGATCAGGGTTGCGGTGCGTGGCGTGATGCCCTCGTTCTCGAGGAGGTCCCGCGTGAACGCGATGTTCTCGCCCGTGTTGGTTGCACGAGGCTCGACCCGCAGCGCGGATGCGGGAACACCTAGTTCCTCGGCCCGCTCCGCGAACTCGACCGCCTCACCTCGAGGGAAGTCGTCGACGGTCGTCGGGGCGTTCGCGCCCGTGAAGACGATCAGCGGGAACCGCCCTTGGCGGTAGAGATCTGCGGCGTGCTCGGCCACACCGATGTCATGACCGCCCAGACCGATCGCGACGTCGGTATCGCGTGGCTCGTGGTGCATCTGGTGGAACTCCCACAGCGTCCGGGCGTCCTCCATGAGCGCAGGCATGCCAATCAGTCTGGCATGTCGAATGTGCGGCTCCAGGAGAACCTCGAACAACGACCCCGAAAACGAGGAAGAGGCCCCGAAGGAGCCTCTGACCTGGTGAAACTGCTGTGCGCTTAGGAGGACTTGAACCTCCGACCCCCACATTATCAGTGTGGTGCTCTAACCGTCTGAGCTATAAGCGCAGGCGCCAACTGGAGGGTGGAAGCCCCTACCAGCGGGCGAGAGGAAACATTACCTGGCAGCCCAGTCGACCACCAAAACGAAGCGAGCCCTGAGACGTAGGAGGGCAGGAGCCTCGGTGAGACTCCTGCCCTCCTACGTTCGCTGCGTGTGCGGCTCAGTTCTCGGTGAGCTCCACCTCGACGCCGCCCAGGAGGGCAGCGGCCATGTTGTAGAGGAACGCGGCGAGGGTGGCGACGGCGGTCATCAGGATGATGTTGACGACCGAGACGACCATGGTGAAGCCCATGATGCGGGAGAGACCGAGGTAGTCCTGAACGTTCCAGCCTGCGCTGGAGTCACCGACGACGTCCTGGACCGCCTGGTTGATCGAGTCCCACACACCGGCGGCGCCGAGCACCGACCAGATCACGAAGACGGCGACGATCACCACGACGCTGAGCGCGATCGAGAGCAGGAAGGCCATCTTCATGACCGACCACGGGTCGATGCGGCTCAGGCTCAGGCGGGCCCGGCGAGCCGAGCCGCTGGCCGCGTCCCGCTCCGCGCCGGCGGGGCCGGAGGTGCGGGCGGTCGAGGCCACTGCCGAGGTGGTACGCCTGGCCGCGTTGGCGACCGTGTCCGTGATCCGCTGGGTCACCGGCTGTGCTGCGGTCTCGTTCCGCTCGGTCATCGCGACTCCCCCAGTCGTGCGGTCGGCGGTGCGGTCCGTCATCAGGATTCATCTTCCGTCGTGGTCTCGGACGACGCTCCGTGCTCGTCGTCTCCCCCGATTGTTACATCATCCGCAACCTCTGTCCCGGTGACGATGTCATCGTCGACCTCGCGGGCCTCGACGGAGCGCGCCACGACGGCGACCGAGTCACCCTTCTTGGGCGAGACGAACTTGACGCCCTGGGTGGAGCGGCCGGTTGCCCGGAAGTCGGCGTTGATCGGGCTGCGTACGACCTGACCGGTCGCGGTGATCGAGAGGATCTCGTCGCCGTCGACCACGATGAACGCACCGACCAGACCGCCGCGGTCGGCGTTGGCCAGGGCCATCGTCTTGATGCCCAGACCGCCGCGGGACTGGAGCCGGTACTCGGAGATCTTCGTACGCTTCGCGAAGCCGCCGTCGGTGATGGTGAAGACGAACTGCTCCTTGACCTCGTCGGGCGACTCGGCGCCGGATACGGGGGCCGCGACGTCCGCGGTGTCCTCGTTGGCCTCGGAGAGCCCGGCCGCGATCTCGGCGGCGACGTGCTCGGCCCGGATGACCGACATCGACAGCAGCGAGTCGCTCTCCCGGAACTTCATGCCGGTGACACCCGAGGTCGCCCGGCCCATCGGCCGCAGCTGGTTGTCGTCGGCGCGGAACCGGATCGCCTGGCCCTTGCGGGAGACGAGCAGGATGTCGTCCTCGGAGTTGACCAGCTCGGCGCCGATCAGCTCGTCGTCGTCCTCGCGGAAGTTGATCGCGATGACGCCGGCCTGGCGAGGTGAGTTGTAGTCACCGAGCCGCGTCTTCTTGATCAGACCGGAGCGGGTGGCCAGCACGAGGTAGGGCGCCTGCTCGTAGTCGCGGATCGCGAGCACCTGGGCGATCGACTCGTCCGGCTGGAACGAGAGCAGCCCGGCCACGTGACCGCCCTTGGCGTCACGCGCCGCCTCGGGCAGGTTGTAGGCCTTGATCCGGTAGACCCGGCCGGCTGTGGTGAAGAAGAGCAGCCAGTGGTGGTTGGTGGTCGAGATGAAGTGCTCGACCACGTCGTCGCCGCGCAGGGTGGCGCCGCGTACGCCCTTTCCGCCGCGCTTCTGGGTGCGGTACTCACCGGCGAGGGTGCGCTTGGCGTAGCCACCGCGGGTGATCGAGACGACCAGCTCCTCATCGGGGATGAGGTCCTCCATGGAGAGGTCGCCGTCGGCCGCGATGATCTGGGTGCGGCGGTCGTCGCCGTACTTCGCGACGATCTCGTCGAGCTCGTCGCCGACGATCTGACGCTGGCGGGCGACGTTGGCGAGGATGTCCTCGAGGTCGGCGATGATGACCTCGAGCTCGGCCAGACGGTCGACGATCTTCTGCCGTTCCAGCGCTGCGAGGCGACGCAGCTGCATGTCGAGGATCGCGTTGGCCTGGACCTCGTCGATCTCCAGCAGCCGGATCAGGCCCTGGCGGGCGTCGTCGACCTCGGGGGAGGAGCGGATCAGGGCGATGACCGCGTCGAGCTGGTCGAGCGCCTTGACCAGGCCGCGCCAGATGTGCGCGTCCTCCTCGGCCTTGCGCAGCCGGAATGCCGTACGCCTCCGGATGACGTCGATCTGGTGCTCGACCCAGTTGGAGATGAACTGGTCGATCGAGAGCGTGCGCGGCACACCGTCGACCAGCGCCAGCATGTTGGCGGAGAAGTTGGTCTGCAGCTCGGTGTGCTTGAGCAGGTTGTTGAGTACGACGCGGGCGACCGCGTCGCGCTTGAGCACGACCACGAGCTGCTGCCCGGTGCGGGAGGAGGTGTTGTCCTTGACGTCCGCGATGCCCTGCACCTTGCCGGTGTCGGCGAGGTCGGCGATCTTCTGGGCGAGGTTGTCCGGGTTCACCATGTAGGGGAGCTCGGTGATCACCAGGTTGGTGCGGCCCTTGGCGTCCTCGTCGACCTCGATCACCGCGCGCTGGGTGATCGAGCCGCGGCCGGTGCGGTAGGCCTGCTCGATGCCCTCGCGGCCCACGATCAGCGCGCCGTTGGGGAAGTCAGGGCCCTTGACCCGCTCGAGCAGCGCGTCCTGGAGCTCCTCACGCGTCGCGTCGGGGTGCTCGAGCGCCCACTTGGCGCCGGAGGCGACCTCACGCAGGTTGTGCGGCGGGATGTTGGTCGCCATGCCGACCGCGATGCCGGCCGAGCCGTTGACCAGCAGGTTGGGGAACCGGGCCGGAAGGATGGCCGGCTCCTGGGAGCGGCCGTCGTAGTTGGGGCCGAAGTCGACGGTGTCCTCGGTGATGTCGCGGACCATCTCGAGCGCCAGCGGCGCCATCCGGCACTCGGTGTAGCGCATGGCCGCGGCCGGGTCGTTGCCGGGCGAACCGAAGTTGCCCTGCCCGTGGATCAGCGGGTTGCGCATCACCCACGGCTGCGCCAGCCGGACCAGGGTGTCGTAGATCGCGGTGTCACCGTGGGGGTGGTAGTTACCCATCACCTCACCGACGACACGGGCGCACTTGGAGAACCCGCGGTCGGGACGGTAGCCACCGTCGTACATCGCGTAGAGGACGCGCCTGTGGACGGGCTTGAGCCCGTCGCGTACGTCAGGCAGCGCGCGGCCGACGATGACGGCCATCGCGTAGTCGATGTAGCTCGACTGCATCGAGGCCTGCAGCTCGACGGTCTCGATCCGGCCGCCGGCAGCGGTCTGCCCGGAGCCTTCCGGAGGAGTCTCGGTCACGATTTCACTTTCTGCGTGCGTCTATCGGTATCTAGGGGCTCAGTGAGACTCAGATATCGAGGAATCGGACGTCCTTGGCGTTGCGCTGGATGAAGGAGCGTCGCTCTGCGACGTCCTCACCCATGAGGATGGAGAAGATCTCGTCGGCGTGGGCGGCGTCCTCGAGGGTGACCTGCAGCAGCAGCCGCTGCGAGGGGTCCATCGTGGTCTCCCACAGCTCGTCGGCGTTCATCTCGCCCAGACCCTTGTAGCGCTGGACCGGGTTCTCCTTGGGCAGCTTCTTGCCCTGCTCGATGCCGTCACGCATGAGGGCGTCCCGCTCGGAGTCGGAGTAGACGAACTCGTGCTCGGCCGGCTTGTTCCAGCGCAGGCGGTAGAGCGGCGGCTGGGCGAGGTAGACGTAGCCCTGCTCGATCAGCGGCTTCATGAACCGGAACAGCAGCGTCAGCAGCAGGGTGTTGATGTGGTGGCCGTCGACGTCGGCGTCGGCCATCATCACGATCTTGTGGTAGCGCAGCCGGTTGATGTCGAAGTCGTCGTGCACGCCGGTGCCCAGCGCGGAGATGATCGACTGGACCTCCTGATTGGCCAGCACCTTGTCGATCCGCGCCTTCTCGACGTTGAGGATCTTGCCTCGGATCGGGAGGATCGCCTGGATGCGCGGGTCACGGCCCGACTTGGCCGAGCCACCCGCGGAGTCACCCTCGACGATGAAGATCTCGCACTCTTCGGGGTTGGTCGACTGGCAGTCGGCGAGCTTGCCCGGCAGGCCGCCACCGCCGCCGATGCCCTTGCGGTTGCGGGCCAGGTCGCGGGCCTTGCGCGCGGCGATCCGGGCCGAGGCCGCGGCCATCGACTTGCGGATGACCTCCTTGCCCTCGGCCGGGTTCTGCTCCAGCCAGGCGCCGAGCTGGTCGTTGACCGCGCCCTGCACGAAGCCCTTGACCTCGGTGTTGCCGAGCTTGTCCTTGGTCTGACCCTCGAACTGCGGCTCGCTGATCTTCACCGAGATGATCGCGGTGAGACCCTCACGGATGTCGTCACCGGTGAGCCGGTCCTCCTTCTTCTTGATCAGACCCCACTCCTCGCCCCACCGGTTGACCAGGGTGGTGAGCGCGGCGCGGAAGCCCTCCTCGTGGGTGCCGCCGCCGGGGGTGTTGACCGTGTTGGCGAAGGTGTGGACCGACTCGTTGTAGGAGGACGCCTGCCACTGCATGGCGATCTCGACGCTCATCGGGTTGGGCGCCTTGTCGTCGGTCTCGGTCTCGAAGGCGATGATGCTGGAGACCGGGGTCTTGCGCTTGTTGAGGTGGTCGACGTAGTCGGCCAGACCGCGCTCGTAGTAGAAGGACTGCTCCAGCACCCGCTCACCGTTGCCGGTGCTGTGCAGCTCGTCGGCGCTGTCGGTGTCGGACTCGATCGTGCCGTCCTCGACGGCCTCGGCGAGGGCGGAGGCCTCCGGACGCTCGTCGCGCAGCTCGATCCGCAGACCCTTGTTGAGGAACGCGGTCTCGCGGAAGTGGCTCGAGATGGTCTCGAGGTTGTAGTCGGTCGACTCGAAGATGTCGCTCGAGGCGTTCCAAGAGATCGTGGTGCCGGTGCGCTCGCCCTCCTCGAGCTCGCGCACCTCGCGCAGGTCGTAGTCGGGTACGCCGCGGGTGAACTCCTGCTCCCACAGGCGTCCGCGGTTCTTGATCTCCATGTGGAGGTTGGTCGAGAGCGCGTTCACCACGGAGGAGCCGACGCCGTGCAGACCACCGGAGACCTTGTAGCCGCCACCGCCGAACTTGCCGCCGGCGTGCAGCACGGTCAGCGCCAGGGTCGCCGCGGGGATCTCCTGGCCGGCTGCGGTGTCGGTCGGGATGCCTCGGCCGTTGTCGGAGACGCTCACCCAGCCGTCCTCACGCAGCGTCACCTTGATGGTGTCGCAGTAGCCGGCGAGCGCCTCGTCGACCGCGTTGTCCACGATCTCCCAGATCAGGTGGTGCAGGCCGCGGGCTCCGGTCGAGCCGATGTACATACCCGGTCGTTTGCGGACAGCTTCGAGCCCTTCGAGGACCTGGATGGCAGACGCGTCGTATTCGACTCCGTCTGTGGTCTTGTCGTCCGGCATAGGAGTCGTCTGGTCGGCAGCGGTCACCGGTGCGATCCACCTGTCATTTCGGTCCGGAATCGGACATGGTGTCGGTCGGGCATGCAACGGGCCGACCAGCGCCGGGGAAGTAAAACCTAGGACGATCGACCCGACCCCCATCTTACCCCGTGGAAGCCCGGATTCCACGCACGCCGCCGTTCCTGAGGGGGAACTGTGATCGAAATGAGCGTCTGTACGTCTCCTGACGGTGTCTCTGCGCCCTCAGCAGGGGGCTCGGTGAGTCCCTATACGTCCTCGGGGCGCCTAGAGCGGCAGATCGCGGCTCACGCGCCGAGCCTCGAACACGTGTTCATGCCCTGCTCTCGGCCGGGGTCTCAGCCGTAGGTGTCGCGCGGCCCGCGGCCGTCGCGTACGCCTCGGGGACCCTTCTTCCACGAGGGCAGATGCGGGCCGAGCACCTCGATGACGAGGACGGTTCCGTGACCGAGCTCCTCGTTGAGACGCTTCACCAGGGTGGGCGCCAGCAGCTTGAGCTGGGTGGCCCAGGCGGTGGAGTCGGTGCGTACGGAGAGCTTGCCGTCGGCGTACGACTCCGGGGTGGTGTGGTCGGCGATCTCCTCACCGACGATGTCGGGCCAGCGGGCCATCACGCCATGGACGCGCAGCGAGGTGTCCCAGCCGTGGTCGTTGACCATCCGGCTGACCACCGAATCGATGAGCTGGGGGTCGCGGTCATCGGGCCGCGCGCCGGAGACCGTGCCGCGTCGGGTGGCGTTGTCCGGCGTACGCCGCTTCTTCCGCATCCCCGCCTTGGGCGCGGGCATCTTGGCGGTGGCTCGGGTCAGGGAGCGGGCCAGGTCGAGGCCGTCGGGGCGCTTTTCTGGTTCTTCCTCTTCCGGTGTGGTCTCGACAGGCTCGACCACCGGCTCGACCACCTCGTCGTCGTCACTCATCGCGGGTCACCTCGCCCGCCTTGACGTGGTAGCGCGCACCGGCGAGAGCAGCAGGTACGTCCTCCGGGACCGCCGCGGTGACCAGGACCTGCTCGGCGTCGGCGACCAGCTCGGCCAGCTGGACCCGGCGCTGGCTGTCGAGCTCGGCGAAGACGTCGTCGAGGATCAGGATCGGGTCGTCGCCGTCCGCCCGGAGCAGGTCGTACGCCGCCAACCGGAGCGCCAGCGCGAACGACCACGACTCGCCATGGCTGGCGTAGCCCTTCACCGGGAGGCGCTCAGCGCCGGCACCGTGGCCGAGGAACAGCAGCAGATCGTCACGGTGGGGACCGACCAGGCTGATCCCGCGGTCGAGCTCGTCCTTCTGGCGTCGGGCGAGTTCGGCGAGGATCGCCTGGCGAAGCGACTCCACTGTGGGGGTGGTGGTCTCGACAGGCTCGACCACCGACTCGACCACCGACTTGTAGGTGATCTCGGCGTCGTCTCGGCTCGCGCCGCGGGCGACCGTCTCGTAGGCCTTCCCCACATAGGGGCGCAGGGCCTCGACCAGGGCGAGCCGCTGGGCGAGGATCTCGGCGCCGATGGCGGCGAGGTGGTCGTCCCAGACGGCCAGGGTGGCGAGCGCACCCTCGCGGGCGGAGCCGCGCGCGAGGCCGGCGGTCTTCAGCAGCGAGTTGCGCTGCTTGAGGACGCGGTCGTAGTCGCTGCGTACGCCTGCCAGACGGGGTGCGCGCAGGATCATCAGGTCGTCGAGGAAGCGCCGCCGGTCGGAGGGGTCCCCCTTGACGAGGGTCAGGTCCTCGGGAGAGAAGACGACGGTGCGGACCAGGCCGACCAGGTCGCGGGTGCGGGGGAGCGGGCTCTTGTTGATCCGGGCCTTGTTGGCGCGGCCGGCGTTGATCTCGACCTCGAGCGTGGCGGTGCGACCGTCGCGTACGACGGCGGCGCGCACGACCGCCTGCTCGGCGCCGGCCCGGACCAGCGGCGCATCGGTGGCGACCCGGTGGGACTGCAGGCGGGAGAGGTAGTCGATCGCCTCGACCAGGTTGGTCTTGCCCTGGCCGTTCCTCCCGACGAAGGCGGTCACGCCCGCCTCGAGCGGGACCTCGACGCTCGGATAGGAGCGGAAGTCGTGGAGAGAGAGGTGTGAGACGTACATCGAGTTTCCTCTCTCGTTAAGGTGCCTGCATGACCCAGTCTCCCAATCCGTACGGCCCGCCTCCAGGGCAACCCGCCTATAGCGAGCCGGCCGGACCTTTCTATCTGTCGGTCATGGGCCAGGTCCACGGGCCCTACCCGGTCCAGCAGCTCGCCCAGATGGCTGCCGCCGGGCAGATCAAGTCGGACACCCCGGCGAGCCTCGGCACCGACCAGCAGTGGTTTCCCGTGAAACAGATCCCGGGCGTCTTCTCGAGCCGCGAGTGGCTCGTCACCCTGCTGCTCTCGATCTTCCTGGGTTCCTTCGGCGTGGACCGGTTCTACGTCGGACAGATCGGCCTCGGCATCCTCAAGCTGATCACCTGTGGTGGCTTCGGGATCTGGACGATCGTCGACCTCATCCTCGTCATCGTGCGAAAGTTCCCGGATGCCGACGGCAAACCCCTCGCCTGACCTGCATCAGCGCATCGCGGCGGTGAGCTCCACGGAGGTCACCGCCGCCATCGGCGTCGGCGGGATCGTCATCGCGGCGCTCCTGCCGGCCGGCGGCATCGAGGACGGCCCGGTGCTCTGCCCGTTCCGTGCCCTCACCGGGCTGCCCTGCCCCGGCTGCGGACTGACCCGGTCGTGGGTTTACCTGATGCACGGCGACATCGGCTCGTCGCTGGCGAGCAACTGGTTCGGGCCGGTGCTCATCCTGGCGATCCTCGTCCTGGCCGTGGTCTCGGTGCGCGCCCGACTGAACCGGAGACGCCCCGCCGACCTCGACAAGCTGGTCCGAAGCCCGATCATCCTCGGCTTCTTCGCCCTCTTCGTGGCCTACGGCGCCGTACGCCTGATCCTCACCATGACCGGAGCAATCCCCGCCATCTAGGTGGTCGAGCCTGTCGAGACCACCCGCGTAAGCGGGTGCTCAGGCCTCCGACTCCGAGATCACCGCGTGCCCGCCGAACCCGTTGCGCATCGCGGCGATCGCCTTCATGGCGTGGTCGTCCTCCTGGCGCGAGACGAACCGCGCGAACAGCGAGGCCGAGATCGCCGGCATCGGGACGGCGTTCTCGATCGCTGCCTCGACGGTCCAGCGACCCTCGCCGGAGTCCTCGGCGTAGCCCTTGATCTTGTCGAGGTGCTCGTCGGCGCGCAGCTGGTCGACGAGAAGATCGAGAAGCCAAGAGCGTACGACGGTGCCCGTGCGCCACGAGGCGAAGATCTCGGGGACGTTGTCGACGATGTCGACCTTGTCGAGGAGCTCCCAGCCCTCGGCGTAGGCCTGCATCATCGCGTACTCGATGCCGTTGTGGACCATCTTGGAGAAGTGGCCGGCGCCGGGGGTCACACCGCAGTGGACCAGGCCGTCCTCGGTGCCGGACGGCTTGAGCGCCTCGAAGGCGGGCATCACCTTGGCGGCGTCCTCGTCGGAGCCGCCGTACATCAGCGCGTAGCCGTTCTGCAGGCCCCAGACGCCGCCGGAGACACCGCAGTCGACGAAGCCGATGCCCTTCTCGGCCAGGCTCGCGGCGTTCTTGGCGTCATCGGTGTACTTCGAGTTGCCGCCGTCGACCACCAGGTCGCCCTCGCCGAGGAGCTCCTTGAGCTCGGCGATCGTGGAACGCGTCGGGTCGCCCGCCGGCACCATCACCCAGACCACCTTGGGGCTGGGCAGCGCCTCGACCATCTCCGCCAGGCTCGCCACGTCGGCGAGATCGGGGTTGCGGTCGTATCCGACGACGGTGTGACCAGCCTCCCGCAGCCGGGTGCGCATGTTGCCACCCATCTTGCCGAGGCCGACGAGTCCGATGTGCATACGAGGTTCCTTCGAGTACCGGTGGTCGAGCTTGTCGAGACCACCCTAGTGAGGGGGTGGGTCAGGAGAGCAGGCGCCGCGGCATCAACAGGTAGCGGAACCCCGGCTCCTCGCCACCCTCGGCCGGCTTGCCGCTGATCACCACGGGCTTCGGAGCCTGCGTGAAGGCGAGCTCGACGACCTGCTCGTCGATGGCCTGCAGCCCGTCGAGGAGGAACTGCGGGTTGAACCCGGTGGTCAGCCCCTCGCCCTCCATGGTCGCCTCGATCGACTCGGACGCCTGGGCCTCGTCACCGGAGCCGGCGTCGAGCGTGAGCACGCCGTCCTCGAAGACCATCTGGACCGCGGTGTTGCGCTCGGCGACCAGAGCCACGCGCTTGACCGACTCGACCAGGGAGGCCTTGTCGACCAGCGCGGTGGTGAGGTGCTCGGCCGGGAAGAGGCTGCGCACCTTCGGGAACTCGCCGTCGAGCAGGCGCGTGGTGGTGCGTCGTACGCCACCCGCGGCCGCGCCCTCGAAGCCGATGATGCCCTCGCCGGTGCCGGTGGTGGACAGCGCGAGCGTGACCTCGCTGCCGCTGGTCAGCGACTTGGCGGTGTCACCGAGGACCTTCGCCGGCACCAGAGCCGCCAGGCTCTCGTCGGGAGTCGCCGGGTTCCACTCGAGCTCGCGGTGGGAGAGCCGGAAGCGGTCGGTGGCGAGCAGCGAGATCGTGGACCCCTCGATCTCGAGCCGCACGCCGGTCAGCACCGGGAGCATGTCGTCGCGACCGGCGGCGGTCACGGCCTGGGCCACGGCGTGGGCGAACAGCTCCGACTTCACCGTGCCGGCCGCGGTCGGCATCTCCGGCAGCGTCGGGTAGTCCTCGACCGGCATGGTCTGGAGGCTGAACCGCGCACTCCCGCAGGTGAGCGAGACGCGGGCACCATCGGTGACCATCTCGACCGGCTTGGCCGGAAGGCTGCGGCAGATGTCGGCGAGCAGCTTGCCCGAGACCAGTGCCTTGCCCTCGTCGGCGACCTCGGCCGACAGCGTCGCCCGCGCGGAGGTCTCGTAGTCGAATGTCGAGAGCACCAGGCCCTCGTGACCCGCCTCGATCAGGAGACCTGAGAGCACCGGGGTGCTGGGGCGGACCGGAAGGCTGCGGGCAGCCCAGGCGACGGCATCCGCGAACACGTCGCGGTCGACGCGGAACTTCACGATGACCTGTCCTTCTTCTAACTCGACATCGGGGCGTTTGAGGACATGCGGCCCGGGCTGTGCTTGAACCTGGGGGAAGACGCCACCGGTTCCGGAACGCCCCCGCGTTGACATGACCTGGAGTACGCATCCTGCCACGGACCGCCGACAAGCGGTAAGCGCTCAGCTGTGTCGGGTCTGCACAGGCGTACCTGTGCACTCGGCTCGTCGAGCGGGTTGTCCCCAGGGAAGGGCGTTCGTGGAATTTCACGGAGGATCCATGGATCTAAATAGTTTCGTACGTCGTAAGAGCATCTGTGGGAAATGTGGATGAGTGGCGTCTTCCCTGGTCATCCCCGGAAATGTGATTCCACAGGGGATGTGGACGCCATGCTGAAATGACGCACGTCACTGTGGGCTGTGGAGAGTTGTCGGCCCGTTCCAGTGTTTTGTGCACAGGCCATCCCCTTTTCCATCCCATTTGAACGGCCGGTTCTCCACAGGTTCCACCCAGCCTGTGGGCTGTGGACAACCTGGGAAATCTCGTCCTGTGGGTTTTCGCCATCTCAAAACGCGGTACGGCCCAAAACGCGAAACGGCCGCCGGCCCAGGAGGGGCGGCGGCCGCGTACGACTGCTGGTGCGGTCAGGCCTGGCGTGCCTGCATCTTGACGCGGTTGGTGAGCTCGGAGACCTGGTTGAAGACGGCCCGGCGCTCGGCGAGCAGCTGGTTGATCTTGCGCTCGGCGTACATCACGGTGGTGTGGTCGCGGCCGCCGAAGTGCTTGCCGATCTTGGGCAGGGAGTCCTCGGTGAGCTCACGACACAGATACATGGCGATCTGACGGGCCATCACCAGGTGACGCCCGCGGGAGGGTCCGGTGAGCTCGTCGATCGACAGCCCGAAGTAGGCCGCGGTCTGGGCGATGATCAGGCCGGCGGTGATCTCGGGCTCGCCGCCCTCGGGGATCAGGTCCTTGAGCACGATCTCGGCCAGGGTCAGGTCGACGTCCTGCCGGTTGAGGTTGGCGAACGCCGTCACCCGGATCAACGCACCCTCGAGCTCACGGATGTTGGTCTGGATCTTGCTCGCGATGAACTCGAGCACGTCCGGCGGCGCGGTGAGCCGCTCCATGGCGGCCTTCTTCCGAAGGATCGCGATCCGGGTCTCGATGTCAGGCGGCTGGACGTCGGTGATCAGGCCCCACTCGAACCGGTTGCGCAGCCGGTCCTCCAGCGCTTCGAGCCGCTTGGGCGGCCGGTCGGAGGTGAGGACGATCTGCTTGTTGGCGTTGTGGAGCGTATTGAAGGTGTGGAAGAACTCCTCCTGCGTCTGGGTCTTCCCCTCCAAGAACTGGATGTCGTCGATCAGCAGGACGTCGACATCGCGGTAGCGCCGTTTGAACCGGTCCTGCCGGTCGTCGCGGATCGCGTTGATGAACTCGTTGGTGAACTCCTCCGAGCTGACGTAGCGCACCTTCGCCCCGGAGTAGAGGCTCCGGACGTAGTGGCCGATCGCGTGCAGCAGGTGGGTCTTGCCCAGACCGGACTCCCCGTAGACGAGCAGCGGGTTGTAGGCCTTGCCCGGCGCCTCGCTGACCGCGACCGC
Source organism: Nocardioides sp. YJ-D4 (assembly GCF_054031495.1). NCBI lineage: Bacteria > Bacillati > Actinomycetota > Actinomycetes > Propionibacteriales > Nocardioidaceae > Nocardioides > Nocardioides sp. YJ-D4. Next base: position 3,060,285 of record NZ_CM132932.1, read on the forward strand.
GGCCGCGTGCGGGAATCGGTTGGAGGACCCGATGACGAACGTCTCGAAGGTGTACTTCGGGTTCAGGCGGGTCTCGAGGACGTTGTGGCTCGGCTCGCTCGGCCGCGTGGGCGGACCCGGGACGAGCGGCCGCGGCGGGACCGGCTCCTCGATGGGAGCCACCGGAGGCGCCGGGGGATTTGTCGACATGTCGCCATATCCGGGACGTACGTCTTCATGCGCGGCGGGCGGAGCCGGCTGCTGCGCGGCAGGCGGAGCGACGGGAGCCTGCGGCGCCGAGTACGCGGCGGGCGCGCCCTGCTCGTCGTGCGGCGCGCTCGCCGGTGGGACGCCGGGGATCAGGCCGGGCGAGTTGGGCGGGTAGACCGACTGGTGCGGAAACGCCGCCTGGTGCGGAAACGCCGCCTGGTGCGGGGCTGCGCTGTTCGAGAACGGCGACTGCTGCTGCAGGGCAGCGGCGGCGGCAGCGTCCGCGGCGGCGATCTCCCGCTCGGAGATCATGATCGCCTGTGTGTCGGGATCCGGCGTGACGTCGAGATCGGGGTTCACGGTGACCGCGATACGGATCTCGCGATGGAAGATCTCGCCCAAGGACCTCTCGAGGGAGCCACGCAGGCGGCCCTCGATCTGGTTGCGGGTGAAGTCGTTGGGGACCTCGACGATCGCGGTCGACCCGTGCAGAGTGAGAGGCTCACTGTCCCGGAGCCAGGCTCGCTGGTTCGGCGGAAGCTCGGCGACCACCTTCGTCCATGCGGACTGGAGATCTGGCTGTGGTTCTGGCGCGAGGCCGGAGTGCTCCACAGGTTCCTGCCTTCCCTGATGGCTCGGGTGGGTGGTCTTGTATTGATGCAGCCTGGATTCGTGCAGCGGTCCGGTCTACATCCTCCACAGACTTTTCCACAAGCTGTGGAGCATCCCCGAATGTAGGCATCGGAGACCAACCGAGACACGTCGCCGTCCTCGAGAATCCGACCGTTTCGGCAGGTCAGGCGGGAAAACTAGTTCCCTGCGTGGCATCCCCCCGAATGCGGCCGACGCTCCTGACGATGTGCAGGGAAACCTCGGTAGAGGACGAAACTACCGGCTGGCGAGGGTCATGGGCAACCCGTCCTCCACAGGTGGAGGGCTAATCACAGGGATGTGATAGGGCGCGAGTTTGACCGTGGTTTCGCCGTCCACGTACCGTTACTAGGTCGCCCGGATCTACGGGTGCCGCATGTCCACGCCTCGGTCGCCGAGGCGCGGACGGGCGGTGCTTGTTGAATCGGCCCGCCTGGAACCACCGAGGGCGACCCCATAGTGCCGGACGAGCGACCGGCCCACACCACACCACTAAGGAAGCACCCGTGAGCAAGCGTACTTACCAGCCGAACAACCGCCGCCGTCACAAGACGCACGGTTTCCGCCTGCGCATGCGCACCCGTGCCGGCCGCGCGATCCTCGCTGCGCGCCGCGGCAAGGGTCGCAAGAGCCTGACCGTCTGAGGCCGCGGCCTCAGCCACCACGCGCGTGTTGCCACGTCGCCACCGACTGGTCGATTCGTCGGGCTTCAAAGAAGCAGTACGACGGGGCAAGCGCGCGGGCTCGAAGAGCCTGGTGGTCCACCTGCTCGTCCCCGGCACCGGCCCAGCTGCCGACCGGGAGACCGAGCCGCAGGTGGGCTTCGTGGTGAGCAAGGCCGTCGGTCCGGCCGTCGTCCGGAATCGCGTGAAGCGCAGACTGCGTCACCAGGCCCGGGAGTCCCTGAGCGGACTCCCGGGCTCTGCTGTGCTTGTGGTCCGTGCACTTCCTGCTGCCGCCGACGCCGACTACGACGCCCTGGGCGCCGATCTGCGGCGCTGCCTGGAGCGGGTGCTCCGATGACCAGGGCGCGGCGCGTCGTGCGTGGTGGTCTCGACAAGCTCGACCATCTGGTCGCGGCCATCCTGATCGGGCTGCTTCACGTGTGGCGGACTCTGATCAGTCCGCTCTACGGCGATGTGTGTCGCTACTACCCGTCGTGCTCGGCGTACGGGCTCGAGGCCGTCAAGACGCACGGCCCCTGGCGCGGGAGCTGGCTGACGGCGCGCCGTCTGGCCCGTTGCGTCCCCTGGGCCAAGACCCGGGGCTTCGACCCCGTACCGAAGAAGATTTGAAGAGACCCTGAAGACCTGGTCCGTGTAAGTGCGGACTCCCCAAACCGAGGAGCCTGATTCCGTGGGAGCCATAGGCGATCTGTTCGGATGGATCGCAACACCGCTGTATTACGCCATCTCGGGCATCCTGCTCGTCTGGCAGAAGGCGTTCTCGTACGTCATCCCGTCTGAAGGTTGGCAGTGGGCCCTGGCCATCGTCGGCCTGACCGTGACCATCCGCGCGCTGCTGATCCCGCTGTTCGTGAAGCAGATCAACTCCAGCCGCAACATGCAGCTGCTGCAGCCGAAGGTCAAGGAGCTGCAGAAGAAGTACGGTCACGACCGCGAGAAGCTCGCCAACGAGACGATGAAGCTCTACAAGGACTCGGGCACCAACCCGTTCGCGTCCTGCCTGCCGCTGCTGCTGCAGATGCCGATCTTCTTCGTGCTGTTCCGCATGCTCGAGCACGCCTCGGACGGTGTCGGCAAGGGCTTCCTGAGCGACGAGGCCGCGCACGAGTTCGCGACGTCGACCTGGCTGGGCTCGCTGCTCTCGGACCAGTTCACGACGGCCGACCACATGAGCACGTACTTCCTCACCGGCTTCTTGGTCGTCGCCATGATCGCGACCACCTTCCTGACCCAGCGTCAGCTGATGTCGAAGAACATGCCGGCCGACGCCATGACCGGTCAGTACGCCCAGCAGCAGAAGCTGCTCCTCTACGTGCTGCCCGTCGTGTTCGCCGTCGGTGGTATCGCCTTCCCGGTCGGAACGATCCTCTACTGGACCTCCTCCAACCTGTGGACGATGGGCCAGCAGTTCTACGTGATCCGCAACAACCCCGCACCGGGGACGCCGGCGTTCGACGCCAAGCAGGAGCGCGAGCGGGAGAAGCGCCGTAAGAAGGGTCTGCCCGACGCGGAGATCGACATCGCCGAGGCCAACGAGGCCGCGGCCGAGAAGCGTCCCGCGCAGCGCACCCAGCCCAAGAGCCAGACCAGGAGCCAGCGGAAGAAGGCCGGCACGACCGCCGGTCGCTCCACGACCCAGAAGGACGGGGGAACCAAGTGACGACTCAGGATGTGAGCGAGACCGTGACCGAGCCTGTGGAGGAGGTCAGCGACGAGACGCGCCTCAAGCAGCTCGAGCAGGAAGGTGACATCGCGGCGGACTACCTCGAGGAGCTCCTCGACATCGCCGACCTCGATGGCGACCTCGACATGGACGTCGAGGGCGACCGTGCCGCCGTCTCGATCGTCGGTGGCGACCTGCAGCAGCTGGTCGGCCGTCACGGTGAGGTCCTGGACGCGCTCCAGGAGCTGACCCGGCTCGCGGTCTACCGCGAGACCGGCGAGCGGTCCCGCCTGATGCTCGACGTCGGCGGCTACCGTGCCGACCGTCGCTCGACGCTCATGGCGCTCGCCGAGGAGACCGTCGCGAAGGTCAAGGAGTCGGGTGCCCCGGTCTCGCTCAAGCCGATGTCGCCCTTCGAGCGGAAGGTCGTCCACGACGCCGTCGCCGCTGCTGGGCTGACCTCCGAGTCCTCCGGTGTGGAGCCGCGACGTTACGTGGTCGTCCTGCCTGAGTGACGCTGACACAAAGAGATCGCCCCTCGTGCCGTGTGGCACGAGGGGCGATCTCTTTCTGTTTCACGTGGAACAAGTGGTGGTCTCGACAAGCTCGACCACCCCGGTCGGCTAGGACCAGTAGACGACGACCCGGTCACCGATGCGGATCTGGTCGAAGACCCACGCGATGGACGACTTGTTGCGTACGTTCACGCAGCCGTGGGAGCAGCCGTTGTAGCCGCGGGCGGCGAAGTCGGAGGAGTAGTGGACCGCCTGGCCGCCGTTGAAGAACATCGCGTACGGCATCGGCGTGTGGTAGATCGAGGAGACGTGGTTGCGGCTCTTCCGGTAGACCTTGAACGCGCCCTCGCGGGTCTTGGTGTCGGCGCAACCGAAGCGGGCGTCCATCGCCCGGACGATCTTGCCGGCGCGTACGTAGCGCATCCGGCGGTCGGTCTTGTCGACGCAGAGCACGCGGCCGGTGAGGCAGCGACGGTCGAGGTTGAAGAGCGCCGCGTCGGTCGGCGTGCTCGTCAGCGAGCGGAGCCGATCGAGGGTGCGCTGGTTGACCTTGCCGGTGATGGCCAGACGCTGGTTGCGCTGGAAGACCTTCACGGCGCCGGTCGTCTTCGAACCGTAGTTGCCGGTGACTCGGCCGGTGTAGATCCTCCGCTCCTTGAGGCGCGCCTGGATCTTGCGCACCCCGAGGCCGGTCGACCCCTGCTGGTAGAGGACGGTGTACGCCGTGTGCAGTCCGATCTGCCCGACGGAGGCCGACGGGGCAGTGGCCTGGGCGCTGCTCGGCGCCGCGATCGAGCCCAGGGAGAATCCCAAGGCGAGGATGGTGGTGAGGAAGATCGCCACCGGGGTTCTACGGACGTTCACATCAGCTCCGTGGGTCATGGATGGTGGCCCGGTCGCACGGGCCGCTGGAGTCGCACCCCGAGTGCGACGTTCTACGAGAAAGACGTTCGAGCAGCGTGCGCGGTTGCATCAGATTCGCGAGGCTGCTCGCGGACTTTAGCGCACCCGGCGCCCCGACGACGCCTTTGGGAATGCTTCTGCGGATTCGTTGGGCAGACGTTCGTCCAGGCGTCTTCGGCGAGGTGGTTTCACGTGAAACGCGGGTGGTCGTCGAGCCGCTCGGGATGACTGTGTGCGCGTGCAGATTGTGGTCTCGACAGGCTCGACCACCGGGGCATCGGACACGTGCGGCGGGTGGTCTCGACAGGCTCGACCACCGCCCGGTCATCGAGCCTGTCGAGATGACGTCGCGTACGTCATGCCGGTCATCGAGCTTGTCGAGATGACGTCGCGTACGGCATGCCGGTCATCGAGCTTGTCGAGATGACGTCGCGTACGTCATGCCGGTCATCGAGCTTGTCGAGATGACCCCTGCTGAGGAGTGGGCAAGGGGTGCGGGGTCGTCGATGTGTTGGCCAGGCGCGGGAGCTCACCGAGCTCTCCTCTGATGAGCGCGAGCCGCTTGGCTCGACCCCAGTTCTGGATCTGCTTCTCCCGTATGAACGCATGCTCGACGTTGTCGTACTGCTCGTACCAGACGAGCTCCACCGGGAGGCGATGTCGGGTGTACTCAGAGCCGAGGCCGACTCGGTGCTCAGTCATGCGGCGTTCGAGGTCTGTCGTGCTGCCGACGTAGAGGGTCCGGTCGGCGCAGAGAAGCATGTATGTGTAAGCCATGCCCTCATCATGAGCGGCACCACCGACAGTCCCGGAGGTCGAGCCTGTCGAGACCTCTCTGGTCAGTGTGGTGGTGGTGGTCTCGACAAGCTCGACCACCGGGTCATCGAGCTTGTCGAGATGACGTGGATGTGTGTGGGGTGGTCTCGACAAGCTCGACCACCGCTCGACCACCGGTCATCGAGCTTGTCGAGATGACGCTCGACTCCGGGAGTTCTTGGTTGTGCGTTTCACGTGAAACAGTTTGTGTGTGAGCGAGGAACGTGAGGACTTGGGTGGTCTGGGCGAGGTGGACCCTCGGGCGGAGAAGGTCTTTCCTGCCGATCGGCTGGAGCTCGCCGAGAGGTACGCCGCCTGGCTGGCCGACGCGGGGGTGGTGCGGGGTCTGATCGGGCCGCGGGAGGTTCCGCGGCTGTGGGACCGGCACATCCTCAACTGCGCCGTGCTGGGGGAGGTGATCCCTGAGGGAGTCGCGGTGGCGGATATCGGGTCTGGTGCTGGACTCCCCGGCTTGGTCCTCGCGATCGCCCGCCCGGATCTGCACATCACGCTGATCGAGCCGCTGCTGCGGCGTACGACCTTTCTCGAGGAGGTTGCCGAGGATCTCGGGCTCGAGAACGTGACGGTGCTGCGGGGGAGGGCGGATGCCTTCCACGGCGAGCTCGGGTTCGACGTGGTGACGTCGCGAGCCGTGGCCGGCTTGGGCAAGCTGCTCGACTGGTCGATGCCGTTGGTCGTCCCCACGGGCGCGCTGGTCGCGATGAAGGGGTCGAGCATCGAGACGGAGATCGAGGAGGCCGACGCAGCACTGAAGAAGTGGGGATGCGCGCCGCCGGTGGTCTCCGAGCTCGGTGTAGGCGTTTTGGAGACGACAACTGTCGCGGTTCGGGTGGTTTGGTCGGATCCCGCACGGGTAGATTGGCCGCCGGTCCCGAAGGGCGGCCAAAAGGGGCCCAAGGGCGGGTCTCGAAAGAAGAAGCGCCGCCGCTGAAGGTGGTCGAGCTTGTCGAGACCACGAGATTTCGGGCGTGAGACGTCATCTCGACAAGCTCGATGACCGAACGATGAGGATGAGGAAACATGCCGTACGACGACGAGAGCGCACAGAACGCCGTTTCACGTGAAACCGACGAACCGGTGTCGATCAGGCTCCGTACGGCCGGGGACATCGCGTCCTTCGAGAACGACTTCGACACGGAGGCGACACCGCTGGCAGCTGCCGCCGAGCACACGCTTCTGGCGCGTGGTGCGGCGAGCAACCGGCCGCCGCTGCCACGCCCGGCGAGCACGCGCGTGATCGTCTCCGCCAACCAGAAGGGCGGCGTCGGCAAGACCACCTCGACGGTGAACATCGCCGCGGCGCTGGCGCAGCTCGGTCAGAAGGTTCTGGTCATCGACCTCGATCCGCAGGGCAACGCCTGCACCGCGTTCGACGTCGACCACTTCCAGGGCACCCCGGGGACGTACGAGGTCCTCGTCGAAGGAGCCAGCCTCGAGAACGTCGTCGTGCCTGTCCCGAAGCTCGAAGGCCTCGAACTGGTGCCGGCGACCATCGACCTGGCCGGTGCCGAGGTCGAGCTCGTCGAGGAGGACGGACGTGAGCAGCGCCTGAAGGAGGCGCTGGCCAGGTCGCCCCGCGTGGGCGACGCGGAGGACCGGTGGGACTACGTCCTCATCGACTGCCCGCCGTCGCTGGGCCTGCTCACGGTCAACGCGCTGGTCGCGAGCACCGAGGTGATGATCCCGATCCAGGCGGAGTACTACGCGCTGGAGGGTCTGGGCCAGCTCCTCAAGACCGTCGAGATGGTGCGCGCCGCGCTGAACCCGACGCTCAAGGTCTCCTCGATGCTGATCACGATGTACGACGCCCGCACCCGCCTCGCGTCGCAGGTCGCCGAGGAGGTGCGCGAGCACTTCGGCGACACGGTCATGCGCACGTTCATCCCCCGCGCCGTGCGCGTGTCCGAGGCGCCGTCGTTCGGGCAGACGGTGATGACGTACGACCCCGGCTCGCCGGGTGCGCTGAGCTATCTCGAGGCCGCCAAGGAGCTCGCCAAACAGAGCGAGCACTGAGGTGATCTCGCTTGTCGAGACCGCCATCAGTACGGAACCGACGTGAAGAATCCCGGTGGTCGAGCTTGTCGAGACCACCATCAGCAGCATGGAACTGACATGGGGGACATCCAGATATGAGTAAGCAGCCGCCGAAGCGTGGTCTCGGACGAGGTCTGGGCTCGCTGATCCCGACCGCTCCACCCGCCAGTGGAAACGAGTCGGCGGACAGCGCTGCTGTCCAGCCGGACGTCCGTCATTCGGACCTTCCCGCTGGAGCGACTTCTGGCCCATCCGTGGACCCCAGGTCCACCGACCCGGCGGAAGGCCGCCAGATCGAGAATTCGGATCTGGCCCCCGTCGACGGCGCATATTTCGCCGAGCTGCCGGTCAAGCAGATCCACCCCAACCACGTGCAGCCTCGTCAGGTCTTCGACGAGGAAGCGATGGCCGAACTGGTCCATTCGATCAATGAAATCGGCCTTCTGCAGCCGATCGTCGTCCGGAAAGTGGCGGCAGACTCCTACGAGCTCGTCATGGGTGAGCGCCGGTGGCGCGCCACCCAGCAGGCCGGCCTCGATGTCATCCCGGCGATCGTCCGCGAGACCGACGACACCGACATGCTCCGGGACGCGCTCCTGGAGAACCTCCACCGCTCCCAGCTGAATCCCCTCGAAGAGGCGGCCGCCTACCAGCAGCTGCTCAACGACTTCGAGTGCACGCACGACGAGCTCGCTCAGCGGATCGGTCGATCGCGGCCGCAGATCTCCAACACGATCCGGCTCCTGAAGCTGTCCCCGTCGGTCCAGCGCCGGGTCGCCGCCGGCGTGCTCTCGGCCGGTCACGCCCGAGCGCTGCTCGCCGTCGACGGCGAGGCGCAGCAGGACAAGCTGGCGCAGAAGGTGGTCGCCGAGGGCATCTCCGTACGTGGCCTCGAGGAGATCGTCGCCCTGGGCGATCCTGACGGCGACGCCTTCGCCACGCCGCGCGTGCGGCGAGCCAAGCCGACTGCTCCTGGGCTCAAGGAGATCTCCGACAAGCTCTCGGACCGCTTCGACACCCGGGTCAAGGTCGATCTGGGCCGCTCCAAGGGAAAGATCACCGTCGAGTTCGCCACGCTGGACGACCTGCGCCGCATCGTCGAGCTGATGTCTCCCGCACCCGACGAATCTATTTAGCCATCAAGCGCTAAAGCGCTTTGTCGACAAATAGATTTCTACCCTGGTCATCGAGCGTCGCGCGGTCATCGAGCCTGTCGAGATGACCTTCGCGCCGGAACGGGTGGTCTCGACAAGCTCGACCACCGGGGTTGCCGGTCATCGAGCCTGTCGAGATGACGCTTGTGCCGGGATGGGTGGTCTCGACAGGCTCGACCACCGGGGTTGCCGGTCATCGAGCTTGTCGAGATGACCCTGGCGTCAGGACGGTGGTCTCGACAGGCTCGACCACCGGCGGGTGAGCTACTGCGTGTTCGTCGAGGGGTGCTCGGCGCCGCGGATGGGGAGACCTGGGATCGGGCCGGTGGCACCGAACGTCTCCAGGAGCTCCATCTCGGCCTCGATGACGCCGGCCAGGCGACGTACGCCCTCTCGGATCCGCTCCGGAGTGGGGTAGCAGTAGGAGATCCGCATCGAGGAGGCGCCGAAGCCGTCGGCGAAGAAGCCGGTGCCGGGGACGAACGCGACTCGCGAGGTGACCGCGCGAGGCAGCATGGCCTTGCTGTCGATGCCGGAGGGGAGCGTCAGCCAGACGAAGAAGCCGCCGTCGGGCTTGGTCCAGGTGCAGGCCGCGGGCATGTAGGCCTCGAGCGCGTCGAGCATGGCGTCGCGGCGCTCGCGGTACATCTCCCGCATCTGCTTGATCTGGCCCTGCCAGTCGTGGTTGGAGAGGTAGGCGGAGACGGCCATCTGGTTGAACGGCGGCGGACAGAGCGTCGCGGACTCCTGCGCCAGGACGAGCTTCTCCCGGATCGCGGAGGGAGCCAGCGCCCAGCCGACCCGCAGGCCGGGGGAGAACGTCTTGGAGAAGGAGCCGAGGTAGATGACGCCCGGGTCCTGGGCGCGCATCGCCGGGCGGGGCTCGTCGTCGAAGCCGAGTAGGCCGTACGGGTTGTCCTCGAGGACCAGGATGTCGTGGCGCCGGCAGATCTCGAGGATCTCGGTGCGGCGCTCGGGCGTCATGGTGACGCCGGTCGGGTTCTGGAAGTTCGGGATCGTGTAGAGGAACTTCACCTTGCGGCCCGCGGACTTGGTGGAGACGATCGCCTGCTCGAGCGCGCTCGGGATCAGGCCGTCGGCGTCGACCTCGGCGTGCACGATGTCGCACTGGTAGCCCTTGAAGACACCGAGAGCGCCGACGTACGAAGGAGCCTCACAGATCACCACGTCGCCGGGGTCGCAGAAGACGCGGGTGACCAGGTCGACGGCCTGCTGGGAGCCGACGGTGACGACGACGTCGTCGGGGTGGGCCTCGATGCCCTCCAGGCGCATGACCTCGCAGATCTGCTCGCGCAGGACAGGATCGCCCTGGCCGCCGCCGTACTGCAGGGCGGTCGGGCCCTGGGTCAGGATGAGGTCCTTGATCGAGTCGCCGACCACGTCCAGCGGGAGGCTGGAGATGTTGGGCATGCCGCCTGCGAGCGAGACCACCTCGGGACGGGCTGCCACGGCGAAGAGGGCCCGGACCTCCGAGACCGTCATGCCTGCCGTGCGCGCGGCGTAGCGGTCCGCGTACGGGTCGAGGCGGGATGATGTTGCGCGCTGGGGAAGATCAGTCATGGTGTCACCATCATGAAGGATCGCATACGCTGGTGACAGACCCTTAACCCAGGATCAATGGTGAGACATGGCACGCCGCATCCTGCCCCTGACGCTGGATCTCTTCTCCGAGGTCCCGGCGCCGTGCCGCGCCTGCCTGTTCTGGGAACGTGACCCCGTCGGCCATCGCCGCGTCGACTCCTCGCAGTCGATCGGTGTCAAGGAGGCGTGGATCTCCGAGGTGCTCCGCGAATGGGGATCGTGCGGGCGGGTGGCAGTGGTGGACGGTACGCCGGCAGGGTTCGTGCTCTACGCACCGCCGGTCTTCGTCCCGCGGGTCGCCTCGTTCCCGTCCGGACCGGTCTCCGCCGATGCCGTCCTGATGACCACGGTGTGGATCGACCCGCGTCGCGCTGGCGGCGGGATCGGCCGGATGCTGGTCCAGGGAATGGCCCGTGACCTGGTCCAACGTGGCGAGTTCCGGGCGATCGAGGCCTTCGGTGACGTGGGTCCGATGAGCGGCATCCACGGTCGCCGCTGCGCTGCCCCGGCCGACTTCCTCGGCCGGGTCGGGTTCAAGACCCACCGGGACCACCCCACCGTCCCGCGGATGCGGATGGACCTGAAGCAGACGGTCACCTGGATCGACGACTTCGAGTCCGCCTGGGAGCGGCTGCGGGAGGTCGTACGTCCACGCAGCCACCCGTCGCCCGCCTCCACCGAGCTGCACCGCGACGGCGAGTGAATGTTTCCCGTGAAACGGTGGTGATCGCCGGTGGTCGAGCCTGTCGAGACCACGACCCGCCCCGGTGGTCGAGCCTGTCGAGACCACCAAGCCTCCGCCACAACCGCAGTCTCACCCACCGCTTGTGCCAACTCGGCCGACGCAAGTGCCAACTCGGCCGACGTAACTGACGTCTCGGCTAAATGAACGTTGGCGCGCCACTGTGACAGCGGCGCGCCAACGTGTGTGACAGCTGGTGTCAGCCGATGAACTCCTGCAGCTCCTTGAGGAGCGCAGCCTTCGGCTTGGCGCCGACGATCGACTTCACGACCTCGCCGCCCTGGTAGACGTTGATGGTCGGGATGCCGGTCACGCGGTAGGTGGAGGGGGTGACCGGGTTCTCGTCGACGTTCATCTTGGTGAAGGTGACCTTGTCACCGTGCTCGCCGGCGAGCTCCTCGAGGATCGGGGAGACCTGACGGCACGGGCCGCACCACTCGGCCCAGAAGTCGACCAGGACGGGCTTGTCGGACTTGAGGACGGTCGAGTCGAACTCGGCGTCGGTCACGGCGGTCATGTTGTCAGCCACGATGGGTTCCTTCTCGGTAGGGACGTGTTTGGGGAGGTCTGTGGTCAGAACGCTGGGTCTGCGTCGAGCATTCCCGCGCACCCGGTCATCGAGCTTGTCGAGATGACGACCAGGGTAGACGCGAGGCTCAGGCCGAGACGGCAGCCGCCTCGGCGTGGGCCTGGTGGGCGAGGAACTTCTCCGCGTCGAGCGCGGCCTGGCAGCCGGTGCCGGCAGCGGTGATCGCCTGACGGTAGACGTGATCGACCAGGTCACCGGCGGCGAAGACGCCCTCGATGTTGGTGGCCGTGGTGCCGTCCTTGGTGAGGACGTAGCCGTCGTCATCGAGGTCGACCTGGCCGGTGAGCAGCTCGGACCGCGGGATGTGACCGATCGCGATGAACAGGCCGGCGCACTCGAGGTCGCGCAGCTCACCGGTCTTGGTGTCCTTGACGGTGATGCTCTCCACGGAGAGCTCGCCGTTGATGGACTCGACCACGGAGTTCCAGGCGATCTCCAGCTTCGGGTCGGCGAAGGCACGCTCCTGCATGATCTTGGAGGCGCGCAGCTCGTCACGGCGTACGAGCAGGGTGACCGAGGAGCCGAAGCGGGTCAGGAAGAGGGCCTCCTCCAGAGCGGAGTCACCGCCGCCGACGACCACGATGGGCTTCTGGCGGAAGAAGAAGCCGTCGCAGGTGGCACACCAGGAGACGCCCTTGCCGGAGAGCTCGTCCTCGCGGGGCAGGCCGAGCTTCTTGTAGCCCGAGCCGGTCGCGAGGATGACGGACTTCGCGTAGTGGGTGTCGGTCGCGGTCTTGATGACCTTCACCGGGCCGGTCAGGTCCATCTCGACCACGTCGTCGGGCTCGAGCTCGGCACCGAAGCGCTCGGCCTGGGCACGCATCTCGTCCATCAGCGCGGGACCCATGATGCCGTCACGGAAACCGGGGAAGTTCTCCACCTCGGTGGTGTTCATCAGGGCGCCGCCGGCGGTCACCGACCCCTCGAAGACGAGAGGCTGCAGTCCGGCGCGGGCACTGTAGACCGCTGCGGTGTAGCCCGACGGGCCGGAGCCCACGACGATCACGTTGCGGGGGTCGGTCGGGGACGACGGGGTCGGCATCTTGAGGCTCCTCAGGTGTGGCTGGCGAACTGCACAACAGATCGTAGGCCACGTACATTCCAGGGCCCTGAACGCCGAGAGATCCGGCTCGGGTCAGGAGACGGAGGTGCCGAGGACCTGGACTTCCTTGACCTCCGCGCGGTAGCCGCCGTCGACCTGGGGAAGACCAGTCATCCACACGAGTACATAGCTGCCCTCGGGGGCGCCGTCGACCTTGATCTCACCCTCGGTGCCGACGCTGCCCTTCGCGGCGGGGGCGCCGCTCGGGTCGTCGCTCCACGGTGAGTCGCCGACGAAGATCTCGATGTCGGTGGGCTCGCCGATCATGTTGAACTTCAGGGAGTCGATGGCGTACTCGCCCTTGAGATTGAGGACCAGGCCGATGCCGGGCTTGAGAGAGCGGGGACTGTCACCGATCTGGTCGTTGTAGCGGGACGTACGCCACGCCAGCCCGTTCACGTCGCCGTCGACCACCAGGTCGACGAGGTCAGGCGTCTCGGTGGGCGGGTCGCCGTGGGGGTCGAGGTCCTTGGCGGTGATGCCCTTGATGGGGGTCGGCTTGGCCTCAGTTGTGGTGTCGCCGCCGTTGTTGCCCGTGCCGGGGTTCTCGGCGGTCGTGTTCGGGTCGTCGCCGATGATGTTCCACGCGATCGAGCCGGCGATGAGGACCAGCACCACGAGGGCGACGCCCATCGCGATGCGGAGCCAGCTGGCGCCGGGCTTCTGGTTGTAGTCCGGCTCTTCGGCGATCGGTACGTTGGCGCCGGTCCACGGGCCCTGCCAGCCGTTGTAGGAGGCATCCGGGGCCACCGGTCGCCGCGCGGCGGCCGGAGGAGCCTGCTGCGGGCGCTGCGGCGGCACGTGGCCCGGGGTCTCGTCGGCGAACAGCGGCTTCGACGGGGTCGGGTCCTGCATCGGCGGCGGGGCGGACGGACGCTGGCGCTGCGGGCGTACGGCATCGGGGGCCACGCCGATCGCGTTCGACGCCGCCTGCGCCTCGGCCGGCTCGAGCTCGGTCGGCGCGGCCATCGCCTGGGTCTCCTCGTTGACTGCCGAGGGCCGGTTGAGCGGAGCGGTCGGCTCCCCGGAGAAGCCGGCGAGCGCGGAGTGCAGCTCGGCCGCGGTCAGCGGCGGCATGTCGGCGCCGCTGCCCAGCACCCGGTCGCACAGGTCGTCGAGGGGCCGGGGCACACCGGCGCGTACCTGCCGGGGACGGAGCACACGGCCGTGGTCGCGGGGCGCGGGCGGCATCGAGGACAGGGTCTCGCCGGCCCACTTGCCGGTCAGCGCGGCGTAGAGGACGCCGACGGCGTCGACCCGGTCGCGCCGCTGGGAGTCACGGGTGTCGGGGTCGATCCCGTGCAGCGCGGCGTCGACACCGAAGCCGATGACGCGCACCGCGCCGAGGTCGTCGAGCAGCACGGCCTCGGGGTTGAGCCGGCCGTGGGCGTGGCCCTGGTCGTGGGCCAGGACCAGCAGGTCGGCGACCTCGGAGGCGATCCAGGCGGCCTGCTGCGGGGGCAGCGGGCCACCGGCGGCCAGTGCGTTCTCCAGCGATGCGCCCTCGCCCCACTCGTTGACGACGTACGCCACCTGGTCGGTCTGGGCGGCGTCGAGGACGCGCAGCATCCGGGGGTCACCGACGGCAGCGGAGTTGCGGGCCGCCGCCATCAGGCGCGGCGCGCGCTCGTCGTGGGCGTCGAGGACGTGCACGGCAACCGGGCGGCCGAGCACCGCGTCCTGGGCGCGCCAGAAGCGTCCCTCGCGGGACTCGCTCAGCAGATCCGTCAGCTGGTATCTGCCGGCGAGGACGTCGCCTGATTGCGTGAACTCCATATCGGACCCATTCTTTCAGACCGTGCCAGACAGTGAGGCGGCTGTCCGATGGTGGTCAAGGACTGGTGCTCAACGACGCAGCCGTCGGGCGACCTGTTGCACCATCGTGGTCAGCTCCTTGACCTGGGCAGCCTGCGCCCCGAGGAGCAGCATGCCGAGATGCAGCGCCCCGACGATAGCGGCCCCGATCAAGGCCAGCACCATCGTCGGCTCGTCGTTGATCATGCCCAGTGCCGTGCGGAGCAGCCAGGCGGCGGCCGCGGCGACCACCGTCACCATGACCAGGCGGGCGAGGAACCCGAGCAGCCCGCGGCCGTCCAGGTCTCCGAGCGTGCGCTTGAGCACGACGTACGAGACGACGGAGCCGACCAGGTAGGAGAGCGTGTAGGCGCCGGCGAGCGCGGGCGCGGTGTACTCGGCGGAGACGGCCCTGGTCAGCAGCACCGCGGCCACGATGTTGGTGGTGGCGACCGAGCACTGGATGAAGAAGACGGTGCGGTTCTGCTCCAGCGAGTAGAAGCCGCGCAGCAGCAGGTAGTGGATCGTGAAGAAGACCAGCCCGGCCGCGAAGATCGACAGCGTCGGGGCGTACTCCTTGAACGCGTCGGCGCCGGCGCCGTGGCCGAACAGGATGTGGGCGATGTCCTCGGAGAGCACCGGGAGCAACGCGGCGATCGGGATCACGATGGCGAGCGCGTTGCGCAGCTGGTGCGACAGCGTACGTCCGAGCTCGGGCAGCTCGCCGGCGGCGCCGTGGCGCGAGAGGAGCGGCAGGATGGCCGTGGCCAGCGAGACCGTGATGATCGAGTGCGGGACCTGGGTGACCAGGAAGCTGTTGGAGTAGACCGTGTAGCCGGTGCCGCCCTCGGCCGAACCGGTCGAGGCGAGCCGCGTCACGATCGTGTACGCCACCTGGTTCACGACCACGAAGAGCACCGTCCACACGCCCAGCTTCGCGGTCTGTGAGAGTCCGGCGCCGCGGAAGTCGAAGCGGGGGCGGAAGCGTACGCCGGTCTTGTGGAGCACCGGCAGGAGCAGCAGGAACTGGAGAACGATGCCGAGCGTGGAGCCCAGGCCGAGGAGGATCTCCTGGCCGGTGGTGAAGCCACCGACGTTGGACGGCCCGAAGACGACCAGGTAGATCACCAGGGTCGAGATCGCGATGATGTTGTTGGCGATCGGGGCCCACATCATCGGGCCGAAGCTGCCGCGGGCGTTGAGCACCTGCCCGACCAGCACGAACATCCCGTAGAAGAAGACCTGCGGCAGGCACCAGCGGGCGAAGTCGATGGCCGACTCGAGCTGGGCCGCATGGTCGGGCGTGTACATCTCGGGGCCGAGGTAGAGGCGCATCAGCAGCGGGGCACCGAGCACCAGGAGGATCGTGACGGCACCGAGGAACAGCCCGGCGAGCGTGATGATCCGGTCGGTGTAGGCCGCGCCGCCGTCCGCGTCGTTCTTCTGCGCCTTCACCAGCTGCGGCACGAGCACCGCGTTGAAGACACCGCCCGCCAACAGGATGTAGAGCATGTTGGGCACGGTGTTGGCGATGTTGAAGACGTCGGCGTGCAGGCCGGAGCCCAGCGCCGCGACCAGGAGCGCAGAGCGGATGAAACCGCTGGCGCGCGAGAACATGGTCCCCGCGGCCATCACCGCGCTGTTGGCCAGGACCGAGCTTCCGCCGGACTTCTGCTCGGTGGCTGTCACATCGCTCCTGACGTACGTGCTTTCTTGGCCTTCATGATGCGCCGGGTGAGACGCACGGCGATCGCCGCGAAGAGTAGCGCGCAGCCGGTCCCGACGAACCACCAGATCACTCCGCTCACCTGCGAGGGGCGGATCGGGACGGAGGCGTGGGCGCCCAGCGGGTTGCCCTTGGTGTCGGTGACGACGATCAGGGCGGTGTGGGTGCCGGTGTCGCGCATGCTGGCGGCGAGGTTGAAGCTGGCCTTGGAGTTGGCGTCGAGCTGGACGGGCTCGGAGGTGGCGACCCGCAGCGACTCGTCGGTCATCGCGTCCAGCCGCACCGTGACGGGCTCGTCGAGCTCGTTGCTCAGGGTGACCTGGAACTCGCCGCCCTTCATGCTGGAGAGGATCACCTTCGGCGGTACGGCCACGGTGACCGAGCTCAGTTCGGAGCTGACCTGGCTCAACGCGTCGGCGGCCGGGTCCGCGTCGCCCTTGCGGGCGGAGTAGGAGGTCGAGGTCAGGGCCTCGTTGACGATGTCGGAGGCGACCTCGTCGTTGTGGGTCAGGATTCGCTGCAGCATCTCGCCGGCGCCGATGAGTTCGTTGGCCGTGTCGATCCGGTCGGTGGAGATCTCGGCCTTCATCTCTCGGCGGGGGTAGCGAAGCTTGTCGGCGGTGATCGATGTCGGCTTGTGCCCGGCGACGGCCTCGTCCAGCGTCGAGGACGAGATCCAGGCGGCCTTGTTCCATGGGGTGACGAACGAGGCGGCGCTCTGCGGCGGGTGCCAGCCGTCGGGGAGGACCGCGATGAGCGGCTTGCCGGAGCCGCGGAGCAGGGCCGCCTCGGCGACGAGACGCTGGCGTACCGAGATCGCGTCGATGGGGTCGTTGGGTCCGGGTCCGCCGGCGGCGGCGCCGGAGGAGGTCACGATCATCTGGTGACCGTCGAGGTCGGCGATGACCGGCGTGGTGCCGCGGAGCATCCTGTCGCTGACCAGGTTGACCGCGCCCGGCTCGAGCAGGTTGACCGCGGCACGGTCGAGGTAGCCGGTCGGCGGAGCGACGGCCGAGGTCGCCTTGATGCCGAGCTCGGTGAGCGCCTTGGCGGTGTGCTCACGCGCTGTGGCCAGCAGGTCGGGGTCGGTCGTGGCGAGCGCGGACAGGTCCGGATCGCCGTACGGGAGAGCGAGCAGGTTGTGGCCGGCGAGCGCCTCCTCGAGGCGCCCCAGCCAGACCGTCGCGGCCTTCTGTGCGGCCTCGGTCTCCTCGTCCATCGCCTTCTCGGCGTCGGTGTCCATGCTGGGCGAGGGGCTCGGCAGCAGCGCGGAGGCCGAGGGCGAGGCGCTCTGGCTCCCGCTCTCCTCCGGCTCCTCCTCACCCTCGTCCGTCGGCGCCAGGTTGCGGGCGGGGTTGCCCTCGGCGAGGTTGCGTACGGCATCGATCAGCGCGGGATCGATGGCCCAGGTCAGGTCGGGCATCTCGGCGCCGGTCTCGAGCATCCGGAAGAGGCGTCCGCCGGCGCCCAGGTCGCGGGTCCAGCCCGGGAGGTAGTTCACGCTGCCGTCGCCGTTGTAGACCACGCTGCGCCGGAGCGGCATGACCAGGGACACCTTCTCCGCCTTGGCCTTCTTGTTGGGCTCCTTGACCAGCGGCAGGAAGGTGCGTGCCCGGCCGTCGGCGGTCTTCGGCGTCGTGGAGCCCAGCGCGTGGACCCCGAACCAGTAGACGCCGGGCTCGGTGATCTCCAGCCGCTTGCGCGGCACCGAGAGCGACCACGAGTAGGTCTCGCCGGGCGCGAGGTCGGGGATCGCTGCGTACGTCCCCTCGGTCACGATCCGCTCGCCGACCAGCGAGTCCGCGGGCAACTCGGCGGCCTCGGCCAGCTCCTCGGAGGTGGTCATCGGCGTGTCGCCGACGAACGGGTAGACATTGACGCCGTGCCACTCCTCCTCGGTGGTGTTGGTGACCTTGCCGCGGACGGTGATCCGGCCCTTGGTGCGGCCGTCGAGGCTGACGGTGTCGAGCTCGTCGATGCTCATCGCGAGCGGGTCGGGCTCCGCGGTCTCCTCCGCGGCCCGGGCCGGAGCGGCCAGCGTGGTCGCGGACAGCATCAGCAGAAGGGGTGCCAGCAGCACCAGGACGAGTGCGGCGGTGACTCGCCCACGTGGCCGTGGCGGCCTCGCCTGATGCTGGCGGACTGGCATGACTTCGAGAATATCTTTCAGGGGGTGCGGTCCTCGTAGACTGCGGCGTTGTGTCCGACAGCCAGCTTCCCCCGATCAGCGTCGCCGATGTTCAGCGATCGGTGACTGCTGAACTGGACCGTATCGCACCTGTCATCGACTCCCTAGGTGAGGCCTTCGCTCGCTCGGGCTTCGAGCTGGCGCTCGTCGGTGGCCCGGTCCGTGACGCGATGCTCGGCCGGCCGCACAACGACCTCGACTTCGCCACCTCGGCCCGCCCCGAGGAGACCGAGAAGATTTTGCGTACGTGGGGCGAGGCGCTGTGGGACATGGGCCGCGACTTCGGCACCATCGGCACCCGCAAGGGGCCGTGGCAGATCGAGGTCACCACCTACCGCTCCGAGGCCTACGCCGCCGACTCCCGCAAGCCCGAGGTGGCCTACGGCACGTCGCTGGCCGACGATCTCGTACGCCGCGACTTCACCGTCAACGCGATGGCGGTGCAGCTTCCTGGCCGCGAGGTCGTCGACCTCTACGGCGGCGTCGTCGACCTAGCGACCCGGGTGCTGCGTACGCCGGGGACGCCGGAGGCGTCGTTCTCCGACGACCCGCTGCGGATGATGCGGGCGGCACGGTTCGCCGCCCAGCTCGGCTTCACGGTGGCCCCCGAGGTCGTCGCCGCGATGAAGGACATGGCCTCGCGGATCTCGATCATCTCCGCCGAGCGGGTCCGCGACGAGCTGGTGAAGCTGATCTGCGCGCCCTACCCGCGCCGCGGCCTCTCGCTGCTGGTCGAGACCGGGCTGGCCGACCTGGTGCTGCCCGAGCTGACCGCGCTGCGGATGGAGCGCGACGAGCACAACCGCCACAAGGACGTCTACGAGCACACTCTGACGGTGCTCGAGCAGTCGATCGACCAGGAGGAGCGTCTGGGTGGCGGCCCCGACTTCGTGTCCCGGTTCGCGGCGCTGATGCACGACGTCGGCAAGCCGCGCACCCGGAAGTTCCACGACGACGGCACCGTCTCGTTCCACCACCACGACGTCGTCGGCGCCAAGATGACCCGCAAGCGGATGAAGGCGCTGCGCTTCTCCAACGACGAGATCGAGGCGGTCTCCTCGCTCGTCGAGCTGCACCTGCGCTTCCACGGCTACGGCGACGGTGAGTGGACCGACTCCGCGGTCCGTCGCTATGTGCGGGATGCCGGCGACCAGCTCCAGCGCCTCCACGTCCTCACCCGCGCCGACTGCACCACCCGCAACCGCCGCAAGGCCGACCGCCTCGCCCGCACCTACGACGCCCTCGAGGCCCGCATCGAGCGGATCTCCGAGGAGGAGGAGCTCGCCGCCCTCCGCCCCGCCCTCGACGGCAACCAGATCATGTCGCTCCTCGACATCCCTCCCGGGCGCGAGGTCGGGGCTGCGTACAAGTTCCTGATGGACCTGCGTCTCGACGAGGGGATCCTCTCCGAGGACGAAGCCGCCAAGCGGCTCCTGGACTGGTGGGCCGAGCGCTCCGCATAGTCCGTTCGGGCTATGTCGCTCGGCATGGTTCAGCCTTAACGTAAACCCGCGCGTCGTGAGGCTGTCCGGCGCTGCGTGAGCCCGTCGGCTCGCCCCACCGAGCTCGAAAGTCTCACATGCGTCTTCTCTCCCCGGCGTACGTCGTCGGCGGTCTCCTCCTGGCCGGCCTGATGACCGTCGGGCTTGCCTCCGCTGGTGCGGCGGACACGGAGGTCACCGTCTGCAATGGCCTTCCGGTCACGATCGACCTCAACACCGCGGCGGGCGCAGCTGCCACCGAGGGGGCAGACGTCATCCTCGGTACGCCCGGCGACGACACGATCAACGGGCTCGGCGGTGACGACACCATCTGTGGTGGCGAGGGTGACGACCGGCTGTTCGGCGAGGACGGCGACGACACGCTCGTCGGTGGTGCCGGGAACGACAGCATCGGCGACGGCGTGATCGAAGCCTGTGACGCGGACGAGAACGTCTATCTGGGCGGTGAAGGAGACGACTCCCTCCACGTGAACTGCGCGAGCCTGAGCCAGCACACGCAAGTCGTCCAGCCCGGCGCCGGAAATGACGTCGTGACGTGGCCGTACGCCGGTGACGAGATCGGCTCTGACACCAACTATCTGTCCTACGCGGATGTCGCAGGCCCGGTGGAGATCGACCTGAACCCGGTCGAGGTCGACGGCCGCATGGTCGTCAAGGTGACCGGCGGAGCCGGCACCGACATCATCCGGGCCGCCCGCGACGGTGCGGCGCCGCGCGTACGTTTCGTGATCGGCAGCCAGGGCGACGACACGATCACCGGGACCGACCTGACCGAAGCGCCGGGCTCGTGGAAGCCCGTCGAGGAGCTCAACGGGGGTCCTGGCGCGGACACCATCCGCGGCGGGGCCGGCCGAGACTTCCTGAGCGGCGACGTCGGTGCCGATCGTCTCCACGGTGACGCCGGTGCCGACGTGCTCCACGAGGGCGGCCTCGGTGACGGGTTCGACCCGGAGGTGGCCGACGACCAGCTCTTCGGCGGAGCGGGCGACGACAAGGCCTACGTGGGCATGGGCGACGACGTCACCGATCTCGGCGACGGCCGGGACGAGATCACCTACGCGTTCTCACCCGTGGCTGCCACGGTGTCGTTGGCGACGACCACCGCTCAGGACACCGGTCTGGGGCGCGACTCCGTCTCCGGCGCGGAGGTCGTGACTGGTTCCCGCTTCGTGGACACCCTCGCGGCCGGCGTCGGCGGCTCGACCCTCTCTGGTGGAGAGGGGAAGGACCAGTACATCGGTGGGCCGGGCGATGACACCTTCGACGACAACCAGGCATCTATCTCGTACGCGGCCGCATCCGGCCCGATCACGATGACGCCCAGCTCTGTCGGACAGAACAAGATCACCGTCGTCGGCCAGGGAACAGACACCTTCAACGTGTGGTCGGTCTCAGGTCAGGACTGGCGCCTGATCGGGTCGGCGTACGACGATGTCGTCGAGTTCGGATTCTTCTGTGACGTGGCCGGCGGCAACGGTGACGATCGGTTCATTCCAGCTCGGGACACCGACTGCGACGAGTACGCCGTTTCCGGAGAAGACGGGGACGACCTCTTGGAGTTCCAGGAGGACGACTACCGAGTCGGCTACTGGTCTGCGAGGTTCGACGGTGGCACCGGCATGGACATGGCCTCGTTCGCGAAGGTCTCGGGGTGGGTCGAGTACACCGTTCCGGCCGGAGTGGAAGGCGTCATCGGGTCAGCCGGTTACGACCGTCTCACCGGAGACGCGCGGGCGAACCGGATCGAGGGCGGCCCCGGTGACGATCAGATCTTCGGTGGCGCCGGCAACGATGCGATCGACGGCGGTGCGGGTGACGACACCGTCCACGGTGAGGCGGGAGACGACGCGGTTACCGGATCGGCCGGACTCGACGATCTCGACGGAAGCGACGGCAACGACCGTGTCGACGGCGGCGCCGACGCGGACACCGTACGCGGCGGCATCGGCGACAACACCCTGATCGGCGGGCTCGGTGACGACCTCCTGGAGGGCAACTCGGCGAAGGACTCCATCTACGGTGGCGATGGGAACGACACCGTGAGGTCCGGCGCCGGCAACGACATCATCGACTTGGGCGCGGGCGGCGACGCCGTCTATGCGGGCGATGGGAACGACGCCGTCACGGCAGGGGCCGGGAACGACGTCATCCACGGTGACGCCGGCGATGACCGTCTCGATCCCGGCACGGGAGTGGACTCGGTGTTCGGCGAGATCGGCAACGACACGATCCTCGGCGGCGCCGCGGTCCCCATCGGCGGGCAGGGTGACGTGGTGTCCGGTGGCTCCGGGACGGACACGGTCACCTACTCCTCGGCCAAGGCCGGCGCACGCGCGTGGATGAAGGCCGACTACTTCACCGCGGATGCCGACTCTCTCGCTGAGGTCGAGTCGGTGATCGGGAGTCCGTACTCCGACGACCTCCGCGGCGACCATCTCGCGAACCGGATCTCCGGAGGCTCCGGCAACGACCACATCGAGGCGTTCGGTGGCAAGGACGTGATCTCGGGCGGCGACGGCAACGACAGCATCGACCCCGGTGCGGGCGACGACGTCGTCAGTGGGGCGAGCGGCGCGGACACGGTCGCCTACGGCAGCGCCTCGAAGACCGGGGTTCGAGTCACGCTCGCCTCGACGGCGGCCCAGAACACCGGCGGATCCGGCTACGACCGGATCAGCACGATCGAGAACCTGACCGGGTCGTCTGCCAACGATGTCCTCACCGGCTCGCCCGGCAACAACGTCATCAGCGGCTCGTACGGCAATGACACGATCAGCGGCGGGCGCGGTTCCGACAGGCTGATCGGCGGCTCGGGAACGGACACCGTCACGTACGCCTCCGCGGGAGCGCGGGTGGTCGCGTCGCTGGCACGTGCGACCGGCGGAGCGGGCACCGACGCGCTGAGCGGCTTCGAGAACCTGACGGGAAGTCGCTACGACGACAAGCTCGAGGGGAATGGCGCGAGGAACGTGCTCCAAGGTGGCGGCGGTCGTGACGTCCTCTATGGCTACGGCGCTGACGACCGCCTCTACGGCGGGAGCGGGCCCGACAGGCTCAACGGCGGATCAGGTCGGGACTACGGCAACGGTGGGGCGGGCGCCGACACCTCGACTTCGGTCGAGGTCAAGGTCAGCGTCGGCTGAGAACCCAATTGACATCTGGGCGCCTACTGTCCATCGAGCCATACTGACGGTACGGTTCCGCGTATGACGACGATCACAGATCTCGAGGCAACGACCGCCATCAACGCGACGCCCGCTCAGGTGTGGGCCGCGATCACGGACCTTCCGCGGATGGCTTCGTGGAGCCCGCAGGTGGTGAAGACCGTGGTGTTCGGCCAGGTCAAGGAGGGCACCCGCTTCTTCAACATCAACCGTCAGGGCTGGAAGCACTGGCCGACCAACGCCAAGGTCGTACGCTTCACGCCCCACTCCGACTTCGCGTTCCGGGTCGCGGAGAACACGACGGTCTGGTCCTTCCAGATCGACGAGACCCCTGAGGGGTCGCTGGTCACCCACCGCCGCGAGACCCCGGACGGCATCTCCGCGCTCTCCCGCTCGCTGACGAATGCGGTGCTCGGGGGTCAGGAGAAGTTCACCGAGGAGCTGCGTACGGGCATGGCCACCACGCTCGCCAAGCTCAAGGCCGACCTCGAAGGCTGACCCTCCCGCGCCGCGGCCTCGGCGTCAGGCCCCTGCCCTGGTCCAGCGGTAGACGCTGCTGGTGGAGACGCCGAGCTGCGCGGCCACGTCGGGGATGCGGGCCCCGGCGTCGACGAGGAGCCGGGCGGCCTCGGACTTGTCGTCGGGGAGATTCGCCATCAGCTCAGCGATCTCGTCGGGAAGGATGTCGGGGTAGTCCATGGCCGGCTCGGGGTCGGGGATGTTCTCCGGGAACGGGATCCGGTCGAGGAGCGTGCCGTCGGCGTCGGACGGCCTGGTGGCCGTGCGGACGTTGCTGAACTGTGGCGCCATCCCGGCGCCCGGGGCAGCGTCGGCGGCCGTGCGCGCGGCATCGGTCACCCGGCTCGAGACGCGGCGGCGGGTGTCCGGGGTGGCGAGGGCTGATGCCATCTCGCGGGTTCGGGTCTCGCGCGACGGGGTCACCTCGCGGGGTACGTCGGTGACCGAGTCGGAGACGGCGTCGGTGGTCCTGTCGAAGTGGATGCCGGTAGGCGCCTCGATGGCACGGTCGGCGTCAGGAGCGGGTGCCACGTGCGGAACCTGCTCCACGACCGGCACGCTGAGCGCCTCGTGCACGTCGGGCAGGGTGATCGGCAGCCGGTCGGCCTGGCGGGTGCCTTCGGCGACGGCGGCGAAGGCGTCGACCCACTGGGTGATCTGGTCGCGCATCGCGCCCGGCGCGACCGACCGCAGCGCGACCGCCTCGGCGCGCCAGTAGCGCTTCTGCGCGCGCTCCAGCTTCCGGCGGGACGAGGCCGTACGCTTCCGCACCGCCGTGTCGCGAGCCCGGCGCCATTCGACGCGGGTGGCCAGGAGGGCGTGCATCCGGGCGCCCATCCGCAGGTCGGACCAGGAGCGTTCCATGGCGAGGTGTCGGTCGCCGACGAGCGCGAGGTGCCACATCAGCGCCGCCAGGAGCGGCACGATGAACCGGAACGCGGCGGCGGTGACGGCGTGGCCGAGGTGGATCTCGTGCCAGCCGGCGAAGAAGCCTGACGCGGCGGACAGCAGCCAGGTCAGGGTCAGCAGCGTCTGCGCCGGCCGGTCCTGCTGGGCCGCCTCGCGAGCCATCAGAGCGACCGTGACGAGCGAGAGCTCGAAGACGCCGGCGAAGGCGTAGGCGTTGATCGCGCCCATGGCGAGCACGTCCCGCCCGAAGCCGACCATGGCGACGTACGCGGCGGCCGTCGAGATCAGCGCGACCGAGACGGCGCCGAAGAGGATGAGGCCGCGACCACTTCCGGTCGAGCCCTTGCCTGTCGGGGTCGTGTCGTTGTCGGGACGCATCGTGGGGGTCTCCCGTGCCTGAGGCGGTCGATCGTTCGGGTCCCGGAGTCTAGGGGATCAAACAGGTGTTCGAGATGTACGTGGATGGAGTGTTGACAAACCCGGTGGAAATTCGGCCGCAGTGATCCATCAGGCAGGGCTACAGTCCGCTCATGTCGAAGACGGCGGTGCGCCGCGTACTTTTCAAGTCGTTCTGGGCCGTGATCGGCCTGGTCATCGCGGTGAGCCTCTTCAAGCTGGCCTTCACCGGCTCGACGCAGGATGCCGATGGGGCGCCACTGACGCCGACCGGGAAGATCCCGCCGGAGGAGGTGGTCGTCGAGAAGGGCACCATCTCCAACGCGCTCACGGTCGAGGGGACGATCGTGATCGACAAGCCGGTCTCCGCCACCAGCTCGGTCACCGGGGTGCTGGCGCACCGGTTCGCCGAGACCGGCGCCAGGGTGAAGAAGGGCGACAAGCTCTTCCAGGTGCGCACGGAGGAGGAGCCCGCCGAGGCCGAGCCCGTCGAGGAGCCTGCCGAGGAGCCCGGGAACGTCGATGACGCCGCCGGCGACGGCGATCGTGACGATGCCCCGGTCGAGCCGTCGCCGCCGAAGCCGGTCTATCACTGGTACACGGTCGTCGCGCCCGCCACCGGCATCGTCGGCAACTACGCCGCCGAGCTGATGGGCGAGGTGACCGAGGACGGGGTGGTCGTCTCGATCCGTCCCACGACGTTCCATGCGGTCGGCGCGATCTCGCCGCTGGACCGCTACCGGCTGGCCAGCAACCCGGACGAGGCCACGGTGACCATCGAGAGCGGCCCGAAGCCGTTCAACTGCACCGATCTGCGCATCGGCGACGCGGCGACCGAGACGATCACCAGCAACGAGCCCGAGGGCGAGATGATGGAGGGGGAGCCGGGGGCCGAGGGCGACTCGGGGGCGGGCGCCCGGATCAGCTGCCTGGTCCCGGAGAAGGTCACCGTCTTCGACGGTCTGACCATGACCATGGCCATCGACGCGGGCAAGAGCGACGGCGACGTCGTCACCATCCCCGTCACCGCGGTCACCGGTCTGGTCGGCGACGGCACCGTCTGGGTCGTCGGCGAGGACGGAACCCCGACCGAGCAGCCGGTCAAGCTCGGCGTCACCGACGGCAAGCTCGTCGAAGTGACCAGCGGGCTGAAGGCCGGCGACTCGGTCCTGCGGTACGTCCCGGGCTCGAAGGAGACGGGCGGCGGGATGGACGAGGGGATGACCGAGGAAATGCCGATGGGGGAGATGTGAGCGCGGAGGAGCTGCTGAGGCTCACCGGCGTGGCCCGCACGGTCGAGCTCCCCGACGGCGAGGACCTGCACATCCTGACCAGCGTCGACCTCGACGTGAGCCGCGGCGACCATGTCGGCATCGTGGGCCGCTCGGGCACCGGCAAGTCGACCCTGCTGAACCTGCTCGGCCTGCTGGACCGGCCCACCGGCGGCACCCTGGAGTGGGCAGGTCGCAACGTCACCGACATCAGCAACCGGCAGGCTGCCCGGATCCGCGGTCGTGATGTCGGGTTCGTCTTCCAGCAGTTCAACCTGCTGCCGGGGCGTACGGCTCTGGAGAACGTGATGGCGCCACTGCTGTATGCATCGGGCAAGGAGTTCTGGCAGCGGCGCCGGATCGCGGCCACGATGCTCGACAAGGTCGGGCTCGGCGACCGGCTCGACGCGATGCCGCAGTTCCTCTCCGGCGGTGAGCAGCAGCGCATCGCCATCGCCCGCGCGCTCGTCCGGACGCCGTCGGTCGTGCTGGCCGACGAGCCGACCGGGGCGCTCGACGTCGAGACGGGCGCGATGGTGATGAGGCTGCTCGACCAGGCGACGTACGACTCCGGCGCCGCGCTGATCACGATCACCCACGACCAGAACGTCGCCGCCCTGGCACGGCGGCGGTTCCAGCTCGCCGAGGGACGGCTGCACCCGCTGACCGAGGAGGCAGCGGCGTGAGGAGCAACCTGGCGCGCCTCGTCACGGGCCTGGCCGCCTCGACCGTCGAGGCGTGGCAGGAGCTGCGCATCCACCGGCTCCGGGTGCTGTTGTCGCTGGTCGGGGTGGCGGTGGCGGTCGCCTCGATCACCGCGACCGTCGCGGCCGGCCAGATCGCCAAGCAGATGTTCACCGAGTCCTACGAGATCGACGGGCGGCCGGCGCACATCTCGGTCATGGCCTACGACCCCCACACCGGCATGCCGCTCTCCGTCGAGCGGGTCCGGCCCGCCTTCCAGACGGTCGCGGAGCGGTTCGACGTGAAGTACGCCTCGGCGAGGATCTCCGCCTACGACATCAAGGCGACCACCGCGAGCACCAGCAAGCGGGTGGAGCTGATGGGGGTCGACCCTGCGTACGCCGCCATCCACCGGGTCGTGGTACCGCAGGGTCGCTGGCTGCAGGCCTCGGACGAGGAGCGCCTCTCCCCGGCGCTCGTGGTCGACGAGACGTTCCTGAAGAAGCTCGGCCTGCGGGGCACACAGCTGCCGACGTCGGTGGACCTGAAGGGCCAGGGGATGTCGGTGACCGCCACGATCATCGGTGTCACGAGCCTGCGGGGCTACGGCACGCCCCGCGCGTTCATGCTGGCCGACTCGCTGGAGCACTGGCAGGCCGGAGCTCCCACGGACGCCAGCTACGAGATGTGGGTGCCGATCGACGGCGCCAACGAGCTCGCCGGCGAGATCGGCATGGCGATGCGCGCCGAGCTCCCGGGACTCCAGGTCGACGCCCAGCGCGACGACTACCTGGCGTGGGGCGGTGAGGACCCGATCGGCCCGATCAAGTGGGTGATCATCGGGATCGCCGGCATCATCCTGCTGCTCGGCGCCCTGAGTCTGCTCAACATCGCCCTGGTCACCATCCAGCAGCGGATCCGGGAGATCGGGATCCGGCGCAGCTTCGGGGCGACCACGGGGCGGGTGTTCTTCTCGGTGCTGATGGAGAGTGTCGTGGCCACCGTCGTCGCGGGCGTGGTCGGCGTGCTCCTGGCCGTGGCCGCCATCAAGAACCCGCTGGTGCAGAAGCTCGTCCTCCAGGGCATCGACGACGTCCCGCCCTTCCCGCTCTCGGCGGCGTTCCTCGGCCTCGCCGTCGCGCTCGCGGTCGGTGCGATCGCGGGCATCCTCCCGGCGATGATCGCCGCGCGGGTGAAGATCATCGACGCGATCCGCTTCTGACGCCGCGTACGAAATGCGACTGCCCCGGGTGCCAGGCACCCGGGGCAGCTCAACAGCAGAGGGTCACTCGCCGCGGATGAACGCCTCCAGCTGAACGCGACCCTCGGTGTCCTCGATCTGAACCGGCGGGCTCTTCATGAGGTAGGCCGAGGCCGGGATGATCGGGCCGCCGATGCCGCGGTCCTTGGCGATCTTGGCCGCACGGACGGCGTCGATGATGATTCCCGCCGAGTTGGGGGAGTCCCAGACCTCGAGCTTGTACTCCAGGTTCAGCGGGACATCACCGAACGCGCGGCCCTCGAGCCGGACGTATGCCCACTTGCGATCGTCGAGCCACTGCACGTAGTCGGACGGGCCGATGTGCACGTTGCGGTCGTCGATCTTGTCGGCCAGCTCGCCCTTGAGGTTCGAGGTGACGGCCTGGGTCTTAGAGACCTTCTTGGACTCCAGGCGCTCGCGCTCGAGCATGTTCTTGAAGTCCATGTTGCCGCCGACGTTGAGCTGGTACGTACGGTCCAGCGCGACGCCGCGGTCCTCGAACAGCTTGGCCATGACGCGGTGGGTGATGGTGGCACCGACCTGCGACTTGATGTCGTCACCGACGATCGGGACGCCGGCGGCCTCGAACTTCGCGGCCCACTCGGGGTCGGAGGCGATGAAGACCGGCAGCGCGTTGACGAAGGCGACGCCCGCGTCGATCGCGCACTGCGCGTAGAACTTGTCCGCCTCCTCGGAGCCGACCGGAAGGTAGGAGACGAGAACGTCCACCTCCTTCTCGCGAAGGACCGAGACCACGTCCACGGGGTCGAGGCCCGACTCGGAGATGGTCTGGCGGTAGTACTTGCCCAGACCGTCGAGCGTGGGACCACGCTGGACCTCGACGCCCTTGAACGGAACGTCGGCGATCTTGATGGTGTTGTTCTCGGAGGCGTTGATCGCCTCGGAGAGGTCCTTGCCGACCTTCTTGTCGTCGACGTCGAAGGCAGCGACGAACTCGACGTCAGAGACGTGGTAGTCGCCGAACGTGACGTGCATCAGGCCCGGGACGCTGCCCGCCGGGTCGGCGTCCCTGTAGTACTCCACACCCTGGACCAGGGAGCTGGCACAGTTGCCGACTCCCGCGATTGCTACACGAACCGAACCCATCGGGGCTCCTTCCAATACTCCGGGCCGACACCGGCCCGAAGGTCATCACTCGTTCTCTTGGCTGCTCTGCGCTGTGCGCGAGACGTCCGCTTCGTCGCGTACGCCATCGTCATCCCCCAGATCCCCCTGACCCGCCGCCTGCTCGTCGTTCACAGGCCTGGGGTTGCGTTCGGCGTCGATCAGAGAGGAGAGCCATCGGACCTCCCGCTCGACCGACTCGACGCCGTGACGCTGAAGCTCGCGGGCGTAGGAGTCGACCTCTTTCTGGGTCATGGCAAGCTCGCGTTGCACCCGATCGAGCCGCTCCTGGAGCCGGCTGCGACGTCCTTCGAGGACGCGAAGCCTGATCTCCATGTCGGTGCGACCGAAGAACGCGAACCTGATGTCGAAGTTGTCGTCCTCCCAAGCCATCGGACCGACCTCGGACATGAGCTGGGTGAACTCACGCTCTCCGGCAGGCGTCAGCTGGTAGACGATCCGCGGCCGCCGGGTCACCGGCGTGACGGACTGCGCCTCCTCTTCGATGAGGTGCTTGCGCAGCATCTTCTTCAGAGCCGGGTAGAGCGAGCCGTACGACAGCACTCGCCCCCAGCCCAGCATCAGGTTGAGCCGCTTGCGCAGCTCGTAGCCATGCATAGGCGACTCGTGCAGCAGCCCAAGGACTGCCAACTCGATCGTCTCTGCGCGACGTGCCATGCGACCTATCGTACCGATATATCCGTGATGGCAAATAGAGACCTAAGTCTTGTCTGTCTACGCCTGAAGAGCCCGCTTCGATGCAACCGTCACCGAACTGTTGACGTCGGGTGACTTGAGGCGCGCTGGGCGTGGATGCGGGAGCGCTAGCGTCGATTGCGTACGCTGATGGCTGCCGTTCACCTACCCGAGGAACCACCCGGGGAAGGTCAGGCAAGCGTCGCGCGTCAGGTTGATGGGATTCCCTCGGGGGGATTCAGCGACGTCGGGGGATTGTCAGTGTCAGCCCGTCCGGTCACGTGCCGGGCAGTCACAGGAGCAGTGCAACACCCGTGAGCGACCCATCCGGCGGCTTTTCTCAAAGGCCCAGCCCCCGCAGTGCCAGTCCCCGTAGATCCAATCTCGGTGGGCAGCAAGGACGACCCCAGGGCGGACCGCGCCCACCGCAGGGTGGTCCGGGCGGTCGTCCGCCGGCACCGCGCCGTCCCCAGGGCGGTCCGCAGGGTTCTCCGCAGGGGCCGTCCTCAGGCGGTCGCCCCCAGCCCCGCGGCCAGCGGCCGATGCCTCCCGGCGGTCCCCGCCCCGGTCAGCGGCAGCCCTACCCGCCGGGACCCCGTCGTCCCGGCGAGCCGCCGGTCGACCGTCTCGGTCAGCGGCCGGCGCGTCCCGAGCGTGGCGGCGGCGGTCGCGGGCCGCGTGACCCCAACTCCGTAGCCGGCGCGCCGAACGGCCGCTTCGATGACGAGGGGCTCGACAAGAAGGCCCTGGCGGCCCGGATCGGCAAGATCGCGGCGATCTGCGCGCTGGTCATGGCGCTGATCGGCAGCGGCGCGGTGATCATCTCCTACAACATGATCTCGATCCCCAGCGCCAACGCGGCGTTCGAGGCCGAGTCGAGCTTCGTCTACTACGCCGGCGGCAAGAAGGAGGTCGGCCGCTTCCAGGCGGGCGACCAGAACCGTGACGCGCTGAGCGAGGACGAGATGCCCGCGCTCATCAAGGACGCGGCGGTGGCCGCCGAGGACCGCAGCTTCTACGAGAACAACGGCATCGACCTCAAGGGCATCGCCCGCACGCTCTTCACCAACGCCACCACCGGCAGCGCGGGTGGTGCGTCGACGATCACGCAGCAGTACGTCAAGAACCTCTACCTGACCCAGGAGCGCACCTACTCCCGCAAGGTCAAGGAAGCGGTCATCTCGCTGAAGATCAGCCGGCAGAAGTCGAAGGACGAGATCCTCACCGGCTACCTCAACACCGTCTACTTCGGCCGCGGCGCCTACGGCGTCCAGGCCGCGGCGAAGACCTACTTCCGCAAGTCGGCCCAGGACCTCAACATCAAGGAGGCCGCGGCGCTGACCGCGATCCTCAACAACCCCAACGGCTTCGACCCGGAGAAGGAAGGCAAGGACTCCGGCGGCACCGAGCTGCTCGGCCGTTACCAGTACGTCCTCAACGGCATGGCCGACCTCAAGAGCCAGGGCAAGGCGCTCAGCGACTACGACGAGGCGACGCTCGAGAAGGCGAAGGCGGCGCTGCCCAAGTTCCCCAAGCCGCTGGCCGACAGCCGCCTCGGTGGCCAGAAGGGTCACGCGCTCACCCTGGTGAAGAACGAGCTGAAGTCCCTGAAGAAGGAGAACGGCGAGCCTCTCTTCACCGAGGAGGACATCGACAGCAAGGGCCTGAAGGTCACCACCACGCTCAGCGCGAAGGCGATGAAGGCCGCGGAGCAGGCTGTCAAGGACGTACGTCCTGAGGACAAGAAGGCGGTCAACGCGAAGCACCCGGAGAACGAGCTGCACGTGGGCGCCGCCACGGTCGATGTGAAGACCGGTGCGCTCAAGGGCTTCTACGGCGGCCAGGACTACCTCGACTCCCAGATCAACTGGGCGGCCTCGGGCGGCATGGCCGGCTCGACGATGAAGCCGTTCACCCTCGCCGCGGCCCTCGAGGCGGGCTACTCGCTCAAGGACACCTGGACCGGTGAGGGTGGTTGGGAGATCCCCGGCACCGACCGGGTGGTCCGCAACTCGGGTCAGACCGCAGCGGACCCCACCGGTCACGGCTACGGCGACCACATCACCGGCATCAAGGCGATGGAGGAGTCGGTCAACACCTCCTTCGTCGAGATGTCGACGGCGCTGCCCAACGGCAGCCAGGACGTCTACGACATGGCGGTCAAGGCCGGACTGCCGCCCGACGAGCAGCATGCCGAGAACGCACCTGCCGACTACCGCTCGATCCCGGCCTACTCGATCGACTTCGACCCCAAGAACTATCTGCTCACGCTGGGTCGTCAGGCGATCAGCCCGATCAACATGGCCAACGCCTACGCGACCATCGCCAACGGCGGCGTGCGCAACACCGTGCACCTCGTCTCGAAGGTCGTCGACGCGAAGGGCGAGGTCGTCTACGAGTGGGACCAGCGTGACGGCGAGGAGCGGGCGATGTCCGAGGACACCGCCGACGACACCTCCTACGCCCTGCAGCAGGTCGTGAAGGACGGCACCGGCCAGTCGGCCGGAGTGATCAACCAGCCCGCTGCCGGCAAGACCGGCACCGCGACCAACGCCGACGATGACGTCTCCTCGGCATGGTTCGCCGGCTATACGCCTCAGCTGTCCACGGCGGTCATGTACGTCCGTGGCAAGGGCTCCGGCAAGCTGGACAACTGGCTCGACTCCTACTTCGGAGCCGGCTACCCCGCCGAGACGTGGGCCCAGATCATGGGCACGCTGACCGACGACCTCGACCTCGAGGAGTTCCCGGAGCCGGCGTGGAAGGACGGCGAGGCGCCGATGGACGGTCATGAGCCGTCGCTGACCGCCACCCCGACCCCGACTCCGACCCCGTCGGAGAACTGCTCCAAGAAGGACGAGCGCAAGGGCCTCTGCATCCCGATCGAGGAGCCGGATGCCAGTGAGTCGCCCACGGATGGCGCGACCGACGGTGATCCGGGAGAGGGCACGACTCCTGACCCGTCCGAGTCGACCGAGCCCGGGGTCACCGAGACCGCGTGTGACTGGTTCGGGGACTGTGAGTCGTCCTCGCCACCGGCGGATGGCAATAATGGCGGCGGTAATGGCGGCAGCACCGAAGAGGGCACTACGCAGTGACAGAAGGTCCAGTGACCGCCCCCACGGCGGAGGATCCGGTCGTCAGGACCGCTTCCACCGCCGTGGGCGGTCCTCTCGGGGGCCTCGCACACGGCCGACGGCGCTGGTTCAGCGCGGTCGGCCTGTTGCTGCTCCTGACCTCGCTCACCTTCGCGATCGGGATGGTGTCGAAGCAGACCTGCTACAACGCCACCTGGACCAACGGCGACACCAGATACACCCACTTCTGCTACTCCGACCTGCCCTATCTCTACGTCGATCGCGGCCTGGCCGAGCACGAGTGGCCCTACTCCGCCGATCCTGAGGTCCGGGCGCGCTACCAGCAGGTGATGGAGTATCCGGTCGGCATCTCCTACTACGCCTGGGCGACGTCCCACGTCACCGACTGGCTGACCGACACCCCCGACGAGGACGACCGCCATCTCGTGGAGACCTCGAGCTTCTGGGGTCTGCCGGGAATGCACCACGAGATCCGGGTCTTCATCATCGTCAACGTGATCGGCTTCGCGGTCGCGGCGCTGCTCTCCGCCTGGTTCCTGGCACGTACGCACCGTCGACGGCCCTGGGATGCGGCGGCGTTCGCGCTCGCTCCGGTGCTGGCGGCGACCGGGATCATCAACTGGGACATGCTGGCGGTCGTCTTCGTGGCCGGCGCCCTGTGGGCATGGTCGCGCGACCGGCCGCTGCTGACCGGCATCCTCATCGGCCTCGGCTGCGCGACGAAGCTCTACCCGCTCTTCCTGCTCGGCGGGCTCGTGGTGATCTGCATCCGGCGCCGTCGCTACTACGACCTGGCGGTCGCCGCCCTGGCGACGATCCTCGCCTGGGTGCTCGCCAACCTCCCCGCGATGGCCACCGGGCTGGAGGAGTGGAAGGTCTTCTGGAGCTTCAACTCCGAGCGCGGCCCCGACCTCGGCTCGCTGTGGCTCGTGGTCCAGCAGGCCAGCGACGCGGCGATCTCCGCACACACGGTCAACCTCGTCTCCTGGGCCTTCTTCATCGCCTGGTGCAGCGGCGTACTCATCATCGGGCTGACGGCCCGGGAGACACCGCGACTGGCACAGCTCGGCTTCCTGATCGTGGCCGGGTTCCTGCTGGTCAACAAGGTGTATTCACCGCAGTACGTCCTGTGGCTGCTGCCGCTGGCCGTCCTCGCCGTGCCGCGCTGGCGTGACCAGCTCATCTGGCAGGCCGGTGAGCTCTTCTACTTCGTCGCGGTCTGGTGGTATCTCGCGGACCTGCTGGCCAGCAGCGGCGGAGACCAGCCGGTGTACTGGTTCGCGATCATCGCCCGGGTCGCCGCCGAGATCTACCTCGTCGCGGTCGTGGTCCGAGAGATCTACGAGCCGTGGCGCGATCCGGTCCGGTGGACCGAGGCCCGCGCGGAGACTCAGGAATCCAGGACGATCTCGTCGAACGAGGTCGCGGTGTAACGCACCCGCACCTCGAGCTCCTCGCCGACCTCGGGCACACGCGCGCCCGAGGGAAGCATGAGCATCGACTCCTGCATGTGGGGCGGCTCGGCGAACCAGAGCGCCTTGCCGTCGAGCGTGTACGGCGAGCGCGACTGCCCCATCGCGTCGAGCCCACCGCGGGCGACCGCGAGGGCGCGGGAGCGCAGGTGGGTGTCGCCCAGCGGCGCCTCGAGCCCGATCCCGTGGGCGGTGCCGCCGGAGGCGACCACCAGGTGGCCGGCGCGCATCGCGGTGCGGCCGCGGTAGCCGTAGGAGTAACCCCGCTCGAGCGGGTGTACGTCCTCGACGGTCGCGGTCACGGTGAGCGCGCCGCGGTCACCGAGCCAGAGTGCGGTGCCGACGCGGGGCCGGAAGGTGATGTCGCCGTAGGCGGCGCGCAGCTGGGCCAGCTCGTTGGCGCTCAGGTGGGAGACCCACACCGTCTTCGCCTCGGCGCCGACGACGGCGTCCATCTGGGCGCGTACCTCGGCCAGCGAACCGCCGTCGAGGCCGAAGTGCATGGTGATGCCCTCGAAGCGGGCGTGCTCGCGGGCGACGGCGGCGGTCGGCCACAGGTCGCTCGGCGTCATCCCGTGGCGGCGCATCGAGGTGACCAGCTCGACGATGACCCGGGCGCCGGGCTGGCGCTCCAGCAGCAGCGGCAGGTCCTCGGGGCGGCTGATCGTGTGGATCACCCGGTCGGCGATCTCCGGGTTGATCTCGGGTGAGTAGGGCCGCCACGGGGTGAGGACGTAGATCGACCCGCTGAACCGGGTCGCGACCTCCCACACCTCGTTGTAGGTGCCCACCGCGAGCGTGTCGACGCCGGTGTCGAGGCTGTTGAGCCACTCGGTCTGGTGGGCGAGCTTGCGCAGGGTGAGGCCGTAGCCGTTGCCCTTCGCCACCGGGACCAGGCCGGGGGTCGCCTCGGCGAAGGTCTGGACGTGCTTGCGCCAGCGATCGGCGTCAACGGTCAGTTTCAGCGGCATACGGAGATCAGCGCCTCTTCATGTAGACATCGAAGGCCGTGTAGATCGGCTTGTTCAGCGGCAGGTCCCACTCCCCGGCGTACTCCACCGCCTGGCCACCGGTGCCGACCTTGAACTGGATCAGCCCCACGTGGGAGTCGTCGGTGGAGAGCGTCGGAGTGATGCCGCGCAGGTCGTAGGTGGTCGCACCGGCGGCCATGGCGTCCTGGATCATCGCCCATTGCAGGGCGTTGGAGCCACGTACGTCTCGCTTCTCGGTCGAGGAGGCGCCGTAGGAGTACCAGGCGTGCTGCCCGACGCGGACCATGATGGTGGCGGCGACCAGATCGCCCTCGTGCCGGGCCAGGAAGAGCTTGATGCGCTCCGGATCCTCGGACGACATCGCCCAGAACATGGTGCTGAAGTAGCTCCGCTGCCGGGGTGTGAAGTGGTCGCGGGCGGCGGTGTGGACGTAGAGGTCGTGGAAGGCGCTCAGGTCACCCTCGAAGTCGCCGTCCGCGGGGGCGGTGGGAGAGGTGACGGTGACCTCGACGCCCATCTTGGCGGACTTCTTGATGTTGCGGCGCCAGAGCTGGTTCATCCCCTTGAGGACCTCGTCCTCGGTCTTCGGCGTGCCGTCCTCGTGGGCCAGCGGGATGACGAAGTTGTACTGCGGCTGGCCCGCGCCGAAGCCGTCCTCGGGGGACTGGAGCTTCCAGCCCGCCGCCCTCAGCTGCGAGACGACGCGGGCGCCGGTGGCGTCGCGGTGGGTCGGGGTGAGCTGGTTGAGCCGCTGGACGGTGTCGTCGGCGATGCCGTCCTTGACCTGGTTCGCGTTCCAGGTGGCGGTGGTGACGGGCGGGCCGATACGGATGCCGAAGGCGCCGTTCTTCTTCAGGTACGCAGCCAGCGGCGCCAGCCACGGCGCGAGATCGCCCGACCAGTCGATGCTCGGACCCTCCGGCAGGTAGGCGAGGGTGAACCGCTCCAGCTTCGGGACCGGCCGGTGCAACACCAGCGCGGCGCCGACGAGGGCACCGCCCTGCAGGCTGTCGAACCATCCGATCGACTCCGAGCGCCACTCGGTCTTGACCCGGGCCCACGACGGGGTCTGGAGGAAGCTCACGCTGGGTTGCTTCTCGATGAAGGCGAGATGCTCCGCAGCGGTGATGGGGCGCACGGTGAGACTCACCCGCAGAAGGCTACCCGCTCTGGCGGTAGGGCCGAATCCCGGTGGTCGAGCCGGTCGGGACCGCCGTCCGTGAGCGTCTCGCCGCCTCAATGTGGGGACAATCCCGCCGCTCCCTAGTGAGTCGGGGCCGTTGAGACGCTATTGTCAACGACCAGATGTATCACGGCTTGGGGCCCGGGCCTCCTTGTAGCCGTGACAGCAACTATGACCACCACGATGACGCGTCCGCGCGCCATCTGGCCCCCCACCGGCTCGCCGCCGATCCGGAGGCCACCGGTCGAGGAGGAGACTGTGACACGGGTACCACGGGGGATCGGTCATGCCGACGCACCTGTGACCGTGTGGTCCCGGGCCACGGCCGACTTCGACCGTTGGCTCAGCGGCGACTCCGCCGCCCTCGACGAGCTGGTCGCGACGATGACGCCCGTCCTGTGGCAGGTCGCGCGCTCCTACCGACTCTCTGCCGAGCAAGCGGAGGACGTCGTCCAGAACACCTGGCTGACCTTCGTACGCAAGCACTCCTCGATCCTCGACACCGCAGCCGTCGGCGCCTGGCTCACGCTGACCACGCGCCGTGAGGCCTGGCGGGTCGCGAAGCGGTCCGGGCGGGACGTACCTGTGGAGGACGAGGCGCTCGAGTCCCGCGTCCCGACGCAGCGTTCGGCGGAGTCCCTGGTCGTCGAGGGCGACCGCAACTCCCTCATCTGGGCAGCCGTCGAGGGCTTGCCCGAGCGGTGCCGGCGACTGCTGCGCGTGGTCGCCTTCTCCGACCGGCCGGACTACGCCGGTCTGGCCGAAGAGCTCGACATGCCCATCGGCAGCATCGGCCCCACCCGCGGCCGCTGTCTCGGGAAGCTGCGGGACGCACTGCGCGCTGTGTTCGATGAAGGGGAGGTGTCGTGATGGGTCGCTCGGAGGAGCCCACTCGCGAAGAGCTGTTGGGCCTGGTTCGACAGGCTTATGTTGCCGGTGACCCCGTCCCCGGGGGCCTGATCTCCCGGATGCAGGCGGCCGCCGCAGGCGCCGCCGAGGAGTCCGGTCTCGGGCTCGATCTGGAGCTGATGCTCCTGGTGGAGTCTTCGGGTGCCGAGGCGGCCGGAGTACGCTCGTCCGCCCCTGCCTCCGCCCGCTCTGCCTACACGTTGCGCTTCGCCCAGTCCGGCGTAGATGTCCTGGTGCGTGTCGCGTCCGACACCGACACCACCGCCCGCCTCGACGGCTGGGTCGTCCCCGGCTCACCCATGACCGTCCGCGCCGTCCGCGCCGACGATGTCCGTACGCCGATCGTCGCCGTCACCCTCGGAGCCTCGGGTCGCTTCGAGCTCACCTCGTTGCCCGCCGGCCTCATCCGGCTCCGCTTCGAGCCTGCCGACGGCTCTGCTGCTTTTCTGACCCCCACGTTCGAGATCTGACCAGGAGTAACGATGGCCCACCGCCCCACCCGCAGAGAGCGCGAGCCCCTGCTGTCGGTCGCGTACGGTTCCACCGAGGCGCGAGTCCTCGACCCGACCAACGCCGTCGCCGTCGACGGCGTTGCTGCTCGCTCGACGATCTATTCATCGTCAGTCCTGCTGATCTCCAAGTCGGTCGACTTCGAGGACACCTTCAAGCGCATCGAGAAGGCCGCGAAGGGTCTTGGCTGGCGTGCCATTGCTGAGGACGAGCCCGAATGTGCTGTCGGGCTCCGGTTCGGTGTACGGCGTGTGCGGATCGGGGTTCGAGCAGGGCGAGCCGCACAGGCGCCTGACGCCTGGGCTGTTCTTCAGACGCTCCGGGCCGAGCGGCTAGAGGGTGCGCGCGGAGTGAGCTTGGAGCACGTCCTGGTGCCTGTGCCGGAGGTCGGGTCCACGCCGCACAACATGCCGAACCCGCACAACATGCCGAACCCGCACAACATGCCGAACCCGCACAACATGCCCAACCCGCACAACATGCCCAACCCGCACAACATGCCCAACCCGGGGGGTGGCTACATCTCTGATGGGTATGACCCTCTCGGCACCGGTGGCCGCCAGCCTGTGGCTTACGTAGGTAAACGTCCACACCGAACTCCTGATGCCGACCTCGGCGGACGCGAACGCCCGGTTGTCGCAGTACTGGACACTGGTTGCGGAGAGCACCCGTGGCTTGACTTCGTGCAACGGAACGTCCGGCTCGACGGATACGCGATCGGCTGGCCCGCGAATGCGCCCGACTCGGAGGTTGATCCTGATCAGGTCGGTGCATTGGACGGGCTCATCGATCCGTACGCAGGGCATGGCACCTTCATCGCCGGTCTCATCCACCAGTCATGCCCAGATGCGGAGATCCTGTCTTGGCGGATCGTTCCGCCGGACGGTCCGATCGCCGAGACGGACTGGCTCACCGCGCTGGCCCAGATCGCTGAGCTTGTGCGGCTCTATCGTGCAGGCGATTCGAGAGGGCGCCGGATCGATGTCCTGAGTCTGTCGATGGGTTATTACCATGAGACGCCGTCAGACCAACTCTTCGACGACATGCTTTACGAGATTCTCGCTGATCTTTCCGCCAACGGAACGACCGTCATTTGCTCGGCCGGAAACGAGGGCACCAGCCGTCCCTTCTTTCCGGCCGCGTTTGCTCCCTGGACAGACGGAACAGGCCCTGTCGAGCCGCATCCGGGGCTTCTGCCTGTCGTCTCGGTCGGGGCGCTCAACCCCGACGGTGTCACGGACGCCCTCTTCAGCAACGACGGGTCGTGGGTACGGGCTCGTGAGATAGGCGCAGGTGTTGTCAGCACCTTCCCGACGACGTTTGACGGCGGATTTCAGGCCGCGGCCGCCACCACACATCAAGGGCGCTCACGTTCCTCCCTGGATCCGGATGACTTCAGTGGCGGCTTTGGTACCTGGAGCGGTACGTCGTTCGCTGCGCCGATCCTTGCGGGTCGCATTGCCCAGCGCCTTTTCGAGGCAGGGATCGGCCGTGACCTCGAACAGGATCTCAAGGCGGCGTGGACGGCACTGGCTGAATTGACGACCCTGAGTCCCGGTAGCTGACGGACAAGGCCTTCGCAATGTCGGGTGGCGAGGATTTCCATCGGCGTGGCGTTGTTGAGTTGACGCTTGGCAACCTCGCCGAGGCCCAGCGCTTGTTGGAGCAGGCACGAAGTCTTGCCCTGTCCGAGGGAGACTCCGCTTTGCAAGCCCGGGCCGAATCGACACTTGCCTACATGGCTGCCGACGAGTCGGATCTCGACAATGCCCTTGGGCTCCTTGATCAGGCTCTGGAGGTTGGTGGCGCTGATACTGAGACCCGTGGCCTGATGCTGCAGCAACGGGCCACACTGCTGCGAAGAGCGGGACGTCCAGCTGAGGCCTTGGACACATTTGGTGAGGCGATCGAAGCGCTGGGGACCAGACATAGGGATCTGGCCATTGCCTACCTCAACCGTGGAACGGTCTACCTTGATCAGCACGACATTGAGGCTGCGGTCTTAGACTTTTCCGCCGCCGCGGCGAACTTCAGAGCTGAAAGCGATGATGTCGCCGCAGCGATGGCCGACCACAACCGGGGCTATGCCTTGTTTCTTGGCGGTGAACTGGTCGGGGCGCTTGAGGTGATGGCCGCGTGTTACGACGTCCAGGCTGGCGCTGGTCCGCTTCTGAAGGCCGTGTGTGATGCCGATCGGGCCGAGGTGCTGATGGCAGCGGGGCTGACACGGCAGGGCGGGGCGATGCTGCGTCAAGCGGCCGACGCCTACGGGTCGAAGGGGCAGCGGCAGCGACAGGGGGAGGCAGAGCTCGCCCTGTCGTCGCATCTCCTGGCGACCGATCCGGTGGAAGCCGAACGAGTTGCGCGATCGGCGCTGGGATGGTTCGAAGAGGCGAAGGCTCCGGGGCTGGCATTGAGAGCTCGGGCGGTGGCGTTCGAAGCAGCCGTCACTGCTGGGCACGACCCTGCGGAGGACGGTGAGGCGCTGGCAGGTCCGCTCGAG
Source organism: Nocardioides sp. YJ-D4 (assembly GCF_054031495.1). Lineage (NCBI taxonomy): Bacteria > Bacillati > Actinomycetota > Actinomycetes > Propionibacteriales > Nocardioidaceae > Nocardioides > Nocardioides sp. YJ-D4. Next base: position 3,100,854 of record NZ_CM132932.1, read on the forward strand.
GAGCAAGGACTGAGATGGCCTGCGCTCAGAGCACGGATGCAGGCTCGGTTGGCACGCATTCGTTCGGCTGACGCGTCTGGTCTACCGACGAGGCCCGCGAGCGGCAGGGTGGTCGGTCCGGTTCCGCCGGAGGCGCCCATCGACGTACGGCTTCTGGAGCGAGAGCTGCGAGCCGAGCTGGCGGTGGCCGCCGGCCGTGCGGTGGCTGGGCTTCGCGAATTGCGGGCCGGGCTCGATGACTTCCACCTGTGGCAGAGCTCGTTCGGCAGCCTCGACCTGCAGACCAACGTCGCTGGACACGGCCGGACCTTGGCCAGGCGCGGCCTTGAGCTGGCCGTCGAGTCGGGCGAGACCGACGTGCTCTTCGAGTGGTCGGAGCGCTCGCGGATGCTGGCTTCGCGGGTCCAGCCGGTGCGGCCGCCGTCTGATCCTCAGCTCGCCGCCGACCTGGCCGAGCTGCGCGGTGAGGTGTCGCCCGAACGCGAGCACGAGCTGCGTGAGCAGATCCGTCAGCGAGCCTGGCGGGTCAAGGGATCGGGGCAGGTCTCCGACCCGATCTCACTGCCTGAACTGCGTGAACGCATCGGAGGTCATGCGCTCGTCGGTTACGTCGTCGCCGCAGGACGAATCGTCGCGCTCGTCGCGACCGACGACGCGGCCACCCGGATCGACCTCGGCGAGCAGGCCGCGCTCGGGTCGCTCCTGGGCGGCCTGCTGCCGGATCTCGACGTCGCCGCGACCGACCTCCCGGGGCCCTTGGGCGCCGCCGTACGCGGCGACCTGACCGCCCGGCTCCAGCAGCTCTCCGACCTGCTCGTCGCGCCGGTCCTGGATCGGATCGGCGACCGGCCCGTCGTGCTGACTCCCTCGGCGGTGCTGGCGGCCGTGCCGTGGACGCTCCTGTCGGGCTTCACCGGCAGACCCGTCACAGTGGCCCAGAGCGCCACCGCCTGGCTGAGCCGCGCCGACACCCCGCTGCGCACCCAGGTGGCCGGGTTCGTCGCCGGACCCCGCGTCATGCGCGCCGCCGACGAGGTCGCTCACAGCGCCACCGCCTGGCGCGGCTCGCACATCCTCACCGGCGCCGACGCGACCGCATCCGCCGTCTCCGCACTGGCGGCCGAGGTCGACGTACTCCACCTGGCCGCACACGGCCACCACTCCGCCGACAACCCGCTCTTCTCCGGCCTCGAGCTCGCCGACGGCACCTGGTACGGCTACGACATCGACGGCCTCTCCGCCGTCCCCGACGTCGTACTTCTCTCGGCCTGCGAGGTCGGACGCTCGACCATCCGCTGGGGCGAGGAGCTGATCGGCCTGGTCGGAGCCTGGTTGCACGCCGGTGCCCGCGCCGTGATCGCTTCGCCTGCCGTCGTGGCCGATGAGGCGGCGTACGAGGTGTTCAGCCGCCTTCACGGCGCCCTCGCGAAGGGCCTGGCTCCGGCCGAAGCCCTCGCCGAGTCCCTCCCGGCAGCGACCACCGACGCCCCGCCAGCCCCGTTCGTCTGCTTCTCGTAACGGCGCCGTTGCCTACCGAGGTGGGTGGGCGAGACCTACAAGGTCCTCGCCCACCCTGCGACGGAGCTCAGTGTGAGCATCCCGGGGGCCTGGCACCCGCCGCACCGGGTTCAGTCAGTAGCCCGGCGACCCTAGGAGACTCAGTCACGCCAGATGTGACTGAGTCTCCTAGGGTCTGGGCAACTGTCTCGCGGATCGCAAGAAAGTTTTCGGCGAGCGTGTATCAGGCGGTCGGTCGCGTACTCCTTGGGGCTGTCCGGACCGAGATTCGGGGGAATTCGGTTCGGACGCTGGCGCCGCCGCCTTGGGGGAGGCAGGCGGTTTCGGGGCCACAACGTGGGTTGGGCAAGAGGGGGATGCCCAACCCACGAGTGGCCAAGACATGGGCCGGGCGGGGCGGTGAGGGGATTGACTGCCCCGCCCGGCAACCTTCGATTCTTCCGCGCCGACGCGGCTACGGCAATGGTTCCGCCGCCGCAGAACTGAAATGTGTTCTAGGCGGAACGGTCGAGGCGGCCGAGGCGCTTGCCGAGTGCGGGGGTGACCCGGTCGACCCAGGTCGCGGTGATGTGGGAGTCGTCGTAGTAGGTGACGACGTCGCCGACGACGAGCGGGCAGCGCTCGGTGCAGACCAGGTCGACGATGTCGACGTACGCGGCCTCGGTGCCCTCGAGCGCCTCCTGGGTCACCTCGTTGGAGTCGACCTCGGTGCCGTCGGGCTTCACGACGCAGTCCTCGAGGAGGTTGCGGGCGTCGGAGAGACACTCGCCGGGGTCGCTGTCGACAGCGGGGACATCGGCGAAGACGCGTACGTCCGGGGTGACCTTCTCGAAGGCGCTGACGCCGTGGCGTACGCCTTCGCGCCACTGCTCCTCGGTCGAGACGCCGTCGCGCTCCTCCATGTCGAGCATGCCGCGGGCGCCGACGACGATCGTGTCCGGATCGAGCTCGGCGATCTGCTCGTTGGTCCACGACCGGAAGTCCTCGCACTCCTCGACGGTCATCTTCGAGGACTTCTGCTTGACGCCGTACGCGGCGCAACCGAGCTTCACGAACGGGACCAGCTTCACGTGCTGGCGCTCGGCGAGGGTGTCGAGGGCCGGCAGCCACATCCCGATGTGGGAGTCGCCGACCACCGCGACGGTGCGCTCGGCCTTGCCGTCGCCGTAGACGCAGTCGCCGTCGAGCTTGGTCTCGCCGTAGCCTGCGTAGCAGTAGCCGCCGCGCTCGGCCCACGAGTCGGTGGCGTCGAACTCGACCTCCGGCGGCAGTGGTGCGCCCTCCTCGGCGGCCTTGACCGTCTTCTTCAGTACGCCGGTGACCGGCTTGTCGTCGGTCTCGAGGACGTCGGGGTTCTCCTTGAACCACTCCTCGGCGTTGGCCTTGGCGACGTCGACCTGGTAGCCGGCGTACGCCTGCGAGCTCGTGCCCGCGACCAGGGCGAGAGCGGCGGCGGCGGGCCAGAGCGCCAGCGCGCGGCGGCCCTTGGTGAGGTGCGGGATCTTGTGGCGCTGGAACGGCATCTCGATCCAGTGGTAGCTCGCCGCGGAGGCGGCCAGGATGAGCGCCAGCATGATCAGCAGCTGGCGGACGCCGCCGCCGGGGATGGCCTCGGGCGCGAGGATCAGGATCGGCCAGTGCCACAGGTAGAGGCTGAACGAGATGTCACCCAGGTAGCGAAACGGCTGCTTCGAGAGCAGCCAGCCGGTCGGGGTGGCGGGGCCGGCGACCAGGAGCGCGACCGTGGCGAGCACCGGGACCAGGGCGTGCCAGCCCGGGAAGTGCGTCGCCTCGCTGAAGTTGGTCGTGGCGTAGACGAGGGTGCCGACACCGGCGATGCCGAGGGCGGCTGCGTACGGCTTCTTGATCCGGGTCAGTCGTCCGGCGACGCAGGCGAGCAGCGCGCCGGCGGCGAGCTCGAACGCCCGCGCCGGGGTGGAGAAGTAGGCCGTGGTCGGGTCGGCAGCGGTGGCGTGCAGCGACCAGGCGAGGCTGACCACCGCCACGAGCGCTGCGAGCGCGGTGATCGCGCGGCGGCGGTGGTGCTTCGGGATCCAGAGGGCGACCGCGAGCACCAGCAGCGGCCAGACGACGTAGAACTGCTCCTCGACCGAGAGCGACCAGTAGTGCTGGAACGGCGAGGGCGCGGCGTTGTTGAAGTAGTCGACCGCCTCCTTGGCGAAGTGCACGTTCGCCAGGAAGACCGCCGCCCAGCCTGCGTCGCCCGCGATCTGGTCGGTGCGGGTCTGGGGCAGGACGATCGCGCTGTAGGTGAGTACGACCAGCATCGTCGCGGTCGCCGCCGGCAGGATGCGGCGGGCGCGGCGAGCGTAGAACTGACTGATGCTGACTCTGCTGCTGCGGTCGGTCTCACGCAGCAGCAGAGTGGTGATCAGGAACCCGGAGAGGACGAAGAAGACGTCGACTCCGACGAACCCTCCCTCGAATCCTGAGAGCCCCGCGTGTCCTGCGATCACTAGACCGACAGCGACGGCACGGAGACCTTGAACATCGGCGCGCCAATTCGAACCCATTCGATCAACAATAAGTCAATGGCCCGGTTGGGTCATAGCCGACGGCCCCGCTGGGTGGTCTGATTCTCAGCCGATTCTTCACCTTTGGTGAGCGAGACCGCAGCTGTGGCGAACGAATCTTCGGTTGTGGCGGACGAATGTGCAGTTTCGTCCGTCAGAACTCACGACTCGGCTGACAGAAGTGAAGATTCGGTGAGAATCGGTCAGAGTCGCTCGCGGAGCCAGGCGAAGTCGCTGGTGTGCTCCGCTGCACCGCCCGGGGTCTCGCAGATCACCGGGGCCCCGGCGTCGCGGACCACGCCGGCGAGGAGGTCGGGGTCGATGCGGCCGGCCCCGAAGTTGGCGTGGCGGTCGGCGCCCGAGTCGAACTCGTCGCGGGAGTCGTTGCAGTGGACCAGGTCGATCCGGCCGGTGATCTTGAGGACGTCCTCGACCACGGTCTCGAGCGGGTTGCCGCCGGCGTGGGCATGGCAGGTGTCGAGGCAGAAGCCGACGTTCTCCGCGCCGTCGGCGGTGGAGATGGCCTCCCAGACGCCGGCGATCCGGTCGAGGTAGCGCGCCATCGCGTTGTCGCCGCCCGCAGTGTTCTCGATCAGGAGCGGAACCTTGATGTCGGTCGCCTCGATCGCCTTGCGCCAGTTGTCGAAGCCCTTTGCCGGGTCGTCGTCCTTGTTGACGTGACCGCCGTGGACGATCAGGCCCTTGGCGCCGACCTGGGCCGCGGTGTCCATGTGCTGCTGGAGGAGCTTGCGGCTCGGGATCCGGATCCGGTTGTTCGTCGTGGCGACGTTGATGATGTAGGGCGCGTGGACGTACAGATCGACACCCTGCTCCTCCGCGCGCGCCTTGAGGGCGGCTGCGCCGTCCGCGTACGTCACCACCGGGCCCTTGTAGGACTGCGGATCGCCCAGGAAGAACTGCACCAGGCTCGCGCCGCGCGCGGTCGCCTCGGCAACGGGGTCGGTCTGGTCTACGTGGGCACCGATCGCAACAGCCATGGCTTCATTCTAGGGCGCGGCACCGACATATGTTGGCTTGACTTCATACCTTACGGGGGTATGGTAGGCCGCATGGACGAGCACACCGGGCCCGAAGGCCACGCGGATCACGGATACCTCCACAACAAGAACAAGGAGGCCTATCTCAAGCGCCTCAAGCGCATCGAAGGTCAGGTGCGCGGGCTGCAGCGGATGGTCGAGGACGAGGCGTACTGCATCGACATCCTCACCCAGGTCTCCGCCTCGACCAAGGCGCTCCAGGCCGTCGCCCTCGGGCTGCTCGACGAGCACCTCGGTCACTGCGTCGCGGGCGCGGTCCAGAACGGTGGCGCCGAGGCCGACGAGAAGCTCGCCGAGGCCTCTGCCGCCATCGCTCGCCTCGTCCGGTCCTGATTGTCAACAATCCAACAACCCAGAGAGATTCTCATGAGCACCCAGAACTTCACTGTCGTCGGTATGACCTGCGGACACTGCGTCTCCTCTGTCACCGAAGAGGTCACCGAGATCGCCGGCGTGAGCAATGTCGACGTCGACCTGGCCTCGGGCAACGTCACCGTCACCGCCGCTGAGCCGATCTCGGACGACGCGATTCGCGCGGCCGTCGAGGAGGCCGGCTACTCGCTGGCCTGATCATGATGACCCCCACCGCCGCGAATCCGACCGAGCAACAGCTCGAGATCGAGGGCATGACCTGCGCGAGCTGCGTGCGCCGTGTCACCAAGGCCATCAGCCGTGTCGAGGGTGTCGAGGACGCCAACGTCAACCTCGCCACCGAGACCGCCCTCGTTCACTTCGACCCCACCCGCACCGACCTCGCCGAGATCAGCGCCGCCATCGAGAAGGCGGGCTATCAGGCCGTCCTGAGATCGTCGACTGTCGACAATCCGCAGGAGCCGCACATCGACGAGGCGGCGACGTCTGAGTCGGGTCGGGACGTACGCCGCGCGGAAGAGCTCGTCCAGCTCAAGCGGCGGTGGGTCACGGCCCTGGCGGTGGGGCTCGGCCTGATGGCCTTGATGTACGTCCCGCTCCCCGTCGACGCCATGGAGCCGGTGATGTCGATCGTGCTCGTGGTCGCCGCGATCACCCAGTGGTGGGCGGGCCGGGACATCTACGTCGCGGCGGCTCGAGGCGCACGCCACGGGACGGTCGACATGAACACCCTGGTCACGCTCGGCACCGGCATCGCCTTCGCCTACAGCGCCTTCGTGACCCTGTGGATGGGGCAGGCCGAGGCGTGGGGCCTGCCGCTCCACCTCTACTTCGAGACCGCCCTGGTCATCGTCGCGCTGGTGCTGATGGGCCGCTGGCTCGAGGCACGGGCGAAGTCGCGTACGGCCGACGCGGTCAAGGCCCTCGTCGGCCTCATGCCGGAGACGGCCACGGTGGTCCGCAACGGTCGTGACGTCACGGTCCCGGTCGCGAACCTGCAGGTCAACGACCGGATTCGCGTACGCGCCGGGGAGAAGATCCCGGTCGACGGCCGCATCGTCGCCGGATCGTCCTACGTCGACGAGTCCATGCTCACCGGCGAGAGCGACCCGGTGCGGAAGACCGAGGGCGACATCGTCATCGGCGCGACGATCAACCAGACCGGCTCGTTCGAGATCGAGGCGACCGCGGTCGGCGCCGAGACCACGCTGGCGCAGATCATCGCGATGGTCGAGTCGGCCCAGGGCTCCGGCACCAAGCTGCAGCGCCTCGCCGACCGGGTCTCGGCGGTGTTCGTGCCCGCCGTCCTCGTCGTGGCAGCGCTGACCTTCATCGGGTGGCTGGTCCTCGGCCCCGACGCCGAGCGTCTGACCAGCGCCGTCACCGCGGCCATCGCGGTCCTCATCATCGCCTGCCCGTGCGCCCTCGGCCTGGCCACGCCGGCCGCCGTCATGGTCGGGGCAGGCCGCGCCGCCGAGCTCGGCGTACTCGTCGGCTCCGGCGAGACCCTGGAACGCGCCCGCTCCGTCACCGCGATCGTCTTCGACAAGACCGGGACGATCACCCACGGCAAGCCCGAGGTCTCCGAGATCGTCCCGGCCGCTGGCTGGACCCGCGACGAGCTGGTCCGGATCGCCGCCGCCGCCGAGACCGGCAGCGACCACCCCCTCGCCACCGCGCTCCGAGCCCGTGCCGAGGCCTCGGCCGACACCGGGGACGCGGAGGTCTCGGCGTTCGAGGCCCACCCGGGGCGCGGGATCAGCGCGTACGTCGACGGGCGCCGGGTCGTCGTCGGCAACTCGGCGATGCTGGCCGAGGACGGCATCGACGCCGCCGACAACGGCTCCGTCCTGGTCGCGGTCGACGGCACGTACGCCGGGTCGATCCGGGTCGCGGACCAGGTCCGCGACGAGGCCAAAGAGACCGTGCGCCTGCTCGAGGAGTCGGGCGTCGAGGTGCACATCCTCAGCGGCGACGCGGCCGTGACGGTGGCGAAGGTGGCCGACGAGGTCGGCGTACGTCACGCCGCCGGCGGCCTGCTGCCCGAGCAGAAGCTCGCCCGGATCCAGCAGCTCCAGGACGAGGGCAAGGTCGTCGCGATGGTCGGCGACGGGATCAACGACGCCCCGGCGCTGGCCCAGGCCGACGTCGGGATCGCGATCGGCACCGGCACCGACGTCGCCCTGGCAGCCTCCGACATCACCCTCGTGGGCGGCGACCTCCGCGGCGTGGTGACCGCGCTGGCGCTCTCCCGGCGTACCGTCGCGACGATCAAGCAGGGCCTGTTCTGGGCGTTCGCCTACAACGTGCTCCTCATCCCCGTCGCCGCGCTCGCCCTTCTCGACCCGGTCCTGGCCGGCGCCGCGATGGCGATGAGCTCGGTCAGCGTGGTCACCAACGCGCTGCGCCTGCGCGGCTTCCGCCGCCCCGAGACCCCCGAGGCGTACGCCGGTCGGGGCTTCGTCACCCGCGTCCGCGACGGCGGATACCTGCTGGTCACGGCCGTGATCGCGATCTCGATCGGTGCCGGCCTGACCTACTTGAGCCGCACCGAGCCCGCTCAGCGCGGGATGAACGGCATCCTGGAATGGGCGCAGGGGATGAGCCCGATGCGTCCGTCGATGACGGAGATGCACGAGGTCGACATCGCCCCTGTCGCCTCCGAGGAGTCGGGCATCGACGTCGCGATCACGCAACGTGAGGGTGGGCTCCGGTTCCTCGTCACGGACGCCGCGACCGGCGACCCGGTCACCGACCTCGGCCGCACCCACCAGGCCTGGATGCACGTGATCGTGACCAGCCAGGACCTCTCCTGGTTCCGCCACCTCCACGCCGAGCCGACCGGCCGGCCGGGCGAGCTCGAGACCGACGTGACCTTCCCTGCCGGCGGCACCTACCGCGTCGACACCGAGTTCCGGCGCCGAGCCGACATGGCTGACGTGCTCGACCGGCAGCAGCTCACCGTCGAAGGTACGCAGCCCCCGGCCGTCCCGCTGGAGGCGAGCCCGAGATCGTCGACTGTCGACAATCTGACCGTCACGCTCGAGGGCACGCCGGTCGCCGACCAGCAGAGCGACCTGCACTTCCGCTTCGAGGACAGCACCGGGAAGGTTGTCGACGATCTACAGCCCTACCTCGGGGCGGCCGGCCACGTCGTGGTCATGAGCGCGGACGGCGAGACGTTCGTGCACGGCCACGCCGAAGGCGACGAGCTGGCGGTCCCCGGCGCTTCCTTCGGGCCCGAGCTCGGGTTGCATCTGGATGTACCGAAGGCGGGTCTCTACCGCCTTTGGGCCCAGTTCCGGCTCGGCGACGGAGAGGTGATCACGGTGCCGTTCACGGTCGAGGCCGTGGATTCGGCCACGGAAACCGCTGGTTGATACCCTGACTCGTCCCTCTCCACAGACGGAGATGGGACATCGCATCAGCCCTCCTGCCATGGAGAGACCATGGCCGCCGAGTCCGTAGGAGGTGGAGAACGCTATGCGCGCCTATGAAGTAATGGTGATCCTCGAGCCCAGCCTCGATGAGCGCACCGTCGCCCCGACCCTTGACAAGTTCCTGAAGGTCGTCACCACTGATGGTGGCACCGTCGAGAACGTTGACGTCTGGGGACGCCGTCGTCTGGCCTATGAGGTCAACAAGAACGCCGAGGGCATCTACGCCGTCGTCAACCTGACCGCCGAGCCCAAGACCGTTCTGGAGCTCGACCGCCAGCTTGGCCTCAACGAGCAGATCCTGCGTACGAAGGTCATCCGTCCGTCCAAGTGACGCGGATGTCACCGTCGGTAATTGTCGGTGCGGGGTCCTATGTTTGGGCCCATACGGGAAATAGCTCCTGAACCGACACCGACACCCAGATCAGACTCAAGGGAGATCTCATGGCAGGCGACACCGTCATCACCGTGATCGGCAACCTCACCGACGACCCGGAGCTTCGCTTCACGCCGTCCGGTGCAGCCGTTGCCAACTTCACGATTGCTTCGACGCCCAGCAGCTTCAACCGTCAGACCAACGCGTGGGAGGACGGGGAGACCCTCTTCCTGCGCTGCTCGATCTGGCGCCAGGCTGCTGAGAACGTCGCCGAGTCCCTGCAGCGCGGCATGCGTGTCGTCGCTCAGGGTCGCCTGAAGTCGAGGTCCTACGAGACGCGTGAGGGCGAGAAGCGCACTGTCTTCGAGCTCGAGTGCGACGAGATCGGTCCCTCGCTCCGCTACGCGACCGCCAAGGTCACCAAGGCCAGCCGCCAGTCCGGCGGCCAGGGTGGCGGCGGCGGTTACAACCAGGGCGGCGGCGGTGGCTACAACCAGGGTGGTGGCTACGGCGGCCCCCAGGGCGGTGGCCAGCAGGCTCCGGCCGGTGGCAACGACCCGTGGGCCTCGCCGGCTCCGCAGCAGCCCGCCAACGCGGGCGGCGGCGCGCCGGCCAACGACCCGTGGGCGACCCCGGGCGTGGGCAACGACGAGCCTCCCTTCTGATCAACAGATCCACATTCCGAATCCCTCAACCATTCCGGCGCTTGCCGGGCTTCTAGAAAGGAAGCACCACAATGGCCAAGGCAGTGATTCGCAAGCCTAAGAAGAAGGTTTGCCAGTTCTGCAAGGAGAAGGCGACCGGTGTCGACTACAAGGACGCCACCCTCCTCCGTAAGTTCATCTCCGACCGCGGCAAGATCCGTGCCCGTCGCGTGACCGGCAACTGCGTCCAGCACCAGCGCGACGTGGCCATCGCCGTCAAGAACGCGCGCGAGGTTGCTCTGCTGCCCTACACCTCCACCGGTCGCTGAGGAGGATCGACATGGCTACCAAGATCATCCTTCAGCAGGAGGTCACCGGGCTGGGTTCCGCCGGTGACGTCGTCGAGGTCAAGGACGGCTACGCCCGCAACTACCTGATCCCGCGTGGCGACGCCATCCGTTGGAGCCGCGGCGCCGAGTCGCAGGCCGACTCGATCAAGGCTGCGCGCTCGGCTCGCTCCGTGCGCGACGAGGCTCACGCCGCCGAGATCAAGGGCAAGCTCGAGGCCAACACGGTCAACGTGAAGGTCCGCGCCGGCAAGGACGGCCGCCTCTACGGCGCCGTCACCGCCGCCGACATCGCCTCCGCGGTCTCCGAGACCACCGGCGAGTCGATCGACAAGCGCACCATCGCGCTGGGCAACCCGATCAAGGCGCTCGGTGCTCACGAGGTCTCCGTCAAGCTCCACGACGAGGTGTCCGCCAAGCTGGCCCTCAACGTGGTCCCCGCTTGATCTAGGGATTCACCCAGGCCCGCCTCCTCCGGGAGGCGGGCCTGTTCGTTTTCGCCGAGAAGTCAGGTACGTCGGCCGAGACGTCACTCAGGTCGTTCGACCGGGCACCTGAATGCCATCTCGGCCGACGCGAGTGACGCCTCGGGTCAGAACTTGTTGGCGATGTCGGTCAGCTTCGCGACGTACGCCGGCCAGTCGTACTCCGGCGGGATGTTGTCGCCCGCCCGGCGCCAGCCGACGGCACCGTCGGCCTCTTCACGAAGGATGTCGGCCTGTCCGCCGTGACCGGCGAGGTCGGCGAAGAGGTGCACCAGCATCTGGTGCAGGGTGACCTCCTCGTTGCCCCAGTGCGGCACGTGCCCGACGGTGTCCAGCGAGAGCGCCTCGATCGTCTCGTCACCGTGGGCGATGACCCGGCGGTAGAGGTCGATGATGCCCTCGATCGTCTCGTCCTCGGTGGCGTACCAGTCCGCCTGCGGGTCGATGTCCCACTGCTCTTCCGAGATCAGCTCCTCGGGATGCGGGAAGGGACGCCCGAACGTCGACCCGAGATAGACGGCCTCGACCCCGGTGACGTGCTTGATGATGCCGAGCAGGTTGGTGCCGGTCGGCGTACGCGGCAGCCGCGCCTCCCGTTCCGAGAGGCCCTCGACCTTGGAGATCAGCGCCTCGCGGCGGGCATCGATGTACGTCTTCAGGGTGCTCTTCGGATCGGCGGGCATGTCCTGACCTTGACGCCAACCCGGGCGCAGCGCAACCGAGTATGTGGGTGAGGCTCAGGCGCCGGTGACCAGCCAGCGGTCGCTGCGGGCACGGAGCGTCAGCACCACGAAGCGGGCGCCCATGAAACCGACCGCGAAGGTGATCCACACCCACACCAGCCCACCGCCGAGAGCGACGGCCAGCGCGACGAGCGGGACATACGCCACAAGGGTCCAGACCCCACCCCAGGCCAGATAGCGCCCGTCGCCGGCGCCGATGAGCACCCCGTCGAGCACGAAGACGACGCCCGCGATCGGCTGCGCGATCGCCGCCACGATCACCACCGGCACCAACAGCTCCCGCACCGCCTGGTCCTCGGTGAAGAGTGCGCCGAGGAACGGAGCGAGAGCAGCCAGGAGTACGCCTGCCACGACGCCGATCACGACGCCCCACCACACCATCCGGGCCGTGATGGCGCGGGTCTCCCGGGTGTCGCCCGCCCCGAGCGACCGCCCGGTCAGCGCCTGGGCGGCGATCGCGATCGCATCGAGCACGAACGCCAGGAACGTCCACAGCGTGAAGGCGATCTGGTGGGTCGCCAGGGCGACAGCCTGGTCGCCGACGGCGAGGTGGGTGACGGCGTACGTCGTGACCAGCAGCGCGATGCGCAGCGTCAGCGTGCGAACCACGAGGGCCACGCCGGCCCGCGCGGAGGCCCGGATCCCGGACGCATCCGGGTGCAGCGGTACGCCTTGGCCGCGGGCGGCCCGCACCACGACGTACGTCAGCATCCCGACCGCCAGCACCTGTGCGATCACCGAGCCGATCGCCGAGCCGGCGATGCCGAGCCCGGCGCCGTAGACGAGGGCGAGGTTGAGCACGATATTGAGTACGTTGGCCACGACCGCCGCGACCAGCGGGGTCTTGGTGTCCTGCAGCCCACGGAGCACACCGGTGGCCGCGAGCATCATCAGCAGCGGTGTCACCCCGAGGACGGCGATCCGGAGGTAGGTGGTCGCGGGGCCGACCACCTCGTCACCTGCGCCGACCGCCCGGCTGAGCGGCTCGGCCAGAACCATCACCGGGATCGTGACGACGACCCCGATGATCACCGCGAGCCAGATCCCGTCGATGCCCTGTCGAAGCGCGCCGGCGGTGTCCCCGGCGCCGATGCGGCGGGCGACCGATGCCGTGGTGCCGTACGCGAGGAAGACGCAGAGCCCGACGATCGTCTGGAGCACGACGCCCGCGACACCGAGGCCGGCGAGCTCGCGCGTGCCGAGGTGGCCGACGATCGCGGAGTCCGCCAGCAGGAAGAGCGGCTCGGCGACGAGGGCCAGAAAGGCGGGGATCGCCAGCCGCCAGATCTCCTTGTCGAGGCCTCGGCGGTCGGTCTTCGAGTAGCTCTTCGCATCCGCCCGGCTCGTCACGGTCTCAAGGTTAAACACCGTCGGCGCGAGGCGTTGTTCAGGGCAAGTGGAAAACCTGTGGAAAACGTCGTTGCGGCGCTATGTCGACAAAACGCCCAAGGGTGCACGACGATCTCGGCGATGAACCCCGATGGGCTGCCGACTTTCTTTCGTCCACAGCCTATGGACAACAAAGTCCCAGGTCAGAGTGGCTTTACCAATCGGATGACCCTAGTTATGCACAGGCAGTTCCCCAGGCTGTTCACATTGACCAGGGTGTCGTCCACCGCTATCCCCCGGTTATCCCCAGGGCCTGTGGATAACCTGCTGTCGCCGATGTGGGATGCGACGTAGGGTCACGGAGACTTGAGGGTGTCGTCGAGGGTCGGCCCAGGACTGCGGGAGCAGAACTGTCGGTGCCCACCCGTAGCGTGGAACCGAATCGACCGAGATCACGCCGCGACGATCCGCAGACCACGGAGGGGCAAGGGAATGAGCGTCACTGAGACCGGCTCGATGGGCGGTCCGGGCGACTTCCCGGAGCCGCCGTTCGAGGAGTGGGGCGACGGCCCCGCGGCGTACGAACCGGGCAACGCCCCGCGCGCGGTCAACGACCGCACGCCACCGCAGGACATGGCTGCCGAGCAGGCTGTCCTCGGCTCGATGCTGATCTCGAAGGACGCCATCGCCGACGTCTCCGAGACACTGCGCGGCACCGACTTCTACCGCCCGACGCACGAGACCATCTACGACGCGATCATCGATCTCTACGGTCGTGGTGAGCCCGCCGACATGGTCACCGTCGCCGACGAGCTGCGCCGCAAGGGTGAGCTGGAGCGCATCGGTGGCGCTCCTTACCTGCACACGCTCGCCTCCAACGTTCCGATCGCCGCCAACGCCGGTTACTACGGCGAGATCGTCCGCGAGAAATCGGTCCTGCGCCGCCTGGTCGAGGCCGGCACCAAGATCGTGCAGATCGGCTACGCCGGCGAGGGCGAGGTCGACAACATCGTCGACGAGGCCCAGGCCGAGGTCTTCAAGCTCACCGACAAGCGCTCCGGTGAGGACTACTCCCCGCTCGCCGACATCATGGATGGCGTCCTCGACGAGATCGAGGCGATCTCCAACCGCGAGGCCGGCCTCTACGGCGTCCCCACCGGCTTCGCCGACTTCGACGAGCTCACCAACGGCTTCCACTCCGGCCAGATGATCATCGTCGCGGCCCGACCCGCGATGGGTAAGTCGACCCTGGCTCTCGACTTCTGTCGTGCGGCCTCGATTCACAACAACCTGACCAGCGTCTTCTTCAGCCTGGAGATGAGCCGCTCCGAGATCACCATGCGTCTCCTGAGCGCGGAGGCCAAGGTGCCGCTCAACCACATCCGCAACGGCAACATGTCCGACGACGACTGGAACAAGCTGGCCCGCAAGATGGGCGAGGTCTCCAGCGCGCCGATGTTCATCGACGACAGCCCCAACATGACGATGATGGAGATCCGCTCCAAGGCCCGAAGGCTCAAGCAGCGCCACGATCTCCGGCTCATCGTCATCGACTACCTGCAGCTGATGAGCTCCGGCAAGAAGGTCGAGTCCCGTCAGCTCGAGGTCTCCGAGTTCTCCCGTCAGATCAAGCTGCTGGCCAAGGAGCTCGAGGTCCCGATCATCGCGCTGTCGCAGCTCAACCGTGGTTCCGAGCAGCGCGCCGACAAGCGCCCGGCCGTCTCTGACCTCCGTGAGTCAGGCTCGCTGGAGCAGGACGCCGACATGGTCGTCCTCCTCCACCGCGACGACGTCTACGAGAAGGAGTCGACCCGCCCCGGCGAGGCCGACGTGATCATCGCCAAGCACCGCAACGGCCCCACCCGCGACCTCGTCGTCGCCTTCCAGGGTCACTACAGCCGCTTCGTCGACATGGCCCACTGAGCGCGGGACACGTCGCTGAGACGCAGCGGAGACTGACCTCCGCCGATGGTCAGGATCCGGCCGCGTCGCTCGAGGGTCGGCCTTCCGCCGCAGCCTTGATCCCTTCCAGTGTCTGCCGCATTCCCGCGCGCTGGACCTCGGTGAACGTCGCCTGCCCTCCCAAGAAGCCATCGGTGAGCTTCAGCGACATGTCGGAGATGCCGTCGGGTGTTTCGCGCCGCTGGGTGAGTCGCGTGCCGCCGTGGCTCGTCGGTTCGAGGCGGAAGGACCAGACCACCCAGTTCTCCTGGATCCGAAAGGCCAGCTCCTGCTCGGCCTCGAACCGAACGATCTCCCCGTGAGTGGTCCACTCCAGATCGCCGAGACTGTTCCGATTGGTGAACTGCGCGCCGAGCTCGACCCGCTCGTACCCGTCTCGGAGTCGGGTGGAGTCCACCTGCGGACTCCACTGCGGGATGCTGCGTACGTCCTGAACGAGCTCCCAGACCCGGGCGGGCGCGGCGGCGATCTCGACGGAGTCCTGGAGCAGCGGTTCGTAGTCCTCGGGCACGGCAACCCCCTAGTTGTGCGACCGATCGGTCGTGCTTCCCGACTCTAGCGACGCAGAGAGATTTACGTCCAGTCGGACGTATAGAATGTCCTACGTGACTTCTGAGGGCTCCGCGGACGGACGACGTGCCAGAGGTGACGCGACCCGGCGCAAGGTGGCGCGCAAGGCGGCAGATATCGCGACCACCCACGGGTTGGACTCGATCACCGTCGGGTCACTGGCCACACAGGTCGGGGTGAGCAAGAGCGGCATCCTCACCGTCTTCGACAACCGGGAGTCGATCCAGGTCGCGGCGGTGCGTGAGGCGTCGCGCGTCTATCGCGAAACGGTCGTCGCACCGGCACTGCCGAGCGAACCGGGCAAGGACCGCCTGCGAGCACTGGTCGACGCCTGGGTCGCCTACCTGAGGGCCAACACCTTCCCGGGCGGGTGCTTCATCGCCGCGACCACCGTCGAATACGGTCACCGCGAGGGAGCGGTCGCCGAGGCGGTGCGCGAGCTGAAGCGCCAATGGCTCGACTTCCTGGCCGCTGAGCTGACGGCCGCTCACTCGGACGACCCGAGTGGTGATGCCTTCCGGATCGACGCCTTCCTCAATGCGGGCAACAACAACCGCCAGCTCTTCGGAGACGACGCCGAGCTGGAGCGCGCCCGAGACCTGGTCCTGCAAGTGATCGGGTGAGACAGACCCTCCAGAGCTTCAGCTCCGTTGCTCGAGCGGCACGTACTCGAAGGTCGGACCGGCTGTCGTCTTCCCGTCGCCGGTAGGCATCTTCATCAGCGCCATCGCCTGCTTGCGGAGCCCGAACATGGCGCCGACAGCGTCCTGCATCTGGCTGGGATCGCCGTTGAAGGCCTGCTCGAGCAGGTACAGCACCAGGCTGTAGGTCTGGTTGAACTCCTCTTGGGCGACGCGGATGGGGCTGCCCTCCGGATAGTCCGCGGTACGCGGGTTGGGCCGCATCGGCAGCACACCGTCGAAGTCGATCGCGATCTCCTTGCCGGTCGGGCCGGACTGCGGTGTGTCCCCGGTCTGGTAGCGGCGGCCCAGGCGGAGCTCCTGGAACCTGTAGTAGTGCGCGACCTCGTCCCGGTCCGGGTGGAAGACGTCGCGATCGCCGTCCCACACGTTCGTACGCGCGGCACCCTCGCCCTGCTCGACGATCTCCGCCAGCGCGGCCGAAGCGGACTTCAGGTCGACGACCGGCAGCACCTCGCCACCTCCGCCCCTGAGGTGGTACTCGCCGATCTGCCGGGCCGGGTCGCCACTGAACACGTTCTCCTCGCCGAGCTGGTCGCACAGGGCGCGCAGGCCGGTCTCGATCGCGGCGTAGAACTGCCCGATCGTCTGATACTCGTCACCCTGCGGCGGCGCGTCGACGGACGCCGGCTGCTCGATGCGCAGGAACAGCTCGAGCGCCTCGGGACCGAACGGGACCAGATGGACGTGGACGGACCGGTCGCCGTGCGGCAGCGGATGGGGGTACGCCGGGAGCAGCTCCGGCGCGTCCAGCACGGGAGAGCCGCCGACGGCGTTGAGCAGGTTCGCGGCCAGCGCCAGATGGATCATCTCCTCGGCAAGGACCGTGCCCACGACCTGGGCGGCCTCGGGGTTGCGGGCCGGGTCCAGGGAGTAGAGCGCGCACAGGTAGGGAGGAATCGTCGCGTGCTCGAGCTCGATCGCCCACTGCAGGTGGCGTCGGAGATCGTCGATCGTGTCGATGGCGTGGGCGCCATGGGTGTCCATGAGGTACCTCGGTTCGTCAGGTCGGTGTCTCCATTCAGGACCGGATCGGCGCTCGGTTTGTGACGACGACCGGAAGAGGACGGCCGATCGCATCCGCCGTCGATCCTCCTGTCACAAACCGCAGGCCTGTCCGGTCCTCACTGATGAGCGCCGTTCCGGATCGGCCGGAACGCGAGATGGAAGGAACACCATGAAGATCGTCGTGATCGGCGGAACTGGCCTGATCGGCTCGAAGCTCGTCCGGAAGCTGGCCGAGCACGGCCATGAAGCGGTGTCCGCGTCACCCAACTCGGGCGTGAACACCCTGACCGGCGAAGGGCTGGCCGAGGTGCTGGAGGGCGCTGACGTCCTGGTGGACGTCTCGAACTCGCCCTCGTTCGCCGACGATGCCGGGCTGGACTTCTTCCGTACGTCCACCGGGAACCTCCTCGCCGCCGAGGAGAAGGCTGGGGTCGGACACCACGTGGCCTTGTCGGTGGTCGGCACCGAGCGTCTCGCCGAGAGCGGCTACTTCCGCGCGAAGATCGAGCAGGAGAGGCTGATCAAGGAGTCTGGACGGCCGTACTCGATCGTGCACGCCACGCAGTTCTTCGAGTTCGTGGGCAGCATCGCCCAAGCGGCGACCGAGGGAAACACGGTCCGTCTGTCCGACGCGCGGATCCAGCCCATCGCAGGCGAGGATGTGGCCGCCGCGGTTGGCCGAGTCTCCGTGGGTACGCCGCTGAACGGCACGCTCGAGGTGGCCGGGCCCGAGCAGTTCGGTCTCGACGAGCTGATTCGCACCGGGCTGAGCTACCGCGGCGACGCCCGCGAGGTCGTCACCGACCCGGAGGCGCGCTACTTCGGTGCCCTGCTGGACAAGGACATGCTCTTGCCTGGCCCCGACGCGCAGCTGGCGACCACCCGGTTCGCCGACTGGCTGCCGCTGAACCCGCCGCCGGCGAAGTGACCAGCACCGATCACGATCGTCGCGCGGCGGCACTCTGAGAGCCTCTAGAGTTTGGCTGGTGCCGGACGGCGACCGAGACTCGACGGTGGGGGCGTGGGATGACGGATTCCGAGGTGCGTGATCTCGGTGACGCTGAGGATCTCGAGGCGGCGACCGCTGTCTTCACCCGGGTGCGACCGCGCCTGTTCGGGATTGCGTATCGCATGCTCAGCAGCGTCACCGAGGCCGAGGATCTGGTGCAGGACGTGTGGCTGCGCTGGCAGGCGTACGACCGATCCACGGTGGCCAACCCGGAGGCATTCTTGGCGACCACCACCACCCGGCTGGCCATCAACGTCCTGCAGTCGGCGCGGAAACGGCGTGAGACCTACATCGGGCCGTGGCTGCCCGAACCGGTTGACACCGGGGCGGACCCGTACCTGGGTGCCGAGCGGGCCGAGGCTCTGCAGTTCGCGTCTCTGCTGCTGATGGAGAGGCTCACCCCGAGCGAACGCGCCGCCTACGTCCTGCGAGAAGCCTTCGAGTACTCCTACGCGCAGATCGCGGACATCCTGTCCTCGACCGAACCAGCCGTACGTCAGCTGGTCAGCCGGGCACGCAAGCACATCGCCGGCGAGCGGCGGGCGCCGGTGGCCGCGGAAGAGCAGCGGGAGCTGCTGACCACGTTCCTCACCGCTGCCCGCGCCGGCGATCTGGCCGCGTTGGAGCGACTCTTCACGCCGGATGTGACCAGCCTGTCCGACGGCAACGGCCGGACGGGTGTCGCCCGTACGCCGCTCGTCGGCGCCGAGCGGGTCGCGAAGTTCCTCAAGGCGATCTCCACCTGGTTCTGGGAGGGCGTCGAGGTGCGCTGGACGACCACGAACGGACAGACGTCCGCCGTACTCGTCCGCGACGGCTCCGCGTACGGCCTGGTCACCGTCGACGCCACCGTCGACGGCATCGATCAGGTGCTCTGGCTGGTCAACCCCGAGAAGAACAAGGGCGTGTCCGCCGCAGGCTGAGTCGCCGAGGACACACCAGGCGACCGCGAAAGAACGGGGCACGATGTGCGCACATCCTGGGGTCCGCTCGATCGACACGACCTGGTCGTCCGCAGGTTCGCCGAAGCCTGTGGCAGGGGGGACGTCACCGCACTCACCGCCGTCCTGGGCGTCGAGGTCGTCGGCACCTGCGACGCCGGCGGACTCGTACCCGCCCCTGACGGGCCTCTGCACGGTCAGGCAGAGGTCGCCCGCCTGGTCACGATGCTGTGCGGACAGACCGGTGTCGACCTGGCAGTCGAGTCCGTCAACGGCCGCGCCGGCCTGGTCCTGCGCCATGGCTCTCGCGCCGTCGCGGTCATCGGCGCGGAGACGGCCGGGTACGAGATCGTGACGCTGTGGATCGTGCTCAACCCGGCCAAGCTGGGCGACTGGCACCGCAGCTGACCGGGCCCGCACGGCGTGTGCCGTGCGGGCCCGGTCAGCTCAGTTCAGCTCCGCGACCAGCCCTTCGCCTGGAGCTCCTGCTCGGACACGAACTCGAGCATCGGCTTGCCCGGCTCGCAGAGCATCGTGACGGTGAACCGCACCGGGATGTCGTCGCGGTTGTTGCCGTCCTGGTAGTGGATGACGTCCCCGCCCGGCTCCCAGAAGGTCTCGCCGGCACGGACGACCCGCGGCGGCTCGCCCTCGAGCTCGAACACCATCTCGCCCTCCAGTACGTAGCCGAAGGCCGGCCCGGAGTGGCGGTGCGGCGGGGTGCCGGGGTCGCCCGGCGGGTACTCGATGACGATCGTCATCGCGTGCGCCCCCTCCGGGATGAAGGGCGGTTTCGCTTCCTGAAGCACGGTCAATGACATGGGAGTCCTCCTCGATGAACGGTGCACTCGGTAGACCGGACAGCGGTGAGATCTGTGACTCCCGGGTTCGCGGTACGTCCGGGCCGACGGTCACGATGCGGGCGAGAAGAGCCGGTCCAGGTGCTGGTCGATGGCCGCGAGCGCGGCCTCGGGTTCGATCACGCCGAGCTCCAGCAGCGGCGTGAATCCGGTCAGCGAGAGGACGAGATCCGTCTCGATCGCGAGGTCGCGGTCGGCGGAGATGTGCCCATCGGCCATCGCCTCTCGGATGAGACGCTCGACCGTGTCGCGACCCTGGCGCAGGCCGACGCCGGCCACCTCGCGCAGCTCGGGGTCGTGCAGCGCCTCGAGGACGTACGCGGCGTTCATGCGGCTGGTGGCGCGAGCATCCGGGTGCAGCGGGAGCATCTCGGTGAGCACCACCCGGAGTACGTCGCGGGGATGTGGCGGCTGCGCGACCCCGGTCAGGGCGCGCGCGACCCGGTCCGAGGTCTGTTCGGCGGCGAACTCCATCGCGAAGGTCAGCATCGCGGCCCGGGACGAGAAGTAGTGCTGAAGCTGCCCGAGAGAGACATCTGCTTCGCGGGCGACCTCGCGCATGGTCGCTCGCGGCCAGCCCTGTTGCTCGACCACCCGCCACAGCGCGTGCGCGATCGCCTCTCGTCGCTCGCGGTGGTCGACCTGCTTCGGCATCCCTCGGTCCCTTCTCGTTTCAATACGCGTGACATAATACACGTGACTTATATCCGCAGAGGGAGGTGGCCGACGGTGATGCCCCACGACCCGTACGCCTTCGCGATCGACGACGCGGTCGCCGTCGCCCTCCTCGCCGACTTCCAGGTCCGGAAGGCGATCGCACGCGGCGACTTCGACGACCTGCCCGGCAGCGGTGAGCCGATCGACCTACCGGACCAGCACGATCCGGAGTGGTGGATCAGGAGCCTCATCGAGCGTGAGCACGTTGTGCTGCTGCCACCGTCGATCCAGCTCCGCAAGGACGACGCCGCGCTGGACGCGCGCCTGGATGAGCTGGCAGACGAGAAGGCCGTACGCCGCGAGATCGACGACTTCAACGCGCAGGTGATCCGCGCCCGCTATGAACCGCCGGCGGGCCCGCCGCTGATCACGATGCCACGCGACCCCGACACCACGGTGGCCGAATGGGCCGCCCGCCGCGCGGCGCGACAGAGGAGACCTCGCGAACCGGCACGCACGGATGATCGGCGACGCCGTCGGTTCCGGCTCTTCCGCCGTCGCTGAGCGCCTCGGCGAGCGCCGCGCGTTCGGTACGCTCGCTCAATGGCCGACCTCGATGCCGTCGAAGACCGGATCTGGGCGCTTCTCGCCCGTTACCGCAACGAGCTCGAGGACGCGACGATCTACGGGATGCCGTCGTTGCGCTGGCCGGGCTCGGGCGCCCATGACTACTTCGCGGCGGTCAAGCGGAGCGCGCAGAAGGTGAGCCTCTACGCGATCGCCGTCGACACCTGGCCGGAGGCGCTCGAGGGCTCGTCGGAGGCGTTCCGCAAGCGGCGTACGGGCAAGGCGACCTTCTCCTTTCCCACGTTGGACGAGGAGATGGCCGCCGAGCTCGATGGGTTCCTGGAACGGCTCTACCGGCGCTACCGCGAGCATCACGCCGGCTAGCGCACCGCTCGCTTCACCAGCTCGGTGAGCTTCTCCTCGACGGCCGGGGTCATCGACGTGACAGCGAAGACGGTCGGCCAGATGTCGCCGTCGTCGAGGTTCGCCCACTCCTGGAAGCCGACCTCGGCGTAGCGCATCTTGAACTTCCCGGCGGACTTGTAGAACGCCACGACCTTGCCGTCGGAGTTGGCGTAGGCGGGCATGCCGTACCAGGTCTTCGGGGCGAGGTCGGGCGCGTGCGTGGTGACGATCCGGTGGAGCGTCTCGCCGATCGCACGGTCGTTGTCGTCCATCGCCTCGATCTTCTCGAGGCAGTCGGCGAGGTCGGCCTCGGCCTTCTTGCTGCCGGTTCCACGCTTGGCGGCCGTACGGCGCTCGGCCGCGGCCTCCTTCATGGCTGCCTTCTCTTCCTCGGTGAACGTGGTGCTCTTCGCCATCGGTCTTCCTTCCTATCGGGTCCGTTGAGACGAGCCTAAGGAGGCAGAGGCTCCGTACGCTTCTTCGTTCCTGATCAGTCGGAGAGAGGCTTCTGGGCGAAGACGATCGCGCCCGGGACATCGTCATCGGGCCGCATGAGGAGCTCGGCCTCGATGCTGAACCCGGCCTCGCGTAGCCACTGCGAGATCTGCTCGGGCGTACGGCGATGGGTGTCGACGTTGATCGCGCGCCCGGTGTAGCCGGTGGTCGAACGCCGAGTCTCGTCGCCGACATGGAACCCGACCAGCACCGAACCGCCGGGCCGCAGCACCCGCCGGAACTCCTCGAACACTCCGGGCACCGCCGCGTCGGGGATGTGGATGACCGACCAGAACGCGAGTACGCCGCCGAGAGATCCGTCCGCCAGCGGCAGATCGGTCATCGACCCGACCTCGAACCCGAGGTCGGGATGGTCCTGCCGGGCGATGGCGATCATCTCGGGGGAGAGGTCGATCCCGAACGCGTCGACACCGAGGTCGTGCAGATGCCGGGTGACGTACCCCGGGCCACAGCCGACATCGGCCACCGGCCCGCCCTCGCGCACAGCCTCGGCGAACACCGCCAGGCCGGCGCGGAGGTACGGACGATCGTCCAGCAGGCCGCGTACCTTCTCGGCATAGCCGGCGGCATCGGTGTCGTACGACTCGCGGGTCTCGTTCAGCCAGTTGTCGGGCACAGAAATGACCCTAGGGCAGGGCGAAGCGCGAGATACTGAGGCGAGCCGCGTGGGGGCACGGCATCCAGCCGGTCTGAGAGACGAACGGACACCACCATGACCACGCACGACCGCCCGAGCAGGGCCGAGCTCCACGACCGGCCCGGATCGCTGCGGGGCACCTCCTGGGAGCTCTTCGACGACCCGTCGCGCGGGACGCCGTCCTTCGCGGACGAGGAGGCCGTGGTAGCCGCGGCCGGTCTCGTCCAGCTGGGCGAGGCCTACGGGCTGGACTACCCGATCGACGCCTTCATGCCCGGCATGTCGAGGACCGAGAAGCCGGCCGAGCACGTCATCTACGGCAACGACCCGGCTCACCGAGCCGACTACCTCGACCGTTACTACTTCCAGTCCTCGACCCAGGTCGACGGGCTGCGTCACCGGCGGGCCGACGACGTCGGCTTCTACGCCGGCACCGCTGACGAGCTGGTCATCCCGGGGACCGAGGAGATCGGCATCCAGGTCTGGGCAGATCGCCCCATCGTCAGCCGGGGAGTCCTGGTGGACATCGCCGGCCTCCTCGCCCGGCGCGAGGAGACGCTCGATCACGAGGCCGGTCAGCCGATCCCGTACGACTACATCGACCAGGCCCTCACCGCGCAGGCGATCGAGCTGCGTGCCGGTGACATCGTCATGCTCCACACCGGGTGGTGCGAGTGGTTCCTCGAGCTCACCGCCGAGCAGAAGCTGGCTCAGCAGGCCCTCGGCCGCGCCACGGGCATCGAGCAGAGCGAGGAGGTGCTCGACTGGGCGTGGGACTCCGGTCTCGCCCTGCTCGCGGCGGACACGTTCGCGGTCGAGTGCCTGCCGCCCGTGCCGGGGTCGCCCTTCGTCCAGTCGGCGCCGAACGACCGCGGCATGATGCACCAGGAGTTCCTGGCCAAGCTCGGCATGCCGCTCGGGGAGCTGTGGCGGCTCGGACCGTTGGCCCGCCGCATGGACGCGCTGCAGCGGTGGGAGGCCTTCCTCAGCGTCAAGCCGCTCAACGTCACCGGCGCCACCGGCTCACCGGCGAACGCCGTCGCGATCATCTGATCGGTGCTTCGATCGCCCGCTAGGTTGGACGGTGAACGCAGCCGTCACCGGAGCGAGGGGAGTGCCGTGCGCCGCTGGGTGCGCAGGTCCTTGTGGGACGTCGTCCCGCGCGATCACCGGCAGGGTGACGCCGCGCTACGTCGCCGCCAGCTGGTCACGGTCGGCTTCGTCCTGCTCGGCGCCGTCGTGCTCGGGATCTCGCTGCGGATCGAGCCGGGCAGCGTCTGGTTCTACCCGGCGACCTTCGCTCTCGCCGGGGTGTGGGCCGTCGGTGCCTTCGCGTCAGGGCCGCTCCATCTCGGCCGGATCGACGCATGGCGCCGGCGGGGGCAGGGAGAGCGCCGGTTCGTACGCCCCGTGCTGCCGCCGATCCTGCTCGGCCTCGGTCTGGCCGGGGTCTTCGTGATCGGCAGCCTGGTCGTGCGCGAGATCCCGTGGCTGGACCGGCAGGTGCGCTCGGTGCTCGACTTCGCCGACCAGGGCTCGCTCCCGATCCTGGTCGTGGTGACGGCCGTCAACGGGGTGGCGGAGGAGCTGTTCTTCCGCGGCGCGGTCTACGCCGCCCTACCTCGCCATCCGGTCGCCTGGACGTCGGTGGCCTACGTGATCGCGACGCTCGCGACCGGCAACGTGATGCTGGCCTTCGCCGCGATCCTGCTCGGTGTCGTGGTCGGGCTCGAACGGCGCGCGTCCGGCGGCGTACTCGCGCCGATCCTCACCCACTGTGCGTGGTCGCTGTCGATGCTGCTGGCGCTGCCGCTGCTCTTCGGCTGAGGACTCAGACGCCCTTGCCCTCGGCCAGCCGCTCGGCCAGGGCGCGTCGCACGGCCTCGCGATAGGGCAACGGCTCGCCGGGTACGACCTCAAGGATGCGCCGGTCCCGCGCGACCACCTCGGTGCTCATCGAGTCGATCAGGTTGCGCCCGGTGGTCAGGTCGATGTCGGTGACCAGCGCCAGCCAGTACGACGACAGTCGAGGCGTCAGCACCGGCACCGGGACGATGGGGGTCGTTCGGCCGGTGGCCACCTCGGAAGCGACGGTCAGCATGTCGACGTACGTCATCGCCTCGGGACCTCCGATATCGAAGATCTCGCCGACCGCGTCCTCGTTGTCGATGACACCCGCGAGGTAGCGGATCACGTCGTCGACGGCGATCGGCTGGGTCCGGGTGGCGGTCCACCTCGGCACGACCATGGCGGGGAGGTTCTTGACCAGCTGCCGGGTGAGCTCCCAGGAGACGCCGCCGTGCCCGACGACGATCGCGGCCCGCAGCACCGTGACCGGGACGCCGGCCTCGCCGAGCAGGGCTTCGACCTCGCGGCGGGAGCGCAGGTGGGGAGAGAGATCCCCGTCATCGTCGCCGAGGCCGCCCAGGTAGACGATCTGGCGCACCCCGGCCCGCTTTGCGGCCGCCCCGAAGGACCGTGCGGCCCGGGCGTCGCGCTCCTCGAAGTCGTCGTGGTCGAGCGAGTGCACCAGATAGACCGCCACATCGACACCGTCGAGCGCGGTCGTCAGGGTGGCGGGGTCGTTGACGTCGGCCCCCACCGGTACGCCGGGGCCGTCGTAGTCGTCCGGGCGCCGGGTCATCGCATGCACCGTGGTGCCGCGTCGGGTCAGCTCCGCGACCAGCCGCTGACCGATGAAGCCGGTCGCGCCGGTGACGAGCACGGTGGGCGAGGTCTCCATGGGGTCGAGCCTACGGACGCGACGGGTCGACCGGTCGGCAATCCTGTCCGCAGCCGTCCTCGGGCACGGGTCCAGAGGCGTGCGATGCCGGCCGGTGCAGCACGGCGCCGGTCGGCGTCACGAGGACGTCGGATCCCTCGACACGGCCGGTGCCGTCGACGATCAGCGCATGGTCGCGCGGCGTGAGCGGGGCGTACGTCAGGGTCAGGACCGGGTTCGCGGCCAGGTTGGCACGGGTGCCGCCGCCGGGATCCGAGATCCGCAGCGTCGAGCCCTCGACGACCGGGTCGACGACCACGACCTTGATCCGCTCGCCCGCGGTGGTCAGCAGGAAGCCGCTGCCGAACCGCTCGAGG
The DNA here is from genome assembly GCF_054031495.1 of Nocardioides sp. YJ-D4. Taxonomy (NCBI): domain Bacteria; kingdom Bacillati; phylum Actinomycetota; class Actinomycetes; order Propionibacteriales; family Nocardioidaceae; genus Nocardioides; species Nocardioides sp. YJ-D4. Next base: position 3,126,629 of record NZ_CM132932.1, read on the forward strand.
GTCGAGGCGAGATCGGGCAGCGCGACCGGGATGCTCATGTCTCTCACCTTAGTCCCGAGGGGGATTTCAGAGCGCTGCTCTGTTACTGTCGGAGCAGCCAGAACCCGGCGGGATGACGTACGGGTCTCGAACGAAGGAGCAGCATCGTGGTCACCATCTCCAGCGACGGACCGGTATGGACACTCGACCTCGGGGACGACGAGAACCGCTTCTCGCCCGACTGGCTCGAGGCGGTCGGCTCGGCGCTCGACCAGATCGAGTCGGCGACCGAGCCGGCGGTGCTGGTCACGATCGGCGGCGGCAAGTTCTACTCCAATGGGCTCGACCTGGAGTGGCTGGGGCAGAACTTCGACCAGCACGATGCGTACGTCGCCCGGGTCCAGGACCTCTTCGCGCGCATCCTCACGTTGCCGGTCCCGACGGTCGCCGCGGTCAACGGACACGCGTTCGGCGCGGGTGCCATGCTGGCGATGGCCCATGACTACCGCGTGATGCGTGAGGACCGCGGCTACTTCTGCTTCCCCGAGGTCGACATCCACATCCCCTTCACCGTGGGGATGAATGCCCTCGTCACCAGCAAGCTGACCCCGCGCACGGCGCTCGACGCGATGGCGACCGGGCGCCGCTACGGCGGAGCTGACGCCGCGGCGGTGGGCATCATCGACGCCACCGCCTCGTCGGAGAAGCTGTTCGAGGCGGCCGCCGGCTTCGTACGCGATCTGGCGGGCAAGGACCGCGCCACCCTCGGCACGATCAAGGCCCGGATGTTCGCAGATGTCGTCACGGCGCTCGGCGCCGGCAACGGCGACCCTGCCTGATCCCGGCATGGGGCGCCCACGGCAGTACGACCTCGCCGACCTTCTCGCGCATGCCCGGGATCTCTGGATCGGGCGAGGCGTCGACGGCCTGACGATCCGAGCGCTGAGCGCGGCGTCGGGTGCGTCCAACGGAGCGGTCTACCACGCGTTCGGGTCGCGCGACGGCCTCCTGGCCCGGGTCTGGGCCGAGGAGGCCGGCCGCTTCCTCACGTTCCAGCGCGACCGAGTCGCGGAGGCGATGCGGGAGGGCGATGCGACCGAGGCGCTGGTCGCGGCCGCACTCGCCCCCGCGGCGTACGCGACGGACGACGAGGACGGCGCCCGGCTCCTGCTGGCCGCGACCGCGGACGATCTGCTGACCTCGGAGCTCGACGAGGAGGGACGTACGCAGCTGCTCGGCCTCCAGAAGGAGCTCGGTGCCCTCCTCGTCGAGCTCGCCTCCGCGCTGTGGGAGCGGGACGACCGTGCCGCAGTCACGAGTGTGCGTCACTGCGTGGTCACGTTGCCCGGGGCACTGCTGCTGAACGCCGACCGCATCACCGACCCGCTTGCTCGGCATGCCCTCGAGCACGCGGTCCGTGGCATCGCGGCCGTGTCACCACCGAACCGGCGCTGAGGGAGGATGGGGAGGTGACCCGCCCCGACTCCGCGTACCGCTCGGACTGCTCACGATGCGCCGGCCTGTGCTGCGTCGCACTGTCCTTCACCCGCTCGGCGGACTTCCCCGAGGACAAGGCGGCCGGCGATCCGTGTCGCCACCTCGGCCCCGACTTCGGGTGCGGGATCCACGACCGGCTGCGCGACCGCGGCTACAACGGATGCACGGTCTTCGAGTGCTCCGGCGCCGGTCAGCAGGTCACCCAGGTGACCTTCGGCGGCGCGGACTGGCGTACGGAGCCAGACCTGCGGCAGAGCATGTTCGACGTCTTCGACGTGATGCGGCAGCTCCACGAGATGCTAGCCCTGCTCGAGGAGGCAGCATGGCGCGGCACCGCGACCGACCTCTCCGAGGCGACCGAGCTGGTGTCCGCGGCGGCGGGCGGCGCCGCCGAGCAGGTCCTCGCCACCGACATCCCTGCCCTCCGCACGGTCGTCGGGACTGCGCTCCGGCAGGTGAGTGCGGAGGTACGCCGCCCCGCCGGCCCTGCGCTGAGCGGTGCCGATCTCGTCGGCCGGGACCTGCGCCGGCGAGACCTGCGGCGCGCTGACCTGCGGAGCGCTCTCCTCATCTCCGCCGACCTGAGCCGCGTGGACCTGGCCGATGCCGACCTGCTCGGCGCCGACCTCCGCGATGCCGCGGTCGCCGGTGCGGACCTGACCCGCGCGCTCTTCCTCGGCCAGGCGCAGGTCAACGCCATGCGTGGAGACGCGAGCACGCGCCTGCCGGACGGCCTCGCCCGCCCGGCGCACTGGAGATAGACGACACCCTGGAAAACGGGCGAGAGCGGCAGCCTGGATCCGGCTGCCGCTCTCGCGTGGTCGTGACGGATCAGGCCAGCGTGGCCGTGTCGATCACGAAGCGGTAGCGCACGTCGGAGGCCAGGACCCGGGCGTACGCCTCGTTGATCTGGTCTGCCGAGATCACCTCGATCTCGGAGCCGATGTTGTGCTCGGCGCAGAAGTCGAGCATCTCCTGGGTCAGCGCGATGCCGCCGATCATCGAGCCGGCGAAGTTGCGCCGGTTGGTGATCAGCGAGAACACGTTGACGCTCAGCGGCTCCGCGGGGGCGCCGACGTTGACCATCGTGCCGTCCACGGCGAGGAGGCCGAGGTAGGCGTCGAGGTCGATCTTCGCGCTGACCGTGTTCACGATCAGGTCGAACGAGCTGGCCAGCTGCTCGAAGGTCGCCGGGTCGGAGGTGGCGTAGTAGTGGTCCGCGCCGAGCCGCAGCCCGTCCTCCTGCTTCTTCAGCGACTGCGAGAGCACGGTGACCTCGGCGCCCATCGCGTGGGCGATCTGGACGCCCATGTGGCCCAGCCCGCCGAGACCGACGATCGCGACCTTCTTGCCGGGGCCGGCGCCCCACTTCTTCAGGGGCGCGTACGTGGTGATGCCGGCACACAGCAGCGGCGTCGCGGCCGCCGCGTCCATGCCCTCGGGCACCTTGAGCGCGAAGTGGGCGTCGACGACGACGTGGGTCGAGTAGCCGCCCTGGGTGAACGAACCGTCGCGGTCCTTCGCGGCGTACGTCCCGACGCCGCCGCCCGGGGTCGAGCAGTGCTGCTCGTCGCCGTTGCGGCAGTTGTCGCACTCGCGGCACGAGTTCACGAAGCAGCCGACGCCGACGCGGTCGCCGACCTGGTGGTTGGTGACCGACGAGCCGACCTCGGTGACGCGACCGACGATCTCGTGGCCCGGGACGACCGGGAACGGCTGCGGGCCCCAGTCACCGTTGACGGTGTGGATGTCGGAGTGGCAGATGCCGGCGAACTCGATCGCGATGAGGACGTCGTTGGCGCCCACCTCACGGCGCTCGATGGTGGTCGGGGCCAGCGGCTCGCCGGCGGAAGGTGCTGCGTACGCGTTGACGCGCATGGGGTTCTCCTGAGTCTGAGATGGGTGTGGATCAGTGGTTCTCGCGGCCGCGGATCTGATCGGCCAGCGTGTGTGCCTGCGCGCCGATCTCCTCGGCGCGCGCCTCGTCGCCGGCCGCGACGGCTCGCCAGTAGTCGGTCTTGAGACCGACGTACGTCCGACGCAGCTCGAGGTTCTCGGCCTCGCGGGCGAGGTGTGCGGCGTGCTCGGTGAGCATGTCGATCTGCTCGGCGGCACCGTCGCGACCGAGGCGGCTGTTGGTGACGTACGTCCTCATGTCGTCGATCGAGAGGCCGATCGCGGCCAGGCAGGCGACGCCGGTCAGCTGGTCCAGGTCGGTCTCGTCATAGACCCGGTGGCCGCTGCTCGCGCCGCGGCTGACCGGCGAGATCAGCCCGATCGTCTCGTAGTAGCGCAAGGTGCTGGCCGGCAGTCCGGTCAGCGTCGCCACCTCTCGGATCGTGTACGTCCGAGTCGTTGATGCAGTCACGCCGATGACGCTAAGAACTTCAAGTACTTGAAGTCAAAGGGATGATTTATCGACTTGTGTATTTGGCTTGCCGGGCGCCCGAGAGCCGGGCGTACATTGCGATCATGGCCATCCGCACCCATGCCGGCGTCGACAGCTACCTCGACGGTCTGCCGGAGTGGCAGCGCGACATCTGCCGCCAGCTGCGCGAGATCATCCACGACGCCGACCCCGAGATCGAGGAGACGATCAAGCGGACGGTCCAGCCCTACTTCGTGCTGCAGGGCAACGTGTGCGCGCTTCTCGCCACCAAGGACCACGTCAACCTGTTCCTCTACGACCCGACCGTCCCCGATCCGGCGGGGATCATCAACCAGGGCCACGGCAACGCCACCGGGCGAGCCATCCAGATCTACCGGGACGAGCCGATCGACCGTCCGGCGCTGACCGAGCTGCTGCGCGCCATCGTCGCCAACAACCGGGCCGGCGGCTGGCGCCGCCTGCAGAAGGGCTGACCCCCGCGACCAGCGCATTTCGCGTTCCTGTCGGGTCCGATCAGGCCCAGCGGAAAAAGATCGAAACTTCCGCTTGACCTTGACCCAGCGTCAACCCTCGACGCTATTCGACATGAACCCGACACCAGCAATCCAGATCGCCGGACTGACCAAGTCCTACGGCGACGTACACGTCCTCCAGGGCGTCGACATGAGCGTCGAGAAGGGGAGCATCTTCGCCCTCCTCGGCTCCAACGGCGCCGGCAAGACCACGACCGTGAAGATCCTGGCCACGCTGCTCAAGGCGGACGGCGGCCAGGCGACGGTCAACGGCTTCGACGTCGCGACTCAGGCGAACGACGTACGTGGCTCCATCAGCCTCACCGGCCAGTTCGCCGCCGTCGACGAGATCCTGACCGGTCGCGAGAACCTCATCCTGATCGCCAAGCTGCTCCGCCAGAAGAACCCGGGCGCGATCGCCGACGAGCTCCTCGCCCGGTTCTCGCTCACCGAGGCCGGCAACCGCAAGGTCGCGACGTACTCCGGTGGCATGCGCCGCCGGGTCGACATCGCGATGAGCCTGATCAGCAACCCGCCGGTGATCTTCCTCGACGAGCCGACCACCGGTCTCGACCCGGAGGCCCGGATCGAGGTGTGGCAGGCGGTCAAGGAGCTCGCCGACGGCGGCACGACGGTCCTGCTCACCACCCAGTACCTCGAAGAGGCCGAGCAGCTCGCCGATCGGATCGCGATCCTCCACGAGGGCCGCATCATCGCCAACGGAACCCTCGCCGAACTCAAGGCGATGTTCCCGCCGGCCAAGCAGGAGTACGTCGAGAAGCAGCCGTCCCTCGAGGAGATCTTCCTCGCCATCACCAGCAAGTCCAACGGCACGTCCGCCAGCACGAACAACGTGAAGGAGTCACGATGACCACCCGATTCTTCGGCGACACCGCCGTCCTGCTCGGCCGCTCCCTGCGACACATCGGCCGCAGCCCCGACACCATCGTCACCACCGCGATCACACCGGTCGCGATGATGCTCATGTTCGTGTACGTCTTCGGCGGCGCGATCGACACCGGCTCGCACGAGAGCTACGTCAGCTATCAGCTACCCGGCATCCTGTTGATCACCATCGCCTCCGGCATCGCCTACACCGCCTACCGTCTGTTCCAGGACAAGAACGGCGGCATGTTCGACCGGTTCCAGTCGATGCCGATCGCCAGGTCCGCGGTGCTGTGGGGTCACGTGCTCACCTCCGTGGTCGCGAACATGATCTCGCTGGTCGTGGTGGTGCTGGTCGCCCTGCTGATGGGCTTCCGCACCGGCGCGAGCGTGCTCGACTGGCTCGCGGTCGTCGGCATCCTGGCCCTGTTCACCCTCGCGCTGACCTGGCTCGCGGTGATCCCGGGCCTGACCGCCGGCACGGTCGAGGGAGCCAGCGCGTTCTCGTACCCGCTGATCTTCCTGCCCTTCCTCAGCTCGGCGTTCGTGCCGACCGACACCATGCCCGGCCCGGTGCGAGCCTTTGCCGAGCACCAGCCGGTCACCTCGATCGTCGACTCCATCCGGGCGATCTTCTCCGGTCAGGAGCTGGGCAACGAGCTCTGGATCGCACTGGCCTGGTGCGTCGGCCTCCTGGTCGTCGCGTACGTCCTGGCCACCAGCGCCTACCGCCGCAAGTTCGCCTGACCGATCCGAACCATCCGAACTATCCGACAAATTCATAAGACAGCGACGGCTGGTCGAGGGCACCATTCGGGGATGCTCACGATCAGCCAGCTGGCGTCCTACGCCGGGGTCACCGTTCGGGCCGTGCGCCACTACCACGCCAAAGGATTGCTGGTGGAGCCCGAGCGCGACCACTCGGGCTACCGACGCTACGACGCCGCTGCTGTGGTCGACCTGATCAAGATCCGCATCCTCGCCGACGCCGGCGTCCCGCTCTCCCGTGTCAAGGAGCTGCTGGACGCCGGCGACGACGATTTCAAGACCGCGGTCGCCGAGATCGACAAGCGCCTTCGGCTCGAGATCCGCGAGCGCCAGGGCCACCGCGAGCGGATCGCCCGGCTCGTCCACGGCGACGGGCTGGCCCTCCCGCCCGAGGCGGTCGCCTACCTGGAACGGATGCGGGAGCTCGGCATCCCGGAGCGGATGATCGAGGGTGAACGCGACGCCTGGATCCTCGTCGCCGCCCAGCAGCCGCAGAGCATGGAGGCCTTCATCCGCAACAAGGTCGGCCAGCTCGACGACCCCTCCGTCGTGGAGACCTATCGCGAGATGGAGGCCATGCTCGACTGGGAGCCCGGCGACCCTCGTCTCGAGACCATCGCCGACCAGATCGTCGCCCAGATGGACGCGGTATCCGACGAGGACTGGGCCGCCTACGTCGACGGCGACCAGGCCATGCCCGACGAGCTCGCCGCCCTGCTCGACGCCATGTTCGTCGAGCAGGTCCCTGTCGCCCGCGACCTCATGCGCCTGGTCGAGAAGCGTGGTTACACCGGCTGGACCAAGCTCGAGCGCATCAAGGAATAGACGACGTACGCCGCGACTGGTCCGAGCGCCAGTTGCTCGGGCTGCAGCCGTACCTGCCGCGGAACCACCGGGTGAAGTTGCTCGGGGCCGAGAAGGACAGGAGCTCGGAGATCTCGGTCAGCGTGTAGCGCCCGCCGGCGAGCATACGCTCGGCGAGCGCTGAGCGGGTCTCATCGAGCAGCGAGGAGAAGGTCAGGTCGTACGCCGCGAGCCGCCGATGCACCGTGCGGCGGTCGACTCCGAGACTGCGCGCAACCTGTTCGATCGAGCACCGTCCGGTCGGTAGCAAGACCTCGATCAGCTCGCGAACCCGGTCCGGCACCGTGCCCACGCGCGAGGGTTCGAGCGACTCCAGGAGTTGGTGGGCGTACTGGTGAAGGCCCGGATCGGCCATCCTGTTCGGGGTCGAGAGGTCCGCCGCGGAGAAGACCAGGCCGTGGAACTCATGGTCGAAGGTGACCGCCGTGCCGAACATGCGCCGATGGGTCGCGATGTCGGCCGGCGGATGGTGGGCGAAGCAGACCGCGAGCGGACGCCACCCAGAACCCAGGAATCCGCTGAGCAGACGGTGCAGCACAGCGACGGCCAGCTCGATCGCCTGGCGTGACTCCGCCGGCTCCCCGAGGTCCAGGTCGACCCGGATCGTCGCCGTCCCGCCGGACTCGGTGAGCCGGGTGCGCAGCGACTCGTTGTACATGTGCTCGTAGCGGCTCAGGATGCGCAGGGTGCTGCGTACGTCCGGCTCCTCCCGGACGACCAGGCTGACCGGTCCCAGGTTGGAGAATCGGCGCAGCTCTGCGAGCCGTAGCCCGAAGTCGGCGTGGTTCGACTCCCGCGCCGACAGCTCCAGGAGCGTGGCGACGGCGACCGCGGGAACCCACCGGTCCGGCATTCCGAGCCCGGCCGGGTCGAGGCCGCAGCGCCTGAGCAGGTCGCTCGGATCGAGCCCGAGCGACCTGCTGAGGTCGGCGTACCCGTTGAGGGCTGCATAGCGAGCGAGTGGCTTCACACGTCCTCCGGGTGTCCCTGAATGACAAGCAACATGTCCCGTCAGGATAAGCGACGACCGACTTCGATCCCTAGTGTTGCGTGCGTCACATTGCTGGTCGGAGGAGGTTTCACATGGAACATGCCGTACGGATCGAGAAGACCGGAGGCCCCGAGGTCATGCGCTGGGTGCCCGTCGAGGTGGGCGACCCCGGGCCGGGCGAAGTCCGGATTCGCCATGCAGCGGTCGGGCTCAACTTCGCCGACACCTACTTCCGCACCGGGCTCTACCCGGCTCCGCTCCCGAACGGCCTCGGTGTCGAGGGCGCCGGGGTGATCGAGGCCGTGGGACCGGGGGTCGCCGACTTCGAGCCGGGCGACCGGGTGACCTACACCGGCAGCCCGTTGGGTGCGTACAGCACCGCGCGGGTGATGCCGGCCGACTCCTTGATCAGGCTTCCCGACAACATCGACTTCGAGACCGCGGCGGCGATGACGATGCGCGGCCTGACGACCGCCTACCTGCTTCGTCGCATCCATCCGCTGGAGGCCGGGGACACCGTCCTGCTCCATGCCGCGGCCGGCGGGGTGGGTCTGCTCTTCTGCCAGTGGGCCGCGCTGCTCGGGATCCGGGTGATCGGGACCGTCTCGACGCACGAGAAGGCCGAGGTCGCTCGCGCCCACGGCTGCAGCGAGGTCATCGTCTACCGCGAGCAGGATGTGGCGGCCGAGGTACGCCGTCTCACCGACGGCGCGGGTGTGCCGGTGGTCTACGACAGCATCGGTGCGACCACCTTCGAGACATCCCTGGACTCGCTGGCTCGCCGGGGCCTACTGGTCTGCTTCGGCACAGCCTCCGGCCCGATCCCCCAGATCGACGCGATGAAGCTCGCCGTCAAGGGATCCCTGTTCGTCACCCGGCCGGCGCTGGCCGACTACATCGCCGACTCGGCCGAGCGCGCCGCGCTGGCCGGAGAGCTCTTCGACCACGTCGGATCCGGCCGGATCCGCGTCGAGATCAACCAGCGCTACGACCTGGCCGACTGCGTCGAGGCCCACCACGACCTCGAGGCCGGCCGCACCGTCGGCTCCTCGGTCTTCAAGGTCTGAGGCCCCGGCCGACATCCATCCACACCGCACACGACGTGGCCCCGCCACGCCGGCGGTCAGCCCTACCCACAGACAGCCCTACCCACAGACAGGGGAGAAACCATGTCCACCACCTACCCCGACCGCCTCGCGACGGCCGACGAGCCCGGCTCCAGGTTCGAGGTCGAGCCGCTGACCTGCAGCATCGGCGCGGAGCTGTCCGGAGTCGATCTCGCCGAGGTCGCCCACGACGACGCCCTCTTCGGCGAGCTCAAGGCGTTGCTGCTGCGCCACAAGGTCGTCTTCTTCCGAGAGCAGGACATCACTCGCGCCGACCACGTCGCACTGGCCGAGCGGTTCGGGCGGCTCGAGGACCACCCGGTCGTCGGCTCCGACCCTGACCATCCCGGCCTGGTCCGGATCTACAAGGACCTCGACAGCCCGCCCGAGCGGTTCGAGAACGCCTACCACTGCGATGCCACCTGGCGGATGAACCCGCCGATGGGAGCAGTCCTGCGCTGCATCGAGGGACCCGAGGTCGGCGGGGACACGATCTGGGTCGACATGGCGCTCGCCTACGAGCAGCTGCCCGAGGAGGTCAAGGCCAAGATCGCCGGCCTCCGGGCGCGGCACAGCATCGAGGCGACCTTCGGCGCCCGCCTGCCGATCGAGGACCGGCTCGCGCTCAAGGAACGGTTTCCCGACGCCGAGCATCCGGTGGTGCGCACCCATCCGGAGACCGGCGAAAAGATCCTGTTCGTCAACAGCTTCACCACACACCTGACCAACTTCCACACCGCCGAGAACGTACGCACCGGCATCGACTACGCGCCGGGCGCCGGCGAGCTGCTCCGCTACCTCACCAGCCGGGCAGGCATTCCCGAGTACCAGGTGCGCTGGCGCTGGACCAAGAACAGCTTCGCGATCTGGGACAACCGGTCCACCCAGCATTACGCCGTCCAGGACTACTGGCCCGCCGTCCGGCGGATGGAGCGCGCCGGGATCGTCGGCGACCGCCCCTTCTGAGCTCCTCCGAGCTCTGCCCGAATCGACACCACCTCACCCGAAAGAGAGACCGATCATGCACTTCCACGACGACGCCCTGTTCCCCGAGCTCCAGGACAAGCTGGTCATCACCGCCGCCCCGTACGGCCCCGAGTGGGAGCCGGACGACTTCCGCGAGGACCTGCCCCTGACCATGGAGGAGCACATCCAGCAGGCGGTGGACTGCTTCGAGGCCGGTGCCACCGTCCTCCACATCCACGTCCGCGAGCTCGACGGCAAGGGCTCCAAGCGCCTCTCCAAGTTCAACGAGCTGCTCGCCGGCCTGCGCGAGGCCGTCCCGGAGATGATCTTGCAGGTGGGCGGCTCGATCTCGTTCGCCCCCGAGGGCGAGGGTGCGGACGCCAAGTGGCTCTCCGACGACACCCGGCACATGCTCGCCGAGCTGGACCCGAAGCCCGACCAGGTCACCATCGCGATCAACACCAGCCAGATGAACATCATGGAGCTGATGACCGCCGACGACATCGCCGGCACCTCCATGGAGCGCCCCGAGCTCGCCGAGGCCTACCGCGAAATGACGGTCCCGGCCGGTCCCGCCTGGGTCGAGGAGCACCTGCGACGACTGCAGGCCAACGGCATCCAGCCGCACTTCCAGCTTTCCAGCATCCCCCAGCTGGAGACCGTCGAGCGACTGATCCGCCGCGGCGTCTACACCGGGCCGCTCAACCTGACCTGGGTCGGCATCGGCGGCGGCTTCGACGGCCCCAACCCCTACAACATCATGAACTTCATCCAGCGGGTCCCCGACGGTGCGTGCCTGACCTTGGAGACGCTCATGCGCAGCGTACTTCCGGTCAACGCGATGGCTATCGCGATGGGGCTGCACACCCGGTGCGGCAACGAGGACACGATCTGGGGCCGCAAGGGGGAGAAGCACACCTCGGTCGAGCAGATCAGGCAGCTGGTCCGGATCGCCGACGAGCTCGGCCGCGAGGTCGCCGACGCCAAGGACGCTCACGACATCTACCGGATCGGCCAGACGTACGCGGATGCCGACGAGACCCTGGCCAAGCTGGGCTACGCGCCGAACCGCCGACCCGGCCAGGTCGGCTTCACCCAGCACGCGTAGGGACAGGCCATGACGACGCAGAATGCTGTGAGCGTCCCGGCGCCGGCCTCGGGCCGGACCCGGACGACCACGTACGCCTGGATCGTGTTCGCCCTCGCCTTCGGGCTGCTGCTCTCGGACTACATGTCGCGCCAGGTTCTGAGCGCGGTGTTTCCTGTGCTCAAGGCCGAATGGGCTCTCTCCGACTCGCACCTCGCCTCGCTGAGCAGCGTCGTCGCGCTCATGGTCGGGCTGCTCACGCTGCCGCTGTCCATCGTCGCGGATCGCTGGGGACGGGTTCGGAGCCTGGTCATCATGGCGGTGCTGTGGAGCGTGGCCACCCTGCTCTGCGCGCTGGCCGCCAACTATGAGCAGATGCTCGGCGCGCGCTTCCTGGTCGGCGTCGGCGAAGCCGCCTACGGCAGCGTCGGCATCGCGCTGGTGCTCAGTGTCTTCGCGCCGCGGCTGCATGCGACCCTGAGCGGTGCCTTCATGGCCGGCGGCTCGTTCGGCTCCGTCGTCGGGGTCGTCCTCGGCGGCGTCATCGCCGTCCAGGTCGGCTGGCGATGGTCCTTCGTCGCCATGGGCGTCTTCGGGCTGCTGCTGGTCGCCGTCTTCCGGCTCGTGGTGACCGAGCGGAGGGTGGCCGCGCACAGTGCGGAGAAGGCCGCTGAACCGGAGACGTCCTCGCCGCGGCTGCGGGCACCGTTGTCGAGCCTCTACACCAATCCCGCGGTGCTGTGCGCCTACATCGGTGGCGGCCTGCAGATGTTCACCGCCGCGGTGATGCTCGCCTGGATGCCCAGCTACTTCAACCGCTACCACGACATGGCCACCGACCGAGCCGCCGCGGCCGCCGCGGTCTTCGTCCTGCTGATCGGCAGCGGCATGGTCGTCTGCGGGATGATCACCGACCGGGTGGGCCGCCGCGATGTCACCCACAAGTGGCTCGCCGCGGTCGCGTTCTGCACGATCTCGCTGGTCTGTCTCCCGATCGGCTTCCACCTCGAGGCCGGGACGGCGTCGTCGGTGCTCGTCGGTGTGGGCGCCTTCTTCGCGGCCGGCTCCTCCGGCCCGACCGCCGCCATGGTCGCAAGCCTCACCCACGCCTCCGTGCGGGCCACCGCGATGGGCACCCTGACCCTCTCCAACAACCTTCTCGGTCTGGCCCTCGGACCGTTCGTCGTGGGCGTCCTTGCGGATCGGCTCGGCCTGCTCTCCGCCCTGCAGTTCGCCCCGGTCGTCTACCTGCCCGCCATCGCGGTGCTCCTGCTCGGCCGTCGCCTGCACCCCTCAGGCGTACGACGGCTGCAGGCCGTGACGGCCACGACCACCCCCTGACTCACCTCCGAACCGTGAGGAGCAACCCATGACCTCCGCCAACTCCCCGACGATCGTGATCGTCCCCGGGCTCCGCGACCACGTCGCCGACCACTGGCAGACGTTGTACGCCGAAAGGCTCGACAACGTACGCATCGTGCCGCCCCTCGAGCGCGACGAGCTGAGTCTCGCCGCGCGGGTGGCCGCCCTCGACGAGGTGCTCCACGAGATCGACGGACCAGTGGTCCTCGTGGCCCACAGCGCCGGCTGCCTGATCGCGGTGCACTGGGCGCAGACCGCGACGCGGCCCGTTCGGGCCGCGCTGCTGGCGGCGCCACCCGACTTCGAGGTGCCGCTGCCCGACGGCTATCCCACGTTGCCGGAGCTCCGTGCCCACGGCTGGGCCCCGGTGCCACGACGTCGGCTGCCCTTCCCGACCACGGTCGCAGCAAGCCGGAACGATCCGCTGGCCGGTTTTCGGCGGGTTGCCGGTATGGCCGAGACCTGGGGTTCGCGCCTCGTCGACCTGGGCGAGGTCGGTCACCTCAACCCCGCCTCGGGCTACGGCCCATGGCCCGAGGTCGACGATTTCGTGGCGGACCTGATCCATCGCTCCGCTCGGGCGGGCGGGACCGAGCTGGTGCGGTCGTGAGCGGATCGGGGAAGCGGCCCGAGGGCCGACCCGACGAGCTGCCTCCGAACGGTGTGGCATCGGCGATGCGTGCATCCGGGCAGTGGAATGCCCTGTGGGACGAGCTGGCCGAGCTCGATCCGGAGTGGACCGAGGACTATCTGGCACTGGCGACCCGGTCCTGGCGCAACGGCGTCCTCTCACCGCAGGTCGTCGAGCTGCTCTGCATCGCGGTCGACGCTGCCTGCACACACATGTACGCCCCCGGCGTACGTCGCCACATCCGGGCCGCCTTGGAGCTGGGCGTCACCGGCGAGGAGATCCTCGAGGTGCTCAAGCTCGCCACCGTGGTCGGCATTCACTCGTGCAACGTCGGGGTGCCGATCCTGGCCGAGGAGCTGGCCTCGCGCCGGGCCGGCAACGTGGTCGAGGACCAGGCTCGGTCCATGGCCTGAACAGCCACGAGACCCGGCTCAGGCGCCGGCGATCCCGAGCAGGTCGCGAACGGGACCGGCGGGAGGGCGCGAGCCGCCGATCCACACAGCCCGGAACTCCCGGGACAGATCGAGCTCCGCGACTGGGACGCTGACGAGGATGCCGAGGTCGAGGTCGGCCTGGGTCGCCCGGCTCGACACGAACGCCGGGGACCCACCGGCACGTACCGCGGCGAGGATGGCGGCGTTCGTCGCGAACTCGACCTCCGGGTCGGCCAGGCGCTCACCGACGGCGGCCAGCGCGGACTCGACGACCGCGCGGGTGCCCGAACCGAGCTCGCGACACGTCAGCGGACGTGTCGCGAGCTCGCGTGCGCTGATCCCCGAACGGCGTCGTGCCCAGGGATCGTCGGGTGCCGCGACCAGCACGAGGTCGTCGTTCCCCACCGGGGCCGTCGAGAGGCCGTCGGTGGCGACCGGGCCCTCGACGAAGCCCAGGTCCGCCTCGCCGTGGCGTACGGCGGCCACGACGTCCTCGGAGTTGGCGGCGCGCAGGCTCACCGCCACCCGCCGCTGCTGGCGCAGGCGGACGAGCCAGCGCGGCAGCAGGTATTCCGCGGTCGTCATCGACGCGTGCACGTGCAGTTCGTCGGAGCGGCCGCGGCGCAGCGTCTGCAGGGCGATCTCGATCTCGTCGGCGCGTTCGAGCAGGTCACCGCTCCACTCGACCAGCAGCTTCCCGGCCTGGGTGAGCTCTGATCCTCGATGGGCCCGCTGCACGAGAACCAGGCCGACCTGCGTCTCCATCGCCCGCAGCCGTTGCGAGGCGGACTGCTGTGAGATCCCCGCCGCGCGTCCGGCGGCCCCGATGCTCCCGAGGCGGGCGAGGTCGGCCAGCAGGCGGAGTGACGGAAGATCGGGCAGCATGGTCACAGGATATCCCTGTGACTCCACAGTGAAAGGGGTTCTACCGGCGTCAGGCCGCGGCGCCGAGCATGGATTCATGAGCATCCCCTACGGCCCGAACTGGTACACCGCCACCATGGGCACCGGCATCGTCGCCCTCGTCCTTCCCGGTCTGCCCTTTCACGTGCCGGGGGCGACGCCGGTCGCGCTGGTGTTCTGGCTGGCAGCGTGCCTCCTGCTGGTGACGACGGCGACAGTGATGCTGACTGCGATCCGAACGGAGCGCTCGCTGCTCCGCCGCCAGTACGACGACCCGGTGCTGTCCCACTTCTACGGCGCCCCGGCCATGGCGCTCATGACGGTCGGCGCCGGCGCGGTCGGCGTCGGTCGTGAGGTCCTCGGTGACTCGACCGCGCTGGGCCTGGCGGCTGTGCTGTGGACCGCCGGCACGGTGCTCGGCCTCTGGACCGCGATCGCGGTGCCCTACCGGGCGATCACCCGGCACCAGGTCGGCGACGACAGCGCCACGGGAGGCTGGCTGATGCCGGTCGTACCGCCGATGGTGTCGGCGACGACCGGCGCTGCCCTGGTGCCGCACCTCGCGGCAGGCCAGGCACGCGAGACACTCCTCATGCTCTGCTACGCCTTCTTCGGTCTCACCGTCGTCGCCGGGTTCCTCGTGCTCAACCAGCTCTGGCAGCGACTCGTCCGCCACGGTGCCCTCGCCCCCGCGACACTGCCCACCGTCTGGATCGTGCTGGGCTTCCTCGGCCAGTCGACCACGGCGGTCCACCATCTCGGCGAGCTCGCGCCCGCCGTGGTGCCGGACTACGGCCACGCGCTCAGCATGCTCGCGGTCTGCTACGGCGTCCCGGTCTGGGGCTTCACGGTGCTGTGGACCATCCTGGCGCTCGCGTTGACCGTACGTCAGATCCGCGACGGTCTCCCGATGGCACCGACCTGGTGGTCATTCACGTTCCCGATCGGAACCGTCGCGACGGGCAGCAGCGCCCTCGCCTCCGCAACCGGCCTGGCGCTCTTCGAAGTCGGCGCCGGACTCGCGATGCTCGGGCTGCTGGTGGGCTGGTTCGCCGCTGCGTACGCGACGGTTCGTCTGTTCACCCGGGTGACGCCACCGGCCCCGGAGCGCGACCTGCGCCTCGCCGGTGTCGAACTCGCGTTTTCAGGGCCGCGGAGCAGGAGGGTGAAAGGATAGGGAAGATCTCCCGACGCAGAGAGGACCGACGACATGCCCGACTACGTCGCAGCCATCGACCAAGGCACCACGAGCACCCGCTGCATGATCTTCGACCACGGCGGCAAGGAGGTGGCCCGCCACCAGCTGGAGCATCAGCAGATCCTGCCGAAGGCCGGCTGGGTCGAGCACAACCCGGTGGAGATCTGGGAGCGCACCAGGGCGGTGGTCCAGATCGCGCTCGGCAGCAAGGGCCTGACGGACAAGGACATCGCCGCGCTCGGCGTCACCAACCAGCGCGAGACGACCGTGGTGTGGAACAAGAGGACCGGACGGCCCTACTACAACGCGATCGTCTGGCAGGACACCCGTACCGACCGGATTGCCTCGGCCCTCGACAAGGACGAGCGTGGCGACATCATCCGCCGCAAGGCAGGGCTCCCGCCCGCGACGTACTTCGCCGGAGGCAAGATCCAGTGGATCCTGGAGAACGTCGACGGTGTCCGCGAGGCAGCGGAGAACGGCGACGCCATCTTCGGCACCACCGACAGCTGGATCGTCTGGAACCTGACCGGTGGCCCTGCCGGGGGAGTGCACGTCACCGACGTCACCAACGCCAGCCGCACGATGCTGATGGACCTCGAGACCCTCGACTGGGACGACGAGCTCCTCGGCTTCTTCGACATCCCGCGCCAGATGCTCCCCGAGATCCGGCCCTCCTCCGATCACAACGACTACGGCACCACGCTGGAGAGCGGTCCGATCGGCGGCGAGGTCCCGATCACCGGCATCCTCGGCGACCAGCAGGCCGCCATGGTCGGCCAGGTCTGCCTCGACGCCGGCGAGGCCAAGAACACCTACGGCACCGGCAACTTCCTCCTCCTCAACACCGGCCAGGAGCTCGTACGCTCCCAGAACGGCCTCCTCACGACGGTCTGCTACCAGTTCGGCGACCAGCCACCGACGTACGCCCTGGAGGGCTCGATCGCCGTCACCGGCTCCGCCGTGCAGTGGCTGCGTGACCAGCTGGGGGTGATCAGCAACGCCACGCAGGTCGAGGCGCTGGCCAAGACGGTCGAGGACAACGGCGGGGTCTACTTCGTCCCGGCCTTCTCCGGTCTCTTCGCCCCCTACTGGCGCTCGGACGCCCGCGGCGTGATCGTCGGCCTGTCCCGGTTCAACAACAGCGGCCACATCGCCCGCGCGGCCCTTGAGGCGATCTGCTACCAGAGCCGTGACGTCGCCGAAGCGATGGAGAAGGACTCGGGCGTACGCCTCGAGGTACTCAAGGTCGACGGCGGCATCACCGCCAACGAGCTGTGCATGCAGATCCAGGCCGACGTCCTCGGCGTCGAGGTCAGCCGCCCGGTCGTCGCCGAGACCACCGCGCTCGGTGCCGCCTACGCCGCCGGGCTCGCCGTCGGTTTCTGGAAGGACACCGACGAGCTCCGCCAGAACTGGAACGAGTCCAAGCGCTGGACGCCGGCCTGGAGCGAGGAGCAGCGCGAGACCGGGTACGCCGGCTGGCGGAAGGCCGTCGACCGCACGCTCGACTGGGTCGACGTCGACTGACGGCGTCGTTTCAAAACCGCCTGTTTGGGGTATGTGCGGGGCGACTCTTCGGACGTACGTTGCGAGTGGGCCCGGCCGGGGCCCAAGACCTGCCTCGACCGGTCTGTTGGCACACGACGACCGAGGAGGCAGCGATGTTCATCCAGATGATTCAGGGCCCCTGCACCAAGCAGGACGAGGCCCACCAGTTGCTCGACGAGTGGCGGCGCGATCTGGCGCCGGGCGCGACCGGGTGGCTGGGCGGCACCTACGGATTCACCGACGACGGCCAGTTGATCGGAGTGGTCCGCTTCGAGTCCCGCGAGGCGGCGATGGCCAACTCAGACCGTCCCGAGCAGGGGGAGTGGGCCGCGAAGATGGCCGAGGTCATGGACGGGCCTATGGAGTTCCACGACTGCGACGACGTCACGCTGCTCTTCGACGGCGGCTCCGACGACGCCGGGTTCGTGCAGATCATCCGTGGCCGGGTCGACGACACGAGCCGACTCAAGGCGATGATGACGACCGACACCACCCAGCTGCACGAGATGCGCCCCGAGATCCTCGGCGGCACCCTCGCGATCGAGGCGGACGGCAGCTTCGTCGAGACCATCGCGTTCACCAGCGAGGCCGAGGCCCGCAAGGGCGAGCAGATCGAGCCCCCGGAGGACGTACGCCGCGAGCTCGACTACGCGATGCAGGGCGCGACCTACTACGACCTCCACCGCCCCTGGTTCGAGAGCGCCTGAGGAGGCCCGCGATGTTGACCGACAGCAGTGTGAGGGCGAACATCCCGGCCGCCGACCTCGGGCGGGCACGCCGTTTCTACGCCGACAAGCTCGGGCTCGAGCCGAGCGAGGAGAGCGACGGCTGGCTGGTCTACACGACGGCCGGCGGGACGTCGTTCCACCTCTACGAGACCGAGCAGGCGGGCAAGGCCGGGCACACGATCGCCCAGTTCCACGTGGCCGACGTCCGCAAGGAGACCGAAGCCCTACGCGCCAAGGGGGTCAGCTTCGAGCACTACGACATGCCCGGAATGACCTGGGACGGTGACGTCGCCGGCCTCGGCGAGGCGGGACATGCCGCCTGGTTCAAGGACAGCGAGGACAACATCCTCTGCATCGACGACGCGGTGCCTGCCTGACCGGATGACAGAGGGACAGAGGGGCTCGGCTCAGCCGGGTCCCTCGCCCGCACCGACGTGCTGAGCCAGGAAGGCCTGGAGCCCCACGCGATCGATCGCGTCGAGCTGGGCCTCGAACCAGTCGGCGTGCTTCTCCTCGTCGCGGACCATCTCCTCGAAGACGGCCGCGGTGCCGTGGTCGCCGAGCTCGTGGCATTCCTTGGCGCCGGCGTTGAACTGCGCGACCGCGGCGCGCTCGCTCGCCAGGGCCAGGGAGAGCATCTCCTCGGCGGTCTCACCGACCTGGATGGCGTTGAGGCGCTGCACGTTGGGGTGGCCGTCGAACATCAGGATCCGGTTGATCAGGTCGTCGGCGTCGCGCATCTCGTCGATGGAGAGGTCGTAGAAGACCTTGCCGAGCTTGGGCAGGCCCCAGTTGTCGAGCATCCGAGCATGCAGGAAGTACGTGTTGGTGACCGTGAGCTCGAATGTGAGCGCCTCGTTGAGGAGCTCGACGACGCGTGGATCGACTGGCTGCATGACGTACCTCCGGTAACGGGATCTGTCCCGATACTCGCACGGCACCCCGGGAGTGAGGACAGACTCAGTTTGTGACCGGTTGCGTACGTCAGCTCGCGGCGCCGTCGGCCACGAGGTGCGTGCACTCCTGCTCGAGATGCTGGCTGACCAGCTTCTTCACCGAGAAGATGCACGAGCCGCAGTCCTGAGCGGCTCCCGTCGAGCGGCAGATCGCGCTGACCGTGCGCGCCCCGTCGGCCAGCGCGGCGTCGACGTCACGGTCCGTGACGACTCGGCACTGGCAGACGATCATGCGATTAGGTTAGCCGAACCTAATCAAGAAGACGAGCGGGCGTCCCACTTCTTACCTTTCGGTCCTGTGGCGACCATTCACATTCTCCCGGTATGGTCCAGGTCACACCTCGCTCCCGGCCCTCGGAGGATCTCTTGCGCATCGCAGTCATCGGCACCGGCTTCGGCGGCCTGGCCGCCACGATCGAGCTCAAGAAGCGCGGCCACGACGACATCGTCGTGTTCGAGAAGGCCGGAGACGTCGGCGGTGTCTGGCGCGAGAACACCTACCCGGGCGCCGCCTGCGACGTACCTTCCAGCCTCTACTCCTACTCCTTCGAGCCCAACCCGCACTGGCCCCACAAGTTCTCCCGCCAGCCCGCGATCCTCGACTACATCCACCGGGTCGTCGACAAGTACGACGTACGCCGCCACATCCGGTTCCACACCGAGGTGACCGCCGCCCGCTGGGACGACGAGTCGAAGACCTGGCAGCTCGAGCTCAGCACCGGCGAGACGGAGACGGTCGACCTGTTCGTCCCCGCCGTCGGCCAGCTCTCCCGGCCCTCGATCCCGAACATCCCCGGCGCCGACACGTTCCGGGGAGAGGCCTTCCACTCCGCCGAGTGGAACCACGACCTGAGCCTCCACGACAAGCGGGTCGCGGTGATCGGCACCGGGGCCAGCGCCATCCAGTTCGTGCCCGAGGTGCGCAAGGACGCGGCGCAGGTGCTCCTCTTCCAGCGTTCGGCGCCCTACATCGTCCCGCGCAAGGACTTCGAGCGCACCGACGCCGCCAGTCCGATTCCGCAGCTCCTCAACCGCGCGAAGATCTGGGTCCAGGCCGAGTGGCTCACCACGTCCTTCCACGTCAAGCCGTTCGGTGCGGTCATGCGGGCCTGGTCCAAGCGCCACATGAAGGCGCAGACCGCGGCGAAGCCGGGACTCTTCGAGAAGGTCTGGCCCGACTACCCGTTCGGCTGCAAGCGCATCCTCTTCGCCGACGACTACCTGCCGGCCCTCGCCCAGCCCGACGTGGACGTGATCACCGACGACATCGTCGAGATCACACCGACCGGCCTGACGACCGCCGACGGGCAGCACCACGAGGTCGACGTGATCATCTGGGGCACCGGGTTCAAGGCCACCGACTTCCTCGCCCCGATGACGATCACCGGCACCCAGGGCCGCGACCTGCACACCCATTGGAAGGACGGCGCCCACGCCTACCACGGCATGACCGTCCCGGGTTTCCCCAACCTGCTGATCATGTACGGACCCAACACCAACACCGGTGGCGGCTCGATCATCTTCTTCCTGGAGACCCAGGCCCGCTACCTCGGCCGGTACGCCGATCACGTCGCCGACGCCGGCCCGCTCGAGGTGCGGGCGGAGGTCGAGGAGGCCTACGACGCGCGGATCCAGGACAAGCTGGCCGACAGCGTCTGGAGCAAATGCACCTCCTGGTATCGCGAGCGGAACGGCCGCATCACCACCAACTGGCCCAGCATCTCGGCCCACTACCGCCGCAGCGCCAGCTACGACAAGGCCGACTACACGCCGGCCTGAAACGATCTGATGGGTCATTGTGACCATCTTGTGCATTCCCTAATTCGTGTCTGAGGCCACATACTCGAAGGGATGACTACCTCAACCCCCCGGCGGCGACACTTCGCCGCGAGTCCTTTCAAGGCAGATCCCGAGCCGGTCATTGAGCAGTTCGAGTCAGGGGACCTGGTTTCCCACGACTCCTTCGGCCTGGGTCGGGTCGTCAACAAAGAAACGGCCGCAGTCACTGTCGACTTCGGTCCCCGACTGGTGCGTATTGCCAGCCCCTTCCCCAAGCTTTCCAAGCTCTGACAATCGTCTGAGCTGCACGAGAATCGCCCTCCCCGAGCATTGCTCGGAGAGGGCGATCTCGTTTGTGAAGGACCTACCTCCGTTTCGCCGGATAGGCCGCGTCGACCTCGACCTCGACGAGCCATCCGTCGACGGGCAGGTTCTCGATCTCGAGCGCGAACCGCGACGGCCGGGCAGGATTGACGACCATCGGAGCCGCCGGCGCAGCTGTGCCCAACGGCACCGGGATCGCCTCGCCGGTCGAGACCGACGTGTTCGCGAAGAACTGCCGGTAGGCCCGGTTCCAGCCCGCGAAGTCCATCTTCGCCTCGCCCGCGGGGTTCTGCAGGAAGACGCGCATCGTGATCACGTCGTCGTAGGAGAGCCCCGCCGCCTCGAGGTTCTCCCCGATCCGGCGCAGCACGTTGATCCCCTGGGCCTCGGTGATGGTCACGCCCGGCGGCAGCTCACCACCGGGGAACACCGCGGTGTCGATGTAGGCCGCCTCGCCGCTCGCCGCGGTGTTGAGCCGGGACGGACCGAGCCCGCTGGACTTGTAGATCGCGGCCTCCGGCCCGATCGCGACGCCGTTGGCGATCGACGGGTTGTCCTGCCCTGCGGGCAGTACCGAGATCGTCTCTCCGCCGCGTGGCGGAAAGGCCGACCACTTGCTTCCGGCGACCGCCGCCGTCGGAGCGACCAGAGCCGCGGTCAACCCGACCACAGCCACCACCTTCGTACGCGGCGACATCATGCCGTCACCCGCGCGTGCAGCTTCTCGACGGCTGCCCGGGCGGCCGTGATCGCGCCGTGCTGCCAGGCCACGGAGTGGCTGAGGTGGTCACCGGCGAAGTACGTGTTGCCGGTGGCGTCCAGCAGCCGCGTGTAGAGCGGATCGGTGTCGGCCGTCGTCGAGTAGGCCCAGGCTCCCTCGGAGAACTTCTGCGACTTCCAGTCCTGGCTGTAGGAGGCGGTGATGCCCTTGCCGTAGACGTCCCCGAAGATCTGCTTGCCCATGTCCACCGCTCGCGAGAGCCGCTGCGCGGGGCTGAGCGCACCGTAGGTGTCGGCCGCGCTACCGGTGTTGTAGTAGCCGATCATCGTGCCTTTGTCCCCGTTGAACCCGTACGACGGGTGCCACAGGTTGCGCAGGTCGAGGCGGGTGTTGGTGATGCCGCCGTAGATCCGGAAGTCCTCCTCCCACCAGCGCCGGTCGTACTCGATCCCGATCTTGCCGGCGTTCGAGGGCCCGAAGGACTTCAGGCTCGCGGTGATGTCGGCGCCGAGGTTGTGCTGGACCTTGGCCGCGATGTTCGGCGGCATGCAGTTGATCGCGAAGTCCGCCTTGATGGTCTCGGTCCTGCCGCGAGCCTTGTAGGCCACCGAGACGCCGGTCGAGGTGTTGTTCCACTCGATGACCTCGGCCCCGTAGCGGATGTTGCGCGCCCCGATGGCCTGGGCGAAGGCGTTGGGGATCGCGTCCATGCCGCCGACCGGCTGATACATCATCATCGCCTGGTCGTAGCCGAACTCGAAGGAGAAGTACTGACCCAGCCCGGCGGCGAGGACGGCACTCATCGAGTTCGGTGCGACCTCGGTGCCCGACTCCTGCCCGGCTCCGGGCTCGACCGTGTACCCCGCGCGGCTGGAGCCGGTGTAGGCGTACCCCTCCGCCTTGGAGCCGAGATCGCCGAAGTTCCTCAGGAAGGCGATCAGCGCCTCCTTGTCGGCGGCGGTCAGCTCCTCGTCCAGGGCACCCTTGTCGGTCGCCTTCGCGAGCAGCTCGGAGACATAGCCGTACGTGTCCGCCTTCGCGTGACGCATCTGCACCGCGCCGATGCCGTGGTCGCCGGGGTAGTAGAGCAGTGCGTTGGCGTTCTGGTTGGTGAACGCCTCGATCGGGACCCCCAGCTCCTTGCAGTAGTCCAGCGTGATGTGGCTCTGCGGCAGCCGCCCCGGCCCCGCGTTCATGTACTGCCCCTTGGAGAACCCGGCCACCTGCGTGACCCCGTTCAGATCGGTCACCCGGGTCCCGCCGCGCACGGTGAAGTTGCGACCGCCCGGCCGCTCGCGCCCCTCGAGCACCGTGACCTTGTAGCCACCCTTGAGCAGCTCGTACGCAGCGGTGAGCCCGGCGATGCCGCCGCCGAGGATGACCACCGACTTGCTGCCGGCCCGGGCGAGATCGGAAGGCTTGGGAGGAGTGAAGCTGGGGGTCTCCGCGGCGTGAGCCGAGGTGAGCCCGAGAGCACCCATGCTGTGCAACATGACTCCCGCGCCACCGGCGAGGCCGACATTGCGCAGGAAGTTCCGACGTGACTGAGTCTGCGTCATGTGGGGGTATCCAATCTGTTGGGGACGCCCCGAAACGTAGGAAGCCTTTGTTGCACCGCGATTGCGATTGCGTCTCGCTGGAATGCGCATTCCTGAACTGGTGAGTAGTCCTAGGATCGATCCGTGACCGTCACCATCCGCGATGCAGCTCCCGCCGACGTACCCGAGATCCTCCGCCTCGTCCATGCCCTGGCCGTCTACGAGAAGGAGCCCGACGCCGTCGAGGCCACGGAGGCCGACTTCACCGCGGCGCTCTTCCCCGAGTCCGGCACCCCGACCACCCGCTGCCTCATCGCCGAGGTCGAGGGCACGATCATCGGCATGGCGGTCTGGTACGTCACCTTCTCCACTTGGACCGGCCGCAACGGCATCTGGCTCGAGGATCTCTTCGTCGACCCGGCCCACCGCGGCGCCGGCGCCGGCAAGGCTCTCCTCGTACGCCTCGCCGAGATCTGCGTCGAGAACGACTGGCGCCGCCTCGAGTGGTGGGTGCTGACGTGGAACGAACCGTCGATCGCCTTCTACCGCTCCCTCGGGTCGGTCCCGCAGAACGAGTGGGAGGTCCACCGCATCGACGGCGCCGCGCTCAAGGAGCTGAGCGCCGCCGGCGGTAGCTGACCTCAGGCGTACGCAGCGGCGAACCGCCGAGCCCACTCCCCGAAACCGCGTGCCGGCCTGCCCAGCACCTCCTCGACGTGCGGGCTGACCGCCCGCTCGCCGGCGGTCGGCTGCCCGAGGATGGCGAGCGTCCCCTCGACGACGGCCGGCGGCATGAACTCAGCCATCTGGCCGCGCGCCTCGTCCGGAGTCAGCTCGACGAACTCCAGCGGACGCCCGATCGCCGCGGCGATCTCCTCGACCCGTTGCCGCGGCGTGGTCGCGGTGGGGCCGGTGATCTCGTACGTCCGCCCCGAGTGACCGTCCTCGGTCAGAGCCACCGCGGCGACCTCGGCGATGTCGAGGGGATCGACGACGGGAAGCGCGACATCTCCGTACGGCGCGTGGACGGCGTTCATCTCCTTGATCATCGGCACCCACGCGAGCGCGTTGCTCGCGAAGCCACCGGGGCGCAGGATCGTCCACTCCATCGCCGAGCCCCGCACCGCCTCCTCGAGCTCGGCGAGCGGTGCGTGCGACGGCGTCCCCGGCCGGGTGCTGACGGCCTGCGAGGACAACAGCACCACACGGCGTACGCCTGCCGCCTCGGCATGCTTCATCAGCGCCGGCCCGTCGACGTGAGCGCCGGCGCCACTGACCAGCAGGAACAGCGCCTCGGCACCCGCGAGGGCCGGCGCCAGGGTCGCGACGTCGGCGAGGTCGGCCACCGCGGTGACGACTCCGGGACGGGAGGGCAGGGCGCCGGACGTCGCGCGCGAGACTGCCGTGACGGCGTGCCCGGCGTCGGCCAGCAGCTCGACGAGCGGCTGCCCGACATTCCCCGTCGCTCCGGTGATGACGATCATCGAGGTCTCCATTCGTGATTGGGATCTGGTGATGGAACGACGTTAGATCCCTCGATACAGTGGGTTCCCCAAGGTAAGTATTGGAGCGAGATGACCTGGCGTCCGAGCACAGACGAGCCGGTGGCGGCCTGTCCGATCACCCCCGCCGTGGAGCTGATCTTCAGCCGATGGACCACCCCGATCCTGTGGACGCTGCACGAGTTCGGGACCCAGCGCTTCGTGGAGCTGGAGCGCCGCCTCGGCACGATCTCCTCGAAGGTGCTGACCCAGCGTCTACGCCAGCTCGAGCGCGACGGCCTCGTCGAGCGCCGCTACCACGCCGAGGTGCCTCCCCGGGTGGAGTACGACATCACCGACCTCGGCCGCAGCCTCCAGCCGGTCTTCGCCGCCGTCGGCAACTGGTCGGAGGCGAACATGCCGGCCGTGGAGACGGCGCGGCAGGCCTACACCGGTCCGCTACCCCGCTGAGGCCGGCTCCGGGGCAGCCCCCGGCCCGGGCAGCACCTCGATGTCGTCGGCATGCATGGGCTCGCCGCAGTGGGAGCACCGCAGATCGACCCGCCCGATCTCCCCGCACGCGTGATGCCGGTAGAGCACGGGCGGCCCGGCCTCGCCCGCGAGCCACTTGTCACCCCACCCGACCATCACCATCAGCACGTCGACGAGCTCGCGCCCCTTCTCCGTCAGCACGTACTCATAGCGCGGCCGGTTGTCGTACGCCTGCTTCTCCAGCACCCCGTGCTCGACCAGATGCCCGAGTCGCTCGGTGAGCACCTTCCGCGAGATCCCGAGATCCGCCTGGATCTGGTCGAAGCGGTTCATGCCGACCCAGATGTCGCGCAGCACGAGAGGCGACCACGGTTCCCCGATCACATCGAGCGTCCGCGCGATCGAGCAGGCCATGTCACCGAAGTTCGTACGTTGCATGAACCGAATCTACCATTTGGGGTTCCTTGAAGGAACTCGGAGTGTTACGGTCACAGAGTCTCTTCAGGAAACTCCGACCTCAGGGAGCGATCATGAGCAAGGTCCTCGCAGCACTCTCGGTCTCCGTCGACGGCTTCATCACCGGACGTGGTCCCGGACCCGGTCGCGGCCTGGGGGACGGTGGCGTCCTCTTCGACTGGTACTTCGACGGTGACACCCCCAGTCAGGTCTTCGACGGCTTCAAGCTCTCCGAGCAGAGCGCCCGCGTCTTCGACGCCCTGGCCGTTCGCGACGGGGTCAGCCTCGCCGGCCGCAACACCTACGACGACTCCGGCTGGGACACGGGAGGAGCACCGCATCCCACCGCTCCGCTGGTCGTCCTCTCCCATCGTCCGGCGCCTGCGACCCACGACCGCCAGACCTTCGCCACCACCATCGAGGACGCGATCGCTCTCGCCAAGGAGCAGGCCGGCGGCAAGGACGTCGGGCTCATGGGCGGTGGCGTCGTGACCGAAGCACTGCGGGCCGGCCTCGTCGACGAGATCGTCCTCCACCAGGTCCCGGTGCTCCTCGGTGCCGGCCGCCGCTTCTTCCACGAGCTTCCCGAGCACATCTCGCTCGAGATCGTCGACGTCGTCCCCGCACCCGGCGTCACCCACCTCCACTACCGCGGCATCCGCTGACCCACAGCAAGGAGAAGACCGATGATCAACCCCGACGTACGCCCCTTCCTCGAGGGGACCGCCCTGGCCCATGTCGCCACCATCGGACCCGACGGCGCCCCGCGCACCTCCCCGGTCTGGATCGGCACCCACGGCGACCACGTCGTCTTCCTCACCGGAAACCGCGGCCGCAAGTACCGCAATCTCCATACCGACCCGCGGATCGCGCTCTCCCTGGCGCCGCCGGAGAACGACTTCATGCCGGTGATCCTCCGCGGCCGCGTCGTCGGCTGGGTCGAGGACGACACGCGCTGGGAGATCATCGACGAGCTCGCCACCCGATACACCGGCGCGCCCTATCCGCGCGAGGTCGATGCGTACGGCGACCGCGCCGTCGCCCTGATCGACCTCGACTACCAGCACATCGGCGTCGGCTGAGCCGGCCGCCGGTTCACTTCTCCCCGAGAACGGTCGCGACGAGTCCCTCGACCTCCTCCGTACGCAGCGGCACCGGCGTCATCAGCCGCCGATAGAACACCGCGCCGGCCAACGCCTCTGCCGCCCGCTCCGGATCCCCGACATCCTGCCCCGACTCCCGCAGCCGGGTGAGTGCATCGACCAGCCGCGTACGCCGCTGCGCGCTGTAGCGGTGGTGCAGCTCCCGCAGGCCCGGGTCGCGCTCGGCGCCGTCGAGCACGGCGGGGAGGCAGTCGGACATGAGTGACGACTGCATGGCAGAGGCGAGATGGGCGACGATCGCGACCACATCGGCGCGCGGGTCCTGCCCGCCTGCGTCCGGGCGGGGCTGCACGTTGAGCGTCTCCATGGCCTCGGCGACCAGGCTGAGCCGATCGTGCCCCAGTCGGTAGATCGTGCTCCGGGCGACGCCGGCGCGGGTCGCCACCCCGTCGATGCTGAATCCGCCGTATCCCCGCTCGGCGAGCTCCGCGAGCGCCGCTTCGAGCACCCTCTCCCGGCTGCGCACCACTCGGGGATCCGTACGCCCTTGACGAGAAGCCATGTGCGGAGCCTACTATGCAACAGTAGTGTTGCAGAGAGGGGAGACAGATGATTCCAGGATTCCGCTACATCGTCGACGACATCACCGCCGCCGTCGCCTTCTACCGCGAGCTCGGGTTCGAGGACGTCGGTCCGAAAGCCGGCGGCTTCGCGATGCTCGAGGGTCACGGGCTGCGGCTGATGCTGAACACCCCTGGTGCCGGCGGCGCAGGGCAGGCCGCTGACGACGGCAAGGTGCCGAGCCCCGGTGGCTGGAGCCGTATCCAGCTCGAGGTGGCCGATGTCGACCAGGAGCTCCGTCGTCTGAGTGAGGCCGGAGCTCGGGTACGCACCAGCCGCATCGATGGCCGGGGCGGCGCCCAGGCCGTGGTCGAGGACCCGGCCGGCAACCCGGTCGAGCTCTTCACGCCCGCCTGACCGGTGCTCACGAGGCCCCTGGTGCCGGGTGGAGCAAACGGCCCACGGGGCCTTGTGTCGGGGGTCTAGAGTGGGGCCCAGAACATCGCACGAAAAAAGTTGCCCTGGCGATTTGAAACGGCGTCAGGGTGTGTGTAGTGTTCTCCGAGTCGCCAGGGTGCGGCGGGAAGCAAGCGCGAGTCTTCGGGCGGGCTTCCGGCCCCGGAGCGGCCACCTCCACTCTTCGAGCATCGCTC
Organism: Nocardioides sp. YJ-D4; assembly: GCF_054031495.1. Lineage (NCBI taxonomy): Bacteria > Bacillati > Actinomycetota > Actinomycetes > Propionibacteriales > Nocardioidaceae > Nocardioides > Nocardioides sp. YJ-D4. Next base: position 3,154,544 of record NZ_CM132932.1, read on the forward strand.
GAGCCAGGGTGTTCTAGATGTTGATCTTCGAATCGGCGAAAGAACCTCAGGGTCTGGTTCAACCAGACCAGCACGGTCATGAGTGGGCCCGGTTGAAGCGATAAACACCGCGGGTTTCCCGAATTGGTGATTAGAGCGAAAGCCACTAAAGTCCTCCAGGACTGAGGCGGATAAGGCTTCAAACTTTCAGCAGGAAAGCGCGGAAAGCGCCGAATTGCGAAAGCGAGAATAGCTCCGCTAAAGTACTGAAAGACAAAGCAGAAACACAACTGCTAATCCAGCGGAAAGCGTGAAAGCGCCGAGTTGGTAAAGCGAGAGTGGCTCTGATAAAGTCTGCGGGGCAGGACCGGAAGTAAGGCTTCTGGAGCTGGCAAGGAAACGCGAGAGCGGCGAATTGCGAAAGCGAAAGAAGGCCTGATAAGGTTCAGCACGAAGCAGAAACAAGCAGAACAAAAAT
>NZ_CM132932.1:3157500-4967500 GCF_054031495.1 Nocardioides sp. YJ-D4
GTGATTCCGAGAGTAGTGGCGAGCGAAATCGGATGAGGCCAAACCGGTTACCTGTGATAGACGGCAGTTGTTGGGTAGTCGGGGTTGTGGGATATGTCTTTCATCGTCTGCCGGCGGTGAGCTCAGTAAGAAACCAAGCATGAAGGTGAACCAGTTGGGAAGCTGGGCCGTAGCGGGTGATAGCCCCGTAATCGTATGTGTTTGGCTGGGTTGATGTACTTCCCAAGTAGGACGGCACTCGTGGAATGTCGTGTGAATCTGGCGGGACCACCCGCTAAGCCTAAATACTTCTTGATGACCGATAGCGGACCAGTACCGTGAGGGAAAGGTGAAAAGTACCCCTGGCGGGGAGTGAAATAGTACCTGAAACCGTGTGCCTACAATCCGTCAGAGCCCGGCCGGCCACTTGTGGCAGTGGGGGTGATGGCGTGCCTTTTGAAGAATGAGCCTGCGAGTTAGCGGTGTGTGGCAAGGTTAACCCGTGTGGGGAAGCCGTAGCGAAAGCGAGTCCTAATAGGGCGATTGAGTCGCGCGCTCTAGACCCGAAGCGAAGTGATCTAGCCATGGGCAGGTTGAAGCGCCGGTAAGACGGCGTGGAGGACCGAACCCACTTCAGTTGAAAATGGAGGGGATGACCTGTGGTTAGGGGTGAAAGGCCAATCAAACTTCGTGATAGCTGGTTCTCCCCGAAATGCATTTAGGTGCAGCGTTGCGTGTTTCTTGCCGGAGGTAGAGCACTGGATAGCCGATGGGCCCGACCAGGTTACTGACGTTAGCCAAACTCCGAATGCCGGTAAGTGAGAGCGCAGCAGTGAGACAGTGGGGGATAAGCTCCATTGTCGAGAGGGAAACAGCCCAGACCATCAGCTAAGGCCCCTAAGCGATAACTAAGTGGAAAAGGATGTGGAGTCGCAGTGACAACCAGGAGGTTGGCTTGGAAGCAGCCACCCTTGAAAGAGTGCGTAATAGCTCACTGGTCAAGTGATTCCGCGCCGACAATGTAGCGGGGCTCAAGTTATCCGCCGAAGCTATGGCACTCCGGTTTTCCGGGGTGGGTAGGGGAGCGTCGTGTATCGAGTGAAGCAGCGGAGTGATCCAGCGGTGGACGGTACGCGAGTGAGAATGCAGGCATGAGTAGCGAATGATGTGTGAGAAACACATCCGCCGATTGATCAAGGGTTCCAGGGTCAAGCTAATCTGCCCTGGGTAAGTCGGGACCTAAGGCGAGGCCGACAGGCGTAGTCGATGGACAACGGGTTGATATTCCCGTACCGGCGAAGTGACGCCCATGATGAGGCGCATGATGCTAACCATCTGAAGCATGCGTGACCGATCCCTTCGGGGTGAGGCGTGTGTGTGGAACATGGGACCCAAGTGTGTAGTAGTCAAGTGATGGGGTGACGCAGGAAGGTAGTCGAACCGTAGCGATGGTTGTCTACGGGTAAGCGTGTAGGGCTGTGTGTAGGCAAATCCGCACACTGTGTGCCTGAGACGTGATACGGACCCGTTTGGGGAAGTCGATGATCCTATGCTGTCGAGAAAAACCTCTAGCGAGTCATGAGCCGCCCGTACCCCAAACCGACTCAGGTGATCAGGTAGAGAATACCGAGGCGATCGAGCGAACCATGGTTAAGGAACTCGGCAAAATGCCCCCGTAACTTCGGGAGAAGGGGGGCCCGGATCGTGAACCCACTAGCTGGGGGAAGCGTGAAGGGCCGCAGAGACCAGGCCCAAGCGACTGTTTACTAAAAACACAGGTCCGTGCGAAGTTGTAAGACGATGTATACGGACTGACTCCTGCCCGGTGCTGGAAGGTTAAGAGGACGGGTTAGCCTCACGGCGAAGCTCAGAATTTAAGCCCCAGTAAACGGCGGTGGTAACTATAACCATCCTAAGGTAGCGAAATTCCTTGTCGGGTAAGTTCCGACCTGCACGAATGGAGTAACGACTTGGGCGCTGTCTCAACCGTGGACTCGGCGAAATTGCACTACGAGTAAAGATGCTCGTTACGCGCGGCAGGACGGAAAGACCCCGGGACCTTTACTATAGTTTGGTATTGGTGTTTGGTTCGGCTTGTGTAGGATAGGTGGGAGACTGTGAAGCGCACACGCCAGTGTGTGTGGAGTCATCGTTGAAATACCACTCTGGTCGTACTAGATGTCTAACTTCGGACCATGATCTGGTTCAGGGACAGTGCCTGATGGGTAGTTTAACTGGGGCGGTTGCCTCCTAAAGTGTAACGGAGGCGCTCAAAGGTTCCCTCAGCCTGGTTGGCAATCAGGTGGCGAGTGTAAGTGCACAAGGGAGCTTGACTGTGAGACAGACATGTCGAGCAGGGACGAAAGTCGGAACTAGTGATCTGGCCACGGCATGTGGAAGCGTGGTCACTCAACGGATAAAAGGTACCCCGGGGATAACAGGCTGATCTTCCCCAAGAGTCCATATCGACGGGATGGTTTGGCACCTCGATGTCGGCTCGTCGCATCCTGGGGCTGGAGTAGGTCCCAAGGGTTGGGCTGTTCGCCCATTAAAGCGGCACGCGAGCTGGGTTTAGAACGTCGTGAGACAGTTCGGTCCCTATCCGCCGCGCGCGTAGGAAACTTGAGAAAGGCTGTCCCTAGTACGAGAGGACCGGGATGGACGAACCTCTGGTGTGCCAGTTGTACCGCCAGGTGCATGGCTGGTTGGCTACGTTCGGAAGTGATAACCGCTGAACGCATCTAAGCGGGAAGCACGTTTCAAGATGAGGTTTCCCACCCTTTATGGGTTAAGGCCCCCTACAGACTATGGGGTTGATAGGCCGGAGGTGTACAGCAGTGATGCCCAGCCGACCGGTACTAATAGGCCGAGGGCTTATCTTTCATAAACCCTCAACAAAAACAACAAACGAAGACCGTCAAGTCTCGCGTCCACAACCAACTGTTGTAACACAGGTTTGGTCACCCCCTGCGATGCAGGGAGCGTGATCTCTAGAGTTACGGCGGCCATAGCGAAGGGGAAATACCCGGTCCCATCCCGAACCCGGAAGTCAAGCCCTTCAGCGCCGATGGTACTGCAACCGAGAGGCTGTGGGAGAGTAGGACGCCGCCGGACATATCTTTGCGCAGGGCCACCTCTTCGGAGGTGGCCCTGCTGCCATTTGTGCCCATTGTCGAGGTGATTATGAGGCCTCTTCGCGCCACGCCCGGTTGACGTGGGCAGCGGCGCGAGGTCCAATGTCATAGTTGCAGTCCGTACCAACAACACCTCGAACAAGGAGTTCCCATGGTCAAGAAGCTGCTCATCGCCGCCGTCGTTGCCGCGGGTCTCGGCGTGGCCATCAAGCTGGTCACCAGCCGCTGATCCAGAGCTTCTCCAGCTGCCCGGTGCCCTCGAGGTGCCGGGCAGCTGTCATTTGGTGCCCTGGGACGCTTCCTCGTCCGGAGTGGCCGTGGCAGCAGGAGCGATGGGCTCTTCCTTCGGGACGTCGACCTCAGCCAGCGACCGGCGAGCGCCGGGGATGGCGAGGATGCCGCCGACCATGAGGAAGAGCAGCACGCCGGCGAGGACGAGCAGGGACTCGACCGAGAACTGGTCTGCGAGCGGGCCGAAGACCACCATGGAGAGCGGCATGGCAACGGACATGACGATGCCGACGATGCCGAAGACCCGCCCCTGCATCTCTGGTTCGACGCGCTCCTGAAGGATCGTGAACGCGGGTGCGCTCAACGCCGAGAAGGCGACTCCGATCAGCAGACCGAAGACGAAGAAGACCCACATGTTCGTGGAGACTCCGAGTCCGACGACAAACAGTCCGATGAGGACGACGGAGCCGACCATCAAGCGCATGCGGTGAACGATCTTGGGTCCGAACGCGGCCATGGCGGCACCGCCGGCCAGCATGCCGAAACCCCAGAACAACTCGTTCGCAGTGAGCTTCCAGACCTCGTCGCCGAAGGTACGCGTGACCATGAGCGGGGTGAGGTAGGAGGGAGCTCCGACCATCACCATGACCAGCGTGAAGAGCACGAGGATCCAACGCACGTGCGCATGGGTCGAGACGTACTTGAGGCCGGCGCGGAGGTCGCCGAAGTAGGAGACCTTCCCCTGGTCGGGGCGTACGAGACGGGCGACCGGGACGAGGGCCAGGAGGCCGACACCGATGAGGGCCGTGATCGCGTCGATGAAGAAGACGGCGACGATGTCCATGCTGGCGTAGATCACCGCGGCGAGTGCCGGCGCGAGGAGCGTCATCGCGGACTGGATGGTCTGGAAGGCGCCGTTGATCCGGAGCAGCTGGGACTCCGGCGCGATCTGCGGGATCATCGCGGTGACGGCAGGCATCTGGATGCCGGCGAAGACGGAGCGGATGGCCAGGGCGAGATAGATGATCCAGAGGTCGTCGATCCCGCTGACCATCAGTCCGGCCAGGATCAGGGTGGCGACCGCGATGGTCGCGTCGGAGCCCATGATCAGGAACTTGCGGTGATGTCGGTCGGCCCAGACGCCGCCGAAGATCGACATGAACGCCTGCGGGAGCATGCCGAAGACGAGGCTCAGCATCAGCACCGACCCGGAGCGGGTCTCGATGGTGAGGTGCCACATCACGGCGTACATCACCAGCATCGAGCCGAGCAGGGAGACCGTTTGGCCGGCGAGGAAGATCGCTGCGTTGCGCCTCCAGCCGGGAAGCTCGTCGGCGGGCATGCCGACCAGCCTTTACCCGGACGCGGAACGCGTCAACCGACTTTGGTCTCCCGCGGCTACGCCAGGATCAGCGGCGGGCCGTGGTGGCTCGAACGGGCGAGCACGTCGCCGTCGAGGCTGAGCGCGGGACCGTCGGTGCGGATGTCCCAGCCCGAGGCCGTCTGCGCCGGCGGGACGCCTTCCATGGTGACGTGGGCGATGGGCAGGCGCCCACGCGCGTCGGCGACGGCAGCGCGTACGCCGGTGCGTACCTCGATCGGCCAGTACTGCTCGGTGATCGACTGCCAGACGACCGTGAGGACATCGGTGTCGGTCGTGTCGGTGAGCTGTTCCTTCAGCCAGGTGTCGGCCGAACCGACATCGACAGTGGGCGGGTCGCCGGCCGCGGCCCGCAGGGCACCGGCGAGCCGGGCGTGACGATCGACCTGGTGGGGCCATACGAACGAGGTCAGGTACTCGCGGCCGGCCGCGGTGGAGACATCGACAGGAGCGAGGTCGCAGCCACGGCGCGCCACGACCTCGAACGGAACCGGACGCACCCCGGCGCTCTGGGTGTCGATCGCCAGCGGGCTGTCCGTGGGCCCGTACGCCCAGTCCTCGCCGTGGAAGTGGTAGCGGTCGACGAGCAGGTTGAGCCCCGCCGAAGCGCCCGGCTCGAGCAGCCGGATGCGGTGCAGGCCGGTGCGGCGTACGGCCTCGAAGATCCCGATGAGGAGGCAGGCGGAGCGGCCGACCTCGTTGGTCTGGGGCGCCACCTCCAGACCTACGCGGAGCTCGTCGACGTGAGCTGCGACCACCTCCTCGAACACCGGCCAGGCGGTGACGTACGCGTCGGTGCCGCCGAGATTGGGATAGAAGCGTTCGAGCTCGGGAGCGTCGCCGCGAAGGACGATGCGGTGAAGAGCCGCCAGGAGGCGCAGCTGCACGGCATCCGCGCGGGAGGCGTCGAGGTGATCCCGGCAGATCTCCGCGATGGGACCACCCGCATCGAGGTCGTCCGCGAACCGGTTGAGCACCCAGCCGTAGAGGTGCTCCTCGTGGCCGAAGTGGTCGCGGAAGAGCTCGGAGAGAGTCGCCATGGGCACATCCAAGCACTGACACGTGCTAGGCAGCATAGGTAAGGTAACCCTTACTTACAGCGAATGGAGCAGGGCATGGGATTCGACGACGGTCGGAAGCTGAAGGGCGTGTACGCGGCCGAGGTGCTGCACAACAAGCAGGTCACGCCGCACATGGTGCGGCTCACCTTGGGAGGCGATGATCTGCGACGCTTCCCGCAGCGCGGCTTCGACCAGTGGTTCCGGCTCTTCCTGCCGCGACCGAACGGGGAAGCCACCAACTTCGACGCGGTGCCCGAGAAGCTCGGGACGATCGACTACCTGAAGTACCTGAGGCATGGCGACCGGCCGCCGCTGCGCAACTACACCGTGCGCGAGCACCGGCCCGACCTCGGTGAGATCGACGTCGACTTCGTCGTGCACGGGGATCTCGGGATCGCCGGCCCGTGGGCGCGTACCGCGCAGCCCGGCGAGCGGGTCGTGCTCATGGATCAGGGCACGGGCTTCGACTACGCTCCGGACGCGTCGTTCCACCTGCTCGTCGGGGACGAGTCGGCCCTCCCGGCGATCGTCGGGATCCTTCGAGACATGCCGCGCGACGCGCGCGGTCTGGCGATCATCGAGATCCCGGACATGGCCGACGTCCAGGACGTCTCCGGGCCCGAGGGAGTCGAGGTGCGATGGCTGGCTCGAGGTGACTCTGACGGACAGCCCGGGGCGCTGGCGATCGCCGAGGTGAAGGCGTTCAAGCCCGAGGCGCCGGCCACGCTCTCGGCGTACCTCGTCGGTGAGCGGACGATCCCGGCCGAGGGGCGTCGCCATCTGGTGTCGCTCGGGGTGCCCAAGTCGCGGATCACCTTCGTCGGGTACTGGCGGATCGGCAAGGCGCAGGCATAGAGCCTGGCGCTCGCCGATCCACCGGGTGCCGCGTTGACCTCAGACGAGCAGATCCTGGATGGAGGTGCGGATCTGGTCGAAGGCGAGCCAGGCGAAGAGCAGGGCGCAGATGATGAGGCCGATGTTGGAGACCCACTTGTTGCGCCACTCCGCAGGGGTGTGGCTGGTGTTGAGGAGCCAGAGCAGGGTGACGGCCAGGAACGGCATGAAGAAGGCGCCCAGGACTCCGTAGATCAAGATCAGCCAGGTGGGCTCGTCGGCGAGCAGGAGCCAGATCATCGGGGGGAAGGTGAGCCAGAGGATGTAGGAGCGGTACCAGATGCCGCCGCTCTTGGCCTCGGGCTCGTCCGCCTTTCCGCGAATGGTCCCCATGAAGTCCGCGAACATCAGGCTGACACCGTTCCAGACGCCGACGAGCGAGGACATCGCCGCGGCCCAGAAGCCGATCAGGAAGAGCTTGCCGAACCAGTTGCCGTAGCGATCGGCAAGCACCCTGGAGAGGTCGAGCATGCCCTGGTCACCGGTGCCGATGGCGATGTTGGCCGAGTAGAGCAATTCAGCGCCGACGATGAGGGTGGCGACGACGAAGATGCCGGTCACGACGTACGCCGTGGTGTTGTCGATCCGCATCACGCGCATGAACTGCGGCGTGTGCCAGCCCTTCTCCCGCAGCCAGTAGCCGTAGGCGGCCAGGGTGATCGTGCCGCCGACGCCGCCGGCGACCGAGAGGATGTTGACCAGGGAGCCTTCGGGGATCGTCGGGACCAGGCCGACGAGGAGGTCGGGGAGGTTGGGCAGGGTGACGAGCGCCGCGCCGACCATCGTCACGAACATGATGCCGACCAGAACCGCGAGGAACTTCTCGAAGAGGCCGTAGCGGCCGGCCCAGACGATGGCGAGACCGATCAGGCCGGACAGGATGCCCCAGACCTTCACCGACGCGAAGGAGAACAGCGCAGTCAGGGCCAGGCCGGTGCCGGCCATCGCGGCGGCACCGTAGATGAAGCCCCAGATCACGATGTAGGGGCCGAAGTAGATCGTCGTCCAGATGCCCAGACGCCGCCAGCCCTGGAAGATCGTCTCGCCGGTCGCCAGGCTGTAGCGCCCGGCGCCCTCGACCAGGACCACCTTCAGGACACATCCGACCACCACGGCCCACAGCAGGGCGTAGCCGTACTTGCTGCCGGCGATCAGGGTGGCGACCAGGTCGGCGGCGCCGACACCGGTCGCGGCCACGACGAGGCCGGGACCCAGGATCCGCCACCGTGGGGTCTGAGTGGTCTCTGGCGTCGCTGCTTGTGACATGAGCGACAGGTATACCCCGTTTTAGGGAAGATCAGCGACTTTTTGCCGAAGGACGGCACGCTCGCGGTCGTTCATGCACATTTCTGCCGCCCGCTCCAGCTCCTTGCGTGCCTCGACGGTCCGGCCGAGCCGCCGCAGCAGCTCCCCGCGTACGGTCGGGAGGAGATGGGTGTGGTCGAGCCGCTTGTCCTCGGCGATCCGGTCGACGATCTCCAGGGCTCGCAGCGGTCCGTGGGCCATCGCCACCGCCACGGCGCGGTTGAGGTCGACGATCGGGTTGGGTGCGATACGGCCCAGCGCCTCGTAGAGGACGATGATCCGCTCCCAGTCGGTCGTCTCGACCGAGTCGGCGACCGCGTGGGTGGCGGCGATCGCGGCCTGGAGCCCGTAGGGACCGAGGCCCCGTGGGGTCGCCTGCTCGAGGGCGGCCACGCCGCGGCGTACGGCACCTTGGTCCCATCGGGTGCGGTCCTGGTCCTCGAGGAGGACCGGGTCGCCGGCGGCATCGGTGCGCGCCGGGAAGCGGGAGGCGGTCAGCTCCATGAGCGCGAGCAGTCCGTACGCCTCCGGCTCGTCGGGCAGCACGCCGATCAACACCCGGGTCAGTCTCCGTGCCTCGCGGGCGAGGTCGGTGCGGATCAGATCCTCGCCGGAGGTGGCGGTGGAGCCCTCGGTGAAGATCAGGTAGAGGACGTTGAGCACGCCGGCCAGACGCTGCCGGCGCTCGTCGGGCGAGGGCACCTCGAACGGGACCTTCGCGGCCGCGATCGTCTTCTTGGCGCGGGTGATCCGGGCCTGGATCGTCGGCACTGGCACCAGGAACGCCCGGGCGATCTCCTCGCTGCTGAGGCCGCCGACGACCCTGAGGGTGAGCGCCACCCGGGCCTCCTTGGACAGCACCGGGTGACAGGAGACGAACATCAGCGCGAGAACGTCGTCATCGATCCGCTCGATGTCCAGGTCGGCGTCGTACGCCTCGTCCTGGTCGTGGGCGATCGCCTCGTACTTCTCGCGCTGGACCCCGGCGCGGCGGATCGTGTCGATCGCCCTCCGCTTGGCGGTGGTCATCAGCCAGCCGACCGGGTTGGCCGGCTGGCCGTCGCGTGGCCAGGAGACCAGCGCCTCCGCGAGGGCCTCCTGGGCCGCGTCCTCGGCGAGGGCGAAGTCGCCGGTGTAGCGCGCGAGCGCGCCGACGATGCGGGCGGACTCGATGCGCCAGATCGCCTCGACGGCGCGCGTCGCGTCACTCATCGGTGTCTCCTCGGATGGTCGTGGTTCTCAGAGCTGCCCGGTCTTCGTGCGCCAGTCGAGCTCCTTCTGGATCCAGGGGTTGTCCTGCGGAAACTCGTCGATCGTCGGCACCCGGCGGATCTCGACGGCGGACCCGGGGAAGCCACCGATCCGCTTGGCCCACTCGACCGCCTCCTCCTTCGAGCCCACCGAGATCAGGTAGAAGCCCCCGAAGAGCTCCTTGGTCTCGCCGTAGGGACCGTCGGTGACCACCGGTGCCTCCTCGGCGTCGGTGTAGGTGACGACGGTGTGCTCCTCCGGGTCCAGCCCCTCCATCGCGAGCAGCACGCCCGACTTGATGAGCTCGTCGTTGAGCTTCCCCATCTTCTCGAGCATCTGCTCGAAGGGGATGGCGGCCATCGCGGCGTTCTGCTTGTCCTCGTCGATGGTGCGCCAGATCAGCATGTACTTCGGCATCTCGGTTTCTCCTGTGTCGGTCGGGCCGTCTTGCCGGCCCGTTCACCCCTTGGTCGAACGAGGTCTACGCGGGATCGACAACGCTGCCAAGAATATTTTCGAAGGGGAGTTTCGCTCGTGGGTAGGTTGGGGTTGTGAAGATCTCGCTGTGGCCCAGTCCCGCCGTTCCCACTGCCGACATCCTTGCCGAGGCACAGGCGGCTGACCAGGCAGGTTGGTACGGCGTCTGGTTCGCCGACCACTACATGCCCAACACCGGCTCCGAGGACATCGACGACGGGCCGATGCACGAGGTCTGGGGGGTCCTCCCGGCGCTGGCCGCGACCACCGAGAACGTACGCATCGGGCCCCTGGTCTCCCCGACGACGATCCATCACCCGGCGCTGCTCGCGAACCGGGCCGCGACGATCGACCACATCGCCGGCGGGCGGTTCGTGCTCGGCATGGGTGCCGGCTGGCAGATCAACGAGCACAAGGCGTACGGCATCGACCTGCCGAGCGCGAAGGTGCTGGTCGACCGGTTCGAGGAGGCGATCGAGATCACCCGATCGCTGCTCGACAAGCCGCGTACGACCTTCGAGGGGACCCACTTCCAGCTCACCGACGCTCCCTGCGAGCCGAAGCCGGTGTCCTCGCCGCTGCCGATCCTGGTCGGCGCCAAGGGTCCGCGGATGCTGCGCGTCGTCGCCCGGCACGCCGACGAGTGGAACACCTGGGGCACGCCCGAGAGCGCCGGCGCGGTGCGGGCCAAGCTCCTGGAGGCGTGCGAGCAGGTCGGCCGCGACCCCGCGACGATGAAGACGACCACCAACCTCATGCTCGACCTCGACGGTGCGAACCCGGGCTTCGCCCGGACGCAGACCGGATCGGCCGGTGAGCTGCAGGACCTGATCGGCCGCTACGTCGAGGCCGGGTTCGACGAGTTCATCCTGCCGACCTGGAACCTCGGCGACACCGGTGCCGAGCGGATCGAGCGCGCGGCACAGCTCAAGGCCGAGGTGCTCGACCCCGCGCTCTAGCTGCTCGGGCGCGCGAGGATCGCACTGTTGATCACGTCTGTTCCCGGAGCGTCGACCTCGGGGTTGGCCTCGGCGACCACGTTCAGGCCGGCGAGAGCCGGCGGGCCGACCTGCGGGTAGAGCAGCGTACGCAGCCCCCGGGCGCTCCGCGCCAGGACGAGGCCGCCCGGCGCCAGAGAGGTGACCGCCTTGCCGAGCACCTCGGCCTTGGCGGCATCGTCGGACCCGACCAGGCCGGCGAGGAGCACGACGTCGACGGGGTGGGGTGGCGTGGCGGCGGAGGCCTCGGCGTGCTCGAACGTCACGCCGACGGCGCCCAGACGTCCGAACGCGGCGGAGGAGAGCCGGATCGCCTCGGCGTCGTGGTCGACGCAGTGCACCGCGACGCCCTGGTCGGCCAGACAGAGCGCGGTCAGGGGGAGCGGGCCCGAGCCGAGGAGCAGCACGTGCCGTGGGACGGTGCCCTGGCGGCGTACGGCTTCCAGCTCCATCTCCACGAGGAGCCGGTAGTTCTCGCGGTAGGGGAAGCGGGCGAACGCCGCCGCGGGGTCGGGGGAGCGCGCGATCCGGTCGGCCCAGACCCGCTCGAGCGCGTGCTCGCCGGCGGACGCGACCGATCGGAAGAGGGCCGGTGAACGCGACGGCGGCAGCGCGGCCAGCACCGCGTCGGCGTCCGGCTCGGGCACGCTGAGCACCGCGGTCACCAACCGGTTGAAGAGCGCGTTGACGACGATCCCGGGCTCCAGCGACGGTTGGTCGAGGAGGTCGTCGAGGGTGGAGACGAGACGTTCGTCGATGGCTTCGAACGTTCCCGGATTCACAACCGGTCACCCTTCCACATCGGTGACGGCCGCTGCACGGTGTTCCGCCAGGCGCCCGCTCCGCGGCACGGAAGTCGCCTCACCCGTATCGCACGCGTCGGCGACTCGCTTCTGGGACGATGTAGAACCACGTCACTCGGCTCCGACGTATCCCCGTAAGCACGCCTACGGAAGGCGCCGACGAAAGGGAAGAGCCATGAAGTACGTCATCCTGATCCACTCCAACCCGCAGCCGTGGGGTCACCCGACGGGTGACTTCATCCCCGAGTTCCAGTCGCTGCCGCAGGCCTCCAGGGAGAAGCTCAACGCGGCCTTCGAGGGGATCATGGAGGAGCTCTCGGCCAACGGCGAGCTCATCGGCGGGCAGGCGCTCGCGGATCCGGCCTCGGCCAAGCTCTACCGCTGGGAGGCCGGCGAGCCGATCGCCACCGACGGCCCCTACTCCGAGGCGAAGGAGCATCTGGCCGGCTTCTTCCTGATCGACGTCGAGTCCCAGGAGCGAGCCGAAGAGGTCGTACGCAGCTTCAGCGGCCCCGGTGAGACGGTCGAGCTGCGGCCGGTGGCAACCTACTGACATGACGGTGACGGGAGTCGAGGACGTGTGGCGGCAGGAGTCCGCCCACGTCCTCGGCGCCCTGCTGCGGGTCCATCCCGACCTCCCCGACTGCGAGGACGCCGCCCAGGAGGCGCTGATCGCCGCCAGCCAGAAGTGGCCCTGTGACGGGCTGCCGGCAGACCCGAGGGCGTGGCTGATCCGGGTGGCTCATCGGCGGCTGATCGACCAGATGCGCGCGGACACGGCCCGGACCCGGCGCGAGGTCGCCGACGGGATCGCCCGGCGGCTCGACGAGCCGGACCCGGAGGCGGTGGAGATCGGCTCGGCCTACGACGACTCGCTGCGGCTGATGATGATGTGCGCCCATCCCGCGTTGCGCCGTCCCTCCCAGGTGGCGATCACGCTGCGGTGCGTGGGCGGTCTGACGACGTCGGAGATCGCGGCTGCGTACCTGGTCCCGGAGGCGACGATGGGGCAGCGGCTCAGCCGGGCGCGGGCGTCGCTGAAGGACGAGGAGTTCTGCTCGCCGGCGCCTGACGAGCTGCCCGAGCGGATCGCCTGCGTGCTCGACGTCTGCCACCTGATCTTCAACGAGGGCCACACCCGCACCAGCGGCCCGGAGCTGCAGGGCATCGAGCTCACCGACGAGGCGATCCGGCTGACCCGGATCGTGCGCGGAGTGCTTCCGGAGCACGACGAGGCCACCGGCCTGCTTGCTCTCATGCTGCTGACCCAGGCCCGATCGCGCGGTCGCGTCGATCACCTCGGCGACCTGATCCCGCTCAAGGACCAGGACCGCTCGCAGTGGGACCAGGAGCTGATCCGCGAAGGTGTGACACTGCTGGAGGACGTACTCCCCGAGGGTCCGGTGGGGCGCTACCAGCTGCAGGCGGCGATCGCCGCGGTCCATGCCGAGGCGGAGTCGTACGAGGCCACCGACTGGCTCCAGATCAACCTGCTCTACGGGATGCTCGCGCAGGTCGCGCCCTCGCCGGCGGTCACGCTCAACCGGGCCGTCGCCGTGGCGATGAGTCTCGGGCCCGAGCACGGGATCGAGATCGTACGAGACCTGCTGGAGCACCCCGCGATGCAGCGCCACCATCGCGCCCACGCCGTGCTGGCGCACCTGCTCGAGCAGTCCGGTGACGTGGCGACGGCTCGGGAGCACTACGTGCTGGCGGCCCGGCTGACCCAGAGCGTGCCGGAGCAGCGCTACCTGAACCGCCGGGTCGAGTCACTCGACCAGGCGTGACGGCTCGCAGCTGACGGATCACATCTGTACGGCACCATCGATGACGAGGATGATCCCGAAGATCGCGAACAGCGCGGCGGCGCCATACTTGATCACGTTCTCGGGGAGCTTGCGGCCGAGGAGGGCGCCCACACCGATCGCGAGCGCGTCGGCGGCGACCATCCCGACCGTGGAGCCGATCCAGGTGCCGAGCCAGCCCTCCTGAGTGGCCAGGGTGATCGTCGCGAGCATCGTCTTGTCGCCGAGCTCGGCCAGGAAGAACGCGATGCCGACGGCGATGATCGCCATTCCCCTGCTGTTGCGAGCCTTCTTGGCCTCGTCCTCGGTGAGCTCGTCGCCGCGCAGCGTCCATCCGGCGAAGATCAGGAAGGCGACTCCCGCGACGATGGTGATGTAGTGCTGGTGCTCGGCGAAGGCGTCTCCGATGAGCGCGCCGATGGCGACCGAGGCCAGATGGACGATCGCGGTGGCGGCGGTGATCCCGAGGATCACGTCGCGAGCCCGGTAACGGGTGGCGAAGGTCATCGCCATGAGCTGGCTCTTGTCACCGAGCTCGGCGACGAAGATGACCGCGGTCGAAAGCAGGAAGGCGTACACGGGGTTCCTCTCCGGCACCGGCCGGAGGAGTCCCATGAGGGGTTGATCGTCCTTCGACCAGCACCGTCATGTTGATACGGATGCATGGTCGAAGGTCTCGTCCGCCACTTCGTGGCCGATCGCGCCGGGCCCTGAGGCCAGTGTGTCGACGCGACTGTTGAGGACTACTCCCCTTCGCGCCTTCAGTCTAGGTGACGGGTCTGACGCAGTCGCATTCGGGCGGTCGCCGGCCGGTTCGCTGAATTCCGTCATCCGAGATCCGATCCTGGTTAGGCTGACTTCATGGACGAGGCCGGAGTGCGCGCGGTCCTCTTCGACTTGGACGACACGCTCGTCCCGAGCGGCCACCCCGCCGAGCACGCCGCCGTGGCCAGGGGGATGGGCGCGGATCTCGGCGTCGACCCCGATGCCTTCGCGGCCGCGGTCGCGGACACCTTCGACGAGCGCGTACGCGGTCTGATGGCCGATGTGCACCACACCGTGCGCTACCTGGCCCGACGGGTCGGCGGTTCGCCGACCGAGTCGCAGGTGGAGAGCGCGATCACGCGGCTGCTGGACTTCTCGCTCTCCCTCCATGCCGCGACCTGGGCGCTGCCGGCGCTCAAGTCGCTGCGCAAACGAGGGTTCAAGCTCGGCCTCGTCGCCGACTGCGGGGCGGAGACGGTCGCGATCTGGCCGCAGAGCCCGCTCGCGGACCACCTGGACGCCGTCTCGTTCTCCTGCCAGACGGGCGTACGCAAGCCGGACTCGGGCGCCTACCTCGTCGCCGCGGCGGCGCTGGAGGTGCGCACGGGCGAGTGCGTCTACGTCGGTGACGGCGCCGACCACGAGCTCAGCGGCGCCGAGGCGGTCGGGATGCGGGCGGTGCGGTTCCGGTCCCGGGCGCTCGAAGAGCCCGACGAGGCTGTTGTCTCCGACCTGGATCCCGACTGGAGCGGGCCGACGATCAGCGACCTGGGCGAGCTGGTCGGGATGATCGGGATCCCGATTCCGCGCGAAGGGTCCGCATCGCGGACGTTCGTCTCCGGCAATGTGGTGCCGTGGGGTTCCAAGAGATCGTCCCGCTGATCTCCGGGTGCGCTCGGCGCTCGTCCGGACGGCGTCTCGAGGCGGCGTCCGTCGTCGGGTCAGGGTCCCACTTCTGAGGGCCGATGTCAGCCGAACCAGCGATTCGCCGGGCGTTCGGTCCGCTCCTCGGCACGGTGCCGGAGTGCCATCGAAACGGTGTCCGATATCACACCGAACCTGTTACCTGTCTTTTGACAGGTTGAGCGCCCGCCGGGCTGGCCCTGTCTTCCCGGGGATCGCTCCATCAGGCGGCACCGCACGCGGGAAATCGGCAGCAAATGGTCCTTCCCCCCTAGCGAGTTCCGACCGAAAACGGTAAGAATCGATCGACCGACAGGGAAGAATTTCTCCGACTCCGACCCCACATTTCGGACTCAGATCTCCAACAGTCTTGGTTTGCCCCCGACGCCCTTGACCTACATGCTTACCTGTCAGTCGACAGGTTAATCATGCTTCAAGGAGGACCCGGGTGGCGCTAGCTGCAGACCACAGCACGGACACGGTGCTGAACGCACGGGCAGATGCTCGCGCGCAAGGGGGGCAGGTCAGCGACTGGATGCCGTACCTACCGGCTTCGTCGAGCCCGTTCTGTCCGGACGACGTCGACCCGGACACCCTGACGTGGGCCGAGACGGTCGCACCCGGGAGCTACACCCACAAGGTCCTCGCCCGCGGTACGCGGTTCCGGCTCGAGGATCCGACCGGTGAGGCCTGCGCGCACACCCTCGTCTACAACGCGCTCGAGCCGACCGAGCGGCTCAACGTCGCGGACACCCAGAAGATCCCGTGGCAGGCGTACCTCGGTACCGGCCACCCGCTGCTCTCCGGTGACGGCCGGGTGCTCGCCACGATCATCGCCGACACCTCGGGCCGGCACGACGCGTTCTGTGGGACGAGCACCGCTGCCTGGAACGCGCTGCGCTACGGCACCGCACTGCCCGAGGGGCCCGCGCCGGCCGGCCGTGACCTCTTCGTGAAGGCGGCTGCCAAGCACGGGCTCGGGCCGGCCGACGTACCTCCGTCGGTCTCGTTCTTCCAAGGAGTCCGGGTCGCCTCGGACGGGAGCTTCGACTGGATCGGCTCGTCAGGGGCGGGTACGTCGGTCGAGCTCGTGGCCGAGCTGCCCCTGATCGTGCTGATCGCCAACGTCCCGCACCCGCGCGACCCGCGTCCGGAGTACGTCGTCGGGCCGCTGCGCGTGCACGCCTGGCGTACGCCGGAGACCAGGCCCACCACCCCGGCGGACGAGCGTTTCGACGCCTCTCCGGAGGTTCGGCGGGCGTATCTGAACACACTCGACTATGCGGAGGCTCGGGGCCTGTGACTACCACGATCGACAACCCGGTGATGAGGCCTGTGACGACCATTCCCGTCCCTGTGACCACCTATCTGACGCCCGACGGGCAGCTGGTCTCCAGCGTCCCGGTCGGTGCGTCGTACGCCGACAACACTCACCTGGAGTGGGGTGACCCGCTGGTGCCGGGTGCCGTCGTGCTGGACGAGCAGGTGGCTCCGCGGGCCTCGTGGTCGGGTGTCGTACGTGCCGGGCAGGTGTTGACGATCGTCGATGTCGGCGGCAACCAGTCGGGTGACTGCCTGCTCTACAACGCGCACCACACCGACGAGCGCTACAGCGCTCCGGACACGCTCGCGTGGCAGGACAACGCCTACATCCGCACCGGGACGGTGCTGCGCAGCAATCTCGGTCGTGCCCTGATGACCGTCGTCGAGAACGAGATCGACCGTCAGGACACCATCGGCGGCGCCTGCTCGCGCGAGTCGAACACGCTTCGCTACGGCCACCACGTGATGTATCACCACGGCTGCCGCGAGAACTTCCTGACGGAGGGCGCCAAGCACGGGCTCGGCATGCGCGACATCGTCTCCAACATCAACTGGTTCATGAACGTGCCCGTCGAGGAGGACGGTGCCCTCGGCATCGTCGACGGCATGTCTGCACCCGGGAAGCGGGTCGCGCTGCGCGCGGAGATCGACACGCTCGTGCTGATCTCCAACTGCCCGCAGATGAACAACCCCTGCAACGACTTCAACCCGACGCCGCTGCGGATGATCGTGTCCGAGCCGGATGTCGACTACGAGGCCGACGCATGACCTTTGGTTCTGAAGCTGGACTGTCCTTCGACACCGTCCTGGTCGCCAACCGAGGGGAGATCGCCCGCCGGGTGATGCGCACCGCGCGCGAGCTCGGGATGCGTACGGTCGCGGTCTTCTCCGAGGCCGACCGAGCGGCACCACACGTGCGGGAGGCCGACGAGGCCGTGTGTCTGGGCTCGGCGCCCGCACGGGACTCCTACCTCCGTGGCGACCTGATCATCGCAGCAGCCCTGCGCACCGGCGCGGGGCTGCTCCATCCCGGCTACGGCTTCCTCTCCGAGAGCGCCGCCTTCGCCCGGGAGGTGGAGGCCGCGGGGCTTCGGTTCGTCGGCCCGACACCCGATCAGATCAGCGCCTTCGGCGAGAAGCACTCGGCCCGGCGGCTCGCGGAGAACGCCGGGGTGCCGATGCTGGCCGGCACGGGGTTGCTCTCCGGGCCGGACGAGGCGGCCGAGGAGGCTGCTCGGATCGGGCTGCCGGTGATGGTCAAGGCGACCGGCGGTGGTGGCGGCATCGGGATGACCGCGTGCAGCTCGGAGGAGGACGTCCGGGTCGCGTTCGAGCGGGTCGCCCGGCTCGCCCAGACCAGCTTCGGCACCGCCGGGGTTTTCCTCGAGCACCTGGTGCGGCCCGCCCGCCACGTCGAGGTGCAGATCTTCGGTGACGGGGAGGGCCAGGTCGCCGTGCTCGGCGACCGTGACTGCTCGCTGCAGCGCCGCAACCAGAAGGTGATCGAGGAGGCGCCCGCGCCCTCTCTTCCTGAGCACGTGCGGACCGTCCTGCACGACTCCGCGCGCCAGCTCGCCAAGTCGGTCTCCTACCGCTCGGCCGGGACCGTGGAGTTCGTCTACGATCCGGGCCGCGAGCTGATCTCCTTCCTGGAGATGAACACGCGCCTCCAGGTCGAGCACGCGGTCACCGAGCAGGTGATGGGCATCGACATCGTCGAGCTCATGCTGCGGCTCGCTCGTGACGGGGTCACCGCCCTGCCCGACGAGCTGTTCCGCAAGTGCCCCGCACCGAAGGCGTACGCCGTCGAAGCACGCGTCTACGCCGAGGACCCGGCCAAGGACTCGATGCCGTCGTCGGGGCTGGTCACGCGGGCGGTGCTGCCGACCGAGGCTCCTGGTGTGCGGGTGGACTCCTGGATCGAGACCGGGCTCGAGGTCTCGCCGCACTACGACCCGCTGCTCGCCAAGGTGATCGCCACCGGGTCGACCCGCGACGAGGCGCTGGACAGGCTGGGCTCGGCGCTCGCGCAGACCCGGATCGACGGGATCGTCACCAACGTCTCGGCGCTGCGCGCGATGACGACGTACGCCGAGCTCCGCTCGGCCACGCACTCGACCTCGACCCTGCCCGAACGTGCCAAGCAGGGCCGCGGCGGGGACCCCGATCCGCGCATCGACGTGCTCGACCCGGGAGTGCTCACGACCGTCCAGGACCTTCCCGGCCGGGTGGGCTACTGGCAGGTCGGCGTACCTCCGTCGGGTCCGTTCGACCCGGTCTCCTTCGCCGAGGCCAACCTGGCCGTCGGTAACCATCGGGGTGCCCCGGGCCTCGAGGTCACGGTGCCGCTGGCAACCGGCCGGGCGACGGCCGTGGGGCCGACGCTGGTGTTCTCCGATCCCGCCGTCGTCTGCGTGACCGGTGCCCCCATGCCGGTCAGCGTCGACGGCGCCCCCGTCCCGCAGTGGGAGCCGATCGAGCTCCCCGCGGGGGCGACGTTGACGCTGGGTCGCACCGACGGGCCGGGCCTGCGGACCTACATCGCGGTCCGAGGCGGCCTGGACGTGCCGGACTATCTCGGCAGCGCCTCGACCTTCACGCTCGGCGGGTTCGGCGGTCACGCCGGGCGTACGCTCCAGCGCGGTGACGTGCTCCGTCCGGGAACCGCGGTCGACCCGCAGGCGCAGCCCGCGGCGACCCCGGTGTCACGGCGGCCGGCACTGACCAACACCTGGGAGATCGGCGTCACCGAGGGCCCGCACGGTGCCCCGGAGTTCTTCACGCGCGCGGACCTGGACCAGCTCTACTCGGCGAGCTACCGGGTGCACCACAACTCGGCTCGCACCGGCGTACGTCTGATCGGGCCCAAGCCGACCTGGGCCCGTGCCGACGGTGGCGAGGCCGGGCTGCATCCCTCGAACATCCACGACACCCCCTACACGGTGGGGTCGCTCGACTTCACCGGCGACACCCCGATCATCCTCGGTCCCGATGGTCCGTCGCTGGGCGGCTTCGTCTGCCCGGCGGTCGTCGCCAGCGGCGAGCTGTGGAAGATCGGGCAGCTGCGGCCCGGCGACACGGTGCGGTTCGTGCCGGTGCGGGAGGGCAAGGCCGCCGGCCTGGTCAACCACCGGGCCTCCCTGACGGTGGCCGGCGGTGCGGGTGGCGACGGCGACGACGGTGTGCTCGGCCGGTTGCCCGAGACATCGGCGCGCCCGGAGGTCACCTACCGGCGCAGCGGGGACAACTCCCTGCTGGTGGAGTACGGGCCGATGACCCTCGACCTGGGGCTCCGGATGCGGGTGCACGCGCTGCAGTCGGCCCTGGCCGAGCACGCGCCCGCCGGCATCATCGACGTCACTCCGGGGATCCGGTCGCTGCAGGTGCACACCGACTCCTCGGTGCTCCGGGCCGGCCAGGTCGCGGGGCTGCTGCGGGAGCTGGAGGAGGACCTACCCGCCACCTCGGAGCTGACCGTGCCCTCGCGGCGGGTGCGGCTGCCGCTCTCCTGGGACGACCCGGCGACCCGGGAGGCGATCGAGCGCTACACCGCAGGCGTACGCGACGACGCGCCGTGGGCACCGTGGAACATCGAGTTCATCCGCCGGATCAACGGGCTCGGCTCGGTCGAGGAGGTCCACCGGACCGTCTTCGACGCGACGTACCTGGTGCTCGGGCTGGGCGACGTCTATCTGGGCGCGCCGGTCGCGACGCCGCTGGACCCGCGGCACCGGCTGGTGACGACGAAGTACAACCCGGCGCGCACCTGGACGGCGGAGAACTCCGTCGGCATCGGCGGGGCGTACATGTGCATCTACGGGATGGAGGGGCCGGGCGGGTATCAGCTCGTCGGGCGGACGACGCAGGTGTTCAACCGCTTCCGGCGGTCGACCTCGGCCGGCGGGCTCTTCCACGACGACCCGTGGGCGCTGCGGTTCTTCGACCAGATCGAGTGGTACCCGGTCTCTGCCGAGGAGCTTCTGGAGCTGCGGGCCGAGGTGGACGCCGGACGCGGCGAGTTCGAGACCAGGGAGGGCACCTTCTCGATCAAGGAGTACGACCGCTTCCTGACCGCCAACGCGGACTCGATCGCCGCCTTCCGTGACCAGCAGTCCGCCGCCTTCGAGGAGGAGCGGCAGCGCTGGATGGCGGCGGGGGAGTTCGACATCTGCGACCGCATCGACGCGCGGGGCGAACCGTCGGAGGTCGACGTGCCGGAGGGGTGCGTGCAGGTGACCGCGCCGTTCACCTCGACCGTCTGGAAGGTCGTCGCGAGTCGTGGTGCGCGGTTGACCCAGGACGCCCCGCTGATGGTGGTCGAGGCGATGAAGATGGAGGCGAGCGTCCCGGTTCCGGTCGCCGGCGAGGTGGTCGAGGTCTACGTGAAGCCGGGCGAGCAGATCGTCCCGGGGCAGGTCATCGCCGCGGTTCGGCCCCTGGACGCGTCTTGATCCACTCACTTCCAGGCGGTGCGGTCGCCCGCGCCACCGCGGCCCTCGACCGCATCGAGGCCTCGGACCGGCCGGAGATCTGGATCTCGCTGCGTACGCGTGACGACCTGCTCGAGGAGGCCGCCGCCATCGACGCGAAGGTGGCCAGCGGAGAGGTCCTGCCGCTGGCCGGACGCCTGCTGGCGGTCAAGGACAACATCGACGTCCGCGGCCTGCCGACCACCGCCGGAGCGCCCTCGTTCGCCTACCCGCCCACCGCTGACGCCACTGCGGTCGCCCGGTTGCGGGCAGCCGGTGCGCTGGTCGTGGGGAAGACCAACCTCGACCAGTTCGCGACCGGCCTGGTCGGCACCCGGAGCCCGTACGGCGCGGTCCGCAACGCCTGGGATCCGAGCCGGATCTCGGGTGGATCCTCTTCGGGCTCGGCGGTCGCGGTCGCTCTCGGTCTGGTCGACCTCGCGCTGGGGACCGACACCGCCGGCTCCGGCCGGGTGCCGGCGGCGCTCAACGGCATCGTCGGGGTCAAGCCGTCGCGCGGGCTGGTGCCGGTCACCGGCGTCGTGCCTGCCTGCTACACGCTCGACTGCGTCACCGTCTTCGCCCGAGATCTCGGATCCGCCCGGGCGGCCGCGGAGCTGATGGCCGGACCCGACCCGTCGGACCCGTTGTCGCGTACGTTGCCGGCGGACGCCGGTCTGCCGCCGGCGCCGCGGGTGGCGGTGCCGACCGGTGAGCATCTCGACGGGCTCGCGCCGGGGTGGGCAGCCGCCTTCCGGGCCGTGGTCGCGCAGCTTGCCGCCGCGGGGATCGAGATCGTCGAGACCGACATCTCGCCGCTGCTCGAGGCCGCCAGACTGCTCTACGACGGCGCCTTCGTCGCCGAGAGGTACGCCGCAGTGGGCTCCCATCTCGACGCCAACCGCGACCTCATCGGGACCGACCTGGACCCGACCGTCGCCGCGATCGTGCTCGCCGGGGCGTCGGCCACCGCAGCCGACTGGGCACGCGACGTGGCTCACCTGGCGCGCCTCGGGGCGGCAGGGAAGGAGGCCCTCGCGGGGTGCTCGGCGTTGCTGACGCCGACGACGACGTGGCATCCGACGCTGGCCGAGGTGGCTGCGGATCCGGTGGGCGCGAACGCGCGCATGGGCCGCTACACGAACTTCGCGAACCTGCTCGACATGGCCTCGCTCGCGATCCCGGCCGGCCAGGTCGGCGGACTGCCCTTCGGTGTGATGCTGACCGGCGCTGCCGGCAGCGATCGCACCCTGGCCGCGCTCGGCCACACGCTGCTCAGTCCCTGTGTCGATCTCTTCGTGGTCGGCGCGCACCTGTCGGGACAGCCGCTCAACCACCAACTGGTCGAGGCCGGTGCAACGCTGCTGCGCCCGGTGTCGACCTCGGCCGACTACCGGCTGTTCGCGCTCGAGACGGTGCCGCCCAAGCCCGGACTGGTCCGGGTGGGTGCAGCCGGGAACGGGGTGCCGATCGAGGGCGAGCTGTGGCGCGTCCCGGCCGCGGGCTTCGGGACGTTCGTGGGTGGCGTACCTGCTCCGATGGTCATCGGAAAGGTCACGCTGTCGGACGGCTCGTCGGTTTCGGGATTTCTCGTCGAGCCAATTGCCGTCGATAAGGCTGCTGATATCTCGGCGCACGGTGGTTGGCGTCGTTACCGGTCTGAGCAGGGCCTTTAACGTTCAGCGTGGATATCGGTTACGGGACCGGGGTCATTCCTCCAGGTGGCACACGACTCTGTTCAGGGGCCTGATCCCCCGTCACACTGGGCAGAATCCGCCAGCATTATCGCCCCGGGAGGATGCTGTGCCGCGCTTATCGGTTCTTCCTGCCATACACTTTGTTGACAGGGAATTCAACCCTCCTGTGGGACTTTCGACTCTGTTCTTTAGGGGAAGAAGACTCTTTCGAGTCTTCCCCGAAACTCGGGAGGCCGCTTAGATGGCGTACATGACAACTAGGCGTTCTCGGCCCGGCCGCCCCAGGCATGTGCCCGATTCGGGTACCGCCTCACCCCGTGACCAGATCCTCGATGCCGCTGCGCGACTCTTCGTGTCCCAAGGCTTCGCGGCGACGTCCACGCGCGAGATCGCCGACCAGGTCGGCATCCGTCAGGCCTCTCTCTACTACCACTTCGCAGGCAAGGACGAGATCCTCGTCGAGCTGCTCCGTAAGTCGGTTCGTCCGACCACGGACAAGGTCGACAAGATCCTCAACCAGGTGCCGCCGCTCGATTATGAGACCGCTCTTTATCTGCTGGTTCTCGTCGACGTACGCACGCTTGCCGATGTGGATCACAACGTCGGAATGCTCTACATGCTGCCGGATGTGACCAACGGTGAGGTCTACACCGAGTTCCGCCAAGAGCACGAAGAGCTCGCTGCTGCGTACGCCGATCTGGCCAGCAAAGTGGCCTCGGAGAAGGTGCTCGAGGGCGTCAGTCTGAAGCAGCTGGGCAACATGCTCATCCAGCAGGTCGAAGGCGTCATCAGCATGCGCGCCGAGATGATCACCAAGGACACGGTCCGGAGGATCACGTGCCCGGAGGCGTGGGCGATCGCCTCCTCGTGCCTGCGGATCTGCGGTGTCAGCCAGGACAAGATCCAAACAGCGAACGCGGTTGCCGTGGAGATGCTCGACGACTTCCTCGAAGACAGGGTTCGCGAGCCGGCCTGAAAGGCAGGCTGACAAGTCGGTAACTGGTGGGTAGGGCTTGCGCGTGTGAGTTGCCCTGTTGAGGCTTGAACGACACACTTTCCGAGCCCGTTGCCCGCTTCCCCACCGCGAGGACCCCACACGTGTGCATTGACCCTTCCGGAGGCCGCTGATGGCCCGGAAGCAGACAGCCATCCTCTCCGTCACCCGCGGGGTCACGACGCTCAACGGCCTGGTGGTCGATCGCCCGTGGGGCGAAGACCCGCACCAGGCAGGCATCCGTGCCGTGCGGGAACAGCTCGCCGGCCCGAGCCGCAAACCCGTCCAGGTCGTCGCGACCGATGACGAGGCCCGCGTCCGGATGGTCGTCCATCCCGACGGGCGGGTCACCGACGTCGAGACCCTCGAGGTCTTCGGGAGCTACGGCTCGCCCGACGACGTACCCGGCGCGGCCTGGCTGCCGGCCGGCTCTGGGCCCGTGATCATCCAGGGCGTCGTCGAGCCGGACCCTGAGCCCGAGCCTGAGCCGTACGTGCCGCCGGTCCTGGCTGTTCCGGCGCCGGCTGTCGAGCCACCTCCTGCGCCCGAGCCGCCACCTGCGCCCGAGTCACCGCCTGCGCCCGAGCCACCGCCTGCGCCCGAGCCACCGCCTGCGCCCGAGCCGGAACCCGAGCCTGAGCCGGAACCCGAGCCCGAACCCGAGCCAGCGCCGCCCCCGGCACCGGCCCCGCCTCCAGCACCTGCGCCGGTGCCTGAACCGGAACCAGAGCCGGAAGCGGAGCCTGAGCCCGAACCAGAGCCCGAACCAGCGCGCGGAGCCCCCGCCAGGAGGGCCGTCGCCGGACCGTTGGTGCCGCTGCACCACCTGGAATCGACCCCCTACCGGCGGTCGCGGATGACGCGTCGCGGCCGGGTGGTGCTGGTCGTCCTCGCCATCCTGCTGCTGATCCTGATCTACGAGGTCGTACGCGGCGTGGTGACCGGTTCCGACGCCTCGGACACGAAGGAGCCGCAGAACCAACAGTCGGCGCCGAGCGCGGGGGCCAGCGACGAGACGCCCTCGGAGGCGCCCTCGCCGAGCGCGTCGGCATCCTCGGTCCGCGTCGAGCCGACGCCGACTCCCACGCCGACTCCGACGCCCAAGCCGACCAAGAAGCCGGCGCCCGAGCCGACCAGGACGCTGTCGGTGGAAGCGATCGCGATGACCGAGGCCATCGGGCTGCGGATCGACGCCAGCAGGCTGCCGGTGACGGCCACGATCGCGATGGATCCGTGGGGTGCGCCGGAGCGGTTCACGCGTACGGTCACGATCACCGAGCCCGACCAGCTCGTCGTCGTCAAGCCGGTGGCCTCCGGGCACGCTGAGTGGAGCGTCCGGGTCGACGGCGCGAAGAAGGTCACCGGCTACACCCACTCCTGGCCCAAGGGCGATCGCGAGTTCGTGCGGCGCTGAGTTGCCTGGGCTGAATTGCTACCAGGGTCGGATGTGGCGGCCTCCGGTGCGGCGTACGCTGCATGAGAACGTGTT
Source organism: Nocardioides sp. YJ-D4 (assembly GCF_054031495.1). Lineage (NCBI taxonomy): Bacteria > Bacillati > Actinomycetota > Actinomycetes > Propionibacteriales > Nocardioidaceae > Nocardioides > Nocardioides sp. YJ-D4. Next base: position 3,182,460 of record NZ_CM132932.1, read on the forward strand.
CCTGCGCCTCGGAGGTCTCGCATGCCGCTCAAGATCACGCCGCCCGCCGGCACCCGCACGATTGCCGGCCGGACGCTGGGCCGCACGCTGGGCACGGTGGAGCGCACCGCCAAGCAGGGCGTGCGCTGGGCGCTGGGGCACGGGTTGCCGCGTACGGCGATCGTTCGTTCCGCGCGAAAGGGTGACCTCCAGGGTGACCTGATCCTGAGCGGGCCCGGGTCGCACACCTTCGATCTGGTCGACCTGTTCGAGGAGTTCCGTGCGCGCGGGCCGCTCTACCAGGGCGGGTTCAGCTACCTCGCGGTCGACCACGAGGTCATCAAGGAGGTGCTGACCAGCAACGACTTCATCACCGGGTTCTTCGCGCCCGACGAGTCGGGCACCGGCCTGCTGGCGAGGGCGGCGAGCTGGTCGGCCAGCGACGTCTTCGCCCCGCTCCAGCCGCCGTCGCTGCTGGCGACCGAGCCGCCGGAGCACACCCGCTACCGCAAGCTGGTCACCCGCGTCTTCACGGTGCGTGCGGTCGAGAAGCTGCGCGCTCGCACCGAGGAGATCGCCCGGGAGCTGCTCGACGACCTGGAGAAGGAGGCCGCGTCCGGTGCCGACGTCGACCTGGTCACCCGCTACTGCGGGCTGCTGCCGATCACGGTGATCTCCGAGGTGCTCGGCGTCCCCGTCGACCTGCGCGAACGCATGCTCGAGCTCGGCAAGGGCGCGGCGCTGAGCCTCGACATCGGGCTGGACTGGCGCACGTTCCGCGACATGGAGGCATCCCTGGAGGAGTTCGACACCTGGCTCCGCGGCCATCTGGAGTATCTCGCCGAGCATCCCGGTGACGACCTGCTCAGCCAGCTCGTCGCCCTCCGCGACGACGGCGACCGGCTCAGCGAGCGGGAGCTGCGGGCGATCGCCGGACTGGTCTTCGCGGCCGGCTTCGAGACCACCGTGAACCTGATCGGCAACGGCATCGCGCTGCTCCACGACAACCCCGACCAGCTCGAGGTGCTCAAGGCGCAGCCCGACCTGTGGTCGAACGCCTCCGACGAGATCCTGCGGCTCGACCCGCCGGTGCTGCTCACCGGCCGCGTCGCCCGACGCGACTCCACCATCGCCGGCCAGGCGATCCCGCGCGGCACGATCATCAACACCGTGCTGGCCGCCGCCAACCGCGACCCCGCCGTCTTCACCGACCCGCACACCTTCGACGTCACCCGCGAGAACGCCCGCGACCACCTCTCCTTCTCCAGCGGCCGCCACTTCTGTCTCGGTGCCGCTCTGGCCCGGATGGAGGGCGAGATCGGCCTCCGTCTCCTCTTCGAGCGCTTCCCCGGCCTCGAGCTCGTCGGCGACCGCGAGCGCCACCCCACCCGCATCCTCCGCGGGTACTCGCACCTTCCCGCACGGCTCTCCTGACGATTCGTCCGGGGTAGTCCGGGAGCGAACTGCCCAAATACTCGCCAGTAATAGGCAGTTCGCTCCCGGACTACCCCGAATCGGCCGGGGAACGTCAGCGTGCGGCGGCGTCGAGGAGTCGCTGGCCGAGGACGGCTACGCAGCGGCGTACCTCGTCGCCTTCGACCACCCGGAAGGGGACGGCGCGGCGGGCGAGCTCCTGGGCGTACCAGTCCGGGCTGTTGGTGCTCCCGACGAGACGGCAATGGTCGTCGTCGATCGGCTCGAGTCGGCCCAGGACGCGCGGAAGGTAGCGGTCGACCTCCGCGAACGGCGCGTCGAAGACGACCTCGACCGCATAGGCCCAGCCCTCGCCGAGGTGTTCCTCGACCTCGGTGACGGGATCGATCTCGGGACGTACGAAGCTGGTCTCCTCGATGTCGACGGCGCCCATCCGGTCGACGCGAAGCACTCGGCGCGCGCCGGCGGTGTGCGACCAGCAGAGCAGGTACCAGCGGGCGTGGCGGACGACGACCGCCCACGGGTCGACGACCATCTTGCGCTCGTTGCCGTTCTCGGTCGTGTAGGCGATGGTGGTGCGCCGCCGGGAGTCGCAGGCCTGGACCAGGCTGGTGGTGACGTCGGGATCGGGCGAGACGGCGCTCTGGTCGGGAACGGCCGAGATCGTACGCCGCACCGCGGCCACCGTCTGGGACAGCGACTCGGGCAGCACCCGGCCGATCTTGCCGACCGCGCTCCCGACCGGACCGGTCGCGTCGGCGATGTCGTGGTGACCGTCGAGCAGGGCCATCACCAGGCCGAGCGCCTCCGCGGTGGTGAAGATGAGCGGCGTACGCATGCCTCGGCCGAGGCGATAGCCGCCATAGGGCCCGCGCTCGGACTCGACCGGGATTCCCGCCTCCCGCAGGATCGCGACATAGCGCCGGGCGGCGCGCTCGGTGACTCGCAGCCTCTCGCCCAGGCGCTCGGCGGTGATGCCGGGGGAGGACTGCAGCAGCTCGAGGGTGAGCAGCGCCCGAGCGGTCGGGCTCTCGTCATGTCCCATCGTGGCGGCTCCCGGAAGTAGTTCGTCCGGATTCAGATTAGTCCGTCACGTCCAGCACGGTGGGTCCCGTACCCTTACCGGCATATGAGACTTCTGCTGATCAGACACGGCCAGACCCCGAGCAACGTCTCGGGGGCGCTCGACACTGCCTTCCCGGGGGCGGGGTTGACCGAGCTCGGACTCTCCCAGGCCGCGGCGGTGCCGGATGCGCTGGCGGGGGAGCGGATCGCGGGTCTGTACGCCTCCCGGCTGGTGCGTACGCAGCTGACCGCCGAGCCGCTCGCCAACCGGCTCGGGATGCCGGTCGTGGTGCAGGAGGGGTTCGAGGAGATCAGCGCCGGCCACCTGGAGATGGCCACCGACAAGGAGTCGGTGACGGCCTATCTCGAGGCGCTCGGCGACTGGATCCGCGGCACGCTCGAGACCCCGGTCCCCGGCGGCGAGGCCGGCCACGAGTTCCTGGCGCGCTTCGACGCGGCGGTGCAGTCGGTGGTCAAGCAGCACGATCCCGATGACACCGTCGCGATCGTCTCGCACGGTGCGGCGATCCGGATGTGGACCGGGCTGCGCACGACGCGGTCGCCCGCCTTCGGCGACGACAACCGGATCCGCAACACCGGCCTCGCGGTCGTCGAGGGCAGCCTGGAGGAGGGCTGGACGACGATCTCCTGGAACAACGACCCGCTGGGCGGCGCGCACCTGATCGGCGACGGCTTTTGATCCTCCGCTCGCTCCTGCTGTTCGCGCTGGCCGCGATCGCCGAGATCGGTGGCGCCTGGTTGGTCTGGCAGGGGCTGCGGGAGCATCGCGGCTGGCTCTGGGTGGGCGCCGGGTTCATCGCGCTCGGCCTCTACGGCGTCGTCGCCACGCTGCAGCCCGATGCCCACTTCGGGCGGATCCTGGCTGCGTACGGTGGTGTCTTCGTCGTCGGCTCGATCGCGTGGGGGATGGCGATGGACGGCTACCGGCCCGACCGCTGGGACATCGCCGGTGCGGCGCTGTGCCTGGCCGGGATGGGCGTGATCATGTACGCGCCGCGTGGGTGAGGATGGCGCCATGGCCTCCGAGGAAGACTCCCCACGCACCTTCGTCCCGGTACCTCCGGAGGAGCGGCCACGCCGCACCCGGAGCACCGTCCGAGTGCTCCTGATCGACGACCGCGACCGGATCCTGCTCTTCGCCGACTCCGACCCGGGCATCCCCGGAGCGCGCTGGTGGATCACTCCCGGGGGCGGCATCGACCCGGGCGAGAGCGAGCGAGTCGCCGCGGTCCGCGAGCTCGAGGAGGAGACCGGCCTACGGGTCGCCGAGGCCGACCTGCTCGGGCCGACGATGCGGCGCACCGTGGTGCACGGCTACAGCGACGTGGTCATCGACCAGGACGACGTCTTCTACGCGTGCTGGGTGCCGGCCTTCGAGGTCTCCACCGCCGGCCACACCGAGGAGGAGCTGCTCACGATGGCCGAGCACCGCTGGTGGACGCGCGAGGAGCTCGCGGCGACCGACGAGGAGATCTGGCCGGCGGTGCTGCTCGACCTGTGGAAGGACGCCGACGTACGCCGCGACGCGGCCGCCTCCGACCCTGCCGATGGCGGATGGGTGGAGGAGTCGTCGGTCCCGGCCTGACGTCCGGGCTCTGGAAACGCCGCAGCCGACCATCCCCCTCGATGGTCGGCTGCGGTCTTGCGAGATCTGGTCGACATCCCTCGGTGCGACGAGACCTCTCGCGCGTGCCGTCTGCTCGAGCGTGAATCCCCCGATCCCGCTCGTGCGACGACACTCAGTCCGTGGTGCGGCCCCCCGACCGCGCCCTGGCCCTCCCCCTCAGTAGGCCCAGGGCGTCCACCCACAGCATCAGGCTGTGTACGACGGACCGAAGATGTAGGCGCATGATCAGCGGAAGACGCCGAGCGCGACGATGCCGGTGGCTGCCACGGCGGCGACGCCGAACATCGTGGTGCCGACGGCCGGCGGCATCCCGCCGCGGTGCTTGTGCTCGGACGGGTCGGGCTTGCGGAGGCTGCGGACGGCGTCGAGCACGTTGTTGCGGAGCGACTCGACGGCGGTCAGGTCACTGCGGTGACGTGCGGTGATCGTGGTGGTAGCCATGGTGTTCCTCTTCTCGGCGGACGGCGCTGGCCGCCCGTTGTCCGGCGGCCTTCACGTGAGAGAAACGGGGTCGCGGCCAGGTCATGACGCAGCTTTTTGCCACTTTGGGGTCACAGAAGATCCACAACTAAGAAACATCAGGCCGAGCCCGTACGCTGCGCGTCATGACCACGTTGGTGGAGATCACTCGGGAGTGGGGCCGGATCGGCGTCATCGGGTTCGGTGGTCCGCCCGCCCACATCCGCCTGCTGCGCGAGACCGTCGTCGAGCGGCGTGGCTGGGTGGAGCCGGAGGAGTTCGAGGACGCGATCGCGACCTGCAACCTGCTCCCCGGACCCTCCTCGACCCAGCTGGCCATCTTCACCGCCTGGCGGGTACGCGGCGCGCTCGGCGCTCTGGTCGGCGGGCTCGCGTTCATCCTGCCGGGGCTGGTGCTGATCCTCGCCCTGGCGGCGCTGTTCCTGGGCGATCCGCCCGCATGGGTGCTGGGCGCCGGCGCCGGTGCCGGTGCGGCGGTCGCCGCCGTCGCGGTCCAGGCGGGCTGGGCGCTGGTGCCGTCCTCCTACGAGCGGACCCCGTCGCGTCCGCGATGGATCCTCTACGCCGTCGTCGGCACCGTCGCCGCCGCGACCACCGGGGCCTGGGTCGTCCTCGTGCTCGTGGGCGCCGGGCTCGTCGAGGTGGCGATGCGGAGGCCGTGGCGTACGAACTCCTTCCAGTCCCTCCTGACCGTGCCGGTCCTGGTCCAGGGAGCGCTCACCACCGCGGTGGCCGCGCCGCTGGCGTGGACGGCCTTCAAGGTCGGCGCGCTGTCGTACGGCGGCGGGTTCGTGATCATCCCGCTGATGCAGTCCGATGCGGTCGACCGCTACGGCTGGATGAGCGACGCCGAGTTCCTCAACGCGGTCGCGCTCGGGCAGATCACCCCGGGCCCGGTCGTCCACACCGTCGCGGTCGTCGGGTTCGCGGCCGCCGGACTCCTCGGGGCACTGGGTGCCGCCGTGATCGCGTTCGGGCCGTCGTTCGTGATGATCATCGCGGGCGGACGGCACTTCGAGGCGCTGCGCTCCTCGCCGCTCGCACGTGCCTTCCTCGACGGCGCCGGGCCGGCTGCGATCGGTGCCATCCTCGGGTCTGCGGTCCCGCTGGCGATGGCGACGAGCGAATGGTGGCAGTGGGTGGTGCTGGCCGCCGCCGGCGTACTCCTGCTGCTGCTCAAGCGTGGGGTCGTGCTCACGCTGCTGCTCGCGGCAGGGGTCGGGGTCGTCGTGGCTCTCGCCGGCGGGCCGCTGCCGTGAATGCTCACCGAGGTAACTCGGCCGGTGCGCGCTTCCCTCGCGGAGTTCCACGAAGGAGGTTGGGGTTCACCGAGTTACCTCGGTGAACATCCGCCCCCTTGCCTAGAGGTAGAGACCGCCGGAGGAGCCGTGGTCGTGCTGGCCGTCCTGCTGGGGCCCGCCCTGGCCGGGGGTCGGCTGACCCTCGGGGGAGAGGCTCACACCCGGCGGCAGGCCCTTGCGGATCTGCTCGAACTGGGCGCGCGCGGCGACCTGCTGGGCGTAGATGGCGGTCTGGATGCCGTGGAAGAGACCCTCGAGCCAGCCGACCAGCTGCGCCTGCGCGATCCGCAGCTCACCCTCTGACGGCGTCTGCTGCTCGGCGAACGGCAGCGAGAGCCGCTCCAGCTCCTCGACCAGCTCGGGCGCGAGCCCGGACTCGAGCTCCTTTATCGAGGCCTGGTGGATCTCACGGAGCCGGTTGCGGGAGGCCTCGTCGAGCGGGGCGGCCTTCACCTCCTCGAGCAGCTGGCGGATCATCGAACCGATCCGCATCACCTTCGCTGGCTGCTCCACGAGGTCGGTCACATCGCGCTCTTCGTCCCCGTCCGCCTCGGGCGCGGTGGCGTCCTTGAGTACGTCGGCGGGCACCGCGATCGGCTGCCCGTCGGGTCCGATGACCACGACTTCCCCGGTCTGCTCCTGCGTCATGGGCTCAACCCTACCTAGCCTGCGGTGGTCAGCAGGATCTTGCCGGTGTGCGTGCCGGACTCCATGAGCCGGTGCGCCTCGGCGGCCTCCGCGAGCGGGAGTACGTCCTGCACGACCGCCTTCACCTCACCGGCCTCGACCATCGGCCAGATGCGCTCGACGACCTCGGCGCAGATCGTCGCCTTCTGCTCGACCGGGCGGCCGCGGAGGTTGGTGGCGATCACCGCGGCCCGCTTGCGGAGCAGAGCGTTGATGTCGAGCTCGGCCTTGGTGCCGCCCTGCATGCCGATGATGACCAGACGGCCCTCGGGGTTGAGGGCGTCGATGTTGCGGGCGAGGTACTTCGCGCCCATGTTGTCGAGGATGACGTCGGCGCCGCCGTAGACCTTGGCGACCTCGACGAAGTCCTGGTCCTTGTAGTTGATGACCGCCTCCGCCCCGAGCGACTTGGCGAGCTCGGCCTTCTCCGCCGAGCCGACCGTGGTGATCACCCGGGCGCCGATCTGGCTGGCGAGCTGGATCGCCATCGTGCCGATCCCGCCGGCACCGCCGTGGACCAGGAACGTCTCGTCGGGCGTCAGTCCGCCGACCATGAACACGTTGGACCACACGGTGGTGGTGACCTCGGGAAGCGCTGCGGCGGTGACCAGGTCGACGCCATCGGGCACCGGCATCACCTGTTCGGCCGGTACGGCGACCTTCGTCGCGTAGCCGCCCCCGGCCAGGAGCGCGCACACCTCGTCGCCCTCCTGCCACTCCTCGACGCCCTCGCCGACCGCGGAGATCACGCCGCTGCACTCCATCCCGATGATGTCGCTGGCGCCCTTCGGCGGCGGGTAGAATCCCTGACGCTGCAGCAGGTCGGCCCGGTTGAGCCCCGCGGCGGCGACGTCGATCACGACCTCACCAGCTGCCGGCTCCGGGTCGGGACGGTCGGTGACGGTGAGGACCTCGGGCCCTCCGGGCTGCTCGGCTACGACGGCTCGCATGCCTCAACACTAGGAGGCTAGAGCGACTTCAGGTCCGTCCAGGTGTCGATGTCGCGGTGCTCGTCGCCCTCCGAGGGGACCTCGACGAGATCGAGGTCGGCCAGCAGCTTGCGCAACGGCATCCCGTGCTGCCCTTCGTGGTCAGGGCGGACCTCGGCGAGCCGCTCGGTGGAGAGGACCAGGGCCAGCTGCCGGCGCTCGTCGGGCCCGACGAGCACGGCGCCGTCGTGACCGAACGCCGCCTCCCTGAGCCGCGACAGCGTCCGCGGCCGCAAGAATGGCATGTCGACGGCGATCACCCCGACGTACGCCCGCGGGGTCAGCAACGCGTCCACGCCGGTCAGCAGGGCGGCAACCGGGCCGCCGAAGCGCGGGTCCTCACGGACGAAGGTCACCGGACGCTCGGTGTGCACCGGGTCGCCCACGACGACGACCTCCATCGCGTCGACGACCGCATCCAGCGCCCAGGCCAGCATCGTGCGACCGCCGAGCTCGATGCCGGACTTGTCGATCCCGTCGAGGCGGGAGCTGCGTCCTCCGGCGAGCAGCACGGCTGCGTACGGCTCCCATTCGTCCCAGACAGTCACGCGACCACCTCCGTCGCTCGACTCACTCGCTGACGCTCGCTCACACAGCGGGACTCTAGTCTGGAGACGTGACCACCTGGAACAGCCTCCGGATCAGTCTCGTGCAGCACGCCTCCGGCCTCGAACCCGACGCCAACCGGTCCCTCCTGAGCGAGCTGACTCCCGCCGACAGCGACCTGGTCGTCTTCCCCGAGGTCTTCGCCAGGGACTTCGGCAAGCCGGGCTCCGACCTGAGTCCGTACGCCGAGGCCCAGGACGGACCGTTCGGGACCGAGCTGTCCCGGGTGGCCGAGAAGCGCGGCACCACGGTGGTGGCCGGGATGCTCGAGACCAGTGGCGATGCCGACGGACGGCCGTTCAACACCCTGCTCGTCCGGGGCGGTGCGGAGGCGGCGTACCGGAAGATCCATCTCTACGACTCCTTCGGCTACAAGGAGTCGGACGCGCTGGTAGCGGGCGCGATCGAGCCGGTCGTGGTCGACATCGACGGGGTGCCGACGGGGCTGATGACCTGCTACGACCTGCGCTTCCCCGAGTTCGCGCGGCGTCTGATCGACCAGGGAGCCGAGCTGATCGTGCTGCCGGCCGCGTGGGTCGCCGGTCCGCGCAAGGTCGACCACTGGCGCACCCTCGTGCGAGCACGCGCGATCGAGAACACCGTCTTCATCGCGGCGGCCGCCCAGTCGGCCCCTCGTTACTGCGGTCATTCGATGATCGTCGACCCTCTCGGGGACGTTCTGGCCGAGGCCGACGACGGCGACGAGATCGTCTCCGCGACGATCGATCGAGCGGTGCTCGCGGAGGCGCGTCGCACCAACCCCTCCCTGGTCAACCGCAGAATGTGACCTCGGTCAACAACTCCCCGTCACAGCGGTAAACGGATATCGATGACTCGTTAGGTTCACCCCTTCCCCGGTATCCTCGCCTGTTATGGACCGAGCCCCCCGCCGTCGCGCTGACAAGAGCAAGCGTGGCCGTCGTGCAGCCGGTCGCAGCGAGCCCACACCCGCCTACGTGGAGCCGACCTCGAGCGAGGCGCTGGCGTACGACCAGTGGGCGGAGGACGACTGGAACGGCTATCAGGACACCAGTCAGACCTTCGGCGGGCAGAGCAACGGCCCGGGCTGGAGCGAGAACGGCTGGGCCGACGAGACGTGGTACGACGAGCGTCAGTCGGCTCAGGAGCCTCCCTCCACGGGCGGTGGTCGCCGGATCGCCGGCCGTGCCGAGCCGGAGCAGTTCGACGAGCCGAACGGCTACACGGGCAAGCGAGCCGCGCGGACGGCCCCGGAGGAACCCTCCTACGGCGGCTACCCGGCGCCGGAGTACCGGCCCGAGCCCGCGCCGGCCCTGAGCGGGCCGACCGCGCCGCCGCCGAGTGCCTGGCAGGCACCGGCCTACTCCACGCCTGCCCCCTACCTCGGTACGACCGGCCTGACCCAGGCGCCGCAGACGCCACCCCACATCCAGCAGCCCGCGTATCAGCCCGACCCCTACCAGTCCGGCCATCTCGAGCCGGTCCACGAGCCTGTCGGCCCCTACGACCCCGAGACATCCGGTCGGCCGACGACCGCCGCCAAGGTGACCTCGTTCCTCGCACAGCCGCGGGTCCCCGGAGCCGGTGCTGCCCGTGCGGGCCTCGGCATCATCGAGAGCCTGACCGCCGGCACCGTCCGGGCGATCTGGCTGGCAGCGCTGGCCGTCGGCGTGCTCGGCCTCGTGGTCAGCGCCTTCGACCTGGGCCCGGAGATCTTCGGCGGTCTCGGCGCCGTCGTGGTCGGCACCGCGTACACCTTCGCGCTGGCTCACCGCACCGGTGGCCGCCCGCTGATCTTCGGCTCCCTGGCAGGGGTTGCCGGGATCGTCGTGGTGCTCGTGGACAACGAGGCGCTGCGTACGGGTGCGGCGGTTCTCGTCGCATCGGTGGCGGCGGTCCTCGCGGTGATGGCCACCGTCCCGTCGCGTCGCTTCCCGAAGACCATCCGGGAGACGTTCATCGCTGTCGGCATCGCCGCGCTCGGCAGCTTCGCCGCGCTCGGCTTCGAGCCGGTGGTGATGGTCTCCCGATTCGAGTACGCGACGCTGGCCTGCTCGCTCGCGATCGCCTTCTTCGCGGTCTACCGCCTCGGTGCCGGCCTGCACGGCCTCGGCCGGCGCGGCGCTATCATCGTCGGCATCGGTGGGCTGATGCTCGCGCTCACCCTGATCTACGCCGAGATGCTGCGTCGCTACGGCAGCACCGGCCTGATGGACTCGGTCGACGACATGCAGCGCTGGTGCCGCATCCACATCGGTGGCTACCCGCACCCGATCCAGGCGCTCTTCGGGGTCCCGGCGCTGGTCTGGGGCACCCACATGCGCTCCCGGCGCCGCCAGGGCTGGTGGGTCTGCCTCTTCGGCGTCGCGCTCACCGCGCCGGTCGCCAGCACGTTCCTCAACCCCGACGTCGGGCTCGCCGAGGCGGCTCTCTCGGTCGTCTACAGCATCCTCATCGGCCTGGTGATCGCATTCGTCATCATCCGCATCGACCTCGCGCTCACCGGCTCGACGGCCGCCGGCAGCGGTCGCAGGGCGGCGCGTGAGGCCGACGAGGCCAGCGCTGTACGCCCCGAGCCCGGCCGCACCCACGCGCTCCTCTGAGGCGCTCTCCAGCTGGGGCTACCACGCGGTAACCCATAGGTTCTGGGATATGAGCCGCAGAGTCCCCACCACGATCGCTGCCGAGATGGTCGCGAACGTCATGAGCGTCGGAGTGCAACCCGGGGACAAGGTGGCCGCCGGAGACACCGTCATGCTCCTGGAGTCGATGAAGATGGAGATCCCGGTCCTCGCCGAGGCCCCGGGCACCGTGGTGGCGGTCAAGGTCGCCTCCGGAGACGTCGTCCAGGAGGGCGACGTTCTCGTCGAGTTGAGCGCCTGAGGCTCAGGCGCACTAGACTCGGCCACGCGCCCACGGGCGCATGGAGAGGTGCCGGAGTGGCCGATCGGAACCGCCTTGAAAGCGGTCGTAGGGAGACCTACCGCGGGTTCGAATCCCGCCCTCTCTGCCACAGCTGGACGTCTTGAGACTCAGACCTCTTGCAGGTGCCGATCCACGTCGATCATCAGCCGCCGCAGCTCGAGGAGGAGATCCTCGAGGTCGGTGCGGTCGAGCACGTCGTCGGCGAGGACGGCGAGCCTGCTCAGCAGAGTTCCGCGGTCGCGGAGCGCGCTGACATCGGTGAGGGCATGCCACTCCTGGCCGGTGTCGAGGACCAGCAACGCCTCACGTACGCCTCCGAGGCGCTGGCGCACCGACCAGCGCCAGAGACCGACGTTGGCCCCCGGACGGGGAGCGGCGATAGCGGTATCCAGGGCCCGAAGAGCATCCGACATATTGGGAAGCACACCTGTCATGACCAGATTGTGACCTAGGTCACGTAAAGGAGCAAGCCGATGCGGCTCTCGGCTCCCGTGTCGGCCACAATGGAGAGCGTGTCATCTGCTGAGCTCACCTACTACCGCCTCGCTCCATCCGTGCAGGCCCGCCTCGTCGGCGCCGCCATGGTCGGCCTGGCGCTCCTGGTCTTCGCCGGTACGGCCGTCGTGATCGCGGCCCGGATCGACTTCGCGTGGATCTTCATTCCGCTCGTCGTCGGCGTCGCCGCGGTGATCGGGTTCGGTTGGTGGCTTCGCAACAAGGCGTACGTCCTGCGCGCCAGCGCTCAGGGCTACCGGGTCGCGTTCGTGCGAGGTGCCGGTGTCCGCGAGGCTCGCTGGGTCGACATCCAGGAGGCGGTGACCACCATGCCCGGCGGCACGCCGTGCCTCGAGCTGCGGCTCAAGAAGGGTGGCGCAACCACGATCCCGGTGACCATCCTCAGCATCGACCGAGAGCAGTTCGTACGCGAGCTGCAGGTCTATCTGAAGGCCACGATCAAGCCTCTCGACACCACTGCGGGTTCGTCCGACGCGCCCTGATTGGTCCCAGGACTGCGGGTCTTGTAGCCTGTTCGAGCGGTATGGAGGCGTCGCCTAGTCCGGTCTATGGCGCTCGACTGCTAATCGAGTTTGGGGCTTAAACCCCATCGAGGGTTCAAATCCCTCCGCCTCCGCCAGTTTCAATGCGTTTGGCCCCCTTCATGAGGGGGCCAAACTGCATTCTGACCTGCAATTTTAAGCAGTGCAAAAGTCCGTACGCCGGAACTTGGGTTACCCGAAAGTCGCCAACCTGCACAATAATCATCCCGTAGGCCTCTCGGCACCAGAATCGGCCTCGAGACCAGGAAGGCAAGAACATGAAGCTCGTACGCACCGCGGCGGCTCTCGCGCTGGCCTCGGCGGCGACGGTGGCGGTCACGCTGTTTCCCGCGGGCCCGGCCCAGGCGGACATCTCCTGGGGATTCGATGCTGAGCCGGACAAGACGGTCCAGTCCGTAGACATCTCCTGGGGTGTGGCTGGCCCAACGGCCTCGAATGCTCAGGCGAAGGACATCTCCTGGGGCTGATCGCCGCGAGTCTATTCAGTCATCGAGGGCGCTCGACCCGCTACGTCCGATCTCGTAGCCGAGCTGGAAGCGGGTGTCGACGCCGTACTCTTCTTTGAGGTCGGCGACGTAGCCGGCGTACGTCCTGGGGCTGACGCCCAGCCGCTTCGACGCGGCTGGGTCTGAGTGGCCCTCGATGAGCATTCGAAGGGTCATCGACCGCTGCTCGCTGGCGATGTCCTTCAGAGTGGACGGGTCACCGTGGCCGAAGGGCCGCCCCCGTTCCCAGGCTCGCTCGAATACATCGACCAGGTAGGCAACGACGGACGGTTCGCGAACGGCGACTGCTACATCGACGCCGTCCGGGCTGGGAATGACGGCGATCCGGCGATCAAAGATCAGCATGCGATTGAAGAACTCGTCGAGAGTCCGGACCTCACCGCCCGCTGCCGCGATGGCGGAGACGTACTCCCGCGTCTCGCTGCTGCGCCTTGCCGCGTGCTGGTAGAGGGTTCGCATGGTGACACCGCGCTTGATCATCGCCTGCTCCTTGGCGATCGTTTCCGCAAGGGCGTCCCCGCCGGCCCTCCTGTTCTGAGGTTGCGCGGTGAGCGCCTCGAACTCGCACTCGGCGGCGAGCGAGTCGACGAATGGCTGGATTGCCGGGCGATGCACATATGTGAACGGCCCCCGTTCGTCATCTGGTGCTGACCGTCGCCAGGCGTTGCGCAGGGCTGTGAAGTTGTTCGCCCATTCGGCGGACTCCTGGAGCAGGCGAATGCCCTCCTGGGTCATGGGCGCGACGATCTGAGCTTGCACGGTCGCGGGGTCAACGGGCACCCAGCTGGCATCGTCGTCGCCGGACCTGCGAACGAGGCCGAGCTCAGCCAACGTCGCCAACGCGTCGGCGAACTCCCCACCTTGGATGATCCGCGCGTCACTTGCGGGGATCCCGCCTCTTTCCGCGATGAGCTCGAAGAGCTCGATGCCCTTCGCCTCGAGCAGTGCACGCGTCCTCGGCGTGCGTCCCTCGTCGGTCACGTTCTTCTCCTCGCCGGACGGCGTGGGTTGACGCTTGCTCACGCTCCACCTCCCCGATGCTGTGGCTAGCGCCAGATCTTCTCACACGTGGCGATTTCTGGTCACGGACCATCATCCGCTAATCTTCTACACGTTGCTTCGGTAACACTGCGCCTGTAGCTCAACGGATAGAGCATCTGACTACGGATCAGAAGGTTTGGGGTTCGAATCCCTACAGGCGCGCAGAACATGACAACTTGAGAGATAGGCCCCTGACCAGGCAGAACGCCCAGGTCGGGGGCTTTCTTCATATCAGCAGTGGGTCCTGAGTTCGGGCGCTCGCTAACGCTTCTGCTAACAGGGCCATGGTTTCAGCGGCCTTCCCCGGTCTCGTCGTCGCGCTCTTCGGTGGTGTCGTCGTCCTGGTCGACGAGGTTGGCGAAGCGGTCCGCAACCTCGGCAGCCCGCTCCGGAATCGCGTGGGCATAGACCCGCAGACTGACCGATGGGTCAGTGTGACCCAGGCGAGCAGCCACCACGTGCACCGGTACGCCGGGCTAGAGAACCAGGGTTGCGTGAACGTGCCGCAGGTCGTGGAACCGGATGTGGGGGAGTGGCAACCCGCGGGCGTCCTCCGACTTGGCCTCGTTGGCTTCGGTGTACTCCTCGATGGTCTTGGCCAGTCTCTGGGTCGGCGCGGTCGGGTAGGTCGGCCGTCCGAGCCCGTTGACGAAGACCAGGCCCGAGGTTCCTTCCCATGCCTCACCGGCCACCGACTGGTCATGCATCTGCCGCTTGCGGTGAGCCTTGAGGGCGTCGAGCGTCTCCGCATCGAGGGATACCCGCCGTTCCCTGCCGCTCTTGGTGGACCCTTCGAGACGTTCGTTCTCGACCAGACCAGCGGATGCCCGGATGCGGATGGACTTGCCTGTCCAGTCGACGTCAGACCAACACAGGGCCAGGAGCTCACCTCGTCGAGCGCCGGAGTACGCCGCCAGCCGGTAGAGCGGGAACCACTGGTGATCCTTGATCAGGCCGAGGAACAGCCGGAGCTGCGCCGCATCCCACACGTCGGGGGCCTGTGCGTGGCCCTTGCTCCTGGGCTTCTTAGCCCGCAGCGCCGGGTTGCTCGGAAGGATGCCCTCGACCTGGACGGCGTCGTTGAGCGTCTTCCGGAGGGTGGCGTGAACGTAGTTCACCGTCCGGCGTGAGAGCGGCTTGCCGTCCTTGCCGCCGTGGTCGAGCAGGTCGACGTATAACTTCGTCAGCGTCATCGGCCGGACCTGCTGCAGGCGCATGTTGCCGATGTTCGGGATGACGTAGTTCTCGATCATCTGGCGATATCCCGACAGAGTCGCGGGCCGGACCTCAAGGGCATGCGCACCGAGCCAGTCCGCCAGGTACAGCGCCACCGAGATGTCAGAGCGGTCGACGAACTCACCACGCCGCGCAGCCACACGGCCTCATCCCGTTGTTCTTCGGCCTCATCCTTGGTTGCGAAGCCACCGACCCACTTGGGCTTGCTCTTGCCCGTGAGCGGGTCCCTGACGCGGATGACGAACTACCAGAGGTTGCCGCGCTTGATGATGCCGCCCTTCATGCCGGCCATCTAGGCCGCCTCCCCGATGCCCTCGACGTACGCCAGGAGAGCCGACGCCTTCACCCGGCGGCACGGTCGACCTCCTGAGCCTGCGCGTCAGCTACGCCATGGCTCACCCAGCGATGACGACCAGCCGACCAACTCAGACATCGCCTACCTCGCCCGCCACCAGATCGGAAGCCGCACCGTCGTGCACATCGCCGGCATCCACACGATGGGATCTCTCGGCGCGGTCGACTACCTGACCAACCACCTTGGCGACCTCTACGCGAAGACCAAGGATCAAGAGTTCTCGTGTGTCATCCGATGCGACTACGACCTTGCAAACGTCGAGGTTACCGGCAGCAGCCTCCTTGCCGGTCCGTTCATCTGGTAGCCGGCTATGCACGTCACCCTTGCCCAACACCCCGAACCACCTGCCGGGGATGACCGCGCCTTCATCACCTCAAACGCCGTCATCGTGCTCGACGGAGCGTCAGCCTTCGCAGCGCGAGATGTGCCTGCGTCGACGTACGCGGAACATCTGGGTTCAACCATGGCCGCACTCGTCGACGGCACCGATGAGGCGCTTACGGTGCTCCTGGCCGAGGCGATCAAGACGACGGCGGCCGCACTCGACCTGACCCCCGGAGGTCGGGCGCCGTCGAGCACGCTTGCGGTTGTCCGCAGGCGCGAGGATGCCTCGATCGATGTGCTGGTGTTGGGGGACAGCCAGGTTGTGGTTCCAGGGGAGATCCTTCGAGACGATCGACTCGGGCCGCTCGCGACTGAGGAGCGCACCGCCTACCGGGAGCGCCTCGCGGACGGGCGCGGATACGACGACGAGCACAGGCAGATCCTCGCAGCGCTCCAGGCCGAGCAACTCCGGCACCGGAACAAGCCCTGCGGATACTGGATCGCGGAGGCGGACCCGGCCGCCGCAGAGCATTCCCTCACCCGTCATCTGTCGCCCGACGAGGTTCCATGGTGCGTGCTCACCACAGACGGCGCGTATAAGCCGATGGAGTACCTCGGCCTAGACGACTGGTCAACAGTCGCGGCCGCAACCTCCGAAGGTCTCGCTGACCTCCTCCGGCGTTGCCAGGACTGGGAGACGACCGACGAGGGCGGACAACAACTCCCGCGCGCGAAGCGCCACGATGACAAGACCCTCTTGGCCGTCAGGTTCTAACTGGGACACGGACTTCTCAGTTCCAGCCCCATGAATGCGTGCAATCCATGCCCACAGTGGAGGTCACTGTGTCAACATGGCGGCTATGGCAGCACACGGTGACCTGTACTACTTCAGCGATCCGCAAGCACGGAGGCTTTACGCGGCCAACGACAACCGCGCGTGGCACACGATTGCCTGCGGTCATTGTGGGGCTACGGTATCTTCCGCTGTCATTGCGTTCCTTCCTGATGGGAGCGGCCAGCCGGATGGCCGCTGGCTACGGTGTCCTGGCTGCGGCGAGGGAAGTTTTATGAGCAGCACAGGAATCGTGTACCCCGGCCCGAAGGTCGGCCGGTCTGTTGAAGGTCTTCCCTCGAATGTTGAGCAGGCATACGACGAAGCACGTCGCTGCGCCGAGATCAACGCCTTCACTGCCTGTGAGATGACCTGCCGAAAGATCCTGATGCACATCGCCGTGGACAAGGGAGCCAATGAGGACAACTCCTTCAAGGGTTTCGTGGATTTTCTAGAGGCGAACCACCACGTCACGCCCGCGATGAAGCCATGGGTCGATGTCATCCGGAAGCACGGCAACGTGGCCGTTCACGAGTTGCCGCACTCCGACAAGGAGCGGGCTGTCGGCACCTTGACGTTCACTGAGCAGCTTCTTCGAAATGTGTACGAGATGGAGCACCTAGCAAAGCGGTTTGCGCCCGACCAAACTGGAGGTGACGGAAACTAGAACGGCGGGCCGTCGTCTGCCGGCTTGTCGTCGGGCTCCTCTTCCGGCTCTCTCTTTCGATCCACGTGATCTCTGTACCGCTGCTGGAACGTATATAGGTAGTTCACTAGCGCTTCGAGGAAGGCCACTGCATCGTCAGCGTCTTCTTCCGAAAGTGTCTCGTGCACGTCATGCGCGCCGCTGTTACCGAGGTCTCTGACAACCGACGACCAGTTGAGAAGACGTCGATCAATAACTTCTTAATTGTGAAGATTCTGCAATTTCTTCGCCAATGTGCCCGAAATCTGACCCTGCTCTGCGCATATCGCCTCGACGCCACGCCGGGCCATCAGGGTCGTCGCGACATAAGCGCGAATCTTGCGACATTCAACGGCCTCGGCATGGGCGGATTGAATGCTGTGAGGTACATAAGGAGGAAGCGGCTGATCCAGCGCGGGGAAAAGCTGGGTAAGGCGCGGCTGTCCGGCGCTGAAGAAGGTCGGCGGTTCCTCGTCGAACAGGTATGGGCTGTCACAGTCGGCGCAGCGAGCCACGACGACCATGTCAGGCGGAGGACCTGCCCAGGGACCTGCGTCGCGGGCCCATCGCGCCACCTCGTCCATCGCCCTTGGGCCACCACAGGTCGAGCAACCCCACGCGATCTTCCTGCCGCTTCCCTCTACAGATCGACCCTCGCTCACGCGTGCCGACAGTACGACAGAACGGAAGCGCACGGCGCACAACCGAAAGCGTCCGCGCTGCTATCCCCAATTCTCGTGAGAACTTTCTCTACTGACTCAAGGCGGCCTTCGGCCGCGAGCGCGGCCTCCGGGGGCGTGCGGCCTGGCGGCCGGTCCCCCTACGTGCCGCGCAAATGAAGAGAGCGCCCCAGTCCGTAGACCAAGGCGCTCTCGACCAGTGGCGGCCTCATCCCGTCGTCGCCGACCTCGCCGATCTGCGACACTGCCCGGCATGGCACTCTTCCGCCGAGCCCGAGCCTCGACACCGCCGAGCCCGAGCCCCCACGACACCGACCTCAGCACGCTGCTCCTCGAAGGCGAAGCCATGATCGAGCAGCTCGCCAACGCTCACGCCTCCACCTGGGGACTCGGTACCGCCGACCGCTGGGGCCTCGACCAACAGACCGGCACCATCACCTGGACCTTCCCCGATAAGACGGCCACCGCGCCCGCGCAGATCCTCGGCAACTACAACGCCGGCGCCGGATCTTGGATGTGGGCATGGGCCAACGACAGCATCCTGCCGGCCATGCGCACCGACGCTGAAGCGATTCGCTCCTGGGCAAACGACACCGGTAACACCAACCTCACCGTCCCCAAGTTCGAGGCCGACGACGAACTGGCAGCAACCCTCGCGGCCATCGCTGTCCGGATTACTCGCGCTACGGGCTTCTATCGAAGCAGCGGCCCTTCCAGCGTCTTCATCACCTTTGGACCAGTGACCATCACTCCAACCGACGGCGAGCCTTCGACCTTCAGCATCAACATCGGTGACTGAGCCCCAACGCACTGCACTCCGGCACCGCCCCGATCCCCAGGGTTTGCACGCCGCCACCTGGCATCACGGGCGCAAATGCGTTGCTACGCAATGGGCTACGCCCACCCTTGACACCAGGCAACGACGAGCAATCTTGGCTGGCTATCGGTTCGGTGGCGCTCCAATGGGCTTCCTCTACGAGGTCTGTTCCCGGCGCGTCCTTGCTAACGCACTTGCTAACAGAGTCCCCGGATGACCCCGGACGGTTCGGGAATTTCGTAGGGATGGCAGGGGAGCGCTGAGCGTGGATCGGACCTCGGCGGATGGTCCTCAAGTGCCTGCGGATCAGAAGGTTTGGGGTTCGAATCCCTACAGGCGCGCAGCACATGAAGAAGGCCCCTGACCAGGTAGAACGCCTGGTCGGGGGCCTTCTTCATGTCGCAAAGAGCGCCGACGAGAGCGCGCTTGCCCGCCCCTTTTGCTTTCAGCGGCACGTCAGCGGCCCTCTGCAGAGTCGTCGCCGCGGTCGTCCTCAGACCTGGCGCTTGTTCGTCGCGTTGTACGTCTCGACTGTCTGAACCAAGAGGGCGTAGGCCGACGTCGGATAGATCGGCTTGTCGAGGCCGTTGACGAAGACAGTGGCGCGCCTGGGTGGGTCGACACCACCTACCCCAAGCCGATCAACCGCTACCGCAACCTCGAGCCCACCGAGCCGCTACCGTTCCCGCCATGACCGAGGTCTCGCCCTTGACGCCGCCCGTGCCCGAACGGCTGCTCGGCCTCGCCGTCGTTGCCACGTTCCTTGTCGGCCTGGCCGTCGCCCTCGTCCTGATCGTGCTTCTCATCCGCCACCAGCTGCGGCGAGCCAAGTAGGCCGGCGTACCTCCATTCCAGACCAGTCCTTTCGCTGAAGACGAGCGGTGGGGCGCTGCTGGCTGGTGGGACAAGCCCCAGACCGCCGCCAAGGGATCAGTTCCCGGAATGGAGAAACGCTCCGGGCGGCGCCCGTCACGGTCCGGCGTCGGTCGCGGGCACCCACCCTTCCTCCTCGCGGATGCCCTGCATGATCCGGCGGCCGATCTCGCGCAGCTGTCGCGTCTGTGACGCCGTCAGTCGGTCGAGCACGAGCCTGCGGACGACCTGTACGTGACCAGGCGAGGCCTGGCGGACCTTCTCCGCGCCGGACTCGGTGAGGATGGCCAGGGTGTAGCGGCCGTCGGCGGGGTCGGGGGTGCGGCGCAGCCACCCTCGCGACTCCAAGCGCGTAGCGGCTCGCGAGAGCCGCGACAGCGTGCTGTTGGCGTACCCGGCCAGCACGCTCATGCGGAGGGTGTGCTCGGGCGACTCTGCGAGGGCGTACAGGATGCCGTACTCGAAGTGGGTGAGCTCCGCGTCGCGCTGGAGCTGGCTGTCCAGCGCCGGAGGCAGCCACTCGAGCACGGTCGCCAGAGCGGCCCATGCCTCCAGGTCCTCGCCCGTGAGAGGGGCGGTCGAGTCGGCGGGACTGTGATCGGGCATGGCGGCAGCGTACGGCATCTGGAGGGGGCGAAGCTGCTCGACTGACTTGCTCAAGCAAGTCAATCTGCCTACAGTTGACTTTCCTGAGCAAGTCAAAATGGTCGGAGTCGGCCGATGGAGGAGACGAGATGGACATGGCTCTGAATGGCAAGAGGGCCTTCGTGAGCGGGTCGACGCAGGGCATCGGCTTCGCCGTCGTGCGGGCGCTCGCCGCGGAGGGTGCGGCCGTGGTCCTGAACGGACGCAGCGTCGATCGGGTGGACGATGCCGTCGAAAGGCTCCGTGCCTTCGTCCCGACCGCTGACGTGTCGGGGATCGCCGCCGACTTCGCTCATCCCGGTCAGGTGCGCGAGCTGATGGGCAGGCTCGGCGAGGTCGACGTCCTGGTGAACAACGTCGGCATCTTCGAGGTCAAGGCCTTCGAGGACATCTCCGACGACGACTGGCAGCGCTACCTCGAGGTCAACCTCATGAGCGCGGTCCGCTTGTCGCGGCATACGCTGCCCGCGATGCTGGCCGCGGGTTGGGGAAGGATCATCTTCGTCAGCAGCGAGTCGGGGGTGAACGTCCCTGCCGACATGACGCACTACGGAGTGACCAAGGCCGGGGCCCTGGCCCTGGGCAACGGCCTGGCCAAGCTCACTCGTGGCACGAATGTCACGGTCAACACGATCCTCGGTGGGCCGACATACTCCGACGGCGTCGCGGCGGCCATCGAGAGCATCGCCCAGGGCCAGGGGATGCCGGCAGAGCAGCTGAAGAGCGCCATCGCCTCGGGCAACACGACGTCGCTGCTGCAGCGCTTCATCGAGCCGGACGAGATCGCGAACCTTGCCGTCTACCTGGCGAGCCCGCTGTCGTCCGCCACCAACGGCGCCGCCGTCCGCGCCGACGGCGGCGTTCTCACCGGCATGCTGTGAGGCCGCGGGCCTCTACCGGATGACCGTCGCGGGCAGGCTGAGCAGGACGAAGGCACCTGTCGCGGTGAGGGTTCGGAGGGTGTGGAAGACCAGCCACGGCTTCTCGAACGAGGACACGGCGCCGCCGTTGGCCAGGGCGTCGTTGAGCGGCAGGTTCGCCGCGAACGTGATGACGACGGCGGCGACGGCCAGGACGGCGGCGCTGATGGAGATCGGGGTCCGGTGCCAGCCGAGGAGGACCAGGGCCAGGAGCGGGGCGCCCAGGAAGAAGGCCAGGAACACCGGGTTGACGATGACCACGTTGAGCCGGTTCATGACCCGTGCGTAGACCTCGTCCGGTTGGCCGTGCAGCGCCGGCATGAAGGCGACCAGGAAGGCGATGTAGATGCCGGCGGTGACGCCGTTGAGCAGCCTTGCGCCGGTGAGTACGACCTCGCTCATGACTGCTCACCCCGGCCGAGCTCATCGATGCTCCGAGCCGCGCGGCCCAGGACAGTCTCGACGTCGCTGGTCACGTACGCGTTGCGTCCGTCGAGAACCTCCTCGAAGAGGTACGCCAGTCCGGCCGCGTCTGCGGCCGGCAACCCCGCCGCGGTCAGGACCGCGATGTAGTCCTCGGTTGGGACGGGCCGGTAGGCGACGGTCGGTCCGCCGATGGCGTGCGCGGCCTCCTCGAAGGTGAGCAACTGGGGCCCGGTGAGCTCCAGGGCGCGGCCGACGTAGCTCTTGTCGAGGAGGGTTGCGACGGCGACGTCGGCGATGTCGTCGGCGTCGACGAAGGGCTCGGCCACGTTGTGCTCGACCATCGTGAGCGAACCGGCCGCGAGCTCGTCCGCGAACGCACCTTCGGTGAAGTTCTGCAGGAAGAAGGCCGAACGCAGGATCGTCCACTCGGCGCCCGAGGCCATCATGGCCTGCTCGGCTCGCTGGGCACCCTCCTCGCCGCGGCCGGAGAGCAGCACGAGCCGGCCGCAGCCGGCGGCGACCGCCTGGGCGGCGAACGCACCGATGATCTCGTCGGCACCCGGCAGGCCGAGATCGGGCTGGAACGTCAGGTAGGCCGACGCGCAGCCGTCGACAGCCTCGGCCCAGGTGGTCTGGTCGTGCCAGTCGAACCGGGGTGCCGAGTGGCGGGTGACGGCACGTACGTCGTGGTCGAGGGTGTGGAGGCGGCGGGCGACGCGCTGGCCGGTCTTGCCGGTGGCGCCGGTGATGAGAGTTGTCATGCCTCTAATCTGGCCTGCGGGGAGCGACGATGGAATACGCCTGGCTCCAGCAAGCATGCGCTATCGTCTCACCATGTCCTCACTGGATCTGCTCATGGACGGCCCGCGCGCCCAGGCCGCCTTCCTGCTGAAGGCGGTGTTCGCCGGCGAGTGGTCGATCACCGCCGAGGACGAGGTGCCGCTCACGGTCATTGCGATCGCACGAGGCAAGGCGGTCTTCACCGGCTGCGAGGGTCCGCAGGGCGTGGCGGCAGGGGACGTGATCGTGTGCCGCGGGCCCGCGACCTATGTCATCGCCGACTCGGCCGATCGCCCCGCCGACATCCGGATCCTGCCCGGTCAGGTCTGTGTCGACCCGAGCGGGGCCCTGCTGGCCGAGGAGCTGGCACTGGGCGTACGCACCTGGGGGAACAGTCGTTCGCAGGAGGCGACCGTGATGCTCATCGGGACCTATGAGCGCGAGACGTCGGTGGGCTCGCTGCTGCTGTCCCGGCTGCCGACCAGCGTGGTGCTGCGCGGTTTCGACACTGCCGTTGTCGACCTCTTGGCCGCAGAGCTGGTGCGTGAGGAGGCGGGCCAGGCGGCCCTGCTCGACCGACTGCTGGACGTACTCGTGGTCAAGGCCGTGCGCGAGGTGCTCGCGGCCTCCCCGGCGCTTCCGGCTGATGACGCGGTGGCCGCGGTGCTGCGGGCGATGGAACAGCACCCGCAGCTGCCCTGGACGGTCGCCGGCCTCGGTGAGCAGGTCGGTCTCTCGCGAGCCGCTCTGGCGCGACGCTTCACCGAGCAGGTCGGTGAGCCGCCGTTGGCGTACCTGACCCGGTGGCGTCTCGCCTTGGCCGCAGACCTGCTGATCGGCACGGATCTGACCCTGTCGGCGATCGCCGCCCGCGTCGGGTACGCCAACCCGTTCGCCCTCAGCGCGGCCTTCAAGCGGCTCCACGGGACCTCGCCGACCTACTTCCGGAGCCGACACGTCGCCTGATCCCCGGGTGGATTCGGCCGCCCGGATCGTTATTACGTCAAGCAACTACCCGCTAGCCTCGTTGGTATGGACGGTCGGCGTACAGCAGCTGGGGAGGTACGCCCACTCTCGCCCGAGGAGGAGACTGCCTGGCGTGCGCTGGGGCGGGCAGTCGTGGTGATTCCGCGGGTGCTCGACTCCGATCTCATGCAGTCGGAGGGTCTGAGTCTCACGGAGTACACCGTGCTGATGAACCTGTCCGAGGCGCCCGAGCGCTCGTTGCGCATGAGCGAGCTCGCCAACTACGTAGCGATCTCGGTCAGCGGGCTGACCCGTGTCGTCGAGCGGTTGGAGCGGACGGGACTGGTCGAGCGGGTCCGTTCGGCGGCCGACGGTCGCGGCCAGCTGGCGCGGTTGACCCCGGCCGGACTGACGTGTCTGAAGAAGGCGTGGCCGGTGCACCTGGAGAGCGTCCGGCGCCACGTGATGGATCATCTCCAGAACGTCGATCTGGTGGCGTTCGCCGATGCTCTCGCGGCGATCGCTCAGGCTGAGGCCGGACCGCCGGTTCGCCGCCGCGGTCGCTGATCATCGGATTCTGCCCGGACATCCTTGTCTGCTCAGGTAGGTTATTTGTGCGCACAAACAAATACGCTGGATCGAGCAAGGACGAGTGATGACAGACATCGACATCGAGGTGACACACGCCCCGGAGCGTCTGCGCTACGAAGCGCGTGTGGACGGAACCGTGGTGGGGTTCGCGGAGTACATCCTCGCCACTGACCTGATCGTGTTCACCCACACCGAGGTCGACCCGGCGTACGAGGGGAAGGGCGTCGGCTCCGCGATCGCCAGGTTCGCGCTCGACGACGTCCGCGACAGCAGCGAGCGCAAGGTGATGCCGCTGTGCCCCTTCATCAAGGGCTGGATCGGGAACCACCGCGAGTACGTCGCACTCGTCAAGCGTGTGCCCCCGTCGACGGCGAAGGACTGACCATGGCGCGCAAGACCTACACCGGGCCCGTGGTCGACGTCTCCTTCGACGGTGATGTGTGTCAGCACGCGGCCGAGTGCGTACGGGGGATGCCCGCCGTCTTCGATCCTTCCGCTCGGCCGTGGATCGACCCCGCGCACGCCGGTTCGGAGGGGACCGCTCAGACCCTGCGAGACGTGATCGGGCGCTGCCCCTCCGGCGCCCTTCGCGTCGTCGAGCACCAGGAGAGGTCGTGGTCGGCATGAACATCACAGTGATCGGGCGAGGCAACATCGGCGGTGGACTGGCCGATCTGTGGGAGCGCGCCGGCCACCGCGTGCTCAGGCTGGGTCGAGACGGTGGTGACGCCAGTGGGGCCGAAGCCGTACTGCTCGCGGTCCCAGGAGCCGCGGTAGAGGCAGCACTGTCATCGGTGACCGGGCTCGAGGGCAAGACCGTGCTCGACGCCACCAACCTCTACGGCGGCGCCCGGCCTCCGGCCGGGTTCTCCTCCAACGCCGAGTACGTCAAGTCGGTCACCGGCGGTGCCACGGCCAAGGCGTTCAGCACGAACTTCGCGTCGCTCTTCGGCCGGGTCGCCAGCGCTCGCGTACGACCGAGCAACCTGTGGTCCGGCGACGACCAGGCCGGCGACGTCGTCAGCCGGCTCAGCCACGATGCCGGGTTCGAGGCGGTCCGTCTGGGCGACTTGAGCATGGCCGCGACTCAAGAGGGCCTCGCCGGCACCATCTTTGCGATCTCGCAGTCGGGCCTCGGCGAGTTCGTCTACCGCATGGCACCGCCGGAAGAGCTCTGACGCGGCCTCATAATGTGCCGGTGACCCTTCCCCAGATCCTCGGGCGCCTGCGCCAGGTCAAGCCGCTCGGCTCCGGCGGATTCGCCGAAGTGTGGCTCTACCACGACCCGGACCTCGACTCGCCCGTCGCTGTGAAGGTGCTCAGCGCCCAATGGACGCAGGCGGCCGACATCCGGGAGCGGTTCCTGCAGGAGGCGCGCTTCCTCCGGTCGGTCGACTCGCCCCACGTCGTCTCGGTCCACGACATCGGCGAGACGCCGGAGGGAGCGCCCTACTTCGTGATGGCGTACGCCGACGCGGGCAGCGTCGCGGAGCTGATCACCCAGCACCCTCAGGGGATGCCGCCACAGCTGGTGGCCGACCTGGTGGCACAGGCCGCGGCCGGCCTCGACGCGCTGCACGTGCGCTCGGTCATCCACCGCGACGTGAAGCCGGCCAACATCCTGCTCACCGGCGGGTCCGACGGTCGGCTGCGCGCGATGGTCGCCGACCTCGGCGTGGCCCGCGCGCTCGACCAGCACTCGGAGGTGACGCGGCAGATCGGGACGCCCGCCTACATGGCGCCCGAGCAGTTCGACGAGTCACTGCCTATCGACCATCGTGCCGACGTACGCAGCCTCGGTGCGGTCGCCTGGGCGATGTTCGCGGGCCGCTCACCCGCGCCGGCGCTGACGGTCGTATCCCGCGTTCCCGAGCTCGGCACGGTCGCGCCTGTGCCGGCCACGGTGTCGGCGGTGATCATGCGGGCCCTGGAGCCGAGGGCCGAGGACCGCTGGCCGGACGCGGGGAGCTTCGCCGCAGCACTCACCGCCGCGGCTGAGGGACGGGCGGTCGCCGTACCTCCACCTTCGGACGCGCAGACCGTGCTCCGTTCACCGTCCGCAACGCCGCAGCCGCAGCCGCCCGCGCGCGGCCGGCGCAACGCCGTCCTCGTCGGGGCCGCCGTCGTCAGCGCCTTGGTGCTGGGCGGCGCCGCGACCTGGTTCGTGGCGCGCGGTCAGGCCGAAGAGCCGGCCAGCGGCGCAGAGACGACTGCGGGGCAGCCGGTCAGCGGCGCGGAGACCGCGGCCGTCCGGTTCGTCGATGCGCTCCAGGCAGGTGACTGCGAAGCCGCCGGCCTCTACATGCCCGACCTCGACGACCCGGCTGGCTGGGACTGTACCGATGACGCCAACGGCGGCGACGGCTTCTACTACCACATCCTCGACGACCTCGACGCCGACGGCGAGCGGCGGGTCGAGGACCTCGGGGACGGGCTCTTCCGGGTGGTCTGGGTGGATCAGGGCTACGTCAACATGCAGCGCCAGGAAGACAGCCTGTTCAAGGTGCAGCAGGTCGTCTGCTGCTAGAGGTCGAACCGGGGCTCATTCGCTGCGCAGGATCTTCGGCGGACCTGCTGGGGTGGCCTCGCCGCGCTCGACAGCGGCGTTGTGGCTGGCGAGGGCGGCTTCGAGGAGCTCCATGAGCGGGGTCTCCTCGCGGGCGATCTGCAGGTACTTCGGGCCGAGGGAGACGATGAGGTCGCGCTCGGCGAGGAGGGCGTTGTGGATGCGCTCGCGCTCGGCCGGGTCGGCGGTGTACTCGGAGTCGAGGTAGGCGGCGGCGTGCCGGCGGGCGTTGGCGATGGCGTTCTTCGCGCGACCGCGCTTGCTGAAGAGCGAGGCGACGATGGTGACGACGAGTACGCCGAGGATGACGCTCAGGGAGAGGCCGGTGCTGATCTCGGCCACGTGCACGGGCTCGCCGTCGTTGACGAACGGGATGTTGTTCTCGTGGAGCGCGTGCAGGATCAGCTTCACACCGATGAAGGCGAGGATCGCGGCCAGGCCGTAGGACAGGAAGATGAGCCGGTCGAGGAGCCCGTCGAGCAGGAAGTAGAGCTGGCGCAGACCCAGCAGCGAGAACGCGGTCGCGGTGAAGACGAGGTAGACGTTCTGGGTGAGGCCGAAGATCGCCGGGATCGAGTCGAGGGCGAAGAGGATGTCGGTGCCGCCGATGGCCACCATCACCAGCAGCATCGGCGTCAGGATGCGCTTGCCGTCCTCCACCGTGAAGAGCTTGTCGCCGTCGTAGTGCTCGCTGACGTGGAACAGCCGCCGGGCCAGGCGTACGACGACGTTCTCCCCGTCGGAGTGGCCGTCGGGCTTCAGCATGTTGCCGGCCGTCATCAGCAGGATCAGCCCGAACAGGTAGAACACCCAGGCGAAGGTGTTGATCAGCGCGGCGCCCACGAAGATGAACGCGGTGCGGGCGATCAGCGAGAACGTGATCCCGAAGAGGAGCACCTTCTGCTGGTCCTCACGGGGCACCCGGAAGCTGGTCATGATGATCAGGAAGACGAACAGGTTGTCGACCGAGAGCGCCTTCTCGGTGATGTAGCCGGCGAAGTACTCCCCGCCCATCGTGCCGCCGCCGAAGATCAGCACGCCGACGCCGAACAGCAGCGCGATCGCGACGTAGATCGCCGACCAGATGGCCGACTCCTTCAGCGTGGGGGTGTGGGCCTTGCGTACGTGGAAGACGTAGTCGAAGCCGAGCAGCCCGATGATCGCGACGACGGTGACCAGCCACACCCATGTCGGTGCGCCCATAGTGACAAACCCCCTGAGAGTCGACCCGAGACGTGGGATCGGCCTCAGCCTAGGCGGAGGGCCTCGGGATCGACAGCCCATCGATGATCTGGGGCAGCGCGTCTTCGAGGAGTCGGTCGGCCCGCGGGTCGTCGTGGCGGATCGTACGCATCGTGACGCTGTGGAGGAACACACCCATCAGCGTCTGGGCGAGGAGATCGGTCGGCATCGTGGAGGTGCGGTCGAGGCGGTCCAGGGCGAGGTCGACGACCTCGACGAGCTGCTCGCTGAGCGCCGTGAACGTCGCCGAGCTGATCTCTCGCGCGTCGGCGTCGCGCAGGCTCTGCAGCACCACCTCGCTCTGCAGGACGAACCAGCGGTCCTGGAGGGGCCGGATCGCGTCGAAGGCCGCGCCGATCAGTGATCCGCTCGAGTCGGCGTCGCTGTGCTCGCCGACAGCGGTGCGTACGGCCTCGATCAGCCTCTCCGACTCTTCCTTGAACGCCTCGAGCAGCACCTCCTCGACGCTGCCGAAGTTGGAGTAGAACGCTCCGCGCGTGTAGCCGGCGGCGCTGACCAGGTCGTCGACGGTGACCCTGCGCGCCCCGCGCTCGACGAAGACGTCGACGGCCGCGGACAGCAGCCGGGCGCGGGTGTTCGTACGTCGCCTGGGGGCCTTCACCTCGGTCATGTAGCAATCCTCACATACGCCGACGATACACTTTTGTATTGAATGCGTTAATGTATTGAACGTGTCCTCCTACCTCTACCGACTCGGCCGACAGGTCGCCCGCCACGCCAAGACCGTGCTGGCGCTCTGGCTCCTGCTCGCGGTGCTCCTGGGCGCGCTGACCGTCTCGCTCGGCGGCAAGCTGCAGAACGACTTCACGATCCCCGGCACCGAGTCCCAGCAGGGCCTGGACGCGCTCACGCAGCGCTTCCCCGAGGTCTCCGGGACCTCCGCCCAGCTGGTCTTCGTCGCTCCCGAGGGGGAGAAGATCGACGACCACGGCAAGGAGATCCGGGCGGTGCTCGACGCGGTCGAGAAGGTCGACCAGGTCGCGACCGTCACCGACCCGCTCGCGAAGGACAGCAGGACGGTCAGCGACAACGGCCGGGACGCGCTCGCGACGGTGCAGTTCGACCTCGGCCTCGACGAGCTCCCCGAGGGTGTGACCTCGGATCTCGAAGACGCTGCGGAGCTGCCCGAGGGGTCCTCGCTGGAGCTCCACGTGGGCGGGGATGCGTACTCCGTCACCGGGGTGCACGTCAGCGCGACCGAGGGGATCGGGATCCTCATCGCCCTGCTGGTGCTGGCGATCACGTTCGGGTCGCTGCTGGCCGCCGGCCTGCCGATCCTGACCGCGCTGCTCGGGGTGGCGATCGCGATGGCGGGGATCTTCTCGGTCGCCGCGGCCACCACGATCTCGGCCACCACCCCGACCCTCGCACTGATGATCGGGCTCGCCGTCGGGATCGACTACGCGCTCTTCGTGATCGCCCGGCACCGCAGCCAGCTCGCCACCGGTCTCGGGGTGGAGGAGTCGATCGCCCGGGCGGTCGCCACCGCCGGTAGCGCGGTCATCTTCGCGGGGGTCACGGTCATCATCGCGCTGTGCGGCCTCGTCGTCGCAGGCATCCCGTTCCTGGCGGTGATGGGGTACGCAGCGGCGTCCGCCGTCCTGGTCGCGGTGCTCGTCGCGCTCACCGCCGTGCCGGCGCTCCTCGCTCTCGCGGGCGAGCGGCTCCGGCCCAAGCCTGGGTCTCGGGCCCACCGGCGTGAGGCTGTCGCGGAGGGGCGGCCTCACGCCACAACCCTCGGAGCTCGCTGGGTGCGGCTGGTGACCAAGGTGCCGGTCCTCACCGTCGTGGTCTCGCTGCTGGTGATCGCCGTCCTGGCGATCCCGGCGCGCGACCTGGCGCTGGGGCTCAACGACAACGGCAGTGCCGATCCGGGGACTGCTCCGCGGGAGACGTACGACCTGATCAGCCGCGACTTCGGGCCGGGCTACAACGCGCCGCTGTTCGTGACCGCGGACATCATCGACACCACCGACCCGATCGGGGTGATGGACTCTCTGGGCAAGGCGCTGGGCGCCTACGACGGGATCCAGAAGGTCGCGCTGGCGACACCGAACCGGACCGCCGACCTCGGGCTCGTGGTGATCTACCCGACCACCGAGAAGAGCTCGCCGGAGACGGCGGCCCTGGTCAAGGAGATCCGCGCGGACTCGGCGGACCTGGAGAAGCGGTTCGGGATCGAGGACGTCATGGTCACCGGGCAGACCGCGGTCGCGATCGACGTCAGCGCTCGTCTCTCCGGAGCGATCCTGCCGTTCGGGGCCGTCGTGGTCGGGCTGTCGCTGATCCTGTTGACGATCGTGTTCCGCTCGATCGCGGTCCCGCTGAAGGCGACGCTGGGCTACGTGCTGTCGGTGGCCGCCTCGTTCGGGGTGGTCGCCGCGGTCTTCGAGTGGGGCTGGGGCGCCGACCTGTTCAACGTCGCCAAGGTCGGTCCCGTGATCGCGTTCTTCCCGATCATCCTGATGGGCGTGCTCTTCGGGCTGGCGATGGACTACGAGGTGTTCCTGGTCTCCCGGATGCGGGAGGACTTCGTCCACACCGGCGACGCGCGGCGGTCGGTCGACACCGGGTTCGCTGCCAGCGCCCGCGTGGTCACCGCTGCGGCTCTCATCATGATCGGGGTCTTCGCCGCCTTCGTGCCCAACGGCGACCCGATCGTGAAGCCGATGGCGCTGGGGCTGACCGTGGGCGTGCTCGTGGACGCGTTCCTGGTGCGGATGACGCTGGTGCCGGCGGTGCTCGCCCTGCTCGGGCGGGGTGCCTGGTGGCTGCCGGGCTGGCTGGATCGGCGGATGCCGGTTCTCGACATCGAGGGGGAGGCGCTCATCCACCATCTCGAGCACGCCGACTACGTCGCCTCGAACGGTGAGGTCGCTGTCCGGGCGCGGCAGGTCGAGGTGCCGGAGGCGCTCGCGCCGCTCGATCTACACCTGCGGCCGGGAGGGCTCGGGATCGTCCATGGGACCGACCCGGTCGCGCGATCCGCCGCGCTCGCTGCCCTCACCGGGCGGCTGGGCTTCTCCGGACAGCTGGTGGTGCTCGACCGGCTGCTGCCGGAGGAGGCGGGGGCGGTACGCGCCCGGGCCGCTCTCGTCAGCGACGTCGCGGAGGCGCTCCGGCTCGTCGGCGCTCGGCGGGTGCCTGCGCTGGTCGCCATCGACAGCCCGACCTCGCTCGACAGCGGGCAGCTCGCGGCACTCTCCGCGCTGACCTCGCGGGGCACGACGGTCCTGCTCGGGATGCCGTCGTTGCCCGCGGTGACGCAGGTCGCGGACGCGCTCGCGCATGCCGCGCCCGCACGGACCTCACCCGATCCTGAGCTCACCGACCCTGCGGCTTCGGTCGCCGACCTGGAGACAGTCCGATGAAACGTACGAAATCATGGTGGTCGGGCCGCCGCCTGGTGGCGGCCGCGATCCTGCTGCCGGTCGTCGTGACGGCGCTCGCGCTCGTCGCGCTCAGCGACCGCACCGAGAACCTCGACAAGGTGCCCGCCGCGGTGGTCAACCTCGACGAGCCGGTGACGACGGGGAGCGGGAAGGACAAGCAGACGGTCTATGCCGGCCGAGCGCTGGCCGCGGACCTCGTCTCCTCCTCGGGCTCGTCCGCGAGCCCCACGCTCGGCTGGGAGCTCACCGATGCGGAGGACGCACGGGAGGGTTACGCGGACGGGACGTACGCGGCGGTGATCACGATCCCCAAGGACCTGTCCAAGACGCTGTCCGGCGTGCAGGGGAGCGACCCGAGCGCCGGCCGGGTCAGCGTGGAGGCCTCCGACGCCTCCAGCGAGGTGACCGCCGAGATCGCCCGGCAGGTCGCGCGGCAGTCGGCGTCGACCCTGGGGCGTACGGTCACGACGACCTACCTCGACGGGGTCCGGGACGAGACCGGGAAGCTCAAGACCAGCCTGACCGACGCCGCCGATGGTGCCGACCAGCTCGCCGACGGCACCGCTGCCGCCGACTCGGGGGCCGGGAAGGTCGCCGACGGCGCTCGGTCGCTCAGCTCGGGTGCCTCCGGGGCCGCCGACGGCGCCTCGCAGGTCGCGGGCGGGCTCGACACGCTCGCCGGCGGGACGGCGCGGCTGGAGTCGGGTGCGGGATCGCTGGCCGGGGGAGCGGGCAAGGCGTCGAAGGGCGCCTCCTCGCTGGCTGCCGGAGCCGATGAGCTCAGTGGCGGGCTGAACCGGCTCGAGAGGTCGACCGCAGGGCTCCCCTCGCAGACCTCGTCGCTCGCCGCCGGTGCCTCACAGGTGTCGGAGGGAGTGGCCGGCTACACCCAGCTCGCCAAGGGATGGGCGCAGGCGTGCGCGAGCGACCCGCTGCTCGCGGCCTCCAAGCCGCAACTGTGCGGCGCCACCGCCGCGGCGGTCGGCTCCGGTGGCGGGCAGGCCGACCAGCTCGCCGCAGGCGCGGAGCAAGTCGCCTCGGGGGCTTCTGCTCTGTCGAAGGCGGCTCCTGAGCTGAGCGGAGGGATCTCGTCGGCGGCGGACGGCGCCGGGAAGGTCGCGTCCGGGGCGTCCCAGGTCGCCGACGCGAACGCCCGCCTCGCCAAGGGCGCGCGTGAGCTCGAGTCCGGCCTCGGCAAGACCAACGACGGCGCCACCGCGCTGGCCTCCGGAGCCGATCAGCTCGCCTCCGGGACCAAGAAGCTCGAGAACGGGTCGGCCTCGCTGGCCTCTGGGGCCGACTCGCTGGCCTCCGGTACGTCCTCGCTGACCGAGGGCGCCGACTCGCTCGCCTCGGGGCTCGACGACGGTGCCTCGCAGATCGCGGTTCCCGGCGAGAAGCAGGCCGAGGTCGTGGCCGACCCGGTGGAGGTCTCGGTCGCTTCCGAGACCTCCACCTCGGGGGCGACCCGGCTGGCGCCGGCGGTGATCGCGCTGGCGCTGTGGCTCGGTGCGCTCGCGATCTACCTGCTCCGTCCGGCCTTCCCGGCCGGCCGGCTGCGGGAGGCGCTCACGGCGCGGCGGCTCACCTTCGCCGGGCTGTGGCCGGCGGCTCTCGTCGGGCTGGCGCAGGCGGTGCTCCTCGTCGTTGCCGCTGCGCTTCTCGGCGCCGATCTCGCGCGGCCGTTCGCTACGGTCGGGATCGCGGTGCTCGCCGCGTCGGTGTTCGTCGCGGTCCACCAGGCCGTCGTCGCGCTCGCCGGCCAGCGCCGTGGCTGGCTGATCTCGCTCGGCTTCCTCGCCCTGCAGCTGGTCTCCCTCGGCGGGCTGCTGCCGGTCGCCACCGCGTCCGCTCCGTTCGGTGCGCTCGCCGGCATCCTGCCGGTCCCGCTCGCCGCCGAGGCGCTCCGCGGGGTCGCCGTCGCGCAGAGCGGTGCCGCGGTCGGCGCGCCGGTCGGCGGCCTGGTCCTCTGGCTCCTGCTCGCGGTGGCGCTCAGCCTCTTCGCGGCGGGTCGGGCGCAGCGTACGTCTGTGGCGGAGATCCGCGGAGCGGCTGCCGGCTAAGCGGTCGCGCCACACGTGTAACACGTCGTTCGGAGCACTATCCGGTCGTTGCAACAGGGCGAGAAGTGCTACGAACGACGTGTTACAGCTCGTCGCGGCGGCTCAGAGCGAGGTGTCGTGCAGCACGATGTGCTCGTCGAGCGGGGCCCGGCCGACGTCGAGCCGGTTGACCGCGGCGTCGGGGTCGGCGGTGCCGAACGAGATGCCGTAGAGCAGCTTGAGGTCGGCGGGCAGGCCGAGGTGGGCGCGGACAGTGTCGGCGAAGAGGCCGTGCATGCCCTGGGGTACGCCGTGATAGCCGCGGGCGGTGAGGGAGAGCAGGAAGTTCTGGGCGTACATGCCGACGTCGTTGGCAGCGCGTACGACATCGCCGAGCTCAGGCACGAAGAGCAGGGCCACGTGCGGAGCGCCGTAGAAGCGGAGGTTCTCGGCGACGGCCTTGGTGCGGCCCTCGGCGTCCTCACGGGCGATGCCCAGGGCGCCGTAGAGGACGGCCCCGGTCTGCTGGGACCGCTGGACGTGGACGCTGTCGTCGTCACCGTAGGTCGTGGTGAAGTCGGGGCTCATCTGGCCGGCCTCGAACGCCTTGAGCATCGCCTCGCTGAGGCGCTCGCGGGCGTCACCGGAGAAGACATGGACCTCCCACGGCTGGGTGTTGCTGTGCGACGGGGCGCGCTGGGCGTCCTCGAGCACACCGCGGATGTCGTCGGCGGGCACCGGGTCGGGCAGGAAGGCTCGCGCGGAACGGCGCGAGCGGATCACGTCCGTGAAGGTGTCGACGGCGGTCGTGGTCACAAGAAGGTCCTCTCAGGTCTGCCGAGGCCGGTGGCCTCGATCCACTCCTGACGCAAGACGGAGGGACTCTCCGGTATTCCCGGGGGTGGTGCCGAGGTGTCCCATCACACAGTCCGGGCACCTACCCGGTTCGGGTGATACCCGGGGGCTGGACGGCGGCCTTTACCGAGGCGCGTCAAAGACTCGAGGTCCGATCTATCCGAGGGGGAACCCATGATCCGAAAGCTCGTCTGTGCGGTCGCGGCGGGGGTCGCCGCGGCG
This sequence comes from Nocardioides sp. YJ-D4, assembly GCF_054031495.1. Classification (NCBI taxonomy): domain Bacteria; kingdom Bacillati; phylum Actinomycetota; class Actinomycetes; order Propionibacteriales; family Nocardioidaceae; genus Nocardioides; species Nocardioides sp. YJ-D4. Next base: position 3,216,628 of record NZ_CM132932.1, read on the forward strand.
GCGCTCTGGTCGATGCCGGCCTCGTCTGCACCGTTGCTGCAGCTCTCCGGCGCGATCTTCACCACCGACGTAACCGGCGCGCCCGTCAACCTGAACCACTACGCCGCCAAGCAGGACGTCTATCTCAACGGCGGTCCTGGCATCAACGCTCCCGATGACGCCGCCGGCCTGCCTGCCGGGATCTACGCCTTCCAGGTGACCGATCCCTCCGGCAAGACGCTGCTCTCCACCGACGCCGTCGAGTGCCGTCTGGTCGAGGTCGACGAAAGCGGGCGCTTCGTCAGCGTCGCCCCGAGTGGTGCCTGCGCTCACGCGACCGGCACCGACGCCGAGGACGGCGGCATCACCGTGCAGCTCTTCCCCTACCTCGACACCCCGAACAACGGTGGCGAGTACAAGGTCTGGCTGACGCCGTACGACGCTCTCGACCCGACCGCTCCGGGCAACCGGCACGGTTTCGTCCCGTCCGACAGCAAGACCGACAACTTCAAGGTCAAGGCACGGGCGATCGTCGAGATCGACACCCGGTTCTCGCGCCACGGTGGACCGTTCATCGACGGTCTGGCTGCCGAGTGGACCGACACCCTGGGTGCTCACAACGTGAAGTACTCCGAGTACAACCCGGCGGTCCTCGCGTTCCACGAGGCGCACGTCGAGGCCGCTGAGGCGGGTCTGCACAAGATCACCGTGACCGACCAGGTCGGCTGCGAGATCGACGACGTGCACTACGCCGGTCAGACCTTCCTGCCTGACGCGAACGGCTCGGTCACCGTCCCGATCCAGGTCAAGAAGCACATGAGTGGAGACCACACCTACTGGGTGGACGTGCACTGCGTCTGAGGCGCTGCGCCTGACCCTCTGATCCGGTCACCGCGATCATCAACCTAGCATTTGCTTGGTAGCCGCTCTAGACTGCCGCACATGGCAGTCGAGATCGACTTCAGCGGCAAGGTGGTCGCGGTGACCGGTGGCGCGCGCGGCGTGGGCGCCGGGATCGTCGCGCGGTTCCTCGAGGCCGGCGCGGAGGTCGAGATCTGCGGCCGGACTGCTCCGGCTGAGCTTCCGGTGATCGACGGGCGCAAGCCGGTCTTCTCCCAGGTGGACGTGCGGGATCCGGAGCAGGTCGCGGCGTGGATCGCCGCGATCACCTCGCGGCTCGGGCGGCTCGACGTGGTGGTCAACAACGCCGGTGGCGCGCCCTACGCCGACTTCGCGACCGCGTCGCCGCGGTTCCACGAGAAGATCTCGGCGCTCAACTTCCTGGCCACCGCCTACGTCAGCCAGGCGGCGTACGAGGCGTTGAAGGCCTCTCGCGGCTCCGTCATCAACATCAGCTCGATCTCGGCACGGCGGCCCAGTCCCGGGACTGCGGTCTATGGCGCCGCGAAGGCGGCCGTCGAGAGCCTGACCGGATCGATCGCCGTCGAGTGGGCCCCGGCCGTACGCGTCAACGCCATCTCCTGCGGGCTCGTCGCCACGCCGGGGTCAGAGGACCACTACGGCAGCCCGGAGCAGCGCGCTGCGGTGGCCGCGACCATCCCGCGCGGCGCCTTCGCGACCCCCGAGGAGGTCGGCGACGCCTGCCTCCTGCTCGCCTCGCCGCTCGCCGTGCACATCACCGGCGCTGTCCTCGCCGTCGACGGTGGTGGCGAGTGGCCCGCCTTCCTCCAGCACACCCCCAACTCCTGAGGAGCCTCCATGCCCGAAGCCGTCATCGTCTCGGCAGCCCGCTCACCCATCGGCCGCGCCTTCAAGGGCTCGCTGAAGGACCTGCGTCCCGACGTGCTGGCCGAGCAGATCGTACGCAGCGCTCTGGCGTCGGTCCCGGAGCTGGACCCGACGCAGATCGACGACCTGATGATGGGCTGTGCCCAGCCTGCGGGGGAGCAGGGCTACAACATCGGCCGTGTCGTGGGGGTGCGGCTCGGGCTCGACGCGGTGCCTGGCACCACGGTCCACCGCTACTGCGCATCCTCCCTGCAGACCACCCGGATGGCCTTCCACGCGATCCGCGCGGGAGAAGGCCACGCGTTCGTCTCCGCCGGGGTGGAGTGCGTGTCCCGCTACGAGCGCGGCAAGGCCGACGGGATGCCGGACACCAAGGCCGAGGAGTTCCTCAAAGCGGGCGAACGCGGCGCCGCACGGGTGGCCGCAGGCGAGGCCTGGACCGACCCTCGCGAGTCCGGCGACCTGCCCGACTACCACCTCGCGATGGGCGAGACCGCCGAGAACGTCGCCGAGATGTGCGGCGTCACCCGCGAGGCACAGGACGAGTGGGGCGTACGTTCCCAGAACCGCGCCGAGGCCGCCGCCGCCCGGGGGTTCTGGGAGCGGGACATCACGCCGGTGACGCTGCCGTCCGGCGAGGTCGTCGCCACCGACGACGGGCCGCGAGCCGGGGTCACCCTCGAGAAGGTCGCCGGTCTCAAGCCGGTCTTCCGCGAGAACGGCACCATCACCGCCGGCAACTGCTGCCCCCTGAACGACGGCGCGGCCGCGCTGGTGATCATGAGCGACGTACGCGCCGAGGCGCTCGGGATCAGGCCGCTGGCCCGGATCGTGTCGACCGGAGTCTCCGGGCTCTCGCCCGAGATCATGGGCCTCGGGCCGGTCGAGGCCTCCCGTCAGGCGCTCGCTCGCGCCGGGCTCACTCCCGACGACATCGACCTGGTGGAGATGAACGAGGCCTTCGCCGCCCAGGTCCTCCCCAGCATCGCCCAGATCGGCCTCGACCCCGAACGGGTCAACGTCAACGGCGGCGCGATCGCCCTCGGCCACCCCTTCGGCTCCACCGGCGCCCGCCTCACGACCACGCTTCTCCACGGCCTGCAGGAGACCGGCGGCCGCTACGGCCTGGAGACCATGTGCGCCGCCGGCGGCCAGGGCATGGCGCTGGTGATCGAGCGCCTGAGCTGACCCCGCCGAATCGGTAGAAATGGCGTGCCGAGAAGGTAGTCGTGGGCGACGAAACTCCACTTTCGTCGCCCACAACTGCGGACTCGGCGGTTAGGCGCTGCGGCGACCCAGGTGGATGACGGCGACGGTGATGCGGCGCTCCTCGACCACGTAGACGATGCGGTAGCGGCCGACGCGGAGGCGGTAGCGGTCCTTGCCCCAGGCGTAGGCGCCGACGTCGCGCGGGGTCTCGGTCAGGGTGTCGACGGTGTCGAAGACCTGGATCAGGCCGATGGGGTCGTCGTCGACGTACGCCTCGGCCGACTGCAGCGCTTCGTCGGCCCAGACGACTTGATAGGTCACTCGCTGACGGGGCGGTCGAGGCCGAGGGCACGCCGGGCCTCGGCGTGCGGGGTGTAGCTGACCTCGCCGAGCTCGCGACGCAGGGAGTAGCGCGCGAGGGCGAGATCGTCCTCGAGATCCTCGATGCGCCGCTCGTGATCGTTGAGGTAGGCGCGGATGGCCTCGCGAGCGATCTCCTGCTTGGACCGGTTCTCCGTCCGGGCACGGTCGGTCAGCAGCCGGTCGTCGGCCTCGCTGAGTCGCAGAGTCATAGCCATGGACCCACTGTAACCCTGAGTGGTATCACGCGGTATCGTACGTGTGTCCGAACCGTCGAGCTTTACCTTGGGGGACGTCCATATGTCGCTGACCGCGCTCTACCTGCTCGTCGCACTCGGAGCGGGGCTGGTCGCGATGTTCCTGAAACTTCCGCCCATGGTCGGCTTCCTCGCCGCCGGGTTCGGGCTGCACGCCGCGGGCGTCGGCGAGCTGGACGGGCTGCACACGCTGTCCGAGCTCGGCGTCACGCTGCTCCTGTTCGGCATCGGTCTCAAGCTCGACGTGAGATCGCTGCTCCGGCCCGACGTGTGGCTGAGCACCTTCGCCCACCTGGGGTTCAGCGTCGTCATCGGGATCGGCATGCTCGCCGGGATCGCACCGCTCGGGTTCGCGCTCCTCGCCGACGCCGACCTCGGCGAGATGGCGCTGATCGCCTTCGTGCTCTCGTTCTCCTCGACCGTCTTCGCGATCAAGGTCCTCGACGAGCGCCACGACAACAACACCCTCTACGGCCGGATCGCGATCGGTGTGCTGGTCATGCAGGACATCGTCGCGGTGGCGTTCCTGACCATCTCCAAGGGCCACTGGCCCTCGCCGTGGGTCTTCGCGCTGGTGCTGCTCCTCCCGGGCGCCTGGCTCGCCCACCGGGTCTGGGACCGGATCACCTCCGCCGAGCTGACCGCCCTCTTCGGGCTGACGATCGCCCTCGTGCCGGGCTACTGGCTCTTCGAGGCCGTGGGGCTCAAGGGCGACCTCGGAGCCCTGGTGGTCGGCGTACTCCTTGGGTCGCACGTCAAGGCGCCGGCGCTGACCAAGCTGCTGTTCAGCACCAAGGAGCTCCTGCTCATCGCGTTCTTCCTGAGCATCGGACTGACCGGGGTGCCCTCGCTGGAGGACTTCGCCCTGGCCGCCGTGCTGCAGGTCCTGCTGCCGCTCCAGGCCGCGGCGTACGTGGTGATCTTCGCGTTCATGGGGCTGCGCTACCGCACCGCGACGCTGGCCTCGTTCACCCTGGCCAACTACTCCGAGTTCGGTCTCATCGTCATCGTCATCGCGTCGGCCTCCGGCCTCGCGTCGGCCCAGTGGCAGACCGTGCTCGCAGTCGCGACCGCGCTCTCGTTCCTGGTGGACGCCGTGTTCAACGCGTACGCCCCGGCGATCATCAATCTGCTCAACCGTCGGCTGCCGGAGCGGAGGTCCGAGCGGCTCCAGGAGGCGGACCGGCCGATCAACCTCGGTGACGCCAAGGCGCTGGTGGTCGGGATGGGCCGGGTGGGGCGTACGACCTACGAGGAGCTGCGCGACACCCAGGGTTACCACGTCCTGGCGGTCGAGCACGACTCGCTGCGCGCCGACTCGCTCAAGGAGGAGGGCTTCGACGTGGTCGAGGCCGACGCCACCGACCAGGACTTCTGGGAGCGGGTGAAGAAGGGCACCGGCATGGAGCTGGTCGTCCTCACCATGCCGTTCCACGGCGACAACCTGCTCGCCATGGACCTGCTCCAGAAGCTCGGGTTCACCGGCACCGTCGCCGCCATCGCCCTGCGCCCCGAGGAGCGCGACGAGCTCAAGAAGCGCGGCGCCCACGCCGTCCTGAACCTGTACGCCTCCGCCGGCTCCGACCTCGCCGAGAAGGCGATCCGGGTCAACCAGGAGCGCCAGCTCTCCGCGTGAGCCGTGAAGCCGAGAGTGACCCAAGGGCCCTCTCGGCTTCACAGCCCGGGTCAGCCCAGCAGGTTGTAGCCCGACAGCGCACCCAGGTATGTGCGGGTCACGCCGGTGCCGGTGCTGTTGCGCTCCAGCGCATAGATGTAGCTGCCCGAGCGCACGATCAGGTCGCCGCCCGAGCCGGCCCGCAGATCGCGGACGCCGAGCACCGCGTCATAGCCGGACAGGTTGATCGACAGGGTCTGCGTGGAGACCAGGCCGCCAGGCCCGTTGCTCTCGTGGACGACGGTGCTGGTGCCGTTGACGAAGAGTACGTCGGGGGTGTTGCTGCTGTTCCAGCGTCCGACGCCGACCAGGCGGGTGCCCGAGGCCGAGGACTTCATCGTGATCGACGCGCCGACCTTGGCCGAGCCCTTGCCCTGCCACAGCTTGATCGTGCCGCCGGAGGTGCGGCCCATCAGGTCCGGATAGCCGTCGCCGGTGACGTCGCCGACGGCGTCGATGACGCTGACCGTGCCGAGGCCGGTCGCAATCGTGACGGGGCTGGTGAACTTGCCGGTGCCGTAGCCCCGGTAGAGGCGTACGGAGCCGTCGGACATCTTCGCCAGGAAGTCGCCCTTGCCGTCGCGGTTCCAGTCGCCGGCGTTCATCAGTGCGGTGGCGCTCGTCAGGGTGATGCCGCTGTCGACCGGCGCGGCCAGGCTGACCCGGCCGCTGTTCGGCTTGACGTAGAGCGTCGAGCCCGACTTCATCACCAGGTCCGGGAGGCTGTTGCCGACGAGGTTTACCGCGCCGACGAGGGTGCGGTTGATGTCCGCGTACGGCCCCAACGGCTTGCCGAAGCCCGAGCCGGAGGCCGGGTAGATCCAGCCGCGGTTGGACGAATCACGGCCGATCAGGTCACCGCGGCCGTCGCCGGTGAAGTCGCCGTAGCCGCTGATCTGGACCAGCGAGGACCACGACGGGCTCTGGGTCGCGAGCTTGATCGGCGAGCCGAACGTACCGCTGCCGGAACCCTTGAAGTAGTAGAGCGCCCCGGACTTGCGGCCGATCAGGTCGCGCTTGCCGTCCTTGTTGACGTCGCCGGTCGCGGCGAGCTTGTCGAAGCCGCTCAGCGAGCGCGTCGTACCCACCCGGGTGAACCCGCCGGCGCCGTTGCCGGTGTAGCGGACCAGGTAGCCCTTCGCGTTCTTGCCGACCAGGTCGCTGGCCGAGGTGCCGCCGATGTTGCCGGTCGCGGTGATCTTGGAGACCCCGTAGAACGTGCTCTTGCCGAGGTTCTTGTAGACCGCCGCGAAGGTGCCGTCGCCGCGGCCCTTGCGGATGCCCGCCGAGCCGTCGGTGCGGACCTGGATCAGGTCGGCCTTGCCGTCGCCGGTGATGTCCGGGGTGACCACGGCCTCGCGCACGGTACTGCCGACCGTCGTGGACGTCTTGGTCGAGTTGAACCCGGCGAACCCGCCCGTACGCAGCGTGAAGATCCGGCCGTCGGAGGCCCGTCGTGCCACGAAGTCGGAGTGGCTCGTGCCGGCGATGTGGGACTCCAGGTCGCGGCCGCTCCAGCTCTTCTGGAGGCTGGCGGCGAGCGTACGGATGTTGGGGAGCTTGGCCTGGAGATTCGCGCCCGGGCAGATGGTGTTGCCCGCGTCGCGGTGGCCGTTGATCGCGTGCGGGAAGACGGTGTTGGTGCCGTCGGTCTTGGTCAGCGACACATTGGTGGCGTTGGCGGTGACTCCGTGGAGCGAGAGCTTCCACGCGTAGAGAGAGCCGTACGCCTGGATCATTGCGTCCGTGGGCTGGTTCTGCGTCGAGCCGGCGTCGTTGGGGCAGCCGGCCGCGACCGTGTCGAAGCAGCCGAGCGCCGAAGCACCGAAGCTGTCGTAGTTGTAGCCGCTGGTGTGGGCGCCCTCGACCGGCAGCGCGACGCCGCCGTGGCGGCCCTCCCAGATGCGGCCGAACTTGTCGACGAAGAAGTTGTAGCCGACGTCGCGGTAGCCGCGGGTGGTCACGTGGAACTCGTAGATGCCCCGGATGATGCTGGGGACGTCAGTCTCGGTGTAGTCGTTGGTGCCCGCGGTGTGGTGGACGAAACCGCCGTGGATCTGGCGGTAGGACGGGGCCGTCTGCTCGCGGATCGTCTCGTCGGCGCCCCACTGCGCCCGGCTGTAGATCGTCGGGCTCGAGGTGTAGGTCGACGCGACCAGGTTGAGGTCGGAGTCCTTGCTGCCGTTGTGGACGTTGGTCGCCCGGGGCTTGTCCTTGTCGGTCTCGATCTCGGGGAGCTCCTCGACCGTGTCCTCGGGCTTGCCCGGTTCGATCACAGCGAACTCGAGGTCGCCGGGGATCTTGGCAGCGTCAGGGACGATGATCCGGGTCTGCACCTGGTCGACGTGCCCGGCCAAGAACTCGTCGGTGCCCGGGCGGACCCCCTTCGCCTCCGCCGTGCCGGCGTCCGGACCGTGGTCCTCGGTGTCGACCACCATCGGGCTCCACGACGACCACACGTCGTCCTTCAGGGTGCGGATCTCGGGGCGTACGTCCTCGGCGAGGTCGCCGGACCAGGTCACGCCGACGATGCCGAAGCCGGTGACGTCCTGTGGCTCGCTCTTGATGACGTCGGTGCGGGGCTTGTCGACCTTCGTCGCGTGCTCGGTCGCCTTGCCGGCCGAGGTGGTCAGTGCGACCTCCTCGACGCGAGACTCCACCGAACCGGCGGGCAGGGTGGACGGCTCCCTGTTCGCGGCGGCGAACGCGGCCAGCGGGCCGGACGTGGTCGGCTCGGCGGTGGCGGAGTTCAGCGTCAGGGGGATCGCCACTGCGGCCGCGCCGAGAATGAGGGTGGTGCCGGAGAGGGACGCGATCGTGGCGCGTCGGGGCATCGAAGCCTCCGTGGGGGAAGTAAAGAACGGGCTGAGGAAACCTATACCCCCGCGGGGTGGGGTGTCGCGCCTATATCGAGGTGTCGCGCAGGTCCGTCTTCAGGACCTTGCCGCTGGCGTTGCGCGGCAGGCTGTCGACCAGGACGTACGCCCTCGGCTGCTTGTAGTTGGCGAGGCGGTCCTTGAGCCAGGCCGCGATCTCGTCGGCGCTCAGGTCGTCGCGTACGACGACGAAGGCCTTGCCCACCTGACCGAGGCGTGCGTCGGGGACGCCGATGACCGCGGCCTCGACGATGCCGGGGTGTGCGGCCAGGGTGTTCTCCACCTCGGCGGGATAGACGTTGAAGCCGCCGACGGTGAACATGTCCTTGATCCGGTCGGTGATCTTCAGGCAGCCGTGCTCGTCGAGGAAGCCGACGTCGCCGGTGTGGAGCCAGCCGTCCGCGTCGATCGCCTCGGCGGTGGCCTCGGGGTTCTCGAAGTAGCCGAGCATGACGTTGTCGCCACGGATCCAGACCTCGCCGTCCTCACCCGGCTCCGCGTCGTCGCCGGCCGCGGTGACGGTGCGGATCTCCAGGCCCTCGACCGCCGGCCCGACCACCTTGGCCACGTGCTCGGGATCCTCGCCGGGGCGGGTGGTGGTGGCGACCATGCACTCGGTCAGCCCGTACGCACCCTTGACCTCGTCGATCCCGAGGATGTCGCGCATGTCGGCGAAGAGGCTCTCCGGGACGCTCGCGGCGCCGGCGATCGCGAAGCGCAGCGAGGAGAGGTCGTACGCCTTCAGGTCTTCGTGGTTGATGAGGGTCGTGAAGATCGTGGGAGCGCCCGGGAGGACCGTGATCCGCTCGTCCTGGATCAGCTGCAGCGCCTGGGTCGGGTCGTAGGTCGCGATCGGGTAGACCGTCGCGCCCGAGGTGAACGCCGCGATGAACCCCGCCTTGTAGCCGAAGCCGTGGAAGAACGGGTTGACGATGGCGTACCGGTCCCGCGTGGTGAGCTCGGCGCCGCGCGCCCAGACGTCGGCGACGCCGATCGTCTGCCGCTGGGCGCTCATCACGCCCTTCGGCTTCCCGGTGGTGCCGGAGGTGAACAGCAGGTCGGCGAGGGTGTCGGGGGTGACCGACGCCTTGGCGTCCTCGAGCCGCTGGTCGGGGATCTCCGCGCCCTTGGCGAGGAACTCCTCCCAGCCGTTGGCGAGGTCGACGATGGTGAGGAGGTGCTCCGGGAGCGGGCCGGCGTCATGGAGCATCTGGACGTAGTCGGTGCCGAGGAAGCCGTTGACGGTGACCAGCGCCGTGGCGCGGGAGCGCTCCAGGATCTCGCGTGCCTCATGGCCCCGGTAACGGGTGTTGAGCGGCACCACGGCCGCCCCGATCGTCTGCGCGCCGAGAACCGCGACCGGGAACTCCCAGCGGTTGGGCGCCCAGATCGCGACGCGGTCGCCGCTGCGTACGCCGCTGGCCAGGAAGGCGCGCGCGGTCCTGTCCGCTGCGTCGGCGAGCTCGGCGTAGGTGAGCGTCGTGGGGCCGTCGACGATCGCCGGGTGGTCGGCGTACGTCTGCTTGGCCTTCTCGATCAGGGCGGGGATCGTGCGCGGGGTCACCTTCGCAAGCGTAGTTGAGCAACTGCTTGTTTGGTAGGCTTCGTCCATGACTGACACGGGGGTTGCGCCGAGAAGGCGGGGGACGGCGTCGGGGTCGTCGCGGCGAGCCGAGCTGCTCACGCTGGCTGCCGAGATGTTCGCGACCAAGGGCTTCGCCCAGACGACCGTACGCGACATCGCAGACGCTGCCGGGATCCTGTCCGGCTCGCTCTACCACCACTTCCGATCCAAGGAAGCGATGCTGACCGAGCTGCTGTCGGGGTTCCTCGACGGGCTCAACGCGCGGTTCACCGAGATCGTCGAGAGCGGGGTCGACCCGCAGGCCGACCTGGACGGACTCATCACCGAGTCGTTCCGGACGATCCACAACGAGCGGCTCGCCGTCGCGCTCTACCAGAACGAGGCCTCCTTCCTGGCCACCGTCGAGGGCTTCGAGTTCGTCGCCGAGCGCTCGCGCGACAACGAGGCGCTGTGGATCCGGGTCATCGAGGCCGGTCAGGCCTCGGGCGCCTTCCAGGCCTCCCTCGACCCTGCGCTGACCTACCGGTTCATCCGTGACGGCGTCTGGTCCACCGTCTCCTGGTACCGCCCCGGCGGCCGCCACACCCCCGAGACCCTCGCGGAGCAGTATCTGAAGCTGCTCCACGCCGGGATCCTGGCGTAACGCCTCCCGCCGGTCGAGCCGCCGGAGCCGCTAGGCGGAGGCGTGCCGAGACCAACACGGTCCCATCGAGCGCGCCAGGAACTGTGTTGGTCTCGACACGCTCGGCCGCAGGCGGCCTCGCGGCTCGACCAGCGGGGCGGGCGGGGCTTACGGGACCTCTTTGAAGCGCAGGCCCTTGGGGTCTTCGGCTTCGATGATCTTCAGCTCCTCGGGGGTGGGCTCGCGGGTGAGGGGCGCGTTGGCGGCGTCGATCGGGAAGCCGGTCGCTTCCTGGAGCTCCTCGGGGGTGACGCCGGGGTGGATCGAGTCAACCTTGACGAGCCCGGACTCGTCGTAGCCGAAGACGGCGAGGTTGGTGACGATGACGCCGAGGTCGTGGAAGCGGCCGGCGGTGCCGACCGCTCGATCGTTGCCGACGCCGCTGGCGACGTCGACGCGGTCGACGAAGATCCGGGCGGAGTGCTTGGCGACCCAGTAGTCGACACGGTGGTTGACCGTGTTGCCGGGGGCGCCGCGTACGCCGATCAGCTGGCGTTTCGGCTGCCGCCAGTCGCCGATCGAGGAGATGTTCTGGTTGCCGTGGCGGTCGATCTGGCTGGCGCCCATCATCGAGTGCCGGCGACCGCTGGCGACGATGTCGAAGATGCTGCGGAACGGCACCCAGGCCTCCGGGGTGCCGCCGGCCGCCGCCGTCTTCAGCAGCGGCGGAGCCTCGGCCATCATGAACGCCTCCCCGTCGCTGAGCGCGAGCTCGGGGGTGTGGGTGGCCTTGGCCAGGCGTACGCCGATGGCCGGGACGATCCCGACAGCGTGGGCGAGCACCTCGCCGGAGCCCTTGAAGGCGTCCGAGACGGCGGCCACGCAGATGTCTGCTCGGCTGATCGTTTGCAGGCTCACAGGTAACGCTCCTCGAACTCGGTCCACTGCTCGTCGGACTCGGCCTTGGCCGCCGCGACGTACGTCTTCTGGAACTCCTCGTCGCGGCCGTAGTCCGGCTCGCAGCTGGTGAAGTGGGCGCCGCCGGGGGCCTCGACGACGTGGTTGACGAAGATCCGCGGGACCAGGAGCGACTGTGGCGGGGCCTTGGCGGTCAGGTCGTCGGTGGAGACGATCTGCTCGACGGACATGATCGTGGTGTCGGCGGCCATCGCGAAGAGGTCGTCGAAGTAGGGGTCGGGCCCGAGGTACTGCCCGTTGCCGGCCGCGTCGGCGCGGTTGAGATGGATGAGCGAGACGTCGAGGCGGAGGCCAGGGACGGCGACGTACTCCTCCTCGTCGTAGGGCGACCTCACCGTCTTCAGGTCGGGGTTCATCGCCATCACGTCGCTGCCGAGACCGGCACGGATGGGCTGGAACGAGAGCCGGTTCGCCCCGGCGCGAAGGCCGGCGACGAACATGCCCTCGTCGTACTCGCTCGTCTCCGGGATCTCGCCGCGCTCGCGGGCACGGGTGAAGTTCGGGTCGAGCGGGATCGAGTCGAGACTGACGAAGCCGTAGACCAGCTTGCGGATCCTCCCGGCCCGTGCGAGCAGGCCGACGTCGGGGCCACCGAACGCGACCACGGTCAGGTCGGTGATGTCGCTGCGGAGGATCTCCTTGACCAGCGCCATCGGCTTGCGCCGCGAGCCCCAGCCGCCGATGCCGATGGTCATCCCGGACTCGAGCTTGCTGCTGACCTCGGTGAGGGGCAATGTCTTGTCGAGCGGAGTCTTGTTCACGTGTCTCCTCGGAAGAGCTGAGCGGTGGCATGGGCGCGCTTGAAGTAGAGGTGGGCGTCGTGCTCCCAGGTGATCGCCACTCCGCCGTGGAGCTGGATCATCTCGGCCGCGACCTGCGAGAACGCATCGGAGCACCAGGTCTTCGCGGCGTGGACGAGACGTACGTCCGGAGTCGGCTGGGTGAGCTCCCAGGCCGCTGCCCAGCTCATCGTCCGGGCGGTCTCGACCTGGACCAGCAGGTCGGCGCAGCGGTGTTTGAGCGCCTGGAACGAGCCGAGCGGGCGACCGAACTGGTGGCGCTCCTTGAGATAGGCGACCGTACGCTCCAGCGCCTCGCGCGCGGCGCCGGCCTGAAGGGCGGTCATCATGGTGGCGCCGACGGTGGTGACGTACGCCGGGTCGACCGTGCCGACGGCGTCGTCTGTCGGGTCTTCGCCGGTGACCGTCGCGAACCTCCAGGTCGGGTCCAGGGCGGGGGCCGGGGTGATCGTGGCCGCCGAAGGGTCCACCGCGTGGACCTGGTCGCCGCGCAGCACGAGGAGGATCTCCGCGCCGGACGCGTCGATGACGAGATCGGATCCCGGGGTGGAGACCGCGGCCGTGGCCCCGCCGGCGATCCGCTCCAGCAGCTCACCGGCCTGTGGGGTGTCTGCGGCGGTCAGGACCTGGGTCGCCAGCAGGGTACCGACGAACGGCGAGGGCGTGAGCGTGGCGCCGAGCTCCTCGAGGACGAGATGCGCCTCGATGTAGGAGCAGCCGACCCCTCCGTACGCCTCGGGGACCGCCAGCGCGGTCACCCCGATCTGTTCGCTGAGCGTCTGCCACAGGGTGGTGTCGTAGCCCTCGGGCGTGCTGATCGCCGCCCGCAGGTCCATCGACGCGGCCCGCTTGGCGATCAGCGTATGAACGGTCGCGACCAGGTCGGTCTGCTCCTCGGTGAGCGCGAACCTCATCGGCCCTCCACCAGCGACTCGAGGATCCTGGCCCGATGCTCCGCAGGGGTTCCCCAGGCGCCGACCAGCGCGCGCACCTTCAGGATCCACAGGCTCAGGTCGAACTCGCGGGTGTAGCCGATCGCGCCGTGGACCTGGAGCGCGGTGCGCGAGGCGAGGTACGCCGCATCGCCGGCTGCGACCTTCGCGGCTGATACGTCTCGCGGCTCGAGGGTCAGGCTCGCGTTGTGGACCAGCGGGGCAGCGAAGTCCAGGGCGACGCGTACGTCCGCCAGCAGGTGCTTCACCGCCTGGAACTCCCCGATCGGCCGCCCGAACTGCGTCCTCTGCTTCACATAGGTGACCGAGTCGTCGAGCAGTCTCAGCCCGGCCCCGAGGAGCTGGGCCGAGCAGGCGAGGGTGCCGAGGTCGTGGGCGGTCGCCGCGTCGACCATGGCGATCTCCTCTCCCGGGGTCACGTCGAAGAGTCGTCGGGTCGGGTCGACAGACCTGCGCTCGGTGCCGACAACAGCGTCGTGGAGGGTGGTGCTCAACGCGTACGTTCGCTCTGCGATGTCCGCGTCGACAGCCCGCGCCGGCCGTGAAGGAAATTTTTCTTTCACGGCCGAGGCCTGCTCTGCTTCCGGCCGGGCTGCTTCCGGCAAGACGAGCGGTGGTGCGACGGACACCACCGTCTCTCCGGCAGCCAGACGGGCGAGGAGATCTGCCCGGGGCGTACCTACGACGAGCGTCGGTGTGACAGCGACGCATTCGATCCACGGTCCCGGGACACCGTGGTATCCGAGCCGCTCGAAGGCGACGGTCAGGTCGACCGGGGTCGCTCCCACGCCCCCGTGCGCCTCCGGCACCAGCAGCCCGGTGACACCGAGCTCGGCGAGCCGCTGCCACAGCTTCAGGCCGGAGGAGTGGTCACCTGCCGCCCAGGCACGGGCGACCGACGGCACGCCAGCGGTGCCAAGCAGATCGTCGAGTGCTTCGGAGAATGCGTGCTGCTCCGGCGTACGTCCGAACCTCATCGGCCACCCCTCGGCAGGCCGAGCACCCGCTCGGCGACGATGTTGCGCTGGATCTGGTTGGTGCCGGCGTAGATCGGGCCGGACAGGGAGAAGAGGTAGTCGTCGAGCCAGCGGCCGTCGAGCTCGGCGTCGGCACCGAGCAGCGAGAGCGCGGTCTCGTGCAGCGCGAGGTCGAGGTCGGACCACCACAGCTTGTTGATCGAGCCCTCGGCGCCGACCGAGCCGCCGGCCTCGACGTGGGTGACGGTGCCCCAGGTGTAGAGACGGTAGGCCTCGGCCCCGATCCAGGCGTCGACGACCTGGTCGCGGAGATGCGGCTGCGGGTCGGTCTGCCACAGGTCGAGGAGGCGGTCGGCGGCGGCGCAGAACCGTCCCGGCGAGCGCAGCGAGAGACCCCGCTCGTTGCCCGCGGTCGACATCGCGACCTTCCAGCCGTCGCCGACCCCGCCGAGCACGTCCTCGTCGGGCACGAAGACGTCGTCGAAGAAGATCTCCGCGAAGCCCGGCGTTCCGTCGAGCTGGTCGATCGGACGGACCGTGACGCCGTCGGCGTCGAGCGGGAAGAGGAAGTACGTCAGGCCTCGGTGCCGCTCGGCGGACGGGTCGCTCCGGAAGAGCCCGAAGCCGCGGTCGGCGAAGGGCGCCCGGCTGCTCCAGGTCTTCTGGCCATTGAGCCTCCAGCCGCCGTCGACCCGGGTCGCGGAGGCGCGCAAGGACGCCAGATCGGACCCTGCCTCGGGCTCGGACCACGCCTGCGCCCAGACCAATGACCCATCGGTCATGTCGCGCAGGTAGCGCTCCTTCTGCGCCTCGGTCCCGTGACCGAAGATGATCGGCGCGAGCAGCGAGATGCCGTTCTGGCTGATCCGGGTGGGGGCGCCGGCGAGGTAGTACTCCTCCTCGAAGATGACCCACTCGGTGAGCGACGCGTCCCGACCGCCGTAGACGTCGGGCCAGGTGACGACCGACCAGCGGCCGGAGGCTAGGGTGCGTTCCCACTCCCGGTGGGCGGCGGCTCCCTCGGCGGTGTCCATCGACGGCAGTCGGCCGGGGTTGTTGGCGGCAAGCCACTCGCGGGCCTCGAGGCGGAAGGCCTCCTCGGCCTCGGTGAACTCCAGCGTGCTCATTTCTTCATCGACCTCGCGTTCATCCCAGCGAGCGAGTCCTTGCCGACTTCGGCGTTGTGGGCGTGGGCGGCGTGGTGGAGGCCGAAGACCGAGTCCATCCCGGCGCGCATGCCCATCAGATCCTCGGCCTGGTTGACCGCCTTCTTCGCCAGCGCCAGCCCCAGGCGCGGCATCTCGGCGATCCGCCCCGCGAGGGCGAGCGTCTCGGTCTCGAGGTCGTCGCGGCGTACGACATGGTTGACCATGCCCCAGCGCTCGGCCTGCTCGGCGGAGAAGCGGTCGCCGGTGAAGAGCATCTCCTTGGCGGCGCGGGGGTTGGTGACCCACGGGTGGGCGAAGTACTCGACCCCGGGGATGCCCATCTTGACCACCGGGTCGGAGAAGAAGGCGTCGTCGGAGGCGACGATGAAGTCGCAGGACCAGGCCAGCATCAGGCCGCCGGCGATGCAGGCGCCCTGCACCATCGCGATCGTCGGCTTCGGCAGCTCGCGCCAACGGCGGCACATGCCGAGGTAGACCTCGGACTCGCGCGCGAAGCGGGAGTCGACGCCCTCCTTGCCGACGTGGTCCCACCACATCACGGCCTTGCGCTCGAAGCTCTCGTCGATGTCGCGGCCCGGCGTGCCGATGTCGTGGCCGGCGCAGAAGTGCTTGCCGTTGCCGCCGAGGACGATCACCTTGATCTCGTCGTCGTTGGTCGCTCGGGTGAACGCCTCGTCGAGCGCGTAGGTCACCTTCGAGTTCTGGGCGTTGCGGTATTCGGGGCGGTTCAGCCGCACCACCGCGACGGGTCCGTGGGTCTCGTACGTCACGACACTGGTCTCGGTTGGAGTGGCGCTCATGCCGCAGACGCTACCAAACAAGTGCTTGGTTTGGTAGGTTGTCCGGCATGGACCTGACCTACTCCGCCGAGGACGAGGCGTTCCGTGCCGAGGTGCGCGAGTGGCTGGCCGACCACCTGGTCGGCGAGTGGGCCGCGCTGCGCGGCACCGGCGGGAACGGCCGCGACCACGAGTCGTACGAGGGGCGGCTGGCCTGGAACCGCTACCTGGCCTCGCACGGGTGGACCTGCCTGGGCTGGCCCGAGGAGTACGGCGGACGCGGCCTGCCGCTGTTCCAGCAGGTGATCTTCCACGAGGAGTACGCCCGAGCGGACGCCCCGGTCCGGATCAACCATCTCGGCGAGGAGCTGCTCGGCCCTACCTTGATCGCCCACGGAACGTCTGCTCAGAAGGAGCGGTTCCTGCCGAAGATCGTGGCCGTGGAGGAGCTGTGGTGCCAGGGTTACTCCGAGCCCGGCGCCGGTTCCGACCTGGCCGGGGTGCGGACGCGGGCCAGACTGGACGGTGACCAGTGGGTCGTGGACGGGCAGAAGGTCTGGACGTCGAACGCCCACCTCTCCGACTGGTGCTTCGTCGTGTGCCGGACCGAGCCCGGGTCGTCCCGCCATCATGGGCTCTCCTATCTGCTGGTGCCGATGGCGCAGCCCGGTGTCGACGTACGGCCGATCGAGCAGCTCACCGGCACCTCCGAGTTCAACGAGGTCTTCTTCGACGGCGCCGTCACCTCGGCCGACCTGGTCGTGGGTGAGCCCGGCGACGGCTGGAAGGTCGCGATGGCGACGCTCGGGTTCGAGCGCGGTGTCTCCACGATCGGCCAGCAGGTCGGCTTCGCCCGCGAGCTGGAGACGGTCGAAGAGGCCGCCCGGGCCAACGGCGCCATCGACGACCCTGACATCTCGTCGAGACTCGCCCAGGCACATGTCGGGCTGGAGGTGCTCCGGCTGCACGCGCTGCGGACCCTCTCGGCGTACGACTCCGGCTCCTCCGGCCCCGAGGCGAGCGTCTCCAAGCTGCTGTGGGCGCGGTGGCACCGCGAGCTCGGCGAGCTGGCGATGGACGTCGTCGGGCTCGCCGGGCTGACCACCGGCGAGGGCTACGCGCTCGATCGACTCCAGTCCCTCTACCTCTTCTCCCGGGCCGACACGATCTACGGCGGCTCGGACGAGATCCAACGGAACATCATCGCCGAGCGCGTCCTCGGCCTGCCACGAGAGGCCCGTGCATGAAGCCGGAACAGCCAACCCCCGCGTACGTCCCCGGCCACTCGCTCCTGGAGGGCCGCGTCGTCGTCGTGACCGCGGCTGCCGGTGCGGGGATCGGGGCGGCGGTGGTGCGGAAGGTGCTCGAGGAGGGCGCGAAGGGGGTTGTCGTCTCGGACACCCACGAGCGACGGCTCAAGGAGTCGCGCGACGCCCTCGCCGAGGAGTTCGGCGAGGACCGGATCACGGCCGTGACCTGCGATGTCACCCAGGAGGACCAGGTCCAAGCGCTGCTCGACGCCGCGGAGCCGTACGGCGGTGTCGACGTGATGATCAACAACGCCGGCCTCGGCGGGACCGCGTCGGTGCTGGAGATGACCGACGAGCAGTGGGGGAAGGTTCTCGACATCACCCTCACCGGGACGTTCCGATGCATCCGGGCCGTCGGGCAGCGGTTCGTGGCCGCCGGGAAGCGTGGCGTGATCGTCAACAACGCCTCCGTGATCGGCTGGCGGGCCCAGGAGGGGCAGGCGCACTACGCCGCCGCCAAGGCCGGGGTGATGGCGCTGACCCGCTCCGCCGCCGCGGACCTGGCGCCGCACGGGATCCGCGTCAACGCGGTCTCGCCGTCGCTCGCGATGCACCCGTTCCTGGAGAAGGTCACCTCGCCCGAGCTGCTCGTCGAGCTCAAGGGTCGCGAGGCGTTCGGGCGTGCCGCCGAGCCGTGGGAGGTCGCCAACGTCATGGTCTTCCTGGCCAGCGACTACTCGTCGTACATGACCGGCGAGGTCCTCTCGGTGAGCAGCCAACATGCCTGACCCGGCCCGCGGGCGCCATTTCCCCGCCATGGCGGGGAAATGGGACGCCGCAGTCCGTCAGAGCCGTTCACTTTCCCGCCATGGCGGGAAAGTGCTTTCGATCGAAGGAGCAACTCGTGCCTGAGGCATTCATCGTCGACGCCGTTCGCACTCCCGTGGGCAAGCGCGGAGGCGCGCTCGCCGGGGTCCATCCGGCCGATCTCGGTGCTCACGCGCTCACCGCGCTCGTCGACCGCACCGGGATCGACCCGGGTGCCGTCGACGACGTGATCATGGGGTGCTGCGACACCATCGGCGGGCAGGCCGGCGACGTCGCGCGGACGGCGTGGCTGGTGGCCGGGCTGCCTGACCACGTACCCGGCGTCACCATCGACCGGCAGTGCGGCTCCTCGCAGCAGGCGGTGCACTTCGCTGCGCAGGGTGTCATGTCCGGGACCCAGGACCTGGTCGTCGCGGGCGGGCTGCAGAACATGTCCGCGATCCCGATCTCCGCGGCGATGCTGGTGGGGGCGCAATACGGCTACACCACCCCGTTCGCCGAGTCGCCCGGCTGGGTGAAGCGCTACGGCGACCAGGAGATCTCCCAGTTCCGCTCCGCCGAGATGATCGCGGAGAAGTGGGACATCTCGCGGGAGGACATGGAGGCGTACGCACTCGCCTCGCACCAGCGCGCCAAGACCGCGATCGCCGAGGGGCGGTTCGACCGGGAGATCGTGCCGGTCGGCGACTTCGCCGTCGATCAGTGCCCGCGCGACACGTCCCTCGAGAAGATGGCCTCGCTGGAGCCGCTCGCCCCCGGCGGACGGATCACCGCCGCCGTCGCCTCCCAGATCTGCGACGCCTCCTCAGCACTGCTGGTCGCCTCGGCCGCGGCTGTACGGACCTTCGGCCTCACCCCGCGCGCCCGGATCCATCACCTCTCCGTCCGCGGCGACGACCCGGTCTGGATGCTCACCGGCCCGATCGAGGCCACCCGTCACGCCCTCGCCAAGACCGGCCTGTCGGTCGACGACATCGACCTGTTCGAGTGCAACGAGGCCTTCGCGAGTGTCGTCCTGGCGTGGATGAAGGAGCTCGACGTCCCGCACTCGAAGGTCAACGTGAACGGTGGCGGCATCGCCCTCGGCCACCCCATCGGCGCCACCGGCACCCGGCTGATGACCACCCTCCTCAACGAGCTCGAGCGCACCGGCGGCCGCTACGGACTGCAGACCATGTGCGAGGGTGGCGGCCAGGCCAACGTCACCATCATCGAGCGACTGTGAGTACGGCCCGCTTCTCGTGTCGCTTCTCGGCGCGTGCTGCGGCGGGGGAGCCGGGGGTGGGGAACCAGCGGTGGATGACCGCGGCCTGACCGGCGGTCCACAGGCCGCTGATGACCCAGTAGACGAGCAGGGCGAGGGGGACGGTGCTGCCGGCGAGGAGCATGCCGCCGGCGGAGATGACCGGCATCATCTCCTGGATCCGGATCATCGACTCGGGCATGTCGGTGCGCACCATGTTGGGCAGGACCCACAGCCGCTGGCTGAGATAGCTGACCAGCGCGGCGGTGGCGGCGAGGCCGAGGGTGATCACCAGGTGGGTGGTGTCGCCGGAGAGGTAGCCGTGGCCGGTCAGCGGCGTGCCGAGGAAGGTCGCGTTCCCGAGCGAGGCGACCAGCGAGTCGTTCATCGCGCCAACCGCGTTGTTCCGGCTGACGTCGGAGAGCAGGTGGTAGAGCGCCAGGAAGATCGGCAGCTGGGCGAAGGCGGCGAGCATGGCGAAGCGGGGTACGCCGTGCTCCTCGTTGATCTTGCGCCGCTCCTCCATCATCGCCATCACGTCGGCCTGGCTCGGGCTCCCGGACGAGCTCTTCTTCGAGTACTTCTTGGTCAGCGCCTGGAGCTGCGGGCGGGCGCGGGCAGAGGCGTGGGAGTGGCGTACGCCGCGGATCGTGAGCGGCAGGAGGGCGAGTCTGACCAGCACCACGACCGCGGCGATGGCCAGCAGCCAGCTGACGTTGGGGCCGACGAAGGAGAGGACGTGGTGGGCGCCGGCGAGGACGGCGGCGAGGGCGTGCGACAGCGGGGCGAGAACGGACATGGGTGTGCTCCTGAGATGAGTGGGTAGGGCTGACGGGCTCGCCGGGTTCGGCGAGTGTCAGACCTGCTCAGGAGCGCGCGGGCGGCGCGGGGAGCACACCGGGTCGGTGACCCGGGCAGCGAGATGGTGAGGTCCCTCGGAAGCGTCACGCGGTGCCGTCGAATGGGCCCTGACCAGGGCGAACGCACCGACGTTGTGGATCGCTCCGACGGCGACCGCCGCGAGCGCGGTAGAGACGGCGATGGTGAGCAGCGCCTGCTCGGGATCGACGCTCATCAGCGCCGGGAGCATCAGCGTGAAAAGTGCGACGAGCGCGATGCGTACGCGGCTCGTCTCGGTCTTCACGACTCACACTCTACCGATCGAGGTCAACCAGCGCCTCATCTCAGATCACGCCGCATCAGCACGCGCGGGTGGCCGGCGAGGACCGAGGTGGTGTCGGCGGCGTGCGTGAAGCCGGCTGCCTCGAAGTTCTTGCGGATCCCGGCGTACGCCATGGTCAGGTCGACCTTGGCGCCCTGGTTGTCGAGCGGATACGCCTCGACGGCCGGTGCGCCGTGGTCGCGCGCGAAGTCGACGGCACCCTCGATGAGCGTGTGCGAGATGCCCTTGCCGCGATGGCCCGGCCGCACGCGGATGCACCACAGGGACCAGACCGGCAGGTCGTCGACGTGGGGGATCTTCCGGTTGCGGGCGAAGGACGTGTCTGCGCGGGGTGCGATCGCGGTCCAGCCGACGGGCTCGTCGCCGTCGTAGGCGAGCACGCCCAGCGGCCCCTGTTCGAGCAGGCCGCGCACGTAGTCGCCCCGCTCCGGTCCGTGCAGCTCGTTGTTGAGCTTCGACGGGATCCGGTAGCTCAGGCACCAGCACACGCTGGCGTCGGGTCGTTTGGGACCGACAAGAGTGCGTACGTCCTCGAACACCGTCGCCGGGCGAACCTCGATGGCCATGGGTCCACCCTGAGGCTCAGGCGCGGGTCGCGTCCAGGTGTTTGAGGCGGTCGGCGGCCTGGGCGACGATGCGGTCGACCAGCTCCTCGCAGGTGGGGAGGTCATCGAGGAGGCCGACGACCTGACCGCTGGAGAGCATCCCGGCGTTCGTGTCGCCCTCGACCAGGCCGGCGCGGAGCAGCATGGGGGTGTTGGCGGCGAGTACGACCTCGGCCCAGGTGCGATCGCCGCCGTGGACCATCGCGCGGCCGTCCTTGATCAGGGTCCGCCAGGGGAGGCCGGACATCTCCTTGAACTGCCGGGTGCGCTTGAGGGTGCGCAGCAGCTTCGCCGTGATGCCTTCCTTCTCGAGCGTGTCGATGAACTCGGTTCGGAGCAGGCGGTGCGGCATGCCGTCGGCCTTGGTGGTCACGACGGTGCCGTCGAGGCCGAAGCTCAGGTAGCGCCGTCGTACGTCCTCCGGGACGGCCGAGTCGGCGGTGAGCAGGAACCGCGTGCCCATGCCGATGCCGGCCGCGCCGTAGGCCATCGCGGCCGCGAGCCCGCGGCCGTCGAAGAAGCCGCCCGCGGCGACGACGGGGATGTCGACCGCGTCCAGGACGCTGGGGAGGAGCAGGGTGGTCGGGACCGCGCCGGTGTGGCCGCCGCCCTCGCCGCCCTGGATCATCACCATGTCGGCGCCCCAGGCCGCCACCTTCTTGGCGTGCTTGGCCGCGCCGATCGACGGCATCACGACGATGTCGTGCTCCTTGAGCGTGCTGATCAGCTCGGGTTTCGGCGCCAGCGCGAAGCTGGCGACCTTGACGCCGTGATCGATCAGGAGCCGGCAGCGGTCGGGGGCGTCCGAGGCGTCGGCGCGCAGGTTCACGCCGAACGGCTTGTCGGTGCGGCCCTTGACCTCGACGATCGCCTTCTCCAGCTCGTCGAGGGTCATCGTGGCCGAGGCCAGGATGCCGAGCGCGCCCGCGTTGGCGGTGGCCGAGACGAGCCGCGGCCCCGCGACCCAGCCCATCCCGGTCTGCACGATCGGGTGGTCGACCCCGGTCAGCTCGGTCAGCGGCGTACGAAATGTCTGTTCGGTGCTCATCGAGCCTCCTGATCGCGCCGAGTCGGCGCAAACTGACAAGAAATCGGGTCGAGTCGGCTCGTCATGACGCGCCGACTCGGTGAGGAAAACGGTCAGAACGAGCCGACTCGGCACGTTCTTGCGTCAGGACGAGCCGGGTCGGCATCACTTGCCGTCCTTCACGAAGGCGTCGCGGCGCTCGTCGGCCACGCCGGCGAGGTTGAGCTCGTAGGTGAAGCCCTGCTCGAAGCGGTAGGAGGCGTTCACGTCGACCGGGTCGATGCCGTTGAGCGCGGCCTTGGCAGCGCGGATGACCTGCGGGTCCTTCTTCGCGATCTGCCGGGCGACATCGAGGGCGGCCTCATCGAGGTTCTCCCGGGGAACGACCTGGTGGACCGAGCCGAGCTCGTGGAGGCGCTGGGCGGTGATGGTCTGGGCGGTGAAGTAGAGCGTACGCAGCATGTGCTGCGGCACCAGCCGGCTCAGATGGGTGGCGGCGCCGAGGGCGCCGCGGTCGACCTCGGGTACGCCGAAGAAGGCGTCGTCGCTGGCCACGATGGTGTCGGCGTTGCCGACCAGGCCGACGCCTCCGCCGAGGCAGAAGCCGTTGACCGCGGCGATGACGGGGACGGGGCACTCGTAGATCGCCTTGAATGCCGCGTAGCAGCCGCGGTTGGCGCCGAGGATGCCCTCGAACCCCTCGATCTGCTGCATCTCCTTGATGTCGACGCCGGCGTTGAAGCCCTTGCCCTCGGCACGCAGGATCACGACTCGTGCGTTGTTCTCGGCGGCGGTGGTGACGGCGTCGGCAACCTCGAACCAGCCCTTGACCGGCAGTGCGTTCACCGGAGGGTGGTTCATCGTGACGACGGCGATCTGCTCGTCGGTGATCTCGGTGGAGATGCCCATGGTGCCCATCCTCGATTCAGCACTGCCTAACCTAGCGATTGCTTGGTAGCCTAGCAGTTGCTTGGTTTCTGAACGCAAGACTGGAAAGGGACGCCACATGGCTCGACTGCTCGAAGGCCGGATCGCGATCGTCACCGGAGCGGGGCGAGGCATCGGCCGGGCGCATGCGCTCGAGCTCGCCCGTCACGGGGCGAAGGTGGTCGTCAACGACTTCGGCGTCTCGCTGGCGGGCGAGGGCACTGGTGAGTCGCCCGCTTCCCAGGTCGTTGACGAGATCGTCGCCGCAGGTGGGGAGGCAATCGCCAATGCCGCCGACGTGGCCGACTTCGCGGATGCCGAGGCGATGGTGGGGCAGGCCATCGAGACGTACGGGGGCCTGGACATCCTCGTCAACAACGCCGGATTCGTACGCGACCGGATGCTCGTCAACACTTCCGAGGAGGAGTGGGACGCGGTCATCCGAGTGCATCTGAAGGGTCACTTCGCGACGCTGCGGCACGCGGGTGCGTACTGGCGGGCCGAGTCCAAGGCCGGGCGGCAGCGGGACGCGCGGGTGATCAACACCTCGTCCGGCGCGGGGCTGCAGGGCTCGATCGGACAGGGCACCTACTCCGCCGCCAAGGCCGGGATCGCCGGGCTCACCCTGGTCGCCGCCGCCGAGATGTCGCGCTACGGCGTCACCGTCAACGCCATCGCGCCGGTCGCCAAGACCCGGATGACCGAGGGCGCCTTCGACACCTCCGCGATGGCGCTGCCCGAGGACAACTCACCGGTCGTCGCCTGGCTCGCCTCTTCGGAGGCGCGCGACGTCACCGGCCGGGTCATCGAGATCGACGGGCCCACGATGACCGTCGAGAACGGCTGGGCCCACGGCCCCTCCGCCGACGCCGGAGCCCGCTGGGACGCCGCCGACGTCGGGCCCGCCCTCCGCAAGCTGCTCGCCCAGGCGCCGGTGCCGGAGAAGGTGTACGGAGCCTGAGCCGGCTGCAGGAATACCCGGTTAACAGGGTATTCCTGCACTTCTCAGGCAATGCAACGCCAGAGAAGTGCAGGTTTCCCCGGTTAACTGGGTATCCCAACGACTCAACCGAGCTCGGCGCAGACAGCCGCCGCGATGTCGTCGACTGGACCGCCTGGGCTCAGACGCCCCAGAACCTGTCCTCGGCGTCCTGGTCCTCGCCGATGAGCCAGATCTCGGCGATCTTGTCACCGTCGACGCGGAAGACGTCCACACCGTGTTGGTCGAGAGTTGCGCCGTCGGCGCGGGTCGCGGTGAAGCGCACCGTGGTGGCGACGAGGTCGCCGGCTTCGGTCGCCGACAGCGTCTCGAGAGCGAACGTCCCGCTACTGAGCTCCATGAAACGGCCGAGGTGGGCGACGACGGCGTCAGGGCCTCGGTGGTCGCCGGAGAGCTGGTTGCGGCCCGGCTGATGCCACACGACGTCGTCGTGCAGGGTCGCGGCGAGCCCTTCCATGTCGCCGGCCGATACAGCGGCGCCGTAGCGCTGGAGCACGTCGTTCACGGTCATCACGTTGTCCTGTCTTCGTAGGCTGGGGGCGTTTTCCATGGTTCCCGGCAGTCGCCGGTTACTTCAACGTGACCACCGGGAGGTCAACATGTCGCAGACAGACGCGTCGCAGGTCGAATGGACGGTGTTCTCCGCGAAGTGTCCTTCACGCGAGTCGCTGGCGCGTATCGCCAACAAGTGGACGGCGATGATCGTGATCCTGCTGGACCGGAGCCCGCGGCGGTTCGGCGATCTTCACCGGGAGGTCGGCGGCATCTCGAAGAAGGTGCTGGTAGACACCCTTCGCGCGCTCGAGCGGGACGGGATGATCTCCCGCCCCGCTCCGGGAGACGAGTCTCCGGTATACCGGCTAACTCCGCTTGGGCGTACGCTCCGAGAGCCGTTGATCGCCTTGCAGCTGTGGGCGGAGTCCCATGTCGACGACGTGCTGCTGGCGCAGCAGGCGTACGACGAGCGCCACGATGCCGACGTGCTCGCGGGGAGCGACGAGCCGTGGGCGCGAGGGTCCTGATCGGGTCAGGCGAGCTCCTCACAGACGCACCTCGCGATGTCTTCGAGCGGGGTGTCGAGGGGCGCTGCGGTCGGGTCGTCGGAGCGGGTGAGGGCGGCGATGACGATCGGCGCGCCGTCAGGGGTCCAGGTGACGCCGACGTCGTTCCGTGACGCGTAGTCACCACCGCCGGTCTTGTCGGCGAGCCGCCAGCCGGCCGGAACCCCGGCGCCGAACCTGGTGACGGTCGACTGGTTGGCCAGCATCCAGGTGAGCAGCTGGTCCCGGTCGGCGCGGTCGAGGGCGTCGCCGAGCACCAGCTTGGTGTAGGTCTGCGCGATCGCACGCGGCGAGGTGGTGTCGCGCGGGTCGCCGGGGATCGCGCTGTTGAGGTCGGGCTCCCAGCGGTCGAGCCGGGTCACCGAGTCGCCGAGCGATCGGGCGAAGCGGGTGATGCCGGCGGGGCCGCCGATGAGGTGGAGCAGCTCGTTGGCGGCGGTGTTGTCGGACCGGGTGATCGTCGCCTCGGCCAGCTGCGCGACGGTCAGGCCGTTGCGGACGGTGAGCGAGGTGATCGGCGAGTTGACGACGACGTCGGCGGCCTCCCAAGTCAGGCGTTGCTGGAGCGTACGCGCGGGATGATCGCGCAGGATCGAAGCGCCGAGCAGGGTCTTGAAGGTCGACAGCATCGGGAAGCGCTCGTCGGCACGGTGCTCGATGACGCGGCCGGTCCGCATGTTCTTGGCCCAGACGCCGAGGTGACGCTGGTGCTTCTGCTCGAGTGCGGCGATCGCGGGGCTGTCGGCGGCGTACGCCACGGAGCTGCTGACGCCGGTCGCGGCGACGGCGGCCGCGGTGGCGGCTCCGCCCAGGAGGGTGCGGCGGCTGAGGATCGGTGTGGTCATGCCGAGCATCGTGATGGTGCCGCCGCGACCACGTCCAAGGACGATCCGGCATGGACGTATGCATCGCCGACATGGGACGAGGTGGGGCCGATCAGCCATCCTGTACGCGTGGACCTACTGCTTCACCTGCGCGGCTTCGCCGCCGTCGCGGACGAGATGAGCGTCTCCGAGGCCGCGCTCGAGCTCGGCGTCGACCAGCCGCTCCTCAGCCGTCGCCTGCGTGCTCTCGAGCGCGAGCTCGGGGTGGAGCTGCTCGACCGCACCCGCCGGCAGATCGCGCTCACCCCGGCCGGCACGGCGCTGCTGCCACGGGCCAGGCACCTGCTCGACCAGGCCGACCATCTGCTGCGGAGCATCCGCCGGCACGACCGGGAGAGCTTCGTGGTCGCGGTGCCGTCCGGCTGCGACCCCGCTCCGCTCGCGCGACTGGTCGCGCTGCTGGAGGCCGAAGGCGTCGACGTACGCCTCGCGAGCGACAGCGACCACGACGAGACGCCGGTGTCGGCCGCCTGGACGGTCGAGACGTGCGACCCCGACGCGGCCACGTGGCTCACCCGGCTGGGCGCGGCCACCGCTCCCGGGACCGCCGAAGGGCCGGTGTCGCTGAGCTCGCTGCGACCGCGCCGAGGCGGGCAACGTACGCATGTGCTGGCCCTCCCACGAGACCTCGACGATCCGGCCGGACGGCTGCGGCGGCTCGCGGATCGGGCCGGCATCGGACCGGCCGCCCTCCGCCGCGCCCCGCACCAGCTCGCGGTGGCCGAGACCATGGCGGGGCGCGCGAGCCTGGTCTGCGCTCGGCACGAGGCGGTGACGTACGGACTGAGCTGGTCGCCCTTCGTCGAGACGGTGGCGCGCGGCCACCGGCTCGTCGAGCAGCCACCACCGCCCGCACCGCTGGCGGCCGGCCCCGTGCGCGAGCAGGCGCTCGCCCTGCTCGGTGCCTGCGTCGGTGCAGCCGAGGAAGGACCCGCATGAGTCCGCTCGTCGGCAGCGACCGCCACCTGATCGACCTCGCCGAGGCGACGGCCGAGCGCTTCCGAGAGCTCCAGGTACGGATCGCGTTCCTCGCCCGCGACCTCGACACCGGCCACGAGGTCGGGGTCGGTGTCGACCGGCCGATGCCGCTGGCGTCGGTGGCGAAGGTCCCGCTGGCGCTGGTCGTGGCCGACCGGATCGCCCGCGGCGAGATCGACGGCGGCGAGATGGTGACGCTGACCGCGGCGGAGCGGAGCTACGGGCCGTACGGCATCTCGGCGTTCACCCACGATGCGACCTGCTCGGTCACCGACCTGATGCTGATGATGCTCGGCCTCAGCGACAACGCCGCCGCCGACGCGCTCTTCGACAAGGTCTCGCCGCGCGAGGTCGACGAGCAGCTCGCCGAGTGGGGCGTGGAGGGGTTGCGGGTGCGGCACCGGATGCAGCCGATGTACGACTACGCCACCCGCGTCGCCGGCCACGACTTCGCCCTCGCCACCCAGCTCGCGGTCGAGGGCCGCCGGCCCGGCGGGCGGCACGTCATCGACTCGCTCGACGTCGAACGCGCCACCGTCGGCTCTCCGCGCGCCTGCGTCGACCTGCTCGAGCGCATCTGGCGCGACGAGGTCGCCAAGCCCGAGGCGACCGAGCTGGTGCGGCGGCTGATGGGCAAGCAGGTCTTCACCCATCGCATCGCCGCCGACCTGCTCGCCG
Source organism: Nocardioides sp. YJ-D4 (assembly GCF_054031495.1). Lineage (NCBI taxonomy): Bacteria > Bacillati > Actinomycetota > Actinomycetes > Propionibacteriales > Nocardioidaceae > Nocardioides > Nocardioides sp. YJ-D4. Next base: position 3,244,260 of record NZ_CM132932.1, read on the forward strand.
ACGACATCCAGCTCGCCGGCAAGACCGGCGGGTTCCTCACCCTGCGACATGAGATCGCCGTGGTCACCCATCCTGCCGGCCGCGTCGCCATCGCCGTGCTCACCGACTCCGACCGCACCGCCCGGATCCAGAACGACGTCGACCTCGCCATCGCCGCCACCGCCCGCGACGCTGTCGAGGCCCTCGCCTCCCACCGCCCCTGAGCCGAGGCGTCACTCCCGTCGGCCGAGACGTCACGTACGCAGGTCGAGAGGTCACGCCGGTCGGCCGATCCGGCACATCGATGCCACCTCGGCCGACGCGCCTGACGTCTCGGCCGACCGGGGTGACGCCTCGGCAGAAAACCAGTCGGCAATGACCCGGTCGCGGTGGTGGAATTGGCCGGTGCCCCTGCCCGGTTTCATCAGCAACCTCATCCCGCCGACACCGTTGTCGCGGCGGTTGGCGACGCAGTCGCTGCTCTTCGCGGCGGGGGACGGGACGTTCAACACCGCAGCCGCGTTCTACCTGGTCGCGTTCGTCGGCCTGAGCCCGGCGCAGATCGGTGTCGGCCTGACGGTCGCCGGGATCGCGAGCTTCCTCACCGCCTACCCGATGGGCCGGCTGGCCGACTTCATCGGCCCGAAGCGGATCTGGGCGATCAGTGCGCTGATCAGCGCGCTGATGTTCGCGACGATGCCGTTCATCCACGGCTTCTGGGCCTACCTGTGCGTCATCGTCGTCTTCGAGGTGGTCAACAACGCGGGCGGTGCCGGCCGGAATGCGTACGTCCTCGATGTGCTGCCCGACAAGGAGCGGGTCGCGACCCAGGCGTTCATGTACTCCAGCCTCAACCTCGGCTTCACCATCGGTGCTCTGATCGCCGGCATCGCGCTCGCGCTGGACACCGACACCGTCCTCAAGTGGGGCGTGCCGTTCTTCGCGCTGGCCATCGGGATCGCCAACTCCGTCTGGATCACCCGGCTGCCGCGGGCGCCCCACGAGGAGCGCCGCGCGGCCGGCGAGGTCACCGAGAAGCTGCCCGGCCCGGGCGCGCTGCGCAACGTCGGCTGGCTCCTGGTGACCACCTTCACCGGCACGCTGTGGTCCAACCAGGTGCTGCTGCACACCGTGATCCCGCTGTGGCTGGTCGAATTCACCGACTCGCCGCGCTGGCTGCTGGCCTGGCTCTTCGCCACCAACACGGTGCTGTGCATCATCCTCCCGGCCTACACGTCCAAGGGCGTCCACGACGTCCGCGACGCGTTGCGCCGGGTGTGGTGGAGCAGCGCGTTCTTCGTCGCCGCCTGCGCGATCACGCTGGTCACCCACGACACCCGCGGGTTCCTCACCATCTTCCTGGTCTGGCTCGGCCACGTCGCCGTGACCGGCGCCGAGCTGGCCATCGGCTCCGCCTCGTGGGCCTTCCAGGCCGAGCTCATGGACCCCGAGCGGCGTGGCGAGTACGAAGGTGTCGCAGGCATCGGCCGCCAGCTCGGCGGCGCGTGGGCCCCGGCCCTGTTCACCTTCCTCGCCATGGGCTGGCACCCCGACTTCTACAGCGGCGCCGGCTGGATCGTGATCGGCGCGATCATCGTCGCCGCTGCCGCCGCCATGGGGCCGTCGACCAAGATGGCCGTACGTTTCAAGCAGACCCACTTCCCGCACGAGGACGAGCCCGAGCCGGAGCCGGCGGCCGCCTAGCTCGGCACGATCAGCGCAGGATCGTGGCGATCCGGTCGCCGAGGTAGGGCGCGAGGGTCGCGGCGTAGAGCGGCGAGATGTGGAAGCCGTCCTGGTAGACCTGCAGGTTGCCGACGACGGGCGAGCAGGTGTCGGCCTCGCAGAAGTAGTCGGTGAGGTCGACACGATGGGCGTTCGGGGTCAGCCGAACCGCGCCGGCGGTGCCGTCGTCGCGTACGGCCCGGTCCCGGTCGCGCGCGCAGGTCGATCCCGCCGCGAGGCCGGCGTCGTCGATGCACGGCTGGACCACGCGGGCGAACCGGGTGGTGCTGCCCTCGAAGATCGGGCTGTCCCGGATCGCGATGACCGGCACCGACGGGTCCGGCCGGCTCGCCCATGCCTCCGCGAGACCACGACTGAGCGCCTCGCCGGTCGTCTCGTCACCGACGGCCTCGACCGCGACCTGGCTGGAGTGGATGACGACGTACGCATCGATCCCCCGCTCCTCGGAGAGATAGGTCGCGAGCCGCGACTTCCACTGCCGGCACAGCTCGACGGTCGTCCGGGGGGTGCCGACACGATCGCGCGCGTTCCAGTGGCAGCCGGCGCGGCTGGCGACGTCGATGCGCCACCCGCGGCGTTCGGCGATCTCGCGGTAGGCGGGGACGAGCTGGTGGTTGTGCGAGTCGCCGATCGCGAGCAGCCGCCGCGTGTAGCCGCGAGCCGGCCCGAGCGTGCACACCTTGAACCGCACCGGCCGCTCCTTGTTGGACCAGCAGCCCGACCCGTCGGGCGCCTGGTAGCCGAGACTGGCGTCGAGCAGCCGGTCCGGACCCTCGCAGCCGGCGGTCGCGGGGTCCATGGCAGCCGCGCCGATACAGCCGGCGTACTTCTTCGCGGCGGCGACGGCGGCCGCCCTCGCGGCAGCGTCCTGGCGCTCGACAGCGGTGGCGCCGGCCAACGTCGTGCCCGCGACCAGCGCGAGCACCACCGGGACGGTCACGAGCCGGCTGAGGCCCGTGAAGGACGGTCCGAGGCGGGTGACCGGCACCTCGACGAACCGGTGGGTGAGCCAGGCCAGGACCACCGAGGCCGAGAGCACGATCACTGCGGCGAGGAGCGTGGTCCGGGTGGCGTACGTCCAGCTCAGCCACGCCACCAGCAGCGGCCAGTGCCACAGATAGAGCGGGAAGGAGATGTCCGCGACGAACCGCAGCGGCCGCACCGCGAGGAGCCGCTGCGGCCCCCAGCGAGCCGTCGATCCCGAGCCGAGCACGACCAGCAGCGCCCCGCCGACCGGCCACAGCGCCCACGGCCCCGGGAAGAGCGCGGCACCGTCGAGCACGAACCCCGAGCTCGCGACGAGCAGCAGCCCGGCCCAGGCGAGCACCGGGCGCGCGACCCCCGGTGGACGGAGACCGTCGAGCCCGAGCGCGAGCAGCGCGCCGACGCCGAGCTCCCAGAAGCGTGCCCCGGTGTGGAAGTACGCCACCTGCTGGTCGGCGATCCCCAGCCGCCACGCGAAGACGAACGAGGCCACCGTCGCCACCGCCACGACGAGCGCCAGCACGAGCCGGAGCCGCGCCCGCGCCACCCGCCAGATCACCAGCACCACCAGCGGCCAGACCAGCAGAAACTGTCCCTGCACCGCCAGCGACCAGAAGTGCTGCAGCGGGCTCGCGCTCGGCCCGGCCGCCCCGTAGGCGAGCTGTGACCGGATCATCTCCCAGTTCAAGACGTACGCCGCCGACGCAGCGATCTCCCGCAACGTCGAGCCCCACATCGACCGCGGCATGACCGTCACCATCAGCACCGCCGTCCCGGCGAGCACGACCAGCGTCGGAGCCGAGAGCCGCAGGAACGTACGCCCGTAGTGGTCGCCCAGCCGCAGCTCGGACGACGCGACCCGGCGGACGAGCGACCGGGTCACCAGGAACCCGGTCAGCACGAGGAAGACGTCGACGCCGCCCGAGACCCGGCCGTTGCCGAAGAGGTGGAAGACCACCACGAGTGCCAGCGCCAGCCCCCGTAGCCCGTGGATCTCAGCGATGCGCGGCGGTCGGGGAGGCTGCGGCATCGGGTCACGCTAAGGGTCGCCGGTGACCCCCGGGAGAAGTGCAGGTTAAGAGCCGAGGACCTGCTCGAGGTAGGGGTTGCCGAACGTACGCGACGGGTCGAGCTTGTCGCGCAGCGCCACGAAGTCGCCGAACCGCGGATAGCGTTCGGCCAGGTCAGTGGCGGTGAGGGTGTGCATCTTGCCCCAGTGCGGGCGGCCACCGGCCTCGCCGGCGATGCGCTCGAAGGTCGCGAAGTACTCCTCGCGCCACGGCGAGGAGGGCGCGGTGTGGATCGCGATGTAGACGTTCTCGCGCTCGAACCCGGTCGACAGCGGGATGTCGTCGGCGCCGGCCACCCGAACCTCGACCGGGAAGGAGATGTTCCACGAGGACGCCTCCACGGCACGCTCGAGCTCGGCGAGGACCTCCATGCCGACGGCACGCGGGACGGCGTACTCGCTCTCCACGAACCTCACCTTTCGCTGCGAGGTGAAGACGCGGTAGGAGATGTCGGTGAACTCGCGCGGCGAGAGGGCGGAGGCGGCGAAGCGGGCCAGCGGCTTCACCAGAGCAGGGACCCGAAGACCGAGACCGACGGTCGCGCCGAAGGCCTGGTTCGAGAGGAGCTCGTCGTCGAACCAGCCCCGGAGCCGGCCCACCGGCGCCAGCGGAGTCTCCGGCAGCGGCAGCCGGGTGTTGTGCTTGGTCAGGACCCGGGTCGTGTGCGGGAACCAGTAGAACTCGAAGTGGTCGGTGCCCGACGCGTGCGAGTCGAAAGCGGCCATCACCTCGGCGAGCTCACCGTTGCCCTCGCGTGCGCGCAGCGCGAAGAGGGGCTCGGTCTGGAGGGTGACCTCGACGATGATCCCGAGCGCGCCGAGTCCCACGCGGGCGAGCTCGAAGACCTCCGGATTCTCCGACGCCGAGCAGGGGATCACGGAGCCGTCGGCGAGGAGCAGCCGCAGGCCGCGTACCTGGGTCGCCAGGCCGCCGAAACGCGCTCCCGTGCCGTGGGTGCCGGTCGAGATCGCCCCGGAGATCGACTGCTCCTCGATGTCACCGAGGTTGGTCATCGACAGACCGAGCGCCTCGAGCGCCCGGTTGAGGACCTTGAGGCGGGTGCCGCCGCGTACCGTCACCAGACCGGTCGTCGAGTCCGCCCGAACGATCCCGGAGAGACGATCTAGGCTGACCTGGACATCGACGGGCGACCCGATCGCGGTGAACGAGTGCCCCGCCCCGATCGGCTTGATCCGCCGCCCGGCCTCCGCCGCGGCCACGACGACCGCCGAGAGCTCTGCCTCGTCGCGAGGCACCACGACCTCGACCGCGCCCGCGTGCTGGTTGCCTGCCCAGTTCTGCCACTGACTCACGCGGGAAAGGGTGTCGCCTCGGAGGCGTACGGTCAACGGCTGCGCCCACATCGATCGGCCCGCGCGGTGGCACAGATGGTCACCTCCCGTTGACGCGAGTGCCGCGCGGGGCATAGACACTTGCGTCGTGGTCACGACTTCCCACCATCTCTCCGCCCAGCAGCACGAACGGCTCGACCGGGCGACCGCCCGTCTCGACGGACCCGTCGGGGCGGTGGACCTCGCGGCGTTCGACGCCAACGCCGACGATCTCGTACGCCGTGCCGCCGGCACCCCGATCCGAGTCGCCAGCAAGTCCGTACGCTGCCGGGCGCTGATCGACCGGGTGCTCGCCCGCGAGGGATACGAGGGGATCCTGGCCTTCACGCTGTTCGAGGCGCTGTGGCTGGCCGAGACGCACTACGACGTCGTGGTCGGCTACCCGACCGCCGACCGGGCCGCGCTCGCCACCCTCGCGAAGGACGAGGAGAAGCTCGCCCGGGTCACCCTGATGGTCGACAGTGCCGAGGGGTTGTCGCTGGTCAAGGCCGCGATCGGCACCCCGGCCGCCCCCGTACGCGTGGCCATCGACCTCGACGCCGCGCTGGTCATCGCGCGCCGCATCTGGCTCGGTGCCCGCCGCTCCCCGGTCCGCACCCCCGAGGACGCCGTCGCCCTCGCCCGGATCGTCGCCGACGACCCGGACTTCCAGCTGGTCGGGCTGATGGCCTACGAGGGCCAGGTCGCCGGCACCGTCGACCGACCGCTCAGCGGCAACCCGCCCGCGGCCGTCATCAGACGGATGAAGAAGGCCTCCATCGCCGAGATCACCGAGCGTCGCGGGAAGATCGTCGCGGCCGTACGCTCCCTGGCCGACCTCGAGTTCGTCAACGGCGGCGGCACGGGCTCGATCGAGTCCACCCATGCCGATCCGTCGGTGACCGAGATCGCGGCCGGGTCCGGGCTCTACGGCCCGACCCTCTTCGACCGCTACGACGGCTTCACTCCCCACCCCGCGGCGTACTTCGGGCTGAGCGTGGTCCGCCGCCCCGCGCCCGGCATCGTCACCGTCGCCGGGGGTGGCTGGATCGCCTCGGGCCCGCCCGGACTCGACCGCGTGCCCAGTCCGACCTACCCCTTCGGCTTGGAGTACGTCGGCACCGAAGGCGCCGGGGAGGTCCAGACGCCGCTGCGTGGGCATGCCGCCGACCAGCTCGCGATCGGTGACAAGGTGTGGTTCCGGCACGCGAAGGCGGGCGAGGTCTGCGAGCGGCTCGACACGCTCCAGCTGATCGAGGGCGACTCGATCATCACCGTCGCGCCGACCTACCGGGGCGAGGGCCAGACCTTCCTGTGACCTGCTGGATCACTCGCCCAACAGCTGGAACCAGCTCTCGGTGACCAGCTCGCACACGTGGTCGTGCTCGACACCCCACGACCCGTCCGCCCAGCGCTGGAACAGAAAGTCGAGCTGACCGACGGCCAGCGCGCCGCGCAGCCGCCGGCTGTCGGCGTCGAACCGGTCCGCCTTGTCCAGGCCCGCACTGACGTCCTCGATCGTCTCGTCCGTCCAGCCGTCGACGATGCGGCTGAGATCGGGATCGACGGCCTGGGCAGCGCGGGCGATCATCACGATCGGACGCACCTCCGGCCATCGGGACATCGCCTGCCGGATCCAGGCACCGATCTGCTCGCGGGTGCCGGCCGCCACCGCGTCGGCGAGGCCGCCGAGCGAGCTGCCCTGCGGGCAGCGGAGCTGGACCAGCTCGTCCTCGAGGCGCTCGGCGATCAGGGCCTTGATGACGTCGGACTTCGAGGGGAAGTAGGCGTAGAACGTCACCCGGGTGGTGCCTGCCGCCGAGGCGATCTCGTCGATCGTCGTAGCCGCATAGCCGCTCGCGACGAACCGGTCCATCGCCGCGTCCAGCAGGAGCTGGCGAGTCATCGCCCTCTGAGCTGCACGGTTGGCCATGGCGTCACGATAAGCGACGCCGATACCTCCCTGGGGATTTCCACAGTTTCTCGAAAACCCGATGTCTCGTGGCTGGGCCGTCGGTAGGTTCTGTCCCGATGGATGATCAAGTGACCTGGGCGGACAAGGGCTTCTGGGCGCCGGGAGAAGCCGTCGATCTCACCACGTACGCAGCCTCCGGCCACAACCTCTTCGACGGCTCGTTCACCTGGCCGGTGATGGTGCTCAAGCAGAGCGCGCTGGAGCACAACATCGCGACCCTCGCCGGCTTCGCGGAGGAGCACGGCCTGCTGCTCGCCCCGCACGGCAAGACCACGATGGCGCCCTCGCTCTACCAGCGACAGCTCGACGCCGGCGCGTGGGCGATCACCGTCGCCTCACCGAGCCAGGCCCTGGTCGCCCGCCATGCCGGCGTACGCAGGGTCCTCGTCGCCAACGAGATCCTCGACCACAGCGCGCTGAGCTGGGTGGCCTCCGAACGTGCGGCCGACCCGGAGTTCCTCCACCTGCACTGGGTCGACTCGGTCGAGGGTGTCGAGGCGGCGGCCGAGGCCTCGGCCCTGGTCGGCGTCGAGGACCGGCCGATGGCCGTGCTGATCGATCTGGGCTTCCCGAGCGGGCGCACGGGCTGCCGGTCCGTCGACGAGGCCGTCGAGCTCGCGCGGGTGGTCGACTCCACGCCGGGCGTACTCCTGGCGGGGGTGGCCGGCTACGAGGGTGGGCTGCGGACCGCGGCAGAGGTCGGCGACTACTTCGACCGTCTCAAGGAGCTCGCCTCGAGTCTCTACACCAACGGCCTGATCGCCGCCGACGCCATCGTCTCCGCAGGTGGCAGCGCCTTCTTCGACGTCCTCGCCGAGCGCTGGTCCACGGGCTGGCCGGGCGGGATGACCCCTCGCAAGGTGCTGCGCAGCGGGACGTACGTCACCCACGACCACGGTCTCTACGCCGAGGAGACGCCCTACAACCGCATCGAGGGCACCCTGGACCCGGCCATCGAGGTGTGGGCCCAGGTGATCTCGGCCCCGGAGGAGGGGTTGGTGATCGTCGGCATGGGCAGGCGGGACGCGCCCTTCGACCACGGCCTGCCCGTCCCGCTCGCGGTGCGGCGCAACGGCTACGGCGGTGCGGAGCCGCTCGAGGGCACCGTCGAGAAGCTGGCCGACCAGCACGCCTTCCTGCGCACCGACGCCGGGCTGCGGCCGGGCGACCTGGTCAGCTTCGGGATCTCGCACCCGTGCACGGCGTTCGACAAGTGGCGGCTGATCCCGGTCGTCGACCTCGACTACACCGTGACCGACCTGGTCCGGACGTACTTCTGAGGGCTCAGGCGATGTCGGAGAGTCGCAGCCTGACCTGGTAGAACGCGCCGTGGTCGGTGGCGCGACGGGCCGACGGGCCGGAGTAGACCTGGTAGCGGTCGGGCCGCAGCGACGGGCTGAGGAAGGCCTGGTCGATCGGCGCCCGGCGGGCGGTGGCGCACGTTTCGTGCGTCGCCAGCGGACTCACCAGACCGGTCTCCGGCGAGGTCAGGTCGCACAGGATGTCGTTGCGCTGGTTGAAGTCACCGGCCACCACCATCGGCACCTCGGCACGCGCGACCACGCCCTCGACGATCCGGGCGTTCAGCTCGCGCCACTTCTTCTGCCCCGGGGCGGAGGGGAGGCTCGCTGGGAAGTGCACGGGCAGGACCCCGACGCGCTGCCCCGAGGAACGCTCCTCCAGCACGACCACCGGCGCGCTGACCTGGGCGCCGTGGCGGTAGTACATGGTGACCGTGTCCTTGCTGACCAGCCGGAAGACCGAGCGCCGATAGAAGACTGCGTCGTCGGTGGCGTCGGGCGTGGAGACGAGGCCGAACTCACGGCCGAACGACTCGAAGGCCTCCCGCTGCGGCGCCTCCACCTCGGCGAGCACGCCGAAGTCGATGACCGTACGCCGCAGGTGACCCACCACGATCCGCATCCGCGGCACCCCGTCGAGCCGGCCGGCGGCAGCGCCTCCGGGCGCGGTGTGGTGGTCCGCCCAGGCGTTGAGCCAGGCGAAGCGCTGGAAGCCGGGCTGTACCGGTCCGGCCTGGGCGACCTTGACGGTCGGGCCGGCCGAGGCGGTCGTCGGGACCAGGAAGCTCAAGGCGGCGGCGAGGACGCCGCACAGCGCGATTGCGGACACGACGGCGCGCAGGAGCTTGCCCGAGGCGAACAGCTTGGGGGACACGCCTACCGACGGTATGAGTCCGCCGTGTGCGCTGAACCAAACGCTTTCGAATACTCGGAAACCTCGGGTGAACTCCGGCGACGGGTCAGGCCGGTCGCCTGATCTCGGCGTTCACCAGGTCCGATAGTCGCTGTGCGGTGCTGAAGTCGGGAGTGAGTCGGCTCTTGGTGACCGCGAACGAGATCCCGGTGGCGGGGTCGGCGTAGGCATAGCTGCCTCCTCCGCCGGGCCAGCCGAGCGCGGTCGGCGCCTCGTCGGCCGGGGCGCCGATGCGGCCCAGCGGATAGCCGAGCGCAAGCCGGGCCGGGTTGCCGAAGACCTGGTCGGTGCCCTCGAAGGCGACCGCCGACAGCTCCTCGATCTGGTCCGGGGCGATCAGCCGCCCGTCCAGCATCGCGGCGTACGCGGTCGTGATCCCCCGTGCGGTGAAGGTGCCCACCGACGGGATGTCGGCCTGGAGAAACTGCTGGTCGTTGCCCATCGACGCCCGGGGTCGTCCCTCCCAGGGAGCCAGGATGCCGTCCGGCTCCGGTGTCTCGGGTGCCGGCGGCTCGGTGTCCTCGAGCCTGGCGAGCCGGGTGAGCTCGCTCGGCGGGACGCCGAAGCAAAGCTCGCCGGTGATCCCGAGGGGTGCGGCGACCCAGTCGTTCAACAGCCGCCCCATCGGCATCCCGGTGACCCGGTGCGCGATCTCGCCGACCAGGAAGCCGAAGGTGTACGAGTGGTAGCCGGTCCGGGTGCCCGGCCGCCACAGCGGGTCCGCCCCGGCGATCGCCGCGCAGACTCGGGACCAGTCGCCCAGGTCGCCCGGGCCGAGTCCGCCGGGCATCGCAGGTACGCCGACCGTGTGCGTCAGCACGTGACGTAGCGTCGCCGACTCCTTGCCGCGGACCCCGAACTCCGGCCAGACCTCCGCGACCCGGGTGTCATAGCCGACGAGGCCGTTGCCGACCAGGAGGTGGGCGATCAGCGCGGCCATCCCCTTGCCGGTCGAGAAGCTGAAGAACAGCGTCTCCGGGCTGACCGGCCGCCCGGTCCCGCTGTCGGCGAGACCGGCGACGGCGTCCACGACCCGGTGGCCGCGGTGGTCGACGGCGACCTGCAGGCCGGTCTCTGCGCCGCTGGCGACGAGCTCGTCCAGGACGTACTGGATCCGGCGCTGGAGGGTCATCGCCGCCTCGTCCGGCCTACAGGTCCATGAAGATCAGGGCGCCCGCGATGTCGGCGGTGCCGTAGTGGAGGTAGTCGTCGACGGTCGTCTCCGGGACGCCCTTCTGCGCGGTCACGAAGCCGACGACGACCGCCTTGGAGGAGTCCTTGGCGACCCACTTCCCGATCACGTCGTCCGCGATGAGACTGCCGGTGGGCAGGTCGAAGTCGGTCTCCTTGACCGACTCCGCGGCCGCCGTCGCCTCCGCCTCGCTGTCGAAGACGTAGATCACCCGGAGCATCCGCAGCTTGCCGCCCTCGGCGTCGTGGATCCCCATGGCCGCATAGCGGCAGCCCTTCTTCTCCAGCGCCGCCGACGCGATCGGCCCGCAGTCCGGGTAGTCCTGGGCGGCCACGTACGTCGCGTTCATGCTCACGTCGCCGAGCTTGAACCTCCAGTCACCCTCGAACAGGTCGGCGGCCAGCCCGCCCGGGGCAGGGGCGGTCGCCGACGTGCTCGGCGTGGCCGTCACCGTCAACGGTCCCGGCTTCGCCGTCGGGTCCTCCTCACCGCGGAGCAGGACGAGGGCGGCCGTGATGATGACGCCGATCACCAGCACCACCACGATCGCCCCGAGCCCGATGACGATGGGCCACGGGTTGTGCGGCTTCTCGGGCGGAGGTGGCCCTCCCGCGCCGTACGAATTCTCGTTCGGCGGCCAGCCAGGCTGGAGGTCCGGCGCAGGAGGCATCGCGCCGTACCCGTCCGGCGGCGGTGGTGGTGTCGGCGTAGTCATCGGACCCCCTGGCCGAGTAAAGATTCACGTAGGAGAAACGTTCCCACGCGGTTCCACGATTCTCTCGTACGCCCCCACACCCGCTGCTACTTTCTGCGATGCGCCGACGGGTGGGCGCCGCCTCGGCCGTCACGCTCCACAAAGGATCCCCATGCGTCCTCGCTCGACCACGTCCGCCTCCTTCCACGTGAGCCAGTAGATGGCGACGAAGTGGAAGGTCCTCATCGTCGCCGGCACGGTCCTGGCGATCTGGGTGATCCTGGAACTGCTCGGCTTGATGGCCGACGTGATCTTCGGAGCATTCCTGCAGAGCTATCCGGTTGCGCTGGCGGTCGTCGCGCTGGCGGTCGGCTATCTGCTCGGCCGCGACAGCACTCGGTAGGCCGGACGGTAGTCCGGGGAGTTCCCGTCCATCTACCAGCCAGTAACGGACGGAAACTCCCCGGACTACCCGGCTCGGATCAGGGTGCGACCGGGTAGTGGCTCGAGATCGCGATCCGGTTCCAGGCGTTGATGGAGATGGCGACCCAGGTGATCGCGGCGATCTGCTTGGCGTCCAGGATGCTCTCGACGTCCACCTTGGGGGCCGGGGAGGTGTGCAGGTCGCCGATGCGGGTGATCTGCTCGGCGATGGTGAGCGCGGCCTGCTCCTCGGGGGTGAAGTACTGCGACTCCCACCACGCGGCGACGAGGGCGAGACGGTCGGTCGTCTCGCCGTTCTTGATGGCGTCCTGGGTGTGCATCCGCAGGCAGAAGGCGCAGCCGTTGATCTGGGAGGCGCGGATCTTGACGAGGTCGACCGCGAGCCGGTCGAGGCCGGCGACGCTGATGGCCTCCTCGACCGCCTCCTCGACGGCCATCTGAGCCTTGTACGCAGCGGGGAACATCTTGGTCACGTTGACGTTGGCGAGCATCGGTGTCCTTCGGGTCTGGCCCGCCACAGCGCGGGCACTCGTCAGGTTGACGAGGTGGCCGATGCGAATGTGAGGTCGCCACCTCACAATCGCGCTGTCTGGCTCGTCACACTGGGTGAACCCCGAAGGAGATGCCACGATGCCTGACATGGACGACCTGGGCGAGGTGATGATCGAGCGCCGCCGTCTTATCGCGCTCGCCTACCGCCTGCTCGGCACGGTCGAGGAGGCCGAGGACGCGGTCCAGGAGACCTACCTGCGGTGGTATCGCCTCTCCGACGACGAGCGGGCGGCGATCGACAACCCCTCCGGCTGGCTGAGCCGCGTGACCAGCCGGGTCTGCCTCGACGTGCTCAAGTCGGCGCGCAGCCGCCGGGAGAGGTACGTCGGCCCCTGGCTGCCCGAGCCGGTCCGGCCGGGTTTCCTCGCCGCCCCCGAGGATCCGGCCGACCGGGCGACCCTGGACGACACCGTGAGCACCGCGCTGCTCGTCGTGCTCGACGCGATGACCCCGGCCGAGCGGGTCGCGTTCGTGCTCCATGACATCTTCGCCGTCCCGTTCGGAGACATCGCCGGGGTGGTCGGCCGCTCACCGGCCGCGGTGCGGCAGCTCGCCGCCTCCGCACGGCGCAGGGTCGCCCAGCAGCGTGACGACGTCGCCCCGCTGCCGGAGCACGACGACGTCGTACGCGCCTTCGTCTCGGCCACCGCCGGCGGCGACCTCGGCCGGCTGGTGACGCTGCTCGACCCGTCGGTCACGCTCCGCTCCGACGGCGGCGGCCGGGTCAGCGCGGCCCGCAACCCGATCGTCGGGCCTGAGAAGGTGGCGCGGTTCCTGCTCGGCGTACTCACGAAGCGGCCGAGCTGGGAGGTCCGGACCGAGGCCACCGCCGACGGCCTCGGGTTCACGTTCGTCGAGGACGGCGCTCACCGCGGCGTCGCCAACCTGCGGGTCGCCGGCGGCCGGGTCACCGACGTCTGGATCGTCCTGAACCCGGACAAGCTCGCCCTCTGGAGCTGATCCCAGGAAGGTTCACAGCCACGGCCCGAGCGTCGGCGCGTCCACCAGGTCGTGCGGTCGCCCGGCGAGCCAGGCGGCCACCTCGGGAAGCGGGCCGTCGACACCGAGCAGGTCGTCGTCGGAGAGTCCCCGCTTGGTACGGATCTCGTCGGCGAGGGCGAGCAGGAAGTCGTCGGGCAGGTCGGCGAAGGTGATCCCGACGCCGAGGTCGACGGCGTGGACGAAGACCTCACGTGCCCGCATCCACGGGACGTCGCTCGCCTTCCGGGTGACGAGCTGGGCGGTGATCACCTCGTGCTCCCACTGCTCGGCGGTGAGCCGGTCCATGGCCGCGTCGAGCTCCGCGGCGCCGCGGAGATACCACGCGCGAAGCTCCTCGGCCGGGCGCGTCGCGGCCGCCTCGATGTCGGCATTGCGCTGCTCGGTGGAGGCGTACATCCGCTTCTCCACGCCGGTCTCGGCCCAGGAGATCAGGTTGCCGAGGGCATCGGCGTTGGCGGCGATGTGGCCGACCAGATGCTTGCGGGTCCAGCCCGGCAGCTGCGAGTCGCCGTCGAAGGCGGAGCGGTCCAGGCCGTCGATGGCACCGGTCAGCAGGGCGGTTCCCTCCGTCACCCAGCGGCGGGCATCCTCGAACGTACGCGTCGGGTTGGTGCCGATCAGGACAGACATCGCAGTGTTCCTCACTTGTCGAACCGGGTGCGTCGGGAGGCGTCGCCTCGGCGACGTGGCCATTGTCACAGCGGCCTTCCCAGGTGGGTCAATCTCCTGCGGAGGCGAGCGATAGATGCTTGGTTTGGTGTGATCAGGAAGAGGTGGGATGGACAAGCCGCTCAAGACCCGGCCCCCGTATGCGATCACCAGCGTCGACCACGCACTCAAGCTGGCGACGATCCTCCAGCTCGAAGGCCGCCTGACCGTCTCAGAGGCGGCGGCTCGGCTCGACGTCGCCCGCTCCACCGCCCATCGGCTGCTGGCGATGCTGGTCTACCGCGACTTCGCGGTCCAGGACGAGGACAAGGTCTACCGGGCCGGACCGGTGCTGGAGCTGGCGGCTCACTCCCGCTCGACCGCATCCCGGCTCCGTCAGGTCGCGCTTCCCCATCTGCAGCGCCTGGTCGACCTGCTGGGCGAGTCCGCCAACGTCGCCGTACGCACCGGTGACACCTGCCGCTTCATCGCCTCGGTCGAGTCGCCGCAGTCGCTCAAGGTCGGCTCCCGTGAGGGCATGGTCTTCCCCGCCCACCGCACCACCGCCGGCCTCCTGCTCCTGGCCCAGATCTCCGACGACGAGGTCGCCTCGATCTACTCCCGGGAGAGGTACGCCGACCACCTGGCCGATCGCCCGGACGTCGACGCGCTGCGTACCGAGCTCGAGCGCGTACGCCGCAACGGCTTCGCCTTCAACGACGGTCGCTCCGAGCGTGGCGTGGTCGCGATCGGCGTCCCCGTCCGTGGCGCCGGCGGCGACGTCGTCGCCGGGATGTCGATCTCCATGCCCAGCGTCCGCTACGACAAGGAGTCCCTGCCGAGCGTCGTCGCCACTCTGATGTCCGGTGCAGCGGCTCTGGAACGTGACCTGAGTCAAGGGTGATCTGCGTCAAGTTGGCCCCGGTAGCGTCAGGTCGCGAGTTAATCTGGGCCCAATGAGCAACACCCCGCCCTCCAGTGATTCCCAAGCATCGAAACCCGCACGCATCGACTGGATCGCGACCACCGCAGGCGCCCTCGCCGCGGTCACCTCCGCTCTGCTGCTCTCCACGCTCGGTGCCGTCGGCACCCTCCTCGGGGCGGCGATGGGCAGCGTGGCGGCCACGATCGGCACCAACCTCTACGGGCAGTGGCTCGCGAAGAGCCACCAGAAGGTGACCAGCGCCCAGGCCCTGGCCCGGTGGCGGTCGGCCGGCCTCGCCGGCGTACGCACCAGCTCGGAGCCCGCGACCGAGCCGGCTTCGGACTCCGTGGCCGAGGCGGCGGAGATGGCCGACGGGGACGGCGACGCCGAGCCGATGCCGTCGTGGCAGGAGCGCCTCAAGACTCTGCCCTGGAAGCGGATCGCACTGGCCTCGCTAGCGATGTTCGTGGTCGTCGTCGCCGTGATCACCGTCTTCGAGCTGCTGGCCGGACGCAGCGTCAGCTCGATCACGCGCGGCGGGGACGGCGGCACGACGATCTCCCGGGTGACCGGCGGTGGCTCGGGGCAGGGCGACGAGAAGCAGGGCGAGAATCCGTCGCCGGGCGCGACCGCGACTCCCGAGGAGTCTGCGAGCCCGAGCACCGAGCCCTCGGAGTCGGCCGAGCCGTCCGAGTCGGCCGCGACGGAGGAGCCGAGCGCCGAGCCGTCGACCTCGACCGGGTCGAGCGCAACGCCGTCGGCGCAGCCGAGCGAGAGCGGTAGCGCCTCGGCCGAGCCTTCGCCCACGGTAGGGGCGTCACCCGAAGCAGGGGACCAGGCGACCCCCTGAGACCGGGTCACATCCGGAAGAGGATCTCCGCGCCGAGGTCGGTGTTGCCGTAGGAGGTGTACTCCTTGCCCTGGGCCTCGGTGATGCCGTCGCTGGCCGTGACCATGGTGTAGACGACGTACTTGCCGTAGTCCTTCACCTTGAACCAGCCCTGGGTGTAGCCGGGCAGGAAGGCTTCCGTCGGCGGGATCACGTGCCGCGGCTCGGTCTTCGTGGCGGCCTTGCCGGCGGCCTCGACGGTGCTGAAGTCGTAGATGAAATGGGTCATCCGCAGGTTGCCCCGCTGAGCCTTGTAGGAGACCCGAACGGCATAGTCGCAGCCGAGGTTGCGGATCGCGGGCTTCAGCGTCGCCTTGCAGCCGGAGTAGTCCTTGCCGCTCAGGTAGCGGGCCTTGAGGTTGACGTCGCCGTAGGTGAACTCCCACGGGCGGGGGACGTCGGCCTTGGAGAGGTGTTCGGGGCCGATGGTCGAACGCGAGCTGGTGGCGCCGTCGCTGGGGTCGGCCGCGGAGGTCCCGGGCCAGTCGGGATTGCCGCTGGACTCACCGCCGACGTCGGAGCTTCCGCCGCCCTGGCTCGCCGACCCGCTCGGTGTCCTGTCGGCCGAGGCCGTGTCGCTCGCGGTCGGTGCTCCGGCGGTCGTGGCCGCGTCGTCGCCGCGGGTGAACAGTGCGTAGACGACCACGCCGCACACGACCACGAGCCCGAGGGAGACGGCGATGGTCAGGACCTGGCGCAGCGGCCCGCCCTGGCCGGCGCGCTCCTTGCGGGCGTTGAACGCCGGTCGGTTGCCGCTCTCGTCGGAGAGCCCGATCAGCCGCTCGTTGTAGTCGAAAGGGGCAGGCTGCTTCTGCGGCTCCTCGTCAGGCGCGCCCGAACCGGGGGAGCCTGGGGGCGGCGGATACGGCATGGGGTTTGTCTACCATCTATCAACAGTCGCCACGCCGAAGGTTTGGAAGCCGGACGGAATCCCGCCCGAATCCTCGCTCGAGCAGCGAGATGAACACGGATACCCACCGTACGCGGCCCGGGACCCGGGCACCTACAACTTGGCAATGCTTACCCAATCCTCTTCTTTCGGGGCTGAGCCGCAAACGCTGCGGAATCGCGTGTTGCTGCATTGCAGGAATTCGATGAACGAGTCTTTGCAATGCAGATTCTTGGGGAATCGAATGTGGTGCGGGGTAAGGAAAAGAACACGAAACTCAGTTACCCGCCCCCGGTAAGCCGCGAAACCCGTGGTTCCGGGTGCGGAAGCCCACAACACGTGGGCCTTTCCCCCAGGAGGAGACGTATGAGGTTCCAACGCACCACCTTCCGTCCCCGCACGATCGCCGCGCTTGCCGCGGGTGTGGGTCTCGCGGCCTCCGCCGCCGTCGCCGTCCCGGCAGCCGCCGCGGATGCCGAGTTCAGCAAGGCCGAGGTCGCGTCGGTCAAGTCGGCCGTCGCCGAGTCCGCCCCGGTCGGCTCGTCGTGGTACACCGACCCGGCCACCAACAAGGTCGTCATCACCGTTGACGAGACCGTCTCCGCGGCCGAGATCGCCGAGGTCAAGGAGGCTGCCGCCGAGAAGACGAGCCAGGGCGACCAGGCCGTGACCGTCAAGCACACCAAGGGCGAGTTCAGCCCGCTCATCGGCCCCGGCGACGCCATCTACGGCGGCGGCTCCCGCTGCTCGCTCGGCTTCAACGTCAAGGTCGGCGGCGCGGACTACTTCCTGACCGCGGGCCACTGCACCGACGCCGTCTCGACCTGGTACGCCAACTCCTCGCAGAGCACGCTCCTCGGCTCGACCGCGGGCTCGAGCTTCCCGGGCAACGACTACGGCATCGTCCGCTACAACTCGACGATCTCGAAGACCGGTGGCTTCACGGCCGGCACCGCTCGGGTCGGCCAGAGCGTCACCCGTGACGGCTCGACCACCGGTGTCCACACCGGCACCGTGACGGCGGTCAACGCCAGCGTCCGCTACGCCGAGGGAACCGTCAGCGGCCTGATCCAGACCAACGTGTGCGCGGAGCCCGGTGACTCCGGCGGCGCGCTCTACTCCGGTTCGACCGCGCTGGGTCTGACCTCCGGCGGCAGCGGCAACTGCTCCACCGGCGGCACCACCTTCTTCCAGCCGGTGACCGAGGCGCTCAGCGTGTACGGCGCCACGATCTACTGATCAAGCAGAGGTACGCCGCGGGGTGAGGTGGTTTGAGCCACTTTGCCCCGCGGCGTACGAAATTTGATCGAACTGCGAAAGTTTTTTGCCGACGACTGGCCGATGAGGTGTCTACAACGACATACTCACAGTGATCGTGTTCGGGCACATCGCGGTGGTCGTGCACGTGGCGCGCGCTACCGGGGCGGGCGCCTGGTCGTCCCAGGAGGAACGCATGAGGTTCACCAGGTCACGCAGCCGACTGCTCGCGGCAGCGGTCGGTCTAGGGCTGGCGGCTACCGCCATGGCCACGCCGGCGGTCGCTGCGCCCGCGGAGACGGAGGTCAGCGCCAAGGCGCTGGCGGCCGCCTACGCCGCCGTCGACTCCGCGGTCAGCAGGTCCGCGCTGTCCGGCATCGCCTGGTACACCGACGAGGCCACCGGCAAGGTGGTCGTGACCGCGGACTCCACCGTCCCCGCCTCCGCGCTGGGCAGGTTGACCCGGACGGTCGGCGCCGACGCCGACGCGATCACGATCAAGCGCGCCAAGGGTGAGTTCAAGCCGTTCCTCGGGCCTGGAGACGCCATCCACGGCGCGGGGACCCGGTGCTCCCTCGGGTTCAACGTGCGCAGCGGTGGCACCCACTACTTCCTCACCGCCGGTCACTGCGCCGAAGACGTGGGGACGTGGTACACCAACGCCGGTCAGACCACTCGGATCGGGCCGACCGTGAAGTCGAGCTTCCCGGGCAACGACTACGCCCTGGTGCGCTACGCCAACGACTCGCTGAGCCACCAGGGCGGCTACTCCGTCGGTGACGCGCGCGTCGGTCAGCGGGTGACCCGCGACGGCTCGTCCACCGGCGCGCACTCCGGCCGGGTCGAGGCGCTCGACGTCTCGGTCCGCTACCGCGGGTCCGGCACCGTCCGCGGCATGATCCAGACCGACATCTGCGCCGAGTCGGGCGACTCCGGCGGCCCGCTCTACGCCGGCTCGACCGCCCTGGGGATCACCTCGGGTGGCTCCGGTGACTGCTCCTCGGGCGGCACCACCTTCTACCAGCCGGTCCGCGAGGCCGTGAACGCCTACGACGTCAACCTCTACTGATACGCAGCTGAAATGGGCGAAGTGGTTCAGACCACTTCGCCCTATTTGGCAATGATTTCCGCCTGGCGGTGAAATTTTCTTTCGTGGCGTAGCCGACCGATCGACCCGTCGACATACTCCCGAGAAGGCGTGCTCGGGCACATCGCGGTGGTCGGGCATTCCTGGCGCCTGCAACCACGCGGGTGCCTGGTCGTTCGTAGGAGGAACACATGAGGTTCACCACGTCCCGCACCCGTCTGGCCGCAGTCGTCGCCGGTCTTGGTCTGGCAGCTACCGCTGCCACCACGCCGGCTGTCGCCGCACCGGATCACCAGGAGTTCAGTCCGAAGGCGTTGGCCGCGGTCAACTCCGCTGTCGACAAGTCGGCCGTATCCGGCATCGCCTGGTACACCGACGCCGCGACCGGCAAGGTCGTCGTCACCGCCGACTCCACCGTCTCGAAGGCGGAGCTCGCCAAGGTCGCCAAGGCCGCAGGCGCCGACGCCGAGGCACTCACGATCAAGCGCACCGCCGGCACGTTCACCACGCTGCTCGGCGCCGGCGATGCGATCTACGGATCCGGCTACCGCTGCTCGTTGGGATTCAACGTCCAGAGCGGCAGCAGCTACTACTTCATCACCGCCGGTCACTGCGGTGACGAGGTTCCGACCTGGTACGCCAACTCGGGCCAGTCCACCCTGATCGGCCCGACGGTCTCGTCGAGCTTCCCGGGCAACGACTACGCCCTGGTTCGCTACGACAACCCCTCGCTCTCGCACCCCGGCGGCTTCACGGTCGCCGATGCGTACGTCGGTGAGCGGGTCACCCGAGACGGCTCCACCACCGGGGTCCACAGCGGCACCGTCCAGGCGCTCAACGTCACCGTCCGCTACCAGGGCTCCGGCCGGGTCAGCGGCCTGATCCAGACCAACGTGTGCGCCGAGCCCGGTGACTCCGGCGGCGCGCTCTACGACGGCACCAAGGCCCTCGGCATCACCTCGGGCGGTTCCGGCAACTGCACCACGGGCGGAACGACCTTCTTCCAGCCCCTTCGTGAGGCGGTCAACGCCTATGGCGTGACCGTCTACTGACCGACCCGCTGGTCGAGCCCCGCTCCGGGGCTCGACCAGCGACCGTCTCAGACCGCGACCGGGATGAGCGCCGAGTCGGCGGAGTCCTTGATGAGCCGGGCGTACGCATCGAAGAGCCGCTGCTCGGAGAGGCGCTGCCGGTTGCGGAAGATCCGCTCGAAGTGCTCCTCGCGCTGGGCGAAGGCGGCCTTCCAGGACTCGGCCATCTCGGCCGGGTCGAAGCTCGAGACCAGACGGAGGTCACCGACCATCGCCGGAGCGTCGCCGACCGGCGTGGTCACCGGGACCGCACCGCAGGCCATCCCCTCGAGCAGACACAGCGGGGCGGCCTCGCCGAATGCCGAGGTGAGCGTGATCAGGTCGGCGGCGTTGTAGAGCGGCGCCATCTGGCTCTGGATCCCGAGGGCGTGCAGGTTGGTCTCCAGTGCCGCCCACGCGCCGAGCTCCTCGTTGATGAGCTGCGCGAAGGCCGGGTTGTCCGCGGTCATCCCGGCGCCGCACATGACGAGGTGGGCGTCGGGGTGCTCCTGGACGAACCGGCGCGCAGCCCGGACGAAGAGCGGGATGTTCTTCATCTCGTCGAAGCGCGCCGCGATCATCACCACGGGTGCGTCGCCGTCCACGCCGAGCTCGGCCCGCTTGCCGGCCCGCAGCTCGGCATCGGTGCGGAACTTGTAGAGGTCGACCCCGTTGGGGAGGACCGGCAGCCGCTCCAGCGGGATCCCGGTCGCCTCGTGGTAGGCCCGCTGGGTCGACTCCGCACAGCACACGGCAGCGGTCAGCAGCCCGGCCCGGTCGAGGTCGATGAGCTCCTGCACCCCCGCCCCCTGGTGCTCCGGGTCGGAGCGGTGCAGGCAGGTGATCAGCGGAGTCCCGGACGTACCGACCCTGCCCAGCACCGTGAGCGGCTGTTCCTTGAGGGAGAGCACCACGTCGGCCTTGGCCACCGACTGCGCCACGCGCTTGAGCTGGCTGGTGGTGATGGGGCCCGTCGGCGTACGTCTCAATGCCCGCACCGGGACGCCGGCCGAGGTCAAGCGTCGGTAGGAGTTGTCGGAAGAGATCCGCTGCGCGGTGAACTCGCGCTGCACGCGGTCGCTGAGGCTCAGCACGCTGTGCCGCTGAGGCGTGGTGGCGTCGAGCGCGCGGACGACTGCGGTGTGCAGGATCCGGGCGCCACCGGCGAAGAAACCTTCGTACAGGGAGAGGACGGAAGGGCCGTCCTCGAGGTATGTCACGGTGGACATGTCGACCTCACTTTTCCGCAGGAGGCATCGCCCGAGCGGTGATGGTGGTGGGGCTACGGCAGAGATATGCGGCTTCGTCCGGACGCTAACGCGTCCGTGGGCGCATCCCAAGACATCATCGGCTCGGGGCGAAGGATTTCACTTGATCGTCATCTTCACGCGCGCATCGTAGGAGCGACGGAGGATTTCTCGAAACCGGCGGGGATCCGGGCTCGATTTACGGTATCTGATGTGGCCTTCGTCACGCTATGCGTTCCTCGACATTGCTCGGTGAACGATTGGCGCGGGTCTCGGACGCGCTGCCGGATAGGCCCCCGACGGTGGCCGGATCCCGCTACGTTCAGGCCTATGACGACCGAGGTGACGACGTACCGCTATGTCCGGTTCGCTCTGTGCTGTCTGCTCGCGGGGCTCGCGATCTCGGTGGCTGCCGAGACGATCACGAGCGGGGAGTGGCAGACGTCCATCTCGTCCTACTACTACACCCCGGCGGGTCCGGTCTTCACCGCGGTGCTGTGTGCGCTGGGCGTGTGTCTGGTGGTGCTGCGGGGCTATACCGACGCCGAGGACACCGCGCTCAACCTCGCCGGGCTCTCGGCGCCGATGGTCGGTTTCGTGCCGACCCCGGAGATCGGGCAGCAGATCGACAAGGCCGCCATCGTCAACAACGCCTGGAGCTATCTGGCGGTGATGGCGATCGGCTGGGTGGTCGTGCTGATCTTCGGGCTCCGCAAGCGCGCCGCCGCCGGTGCCTGGCCCTCACGCTGGGGGCTGATCGGTCTGGTCTCGGTCGCCGGGGCGTGGGTCGTCGGCGTGGGCTGGCTGCTGATCGACCAGGAGAGCTTCGCGGCCAAGGCGCACGGGCTCGCGGCGATCTTCACCTTCACGCCGTTCGCGCTGGCGGTCGTGCTCAACACCGACTGGGGCGTGCGGAAGATCGCGCAGGAGGCCGACAAGGCGCGTACGCGGCTGGACAAGACCTACTGGGCGCTGGTCGTGGCCATGGTGGTGCTGCTGGTGGGCGGCATCGTGCTGGGCCTGACCGGCTGGAAATACTGGCTGTTGGCGACCGAGGTCTCGCTGCTGGTCTGCTTCGCGATCTTCTGGATCATCCAGAGCTTCGACCTGATGGACCCGGAGCGCGACGCGCTCACGACGCGTCCGCGCGACCCCCTCACCGGAAGTCGATGAGCAGGTCGTCGTCGCCGTTCTCGGGGTCGGTGATGACGCGGGGGAGGCGTACGGCGGTGTCGGTGCGCTTGGCCAGCGGCACCTTCGGCTCCTCGTCCGTCTCGACCACCATGTGCGCGCCGGTGGTCGAGCCTGTCGAGACCATCTGGGCGTGCGGGAGCACCTGCGTCCGCCAGGCGCGGCAGTTGTAGGGCAGCTGCATGCCGTCCATACCGCGGCCGTAGTCGTCGTAGAAGGCCAGCACCTCGCGCCGCTTCTGCTCCTGAGCCTCCGGCTCGAGGGTGGCGATGTTGGAGCGCGACTGGACCAGGTCCTGGATCGAGTGCCGGTCGACGACCTGCCAGTGCCTGAACGTCTGCGCCTCGACGGCGGAGAAGGCCCCGGAGTCGTCGAGGATCGAGGTCGGGTCGAAGCCACCGTCCTGCTTGCCGATCAGCTTGCCCAGCTTGCGCACCCAGGGGATCCGCTCGTCGCGCTCGTTCTGGACCACGGCGAGTCGTCCGTCCGTACGAAGCACCCGCCCGATCTCGGCCAGCGCCTTGGCGTGGTCGAACCAGTGGAACGCCTGGCCGACGACGACCACGTCGTAGAGGCTGTCGCCGGTCGGGATCTGCTCGGCGGTGCCGCTGGTGGCGCGTACGTCCGGGAGCTTCCCGGAGAGGATGTCGAGCATCGCGTCGTCCGGGTCGGTCGCGAAGACGTCGTGGCCCAGGCCGACGAGCACCTCGGTGAGCTTGCCGGTGCCGGCGCCGAGCTCGAGGACCGAGCACGGCTCCTCGCCGACCAGCCACTTCACCGCATCCACCGGGTAGGACGGGCGCCCGCGGTCATAGCTGTCCGCCACGCCTCCGAAGGAGCGTGCCGGGTCGGGGTTGGCTGGGTCCGTCATCTCGGTCAGGGTAACGCGCGCTTAAGGTTGACGCGTGAAGGACGATCCGCTTGCCCGGTTGGTGTCGCTCGAAGGCGTGGCCTCGGGCTTCGCCGCAGCTCGTGACGGCATCGACGTGATGCTGCGTGACCGGGGACTGCGGCGTACGTCTCCGGAGACCACCGCCGAGTCGCTGCTGCGCGGTGCGCACGCCTCTGCCGTGCTGGAAGGGTCCTCGTCGTCCCTGGGTGAGGTTCGCGCCTCCGGCGGGGACGCGATCGCGCAGGACGCGGTGCGGCTCTCGACCGAGCTGCTCTCGCTGGTGCCGGTGGTGAAGCACGCGCCGCTGCAGGCGTTCGCGCGGCTGCACGCGCTGGCGGCCGCGGGGTCGCTCGACGCCGAGGAGCTGGGCCGTCCGCGCTCTGCCGAGTCGGCCGAGCGGTTGCGGCGTCTCTCCGATCTGCTGCTCGCCCCGACGTCCGCGCCGGCGCTGGTCGTGGCGGCGTTCGTGCACGCCGATCTGGCGACCGCGGCTCCGTTCGCCTCCCACAACGGTCTGGTCGCGCGTGCCGCAGAGCGGCTCATCCTGGTCGCGCGCGGCGTGGACGAGAAGTCGCTGGTCGTGCCCGAGGCCGGCCATCTGGCGCTGCGTGCCGCCTACGAGTCGAACCTGCGCGGCTTCCGCGAGGGTGGCCAGGCGGGGGCGCACTCATGGCTGCTCTATGCCGCCGAGGCGTACGCCGCCGGGGCCGAGGCCTCGCCGCTGCGCCTGGACGCGGCCGAGTAGAGGAGTGCAAAAGCAGGTGGCACCCGGTGGGTTGTGAGCACCGGGTGCCACCGCTGACACGAGCGTTTCTGGTTACCAAGCGTGCAAGGTCTGGTCACTGCGTCGGGATTTCTCCCCGGCTACAGCACCCCATCAGATGGGTGGATCGCCGCGTGGGTGCCTCTCACTCGTGTACGTCTTGTTACACCCCTGTTTCTACGCTGATCGGCGGCCAGATTCAAGGCTGGAAATTCTGCAGGATGAGGAGGATGATGCCGCGTCTGCAGAATCGGGTCAGGCGCCGAGGCGACGGCGCTTCGTGCCCGCCCAGATGACGCCGCCGGCGATCGCGACGGCGCCCCCGACGGCCAGCGCGGCCAGGGTCGGCGTGGACGGGGTGAGCACGCGGCTGCGCAGCGCGACCGGCTTGTTGAAGACCAGGATGTCCCAGCCGCGTTCCTTGGCGGCCTTGCGGAGGTCCTTGTCGGGATTGACCGCGAAGGCATGGCCGACCTCCTCCAGCATGGGCAGGTCGGTGACCGAGTCGGAGTAGGCGTACGACTGCTCGAGGTCGTAGCCGAAGCGCTCGGCCAGCTGCTGGACCGCGCGGGCCTTCTCCTCGCGGTAGGCGTAGAGCGCGATCTCGCCGGTGTAGCGGCCGTCCTCGATCTCCATCTGGGTGGCGACGACGTGGTCGGCACCGAGCATCGTGCCGATCGGCTCGACCAGCTCGGTGCCGGAGGCGGAGACGATGATGACGTCGTGGCCCTGGGCGTGATGCTGCTCGATGAGCTGCACGGCCTCCTCGTAGACGAGCGGGTCGACCACGTTGTGGAGGGTGTCGGCGACGATCTCCTTGACGGTCGCCACGTCCCAGCCGGTGACCATCTCGGAGAGCGACTTGCGCATCTTCTCCATCTGGTCGTGGTCGGCACCGCCGACGACGTAGACGAACTGCGTGTAGGCCGAGCGGATCATGGCCGCGCGGGTGATCAGGCCGCCGGCCTGGAAATGCTTGGAGAACGCAAGCGTGCTGGACCTCGCGATGATTGTCTTGTCGAGGTCGAAGAACGCAGCGATGCGTGTCATGGGCACATCGTAGACGGCCGTTGGGCGGGCCGATCACCATCCACAGGGCGGGTCCAGGACGGGGTTATCCACAGGTCCTGGATTTGCGAGTGGAATTGTCGGTGTCTCGGCGGATCCTGCTGCCATGACCTCGGAACCGCTCGTCATCACCTCGGACTCGTTGCTCGCCGCTGAGGCGGCTCGCCTGGCCGCCGCCTCCGGCGTCACCGTCGAGGAGTGCACCGACGCCGTCGGCGCGCTGCGTCGCTGGCAACGCCCACCACTGATCCTCGTCGGCGCCGACCTCCTGGCGGAGGTGGCATCGCTGCGTCCACCCCGAAGAGACGGGGTGTACGTCGTGGGCTGGGGCTCGACCGGCGAACCGCTGCTCCGAGCCGCGCTGGAGGTCGGTGCCGAGACGTTGCTCGAGCTGCCGTCGGCCGAGACCGTGGTCGCCGGGCTGCTCGCCGACGTCGGCGACGGTGAGGGCGGCGACGGCATGGTCGTCGGCGTGCTGGCCGGATCGGGTGGAGCCGGTGCGACGACGTACGCCGCGGCCCTGGCCAGCCTCGGAGCCGACCGTGGATCGACGCTGCTGATCGACGCCGACCGGCTCGGTCCCGGCGCCGGTCGGGTGCTCGGCCTCGACGAGATCCCAGGGGTGACCTGGGGAGATCTCGGGCAGACCGCCGGGCGGCTGGGGGCGCGGGCGTTGCGTGAGGCGGTGCCGCACGTCGGGTCGCTGGGCCTGCTGGGCTGGCCGGGCGGCGACGTGGTGCCACCCCGGCCCGAGGTCGTGCGCGAGGTGCTCGCCGCCGCTCGTCGCGGCCATGACCTGGTCGTGGTCGACCTGCCACGTGAGTCCGACGCCGGGACCGAGGCGCTGCTGACCGGCTGCGACATCGTCCTCGTCGTGGTTCGGGCGAACGTCACCGGCACGGCGTCCGCCGCCCGGCTGATCTCCCGCCTTCCCGAGCGGGATCGGGTGCGGGTCGTCGTCCGCGGCCGCGCGGCCGAGCCGGAGGCCGTCGGGCGTGCGCTCGGGCTCCCGGTGATCGCCTCGATGTCCGACCAGCGCGGGCTCTCGGAGGCCATCGACCTGGGTCTGGGGCCGATCCGCTCGAAGCGGGCGCCGCTGGCCCGCGCCGCGGCCGAGGTGCTGATGCGCTGCCGGGTCCGCGCCGGGGTGATGGTCGCATGATCGGCGCCGTCGACATCGCGCCCCAGGTCGTCGACCTCGTCCGCGACCACCTGGCGCGTACGCCGGGAGAGCTCACCCCGCACCGGGTCCAGGAGGCGCTCCGTGCAGAGGGGCGGATCGTCGGCGACGCGACCGTGCTGGCCGTCTTCGAGATGCTGCGCCGCGACGTGGTCGGCGCGGGGCCGTTGGAGCCGCTGCTGCGCTTGCCGGGGGTGACCGACGTCCTGGTCAACGGGCCCGATCAGGTCTTCATCGACCGCGGCTCCGGCCTGGAGCCCGCTCCGGTCGCGTTTCCGGACGACGATGCGGTTCGACGCCTGGCGCAGCGGCTGGCTGCCGGGGCCGGCCGCCGCCTGGACGATGCCTCGCCCTACGTCGACCTGAGGCTGGGCGACGGCAGCCGGTTCCATGCGGTGCTCGCGCCGCTGGCACGACCGGGCACGGTGATCTCGTTGCGGGTGCCGTCGGCGCGGGCGTTCACGCTCGCCGAGCTGGAGGCATCGGGGATGGTCGTTCCCGCGGTCGCCGATCTGCTGCGGCGGCTGGTGCTGGCGCGGTCCGCCTTTCTCGTCTCCGGAGGCACCGGCACCGGGAAGACCACGCTGCTGGCGTCGCTGTTGTCCTTGGTGCCGCCGGAGGAGCGGCTGGTGCTGGTGGAGGACGCCTCCGAGCTGCGTCCGGACCATCCGCATGTGGTCGGACTCGAGGCGCGCCCGGCCAACATCGAGGCCGCCGGCGCCGTCGAGCTCCATACGCTGGTCCGCCAGGCCCTCAGGATGCGTCCGGACCGGCTGGTCGTCGGTGAGGTGCGTGGCGCCGAGGTCGTCGATCTCCTCGCCGCGTTGAACACCGGCCACGAGGGCGGCTGCGGCACACTGCACGCCAACTCCGCCGCCGACGTCCCGGCGAGGGTGGAGGCCCTGGCGCTCGCCGCCGGTCTCGGCAGGGAGGCGGCGCACAGCCAGTTCGCCTCCGGTGTCGACGTGGTCGTGCACCTGCGCCGACGTGACGGCCGCCGGGTGCTGACCGAGATCGCGGTCCCGTGTCGTGGAGCCGATGGGCTGGTCCGGATGGAGACCGCCTTCTCGGTGGCCGCCGATGACGTCGTGGTCGCCGGACCGGCCTCGGACCGGCTCGAAGCGCTGCTGGGAGCCGAACGGTGAGCGGGCTGAGCCTCGGGCTGGTCGCCGGCCTGCTCGGTGCCGCCGCCGCGCTGATGCTCCGTCCGCGAGCAGCGGTGGAACCCCGGTCGCTCGCGTGGCGGGTGCCGCGGTGGTCGTTTTTCCTGATCGCCCTGATCCCCATCGTCTTCCCGGGCAAGGCGGTCGTCGCGGCTGTCTTGCTCGGGATCGCCACCTTCGGCGGCGTCGCCCTGTGGCGGCGCCGCTGCGAGCGGATCGCGGCTGGGCGTACGGCCAACCGTGTCGTCGAGGCCTGCGAGCAGATGGCCGCCGAGCTCGCCGCCGGGCACCCGCCCGGTCCCGCGCTGACGCAGCTCGCCACGGAGTGGCCGGTGATCGAGCCGGTCGCGGAGGCGCAGCGGATGGGCTCCGACGTCCCCGCCGCGTGGCGGCAGGTCGCCGAGGTGCCCGGTGCGGGATCGCTGAGGGTGGTCGCCGCGGCCTGGCAGATCGCCCACCAGACCGGGAGCGGACTCGCGGACGCCCTCGACCGAGTGGCGCTCGACCTGCGGGCCGCGGCCGCCACCCAGCGGGTCGTCGACGGCGAGCTCGGCTCGGCCCGCTCCACCGCCCGCCTGATCGCGGGCCTGCCGATGGCGGCCCTGGCGATGGGCAGCGGCGTCGGCGGCGACCCGCTGGCGTTCCTCTTCGGGTCGCCGGTGGGCCTGGCCTGCCTCGGTCTCGGGCTGCTGCTCGGCTGGTTGGGGCTGTGGTGGATCGAGGGCATCGCTCGCGGGGTGGAGGCGAGATGACCACGTGGCTTGCTGCCGTCGCGCTCGGGCTGGCAGCAGCGTTGCTGCCCGCGCCGGCCTCACCGCTTCCCGGCACGGTCGCGACCGTTGCGGATCGGGATGACCCCGGCGGCTGGATGATGCGCTGGCGGCCGTTGCTCGCGCTGCTCGCCGCCGGCGCCGTCTACTCCTTCGTCGGAGGCACGGCGGGTGCCCTACTCGCCGCTCCGGCGGGTGTCGTCTGCTGGCTGGTCATCGGCCGGGTCGAGCCCGCCGAGGTCCGGCGGGAGCGGGAGGAGGCGAAGGCCGAGCTGCCTGCCTTGGTCCGCCTGCTCTCCGCCGCGCTCTCCTCCGGCGCGGCGCCCGCCGAGGCGCTCGTGGCCGTCGCCGCAGCGCTGCCCGGCCCGGCAGCCGCCCGGCTCCTGCCGGCCGCTTCTCGGCTTCGTCTGGGAGCCGATCCGGAGAAGACGTGGCGCACCCTGGTGGACGATCCCGCGTTGGCGCCGCTGGGCCGAGCACTGGCCCGAGCTCAGGCCACCGGTGCCCCGGTCGCCACGACGGTCGAGCGCCTTGCCGACGACCTGACCAGAAGCGCCCGCGCCGAGGTCGAGGACCGCGCCCGCGCGGTGGGCGTCAAGGCCGCCGTACCGCTCGGCATCTGTCTCCTCCCCGCCTTCCTGCTGCTGGGCGTCGTCCCCGTCGTCGGCGGCCTCCTCTCCAACCTCGGCATCTGACCCCGCCGAGGCGTCACCCCGTCGGCCGAGACGTCACGCGCGTCGGCCGAGTTGGCAGCCGCATGCCGACTCGACCGACGTACGTGACGTCTCGGCGTGCTTGTTTTCCCTGATCAACGGGCCGTTTGTCATCCACAAGGTGGGTTCGGGATCGGGTTGTCCACAGCCGGCGACATGGCGGTCGCGGATGTCGGTGGAGCGGGTCATTGTCGTCCTTGAACGGCCGTACCGACGGCCATCGACCAGAGAGGACCAACCATGGCCAAGGCACATCTTCGGAAGGACGAGAAGGGGATCACGACGGCCGAGTACGCCGTCGGGACGGCGGCGGGCGCGGGGCTCGCCGGCTTGCTCTACAAGCTGCTCACCGGTGGCTTCGGCAACGACCTGCTCAACAGGCTGTTCCAGCACGTGCTCAGCCTGTTGGGGATCTGACCGATGGTCCGCGGGCAGCGGGGCGAGCGGGACGAGCGAGGTGCCGCCACCGCGGAGCTGGTGATGGTGATCCCGCTCCTGGTGGCCGTGACCATCGGGCTGGTGTGGTTGCTGTCGGTGGGAGCGGCGCAGATCCAGGTGGTCGACGCGGCCCGGGAGACCGCCCGGGCCGTCGCCCGAGGGGACGACAGCGGATCCGCCGCTGCCCGCGGACGTCGGGTCGGGCCTGCAGGCACCCAGGTGAGTGTCAGCGCCGGTGCCGAGGAGGTCGTCGCCTCGGCCCGAGCCCGGGTGACCGGACCCGGCGGGATCTTCGGCTGGATGCCGGGTGTGACCGTGCGCGGCGAGGCGGTCGCTGCGACCGAGGCCACGCAGGGGGAGCAGTGAGCACGGTCCGGCGCGGCAAGGACGAACGCGGGTCGGCAGCCCCGTTCGCGGTCGGTGCCATCGGCCTGTTGCTCTTCCTCGGTGCGGCGCTGGGTGTGGTGGGCGCGGTCTTCGTCGCCCACCGCACCGCTCAGTCCGCGGCCGATCTGGCGGCGTTGGCGGGAGCCAACGCACTCCAGGTCTCCGAGGACGCATGCGCGGCGGCATCGACGATCACCGACCGCAACGGCGCCACCTTGGAGTCGTGCGAGATCGCCGGCGAGGACGTCACCGTCACCGTGCGGGTCGAGGGGCCGCGCTGGCTCGGTCAGCCGGGAGATCCGGTCGCCGAGGCGAGAGCCGGCCCGACCGGGTCGCGGTCGGACTAGGCGCCCTCGGACTTGGGCTCGGGCGCGATCTTCGGCTCCGAGGTGGACTCCGACTTGGACTCGGCGTCCTGCAGGGTCTTGGCCATGTCCCGCATCTGGCGCTTCTGCTTCATGTACTTCACCTGGTGCTTGCCGCCCCACTTGGTGAGCGAGAACCCGAAGAGGAGAAGGACGCCTGCCACGAGGCCGATCACGAAGATCGTGGTCGAGCCGACCGGGAGGCCGAGCAGGGTGGCGGTCGGGTCGTCGAGATCACCGTTACCGGTGGTGAAGATACCCAGCACGATGAGGACTGCGGCAACGACGATCAGCACAAGGCCCAAGATCAGCATTTCCCCAGGGTAGGCCTATTTGTGCAGCAGCAGCCGCAGCAACACGATCGCGCCTTGTTTGTCGAGAGGGTTGTTCTGGTTGCCGCACTTGGGCGACTGCACGCAGGAGGGGCAGCCGTCGTCGCACTCGCACGCCTCGATGGTCTCCAGCGTGGCACCGAGCCACTCCCGGGCGGCACGGAACCCGCGCTCGGAGAATCCGGCGCCGCCGGGATGCCCGTCGTAGACGAAGACGGTGAGCATGCCGGTGTCCGGGTGGGACGCGGTGCTGACGCCACCGATGTCCCAGCGGTCGCAGGTGGCGATCAGCGGGAGCAGCCCGATCGAGCAGTGCTCGGCGGCGTGGGCAGCGCCTGGGATGTCCGCCGTCTCCAGGCCGGCCGCCTCGAGGGCTGAGGCGGGCACGGTCCACCAGACGGCGGAGGTGCGCAGCGTACGTTCGGGGAGATCGAGGAGCTCCTCACCCAACACCTCGCCGCTCGGCTGCCGGCGACGCAGGAAGGAGACGACCTGGTGAGTGACGTCGACGTCGCCGTAGGCCAGGCGGCACTCTCCCCACGCGACCTGCTCCCGCTCGGCGACGATCGAGATCTCAGTGATCTCCCGGGCGAAGGTGGAGTAGCCGGGGTCGTCGCGGGAGATGACCGCGACGTTCTCCTCCAGGTCGAGCTCATGCACGAGATAGGTCTCGCCACGGTGGACGTAGACGGCGCCGGCGTGCGCGCTCGCGTGTGAGCTCGCCGCGTCGACCGTGCCGACGACCCGACCGGTCTCGGCCTCGATCAGCTGCACCTGGGACCCGCCCGAGGAGCGGATGTCGGCGAGGTCGGCCGCGCGGCGGCGGTCGGTCCAGTACCAGCCGCGGGGGCGCTTCCGCAGCAGCCCCGAGGCGACCAGGTTGTCCAGGATCTCCCGGGCGCCCGGTCCGAAGAGCGGCAGGTCCGGCTCGGTCAGCGGCAGCTCCTGCGCGGCGGCGCACAGGTGGGGGCCGACGACGTATGGGTTCGCCGGGTCGAAGACCGTGGCCTCGACCGGCTGGCCGAGAAGCGCATCGGGATGGGTGACGAGGTAGGTGTCCAGCGGGTCGTCGCGGGCGACCAGGATGCCGAGGGCGTCGCCCGCGCCCCGACCTGCCCGCCCGATCTGCTGCCAGAAGGCCGAGCGCCTGCCGGGATAGCCGGCGAGCACCACGGCGTCCAGACCGCTGATGTCGATGCCGAGCTCGAGCGCGTTCGTCGCCGCCAGCCCGAGCAGCTCGCCGGAGCGGAGCGACGCCTCGATCGCGCGGCGTTCCTCGGGCAGATAGCCGCCGCGGTAGGACGCCACCCGCCCGGGCAGCGACGGGTCGACCTCCTCCAGCTCGGCGGCCGCGGTCAGGGCGACCTGCTCGGCACCGACCCGGGAGCGTACGAAGGCCAGGGTGCGTACGTCCGAGGAGACCAGGTCGGCGAGGAGGTCGGCGGTCTCCGCGGAGGCCGCGCGGCGCACGGGAGCGCCGTTCTCGCCGGCGTGAGAGGTCAGCGGCGGCTGCCACAGGGCGATCGAGAGCTCCCCGCGTGGTGACGCATCGGCAGTCACCGGGAGGACCGGGAGGCCGGTGAGCCGCTCACCCGCGATCGACGGCTCCGCGACGGTCGCCGAGGCGAGGATGAACGTCGGCGACGAGCCGTAGAGCGCACAGATGCGCCGCAGCCGCCGCAGCACGTGTGAGACGTGCGCCCCGAAGACGCCTCGGTAGTGATGGCACTCGTCGATGACGACGTAGCGCAGCGAGCGGAAGTACGCCGTCCATCGCTGATGACCGGGGAGCAGTGATCGGTGCAGCATGTCGGGGTTGGTCAGGATGTACTCGCCGAAGTCGCGCGCCCAGTCCCGCTGCTCCCGGGTGCTGTCACCGTCGTGGGTCACCGCGCGCACGTCGACGCCCAGCTCGCGCAGCCCGGTCAGCTGGTCCTGGGCAAGCGCCTTGGTGGGGGCGAGATAGAGGACGCCGGCGCCGCGTTCACCACGTGGACCTCGGCCGTCTCGGATCGCGGTCAGTGCGGGCAGCTGATAGGCCAGCGACTTCCCGGAGGCGGTGCCGGTCGAGACGATCACGTGGCTGCCCTCATGGGCGGCCTCGGCCGCTACCGCCTGATGCTGCCAAGGACGCTCGATCCCGCGAGCGACGAAGGCGGCGACCACATCGGCCGAAGCCCACGTCGGCCAATCGGCGAAGACGGCCTCTCGCGGCGGGACCTGCTCGAGGTGAGCCAGCCGGTCCTCGCGGCCGGGGACGTCCGCGAGCCGGCGTACGAGATCACCGGTCGCTGTCGTCAACACCTGAATATTCTCCCAGAATCCTGGTGGCCGCCACGCTCACGCCCCCGCATCGTGGCCATGACGTTGCGAGTTTCTTGCGCGCATCCTGGTGAGCCGTGGTTACATTACGATCGACTCCGGCTATCGGACACCAGGCATGCCGACCGGAGCTGGTTGTCTCACGTTCCTTGGCAGGAGAACTTCGAAGTGGATCTGACGCTT
Organism: Nocardioides sp. YJ-D4; assembly: GCF_054031495.1. Lineage (NCBI taxonomy): Bacteria > Bacillati > Actinomycetota > Actinomycetes > Propionibacteriales > Nocardioidaceae > Nocardioides > Nocardioides sp. YJ-D4. The sequence goes on from NZ_CM132932.1 coordinate 3,277,222, forward strand.
GCGACTCGCGAGCTCGACTCGGCCACCATCGTGGCCGTGGGCGGCGAGATCGACGTCTATACCGCGCCGAAGCTGAGGGACAAGATCACCGAGCTCGTCGCGCGGGGTCACTACGACATCGTCGTCGACCTCGAAGCCGTGGAGTTCCTCGACTCGACCGGCCTCGGCGTGCTCGTGGGTGGCCTGAAGAAGGTGCGCCAGCACAACGGCATGCTTCGCCTGGTCTGCACGCAGGAGCGGCTGCTCAAGATCTTCCGGATCACGGGCCTCGCCAAGGTCTTCGACATCCACGCCAGCGCCGAGGGCGCGGCGGCGGGCTGACCTGACCTGACATTAGGCTCCAGGTGTGAGTGACCTCCCGCACCGGCTCCGTGACGCCCTCCAGCAGGCCGACTTCTCCTACGACTCCGTCGCCGAGCTGCTCGGTCCGACCGCGCACAGCGCGCTGAGCCGCAACGAGACGCTGCCGGGCCGGCGGCGCACCCACGGCGGCACCCCGCTGGAGACGCTCATCCGGCTCTTCCTGCTGCAGACGACCGTGCCCCTCGACCACGCCGAGGCAGCCCTGCCCGGGCTCGTCGACCGGCTCGCCGTCGAGGGGATCCTGGAGCAGTCGGTCGGGGAGGTCGCGGCCCGCCTCGACGTACGTCCGTACGCCAGCGACGACACCGCCCTCTGGGTCGTCTCCGACCTCACGCCAGGGCTCGACGGCGGCCCGCAGCGCGTCGGTCCCGAGCACGTGCTCGGGATCAGCCCTGCTTCGACCTCCCTGGCCCAGCTGACCATCCGCGACCAGGTCGGCACCTCGCTCGATCTCGGCACGGGCTGCGGCGTCCAGGCCCTCCACCTCGCCACCCACAGCGACCGGGTGGTTGCGACCGACGTCAACCAGCGAGCCCTGTGGATCACCACCTTCAATGCCGCGCTCAACGATGTGGCGGACCGGATCGACGTACGCAACGGGTCGTTCTTCGAGCCCGTCGCCGGTGAGCGCTTCGACCTGATCGCCACCAACCCGCCGTTCGTGATCAGCCCGGCGACCGGTGAGCGCCTCGTCTACCGCGACTCCGGGCTTCCGGGTGACCGGGTGGTCGAGGACATCGTCCGAGCCGCTCCCGGCATGCTCACCGAAGGCGGCTGGTGTCAGATCCTGGGCAACTGGATCATCTCCGAGGAGCAGCCCTGGGACGACCGTCTCGAGGGATGGCTCGAGGACGAGGTCGACGCGTTCGTGGTCCAGCGTGAGGTGCTCGACCCCGCGGCGTACGTCGAGCTGTGGCTCAAGGACTCCGGCCACCACGGCGCCCCGGACTACCTGACCCGCTACGACACCTGGCTGTCCTGGTTCGAGGAGCAGAAGATCGAGGGCGTCGGGTTCGGTTGGATCAACCTGCACCGCATCGGCGCGAGCAACCCGAAGCGCGAGCTCATCGAGTGGCCCTACGACGTCGAGCAGCCGATCGCGCCGGCGCTCGCGGCGTGGGGCGAGGCGGCCCGAGTCGAGGTCACCGAGGACTCCACCCTGGTGATCGTCGAGGACGTCCAGCAGGAGACCCTCGGCCAGCCCGGCGCCGAGGACCCCAGCACCGTCATCCTGCGCCAGCAGCGCGGCCTGCGTCGCGCACGGCAGGCGGACACGATCGAGGCGGCCTTCGCGGGCGCGTGCGACGGCGACCTGACCGTCGGCCAGATCCTCGACGCGCTCGCGCAGATCCTCGACCGCGACCCCGCGGTCGTGCGCAGCAACTATCTGCCGATCGCCCAGGAGCTGGTCAGCGAGGGCTTCCTCCGTCCCGCGCCAGGCACGCCTGGTCCCGCAGCCTGATCAGGCGTCTACGCACGCTCGAGACCAGCAGGTCCGGGTAGCCCAGCGGTTCGAGATCGGGAAGGTCGCGCATGCCCCACGGCCGCTGTGTCTGCCATGGCCAGAAGCCGCGGAGCGCGGCTGCCAGCTGCTTGCCGTAGGCCGAGGGCATCTTCTTGACGCCCAGGCGGTCTTTGAGCTCGGTGGCGGTGACGAGGCCACCCGGCCCGGCGAGCCCGTTGGCGCCCAGGACCGTCCACACGATCCCGGCTGCCACCTGGGCCGGCTGCGTGGGCCGGTCGACGACCAGCGGGTCGATCTCCCACAGCCGCAGCAGGGCCCTTCGCAACGCGAAGCCCACCTCCTCGACCGGGAAGTCGGCGGCGACCTCGTCGAGCAGCGCGGCGACCGCCTCCAGCTGCGTACGTCCCGCCGCATCCTCCACGACCGGCAAATCCAGGCCGTCCTCGACCAGCGGCGCGGCATCCAGCGCGGTGACCGCCTCGTGGCCGCCGCACAGCGCGGCCAGCCAGTCCAGGGCCACCTCGTGGTCGGGTCGTGGCGGCGTATCCGGCTCCGCCCAGCGTGGCCGGGTCAGCTCGGCCTCCAGACGCTCCAGGATCGCGTTGGTCCGGGTGAGCAGCTGCGCGCACTCGGAGCAGACCAGGTGCTCCGGGGGTGTGGCCAGACCCTCCATGTAGTCGATGTACTCGGTGTCGATCATCAGCAGAGACCTCTCGGTTCGGATTGGTCTCGCCGTCCTCGAAAAGCCACCTTACGGACGAGCACCGACAGTTTTTGGACAGGAGCGGATGAGACACCGATTTCACGCTCCCGCTCCCCAGCGTGCTAGGTATTGTCTTCGCGGCGCCCAAGGCAACACGCCATGTTGTCCGAGAGCTCAGTGCCGCATGAACCGCGGTGACTGGACCCATGCCGGCTGGAGACACGCGCTAACGTGTCTCGCCAGAGCTTGTCAGTGGTGCCAGGCTCTGCTGCAGTGAGATAAGGACGTCAGTGGCACACAAGTTGGTGATCGTCGAGTCCCCGGCGAAGGCTCAGAAGATCGGCGGATACCTCGGACAGGGGTATGTCGTCGAGGCATCCGTCGGGCACATCCGCGACCTTCCGCAGAGCGCGGCAGACACCCCCGCCAAGATCAAGGACAAGCCGTGGGGGCGCTTCGGCGTTGATGTCGACAACGGCTTCACCCCTTACTACGTCGTGCCCAGCGACAAGAAGAAGCAGATCGCCAAGCTCAAGTCGCTCCTCAAGGACGCCGACGAGCTCTACCTCGCCACCGATGAGGACCGCGAGGGTGAGGCGATCGCCTGGCACCTTCTCGACGAGCTGAAGCCGAAGAAGGGCATCCCGGTCAAGCGGATGGTCTTCCACGAGATCACCAAGGCCGCCATCCTGGCGGCGGCGGAGAACCCGAGAGAGCTCGACATGGACCTCGTCGAGGCCCAGGAGTCGCGCCGCATCCTCGACCGCCTCTACGGCTACGAGATCTCCCCGGTGCTGTGGAAGAAGGTCATGCCCCGCCTGAGCGCGGGCCGTGTCCAGTCGGTCGCCACGCGACTCGTCGTCGACCGTGAGCGTGAGCGGATCGCCTTCCGCACCGCCTCCTACTGGGATCTCGCCGGCACCTTCGACGCCGGCTCGGACCACGACCCGCGGATGTTCCCGGCCAAGATCACCTCGATCGACGGCAACCGCGTCGCCCGCGGCGCCGACTTCGGCCCCGACGGCGTGCTGAAGAGCGACAAGGTCGTCCACCTCGACCGCAGCCGCGCCGAGTCCCTCGTGGCAGCCCTCGACAACAAGACCTACGAGGTCCGCTCGGTCGAGTCGAAGCCCTACAAGCGCAGCCCGTACGCCCCCTTCCGCACCACCACGATGCAGCAGGAGGCGAGTCGCAAGCTCGGGATGAGCGCGTCGACCACGATGTCGGTCGCCCAGCGTCTCTACGAGAACGGCTTCATCACCTACATGCGTACCGACTCCACGACCCTGAGCGGAGACGCCGTCAGCGCGGCCCGCGCTCAGGTCCGGGAGCTCTACGGTGCCGAATACCTGCCCGACGCACCCCGGACGTACGCCTCCAAGGTCAAGAACGCTCAGGAGGCCCACGAGGCGATCCGCCCCGCGGGCGACTCGTTCCGCACCCCGGCGCAGACCGGTCTGACCGGCGACCAGTTCCGCCTCTACGAGCTCATCTGGATGCGCACCGTCGCCTCCCAGATGAAGGACGCGGTCGGCAACTCGGTCGCGATCCGACTCGGCGCCACGGCGGCCACGGGCGAGGACGTGGTCTTCTCCGCGACCGGTCGCGTGATCACCTTCCACGGGTTCCTGAAGGCGTACGTCGAGGGCACCGACTCCGCCGACCAGACCTCCGACGACCAGCAGACCCGCCTCCCGAACCTCTCCGAGGGTGACCGGGTGAACGCCGCGAGCCTCACCGCGGACGGCCACGAGACCAAGCCGCCGGCTCGTTATACCGAGGCGACCCTGGTCCGTGAGCTCGAAGAGCGCGAGATCGGCCGTCCGTCGACCTACGCGAGCATCATCCAGACCATCATCAACCGCGGCTACGTCTTCAAGAAGGGCACCGCGCTGGTGCCCGCCTGGGTCGCGTTCTCGGTGGTCAGGCTGCTGGAGGAGCACTTCCCGCGCCAGATCGACTACCGGTTCACGGCGAGCATGGAGGAGATCCTCGACGAGATCGCCAAGGGCGACAAGGACATGACCACCGAGCTCGGGGAGTTCTACTTCGGCTCCGAGCGGGTCATGGGTCTCAAGCCGCTGGTCGACGGTCTCGGCGACATCGACGCCCGCGAGCTGGCGACCTTCCCGGTCGGCAGCCCGGAGGCCGGGGTCAACCTCCGAGTCGGCCGCTACGGTCCCTACATCGAGGGCCCCGGCGACGACGGCACCCCGTTCGCGGTGCGGGCCAACGTCCCCGACGACCTGCCGCCCGACGAGCTGACCCTGGAGAAGGCCAAGGAGCTCTTCGCCAACCCCGCCGGCGAGGAGCTCAACCTCGGCGTCCACCCCGAGACGGGGCTCACCGTCGTCGCGAAGAGCGGGCGGTTCGGTCCGTACGTCACCGAGCAGCTCCCCGAGGACGCGAAGAAGGGTGCCAAGCCCCGCACCGCCAGCCTCTTCAAGAGCATGAACCTGCAGACCATCACGCTCGAGGACGCGGTCAAGCTGCTGACCCTGCCCCGGGTCGTCGGCACCAGCGCCGACGGCGAGGAGATCACCGCCCAGAACGGCCGCTACGGGCCCTACCTGAAGAAGGGCACCGACTCCCGGACCCTGAGCTCGGAGGACCAGCTGCTCACGATCACGCTGGAGGAGGCCGAGCAGATCTACGCCCAGCCGAAGCAGCGCGGCCGGGCCGCCGCCAAGCCGCCGCTCAAGGAGCTCGGTCCCGACCCGGTCTCCGGGCAGCCGATGGTCGTCAAGGACGGTCGTTTCGGTCCCTACGTCACCGACGGTGAGTACAACGCCACCCTCCGGGCCGCCGACGACCTGGAGACCCTGACCGCCGATCGTGCCGCCGAGCTGCTCGCCGACAAGCGCGCCAAGGGCCCGGCGAAGAAGACCACCAAGCGGGCGACGAAGAAGACGGCCAAGAAGTCCACGGCGAAGAAGTCGACCGCCAAGAAGACGACCAAGAAGGCCGCGACCAAGAAGGCCGCGACCAAGAAGTCCTGAGGCCGTACGCCGCGGCCTCGCCGCTCAAGTGACAGAACCCCGCCATGGCGGGGTTCTGTCACTGTCTGGCGACGGTAAGCGGAGCACTTTCCCGCCATGGCGGGAATCTGTCAGCCGAGCGACCCGACGACCTCGTCGTACTCCAAACGGTCGGCCGCGATGTAGAACAGCCGCGTGCCAGGGGAGACCGGCAGGTCCCACGACGGGCTGACCTGGATGCCGTCGTCGGTACGGACGGCGAGGAGGGTCGCACCGTGCGAACGGCCGAGAGCGGCCTGCCAGGCGCCGACGTCGACGGTCGCGGCCGACGAGGGCACCGTGAGCGAGTAGGTGCCCTTGCCGCCGGCGGTGGCGAGCTCCTGGTAGACCTCCGCGATTCCGGGGTCGCTGAGCTCCTCGGCGATCAGCTGGGTGTTGTGCCACTGGACGCAGTGGACGGTGGTGTCGACGCGGAAGATGGTGCGCTGCACACGCAGGTCGCGCAGCGCCACGATCGTGTGCACCGCAGGAGCCGCGGTGTTGGCCGCGACCGTGAGCGTGACCGCCTCGTTGTCGTCACGCGCGTCGATCAGCACGCTGTGCGCACCGGTCATCCCGGCACGAGCGAGCACCGAGAGGTCGGTGATGTCGCCGCGTACGAAATGCAGGCGGTCCTCTCCGGGCATCGGGTGCTCGGAGAGCTGGTCCTCCCAGGTCGCGAGCACGACCTCGCGCTCCGGTTCGGAGAGCAGCTCGACGAGGATCCGCTCGGTGCGCCCAGCGGTGTAGCCGAGCATCACGATGTGGTTCTTTCCGCTGAAGCTGATCTCTCCACGCATGCGGCGTCCTTTGGCGTTCTCGATGATTGCCGAGATCCGGCTGAACAAGATGGCGAGGGTGGTGATGGAGCCGAAGACGACGTACGCCCCGACGAGCCGACCGCCGGTGGTCTCCGGGAAGAGGTCGCCGTAGCCGACCGTGGCCGCGGTGATCAGGAACCACCACCAGTAGTTGGCAGGGCGCACGATCTCGCTGCCCGGCTGAGCCAGCGCCATCGCGATCCAGCCGGTGACGAAGACGAAGCCGATGATGGCGAGCGGGAGCACCCAGGCGTAGTGCCGTGAGGTGCGCCGGGCCAGTCTGATGAAGAAGAACATCAGTAGCCCACCCAGCCGTTCCGGGCGTAGTCCAGGATCGCCGGATCCAGCAGCGTCGTGACCGAGGTCGGCCGCTCGGCGCGGTCCGGCGGGAACGACGAAGCGGCCGCGAGCACGGCGTCGCTGGCGTAGCGCAGCCCGCCCGGCGCCTCGTCGTCGAGCGCCAGCTCAGGGGCCGAGCCGTCGCGGGAGGCGAGGACGTAGCCCCAGTTCCCGAAGGAGGGTACGTCCGCCTGGTAGGGCGTGGTCCGGTAGCCGGCCTCGGTGAGGGTGTGCCGCACCGACCAGAACGCGTCGGGCGCGAAGAACGGGCTGCCGGACTGCACGACCATCCGTCCGGACGGAGCGAGCAGGCGGGCGATCATGCTGTAGTTCTCGACGGAGTAGAGCTTGGCCAGTGCGGTCGAGTCCGGGTCGGGGAAGTCGGCGATGACCACGTCGAACGGGGCCCCCGAGTAGTCGCGCACCCAGGAGAACGCGTCGTCGGCGACGTACGTCAGCCGGGGGTCCTCCAGGGATCCGGACGTCAGTGACGAGACCGGCTCGAAGGACCGCGCCAGGGACACCACCGCCGGGTCGAGATCGACCAGCGTCACCGACGAGACCGACTGGTAGCGCAGCACCTCCCGCGCCGCGAGTCCGTCGCCACCGCCGAGGATCAGCACCCGCTGGTGCGGCCCGTTCATCGCCGGATGGACGAGCATCTCGTGGTAGCGGTACTCGTCGAGCGAGGAGAACTGCAGGTCCCCGTCGAGGAAGAGGCGTACGTCATCGAACGCCGGCCCGACCGGAGCGCCGCGGGTCACCACGATCTCCTGATAGGCCGAGCGCTGGGAGTGGATGATCGGGTCACGGTAGAGCGCCTGCCGGGCGTTGAGCTCGAAGGCGTCGGCGGTCACCGCGGTCAGGCCGAGAGCGACCGCAAGCGCGCCACAGATCGCCGTGACCGTCCCACGCTGCCGCCGTGAGCCGGCCAGCGCCACCCCGACCGTCCAAGCGGCGAGGACGTTCAGGGCAGCTGTCGCCACCGTCCCCACCAGCAGCCCCAGGGTCGGCAGCAGCACGAACGGGAACGCCAGCCCGCCGATGAGCGCCCCGACGTAGTCGACCGCGTTGATGTCGGCGACCGCGAGCGAGGCCTGCTGGCGCCGCAGCCGCTGCAGCAGCTCCATCAGCAGCGGGATCTCGGCGCCGACAAGGGCTCCGATCAGGAACGTCACCAGCAGCATCATCGGGGTGTAGAGATGCAGCCACGCGAAGGACGCGTAGAGCGCCGGCACCGAGGCGCCACCGACCGCGGCGAGCGCGATCTCCACACCGACGAACGAGCGCAGCGGCCGGGCGGTGAGCGGCTTGGCGAGCACGGCGCCGATGCCCATCGCGAACATCGACACCGCGATCACCAGGGACGTCTGGGCGATCGAGTTGCCGAGCAGGTAGCTCCCCAGCGTCACCAGCGCGAGCTCGTAGACGAGGCCGCAGGCGGCGCAGACGAACACCGCCGCGAGGACGAGCAGCCGCGCCGCCCGTCCCTCGGGCAGCGCGGACAACGAGGGGAGGGTGAGGCTCACGTGATCGAGGCCGCCACGATCACGCCGACGGCCAGCTGCACCGCGACGGCGACCCAGATCGCCGGGTCGTCCTTGTCGTCGGTCATCAGCTCACCGAGCCGGCCCGGCGTGAGCAGGTCGAGGATCACGAACGCGAACGCGAGCAGGGCGATGCCGATGAGGCCGTACGCAGCGGTCTCGGCGAGCCCCTGGAGGGTGTCCTCCTCCGCGGTGTAGATCGAGGTGCCCACGATCGTCGCGATCGCGACGACCGAGGAGCCGAGCAGCAGCGCCGGGTCGCGGCGGTGCTCCACGAAGATCAGCTGTCCCAGCCGGCCCGGCGTGAGCAGGTCGATCACGTAGAAGCCGATCATCAGCAGAACCAGCCCGAGGGCGGCGAAGGCAACGGTGGACAGCAGTCCGCTCACAAGGTCAGTCATCGGTTCATCTCCAGTCTGAGGGTGGTCACTTGCCGAATCCGCTGCCGCCGCCGCGGAAGGAATCACCGCTGCTGCCGCCACCGCTGTTGCGGCCGTAGTAGCTGTTCCAGCCCCACAGTCCGATCACCGTGGCGTGGTGGCGGTAGCCACGGTCGTACTCGTAGAGCGTGATCGTCGATCCCGAGGGCGTACGCGGCTCCACGACGACCAGCCAGTCGTCGTCGTAGCGCAGGTAGTGGCTGGATCCCTCGGCGCGGTTCTCGTCGGCGTCGGTGCCGCTCGCGATCTGGTTGGCGACCGAGCTCACCGAGCCGTCGTCCTCGAAGACGATCCCGGCCTCGCTGTCGGGGTCGGTGCCGCTGACGTGGTCGAAGTTCTTGCGCAGGTACTTCTCGGGGCTGTTCCCGTCGCCGGAGACGGCGATGGCGATGATGATGGCGAGTGCGACGCACGCCGCGACGATCGCCCAGCCGATCAGCTTGCGGTTCGGGCCTCCGGAGCCGTGTGGTTCAGACACTTGTGCCCTCCTCGGGCCGGTAGCTGGTGGTGGTGGCGACGATCTCGCCGGACTGTGGGTAGGTGTGCCAGGTGTTCCAGACGATCTGCCTGGGGTCGGACCGTTCCAGGGCCAGGGCGGTCACCGCGTGCGGGTCTCCCGGGAAGTGCGCGACGACGGCATCCGTACGCCCGCTGAGCCGCTCCACGAGCCGCGACGCCTGCGCGGCGAGCTCCTCGGGTCCCATCTCCTCCACGTGCGAGGCGAGGCGGTAGCCGCCCGCCGCGTGCGCCTCGGGAAGGGGCGCGGCCTCAGCGATTCCGCACGCGATCGTCTCGTGCAGGAGCGGGCGGTCGTGGCGGCGTACGAGCACCTGGTGGCTGGCGCCCAGGACGCTCAGCGTCACCGTGAGACCGCTGCCGAGGTCAACCGTCCGCGAAGCCAGCGGGGTGCAGGGGGTCGGTGCGAGGGTCCAGCGCAGGGTGTCGCCGCGTACGTCCGCGAACGGGACGTCGAGAAGCGTCACTCGTCGTCCAGGGTCGCGGGCCGGTCGGTGGAGGGGTAGACGGTCAGCTCGAACGGCTGCAGCACCTCGCCGAGGGAGGGCTCCCAGTTGCTGCCCCACTTCTCGAAGCCGAGCAGCTTGCCGTCGACCGACTTGTAGTCGGCGTACTCGGCCGTGCCCGAGGGCGCGGTGCCGGTCGCGCCGGTCGCGGCGAAGGCGGCAGCGCCCTTCTCCTGGAGCCGGTAGGCGACCCCGCCGACGATGATGTCGCGGTCACCGACGGCGCCCTGCTCGATGTCGCCGAGCGGGATCGCGTGCCACAGCGAGACCTCGAAGCTCTCGTCGTCCTCGATCGAGAGCCACTTCTTGCCCTCCGCGTCGTCGAGCATGTGCTCGGTCCAGCGATAGCCGTGCTCGTCGAAGTCGATCCGCCCGCGGACGAACCAGTTGTGGCCGAGGTATTCGATGACGTCGCCGTTGCGCACCTGGCGCAGCTGGTCGGAAGCGTGCTTGTGCTGGTCGCCGATGAAGTCGTCGGGCTCCTTCTGCGCCGTCGGCTGCTGCCGGCTCTTCCAGAGCAGGTAGCCCGCGACCGCGAGGGCGGCCAGCAGCAGGACGATCAGGACGTAGATCACCAGAGACTCCTTGGTTCAGCGTGAGGACGACCCGAACCTTAACGTGGAGGTGCGACGTTCGACATCCGGGAATCGCCCCATCCGCGGGCGGCGTACTCAGGGGTTGTCGGTACGACCCCGTAGGTTTGCCTCGTGAACGAGCGTCAGCGAGTGAACCATGAAGTCACCACGCAGCCGCGTCCGTATTCTGGCGCTTGCGCTACGGAGGTGGCTGCGTGAGGTTTCCGGGTGTCTACGCAGAGCACGGCGTCTTCGTCTGTTTCGAGGGCGGCGAGGGGTCGGGCAAGTCGACCCAGTCGCGCCTGCTCCACGAGGCCCTGACCGCGCGCGGCCACCGGGTCCTGCTGACCTTCGAGCCGGGCGACACGGCCGTAGGCAAGGACGTACGCCGCATCGTGCTGTCCCCGGAGACCGGAGACCTCGACGATCGGACCGAGGCGCTCCTGTTCGCCGCCGACAAGGCCGAGCACATCGAGTCGATGGTCCGCCCGGCGCTGGAGCGGGGCGAGGTGGTCATCACCGACCGCTATGTCGACTCGATGCTGGCCTACCAGGGCGCCGGCCGGGTGCTGGACGCCACGCAGCTCGAGGAGGTGGCACGGTGGGCGACCGCCGACCTGCGGCCCCACCTGTCCGTGCTGCTCGACCTGGACCCGACAGCCGGCTTCACCCGGTTCGAGGAGCGTGATCGGATGGAGCAGGAGTCGGTCGAGTTCCACCAGCGGGTGCGCGCCGCGTTCGTCGGGCTGGCGGAGCGGAATCCGGACCACTACCTGGTCCTGGACGCCCGCGCTCCGGTCGAGGAGATCCACGCCGCGGTGCTGGCGCGCCTCGAGCCGCTGCTCACCCAGGCGGTGAGCGCATGAACGTCGCCACGACCTCGGTCTGGGACAACCTGGTCGGTCAGCGTCACATCATCTCCACGCTCCAGACCGCCGCTGCCGGCCACGGAATGACCCAGAGCTGGCTCTTCACGGGACCTCCGGGCTCGGGACGGTCCAACGCCGCCATCGCCTTCGCCGCCGCGCTCCAGTGCCCGAACGGCGGCTGCGGCCAGTGCCACGCGTGCCACACGGTGCTGGCGGGCAGCCATGCCGACGTCAACCTGGTCCGCACCGAGAAGCTGACCCTCGGCGTCGACGAGATCCGCGACCTCGTCCGCCAGGCCGCCCTCAGTCCGGCCGGAAGCCGCTGGCAGATCCTGATCATCGAGGATGCCGACCGACTCACCGAGCAGGCCAACAACGCGCTGCTCAAGGCGGTCGAGGAGCCCGGCGCCCGCACGGTCTGGATGCTCTGCGCGCCGACGGTCGAGGACGTACTTCCGACCATCCGGTCCCGGTGCCGGCTGGTCACGCTGACCACCCCGACCGCGCCCGACGTCACCGTCTTCCTGCAGCGCACGCTCGGTGTCGACCAGGAGCGCGCGGCCTACGCGGCGCGCGCGAGCCAGAGCCACATCGGCCGGGCCAAGGCCCTGGCCCGCGACGACGACACCCGGCGCCGGCGCGAGCAGGTGGTGGCCTACCCGGCCCGGCTGAACACCCTCGCGGACGCGCTCCGGGCCGCGGGCGAGCTCGCTGCCGTCTCGAAGGAGGAGGCCGACGCGGTCACCGCCGACCTCGACGCTCAGGAGAAGGCCGACCTCGACACCGGCTACGGCGTGGTCGATCGCGGCCGCCGACCGCGTGAGTACGGCCCGGCGCTGTCCGCGCTCGAGAAGGACCAGAAGCGCCGCGCCACCCGCCGCCACCGCGATGTGATCGACCGCGGGCTGATGGACCTGGTCTCGGTCTACCGCGACGCGATCGCGATGGCCGCCGGCGCTCCGGTGACCCTCGTCAACGAGGAGCATCGGCGCGAGATCGAGCAGCTCGTCGCGGCCTCGACCCCCGAGCTCAACCTGCAGCGGATCGGGGCGATCTTCGAAGCCCGTGAGCAGCTGCTGGAGTTCAACGTGCAGCCCCAGTTGGTGCTGGAAGCGATGATGGTGGCGCTGTTGCCGCCCGGAGGAGATCAGTGAAACTCAAAGCAGTGACCGGCGCCGCCGCGCTGACCGCTCTGACCGTGATCGCCGCAGGCTGCGGTGCCGACAGCGGCACCCCCGACGCCGACCAGGTGAGTCCGAGCGCGGAGGCGACAGCGGCCCCGAGCGAGGGGCTGCAGACCTTCTACAGTCAGAAGCTGGACTGGAAGGACTGCAACGGCGCCTTCGAGTGCGCGACCCTCGAGGTCCCGCTCGACTACTCCGACCCGACCGGACGCACCATCGAGGTCTCGGTCATCAAGGACCCGGCCAACGAGAAGAAGATCGGCTCGCTGGCGATCAACCCGGGCGGCCCGGGCGGCTCCGGCATCGAGTACGCCCTCTACAACAACCAGTCCTTCAGCTCCACCGTCCGCGACTCCTACGACATCGTCGGCTTCGACCCGCGTGGTGTCGGGCAGAGCACCCCGGTCGACTGCCTCGACGACGAGAGCCTCGACGCCTACGTCGCGGTCGACCCCGACCCCGACACCCCGGCCGAGGAGAAGGCGTACGTCGACACCGGCGTCGAGATGGCCAACGGCTGCGCGGCCCAGAAGGACGGCATCTCCGCCCACGTCAGCACCGTCGAGGCGGCTCGGGACATGGACGTGCTCCGGGCTGCCCTCGGTGAGGACCAGCTCGACTACTTCGGCGCCTCCTACGGCACCCAGCTCGGCTCCACCTACGCCGAGCTCTACCCCGACCGGGTCGGCCGGTTCGTGCTCGACGGTGCGATCGAGCCCGGGCTGAGCGTCCTCGAGGCCAACCTCGCCCAGGCGAAGGGCTTCGAGGTCGCGCTCCGCTCCTACGTCGAGAACTGCGTCGACGAGGGCGACTGCTTCCTCGGCGACACCGTCGACGAGGGCGTCGAGCGCGTCCAGAAGCTGATGGCCGACATCGACGCCGAGCCGCTGCCCGCCGGCGACCGCGAGCTGACCGCCGGCAACGCGCTCTACGGCCTGATCACCCCGCTCTACGTCGAGTCCTACTGGCCCTACCTCACCGACGCCCTCCAGGCGGCGATGAAGGGCGACGGCTCCCAGCTGATGAGCCTCTCGGACAACTACGCGGGCCGTGACCCCGAGGGCGGCTACATCAACAACACGATGGAGGCCAACTGGGCGATCAACTGCCTCGACGACTCCTCCGGCCTCAGCCCCGAGGACGTACGCAAGCAGCTGCCCGCCTTCGAGGAGGCCGCTCCCACCTTCGGCGCGGCCCTGGCCTGGATGCTCAACGGCTGCGCCGCGGAGAAGTTCAAGGCCACCGAGCCGGAGCCCGAGATCGACGCCCAGGGCTCCAACCCGATCGTCGTCGTCGGCACCACCCGCGACCCGGCCACGCCTTATGAGTGGGCCGAGGCCCTCGCCAAGGCTCTCGACAACGGTGTACTCGTCTCCCGTGACGGTGACGGCCACACCGGCTACATGCAGGGCAACGGCTGCGTCGACGACGCCATCGACGACTACCTGGTCGACGGCAAGGTTCCCGACGACGGCTTGGAGTGCTGATTTACCCCATGTGGGGTGGGTCCTCACCGTCTCCGCCCGCTGGATCTCACTGACCCAGAGGATCACTTCTCGTAATTTCACCTCGAGAAGAAGGGTCACGAGCACGTGATCATGAACCAGCGAGTCCGTTCGACGACGAAGGCATTCGCTGCCTCTGCGGTCGCCGCCCTGGCGATCGCGGTCGCCCCCGTCATCAGCCAGCCCGCCCACGCAGCCACGCCGCCGGCCACCGTGTCGGCCAAGGTCATCACCAAGGTCATCAAGGTCTCCGCCAAGCCGTACGGGACGAGGTCCTACCGTCCCGTCGGCAAGCTGACCGCGGGCGGCAACCCGATCAAGGGCAAGCGCATCCACCTGCAGAAGAGGGCCAGCGGCCGCTGGATGAGCGTGACCTCCTGCGTCACGAACAAGTACGGCAAGTGCGCCGTGATCGTGACGCCGAAGGTCAGCCGCTACTACCGCTGGAAGTTCGCCGGCGACGCCAACCGGCGCGCCGACGTGTCCGCGTCGTTCTACCTGAAGAAGCGCGTCTCGGGTCTGGACTACACCTACGCCAACGGCGAGCAGGTTTTCAACGCGACCTCGACCAACGACCGCGACTGCGGCGAGATCCCGGGCTACAAGAAGCCTGTCCGGGTCAACAACAGCTCCGACCCGTGGCGCCTCGACGCCGACAACGACGGCTACGGCTGCGACTGAGCCACACCGGGCTAGCGCCGGTGGACCGGGTCCGCGATGGCCTGGATCCGCTTGGTGGCCAGCTCGATCATCAGTGTGGCGGCGGGGGAGAGGGTGGCGTCGGTGCGGTGGACGACGGCGAATGTGTCGTACGTCCGCGGCCGCAGCGACACCCAGCCGGCCTTCGGCGCCAGCCGGGGGAGCAGCTGTTCGGCTGCTCCCTTGGCGATGACGCTGTCGGCATAGCCCATCCCCACCAGTTCGACGGCCGTCTCGATGTCCTCGACCTCGATCCGGCTGGGTGGGTTGCGGCCGGTCTCGTGGAGCAGGTTGCGGATCGTGACCCGGGTGGGGTCCTCGGCGCTCCAGCTCGTGTCGGACATGACCAGCGAGGCCAGCGAGAGCCGGTGCGGGGTGACCGGTGTGGCCAGATGAGCGGGGTCGGCCGAGATGTAGACGAGCTCGTCGCGTGCCACGGGCGTGACCTTCAGGCCCGGACCGGAGACGCTGCCGACGAGCAGCATCGCCGCTTCGAGCCGTCCCCGTCGCAGGTCCTCCTGGACCTCGGCTGAGTTCTGCCCCGTCAGCTCGACGCGTACGCCCGGGTACCGGTCGAGCACGTCCGCCACCAGACCGGCGCCGCCGTAGAGCCGCGCGATCCCGAACATCCCGAACCGGATCGTCCCGGTCTCGAACTGTTTCACCGCCTGCACGGCCTTGCGTGCGTCCTCCGCGGCGGCGACCGTACGCTCCGCGTGCGGCCTCAGCTCATCGGCCACCCCGGTCGGCACCACCCCACGCCCGACGCGCCGGAAGAGCTGGACGCCGAGCGTACGCTCGAGGCCTCTGACCTGCTCCGAGATCGACGGCTGCGCGTACCCGAGCTCGTCGGCCGCCGCGGTCAACGAGCCATGCTCGTAGACCGCGAGGAACACGCGGAGCTGGTGCAGCGACAACATAGAGACATCCTATGACTTTCCAAGGAAAGATCGTCTACCTCTATGAATCGCCGGCGGCCATCATTGAATCACCACCCCTGTGTCCGCAGTCGGTGGTTGACCCACGTTCAGAGAAGAGCAGAGCAACAATGAAGCACGGCGTACGCCGCCTGGGCCGCCTCATCGGCAAGGGCAAGCCCACCCGCATGACCATCGACGAGCACGTCGAGGCGCACCGTTTTAGTGTCGAGCGCGCAGTCTCGGTACACTCATCCGGTCCGCTCAACCAGACCCGCTTCATGCGGTAACGGCTGACGGTACGCCGCCTTAGCTCAGTCGGCAGAGCGTCTCACTCGTAATGAGAAGGTCGTCGGTTCGATTCCGACAGGCGGCTCCGACAAGAACCCGGTTCTGACCAGCCACAACACGGCTGCAAGGGCCGGGTTTCGTGTTGTCATTTGCCCGTCTCCTCGTCTCGTGCCCCCCAAGTCGTGTTTGGGGCCTTTCCCGGGCGTCGTCGTTGAGCCGCTCGAGGCCCGCGATGTCAGCGCCCGTACCGAGGAAGTGCAGGTACAGATTCGTGGTCGCGATCGACTCGTGACCCATC
This sequence comes from Nocardioides sp. YJ-D4, assembly GCF_054031495.1. Lineage (NCBI taxonomy): Bacteria > Bacillati > Actinomycetota > Actinomycetes > Propionibacteriales > Nocardioidaceae > Nocardioides > Nocardioides sp. YJ-D4. The sequence continues at coordinate 3,293,277 of NZ_CM132932.1, forward strand.
CACTCCTTGACCGTCCCGACGTCGACGCGACGAGCCGGCCAGAGACATGCTGCGGTGTGCCGCAGGTCGTGAAGCCGTCGCCCTTGGCCGATCTTCTCCCACTGCAGAGCGCGGATGACAGCGCCATGGTGCAGGGTCGCGCCTGAGTCGGTTGTCAGGAGAAAGTCAGTCGCCTTCTTGCCCTCCGCCAGCCGTTGCACGATCGGGAGCACGCGATTAGCCAAGGGGACACGACACCAGCGAGACAGTGCCCGAAGAGGCAGCGCGCCGGATAGATCGAGTCGTCCGACCATCCTGACGCGCGACGCCTTGGCGCGATCAACGTTGGCGGCTGGCGCCGAATCAGAGAACCAGGCCCACCAGCGAGATCAGGCCCATGGTGAATATGGTCAGCACGAGCAGGAGGACGGCGATGCAGCCGACCTGAACCCACCACCGCGTGGGTTCAAACAGAGTGGCTTCGGCCTCCCAGTCCGGCTCGCCCTTTCCTACCCAAGCGACGATGTGCTCCCACGAGCAGAAGTCCTTCCACACCTCTTGCGGTTGGTTCTCGAACTGGACGCAGAAGTACGTATCGTGGGCGAGGACCGGTCCGCCGCACTCCGCGCAGGTCCGCTCACTGTCTGGGATCACGCCCGGAGCCTAGAGCCCCCGTCGCGCGGGTGAACATGTCCACCGCAATCATCGAAACGTTCTGCACTCACTCACGCAGGTCCGCGCCCCCGACCCGCCAACCGCAAAGTCAGTTGCCGGACGCCTTACGCGCCCCGATCGCCGGACCAGATCCAGTCACCCGGCCCGGTTCGTGAGAACTTTCTCTACTGACTCAAGGCGCGCTCCGCGCGCAGGCCCGTCGGCGGGCCAGGGACCCCGCGCTCCGGGCATGCGGCATGGCGGCCGGGCCTACGCGCCCCCCGTCCCGACGGCAACGGGCAAAACCAGAGGAGTGCCTCAGTCTGAAGACCAAGACGCTCCTCCGTGCACCAGTTCGGCGCTCACCCGAAACGGTTCACATCGAACGACCATGCGCGAACCCCGCCACCCGCTACGGTCGCCGACATGCTCCAGCGCTTCCTCGCCCGCACGCTCAAGACGTGGTGGCTCGTTCCAGTCGGCATCGCGTGCATGTTGGTCGGCTTTGTCGTCGACACGAGCTGGTGGCTGATCGCCGTCGGCGCCTTCTGGTTCCTTCCGCTGGGCTGGGCGGTCCACCTGCAAGGCCAGGAGCGCAAGCTCGCTGAACAACGCCAACGTGAGGAAGCAGCGAAGCGCGCTGAATCTCCGAAGTAGCCCCAGTCCACGCCTTCAACCGACGCGCCCGCGCAGCGCTCGGGCTTCCGCGTGCCACGCACCACCGTAGTGAGAAGGTCGTCGGTTCGATTCCGGCAGACGGCTCCGCCAAAACGCTCGTCTGACCAGCCAGAACACGGCAGGAACGGCGGGGGTTTTTTCGATTTCGTGCACCGCGCCCGTCGGGGAGCAGTCGGCGGGACCGCCCAAGAGACTTGGCCGGCGGCTCTTGACGACAGCCTCAGCCCCCTGGTTATGTTAGCGCTCACATTCATGTGATCGCAGTCACACATGAGTAGCCCGGCGTTTGTCCAAAGCTGACCCTGGAGCGCAGATGGACCAGTCGAAACCGACCCCCGACAACCCGCGCCGGAAGCATCTCGCGCGCACTCTGGCGGCGCTCGCGTCGTTGCCCCTGATGCTGGCCGGCCTGGTGACCACCGCGCCGGCGCAGGGCGCGAGCGACGTAGGGCTCGTCGTCCACTATCCCCTCGACCAGACCGCCGGCACCACGGTCGTCGACGAGTCGGGCGCCGGTCGCAACGGCACCATCTCCGGTGATGCGACCTGGCTCGGCGGCGAGGGGCTGTCCCTCGGCGGCACCAACGGCCACGTCAGGCTGCCGAACGACGTGATGGCCGGGCTGACGTCGATCACCGTCTCGCTCGAGGTGAAGATCGCAGCGGACCAGGCCACGCCCTACTTCATCTGGGGCCTCGGCAACACCGGCTCCAACGGCTCGGGCAACGGCTACCTGTTCACGACCGGCAACGCCTACCGAACGTCGATCGCCACGGGCAACTGGAGCACCGAGCAGACGGTCACCGCGGGCCGAAACCTGGTCCGCGACACCTGGAAGACCATCAGCTACACGCTCGCCGACGGCACCGCGGTGCTCTACGAGGACGGTGTCGAGGTCGCCCGCCGCACCGGAGTGACCATCACGCCCGCTCAGATCGGCAACGGGGTCACGACCGCGAACTACCTCGGCCGATCCGTCTACAGCGGCGACCGTCACCTGAAGGGGCAGGTGCGCGACTTCAGGATGTACGACCGCGCACTGACGGCGGCCGAGGTCCACGAGCTGGGCCACGTCACCGACGAGCAGCGCGTCGAGCGCGACCTCGCCTGGCTGGAACTCGGTGACACGTCCCGCGTCGTCAGTGACCTCTCGCTCCCGGCCAGCGGACCGAACGGCTCCACCTTCACCTGGGCCTCCTCCGACCCCGCTGTCGTCTCCGCGACCGGTGACGTCACCCGCCCGCCCTACGGAAGCCCCGACGCCACCGTCACCCTCACCGCCACCGCAACCCACGGCTCCGCGAGCCAGCCCGAGGCGTTCACCGTCAACGTTCCCGCCGACATCAGCGACGAGGAGAAGGTCACCCGCGCCGCAGCCGCGCTCAAGGTCTGGGACGCCGATCAGATCCGCGGCAACATCACGCTGCCGACTCAGGGCCTGCACGGCACGACCGTCAGCTGGACCTCCAGCGAGCCCACGATCGTGACCCCGACCGGCGAGGTCAGCCGGCCTGCGTACGGCGAGAAGGCCGTCCGCCTGGCACTCAACGCCACCGTGAGCCTGGGCAAGGTCAAGGGCAAGCGGCAGTTCCGGCTGACGGTCCTGCCGCTGCCCAAGCAGGAGCCGCTCGAGGGCTACACCTTCGCCTACTTCACGGGCGAGGGGACGGCTGACGGCGAGCAGGTCTACCTCGCCGCCAGCAGGGGCAACGACCCGCTCCACTGGGACGAGCTCAACGGCGGCCAGCCGGTGCTGCGGTCGCAGCACGGCGACAAGGGCGTACGCGACCCGTTCATCATCCGCTCCCCGGAGGGCGACAAGTTCTACCTGATCGCCACCGACCTCAAGATCTACGGCAACGGGGACTGGGATGCGGCACAGCGCCACGGGAGCCGCTACATCGAGATCTGGGAGTCCACGGACCTCGTGAACTGGTCCGAGCAGCGCCACGTCCGGGTGTCCTCGCCACAGGCCGGGAACACCTGGGCGCCCGAGGCCTACTACGACGAGGGGATCGGTGCGTACGTCGTCTTCTGGGCCTCGAAGCTCTACGACGAGTCCGACCCCGAGCATGCCGGCAACACCCACAACCGGATGGTCTACGTGACCACCCGGGACTTCCGGACCTTCAGCGAGCCCCAGGTGTGGATCGACCCGGGCTACTCGGTGATCGACTCCACCGTCGTCGAGCACGAGGGGACCTACTACCGGTTCACCAAGGACGAGCGGAACAACACCTCCACCACGCCCTGCAGCAACTTCATCGTCGAGGAGAAGGCCACCTCGCTGCTCGACCTGGACTGGAGCTTCGTCGCCGAGTGCATCGGCAAGGCGACGGCCGAGAACCCGGGTATCGACCGCGGCGAGGGGCCGACGATCTTCAAGTCCAACACCGAGGACAAGTGGTACCTGTTCATCGACGAGTTCGGCGGCCGCGGGTACGTGCCGTTCGAGACCACCGACCTGGACTCGGGCTTCTTCCGGATCTCCAGCGACTACCAGCTTCCCAGCCGCCCCCGCCACGGAACCGTTCTGCCGGTGACCAAGGCCGAGCTGGACCGCATCCGCACCGCCTACCGCGTGTTCTGAGGAGACCATCGTGCACAGAATCCGTCTGCTGACCGTCCTGTCCGCCGCCACCGTCCTCGCCCTGCCCCTGTCCTACGCAGCGCCCAGCCTCGGCGCGGACCGACGAGCCGCTGCACCCGAACCCGACTACACGATCACAGCCCACGCCAGTCAGGCCGGGCCCGAGATCAGCGACTCGATGTACGGCGTCTTCTTCGAGGACATCAACTACGCGGCCGACGGCGGTCTCTACGCCGAGCTGGTGCGGAACCGGTCCTTCGAGTTCCTGCCGGCCGACAACCGCTCCTACACCGGGCTGACCGCCTGGACCCCGCGAGGAGAGGGCGGAGGCAGCGGTACCGCCACGCCCGTCAACGACGGCTCCCGGCTCAACGAGCGCAACCGCACCTATCTGCAGCTGTCCCTGGCCAACACCGCCGGCGGCACGTACGGCGTCTCCAACGGCGGCTGGAACAACGGCGTCGCGCTCGAGGCCGGCAAGAGCTACGACTTCTCGGTCTGGGCACGCTCGGACATCGCCAACGGCACGCCCCTGACCGTGTCGCTGCGCGATGAGTCCGGCGCCACCTCGTACGCCGATCCGGTGCGAATCCAGGTCGACGGCGACACCTGGAAGAAGTACGCCGGCACCTTCACCGCGAGATCCACGACCGACTCCGCACGGCTGTGGCTGCAGGGGGAGGGCGTCGGCACCCTCCGGCTCGACATGGTCTCGCTGATGCCCGAGGACACCTTCATGGGCCGCGAGAACGGGCTGCGCAAGGACCTCGCCGAGAAGATCGCCGCGCTCGAGCCGGAGTTCGTCCGTTTCCCGGGCGGCTGTCTCGTCAACACCGGCAGCATGTCCGGCTACGACGCCGCCTCCGGCTGGCAGCGCGCCCGGTCCTACCAGTGGAAGGACACCGTCGGCCCGGTCGAGGAGCGAGCCACGAACGCCAACTTCTGGGGCTACAACCAGTCCTACGGACTGGGCTACTACGAGTACTTCCAGTTCGCCGAGGACATCGGGGCGATGCCGCTGCCGGTCGTACCGGCGCTGGTCACCGGCTGCGGCCAGAACCGGGTCACCGACGACGAGGCCCTGCTGCAGCGCTACATCCAGGACACCCTCGATCTGATCGAGTTCGCCAACGGCCCGGTCGACTCCGAGTGGGGCGCCCTGCGCGCGGAGATGGGACACCCGGAGCCGTTCGGACTCACCCACCTCGGCGTGGGCAACGAGGAGAACCTGCCGACGGAGTTCTTCGAGCGGTTCGAGAAGTTCCGCGCGGCCATCGAGGCGCGCTACCCGGAGATCACGATCATCAGCAACTCCGGCCCCGACGACCAGGGCGCGCTCTTCGACCAGCACTGGGCACAGAACCGGGCCGCCGGCGTCGACATGGTCGATGAGCACTACTACAACTCCCCGACCTGGTTCCTGCAGAACAACGACCGTTACGACCGCTACGACCGCAACGGGCCGAAGGTCTTCCTCGGTGAGTACGCCTCCCAGGACAACAAGCTCTTCAACGCGCTGTCCGAGGCGGCGTACATGACCGGGCTCGAGCGCAACGCCGACGTCGTGCGGCTCGCCTCCTACGCCCCGCTGCTGGCCAACATCGACCACGTGCAGTGGCGCCCGGACATGATCTGGTTCGACAACGACCAGTCCTGGAGCTCGGCGAGCTACGAGGTCCAGAAGCTGTTCATGAACAACGTCGGTGACCGGGTGGTACCCAGTGAGGCGACCGGCAAGGTGATCGAGGCGCAGCCCATCACCGGCGGCGTCGGCCTCTCCACCTGGGCCACCTCCGCGGCGTACGACGACGTGTCGGTCACCGCCCCGGACGGCACCGAGCTGTTCGCCGACGACTTCCAGGACGGAGACGCCGAGGGCTGGAGCTCGCTGGCCAACCGAGGCAGCTGGTCGGTCGTCGACGGCGCCTACACCCAGACGGACGCTGCCGCCCAGGACACCCTGGTCGGGGCCGCGGACATCACCGCGAGCGACTACGACATCAAGCTCAAGGCCAAGAAGCTGTCCGGCGCCGAGGGCTTCCTCGTCGCGTTCGGGGTGAAGGACTCCGGCAACTTCTACTGGTGGAACATCGGGGGCTGGAACAACTCCCGCACCGTCGTCGAGAAGGCCACCAACGGCGGCAAGGAGACCCTGGTCGCCCGTGAGGGTCACTCGGTCGAGACCGGGCGCACCTACGACGTACGCATCGAGGTCCGCGGGACCCACGTCCGGCTCTTCCTCGACGGCCAGCTCTTCCAGGAGTTCGACGACGACCAGGTCACCGAGCCGTTCGCGCAGGTGGTCACCCGTGACGAGGCGACCGGCGACCTGCTGGTCAAGGTCGTCAACGCCCAGGCCGAGCCGGCGGTCACCCGCGTCGACCTCGGCGTCAAGGTCGCCTCGAGGGCGCAGATGACCGTCATCAGCGGCGACCCGGAGGCGCAGAACACCCGTACGGCGCAGCCCATCAAGCCGGTCACCAGCACCATCCGCGGCGTGGACAGCACCTTCACGCGCACCTTCGCGCCGTACTCCGTGACCTTCATCCGCATCCAGACCCGGTAGGGGAGCATCCATGTCCGATCACCTGAACCACCTCAGTCTCCGGGCCGGCCTCAGCAGACGACACCTCCTGCAGGCCGGGGTCGGCCTCGGGGCCGCGGCCGCCCTCGCCGGGCACGTCGCGCCGGCCGCCGCGGCGCCGTCCACGCCGATGCCCAGCGACGCCGAGATCTGGGGAGTGCCGACCCTCAACCCGCTCGTCGAGCGCCGGGCCGACCCGTTCGTCACCCGGCCCGTCGACGGGATGTACTACCTGACCGGCTCCGTGCCGGAGTACGACCGTCTGGTGATCCGCGGGTCGGCCTCGCTCGCCGGCCTCGCCACCGCGGCGGAGTCGGTGATCTGGCGCCGCCCCGCCAGCGGGAAGATGGGCGGTCACATCTGGGCGCCGGAGCTGCACCGCATCGACGGTCGCTGGTACGTCTACTTCGCGGCCGGCGACTCCGACGACGTCTTCCGGATCCGGATGTACGTCATGGAGTCGACGCTCGCCGACCCGCGAGACCCGGCGGGCTGGGGCGCGCCGCAGCAGATCGTCACGCCGTGGCAGAGTTTCGCCCTCGACGCGACCACCTTCGAGCACGCCGGCCGCCGCTACCTGGTCTGGGCGCAGAGCGAGCCCGAGATCGCGGTGAACACCAGCCTCTACATCGCCGAGATGAGCTCCCCGTTCGCGATCAGCACCTTCCCGGCGCGGATCGCGACCCCGACCCGCAGCTGGGAGGTGCAGGGCTTCAAGGTCAACGAGGGGCCCGCCGTGCTGGTCCGCAACGGCCGCGTCTTCATGACGTTCTCGGCCAGCGCCACCGACTCGCGCTACTGCATGGGCCTGCTCACCGCCTCGGCGGACGCCGACCTGCTCGACCCGGCGTCGTGGGTCAAGAGCCCCGATCCGGTGTTCACGACGAACGTGCAGACCGGGCAGTACGGCCCGGGGCACAACTCGTTCACGGTCGCCGAGGACGGCGTGACCGACGTTCTCGTCTACCACGCCCGGGACTACCGCGACATCACCGGCGATCCCCTCTACGACCCGAACCGGCACGCTCGCGTGCAGAAGGTCGTGTGGCACGCGGACGGCACACCCATGTTCGGGATCCCGGTCGGGAAGGGCGGGCCGATCGTGCGGCTCACCCCGCTGGATGCGCCGGGCTCGTTCGTACGCCACTACGAGTACGCCGTCCGGGTGGACCATGCCCCGAGGGACCTCGCCGACAGCCAGTTCCGCTTCGTTCCCGGTCTGGCGGGCGACGGCTCGGAGTCGCTGCAGTCGGTCAACTTCCCCGACCGGTACGTCCGGGTCACCGGCGGCATGATCCGGATCGACCCGGTCGAGTCCGGCCCAGCGTACGCCGCGGAGGCCAGCTTCCGACGGATCCCGGTCAAGGGCGGGATCTCGCTGCAGGTGGCCACGGATCGCGGCGACTACCTCCAGCACGACCGCGGTGCGCTCACCGTCGGCGGCACCGTGGGACGGCGCTCCAGCACCTTCGCCCTGACTTGAGCCGCTGGGTAACGTCGATCTGAGTCGTTACCAATCACCCGCTGCGCGTGACGGGAGGCGAAAGCAGTGGATTGGGTCCTGGACCAGGAGTTTCCTACGCCGGGTGGGACGGTGCGGTGGAGCATGCTCGGCAGGGGCGAACCGATCGTCCTCGTGCACGGCACGCCGTACTCGTCGTACCTCTGGCGCGACATCGCTCCGGCTTTGTCGCGCCGGCGCACGGTCTACGTCTTCGACCATCTCGGCTTCGGCGCCTCGGAGAAGCACGAAGGCCAAGACCTCAGCCTGGCCGCCCAAGCGCAGAACTTCAGGCGGCTGCTGGACCACTGGGGGTTGTCCAGCCCCAGCATCGTGGCTCACGACATCGGGGGCGCGATAGCGCTGCGCGCACTGCTCATCGAAGGTGCCGCCTACCGCGACCTCACGCTCTTCGATGCCGTCAGCGGTGGCGAGTGGGAGCGCGGTCTCTTCCGGCTCATCCTGAACCATCCGGACGTCTTCGACCAGCTCCCGTCCTACGCTCACGAAGCGCTGGTCGCGAGCCACCTGAGGAACGCGACGGAGGTCGGCTTCCGTCCCGGTGTGCTGGAGGCGTTCCTCGACCCGTGGCGTGGAACGGACGGACAGGCCGCCTTCTATCGCCAGTACAGCCAGATCCACCAGGCCGACACCGTCGAGTACGAGCCCCTGCTGGGCGAGCTCTCGCTCCCGGTTCACATCATCTGGGGACGTCAGGACCGGATACTTCCGCCCGAGTACGCGGAGTGGCTGCACGAACGCGTGCCGCACGCGCGCCTGTCCTGGATCGAGGGCGCCGGTCACCTCCTGCAGGAGGACGCGCCGGCCCAGCTCGTAGGCCATCTCCTGACGGACATGCACAGCCGGCTCGAATGAGAACATCCGTTACCAGATGTCGAGGTTTGGTGACGCTGGGCGCAGGATGCGTGCTATCACTTCCGGGTGCGGTCCGGGCGCCCGTGTTGCTGGAGTCCCCCCACTCGGTAGCGAGGGCGTCCAGGACCGCACGCCAGTCAGGCTCGATCCGCCGTCACGACCTCGACCGGCTGCTCGGTGCGAGGCCCGGTCCACCAGATGGCGGTGGTGACCAGGCCGATCGCGAGCAACGCGGTGGTCAACCAGAACGGATAGGTGCGGTCGATCCCGGAGAGCCAACCGGAGATCCAGCCGAACGGCGCGGCGGCGAGCATCACCGCGGTGCGTTGCAGCGCCATCACCCGTGACCGCTCGTCCTTGTCGACGTGGAAGGCGACGAGCGACTCCGAGAGCATGAAGAGCATCCCCGCGCCGAAGCCGTCGAGGAGGAGGCACACCCCGAGAAGCGCGTACGTCACGACGCCGGCGTCACCCTCGCCGGCCGGGATCACGACGAGCACGAGCTGGCCGGCCAGATAGATGCCGAAGCCCCACAAGGTCGCCTGCTTGAGGTCGTGCCCCGAGGTCAGCCGGCGGATGAGGGTGAAGAGGAAGAGCACCGACAGCAGCGAGCGCACCATCGGGAAGAACGGCAGCACCGGGTCGGGCACGTGCAGGTGTTGGTTGACCAGGACCTGCCAGAAGGTGGCGTTGACGAGGGTGACGGCCGCGACGACGGCGGCGATGGCCAGCGCCAGCAGCGAGCCGCGCGAGTGGGCCAGCAGCCTCGCGGCCTCGCGGTAACCGACGAAGAGCCGCCAGAGGCTCTCGTGTCGGGTCTGCTCCATCCGGATCCGGCCCTGTCGGGTCTCGGTGGAGGCGGCGTACAGCAGGATCACCTTGGCCAGCATCACGACCGCGGCATTGATGAAGAGCACCCGCACCGCCGGCTCCAGGCCGAACTGCGCGACCATGAAGGCGGCGATCGGGGCGAAGAGCGCCGAGCAGTCGGCCGCGACCCGCACGAGCGAGTAGATGCCGGTGAGCTGGTCGCGCTCGGCGTCCTCGACCATGAGGCAGTCCCAGGCGTTCGCGGTGACCTGCAGCGCCCCGTTGAGCAGCGACGCGGCCAGGAAGGCCCAGAAGTCCTGGGCGAACGCCCAGATCAGACAGGGGATCACGAAGGCGATCACGTCGAAGACCGCGTTCGTCAGCCGACGTCCCATCCGGTCGGTGATGATGCCGCCGGCGAGCCCGAAGAACACCTGGGAGATCATCCCGGCGGTCGCCAGCAGGCCGATCTGGGCGTCGTGCAGCCCGAGCGTGAGCATGAAGACGGAGAGGTACGGCAGCACCAGCGCCATCGACAGGCCCCACATCGGCTCCGTCCACACGCATGCGCGCGGGTTGCCACGGAGGTGGATCAGGGTGTGCCAGAGGGAGCCGGGGGAGGATGCCACCGGGACAGTGAACCAGGGGTGACATCAAGGGTGGAAACGCTTTAGCCAGGCTCCTGCGACGTCTGATTGCCGCCAGAAGTGGCGGACCGACATCGGTTGAATGGTTCATGAAGCAACCAATTCGAACGATGGGAAGCACATGAACGTCGCCCTTGTCACCGGAGCCAGCCGCGGTATCGGCCGGGCCACGGCACGCCAGCTGGTCCAGAGCGGCAGCCACGTCATCCTGACCGCCCGCCGTCCCGAGACGCTCGAGGCCGAAGTCGAACGGCTCAACCGCGACGGCCACTCGGCGTCGGCACTCCAGCTGGACGTCACCGACCGCGAAAGCGTGCAGCGCGCTGCTGATCATGTCGCCGCGACGTACGGGCACCTCGACGTTCTGGTCAACAACGCCGGCGTCCTTCCGGAGGCCAGCAACCCCGACCCGGCCGAGGTCGTCGACCTCGAGATGTTCCGGGTCACCTACGAAACCAACCTGATCGGTGCGGTCGCCGTCCTCGAGGCGTTCCTGCCGCTCATCCGGAAGAGCGAGGCGGGGCGGATCGTGAACGTGACGACCACGATGGCCTCACTGGCCGACCAGACCAACCCCGAGTCTCCCTACTACGGCATGGTCGTGCCCGCCTACCAGTCGTCGAAGACCGCGCTGAACAACGTGACCATCGCGCTGGCGAAGGCGCTCGCCGAGACTCCCGTCAAGGTGACCTCGGTGTGCCCGGGATTCGTGCAGACCGACCTGACCCCGATCAACCGGGACAACGCGCCCACCACGGCGGATCAGGCCGCCGAGGTGATCGTCCGTGCGGCGACCCTGCCCGACGACGCCCCGTCAGGGACGTTCGTCGACGCCAACGGACCCGTGCCGTGGTGAGTGCGCTATGAGTGGCTTCGTCAGCCGGCCGCGATCTCCGCGAGGAGGTCGGCGGCCGGGGCCGGGTGGACGAGCCAGCCGAGGTGGCTCGACGTCAGGATGTGGACGGCGTACGGGTTGTCCGGGGTGAGGGCGTCGCCCTCGCGGATCAGCCGGTCCTGCATCGCCGTCGGCATGCTGACGTCCTCGCTGAGGCGTACGTAGGCGCGGGGCACCGTTCCCCATGTCGACGCCTGGGCGCGGTCCTCGGGGCCACCCGCGTCGAGGTTCTCGTCGGGCTGGAAGGTGTTGAGGAACGTACGGAACTCGTCGTCGGTGCCGTCGGCCATGAAGGCGTGCTTGAGGCCGGCGAGGACCTCGGGGGAGGCGGTGCGGAAGTTGCAGCGCAGCAGGCCGACGTCGGCGGGGTTCGCGGCGGCCGCGCCGATCAGCGCGGAGGCGTCGAAGGAGGCCATCTCCGGCTCGGCGTTGTACGCGACCGCATCCAGCTCCACCGGGGCCCAGGCCGAGACGTAGACCATCGAGTCGATCAGGTCCGGGCGGGCGTTGGCGGTCGCGGTCAGGGTGATCCCGCCGCGGCTGTGCGCGACGACGATCACCGGGCCGTGCTCCTTGGCACGCTCGAGCACCGAGACGAGGCGAGCCACGTTGTCGGCGAGAGTGACGCCCTTGATGCCACCCGGGGCGGAGGCGAGCTCGGCGAGGTCCTGGGGCGCCTGGTAGGCCGCCGGGAACGTCGCCTCGAAGCCGTGGCCGGGGAGGTCGACCGCGAGGGAGCGGAACCCGCGCAGCGCCAGCTCCGCCTGCAGCGGTGCGAACGAGAACGAGTTGGCGAAGGCGCCGTGGACGAGGACGAAGGTCGGCTCCGGGGAAGGCATGGGCGAGACCTTAGCGGCGAGTCGCCGATGACGGCTGGCCTTTTATTCGTCGACCGCGCCACCGAACGGCGCCGACTGCGGCGCCGTGCCCATCGGCGTACCTCCGTGGACGACCGAGCCGTCGGCTCGCTGGTAGGTCAGCCACGGCACGGTCCTGGTGAAGCCCACACCCGGCTTGCTGTAGTCGCAGACCCCGCTGGGGAAGGCGGCCTCCAGCCGCTTCCACTGGGCGTCGGTGAGCCCGAAGGCGCCGTAGTCGTCGGTCCGACGCAGCGGCTTGAGCTGGCACTTGGCGTTGTCGGAGTGGTTGTTGTCGCCGGCCACGATCCGCGGCGTCGCGAAGTCGGTCTTGACCAGGTCGCTGACCGGTCCGAGCCCGCACACCACGTCCGAGACCGGGTCGACCACGAGGTTGAGCGCGGGATCCAGGACCGGGTTGAGGGCGGGGTTCAGGCCGTCGAGCGCGCCGCCGGTCAGGTCGTCCACGAGCGGGTCGGCGACCGGCAGGAACAGGCCGTCCTCGCTGGAGACTCCCTGGGTCTGGGTGCACCGGTCGTGCAGGTCGCCGGGACGGTCCTGGACGATCTTGTCCGCCAGCGGTACGTCACGCTCGTCCGCCTCCACCGAGGCCAGCCAGCGGTCCATCGCGAGCAGTGCCTCCTTGGAGTAGCTCGGGTCGCCGATGAGGGGTGTCACGCCGTACCAGATCACCTGGTTGTCGGCGTGCCCCTGTTCCCGGGTCAGCCGGTCGCGCATCGCCCACGACCAGCGGGCGTCGTGCGCGATGCCCGGGTCGGGCCCGCGGTGGTCGATGATCGCCACGTCGGACAGGTTGCTGGCGGTGTTGACCATCCCGCTGCGGTAGGCGTTGGTGAGCGCCGTCGGGTCCGCGACCGAGCGCTGTGCCCGCGGCTGGACGTCGATGTCGAGCCCGCCGATCTTCTCGTTGACGTCGACGAACTGCTCCGGGGTGATCGCCCCGGCACGGAGCGCCTCGAGGCCGTACTGCACGCCGGTGTTGTCCAGCGGCGAGCCCGCGAAGCCCCGCCCGATCTGCTTCTCCTGGGGCGTCCACACGCTCTTCGGCCGCGGGCCGAAGATGTTGATGGCGCCGTCGATGATCGAGCAGCGTACGCCGCCGGGGTTGCTCTCCGCGTCGTAGCGCTCCCGGTCGCTGACCCCGGCGCACGGGTGCGTCGGCATGACCGCCTGCTTGAACAGGCCCTCGTCGGCGGTGACCGCGTTGAGCGGCAGCAGGTGGCCCTCGACCGCCGCCCACTGCAGCGGGTTCCAGAACCTGCCATCGGTGAGGCGCTCGGAGCTCTCGAAGTACTTGCGGAGCAGGTGGTAGTCGGAGAACTGCAGGCCAGGCGAGAGCGAGTCGGGGTAGGAGCACGTCACGACCAGACCCTGGTAGATCCCGGGGTAGGCGTTCGCGATCGTCTGCTGCGCGATCGAGCCGCCGGAGCAGCCGCTGCCGATCGTGTAGCGCAGGTCGCCGTACGTCTCGACCAGGTGCTCCTTGGCCATCATCAGCGACTCGGCCGCGCTGGTGACGGTGCAGTTGTGGCCGGTGTTGGCCAGCGCGGTCGAGAGCATCGCGAAGCCGCGCCCGAGGGCGACGGTCGGGCTGTCGCCCAGTGCGTCGGCGACGAGCGGGACGCCCAGGTCGAAGGTGCCGGAGTAGTCCTTGGTCGGCGCGGTGCCGACCTCGTGGTCGACCCCGCAGCTGCCGCCGTGCGGGATGAACAGCTTGTTGTTCCACTGCTGCTGCGGACGCCAGCGCTGCCACCGTTTGCCGGGCTGCCAGAGCACGGCGATCCGGTACTGGTCGCGGTTCTGGTAGCCGGTCTCCACACGTACGACGAACGGCACCGTCACGCCCTCGTCGGTGGTCGTGGTGGCGACGTCACGCGGAGGGTTGGCGGGATCGTACGGCTGGAGCCCGTCGAGCAGTGGATTTGTCGATTTGTAGAGCCAGCTGATCGCCGGCTCCTGGTTGCACTGCGCATCCGTCGCTGTCGGCTGACAGCGCCACGGCTGCAGCTGAGGTCCGGAGAAGATCGGCCCGCCGCGCGGGTGGTTGGTGATCGTGAGCCGGGCGCCACGACCGTCAGGCAGGCGAGCGGTCAGCTCGTTGGTCCCGACCCGCAGGCCGCGTACGACACCCTCGATCTCGCCGTTTGGTCGCTCCGCGAAGACGCCGGTGACGTCGCGGTCCTTCAACGACACCTTCAGGTCGTCCGGGTCGGCGCCTTTCGGCAGGGTGACTCGCACCAGCGCGTTGCCGTCGGAGACCAGATCGGCCCGGTTGGAGAGGGTCTCCAGGACGACGTCCCCGGCCGAAGCCGCCGAGGCCGGTGCCACACCGAGCAGCATGCTCGCGACGAGGGCGGACACCGTCGCGATCGAGAGGGGCAGGGCGCGAGCGGGCATGGCATGCCTTTCCGAGAGCTGCGCACGTCCCTCGAGCGGACGGTCGCCGTGACAGGAGAATGCCCCCTGCCACGGCGACCGTCAAGGAAGCCTCAGCCTGCGACTGCCTCCCCGCGAGCGACCATGCCGGCCTCGTCGGAGAGCTTGACCTCCTTGAGGAACAGCGCGAGCGCGAGACCGAGGAGGATCAGCGGCACGAGGTACCAGAACGCCGGTGCGAGCGCCTCGGTGAAGGCGTCGACGACCCAGGTGTGGAGCGGCTCGGGCAGCTGCTCGACAGCAGCCGGGGTGAGGCTCCCGCCGGAGAACCCGGCACCGTCGGCGGGCATCATCCCCGAGGAGGCCATCTTCTCGGCCAGGCCACCGAAGTTGTCGGACAGCCGCGTGGTGAACACGGTCGTGAACAGCGCCGTGCCGACGGTCGCACCGATCTCCCGGAAGAAGTTGTTCGCCGAGGTCGCGGTGCCGAGCTCGTGCGGGTCGACGGCGTTCTGGACAGCGAGCACGATCGTCTGCATGACCAGGCCCATCCCGGCGCCGAGCACGAAGATCATCAGCCCGAAGACAACCATCGACATGTCGCCGGTGATCGTGGTCATCCAGGCGATCCCGGCCGCGGTGATGAGCAGACCGGCGATCGGGAAGATCTTGTAGCGGCCCGTCTTCGAGATCGCGATGCCCGAGCCGATCGCGGTCAGCATCATGCCGGCCATCATCGGCAGCATCAGCAGCCCGGAGCTGGTGATCGAGGCACCGGTCGACATCTGCAGGAACGTCGGCAGCATCGCCATCGCCGAGAACATGCCCATCCCGAGGACCAGGCCGATCAGCGTGGTCACCGTGAACGTGGGGTTCTTGAAGAGGCGCAGCGGGATCAGCGGCTCGGGCGCGAGGGTCTCGGTGAGGATGAAGGCGGCCACCGAGGCCAGGGTGCCGATGAGCAGCGCGAGCAGCTGCGGCGAGGACCAGTCGTAGCCGTCGTGGCCGAGCGACTCCCACGAGGTCAGCAGCACGATGCCGCAGGTGGAGAGCACCATGAACATGATCCCCAGCCAGTCGACCGGGCGTCCGGAGCGGTGCGAGGGCAGACGTAGGGCGAACCAGGCCACCGCGAACGCGATGATGCCGACCGGCACGTTGATCCAGAAGGTCCAGCGCCAGCCCGGGCCGTCGGTGAGCCAGCCGCCGAGAAGCGGCCCGATGACGGCGGAGAT
Organism: Nocardioides sp. YJ-D4; assembly: GCF_054031495.1. Classification (NCBI taxonomy): domain Bacteria; kingdom Bacillati; phylum Actinomycetota; class Actinomycetes; order Propionibacteriales; family Nocardioidaceae; genus Nocardioides; species Nocardioides sp. YJ-D4. Next base: position 3,308,980 of record NZ_CM132932.1, read on the forward strand.
ACCGAAGAGGGCGCCCATCGGGCCCATGTACTTACCGCGCTCGGAGGCCGGCACGATGTCGGCGATGATCGCCTGGGACAGGATCATCAGCCCGCCACCGCCGAGCCCCTGGAGACCGCGGGCGGCGACCAGCTCGGGGAAGGTCTGCGCCATCCCGCCGAAGAGCGAGCCGAGCGTGAACAGGGCGACGGCGACCAGGAACGGCCAGCGGCGACCCCACAGGTCACCGAACTTCCCGTACAGCGGCATCACGATCGCGATCGCCATGATGTAGGAGGTGATCACCCACCCCTGGTGCTCGACCCCGTCGAGCTCCCCGACGATCGTCGGCATCGCCGTGCTCACGATCGTCTGGTCGAGGGAGGAGAGGAACATCGAGGCCATCAGGGCACCGAAGATCAGCCAGATCGTACGCGGCGTCAGCACGACCAACGGCTTGTCGGGCGCGTCGGGCGCGACCGTATGACTCATGGGGTTGGACCTTCCAGGCGGGATTTGAACAGGCAGGAGTTGAAGAGGTGGTGACACACGGGTCCCGTGTGACGTGAGAAGTCCCGAGAGAGGTGCGGCTAGTCGTCGAGGAGCAGACGGAGTTGGGCGACGGCCTCGGGCAGATGCGCCACCGCATCGCCCTCGTAGCCCGACCGCGCCCAGGCGAGCGCGCTCGATCGCATCAGCAGCCCGGCGACCATCCCGATCGTGTCGTCATCGACAGGGGAGGGCCGTGCCGTACGTCGCTCGGCGAGCAGCTGCTCGAGCTCGCCGATGACGCGCTGGTGCCAGGCGATGTGTCGCTGGACGAGGCGGGGTTCGGAGACCATCAGCCGCATCGCCCGCTCGCCCTGCTCGATGTTGGGAGCGGCATTCCTGAGGAATCCCGCCACCAGCGCCTCCAGGTCGGTCATCAGCCGCCCCGACGGCCCGCCGGAGACGAACTGCGCGCGCACCTCGGGGTCCAGGTCGATCTCCTGGATGCCGAGGACCGCATCGTCCTTGGAGTCGAAGTAGTTGAAGAACGTACGCGTCGACAACCCCGCCGCGGCGCTGATCTCCTCCACGGTGACGTCATCGAGACCACGCTCGCCGACCAGTCGCTGAGCAGCCTCGATCAGCGCCAGCCGACGCTCCCGCTTCTGGCGCTCGCGGGCGTTCGAAGGAGGGGCAGAGGTGGGCACAGGGCTATTCTTGCAGTGAGTGCAAGTTGCAGTCAATGCAAGAAAGGTGTGGCGGGGACAACAGGGTGCTGTTGTGGAGGGAGCACAGCCGCAACCCCTGAACTTGTGGGCGACGGCCAACGAGCAGCCGCGCGTGGCAGCCGACGATGGAGCCATGAACTCCAGCAGGCACTCACGTCCCGAGCGCGTCGTCGTGGTCGGCGCAGGCATGGTCGGGTTGTCCACCGCATGGTTCCTCCAGGAGGCCGGTGTCGAGGTCACCGTCCTCGACCGCGACGACGTCGCCGCGGGCTCGAGCTGGGGCAACGCAGGGTGGTTGACGCCCAGCATGGCCGTGCCCCTCCCGGAGCCCTCGGTGCTGGCCTATGGCTTCCGGGCCGTGCTCAGCCCATCCTCCCCGGTGTACATCCCGCCGACCGCCAACCCGCGTCTGCTCCGCTTCCTGGCGCAGTTCGGCCGCAACTGCACCCACCCGCGGTGGCAGCGCGCGATGGCGGCTCTGATCCCGCTCAACAACGAGGCGCTCGCGGCCTTCGACGACCTCGAGCGTGGCGGCGTGACGGCGAGAACGAAGCTCGCCGAGCCGTTTACCGCCGCGTTCCGGACCGCGGAGGACAGCAAGGCGCTGCTCGAGGAGTTCGAGCACATCCGGGCCAGCGGCCAGGAGATCAACTTCGATCTCGTCGACGGTGAGACCGCTCGCGCCGACGAGCCCGCGCTCGCCGACGGCATCGCCACCGCGATCCGGATCCGCGACCAGCGCTTCATCGACCCCGCGGCGTACGTGGAGTCCATCGCCGCCTCCGTTCGCGCTCGCGGAGGCCGGATCCTGACGGACCACGACGCGGAGGATGTGGCCTCCTCGGGCTCGGGCGTCGAGGTCGCCGGGGAGCGGTACGACGCCGCTGTGCTGGCCACCGGCGCCCGCCTCAACCGGCTCGCCCGCGACTACGGCGTCCGGCGCATCGTGCAGGCCGGACGGGGATACTCGTTCACGGTCAAGGTCGACGACCAGCCGCGGGGCCCGGTCTACTTCCCGACCCAGCGGGTGGCCTGCACGCCGGTCGGCGACCGGCTGCGGATCGCGGGGATGATGGAGTTCCGCGACGTCGACGCGCCGATGGACCCGCGGCGGATCCAGGCCCTGGTGACCGAGGCCAGGACGCTCCTCAAGGGCGTCCACCTGGACCAGCGCGAGGACGAGTGGGTCGGTGCCAGGCCGTGTACGTCCGACGGGCTCCCGCTCGTCGGGGCCACGCGCGACCCGAAGGTCTTCGTCGCCGGCGGCCACGGCATGTGGGGGATCACCTTGGGCCCGGTCACCGGCCGGCTGCTCGCCGAGCAGATCGCCACCGGCGTACGCCCCGACGAGCTGCGCCCGGTCGACCCGCTGCGGTAGGGGCCGACGGCGTCACCCGTTCGCAGCGTCGGCACGGGCACGCGCCAGCTCGAGGCGTACGGCCAGGCGCTGGGCGGGGTCGTCGAGGTCGAGCGGACAGGCCTCGGAGAGTCGGGCCAGGCGGTACCGCACGGTGTTGGGGTGCACCCCCAGCACCCGCGCCGCTCGGCCGACCTCGCCCCAGTGGTCGACGACGGCCTCGAGCGTCGCGAGCAGCGTGGCGTCGGCCTCGGGAGCAGTGAGCCTGGCGACCGGAGAGACCAGCGGCATCCCGGCCAACCCCGCCAAGGCTCGAGCCAGCACCAGCTCGGGCCAGCAGTCCTCGACCGCGGCCACCGTCCGGCGTCGGCCGGTGAGCTCGACGGTGGACAGCTCGGCCGCCTCGGTCCGGGACCGGATCAGCTCGGCGACCGTCTCCACCGCGGAGCCGAGCCGCAGCCCGACCGTGGGGCTGTGTCCTGACTCGGCGCGGACCAGGTCGGTGAACCAGGCGGTCGAACCGGGGCCGGACGAGTCGGACAGCACCGCGTACAGGAGCCCGTCCAGGTCGACCACGACCGGCTGGCGCCAGCCGTGCCGACGCGCCAGGATCACCCACAGCTCGGCACGCGCCTCGATGCCCAGGCCCTCCGGGCCGATGAGCGCAGCCACCCGCCACGGCTCCGGACCGAGCCAGTCGGGTCGGTCCGTGGTGTCGCCGCGCAGCGCTGTGCGGACGTGGTCTAGCTGTGTCTGACGGTGCAGTTCGGTCTGGGCACGCAGGCGCAGCAGGTAGAGGGCGATCACGTCGACGGCGGCTCGCAGCTCGCCCGATCGTGTTGTTCGGGGTGGCTCGTCCACCACAGCCCAGATCGATCCGAGCCACTCGCCGCCCGCGCGCACCGGGATGACGTATCGAGGCCGGGTGCCCGGGTTCGCCGCTGGCACGAAGAGCGGCTCGTCGGAGCGGGCGAGGTGTCGGAAGACGCCGACCGAGCGGAAATGGTTGCGCACCTCGCGCGGCACCCGGCGGCCCACGATGGTCGACATCCGCGCCTGGTCGACGTCCTCCTGACCGGTGGAGTAGGCCAGCACCCGAGAGGCGGCGTCCTCGACCGTCACCGGGGCCCCGAGCAACGCACCCACCTTGTCGGCCATGTCGAACAGGTCGGAGTAGAGGTCGTCGGCCGGTTCTGGGCTCCGCCCGGTCTGCGCGGCCTCGAGCGTCTTCCTCAGCATCGCCATCACCGGCGACCACGGCGCCTCGTCCGGGATCGCCAGCAGCGGCAGCCCGTGGTCGGCGCAGCGGCGACGCACCTCGTCGCGGTCGGCCCACGAACGCCGGAGCACGAGCGCCGCCGCGTCGCGTGCCTTGCCGACGACCTCCAGAGCGTCGTCCAGCGAGCGTACGCCCACAGCCAGGACCACGTCGCCGCGCTCGACCTGGATGGGTCCGTCGGCCTCGACGAGCTCCACGCCGAGCACGGGCCGGGTCGGCTCTCCGGCCTGAGACAGCTCCGCGAACGCAGGAGCGACCGCCTGCGCCAAGTCTGCTGCGGTGATCACTCGATCACTGTCCCACGAGGACGCGAGGTGCGGCCCCGACCGGTGGTCAGGCCCGAGCTGCCGCCTCATGGAGCTTGCGGATCTCGTCGACCAGCTCGGGGACGGGGCCGACGACATCGACCGCCGGCGCGACCTCCTGGATCGGCAACGCCCGGACCGGCGACTCCGCCGCTCCCCAGCCGGCCCGCCACTGCGTCAGCTGCGCGGAAGAAGCGATGTAGACGACCCGTCCGACCCCCGACCAACCGTGCGCGGCCGAGCACATCGGGCAGTGCTCGCCCGAGGTGTAGACCGTCGCCCCGGCCCGGGTCGCCGGGTCGAGGTTGAGCGCCGCCCAGCGGGCGAGCTCGATCTCCGGGTGCGCGGTCGGGTCGCCGGTCGAGTGCTCGCGGTTGCGACCCTCTTGGAGCGGCGTGCCGGTGCTGTCCGCCAGGACGGACCCGAACGGTCCGTCGCCGTCCGCCAACGCCTCCGCCGCCAGTTCCAGGCAGCGTCGCAGGTGGGCCATGTCAGTCTGGGTGAGATCGGTGGTCACCGTTCCAGTCTGCGGCCACCCGGCGGCGTGCGTCGCCTCATTTCGCGACGGTCAGCCGGCGTCGATCACCGCGCAGGCGATCCGGCCGCCGGCGTCTCCGGTCTTGGTCGTGTCCTCGTCAGGGCCCTCGGGGGCGTACCTCTCCGGGACGTTGGCGTAGTTGTCCGGATCCGCGTGGATCATCACCGCGCTGCCGTCCTCGTCCCGGAGATCGTCGAGCGTGAACGGGCCGGTGAACTCCAGGCTGGCGGTGCCGTCCTCGTTCACCAGGAGCGCGGGCAGGTCGCCGAGGTGCTCACCGTGGGCGCTGTCGTCGGGGTTGAGGTGGCCGCCCGCGGAGAGGAAGTCGCCGGTCTTCGACGGGTCGTCCGGGGCGGTGCTGTCCGCCTCGCACTTGCCGGTCGTGTGCACGTGGAAGCCGTGGTAGCCGGCCGACAGGCCGCTCACCCGGACGTTGATCTGGGTGGCCCCGTCGTCCTCCTCGATCTCGACGGTCCCGACCTTCTTCCCGTCGGGGTCGGCGAGCTTCGCGCTCACCTCGTTGCGGTCGTCGGGGTCTGCCTCCTCTCCGCAGGCGGCGAGAGTCAGCAGGGCACAGGCTGCGAGGGCAGCAGTCGTTGCACGACGGGACAAGGGATACCTCCACGAGAACGGGATCCGGTCTCCTCCACCGTACGCCGCGGTGGAGGCGACCGGCGCGAGGGATCAGCAGCCGTCGCGGAGCAGTCCGGGCTGACGTCCGACGGAGACCTCGATGAACTCGATCTTCGCGTCGCGGGTGTTGCCGGAGAGCAGGAAGCCGATCCAGCGGTCGCCTTCCTGGACGAGCCAGGTCGTCTGGCCGTAGTCGTTGTTCCCCTGGGAGCCGGTCCCGTAGATGTCCTTGAGGACCATCAGGGAGTCGCCGATCGTGACGCCGCGAGCGGTCTCCAGGACGGGCTTGCTCATCCCGAAGGAGGCGATCTCGCCCTGCTGGTCGTAGATGACGTCGACGCCGTCGCCGACCTGGTCGGCCCACTTCCAGTGCCTGCCCTCGCAGATCTCCTCGCGCGCGGTGTCGCGGGTCATCCAGCCCTGCTGCACGAGAGAACGTACGTTGCCCTCGGCCTTGATCCTCCCGAAGGCTCCGGGCGCCAGCGGGCCGCCCCAGTCGAGGTTCGGCGTCGGAGTGGCCGTGATCGGGACCTCGGACGGGGCCGGCGTCGGTGTCGGAGTCGCGGACGGATCCGAGGACGGGGCTGAGGACGGAGCTGAGGACGGGGCCGAGGAGGACGGGGCGGCGGAGGGTGACCCGGCCGACGGGGCGGGTTCGCTCCCGCACCCGGCGAGGCCGAGCAGGCCGACCACGGCGGTCGCCGCGAGTGCGGCACGGAGCTGGATGCGGGATGTGGACATGGTGGACTCCTCGTCGGTCGTACGCCCCGAGCGGGCGTCCTGCCGATCTAGACGGTCCACGGCCCGTCCCGGTTGCAGCCGGGACGGGCCGAATCCCCGCGCCTAGGTGTACCCGGCCACCACGTTGGTCACAGGCGGCTGATCGGTGGCAGGCGTCCGAGTGAGCTGTGGTGGCGCACAGTGTTGTAGTGCTCGAGCCAGGGTGCAAGGGCGGCTGCTCGGGCGGCGTTGCTGGTGTAGGTCTGGCGGTAGGCCCACTCGGTGGCCAGCGTGCGGTTGAGGCGCTCCACCTTCCCGTTCTGCCATGGGCAGTGGGGCTTAATGAACTTCTGCTTCGCGCCCAGCGCAGCGCACACGCGCTTGACGTCGTTGGAGTACCGGTAGGCGAAGGCGTTGTCGGTCATCACCCGCTCGAGCCGGGTGATGCCCTTGGCGGCGAAGTAGGCCGCGGCCCGCTCCAGGAACGCCGCGCAGGTCTCGCCCTTCTCGTCGGGAAGGATCTCTGAATAGGCCAGCCGCGAGTGGTCGTCGACGAGTGAGTGCACGTAGTCGTAGCCGATGGGCTTCTTGTCGACGCGGGACTGGTGGTTCTCGCGTGTCTGTCCTTGGGCCCGCCAGCCCCCGCCGTCGGGGATCTTGCCGAGCTTCTTGACGTCCATGTGGACCAGCTCGCCGGGCCGTTCGCGCTCGTAGCGTTGTGCGGTCTGCTTCGAGGACCGGATCACTTCACCGGTCATCGGGTCGCACTCGCGCAGGTAGGGCACGCCGTGGCGCCGCAGGATCCGTGCCACGGTCCGGGGCGGAACCCCGACCCTGGGACCGAGCACGTCCTGGCCCTCGCGGTGCTCAGCTCGTGCTGCGAGGACCTTCTGCTCGACCTCGGGGCTGGTGCGCGTAGGCATACGGTGCGGCCGCGACGAACGTGTCTCCAGACCGGCCTCGCCTTCGGCGGCATAGCGCTCGATCCAGGTCCGCACACACTTGCGGGAGACCCCCATCGCGGCAGCGATGTGGGCCTGCTTCCAGCCGGCCTGATCGCGTTGAACGATCAGCATGCGGCCGTGGACGGTCAGACGGGCGTTACGGTGGGACACAGAGCCTCCCGGGTGGATGTGGGCCTTCGACAAGCCACACCCCACTCGGGGGCTCTACCTACGTCAACGACAACGCGCCTCTGCTACCAACCTCATGGCCGGGTACACCTAGGCCGAGGCCATGTCGGGAACGGTACGAGCGGCCCGCCCGGTCCGCAGGAAGAGCAGCGCGACGGCGGAGATCGCGACCACGACGGCAGCGCCGACGTACAGGTTGACCGGGGTCCACGAGGCGTCGAGCAGGCGCCCGGCGAGCATCGGCGACAGGATCGCCCCGATGCGGCCGATGCCGATCGCCCAGCCCATGCCGGTGCTGCGGATCTCGGTGCCGTAGACGGCCGGGGTGATCGTGTAGAGGCCGGCGATGCAGCCGTTGATGAGCGCCCCGACGAGCACGCCGATGACGAGCGCGACGGTGAGCAGGGCCGTGCTGGTGATGAAGACGACCATCGTCAGCGCCGACAGCACGGTGAAGCCGATCAGCACCAGGCGGCTGTCCAGCCGGGAGGCGACGAGGCCGTAGAGGACCGAGCCGGCGGTGCCGCCCAGGGCCAGCATCATGCCGGCGGTGACCGCGTCCGCCTCGGACATGCCCGAGGTCACCAGCAGCTGAGGGGTCCAGCTGTTGACGAAGTAGAAGCCGAACATCGTGGCCAGGAACGCCACCCAGATGAGCAGGGTCGAGCGGCGCAGGTCAGCACCCAGCAGGACGCCGGGGTTGCCGCTGCGGTGCCGGGTCGTCGGTCGCGGCGCGGCCTCGAGCGCGTCCGAGGTGATCGCGGGCTGACCGAGCCGTCCGAGGATCCGGTTGATCCGCTCGACGGCCTGGCGCGGCCGGCGCTGGACCAGGAAGTCGACGGACTCGGGCAGCAGCACCACGAGGAGAATCAGCGCGATCCCGGTCGCGACGCCGCCGGCGACGAAGACGCTGCGCCAGCCGAGGTCGGCCAGCATGCCGCGCGCGGCCACGCCGCCCAGGGTGGCGCCGATGCCGTATCCCGCCGTGTAGAGGCCGATCGCCAGACCGCGCCAGCGGGCCGAGGCGTACTCGCTCGCGATCACGTTGGTGCTGGCCAGGATGCCGCCGACGCCGAGACCGGTGACGACGCGGGCGAGGCCGAGCAGGACAGCGGACGGGGCGACCGCGGAGAGCAGCATGCCGAGGGTCGCCAGACCGACGCTGATCAGGATCAGCGGACGACGGCCGATGACGTCGGCGACGGGAGCCAGCGCCAGCGAGCCGACCGCCATGCCGACGAGCCCGGCGCTCAGCAGCACGCCGAGCTCCGAGCCGCTCAGCGCGAACTCCTCGGTCAGCGAGGAGGCGGTGAAGGCCATCGCCATCACGTCGAATCCGTCCAGACAGTTCAGCAGGACGCAGAGGGCGACGACCATCCACTGGTAGGGAGTCATCGCGGCGGCGTCGATGCGCGCACGAAGGTTCATCTCGGGTCTCTTTCGGGGTGGGGTTTCACGGAAGGTGGAGGGTCACGGCAGCGGGGTCGGCCGAGCCCGACCCCGAATCGCCGCGGGCGGCGCGAGCGACGCAGAGGCACAAGGACGCGTACGTCTCCTTCTGCTGCTGGCTCAGGAACACGTCTCGGTGGTCGATCCGGCCGCTGACGTCGAGGACCTTGACCTGGCAGATCCCGCACTCGCCCTTGCGGCAGTCCCACATCACGTCGACGCCGGCGTCCTCGAGCGCGTCGAGCATCGAGCTGTCCTTGCCGACGCGGACCGAGCGGTCGAGCTGGGGGAGGTGCACGACGAAGTCCTCCGCCGCCCAGGCGCCGCTGCTGCCGAAGGTCTCGAACCGCAGGTTGGGCTCGGGCAGCTCATGGGCCACCCAGGCGCGGCGGATCGCGTCCATCAGCCGGATCGGCCCGCACATGTACATCTCGGTCCGCGTCGGAGCGGCCGAGCCGGCGATCTCGCCGACCAGCGCCTCCACGTCGAGGCGTACGTCCTCGTCGTCGACGAACACCCGCACGCGATCGCCGTGCACCTCGACGAGCTCGTCGAGGTGGGCCATGACAGCGCGCCGCCGGCCGGCGAGAACGAGCGTGTAGTCGGCGCCGCGACGGCGCAGGGTGTCGGCCATCGCCACCAGCGCGGTGATGCCGATGCCACCGGCGACCAGGACGTAGCGGTCGGCGCCGACCCCGAGCGGAAAGCTCTGGACGGGGCCGGTCATCTCGACGACGTCCCCGACGCGGAGGCCGTGCATGTGGCGCGATCCGCCGCGGGACGCCGGCGCCAGCTGGACTCCGAGGGTGAGCCGGCGGCCACCGTCCTCGGAGCCTACGACCGAGTAGGACCGCGTGCGGACATGCCCGTCGAGGTCGAGCCGGAGGTCGACATGGGTGCCCGGCGCGGCGTGGACGGGGCGGTCGGGGCAGAGCACGATGCGGCGTACGCCCTCGGCGAGGTCATCGGTCTCGACGACACGGCCTTGCTGCCACCAGGTCTGGGTGTTCACTGCCATGGCGGCCGCCTCACTTCGCGGCCGCGGCGGCGGGGAGACCCTCCGCCTGCAGCATGCGGTCCAGGATCCGGCGTACCCACATCCCGCCGGCGTCGATGTTGAGGCTGTAGAACTCGTGCTCCGGGTTGGCGTCGATCGCGCGCTGCTGGGCGGCGAGCATCTCCTCGTCCTCGCCGAAGACGCCGTGGACGCCCTGGCGCAGCTGGGTCGTGATCGTCTGGCTCTCCAGGCGGTAGTTGCGCATGAAGGCCCAGAAGTAGTGCGACGTGCGCGCGGTCTCGGGGGTGATCGTGTTCATCACGAAGCCGTTGACGCCCTGGCTGCGGTCGCCCTCGGGGGCGCCGGTGCCGGCCTTGGCGACGCCGACGTCGATGCGGATCGTCGAGGGGGCCTCGAAGTGGATGATCTGCCAGCGGTCGACCTTCCCGCTGAAGCCGGGGAACCGGTCGCGCATGTTCTTGAGCCAGAACGGCGGCGCGTCGATGTCGCGCATCCAGCGGGTCACGGTCACGCCGCGATCGGTGTGGCTCACCTCGAACTCGGCCTCGGAGAGCTCGTCCTGACCGATGCTCGAGCTGTGCACGAACTCCTCGTGGGTGAGGTCCATCAGGTTGTCGAGCACCAGCTGGTAGTTGCAGGGCGCGTAGATCGTCTCGCCGTCGCCGGCCCACTCCGGAGAGTCCATCTGCTCCATGTCGGGAACGGTGCTTGGATCGGCGAGGTCGGGGTCGCCCACCCAGACCCACACGTAGCGATGGCGCTCCACGACCGGGTAGGACGGGACGATCGCGCTCGGGTTGATCGTCTCCTGCGCGGGCATGCTCGTGCAGCGGCCGGCCGAGTTGTAGCGCAGCCCGTGGTAGGGGCACTGGATCTCGTCGCCGAGCACCTTGCCCTTCGACAGCGGTGCCAGCCGGTGCCAGCAGGCGTCGGCCAGGGCGACGGCGCGGCCGTCGCTGTTGCGCCACAGCGCCAGCGGACGGTCGGCGATGGTGCGGGCGAGCGGCTGCTTCGCGGTCACCTCGTGGTCCCAGGCCGCGACGTACCAGGCGTTGCGGGGGAAGTTGAAGATCTTGCTGGCGGCGGTGACCGGCGGCGAATCCAGGATGGTCATGGGAAACTCCCTATGGAGATAGGTGTTGTGCTCGTCACAAACTACCTATCTCTATAGTGAGTGGCAAGAGGCGGGTACGCTCGCGCCACGATCACTGCGTGAAGAGGGGGTCACGATGTCGCTGAGGTTCGCGCTGCTCGCGCTGCTCACCTCACGCCCGATGACCGGCTACGACGTCTCCAAGCAGTTCAGCCAGTCGGTGGCCCACGTCTGGCACGCCCCCGACTCGCAGATCTACCCGGAGCTGAACCGGATGGAGCGCGACGGCCTGCTCGAGTCGGCGGTCGTGCCGTGGGGCAAGAAGGGCACCAAGAAGGAGTACGCCGTCACCGAGGCCGGGATCGCGGCCTTCCGGGAGTGGATGGACTCGCCCATCGAGATCCGCCGGCAGCGGGAGCCCGCCTACCTCAAGGCGGCCTACCTGGAGTGGGCCGAACCCGGCGCCGCGCGCGCGGAGCTGGAGCAGTTCCGCGACCACTGGACCGAGCACCTGGCGATGCTCGAGGCCACCCGGGCCACACTCGTCGACCGCAGTCACCCCACGCTCGCCAGTCGGCTCGAGCACTACGACGCGAGCCAATGGGACCGGATCGTGCGCTACAAGATCTTCGCCTACGACGGCCTGATCGACCAGGCGCGTGCCGCGGTCGCCTGGGCCGAGCGCGGCCTCGTGCTCGTCGACGAGCTGGAGGGCTCGACCGTCGACTGAGCCGTCGTGGTCATGCCGGCAGGCGTACGTGGAACCGGCAGCCGGTCGCGGCCGGAAGGTTCTCCACCCAGACCCGGCCGCGGTGCGCGTCGACGAGGCCCTTGACGATGGCGAGGCCGAACCCTGCGCCCTGAGCGCTGGTGCCGTCGGCGCCCTCCGGCACGGCCGGGGTGCGGGCGGAGCTGCCCTGCCAGCCGAGATCGAAGACCCGCTCCATGTCGCCCGGATCCAGGCCGCCACAGCCGTCGCTGACGCTGAGGTCGACGCTGCGTACGTCTCCGGGGGCCATCTGGCAGCGCACCTCCACGGTGCCGTCGGCGGGGGTGTGGCGGATGGCGTTCATCAGCAGGTTGGAGACGACGCGGGACAGGCTGGCCGGGTCAGCGGTGATCTCGAGACCGTCCTCGACCTGGCCGCCGAGCCGGACCCGCCGCTCGCGGGCGACCGGATCGGCCCCGGCCAGCGCCTCGCTGACCAGGTCGCCGAGCAGGACCGGCTCCGGTGTCAGCGTGAGGGCGCCGGCCTGGATCCGGGAGAGCTCGAAGAGGTCGTCGACGAGCCGGGCCAGACGCTCGACCTCGACGCGGATGCGCTGGTGGTAGCGGTGCGGGTCGGCGGCGATCCCGTCCTCGAGGGCCTCGGCCATCGCCCGGAGACCCGAGAGCGGCGTACGCAGGTCGTGGGCCACCCAGGAGACCAGCTCGCGCCGGGAGTCCTCGAGCCGGGCCTCCCGTGCGCTCGCCTCCTCGAGCCGACGCTGGGTCTCGGCGAGCTCGGCCGACAGCGAGCGGAGCTCGCGCGGTCCGCTCTCCGCGGGCTGCTGATGACCGCCGAGCGCCATCTCCCGGGCCTGCTGCTGGACCGCGCCCGACCAGCGCACCATCGCGGAGCCGATGACGAACGCCACCAGGATCGCCACCACCACGGCGATCGAGGTGACCACGGTGATGACCTGTAGGTCGTGGCCGGAGAGGAACATGAGCCAGGCGACGCCGAGTACGCCGCCGAAGACCGTCAGCACCGCGACGGCGGCGGCCAGGGTGAGCTGCCAGCGGATCGACCAGCGCCGCGTCAGCCAGGCGACCAGGAGTCCGACCAGGCCGACGGCGAGTCCGGCGCCCGCGGCGACGAGGGCGATCTGGACGGCGTCGGCGGTCTTCACGCCGTCACCTCCGCGGTCTCCCAGCGGTAGCCGACGCCCCAGACCGTCACCAGCCGCTCCGGCCGGGTCGGGGTCGGACTCGATCTTCTCCCGCAGCCGGCGTACGTGGACCGTCACCGTCGAGCGGTCGCCGATCGTCCATCCCCAGACGTGCTCGAGCAGGTCCTCCCGGGTGAAGGCCTTGCCCGGATGGGCGATCAGGTAGCGGAGCAGGTCGAACTCCCGGGTGGTCAAGGACAGCTCCGTCCCGGCGTTGGTCGCCACTCGCCGGTCGGCGTCGACCACCAGGGAGCCGTCGGAGACGACGCCGCCCTCGCCGGAGTGGCCGGTGCGCTTGAGCACCGAGTCGACGCGCAGCACCAGCTCCCGCGGGCTGAACGGCTTGCCGACGTAGTCGTCGGCGCCCAGCTCGAGCCCCATGATCCGGTCGGCCTCGCTGCCGAGCGCGGTGAGCATGATGATCGGCACCTCGCTCGCCTGCCGCAGCCGCCGGCACACCTCCAGGCCGTCGATACCGGGCAGCATCAGGTCGAGGATGACGATGTCCGCGGGCCGCTCGCTCATCGCGCGCAGCGCCTGCTCGCCGTCCCCGGCCTCGACGACGTCGTGCGAGCCCGCGCGCAGGTAGGAGGCCAGCACCTCGCGAACGGTGAGGTCGTCGTCGACCACGAGCACACGTGCCATGGGCCTACTCCTCCTCCTCGGTGTTCGCTCGAACGGGCTGTCGTGAGCGTAGTTCGCCGAGCGCGACGGCGGCACCGGCGCACACGCACAGCGCCGCAAAGACCAGCAGTCCCTGGGTGTAGTCGCGGTCCAGCAGCGTCGGGTTGTCCCGCTTCGCGCCGAACCGGCCGAGGACCGGGATCGCGATCAGGGTCGCGGGACCGAGCAGCACCAGAACCGTGACCGCGCCCCGGGCGACCGCCCTTGGCAGCAGCCGGCCGCCGAGCCAGCCGAGCCCGAGCACCACCGGCGCCAGGATCCCGTCGTGGATCACGACCGCCGCCGCCAGCCAGAGGACGACCTCGACGATCTGGCCGAGGTCCTGCCGGCTCACCAGCAGCCAGGCGCCGTACGCCATCCCGACCGCTCCGAGCAGGATCAGCGCACCGCGCATGCCTCTCATCAGAGCACCTCGATCCGGGAGACCCATTTGGTCTGCATGACCCCGGGACGGTCGGGCGCGATCAGCCGGACCGGGTATCCGTGGTCCATCGAGAGCGTCTCTCCGTCGAGCATGAGGGCCATCAGGGTCCGGTCGTCATCGGCGAAGTTCGGCGGAAGCACCGTGTCGGCAGAGGCGCTGAACGTCTGGATGGACCGGACCCGCACCTCGCGCCCCGGCGGGGCACCGACCAGGTCGAGCAGGTCGCGGAGACGTACGCCGCCCCACTCGCCCGAGGCGCTCCAGCCCTCGACGCAGGCGATCGGGAGGGTGTGGATGCGCTGCTTCATCGCGACCAGGTCGTCGCGGGTCAGCGACCGGGTCGTGGTGCCGTGGACGAGCTCGAGCCGGTAGGCGGAGCTGCTCGCCTCGGCCACCACCCCGGCCGAGTGCGCGGTGCGGTTGATCGGGATGCCGTGCTCACGGGAACGTGGCGAGAGGGCGGCGATCCGGCTGAGCCCCGGGACGGTGCCCGCCGCGTAGAGCACGGCGGCAGCGACCGCGGACGTGCCGGCCAGGGCGAGCACGCCGCGCCGGCTGACCGGCCCGGGCCGGACCGCGTTCGGCCGGTCGTGGGAGGGGTCGTCGACGTCGCCCGTCAAGGCGTCGCGCACGACCGGCAGCTTCACCGCGATGTGGACCAGCAGCGCTCCGACGGCGACGAAGGCGAGCGCGTAGTGGGTGCTGCGGAAGCTGAAGCCCCACGGATACCACTGCGCGACGTTGAGCAGGCCGGTGGTGAGCTGGACCAGCGAGGTGCTGACCAGGACCGCGATGGAGCCACGCTCCAGCGCCGTCGGCAGTGCCTCACGGACCTGCCGCGGCACCGGCTGGAAGAGCTTGGGGAAGACGACCCACAGCTTGACCAGCAGCAGCGGGATCGCCGCGGTGCCGGCGACGACGTGCAGGCCCTGGGTCAGCTGGTAGAGCCGCGATGGGGCGGCCGGGAGCGGCACCGGTTGATGATCGAGCTGGGCGTAGTGGCTGATCAGGCCGGTCACGAGCGCGACCAGGAAGCAGACGCCGAGCCAGAGCCCGACCCGCGCGGCGACCGCCGCGCTGCGCAGGCGCGAGGTGAAGGAGTCCTCGGAGGGGATCCTCATGCGGCCTCCTCCACCAGTACGGCGACCCAGCGGTCGCCGGCGGGGGTGAACGGGGCCGGGACCGACCGGCGGGGCTGTGTTCGGCGGTGCGGCAGCGGCTCGAGCCGCCTCACCGCGAGCCCGACCTCGGCCGCGATCGATCCGATCGCATCGGCGCCGATGACCGCCCACGGGAACGTCGAGGAGCCTCCGCACCGGCAGACCAGCTCAGCGAGCAGCGGGCCGCTCGGCGTCCCGGGCGGGTGGACCTCGGCGACCACCCGCCCGCCCGGCACCAGCAGCCGGCGTACGCGGGCGAGGAGGGCGAGCGGGTCGCCGCCGATGCCGAGGTTGCCGTCGGCGAGGAGAGCGGTCGTCCACCAGCCCTCGCCGGGCAACGGCTCGAAGAGGTCGCGACAGACCGCGCGCCCACCGCGAGCCTCGGTCTGGGCGACCGCCTCCGGGACGACGTCGACGCCGAGCGACGGCAGCCCGCGGGCGGCCAGAGCGGCGGTCATCCTGCCGGGGCCGCAGCCGAGATCGACCGTCGGCCCGGCGCAGTAGGAGAGCAGGGCGAGGTCCGCCGCGTCGGCGGTGCGGGTCCAGTCCTCGACCGGAAGTCGCGAGGACCTGCCGTCGACGCTCACCACCCGGCACTCCTCGCTGGCGAAGGCATGCGCGAACGCCGACTCGGCCGTCGCCGCGGTCATCGAGCGACCCGGGCGATCTCGGCCGCGACACGCGCGAAACGGGTGTGCGGGGCGGCCGCTGCGACCGGAGCGACGTCGGCCAGATGGTCGACGTCGCGCAGCCGCTCGCTGGCGGCGACCCGGAGGCCGACTGCTTCGAGGGCGGAGCGGGTGGCTGCGCACGTCTGGGGGGTGGACATGGGGACGTCGCGCAGCGCGGTGGCAGCCGACGGGTCGCGGAGCGCCAGGGCCCACCAGCCGCCGTCCTCGGCCGGAGCGAGCACGGCATCGGCCGCCTCCAGGCCGTCGGCCACGGCCAGCAGTCCGGCCGGGCTCACCTGCGGGGTGTCCATGCCGATCTGCACCACCGGCCCGGAGACCTCGGCGTGGGCGTTCGCGAGTCGCTCGCCGAGTCCGTCTCCGTGTTGCGGGGCGAGAGTCCACCCCGCGAGAGCGGCCCGGATCTCGTCCGCCCGGACCGCTTCGGCGAGATCGCCGGAGAGGGCCAGCCGGCATCGGTCCGTTCCCACGGCCAGCGTGCAGGCCTCGATCGTGTCCAGCAGCGCGGCCGCCGCGACGGCGGTGGCGGCCGCGTCCCCGATGTCGGCCGCGAGCCGGGTCTTCACCAGCCCGGGCACCGGTGCCTTGGCAACGAGGAGGAGCGTCGGCTCGATCACGAGAGCACCCGCCAGAAGTCGTACGCCGCCCGCAGGCTGCCCCGCACGGAGCCGGAGACCTTCGAGCGGGTCCCTGCGGTCCGAGGGTGGTAGTCGACGTCGATCTCGTGGACCCGCCAGCCGGCACGGGCGGCACGATCGAGGAGCTCGACCGGATAGCCCGAGCGCCGGTCCTCCACGCCGAGGCCGAGCAGCGCCTCCCGGCGAGCCGCGCGCAGCGGCGCGATGTCACGTACCCGCAGACCGGTGCGACGCCGCAGCGCGGCCAGGACCAGCCGGTTGCCGACCCTGGCGTGCCACGGCTGGGCGCCGGGCGTCACCGGCCTGCGGCAGCCCAGCGCGAGGTCGGCCTCGTCACGCCTGATCGTCTCGACCAGCGGCAGCGCGGCCGCGGGATCGAACGAGCCGTCGCCGTCCATCACCACGACATAGGGAGCGGTCGCGGCCAGCAGCCCGGCGTGCACCGCCGCCCCGTACCCCGGCCGCGACTCCGACACCACCCGCGCCCCCTGCGCGCGGGCGACGTCGGCGGTGCCGTCCGTCGAACCGTTGTCGACGACGATCACGGAGAGCCCCGCCGGCACCCGTGGCAACAGCTCGCGCAGAGCTGCGGCCTCGTCGCGGCAGGGCAGCACAAGGTCTATGTCTGGGCTGGTCTCGGCCATGCGATCGACTCTAGGAACGCGCCGCCGCCGATGGGGCCCGCAGATCTTACGGTCCGGTGACGGGCCCGTGTGCCGACGGCCATCGGGCCGTCTCGGACCTACGCTCGCAGTCGTGAACTCCTCAGCTCACCGCGCCGCCCTGGTGGGGCTCGTCGTCACGCTCGTGGTCATCGTGGTGGCCGTTGTCGTGCCACCCCTGCTCGACTGGCAGGTGTGGCCGCGCGTGCACCTCGACGACGGCACGTTCCCTCCGCTCCACGGATATCCGCAGGTCAAGGTGGGTATCGGCACAGTCCCCGCGGTCCTGCTCGCACTCGCGTCGCTCCGGTGCGCCGATCCGATGGCGAGGCAGCTGCCGTGGCGGCGCCTGCTCCTGGTCGCGTACGCCGCGGGGCTGGTGTGGCTGCTGGCGCTGGCGCTGGTGGACGGCCCCGAGGGCATCTCGCGGGTGCTGGGGAACCCGACGGAGTACCTCGAGACGGCCAGGGCGGTCGACGACGTACCGGGGCTGCTGCGCGAGTACGTCTCCCGGATCCCCTACGACGCCCCGGAGGGGAACTGGCCGGTGCACATCGCCGGCCACCCGCCCGGGATGGTGCTCTTCTTCGTGCTCCTGGTGAAGGTCGGCCTCGGTGGTGACCTCGCCGCGGGCCTGGTCGTCGCCGCGCTCGCCGCGACCTTGCCGCCGGCGGTCATGACGACGGTCCGCGTCCTCGGGGCCGAGGAGGCGGCACGGGCGGCGGCGCCGTATCTGGTGCTGTCTCCGAGCGCGGTGTTCCTGGCGGTCTCGGCCGATGCGGTGATGGCGGTCGCGGTCGCCTGGGGGATGTGCTGCCTGGCACTCGCCTGCCGGGCCGGGGCCGGTCGGGGCTGGCCGTGGGCGGTCCTCGCCGGCCTGCTCCTCGGCTACGTCGTGATGATGTCGTACGGCCTCCCGCTCACCGGCGTGCTCGCGCTCGCCGTGCTCTGGCTCGGTCGGGGCTGGTGGGTGCTGCCGATCGCGGCGGCATCGGCGCTCGCCGTGGTCCTCACCTTCGCCGCCGGCGGTTTCGCCTGGTGGGAGGCGTATCCGGTGCTGGTCGACCGCTACTGGGACGGGCTGGCGCACCAGCGGCCGGGCGCCTACTGGACCTGGGGGAACCTGGCCGCGCTCGCGCTCAGCGCCGGGCCGCTCGTCGGCGCCGGGCTCGGCGCCACCTGGGCGGCCCGCCGCGACCGGGCCGACCGGGTGATCGTGGTCCTGGTCGCGGCCGCGGTGATCATGGTCGCTCTCGCCGACGCCTCCCAGATGAGCCGGGCGGAGGTGGAGCGGATCTGGCTGCCGTTCATGCCCTGGCTCACCCTCGGCTGCGCCCTCCTGCCCGAGCGCTGGCGCCGGCCCGGCCTGGCCCTGCAGCTCCTCGCCGCGCTGCTCGTCCAGCACCTGCTCTACACGAGCTGGTGATCCTGGGGGCCTAGGACCGCAGCGGCGCTGTGGCGAAGGCCGGCAGACCGACCTCCGGCAGCACCTCGGCGCGGAAGCCGAGCTCCTTCTCCGCCAGTTGCGGGGACGCGACGACATGGCGTACGTCGCCGATCCGGTAGCGCCCGGTGACCACCGGCTCCACCTGCGTCCGTGTTCCGCGGGCGACCAGCGCGGCCACCTCGCTGATCGTGACCGGGTGGCCGGAGGCGACGTTGTAGGCCGCCAGCTCCCCGCGTGGGCGCTCGGAGGTCGCCTCCAGCGCCGCCAGGTTGGCGCGGGCCACGTCGTCGACGTGGACGAAGTCGCGCTGCTGGCCGCCGTCCTCGAACACCTGCGGCGCCTCGCCCCGCTCCAGGGAGGACCGGAAGATGGCGGCGACCCCGGAGTAGGGCGTATCCGCGGGCATGTGCGGCCCGTAGACGTTGTGGTAGCGCAGCGCGATCGCGGTCGCGTCGGCCTGACGAGCCCACGCGGAGGCGTAGTGCTCCTGGGCGACCTTGCTGGCGGCGTACGAGCTGCGCGGGTCGAGCCGGGCGGACTCGGCGACCACCGCCCAGGTCAGTGCGCCGCCGCAGAGGTCGCAGTGGTTCTCGAAGTCGCCGGAGTCGAGCGCGGCCCGTGAGCGCGGCGGCGGGACCCGGTCGCCGTGGTTCTCGCAGACGTAGCGGCCCTCGCCGTAGACGACCATCGAGGAGGCGAGCACCAGCCGGGAGACGCCGTGCTCGCTCATCGCGGCCAGGAGCGCCGCGGTGCCGAGGTCGTTGTGCGCGGCGTACAGCGGGAGGTCGGCCACGGTCACCCCGGCACCGACGACCGCGGCCTGGTGGCACACCGCGTCGATGCCGTCCAGCAGGTCGCCCCAGCCGACGGCGTCGCGTACGTCGAGGAGGTTCGTCCCGGGCGGCACCTCGGCCGCCTCGCCGTGGGCCATCGGCAACAGCACGTCGACGCGTACGACCTCGTGGCCCGCATCCTCCAGCACCCGGCCGATCGCGGTGCCGATGAAGCCGGCGGACCCGGTGAGCAGGACCCTCATGGGATCTCATAGGCGAGGGTCTTGCCCTCGGCCCAGGTCGAGCACGAGCATCCGGCCGGGTCGGGCATGCCCTCGATCGTGTCGGCCAGGATCGTGCGCATCCGCTCCAGGTTGGCCGCGAAGAGCGCGTAGACGTCGTCCTCGTCGACGCCCTCGCCCTCGGCCGCACCCGCGTCCATGTCGGTGACCAGGCACAACGGCGCGTAACACATCCGCAGCTCGCGGGCGAGCGCCGCCTCCGGGGCGCCGGTCATCCCGACCAACGTCCAGCCCTGGGCGGCATGGTGGATCGACTCCGCCCGGGTCGAGAATCGCGGACCCTCGATCACGATGAGCGTGCCGCCGACCTTCACGGAGGGGTCGGCAGCGACGTACGCCTTGGCGATCCGCGCGCAGTAGGGGTCGGCCAGAGGTACGTGGGTGGCGCCGCTCTCCACGTAGCTCGGGATCCGGCGCCAGGTGCGGTCGACGAGCTGGTCGGGGGTGACCAGGTCGCCGGTGGCGACGGCATCCGGCCGGAGACCGCCGACAGCGCTGGGGGAGAGCACCTGGGTCACGCCCAGCGACCTCAGCGCCCAGAGGTTGGCGCGGTAGGGGATGGCGTGCGGCGGGTACTCGTGCGAGCGGCCGTGGCGCGGCACGAAGGCCACCGACCGCCCGGCGACCGTCCCCACCGTGACCGGCGCGGACGGATCACCGTAGGGAGTCTCGACCGCCACCTCCTCGGCATCGGTCAAGAACTCGTAGAGCCCGGTCCCGCCGATGACCCCGACCTCGGCGCGGGGTGCCTGTCCCATGTCCAGCCCAGTCATGGCTTCACTCTGCCAGCGCTGATCCGCGGGCGACAGGGATCAGCACATCCGTCATCGTTCGGTAATACCTGCGGTGCGGCGGATCGATGTCGGTGGTCGCGGGCACAATGCGGCGGCGTGGGGAGACGTACGTCGCTGGGAGCGCTGGTCGTCCTGCTGGCGATCGCCGGCTGGGCGGTCTCGTCGTGGCTGCCCGAGGACGCACCGGCGATACGACGTACGCCGCCGGTGGTGACCGCGGAGCCTTCAGCGGGGCCGGTCGACGTGCCCGCGGCTCGTGGTGATCTCGCGGATCTGGCGACGGTCGCGAGGCGACCCGACGGGCTGGTTGCCTACGCGCGAGCGTCGTTCGGCGGGAGCTGGGCGGACAGCGACGGCAACGGGTGCAACCAGCGCGACGACGTGCTCCTGCGCGACGCCGTCGAGGTGCGGACCCGGCCGCAGGGGCGCTGCGACCACGACGTGCTGGCCGGGACGTGGGTCGACCCCTACACCGGCAGACGCCTGGTCTTCACCGACCTGAAGGAGCCCCGGCAGGCCCAGGCGGTCCAGATCGACCACATCGTGCCGCTCTCGGAGGCTTGGCGCTCCGGCGCGAGCGGCTGGTCCCAGGACCGGCGCCGTGCCTTCGCCAACGACCTGGGCAACCTGCTCGCCGTCGACGGCCCGACCAACATGAGCAAGAGCGACGACGACCCGGCGGGCTGGCGTCCGCGGAAGGGGTTCCAGTGTGCGTACGCAGCCCGCTGGATCGAGACCAAGGCGCGCTGGTCGCTCGCCGCCGACGACAGCGAGCGACGGGCTCTCGAGGAGATGCTCGGCTACTGCTGAGCGGCCTGGGACTCAGACCGCCCGGCGATAGATGGCCATCGCGCGGTCGTACGCCTCCCACGCCCGCCAGGACTCGAGCGCCCGTTCGCCCTGGGGCTTGAGGCCGTCGACCTTGTGATAGGACTCGCCGCTCGCGTACTGCGACTCCCTGCCCGTCACCAGCGAGAGCAGCATCGGCAGGACGCTCTCGTCGGTGACCGTGATCGTCCCGACCTGGAAGGTCTGCCGCACCCACTCGGCCCGCTGGTCAGAGCCGAGGACGAGCACCACGGGCAGTTGCGACGCCCGGACGATCGCGTCCAGGATCGGCCCGAGGCCGTCCGGGACCCAGCGCTCGCCGGGCGGCGGGGTCGGCGCTTTGGGGATGCTCATGGTCGTGTAGGCGGGGACCTGGCCGGTCAGCGGGCCGGCGATCTTCTCGGCGACCTTCGGTGCCGGGTCGGGAGCGACGTCCGCAGCGACCTCTGCAGCGACCTCCGGAGTGGGCTTGTCGCCGGCCCTCCGTCGCGGCCTGATCGCGGGGATCTTCGAGGTGAAGGTGAAGCTGCCGGTGCGGGTGGGGTCGATGTGACGCCCGGGGGCCGGCTCGGGTGCCCGGCCGAGGGTCGAGGTCGGCGCCGGGGCCGTGGCGGTGGAGACCAGCTCGGCCGCGTGCTTCCCGTGCGTCCGGATCGAGCCGTCGGCGGCGAACTCGAAGAGCGCCACCCGGACCCGGTCGGCCCACTCGACCGCGTCCACGGTGTAGCCCGCGCGGCTGAACAGCGCGACCGTCCGGGCGTCGTAGGCGTAGCCCGCGCCGCGTACGGCACAGACGCTGCGCGCCTCCGTCGGTGAGCGGGTGAGCACCACCTGTGCGACCACGACGTTGTCCGGCCGGCCGCCGATGATGTCGACGTCGGCGGCCGCGGTGCTGCCTGATGGGGCGGCGTCGGGCCAGCCGAGAGTGTGCAGATGCTCCGCGGCGTACTTCTCGGCTTCTTCGCCCGTTCTGGGCTGCCTCGGGGGTGCCAACGTAGGGTCCTTCCTCGATCCTCCACTCGGGCCTCCCTGCCCGATCGAGATTGGGAGGGATGATAGGCCCGCTGCGTACGTCTTGTCCGGCGGGGTGGCGAATCGGGTCGCGCTGTTCGCTCCTGGCGGATCCAGCCACGTTTGTCGGTGCTCGCCGCTAGCGTGATGTTCATGAGGCGCCCGCATGAGAACGTCGCTACGGTCCTGGTGGATCCGCGCGTTCTGGGTGACATCGAGATCGAGCTGATGGCGCTCGACATGCCGCTGTGGCGGGTGTGCGCGGCGCCGATCGTGAAGGACGGGCAGCGGCTCGCCTTCCAGGTCCGTCACCGGCTGCTGATGTCCAAGCGGGGCGAGTGGGACTGCGCCAAGGACTGGGTCCCGGTCTGGATCGGCTTCGGCTCGAGCTGGGCGTTCCCCGGCGAGGCCATCCCGTGGCCGGCCCACAAGGCGCTGTGGACGCTCCTGGAGGGCTACTCCGACCAGGTCCGCTACAACAAGCGGCTCGGCGGCATCCCTAGGATCCCACGGTTGCGGGAAGCCTGTTAGGCCGCTCGATCTGCTTCCAGGTCGGGTCGATCGCGGGGAACATCGTGACCACGAAGTACGCGATCCCGCAGGTCACCAAGGCTGTGGTCAGGCCGAAGGCCGAGACCAGGCTGCCGCCGAGCAGCCCGCCGAGCGGCATCAGCCCCCAGGCGAAGGCCGAGATCAGCGACATCACCCGGCCGAGCACGTGAGAAGGGATCCGCTCGAACTGGATCGCACCGAGGATCGGGTTGATGAACCCGCTGCTCGTCCCGCCGATCGCGAACACCACGAACACCACCCACAGCGGTGCCCCGAAGGCGATCACCAGGAACCGTGGGATCCCGGTGATGAGGAAGCAGACCAGGTACGTCGGGTAGCGGCGGATCCGGTCGCCGAGCGCCGCGGCCACGGCCGATCCCACCGCGGAGAAGCCGGAGAAGGTGGCGAACAGCAGGCCGATCGTCTCGGGGCCGGCGTGCTGCTGGCCCCATACCGGCATCAGCACGCTGCTCCAGGCCAGGTCGATCAGGTTGGTCAGGGCGACCATGAACGCGATCCCGAGGAGCACCCGGTCGCGGCGGAGGAAGTGCCAACCCTCGGCGAGCTGAGCCCGGTAGGGCGTGGGGAGTGCGGGGCGCTCCTCGGGCTCCGGGCCACGGGCCCGCGCCAGCCCGGCGGTCGTCACGGCGAGCACCAGAGCGCCGAGGGCGAACGAAGCAGCGTCGATGATGATCGCGTCGGTCGCGCCGACCAGGCCGATCAGCAGCCCCGCTGCGGCGGCGCCGAGCATCGAGGCGGTGCGCTCGACGAACGAGTGGAGCCCGGTGGCCCGCTCCGTCGGGACACCGGCCGCCTCGACCAGCTGCGGGATCATCGACGACTTCGCGGAGTCACCGGGGCCGCGCAGCGCGCCGGCGAGGGCGACGAGCGCGAGCAGGATCGGGAAGTGCAGCAGGCCCGCGACGTACAGCAGGGGGATGAGGCCGACCACGACGGCCGAGCCGAGGTCGCAGGCGATCCCGACCCGGCGTGGGCCGATCCGGTCGATGATCGGGCCGCCGAAGATCTTGCTGAGCACCAGCGGTGTCATCTCGAAGAGCGCGATCAGTCCGGCCTTGGCGGGACTGCCGGTCGTCTCGAGCACGAACCAGGGCAGCGCCAGCATCGAGATGCGGGTGCCGACCAGCGAGATGGTCTCGGCGGCGAGCCAGCCGTAGAGGGGGAGCTTCATGGCCTATCTCTCCTGGTCATCTCTCGTGTCGGTGCTGACGTGGCCGGGCAGCGGGAAGACGTGGAACTGGAACATCACGGCCTCGCCCTCCGGCTCCTCCTCCAGGTCGTCGATGATCTTGTTGACCTGCTCCTCCACCCGGGACGCCTGGGCGGGTGTCAGCCGGACGACGCGGTCGTTGAGACCGAAGGCCTCGCGCCACTCCTGGGGGAGGAGCGACCGCTCCTCGATCGCCTCCTGGAGGCGCTGGGCGCAGATGGTGACGACCGTCTGCAGGTAGGCGTCGAGGGTCTCGCGGCCCTCGGCGGTGTCCGGTACGTCGCTGTCACCGGTCACGGTCGCCTGGTGAGCGGCTCTCCACCAGCGCTCCCGGGCGTTGCCGCGGCCCTCGTCGTCCTCGATGAAGCCGTGCTGCGCGAGCTGCCGGAGGTGGTAGGACGTCGCGCCGGAGTTGATGCCGAGCCGGGCGGCCAACGTGGTCGCCGTCGCCGGTCCGTCGACGCGGAGGATCCCGAGCATGCGTACGCGCACGGGGTGGGTGAGGGCCTTGAGCTGGTCGACTCCGGGGACGATCTCGCGTGCTGCCATGGGTCCACCGTAGACCGCAAAGAGATCTTTGCAAATAGATTTATGCGGTTCGTCTGTAAATCGAGTAACCCGGTGAACAAAGCCTGGATAGCGCAGTTACCCTGTCCGGGTGACGACAGACGCCGCGCCGCCCCCGCCGACCTCCAGCCCGACGGTGGCGATCATCGGGGGAGGAGCCAGCGGCACGCTGACCGCGATCAACCTGCTCCGCTGCGGTGCTTCGGTGACGCTGTTCGAGTCGCGGGGTGAGGCCGGTTACGGAGTGGCCTACTCGACCACCGACGGCCGCCATCTCCTCAACGTCCGGGCCAACAACATGTCGGGCTTCCCCGACGACCGTGACGACTTGCTCGACTGGGCGGCAGAGGTCGGCATCGAGCTCGGCCCGATCGACTTCCTGCCCCGGCGCGACTACGCGCGCTATCTGTGCGACCGGCTCGCTCACGCGGCCGCGGCCGGTCCCGGCACGCTGGAGACGGTCGGCGAGACGGTCATCGACGTCGAGCCGGTCGGTGCCGGTTTCCGGGTCCTGACCGGCGACCACGAAGGACATGTCGCCGACGCCGTCGTCCTCGCCTATGGCAACCCGCCGCCCCAGCCGCTGGCCGGACTGCCCGAGGCGCCGTGGAACCTGCCGGACCCCTGGGAGGTGGCCCGGATCAGCGCCCTGCCCGTCGACGCGACCGTACTCGTCGTCGGCACCGGCCTGACCGCCGTCGACACCACCGTCACGCTCCTCGACGACGCCCCGGAACGCCGGGTGATCATGGTGAGCCGACACGGCCTGGTCCCCAACCCCCACGTCGACGACCAGTTCACCTCCTGGGTGACCCCGATCCCCGACGGCCCGCTGACCGCCGACGGCATCGCCTCGCTCGTACGCGAGCAGATCGAGCACGCGGCCGGCCTCGGCGTCGACTGGCGTGCCGTCATCGACGGCCTCCGTGGCCCGACCCAGTCGATCTGGCGCCGCCTGCCCGAGCCGGAGCGCCGTCGCTTCCGCGAGGTCTACGCCCGCGAGTGGGAGGTACGCCGCCACCGCATGGCTCCGCGCATCGCCGCCCTCCTCGACGCCTACCGCGCCGAGGGACGCCTGGAGATCCTCGGCGGCGGGGTGCTCGGCTGCCGGGTGGACGATGCCGACCAGCCGGTCGTCTCCCTGGCCGACGGTGACCGCGAGGTCACCGCGGTGATCAACTGCACCGGCCCGTCACCCGACATCACCCGCACCGACAACCCGCTCCTGCTCGCGCTCCAGAAGCGCGGCCTGATCGCCCCCGACCCGCTGCGCCTCGGCATCGACGTCACCGAGGACGGCCACGTCATCGGTGCAGACGGCAGCGTCGTACCCAATCTTCTGACCGTCGGCCCGCCCTGCAAGGGCGCGCTCTACGAGGCCACCGCCATCCCCGAGATCCGGGGCCAAGCAGCGGCAGTAGCCGCCCACCTCACCGCCGAATAGGCAGTTCTGGCGGTCGAGAAATCAGTTGTGGGCGACGAAACTGACGTTTCGTCGCCCACAACTGCAGATTCGGCTGATGGCTAGCCGAGGTGGAGCTGGCGGTCGGTGCGCGCGAAGGTCTCGGCGGCGAGCTCGGGGTCGGCGCTGAGCTCGGGACCGGTGGCCGGGATCATCGTCTTGAGCTGGGGCTGCCAGCCGTCCCACCGGTCGGGGAAGCAGCGGCGCAGGAGGTTGAGCATGATCGCCGGGGCGGTCGAAGCGCCCGGGGAGGCGCCGAGCAGGCCGGCGATGGTGCCGTCCTCGGCGGTGATGACCTCGGTGCCGAACTGGAGTACGCCGTCGGGGCGGATGACCTGCACCCGCTGGCCGGCGATGACCCGGTCCCAGTCCTTGCGGTCGGCGGCGGGGAAGAAGTCGAGGAGGTCGTCGAACTTCTTGCGCGGCGAGCGCAGCAGCTCCTTGACCAGGTAGACGGTGAGATCCATGTTGGTCAGCCCGGCCCGCAGCATCGGCAGCAGGTTGTGGGGCCGCACCGAGAGGAACAGGTCGGTGAGCGATCCGGTCTTGAGGAAGCGGGGGCTCCACCCGGCGTACGGACCGAACATCAGGTGCGTCTTGCCCTCGACATAACGCGTGTCGAGGTGGGGCACCGACATCGGCGGAGCACCGACGGCGGCCTTGCCGTAGGCCTTGGCGCGGTGCTGGGCGACGAGCTCCGGCTTGGACGTACGCAGGAACTCACCCGAGACGGGGAAGCCGCCGAAGCCGCGGATCTCCCGGATCGCGGCCTTCTGCAGCAGCGGAAGCGCGTAGCCGCCGGCACCGACGAAGACGAAGCGGGAACGCAGGTGGTACTTCCCGGTCTCGTTGCGGCCGTAGACGTGCCAGAAGCCATCCATGGTCTGGTGCAGGTCGGTGACCTCGGAGCCCGTCTCCAGGTCGGCGCCCTTGTCCACCAGGGTGCGGGTCAGGATCGAGGTGAGCGAGCCGAAGTCGACGTCGGTTCCGGCGTTGGTCCAGGTGGCCGCGATCGGCTCGTCGGCGAGCGCCTTGGCCGAGCGGCCCTCGAGCAGCAGCGGCGCCCAGCCCTTGATGACCTCGGGGTCCTCGCTGAACTCCATCCCGCTGAAGAGCGGGTGGACCGAGAGCGCCTCGTAGCGCTTGCGCAGGTAGTCGACGTTCTCGGCGCCCCACACGAAGGACATGTGCGGCACGGTGTGGATGAACTTGTCCGGGTTCGGGATGCGGCCGTTCTCGACCAGGAAGGACCACAGCTGACGGGAGAGCTGGAACTGCTCGTTGACGTTGATCGCCTTGGAGATGTCGACCGAGCCGTCGGCGTTCTGCGGGCTGTAGTTGAGCTCGCACAGCGCGGAGTGACCGGTGCCGGCGTTGTTCCACGGGCCGGAGGACTCGGCAGCGGTTGAGTCGAGCCGCTCGATCAGCTTGATGGACCAGCTGGGCTCGAGCTCCTGGAGGAGCACGCCCAGGGTGGCGCTCATGATGCCGCCGCCGATCAGCACTACGTCAAGAGGTTCGTCCACAGGTCTTTTGTCTCGCTTTTGGGGCCGCAATGGTTAATCGGGGTCCTTAGATCGGTCTAACTTGTGGGCAACTTCACTGCCCGGACCCGATCGTGTTTCGGTCTGTCATTGTGGCTCACCGCACATGCTGGGGACAGATCAGGGTGGAGTTACGCTCGGCCGGTGCCTC
The DNA here is from genome assembly GCF_054031495.1 of Nocardioides sp. YJ-D4. Taxonomy (NCBI): domain Bacteria; kingdom Bacillati; phylum Actinomycetota; class Actinomycetes; order Propionibacteriales; family Nocardioidaceae; genus Nocardioides; species Nocardioides sp. YJ-D4. The sequence continues at coordinate 3,336,551 of NZ_CM132932.1, forward strand.
GCCTCTCTGACTCTCATCGCGCCTGGATCGACGAAGCCGTACGCCGCGTCGAGGCCGACGCGCAGCGCTCGGCCGACACCCATCTCCACGTCGTTCCGCTCCCTGTCCGCGAGGGTGCGAGCAGCGGTGTCGACCTCTACCTGAAGGACGAGTCGGTTCATCCCACCGGCTCGCTGAAGCACCGCCTGGCCCGGTCGCTGTTCCTCTACGCGGTCTGCAACGGCTGGCTCCACGAGGGCTCGACGGTCGTCGAGGCATCCTCCGGATCCACCGCGGTCTCGGAGGCCTACTTCGCCGGGCTTCTCGGGCTGCCGTTCGTCGCGGTCATGCCACGCTCGACCTCGGAGGAGAAGGTGCGCCTGATCGAGTGGCACGGCGGCCGCTGCCACTTCGTCGACCGCGCACCCGACATGTACGCCGAGGCCGAGCGCCTCGCCCGCGAGTGCGGCGGTCACTACATGGACCAGTTCACCTACGCCGAGCGAGCGACCGACTGGCGCGGCAACAACAACATCGCCGAGTCGATCTTCGACCAGATGTCGCAGGAGCGACACCCGGTGCCGACGTGGATCGTCGTCTCGGCCGGCACCGGCGGCACCTCGGCGACGATCGGCCGCTACCTCCACTACCGCCGCCACCCCACCAAGCTGATGGTCGCCGACCCGGAGAACTCCGCCTTCTACGGCGGCTGGGAGACCGACACCTCGGACTACGCCACCGGCATGCCGTCGCGCATCGAGGGGATCGGCCGGCCGCGGGTCGAGCCGTCGTTCGTCGGCGGGGTCGTCGACGACATGGTCCAGGTGCCCGACGCGGCGTCGATCGCGACGATGCGCTGGCTCTCGGCCCGGATGGGCCGCTCGGTCGGCCCCTCGACGGGCACCAACGTGTGGGCATCGCTGGGTGTCGTACGCGAGATGTCCGAGGCAGGCACCGAGGGCAGCGTCGTCTCGCTGCTGTGCGACTCCGGGGAGCGCTACCGCTCGTCCTGCTACGACGACGGCTGGGTGAGCGAAAAGGGCATCGACCTGGCGCCGTACGCCTCGGCTCTCGCCGACTACGAGCGCACCGGCGTCCTCGTCGACCCGTCCTGACGGGCCCAGATCCGCAGTCCCAGCGTGATCAGCGCCCACACGCCGGCGACGATCAGGATCTCGTTGAGGACGTAGACCGGCCACGGCCCCAGCAGGTCGAGCATCGAACCCGACTCCGGCTTGTAGCGCAGGTAGCCGTAGTTGGCGTCGAGGGCGAGGTTGAGGACGTACGCCACCGCGGCCCATGCCGCGGTGGTCGCGACCGCCCAGCCGTAGTCGCGCCACCGGGGTAGCAGCTTGAGCCCGAAGACCAGGTAGACCGCGGCGGTCACGATCATCAGGTGCTGGCCCCAGAAGGTGAAGTAGCTGACGTCCGGGAAGTCCATCACGTCCGGGGTGAAGACGCCTTGCGTGGTCAGCGTGAGGCCCCAGAAGCAGGTCAGCGCGGTCGGGTAGGGATGGTGGGTCCACAGCGCGCACGCCGCCGCGACCCACGCCAGGTCGCACAGGTGGATCGGCAGATCGATGAAGAGATCGAAGTCGGTGACCCATTCGTGGGCCTGCAGCGGGATCGTCGTCAGCGGGATCGCGAGCGCGAATCCTCGTGAGAATCTCGACGGCTTCGGGTCGGCCCGCTGTTGTCTGCCCAGCCAGACGACGGCCACGATCCCCGCTGTGAGCAGGGACAACGGCACCAGGTGCGTCAGACCGTAAGCCTGCATGACGGAAGTCTGACGGGATTCTCGAAAAAATTCTTCCCAACTCGCGTCATGGTTCCGCGGCTGGCCCGTTTCACCGGCGAGAAGATCGTCCGCCGGTGGGGGGTGGACGAACTTTCAAGGTGGCGGTCCCTCTGAATGCACACTGCGGGGGTGGTGTGCAATCAGAGGGACGCCTCGCTTTTCAGGCCATCGTCTTTCAGGCCATCGTCCCCGTCACCGCGGTCGCGTAGAGGTCCTCGTCGTGATGGATCTCCGCGACCAGCCCCTGCTCCCGCATCAGGCTCGCGGTGACGGGCGCCTGCTCCTGGCCGGCCTCGATGACGAGTACGCCGCCGGCGGCCAGATGCTTCGGAGCCTGCTCGATCACGCGGCGCTGGACGTCGAGTCCGTCCGCGCCGCCGTCGAGGGCCACGTGGTGCTCGTGGTCGCGCGCCTCGGGCGGCATGTTCCGGATCTGGTCGCTGGGCACATACGGGGCGTTGGCCACGATCACGTCGAGCTCGAGGTCGTGGGGGAGCGGGTCGTAGAGGTCGCCGAGGAGCACCTGGCTCGGGGGCAGATTCTGCCGAGCGCACTCGACCGCCGCCGGGTCGATGTCGGTGGCCCAGACCTCCGCGTCCGGGAGACGTGCCGCGATGGCGGCGCCCAGCGCTCCGGTCCCGCAGCCGAGGTCGAGAACCCTGCGGATCGCGCCTCGCCCGGCCGACCCCACGGCGAGCTCGACCATCAGCGCCGAGCGCTGCCGGGGCACGAACACTCCCGGCGCGACCCGGATCCGGAGCCCGCAGAACTCTGCCCAGCCCAGGATGAGCTCCAGCGGCTCGCCGGCCACGCGGCGTACGACCATCTCCTCCCGCTCGTGGGCGGAGACCGGGGCGGACTCGAGCAGGGCCGCCTCGTCCTCGGCGAAGACACAGCCGGCGGCGCGGAGACGGGCGACGAGCCCCGGATCGGGGGCTGGGCCACGGGAGGCGGAGGTCATTGGAGAAGATTGGCACGTGGACGCCGTGACCCTGATCGGATTTATCGTGGCCGGGTATGCCGCGTTCGTGACGATCGCGGCCGTGCTCGGCGTGGTGCTGAAGGCGCCTCGGCCGAAGTGGCTGGACCAGGTGGCGTGGATGCTGGAGCTCCTGGCGGTCGTGCTCGCGATCGGGGCGCTGGCGGCCTGGTCGGGCGGACGTAAGCCGGAGTCGCTGTCGACCTTCCTGGGCTACCTCGGCGCCCTGGTGTGCCTGATGCCGCTGGCGCTGCAGACGATGCGTACGGACCGCTCGACCTGGTCCTCGGGCGTGATCGCGGCGGCGGCCCTGGCGACGGGCGTCGTGGCCGTACGCGTCATGATGGTCCGGTGACCGCGACCTCACCTGCCAAGACTCGTTCCGGTCCGCACCTGGTGCTGCTGACCGTCTACGCGATCTTCGTGCTCGCCGCGGGCGCCCGGTCGCTGGTGCAGGTCTTCACCGCCTTCGACGACGCCCCGATCGCCTACTCGCTCTCGGTGGTGGCCGCGGCGACGTACGTCGCGGGCTGGTTCGCGATCCGCCGGGCGGCCAACGGGTCGGCGGGCTTCGCGAAGATCATGCTGTGGATCGAGCTGGCCGGCGTCATCGTGGTCGGTGTCCTGTCCTTGGCCGTGCCGTCCTGGTTCCCGGACGACTCGGTATGGTCGAAGTTCGGGAGCGGCTACGGATTCGTTCCCGCCCTGTTGCCGATCCTGGGTCTGCTCTGGCTCTGGAGAGGTCGACCCGAAGGAGACCGATGAGTCAGTCGACAGCCACCGCCATCTCGCCTGACTCGGGGGAGCACTGGTCCGCTCCGGGAGCGTGGACGGTCGCCGACGGCGTACACCGGATCCCGCTGCCGCTGCCGATGGACGGGCTCAAGGCGGTCAACATCTACGTCCTCGAGGGCGACGACGGGCTCTCGCTGGTCGATGGCGGCTGGGCGATCACCGAGGGCCGCTCTGCGCTGGAGAACGGCCTGAAGAGGCTCGGCTTCGAGTTCGGTGACATCCGGCGCTTCCTCGTCACCCACGTGCACCGTGACCACTACACGCTCGCCTCGGTGCTCGGTCAGGAGTTCGGCTCGGACGTGCTGCTCGGCGCCGGCGACCGGCCGACCCTCGAGCTCACCAACGGCGACCTCGACGGCTGGGTCTCGACCGATCGGCTGCTCGCCCACGCCGGTGCGCACGAGCTGGCCGCGAAGTGGGCGGCCAACCCGCCGCCGGCACCCGATCTGTCCCACTGGCGGATGCCTTCGCAGTGGTTGGAGGGCGACGTACGCCTCGACGTCGCCGGCCGCGACCTCGATGCCGTGCACACCCCTGGTCACACCCAGGGCCACTACGTCTACGCCGACCTGGCCGGCTCGGTCCTGTTCGCCGGCGACCACGTGCTGCCCACGATCACGCCGTCGATCGGCTTCGAGCCGGTGCCGGTCATCGACCCGCTCGGCGACTTCATGGCCTCGCTGACCAAGGTCCGCACCCTTCCCGACCTGCGCCTTCTCCCCGCCCACGGCCCCGTCGCCGCGTCGTCGCACGCCCGCGTCGACGAGCTCCTGGCCCATCACGAGTCCCGCCTCGCCCAGTCGCTGGCCTCGCTGAAGGCCGGTCGCCGCTCGGCGCTCGAGGTCGCCAACGACCTCGGCTGGACCCGCCACGAGCGCGCCTTCGCCGAACTCGACTACTTCAACGCCGGCCTCGCTGTCATGGAGACCAAGGCTCATCTCGAGCTGTTGGCCGCCCGCGGTCAGGCCACCCGCGAGGAGACGGAGACCAGCGTGCTGTTCGCCCCCGTCAGCGGGTGAGGCGCATCGGGGTGTGGGGGATGCCGTCCTCGAGGAACTCCTCGCCGTCCTTCACGAACCCGAACTTGGCGTACCAGCTGGCGAGCGGCGTCTGAGCGTCGAGGACGATGTCGCGGTCGGCGACGGCCTCGACGGCAGCCTTCATGATCACGTCGGCCAGGCCCTGACCGCGGTGGGTGGGGGCGAGGACGACGCGGCCGATCCGCCACACCTCGCCGTCGTCGAGGATGCGGGCGGTGCCGGCGAGCTGGTCGCCGTCGCTCAGCACCACGTGACGGGTCCCGGGCTCGAGGTCGCGGCCGTCCAGATCGGGGTACGGGCAGTCCTGCTCGACGATGAAGACGTCCTGGCGCAGCCGCCACAGGGCGTACGCGGTCGTCGGGGAGAGGTCGTCGAAGGACGAGATGGCGACGTCGGTCATGGGTCGATTCTGGCAAGCAGTAGTGTTGCCGGGAACAGACAGGGGAGGCCGGGAGGCCTGAGAGTGCGGCGAACAGCGCCGCAGACCCTCCGAACCTGCTCCGGTTGATACCGGCGAAGGGAGTCAGAAATGCGCATGCGTACGCCTGCCATCGCTGCCACTGCTATCTCGGCTCTGCTGCTGTCCGCGTGCGGTGGCAGCCCCGCCGAGCCGGACGCCGAGCCGTCGAGCGGCTCCGACGACAAGACCGTCGTGCTGCTGACCCACGACAGCTTCACGCTGCCGAAGGAGGTGCTGACCGAGTTCACCGAGAAGACCGGCTACACCGCCGAGATCCGGCACGCGGGCGACGGTGGCGAGCTGACCACCAAGATCGCCATGGACACCGGCAACCCCGACGGTGACGCGGTCTTCGGCGTCGACAACACCTTCGCCAGCCGCGCGATCGACCAGGGCGCGCTGGAGGCCTACACGCCGGAGACGGTCCCGGCCGGGGTCGACGAGTTCAACCTGCCGGGCGACGAGGAGCACTTCCTCACCCCGGTCGACAACGGCAGCGTGTGCGTCAACATCGACACCGAGTGGTTCGCGGCCAAGAAGCTGACGCCGCCGGAGACGCTCGATGACCTGGCCGAGCCCGCGTACAAGGATCTCTTCGTGACCCCCGGCGCGGCGACGTCGACGCCGGGCATGGCGTTCCTGCTGGCGACCGTCGCCGAGTACGGCGAGGACGGCTGGGCCGACTACTGGGGCAAGCTGATGGACAACGGCACCAAGGTCGTCGACGGCTGGGACCAGGCCTACTACTCCGACTTCACCCAGGGCGGCGGCAAGGGGACGCGACCGATCGTCGTGTCGTACGACTCCTCGCCGGCCTTCACCGTCAAGGACGGCAAGACGACGACCAAGGCGCTGCTGGACACCTGCTTCCGACAGGTCGAGTACGCCGGCGTGCTCGAGGGCGCCGACCACCCCGAGGGCGCCAAGGCGCTGATCGACTTCATGCTCTCCGACAGCGTGCAGGGGGCACTGCCGGAGAGCATGTACGTCTTCCCCGTCTCCTCCGGCGTCGAGCTGCCCGCCGACTGGGCGAAGTTCGCCCAGCAGCCCACCGAGCCGCTCTCCGTCGAGCCTGAGGAGATCGACGAGAACCGGGAAGCGTGGCTGGCGACCTGGAGTGACACGATCGCGCAGTGAGCTCCACCCGTCGTGCTGTGATCCGGCGAATCGGGACCCTGGTCGCGCTCGCCGCTCTCCCGGTGGCTGTGCTGGCGGTCTTCTTCGTCCTGCCGGTCACCGGGATGGTGCAGCGCGGCCTGTTCTTCGAGGGATCCTTCGATCCGTCGGTCGTGTCCAGGATCGTGGGGCGCCCGGAGATCCAGCGGGCGCTCTGGTTCACGCTGTGGTCCTCGGGCCTGGCGACGGTGCTGAGCGTCGCGCTCGGGCTGCCGGCCGCGTACGCGCTCTACCGGCTGAGCTTTCCGATGCAGCGGTTCATCCGGGCGGGACTGCTGGTGCCGTTCGTGCTCCCCACCGTCGTCGTCGGGGTCGCCTTCCGCGAGCTCATCGGCGAGGCCGGGCTGTTGGCCGGGCTGGGGCTCGACGGGACGCCGACCGCGATCATCCTCGGGCTGGTCTTCTTCAACGCCTCGGTGGTGATCCGGGCGGTCGGGGCGGCCTGGGAGTCGCTCGACCCGCGTCCCGGGGAGGCCGCTGCCGCGCTGGGCGCCTCGCCTTCTCGGGTGCTGTTGACGATCACCCTGCCGGCGCTGCGGCCCGCGATCGTCTCCGCGGCATCGGTGGTCTTCCTCTTCTGCGCGACCGCGTTCGGGATCGTGCTCACCCTCGGTGGGGTGCGCTACAACAGCATCGAGACCGAGATCTACAAGCTGACCTTCACCCTGTTCGACCTTCCCGGTGCCGCGGTGCTGTCGGTGCTCCAGCTGGTGGTCGTCATCGGGCTGCTGGTCGTGGCCGGCCGGCTGCGATCGGTGCCGGACCCCGCGCAGTCCCGGGTCGTCGTACGCCGCCGGCGGGTCTCGCTGCGAGACATCCCGGCCCTGTTGTCGACCTCGGTGCTGGTCCTGCTGGTCGCCGGGCCGCTGCTCGCCCTGCTGCTCGGATCGCTGCGAGACGATGACCGGTGGAGTCTCCGGAACTACACGGCCCTGCAGACGCCGGGGTTCGACCCGCCGCTGCCGGTCCCGGCCACGACCGCGCTGATGACCTCGCTGGCGGTCGCGGTGCAGGCCTCGTTGGTCGCACTGACCCTCGGGCTGCTGGTGGCGTTCGCGGTGACGCGCCGGTCCCGGTCGGTCGCCGAGCGGCGCGTGCGATCCGTCCTGGACGGGCTGTTCATGGTGCCGCTCGGGGTCAGCGCCGTCACGCTGGGGCTCGGGCTCTACCTGACCCTCGGGTCGGACCCGCTCGACTTCCGCGACGAGCCGTGGCTGGTGCCGCTGGCGCAGGCTCTGGTCGCGTTGCCCCTGGTGGTGAGGACGTTGGTGCCGGTCCTGGGGTCGGTCGACGACCGTCTCCGGCAGGCCGCCGCCGGGCTCGGGGCGGGGCCGTTGCGCGCGGTCATGACGGTCGACGTACCGGCCATCTGGAAGCCGCTCCTCGCCTCCTCCGGGTTCGCGTTCGCGGCGTCGCTGGGGGAGTTCGGCGCGACCTCCTTCCTCGTCCGCGAGGAGCGCCCCACCCTCCCCGTCGTCATCCTCCGGCTGCTGTCCCGCCCGGGCTCGGACAACTACGGCATGGCCCTCGCCGCCGCCTGTGTCCTCGCCGCCGCCACCGCCGTCGTGATGCTCCTCGTCGAGCGTCTTCGCGTCCCTTCGATCGGAGCACTGTGAACCCACGCCGAGAAGTCACTCGCGTCGGCCGAGACGTCACTCGCGTCGGCCGACACGTCGCGACCGTGCCATCTCGGCCGACGTACGTGACGCCTCGGGCGACGGGGTTGACGTCTCGGTGGGATCGAGGTTGCGATGCTGTCGCTGCGTGAGGTCTCGGTGGCGTACGACGGGAAGGCTGCCGTCACGGACGTCAGCCTGGAGCTGGCGGACGGGGAGGTGCTGGCGCTGCTCGGGCCGTCGGGGTCGGGGAAGTCGACGCTGCTGCGGGCCGTTGCCGGGCTGGAGCCGGCGACGGGGGAAATCAGCTGGGACGGTCGGGAGCTGCGCGGGGTGCCGACGCACAAGCGTGGCTTCGCGCTGATGTTCCAGGACGGGCAGCTGTTCTCGCACCTCAGCGTCGCGAACAACGTCGCGTACGCGATGCGGTTGCGCCGGATCCCGGCCGCCGAGCGTGCGAGGAAGGTCGCCGACCTGCTCGAGCTCGTCGGCCTGGGCGGCTACCAGGACCGCCTCCCGGGCACGCTGAGCGGCGGCGAGCGGCAGCGGGTCGCGCTCGCGCGGGCGCTCGCCGTCGAACCGCGGCTGCTGCTCCTCGACGAGCCGCTCTCCGCGCTCGACGCCGGGCTGCGGGAACGGCTCGCGGGCGACCTTCGACGGATCCTGCACGAGGCCGGCACCACCGCGCTGATGGTCACCCATGACCAGGAGGAGGCCTTCGCGGTCGCCGACCGGATCGCGCTCCTGCGCGACGGTCACCTGGTGCAGGCGGGGACCCTGCGGGAGGTGTGGGCGAGGCCGACGGACACTTGGGCCGCCCTGTTCCTGGGGTACGCCCGCGTGCTCGAGGGGCCGGCGGCGTACACGGTCCTGAAGGCCGCCGGGCTGGCACCGGCCGGAGCGGTCGCGCTGCGCCGCTCGGCCTTCGTCGCAGATCCGGCCGGCCCGCTCACCGGCACCGTGGTCTCGGCCAGGGCCACGCCGGAGCAGCACCGGCTCGTCGTACGTCTCGACGATGTCGGTGAGGTCGACGCGGTCGCCGACTCGGCACCGGCGCCGGGGGAGTCGGTCAGGCTACGGGTGGAGCCGAACCGGCTGGCCGTTCCGGAATCTGTTGTCCCCGAATCGTGCGCCCAGGAATCGGCAGAGCAGCCACCCGCCATTTAAACTTAGCGGCTATGTATCGTCGCGCTCAGATCTTCCTCGTCAGTAGCGCGCTGATCTTCGGCCTGATCGCAGTCGTTACCGCGCAGATCGTCGACAAGCGCATGCTCGACCCGGAGGGCTTCCTCGGACCGTCCTGGCTCCGCCTTCCCCTCCTCGTCGGAGCTGCCCTCCTCGTCGACCTCGTGCCACGGACGCTGTGGAAGTCCAAGTTCAAGTGGAAGGACATGGGCCCGATCTTCAAGGAGCGGGTCCGCACCCACTGGACCCGTGAGCGGCTGACGCTCGTGGCGTTGGGCATCGTCTGCTTCTACCTGGTCTACGTCTGCTACCGGAACCTCAAGTCGTTCCTGCCGTTCGTGGTGCCGGAGACCTATGAGTTCGACCACGAGCTGCACCTGATCGACAAGGCGGTGCTCTTCGGCGCCGACCCGGCGATCCTGCTCCACGACCTCCTCGGCACCGGCTGGGTGGCCTGGTTCCTCTCCTACATCTACATGTGGTTCCTGCCGCTGGTGCCGTTCGCGGTCGCCGCGTGGCTGGTCTGGTCGCGCAACCTGGCCTACGGCTACTGGTTCGTCGCCTCGCAGTGCATCGCCTGGATCCTCGGCACGGTCTCCTACTACTGCCTGCCGACGGTCGGGCCGGGCCTGCAGTACCCCTATCTCTACGCCGACCTGCCCGAGACACCGGCGAGCACCCTGATGGAGTCGCTGGTCTTCACCCGGCAGCACGTCCTCTTCGACGTCGACGCCAACGTGGTGCAGTCGGTCGGTGGCTTCGCCTCGCTGCACTGCGGCATCACCCTGCTGGTGGCGCTGATGATCCACGCCACGATCGACAACAAGATCGCCCGCTGGGCCGGCTGGATCAACTTCGGGATCACCGTCGTGGCGACCGTCTACTTCGGCTGGCACTACCTCGCCGACGACATCGCGGGCTGCATGATCGCGCTCGTCGCCTACTACTTCGGTGGCCTCGCGGCCGGCCAGAAGTTCCAGCGCAAGGGTGTGCGACGGCTCGTCCCGGAGTCCGACGAGATCGCCGAACGTGAGGCGAAGGTCGCCCACGAGCTGACCTGATCCGGGACCCGTCTCGGCTTAAGGTGGCGGTGTGACCGCCATCGATGCAGCCTCACTGACCGCACTTCTCGACGGGCGATACGCGGGAGTCCGGGAGGACGTACGCAAGTCCCTGATCGAGCGCGCCGACTTCCTCGACGAGGTCGAGGAACTGTCCCGGCCCGAGTATCGCGAACGCGTACGGGAGGTGCTCCTCGACGTCTCCGCGACCGGTCTGACCGGGCTCGGGTTCCCGAAGGAGTACGGCGGGGGCGGTGACGTCGGCGCCTCCATCGCCGCCTTCGAGGAGATGGCCGGCGGCGATCTGTCGCTGCTGGTGAAGTCCGGGGTGCAGTTCGGGCTCTTCGGCGGGGCCATCCTCCAGCTGGGGACGGCCCGCCACCACGACCGCTACCTCGCCGACATCGTCTCCGGGCGCCTGCTCGGCTGCTTCGCGATGACCGAGCACGGCCACGGGTCCAACGTGGCCGCGGTGGGGACGGTGGCCACCTACGACCCGGATGCGCGGGAGTTCGTCATCGAGACGACCCGGGAGGATGCGTACAAGGACTACATCGGCAACGCCGCGGCTCACGGTGAGCTCGCGGTCGTCTTCGCCCAGCTCGTGGTCGGCGGCGAGGAGCGCGGGGTGCACGCGTTCGTGGTGCCGATCCGGGTCGGCGGGGCGCCGGCGCCCGGGGTCAGGATCGCGGACGACGGACCCAAGATGGGGCTCAACGGCGTCGACAACGGACGGCTGTGGTTCTCGGGCGTGCGGGTGCCGCGTACGTCTCTCTTGAACCGCTTCGCGGACGTCACCGAGGCCGGCGAGTACGTCTCCGAGATCGAGTCGGCCGGACGTCGCTTCTTCACCATGCTCGGCACGCTCGTGCAGGGACGCGTCTCGGTCGGCGGCGCCGCGATCCGGGCCTCGGAGGTCGCGCTGACGATCGCCGTCCGCTACGCGCTGCGGCGCCGGCAGTTCGAGGCGTCGGCGGACGCCGAGGAGTCGCTGCTCCTCGACTACGGCCAGCACCAGCGGCGCCTGCTGCCGCTGGTCGCGCGGACCTATGCGCTGCGCTTCGCGCAGGAGGTCGTACGCGACGACCTGCACGACGTCTTCTCCGGCGTGACGACCTCCGAGCACGCCCGGCGCGAGCTCGAGTCGCGAGCCGCCGGCACGAAGGCCCTGGCGACCTGGCACGCGACCCGGACGATCCAGGAGTGCCGCGAGGCGTGCGGCGGGGCGGGCTACCTGGCGGCCAACCGGTTCGCGGCCCTGAAGGCCGACACCGACGTCTTCACGACCTTCGAGGGCGACAACACGGTGCTGCTGCAGCTGGTCGCCAAGGGGCTGCTCACCGGCTACTCCAGCGAGTTCGAGGAGATGGACCAGCTCGATCTCGTACGCTTCGTAGCCGGTCTCGCCGTCGAGACGGTGCTCGAGCGGACGGCAGTGCACAAGCTGCTCGAGCGGGTCCGCGACGTCGTACCGATCGCCGGGGAGCGCGAGCCGGACATCCTCGACTCCGACTACCACCTGGCGATGCTGCGCTTCCGCGAGGAGCACATGCTCGCCGGCGTCGCCCGGCGGCTCCAGTCCGGGATCAAGGCCGGGCGCTCCCCGGGCGAGGTGTTCTCGATGGTGCAGGACCACGTCATCGGGGTCGCTCACGCACACGTCGAGCGGCTGATCCACGAGGCGTTCCGGGAGAAGGTCCGCGTGCTCCCCGAGGGTCCCGTACGCGACCTGATGGACCTCCTCTGCGACCTCAGCGCCCTCTCGGTCATCGAGGCCGACCGCGCCTGGTTCATGGAGCACGGCCGCCTCTCCTCCGAGCGCTCCAAGGCCATCACCGCCGAGGTCAACCGCCTCTGCCGCCAGCTGCGCCCGGACGCGCGGCTGCTCGTCGACGGCTTCGGTGTTCCGGAGGAGCTGCTGCGGTCCGAGGACCTGCTCGGCTGAGGCGGGGCGGGGTGGATGCTCACCGAGGTAACTCGGTCGGTTGTCACTTCCTTCGTGGAATTCCACGAAGGAAGCGCGCGGCTACTGAGTTACCTCGGTGAGCATCCACCGGCGCATCGCGCAACAGCGGGCCGCTGACTATCCACAGGCAACGTTCGGGCCGGAGTTATCCACAGCGAGCCGATTTCTGGTCGGCAATCTCGGCGTCGGGACGAACCCTGGATCGCATGGACCCACTACGAATCATCACCGCCTCTGAAGGCTTCTTCACCCGCCGCGAAGCCAAGAACGCCGGCTACGCAGATCGCGAGATCACCGCGGTCGTCCGTCAGGGTGCATGGCATCGGATCAGACGCGGGGCATACGTGTTCGCCGACGAATGGGCAGCGCTCGACCCGGTTGGGCGCCACCGCGTGCATGCCCGGGCCGTTCAGCGTTCGCTGGGCGGCAAGATCGCGTTGAGTCACGCGTCCGGCATGGTCGCTCACGGCATCGACCTGTGGGGTGTGGACCTCGCCAAGGTGCACGTGACCAGGCTCGATGGCGCAGGAAGACCGCTCGAGGGAGACGTCGTCCATCACCTGGGGGCGGTCAGGGACGACGAGGTCGAGACACATGACGGGCTACGCACGCTGCCTGCGGTGCGATGTGCACTGGAGACGAGCCTCCAGGCCGACGACGAGGTGACTCAGTGTCTTCTCGATGCCGGCCTTCGAGCGAAGGCGTTCACGAAGGAGGAGCTGATCGCCGAATACAAGCGGATGAACCAGTGGCCCTTCAGTCATCCGCTCGGAGTCGCCGTCGCACACGCTGATCCACTTTCGGGCTCGATCGCCGAGTCGCGATGCCTGTGGCTCTTCCGCGTCGGAGGTCTGCCGCGCCCGGAGCTGCAGGTGCCGGTCTACCGCGCTGACGGTTCGCTGGTGGGCATCGTCGATTGGGCCTGGCCCCAGTTCCGGTTGTTCGGCGAGTTCGACGGCAAGGTCAAGTACGGAAAGCTGCTCAGGCCCGGCCAGTCGCCCAGCGACGCGCTGTTCGAGGAGAAGCGACGCGAGGACGAGATCCGAGAGATCACCGGCTACGGGTTCGTGCGCGTCATCTGGGTCGACCTGGACACTCCGCAGCGGACGTTGGCCCGGTTCGAGTCCCGGATGCGGGTCGCCAGCTGAACAACGACGGGTGGTTGACTTGCCATGTGGCCAGGCTGATCCTCATCAACGGAATGCCCGGAGTAGGAAAGTCGACGCTCGCCAGGCGCTTCGCGGCCGACCACCCCGGCACGCTGGTCTGCGACATCGATCTGTTGCGCACCTTCGTCAGCGGGTGGAGAGACGACTTCATCGGTGCCGGCGCACGGATCCGGCCCGCGGCGCTGGGGCTGATCCGTGGTTACCTCAGCGAGTCCGGCGACGTCGTGCTTCCACAGCTGTTCGCCAGAGTCAGTGAGCTCCAACGTTTCGAGAGGGCTGCGCACGCCGTCGGAGCCGAGTTCGTCGAGGTCATGCTCGCGACCGTCGAGGACGACGCGGTACGCCGCTTCCACGGACGCGATGACGGCGACGACCCCTGGCATCCGATCGTGAAAGAGATCGTGGCGGAGTCCGGTGGCGACGAGCACCTCCGTGCGTACGCTGCCAAGCTCGCCGACATGGTGGCCCAACGCCCCGCGACGAAGGTCGTCCCGACTGTCGCGGGCGAAGTGGGCGCGACGTACGCCTCCTTGCGCGCCGCGCTGGCTGAATGCTGACCGAGTTACCTCGGTCAACATTCGCGCGCCCAGACCGAGTTACCTCAGTCAGCAGGCGACAAACCTCAGTGAGCGGTGTTCTTGAACCGGTCGATGGACGCGGCGATCTCCGACTCCGCGGCAGCCTTGCCGACCCAGTCGGAGCCCTTGACGGACTTGCCGGGCTCGAGGTCCTTGTAGTGCTCGAAGAAGTGCTTGATCTCGTTGAGCGTCCACTCGTCGACATCCGCGAGGTCCTGGATGTGGTCGAAGCGGGGGTCGCAGGGGACGCAGAGGACCTTCTCGTCCTGGCCCTGCTCGTCCTCCATGACGTACATCGCGACAGCCCGGGCCTCGACCAGCACACCTGGGAAGAGCGGGTAGGGGGTGAGCACCAGCGCGTCGAGCGGGTCACCATCCCCACCGAGGGTGTCCTCGATGTAGCCGTAGTCTGCGGGGTACATCATGGAGGTGAACAGCACGCGGTCGAGTCGAAGCCGGTTCGACTCGTGGTCCACCTCGTACTTGTTGCGGGATCCCTTGGGGACCTCGATCAGTACGTCGAACTCCTGCGTCACTTCTCTGCCTCCAGACAAACCCAAAAACGGAATGCCGGACAGTCTGACACCGATCTGCGTCGGATCCGGCATCGAGGAGGATATCCGTGGAGCCCGACACCCCGCCGAAGTGGCCATCAGAGGAGCCCGAGGAGAGCCGCGGAAAGCTCGTGGTCGTGCTGCCGCTGGTGCTCGCGCTGCTGGTGGGAGTCGCGGCTGCGGCGTACGCCTTGGGGTGGGTCCGCTACGCGCGCGGCAACGTCGCACCGACCCCTCCGCCGGCCGCGCTGAGCATCGCCGCGGTCAGTCCAGCAGCGGTCGCGGGCCAGCAGACCAGAGCTCCGGGAAAGCCTGATCAGGCGGCGCTGGAGCAGGTGATGCGGGAGATGGTCGGCGACAAGCGGCTCGGCAAGCACCTCAAGGCAGCGATCGCGCCGCTCGAGGGCGCGCCGCTGGTGACCCACGGCAGCGGGGCCGCGACCCCGGCGAGCGTCACGAAGGTGCTGACCAGCGTGGCGGTGCTGGAGGCGTACGGCCCGGAGCGCCGCTTCGAGACCAGCACCACGCTCCAGGGGAGCACCGTCACCCTCGTCGGCGGAGGTGACGCATCTCTCACCACCAGCGACCTCGACGAGCTCGCCGCGGAGACGGCGCGGGAGCTCGGCACCACCAAGTCGGTGACCCTCGCCTTCGACGACACCCTCTTCGGTGGCCCGACCCTGAGCCCCACCTGGCGACGCACCTATCTGGGTGAGGAGGTCGGCGGGATCACCGCGCTGCTGGTCGACCACGGCGGCTCCCAGTCGACCGGCTACAGCCGGGATCCGTCCCTGCAGGCCGCCGAGCAGTTCAGGAAGGCCCTGGTCAAGCGCGGTATCAAGGTGAACGGCAAGCCCGCGCGGGGGACGAAGGCCGGCACCCAGCTCGCCGTACGTCAGGGCGACACCCTGCGCGAGATCGTCGAATACACCCTGCAGCACAGCGACAACCAGCTCGCCGAGGTGCTCGCCCGCCAGGTCGGGCTCGCGGCGGGCACCCCGACGTTCGACGGCTCCACCGCGGCGATCACGGCCACCCTGAAGGAGCTCGGCATCGACACCACCGGCCTGGTCCTCCGCGACGGCTCCGGTCTCTCCCGGCAGAACCAGATCCCGCCGACGCTGCTGGTGAGCACGCTCCAGACCGCCGCCAGCCCCAACCGCCCCGAGCTCGCCCCGGCGATGACGGGACTTCCGGTCGCCGGCTGGGTCGGCTCGCTCTCGCGGCGGTTCAACTTCGACGCCGAGCCGGGTCGCGGCCGCGTCCGGGCGAAGACCGGCACCCTCACCGGCGTCTCCGGCCTCTCCGGCATCGCGATCGACGCCCGCGGCACGCCGTTCGTCGTCGTACTCATGGCCGACGGGTTCAAGCCCGAGCAGACCCTGGACGTACGCGATGCCCTCGACGACGCGATCACGGCGGTCGCGACGTGTCGATGCTCGGCATAGGGCAGCCTGCATAGGTCCGGTCGGCTACGGTCGTACGCATGACCCATCGTGCTGAGGACCCCGCCCCGTCCGGAGCGACCATGGTCGACTGGGACCTGGCTGTACGCCTTGGTGCGACGGTCGGTGGAGATGGCCCGATCGTCTCGCGCAGCGAGGCCCAGCACGCCGTCGAGGAGCTGCGCGCGGACGCCGCCAAGGCGACCGAGTTCGTACGCGCCTTCACCGGCCTGGACGCGCCGCGTGACACGGCGCCGGTCCTGGTGGTGGACAGAAGGGGCTGGATCCAGGCCAACGCCGACACCTTCGCCCACGTGATCTCGCCGGTAGTCGACAGGATCACCGCGAAGCGCACCCCGGGAGCTCTCACCCAGGCGGTCGGCTCCAAGATCAGCGCGGCCGAGGTCGGCGGCCTGCTCGGTTTCATGTCCTCGAAGATCCTCGGCCAGTTCGACCCGTTCTACGGGCCGTCGGGGCGGCTGCTGCTGGTCGCGCCCAACGCCGTCCACGTCGAGCGCGAGCTCGGCCTGGACCCGACCGACTTCCGGCTGTGGGTCTGCCTCCATGAGGAGACCCACCGGGTCCAGTTCACCGCCAGCCCGTGGATGCGCGACCACCTCTTCGCCCAGATCGAGGGCCTCTCCGAAGCGATGGACCCGGCCTCGCTCTTCGACGGCGGGCTGCAGCGCGTCACCGAGGCGCTCAAGGGCAACGGCAGCATCGTGGACGCGTTCGCCAAGCCCGAGCAGAAGGAGATCATCGACCGGGTCACCGGGATGATGTCGCTGCTCGAGGGCCACGCCGACGTGGTCATGGACGATGTCGGCCCCGGCGTGATCCCGAGCGTCACCACGATCCGCAAGGCGTTCAACAAGCGCCGCCAGGGCATCGGCGTCCTCGACCGCCTGCTGCGCCGCCTGCTCGGGCTGGAGGCCAAGATGGCCCAGTACCGTGACGGCGCGAAGTTCGTACGCCACGTGGTCGACCGGGTCGGCATGGAGGAGTTCAACGCCGTCTTCGCCGGCCCCGAGAACCTCCCGACCAAGGCCGAGATCGTCGAGCCGGACGCCTGGGTGACCCGGGTCCTGTGAGCCTGCACCCTTCGGTCGCCGCAGTACGCCGTCCGGTCCGCGCTACGCTCGAGCGGCTCGAGCCGGGCGAGAAGGTGATGGTGGCCTGCTCCGGGGGAGCGGACTCGCTGGCGCTGGCCTCGGCCGCGGTCTTCGAGGGCCACAAGCTCGGGCTGCACATCATCGGCGCGACCGTCGACCACGGGCTGCAGGACGGCAGCCAGGCACAGGCCGCGAAGGTCGTCGGTCAGCTCGCCGAGATGGGTGTCGACGAGACCGTGACCGCGACGGTGGAGGTCAAGGCCGACGGTGAGGGTCCGGAGGCCGCGGCGCGGCAGGCCCGCTACGCGGTCCTCGACCAGCTCGCCGAGCGCCTCGGCGCGAGTGTGATCCTGCTCGGGCACACCCGCGACGACCAGGCCGAGACCGTGCTGCTGGGCCTGACCCGGGGCTCGGGCGCGCGCAGCCTCTCCGGGATGCGTGCCAGCTTCGACCGCTATCGCCGTCCACTCCTGGCGACGACCAGGATCGACACCGAGACCGCCTGCCAGATCGAGGGCCTCCACGTCTGGCAGGACCCGCACAACCGCGACTTCGCCTACACCCGCGCGCGCATCCGCCACCGCGTCCTGCCCACGCTCGAGGAGGACCTCGGCCCGGGTGTGACCGAGGCCCTGGCGAGAACGGCCGAGCAGCTCCGCGAGGACGCCGACTTCATCGACGACATCGCCCAGGCGATGCACCGCGAGCTCGGCGGATCCCTTCCGGTCGAGACCCTCGCCGGTTATCCGTCCGCCGTCCGCACCAGAGTCCTCCGGATCGCGGCGATCGAAGCCGGCAGCCCGCCCGCGGAGCTGACCCGTGAGCACGTCAAGGCCGTCGACGAGCTGGTCACCGGCTGGCGCGGCCAGCGTTGGATCGACCTTCCGGGACACCTGCGCGCGAGGCGTACGGACGGTCGGATCGTCTTCGAATCGGGGCCGTTCACACCGAGCGCTTAGAGTGACGGACATGGACACCGAGTACGTCGGCGACGACCTCGTGAAGACCCTGTTCACCCACGACGAGATCCAGGCCAAGGTCGAAGAGCTGGCCCGCCGGATCGAGAAGGACTACGAGGGCGAGGAGTTGCTGATCGTCGGCGTCCTGCGCGGCGCGGTGATGATCATGGCCGACCTCGCGCGCGCCCTGAACCGCCACGTCGAGATGGACTGGATGGCCGTCTCCTCCTACGGCTCCGGCACCAAGTCGTCCGGTGTGGTGAGGATCCTGAAGGACCTCGACACCGACGTCACCGGCAAGCACGTGCTCGTCGTGGACGAGATCATCGACTCCGGCCTGACCCTGACCTGGCTGACCTCCAACCTCACCAGCCGCGGACCGGCGAGCATCGAGATCGCCACCCTGCTCCGCAAGCCCGAGGCGGTCAGCATGCCGGTCGACGTGAAGTACGTCGGCTGGGACATCCCCGACGAGTTCGTGGTCGGCTACGGCCTCGACTTCAACGAGAAGTACCGCAACCTGCGCGACATCTCGACCCTCGCGCCGCACATCTACAGCTGAGGCTGGAACAGAGCCGGCGAGCGCCTGCTGTTACGCCAACAGCGGAACCGTGCAGATGGGGTGGGCACGATTTGGCGTGTACCGTCGTTCTAAATGACGTGCACGCTGCCCTGCGTGCGTGTCTGACCCCGTAAACGGTTGAAAGAAGCCTGTGAAGCGCATATTCAAAGGTCCCTGGCTGTGGATCATCGTGGCAGTGCTCGGTGTGATCCTGGCGCTCCAGTACCTGGCCCCTCGCAACGGCGGTGACGAGATCACCACCAGCGAGCTGACCGAGTACATCCAGAACGACCAGGTCAAGGAGATCACGTTCGTCGACGGCGACCAGGAGATCAAGGCGACCCTGACCAAGGACGCCCGCAAGGGCAGCGCCGAGGTCACCACCTCGTGGGTCGACGGCGACCAGGAAGCGCTCATCGAGATGGTGCGCAAGACCGAGGCCGAGGGTGACAACCTCAAGGAGTTCAACTCCGAGGTGGCCAAGCCCTCCGTGCTCGGCTCGATCCTGAGCTTCCTGCTTCCGTTCGTGCTGATCATCGTGCTGTTCCTGTTCCTGATGAACTCGGTCCAGGGCGGTGGCGGTCGCGGGGTCATGCAGTTCGCCAAGTCCAAGGCGAAGCTGATCACCAAGGACATGCCCAAGACGACGTTCGCCGACGTCGCCGGTGCTGACGAGGCGGTCGAGGAGCTCCAGGAGATCAAGGAGTTCCTGCAGGAGCCGGCGAAGTTCCAGGCCGTCGGCGCCAAGATCCCCAAGGGCGTGCTGCTCTACGGCCAGCCAGGCACTGGTAAGACCCTGCTCGCGCGAGCCGTCGCGGGCGAGGCCGGCGTGCCGTTCTACTCGATCTCCGGTTCGGACTTCGTCGAGATGTTCGTCGGTGTGGGTGCGAGCCGTGTCCGCGACCTGTTCGAGCAGGCCAAGGAGAACGCTCCCGCCATCGTCTTCATCGACGAGATCGACGCCGTCGGTCGTCACCGTGGTGCCGGCATGGGCGGTGGCCACGACGAGCGCGAGCAGACGCTCAACCAGCTCCTCGTGGAGATGGACGGCTTCGACGTACGCGGCGGGGTCATCCTGATCGCGGCGACCAACCGTCCCGACGTGCTCGACCCGGCGCTACTGCGCCCGGGCCGCTTCGACCGCCAGATCCAGGTGGACGCTCCCGACCTCGCCGGTCGCGAGAAGATCCTGCAGGTCCACGCCCGCGGCAAGCCGCTGGCCGGCGACATCGACCTCGACTCGGTCGCCCGCCGGACCCCCGGGTTCTCCGGTGCCGACCTGGCCAACGTGCTCAACGAGGCCGCGCTGCTGACCGCTCGCAGCGACCAGAAGCTGATCACCAACAAGGCGCTCGACGAGGCCATCGACCGAGTCATCGCCGGCCCGCAGAAGCGCACGCGTCTGATGAGCGAGCAGGAGAAGCTCATCACCGCCTACCACGAGGGCGGCCACGCGCTGGTCGCCGCTGCCCTTCCGGGCCCGGACGTGGTCCAGAAGATCACGATCCTGCCGCGCGGCAAGGCGCTGGGCTACAACCTGGTCATGCCCGACGACGACCAGTACTCGCAGACCCGGTCCTCGATGCTCAACAAGCTCTCCTACATGCTCGGTGGCCGTGCCGCGGAGGAGCTCATCTTCCACGACCCGACCACGGGTGCCGGCAACGACATCGAGAAGGCGACCAACCTCGCCCGCGCGATGGTCACCCAGTTCGGTATGACCGAGCGCCTCGGTGCGATCAAGCTGGGTGAGTCCAACGGGGAGCCGTTCCTGGGCCGCGACATCGGTCACCAGCGCAACTACTCCGAGGAGGTCGCCGCCGTCGTCGACGACGAGACCAAGAAGCTCCTCGCCACCGCGCACCAGGAGGCCTTCGACATCCTCGAGGAGAACCGGGACGTCCTCGACAACCTGGTGCTGCAGCTCCTCGAGAAGGAGACGCTCTCCAAGCACGAGGTCGCCGAGATCTTCGAGCCGCTGCGTCGCCGCGACCCGCGTCCGGCCTGGACCGGCTCCGACACCCGCCGTCCTTCCGACCGCCCGGCGGTCGAGATCCCGCGGTGGATCGTCGAGCGCGACAAGGAGAACCTCGCCAAGGCGATCCGAGCCGCCGGGAAGCAGTCCGGCGCCCAGGCCGGGGCCCAGTCCGCCAACGGTGTCGACCTCGCCAAGCCGACCGAGGCCGGCTCGCCCGAGGGCACCCCGCCCGCCTGATACTGAAGACATGTCCGACAACTTCGATGACGTAGCGCCCGTCCATGTCCCCGAGCGGGACGTGGCGGACGTACCGGTGTTCGACCAGAAGCGGGCCGAGGCGGCCGTGCGTGAGCTGCTCTACGCGATCGGGGAGGATCCCGATCGCGAAGGGCTGCTCGAGACTCCCGCTCGGGTCGCTCGCGCCTACCAGGAGGTGACCCGCGGGCTGCACCAGACGCCCGAGGAGGTCCTCACCACGACCTTCGATCTCGGCCACGACGAGATGGTCCTGGTCCGCGACATCGAGCTGTGGTCGATGTGCGAGCACCACCTGGTGCCGTTCACCGGTGTCGCCCACGTCGGCTACATCCCGGCCTCCTCCGGCAAGATCACCGGCCTGTCCAAGCTCGCCCGGCTGGTCGATGTCTACGCCAAGCGACCGCAGGTGCAGGAGCGGCTCACCACTCAGGTCGCCGACGCGCTGATGGAGCTCCTCGAGGCGCGCGGCGTCATCGTGGTGGTCGAGGCCGAGCACCTCTGCATGACGATGCGCGGCGTCAAGAAGGCCGGCGCCCGCACGATCACCAGCGCCGTGCGCGGCACGATGCGCTCCAACGCCACCACCCGGGCCGAGGCCATGGCCCTGATCCGGGGCGGGACCCGCTAGCCCGCCGAACGACCCAGCCGGCGGCGAACCCTCCGGACGAAGCCGCGCAGGCCCGCTCGTTCCTGGTGACGAGCGAGGTCTGCGCGCAGCTCGTCGATCAGGGCTCGCTGGCGGTCCAGGCGGCCGGCCTGCCGTTCGATCCGGGTCTGCTGCTTGCGCGTGGTCGCCTCGAGGGCTGCGATCCGCTTCGCCTGGCTCTTCGCTGACGCGGTGAGCTTCTTCTCGAGCTCCCGCTCGCGACGCCTCGCGGCGGTGTCGGCGTGCTCGGAGGCGGTCTTGAGCGCGTGGATCCGGTCCTCGATGCGCCGGATGGCGTCATCGCCCGGTCCGCGGAGCGTGGCGACAGGTGCCGCGGGCTCCAGCGCGGCGAGCTCGGCGTCGTAGGCCGCACTCGTCTGGCCGGGCTGCGCGACGTTCGCCAGGCCGGCGTCGTCCAGGAACGAGGTCAGCCGCTTCCAGCCGTCGGCCAGGCGGTTGTGGAAGCTGGTGAAGTCGGCCGCCTGGTACAGCTCGTCGACCGTGGTCTCGGCCCTGAACGAGTCAAGCATCCTGTAGGGCAGGCCGTGGTAGTCGCACAGCTCCAGCACACGGGAGTCATGAGCGACGACCATGGCCGGGGTCCCGGCGAGCACCGCGGCGACGTTGCCGTGGATACGCGTGCCGAAGGCGAACCGCTGGGTTGCCAGGAACCGCATCCAGGAGCCGGCGTCGAGGAACATCCGGGTCCGGTCCTCGGCGTAGAGCCGGTGGTCGCGGTCGATACCCATCTCGGGCTGACGGTGCCGTCCCCACTGGAGCATCGCGAAGTCGTGGTGGGTCTGACCGACGTACGTCATGTGCGGGTGCCGATCGGCGAAGGCGTCGACGTACGTCTCGAACCAGGGCGCTGTCAGCGGGCTCATCGAGACGGCGATCGGGTCCTCGTCGGCGATCGGGGTGGAGCGCTCGTCGCGGACGGTGAGGTCGGGGCCGTTGAGGTAGATCGACGGACAGCCGATGATCTCGACGTGCTCGTCGCCGTAGCCGAGCCGCCGCAGGTAGGCGGCCGTGATCTCGCCGCGTACGCCGACCTTCGAGGATCGCTCGAGCACGCTGTTCATGAATCGGCGGTGGAGGGCGGCCAGCTCGTCGCCGGGAGCGGTGTCGAGATCGTCGAGGGAGAGCTGTGCGCCGATGCCGACGATGGTGGTCGGGATCGAGAGCTGTTCGATGAAGGCGGTCAGCCGGGTCAGCGGGCGGGTGAACTCCGGCCGGAGGGCGTTGGCCAGCGGCACCACGAAGTGGTCGTACTCGTCGTTGGTCGCCGCGACCTCCTCGGCGGTGAACGCGCGTCGCTCATGGATGAAGCCGTTCGAGACGATCTCGGTCCCGGGCACGCTGAGGAGCCGGTGTGTCGAGTCGGCGAAGAGGAGGTTGCCGACGTTCGTGCCGTAGAACCCGATGCCCCACGCACGCGGGTCGTCCGCCTCGATCACGTCGAACGGGTCCCTCGCTGAGCGGAGCAGGATCTTGGCCACGATGCCTCCCTGGGTACATGAGATGCCGGGCAGCCTGGCTGAGCGGGCCCGCCTGGTCAAGTCTGCCCTTCCGGTGTCGCCGGATAGGGTCGTGGCGTGCAGGTCATGGGAATCGTCAACGTCACGCCCGACTCGTTCAGCGACGGCGGACGTTTCTTGGCGACCGATGACGCGGTGGCCCACGGTCACGCGCTCCTGGAGCAGGGGGCCGACCTGCTCGACATCGGTGGCGAGTCGACCCGTCCGGGGGCGACCAGGCCGCTGGTGGCCGACGAGCTGGCCCGGGTGGTGCCGGTCATCGAGACGCTGGCCGAAGAGGGCGCGACCCTCTCGGTCGACACGATGCGTCCCGAGGTCGCCGAGGCGGCCGTGAAGGCCGGGGCGAAGATCATCAACGACGTCTCGGGCGGTCTGGCCGACCCGGGGATCCTCGGGGTCGCGGCCGACCACGGTGCGACGTACGTCGTGATGCACTGGCGCGCGCACGGCGCTGAGATGCAGCACCAGGACCACCTCGTCTACGCCGACGGCGTGGTCGCCACGGTCAAGGCGGAGCTGGAGCAGAGGATCGAGGCGGCGCGGGCAGCGGGGATCCAGGACGACAACATCGTGGTCGACCCCGGCCTCGGCTTTTCCAAGACGGCCGACGACAACTGGCGGCTGCTGGCGGGCGTGGAGGAGTTCCACAAGCTCGGCTTCCCGGTGCTCATCGGAGCCAGCCGCAAGACCTTCCTCGGCCGCCTGCTGGCCGCCCCCGACGGCACCCTGCGTCCGGTGACCGAGCGTGAGAACGCTCACGACGCGATCACCGTCTTTCTCGCGCAACGTGGTGTCTGGGCCACGCGTGTTCATGACGTACGTGCCGCCAAGGACGCACTCGCGGCGGCAATGAAGTTGGAGACTATTCGGTGAACATCACAGAACCTGCGGACGAAATTCAGATCCTCGGCCTGGAGTGCTACGGCCATCACGGAGTCTTCGACTTCGAGCGCCGTGAGGGGCAGAAGTTCATCATCGACCTGGTCATCGGCACCGACTCCCGCAAGGCGGCGGAAACGGACGACTTGCATGACACCGTGGATTACGGAAGTCTCGCGATGGCGGTCAAAACCAATGTTGAGCGCGACCCGGTGGACCTCATCGAAACGCTTGCCCAGCGGATCGCGGACATTTGCCTTGCAGACATCCGCGCACTTTGGGTACGTGTTACGGTTCACAAACCGGGGGCGCCTATCGAAGCGACGTTCAAAGACGTCACCCTGACGATCACCCGGAGGCAGAGCACGTGACAGAGGTACCCAACCCGTACATCATCGACGCCGACACGCTCACCGGGGAGATGCGGCCGATCCGGCGGGCGGTGCTGTCTCTGGGCTCCAATCTCGGGGACCGGTTGGCAAACTTGCAGGACGCGTTGAACACCCTCGCCGAGACCCCGGACGTCTGGGTGACCACCATCTCGCCGGTCTACGAGACCGAGCCGGTCGACTCGCCCGCGGATGCCGAGCTCTACCTCAACGCCATCGTCCTCGCCGACACCACGCTCACCCCGACGCGCCTGCTCGAGCGTGCGCTCACCATCGAGGATGCGTACGGCCGCTCGCGCAGCGGCATCTTCAACGAGCCGCGCACGCTCGACATCGACGTCATCTCGGTCGGCGACAAGATCCTCGAGGAGGAGTCGCTGACGCTGCCGCACCCGCGTGCGCACCAGCGCGCCTTCGTGCTCAAGCCGTGGCTCGACCTGGAGCCGAGCGCCGATCTTCCCGGCGTGGGTCCGATCGCCGAGCTGCTGGAGCAGTCCGATCAGTCCGGCATCACCCGCCGCGACGACCTCAGCCTCGAGCTCTGAGCGGATCTGAGCACAGCACCCGAGGACCCCGACCAGGGTCCTGAGAAGGATCCCGCCGACGACGAGCGCCGGCTCCACCCGATGTCGGGCGGAGCCATCACGGCGTGGGCCGTCATCGGGATCGTCGGTGGCTGGCTGGCTCACCCCGTGCTGGAGTCCTGGCGCGGGGTGGCCCCGGTCATCACCTGGGCGCAGCCGGTGGTGCTGCTGCTGATCGCGGCGGCCCTGGGCGTGACCGCCTGGATCACCCACCGCCAGCTGCAGGTACGCGGCGAGCGCATCGAGGCTCATCAGGCGGTCAACCGGCTGGTGCTCGCCCGCGCCTGCACCCTGGTCGGCGCGCTCCTCGCCGGCGGCTATCTGGGCTACGCGGTGAGCTGGCTGGGCTACGACGCCAACACCGCGGCAGGGGAGCGGCTGGTCCGTTCGGCCCTCGCGGCCGTGGCCGGGACCGCGATCCTCGTCGCCGCTCGACTCCTCGAACACGCGTGCCGGGTCCGCAAACGCGATGAAAACTAGCCGTACCGTGGAAGCATGCCTTCCCCATCCGCAACTTCAGTCACACGCAGGCGTCAGCGCAGCACACGCCTGACGGTTGCTGTAGGCCTGCTGGCGCTGGCCGCCATCACGATCACCGCCGCGGTGGCCTCCGGGTCCTGGCTGGTTGTCGTGCTCGCAGCCGTTCTCGGGCTCGCCTGTGGCGCTGCCGCAACCAAGATCACCCACTCCGAGCTTCTCCAGACCCGCCGCGACTGGGCGCGTGACCGGGCCGAGCAGGCCCAGGCCTACCGCGTCGAGTCCGAGAAGCGGGCCGAGGAGAACGCCGAGTTCCGCGAGCACATGGATGCCAAGCTCGCCGAACGAGTCCAGGCCGTCGAGGAGCTCGAGGCCGCTCTGGCCGCCGCGCACCAGCGTGCCGCCGAGGCCGTCCGTCGCCGTGGCGAGGAGGCCCGCCGGGCCGCCCAGGCCGAGATGCGCGGCGAGCAGCTCGAGGCGATGCTCCAGGCCGTCGAGGCCGACGCCGCCGAGGCGGCCATCCGGGTCGCCGAGCTGGAGTCCGAGCTGGATGCCGTACGTGCCGAGCTCGAGGCCGAGCGTACGAGCTGGACCGGGGCTCAGTCCGCCTGACCAGCGAACGACGCACAGATGTATGGATGGTGACGAGGCGCCAACAGCGTCATGGCACTTTGCGTCGGCGCGCGTGAAAACGCGCCGCGACGCTCAAATCGATACTCGGGTGGGTAACTGTCGGCGGTCTGGCTCGTTATGATTTTTCCGAACGGGTAACGCGCCTACCGCGTCCCTGGGATCTGTGACGACGCTGCGACGAGGGTCGTTGGAAAGGGGAAGCCGGTGACGTTGATCGCCGAACGGGCAGTCACGATCACTGAAGGCTTCGCCTACCTACGCGACCTGATGACCACGTACGCCAGAAGGGCGCCGGTGAGGTCGGTCGCCGTGCTCGGGAATGCGCCGCTGGGGCCCAGCGACGACCGGGCGCAAGCCATCGACGACTCGGATCTCGTGATCCGGGTCAACAGCTTCGTGCTGGACGTCCCGGGTGCGCCGCGCGCCCAGGGATCGCGGGCCGACGTGGTGATCTGGAACCGGATCACCCGCCCGACCCGGTTCACCTTCGACCGCTACCGCGAGCGGCTCTACCTCCTCGCCGAGCCGATGCGCTTCCACGGCCGCCTCGAGGTGTGGCCGATGTCGTGGCCGCCCGATCTGGGCTTCGTACCCATCCCGAACGGGGAGCTGCTCACCGGCACCGGGAACGATCTCGACATCCCCTGGCGCACCGAGAAGCTGGCGCCGACCACGGGCTTCACCGCCGCGTGGCTGGCGGTCAACCTGTTCCCGGAGTCCGACATCCTGCTGTCGGGGTTCTCGTTCGTCGACAACCCCGGGCAGACGGAGTGGACCTATCAGGCCGGCGGCTCCTCGCCCGTGGCGCCGGAGCATCGGATCGAGGCGGAGGCACGCGTCATGACCGGCTGGCTCGAGGAGGAGCGCATTTCCCTATGGCGATGAACCGACTGCGCGGCAAGGTCAACAGATTGGCCGGCTCCGCGGCCGACCTGGACGAGGCTCGAGCCACCATCGAGGAGCTGCGCGCGATCACGGACCGGCAGCGCGTCCGGATCGGTGACCTGGAGCGCGAGCTCGCTCGGGTCAGCCCGCAGGTCGCGGCACTCGAGGCGCGTCTGGAGACCCTGCGTGACACCGTCGAGCGCGGCAACCTCGCGGCCGGAGCGCCGTCGGAGGGCCACGTCGACGCCTCCTCGATCTGGGCCGAGATCCAGCGTCAGCAGGAGCAGGTGCGCGCTCGGATCACCGCGGCCACGCGTTTCGAGGAGCGGTTGCGAAGGCTCGAGGACGGAGCCACTTAAGGTGAGAATGTGTCGTATCCCGCTCTGAGCATCGTCATCCCGTTCCACAACGTGGAGCCCTTCCTGCAGACGTGCCTGGAGTCGCTTCGCGCCCAGACCTTCTCGGATTTCGAGGTGGTCATGGTCGACGACGCGTCCACCGACGGGTCCGCAACGGTCGCCGACCGATTCGCGTCCGGCGACGCGCGCTTCCGGGTGGTCTCCTCGGAGAAGGTCGGTGTCGGGGTGGCCCGAAACATCGGGATCGAGGCGAGCAGGGGTGACCTGCTCGCGTTCGTCGATGCCGACGACTACGTCCCGGAGTACGCGTACCAGCTCATGACGGACACGTTGGCGCGCTCGGGCTCCGACTTCGTGGCCGGCAACGCCCGCCGGTTCGACTCGGTGTCGGTCTGGCAGTCGTGGTCCCACCGGCGCCCGTTCGTCACCACCCGCATCGCCACGCACTGCAGCCGGACCCACATCCTGGGCATCGATCGCTACATCTGGAACAAGGTCTACCGGCGCGACTTCTGGGACTCCGCCGGCCTCGGCTACCCGGACATGCTCTACGAGGACTACCCGGTCGCCCTCGCGGCCCACATCCGCGCCCGCCAGGTCGACATCCTCGCCGAGCCGATCTACTACTGGCGGCACCGCGACGGTGGCGAGGCCTCGATCACGCAGAGCCACTGGAATCTCGACAACCTCAGCGACCGCGTACGTTCGGCCGAGATGCTCTTCGACATGGTCGAGGAGCAGGCTCCCTACCTGTCCGACCTGGTCAAGTCCCACCTCGCGGCGACGGACGTCCAGGTGCTCGCCCGGTCGATCGAGGACCATCCGGCCGACGAGTCCGGGCGCATCTTCGACCTGGCGGAGCGCTACCTGGGGCGCGTCGACGACGCGATCCTCAACCGGCAGGGACCGTTCGAGCGACTCGTGTTCGACCTGCTGAAGCGCCGGCAGCGTGACGCGCTCACGACGCTGACCCGTTATCGGGCCGAGTACGGGACCCAGGCGCCGCTGGCCCGCCGACGGGATGGCTGGTACGCCAAGCTGCCGTCCTTCGAGGACGCCGCGGTCGGCGTCCCCGACTCGGTGTTCCGCCTGGCTCCGGCGTACATGAAGGCCAAGGCGGTGGCGACCGAGGCCTGGTGGGACGGATCCCGGGTTGCGGTCCGGGTCAACATCGGCATCAACACCCTCGCGCTCGCGCCACGGACCCGCTTCAAGGTGTGGCTGGAGAGCCCCGCCGGCCGCCGGGTGCCGGTGGACCACGTCGCTCGGCCGCGGGCGATCCCGTTCGGCCAGGTGGACAGGTCCACGCTCGAGCTGAGCCTCGACCCGTCGCAGCTGGCGGGCGATCGCCAGTGGCGCCTCATGATCGGCATCCGCAACCGCGACGTGCGCGACGTGATCCAGGTGACGACGTCGGGAGACGGACGTGAGCGGTGGCAGGGCTGGCGCCGCATCGGCAACCGCTGGTGCCGCCCGGGTCGTCTCCCGGGCGGCTTCGGGGTCACCGTTCGCGACCTTCCGGACGCCTGGGTGGATCACACCACCGATCTCGGCGACGAGATCGAGATCCGGGGCGCGTTCCGGGGCGCTGCTCCCGAGCATGCGGAGCTGACCCTCACCGACCGCAGCGGTTCGGTGGTGACCCATCCGTTGACCATCGGCGAGCGGGGCGAGCGAGGCATCACCCCGTGGCGGCTGACGGTGCCGGTCGAGGCTGTCCTGGAGAAGTCCGGACTGGACATGCCCATGGAGGAGATCGTGCCGACCCGGGTGAAGCTGTCCCGGAAGGGACGTACGTCTCCGCTGCCGGTGCACCCGGACTTCCTCGGGTCGCGGTCGCTGATGAAGGGGCGCGCGGTGAACGCCACCCGCGACCCGAACGGTTCCTTCGTCATCACCGCGACGCCCGACCGTCCCGTCGTCCACGACGCATGGTGGCAGGGCGAGGACCTGATCCTGCGTGGTCCCGACGGTCCCCGGCTGGAGTCCACGGGAGCGGTCCTTCGGACCTGGCCGACCCCGGAGAAGCCCCTCGACGTCGCCCTGGACGTGACCGACCGTGACGGGGTCTTCCTGATCACCGTGCCTGTGGGCGCGCTGCGCAGCACCGTCGTCGAGCACGGGGCCTGTGAGACGTCACAGTGGTCGTTGCTGGACGGCCGCGAGCACAAGCCGATCGTCGTGGCCCGTGAGCTCTCCGAACGGGTGCCTCAGCCGACCACCGCCGAGGCGGCGAAGCTCGAGTTCGGCTGGTCCGACGAGATCCATCTGCGGCTCGCGCCGGTCCCGCCCGCCGACGTGTGACCGGCTGAAGCCGCTAGCGCCTGGCCACGCGTCGCATCGCGCGGAGAGCCCTTCTGAGCAGGCGGGCCGCGCGCCGGGCCCCGGGCACGCGTCCGAAGCCGGACCGCGCCTTCCCGGGGACGGACGATGCGCGCTTGGCGACCCGGTTGACGGTCGGGGCCTGCCGAGCGCTCAGCTGGTCCTCCAGCTCCTTGATGCGATCGTTCAGTGCCGCAACGTCGCGCCGGGCCGCCGTGCGTACCTCGTGGGTCATCGTCTGACGCTGACGCATCTGCTGCTTGAACCAGGTCACCTGGCCGCGCAGCGCCTCGTTCTCGTCGGCCAGCTTCCGGAGCTCGCTCGGATCGGCCTCCTGCGGCGCCTGCCGTCCCGCGACCACGGGTGTCATGCCGATCGCGGAGAGCGCGGCCTCTCGCCGTCGGCGTACCTGGTGGACGTCCGCCGGAGTGACCGCGACATCGATGGTCGCCGCGAGCAGGATGGTGAGCTCCTCCCTGCCGCGGCCGGCGGGCCAGGGGTGACGCCACCCCGTCGCGCAGAGGTACGCCGCGAGCTCGTCCAGCAGCCCCAGGAGGATCTCGTCGGCGGACTCGCCGAGCTTCACCGTCGACTCGTGGACCGGGACGACGTGGCCGGCGTCGAGGCCGATCTCGTCGACCTGAAGGCCGCACCAGCGCTCTGGCGCCTCGGTGACCGCGTCGCGCAGCCGGCGTACGTGCTGGCGAAGCCCCGAAGCGTCGCGGCGTGCCGAGTCGTGCAGGGCTTCGATCAGCCAGGACCGCTCGGCAGCGGTCCAGGAGGTCTCATCACCGGTCCGATCGACACCGACGACCGACGAGATCGTCTCGAGGCCGCGGGTGACCAGCCAACCGCCGGCGGCTCCCGCGGCTCCCAACGTGTCCAGCGCCTGGCCCAGCGCCGGTTGGATCTCGCGCAGCGTGGGGATGTCGGCGGGGCGGCCGTGAGCGACCGCGAGCGCCACCGAACAGGCTTCGGGGGCCGCGGCCAGGGTCGGCGCGGCGACGTCGGGCCACAGCGTGTGACCGCGACCGCGGAACCGCGCGCTCGCGTCCGCGAGGCTTCGCGGATTCGCACGATCATGGACGGGGAAGGACCAGTCGGCGTTCTCGTTGGATGCCTCCGGGTTGACGGCCCGGAGCTGTGCGAGCGGGGATCCCGGGTTGGGAACGACCAGCGCCAGCCGCGAGTCGCCTGTCGCGAGGACAGTGAGGTGCTCGGCGATCGCGTGCCAGTCCGCCGGGTCGGCGTCGATCGTTGCGACCCGTCCGAACCCGTCCAGCGCGAGCACGGCGTCGGCCGCCTGGTCGGTGGCCCAGGCACGCAGGTCGCCGCAGACGACGTCGACGGCCCGGTGGGCGTACCGCTCGGAGACGAGCTCCGCGTCGGTGTGGGTGCGGAGGACGACGGTCGTGGTCGCGGCGACGTCGACGACCGCGTCGAGCAGGTCGAGGTCGTGCGGGCCGACGACGAGCAGGTGGGAGGCACCGGTCGCCGTCGCAACGGCGAACCGGGTCAGGACCGGTCCGCGCGGGAGCGCCCGGGCGCCGGCCATGTCGGACCAGTCGTACATGTCTCCCGAGACGACGCGGTAGGCGGCGACCGTCGAAGCCGTGTCGATGTCGTTCATCCTGTGATCTCCCATCCGAAGAGCGCGCGCAGCTCAGCGGGCGACGCCATGGCATCCAGCCCGAGCTCGCGCACGGTCGTGGCGCGTACTTCCTCTGCGTCGGTCTCCACCCCGTGGAACTCGGGGAACAACCGTTTGGCCTGCTCGTTTCCGTCTCTCACGCTGGCGTCCCTGACGTCGGCGAAGGTCATCGGGTCGCCGTAGACAGCGACCTCGGCGCCGACCGAGGCGCCGTAGAAGATCGCGGTGGTCAGACGGTTCGAGGCGACCCGACGGTGGCGGATCTGCTCCGCGTACTGCTTGTGGAGGAAGCGGATGTCGGTGCCCTGACGCAGCGTGCCGCGCTTGCCGTGACAGATGACCCGGAAGCCGGCGTCCTCATAGCGGCGACGGATCTCCGGCATGTCGTACTCGATCCAGTAGAGGCAGACGGTCACCGGACCCTCCTCGGTGTCCCGGATCTCCGCGATCAACCGGTCGTGATCGCCGCTGACCTCACCGTGGTCCCAGGTGTGGAACGGGTAGAAGATCGTTCCCTCGCGCTCGTCGGCCGGGGGTATGGGCTCGACGTCCTTCTTGAGGTCGAGCAGGTAGTTCCACGGAGCGCCGATCACGGCATAGTCGCGCCAGCCGACGGCCTGGCCGCGGCGCAGGTTCGCGTGGGACCAGACGAACTTGGGGAAGCCGTACGGCGGCTCGTGGCCCGGGCCGAACCCGTGAAGAAGGTTCCAGCCATGCTGGAGCACGCCCCAGATCGGGCGCGGCTGCTCGAACGGGAGTCCGCAGTACTCCGAGAGGATGTGGGCGTGTCCGTACCAGTGATTGCTCGTGTCCACGTCTTCAGTCTCCTTCGACCTTGACCGCGGCGACCAGCACCGAGGACCCGAACGGCAGATCGAGTCTGGGCAGCAGCCGCTGGTCGATGCGGGTGGCGCCGAGCAGGACCTTCTCGATCGCGGACGAGACCTCGGGCAGCGGTGCGACGCCGCCGTCGGGAAGCTGCTGTGCACTGGCCGGACCGCGCTCCTTGACCCGGGTGGCCAGGCGCTGAGCGGCGAACATGGGAAAAGTCCCCGTGAAGCCGTACGTCGCTCGCAGGGGCGCGAGCCCGGCCGCCCTGACCGCCGCCACCGCCCGCCGCCGGGTGTAGCGCCGGTAGTGGTGGTTGAGGTCGTCGTGGCCGGTCCAGGCCCAGTTGTACGCCGGCACGGACATGAGGAAGCGGCCGCCAGGGGCGAGGACGCGTTCGATCTCGGCCAGGGCGGCGGCCTCGGGATCGCAGTGCTCGATGACGTCGAAGGCCGCGACCACGTCGAAGGAGCCGTCGGCGAACGGAAGCCGGATCGCGGAGCCGCACACGCCGCCGTCGGCGAGGCCACGCGGGTCGACATCCAGCGAGACGTGATGCTCGGCGGTGCCCTCGAGCCAGGTGACACTCGGCCCGTCGGCGCTACCGACATCGAGGAGGCGCCGTGGCGTCCCGACGTACGGCTTCATGACGGTCTCGAGGATCTGGGTGCGCGCTCGGTACCACCAGTAGTCGCTCTGGGCGATCGAGGGAGAGCCTCCCGTCGTGGTGCCCAGCAGCATGCCCGTTTCGGTCATCGGATCGAGATCTCGCTCACGTGCGTCGGAAGTGCGGAGGTACCAGCAGCGTAGGCCAGTGCGATCTCATCGGCGATGCGACGCACGCCAACGGAGAACGGCGTTTGGGTCCGTTTGTCGAGCTCCGGCCAGACGACGCTGCGGACCCGCAGGTCGCGTGCCTGGCCGGGCGTGCCGGCACCCGGGATGCGCAGTCGTGACCGCCGCCGGAAGACCCGGTTGGTCTCTCCGATGACGGCCGAGAGGGTCGCTCCGGTGCCGGTGGCCAGGATCTTGACGACGGCGTTCGAGCCGGCACCGCGGACGTGCTCGTGGAGCCCGTCGAGGGCGTCGACGACCATCTCGGCGCAGTCGCCGACGTAGAGATAGTCCCGGATGGTGTCGAAGGAGACCCAGACCGGCAGCGGTGTGCCGCGCAGTTGGGCCAGACACAGCTGAGAGACGAGGCCCTGGGGCTTGGAGAGCTTCTGGCCGGGCCCGTAGAGGTTGGTGATCCGCCCGAGCAGCGCCACCGATCCGGTCTCGGCGCAGAACGCGGTCAGGGCTTCCTCCATGGCCAGCTTGGCCCTGCCGTACGCCACCAGTGGGCGAGGTTCGGAGAGCTCGGTGAACGGGGGATCGGCCGAACCGGCGTAGACGCCACCGACGGAGGAGGCGAAGAAGAACGCGAGCCGGGTGGTCGGGCGCAGGGCTGCACGCAGGTCATCGAGTACGTCGCGGAAGAGCGACGCCTCGGTCTCGAGCTCGTCCGCCGGGGTGGACACCACGCCCGCGCCGGCGCACCAGGCGATGTTGACGCGGCCGTCCGACGACGAGTCGACGAAGGCGGCGAGCTCGGACCTCAGGACGGCGCGGGCGGCGACCGGGTCGTGCCAGGGCACGCGCGTCGTCCGCACGCACGCACCGGAGCGCTCGAGCGTGCTGCGTACGTGGCGGCCGAGCAGACCGCCGCTGCCGACGACGAGCGTGGGCGGTCGGGACGGGCGCTGAGCGCCGGTCACTCGGGATGACCCGGCTGGGGTGACTCGCGAAGCGGGCCGTTCGCGGGGTCGCTGACGATGACGTAGAGCGGCTTGCCCATCGCCATGTTGACGGAGACGCCGAGGTATTCGGCGATCACTCCGAGGGTGAGCATGATGGCGCCGGAGCAGACCAGCACGGCCGCCATCAACGAGGTCCAGCCCTGCACGGGGACCCCGCCGGCGAGACGGGCGACGACCAGCACGACCGCGAGGACGACGCCGGAGGCGGCGAGCAGGGCTCCGCAGATGCTGACCGCCCGCAGCAGGCGGGTGCCGCCGGTGAGCACCATCCGCCAGAAGTGCGACATCAAGGAGCGGTAGTTGTAGCCGGAGGGCCGCTCACCCTCCTCGCGCAGCTCCACCGGGCACGTGGCCACGTCCGAGATCACCCAGCTCAGCGCGACGTCGAGGTAGACGCCGTTGGCGGCGTAGGCGGACACGCTCCGGCCGTACTCGCCCAGGATCAGCCGGAAGCTGTTGAACTGCCGGGCGCTGCCACCGGGCATGAGGCGGTCGATGACCACCTTCGACCCGCGCGAGGTCAGGTTGCGCAGCGGGCCGTGGGGCGCCGCGTTGGTGGGGCGGGCGTAGACGAGGGCGGCGCGCTCCCTCAGGGCCGTGTCGAGCATCGACCCGATGTAGGCCGGGTCGTGCTGGCCGTCCTCGTCCATCGTGACGATCCAGTCGGATCCGGACGAGGCCAGGCCGGCGAGCGTCGCGGCGTGCTGGCCGAAGTTACGGCTCAGCCAGATCGGGCGAACGATGTCGTACTTCTCGGCGAGCTGTCGCATGGCGAGGTCCGAATTGTCCGGGCCATGGTCGTGGACCAGGAGGATCTCGGTGACACGTCCCTGGTGCCCGTTCGGGGTGACGAACGGTTCGGCGAGGTCGACGACCTCGCTCACCACGTCCGGAAGCGTCTCGGCACCGCGGTAGACCGGGATGACGACGGAGACGGTGTGGGTGGGGGACATTGCTAGGAAAATAGCGCATTCGGAGGGGCTTCGGTGTACTCCGTGTAGGCGTTTTGTTGGCATGATCTCCTGGGTGACTGCAGACCAGGCAACCGTGGGCGTCGCGCCTGCCGCGAAGCCTTCCTCGGACCGCATGTTCTCGATCTCCGGTGGTTCCTGGTCGGGGCTCCTCCCGGGCGCGCTGGTCGCGGGGGTGACGCTCGTTCTCGCGGTGCGTGTCGCCGGGGTCGGACTCGGTGACGCGCTGCTCTTCACCGGGTACGTCCTGGCGTTCCTCACCTTCCCGGGGACCGTGGTGTGGCGGGCGGTCGCGAAACCGGGACCGACGATCGGCAACGACTTGGTGCTCGGCACCATCCTCGGGCTCGTCCTCGAGCTGCCGCTCTATCTTCTGCTGCGGCTGTTCGATCTCACCCAGCTGATCTACGCCTACCCCGTCGCTGTGCTCGTCGGGGTGGCGGTCGTCGTCTGGCGTCGCCGGCGGATCGCGCCCGTGGTGATCGGTCGGGCGAGCCTGTGGTCGTGGGCCGGCGCGGCGGTGGTGTGCGTACAGCTCCTGCTGGTCGCGAAGCGGGTGTGGTCTCACCGGCCGATCGACGCGTTGCGATCGCCCTACGTCGACGAGCCGTTCCACCTCGCGATCGCCGGCGACCTGCTGCACCACTTTCCGGCCCAGATGCCGTGGGTGGACGGCACCCCGCTCTTCTACCACTGGCTGGTCTACGTCCACCTCGCCTCGGCGGCGACGGTCACCCACCTCGAGCTCGTCGTGCTCCTGCGCAGCCTGTCGATGGTGCTGCTGGTCGTGCTCGCGGTCGCCGGAGCGTACGCAGCGGCCACCCGTCTCACCGGACGGGCATGGCCCGGCTTCGTCGCCGCTCTCGTCCTCATCACGGGAGCGACCCCCGACTTCTTCGGCTGGACGAGCCTGGTCAGTCCCGCGCAGCTGGCCTTCGACTCCGTCGTCCGTATGTTCAACAGCCCGACGCACGCCTTCGTGATGCCGCTCCAGATGGTCCTGATGGTGCTGGTCGTCGAGGTGATCCGGGGCGAGCAGCGGCGATGGCCGGTGTGGCCGCTGATGATCGTCGTCATGATCGCTGTGGCCGGGGCGAAGTCGTCTGCCCTGCCGACGATCATCGCCGGCCTGCTCCTGGCACTCGTGATCTCGGCCGTGCTGCGTCGCAAGCAGACGGTTCTCACCCTGGGCGCTCTGCTCGGCTCGGCCGTCGTCGTCTTCCTGGTCGCGCAGCAGGTGTTCTACGGCGGTGGCACCCGGGCGACGACGATCGATCTCAACGGAAGCACCGTCCAGCGCCTGGGCATCCTGATGCTGCCGGAGGGGGAGACCCTCCCCGGATCCGCGCCGGTGTCGATCTGGATCTGCTTCACTGTCGGCTTCGTCCTCGTCACGGTGCCGCTGATCGTCGGCCTGCTGCGTGGCGGCTGGCGACGGCCCGAGTTCGTGTTCCTGGTCGGTCCCTGGGCCGCTGCAGCCGGCGCGTTCATGGTCCTGAGCCATCCGGCGCTGAGCCAGGCCTACTTCCTCCTGGGAGCCAGCGGGTTCTTCGCCGTCGCGACGGCTGTCGCGCTGTCGGACATCAACCCCGGCCGCCTGTCGCGGCGCGACGGCGTCCGGATCGTCGGCTGCGCGGCGCTCGGCTGGCTCGCGCTCGTGGCGGCGAGACTGTTGGTGGGCGATGACATGCCGGCGAACGGCTCGGTCTTCACCTCGACCTTGCTGACCCAGCTCGTCGTCGGGCTGCTGGTGCTCGCCGTCGCCGTCGTCATCGTGCTCGTCTACGCCAGGCGCTCGGCGATCGCGGCGCTCCCGGCCGTCGCGGCGTTGATGCTGGGCGTCGTGGTCGCCGGCGCTCCGCAGACCGTCGCTCTCGCGGGGGCCGGCCCCTCGATTCCCCGAGGTGCTCCCACGGACATCATCGGCCCGGGTGGAATCGCCGCCGCACGGTTCGTCCGGGCGCACTCGCAGCCGGACGAGCTGATCGCGACCAACGCCCACTGCATCGGACTGCCCGTGCCCGACTGCGACCGCAGGAACTTCTGGATCGCGGCGTACGCCGAACGTCGGGTGCTGGTGGAAGGCTGGGCCTACATCGACCCGCTGGTGGTCGGGCTGCCGTCCACGGACCTCAACAACTCGGCCTACCTGCCGTTCTGGGACCCCGAGCTGCTCGAGGCCAACGACGCGGCCATCACGCGTCCGTCACCGGAGACGATCAGCACGTTGCGTGACGAGTTCGGCGTCGACTGGCTTGTCGTCGACCGCCGCTATCGCGCTGACCTCCCCGGCATCCGCCGCGAGCTCGGTCAGCCGCGCTTCAAGCGCGGGCTGTACTCCGTGTTCGACCTGCGCTGACCCATCACGCCTCGGTCAGCGGCGCAGGAGGCGACGGAGCCGGCCCCGCTGCGAGGCCTCCGCTTCCCGTCGACGGGCGCGGGCGTCCTCGACCTCCTGCTGGATCTCCTCCGGGATCGTGTGCAGGCCCTGCATGACCAGCTTCACGACCGCCATCACCTCGTCGCCGGGGATCTCGGAGTAGTCGCCGATGTTGTAGTCGGGGAAGCTGCTCTGCTCGATCATGTCGGTGAACGAGAAGCCGCCGAGCTTGCCGATGAGGAGGTTGTCGTCGCGGTAGTCCTCGAGCAGCTCCTGCCGGAACTCGGAGGTCATGTAGACCGCGCTGGTGTCGTTCCAGCCGAGCTGGGTGGCCTTGGTGACGAACTCGCCACGAAGGATCTGGATCCACTTCAGACGCGTCGCTTTCCAGGAGTCGGCACCTCGGAGCCGGCCACGCATCGGTGCGGCGGCCACGATCGGAGCCAGGTGCCGCGCGGTCTCGACCGTCCGCCAGCCGGATCCGACGTTGGTCGACCCCGCCCCCTCGCCCTGGATCGGGAGCTCGCACGTGCTGAGGAAGTCCGCGACCGCGTTCCCGTGACGCAGCTCCTTGCGGATGAAGGGGCGAAGCCGCAGGTCGACGTCCGGGATGGCAGTGGTGATGGTGTCCGCGAACTCTCCGTAGCGCAGGAAGCTCATGTCGAGCGGCGACCACTCCCGAAACTCCTCGAAGGGGAGATCGACGAGCTCGGCGTGCTCCGGCCTCATCACCATCAGCCGCTCGACGTAGAAGGCGTTGTAGAACGTGGCCTGATCGCGGACGTAGTGGACCCAACGGACCTTCGCGCCGGCCTGGCGCGCGTACTCGCCGATCGCGCTGATGTGCTCGGGCTTGAGCAGCGAGAACGACTCGCACGAGATCACCGTGGTCTCCGCGGTGCCCGAGGCGATCGACTCGACGAGCTGCTCCCAGGTGCCGAGGGCGGGCGTGAAGAGCACCTCGCCGAGGAGCTGGGAGTAGAGGTTCTGGTGCTGGACGCTGTGCGTGCCTCGGCCGATCGTGGGATAGGCGATCTCCGGAGGGAGCTTCCCCTCGCGGCTGGCGCGGGCAAGGAAGGTCTGGATCGCCGTGCTCCCGGTCTTGAAAGTGCCGGAATGGACGATCAGATTCTTCTGCATGCAACGCTCCAAGTGTCGCTGCTGGAATGGGGTGCGGCGCGACGTCCCGCGTGGCACGGATCTTACCGGCCGGGGCTTATTGGCCGAGCTTCTTCTGCTCGATCTGGGCGTTGATCTCGACCAGCTCGGGATGGGCCTCCAGGAGGGAGACGAGGCCTTGGGTGTCGAGACCGTGCGCGTCGTGGTCCTCGATGAGGATCTGCAGGAGCCGCAGGTCCTCGGGGGTGTCGAGAGTGATCCGGTACGCCGAGGCATCCCGCTCCCACGGCAGGTTGAGCTGGGGCCGGGTGTCGTCGGTGTAGAGCCACGGGGTGACGTGCTCGCGGTGGGGCGTCTCGGTAGCGAGCCGGTCGGCCTCCAGCAGCGCCGCCGCGGAGAAGACCTCGAAGTCGAGCCCTCGCGGGTAGGTGCGCTCGAGGGCGTTGCTGGCATAAAGCGCGGGATCGTCGGCGGCGACCCAGGCGTCGATGCCGCGGCGTACGACCTCGCCGTCGATCAGGGGGCAGTCGCTGGTCACCCGGACGACGACGTCGGGCTCGAACTCCCGTACCGCCAGCGCGAAGCGCGACAGCACGTCGGGCTCGCTGCCGCGGACGACGCCGGCGCCGAGCTTGTCGGCCAGGACGGCGACCGGGTCGTCGTCGACGTTGGTGGTCGTCGCGACGATCACCGGGAGACCAGCCGCGGTGAGCCGGGTGAGGTGGTGCTCGAGCATGGTGATGCCCGCCGCCTCCCGAAGCACCTTGCCGGGGAGGCGGGTGCTGGTCATGCGTGCCTGGGTGATGACCGCGGTCTTCACAGGGTTCCGATCAGCGTCTCGACGACCTGGTCGACCTGGTCGTCGGTCAGGTCGGGGTACAGCGGCAGAGAGAGCTCCTCGGCGTAGAACGCCTCCGCGTTGGGGCACGTCCCGCGCCGGTAGCCCAGGTCCGCGTAGACCGGGTGCCAGTAGACCGGGATGTAGTTGACCTGTACGCCGATGCCGGCCGCCCGCATCTTCTCGAACACCTCGCGCCGACGGTCCTCGAGGATGCGCACCGGATAGAGGTGCCAGGCCGGATCGACGCCCTCGCGCTGGACCGGCAGGCGCAGCCCGTCGACGTCGGCGAGCGCGGCGTTGTAGCGAGCGGTGATCTCCGCGCGGCGCCGCTTGAACCCGGCCAGCCTCGTGAGCTGGGAGAGGCCGAAGGCGCACTGCAGATCGGTGAGCCGGTAGTTGAGCCCGAACTCGTGGACCTCCTGGTGCCACGGCCCCTCGTCCTTGATCCGGAACCGGTCGGCGTCACGCATCAGCCCCACGAAGTGGAACTCGTGGGCCCGCTGCGCGATGGCGGCGTCCTTGGCGACGACAGCGCCACCCTCGGCGGTGGTGAGGTTCTTGGTCGGGAAGAACGAGAGCGTGGTCAGGTCGGCCAGGTCGCCGACCGGGCGGCCTCCCGAGAACCCGCCGATCGAGTGCGCCGCGTCGTCGAGGGTCAGCGCGCCGACCCGGTCGGCGATCGGCTGCAGCGCGGCGTAGTCGGCCGGGTGGCCGGCGTAGTCGACGGCGGCGATCACCTTGGTGCGGTCGGTGACGAGGGCGTCGACGGCGGCCGGGTCGACGAGGGCGGTGTCCTCCTCGACGTCGGCGAAGACGACCTTCGCGCCGAGCAGCGAGGCCCCCGACGCGGTCGCGACGAACGTCATCGGCGTGGTGACGACCTCGTCACCGGCACCCACCCCGGCAGCGGCGTAGGCGATGTGGAGGGCAGCGGTGCCGGAGGTGCACGAGACCGCCCGGTGGCCACCGACCAGGTCGGAGAGCGCCTGCTCGAACGCGGCGACGGTCGGCCCGGTGGTGAGCCAGTCGCCGCGCAGGATCGCCGTGACTGCCTCGATGTCCTCCTCGGAGACCGACTGGCGGCCGTAGGGCAGCATGCTCAGATCCCCGACTCCAGAACCTTGCGGAGGTCCTCGGCGTCGTACCAGATGTCGTTCTTGTCCGAGGCGCAGTGGAAGCCGTCGGGGACCGGCACGGCGTCCATGATCGGCTTGTAGCCCCACTGCGGGTTCTCGGGCTCGATCACGTAGTACTTCCCGTCGCGGATGCTCACCGCGCGGCGGCCCTCCTCCGGGCTGATCATCTCCTCGTGGAGCTTCTCGCCGGGGCGGAGCCCGATGTCGACGAGCTTCGCCCCCGGCGCGACCGCCTCCGCCAGGTCGACGACCTTGTGGGAGGGGATGTGGGGGACGAGCAGCTCGCCGCCCTGCATGATCTCGAAGGTGTCGAGCACCATCTGCACCGCCTGCGGCAGCGTGATCAGGAACCGGGTGCACCGCATGTCGGTGATGCCGAGCGCCTCACCGCGCTCGGCCATCGCCTTCCACTTCGGGATGATCGAACCGCGCGAGCCGGTCACGTTGCCGTAGCGCACCACGGAGAACCGGGTCTCGTAGGAGGAGGCGTAGTTGTTGCCGAGGATGAAGATCTTGTCGGCCGTCAGCTTGGTCGCGCCGTAGAGGTTGATCGGCGAGGAGGCCTTGTCCGTCGAGAGGGCGACGACCTTCTTGACGCCGGCGTCGATCGAGGCCTCGACGACGTTCTGCGAGCCCAGGACGTTGGTCTTGATGAACTCGAAGGGGTTGTACTCCCCGGTGTCGACCTGCTTGAGCGCAGCGGCGTGGACGACGTAGTCGACGCCGTGGAGCGCCCGGTGCAGGCGGTCGCGGTCGCGGATGTCTCCGATGAACCAGCGGAGCCTCGGGTCGTTGCCGAACAGCTGGCGGCACTCGTACTGCTTCAGCTCATCGCGCGAAAAGACGATCACGCGGCGCGGGTTGAAGGTGTCCAGGAGGTGGCGGATGAACGCCTTCCCGAACGAGCCGGTCCCGCCGGTGACCAGGATGCTGGCGCCATCGAGAGGATGGTTGATCGGGGCGTCGGACTCTTGAACGTCCGAATTGGGCACGGTCACAGGGATGCTCTCTACTCTGGGCCTCACTGGTGCGCCAACGACACGGCGCGCAAAAGGTGACACATGCCGTGCCGTCCGTCGAAACGGACGAATCCGAGAGGTTGCGCATACATGTCCGTGGGATCGGTCGAGGCCGAAGGTCTGTGCGTGGCCATGGTGTGCGATGCCGGTCCCGATGTCGGGATCGGGCACGTCATGCGCTGCCTGGCTCTCGGGGAGGAGCTCGTCGCCCGAGGCGTACGTGTCGTGATGGTCGCTGAGCTGGACCGGGTGCCGTGGACAGCGGAGCAGGTGCGGCGCCGGGGGATCGAGATCGCGTCGCCGGGACCGGACGACGTCCGCGACGTTCTCACCCGCCTCGAGCCGTCGTCGGTGGTCGTGGACTCCTATCTCCTCCCGGCCGCGGTCTACACCGACATCCGGGATCGCTGGCCGCTGCTCGCGCTCACCGACGGTGATCCGCGCGGACGGGTCGCCGACCTCTACCTGGACCAGAACCTCGGCGCGGAGGCCTCCACCTGGGCGCTCCCCGAGGGGTCCAGGCATCTCGGTGGGCTCGGCTACGCCCAGCAGCGACGCGAGATCGTTAGGCAGCGTCCGAGCGCGCCCAAAGCCTCCGCCGACGAGCACACGCCGCTGCGAGTGCTGGCCTTCTTCGGCGGAACGGACGCCTTCGGGGTCGCGCCACGCGTCGTGCGCCTGGTTGCGCGAGCGGGGATC
Source organism: Nocardioides sp. YJ-D4 (assembly GCF_054031495.1). Lineage (NCBI taxonomy): Bacteria > Bacillati > Actinomycetota > Actinomycetes > Propionibacteriales > Nocardioidaceae > Nocardioides > Nocardioides sp. YJ-D4. The sequence continues at coordinate 3,378,376 of NZ_CM132932.1, forward strand.
GCCGTGGAGCTGACCGCCATCGCCGCCACTCCGGAGCTGGCCGCGGAGATCGCCGGCATCGAGCTCGCGCCGGGCCAGGCCGTCCACGTGATCGGGCCGACCGACACCCTGGCCGAGCTCGTCGCCGGCGCCGACGTGGTGCTCAGCGCCGCCGGCACCTCGGCCTGGGAGCTCTTCTGCCTCGGTGCGGCGGTCGGGTTCGTCTGCGTCGCCGACAACCAGAAGGACGCGTACGTCCGGATGGACCAGGACCGGCTGGCCGTCGGGATCGCCACCCTGGCCGAGCTCGACGGCGACTCCGCCGACGCCGTGGCCCGGATGCGTGACCTGCTGGGCGACGTACGTCTGCGGGAGAGGCTGCGCTCCGCCTGCTGGGCCATGGTCGACGGCCGAGGGGCGGAGCGCGTCGCCGACGCGCTCCTCGCCCTCGACCGCGATCGGGTCCAGACCGCGCTGGGCTCTAGACGAGGTCCCAGCTGAGCGGTGTTCCGGCCGGGGTGTCCTGGGTGAAGGTGCGGCCGAAGACGATGTCGACGTCACCCGGCGGCAGCCCGTCGGCGGGGCGGACGGAGCGTACGTTGTCCGGCCCGACCTTCTCCCCGGCCCGCACGTCGCGGGTGACGAAGAGCGAGCGGCGGAAGCGCAGGCCCTCGCGCTCGGCCGACTTCGGGCCGATCCGGGCCTCGCCGAGCGCCTGCCAGGCGATCTTCGTCTCGCGGACGAGCGAGGCGAACTCGTCCGGCTCGAGGGAGAAGTCGGAGTCGACGGCACCGTCCGCGCGCGAGAGCGTGATGTGCTTCTCGATCACGCAGGCGCCGAGGGCGACGGCGGCGACCGAGGCGCCGATGCCGAGCGTGTGGTCGGAGAGGCCGACGGCGACGTCGAGCCCGTCACGAAGCACCGGGATCCCGCGGAGGTTGGAGGCCTCCGGAGGAGCCGGGTAGGACGCTGTGCACGCCAGCACGACGAGGTCGTCGTTGCCGGTCGCCCGTGCCGTACGCACCGCCGCATCGATCTCGGCGAGCGTCGCGGTGCCGGTGGAGATGATCATCGGCAGCCCGGCCTCGGCGATCGCGCGGACCAGCGGCAGGTCGGTGATCTCGGAGGAGGCCGACTTCAGCATCGGGACGCCGAGCCCGACCAGGAAGTCGACCGCGGTCGGGTCGAACGCGGCGCTGAACGGCACCATCCCGAGCTCGCCGGCCAGCGAGAAGATCGGCTCGTGCCACTCCCACGGCGTGTGCGCCTCCTCGTAGAGCTCGTGCAGGCGGCGGTTGGGCCACAGCGGGTGGTCGGCCGAGAGCCGGAAGGCGGGGGTGTCGACGTCCAGGGTGATGGTGTCGGCGGTGTAGGTCTGGATCTTGAGCGCGTGCGCGCCGGCCTCGCCCGCGGCGCGCACGATGTCGAGCGCCCGCTCCAGGTCGCCACCGTGGTTGCCGGACATCTCCGCGATCACGAACGGCTCGTGGCCGGGACCGATCGCGCGGTCCCCGACGGTGATCTCGTGCTGGGTCATCACTGCTCCTTGCCGGAACGTCGGGTCGGTCGGTCGTCGCGGTCCAGGCTGACCGGGATGGCGGTCACCACGCCGTCGTCAGTGGTCTGCTCGTAGGGCTCGCCCTCGGTGAATCCGAGCCGACGGTTCATGGCGCGTACGGATTCGTTGTGCGGGAGGACCTCGCCCTCGAGGAGGTCGATGTCGAGCCCGTCGGGCTCGGGGGCGAAGGCGTACGCCACGGCCTCGCGCATCACCTTGGTCCACGCCAGCAGCGCGGTGCCGTCGGCGGTGGTGCCGTCATGGTCGAGATAGAAGCCCCAGGAGGCCGACCGGGCGACGGGATCGTGGTCGAAGAAGGTCACCACGCCGAGGGGGCGGTCGGCGTACTCGAACATCAGCACCCGCCGGGCCGGATCCTGGGCGACCCGGGACCACCAGGCGGCATGCTCCTCGGCGGTGATCAGATGCTGGTTGATGCTCACCGACCGGTTCGCCTCCTGGTTGCGCCATGCCAGCATGCTCGGCAGGTCGGCGTCGGTCGCCGGTCGTAACATCGGTCTCCTCGGACGTCATGGGATGCGCCCTCACGTTATATGGTCCGAGGCCATGGAGACTCTTGACCGACCGGCGGTCCGCAAGCTCATGGGCGAGGTGCTGGCCGTGCAGGGAAAGACCCTGCCCGCTGACGACACCGCGAAGCTGGCCGACATCGGCTTCCGCTCCCTCGACTTCTCCGAGCTCGCGCTCCGGGTCGAGGACGAGATCGGCGACGAGCTCAACTTCGAGGCGGCCGGGCTTCGCTCGATCGAGACGATCGGTGACGTGCTGGACCTGCTCGTGGAGATCCAGGGGCAGTGATCGCCGACAACCTCGTCGTCGATGCCCGGACGGGGAAGCGAGCGACCTGGGGTGAGCTCGCCCAGCAGCAGGCCGCGCCACGGTCGGCGCCGACGGCCCGCGTGGTGGAGCACAGCGTCGATGCGCTGCCGGCGGTCGCCGGTCTGAAGGACGGCGGCGAGCTGCTCGTCGTCGCCGCCGGGCGGCTCGACGAGGCCCTCGCCGCAGAGCTGCGCGGGGCCGGGTTCGACCTCGTCGCCGGCGACGGCGTGCAGGACGCGACCGATCCCCGTGCGGCCGAGGACGGCCGGGTCTGGCTGCTCACCTCCGGGTCGACCGGCCGGCCCAAGCGGGTCGGTCACACCCTGGAGTCGCTCTCGACGGTGACCGGCGAGCTGGCTCCGCGCACCTGGCTGTGCCCCTACTCGCCCGGCACCTACGCGTGGTGGCAGGTGGTCACCCTCGGCCTGGGCGTCCCCGGTCAGGACCTGGTGCTCGTCGACCCGGCCGACCTGGACGACTGGGTGGCGCCCGCGCTCGAGCACGGCGTCACCGCCGTCTCCGGGACCCCGACGTTCTGGCGACGCACCTTGATGCGCCACGGTGCCGAGCTGCAGAAGCTGCCGCTCGAGCAGGTCACGCTCGGTGGTGAACCGGTCGACCAGGCGGTGCTCTCGCAGCTCAGGGAGGCTTTCCCGGACGCGCGCGTCTCCTGGATCTACGCCTCCTCCGAGGTCGGCGCCTCGATCGTCGTCCACGACGGCCGCGCCGGGTTCCCGGTGGAGTGGCTCGACCGCGACGTCCCCGGCCGTCCGCGGCTGTCGGTGGTCGACGGCGAGCTGGTGATCACCTCGCCGCACCACGGCACCGACGCCTCGGGCGAGGAGCTGGCCGGGGCCGTACGCACCGGCGATGCCGCCCGCATCGAGGACGGCCGGGTGCTGGTCACCGGTCGCCTGGACCGCGACGAGCTCAACGTCGGCGGCTCCAAGGTGTCGGCCGGTGCCGTCCGCGACCTGCTGCAGTCCCACCCCGCGATCGCCTGGGCGGCCGTACGCGGTCGCAAGGCACCGCTGGTCGGCACCATGGTCGTCGCCGACGTGGTCGCCGACCAGGACTCGGGCGTGACCGCCGACGACCTGACCCGTTGGGCCGCCGAGCGGCTGCCCGAGTACGCCGTGCCGCGGCGCATCAAGATGCTTGCCGAGATCCCGGCCAAGGAGACCCTGAAGAGCGATGTCTGATTCTCTACCTGTCCCGCCCTCCTCCGTGGTGCTGGTCTCCGGTGCCTCCCGCGGCCTCGGCCTCGCGATCGTCGCCGACCTGCTCGATCGCGGCGTGAAGGTCGCGGCCTTCGCACGCACGGTGACGCCCGAGCTCGAGGCGCTCGCCGCGAAACACCCCGACGCCACCCACGTCGGCTCGGTCGACGTGACCGACGAGAAGGCGGCCCAGACGTTCGTCAAGGAGGTCGAGGCCAGGCTCGGCGTCATCGACGGCCTGGTCAACAACGCCGCGATCGGCCAGGACTCGCTGCACGTGCACACCTCGTCGGACCGGATCGCGCAGATCATCGAGACCAACCTGACCGCGCCCCTGGTGCTGACCCGGTTCGTGCTGCGGCGCCTGATCGGCAAGGGCCTGAAGGGCCGGGTCGTCAACGTGACCTCGATCTGTGGCCAGCGCGGCTACCAGGGCCTGGTGGCCTACTCGGCCACCAAGGGAGGACTCGACGCGGCGACCCGCTCGCTGGCCCGTGAGCTCGGTGGCCGGGTGCTGGTCAACTCGGTCGCTCCCGGGTTCTTCGCCTCCGAGATGTCCGCGGTGCTCGGTGCGAACCAGCTCGAGTCGATCGCACGGCGTACGCCCTCGGGTGCGATGACCACACCCGAGGATGTCGTGCCGACCGTGCGGATGCTGCTGCTCGAGCAGACCAACATCAACGGTCAGGCGATCGTCATCGACGGAGGCGGCTCGATCTGATGTCCCGGCTCCGCGTCGGCAGCGATGCCGAGCTCGCCGGCTATCGCGCCCGCAGCCACCTCCACGACGGGCGGGTGGTCGCCTGGGCAGGCTCCTACGATGTCCCGGTGGCGGTCGACGCCGAGGTGGAGCGTACGGTCCCGGCGGCGCTCGCGAAGCGGTTCGGCACCAACGGGTTCTGGGAGCGATGGACCCGGGCGGAGTGCGTCGTGAAGCTCACCGGTCGCGGCGTCGCCGATATCGTGGACCTGATGGCAGCCGACCCCGACCGGGGCGGCAGACCCGGTGCGGCGGTGTCCCTGAGCACCGTACGTCTGCCAGGCGCCATCGTGGTGTCGATCGGCACACTCCACCGCGAAGGTTCCCCGAGGGGTATCGGCCGGAGTGCGGGAGACTGTTCGTTCGCCTGTAACCTCTGAGTTCGATCAGATTCGCGGGCGCGTCATCCGGGACGCCCTCGGACCGAGAGGGAATGTGCATGGGTCAGGGAATCGTCGACGTCTTGCGTCGCGCCGAACGAAGGATGCCTCAGGGTGTCCGTCGACTGGCTCGTGACGCCGGGCATCGCGTTCTCGGCCACGAGCGCGGCCCGCTCGTCTCGGTCGTGGTCACGGTGACCGACCAGGACAAGCAGTATTTGGCCGAGTCGCTGCTCTCCGTGCGCGAGCAGACCCACACGACCCTCGAGATCCTCATCGCGCCCTACGGCGAGGCGAGCGTGGTGAGCGACCAGATCCTCGCCGACCTCCCCGACGACTACCGCCTGCGGCTGCTCGACAGCTCCGCGACCCAGGCCGAGGCCCGCGACCGTGGTGGTCGTGCCGCGCGCGGTTCCTACGTCTGCTTCCTGCTCGCCGCCGACCTCCTCACCCAGAACGCGATGCGTACGCTGGTGACCTCCCTGGAGGAGAGCGGCTCCGACCTCGCGGTCGGTCGCATCGAGAGCCGCCAGCGCCTGTCCCCGCCGGTGGTGCCGGCCTACGACCTCGTGCACGCCGAGAACCGCTCCGGCCTCACCCTCGACGAGTTCCCCGTGGCGCTGAGCGATGTCGGGGTGAGCAACCGGCTCTTCCGCACCTCGTTCTGGCGCCGGAACGGCTTCAGCTTCGGCGGCCGCGGCGGTGCCGACGCGGTCGGCTTCGACGGCTACCTGAAGGCCAACCGCTTCGACGTGGTCACGGCGCCGGTGTGCGTCGACATGGACCGCGCCGATGGCACCCCGGTCGAGCAGCTCCACGACCAGACCCTCGGGATGGAGGAGTGGATCGCGCAGACCCGCTCGACCTGGATCGCGATCGGCGAGCTGGCCTCCGACCTGCGCGACCACTGGGCGCTCGGCGGGCTCACCGGCCGCGCCAACACCATCCTCGGCGACGTCGAGCGGATGAGCGCCGAGCAGTGGACCGCCCTGCGTGACCTCGTCGTCGAGATCGAGCGGGACGTCTCTCCGGAGGTGTGGCTCAAGCTCCCGGTCGAGGTGCGGGCTCGGCTGACCTACCTCATCGCCGACCGGCGCGACGAGCTGACCGCGTTCGTCGCGTCGCGCTGGTTCGAGCGCGGCAACCTGCGCACCCGGGTCGTCGGCGGCCAGGTGCGCGGGATCTTTCCCGACACGGACCTGCCCGAGGCCGTGACCACGCTCAACGAGCACGAGACGCCGGCGCGGGTGCTGGTGCGGGACGTACGCCCGCTCGACTCCGACCGGGTCGTGGTCGACCTGGTGGCGCGGATCGAGCTCGTCGACCTCGCCGAGACGACCCCGTTCTTCACCGCCCGCCTGGTGCCGGACTTCGTCAGCACCGCCGACGAGGACGGCGTCGCGAGCGATCCTGACACGGCGCTGCCGGACCCGATCGACCTGACCGTCACGCCGCGGCGCGACCCGCAGGCCAACATGACCATCGGTCACAAGTACCAGGACTACCGCCCCGGCGGCTGCCGCACCGAGATCGACCTGACCCGGCTCACCGCCGGGCGCTGGCACCTCGAGGTCACCGTCGCCGTCGACGGCGTCGTCCGCACCACCAGCGAGGTCCAGATCGACACCCGCGGCCCGGCGGGCAACCTGGCGACGCGCTACCGGCCGCGGGTCCACACCTCCGCCGGCCTGTCGGTGGCCTGCGACCGCTACCTCGATCAGCTCAGCTTCCGCGCGGTCCCGACGACGGCGACCTCCCTGGAGAAGGCGGAGGTCGACGGCCGCACCGTCTCCCTGACCCTCGCCGGCGAGCTGCCGCAGGCCGTGCGGGCGATCGGTGGCGGCGTACGCATCGAGGCGCCCGTCAAGGACGGCAAGGTCACCCTCAGCCTCCCCGCCCACGGCGCCGTCGAGCCCGGGGCGCCCGCCGCCTGGCGGCTGGACACCCTCCAGGACGGGACCTCGGGCCGGATCATCTGGACCGACCCGATCGGCTCGCCGTGGACCGGCGAACGCGGAGGCAGCGTGCTGGCCTCGCGAGACGGCCGGGGCTACGCCCAGATCATCGAGGTGGCCGACACCGTCGCGATCGACCGCGTCGAGCTCGGCGACGGCCAGATCACGGTGCGGGGCGAGTGGCTCAGCTCGATCCCGAAGCACGCCCGACTGACCCTCGCCGGATCGCGCCACAGCGAGACCGTCAAGATCGACACCGCTGCCGCCGAGTTCGAGGTCGTCTTCACGCTGCGCTGGGACGAGTGGGGCCTGGGCGAGTCCGTCCTGCCCAGCGGCGTCTACCAGTTCCAGCTCACCTGCGGAGCCAAGCGCAGCGGCAACGTACGCCACACCACCGCGTTCCTCGAGCACCAGGCCGAGTTCCAGACCAGTGACGAGGTCCGGCTGCGTCCGGTCAACGGCAACGGCCCGGGAGTCACCCTGCAGCCCCCGATCCCCGTCGACCACGCCGGCAGCTACGCCCACAACCTCGCCCGCGAGCGCGTGCTGGCGGCCGAGGAGCCGCTCGACGAGTCCGCGGTCTATCTCTCGACCTACGCCGGCTCGACCGCCACCGACTCCCAGCTCGCGATCCACGAGCACCTGCGTCGCACCCGGCCCGACCTCACCCTCTACTGGGGCGTCGCCGACCACGCCTCCCGGGTCCCCGAGGGCGGCATCCCGGTCGTGCTGCAGAGCCCGGAGTGGTATCGGGTCATCGGCACCGCGAAATACCTCGTCCAGAACATCGACTTCGACCGCTGGTGGCGCAAGCGGGAGGGGCAGCGGTTCCTGCAGACCTTCCACGGCTACCCCGCCAAGTCGATGGGCCTGCGGATGTGGCGGGCGAAGATGTTCTCGCCGCTGCGCTGCGACGCCGAGCTCGACCGCACGACCGCCGGGTGGGACCTGATCCTGACCCCGACGCCGGAGATGGACCGCTACTACCGCGAGGAGTACGCCTACGACGGCCCGATCCACAGCGAGGGCTACCCGCGCGACGACGCGCTGGTGCTCCCGTCGGCGGTGGAGGACCGCGAGCGTACGCGCAACCTGCTCGGCATCGGCTCCCACCAGAAGGTGGTCCTCTACGCCCCGACCTGGCGGGACCACCTGGCGCTCAACTACCGCTCGGCGAAGATGGTCGAGCACCTCGACGTGGTCGCGGCCAGCGAGGCCCTCGGGGATGAGTACGTCATCCTGCTGCGCGGTCACCGGTTCAACTCCAAGGGCAGCGAGCGCAGCGAGCGCACCGCCCGGATCATCGACGTCACCGACTACCCGGAGATCAACGACCTGATCCTGGCCTCGGACGCGGCGGTGCTCGACTACTCCAGCCTGCGCTTCGACTTCGCCCTCACCGGCCGGCCGATGGTGTTCCTGGTGCCCGACCTGTCCGACTACACCGGCGGCATCCGCGGCTTCCTCTACGACTACGCCGACACCGCCCCCGGGCCGATGCTCGACACCGCCGAGGAGGTCGTCGCGGCCCTGTCCGACCTGGACCGGCTCGAGGCCGAGCACCGCGACCGGATCGCCGAGTTCAACGCCAAGTACCAGTACACCCAGGACGGCAAGGCGACCGAGCGGGTCGTCGAGGCCTTCTTCGACAAGCCCAGCTTCGACAAGCCCTGACGGTCACCAAAGCAGCGATGGCGCGTCCCCTTGCGGGGGCGCGCCATCGCTGCTTGCTACAGCCTCAGGCAAGGATCACGGCAGCCGGGCGAGAGCCGGCTTGGCCACCGAGGTCTTGCCGGGGATCGCGTTCCAGCGCTCCGGCAGGACCACGCGGTGCGGGCCGACCTCGAGGAGGACCACGTTGCGGTAGGTCATCCCGTACGTCTCGACGTAGGGCGCCAGCGAGGTGAGCAGGTCCTTCGCGCGCCACTGAGCGGCGTCGAGGACGAGCACGTCGATGTCGAAGGCGTCGAAGTCGAAGGCGTGCCGCTGGTGGCCGTCCCGACGCAGCTCTGCGGCCTCGGTGGTGCGCTCGGCCTGCTTGTTGGCGGCGGCGTGGATCTGCTGGAAGCCGCTGACCGCGCGGGTGCCGACGACGTCGGAGGCAGCCAGCAGGTTGCCCTCCAGGTCGGTGTCGGCGAGGCCGGCGATGTCCTCGGTCAGCACGGCCGAGACCGGGAGGATGACGAGCTTGTCGACGTCGGGGAGCAGGTCGGCGACCACGAGCCGCTCGACCTGGCCGATCGGGAGCGTGCTGCCGTCGGGCTGCTTGATGCCGTCGAAGCCGGAGACGTCCAGCGCGCTGAGCGTGATCCCCGGCCGGGCGAGCTCGTCGAGCCGCAGGTCGGTGCCACCGGTCTGGACCCACAGGTGGACCGGACGGGACGAGTAGGCGGCGATGGACTTGATCAGCCGGCGCAGCTTCGGGCGCTGCTTCGGACGGGCCGAGACGGCGACGTGGATCGCGTCGGCCGGGACCTGCTCCGGGGTGCTGACCGTGTTGCTGCGTACGTCGTCAGCGATCGAGCTGACCAGATCGCCCACCTTGCGGGCGCCGGCCCGGCGCTGACGGGCGATCTCGACGTCGGCGGCGTTCATCTCGCGCCACTGCGTGTAGACCTCCTCGACGCTGGCGCCGGAGAAGATCTTGGTGAGGATCGTCTCGAGCCGGTCGTTCATGCTCTCCCGGATGCCGTCGAACTCGGCAGGGGTGAGCGGGTTGAGGCCGGCGAAGCGCGGGTCGGAGAGGTTCTTCGGGCGGAAGTCGATGTCGATGCCGATGCTGCGACCGGGCAGGTAGCAGTGCAGGCGGCTGGTGACCAGCTTGCGGTGGTCGCGACGGTAGCCCTCGAGCATCGTGATCGCGTCGTCGATGTTCTGCACGAACGGCCGGAAGCGGACCTCGTCGAGGCCGCCCTGGGCGTAGGTCGGGGCGCCCTCGGGGATGCTGCCGTCGAAGACGTCGACGTAGCCGACGGGCGCGTCGGGACCGGGCAGCTCGTCCGCGTCGGGGAAGACGGTCGAGACCGTGGTGGTGAGACAGCCCGAGAAGAAGGCGGGCACGCCGACGGAGAGCAGGATGTCGACGGTCGTCCAGTCGCGGCAGCCGATCGGGGCGTACTTCTTGAGGTACTCGATCGTCTCGTCGGTCATCATGGCGCGGGTGCTGCAGTGGAACGAGACGAAGATCGGGCGCAGGTTCTTGTGGAACGGCATCCCATAGCGCATCTCGAAGATCGGGTGCATGTACCACCCGAAACCGAGCATCCAGGTGTCCTTCGGGACGGGCTGGTACATCGACGCGTCGCGCTGGAGGGTCATCAGCTGGACCTTGGCGGACAGGCCCTCGCGGACGCGCTCGGGGCGGACCCGCTCGCGCAGCCGGTTGGCCAGGTCGTCGAGCTCGGACTCGCCGGTGAACTCCAGGTCCTTGTGGCGCACCACGTGACCGAGCGAGGCGACCGTCTGGACGTGGTCGCCGATGTTGGCCGACGCGCGGGAGCGTCCGGGGTGGCCGTAGTCGACGACGGCGTAGGAGACGGTGCCCTCCGGCGCGGCCGGGGCGTCGGGCTCGTCGTTGTCGGCGGCGACCCACGGGCGCAGCCAGTCACGGCTCTCGACGACCCACTTGGTGTCGCCGTTGGTGCCGTCGCCGACGGCCTCGTCCAGCCGGGCGTAGAGGCTGCGGGCCAGCTCCTGGTCGCCGAAGCCGAAGACACGGCTGGTCATCGCGAGCCATGCGCGGCCCGAGACGTACGACGCACCGGACTCGGCGAGCTCGCGCAGGGTCGCACGGGTCGCGTCGGGGTCTACGTGGAGGCCGGACATGACGTACTCGTCGGCGGCCTTGGCGGCCCACTCCTCGACCGGGATGCCCTGGAAGAGGGCCCAGGCGCGCTCGTAGAAGCCGCCGCCGGCTGCGTTGACCGCACCGTCGAGATCAGCGGCGACGACGAGCGGCTCGACCTCGATGGAGATCGGCGCCGGCTTAGAGTCCTGTGGCGCACCCTCCGAGATGGACGGGACGCGAGCGGTCAGGCTCTGACGCAGGCGCTCGGGAAGCAGCTGGCGAGCGAGTCGTCGAGCTGGGCTGGCCATGGGACTCCTTCATTGATGGTTCGACGCAGTGTCGTCGGGCGGAGCCGCGATGTTCGCGGTCCGTTCACACGTTTCCCCCTATGATCCAGGCCGGATATCCTGCCCGAAGAATCGGCAATCCCCAAAGACGCCGACTAATCTCTGCGCATGCCGATCCCCAACCCCCACGAGCAGGTCGCGTTCCCCGAGGGCCGCTACCTCACGATGTGCAACGAGATCGCGACCAAGTTCGGCGGTCAGACGCGGGCGATGATCATGCGCAACCGCCTGATCACGCAGCACACCGGGATCCCGACCACGCTCCTGACGACCGAGTCGAAGCCCGTCTACGACGAGGTGCGCGAGGTGCTGCGCGACTCGGGCCAGCTGGTCGAGGGCATGGACCTCCTCAACCTCTACGAGTGGTACCGGCTGAACACCCCCACCGACGCGCCGGACGAGTCCGTGGCCGCGCTCGGTGGCCGGCTGGGCGAGGTCGCCGGCACGACCACCTCGGACGTACTCCACCCCGACGGCACCGTCTACTACACCGCCCACTCGCAGTCGGGGAAGGACCTGGCGCGTGACTACCGTCGCGCCGACGGGTCGATCTACCTGCGGGCGCCGGGTCCGGGTGCCCCGGCCGCGTCCCGGGTGCCCTACATCCTCACCGACGCCGAGGGGCGTCCGATCCGGTCGTGGGAGACCATCGGCGGCTGGCTGTGGCACTGGCTCGAGCTGCTCGCCGGCGACGCCGAGCGGGTCTTCTTCGTGACCGACTCCCGGTTCGCGCTGCGTGACGTCATGCCCCGCCAGGACGACCGCTTCTACTTCCTCCACCTCATGCACAACAACCATGTCGTGAAGGAGCGTCGCTGGAACTCCCAGCTCTCGGGCAAGTACGCCCCGCTGCTCGACAACATCCACGAGTACGACGCGCTGGTGAACCTGACCCACCGTCAGTCCGAGCACATCGCGATGCGCTACGGCTCGACCTCGCACCGGTTCGTGGTGCCCAACCCGGTCGAGCTGCCGGAGCTGCCCGAGACGATGCCCAAGCGGGAGCCGGCGACGTTCGTCACCGTCGCCCGGCTCGAGCCGCAGAAGCGCCTCGAGCACGCCATCAGGGCCTTCGCGAGGGTGATCGAGAAGCGGCCGGAGGCCAAGTTCCAGATCTACGGTGACGGCAAGCTCTACAAGCCGCTCGCCGACCTGATCGAGACGCTCGACGTCGGCAAGAACGTCCAGCTCATGGGCCACGACCCGCGAGCCAAGGAAGCGCTGCTGCACGCCACCGGGTTCATCATGACCAGCGTCAACGAGGGCTACCCCCTCGCCACCCTCGAGTCGCTCTCCTTCGGCTGCCCGGTGATCAGCTACGACATCAACTACGGTCCGCGTGAGCAGATCACCGACGGTGTCGACGGTTACATCGTGGAGGCCGAGGACATGGACGCGGTCGCCGAGCGCTGCATCCAGATGATCGACGCCCCCGAGAAGGTGGCCGAGATGTCCCGCAAGGCCCTGGAGAAGGCGAGCAAGCACGACTGGCGCGCCTTCCTCGACGACTGGCGCGTCGCCTTCGAGGGCGCCGTCGCCCAGCGGCCGGGCCGGATCGAGAAGGCACGCGCCCGGCTCGACGTCCACGCCCTCGGCTGGGCGCGGCCGATGCCCGAGGGCGTCGCGACCCGGCTTCCGGGTCCGGCCAGCCGGCTGGGTCGCACCCAGGCCAGCTCCGCCGCCTTCCGCGACTCTCGTACGCTCCGCTTCGACGCCATGCTCACCGTGATGGGCGAGTGGCCGAAGGGCGTGATGGCGGACCGCATCGTCACCCTCGACGCCGTCTGCAACGAGACCGGCGAGGTGGCCGCGCTGCCGCTCGAGGTCTCGTCCGAGGGCCGAGGTGAGTTCCGGCTCGCCTCCAGGTTCGACCTCGCGGAGGTCTTCGAGGAGTTCTCGGACAAGGCGCGCAACCTCGACCTACGGCTCCGGTTCACGGTCCACAACTGGAACTGGGAGACCAAGCTCGGCCGGCCCCGCGAGGTGCGCCCGAACTTCGAGGTGTCGTTCGGTCCGAACGACGTCCTTCACCTACAGCGACGCTGACCCGCGGGCGTCAGGCTCCGGCCGTGCGCACGACGTGCAGCTTCGTACGCCGCTCCAGCCGGAAGCCGGGACGGTCCTGGAAGTACTCGTCGACCGCGTCGCGGCACCCGCTGTAGTGGAAGTAGTCGTCGAGCACGATCCGTCCCCCCACGACCAGGTGGGGGGCGATCCGCTCCAGGCACGTCATCGTCGACTCGTACCAGTCACCGTCGAGGTGGGCGAACGCGACCGGCTCGTCGACCTTCAGCGTGTCCTGGAACAGTCCCTGCACCAGCTCGACATTGTGCTCGGCCGGCTCGATCCCGTGCCTGGTGAATGAGTCGCTCACCTCGTCGTAGAGGTTGTCGCGATAGCCGTAGTAGGTCTCTCCGCCGATGCCCTTCGACGTGCCGCTGACGATCTTCTGGTAGCGCTTGTGCACGTCGTCGCCGTCACGCTCGGACGGCTCCGGGATCATCCCGAAGACGTCGTAGACCCGCATCGGTCGCTTCGGGTCCTTCGCCGCGGCCATCACGATCGCGGAGCCCCCGAGCGCTGCCCCGGTCTCGATGATCAGGCCGGGTCGGTCCTGGATGTCGGCGTCCAGCACCTGACGGGCGAGCACCTGCAGGTTCTCGGGCTTGAGGTAGGTCAGGTGCTCGGCGCGGACACCGTCGAGGACGGTGCGGACCTCGGCCGGAAGGGCGAGATCGACCAGCGGGTCGCGCAGGGACTCCCGGGTGCGTACGGTCTCCATCCTCAGTCTCTCGACCTCGGCCTGGAGCTCTGCCATGGTCGCGGCGGTCTTCGTCCCGGGCTTCGTTCCGGTCTTCGTCTCGGCCTCGGGCTGCTTCGATGCTGGTGGCGTCCCGTCGGCGGGCTTGCTCGCGACCACGACGTAGTTCTTCGGCATTCCGCGCTCGAAGCGGCGACCGGAGACCTCCAGCCGCGCGTAGAGACGGCTGAGCCGGACCGCGAGCTTCCGGTTGAGGAGCACGATCGGGGCGACGTAGGCGAGCTTCCAGCGCAGACCGCGCCCGCGGAGCTCACCGACGCTCGCGGGGAGGTTCTTCGCCATCATCTGGTAGCTGTAGGCGACCGTCCCGAAGTAGCCCTCGAGCCAGTTCATCCTGGCGATCTCGAAGCCGGCCTCCTCGAACATCTTCCGCAGCGAGAACTGGGTGTAGCGGAAGAAGTCGTACGGCTTCTGGTGCTCGGCGAAGAAGAGGGGCGCGGAGAGGAAGATCCGGCCGCCCGGCTTGAGCACACGGAAGAGCTCGGCGATGGCCTTCTCCGGCTCGGGCACGTGCTCGAGGACCTGGTTGCAGATCACCCGGTCGAAGCTGCCGTCGTCGACCGGGATGTCGGTGATGTCGCAGACGTAGTCCAGCGGCGCGTACGCCGAGCTCAGCTGAGCGAAGTCAGCGGCCTCGTACTGGGCGTGCTTGAACAGCTTCCGGTAGGGGGAGCGGCCCGCCCCGGCGTCCAGGACACGCATGCCACGCTTGGTGCCTTTGGCGAAGCGTGCCATCTCCTGACGGAGACGAACGCGGGAGGGATTGATGTGTCGGGGCTGAACCGCAGCGCCGCGATTCTGCCGGCCTCGAGTCAGCATGGAGAGACATTAGCGCTGTTGGAGCGGAGTCTCCCGTAAACCACGCAAGACGGCGTCGCGGACCGGGTCGTGGAGCCGGCGCTCGATGAGGTAGTGGAGCGCGATGGCCAGCACGAGGGCGGTCGAGACGGCAGCGGCCAGGACGACGTACTCGTCGTAGCGGCCGTGGAACTCGTCGATGATCCAGAACGCGAACTGCGCGTGGATCAGGTAGAGCGGGTATGTGAGCGCCCCGAGCGTCGTCAGGAAGCGCGCCTCGACCCGACCCAGCGGGCCGGCCGAGACCAGCCAGACGAGCGCCGCGAACCCCACGATCGCCCAGCCGGTGATCACCGGCGAGACGGTGGCGCCGACCAGTTCCGTGGCCCGGTCGGCGTACTCCGTCGCCTGGCGGATGCCCAGGATCACGTTGTAGGCGACCGCGAGCCAGGCGATGAACGAGTTGCCGAACCGGTAGATGAGGAACAGCGCCATGCCCATCGCGAAGAACGGGGCGTACTCGGCGAAGAGCAGCGAGTTGAGCATGCCGGAGTCGGTCGCGCGGGCGATCTGGGCCAGCAGCGGCCACAGGAACACGACCGCGATCACCCGCTGCTTGGTGATCCCGACGAGCAGGAAGACCCCGATCAGCAGGTAGAACTTGAGCTCGATCCAGAGCGTCCAGAAGGCACCCTGGGCACTGAGTACGTCCCAGGCGTCCTGGGTCATCGTCATGTTGATCAGGCCGCCGACGAACCCCTGGTCACGGCCGCCCTTCCAGTACGCCTGGAGGATCAGCGTGATGATGACGGCGACCCAGTAGGCCGGGAACAGCCGGGCGACGCGGGAGGAGACGAAACGGGGCAGGTCACGACCCCACGCGGTCATCAGGATCACGAAGCCGCTGATGATGAAGAAGAGCTCCACGCCGAGGTAGCCGTAGCGGGTGACGTGGTTGAGGGTCGGGAAGACCTCGCGGGGGTCGACGCCCCAGTAGGGGGTCGCGATGCCGGTCAGGTGGTAGCCGACGACGACGGCCGCCGCGATGAAGCGGAGCGCGTCGAGCGCGCCGAGCCGGGAGCGGCGTACGGCCTTCTTCTTGGGCTCGGGGGCGGGGTCGGAGGCGGGGGCGGTGTCCTCGGGGACGGTCGGGGCGCTGGTCATCGGGTCAGTTCCCCGCCGCAGCGTCCAGGGCCTCCTGGATCGGGTCGATGCGGCGCAGGTCGATGACGTGGCCGGTGCTCGAGGCGATCAGGGTGTCCAGCGACGCCCGCGCGACCGCCTTCGACTCCAGCAGCGTGTGGGAGGGCTCCTGGCCGAACGCCTTCGTGCGCATCGGGGTGCCGGTGCGCTCGGGGTTGATCGCGTTGACGCGTACGCCCTGGTCGGCCCACTCGTCGGCGAGGGCCTGGGTCAGGTTGACCGTGGCCGCCTTCGCGGAGGAGTAGAGCGCGTAGCCGCGGCGACCGCGGGTGTAGGAGCTCGAGGTGAAGAAGAGCAGCGAGCCCTTCGCCCGGGCGAGGTAGGGGAAGAACTCCTGAGCGATCAGGACCGGCGCGATGTAGTTGATCTCGGTCGCGCTGTAGATCGTCTCCTCCGAGACCGTGGCGAGCTCGCCGCGCGGCAGCACACCAGCGGTGTTGACCACGAAGTCGATCGAGCCGAAGCGCTTGCCGGCGTCGGCCGCCGCGGCGACGATGTCGGCCCGCTTGGCGACGTCGGTGTTGGTGGCCGAGCGGCTGTAGGAGGCGACGTTGGCACCGTAGGACTCGGCCAGCTCCGCGATGTCGGCACCGATGCCGTAGCTGCCGCCGAAGACCACCATGTTCTTGCCCTCGAGGGCGGCCCGGTAGTCGGCCTCCGCCTTCTGCGGGAACTGCTGGTGAGCGGTGAGCTGGAAGAGCTTGTCGGCGATGTAGACGTCGATCGGCTCGGTGACCTTCATGTTCTGCTCGTGACCGTCGACCACCCAGATCTTGGTGTCGGGCAGGTACTTCAGCACGACGCTGCAGTCGTCGGTCGCCTTGAACTTCGGGTCCTGGTCGGCGATCTCGTAGGCCCGCTTCAGCGTCGAGGCGAGGAAGGCCTGTGGGGTCTGGCCGCGGCGCAGCCGCGAGCGGTCCGGGATCTGCGAGATGGTGTTGTCGTCGTTGAGTTCGATGATCGTGTCCGCGGACGGGATGGCCACGTCGACGGCCTGGTAGGTCACCAGCGCCTTGAAGCAGTCGGTGATCACGTCCTCGCTGAGCAGCGGGCGCACGGCGTCGTGGAGGAGTACGTTGCAGTCCTCGCCCTCGGGGAGGGCGGCCAGGGCGAGCTTGGTCGTCTCGTTGCGGGTGTCGGCGCCCTCGAGGATCTTGGAGACCTTCGGGTAGCGGCCGTCGCGGGTCATCGCGTGCACGGCGTCGAGGTGGCCGGGGGCCATCAAAATGATGATCTCGTCGATCTGCGGGTGGCGGTCGAGCACGCCGAGGGTGTGCTCCATGATCGGCATCCCAGCGATCTTGATGAGCTGCTTCGGGATGTCGAGACCCACGCGGGAGCCCACACCGCCGGCAAGCAGCACGGCAACGTTACGAAGCACTGAACACAAACCCTTAGGTAGATGACGAGGAGGGGTGGATTCTTCCATGTCGCGCGCTGCGGACTCCAATGCTGGGGGTGAGGCGATACCGAGCCGTTGGTTCGGCGTGGGGTCCATGGCCGCCGGGGGTCGTGTGATCGCAGTCACGTCATCGTGATGTTTCGGAAGAGTGACCGGCGGCGTACCTTTGTTTCGTCTCGGTCACCGTGGCCGAGCTCGCAGGCACAACGTCTGGTACTCATCCCGGCTCCGCTCACAAGGGGGAGTGGTCGGAGGGACTGGAACGAAAGGTCTACCACCATGAACCCACTCAGGGTGGGCGTCGTCGGCGCGGGTCGCGTCGGGGCCGTCCTTGCAGCAGCACTGCGTTCCGCGGGCCACTCGATCGTCGCCGTCGCAGGCGAGTCGGACGCCTCTCGCGGGCGGATCGCCGACCTTCTCCCGGGTGTCCCGGTCGAGAAGCCGACCGCTGTCGCTCGCGCGTGCGACCTCCTTCTTCTCACCGTCCCCGACGACATGCTCGGCAACGTCGTCAAGACGATGACGGACGCCGGTGCCATCCGGCCCGGGATGTACGTTGCCCACACCTCCGGCCGCCACGGTCTGGCGATCCTCGAGCCGGCCGCCGCGATCGGCGCCCACGTGATGGCCGTCCACCCGGCGATGACCTTCTCCGGCACCTTGGTCGACCTCGCCCGGCTCGCCGGCTGTGTCTTCGGTCTGACCGCCGCCACTCCCGCCGACCGGGCCTTCGCCGAGGCGCTGGTTCAGGACCTCGGCGGCAAGCCGATGTGGGTGCCCGAAGAGATGCGGACGCTCTACCACGCCGGCCTCGCCCACGGCGCGAACCACCTGGTCACCCTGGTCACCGAGGCGATGGAGATCCTCGCCGCCGCCGGTGCCACCGATCCCGCGGGCACGCTGCGGCCGCTGCTGACGGCGGCCCTCGACAACGCCCTGGACCACGGTGACGCCGCGCTGACCGGCCCGATCGTTCGCGGCGACGCCGGCACGGTGGCAGCCCACCTCGACGACATCCGCACCAACGCGCCGCAGACCCTGGCGTCGTACGTCTCCATGGCGCGGGCCACCCTCGACCGGGCCGTCTCCGACGGGCGGCTGCTGCCCATCCGGGCGCTCAAGATCAAGAACCTGCTCGACGAGGCGGATCGCGCTGCTGTGCAGCCGCTGCCGCGTCCGATCCACACCTGGAACCAGTGATGACCGTTCTCGCTTCCACGCGCGAGGAGCTCGCCAAGCTTCTCGACCCTGCCCGCCGCGACGGCGTCTCCGTCGGCTTCGTGCCGACGATGGGTGCGCTGCACGAGGGGCATGCGTCGCTGATGCGCGTCGCCCGCGAGCGGGTCGGCGACGGTCCCGTCGTCGTGTCGATCTTCGTCAACCCGCTGCAGTTCGGCGCGGGGGAGGACCTCGACCGCTACCCGCGCACGCTCGATGCCGACCTCGAGGTCTGCGAGCGTGAGGGTGTCGACGTCGTCTTCGCGCCGTCGGTCGACGAGGTCTACCCGGGTGGCGACCCGCAGGTCACCGTGGCCCCCGGGCCGCTCGGCGACGTGCTCGAGGGCAAGACCCGGCCGGGCCACTTCGGCGGCGTGCTCACCGTCGTCGCGAAGCTGTTCGGGCTGGTCAAGCCCGATGTCGCCGTCTTCGGTCAGAAGGACTACCAGCAGCTCGCGCTGATCCGCCGGATGTCGGCCGACCTGTGCCTCGGTGTCGACGTCGTCGGCGCGCCGACCCAGCGTGAGGCCGACGGTCTGGCGCTCTCCTCGCGCAACCGCTACCTCTCGCCCGAGCAGCGGGAGGAGGCGACGACGCTGTCGCGGGCGCTCTACGCCGCGCAGCGCGAGGCCACCCACGGTGTCGAGACCGCGCTCCACGCGGCCCGCGCCGAGCTACGCCGGGCGAAGGGGGTCGACCTCGACTACCTCGTGGTCACCGACCCCGCGCTCGCCGAGCTGCCCGCCCACCCGGAACCAGGCACCGAAGCCCGGATCCTCGTCGCCGCCCGCGTCGGCACCACCCGACTCATCGACAACATGAGCCTCACGATCGGAGCATCCCGATGACCCGTCTGCGCACCATGATGACCGGCAAGATCCACCGCGCCACGGTCACCCAGGCAGACCTCCACTACGTCGGCTCGGTCACCGTCGACGCCGACCTCCTCGAGGCCGCGGACATCCTCCCCGGCGAGCTGGTCTCCATCGTCGACATCACCAACGGTGCCCGCCTGGAGACCTACACGATCGCGGGTGAGCGCGGCAGCGGCGTACTCGGCATCAACGGCGCCGCCGCCCACCTGGTCCACCCCGGCGACCTCGTCATCCTGATCGCGTACGCGCAGATGACCACCGAGGAGGCGAAGGCTTTCGAGCCGCACGTCGTCCATGTCGACGAGGCCAACCACATCGTCGCGCTCGGCTCCGACAGGAGCGAGCCGGTTCCAGGGACCGACCAGATGCGTGGGCCGCTCGTTCTCACGCAGTAGCGTGCGGGCATGAACATCGAGCTGCTCTCCGCTCGCGACCCGGGCTGGACCGAGTGGGCGGACGTGATCGTGGTGGGCTCCGGGATCGCCGGGCTGACCGCGGCGCTGCGGCTGAAGGACCAGGTCGAGCGGGTCGCCGTCGTCACCAAGGACGAGCTCAAGGCCGGCTCGACGCAGTGGGCCCAGGGCGGCATCGCGGCGGCTCTCGGCGAGGGCGACACCCCTGCTCAGCACGAGGTGGACACGCTCGTGGCCGGTGCCGGGGCGTGCGACCTGGAGGCCGTACGCGTCCTGGTCGGTGAGGGCGCCGAGGCGGTCCGCGAGCTGATCGAGTGGGGCGCCGAGTTCGACAAGGACCCCGCCGGCAACCTCTCGCTCACCCGCGAGGGCGGCCATCGGCGGGACCGGATCGCGCACGCCGACGGCGACGCGACCGGCGCCGAGATCCAGCGCGCGCTGATGGAGGCCGTACGCCGCGCCCCCGAGATCCTGGTCTTCGAGCACGCGATGGTCGTCGACCTGCTGACGGCCGCCGACGGCGGCGTGGCCGGGCTGACCATCCACGTGATGGGCGAGGGCGACGCCGACGGCGTCGGGATCGTGCGTACCCGTGCCGTCGTGCTCGCCTCCGGCGGCCTCGGCCAGGTCTTCTCGCAGACCACCAACCCCGCCGTCGCCACCGCCGACGGGATGGCGATCGCGCTGCGGGCCGGCGCGACCCTGCGCGACCTCGAGTTCGTCCAGTTCCACCCCACGGTGATGTATCTGGGCGAGGACTCCCGCGGTCAGCAGCCGCTGATCTCCGAGGCCGTACGCGGCGAGGGCGCCTTCCTGGTCGACTGGGACGGCAACCGGCTGATGGAGGGCGTGCACGAGCTCGGCGACCTGGCTCCGCGCGACATCGTCTCCAAGGCGATCATGAAGCGGATGCTCGAGACCGGACACCCCAACATGTGGCTCGACGCCCGTCACCTCGGTCGCGAGTTCTGGGAGAAGCGGTTCCCCAACATCCTCGCCTCGTGCGAGCAGCACGGCGTCGACCCGTCCGTCGATCTGATCCCCGTGGCTCCGGCGTGCCACTACGCCTCGGGCGGCGTACGCACCGACCTGTGGGGGCGTTCGGACGTACCCGGGCTCTACGCCACCGGCGAGGTCGCCTGCAGCGGCGTCCACGGCGCCAACCGGCTCGCCTCCAACTCGCTGCTCGAGGGGCTGGTCTTCTCGCGTCGGATCGCCGAGGTCCTGCCCGGCGAGCTGCGGCAGCTGGAGGACCCGGCCCCGGGTCTCGGCGCCGGGCGAGCGCTGGTCCCAGGCACCGCGCTCAAGCAGCTGCAGGAGACGATGACGACCAAGGTCGGAGTCCTCCGCAACGCGACCGGCCTCGCCGAGGCGATCGACGAGCTCGAGCAGCTCGGGAGCACCCCGGCGACCGAGATCGACCCGGCCGCCTGGGAGGCGACCAACCTGCTGACCGTCTCGCTCGCGCTGGCGACGTCCGCGCTGCTGCGCGAGGAGACCCGCGGGTCCCACTGGCGCGAGGACTTTCCCGAGCGTGACGACGCCGGGTTCGCCGGCCACTTCGACCTGAGACTCCGGGACGGCGAGACTGTCGCCATCTTCACCCCGGCCCCAGCGACCGACCCGACCCAGAAAAATTCAACGCAGTCCACCATGGCAGGAGCCTGATGACCATCCGACGCGTGCCCTTCGACGAGATCCCGCAGCCGCTGCGCGACGAGCTGACCAACGCCGGCCTGGACGCCGGCGAGGTCTACGACGCCGTCGAGCTCGCTCTCGACGAGGACCTGCCCACGTCCGCTCCCGGCGAGATGCCCAGCGAGGACGTCACCTCGGTGGCCACCATCGCCCCCGACTCGACCGGGATCGGCGTCTTCGCCGCTCGGGAGGACGGCGTCGTGGCCGGCCTCGGCGTGGCCGAGCTCGTCTTCGCGTACGTCATGGGTGACTCGGTCACGGTCACCGACCGCGTCAAGGACGGCTCGAAGGTGAAGGCCGGGGACGTCATCATGCGGATCGCCGGGCCCACTCGCGGGCTGCTGACCGCGGAGCGTACGGCGCTCAACTACGCCTCCCACCTCTCCGGCGTCGCCACCGGTGTCGCGGCCTGGACCGAGGCGCTGGAAGGGACCGGCGCGCAGGTCCTCGACACCCGCAAGACGCTGCCCGGCTTCCGGGCGCTCGAGAAGTACGCCGTACGTTGCGGCGGCGGCGCCAACCACCGGATGTCGCTCTCCGACATGGCGCTGGTCAAGGACAACCACATCGTCGCCGCGGGTGGCGCCGTGCAGGCGTACGAGGCCGTGAAGTTCGCCTACCCGGACGTGCCGATCGAGGTCGAGGTGACCACGCTCGAGGAGCTCACGGCGCTTCTCGACGCGGGCTGCGGCCGGATCATGCTCGACAACATGTCGACCGTGATGATGAAGGAGGCCGTCGAGATCACCGCCGGGCGTGCGGTGCTCGAGGCCTCCGGCGGGCTGACCCTGGACCGGGCCCGCGAGGTCGCCGAGACCGGAGTCGACTATCTCTCCGTCGGTGCGCTGACCCACTCGGTGAAGGTCTTCGACATCGGCTTCGACCTGTCCGAGGGCTGAGGCGGCCCGCCATGTCCCTGCTCGCTGTCAACATCGGCAACAGCCATACGGTTCTCGGGCTGATCGCCGACGGCGTCGTGTCCGCGGACTGGCGGGTCTCCACGCTCGAGCATCGCACCGCCGACGAGTGGTGGGCGCTGCTGCGGGGGATTCTCGGCGACGCGTTGGTGGCGAGCGTGGACGGTGTGGTCGTGTGTGCGACGGTGCCGTCGGTCCTGCACGAGTGGCGCGAGATGATGGCCCGCCATCTCGGCTCGGTCGAGAGCGTGGTGGTCGAGCCCGGCGTACGCTCCGGCATCCCGATCCTGATGGACAACCCGCGCGAGGTCGGCACCGACCGGATCGCCAACGCGGTCGCGGCGGTGGCTCTTCACGGCGGCCCCGCGATCGTGGTCGACTTCCGCGGCACGGCGACGACCTTCGACGTGGTCAACGCCGCGGGGCAGTACGTCGGTGGCGCGATCCTGCCCGGGATCGAGCTGTCGCTGGAGGCGCTGGGTCGGCGCGGTGCGCAGCTGCGCAAGGTCGAGCTCGCCCGCCCGCGGTCGGTGATCGCCAAGAACACGGTCGAGGCGCTGCAGTCCGGAATGGTCTTCGGAGTCGCCGCGCAGGTCGAAGGTCTGGTCGCTCGGATCATCGCCGAGCTGGGTGCCTCCGCCGAGGAAGTGACCGTGATTGCGACCGGCTATCTGGCGGAGTTCGTTCTCGACGAGAGTAAATGCTTCTCGTTGCATTCTCCGTGGCTGACGATGCAAGGACTGGAACTCATATTCCAGCGAAATGCCGTTCGTTAGTCTTTTCAGTATGGCGACCTGTTGATTCATCCGGATCGTATGTAATGCTATGGGCATCTCGCTTAACGGCGATGGCTATATTCGGCCCGTTTCCGGGTGAAGAAGAGCAGTGAAGGTAGGAACATGGCTAAGAAGGTTCAGATCATCCTCGAGGATGACATCGATGGCTCGGAAGCTGCTGAGACGGTGTCTTTTGCCCTGGACGGCACGTCCTACGAGATTGATCTCAGCGATGCCAATGCGGCAAAGCTTCGTGATTCTCTCGCGCTCTTCATCGGTCACGCCCAGAAGGTGAGCGGCCGTCGCGGCGGCGCCAAGAAGGCGCCCGCCGCCGGTGGCTCGACCCCGAAGGTCATGCGCGAGTGGGGGAAGGCCAACGGTTACACCGTTCCCGACCGTGGCCGCATTCCGGCCGACGTCCGAGCGGCTTTCGAAGCGGCTCACTGACAACTGGTCTCACCGCACCGAACGTCCGGCTGTCGCGCCCTCCGGGGCGCGGCAGCCGCCTTTGTGTGAGGTCGGCTGTGACCAGGCGTCTGTCCGGCGTACGGAACGCGTGTTCGCTCTCAGCGCACGGATCGCGTTGTGTTGTCGGGAACGCGTAGGCTGTCTGCGGGGTTGAATCTTGGTGACGCCCCAGAATTCTTAGGAGAGATGCGTACATGTTCGAGCGGTTCACTGACCGAGCCCGCCGGGTGGTCGTGCTGGCCCAGGAAGAGGCCCGCATGCTCTCCCACAACTACATCGGGACCGAGCACATCCTGCTCGGCCTGATCCACGAGGGAGAAGGCGTCGCTGCCAAGGCCCTCGAGTCCCTCGACATCTCGCTCGAGGCGGTGCGCAACCAGGTCGAGGAGATCATCGGCCAGGGCCAGCAGGCACCGTCCGGGCACATCCCGTTCACGCCGCGTGCCAAGAAGGTGCTCGAGCTGTCCCTGCGCGAGGCGCTGCAGCTCGGCCACTCCTACATCGGCACCGAGCACATCCTGCTCGGCCTCATCCGTGAGGGCGAGGGCGTCGCCGCCCAGGTGCTGCAGAAGCTCGGCGCCGACCTCAACCGGGTCCGTCAGCAGGTCATCCAGCTGCTCTCGGGCTTCCAGGGCAAGGAGGGCCAGGCCGGCACCTCCGGCGCGACCGCGTCGACCGGCACGACCTCGACCGAGGCGCCGTCCTCCAGCCTCGTGCTCGACCAGTTCGGCCGCAACCTGACCCAGGACGCCCGCGAGGGCAAGCTCGACCCGATCATCGGTCGCGAAGGCCAGATCGAGCGCGTGATGCAGGTGCTGTCGCGGCGTACGAAGAACAACCCGGTCCTCATCGGCGAGCCCGGCGTCGGCAAGACGTCGATCGTCGAGGGCCTGGCCCAGGACATCGTCAAGGGCAACGTTCCCGAGACGCTCAAGGACAAGCAGATCTACACGCTCGACCTGGGCGCGCTCGTGGCCGGTTCGCGTTACCGCGGTGACTTCGAGGAGCGCCTCAAGAAGGTGCTCAAGGAGATCAAGACCCGCGGCGACATCGTGCTGTTCATCGACGAGATCCACACCCTCGTCGGTGCCGGTGCGGCCGAGGGCGCGATCGACGCGGCGAGCATCCTGAAGCCGATGCTGGCTCGTGGTGAGCTGCAGACCATCGGTGCGACGACGCTGGACGAATACCGGAAGTACCTCGAGAAGGACGCCGCTCTCGAGCGTCGTTTCCAGCCGATCCAGGTGCCGGAGCCGACGATCGCGGTCGCGATCGAGATGCTCAAGGGCATCCGCGACCGCTACGAGGCCCACCACCGGGTCACGATCACCGACGAGGCCCTGGTCGCCGCGGTGACGATGGCCGACCGCTACATCTCCGACCGGTTCCTGCCGGACAAGGCGATCGACCTGATCGACGAGGCCGGCTCGCGCCTGCGCATCCGCCGGATGACGGCCCCCGCCGACCTGCGGGAGTACGACGACAAGATCGCCGACGTGCGCCAGCGCAAGGAGGCCGCGATCGACGGCCAGGACTTCGAGGCTGCGGCCCGTCTGCGCGATGAGGAGAAGCAGCTCATCGCGAAGAAGGCCGAGCGTGAGAAGGCCTGGCGTGCCGGCGACATGGACGAGGTCGCCGAGGTGGATGAGGAGCTCATCGCCGAGGTTCTCGCCGTCGCGACCGGTATTCCGATCGTGCAGGTCAACGAGGAGGAGTCCGCGCGCCTGCTGCGCATGGAGGACGAGCTCCACAAGCGCGTCATCGGCCAGGACGAGGCGGTCAAGGCCCTGTCCCGCGCCATCCGACGCACCCGTGCCGGTCTGAAGGACCCGAAGCGCCCCGGCGGTTCGTTCATCTTCGCCGGTCCGTCCGGTGTCGGTAAGACCTGGCTGTCCAAGACGCTCGCCGAGTTCCTCTTCGGTGACGAGGACGCGCTGATCCAGCTCGACATGTCGGAGTTCGGCGAGAAGCACACCGTCTCGCGGCTCTTCGGTTCGCCTCCGGGCTACGTGGGCTACGAGGAGGGCGGCCAGCTCACCGAGAAGGTGCGCCGCAAGCCGTTCTCCGTGGTCCTCTTCGACGAGGTCGAGAAGGCTCACCCGGACATCTTCAACTCGCTGCTGCAGATCCTGGAGGAAGGTCGCCTGACCGACTCCCAGGGCCGCGTGGTCGACTTCAAGAACACCGTCATCATCATGACCACCAACCTCGGCACGAGGGACATCGCGAAGTCGGTCAACCTGGGCTTCTCCCAGGCCAGCGACGCCGCGGGCTCCTACGACCGGATGAAGGCCAAGGTCTCCGACGAGCTCAAGCAGCACTTCCGGCCTGAGTTCCTCAACCGTGTCGACGAGGTCATCGTGTTCCCGCCGCTGTCGCAGGAGCAGATCATCGCGATGGTCGACAACATGATCGCGGCCGTCGAGATCCGTCTCAAGGACCGCGACATGGGCATCGAGCTCACCACGGCCGCGAAGAAGGTGCTCGCCGAGCGCGGCTTCGACCCGGTCCTGGGTGCTCGACCGCTGCGCCGCACGGTCCAGCGTGAGCTCGAGGACGTGCTCGCCGAGAAGATGCTCTACGGCGACATCGGCCCCGGGGAGATCGTGCTGGTCGACGTCGACGGCGAGGGTCCTGCCGCGCAGTTCACCTTCACCGGCCAGAAGCGCTCCGTCGTCCCGGACGTACCGCCGCTGGAGGGCGCGACCGTCTCCGATATCGAGCTCCCCGACCAGGACGAGCCGACGAACATCGAGAAGCCCAAGCCGGACTCCGAGTAGTCCGACAAAAGCAACGCCCCGGCCGCATGGCCGGGGCGTTGCTTTTTCTTTTCCTCGAGTAGTGGGAAATGGCGGCCGAGTCGTTAGTTGTGGCGGACGAAAGTAGAGTTTCGTCCGCCACAACTAACGACTCGGCGGTTGGTTAGGGGAGGGCGAAGAAGTCTGGTTCCACCTCGGTGGCCAGATTGTCTTTCAGGAGGCCTTCCAGAGCCCGTCGTCGTTGGGTGTCGTCGGACCAGACGACGTCGAGACGGCTGCGGTGGACGGGGGAGTCGGCGTCGCGGAGAACGGCCATCAGGCGGCCGCGGCACTGGCGGTCGGTGCCGGCCCAGGTCTGGACCTTGCGAGGCGGTCCGTCGTACGCCGGGTGGCCGGCCGCTCGCCAGGCGCACTGGTCCGCCACCGGGCATCGGGTGCAGGACGGGTTGGCGGCGGTGCAGACGAGGGCGCCGAGCTCCATGACCGCTACCGACCAGGTGGCGGCGGTCGGCTCGTCCTGGGGGAGTACGCCGGCGGCGAGCTCGCGCTCGGCCTTGTTGACCGACTGCGCGGGGAACTCGACGCCGCTCAGGGTCCGGGCGAAGACGCGGCGTACGTTCGTGTCGAGGACCACGTGGCGCTTGCCGTAGGCGAAGGTGGCGATCGCCGCCGCGGTGTAGTCGCCGACGCCCGGGAGCGCGATCAGCTCGTCGTACGTGGCCGGCACCTCGCCGCCGTGCTGCTCGACGATCGCGGTGGCGGCCGCGTGCAGCCGCAGCGCCCGACGGGGGTAGCCGAGGCGGCCCCAGGCGCGTACGGCCTCTCCGGTCGGCTCCGCGGCCAGGTCGGCCGGGGTCGGCCAGCGCTCCATCCAGGCCTCGTGGACCGGGAGTACGCGGGAGACCGGCGTCTGCTGGAGCATGAACTCGCTGACCATCACCGACCACGGTGTCGCGGTCGCGGAGCGCCACGGGAGGTCGCGGGCGTTGGCGTCGTACCAGTCCAGGACGGCGTCGTGGAGAACTGTCACACCCAGATTGTGCCGTGCGACAGGTATTGCCACGGAGTGGCACCCCGAAACCTGGGCACGGGATCATTACGGTGTCGCCTATGGCCCGCTCGAGAAGGACTGGAGGACGGCTGCCGGCCTCGGTCTACTGGCGCCGGCGGCTCGCGGTGGTCGGCATCGTCCTGCTCCTGATCGTCGGGATCTCGCGGTTCTTCCTCAGCGGTTCCGACGGCGCGGACGACACCGCGACCCCTGTGGCCGACGAGCCCACGGCGACCGTGACGGTCACACCGACGCCCAGCGCGAAGCCGTCGAAGGAGGCGGGCAGCGCGGGCGGCAACAACAAGCCCAAGAAGCCGAAGAGCAGCGCACCGCCGGAGCCGACCGGCGAGTGCTCGCCCTCCGACATCGTCGTCGAGCCGGCGGTCACCGACGCCTACTCCTACGACAACGTGACCATCCCGCTTCAGCTGCGCACCGTGAAGGCGTCCGCGTGCACCTGGAAGCTGTCCGCGGACGCGCTCCAGGTGCGGATCTCGCAGAAGGGCGGCGACCTGGTCTGGTCCACGGTCGACTGCGCCAAGGCGGTGCCGACCAAGGAGATCGTCGTACGTCGCGACGTCGTCACCACGCTGCCCCTGACCTGGAGCGGCCGCCGCGTCGTCGCCGGCGAGTGCACCGGCCACGGCCCGTGGGTGAAGCCGAACTTCTTCGTGATCGTCGCCGCCGCCCTCGGTGGCGAACCGTCATCGGCCACCTTCGGCCTCTACAAGCCGGGCACCGCCCTGTCGCGTACGGAACCGGACACCCCGGCCCACTGACCCGAGGCGGGTGACGCCCCGGCAGGGTCAGACGTAGCGCTCGAGGATCGTGGACTCGGCGAGGCGGGAGAGGCCCTCGCGTACGGAGCGGGCGCGGAGCTCGCCGACGCCCTCGACGGCCTGGAGGTCGTCGACGCTGGCGGAGAGGAGCTTCTGCAGGGTGCCGAAGTGGTCGACCAGGCGGTCGACCACGGCGGGTGGGAGGCGGGGGACCTTCGCCAGGAGGCGGTAGCCGCGCGGGGCGACGGCGCCGTCGAGAGCGTCGGAGGTGGTGAGGCCCAGAACCCGGGCGGTGGCGGCGGGGTCGACGAGCTCGGCGGAGTTGAGCGCCTCGAGCTCGGCGAGCAACTCCTCGGGGCTGCGGGCGCGGCGGCCGCGGGGAAGGTAGTCGCGGATGACCATCTCGCGCTCAGCGTCGACGCCGGTGATGAGCTCTTCCAGCTGGAGGGACAGCAGTCGGCCGTCGGTGCCGAGCTCGAGCACGTAGTCCTCGATCTCGCGGGCGATGCGGGTGACCATCTCCAGGCGCTGGGCCACGACGGCCACGTCGCGCACGGTCACCAGGTCCTCGATCTCGAGCGCGGACAGGGTGGAGGCCACCTCGTCGAGGCGCAGCTTGTAGCGCTCCAGGGTCGCCAGCGCCTGGTTGGCACGGGAGAGGATCTGGCCGGAGTCCTCCAGGACGTGGCGGGTCTCCCCGACGTACGCAGCGATGATCTGCATCGACTGGGAGACCGAGATCACCGGGTGACCGGTCTGCTTCGCGACCCGGTCGGCGGTGCGGTGCCGGGTGCCGGTCTCGGTCGAGGGGATGGTGTGGTCGGGCATCAGGTGGACTGCGGCCTGCACGATGCGACTCAGCGAGTCGTCGACGATGATCGCCCCGTCCATCTTGGCGAGCTCACGCAGGCCGGTGGAGGTGAACGGAACGTCGAGCGTGAAGCCACCGGTCGATATCCCATCGACCATCTTGTCG
This sequence comes from Nocardioides sp. YJ-D4, assembly GCF_054031495.1. Lineage (NCBI taxonomy): Bacteria > Bacillati > Actinomycetota > Actinomycetes > Propionibacteriales > Nocardioidaceae > Nocardioides > Nocardioides sp. YJ-D4. Next base: position 3,407,356 of record NZ_CM132932.1, read on the forward strand.
TAGCCGAGCACGATCAGTGCGCCGGTGCGGCCGCGGAGGATGCGCTCGAGCCCGTCACGCAGCGGTGTCCCGGGCGCGATCAGAGCAAGCGTCTCGCGCAGTCGGATGGAGTCCGCGGTGCGGTCGGCGGGCACGAGATTCCTTTCGGAGTGGGATGGGGTGATTCTAACCGTGGATCCAACCGTAATGCCGAGAACGTTCGGCCACGAGTCACCAAGCCGATCACACCAAGCGGAGGAATTCCAGCGCAGCACTGATGCTGTGCACCTCAAAGACACGCATCCCGTCGACTTCGCGCTCATTGGGACGGTTGGGCACAGGGGCTCCCGGATCGGCCGGGACGACGGCCACGGTGAACCCGAGTCGTGCCGCTTCGGAGAGCCGCTGGTCGAGATCGCGCACCCGGCGCAGCTCGCCCGCGAGGCCGATCTCGCCGAGCGCGACCACCCCGCGCGGTGTCGGCGTGCCGGTATGGCTCGAGGCGACCGCGAGCGCCATCGCCAGGTCGGCGGCCGGATCACTGATCCGGGCCCCACCGACGGTCGAGGCGAACACGTCGCGACCGGAGAGACCGACCCTGGCGTGGCGCTGCAGCACGGCGAGAATCATCGCGAGCCGGGAGCCGTCCAGCCCCGAGGTCGTACGTTTGGCCCGCTCCTCCGCGCCGAGCACGGTCAGCGCCTGGATCTCGGCGAGCAGCGGCCGGCGACCCTCCATCGTCACGGTGACGCACGTGCCGGGCACCGAGACGTGATGGGTCTCCACGAAGAGCCCGGACGGGTCGGTGACCGCCACGATCCCCTCCGAGGACAGGTCGAAGCAGCCCACCTCGTCGACCGGGCCGAAGCGGTTCTTCATCGCCCGCACCATCCGGAACCGTGAGTCGCGCGCGCCCTCGAAGTGGAGGACCACGTCGACCAGGTGCTCCAGCACCCGCGGCCCGGCGATCGCCCCGTCCTTGGTCACGTGGCCGACCACGACGGTCGTGATGTTGCGGGTCTTGGCCACCCGGATCAGCGCCGCCGCCACCTCGCGCACCTGGGTCACTCCGCCCGGTACGCCCTCGACGCCGGAAGCGCCGATGGTCTGCACCGAGTCGACCACGATCAGCTCGGGCCGGCTCTCCTCGATGTGGGTCAGCACGGCGCCGAGATCGGTCTCGGCGGCGAGGTAGAGCTCGTCCTGGATCGCGTTGGTCCGGTCGGCCCGCAGCCGCACCTGCGACGCGGACTCCTCACCCGTCACGTACAGCGCCCGGCGTCCGTAGCGCGCCGTCTGCGCCGCCACCTCGAGCAGCAACGTCGACTTCCCGACGCCCGGCTCGCCGGCCAGCAGGATCGCGGCGCCCGGCACCAGCCCGCCACCGAGGACCCGGTCGAGCTCCGGCACTCCCGACGTACGCCGCTCCGACTCGGTCACCGACACGGTCCCGATCGGCACCGCCGCGGTGGAGACCGGGGCTGCCTGCGTACGTCCGATCGGGGCCGCCGCCTCGGCGACCGACCCCCACGCCTGGCACTCGCCGCAGCGGCCGACCCACTTCGCGGTCTCCCAGCCGCACTCGGAGCAGCGGTAGGTGGCGCGTTTGGACGAGCGAGCGGTAGCCATGCCCAGCAACTTAGAGCACGGCACCGACATTCGAGCCTGCGTCGCCGCGAGGCACGAGCGGCGGCGCAACGCGAGAAGGTCGAGCGAGCGCAGGGGGTGAGCTCGCGAACCCGCGAAGCGGGTCGAGACCGACATAGGGGTGAACGCATCATGCGGGGTCAGGCTTCGTTACCATGGCTTGGAACGATCCAGAGTTCCACTTCGGCATCAAGGGAGGCAGAGCGTGGCGGTGCCGCGTTCCGGCGGTCATATCTCGGCCGCTCCGCCGACCCTGGCGGACGTCGCGGAGCTGGCCGGCGTGTCCCGGCAGACGGTCTCGAACGCGGTCAACAACCCCGATCTGTTGCGTGCCGACACGCTGGCCAGGGTGCAGGACGCGATCGACAAGCTCGGCTACCAGCCCAACCGCGCCGCGCGCAGCCTCCGGACCAGAGCCAGCCATCTGATCGGACTCAGGATGCCCGCCCTCCAAGAGGGCACGGCCAACGCGATGATGGACCGGTTCGTGCACAGCTTCGTCGAGGCCGCGGCCGAGACCGGCTACCACGTGCTCCTCTTCTACGGTGACCCCGCCGACCCGCTCGACGGCTACGACGAGCTGCTCAGGTCGACCGCGGTCGACGCGTTCGTCGTGACCGACACCCACCTCGGCGGGCAGCAGACGACCTGGCTGCAGTCGCGGCGGGCGCGGTTCGTCTCCTTCGGGCGGCCGTGGACCCAGCCCGACGCGAAGCATCCCTGGGTCGACGTCGACCTCGCCTACGGTGCCGAGATCGCCACCGAGCACCTGATCGAGCGCGGCCACTCCAAGATCGCCTGGATCGGCTGGCACAAGGACTCCCTCCTCGGTGAGGAGCGGAGGAGCGGCTGGATCCACGCGATGCACACCCACGGCCTCTCGACCACCGGCCTGGCCTCGCGCACCGAGGACTCGATCAGCTCGGGCAAGGCCGCCGCCGACGCGATCCTCGACGAGACCGAGCCGACCGCGCTCGTCTGCGCCTCCGACACGCTCGCCATGGGCGTGCTCCACTCCCTCTTCGAGAGGCGTCTCCGCCTCGGTGAGGACATCGCGGTCGTGGGCTTCGACGACTCCCAGGTCGCGCAGACGGTGCCGCCCGGAATCACCTCCGTACGTCCTCCGCTGGAGGAGGCCGCGCGCGAGCTGGTCAAGGCACTCGAGGAGCTGCTCGCCACCCCGTCCTACGCCGCGCCCGGCGTGATGCTGAAACCCGCCCTGACGGTGCGAGGGTCTTCATAGAAGCCGAGATCCGCGCGACGATGGCGTCATGGGAACTGAGGAGATCGTCGTCATCGGTGCTGGTCTCGCAGCGGTCAGCGCCATCGAAACCCTTCGTGACGAGGGGTACGCCGGCCGCCTGACCCTGGTCGGGAAGGAACCGGAGCTGCCCTACGAGCGACCGCAGCTCTCCAAGGACTTCCTGGCCGGCGCCAAGGAGTTCAAGCTCTCCCACGACGAGGCGTGGTACGCCGAGAAGGACGTCACCGTCCTCACCGGCACCACCGCGACCGCCCTGGACCTGGACAACGGGACCGTCACGCTCGACAACGGCGAGCGGCTGCCCTTCGGCACATTGCTGCTGGCCACCGGCGCCGAGCCGAAGACGCCGCCGATCCCCGGCATCGAGCACGCGACGACCCTCCGCACCGTCGAGGACGCCCGCCGCCTCAAGGATGCGATCGCACCCGGCACCCGGGTCGTCACGGTCGGTGGCGGCTGGATCGGGCTCGAGGTCGCCGCGTCGGTGACCGCGCTCGGGGGAGAGGCGATCGTGCTCGAGGCGGCCGCACAGCCGCTCCTCAACGTCCTCGGCCCGGTGCTCGCCGAGCACGTCGCCGTTCTCCACACCCGCCACGGCGTCGAGATCCACACCGGGACGACCGTCGAGGCGATCGAGCCGGGAGCCGTACGCACCAGCGACGGCGAGATCCCCGCCGACATCGTCCTGGTCGCCGTCGGTGCGGCACCGGCCACGGAGCTGGCCGCTGACGCCGGCCTCGAGGTCGGTGACGGCATCGTGGTCGATGAGGGGCTGCGTACGTCTGATCCTCGGGTCTTCGCCGCAGGCGACGCCGCGCTCGCGACGCACACCGTGCTCGGCCCGCTGCGCGTCGAGCACTGGGACAACGCGATCAAGCAGGGCCGGCTGGCGGCGCGGTCGATGCTGGGCAAGGGCGGCGCCTACGACTGGCAGCCCTACTTCTTCACCGACCAGTTCGAGTTCTCGATGGAGTACGTCGGCCACTCCGCGCCGGAGGACGAGGTGCTCCTCCGTGGCGACACCGACGGTGACGAGTTCATCGCCTACTGGCGGCGTGGTGCCACCGTGACCGCCGGGATGAACGTGGGCATCTGGGACGTCAACGACAAGCTCCGCGAGCTGGTCGGGACCGATGCCGATCCCGACCAGCTCACCGACATGTCCTGAGGGCTCAGTCGAGCGCGCTCACCAGCGCATCGGTAGTGGTGCGGACCACGCCTCCTCTGCGGGTGCCGGCGTACAGCCATCTGCCGTCCTGGCTGACCGCGAGATCACGGATGTCCAGCGCGGTGAGACCGCCGGACGCAGGCTGCCACGTCTTGCCCCCATCGGTGCTGACGAAGGCACCAGCGCCTGAGGCGAGCACTCCGTCGCGGACGACATCGGTGCTCCCGGCAACGAGCACGCGCACGGCCTTGCCCGGCCTGCCGGACGAGTCGGCTGCGACCTGGACCGAGACCGAGGTGACCGCGCCGACCGCCGCGCGCAGGTTCGGGATCATCGACCTGCGGAAGCTCCTCCCGCCGTCCGTGCTGACCAGCACGCCGCCATCGGTGCCTGCGATCACGACGTCCTTCTCGACGGACAACGAGCGGATGGGACCGTCTCCCACCTTCACGAGCGTCGCGCCGAGGTCGTCCGATCGGTACAGGCCCTCGCTCGCGGCGATCCACAGCCGCTCGGGCCGGGATGCGTCGAACTCCACGGTGCGGACCGCGAGGTCGTACGGGTGTGTGGTCCACGTGGCGAACCCGTCGGTCGAGACGAGGATGCCCGTCTCGGGCTCTGCGCCGTACGTCATCGCGACGGTGCCCTCCCGCACCGGTGACACGGCGACGTCTCCGACCTCGACGTGGGGGCCGACGCGCGTGTCGGTGCCATCGAGCGTACGGCGGATCAGCTGCGTGCCGAGGAAGCCGTCCTGCCGGACCCACCACACGTTGCGTGCGCCGACGGGCGACTGCTCGACGTCCAGGGCCGACAGGCCGATCCAGCCCTCGTCGCCCGTCAGGCCCCAGTCGAGTGCCGGGCCGGTGCCGAGATCTCCCTGTCGGCGCACCTTGATCCCTTCGGCGTCACCGGCGCGCAGCACGGGCTCCTTCGCGGCATCGGCGCCGACCGCCAGGCTCCACGAGTTGCCGCCCGCCAGCGGGTACCTCGTCCAGGTGTCGCGGTCGCCACCCCAGACGCCGGCGCTCGTGGTCACCACCAGCCCGTCCCCGTCCTGCCAGACGTCGACGTCGCGTACGTCGCGGGTCCCCTCGGGCAGCGCGACCGGCTTTGCGGTCGCACCGTGGTCGGTGCTGGCGTACACACGGTCGAAGAAGCGCAGGTACGTGGTGTCGCCGGCCACCGACAGGCCGAGGGAGTAGGCGCCGGGCACCGGCTGCGACGACTTCCAGGTGGCTCCGGCATCAGACGACCGCAGCACGGTCGCATCCTCGGCGTTCCATACGGTCGCGATCACCGTGTCACCCGCGACCGCCACGTCGGAGAGCGAGCTGATGCTGCTGTCCGGCGTGACGACCTGCGTGACCGTCCCGGGCGTCTGACCGGTCAGATCGACCCGCCACAGCCCGTCGAACGTCTGCACGTACACCCGTCCGTCAGCCACCGCCAGGTGATCGACCGATCCTGACCAGCCGGTCGGCACGAGGTCCCAGGTCCGGCCGTGGTCGCGGCTGAACCGCAGCCCCGCGGCGGTCGCGACGGCGACCGTGGAGCGATCGGCGCCCAACGCCTGGATGTTCTCGTCCGGCAGCGACTGCACGTCCCAGCTCTTCCCGCCGTCCGCGCTGTGCAGCAGGCGGCCCTGGTACGTGGCGTCGAGCACGTCGCGCCCGGCCATGCCGTTGACGGCGAGCCAGAACCCGCCGGGTACGGCCGGGTCAGCCGCGGGCAGGCCGACGCCGGCAGCGACGGGCATCGAGCGCACTCGCGTCCAGGTCTTGCCGCCGTCGCTCGTCCAGAACGGGCTGATGCCGTCCTGGACGACATGGATCGCCGTGCCGGCACGATCCGGCGAGGTCACCGTGAGCCCGCCCGTGAAGATCGGGCCCACCTGCTCCCAGTCGCCGCGCCGGTCGGCCCCCAGCGACACGAGGGACCCGGTCCCGCCGAGTCGCCGTCCTTCGGCCGTGGTGCCGGTCGCATCGATCCGGTGGACCCCTGCCTCCCGCACCTCGAGGTCAGCGGCGTACCAACCGGGGCCGTCCTGGGGCGACAGCTGCACGGTCGTGCGCCGGCCCGAGGGGGCCACGACGTCGGCGGACGGACGCTCGAGCGCCGCCGGCGCCTGCACGACGACGCGCGTCGCGCCGTCGGCGACATCCGGTGTGGCGCGTACGACGAGCGGGCGCACCAGCAGTGCGTACGGCACGCGCACGCGCGCGGCGTCCTTGCCGGTGCCGGTGGCGACGAGCACACCCGACACCTCGCCGGGCCGGTCGCGGTGAGCGGGGGTGAGGGTGATCGTCACCTCGGCCCGGCCGCCCGGCTTGAGAGTGGCCGACCTGGCCGACAGTTCGATGCGGCCGTCGCTGACCTTCGACCCCTCGACGTGCAGCTTCAGCTTCTGCGTCGTCCTGCCCGAGTTGGTCAGCGTGACGGTGGCAGTGCGCGAGCGGGCGTCGCCCACCGTGTCGGCAAGGCCCAACGAGAGCGCGTCGGGCGAAGCGGTGACGTCTTGCGCCACTGCTCGGTCGACCGCGAGCGCCCCGGCGCCCTGCGTGAACGGGCTGACGCCGGCATCGGTGCTGTCGAGCTCCCGCGCCGAGCCGATCAGCCGGGCGCGGACCTTCAGGGCCGACTCGTCGGGGTGTGCCTGGCGTACCAGCGCCGCGGCACCCGCGACGTGCGGTGCCGCCATCGATGTTCCGGACAGCCGGTACGCGTTGCCCTCGATCCCCTGCCAGGCGGGGATGTCCGAGCGGATCTCGACGCCGGGGGCGACGATCTCGGGCTTGACCGTCGTCCCGGCCGGGCCCCGGGAGCTGAACGAGGCGATCAGGTCGGTCGCGTCCTCGCCCGTGATCGTCGCGGTGACCTTGCCGTCGAGCACGGCCCGGCGGATGTTGCCGTAGTCGCCGGCGTAGAGCGACATCATCACGAGCGTCGCTCGGCGCTGGTCCCAGCCGGCCTGGGCCGCGAGCTCGCCGCCGTCGCTGGCGCTGGTCTCGAAGCCGCCCATCGGGGTGTCGCTCGGCCCGTCGCCGACCCCGGGGTCGGCGTTGGTGGGCTGGTAGACGAGTGCTCCGACCGCGCCGTTCTGCTCGGCGAGCTCGGAGAGGTACATGTCGTAGCCCGTGACGGCCTGGGCCGTCGGGCTCTGGTACACGACGATCGCACCCGTCACATCACCGACGCGCTCGTAGTCCTCGGGAGTGCCGGAGCCCACGTCGATCACGCGCGCGGTGACGGCCTTCGGGCCGGGGTTCGCGGACAGCGAGTAACGGCGCATCGACCCGGCCGGCAACGTGGCACCGCGGAGGGTGATCGACGGCGTACGGATGCCGGTGGTCGAGGCGCCGACCGCGATCACGTCGGGCGCGATCGCGGGCGAGCCGACGGTCTCGTCGCCCGGACCGGCGTTGCCCGCGGCGGCGACCACCACGGTGCCCGCCTCGACCGCGGCCGTCGCGGCGCGCGCGAGGGGGTCGTTGTCCTCCACCGGGCCGCCCAGGCTCATGTTCACGACGTCGGCGGGGTGGGAGCCGGTCGGGTCGACCGCGGCCTCGAAACCGGCGAGGACGTCGGACATCATGCCCGAACCGTCGGCGTCGAGAACTCGCCACGCGGTGATCGAGGCGTCGGGTGCCACGCCGGTGGTCGTCTCGGCTCCTGTTCCGGCGACGATGCCGGCGACATGGGTGCCGTGGTAGTGCTCGTCCATCGGGTCGTCGTCGTCGGAGACGAAGTCGTAGCCACCGACGACCTTGTGCCCCTCGCCGAAACCGCCGCCCAGGTCGGCGATCCCGTAGTCGACGCCCGTGTCGATCACGGCCACGGTCATGCCCTTACCGCGCAGCGGGGTGCCGTCGGCATCCTTCTCCTCCCAGACAGCAGGTGCGCCGGTGGACGGGACGGAGTCGACGGTCAGCGCGCGCATCCGCACGTCGCGGGTCACATGCGCGACACCGTCCGCCGCGGAGAGCTCGTCGAGGCTGCGCTCGGGCACCTCCGCCATGACCGCGTTGATCAGGCCCGCGACGCTCCCGGTCTCGTCGACCGGGATGCCATCCGCCCGAAGACGGTCGACAGTCGCATCCTGCTCGGTGGCGATGTCGTCCGCGATCGCGCTGTAGGTGGCTGACACGGCGTGCTGGGTGCCGACGTCGCCGTTCGCGGATCGCGACTCGGCGATCCGGTCGGCGCCGACGCGCTGCACAGCACCGGGGCTGTCGAGCTCGATGATGACGGCGACGGACTCGCCGGGGTCGGCCGCGGCGCTCAGGGGTACGAGCGCCGAGCCGGCGAGCACGGCGGGCACCGCCAGCGCGACGGTGACGCCGCGACGGGAAATGGGGGACATGGGTGACCTTCCGGTGAACTTTCTGAGATCCGCGCAAGACGGCTCAGTGCTCATGAAAGCGCCCAGATGTTTCGACCGCACGTGTGCGAGAGTCCGGCAGCGGCCAACTGGCCGCAGGCGGCCATTCGAGGTTGCGAGCCGTCATTGAGACCCCGTCGGCCGAGGTCACACCCAACCGCGACGCGCTGCCTGCACCCCTGCCTGGAACCGGTTCGCGGCGCCGAGACGCCGCAGGAGCAGCTGGCTGCGCCGACGTACCGTACGGGTCGAGACATGCAGCTCGCGGGCGATCACCTCGTCCTTCGCTCCGGACGCGAAGAACGCGAGCAGCGCCCGCTCCTCGGCCGTCGGGCCGCGTCGCTCGACCGGGACGGGGCCGCGCTGCACGGGCTCGTCGCGCGGCACGTCGGCGGCCTGCTCCCAATGCGCCTCGAACACCTCGCACAGCAGCGCGACGAGCGGTTGGGAATCGGTGAGGATCGCCTCGGGCCGCAGGCCGTCGAGACGTGTCGACACGAGCGCGGCCCGCCGGTCGGCGATCGCGAGCTTGACCGGCAGATCGCTCGTGAGCCGCGCCTGCTCACCTGCCTCGACGGCGCGGCGCACCTCGTCCCACGCGCCGGGCCGATCCAGGGCCGCGGCCGCGTAGACAGCTCGCCAGCGCACACCGCGCGCGATGACCACGGGCTCGAGCGGGTTGAGCGGCGCGAGCACGTACGGCGGCCGGTCGAACGCCATGAACTCCTCGACGGCTTGATGCTCCAGCCTGTTGTACGCCGCGCCCACGGCGTCGGGCCCCACCAGCACGCCGACGCTCGAGCCTGGTCTCTCCGCCGCACCACGGTTCTCGAAGACCTCGGCGAGCAGCGGGATGGCGGCACGGAGCCGGGCGAGACCGTCCTCCGCGCGTTCCGCGACCGCGCGCAGCGCGACCCGCGGGTCGACGGCGGCGAACCGCCCGTCGCCCGCCGCCCGGTTGACCAGCCCAGCCGCGCGGAGCTCGTCCAGCGTGCGCGCGGCGGCCTCCGTACTGATCCCGAGGGTGCGGGCGACCTCGGCGTCCTCGATCGCTCCGGCGGCGAGGACCGCCCCGTAGACCGCCTCGGCCTCCGCGTCCAGGCCGGCTACGGCGAGCCCTCCGTGGGGGCCAAGCGTGGCGGCCCGTGACGGGGGAAGTGGAGGTTCGAGGTTCACGGAACAACGATGCCATGCGGTGAGCTCGTCGGACCGATCCCGATCCCGACCAGCTCACCGACACCCCGTAGGCCGAGTCGGCTCGTCCTGACCAAAAACCGCGCCGAGTCGGCTCGTCATGACGAGCCGACTCGGCGGAGTTTTCTGTCAGTTTGAGCCGACTCGGCGACTCAGAAGCACTGCGAGGCGCTGTGGAAGACGCTCGACTGGATGCCGAGATGGATGTGGTCGCTGTGGTCGGGGTAGCCCGGCCCGAGCACCTGCGGGAACGACTGGCGTGAGGCACGCGCGATGCCGCACATGGTCGTCGCGCTGCTGCCGGGCACCAGATCCATGGCCCGGCCGTAGAGGTGGTTGCTGTTGGAGGCGCCGCCGACGGCGTCGTTGCACGCCTTGGAACGGTAGGCCGAGGTCACCCGCAGCGGGTTGTCGCCGAGTCGGTGCCGGATCGCCTCGGCTCGCCACATCGCCTGCATCAGGTTGGCCTTGACCTGTGCGACCGTCACTCCGGAGATCGGCGTCGGCCAGCCGCCGTAGCAGACGTCGTCGACCTCGCTCCACGCGAAGTGGACCGGGGTGCAGTCGTCGTCCTGGAGCGCGTAGATCTTGTTGAACGTGTTCGCGCCGGCGACGCCGTCGGCGGCGAGCCCGTAGGCGGCCTGGAAGTTGCGGACCGCGGTCGTCGTCGCCGGGCCGTAGGACCCGTCGATCGAGAAGACCGTGCCGGAGGCCGCCCATCCGGCGACCCGGATCTGCAGCTGGGTGACCGCGCTGCCTGAGGAGCCCTGCTGCAGGGTGCCGCTCCAGGTGTAGCAGGCGTCGGCGTGAGCCGGCGCGGCAGTGACGCTGACCGCGGCGAGGGAGGCCGCGACCGTGAGAAGGAGGGTGCCGATGACCGTGCCGAGCCGACGCCCGAGACGTGGGAAATGGTGCATGGTGAAACTCCTTTCCTTGGGGGGAGCCTCAATGGTCACGCTTTTTCCACGGCCGCGTGCGGTGATTCAGAAACGCTTCCACCAGAGGTTCACCGCGTAGTCGACATACGTCCCCTGGTGTTCTTCGAGGATCGCCGCCGCGGTGGTGGGGTCGAACTCGATGCGTACGACCGCCTCCAGGTCCGCACGTGATCCGAACGACCAGTCCATGTCGACGGGGACGCGCGTCCAGCCGTGCCTCGACCAGAACCGCTCCTGCTCCTCGGGCGGTGGAACCTTCGGGTATCCGCGGCGGAACCATGCGCCGAAGCTCGACCGGGAGCCGTCGTTGTCGATCACCATCGCCACACCGCCGCGGAGCATCACCCGGTCGAGCTCGCCGAGCCCCGGCTCCGAGCCCGGGCCGAAGAAGTAGGCCCAGCGGGCGTGCATGACATCGACCGATGCCGACGGCAGCGGGAGTCGCTGGGCGATGCCGTTGTGGACGGTGACGTTCGAGAGCCGCTTCGTACGCCGCCGGGCCAGCGTCACGAGGTCCGGATGGGGCTCGATGCCGGTGACGGTGCGGGCATCCTCGGCGAAGCGCGGCAGGTAGAACCCGGTCCCGCAGCCCAGGTCGAGGACGTCGCGTCCGGCCCAGGGACCGGTCTCGGACATGGCTGCCCAGAGTCGTCCGTGCGGGTCGAGCGCACGGTTCTCGATCTCGTACGTCGCGGTGTGGTTCCAGATGTTGGGGGACGGGATCGCGCCCGTCGCCCCTGGCAGGTCGAGCCTGGTCAGATCCGGACCTCGCCGCGCGGGGTGACGAACTGCGCGGCCAGGAGACCGGGGGTGCCGTGCTCGGCGACCCAGTCGATGTGGACGTTCTCGGCGGGCTTGCCGGTCCACGGGTCGACGCGCTCCTTCAGCTCGTCGCCGAGGTAGTCCTTGACCCGCTCGGGGTCGCCGGAGATCTCCAGGCAGGTGAGGGTGATGTCGGAGCCGGCGTTGCCGGGGTGGAGATCGGGGGTCTCCCACTTGATGAAGTAGGGCAGCTGCGGGTCGGCGATCAGGCCGTTGATGCCGATCTGCTCCCAGTGGAGCTCGCGGCCGTCGGGGAGGTGACGGTTGCCGGGGACCGCCTTGCGGCCGAGCCGCTCCTCGATCGGGGTCATGTCGTCGACGCCGATCACGAAGCCGATCCAGCCGCCACCGAGAGCGGACCGGGCCTTGACCGCCTGCCCGAACGGAGCCTTGTCGCTGGCCGGGTGCTCGAGCGCCTCGACGACCTCGAGGTAGAGGCCGCCGCGCATCGGAAGGATGTAGTTGCGGGTGCCGAAGCGGGGGTGGACGCCGCCGTCGACGAACTCCTGGCCGAGCAGCTCACCGAGCTGCTTGGCGGTCTGTACCAAGCCATCGGGTCCTGCAGCGTACGAAACATGGTCCAGGCGCATGTAACGATTCTGAACTCTCGCTGAGAGAGAGACCAATCCAGGGTCACTATCTCTTGATGTCGAGATACACCCCGGGGTTCAGCGCCGCTCAGCGCGGGCTGGCGGGATGGAGCGCCAGGGCGGACCGTGACCGGACGTGCGCCTCGCAGTGGCGGACGAGCTCGGCGTACGCCGCCTTGCCCATCAGCTCGGTCAGCTCGGCCTGGTTGGTGAGGTAGACGGGCTCGACGGCGACGTGGGCCTCGGTGTTGCCGGAGCAGTACCAGTCCAGGTCGTGGCCGCCCGGACCCCAGCCGCGCCGGTCGTACTCGGTGATCGTCACCTCGGTGTAGGTCGTCCCGTCGGTCAGCTCGACGTCGCGGAACGTACGCCGGATCGGCAGCTGCCAGCACACGTCCGGCTTCGTCTCGAAGTGTTCCCGGCCCTCGGCCGCGGCCAGGATGTGGAGCGCGCACCCCGATCCGCCGGCGAAGTCCGGCCGGTTGGCCAGGACGCACGACTCCTGCCCACGGAACTCCGTGACCCGGGTCTTCCGCTCGCCCTCGTCGTCGAGCTCGACCCAGTCGTCGGTCTCCACCTCGCGCCCCGGGTGCTGCTCCCACAGATCCGGGGTCAGCTGCCGTACGAACTCAGCCGTCCGGGCCTCGTCCTCCTCGTCGGCGAAGTGCGCCCCCAGCGTGCAGCACCCCACGTCCGGCGAGCTCTTGAACATCCCGGGGCAGCCGTTGCCGAAGATGCAGGAGTACGCCGACGTCAACCAGGTCAGGTCGCAGCGCATCCGCTCGTCCGGGTCGTCGGGGTTCACGAACTCCACCCACGCACGCGGGAAATCCAGGGGTACCTCAGGCACCTGCCAAGCCTACGTCGCCGAGAGCACACAGCCAGCATGACTGCGCTCCGAGCACGCGACGCCGGCAACGTTGGTCTGCGCATCCTCAGGCGTACCGGACGTAGATGGTCTTCAGGTCGACGTCGCTGCCTTTCAAGTGGCGGCAGGTGAGGTCGCCATGATCGGTAGCGGGGACAACTCACCCAGCCTTCTCAGCCTCGCCGTCGCCGCCGAAGCAGTCTCGGCGCCAGAGGATTTCATGATTGCTCTCGGCGTCGAGTTCGAATGGTCGGAGTGGCAGCCCTTGCGTTGACTCCGCTACTGAAGTGCCCCGGCGACTGCTGAGCCTGAGGTGCGGATGGCTAGGGCAGAGGGTCCAACTTTGTGAAACTTTCACAAGGGTGGCGTCGATGGGTGCTCTACTACGAAAGGCGATCAGTCTCACGATCGCCGACTGGTTGCAAGCCGAGCGAAGGGGTGTCGTGATGGGCGTCGAGTCCGCCGTCTATCAGGTTGTTCCTGCCGCCGGAACCTCTGATGCGTACGTCTCAGCTCTGCTGGACATCGGTGCTGAGAGGCGAGGAGAGCATTACCTGGTGCTGCGAGGGCGGTGTCATTGGATCGACCTGGAGGTCGACATGCCTGCCCCCTCGGGTGGGATACGAGTGTCGTTCACCAACCCGGCTGATGTTGTCTCCGAGATTAGTCAACTGTTCGACACCTTCGCCCGTGTGGGCACGGCGAAGATCTTCGACCCCACGGGGAAGAGGCGCTTCAGCATCGAAGACGGCACGTTGGTTGAGGAGTTGCTCGCGGACTTCGTTCGCCGGCGCGAGGTGTTTCAGCGGTACTTCGGGCCATTCGAGGCTGCCGTCAGTGCCCAAGACGTCTTCAGACTGATGCGCGAACGCTCGGCTGACTCCTGACGTAATTAGGCCCACGGACCGAGCTTCTCGGGGTTGCGTACGGCCCAGATGCGGGTGATGCGACCGTCGGCGATGTCGAAGGCGTAGACGGAGACGGTGGCGCCGTCGAGCTCTCCGATCAGGCCGGGCTGGCCGTTGACGACGCATTCCCGCAGCGTCACCTCAGGGGCGCGTGTGGCGATATCGATCCAGGCGCGGGCGATCTGGTCAGCGCCGCTGATCGGTTCGAGGAAGGCCAGGGCCAGGCCGCCACCGTCCGCGGTCGCGACCGCGGACGGGTCGAGGAGGCCGACGAGGGCCTCGATGTCGCGGGACTCCCAGGCCTGCTTGAAGCCCCGGACCAGGTCGGCGCGCTCGGTGGTCGACGGGTCCCGTGAGGTGTCGATGCGGCGTCGGGCACTGGAGGCGAGCTGACGGCATGCCGCCGGGGTGCGGCCGACGACGTCGGCGATCTCGGCGAAGGTGTAGCGGAAGATGTCGTGCAGGACGAAGGAGACCCGCTCGGCGGGGGTCATCGAGTCCAGCACCACCAGGAAGGCCATGCTGATCGACTCGTCGAGGGTGACCCGGTCGGCGGGGTCAGCAGGCGCCGACTCGTTGCCGTCGAGCCAGCCCCCGGGCACCGGCTCCGGGATCCAGTCGCCCACGTAGTGCTCCCGCCGGGCTCGTGCGGAGCCGAGCAGATCCAGGCAGATCCGGCTGGCGACCGTCGTCATCCAGGCGCCGGGATTGGCGATCGCCTCCCGCTGCTTCTCGGGCAGGGCGTACCAGCGGGTGTAGGTCTCCTGCGCGACGTCCTCGGCCTCGGCGAGCGAGCCGAGCAGGCGGTAGGCGAGATTGATCAGCTGGCGGCGCTCGCTGATCACCTCGGCGAGGTGGGGGTCGGGCATGGCGGCTCCTTCGGTCTTCATGTCTACCGGTCCGACGAAACAGGGACCCGATCTGTGAGACCGCCTGACATTCCGTACGTCTCCTTCGTCGGAGGGACAGCAGACCCACGACAGCTTCAAAGGAGTCCGGAACATGATCAGCATCGGCATCATCCTCGGCAGCACCCGCCCCAACCGCGTCGGCCCGCAGGTCGCCGGATGGGTCCACGACCAGGCCTCGCACCGCGACGACGCGACCTTCGAGCTCGTCGATCTTCGTCACCACCCGCTCCCGCACCTGGACGAGCCCGTGCCGCCGATGTTCGGGCCCTCGGCCAACCAGCACACACGCGACTGGGCCGCGCGGATCGCTCCGTTCGACGGCTTCGTGATCGTGACCCCGGAGTACAACGGCGGCATGCCCGGAGTCCTGAAGAACGCCATCGACCACGCCTGTGCGGAGTGGACGAACAAGGCGGTCGGGTTCGTCTCGTACGGCGTCAGCGGCGGCGCCCGGGCGGTCGCCCAGCTGCGTACGGTCTGCGGGGCGCTGGGCATGGCCGACGTGAGCCGGCCGGTGGAGCTCTCGCTCTTCACCGACTTCGAGAACCACGCCACGTTCGTCCCCGGGGAGCGGCACGAGGCTGCGTTGACCGCAACCCTGGACCAGGTCATCTCCTGGAGCACCGCGCTCGCGCCGCTGCGCGAGGGCAGCCTCGTCGGGGCCGAGGGAGGCGCGTCATGAGCGCGGCGGAGGAGACCGCGATCCGCGGCCAGATCGAGAAGGTCATCGACGGACTGCGGGCCAAGGATCTCGAGGCCCTGCGAGAGCCGTACGCCTCCGATGTCGTGTCCTTCGACGTCGAGCCGCCGCTCCAGCACGTCGGGATCGAGGCCAAGCTCGCCAACTGGGAGCGGGTCTTCCAGGTCTTCGAGACGGTGGACTACGAGCTCCGGGACCTGACCCTCACCATCGGTGACGACGTCGCGTTCGGGCACGCCTTCGGCCGGCTCAGCGGGACGATGAAGAACGGGGTCGCCACCGCCGGCATGTGGGTGCGGGTCACCTACGGGCTGCGCAGGATCGACGGCACCTGGAGGATCGCGCACGACCAGGTGTCGGTGCCGTTGGACATCC
Source organism: Nocardioides sp. YJ-D4 (assembly GCF_054031495.1). Classification (NCBI taxonomy): domain Bacteria; kingdom Bacillati; phylum Actinomycetota; class Actinomycetes; order Propionibacteriales; family Nocardioidaceae; genus Nocardioides; species Nocardioides sp. YJ-D4. The sequence goes on from NZ_CM132932.1 coordinate 3,423,101, forward strand.
TCAGTGGCAACGGGATGGTCGATCTCGAGCCCTGACCGGCGCCCACCTCGGCGATTCCGGGTGGCCGGGGTGGGCGGCGTATTCTTGTAGGTACGGAGCCACCGCTCCGTATCCATTGTGTGTATCACCTCGCGCTGGCCCCGCCGGCGGACCAAGGCGGCACAGAGCCGCGGTTCGCAGCGGGAGGTTCGAAAGAGATGTCAGTGCAGAGCGAGCAGAGTCTGGTGCGCTCGGTCGGAGGGACGTACTTCCCACTCGCGCTGGTCGCGCGGATGCCGTACGCGATGATGGTCGTCGGTGTGCTGACGCTGGTCGTCGCGGGCCGTGACTCGCTGGCGCTCGGCGGTCTGAACTCGGCGATGGTGGGGATCGGAGCCGCGTCGTGCGGCCCGCTCCTCGGCGCCGCGGTCGACCGGTTCGGCCAGCGGCGTGTGCTGCTGGTGGTCGGCGCCGCGAGCAGCGCGATGCTGGCCGCAATGGCCTGGGTCGTCTACAGCCCGCTGCCCGACGCGGCCGTGCTGGCGGTGGCGTTCATGGTCGGTGCGACCGCCCCGCAGATCGCGCCGTTGTCGCGGTCGCGGCTGATGGCGATCATCTCCGCGTGCATCGCCCCGGGACGTCGCGTGCGGGTGATCAACTCGACCATGGCCTACGAGTCGGCGGCCGACGAGATCGTCTTCATCGTCGGTCCCGTCGTCGCGGGCGTCCTCGCCGTCACGCTCGACCCCTGGGCGCCGGTCGTCGCCGCCGCGGTGCTCACCCTGATCTTCGTCTCCGCCTTCGCCCTCCACCCGAGCGCCGCGACCGCACAGGCCTCGGCCGGCCGTACGCCCGCTGCCGGCTCCGTGCGCGAGCTCGCTCGTCCGCGCGTGGTCGTCATCGTGGTCGGCATCCTCGGTGTCGGGCTCTTCTTCGGCTCGATGCTCACCTCGCTGACCGCGTTCATGGCCGACCACGGGCGTCCCGAGGAGGCCGGCCTGGTCTACGCCGCGATGGGCGTCGGCTCGGCCGCGCTGGCGCTGGGCGTAGCCGCCTTCCCGGTCGGCTTCACCTCGGCCGCGCGCTGGCTGGTCTTCGGCGGGCTGATGCTCGCCGGCGCCCTCGCGCTGCCGGCGGTGTCGTCGGTGACCTGGATGGTCGTCGCGCTGCTCGTCATCGGTCTCGGCATCGGCCCGACGCTGGTCACCCAGTACGGCCTCGGTGCCCGCCGCAGCCCGGTCGGCCGGTCGGCCACCGTGATGACCATGCTCGGCTCCGCGGTGATCCTCGGCCAGTCCCTGGCCTCCGCGGTCACCGGAGGCATCGCCGAGCGCTGGGGCACCGACGCGGCACTCCTGCTGCCCGCCGCTGCCGCGCTCGTGGTCGTGGTCGCCGGTGCGGTCAACGCCCGGATCGGAGAACCGTCCGTCACCGTCGTCGCCAGCCCGGATCGCGAGGCGGTTACGTCCGGCCGCTGACCGGTCTGCGACCGTGCCGTTGGATCGAATCCATACACCGGTGTAAGAGCCGTGGCTGTCCTTGATCCGGTTACTCCGTGACTCGCCCGGTGAGCCAGCATCGTTTCCTAAAATGGATGATATTGTCGTTTTTATGAAAACGTCGAGTCCGACGCTTCTCCCGCTGTTGCGGTCGCGGCTCCAGGGTGAAGTGCTGGCGTGGCTGCTGCTCCATCCGGAGGAACAGCCGAGCCTGTCGGAGATCGCCGCGGCTGTGGGGACAACAGTGCCGACGGTCAAACGCGAAGTCGATCGCCTCGAGGATGCAGGTCTGGTCAAGAGCACCATCCGCGGCCGTAACCGGGGGATCGCGCCCACCACCGACCACCCGTTGTACCGGCCATTGGCGGAGGTCATGGCGCTCACCTTCGGGCCTATCGGGCTGCTCCGCGAGGCGCTCCAGCAGGTACCGGGGATCGACGAGGCGTTCATACATGGCTCGTGGGCGGCCCGCTATCGCCAACAACCAGGAGCGGTGCCTGGAGACATCGATCTGATCGTCATCGGAAGTCCTGACCGCGACGAGCTGTTCGAAGCGATCGACCCTGTCGAAAAGATCCTGCGGCGGGACGTGAACTATCGCGTGGTGACGCCTGAGACGTGGGACGCCGATGGTGGTTCGTTCAAGGCGACGGTGACCTCGCGTCCCGTCGTCCACCTGATCGGAGAGCAAGATGAGTGACCAGCCGATTGAGACACCCGGTCATTGGCCCCAAGGCGATGCTGAGATCGAGACCATGCTCGACCATGGCGACCTGGAACGAGTGACTCCCTCGGTCGAGCATGCGCAGTTGCTGATGAGTCATGCCGACGAGCATCTGGCAGCCGCCGCGCTGATGCTGGCCACTCATCCGACCTCCGCGTTTCCACTGATCTACGACGCGTCCCGGAAGGCACTCACTGCGATGCTCGCCGTCCAAGGGCTTCGGCCCCATGCACGCTCCGAGATCGGTGCCCACAAGGCAACCCAACAAGCCGTTCAAGCGCAGCTGGGACGGGCTGCCGGGGTTGTTCGCCCCTTCGGGCCGATGCGATTGCGTCGCCACGACACCGAGTATCCGTCGCTAGGTGATGCCCCGATCACGGCGGAGGAGACCAAGCAGGCATTCGACGAGGCGTCGAGCATCGTGGATGCGATGAAGAAGCTGCTGCCGCGCCTCGGGCCGTTCTGACGCCCCTTAGTCACCAGTCCCGAGTGCGCGACGGCTACCGCCGTTGAGCGCCTCGGCGACCCGCTGTCTCAGCTCGGGCAGGACATCGGACACGAACCAGGGGTTGCGGGACTGCCACCGGAAGTTCAGCGGTGAGGGGTGGACGAGCGGGAACCGCTCCGGGAGATAGTCGCGGAAGCTGCGTACGCGCTCGGTCAGCGAGCTCTTCCCGCCGAGATAGTGGCGCTGCGCGTAGTCGCCGACGACCAGCGTGAGGCTGATCTGTGGCATCAGCTCGAGCAGAGGAGGGTGCCACCTCGGCGCGAAGTCGGCCCGCGGCGGCAGGTCGCCGGTCGTGGCCTTGCCGGGGTAGTAGAAGTCCATCGGCAGGATCGCGAACGCCGCCGGATCGCGGAAGGTGGCCTCGTCGACGCCGAGCCACTCGATGAGGCGTCGCCCGCTCGCGTCGTTCCACGGTATGCCGCTCTGCTGAGCCTTGATGCCCGGGGCCTGGCCGATGATCAGGCACCGAGCATCCGGATGAGCCACGTAGACGGGCTCGAACCCTGCCGCGACGGCCCACGCGTTGCTCGGGTGGGCCGTGATGTCTCGGCGGATGCTGTCGAGTTCCTCCACGAGGTCATCTTCGCCCTCAACTCCAGCGGAGTTCCGCTCGGGGAACGGCGAGCCACTAAAGTCGAACCTATGCGTCTGGGCGTACTCGACATCGGATCGAACACGGGACACCTGCTCGTGGTCGACGCCCACGGCGGGGCGGCCCCGTTACCGGCGTACTCCTTCAAGCAGCCGTTGCGGCTGGCCGAGCACCTTGACGAGGCCGGCGACGTGACCGAGGACGGGATCGAGGCGCTGACCGCCTTCACCCGTGAGTCGGTGGCGGTGGGGGAGGAGAAGGGCGTCTCGGAGATGCTGGCGTTCGCGACCTCGGCGGTGCGCGACGCCGGCAACTCCCAGCAGGTGCTCGACCGCGTACATGCCGAGACCGGGGTCGAGATCGAGGTCCTTCCCGGCGACGACGAGGCGCGGCTGACCTTCTTGGCGGTACGCCGCTGGTTCGGTTGGTCCGCCGGACGGCTCGCCGTCTTCGACATCGGCGGCGGTTCGCTGGAGATCGCGGCCGGACTGGACGAGCAGCCGAACGTCGCCTGGTCGCTGCCGCTGGGCGCCGGCCGGCTCGCGCGCAGCTACTTCGGTGACCGCCCGACGGAGGAGGAGCTGCGGGAGCTGCGCCGGTCGATCCGCGCTTCGATCGCCGAGGACGCGGGCAAGATCCTGCGCGACGGTCAGCCGGACATGGCGGTGGCCACCTCGAAGACGTTCCGCTCGCTGGCACGCATCTGCGGTGCCGCACCGAGCGGCGAGGGGCTGCGGGTGCGCCGCCAGCTGCCGCTGACCGAGCTGCGCGACTGGATCCCGAAGCTGCTGGAGATGTCGCTCGAGGAGCTCTCCGACCTGCCTGGGGTCAGCCCGTCACGGGCCCATCAGATCGTGCCTGGTGCGCTGGTCGCCGAGGCGTGCCTCGACATCTTCGACCTGCCCGCCTTCGAGGTCTGTCCGTGGGCTCTGCGGGAGGGTCTGATCCTCGACCGTCTCGACCACCTGTCCTTCATCGACAGTTCCGATCTCGGAAGGTCCGACTAGGAGGCCCGCGATGATCTCGTTGTCGACGTCCTCGACGTACCCCGAGTCGACCGCCCGCGGCTTCGCCTATGCGGCCGAGGTGGGATACGACGGGGTCGAGGTGATGGTCGGCATCGACGCGCTCTCCCAGCAGACCCACGCGGTCAAGCAACTCGCCGAGCACCACGGCATCCCGATCGTCGCGATCCACGCGCCGACGCTGCTGTTCACCCAGCAGGTCTGGGGCTTCGAGCCCTGGGGCAAGCTCGAGCGGTCGGCCGAGATGGCCGCCGAGGTCGGCGCGGGAGTGGTCGTCGTACATCCGCCGTTCCGCTGGCAGCGCGAGTACGCGGCCGGGTTCGTGGAGGGGATCGCCACGCTGGAACGCTCGACCGGGCTGAAGTTCGCGGTGGAGAACATGTATCCGTGGCGGGCGGCCAAGCGCTCGACACCGATGTACCTGCCCCACTGGGACCCCTCGACCGAGGACTACGCCAACACGACCATCGATCTCTCCCACGCCGCGATCGCCGACGACGATGTGATCGAGATGGCGAAGCGGCTCGGGCCGCGGCTGCGGCACATCCACCTCACCGACGGCACCGGCTCGGCCAAGGACGAGCACCTCGTGCCCGGGCGCGGTCACATGGGTGCCGACCGCTTCCTACGCCACCTGGCCGCCTCGGGGTTCGACGGCGAGATCGTCCTCGAGATCAACACCCGCCGCGCCCGGTCCCGCGCCGAGCGCGTCGCCGATCTCCGCGAGTCGCTCGAGTTCGCACGGAAGCACTTCCAGGCCTGACGCCACTGCTGGTCGAGCCGCCTCTCAGTCGTGGGCGGCGAGCCAGGACCAGGTGAGCGAGGTCAGGGCGAGGACGAGGACGGCGGTGGCGACGCCCCACCAGCCGACGACGTACGCATAGCCGAGCAGCCAGCCGAAGAGGCTCGATCCGCCGTAGTAGAAGAGGTTGTAGAGGGCGCTGGCCTGGGCCTTTCCGACCCGCGCGCGGGCGCCGACCCAGCCCGACGCGACGCCGTGGGCGCCGAAGAAGCCGGTGGTGAGGACGAACAGGCCGGTCAGGACCATCGCGAGGTTGTCGGGGAAGGTCATCGCGACGCCGACGATCGTGATGACGACGCAGGTCAGCATGACCTTTCGCCGCCCGTGGGTGGCCGCCAGCCGGCCCGCGACCGACGAGGAGACGGTGCCGCCGAGATAGGCGAAGAAGATCTGGCTCGAGATCGCCACCGGCAGCCCGAACGGGTCGCGTTCGAGGCGGAACCCCAGATAGTTGTACGTCGCCACGAACCCGCCCATCAGCAGTGCTGCCTGCCCGTAGAGGACGAGCATGCCCGGGTCGCGGAGGTTGGCGAGCACCCCTTCGCGTACGGACGTGGTCGGCCTGCCGACCGGGCGGACCCAGCCCTGGGCGCGCGGGATCAGGGTGATCGCGATGATCGCGGCGATCGCCGAGAGGACGCCGCCGGCGGTGACGCCCAGGCGCCAGCCGCCGAGGTCGGCGAACGGCCCGGTGATGACCCGGCCGAGGAGGCCGCCGACGGTGGTGCCGGAGATGTAGATGGCCGCGGCGAGGCTGACGTGGCGTACGTGGATCTCCTCGGCCAGATAGGCGACCGCGAGAGCAGGTACGCCGCCGAGCGCGAGGCCCTCGAGGCTGCGCAGGACGAGCAGCGTGGTGAAGCCGGGGGCGAGCGGAGTGAGCAGGCCCAGGACGAGCGAGATCGAGAGCGCGATCTTCATCGCCGGTGCCCGGCCGATGCGGTCCGCGACCCACGACCAGCCGAGGACGCTGACCGCGAGACCGAGAGTGGCCGTGGAGACGGTGAGCGCGGCCGAGGCCTCGTTGACCTCGAGCGCGTGCGCGACGGTGGGGAGGATGCCCTGGGTGGAGTACATCTGCCCGAAGGTCGCGATCCCGGCGGCGAAGAGGCCGATCAGGATCCGGCGGTAGCCGCTGCTGCCGGCATCGTGCCCGACCCAGGGGCGGGTCAGGGAGGCATCGACGGACATCGTTCTCACGGTAAAGCAGGTGTTGTGGGTGGGTGAAGCCGCGGCGTACGTGAGATATCTCTACTCTGGGGGCGATGTCCGCGCTCTCCGATCGACTCTCGACGCGTCTCGTCGGCGTCGACGTGGCGCGATGCCTGGCGTTGCTGGGGATGATGGCGACGCACGTGCTCGACCCGGTCGACGCCTCCGGGGAGCTGACCAGGATCCAGGCCGTCGCCGGTGGCCGGTCCGCGGCGCTCTTCGCCGTGCTCGCCGGGGTCAGCCTGGCGCTGATGACCGGACGTCAGGAGCCGGTGAAGGGGCGGGTGCTCGCGTCCCGGTCGCTGGGACTGGTCGCACGGGCCGTGCTGATTGCCGCGCTCGGGCTGGTGCTCGGTTCGCTCGGCACCAACATCGCGATCATCCTCACCTACTACGGGGTGCTGTTCCTGATCGCAATCCCGTTCCTCGGGCTGCGGGCGCGTTGGCTGTGGCTGCTCGGTGTGCTCTGGGTCGTCATCGGTCCGATGTTGTCGCAGGTCATCCGGCCGATGCTGCCGCCGCGACAGTTCTCCAGCCCGGAGCCGTCGCAGCTGCTGGAGCCGGGCCGGCTGCTCGCCGAGCTGCTCTTCACCGGCTACTACCCGGCCGTCCCGTGGCTGGCCTATGTGCTGATCGGGATGGCTATCGGCCGGGTCGATCTGCGCAACCGGCTCGTGGTCGACATGATCTGGACCAGCGGCATCATCATCTCCGTCTCGGCCAGCTGGCTCTCGGGGAGGCTGACCCGGCTGCCGTCGGTGGCTGCGGAGCTGCTGCGCACCTATCCCGAGACCGACATCGACGGGGCGCTGACCGCGATGAGCCACGGTCTCTACGGGCAGACACCGGTCGACGGCGGCTGGCAGTGGCTGCTGGTCGTCGCGCCGCACTCGACCACGCCGTTCGACCTGGCGCAGACGATCGGCACCTCGATGTTCGTCATCGGCGCCTGCCAGATGATCGCGCTGCGGCTGCCGGACCGGTGGCGCGCCGGGATGGCGGTGCTGTTCGGCGCCGGCACGATGACCCTCACCCTCTACACGCTGCACGTGATCATGAAGACCGATGCGGTCTGGCCGCCGGAGACGCCCGACACGTACGTCTTCCATGTGCTCGTCGTGATGGCGATCGGTGCGGTCGTCACCGCATGGGGTCGCCCGGGTCCGCTCGAATGGCTCGTCGGCCGTCCCGCGGCCTGGTTGCGTCGGACGGAGCCTCGCCCCGAGCTGTCGTCGTCGGGTTAGCGTGATCGCATGAGCACGACGGCACCGCGGCGAGGGCGCAGGCCCGGCTCGCCGGACACCCGGGCGGCGATCCTGGCGGCGGCTCGGCAGCGCTTCGCGCAGCAGGGGTACGCCGCGACCTCCGTCCGCGGGATCGCGACCGCCGCCGGGGTCGACTCTGCCCTGGTGCACCACTACTTCGGCACCAAGGAGGACCTCTTCGTCGCCTCGCTGGAGCTGCGGGTCGATCCACGAGACGTCGTTCCCGTGATCGCCGCCGGTGGCCGCGACGGGGTGGGGGAGCGGCTCATCCGCATGCTCCTGAGCATCTGGGACGACGAGGAGTCCCGGCTCCCGTTGATGGCGTTGATGCGCAGCGCTTTCGAGCCGGAGGGGAAGGCGCTGGTGCCGGATGCCTTCGGCCGGCTGATCCTGACGCCGGTCGGCGAGGCGCTCGAGCTCGATGAACCCGAGCGGCGGATCACGTTGGTGGCCTCGCAGCTGGTCGGGCTCGTCGCGCTGCGCTACATCGCCCGGATCGAGCCGCTCGCGTCGGCTCCGGTGGACACGCTGGTGGCGACGTACGCGCCGGTGGTCCAGGGCTATCTGACCGGGCCTTTGCCGTAGTCCTCTTGCGTGCGGCGCCCCGTCGTGCCACATTTCATCATGTGATGAATAACGTGGTGGAGGCGTCCGGTCTCCGAGTCGTGCGCGGGAAGCGTGAGGTCCTCCATGGCCTCGACTTCTCCATCCGGGCAGGTGAGGTCACCGGCCTGCTCGGGCCGTCCGGGTGCGGCAAGACGACGCTGATGCGGGCCCTGGTCGGCGTGCAGGCGAAGGTCACCGGGACCCTCACCGTCCTCGGCCGTCCGGCCGGCTCGGCCGCCCTGCGCGCGCGGATCGGCTACGTCACCCAGGCGGCCAGCGTCTACGACGACCTGACGGTCACCGAGAACCTGAGGTTCTTCACCCGGGTGCTCGGTGCGCCGATGTCGTCGGTCTCCGAGGCCATCGAGACGGTCGACCTCGTCGACCACAAGGACCAGGTCGTACGCGATCTCTCCGGTGGCCAGCGCTCGCGGGTCGGGCTCGCCGCGGCGCTGCTCGGCTCACCGGACCTGCTGGTGCTCGACGAGCCGACCGTCGGGCTCGACCCGGTGCTTCGCGAGCAGCTGTGGGGCACCTTCCGGGACCTGGCCGCCGCGGGGGCGGCGGTCATCGTCTCCAGCCACGTCATGGACGAGGCCGAGCGCTGCGACCGGCTGCTGCTGATGCGCGACGGTGCTTTCCTCGCCGACGGCAGTCCGGCCGAGATCAAGCAGAAGGCTGACGCGGACGACATCGAGCACGCCTTCCTGACGCTGGTGAAGGAGGCAGCGCGATGAGCCTGCGACGAACCCTGGCCGTGACCGGGCGGGTCCTCGCCCAGATCCGGCGCGACCACCGCACCCTGGTGATGCTGGTCGTCCTGCCGACGCTGCTGATGACGCTGCTGTGGTGGATGTACGAGGAGTCGCCCGCGCCGATCTTCGACCGGATCGGTCCGGCCCTGCTGGCGATCTTCCCGTTCATCGTGATGTTCCTGGTCACCTCGGTGACCACGCTGCGCGAACGCTCCTCGGGGACGCTCGAACGACTGCTGGCGATGCCGCTGGGCAAGGGCGACTTCCTGCTCGGCTATGCGCTGGCGTTCGGGCTGCTCGCCGCTGTCCAGTCAGGCGTGGCCGTCGGGGTCAGCGTCGGTCTGCTCGGGCTGGAGATCACCGGATCGGTCGCCCTGCTCGTGGTCGTCGCGATCGTCGACGCCGTCCTCGGCACCGCGCTCGGGCTGCTCGTCTCCGCCTTCGCCACCACCGAGTTCCAGGCGGTCCAGTTCATGCCGGCGATCGTGGTCCCGCAGATCCTGCTCTGCGGCCTGCTCGTACCGCGCGAGTCGCTGCCGACCGTCCTGGAGGCCATCTCCAATGTCCTCCCGCTCTCCTACGCCGTCGACGCGATGACCCACCTGGTCACCTCCGCCGACACCGGCGAGGTCTGGACCGATCTGGCCGTCGTCGCCGGGTTCGTCGTCGCCGGTCTCGCCCTCGGGTCGGCGACGCTGCGGCGGCGTACTCCCTGACTGCCGAGTCCGCACTTGTGGGGACCGAGTCTGTAGTTGTGGGCGACGAGACTCCAGTTTCGTCGCCCACAACTACAGACTCGGCTGCCAGAACTACCGACTCGGCGGGATCGGGTTGTGAGGTGGTGAGCGGAAGTTGACGGAAGGGGTACGGAGAGCGGATCGGGGCGAAACCTTGACGCCGGAGAGTAGAGGTCGCCAGTCCCCGACCCGAAACGGTGTGAGTACGCGTGACCGACACCCACTGTCCTTACTGCAGCTTGCAGTGCGGGATGACCCTGTCACGCAAAGGGCCCCGTCTGGAGGTCAGTGAGAGATCGTTCCCGGTGAACGAGGGTGCGCTGTGCCGCAAGGGGTGGACGGCGGCAGGGCTGCGCGGGAGCCGTGAGCGGCTCACCACCCCGATGGTGCGCGACCGGGCGACGGGGGAGTGGAGCGCGGCGACCTGGGACGAGGCCCTCGACCTGGTCGCCTCGAAGCTCGCCGACCTGCGGGAGACCCACGGCGCCGACGCCAACGCCGTCTTCGGTGGCGGCGGGCTGACCAACGAGAAGGCGTACCAGCTCGGGAAGTTCGCCCGGGTCGCCCTCGGCACCTCCCAGATCGACTACAACGGCCGCTGGTGCATGTCCTCGGCGGCCTCGGCCGGCAACCAGGCCTTCGGCGTCGACCGCGGTCTGCCGTTCCCGCTGGCCGACATCGAGAAGACCGACGTCTGCGTACTCGTCGGCTCCAACCTCGCCGAGACGATGCCGCCGGCCGCCCGCCACCTCGACCGGCTGCGTGAGAACGGCGGCAAGGTCGTCGTCATCGACCCGCGGCTCACCCCCACCGGTGAGCGCGCCGACCTCTTCCTCCAGCCGGTCCCCGGCACCGACCTGCCACTCGCGCTCGGCGTCCTGCACCTGCTCGACGCCGCCGGCGCGGTGGACGAGGACTACATCGCCGAGCGGACCACGGGCTTCGAGGACGTACGCCGCTCCGTGGCCGCCTGGTGGCCGGAGATGGTCGAGCGGGTCAGTGGGGTCGAGGCCGCGCAGCTGCGCGAGCTCGCCGACCTCCTCGCCGGCGCGGGGAAGGTGATGGTCCTGACCGCGCGCGGCGCCGAGCAGCACGCCCAGGGCACCGCCACCGTCCTGGCCTGGCTCAACGTGGCGCTCGCGCTCGGCATGCCCGGGAAGGCGTACGCCGGCTACGGCTGCCTGACCGGCCAGGGCAACGGCCAGGGTGGCCGCGAGCACGGCCAGAAGGCCGACCAGCTTCCCGGCTACCGGATGATCGACGACCCCGCCGCCCGGGCGCACGTCGCCGCGGTCTGGGGCATCGACCCCGAGACCATCCCCGGCAAGGGCCGCTCCGCCTACGAGCTCCTCGACGCGCTCGGCACCCCCGAGGGCCCCAAGAGCCTGCTCGTGTTCGGCTCCAACATCGTCGTCTCCGCCCCCAACGCCACCCACATCACGTCGCGGCTGGCAGACCTCGATCTCCTGGTCGTCGCCGACATGGTGATGAGCGAGACCGCCGCGCTGGCGGACGTGGTGCTGCCGGTGACCCAGTGGGCCGAGGAGACCGGCACCATGACCAACCTCGAGGGCCGGGTCATCCTGCGCAACCAGGCGATCAGCGCCCCCGACGGGGTCAAGAACGACCTCGACATCATCACCGGACTCGCCACCCGCCTCGGTGCCGCCTCGACCTGGTCGACCGATCCCGAGGAGATCTTCACGGAGCTCCGCGCCGCCTCGAAGGGCGGCAAGGCCGACTACAGCGGCATCACCTACGACCGCATCCGCGACGAGGACGGCGTCTTCTGGCCCTGCCCCGAAGGCACCGAGGGCACCTCGCGGATGTTCGCCGACTCCTTCTTCCACGCCGACGGCCGGGCCCGTTTCATCGACGTCGCCCACCGTGGCCCGGCCGAGCAGCCGACCGCCGACTACCCGCTCCACCTGACCACCGGCCGGGTGCTCGCGCAGTACCAGTCCGGCGCCCAGACGCGACGGATCAAGGACCTCCCCGACGAGGGCGCGTTCGTCGAGCTCCACCCGCTGCTGGCCGACCGGGTCGGCGCCCACGACGGCGACCCGGTCGTCGTACGCACCCCGCGCGGCGAGATGAAGGCGCCCGCGCGGATCGTCACCACGATCCGCCCGGACACGGTCTTCGTACCGTTCCACTGGGTCGGCGCCAACAAGCTCACCAACGACGCCCTCGACCCGTCCAGCCGGATGCCGGAGTTCAAGGTCTGCGCCGCGGCGGTGACGGCATGAGCGAGCCCATGAGCGAGCCCATGAGCGATAATCGGATCGTCGTCATCGGTGGCGGCATGGCCGCGGCCCGGCTGGTCGAGGGACTGGTCGCGCGCGGCCTCGGCCCGCAGACGACCGTGCTCGCGGAGGAGCAGCACGCTCCGTACAACCGGATCCTTCTCTCCGCCGTGCTCGAGGGCACCCACCGCCCCGGGGCGCTCGCGCTCCGCGAGAAGCAGTGGTACGCCGACCGGGGAGTCGACCTCCGCCTGAACAGCCTCGTCGTCGACATCCACCGCGACCGCCACGAGGTCGAGCTCGCCGACCGGACGACGGTTCCCTACGACGCCGTCGTGCTGGCCACCGGGGCCATCCCGACCCTGCCGCCGATCCGCGGCGTGGTGCGGATGGACGGCTCGCTGGACCCGCGGGTGCAGGCGTTCCGCAGCCTCGACGACTGCGCGCGGCTGCTCGACACTCTTCATGACCACCCGCGCAGCGCCGTGATCGTCGGCGGTGGCCTGCTCGGTCTCCAGGTCGCCCGCGCGTTGGCGGTGCGCGGCATCGAGACCGAGATCGTCGAGGGCCGCGACCACCTGCTCAGCAGCCAGGTCGACGCGTCGGCGGGCAAGGTGCTCAAGCGGTCGATGGCCAAGCTCGGCACCCAGGTCTACCTCGGCGCCCGCGCGACCAGGCTGACCGACGAGGGGCTCAAGCTCGACAACGGCTACACCCTCGAGACCGACCTGGTGGTGCTCACCGCCGGCGGCCGCCCGCGCGCCAACCTCGCCCGCCGCGCCGAGCTCACGGTCAACCGCGGCATCGTCGTCGACGACCAGCTGCGCAGCATCGACGACCCGGACGTGTACGCGATCGGCGACTGCGCCGAGCACAACGCGACCGTGACCGGCTTCGTCTCGCCGGCATGGGAGCAGGCCGGCGTCCTCGCCGACGTCCTCGCTGGCGGTCCCGCGACCTATCAGGGACACCGCGTCGTCGCCCGCCTGCGTGCCACCGACCTCGACGTCTGCGTCCTCGGCGAGCCCGAGAACGAGACCGGGGAGGTCGTCGAGATCGCCAACCCGGTCAAGGGCACCCACCGCAAGCTGGTCGTACGCGACGGCCGCATCGTCGCCGGCGCCCTCGTCGGTGACCTGAGCCGGGTCGGCCTGATCACCCAGGCCTTCGACCGGCAGACGGTGCTCGGCGAGCACGAGGCCGGTCAGCTGCTGCTGCCCGAGCCGTCCAACAGTCCGCGTCCGGAGCTCCCCGACGACGCGGAGGTGTGCGCCTGCGCCGGCGTCAGCGCCGGCCGGATCCGGGCGTGCCGGTCGCTCGAGGACGTACGCGACACCACCCGCGCCACCACCGGATGCGGTGGCTGCGCGCCGACCGTACGACAGCTCCTGGCCACCCGGCCCAGCGGCACCCAGCTCAATGAAACGCAGCTCAGCCTGGAAGGAACTACGTGATGAGCCCTCACCTCCGCAAGAAGGTCGTCGTCGTCGGCCACGGCATGGTCGGTCACCGCTTCGTGACCGCCGCCATCGAGCGCGGACTCACCGAAACCCACGACATCGTGGTCTTCGGCGAGGAGCCGCGCCCGGCGTACGACCGGGTCGCCCTCACCAGCTTCTTCGAGGTCGGCGCCGAGGCACTCTCTTTCCTCCCCTCCGGCGTCTACGAGGACCCGCGGGTCACCCTGCGCACCAGCACGAGCGTCGTCGAGATCGACATCGCCGCCCAGACGGTGATGCTCGCCGACGGCGAGGAGATGGCGTACGACGAGCTGGTCCTCGCCACCGGCGCGGCGCCGTTCGTGCCGCCGGTGCCGGGTTCGGAGCTCGGGAACGTCTTCGTCTACCGCACGATCGAGGACCTCGAGGCGATCCGCGAGGCCGCGAAGACCGCCACGACCGGGGCCGTGATCGGCGGTGGCCTGCTCGGGCTGGAGGCCGCCAACGCGCTGCACCAGCTCGGGGTCAAGACCCACGTGGTCGAGCTCGCACCGCGGCTGATGGCCGTGCAGGTCGACGACGCCGGCGGCAACACGCTCAAGCGCCACATCGAGAAGCTCGGCCTCACCGTGCACACCGGGGTGATGACCGAGTCGATCTCACCGGACTCGGTGGCCGAGGTCTCGGTCGTGGACGAGGACGAGAGCGGCGTGCTCGACGGCAAGGTCAGCGCGCTGAAGTTCAAGGACGTCGAGGAGCCGCTGCCGGTCGACATGATCGTCTTCTCCGCCGGCATCCGGCCGCGCGACGCGCTCGCCCGCGCGGCGGGCCTGGACCTGGCCGAGCGCGGCGGTGTGCTCGTCGACGAGCAGTGCCGCTCCTCGGACCCGCACGTGTGGGCGGTCGGCGAGTGCGCCGCGCCCGGCGGGAAGATGTACGGCCTGGTGGCCCCCGGCTACGACATGGCCGAGGTCGTCGCCGACGCGCTGCTCGGCGGTGCCGGTACGTTCACCGGCGCCGACATGTCGACGAAGCTCAAGCTGCTCGGTGTCGACGTCGCGAGCTTCGGTGACGCGCACGGCACCACCGACGAGTGCCTCGAGCTGACCTACTCCGACGCCGTCGCCGGTGTCTACAAGAAGCTCGTGATCAGCGAGGACGGCACCCGCCTGCTCGGCGGCGTCCTCGTCGGAGACGCCTCCGCGTACGGCCTGCTCCGCCCGATGGTCGCCTCGGGCATGACGCTTCCGGAGAACCCGGAGGAGCTGATCCTCCCCCAGTCCAGTGGCGGTGGGGGAGGAATTCAGCTTCCGCCCGAGGCGCAGATCTGCTCCTGCAACAACGTCACCCGCGGTGACATCGAGGCGGCTGTCGACAACGGCTGCGAGAGCGCGGCGGACGTCACCAAGGAGACCAAGGCCGGGTCGACCTGTGGTTCCTGCAAGGTGCAGGTGAAGAAGATCGTCGAGGACTACTTCACCGCCCAGGGCAAGACCGTCGATACGAGCCTGTGCGAGCACTTCAAGATGACCCGCGCCGAGCTCTTCGACGTGGTCCTGATCCACGGCTACAAGACCTTCGACCAGATCATCGAGGCCCACGGCACCGGCCGCGGCTGCGACCTGTGCAAGCCCGCCGTGGCGAGCATCCTGGCGAGCCAGCTCAACGGGCACGTGCTGGCCAAGGAGAACCGCAAGCTCCAGGACACCAACGACGCCTACCTGGCCAACCTCCAGAAGAACGGCTCCTACTCCGTCGTCCCGCGCATCCCCGGCGGTGAGATCACCCCGGAGGGCCTGATCGTGATCGGCGAGGTGGCCAAGGAGTTCGGCCTCTACACCAAGATCACCGGCGGCCAGCGCATCGACATGTTCGGTGCCCGGATGGAGGACCTGCCCGCGATCTGGAAGCGGCTGGTCGACGCCGGGTTCGAGTCCGGCCATGCCTATGGGAAGTCGCTCAGAACCGTGAAGTCCTGCGTCGGCTCGACCTGGTGCCGCTACGGCGTCCAGGACTCCGTCGGCCTCGCGATCATGCTCGAGACCCGCTACCGCGGGCTGCGCTCGCCGCACAAGCTCAAGGGTGGCGTCTCCGGGTGCGCCCGCGAGTGCGCTGAGGCCCGCGGCAAGGACTTCGGCGTCATCGCCACCGAGAAGGGCTGGAACCTGTACGTCGGGGGCAACGGTGGCGCCATCCCGGCCCACGCCCAGCTGCTCGCCGGTGACCTGAGCACCGAGGAGCTGGTCCGCTACCTCGACCGCTTCCTCATGTACTACGTACGCACCGCCGACCGCCTCCAGCGCACCTCGACCTGGATCGACTCCCTCGACGGCGGCCTGGACCGGGTCCGTGAGGTCGTGGTCGACGACGTCCTCGGCCTGGGCACCGAGCTCGAGGCGGCGATGGCGCGGCACACCGAGACGTACTTCGACGAGTGGAAGGCCACGCTCGAGGACCCGGAGAAGCTGCGCCGGTTCGTCTCCTTCGTCAACGCCCCCGACATCCCGGACCCCAACATCTCCTTCGGATCCACGCGCGGCCAGATCGTCCCGGAGGTCGGCGAGGAGCCGGCCGCTGTCGGCCCGGTCTCGCTCGGCGCCTCGATCCCTGTCGGAATGCCCACCATGGAGGAGTCGCGATGACCCAGACCCAGACCGTGACCTACATCGCCGTCTGTCGCCTCGACGACATCGACCCCGAGACGGGCATCGCCGCGCTGGTGCGCGGGGAGGCCGTCGCCGTCTTCCGGACCCTCGACGACCGGGTCTTCGCGCTGTCGAACTTCGACCCGTACGGCCACGCCTCGGTGCTCGCCCGCGGGATCGTCGGGACGCGTGGTGAGGTGCCGTTCGTGGCCTCGCCGCTGCTCAAGCAGCCGTTCTCGCTGGAGAGCGGTCAGTGCCTCGACGACCCATCGGTGTCGGTCGCGACCTACGAGGTCGACGTCGTCGACGGAGAGATCCGGGTCGGCGCTCGGCGATGACGAACGCGGCACAAATGATCCAGGGGACCTACGATTCCGATGTGGACAGTGGCGCGCTGAGCGGCTTCCGCGTCGGCGTGACCGCGGCGCGGAAGGCCGAGGAGCAGATCAACCTGCTCGAGAGGCGGGGAGCACACGTGGTGTGGGCCCCCGCGCTCTCTGTCGACCCCAACCGGGTCGACGCCGGCGCGCTGCGTGCCGTGACCGAGCAGATCATCGGCCAGAAGATCGACATGTTCCTGGCGACGACCGGTATCGGTACCCGCACGTGGTTCGACGCCGCGGAGGAGTGGGGACTGCTCGATCGGCTCCTGGAGACGCTTCGCGGCGCCGAGATCCTGGCCCGCGGACCGAAGTCGGTCGGTGCGATCCGGCGGCGCGGGCTGCGGGAGCTGTGGGCGCCGGAGTCGGAGGAGTTCGACGACGTCCTGGAGCATCTGCGCGGTCGCGACCTGACCGGCAAGCGGATCGTGGTGCAGGAGCACGGGCAGTCGCTGTCGATGGTCGTGCATGCGCTGACCCGGCAGGGTGCCGAGGTCATCAACGTGGTCGTCTACCGGGTCGAGTCGGCCGCCGACCCAGAGCCGATGTTCCGGCTGGTCGAGGCGCTGGCCGACGGCGAGCTGGACGCGGTCACCTTCACCTCCGCTCCCGCCGTGGCCGCGTTCATGCAGGCCGCCGGGTCGGTCGGCCTGCGCGACGAGGTCGTGGCGGCGTTCCAGGCCGATGTGGTCGCGGCCTGCGTCGGTCCGGTGACCGCCGCCGCCTTCGAGATGTGGGGCGTACCCACCATGATCCCCGACCGCTCCCGCACCGCGGCCATGGTCAAGATGCTCGAGACCGAGCTGCCGCTGCGGCGCGAGGGCCTGCTCATCGAGCTCGCCGGCGGTCATCAGCTGCTGCTCCACGGCGACGCGGTGATCCTCGACGGCGCCGAGGTGAAGCTCTCGCCGGCGCCCGCCGCGGTCCTGGGCGCTCTCGTCGCCAACCCCGGCATCGTCGTCTCCCGGCAAGCCCTGCTCGCCATGCTCCCCTCCGGCACCGCCGGCTCCGAGCACGCGGTCGAGATGGCGGTCGCCCGGCTCCGCTCGGCGCTCGGCACCAAGACCATCCAGACCGTCGTGAAGCGCGGCTACCGGCTGGCGGTGGACTCATGAGGCTCGTCGTCGTCGCCCACGGCACCCGGCAGCTGCTCGGCAACGCGGTCGCCTCGATCATCGCCAAGCGCGCCGGCCGCGTGCTGGGGATGGAGTCGAAGGCTGCGTACGTCGAGCTCTGCGAGCCGCTGCTCACCGACGTCCTGGCCGACGGCCAGCCGTCGGTCGTGGTCCCGCTGCTGCTCTCGACCGGCTACCACATCAAGGTCGACCTGCCGCAGGCCGCCGAAGGGCTGCCGGTGGCGATGGGCCGCGCGCTCGGACCGGACCCGCTGCTCGCCTCCGCGCAGGTCTCCCGGCTGGTCGCCGCGGGCGCGGTCCCCGGCCAGTCCGTCGTCCTGGTCGCCGCCGGCTCCAACGACCCGTCCGCCCGAGCCGACATCGCGGCTGCCGGTCAGATGCTGGAGAAGGCCTGGGGCGGTCCGGTCAGGGTCGCCACCGTCTCCGGCTCGGGCGCCCCGCCCATCGACCAGGTCGTACGTCCCGGCGACGCCGTCTCTCCCTACCTGCTCGCTCCCGGCTTCTTCTCCGACCTCGTCCGCTCGCGCTCCTCGGCGGCGGGTGCGGAGACCGTCGCCGACGTCATCGGCCCGCATCCCGACGTGATCGAGCTCGTCGTTCACCGCGCCGCGGCACTCCTCGCCGCCGACGACGGTGACCGGGCCGAGGTCGGCTGACCAGCGGCGGGCGGCTCAGGTGGTGTAGTCGGCGTTGATGCGGATGTAGCCGTCGGTGAGGTCGCAGCCGTACACAGTGAACTCACCCGAGGCGATGCCGAGGTCGACCTCGATGGAGACTTCATCGCCAGACAGATAAGTCGACAAATCCGCCAATAGATTTGCCGAGACCTGAGCGGGGTAGGTCTCCGTGCCGCCGAAGGCGATGCGTACGTTCTCGGGGGAGATGTCGGTCTCCTCGCGGAGCTTGCCGATGGCCATCGCGACGCGGCCCCAGTTGGGGTCGGCGCCGTGGACGGCGGTCTTGACCAGGGGCGAGTTCACGATGGCCTTGCCGACCCGCTTGGCCTGGGCGTCGTCGCGGGCGCCGCCGACCGAGACCGTGATCAGCTTGGAGGCGCCCTCGCCGTCGGAGGCGATCTTCTTCACCAGCGCGAGCGCGGCGTCGTAGAGCGCGGCCTCGAACTCGCCCAGGTCGACGGCGCCGGCCGTGCCGGAGGCGAAGATCGCAGCCGTGTCCGAGGTCGAGGTGTCGGTGTCGATCGAGACGGCGTTGTAGGTGCGGTCGACGACCCGGCGGAAGGCGGCGTCGAGCTCGGCGGCGGGCACCGCGGCGTCGGTGAAGAAGTAGGTCAGCATCGTGGCCATGTCGGGCTCGAGCATCCCGACGCCCTTGGCGATCCCGGTGATCGTCGCGTCGCCGACGGTCCGGGTCTCGATCTTGGCGATCGTGTCGGTCGTCATGATCGCCGCCGCGGCGGCGTCGAAGTCGGCGTCGCCGGCTGTCCCGGCGAGCTTCTCGAGCGCGGGCGTGAGCACGTCCATCGGGTACTGCACGCCGATCACGCCCGTCGAGGCGACCAGCAGCTCCTCAGGGCGCACGCCGACGACCTCGGCCGCCAGGCGGCGTACCTCCAGGGCGTTGGCCTCGCCCGTCGGCCCGGTCGCGACGTTGGCGTTCTTCGAGATGGTGACCATCCCACGGAACGCGGAGAGGTCGGAGGCTCGGGAGAGCAGCACCGAGGCGCCGGCGAATCGGGATCGGGTGAAGACCGCGGCGCTCGTGACCGGGCCCGAGGGGGCGGCGACGACGGCGAAGTCGTCAGCGCCCTCCTTGAGTCCGAGGTTGGCGGTGACTCCGACGAATCCGGCTGGTTGAGGCATGCGGACAGCCTAGGCTGTGTTCGATCCTTGGGGTCAGAGCGTCTTGCGCCCTATGTCCGCAACCACGCGAACGCGGCGGCTTCCAGGATCATCCAGGACCGAAGTACGCGGCCCACGAACGTGATCGCGACGAAGAGCATCAGGTTGGCCTTGAGCGTGCCGTAGACCACCGCCAGGATCGCCAGCGGCGGAAGCCCGCTGAGCGCGGCGACCGCGAGCAGCCCGCCCGCGTAGGCGGGCCGGCCCTGCGTACGTCGCTCCCACTTCTCCATCCGCTGCTGCCACTTCTCGCACGCCATCTTCTTGCGGACGAAGGGGAGTGAGGTGGTGCCGTGGCCGGCGTAGTACCAGACGACCTTGGAGCTGGTCTGGCCGATTCCCGCCACCAGCGCGAGCACCAGGGCGGAGAAGGTCAGGTTCGAGGCGGCCACCGCGAGGTAGGTCTCGAAGTTGATGACGGGGAAGAGTCCTCCGGCGAAGGAGGCGGCGAAGGTCCCGAGAATGAGGTCCATCAGGCGACCTCTGGACCGTTCGGGAATTGAAACAATTCAACGTCTGTGTGTTGGGGGATCACCCGCGAAACCTTAGATGTAATTCGTGCCACAGTGCGACATCGGCGTCACATCCACATTACGGACCACTCGCCGAAATGAGGCGATTCTCACTTAAACATGGGGGTCACAGGGGTCTCAGGACCGGCTATCGGAACATCGCCTGCAGTTGGATCGATCAATTGTCCAGGCCCGTGATCGATGACCCACTCTGGTGCACGGTACCCCGGTTGGAGGCCTCTTCAACTGGGGTAACGTGCCTGCAATCGGCGAAACTTTTGAAGGGTGTCGGAATGGTTGACGTGGACAAGGTCCTCGATGAGGCGGGGCTGACGAATCCTCATGTGCGGGAGTATGTCTCCTACTGGGCAGGGGTGACCGGAGCCGAGCAGATCGAGGTTGTCAGCGCAGCCGACGACGAGCGGCTCCTCCAGGAGTCCCTGGCAGCGGGCGAGCTTCTCCCGGTGACGGGCGGCCGCTACTACAGCCGTTCCTACAGCAAGGACACCGCGCGGTCCGAGGAGCGCACCGTGGTCGCCACCTCCAACCCGGAGGACAAGGGCGTCTACAACAACTGGAAGCCGGCCGACGAGACCGTCAAGACGCTCACCGAGCGGATGACCGGCGCCTCGGCGGGCAAGACGATGTACGTCATCCCCTACCTGATGGCTCCGGCCGGCTCGCCGCTCGAGGCGTACGCCGCGGGTGTCGAGCTCACCGACAGCCGTCCGGTCGTGCAGCAGATGATCCGGATGGCCCGCGTCGGCATCGACTACATCAACAACCTCGCCGACCCGAACTCCTTCGTCCGTGCCGTGCACGTGACCGGCGACCTGCCCAACCTCGGGCAGGGGACCGACAAGGACCAGCGGCTCTTCGCGACGGTCGCCGACCAGCGTACGATCCTCCACTTCGGCTCCTCCTACGGTGGCAACGCGCTGCTGGGCAAGATCGCCCACGGCCTGCGCCAGGCCTGCTACGACGGCCGCGCCTCCGGCAAGTTCCTGGCCGAGCAGTTCCTGCTGCTGGGCATCAAGGACAAGGAGACCGGCGAGGAGTTCCACGTCGTCGGTGGGTTCCCGTCCGCCTCCGGCAAGACCAACCTCTCGATGACGCTCTCGCCCGACGCCCTCGGTGAGCGTTACGAGGTCACCTTCTACGGCGACGACATCGCCTGGATCTGGGTCGGCGAGGACGGCAAGCTCTACGCCTTCAACCCGGAGAATGGTGTCTTCGGCGTCGCCAAGGACACCAACGAGAAGACCAACCCGGGCGCCATCCAGGCGATCCTGCCGGGCTCGGGTGCGATCTTCACCAACGTCGCCTACAACGAGAAGACCCAGGAGGTCTGGTGGGAGGGGCTCACCAAGCACCACCCGGACGACCTCGACGGCTGGATCGACTGGAAGGGCGAGCGCATCGCCGACCGGATCGACGACGAGCTGGGCGACCCCTGGGCCCACCCCAACTCCCGCTTCACGACGCCGATCTCGCAGGTCCCGAACGCGGCCCCCGACTTCGACAGCCCGGCCGGCGTGCCGGTCGACGCGATCATCTTCGGTGGCCGCACCCGTGACCGCGAGCCGCTGATCCGCGCGATCACCGACGTGGCCGAGGGCGTCTACGACGGCCTCACCCTCGGTGCCGAGGCGACCGCCGCGGCCGACGGCCTCGAGGGCGTGCTGCGCTACGACCCGATGTCGATGCGTCCGTTCCTCGCCTACGAGGAGGGCGACTACGCCCGCCACTGGCTGAAGATCATCGGCGAGGCCACCGACAAGCCGGTCTTCGCCCACGTCAACTGGTTCCAGCGTGACTCCGAGGACGGACACTTCCTGTGGCCCGGCTACCGCGAGAACGTGCGCGCGCTGCTGTGGCTGCTGCAGTTCAAGAAGGGTGAGGTCAAGGGCCAGCAGAGCCCCGTCGGCGTCATCCCGACCGAGGAAGAGCTCGACCTGCGCGGCCTCGACCTGCCGCAGAGGGACCTCGACCGGATCCTCTCCCTCGATCTGAACCGCTGGAAGCAGGAGATGGGCTTCCGCGAGGAGCACCTCAAGCAGTTCAAGCTGCCCGAGGAGATCTGGGAGGCGCACAAGCGCGTCGCTGCTGCCATCGACGAGGCCGCTCAGGCCTGATCGAGACCACAGCCAGGGGCGGCGTACGGAATTTTCTTTCCGTACGCCGCCCTTGTTGTTTCCGTCTGCTTTCGTTTCCTACGGGAAGATGAACTTTGTTCGTATCTGGAACAGATGCCCGGCCAGACATTTACGTAGCCGATGTCCCCCACCTAAGGTTCCTGCCCGTGACGATCCCCTTGAGCCAGCCGCTTCGTGCGGCCTCGATCACCGAGGCGTACGCGCGGTTCTGGAAGAAGTACGCGACATTCTCGGGTCGCGCCAGCCGCACCGAGCTGCTCTGGCCGATGCTCGTGAACCTTCTGATGCTCATCGTCCTCGTACTGGCGCGGGACGAGGTGGTGAGCCTCGTGATCGGTCTCTACGGACTGGTGGCGTTCGTGCCGACCATCGCGCTCGGTGCGCGGCGGCTGCATGACATCAACCGCTCTGGGTGGTGGCAGCTGATCCTGGTCGTACCCGTGATCGGTGACATCGTCCTCGCAGTGCTCTGGTTGACCTTCCCGAGCCCCGAGGGCGTCAAGTACGACCTGGCCGCATGAGCGGTCGTAAGATTCCCCTAGTTGTTCTCGGGGTTGTCCCGGAATGGCAGGCTATTGGCATGAAGTCCCTCGCAGGAGCCGCAGCGAAGCGGCTCGCCTACGAGACCGTTGGGTGGCTGCTCGTGGTCGCCGGTATCGCCGCGATGGTGTTGCCGGGTCCGGGGCTGTTGATGCTCTTCGGTGGGCTGGCTGTGCTCTCTCGCCAGTACGCCTGGGCTCGCCGCTACGTCGAGCCGGTCCGCCTCCGCGCCCTGCGCGGGGCTGCCGAGGGCGTCGAGACCTGGCCGCGGATCGTGGCCTCGACCCTCGGGGCGCTCTCCATCGGTGCGGTCGGCGTCGTCTTCCTGATCAACCCGCCTGCGCCCCACTGGTGGCCCCTCGAGGCGTCCTTCTGGCTCCTCGGCGGCGACTGGACCGGTGTCACCCTCTTGGGGTCGTGCATCATCGCCCTCGCCATCCTGGGCTACTCCTACCGCCGCTTCCACGGCCACCCCGACGCCCGTCACCAGCTCGACGAGGACATCGAGCACACGGGTGAGATGAACAAGGTCGCCTAACGTTTGCTCCATGAACTCTCGGGGCATGTTCGCCGGTTGCGTGATCGCTGCTGTGCTCGCCGTGACCGTTGGCTGCGGGAACCCTCCTCAGAAGGCGTTCGACGGTAAGACCCTCGCCATCGGTCAGACACTTGTCGAGAGATACGACCCGACTGCCGATCGTCCGCTCTCGGTGTACGTGCCCAGCGGCGCCCTGATGCTCCGGCTCCAGGATCAGGCGTCCTATCTCGACGACGGTTCGGAATACACCTTCGACGACATCGAGGCTGCCGACGGAGCCGAACTGATCGGCATCGAGTGGGAGATGGACGACCTCTTCGTCTATCCGGGAGATGTCGGTGAGGCGCTCATGGCGACGTACCAGACCGATCTCACCGAGCAGGCGACCAGCGGCGGGATGGGCCTGGTGCGCCTGACGGTCGTCGCTGACGGCCACCGCATTCGGTTGCCGAGTGACGAGCCGACGGACAAGCGGTCCCACGCGGTCGTCGGCGTGCCAGCGGGCTCGTCCCCGACTTTGGAGGTCGACTACGACGGCGAGACGCAGGTTGTCGATCTCGTGACCGGC
Organism: Nocardioides sp. YJ-D4; assembly: GCF_054031495.1. Taxonomy (NCBI): domain Bacteria; kingdom Bacillati; phylum Actinomycetota; class Actinomycetes; order Propionibacteriales; family Nocardioidaceae; genus Nocardioides; species Nocardioides sp. YJ-D4. The sequence continues at coordinate 3,446,824 of NZ_CM132932.1, forward strand.
GACGTCGAACCAGGAAGAGCCGACCCGCTTGAGGCACTCGCCGGGCAGCCGACCAAGGATTCGTGGCAACGCGGTGAGCGCGTCCGCTGCCCCGCTGAGGGTCAACCAGACCTGGCCGAGGTCGGCTTCACGTGTGGTGCGAGTCCTGCGTTGGAGCTGCCCTACGTACGTGGACTCGGCTGGGCCGATGAAGCCAACCCGTACATCCTGTTGGATCTCGATCTGAGTGTCGCGGGAGTCAGCCAGAGCGAGGCTGGCGTGCGCCATCTCGTGGTCACGCTGGACGGCGACACGGCGGTGAGGACGATCAACTACGGCTGGGGCGACATCCTCGTCTTCAGCGCCAAACCGAACTCGCATCACCAGATCCGGATCAAGGGCAGGCTTGCTCCGAGCGCTGGCGGTGCCATCGTCGACAAGGAGCTGGACGTCCAGACCTGGCGTCTTCGGTGAGACCTCTCATTACAGGGGCGAACGAAAATTCGTTCGTCCCCGTAGTCCCCTGGACAACATGGACCGCCGGCCTCATCCACGATCTTGCGGTGTGTGGACAAGGCCGGCGATTCAGCTGCGAATGTTCGTCCGACTAGGGCTTGCGGCCGTTCTTGTCGGCGCTGGAGGCGTCGTCCTGTGGTGCGTTCGGAGTCCAGCCCCGGGACGCATTGGGGTCCAGGACGTCGCTCGCGGTCTCGGTCCAGTCGTCGGTGTAGTCGGCCTGCCAGTCCTGGTTCTGGCCGTTCCTCTTGTCGTCCTTCTTGCCGCCGCGGCCGCCGGCCCCGCCGGCTCCACCGCGTCCGCCACGGCTCCCCGCTCCCGTCGGACCGCCTCGGGCGCCACGCCCACCAGCGCCACGGGCACCTGCCCCGGCACCGGCGCCTCGTGCACCTGCCCCAGCTCCGCGTGCGCCAGCGCCGGCTCCACTACCCGCGCGAGCACCGGCAGCGCCGGCCCTGGCGGCTGCAGACCTCGACGTCGCGCTGGCAGTCGCTGCCTTCGCAGAAGCTCCGGAGGCGAACTTGTTGGCAAGCGCCTTGGCCACACCAGCACCGAGCAGAGCCCCTCCGCCACCGATCGCGAGCGCGGCCATGCCACTCGTCCCGCCCCCAAGCGGGGCCAGCCCGTCAGCCGTCTCGACCATCGCGTACGACGTCGAGGGCGCCGGCGACCCGTCGGCGTTGACCCATTGGGTGCCGTTCCACTCGGGCGTGTTCTCAGCCTTCGCCGCCTCGATGTTCGCCTTCTCCTGGGCGATCAGCTCGTGGCCCCAGCCTTCGGGGTAGAGCGTGCCGGAGTTGTACTTCGCCATCCGAGCGCGGGATGCCGCGATGGCGCTGTATGAGCCAGGAGACGACGGGGCAGTCGGGGCGCTACCGCGCTCCGCGTTGGGGTCGTCGGTGATCTCGCGGACCGGCGGCTCAGCGGTGTAGTTGTCGTTGTCTACCACTTGGATCTGCTGGGCAGCCGCCGCTTCCGCGTCGGCGATTGCCTGCTCGCGGGCAGCGTGAGCTGCGCGGTCGGCTTGGAGAGCCTTCTGATTCTGGACAGCTTGGGCGGAGTCGACTCCGGTGCCGGTCTGCGCGTACTTCGGGTCTGAGGGGTCGGGTGCCGGGCCATGGTTGGTGGGGAGGGATGCCTCGAGTCGGGCGAGCTTCTCCTTGGCGGTGCGGGTCGTTCCCTGAGCCTGACTGAGCGCTTGGACGGCTGCTTCCAGTTGGCGGACCTTGTGGCTCAACTTCAGGGCCGAGTCCGTAAACGCCTTCTTGGCAGCCTCCGTGGTGCGTGACGTCTCCTCGAATGCCTTCGGCACATTGGTGGCCGCCGTGTCGAGGTCCTCTGCTACGCGGCGCAGCGTTCTTGCTGCGTCTTCCCAGTCCTTCAGGCGAGCCTCGACATCGTCGGGATTCGCCTTGGCAACGTACTCCTTGAGTACAGTCATCATCCCGCCTTTGACTGCAGACATCGATCAGCCCTCCCGGTTCTGGCCGTATTCGGAGCGGGACGCGATCTCCTCCAGCGTCTCGCCAGGTATCGGAAAGAACGGGAGTGGAATATCCGGAAGATTGAGACGCTCGTCCTTCGTCAAGTTCTCGAAGAACGGCTTGTCGATCAGGTCGGCTCCCGTGTCCAACTTGAGGATCGCTGCAGCTGAATCTTCGTCAGCGTTCTTGATTGCGCGTACAGCATCATCGAGAGCATCGACGAAATTGACGAGAGCCTCGTTGGTCTCAGAAAGGGTCGAGTTGATCCGATCGGTCGCCCGGTTCATCAGCTTCTCAAGCCGATCGGCGGTGTCACTCCCTCCGAGGGATCCGGCTGCAGGCTTGTCCACGTGGACCTTGTAGACCTCATCCTTCGCCTCCATGAGGACGTCTTTGATCCTGTTGACCAGAGTCTCATCGACTCCGGTGGACTTTGATCCTGGCATTTCGGCCTCCCCCGAGTGTGTGCAAGCGGTGGGCAAAGTCTAGACACCCTTCCCGCTGATCGTCACGGTCAATGACTAGCGTGATTGAGCCACTATCCTCTCCGACATGACTGGATCTCGGACTCGCGTGTCCCGACGCCTCGCCCTGACCGCCGTGTCGGTCGTGACCGGACTCGTGCTCTGCTCGTGCGGTGGAGGAACGGACGACCCGACCGAACCTGGGACGGCGTCCACCCCAGCTAGCCCCGATGCCACTGAGTCTGAGACCACGCCCGTGACAGCTGAAGTCGATGGGGCTCAGCTCTCTGCTCCGGCTGGTTGGACGGTCGTGATGGAGGATGGCAGCCCAGTGATCGGAGCGCCCGAGGATGCCGACGGATACTCGCCTGGCTTCGGTATCGTCGATGCAGGCACGACCCTCGCGGCGGATACAGATGAGCTGGCAACAACCGCCCTCAAGATTCTTAAAGGCTCCAAGCCAGACGCGACGCGCCTCCCCGACGTCAAGTACGGCGGCGTCACCTTTTACCACCTGCGTAGCACGAACGACGTCAACTCGTATGACGAGTACGGCGCGGTCATCGGGGACTCTGACGCGAGTGTGGCGTGGACGTTCATCAACGACTTCGCGAGCCGCGAGCAGATGGATGAGCTGATCAATCAGGTCATGCCGTCGTTCAAGTTCGAGGGCTGATCGATATCAGCCCGCTTAGCGATGGGCCTCACGGAGGGTGACTGAACGGCCTCAGTAGGCAAGCGCCGAGTCCAAGGATCTGATGTCGGCGGTCACCGATAGGTTGCGGTCTGTGGTCGTACATCTGCACCGCGCGCCGCGGACCGATCTGCTCGCCGACTCGCTCGGCGAGCTGTTGTCGGTGCCGTTGGGGGATCCGTTCGCGACGGAGGTCGTGGTGGTGCCGGCGCGGGGGGTGGAGCGGTGGTTGTCGCAGCGGCTCTCGCATCGGCTGGGGGCTGCTGAGGGGCGTGCGGACGGGATCTGTGCGGGGGTCGACTTCCGGTCTCCCTGGTCGCTGTTCGCGGAGGTCGCAGGCACGGGGGATGAGGATCCCTGGGCGCCGGAGTCGCTGACCTGGCCGGTGCTGGCGGCGATCGACGCATCGCTGGACGAACCCTGGGCCAGGCCGCTCGCACAGCACCTGGGACACGGGGACACGACTGAGGAAGGCGTACGTCGGCGGGGACGGAGGTTGGCGCTGGCCAGGCGGCTGGCGCGGTTGTTCGCTGGGTACGCGGACCAGCGGCCGGCGGTGGTCGCCGACTGGAGCGCAGGGCTGGACACGGACGGGCTCGGGGCGAAGATCGCCGAGGATCTGGCGTGGCAGCCGCCGCTGTGGCGGGCTGTTGCCGGGCTGGTCGGCGGGCCGACGCCGGTGGAGCGGCAGGCGGCGACGGTCGCGCGGCTGAAGGAGGCACCGGACGCGTTCGAGCTGCCGGAGCGGGTCTCGTTGTTCGGGCACACTCGGCTCTCGGCGACCGACATCGAGCTCGTCGCGGCGCTGGGCGAGCACCGCGACGTGCATCTGTGGTTGCCGCACCCTTCTGAGGCCCTGTGGCAGGCGCTCGCTGGGATGGACGGGAAAATGGCGCGTACGGCCGACCGGTCGCACGACGAGGTCGGGCATCCGCTGCTGGCGACGTTGGGGCGGGATACGCGGGAGCTGCAGCGAGGTCTGGCGGAGCTTGCCACTGTGGACGACTGTGTTGGTTTCGACACGCCTTCGCCCGGCGGCTCAACCAGCGGCCGGCTGCTCGGGTGGCTGCAGGAGGACATCCGGCACAACACCCTCGGCGATCGCGCGAACCGGGTGTTGGAGCCGAAGGACCGCTCGATCCAGGTGCATGCCTGCCACGGCGAGGCGCGGCAGGTGGAGGTGCTGCGCGAGGTGCTGCTGGGGCTGCTCGAGGACGATCCGACGCTGGAGCCGCGGGACGTCCTGGTGATGTGCCCCGACATCGAGACCTTCGCGCCGCTGATCGAGGCCGGGTTCGGACTGGGGGAGATGACCGGCGAGACCGGACACCCGGCTCACCGGCTGCGAGTGAAGCTGGCGGACCGGTCGTTGACGCGTACGAATCCGCTTCTGGACGTGGCCACGAGGCTGCTCGACCTCGCCGGCGGCCGGGCGGGGGTGAGCGACGTACTCGATCTTGCTCATCTCGATCCGGTGCGGCGCCGGTTCGGGCTCAACGACGACGCCCTGGAGCAGCTCGAGGACTGGGCCAAGGACGCCGGGATCAGGTGGGGCTTCGACGCGGAGCACCGCGAGCCCTTCGGGCTGGAGACGTACGTCGCCAACACCTGGCGCTTCGGGATGGACCGGATCCTCACCGGGGTCGCGATGTCCGAGGATTCGGCGACCTGGCTGGATACGACGCTGCCGTTGGACGACGTGGGGAGTGGAAGCGTCGAACTGGCGGGGAAGTTCGCCGAGCTCGTCGATCGGCTCGAGCAGGTGACCGACGAGCTGGCCGGCGTGCATCCGCTGAGGCACTGGCTGAAGGTGATCGAGGAGGGTGTCGCCGCGCTGACGTCGGTCTCGACCAACGACGAGTGGCAGTCGGGCCAGGTGACCAGGGAGCTGTCCCGGGTGCGGGACGCCGCCGCGGAGCAGGAGGTCGACGAGCTGCGCCTGCCGGACGTGCGCGCGCTCCTTGGCGCGAGGCTGGCCGGGCGGGCGACGCGTGCCAACTTCCGCACCGGCACGCTGACCGTCTCCACGCTGGTGCCGATGCGGTCGGTGCCCCATCGTGTGGTCTGCCTGCTCGGCATGGACGACGGGGTGTTCCCGAGGGTCGGGATCACCGACGGCGACGACCTGCTGGCCCGCGACCCGCAGACCGGGGAGCGCGACCTGCGCAGCGAGGACCGGCAGCTGTTCCTCGACGCACTGCTGGCGGCGACCGAGACGCTGGTGGTGACCTACACGGGTGCCAACGAGTACTCGGGCCAGCCGCGGCCGCCCGCGGTGCCTTTGGGGGAGCTGCTGGACACGCTGGACGCGACCGCCGTCTCCGCGGATGGCAGGCCGGTCAAGGAGGTCGTGACGACCAGGCACCCGCTGCAGCCGTTCGACCCGCGCAACCTGACGCCCGGCGCGCTGGTGCCCGGACACTCGTTCTCCTTCGACAAAGCCGCCGAGGCCGGCGCCCTCGCCGCGGTGTCCGACCGCGTCGAGCCGCTGGAGTTCCTACCGGGCCCGCTGACGCCGGCCGCCACCGGAGACCTGACGCTCGAGGAGCTGCTGGCCTTCTACCGCGCGCCGGTGCGCGCCTTCTTCCGCGACCGGCTGGACCTCGCGCTGCCGCGTGATGACGATCCGCTCTCCGACGGTCTGCCGGTCGAGCTCGACGGCCTGGGGCAGTGGTCGGTGGGCGACCGGCTGCTCCACGACCTGCTCGCCGGGATGTCGGAGGAGCAGGCGACCCAGCAGGAGTGGCGCCGCGGCGTACTGCCTCCGAAATGGCTGGGCTGGCGCATCCTCACCGACGTGATCACCAAGGCGAAGCCGATCGCGGCGGAGGCCCTGCGGGTGCGGCAGGCGGGCATCTCCACCGGGCAGGCGCGGGCCGTCGACGTCGAGGTCGACCTCGGTGACGGTCGGCGCCTGACCGGCACCGTCCCACAGGTCTACGGCGACCGGCTCGCTCCGGTGACGTACTCCCGCCTGGGCGCCAAGCAGCGGATCGAGTCGTGGGTGCAGCTGGTCGCGCTGGCCGCCTCCGACGAGGACCGGGCCTGGAGCGCGTGGACGCTGGGTCGGCCGGGCAACTCCCGGTCGCGTACGCCGTTCGGGCTCTCCCAGCTCGGGCCGCTCGACCACACCGCGGTCGATGTGCTGCGTGACCTGGTGCGGTTGCGCGACCGAGGGCTGTCCGCGCCGCTGCCGCTGCCGCTGAAGACCTCGCTCGCCTATGCCCGCCAGCGGCGGACCCAGGTCGGGGTGGACGACGCGCTCTACAAGGCCGGCTGGGAGTGGAACGACGGACGGTTCGAGGGCGAGGAGTCCGATGTGGAGCAGGTGAGGGCCTGGGGCAAGGGGTCCGGGATCCCTGGTCTGGGTATCCCGCCGGAGGCCGGCGAGGAGTTCGACGGGGAGACGACCCGCTTCGGCGCGCTCGCGATGCGGGTGTGGTCGCCGTTGCTCACCGCCGAGCAGGGGAGCTGGTGATGGACGGATTCAACCTGACCGGTCCCCTCCCGACCGGCACCACCCTGATCGAGGCCTCGGCCGGCACCGGGAAGACCTTCACCATCGGCGCCCTGGTCACCCGCTACGTCGTCGAGGGCGAGGCGACCCTCGACGAGATCCTGGCGATCACCTTCGGCCGCGCCGCCTCCCAGGAGCTGCGCGACCGGGTGCGCTCCCACCTCGTCGAGGCTGAGCGAGCCTTCGCAGCCGCGGTCGCCGGGCAGCGTCCGACCCCGCTCGACGCCCACCTCGAGCTGCTGCTGGACGTGTCCGACGACGAGATCCGGGTACGCCACGAGCGCGTGCGCGACGCGCTCGCCTCCTTCGACGGGGCCACGATCGCGACGACCCACCAGTTCTGCCAGCTCGTCCTGCGCTCGCTGGGGGTGGCCGGCGACACCGACGCCGGCGCCGAGCTGGTCGAGTCGCTCGACGAGCTGGTCGTGGAGGTCGTCGACGACCTCTATCTGAAGTGGTTCGGCGAGGCCCGGGAGCGACCCCCGTTCGACCGCGACGACGCGCTGGGGCTGGCGCGCACCGCGGTCGAGGACCCGCAGTCAGTGCTCGCCCCGGCGCCGGCCGAGGACCCGGTCGCGGGTGCGCGGGTGCGGTTCGCCGAGGCGGTCCGGGACGAGGTCGACCGGCGCAAGCAGATGCGCGGCGTCCTGTCCTACGACGACCTGCTCTCCCGCCTCGCTTCCGCGCTGGCCGACTCATCAGCTCCGGCCCGGGCACGGATGCGCCAGCGGTGGCGGATCGTCCTGGTCGACGAGTTCCAGGACACCGACCCGGTCCAATGGCAGGTGCTCTCCCGGGCCTTCGAGGGCCACGCCACCCTCGTGCTCATCGGTGACCCGAAGCAGGCGATCTACGCCTTCCGCGGCGGCGACGTCTTCACCTACCTGACCGCCGCCCGAGCGGCCGAGACGCAAGCGACGCTCGACACCAACTGGCGCAGCGACGCCCCGCTGGTCGAGCGGCTCCAGGTGGTCCTGCGAGGCGCAGCTCTGGGCTCGCCCGAGATCGTCGTCCACGACGTCAAGGCTCACCACGCGGGGTCGAGGCTGGCCGGTGCCCCGCATCCGGCGCCGTTCCGGATCCGCCGGGTCGGTCGCGGCGGCTTCAAGCTCACCCGCGGCCGGATGATCACCGCCGGTGACGCCCGCACCCACATCACCCGGGACCTCGCCGGAGACATCGCCGAGCTGCTCGGCTCCGGGGCCACGTGGTGCGATGCCCCGGTCCAGGCCGGGGACGTCGCGGTCATCGTCGCGGTGCGCTCCCACGGGCTGCTCGTCCAGCGTGTGCTGCAGGAGCACGGCATCCCGGCGGTGATGGCCGGCGGCGGTGACGTCTTCCTGACCCCCGCCGGCGAGGACTGGCTTGCGCTGCTGCAGGCGCTCGACTCGCCCCATCGGACACCGCTGGTGCGGGCAGCCGGGCTGAGCGTGTTCTTCGGCTACACCGCGACCGAGCTCGACGCGGGCGGCGAGGCGCTGACCTCGCGCATCGCCGACACGCTGCGCGGCTGGGCGCTGCTGCTGCGTGGACGAGGTGTCGCCGCCCTGATCGAGGCGGCGGAGGAGCGCGGGCTCACCGCGCGCGTGCTGCGGCGCACCGACGGGGACCGGCTGCTCACCGACGTACGTCATCTGGGGCAGCTGCTCCACGACATCTCGGTGCGCGACTCGCTCGGACTGCCTGCGCTGCTCGCCTGGTTCCGTGACGAGCGGCGGCGTTCTGCCGCCGCCGAGCGGCCGCGGCGGCTCGACTCGGACGCCGCGGCGGTGCAGATCGTCACGGTGCACGGGTCCAAGGGGCTGCAGTACCCGATCGTCTACCTGCCCTTCGCCTACGACTTCTTCGTCCGCGACCCGGAGGTCGCCCGGTTCCACGACGCCTCGGGACAGCGGACGATCGACGTCTCCCGGACCGGCGCGCAGTGGGCCGAGCACCTGGCCCGACACCAGGCCGAGGAGCTCGGGGAGGAGCTTCGAGATCTGTACGTCGCGCTGACCCGGGCGCAGTCCCAGGTCGTCGCGTGGTGGGCGCCGACGGCCAACACGGCCACCGGCGGACTGCACCGGCTGCTGTTCGGGCGAGGTCCCGGCCAAGCAGCGGTTCCTGACAGCGTCGCCGTGCCGAGCGACGAGGACGCGGCAACGCTGCTGAGCAACGTCGCGCGCCACGGCGGTCCGGTGGCCGAGGAAGCAGTGCCGGTGACGGCAGCTCCGACGGTGCGAGAAGCGCCGCCCGGCATGCTCGCCGCGCGGCCGTTCACCCGTGAGGTCGACGCCGAGTGGCGGCGTACGTCCTACTCGGGGCTCATCCGGGTAGATGAGGGCGTCGCGGCGACCTCGGAGCCGGAGGTCGAGGGGAAGGACGACGAGCCCATCGCCGAGGACGTCGATCTCATCGAGCCTCCCGCGGAGGAGGAGCACCTCTCACCGATGGCCGAGCTGCCCAAGGGCGCCGGCTTCGGGTCGCTGGTCCACGCGGTCCTGGAGCACACCGACCCGCAGGCCCCCGACCTGGGCGAAGAGCTGCTGACGAGGACCCGGGAGCAGCTCCGCTGGTGGCCGGTGCCGGCCTCGGCCGAGGACCTCGCGACCGCGATCCTGCCGCTCAACCTGACCTCGCTCGGCCCGCTCGCCGATGGGCTGACGCTGGCGGAGATCCCGCTGCGCGACCGGCTGCGCGAGCTCGACTTCGAGATCCCGCTCGGGGGCGGTGACACCCGCGGACCGGAGGATCCCGACGTGTGCCTCCGTGACCTCGCGCCGCTCCTGCGCGTTCACCTTCCGGCGGACGACCCGATGGTGACGTACGCAGACCGGCTGGAGGCTCCGCCGCTGGGGGACCAGTCGCTGCGGGGCTACCTGACCGGCTCGGTGGACGTGGTGCTGCGGCTGCCGAGCGGACGGTTCGTGGTGGTCGACTACAAGACCAACTTCCTGGGCGTGGAGGCGATGGACTACACCCAGCCGAAGCTCGCCGAGGCGATGCTGCACTCCCACTACCCGCTGCAGGCACTGCTCTACTCCGCGGTGGTGCACCGCTTCCTGCGCTGGCGCCTGCCCGGGTACGACCCCGAGAAGCATCTCGGTGGGGTGCTCTACCTCTACGTGCGCGGGATGCTCGGCCCGGACACGCCCGTCGTCGACGGCATCCCGACCGGCGTCTTCACCTGGCAGCCGCCCGCGTCCCTCGCGGTCGCGCTGTCCGACCTGCTGGACGGAGCAACCGCATGATCGAGCGCTGGGAGTCCGAGGACCCCTTCGACGCACGGCTGGCCAGGTCCGCCACCGGCCTGCTCGCGTCGTTCAACCGCGAGGGTGTGCTGACCGCAGCCGACGTACATGTCGCGACCCGGGCCGCCGCACTCGCCGGAGAGGAGCGCGACGAGGTGCGACTGGCGGTGGCGCTGGCGGTCCGCGCGGTCCGGCACGGGTCGGTCTGCGTCGACCTGGCCACGCTGCGGGAGACCGAGGAGACGCTGCCCTGGCCGGCTGCCGACGGCTGGCTGGACGCCGTCGCCGACAGCCCGCTGGCGGCGCAGTCCCTGGTGCAGGTCGAGGACGGCCTGCTCTACCTGGACCGCTATCACCGCGAAGAGGGACAGGTACGCGACGACCTGCTCGCCCGGCTGGCCTCGCCGCGGCCCGTGGCCGACGAGGCCCTGCTGGAGGCGACCGCGGCCCGGCTCTTCCCGGGCGAGGGCTACGCCGAGCAGCGTGCCGCCGCGCTCGCCGCCGCCCGGCAGTCGACGACGGTGCTCACCGGCGGTCCCGGCACCGGCAAGACGACGACCGTGGCCGGGCTGCTGGCGCTGCTCACCGAGCAGTCCTCGACCCCGTTGCGGGTCGCGCTGACCGCCCCGACGGGCAAGGCGGCCGCGCGGCTTCAGGAGGCGGTCGAGGGTGCCCAGCGGGCGCCTCAGTTCACCGCCGACGACCGCGGCCGTCTCGCAGGTCTCACCGCGTCGACGCTTCACCGCCTGCTCGGCTGGCGCCCCGGCTCGTCGACGCGGTTCAAGCACCACCGCACCAACCGGCTGCCGCACGACGTGATCGTCGTCGACGAGACGAGCATGGTCTCGCTGACGATGATGGCCCGGCTCCTCGAGGCCGTACGCCCGGAGGCGCGGCTGATCCTCGTCGGTGACCCCGACCAGCTCGCGAGCGTCGAGGCGGGCGCGGTGCTCTCCGACCTCGTCGCCGGGCTCGCCGTGCGCTCACCCGACGCCGTCGCCGCCCTCCGCATCACCCATCGCTTCGGTGGCGCGATCGGCGCCCTCGCCGAGGCGCTGCGGGTGGGCGACGCCGATGCGGCACTCGACGTGCTGAAGTCCGGCGACCCCGCGGTCGAGCTCGTCGACCCGGCCGACGAGGCCCGGATGGCGGAGGTCGAGCGCGGCCTGGTCGCTCACGCCGCTGCTCTTCACGAGGCCGCGCTCGCGGGCGACGCGGAGCGCTGCGTACAGATGCTCGACGAGTCGCGCCTCCTCTGCGCCCACCGCGACGGGCCCTGGGGCGTCGCCCACTGGAACCGGCAGGTCGAGCGCGGCCTCGCCGAGACCACCGGTGAGCCGCTCGGCATCGGCTGGGGCCACGAGTGGTATCCGGGCCGCCCGGTCCTCGTCACCGCCAACGACTACGGCCTCGGCCTCTTCAACGGCGACACCGGGGTCACCTACACGGACGCCGGCGGCGACCTCCGCGTCGCGATCGCGGGCGGTGCGACGTACGCACCCTCACGGCTCGGCGACATCGAGACCCTGCATGCGATGACCGTCCACAAGTCCCAGGGCAGTCAGGCCAGGTCCGTCACCGTCCTGCTCCCACCCGACGACTCGCCCCTGCTCACCCGCGAGCTCTTCTATACCGCGGTGACCCGAGCCCAGGAGCGCGTACGCATCGTCGGCACCCCCGACGCCGTCACCGCCGCGATCACCCGCCGAGCCCAGCGCGCCTCCGGCCTCCGCCAACGCCTCGGGAACTGAGCCGCAGCCTCAGAAGCGCTCCGCGAGCTCCGTCAGCTTCGCCACGTACGCCGGGAAGTCGACGTTCTGCGGGACGTTGTGGTCGCGTGAGAGCCAGCCGACGACGCCGTCGATGCCCTCGCGGAGGATGTCGGCCTGGCCGGCGTGCTGCACGATGTCGCCGTAGGTGTACGTCGCGATCTCGTGCAGCGTGACGGGCGTGCCGCCCCAGTGCTTGACGTGGCCGACCGCGTACAGGTCGAGCGCGTCGATGGTCGCGTTGGCGTGCGCGATCACCCTGCGGTAGAGATCGATGATGCCGGTCACGGTCTCGTCCTCGGTCGCGTACCAGTCGATCTGAGGGTCGACTTCGTACCGGTCCAGTGAGATCAGCTCGTCGGTCTGCGGGAACGGCCGCTCGAAGGTGTCGCCGAGGTAGATCGCCTCGACGTTGAGGCAGTGCTTGACGATGCCGATGAGATTGGTGCCGGTCGGCGTACGCGGCATCCGTGCCTCCCGCTCCGGGAGGTCCTCGACCTTGCCGATCAAGGCGTTGCGGGCGGAGTCGAGGCGCTGCTTCAGCGTCTCCTTCGGATCTGCGTCGGCAACCATCGGTCTGTCAGGACCGCGCGATGGAGGTGGCGAGGGAGGCGAGGTGGCCGAGGCGGGCGAGCTCGGAGTCGAGGAAGTCGGGGCCGCCGCGGCGGCCGATGATGACGATCTCGTTGCCGTCGATGCGGGCGCCGGCGAACATGTTCTCGTCCTCACCCTCGACCTCGATCCGCTCGGGGCGGTCGAGCTCGATGAAGGGGACGTTCTCGGGCGAGCCGTCGGTGGCTCGGCCGATGCCCTTGACGCGGTGGACGCGGATGGCCCAGTCGGCACGGAAGGTCAGGGGCAGCACGTCCACGAGCCGGTCGAGCGCCTCGAGGGCGTTCTCGGTGAGGTCCTCGACGGCCTCGAGGTCGAGGAAGAGGTTACCGCCGGCGGCATAGCGGGAGATCCAGACGACGTGCACGCCGTCGAGCTCGTTGCACGCCGACACGATGGAGTCCGGCATCGTTCCCGGTTGGGTCTCGAGGAGCACATCGTCGACGGCTCTGCCGTCGACCTTGTTCTTCTCGACGATCTCGATCGCCTCGATGTCGCCACCGGCTTCACCGATGGCAGAGGCGAGGCGACCGAGGGAACCCGGGACATCGGGCAGCTCGACGCGTAGCAGGAACGGCATGGCCATAGACCCTAGCGTCGCGAACCGACAGCCGTGGCACTGTCCCGGTTACACACCCGTCAATTGGCGAGCTGATCGCCTGCCGGCTCCAGCAGGAAGAGCGGGAAGATCCGGGACGTGTTGGGCTGGTATTCGCCGTAGGTCGGCCAGGTCTTCACGGCGTAGTCCCACCACTCGTCGCGCTCGGCGCCGGAGAGCTCGCGGGCGACGTACGCCTTCTTGGTGCCGCCGTCCTGGAGCACCATGTCGGGGTACTTGCGGAAGTTGGCCACCCAGGCGGGGTTCTTGTCGCTGCCGCCCATCGAGGCGACCGCGAGGTAGCGGCCGTCGCGCTCGACGCGCATCAGAGGGGTCTTGCGGATCGCGCCGGTCTTCGCGCCGCGGTTGGTGATCAGGATGATCGGCTTGCCGTCGCGCTCGAGGACGTTGGCCTCGGCGCCGTTGGAGGCTTCGAACGCGGCCACCTGCTCGCGCACCCAGTCGGCCGTGCTCGGGACGTATTCACCTTGCAGTTCGGTCATGCCCACTACAACACGCCACGGCGACGCCTATTCCGAGAGGCCCGGATCAGGCGAGCGCCTTGTCGATCTCGCGGTCGAGATGCGACTTCGGCCGCGCCCCGACCAGCTGGAGCACGAGCTCCCCGCCCCGGAAGAGCAGCATCGTCGGCACCGCCATGACCCGGTAGTCGGCGGAGGTGGCCGGATTCTCGTCCTGGTTGAGCTTCACCACCCGCAGGCTCCCGACCCGCTCCGCGGCGATCTGCTCGAGGATCGGTGCGAGCTGGCGGCACGGCGGGCACCACTCGGCCCAGATCTCCACCAGCACCGGCGTCTCGGACATGAGTACGTCCTCGGCGAACCGGGCATCGGTGATGTCCTCGATCACGGCGGTCTGACTCATCGCTTCTCTCCTTCGGGGTTCGGTCGACCCGGGTTCGGTCGATAGGACTCGGCTTCGTGCAGCAGCCCGGCGAGCTCGCCGCGCAGGGCGGTCAGCTCGGTCACCCGCCGGTCGATCTCGGCGATGCGCTGCCGATAGGCCTCGAGCGAGGCCGGGCACAGGTCGGCACGGTCGTTGCCGGCGCGCAGACAGTCGACGAAGGGCAGCGTCTCCTCGGCCGTGAGGCCGAGCGACAGCAGGGCGCGGATCTCCCGCACCACCTGCACGTCCACCTCGGCATAGTCCCGATATCCGTTGCCTGCTCGCCGTGGCGTGAGCAGCCCACGCGACTCGTAGTAGCGCACGGCTTTCACCGTCACGCCGGCCTGATCCGCGAGCTCCTTGATCTGCACGCGTACGACCGTAGACCTTGACCCTGGGGGCAAGGTCAAGCCTGTGATCAGCGGGCCGGATAACCTCAGGGCCATGAGCGCCATCGAGGGAGTCTCCGACACGTTCGACCCGACCCGTTGGGACGCGGTGAAGGGCTTCGAGGATCTGACCGACCTGACCTATCACCGGGCCAAGGAGCACGGCACCGTACGCATCGCCTTCGACCGCCCCGACGTACTCAACGCCTTCCGCCCGCACACCGTCGACGAGCTCCTCCGCGTGCTGGAGCACGCCCGGACCTCCGCCGACGTCGGCTGCGTGCTCCTGACCGGCAACGGGCCTTCCGAGAAGAACGGCAAGCACTCGTTCTGCACCGGCGGCGACCAGCGCATCCGAGGCAAGGCCGGCTACCAGTACGAGGAGACCGAGGCGTACGCCGCCGGCCGGACCGGCGCGGAGGAGCCCACCCCGATCGACAAGGCCAAGCTCGCCCGGCTGCACATCCTGGAGTGCCAGCGACTGATCCGCTTCATGCCCAAGGTCGTCATCTGCGTCGTCCCCGGCTGGACCGCCGGCGGCGGCCACTCCCTCCACGTGGTGTGCGACCTGACGCTCGCGAGCGCCGAGCACGGGCGCTTCAAGCAGACCGACGCCGACGTCGGCTCCTTCGACGGCGGCTACGGCTCCGCCTACCTCGCCCGCCAGGTCGGCCAGAAGTTCGCCCGCGAGATCTTCTTCCTCGCCGAGGAGTACTCGGCCGAGGACGGCGTACGCATGGGCACCGTCAACCGCGCCGTCCCGCACGCCGAGCTCGAGGACGTCGCGCTCGAGTGGGGCCGCAAGATCAACGGGAAGTCGCCCACGGCCCAGCGGATGCTGAAGTACGCCTTCAACCTCCTCGACGACGGCCTCGTCGGCCAGCAGATGTTCGCCGGCGAGACCACCCGCCTGGCGTACATGACCGACGAGGCCCAGGAGGGCCGCGACCAGTTCCTGGAGAAGCGCGAGCCCGACTGGTCGCCCTACCCCTGGTACTACTGATCCGCGCAACCACCCGGCGCCACCTGCCGGCCGACCTCCGACGCGTCACACAAGCTGCGTGATGCCAAAGACGGGCACGTGAGGTCACATGGACCGATGAGCTCGATCGAGACCCAGGTACGTCGGCCCCACCACCTCACCCTGGCGGAGCGGGCGTCGTTGGGCCGAGGCGTGCGAGCGAAGGTTCCGCGTTCGGTGCACGGCGAGTGGCATCCGGCGCCCGACCGAGCCGACCCTGTCGGCCTCCTCGAGGAGCAGGCAAGCAGCCGGTTGCAGGAGCTCGTGCCGCTCCGCTACGGCCGGATGCTGGCGGACCCGTTCACGTTCTACCGTGGTTCCGCCTACCTGATGGCGGCAGATCTGGCGAGTGCGCCGCGTACGGACCTGACGGTCCAGCTGTGCGGCGACGCGCACCTGTCGAACTTCGGGTCGTTCGCAGCACCGGACCGGCGCCTGGTCTTCGACCTCAACGACTTCGACGAGACCTTGCCCGGTCCCTTCGAGTGGGACGTCAAGCGCATGGTGGCCAGCTTCGCGGTCGCGGGGCGTGACCGCGAGTTCGACGATGCCGAGCGCAGGACCATCAACCTGACCGCCGCCTCGTCCTACCGACAGGCGATGCAGGATCTGGCGCGGATGCGCAAGCTCGACGTGTGGTACGCCCGCTTGGATGTCGACGAGCTGGAGGCCCTGCTGAGCTCGCAGTTCACGGCCAAGCAGCTCAAGCGCTTCCGTAAGAACATGGCCAAGGCCCGGTCGACGAACAGCTTGAAGGCCTTCTCCAAGCTCGTGGAGATCGTGGATGGCCGTCCGCGCCTGATCCACGATCCTCCGATGATCGCCAGGATCCAGGAGCTGATGCCCGACAAGGAGTTTCACGAGGTCGAAGACACGCTCCATGCCATCCTGCACATCTACCGCCGGACCCTGCCGGGCGACCACAGGCACCTGCTCGAGGGATTTCGCTTCACCGACGCCGCACGCAAGGTCGTCGGGGTGGGCAGTGTGGGCACCCGCTCCTGGATCGTGCTGCTGGTCGGCAACGACGACCAGGATCCGCTCTTCCTCCAGGCCAAGGAGGCCCAGGCATCCGTCTTGGAGCCCTTCCTGGGCAAGAGCGCGTACACCAGCCATGGTCAGCGGGTCGTCGAGGGGCAGCGACTGATGCAGTCCGCGAGCGACGTGATGCTCGGCTGGGTGACGGCGAGCGGCTTCGACGGCGTCGAGCGAGACTTCTTCGTCCGGCAGCTGTGGGACGGCAAGGGTTCGGCGATCGTGGAGGCGATGAATCCCGCTGCCATGACCGGGTACGCCCGGATGTGCGGGTGGACGCTGGCGAGGGCCCACGCACGCTCCGGCGACCCGGTCGCCATCGCGAGCTACCTCGGCTCTGGTGACCGGTTCGATCGGGCCATCTCGACGTTCGCCGAGGCCTACGCCGACCAGAACGAGCAGGACTACGCAGCACTGCGTCGTGCGGTCGACGACGGGAGGGTCGTTGCCCAGAGTGGCTGAAGGTCGGTGGGCGATGTTCACGTCTTCTGGGTGACGACCGTGGACCCTTCCGTGCGAATGATGGGCCTCACGTCGTTCGGGGGCCGCGCCAGATCCCCATCAGCCGGCAACCCATCGAAGGAGTCTCCATGAAGCTCATCCCCGTCGCTGTCATGACACTGGCGTTGGCCACACCGCTGACCGGCTGCGGTGAGGACCAACCTGCCGTGTGCAGCTCCGTCGACGACCTCGAGGCGTCGGTCGAGGACGTGCGGGACATCGACGTGACCTCCTCGGGTGCGTTGGGCGACCTGGAGAGCGGACTCGAGGCTGTCGGGTCGGATCTGTCCGAGGTCAAGTCCGACGCGAAGGCCGAGTTCTCCAGCCAGATCGACACCGTCCAGGCCAGCTACGACGCGCTGTCGGCGAGCGTCGACGCGGCCAAGGCGAGCGTCTCCGCCGCCACGCTGAGCGCCGCCGCGACCGCGCTTTCCGCGTTCGGGAGCGACGTACGGACGCTCATCACGGACGTCCAGGAAACCTGCTGAGCACCCAGGTCTCGCCGATCGAGCGCGCCGTTTCAGCTGGGTGAGCCTGTCACCACTTCAGCTCGACCTCGAGCTCGCGCTCGTCGTCCCCGATCTCGACCTCCAGCTTGAAGTCGACCTCGTCGGGTACGCGCACCTTGAAGCGCAGCCCTTCTCTTTCGAACTCGATCTCGTTGTTGCGGGCGAGCGCGTCGGCCAGGGCATGCAGGCGAGCCGCGGCGTCCTCACGACGCAGCTTCGCTCGTTCCGTGACTTCCATCAGGTCCATCTCGATCTCCTTGATGTGGCGTTGAGGCCGCTGATCTCGGCCGAGCGCGATTCGTGCCAGCTCGACAGATGGCACGATCGCAACCTATCCAATCGACGGGGAGACCGGCGTCATGCGGAACGCGTGAATCCCGCTCAGCGCGGCAGCGCGGCGAGCTCGCTCAGCTCGCGCTGGTAGGCGCGGTAGGTCTCGCGCAGGTCCGCCGCCGGCCAGTCCGAGGGACGGAGCTCGACGGGGAGGAGCGGGTCGTCGCTGAGGTGGCGCACGATCGCGGCGGCCGTGGCGAGACGGAGCGCCGGCTGGGGAGTGGATGAGAGGAGCTCGAGCAGACGCTCGCCTTCGCGGGCCCAGCCGCGGAGATCCCACAAGGAGGCGGCGAGCTCTACCGGATCCTGGTCCGGTGTCGCCGTGAAGGTCCGGAGGACCGGATCCGAGAAGCGCGGACGCCGAAGGTTGGCCGGCCGGGCCCAGACCCCTTCGCGAAGCTCGGCGAGCCGGTGCGCCTTGAGCGCATCGCGCAGCACGGCGCGCTCGGGGCCGGGGCGGCCGGCAGTGACGACGATGGCCATCTCCCAGGAGCCGTCCCACGGCCTGTCCGCCGTGTGTACCGCCTCGTCCTGATGAGCCTGCCGCTGGACGAGCCGCTCGCCGAGCCGGTAGCCGGCCTCCGTCCTGCGCAGGTCGCCGTCGCTGACGGCGCGGGTGGCCGCGACCCGCACGGTCGCGGGTGCGATGCCGAAGAACTGGCCGGCGCGGGCGAGGTCGGCGGGGGTCAGCGGGTTCGGGTGGGCGCCGAGCATCAGGCTCAGGATGGTGGAGCGGGCGGAGAGCGGAGCCAGTTCATCGCGCACGGAAGCCACGCGGACATCCTCTCATGCAACACATCTCGACACGACTGTGTCTGAATATGTAACATCGTGGTGGATCACCCTCCACCAGCAAGGGGTAACGCATGACCAGCACGCACGAGGCCCACTCCACCCATGTGGTCACCAACCAGGTCCCGCCGTTGGTGGGCCACAACACGGCCGGTGACCCGGTCCTGCGGGAGGGTCTCGAGCGCGAGGGCGCCGCGTGGGCGCTCCCGGAGACCGACGAGCTGGGCCGCCTCGCCGGCACTGCCGAGGCGCAGGACTGGGGCCGTCTCGCCGAGCGCGTGCCCCCGCGTCTGCACACCCATGACCGCTACGGCCACCGCGTCGACGAGGTCGAGTACGTCCCGGCGTACCACCAGCTCATGCAGACCGCGGTCGAGCACGGTCTGCACGCCGCGCCCTGGGCAGACGACCGGCCCGGCGCCCACGTCGCGAGGGCCGCGAAGTTCTACGCCTGGAACGTCGACGCCGGTCACGGCTGCCCGATCTCGATGACCTACGCGGTGGTCCCGGCGCTGCGGGCCAACCCCGACCTGGCGACGAGGTTCGAGCCGCTGCTGACCAATCGGGAGTACGACTTCGGGCTGCGCGACCCCGAGACCAAGCGCGGTCTGATCGCCGGGATGTCGATGACCGAGAAGCAGGGCGGCTCCGACGTACGCGCGAACACGACGACCGCGACGCCGCAGACCGACGGCACCTACATCCTGCGCGGCCACAAGTGGTTCACCAGCGCACCGATGAGCGACCTGTTCCTCACCCTGGCTCAGACCGAGGCCGGCGTCTCCTGCTTCCTTGTCCCGCGCGTACTGCCCGGTGGCGAGCGCAACGCGATGCGCTTCATGCGGCTCAAGGACAAGCTCGGCAACAGGTCGAACGCCTCCTCCGAGATCGAGTACGACGCCGCGACCGGCTGGCTCGTCGGCGAGGAGGGCCGCGGGGTTCGCACCATCGTCGAGATGGTCAACATGACCCGCCTCGACTGCGTGATCGGCTCCTCGGCCGGCATGCGCACCGCGCTCACGATGGCTGCCCACCACGCCCGTCACCGGAGCGCCTTCGGCAAGCCTCTGATCGAGCAGCCGGCGATGCGCAACGTACTCGCAGACCTGCAGGTCGAGTCCGAGGCCGCGACGACGGCGATGCTGAGGCTGGCAGGTGCCAACGACCGGGCGATCCGCGGGGACGAGGGCGAGGCCGCGCTGCGCCGGATCGCGCTGGCGGTCACGAAGTACTACGTCTGCAAGCGAGCGCCGTTCATGGTCAACGAGGCACTGGAGTGCCTGGGCGGCAACGGCTACATCGAGGACTTCGACGTCGCGCGCATCTACCGCGAGATGCCGCTCCTCTCGATCTGGGAGGGATCGGGCAACGTGGCGGCGCTCGACGCCCTGCGAGCGTTGGCGAAGGAGCCGCACACCCTGGACGCGTTCGTGGCGGAGGCCGAGCTCGCCTCCGGCGCCGACACCCGCTACGACGCCGCACTGGACCGGTTGAAGAAGGAGTTCACCTCCTTCGACGACCTCGAGTTCCGCGCCCGGCGGATCGTCGAGCAGATGGCCCTGGTCTTCCAGGGCTCACAGCTCGTTCGGCACGCACCGGCTCCGGTCGCCGACGCGTTCTGCTCGTCGCGCCTCGGCCGCGACTGGGGCGGCGCGTTCGGCACGCTGTCGCCACGCGGCGACCTGGACGCGATCCTCGAGCGGGCGCTTCCGGCATGACGGTCGAGGTCGCCAAGGACGGTCCGGTCACCACGATCGTGATCAACCGTCCAGAGGTACGCAACGCCGTCGACCGCGCGACGGCGGAGGCCCTGGTGGCAGCGTTCGAGGAGTTCGACGCCGATCCCGATGCCGCCGTCGCGGTGCTGCACGGCGCCGGCGGCAACTTCTGCGCCGGCGCCGACCTGAAGGCGGTCGCCGCTGGTGACCCCAACCGGTTCGAGCCCGACGGGGACGGCCCGATGGGTCCCACGCGCATGCGGCTGGGCAAGCCCGTCATCGCCGCTGTCGCCGGCCACGCCGTCGCCGGAGGCCTGGAGCTGGCGATCTGGGCCGACCTGCGGGTCATGGAGGAGGACGCGGTCTTCGGCGTCTTCTGCCGGCGCTGGGGCGTACCGCTGATCGACGGCGGAACGGTCCGACTGCCGCGGCTGATCGGCGCGAGCAACGCCATGGACCTGATCCTCACCGGCCGTCCCGTCGGGGCGGAGGAGGCCCTTCGGATGGGACTGGCCAACCGTGTCGTCCCACCCGGCCAGGCCCTCGCGGCCGCGCAGGACCTGGCCCGCCAGCTCGCCGCCTTCCCGCAGACCTGCATGCGCCACGACCGGCTCTCGGTGCTGGAGCAGGAGGGTCTCAGCGAGCAGGACGCCTTGGCCGCGGAGTACGCCCACGGTGTCGTCTCGGTGACCACGGACACCGTCACGGGCGCGACCCGGTTCGCCGATGGAGCCGGACGTCACGGCTCCTTCGAGGCCGACTGACGGTCTCGGATCGGGTCAGCCGAGGGGGAGCGGGGAGCTCTCCTTGGTGTTGCCGAACGCGAAGGTCGTCTCGATCGAGGCGAGCGCCGGCATGGTCCGGAGGTTGTCGCGCAGGAACCTCTCGTAGGTCTCGAAGGACGGCGTGACGACCTTCAGCAGGTAGTCGTGGTCGCCGGCCAGGACGTACGCCTCGGTGACCTCGGGGATGGCGCGGAGGTGCTCCTCGACGGTCTCGACCGCGTCGGTCGTGTGGGTGGCCATCTTGATGCGTACGAACGCGGTGATGTTCATGCCGACGGTGTGCGGGTCGACGACGGCGCGGTAGCCGCTGATCACTCCGGCTTCCTCGAGGGCTCGTACGCGGCGCAGGCACGGCGAGGGGGAGAGGCCGACGCGGTCGGCGAGCTCCTGGTTGGTCAGGCGGCCGTTCTGCTGCAGCTCCCAGAGGATGTGCTTGTCGGTCTCGTCGATCGTACGCATGTTGGCAGATTCTGCCACCGAGCCGCCTGAACGTGGCAGATCAGGCAATCATGTGCGCCTCGATTTTTCCTATCGTGGCGCGCTATGGGGATGCAACCGGGTGGTGGGAATCGGGCGCTGGCGGGATGGTCGGCGCTGGGGATGACCGTGGTGCTGTGGTCGTCGTTCGCGCTGAGCACGCGCGGCATCGGTGGGTCGAGCCTGACCGTCGCCGATGCCGCGTTCCTCCGGTTCGCGACGCCGGTGGTCCTGCTGGCTCCGCTGCTGCCGAGCACGTTCAGGGCCGTACGCCGCGAGCGGCCGTACGTCCTCGCGCTGCTGCTCGTGGGCGGGCTCCCGCACTTCCTCGTGTTCGCGTTCGGCGCCCAGCTGACCAGTGCCGCGCTCACCGGGATGCTGGTCCCGGGCACGGTGCCGCTCTTCGTCACGCTGCTCGCGCTGGCGCGTGGCCGGGCCTCGATGTCGCCGCGGCGGGTGGTCGCGCTGGGACTCATCACCGCGGGGGTCGCGGTGAGCGGGTTCCTGGTCGGCGGCGGCGCCTCCCTGATCGGGGTCGGGCTGCTGCTCGTCGGCGGGTTCGCCTGGGCGGTGTTCACGACCGGCCTGCAGCGTACGAGCCTGACGCTCCTGCAGATGGTGCTGACCGTCTGCACCGTCTCGAGCCTGACGGCGCTCGTCCTGACGTCGTTCGGCGCGATGCCGTCGCACCTGCTCGCGGGCAGCGCTGGGCTCGACGACGTGCTGCTCCTCACCGTTCTCCAGGGCATCGGGACCGGTCTGATGTCGACGCTCTGCTACGCCTTCTCCGTCAAGGCGCTCGGCAGCGGACGGGCGTCGGTCGGTGGCGCGGTGAGCCCGGTGCTGACCGCCGTCGTCGCCGTACCGATCTTCGGGGAGCGCATCGGTGTCGGCCTCGCCGTCGCACTGGCCCTCATCGTGGCCGGCGTAGCCACCTTCAACCGGGTCTCCTCCGGCCGGGCCGGCGGCTCAGTCGCCCGCCGGAACCACCATCGGCGTACCGGCGACGGGGTCGGGCACGACGACGCACGGCAGTCCGAACGCCTTGTCGACGACCTCCGCCGTGACCACCTCGGCCGGTGGCCCCTCGGCGAGGATCCGGCCGTCGGCCATGACCACGAGGTGATCGCTGTAGCGGCAGGCCAGGTTGAGGTCGTGCAGCACCGTGACGATGGTGCGGCCAGTCTCCCGGTTGAGCGTACGCAGCAGCCGGAGCAGGTCGACCTGATGACTGATGTCGAGGTAGGTCGTCGGCTCGTCGAGCAACAATAGGTCGGTCTGCTGGGCGAGCGCCATCGCGATCCACACCCGCTGGCGCTGGCCCCCGGAGAGAGCGCGCAGCGGGCGGTCGACGAGCTCGCCGGTGTCCGTCGCCGCGAGGGCCTCGGCGACCGCCTCCTCGTCGCGCGCGCTCCAGTGACGGAACCAGCCCTGGTGCGGATGGCGCCCGCGCGAGACCAGATCGCCGACGGTGATCCCGTCCGGGGCGACCGGGCTCTGCGGGAGCAGGCCGAGGATCCGGGCGACCTCGCGGGAGCCGCGGTCGAGGATCGGGGTCCCGTCGAGCAGCACCTCGCCGGCGGACGGACGCAGCAGCCGGGCGAGGCCCCGCATCAGCGTCGACTTGCCGCAGGCGTTGGCGCCGACGATCGCCGTCACCCGCCCGTCGAGGACGTCGAGGTCGAGCCGGTCGACGACGACCCGGTCGTCGTAGCCAAGCGTCAGCTCGCGCGCCGCGAGCCGCGGCCTGATGGTGTCCGTCATCCGCCCATCCCTCTCCGGTTGGTGGTGGCGATGAGCCACAGCAGGTACGGCGCGCCGACGGCGCCGGTGACGACGCCGGTCGGGACCTCGACCGGCAGCAGGTTCATCGCGACGTAGTCGGCGACCAGGCAGACGATCGCCCCGACCGCACCGGCGGCGACGATGCCGCCGCGGGCGCTGCCGAGCAGCCGGTCGGCGATCGGCCCGGCCACGAGGGCGACGAACGCGATCGGGCCGGCGACCGCCGTGGCCAAGGAGGTCAGCAGGACGCCGGTCGCGATCAGGGCGAGCCGGGTCGCCTCGATGCGTACGCCCAGACCGCGGGCGGTGTCGTCGCCCAGCTCGACGGCTCGGAGCAGCCGCTGGAGCAGCGGCACCAGCGGAACGAGGACGACGATGGCGATCAGCAGCGCGTTGTTCTCCGCGTCGCCGGCCTGCCCGATCGATCCGGTCAGCCAGTGCAGCGCGGCCCGGGCCTCGGTGAGCGAGGTGCGGGTGAGGAGATAGCCGGTGACGCCGGTGCAGAACGCCGCGGTGCCGATCCCGATCAGCACGAAGCGATAGCCGGTGATGCCGTCGCGCCAGGCCAGGACGTACATCACGGCGGCCGTGACCAGGCCGCCGCCGAAGGCCAGCAGCGGAATGCTCACCCCGCCGAGGGCTGGCACCGCGATGCCGGCGACGGCCGCGACGCTCGCGCCCGCGGAGATGCCGACGAAGTCGGGCGAGGCCAGCGGGTTGCGCAGCAGCTGCTGGAAGATCGTGCCGGCGGCGCCGAGGGCCAGTCCGACGCACACGGCCGCCTTGACCTGTGGACCGGTCAGGTCGCGCACAATGAAGTCGACCGCGGCGTGGTCGCGCAGGTGCAGCAGCGAGGCCAGCACCTGGTCGAGGCTGAGCTGGACCGAGCCGAAGCAGAGCGTGAGCAGGGCCAGGACGGCGGCGACGACGAGCAGGACGACAGGTACGACGCCCGCGCGGATCCGACGGCTGCGCCGCGTACGTCGCAGGGCCGTGACGGTCTGGGGCATGACGCTCATAGGTCCGCCAGCCGGGCGTAGCGGACGAGGAGCACGAAGAACGGGGCGCCGATGATGCCGAGGACCACGCCGACCTGGAGCTCTCCGGTGCCGCCCAGGACGCGGCCGAGGACGTCCGCGCCGAGCAGCAGCAGGGCACCCAGCACCATCGAGTAGGGCAGGACCCAGCGATAGTCCGGACCGCAGAGGAACCGCGCCACGTGCGGCACCACCAGACCGACGAAGACGATCGGACCGCACGCGGCGGTCGCGGCGCCGCAGAGCAGCCCGACCACCAGGAACGACAGGATGCGCGTACGTGTCAGGGAGACGCCAAGCCCGCGAGCGGCGTCATCGCCCAGGGCCAGCGCGTTGAGCCAGCGGCCGCACAGCAGCGCCAGGACGATGCCGACCAGCAGGAACGGAGCCACGCCCGTCACGATCGGGGCATAGCGGCCGGCCAGCGAGCCGACCTGCCAGAAGCGGTACTGCTGCTGGGCGTCGAGGTCGGTGAGCAGCAGCCCGGTCGTCACCGCGGTCAGCCCGGCCGTGATCGCGGCCCCGGCGAGGGCCATCTTCACCGGTGTCGCGCCGTCGCGTCCGAGCGAGCCCACCGAGTAGACGAGCACGGTCGCCGCGAGCGCCCCGGCGAACGCCGCGACGACGTGGAACCCGAGCGAGCCGATGCCGAGCAGGGTGATCGAGCCGACCACGGCGAAGGCCGCCCCGGCGTTGACGCCCATGATCCCCGGATCGGCGATGGCGTTGCGGGTCAGGCCCTGCAGCAGGGTGCCGGCGAGCCCGAGAGCCGCGCCCGCGAGGAGTCCGAGCACGGTCCGGGGCACCCGCAGGCGTACGGTCACGGTGTCCTCGACCGACGAGGCGCTGGTGAAATGGCGGAAGGCGTCGAGGACCTGACTCAGTGCGATGTCGCGCGACCCGAGGGTCACGCTGAGGAAGGCGAGGACGGGCACGAGCGCGACGAGCAGCAGCAGGCCGACGGCGAGCCCGGAGGCTCGCCGTCGTGCCGGTGCGGGTGTCGCGGTGGCGACAGAACTGGTCACCGGATGGTCTCCGCCGGAGTCAGTCGCCGATGGTGTCGTCGACGTCGGCCAGATCGGCGGTCAGCTTGGTCAGGGCCTCGGCGTAGTCGCCATAGGTGTGCAGCCAGAACGCGGGCCACTCGATGACCTGGCCGGCCTGGGCCGCGCGGATCGACGTCCAGGTCGGCTGGCCCTCGGCGGTCTTCTTGGCGTCGACGAAGGTGCGGCTGTCGATCAGCAGGACGTCGGGCTGGTACTTGTCGGCGTTCTCCCAGCTCAGGTTCTCCCAGTAGGGGAAGTCCGGGTCCGGCGAGTCCGGCGTGACGACCTGCAGGCCCCACTCGGTGAAGTCCAGCAGCTCCGGGGCGTACTCCGGGTTGGCGGCGTAGAGCAGGTCGTCGGCGGGGGAGACCGCGAGCGCGGTCAGGTCCTTGTCCTTCATCTCGGCGATGAAGCCGTCGCGCGCCTTCTCGAAGGCTTCCTTGTCCTTGGCACCCTGGGAGTCCTCGACGTCGGCGCCGAGGCTCTCGGCGAGATCCTCGTAGCCCTCGGCGAGGTTGAGGATCGAGCCACCCTGGGAAGGGCCGACCACCGGAGCCAGCTCGGCGAGCTTCTTGCTCTTCGCCTTGGTGCCGTTCTCCAGCCCCGAGTGGGCCTTCTCCGCCGGCCACCAGTCGGCGACGATCAGGTCCGGGCTCAGCGTGGACGCCTTGGCGACGTCGATCGAGCCCCACTCCTCGCCGAGCACCTCGATGTCGGTCAGGTCGACGCCGTCCAGGTTCGGGTCGGTCTCGACCGGCTCGTCGGCGTAGATGCCGACCGGGCGGATGCCGTAGGAGATCAGCGCGGCGGCCGCCGGTGCGTGCGCGATGATCCGGGTCGGTGCCTCGTCGAGCTTCACGACCTCGCCCGAGCCGTCGGTGAAGCTCCACGGACCGTCGGGAACCGAGGACGCACCCGAGGCCGGTTTCGCGTCGTCGTCGTCGTCGGCGATGTCGGAGGAGCAGGCGGACAGAGCCAGGACCAGGGCGGCGGCCGTGGCGGCGACGAGGTGGGGTCTCATGAGGTGAGGCTAGCCTAATTTCACCTCGGGCGGGATGGAGATCGTCGACTAGGAAAGCGCCCTACGTGCGGTGTCGAGGAACGTACGGAACGACTCACGGTCCTCCGGTCCGAGCTCGGCCAGCATCTGCTCCTCGAGCTCCTCGACGCGCGGGTCGTACGCGTCGAGGAAGGCGCGGCCCTCGGTGGTGAGGCTGATCAGCATCCGGCGCCGGTTGTCGGGGTCGATGCGACGCTCGATGAGGCCACGGCGCTCGAGGGCGCCGATGAGATCGGCGGCCGACTGGGCGCGTACGAACGAGGCGCGAGCCAGGTCGGCGGCGCTCATCGTGGGGCGGCGCTCGAGCACCGAGAGGGCGGTGTACTGCAGGGCCGTGACCCCTGATTCCTTCAGGACGGCGTCGAGGCGGGCTCGGGTCGCGAGCTCGAGCTGCTTGACGACGTAGAGCAGCAGGGGTGCGTCGGTCATGCGGTCATTCAAGCATCGCTTCGCTTGCGGGAGGCGCCTACTTCTGCGATTATCAGGATTCCTGTCAATCATGAGGAGTTCATCATGCTCGGAACCCCCCTGCCCGATGCCCTGCGGGCAGAGCGCGTCGACGACATCGCGGTGCTGACGCTCGCCCGGCCTGCGAAGCGGAACGCGCTCAGCGACGAGGCGGTGCTCGGGATCGAGCGGTTCTTCGACAGCCTCGAGCCGGACGTACGCGCCGTCGTCATCGACGCGGACGGCGACCACTTCTGCGCCGGGCTCGACCTGTCCGAGATGACCGAGCGGGACACCCTCGCCGGGGTCAGCCACTCGCGGATGTGGCACCGGGTCTTCGAGAAGATCGAGTTCGGGCCGGTACCGGTCGTGGCGGCGCTGAAGGGCGCCGTGGTCGGGGGCGGGCTCGAGCTCGCCGCCGCCGCGCACATCCGGGTCGCGGAGGAGTCCACCTTCTACGCCCTGCCCGAGGGACAGCGCGGGCTCTTCGTCGGTGGCGGTGCCTCGGTGCGCGTCCCGCGGCTCATCGGGGTCTCCCGGATGGCCGACATGATGCTGACCGGCCGACGCTATGACGCGCAGGAGGGCCTGGGGCTGGGCCTGAGCCAGTACGCGGTCGCCGACGGCACCGGCCGCAAGACCGCCCTCGAGCTGGCCGGCCGGATCGCCCAGAACGCGCCGCAGACCAACTTCGCCGTCGTGCAGGCGCTGCCGCGTATCGCCGAGGCCAACCCTCGCGACGGCTTCCTGATGGAGTCGCTGATGGCCGCGATCGCCCAGGGGACCAACGATGCGAAGGGGCGGATGCAGGACTTCCTCGACGGCCGGGCCAGGAAGGTGACGGACCAGTGAGCACGACCCAGCAGCAGATCGAGCAGGGCGACATCGTCTGGACGCCTCCGGCCGACGTGCTCTTCACCTCCCGCGTCGGTCAGTTCCTCGCCTGGCTCGCCCGCGAGCGCGACCTGGAGATGACCACCCACGAGGAGCTGTGGCGCTGGTCGGTGACCGACCTCGACGGCTTCTGGTCGGCGGTGTGGGAGTTCTTCGAGGTGCGCTCGCACGCTCCGTACGACACCGTTCTCGCCTCGCGCGAGATGCCCGGAGCGCGCTGGTTCCCGGGAGCGCAGCTCAACTATGCCGAGCATGCGCTCGGCACCGACGAGGATCTCGACCGGGTCGCGGTGCTCGGTCGGTCGCAGACGCGTGACGACGTTGAGCTGACCTTCGGCGACCTGCGCGACCAGGTGGCCCGGACGCGCGCCGCCTTGGAGCGCCTGGGCGTACGCCGCGGCGACCGGGTCGCCGGCTACCTGCCCAACATCCCCGAGGCCCTGGTCGCCTACCTCGCCACCGCCAGCCTGGGCGCGACCTGGGCGAGCTGCGCCAGCGAGTTCGGACCGCGCAGCGTCATCGACCGCTTCGCCCAGATCGAGCCGGTCGTGCTGCTGGTCGCCGGCGGCTACCGCTACGGCGCCAAGGACATCGACCGGCGTGCGCAGGTGGCTGAGATCCGGGCCGAGCTGCCGTCGGTGCGCCATGTGGTCGACGTCGAGTACGGCCCGCATCGCGTCGAGGGCGCGCTCTCCTGGACCTCCCTGCTCGACTCGGAGCCCGGGGCGGAGCTCGTCTTCGAGCCGGTGCCGTTCGACCACCCGCTGGTGGTGCTCTTCTCCTCCGGCACGACCGGCCGGCCGAAGGCGATCGTCCACGGCCACGGCGGCATCCTGCTCGAGCACCTCAAGAACCACGCGCTCTCGTGGGACATGGGGCCCGAGGACCGGATGCTCTGGTTCTCCACCACCGCCTGGATGATGTGGAACGCGCTGGTCTCCTCGCTCCTGGTCCGCTCCTCGATCGTCATGGTCGACGGCAACCCGATGCACCCCGACCTCACCTGGCAGTGGCGGCTCGCGGCGTCGACGGGGGCGACGGTGATGGGTGCCAGCCCGGGCTTCGTGATGGCCTGCCGCAAGGCCGACGTCGACCTGAAGGACCTTGGTGACCTGCGGGTTCGCGTCCTCGGCTCGGCCGGGGCGCCGCTCCCGCCCGAGGGCTACGCCTGGCTGCGGGACCAGCTTCCGGGGGCGCAGATCAACGTCGGCAGCGGCGGCACCGACGTCTGCTCCGGCATCGTGCAGAACAACCCGCTGCTCCCGGTCTACGCCGGCGAGATCTCGGGCCGCTGCCTCGGCGTCGACGCCCACGCCTACGACGAGTCCGGCCGCCCGGTCACAGGCGTGCTCGGCGAGCTCGTGATCACCTCGCCGATGCCCTCGATGCCGGTCGGCTTCTGGGGCGACGAGGATGGCTCCCGCTATCGGAGCGCCTACTTCGACCACTATCCCGGTGTGTGGCGCCACGGCGACTGGATCCTCTTCCACGACAACGGCAGCTGCCACGTCGCCGGTCGCTCCGACGCCACCCTCAACCGCGCCGGCGTACGCCTCGGGACCGCCGAGTTCTACCGCGTCGCCGAGGAAGTGGACGGTGTCGCCGACTCGCTGGTCGTCCACCTCGAGGACCCCGACGGGGGCAACGGCGAGCTGCTGCTCTTCGTGGTCACCGACGCGGGCACCCGCCTCGACGACGCGCTCCGGGCCCGACTGATCCGCGCGCTGCGGTCGGCGCTCTCCCCGCGGCACATCCCCGACCAGGTGATCGAGGTGCCTGCGGTGCCACGCAACCTCACCGGCAAGAAGCTCGAGCTGCCGGCCAAGCGCATCCTGCAGGGCGTACGTCCTGAGGACGTCGCCAGCCGGGACGCGCTCGCCGACCCGGCGTCCCTGGACCCATTCGTCGCGCTGGCGACCTCGGGCGCGCTGAGCAGGAGGACCGTATGAGGAGCGGAGAGGACGTTCGTACGCTCGGGGTCGTCGGCACGGGCGCGATCGGGGTCAGCTGGGTGGTGCTCGGGCTCGAGCACGGGCTCGACGTGGTCGCCTGGGATCCGGCCGAAGGCGCCGAGGAGCGGCTGCGGGCGCAGATCCCCGAGGGATCGCTGCGGTTCGCGAACAGCCTCGCGGAGGTCGGCGCGGCCGCCGACCTGGTGCTCGAGAGCGGACCCGAGCGGCTGGAGGTGAAGCGCGAGATCTTCGCCGCGCTCGATGAGGCGGCCGCCCCCGACGTACTGCTGACCAGCAGCTCCTCGGGGCTGATGCCGAGCACGTTCCAGGACGCCTGCACCCATCATCCGGAGCGGGTGCTGGTGGCGCACCCGTTCAACCCGCCGCACCTGGTGCCGCTGGTCGAGGTCGTGGGTGGATCGGCGACGTCGCCGCAGGCCGTCGACGCCGCCCTCGAGACCCTGCGCCACCTGGGCAAACGTCCCATCCACATCCGCCGCGAGGTGCCCGGGCACGTGGCCAACCGGCTCCAGGCGGCGCTGTGGCGCGAGGCCTACCACCTCGTCGACCAGGGCATCGTCTCGGTCGCCGACATCGACACCGCGATCGCCGACGGCCCCGGGCTGCGCTGGTCCCTGCTCGGCCCCTTCGCCACACAGCACCTCTCCGGCGGCCCGGGCGGGCTCGGGCACGTGCTCGAGCATCTCGGCCCGCCGATGGTCGAATGGTGGGACGACCTCGGTCATCCGGAGCTCACCGCAGGGCTGGTCGAGAAGCTGGTCGACGGGGTCGACGAGGAGCTCGACGGCACCTCTGCCGAGGACCTCGTCGGGCGTCGCGACCAGGCGCTGCGGCGACTGCTGGAGATCAAGACCGACCTCGGGCTCGGCTGAGCCCACGAGACGAACGAGGATCGACATGTTGGACAGCGGCATCGGATCATGGCCCGCCCGGCGGGCCCGGATGACCCCTGGCGCGCGGGCGTTCGTGCAGGACGACGCGGTGGTGACGTACGCCGAGGTCGACCGCCTCGTGGATGCGGTCGCCCACGGACTCCGTGCCCGCGGAGTGGCTCCGGGGGACAGGGTCGCGTTCCTCGGCCTGAACTCGATCGAGCTCGCGGTCACGCTCTTCGCCACCGCCCGGCTGGGGGCGGTCTTCCTGCCGCTCAACACCCGGCTCGCACCGCCCGAGCTGGCCTGGATCCTCTCCGACGCCGAGCCGGCGCTGCTGGTCCACGCCGACGACTTCGACGAGGCGGTCGCAGCCGAGGCGGTCGCGGCCCTCGGGCTGCCGAGCCACCGGTTCACGGCCGCGGGCGGTCACGGGCTGGACGCGCTCGCGGTGCCGTGGAAGGAGCGGATCGACGTCGAGGTCGGGCTGGACGACGTCTTCATGATCCAGTACACCTCGGGCACCAGCGGCCGCCCCAAGGGCGTGATGTTGACGCACGGAAACATCGCCTGGAACGCCTTCAACCTGCTCGTCGACGTCGACGTCCGCTCCGATGAGATCGCCCTGGTCACCGCGCCGCTGTTCCACACCGCCGCGCTCAACCAGGTGCTGCTCCCGACCTTCCTCAAGGGCGGTACGTCCCTCATCGCGGCCCGCTTCGACCCTGCCGCCGCGATCGCCACCATCGAGCGGGAACGGGTCACCCTGCTCTTCGGCGTCACCTCGATGTACCAGGCGCTCGCCCAGGAGCCGACCTGGGCGACCGCCGACCTCGACAGCCTCCGCTCGGCCCTGAGCGGCGGTGCGCCGATCCCGCGCACGCTCCTCGACACCTGGCAGAGCCGCGGCCTGCACATCATCCAGGGCTACGGCCTGACCGAAGCCTCCCCGGGGACGACCATGCTGCGCGCCGGCGACGGCCTCGACAAGCTCGGCTCGGCCGGCACCCCCTGCTTCTTCACCGACGTACGCGTCGTGGCCCCCGGCAACGAGGAGGCGACGCCCGGCCAGGCGGGTGAGGTGCACGTCAACGGCCCCAACGTGACTCCCGGCTACTGGCACAACGGAGCAGCGACGGAGGCTGCCTTCGACGGGCCCTGGCTGCGTACGGGCGATGTCGCGATGCTCGACGACGACGGCTTCCTCTATGTGGTCGACCGGGTGAAGGACATGTTCATCAGTGGCGGCGAGAACGTCTACCCGGCAGAGGTCGAGCAGGCGATCTACACCCATCCGGACGTCGCCGAGGCCGCTGTCATCGGCGTCCCCGACGAGCGCTGGGGCGAGGTCGGCCGTGCCGTCGTCGTACGCCGTCCCGACTCCGCCCTCGCCGAGTCCGACCTGCTGGAACACCTCGACGGACGGCTCGCCCGCTACAAGATCCCCAAGGCCGTCGTCTTCGTCGACGAGATCCCGCACAACGCCTCCGGGAAGCTGCTGAAGTCCCGGGTCCGCGAGCTGTACGGCACCCCGGAAGGAACCACCCGATGACCCGTTACGAGCCCCGCATCGACACCGCCTCGATCCGAGCCCTCGACATGCACACCCACGTCGAGGCCGACCATCACGGTCACTTCTCGCTCGACCAGGAGCTGATGGACGCCTCGGCGGCCTACTTCCGCGGTGACCACCCGCGCACCCCGACCGTCGACGACCTGGCCGCCTACTACCGCGAGCGCGACATGGCGGCGGTGATCTTCACCGTCGACGCCTCGACCGGCCTCGACCATCCGCCGCTGTCGAGCGAGGAGATCGCCGAGCGCGCGACCGAGCACGCCGACGTACTGATCCCGTTCGGCTCCGTCGACCCCCGCAAGGGCGAGGCCGCGGTGAAGCAGGCGCGTCGTCTCGCCGAGTACTGCGGCGTACGCGGCTTCAAGTTCCATCCCGGCCTGCAGGCCTTCTCCCCGGCCGACCCCGAGCACCGCCCGCTGTGGGCGACCCTGGAGGAGCTCGGCGTGGTCGCGCTCTTCCACACCGGCCAGACCGGGATCGGTGCCGGCCTCCCCGGCGGTCGCGGGATCAGGCTCCGCTACTCCGACCCGCTGCTCCTCGACGACGTCGCCGCCGACTTCCCGGATCTCCAGATCGTGATGGCGCACCCCGCCGTCCCCTGGGTCGACGTGCAGATCTCGATCGCGACCCACAAGGCCAACGTCCACATCGACCTGTCCGGCTGGTCGCCGAAGTACTTCCCGCCGCAGCTGGTCAAGCAGCTCAACGGTCCGCTGCGCCGCAAGGTGCTGTTCGGCTCCGACTTTCCGGTGATCACGCCCGACCGCTGGTTCAGCGACCTCGAGAAGCTCGAGATCAAGGACGAGGTCCGTCCGCTGCTCTTGAAGGAGAACGCGATCCGCCTGCTCGGACTGGCCTGAGCCCGGGGTCAAGTCCGGGCCCACCAGGGTTTTGACCGTCGCATCTATTGACGGGGTGGCGGGCATCACGCAGCATTGACAGGAATCCTGATAAACAGGAATCCTGAACGGAGCCCCGCAATGACCCTCATTCCCGACGGCAGATGCCCGACCGGCCCACGGACGCACATGGGCCGGATCCTCGCCAGCGCCCCCACCGGCCGCCCCAGGCCCGTCTACGACCCTCGGCCGGCGGTCGGGACGCATCGCGGCAAGGGGCTCTGACATGCCTGCCACGTACGATGCCCAGCAGCTCTTCATCGGCGGCCGGCCGACCGACTCGGTGAGCGGCCGCCGGATGGACGTGACCGATCCCAGCACGGGCAAGGTGCTGACGAGCGTTCCCGCGGGCGACGCCGCTGACGTCGCCGCCGCGGTGGCCGCCGCCCGGGAGGCCTTCGACACCGGGCCCTGGCCCCGGATGAGCGGGCGCGACCGCGGCCGCATCCTGCACCGTGTCGCGGACCTGATCCGCGAGCGGGCCGACGAGCTGGTCGAGGTCGAGAGCCGAGACGTCGGGAAGCCCGTGACCCTGGCCCGACACGTCGACGTCGAGACGGTGGCCCAGCAGTACGAGTACTGCTCCGCGCTGGCGCAGACCCTCGACGGGTCCGTGCGGGACACGCCCATCCCGGCCCTCGCCTACACCCGGCGCGAGCCCCTGGGCGTGGTCGGAGCCATCACGCCGTTCAACTTCCCGCTGATCCTGTCGAGCACCAAGATCGCGGCCGCGCTGGCGGCGGGCAACACCGTCGTGCACAAGCCGGCCGACGACACGCCGCTCAGTGCGCTGTTCATGGCTCGACTCCTTGTCGATGCCGGGGTGCCTGACGGCGTACTCAACGTCGTGACCGGAACCGGCCCGGAGGCCGGCGACGCACTGTTGCGTCATCCCGGAGTCGACAAGATCGCGTTCACCGGGTCGACGGCCGTGGGCCGCCGGGCTGCGAGCGTCGCGGGCGAGCACCTGAAGCCGGTCACCATGGAGCTCGGCGGCAACGGTGCGCACCTGGTCTTCGCCGACGCCGACATCGAGATCGCCGTGGGCGCCGTCATCAAGGCCTTCGTCTTCAACACCGGTCAGTTCTGCATGGCCGGACCGCGGCTGCTCGTCGCCGCGGAGATCCACGACACGGTGGTCGACATCCTCCGGCACGCCGTCCCCGGAGTACCGCTCGGCGATCCGCGCGACCCGGCGACGGTCATCGGTCCGATGGCCGGCGACCAGCACCGCAAGAAGGTCGAGGAGTACGTCGCCCTGGCCCGCCAGGAGGGCGGCCAGGTCGTCACCGGCGGCCAGCGTCCGGAGCTCGGAGGCGACCTCGCCGACGGGTTCTACTACGCGCCGACGGTGATCACCGGCCTGCCCGCGGACTCACGCGTGGTCAACGAGGAGGTCTTCGGGCCGGTCCTCACGGTGCAGTCGTTCGCGGACGAGGACGAGGCCGTCGCGCTCGCCAACTCCACGGCGTACGGGCTGGCGGCCGGGCTGCACACCCGGGATCTCACGCGGGCGCACCGGGTCGCGGGCAGGCTCGACGCCGGGATCGTCTGGGTCAACGACTGGGCGATGCTCGATCCGGCGGTGCCGTTCGGCGGCGTCAAGCAGTCCGGCTTCGGCCGCGAGTACGGCCCGGAGGCGCTCGAGGCGTACACGAAGGTCCGATCCGTCGTCATCTCGCTGCCGCCCACGAGCCCCGCGACCGGGGAGCAGTCATGAGCACCACGACCCAGGCGGCGGTGGTCGAGTCCGCCGGCGCCCCGTTCACCATCGGAGACGTCGAGCTCGACGCGCTCCGCCCCGACGAGATCCTGGTCCGGATGGTCGCCGCCGGGCTGTGTCACACCGACCTCGGCGTAGCGAGTGGTGGACTGCCGTTCCCGCTCCCGGGCGTTCTCGGGCACGAGGGCGCCGGCGTCGTCGAGCAGGTCGGATCCGGCGTACGCAGCCTTGCGCCCGGCGACCAGGTGCTGCTGTCGTTCAGCTCCTGCGGGACGTGCGCCCAGTGCCGTGACGGCCACCCGGCGTACTGCGACGTCTGGCTTCCCACCAACCTCATCGGAGGCGCGCGCCTGGACGGCGCCTCCCCGGTGAGCAGGGGCGGGAAGGCGATCGGCGGCCACTTCTTCGGGCAGTCCTCCTTCTCCCGGCTCGCGGTCGTCGACGAGCGCAGCGCCGTACGCGTCGATCCCGAGGCGGACCTGTCCCTGCTCGCCCCGCTCGGGTGCGGCGTGCAGACCGGTGTCGGTGCGGTCTGGAACGTGCTCGCCCCGCGCCCGGGGTCCTCGGTGGTGGTCCTCGGCGCGGGTGCGGTCGGGCTGTCCGCGGTGATGGCCGCGCGCCTGACCCCGGCCACCCGGATCATCGCGGTGGACCGGGTGGCCGAGCGGCTCGGGCTGGCGCGCGAGCTGGGGGCGACCGACGTCATCGACGCCGGCCAGGTCGACGACCTGACCGCCGCGCTGACGGAGCTGACCGGAGGTGGTGCGGACGGTGTCGTGGAGACGACCGGCAACACCGGCGTGCTCCGCCAGGGCGTCGACGCCCTGCGTGCCCGGGGCACCGCGGTCATCGTCGGCGCGCCGCCGTTCGGCACCGAGGTGGGGCTCGACGTGAACGCGATGCTGCCCGGCAAGCGGGTGACTGGCCTGACCCTCGGCGACGCCGAGACCCGCACGCTCATCCCCGCACTCGCGCGACTGGTCGCCGACGGACGGATGCCACTGGACCGGTTGGTCCGGCGCTACCCGTTCGAGGAGATCCAGACGGCCGTCGCCGACATGGTCTCGGGCGCCACGGTGAAACCTGTGCTCACCTTCTAGCCGGGTCGTGGGGGCTCCTTGACAGGCGTGACGTACATCACCCAGAATCGACAGGAATCCTGATAAACAGGAATCCTGAATGGAGCCCCCACATGACCCTCACCTCCGGTGGCAGCACGACCGGTCCACGTACGCAGATGGGCCGGATCGTCGCCAGCAGCTTCACGGGCAGCTTGATCGAGTACTACGACTTCCTGCTCTACTCCACCGCCTCGGCCGTGGTCTTCAACGAGGTCTTCTTCTCCAACCTCGACCCCGTGACCGGCACGATCGCATCCTTCGGCACCTTTGCCGCCGGCTATCTGGCGCGCCCGCTGGGCGGCGTGGTCTTCGGCCACTTCGGCGACCGGCTCGGCCGGAAGAAGATGCTGGTCCTGACGATGCTGATCATGGGTGTGGTCAGCTTCCTGATCGGCTGCCTGCCGACGTACGGGCAGATCGGTGCGGCCGCGCCGGTTCTCCTCGTCCTGCTTCGGGTCATCCAGGGTGTCGCGATCGGTGGCGAGTGGGGTGGCGCGGTGCTGATCACCGCCGAGCACGCCACCTCCCGCCGCGGGCTGTGGGCCTCGTTCACCAACGCCGGCGCCCCGGCCGGCATGGTCCTCTCGACCGCGGTGATGGCGCTGATGGCCACGGTCACCACGCCCGAGCAGTTCACCGCGTGGGGCTGGCGGGTGCCGTTCCTGCTGAGCATCGTGCTGCTCGCGGTCGGCCTGTGGATCCGCCTCAGTGTGACCGAGTCGCCCGCCTTCGAGGCGATGAAGGAGAAGAAGGCGGAGGCGCGTACGCCGCTGCTCGACGTCCTCCGCAACCACCCGCGTACGCTCCTGCTGGCCGTCGGCATCGGACTCGGTGCCTTCGTCGTGCAGGGGACGCTGACTACCTTCCTGATCAGCTACGCCCTCGGGGCGGGCTTCGAGCGCCCGACCGTGCTCAACGCGCTCACGGTCTCCTCGGCCGGCGCGGTCATCGGCATCATCGGCTGGTCCGCGCTCACCGACCGGGTCGGCCGCCGGCCGGTGGTCCTCACCGCCGCCGTCGCGACCGCGGTCTTCGCCTACCTGCTCTTCCCGATGCTCGACAGCGGGTCGGTCGCGCTGCTCGTCCTGGCGGTCGTGCTCGGCCAGTCGGTCATCCATGCGGCCTTCTACGGCCCGCTCGCGGCGCTGATGAGCGAGGTCTTCAAGACCTCGTCGCGCTACACCGGTGCCTCGCTCGGCTATCAGCTCGCCGGCATGGGCGCGGGCCTCTCGCCGCTCCTCTTCGCCTCGCTGCAGAAGGCCGGCGCCAGCACCGTCATGCTCTCCACCGTCATCGCGGCGTTCTGCCTGCTGAGCGTGTTCTCCCTGGTCCGCCTCGGCGAGACCAGCGACCGAGAGCTCGTCGACGCCTGAGACCCCATGCAGCAGAGCCCGCCGTACGATTCGCGGCGGGCTCTGCTGTGCCATGGGGTGGTCATCGTTCTCGGATCGGTCGCCGGGCTGCCAGGTACTCGGCGGGCATGCCCGGCCCGGGCCGCACCACGACCTGGTCGGGCGGGACGTCTCCGTGCTGCTCGCACCGGGCCTCGACGTGGACGGGCTCCCCGCAGTCGGCGTGCAGGTAGTCGATGGGCCGTCCGTCGGGTGCGAACCACGTGTCGCCCCACTCGGTGAGCGCGATCAGCGCCGGCCGGAGCCCCTGGGCCATCGCCGTCGGCCGGTAGTCGCCGGCGTCGTCGCGCGTCATCAGGCCGGCCTCGACGAGGGTCGCGAGGCGTGTCTTCAGGATGTTCGTGGAGATGCCGAGGTTGTGCTGGAAGTCGCCGTACCGCGTGACGCCGGCGAAGATCGCGTCCCGCAGGATCAGCAGGGTCCAGCGCTCGCCCACGATCTCGAGGGATCGGGCGATGGAGCAGATCTGGCCGTCGTACGTCTTTCCGAGCACGAGGACGACCCTAGCAAATCACTTGCATGATGAAAGTGCCCGTGTCTACGGTGGAACTTGCATGATGCAAGTCACATCGATTCCAAGGGGACAGCCATGAGCGACCTGACCGCAACCTTCACCGTCGACGCCACTCCTCAGGAGGCGTACGAGGCCATCAACGACGTACGTTCCTGGTGGGGGCACCACATCGCCGGACCCACCGACCAGGTCGGCGCCGAGTGGTTCTACCTGGTGCCGGACATCCACTTCTCCAAGCAGCGCGTGGCGGAGCTCGTCCCGGGGGAGCGCGTGGTGTGGGAGTTCACCGACGGCTACCTCGACTTCATCGCGGACAAGAAGGAGTGGATCGGCACGACCGGACGGTTCGACATCGCCCGTGACGGAGAGCAGACCCGCGTGACCTTCACCCACGAGGGACTCGCGCGCGGCGACGAGTGCTTCGACGTCTGCTACGACGCCTGGACCCACTACATCACCGTCAGCCTGAAGGGCCGGATCGAGTCCGGTGAGGGCACGATACGGACGCAGGACGAGGACAAGGCCGCCGTTGGCCGATGACGCCTCATCCGCAGACGAAGAGTGGTCGATTTGGGCTCTCTGGAGGCCATCGAGAGGGCCCATGGTGACCACTTCTCGAGCGGTCGATGCGCCGCCGGGCGTGCTCTCGTGCCTGGTATTACTTGAACATGTTGAAGACCTGGCCCGGTCGCGGTCGTCTGGCGTTGTACGTCGCCGCGACCGTGCTCGGGATCGTGGAGGCCGCGGTCCTGACCACCGACCCCTACGAGGTCGCGGGCGGGGTCGCTCTGCTCATCGGGGTCACGCATGCCGCCTCGATCCCGCTGGCGCTCCGGCGTCCGGTGGAGGCGGCGGGACTCTCCCTGGTCGCGGTGACCGTGGCCGCGCTGGCGGTCGCGAGGTTGGGCGAGGAGGGGTGGCCGTGGATGATCCCGCCGCCGACGCTGACCCAGCTGTTGGTGCTGGTGGTGCTGACCCTGGTCGCCGGCTGGCGGCTGGCGGCGACCACCCTCGGCATCCAGGTCGCCATCGGGGTGGTCCTGGCGGTGGTCGGGATGGCCTGGAACGACCTCGTCCCCTCACTCATCGAGGTGGCCAACTACGCCTCGCTCGCGCTGCTGCTGGGTGCCCTCGCAACCGTCGCTCGACGGCTCTCCGAGTCGCGCAGCGCGTTGCGCGAGGAGCACGAGCGCCGCTCGGTGGTCGAGGAGAAGGCGCGCATCGCCCGTGAGCTGCACGACGTGATCGCCCACAACATGTCGCTGATCACCGTCCAGGCCAGATCGGCGCCACACCGGGTCGACGACGTCAGCCCGGCGGCCGAGGCCGAGTTCGCCGAGATCGCCGACCTGGCGGCCTCGGCGCTGCGGCAGATGCGCGGGGTGCTCGACGTGCTGCGTACCGAGGAAGGGCAGTCGGGCCGGGTCCCGGTGCCGGGCATCGACGGGCTGAGTGAGCTCTTCGAGTCGGCTCGCGGGACCGGGCAACGGGTCGAGGTGCGCGGTGCCCTTCCGGAGCTCACCGACGTCGCCCCGGAGGTCGGCACCGCGGCGTACCGGATCGTGCAGGAGGCGCTCAGCAACGCCCGCCGTCACGCTCCCCGCGAGCCGGTCGGTGTCGATCTGACGTTGGGGGAGGAGGACCTCGGGATCCGGGTCGTCAACCCGCTCGACGGTGCCGCCCCCGCCACCGAGGCCACCGGAGGTGGTCACGGGCTGATCGGGATGCGCGAGCGCGCGAGCGCGGTGGGCGGCAGCCTCACCGCGGGAGCAGCCGACGGCGAGTTCGTCGTCGAGGCCTGGCTCCCGGCCCAAACCGCCGTGCGCACGCCCACCAAACGCGGTAGGAAGACCCCGTGACGGTGAAGATCGTGGTCGTCGACGACCAGGAGATGGTGCGCTCGGGGTTCGTGGCGCTGCTCAGCACCCAACCGGATATCGAGGTGGTCGGCACCGCGGCCGACGGAGCCGAGGCGCTGCAGGTGGTGCGGCGTACGCATCCCGACGTGGTGCTGATGGACGTCCGGATGCCGGTGATGGACGGCATCGAGGCGCTCCGGCAGCTCTCCGAGAACCCGGCCACCGCACAGACCAAGGTGGTCATGCTGACCACGTTCGACGCCGACGAGTACGTCCACGAGTCGCTGCGCCTCGGCGCCAGCGGCTTCCTCCTCAAGGACGCCTCGCCCGACGAGCTCGCCTCCGCGATCCGCGTCGTCCATGCCGGCGAGGCCCTGCTCTCGCCATCGGTGACCCGACAGGTGATCGCCCAGTTCGCCCGCGCCCCGCGCCGCCGGAAGGCCGACCCGCGGCTCAAACAGCTCACCGAGCGCGAGCGCGAGGTGCTCGAGAACATCGCCCGCGGCAGCTCCAACAGCGAGATCGCCGCCGAGCTCTTCCTGGCCGAGCAGACCGTGAAGACCCACGTCAGCCGCATCCTCGGCAAGCTCGGCCTGCGCGACCGCGCCCAGGCCGTCGTGTTCGCCTACGAGAGCGGCCTGGTCGCGCCGCACGTCTAGTCCTGTTTGAGCCCTCAGGGTCATCCCGGACTACCCCGGTAGGGGGTCGAATGGCTCCCGGGAGTGACGCGCGGCGGCACACCTGATTCCTACCGTCACGGCCATGACAGTTGTGACGCCGCTCAGATACGGCCTCAACGAGGCCGACGGATCCATCGGACCCCGCCTGCTCGCCTGCGACCCGCCCGGAGGGGCACGGGTCGTGGAGGTCTTCGGGGACGCCGCGACCGCCGACCACATCGCGGTCATCGTGCCCGGAAACGGCCACCACCTCGGCAACTACTTCACCAGCACCGAGGCCCACAGTCCGCGCTCCCGTGGGCAGCTGCTGCTGCGTACGATGCAGGAGATCGCGCCGGAGAGCCGGTCGGCCGTCGTGGTCTGGCTGGGCTACCACTCGCCGCCGGAGTGGTACAACGCGATCACCAACACCCCGGCCTACGCCGGTGCGCAGGACCTGGCGAACCTGACCCACTACCTGCCGCGTGCCGCCCACCTCACCCTGGTCGGCCACAGCTACGGCTCGACCGTCGCCGGCCTCGCCCTGGCCTCCGCCCGCGCGGAGGACTGTGTGGCGCTGGGCAGCGCGGGGATCGGTGCGGTGCGGCGCTCAGAGCTGGGCACCGGCACCCGGCTCTGGGCCGCGTACGGCGAGACGGACCGGATCCGGCTGGTCCCGCGGGTGCGGGTCGGCCGCCTCGGTCTCGGGCGCGGGCCGCTCGAGCTCGGCGCGACCCGCTTCGGCACCGGCGACATCCCCGGCCACTGCGGCTACTACGCCGAGGGCAGCGAGTCGCTGCTCAACATCGCCCGGATCTCGCTGGGCCGCTACGACGAGGTGACGCCGGCCGGCATCACCACGACCTCGCGCACACCCCGACCCGCACGATCCACCGCCGACATGGAGGCAGCAGCATGATCACCGACGAACCCGCCATCTGGACCCAGGGACTCCGCAAGAGCTACCCCGGCCGCGGCGCCGCGCTGGACGGCATCGACCTCGCCGTCCCCGCCGGCACTGTCCACGGCCTGCTCGGCCCCAACGGCGCCGGCAAGACCACGACCGTACGCATCCTGGCCACCCTCGCGAGCTTCGACTCGGGCCAGGCCTGGGTCGCCGGTCGCAACGTCGCCCGTGACCGGGCAGGCGTGCGAGCGCGCATCGGCATCGCCGGACAGTACGCCGCTGTCGACGGGATCCTGAGCGGCCGTCAGAACCTGGACATGTT
Source organism: Nocardioides sp. YJ-D4 (assembly GCF_054031495.1). Taxonomy (NCBI): domain Bacteria; kingdom Bacillati; phylum Actinomycetota; class Actinomycetes; order Propionibacteriales; family Nocardioidaceae; genus Nocardioides; species Nocardioides sp. YJ-D4. Next base: position 3,488,262 of record NZ_CM132932.1, read on the forward strand.
CGCCCGCCTGTACCGGATGCGGGCCCGGGAGGCGCGAGCCCGAGCCGATGAGCTGCTCGAGCGCTTCGACCTCGTCGAGGCCGCTGGCCGCCCTGTGCGCGGCTACTCCGGTGGCATGAGAAGGCGGCTCGACCTGGCCGTCAGCCTCATCCGCAGTCCTCGGGTGCTCTTCCTCGACGAGCCCACCACCGGCCTCGACCCGCGCAGCCGGCTCGAGGTCTGGGACGCGGTCCGCGAGCTGGCCGACTCCGGCACGACCGTGCTGCTGACCACCCAGTACCTGGAGGAGGCCGACCGGTTGTGTTCACGCATCACGATGGTCGACCGCGGCCGGGTCGTCGCCGAGGGGACGCCCGCCGAGCTGAAGTCCAGCGTCGGCGGCCGCGACCTCGACGAGGCGTTCCTGCTGATCACCGAGGGGGCCTGAGATGAGCACGATGACCGAAACCGTCCACGGATCACGCATCACGTGGGCGATGGTCGACACCTGGGTGGTGGCCAAGCGCCACCTCCTCCATCTCGTACGCCGCCCCGACGAGCTCCTCGGCACGCTGATGATCCCGGTGATGGCCGTGGCCATGTTCGGCTTCGTCTTCGGTGAGGCCTTCGGGGTCGCGATGGACGTGCCGGGCGCGGAGTACCGCGAGTTCCTGCTCCCGGGCCTCTTCGCGCTCACCATGGCGTTCGGCATCGGCAACACCACGATCTCCGTCGCCGAGGACGTACGCGGCGGGGTGCTGGACCGGATGCGCTCCCTCCCCATGTCGCCGGTGGCGGTGCTGGCCGGGCGCGCCTTGGCGGACGTGATCCTGGCCGTGGTCGAGCTGTCGATCCTGCTGGCGCTCGGGACCCTGTTCGGCTGGCAGGCCCATCTCGGGATCGGTGGGGTGATCGCCGCGCTCGGGCTCCTGATCCTCCTCAGGATGGCCTTCTCCTGGGTCGGCATCCTGCTCGGCCTGCTGGTCAGCGGTCCCGAGGCGGCGATGAAGTACTTCGCCCTCGTCTTCCCGCTCGCCATGGTCGCCGACACGATCGTGCCGACCGACCTGATGCCGGGCTGGCTCGCCCTTCCTGCCGAGTGGAACCCGCTCTCCTCCACGGTCATCGCCACCCGCGAGCTGTTCGGCAACACGGCCGGCGCCGCCACGACCTGGGTCGGCGAGCACGCCCTGACCATGGCCGTCCTCTGGCCGGTCGCCATCATCGCGGTCTGCCTGCCGCTGGCCATGGCGCGGCTGCGCCGCCTGGGGCGGTGATCCCGATGACCACGCTCCCAGCCCAGGCACACCGTCAGGTCAACGCCTACACCGAGCTGATGAGTCGCGTCCGGCAGGAGGGTCTCCTGGAGCGTAAGCCGAGGACGTACGTCCGGCGGGTTGCCCTCCTTGGCACCGGCTTCGCGCTGGCGCTGATCGCCCTGCTCGCCCTCGGACAGACCTGGTGGCAGCTGCTGGTCGCGGCGGCCTTCGGGGTCCTGTTCACTCAGACCGCGTTCCTCTCCCACGACGGCGCCCACCGCCAGATCTTCGCCTCGGGTCCGAAGAACGAATGGGCCTCGCGCATCCTCGGCAACCTGGTCGTCGGGCTGAGCTACGGCTGGTGGATGCGCAAGCACACCCGCCACCACGCCAACCCGAACAAGGTCGACGCGGACGAGGACATCCGCCCCTCGGTCCTGCTGTTCACACCCGAGGACGTCGAGCGACGTACAGGTTTCAAGCGGTGGCTCACCGCCCGCCAGGGATGGCTGTTCTTCCCGCTGCTGACCCTCGAGGGCATCAACCTCCACGTCGGCGCCGTCCGCACCGTGATCGGCGATCGAGACCTCAAGCATCGGCGTACGGAGGCAGCCCTCTTGGCGCTGCGGCTCATCGGCTGGCCGGTGCTCGTCTGCTCGGTACTGGGCCTCGGTCTCGGGGCGGCGTTCCTGGGTGTGCAGCTGGCCGTCTTCGGCGTCTACATGGGCGCCAGCTTCGCCCCCAACCACAAGGGCATGCCGCTGGTCCCGCGCGACACCAGGATCGACTTCCTCTCCCGCCAGGTCCTGACCTCCCGCAACATCCGCGGCGGTCGCTGGGTCGACTGGTTCATGGGCGGCCTCAACCTGCAGATCGAGCACCACCTCTTCCCCAGCATGCCGAGCAGCAGCCTCCGCCGCGCCCAGCCGCTGGTCCGTGCCTACTGCGCCGAGCACGGCGTCCCCTACACCGAGGCCGGCCTCCTGGAGTCGTACGCCATCGTCGTACGCCATCTCAACCGCGTCGGCCTCGGCGACCGCGACCCCTTCGCCTGCCCGTTCGTCGTGGTCAACAGGACGGGCTGACCGGGCGTCGAGGTGAGCCCCTGCCCCTCGGCGACGGAGTAGGGGATTCCCTCATCGAGCTGCGGCCATTGCCACTGGAGCCGGGTGCTCGGGCTTCCTACCGTGAAAGCATGACGAGCACCCCCGAGACAGACACGGTCGCCGCACTCCTCCGACGGGTGGAGGCCCTCGAGTCGGAGGCGGAGATCCGCCGGCTGCAGGCGCGCTACATGTTCCTCTGCGACACGCCCTGCCCGGAGTTCGGCGTCAGCGATGATGCTCAGCGGGTCGACCTGATCATGGAGCTCTACACCGAGGACGCGGTCTGGGAAGGTGTCGGGGAGTACTACGACGGACAGTTCGGCAGGGCCGAGGGCAAGGTCGCGGTGCGCGCTCACTTCGAGAGGTTCTGGGGCGAGAAGCAGGATCCGGCCCTGCTGCTCAACGCGCACTACCTGACCTCCGAGCAGATCCACGTCGACGGCGACGAGGCCGAGGGCCAGTGGATCCACGTCCAGCCGTGGCTCTTCTCCGACGGCAAGGCGCTGCTGCGCTCCAGCCGCCTGAACAACGCCTTCCGGCGCATCGACCGCACCTGGCGGATCGCCCGGACTCGCACCGAGAACGTCTTCATCGCAGCGCTCTCGCCGACCTGGGCGGAGTCCTACCCGTCGGCGTCGGTGCTGATGGCGCCCTGAGCAGAGCTCAGACGGTCACCTGGTAGAGGAGCACGTCGCGTACGAGCGTGCCGAGGCTGTCCGAGCAGGTCTTCGCCTTGATCCGGGCCCGATGGACGTCGACCGTCTTGACGCTGGTGCCGAGCTCCCGGGCGATGTGCTGGCTCGGCAGGCCGTCGATGACCAGTCGCAGGACCTCGAGCTCGCGTGGGGTGAGCTGGTCGACCCGGCTCTGCACCTCGCGGCGTACGGCATCGGCGGCGAACCGCCTGCCCGCCTCGAGAAGCTGCTCCTGGACGACCTCCAGCATCTGCTGGGAGTCGTAGGGCTTCTCCAGGAAGTCGACGGCGCCGTGCTGCATCGCCCGCACCGACATGGGCACGTCCCCGTGTGCTGAGCAGAAGATGACCGGTGCCGGGTAGTCCTGCTGGCGCAGTGTCTCCTGCAGCTGGAAGCCGCTGACCCCGGGCATCCGGACGTCGACGATGAGGACCGCCGGCTCGGTCGCGTCGTACTCGTCGAGGAACGTGGTCGCGTCGGGATAGGTCAGTGCCTCGATGCCGACGGTCTCCAGCAGGAAGACCAGCGACTGTCGCAGGTCGTGGTCGTCGTCGACGATGTGGACGACCGGAGTACGCGTGGCGGCGGTGTCCGTCCGGGGGAGTTCAGTGATGCTCATCGGAGTCGCCTTGTTCGTGGGGATGGTCGTCGACGGTACGTCGTCGCTGTTACCCGGCCGTTTCGTCATCGTGTTTCACTCATCGCTCGTGGTGTGACCCGGGCCATATGCCCAGGATCAGGACACCAGGCTTTGCTCGACGGCGCACGCTGCGGCCACGAGGTGGTCCTCACCGAGGCGGTGGCCGACCACCTGGATGCCGAGCGGCATGCCCGCGGCATCCCGTAGCCCGGGGACGGTCACGACGGGTAGGCCGAGCGCCTGCCACGGCCGGCTCAGCACCGGGTCACCAGTCGCGCCGAGCCCTCGGGGAGCGGGGCCAGGAGCTGCGGCACCGACCACGACGTCGTACGCCCCGAGGAGCTCGGTGACCCGCTCACCACCCCGCGCGATCAGGTCGAGAGCAACCTCGTAGTCGCTCCGGCTCGTCTCGGCACCCGTACGCAGCAGCCCGGCCAACGGCTCGGACAGCTGGTCGGCCGCGGCCAGCTCCGCGGAGCGCTCGCGGGCGGCTTCGTACGCCATGACCACGGGGTGCGCGGCGGCGAGGTCGGCGACCAGCTGCTCCTCCGGGAAGTCGCGAACGACGGCGCCACTCGTCTCGAGCGCCACCCGGGTCGCCTCCAGGGCATCTCGCATCGCCGGGTCCAGGACACCGATCGGTGCGGCCGACCAGAGCAGCGCACGCAGCGGCTCGCCTCGCCCGGGCGAGCCAGGTCGAGCGACGTCGGGGCCGCCGCTCAGCGCGGACCAGGCCAGTGCGAGGTCACCGGCCGTCGCGGCGTACACGCCGTGGCTGTCCAGGCTCGGGCTCAGCCCGGTGACGCCGTCGACCGGAAAGCGACCGTTGGTCATCACCAGAGCCGCGACCCCGCAGTAGGCCGCCGGACGGGTCACCGAACCGGCGGTCTGCGACCCCAGGGCCAGCGGCACCTGGCCGGCACCGACGGCAGCAGCAGAGCCGCTGGAGGAGCCGCCGGGGGTGTGGTCGGTCGCGGCGGGGTTGGCCGTGGGGCCGGGGGAGAAGAAGGCGAACTCGGTGGTGACCGTCTTGCCCAGCGGCACCGCACCGGTCCGGCGCCACTCCGCGACGATCGCCGCGTCCTTGTCGGCCGGTGGGACGTCACTGCGGAGGCCGGAACCGCACCGGGTCGGCAGGCCGGCGACGTCGATGATGTCCTTGACCCCCAAGGGCACGCCTGCGAGGGGCCCGGGACCGGTGGCCGGATCCGGGTCGTGGCGGACGACCCAGGCGTCGAGCTCGGGTTCGGTCGCCGCGATCCGCTCCGCGGAGCGGGCCATCGCCTCGGCCGGTGTGGTGGCGCCTCGGGCGAGGTCGGTGACGAGGTCACGCAGCGACCACGGCTGCCACAGCGACCTGCTCATGCGTCCTCCCAGCTGGCGTCGGCGGTCCAGTAGTCCATCCCGCTCGCGGAGACGGCATGGCGCCATGCGGAGGTCCGCCGCAGGCTCGGCTCGACCTGGGAGGTGACCTCATCGGCGATCTCGGGGCCGTCGCCGGGGACCTCCCAGTGCACCCAGTTGAGCTCGTGACCGGCGGCGTCGTGGACGAAGAGGTCCACGTGCTGCCAGCCGTACCCGTGGGTGTCGGTGTAGCACATCAGCGTCATCCGGGCCCCCGCCTCCATCGTCATCACGCTCCTTCGGCTCATGCGGAGAGCTCGGTGGGGTGCAGGGTGTGGAAGCGGCGCTGGAAGTAGACGAGGCCGCCGGTGTCGTCGCGGCTGTCGACGGCATCGACCTCGACGAAGAGCACCGTGTGCGAGCCGTGCGAACGGTGGTCCGCGACTCGCCCGATGACCGTCGCGACGGCATCGCGCAGGACGGGGACGCCGTGGCTGTCGTGCTCCCACTCCGGCTCGGAGAGCCTGTCGCCCATCGAGACGTCGCTCGCACCGGCGAAGCGCATCGCGATCGGCTCGTGCTCGGCACCGAGCACGTTGATGCCGACCCGCTTGTTCTCGACGAAGAAGTCGTGGGTGTAGCTGGACCGGTTCACGCAGACGAGCATCGTCGGGGGACTGTCGGTGACCGAGCACGCCGCGCTCACGGTGATGCCCGCCGGCCCGCGCGGGCCGTCGGTGGTGACGATGTTGACCGCTGCCGACAGATTCGACATCGCGGCTCGGAAGGCGCGCTGGGTCGGGGTCAGCTCGGGATGGGTCGTGGTGGACAACCTGGGCCTCCTACCGGGTCGGATACCTCGACCGTAGGCAGTGTCGCCCCGACGCGGAATCGAGAGTTCCTCGACGGAGGATGAGGATTTCCCCTACGCCGGCGCGGCTATGCGCGGGGCAGCGTGAACGCGAATCGGGTGCCACCGCCCTCGCGTGACTCGGCCCAGATCATGCCGTGCTGACGGGTGATGATCCGATAGCTCAGAGCCAGCCCGATCCCGCTCCCGCCCTCCTTGGACGTGAACGACTCGGCGAACGGGTCCTGCGTCAGGCCACGTCCTCGGTCCTCGACGGTCACCATGCCCGAGGTCTTCCCGTCGTACGTCGCGGTGCCGGTGCTGATCCGGAGCACCCGGCTGTCCGGTCCGCACTGGCTCAGCTCGTCGACGGCGTTGAAGCAGAGGTTGAGCACCACCTGTCCGGTCAGCACGCGTTCGCAGCGTACGTGGACCGGGTCCGAGGAGAGGTCCAGCTCGACCTCGATCCCCGCGGGGTCCGCCCGGAGCCCGACGAAGTAGAGGCACTCCTCGACGACGTCGTTGAGGTCCACCCGGCCGGAGACCTGCTCCAGATGCCCGACATAGGAGCGTACGGAGCTGACGATCGTCGCCGCCCGCTCGATCTGGCGTTCGGCGCCGTCCAGCCCGAAGGCGAGCATCTCGGTGGCGCCCGCCGTCTCGGCACAGCCCTGGAGGGTCCGTGCGCGGGCGCGGACGCCGGCCAGGAAGTTGTTCGCCGCGGCCAGGGGCTGACCCAGCTCGTGGGCGATCGCCATCGCCATGTCACCCATCGCGTTGTAGCGGGCCAGGTAGTTCTCCTGGTCGTACGCCTGCTCGGCCCGCACCCGCTCGGAGATGTCGTAGACGGTCAGCACGAACTCCGCGACCCCGGGCTGGTGCATCCGCTCGAGCGTCCCGCCCAGCCAGGCGGACCGGGACGGGCCGGCTCCGGCGCGGCGGCGCAGCCGCAGCCGAACGGTGGCGATCGGGTCGGCCGCGCCGACCGCCGCCGACCAGCCGGTGCGTTCGCGGTCGCCTCGACGGTCGATCTGGACCGAGGCGACGTCGTCCAGCCTGTGCCCCGCCATGTCGGTGCGGGACACCCCGAACTGGGCGAGCGCCTGGTCGGTCACGTGCTGGACCACACCGTCCGGGCTGAGGACGACGACGCCTGCCGCGGTGTGCCGGCTCAGCGTCTCGACGTACGCCGTGGTCTGCCGCAGCTCGCGCTCGACCGCCTGCTCGCGCTCGATGTCGCGGAACTGCACCATCACCGCTGGGCCCTGGGCGAGCTCGACGCGGGTGGCGACCGCCTCGGTCGGGACCACCCGGCCGGTGCTGGAGCGGTAGTGCCACTCGATCCTGCTGCGGCCCTTCTCCACCGCCTCCTGCAGCCACGCCCGGCCGATCACCCGGTCGTACTCCTGGGCCGAGCTGCTCATCTGGTCGGCCTTGAGCGGCCGCAGCTCGGTGACGCTCCACTCGAGCAGCTCGCAGGCCGCGGGGTTGGCCCAGATGATGGTGTGCGTCTCGGCATCGTGGATCAGCACGCACAGCGAGGTCGCGTTCATCATCGCGAGGAAGTCGGTATGGACCAGCTCGGGCGCCTGTGGGTCGACCTGCATCTGGTCAGGATAGGTCGCCGGATGAGGCGCGGGCGCTGAAGAAATCCCCTACGCGGGGCAGTGACGCCCCCTCATCCGGGCCGGGCATTCCCAATTCCCGCCGCGCGGGCGGGCTCATAGCGTCGAACCCGACGGTCGGCACCCGGCCGGTCCGACACATCCGACCCGATTCAGAGGAGCCGACATGGCCCAGACCCAGGAGATCCAGCCGGAGACAGCCGCTGCGCCGCTCACCCTGGACGACGTCCTGTCGGAGCTGGCTGCCCGGCGGGGTGAGTTCCACGAGCAGAGCTACGTACCCCGTGACTTCGTCGACCGGCTCAAGCAGGTCGGGGTCTACCGGAGCTCGGCCCCGAAGATGTTCGGAGGCGAGCCGATGGCCCCCGCCGACTTCCTCGAGCTCGTCGAGCGGATCTCGGCCGTCGACGGCTCGACCGGATGGGTTGCGGCGTTCGGGTCCGCACTCACCTATCTGGCGGCGCTCCCGCTCGAGACCCAGGCCGAGCTGTACGCAGACGGCCCTGATGTCGTCTTCGCCGGCGGACTGTTCCCGGTCCAGCCGGTGACCCCCACCGAGCGCGGCTTCATCGTCGACGGTCGCTGGAAGTTCGCCAGCGGTTGCATGGGCGCCGACGTGCTGGGTGTCGGCATCCCCAGCGACGACGCGTCCGGAGGCAAGCCGCGAAGCGCTCTGCTGCGACCCGAGCAGGTCGAGATCGTGCAGGACTGGGACGTCGCCGGGATGCGTGCGTCGGGCTCGTTCGACCTGGTCGTCAAGGAGGTCGAGGTCGCCCGCGAGTGGACGTTCGTCCGGGGTGGGGAGCCGACCGTCGACGAGCCGCTCTTCCGCTATCCCACGATCGGCTACCAGGCGCAGGTGCATGCCGCGGTCGGCCTGGGTGTGGCGCAAGCCGCGCTCGACTTCGCCCAGCAGGCGGGTTCGCGCACGGGCGTGACGGGCGCACCGCCCCTGGCGGCCCGTGCCTACTACCGCACGTCCTACGCCGAGAGCTATGCCGCGCTGCGCTCGGCGCGCGCGTTCTACTACGAGGTCGCCGAGGAGGTCTGGAGCAGCGTCGTCGCCGGCGACGAGGTCCGCCCCGAGCAGCATGCCCGGATCCGGCTCTCCGCGACACACCTGGCGTCCACCGCGGCCCGCGTCGTCGCCGACCTCTGCACCATCTCGGGCACCGGGACCATCGCGAACCAGCATCCGCTTCAGCGGTTGCGCCGCGACGCCGAGGTGCCCCAGGTGCACGCCTTCCTCGGCCCCTCGATGTACGACGCCGCCGGTGCCGTGCTGCTCGGCCAGGAGCCGACCGTCCCCGGATTCATGTGAGCGGACCCACCCGCCGCCCGTCCCACGACCCCAAGGAGACCCGATGAGTGAGCCAACACCACTCCGCGTCCTGTTCTGCATCGGTATCAACCAGAACTTCTTCGACCTGCCCAGCGCCGGCGTCACCGTCGACGACGTGTGGAGGGCCTTCGTCGAGATGATGGACGGCATCAAGGCGCTGCCGGGGGTCGACTTCATCGGGGACATCGACGACGACGCGCACCTGGTCGGTCCCTCCGACTCCTGGCCGTGGACCTGCTACCTGCTGGCCGACGTCGACACCCAGGAGACCGTCAGGGCCGCCTGCAACCTGTTCCGCACGATCGCGGTGGGGGAGGGCGACTTCAAGCTCTGGAGATACGCCAAGGTCGAGGCGCGGATGGGCAGAGCCCTCACGCCGCGCTCCTACGAGCCCGCGGAGGCGAACTGAGATGACCACCGAGATCACCGCAGCCAACGTGTACGACCTCGCCCCTGCCGACCTGGTCCAGGGCGACCGGGTCGCGGGCCGGATGTACACCGATCCCGAGATCTTCGAGCAGGAGATGACCCGGATCTTCGAGCACACCTGGATCTGGGTCGCGCACGAGAGCGAGCTGCCCAAGCCCGGCAGCTTCAAGTCGACGTACGTCGGTCGGCAGCCGGTCATCGTCTCGCGCGACCGCAAGGGCGCTGTCCACACCCTCGTCAACCGCTGCCGCCACCGTGGGGCGAGCCTGTGCGAGAAGCGGACCGGCGAGGCCAACGGCTTCACCTGTCCCTACCACGCCTGGTCCTACAGCCTCGACGGCAAGCTGCGCGGCATCCCCTACCCGGAGGGCTACGAGGGTGTCCTGGACAAGAGCGAGCTCTCGCTCAAGCGGCTGCGCACCGAGTCGTACGGCGGCATGGTGTTCGCCACCCTCGACGAGGACATCGAGCCGCTCGAGGAGTTCCTCGGCGACGTGAAGGTGTGGATCGACCGGTTCATGAAGCAGGGTGGCGGTTACCCGGTCAAGGTGCTCGGCACCCACCAGTTCACCTTCGGCGGCAACTGGAAGATCCAGCTGGAGAACACCACCGACGGCTACCACTTCCCGATCGTGCACCGCTCCTGGATGGCGTCGGTCGACGCCGAGACCGCCGACATGATGTCGTTCATGACCGACCCCGAGGCGATCACCCATGACCTCGGCAACGGTCACAGCGTCATGCAGATGGTGCCCGAGCACTCCGACCTCGACGCCGACGATGGCACCGAGAAGCTCCAGGACCGGTTCGACGGGCTGATCGCCGACCTGCGGAAGGCCGGCCTGTCCGACTCGGCGATCCGCAAGGTTGTCCTGGCCATGCACGGCACCGGGTTCAACCTCAACCTCTTCCCGAACGTCTCGATGTCCGCGGCGTTCTTCCGGGTCCTGCGGCCGATCTCCGTCGACAAGACGGTCATCGAGCACGTCGCGATCGGCCCCGACGGCCCCGACGAGGTCGTCGGCCCGGTGAACCGCGCCCGGCTGCGGGTCCACGAGCACTTCCAGGGGCCGTTCGGTTTCGGCACCCCCGACGACGCGGAGGGATGGGACCGGGTCCAGCGGGGCGCGCAGGGTGCGCCCGAGATGCCCATCCTGGTCAACCGCGGCGTGGCTCGGGAGAAGCCGAGCCCCGAGGGCTGGCCGACCTCACATGTCACCGACGAGACCGGGATGCGCGCTGCGTACGCCCAGTGGAAGCAGATGATGAGCGATGACTGAGACCCTCCCCGACACCCGCACCGACACGGCTGCCACGTCGCTGGCGGACCCGCGCGTGCTGCGCGGCATCGAGCTCGCCTGGCGAGAGGCCGACCTGCTCGACCGCAAGGAGTACGACGCGTGGAATGCGCTCTATGCCGAGGACGGGCACTACGTCATCCCGATCGACCCGACCACGACGGACTTCGCCAACACGTTGAACATGGTCTACGACGACGCTCGGATGCGCGCGATGCGCGTCACCCGGATGACCGAGGGGTACGCCCTCGCCGCCGTCGACTCGGCGACGACCACCCGCACCGTCTCCCGGTTCGTGCCCGTCCAGGTCTCCGACGCCGAGGTCGTGCTGCGCGCCTCCCAGGTGCTGGTCGCGTTCAAGCGTGGCCGGCATGATCTGTGGGCCGGCGACGTGGAATACCGGATCCGGCTGGGCTTCGCCCCGGCCGAGGACCTGATCGTGCTCAAGGTCATCCGCCTGGTCGACAGCGAGGCCGCCGTCCCGGCGGCCGGGTTTCTGCTGTGACGTCGCGGTCCGAGAGTCGGCCAGTCGCTGTCGTCACCGGTGCCGGCAACGGCCTCGGGGCGGTGATCGCCGCTCACCTGCACCGCACGGGTCACCGCGTGGCCGTCGTCGACATCGACGAAGCCGCCGCGGCGACGGTGGCCGGCGACCTGGACGGCACGGGCGAGACCGCCCGTGCGTACGGCCTCGACGTCACCGACCGGGAGGCGATCGAGGGCCTGCTGACCACGCTGCTGGAGAGCTGGGGCGACGTACACGTCCTGGTGAACAACGCCGCCCGGACCCAGTCGACCCCGCTGCTGGAGATCTCGCCCGAGGAGCTCGCCTCGGTGTTGGCGGTCAACATCGGCGGCACCTTCGCCGCCTGCCAGGTCTTCGGACGGCACATGGCCGCCGCCGGCTACGGCCGGATCGTGAACCTCGGATCCCTCGCCGGCCAGAACGGCGGCACCGCCACCGGTGGTCACTACGCGTCCTCCAAGGGCGCGGTGCTGGCGGCCACGAAGGTGTTCGCCCGTGAGCTCGCAAGCTCCGGAGTGACGGTCAACGCAGTCTCGCCCGGACCGCTCGACCTCCCCGTCGTACGCCGCATCGTCGGCGAGGACAACCTCGACCGGTTCGCCGAGACCATCCCCGTGGGCAGGCTCGGCAGCCCCGAGTTCATCGCCGAGATGGTCGCGCTGCTGGCCTCGCCCGGCGCGGCCTCGGTGACCGGAGCGTGCTGGGACGCCAACGGTGGCCTCTACGTGCGCTGATCACCACCGAGAGGAGCAGATCGATGACCGACATCAAGGTGCGTGTCACTCATATCGGGGTCGAGACCCCGCATATCCGTACGCTGCGGCTCGTCCGCGAGGACGGCCGGAGATTCGAGCCCTACCGGGCCGGTGCCCACATCGACGTGGTCGGCCCGACCGGCGTGTTGCGCCAGTACTCGCTGTGCAGCCCGCCGTCTGAGAGCGAGTCGCAGCTCATCGCGGTCAAGCTCGAGCCGGCCTCGCGCGGCGGCAGCACGGCATTGCATCAGGTGGGCGTCGGCGACGTCCTCGCCATCGGGGAGCCGCGCAACCTCGTCGCCGTCGTCGAGGGCGCCGACCAGCACCTGCTGGTCGCCGGAGGCGTCGGGATCACGCCGATGCTGAGCCTCGCCTACGAGCTGCACGAGCGTGGCGAGGAGTTCCGGCTGGTCTACTTCGCCCGGTCTCGTGAGCATGCCGCCTTTCTGGACCTGCTCGAGGGCGGCGACTTCGCTGCTCGCGTCGAGATCCACCTCGGCGTACCTCGTGGCGACCAGGGCACGGTGTTGCGCGACGCGCTCGAGACGATGACCGCGAGCAGCCACGTCTACACCTGCGGCCCGACCGGATTCATGGAGCAGGTGACCGCGGTGGCCACGCCCGTGGTGGGCGAGCGCAACGTACACGTCGAGCACTTCGAGGCTGCCGAGATCGACACCTCCGAGGACGACTCGTTCACGGTCGAGCTCGATACCGGGGAGTCCTTCGAGATCCCCGCCGACCGCTCGATCCTGTCGGTGCTGACCGACAACGGGATCGACGTGTTCAAGTCCTGCGAGGAGGGGATCTGCGGCTCGTGCGTCTCCGGCGTCCTCGACGGCGTCCCCGACCATCGGGACAACTGCCTCTCCACGGCCGACAAGGAAGCCGGCGACCAGATGGCGCTGTGCGTCTCCCGGGCGAAGAGCTCGAAGCTCGTCATCGAGCTGTACTGACGCCATCGCCGGTAGGGGAAACCCTCAACGGGCTGCGGTCAATGCCAATGGAGCCCGGGCGCCAACGTTCCTAGCGTGGAACCACCCCCTCGCGAGGGTCGGAGCACATCCGCAGTCGCACGATGCCGTGCGGTTGGGGGATGATCTGGCCCTCGCGCCTTACCGACAGGACAGTCATGACCACGACATCCCGCGTCGACACCGACGGATCGGATCTGACCTCCACCAAGGGCGGCGTCGCCCGCCTCGCCTTCGCCAGCGGCGTCGGAACCTCTCTGGAGTTCTACGACTTCGCCATCTACGGGACGGCGACCGCACTCGTCTTCACCGACACCTTCTTCCGGACCGACAACCCTTGGTTCAGCACCTTCATGGGCCTGGCCACCTTCGCCATCGGCTTCCTGATGGCACCGGTCGGTGCGGTGCTCTTCGGCTGGGTCGGCGACCGGTACGGCCGCAAGTCCGCGCTGCTGATGACGTTCATCGGTATGGGCGTCGCCACGATGGTCATGGGCATGCTGCCCACCTATGCCCAGATCGGCGTCGCCGCGCCGATCATGCTGGTGCTGCTCCGCATGGTGCACGGCCTGTGCCGGGGCGGGGAGACCGGCGGCGCGGCGGTGCTCGCGATCGAGCACGCCCCCGCCGACAAGCGGGCCAGGTACGGCGTCTTCGTGGCGCTCGGGTCGCCGATCGGGTCGATCCTGGCCAACCTCGCCTTCGCGGCGGTGCTGCTCCTCCCCGCTGCCAGCGTGGAGAGCTGGGGATGGCGGATCCCATTCCTCATCGGTGGTGTGGTGCTGTTCCTCGGCATCTGGATCCGCCGCGGCGTCTCGGAGAGCCCGGTCTTCCAGCGGATGATGCGCGAGGAGGGCGAGACGCTGAAGAACCAGCTCCCGGTCTTGGCCGTCCTCAAGACCAACTGGCGTCGCGTCGTGCTCGCCGCCGGCGTCAACATCGGCCTGAACTCGAGCACCTTCGCTCTCGCCATCTTCATGCTCTCGTACGCCACCGCGGCCGCCCCCGAGGGTCTCGGCCTGCCGCGTCAGCCCATCGTCAACGCCAGCATCGCCGCCCTGGTGATGCACGCGGTCGCGAACGTACTCTCCGCCTGGGCTGCCGACCGGCTCGGTCGCCGGCCGGTGATGATGGTCGGTGCGGCCGGCTCGATCGCGTCGGCGCTGGTGATCTTCCACCTCGCCGAGGCGGGCAGCGTGGCTGGCGTGGCCGCCGCGATGATCATCGGGTTCACCACCACCGGGATCCTCTTCGGGCCGATGTACACCTTCTTCACCGAGCTCTTCCCGCGCGACCAGCGCCAGTCGGGGATGGGCGTCTCCTTCCACGTGGGCGCGGTGCTCGGCGGCGGCATCTCGCCGCTGATCGCGAACCGGATCATGGCGGGCACCGGCGAGGCGACGTACGTCGGCTACTACCTGGCCGCCACGTGCGCACTCTCGTTGCTCTGCCTCTGCCTGCTCCCTGAGACCGCACCTCGGGCCCTGGCCCGGGCCAAGCTCCGGACCCAATTCAGCTGAGCTGTGCCTACAGGGTGGGTTCGGTGAGCACTTCGCCCCGGACCCGCCCGTGGTCGGAGTAGTCCGGCTCGAGCTGGACGGTGCCGGAGCCGTCCAGCTCGGCCTCCCAGGTGGCGCTGACGGTCTCGGCCTCGCCCTCCTCGCGGGCTCGCCGGTCGAAGGTGACCCGGGTGACGTACCCGTCGTCGGACCAGACCAGCACCCCGTCGACCTCGGCCTCGAAGCGGTCGCCGTCGGGGAGCACGAGGTCGATCCGGTCGCTGTCGTAGTCGCGCATCCCCGGGAACTCCTCGTTGTCCTCGGGCAGGCTGGAGAGCTGGATCGGCTCGCGCAGGTCGAGCTCGATGGTGTCGGGGTCGCGGGTGACCTGGGCCCACACGACGAGCGTGGCGATGAAGAGCACCGGCACCGCGAGCACGCCGACGCCGGACCAGGCCAGCGGCTTCGGGTTGTTGCCCGACAGCCGTACCGCCCCGGCGGCCACGAGCAGGATCACCCCGATCGCCACGATGAACAGCAGGACAGCCCCGACGACGATGATCAGAACCGCCCCACCCGCACCCATGGCCCCAGTATCGCGGCCGCACGGTGCTCCGCACGCCCGAACGGCCTAGGAGACGGTCGCGACGACGCAGACGGCCAGGGTGGAGAAGTAGACGACGCCGGCGAACAGGGCGTGGAAGCTGACCCGGAGCGGCAGCCGGCCCTTGAACATCGAGCGGAGGGCGACCTTGTAGGCGTTGACCGTGGAGAGGTGGCTGCCGCCCATCCGCCGGGTACGCCACAGCAGCATGTTGTCGCCGAAGCCGTTGCCGATGGTGATGAGCAGGAGCGCGGCCCACGCCCAGAGGACCTGGTCGACCAGGACGTACGTCGTCCAGCAAGCGACTCCCAGGACGGAGAGCCCGACGTGGGTGAGTACCACCGGTGAACGGACGCGGCCATGCCGGAACCAGCCCGTCAGCAGCAGGACTCCGACCGCTGCCTGGACGAGCCACGCCACGAGGACGACGTACGACATGGTGCGACCGTACGGGCCCTCGTGGCGCGGTGGGGGAGTCGAGCCGGCGCTCCCCGATAGAGGGGATCTGCGCCCGGGCGCTGCCTCAGAACGGAGTCAGCGTCACCGCCATCTCGGAGGCGTTGTCCTCGACATACGACGCGAAGCCGCCGACGTCGTCGAAGGCGAACCCGTAGGCCTTCCCGTCGACCGTGTTGTCGTGCATCGCCTTGCAGTACGCATGGACCGGATCGCCCCGGTAGAAGCCGCCGGGGTCGCCGGTCGGCTGGTCGGCGGAGGCGAGCAGGGTGGTCCGGTTGAAGCCCGCGCCGAGCACGGCCGCGACCGGACCGGTGATCCCGTCGTTGGGAGCGGCCAGCGCGCCGTCGCAGAAGAGCACGTCCCGGGTCGACGGCCGGCTGAACGCCTTGACTCCGCCGTCGAAGACGAACTGGTCGCCGCTGACCCGGCCGGTGAAGGTGGTGTTGTTGGCCTTCACGACGAGCGACTCGGAGGCGTACTTCGACCACACCTGGTCGATGTAGGAGTCGAAGTACGTCGCGGAGAACCTCCCGGCGTCCAGCCCGTGCCCCGGCGCGATGATCCGGCGGTCGTCGACGACGAGGGACGCGAAGTCGGGGGAGGCTGAGACCGCGGAGAAGATCTTCGCGCGACCGCCCTCGACGAGGGTGCCGGTGGTGGGGGACTCCTCGCCGGTCAGCGCGATCGAGAGCGGGACGCTGAACATGTCGACCATGGTCGTGTTGCAGTAGATCCGGCCGCTCTTGTACGTGAACTCGACGCAGTCGTGGAGCACGCCGTAGCTCGGGTCGGACTCGACCCACGCCGCCGGGTAGGCGAGCGCGTTGCCCTCGTTGACCTTGAACTTCAGCTTGTCGCCGAGCGAGAAGTAGATCCGTCCCGACATGTCGGCGGGGATCTGGGAGAGGGTGTCCCCGCTCCCGGAGAACGGGATCGCGTAGTCGGCGTACCCGTCGGGGCCGTTGTCGGCGAGCGAGACGGGCACGAGCGTGCCCTCCGGCGTGACCCGGGACTGCTCGCCCGTCGCCAGGTTGGTGCCGACGATGTAGAAGTGGATGGAGGCGTTGTCGTACGCGCCGGTGCGGTTGACGAAGCGGAGCTGGATCGTGGCCTGGGCTCCGATC
This sequence comes from Nocardioides sp. YJ-D4, assembly GCF_054031495.1. NCBI lineage: Bacteria > Bacillati > Actinomycetota > Actinomycetes > Propionibacteriales > Nocardioidaceae > Nocardioides > Nocardioides sp. YJ-D4. The sequence continues at coordinate 3,504,770 of NZ_CM132932.1, forward strand.
CGTTGCGGGCGCATGGCCTGCGCGGCCTGCCAGCTCGTCCCGCCGAGAAGGGGGACGGCGAAGGCGGCAGAGGTGGCGGCGAGTACAGATCGTCTGGTCAGCATGGGACCTCCCGAGTGGGGAACTGTATGAACCCGAGTTACAGTAAGGGGCCTTTACAGTAAAAGTCCATACCCTCGCCGGCCGGCGTCGGCACGGCCTCGGTTCGATCACAAATACCGATCGGGTGACCAAAACCGCGGTCAGGGGGCAGCGGATGTTTCGTCAACGTCGCTAGCCTGAATCCTTGTGAAAGTTGTCGTGCTCACCGGAGCCGGGATCTCCGCCGAGAGCGGTCTCGCGACCTTCCGGGATGCCGATGGGCTCTGGCAGGGTCACCACGTCGACAACGTGGCGACACCCGAGGCGTTCCATCGTGATCCCGCGACGGTCCATCGGTTCTACGACGACCGCCGCCGGGAGCTGCGTGCGGTGGTGCCCAACCCGGCCCATATCGCGCTGGCCAGGCTCGAGCAGGTCCTCGGCGACGAGCTGCTGGTGGTCACCCAGAACGTCGATGACCTGCACGAACGCGCCGGCTCCCGCAGGGTGGTGCACATGCACGGCGAGCTGCTCTCGGCCCTCTGCGACTCCTGCCAGGGCAGGTTCGCCTGGGACGACGACCTCGCCGACGCCCCCGCCTGCCCGGGCTGCGGCAACGACACCCTGAGGCCCGATGTGGTGTGGTTCGGCGAGATGCCCTACGACCTCGACCTGGTCGAGCGCGCCCTCGCCCAGGCTGATCTCTTCGTCGCGATCGGCACCAGCGGCGCGGTCTATCCGGCCGCCGGTTTCGTACGCATGGCGGCCCGCTCCGGGGCCAAGACTCTCGAGCTCAACCTGGACCCGTCCGAGACCTCGCACCTCTTCGACGACGCCCGTCACGGGCCCGCCGGCAAGCTCGTGCCCGAGTGGGTTGCCGACGTACAGGCCCTTGCGCGTTGACCCGTTCGTAAACTCTGTCACGATAGGCCGCGTGTTTCGCCATGCCGTGCTCACGACCGCCCTCATCGTCGCGCTGACCAGCGCTCTCGCCGGCTGTGGGGACGAGGAGGGATCGCTGTCCCAGGCGCGCGACTACGCGAAGGAGCCCGGCAACCAGATCGCCGAGGACGCCCGCACCGCGATGCACGACATCAAGACCGTGCACGTCGAGGGTGACGTCCTCGACTCGGAGGGCACCAAGATCACCGTCGACCTCGATGTCTCCGCCGACGACGCCTGTGTCGGCAAGGTCAGCATCGGCGACGGCCAGATCTCGCTACGCTCCATCGACGGCTCGGCCTGGTACCAGGGCGACAAGGAGTTCTGGAAGGCGATCGCGCCGGCCAAGGGCGAGGGCGAGCGCATCGCCAAGCGCGTCGGAAAGAAGTGGGTCGAACTCGAGGGAGAGCTGGCCAGCCTGCGTGCCTTCTGCAGCATCGACAGCCTCACCGCCCAGATGGTCCCGGCCGAGGCCGAGGCCCAGGCGATCGGCCCGGCGATGGCCGCCGACGGCCCCGCCGTACGTCTCGACGTCACCCACGGCGAGACCGAGAGCCGGACGTACGTCCTGGCCTCCGAGCCCCACCGGATCGTGAAGTGGACCCAGGGCAGCTCCGGCGAGCTCATCTTCTCCGACTTCGACAAGGAGTTCCAGGTCGAGGAGCCCGCCGCCGGCGAGGTCTTCGACCTCGCCGAGCTGGAAAAGTGAGAACATCTCTGCCGTTATTCTCACTTTTCAGGGAAAAGTGAGAATAACGCGTACGCTCTTCTCATGATCGAGCGCGGCGCGACGTTGATTCCAGCGGCGGAGCGTGTCGTCATGCCGTGGCGCCAGAGCGTCAAAGGCGGCACTATCGAGGACCGTCGGCTGGCAGAGGTGACGGTCAGTATCCCCGCGCGCATCTCCGGTGTCAGCCTGAGTGTCCCGCCCGGCGTGGCTGCCGAGTGCGACGACGCAGTTCGAGCGATCGCGTCGCTGGACGCCACCCATGGCCCTCAGCTTCGCCCGCTGGCGACGATGCTCCTGCGCGCCGAGTCGATCGCGTCGTCGAAGATCGAGCACGAGATCGCCTCGGTCGAGGACTATGTCCGTGCCCTGCATGGTGCGAAGTCGAACTCGTCTGCGCTCTCGATGGTCCGTGCCACCGGCGCTCTGGACCGTCTCGTCTCCGGCCCGCTCGATCTCGAGACGCTCCTCGACGCGCATCGGCGACTGATGCGTGACGACCCCATCGATGGGCCGTACGCCGGGCGCTGGCGTGACATGCAGAACTGGATCGGGGGCAGTGACCACTCGCCTCGGGGCGCGATCTACGTGCCTCCGCCACCGGACCGTGTCCCCGGCCTGATGAAGGACCTGATCGACTTCGCGACCCGCGACGACATCGCGGTGATTCCGCAGGCCGCGATCGCGCACGCGCAGTTGGAGGCCATCCATCCGTTCACCGACGGCAACGGCCGCATCGGTCGAGCGCTTGCCGCGGCAGTCGTACGTCGTCGCGGCATCGCTCGCTCCGTGACCATCCCGGTCGCCTCCGCTCTGGCAGCTCGTCGCAGTGCCTACTTCCAGGCGTTGAACGACTTCCACGCGGGCGACACCGAGCCGATCATCAGCATCATCGCGACCGCGTCGACGGTCGCCGCTGAGGAGTCGAAGGTGACGGCGTCCCGGCTGGCTGAGCTGCCGAGCGACTGGCGTGAGCGGGTGAGGCCGAGCAGGGCCAGTGCGGCCGAGTCGCTGTTGGACAAGCTGGCGGAGGAGCCCGTGGTCACCACCGAGGACGTCGAGGACAATCTGGGCCTCTCCGTTGCGACCACACATCGGGTCATCGACCGCCTCCGTGGTGCAGGAATCATCCGCCCGCTCACCAACCGCACCCGCAACCAGGTGTGGGGCGCGGGCGACATCCTCGATGAGCTCGCCGACCTGGACGTACGCATCGCGGCTCGCGTTCGGGCAAAGGAATGAACGGGCGGTCGTGAGGATTGCTAAGTAATGTGCCCACCTCGACGACCAGACCAACGCGCAGTTCGGTAGGACTTCGTAGCGAGCGCGGACCGATCCTGCTCGCGGTGATGGTGTCGCTCAGTCTGGTCGCGATCGACATGACGATCCTGGCGACGGCGGTACCGAGCGTGGTGAAGGACCTCGGCGGCTTCGAGCAGTTCCCGTGGCTCTTCTCCATCTACGTGCTGGCCACCGCGGTGACGACGCCGCTCTATGCCAAGGTCGCCGACCGGCTCGGGCGCAAGCCGGTGATGATCGCCGGGATCGTGGCCTTCCTGGTCGGGTCGCTGCTCTGCGGTCTGGCATGGTCGCTGACCGCGCTGATCGTCTTCCGGGCGATCCAGGGCATTGGCGCCGGGGCGATCCAGCCGATGGCGATGACGATCGTCTCCGACATCTACACGCTGGAGGAGCGCGCGGTCGCGACGTCGTACGTCGCCTCGGTCTGGGCCACCGCCGCCATCGTCGGGCCGACGCTCGGCGGCCTCTTCGCCGACTACCTCGACTGGCGGCTGATCTTCCTGATCAACCTGCCGGTCGGGGCGGTCGCGCTGTGGCTGCTGCGGCACTTCCGTGAGCACCGTCCGGCTGCCGTCGACGGTCAGGCCATCGACTGGGCCGGCGCGGGACTGCTGACGGTCGGCGGCATCGCGCTGCTGCTCGGTCTGCTCGAGGGCGGGCACGCCTGGGCGTGGGCCTCCTGGCCGTCGTACCTGATCTTCGCGGTCGGCGTCGCGGCCCTCGTGGCCTTCGGGTTCGTCGAGCGCCGTGCCGCCGACCCGGTCCTGCCGCCGTGGGTCCTCAGCCATCGCGTCCTCGCGCCGGCCAACGCCGCCAGCCTGATCGTCGGCGTGGTGATGCTCGGGCTGACGACGTACGTCCCGCTCTATGCCCAGAGCGTGCTCGGTCACTCGGCGCTGGTGGCCGGGTTCGCGCTCGCCGGGATGAGCATCGGCTGGCCGATCGCCGCCGCCACGGCAGGCCGGATCTACCTGTCTCGGGGTTTTCGGACCGCCGTCGGGCTCGGTGCGCTGCTGGTCATCGTCGGCGGACTGGTGCTGGTCACGGTCGGCGAGAGCTCGTCGATCTGGCACCTGGCGGTGCCGTGCTTCGTGCTCGGCCTCGGCTTCGGCTGGTCGGTCAACCCGGGCGTCGTCGCGGCCGGGTCGGCGGTCGACTGGGAGGTGCGTGGAGTGGCGACCGGGTCCAACATGTTCGCCCGCTCGGTCGGTTCGGCGCTGGGCGTCGCGCTCTTCGGGGCGGTCGCCAACGGCCTGGTCAGGCGTGAGTACGCCGGGGGAGAGGTGCCCCCGCTCGAGGCCTTGCCTGCTGATGTCCTCGCGCCGGCGCTGCATGTCGTCTTCGTCGTCGGCCTGGTCGTCTCGGTTCCGCTGCTGGTGGTGGCCTGGCGTACGCCCGTCCGGATCACCAGATGAATCTGCCGTTTTGAAACGGCGGTTACCACCGAGTAACCAGTGCGCGTAGACTCCGACGCATGCTGAAGCGCGACCACTATGAGGAAGACCACGAGGACTTCCGAGCCTCCGTCCAGCAGTGGCTGGAGCGTTCGGTCAAGCCCCACACCGACAAGCACATCGCCGACAAGGCGCTGCCCCGCGAGTTCTGGCTGGAGGCTGGCGAGAACGGCTTCCTCGGTCTCGCGATCCCGGAGGAGTACGGCGGCGCCGGCGCCGACGACTTCCGCTTCAACGCGGTCCTCGCCGAGGAGCTCGCCAAGATCGGCGCGGCCTACCCGACCTGCGTCGGCATCCACTCCGACATCACCGCGCCCTACCTGGTCCGCCTCGGCACCGAGGAGCAGAAGCAGCGCTGGCTCCCGGGCGTGGCCTCCGGTGAGATCCTGCTCGCCATCGGCATGACCGAGCCGTCCGGCGGCTCCGACCTGGCCGCGCTGAAGACCACCGCGGTCCGCGACGGCGACGAGTGGGTCATCAACGGCTCCAAGACCTTCATCACCAACGGCTACTCCTGCGACCTGGTCATCACCGCGGTCCGCACCGACCCGGAGAAGGGCGCCAAGGGCATCACCCTCTTCGCGATCGAGGCGACCAAGGAGGGCTTCTCGCGCGGCCGCAAGCTCGACAAGGTCGGCATGGAGGAGTCCGACACCGCCGAGCTCTTCTTCGAGAACGTACGCGTCACCGACGCCGAGATCATCGGCGAGCTCAACCGCGGCTTCATCCACATGATGGAGGAGCTCCCGCAGGAGCGCGTCTCGTGTGCCGTCGCCAACGTGGCGCAGGCCAAGCAGATCCTGCTCGAGACCGTGCAGTACGCCAAGGACCGCAAGGCCTTCGGCCAGTCCATCGGTGCCTTCCAGCACAACAAGTTCCTCCTCGCCGAGCTGGTCACCCAGATCGAGGTCGCCGAGGCGTACGTCGACAAGTGCGTCGCCGCGCACGCCCGCGGTGAGCTCACCCCGGTAGAGGCATCCAAGGCCAAGTGGTGGTCCTCGCAGGCGCAGTCCGAGGTTCTCGACCACTGCGTCCAGATCCATGGCGGCTACGGCTTCATGAACGAGTACCGCGTCGCTCGCGCCTGGCGCGACGCCCGAGTCACCAAGATCTGGGCCGGTTCCAACGAGATCATGAAGGAGCTCATCGGCCGCGATCTCGGCTTCTGAGTTCTCTCTGCACCTACGTCTCTGACGGGCGTCCACCTTCGGGTGGGCGCCCGTCGGCGTACTTCCCGGTGTTTCGGCGACGCTACGACCGTTCGAAATCTTCGGGTTGTCTATTGTCAACAATCAGAGCGCTCCGTCACGATGATCGAGTGGCGGGAACGGTGTTGGTGTGGTGAGCGTCTTCGGCCCCGAGGAGTTCGCGGAGCGGCTGGGCAGGGTCCAGCAGCGGATGGCGGAGCGGGGCTGGGCGGCGCTGGTGGTCGCGGACCCGGCGAACCTCTACTACCTGACCGGTTACAACGCCTGGTCCTTCTACGTGCCGCAGTGTGCGGTGGTGCCGGCTCGTGGTGAGCCACATCTATTCCTGCGGGCGATGGACGCCCACGGTGCCCGGCACACGGCGGTGCTGCCGGAGGAGCGGATCCACGCCTATCCGGAGGAGCTGGTCCACCGGCCCGACGTCCATCCCTACGACCACATCGCCGCGCGGGCGCGGGAGCTAAATCTATTTGTCGACAGTCCTGACGCGATCGTCGCCATGGAGCTCGACGCCCACTATCTGCCGGTACGCGGCTTCCTGGCCGTGCAGCGCGCCCTGCCGCACGCGCGGATCGTCGACAGCGAGGAGCTGGTCAACTGGGTGCGCCTGGTGAAGTCGCCGGCCGAGCAGGACGAGATGCGAGCCGCGGGCGTGGTCGCTGAGCGGGCGATGACGGCGGCCCTCGCGGGGGTGCGGTCGGGGAGACGCGAGTGCGACGTCGTCGCCGACATCCAGGCGGCGCAGACGGTCAGCGTCGGCGGGGTCGGTGGTGACTACCCGGCGCTGGTGCCGCTGCTGCCGACCGGCGTCAGCGCCGACACACCCCATCTGACCTGGACCGACAGGGTCCTGCGGCGAGGTGGGGGGACCACGATCGAGCTCGCCGGCGTACGCAACCGCTACCACGCCCCGCTCGCCCGGACCGTCTGCCTCGGGCCGCCGTCGGCCAAGCTCCTCGACTGCGCCACCGCGACGGCCGAGGGCATGGAGGCCGCACTCGGCTCGATGAAACCGGGGGCGGCCGGTGCCGACGTACATGCCGCCTTCACCCGGGTGATCGCCGCCCACGGGCTCAGCAAGGACTCCCGGATCGGGTACTCGATCGGCATCGGCTTCCCGCCCGACTGGGGCGAGCGGACGGTCAGCCTCCGGGCCGGCGAGGAGACGGTTCTCGAGCCCGGGATGGCCTTCCATGTGATCCTCGGGATGTGGATGGACGGTTGGGCCTATGAGCTCTCCGAGTCGGTCCTGGTCACCGAGCACCTGCCCGAGCCGCTGACCTCGATGCCGCGTCAGCTGATCGTCAACGAGTAGTCCACCAAGGAGGGAATGTCGAATGTCGACAATCCGCACGGACATCCGGCTGCCCCTGGCAGCGCGCAGCGAGCACCTCGTGGGCTCGGTGATCGACTCCAGTACGTCGCTGCTGGCCGGGCAGACCCACGACATCGTCCGCCTCGCCATGGGCAGCCCGGCCCAGGACGCGATCCCGGCCGCCGCGCTGGCCGCGGTCCCGCTGGAGCCGCATGCCTTCGACTACGCCGCCACCGAGGGGGATCCGGCGCTGCGTGAGGCGCTGCTGGCCCAGCTGGCCGGCACCAGCGACGAGACCACCTCCGACCGGCTCACCATCACCTCCGGCGGGATGCAGGGTCTCGATCTCGTCCACAAGCTCTTCACCGACCCCGGCGACCTGGTCGTCGTCGAGGCGCCGACCTACACCAACGGCAGCGCGACCGCGCTCTCGTACTCGGCCGACCTCCTCGAGATCCCGGTCGACGAGGAGGGCCTCGACGTCGAGCGGTTGGAGGCAGAGGTACGCCGCACCAGCCGCCGCCCGAAGTCGATCTACGCCATCCCGACCTTCCAGAACCCGTCGGGGGCGACCCTGTCGCTGGAGCGCCGGGTCCGGCTCATCGAGCTCGCCCGCGCGTGGGGCTCGATCCTCATCGACGACGACCCTTACGGGCTGCTGCGGTTCGCCGGCGACCCGCTGCCGACGCTGCACGAGCTGGCCGAGGGTGACCCGCTGGTCTTCTCGGTGCGCACCTTCTCCAAGACCGTCGCGCCGGGGCTGCGGGTGGGCTGGATCGACGCCGACCCGTCGCTGGGGCAGCTGCTGATCAACGCCAAGCAGGCGATGGACACGTGCACCAACCTGCCGGCGCAGCGTCAGCTCGCCGGGTTCCTCGACTCCGGCGGGTTCGACGCCCATGTGGCCGATCAGCGGATTGTCTACAAGGAGCGGAAGGAGGCGATGCGTGCCGCGTTGACCGAGCACTTCGACGGCCGGGCGACGTGGACCGACCCCGACGGCGGCTTCTTCCTCTGGGTCACCTTCGACCCGCCGGTCGACACCACCGCACTGTTCGAGGTCGCCCTCGCCGAGGGCGTCGCGCTGATCCCGGGCAACGCGTTCTCGCCAGGCGGGCTCTTCCCGCACGCGATGCGCCTCTGCTTCGCCTCCACCCCACCCGAGCGGATCGCCGAGGGCATCGCCCGGCTCCGGCGAGCGGTCGATCGTCTCGTCCGGGAGGGCCGGTGACCTCGGTCGATGCCGACGAGGTCGTCGCGCTCGCCCAGCGGCTGGTGCGCGCCCGCGGTCAGAACCCGCCGGGGGAGGAGGCCGCGACGGTCGCGGTGCTCGCCGAGGAGTGCCGTCGGCGCGGCTTCGAGGTGGCCCACGACGAGGCCGCGCCCGGGCGCGCGAACCTGATCGCGCGGGTCGGCAGCGGTCCCGGGCCGGGGCTGCTGATCGTGAGCCACTCCGACGTGGTGCCGCCCGGCGACGGCTGGAGCGGCGACCCGTTCTCCGGTGACGTACGCGACGGGCGGCTGCACGGGCGAGGCAGCGCGGACACCAAGGGCGGCCTGGCAGCGGCGATCGTCGCATTGTCCACAGTCGACAACACCGCCGACCGGCCACCGATCACTCTCGCCGTGCTCGTCGACGAGGAAGAGCTCGGCCTCGGCATCCGCCACTTCGTCCGCGGATTGTCGACAAATCATCACATCGCCTGCCTGGTCGTCGAGCCGACCAGCCTGCAGCCGGTGATCGCGGCCCGCGGCGACGCTTCCTCGAGATCGACCTCACCGGCAGAGCCGCCCACTCCGGCAACCCGTCCGACGGTCGCAACGCGATCCACGGCATGGCCCAGGTGATCGCCGAGATCGAGCGCTGGCACGACGAGCTGGCTGCGAGCCCACACCCGCTGTGCGGCCCGGCGACCTGGAGCGTCGGCACCATCGAGGGCGGCCAGGCGACCTCGACCGTCGCCGCGCACTGCCGGATCACCGCGGACCGCCGCCTGCTCCCGGGCGAGTCCGCGAGCGACGTACGGAACGACGTCGAGAGCCGCCTGGCCGCTCTCGACCTCGGCGAACGCGGCCTTGCCGTCGACGTCCGGATGACCATGGACATGCCCGGTTTCGAGACCCCGGTCGACGATCCGATTGTCGACAACGTCGCCGCCGCCCTGGCCGCAGCCGGAGCACCCGCAGCTGCCCCGACCGGCTGGACCGCCGCCTGCGACGGCGGCTTCGTCGCGAGCGCGGGCATCCCGGTCGTCGTGCTCGGCCCCGGCTCCGTCGCCGAGCAGGCCCACCGACCCGACGAGAGCGTCGCGGTCACGGAGCTGGTGACCGCCGCGAAGACCTACGCCTCCCTCTTCCAGCACGTCGTCCGTCCGAGCCCGGCATGATGACAGCCATGACTCAGCGATCCTCTGTCGCCATCACCCATGCGTACGTGGTCCCGGTCTCGGCGGAGCCGATCGAGAACGGCACCGTCGTGATCGAGGACGGCGTGGTCACCGCCGTCGGCGCGGACGTCGCCATCCCCGAGGGCATCGAGATCATCGACGCGGACGGGAAGTGGCTGCTGCCGGGGTTCGTCGAGGGCCACGGCCACATCGGCACCCATGAGCAGGGCGAGGGCTGGGCCGGCGACGACACCAACGAGATGACCGACCCCGACGGCGCCGGCCTGCGGGCGATCGACGCCATCAACATCGAGGACGAGGGCTTCCGCGACGCCCTCGCCGGTGGGGTGACCACCGCGGTGATCAAGCCCGGGTCCGGCAACCCGATCGGCGGCCAGACCGTCGCGATCAAGACCTGGGGCGGGCGGACCATCGACGAGCAGGTGGTCTCCGACTCGGTCTCGGTCAAGAGCGCGCTCGGCGAGAACCCGAAGCGCGTCTACGGCGATCAGAACAAGACTCCATCGACCCGCCTCGGTGTCGCCAACATCATCCGGAAGGCCTTCGTCGAGGCCCAGAACTACGCCGCCAAGAGGGCAGCCGCCGAGGAGAAGGGTGAGCCCTTCGATCGCGACCTCGGCAAGGAGACCCTCGCCCGCGTCCTCGCCGGCGAGCTCGCCTGGGACCAGCACACCCACCGCGCCGACGACATCGCCACCGCGATCAGGCTCAGCGAGGAGTTCGGCTACCGCCTCGTCGTCAACCACGGCACCGAGGGCCATCTGCTCGCCGACGTGCTCGCCGAGAAGGACATCCCGGTCATCTACGGCCCGATGTTCGTGAGCCGCTCGAAGGTGGAGGTACGCAACCGGGCCAACCGCAACATCGCCGCGATGGCCGCCGCGGGCGTGCGGGTCGCGATCACCACGGACCACCCGGTGATCCCGATCAACTTCCTGGTCCACCAGGCCTCCTTCGCCGTACGTGACGGCCTGCCGCGCGACACGGCCCTGGCCGCGATCACCACCAACCCGGCGAGCTTCCTCGGTCTCGACGACCGCGTCGGCGCGATCGCCCCCGGCCTCGACGGCGACGTGGTCATCTGGTCCGGAGACCCCCTCGACACCGACCACCGCGCCGAGCGCGTCTTCATCACCGGGACCGAGGTCTACACCTGGGACGGCGAGGCCGACGCGGGGCGCGGAGCCGGGCGTACGCGAGAGCGTGTGACGCGGTTCGGGATCTGATCGTGCGCAACGAACCCCGAACCGCTGGCGTACCCATGGGTATGACCCCCACCGAGACCAGCACCGACAAGAGCAAGCGCAAGATCCGCCCCGCGGCGTACCTGCTGCCCGTTCTGGCGCTGACGCTGGCACCGACGATGGCCGGATGTGGCTCCGAGGCGACCGACCCAGGCGCTAACGTGTCTGACGTGCCCACAACGTCCAGCCCGACGCCCGCCGAGGACCCGAAGGTCGCAGCCGCGATCGCCGACCTGGCCAATCGTCAGGGGGTGAAGAGCGAGGAGATCACCGTCGTCTCCCACGACAAGGTGACCTGGCGCGACGGCAGCCTCGGCTGCCCCGAGCCCGGGAAGATGTACACGATGGTGCTGACCGACGGCGTACGCGTGGTGCTCGAGGCCGGGGGCAAGACCTACGAGTACCACGGCGGCGAGAGCGGCCCGGTCCGTTTCTGCGAGAACCCACAGGAGCCCGTCCCCGGCGAGGCGAGCAGTGACGCTCCCCAGTGAGGGTGCCCACGCGGGCCACGGGGACGCCGAGGAGCGGGCCGAGGGCCTGAAGAATCGTCTCAACTGGCTGCGTGCGGGCGTCCTCGGCGCCAACGACGGCATCGTCTCCACCGCCGGTGTCGTGATGGGTGTCGCGGGGGCGACCACCGACGACGCCTCGATCCTCATCGCCGGTGTGGCCGCTCTGGTGGCAGGTGCGATCAGCATGGCGGCGGGGGAGTACGTCTCCGTCTCGACCCAGCGCGACACCGAGAAGTCGCTGATCGCCAAGGAGCGTCGCGAGCTGCGGGACATGCCCGAGGAGGAGCTGCGCGAGCTGGAGGGGTTCCTGCGCGAGCGGGGGCTGGAGCCCGAGACCGCGGCCGAGGTCGCCGAGCAGCTCACGGATCGCGACGCATTGCGCGCCCACGCCGTCCTCGAGCTCGGTATCGATGTGGACGACCTCACCTCGCCGTGGTCCGCAGCCTGGGCGTCGATGCTGTCGTTCACCCTCGGCGCGTTGCTGCCTCTGCTGTCGATCATGCTCCTCCCGGACAGCGCCCGCATCTGGGGCACCGTCCTCACGGTCACCGGCGCGCTAGCCGTCACCGGCTGGACCAGCGCGCGCCTCGGCTACGCGCCACCTTTCCGGGCGGCCCTGCGCAACGTCGCCGGCGGCCTGCTCGCGATGCTGGTCACCTATCTCGTCGGCGATCTCCTCGGCACACAACTCAGGTGACCCGGCCCCTGCAGCCGGGCACAATGGACATCGATGAATCGAATGTTCGTGGCGGTCATCCCGCCGGAGTCGGTGATCGAGGATCTCGACGAGTTCTTGTCCGTACGCCGCGACGCGGCCGCCTTCCGCTGGTCGGCGCCCGACCAGCTCCATCTGACGCTCGCCTTCGCCGAGCACGTCCCCGACAGGTCCCTCGATGACGCGATCGAGCGGCTGGAGACGGCCGCGGGGCGGCGTACGCCCTTCGAGCTGACCGTCACCGGAGGCGGCGCCTTCCCCAACGTGGCCGAGGGCAAGGTCCTCTACGCGGGCGTCGAGACCGATGCCGCCGAGGAGCTCGACCGGACCGCCGCCGGGGCGAAGAACGCCCTGGTCAAGGCCGGGGTCGAGGTCGACGGCGGCCGCTTCCGACCCCATCTGACGGTCGCTCGGACCGGGACGCCGATGGAGCTCAGCAACTGGGTGCGGCTGCTCGATGCGTACCGTGGCCCGACCTGGACCGTCTCGTCGTTCGCGCTGGTGCACTCACGACTCGGCGAGGGGCCGAGGAAGCGTCCGGTCTACGAGGTCGTAGCAGCCTTTCCGTTTGGGTAGAGCCCCTTCGGCTGAGAGGAAGCCCCGGGCGGTACCGGTCCGGGCCCCACATCGCTACCGTGTGCGGCCTGTTTCTGACCTGACCCAGAGGAGAACCGGACATGAGTCGTCGAGTGGGGCGCAACGCCTACACCGGACTTTTCAACGACGTCGTGCTGCTTGCCGCCCGTGTGGTGGTCGGTGGGATCTTCGTCGCGCACGGCTGGCAGAAGTACGACCAGGGCTTCGCCGGCACCGAGCAGTTCCTGGGCGGCCTGGGGGTCCCGGAGCCCGCGATCGCCGCTCAGGTGGCGACCTACGTCGAGCTCGTCGGCGGCGCCCTGCTCGCGGTCGGCCTGTTCGCCCCGATCGCGGGCGTGCTGCTGGCGGGTCAGATGGCCGGAGCGATCTGGTACGCCCACCGCACCACCGAGGTCTTCGTCGACCAGGGCGGCTGGGAGCTCCCCGCCGCGCTCGGTGCCGCCGCCCTCGTGCTCGGTCTCGTCGCCCCCGGCCGGATCACCCTCGACCAGCTCCTCACCTGGCCCTTCAAGGCCGTCGCCGCCAAGCGACGGGCCCGTGCCGCCGAGGCGGCCGAAGCCGAGACCGCCGAGGAACCGCCGTACGTCGAGGAGAAGGTGACCATCAAGGCCTGACCCTTTGCTGGTCGAGCCGCCGGAGCCGCTAGGCGGAGGCGTGTCGAGACCAACACGGTCCGATCGAGCGCAGAGGGGACCGTGTTGGTCTCGACACGCTCGGCCGCAGGCGGCCTCGCGGCTCGACCAGCGGTGGTTCAGCCCGCGACGCCGTAGAGCCGGTCGCCGGCGTCACCGAGGCCGGGGACGATGTAGCCCTTCTCGTTGAGCTTCTCGTCCATCGCGGCGGTGACGACGCGGACGGGGGCGTCGACGCCCTCGAGCTCCTTCTCCAGGGCGGCGACGCCCTCCGGAGCGGCGAGAAGCACGACGGCGGTGATGTCGTCGGCGCCGCGCTTGACCAGGAAGTCGATCGCCGCGGCGAGGGTGCCACCGGTGGCGAGCATCGGGTCGACCACGTAGCACTGGCGACCGGAGAGGTCGGCGGGGAGGCGCTCGGCGTACGTCGTCGCCTCGAGCGTCTCCTCGTTGCGGACCATGCCGAGGAAGCCGACCTCCGCCGTCGGCAGCAGCCGGATCATCCCGTCGAGCATCCCGAGACCGGCCCGGAGGATGGGAACGATCAGCGGCTGCGGGTCGGTGAGGCGTACGCCTTGGGTCGCAGCGACCGGGGTGACGATGTCGACCGGGGCGACCCGCACCCCGCGGGTCGCCTCGTAGGCGAGCAGCGTGACGAGCTCGTCGGCGAGACGACGGAACGTCGACGAGTCGGTCTCTTTGTTGCGCAGGGTGGTGAGCTTGTGGGCGACGAGAGGGTGGTCCACAACGAGGGTCTCCATGGGCTGAACCCTACGATCGCTTCGTCCTAAGGTCATCAATTCCCCCTAGACCCACGGCGGTTTCGGTGTCACTCTGGTCGTGTGTCTGATCAGCTGGAGCAGATCGAGGGTGTTGACTTCGCCGTCGCGATGTATCGCGAGGACGGCGCCTGGGTCGTGCGCGAACTCGCTCACGACCTCCTGACCGATGTCGAGACTCTGACGCACGCGCTCCACCGCTTCCCAGGCGATGGCGGCGCGATCGCGATGGCGGCGATCGACGAGGACTTCTTCGTGATCGTCCGGGTCCACGGGGCAGCGACCAAGGTGCTGCTCTCCGATGTGACCGCGGCCGACGAGTGGGAGCTGGCGGCGTCGGCTCTCGACGTGCTCGGGCTTCCGCTGCCGGAAGAGGTCGAGGACGAGGAGGAGCCCGATCCCGCCGGTGACCTCGGCATCCTCGCCGACTTCGGGATGAGCGCCGTCGAGATGGGCATGCTGCTCGACGACATGTTCGAGGACGACCTCTACCCCGACGAGACGCTCTCCGAGATCGCCCGGGCGATCGGCTGCGGCGAGGCCTTCGACGACGCCGTCGGCCTCATGCCGGCGTGACCCCAGCCAACCGCTGGGAGGCCCCGATGCGGGCCGCTCTCGATGAGGGTCGTGCTGCGCTGGCGACCGGTGACGTACCGATCGGCGCGGTCGTCGTCGACCCGTCCGGCGCGGTGATCGGGAGGGGCCGCAACATACGTGAGGCCGAGGCCGACCCCACCGGACATGCCGAGGTGGTCGCACTGCGCGAGGCGGCCAAGGCGCGCGGAGAGTGGCGCCTGGAGGGCTGCACGCTCGTGGTGACGCTGGAGCCGTGCACGATGTGCGCCGGCGCCGCGGTCCTGGCCAGGGTCGAGCGGATCGTCTTCGGCGCCTTCGACGACAAGGCCGGGGCGGTCGGCTCGCTGTGGGACGTCGTACGCGACCGTCGGCTCAACCACCGGCCCGAGGTCGTGGCCGGGCTGATGGCCGAGGAACAGCGCGCGCTGCTGGAGGACTTCTTCGGATCCCAGCGAGGCGGCCCCGATTTCGGCGAAGACCACCCGAGGTTGTAACTTATTCGGCGGTGACGTGTCCGAGCGGCCGATGGTGCAACACTCGAAATGTTGTGTAGGGAGACCTACCGTGGGTTCAAATCCCACCGTCACCGCCATCCGAAAACCCCTGGGTAACCAGGGGTTTTCTGGTTTCCCAGGGAATCAGAGGTAGCGAGCGGCCACCGTGGCGGCGCGGGCGCCATACCCACCGCCGAACATGGCGGCGTGCACGAGCAGCGGGAACAGCTGGTGGAGGCCCTGGCGGTCCTCCCAGCCCTCGGCGAGCGGGGTCGCGTCCTCGTAGGCGGACATCATCCGCTCCAGGTGGGGCAGGCCGAAGAGCGCGAGCATGGCGAGGTCGACCTCACGGTGACCGGCGTACGCCGCGGGGTCGATGAGCCAGGCCTCGCTGCTCCGGTCCCAGAGCACGTTGCCGTTCCAGAGATCGCCGTGGAGCAGGGCCGGCGGCTCCTCCGGGATCAGCGAAGGCAGCTTGCCGACGACCTGCTCGACGCGCTCGGCGCCGGTGGCGTCGATGGCGCCACGGTCGCGCGCGGCCCTGAGGTAGGGGAGCAGGCGGCGTACGGCATAGAACTCGGCCCAGGTGTCCGCGGGCTTGTTGGGCATCGGCAGCCGGCCGATGAACCCGTCCCTGTCGGCCCCGAAACCCGACACCGGGGTGCTGTGCAGGCGCGCGAGCGCGCGGCCGAGCTCCTCGGCCGTCTCGGCGTTGGGCCGGCCGGGCTCGATCCAGCGCAGGACGAGGCAGTCGGGCTCGGCGGCCAGGACCTCGGGGACCTTCACGGCCCCCGACTCCTCCAGCCAGCGGAGCCCGCGGGCCTCGGCGGCGACGAAGTCGTCACGTGGCGGGGAGAGCGCCTTCATCAGCACCAGCGAGCCGTCACTGAGCCGGATCTTGGTGGCGGTCGAGATGTCACCGCCCGCGACCGGAGATGTGCTCACCACCGCCGCCCCGAGCAGCTGCTCGGCGCGACGGGCGACCGCGGGCTGACGGGTCACGAACCGGGCCTCGCCGAGGCGACGGATGCAACGATCGCATCACTCGTACGCTCCACCATCGCCAGCACCTCCCGGAACCCCTCGGCACCACCGTAATAGGGATCGGGCACGTCGCCGGGGCCTTCGGGATCGAAATCACGGAACATCCGCAGCCCGCTCTCCGGTGCCTGACCAGCCAGATCGACCAGATTGTCGGCATCCATCGCGAGCACGAGGTCGTACGTCTCGGGGTCCCCGACCGGCCACTGCCGGGCCCGGTGACGCTCGGGGTCGTAGCCCGCCTCGAGCAGCGTCGCAGCCGCCCGGCGGTCCATCTTCTCGCCAGCGTGCCAGCCGCCGGTGCCGGCGGAGACGAGCTCGACGTCATCGAGCCCGGCACCGTCGAGACGGTCCCGCAGCACCACCTCCGCCATCGGAGAACGGCAGATGTTGCCCAGGCAGACGACCGCGATCTTCATGGCCCGAGTTTTACATTTCCGCCAAGAACGCGTGGCGGATGTGGAATCTGGGCCTCACTCGTCGCTCTCCGGCCAGACGCGGTCGACGCCCCAGCCGACGATCGAGATGATGATGCCACCGAGGACCGCCGCCCAGAACCCGTCGACGTGGAAACCCACTCCGGTCGGGCCCAGGACCCACGCGGTCAGGCCGAGCATCGCCGCGTTGATCACCAGCAGGAGCAGGCCCAGGGTGAGCAGGATGAACGGGAACGTGAAGAACGTCACGATCGGCTTGACGAAGGACGACACGAGACCGAGCACGAGGGCGACGATCAGCAGCGGGAGCAGCTTCTGCTTGACCTCCTCCATGCCGCTGGTCGGGCCGTCGAAGTAGATCCCGCCGACGAGCCAGGTGGCCACGGCCAGAGCGATGGCGTTGGTGATGAGCCAGGTCACGATGCGCATGTTCGTGAGTGTGTCAGGCTCCGCTGGACGTACGTAAGGGGCGCGCGCGAGGTGTGGCGACTGTGTTACCCCGGGGTCACTGCTCCAGGCGGAGCGCCTTGCAGATGGCGTGGGCGGCGTCGGAGAGGTGCTTCTCCAGGAACTGCTCGGCGTCGTCGATGCGGTCCGCGTCGAGGAGGCGGACGAGGGCGGCGTGGTCCTCGGCCTGGTCGTGGGCGTTGCGGCGGATGCGGTCGACCTGGGCGAGCGAGAGCTTGAGCTCGAGCACCAGATGCTCCTGCATCGCGACCAGCCGCGGTGACCCGGTGAGAGCCACCAGCGAGAGATGGAAGGCGAGGTGGCGCTCGTTGAGCTCGCGGTAGGTCGCGCGCTCCGAGTGAACCGCCGAGATGTACGCATCGAGCGACTCGTGCACGGCCCGGCGCGCCTCGTCGGAGGCGCTCCGCCAGTTGCGTACCCCGGCCCCTTCGAGCACCCAGCGGGCGGCGCAGACGTCACGTACCGAGGCGGCCTCGGGGGTGGCGACGGCGACGCCCTTGTTGGGTGCGCGGGTGGCCAGGCCCTCGGCGACCAGGATGGTCAGTGCCTCACGGACGGTGGAGCGGCCGACGCCCAGCGACTCGGCGAGACCGTGCTCGCGCAGCGGCGTGCCCGACTCGAGCTCGCCCTCGAACACCGCCCGGCGGAGCTCGTCGGCGACGCGGTCGACCGTCGATGCGGGTTCGTCCAGGGTGAGCGACTCGAACATGGACCCATTGTCCTATCTGCGTCGGCTTCCGGTGATGACCGTTCGTGCTCTAACCTAACGGCACAGGATTGTCTGACAATCAGTCAATCAGGCAATCCGACGATCAGACCTGAGAGGGGTACGAGTGAGCACATCGCTGAGCTGGGGCCGTCACTACCTGATGACCGAGCCGACGCACTACCGCATCGACTACGCCATCAACCCGTTCATGGACACCGAGATCCAGCCGGATCCCGTCCGTGCTCGCGCGCAGTGGGACACCCTGAAGGCCACCATCGAGGAGCTCGGCGGCCGCGTCGACGTCATCGCGCCGCGCGAGGACAGCCCCGACATGGTCTACGCGATGAACCTCGGCTTCGCGGCCACCCTCGCGGACGGCCGCAGGCACGTGCTCCTCTCCCACATGCGCTTCCCTGAGCGCCGTAACGAGACGAACTCCGCGGTCGAGTGGTTCGCCGCGAACGGCTGGGGGACGGCGTACGTCGGCAAGGACGGGGTCGGACCGACCTTCGAGGCGGGCGACGTCTTCCCGTTCGCCGGCCACCTGGTCGCCGGCACCGGGCCGCGCACCGACGAGATGGCGCTGAAGACGCTGGCGACCGAGATGGGCGTGCGCGTCCTGGGCGTCCGGACGACCCACTCGGGGATGTACCACCTCGACCTGGCCTTCTGCCCGCTCGACGAGCGCCGCGCGATCATCTGCCCGGACGCGCTCGCTCCCGAGTCGGCGCAGGCGCTCGTCGACCTGGTCCCCGAGCCGCTGTTCATCACCGAGGAGGAGGCGCTCAGCACCTTCGCCGCCAACTCGATCGTGATCGGCCGGACCATCGTGATGCCCTCCTGCCCGGACCGCATCCGCCCCGTCCTCGAGGACTGGGGCTTCACGATCCGGATCGTCGAGATGAGCGAGCTCCACCTCGGTGGCGGGTCGGTGCGCTGCGTCACCAACCCGCTCGACATCGTGGTCGGCCGCGACGTTCCCGTGGTTTACGGCGGCGAGGTCATCCCGACCTAGGATCTCACGATATGAGCACCCCACAGCCCCGTCCCAGTGTCGCCGCGATGCCTGCGTACGTCGCGGGCAAGCCGCCGGTCGAGCGGCCCGGTCTGGTGACCTACAAGCTCTCGTCCAACGAGAACCCCTACCCGCCGCTGGACGGCGTGGTGGAGGTCGCGGCCGAGGCGGCGGGACGGGTCAACCGCTACCCCGACGCGGGCAACACGGAGCTGTACGAGGCGCTCGCGACGGCCTACAAGGTGCCGGCCGAGGAGCTCGCTCTCTCGACCGGCGCCGTGGCGCTGATCTTCCAGCTGGTCTCGGCCTACTGCGGTCCCGAGGACGAGGTCGTCTTCGCCTGGCGGAGCTTCGAGGCCTACCCGATCGCGGTGCTCGCGGCCGGAGCGACCGCGGTGAAGGTGCCGGTCACCGGGGACGGTCATCACGACCTGGACGCGATGGCGGCGGCCATCACGGAGCGTACGAAGGTCGTCTTCGTCTGCACGCCCAACAACCCCACCGGCACCTCGGTCACCCAGGCCGAGCTCGACGCCTTCCTCGCGAAGGTGCCCGAGCACGTGCTGGTCGTGGTCGACGAGGCCTACGCCGAGTTCGTACGCATGGACGACGCCGTCGACGGCATCGCCACCTACCGCGCGCGGACCAACGTGGTGGTGCTGCGTACGTTCTCCAAGGCCTACGGGCTGGCCGGCTTCCGGGTCGGCTACGCCTTCGCGCCGGCCCCGATCGCCGCCACCCTGCGGGCGATGGCGCTGCCCTTCGGCGTCAACGTGGTCGCCCAGGCCGCCGGCGTCGCCTCGCTCGAGCGGCAGACCGAGCTGCTGGCGCGCGTCGACGACGTGGTCGCCGAGCGGACCCGGGTGGTCGAGGGCGTCCGCGCCGCCGGCTGGGACATCCCCGACGCGCAGGGCAACTTCGTCTGGTTCGCCTTCGGCTCTCCCGAGCGCTGCGCCGAGTTCGCCGCGGCCGCCGACGAGGTCGGCCTGATGGTCCGTCCCTACCCGCCCGAGGGCGTACGCGTCTCGATCGGCGAGGCCGAGGCCAACACCCGCCTCATCGAGCTCGCGGGTTCGTTCCCGAAGGGCTGAGAGCCGGCCCCGCTCGGCGAAATAGCAGAGGTCCAACAGCGTCGACGCTGCTGGACCTCTGCTGATTGAGTGATGGTGGTGTGCGCCTTTACGGCACCGGGAGCTTCCCGAGGATCGAGCTGAGCAGGTCCGTCAGGACCGGGCCGACGACCGGGAGGCTGTTGACGATGCCGAGCAGGCTGTCGGTGACGCCGGGGAGCTCGGGAACGCCGGGAACTCCAGGGACGCCGGGAACGCCGGGAACGGGGACGTCCGGGATCGGAACGTCAGGGACCGGAACGTCCGGGACCGGGACCTCCGGGACAGGAACGTCCGCGGCAGGAACGTCCGCGGCCGGGCTGTCCGGAACGGGAACGTCCGGAGTCTCCGGGATCCCGGGACCTTCCGGTACGTCAGGGACCGGTGTGTCCGGTACGTCCGGGGTGTCGGGGACTTCCGGGACGTCGGGAACGTCGGGGGTCTCCGGGGTCTCCGGGGTGCCGGGTACGTCCGGGGTCTCCGGAGTGTCGGGAACGTCCGGGGTCTCCGGGGTGTCGGGTACGTCCGGAGTGCCGGGAACGTCGGGCGTCTCCGGGGTGTCGGGAACGTCCGGAGTCTCCGGGACGTCCGGGGTCTCCGGGGCGTCGGGCACGTCCGGAATCGGAGGGCCCGGAGTGCCGGGGACCGGCGGGTCAGGGATCGGTGGTGGAACGGGGCTGGCCATGGCTGGTGCGGCGACCGTGGCCAGTGCGAGTCCAGCGACGACAGCGGCGATTCGAGTCCGAGAATTCACGAAATCTCCTTAGCTTGCTGTTGGGTCCTGCCCGATGAATCCTGAAGCGATTTGAGTCATAATGTCAAGAACACTCCTGAATTGATCATTTCCTATACCAAAGCCGGTTTGAGTGGCGTAAACTCATCGATTCGCACTTCAACTGGCGTTGAAATCCCAGTCTTGTTCCAATCGAAGCGGTTCGGTGTTCATGCCCGAGCTGCGGGGATAAGCGGGGGCGATATCGCTTGCGGCGCCTGGTGGGCCGGCCTGTTTCCGATGTACCTCCCGGGGTAATAGAGCTGTTCGAACTGGCGAATGGGTAATTTCCCGGGTGTGAAACCCGGCATTTAGTCAGGGTGAAATGGGTTTACCAATCGGCGAATTCGGATCCCGTCGATTCGCCGTCGTGCTAAGCCGCATTTCGGGCGCGGCGGCGGTTCGTTACCCCGGTGCAACCTCGATCGGTCAGTCTTGACCCCATGTCGATCAAGGTTGCGCTCGAACATCGGACCACCTACGAGTTCGCGCAGCCGGTGGGGGTCGGTCCGCACGTCGTACGCCTGCGCCCGGCGCCACACACCCGGACCCCGATCGAGGCCTACTCGCTGTCGGTGACGCCGGCGGCGCACTTCATCAACTGGCAGCAGGACCCGTTCGGCAACTGGCTCGCACGGCTGGTCTTCCCGGAGAAGACGGACAAGCTCGAGGTCACCGTGGGGCTGGTCGCCGACATGGTGGTGATCAACCCGTTCGACTTCTTCGTGGAGGAGTACGCCGAGACCTTCCCCTTCGACTACGAGCCGCAGCTGAAGGCCGATCTGGCGCCCTACCTCCGCGACGTGGAGTCGGCGACGGCGGCCGATGCCTGGCGGCAGCAACTGCCGGAGTTGCCCGAGGACGGCGTCCGTACCGTCGACTTCCTGGCGAGCGTCAACCAGGCGGTCAACTCGGACGTCGCCTACTCGGTGCGGATGGAGCCAGGCGTACAGACTCCCGACGAGACCCTGCGGCTGGGCATCGGCTCGTGCCGCGACTCGGCGTGGCTGCTGGTGTCCCTGCTGCGTCAGTACGGCCTCGCGGCGCGGTTCGTCTCCGGCTATCTGGTGCAGCTGGCCGCCGACCAGAAGTCGCTCGACGGCCCCTCCGGCCCGACCGAGGACTTCACCGACCTGCACGCGTGGTGCGAGGTGTTCGTCCCGGGAGCCGGCTGGATCGGCCTCGACCCGACCTCGGCCCTGTTCGCCGGAGAGGGCCACATCCCGCTCTCGGCGACGCCGCACCCGTCCTCCGCGGCCCCGATCGAGGGGGCCACCGACCCGGTCGAGGTCACTTTCTCCTTCGCCAACGAGGTCACCCGGATCCACGAGGACCCGCGCGTGACGCTGCCCTACACCGCCCAGGAGTGGGACCGGATCGACGCCCTGGGCGAGGCGGTCGACCAGCGTCTCCAGGCAGCCGGCGCCGAGCTGACCATGGGCGGCGAGCCGACCTTCGTGTCCTTGGACGACCAGAAGAGTGCGCAGTGGAACACCGACGCCGACGGCCCGCACAAGCGCGAGCTCGCCACTGACCTCGCCGAGCGCCTGCGCAAGGTCTACGGCAAGGGCGGGATCGTCCACCGCGGCCAGGGCAAGTGGTACCCCGGTGAGCCCCTCCCGCGCTGGAACATCGACCTGCAGTGGCGTACGGACGGCCAACCGCTGTGGAGCGACCAGACCCTCTTCGCCGACCCCTGGCCCCCCGCCGAGGCGTCAGGCGCGTCGGCCGAGGCGTCAGGTACGTCGGGCGAGACGTCACCCGATGACAGCTCGGCCGACCTGAGTGACGCTTCGCCCGACCGGGGTGACGCTTCGGCAGTTGCGCTTCGCATTGCCAGGATTCTGGGGCTCCCCGAGGAGCAGGTGTTTCCGGCGTACGAGGATCCGCTGGCGAAGATCGCCCAGGAGGTGCGTCAGCCCGACGGCCCGAGGCCGGACGACGCCGCGGACCGCGGTGACCTGAACGTCACCGAGCTCGACAAGGAGGTCACCGAGCCGGTCGGCTGGGTGATCCCGATCAACACCAACGACGGGGAGTGGACGAGCCCGCAGTGGCGGTTCCGGCGCGGTCGGCTGGTGCTCGCGCCGGGCACCTCGGCGGTCGGGCTGCGGCTGCCGCTCGACTCGATCTCCTGGCACGACCCGGAGTTCCAGGGTGATCCGTCGTACCTGACCGCGGATGCGCCGCTCGAGCCGGAGATCCCGCAGGTCGCCGTCACCGATCCCGACGAGGCGCCGACCACCGCGCTCGCGATCGAGGAGCGCGACGGGCTGGTCCATGTGTTCCTGCCGCCGACCGACCGGCTGGAGGACTACGTCGCCCTGCTCCGGGTGATCGAGCGGGCTGTCACCGACCAGGGCACGCAGGTCGTGCTCGAGGGCTACGGCCCGCCGCCCGATGCCAGGCTGGCCCGGCTGACGGTCACCCCTGACCCGGGCGTGATCGAGGTCAACGTGCAGCCGACCGCCACCTGGGCTGAGCAGCGGGAGCTGATCACGACGCTTTACGAGCAGGCCCGTCAGGCTCGGCTGTCCACCGAGAAGTTCGATCTCGACGGGCTCCACACCGGCACCGGCGGCGGCAACCACCTCACCCTCGGCGGACGTAGCCCCGAGCGCAGCCCCCTGCTCCGACGGCCCGACCTGCTGGCCAGCCTGATCCGCTACTGGCAGCGCCATCCCTCCCTCTCCTATCTCTTCTCCGGCCGCTTCATCGGCCCGACCAGCCAGGCGCCGAGGTTCGACGAGGGCCGCCCGGAGGCGGTCTACGAGATGGAGATCGCGCTCCAGGAGGTCGCCCGGATCACCCGGGAGCACCCCGAACCCCGCCCGTGGATGATCGACCGTGCCCTGCGCCACCTGCTCACCGACCTGACCGGCAACACCCACCGCGCCGAGTTCTGCATCGACAAGCTCTACTCCCCGGACTCGTCCCGAGGACGCCTCGGTCTCCTCGAGCTCCGTGGCTTCGAGATGCCGCCGCACCCGCAGATGGCGCTCCTCCAGTCGCTCCTGGTCCGGAGCCTGGTCGCCTGGTTCTGGGAGGAGCCGTACGAGGCACCCCTGGTCCGCCACGGCAGCGCCCTCCACGAGGACTTCCTGCTCCCGCAGGGGTGCCTGCGCGACATCGAGGAGGTCGTGGCCGACCTGCGCCGCCACGGGATCCCCTTCGAGTCGCAGTGGCTGGCTGCGTACGCCGAGTTCCGCTTTCCACGGATCGGGCTCGCGCGGGTCGCCGTCGATCCCATGACCAGCATCGAGCTCGAGCTGCGGCAGGCGATCGAGCCCTGGAACGTCCTCGGCGAGGAGGCCACCGAGTCGGGCACGGCACGCTACGTCGACTCGTCGGTCGAGCGGGTTCAGATCTCGGCGAGAGGGATCGACCTCGACCGGCACCTGGTGACGTGTCAGGGTGTTCCGGTGCCGTTGACCCCCACTTCTGTGCCGGACACGTTCTACGCCGGCGTCCGGTTCAAGGCGTGGAGCCCGTGGTCGAGCCTCCATCCCAGCATCGACGTCCAGGCGCCGCTGCACTTCGACGTCGTCGACATCGCCTCCGAGACCAGCCTCGGTGGCGCGACGTACCACGTCGTGCACCCGGGAGGCCGCAGCTACGACCACCCGCCGGTGAACGCCAACGAGGCCGAGGCGCGCCGCGCGAGCAGGTTCGAGGCGCGCGGCCACACCTCCGGCCGTCTGGACGTCGCGGAGATGCGTGAGCGCGCGGCCCGCGGCACCACTCCCGACAACCCGCACACCCTGGATCTCCGACGGGTGGTGCGGTGACCGTCCTTCGCGAGTACGCCGACGCCCTCGGCCTCCTCGACGCCACCGACCAGCCCTACGACGAGGTCGTCGGGCCCGACGGCACCCTGCGCCCCGCGTGGAAGCCGATGGCCGAGACGGCCGTCTCGATCACGCCGGCGACGCTGAGCCGGATCGGCCACGACGTCGAGCGGTTCCTCGCCGACGACGGGGTCACCTACCTGCGTCCCGGCGCCAGACCCGAGCCCTGGCGGCTCGACCCCGTGCCGCTCGTCATCGACCCCGCGCAGTGGCGCATCCTCGAGGTCGGCCTGGCCCAGCGTGCCGAACTGCTCAATGCGATCCTCGTCGACCTCTACGGCCCGCAGCGTCTCCTCCAGGACGGGATCGTCCCGGCGGCAGTGGTCTTCGGCCATCACGGCTTCCATCGCGTCGCCGCCCGGGCCAGCAACCACGACCCGCGGCCGCTCGTTCTGGCCGCCACCGACCTGGGCCGTACCCCCGACGGTGAGTGGCGGGTGCTCGCCGACCGCACCCAGGCGCCGAGCGGGATCGGCTACGCGATGGAGAACCGCCGGGTGATCAGCCGGGTGCTCCCCGAGCTGCACCGCGATGCCGGGCTGCACCGGATGGAGCCCTACTTCGCGGCTCTCCGCAGCGCGCTGCTGGAGTCGGCGCCCGGTGACCAGGCCGACCCGCGGGTCGTCGTCCTGTCCCCGGGCACCCACTCCGAGACCGCCTACGACCAGGCCTTTCTCGCCTCGACGCTCGGCTTCCCGCTGGTCCAGGGCGCCGACCTGACCGTACGCAACGGCGAGGTCCTCATGCGCGGGCACGGCGACCGGCTGGAGCGGGTCGATGTGATCCTCCGTCGCGTCGACGCGACCTGGTCCGACCCCCTCGAGCTCCGCGGCGACAGCCAGCTCGGCGTGGCCGGCCTGATCGAGGCCGTACGCCGCGGCAACGTGCGGGTGGTCAACGGGTTCGGGGCCGGCGTACTCGAGAACCCGGGGCTGGTTCCCTATCTTCCCGCCGCCTGCGAGGCGCTGCTCGGGGAGCCGTTGCGGCTGGCGTCGCTCGGCACCTGGTGGTGCGGCGACCCCGCCCAGCGCGAGGAGGTCGAGCGGCGCCTGGCCGCGGGCGACCTGGTCGTGCGGACGCTGGAAGGGACGATCGTCGACGGAACGCCCGAGGAGCTGGCCGCCAGGATCGCGGCCGATCCCTACCGCCATGTCGGGCAGGAGAGGATCACGCTCTCCCAGGCTCCGACCTGGGCCGAGGGGCACGGTGCGGTCGGCCGGCCGCTGACGCTGCGTACGTTCTCGCTCCGCTACGGCTCTGCCTACCGGCCGCTCGTCGGTGGCCTGGCCTCGATCCGGGCCGACGAGACCGGGCTGCCGCCGTGCAGCAAGGACGTCTGGGTGCTCAAGGAGTCGCCGCAGGACGCCGACCAGGGTCTGGCCGACGTGCTCCCGATGACCCATTCGCGCTCGGTCACGGTGCTCGTCCCGCGTGCGCTCGAGGACATGTACTGGTCGGGGCGCTACGCGGAGCGTGCCGAGGACCTCATCCGGCTCATCCTGGCCACGCACGTGCTCGCCGAGGACTTCAGGACCAGGCCGCGTACGTCCGGCGGCATCAGCCTCGAGGTGATGCTGAGCGCGCTCGACCGCCTGGGCGGGCACGGCCACGCCGACGCCGACATCGACGCCGAGTTCCGGTCCATGCTGCTGGACGCCGACCGTCCGGGGTCGGCCGCGCAGTCGCTGGCCGGGATGCGACAGGCCTTCAGTGGCGTACGCGACCAGCTCAGCCCCGACATGTGGCGGATCTTCTCCGCGACCGACCGGGCCGCCGAGGAGCTCCGGGTCAACCCGCACTCGCTGCAGATCGCCGAGTCGGGTGCCGAGATGCTGCACGGCATCCTGGCGATGCAGGGGATCGTGGCGAGCATGATCCGCGACGAGGGCTACCACTCGATCCGGCTGGGACGGTTCCTCGAGCGTTCGATGCAGGTCTGTCATCTGCTCCGGGCGACGACCACGGTGCGGAGGGGGCTCGAGGTCGACCGGGCCGTGCTCAATGCCGTCCTCGCCTCCGCCGAGTCCGCGGTCACCCACCGCCGCCGCTACCGGGGCTACGTACGCACCGGGGGAGTGCTCGACCTGCTCATCATGGACCGCGACAACCCCCGCTCGCTCGCCTTCTGCCTGCACGAGCTGCGCCTCCACCTCACCAAGCTCCCCGGCTCGACCGGCTCCTCCCGCCCCGAGCGGCTCCTCGACGACATCACCGACATGCTCGACCGCACCGAGGTCGCCGGTCTCGTCGCCATCGGCGGTGTCGGCCGCCCCAACCTGGAGTCCTTCCTCGACCAGGTCCAGGCCCAGCTCGTCCGCCTCGCCGACGCAATCAGCGACGTCTACTTCGCCACCGGCCCCGCCCCTCAGCCCCTCAACGCCCTCCCGGCGCAATCGCTCACTTGAGCATAGGTTGGTGGCATGGACAGTACGTCTGATCGCGAGCACGAGAAGGCTTCCCGCAATCGGCCGCGCGGTCGGCGCGTGGTCTGGGTGGGGAGACGACCTCCCGTCGAAGGCGCTCCGTCAGCACTTCCGGGGGTCGTTGTGGAGGACTTGCCCGACGGTTGGACGTTCGTCTCGTGGCTCGACAAGGACGGCTGGTACTGCCCTGATGCGGTCTATGAGTTGAAGAACCTACGAGTGGTCTCCGAAGCTGAGTTCGACGACGCGGTCCGTGCTGTCCGCAGCAGGCCAGATTGGAAGGGGATCGTTCATGACGTCGTGGACGATCCGGAGCCGTCGCCGTACGTCGTCGGTGCCTCGGTCATGTGGATCGGGCCGGTTCTTGGGGACAACGGCTGGGACCCTTGTATCGACGCCTGGAGACTGGCGGTGTTCGGCAAGGCGTCGGGGCCGCCGACTCGTGGCCAGCGGGGTCGAATCGTCGAGATCTCGCAGAGCGGGGCGCTTCGCGTGCGGTGGATCGACGGGGATCGCGAATTCGAGGCACGAGACTTCATCGACCCCGGCGACGTGGCGGTGCTCGGGATAGCATCCGGCGGGTGAGATACCGGGTCAGCCACACGACGACCTACTCCTATGACGAGGACGTGACGAACTCGTTCGGGATCGCCAACGTCACGCCGCGGGAACTGCCTCACCAGCATGTCGAGAAGGCCGAGGTCCGGATCACGCCGACGCCGGCGGACCAGTCGAGCGATGTCGACTTCTACGGCAACACGGTGACGTACTTCCAGGTCCTCGAGCCGCATCGGCTGCTCGAGATCACGGCGGTCTCCGAGGTCGAGGTCAGCACGCCGGTCTATGACGAGGCGAGCTTCGACCAGCCGTGGGAGCGGGCGCGGCCGCTGGTCGACCCGACGATTCCCGGCGCCTGGCGGGCGACCGACCTGGCGGTGGCGTCGCCGCTGGTGGAGCACACCCAGGAGGCGTACGACTTCGGTGCCGTCTCCTTGACCGAACAGCGACCGATCGTGGAGGCGGCGGAGGATCTGATGCACCGGATCCACGCCGGGTTCGACTACGACGACACCGCCACGACGGTCACTTCGACGATCCCGGAGATCTTCGAGGCCGAGGGTGGTGTCTGCCAGGATTTCGCTCACCTGATGTTGGCCTGTTTTCGAGCGCACGGGCTCGCGGCCCGCTATGTTTCCGGCTACCTCGCCACCACCCCTCCGCCGGGGAAGCCGCGGCTCGTCGGAGCCGATGCCTCCCATGCCTGGGTGGAGGTGTGGGTGCCCCACTACGGGGCAGACCGCAGCGGCGCGGGGACGGGCCAGTGGCTCGCCCTCGATCCGACGAACGACACCAGGGCCGACGATCGCTACGTGAGCGTCGCCTGGGGACGTGACTATGCCGATGTGCCTCCTGTGAAGGGGGTCATCTACACCGAAGCCACCACCTCGACCTTGACCGTCTCTGTCGATGTGGCCCCCGACCAGCAGGAGTAAAGTTACGGTGTTGCTCGTGGGACAGCCTCCGCAGCGGGCGAGCATCGTGACCCGCGGCAGCCGCTGGCGTCGCGGAGTACGCATATCCGGAGTGCTGGTGGTCGCCGCGGCTCTCACCGCGCTCACGCTCTGGCTGCTGGCGCGCGGCTCGACGCCGGCCGAGGTCACCCGCGAGTTCATGGAGACCACCTCGGTCACCACCCTCTACGAGCTGGCCTCCGACGAGGGCGACGAGCTTCTCGACGGCGGCGGCGCGAGCGCGATGATCGACGCCGCGGAGGGGAAGCGCACCTACGCCGATCCCAACCCGCGCGCGGTGAGCCGGGACATGGTCTTCGGCGAGCCGGAGATGTACGGCGACGCCGCTCAGGTCACCGTCAGGGTCTCCTACACCGCCGAGGACGGCTCCGTACCGGACGAGTCGATGGTCGTGGTCCTCGTCCGGGAGGACGGCGAGTGGCGCGTCGAGAGCTGGGGGACGGCCTGAGACGGCCGATGATGGGCGACATGGAAGCGTTCACCTGTCGGGAGTGCGGCAACCGTCTCTACTTCGAGAACTCGGCGTGCGTCTCGTGCGGCACCCGGCTCGCCTACTCCCGCGAGGAGCGCGCGATCGTTCCGGTCTCGTCCGAGGGCAGGTACGTCGACAGCGAAGGCTACATCTGGTGGGTCTGCGCCAACACGCTCGAGACGGGATGCACCTGGCTGGCCCGTATCGAAGGCGGCATCTGCTTCGCCTGCGAGCTGACCCGGACCCGGCCCAACGACGCCGCGCCCGAGTTCGTCCAGCAGCAGTACTCCCTTGCCGAACAGGCGAAACGTCACCTCGTGGTCGAGCTCGACAACCTCGGTCTGGAGATCCGTACCAAGGCCGAGGACCCGGCCGAGGGGCTCACCTTCGACCTGCTGGCCAGCGACGGCGTCGCGTCCACCCCCGACGTGGTCATCGGTCACGACGGCGGCGTGATCACGATCGACCTGGCCGAGTCCGACGACGCCTATCGTGAGCACGTCCGGGCGACGCTCGACGAGCCCTACCGCACGCTGCTCGGCCACTTCCGGCACGAGGTCGGCCACTACTACGAGTGGCAGCTGGTCCGTGGGCCTGAGCTGATGGAGCGCTGCACCGAGGTCTTCGGCGACGAGTCGGTCTCCTACGAGGAGTCGCTCCAGCGCCACTACTCCGAAGGGCCACCCGCGGGCTGGACGGAGAACTACATCTCGACCTACGCCACCATGCACCCCTTCGAGGACTTCGCCGAGACCTGGGCCCACTACCTGCACATCCGCGACACGCTCGGGTCTGCGGCGGCGTACGGGCTCGCCGACCCGGTGCCCGCCGAGATGCCGTTCCGGCAGGTCGTCACCGACATCTGGGTGCCCCTCTCGGCCGCGCTGAACGTCATCAACCGGTCCATGGGCCACGACGATCTGTATCCGTTCGTCATCCCGCCCGCGGTCCTGGACAAGCTCGACTTCGTGGCCTCCCTGGTGCGCGAACAGCGCTGAGCCGCGGGTCGATTCCACCGGACTGCGCCCATCGGCACTCTATGCTCCGGACCATGATCGAAACCGCCGTCGTCCTCGACGCCAAGGAGCGCGCCCGGCCCGAGTCGGAACGGCTGTGGACGTCGGCGACGGTGATCACGTTCGTACGCACCATCGCGTCGGTGGTGCTGTCGGCGAGCGCTGCGTCTCAGGGCAGCCTGACGCTCCTGGTCATCGCGCTGGTCGTCTACTGGGCCGGGGACAGCCTCGACGGCGCGGTCGCCCGGTGGCGCGACGAGGAGACACGGATCGGCGGCGTGCTCGACATCTTCTCCGACCGTCTCTGCGCGGCGGCGTTCTACGTCGGGCTGGCGTTCCTGCAGCCCGACCTGTCGCCGGCGATCTTCGTCTACCTGGCGGAGTTCATGGTGATCGACTGCTTCCTCTCGATCGCCTACCTGGCCTGGCCGATCAAGAGCCCGAACTACTTCTACGTCATCGACCGGACGCTGTGGCGGTGGAACTGGTCCCATCCGGGCAAGGCGCTCAACTCCGGGCTCTTCGCGATCCTGCTGCTGGTCACCGGCTGGATGTGGCTGGGGCTGGCGATCGCCACGGCCCTGCTGATCATGAAGTGCGTCTCGCTGGGACGGCTCCTCAGGATCGGCATACCCGTGCCCAGATGAGACTTCTGATCGGCACCCTGCTCTTCTGTCTCGGCTCTGCGCTCATCCCGGTGATGAACGCCGAGGCGTACCTGTCCGTCGTCGCCCAGAACTCCGGTTGGGGGCCGCCGTTGCTCGGGTTCGTCGCCGGTCTCGGCCAGACCGGCGGCAAGGTCGTCTGGTACTACGCCGGTCGTGGGTCCACCCAGATCCCCTGGATCAGGAAGAAGCTCGAGTCGCCCAAGTGGCAGGGCTCCTATGACCGCTGGTACGCCCGGACCTCGGGTCGCCCGGTTCTGGCCACCGCACTCCTGGCCGCGTCGGGCCTCTCCGGCTTTCCGCCGCTCGCGGTGATGTCGGTGCTCTTCGGCGCGTTGCGGTTCAACCTGCCGATCTTCACGCTCACGGTGCTCATCTCTCGTGCGCTGCGGTTCTGGTTGATCCTGGAGGCGGCGGGTCTCGCCTGGACGTTCCTCTGATTCGCTTCAGGATTCAACCACACCGTTAGAGTGAGGCCATGCGGGAGAAGGCGACCTACGTACAACCGGGCACTGAGTTCAACCGGGACATGAACTACATCCCGGACCGGATCACGCGAGAGGCGCGGAAGCCCGAGTTCGGGCCGAGCGACGTGCCGTTGTGGCCGGTCGAGCCGGGCCGCTACCGACTGGTCGCGGCCGCCGCGTGCCCCTGGGCCAACCGCGCGATCATCGTCCGCAACCTGCTCGGGCTGCAGGACGTCATCTCCCTCGGCCTCGCCGGCCCGACGCACGACGCCCGGTCGTGGACCTTCGACCTCGACCCCGGCGGCGTCGACCCGGTGCTCGGTATCGAGCGGCTGCAGGAGGCGTACTTCAAGCGCTACCCCGACTACCCGCGCGGCATCACGGTGCCGGCGATCGTCGAGGAGGCCTCCGGCAAGGTCGTCACCAACGACTTCCCGTGGATCACCCACGACTTCTTCCACGAGTGGACCGACTTCTTCGCCGACGACGCGCCCGACCTGTGGCCGTGGGCGCTGCGCGAGGAGATGGACGAGGTCAACCAGCGGGTCTTCACCGAGGTCAACAACGGGGTCTACCGGTGTGGCTTCGCCGGCTCCCAGGAGGCGTACGACGCGGCGTACTCACGTCTCTTCGCCGCCCTCGACTGGCTCGAGGAGCGGCTCTCCGGGCAGCGCTACCTGGTCGGCGACCAGCTCACCGAGTCCGACATCCGGCTGTTCACGACGCTGGCCCGCTTCGACGCGGTCTACCACGGCCACTTCAAGTGCAACCGGCAGAAGCTGGTCGAGTTCCCCGCGCTGTGGGCCTACGCGCGCGACCTCTACCAGACCCCCGGGATCGGCGAGACGCTCGACTTCGACCAGATCAAGCAGCACTACTACGTCGTCCACACCGACCTGAACCCGACACAGATCGTCCCCGCCGGCCCCGACCTCTCCGGCTGGGACGAGCCGCACGGACGGGAGGCGCTTTCGAGTGGCAGTTGAGAGTCGCGACCTTCTCCCCGATGAGGTCAGAGCGAACCTCGGCTTCGGGCGGCATGGTGTGAGGATCTCGAGAGAGCGCGGTTCCTTCGAATTGCGCGGCGACCTGAATTCAGGTCAAGAGGCGTATTTCGACCCAGCATGCAAGGAGCTGATCTCTGAAGCGGTGCAATGGCGCGTTCAAAGGTTCTTCCAAGGGCTTGATGGCGAGGTCGTCGAGCGCCTCCATGAGCGTGGGTACGCTGCCACGCTCGACCCTCGCGGGGGATTCTCCGCGCCAGACGTACCGCCTGAGGAGCTCAGGGAGTGTCTTCACGCGGTCTATGAGCAGTACAAATGACGACTCAGTTGTGAATGTCATCGGCTAGCCGCTCGCCTCGCCGCGCCGGACGGTCGCGACCACAGAAATTCCGACCCTCGACAGGGAATCAGTCCGCGTTGGGGAGGAAGACGTGGCCGACGGCTGGGTCCGTCGAGCCGTCGTGGAATCCGGCTATCACCGCCGGGGCGTCCTCGAGGCCGGCGTGCTCGAGCAGCTCGATCGATGGCTGCTCCGTTCCTCCTACGCGCTCGAGGAAGGCTCGCTCGTCGCGTCGATAGCGCTGCATGAACGCTCGCGACTGGCCCTCGGCCTTGTAGGCGTCGAGCTGGAGGGCGGCGAAGAAGAAGACCGGAGCCGGTCCCACGAGGCTGTCGTCGGCCTCGGGGAAGCCGTCGGCTTGGGTCGACCCGATGAGGCAGTCGAACGCGAGCCGGTCACCGAAGTGCTCGTGCACCCGGCGGCGCAGGTCGCCGTCGCCTGACAGGTCGACATAGACGGTCCGTCTGGTGCTGTCGATGGCTGTCAGATCGGCGTACTCATGTGTCGCTGTGTAGTGGCCGAGGCCCTTCACGAACTCGACGTTCCGGGCGGAGGTGAGCGCGATCCGCTGTGCCGGTGAGTCGGCGAGGCAGTAGGCGGCGCCGTACGCCGTCTTGCTCGAGGCGCTCGAGATCACGAACTGCTCGGCGTCGAAGAAGTCGCGATCACGGAGGTAGTCGGCGGCGGTGTAGGAGGTGATGAACAGGGCGCGGAAGATGGCGGTGAGGCTGTCCAGGCGCGGATCGGACTCTCGGGGTTCGAACTCGTAGAGGTTGTAGACCTGAGGCGTCCCGGTGCGGTGTCCGGCACCGTCGACGAAGCTGCGCGAGGTGACCGACGTGGGTCGCATCGTCAGATGGGTCGCGATGGGGAAGTAGCCGAAGACCCGCGTCCCCACGGGGACGTCGGAGGCCCTCGACTCGATGATCTCCGCGTGCCCCCACGCCGGCATGCAGCCGTACCCGGACTGTTGGGCCGGGAACAGATTCCAATAGCCCAGAGCGTCGCCGTAGACGGCGTAGGTCATGTTGTTCGTCGTCAGGGCGAAGCGTTCGATCCGTGCCAGCACCTCACCCTCGTCGAGCTGTGGTGTCGGGAGTTCCACCAGGTCAGCCACGCCAAGGTCGCTCTTGAGCGACTCCACTCGGGCAAATCGAGTCATCGGTTCCTCATCTCCTGGGCCGGGACATCAGCGCGTCCCGTAGAACTTACTAAGCGCTTGCTTAGTTGTCTATGTTCACGTCGCTCGGACCCTTTCTCTCCCCGGGGCCGGGTACCGTGTGGCTATGCCGATGTGCCACGGATCACAAGCCCGTGATCGGCGTAGCCAGCGGTGGCAACCCCACCCCGTGTGAAGGAAGCGTGATGACTGAATTTCTGGATCCGAGCCCCAGCCACACCGACATGGTGCAGCTGCTGAACCCCGAGGGAGAACGGGTCTCGCACCCGGACTTCGAGTTCTCACCCGACCGACCTGAGGACGAGGCCGTACGCGGCTTCTACCGCGACATGGTGCTGACCCGCCGCCTCGACGTCGAGGCCACCGCGCTGCAGCGCCACGGCGAGCTGGGCCTGTGGGCACAGCTGCTGGGCCAGGAGGCGGCGCAGATCGGCGCAGCCCGCGCGCTCGCGCCCCAGGACTTCGTCTTCCCGACCTACCGCGAGCACGGCGTGGCCTGGTGTCGCGACGTCGACCCGATGCAGCTGCTCGGACTCTTCCGGGGCACCGACCAGGGTGGCTGGGATCCCGCCGAGCACAACTTCGGGCTCTACACGATCGTCATCGGCGCCCAGACCCTGCACGCGACCGGCTACGCGATGGGTGTCCAGATGGACGGCCTCGTCGGCACCGGCGACCCGACCCGCGACACCGCCGTGGTGGCCCACTTCGGCGACGGTGCGTCCTCGCAGGGCGACGTCAACGAGGCGATGGTCTTCGCCGCCTCCTACAACGCCCCGGTCGTCTTCTTCTGCCAGAACAACCAGTGGGCGATCTCCGAGCCTGTCGAGCAGATGGTCAAGGTGCCGCTCTACAAGCGTGCCCAGGGCTTCGGCTTCCCGGGCATCCGTGTCGACGGCAACGACGTGCTGGCGACGTACGAGGTGATGAAGTCGGCGCTCAAGCGGGCCCGCGAAGGTGGCGGGCCGACGATGATCGAGGCCTACACCTACCGGATGGGTGCCCACACGACCACCGACGACCCGACCCGCTACCGGGTCTCCGACGAGGTCGAGGCCTGGAAGCTCAAGGACCCGATCGCCCGGGTCGAGGCCTATCTGCGCCGCGGCGGCGGCGCCTCGACCTCCTTCTTCGCCAAGGTGGAGGCCGAGGCCGAGGAGTTCGGCGAGCGCCTGCGCGCCGGGATCCACTCGCTCCCCGAGCCCGATCCCGTACGCCTCTTCGACAACGTCTACACCGAGCTGCCCGACGAGCTGCGGGAGCAGCGCGACGGCTACGCGGCGTACCTCTCCTCCTTCGAGCACGAGGGGGCTTCTCGATGACGAAGATGACGCTGGCGAAGGCGCTCAACGCAGGGCTCCGGCGCGCGATGGAGGACGACGACAAGGTCGTCCTGATGGGCGAGGACATCGGCCGGCTCGGTGGTGTCTTCCGGATCACCGACGGGCTGCAGAAAGACTTCGGCGAGGCCCGAGTCATCGACACGCCACTGGCGGAGTCGGGGATCGTCGGCACGGCGGTCGGGCTCGCGCTGCGGGGCTACCGGCCGGTGGTGGAGATCCAGTTCGACGGGTTCGTCTACCCGGCGTACGACCAGATCGTGTCGCAGGTGGCCAAGTTCCACTACCGCTCCGGCGGCCGGGTCGCGATGCCGATGGTCATCCGGATCCCGTTCGGTGGCGGCATCGGCGCGGTGGAGCATCACAGCGAGTCGCCGGAGGCGCAGTTCGCGCACACCCCTGGTCTCAAGGTGGTGGCCTGCTCGGACCCGGTCGACGCCTACTGGATGATCCAGCAGGCGATCTCCCATCCCGACCCGGTGATCTTCCTGGAGCCGAAGCGGCTCTACCACTCGACCAAGGCCGACGTCGACGTCGACGCCACGCCTGGTCCGCTGTTCGCCTCACGGGTCACGCGCACCGGCACCGACCTGACGATGCTGGCCTACGGGCCCACCGTGAAGACCGCGCTGACCGCCGCCGAGGCGGCCGCGGGGGAGGGCAAGTCGGTCGAGGTGATCGACCTGCGCACGCTCTCGCCGCTGGACATGGCGCCGGTCTACGAGTCGGTGCGGCGTACGGGTCGGGCCGTCGTCGTCCACGAGGCCCACGTCAACCTCGGCCTCGGCGCCGAGCTCGCCGCCCGGATCACGGAGCAGTGCTTCCACTCGCTGGAGGCGCCGGTCCTGCGGGTCGGCGGGTTCGACACGCCCTACCCGCCGGCGCGGGCGGAGGAGTACTTCCTCCCCGACCTCGACCGGGTCCTCGATGCCGTCGACAGGAGCCTGGCATGGTGAACGAGTTCAAGCTGCCGGATGTCGGCGAGGGCCTCACCGAGGCCGAGATCGTCGAGTGGCACGTCGCGGTCGGTGACGTCATCAAGGTCAACGACCCCGTCTGCGACATCGAGACCGCCAAGTCCGTCGTCGAGCTCCCCTCGCCCTATGCCGGGGTCGTCCAGGAGCTTCTGGTCGAGGTCGGCACCGAGGTCCAGGTCGGCACCCCGATCATCCGCATCGGCGACTCCGCCGAGGCGTCAGCCCCGTCGGCCGAGGCGTCAGCCCCGTCGGCCGAGACGTCAGCCCCGTCAGCCGAGGCGTCGGCTCCTGAGCCGGACGAAGCCGAGAAGCCACTGACGCTGGTCGGCTACGGCTCCAAGGAAGACGCAGTCGTACGCCGCAACCGCACCGTCTCCGCGCCGGCAGCCGCCGCGGGCACCGGTGTGCTCGCCAAGCCGACCGCCCGCAAGCTCGCGCGCGACCTGGGTGTGGACCTGGCGACCGTCACCCCGGAGCGGGACGACGGCGTGATCACCACCGCCGACCTGGAGAATCTGACGGCCGCCCCAGCGTCGTCGACCGAGCCGGCGGCGCCGGTCGGTGGTGAGCGCCGCGAGCCGATCAAGGGCCTGCGCAAGCAGATGGGCCAGGCGATGGTGGACTCCGCGTTCACACTGCCGCACGTCACGATCTGGACGACGATCGACGTGACACGTACCTCCGAGCTGGTCGCCGGCCTCAAGGCCAACCGCGACTTCGCCGAGGTCCGCGTCAGCCCCCTGCTGATCGTGGCCAAGGCGTCGCTGCTCGCGATGCGACGTACGCCGATCATCAACTCGTGGTGGGACGAGGCCGCCCAGGAGATCGTCTTCAAGGAGTACGTCAACCTCGGCATCGCCGCGGCCACCCCCAGGGGTCTCCAGGTGCCGAACGTGAAGGGCGCCGACCGGATGTCCCTGGTCGAGCTCGGCACCGCGATCAACGAACTCACCGCCACCGCTCGCACCGGCAAGACCCCGCCGGCCGACCAGACCGGCGGGACGTTCACGATCACCAACATCGGTCCGTTCGGCATCGACGGCGGCGCCCCGATCATCAACCCGGGCGAGTCCGCGATCCTCTCCGTCGGCGCGGTCAAGCGCCAACCGTGGGTCGTGGGCGAAGGCGACGACGAGCACATCGAGCCCCGCGACGTCTGCACCCTCGCGCTCAGCTTCGACCACCGCCATATCGACGGCGAGGCCGGCTCCCGCTTCCTCGCCGACGTGGCCAGGATCGTCGGAGACCCGAGCACGGCGCTGCTGTTCTGACCCGTTCGACAATCGCTCCACAGAACGGCAATTCGCTACCTCGAGGGGTATCGGATCTGGAACGATCCTCAGGCCCGCGCTGACGCGGGCCTGAGGATCTTCTGGAGGCAGGAATGGTGCTCCTGACGGGGCGCACGCTGCTTGCCGGGATCGTCGCGACGGCCGCCTCGGCGACCGTGCTCGTGGCGAGTCCCGCAAGCGCGGCGACAACATCGACCGGCGTACGTTGCACGATCGTCGGTACGTCCGGTTCGGACCGGCTGACCGGGACGTCCCACCGCGATGTGATCTGCGGGCGCGGTGGCAGCGACCGCATCCTCGCGCGCGGTGGGAACGACGTCGTTGATGGCGGCACCGGCAACGACCGGATCTACGGCGGGTTCGGCGCTGACACGGTGCTGGGCGGCAGCGGGACGAACGAGATCTACGGAGAGAGCGGCGCCGACGTGATTCGCGGCGGCCCGTACTCGGACGCCATCTATGCCGGTGCTGGCTCTGACCACGTCTACGCCGCGGGTGGGCGTGACTACCGTGTCTTCGGAGGCACCGGCAACGACGTCCTCGCCGGTGGCACCGGCAACGACATCCTCAACGGTGGCGACGGCAGCGACGAGATCGTCGGCGATGATGGTTCCGACACCCTCAACGGTCAGCAGGGCATCGACCGGATCCGCGGCGGCAACCAGTCTGACCTCGTACATGCTGGGTCGGGGGATGACCGCGTCTGGGGCGGTGCCGGAAATGACCAGATCCACGGGGAGTCCGGTGCCGACGTGGTGCTTGGTGAAAGCGGAACCGAGATGATCTGGGGCGGCGACCACGCGGATCGTCTCAACGGTGGACTCGGACGAGATGAGATCTGGGGTGACGGCGGCGCTGACACCTGCCGCTACGACATCTACGACTGGATCCTGGGTTGTGAGCCGGACA
This sequence comes from Nocardioides sp. YJ-D4, assembly GCF_054031495.1. NCBI lineage: Bacteria > Bacillati > Actinomycetota > Actinomycetes > Propionibacteriales > Nocardioidaceae > Nocardioides > Nocardioides sp. YJ-D4. The sequence continues at coordinate 3,542,772 of NZ_CM132932.1, forward strand.
CCAAGGCGCCGGTGGTGCACAGCATCTCGATCAGCCCCTCCACGATCGACACCCGAACCAGCGATGTCAAGGTGAAGGTGCGGGTGCACGCCAGTGACGATGGCCAGATCGGCCGGATTCAGGGCCATCTGATACCCGCCGAGGGGGACGACAGTCCGATCGACCTCTACATGCCCAGCCTGGCTCTGGTCTCCGGCGGCGTACGAGACGGTTGGTGGGAGGAGACGGTCACGGTACCGCGTGGAACGCCCGCTGGCAGCGTGCGTGCCAACATCGGGGTGAGTGCATGGACCGGGCCGTCCGGCAGCTTTGTCTACGGCGGCAGCCTGACGATCACGAACGCCTTGCCGGACCGGGAGGCACCGACGGTCGCGGTCCAGTCGCTGAGTGCGACTTCGATTGATGTCCGGAGCGCGGCGAGAACGGTGAAGGTGACCGTGCACGGGAGCGATGCAATCGCCGGGGTCGGCCGCATCGACATCTGCCTCTCGCGGATGTTTCCGGACGGGCGATACGTGTGCGAGGCGCTGAACAGCGCGGTGACCCGAACATCTGGGACCATCAACAGCGGGACTTGGTCGACGGCGCTGACGGTTCCCAAGGGGTCCCCCTCGGGTGTGTACAACGTCGAGGTGTACGCCCAGGACCGGGTGGGTAGCGCGTCGTACTGGATGGGGCCGGAATCGTTCGCCGCTATGGCCTACGAGAAGCCCAACCCGCACGAACTACCTGCTTCTGTCAGCAGAGTCCAGGTCACCGGGTCCTGATCCTGCCGAGACGTCAGCAACGCCGGTCGAGTGGGCACCACGGTGCCCACTCGACCGGCGTACGTGACTTCTCGGCAGGCGTCAGCCGTGGATGTCGCGGCGGCGGAAGCCGACGAGTGCGGCCAGGAGCAGCGCGACCGCGACGCCCAGCAGGCCGAGGGTGTGGCTGGCGGGCATGGTGTCGACAAGGGTGTTCTCGACCCACCAGTACGGCGAGAGGCCGCGGAGCCAGTCGGGGAGGTCGAGCATGTCGCCCAGGATGAGGACCACGAACATCCAGCCGAAGAGGGCCCAGGCGGCCCCCGAGGCGCGGGGGACCCAGGCGTAGAGGGCGAGTGTGAACCCGAGAAGCACGAGCACCGCGGGCACGTAGGCGAGAGCCAGGCCGGTGAAGTCGGCGAAGCTGATCGAGTCGAGCCCGGCGACGTACGCACCGAGGGCCATCGCCCAGATGCCGCTGAACAGCACGACCAGCGACCCGAGGGTCGCGACCAGCGTGCCCGAGAGCAGCCAGCGCAACCGGGCGACGGGCTTGGCGAGCACCAGTGCCGCCCTGGTCGCGTCCTCCTCCGCCTTGGCCCGGAGCGTCATGATGATGCCGTACGCCGCGGCCCCGAAGGCCGAGTAGGCGCCGATGAAGGCGGCGAACGTCCGTACGAGCTGGTCGCCGGAGCCCTTGAGGAGATCCTCGTAGAGCGGGTTGTCGCCCATTGCCTCGACCATGTTCGGCACTTCGTTGAGGATCGTGCCGGTGGCGAACCACATGGCCGCCAGACCGAGCGTGGTCCACAGCAGGCCGGCGCGCTGGCGCACCCAGGCCAGGGCCACCGGGCCGGCGAGCATCGGGGAGGCGTCGGCCCGGCCGCGGCGTACCTGCACCATGCCGGCACCGAAGTCGCGGTGGGAGCCGAGGACGGCGGCGACCACGAGGAGCACGAACGCCACGACCACCGCGATGCCGAGCGGCCAGATCCGGGTGTCCACGAAGACGCGGGTCTGGTGCACCCAGGCGATGGGGGAGAGCCACGAGAGCGGGCTGCCCAGCGGCTCCTGGATGTCGCCGATGACGCGGGCGACGTAGGTGACACCGAGGACGCCGAAGGCCATGCCCAGCGCCCCGCCGCTGCTCTCCGAGACCTGGGACGTCACCAGCGCGACCGCTCCGTAGACCAGCGCCGCGAGCGCGATCCCGAACGACATCACCGCCGAGTCGACCGGGTCGAGCCCGACCCCAACGAGAGCCAGCGTGCTGGCGGTCGCGACGAGCATGTTGGTCAGGAAGACCTCGACGATGACCGCGATCGACGGCGCGTGCCGCCCGAGGACACCGGCCCGCATCAGCTCGGAGCGGCCCGACTCCTCCTCGGCGCGGGTGTGGCGTACGACCTGCAGGATCGTCATCACGGCGAGCGAGATCGTCACCCACAGGATGAGCTCGTTGGCAGCCGCGGCCCCAGTCGTGTAGTTGTCGAGGCCGTAGCCGGGCCCAGCCATGGCGATCATGGCGGGGCTGCTCAGCGTCGCCGCCCTGGCGGCCCGGGCCTCCGGGTCGTCGTCGAGCACGGAGTATTCCCCGCCAGGCGCGAGCGAGGCGAGGTAGAGCAGCGCGATCAGGACGGTCCATACCGCGATCCGGATCCGGTCGCGCCGGAGCATGAACCAGATCAGGTGGCCGGTGCCGGTGAAGTCCGACAGGGCCGTACGTCGCGGGACGACGGTCGCGACCGCACTCATGACGCGTCCTTCTCGGTGTCGGAGGACTCGATGACGTCACCGTAGTGGCGCATGAAGAGCTCCTCGAGCGACGGCGGCGTGATGGTCAGACCGTGTACGTCGAGGTCGGTCAGGGTCTTGAGAACGTCGCCGACGGCGTGGTTGTCGACGTCGAACGCGACCCGGGTGCCGGCCCCGTTCTGGCTGGTCTCGAGGTCGTTGACGGCCTGCAGGCTGCTCAGCGCGGACGGGTCACCGCCGACCGTGGCGACGACGGAGGAGCGAGTCAGGTGGCGCAGCTCCTCGAGTGTGCCGGACTCGACGGCGACGCCGGCGCGGATGATCGTGACGGTGTCACAGACCTTCTCGACCTCGCTGAGGATGTGGCTGGAGAGCAGCACCGAGGAGCCCTCGGCCTTGGCCTCCCGGGCGTACTCGGTGAACACGGCCTCCATCAACGGGTCGAGACCGGAGGTGGGCTCGTCGAAGATGTAGAGGTCGGACTTGTCGAGGAAGGCGGCGACCAGGGCGACCTTCTGCCGGTTGCCCTTGGAGTAGGTGCGCGCCTTCTTGGTCGGGTCGAGGTCGAACCGCTCGAGCAGCTCGGCCTTCCGTGCCTTGCGCTTCGCCTTGTCGCCGCCCGGCTTGAGCCGGGTGAGGTAGTCGATGCACTCGCCACCGGAGAGGTTCGGCCACAGGTTGACGTCGCCGGGGACGTACGAGATCCGCTTGTGCAGCTCGACCGCGTCACGCCAGACGTCGCCGCCGAAGAGGCGGGCGGTGCCGGCGTCGGCGCGCAGCAGCCCGAGCAGGACCTTGATCGTGGTGGACTTGCCGGCACCGTTGGGGCCGAGGAAGCCGGCCACCTGGCCGTGCTGGACGGTCAGGTCGAGGCCGTCGAGGGCCTTGAAGGAACCGAAGGACTTGTGCAGACCCGCGATCTCGACCGCGGGGATGTTGTCGGACATGGGAACTCGCTTCCGCGTTGGGAGGGTAGGAGGACGTACGCCGACGGGCCTGGCGTCATGCAGACGGGGGCTCCGTGGCGGCGTCCTGCGGCGGGTCCGGTACGTAGAGCAGGTATTCGTCGAGCATCCGGCGGGTGGTGAAGACGCCCTGGGTGTAGAGCTCGATCATCGGCAGGTAGCTCGTGGACAGGAAGCCACGCACCATGCCGCTGATGTCCCTCGGGTCCTTGGGCGGGTTGAGGGTGAGCTCGAGCATGAGCGTGCCGAGGGCGGAGAGGACCAGGTAACGGGCCCTGGCCGTCTCGTCGAGGCTGGGCTTGATCAGCCCGGCCTCGATGCCGTGCTTGGTGTAGCCGACCGCGTCCTCGATCATCTGCTCGATGAAGGTGCGGCCGACCGGCCCGCCGTCCTGCAGCGAGCGGAGGACGTAGCCGAGCATCGGTGCGTACTCGTCCGCGGCGGCGAACCTGTGCAGGATGCCCTGGCCCGACGCCAGCTCGTCGATCGTCTCGTTCTTCGCCGCCCGGATCTCGGCGAGAACCCGCTCGTCGCACTGCGCGTGGAGCTCGTCCTTGGAACCGAAGTGATGGATCACCAGGGCCGGGCTCACTCCGGCGTCGGTGGCGATCGAGCGGACCGAGGCACCGAAACCGTCACGCGCGAAGCGCACCACCGCCGCGTCGCGGATCCGCTCGCGGGTCGTCGGGTCGGCAGGGGCTGAACGCATGTTTAATGCTAAACACGTGTTCAGTCGGAGCGCAAGGGGGAACGCGGAGTCACCCCGCGTGCGCGGCGCCGCGCCTCAGCCCGCGTAGCGAGCAGCCCGCGCGGTCGGCTCGCCCGGTCCGGAGGCGAGCAGCCCGAGCAGCTCCTCCTCGAGGACCTCTCCGACCCGGCGGCAGAACGTCTCCGGCTCGTCGGCGGCGTCGGGGGACTCCGCGACGATCCGGTCGACCACGCCGATCTGCTGGAGGTCGACGGCGAGGACCCGCTGGGCCTCGGCCATCTCGGCGGCGTGGTCGGAGTCGCCGTACACGATCGCGCTCGCGCCCTCCGGGGGAAGCGGGGAGAGCCAGGCGTGCTGGGCGGCGACCACCCGGTCGGCAGGGAGGAACGCGAGCGCGCCACCGCCGTTGCCCTCGCCCAGCATCAGGCTGAGCGTCGGGGTCTCGACGTTGACGAGCGTGCCCAACGTACGCGCGATCTCGCCGGCGATGCCGCCGTTCTCCGCCTCCGCCGACAGCGCCGCGCCGGGGGTGTCGATGACGGTGACGACGGGGAGCCCGAGCCCGGCGGCGAGCTTCATCCCGCGTTGCGCCTCGCGCAGTCCCTCCGGGCCGAGCGGCTGGTGTGCCTGCTCGCGCCGGTCCTGGGCCAGCACCAGGCATGGCGCCGACCCGAAGCGCGCCAGCGCGATGATCAGGCCCGGGTCTCGCTCGCCCTGCCCGGTGCCGTTGAGGGGTACGACGTCCGAGGCGGCGATCCGGAGCAGCGCCCGAGCCCCCGGCCGGTCCGCGCGGCGGGACCGCGTGATCGCGTCCCAGGTGTCGACCGCCGAGAAGTCGGCCCCGTCGGCCGAAGCGTCACCGGCTGACCTCTCGGCCGACGCGAGCGACGTCTCGGCCGATGTGGGTGGCTTCTCGGGGCGGAGGTCGAGGATCGTCAGGACGCGGTCGACGAGCCCGGCGAGCTCGTCGGGAGGTACGACGCCGTCGACGAGGCCGTGGGCGAACAGGTTCTCCGAGACCTGGACGCCGGAGGGGAAGGGGCGGCCGTTGAGCACCTCGTAGACCTTCGGGCCGAGGAACCCGAGGAGTGCCGCGGGCTCGGCGACGGTGACGTGTCCCAGGGATCCCCACGAGGCCATCACGCCGCCGGTGGTGGGGTGGCGCAGGTAGACGAGGTAGGGGAGCCCGGCGGCCTTGTGGCGGGTGACCGCCTCGGCGATACGCACCATCTGCACGAACGCCGGCGTACCCTCCTGCATCCGGGTCCCGCCCGACGCCGGGCCGGCCAGCAGCGGAAGCCCTTCGCGGGTCGCCCGCTCCACGGCCGCGATCAGCCGCTCGGCCGACGCGCGCCCGATCGACCCGGCCAGGAACCGGAACTCGGAGAGCACCACGGCCACCCGCCGCCCGGCGATCCGGGCCTCGCCGGTGACCACCGACTCGTCGGTCCCCGCCCGCTCCCGGGCGCGCGCCAGGTCGGCGGCGTACGCCTCGGGGACCTCGCCGTGGACGGGCGGGATGTCCCAAGACGTCCAGGTGCCGGGGTCGAGAACGAGGTCGATCAGCTCAGCGGAGGTCAGGCCCATGGATCGGACGATACCCAGGAATTGGCTCAGTGGCTGAGCCTGTCCCGAGGAGCGACACCAGATGCGTTAGTCTATTAATTCAATAGACAATACGAAGGAGTCTGGAATGAACGCCCCCACGAACCCCGAGCTCCTCTGGTACCTGCCCAACTTCGTCGAGACCGGTCATCGTGGCGACACCGCGTCGCCGGAGGAGGGCTACGGCACCCTCGACTACCAGGTCGGCCTCGCCGAGGCGGTCGAGAAGGCCGGCTGGACGGGTGCCCTGCTCGGCACCAGCTGGGGGAGGCCGGACACGTTCACCGTCGCGACAGCCCTGGCTGCGCGCACGACGACCTTCGAGCCGCTCATCGCGATCCGCCCGGGCTACTGGCGCCCGGCCAACTTCGCCACCTCGGCCGCCACCCTCGACCAGCTCAGTCGTGGCCGGGTACGCGTCAACATCGTCTCCGGCCAGGACGACCTGGCCGCCTATGGCGACCGCGAGGACTCACGTGCGGCCCGCTACGCGCGGACCAAGGAGTTCATGCGGCTGGTGCGGCGGCTGTGGACCGAGGAGAACGTGACCTTCGACGGCGACCACTTCCAGGTCGCCGACTCCACCATCACCCCGCGTCCGTACGCCACCGAGGACCGCCCGCACCCCAGGCTCTACTTCGGCGGGGCGTCCCCGGAGGCCGAGGCGGTGGCCGCGACCGAGGCCGACGTACAGCTCTTCTGGGGCGAGCCGCTGGACGGTATCGCCGAGCGGGTCGAGCGCCTGCAGGGCCTCGAACGGTCGCTGGACCGCGACCTCGCGCCCCTGGAGTTCGGGCTGAGGATCACCACGCTCATCCGCGACACCCGCGAGGAGGCCTGGCGTGACGCGGAGGAGAAGGTACGCCGGATGGCCGACTCCGTCGGGGACCGCGAGTTCCGCCGGTCGGGCCGGGCGGCGGTCGGGCAGAGCCGGCTCCTCGACCTCGCCGACCGTGGCGACGTGCTCGACGAGTGCCTCTACACCGCCCCTGGGAAGTACGGCGGCGGTGGCGCCGGAACCACCTGGCTGGTCGGCTCCGCGGACGACGTCGCCGCCGCGATCGGCCGTTACCAGGAGCTCGGTGTGACCCACTTCGTCCTCTCGGACACGCCCTACCGGACCGAGGTGGCCCGGGTCGGCGAGGCGCTGATCCCGAGGCTCCGAGGGGCGGGCCGGGTCGCGCTAACGGGGCCAAACGGCGTACGTCGGGCGTAGTTAACCGGAAAGACACGCTCCTGACCTGGGAAAACCGTTGGTAGCTGGAGGGTGTTCGCTCTATTCTGGTAGCACCCGGTTTCGCCGCCGGGTGCCACCACTTGACCTTTTGAAGGGCCCACCATGAGCACGCAGCACTCGACCACCGCCCCGGCGGCCTGGTCGCTGACCGCTGCGCACGAGCGCGACCCTCATGCCCGCGGGAGCCGACAGTGACCTGGGTGCATAGCCGCACCGGATCACTCCGGGCCGCTCCTGCGAGACATGTCTGTCTCGTCGGGGCGGCCCTTTTGTTTCTGTCCGATCAGCACGCGATCCCTATCCGACTCTCCTGGGAGGTAACCGAGTATGACCACGACCATGGGCGCCGTGACCCTGTATAACGCCTCCTTCGAGCCGCTCGGAAGGGTCTCGTTCAAGCACGCCGTGCGGATGCTGTTCCGTGAGGTGGCGGTGGTTCACGAGCAACAGGGCGACAAGATGATCGGGCCACATCCATGGCCCAAGGCGGTGCGGCTGGTCCGCTATATCGCCATGCATTGGATGTACCGGCCGGCCGGCTACTCCCGCGAGGGAGTGCTCAAGCGCGACCAACATCGTTGTGCCTACTGCGGCGGCCACGCCCGCACCATCGACCACCTGCTGCCACAGTCACGGGGCGGCAGATGGACGTGGATGAACACCGTGGCGGCGTGCGGCAAGTGCAACGGCCGCAAGGGCAACCGCACCCCCGAGGAGGCCCACATGGTCCTCCGCATCGAGCCGTACGTCCCGACCCGTGCCCAGCTTGCCGCCATCATCTGACCCGCCGAAAGGTCGGTTTCTGTCCCCGAGCGTTCCGGAAGGTGACGTCTCGATGGCAGAAACTGACCCTTCGGCGTCAGAATGCGACCTCTCGGCGAGGAAAATGTCGTGTCGACTTGACGCAGCATTAATAAGTACGATGGACTAACAAACATGTCCAAGGCGAGACGTCGTACGTTGCGGCCGATCGGTAAGTTGCTGCAGGAGGATGCGCGGCGGCATCACCGATCCCTGGTGCTCCAGCACCTCTTCGCGGTGGGTCCGGCGAGCCGCGCCGACCTGGCTCGAGCCTCCGGTCTGACCCGGGCGACGGTCTCCGATCTGGTGGGCAGCCTGCTCGAGGACGGGCTCGTCGAGGAGCTCGGCGCGCCGGTGGAGAGCCGGGTCGGGAAGCCGCCGATGCTGGTCGGCCTCGCCGCCGATGCCACGCACATCGTGACCATCGACGTCTCCGGTGACGACCAGGTCGCCGGAGCCGTGCTCAACCTGACCGGCGATGTCGTCCATCGCACCACCAGGTGCCGCGAGGGCCGCACCGGAAGCGAGGCCGTACGCCTCGTGAAGGAGCTGGTCACCGAGCTGATCGCGAGCACCGACCGGCCGATCCTCGGCATCGGGATCGGTAGCCCCGGTGTCGTCGCAGCCGACGGCACCGTGGTCGCCGCGCCCAACCTGGGCTGGACCGATGTCGCGCTGGCCGACCAGGTGCGCCGTGAGACCGGCCGACCGACGTACGTCGCCAACGACGCCAACACCGCAGTGCTGGGGGAGTACACCTTCGGCCAGTCCGGCGACGGCGGCCTGATGCTCATCCGGGTCGGCACCGGTGTCGGTGCGGGGCTGGTGCTCGAAGGGGCGCTGCTGCACGGGTTCGTCGACGCCGCCGGTGAGGTCGGGCACGTGACCGTCGACCCCGAGGGTCCTCGGTGCGCATGCGGCCGACAGGGCTGCCTGGAGACCTTCCTCGCGGTGCCGCGCCTGCGGGAGCGACTCGAGACAGCCCACGACGATGCGCTCGTGGAAGCCGGCGAACATCTTGGAAAGGCATTGGCCCCTGTGGTCGGAACCCTGAATCTTCACGAGCTGGTCCTCTCCGGGCCGGCCGATCTCCTGGACGGACCGCTGCGCGAGACCGCCGACCGGATCATCCGCGAGCGGACGATGCCGGTCAGCGGCGAGCCGCTGGAGTTCCGTACGTCGACGCTCGGCGAGGACGTCGTCATCGTCGGCGCCGCGGTGCTGGTCCTCGCCGGTGAGCTGGGGGTGTCGTGATGTCTTCCCCGACCACCGTCGAGACCCTGGCGCTGCGCGTCCAGGTCTCCGCCTTCGCCGGCCCGACCCTGCCGCCCGGCTACGCCGAGCTGCTCCGCGAGGGTCTGGGCGGGATCTGCCTCTTCGGCCCCAACACCGAGGCCGGTGAGGATTCCGTACGCAGCCTGGCGGCCGAGATCCGGGCCGCATCCGCCGAGGGCGGCTGGGCGCCGGTGATCACCATCGACGAGGAGGGCGGGGATGTCACCCGCCTGGAGGCGCTCACCGGTTCCTCGGTGCTCGGTGCCGCCGCCCTCGGCGCGGCCGACGACCTGGCGCTGACCGAGGAGACCGGCCGGGCGGTCGGGTTGCGGCTGGCGCGAGCCGGCATCAACCTCAACCTGGCACCGGTCGCCGACGTGAACTCCAACCCCGACAACCCGGTGATCGCGACCCGGTCGTTCTCCCACGACGCCGGGGTCGCCGCCAAGCACGTGGCCGCATGGGTGAAGGGCCTGGAGTCGACCGGGGTCGCGGCCTGCGTCAAGCACTTCCCCGGCCACGGCGACACCGGACAGGACAGCCACGTCGCCCTCCCCGTCCTCGATGCCGATCTGGCGACGCTGCGCGAACGTGAGCTGGTCCCGTTCCTCGCGGCCGCCGAGGCCGGCGCGGCCTCGGTGATGACCTCCCACATCGTGGTGCCCGCCCTCGACCCCGAGCTGCCCGGAACGCTCTCCGCGCCGGTGCTGGGACTGCTGCGCGAGCTGGGCTACGACGGCCCGATCGTCTCCGACGCCCTCGACATGGCCGGTGCCTCGGCGAGCCGGGGGATCCCCGCCGCGGCGGTGCTCTCGCTCAAGGCAGGCGCCGACCTGCTTCTCCTCGGCCCCGACAAGCCCACCTCGCTGGTCCACGAGACGACCGCCGCGATCGTGGCCGCAGTCGAGTCCGGTGAGCTGCCGCTGGAGCGGCTCCAGGACGCGGTCGCCCGCATCGACCGGCTGCTCGCCGACCTCGCCGACGCGCAGCAGCGTCCGGACGGCGAGCTCGACCCTCGGTTCGAGGAACGCTCCGTCGAGGGCGCTCGCCGGGCGCTCGCGACGGCCAGCGACGACATCAGCGAGATCCCGCACCTCGCCGGAGCCCAGGTCGTGACCGTCGACACCGAGGCCAACATCGCCGTGGGCGACGTGCCGTGGGGGCTGCCGCCGGACATCGTCATCCGTCCCGGCGACCCGCTCCCGGTTCTCCCCGACGCGCCCCTCATCGTGCAGGTGCGTGACGCGCACCGCCGTCCCGAGGTCGGCCGGACCGTCGCCGACCTCCCGGGCCTCGCGGTGCTGGTGGAGTGGGGGTGGCCCGGGGCGTACGACCGGAGGGGCGTGCCTCGACTGTGTCCACAGGGGTTCTCCCTGCCGGGCGTGGCCGCTGTGACCGAGGTGCTGCGACGATCGGGCTGGAACCGATGAACGGCGCACGGGTAGGCCTCGACATCGGCGGCACCAAGATCCACGGCATCGCGATCGGTGCCGACGGGGCGGTGCTGGCCGAGGACCGAGCCGCCACCACCCCCGGCGGCGAGGGCGTCGTCAAGAGTGCGGCCGCGGTGGTCGCGAGCCTGCGTGACGCGCTCGACGGCGGCGAGATCCGCTCGATCGGGGTCGGCATCCCCGGCATCGTCGACACCCGCGCCGGCACCGTGAAGCATGCGGTCAACCTGGGCCTGGACGGCGACGCCTTCCCGCTCGCGGAGCTGCTCGGCGCCCGCACCGGAGCGGTCGTCACCCTCGAGAACGACACCAACGCGGCGACCCTCGGCGCGCACGCCGTCGAGGACGTCGACGACCTGGTCTACCTCTCGCTCGGCACCGGCCTGGCGGCCGGCCTCTACCTCAGCGGCGCGCTCCGCCGAGGCTTCCACGGCGCCGCCGGGGAGGTCGGGCACCTCCCGGTCGACCCGGAGGGCCCGGTGTGCGGGTGCGGCCAGCGCGGCTGCCTCGAGCTGGTCGCCTCCGGTGCCGCGCTCGCGGCGGCCTGGCCGACGGCCACCGGCCACCCCGCCGCGGCGCTCTTCGCCGCAGCCTCCTCGGGCGACCCGGCGGCCGTGATCGTGCGGGACCGCTTCGCCGACGGCGTCGCCGCGGCCGTACGCTCCCTCGCTCTCGCCGTCGACCCCGAACGCGTCGTCATCGGCGGGGGTGTCGCGACGGTCGGCGAGCCGCTGCGGGAGGCGATCGCGCTCGCGCTGGTCCGGCAGACCGAGACGTCCCCCTTCCTCGCCTCCCTCGAGCTCGCCTCGCGCCTGCGGGTGGTCTCGGCCGCCCCGGTCGCCGCCATCGGCGCCGCCCTGATCACCCCGACGAAGGACTGACATGGAAGTAGTTGTCCTCGACACCCCCGCCGAGGTCGCATCCCTCGCCGCGGACACGATCGAAGACGTCGTACGCCGCCGGGCGGCCGCCGGCACCCCCGCGGTGCTCGGGCTGGCCACCGGCTCGACGCCGCTGGCGACGTACGAGGAGCTCATCCGGCGCGCCCGGGACGGTCGCGGGCCGTCCTATGAGGGTGTGGAGACGTTCAACCTGGACGAGTACGTGGGCCTGCCCGACGGGCACGAGCAGTCCTATCTGGCGACCATCCGGCGCGAGTTCACCGACGCGATCGGCATCCCGCCGGAGCGGGTCCACGGACCCGACCCGACCGAGGAGACGCTGCCGACGGCCGGGGAGCGCTACGAGGCGGCGATCGTGGCCGCGGGCGGGATCGAGGTGCAGATCCTCGGCATCGGCTCCGACGGCCACCTGGCCTTCAATGAGCCCGGCTCGTCGCTGGCCTCGCTGACCCGGATCAAGACGCTCACCGCGACGACACGCAAGGACAACGCGCGCTTCTTCGGCTCACCCGACGCGGTGCCGCACCACGTGCTCACCCAGGGCCTGGGCACCATCACCCGAGCCGGTCATCTGCTCCTCCTCGCCACCGGCGAGGGCAAGGCCGAGGCGGTCGCCGCCGCGGTCGAGGGCCCGCTCTCGGCGACCTGCCCGGCGTCGGTCCTGCAGCTCCACGGCCACGTCTCGGTCCTCCTGGACGAGGCCGCGGCCTCCCGGCTCGTACGCCGCGACTACTACCGCGAGGTCTACGCCGGGAAGCCGGACTGGCAGGGGCTCTAGAGAGCGTCGCGGAGGCGCGCGGCGGCGGTCTCCGGCGGGATGTCGTTGACCCAGAGCGCGACGCCGGACTCGATGCCGGCCAGGTACTTCAGCCGCCCCGGAGCCCGCCGGATGGTGAAGATCTCGGCCGCCAGGTGCCAGGTGTCCTCGCGGCCGGTCGGAGCCTGCTGCCAGCCGGCGATGTATGGCACCGGGCCGGCGTCGTCGAGCCCGTCCATCCGCCGCAGGCACTCCTGGTAGAGCGCGGCGAGGTCGTCCATCTCGTCGGCGGTCAGTCCGGGCAGCGAGCCCACGTGACGCCGTGGCACGACACGGATCTCGTAGGGCCAGCGGCCGGCATAGGGCACGTACGCCACGAACGTCCCGTTCTCGGCCACGATCCGCGACCCGTCGGCGATCTCGTCGGCGAGCACCGCACACTGCAGGCACTCGCCGGTCTCCTCGCGATGGGCGTCGGCGGCGTTCACCAGGGACTCGATCCGCGGCGGCAGCACCGGCATGGCGTAGATCTGCCCGTGCGGGTGCTGCAACGTCACCCCGATCTCCTCGCCGCGGTTCTCGAAGCAGAAGACGTACGCCACCTCCGGCATCGCCGTCAGCTGCTCGGTGCGGTGCGCGAGCGCCGCTAGCACCGTCCGCACCCGCTCGGGAGGAAGGTCCACGAAGCTCTGCTCGTGGTCGCTGGTGAAGCAGACGACCTCGCACCGGCCACGCCCCGGCTGAGAGACGAACGGCTCTCCGGTCGCCTCGCCGACCGCGACCGTCGAGAGCGCCGGGAACCGGTTCTCGAAGGCGACGACGTCGTAGCTCTCAGCCGGGATCTCGGTCAGCCGCCCATCGACCGACGGGCACAGCGGGCACTCGTCCGAGGGTGGCTTGAACGTACGCGTCTGCCGGTGCCCCGCCACCGCCGTCCAGGTCGCGGTCAGCCGGTCCCAGCGCAGCTGCGACCCGCCCGCCCGCGGCTCCAGCGGCCGCTCGTCGTGCACCGACCGCAGCGTCGGCTGCTCGTCGAAGAACCAGATCTCGCGTCCGTCCGCCAGCTTCGCTGACGTGGCCACAGGGGTGTTCGGCATGCGCCCAGTATCGCCTGCGCCGGGCTACTTGCTGACGCAGGCCTGGGCTGCGCCCTGGGAGACGTTGCCGTTCTCCCCGAGGGAGCGGACCTGGATGCAGACCTTGGTGGCACCGTCGAGGCGTACGACCGCCTTGGGCCGGTCCACGTTGCCGCTGGTGGAGTTGTCGCCGACCCACTTGTAGCCGGTCGCTCCGGGCACGCCGGACCAGGTGAAGACGGCGCGGTTGCCCTTGAGCGTGCCCTTGACCTTGCCTGGGGCGGCCGGGCCGGTGACACCGGGGAGGTCGGTCTCGACGGGCGGGGGCGGGACCTCGTCGGGCTTCTCGTCGTCGCCGCCGCGGGAGAGCACGATGCCGATGGCGGCGGCGATGAGGAAGAGGACGACGACGCCGATGATCGCCGGAGTCTTGCTGCGGCTCTCCGGGCGCGCGCCGGTGAGGACCGAGGGGCCCTCCTCCGCCCGCGGGTAGCTGAACCGGGTGCGGTCGGCCGAGGCCGAACCGGCATCCGCCACCGGCGCCGACGCGAGCGAGGCCGGCGGCTGGGTGATCGGCGCCTGTGCGATCACCTGGGACGGCGGCTTGAGCTCGGTGGCCTTCTCCATCTCCGGGTCGGAGGGCGGGGAGGGGAGACGGGAACGGCCCGAGCCCGTGGTCGGACCCTCGCCCCGCGCGGCCGGGATGTCGGGAACGACCGGGATCGACCCGCTGCCGCCGGCATCGCGGTCGAGGACCTGCACCTCGGTGCGTCCCAGACGCAGCTCCTGCTCGATCCGCTGGAAGTGCCGGGCCAGGTCGAGGACCGTCCTCGGCCGGTAGGCCGGGTCCTTCGCCATCGCCTGCTGGAGGACGCGGTCGAGCGAGGGCGGCACGTCCGGGCGCCCGGTTGCCGGCGGAGCGGTGTGCAGGATGCGGGAGAAGACGGCGCGGTCGGAGTTGTTGCCCCGCTCCGCGAACGGCGAGCGGCCCACGAGCAGGTGCCAGACGGTCGCGGCCAGCGAGTAGACGTCGGAGGCGACCGAGCCGTTGGACGCCGAGGTGAGGACCTCGGGCGGCGACCACGGCAGCGAGACCCCGATGTCACCCTCGTCGTCGCGCGGCCGGCCGGCGATACCGAAGTCGGCCAGGCCGGGCACGTCGTAGCGGGAGAGCAGGATGTTGGACGGCTTGATGTCGCGGTGGATGATCCCGGCGCGGTGCGCGGTCTCGACGGCCGAGGCCATCTGGATCCCGAAGCGCAGCGCGTCCTGCACCTTCATCGGGTTGTTGCGGACGCGGGCACCGAGGTCGGCGTTGGGGTAGTAGCCCATCACCAGGTAGGGGCGGCCGTCCGGCGTCTCGCCGGCGCTGTGCACCGGCACGATGAACGGGTGCTCGGCCAGCTCGGCCATCACCGCCGCCTCCGCGGCGAACTGCGCCCGCTGCGCCTCGGCGAGGTCGGAGGACCGCATCAGCTTCACCGCGACCCGGACCTTCGGGTGGTGGCGCTCGTAGAGGTAGACGTCGGCGAAGCCGCCCGAGCCGAGCCGGCCCAGGCAGGTCATCCCCGGCAGCTCGGGACCGAGCTCGGGGTGTGGTGTCTGAGTCACCCGAAGACCTCGTACGTCAGGTTGATGGAGCCGGCGAGGCTCACCACGGCGCCGGGCTCCAAGGCGTACTCCTCCATCGGCCGCATCTGCTGCGGCCGCCCGCCGGGCAGGGTCAGGTAGGTCCCGTTGGCGGAGCCGAGGTCGCGGACGAGCACCTGCCACTCCTCCAGACGCACCTCGGTGTGCAGCCGGCTGATGTCGGGCAGCATCACCTTCACCAGATGCGGAGGTACGCCACCGGCCCCCGTGTTGCCACTGGCATCGGCGCGCGGCGACCGCCCGAAGACGGCACCTCGGTCCAGGATGACGACTCGGCCGTCACCCAGCTTGAGCTGGCCCAGCGCGGGGCGCGGGACCGAGACCGGCTGCTGGTGCGGCGGCAGCGCCATCCGGCAGATGCGGCAGGTCGGGGAGTAGGGCGGCGAGGCGTGGCCCTGCGGGCAGTAGACCGCCCACACGGTCGGCCCGCCCGCCGGGGGCACCGGGGTCGGCGTCGCGACGTCGCGCACGCGGGTCGCCATGTCGTTGGGCGGGGTGGGCGACGGCGCAGGCGCCGGCGCCGGCGCGGGCATCGGCGGAGGAGGCGCGGTGGGCCGCGGCGCGGGCGGTGTCGCGGGCGGGGGTGAGGGCTGCCGGTCCGGCGGACCCCACGCGTTCGGGTCGGGCTTCTTGGCACCCTTCTTCCGCCACGGAAGCCCGTCGATGATGCCCTTCTTGGACTCGGGCGCAGGCTGGGACGGCGCCACCGGTGGCGGCGGCACGGGCGACGGGGGAGGGCTCTGGAACGACGGGGCGCCCGGCATCGCCGGAGGAGGCGCGGCGGGCGGCGGAGCGGCGGCCAGATCCGAGCGCCGGATGGTGTGGTCCAGCGGCGGCGCCATGGTCGAGTCGACGTGCTGCTGCACCTGGACATAGAAGTTGGGGTCGAAGACGACGTCCAGCGAGCGGGCGTGGGCGGTGTCGACCAGCGGCTGGTCCTCCTCCATCCCACCCCAGGCCCCGTTGGCGAGCTCGGCCCGCTCAGGGACGGCGGCGAAGTGGCCGTCGGCCCACCTGCCGGCGACGTCGATGCCGTCGATGAAGACCGGCACCTCGTTGACGACGGCGGTCACCTTGGCGGGGGAGCGCACGGCGTACCGCACCCGTGGGCCCTCGCGCCCGACCAGCGCGAAGCCGGGGGCGCGTGGCCCGTCGGCGGAGAGCAGACCGGCGATCGCGTCGACCGGGTGGGGGTCGGCCAGCGCTGCCTGGACACCGGTGACCCGCGGGTCACCGGGCCCGAGCTGGACGAGCGCCCAGCACTGGTCGCCCTTCAACGCGAGCCAGTGCCCAGCACAGTAGGTAGCGGTATCACTCATGGGACGAGGAGGCGTCGACTTCCGTCGGGACGGCGAAGAGCGATGGCGGGGGTGTCACGAGTACCACAGTGACATTGTCGCGCCCACCCGAAGCAACCGCAGCGTCCACCAGCCTCTGGGCCAGGTTGTCGATGCTTCCGCCGACACCGAGCGTCTTGGACGCGATCTCATGGATCTCGTGGTCCTCGAGCTCGCCGGTGAGGCCGTCGGAGCAGAGCAGGAAGATGTCGTCGGGCGCGACGGTCATCAGCCAGGTGTCGGCCTCGGGAGACGGGTAGGTGCCGAGCGACCGGGTGATGACGTTGCGCAGCGGGTGGACACGGGCCTCCGCAGCGGTGATCATGCCCGCCTCGACCATGGCCGCGACCTCGGAATGGTCGATCGTCACCTGCGTGACGCCGGCCGGCGAGAGCCGGTAGACGCGTGAGTCGCCGACGTTGAACACCAGCCAGTGGGGAGCGCCCTCGAACTCGACGAGCGCCACGCCGGTCAGGGTCGTACCCATGCCCTGCTTCTCGGAGTTGCGAGCCGCCTCCGAGGTGATCGCGGAGTTGGCGGCGTGGACGGCGTCCTGGATGTCCTCGGGAACCGGGCAGATGGTCGCGAAGCGGCTCTGGAAGGTCTCCACCGCGAGAGCGCTGGCGACGTCGCCACTCGCATGACCGCCCATCCCGTCGGCGACGACGGCCACCGCGGGCAGCATGACGAACGAGTCCTCGTTCACCTCGCGGACCCGGCCGACATCAGTCGCTCCCGCGGCACGCAGGGCTGGGTAAGCGGTCATGCTGTTCCTTTGCGGAGCCATGTATCGAGACATCCCAGGCAGGATGCGAAATAGTGGTGCTGGAAGCGGACACTTTAGAACATCCCGTACGGTATCGGTGAGCGTGTTCACTGAGCCGTGTGCCACGTTTGGCTAGTTCGTGTGGCTTCTTACCCTGAGGCGCGCCTAGAGTAAGCCAGGCTTTTCGCGTCGGCTGGCCATTTGGCATGGAAGGACTTGGGGAGAGTCTTGGTGGCACGTTTCGGGATGGCGCCCGGGTGGATGCGGCGTCATCGGACCTCCATCGCGTCCTGGGCAGCTCTTGCCGTCGTTGCGAGCGGGTTGACCGTCTACGCGATCCAGTCGACCGGCTACCCCGTGCACAAGGCCGATCTCGACGACGGCGGCATCTGGGTGACCAACCAGTCCTGGGGCACGCTGGGCCGCCAGAACCGTCCTGTCGCCCAGCTCGACGGTGTCGTCTGGGCGGGCAACGAGACCGGGTCCCGGTCAGAGCGTGCCGGCCTCGACGTGGTGCAGAACGGCATCGCGGTGGCCTCCGTCGACCGCGACGCCCGCACCATCACGCCGGTCAACACCAAGCTCGCCGAGGGCATCGACGACGACGCGGTGACCGTGAAGGACAGCCGCGTGGTGATGGGTGGCAACACCATCGGCGTCGCCGAGCAGAAGACCGGCAAGGTCTGGCTCACCTCCGTCGACCCGACCGCCGGCGTCGGCGACCTCTCCGACCTCTCCGGCTCCACCAAGCCCACCGAGACGGTCGGCGCTGACGCGGTGCTGACCATCGGCACTGACGGGACCGCGTACGCCGTCTCGGCCGCCAAGCGGACGCTGACCGCCTTCGCCCCGGACGGTGAGCGGTTCGCCGATCCCGAGGAGACCAAGCTCCCGAAGGCTCCGGAGTACGCGGAGACACCGACCTCGGCGACCGTCGTCGGCGACGACGTCATCACCCTCGACCAGGCCGGCTGGCTGCTCGGCGCCTCCAAGGGCTCCGACATCGCCGTCGACTTCGGTGACACCGCGGAGAGCGCGGTCCTCCAGCAGCCCTCCGTCAAGGCCAAGGACGTCCTCGTCGGTGACGGGGAGGGCCTCAAGGCCGTCGACCTGCGCAAGGGTGAGATCCGCCGTATCGCCGAGTCCGCCGGCGACCCGGCGGCCCCCGTACGTCTCGGCGACTGCATCTTCGGTGCCTGGGCCAACGGCTCGACCGGCTCGGTGGTGACCCAGTGCGGCGAGGGCGAGCCGATCCTGGGCGAGATCCCGACGCTCGGCCCGGCCGCGGAGCTGGAGTTTCGGGTCAACCGTGGCCAGCTGGTGCTCAACGACCTGCGCAACGGTGATGTCTGGGAGATCGACGGCGCCGACATCAAGAAGATCTCCAACTGGGAGGCGTTCCAGCCGCAGACCCAGAAGCAGAACCAGAAGAAGGACAAGCAGCAGCAGCAGACCAAGGCCGCCCAGGCGCCGAAGGCAAAGGACGACCAGCTCGGTGCCCGGGCCGGACGCACCACGGTCCTGCACGTCCTCGACAACGACTCCTCGGCCAAGGACTCGATCCTGAGCGTCGTCTCGGTCGGCGAGGCCTCCGTCAAGGGCGTCGAGGCCACCATCGCCCCCGACCGGCAGTCGGTCCTGGTGACCGCCCCCGAGTCGGCGCAGGGGAAGAAGACCAGCTTCAAATACACGGTCGACGACGGGATGAAGGGCAAGGCCGGCCAGGACGACGCCAGCGTCGAGCTCAGCATCGAGGGCTCGGGCGGCACCGGCAAGCCGACGCTGCGCGAGCACTACACGCCGACCGATTACACCGTCGCGGCCGGCGGCACCGTGGAGATCCCGGTCGTCGGCGACTGGCGCGACGAGCGCTACGGCGACCCGGTCACCGCTCAGTCCCCGACCGCGTCCAAGGGCAAGGCGAGCGTGACCCCCGACGGGCTGCTGCGCTACACCGCCGCCGCGGACGCCTCGGGCAGCGAGAACCTCGGCTACCAGGTCAGCACCGGCGGCAAGCCGTCGAAGGACAAGGTGCGGATCAACATCGTCGCCGGAGCGACCACCGCCTCCCCGGAGCCGAAGGACGACGTCGCCGAGGGCACCCAGGGCTCCTGGGTGACGATCCGCCCGCTCGACAACGACATCCCCGGTGCCGATCCGTCCAACCTCGACGCGACCCTCACCCTCGCCGGCGACGTCCCGCCCAAGGGCGGCCTCGAGGTGAGCACCGACCGGGAGACCGGCGTGGTGCGGGCCAGAGGGAGCTCGCCGGGCACCTACCAACTCAGCTACAACGCCGGCTTCGGGGCGGCGAAACCCGCCGCGGCGAAGATCCGCGTCGACGTCAAACCCGCCTCCCAGGCGGCGGACGAGCCGATCGCGACCCCGGACACGACCGCCGTCCTCGGCACCTCGACCCGCACCCTCGACGTCCTGGCCAACGACTACGACTCCCGGGGCCGGCTCCTCGCCGTGACCCATGCCGAGCCGGTCGGCGACAGCGACCTGACGGTCGCCGTGCTCGACGGGCGCTGGCTGCGGATCCAGGCGTCCAAGCCCGACATGGACCCGTCCACCCAGGCGATCCGCTACACGATCAGCAACGGCGCGGCCGAGGCCGAGGGATCGGTGACGGTGAGCCAGCGACCGGCGCTGCGCGGCGCCGAGAACGCCCCCGAGGCGGTCGACGACGAGGCCACGGTCCGGGCCGCCGACTCCGTCTCGATCCCGGTCCTCGACAACGACTCGACGCCCTCGGGCGACCCGGTCGGCCTGGTCGTCGACCAGACCATCGAGACCAAGGGCCAGCTGCAGGTCCTGGGCCAGCCCACGGTCGGCGAGGCCTACATCGACGGCAACCGGGTCCGCTACGTCGCCCCCGACGACGTGAAGGGGCCGGTCGACGTCGATGTCCGCTACGTCGTGCAGAACACCGGCGACCCCTCCGCCGAGCACTCCTCGGGCAACATCCGCATCCACGTCAAGCCGCTGCCGAAGAAGAAGGCGGACAACTCCGCGCCCGCGCCGAAGGCGCTGGAGTCGCGGGTGGTCCAGGGCGACGAGGTCACGCTGCGGCTGCCCACGGTCGGCACCGACCCCGACGGCGACTCGGTCTCGGTGACCAGGATCAACAGCGCGCCCTCCTACGGCCGCGTCCTGGCCCACGGCGCCAACACGATCACCTACCAGGCCTTCCCCAACGCCGCGGGCACCGACGAGTTCACCTACGAGGTCAGCGACCCGTTCGGTGCGGTCGCGACCGGCACCGTGCGGATCGCCGTCGTCGCGCCCGGCGCGCCCCAGCGGCCGGTCGCCGTCGACGACCTGGTCACGCTCGACCCCGCCAAGAAGCTGACCTACGACGTGCTCGCCAACGACCTGCGTACGCCTGGAACCGAGCTGCACCTGGCCTCGACCGACGCGACCGAGGGCTCCAACGTCAAGCAGCGCTCCGACGGCATCGTCACGGTCCAGGGTGGTTCCGGGGAGCCGTTCCAGCACGTCCCCTACCGCGCCACCACGGGTCTCCACGAGGACACCGGCGAGCTCGCGATCCGCTATCAGGAGGGCTACGACAACCCGCCGATGGCGGGGATCGTGGTCGCCCATCCCGAGGGCGACTCGTCGACCACCACCGTCGACGTGATGACCAAGGTGACCGATATCGACGACTCGCTCGAGGACCTCACCGTCGACGCGGTCAAGGGTCCGTCGGTCGGGGAGGACGAGTCCAAGCCGAAGATCGATGACGGCAAGGTCACCCTGCCGGTCGGCGACAACACCAGGGTGTGGACCTACCGGGTCACCGACCCCGACGGCGCCCAGGCGGTCGGCTCGATCTACGTCCCCGCGCGTCCCAAGGACGCCCCCTACCTGAAGCCGGGCTCCGAGCTCCAGCTCAACCCGGGCGAGACGAACAACGTCGACATCACCGACTACGTCGAGGACCCCGAGGGCGACCCGGTCGTGCTGACCACGACCGACAAGATCGTGGCCGCCCCCGAGGGCATGCTCAACACCGGCGACACCACCGCGACGACCGTGAAGGTCACCGCCGGTGAGACCAAGGGTCCGGCGACCCTCACGTTCGAGGTCGCCGACCGCGAGAAGATCACCTCCGCCGACGCCCACCTCTCGGTGATCTCGCTGCCGGTCCAGATCGGCAAGGAGGAGCCGGAGATCAACTGTCCGAGCACCCCGGTCGAGGTCCCGGAGAGCGGCAACGGCGCACTGGTCGACATCGCCGCCATCTGCCACGTGTGGACCGCCGACCCGGGCGACGCCGACGACCTCGACTTCACCGCCGAGGTCGGCGACGGGCTCGACGGGGTCGAGGTCAAGCCCGAGGACGGTGGCCTGCGGCTCACCGCCGAGCACGCCGACGCCGGCGCCCAGGGCGCCCTGGAGATCGGCGTCGAGGGCACGGACGCGACCGGACAGCTCCTGGTCACCGTCATCGCGCTGCCCGCCCCGTCGCTCTCTCCGATCAAGCCGCTGCAGACCGAGGCCGGAAAGACGGTCGCCATCGACCTGGCCGACTATCTGCAGACACCGGTGCCGTCGGAGTCGCAGGAGATCGTGGTCACCAAGCTCGACCCGGTCGACGGTGACTCGCCCGACATGGGCAAGGCCAGCGGCTCGAAGATCACCTTCAACACGCCCGAGGAGGGCCACGGCCACTACCGCTACGCGATCGAGGTCAGCGACTCCGGCAAGGACTCCAAGCGGGTCAAGGCCACCGGCGTCATCGAGGTGGACGTCATCGACGTCCCCGGCGCGCCGACGGGGCTGCGTACGACCTCCGACTTCCTCTCCAACGTGGTCGCGCTCTCGTGGAACGCGCCGAAGGACAACGGCGACGACCCGATCCAGCGCTACGAGGTGGAGGCCAACGGCGACCACGTCCAGGACTGCCCGTCGACCTCGTGCCGGATCACCGGCCTGAAGAACGGCGTCGTCTACGACTTCCGGGTGCGCGCGGTGAACTCCGTCGGCCCGAGCCGTGAGTGGAGCAACTCGGCAGAGGGCGAGCCCGACGCCTACACCGGCCCGGTGCAGAACCTCCGCGTCACCCGCCAGCGTGACCACCAGGTCGAGCTGAGCTGGAGCAAGCCGGCGCCGTGCGACTGCTCGGACGTGCAGAAATACCGGATCAGCTGGCCCGGCGGCGGCATCAAGGACATCTCCGCAGGTCAGACGACGTACGCGGCGGCGGTCAGCTCCAACGGCGACCCGGTCCAGTTCACGGTGGTGCCGCTCAACGACAAGGGCGTCAAGACCAACAAGGGTCCGACGGCGACCGTCGAGGGGATGGGTGCCGGCAAGCCGGACACCCCGGCGACCCCGACCTTCGAGTGGGCCAACACGGCCAACAACTCCGGCAAGGCGGTGACGGTCTCGTGGAGCCCGGTCGCGGCCAACGGCCCTGCCCCGGTCACCTACGAGGTACGCCGCACCGGCGGCACCGGCGAGAAGATCGTCTGCTCCTGGGTGACCGAGACCAGCTGCCGCGACGACGTCGCCAACGACGGCACGATCTACACGTACGCCGTCAGGGCCCGCAACGCCGAGGCGACCTCGCCGCGCGAGACCACTGCCGGTGGTTCGCCCGAGGCGCACATCTCCAGCTACTCCGCCGGCGGCAAGGTCGAGGCGGCCGCGACACCCGACGCGGTCTCGTTCGCGAGCGCGACCCCGACCGGGGCCAACGGCACGGCCGAGATCGTCTTCACGCCGCGGGCCTCGCACGGCAAGACCAACCGGGTCGAGTGCGTGCGCAACGGCTCCTCCTGCGGCAGCTGGACCTACCCGCCCGAGGGCGCCGGTCAGCAGACCAAGACGATCACCGGCTTCACCAACGGCACCTCGACGACCGTCCAGCTGCGGGCCTGCAACGACTCCTCCGGCGGCACCGGCGCCGGCGACTCCTGCGGCGCCCCGTCGTCGAAGAACGTGACCACCTACGGTCCGCTGGGCACGCCGTCGATCTCGGCGAGCGTCGACGGTAACAAGGTCAACTGGCGGGTCAGCTACGACCCGAACGGCAAGGCCGCGACCGTCACCGTCAAGCGTGGGGGAACCGAGGTCGCGCAGTTCGGCACCGGCACCGGCGCGGGCAGCCGCTCGGGCACGGACACCGCGCCCGAATGGAACACGTCCTACACCTACACCGTGACCATCAGCGACTCGCCGCGAGCGAGCAAGTCCGACTCGGTCACGGTGCGGACCGACCCGCCACCGGACCCGATCCTCGAGGTGAACAAGGCCGGCGAGTGCACGGGCGCATCGTGTCCGGAGCCGGACGTCGCCTGCGGCGGCACCTGCTGGTACGTCGGCTCGACGATCACCGACCTCGCCTTCCCGGGCAAGACCTGGGAGTGCAGCACCAACTCCACGACCTCGCGGTGGAACGTGACCATCGGGAGCAATGGCAAGGGCTCGGGCAGCGGCCGGGGCTGGGTCGGCGCGAACACTCCGTTCAGGGTGACCTGCTCGACGTCGGGTCGACCCACTCTTTCGAAGAACGTTACGTGGTAGGAGAGAAGAAATGACCGTCACGACCGAGCAGGCTCGTTGGTTCCACGAGACCTTCGAGAAGCTTGCCGACAACGTCGAGAAGGCGGTGCTGGGCAAGCGCAACGTGATCCGCCTGGTGCTGACCGCGCTGCTCTCCGAGGGCCACCTGCTCCTCGAGGACTACCCCGGCACGGGCAAGACCCAGCTCGCCCGCGCGCTGGCCAACACGGTCCAGGGCTCGCACGCCCGCATCCAGTTCACGCCGGACCTGCTCCCGTCCGACGTCACCGGTGTGACCGTCTACGACCAGGGCAAGGGCGCCTTCGAGTTCCACCCGGGCCCGATCTTCCACTCGATCGTGCTGGCCGACGAGATCAACCGCGCCTCCCCGAAGACCCAGTCGGCGCTCCTGGAGGTCATGGAGGAGGGCCGGGTCACCGTCGACGGCGCCACCCGCGAGGTCGGCCGCCCGTTCATGGTGATCGCGACCCAGAACCCGATCGAGCAGGCCGGGACGTACCGGCTGCCCGAGGCGCAGCTGGACCGCTTCCTGATGAAGACGTCGGTCGGCTACCCCGACCAGAACGCCACCGTCGAGCTGCTGATGAACTCCTCGGTCCGTGACCGCGCCACCCTGGTCACCCCGATCATCACCGCCCCGACGGTCACCCAGATGGCCGAGATGGCCGACCAGGTCTACATCGATCCCGCGATCGTCGCCTACGTCTCCGCCCTGGTCGACGAGTCGCGTCGCCACAAGCACGTACGCCTCGGAGCCTCCATGCGTGGCTGCCTCGCCCTGGTGCGCACCGCCAAGGTGTGGGCGCTCGCCGAGGGCCGCTCCCAGGTGCTGCCCGACGACGTCAAGTCGCTCGCCGAGCCGGTGCTCTGCCACCGCCTGATCCTCGACCCCGAGGCGATGTTCAACGGCATCACGGTCGAGGACGTCATCGGCGATCTGCTCACCTCGGTCCCGGCTCCCACTGAGCGTGTCGCCTGAGATGAGCAGGCTCAGTGTCCGCAACACCGTTGCTGACCTGCGGAAACGACTCGCCCCGGTAACGTCCGGGGCGGGTTCGGTCTACTCGTTCGTCGCCGACCGGGTCCGTCCGTGGTTCGGCACGGTGACCTCGATCGGCTGGGGTGTGCTGCTCCTCGGCGCGCTGGCCTGGGTCGCCGCGACCGCGCTCGGCTGGATCGAGGCGGCCGTGGTGGCGATGGCTGCGCTGTTCCTCGTGATCGGTGCGGCCTTCTTCATGATCGGACGCACCCGGCTCGCGGTGGCGACCGTGGTCGAGCCGCCGCGCGTCGCCGTCGGCCAGGCACTGACCGGCGAGCTGCGGGCCCGCAATGAGGCGCGCGGTCCGCTCGTCTCGACGAGCCTGGAGTTCCCCATCGGAGCGGGTGGCGTGACGTACGACCTGCCGATGCTGCTTCCCGGTGCCGAGCACACCGAGCTGTTCGTGGTGCCGACCCAGCGCCGTGGCGTGATCGACGTCGGTCCCGTCCGGACGGTGCGCGGCGACCCGCTCGGGCTGTTCCGGCGCGTGCAGGAGTGGACCGACCGCACCGAGGTGTTCGTCCACCCGCGCACCACCCACCTGGAGCCCTTCGGGGTCGGTCTGGTCCGTGACCTCGAGGGATCCACGGCACAGAACACCTCGATGAGCGACCTCGCCTTCCATGCGCTGCGTGAGTACGTCCCGGGCGACGACCTGCGCCACATCCACTGGCGCTCCTCGGCACGCCACGGGCAACTGCTCGTGCGCCAGTTCCTCGACACCCGCCGCTCCCACATCGTCGTCATCGTCGACTCCTCGCCGATGTCCTACGACAGCGAGGACGAGTACGAGACCGCGATGTCGATCGCGGGCTCCCTGCTGCGGCGCGGGATCCTGGACGAGTTCGACGTCTCGTTCGCGACCGGCGACGTGCTGATGGTGCGCGCCACCGCGGCGAGCGGGGGAGGGCGTACGGCTCTGGACGCCTGCTCCCGGGCGAAGCCGCAGCAGACCAATCTGATCGAGATCACCGCCGAGGCGGCCCGGCAGGCGCCGGACGCGTCACTGGTGATGCTGGTGACCGGGCGCTACCCGGAGTTCGTCGCGCTGCAGCGCGCGGCCGGCCAGTTCTCGGTCGATGCCACCACCGTCGCCGTACGGGTCGACTCCTCGCAGCGCGCCGGCTTCAAGGCCGTCGCCGACCTGCCCATGCTCACCCTGCCCGACCTGGACCAGCTGCCGATCGTGCTGTCGAAGGGGTTGTCCGGATGAAGAAGCACCACGCCGTCGACGCCCTCCTCCTGTTCCTTCTCGGCACCATCGCCTTCCTCGGCTTCGACGACACCTACGCCGGCTGGACCTACCTGGTCGCCGGCGTCGCCGGGCTGCTGCTCGGGATCCTCATCGCCTTCGTCGGCCGCGGACAGCCGGTGGTCGTGCTGGCCGTCGGGCTCCTGGCCGCCTTCTTCGTGCTCGGTGGCGCGGTCGCGCTGCACGGCATCGGCGACCTCTCGTTCCTCCCGGTGCCCGACACGATCGGCACCCTCGCCGACAACTCCGTGCACGGCTGGAAGCGACTGCTGACCACGCTGCCGCCGGTCGACGGCGGGGCGCTGCTGACGATCCCCTACATCCTCGGTCTCGTCGCCGGCTGTGTCGGCTTCGCGCTGGCGGTGCGGATGAAGGCGGCGCTGCCGCCGGTGCTTGTCGCCTTCGCGCTGATGGCCGGCGTGATCCTGCTCGGCGTCCAGGACCCGTCCAAGACCGCGCTGCTCGGCGCGCTCTTCGGAGCGATCGCGATCACCTGGCTGTGCATCCGCGGGATGCGGGCTCGTGCCCTCGCCGCCGGCGGCCGACGCCTCTCACGGACCGCGATCGGAGCCGCCCTGTGCCTGGGCGCGGCCGGGCTGGCGTTCCTCGCCGGGCCGCTGCTCCCGGGTCTCGCGCCCGAGCGCACGGTGCTGCGCGGCGAGATCGAGCCGCCCTTCAACGTCGGGCAGTACCCGTCGCCCCTGGCCGGCTTCCGGGTCTACACCAAGGGCTACCAGACGCCCGAGGACGACCGCCGGCTCTACGAGAAGGACCTGTTCACCGTCTCGGGCCTGCCCGAGGGCACCCGGGTCCGGGTCGCCGCGATGGATTCGTACGACGGCACCGTGTGGCGCGCGGCCAACGACTCCGGCGAGACCGAAGGTCCCGACGACACCTTCCAGAAGATCAGCTCGACGCTGCGCAACCCGCTCGCCGACGGCAAGCAGGTGCGCGGCACGATCACGATCGGGGAGGACTTCGGCGGCGTCTGGGTGCCGCTGCCGACCGCGCTGACGCACATCTCGTTCGACGGTCCCGACGCCGACTCGTTCCGCTACAACCTGGCGACGTCCACCGGTGTCCTGCCGTCGGCGCTGAAGCCCGGCGACTCCTACTCCTTCACCGCGTCGGTCGCCGACGAGAAGGTAGGGGAGAAGAGCGAGACCTGGTCGGGCGGATCGCCGATCGGCGACGAAGCTGCCCAATTCCAGGCGCTCGCCGCCGAGTACGCGGGTGGTGGTGACTCGCCGATCACCAACGCCCTGGCGGTGGCGGAGAAGCTGAAGGAGGAGGGCACCTACACCGACGGGGAGCCGCCCAACCAGCAGTACCCGGCCGGCCACTCCCTGCGTCGGCTCGCCGACTTCACCGCCAAGGGTGGACAACTCGCCGGCAATGACGAGCAGTACGCCGCGCTGATGGCGATCCTGGCCAACCAGGTCGGCGTCCCGGCCCGGGTGGTCCTGGGTGCCGTCGTCGGCTCCGACGGCGTCGTCCAGGGCAAGGACATGCACGCCTGGGTCGAGCTGCGGATGTCGGACGGGTCCTGGGCCACCCTGGACTGGTCCGAGTTCATGAACACCGAGAAGCCGCCCGAGCAGAACGCCCCTCAGCCCGAGGAGCTCGTCACCGGCAAGGTCGTCCCGCCGCCGGCGCCCGTACGCCCGCCCGCGACCTCCGGCGACCCGCTGGACGAGTCGGTCAACCAGAAGGCCAACTCCCGGCCCGACGGGTTCACGCTGCCGGGCTGGCTGATCGCCGTCTTCACGTACGTCGGCATCCCGCTGCTGCTCATCGCGGCCCTGTGCGGGGCGATCATCGGCGCCAAGATCTGGCGGCGACATCGCCGGCGGACGCGCGGGACTCCGGTCGCCCGTCTCTCCGGTGGCTGGCGCGAGACGCTCGACCACGCCCGTGACTTCGGGGTCGGCGTGCCCGTCGGCGCCACCCGCCGCGAGCAGGCCTCGGCGCTGTCCGCGTCGCCGGGCATGGACGGTGCGCCGGGGCTGGCGCTGCTCACCGACACCACCATGTTCGGCGAGGCCGGGCCGCAGGACGATGAGGTCGCAGCCTTCTGGGAGCAGGTCGGGACGCTTCGATCATCGATCTCCGACTCACGCACGAGGTGGCAGCGCATCCGGGCGGCGATCAACCCGCTCTCGCTGGTGCCGCCCCGGCTGTCCCGGAAGCGCTGAGTCAGTCACCGAGTCCGTAGTCCCTGATCGAGTCCGCCGTGATCCGGAGGACCTCGCGTGAGGTCCCCGGCATCGGCGGGTCCACGTCCGTGAGCGCCTCGGCGGTGCCGCGGATCTCGACCATCCGTGGCTTCCACGGGTCGGTGGACCCGAGATCGTCGACCACGAAGGCCACCTTGGCGTGCTTCTGGACGTTCCGGAACTTCCGTGACCGGCCCATCTCGTAGCCGCCGATGATGATCCGGTGCTCCTCGTCGAGCTTGAACCCCACGGGGTTGTTCTGCAGGCCGCCGTCGGGGGCGAGGGTCGCGAGCCTGCCCAGCGGCTGGGTGCGGAGGTAGCGGAGCTGCGTGTCGGTGAACTTCATGGCACCAGCGTCGGTGCTCATGTCGGCTTGAGGTCAAGCCGGATCGGGACCGTGGGTGCCGGGTCGGTCGAGCGGTCTGACGGCGGGGCCGTCCAGGACGGAGCCGTCGGGGGAGAACCGGGAGCCGTGGCAGGTGCAGTCCCAGCTGGTCTCGGCCTGGTTCCAGTGCAGGGGGCAGCCGAGATGGCTGCACCTGGCGCTCACTGTGTGCAGGGCACCCGCCGGGTCCCGGTAGCCGCCGACCGTTTCGCCGTCGAGGTCGACCAGGCCGCCTTCGCCCGGTTGCAGCTCGGAGACAGGACGGGCCTCGGGGTCCTGGCGACGGCCCGCGACGAGCTCCTCGCCGACCTTCAGATTGTCCTTGATGAGTCGGCCGACGCTCCGGACGTCGCCGATCCGGCTGGCGTCGAACACCGGTAGCCACGGGTTGTCGGTGCCGGCGAGAAGATCGGCGAGCATCATCGCGGCAGCGGTCCCGCTGTTCAGGCCCCACTTCTGGAAGCCGGTGGCCACCAGGATCATCTCGCTCGTCGGTGGGTAGCCGACGTAGGGCAACCGGTCCGGGGTGAAGTAGTCCTGCGACGACCAGCGGTAGTCGATCGCCTCGACGTCGAAGGTGGTGCGGGCCCAGCTCTCGAGGTCGGCGTACATCGCCTCGGTGTCGGGCTCGGCACCGGTCTCGTGGCCGTTGCCGACCACGATCAGGCCGTTCGGGCCGGGGTCCGGCCACGGCCGGGTCGAGCGGCTGGGCGAGTCGATGCCGATCGCCATGCTGGTCGGCGCCGGGTCGCGCAGGCGGACCGCCAACCCGTAGGAGCGGGAGGGCCTGGTTCGCGCGAAGTAGCCGCCGAGCAGGCCGGGCGGGAGCAGCGATGCGACGACCACCTTGTCGGCCACCACCGTCCCGGCGTGGGTGGTGAGCTGGACGGTTCGGTCGCTCTGCTCATCGATGTCGATGACCCGCGTTCCTTCGCGTAGCTCCCCTCCGGCCGCGGTGAACGCGTCGGCGAGGCCCGCCAGGTATCTGCCGGGATGGAAGTGGATCTGGTCGTCGAACGCAACCGCGGCCTCGACATCGAAGGGCAGGTCGGTTCGGTCGGTCACCCGTGCCGGGAGCCCGAGCCAAGCAGCGGCACTCGCCTCGTCCTCGATCCGAGACCGCTGCTCCGGCTGCCGGGTATAGGCCAGCGCCGGCGCTCGGGTCAGGTCGCAGCTGATCTCCAGCTCCGTGGCGAGGTCGGCGACCTGCTCGACCCCGGCGCGCATCGCGCTGGCGTACAGCCGGGCGTCGTCCTCGCCGTGCCGCTCGACCAGCTCGGCGTAGATCAGCCCGTGCTGCGCGGTCACCTTTCCGGTGCTGTACCCCGTGGTGCCTCCACCCACGGTCGCCGCCTCCAGCACGGCGACCTGGAGGCCGCGCCGCTGTGCGAGGAGGGCGGTCGTCATTCCGACGATGCCTCCGCCCACCACGGCCACATCGACCGCGAGATCAGCCTTCCGGCCCGTTTCCGGGGTGGCGGACCGCGGCCTTTCGGCCGTAGCCAGCCACACGCTCGTGCGTTCCATTCAGAGTGCGCCGGGTCGATCTGCTGTTCGTCCCAGTCCCAGGCCGAGCGCCAGCATCCCCACGCCCAGCGCCAGATGAAGCCAGTTGTCGGCGCTGTTGACGGGTACGAAGTTCGCGCTGCTGCCGTGGTCGACGGCCACGCCGTAGATCAGCAGGACCATGTAGATCGCCCCGCCGGCGATCAGGTAGGCGCGGGCTCCGCGCCACGAGGTGGCCAGGACGAGCCCGGCGATCCCGAACAGGAGGTGCACGATGTTGTGCAGGATCGACACCTGGAAGATGCCGAGGAGCAGGGCGGTGGACTCGTGGCCGGCGAAGGTCATCGAGTCATAGTCGGTGGTGACACCCGGGATGAACCCGAGGACTCCGACGAGCAGGAACGTAGCGGCCACGGCCGTCGCTGCGGTCTGCAGCGTCGTTGCTGTCATGGACCGATAGGTGGTGGCGTCAGTCATGCCTGGCCCGGTACCCAGATTGCCGTGCTCCCAAGCCCCTGACGGCCGTATGGTTCCCGCTAATCGGAAGCCTTGCGTCCGGAATCCGGTCTAGCGTGAGCGGCATGACGATCGCCGACCCTTCGACAGGCTCGGGACACCGCACCACAGGATGGATCGGTGTCAACCTCGCCTGCACCGACCCGCTCGCACTTGCCAAGTTCTATGCGGACCTGTTCGGCTGGGAGGTCAGCAGTTCCGAACCGACGTACGCCACCGTCCTCATCCGTGATCCGTCGGGCAACGCCACTCACAGCAACCTCGCCTTCGAGTTCGACCGCCACTACCGGCGGCCGGTCTGGCCGAGCGAGCCCGAAGCCCAGCAGCAGATGGTCCACCTGGACATCGGAGTCACCGACGTGGCCGCGGCAGTCGAGGACGCCGTTGACCTGGGTGCGCAGCTCGCAGAATTCCAACCCCAGGCCGACGTACGCGTCATGCTCGACCCCGAGGGCCACCCTTTCTGTCTCTACCTCGATCAGCCAGAAAGCTAGCGGCGCCTTGACGCCGGTCGACTCTGTAGAAAAGTTCTACGAGCCGAGTTGTCGTAAATGTATGAGCGAAGTTCGCGTGGGGGAGTTGAACCAGCAGACGGGCCGGGTGCTGCGGCGCGTCCAGAATGGCGAGTCGTTACTCGTCACGGATCACGGCCGTCCGATCGCGGTGATCTCGCCCGCTCCGAAGAGCAGGTTCGACCAGATGGTGGCTCTCGGTCAGGTCCGCATGCCGACGGGCACCGGCGGGGGGTGGAGGTCCGTGAAAGGCGTTTCGCGGGACGAGGACCTGGACGAGGTCCTTGCAGAGCTGCGCGAGGAGAGCATCTGATGCTGGTCTACGTCGACACCTCGGCGCTGTGTCGAATCCTGCTGAACCATGCCGACAGGCCGGCGTTGGAGGACCACCTGGACGAAGTCCTGGAGCGTGGCGATCGGCTGATCTCGTCAGACCTCCTCGACATCGAGCTGGCTCGGCTCTGCGTGCGGTTGGACCTTGATCCGGCTGACGTCAACCGAGTCTGTTCAGACGTCCATTTCATGGGCATCCTTCCTGAAGTCGTCGAGTCGGCGAAGGACATCAAGGAGGCACTCAAGTCGCTCGACGCCATCCATCTCGGCACCGCGCTTCTGCTGGCTGATGAAGCCGAAGGAGAAGAGGCTGTCGAGCAGGTGGTGACCTACGACAAGCGGATGGCCCAGGTCGCCGAAGAGCTCGGCTTCGAGGTGGTCAGCCCAGGGCGACCGTGAGGGCGAGGAGCATGGCCGGGTCGTCCAGTCGGTCCCCGTACACGTCGCGCAGCTGCCCCATCCGATAACGGACGGTCTGGGGGTGGATGAAGAGATCGGCGGCGACCTCGTCGCGCCGGCCCTGGTGGAGGAGCCAGGAGCGGAGAGTCTCGGTGAGCTTCTCGGCGGTGGCGGGGCGTAGGTCGGCCAACGGGGCGAGGACCTGGGCGCGCAGGTCCTCGCGGGCATCCGCGTCGGCGGAGAGGACCAGCTCGACCAGGTGCTGCTCGGTGTCGGAGCCGAGGCCCGCGTCGTGGGCGCGGCGGGCACGCTCGTACGAGACCCGGGCCTCGCGCCAGGGCTTGGCCGGGCCGGCGATCGACCGGCGGCCCTCCAGCGCCTTCATCAGTGCCCGGCGCCGGCGTCCGTGCGCGTCGGGGACCAGCAACAGGGTGTGGTCGTCGAGGTCACGCAGGTCGTCGTGCTCCAGAGTGCCCTGGTTGACCTTGGCGAGAATGGTGCCGACCTGGGAGTTGGGGACGAGCACGGCGGTCAGCGTGCTCGGCGGGGTCCACTCGGCCCGCACCGCGGCGTCGTCGAGCTCCTCCGGGGTCGCCTCGGCCAGCAGCTTGCGGGCCAGCCGCTCGCGCAGCTGTCGGCGTACGCGTCCGGTCGTGGCTCGCTCGTCGGCGTGCCCGGCCGCCGAGGCCTCCGAGATCTCGTCGATCCAGGCGAAGACCAGTGCGGAGAACTCCACCAGCATCGCCGGTTCCATGCCGCCTTCGACGGCCTTGCTCGCGAGCTCTCGCCAGGCGACTCGGGCACCGATGCGGTACGCCGCCAGCAGGGCCTCCATCGTCCGCCCGCTCCTCGCCTCGCCGCGGCCGAGGTCATAGGCACCCTGGACCGCAGGCGGCGTCGCGGCCGACACGTCGGAGGCCAGGCCCGCCCCGGACGCGAGCGACAAGAACCCGCCCAGCGCTACGCCGACCGCGTTCCGGATGGTCTCGCCCATGTGTCCCGAGAGCGCATCCTGGTAGGGAGGCACCTCGGCGATGATCGCGGCGACCACGTCGTCGCCGACCTGGGGGAGCACGGCACGGATCGAGGCGACGACCTCGGGCGTCAGATGGACGTCATAGGACGAAAGAGCCGGCACATCTCGGGAACTTTTGTTCGTCACGTATAAATCCGCCTATCAGATTCACGTCGCTAACACAGGAGTTTACCTCGAATAAGTAGCACTATGGATACATGGCTGAGATCTCTACATCCCCCGCCCTGTTCGCCCCGGGCGAGGTCAGGCGACCCGCGCTGCGGGAGAGGCTCTCCCGCAAGGTGTGGGAGGTCGCCGAGACGATCGCCACGCCCCTGGCGCCGGCCGACTACCTGGACATGTTCAACCCCCTCCGACCCGGCGCTGACCTGCGAGGACGCGTCGTCAAGGTCACTCCGGAGACCGCCGACGCGGCCACCATCGAGATCAAGCCGGGAGCCGACTGGAAGGGCCACACCCCGGGTCAGTACGTCCGCGTGGGCGTCGACGTCAACGGCGTACGCCACTGGCGCGCCTACTCCCTGACCCACGGCCCCCGCAAGGACGGCCTCATCTCGATCACCGTCAAGGCCGTGCCCGACGGCAAGGTCTCCAGCCACCTGGTGCGCCGCCTGCGCCCCGGCAAGATCGTCCACCTCGAGCAGGCAGCCGGCGACTTCGTCCTGCCCAGCGACCTGCGCGGCCACAAGTTCCTGATGGTCACCGCCGGCTCCGGCGTGACTCCGGTCATCGGGATGCTGCGCAACCTCTTCCCGGTCACCGACGAGGGCGTCGTCGAGCACCAGCGGCTCGACGTCACCGTCGTCCATGTCGCCCCGAGCCGCCCGGACTCGATCTTCATCCGCAACCTCGAGTCCCTCGCCGAGGCCGGCGCGATCCGCCTCGTCACCCGCTACACCGGCACCGAGGGCCGCATCGACATCGACACCCTCACCGAGCTCGTCCCCGACCTGAGGGAGCGCAAGGCGTACGCCTGCGGTCCCGCGGGTCTCCTCGACAACCTCCAGGCCTGGTACGACGAGGCGGGCCTGCCGCTCCAGACCGAGCAGTTCCGTCTGGCCACCGTGGTGACCAGCGAGGGCGGCACCGTCGCCTTCACCGGCAAGACCGTCGACGCACCTGGTGACAAGCCGATCCTCGACGCCGCCGAAGAGGCCGGCGTCCTCATGCCGAGCGGTTGCCGTATGGGCATCTGCTTCGGCTGTGTGCTCCCGATGAAGGAGGGCGCCGTCCGCGACCTCCGCAACGGCGAGCTCACCGTCGCCCGCCCGGGTGAGACCGGCCCCGACGGGGTACCCATCCAGACCTGCATCTCCGCCGCCGCCGGCGAGTGCGTCATCGACCACCCTGCCTCTTGAGCCAAGCTCAAACGACCAGCCCCCACAAGACGAGAGCGAGACAGCCATGACCATCGCACCTGATGCCCCGGCCTACACCGGCCCGATCGCCCACCTGACCCGCGACGACATCGAGCAGCTCGGCCGCGAGCTCGACGCCATCCGCCAAGAGGTCATCGACACCCGCGGTGAGCGGGACGCTGCCTACATCCGCAAGGTGATCAAGGTCCAGCGTTCGCTGGAGCTCGGCTCCCGTGCCGTCCTGCTCGGGAGCATCTTCCCGCCGGCGTTCGTCGTCGGCACCGTCGGTCTCTCGATCGCCAAGATCCTGGACAACATGGAGATCGGCCACAACATCATGCACGGCCAGTGGGACTGGATGCGTGACCCGAAGATCCACTCCACCGTGTGGGAGTGGGACAACGCCTCGACGAGCGAGGGGTGGAAGCACTCCCACAACGAGCTGCACCACACCTACACGAACATCGTCGGCAAGGACAACGACCTCGGCTGGGGCATCATGCGCGTCGACGAGGAGCAGCGCTGGACGCCGGCGAGCCTGTTCCAGCCCGCGATGAACTTCATCAACATGTGCATCTTCGAGTACGGGATCGCGATGTACGACCTCGAGCTCGGTCGGGTGATCCGGCAGAAGAAGAAGGGCCGTCGCCCGTCTGCCGAGTGGCAGATGGCGGCGAAGCGTACGGTCGCCAAGGTCCGCCGCCAGGCGTTCAAGGACTACGTCGCCCACCCGCTCGTCTCGATGGTGACCCTGTCGGGCCCGACGACGCTGCTGGCCAACGTCATCGCCAACTTCACCCGCAACGTCTGGACCCACTCGGTGATCATGTGCGGTCACTTCCCCGAGGGCGTCGAGACCTTCGAGCTCAAGGACATCCCGGAGAACGAGACCCGCGGTGAGTGGTACGTCCGGCAGATGCTCGGCTCGGCCAACATCTCCGGCTCGAAGTTCCTGCACGTGATGACGGGCAACCTGTCCCACCAGATCGAGCACCACATCTTCCCGGACCTGCCCTCGAACCGCTACGCCGAGATCGCCCCCAAGGTCCGCGCGCTCTTCGACAAGTACGGCCTCAACTACCACTCCGCGCCGATGCCGCAGCAGGTCGCCTCCGCGTGGCACAAGGTGCTGCGCCTCTCGCTGCCCAACGGCTTCCTCGAGTCCACCAACGTGCGCAACGCGCCCTCGCAGGTCGTCAAGCTCGTCAAGGCGGTCCGCGGTGACACCCGCACCCGTCGCCGGCTCCTCAAGGAGTTCGAGGCCGCCGGCGCCGCCTCTGTCGGCAAGGCCATCTAGTTCGCTACGACCTAGTTCGATAGGACGGGGAGTTCTCGTCGGCTACCTGCAGGTAGACCGACGAGAGCTCCCCGTCGTACGTTCAGGCGTCGTACGCCCCGGCGGCGATGTCCTCCAGGAGCGTCGGTCCCGTCGGCTCCCAGCCCAGGGTCGCGCGGGTGATGTCGGATGAAGCCGACACATCCGTGCTGAACATCATGGACATCCAGCCGAAGTGGGCTTCGGAGTCTTCCCGGCTGATCGACCGCACCGGCAGGCCCAAGCGGTCACCGAGCGCCTCCGCGATCGTCCGGGTGGGGATGCCGGTCTCGGCTACCGGGTGCGCACGGAAACCGGCCGGCGCCTTCTCGAGTGCGAGTCGCACCATGCGGGCGGCGTCCGGGCGGTCGACGGAGGACCAGCGGTTGCTGCCGTCGCCGATGTAGCCGGACACGCCCTGCTTCCTGGCGACCTGGGCAAGGTAGGTGACGAAGCCGGGGTCGCCACCGCGGCCGTGGACGATCGGGAAGCGCAGCGCCACCGGGCGTACGCCCTTCTCGGCATGGCTCAACGCGAGGTTCTCGCTGCCGCCGCGCATCGACTCGGGTCCGTGGAAGGGGCTGGCGTCCTCCTCCGTGGCGATGCGCCCAGGGGCGGCTCCCGCGGCGCCGCTGGCGAACAGGAACGCCTTTCCGCTGCCCTCGAGGGCCCCGAGCATGGCGCTCACCGCGGCACGCTCGGACCGTCCGGCCGCGGCGTAGTTGTCGAAGTCGTGGTTGAACGCCAGGTGGATGACGGCATCCGCAGCCTTGGCGGCGACCGCGAGCGATCCGGGGTCGTCGAGCGAGCCCCGGTGGGCGGTCGCGCCCTTGGCCTCCAGGGCAGCCGCAGCAGCCTCGGAGCGGGCCAGGCCGGTGACGGCATAGCCGTTGGCGAGCAGCTCGTCGGTGACCGCGGAACCGATCCAGCCGGAGGCTCCGGTGACGAAGATGTTCATCGGGTTTCCTTTCATGTCAGTAACTGACATCGACGGTAGCATGCGATGTCAGAAACTGTCATCGCATAGGATGGGCGTATGGGGCGATGGGAGCCGGACGCGCGAGGTCGGATGCTGGAGGCTGCCATCGAGCTGTTCACCGAGAAGGGCTACGACAAGACCACCGCCGGTGACATCGCCGCCCGGGCAGGGGTCACCGAACGCACGTTCTTCCGTCACTTCGCTGACAAGCGGGAGGTGCTCTTCGCCGGCCCAGTCACGCTCGACGACCTGGTCGCCAAGGCGGTCGCCTCCGCCGACGCGGACGCGACGCCGTTGCGGATGGTGCTCGACGGCGTACATCAGGCGGCGGTCGAGCTCAGCGCGCTCCGCACCCGTGAGCAGGCGGTGGAGCGGGCCCGGATCGTCGAGGCGACTCCCGCGCTGCGCGAGCGCGAGCTGCTCAAGATGGCCGACATGGCTACCGCCGCTCAGGCGGCTCTCGTGGAGCGAGGCGTCGCTGAGACCGTCGCCGCGCTGGCCGCCCATGCTGCCGCCGCGGTCTTCCAGACAGCGTTCGGCCGCTGGGTCTCAGAGACGACCGATCTCAGCCTCGCCGAGTGTGTCGACGAGGCCGCTGCCACGCTGTTCGAGCTCCGATAGCCGAACTCGAGGCAAACGGTGACGAATCTCGTATGGACATCACCCCGCCGGGACCGGTAGACAACTACGCACTATGGAGAACGAGTTGATTCCCGGAGCTGAGTCGCCGACCGCGGTACGCAGCTATGTGACCGCCAACAAGCCGAACCCGTCGGCGCTCGCCGAGGGTCTGTGGGTGCTTCCTCCCGACGTGCTCTCCAGCGGTGACCGCGCGATCCTCTTCGACCAGTACAAGCTCTATGTCGCCGAGGCCGAGCGGCTCAGCGTGCGGCGTACGCTCACCAGCGCGTTCCTGCTGGTCCTCAACGTCGGGATCCTGGTCGCCGGCACGGCGCTCGTGGCCAGCTCTCCCGAACGGCCCTGGCTCTTCACGGTCGCCCTGATTGCCGCCCTCGGCTCGTGCCTCGGCTGGTTCTGGATCATCCGCTCCTACCGGCAGATGGCGAGCGGGAAGTACTCCGTCATCTCCCACCTCGAGAAGCAGCTCCCCGCGGCGCCCGGCGTCGCGGAGTGGTCGGCCGTCGGCCTCGGTCGC
This sequence comes from Nocardioides sp. YJ-D4, assembly GCF_054031495.1. Lineage (NCBI taxonomy): Bacteria > Bacillati > Actinomycetota > Actinomycetes > Propionibacteriales > Nocardioidaceae > Nocardioides > Nocardioides sp. YJ-D4. Next base: position 3,580,343 of record NZ_CM132932.1, read on the forward strand.
GACAGCTCGCGCTACCTGCCGATGAGCAACGTCGAGGTGTGGGCCCCCGCGCTCTTCGGCTTCTGCCACCTCGCGACGTACGCCCTGCTCTACCTGCCGTAGGACCAAGCGCTAGTCGAGCACCCTGACCTCGAGCGGGGTCTCCCCGTCCGGCCCGACGGCGAAGGCGACCGCGTCGGGCCGCTCGCTGATCGCCTCGACCAGCTCGCCGTCGCGCCACAGCAGGGCGACGCCGTCATCGGCCGCGTGGCCGGAGGGCAGCGCGCCGGAGCCGACGAACCGGACGTACGTCTCCCGCCGGTCCTCCTCGCCGAGGTAGTGCGGGCAGAACGAACCGGGCAGGAAACCCAGTCCGTCGGGGAGCGGGGCGGTGGGGCCGAAGGAGTCCGTCGAGGACGCCTCGTACCAGCAGTTCGCCCCGGCCGAGATCCCGGCCAGGATCGTGCCGCCGGCGGCGGCCTTCTCCAGGAGGGCGGGCAGTCCGTGCAGCCGCCACACCGCGAGCAGGTTGGCGGTGGAGCCGCCGCCTACGTAGACGATGTCCTGGTCGAGCAGCTGCTCGAGGTCGTTGATCGGAAGCTTGTGCCCCTCGGGCGCCTTGTTGAACAGTGACAGCACCTTCGCCTCGGAACGATCGGCGTACGCGGCGAGGAACTTGTCGTGGTAGCTGTCCGCGTCTCCGCTCGCGGTGCCGATGAAGCAGACCTTGGGCCGCGGGTTCCCGGTCATCCGGTTGAGCTCCGCGTCGAGCGGCGAGAAGTCCTGCCCGTGCACCTCCGGCATCGAGAAGCCGCCACCGCCCATGGTCACAATCGTTCCGCGCATGGCGTGAGTGTAGGGACACAGAGGGCCCCGCCGAACTGGTTTGTTCGGCGGGGCCCTGTGAAGGTGTGACCGCTACTTGACCCTGACGGTCACCGTCTCGGTGATCGCCTCGTTGTACCGGTCACCCGAGTAGACCACCTTGTAGGTGTGGGTGCCTCGGATCGCCCGGAAGGTCGCCTCCTCCTTCTTGAGGGTGAAGCGGCCGACGCGGATGCCGTTCTCGCTGACGACGATCTCGCCGGAGGCGCGCTTGCCGTCGACGGTGATCTCGACCTTGCCGCGCTGCGGCGAGATGGCGGAGATCTCCGGGACCGCCTTCTCGGTGCAGTAGCTCATCTTGACGTTGTCGACGGCCCAACCCCGGGCGCCGCCACAGCCGTCGCGACCGAAGTCGAAGCGGAACTTCACGGTGTCGCCGGCGGCTGCGATCGAGTCGAGCTTCACGATCGTGGTGCCCCACTTGCCGGTGAAGCTGTTGCCGTCCGAGCCGGTCCAGGCCGGCTGGCCCTCCATGTATCCGCTGTCGGCACTCATCGTTCCGCCCGGTGCGTTGAAGGCGTACGCGGCCTGGTCGACGACCTTGAACTCGCCGCCGTTGACCGAGGCCTTGACGTTACCGCCGTCATAGCCCCATTCGGTGAGGACCGAGTGGTCGAAGCTCAGCCGTGGGGAGAGGCCCTTGGGCACGGTGAGGGTCGGGCTGACGAGGCCGTTTCGGCTGGTGATGTCACCCGTCGCGGATCCGCAGGCGCCCTCGTTCGGGTCCGGCGCGAACGCCAGACCGGTCTCGTTACCCTCGACGTCGCTGCCGGCCTCCCAGGGGATGTCGTTCCCGGGGACCAGGGCCTCAGCGTCCTGGGTCCAACCGGTCAGACCGTCCTCGAAGTCCTCGGTGTAGGTAGTGACCTCGTTGGTGCCCTCGCCGCACAGCGCGGGGGTGTTCGGGTCGAGCATCGGGCCGAAGTTGCACTGGACCGGCTCCTTGGTCAGCTCGGTGGCCGTGTTGGCCGCCCCGACCGCCGCGCAGTCGTCGGCCGTGATCGGGTCTAGAGCCGGAGCCTCGGCCTCGCCGCCCGGGGTCTCGCCGCCGCCGGTCTGCGGGGTCGAGGTGCCCAGGGTGAGCTTCTTGAGCGTCGTCACACCCATCAGGTCGGCGCACGAGGAGACCATCGCCTGGGCGTACTCGGGGAAGCCCGAGGTCGGCGTCAGATAGTTGGTCTGGGCGTGCCAGATCAGGTTGGCCGCCTTGTCCAGGCCGATGCCCGCCACGTTGACGTCGTTGTAGGCGCCGCCGTCGACGAGCAGGGCGTAGTGGTGGTTGATGACGCCGGAGTTGACGTGGACGCCGCCGGAGTCGGTGGCACCGTCGCAGTGGTACTCCTCGTCGGAGACCTTGCCCGGGTCGCCGTAGCAGTTCGGGTTCCACATGTCGCGGATCGCGCCGCCGAAGGCGGTGGAGTCCTCACCCATCAGCCAGCGTACGGACTCGTCCTTGGACTCGGTCGAGGCGTCCTTGATGGTGATGTTGACCGGGCCGGTGGCGTTCTTGATCTTCTGGCCGGTGGCGTAGTCGGTGGTCGCCCCGTAGATGTCGGACGTGCCGGAGAGGCTGCTGATCGGCTGACCCTGCAGGAACGCGATCACGACGCCCTGGGCGCCGGCGTCCTTCGCGTTCGCGACCTTCTGGACGAACGGGCAGGTGCCGCGGTCGACGAGCACGAACTTGCCGTTGACGGCAGCGGCGTTCTCCAGCGGGGAGCAGCCGTCGGTGGTCGACGGGCCGCCGCTGTTGGCGGCGTCGAGGCCGACCACGATGTCGCTGGTCACCCCGGCGGTCGGGAAGACCGGACCGAAGTTGGCGGCCGCGGCCGGGCAGTCACCGGCGACGTCGGCCGGCGAGTTGATGGTCAGCGTGATGGCGCCACGGGTGGAGGAGGAGCACTTGCCATCCGTACGGGCCACGTCGTCGGTGGTGTTCTCCCGCGCGTTGAGGAAGTCGACCGTGTTGCCCCACATGTCGGAGTACGCCTCGTTGAGCGCACCCGGCTGCCACTGGTAGATCAGGCCGGAGGTGTGCTCGGTGTAGGCGTGGCCCCACTCGTGGGCCACCACGTCGTCGGAGGTGACGCCGGAGCAGTAGTTGGTGGTCTCGCCGTTCCAGTTGGCGTTCGGGCACGAGATCGCCGGGTCGTTGTTGACCGTGACCATCTTCGAGCCGTTGCCGTCGTAGGAGTCGCGACCGAAGGTGTTCTTGAAGAGCCAGTAGGACTCGCCGGTGGTGGCGACCTCGTTCTGCTGGTCCTGGTCGAGCGTGCCCGGGAAGGCGTCGTTCTCGGTCCAGACGGTCTCGTCGTCGGTGGTCTCGGGGGTGTTGTGCTTCTCGACGAGCTCACGGTCGGTGGCCGCGTGGAGCATCGAGTAGCGGTTGACCGGCTTGCCGGTGGCGGCGTCGAGTACGACGACCTCGCGCACGGTGGACCGGTTGGACACCTCGACGACCCAGGCGAGCAGGCTCTTGCCGCTCACGCCCTGGGCCGCGCCCATGCGGTAGATGTTGAGGTCGGCCTTGACGACCTCGACGCCGCTGGTGTCGATCTTGCTGTCGGGGTGGGCCTGGGCCGGCTTCGCCTTCACCAGCTCGAGCGCCTTGGCGCCGGCCTTCTCCTTCGACCACTTCGGGGTCGTGCTGAGGTCGAGGTCGGGGGCGGCGAAACCGTTGACCGAGGTCAGGTCGCCGGCCTTGTCGACGTGGGCCTTCAGGACGCCGCCGAAGACCGGGACGTCCTTGTAGACCTGCTCGAACTCGACCGTCCACCCGGCCGGGGTGGTGCTGACCTTCGACTGGTCGAGCTGGGCGGGCTTCGCGCCGAAGACGGACGCGTACTCGTCGAGGTAGGCGCGCGCCTTCGCGGCAGCCTCGGACTTGGTGTCGGCGGCGATGTCGGGCAGCAGATCGCCCTTGGTGGACGCGTAGCCGATCAGGCCGGTGGCGCCCTCCTTCTTGAGTGTGACGGTCTGATCAGCCGCGGCCTTCAGCTGGTCGATGCCGCTGGGATCCGGTTCCGCGGCGAAGGCGGCGATCGGTGTGGCCACCAGGCCTGCCGCGACGAGCGCAAGGCTGATTCCTTGCTTTCCGAGCTTCACGGGTTGCTCCTCTCGGGGTACCGCCGCGTCGAGTCGCGGCGATTTCGCATCGTAGAGAGATTTGCGACGAGGAGGGGTGTAAACGCGAATCACGAGTCCGAAACGATTCCCCCTCGGGAGATTCTCAGTGAGGGATCCTCAGGGGCGATCTAAGGTAGTTTCCCGATGTGCGGGCCTACCTCAGGCGCAGATTCTCGAGGGGTGCCCTTGGAGATCATCCCGCCTTTGTACGCCGCCGGCCTTCCGTGCCACGGAGACGACTCTGCGTTGTGGTTCTCAGAGTCCCCCGCCGCCCTCGAGGTGGCCAAAGATCGCTGCCTCGACTGCCCGGTGATGCGTGAGTGCCTCTCCGGTGCTCTGGCCCGCTCCGAACCCTGGGGCGTCTGGGGCGGCGAGATCGTCGAACGCGGCCAGGTGGTCACCCACAAGCGTGGCCGCGGCCGACCCCGCCGCCAGGCCGCCTAGGCCTGGCCGTGCGCTGACTCCAGCCCCAGGCCCGCGGCGAGCTTCGCGACCTGGGCGGGGGCGGCGTACGCCTCGATCTCGGTGATCCGACCGTCGACCACCGTGAAGGCCATGACGCTGTAGAGCTTGCCGTGGAAGGTGATCGCGACGCCGGCGGAGCCGTTGACGAGGGCGGAGTGGGTGACGCGGTCGGCGTGGGCGTACATGACGGCGTTGCCCGCCACCTTGGCCGCGCCGCGGTAGGTGGTGATCCCGGAGCCGAGATCGGCGTGCAGGACGACGTCGGGGTGGAGCGCACCGATCAGACGGTCCAGGTCGCCGTCCTGGGCGGCCGCGAAGAAGGCGTCGACGACCTCGCGCTGCGCGGCGACATCGCGGTCGGGCGTACGCCCTCTGACCCGTCGGCGCGCGCGGCTCGCGAGCTGGCGGGTCGAGTCGGACGAGCGGTCGAGCATCGTCGCGATCTCGTCGAAGGGTACGGCGAAGAGATCATGGAGCACGAAGGCCAGCCGCTCGTCCGGGGAGAGCTGGTCGAGCACGACGAGGAGAGCGATGCTGACCGAGTCGGCGAGCATCGCGCGCTCGGCCGGGTCTTGGGTGCTGGCGTCGTCGAGCACGACCGTGGGTTCCGGCAGCCGGTCCTCGAGCGGCAGTTCTCCGCGGGTCTTGCGCGAGCGGAGCATGTTGAGCGAGACGCGGGCCACCACCGTCGTCAGCCAGGCGCCGATGTTGTCGATCTCGTCGGCGTCGCTCCGGCTCAGCCGGAGCCAGGCGTCCTGGACGGCGTCCTCTGCCTCGGACGTCGATCCGAGCATCCGGTAGGCCACCCCGAACAGGTGCCGCCGCTCGTCCTCGAAGCGCTCGGCCAGCCACTCCTGCTGCATCGTCGGTCCTCTCGATCCTCGGCCCGTTACAGTCCAGGCCCCTATGGACCCGACCCGCGAAGCAGACCAGATGTGACCGCTTCGATGAAAGAAATTCTTCTTTCATCGGTCCGTCACATCGTTGTGCCGGGGCGGGTCGGGGATGGCATGAGCAACCGAATGAAGAACCCCGCAGAAGTCATCCCGCAGGCATTCAAGGGCATCGGCAACCTCCTGGCCGCCGTGGCCGAGGGCGGCCTTCCCGAGACCACGACCGAGCTCGTCGCGATCCGGGTGAGCCAGCTCAACGGCTGCGCCGCCTGCCTCCAAGGCCATGCCGTACGTCTCGCCGAGGTCGGTCTGCCGATCGAGAAGGTCGTCGGCCTGGCCGCCTTCCGTGAGTCGCCCTTCTTCGACGAGGCCGAGAAGGCGGCCCTCGCCCTGGCCGACGCCGTCACCAGGCTCGCCGACTCCGAGGACGCCGTGCCGGACGAGCTCTGGCGCGAGGTCACCAAGCACTACGACGAGAAGCAGACTGCCGCCCTGGTCCTCTGCATCGCCACCCACAACCTCTTCAACCGGGTCAACGTGACGGTGCGTGAGGACGCCGAGCACCCGTTCTGGATGCGCTGAGTCTCAGGGCGCCGGAGGTCAGGCCAGGGCGGCGGAGACGACCGCCTTGGCCTCCTCCTGGACCTCCGCCAGGTGGTCAGGTCCTCGGAACGATTCGGCGTAGATCTTGTAGACGTCCTCGGTCCCCGACGGCCGGGCCGCGAACCAGGCCGACTCGGTGGTCACCTTCAGGCCGCCGATGGCCGCACCGTTGCCGGGCGCCTCGGTGAGTTTGGCGGTGATCTCCTCACCGGCCAGGGTCGTCGCGGTCACGGCGTCGGGGGAGAGGGCGGCGAGCTTCGCCTTCTCCTCGCGCGAGGCGGGGGCGTCGATCCGCGCGTACGCCGGCTCACCGTGCTCCGCGACCAGCTCCGCGTAACGCTGGGACGGCGACTTCCCCGTGCGCGCCAGGATCTCCGAGGCGAGCAGGGCGAGGATGATGCCGTCCTTGTCGGTGGTCCACACGGTGCCGTCGAAGCGCAGGAACGAGGCGCCCGCCGACTCCTCGCCGCCGAAGCCGAACGAGCCGTCGATCAGCCCCGGCACGAACCACTTGAACCCGACCGGCACCTCGACCAGCGGCTTGTTCAACGAGGAAGCGACCCGGTCGATCATCGAGGACGAGACCAGGGTCTTGCCGATGCGCGCGGTCGCCGGCCAGTCGGGACGCGCGCCGCCGAAGAGGTGGTCGATCGCGACCGCGAGGAAGTGGTTGGGGTTCATCAGCCCGGCGTCCCGGGTGACGATCCCGTGCCGGTCGGAGTCGGCGTCGTTGCCGGTGGCGATGTCGAACTCCGGGGTGCTCTCCACGAAGCGCACCAGCTCGGCCATCGCGCTGGGGGAGGAGCAGTCCATCCGGATCTTGCCGTCCCAGTCCAGCGGCATGAAGCGCCAGGTCGGGTCGACCAGCTCGTTGACCACGTTGAGGTCGATCTTGTGGCGCTCGGCGATCTCGCCCCAGTAGGCGACCGATGCCCCGCCCAAGGGGTCGGCGGCGATCCGCACCCCGGCGTCGCGGATGGCGGCCAGGTCGACCACGTGGGGCAGGTCGTCGACGTAGGAGCCCAGGAAGTCGTACGCCTCGGCCTTCCGCCGCGCGGCCGCGAACGGCACCCGCTTGACGCCGGAGAGCCCGGCGCGGATCAGCTCGTTGGCGCGGGCGGCGATCACCTTGGTGGCGTCGGAGTCGGCGGGACCGCCGTGGGGCGGGTTGTACTTGAAGCCGCCGTCGGAGGGCGGGTTGTGGGACGGGGTCACCACGATCCCGTCGGCAAAGCCGGCCCCCGACACGCGACCGGCGTTGGCACGGAGGATCGCGTGCGAGACCGCCGGCGTCGGGGTGTAGCCGTCGCGGTCGTCCACCAGGACGCGTACGTCATTGGCGACCAGCACCTCCAGCGCGCTCGCCCACGCGGGCTCGGAGAGGCCGTGGGTGTCGCGTCCGATGAACAGCGGCCCGTCGAAGCCCTGCGAGGTCCGGTAGTCGACGATCGCCTGGGTCGTGGCCAGGATGTGCGTCTCGTTGAAGGCTGACTTGAGCGAGGACCCGCGATGGCCCGAGGTGCCGAAGACGACCTGCTGGGCCGGATCGTCCGGATCGGGCTGCAGGTTGTAGTAGGAGGCGACCAGGTGAGGTACGTCGACCAGGTCGGCGGGCGTAGCGAGCGTTCCAGCGCGTGGGTCAACCATGTGCCCCATCATGCCTACTGCCCCGTAATGTTCTCCCCATGCCCCTCGTCACCACCGAAATCAACGACGGCATCGCCCAGGTGCGTCTCAACCGCCCGGACAAGCTCAACGCGCTGACCCTCGAGCTGCTCCAGGAGCTGGTCGACACCGCCAAGGTGCTCGGCAAGAACCACGACCTGCGGGCCGTGGTCATCGCCGGTGAGGGGGACGCGTTCACCGCCGGTCTCGACTTCGCCTCGGTCCTGCGTGACCCGAAGAAGATCGTCGGCGCCTTCCTACCCAGGCCCTTCCGTGGGACCAACCTCTTCCAGGAGTCGGTGTGGGCCTGGCGCCGGCTGCCGGTTCCGGTGATCGCGGCCGTCCACGGTCACTGCCTCGGTGGCGGCGTACAGATCGCGCTCGGCGCCGACTTCCGCATCGCCGAGCCCGACTCGCAGTGGTCGGTCCTCGAGGGCAAGTGGGGCATCATCCCCGACATGACCGGCATCCGGTCGCTCTCCGAGGTCGTCGGCATCGACACCGCCAAGAAGCTCACCATGACCGCCGAGCAGTTCTCCGGCGAGCGTGCCTACGAGCTGGGCCTGGTCACCGAGCTCTCCGCCGACCCGGTCGCCACCGCGACCGCCTTCGCCCGCAAGCTCTCCGAGCGTTCCCCCGACCAGCTCGCCGCCGCCAAGCGCCTCTTCAACGACACCTGGTACGCCCCCATCAAGCGCACCTTCTCCCGCGAGCGCATCGAACAGCTCCGCCTCCTCTTCGGCGAGAACACCAAGATCGCCCGCGAGGCCGCCTTCAAGCGCGAGAAGCCGACCTACAAGCCCCGCCGCTGACTCGGTTCAGCCGAGTCCGCACCTGTAGCGGCCGAGTCCTCAGTTGTGGCGGCCGAATCTGTAGTTGTGGGTGACGAGAGTCGAGTTTCGTCGCCCGTTTCTGCGGTTTCGGCCGCCACTTCTGCAGTTTCGGCGAGGGCGGCTTGCTCGGCGTGCTTGCGGCGGCGCTTGATCTCGCCCTGCGCCAGGACGAAGGCGAGGATGATCGGCCAGACGTACTTGAGGTGGTTGGCGACCCACGTGACCCATTCCGGGACCTGTACGTCCGGCAGGTCCGGCCACGGGATCGCCGGCCACGGGATGCTGGGGAGGTCGGGGAGCGGCAGGTCGGGGAGATCCGGCAGGTTCGGGAGCGGGAGGTCGATGTCGGGCAGCGAGACCCGGGCGAGGATCCAGGCGACGACCATCGCGGCGACGATGCCGCCGATCACGCCCGCGGCACCGCCGAGGGTCTCGATGAGCGCATAGCGCTTGGGGTGGTCGATCACCCGCTGTTCGTACGCCGCGGCCCGCGACCCGGGCTCCGGGGTGAGGTCGACGCCGCCAATGCCGGTCATCCCGGCCAGGTCCTCATCGGGCGCGAAGTAGGTCGCGCGGCGCGGCGTACCGAGCCCGGAGTGGATCACGAGCAGGCTCCCGTGCGCCTTGCTCTCCAGTCGGGCCCGATCGTCGGCGCTCTTCCGGGTGAGGGCCTCCTCACCGTCGACGGTCCACACGAACGTACGGATGATCTCCCCGGTCACCTCGAGATGGTGGGTGTGCCCGGAGATCGTCCGCGACCATATCTGGACCTTCTTGCTCACCCTGGTGAATCTAGGATCCGCGGCGCCTTCGGGACATCGGCCGGAGGTAGCGACCGGGGTCAGACTTTGGTCTGGGCCGGTCAGGGATAGGCGATGCCGGTGGTCTGCTCGGAGAGCTCCCACAGCGCCCTCGCCGCCTCGGGATCGCGTGCGAGGCGTGTCGCGGTGACCGGCTTCGGCACGCCGCGAGCCTCGAAGGCGTCGCTGGGTCCGATGTACGTCCCGGGCTCCAGCCCCGGTTGGGTCGCCGCCATCAGAGCAGGCCAGGCGCCTGCCTGCGGCGTCTGAGCCATGGCGTGGACAGCGGCTTCGCTGATGCTCGCGATCGGGGCGATCAGCCTCTTGGACGTGCCGTTCGCCATGAGGCGCGTGGACGCGAGCCCGGGGTGGGCGGCGTACGCGGCGATCGGCAGTCCCGCCTTCTCCAGGCGCCGCTGGAGCTCGAAGGTGAAGAGCAGATTGGCAAGCTTCGACTGGGCGTAGACGCCCCACGGCGAATAGCGGCCGACCTGCACGGTCGGGAACCCGAGCGGCGCCTTGCGGGCCAGCTTGTGCATCACGCTCGACATGGTGACGATCCGCCCCTCGCCGCTCTCGGCCAGCGGCTCGAGCAGCAGCCCGGTCAGCAGGAACGGCCCGAAGTGGTTGGTCGCCATCTGCAGGTCGAGGTCGTCCACCGTCCGCGTCTGGGGCGTCGCCATGACCCCGGCGTTGTTGACCAGCAGGTGCAGCGGCCCGCCGCCGTCGAAGGTCGCCGCCGCGATCGCCTCGGCCCCGGCCCGCACCGCCTGGAGCGAGGAGAGATCGAGTGCGACCCGGTCGAGGCTGGCACCCGGAACCTCCTCGGTCAGCGCCTCCGCGGCCGCGTCGAGCTTCTCCCAGGACCGCCCCGCCAGGATCACCCGTGCCCCCGCAGCCGCGAGGCCGCGCGCGACGAAGTAGCCGATCCCGCCCAGCGTCGGTCCGGTCACCACGGCGTTCTTGCCGGTCAGGTCAGGAATATCGGAGGTCGTCCACGGCATGCGGCCACACTAGGCGGCTGGTCAACACATTGGACGGATTTGAAAGTCTGCCGCCCGGTCAGTCCGGTCAGCCCAGTCCACCCAGCGCGAGCCCGCCCGCGATCGCGAGCATCATGCACCCGATGAGACTGTCGAGCACCTGCCAGGCACGTCGGCTGGCGAGCAGCGGCGCGAGCAGCCGAGCGCCGTAGCCGAGACCGGCGAACCAGATGATGCTGGCCACGCACCCGCCCACCGCGAATCCCCATCGCGCCGAGCCGTACGTCGCCGCGATCGACCCGTGGAGCACCAGGGTGTCGATGTAGACATGCGGGTTGAGCCAGGTGAAGGCGGCCGCCTTGGCGATCACGCGGGGGAGCGTCTCGCGGGGCGCGTCGGCAGCATCCAGTCCCGAGGGTCGCAGCGCCCGCCGGAACGATCCGATGCCGTACCAGCCGAGGAAGACCACCCCGAACCAGCGCAGCACCTCCACCGCCCACCTGGCACTCTCGACGACCGCCCCCATGCCGGCGACCCCGGCACAGATGAGCAGGAGGTCGGAGACCGCGCACACGGCCACCACGGCGAACACGTGCGAGCGCAGGATGCCCTGCCGCAGGACGTACGCGTTCTGGGACCCGATGGCGATGATGAGGCTGAGCCCGGTGAGGAGCCCGGCGAGGCTGGCGTTGATCACACCAGCGACGCTAAGCCGCCACGCACCTACAGACCAGCGAAAGAATCTTACCGAAGATAAGCCACACTTAAGGTATGCCCGCCCTCGACCCGACCCAGCTCGAGACCCTCGTCGTGATCGCCGAGGAAGGCACCTTCGACGCCGCGGCGAGACGCCTCAACATCACCCCGAGCGCTGTCAGCCAGCGGATCCGGGCGCTCGAGCGCGCGGCCGGACAGGTGCTCGTGCGGCGTACGACTCCTTGCACCCCGACGGAGGCCGGCGAGCCCCTGATCAGGCACGGCCGGCAGCTCCGCCTGCTGCTCGACGAGGCCGCCGCCACCCTCAGCGCGGACAAGACCAGCGACGCCACCGTCGTCGACCTCTCCGTCGTGGTCAACGCGGACACCCTCGCGACCTGGTTCCGTCCGGTGCTCGACGAGGTCGCGACCTGGGACCGGACGGCGCTGCGGATCACCGTGGAGGACCAGGGCTACTCGGCCGACGCGCTGCGCCGCGGCGAGGTCCTGGCCGCGGTCACCAGCGAGCCGAGGCCGGTCCAGGGCTGCACCGTCGAACCGCTGGGAAGGCTCCGCTACACCCCGGGCGCCGCTCCGGCGCTCATCGAGCGCCACCGCAAGGGCAGAGGCATCGACTGGGGCGCGATCCCGATGATCGTCTACAACGAGAAGGACCACCTCCAGGACGAGGTGCTGGCTGCGCATAGCGCGACCCGGCCACCGGTCGTCCACCGGGTCCCGAGCAGCCACGACTTCCACGAGGCGATCCGGCGCGGCCTGGGCTGGGGGATGCTCCTCGACGCCCAGGCCGAGGCCGACGTCGAGTCAGGCGTGACGGTCCCGCTCCCGGGCGCGAAGCCGATCGACATCCAGCTCTTCTGGCAGCGCTGGCGCCTCGACTCGATCGCCCTCGAGGACCTGAGCGAGGCGGTACGCCGCGCCGCCCGCTCCGGGCTACGCCCGACGCGCCGCCGCTGAACGGGTCAGGCCCGGCGGCCGGGGTAGCCGGCACCGAAGTGCTGGCCCTGAGGGGCGTTGCCGGGCATGGGCTGGCCGGCCGGCGGGTAGTGCCCCTGCGGGGGCGCCTGAGGGCCAGGAGGGTAGGGCCCCTGGGGGCCACCGCCGTAGGGGCCGGGGTCGTACTGGCGGTGCTCGACGGCGGTGGTGTGCTGAGACCGGTTCACCGACAGCAGCACGCCGATCACGATCGCGAGGCCGCCGGTGACGACGAAGATCCAGCCCAACGGCTCGCTGGCGATCGCGTTGGCGACCTCGTCGGGCAGATCCACGGCGCTGGTGAGCAGGACGAGTCCGAGGACCAGCAGGATGATTCCTAGGCCGATGGTCATGGCAGAACTCCAGAGGTTGGGGGCAGGCGCGCCACGCTACCCAGCCGGTTCAGGCCCCCATACCGTCCCCCGCATCACCGCCTCCGGCGTTCAAGAAGTACGCCGCGCCCCCGACACCCCACGCGCCGCGACCCCGAGCAGCACGAGCAGGAGCGCACCGAAGGCGAGCATCGCCGGCTCGGTCGGGACGAACTGCACCAGGATCCCCAGCAGCACCACCGGCACCGTGATCCCGAGATAGGCCATCAGGAAGAGCCCGGCGAGCGCCTCGCCTCGGCTGTTCGCCGGCGCCACCGAGATCACGGTGGCGACCGCCGCCTTGAACGACATCCCCGACCCGGCCCCGGTGACGACCGCCCCGACGACAAGCATCCAGAACGTGCCGGACAGCAGGGCGCCGACGACCAGGAGCAGCCCGGCGGTGAGCGCGACCAGCCCGACGACGTACAGCCGACGGCGCGGCCAACGTCCGGCCAGCACCTGGAAGAGCGCCGCGGCCCCGAAGATGGAGAACCCGACCGCGCCGGCGACGGCGTGGGAGCGCATGCCCAGATCCTCGGCGAGGAACGACGGCACCAGCGAGGTGAAGAAGCCGAACATCGCGAACGCCACGAAGCTCGCCATCCCGGCGGCGAAGTAGGCGCCGCGCGCGTCGGCGGGCACCCGCACCCGCTGCGGCCGGTAGGTCCACCCCGGCTGGTCGGTGTCGACCGTCTCCGGCGCGGCCACGACCGCGAGCAGCCCGAGCACCATGAGGAACGCGAAGACCGCGTACGGCGTGTAGAGCGGTCGTGGCGCCCACTCGGCCAGCGCGCCGGCGAACAGCGGGCCCAGCCCCAGTCCGCCGATGTTGGCCGCGGTCGCGACCACCTCGGCCCGGGTCGGCGGAGCCTCCGGCCGGGCGGACCGGTGCAGCTCGGCGAGGTGAGCCGTCGCGGTCGCCGTCAGCATCCCGACGCCCAGTCCGGACAGCAGCCGCGCCAGCAGCAGCCAGCCCAGCTCATGGGTCGAGAGGAAGATCAGGGCGGAGAGCACGTTGAGCAGCACCGCCGGCGCCACCACCCGCCGCCGCCCGAACCGGTCGGAGAGGTGGCCGGCGAGGAAGAGCGAGATCGCCACCCCCGCGCCGTACGTCGCGAACACCACCGTGATCACGAACGAGCTCCAGCCCTGCTCCTCGACGTAGAAGACGTAGAGCGGCGCCGGCGCGGCCGCGAAGGCCATCGTCACCGCGAACAGGAACGCCACCGACCAGAACCCACGAGCGTGGTGGTTCCGATGGGTCAAGAGCGCTGCCTGGGTCGTCGTCATGACTCCATGCTGGTCGATGTTCACGATCATCTCCAACGAATCTTCTCGAAGGAAAGCATCACGATCTGCGATAGTGATGCTCATGCAGCCCCACCAGCTGGAGTACTTCATCGCCGTGGCCGAGACCGGCAGCTTCACCGCCGGGGCGGACCGGGTCGGTGTCGTGCAGTCCGCGGTCTCCGCCGCCGTCAAGCAGCTCGAGCGCGGGTTGGGAGCGCCGCTGATCGAGCGCGGCTACCACCGTCTCGCGCTCACCGCCGAGGGTGAGGCGCTGCTCCCGCGCGCCCGTGAGGTGCTCGCCGGCATCGGGGCTGCTCGTGAGGCGGTCGCGGGCGCCGGCGGCCAGGTGGTCGGCACCGTTCTCTTCGGCATGCTCTCCTACACCGGCCGGTGGGACATCGCCGAGGTCCTGCAAGGCTTCGCCGCCCGCCACCCCGGCATCACCGTACGTATGCGTCAAACCATCTCCGGGAGCGCTACGAACGAGGCAGACGTACGCTCCGGGGCCCTGGACCTCGCCCTGGTCTCCACGGCTGCGGCCTCGCTGCCCGGGCTGACCCTGACCCGCATCCACAGCGACGAGCTGGTCTTCGTCTGCGCGCCCGGCCACCGCCTGGCACGGGCCGGTGCGGTGTCCGCCGCCGACCTCGCCGAGGAGACCTGGATCGACTTCCCGACGGGGTGGGGCAACCGTACGGTCGTGGACGCGGCGTTCGCCTCCGTCGGCGTCTCGCGGACGGTCCGCACCGAGGTCACCAGCTTCGGGCTCGCTCGCAACCTCGTCTGCCGCGGTCTGGGCGTCTCGGTCGTGCCCCGCGCGTCGATCGAGGGCGACCCCGCCGTCGTCGCCGTCCCGATCGGCCTGGAGTGGTCCTTCCAGCTCGCTGTCCCGAGCAACCGACGGATCTCCGCGGCCGCCGCACGGCTCGCCGAGGCGGTCACGGCCTCCGCGATGTGAGCAGCAGATGACGAAGCGGCCCGCCCGGTTGAACCGGGCGGGCCGCAGCGTACGAACGGATCAGAGTCAGAAAGCGGACTCGGGCAGATCCATGATCGAGTTGTCGATCGCCTCGGCGATCGCCCGCTCAGCGGTCAGCTTGGGCAGGTTGTAGGAGGCGAAGAACTTCGCGGCGGCGACCTTGCCGGTGTAGAAGTCCTTGTCCTTGCCCGGGTCACCCGCGAGGGCGGCGAGGGCGATCTCGGCCTGGCGCAGCAGCAGCCACGCGACCACGACGTCGCCGACGGCGAGCAGCAGGCGCGAGGTGTTCTGGGCGACCTTGTAGATGTTGGTGATCTCCTCCTGGGAGGCCATCAGGTCGTTGAACATGTGCCCGACGATCGCGTTGACGTCCTCGAGCGCGGTCGCGAGCAGGGCACGCGACTCCTTGAGCTCCGCGGAGCCCTCGTTGTCGAGGAAGGCCTGGATCTCGCCGGCGATCTGGCCGAGCGCGGCACCCTGGTTCTTCACGATCTTGCGGAAGAAGAAGTCCTGGCCCTGGATCGCGGTGGTGCCCTCGTAGATCGAGTCGATCTTGGCGTCGCGGACGTACTGCTCGATCGGGTACTCCTGGAGGAAGCCCGACCCGCCGAAGGTCTGCAGCGACTCGGTGCCGAGCAGCACCCAGGCGCGCTCGGAGCCGTAGCCCTTGACGATCGGCAGCAGCAGGTCGTTGACCGCGGCGGCCAGCTTGTTCTCGTCGGAGCCGTCCTCGGTGAGGACGACCTTCTCCTGCCACGAGGTCGTGTAGTAGACCAGCGCGCGCATGCCCTCGGCGAACGACTTCTGCACCAGCAGCGAACGGCGTACGTCGGGGTGGTGGGTGATCGTGACGCGCGGGTCCGTCTTCGCGGCGGCGACGAGGTCGGCGCCCTGGACGCGGGACTTGGCGTACTCGAGCGCGTTCAGGTAGCCGGTCGACAGCGTCGCGATCGCCTTGGTGCCGACCATCATGCGAGCGTTCTCGATGACGTCGAACATCTGGCGGATGCCGTCGTGCACCTCGCCGAGCAGCCAGCCCTTGGCGGGCTCGCCGCCGCCGACCTGCGGGTCGCCGAAGGTGAGCTCGCAGGTGTTGGACACCTTGATGCCCATCTTGTGCTCGACGTTGGTGACGTACGCACCGTTGCGCTCGCCGGTGAGCTCACCGGTCTCGTGGTCGAAGTGGTACTTCGGCACGAGGAAGAGGGAGAGGCCCTTGGTGCCCGGGCCACCGATGCCCTCGACGCCCTTCGGGCGGGCGAGGACGAGGTGCATGATGTTCTCCTGCAGGTCCGACTCGGCGCTGGTGATGAAGCGCTTGACGCCGGTGATGTTCCAGGAGCCGTCCTCGTTGGGCGTGGCGAAGGTCTTGCCGGCGCCGACGTCGGAGCCCGCGTCGGGCTCGGTCAGCACCATCGTGGAGCCCCACAGCCGCTCGACCATGATCTTGGCGATCTGCTTGTCGCGGTCGTTGCCGTTCTCGTAGACGACCTTCGAGAAGAACGGGCCGGCGGCGTACATCCAGATCGCCGGGTTGGCCCCGAGCAGCATCTCGGCGGTGGCCCAGACGAGTGAGTTGGGGGCCACCTGGCCGCCGATCTCCTCGGGAGTGTGCAGGCTCCAGAAGCCCGACTCCATCCACGCGTCGTACGACTTCTTGAACGCGGCCGGGACCGGCGCGGTGTTCGTCTTGGGGTCGAAGACCGGCGGGTTGCGGTCGGCCTCGACGAACGACTCGGCGAGATCCTCGCGCGAGAGACGCTCGACCTCGGCGAGGATCTCCTTCGCGGTGTCGACGTCCAGGTCCGCGAAGGGACCGGTGCCGAGAACCTTGTCGGTGCCGAAGACCTCGAACAGGTTGAACTCGATGTCGCGGAGATTGCTCTTGTAGTGGCTCACTGATCCACCTTCATAACCTTTGTCGGATTTACCAGTTGCGGGAGCGCCGGTCGGCACGCACTACTGGCGGGTAACATTAAGAATAGGCTCGCCCTGAAGGGGTGGCAAGCCCGGGGCTACTCACAGGTAGGGGTCTTCGTCACAACCCGACGCCACGGGAGCAGCCCGGAGGAGAGCAGAAGTACGCCTCCGGCCACCGCGATCGCGGTCCGAGGGCTCGTCGCCGCGGCCAGTGCGCCGGCCGCCAGGACGCCCACGGGCTGGGCGACCTTCATGGTGATCGACCACGCCGCCTGCACCCGGGACATGTGGTCGTCGGCGGTCTCGCGCATGCGGTAGGTGGCGAAGGTCGGGTTGAAGACCCCGGCGCAGAGGATCAGCCCGAAGTTGGCGGCGGTGAACCACGCGAAGCCGCCCGGGCCGCTCGGGGTGAAGGCGATCGGGATGGTCCACAGGGTGCGCGCGACCCCGGACCCGAGCAGCACTGCCCGCTCGCCGAGCCGGTTCGTGAGGCGAGGTGCGCACATCGCGCCGAGGATGCCGCCGAGGCAGGGGAGACCCATGGCGACGCCGTACATCCACGGCTCCATACCGAGCACCCGCAGCGTCAGCACGGTCTGCAGCGGGCTGGTCGCGATCACGCAGGAGCCGAAGAGGGCGGCGTTCAGGAAGAGCGCGCGCAGGTCGCGCCGGGTGAGGATGTAGCGCCAACCGGCGGTCACCTCGTGCAGCCAGTGCTGCGGCTTCCTCGTCGGAGGCTGCGGTTCCGGCGTACGGATCGAGCGGATGCCGAGCGCAGAGAGCAGGTACGTCACCGCGTCGACGAGCACGGTCAGCGTCGGCCCGAACGCCGAGACGAGCGCGCCGCCGACAGGCGGGCCGGCGGTGAAGGTGGTCCAGAACGTCGTCTCCAGCCGGCCGGTGGCGACCAGCCTGGCCTCCGGGGCGACCAGGGCCTTCAGGTGAGCGCCGGAGGCCGCGGTGAAGGCGAGCTCGCAGGTCGCGGCGAGGACGCCGACGACGCACAGGTGCGCGTAGGTGAGCAGGTCGAAGACGCCTGCCGCGGGGATGCTGAGCATCGCCGCGAACCGGATCAGGTCGGCGCCGATCATCGTCGGCCGCTTGTACCGATACTCGATCCACGGTCCCAGCCGGATCCCCGCCGCCGCGGCCGCGAACCCGGACAACGCCGCCAGCAGCGACACCTGGAACGTCGAGGAGTCGAGGATGAGCACCGCGACCAGCGGCAGAGCGCCGTACGCGATCGTCGACCCGGCCTGGCTCGTCGCCGTCGCCAGCCAGAGCCGGTCGAAGTCCCGCCCCGGTGTCGCGGTCCCGCGAGCGGTCTCCGAGACGGTCACCCGGCGACCCTATCCGGGCGTGCCTCGGCGATCAGGTAGAACACGTTTCAGTTTCGGCGTACGATCTGCCGCATGATCTCCTCCGACGCCATCACCTGGAACGCCCCCGACGACGAACATCCGGCACGTACGGCCGGGCAACGCTCCTACGCTGCCGTCGCCAAGGGCGACCTCGACGAGTGGCTGACGATCTACGCCGAGGACTGCGTGCTCGAGGACCCCGTCGGGCCCTCGATGTTCGACCCCGAGGGCAAGGGTCACCACGGTCACGAGGGACTCAAGGCCTTCTGGGAGAAGGCCATCGCCTCGGTCCACAAGTTCGAGTTCGAGATCAACGACTCCTTCGCCAACCCCGCCGGCAACACCTGCGCCAACATCGGCAAGATCAAGACGTCGTTCCCTGACGGCAGCTACACCACCACCGAGCTGATCATGGTCTACACCGTCAACGACGAGGGCCGCATCAAGTCCATGAAGGCCTTCTGGGAACCGGACCGCACGATGGCATCGTTCACTGCGGCGGGCTGAGCGCAGTAGTGGGCGAAAGCGGTAGCCGATCCAGTCCAGAACCGGCCACTTTCGCCCACTCGCAGAATTGATCAGATCGTCGGATAGGCGGTGCCCACCGGCGGGTACGACTGCAGACCGCCGATGGTCACGCAGGAGTACGTGGCGCCGGCCCCGGGCTCGGGCGCGCAACGGTCCTTTCCGGACTGGCCTCTGACGACATCGGCGTCGGCGCCGCCGACAAGCTGATCCCGGTCGTCCCCGCCGAAGATGCGGTCGCGCCCTTCGCCACCCGCGATCGAGTCGCGTCCGATGCCGCCGACCACATAGTCGCTGCCGCCGTAACCCTTGATCCAGTCCGGCCCGCTGCCACCGTAGAGACCGTCGTTGCCCGACTGGCCGCTGATGCTGTCGGGCCCGGTCCCGCCGTACGCCTGGTCGGCGCCGCTCCCGCTATAGATGCCGTCGCTCCCGCTCCCGCCGTGGAGTCGGTCGTCCCCGCTGTCGCCGTGGACGTAATCATTGCCGAGACCTCCGGACACGGCATCGCTACCGGCCGAGCCGAAGACGTTGTCGGACCCGCCTTCGCCATAGACGCGGTCGTTGCCTCCCTGGCCCTCGATGAGGTCGTTGCCGTCTCCACCGTAAAGCGTGTCCCCGGCGTCGGTCCCGCTGGCCGAGGAGATGCCGGGGGCGTACTGGCCGTGGATTCGGTCATTGCTGCCGAGCCCCCAGATGACGTCCGAACCGGAGCCTCCGCGGAGATCGTCTCCTCCGGACGTGCCGTGGATCCGGTCGTTGCCCGATCCGCCGTCGGCCTGGCGGGACCAGATCTCATCGTTGCCGCCCTGCCCGAAGACGTAGTACGCCGCCCTGATCTCGTCGTCGCCCTCGCCGCCGCAGACGACGTCGTTGGAGTCGGCGTGGATGGTGTCATTGCCCGGCGTGCCGAGGATGACGTCCTCGAAGGAGGAGGTCTGGGGCTGCTGGCCCCGGTTCATGTCGATGGTGACCGTGGAGCCGCCGCAGGTCGAGGCTGCGGTGCCGGGGCCGGCGGTCACAAGAATCGCCGGGATGATCAGGAGCGATGCGGCGCCGACGAGGGGGATAGATGTACGCACGGCGCACACCGTAGTGGGTATGGCGTATTCGCGCGCGGGCAATTCGCCGGTTCGTGCACATTCCCGCCAAGGCGGGGTTCGGCGACGGCGAGAGCGCTGTTCAGCTGCCACATTCCCGCCATAGCGGAAAGGTTCTCCGCTCCAGGTCCCGGCCTGCGCAGTTCACGCCACCGCGTGCTCGGCGATCCACTCGACGAGGGGGCGGGTGGCTCGCCAGTCCTTCTTGACCTCGTCGACGAGGGCTGCGGTGTGGATGACCGGCTCGAAGCCGATGGTGCGGCCGAGGTGGATCGACTTGTGGCGGAGGAGCTCGATCTTGGGGTGGTCCTTGTCGAAGCCGCGCGGGGCGGTCTTGAGGCGGTCGCCAGTGACCTCGTAGCCCTTCTTCTCCGCGACGGCGAGGCGCTTCTCCAGGTCAGCGCCGTAGTGGTCGTGGACGATGGCGTCGCGGAAGGCAGCCAGCCGGGGCGGCTCGAACCAGTAGCAGCCGCCACCGGTGCGGATGCCGCGGGGAGAGACCTCGACGTAGTAGCCGGTCTGCGGCGCGACGGCGACGAAGGCTCCCTGGTGGGTCTTGTAGGGGAGCTTGTCCTTCGAGAAACGTACGTCGCGGTAGGGCCGGAAGATCTTGGCGCTGCCGAACTCCTCGGCGAGCTCGTCGGTGAGCGCCTTCATCGGCGCGTGGACGGACTCCTTGTAGATGTGCTTGTGGGCTTCCCAGAACGACTTGGTGTTGTCGACCTCGAGGTCGTCGTAGAAGTCGAGTGCTGCCACGGGAAATCCTTCGAAAGTCACCCAGCAAGTCTAGGGGCGGGTGGTGGCCCTCAGTCGTGGCGGACCATCCAGGCACCCGTGGAGTCGTCCAGTACGACCCGAACGGTCGGGTCGGCGCGGCCGTCGGCCGCAAATGTGCACCGTGACCTGGAGCAGTAATGGCGTAGGAGGTGAACGTCCTCCGCCGTTCGAACCTCCAGATGCAACGAGTAGGTCGTGCTCTCGTCGGTGTGGTCGTCGTAGCCGACCACCGTCGCGGTCTGCGTGGTTCCGTCATGAAGGAGTCGCCGAGCGACGTCGGCGCGCGCGGGCGCATCCCACATGTTCATGGTGAGCCCCGCCATGAGGAGCGCTCCGGGAACGATGAGGAGCATCCACAGCCATCCCCATGGACTGGTCTCCAGGGCAGTCAGGACACCCAGAGGGATCAGGGCAAGCGCCGTCAGTCCGGTGGGCACGGCAAGGATCCGCTGGAGTCGGCCGCCTCGGCCGGTCTCCCACTCGACTTCATGAAGGTTCACCAACCAGCCCCATCCGTGACGACAGCCCAGCGACCTCCGCCTCCGGTCAGATGGCGGGAATCTGGATGGTATCGGCGACCCGGCGGGCGTGCTCGGCCATCGAGCGGGCGATGTTGGCGGACTCGCCGAGGTGGCGGCAGGGGTCGAGCAGGTCGGCGATCTCGGCGCGGGTGAAGTGCTCGGAGACCTCGGGCGACTCCGCGAGGAGCGAGGCGAAGTCGATGTCGTCGACGGCCGAACGCTGGGCCAGCTCGAAGACGACGTCGTGCGCGACCTGGCGACCGATGCGCTCGCCGAGCTCGAGCATCAGCGACTCGGAGCCGATCAGGCCGCCGGAGAGAGCCAGGTTGGCGCGCATCCGGTCCTCGTCGAAGGTCAGGCCGGTGAAGATGACGACGAGCCGGGCGAGTACGTCGCCGGCCAGGCGAGAGGCCTGCGCGACCGCGTCCTCGAGGATGCCGGTCATGGCGCCGTTGGCCTCGTGGTCGTGGAGCATCGACTCCATCGCCGGGGCGACGAGGCCGCGCAGCTGGGTGGCGGCCGTGATCACGTCCAACGTCAGCTGCGGGTTGCGCTTGTGGGGCATCGTCGAGGAGCCGATGGTGCCCTCGGGGATCGGCTCGAAGGCCTCGCCGAACTCGGGCTGCATCATCGAGTAGACGTCCTTGCCGATCTTGCCGGCGGTGCCACCGAGCATCCCCAGGATCGAGACCCACTCGACCATGCCGTCGTTGATCGCGCGCGAGGGGACCGGCATCGAGCCCATGTCGAGCCGGGAGGCCGTCTCGGTCTCGATGGCGCGGGCATGCGAGCCGAAGGAGGCCATGGTGCCGGCCGCGCCGCCCATGAGCAGCCGGAAGACGCGGTCCTCGACCGAGCGGAGCCGGTCGACGTGGGAGGCGATCTCGTCGATCCAGATGGCGACCTTGAAGCCGAAGGTGATCGGGACCGCGTGCTGGGAGTGCGTACGCCCCGGCATCGGCACCTCGGCGCCCGCCTCGGCGACCTTCGACAGCGAGCGCAGCAGGTCGCCGAGCAGATCGAGGATCTTGTCGTGCGCCTGGCGCATCAGGATCAGGTCGGCGGTCTGGGTGATGTTCTGGGTGGTGGCGCCCCAGTGGACCCAGCCACCGTGCTTCGCGCCGACGACCCGGCACAGCTCCTCGACCAGCGGCGTCAGCGGGTGGCTGTGCTCCGCGGTGGCCTTCTCGATCCGGTCCAGGTCGAGCTTGTCCAGATCGGCGGCCTCGGCGATCGCCTCGCCGGCCTCTGCGGGGATCACCTTCACGGCCGCCTCGGCCTCGGCCAGCGCCGCTTCGACGTCGAGTCGTGCCTGAAGGCGCGCCTCGTAGGTGAAGAGATCTCCGATGCCGTGGTCGGGGACTCGTCCGTCGGTGAATCGGTTGCTCGAGCCCGCGGGCATGTCGAGTGATCCTTTACGCGTCGTTCACACAATGATTGGAAAACAGAAACCCAATCTTAATGGACGCAAGCCGCAAACACCCGCGATCGTGTGCTGCATCACTTGGATCGTGCAAGTGAACTGAAACAGGCCGTGCCACACGGCACGGCCCGAATCTATGGAGCGGACGACGAGATTCGAACTCGCGACATCAACCTTGGGAAGGTTGCGCTCTACCAACTGAGCTACGTCCGCAGGTGCGACCAGGATGTTACCCCACACACCCAGCCAGGTGTGAAACCGGTTCAGGAAAGTCGCGTCATCTGGGGATAGCGGGCCGACAGCCCGTCGCCCGCCGGGCCGCGCAGCATGCGGCGTACGGCCCAGGGGAGCGCGCGAGCGGCCAGCCGCCGGACCTCGCGGATGGGTCCGCCGATGCTCGGCTCCTCGATGACGACCAGCGGTTTCGGGGTGGGCAGGTGGTGGCGTACGCCGAGGGTGTCGAGGACCTTGATCGCCATCAGTTGGTGGCCGGGGGCGCCCAGGAAGCCGTGGCCGTCCCAGTAGCCGGCGTCGTCGTACTCGGTCATCCGCCAGAAGTCGACCAGCGTGGCCCCGCGCCGCTGAGCGATCTCGCGGACGGCCTCGTTGTAGACCGCGAAGCGCCCGCGGAGCAGCCGCCCGACGGTGGTCGCCCGCGCGCCGTACGCAGTGAAGACCAGCACCTTCGCGCCGCTGTCGACGAGCTGGCCGATCGCCGACTCGTAGGTCGCGAGCAGGGCGTCGATGTCGACGTGCGGCCACATCAGGTCGACCGATCCGCCGTAGATCGTCACCACGTCCGGCTCGAGGGCGATCGCCGGCTCGACCTGCTCCTTGACGATCCGGTCGATCCCGCGGCCGCGGACGGCGAGGTTGGCGTAGGTGAACTCAGGAGTCCGCTCGGCCATCACCTCGGCGACCCGATCGGCCCAGCCGCGTACGCCGTTCGGACGACGTGCGTCGGCGTCACCGACGCCCTCGGTGAAGGAGTCGCCCAGCGCGACGTACCGGCGATATCCGCCGGGGATCAGCGCATCCAGTGCCATGGCCCCGATTCAACCGGGTTTGCGCCAAGACGTACGACTCTGCCGGGGAATCTGTGACAGATGAGGTAGGGGAGATTCCAGGGATGCCGCAGGGGCCGTGCAGAACGCCCGGCTGCGTTAGGTTTGGCTCGTGCTGCTCAGCGACAAGGACATCCTGACCGAGATCCACGACGGAAGGATCGTCATCGACCCCTGGGACGAGTCGATGCTGCAGCCGTCGTCCGTCGACGTGCGTCTGGACCGGTTCTTCCGGGTCTTCGACAACCACAAGTACGCCACGATCGACCCGGCCGTGGACCAGTCCGAGCTGACCCGGCAGATCGAGACCGAGGGTGATGAGCCGTTCATCCTGCACCCGGGGGAGTTCGTGCTGGGGTCGACGTACGAGACGGTCAGCCTGCCCGACGACATCGCCGCGCGCGTGGAGGGCAAGAGCTCGCTGGGGCGTCTCGGGCTGCTCACCCATGCCACCGCCGGCTTCGTCGACCCGGGTTTCTCCGGCCATGTGACGCTCGAGCTGGCCAACGTCGCGACCCTGCCGATCAAGCTCTACCCGGGCATGAAGATCGGGCAGTACTGCTTCTTCAGGCTCACCTCACCCGCCCAGAACCCCTACGGCAGCGAGAAGTACGGCAGCCGCTACCAGGGCCAGCGCGGCCCGACCGCCTCGCGCAGCTTCCAGAGCTTCCACCGCACCAAGATCTGAGCGTGGGTGTCGGTGGTCGCCGCTAGGGTCGGGTGGATGAGCGAAGCACCATTCCTGGCCCCCGACGGCCAGACGCGATGCGCGTGGGCCGGCGGGGCGCCGGAGTTCCTCGACTATCACGACACCGAGTGGGGGTTCCCGGCCGGCGGTGACGTACGGCTCTTCGAGAAGATCTGCCTGGAGGGGTTCCAGAGCGGGCTGTCGTGGCGCACGATCCTCAACAAGCGGCCCGCCTTCCGCGAGGTCTTCGCCGGCTTCGACTTCCACCAGGTGGCCGAGTTCGACGAGGGCGACGTCGAGCGCCTCCTGCAGGACGCGAGGATCATCCGCCACCGCGGCAAGATCGAGGCGGCGATCAACAACGCCCGCCGCGCGGTCGAGCTCGTCGAGGAGCGTGGGTCGCTGGCTGCGTACGTCTGGGGGTTCGAGCCCGAGCCGCTCAAGGTCCCGGAGGTGGTGGCCACCTCTGCCGCCTCAATCAGCCTCTCGAAGGATCTCAAGAAGCGCGGCTGGAAGTTCGTCGGGCCGACGACGATGTATGCGTTCATGCAGTCGATGGGGATCATCAACGACCACTCGCTCGACTGCGTGATCCGGGATCGGGTCGAGGCCGAACGGGCGGCGTTCGTCAGACCCTGACCTGTGCGCTGAGCCTGTCCAAAAGGCGGGGGCCGATCCTTCGTTGGAGCCGAGATGTGTTTAGGCTGTCCTAACTAAGCATTGCCTAACCCCATGAGGTGTTCCCCCGTGATCCGTCGATCCGTACTCATCGCAGCGAGCCTCGTGCTCGCTGCCACCGGCCTGGCTGCGTGCAGCACGGGCGCGACCGACTCCGCGGACGGCTCCGCGGAATCTGCCTCGAAGGCAGACAAGGGCGCGTTCCCCGTGACCGTCGAGCACGCCTACGGCAGCACCGAGATCACCGAGGAGCCGACCAACGTCGCCACCATCGGCTGGTCGGACCACGACGTGGCGCTGTCGCTGGGTGTCGTCCCGGTCGCTGCCCAGGCGATCACCTGGGGCGGCAACGAGCAGCAGTCGACCGACTGGTTCGACGCCGAGCTGAAGAAGGTCGGCGGCAAGCAGCCGGTCCGCTACAACGCCGACACCAGCATCCCCTTCACCGAGATCAGCAAGGCGGCCCCGGACCTGATCCTGGCCACCAACTCGGGCATCACCGAGGCCGACTACAAGAAGCTCAGCGAGATCGCCCCCACCGTCGCCTTCCCCGGTGCCCCGTGGCTGACCTCGTGGCAGGACTCGCTCGAGATGATCGGCAAGGCCACCGGCCGGGTCACCCTGTCCGAGGAGGTCAAGAAGGAGACCGAGGACGCGATCGCGCAGGCCCAGAAGGACCACCCGCAGATCGTCGGCGCCAGCTACCTGGTCACCGGTGTCCAGGACAACTCCAAGCTCGGCACCATCGGCCTCTACGGCGCCGGCGACGCGCGTCCGCAGATGCTGACCCAGCTCGGCATGGAGCTCGCCCCGGTCGCCGACAAGCTCGTCCCCGCGGGCCAGTTCTACACCGACGTCTCCGCCGAGAAGGCTCCCGAGCTGGAGTCGGAGGTGCTGATCAACCTCGGCTACACCGAGGGCAGCTTCGAGGCCCTGCAGAAGGACAAGCTGCTCAGCCAGATCCCCGCGATCAAGAACGGCCACTACC
The DNA here is from genome assembly GCF_054031495.1 of Nocardioides sp. YJ-D4. Taxonomy (NCBI): domain Bacteria; kingdom Bacillati; phylum Actinomycetota; class Actinomycetes; order Propionibacteriales; family Nocardioidaceae; genus Nocardioides; species Nocardioides sp. YJ-D4. Next base: position 3,605,955 of record NZ_CM132932.1, read on the forward strand.
TCGACGTGACCGACCAGCCGCTGTCCCTGACCTTCTCCGCCGCGAGCACGCTGTCGATCCCGTACTTCATCGACGAGCTCGTTCCCTCGATCGCCGAGGCGGTCGACGGCGGGAAGGTCAACGTCACCGCGGCTGAGTGAAGCCCGCGTTGACCACACGTACGCCTCTCGCCCCGGCCGACCCGGCAGCATCAGCCGCCGCGGTCGTCCGGGGCAGGCGGCTGCCTGGGATCGGGCTGATCCTGGCGGCGCTGCTCCTCGCGGCCGTCGCCTCGCTCCTGCTCGGTGCCGAGTGGGTTCCGCCCACCGCACTCTTCGACGACGGCAGCTTCGGGCACGCGATCCTGGAGAACCGGATCGCCCGCACCGCGATCGCCTTCGCCGTCGGCGGCGCGCTCGCGCTCGGCGGCGCCTGCCTGCAGGGACTCACCCGCAACCCGCTGGCGGACCCAGGGCTGCTCGGCCTCAACGCCGGTGCGGCCTTCGCCGTCGTCGTCGCCCTCGTGTACGTCGGTGCCACCGGCCTCGACTCGCTGCTGTGGGCCGCCTTCATCGGCGCGGCGCTGGCTGCGATCGCCGTGCACGGCGTCGCCGCCATCGGCCGTGACGGCGCCACTCCCGCCAAGCTGGTGCTGGCCGGCGCGGCACTGACCGCTGCCCTGACCAGCTGGACCAGCGGCATCCTGCTGATGGACCACAAGGGCCTGGAGGTCTTCCGGCAGTGGCAGGTCGGCACCATCGGCAGCGACTGGGGGGACCTCGCGATCTGCGCTCCGTTCCTCGTCATCGGCGCCGTGATGGCGCTGCTGGGCGCGCGCGTCCTGGACGCGCTCGCGCTCGGCGACGACCTGGCCAAGGGGCTCGGTCGTCGTACCGGTCTGGACCGGGTGTTCGTCGGCATCGCGGTGGTGCTGCTGAGCGGCACCGCCACCGCCCTGGTCGGCCCGGTCGCGTTCGTCGGTCTGGTCGTCCCGCACGCCGTACGCGCCCTGGTCGGTCCCAGCTACACGCTGGTCCTGCCGCTCTCCATCGTCGCCGGCGCCGCGCTCACGGCCTTCGCCGACGCGCTGGGCCGGGTCGTGCTGCCGCCCACCGAGGTGCAGGTCGGCATCATGACGGCCGTGGTCGGCGTACCCGCCTTCATCTGGTTCCTTCGGCGTGGACGGATGGCGGGCCTGTGAGCGCGACGACAACTGCCGAACCCACAAGCCCCGTCGACGTCGTACGCAGGGCCCGGCGGGCCCCGCGACGGCACCATGCCTTCGTGGTCGCCGCCCTGGCGGTGATCCTCTTCGGAGCCTTCGTCGCCCGGGTGCTGCTCGGCAACTACCTCATCACCGTGCCTGACTTCTTCACGATCCTCGGCGGCGGCGAGATCCCCGGCGCCCGCGAGGCCAGCTTCCTGCTGATGTCGGAGAAACTCCCGCGGGCGATCCTCGGGGTGCTGGTAGGGGTCGCGTTCGGCAGCGCCGGCGCCGTCTTCCAGAGCACCCTGCGCAACCCGTTGGCCAGCCCCGACATCGTCGGCGTCTCGCTCGGCGCGAGCGCCTCGGCGGTCTTCGCGATCGTGGTGCTCGACCTGCAGGGGCTGGCCCTGAGCATCGCCGCGATCGTTGGCGCGATCGCGATCGCGGTGGCGGTCCGGCTCGTCGCCGGCTCCGACGGCAGCTACCGCCTCGTCCTCGTCGGAGTCACCGCGGCGGCCGCGATGACCGCGGTCGTCCACTACCTCTTCACCCGTGCCAACGAGTTCGACGCCCTGCTCGTGCTGCGCTGGCTGACCGGCGCACTCAACGGCGTCACCTGGTCCACCATCTGGATCCTGCTCGGCTTCCTCGTCGTACTCGTGCCGGCGCTGGTCTGGACCGCCCGCTCCGCCCAGATCCTCCAGCTCGGCCCGGACGTGGCCACCGGCCTGGGCGTCAGCCAGCGGCGTACGGACCTGCTGCTCCTGCTCGCCGTGCTGCTCACCGCTCTCGGCGTCGCCGCGGCCGGGCCGGTCGCCTTCGTCGCGTTCGTGGCCGGACCGATCTCGCGGGCGCTCAACGGCGGACGTACGACCTTGGTCGGTGCTGCGCTCGTCGGCGCCATCGTGATGGTGGCGGGCGACTACATCGCCGACTATGCGATACCTGGCGTCTCCTTTCCGGTAGGCGTCGTCACCGGTGCGTTCGGGGCACCGTTCCTGTTGTGGTTGCTCGCCGCTGGCAGAGCTGGAAGGAAAGCTTGATGCGACTCGCTGCGGAGAACGTGAGCCTCGGTTACGGCGCGGAGCCGGTCGTCGACGCGGTCTCGCTAGAGATCCCGGACGGCCTCACCACCGTGATCGTCGGCGCCAACGGCTGCGGGAAGTCCACCCTGCTGCGCGGGATGGCGCGGCTGTTGAAGCCGATCTCGGGACAGGTGGTCCTCGACGGCAAGGCGGTCCACAAGCAGCCCACCCGCGCGGTGGCCAAGACCCTCGGCCTGATGCCGCAGTCGCCGGTCGCTCCCGAGGGCATCACCGTCGTCGACCTGGTCGGCCGCGGACGCCAACCCCACCGCAACGCGCTGCAGCGCTGGTCGCCCGAGGACGACGCGGCGGTCGCCGAGGCGCTCGAGCTGACGGACACGCTCGACCTCGCCGACCGCGTCGTCGACGAGCTCTCCGGTGGCCAGCGGCAGCGGGTCTGGGTGGCGATGGCGCTGGCTCAGCAGACCGACCTGCTGCTCCTCGACGAGCCGACCACGTTCCTCGACGTCGCCCATCAGGTCGACCTGCTCGACCTGCTCCACGGCCTCCGTGAGACCCGAGGCACCACCGTCGTGATGGTGCTCCACGACCTCAACCTGGCCGCCCGCTACGCCGACCACCTGATCGCGATGAGCGGCGGAAAGGTCGCCGCCACCGGCACGCCCGCCGAGGTGGTCACCGCCGACCGCGTCGAGCAGGTCTTCGGTCTGGAGTCCCAGGTCATCGTCGACCCCGTCTCGGGCACGCCGATGGTCGTCCCCATCGGACGTCACCACCGACCTACCGCTCACCCCCACGCACAAGGAGCCTGACATGCCCATCCTCGCCCGCGTCTCGGTGCGCTCCGTCGAGCGCCTCTCCCCGTCCTTCGCCCGGATCGAGCTGGCCGGCGACGACCTGGCCGACTTCGGCAACGACGGCCCGACCCTCGACCAGCGCATCAAGCTCCTCTTCCCGGCCACCCCGGGCGTGCTGCCCGAGCTCACCGCCGAGGACTGGTACGCCGAGTGGCTCGCGCTCCCCGAGGACGAGCGCCCGCGGATGCGCACCTACACGATCCGCTCGATCGAGGGGGTGGGCATCGAGAAGCGCCTGTACGTCGACTTCGTGCTGCACCCTGGCGCGCACGGTCCCGGCTCCGACTGGGCCGGCGCGGCCAAGCCGGGCGACGAGATCCTGGTCGCCGGTCCCAAGCTCGGCGAGCCCTACGGCGGGATCGAGTGGCTTCCCGGGGACGCGACCCGGCTGCTCCTGGTCGGCGACGAGACCGCCGTGCCGGCGATCGTCTCGATCCTCGAGTCGCTGCCGGCCGACGCCACCGGATCGGCCTTCCTGGAGGTGCCGGTCGCTGGTGACGTACAGGAGGTGTCTGCGCCTGAGGGGCTGCAGGTCAGCTGGCTGCCGCGCGAGGGCGCGCCAGTGGGCGGGCCGGCCCTGGCCGCCGTCGGTGGGCTGCTCGGCTTCGAGGCGACACCCGAGGACGTGACCTCGGTCGAGGTCGAGGACCCCGACCTGTGGGAGACCCCGGACTACTCGTCCTCGGGCGAGGAGGTCGCAGGCCCCGACAACGGGTCCGCGAACGGCGCTGAGAACGGCGAGGACGGGCGCTACGCCTGGATCGCCGGGGAGTCCCGGATGGTCACCGCGCTGCGCCGCCATCTGGTCAACGAGCTCGAGATGCCGCGCAAGCAGGTCGCCTTCATGGGCTACTGGCGAGAAGGCGTGTCGATGAAGGGGTGACCCAGCGCATTTTTGAGGCGTACGCGTGGTTAAGTTTGGTGCGCCCAATCAAATAGAAGGGTCTCGGAATGCAAGCAAGCATCCTGGCCGCGGACACCCTGATCCAGGCCAACGCGGTCGACTATCTCCTGATCGCGATCTACTTCGCGTTCGTTCTCGGCATCGGCTTCCTGGCCAGCCGCGGCATGTCGAGCTCGGTCGACTTCTTCCTCTCGGGCAGGTCCCTGCCCGCGTGGGTCACCGGTCTCGCCTTCATCTCAGCAAACCTCGGCGCCGTCGAGATCATGGGAATGTCGGCGACGGGAGCGCAGGTCGGGCTTCCCACCGTCCATTACTTCTGGATCGGTGCCATCCCGGCCATGCTGTTCCTGGGCGTCGTGATGATGCCCTTCTACTACGGCTCGAAGGTGCGCTCGGTCCCCGAGTTCATGAAGCGCCGTTTCGGCACCGGCGCCCACCTGGTCAACGCGCTCTCGTTCGCAGTGGCACAGCTGCTCATCGCCGGTATCAACCTCTACCTGCTCGGCTCCATCGTGCACGCGCTGCTCGGCTGGCCGTTGTGGGTGGCGCTGATCGTGGCCGCGGTGATCGTGCTGTCCTACATCACCCTCGGTGGTCTGAAGGCCGCGATCTACAACGAGGTGCTGCAGTTCTTCGTGATCGTCGCCGGGCTGCTGCCGCTGACCCTCCTGGGCCTCCACCGGGTGGGCGGCTGGGACGGCCTGACCTCGAAGATCGAGAAGGCCGCGGCCGCCAACCCCGACACCATTGCGCCCGCCGCCGACCAGCTCAACTCCTGGCCCGGCTCAGCGCTGACCGGCTTCTCCTCCGACTTCCTCTCGGTGGTCGGCATCGTCTTCGGTCTCGGCTTCGTGCTGTCCTTCGGCTACTGGACGACGAACTTCGTCGAGGTCCAGCGCGCGATGGCCGCCGACTCGATCAGCGCGGCCCGCAAGACGCCGATCATCGGTGCGTTCCCGAAGATGTTCATCCCGTTCATCACCATCTTCCCCGGCATGATCGCAGCGGTGCTGGTCACCGAGATCGCCAGTACGAAGGCGGGGGAGTCGGTCCCGGGTGGTGCCTCGGGTGAGGGCGTGACGTACAACGACTCGCTGCTCTACCTGATGGCAGAGGTGCTGCCCAACGGTCTGCTCGGCCTGGCGATCACCGGTCTGCTGGCGGCGTTCATGGCCGGTATGGCGGCCAACGTCTCCGCGTTCAACACGGTGGTGTCCTTCGACATCATCCAGGAGTACATCATCAAGGATCGCCCCGACGACTTCTACGTGAAGCTCGGTCGCTGGGCGACCGTCGCGGCGACCGCCATCGCGATCTTCACCGCCGTCCTGGCGTCCAGCTTCTCCAACATCATGGACTACCTGCAGACCCTGTTCGGGTTCTTCAACGCGCCGCTGTTCGCGACGTTCATCCTGGGTATGTTCTGGAAGCGGATGACCGCGACCGCCGGTTGGGCAGGTCTCGTCTCCGGCACGTTGGCGGCGGTGGGCGTTGGCATCCTCGCCGACGGCACGCTCGGCGGACTCTCCGTCGGCGTCCTGCCGCTGTCCGGTCAGGGTGCGTCGTTCGTGGCTGCCGGTGTGGCCTTCGGTGTCGACATCATCGTCAGCGTGATCGTCTCGCTGGTCACCAAGCCGAAGCCGGAAGGCTCGCTGAAGGGTCTGGTCTACTCCGAGACACCGAGGGAGGACCTGGTGGACCCCGAGGACGCAGGTCGTCCGTGGTGGCAGCGTCCGGTGCCCCTGGCCGGTGTCGCGCTGGTCATGGTCACCATCCTGAACGCGATCTTCTGAGGAGACTGAGATGTCCAGCGAATCGAACACAGCCAAGACCAACAAGGGTTTCCTCGGCACGCTGCTGTCGCTCTTCGACATCCGCAACGTGATCGGGTCCCTGCTCGCGATCTACGGCATCATCCTGCTGCTGATGGGCCTGTTCGGCGACCCCGAGGTCGACAAGACCGGTGGGCCCAACGCCAACCTGTGGGCGGGCATCGTCCTGCTCGTCATCGGGGCCGCGTTCGTCGCCTGGGGTGTGCTCCGGCCGGTGGTGCCGGACGCACCTCACCTCAACAAGGAGGAGTAGCCCTTCCTCCTCGGTCTCAGAGCCCGATGAGGGTGATGTCACCACTCACAGTGGTGGTGCGGAGCTCGACGTAGGGCTCTCCCGCGGCCGGTGCGCCAGTGCTCTCGACAGTGCTGGTGCACCGGCCGGTCACCGTGTTGACGTCGGTCCACACCGGGGTGCCGTTCGGGATCCCGATGCGTACGTCGGAGGAGGCGCCCTTCACCGAGATCCGCCCCGCGCTGACCGAGTGGATCGCGAAGTCGCCCGCGCCGGTCGAGTGGCTCACGTCGCCCTCGACCTCGTCGATCTCCACCGTGCCGGAGCCGGTCTTGGTGTGCAGGTCGTGGACCGTACCGATCCGGATGTCACCGGATCCGGACTTGATCGAGGCGCGCCCGTCGAGGACGTCCGCCTCGATGTCGCCCGAGCCGGACTCGACCTGGAGCTCCTCGATGACCCGGTCGATCCGAATGTCGCCCGACCCGGTCTGGAGCCAGGCAGCCCGGAGGACGCCCTGGGTGGCGATGTCGGCGGTGCCGGTGCGGGCTCGCAGCTGGCTACGGGCGGGAACCGTCACGCTGATGTCGTACCGCCGCGAGCGGCTGAACGGGCCCTTGTGCGGGTCGACGATGTTGATCGTGTCGCCGCTCTGCTCGACGACCAGACTCTCGGCGTCATCGCCGTCGATCTCGACAACGGTCTCGTCGGTGTCGGTCGCCTGGACCTCGAGATTGCCCTTCCCGAACTCGACGAAGAGCTTGGCGGGCGCGGTGGACATGAAGGTGTACGTGCTCATGATGATGCTCCTCAGGGTGTGCTGATCTACCGGACCGGCCGGGCGGCCGTCCGTGGTCGTGCATCTGCTGGGTGTCTAGATCTGGCCTAGGTCAGAGCCAGCCGGTCATCCGGCGGTCGGACCGGCCGCGGTTGCTGCCGCGGAACGGGTCGAGGCTGCTCATCGCCTCGTTGACGATGTGGGGGATCGCGGAGAGGTCGACGTCGACGTTGACCGCGTTCTCGCGGGTCGCCGCGCGCACCGCGCCGACGAGCCAGGTGTTGAGCGACTGGCCGGCGTCCGCCGCGGCCTCCTCGGCCTTCGCCTTGAGCGACTCGGGGATGCGGAGGGTCACCCGGGCGAGGGTGTCATCGCCCTCCGGCTCCGGCGGGGTCGGCGGAGCCGGGGGAGCGGGCGGTGTCGGCGGAGTGGGGGCAACCGGCTCGGCGAGCTCGGGAAGGGTGACCCCGAACTCCAGGTCGCGCCCTCGCAGGCGTACGTCCACGTTGCCCGTCGGCAGCTCCGCCGTGATCTCCGCGGCCGCCTGGCTCACCGCCTCCATCACCGCCAGCCGAGCGGCCGGGTCGAGAGCGTAGGTGAGCCGCTCCGCGGTCTCCCGTGCCTCCGGTCCCGATGCCTCGGCAGCGGCCAAGAGGTCCCGTCGCAGGCTGTCGATGTACGGCGTGATGTCCATACGCACCACTATGACACCATCATGACGTCATCACAACCCCAATCTGACATCACGTGATGTCAACCGTCTCGCCGAGGCGTCACCCCGGTCGGCCGAGAGGGCGGGCGCGTCGGTCGAATGGGCACGCTGGTGCCATCTCGGCCGACGCGAGCGACGTCTCGGCCAAATGACGATGACACCTTGTGAATCGCTCACAAGGTGTCATCGGCTGGTGCAGCGGACTGCGTGGGGTCAGAGGTCGAAGAGCGACCCTGCCTCGTGGATGTCGACGTCGGTACGCGGCGCGTGAGCCTCTCCGCTCACGGCCGGTGCCGGCTTCGGCTCCGGTGCGGCCTTCTCGGGCTCGGGCTCCGGGTCGGGCTCGGCTGGCGTCTCCACCTCGACCGGCGCTTCTTCGGCGGGCGCGGCGGGTGCCTCGTCGACCACGGTCTCCGGGGCAGCCTCGGCCACGGGTGCGGCCTCAGTGGGGGCGGGGGTAGCCGGAGCCGCAGCCGCGACCGCGCCCTCCGGGGCCTCGATGTCGAAGAGCGAGCCGAGGCTGTCGAAGTCGACGTCGGTCTTCGGCTCCGAGGTCACTCCCGAACCTGCCACCGGCGCGGCGGGTGCCGCAGGCGCCTCAGGTGCTGCGGCCGGGGCCTCAGTCGTGGCCTCGACCGGAGCGGTCTCGGCCGGAGCGGCGGGCTCGGCGGCCTTGGCCGTCGCCGGCTCGGGCTCGCTGGCCGGGATGTCGAAGAGCGAACCACCCGCGCTGAGGTCGATGCTCGGCTCTTCGGCGGCCGGCGTCGCAGCCGGGGCCGCGGGCTCGGCTGCCGGAGCAGCCTTCGCCTCAGACGCTGGTGCGGCCTCCTCGGCCGGTGCGGCCGGGATGTCGAAGAGCGAGCCGCCTCCACCGAGGTCGACAGCAGGCTCCTCGGCGGGCGCCGGAGTGGCCGGAGCCGCCTTCGCCTCAGGCACGGCAGCAGGCTCCGCCTCCTGAGCCGGTACGTCGAAGAGCGACCCACCAGACCCGAGATCCGCAGCAGGCTTCTCAGCCGGCTTGTCGGCAGGCTCGTCGGCCGGCACGTCGAAGAGCGAGCCACCCGAAGCCGGGGTCTCCTCCTCGGCAGGTGCCTCCGCAGGCGTGTCGAAGAGCGACCCGCCACCGTCGAACAGCGAACCACCGGAGGCCGGCTTCTCCGGCTCGGCGGCCGGAGCGGGGGTGTCGAAGAGCGATCCGCCGGCCGACGTACCTCCTGAGGCCGGCTCGGCCGGGGCAGGGGTGTCGAAGAGCGAGGACGCGTCGGCCGGAGCCTTCGGGGACTCGGTGGTCTCCGCGGCCTCGGCGGGGGAGTCGAAGAGCGACGAACCCGCAGCGGCGGTGGCAGCACCGGCGGCCGGAGCGGCTTCCTCGACAGCCGGAGCAGCCTTGGCGGCGGCACCGACCTTCGCGCCCTCGCCCGGGGCCAGCTTGGTCGCCTGCTCGCCCTTCACGGACGCGAGCAGCATCTGCGCGACGTCGAGCACCTCGACCTCTTCGCGTGCGGCCCCGTTGGCCTGGGCCTTGGTCAGGCCGTCGGAGAGCATGACGCGGCAGAACGGGCAGCCGACGGCGATCTGGTCGGCACCGGTGGCGACGGCCTCGTCGGTGCGGTTCTCGTTGATCCGCGACCCGATCTTCTCCTCCATCCACATCCGGGCGCCACCGGCACCACAGCAGAAGGAGCGCTCGGAGTTGCGGGGCATCTCCTTGTACTCCGCACCCGGCATGATCTGCAGGAGCTCGCGCGGCGGCTCGTAGACGCCGTTGTGGCGACCGATGTAGCACGGGTCGTGGTAGGTGATCGAGCGCTTGTGGGCGCCGGCGCCGTCCGCGACCGGGGTCAGCTTGCCCTCGCGGACGAGGCGGTTGAGCAGCTGGGTGTGGTGGACGACCTCGAGCTCGATGCCGAACTCCTTGTACTCGTTCTTCAACGTGTTGAAGCAGTGAGCACAGGTGGTGACGGCCTTCTTGACCTTGAACTCCTTGAACGTCTCGACGTTCTGCTGAGCCAGGCCCTGGAAGACGAACTCGTTGCCGGCGCGGCGGGCGGAGTCGCCGGTGCAGGTCTCGCCGTTGCCGAGTACGCCGAAGGAGACCCCGGCCATGTCGAGCAGCTCGGCCACGGCGCGGGTGGTCTTCTTGGCCCGGTCCTCGTAGGCGCCGGCACAGCCGACCCAGAACAGCCAGTCGACCTCCTCCAGCGACTCGATGTCCTTGCCGACCTCCTTGACGTCGAAGGGCAGGTCCTTGGCCCAGTCCATGCGCGCGTTGGCGTTCATGTTCCAGGGGTTGCCCTTGCCCTCGAGCCCCTTGAAGAGGCCGTTGAGCTCAGAGGGGAAGTTGGACTCGACGAGCACCTGGTAGCGGCGCATGTCCATGATGTGGTCGACGTGCTCGATGTCCACGGGGCACTGCTGGACGCAGGCACCGCAGGACGTGCAGGACCACAGGACGTCCTCGTCGATGACGAAGCCGCCGTCCTCGGGGTTGTAGAACCAGTCGAGCACCTCGGTGTTGCCGCCGGCACCCTCCGGGGCGCCGTCGGCCTTGCCGATCAGCGGCTTCTCCTTGAGATCGCCGTCAGCGGCAGCGGCGTACGCATGCTCGCGCAGGCCCATCATCAGCAGCTTGGGTGAGAGCGGCTTCTCGGTGTTCCAGGCGGGGCACTGCGACTGGCAGCGACCACACTCGGTGCAGGTGGTGAAGTCGAGGATGCCCTTCCAGGAGAAGTCCTGGATCGAGCCGACACCGAGGATGGCGTCCTCGGGGATCCGGTCCTCCTCGACGTCCTCGAGGGTGACCGGCTTGCCGTCGATGAGCATCGGCTTGATCGCGCCGAGCGCGGTGCCGAGCGGGCGCGCGCCGTCGACAGCAGACGTACGCGAAGCAGGCTCGCGCTTGAACCAGATGTTGAACCAGGCGGTGAAGCGGTGCCAGGCGACACCCATCGTCAGGTGGGTGGAGACGACGGCCAGCCAGATCAGCGCCGTGATGATCTTGAAGGCCGCGATCCCGTAGATGATGTTCTCGAGCGTGTGGATCGCGTCGGGGCCGGTCGGGTAGAGCGCCCCGAAGAACTGCGAGATCGGGAAGTGGAACGCGGTGGCGTGCTCGGCGACCTCGCCGCCGTGGGCCTTGGCGAGGTTGTATTCCGCACCGCGGATGAACAGGATCGCCGCGCTCTCGACCAGCACCATCGCCTCGACGAAGAAGGCCTGCCACTGTGTGGAGCCGTAGAACCGCGTGCCGCGGCCCATCTTCGAGGGCAGGTGGGTCACCCGGTAGATGATCAGCGGGATGATGCCCAGCGCGCCGAGCAGGCCCAGGAGCTCGGCGAGCCACTCGTAGGCGAACAGCTTGCCGATGACCGGGAGCGTCCACTCGGGGTCGAAGAGCTGGAAGTACGCAGCCCCGACCGCTGTCGAGAGCAGCAGGAACGCGGCGAAGGCGAACCAGTGGAGCACGCCGACCCAGGTCCACTGCAGCATGCGCGTGTGGAGGACCGTCTCTTTCAACATCGTCAGGGTGCGGGCGAGTGGCTGGTCGACGCGGCTGATCGGCGTACCGATCTTGATGACCGCGAGCATCGACCGGACCGCCTTGATCACCAGGTAGGCGGTGGCCACCGTTGCCGCAAGACACACGACGATGGCGATGATCTGCAACATGCCTAGGCGCTCCTCATCAGGGGGCAGGACTGCCGGAATGAACCGAGCCTAATGCTTCAGGTCGGCTCGACTGCGTATGGGTGGGTTGATACTACCCGTGAGTAACTTCATAAAGAAGAAACGGCCCGCGACCTGGTCAGGACGCGGGCCGTTTCTTAGGACAGCCTCAGTGGATCAAGGCCTCACTTGTTCGCGTTCACCTTGAACTTGGCGTGACCGATGTTGACGACCGACTTGGTGCCCTCGGTCGCGTCGAGGAGCGTCAGCCGCAGGGCGACGACCTCAACCAGGTTCTTGCTGCGCTCGACGACGACCTTGGTCTCGATCTTGGCCAGGCCGGGGATGTCGACGCGGGAGAGCGCCGACTCCAGCTGGGCGAGGGAGACCTTCTGGTCGTTGATGTAGATGTCGCCGAACTTGGTGCCCGAGATGGACGTCGTGGAGCCCTTGCCCTTGACGTACTTGGCGTTGGCCTGGGCGCGGATGGCCTCGATGCGGATCGCGCCGTCGCCGATGTTGACGCTGGCGACCTCACCGAAGGTGTAGCCCTCGGCGGTGGTCTTGGTCTGGTTCGAACGCTGGCCGCTCGTGAGGCCCTTGACGTCCAGGATGTCGCCCGCCTCGCCCAGCGGAACGCCGGCGATGGACTTGGTCTTCAGCTTGCCCTTGGTGCCGGCGCAGCCAGCGTTGGTCAGCGGGTTCTTGCCGATCTGGACGGCGCCGCCGAGAGCGGAGGCGTCGACCGAGTTGGAGAAGCCGTTGAAGACGGCGGAGAAGGCCTGGCCGTTGATCTCGGCGCGGGAGCGACCGACGATGACCTCGGAGTCGGTGCCGTGGAGCTTGATCCAGATGCCGTTGGCGTAAGCCTGGGCGCCGTCGGCGTTGGTCTTCTCGACGGTGTTGCCCAGACCGATGGTGGCAATGCCCGGGATGACGAGCGGCTTGTCACGGCCGGGGATCGGGAGGTCGATCTTCTGGCCGGGACCGGCCGGGTCGAGGACCACGTGAGCGATCTTGGCCTTGGAGTCGGCCTTGTAGGCCTTCCCGTCCCACCAGGCCTGGGAAACCGAGCTGAGGCCCTCGACGGTGACCTTGCCCAGCGGGCTCTTGTCGAGCACGACGTCGGCGATCTTGTGCTCCGAGATGGACTTGACCACCGCGCCGGACTTGACGGTGCGCTGCTTGGTGGTGGTCGCACCGATCGTGCCGATGCCGGGCACCTTGGCGCCGGCGGTGTTGTTGTTGACGTCGTAACCAGCCTTACGGGTGCACCCGATCGTCTGGTATCCGAGGTCTCCCGAGTTGGCCGGGATGCTTCCACCGGTCACGCGGGTGCCGAAGCCGCTCGCGAACAGCCCGAAGGAGGTGTTCGTCAGTGCGGCCTGAGAAGGCGCCGGCACAACCAGAACTGCGCCGACGACGGCGGCAGCGGCTGCGGACAGCGCGAACGTACGGATGCTTCGCATTGTTGGTTGGACTCCGATTCTGCGGTGGGGATCCCCCAAGATCCCCGCAACGGGGCCGTGCCACCTGCCAGATCCGGGGGAACCTGGCGCACTCCCGAGTTAAGGGGTGGCACATCGGGCAAACGAGAGAAAACCACGGAAGTTATCGGGACGGAGGTCCTATTTCTAGATGACCCTTCCTGGCCATGGGTAACCCACCCGGGCATACGCAAACGGGGCCGTGACCTCGGAATGAGGTCACGGCCCCGTTGTGGGCCACTCGATGACTACCGGGTCAGGTCGAGCTTGATTCCGGTGAGACCGTCGATGACGCCCGTCACCGTGTCGAGCACCGGGGCGACCACGTTCTCGCCCAGCGACGGCTGCGCCGGCGCCGGGGTCGGCTCGGGCTCGGGTTCGGGCTGGGGCTGCGGAGCGGGCTCCGGGGCCGGCTCGGGAGCCGGTTCGGGAGCGGGGGCCGGGTCCTTGTCCGACAAGGTGTCACCCTCGCGCGGGGCGGAGATCGTCCCGCTGGAGGAATGTGCGCCGCCGTAGGTCTCGGCGGTGGAGGGCGCGTCGTAGTCGCCGTTGGAGTGCTTGCCGCCGGCGGTGGTGCCCGGGGCCGCGGGGGAGAACGGCGACGTCCTCTCCGGCGCGATCACGCCGGGGGCGTCGATGATCTTCTGGTCGGCGACGTCGACCACGGGTACGGCGTCGTACTGGCCGGCGTGGGCCTTGGCCTGCGTGGTCTCGAGGCCCTGTTCGACGTTGGCCTGGGCGAAGGCGCCGATGCCGGCCGAGGCGATCGCCATCGCGGCGAGCGGCAGCAGCACGGCCTTCTTGTTGCGGGCGCGGCTCTTCGGGATCCGGTGCTCCTCGACCACGCCGTTCCGGGTCGGCACCTGCGCGGCGGCGTACGGCGGCATCGCCGGGTTGGCGAACGTCACCGGCCCGGCAGGGTGGAACTGCTGTGCCGTGTAGGGGCTCGGCTGGTAGGCGTACTGCGGCAGCCGGGTGTGCGCGGGCATCGGGCGCTGGTAGGTGGCCCGCGGCGGCTGGGAGTAGCCGGCATCGGAGTGTCGCAGGACGATCGCCGTGCCGGGCTGGGGCTGGGGCGGGTACGGCGTGTACGGCGTGTGATGCGGTCGCACTCGCTCCGCGGCTGGGTTCGTCTTGGGATTGGTGAACCACGACTCGTCCGCCGGGGACACCCCCTCGAGAGCGCGGCGAGCGATCTCGAGGGGTTCGGGCGCGGTGTCGTTCGTGGGGAGCATCGGTGTGGCGGGGTGTCGAGCCGGCGTGGGTGGGACGTTCGAGTGGTCCCCCGTCGCGGGCCGACGATTCGCTTCAGTCATCTGACGCTGTCTCCTGAGCGCGTAGCGAGTGTCGGTTATGTCGCGCAGCACGTAACGGAACCAGAATCGCGCCGGTTTGTCACCTTCTTCTCGGAAAAAAGTTACTGATCAGCCAAGATGGGCGATCAGTAACTTTTTCTATACATTGAGAGATATTCCTGGCCGGTGGCCTACAGCGCGGCGATGGCCTCGGCGATGCTGAGGACTCGCTTGGCGGACTCGACGTGGAGGGCCTCCACCATCTTGCCGTTGTAGGTCGCGACGCCGCTGCCGGCGGCCTCGAACGCCTCGATGAGACCCTTGGCGTCGGCCACCGCCTGCTCGCTGGGCGCGAAGCCTGCGTTGGCGCCCTCGACCTGGGCCGGGTGGATCAGGGTCTTGCCGTCGAACCCGAAGATCCGGCCCTGCTCGACCTCGGCCGCGTAGCCCTCGGCGTCCTTCACGTTGTTGTAGACGCCGTCGAGGATGACCTTGCCGCTCGCGCGCGCGGCGAGCACGGCCAGCTGGAGGCTGGTGACCAGGTTGGCGCGGGCCGGGACGTGGTCGACGTACAGCTCCTTGACCAGGTCGTTGGTGCCCATGACGAGCACCGTCAGCCGCTCGGAGGCGGAGGCGATCTCCTCGGCGTGGAGGATGGCGTACGGGCTCTCGATCATCGCCCAGAGCTTCGTCTGTTCCGGGACGCCGGCCTTCTCGAAGGCCGCGACGAGGTCGTGCACCTGCTGGGCGCTGTTGACCTTGGGGACCACGATCGCGTCGGGTCCTGCCTTGGCCGCGGTGGCCAGGTCGTCGGCATGCCACTCGGTGTCGGCGCCGTTGATGCGGATGGTGAGGTACTTGTTGCCGTACTCGCCCGATGTCACGGCCGCGGCGGCGTTCTCGCGCGCCTCCGGCTTGGCGTCGGGGGCGACGGCGTCCTCGAGGTCGAGGATCAGCGCGTCGGCGGTGATCGTCTTCGCCTTCTCGAGGGCGCGCGTGTTGGAGCTCGGCATGTAGAGAACCGAGCGCAGGGGGCGGAAGGTCGTGTCGGTCATCTCAGTCCTCGATCTCGATGGCGTCGTAGAGCTCCTTGAGCTTCGGGTCGATGGCGGCCAGCTCCTCGGCGAGGTCGACGAGCACCAGGCACTGCTTGAGCGAGGCGTCGTCCTCCATCTTGCCGTCGAGCATGACCGCGCCGGTGCCGTCGCCCATGGCGGCGACCACGCGGCGGGCGTGCTTGATGTCCTCGACGCTGGGGGAGAAGACGCGATTGGCGATCTCGATCTGCTTGGGGTGCAGGCTCCAAGTGCCGACGCAGCCGAGCAGGAAGGCGTTGCGGAACTGGTCCTCGGCCGCGACCACGTCGGTGATGTCGCCGAACGGGCCGTAGTAGGGGTAGATCCCCGCCGCGGCGCAGGCGTCGACCATCTTCGCGATCGTGTAGTGCCACAGATCCTGCTGGAAGACCGTGCGGTTGCCGTGGATGTCGCCGTCCACCGGGTCCTGGCGGACCAGGTAGCCCGGGTGGCCGCCGCCGACGCGGGTGGTCTTCATCTTGCGGTCGGCCGCGAGGTCGGCCGGGCCGAGGCTGATGCCCTGCATGCGCGGGGAGGCGAGCGCGATCTCCTCGACGTTGGCCACGCCGCGCGCGGTCTCGAGGATGGCGTGGATGAGGATCGGCTTCTGTACGCCGCCCTTGGCCTCGAGCTGCGCGAGCAGCCGGTCCACGTAGTGGATGTCCTCGGGACCCTGCACCTTCGGCACCATCACGACGTCGAGCTTGTCGCCGATCTCGGTGACCAGGGTGACCAGGTCGTCGAGCACCCACGGGGAGTCGAGCGAGTTGATCCGGGTCCACAGCTGGGTCTTGCCGAAGTCGGTGTTCTTCGCGATCTCGACCAGGCCCTCGCGCGCGGCGACCTTGTTGTCGGCCTTGACGGCGTCCTCCAGGTTGCCGAGGAGCACGTCGACGGTGCCGACCATGGCGGGCACCTTGGCCGCCATCTTCGGGTTCGACGGGTCGAAGAAATGGATCGCACGACTGGGCCGTGCCGGGATCTCCCGCAGTGGTGCGGGGGCGCCCACCGCCAACGGTGCGAAGAAGTCCTTGGGGCTCTTGTGACTCATGCCGGTCACCCTAACGGCCGGGAGTTACCGGCCGGTAGGCGTCTCGGCTTGTAACGATCACGACCGGCGTCGGGAGGGATGGTCCTTGGGAACCTGGGCGCCGTGACGGATCCGGGCGCCGGCGTCGAAGCCGGCGAGGACGGAGCGGACGGTGCTGCGGACCTTGCTGGGGTTCTTCTTGTAGTTGGTCATGACTCCAGAGTGCTCTCGCAGGGCGTCGAGGAGGAGTGGCAGGATTGACTAAGAATGATAGATTCTTGCCATGCCTGCGAAGCCGTCCATCGCCATCCCTATCGTCGACGGGATGACTCTGTTCGAGATCGGGATGCCGCTCGAGGCGCTCGGCTACGACTGGGACCACGACGCCAGCCCGCTCTACGACGTGGTGCTGTGTGGCGACCTGCGTGGGGTGCGCGTCCACGGTGGGCCGCGGCTGACTCCGCAGCGGCCGATGGCCGCGCTGGCCGAGTTCGAAACGGTGCTGGTGCCGGCGATCCGTCCGGGCGAGCCGATCAGTCCGACCCTGGTCCGGGAGCTGCGCCGGGCCGCCGCGGGCGGGGCTCGGATGGTCTCGCTGTGCACCGGTGCCTTCGCCCTGGCCGAGGCCGGGCTGCTGGACGGTCGCCGCGCCACGACCCACTGGCGATGGACGGAGCTGTTCCGGCGTACGTATCCCGGGGTCGACCTCGACCCGCGGGCGATCTATGTCGACGACGGCGTGCTGACCAGCGCGGGCTCGGCCGCGGGGCTGGACCTGTGCCTCCACCTGATCCGCGCCGACCACGGCCAGCACGCGGCCAACACCATCGCCCGCAACCTGGTCATCGCCTCGCACCGCGACGGTGACCAGGCGCAGTACGTCGCGGCCGACCCGCTCACCGAACAGGCCCACTGGCTCGACGAGCTGCGCAGCTGGCTCCGGGCCAACCTGCACGAGGACATCACTCTCGAGCGTCTGGCGGCGGCTGCCGCGGTCTCCCCGCGCACCCTCGCCCGGCGCTTCGAGCGCGACCTCGCCACCACTCCGATGCGCTGGGTCACCGCAGAGCGGATCGCGGTCGCCAAGACCCTCCTCGAGACCACCGATCTGCCGATCGAGCGGATCAGCCACGAGTCCGGCTACTACTCGCCGGTGACCTTCCGGGCGGGGTTCACCTCGGAGGTCGGGGTGACTCCGGGGCGCTACCGGTCGCGGTTCTCACGTCGCGAGGTGGGTTAGGCCGGGAT
Source organism: Nocardioides sp. YJ-D4 (assembly GCF_054031495.1). Taxonomy (NCBI): domain Bacteria; kingdom Bacillati; phylum Actinomycetota; class Actinomycetes; order Propionibacteriales; family Nocardioidaceae; genus Nocardioides; species Nocardioides sp. YJ-D4. Next base: position 3,623,304 of record NZ_CM132932.1, read on the forward strand.
GTTCACCGAGGTAACTCGGCGAGCGTGCACTGGCCTGGTGGAGTTCCACGATGGGAGTGGCGCCTGACCGAGTTACCTCGGTGAGCATTCACCGCCGCTGCCACCAACGGCGCTTCCGGGCTTCCTCCCGGCGGCGTACGTCCGCCCTGGCCGCCTCCACCCGTGCGGCGCGGCGCTCGCGCCAGGCGTCGAGCGTGGCGTCGACATCGCGGGGCATGGTGATCAGCGGCGGGCCCTCCGGCGCGCCGTAGCGGGCCGCGATGACGCGCTCGTTGAACTCCTCGACGATCCTGCGGGCGCCGTCCTCGGTGGTCTGGGTGTCGAGGAGGCCGTCGAGCTCGGCGTCGTCCTTGCGGAGCTGGACGGACCGGGGGAGCACCACGATCTGTTCGCGCTCGACGAGCTGCTTGACCCACCAGTCGGGATCGTGGTCGCGGTCGAGGTTCTTGATCGGCTTGCCGGCGCCGGGCAGGTTGTCGAACTCGCCGCGCTGGATCGACTGCTGCACCTGGAGGTCGACCCACTTGGCCTGGTCCTGGATCCGGGCCGCGGCTGCCGCCTTGCTCGCCGCATCGGAGAGAGGGGGCGCCTGCGTCTCCGGGCGCTCCTCGGGCCGGTCCTCGCTCGTGGGCATGTGATCACCTCCAGCGCCGGAAAGTTTACCCAGCGCTGGTTGTGCGGCGGGGCAGCAGGAGCAGCAGCCCGGCGACGAGAGCGGTGATGCCGCACACCGCCCACACCGTGAGGTAGCCCGAGAGCGGCGCGTGGGCTTCGCCGGCGATGGATCCGTCCGCGGCGAGCGCGATCGCGAAGACCGCGGAGGCGATGGCGCCACCGACGGTCTTGGTGGCGTTGGTCATGCCGGTCGCGAATGCGGTGCGGGAGGACGGTGCGGCCGCGGCGGCGGCCGCCGGCAGTGAGGCGACCAGGGCACCCGAGCCGAGCCCGACGACGGCCATGTTGAGGAGTCCCTGGCCGGTGGAGTCATGGAACGGGAGCCACATCAGATAGCCGGTGGCCACCAGGAAGCAGGCGACCGCCTGGGCCCGCACCGGCCCGAGGAACCGGGCCCACAGCGGCAGGGTGAAGGCGGAGATCGCCATCGCGATCACGTACTCAGCGATCAGCAGCGACACGAACGACGCATCGGCGCCCAGTCCGAAGCCGGCCTCGTCAGGTGACGTGCGCGCGAAGGTCGACAGCGGGATCTGCGCTCCCAGCACCGACATCCCGAAGAGGAACGCGGTCAGCTGGATCGGCCACTGCGCGCGCGAGACCAGCAGACGTACGTCGATCAGCGGCTCGCGCCCGCCGGCATCGTCCAGCGCCGTCTCGATGCGCCAGAACGGGACCAGGGTGAGCAGCCCCAGGATCACGAGGCCCCAGGCGAGGAGGGATCCGGCCCCGAGGACGCGTACGCCGACCAGGCCGGCCATGACCAGGCCGAGCACGAGGGTCAGCACCGTCAGCCCGAGCCAGTCGAAGGCGCCGCCGCTGGTGCCGGAGTCGGGTTCGATGCCGACGGCGATGACGACGAAGACAGCGGTCACGGCCACGGCCGGGAAGGAGAGGATCGCCCACATCGGGAGGATGCCGACGAGGGCGCCGGCGGCGATCGCGCCGATGATCACCGAGACCTGCAGCGCGCCGACCAGGACACCGGCGGCCCGGCGGGTCAGGGCGGTGTCGCCGCCGGTGCGTTTGTGGACGATGGCGACCTCGAGGGGCAGCCAGATGACGTAGGCGCCCTGGATCGACCAGGCGACCAGGAACGAGCCGAAGTCGGGAGCGACCACGGTCCACCAGGTGGCGAGCGCGGTGATGCCGGTCGCCAGCAGCAGCACCTTCTTGTGGCCGATCAGGTCGCCGAGCCGGGCGAGCGGGGGAACGCACAGCGCGGAGACGATCAGCTGCCCGGCCTCGAGCCAGTTGAGGTCGGCGTCGGAGACGCCGAGGTGGTCGGCGAGATCGGAGAAGATCGGGGTGTAGTAGCCCTGCAGGATGCCGCTGGCGAACTCGACGGCCACCAGGAAGCCGACGATCACCCAGATTCCGCGGGCGGCCTTCTCGACGCCGGTGTGCTGGCTTTCGGTGGTCACAGTGACTCGATCAACCTTCGGTAGAAGCGGATCCCGTCGAGGTAGTCATCGACCCTGATGTTCTCGTCGGCGGCGTGGATGGTGGCGCGCCGGGCAGCGGTCATCCGGAACGGCGCGAACCGGTAGACCCGGTCGCTGATCTCGTAGAAGAAGCGCGAGTCGGTCGCGGCCATCACCGTGTAGGGAGCCGGTACCGCCTCCGGGAAGACGTCCGCGATGGTCTCGGTGATCTTCGCGAAGGCCTCGTCACGTGGCGAGACCGGGGACGGCTCACCCGCGCGCACGACCTCGATCTCGACCTGCTTGTCGCCGATCGCGGCACGCAGCCGCTCGACGACCTCGGCGACGGTCTCGCCGACCATGATCCGCAGGTTGACCCCGGCCGAGGCGGCCGAGGCGATGACGTTGGCCGCCGGGCTGCCCTCGAGCGTCGTGATCGCGACCGTGGTGCGGGTCAGCGCGGCGGGCTCGGGCCCCAGCCGGGTCAGCAGCCGGGCCAGCGCCGGCGCCAGCCGACCCGCGTGGGCCAGGACAGGTCGCATGGGCTTGGCCGCGTACGGGGCGATCTGCTCGAACATCTCGACCGTCGGCGCCGGCAGCCGGACCGGCATCGACATCCGGTCGAGCCGGGTGATCGCGCGGGCCAGCCGCGCGGTCGGGCCGTTCTGGCGTGGGGTGGAGGAGTGGCCGCCGTCGCCGGTCACCGTGAGGCGTACGTCGGTGGTGCCCTTCTCGGCGACGCCGACGACCCCGATCGGCGCGGCGACGCCCGGGAAGGCGTCGAAGGCGACCGCGCCGCCCTCGTCGAGCACGAACCACGGCTCGACCCCCTGGTCGCGAAGCTCCTGGACCGCCGCCCGCGCGGCCGCGCCGGTCGTCTCCTCGTCGGAGCCGAACGACAGCCAGACGTCGTACGCCGGCTCGAACCGGTCCGCGAGGAGTCCCTCGACCGCGGCGCAGATCGCCACCAGCTGGCCCTTGTCGTCGAGCGTGCCGCGCCCGTGGATCACCCCGTCGACGATCTCGCCGCCGAACGGGTCGTGGGTCCAGACGCCTGCGATCGGGACGACGTCCTGGTGGGCCATCAGCACGACCGGCTTCTCGGCCGAGGCGCCGGGCCAGCGGAAGAGGAGGCCGTGCTCGCCGACCGGGGTGAGGTCGAGGGTCGCGTGCAGCAGCGGGAAGTGCTCGCGCAGCGCCTCGTGGAGCTGCTCGAACGCCTTCTTCTCCGCGCCGGAGCCGTCGTTGACGGTCGGGGCTCGAAGTGCGGCCTGAAGAGCGGCGACGGCATCGAGTGTCATGGCCGCAACCTAGTCGGCCGTAGCGGTGCGGATCACCGTGGTGGCGTCTCCGTCACCAGTTTGTGGCCTTCCCTGCGCCGGGCAGCGGCACGTCGCGCGGGTGGATGACGTAGGTGACCCCGTCGGTCGAGGTCTGCCAGACCCGCTCGAAGTTCTCGCGGGTGTAGATGTTGCGCACCTCGTCGTTGGAGGAGTGGTTGGGGTCGTAGACGATCGGGTCGCCCTCGGCGGTGAAGCCACCGATGACCAGCAGGTGGCCGTCGGTGCCGTAACCCGACTCCGGCATCTCCTCGCGCTCCCAGCTGGCGGAGACGACCAGCGGGAAGCCGGCCGCCACCAGAGCCTCGGCCTCGGCCAGCGAACGCAGCCGGGTCACGAACCCGTCCAGACCCCAGCGGCCGGCGTAGGCGGTGTTGAACGGCCAGTTGCCGGCGCCCTCGTAGGCGTAGTCCCAGGTGTTGATCGCGGCGTAGGCGACCTGCGGGTCACCGTTGGGCGCCTCGATGTCCGCCAGCTCGCTCGCCGGGACCTCGTGACCCCAGTGGTACTGCACCATCGTCGTCGACGTCGGTGAGCACCAGACCTGGCCGCCGCCACCGAACTCCGGGTATTCGCCGCGGTGGATGTTCTGGCTGAACGGCGGCACCCTGAGGTCGACCTCGCTGTCGAGGGTCGGCGTGCTCGTGCCGGGGTAGGCGGAGTCGGGCAGGTACTCGTTGGTCAGCGTCGAGACCGTTCGCAGGCTGGGGGAGACGGTCGCGCCCTCGGGGCGCAGCAGGGTGACCCTGGTCTGGAACGCCTCGGGCTCCTGACCGGTCCGGGCGACGTACGTGTCGGTGTAGAGCGCCGCGTCGGTGTCGCTCTGTCCTTCGACGGAGGTGCGGTGGATGTCGCCGGCCGCGAAGTCGTCGCCGGCTGTCCAGCGGCCCATCACGAACCACTTCGTCCAGGTGCCGTCGGCCTTCCGCCCGCGGAACCGGATCTCGGCCCAGGTGCCGGTCGGGGTGTCGACGTCCCACGAGGTGACCGACTCGTCGATCGGGTATCCGGTCGTGACCACGGGCGAGGTCCAGGTGCCGTACTCGTAGGTCCTGGCCGTGCCGTCGCCGAACGGGTCGGTGTAGGTGGTCGTCTCGCTGCCGCGGCCGATCCGGAGGGTGCCGTGCCGGTCCGGGCGCAGGTTGCTCGACCTGCCCTTCGCGAAGTCTTCGAGGCTGTTCCACCGGGTGAGGGTGATGTCGGTGGGGGTCTCAGGCTCGGCCGCGTGGACCGGAGTCGTGGGCGCGACCAGGACGACTGCGGCGGCGAGCGCGGCAACGTACGCGAGGCGGGACCGAGGGCTCATGCCCGGCACGCTATTCCTCCTCGGAGGGCCGGGCCATGACATTTCGGCAGTCCGACTCCCCGGAAACTTCGGTGCCGGCTGGCATCCTGGTCGTCGTGAACAACTTCGCATCCGACGGCTGGTTCAAGGACGAGTTCCACAAGAGGTACTCCGAGTCGGCCAAGGAGATCGGCCGGTTCAACCTCGCCGTCTTCGGTAAGACCGGGGTCGGCAAGTCGACGCTGGTCAACGCCGTCTTCGGGGCGGAGGTGGCGAAGACCGGGATCGGCGAGCCGGTGACGAAGGAGTCGACGCTCTACCTGCACACCAGCGGGTTCTTCGGGCTGCTCGACACCCAGGGCCTGGAGATCGGTGTCGAGGGCGACCGGGTGATCAAGGATCTCGCCAAGCTGATCCAGGAGCGGCGCCGTAAGCCGCAGTCCGAGCAGATCCACGTCGCCTGGTACGCCGTACGTTTCGCCGACCGCCGCTTCGAGGACACCGAGGCCGCGTTCATCCAGAAGCTCGCCGACCTGGGGCTGCCGGTGGTGCTGGTGATGACCCAGGTGCCGACCTCGCCGACGGGTGCCTACCACCCGGACGCGGTCGAGTTCGCCCAGCAGATCGACGCGCGGGGACTGCCCGTGCACGGCGCCCGGGTCTACCTGACCAACGCCAAGGCCGACGACTTCTCCGGCCAGCAGGTCCACGGGCTGCAGGAGCTCGTCGATGCCACCTTTCGATGCGCGCCTGCAGGGGTCGAGGAGGCCCTCACCGCGGCGCAGAGGGTGGATCTCAAGCGCAAGCAGGAGCAGGCGAACACCGTGATCGCGGGTGCCGCGACCGCTGCTGGGGCGGCCGGAGCCACCCCGATCCCGTTCTCCGACGCGGTCGTACTGGTGCCGATCCAGCTCGGGATGATGGCGCGCATCTCGGCGATCTACGGCATCGAGGTGGACAAGGCCGCGATGGCCTCGATCGCGGCCACCGCGGCGGCCACCCAGGCCGGCCGCACCGTCGCCGGCAACCTGCTCAAGATGATCCCCGGGTTCGGCACCGTCGGCGGTGGGGCGATCAACGCCACCGTCGCGGCGGGTTTCACCGGCGCGATCGGCGCCGCCTGGTCGGCCGTCTGCGTCAAGCTCGGTGAGGGCAAGCTGCGCGGGGTCAACGGCGCCCTGGACACCGAGAGCATCCGGACGCTCTTCCTCGACGAGCTGAAGACCCAGATCTCGAAGCTGAAGCTCCACGCCAAGGAGAAGTGAGCCTCTGCCTTACTCCGCCATGGCCGCCTCGTACGCCGCGGCGAGCTGCTCGCTCGCCCGTGGGGCGTCGGGGTCGGGGCGTGGCGTCCCCAGATGGAGCTCGCGCAACTCGTCCATGAACGACTCCACCATCTCGGGACCGGCATCGCGCAGCAGCTCCGCGCGGACCCGGAGCTGCCGGGTGCCGTCGCGATGGGCGAGCCCCCAGTTGCCGAGAGCGACCATGATCGGCAGCGTCTGGATGCCCGCCTCGGTCAGCGCGTAGGCGGCCTTCTGGCCGCGGCCGGCCTCCTCCTTGGTGAGCAGGCCACCCTCGACCAGCTTCTTCAGCCGGCTGCTGAGGATGTTGGAGGCGATGCCCTCCTCGGAGCTGCCGAGCAGCTCGCGGAAGTGGCGACGGTTCCCGAACATCACATCGCGCAACACGATCACCGACCAGGGGTCCCCGAAGACCTCCACGGCTGCGTTGATCGGGCAACCCGATCGGGGCTCGCTCACTCGGTGTCTCCTGCACTCGGAAATAGTGGTTGCAATCTGCAATCGGGAAGTCTACTCTCGACGCCAGTGATTGCAAAGTGCAACCACTCTGAACTCGAGGGAGACGGACATGTCACTCGTACGCGCTCACACCATCGGCGTCTCGCTGGACGGCTTCGCCACCGGCGACGGCCAGAGCCTGGAGGCGCCGTTCGGCCATGCCGGCATGCGGCTGATGGAGTGGTTCTTCCCGACCAGGACCTTCCAGAGCGCGACCGGCCACCGGGAGCGGATGGAGGTCGACCCGGCAGCCGATCCCGACGACGCCTTCGCCGCCCGCGCCTGGGAGGGCATCGGGGCCGAGATCATGGGTGCCGGCAAGTTCGGCCCTCCGGGATGGCAGGACGACGCCGACTGGACCGGCTGGTGGGGCGAGGAGCCGCCGTTCCACACTCCCACCTACGTGCTGACCCATCAGCCCCGCGAGTCGATCGAGATGAAGGGCGGCACCGTCTTCCACTTCCGCGACGCGCCCATCGAGGAGGTGCTGGCCGAGGCGCAGGAGGCGGCCGCCGGTCAGGACGTACGCATCGGCGGCGGACCCTCCTCGCTCCGGGACTTCCTGGCAGCCGGCCTCGTCGACCACCTGCACGTCGCCGTCGTCCCGATCATCCTGGGCCGTGGCGTACGGCTGTGGGACGGGCTGGAGGCGCTGGAGGACGGCTACGAGGTGGCCTCGACCACCACGCCGAGCGGCGTCACCCACATCACCTTCGACCGGACGCAGGTGGCCCGATGAGCACCGTCCTGTGGCACTTCTCCATGTCGCTCGACGGCTACGTCGACGGTCCCGAACCGGGGATGGCGTGGCTGAGCGACGTCACCGGCAAGCCCGGTGTCGAGGAGGCGTACTCCTCGCAGCTCGGCGCCGTCCTGGGCGGGCGCAAGGGCCACGACGCCTACCCCGACGCGATGCCGTACGGAGACTGGCAGGGTCCGGTCTTCATCCTCACCCACCATCCCGAGGACGCCCGGCCGCAGGAGCACGTCACCTTCCTCAGCTGCGACGTCGGCGAGGCGCTGCGGATCGCGGTCGAGGCGGCCGACGGGAAGAACGTCGAGGTCCATTCCGCCGACATCGGCCGCCAGCTCCTCGAACGCGGCCTGATCGACCGGATCGACCTGCACATCGCGCCGGTCCTGCTGGGCGACGGCATCCGCCTCTACGACAACCCGGGCGGAGCGCCGATCAAGCTGCACAACCTGATCGGCGACGACCCGCATCTGGAGGTCGACCTCCGCTATGCCCCGGTGCGTCCGTGACGCTCCGGGGTCAGCGCTCTCAGACCCGGCAACCGGCTGCTCGAGCGACGGCGAAGGGGTAGGACTGCGCCGGGCCGGTGCCGTAGTAGTACGGCGAGCACAGGTAGGCCCAGGTCCTGGGGCCGACGATGCCGTCCACCACGACCGAGGAGTCCCAGTAGCGCCACGAGGTCTGACGCGCGATCACGGCCTGCCGGGTCAGGTTGCCGTACGCTCCGTCCACCACGAGATCGATGCCGGGCTGCCAGTTGAGCAGCGTCTGGATGTAGCGGACACACGTGCCGTTGCCGCCGTAGGAGTAGTTGTACGACGTGCAGGTCGCGGCCTGCGCCGGTGCGGGGGCGGCCATGCTGGTGACGGTCGCGCCGGTGATCGCGATGAGGGTCGCGGAGACGATCCCGGCGATCCGCCGCTTCCACGTGCGCGGGACGATGCTGGTGGTTGACATGTTCTCTCCTGGGACCGTGCGGTGGTGTCGGCTTCGGACCGACATCTCGACGCGTCACGCTAAACGCCTCCCACCCGGGCCGGCACCCAACGAATTCGCGGAAACGAACCGCCGTCGAGGTCGCTAGGGTGCGGGAGTGGTCAGCCTGTTCTCGCTTCCGCTCCTGCAGACGCCGCGCGCCCGGGTGGCGCGCACGATCCGGGCCGTGACCGGTGGTCCCAGCCCGCTCGCCGGGAGGACCGTGCTGATCACCGGCGCCAGCTCCGGGATCGGTGAGGCGACGTCGTACGCCGCGGCTCGACGGGGCGCGCACGTGCTCCTCGCCGCGCGCCGGGCCGAGGAGCTCGAGCGGGTGCGGAGGACCATCGAGCAGAGCGGCGGGAGGGCGTCGACGTACGTCGTCGACATGGCCGACGGTGACTCGATCGATGCGCTGGTGGACCAGCTGCTCGCTGAGCACGGGGCGGTCGACTACCTGGTCAACAACGCCGGCCGGTCGATCCGGCGGTCGCTGGAGCTGACTCACGACCGCTTCCACGACTTCGAGCGGATGATGGCCGTGAACTACTTCGGTGCGGTCCGGCTCACGATGGGCCTGCTGCCGGCGATGCGCGCCCAGCGGTTCGGCCACGTGGTCAACATCGTCACCTGGGGCAACCAGATCAAGGCCCCGAAGTTCGCCGCGTACATCGCCGCGAAGTCGGCGCTCGACGTGTTCGGCCGGATCCTGAGCCGTGAGGCCTACTTCGAGAACGTGACCTGCACCAACATGCGCGTCGCGATCGTGCGTACGCCGATGATCGCCCCGACCGCCGAGTACGAGGGCCGCGGCGAGAGCCCCGAGGAGTGCGCCGAGCGTGTCGTCCGCGCGCTCGAGGACCGGCCGGTGACGGTCGACGGCGCCTTCGGGTCGGTCTTCGAGGTCCTCAACGTCGTCACCCCGCGGCTGGCCGACCTCGCCATGGCCGTCTCCCACCTGCGTACGCCGGATTCTGCCGCCGCACTCGGGACGGCTCGGGTGCGGGACTGACTGACTGACGCCTGGCCGTCACCAACGGCCGCGGTGGACGACGTCCTCGAGCGGGGTGCGCTTGCGGCGGGTGGGGGAGCCCTTGGCGCCGCCGGAGGCGGGGTGGCCGATGGTGACGGCCCCGATCGGGTCGAAGGCGTCGGGGATGTCGAACGCCTTGCGGACCGCGGCGTCGGACTCGGGCGGGATGCCGAAGTAGAGGGCGCCGAGGCCCTCGTCGACCACGGTCTGCAGGATCAGCATGGTCGCCATCGCGGTGTCCATGTGCCAGAACGGCATCGGCCAGTGCGCCTCGTCGCGGTCGGTCCAGCCCTTGTCGGGCTGTGCGTAGCGGTCCAGGTAGGCCGCCTTGGAGGAGCACGGGATCACGATCACCGGGGCCGTCATCATCCCCGCCAGCCAGCTGTCGGGGTTGTCCACGTCGGCCGTGGCCTCCCAGTAGCGGCGTACGTCCTCGGGGGTGTCGAGCACGAGAAAGGCCCAGCCCTGGGAGAAGCCGGCCGACGGCGCCCGGGTGGCGTTGTGCAGGATCTTGTCGATCACCGCCGGGTCGACCGGATCGCCGGTGTAGTTGCGGACCATCTTGCGGCGACGTACGACCTCGGAGAACTCCATAGGCACAGTGTCCCGTCTAAGGCGTGGAGCCCGTGCCCTAGGTCGGAAAGTAAGGCGCCCGGGTCGGTAAGTAGGGCGCGCGACCGATTCGGGTGCCTACCTCAGCGGAGGAGTCTTCTCGATGTCAGCAGAACACAACTCAGCAGGAGATCGAGATGTACACCACCGTAGGTTACGAAGCAGAGGTCAAGTACCGCCGCCAGCAGATCCAGAAGGACCTGGCCAAGCGCCAGCGGGCCACCGAGGCTCGTCAGTCGCGACGCACCCGCACCCGCTGAGATGGGGGCGCGTGCCGGCAGGCAGGACTTGAATCAACGCCGAGCAGGAGGGATCCCGCTCGGCGTTGCTTCATGTCCGGGGCAGGGCGGTGTCGACCCCTGGGCCGACACGGTGTTGTCGGAAGGCGCGATGATTGCGCCCATGGCGCAGAGTGCCGAGAGGCTGGTCGGGCGTGATGCCGACCTGGAGACACTGGCAGGGCTGGTGGGGCTGGACGGCACCGTGCAGCCGGGCGGACGTAGGCATGTCCTCCTCGCGGGCGACGCCGGTGTCGGGAAGACCCGCATCCTGCGCGAGCTCCGCGGCCGTGCCGCCGCCGACGGCAGGCAGGTGCTGGTCGGCCACTGCCTCGACTTCGGCGACAGTGCCGAGGCCTACCTGCCCTTCACCGAGATCCTCGACAACATCACCTCCGCGCTGCCCGACGTGGTCGCGCAGGTCGCCGACGTACATCCGGCGCTCCTGCGGATGGCGCCGGTGGCCCGTGCGCTCGGCGGGGCTGACACCGCCGTCCAGGAGGCGCTCGACCGGGGCAACCTCTTCGCCGCGATCCACTCGCTCCTGGAGCGCGCGGCCGAGAAGGCGCCGCTGCTGGTCGTGGTCGAGGACACCCACTGGGCCGACCAGTCCACCCGTGACCTGCTGACCTTCCTGTTCACCCGGCCGTTCGACGGCCCGGTGACGCTCGTCGCCTCCTACCGCGCCGACGACCTCCACCGCCGTCACCCGCTGCGCCGCCAGCTCGCCGAGTGGACCCGGCTGCCCTCCGTCGAACGGTTCCACCTCGGCCGGCTCTCGGACGATGACGTACGCGTCCTGGTCGGTGAGCTCGCCGGCGACCTCACCGACGGGGTCGACGTCGAGAGCGTCGTACGTCGCGCCGACGGCAACGCCTTCTTCGTCGAGGAGCTGGTGCAGGCCGCCGGCGCCGAGGAACTGCCCTGGGACCTCGCCGACCTGCTCCTGATCAGGCTGGACCAGCTCGACGCGACCGCGCGCGAGGTGGTCGACACCGCCAGCGCGGCCGGCCGCGACGTCAGCGACGAGCTCCTCGAGGCCGTCGCCGGCCTCGACCGCGCCACCCTCGACGCCGGGCTGAGGCAGGCGATCGAGCGGGCGATCCTGGTGCCGCGCGACGACGGCTACTACGTCTTCCGGCACGCGCTGCTCGGGGAGGCGGTCTATGACGACCTGCTGCCGGGCGAGCGGGTCCGGCTCCATCAGCGGTACGTCGAGGCGCTGAGCCGCGACCTCACGACCGGCAGCGCGGCCGGTCTCGCGCGTCATGCCCGTCTTGCCGGCGACCACGAGACCGCGCTCGCGGCCGGGATCGCCGCCGGCGACGAGGCGGCCGCCGCCGGTGGTCCCGACGAGGCCTCGCAGCACTATCAGCAGGCGATCGCCCAGCTCGCCGGTCGTGCCGACTCCGACCACGACACCCAGCGTCTCGTCGATCTGGTGGTCAAGGCCAGCGATGCGATGGTGGCCGCCGGGCACGCCGACCGCGCCGGGAAACTGGCTCGTGAGCAGCGGGAATCACTCCCGGCCGACGCTCCCGGTCTGTGGCGCGCGCAGCTGATGACGGTCGAGATCGAGACCAGCTTCGCCTACGTCAACGATGTCCGGGTGGGGGCGCTCGCGGAGAAGGCGATGGCCGAGCTGCCCGAGGACGCCCCGCCGCTGGTGCGCGCGCGGTTGCTCGCGGCGTACGCCCGGTCGCTGATGATCTACCGCCGTCACGAGGACGCCGAGCGAGCCGGCCGAGAGGCGCTGGCGCTGGCCGAGGAGCTCGGCCGCACCGGCCTCGCCGCAGAGGTCGCGGCGACGCTGGCCGGGTCGTGGGGGCGTCCGCCGCAGGAGTGGATCGAGCCGCTCCGTGAGGCGGTGGCGCGGGCTGCCAAGGTCGGCGCGCTGCACCCGGAGTTCCGCGCCCGGCTCCAGCTCGCCTTCGCCCTCGACGCGGCCGACCGTCGCGACGAGGCCGGCGAGAGCTACCGCAGCGCCTACGAGCTCAGCGTGGAGCGCGGCGTCCCCTGGGCGCCGTACGCCTTCGACGCCCGGATCGCCTGGCTCGACTACCTCCACACCGCCGGCCGCTGGGACGAGGCGCTCGCGCTGACCGACGCGTACGGCATCCCGCCGGTGCTGTGGCCGTGGCTGGAGTCCAAGCGGCTGATGATCGAGCAGGCCCGCGGCGCCGACGTCGGTGCCGAGGCGCGGCGGCTGCGGCCGTCGTGGAAGCAGGAGGTGGCCACCGCCAGCGAGTCGGCCCCGGTGGAGATCCGGGCCGCCGCGGGTCGCGGAGACATCGACGCGGCGATCGAGGCCTACGACGCCGGCGTCGCGGCACTCACCACCGGCTGGGGAAAGTGGTTCGGCGCCCATGCCCGGCTCTCGGCGATCGCCGTCGGTGCGATCGGCTCCGCCCTCCCGGCCGTCCCCGTCGGTGCGCGCCCGCAGGTGATGGCGCAGGTGGACCGCATCGTTGAGGCGGGCACGCGGCCTGTCGAGACGGAGCAGCCCTGGGGGCTGGAGGGGCAGGCGTGGTCGGCGCGGCTGCGGGCCGAAGGGCTCCGTGCCCATTGGCTGGCCGGCATCTCCGTACCCGAGCAGGCCGAGCTCGTCGAGGCGTGGCGGGCGACCGTGGCCGCCTTCGAAGCCTTTCCGCACGTCCACGAGCTCGCCTGGTCACGGGTCCGGCTCGCCGAGATCCTCCGGGCCGGTGGCGACACCGCCGGCGCACGTGAGCTGGCTGACCGGGCCAGGGAAGCGGCGAAGCGGCTCGGCGCTCGACCGCTCCTCGACCACCTGCTCACCCTCGGCAGCACGCCACAGCGGTCGGCGGCAGGCCCCTCCGGCGAGCTGACCGCCCGGGAGAGGGAGATCCTCGCCTTGGTCGCGGCCGGACGCAGCAACGGCGAGATCGGCAAGCAGCTGTTCATCTCGACCAAGACCGTCTCGGTCCACGTCTCCAACATCCTGGCCAAGCTCGGCGCCTCCGGCCGCACCGAGGCAGCGGCCATCGGACGCCGCCGGGGGCTCGTGGAGTGATGCTGATCACGGCCGAATGAGGCACCCCTGACGTACGCCTAAGGCAGGCGCCTCATGCGTGGCCCTACCTCAGGGGCCGAGTCTGGATGCATGACTTACACCAACCAGATCAGCTATGACGCCGAGCTGGCCTACCGCCAGCAGACCATTCGCCGCGCGACCGCGGCCGACCGTCTCGCCCGCCAGGTGAAGCGCCGCCGTCCCCGCCGGATGGACTCGATACACAACTGAGTCCTCGGAGGTCGGTAATGCGGGAGAAACCCGGGCCCGGAGGCGCGATGATAGGGGACATGGCGCAAAGTGCTCGGTCATTCGTAGGTCGCGACCCTGAGTTGCGCACCCTCACCGGGCTGCTCGGCGTCTCGTCCGCCGAGGAGTCGGGCTCGACGTCGGGCCGGCGTCAGCACGTCCTCCTCGCCGGTGACGCCGGTGTCGGCAAGACGCGTCTGCTCACCGCGCTGCGCGACCGTGCCGTGTCCGACGGCTGGCAGGTGCACGCGGGGCACTGCGTCGACTTCGGCGAGAGCGCCGTGGCGTACATGCCGTTCTCGGAGATCCTCGACCGGATCGTCGCGGACCTGCCCGACGTGGTCGAGCGGGTGGCGGCCGACTACCCGGCGCTGGCCAGGCTGAGGCCCGTACGCCGCGTGATGGGCGCCAACCAGGGAGCCGCCCCGACCGGCACCGACCGCGGGCAGCTCTTCGACGCCGTCCACACCCTCTTCGAGGCGGCCGCCGAGAAGGCGCCGCTGCTGGTCGTGGTCGAGGACACCCACTGGGCCGACCAGTCCACCCGCGACCTGCTGACCTACCTCTTCACCCGGCCCTACGTCGGCCCCGTCGCGATGGTCGCGTCCTACCGCGCCGACGACATCCACCGCCGGCACCCGCTGCGCCGCCAGGTCGGCGAATGGGGCCGGCTGCCCGACGTCGAGCGGATCGTCCTGGAGCCGCTCTCCGACGACTCGGTGCGACTGCTCGTCCACGAGCTGGCCCCCGGCAAGGTCGACGCCGAACGAGTCGTACGCCGTGCCGAGGGCAACGCCTTCTTCGTCGAGGAGCTGGTGCAGGCCGGCTGCGATGAGGATCTCCCGGTCGACCTCGCCGACCTGCTGCTGGTGCGGCTGGACCGGCTCGACGGCTCGGCCCGGAGCGTGGTCCGCACGGCGAGCATCGCCGGGCGCCGGGTCACCCACGAGCTGCTCGCCGCGGTGACCGAGATGAAGACCGACGAGCTCGATGACGCGCTGCGCACGGCCGTCGAGCAGAAGGTGCTCGAGCCGACCGGTTCGCGCTACACGTTCCGCCACGCGCTGCTCGCCGAGGCGGTCTACGACGACCTGCTGCCCGGTGAGCGGGTGCGTCTGCACGCCCGGTTCGCCGAGGTGCTGAAGGAGACGCCCGGGCTGGGTGCGGCCGCGGAGCTCGCGCTGCACGCCAAGCACGCCGGCGACCTCGCGACCGCGCTACGGGCTCGCATCGCCGCGGCCGAGGAGGCCCGCAGCGTCAGTGGTGTGGGCGAGGCCGCTCACCACTACGAGAAGGCGCTGGGCCTCGCCGCCGACCCGAAGGTCGCCCAGGCGGCCGCGGTCAACCTGGACCGGGTCTACGAGCGCGCCGCCGACACGCTCATCCTCGCCGGACTGCCCTCGCGGGCCGACGCGATCCTGGCCGAGCGGCTCGACGCCATCCCGGCCGGCCAGTCGGTGGGGCGGGCGCTGCTGCTGGCGACCCGGGCCGAGGCGGCCCTCGCGATGGAGAACGGCGACCCGCTCACCCACTCCCACGACGCGATGGTCGCGCTCCCGGCCAACGCGGAGCCGAAGGCGCGGTGTGCGGTTCTCGCCGTGCGCACCCGCACGCTGGTCACCTTCCGCCGCAGCGAGGAGGCCGAGGCGGTCGGGCTGGAGGGCATCGAGATCGCCGAGCGGCACAGCCTCTCCAAGCTCGCCTCCGACATGGCCACCAGCCTGTCGATGCTCAAGGTCCGCACCGGCCGCGGTGGCGGCGACAAGGTCGAGGGCTTCCGGCAGGTGCTGCGCGAGACGATCGAGCAGGCGCGACAGGTCGGTTCGACGTACGCCGTCAGCCGGGGGCTGTTCACGCTCGGCCGCTCCTACGACGAAGCCGGTGACTACGCGGAGGCGTTGAGGTGGTTCCGGGCGGTGATCGACGACGCCGGCGGCGAGTCGCTGCAGTGGTCGCCCTACGCCGCCGCGGCCCGTGCCGACATCGTCCGGATCCAGATGGTCCTGGGGGAGTGGCGGGAGGCGCTCGAGCTGACCGGCGGCAACCTGCCGGACGCGCCGCCGATCCCGGTCGCGCTCCTCGACATGCTCCGGATGATGATGGAGCAGGCGCAGGGGGCATCGGTCGGTGACGCGGCCAACGCGCTGCGACCGTTCTGGACCCAGGAGGGCCTGGTCGCCCTCTACGGCTCGGTCGTGGAGATGACCGCGCTCGCCCGTGCCGGCGACCCCGAGGGAGTGCTCAGGGTCTACGCGGAGACGGTCGAGACCCTCTCCCAGTTCTGGACCGAGTGGTTCGGCGGCCGCGTGCGGCTGGCGGTCGTGGCCGCCTCCGGGATCGCGCAGATGCTGCCCTCGCTGCCGGCGGCGCGGTGGCCCGCGTTGGTGGAGGCCGTCGACGGGCTGCACAGCGACGGCGAGCAGGTGGTCGCGCAGTACGAGCCCGGAGAGTGGGGTCCGGAGGGCCGCTCCTGGACAGCCCGGCTGGAGGCGGAGGTGCTCCGCGTCCACTGGCTGGCCGGCATCGACGCCCCGCCCCAGGAGACGCTGCTGGCGGCGTGGGAGCGCGCCGAGCAGCAGGTCGAGGCCTACGGCGACGTCCCAGGTCTGGCCGCCGTCCGGACGACGTACGCCACGATCCAGCGGGCCATGGGCGACGTGGCCGGCTCGCGGGTGACCGCCGACAAGGCCCGGACGACCGCGAAGCGGCTCGGCCTGCAGCCGTTGCTCGACGAGCTCAGATCGCTCGGCGCGACGGCGGTCAAGCAGCAGCAGGCGACGTCGACGTCGCTGACGCCGCGGGAGAGCGAGATCCTGACGCTGGTGGCCGCGGGACGCAGCAACGGCGAGATCGGCAAACAGCTGTTCATCTCCACGAAGACGGTTTCCGTGCATGTCTCGAACATTCTCGGGAAGCTGGGTGCCGGGAGTCGCACGGAGGCAGCCGCCATCGCTCGTCGTCAGCAGCTGATCAGCTGAACGTGTGGTGCTCGGTAGGAACCTGTGGCTGAATTGTCACCATCACCACGGCGGGTCGAGGAGCAGATGTGAAGCAGGGCGGGCAGCACCCGATCGCAGCCGGAGTCACGGCGCTCGTCGCGGTCGCGGTCGGAGTGGGACTGATCATCGGGATCGCGATGTTTGTCGGTGCCAACATCCTGGGCCTCGGCGGCGACGGTGCCGCCGACGACCAGGCCACCGACCCGGACGCGGGTGCCTCGCTCTACGCTCCGTCGCCCAAGCCGACCAAGACCGCGAGCGGGCCGGCGATCACGCTCAACGCCTCGCCCACGAGCGCTCCCGAGAAGCAGGCGGCCACCACGA
Source organism: Nocardioides sp. YJ-D4 (assembly GCF_054031495.1). NCBI lineage: Bacteria > Bacillati > Actinomycetota > Actinomycetes > Propionibacteriales > Nocardioidaceae > Nocardioides > Nocardioides sp. YJ-D4. The sequence goes on from NZ_CM132932.1 coordinate 3,640,088, forward strand.
GCCCGTCGCCGTCCAAGACCGTTGAGGAGAAGCCTGCGAAGAAGGAGATCACCCTCCAGGCGGGAACCGTCCAGGCGGAGCCGATGGAGCGGATCGACCTCAGCGGCATCTACCCGCGCGGCGAGGGCGCCATCCTCCGCCTGGAGCGCAACGACGGCCAGGGCTGGGAGGACTTCGGGATCCCGGACGTACCGGTCACCGGCGAGCAGTTCTCCACCCCGATCCAGTCCGGCCGGATCGGGAAGCACAAGTTCCGGATGAAGGACATCGACACCGGCATCTACTCCAACGTGGTGACCGTGACGATCGGCTGAGACGGAGCCGAGGATGGAATAGGCCATCGCACGCTTGGTTGTATGGAGACATGACGGTTCCCACGATCAAGCTCAATGACGGCACTTCGATCCCGCAGTACGGTCTCGGCGTCTGGCAGGTTCCGCAGGACGAGACCGAGCAGGTGGTGAGCCAGGCTCTCGAGGTCGGCTACCGCCACATCGACACCGCGCAGATGTATCAGAACGAGGCCGGAGTCGGCGCCGCGCTGAAGAGCGCCGGACTCGCCCGCGAGGACGTCTACGTCACCACCAAGCTCAACAACTCCCAGCACGAACCCGCCAAGGCGAAGGCATCGCTGGAGAGGTCCCTGGAGCTGCTCGGCCTGGACCGCGTCGACCTCTTCCTGATCCACTGGCCGCTGCCGACGCAGTACGACGGGACGTACGCGAAGACGTGGGAGGCCCTCGTCGGCCTCCGCGAGGAGGGCCTGACCACCTCCGTCGGCGTCTCCAACTTCCAGCCCGACCACCTCGACAAGATCGTCGCCGAGACCGGCGTCGCCCCCGCGGTCAACCAGATCGAGGTCCACCCCTACTTCGCCAACGAGGCCGCTCGCGCCGCCACCCTGGCGCACGGCGCGAAGGTCGAGTCGTGGTCCCCGCTCGGACAGGGTGGCGGTGAGCTCACCGACCCGGTGGTCGCCGAGATCGCCTCCGCCCACGGAAAGTCGCCCGCCCAGGTGCTGCTCCGCTGGCAGATCGATCGTGGCGACATCGTCTTCCCCAAGTCCGTACGCCGCGAGCGGCTCGAGGAGAACCTCGCGATCTTCGACTTCGAGCTGAGCACCGACCAGGTGACGGCCCTCGCGGCCCTCGACAAGGGCGAGTCCGGCCGCTCCGGCCCCAACCCCGACACCTTCGACTGGATCCCGTCCTACTGATCCCCGCCTCCCGCCGAGTCGGCCCGTCCTGACGGGCCGACTCGACCTGGTTTTGGCCGGCGTTGGAATAGGGGGCGTAGGGTCTTCGTTGTGGAGAGTGAACGAAGTTGAGTTGATCCGACTCAACTTGTTTGCAACACTCGGCGGCAGCAGTCGCTGGGCGGGTGCAGAACAACCCAAGTCTTCCGGGGTCTCCCCAGGGAACACAGTCCACATACACACAGCTTCAACAAGCGGAGGTAGCAAAGATGGCACGTGCCGTCGGTATCGACCTCGGGACCACCAACTCGGTCGTCTCGGTTCTGGAGGGTGGCGAGGCCACCGTCATCGCGAATGCCGAAGGCGCCCGTACGACGCCTTCCGTGGTCGCGTTCAGCAAGTCCGGTGAGGTGCTGGTCGGTGAGGTCGCCAAGCGCCAGGCCGTCACCAACGTGGACCGCACGATCAAGTCGGTCAAGCGTCACATGGGCACCGACTGGAAGGTGTCCATCGACGACAAGGACTTCACGCCGCAGCAGATCAGCGCGTTCGTCCTGCAAAAGCTCAAGCGCGACGCCGAGGCCTACCTCGGTGAGACGGTGACCGACGCGGTCATCACCGTCCCGGCCTACTTCTCCGACGCCCAGCGTCAGGCCACCAAGGAGGCCGGTGAGATCGCGGGCCTCAACGTCTCCCGCATCGTCAACGAGCCCACCGCCGCCGCGCTGGCCTACGGCCTCGACAAGGGCGACGACCAGACCATCCTCGTCTTCGACCTCGGTGGCGGCACGTTCGACGTGTCCCTGCTCGAGATCGGTGAGGGTGTCGTCGAGGTCAAGGCGACCTCCGGTGACAACCACCTCGGTGGTGACGACTGGGACAACGCGATCGTCAAGTGGATGGTCGGGAAGTTCAAGGCCGCCAACGGTGTCGACCTCGCCGCCGACAAGATCGCCGCCCAGCGCCTCCAGGAGGCCGCCGAGAAGGCGAAGATCGAGCTCTCCTCCTCGCAGAACACGAGCATCCACCTGCCCTACATCACCCACGGTGAGTCCGGCCCCCTCCACTTCGAGGAGACCCTGACCCGGGCGGAGTTCCAGAAGATCACCGCGGACCTGCTCGACCGCACCAAGAAGCCGTTCGAGTCCGTCCTCAAGGACGCCGGCGTCGCGCTCAAGGACATCGACCACGTCGTCCTGGTCGGCGGTTCGACCCGGATGCCGGCCGTGACCGACCTGGTCAAGAGCCTGCTCGGTGGCAAGGAGCCCAACAAGGGCGTCAACCCGGACGAGGTCGTCGCCGTCGGTGCCGCGCTGCAGGCCGGCGTGCTGAAGGGCGAGGTCAAGGACGTACTGCTCCTCGACGTCACCCCGCTGAGCCTCGGCATCGAGACCAAGGGCGGTGTCTTCACCACCCTGATCGAGCGCAACACCACCATCCCGACCAAGCGCTCCGAGATCTTCACCACGGCTGACGACAACCAGCCGAGCGTCGAGATCAAGGTCGCCCAGGGCGAGCGCCCGATGTGGTCGGAGAACCAGCCGCTGGGCAACTTCGAGCTGACCGGCCTCCCGCCGGCGCCGCGTGGCGTGCCGAAGATCGAGGTCACCTTCGACATCGACGCCAACGGCATCGTGCACGTCTCCGCCAAGGACCAGGCCTCGGGCCGCGAGCAGTCCATGACGATCTCCGGCGGCTCCGCGCTGTCGAAGGACGACATCGACCGCATGGTCAAGGAGGCGGAGCAGTACGCCGAGGAGGACGCCAAGCGTCGCGAGTCCATCGAGATCCGCAACCAGGGTGACAGCCTCGTCTACACCACCGAGAAGTTCATCACCGACTCCGGCGACAAGGTCCCGGACGACGTGAAGACCGAGGTGCAGGCCGACCTGGACGCCCTGAAGAAGGTCCTCGAGGACACCGAGGCCGACAAGGACGCCATCCAGACCGCGATCACCAAGCTCGGTGAGTCCTCGCAGAAGATGGGTGCGGCCATGTACGCCGCGGCCGAGGCCGAGCAGTCCGCTGCCGGCGGTGCCACCGGTGCGACCGGTGAGGCCGACGACGACGTCGTCGACGCCGAGATCGTCGACGAGCCCGTCGAGGGTGAAGAGGGCGACAAGAAGTGACGAAGCGCCGCCCCGGCGGGGCGGAGGAGGCCGTCGAGGAGACGACCACCGAGGCCCCGCCCGAGACCGACCCCGAGACAGAGGCTGGCGAGGAGTCGACCGAGGATTCCGAGGTGGACGCTCCTGAGGGCGACGCCTCGGAGTCGGACGACGCCGCCGAGACTGGATCCGACGAGGATGGCTCCGCCGAAGCGGCGGAGGACAAGGCGGACGAGGCAGACGACGAGGACGACGTGATCGTTGACGACAGCGAGGTGGACTTCATGGGCGATGCCGCCGACGAGGTCGACAAGCGGGTCGCCGAGCTGACCACGGACCTGCAGCGTCTCCAGGCCGAGTACGTCAACTACAAGAGGCGGGTCGACCGTGACCGCGAGCTGGTCTCGCAGAACGCGACCTACAAGGTGCTCACTCCGATCGTGGAGGTGCTCGACACCATCGACCGTGCCCGCGAGCACGGCGAGGTCGACGGCGGCTTCAAGGCCGTCGCCGACCAGCTCGAGAAGATCGTGACCAACCTGGGTCTGAAGAAGTTCGGTGAGCCGGGCGACGTCTTCGATCCCAACCGTCACGAGGCGCTCAGCCACATGGGCACCGACCCGGAGGTCGAGGAGACCTCGGTCAAGCTGGTCGCCAAGGCCGGCTACATGATCGGCGACCGGGTGGTCAGGGCCGCGCAGGTCCTGGTCGTCGACCCGGAGTGACCCGGAGTGACAACGATGGGTGGCCGAGGCTGTCGAGAGATCGACGGCCTCGGTCACCGAGAAGAAGGGAGGAGGGGCTAGGTGGCTGAGAACGACGGGATCCGGCCGGACTGGATCAACAAGGACTACTACGCCGAGCTGGGCGTCAAGAAGGACGCCTCGGGCGACGACATCAAGAAGGCCTATCGCAAGCTCGCGCGGGCCAACCACCCCGACTCCAACCCCGGCGACGACGCCAAGCACGAGAAGTTCAAGAAGGTAGCCGAGGCCTACGACGTCATCGGCGACGCCGAGAAGCGCAAGAAGTACGACGAGGTCCGCACCCTCGGCGCCTCGGGCGGGTTCCCGGGCGGCTTCGGTGGCACGGGTGGCGGCCGCGGCTACAACTTCGACGACCTCTTCGGTGCCGGCGGCGCCCAGGGTGGTGGCCTCGGTGACATGTTCGGCGACCTCTTCGGCGGTGCCGGCGGCGGTGGAGGCTTCGGTGGGCGGCGTACGACCCCGAGGGCTCGGCCGATCAAGGGTGCCGACGTCGAGACGAGCGCCACGATCGGGTTCACCGACGCGCTTGACGGCGTGACCATCTCGCTGCGGCTGACCTCGGACGCCGCCTGTCCCGACTGCAACGGCACCGGTGGCAAGCCCGGCACCAAGCCGCGGGTCTGCCCCGAGTGCGAGGGCGCGGGCTACGTCGTCAACTCCGTCGGCGGCGCGTTCTCGATGAACGAGACCTGCCCGCGCTGCGGTGGCCGCCAGCTGATCTACGACGAGGCCTGCCCGACCTGCCACGGCTCCGGTCGCGGCACCTCCGCCCGCACCATCCAGGCGCGCATCCCGGCGGGCGTCAAGGACCGTCAGCGGATCCGGCTCAAGGGCAAGGGTGCCGCCGGTGAGAACGGCGGCCCGGCCGGTGACCTCTACGTCACCGTGCACGTCACGCCGCACCGCGTCTTCGGCCGCAAGGACGACAACCTCACCATCGACGTGCCGGTCGGGTTCGACGAGCTGGCTCTCGGCGCCGAGGCCAAGCTGCCGACGCTGTCCGGCTCGCCGGTGACGCTGCGGATCCCCGCAGGGACCCCCAACGGACGTACGTTCCGGGTCCGCGGCAAGGGGTTCCGCCGCTCGGACGGCACCGTGGGTGACCTGCTCGCGACCGTCGAGGTGCAGATCCCGGCCGTGCTCGACGCCGATGCCAAGGCCGCCGTCGAGGCCTATCGGGCCGCGATGGCCGGCAAGCCCCTGCGTACGTCCCTTCTCGAGGAGTCATGATGAGTGACGGATTCGGCAGCCCGGCGCCGGATGCCGCGGTCTACGTGATCAGCGTCGCCGCGGAGCTGACCGGGCTGCACCCGCAGACACTGCGTACCTACGAGCGGATGGGCCTGATCACCCCCGGTCGCACCGGGGGCGGCGGGCGGCGCTACTCCTTCCACGACATCGAGCTGCTGCGCTCGATCGCGGACCTGACCGCGGCCGGCATCGGCATCGAGGGCGTGCGTCGCATCCTCGCGCTCGAGCAGCACGTCGACGCCCTGCGCCGGCGCAACGAAGAGCTGCTGCACGAGCTGGCCGCGACCCGCGAGGCGCTCGCCCAGGCGCGGGCGGCGGCGCCCGAGCCGAAGGGGCCGACCAGCAGGCTTCCTGCGGTTCGTCAGGCCCCGCCAGGACAGGCGATCGTGGTCTGGCGACGCCAGCAGGGCTAGCACAGTACTAACTGATCGCTCGATAGATTTGTTGGCGAGTTGTGGATTTCGGGTAAAACCGATGTGGGTTCGACACCCGCATACTGAGGAGTAAGCCGCGGGTGTCGGACCAACCCCCATATGGTCGGGGCACACGCGGCGGACCCGGTGGAGCCGACCCGAGACGGACCCGCCGGGTCCTTCCACTTTTGCGAGTTCTCGGCGCCGGTGCGCCTCAGTTCGGGAACGTCCCCGCCTGCGCCGCCGCCTTGCAGGACTGGTTGCCGGGAAGCAGCTCGATCTCCAGGTTCGGCAGGGTCACCTTGCCCTCGATCTGGGCCTGCCAGACGTCGCCGTAGACGGAGTTGAGGTCGGCGACGGTCGCGTCGATGCCGGTGAAGCCCTGGCCGTTGTTGTGGCCGCCGTTGCCGCTGGCCTGGTACCAGCTCGGGTCGAACGCCTGGGGCAGGCCCATCGGGTTGGCGGCGTACGGCGCGCTTCCCGGGTTGGTGGTCAGGTCGGTGGGGGCCAGCCCGATCTGGGCGACCCCCTGCAGGTTGATCCCCGGCCCGGCGGCGGCACGGAGCTGGGTGATGTCGAAGACGGCCATCTGGGCGTTGATCTCGTTGGTCGCCGGGTCATCGTCCCCGGAGGTGAGCCTGATCGTGTAGCTGCCGAGCATCCCGACCTCCTCCACCCGGGAGAGGCAGAAGCCGTTCATCGTCGCGCTCGCGAAGCCGGCACGCAGGACCGGCGTCCAGTCGCCACCGCTGCTGGCGGCCGCCTGGGTCTGCACCAGCGAGGTGCCGAAGGCGGCGTCGGCCGCGTGGATGTTGGTCGAGGAGAAGGTCGAGCTGCCGTTGTTGATCGTCAGCGTGGGGCTGAAGACCGCGGACGCGGAGGACCCCATCGTCGCGACCATCCCGGCGAGCAGGCCGAGGCCGACCGTCGTCGCGGCGACCATGCGTCGCCAGCGTGTGCCGTACGTGCTCATCCCGCGGTCACCGTGATCGTCGTGTGGGGGAGCTGGATCGAGTTGAGCGGGTTCGTGGTGCCGCCTGGGGGATAGACGTACGGGTCGTTGCCCGCGTTGTTGTCGTGGGTGAACAGGTAGTAGAACTCCAGGTTCGCCGCCAGGATGTTGTAGTCACCGCCGGCCGCGAGGCCACTGAGGATCGCGGTGACCAGGTCGTTCCAGCCGCCGGTGCCGTCGCCGGCGAGCGTACGGATCTTCATCCGGCACGAGTCACCGTTCCAGCCGGCGGTGCAGATGGTGTTCTTCTGCGAGGTCGTGGTCAGGCCGGCGGCGATGATCAGGATGCCGGCCAGGTTGGTGACCGTTCTCCACGGGATCGCCACCCAGGAGTCGCCGGTGGTGAGCAGGTTCGTCTTCACCCCCGGCCCGCCGACGGTGAACGGGCCGTCCGGGGCGATCCGCAGGGTGTGAGCCACCTTCGCGCTGGGGGCGGGTGCCGTCGTCGACCTCGCGGAGAGCACCGGAGCGCCGAACGAGGCGACGTTGTTGCGGAAGACGAGGTCGCTGAAGGCGATCTGGAACAGGCACATCGAGCCGGTGGCGGCGTAGTAGTAGGTGAAGCCCTTGTTGCTGTCGCAGTTGCCGTCGCTGCTGTTGGTGTAGATGCCACGCACGTCGGCGGCCACGTTGGTGGTGCTGCTTCCGTTCGGCTCGCCCGCGGTCAGGATCCACCGCGTCCCGGACAGGCAGGGGAACATCCGGGTCCCGAAGAGGCGGCTCTGGAAGGCGCCGTTGTCGCCGCTGTTCTTGAGCGGTACGACCTGCCGCCGCTGCTGCGGGTTGCTGCTGCCCGGCTGGTCGCACTGGAACGGCTGATAGCTGTTGTTCTGACTGCTCGCCGCGGCCCGGTCGTCGGGTGAGGGCCACAGCGCCGAGGACATGATGAGGAGCGCGATCGCGGTGACGACGACAAGGCGTTGCTTGCCGACGGTGAGCTGGTGGGACACGGCGGTCAGCCGCCGGAGGTGACGCGCTTGGGCGGCCGCGGCTTCTTCTCGCCCCAGGACCAGATCATCGAGCCGCCGATGATGCCGAGGACGGAGCCGAGGACGAAGCCGCCCAGGTTGGCAGTCGGGAACGCACCGAGCGCGATCAGGAACGCGACGATCCCCGAGAGCGACTTGTAGTGCGGTGCCAGCCAGGTGACCAGCCCGAACATGATCAGCGCTCCGCCCATGACGTAGCCGGCGGAGTACGACCAGCCGCCGGTCAGGGCGATGCCGATGTCGAACGACATCCAGTAGATGATCCAGGCGCCGGCCACGATGAGCCACAGTGCACCCCAGAAGGGTCGCGTACGCCGCCACGCGCGGAACCACGAGCGGGCCGCTGCGAGGAACGCGCCGAGCCGGTTGCGGCGTACGTTCTCCGGTCGGGAGTCGGTGGAGAAGCCGAGGTCGTCCGTCAACGACCGGGTGGTGGATTCGGTCATGAGCAGTCCGCCTGGGTCCTGGCCCCGGGAACGACCTTGATGTTCAGCTCCGGCAGGGTGATGTTGCCCTTGAGGTTGAGCCCGTAGCTGTTTCCGTTGAGGCCGGCCACGTTGAGCTGGCGGGCGTAGAGGCCGAAGGCTCCTGCCTTGGGTAGCTGGTTGGGGTTGCCCTCGAAGGTGAGGCCAGCGGAGTCGCCGACGGTCTCGGCCGACTGGCCGAGGTTCATGCCGGAGATCTTGTTGCCGTAGCCGCTGAGCGCGTCGGCGTTGATGAAGAGGTTGGTCGCCGAGATCGCGTTGCCGAGGCTGCCCTCGGTGAGCTTGCCCGTGCTCGGGTCGGTGGTGGTGCCCGTCGGGATCGTGCTGCCGCTGTAGCTGTCCGGGATGTCGTCACCGGCGGTGATCATCAGCGAGTAGCTCCCGACGAGCGGGATGTTCTCGGTAGCGATCCCGCACAGGCCGGCGAGCTTGGCCTGGTGGATGCCGAGCTCGGTGACGCCGCACTGCGCCTGTACGTCGGCGACACCGGGATCGCAGTCCGTGGCCCCCTGGCGGCTGGTCGGGGCGAGGTAGCCCGCGGCGTGCTCGGCGTCGAGGTAGTTGGAGTAGAGCTTGAACTTGGCGTTCCCGGTGGTGAAGTTCACCGCCAGAGCGTTCTGCGAGACCGCGCCGAACATGGCCACGAGCGCGGCGCTCCCGACGATCATCAGCGGCAGCGAGCGCTTGCGGCTGCCGCGACGTACGGACTCCGCATCCGCCTTCATCTGTGCCGACTGCTCCGTGGCACGGTCGACGGCGGCGTACGCGGCGCGGTAGATGCGGCCCGTGAGCCGGCCCCACGCGCCGAGAAGGCCGGACTCCTCGCCCCAGGGTTCGGGCCGCTCGAAGCGGCGGGCGCGAGGGCTCATGCGATCGCTCCGCTCCGGGCCGGCTTGCCCGCTGCCTTGCGAGCGCGCTTGCGGGCGTCCTTCTCGGCCATCTTGGCCAGCTGCTTGTCGGTGTAGGGGGTCCAGGCGACGATCAGGGCGCCACCGGTGACGCCGGCGACGGTGCCGATGATCAGGCCGCCGAGGTTGGCCAGCGGGAGGGCCGCGATGGCGAGCGCTACCGAGACGATCCCTGGGAACGTCCGCTGCGCGGGCATGAACATCGCGATCAGCGCCGCGGCAGCCATGGCGAACGAGATCAGCACCGGCGGCAGGGTCCTGTCGCCGAAGGCTGCGAAGATCGTGAAGTCGAGCTGCTTGGACAGCATCGAGGATCCGATCATCCACGACGACCACAGCAGGATCAGGCTCCCCCAGAAGGGGCGGGTGCGCCGGAAGCCCTTGAAGCCGCGCGGGATGGGGACGGCGGCTGGGGTGCTCACGGTGGGTTCTTCGGGGTCGATGGGCGTCTTGTCAGGCATGGGGTTCTCCGGCGGGGCTGGGGCAGAGGTGTTGGCGGGCGCTCCGGAACGCCCGCCAACTACTGCGGGCTGATGAGGTGGAGCGCTACGGGTTGAGCGTGATCGACAGGTTGTCGAGGCTCAGCGAGCTCAGCTGAACCGCGTACGCCTTCGCCGACAGGTTGTTGAGCACCTGCTGGCCGCTCTGGCCGGCGCTCTGCGCGGCCTGGAGTGCGAAGCCGTCCGCCACGTAGCCGGGGCCGCCCGGGTCGAACCCGGCGTCGGCCTGCGACTGGCCCAGGGTGACGTTGGCCATCGTGGCGCCGCTCGGTGTGTTGAGCGAGGCCGCGTTCAACGCCACGTCGCCGAGGTTGATCGCCGAGTCGGTCGAGGTGATCCCCAGGTTGAGGCTCAGGCCCGGGAGCACCTCGACCTCGGGTGTCACGACGTTGAGCCCGTTGGCGACGGAGCCCTCGGTCTGGGCGTAGATCGTGCCCTGGTTGTTGCCGGCAGAGCCGACCTCAGTGGCGCCGGTGCGCATCTTCAGCGCGTCGGCGGTGAGGCTCGTGCGCATGTCGAACCCGCCGGTGGACGAGATGACCGCTCCGACCATGCCGGACAGCATCGCGTACCCCATACCGGCGGAGACGACCGCCGCCGGCAGCGTCACGGCCGCGAAGCGGCCGAGACTGGTATGCCCCATCTTGTTCATATGTGCTCCCTCGTTGAACCCGTCCCTCACGGGCTGATGAACCCGAGAAAAGTGCGCCGCCCGTGGGCCCTAATACCCGGGGCGGCATCACAGACTGTGACGGGCACCACGTGCTACGGTCAAGCAAATCTGGACATTTTGTCCCTAAATGTCTACGAAGTGTGGCGAACCCTGCGTGGGTTTGGCCTCGCTGTCGTCGACCTGCCCGAAAGAGAGTGTGATTGTGTTCGGAGGACCTCGAAACGCTCGTTTCGCTGACGAACGCGGCGTCGCCGGAATGGTCGTCGGGTGGGTCGCGCTGGTGGCGTTCCTGCTGGTCATGACCGTGGTCGTCGCCGCCCTTTTCGGCTCGTTCACGGTCAAGGGACGCAGCATGGAGCCGACGATGGTCTCCGGTGAGCGGATCCTGCTCGACCCGCTGCACAACGACGACATCGAACGCTTCGACCTGGTCCAGGGCATCGAGCCCGGCCCGGAGCGTTTCGGCGGTGGCGGGCAGGTGGTCAAGCGGGTGATCGGGATGCCCGGCGACCGGGTCGCGATCGTCGGCGGCGAGAAGCCGGTCGTCTATGTGAGCCCCGCCGGCTCCGGCGATGTCTACCGGGTCGACAACCCTGCCTGGCCGGCCAGGATCGGGACCGAGGTCGGCATGTGCTGCGATCCGGGTGGGACGTACGACGACGATGCCGCGTCCGGGGTCTGGGCGACAGTCCCGGACGACTCGCTGTGGGTTCTCGGGGACAACTGGGGCCGCTCGACGGACTCCCGCGGGTTCGGGTTCCTGCCGGTGGCGGACGTCTCCGGCAAGGCGTGGCTGCGGCTGCTCCCGGCCGGCTCGTTCGGCCGGTTCGGCGACGGCGGTGTCGAGCTGGTCGAGGTGGCCGTGCCTGTCGCCGGGCTGGACGTACGGCCGTGAGGAAGGTCCTCACGGCGAGCGGTGTCGGCGCCGCGGTCGCGGCCTTCGTCGCGCTGGTCCTGGTGGTCGCCGCGCTCGCCTTCTCGGTCACCGTCGATGGGACGAGCATGGAACCGACGCTGCGCGACGGCGACCGGATGCTCCTCGAGTTCTGGACCCACGACGAGATCGAACGCTTCGACGTCGTCGAGGCGGACGCGCCGAGCGCTGTGTCCGGTGGCGGCACCCGGATCCTCAAGCGGGTGATCGGAATGCCGGGCGACCGGGTCTCGATCTCCCGCGATGCGCGGGTACTGGTCCGGCCGGCGGGCGAGGACGAGACCTATGTGGTCGAGAACCCGGCCTGGTCGGCCGAGGCTGGTGCCGAGCTGGAGTGGCTGACGGTCCCCGAGGGTGCCTACTGGCTTCTCGGCGACAACTGGAGCGCCTCCACCGACTCGCGCAGCTTCGGTTTCGTCGATGCCGACGCCGTCCATGGCAGGGTGGTGTTCCGAATGCTCCCTCTCGGTCGGAACGGGATGATCACCCGGGACGTACGACTCGCTCCCGTCTAACCAGGGTCGATCTTTGGATCGATCACTGAGTGACCGATGGACATTTTGCCCCAAGTTGTCAAACGGTGGACTAGCCTTCCCGCCAGGGAGACCACGACACCGCTTGAACCTGGGGCGGTCTCGTGGATGAGGAAATGAAGGTCAGGTCTTGTGTCTAACACCATTTCGGCGGGGTTGACCCTGCTAGGCGAGTTCAACTGGTTCGAGTTCTGGTCGGTCCCGATCTTCACCGCCGTGATCGGCTGGCTCATCAACTGGTCGGGGCTGTGGATGCTCTTCTCCCCGATCCATTTCCACGGGATCACCGTGCCGGGTCTCAAGCAGATCGCCGGCACGCTGCCGCGCAAGGTCCAGGAGATCCCGGGCATCCTGCGCGGCGGGCTCGGCTGGCAGGGGATCGTGCCGGCGCGGGCCGCGAAGATGGGCTCGATCGCCGTCGACCGGGCGCTGTCGCAGATGGCGACCGCCCGAGACTTCTACGAGCAGCTCGAGCCGGACAAGATCGCCGCCCACATCGTCGACGTCTTCCGTCCCGAGATCCCGCTGCTCGTCGACGAGATCATGTGGCGTGAGCATCCCCGGTTCTGGCGCGATCTGCCGCGGCCGCTGCGTACGGTCGTGATCCAGCGGGTCCAGGACCGGCTTCCCGAGGTCGTCGGTGACGTGACCGTCGAGATCGGCAACCACATCGACCAGATCTTCGACCCGAAGATCATGGTGATCGAGAACTTCGAGAAGGACCCCTCGATCATCGTGCGGATCTTCAAGGACTTCGGTGCCCGCGAGCTGCGGATGATGGTCGTCTTCGGCGCGATCTTCGGCTTCCTGCTCGGCATCCCGGTCGCCGTCGTCGACCAGGCCTTCCACATCTGGTGGCTGCTGCCGATCCTCGGTGTGCTGGTCGGCTGGACGACCAACCTGCTCGGCATGCTGCTCATCTTCGAGCCCGCCGAGCCCAAGCGGATCGGCCCGTTCAAGATCCAGGCGCTCTTCGCCCGGCGCCAGTGGCAGGCCTCCGACGTCTACGGCAAGCACATAGCCAAGGACGTGATCACGCTCGAGCACATCGGTGAGCACCTGCTCAACGGGCCGTCCGGCGACCGCACCCGCCAGATGCTGGCCGCGGCCCTCGAGCCGGCGGTCAACGCAGCGGTCGGACCGGCCTACGGCGCGGTCCGAGTGGCGGTCGGGACCAGGAGGTTCGACGCGATCCGGTCCTCGGTCGCCGAGCAGGCCGTCGACTACACGCTCACCCCGCTGCGGGACGCCGCCTTCAGCCAGCAGCAGTCGTGCAACATCCGCCGGCTGATCGCCGACCGGTGCAGGGCTCTACCTCCGAAGACCTTCGTTGAGATGATGAGAGCCGCGATCAAGGAGGACGAGTGGCTGCTCTACGCCCACGGGGCGATCATGGGGCTGGCGGGCGGGTTTCTGCACGTGGCAGTCTTCGAATGGTGGAACGTGTTGTGAGCGCCCTCCACATCAACACCGAGCCGGGGGCCCGTCGACCACGCTCGATCGAGCCGCCCGAAGAGCTCGTCGAGGGCCGTGAGGGGATGCACCGCATGCCCACGCCGGCCCCGAGGGGCGGTCTCGTCGACGATGCGATGGAGGTCCTCCCGGGTCTGCTCAGGATCTCCGCGGTCACGGTCGCCCACACCGCGGGCTGGGGGCTGAGGACGTACGCCCGTGGGGTGGGGCGGGTCGCGAAGGCGGTCGTCGACCCCGACGAGGCGGTCCGGCTCACCGAGGACGTGGCGACCAACGCCCGCCAGGTGACCGCCCTCGCGAAGCGGGTCGCCACGGGCAACCCGGTCACCGGTCTGCTGGAGCGTTTCGCGCTGCCGGCGGCCGAGAGCGCGAGGGCGGCGATGGAGGGTCGCGCCGCGCGGGTCAACGGAGTCGCCCCGGGCACGGAACCCGACCGCCTGCGGCGGACCGGCGAGGAGCTGCTGCGCCGCTCGCGCGACGTATGGGACGAGAACGAGCGCCACCCGGCCTTCGTGTCGATCCTCAATGAGCTGGCCCCCGACGAGGCCCGCATCCTCGTGCTGATGCTCAAGGACGGCCCGCAGCCGGCCGTCGACGTGGTCGAGGGTGGCCTGATCGGCCATCTGCGCGGGGCGCGGATGATCGCCCGCGGTCTGACCATGATCGGCGCGCAGGCCAGCGTGCGCTACCCGTCGCTGGTACCTCAGTACCTCAACAACCTGACCCGGCTCGGCCTGGTCTGGCAGTCGGAGGACCCGGTCAGCGAGCTGATCCGCTACCAGGTGGTCGAGGCGCAGCCTGACGTACTCGCGGCGCTTCACGCCAAGGGTGGTGCCCGGATCAAGCGGCGCTCGATCCACCTGACCCCGTTCGGGCAGGACTTCGCCCGGGCCTGCTTCGCCGACGTCCAGGATCTCGACCGGTTGCCGAGTCATGAGATCCCGCCCGGCGCGGCGACGGAAGCCTCAACCGAATAGCAGACGCTTCGGGGTGTTTGCGTTCGCCTGTGGGTAGGGTACGCATACTGACGGTCTGGAACTCTGGCGGAAGGAGCTCGGATGTCGCCGGAGTGGCAGGACTCGCTGGTCAGCTGGTTCGACGACTGGGCTGCCCACGTCCACTGGCTCTCGCTGATCACCATCCCGATCTTCACCGGTGTGATCGGCTGGCTGATCAACTGGTCGGGCCTCTACATGCTCTTCTCCCCGCTCGCCTTCAAGGGCTTCCAGGTCCCCGGGCTGCGCGAGCTGACCAGGGTGCTGCCGCACAAGCTGCAAGAGGTCCCGGGCTTCGCCCAGGGCGGGATCGGCTGGCAGGGCATCATCCCCGCTCGGGCCGCGAAGATGGGCTCGATCGCCGTCGACAAGGCGATCGCCAAGCTCGGCACGCCCAGTGACTTCTACCAGCAGCTCGGCCCCTCGGAGATCGCCACGCACATCGTGGAGACCTTCCGCCCGGAGGTGCCCGAGCTGGTCGAACAGATCATGATGCGCGAGCACCCACGGCTCTGGCGCGACCTGCCGCGGCCGGTCAAGGACGCGATCGCCGTCCGGGTGCAGGCGCAGCTCCCCTCGATCGTGCACAAGGTCACCGACGACATCGGCGTACACATCGACCAGCTGCTCGACCCGAAGCTGATGGTCATCGACCACTTCCGCAAGAACCCCGCCCTGGTGGTCAGGATCTTCCGTGACTTCGGGCAGCGCGAGCTCAACCTGATGGTCGCCTTCGGGTTCATCTTCGGCTTCCTGCTCGGCATCCCGGTGGCGCTGGTCGACCAGACCTTCCACCTGTGGTGGCTGCTTCCTGTGCTCGGCGTGGTCGTGGGCTGGGTCACCAACCTGCTCGGCATGTGGCTGATCTTCGAGCCCGCCGAGCCGCGACGCATCCTGGGGATCAAGGTGCAGGGCCTCTTCCCGCGCCGCCAGGAGCAGGCCGCGGAGGTCTACGCCGACATCATCGCCACCGACGTGATCACGCTCGAGCGCATCGGCGACTTCCTGCTCGACGGTCCCCGCGGCGACGCCACCCGCAAGCTGCTGATCAACGCGCTGATGCCCGCGGTGGACAGAGCGGCCGGGCCCTACCGAGGTGCGGTGCGGATAGCGCTCGGGTCGGAGCGGTTCGACCGGATCAGCACCTCGGTCGCCAACGAGGCGGCGGATCGTACGCTGGTGCCGTTCCGCGATCCCGGCTTCAGCCGTCACCAGGCGGACAAGATCCGTGACCTGGTCGCGCGGCGCACCAAGGAGCTTCCACCGGGCGACTTCGTGGACATGATGAGGTCAGCGATCAAGGAGGACGAATGGATGCTCTACGCCCACGGCGCGATCATGGGACTCGCGGGCGGCTTCCTTCACCTTCTAATCTTTCCGACATGAGTCTCCTGGGCAAGGTCGTCCCGACCGCCTCCGCCGTGGCCGGCACCGCTCCCGGTCTGGCGAGGGTGGCGGCGGGTGCTGCCTGGCACACGGCCGGGTGGGGCCTGCGCACCTCCAGCCGCGCCGGCATCCGGGTCGCCCGGGCGATGGTCGACCAGGACGTACGCGTGGGGTTGATGCGGGAGACGGCCGAGGCCGTGGGCATCGTCGCCGGCACCGCTGCCCGGATCATCCTGCCCAACTCGAACCAGGTGATGGAGCTCTCCGACGCCGACTACGAGGCCGCCGGCCGCGATGTCGTGCTAGCCCGCACACGGGAGGCCGAGGCGTCCGAGGACTCCCTGCCGGTGCTGCGCCGACGAGGGGCCGAGCTGCTCGACCGGTCCCGCGACGTCTGGGCCGATGAGCAGGGGCACCCGGCGTACGCCCGGATCCTCGACGAGCTCGCGCCCGACGAGGCGCGGATGCTGCTCTACCTGCTCCAGGCCGGGCCGCAGCCCTCGGTGGACATTCGCACCGGTGGACCGGCGGGCCTCGTCGGCAGCACCATGATCGCGCCCGGCCTCAACATGATCGCGGGGCGCAGCGGCGTGCGCTATCCGGACCGGGTGCCGGCCTATCTCAACAACCTGTTCCGGCTCGGGCTGGTGTGGTTCTCCAAGGAGCCGCTGCCCGACCCGCTGGAATACCAGGTCCTCGAAGCTCAGCCCGACGTGCTCGAGGCGCTGCACTCGGTGAAGTTCGCCAAGATCGTGCGCCGGTCGGTGCACCTGACGCCGTTCGGTGAGGCCTTCGGCCGCACCACACTGGTGGACGAGGTCTCGGCCGAGTCCACCTTCCCGGAGCATCAGGCTCCGGTCACGGGTGGGGCGGACCTGCCGAAGGCGTAGGGATCGCCTCGGCGAGCTTCGTGAACTCGGGGTCGACGGTCTGCGGCGACACATCGGCGTCGCGCTCGAGCATGATCCCGGGGAGCCGTCGCCCGGCGTACGCCTCGACCGCGGTCGCGAGCAGCGACAGCACCGGCGTCGGCATCGGGTGGGCGTGGGTGTCGATGTAGAGGCCCTCGCGCTCGGTGCCGCCGGCGACGTGCATGTAGGCGACCGCGTCGAGCGGGAAGCGGGCCAGGTCGGCGACGGGGTCGGAGCCGCGGGCGACCGCGGAGGCGTAGAGGTTGGCGACATCGAGGACGAGGCGTACGCCGGTGCGCTCGACGAGCTCGGTGAGGAAGTCGGGCTCGCTGATGGTGTCCTCGGGCCAGGTGAAGGTGGCCGCGATGTTCTCGATCGCGAGCGGCACCGGCAGCTGGCCCTGTGCGATCCGGACGTTGTCGACCAGCACGTCGAGCGAGTCCTTCGTGCGCGGCGGCGGCAGCAGGTGGCCTGCTTCAAGGACGTCGCCGTGCAGCGGGTCGGGTGAGTCGCTCGCCCGCACGAACGCGACGTGCTCGGAGACGAACGGGCTCTCGAGGACCTCGGCGAGCTCGGCCAGCCGGGTGAGGCGGGCCTCCGCGGGGCGGTCGGCGCCGGCCAGGCCGAGGGTGACCCCGTGGGCGATGACCGGGACGCCGAGATCCCGGACAGCCTGCGGGACCTGCTCCGGCGCGGTGTTCTCCGCGACCACCTCGGTGAACCCGAGACGGCCGGAGGCTGCGTACGTCTGGAGGAGCTCGGCGATCGCGGGACGCCAAGCCACGGCGACTCCGGAGACCGAGGGGTTCACAGGGAGAAGTGTGGCGGATCGAACGCGATCGTTGTGGGGCCTTCCGGTATTCTGAACACCTGTTCTCCAATCGTTCAGCAACCCTCGCCGGTCCTGGCTCGAGGCCCGGGTAGGAGCCCCCATCTTGGCGCGCAAAGTCGTTCGTTCCATGCCGTTTCACCGCGTCGCGATGCGGTTCGCGGCATTCATCGGCGTCGCCGCGGTGACGGGGCTGGTCGCCTCCGGCATGGCGGTTCCGTTCATCCACCTGACCGGCGTCGCGGCCAAGTCCGGCGCCCAGGCGATCGACGATCTGCCCCTCGACATCGACATGGGCGAGCTGTCGCAGACGACCCGCATCCTGGACGTGCACGGCAAGGTGATCACGACCCTCTACGACCAGAACCGGTCCTACAAGGCGCTCGACGAGATCTCGCCGAACATGCCGAAGGCACTGCTCGCGATCGAGGACAGCCGCTTCTACGAGCACGGCGCGATGGACCTCAAGGGCACGCTGCGGGCGCTGCTGCGCAACTCGGCCTCCGAGTCGGGCTCGGTGCAGGGTGGCTCGTCGATCACCCAGCAGCTGGTCAAGACGACTCTCGTCTACGGAGCCGACACCGACGAGGAGCGGGCCGCCGCGACCGAGAAGTCCACGGCCCGCAAGATCCGCGAGCTCCGCTATGCGATCTGGCTCGAGGAGAACCACGACAAGGACTGGATCCTCGAGCGCTACCTCAACGCGGCCTACTTCGGCGACTCCGCCTACGGGGTCCAGGCGGCCGCGAAGCACTACTTCGGCGTCGACGCCGCCGATCTGACCTGGGGGCAGGCCTCGATGCTGGCCGGGATGGTGAAGAACCCGACCGGCTACGACCCGACCGACTACCCGGACGCCACCCTGGCGCGCCGCAACCTGGTGCTCGAGCGGCTGGCCCAGGTCGGCGACCTGCCGCGTGCCGACGCCGAGAAGCTCAAGGAGACCGAGCTCGGCCTCAACGTCCAGGACAGCCGCAACGGCTGCTTCGGATCCTCGGCGGAGTTCTTCTGCGACTACGCGCTGCGGTGGCTGCTCGCCGACAAGTCGCTGGGCGAGACCGAGGCCGAGCGCTGGCGGCTGCTCCAGACCGGCGGTCTGACCATCAGGACGACCCTGGACGCGAGCTTCCAGAAGGCGGCGCAGCGGTCGGTGAGCGGCCGCGTCTCGCCCACCGACAACGCGGTCGGCGCCCTGGCGATGGTCGAGCCCGGCACGGGCAACGTCAAGGCGCTCGCGCAGTCGCGGCCGATGGGGGAGAACCGGAAGAAGGGCGAGTCCTACCTGAACTACCTGGTGCCGAAGGAGTACGGCGACGCCAACGGCTTCCAGGCAGGCTCGACCTTCAAGGTCTTCGTCGGCGCCGCGGCGATCGAGAAGGGCTTCCCGCTGCGGCAGGAGATCCCGTCGCCGCCCAAGCGGACCTTCAACCAGGCGTCCTTCGCCAACTGCCCCGGCGAGGGCAACTTCAACCCCAACCCCTACCCGGTCGGCAACTCGACCACCTCGGGCAACAAGAACCTCTACACCGGCACCCGCGAGTCGGTGAACACCTTCTACGTCCGGCTCGAGCAGTTCACCGGCGTCTGCGCCCCCTACACGCTCGCGAAGAAGATGGGCGTCAGCCTGACCGACCCCGCCCACGAGCGGGTGCCGTCCTTCACCCTCGGCCCGGTCGATGTCAGCCCGCTGGAGATGGCCGAGGCGTACGCGACCTTCGGTGCCCGCGGCAAGCACTGCGACTCGCGGCCGGTGACCGAGATCGTCGGCCCGGACGGGAAGACGATGAAGGAGTACGCGGCCTCGTGCGAGCAGGTGATGCGTACCGGCACGGCCGATGCGATGAACGACATCCTCCGTGGCGTGCTGCAGCCGGGTGGGTTCGGGCAGAAGCTCGCGCTGAGCGTGCCGTCGGCCGGCAAGACCGGGACGACCAACAGCAACCGCGCGGTGTGGTTCAACGGCTACACGCCCAAGTTGGCGACCGCGTCGATGATCGCCGGAGCCAACTACGAGGGCAAGTGGGTCTCCCTCAACGGCCAGCGCCTGCGCGGCGGGTACGTCGCCTCGGCGTCGGGCTCGACCGTCGCCGGGCCGATGTGGGCCGACGCGATGCGGGCGATCGACGGCAAGCTGGGCTCGGCCGGCTTCGTACGTCCTGGTGCCAGCGTCGTCAACGGCAAGGGCGTCAAGATCCCGAAGGTCGAGGGGCTCTCCATCGCCCGGGCCACCGCCCGCCTCAAGGCGGCTGGGTTCAAGCCGGTCGTCGGCAAGCGGGTGAAGTCGCGCTGGAAGGCGGGCACGGTCGTCGGCACGGTTCCGGGAAGCCGGGCGATCAAGGGCGCGACGGTCGAGATGCTCGTGTCGAAGTGGCGCGGGTGACGGGTGGATGTTCACCGAGGTGACTCGGTGTATGCGCGCTTCCTTCGTGGAGTTCCACGAAGTCGGTGACCGCTGACCGAGTTACCTCGGTGAGCATTCAGGCAGCCGCGCGCACCCGAGCTGCTTCGACGGCCTCACGGAAGGCGCGGGTGACGTAGTCGGGGACCGGGAGGCCGCGGTCGCGGGCCCAGAGGAGCTCCTGCTCGACCCTGGCCACGTCGGCGGCGAGGTCGCGGCCCTCGTGGTCGACGCCGAGGGTCTCCATGACGTCGCCGAAGTCGGCGAGCTGGGTGACGTTGTTGACCCCGACGGGGGCGAAGGAGATCCGGCGCATGCGTCTGACCAGCCACTTCTGCCAGGCGGCGAGCGTGGCCCAGTGGGCGCGGGCGGAGAGCTGGTAGAAGGCGTAGTGGCCCGGCTCCTGGCGCTTGATCGGTGCGATGACGGTATCGGCGACGGCGTGCTCGCCGGTCTCGATGACCCCGTCGTGGAGCAGGTTGTAGGCGATCACCGCGGAGCGTTCGGTGGCCATGCCGGTCAGGTAGTAGAGCATCCGGCAGACGTCCTGGAACGGCTCCAGGTGAGCCAGCAGGCCGAGCACCTTCAGCTTCAGGCCGACGTGGTCCAGATCGGTGGTCGCCGGCGGGCGCCCGAGGATCTGCTGGAGCCGGTCGAGGATCAGTCCGTGCTGGATCTCCTGGGGCTGCCACACCTCGGCGTAGAACTGCTTGTCGACCTCGGGTGGGTTGGGGAGCATGGTCGAGATCTCGAGTACGTTGCGGTCGACCTCGAGCTCGACCCGCGCCATGTAGTCGAGCACATGGCCGAAGCGGGCGCCGAAGCCGGCCGGGTCGTTCACGGTGAAGTCGACCGAGTCCATCGGGATCGGTGGGTGCTCCTCACCGAGGCGCGCGACATGAGCAACGAGACGTTCGGTATCGGTCGGCATCGGGGCGGCTCCTGGTGGGGGAGTCAAGCAGCTCTCCCAGTGTGCCCGCACGGGGCGGCGTTGTAACGCGATTTAACGTAACCGAGGGGTGTTGGCCCCGACACGTTCGCCGGGGCTCCGGCGGCTCGACCAGCGGGGGAGGGCGGTGGTCGAGACGGGTGCGCGGGCGGAGGTGCCGAGGCCAACACGTCGGGGGACCGATTCTCAGGACGTGCTCGCTGTGGCCTCCGCGCCGGTCGACTCGTCGGCCGACTCGGTCGCGGCCGGAGTCTCGGTGGGCGTCTCGGTCGGAGCTTCGGTCGGCGTCTCGGTCGGGGTCTCGGTCGGAGTCGGATCCACCGTGGGCGTCTCGGTCGGCGTCTCGGTCGGCGTCTCCGTGGGCGTCTCGGTCGGTGACTCCGTGGGGGAGCCGGTCGGGTCCGGGCCCGAGGTGGGCGACGGGACGACGGATCCGTCATCGCCGGGAGAGCCCGACGGCGAGGGCGACGAGGGCGTGGTCGAGCCGCCGCCGGGCGTACCGGTGTCCGTCCCGCCCGAGGGCGAGCCGCCCGATCGCCGGGGCGGCTGGGCGCCGGGGGTGGCGCCGGAGAGCGGCTCGAGGTCGGAGGCGGAGGTGACCGGGATCTGCGCGGCCGGCAGGACGACGTCGGTCGGTGCCTCGAAGGTCCCGAGCCGATAGCCGGCGGCGATCTGCAGGACCGCCGAGACGTACGCCTCGCTGTGGTTGTAGCGCAGCACCGCCGAGCGCTGCCCGGCTGCGGTGGACAGGTCGGCGGAGCCGGAGCAGAGGTAGACCGCGGCGGCGAGCGCGGCGTCGTCGACGTCCTGCGGGTCGCGGCGTCCGTCGCCGTCGGCGTCGACCCCGACGTCGGACCAGGTCGACGGGATGAACTGCATCGGCCCGACCGCCCGGTCGTAGACGAGGTCGCGGTCGTAGGTGCCGCCGTCGGTGTCGAGGATGCGCGCGGTCGCGCCGGCGCCGGTGAGAGGTACGCCGAAAATTCCCGGCGTCGCGACCCCGGAAGCGGACAGCGTGTTACCCCCGGCGCGGCCGTGGTCGGACTCGACCCGTCCGATGGCGGCGATCAGCGACCAGTCGAGACGACAGTCCGGGTCGGCGTCGGCGAGCACCGTCGCGGCCCGCTGGTAGGCGGAGAGCGCGGTCTCGGGGATGACTCCGGCGGCCGCCTCGGCGGCGAAACCGGCGGGCTTGGCCGCGAGGGTGGGGCTGACCTGGGGGACGGGCTTGACGGCGGAGACGCTTACCGGCGGCAGCAGCTCCTGGGCCGGCACCTCGACCGGCGCCTGACGCACGCTGGCCGCGGCGTCGACGGGCCGGCCCTCCTGGATGGCATGGATCGTCCACGCGGCGGTGGCGGCGGCGACGGGCAGCGCAGCTGCCTTCAACAGCAGACCGGGTCGTGGGGTCATCCTCGGTCACATCCTCGGGTCGGGCGGGGTGGGTCGATGCCACCGATCCAGCCATCATGTGAGCCCCGCCACAACGAGTGGAGTGCGATCCGGGCCGAGAATCCCGGAAACTACTCACGCACGTGACAAGTTTCCGGACCTCGTCACCGCGATCGTCCCGGCCGCTGCCGCGGTCACCAGGCAGAGCAGCGCGCACCCCGCGGCGAGCAGGATCGAGCCGGCGCCCAGGATCGTCAGCACCGCCCCGGCCACCGCCGGCGCCGGTGCGACGGGCCCGGCCCAGCGACGACCCAGGACGACCCCGCGGCCGAGCGAGATCAGCTCGGCGACGCGCCGGACGTCGAGATCGGTCAGCCGCACGCCTGAACTCCCGCCCACGGCCAGGTCGGCCACCGCCTGGGCCTCGGCGTCCTCCGGGCGAGCGCTCACGAAGGCCACCACCTGCCCCTGCTCCTGCAGTTCGGCGACGAGCCGCTCCCGCTTCTCGGGGGCGATCTCGGGGTGCCATCGCTCGATCCCACAGGTCTCGGCCAGCTCCTCGGTCTCGCGGGAGCCGTCGTCGGAGACCAGCACCGGTGTCACCCCCGCGGACGTCAGCCGTGACACCGACGCCCCGGCATCCTTGCGCGGCTCGTCGCCGACCACGAGATAGCCCAGCGGTCGCCCGTCGAGCTCGACGCCGAGCACGGTGCCGCGGTCGGTGCGCTCGGCCATGCCGACCCAGGACGGCCGCCCGACGCGTACGGGATGTCGGTCCACCGACCCCCGCACCCCCGTTCCGGGAACGACCTCGAAGTCAGTGACCTTGCCTCGCGGCGAGAGCCGGGCGACCGCGCGGGCGAGCGGGCCCTCGGCCTCGTGCTCCAACGCTCCCGCGAACCAGCGCAGGTTGCGCAGATGATCTGGATCGAGGGGTTCGACGGTGGTCACCACGAGGCGCCCGGTGGTCACCGTCCCCCACCGGTCGAGCACCACGGTGTCCACCCGGGCAGCGACCGCCCACGAGGACCGCGGCACCGACTCGATCCCGCGCCGTCGCCCAGCCCAGCCCGCGACGACGTGCGGGAACACCGCCCCCAGGACGTACGCAGCGACAGCACCAGCCACGAGAACGATCACTTCCACCATGAGCGACCCAGGTCAGCCGGTCTGCTGCTGGTAGCGGTCGAAGTCGCTCTGGTCGCCGGCGACCCACAGCGGCACGCTCGCCTTCAGCAACAGCAGGAGCTGGGTCACGAACTCGGGGTCGCGCAGGGACTCCCCGAAGAGCTCGTTGATCCGCTTCCAGCGGTAGCGGATGGTCTGCGGGTGCACGCCGAGGACCGCCGCGATCGCCGGCGCGCTCTCCCGGGTCTCGAGCCAGACCAGCAGGGTCTCGGTGAGGATCTCGCGGGAGTTGGCCGACTCGGCCAGCAGGGGTTCGAGCAGCTCCTGGGCGAGCTGGCGGCGCATCACCGGCTCGGCGTGGAGCCAGATCTCGGTGCGGTAGGCGAGGCAGTCGATGACCGGCTTGGCCGGGATCACCCGGGCGTTGACCAGCGCCAGGGCTCGGTTGGCCCAGCGCCAGGCGGCGGGTACGTCCCCGGGCGGCACCGGCCAGCAGACCGAGACTCGCGCCTTGGGTGCTGCGGCCCGCACCTGCTTGGTCACCGACTCGGTGTCGTGAGGAGGGCACATCACCACCTGGGTCGGCGCGCGGCGGCGGGTGAGAGCGGTGGCCGAGAGGGCGTCGGAGGGGATCCGGTCTCCATCACGGAGCTCGACCGCCATCACGGTCACCTTTTCCGGCAGCGCCCAGTCGCCCAGCGCCGCCTGCACCTCGATCTCGTCGGCGGAGGCCCCGGACAGCATCCGGTCGATCAGCCGTGCCCGGGCGACGTCGTTGTCCTGGTCCCGAGCCTCGGTGCCGGCCTCGAAACCCTTGCTGACCTGCGAGGTCAGGTGCTCGACGTACGACGTCATCATCTCGTTGAGCGCGTTCAGTGCAGCGGCGGAGAGCTCGTTCTCGACCGCCCGGCGGCGCAGCTCGTCCCAGAGCTCGGTGGTGGCCATGTGGATGCCCTGGTCGACGATGGCCCGGTCCTGGCCCAGCGCGGCGACCTTGAAGCCGACCTTGCGGAAGTGGTCGTCGATCGCGATGTAGGGCGCCGAACGCCCGAGACCCAGGTCGATGAAGTGCGACATCGCGCCGTGCACAGCGGTGAAGATGAGCTCCTCGAAGCCCTCGGTCTCAGCCGGGAGCCCCTCGCGAAGGTGGCCGGTGATCTTGCGCGCGATCGGCCGCACCTCGCCCTCGAGGCTCTTCAGCATCCACACGGCGGAACCGGGAAGTCCGGGGGACTGGTGGGTCTGCGTCATCTCGTGCTCCGTCGCACGTCAAACTCCTTCGTCCAACATGCCCGAGAAGGTATCGACCACCATGGCACGTCTTTGCTTGGCGTGCCCCCGAAATTCGGTACGTCTGTGCCGTTGGGTGGCCGGATGGGCAGAGCCCGCCGGGGGCCGTGTGGCCACCCGGCGGACTCGGAGAGGGAGAGCTCAGCCCTGGCGCGGATTGGTGAGGTTGAGCTCGATGGTGTTCCCGTCGCCGGGAACGAGGGCATTGACCAGCCAGGTGTTGAGGCCGCAGTTCTGGAAGTCGCCGATCGAGTACGTCCCGGTGAGCCGCCCGCCGGTGAAGACCCCGAACCGTTCGCCCTCGGGCGTGGCCACGGGGATGGCCACCGGCTCGACGGTGCGGCAGAACGGGCCGGAGAAGGTCGGGAAGCCCACGACCTTGATGTTGGTGAGACGTACGTTGTAGTAGGAGGTGGCCTCGACATAGCTGCCGCCGCCTTCGGGATGGGGCTTGAGCGTGCCGGTGGTGGGGGCGGCCTCCTCGAAGCTGACGTCGGCGCTCATCGGGATGAACCCCGCCGCCTTGAACTCGGTCCGGGCGCCGGGAAGCGCGAGCGAGCCGGTGAACGCGCCGGTCGTGGTCTCCAGCGTGGTGTCCAGGACGGCCGGGCCGACCGGGAGCTGCGACCCCGTCGAGGCGACGACGGTGGTGCCGTTGGCGTCGTAGAGGATGTCGAGAGGTGCGGCGTGGGCGGGTGCGGCCGTGGCGGCGGCGAGCAGCGTCGCTGCGGCCGGGACGGCGAGCAGACCGAGCCGGCGCTTCATGAGTGTCGAGAGAGACATGACGGGGCTCCTTCGGGATGGTGAACATGTGCCACATGACGACGGTGCGCCCATCGGACGCACCGTCATCGATCGTTGATTCAGCTGAGGTTGATCGCGCCGTCAGGGGAGGTAATGGCGTAGGTTCCGGAGAAGCTGGCGGCCTCGCCGACGGTGATGGTGCCCAGGCAGTCTCCGGCGACGCTCGTGACCGTGAGGCTGCTATCAGCGCCGGTTTCAGCGATGACGAGCCTCTGGGTGCCCTCGTTGAAGCTCCCGTCCACGTTTCCGCCGACCGTGAAGTCGCACAGCCCGGTGCCGGACGAGTCGGCGACGTGGGCGCTGACACCGGTGATCTTGCCGGCGATCACGTCGGTCGAGCCCGCGGTGGCCGAGCCGGTCGGGTTGAGGGACCAGGAACCACTGTGAGTGACCGTGAGCGGGGTGCCGAACTGCTCGGTGCATCCGCTCCACCCTGTGGACGCGATGGTGGCGACCGTGGTCAGCCCGGTTCCGCTCTGCACGGTCCCGGATGCGCTGGCCGACGTGCAGCTCATCGTGTTCAGTGCGGTCGCGAAGTTGATCCCGCCCACCGAGGCTGCGGTGAACGGATGGCTCCCGGCGGTCGAGCTCCCGCCGACGGAGACGGTGTACGGGGGCGCGGCGCTTGCCATCGCCGGGGTCGCAAGGGTGAGAGCGGCTGCCGCCGCGCCCACGAGAAGGATCTTCTTAGCCATCGAACGATGTCCCTTCGGATCAGAGGAGACCAGGTGTCCCCGCTTCGGCCATTCATCCCCGTGGCGGGCCGGCTGTCGACGGCCAACGGCGTGAATGGGCGAAAACGGGCCCCAGGATGTCGCGTACACGACATCGCACCGGCCGCTCGACGCCGGAGTTGTCATGGCGATGACAAAATGTGCGGGCGCCTGAAGCGAACCCTCTGATCCTGGTTGCGGCGCGAACCCGGCGGGATCATGGTCGTTGCATGCGGCGAACGAGGAGACACGTCACGGCGGCGGCGATGCTGGCTGTGGTCGCCTTCATCATGATTGGCACTGGCAGCAGCCGTGCCGACGAGGGGCCCTATCCTGGATTGCCCGCGCCAGAAGTTCACCCGGCACCGGTCGTGCACCGTTCTTGGGGTGGAGCGGCGATGGGATCGGCGGCCAAGGCAGAGACTGCCCAGCAGTGGATCCGTACGCCCTTGATGACCTCTGCTTTCGACTTCTACAGCGGGGTCGTGGACAACCCGGACCCGTCGCGCTATATCCGCTGCACGGTCGCCGGCGCGAACGTATACCTCGTCGCGGAGGCCGGGGCGCCGCACAACTACGGGATCAGCCGTGAGGTGACGATTCGTACCGTCGCGTTCGGCGCTATCCCAGTAGAGGCGAGAGTGCGGCTGGAGCAAGCTCGTGATGGTGGTCTGCCACGGCCCATCGAGATCGAGAACTTGACCTGCACAGTCGACGGCGGGGCCGAGGTGCCCGACAGCGAGGTCGACGCCGAGCTTCACACGCGAATCACCTCACTCGTAGTCGACGGTGTCGCGATGCGGCTCTCAGGCACCTGTCGCACCACAGTGCCTGGCAAGATTCAGCTGCACGGAAATGGATACCGGTATGGCGTGGTCGACGGCGTGATCGTCCCTCAGCCGCCGCAGCCGTTCTGGGAGAACGGCCACTTCAACCTCAGCGTTGGTGGCGAGCTGACCGGCACGATCGACGTGCCGCCATTTGACGGATGTGTCACGGCTGGTGGTGACGACCTGTCCGCGCTGCTCACCGCGACGGTCTCAGGATCGGGCTACGCCATCCGCACCCATCAGGGAGGTGCCTTCGGTTGCACGAAGAAGAACCCTGCAGGAGGCAATCTGCCGCCTGGTCCAGGCGAGGCGACGGTTGAGTCGGTGCCGTGCAACCCCGGGACCGCGGCGGTCCCCTTGATCCCGCCGGCACTGGAGATACCTGAGGGCGACCGGTGACGACGCCCGATCGTCACCACCGGTCACCTCGTCGGTGTGGAGTCAGCTGATGTTCAGTGGGCCGTCCGGGATGCTGAGGGACAAGGAGACCTGAAGGTCAACCGGGTCACCTAGCGCGAACATGCCGAGGCAGTCGCCAGAGACGTTCTCTACGGAGAGACTGCCGTCGAAGCCTGCCTCGACGATCGCGAGGCGTTGCGTGGTCTCATCGAAGGTCGCATCCGCGCTGCCGGTGAACCAGAAGTCGCACAGGCCGGTGCCAGGGCTGTCGACGATGTGGAGACTGACGTTGGAGACTGTGCCGGAGAGTGTGTCGGTCCGGGCGGCAGTCGCTGTCGGGTCTTGGCTGGTGAACCTCCACTCTCCGACCTGGGTGAAGTCCAGTGGAGTGCCGAGCTGCTCGGTGCATCCGGTCCAAGCGCCACCCTCGATGGTGAAGGGGTGGTCCGCGGGGGTATTGCCGGTGTAGCTTCCGCTCATCGCGGTTCCGCTGTGTGCCTGTCCCGTCCCACTGATGGAGAAGCAATTCCCCGCGACGAGAGGCGTGAAGAAGTTGATGCCGCCGACGTCCGCGGCGCTGAGGGCGTGGTCGCCCAGCACCGTGCTACCGCCGACGGCGACGTCGTACGGCGGAGTGGCCTGGGCTGCGGCGGGGGTGACGAGGATGAGGCTGGCTGCTGCTGCGCCGATCACCGGAAGCTTCTTCATGGGTGGTGCCCTTTCGGGTGGATGAGATCGAGCTCCCTTCATCTCGCAGGTCGACGCTCATTTCCATGGGGTGACGGCCGAGACCGACAGATCGGCCGCGCGGATGTCGCGCACGCGACATCCGCGGCTCGAATTTGTCATGCACGTGATAATTCAGGGCCCTCTGCATGCCGATTGGGTCTTCCAGCACTGGCTGATCGGCTCGGTTTCCTCTGTGATGAGCGTCACTGAGTGCGCCGGCTTGACGAAGCACAGTGCTCCCGCGGGCCGGGGATCGAGGGGAGAAGTCGTAGATCCATGAGTCCGACGCAGAGCCAGACGACGACCACCGGAACGCCTGTCCCGCACCCACGACTGCCACGCCGAAGCGCCTCGCGGCAGCTCGCCGAGAAGATCCATGCCCCGCAGGTCTCGCCCGCGGAGTGCGCGGTCATCCGCAGGGTCGGCCGCAGGCTGGTCCCGCAGATCACCGACGAGATCCTGCGCCAGGTCGCCGCCTACTCCCGCCATCCCACCCAGAGGCGTCGCGACCTGATCACCAAGGCCGTCGCCAGTGCCGTGGAGCTCTATGCCGACGTGGTCGAGAACATCCCGTCCGACCCGGAGACGGTGTCGGCGATGTACTTCGGGATGGGCAGGGGGGAGGCGCTGGCCGAGCGGAGCCTCGACGGGTTCAGGGCAGCCGTCGACGTGGCCACCCACCGAGCGGCCGAGGCGATCCGTCACGAGGCCGAGGGGTTGGTTCCCGACGACGTACGCGGGACGCTGTGCGGCTCGCTCCTCGCCTACATGGGCATCCTGCTCGACGACGTCGCCCGCGGGTACGCCGCCGGGGTCCGTGACCGCGAGGCGGATCCGAGCTGGATCCGGCGCCGGCTCGTCCGCGGTCTCGCTGGAGCGGCGGACGCCGAGGTGATCGCTGGTCTCGCCGCGCGCGTCGGCTGGCAGCTGCCGTCGGCGGTGGTGGTCTGCTCGGTCGACACCATCGTGCCGCTGGACGCCGTCGAGCGCTCCGGCGGTCACTCCGTCGAGCTGCCCGACGGGTGCGCGTGGGACACCGCCGGGCGGCGTGCTTTGGTGGTCACCGACCCGGCGGACGCCGAGGCCGTCGGCGCGGTGATGCGGGGGTGGCCACGTACCGGCCCGGTCTTCGTGACCGTGCCGGTGCCGCTGGCCGATGTGCCGGCCGCGATCCGCTGGACCGAGCGCGCCCGGGAACTCGTCGAGTCCGGGGTGATCCCCGCGGACCCGGTGGTGTGCTGCGCCGACCACCACGTCGCCCTGCTGCTCAACGCCGACCCCGCCCTCACGCGCTGGGAGGCGAGCGAAGCCCTCGCGCCGCTGGAGGCGTTCAAGGACGAGCACCGGCGGGCGATGCTGCGTACGCTGCGGCTCTGGTTGCTCACCGGAGCGAACGCTCCGGCGCTGGCCGCGGAGCTCGGCATCCACGAGCACACGGTCCGCAACCACAAGCTCCGGCTGCGAGCCGCCTTCGGCAGCCGCCTCCAGGACCCCGAGTTCGTCACCCTGCTCCTCTTCGCCCTCGGCGCAGGCGAGAACCCCGCGCTGGACTGGGTCGAGCTCGAGCGCTGCGGCTGAGTTCATGGAGATGGCCGACCTGCAGGCCTGTCATGCTGGCGGGGTGGAGGATCGGCTGATCGCAGAGCTTCGGTTGCCGTCGCCGGTTGTCGAGATCGACGACGACCGGCTCACGGCGGCGGGCGTGCGGGTCCTGCTCAAACGCGAGGATCTGATCCACCCGGAGATCCCCGGGAACAAGTGGCGCAAGCTGAAGTACAACATTGCGACTGCCCGGGAGCTCGGGTTCGAGACCCTGCTGACGTTTGGTGGGGCGTACTCGAACCACATCAGAGCAACTGCCGCGGTGGGTGCCCACTTCGGGTTCAGGTCGATCGGGGTCATCCGGGGTGAAGAGCATCTGCCGTTGAATCCATCGCTTCGGTACGCGGTCTCGCGCGGGATGCGACTGGCGTATCTCGATCGCGTGTCCTACCGGGCGAAGACGTCGGATGCGGTGACCGAGGCGTTGCATCGGGAGTTCGGTGAGTTCTATCTGATCCCGGAAGGTGGCAGCAACGCCGAGGCGGTACGTGGGTGCGCGGAGCTCGCTGAGGAGCTCGACGACTCCGTCGACGTCGTGTTCTGTGCGGTGGGAACCGGCGGGACACTCGCTGGCGTGGCCGCGGGCGCGGCGCCCGGTCAGGTGACGGTGGGGGTTCCGGTTCTGAAGGGTGGCGCGTTCCTCGAGGACGACATCGTTCGGCTACAGGAGCAGGTGTACGGCGCTCGGAGCGGTTCGTGGCGACTGGAGTGCGACTACCACTTCGGTGGCTATGCGAAGCGCACCCCCGAGCTGGATGACTTCATCGTTGACTTCGAGCAGCGCCACGGCTTGCGACTGGACTGGGTGTACGAGGCCAAGATGATGTACGCGCTCTTCGATCAGGTGCTCGGCGGCCAGTTCCGTCGTGGCACGACGATCGTGGCGCTGATCTGCGGGTCGGGCGAGGAGCCAGAGGCCTGAGACTCAGTCTTCGAGCCACTCGAGATGCCAGTCTCCTGAGTTGACGACGAAGTCCTTGCCGAAGCCGAGCCAGCGGCCGCTCATCGTGTGCGCATGTGGGCTGATGACCAACTGGATCGTGCCGTGGTAGACCGCCCCGCGGTAGTACCCGGTGGCCGTGGTTCGCTCGGTCCAGGTGCCGGTGGCGATGGCACCTCTGACGCTCAGGTCGAGTGAGAGTCGCGAATCGCTGGTGGGATCGGTCGCAGCGTGAAGCCGGCTTCCCGTCTGATGAAGTCGGATCCTGTGTTCGCTGTTCATGTTCGTGGCACGGCTATCGGAGAAGTAGCTGTATCGAGAGAGCCAGAGTCCTGAGAGGTTGCCGCTGGCAGCTCGGGCTGTGTCCAGGTGAGAGTGGTCGCCGAGGTCTACGACCAGGTCGGCGACAGCGCATTGGTACATCTCGGCCAGCCTGGCGAGAACAATCAGGGACGGTGCGTAGCCGGTCGGCGCAGGCCATTGCTCCCAGTAGGAGAAGTTCTTGAAGGTCTTCGGATCCTCGGGCCAGCGTTGGTTCCACTGATCGGCGGCGTCGCGTTGGCTCCAATCGCGAGCAAGGCGGAGTGCGACGCGTCGGTTCACGCCGTATCTGTCGGCGAACGCATCGGCGACTTCGACCCAGGTCGACCCCTGTGCGCGTAGCTCAGCAGACCACTCTCGGCGTTCCCTGCGTTGACTGGTTGCCTTCGGGGGACGCGCGTTGGCGTCGGTGCTCATACGCGCATCGTGTCACAACCTCCCCGTTGCACAGGGAGATCTCGGCCGGATGATCACTGGTTCTCCCGGTGGTTCCAACCTGTCTCGGGCGACAGAGTGGGGCTCACGGCCGGGTCGGTGGGAACGCCGAGTGTGCAACGGGTGGACGTGCAGTTCTTGCGTCCTGCCGCCTCGGCCGATCCAGTGGTGTTCGAGCGGAGGACCGGGACGTGGACATGCAGACCCCGCGGGCTAGCACTCCGGGAGCCAGTCGATGACGGCCCGCCGTACGAGCCCCGGGCGTCCGCGTCACGTACCCAGCACCAGCGCGGCATCGCCGCGCGACCAAGTGCTCGATGCGGCGGCGGAGCTCTTTGTGACCAGGGGTTTCGCGGCGACGTCGACGCGGGAGATCGCGGAGCGGGTCGGGATCCGGCAGGCGAGTCTCTACTACCACTTCGCCGGGAAGGACGCGATCCTCGCTGAACTGCTGCAGCGCTCCGTACGTCCCACGGTGGACAAGGTTGCCAGGATCGAGGCGCTCGTCCCGCCTGAGACCCACGAGACCGCTCTCTACCTGCTCGCGCTGGTCGACGTACGTACGCTGGCCGAGGCGTCTCACAACGTCGGCATCCTCTACCGCCAGTCCGATGTGACCAGTAGCGAGGTCTACACCGAGTTCGACCATGCCCGCCAAGAACTCGTCGACGCGTACGGCCGCCTCGGCCTCCAGGTCGCCTCGTCCAACGTCACTTCTGACTTCGAAACCCGAGAGCTCGGCGAGATGCTGATGCACTCGGCCGAGATCGTCACCACCATCCGCAACGCCGGGCTGACGATGACTCTCAAACGGGCGAACCGCGTCGCTGCAGCGACGCTGAGGATGTGTGAGGTTCCTGAGGAGACCATCGCCATCGCAGCCGCGGCGGCGGTCGACCTGGTTGCGGAGATCGTGGAGACGAACGAATTTTCGTTCGTCCGCGAGACCGCCCTCCCGACACTCTGACCACTGGGCCGCCCGATTTGTCATGCGCGTGACAAAACACGGCCCGCATTTGTCGGGCGGCTCGATTTCCTCTCCCGTGTGACCGGTGCCACACGTACCGTCCGGGTCGAAGCACACCCCACAACGGCAGATCAGGAGGTCCCGCGATGGGCGGAACCGTGGAGGTCACCGGGCTCACCAAGAGCTTCGGGTCCCAGAACATCTGGAGCGACGTGACCCTCACGCTGCCCCAGGGCGAGATCACCGCACTGCTGGGGCCCTCGGGCACCGGCAAGTCGGTGTTCCTGAAGTCGCTGATGGGGCTGCTGCGGCCGGAGGCCGGGGTCTGCCTGGTCGACGGGGTCGACATGGTCAAGGCACGGGAGTCCCAGCGGCAGGAGCTGCGCAAGCGGTTCGGGGTGCTCTTCCAGGACGGTGCGCTCTTCGGCTCGATGAGCGTCTTCGACAACGTCGCCTTCCCGCTGCGGGCGCACACCAGGAAGCGCGAGTCGGAGATCCGGCAGATCACCAACGACAAGCTCGACCTGGTCGGGCTGATGGGGCAGGAGCACAAGCTGCCCGGCGAGATCTCCGGCGGGATGCGCAAGCGCGCCGGCCTGGCCCGCTCGCTGGTCACCGAGCCCTCGATCATCCTGTGCGACGAGCCCGACTCGGGGCTCGACCCGGTGCGTACGGCCAACCTCGCCCAGCTGCTGGTCGACGTCAACGCGGCCACCGACGCGACGATGCTGGTGGTCACCCACAACATCGAGCTGGCACGTACGCTGCCGGACAACCTCGGCATGCTCTACCGCCGGCGGCTGGTGATGTACGGCCCGCGCGAGGAGTTTCTGCTCACCGACCACCCGGTCGTCTCCCAGTTCATGAGCGGCGACCCGATCGGGCCGATCGGGATGAGCGAGGAGACCGACCACGGCGTCAACGACGACTACGTCGAGGGCGAGACCTACTACCCGTCCGGAGGCGTGGCGACCGTACGCGCCGGCGCCCGCGCCATCGAGGTGCTGCCGCGCCAGCTCGCCCCGGCCAGCGGCGCACCCCGCGAGGGTGCCTCGCGGCACGCGGACCGGGTGGCGAGCGGAGCCGCAACGCTCTACACCGCCGATGACGACGAGGTCGACCGAGCCCCTGCCGCCGTCCGGACGAAGGATCCGGTCAGCCGGGGGCTCGACCAGGTCGGGGCGCTCTTCGCGCTGGGCCTGGACACCTTCCGGGCGGCCTTCCGGCGGCCGTTCGCGGCCCGCGAGCTGCTCGACCAGTTCTGGTTCGTCACCTCGGTCTCCTGGATCCCGGCGATGCTGGTCGCGATCCCGTTCGGAGCGGTGATCGCGCTGCAGCTCGGCACGCTGACGGTGCAGATCGGGGCGCAGTCGTTCACCGGCGCCGCCTCGGTGCTCGCCGTCGTGCAGCAGGCGGCGCCGATCGTGACCTCGCTGGTCATCGCAGGGGCGGGCGGAGCGGCGATCTGCGCCGACCTGGGATCCCGGACGATCCGCGACGAGATCGACGCGATGCGGGTGATCGCGGTCGACCCGATCCAGGCGCTCGTGGTGCCACGCGTGCTCGCCTGCGTGCTCGCGGCGGTGCTGCTCAACGGCCTGGTCTCGGTGGTCGGTGTGCTCGGTGGCTACTTCTTCAACGTCATCATCCAGGGCGGGACCCCCGGGGCGTACCTCTCCTCCTTCACCGCGCTCGCCCAGCTCTCCGACCTGTGGGTGGGCGAGCTCAAGGCGGTGCTCTTCGGGCTCATCGCCGGACTCGTCGCCGCCTACCAGGGGCTCAACACCAAGCCCGGGCCGAAGGGGGTGGGGGAGGCGGTCAACCAGTCGGTCGTCGTCACCTTCCTGCTCCTCTTCTTCGTCAACTTCGTGATCACCACGCTCTACCTCGAGCTCGTGCCCGGGAAGGGGGCCTGAGATGGCGACGGTCGATGTGGTCAAGAAGCGGTCGCGCCTGGACCGCTCGCTGGACGGGCTGGTGCAGTCCGGCCGAGACATCCGGTTCTACGGGAAGGTGCTGGTCGGGATCCCGTCGGCGATCCGGCACTACCCGCGCGAGATCCTCCGGATCCTCTCCGAGGTCTCCTTCGGCACCGGCGCGCTCGCGGTCATCGGCGGCACCATCGGGGTGATGACGGGGATGAGCATCTTCGTCGGCACTGTCGTCGGCATGCAGGGGTACGCAGCGCTCGACCAGATCGGCACCTCGACGCTCAACGGGTTCATCTCCGCCTACTTCAACACCCGCGAGATCGCGCCGCTGGTGGCGGCCCTGGCGATGTCCGCGACCGTCGGCGCCGGGTTCACCGCCCAGCTCGGCGCGATGCGGATCAACGAGGAGATCGACGCGGTCAAGGTGATGGGGCTGGGCACGATCCCTTACCTGGTCTCGACCCGCGTGGTCGCCGGCTTCGTGGCGATCATCCCGCTCTACGTCGTCGGGCTGCTGACCTCCTATGCGGGCTCGCGGATCGTGACGGTCTACTTCCATGGGCAGTCGGCCGGGACGTACGACCACTACTTCCAGCTCTTCCTGCCGCCCATCGACATCCTGCTGAGCTTCGGGAAGGTGCTGATCTTCTCGATCCTGATCATTCTGATCCACTGCCGGCTGGGCTTCTACGCCAGCGGCGGGCCGTCGGGGGTCGGGATCGCGGTCGGGCGCTCGGTGCGGCGGACCATCGTGGTCGTCGCGCTGCTCGACCTCGCCCTCTCGATGGCGATGTGGGGCGCCACCACGACGGTGAGGATCGCAGGATGACCCTCTCGAGGCTTCGCGACGCCTTCCTCGGCCTGTGCTACCTGGCCGTGGTCGCGGCGGTGGCGCTCGGCGCCTGGCTCGCCTACGACCAGACCTTCGTGGACCGCTCCGAGGTCACGCTGACCACCGGCCCCCTCGGCAACGCCCTCCAGGAGGGCTCCGACGTCAAGCTGCGTGGGGTGCCGGTCGGCACGGTCCGCACCGTCTCGGCCCGCGAGGGTGGCGCCGAGCTGACCCTGGCGCTGGAGCCCGGGGTCCTCTCCGACCTCTCGACCGACACCACCGCCAGGCTGCTGCCCAAGACGCTCTTCGGCGAGCGTTATGTGGCGCTCCAGCCGACGGCGGGAGGGGCGGAGCTGTCGGCCGGTGATGTCATCGAGCAGGACCGCTCCGACGAGGCGGTCGAGCTGGAGCAGGTCCTCGACGAGCTGCTCCCGGTGCTCAAGGCGATCCAGCCCCACAAGCTCAACGCGACGCTGAGCGAGCTGGCCACGATGCTGCGTGACAACGGCGACGACATCGGCGAGGTCTTCTCGGCGTGGGCGGACTACCTGAGGAAGCTCAACCCGCTGGTCCCGCAGATGGCCGACGACCTCGCCGCGCTCGGCCGGGTCGCGGGCCACTACGAGGAGGCGGCGCCGGATCTGCTGGACGCGCTGGACACCATGACGGTGACCGCGTCGACTCTGGTCGATCAACAGAAGCAGCTCGCCGACACGTTCCGGTCGGTGACCACGACGGCGGCCGACACCGACCGCTGGCTCGAGCGCAACCGGGAGACGATCGTGGTGCTCTCCGACACCTCGCGCGACGCGCTCCGCGCGGTCAGCCCGTACGCCTCCTCCTTCCCCTGCCTCTTCAGCGCCCTGCGCGACTACGCGCCGGTGATGGCCAAGAACCTCGGCAAGGGCACCGACGAGCCCGGCTTCCATGCGCTGGTCAGCGTCTCGGAGATCCGGCAGCCCTACCCCTCCGGCTACGTCCCGAAGCTGCGCACCGGCGGCCCCCGATGCCCGTACGTCACCGGCCAGACCGGCAGCCAGCCGGCCGTCACCGGGACGGCCGACACCGCCGAGCGGATCGAGGCACCACCGACGGACCGGGTGCGCACCTTCGGTGCGACCACGGGGCTCGGCGAGCAGAACTCCCCGGGCGAGAACCAGCTGATCGCCGAGGTGATGGCACCAGCGGAAGGCCTGGCACCTGATGAGTATCCGACCTGGTCGAGCCTGCTGCTCGGCCCGACCCTGCGAGGCACGGAGGTGATCGTCCGATGAGACTCAACAGTGGCGGCTCGGTCGCGGTGACGCTCACCAAGTCGGTGGTCTTCGCGCTGGTGACGGTCCTGGCGATGGCGGCGCTGGCGACGACGATCTCCAACGGATCGACCTCGTCGGGGCGTACGTTCACGGCGCTCTTCACCGACGTGACCAGCCTCAACAAGGGCGACGACGTGCGGATGGCGGGGGTGAAGATCGGCACCGTCCAGTCCATCGGGCTGCGCCACAACGACACCGCCGAGGTCGTCTTCACCGCGGCCGAGTCGGCGCCGATGGTCGAGGGGACCCGGGCGGAGCTGCGGTTCCGCAACCTGATCGGGCAGCGTTACATCGCACTGGAGCCGGGTGCTCCCGGCGGCGAGCCGCTGCGCGCCGGCTACACGTTCGAGCTCGACGAGACCCGGCCGGCGCTGGACCTGACGATGCTGTTCAACGGCTTCCAGCCGCTGTTCAAGTTCCTCGACCCGGAGGACGTCAACAACCTCAGCGCCCAGATCATCGCGGTCTTCCAGGGCGAGGGAGCGACGGTGGAGTCGCTGCTCTCCTCGACCGCCTCGCTGACCTCGACCCTCGCCGACCGCGACCAGGTGATCGGCGACCTGATCACCAACCTCAACTCGGTCCTCGAGGTGGTCAGCCAGCGCACCGGGATGCTCGACACCACCCTGGTGACGCTGCAGCGGCTGGTCTCCGGGCTGGCCGCCGACCGAGAGACGCTCGGCTCGACCATCGAGGGGATGGGCGAGCTCTCGCAGAGCGTCACCGGGCTGCTGGAGGAGGGCCGCGAGCCGCTGCGCGACTCGATCGACTCGCTCGGCGACGTCTCGGAGAACCTCGCCGAGAACGACGAGGCACTGACCACGTTCCTGACCACCATGCCGCAGAAGACCGACCAGATCGGCCGGATGGCCACCTACGGAGGCTGGCTCAACTTCTACATCTGCTCCATCGACGGGCGGATCCCGAAACCCGAGGGCTACTACGGCGACCTCGGTGTGGACTCGCCGGCAGGAAGGTGCCAATGATGGCCCGCTATCCGAAGTCGTTCGCCGAACGCAACAAGATCGTCATCGCCGTGGTCGGGATCCTGGCCATGACCGGCGTCTTCTTCGCCACCTTCTACGCCGAGGACCTCCCCGTCATCGGCGGCGGCGACACCTACGAGGCCTACTTCGCCGAGGCCGCCGGGATACGTCCCGGTGACGAGGCGCGGGTCGCCGGGGTGAAGGTCGGCGAGGTCTCCGAGCTCGAGCTCGAGGGCGACAAGGTGCTGATCAGGTTCCGGGCCAAGGACGTCTCGCTCGGCTCGCAGACCACCGCGTCGATCAAGGTGAAGACGCTGCTCGGACGCAAGTTCCTCGCCCTGGACCCGGGCGGCTCGGGCCGTCTCCGCGAGCCGATCCCGGTCTCCCGGACCACGACTCCCTACGACGTCAACGCCGCCTTCTCCGACCTCTCCACCACCGTCGGGGAGATCGACATGGCCCAGGTCGAGCAGTCGATGGACGCCCTCTCGGAGGTCTTCGAGGACACCCCCGAGGACGTACGCGGCATGGTCTCCGGTCTCACCCGGCTCTCCCGCACGATCTCCTCGCGGGACCAGGAGCTGGCCGAGCTGATGAGGACGACGACCGAGGTCACCGGCACCCTCGCTGAGCGCAACGAGGAGATCGGACTCCTGATCGAGGACGGCGACAAGCTGCTCGAGGAGCTCGCCGCCCGCCGCCAGGCGATCCACCAGATGCTCACCTACACCGACGACCTCGCCAAGCAGGTCACCGGCCTGGTCGAGGACAACCAGAAGCGCCTCCAGCCGGCCCTGAAGAAGCTCGACCAGGTCTCCGAGATCCTGCAGCGCAACCAGGACCACCTCGACAAGGCGCTCTCCCAGATCGGCGCCTACTACCGGGTGATCGGCGCCTCGATGAGCAACGGGCCCTGGATCGACGTCTACGGCTGCGGCCTCTTCGACGAGAACAACGCACCGGTGCTCGACAACGACGTGCAGCGTGACTGCAAGCCAGGAGGGACGAGATGAGACGGCTCATCGCCGGGCTCCTCGTGATCGCCGTCGTCGGCGCGATCGGGTGGGGTGCTGCGTACGGGATCCGGGAGGGGCGGAAGGGCACCACCTTCTCCGCGCTCTTCGAGGCCTCCATCGGCCTCTATCCCGGCTCCGACGTGCAGATTCTCGGCGTACCGGTCGGCGAGGTGACCGCGGTGACCCCGGCCGGCGAGCACGTGAAGGTCTCGATGATGCTCGACCCCGGCCAGACCGCCGCGGCCGACACCGAGGCCGTGATCGTCGCTCCGACGCTGGTCTCGGACCGCTTCGTCCAGCTCACCGAGCCGTACGTCGACGGGCCCGAGCTCCGCGACGGCACCGTCATCGAGGAGACCGCGGTGCCGGTGGAGATCGACGACCTCTACGCCTCGCTGACCGAGGCCGGCGACCAGCTCGGTCCCAACGGCGCGAACAAGAACGGTGCGCTCTCGCGGTTCCTGGAGGTGATGGCGGCCAACCTCGACGGGCAGGGCGCCGACATCAACCAGGTGATCCGGGAAGGAGCCGACGCGTCGGCCACCCTGGCCGACATCGACCAGGACTTCTTCGCCACCGTGGAGAACCTCGACACCTTCAACAAGACCCTGCTCGAGCACGACGACGGGGTCGAGGAGGCCAACCGCCGGTTCGCGCAGGTCACCGAGTATCTCGCCGAGGACCGCGACGACCTGGCCTCGGCGGTCAGCAACCTCGGCGAGGCGCTCGCGCTGCTGGAGTCGTTCATCAAGGACAACCGCGGCGAGATGCGCACGAGCGTCGAGAACCTGCAGGGGCCGACCCAGGTCCTCGTCGACCAGAACGAGTCGCTCGAGGAGGCGGTCGCCACGATCCCGCTGGTGCTGCAGAAGTACGTCAACGCCTACGACCCGGCGACCAACAGCCTCGTCGGCCGCACCAACCTGAACGAGCTGAGCGTCTGGTCCGGCGACGGCCTCACCGGCCAGACCTCCGAGGACGCGCCACCGGTCCTGCTTCCCGGTGTCGGAGAGGAGCAGTGATGTCGCGCTCGTCGAGACCTCTGTCGAGACCGCTCATGGCCCTGGTGGCCACGGCCGCCCTGACCCTCTCCGGCTGCGGCCTCGGTGCCGTCAGCGGAGGCGTCTACGAGGCCCCGCTGCCCGGCGGCGCGGATGTGGGGGAGGATCCGATCACGCTGAGCGCCGAGTTCAGCGACGTACTCGATCTGGTCCCTCAGTCCAGCGTCAAGATCGACAACGTCGCCGTGGGCCGGGTCTCCAAGATCCGGCTGACCGAGGACGGCCGCAGCGCGCGGGTGTCGCTGGTGGTCAGGGACGACGTCTCGCTCCCAGCCGGCACCACGGCTCGACTGCAGCAGACCTCCCTGCTCGGAGAGAAGTACGTCGCGCTGATCCGCCCCGCCACGCCGGTCGCAGGCTCGCCCCTGGGCGATGGTGCGGTCCTCGGGAGGGGTGACACCGAGGCGGCCGCGCAGGTCGAGGAGGTGCTCGGAGCCCTGTCGATGGTGCTCAACAGCGGCGGCATCGCGCAGTTCCAGGAGATCTCCCGCGAGATGCAGCAGATCTCCGACGGACGGCCCGAGGAGATCAAGGCGTTCCTGACCGAGATGGACCGGTTCGTCTCGGTCCTCGATTCACGCTCAGCCTCGATCACCTCCGCGATCGAATCGCTCAACGAGCTCGCGGTCACGCTGGAGAAGGACAAGACCAAGATCGCAGAAGCGCTGGAGGGGCTCTCGCCGGGCATGCAGGTGCTCGTCGACCAGCGTCCGCAGCTGGTCGCGATGCTGGAGGCGCTCGACAAGCTCTCCAAGGTCACCATCAGCACCCTGGACGAGGCCCAGGACGACATCGTCGCCGACCTGAAGCTGCTCGACCCGATCCTCGACCAGCTCGCGAAGGCCGGCTCGGACCTGCCGTACGCGCTCGAGATCCTCTTCACCTACCCGTTCCCCGACGAGGTGCTCAACGCGCTCCGCGGCGACTACATGAACCTGTTCATGATCACGAACTTCCGTACTCCTGCCGGCTGCCAGTCCAGGGGCTGCGAATGGCTGCAGCCGGCGGTCGGAGGCGGGTCCGGCGGCTCGGTCAGCTCCCAGTCCGGGTCGTCGGACGCACCGCCCGGACTGCTGCCGTCGACCACGTCGCCGGTGCCGGGCTCGTCCTCGCCGTCGATCCCGGGGGAGTCGATCCTGCCCTCCGCTCCCGGGTCGTCCTCGTCCTCCTCGGATCCGTCGCAGTCCGGGTCGTCTTCACCGTCCTCGTCCCCGTCAGATCCCTCCGGGTCGCCCTCGGAGTCACCGACCGAGCCTTCGTCCGGGTCCGGGTCGGCGACCTCCGAGACGTCGCCGGAAGGCGCGGCGAGCGACGCCGGCTCCGTGGAAGGGAGCGAATGATGCAGCGGCTCACCGGAGGCGTACGCGTCAAGCTGGGGCTCTTCGTCGCCCTCGCGCTCGTGGGCACCAGCTATGTCGGGGCCCGCTATGTCGGCCTGGACCTGCTCGACGAGCCCTACCGCGTCGACGTCTCGCTGCCCGAGGGCGGCGGCCTCTTCGTCAACTCGGAGGTGACCTACCGCGGGGTGCCCGTGGGCGAGGTGACCTCCTTGGAAGCGGGCTCCGACGGCGTACGCGCGGTGCTGGAGATCGAGGGCGACGCGCCCGCCATCCCCGAGGACGTCACCGTGAAGGTCGCCAACCGGTCGGCCATCGGCGAGCAGTACCTGGATCTCCGCGGTGGCGCGGTGGGCTCCGCCCGGCTCTCCGAGGGCGACCGGCTCTCTGCGGGGGAGGAGGCGTTGCCGTACGACGCCTCCCAGGTCATCGAGACCGGCCGCGACTTCGTCGCCTCGGTGCCCGAGGAGGCTCTGGTGACGACGATCGACGAGTCGTACCTGCTGTCCCAGGGAGCCGGGTCCGACCTGCGGAAGCTGGTCGACACCTCGCTCTCGTTCCAGCAGGAGGCCGACCGCAACTTCCTCGTCTCGGCGAGCCTGATCCGCAACTCCGACCAGGTGCTCGCGACCCAGGAGGAGTCGGCGACCAGTATCAAGGCCTGGAGCAACGACCTCGCGCTCTTCTCCTCGACCCTTGCCGACTCCGACAAGGACCTGCGCGACCTGATCGGGGCCGCGCCCGGCACGGCCACCGAGATCTCGCTGCTGGTCAAAGAGGTCGGGCAGCCGCTCGGGATCCTGATGAGCAACCTGGTCACGCCCGCGACGCTCTTCGGCACGAACGCCGCCGCGCTCGAGTCGACCTTCGTGACCGTGCCGGAGGCGGTCAGCATCGGCTGGGCGATCAACACGTCCAACGGGCCACGGCTGAGCCTGATGCCGTCGTTCTTCAACCCGCCGCCGTGCGTCTCGGGTTATGAGGGCACCGACCTGCGCGCCGGCACCGATCTGAGCAAGGGCAAGCCGTTCAACACCGCGGCCGGCTGCGAGGCCGTGCCCCGACCGAAAACCACGAAGACCGAGACAGTCGAGCCGGGGACGGTTAGCGTCCCCACCACGCTCGCCGGACTGATGGGGGAGCGATGAGCACGACGACGGAGAGACGGACGGAGGCCTCGGTGGTCGAGCTGGTCCCCGAACAGCCGTCGAGGCGCGACCGGGTGCTCACCTGGGCCCTCCCGCTGGTGGCGTTGTGCGTGCTGGTCGCGGGCGCGCTGACCTGGTGGCGTGCGACCGGGCACGACCAGGAGATGGTCGACGAGGCCGCCCGGCGCGACCGGGTGCTGATCGTCGCGACCAGCCACATCGAGACCCTCAACTCGCTCGACTACCGGAAGGTGGACGAGGGGCTGAAGGGGTGGGCCGCGGTCACTACCGGGACCCTGCACGATCAGCTGACCAGCGTCTCCGAGGAGGACCGCAAGGTCCTCGCCGAGCAGGAGAAGATTTCGACCGGCTCGGTGATGGACGCGGCCGTGACCGAGCTCGACGACGACAGCGCGACCGTGATCGCGGCGGTCGAGATCACGGTCCGCGACGGCTCTGCTTCCGGTGAGGACGCCGAGCCGACGGTCAAGCGCAACAGGTTCGCAGCCGACCTGGTCAAGGTCGGCGACGACTGGCTCCTGGAGAGCCTCGAGCAGGTAGCGGTGAACATGTCATGAGCACTTCTCTCGTACGTCGCTGGGCACCGTTCCTCGCCGCGCTCGCCCTGATCCTGGGACTGGGAGCGTTCTGGCAGGCCGACCGGGAGCGCAGGACCGACCACGTCGGCAACCGCGCCGTCGTCGACGCCGAGGCCACCACCGAGGTGCAGTCGGCCGTCACCACCGGCCTGCTCCAGGTCTTCTCCTACGACTTCTCCGATCCCGGTCCGACTGCTGCCGCCGCTGATGAGTTCCTCGCCGGCGACGCCCGCAAGGAGTACGACCTCCTCTTCAAGCAGCTCCAGGAGAAGGCCCCCGGCCAGAAGCTCGTGCTCAGCGCCGAGGTCCAGGTCGCCGCGGTCAAGTCCCTCGACGCCGACTCCGCCGAGCTCCTGGTCTTCCTGGACCAGGCCTCCCAGCGATCCACCGACAAGGAGTCGTCCATCTCCGCAGCGCAGATCGCAGTCGAGGCCGCGAAGGTCGACGGCCAGTGGAAGGTGACCGCCCTCGACCTCTTCTGATGCCGAGTCGGCTCGTTGTGACGAGCCGACTCGACGCGGATCTCGGTCAGGACGAGCCGACTCGGCAGGGGAGGCGTCAGTCGCCGCCGCCTCCGCCGCCGCAGCTCGAGCCGCAGGAGGAGTTGCAGAAGTGGTTGTTGCCGGAGTCGTAGGTGGAGCCGCACGAACTCGAGCCGGAGCTGCCGCCGCCCCGTCTACGGGGACCTCGGCGGCGGTTGCGACGCCTCTTGAGACCGGGCTCGAACAGTAGGTAGATGACCAGGCCGAGGACCCCGAGGATGATCAGGATTTCCATGTGAAGCTCCGTTTCCAGGTGCGGCGGCTGAGGTGCCAGATCTGTGAGCCGAGACCGATGGTGAGCACCCGGCGCCCGGCGATCCGGGTGAGTGCCCACTGCCGACGGCCTTCGTAGACCTCGTGCAGCCGGAGCCAGTCGGCGCCGATGGTGGTCAGGAAGTCGCGTACGTCATCGTGGGCGCAGCCCTGCTGCGGGTGCTGCGCGGCCCAGACATGGAAGCGGGCGCGCCAGTCCGGGAGCAGGTCGAGCTCGGGGGCGGCGTGCTCGGCGGCCGAGGAGCGCTTGTGGTGGAGGACCCGCGTGGTCGCGGTGGTCCCGGCGGGGTCGAACCCCGGCGGCGTACGTCCCGCCAGCAGGTCGTCGAGGACCTCGCGCTGCCGCGCGGCGAGCTGCTCGCGTACCGCGCCTGGGGAGTCCATGTGAGGAGTGTGCCCGATTCGTTTGTGCCGGCGCCGCACTATATAAAAGTCAAAGTTGAGTGGAACAGACTCAACTTTGGTTGTGTTGAGATAGATGCGGGTGACAGGCACTCGCGGCAGACTCAGGTGCATCCCCAGGAGGAGAGCAGAGACAGATGAGCCAGTTTTCGGCAGACAAGTTCACCACCAAGGCTCGCGAGGCCATCGAGGCCGCGCAACTCTCCGCCACGACGGCGGGCAACACCACGACCGAGCCGATCCACCTGCTTGTCGCACTGCTCCAGCAGGACGAGGGCACCGCGACGTCGATGGTCACCAAGTCCGGTGTGGACGCCGAGGAGCTGTCGCGAGCGGCGGCCGCCGATCTCGCCGGTCTCCCGCGCGCCAGCGGGTCCACGGTGCAGCAGCCCGCTGCCTCGGGTGGGCTGACCCGGGTCCTGGCCGGCGCGATCACCCTGGCCACCTCCTTGAAGGACGACTACGCCGCCACCGAGCACCTGCTGATCTCGCTGGCCACGGTCGAGTCGTCGGCGCAGAAGGTGCTCAAGAGCGCCGGGCTCACCGAGAAAGGGCTGCGCGAGACGCTGAAGGCGGTCCGCGGCAACCGCCGGGTGACGAGCCAGGACGCCGAGGACTCCTACGAGGCGCTCGAGAAGTACTCCCAGGACCTCACCGAGGCCGCCGAGCGCGGCAAGC
Source organism: Nocardioides sp. YJ-D4 (assembly GCF_054031495.1). Classification (NCBI taxonomy): domain Bacteria; kingdom Bacillati; phylum Actinomycetota; class Actinomycetes; order Propionibacteriales; family Nocardioidaceae; genus Nocardioides; species Nocardioides sp. YJ-D4. Next base: position 3,684,468 of record NZ_CM132932.1, read on the forward strand.
TCGACCCGGTCATCGGTCGCGACTCCGAGATCCGCCGCGTCATCCAGGTGCTCTCGCGGCGTACGAAGAACAACCCGGTCCTCATCGGCGAGCCCGGCGTCGGCAAGACGGCCGTCGTCGAAGGGCTCGCCCAGCGGATCATCGCGGGCGACGTACCCGACTCGCTGAAGGGTCGCCGTCTCCTGTCCCTCGACCTGGCGGCGATGGTCGCCGGTGCGCAGTACCGCGGCCAGTTCGAGGAGCGGCTCAAGGCCGTCCTGGAGGAGATCAAGGCCGCCGAGGGCCAGGTCATCACCTTCATCGACGAGCTCCACACCGTCGTCGGCACGGGCGCCGGCGGCGACTCCGCGATGGACGCCGGCAACATGCTCAAGCCGATGCTCGCGCGTGGTGAGCTGCACATGATCGGTGCGACCACGCTCGACGAATACCGCGAGCGCATCGAGAAGGACCCGGCCCTGGAGCGCCGGTTCCAGCAGGTCTTCGTCGGCGAGCCGTCGGTCGAGGACACCGTGCAGATCCTGCGCGGCATCCAGGAGAAGTACGAGGCGCACCACGGTGTCCGCATCACCGATGCCGCCCTGGTGGCCGCCGCGACCCTGTCCGACCGCTACATCACCGGCCGGCAGCTGCCCGACAAGGCGATCGACCTGATCGACGAGGCCGCCTCCCGGCTGCGGATGGAGATCGAGTCGTCTCCGGAGGAGATCGACCAGCTCCGGCGCGCCGTCGACCGGCTGAAGATGGAGGAGTTCGCGCTCTCCAAGGAGTCCGACGACGCCTCGCTCGAGCGTCACGCGGCGCTGCGCAAGGAGCTCGCCGACAAGGAGGAGGAGCTGCGCGGGCTGGAGGCGCGCTGGGAGCAGGAGAAGGCCTCTCTCGAGGGTGAGGGTGCCCTGCGCAAGCAGCTCGACGCGCTGCGCAGCGAGGCCGAGCGGCTCCAGCGGGAGGGTTCGCTGGGGGAGGCCTCGGAGATCCTCTACGGTCGCATCCCGGAGCTGGAGCGGCAGATCGCCGAGGCCGCCGAGGCCGAGGACGGGGGCGAGGTCGCCGACCGGCTGGTCGGCGAGGAGGTCGCTGCCCAGCAGATCGCCGAGGTGGTCGAGGCCTGGACCGGCATCCCGACCGGCAAGATGCTCCAGGGTGAGCAGGCCAAGCTGCTCGAGATGGAGTCCGTCATCGGACGGCGCCTGATCGGGCAGAAGTCCGCGGTCACGGCCGTTGCCGACGCCGTCCGGCGCTCTCGTGCGGGCATCGCCGACCCCAACCGCCCCACCGGCTCGTTCCTGTTCCTGGGCCCGACCGGCACCGGTAAGACCGAGCTCGCCAAGTCGCTCGCCGACTTCCTCTTCGACGACGAGCGAGCGATCGTACGCATCGACATGTCCGAGTACTCCGAGAAGCACTCGGTCGCCCGTCTGGTCGGAGCGCCTCCGGGCTACGTCGGCTACGAGGAGGGTGGTCAGCTGACCGAGGCGGTGCGCCGCCGCCCCTACTCGGTGGTGCTGCTCGACGAGGTCGAGAAGGCACACCCCGAGGTCTTCGACATCCTGCTGCAGGTGCTCGACGACGGGCGCCTGACTGACGGCCAGGGCCGCACGGTCGACTTCCGCAACACGGTCCTCATCCTCACCTCCAACCTCGGCTCGGCCTTCCTTGTCGACCCGGTCATGGACGAGCACGAGAAGCGCGAGTCGGTCATGGCGGTGGTCCGGGCGTCGTTCAAGCCCGAGTTCCTCAACCGCCTCGACGAGGTCGTCATGTTCGACGCCCTCTCGCTGGCCGATCTCACCAAGATCGTCGACATCCAGCTCGGTCTGCTCGAGAAGCGTCTGGCCGCCCGCCGCATCTCGATCTCCGTCACTACGCAGGCTCGGGAGTGGCTCGCCGAGACCGGTTACGACCCGGCGTACGGTGCCCGGCCGCTGCGCCGCCTCATCCAGTCCGCCATCGGCGACCCTCTCGCCAGGATGCTCATCGGCGGCGAGGTGTCCGACGGTGGCCAGGTCACCGTCGACCGCGACGGCGACGGCCTCACCCTGAAGGTCTGACCACCGCCGCCCGAAACCGTAGTTCTGGCGGGCCGAATCCGTAGTTGTGGGCGACGAAACTGCCGTTTCGTCGCCCACAACTGCATTCTCGGCGGGATGATCGAGGCCCGGTACGAGTCGGAGGCGCGAAATGCTGGACCAGGTGTTGGATGGACTCGCCCGGGCGTACGACGACGTCGGCTACTTCCTCATCGCGGTCTGGATCGGCCCGCCGTTGGTGATCTGGGCGATCGCGACCCGCGCAGATCGGTCGATGCGGAGGTTCGTGGCGCAGTTCGAAGAGATGTTTCCTGGCATCCCGACCGTTGTCGGTGAGGCTGCCGAAGTGACCGTCGACGATCGTGTCGGGAAGGTCGTGAAGCTGAGGTCGGGGTGGCTGCAGACTGCGGCAGTGATCGTGCTGCCGGACCGGCTGGAGGTGTGGGGCAAGGATGCCGAGGCTGCCGACATCGTCCTGAACCGGAGGCGGTTGGAGGTCACTCGGGAGGGAATCTGGATTCGATATCTGGGTGGCGACGACGTCAGTGCCGGTCTCTGGCTCACGGACGGTGACGTATCGGTCGTCGTCATCCCGTACGGCCGCTCTGCCCGAAAGGCCCGCCGTGCCCTGGTGCAGGCGCTGCGTGACCTGGGTGAGAAGCCCGAGGATCACCTCGACGCGGCTTGAGCCATGGCCAGTAGGTTGACCGCATGCGCAACGGTCGGATCATCCTGCTCAACGGGGCGTCGAGCTCGGGCAAGAGCAGCATCGGACAGGAGCTGCTGCCGCTGCTCGAGGACCCGTGGTTCTTCGTGCCGGTCGATGGGATCAGCGGGATGCGGTCGACGGTCCATACGCGGGAGTTCGACGACGCCGGGATCGCCGAGATGCTGCGGCGGACCCGGCTGGGCTACCACCGCACGGTCGCGGCTCTGGCGTCGGTCGGCAACGACGTGATCATGGACTACCCGCTCAGCGAGACCTGGCGGCTCGAGGACCTGCTCGAGGTGCTCGACGGCTACGACGTCACCCTCGTCGAGGTCTGGTGCTCGCCCGAGGAGCTCGAACGCCGGGAGGCCGCCCGCGGCGACCGGCCCGCCGGCCTCGCCCGGTCGCAGACCCTGGTCTACTCGCACCCGTACGACATCCGCGTCGACTCCACCACCGCGACCCCGGCCGCGTGCGCGAAGGAGATCGCCGAGGCCCTTCCGACTCTCACCGCTCCCAAGGCCTTCGACCGCCTTCGCGCCGAATAGGCGCTCGCGTCGGCCGACGCGGCCGCCCTCTCGGCGGGTGGGGTTGGCAGGGATGAGAAAATGATTCCCGACATGTCTGAAACGAAGCTTCCCCGCCCCGGTCAGGCCACCCTCGCCGGGTGGCTCATCGTGCTCGGCTCACTGCTCACCGTGGTGACGGCCTGGGACCAGATCTCCGGGCTGCGCAGCCTGGACACCCGGGAGCGGGTGGAGGAGGTGCTGGCCGAGCCGCCGCTGGCCGGCTCGGGGATCGGCCTCGACAACGTCCTCGATCTGATGCACGTGATGGCACTGGTCACCGGTGCCATGGCGGCAGCGGCGGTGATCCTCGGCTGGCATGTGCTGCAGCGCAACAAGCAGGCCCGGCTCGCGCTCACGGTCATCGCGGCGCCGCTCTTCTTCGCCGGCATGTTCGGCGGAGGGTTCTGGTCCACGCTGTCCGCGGTGGCTGTCGTACTCCTGTGGATGTCGCCCACCCGCGACTGGTTCGACGGCGTCTCACCGACGAAGCGGGAGGCGCTCGACAGTGGCGATCCCGACCAGAAGTCGTACGTCGCGCCGGCTCCGTCAGAGGCCTCGACCGCGTCGTCCGCCCCGACAGCATCGACCACCGGCTCGACCTCCGGACCGGCTCGGCTCTCACAGCAGCAGCCGCCGCCGTGGACCGGCGCGATCGCCCAGCCCGCCAAGGCAGCGCCCAAGCGCCGTCCGGGCGCCGTGACGGCGGCGGCGGTGCTCACCTGGATCGGCTCCGGGTTGACCGCGCTGATGATGCTCGCTTCCGCGGTGACCGCGACCGCCAACCCCGACCTGATCCTCGAGCAGGTGCGCAAGCAGGCGGAGAGCGACCCGAGGATGCGGGAGATGGCGGGGCTCTACACCACCGACATCATCGTCGCCTCGGTCTGGATCACGGCCGTGCTGGTCGCGCTCGTCTGCGTCGCCGCCGCCGTGTTCGCCGCCTTCGCGATCCGCCGCCACTCCTGGGCCCGGGTCGCGTTGATGATCTCCGCAGGCGTGTCGGCGCTCTCGCTGCTCCTCTTCGCTCTCGCGTTCCCGCCGGCGGTGGTCATCTTCGGCGCCGCGGTCGCGACCTTCTCGTTCCTGCTGCGACCCGAGGTCGCCGCGTGGTTCCGCAACAGGTGACACCGCGGGCCGGATAGGCTCCGCGGCATGTCAGATCAGTTCGGCTCCTTCGACAACCCCTACGGCGGCAAGCCGCCGTTCGAGGGGCAGGAGCCGCCGCCCCCGACGCCGTACGCCACACCCCAGCCGTACGCCGCCCCGCAGCCGACGCAGCCGCAGCAGCCCCAGGGATGGGGCCAGGCGCCCCCGGCCTACGGCCAGTACGCGATGGGTCAGCAGCCCCCGGCGTACCTTCGCCCTCACTATCCGCAGCCCGATCCCGACACCCGGCCGGGGACGGTGGTCGCGGCGTCGGTCATGACGATCGTGGGGTCGGTGATCGCTCTGCTGATCTCGGTGTTCATGGTGCCCGCGGGGATCGCCGACTACAACGACCCGACGTCCTCGGACAAGGGCGTGACGCTCGCGATGATCATCTGGTTCGCCGTCTGCGGCGTACTCAGCCTGATCGCCATCCCGCTCGGGATCATGGTGCTGTTCCGCTCCAAGGTGGCCCGGATCCTGCTCACCGTGGTCGGCTCGGTCGCCGCGCTGCTCTCGCTCTTCGTGGTGGTCTATCCCGCGCTGATCATCGCCGCGCTGCTGATGCTGTACGTCGGCAGGGCAGGCAACTGGTTCGCCCGGAAGAAGCCTGCCGACCCCTGGCAGCCGCCGTCGATGCCGGGTGCAGGACCGCCGACGCACCAGCAGCTCTGACGGCCTCGAGCCCAGCCAAGTCAGGACATTGCAAACTGACTTGCGAAAGTTCCAAAACTTCTTGACGAAGTTCATCGGCGCCCCTACCTTCAGGTGTGGCACTCGTCACATCCCCTCGTGGAGGCCCCGATGATCCATATCCCCCCGTCCCGGGCCGTGCTCGGCTCACTCGCCGGCCTGTCGGTCGTGGCCGCGCTCCTCGGCAGTGGCCCGGCCACCGCCGCTGAGCAGGCGGACCTGCCACCGCAGGAGCCCGGCGTCACGCTGCGCACCTACGACATGGCACGACCCATCGACCAGCTGTGCACGCTGCGCGCCGGTCAGACGCCCAACGTCGACAAGCTCACCTCGCTGATCGACTACGACTCGCCCGCCGACTTCGGCCTCGCCGACCGGTTCATCTCCCACGCGCTGGCCAACCTGAACATCGCCACCGCCGGGTCCTACGACTTCCGGCTGATCAGCGACGACGGCTCCCGGCTGGTCATCGACGGCGAAGAGGTCATCGACCACGACGGCCTCCACGGGGAGACCGCCAAGGACGGCACCGTCACCCTGAGCGAGGGCTACCACGACCTGCGCGTGGAGCACTTCGAGGACGGCGGCGGCGAGGTGTTGCGCCTGCAGTGGCGCCCGCCGGGTGCCGCTGACTTCGCATTGGTGCCGACCGAGGTCCTGAGCACCGAGGCCGGGGTGGTGCGCGTGACCGCGCCCGGCACGAAGTACTGCGAGGGACAGGACGACACCGCCGGTGACGGCATGCAGCTGGACAGCGTCCACCCGGCGTACGACCTGACCGACCTGCGGCCGGAGGGCTTCGAGCCGATGGTGGCCGCGATGGACTGGGCCGCGGACGGCCGGCTCGCCGTGGTGACCTCCGGGTCGGTGAGCCCCTCAGGCTGGGTCGAGGACCCCGAGCCGGGCGAGATCTTCCTGCTCAGCAACCCCCGCACCGCCACCGGGCCCGAGGACGTCACGGTGGAGAAGGTCGCGACCGACCTGTTCAACCCGATGGGCGTCGCCGTCATCGGCAAGTCGATCTTCGTCTCCGAGCGCGACCAGCTCACCGAGCTGACCGACCCCGACGGAGACGGCTTCTACGACCAGCACCGGAAGGTCGCGGAGTGGCCCTTCGGTGAGAACTTCCACGAGTTCGCCTTCGGCCTCCTCCACGACAAGGAGAGCTTCTACGTCAACCTGTCCGTCGCCATCAACTTCGGCGGCGCGACCACCGACCCGCAGCCGGCGCGCAACCGCGGCACGACGCTGAAGATCGACCGCGACACCGGTGAGGTCACCTACCTCGCCGGCGGGCTGCGTACGCCCAACGGGATGATGCGCGGGCCCGGCGGCGACCTGTTCGTGATGGACAACCAAGGCGCCTGGCTGCCCAGCTCCAAGCTGGTGCACGTCAAGCCCGGAAGGTTCTTCAACCACTACACCAACCCGTCCGGCCCGTTCGACGACAAGCCCGTCACTGGCCCGGCCCTGTGGGTGCCGCAGGGCGAGATCGGCAACTCTCCGAGCAGCCCGATGATGCTGGAGAAGGGTGCGTACGCCGGTCAGATGCTCTTCGGTGACGTCACCTACGGCGGCCTGCAGCGCGGCTTCCTGGAGAAGGTCGAGGGCGAGTACCAGGGCGCGGTCTTCCGCTGGTCCGCCGGCCTCGAGGCGGGCGTGAACCGCACCCTGCTCGGCCCCGACGGATCGATCTACGTGGGCGGCATCGGCGAGGCCGGCAACTGGAGCGAGCCGGGCAAGCTCCGCTACGGACTGCAGCGGATGAGCCCGACCGACGGCAAGGCGTTCGACATGCACCAGATGCGCGCCACCAAGAACGGCTTCAAGATCCGGTACACCCAGCCGCTGTCCCAGGAGACGGTCGACAAGATCGCCGCGGACCCGAACGCCGCGTTCCGGATGACCCACTGGCGCTACGCGCCGCGGCCGACGTACGGCGGTCCGAAGGTCGACGAGCGACCGCTGTTCGTCTCCCGGGCCACGGTGTCCGACGACCGCACCTCGGTGACCCTCACCGTGGACGGCCTGGAGGAGGGCCGCGTGGTGCACCTGCGCTCGCCGCGGCCGTTCACGTCCGCCGGTGGCGACGAGCTGTGGAACACCGAGGCCTGGTACACCCTCAACGAGATCCCCGGGTACGTCTCGCCGGCCGATCGCAACTACCTCGAGGCGGAGCAGGCGACCCTGCGCGGCAGCGCCAACGTCGCGGTCGAGCACAACGGCTACTCCGGTTCCGGGTTCGTCGACGGCTTCGGCAACGTCGGCGCCTCGGTGACCTTCGACGCCGAGGTCGCTCGAGCCGGGACGTACCCGGTCCGGCTGCGCTACGCCAACGGCCCCGACCCGGCGCCCGGCACCAAGCGGGTCTCGGTCTACCTCAACGGCACCGAGGTCGAGCCATGGGCGCTGGAGTCCACCGGCGACTGGCAGACCTGGGGCACCGCGGCCCGGTCGATGCGGCTGAAGGCCGGGGTCAACCGGATCACCCTGCGCTATGACCAGGGCGACGAGGGGAACGTCAACTTCGACTCCCTCAAGGTCGGCGGCGGCGAGGACATCTGTACGCCGCAGCGACCCGCACCGGGCTACACGTCGCTCTTCGACGGCACCCTGAGCTCACTGGCCTCGTGGCGGATGGCCGGACCGGGATCGTTCGGCCGGCAGGACGACTGCTCCCTGCGTACGACCAACGGCCTGGGCCTGCTGTGGTACGCCGAGAAGGAGTTCAGCGAGTACAGCCTGAGGCTGGACTGGAAGCTGGTCCGCGATGACAACGGCGGTGTCTTCATCGGCTTCCCGAACCCCGGCAACGACCCGTGGGTCGCGGTCAACCAGGGCTACGAGGTCCAGATCGACGCCAGCGATGCCCCGGACCGCACCACCGGCGCCATCTACACCTTCCAGGGAGCCGATCCGGAGGCCATCTCGGCCGCGCTCGAGCCGGTCGGGTCGTGGAACTCGTACGACATCCGCGTCGAGGGATCGAACGTCAAGATCTTCCTCAACGGGAAGCTGGTGAACGACTTCACCAGCACCGATCCCGCCCGCGACCTGGCCGGCTTCGTGGGCATGCAGAACCACGGCGGTGGCGAGACCGTCTACTACCGCAACGTCCAGATGAAGGAGCTCACCGACTGACGCCGATCCCGGCAGCGGGGTCAGGAGACGAGCGAGTCGTCCTTGGCCCCGTTGTCGGATCCGCGCACGATCTTGTAGACGCGCAGGCCGATCCAGGCGACCACCGCGACCGCGACGACCAGGATGACGATGTTCTGGAAGCGGCCGACGATCGGCTCGACCTTCTCCCAGTTGTCGCCGAGCTGGTAGCCGGCGACGACGAAGATGGTGTTCCAGATCGCCGAGCCGACGGTGGTGAGGAGCAGGAACTTCCAGATCGGCATCCTGGTGACCCCGGCCGGCACCGAGATCAGCGACCGGAAGATCGGGATGAAGCGGCCGAAGAAGACCGTCCAGGCGCCGTACTTCTCGAAGAACGCCTCGGTCTTCTCCAGGTCGGAGGTCTTGACCAGCGGCAGCTTCTCGCCGACCCAGTAGACCCGCTCCCGGCCGATGGCGGCACCGATCAGGTAGAGCACGAGCGCGCCGACGACCGAGCCGAGCGTGGTCCAGATCAGCGCCTCGGCGATCGTGAAGCGGCCCTGCGCGGCGGTGAAACCGGCCAGCGGCAGGATGATCTCCGAGGGCAGCGGCGGGAAGAGGTTCTCCAGCGCGATGCCGAGCCCCGCACCCACCGGGCCGAGCTTGTCCATCAGGTCGACCGCCCAGCCGGCGACGCCGGTGAGCTCCTCGGGCTGGGTGGCGGTGAGGATCATGATGCTCTCTTCGAAGTGTGTGGGTGGGCCGGGGCGGCCGAAGCCTAGCGACCTGAGCTGTGGATCCCCTAGGAGGCCGCGTTGACCGCGTCCAGGTCGGCGCGGGTCAGCACGGAGCGGATCTCGAGCGAGACATCACGCAGCGACTCACCGGGCTCGGGCGACCGGTCGATCGCACACACCACAGTGTCCACGACCGCACCAAGCGGACGGAGCGCGTTGACGGCGTCGCGAACGGCACCACCGGAGGTGATCACGTCCTCGATCAGGGTCACGCGCTTGCCCTCGAAGGACGGGCCCTCGGCGAGCTTGGCGGTGCCGTACTCCTTGGCCTTCTTCCGGATGAAGATCGCCGGGATGCCGGTCTTGGCCGACACCATGGTCACGATCGGGATGCCACCGAGCTCGAGGCCACCGAGCAGCTCGGTCCCTTCAGGAAGCAGCTCGACCATCCGTGCTGCGACGCGGTCCAGCAGAGCCGGGTTCGCCTCGAAGAGGTACTTGTCGAAGTAGGTGTCGCTGACCTGCCCCGAGCGGAGCGTGAACTCCCCGTGCAGGCGGCAGGTGGCGTCGATGTCGGCAGCAAGGGCAGCGTCGGTTGTCACGGCCCCTAGCCTAAGTCTTATGAGTGAGCGCCAGCGAACGACCATAGGCGTCAGGCCGCAGCGTCCGTATTCTTCGTCTTGCCCTACGGAGGCGGCGGCATGACCGCGCGACGACTCCACGGCATCCCGCCGACGATCTTCTCCGAGATGTCCGCCCTGGCCGCCGCCACCGGCGCGGTCAACCTCGGCCAGGGCTTCCCGGACGTGGACGGACCCGACGAGATCATCAAAGAAGCCGTCGCTGCCCTCGAAGGCGGACGGAACCAGTACGCCCCCGGCCCGGGTATCCCGGCGCTGCGTGAGGCGGTCGCGGCCCACCAGGAACGCCACTACGGCCTGACCTTCGACCCGGCGCGCGAGGTCGCGGTGACCACCGGCGCCACCGAGGGGATCGCGGCGGCGATCCTTGCCCTGGTCGACCCGGGCGACGAGGTGATCCTCGTCGAGCCCTACTACGACAGCTACCCGGCCATGGTGCAGTTCGCAGGCGGCGTACGTCGCCCGGTGACGTTGAGCCTGGACGCGTCCGCGGCGGGCGGGAGGCTCCCGCGCGAGGCGCTGGAGGCCGCTGTCTCACCGAAGACGAAGGTGCTGCTGCTCAACTCCCCGCACAACCCGACCGGCACGGTGCTCACCCGTGAGGAGCTGGAGACGGTCGCCGCCTTCGCGGTCGAGCACGACCTGACGGTGGTCTCCGACGAGGTCTACGAGCACCTGACCTTCGACGGGACGCCACACATCCCGATCGCGACGCTCCCCGGGATGCGCGAGCGCACCCTGACCCTGTCGAGCATCGGCAAGTCCTACTCCTTCACCGGCTGGAAGGTCGGCTGGGCGACCGGCCCCGAGCACCTGGTCCAGGCGCTGCTGGGCGCCAAGCAGTGGCTGACGTTCACCTCCGGTGCCCCGCTGCAGCCGGCCGCTGCGTACGCACTCGAGCATCTCGACCACTGGCCCAAGGAGCTCGCCCTCGACCTGCAGGGTCGGCGCGACCTGCTCTGCGACGGGCTGAAGCGGATCGGCCTGGACGTGACGATCCCGGAGGGCACCTACTTCGCCGTCTCCGACATCACCGATCTCGGCTGGGACGACGGGCTGGAGTTCTGCCGGGCGCTGCCCGAGCGGGCCGGCGTCGTGGCCATCCCGTTGCAGGGGTTCTACGACACCGACGCCGGGAAGCAGCTGGTCAGGTGGACCTTCACCAAGCAGCGCGAGGTGATCGAGGAAGCTCTGGAGCGACTCGCCCGAGGGCGCCTGACGCGCTAGTGGTCCGCCCGGGTGTCGGCGTCGTCGTCCGCCGGCGTGCGCGGCGGCACGGCCAAGCCGAGGATGTCGCGGTCCGCGTGACCGTCGTGGTCGAGGTCCCCGGCGAGCCGGGAGGCCGTACGCCGCCGGCGCCACCACTCCACCATCGCGGGCAGGAACGCGAGCGCGAAGAGCAGCAGGATCAGGTAGTCGATGTTGTCGGCCAGCCAGGGCCAGCGGGATCCGACGAAGAAGCCGAACAGCGTCACCGCGAGCACCCACAGCACGCCGCCGACGAGGCTCCAGAAATAGAACCGTCGCCGGTCCATGTGGGTGACTCCGGCGACGACGGTGACATAGGTGCGTACGAAAGCGATGAACCGGCCGATCACCAACGCCTTGTTGCCGTGCTTGTCGAAGAACTCACGGGTCTGGTCGAAATGCCTCTTTTTGATGAAGCGGCCGTCGCGTTCATAGAGCCGCGGACCGATCTTTCGGCCGATCTCATAGCCGGTCACGTTGCCGGCGAATGCCGCCGCGACGAAGAAGAGCATCGCGAGCACGATCTCGACGCCGGGAGGCCCGGGAAAGATGTCGATCTTGCCGGTCGCGATGAAGATTCCGAGCGCGATCAGGAGGCTGTCACCGGGGAGGAACGGGAAGAAGAGACCGCACTCGATGAAGATGATGATCAGGCTGATCCAGAAGAGCGGCTCGCCGAAAGTGGCCAGCAGAAAGTCCGGACTCATCCATTCCAAACCGGCCAACATCGGCGCAAAATTCCCCGCACCTGTCACGGCCCCTACGGTACCCATAGGTAACAACTCTTGTTGTCGAATATTCTGACTCGGCGATGAACGAGACACGACCGTCCGAGGCTGATTCCAGAGCGCCATACGACCCGATGCCCCACGGGCAGCCGGAGGTCGGAGTGGGTCCGTGGCCAGGTGAATGGCCCGAGGGAGAGCACTGGGATCCTGAGCTGCTGGCCAACGGCGACCGCCGCAACGTGGTCGACCGTTACCGCTACTGGACGCTCGAGGCGATCGTCGCCGACCTCGACCGGCGCCGCCACGGCTTCCATGTCGCCATCGAGAACTGGCAGCACGACTTCAACATCGGCACCATCGTCCGCACCGCCAACGCCTTCTTGGCCGCCGAGGTGCACATCGTCGGCAACCGCCGCTGGAACCGCCGCGGCGCGATGGTCACCGACCGCTACCAGCACGTCCATCACCACCCGGACGTGCCCGCGCTCGCGGCGTACCTCCATGAACGAGACGTACGCCTTCTCGGCATCGACAACCTGCCCGGCTCGCTCCACCTGGAGACCATGGAGCTGCCGAAGTCGGTCTGCTTCCTGTTCGGGCAGGAGGGCCCGGGGCTCTCCGAGCAGGCCCGCGAGAGCGTCGACGGCACCTTCTCGATCGCCCAGTTCGGCTCGACGCGGTCCATCAACGCCTCTGCGGCCGCGGCGATCGCGATGCACTCCTGGGTCGTCCAGCACGCCGATCTCTCCTCCGAGCAGGCCTGGCGCGGCTGACCGGACCGCCCGTAGATGCGTCGATCCCCCGGGGAGCACCCCGGGGGATCGACGCGTCGTGACCGATCAGCGGATCAGTTGCTGTTCCGCTCGTAGCAGACGACCCAGTGGTCGCCGGTCTGCCACTCCCACTTGCCCGGCACCTCGTAGGCCCTCGTCCGGGCCGGGCAGTTGGCGCCGACGGCCCGCTCGAACGAGGCAGCGGTCGGGTAGGTCGTACCGGCCTTCTTGAAGGCCGAGATCGACTTGTAGGTGTGCGAGCTCAGGCACGAGTAGGGCCCGACGAACTTCGCGCTCAGGCAGCCGCGGGTCCGCTGGGTGAGCGATACGCCCTCGAGGAACCTCGCCCGGTTGGTCGGCAGGTTCTTGAGAGTGCCCTTGCCGAGCAGTACGACGTCGCAGCGGAACCAGCGCTGGCCGGCGTTGAACTGCTCGACGTTCGGCACGAAGAAGGCTGTGGTGTACGCCGACTGGTTCCGCTTCGAGTAGGTGCTGCCCAGCTTGTCCCGGAGCGCGCGGACGCACGTCTTGACCATGTGGGAGTAGCCGTCATGGGCTTCTGCGCAGGCGCGAGAGCGCCCGCTGAATCCTCGCAGCGAGATGCCCAGCGGGGCATAGTCAATTCGGGTGGTTGTAAACCCGTTACGACCCGGTGTCATCCATGAGAACAGGACCCGCTAAAGTTAACTCCCGGGTCGCCCGGATGTGCTCCACTTTCGTGGGTGCGTGGCCTCGGGGCCGGGCGGCAGCGGGGGCTTTCAGCGCCTCTCGATCCGGTAGCGGATCTGCACCTGCTGGCCGGTCTGCAGGACGTCGATGACACGCATCCGCTTGCTGGTGATGCGGCGGGGGAGCAGTGGCGCTCCGGCGCCCAGGGTGACCGGACAGATCCCGGCGACGACCTCGTCGAGCAGACCGGCGTCGTCGAACTGGCCGACCAGGTCGCCACCGCCCACGAGCCAGATCCCGCCGTCGACGGTGGCCGCGATCTCGTCGTAGACGGGCTTCACGTCGCCCTGGACGAACCGCACCTGCGTGCCCTGGACCTTCGGCAGATCCGTCGCGTGCGTGAACACCCACACCGGCCGCTCGTCGTAGTACTCCCGCCACTTCTCCGGCCCGGCCAGCATCTCCGGATCGTGGTCGATCATCCACCGGTACGTCGTGCCGCCCATCACCAGCGCAGCCGACTCCGCCATCAGCCGCTCCCAGGACGTCTCGTCGTCGCCGTGCTCTGTCTCGAAGAGCCAGTCCAGCGAGCTGTTCTCATCGGCGATGTAGCCGTCCAGGGACGTCGCGGTGAAGTAGGTGACCTTGGGCATGCCCCCGACGCTAGGCGCGTCAGAGGCATGCCCGCCCGACCGTTCTTGCTCTGTCTCCTGCTGGTGGGTCAGGTCCGGGAGGCGTCTCCCGACTCCAGGCAGGTACGCAGCGCGGTGAGCCCGCGCGAGGAGTGGCTCTTGACGGTGCCCTCGCTGATCCGCAGCTCGCGCGCGGTCTCGGCGACCGACAGCTGCAGCCAGTGGCGCAGGACGACCACCTTGCGCTGCATCTCCGGCAGCGCCTGCAGCGCCGCGAACAGCTCGGACCGCTCCTCGAACCGCGCGGCCGGCATCGGCCGCTCCGGGATGTCGCCCGAGCGTTCCCGCTTCCACCACGGCCGCCGGGTCTGGTCGATGTGGGCGCGGACGAGGATCGTCCGGACGTACGCCTCCTCCGACCCCGGCTCGACCCGGCGCCACGACGCGTACAGCTTCAGCAGTGACGTCTGCACCAGGTCGTCCGCCCGGTGCCAGTCGCCGCACAAGGCATAGGCAGTTCGCAGCAGATGTGGGCGTCGTGCGGCGACGAACCCGGAGAATGCCTCATCACGTGTGCTCACGGGAACAACGACCCCCCGCCCGTCTCCTCGTCGGTCTCGTTCGCCTTGACGATGGCCAGGACGTCCGCGAGGGAACGTGTGCTGCGGTCCTCGGATCGGCGTTCGTCCGACACCTCGATGGTGTAGACGAGCGTGAGGCCGTCCTTCTCGCGAGCGATGGCGACCTGTTCCTTCCCCTTGATGGTGATCCGAGCCGCGGCGGACCGGGTGGCGCCTTCGGCGAACTTCTCTCCGAGGTCGGGGTCAGCGACCTGCTCGAGAATCTCCACGCTGTCCTCGGCCGGGACCAGCTCCGATCCGGTTCCGAACTCGACCGCCTCGGACATGCTCGCGCTGTATCCGCCCGCCGACGCGGCCATCTCCCTGTCGATCCGCTCTCTCTCGTGAGCGAGGTATCCGTCGATGGTCTGCCCCGGAGCGGCGTACGCCACCCCGTAGCCTTGACCGCCGCCTCCGCCCTTCGGCCGGTCGCCGCTGAAGAGGATCCACACCTCCATGCCCTCGCGCTCCGCGACGGCTGCGTCTGAGTCCCAGGGCAGGTCATAGTCGAGCGGGTTGTCGATCTCGCGCGTGACCGTCCAGCCGCCGCCGACCCGGATCGACCCTCCGACCGACCATCGGGGTTTGACGTGGTGCGCGGCCACGTCCTCGGCCCACTCGCTGAGGCTCTTCCCGTTGGTCTGCGCCGCGTCGGCGTAGGCGATCTCGGTCGGGTTCATGAAGTTCGCATAGATCGTCTTCCTCCCGTCGGTCGCGGCGAGGAACAGCTGGGCATAGTCGTGTCCGAGGAGTCGGCGGATCTCCTTCCGCTCGATCCGGCCGGTCTCCTCCCAGCCGTCCTGGAGCGTGACCTCTTTCGTGTCGAAGTCGTACCTGAGGGGGGAGGCGTCGCTCAACGGCGGCTGTGTCGGGTAGACGCCGGGTGCCTCGTCGGCGTCCGACTGGGTCGCGATCGGTGGGGTGGGCGCCGCCCGGTCGCTCCACGGTGCGTACGCCGATCCCAGGCCGATCACCGACGCGACGAGGAGGGCGGTCCCGCCTGCGGCGACGGCCTGTCGACGGCGTACGGCCCGCTTCCCGGCGGCCACCAGGGCAGCCGGATCCGCGGGTATGGGTGGGGGTTGCGGGATCGCCCGATCGAGGACGTCGTGCCAGTCCATGGTTCCTCCAAGGTCAGTCTCACCCGTGGATACGGATCGCGCGGCAGATCGGTTGTCCTGCTTGATCGATCCAACTCCGAGCGTTGGCAACGGGTGGTCGGAGGCGCATTACGCTGGCCACCAGCGCACCGGTCGACAACGGATCTCAAGGAGAACCTCCAGATGCCCATCGCCACCCCCGAGAAGTACGCCGAGATGCTCGCGACCGCGAAGGAGAAGGGTTTCGCCTTCCCCGCGATCAACGTCTCCTCGTCGCAGACGCTCAACGCGGCGCTGGCCGGGTTCGCGGAGGCCGGCTCGGACGGCATCATCCAGATCTCCACGGGTGGCGCGGAGTACCTCTCCGGCCCCACGGTCAAGAACATGGTGACCGGCTCGGTGGCCTTCGCCGCGTACGCGACCGAGGTCGCCAAGTCCTACGACGTCAACATCGCGCTCCACACCGACCACTGCCCCAAGGACAAGCTCGACGGCTTCGTACGTCCCCTCCTCGAGCTCTCCGCCGAGCGCGTCCAGCGTGGTGAGGCGCCGCTGTTCCAGAGCCACATGTGGGACGGGTCCGCGGTGCCGCTGGCCGAGAACCTGCAGATCGCCGAGGAGCTGCTGGCGACGGCGAAGGCTGCCCACATCGTGCTCGAGATCGAGGTCGGCGTGGTCGGTGGCGAGGAGGACGGCATCGTCGGAGCGATCGACGACAAGCTCTACTCGACCCCCGAGGACGCCATCGCGACCGCCGACGCGCTGGGCGTCGAGGGCTACCTGACCGCGCTCACCTTCGGCAACGTGCACGGCGTCTACAAGCCGGGCAACGTCAAGCTCCGTCCCTCGATCCTGCGCGACGCCCAGGACGCGGTCGTCGCCAAGCTCGGCCTGCCCTCCGGTTCGAAGCCGTTCGACCTCGTCTTCCACGGCGGCTCCGGCTCGAGCGCGGAGGAGATCGCCGAGGCGGTCTCCTACGGCGTGGTCAAGATGAACATCGACACCGACACCCAGTACGCCTACACCCGCGCGGTCGCCGGCCACATGCTGGCCAATTACGACGGCGTTCTGAAGGTCGACGGCGAGGTCGGAAACAAGAAGCAGTACGATCCTCGCGCGTGGGGCAAGCTCGCTGAGGCCAGTATGGCCACTCGGGTCGTCGAGGGTGCCCAGCATCTCGGTTCTGCGGGCAACTCCATCGGCTGATCACACGCCGGGGATGGGCCAATGGTCCCGGTTCGGAAAACGTTGTGGTGCACGGCATAGCAAACTCGGGCTTATGTCGTTGTGCCGGTCATTGGTAAAGCGATTCAATGCCCTAGCTGGACGGCGACCCTCGGGTAACAAGGTCGGACCGTCCCCTCGGCGTTGATCTTGGGAGGGACATCCTCGGTATGGAAACCACTGCGCGAAACCGCACAATCGGCGGAATCGTCATAGGCGCGATCATTCTGATCCTGCTGCTCGTCTTGTTCTCGTGCACCGTAAACAGCGATACACAGAGCTCGCCGAAGAAGGATCCGACCACCGGGGAGTCTTCGCTCCCCAGTGATCCGGACACTCTTGAGCCTGACGACAAGCCGTCGGAGAAGGACTCCGACGAGCCGGAGGTCGTCGACGACGACATCGTCCCGGCTGCGAACACCGGTGTGACCTTCATCCCCGCGGGCAACGTCCCGTCGGGCAGCACCCCGACCTGTGAGCTCGACCCGAGCGCCTGCGAGGACACTCGTCCGCCGGGCGCCGGCGTGGACATCTGCGAGATCCGCCCGGACCTGACCCAGTGCCAGGAGCCGACTCCGCCGACCACCCCGCCGGGTGAGGAGGAGCCGCCGACGAACCCCGAGGAGCCTGGGCCGGAGGAGCCCGAGCTGCCGGTGTGCGGTATCTGGCCACTCCCGGACTGCCCCGAGGACCCTGAGAACCAAGCCCCGACGGCCCCTGTTGTCAACGAGTGTGAGGTTGAGACCTCGACTCGAGCGACGATCACTTGGTCCAAGTCTGAAGATCCCGACGGCAAGGTAGCGGGCTACAACGTTTACCGCGACCCGGACGCGACGATGAGCGACAACGGCAAGAGGTCTGCGACCTTCGATGACCTCACGCCTGGGGAGACCTACACCTTCTGGGTGCGAGCCGTTGATGGCAAGGGCAAGCGATCCGAGGCGAGCAACCGCGTCGAGTGCTTCATGGACGCAGATGCACCGGAGGTACCGGCAGATGTGACGGTGACATCGGTCGACCCCACCGACAGCACGCTTGAGGTGAGTTGGACGGAGTCTGAGGACAACCCGAACCCGGGCGGAATCGGAGATGTGACCTACAACATCTATCGAGACGGCAGGCTGATCGAGTCGCGCTATGACGACACGACCTTTGAAGACCCCGGCCTGGAAGCCGGCAAGCGGTACTCCTACACCGTGACGGCGGTCGACGGGCTCGACCACGAGTCGGCCCACTCGGCTGAGGCATTTGGCGAGACCACGAAGAACGCTCCGACCGTCCCGCAGAATGTCAGGGTCTCTGACGTCGACCTCGCTGGGTTCACGGTGTCTTGGTCTGCCTCGACAGACCTGGATGGTGTGACGCCGCAAGAGCAGATCGAGTACATCGTGAACGTGGATGGCGGTCTCCTCTGCGGGGGACGTTCGAACCCGGGCGCTACGTCCATGCGGATCCTCTGCCTGCTTGGCCAGGACGCCAACGTCACGGTCACGGCTGAGGACACCGACGGTAACCGGTCCGCACCCAGCGCTCCGGCGTCTGCCAGCGGGCCTGAGGCTGAGGGTGGCAACGTCGGCCTCCGCTCGACTACTCCCGGCACGAAGGCCGACTCGGACAGCCCGGCGAAGAGCCCGGTTCCGTCCGAAGCCCCGGCCGAGGACGCTCCTGTGGAGGAGCAGCCGACCGAGGAGAACTCGCCGCTGCTGCCGGGTCTGGATGACATCCTCCCGGGCGGCGAGGACACCGCTGAGGCTCCTGCTGAGGAGCCGGCCGAGCCGGAGGCGACGCCGAGCGAGTCGGAGTCCCCGGCCGCGCGGCCGACGACCGAGGAGCCTGCTGACGAGGCGACCGAGGAAGCTCCCGCCGAGGAGGACGAGGGTGGCCTGCTGGACAACATCGGTGACGCGCTGACCAGCGCCGTGGCCGCGGTGTTCTAGCCGACACACGCCGAGAAACAGGGCGGGGAGAGCCGAGAGGCTCTCCCCGCCCTGTCGCATCCCGGGGCGGTCGAGAGCACGCCGAATGCTCACCGAGGTACCTCGGCGAACACGCACTGACTTCGTGGAGTTCGCCGAAGGAAGCGACCGTTCACCGAGTTACCTCGGTGAGCATCCGGGCCCGCCCGGGCGCAAACGATCCAAAACCAAGGAGTCGGATGCCCAGCGCCCCCCACAAGCCCTGGACATCCGACGATCTTGGGTGACCGACACAAGTGTGCGTCAGTCGTGGCCTCAGGTTAGGCATAGAAACGCCCATGGATCCAGATGGTTAAGACGAAATTCATGAACTTTCTGTGCTCATTCGAACAGATTCGAACAGATCTGGGGGCCGAATCATCTAGATCCATACATTAGGATTTCGGTGTGCGTGTGATGACGTCCCGAGCTCGCGCGGCCATCTTCGCCCCGATCGGCGACGAGGGCCGGGCGGCGCGCGTCGAGAACCGGCTCGCGGAGGCGATCCGCTCCGGCGTGCTCGCGCACGGCGAGCGGCTCCCCAGCGAGCCGGAGCTGGCCCAGATGCTCGGCGTCGCGACGGTCACCGCACGGGAGGCACTGGTCGCGCTGCGCGCCAAGGGCCTGGTGGTGACGACCCGGGGGCGGGGCGGTGGCTCGTTCGTACGTGCACCCGAGAGCGGCGACCTCGTCGAGGACCGGCTCGCGTCGATGTCGCGGGTCGAGCTGCGCGACCGGGCCACGGTCTACCTGGTGGT
The DNA here is from genome assembly GCF_054031495.1 of Nocardioides sp. YJ-D4. Classification (NCBI taxonomy): domain Bacteria; kingdom Bacillati; phylum Actinomycetota; class Actinomycetes; order Propionibacteriales; family Nocardioidaceae; genus Nocardioides; species Nocardioides sp. YJ-D4. The sequence continues at coordinate 3,703,802 of NZ_CM132932.1, forward strand.
GCTCACCGGTTGTGCGGAGATCGCGGCGGAGCGTACGGACCCTGACGAGGTCGAGGACCTGCGTGACCTGCTGATCCCGCTCAACGTCAGCGACGTGGCCCGCTGGCGCAGCGCCGACAGCGAGCTCTACCTGTCGGTGGCCGCGTTGACCCAGTCGGCCCGGATGACCCGCGAGGTGGTGCGTCAGGAGGCCGACTTCGGCGCGCTGCTCCGGATCCCGCTCAACGAGCCGGGCTTCCGGGAGGCCACGGCGACCCGCCACCAGGAGCTTGTCGAAGCCCTCGCAGCAGGAGATGCTGTCAGGGCACGGGAGAGCGTACGCGAGCACGTCGCCCACTCCCTTGAACGCTTGGCCGAGATCCATGAGGCGGTGCGACGATGACGAAGACCATGACTCCCATCGACTGTGTGGCTCAGGTCGAGCAGCACTTCGGGCCGATCGTGACCGAGCTCGAGCGCGTGCGCAGCGAGGTGGCCGCCCTCTTCGAGGCCGGCCCGGTCACCACCGCGTCCCTGCGTGAGCGACTCGAGCCCGGTTCGCTGGAGTTCCTGCGCAACCCCAACCTCATCGGTGGTGGCTTCGTCGCGGCCCCGGGCGTGCTCAGCGACCGCCGGCTCTACCTCGTCTGGTGGCAGGGCGAGGAGCGTGACTTCCTCGGCGACGCCGATGCGCCGGGCACCGGAGAGGCGATCGACTACACCCGCCAGCCCTGGTACCGCACCCCGGAGCGCACGGGCGAGCTGACGCTCGTCGGGCCGTACGTCGACTTCGTCTGCACCGACGAGTACGTCATGACCACCACGATGCCGGTCTACGCCGGGGGCCGCATGGTCGGCGTCGCGGGGGCAGACACCCTGGTCGAGACGCTCGAGACGATGCTGCTGCCGGGACTGCGCGAGGCCGGTGCCACGCTGGTCAACGGCCACGGCAAGGCGATCGTCTCCGCCGACCCGCAGCTGGCCACCGGTGCCCCGCTCACCACCGCCCGGGACATGATCCCATGCCGCGGGCTGCCGCTCTCGGTCGCTCTAGGCTGACGGCTTCGTCATGTGACGCGGTGTGGTGAAGAAGAGCACCGCCACGAAGCCGACCGCCAGTGCGGCCGCCGGCAGCAGCATCACCTCCGACATCGCCTCGGCGAAGTCCGTGGCCACTGCGGGCGGGACCGAGGAGCCTGCCGCGGTCTCGTGGCCGCCCGCGAGCGATCCGCCGAGGCCGTGGGCGTTGAGGCGGAGGTCGATGAGTACGGCGACCGCGGCGGAGCCGATCACCGACCCGACGAGCCGGGTGGCGTTGTAGACCCCGGCGCCCGCGCCGGCCAGCCGCATCGGCACGTTGCGGGTGGCGGTCGCCGCGAGGGGCGCCCACACGGCGGCCGAGCCGAGGCCGAAGACGGCCATCGGCACCAGCAGCTGCCACAGCTGGGAGTCGACGGTCATCGGCACCGCGAGCCAGAAGAGCGAGAGGGAGCAGAGGAAGAAGGCCACGCCGGTCAGCAGCCGCGGATGCACGCGGTCGCTCAGCCGACCGACCAGCGGCGCGGCGAGGAGAGAGACGAAGGCCATCGGGACCATCAGCAGCGACGCCTCGAGCGCGGTGTAGCCGCGGACGAGCTGGGCGTAGAGCATCAGCGGGAAGCCCTGTGCGACGGCCGCGAAGCCCATGCAGGAGATCGCCAGGCTGGAGACGGAGAAGTTGCGGTCGGTGAAGATGGACAGCGGCACCAACGGCTCCTTGCGGTTGCGCGCCTGCCACCAGACGAAGAGCGCCATGATCGCGACGCCCCCGGCGACGAGCGCCCAGGTGACGGCGTCCCAGCCGCGCTGCTCGCCGTTCTGCAGGCCGAAGACCACGCAGAACATCCCGACGCCGCTGAGCGCCACCCCGAGCCAGTCGAAGACGTGCGCGTGGGTCTCCAGCGAAGGGACCATGAGCCAGTTGAGGACGATCGCGATGACGCCGATCGGCACGTTGACGAAGAAGATCCACTCCCAGCCGCCGACCGCGACCAGTGCCCCGCCCGCGAGCGGACCGACGAGCGTCGCGACGCCGGCGGTCGCGCCCCACAGCGCCATCGCCGAGCCCCGCCGCTCCGCCGGGAAGATCCGGGTGATGGTCGCCATCGTCTGCGGCGTCATCATCGCCGCGCCGAGACCCTGCACCGCCCGCGCCGCGACCAGCGACTCGATGCTTCCGGCGAGCCCGCACCACAGCGACGAGGCGGTGAAGACGGCCAGGCCGGCGATGTAGACCCACTTGGGCCCGAACCGGTCACCGAGCCGGCCCATGATCAGCACCGGTACGGCGTAGGCCAGCAGATAGGCGCTGGTCACCCACAGCACCGCGTTGGCGCTCGCGTCGAGCTCGGCCATGATGTCCGGCGTCGCGACGGTCACGATCGTCATGTCGACCAACAGCATGAAGAAGCCGATGCACAGCGCGGCCAGCGCCCGCCACGGGTGCTCGGTCGTCTGCGCTGCGGTCGTCTGCGTCACGGGCTGGGTCATGGCCACAGTCAACACCCGCGCGCCGACATCTCCCTGATCGGTCTGCCCGGGGAAAGACGGTCGGTGGCTGCGGGCACAATGGTGCGTATGACCCACCAGGACCTGATGGCCGGACCGCCGCCGACCCACCTCCCCGCCGACCCCGCGACCGACGAGCTGGCCGCCGGCACCGACCCCGCCGAGGTCGTACGCCGCCACCCGGCCTCGCCCTCTGCCTGGGCCGCGCTCGCCACGGCCGCCAAGGAGGCCGGCGCCGAGGACGTGACCATCTACGCCTACGCCCGCGTCGGCTACCACCGCTCGCTCGACATGCTGCGCCGCAACGGCTGGAAGGGCCACGGTCCGGTGCCGTGGGAGCACGAGCCCAACCGCGGCTTCCTGACCAGCCTCGCCCTCCTCGCCGAGCAGGCCAAGGCGATCGGCGAGACCGACGAGTGGGAGCGCTGCAGCGAGTTCCTGCGCGACAGCAGCCCGACGGCGTACGACACCCTGCTCGGCTGATTACCGAATCGCGTAGGACCAGCGATTTCGCCTAGCCTTGCCCCTGTGACTGAGCAGACCACCAACGCGCCCGAACCGGACCTCAACGAGCAGATGATCGTCCGGCGCGAGAAGCGTGAGCGCCTGCTGGCCGAGGGCAAGAAGGCGTACGCCATCGAGGTCGGCCGCACCCACACGCTCGCGGAGGTGCGCGAGGCCTACGAGGACAAGCTCGAGGCCGGCGACGAGACCCAGGACGTGGTCACCGTCGCCGGTCGGGTCATGTTCGTCCGCAACACCGGCAAGCTCGCGTTCGCGACGCTGCAGGAGGGCATCGGCACCCGGCTCCAGGTGATGCTCTCGCTCGCCGAGGTGGGGGAGGAGTCGCTCGCGGAGTGGAAGAGCCTGGTCGACCTCGGTGACCACGTCGCCGTCACCGGCCGGGTGATCTCGTCGCGGCGCGGCGAGCTCTCCATCATGGCCTCGAGCTGGCAGATGGTGTCCAAGGCGCTGCGGCCGCTGCCGGTGCTCCACAAGGACCTCTCCGAGGAGGCCCGGGTCCGGCAGCGCTACGCCGACCTGATCGTGCGCCAGGAGGCGCGCGACATGGTGCGTACGCGCGCGAAGATCACGCAGGCGATCCGCCGCCGGCTGGAGGACGACGGCTTCCTCGAGGTCGAGACGCCGGTCCTGCAGCTCATCCACGGTGGTGCGCACGCGCGGCCGTTCAACACCCACATGAACGCCTTCGACCAGCCGATGACGCTGCGCATCGCGCTCGAGCTCAACCTCAAGAAGGCGGTCGTCGGCGGCGTCGACAAGGTCTACGAGATCGGCCGGATCTTCCGCAACGAGGGCGTCGACTCCACGCACAGCCCCGAGTTCACGATGATCGAGGCCTACCAGGCCTACGGCGACCAGTTCACGATCGCGGAGGAGATGCGGCAGATGTACCTCGCCGCCGCCGACGCGGTGGGCTCGCGCCAGGTGGAGACGGACGCCGGCGTCATCGACCTCGACGGCGAGTGGAAGTGGCTGCCGGTCTACGAGGGTGTCTCCGAGGCCGTCGGTGTCGAGGTCACCCCTGACACCGACGTCGACACGCTGAAGGCGCTCGCCGACAAGCACGACGTCGAGCTCGACCCGGCCTGGGACGCGGCCAAGATCGTCATGGAGCTGTGCGGCGAGCTGGTCGAGCCCCACCTGCTCCAGCCGACCTTCCTGTGCGACTTCCCGGCGATCGCCCAGCCGCTGGCGCGGATCAACGACGAGGAGCCGGGCAAGGTGCTCGCCTGGGACCTGATCATCGGCGGCGTCGAGCGCGGCACCGGGTTCACCGAGCTGATCGACCCGGTCGTGCAGCGCGAGGTGCTCACCGCCCAGTCCCTCCTGGCCGCCGGCGGCGACCCCGAGGCGATGCAGCTCGACGAGGACTTCCTGCGCGCGCTGGAGTACGGCGCCCCGCCGATGGGTGGCCTCGGGCTCGGTCTGGACCGGGCGATCATGCTCTTCACCGGCGCGGGGATCCGCGAAACGATCCTCTTCCCGCTGCTCAAGCCGGAGGCCTGAGGCGGCGGCTCGTTCCTTCGTCAAGGTCCACCGCCGTATCCGGTACTACAGTGCCAGGTATGGAGAACGGCCGGTCGGAGACGTTGATGACCGCGCTCGGGTTCGACCCGGGCGCGGCACAGCTCTACAGCCGTCTTCTCCCGCTCAACGGGTGGCCGTTGGTGGTCGTGGCAGCGACGCTGTCCTCCTCCGAGGAGGAGCTGCTGGCGGAGGCCGCGCCGCTGGTCGACAGCGGTGTCGTCTCCATCGGCGAGACGTTGACCGTGCTCAGCCCGACGGCGGTGGTCGCCCACATGCTGGAGCGGGCCGCGACCCGGGCCCAGGACGCCCACGACCATCTGCTGAAGATCTCTCAGTCGGTGCCGTACGTCGCCGGCACCGCCGCGCGGCTCCCGGCCCAGATCGGCGAGGAGCACCCGATCGAGGGCGAGGTGATCGCGACCGAGTTCACGCCGGAGACCTTCGAGCGGCTGGTCTCGGCGACCTCGGGCGACATGATGTGGCTGCGCCCGGCGGTGACCGTGCATCCCTCGGAGATGCGGTTCATCTCGGTCATCGAGTCCACGATCAAGTCGGGTCGCCGGTGCCGTGGCATCTACCCGGTGGCGGCGCTGAAGCACTCACCCGACGTGCTGCGGATGCGGGTCGAGATCGGTGAGGAGATCCGGATCCTGCCACGCGTCGGCACCCACCTGATGGTGGTCGGCAGCACGCACGCGATGTTCCCGGACCCGCTCGGGCCGGTGGAGCAGCCGATCATCAACGTACGCCAGCGGGGCATCGTCGAGGTGGTGACCAGCTACTTCGAGGAGCTGTGGCGCCGCGCCCTCCCGGCGGCCGAGCTCGAGGACCTGCCGAGCGCCGAGCGCCGCCTGCTGCTCGCCGAGCTGGCCAGCGGAGCCCAGGACGAGCAGATCGCCCGGAGGCTGGGGGTCTCGCTGCGTACGGTCCGGCGACGGGTCGCCGAACTGCTCGAGGAGCTCGGTGCGACCTCACGGTTCGAGGCGGGTGTGGAGGCCGCCCGGCGAGCCTGGCTGTGACGTACGAGTCCGAATTTGCTAGCGTGTGGTCGCAAGAGCCCTGGTCTTGCCAGGGCTTTCTGCATTTGATGGATCCAGCACACACTAGGTAATGGTGCGTTGAGCAGCCGCCGCAGGGCGGAGGGACTCCGTCCGGAGCGAAGGAGCAACACATGCCCGCGATCACGATCATCGGCGCCCAATGGGGCGACGAAGGCAAGGGCAAGGCGACCGACCTGCTCGGTGAGCACGTCGACTACGTCGTGAAGTTCAACGGCGGCAACAACGCCGGCCACACGGTGGTCATCGGCAAGGAGAAGTACGCCCTCCACCTGCTGCCCAGCGGCATCCTGACCGCCGGCGTGACGCCGGTGATCGGCAACGGCGTGGTCGTCGACCTGGCGGTCCTCTTCGAGGAGCTGAGCGGTCTGGAGCAGCGCGGCGTCGACATCTCCAAGCTGAAGCTGTCCGCCAGCGCCCACGTCATCGCCGACTACAACCGCCAGCTCGACAAGGTCACCGAGCGCTTCCTCGGCTCGCGCAAGATCGGCACCACGGGCCGCGGGATCGGGCCGACCTACGCCGACAAGGTCAACCGCATCGGCATCCGCGTCCAGGACCTCTTCGACGAGTCGATCCTGCGCGGCAAGGTCGAGGGTGCCCTGGAGCTGAAGAACCAGCTGCTCTCCAAGGTCTACAACCGCCGTGGCTTCACCGTCGACGCCGTCGTCGAGGACCTGCTGTCCTACGCCGACCGGATCGCGCCGATGGTGTGTGACACCGGCCTGCTGCTCAACCAGGCGCTCGACCGGGGCGAGACCGTGCTGCTCGAGGGCGGCCAGGCGACCCTGCTCGACGTCGACCACGGCACCTACCCCTTCGTGACCTCCTCCAATGCCACCTCGGGCGGCGCCTGCACCGGCTCCGGCATCCCGCCGACCCGGATCGACCGGGTCGTCGCGATCGTGAAGGCCTACACCACCCGCGTGGGTGAGGGGCCGTTCCCGACCGAGCTCTTCGACGCGTCGGGCGACTACCTGCGCGACAACGGCCACGAGTTCGGCACGACCACCGGACGCCCGCGCCGCTGCGGTTGGTACGACGCGGTCATCGCCCGCTACGCGGCCCGCGTCAACGGCGTCACCGACTTCGTCCTGACCAAGCTCGATGTGCTCGACGGCCTCGAGGAGATCCCGGTGTGCGTGGCGTACGACGTCGACGGCGTCCGTCACGACGAGATGCCCGTCAACCAGTCCGACTTCCACCACGCCAAGCCGATCTTCGAGATGCTGCCGGGCTGGAAGGAAGACATCTCGGGTGCCCGGTCGTTCGCCGATCTCCCGGCCAACGCCCAGGCGTACGTGAAGTACGTCGAGGAGATCTCCGGCGCCCCGATGTCGGTCATCGGCGTCGGCCCGGCCCGCGACGAGACGGTCATCATCAACTCGCTGACCTAAGGTTGGCGCGTGACTTCTCGCAAGATCCTCGTCGTCGGCACCGGTGGTCGTGAGCACGCGCTCGCGCTGAAGCTCTCCCAGGAGGGGAACGAGGTGTACGCCGCGCCCGGCAACCCCGGGATCGCGGCGTTCGCCACGCTCCGGGACGTGGACATCATGTCCGGTCCCGCGATCGCCTCCCTGGCCGGCGAGCTGGGCGTGGACCTGGTCGTCGTCGGGCCCGAGGCGCCGCTGGTGGCCGGGGTCGCCGACGCGGTCCGTGAGGCGGGGATCGCGGTCTTCGGGCCGTCGGAGGCTGCCGCACAGCTCGAGGGGTCGAAGGCGTTCTCGAAGGACGTGATGTCCGTGGCCGGCGTGCCGACCGCGGGCTCGCGGGTGGCGACCACGCCCGAGGAGGCCGCCGCCGCGCTGGACGAGTTCGGCGCTCCGTACGTCGTCAAGGACGACGCCCTTGCCGCGGGCAAGGGCGTCGTCGTGACCCGTGACCGTGAGGAGGCGCTTGCCCATGCAGCCGCCTGCGAGCGGGTCGTCATCGAGGAGTTCCTCGACGGCCCCGAGGTCTCGCTCTTCGCGATCTGCGACGGGACGCGGGCCTACGCGCTGCAGCCGGCCCAGGACTTCAAGCGGATCTTCGACGGCGGCAAGGGCGGCAACACCGGCGGGATGGGTGCCTACTCGCCGCTGCCGTGGGCGCAGCCGGACCTGGCCGACGTCGTGCTGACGACCGTCGTCCAGCCGACCCTGGTCGAGATGGAGAAGCGCGGCGCTCCGTTCGTCGGGTGCCTCTACGTCGGGCTCTCGCTGACCGCCAAGGGTCCGAAGGTGATCGAGTTCAACTGCCGGTTCGGTGACCCCGACATCCAGCCGGTCCTCGCTCTTCTGGAGTCCTCCCTCGGCGACCTGCTCCTCGCGGCGGCCACGGGCGCGCTGGACACCGTCGACGCGCCGACCTTCTCCGACGGTGCCTCGGTGACCGTCGTGCTGGCCTCGGCCGGCTACCCGGAGTCGTCCTCGAAGGGCGACGTCATCACCGGCGCCGGCAACGCCAACTCGATCAACGACGTGGACGTGATCCACGCCGGCACGGCGATCGTCGACGCCTCCACGCCCGAGGAGCCCGACCACCGCCACCTGGTCACCGCGGGAGGCCGGGTGCTGGCCGTCCGCGCGAAGGGCTACGACATCGACGACGCGCGCTCGCGGGCGTACGCCGCCGCCGACCTGATCACGTTCGACGGACTCCAGCGGCGCTCCGACATCGCGGCCGAGCCGCTCGGCGTCGTCGAGGGCGCCTCGCTGCTTTGAGCATCGGCGTAGTCTGCCGAGCATGACCTGGGTCGTGTTCGGGATCGCTGTCGTCGCCGTGCTCGGCCTGATGATCGCCGCGTGCCACAAGGCGCTGCGGTCCTCCCGGCGAGGCGTCTCCGCCGGTCTCGGCGACGGCCTCGGCAACTTCATCGACGTCTTCGATCCCGGCAACGCCCGCGCTGCGCGCGACCTCAAGGAGCAGGACAACGTCGGTCACGTGATCCCGTCACCCGACGGCGACGACCCGCCCCACGGGGTGGACCTGAAGGCCGGCCGGGTCACCATCCGGCGGGCCTGAGACGTCCAGGAGCTCAGGGGAGACTCGGTGGTCAGTCCTCGGCGGGCGGGGTGACGGCCTCGTCGGGGCGGTGCTCGATGACGTCCTCGTAGTAGGACTCGGCGGCGTTGATGAGCTTGACCCACTCGCCGGCGAACTGGGAGAGCACCCAGCGGTGCTCGAGGATCTCGTGGAACATCTGCGCCGGGGTCAGCTTGGCGGCGGCGCCGGGCGGGCGCATCGCGACGATGGGCTCGTAGACCTCGCGCAGCCAGCGGCTCGCCGCGACCTCGATCGGCCGGTCGCCGAGCTCCCGGGTGGCGCGGAAGGCGGAGATGTCGTTGAGGATCCGCCGAGCCTGGGCGTCCTGGACGTCCAGGCCGGTCAGCGTACGCAGCTCGCGACGGTGGTGGCCCAGCTCGACCACCCGCGGCCGCAACGCCACCGTGTCGCCGTCCTCGCTGGTGGTGATGTCGAGCTCCTCGACGTCGAAGCCGAGGTCGTGGAGGCGCTCGATGCGCTGCTCGATGTGCCACATCTCCTCGGCGGAGAAGACCTGCTCCTCGGTGAGCTCGCGCCACAGCGCGTCATAGCGGCTCTGCAGCCGCTCGACGATCGCGTCGATGGGGAAGGCCTCGGGCAGGGACTCGCTCGCCTGCAGGTCGAGCAGCTCGCCGTAGATGTTCTGGTAGGCGACGTCGAGGTCGTACTCCCGCAGCCGGTCGGAGAGCTCCGGCTTCAGCTCCCCGGTCTCGGCATCGACCAGATAGGCGGCGAACCCGGCCGCGTCGCGTACGAACAGGACGTTCGACAAGGACACGTCGCCCCAGTAGAAGCCGGCCAGGTGGAGGCGTACGAGCAGGACGACCAGCGCGTCGATGAGCGCTGGGAGCCGGTCGGCTGCGAGCCCCCGCTCGAACAGCGCGCGGTAGGGGAGCGAGTAGGTGAGGTGCTCGGTCATCAGCGCGGCGCCGAGGTCGTTGCCGTCGCGGTCCTTGCGTCCGGTGACGACGCTCTTGGCGACCACGGTCGGCAGGCCGAGGCGCTGCAGCTCGCGCAGCATGTTGTACTCACGCCGGGCGATGTCGGCCTGGGTCTCCTTGACCGCGTAGATGTTGTTGCGCACCCGCACGATGCGTACGACATGGCGACTCAGCCCGCGGGCCAGCGGCACCACGACATCATCCGGCCAGTCCTCCAGGGGAAATGACCAGGGCAGGGTGTAGATCGCCGGATCGGGCCGGCTGGCGAGGATCCGCAGGGCCATACCGCCACGTTAGTGGGGGTGGGCACGGAGCATGGGAGAATGTCCGCCGTGACTGTGGTGCCCAACGTTCTCGCCAACCGCTATGCCGCGGCCGACCTCGCCGGGATCTGGAGTCCCGAGCACAAGATCGTCCTGGAGCGTCAGCTCTGGATCGCGGTGCTCAAGGCCCAGAAGGATCTCGGCATCGACGTCCCCGACGGGGTCGTGGAGGCGTACGAGAAGGTCGTCGAGGACGTCGACCTCGACTCGATCGCTGCCCGCGAGCGGGTGACCCGCCACGACGTGAAGGCGCGGATCGAGGAGTTCGCCGCGCTGGCCGGTCACGAGCACATCCACAAGGGCATGACCTCGCGAGACCTCACCGAGAACGTCGAGCAGCTCCAGGTCCTCTCGAGCCTGAAGGTGATCCGCGACCGTGCCGTCGCGACGCTGGCCCGCCTGGCGCGGCTTGCGGCCGAGCACGAGACCACCGTGATGGCCGGCCGTTCGCACAATGTCGCTGCTCAGGCGACGACGCTCGGCAAGCGGTTCGCGACGGTCGCCGACGAGATGCTGGTCGGGCTCCAGCGGGTCGAGGAGCTCATCGCCCGCTACCCGCTGCGCGGGATCAAGGGCCCGATGGGCACGGCGCAGGACATGCTCGATCTACTCGACGGCGACGCCGACAAGCTGGCCGCGCTCGAAGAGCGGGTCGCGGCCCACCTCGGCTTCGAGAACGTTTTCACCAGCGTCGGCCAGGTCTACCCGCGCTCCCTCGACTTCGACGCGGTCTCGGCGCTGGTCCAGCTCGTCTCCGGCCCCTCCAACCTCTCGACCACGATCCGGCTGATGGCCGGCAACGAGCTGGTCACCGAGGGTTTCAAGGAGGGCCAGGTCGGCTCCTCCGCGATGCCTCACAAGATGAACTCGCGCTCGACCGAGCGGGTCAACGGCCTTTCGGTGGTGCTCCGCGGCTACCTCTCGATGATCTCCGAGCTGGCCGGCGACCAGTGGAACGAGGGCGACGTCTCCGACTCCGTCGTGCGCCGCGTCGCGCTCCCGGACGCGTTCTTCGCCGCCGACGGTCTCTTCCAGACCTTCCTGACCGTGCTCGACGAGTTCGGCGCGTTCCCGGCCGTGATCCAGCGCGAGCTCGACCGCTACCTGCCGTTCCTGGCGACCACCAAGGTGCTCATGGCAGCCGTTCGCAACGGTGTCGGCCGCGAGGAGGCGCACGAGGCGATCAAGGAGGCCGCCGTCGGCACCGCGCTCTCGATGCGCAAGGGGCAGGCCGAGAACGACGTCTTCGCCAAGCTCGGCGCCGACTCGCGGCTCGGTCTGACCGAGGACCAGATCCAGTCGCTGGTCGCCGAGCCGATCGAGTTCACCGGTGCCGCCGTCGCGCAGGTCCAGGAGGTCGTACGCCGCGTGGAGGCGGTCACCGCCCGCCACCCCGAGGCCGCCGCCTACGTGCCCGGGGAGATCCTCTGAGTCCGGTGATCACCGTCGCGGCGGTCGTCTTCCGCGACGGTGACGGGCGGATGCTGACCGTCCGCAAGAATGGCACCGCGAAGTTCATGCTCCCCGGCGGAAAGCTGGAGCCGGGGGAGTCGGCCGCGGAGGCGGCCGTCCGCGAGGTGGCGGAGGAACTCGGCGTACGACTTCGGGTCGAGGATCTCGCCCTGCTCGGCGAGTTCGAGGCGGACGCCGCCAACGAGCCGGGTCATCTGGTGCGCTCGACGGTCTTCACCTGGACCGGAGAGGTCGCTCCGGACGCCGCTGCCGAGATCGCGGAGCTACGCTGGGCGACGCTCGCCGAGATCGCCGACGGAGCCGACTTCGCCCCGCTGACCAGGGAGTACGTCGTCCCCGCGCTCGAACCCGCCTGAACCGTCGCGGCCGACCGCGACGCGGTGTCAGACTGTTGGCGTGCCCGGGTACTTCGCCGCCGACTCGATGGTCGTCCGTGCCATGCGTCAGCGGGTCGTCGGGCTGAGCTGGGGACAGCGGGCGCTGGTGATCGGTGGCCTGCACCCACGGCTCTTCGTGGGCACCGCCCAGCACACGGTGCACCGGGCGACGCCCTACACCCGGCTCGCGCTGACCGCTCGGCTGATGGAGACGGTCTTCCTCGGCACCAAGGAGGAGGCCGACCGGGCGCTCGCCTTCACGGCGAAGCGGCATGTGCCCGTCGCGGGGACGATGGAGGTCCCCGGCGGTCCCGCGCATCCCGAGGGGTCGCCCTACTCGGCCGCCGACCCCGGGCTGATGTGGTGGACGGCGGCGTTCGCGCTCGACTCGGTCGAGTTCATGTACGACGCCCTGGTCCGCCCGCTCCGCCCGGACGAGCGCGAGGAGCTCTTCGACGGGTTCGTGACCTGGGCCGGTCTCTTCGGTATGCCGGCCTCGGCCGCGCCGGCGTCCTATCCCGACTTCCGCCGCCGCTTCGACGCCTGGCTCGCCTCGGACGAGCCGTATCTCGTGGACGAGGCGCGACTGGTCGGCCGGCACATCGCCGGCACCGCCGGCTACCACCTCCCTGGCGGGCCGCCGACCTCCGAGACGCTCCGGACCGTCGTCCAGGGCAGCCTGCCGGCGCTGGTCCGCGAGCACTACGGCATCCCGTGGTCGGCTGCCGCCGAGAGAAGATGGCAGGCCGTACGCACCGCCAGCAGGCTCGCCCACGGCCGCCTCTCGCTCCTCGGGCCCACGCCGTTGCTGCGCGGGCGGAGCGAGCACTTCTACAAGGTCGTCCAGCAGGGTGAACAGGCGTTGGTGCGCCGAGGAGGCGTCAGCATTCCCGGCGTCTCCGACGTCACGCCGGCTTGACGTCCAGCACGACCTCGAACTCCAGCAGATCGGCGCCGGTGGCGACGGGCTTGCGCGGCGCCTCGCCCGGCGGAGTCGCGTGCGCGGCGCGGGCATCCCCGTCGCGCCAGGCCGCGAAGGACTCCTCGGAGTCCCAGTGGGTGACGACGAAGTAGCGGTCGTCACCTGCGACGGGGCGCAGCAGCTGGAAGCCGAGGAACCCCGGCGACTTCTCGACCGCCCCGGCTCGCGCCGCGAACCGCTTCTCGAGCTCCGCCCCCGCCTCGGCCGGAACCTGGATTGCATTGATCTTCACCACAGACATGCCGCAAACCTATGCGAGGGCTGGGGAGGCGGCGTACGTGCCTGCGACGATGGACGGCATGTCCGAGCCGGTAACCGTGACCATCGCCCGTCGAGTCTCCGTGGAGCGCCGCGACGAGATGGTCGCCTGGATGCAGGCGGGGATCCGGCTGGCCAGCGAGTTCCCCGGCTTCCTGGGAGCGGGCTGGGTGCGGCCGTCACCGGACTCCGACCAGTGGCACCTGCTCTACCGCTTCGACTCCCACGAGACCCTGGGCAGCTGGGACAACAGCCGGCAGCGCGGCTGGTGGCTGGGCGCGGGCGAGCCGTTCGTGGAGGAGACCCGGATCGAGCGGCGCACCGGCATCGAGGGCTGGTTCGACCCGCCGAGCACCTACGACGTCGAGCAGGTCTCCGGGGTCGCGACGGCCCCGCCGCGGTGGAAGCAGACGATCACGATCTTCCTGATGTTCTACCCGGTCAGCCTGCTCGCCAACTGGCTGCTCGGCCCGCTGGTCGCGGAGTGGGCGCTGCCGCTGAAGGTGCTCGGGGTGATGGTCGTGACGCTGCCGTTCATGACGTACTTCGGGCTGCCGTGGATCACCCGCAACATGGAGTGGTTCCTGCACGGCCGCCCGGCGCCCTGGCGCCGAGGTTAGGGCTTCGCGTCGCCGTCCTCGGCGGAGAGAACCACGTCGAGGAGCCCGGGGAACCGCGCATCGAGATCCTCGCGCCGCAGCGAGAGGCGTCGGCCACGGCCGTTGGCCTCGTTGCGGACCACACCTGACGTACGCAGCACCTTCATCAGGTGCGACTTCGTCGACTTCGGCACGTCCGGGTTGCTCAGGTGGCACTCCGCCATGTCGAGCGGTCCGTCGACCAGCTGACGGGCGATCGCCAGGCGCTCGGGGTCGCTGAGAGCGAAGAGGACGGTCGTCAGTGAGATCTCCGACCGCTCAGGATGCGGAAGGTCCGGGGAAGAACTCATGGTTCGATAATAGTTGCACAGTCGACGGAAGGCACGTACTCTCGAACGAAAGGTTCGAAATAATTCGAACGATGGATGGAGTGGTGATGTCGGCAGAGGCAGTGAGCGGTGTGACGACGGACGCCGTCTCGGGGCGGCGGCTCGGGGCCGGGGTGGCTCTCGGGGCGGTCGTGCTGATGATGGCGGGGGCCAGCGCCCCCTCGCCGTTCTATCCCGACCTCCAGGTCGGCCTCGGGCTCCAGCCCTGGGTGATGACGGCGATCTTCGCCGTCTACGCCGTCGCCCTGCTCGGCACGCTGCTCGTGTTCGGCTCGGTCTCCGACCACGTCGGCCGGCGGCCGGTGGTGACCGTCGGGTTCGTCCTCCTGGCGGCCAGCTTCCTGCTCTTCCGCGGCGCCGACGCCGCCGCGGCCCTCTTCGAGGCGCGGATCCTGCAAGGAGTCGCGAGCGGGCTGCTGCTCTCGACCCTGTCGGCCGCCGTCGCCGACTTCGAGCGGCCGTCGCGGCCCGGCTCCGCCGCGGTGGTCAACGCCGTCGCGCCGATGGCGGGCCTGGCGGTCGGTGCCGTCGTCGCCGGCGTGGCCATGGAGATGGCCGGCGACGCGCGGCTCCTCGTCTTCGACGCCCTCATCCTGCTGTCCCTGCTGCTCGCGGCAGGAGTCTGGCTCGTACCGGAGACCGCGCCCCGCCACGAGGGCCTGGTGGCCTCGCTGCGTCCGCGGATCGCGGTGCCGCCGGCGATCCGGGGCCTGCTCGCCCGCAGCGCCCCGGCGATCTTCGCCGGCTGGGCCACCGGTGGGCTGTTCCTCTCCCTCGGTGCCGCGATCGTGCGCTCCGAGCTGGGCGTGACCAACCACATCCTGCAGGGGCTGGCGATCGGCGCCCTCGCCGGTGCGGGAGGGCTGGCGTCGTACGTCTTCCGGCACCGCTCGGCGCGGACGACGACGCTCTACGGCACGGCCGCGCTGGCCACCGGCACCGTGCTCAGCCTCGCCGCACTCCTGGCCGGTTCGGTGACGGCGTACCTCGTCGCGGTGGTCGTCGCGGGCACCGGCTTCGGCACGGCCTTCTTCGGCATCCTGCGCTCGATCATGCCGCTCCTGCCGGCACATGAGCGGGCGGAGGTCTTCGCGGTGATCTTCATCGTGTCCTACCTCGCCTTCGGCATCCCGGCGGTCGTCGCCGGGCTGCTGACGCCGCAGATCGGTCTCACGACCACGACGTACGTCTATGGCGCCGTCGTCGCGGTGCTCTCCGCCGTGGCCGGTCTGCTGCGCTGGCGCAGCGGCGACTGAGTCAGGGGTGCGCGATCGCGCCGCCGCCCTTCCTCTCCTGGTACGTCGCCGAGAGCTCGTCGTAGGTCCGGGTGATCCGGGCGAGCTGGTCGGGGTCGGCGAGCGGGGCGAGTCCGGTGCTGACGAAGTAGGCGTTGGTGCGGTTGTAGAGATCTCGCCCCGGCGCGACCTCCTCGCGGTCGGGGTCCGGGACGGCGTAGACGCCCTTCAGGATCGCCAGGTCGTAGGGGATCGCGAAGGAGTCGGCCGAATCCTGGTGGCTGAAGAGATAGGCGAACTCGGGAAACCCTGACCAGGCGACCCCCGACAGGCACAGTGAGCACGGCTCGTGGGTCGCCAGCAGCAGGCAGTCGGCGGGAGCCGGCCGGTCCTCCGCCGGCAGCTCGAAGAAGCGCTTGATGGCATGGATCTCCCCGTGCCACAGCGGGTTCTCGGTCTCGTTGTTGGTCTCGGCGACCACCGTCGAGAGGTCAGCGCGGCGCACGATCGCGGCGCCGAAGATCTTGTTGCCCGCGGCCACGCCGGCACGGGTCAGCGGGACGATCTCCTGCTCGATCACGTCCAGGAGGCGGCGTACGTCTGCCTCGTCGGTCAGGTCCATCAGACCAGTGCCTCGCCGCCGTGGGTGGCGAGCTTGCGGGCGACCTCGGCGAGGTCCGCGCGCCAGATCTCCTCGGGGCCGGGCGGGAGGATGTCGTCCCAGTCGGGCGAGAAGCTGCCGCGTACGGAGAGCAGGTCCTTCGTGCGGGCCAGGAACCACATGTGCAGGTGCTCGGCACCGTCGCCGATCCGCATCGCGTGGCAGCGGGCGATGTTGGGCAGGCTCTCCACGATCCTGGCGAGTCGCACGGTGAGGACCCCGAACTCCGCCGCCTGGTGCTCGTCGAGATCGGGCAGGTCGTAGTGCTCGAGCGGCTCGAGGATCAGCACCAGCGGCAGCCCGGACTGCTTCAGGTGCTTCACCCGCCAGCTCTCGTCCTGCCAGATCACGCCCGGCAGGTCGGTGCCGCACAGGGTGCAGTCCACCCCGTCCTCGCCGCTGCGCGGCTCCTCGGGGGCCGGGGGAGCGAGCGGCTTGGGGGCGATCTCGCCGTCGCGTACGACCCACGGGAAGATGTCCCACTCGGTCACGCTCGGCGCGGGCAGGTCACCGCCGGCCTGGACTCGGGCATAGATCTGATCAGCTGTCTCGGCCATGGCTCGAACGATGCCACAGCGAGCGGCGGTGTAACACGCTGTTCGTAGCACTATCCGGTCGTTCCGATAGGGCGAGTAGTACTCCGAACGACGTGTTACACCTCGCGGCAACCCGGCGCGGCTGATTAGTCGAGTGAGTGGATTGACTATCATTGGCACCATGAGCATCGCGACGCTGTCATCCCTCCCGTCCTACGACGGCGCCGAGCTCGTGGTCCCGGCGCCCGGTGAGGGTCCGGGCAACTGGGCCGGCGCCGCGAGCGCGGTCCTGGTCGACGGGGTCTTCTGGCTGACCTGGCGCAACCGGCGGCCGCTCTCGGACGGGCGCGGGGTGACGGTCAGCGTCGCCCGGTCGACCGACGGGGTGCGGTTCGAGACGGTGACCGAGGTCCACCGCGACCAGTTCGGCTGCGAGTCGCTGGAACGGCCGGTGCTGGTCCCGCTCCCGGACGGGCAGGGCTGGCGGCTCTACCTCTCCTGCGCCACGTGGGACTCCAAGCACTGGTGGGTCGACAGTCTCACCGCCGACACGGTCGAGGGGCTCCCGGACGGCCACCGCCAGGTCGTCCACCCCGGCAGCGACACCGTGGCGGTCAAGGACCCGGTGATCGCGATCGACCCGGTGACCCAGACCTGGCAGATGTGGCTGTGCTGCCACCCGCTCACCGAGCCGGGCCATGAGGACCGGATGACCACTCGCTATCTGACGAGCACCGACGGCCTGGAGTGGCACGACGACGGCGAGGTCCTCGCCGGACGCCCCGGCCGGTGGGACGCCCGCGGGGCCCGGGTCACCACGGTCGTCACGCACGACCCGCTCGTCGTCCTCTACGACGGCCGTGCCGACGCCGAGTCGAACTGGTACGAGACCACCGGCGTCGCCCGCTGGGACGGCACCCGTCTGGTCGCCGACCCCGATGCGGCCCCGGTCACCAGCCCTCATTCCGACGGCGCCTTCCGCTACGCCAGCGCCGTTCCGCTGCCCGACGGAAGAATCCGCTACTACGTGGAGGCTGCCCGTGAGGACGGCGCCCACGACCTGATCACGCTGGTTCGCTGAGGTTCTCCGCGAGTCTCGCGCGCTCCTGGAACGATCCCCGGCTCGAGGTGGAGAGCCAGTCGGAGAAGTCCTGCCCGCTCACCTTGGTGAGCAGCTCGATGTCCTCGGCGAAGGCGGGCAGAAGCTGCTCGCGCTGCTCCGGGGTCAGCCGGGGCCGGTGGTGGTCGCCCGGTCCCGCCAGCTGGCGCAGCAACGGCGGGTAGCTCCGGCGCCAGACCTCCGGGGGCGCGAACTGGGCGAGCCAGGCACCGCCCCTGACCACGGGCCCGAGCACCTTCGGGCGCCAGCCGGGTTCGACGTACGTCCTGCTGTTGTCCTTCGGGATGTGATCGACATGGCCCTGCTCGATGCCGAGGAAACGGCAGGCGCGGTCGACGGTCGAAGCGGGTTCGTCGACGATGTCGCGGTAGCGCACCACCAGCACGCGGTCCTCGCCGACCAGCCCGTAGAGGTGGTCGAGCTGCCGGCCGTAGAGCCCGAGCTCGCGATAGCGCCAGAACGGCGCCCAGCCGTCGTGGGCGCGCCGGTCCTGGAGCCGGAACGCCGTGGGGAAGTCGGCGACCGGCTCCAGCCCGTCGCACCACAGATGCATCCAGTTGGAGTAGGCGCGGTCGATCGGGTCGCGCACGACGGCGATCAGCTTCACGTCCGGAAGCTCCCGGGCGATCCGCCGCTGGGCGCTGGTGGACCAGAGGTAGAACGGCGTGCTCTCACCCCGGATGGCGTGCTCGGGGGCGGCGGCGAAGAGCCGGTCGTAGTCCGTACGCCGCCAGACCCACTCCTGCTGGGAGTGCTTGTCGCCGGGGCCGCGCCAGTGCGGCGGCGGGGCGTCGTCGCAGAGCCAGTACTTCGGTTCCTTCGGTGTCGTGGCGAACACCTGAGGGTGCCTCGCGAGCGCCGAGTGCAGTGCCGTGGTCCCTGCTTTCGGTGCCCCGATGATCAAGAAGTCTGGCTGTGGTCGTCGCTCCATGGGCGGCCCTTCCGCTTAAATCGCTCGAAACAGTCTACTTAAGCGAGAAACGGTTCGGGAGGACTATCTCTTAGGCTGATCCCGTGGCTGAACTCAACATCCCCCCGGCGCCGGCGATCCCGGGCACGAAGCACCTCCACTCCGGCAAGGTGCGCGACCTCTACGAGCTGGAGGAGGGTCCGTACGCCGGCCAGCTCCTGATGGTCGCCAGCGACCGCATCTCGGCCTTCGACCATGTCTTCGACACGGTCATCCCGGACAAGGGTGAGATCCTCACCAAGCTCTCGCTGTGGTGGTTCGAGCAGTTCGAGGACCTGGTGCCGACCCATGTGCTCTCGACCGACGTCCCCGAGTCGGTGGCCGGTCGGGCGGTGGTCGCTCAGAAGCTCCACATGCTCCCGGTCGAGTGCGTCGCGCGCGGCTACCTGACCGGGTCGGGCCTGCGTGAGTACGAGGCGACCGGCGAGGTCTGCGGCATCCGGCTCCCGGCCGGTCTGGTCGACGGCTCCCGGCTCACCCCGCCGATCTTCACCCCGGCCACCAAGGCCGAGCTCGGCGACCACGACGAGAACGTCACCTACGAGTACGTCTCCAAGCTGATCGGCGAGGACGACGCCGCCGCGGTGCGCCGGCTCACCCTGGCGGTCTACCAGCGCGCCGACGAGATCGCCCGCGGCTGCGGCCTCATTCTGGCCGACACGAAGTTTGAGTTCGGCGTACGCCAGGACGACCTGGGCATCCGCACGATCGTGCTCGCCGACGAGGTGCTCACCCCGGACTCCTCCCGCTACTGGGACGCGAGTCAGTGGCATCCCGGGAGCGCGATCCCCAGCTTCGACAAGGACGTCATCCGGCGCTGGCTGCTCTCGCCCGAGTCCGGCTGGGACCGCGCCGCCGGTGGTCCGCCGCCGGAGCTGCCCGAGGAGATCGTCGCGCGCACGCGGGCGAAGTACGTCGAGGCGTACGAGAAGCTCACCGGTCACCGATTCTGAGACACGTGTCGCACTAAAAAACGCGGACCGTGTTTCTTGGGGGGCTACTTGCGGGTAGGTTGTGACGCGTAACACGCACACCACTGGAGGCCATGTGTCCACGTACAACCTCGCTTCGCTGCTCGAAGACTCCGCGGCGAACTATCCCGAGCGCACCGCGATCGTGCTGGGAGACATCCGTCTGAACTACGCCCAGATCAACGGTGCCGCCAACCAGGTCGCAAACCTGCTGGCGAGCAAGGGCATCGGCGCGGGCGACCGGGTCGCTCTGATGAGCCCGAACCTGCCCTACTTCACGATGGTCTACTTCGGCATCCTCAAGGCCGGCGCAACCGTCGTGCCGCTCAACGTGCTGCTCAAGGGGCGCGAGGTGGCCTACCACCTCAAGGACTCCGACGCGAAGGCCCTCTTCGCCTTCGAGGGCACGCCGGAGCTCGCCATCGGCGCCGAGGCGCACGCCGGCGCGCAGGAGGCCGGGGTCGAGAACTTCTTCCTGATCACCGTGGACCCGACCGCCGCGTCGCCGATCGAGGGCGTGACCACGCTCGGCCAGGGCATCGGGACCCAGCCGCCGACGTTCGACACCGTGGCCACCGACGAGGACGACACCGCGGTCATCCTCTACACCTCGGGCACCACCGGGCAGCCCAAGGGCGCCGAGCTGCGTCACCGCAACATGCGCGACAACGCGCTCGCCGGCGCCGACCTCTTCGGTGCCTCGGCCGAGCGGCCCGACACCTATCTCGCCGTGCTGCCCCTCTTCCACGCCTTCGGTCAGACCGTGGTGCAGAACGGCGCGATCGCCTTCGGTGGCACCGTCGTGCTGCTGCCCCGCTTCGACGCCGCTGCCGCGCTGGCGACGATGCTCAAGGAGAGCGTCACCTTCTTCGCCGGCGTACCGACGATGTACTGGGGCCTGCTCGGTGCCCTCTCCGAGGACACCGACGTGGACACGCTCGCCAAGAACCTGCGCGTCGCCGCCGCCGGTGGTTCGGCCCTCCCGGTCGAGATCCACAAGGAGTTCGAGAAGCGCTTCGGCGTCACCATCCTCGAGGGCTACGGCCTCTCCGAGACCTCGCCGGTGGCGTCGTTCTCGCTCTACGGCCAGCCGGTGCGTCCGGGCTCGATCGGCGTCCCGATCCCCGGTGTCGAGATGCGCCTGATCGACCCGGCGTCGTGGGACGACATCGAGTGGACCCCCGACGCGATCGGCGAGATCGCGATCAAGGGCCACAACATCTTCAAGGGCTACTACAACCGCCCCGAGGCCACCGCCGAGGTGCTCACCGACGAGGGCTGGTTCCGCTCGGGCGACCTCGCCAAGCGCGACGAGGACGGGTGGTACTACATCGTCGACCGCGCCAAGGAGCTCATCATCCGCGGCGGCTTCAACGTCTACCCGCGTGAGATCGAAGAGGTCCTACTGACCCACCCGGCGGTCTCGCTGGCCGCCGTGATCGGCGTCCCGCACGACTCCCACGGTGAGGAGATCAAGGCGGTCCTCGTGCTCAAGCCCGGCGCCTCCGCGACCTCCGAGGAGATCGTCGCCTGGAGCAAGGAGCAGATGGCGGCCTACAAGTACCCGCGCATCGTCGAGATCGTCGACGCCCTGCCGATGACCGCCACCGGCAAGATCCTCAAGCGCGAGCTCAAGTAGGACATTCCGTACGCTGGCAGCAATGTAGCTCGAAGATCGCAGTCACTGTGGCTGCGATCTTCGGGTTACGGCCCGATGTGATCGTTGCGATCCACGCCGAGCGCGTCGAGAGCCGCCTCGACCGCGGCGATCCGCCCGGCTCGGTCGGCTGGGATGAGTTCGACGGAAGCGTGACCGTCGGCGATCCAGATGCCCAGGAGGGTGCGGTCGGCGTGAGGGAGCCGTTCGACTCGCACCTGGAAGGCTCGCGCTCTCCGGTCGAGGACCCATCTCGGCTCCGTGTCCCCCATACCCCAGACCTCGATGAGCCCAGGGCGGACGCCGAGAGCGATCGCCGCACCGTTGTTGAGGCCGACCAGGTTCACACCCAGCGCCCGTGCGTTATCCCTGGTGCCCTCCGACGCGAACCCCGTGATGACGGCGGCATCGGGGTGGGCGGCAAGAACCCGCCCGGCGAGGACGCGTCGGCGTCGGGTCATCATCGGCATGACCAGGGCGATGATGACGACCGCGATCAGAACCCAGGACACGGCCACAGTGATCAGGACCTCGATGGCTCTGCCGTCGGCACCGAGCGCCCGGGCCATCAGTACGGCAGCCAGTGGTGCGACGCCGAGCGTGACCTTCACAAGATGGCTGCGACGCTCTGCACGTTTGCC
The DNA here is from genome assembly GCF_054031495.1 of Nocardioides sp. YJ-D4. NCBI lineage: Bacteria > Bacillati > Actinomycetota > Actinomycetes > Propionibacteriales > Nocardioidaceae > Nocardioides > Nocardioides sp. YJ-D4. Next base: position 3,725,595 of record NZ_CM132932.1, read on the forward strand.
GAGCCGTATGTGTGGTGCGCTCATCGCGGGATCTCCAGTCTCCACGAGCACAGGATCATCGCGTGTCCGGACGTGGCGGGCCATGCCATTGCGGACCGCCGGCATCCACGGGTGGTGAAGCCCAGCGGTGACTCGCCGGGTTACTGATGCCGCGACGGTGTGCGGAATCGGAGCATCTCGCGCGAGGTGGCGCCGACGGCGGCCAGGGCGAGCAGGCAGGTGATGCCGCCGCTGACGAGGGCGAACGAGCCTGAGGTGAGCTGGGCGACGGCGCCGCCGCGGAGGTTGCCGACCTCCGGCCCGCCGGCGCCGACGATCATCTCGATCGCGGCGGTCCGGCCGCGCAGGTCGTCGGGTGCGGCGAGCTGGATCAGGGTGCCGCGGGTGACCACGCTGACCGAGTCGGCCGCCCCGGCGACCGCGAGCAGGGCCAGGCACAGCCACGGTGAGGTGACCAGCCCGACGGCGCCGAGGCTGGCGCCCCATACGGCGGCGGCGCCGATCGTGATCAGTCCCGGCCGGCTGCGTCTGGTGAACGAACCCGAGAAGAGCGAGGCCGCCACGCCGCCGACGGCGATCGCGGTCAGGAACAGCCCGAGGGTGCGTGGGTCTCCGCCGAACCGAGCCTCGTTGACCAGCGGAAACAGGCTGACCGGCATGGCCAGGACGGTGGCCGCCAGGTCGACGAGGAGCACGCCGCGTACGACCGGCTGGGTGGCGGCGAAGCGCAGGCCTTCGAGGATGCCGCCGCCGGTCGTCCTCGTCGCGGGCGCGAGGGCGGGGAGGCCGATGACACCGAGGAACCCGGCGGCGAAGGAGGCCGCGTCGACGGCGTACGCGATCTCGAGGCCGGCGTAGCCGATGATCAGCCCGCCCAGCGCCGGGCCGAGGAGCATCGAGCCCTGGAAGCTCAGCCGGTTGAGGGCGAGCCCGGCGGCGACCTGGTCGGTGGCAAGGAGTCGCGGGATCACGCCCATGCCCGCAGGAGCGGCGACCGAGCCCGCGGCGGCCATGAGCGCGACCAGCACCAGGACGAGCCCGAGCGAGGACGGCGAGGTGCCCAGCCAGAGGGCCTGCGCCGTCAGCAGCAGGGCCAGCACGAGCTGGGTGAGGTTGGTGGCCAGCAGGATCGAGCGCCGGTCCGCGCGGTCGGCCACCGCGCCGCCCCAGAGCCCGATCGTGAGCATCGGGACGAGCTGGGCGATCGCGACGCAGCCGGACCAGAACGGGCTGTGGGTCGCCTCCCAGACCTGGTACATCACCGCGACCACCGAGATCTGCCCACCGAGCCCCGACACCGCCCGCCCGATGAAGAAACGGCGGAAAGCGGGAGACGTACGCAACGGGGTGATGTCGATCAGCAGCTGGCGCACGAGGAGCGAGCGTAAAGACCGGACCGGGCGGGTGCCAACGGTTTAGGCGAGCGGCGTATGGCCCACCTAGACTGCAGCCATGCCTCGCGTTGTCGTCGACGTCATGCCCAAGCCCGAGATTCTCGACCCGCAGGGGAAAGCCGTACTCGGCGCCCTGCCGCGGCTCGGGTTCACCGGGGTCACCGAGGTCCGTCAGGGCAAGCGGTTCGAGCTGGAGATCCCCGAGGTCACCGACGACGCGCTCGCCCAGATCGAGAAGCTGGCCGAGACCTTCCTGGCCAACACGGTGATCGAGAACTACGTCGTACGCGTGGAAGAGACCGCGAAGTGAAGATCGGCGTCATCACCTTCCCGGGGACGCTCGACGACGTCGACGCGCAGCGCGCCGTCCGTGTCGGCGGCAACGAGGCCGTTGCGCTGTGGCACGGCGACCACGACCTGCAGGGCGTCGACGCGGTGATCCTGCCGGGCGGCTTCTCCTACGGCGACTACCTGCGCTGCGGTGCCATCTCCCGCTTCGCGCCGATCATGACCGAGGTCATCGAGGGCGCACAGAAGGGCCTTCCGGTGCTCGGCATCTGCAACGGCTTCCAGATGCTCGTCGAGTCCCACCTGCTCCCCGGCGGCCTGCTGCGCAACGACCACCTCAAGTTCATCTGCCGCGACCAGAAGCTGCGCATCGAGAACACCTCGACCGCCTGGACCTCCGCCTTCACCCAGGACCAGGAGATCGTGGTCCCGCTGAAGAACGGTGAGGGGCAGTACGTCGCCGACGCCGACACCATCAAGCGGCTCGAGGACGAGGGCCGCGTCGTCGCGCGCTACCTCGACGTGAACCCCAACGGCTCGGTCAACGACATCGCCGGCATCACCAACGAGGCCGGCAACGTCGTCGGCCTGATGCCCCACCCCGAGCACGCCGTGGAGACACTCACCGGCTCCGGTACCGACGGCCTCGGCTTCTTCACCTCGCTGGCTGAGAAGGCTTTCGCCTGAGGCTGTGCCTTGATGAAGGTACGCATCAGCGGCCGCGGGACAGGTCGTACCAGGTGACGGCCGTAGCCATGCCGTCGGGCGTGCGCCCGAGCCGCCGCTGATAGGCGACCAGGCCGACGTGGGTGGTCCAGTCGAGGACCCCGGTGACCTTGACCCGCTCCTCGGTGCGGGTGGTGGAGTTGAGCGCGCGCTGGAGGTCGCGGACCTGGTCGCCGGCGGAGCCGCGCTTCAGGATCGGGTGCTGGTTGGCCGCCCACAGCGTCTTCCAGGCGCCTCGGGTCCACAGGTCGCGAACAGCCAGCCCGTGGCTGCGCTGCCAGTTGTGAACAGCGGCGCGCAGCGCGGTGCCGTAGTAGCCGCTCATCACGCCGTCGAAGGTGCCGCGGGTGCTGAGCATGCACTTGAGCGCCTTCACGTACGCCGCGGGAGGCGTGTAGGTCGACGTCGCCGGGCGGAGATCGGGGTAGTAGTCGAAGTCGACGCGTACGCCACCGCACCGGACCACCGGCGGGGCGTAGGAGCCGCGGCCGACGTCGAGATAGTCGGAGTCGATGTTGATCGTGACGCCGCCGTGGGTCTCGTCGTGGCCGCCGCGGTACTGCTTGACACGGTCGTGGTCGCTCCACACCGAGTCCGGGATGTACGTCGTCGAGGTGTTCGCCTTGCCGTCCCAGTCGGCGATCCACAGATCCGAGGGGAAGGTGAACCCGCTCGGCTGGGCGCGCCAGACGTCGTAGATCGCCTTGATCCCCGATGCCGCGCTGGAGTACATCGCCGAGCGGTAGCCGAGCACCTTGATCCGGTAGCTCCACGCCGAGATGAACCACATCGCCGACTCACGGCAGACCCGGTTGGTGATGTCGAAGGCCTCGAGGTCGTAGAACATCGTGCTGCCGGCCGCGATCCCGTAGCCCTTGGCGGCGGTGACCGCCGCATTGGCCTCGTTGATCGCCTGACGCCTCGCCGCCGCGTACCCGTCGGCCGGGTCGGGGTTGATCCTCGGGTCGTCGCCGTAGCGGGGATAGCGCGGGTTGCACGATGCCTGCGGGCCGAGCGTGATCGGCAGGAGCCGCCAGCCGCGGGCCTGCTGGTTGCGCACCCAGGTGGCCGAGAGGTACGTCTGGGTGCGGCAGGCACGAGACTTGCCTGCGATGTAGATGCCCACGCCGGTGAAGTTCGAGGTCTTCCACCACTGGTCCATCGCGGTCTGCGACGGAGCCTGGCACTGGTCGAAGCCGAAGCCGGTGAAGTTGCCCGGAGTGACCGGGTTGGCAGCCGTCGCGGGGCCGGCCGAAGCCAGCCCCGCGACGACCAGGATGCTTGCGATGACGCCGGCGCAGAGTGCTCGCTGGGTGCGCCTGAAACTGATACCCCCCATGGTTCATAGGAGCACCGGGCAACCCCTCGCGCCATAGCCCAGGTGACCCATACTGCGAGCCACCCGTCCGCGATGAATCAGTCGACCTCGACCGCCGCTCGGCCGGTGGCGAACGAACGGGTTCCGGAGGGTCGGCGGACCACCACGCTCAGCGAGGCGATGATGCCGAGCGCGCCCAAGGCGGCCGCGGCATAGAAGGCCTCGCGCATCCCCGGTACGACCTCGCCGGGGGTGCCGTTGGCGACGTAGACCGAGGCGATCACGGCCAGCCCGATCGAGCCGCCGAGCTGCTGCATCGTCTGCACCAGGCCCGAGGCCGAGCCGGCGTGGGCGGCGTCGACGCCTTCCAGGCCGAGAGCCGTGGTGGAGGTGAAGACGAGGGAGGCGAACGCGCCGTTGAGGAGGAACGGAGCCAGCACGGCGCCGGCGTACGTGCTCGTCTCCGTCAGCGTGCTCAGCCACACGAACGACAGGGTGAGGCCGGTGGCGCCCAGGACCAGCACCCGCGACATCCCGATCCGGGCCGCGATCCGAGGCGCCACCCGGGACACCGCGAAGATCATCAGCGTCAGTGGCAGGAACGCCAGCCCGGAGGCGAGCGGCCCCATGCCGAGCACGCCCTGCAGGTAGATCACGGTCAGGTAGAACGTCGCGAACTGAGCCCCGACCAGCCCGACAGCGGCGATGAACGCGGCGACGCGGCGGTGGCTGTTGAAGAGGTGGAGCTGCAGCAGCGGGTGGGCGACCCGGCGCTCGGTGAGCACGAGGGCGACCAGCAGGAGCAGGCCGACCGCGATTCCGCCGAGAGTGCGCGCGGAGGTCCAGCCGTGCTCCGGGGCGCCGATCAGCGACCAGACGATCGCGGCCGCACCGCCGGTCGCGGTCACGGCGCCGACGATGTCGAAGCGTCCCGGTCGCGGCGCGGTCTCGGCGACGAGACGGCCGACGAGGGCGAGCACGACGAGCCCGATCGGTACGTTGATGAACAGCGTCCAGCGCCACGACGCGATGTCGGTGAGGATGCCGCCGAGGATGAGCCCGATCGAGGCGCCGCTGGAGGAGACCGCGGAGAAGAGCGCGATCGCCCGGGCCCGGCCGCCCTCGTCCTTCGCGGACGTGGTCAGCAGGGCGAGCACCTGGGGTGCGGCGATCGCGGCGCCGAAGCCCTGCAGGGCGCGGGCGATCACGAGCAGGTCGTCGGTCGGCGCGAGTCCGCCGGCCAGTGAGAAGAGAGTGAAGACGGAGAGGCCGGCCACGAACACGCGCCGCCTGCCGAAGACGTCGCCGAGGCGACCGCCGAGCAGGAGGAGCCCGCCGAAGGCGAGCGTGTATCCGTTGAGCACCCAGGTGAGGGCGGCCGGAGTGAATTCGAGGTCGTCGGCGATCCGGGGGAGCGCGACGTTCACGACCGCCGCGTCGAGGACGATCATCAGCTGGGCGATCAGGACCAGGGCGATCCCGGCGCCGGCGGCCTTGGTGGCCGCGGGTGGCTTGGGTGGTGCCACGGTGGATGTCATGCGAGAGCTCCTGTTGGAGACGGAGAAGGAGTACAGTGAAGCGGAGGAAGTCTCCGCTTGATGAAGACACTACCGGAGAGTGTCTCCGGTTAGCAACGCATTTAGTTGCTGTGCCGGAGGCTGCTGTTAACCTGAGGCGCCCGCAGCGAGGCGGGAGCCACTGAGGAGGTCCGGATGAGAGCCGACGCGCAGCGCAACCGCGAGCGGCTGATCGAGGTCGCCCACGCGGTGTTCAAGGAGCGCGGTCTCGACGCACCTCTCGACGAGGTGGCCCGGCGTGCGGGTGTCGGTCCCGGCACCCTCTACCGCCACTTCCCGACCCGCGAGGCGCTCCACGAGGCGATCATGGCGACCTGGATCGAGGAGGTCGCCGCTCACGTCGAGAAGGCGATGGCGACCGAGGGTGGGTGCCGGGAGAAGCTCCTCGCCTGGTTCGAGGAGTACGTCTCGCTGCTGACCCGCCACCAGGGCGCCGCCGCCAAGATCACCGCCTCCCTGGGCTGCCAGGACTCCCCGCTGCGCACCAAGTGCCAGACCTACGCCGACGCCAACGAGAGCGTCCTGAAGGAGATGGCCGAGCACGGCGTGCTCCGCGAGGGTGTCGACAACCTCGACGTGTGCCGTCTCCTCGGTGGCGTCGCGACCATGGCCGACCACTCCTCGCTCGAGGCCAAGGACGTACGTCCCATGCTCGATGTCATCGCGAACGGCGTCCTCAAGAACTGACCTCGCCTGGGGCACACTGGGCGTATGTCCTTCACCTCGCCGGTCAGCGGCCCGCAGAGCCCGCTGAAGCTGGAGTTTCCCCAGTCGCTCGCGACCTATGACGACTACGCCGCCGCGCAGAAGACGGTCGACTTCCTCTCCGACAAGGAGTTCCCGGTCGAGAACTGCATGATCGTCGGCACCGAGCTGAAGCAGATCGAGCGGATCACCGGCCGCCTCACCTGGAGCAAGGTCGCCCTCGCCGGCGTCCTCTCCGGCGCCTGGCTCGGTGTCTTCGTCGGCCTGATCATGTCGCTCTTCGGCAACGAGAACTTCCTCTTCATCCTGCTCTCGACCGTGCTGCTCGGTGTCGTCTTCGGTCTCATCTGGTCGCTGATCGGCTACGCCGCCACCCGCGGCACCCGCGACTTCTCGAGCGTCAAGGTCATCGTGCCGACCAAGTACGAGGTCCTCGTCGAGCACAAGGTCGCCGGCCGTGCCCGCGAGCTCCTCGCCGACCTCCCGGGCGCCCTCCCCAACCCGTTCTCCTGACGGGCACCCTTCTCCTGCGTCTCGGATCGTGAGATAGGCGCGGCGTTCCCGTGTAGTCACACGTGTTCCGGGGAAGAACTCCGTTGGAGAAGGAGGCCCCGATGTCATCTCAGATCAACGTACGTCCCGCCGAGCTCGTCAGGCTCGCCGACCGCTGCATCGACTGGGCGATGGACCTGACCGGTGCGACGACGGACAACGCCGGCGCACTCGTGGTCGCCTCACGCGACGCCGGCAACACCCAGGGCGGCTACGACACCATGGCTGCCCACGGGCCGCTGGTCGAGGCAGCCTCCAGCGCGCTCGAGTCGTTCGCTGCCGTCTTCGAGGCGGATGCCGACGCCCTCATGCTGTGCGCGTTCGACATCTCCGCGACCGACGAGGAGATCGCCCGGGCCGCCCAGTCGAGCAACTCGCTGGAGCCGGGTCCGACGCCGCGGCCTCCGGAGCCGACCCCGGGTCCGCAGCCGCCTTCACCCACTCCGAGCCCGTCACCGGGCCCGACCCCGACCCCGCGCTGAGAGGCACCGAGATGTCCGAAGGCACCTGGAAGCTGTGGGACGACGCGGCGTCGATCGACGACGCCTCGCGTGGCTGGACCTCGATCGCGAAGGCGCTCGACAGCGTCACCGAAGCGTTCATCAGCGGCTCCAAGGACGTCGTCGCCGACTGGGAGGGACAGACGGCCGAGTCCTACGAAGGGCATCGCAAGACGCTCCTGACCGACCTCGACACGGCGCGCGAGCTCGCCGACAAGGCGTCCTCGGCGACGGCCCGGATCGCCGGCACCGTACGCATCGCCCAGGGCCACCTCGACCAGTCCTGGGCGACGGTGGCGCACATCCCGCACCAAGGCAGCCCGTCGGGCGACATCCGGTTCGAGCCCGAGACCCCCGAGGACAGCAAGCTGGTCACCGACGCCATCGCACGTGCCTCCGAGCTCCGGACCGGGCTCGATCGCGACCTCAGCGCCGACCGACAGGTGCTGATCGACACCACCGCTGCCTGGCGGGGGCTGGCGACGAGCATGGCGGCGATCGCCGAGTCCGGACAGGACCCGTTCCACCTCCCCGCCGACGTGGACTCGGTCGGCATGATCAACGTCGACGGAAAGACCTACATCAACACCGGCAGCGGCGACGACGTGGTCACGGTCGGGATCAACCCGTTGACCGGACGGCAGGTCGTCACCGTCAACGGCCAGATGTACGACGTGCCACCCGGCAACGAGATCGTCATCCGTGCCGGCGAGGGCAACGACGAGATCAACGTCCCGCAGGGCACCAACGTCAACCTCTCGCTGCTCGGTGGCAGAGGTGACGACCGGCTCAACAGCGGCAGCGGGAGCGACCGCATCCTCGGTGGCCAAGGCCGCGACCACGTCTTCGCCGGTGACGGCGACGACCGGGTCTCGGGCGGCACCGATCGCGACTACATCGACGCCCAGGGCGGCAACGACCTCGCCACCGGAGCGGGCGGCGACGACACCGTCTACGGCATGGCCGGGAACGACCGGATCAGCGGTGGTCGCGGCCAGGACTATCTCGAAGGGGCAGATGGCGACGACCTGCTCGTCGGCGGTGACGGCAACGACATCGCCTCCGGCGGCGACGACAACGACCGGATCCACGGTGGCGCCGGCGATGACGTGACGTACGCCGGGCGGGGGACCGACACCACCTACGGTGGCTCGGGTGACGACAAGGCCCACAGCGAATCCGGCGACACCGACGAGGACGTCGAGCAGCACGTGACGGTCCAGATCACCGAGGTCCCGGAGTGGATCAAGATCGAGGGTTCGCCGGAGTTCGTCGCCCGCACCCGCGCGGACCTCGAGATGCTGGCCGCGTCGCCGACCGGCCAGCAGATGCTCGCCGCGTTGGACCGGCGACACGACGACTCGGGCGTGTTCGGGATCGGGCAGGAGAACCTGACCATCCGCGAGTACGTCGGTGACACACCGAACAGCTCGGCGTCCAACGGGCCGATGGGCGGCAACGAGATCGAGTACATGCCGGACATCGACACGATGAACACCGGCAACCGTGCTCCCCAGACGCCCGTCGACGGCCCGCCGGTCGCGGTGCTCTACCACGAGATGGCGCACGTCTACGACTACATGCACGACACCCTCGAGCCCGGTGAGTATCACGGCGACGACCCCGAGAACCAGGGGACGAACAACCGTGAGCGTGAGGCTGCCGGTCTTCCCGTCGATCACGACAACGACCCCAGCACGCCGGAGCAGATCGACCCGGACCACCCGTACGTCTACACCGAGAACGGCCTCCGCGACGAGATGGGAGCTCCGCACCGTGACCATTACTAGGTTGATGCTCCTGGCATCGCTGCTGGCGGGAGGTCTGGTGATGAGCGGCTGCGCGAAGGTCCCGGAGGGGGAGCGTGAGATCGAGGGGGTGCGCTTCGAGTCCGAGGTCGCCCAGACGGACGGCGCGCTCGAGGTCAGCTATCGGGTGGTCAACGACGCGGACACCGACGTCTACGTGGTCGACTCGGTGCCGACGTACGCCAACGGGGCGCTGCAGCCGGAGTCGGCCGACACCGTCTACGTCCTGGGCAGCGGCGGGAGCCGAGCCGAGGTCAGCAAGCGGATCTTCGCGCTGCCCGACGACAAGAACTTCGCGCAGATGGCGGCGGTCGGTTGGGTCAAGCTCGCGGCGGGCGAGGAGATGAAGCGGAACGTACGCGTGCCGTTGCCGCTCGAGGAGTATCGACCGTTCGACGACGACTCCGTCCCGGAGCTCCCGGACCCGGTCGAGGAGGTCGTCTTCTGCATCGGCGTCCTCGACCTCCGCGATCTCTATCCGGAGGGCGTCCCAGCCGACGTGACCGGTCTCGCCCACTCCGACTCGGCCGCCGAGTCCCAGCAGATCTTCTGCTCCGATCCAGCATCACTGGACTGATGACGCGCGTCGGCGTACTCGTGGTGGCGATGCTGATGTCTCTCAGCGGGTGCGCCGAGGAGTCCCCCTACGGCGAGTTCGGTCCGTCGGGCTCGGCGGCGGCGCCGGAGGCGAGGTTCGATGCCGAGGTGACGGTCCGGGACACCGAGGTGCAGGTGGCCTACCGGTTCGCCAACGACGGCGACGAGCCACTGCTGCTCATCAACCGGCCCGGGGTGGCGGCGGGCGCCGGCGTCCGCTACCGGGAGGACGCGGCGTACGTGACGGAGGACGCCGACGGCGGGGCATTGCTCTCACAGGCGCTGTTCGGCTTTCCGGACACCGACCAGACCTGGGCGTCGATCCCGGACGTCGGGGTCACCGAGGTGGGGCCGGCCGAGGTTGTCGAGGTGGAGGTGACTGCCGTTGACCTGGTTCCATCCGTTCGGGACCGATCTCGGAACCGGGCCGATGTCGATCCCGAGGGACGTCGATGAAGTCAGGTTCTGCCTCGGTGTGGTCACCCCGCCATTCCCCGAGTCGATGACGCCGCGAACCGAGGAGGACGGGACCAGGATCGTCGGCCATGCGAGCGCCAAGCAGCACCTGTACTGCTCGGAGTCAGCGGCCGTGGGCTAGGTCGTACCAGGTCACCTCGGTGGCCATGCCGTTCGCGGTGCGGCCAAGACGCTTCTGGTAGGCGACGAGGGCGACCTGGGTGTTCCAGTCCAGGACGCCGGTGATCTTCGGACGCTCCGGCGCTGAGGTGGCGCTGAGGGCGCGCTGGAGGTCGCGGACGCTCTCGCCGGCGGAGCCGCGCTTGAGGAGCGGGCGGCTGTTGGCGGCCCACAGCGTCTTCCAGGCGCCCTGCGTCCAGGTCTTCCTCACCGTCAGGCCGTGCGAGCGCTGCCAGGCGTTGATCGAGCTCACCAGCCCTCGGTCGTACGTCCCGTCGATGGCGCCACCGAAGTTCCCGCGCTCGCGGAGCATGCACTCGAGCGCCTTGGTGTAGATCGGTGAGGGAGTGTAGGAGCTGGTGCGCGGCCTCAGGGCGGGATAGCTGGTGAAGCTGACCGGCACGCCGCCGCAATGGGTCACCGGCCGTGCGTAGGAGCCCCGGCCGAGGTCGACGAAGTTGGAGTCGATCTCGATGGTGGTGCCGCCGTGGGTCTCCTTGTGCGGGCCGCGGTACTGCTTGACGCGCTTGTGCGGGTTCCAGGGGGTGTCCGGGATGTAGCGGGTCGAGGTGCCGGCGCGGCCGTCCCAGTCGGCGATCCACAGGTCCGCGGGGTAGACGAAGCCGCGCGGCTGGGCGTGCCAGACGGCGTACATCGCCTTGATGCCGGAGGACGCGCTCGAGTACATGCCCGGTCGGTAGCCGAGCGCTTTGATCCGGTGGCTCCAGGCCGAGACGAACCACATCGCCGACTCACGGCAGCGCTTGTTGCCGATGTCGAAGCCCTCGAGGTCGTAGAACATCGTGCTCCCGGCGGCGATGCCGTAGCGCTTGGCGGCGTCCACGGTCGCGTTGGCCTGGTTGATGCCCTGGCGCTTCGCGGTGGCGTACTGGTTGGTCGAGTTGGCGCTGATCCGCGGGTCGTCGCGGTAGCGCGGGAAGTGCGGGTTGCAGGATGCCTGCGGGCCGAGTGTGATCGGGAGCAGCCGCCAACCACGCGCCAGCTGGGTGCGCACCCAGGTCGAGCTGAGGTTGGTCTGGTTGCGGCAGCCGCGCGAGTTCCCGGCGATGTAGATGCCGACCGCGCCGAAGTTCGAGTGCCTCCACCAGCGGTCCATCGCCGTCTGCGAAGGCGCCTGGCACTGGTCGAAGCCATAGCCGGTGAAGTTGCCCGGCGTGACCCGGTTCGCGGCGGCCGCGGGGCTGGGCATTGCCAGCCCCGCGACGCCGACGACGCCCGAGATCAAGCCCGCGCCGAGCGCCCGTCTGACGTACTTGAACCTGGTGAAGTCCCCCATATTTCGTCACGGTAGTCACAACCGTCACTCAGTTACCAGTGGACTCGCCAGGCGTACGTCCTTAGTACGCCAGCAGGGTCTCGTCGATCTTCTCCCAGGCCGCACGGAGCTCCGCCAGATCCTCGGGCCGCTTCCGGGCCAGGTCGGCCTGCTCGCGTACGTCCTCACTCAGGTCGTAGAGGTGGTCGGTGCCGTCGAGCTGCAGGTACTTCAGCGAGCCGCGGCGCAGCGCCCGCTGTCCGCGCATGCGCCAGAAGAGGTCCTGGGTCTCGCGCGGCCGGCCGCCGAAGAGGAGCGGCACCAGGCTGGTGCCGTCCAGCGGATACTCCGGCGACGGCGTGGCGCCGGCGAGCTCCAGGAAGGTCGCGGTCCAGTCGGTCGTGACCGCGGGCTCGTCGCTGACCTGGCGACCGGGCAGGGTGCCGGGCCAGCTGAGGATGGTGGGCACCCGGATGCCGCCCTCGTTGAGGCCCGACTTCGCTCCGGTGAACGGCCACACGTTGGAGAACCGCTCGCCGCCGTTGTCGCTGGCGAAGAAGACGACGGTGTCGCGGAGCTGGCCGGTGCGCTCGAGGGCCCGGATCACCTGGCCGATCGACTGGTCGAGGTCCTCGACCATGGTCTTGTACGTCGCCAGCGAGCCGCCGTCGTTGTGGAAGAGCACGCCCTTCTCGCCGTCCTCGATCCGGGCGGTCAGCTCATCGCTCACCACCTTGTCCTCGGGGCCCTCCCAGGGCCAGTGCGGCGTGGTGAAGTTGAGGTTGAGGAGCCAGGGGGCGTCGTGGTCGCGCTCGATGAAGCTGACGGCCTTCTCGGTGACGATCTCGGTGTAGTAACGAAGGTCCTCGACCTCCACCTCGTCCTCGTAGAGGTCGTGGTCGCCGTTGTGGTTGACCTTCGAGAAGTAGTCGAGGCCGCCGGAGAAGTTGCCGAAGAACTCGTCCCAGCCGACCCTGGTCGGGCTGTACCAGGGCAGATATCCGCAGTGCCACTTGCCGAACAGCGCCGTCCGGTAGCCCTGGTCCTTGAGCAGCGAGGCCAGTGTCGGATGGTCGAGCGGGATGCCGTGCAGCTCGTTGGGCGAGCTGATCGGCTCCGGCAGGCCGCCGGCGAGGCGACCGGGGTAGCGCCCGGTGTAGAGGCCGAAGCGGGTGGGCGAGCAGACCGAGGAGGCGGAGTACGCATCGGTGAACCGCACGCCCGAGGCCGCGAGCCGGTCCAGGTGGGGCGTCTTGATGTCGGGGGAGCCGTAGGCGGACAGATCGGCCCAGCCGAGGTCGTCGCCCAGGATGACCAGGAGGTTGGGCTTGCGCTTGGGCCGGTTGACCTTACGGGCCTTGAACGGAGTCTCGGTGGCTGCGTTGGCAGGGGTGGCGAGGCCGGTGGCGGCGACCGCGCCGGCCCCGGTGGCGAGCAGGCTACGTCGGCTGAACGTGCTGGGGGAGGACACCGAATGGCCTTTCTTTAGTGAATAACTACGAATAGAAGACTAGAGGTTGGTCCAACCTGCGGGCAGAGGTCTCGGTCGGCGGACGCGACGGGACGTTGGTCCCGGTACATATGGGCCCTAACCAAACCCGCCTGGCAGCGTTACCTTGGTAAAGGAATGGATCGCCAAGGGGGTGGGGACCTGTGCGGCAGCGACGACGTGATCGGGTGACGCCGGTCCTCTTCGCGATCACGGTCATGCTCGCGCTGACGGTCGCCGGGATCATCCATGTCGCGCACGGCGGCGAGGTGATCGGGCCGTTCGCGGTCGCCGACCAGGTCAGCTCGACCACCAGGCAGGTCAACACGCCCTATGTCTGCTGGGACGGCAACGGCTCCGGTTCGCTGACCCGGTGCCCGGACCCGCGCGGCGCGGACGGCATGAAGTGGGTCTTCCCCGGCTACGAGGACGCTGCCCGGAGCGCCGAGTGCGCCCCGGGTGAGACCGAGGCGCGTGACCTCTTCGTGGAGTGCTCGATGTCCTGGCGCGGCTCCCAGGTCTACCTCCACTACGCCTATTGGGGCGATTGGCGGACCGGTCAGAGGAAGTACGCCGCCACCGGCTCGACGCCGAGGATCGAGCAGCGCCTCGACGGCGCGATGTCGCTCTCCTGGCGTCCGCGCCGGTTGCCCACCCCGCACGGCGAGGCCTCCTGGGTCACCGCCGAGATGGTGGAGGGTCACGGCTGGAGCGTCGCCGCCTACGCCGGGGACGGCGAGGTGGCTCGGCAGGCGCTCCACGAGTTCGGTCAGATCCGCGACCTGCGGGAGTGGCGCGGGCTGCCCCGCTGACGACTAAGGGGATTGGGCACTTCTGACGTAGATTTCTGCCCGTGACCGAGACTTCGTCCGCTGCCGTTGCGTCCGATCTTCCGCTCCTGGACACCGTGCACCACGCTGCCGGTGACCCCGACCGAGAGCAGCCCTGGGCCGAGCTCGGCCTGAAGGAGGACGAGTACGCCGAGATCAGGCGCATCCTCGGCCGCCGGCCGACCGGCGCCGAGCTGGCGATGTACTCGGTGATGTGGTCGGAGCACTGCTCCTACAAGTCCTCCAAGGTTCACCTGAAGCAGTTCGGCGAGATCCCGCAGGAGACCCCGGCCGGCAAGATGCTCGCCGGCATCGGTGAGAACGCGGGCGTCCTCGACGTTGGCCAGGGATACGCGGTCACCTTCAAGGTCGAGTCCCACAACCACCCCTCCTACGTCGAGCCCCACCAGGGCGCCGCGACCGGTGTCGGCGGCATCGTCCGCGACATCCTCGCGATGGGCGCGCGGCCGGTCGCCGTCATGGACCCGCTCCGCTTCGGACCGCTCTCCGAGGAGGACACCCACCGGGTGCTGCCCGGGATCGTGTCCGGCATCGGTCACTACGGCAACTGCCTCGGTCTGCCCAACATCGGTGGTGAGGCCGTCTTCGACGCCTCCTACCTCGGCAACCCGCTGGTCAACGCGCTCTGCGTCGGCGTACTGCGTCACGAGGACCTCCACCTCGCCAAGGCGTCCGGCGCCGGCAACCTGGTGATCATGTACGGCGCGCGCACCGGTGGCGACGGCATCGGCGGCGCCTCGATCCTCGCGAGCGTCGAGTTCGACGAGGACGGTCCGGCCAAGCGCCCGAGCGTTCAGGTCGGCGACCCGTTCATGGAGAAGCTGCTGATCGAGTGCACCCTCGAGCTCTTCTCCGCCGGCATCGTCCGCGGCATCCAGGACTTCGGTGCGGCCGGCATCTCGTGTGCCACCTCCGAGCTCGCCGCCGCCGGTGACGGCGGCATGCACGTGCACCTCGAGCGGGTGCCGCTGCGCGACTCGACGCTCGCTCCGGAGGAGATCCTGATGAGCGAGTCGCAGGAGCGGATGATGGCGGTCATCGCGCCCGAGGACGAGGCGACCTTCATGGACATCTGCGCCAAGTGGGACGTCGAGGCGGCCGTGATCGGCACCGTGACCGGCGAGGGCCGGCTGCGTGTCGACTGGCACGGCGAGACCATCGTCGACGTCGACCCGACCACCGTGGCCCACGACGGCCCGGTCTACGAGCGCCCCTACGCCCGCCCGTCGTGGCAGGACGCGCTGCAGGCCGACGTGGCCGAGAAGCTCCCGCGTGCGGCCTCGGCCGACGAGCTCCGCTCGACCGTCCTCCAGCTGGTCGCCTCGGAGAACCTGTGCGACAAGTCCTGGATCACCGAGCAGTACGACCGCTACGTGCGCGGCAACACCGTCCTGTCCCAGCCGGCCGACGGCGGCATGATCCGGGTCGACGAGTCGACCAACCTCGGTGTCGCGCTCGCGACCGACGCCAACGGCCGCTTCGCCAAGCTGGACCCGTATGCCGGTGCCCAGCTCGCGCTGTCCGAGTCCTACCGCAACGTGGCCTCCGTCGGCGCCAAGCCGCTGGCCATCTCCGACTGCCTCAACTTCGGCTCCCCGGAGGACCCCGACGTGATGTGGCAGTTCGCCGAGGCCACTCGCGGCCTGAAGGACGCCTGCCTCGAGCTCGGCATCCCGGTCACCGGCGGCAACGTCTCCCTCTACAACCAGACCGGCGAGACCGCCATCCACCCCACGCCGGTCGTCGCGACGCTCGGTGTGATCGAGGACGTCACCACGCGTACGCCTTCGGACTTCCAGGCGGCCGACGAGGTCGTCGTCCTGCTCGGCGAGACCCACGAGGAGCTCTCCGGCTCGGAGTGGGCCCACGTCGTGCACGGCCACCTCGGCGGGCTGCCGCCGAAGGTGAACCTGGCGGCCGAGAAGGCGCTGGCCGAGCTGCTGCTGGAGGCACGGTTCGTCACCTCCGCCCATGACCTCTCCGACGGTGGCCTGATGCAGGCGCTGGCTGAGCCGGCGATGTCGTCGGGGATCGGCGTCTCGGTCACTCTCGCCGGCGACCCGTTCGTCGCGCTCTTCTCGGAGTCGGTCGCCCGCGCGGTCGTCACCGTGAAGGCGTCCGACGTCGAGCGGCTCACCTCGCTCGCCGAGCGCCACGGGGTCGCGGCGACGCAGCTCGGTGTGACGGGTGGCGCGGCGTACTCGATCTCCTACGACGGCGGCAGCGTCGAGATCCCGCTCGAGGAGCTCACCGGCGTCTGGCGCTCGACCCTGCGGGACGCGCTGGCCTGATCGGCGCGTCTCCGGCGCGGCTTGCGGTGGATGATCCACTCGGCGATCAGCAGGTTCACGACCCAGCTGACCCACGCTGAGGCCGCGGCCGCGCTGGCGAGCGTGGCGTCCTCGGTGCCGAGCTCGGCGTTGGTCATGATGTCGGGCACGAAGATCAACATCAGGGCCATGCCCCAGAAACGGTTGGCGATGATCGAGAACGCCATCGCATAGCTGCGGTACATCCACTCACGGTGGTCCTTGAAGCGACGCTGTCGCGCGGCCCGGTAGCCCTGCACGGTGAACAGCAGGAACAGCACGGCCAAGAAGGTGTTGCCGACCTGCTGGGACGGTCCGGCGGCGGGGAACTGGCTGGTGACCAGTGCTCCCACGCCGGTGGGGATCGCGGTGGCGACATAGGTGCGCCCGGTCCAGCGGTGCACCGTCGGATGGTTGGCGCGCAGCCACGGCCACAGCTGGAGTACGCCGCAGCAGAGCATCACCGAGCCGAAGAAGATGTGTGTCACCAGCGCCGGGTAGAAGACCGGCCCGCGGTCGGTCTCGACGAGCGACTGCGACGGATCCAGCCCGACGTACCGCGGCAGCGCCGTCACCAGGAAGATCACCGTCGCGGCGGCCAGCGGGAAGACCCACCACTGGCGTGCCAGAGGTCGTTGCGAAGTGCTCATGAGCCGTCCGATCTAATAGCGTATGTGATTAACAGTTTATAGAGTACGCAGAAGCGAGAGGCGGTCAACCCGTTTCTGGAAGGAGCAGGGCATGATGGAGGGGATGAGTTCCGACCTGATCCCTCGTCTGTGGGGCAAGTCCCCGACCGGCCGACGCGGCCCCAAGCCGGCGCTGAGCGTTGCCCAGATCGTCGAGGCCGCCTACGTCATCGCTGATGAGCAGGGCCTCGCCGCTGTCTCGATGGCGCGGGTCGCCGAGGCGCTGGGCTGCTCCCCGATGGCGCTGTATCGGCACGTGAAGAACAAGGACGAGCTGCTCATCCTGCTCGCCGACCGTCTCTGTGCGGAACTGCTGGCGCCGTCGCGCGACCTGGGCTGGCGCGATGGTCTGGCAGCCTGGATGCGCGCGCAGGTCGACCTGTCGGTGAGTCGGCCGTGGTTCCTCGATCTGCCTCTCGTCGGCACGCTTCCCGGGCCGAACCGCCTCGCCTGGATCGATCTCGGGTTCTACTACCTCCGAGAGGTGACGCTGCCCCCCGAGGAGAAGATGGCGATTCTGGGCATCATCTCGCAGTACGCCTTGGGTGAGGCGAGGATCGAGATCGAGGCCGCCCGGTTCCCGGAGAACCCCTATGCGAGGTTCGAGGAGATGCTCGTGACGTACGCGGATCCGGAACGTTTCCCGAACCTGATGGAGTCGATGGCCACCTGGCGGCCTGCTGGGCCGGGCGAGGAGTCCGACTCCGATGACCCGTCGGCCTTCGGGCAGGGCCTGCTGATGGCGGGGATCGCGGCCCACATCGAGCGTCACATGGGGCGCAGCACTCCCAAGTAAAGGTAGATACCCTGGCGGGGATGTTCCCCCACCTGCATCGCCCCGTGTCCTATGTCCTCGCTCTGCTGTTGGCTGCTGCCGCGCTGCTCGTCAGCGCCGGTCCGGCGTCCGCGGGGGAGGGTGGGACGATCAAGCGGCTGGCGAACTCGGCTCGTTCTGACGCGGGCCTGGACCCGCTGACACGCGACTCCGCGCTCGACGCTCTGGCGCGGAAGTGGGCCTACAAGATCGGCGCCGACGGGGCGCTCTCGCACAACCCCGACCTCGCCGAGCAGGTGCCGGAGGGGTGGCAGGGGATCGGGGAGAACGTCGCCATGGGCTACCGCACCGGCGCGGAGATGCACCGGGGCTGGATGAACTCCGACGGGCACCGGGCCAACATCCTGGGCGACTACACCCACATCGGGATCGCCTTCGTGGAGGTCGACGGCACCACCTGGGGCGTCCAGGTCTTCGCGAAGTATCCGGCGGGCGTGCGGCCGACCGAGAAACCGAAGGCCACCACCGCCCCGGCGCCGACCACCCCAGCGGAGACCAAGGCCCCGACTCCTCGGCAGACCGCGAAGCCCAAGAAGTCGGCGACGGCTTCCCCGACCCCGTCGCGTACGCCCTCCGCGTCCGTCTCCGCATCGCCGTCGACGTCGCCCTCGGCCTCACCGTCTGAGTCGGATTCTTCCTCGGCCGCGCCCGTGGGCGACTCGGAGACGGCGGGCCCGGTCACGTTCACCGACGTCTCGGACGGACCTGCTCCTGGCTCGAGCGGGCTGTTCGGGATCGGCTTTGTCGAGATCGCCGTCGGCTTGCTCGCGCTGTCGGGTCTGGGTCTGCTCACCGCCCTGCTCCTGGCCCGGCGCCGGCGCCGCGAACCGCCCCGGCCTGGCCCGCAGGGCCCTCGGCACGCCCGGCCCGTCGGGCCATACCCCGGTGGCGGCCCGGTCTATCGGGGCCAGGTCCACCCCGCTGGGCCCGGCCCCGGTCACGCCAGCCCGGGCCGCCCCAACCCGGGTTACCCGAACCCTGGTCTCCCCAACCCTCGCCCCAACCCGGGCGGCCCGACGCAGTATCCCGGCGACCGCCGCCCCTGGTAGGACCTAGTCGGCGACCGCCGCGGCGACGGGCCGCGGGCTGTCGGTCGAGACGCTCCGAGCCGACGGCGTACGCCGGAAGACGACGAACGCGACCACGCCCGAGATCGCCATCATCGTGACCGGCAGCCAGAACGCGACCTGCAGGGCCTCGGCGGCCAGCGGCGCGACGGCTGCCCGCTCGGCGGGAGCGAGGGAGCTGAGCGCTCCGATGCCATCGCTGCCCAGGCCGGGGAGGCGGGATGAGAGGGCGCCGGCCAGGAGCACCGAGACGCCGGCGGTGCACAAGGCGGTGGCGACCTGGTTCAGCACGTTGATCATCGTGGAGCCGGCCGGAATGGCGCTGTCCTCGAGGTAGCGGGTGGCGATGGTCATGGTCGGCAGCATCACGAAACCGGCGCCCGCGGTCGCGATGGCGTGGGTCGCGGCCAGGGCCAGCATCGGCGCGTCCGCGCTCAGCTGGAGCGCGAGGGCGCCGAAGCCCAGGGTGGAGATCACGATGCCCGAGCCGATCACCGGCAGCGGCGGGAAGCGGTCGATGAGCCGGCCGGAGACCTGGATCATGATCCCGGCCGCGATGCCGGCAGGAGCCATCAGCAGTCCCGCGGTGGTCGCGGACTCGCCGCGTACGACCTGCCAGTAGAGCGGCACCAGGATCATCGAGCCGAAGTAGCCACCGGCGAAGCAGACCAGCAGCGCGGCGCTGCCGCCGGTCAGGCGCCGGCCGAGGAGCCGGATGTCGAGCAGAGGAGCGGCGGTTCGGAGCGCGTGCCGGACGAAGAGCGCCACCAGGACGATCCCGGCCCCGATCGGGACCAGCACCTGCGCCTCGAACAGCGTGCCCTCGGCGAACGAGGTGCCCAGCACGAGGAGAGCCATCGCGGGAGGAAGCAGGAGCAGGCCGCGTACGTCCAGCCGGGCGCTCGGACCGCGCTCCAGGCGCGGCAGGTTGCGCATCCCGAGGACAAGACCGATCAGGCCCAGCGGCAGGTTGATCAGGAACATCCACCGCCACGACATCGTGTCGAGCAGCCAGCCGCCGAGCACCGGTCCGAAGACGGGACCGACCAGCACCGGCAGGCCCATCAGGGCCATCAGCCGGCCGCGCTCCTCCGGCGGTGCCGAGCGCAGCGTCAGGGTCATCGCGGCCGGCATCACGAATCCGCCGCCGAGCCCCTGCAGCACCCGGAACGCGATCAGCGACTCGACGTTCCACGACGCCGCGACCAGGCCGGATCCGATCGTGAAGACGCCGATCGCGGTCAGGAACACCTGGCGGGCGCCGAACCGGCTGATCGCCCAGGCCGCGGCCGGGATGACCGTTGCCAGGGCGAGCGTGTAGCCGGTGGCGACCCATTGGATCACCGGCAGCGAAGCGCCCGTCTCTTGGGAGAGACGGGCGATCGCGACCGCGACGATCGTGATGTCGATCGGGATCATCACCGTGCCGGCGATGACGGTGAGCACGATCGTTGTCGGGCTCGGGGCCGTGCGGAGTCGGGGTGTCATGCGTCCAGTCTGGAAGCTAAAGTGAACTTGAGGTCAAGGGGTTTCGGCCCGACGTCAGCTCGACCTCTCCATGGTCCGTACGCCGACAAGCACCCCGCCCACCGCGACGGCAGCGGCCGCGACGAAGCCGCCGATGACGACATCGGCCGGGAACTGACCGGCGAAGAGCGCCCGCTCGGCCTCCACGACGTACGTCATCGGGTTGATGTCGCTGAGGAACCGCAGCCAGCCGGGGGCGCCGTCGAGGGGGAGGAGGACGCCGGAGAGGAGCAGCAGCGGGAAGATCAGCATCTGCTGGACCGTCCAGAAGACCCAGTCCTGCTCCTTCGCGGCGGTGGCCAGGGCGAAGCTGAGCGCACCCAGTCCGATCGCGAAGAGCGAGACGATGACGGCTCCGACCAGGACCCCGCCGAGGTGGAGGTCGAAGCTGAAGGGGGTTACTACGGCGAGGATCACGGCCGTCTGGAACAGGACCGGCACGACCTCCTTCAGGGCCCGTCCGACCAGCAGGGACGGCCGGGAGAGGGGCGAGACGAGCAGCCGCTCGTGGGAGCCGGAGCGGATCTCGGCGGTCAGGTCGGCGCCGGTCATCGAGGCGCCCATCAGTGCGGTCATGACGACGATGCCCGGCACGAACCACTGCAGTGCGCTGCCGCTCTCGACGGCGGGCAGGAGTGGCGCGAAGAGACCCAGGAAGACCAGCGGCTGCATCATCGCGAAGAGCATCGAGGCGGGCTGGCGCAGCTTGGGCGTGAGCTCGCGGAGCAGCACGGTCCAGGTGTCGGTGAGGAAGCCGGTCGGGCGGCTCGGCACTCGGGTGGTGGTCCGGACCTGTGTGTTCGGGACGGTGAGGGTGGTCATGCTGCTGCTCCTTCGGTCTGGGTGGTGGTGGACTCGGTGGACTCGGCCGACTCGCGCAGGCTGCGGCCGGTCAGGTCGAGGAAGACGTCGTCGAGGGTGGGGGCGTGGACCTCCATCCGGATCGCGGGGGTGCCGTGGGCGGCCAGGTCGATCGCCAGGGCCGGCGCACTGTCGGCGCCGCGCGGAGTGCGGATCGAGACCTGCGTCCCGGTGCGCTCGATGACGGTCGGACCGGACAGCGCCGACTCGGCGCGGGCTGCGGCGGTGGTGGCATCCGCCTCGGTGCCGAAGCCGAGGAGCACCAGGTCGCCGAGCCTCTCCTTGAGCCGGGTGGCGGTGTCGTCGGCGATCACGAGGCCGTGGTCGATGACGATCACCCGTCCGGCGAGCGCGTCGGCCTCCTCGAGGTAGTGGGTGGTGAGCACGATCGTGGTGCCGTCCTCGTGGAGCCGGCGGATCTGCTCCTGCAGGTTGGCGCGGTTCTGCGGGTCGAGGCCGGTCGACGGCTCGTCCAGGAACAGCACCTCGGGGTGGTTGAGCAGCCCGATCGCGATGTCGAGCCGCCGCCGCTGGCCGCCGCTGAGCGTCTGGACCGCGCGGTCGGCGTACTCCTGGAGGTCGAAGGCCACGAGCAGCTCCTCGATGCGCGCCTTCGCGGCGGCGCGCGGGATGCCGTGGGCGCGAGCCTGCGACATCAGCTCGTCGCGGCCGCGCTGGATGAACGCGGCGGCGTTGCCCTGGCCGACGTAGCCGATCGAGCGCCGGACGGCGCCGCGCGAGCGGACGACGTCGTGGCCGGCGACCTCGGCGGTGCCGGAGGTGGGCGGGATGAGAGTGGTCAGCATCCGCAAGGTGGTCGACTTGCCGGCTCCGTTGGGACCGAGGAAGGCGACGAGCTCACCTTGGTGGATCTCGAGATCGAGCCCGCGTACGGCCTCGACGGTCTTCTTGCTTCGGGTGAAGTGCCTGGTCAGCGCCTGAGTGCGGATCACCGGCCGCTGGTTGCTGTGGTTCGTCATGTCTTCAGCCTCTGACCTCATCCGGTCACCTTCTGTCCGCTTTCGAAAATTTCTTCCGAGTTCCGGTTTAGAAGCTCGGCGAATGGGTAAGAGAGAGGTAGCGCGGAGTCGGTCGGCTCGAGGAGGGGGCGAGCCGACCGACACGCGGGTTCCAGGTTTCCCCAGGAATCAGGCCATGAACTGACCGCAATGGCACCTAAGGTCGGTGTCATGAGTACGAGCGCCCGCATGCTGCAGCTCCTCTCGCTGCTGCAGACCCACCGTTTCTGGCCAGGCACGGAGCTGTCCGTACGCCTCGAGGTCAGCGACCGTACGCTGCGGCGCGACATCGAGCGACTGCGCGATCTCGGGTATGACGTGGACGCCACCCGCGGGGTGGCCGGCGGCTACCAGCTCCGGGCCGGCAACGCGCTGCCGCCGTTGCTCCTCGACGACGAGGAGGCGGTCGCGATCGCCGTCGGGCTGCGCACCGCGGCCGCGGGCATGGTCGCGGGGATGGGGGACGTCTCCGCCCAGGCGCTGGGGAAGGTCGTCGCGCTGATGCCGCCGCGGCTGCGGCGGCGGATGGATGCGGTCACCTCGCAGACCGACTCCATCCCCTGGGGCGGCCGGGTGCCGCTGGACGCCGGCGTGCTCGGCATCCTGGCGCAGGCCTGCCGCGACGACGAGGCGCTCACCTTCACCTATCAGGCGCCCGAGGCCGAGCCGACCCGGCGCCGCGTCGAACCGCACCGGCTGGTGACGCTCGGCAACCGCTGGTATCTCCTCGCCTACGACCGGGTACGCCAGGACTGGCGCTCCTTCCGCGTCGACCGGGTCAGCGACCCGATGACCACCGGCCAGATGTTCCGCCCTCGCGAGATCCCGGGTGGGGACGCGGCGGCGTACGTGCAGGCGGGGATCCGCTCCCGCCCGGCGGCCTTCGACGTCTGCGTCCTCTTGGGCGTCGAGCCCGACGTGGTCGCGCGGCGGGTGGGGCGCTGGGGCGAGGTCGAGCCCGCCGAGGGAGGCTGCCGACTGCGGATGCAGGTCGACGATCTGAGCTGGCCGATGATGATCCTCGCCGGCGTCGACGCGGACTTCACCGTCGAGCAGCCGGTCGAGCTGGCCGAGCTGGTCAAGCAGGTGGGGGAGCGGTTCGTCCGCTCAGGCGCCGTCACGTCCTGATCGGTTCAGCCACTCCTCGCGCAGGAGCCCGTAGACCACCAGGTCCCGGCGCTCGCCCGGATAGGCCTGCGCGCCGCGCATGGTGCCCTCGTGGGTGAAGCCGAGACGCTCGGCGACCGCACGGCTGCGCTTGTTCATCACCGAGGTGTCGATGATCGCCCGGGCGATGTCGTACTCGTTGAAGAGGGTGTCCAGCAGCGCCGAGACGGCCCGGGTGATCAGCCCGCGGCCCTCGTACGCCTCGCCCAGCCAGTAGCCGATCGTGGCCGACTTCTCGTAGAGGTTGATCCGCGCGGTCGTGGCCCCGGCGACCTCCCCGTCCTGGCGGATGACGCACGGGATCGCCTCGCCCTTGACCCACTGGGTCAGCAGGTAGGTGCCGAAGGACGACACGCTGATCATGCTCTGGTCCGCGTGCGCCCACGGCTCCCACTCCCGGAGGTGGTCGAGGTTGGCGTTGATGAGCCGGTGGACGGCGAAGTCGGTCGATCGGTCACGCAGGACCATCTCCGCGCCGTTCCCGAGGTCGATGCTGAACAACTGATCTCCTACCGTGCCGGACCGTGGCCTGGAGCGTAGCCGCCCTGCAACGCATCCAGGATCAGCGTGCCGTACGCCCGCATCTGAGCCAGCACCGGGACGACCTCACCCCGGAAACGGCAGATGACCGCGTACGCCGCCTGTCGGCCACCGACGTCGAGCAGCCCGACCTCGGCGCGGACACCGTCGTCGGTGCCGGTCTTGCTCCACACCCGCAGGTTCTGCTCCGGATCGGTGTGGGCCAGCGGGTCCAGGCCGAAGGCGGCGGAGACCATCGACAGGTCCGCGGACGGCGCCAGCCAGGACATGACGGTCGGGTGTGGCGTACGGAAGTAGGCGACCCAGTCTGCGGCGCAGCCGACGGAGAGCATCGGCGGGTCCTCGGGCCTGCGTACGTCCCGGACCGAGTCGTGCAGCATCGACCCGCCCGCGGCCAGCCGCCGGGCGACGGCCTGGACCGGAGCCAGGCCGACGTGGTCGAGGAGCACGTTGGTGGCCAGGTTGTCCGAGACCGCGCCGACCAGCCGGGCGCAGTCGTTCATGGTCAGCGCGGGAACGTCGAGGTGCTGCCACAGGCCGCTGTCTGCGACCGGCGCGACGCTGTCCTTGCGCAGCATCAGCTCTCCCAGCGACCGGTCCTCGTCGAGCAGCTCGGCGAGGTGGTGCAGCAGGAAGATCTTGGCGACGCTGGCGGTCGGCAGCAGCAGGTCCGGAGCGGACTCGACCAGGGTCTCACCGGAGCCGGTGTCGACCGCGAGGATCGACCATTCCGTCCGTGAACTCATGCAACGGAGCCTAAACAGCCGGGGATGACTGCTCCTCGCGCAGCTCGCCGACGACCTGGATCTTCTGCCAGATCTTGCGCGAGAGATCGACGGTGAGGCCCTCGACGGTGCTGACCGTGTCCAGGACGACGTTGTCCTGGGAGTCCTCGGCGCACAGTGCGGCCGTCTTGCCGACGAGGCTGAGCAGCTCGGAGCAGTACTCCAGGTAGTGGATCAGCTGGTCGGCGTCGAGGGTGAACTTGACGCTGGCCGAGGTCTCCTTGAACCCCGTACGCAGCCGCTCGGGGTCCTTGGTGAGCTGGTGCATGTCGATGATGTGGGCCAGCGAACGCAGCCGGTGCAGCAGTTTCAGCGCCCGTGACCGCAGCAGCCGCTCCGGGATCGTGTAGAGGAAGAAGATCGCGACCGCGGCGAAGATCAGGTCGTTGACGGTGCTCTCCATCAGCGGCAGCCACTGGACGCCGGTGAGTGTCTCGTCGCCGAACGCCGTCGCCAGGCCCCAGATGATGGCAGCCAGCGTCAGCGCGAGGACGGCCACGATCAGCACGCGGGAGGCCGCGCGCGTCCACACCAGCCGTTGCCGGAGCCGGTCCCCGGCGCCGGAGGACTCCCTGATCAGGCCGGCCAGCTCCTCGGCGACCTTCACCAGGCCCCGGTCGGGGAAGCGTGCCGCGATCCGTCCGTGCAGCGTCTCGACGGTCTTCAGCACCATCTCCGACTCGAGTCTCTCCAGTCCCACGTCACCGGAGCGTAGTGGTCGCGCGCCGCCACGGTGGGCAACTGCCGCAGATAGGGTGAGAACGTGCCAGCTCGACTCAAGCCCGCGGCCGCCGCCGACGTGGCCGACGCCCTGGATCGCGTACGCGCCGAGGAGCCCGCCAAGGCAGATCTCCGCCTCCTCACCAAGCACTTCCTCGCCCTGCTCGAGGAGCGTGCGCCGGGCAGGAGCGTCGAGGTGCGCGTCCCTCCGTACGCCGCGGTGCAGTGCGTCGAAGGGGTCCGGCACACCCGCGGCACTCCGCCGGCGGTGATCGAGACCGACGCGGTCACCTGGATCGCCCTCGCCACCGGCGCGATCACCTGGTCCGATGCCGTCGATCAGGCCCGGGTCAGGGCCTCAGGAGAACGCACTGACCTGTCGCCGTACCTGCCGTTGGGCGGCGACGTTGGGGTAGTCCGGTAGCGAACTGCCCAAATACTCGCGAGTAATAGGCAGTTCGCTCCCGGACTACCCGGACGATCACCGTTATCCACAGGCCCGGGGATAAGTCAGTGAGCATTTCGGGGACGGCGTTCATGCTGAGGCCATGATGAAGCGTGCGGAGCATTTCAGGCCACGGCCATGGTCGGACGAACGACCCCAGGTGGTGATGCCGGTGGCTCTCGATCAAACCGGGCGCACGGGGCCGACCACGAGACAGGCACGTGGTCGCAGGTGGCGGCGGGTCTGGCGGGGGCAATACGTTCCGGCGAGCGTCGATCCGGATGACGTACAACAACGTGTGCTGGAGGCAGCGGTGCTGCTGCCCAACACGGGAGCCGTGACCGGATGGGCAGCGTACGCGTGGGCCGGTGCGAAGTGGTTCGCCGGGATGGGCGAGGGGCGAGCGGTGACGTTGTCGACGTACGGTCACAAGATCGTCCCGCAGCCCGGTGTAGAGATCTCGGCCGAACGGATGCCACCCCAGGAGCGCTGCTGGGTGGACGGGATCCCCGTTACGAGCCCGGCGAGATCGATCGTCTTCGAGATGCGGTATGCGCCGGACGTACGCGAGGCGGTCCGATGGCTTGATCTGGCATTGGCGAGCGACCATGTCAGTCGGGTGGAAGCGGCGGCGTACGTCTCGACCTTGAACGGATGGACCGGCGTCCAGCTCGCCCGGGATGCGATCGTCCTCTCGGACGAGAACGTCTGGTCGCCGACCGAAGTCGACCTGCGGCTCTGCTGGCGGCTCGACCTCCAGCTCGAGAACATCGTCTGCAACCGTCCGGTGTTCGACCTTGACGGTCGGCACATCGGTACGCCTGACGTCCTCGATCTCGAGGCCGGCGTCGTCGGAGAGTACGACGGAAAGGTCCATCTACAAGGAAAGCAGCGCGCCAGCGACATCCAGAGAGAAGGTCGCTACCGTGCATCCGGCCTCGAGTACGTGACCATGGTCTCCCGAGATCGCTTCGAGCGGAGCGGGTTCCTTCGCCGGACGTTGGAAGCGAGGTCCAGGGCCCGCCGACTCCCGGTGGCCGACCGCAGTTGGACGATCGACCTGCCTCGATGGTGGGTCCCCACCCACACCGTCGAACAGCGCCGCGCCTTGAGCGCCGCAGAAAGAGAGCGATTCCTTGGGAGTCGCGCCGCGTAATCGTCGATCGTCGGGGTAGTCCGGGAGCGAACTGCCCAAATACGTGCGAGTAATAGGCAGTTCGCTCCCGGACTACCCCGACGACCCCGCCTATCCCACCGTTCCCCTCCCGGATAATCTCACCCTATGAGCCACTCCACCGAAGACATCAAGGCCCGTGTAGACGACCTCTTCCCCGGGATCCGCAAGGACCTCGAGGACCTCGTGCGGATCGAGTCGGTCAGCGCGGACCCCGAGCGCCTGAGCGAGGTTGAGAAGAGCGCGGAGAAGACCCGCGACCTCTTCGCGGCCGAGGGCTTCGACGTGGAGATCGTGCGCGCCTTCGACGGTGCCCCGCCGGCCATCGTCGGGGAGAAGAAGGGCCCCGAGGGTGCCCCGACGGTGCTGCTCTACGCCCACCACGACGTCCAGCCGGAGAACGACCACGCCGACTGGGACACCCCGCCGTTCGAGCCCACCGAGGTCGGCGACCGGCTCTACGGGCGTGGTGCGGCCGACGACAAGGCCGGCATCGCGGCCCACATCGGCGCCGTCCGGGCTCTTGCCAGCCTCGACGACAACGGTGAGCTCCCCGTCACCGTGCGCCTCTTCATCGAGGGCGAGGAGGAGGTCGCCTCCGCGACGCTCCCCGAGCTGCTCGGGAAGTACCAGGACAAGCTGAGGGCCGACGTCATCGTCATCGCCGACTCCGGCAACTGGGACATCGGCGTCCCGGCGCTGACCACCTCGCTGCGCGGTCTGATCCGCGTCGACGTCGAGCTCCGCACCCTGGGTCACGCGGTCCACTCCGGCATGTGGGGCGGTCTGGCTCCCGACGCGATCATGGCTCTCGTACGCCTCCTCAACACCCTCTGGGACGAGGACGGCGCTCCCGCGGTCGAGGGGCTCGTCTCCGGTCCGGCGGCCGACGTCGACTACCCCGAGGAGCGGCTCCGTGCCGAGTCCGGGGCCATCGCCGGCCTGCAGTGGGTCGGCAAGGGCAGTGCGGTCGAGCGGATGTGGACGCAGCCGGCGATCACGATCACCGGTCTGGACGCGCCCAAGGTCGACGGCGCCTCCAACACGCTGTCCCCGAGCGCGCGCGCCAAGGTCACCATCCGGATCGCCCCGGGCGACACCGGCGAGAACGCCGTCGCCGCCCTCACCCAGCACCTGGAGAAGCACGTCCCGTGGGGCGCCGAGCTGACCACCAAGGTCGTCGACACCGGTGAGCCGATCGCCCTGGACGCGACCGGCCCGGCCTACGACGCCGCCCGCGCCGCCTTCACCGAGGCCTGGGACGGCACCGCCCCGATCGACATGGGCGTCGGCGGCTCGATCCCGTTCATCGCGGAGTTCCTCGAGGCGTTCCCGCACGCCAGCGTGCTGGTCACCGGCGTCGAGGACCCCGACACCCGCGCCCACGGCGCCAACGAGGGGCTCCACCTCGCCGAGTTCCGGAGGGTCGTCGTCGCCGAGGCGCTGCTGCTCCAGAAGCTGGGCAGCTCCTAGCTTCCAGGCAGCGTCAGCGCCACCCGGGTGCCCTCACCAGGGTGTGAGTCGAGCTCGACCAACCCGTGGTGGCGCCTGGTGATCTGCTCGACCAGCGTCAGCCCGAGCCCAGCTCCGCGCGAACCACCCAGCGCGGAGTTGGAGCCTCGGTAGAACGGGTCGAAGACCTCCGGCTGCTCCTCGTACGCGATGCCGACGCCTGCGTCGGCGACGATGATCGTGACCTCGCTGCCGGCGCTGTAGAGCATCACCTGCACCCGCGAGCCGCGGTGGCTGTAGGTCAGCGCGTTCTTCACCAGGTGCAGGAAGGCCGCGCGCAGCTCGCGCGGGTCACCGACGACGTACGCAGGCCCGGTCGGGGTCGTCAGGACGCACTCGATGTCCTTGTGGGCTGCGTCGGGATCGAGCTCGTCGAGCACGTCGTCGAGCATCTCGGAGACCTCGATCGTGGTCTGGCCGGGGGCGTTGGCTGGGTCGCGGATCCGGGACAGGAGCAGCAGGTCGCTGACGATGCCCTCGATCTGGGCGCTGCGTACGGTCAGCGTCTCCACCTGGACGATCCACGGCAGCGTGTTGACCTGCTCGCCGGCCAAGGCGTTGAGCGAGGTGCCGAGCGCGTTCACCGGGATCCGGAGCTCGCGAGCGACGGCCTCGATCAGCCGGTTGCGTTCGCGGTCGGCATGGGCGAGCTGCTGGGCGAGGTCGCGCTCCTGCGTGTAGGCGTTGGCGGTGAGCACGATGCGTCCGAAGTCGCGGCCCAGCTCCATCGCCAGCCGGCCCTCCGCGTCGGTCCAGGTGGGCCGACCGGGCGAACGGAGCAGGACGATGTGGCCGAGCCACTCGTGGTCGGCGCCGACCGGTACGACCAGGGCGCTCCCCGCGCCCAGGGTCTCGAAGAACTTGTTGACGACGGTGGCCTGCTCGTTCCACTCCGAGGAGTCCGTGATCCGCTCGCGGCACAGGATCGAGTAGGTGCCGTCCGCCCAGTAGCGGGAGGTGTTCCGCGAGGTGAGCGCGGCCAGGCCCGGGTCGGGATCCCAGTTGAGGCCCGGGGTGGCGTGCACGACCATCTCGTTGTGGGGGCCTTTGGTCGCCATCCAGATCCCGTCGGCGCCCAGACCGCGGATCAGCGCGTCGTGGCTGGCGTCGAGCACGTCGGCGAGGCTGAGCTTGGAGCTGGCGTCGCGCAGGAACTCCTTGGCGGTCTCGAGGTTCGCTGCGCGCTCGTATAGCCGCTCGCGCTCGAGGTAGCCCCGTACGACCCGCTGGGCGCGCTTCGCGAACCGGTTGAGCACCCGGCGCTGGGTGAAGTCGGGCCGACGCCCGCTGACCGGCATGTCCACCGAGAGGCAGCCCTGGATGGAGCCGTCGTCACCGAGGATTGGCGCGATCAGCATGTCGTGGGGATGCCACGCGTCGGGAGCGTCGATCATGTTGGTGGTGGAGACCCAGCTGCCCTCGTGAAGGTTCACCCGCTCCTGGGGGATGAACCGCCAGGAGCCCCAGTTCTCGCCGCGGGAGAGGTTGTCACGCAGGTCGGAGAGGGCCCACCGGGTGCCGAGGATCTCGTCGGCCGTCTGCCGCCGCCCGTGTGCGTTCAGGCCGCTGGTGAAGCCGTGGACCGCGACCACCTCGAGCTCATCGCCGCGGACGACGTTGATCGCGGAGATGCCGAAGCCGAGCAGCTCGCAGATGCCCTCGGAGATCATCTGGAGCGCGGGATCCGCCACCGGCAGCGACGTCCTGCTCGGCGTGCTCGCAGGCACGTCGAGGGCATCGACTGACTGTGGTGGGGGCATCCTTGCTCTCGGGTAGGTCGGTCAGGGCGGGTGTTGCAACTGCGTGGCAGTCCTGAGGACCTGGGCACCACGGAGTGTTGCACGAAACGCGCGCGCTGTGCAGCCGTAGACGTCCGTCTCGACCAGATTGTGACGTTTGGTTAACCAGGCGAGGTGGCGTCGTTGGCCAACGGAAGGACGAGGGAGACGCGGGTGCCGGTGCCGGGCTCCGAGCGCAGCGTGACGCGGCCGTCGTGGCGTCGTGCGACCCGGTCGACGATGCTGAGCCCGAGGCCGACGCCCTTCCGGCCGCCGATCGCCTGGCTCGACCCGCGGTAGAACTCGGTGAAGACCTGGATCTGCTCCGCCGCGGGGATGCCGACCCCGTTGTCGGTCACCGAGATGGCCGCCTCGCTGGCGCTCTCCACGATGTAGAGCCGAACGTGGCCGCCGCGGTGGGTGTAGACCAGCGCGTTGTCGACGAGCCGGAGGATCGCCGCCTTGATCTCGCTGCGGTCGCCCATCACGTAGACGCTGCGCGAGGGCACGTCGATGCTCATCTCGATGCCACGCTTCTCCGACTCGTACGTCCTCTGCTCGAAGATCTCCTGCAGGAGGGACGTCAGGTCGACGTGGGCGAGCGCCGGGCGCGAGGAGGGGTCGGAGAAGCGGGAGAACAGCAGCAGGTCGTCGACCATCGCGACCAGCTGGTCGGACCGGCTGATCAGGTTGCCGACCTGCTGGAACCAGGTCGGCGATCCGCGGTCCTCGTGATGCATCGCGTCGATGCCGGTGGTGAGGGCGGTCAGCGGGTTGTGCAGCTCCTGCGCGACGGCCTCGATGAGCCGGCTGTGCACCTTGTCGGCGGTGGCCAGCCGCTGGGCGAGGTCACGCTCCTGGGTGTAGGCGTTGGAGGTGAGCACGATGCGCCCGAAGTCGCGACCGAACTCCATCGCGAGGCGCCCCTCGGCGTCGGTCCAGCGCGGCCGGCCCGAGCCACGCACCAGCACCAGATGACCCAGCGCGGTGGTCTCCACGCCGATCGGCACGACCAGGAGCGAGTCGGCCCCGACGGCATCGAGGAACTCGATGCCGATCCTGGCGAACTTCCGCTGCTCGGCATCACCGTGATGCAGCGTGTGGAGGAGCAGCTCGCGGTTGACGATGGCGTGCTCACCCCGGTTCCACAGCCGAGTGCTCTGGTACGCCTGACCGGCCGCGATGTTGCTCTCGG
This sequence comes from Nocardioides sp. YJ-D4, assembly GCF_054031495.1. Taxonomy (NCBI): domain Bacteria; kingdom Bacillati; phylum Actinomycetota; class Actinomycetes; order Propionibacteriales; family Nocardioidaceae; genus Nocardioides; species Nocardioides sp. YJ-D4. The sequence goes on from NZ_CM132932.1 coordinate 3,756,935, forward strand.
TGGCGGTCCACCCCAGGCCGGGCGAGGCGTACGCCACGGAGCCGCCCTCGCCGTCCTGGGCCTGCACGTAGAGACCGTCGGCGTCGAGACCACGGCTCATCGCCTCCTGGGTCGCCTCGAGCACACCGGTGAGACCGAGCTGGGAGTTGGCCTCGCGGAGGAAGCTCTGGGCCTCGAGCAGGTTGTTGGCCCGCTCCTCGAGGTATTCACGCTGCAGGCTGAGCAGCACCGCTCGCCGCGCCTGGCGGGCGAATCGGTTGAGGATCCGCTGCTGGCGCCGGCCCGGCCTGCGGCCGTTGGTCGGGCGGTCGATCGAGAGTACGCCGACGAGCTCGCCGTTCTCGTCGTAGAAGGGCGCCAGGAGCTCGTCGAGCCGGTGCCAGTCCTGCGGGTCCTTCAGGATGTCCTCGTCGGTGTCGGGGACCCAGTAGCCCTCCGCCTCGCCGATGGTGTTCTTCTCGTGGGGGACGAACTTGATGTCGCCCCAGTCCACGGACATCTCCAGCAGGTCGGTGACCACCGAGACCGGGAACCGGGTGCCGAGCATCTCGGCGACGGTCATCTCGCCCTCGACGGTGTGGCCGGTCTCGTCGCCGTACGCCGCGACGATCTCGAACTCGTCACCGCGGCGGATGTTGATCACGGCGGCGCCGAAGCCGACGAGCTCGGTGACCCCCTCGGCGATCAGCTGCAGACCGGGATCCGGGCTCGGGTACGCCCCGGAGGCGCCGCTTGGCGCGTCCGGACCCTCTGAGGGCGTACTGGTCATGAGCTCTCCGCCGAGATGGGAAATGCAACCCGTTACCGGTGCGTAAGGTTAAACAATGGGCAGCGTCACACGGAATGTGCTTCCCACGCCAGGGGTCGAGTCGACGGATATCAGTCCGCCGCGTCGGCTGACGATTCGAGACACGATCGTCAGACCGAGTCCGGTGCCTGGCTGTTTGAGGGCTGTGGGGTTGGTCGAGCGGAAGAACTCGGTGAAGAGCCGGTCCTGGTCCTCCGGCGAGATCCCGAGACCGTGGTCGGTCACCCGGAGCTCGAACCAGCCGGGGCTGGTGCGCGTGCTCACGATGACCTGACCGCCGTCGGGGCTGTACTTGATCGCGTTCGTGACCAGGTTGATCACCACCCGGTCCAGATCGCCCGGAGCCAGGGTCACGTAGACGTCGTCGGACGGCATCTCGAAGACGAGCTCGTGGGCGTCGCTGGTGGGCATCTCGGCGTTGAGCTGGCTGTAGACCTCCTCGAGCACGGGCGCGACCTGGATCGGCACCGTGGTCGGCAGGTGGTCGGGGTCGGAGACCTTCGACAGCATCGCCAGGTCGGCCACGATCTTCTCGGTGCGGTCGCGGTTGCGCGTCAGTGCGGTCAGTACCTCGGCGTACTCCTCCTCGGACTCCGCGTAGGGCAGCGACTCGATGTTCCACCGGAACGCGGAGAGCGGGTTCTTCAGCTCGTGGGCGACCGTCGCGATCAGCCGGCTCTTGTGGGCTTCGAGCTCACGTAGGGAGTCGACCGCCGCCTTCTGGCGCAGGTAGGCCCTGGAGTTGTGGACCACACGACCGAAGTCCCGGCCGAGGTCGGCGGCCGTGATCAGCTCGAGCTCGCTCCAGTGGGGCTTGTCGGGACCGCGGCCGAGGAGCATCGCGCCGTACCACGTCTGGCCCGAGCCGATCGGGACCCCGACGATCGAGCCGACCTTGTAGTGGCGGATCCACTCGGTGATCAGCTGCTGCGTCTCCGGATCGGGGTGGGGGAGCCGCTCGGCGCCGTCGGGGGTCTGCACGGTGATGCTGCGCTGGTCCCAGAGGTATTGCCCGTAGTCGACCATGAACGGGCTGGTCAGGTCCTCGATCGGGAGCTTGAAGTCCTCCCGGTAGACCTTGGTGCGGATGCCGCGACCGCCCGGCTTGGACATGTGCAGCCAGAAGTCGGTCAGGTCGAGCACGTCGACCAGCCCCGTGCTCAGCGAGTTGAGGATCTCGTCGGGGTCCAGCTCGCGTCCGGCGCGGCGGATCACGTCGCGGGCGGCCTCGGCGAGGCGTACCTGCTCGGAGAGCTCCTCACGCTCCAGGGCGAGCAGGATGGCGCGCTGCGCCTGCACCGCGTGGCGGCCGAGGACGGCGCGCTTCTCCGGGTTGGGGCGGAGGCCGTCGGTCGGTACGTCGACGATCAGGGTGCCGCGCAGCTTGCCGGCGTCGTCGCGCAGCGGCGCGACCAGCAGGTCGAGCGGGTTCCAGGCGCCGGCGGCGTCGACCGTCGTCATCGTCGGGATCCAGCCGTACACATCGGCGGTCGGGTCCAGCCGCTCCGCCGGCACGAACTTGAAGATGCCCCAGTCGTCGGCCCGGGCGAGCTCGGCCTCGAGCCGCTCGATCGGGGTCACGGTGCCGAGCAGGTCGGCGCGGGCGGAGTCCTGGCCCGAGACGACCACCATGTGGAGGTTGCCGTCGGCGCGCGCGACGCTGATCGTGGCCATCTCGAAGCCCGCGAGCGCGGTCAGGCTGTCGGCGATCAGCTGGAGGTCGGAGAGATCCTCACCGGGGGTGAGCAGACCACCGATCTCGGCCAGATCGGTCGTGATGGTCGTCATCGTCGTGGTGAGGTCGCTTCTGGCGCGTTTCCCGCCCAACGGTGGTGGGGCGAATCCCGGTGGCACCGTCAGACGGTGACCGCCGGCGGGCTTGGGCGCTGGAGAAGTCATCGGATCGATTATCCGGGATGTCGGTCCCGGGCGGTAGGGCAGACGTGGATCGTTCTTTACATTCATGATTCCGAGACGTTCATGTGACCACCCTTACAGGACTGTCAAGGGTTCGGTGATCGCCAGCATGCGCCCTTACACTCGATGCCGTGGTCAACCTCACCAGCTCAGGTAGGCACGTGTCCCGACGCAAGGGTGGCGACGGCCGGCTCACCGCCGCCCTCGACCCCCACGACCAGGGTCCCCAGGACCACTGCGGAGTCTTCGGTGTGTGGGCGCCGGGCGAGGACGTCGCGAAACTGACGTACTTCGGCCTGTACGCGCTGCAGCACCGTGGCCAGGAGTCGGCGGGTATCGCGGTCAGCAACGGACGCCAGATCCTGGTCTACAAGGACATGGGCCTGGTCAGCCAGGTCTTCGACGAGCCGACCCTGGAGTCGCTCAAGGGCCACGTCGCCATCGGCCACGCCCGCTACTCCACCACCGGAGCCTCGGTGTGGGAGAACGCGCAGCCGATCTTCAAGCCGACGCCGGACGGCTCCGTCGCCCTCGGCCACAACGGCAACCTGATCAACGTCGCCGAGATGCGCTCGGCCGTCGAGGCGCTGCCCGAGCACTCCGAGGGCCGCCACGCCCCGGTCTCGACCAACGACACCTCCCTGCTCACCGAGCTGCTCGCCTTCCACCCCGACTCCTCGCTGGAGGCGCGCGCGCTGGAGGTGCTGCCGACGATCAACGGCGCCTTCTCGCTGGTGTGGATGAACGAGGACACCCTGTTCGCCGCGCGTGACCCGCAGGGGATCCGCCCGCTGGTCCTCGGCCGCCTCGACCGCGGCTGGGTGATCGCCTCCGAGGACGCCGCGCTGGCCACCGTCGGCGCGAGCGTGGTCCGTGAGGTCGAGCCCGGCGAGATGATCATCATCGACGAGTCCGGTCTGCGCTCGGTGCGGTTCGCCGAGGCCGACCGCAAGGGCTGCGTCTTCGAGTACGTCTACCTGGCCCGCCCCGACGCCAACATCGCCGGCCGCAACGTCCACGAGTCCCGGGTCGAGATGGGCCGCGAGCTGGCTCGTGAGTTCCCCGTCGACGCCGACCTGGTCATCCCGGTGCCCGAGTCCGGCATCCCCGCCGCGACCGGCTACGCGCTGGAGAGTGGCCTGCCCTTCGGCCAGGCTTTCGTGAAGAACGGCTACGTGGGGCGTACGTTCATCCAGCCTTCCCAGACCCTGCGCCAGCTCGGCATCCGGCTCAAGCTGAACGTGCTCGAGCACATGGTGCGCGGCAAGAGGGTCGTCGTGGTCGACGACTCGATCGTGCGCGGCAACACCCAGCGTGCCCAGGTGCGGATGTTGCGTGAGGCAGGCGCCCTGGAGGTCCACGTGCGGATCTCGTCGCCGCCCGTCAAGTGGCCGTGCTTCTACGGCATCGACTTCGCCACCCGCGCCGAGCTGATCGCCAACGGTCTCTCCGTCGACGAGATCGCCGCCTCGGTCGGTGCGGACTCGCTCGGATACATCTCCCTCGACGGGATGATCTCGGCGACCCGCCAGGAGCGCACCGCGCTCTGCACGGCCTGCTTCACCGGCGAATACCCCGTAGAGCTGCCCGACGAGAGCATGCTCGGCAAGCACCTCCTCGAGGTCTCGCTGCAGTCCCCGACCGAGGGCAAGGCCCTTCCGGTCCTGAACAACCCGTGATCGGAGATCCACCAGTGAGCCAGACCGAGCCGACCAACGCGTACGCCGCAGCAGGTGTCGACATCCACGCCGGCGACCGCGCCGTGGATCTGATGAAGGTCTGGATCGAGAAGTCCCGGCGCCCCGAGGTGCTCGGCGGGGTCGGTGGCTTCGCCGGCCTCTTCGACGCGAGTGCCCTGAAGGCGTACGAGCGCCCGCTGCTGGCCACCTCCACCGACGGTGTCGGCACCAAGGTCGCGATCGCGCAGGCGCTGGACAAGCACGACACCATCGGGTTCGACCTGGTCGGCATGGTCGTCGACGACCTCGTCGTCTGCGGCGCCGAGCCGCTGTTCATGACCGACTACATCGCCACCGGGAAGGTCGTCCCGGAGCGGGTCGCGGCGATCGTCAAGGGCATCGCGGAGGCCTGTGTCGAGGCCGGCTGCGCGCTGGTCGGCGGCGAGACCGCGGAGCACCCGGGGCTGCTCGCGGCCGATGAGTACGACGTGGCCGGCGCGGCCACGGGCGTCGTCGAGGCCGACAACCTGCTCGGTGCGAACCTGGTCAAGGAAGGCGACGTCGTCCTCGCCATGGAGGCCTCCGGCCTGCACTCCAACGGCTACTCCCTGGTGCGCCACGTGCTGCTCAACTCCGGCGCCTACACGCTCGACGCGCAGATCGCCGAGTTCGGCCGTTCGCTCGGCGAGGAGCTCCTCACCCCGACCCGCGTCTACGCGAAGGCCTGTCTGGACCTGGCCCGCGGGACCCGTACCCACGCCATGTCCCACGTCACCGGGGGCGGCCTCGCCGCGAACCTGGAGCGGGTCATGCCGTCGGAGCTCTCCGCGCGCATCGACCGCACCACCTGGACCCCGGCGCCCGTCTTCGACCTCGTCCGCCGCACCGGCTCCGTGGAGCTGGCGGATCTGGAGATGACCCTCAACTGCGGCGTGGGCATGGTCGCGCTGATCGACCCCGAGGACGTCGACGAGGCCGTACGCATCCTCGCCGGCTACGACATCCGCGCCTGGGCCGCAGGCGAGGTCACCGCCACGCCCGGCGGCAAGGTCGAGCTCACCGGGGCGTACGCGGGCTGGACTGCCTGAGCGACCCGAACAGCCGAAAGGGCGCCGGAGCGATCGCTCCGGCGCCCTTTCGATGTTCTCAGGCCTTCAGCACCTGCACGACAGACGGCCGCGGGCCGGCGAACTCGCCCTCACCCGCGGTGCCCTCGACGTAGTCGGGGAAGCGGGAGTTGGGCGCGTCCCAGGTGCCTTCCTCGCCCGGGTGCTGGACGGCGACGAAGACCGAACCGTCGCGGTCGTGGATGACCGGGCCGCAGGTCTCGGCGTCGCGAGGCACCGCGAGGAACTGCTGGACGTGGCCGCGCTCGCGACCCTCCAGCGGAACCTTGAACAGACCGTCGTTCTTCTGGATCGAGCTCGGCTGGCCGTCGGTGGAGATCCACAGGTTGCCCTCGGAGTCGAAGGCCAGGTTGTCCGGGCAGGAGATCGGCGAGACCTTGTCCTTCGGGTAGCCCGCGAAGTAGGTGGACGCGTTGGTCGACGGGTCGCCGGCGACGATCATGAGGTTCCACCGGAAGACGCGCGAGGTGTGGTCGCCGTCGTCCTCGGTGATCTCGATGACGTGGCCGTCGCGGTTGGTGTTGCGCGGGTTGGCCTCGTCCACACCGGCCTTGCCGGTGGTGCCGCGCTGCGAGTTGTTGGTGCAGGCGACGTACACCTTGCCGGACTTCGGCGAGGGCTCGACGTCCTCGCAGCGGTCCATCTTGGTGGCGCCGGCCTTGTCGGCGGCCAGGCGCGTGTGGACGAGGACCTCCTCGACGCTCATCCCGGAGACCTTGCTGCGGCCGTTGACCACGAGCGGGATCCACTGGCCGTAGCCGTCGAACTTGCCGTCGCTGGGCAGCTTGCCGGTGCCGTCGATCTCGGTGGCGGGGGAGTCGCCGTGGAAGCGGGCGACGTAGAGGCTGCCCTCGGTGAGGAGCTCGAGGTTCTTGCGACGGTTGTGCTTGTCGTAGCGGCCCTTGGAGACGAACTTGTAGAGGTAGTCGAACCGCTCGTCGTCGCCGGTGTAGGCCACCACGTGACCGTTGTCGGCGATGACCACGTTCGCGCCCTCGTGCTTGAGGCGGCCGAGCATGGTGTGCTTGCGCGGGGTCGAGGTCGGGTCGGTCGGGTCGATCTCGACGATGTAGCCGAACCGGTTCGGCTCGTTGGCGTAGTCGGCCGAGCGCGCGTCGAAGCGCGGCTCGATGGCCTCCCAGCCGTACGTCGAGGCAGCATCGGTCAGGCCGTAGCGCTTCTCCGCCGCCGAGGTGCCGGTCGCGCGGAAGTAGCCGTTGAAGTTCTCCTCGCCCGACAGGATCGTGCCCCAGGGCGTGGTGCCGCCGGCGCAGTTGCCGATCGTGCCCAGAGCGACGGTGCCGGTCGGGTCGGCCGCGGTCTTGAGCAGGTCGCTGCCGGCCGCGGGACCGGTGAACTCGAACGGGGTCGAGGCCGTGATGCGACGGTTCTTCGGAGCCGACGGCACGTAGTTCCACTTCTTGCCAGGCGCGGAGCGCTCGAGCTCGACGATCCCGAAGCCGTGGGCGGCCATCGCGATCTTGAGCTGCTCGGTGGCGTCGAGGTCCGGCGGGAACATGATGTCGGGGTTGACGTACTCGTGGTTGCAGCACAGCAGGCCCTTGGTGCCGGCCCTGTTGGTCACGATGACGTCGGTGTAGTCGTTGTTGTAGCCCCAGGCGAGCGCCTGCTTCTCGGCGGTCTGGCTGGTGACATCGAACGGAACGCCGCCGGGCAGGATCGGGTCGCCCCAGCGGATGATCGGCTCCCAGGTGTAGCCCTGGGGCACCACGAAGGTGTCCTCGGTGGCCGCGACGGGGGTGATCGCCTTGAACGGCAGGTTCGTACGCCCACCGTGGCCGCGCCCGGCGGCGAGACCCGCCTGGACGGGGCTGGCGGCGGCCGCCAGACCGCTGCTGCCGACCGCGAGCGCGACCGCGCCCGCACCGGCCAGACCCAGCGCGTGGCGGCGGCTGAGCGCCTTGCCGGCGATGTCACGGAAGTAGCCGTTGTCGGAAGTGTTGGGCGCGGGCTTGGCGCAAGCGCTGTCGCACTTGAGGGCGCAGGTCACCGCGCTGCGCTTGCCGCGGGTGTGTCCGGCCATGGGAAGCAGGGACAACATGGAGCGCCGGCCGTCGGTGACGGCGGGCGCAGCCTCGTCGCTGCACGAGGGACAGGCGGTGTCGGTCTGGATGTCGCTCAGTTCGGTCACTGCATTTCCGTTCAAGACGCGTTGTTGTCAGGTCTCCCAAGAATCGGAAGGGAGGCTATGCGCGGTGGGACAACCGTCCGACCCCTCAATCTGTCGCTCGGGTGAACGGCGAATGACGAGTCGTCAGGCTCAGATTCGTGTGACCTCAGTAACATTCGCTCCTAGCGAACGGATTTTCGACACCCCGGCGTGCGGATTCTTGGCATGAACCGGTAGCGTTATCCCTACGAGAAACCTGTGAACAGCCCGGGACTATCCCGGCCAAGTGCGACGAGGGGGCTGGACCCTATGGGGCGCGGCCGAGCGAAAGCCAAGCAGACGAAGGTCGCACGCGACCTGAAGTACCGGACCTATGAGACGGACTTCGGGGCCCTTGCGCGCGAACTTCACGGTGATGAAGACACCAGTCAGAAGTCCGATCCGAAGCCGGACGACTACGACGACTGGTCGGACTACGACGCGGGATCCTCGCGCGACTAGGGTTTGTCGGCCAACGGCGGCGACGTCGTGGTCGACATCCCCTCAGACTGATCGGCTGATCACAACCTCCCCGTGAGTGCCGTAGCCGGGTAGCCGGCCGCCGTGAGGCGTGCCGTCGAAGGCGACGTGCAACCACTCGTTCCCCACCGGGATCAGAGTGGGCCACGGAAGGTTCGTGACGTACGCCGATCGGAGCTCTGCGACCTCGTTGAGGTCCAGGTCGAAGATCGGGTAGCGAGCACGGACGTGACGCGGGTTGTCGCGTCCGTCGCTTGCGCCGACGACGACTGTGCCGCCCAGCGGGACAAGCGTGGTGCCCTCGGTGGCCGTCCGGTCGGTTCGTGCTGCCCGGAGGCTGAGCGCGTCCAGGCGAGGTCCGCTGGCGAGCACGGTATGGAAGTCGAAGTACTTCCTGGCGCTCACGTAGCCGACCAGCCACTCGTCGTCGCGGCGTAGGACGTGGGGATCCCAGACGCCGACCGACCTGAGCCCGTCTGTCGGGAGCGCGAGCGGGGTCGAGTCGAGGACGTGCTCGCCTCGGGTCAGGTCCGCGCGTGAGCGGGCGATCGTGACCCCGACCGGGCTCCACGGCTTGCTGGGGTCGGTCTTGTCGGGCGCCTTGAATCCTCCCCAGGTGCTCGTCGTGACCAGCCACTCGTCGCCGTCGCGCACGAGGTGGGTGGCATGGTCGCCGTAGACGAGTCCGTCCCGGCGGAAGTAGAGCGCGCCGCGATGGACGAGGTCGTACGTCACCGGGTCCAGCGCCCACACCGATGTGTGCGCCGTGGGGAAGAAACCGGGCCCTGCGCTGGTGGCGGTGAGCAGCACGGTGCCGTCGTCCTCGCGGAACGGCGAGCCGTCGGCGTACGTCACCACCCGAATGTCGCGCAGGCCGAGCTGTCCGAAGGCGCCACTGCGTACGTCCGCGGCGGAGCCCTCGTGGCCGGCGGCGAGGCCGGCGAGCCACGACTCCTCTCGCGGCTCGATCCCGACCTCGGTGAGATCGACGCGCGCTCGGGCCACCCACGCGCCGTTCGCGCTTCGCGCGCTTACTCCCTCGCTCGGCGCGAGCGGACGAGCAAGCTCGCCGCTCGACCTCGCTCCGGTCGTCTCCTGACAGGTCAGCGCGGTCAGCATCGTCCCGGTCAGCGTCAGCGCGAACCGCGTCACACCGCGGCCGACCCTGCCGTGGCGCCGGCTCGCGTGAGAGGTACGCCGCGACCCGGTCGTCACCTCGAGCCGCACCCGCCGCCCGTCGTAGAGCCCGGTGAGCACATCCCCACCCGAGGTGAAGCTCAGCGAGACCGGGCCGTCACAGGCCGCCTCGATCGCGGCGTTGGCCGCGGGCCGGGAGAAGCTGCTCGACTCGACTGCGATCGTGACGGGGCGCTGGCGACGTACGATCTTGAATTCGGGGAACATCGGCTCCAGTCTTCCGGATCGCGGGGCACGGACTAGCGCAGCCCCCGGACATAAGCCGTGGCCCGGCGCAGGTCGTGGAGGCGTGCCTCCCAGGTGATGCCGAGGAAGAGCAGCAGCAGCCCGGCCGCGCCGAGCACCCACCACTGCTGCAGCGCCTGCGCCGACGGCATCTGCGCCAGAGCCAGGACCGAGGCGACCAGGGCGCCACCGACCAGCGGTGCTGCCCAGCGCAGCCAGGCGCCGCCGAGGATGAAGACCAGGCAGGCGATGCCGAGCAGGGCGGTCCGCATCGAGACCGGGTCCTGGAGGGCTGCCGGGACGGACGGGATGAGCGCCAGGAAGACGCCCGGCCCGAGCACCGGCAGTGAGGCGACCTCCCTGTCGAGGCGGAGCTTGACCACGCCGAAGACGACCAGCGCGATCGCGGGCGGGAGGGTGTAGTACTCCCAGGTCGTGACCGAGGTGTCGGCCAGCCGGATCCACAGCGCGACGGTGGCCAGGCCGGCGCCGACCCACCCCAGCCAGCGACGCTCGTGGTGGGCGATGGCGTGCGCGGAGACCGCGGCTCCGGCCAGGATCAGCAGGATGCTCAACCAGGGCAGGTCGACTCCGCGAGATCCGACCGCGGTCGGCCCGTCCGGGGTCAGGACGATCGTGGGGCCGAGGCTGACCGTGCCGACGACGATCGTGACGACCGCGGCGCCGGCGGCCGTGATCTCGGCCGAGGGCAGCAGACGGAAGATGGTGACGACGGCCAGGATGACGATGATCCCGGCCGCGGCGTACGGCTTGGGGATGTCGTTGAGGTTGGCGAACATCCAGCAGAACGCGGTCAGCGTGATGATCCAGTAGGGCGCGGTGACGGCCTTGGTCTGCAGCTCCTGGGTGAGCCGGTCGACGGCGACGGCCGCGGCGGTGAGCACGCCGGCCACGACCAGTGCCAGCAGCTCGTTGGTGAAGGCGGCGCCGAGCGAGCCCAGGCCGAGCAGACCGGCGACCGTGAGCCGGGGCCCGGACTGCTGCGGCTCGTGACGCAGGATCGTCGCGATGCACATGACACCGGCGATCAGCAGGAGGATCGCCAGCCAGTCGGTGTCGAACGCCCCGGCCTCGTTGAAGGCACCCAGGCCGATCGACACCGCGGTGCCGGTGGCGGCCGCGGCCTCGATGGCGGGGCTGCGGCGTACGAGCACGATGACGCCCATCGCCACGACGACCACCACGGCGGTGTAGGGACGCTCGATGTCGGCCAGCCGGGCCGCCTGCCACACGGCAGCGGTCAGGGCGAGGATCCAGTAGGCGGTCGCGACCTCTCTGGTCGTGCCGGACTGGACGCGGTCGACGATGATGCCCAGCGCGGTGAGGATGAGGGTCACGGCCAGCGCGAGCACGTCGTTGGAGAGGACCGCGGCCGTGGCGCCGCCGAGGCCGACGGTGCCCGCCACGGCCAGCGCGGGAGGCTGGCGATGGTGCAGGCCGATGGCTGCGGCGAGGATGGTGGCGATGGTCAGCAGGACCGCCGCCCAGGTCACGTCCACGGCGCCGATGCCGATCGAGATCGCGGCGCAGGCCACGGCCGCCCACCAGCCCGACCCGCGGAAGCGGAAGAGCGTGATCAGCCCGAGGACCGTGACGATCACGCACGCGGCCCACTGCCGCTCCACGTCGATCAGCGGCGCGAGCGACCACAGACCGAGGGCGAGCGTCGTGACCGAGTAGCTGGCGGCGACCTCGCGGTCGACGCCGAGCAGACCCTGACCCGCGTACGCAGCCACCGCCGCCAGCGCGAGCGCGACGACCACGGTGAGCAGGTCGCTGGGCAGTGCCGCGGCGAGCGCGACCAGCCCGAAGATGCCGGAGGCGAGGAGGCGTGGCCATCGCTCCGCCCACCAGGCCAGCGCGACGGCGACACCGAGCAGCAGCAGCGCCGGGAACAGCAGCGGGGCGCCGTAGCAGGCGGCCGTGATCGCGAACCCGGAGACGCCGCCCGCGATGGTGATCCAGCCGATCGTGGGGCGGTAGGTCCGGAACGCGGGCGGGTTGTACCGGTAGAACCAGGCGGTCCCGAGGGCGAGGATCGCGAGCATCGACGGCAGCGTCAGCCAGCCCGGCAGCAACGGCTCCGGACCCGTGACCGGGGAGAAGGCGGACTCGGTCCACGGCACGGCCGCGAGCCGGACGGCGGCCGAGACCGCCAGGATGAGGACGGTGATGCCGAGGCCCACGGCGTACGGCGTCAACGCGGTGGCGGCCCAGCGCCAGGGCCGGGGGAGCGCGACGAGCGCGCCGGCGGCGACCAGGGTGACCACCACGGCGACGACCGTCAGGGTGACCGCGCCGTCGTCGAGAGCGGGCTGGGTGAAGGTGTAGGCGGCGATCAGGAGGGACACCCCGACCATCGCCACCTTCGCGTCCTTGGGCAGCGGGAACAGCAGCGCCACGACGGTCAGCACTGCGGCGGCACCGAGCAGCAGCGGCAGGGTGCCGCCTCGCAGCAGCTCGGAGTCGGTCAGGGCTGGGTCGGCCAGGCCGCGGACGAGCAGCATCAACCAGAAGCCCGCCATCACGACCATCGAGCCGAGGGTCAGCGCCTGCAGGTCGGTCTTGCTCGCCACGATCACCACGAGGAGGGCGATGACCGCTGCGACCAGCGGGAACCAGATGAGGTCGGAGATGAGCTCGAGACCGATCAGGGCGGTGAGCACGCCGGCGGCGGCCGCCACCTGTGGCCCGATCACCGCGGTGAGCTTCTCGCTGCGCGCGCCGATCAGAGACATCACGGTGCCCGCCAGGAAGACGACCACGCCGACGATGACCAGGAAGCCACGGTCCCAGTCGACTCCGTCGAGCCAGCCGGCGTACTTCATGCCGGCTATGTCCAGGGCGAGCAGTCCTAGCGCGAGCGTCCAGACGCCTTCGGTGCCGGCACGCAGCTCCAGATGCATCAGCACCGCGCCACCGATCGTGAAGAGCGCGGTGAAGACGAGCAGCATCGTGGTGCGGCCACCGACGCCCATGGTGGCCCAGGCGACCGCGAGGAAGATGACGCCTGCGACCAGCAGGAAGAGCACGCCGACGCCGACGAGGATCAGCGGCACCGTGATCGGCGCCCGCCGGGCGACCGGAGCGCCGGGGAACGGCGCCGGTCCGGCCATCGCGGTGGCGGCCGGGTCCGCGAGCGGGATGGCCTCGGGCTCGGGCTGGATCTGCGGCGGAGCCGCGGGCGGCGCGGCGACCGGCAGGGGAGCGGGCGGCGGGGTCCGTCGCGCGGCTCGGCTCGCCTCCTCCCGGATCGAGCGCAACCGCGTCATGAGTACGTCGGCCCGTAGCAGGGTGCCGTAGAGCTCTTGCGCGACGGCGTTCTCCAGCGGCAGCCCGCAGTGCGGGCAGGGGCTGGTGCCGGGCTCGAAGGCCTCCCGGCAGTCGGGGCAGCGACCAGGATCGGCGTACTTCACAGCCCACCATCCTTGCGTAGTTCCGCCGAAGCGCGTGCGGGAAACGCAGGGTGTGCACTGAGACTTGATCCAGAATGACAACCGGCTTCGACCCATAACTGCTGGTCGAAGCCGGTTGTTGCTTGTGGGCAGGGGCGGGGTCGAACCGCCGACCTATCACTTTTCAGGCGATCGCTCGTACCAACTGAGCTACCTGCCCAAGCGAGGTGAAACATTACCGGAAGCGACCGCGACGTTCCGAATCGGGACCCGAAACCGGACGTACGGCCTCGCTTTGGCGGCCTCGGACGCAGGCCTCTAGGATGTTCCGGCAGGCCCCCTTCGTCTAGCGGCCCAGGACCCCGCCCTTTCACGGCGGTAGCGCCGGTTCGAATCCGGTAGGGGGTACCACCGTTCGTCCTCGGCATCAGCTGACCTCCTTCCAGGGGTCGTGCTCGGCCAGGATCTTGTCGACCCGCGCCTGGTCGAGCCGCGAGACGACGTACTGGCTCTCCTGCGAGTCGCGCACGCACTTGGCCAGCGCGAACGCCGAGGTCGTCAGGAAGATCGTCGCGAGAGCGAGGAACGCCTTCGGCCACGGATCGGTGGGCAGATAGAGGATCGCGGCCAGTGTCGTGACCAGAGCGATCGCGAAGGCGAGCGCCGACTGGGCGAAGAAGAGCGTCGTCGGCTTGCTCGAGGGTGCCTGGTTCTCCATGCCTTCGAGTCTCGTGCCCGTGCGCAGTCCCGGCATCCGCACGGATACTCATATCCGGGGCGTACGCGGCGGCGCAGATGCGACACTTCCGACTGTGAGTGCGTGGACGTCGCCGGCGGCGATCGAGGTCGAGAGCCGGCTCTTCCGTGCTCTCGCGGTGCTGCGCGTGGTCGTGCTCGTCAACGCGGTCGGGTTGACGATCTACCGCGCCGCCAACTTCGACCCGCCCGCGGCCGCGCTGGTCTGCGCGCTCGTCATGGTGGGGTGGACCGCCTTCGCCGTCTGGGCGTACGCAGCACCCGCCCGCCGCACGGCGGTGCTCGTCGGTGCCGACCTGGCGATCGCGCTCGGACTCATGCTCGTGACCCCGCTGGTGAAGGGGCCGGGGTTCCAGGCGAGCGTGCCGGGGTTCTGGGTGAGCGGCGCGCTGCTCGCGTGCGCGATCCACTACCGCTGGCTCGGCGGTCTGCTGGCCGGGGTGGCGCTGGCGACCGTCGATCTGGTGCTGCGGCAGGAGATCGACCAGTCGATCTACGGAAACGCGTTTCTGCTGGTCATCGGCGGCCCGGTGGTCGGCTACATGTGCGAGTCGGTGCAGCGGATGGCGCTGGAACGGGACGAGGCACAGCGCGCGGCCGCACGGGCCGAGGAGCGGGCACGGCTGGCTCGAGCCGTCCACGACGGGGTGCTTCAGGTCCTGGCACTGGTCCAGCGCCGCGGCGGCGAGCTGGGTGGTGACGCCGCCGAGCTGGGGAGGCTGGCGGGGGAGCAGGAGCGCGAGCTGCGAGCGCTGATCCGCGGCGAACAGCCCGGCCGTGGCCCGGCCGTCGGGATGGTCGACCTGGCCGCGGCTCTCGCCGAGCTCGAGACGGGGACCGTGACCGTGTCCGGACCCGCGACCGCCGTCGAGATGCCCGCACGCCCGGCCGAGGAGATCGTTGCGGCGACCCGCGCGGCCCTGGACAACGTACGCCGCCACGTCGGTGAGGACGCCCGTGCCTGGGTGCTCCTGCAGGCCTTCCCCGACCACGTCGAGGTCTCGGTGCGTGACGACGGGCCGGGCATCGCGGACGGCCGGGTCGCCGAGGCCGGGGAGCAGGGCAGGCTCGGCATCAGCGAGTCGATCCGTGGCCGGATCGAGGACCTCGGCGGCAAGGCTGAACTGATCACCGGAGCAACCGGGACCGAGTGGGAGCTCACGGTCCCTCGAACAGGAGTGCACGCATGAGCAGAGTGATGGTCGTCGATGATCACCCGATGTGGCGCGACGCGGTCGAGCGCGACCTGACCGGCGCGGGCTTCGAGGTGGTGGCCACCGCCAGCACCGGCCGTGAGGCGATCACCCGGTTCGCCGCGACCCGGCCGGAGGTGGTGGTGCTCGACCTGCACATCCCCGAGCCCGACGGTGTCCAGGTCACCACCGAGATCATCGCGCTGCACCCGGTGGCCAAGGTCCTCATCCTCTCCGCCTCGGGCGAGCAGAACGACGTGCTCGCCGCGGTCAAGGCCGGCGCGACCGGCTATCTGGTCAAGTCCGCCTCCCGCGACGAGCTCCTGGAGGCCGTACGCCGCGTCGCCGCCGGCGACCCGGTCTTCACCCCCGGCCTCGCCGGCCTGGTCCTGGGCGAGTTCCAGCACAGCGCCGCCACCGAGGTGCGCGGCGACAAGCCCATGCTCACCGACCGCGAGACCGAGATCCTCAAGCTCGTCGCCAAGGGCCTGAGCTACCGCCAGATCGCCGACCGCCTGGTGCTCTCCCATCGCACGGTCCAGAACCACGTACAGAACACCCTGCGCAAGCTCCAGATGCACAACCGCGTCGAGCTCACCCGCTACGCCATCGAGCAGGGCCTGGACGCCGACTGACCCCGACGTCCCAATAGGCGAAGCTGCTCCCGACATGGGGGAGAATCGAGAGGTGGTCTCGCTTCTCTACCTTCACGGCGTCGGCAACGGCGACCCCCGCGACGCCTGGCGCCGCGCGCTGGACCAGGCGCTGCAGGATGCCGGCTACCCGGGGCTCGACGAGGTCGAGGTGATCGCGCCGAAGTATCCCGACGTGCTGCGCACCGACGACGGCGACAAGACCATCAAGATCCCGCCGGTCACCACCCCGAGGCTGAGCGCCGCCGAGCAGCGGGACGTACGCCGCCGGGTCGAGCGCGCGACCGCCGAGCTGGAGTCGATCCTCGGCGAACCCGTGCCCGCCTCGCCGGTCGGCGTCACCGACTCGCTGGCGCCGATCGTGCTGCGCGTGCTCCGCCAGGCCCACAACTACGTGACCAAGCCCGGCATCCGGGCACGTACGCTGCGGATGGTCCTGGACGAGCTCCCGGAGGAGGGCGAGATCGTCATCGTCGGCCACAGTCTCGGCTCGATCATCGCGATCGACCTGCTGCGCCGGCTCCCGCCGAAGCTGACGGTCACCGGGCTGGTGACGATCGGCAGCCCGGCCGCCCACCCGAACCTCCACGAGGACTCCGACCGACTGGAGATGAAGGCGCCGGTCGACCACGTCGGCTGGTGGGTCAACGTCTGGAGCAACGGCGACGCGGTGACCGGCCTGCGCGGCATCTGGCGCCACTTCCCGTGGGCGCTCGACCTCCAGGTCGGGCTCGGCCTCGACCACCGCACCACCACCTACCTCCGGTCCAAGCCGGTCGCCACCGCGATCGGGCGCGGCCTGTTCGGCTCCCTCACCAAGGAGCTCGCGATCGTCGAGGGCACCCCCGACGTCTCCCTGAACTCGCTCGAGGTCCGTCTGGCCCTGTGGCTCGCGTACGCCCAGTTCCTGCGCGACCACCTCAAGGGCGCCACCCAGGAGCGCTTCGGCGCCGCGCTGCGCGTCGTCCAGCACGAGGTCCTGGAACGGTTGCTCGAGAACTACCGCAACGACGGCGTACGCATCCCTCAGCAGCTCCTCGACCTGCGCGTCTCACCAGACACCCCGAGCGACCGAGACCTGCCGCGGCCCAAGCCGCTGACCCAGCTCTCCAAGGAGGAGGCCGTCCTCGCCCTGGTGGCGCTGGCGACCGCCAACCCGGTGCGGCCCTACGAGATCGATGTGCCCGATGACGTACGCCGCCAGGCATTCCACGACCTGACGGTCTGGATGGGACTCGGGGGCGGACTCGGCGAGAACCTGCACATCGCGATGCAGTCCGCCTCGAAGGCCGTCTACCCGGTCGACCAATGGAAGCTGTGGGTCGGCATCGGGATCGGCGCCGCCGTGCTGGTCGCCGGACCGATCGGGCTCGCCCTCGCCGCCCCCGCCGGGCTCGCCGGGGGAGCGGCGATCATCGGCGCGCTCTCCGCCTTCGGTCCCGGCGGGATGGTCGGCGGACTCGTCACCGCCGGGGCGATCACCACCACCGGCGCCGGCACGATCGCCGCCACCCTCGTCTCCAGCTCGTCCACCGCCGAGGACGTCGAGGTGACCGTCATCCAGCTCCTCACCGCCGCGATCCTGCGCTCCCGGGAAGGCCTCGAGCAGGACCTCGGCGTCTGGCTCGCGATGTCCGAGATCCAGCGTCAGACCGGGCGCGAGGTCGCCCGGCTCGCGGCCTACAGCGACGAGAAGGCTCCCAGTGTCGAGGCCCTCCGGCGCAAGGCCCGTGCGGCCGAACGAGCCATGGCCTACATGGTCAAGAACCGGCTCGTGGAAGGCCTCACCGACGAGGAACCCAAGGGCGAAGAGCCCTTCGAGGAGTAGGACCCCTCCCCGATTGTGAATCCTCCGCACCCATGGGCTATGTTTTTCCCGTTGCCGCACACAGCGGAAACAAACAAGGCCCTGTAGCGCAGTTGGTTAGCGCGCCGCCCTGTCACGGCGGAGGTCGCGAGTTCAAGTCTCGTCAGGGTCGCAAGAGTCGAAGGCGGCGTGTGACTTCCAAAGGGAAGTCCACGTCGTCTCTTGCATTTCATGGCGGCCTCCGGCCGCGGCGGGGGATATCCCCCGCACCCCCTTAGTTGCTCGGGGGATCGTTCGCTCTGGTGCGGGTAGAGCCTGTCGGGGCCACTTTGCGCTCTGGTTGGTGTGGCTGGAGAGGCTTGTTTCTGCCGGTGTGACTTGTGGGTCGGGTGTTGTTCCCGGAGGGCGTGACACGCCGGGGTGTGGCGAGCGCGGGGGGCCTCGAGCGTGGGAGGGTGGTCGTCCTGCTTCGGCAGGAGTCTCGGGCCAGAGATCCCCCGATCTCACCCCCGGTTCGGGCCGTTCGTCCCTGTGGGATATAAGCCGATTTGGCGGTAACGTGCGGGCTGCTGTCCTCTCGTGAGAGGATTCTGCCGCTTGTGTCGACGTCGCAATTCGGCAGGGCACGGGGGAACGACTAAGACGTTCGGTATTCAGGAGGCAACACCACCATGTCGTCGTACTACCCGCATCGGCCGCCCCATGCGGCGAGTGCGGACGAGCTTGCGTCACGGATGCAGACGAACGGTGCCTACCGCACCCCGGCCGCCCCCGCGCAGCAGCAGCCCCCCGCCCTTGGTTGGGACCAGCGTCCGCAGCAGTCCCAGGCCCAGCCTCAGTACCAGGAGCCGGCGATCCAGCAGCCGGCCGTGATGGCGCAGACCACCGGAACGCACTGGCCGCAGTTCGTCAACAACAACCGCCTCATCGGCGCGCTCGTTGCCGGCTTCGGTGCCACCCAGCTCGCCACGATGTTCGGCTACTGGATCTACGGCCTCGGCATCATGGAGGGCCCGCTGGACTTCGCGTTCTTCAACGGCGTCATCCTGACCCCGAACGCCACCGCCAACGAGGCCGGCTTCGCCGTCTCGCAGTGGTTCGCCGGTATGGGCTTCCACTACTTCAACGGCATGGTCTTCGCGCTCGCCTACGCTCTGGTGATCTTCCCGTGGCTCGGCAAGACCCACACCACCTCGAGCAACCTCGCGCGCTCGCTCGGCATGGGTATGTTCCTCGCCACCGCGTCCTGCGGTTGGTGGATCCCGGCCCTGCACCCGGAGGACGTCATCGGCGTCGACCCGGGCTTCTTCTCGATCAACCTCGGGTGGGGCACCGTCCTGGGTGTCTACCTGTGGCACCTCGTCTGGGCGGTCGCGCTCGGGCTGTTCTTCAACCCGCAGGACTGAACCCCGCTTCACGCACGAGAGCCCCAGCCACGTGGCTGGGGCTCTCGTCGTAGGTAGAAGCAGATCTCGTACGCCGCGGCCGGCTACTCGGGCCAGGCGTCGAAGACCTGGCCACCGTTGGTGGTCAGGTGGTTGTGCAGCTGCTCGCCGGCAGCGGCGTCGCGCAGCGTACGAAGTACGAGGCGGCGCCGGTCGGACGGGTTGGCCGTCGGCGGTCCCGGGGTCAGCGCCATGGTCTCGGTGACCCGGTCGGCCAGCAGCCGCAGGTGGCTGCGCTCGCCGCCTGCGTAGATGACGTGGGTGTGCTCCAGCGGGGAGGCCCACAGGATGTTGCCCTCGACGACGATCAGGCGTGACTCGGTGGCCATCACCTTCATCTCGACGTCGGTCATGTTCTGGATCATGTCGGCCCCGGCGAGGATCGACTCACCCTCGTGCAGGAAGGCGGGCAGCGCGTGGGCGAGGTTGGCCTCGATCAGCGCGGCCTCCTCGCGGGCGCGCTGCTGGGCGCCCTGCTGACCGACGTACGGGCCGTTGCCGACGGTGCGCTGGGCACCCGTGTTCGGCGCCTGGCCGTAGGAGCCGGTGTTGGTTCCGTACGAACCCTGGTTGGGGTAGTAGGAGCCGGTGTTCGGGTAGGAGCCCGGGTTCGGGTAGGAGCCCGGGGCGGGCGCTACGCCGTAGCTGTTCGGGGAGGGCTGGCCGTAGGGGTTGCCCGTGCCGTACTCGCCACCCCAGCTGGCGTCGACGTTCACCTGGGCGCCGGCGGCTCGCGCGGCGTAGTCGAGGGTGGGGAAGAAGTCGTGGAAGGCGTCCTTGTCCCGGATCTTCATCGTCGTGGAGTACGACGATCCGGGGACCAGCGCCTCGATGATGAAGTCGCCCAGGCTGGGCGGGGGCGGGACGCCGATGAAGGTGAGGACGGCCAGGTTGACGGAGAAGACGCGCTCGTGGAACTCGAACATCACCCGGCGGTCGGTCAGGAAGGCGTGACCCGAGGCGTTTCCCTCGTGGGGAAACTTGACCGCGACCCGGGCCCACTGGACCTCACCGGGCTGCAGCAGGGACTTCACCAGGAGCCAGTCGCGGGTCTCCGAGGCGATGGCTCGACTGTTGGGATCATGCGCCATCCGTCGGTGGAAATCCTCCACAGGTCGGTGGCCTACGGTGATGGACGCCGAGGCCCTTCTCATTGAGCGCATGTTCGCAAACCCTAGCCCTTCCACCCTCTAGTGTGGACAGTTTGTACCAGCAGGGTCGCGATGTTGTGGAATCCCCTGATGTAGATGACGTCTCAACTCTGCGTGACCACTCCAAGCACCTGCCTATTGACAGAAAACTGACAGGCCATCCGACCACCCTCTTCAGTGGGTATCCCTGACGAGGGGGATCAGCGAGGGGATGGGGCTGTGATGACTGTTTCGCCTGTGGCGACGGCAAGAGAGACGACCGGCGTGCACTGGAGCGAGCTGCCGTGTGCGATCGAGGACGGCGATCTGTGGTTCGCCGCGACCAGCGCGGACGCGGACCGTGCCAAGGAGCTGTGTCGTACGTGTCCGCTGCAGCGCTCCTGCCTGCAGGGTGCGATCGCCCGGCAGGAGCCGCACGGTGTGTGGGGTGGCGAGGTCTTCTACGAGGGGATCGTCGTCGCACGCAAGCGCACCCGCGGTCGCCCGCGCAACGGAGAGCTCCACCAGCGGGACCTGGAGCGCCAGGCTCGCGCAAACCTTCGGAAAAATACTTCGGAAGCAGTTGCGTAGGGGTAACTGTCACCCGGCAGAATGTCTGCTGTGGGGATTGAGATAAGCCCGGAGCGCTTCGACGAACTCGTGGACCAGGCGCTCGACGCCATTCCGGACGAGCTGGCCGCTCAGGTGCACAACCTCGTCGTGCTCGTCGAGGAGTGGCCGCCCGAGGGCGAGCCCCAAGACACCCTCGGTCTCTACGACGGCGTGGCGCTGACCGACCGCAACGACCTCGACGGCCTCACGCTGCCGGACCGGATCTTCATCTTCCGCCAGCCCCTCCAGCAGATGTGCGTGGACGAGGTCGACCTGGCCGCCGAGATCCGCATCACCGTCGTCCACGAGATCGCCCACCACTTCGGCATCGACGACGAGAAGCTGCACCAGCTCGGCTGGGCCTGACCGGCTGGGCCTAACCGCTGGGCCTAGAGCGCCGAGCCCGCAACCCAGCCGAGGGTGACCGCGACGGTCCCGACCGCGAGGGAGCCGAGGACGTTCAGTGCGGCCGACCGCCACCGGCCGTCCTCGGCCAGGCGGACGGTCTCGTAGGAGAACGTCGAGAACGTCGTCAGCGCCCCGCAGAAGCCCGTCCCGGCCAGGGTGAGCACCCACCCGGGAAGTACGCCGCTCGCGGCCGCCCCGGCCAGCAGGCCGAGCACGAGCGAGCCGGCGGCGTTGACCGCCATCGTTCCCCACGGGAAGTCTCCGCCGGTCCACTGCCGGACGTAGAGGTCGGTGAGGTAGCGCGCCGGCGCCCCGACCGCGCCGCCGACCAGGACCAGGAGCGCGGTCATCCGTCCTCTCCTCGGGCAGGGTCGGGATCGAGGTCGGGGTCGATGCCGTCGACCACGACCTTCCGGCCGCTGTCGAGCACGACCACCCGGCCGAGCGTCAGCCCGAGCCAGGCGGCGCCGATCCCGCAGACCACCGAGGCGAGCACGTAGAGCATCGCTAGCGCGGGCGCGGGCCCGCTCAGGACGTACGTCTCGAGCTCGTAGGTCGAGAACGTGGTGTAGCCGCCGAGCACACCGACCCCGAGGAACGGGCGCAGGTAGCGGCCCCAGAACGGGACAGTGGCCAACGGGCCCAGGACGAATGCCATCAGCGCGCCCAGCAGCAGGCAGCCGGAGACGTTGGTGAGGAAGGTCGCCCACGGCCAGGAGTGGCCGCCGTGGGGGAGGACGGTGGTGAGGCCCCAGCGAGCCAGTGAACCGAGCGCTCCGCCGGCGGCGATGGGGGCGAGCAGGTCGCCATGCTCACGCAGCACGCCGACAGCGTACGGCTTCTAACGGAGGCCGGTCATCTGCGCCGCGCTCCACCTGGTGGGGCGGCCGCCGGCGGCCTGGGTGAGGTATTCGCCCAGGAACCAGCGCTGGAAGGAGACCTGCTCGGGCGAGCGGGCCAGGACGAGCAGCCGCTCCTGGCGGCAGAACTCGTCGATGAGGTCGAGCATGTCGAGGAAGCGACGCATCGTCTCGGCCGCGGACCGCGGCATGCGTACGTGCAGGTCGGCCGTCTCCCGGTCGCGGCCGGAGCCGGACCCGATCACCCCGGAGAGCTGGCCGTGGCCGAGGCCGTCGAGGAGCTGGCGCTCCAACGAGCCGAACAGGGCCGAGAGGCTGGCGGCGAGCGGGTAGTCGTTGGCGTGGGCGAGCGAGAGGAGGCGTACCTCCCGTCTCAGCTCCCGGAAGTGGTGCTGGAAGCCTTTGTAGAGGGCCAGAGGTACGCCGAGGATGCTGACCTCGACCGCCTCGGTGCCGAGGCGCTCGGGCTTCGGGGGTGCACCGGGAGGTCCGGTGATCACGCCCTCGACACCGTCACCCTCGTCGATCTCGGTCGCGGGGGTGAACCAGACTGTCTTGCCGGACGTGTCGATGTCGGCGCCCCAGGCCTCCGAGACGCTGGCCACGATCGAGAGGCCGCGACCGACCGTCAGCAGGACCTCGTCCTCGTCGTCGAGCGCGAGCGGGACCGGCAGCAGGGGCGGCTCGGTCGAGCCGTCCCGGATCTCGACGCGGGGGTGGTCGACGGTGCCGCGCATCCGGATCGTGACCGGGGCGGTGCCGTGGAAGAGCGCGTTGGAGACCAGCTCGGAGACGCCGAACTCAGCACAGTCGACGAGGTCGGTGCGGTCGATCTCCTCGCAGGCCGTCCGGACCCAGACGCGGGCGTCCTGGACGGCGCGGGAGCCGGTGCGGAGCAGGAGAGCTGGCCGGCTCAACGGCATGGTCTCCTCCGATCTCGCGGGTCGGCGTACACACGATCTCGTTGTGTGTTGTTCGTTGCAAGGATTTTCCGCACTTGAAGGTGTCTGATCCGGGCCATGGACCACTAGGGCACAAGGTCCCGGTGACCCTCACAGATTAAAGTCAGATGCTTTCGGCCGAGCGACGGACACGCGGTGAGCACGCATGCTCAGCGGCGTGGCGGCAACTGTGACGTAGCAGTCGTGCGCCCCGGGATGAACAGAACCGGTGTGATGGTTCAGAATAGTGAGTGGAACGTTCAAACGGTCTCTTGTGTTGAGGTAGCGGAGGGTATAAGCAATGTCAGCGGACCAGGCAAAGCACCGGGTCGTCATCATCGGTTCAGGCTTCGGGGGTCTCTTCTCCGCGAAGGCGTTCAAGGGCCGCGACGACGTCGAGGTGACCTTGATCGCGAAGACGACCCATCACCTCTTCCAGCCGCTGCTCTACCAGGTGGCGACCGGAATTCTCTCGCAGGGCGAGATCGCCCCGCCGACCCGAGACATCCTGCACCGGCAGAAGAATGCCAGCGTGCTGCTCGGCGAGGTCAATGAGATCGACACCGAGGCCAAGACGGTCAAGGCGAGCATTCTCAACCAGGAGATCGACGTTCCCTACGACTCCCTGATCGTCGCTGCCGGTGCCGGCCAGTCCTACTTCGGCAACGACCACTTCGCCGAGTTCGCGCCCGGCATGAAGTCGATCGACGACGCGCTCGAGCTGCGCGGCCGCATCTTCGGGGCCTTCGAGATCGCCGAGCTGACCGCTTCGCGCGGCGAGCCGATCGGTGACCTGCTCACCTTCGTCGTCGTGGGTGCCGGCCCGACCGGTGTGGAGATGGCCGGCCAGATCGCCGAGCTCTCCCGGCGGGTGCTGAAGAAGGACTTCACCCACATCCAGTCGGAGAAGGCCCGGGTGGTCCTGGTCGACGCGGCGCCGCAGGTGCTGCCGCCGTTCGGCGAGAAGCTCGGTGCCAAGGCCGAGAAGGCCTTGGAGAAGGCCGGTGTCGAGGTCGTCCTCGGCGCGATGGTCACCCACGTCGACGAGTTCGGCATCGAGATGAAGTTCAAGG
The DNA here is from genome assembly GCF_054031495.1 of Nocardioides sp. YJ-D4. Lineage (NCBI taxonomy): Bacteria > Bacillati > Actinomycetota > Actinomycetes > Propionibacteriales > Nocardioidaceae > Nocardioides > Nocardioides sp. YJ-D4. The sequence continues at coordinate 3,780,832 of NZ_CM132932.1, forward strand.
ACGGCACGACCCAGCGGATCGGCTCGATCGCCAAGATCTGGGCCGCGGGTGTCCAGGCCTCCCCCCTCGGCAAGACGCTCTCGGAGCAGACCGGCGCCGAGCTCGACCGGGCCGGCCGGATCGCGGTCAACCCCGACCTGACGCTGCCGGGCCACCCCGAGATCTTCGTGGTCGGCGACATGATCAACCTCAACCACCTGCCCGGTGTCGCGCAGGTCGCGATCCAGGGTGGCAAGCACTCGGCCAAGACGATCAAGGCCCGCCTGAAGAACAAGCCGGAGCCCGGCGACTTCAAGTACTTCGACAAGGGCTCGATGGCCACCATCTCCCGCTTCAACGCGGTCCTGATGATGGGCAACTTCAGGCTCACCGGCATCCTCGCCTGGTTCGGCTGGCTCGTGGTCCACCTGGCCTACATGACCGGGTTCCGCAACCGGCTCACCGCGACCCTGCACTGGATGATGTCGTTCATCGGCAAGGACCGCTCCGAGCGCACCACCACCATGCAGCAGATCTTCGCCCGGGAGGCGCTCGAGCGTGTCCCAGGCGGCATGGCCGCTCTCATCGACGACCCTGCCGAGGTCGCTCTGCAGGTCGAACGCCGCCGCAAGGAGCTCGAGGAGCAAGCCGCCGAGGAGTCGCGCCTGGCCGACTCCCACAGCGCCTCGTAGCCGCAGCTCTCTCCCCGGCCCGCCGCAGACACGTCTGCGGCGGGCCGGTCTTTTCGGTGAGTCCGGATCTGCGCTTGCTATTGTTTGCGGACACGGTGTCTCATTAATCTGTTCGGTGAGACACCCGCGAACGGAGGAGGAAGCGTGACCGAGGTGACCCAACGGCTGGTCGACACGACCGACGGGCTGACGCTCGCCGTCTACGAGCAGGGGCCGGCCGATGCCGAGACCGTGCTGCTCGTCCACGGCTACCCCGACAACCACTCCGTCTGGGACGGGGTCGCCAAGGTGCTCGCCGAGCGCTTCCACGTCGTCGCCTATGACGTGCGCGGCACGGGGGAGTCCGGGGTTCCGGACTCGACCGCCGGCTATCGCCTGGTGCAGCTCTCCGCAGACTTCAAGGCGGTCATCGACGCCGTCTCGCCCGACGCGCCGGTGCACGTCGCGGCGCACGACTGGGGCTCGATCCAGACCTGGGAGTCGGTGACCGACTCGGCGCTGAGGAGCCGGATCGCGACGTACGTCTCGATCTCGGGGCCCGACCTCGGGATGGCGACCACCTGGCTGCGCGAGCGGAGCCACCTGGGGAGCTCGCTGCGGCAGCTGGCCCACTCCTGGTACGTCTTCGCCTTCCAGCTGCCGCTGCTGCCCGAGGCGATGGTGCGCTCGGGGCTGCTCGCCAAGTTCGTCGGTGGCGAGGATCGGCCGACGAAGGACCAGGTCAACGGTGTCGAGCTCTACCGGGCCAACTTTCTCGGCAAGCTGCTCCGTCCGAAGCCGCGGTCGACGGAGGTGCCGGTGCTGGTGATCGCCCCTCGTGACGACGCCTATGTGACGGTGCCGCTGCAGACCGAGGCGCCCCGGGCGTACGCATCCTCGCTGGTCACCCAGGTCATCGACGGCGGACACTGGGTGGTGGCCGCGGATCCGGAGCTGGTCGCGGGCGAGATCGCGGCCTTCATCGAGAAGGAGGGTGTGCGATGAGCAAGCTGACGAAGGAGACCAAGCGCGGGCACGAGCCGGCCAAGGTGGCCCTCCACCCGCGGAACGTGACGTTCGACTGGAGCAGGCTGCCGCTGGTGTGGATCCCGGGCGAGGTCTTCGCCTCCCACTACGTCAACGTGCTGCATCTGCTGCTGCCCGAGGGCGAGCGGTGGTTCGTCAAGGTGTTCTCCGAGATCCTGCCGCTGATCGAGGACGACCAGCTGCGCGAGGACGTGATCGGCTTCATCGGCCAGGAGGGCGTGCACGCCGCCGCCCACCAGGAGGTCCAGGACTACTTCACCGACAACGGTCTCGACGTACGTCCGTTCGCGGCCGAGATCGAGGCCCTGTTCCGCAAGATCCTCGGCGACCGCGACCTGACCGGCCGGGCCAAGGAGGAGTGGCTGATCGAGCGCGCCGCGATCATCGCGGGTCTCGAGCACCTCACCGCCGTGCTCGGCAACTGGGTGCTCAACTCGCCCGCGCTCGACGAGATCGGCGCCGACGAGACGATGCTCGACCTGCTGCGCTGGCACGGCGCGGAGGAGGTCGAGCACCGCAACGTGGCCTACGACGTCTTCCAGCACGTCGATGGGCGCTACTCCCGTCGGATCCGCTCCTACCTGCTCGGCGGCACCGCGCTGCTCGTCCTGTGGTGGCGAGGCGCCGGCTACCTGATGAAGAACGACCCCACCGAGCCCGATCCTGCGAAGCGGCCGAAGGCGGGGCTGCTCAAGCTGATCGACGCCGAGCGTCGCGGGCTGGTGCCGGGTGTCGTACGCATCGGGTGGGCGACCTGGAAGTTCTTCCTGCCCAACTACGACCCGTCCGCGGAGGGCTCGACCTCCCAGGCGGTGAGCTACCTGGCCAAGTCTCCGGCGGCGCTGCGGGCCGACGCCATCGCGGAGTCACAGGAGACGGCACAGGAGACGGCACAGGAGACGGCGCGGTGACCAAGCCTGCGCACTACACGGTCCCGGACATCCCCGACTCGCGGCTCTACCGGGGCTTCGAGGCGATCGTCGGGGGCTACTGGACCAAGGCCGCCTACCGATCCTGGCGGCGCCGCAAGCCGCTCGGCAGGATCGACCGCGACCTGCACGTACGCGTCAGCCGGATCGACGAGGAGGGCCTCGACGTCAGGGCGATCTGGTTCGAGCGTGAGGACGGCACCGATCTGCCGGCCTGGGACCCGGGCGCGCACGTCGACGTGGTGCTGCCCAGCGGCCGGCTGCGGCAGTACTCGCTCAACTCCGACCCCGACGACCTCTCCGCCTACCGGATCAGCGTGCGGCGGATCGAGCCGACCGCGGGCGGAGGCGGCGGCTCCGTCGAGGCGCACTTCCTCGCCGTCGGCGACCGGCTCGTCCTGAAGGGGCCGCGCAACGCCTTTCCGTTCGTCGCCTCGCCCGCCGGATACCTCTTCGTCGCCGGTGGCATCGGGATCACGCCGATCCTGCCGATGCTGCGTGACGTGGTGCGCCGGGGTGTGCCGTACGAGTTCGTCTACACCGGCCGCTCCCGCGAGACGATGCCGTTCCTGGCCGAGATCCGGGAGATCGTCGGCGACCACGAGATCCAGCTGTGGCCCGATGACGAGATGGGCACGCCGGACGCCGCCAAGATCATCTCGCTCGCTCCGGAGGGTGCGGCTCTCTACTGCTGCGGGCCCATGCCGATGATCGACGCGATCCGTGCGCAGATCCCCGACCCGCAGATCGACACGCTGCACTACGAGCGGTTCTCGCCGCCGCCGGTGCTCGGCGGCCGCCCGTTCCGGGTTCGCCTCGAGGACTCCGACGTCGAGGTGGAGGTCGGCGCCGAGGAGTCGGCGCTGACCGCCGTCCGCCGGGTGCGTCCGACCCAGGCGTACTCCTGTCAGCAGGGGTTCTGCGGCACCTGCCGGGTGCGGGTGCTGGAGGGCGAGGTCGAGCACCGCGACCATGCGCTCGCCGACTACGAGCGCGATGGTCACATGATCCTGTGCGTCTCGCGTGCGAAGGGGACCGTGGTGATCGACGGCTGATCCCCGTCGTTCTGCGATAAGGGTTTGTTCCGGCGGGCTGTGGGCTGGTCTGCTTGCGACATGACAGCACTTGCCCTTCCCTCGCTCGATCTCTACGACTCCTGGGCGGCGTCCGTCGCCGAGTTCGGTGGGGCTCATGTCGACGGCGCCGCCATCCCCGACGAGGAGGCCGCCGACGTGAGCCGCGAGGCGTGCGAGCGGCTGGTCGCGAAAACCGCGCGGGACCGGAACCTCACGGTCCCGCCGCCCGCCGGGCGGGTGCATGCCTCGTCCTACTGGATCACCGACGACGGCCAGGTCGTCGGGTTCATCCAGCTGCGGCACGAGCTCAACGAGTTCCTGGAGAACGTGGGCGGGCACATCGGCTACTCGGTGCGGCCCTCGTCCCGTCGCCAGGGGCACGCCCGGCGAGCGCTGGGCCTCGTGCTCGACGAGGCCCGGGCGCTGGGCCTCGAGCGCGTCCTGATCACCTGCGACGAGGACAACGGTGCCTCGGCGCGCACCATCGAGTCCCAGGGCGGCGAGCTCCAGGACGTCATCGACGCGGCTGCGTACGGCTACGGGCTCACTCGGCGGTACTGGGTCAAGCTGTGAGCGAGCGTCAGCGAGCGATCATCCAATGCATCACGCGGCCGGCTCCGTACTCTGGCGCGTGCGCTACGGAGTTGGGCGCGTGAGCGAAGACGGGGTCGCGACCGAGGGGGAGGTGGAGTGGGCGCTGGCCGGTGACCCGGCTGCGCCCGCCGAGCAGGTCGAGGAGGTGCTGGCGGCGCTGCGCAGCATCGGACGTACGCCCGAGGTGGGTGTCGATGTGCTGCGCGCCGCTGCCTTCCGGCTCGTCTCCGAGGACAGGCTCGACGAGGTCGGCCGCGGCTGGCTGGAGCTCCTCGACGCGGTCCGGGCGCATCCCGACGCCAGGTTGGCCGACCTGCCGCCCGCTCGCACGGACTGACCTGTCTCAGCTGGACAGGGAGCGGCGGCGACTCGCCAGGCTGGAGAGGCCCTGGGCCGCGGCCCGGACGATGGTCACGTGGGCCTCGGGGCGGAAGCGTCCCACCGGGCCGGTGACGCTGATCGCGGCGAGCGCCTTGTCGCCGCCGTCGGCGAGGACCGGGGCCGCGATGCACTGCAGCCCGGCGGCCGACTCCTCGCGCTCGAAGGCGACGCCGTTCTCGAGCACGGCGGCGAGCTGCCGCTCCAGCAGACCGGGCGCCACGATCGTGTGAGGCGTACGCCGCTCGAGCGGGCTGCTGAGGATCTCCTGCTGTGCCTCGGGATCGGCGTAGGCGAGCAGGACCTTGCCGATCGCGGTGCAGTGGACCGGCATCCGGCCGCCCGGCCGGGAGGGTGACTTCGCCTGGCGGTGGCCGCCGATCTTGGCGACGTAGACGACGTCGTGGCCCTCGCGTACGCCCAGGTGGACGGTCTCGTGGGTGCGCTCGTAGAGGTCCTGGAGGAACGGCATCGCCAGCTCCAGGAGCGAGCGTTCGACCGAGGCCCGCATGCCGAGCTCGAAGAGGCCGCCGGAGAGGCGGTAGCCGAGGTCGGTGCGGTCCAGGAGGCGGTTGGTGACCAGGTCACCGGCGACGCGATGGGCGGTCGCCTTGGGGAGTCCCGTGCGGCGGACGAGCTCGGCCAGCGAGAGCACCTGGTCGTCGACCGTGAAGGCCCGCAGGATGGTCACCGCCTTGCCGAGCACGGTGTCGAGATCGGCAGGCTGGTGCGGCATGAGATCACCGTACCGGTCAGCGGGACGCCTACCCCGCTTCTTTCGCCCATCTGCTGAGACCGTGACCACATGAACGAAGTGACCTCCCCGTCCGATGCTGCCGTCGATGCCGCCGCAGATCGGCTGCTGACCGCCTCGGCGACGGGCACCCCCGTCCCGCCGATGCGGGACCTGCTGGACGCGACCGACCTGAAGACGGCGTACGCGATCCAGGAGCGCCTCACCGCCACCCGGCTCGCCGGCGGGGCGAAGATCGTGGGCCGCAAGATCGGGCTCACCTCCCAGGCGGTGCAGGAGCAGATCGGCGTGGACACCCCCGACTTCGGTGTGCTCTTCGACGACATGGCCTACCCGGACGGCGGCGTGCTCCCCGCCGACGCCATCCTGCAGCCGCGGGCCGAGGCCGAGATCGCCTTCGTGCTCGCGGCCGACCTGGCCGACGGCGACCTCTCCTACGACCAGGTCCGGGAGGCGATCGACTACGCCGTCGCTGCGATCGAGATCTGCGGCAGCCGGATCGCCGACTGGAAGATCGCGTTCGGCGACACCGTCGCGGACAACGCCTCCGCGGGTGCGTACGTCCTCGGGACCGAGCGCCGGCGTCTCGACGAGTTCGAGCCTCGCGAGGTCACCATGTCGATGTCGATCGATGACGAGGAGGTCTCGACCGGGACCGGGGCGGCGTGCCTGGGCGACCCCGTCAACGCCGTCCAGTGGCTGGCTCGCTACGCGCGTGACTTCGGTGAGCCGCTGCGCGCGGGCCAGCTCATCCTCTCCGGCGCGCTCGGGCCGATGCGGCCGATCGCGCCGGGCAACACCGTTCGTTCCACCGTGTCGGGCCTCGGCTCGGTGGCCTTCAGCGTAGGGAAGTGACCTTCATGCCAGCGGAAAGCACAGCCAAGACGAAAGTGGCGATCATCGGGTCGGGCAACATCGGCACCGATCTGATGATCAAGGTGATGCGTACGTCGCAGCACCTGGAGATGGGCGCGATGGTCGGGATCGACCCGTCCTCCGACGGCCTCGCTCGCGCCGAACGCTTCGGGTTCGCGACGACGTCGGACGGCGTCGAAGGGCTGATCGGGCTGCCGGGGTTCGACGACATCGAGATCGTCTTCGATGCGACCTCGGCCAAGGCGCACGTCGCCAACGCGGCGGCGCTGGAGCCCTACGGGAAGCGGCTGATCGACCTCACCCCCGCGGCGATCGGGCCGTACGTCATCCCGGCCGTCAACATCGACGAGCACATCGACGCGCCGAACGTGAACATGGTGACCTGCGGCGGGCAGGCGACGATCCCGATCGTGGCCGCGGTCGCGCGGGTGGTGCCGGTCGCCTACGGCGAGATCGTCGCCTCGATCTCGTCCCGCTCCGCCGGTCCCGGCACCCGGGCCAACATCGACGAGTTCACCGAGACCACCTCGGGCGCGATCGTCCAGGTCGGCGGCGCCAAGCGCGGCAAGGCGATCATCATCCTCAACCCGGCCGAGCCGCCGCTGATCATGCGCGACACCGTCTTCGCGCTGGTCGAGGGCGGGTCCCGCTCCCTGGAAGAGCTGACCGCGGAGATCACCGAGTCCGTCGAGAAGATGGTCGGTGACGTCGCCGCGTACGTTCCTGGCTACCGGCTCAAGCAGAAGGTCCAGGTCCACCCGATCCCGTCGGACCAGCCGGTCGAGACCCTGCTCGCCGAGGGTGAGACGACCCGGCCCACGCATCAGGTCTCGGTGTTCCTCGAGGTCGAGGGCGCCGCGCACTACCTCCCGGCCTATGCCGGAAACCTCGACATCATGACGTCGGCCGCGCTGCAGATGGCCGAGCGCATCGCGGCGGCCAAGGAGGCTGGCAAGTGAGCATCCCGATCTATGTCCAAGAGGTCTCGCTGCGCGACGGCATGCACGCCGTACGCCACCGGATCACGCCCGAGGACGTCAAGCGGATCGTCATCGCCGCCGACGAGGCCGGCGTCGACGCCATCGAGGTCGCGCACGGCGACGGCCTGACCGGCGGCTCGGTCAACTACGGCCCCGGCTCCAACAGCGACTGGGAGTGGATCGAGGCAGCGGCCTCGGTCATCAAGAACGCCCGCCTGACCACCCTGCTGCTTCCCGGCGTCGGCACCATCCACGACCTCGAGCGGGCCTATGACCTCGGCGTGCGCTCGGTCCGGGTCGCGACCCACTGCACCGAGGCCGACGTGTCGGCCCAGCACATCGCCGCCGCCCGCGAGATGGGGATGGACGTCTCCGGGTTCCTGATGCTCAACCACATGGCGCCCGTGGACGTCGTCGCGCAGCAGGCGAAGCTGATGGAGTCCTACGGAGCCCACTGCGTCTACATCACCGACTCCGGCGGCCGCCTGACGATGAACGACGTCCGCGACCGCGCCCGCGCCTACCGCGACGTGCTGAACGACGAGACCGAGATCGGCATCCACGCCCACGAGAACCTCTCGCTGTCGGTGGCCAACTCGGTCGTCGCGGTCGAGAACGGCGTCTACCGCGTCGACGCCTCCCTCGCCGGCCACGGCGCCGGCGCCGGCAACTGCCCGATCGAGGCGTTCATCGCGGTCGCCAACCTGTCGGACTTCAAGCACAACTGCGACCTGTTCAAGCTCCAAGACGCCGCCGACGACATCGTCCGCCCGCTCCAGGACCGCCCCGTACGCGTCGACCGCGAGACCCTCACGATGGGCTACGCCGGCGTCTACTCCTCCTTCCTCCGCCACGCCGAGAACGCGAGCGCCCGCTACGGCGTCGACACCCGCGACATCCTCATGGAGTGCGGCCGCCGGGGTCTGGTGGGCGGCCAGGAGGACATGATCGTCGACATCTGCCTCACGAAGCTCGAGGAGCGCGAAGCCGTGAACTGAGTGCCCCGAGGACCCGGGGAGCGTCAGGCGTACGTGGTGCGTCTGACGCTCCCCGGGTTACCGTCGCTCTGTGATCGAAGCGCCGGATGAGCGGAGGGCGCGAGAGCGGCGCGAGGACGCTGCTCGGCTGCTGCGCGCCCACCTGCTCATGCAGGACGGGGTCGCGAGCCACGCCCAGCTGACTGCCGGCGGGGTGACGAAGACCGACATCGAGCGGAGGCTGCGCCGCAAGGAGCTCCGCCGCGTCTACCCGCGGATCTACGTCGATCACGCCGGTCCGATGACGTGGTCCCAGCGCGCGTGGGCAGCTGTCCTCTACGCCGAACCAGCGTCGAGGAACCGAGGGGCCGCGACGACGGCGCCCCGATCCACGTCGCCATCGACCACAGCCGCCGAATCCGGCCGCAGGCCGGCATCGTCATCCATCGGATGAAGGGACTGGAGCTGCGCGCCTACGGCGGTACGCCGCCCCGGCTCAGCGTCGAGGACAACGCGCTGGCGATGGCGTCTGAGGCCACCAAGGACATCGACGCGATCGCCCGCCTCGCGGACGTGGCGAGCAGGCCGTACGTCACCGCGGCCTCCCTGCGCGCCGCCCTCGACCGCTACCCGTCGATCCGCCGCCGCGCGCTCCTTGCCGGCTTGGTCGACGACCTCGAGTCGGGCACCCACTCCGTGCTCGAGCACGGCTATCTCACCAAGGTCGAGCGAGCCCATGGCCTGCCGGTCGGGACGCGCCAGGCACCCCGATCCGGCCCGGCGGGGAACCAGTTTCGCGACGTCGAGTACGCGGCGTACCGCCTCGTCGTCGAGCTCGACGGCGCCGTCGGCCACGACTCCTGGCGTGACCAGTCCCGCGACGCCGACCGCGCGCTCGACGACCTCGCCGCCGCCGGAACGCTCACCGCCCGTCTCCGCTTCCACCAGGTCTTCGACACCCCGTGCCAGACGGCAACCCGGATCGCCAGGATCCTCAGACGCAACGGCTGGACGGGCGCGATGAGGGCGTGCGGCGACGACTGTCGAATGAAAGCGGCTTGACCCGGGGAGCGCCAGGCGCGTGTGGTGCGCCTGGCACTCCCCAGGTTCGTGTCATCAGGAGGCGTAGGTATCGCGATTTCACGATAAGCCATCAGTATCGTGAAATCGCGATACAGTAGTGCTATCGCGATTTCACGATAGGAGACCGGTGTGACGAGTACGAGCCTGCGCGTACCGGCCGACTTCGGGCTTGCCCTTCAGCAGGCTCGGTTGGCGCGTGGAATGACCCAAGCCGATCTTGCCGGTGAGGTCGACGTCCCGCAGAGCACCATCAGTGAGATCGAGGCAGGGAAGTCGACGATCTTCATGCGCCGCCTTCTGGATCTGATGCAGGCCACCGGGGTCGAGCTCACCGCGACCTGGGAGGACGAAGCAGATGCGCCTCGCCGTTGAGCTCTACGGAACCATCGTTGGCGACTTGACCGGTCAGCCTGCGACGTACGACTTCGTCCCGGGCGCCGAAGGGATCGATCGCTTCGGCGCCAACAGTCTGATCCTGTCGGTCGTTGCACCGCTGGTCGGCATCTCGCGCAAACACCAGGCCGCCCGACGCCGCAACTGGTTCAGCGAGCTGCTCCCGGAGGGCGACCAGTACGACTACATGCTGCGGCAGGCCGGATTGCGACGCGGGGACACGCTCGGATTCCTTGCCCGCTATGGACGGGACGTCGCCGGTGCGCTGCAGATCTGGGATCTCGACGACCCGACCGAGCCGAAGACGCCGTCGCGTCGGCCGGTCGACCACGCGCAGATCAGGCGTCTGCTCGAGGACCCGGTGGGGTCACCACTCGCCAACGAGTCGTTGCTCGGCAAGTCCTCGTTGGCGGGTGTGCAGCCGAAGGTGGTTCTCGTGCGCGACGGTGCCGGATGGGCGCAATCGCTGGGTGGCTACCCGACCACTCACATCATCAAGCCGATGCTGGAGCGACGTCCGAGCGTGGTCTTCGATGAGGAGTACGGCGCCCGGATCTCGCGGGCACTGGGCCTCGCCGAGCACAGTGCGTGGATCGACGACTTCGACGGCCTGTCGGCACTTGTCATCGAGCGCTTCGACCGCGCCGCGGGAGCACGGATCCATCAGGAGGACTTCAGCCAGGCACTCGGTGCCTCGGGCGACCAGAAGTATCAGGAGTACGGCGGCCTTGTGAGCCTGCGACGGGTCGCCGACACCCTGCAGCGGACCACTCGATCCGCCGACTTGGTCAGCCTGGCCCGGATTGTCGTTCTCGCGGTCGCGATCGGCAATCTCGACATGCACACCAAGAACCTCGGCATCCTTCACCCGCTCGATGACGAACCTCGGCTCGCGCCGGCGTACGACGTCGTTCCGCAATCTCACCTTTCGGGGATCGACGGGAAGTTGGCGCTGGCCGTGAACGGAAACTACCGCCACGCCGGCCTCACCGCCTCGGACATCAAGTCCGAGATCGCGAAGTGGGGCGTACGTCGTGCCGAGCGAATCGTGGACGACTGCCTGGCCGAGATCGCCGAGGTGGTGGCGAAGGAGAGCCCGTTGCCCGGTGCTCACCCCGCCCTCCAAGAGGACATCGCCACGTTCACCGAGAACCTGCGGGCGGGAAGGGCGGTCGGGCGACCCGGGAGTCCTGAGGTCACCGGGTGACTCCCCGTCTCCCACGTTGGGCGGGCGTGACAGAGTCGTCCCGTGAGCACTGAATCTTCTACTTCGCGGCTCGATCTGCCGCTGGCCGGGTTGGCCGCACTGTTCCTCGGGTCGGGGACCCTGCATCTGGTGAGGCCGCAGGTGTTCGAGCCGATCGTGCCGCCGCAGCTGCCGGACGCGCGCAAGGTGGTGGAGGTCTCCGGGGTCGCGGAGATCGTCTGCGGGCTGGGGCTGCTGCACCCGAAGACCCGCCGGATCGCGGGGCTCGCGAGTGCCGCGCTGCTGGTGGGCGTGTTCCCGGCCAACGTGCAGATGAGTGTCGATGCGGGGAAGCGGGCGAACCGGAAGCGGACGCCCAAGTCGGCCGGGTTCTTTGCCGGTACGGTCGCGCGGCTGCCGCTGCAGTGGCCGATGATCAAGGTGGCGCTGCGCGCCGGAAAGGGGACCGGCGCATGACGTACGTTCCTTCGGAGTCGCGCTACGACGCGATGCCCTATCGGCGGACCGGCAACAGTGGCCTGGATCTGCCGGCGGTCAGCCTCGGGCTGTGGCACAACTTCGGTGACGACCTGGCGTTCGAGCGGCAGCGGGCGATCCTGCGTACGGCCTTCGACGCGGGCATCACCCACTTCGACCTGGCCAACAACTACGGCCCGCCCTACGGGTCCGCCGAGGAGAACTTCGGGCGTCACCTCCGCGGCGACTTCGCCCACCTGCGCGACGAGCTGGTGATCTCGACCAAGGCCGGCTGGGACATGTGGCCGGGGCCGTACGGCAAGATCGGCGGCTCGCGGAAGTACCTGATCTCCAGCCTCGACCAGTCGCTGAAGCGGATGGGGCTCGACTACGTCGACATCTACTACCACCACCGTCCTGACCCCAGCACGCCGCTGGAGGAGACGATGGGCGCCCTCGACCAGATCGTGCGGTCCGGGAAGGCGCTCTACGTCGGGCTGAGCTCCTACTCCTCGGCGCTGACCCGGGAGGCGGCGGCGATCCTGCGCGACCTCGGTACACCGCTGCTGATCCACCAGCCGTCCTACTCGATCCTCAACCGCTGGCTCGAGACCGACGGCCTGCTGGACACGCTCGACGAGGTCGGGGCGGGTGCGATCTCCTTCTCGCCGCTGGCGCAGGGTCTGCTGACGAACAAGTACCTCGGCGGTGGCGGCATCCCGGAGGACTCGCGCGCTGCCAAGGCCCGCTTCCTGACCCCGGAGGCACTCACGCCCGAGACGCTCGCCGGCATCGAGTCGCTCAACGCCCTCGCCGTCGACCGTGGCCAGACGCTCGCTCAGATGGCGCTCGCCTGGGCGCTGCGTGATCCGCGGATGACCTCGGTCGTCATCGGCGCTTCCCGACCGGAGCAGGTCACCGACTGCATCGGCGCGCTCTCCGGTCCCGAGCTGACCTCCGAGGAGCTGGCCAGGATCGACGAGTACGCCGCTGCCACCGGCATCGACCTGTGGAAGCGCGACCGGGTCGAGGGTGACTACCGGGAGATCTTCAACTGACCGGCCATCAACGCTCGTCGTCCCAGGCAGCGGAGCTGATCCGCCAGCCGTCGTCGGTGCGTACGAACGACATCGTCTTCATGCCCCTGCCGGTGTGGACCTCGTCGTTCGTGCGCCAGCGCTTGCCGTAAGCGCCCCACCAGTGGGCGATGTCGCCGAAGACGTTGGTGCGACCGGGCTCCGGCCACTCCTCGAACTCGCTGATCTCGCCACTGGTCAGGAGCGCGACGCGCGGGGCGATGAAGGACTCGACGTCGTAGACCTCGATCGGCAGGCCGCACGTGCGCACCACGGTCGCGCCGGGAAGCATGATCCGGCGCAGATCGTCCAGGCGTGCGGCCGCGTCCGGCCCTGAGGTGAACGCGGAGAAGAACGCACGCACCAGGGCCTCGATCGCGGTCTCGTCCGATGTCGAGGCGGCTTCGCCGCTGGTGATGGTCATGCCCGGAACATAGCCATGCACTCCGGAAACGGCACGCCATTTGGGGGCGCGGAGCTCGCCGTGGCCGCTAACCTGCGCTCATGCGGGTCGATGAGTATCTGACGTACGACGCCACCGGGCTGGCGCAGCTGGTCGCTGCCAAGGAGGTGACCGCGGCCGAGGTCCTGGCCGCGGCGCGGGAGCGGGCGGCGGCGGTGAATCCGCGGATCAACGCGATCGTCGCGGACATTCCCGAGGCTGATGCCCAGGTCGCCGGCGACGGCCCGAGCGGGCCGTTCGCCGGGGTGCCGTTCCTGGTGAAGGACCTGGCTCAGGAGTATCAGGGGCACCCGACGACCTACGGCTCGCGGTCGCTCGTCGACGACGTCGCCGAGGAGCACTCCTACTTCACCCAGAGCGCGCTGGACGCCGGCCTGGTGATCTTCGGCAAGACGAACACCCCGGAGTTCGGGTCGAAGGGGATCACCGAGCCGGAGCTGTTCGGCGCCGCCCGCAACCCGTGGAACACCGACCGCACGCCCGGCGGCTCCTCGGGTGGCTCCGGCGCCGCGGTGGGCGCCGGGATCGTCCCGGCCGCCGGCGCCAACGACGGCGGCGGGTCCATCCGGATCCCGGCGGCCTGCAACGGCCTGGTCGGTCTGAAGACCACCCGCGGGCTGCTGCCGCTGGGCCCGCAGAGCCTGGATGCCTCCAACGGCTTCGTCGTCCAGGGCGTGGTGACCCGCACGGTCCGCGACGCGGCCGGGCTCTACGACGCGCTCATCGGTGACCAGCCGATGGCGATGATCCACGCGCCGCACCCCGGCGCGGCCTTCTCCGAGGCCATCGCGACCGCGCCGCGCAAGCTTCGGATCGGGTTCACCTCGACGTCCTCCATCACCACGCCCGACCCGGAGGCGATCGCGGCCGTCGAGGACGCGGCCAAGGCCCTCGAAGCACTCGGCCACGATGTCGAGGAGGTCGAGGCGCCCTACGACGCCGCCGAGCTCGGCCGTGACTTCCTCACCATCTGGTTCGCCTCTGCCGCTGCCGAGGTGGCCGAGGCCAAGCTCCGTGTCGGAGCCAAGAACGCCGACTTCGAGGCCGACACCCTTGCCGTGGCCGAGCTCGGCCGGGCCGGGGGAGTGGTCGCCGTCGAGCTGGCGCACATCAACCGCCGCAACCACGTACGCCGCCTCAGCGCGTTCCACGAGACGTACGACCTGCTGCTGACTCCGACGTTGGCGAAGCCGCCGCTGAAGGTCGGGCAGCTGACCACGCCCAAGGCGCTCCAGACCGCGGCGCGGGTGCTGCACAAGGTGCACGGCGGGCGGGTCATGCGCGCGACCGGGATGATCGACCAGCTGGTCGCCGAGAACCTCGGCTGGGTGCCCTACACCCAGCTCGCCAACATCACCGGACGCCCGGCGATCTCGGTGCCGACCTACCGGACCGCCGCCGGACTGCCGCTGGGCATCCAGCTCTCCGGTCAGCTCGGCGACGACGGCCTGCTGCTGCAGGTCGCTGCTCAGCTGGAGCAGACGAAGCCGTGGGCAGAGCACTGGCCGACGCTCTGACACCTAGACCGTGAAAGAAAATTTCCTTTCACGCACGAAGCTCGCGCCGGAGCGGCAGTATCGGGGTATGACACCGTCTCCGGACATGCTCATGACCTCTCGGCGCACGCTTCTCGGCGGCACCCTGAGCGGAGTCGCGATGACTCTCCTCGGCGGTGCCGCGGTGGCTTCGACCCCGGAGGATCCCACCAAGGCAACCAGGGCGCTCGCCTCGCTGGCCGGCCCGCCGCCGACGATCACGCCGGACGAGCTGACCTTCACCCCACGCACCGTCCTGCGTCCCGGCCACGCCCGCCAGGTCGGCCTGGACCCGGCGCCCATCGCCAGGATCCGCACCGAGCTGACCCGGTTCCTCGAGCCGACGACGGAGAACCCCGCCCACCCCCTGTACGCAGGGGCCACCGCGATCGCGGTCAAGGACGGCGTCATCGTCGCCCACGAGAGCGTGGGCAAGGCGCTCCGATACGGCCTCGACGGCACCACCGTCGTCGAGCTCCCGGCCGACCAGCAGGTCGCGGCCGGGCTCGACACGATGTGGGACATCGCCTCGATGTCGAAGCTCTTCACCACGACCGCGATCCTCCAGCTGATGGAGCAGGGCAGCCTCGACCTCGAGGCTCCGGTGGTCACCTACCTGCCCGAGTTCGCGCCGCACGGTAAGGACGCGATCCTCGTACGCCACCTCCTCACCCACGTCTCCGGCCTGCTCGCCGGCCCGTCGCCGTCGCTGTGGGCGGGCTACGACACGTACGAGGAGCGGGTCGCGGCGATCATGGACACGACGCCGACGCACGCGCCCGAGCAGATCTACCGCTACTCCGACATCAACCTGATCACCCTCGGGCTCCTGGTCGAGCGGCTCTCGGGGAAGAAGCTCGACGTCTACGTCCGCGACCACGTCACCGAGCCGCTCGGGATGCGCGACACGATGTACAACCCGCCCGCCGATCGCCTCGACCGGGTCGCCGCGACCGAGTACCAGCCCTGGGCCGGCCGCCCGATGATCCGTGGCGAGGTGCACGACGAGAACGCCTGGGCCCTCGGTGGCGTCGCCGGTCATGCGGGCGTCTTCTCCACCGCGGCCGACATGGCCAGGTTCGGCCAGATGTACCTCAACGGCGGCGTCTACAACGGCACCAGGATCCTCGAGGAGGAGACGGTCAGGCTCTCGCTGCGCGACTACACCGGAGCCCGGTTCACCAGCTCCCGCGGCCTCGGCTGGGAGCTCGCCACGACCTGGTACCACGGGCCGATCTGGTCCCCGGTCTCCTTCGGCCACACCGGCTACACCGGCACCAGCTTCGTGATGGACCCGATCGGCCACCAGCTCGTCGTGCTGATGACCAACCGCGTCCACCCCAGCCGCGACTGGGGCAGCAACAACCCCTCCCGGCGTGCCGTCTCCGACGCGCTCGGCATGGCCTCGGCGGTCCGCCCGGCGACAGGACGTACGTCGTGGTTCTCGGGTCGCACGAACGCGAAGAAGGCGACGCTCGACGTGCCGCTCGCGGCCACCGACGGCGCGAGGCTCCGCTTCGACTACTACTTCGACACCGAGCCACGCTTCGACTTCGGCCGGCTGCAGTACTCCACCGACGGCACCACCTTCAGCCCGCTGCCCTGGACGCTCGAGGGTGGTGACTGGAGCTGGGAGACCAGCGAGGCGGTCAACGGCTACGGCGGTCGGCGATGGCTGTGCGGCCGCGCCGAGCTCCCGGACGGCACGACCACGGTGCGGTGGACCTACGAGACCGACTCGTCCTCCCAGGGTCGCGGGATCTACGTCGACGGCATCGTGGTCAGCCAGGGGCGGCGTACGTCGTTCGACTCCTCCCGACCGGGCGACGAGGCACGCATCGTCGCCGACGGCTGGGCCCTCAGCGATCGATGACACATCACCGATAGCCTCTGGCCACATGAGCCAGCCGCAGCAGCCGAACCCGTTCCTGGTCAACCAGCTCCGCGACGAAACAGACGCCAAGGCGCTCATCACGAAGGCCGCTGAGTCGACCTCGGCGGGTGCGCCGCGAGGGATCCTGGACGCGATCCGCGACAAGCTCGTGGACCTGGGCCCCGAGCTGGTCGCGGTCTCCCACGACCTCGCCGAGCACCCGGAGACCGGCTTCGAGGAGCACCGGAGCTCGGCCGGGCTGGCCGAGTTCGTCGAGGCTCACGGCATCGAGGTGGCCCGTGGCGCCTACGGTCTCCCGACCGCCCTCTACGCCTCGGCGGGCGGCGCCAAGGACGGCCCGACGATCGCCGTGCTCTCCGAGTACGACGCGCTCCCCGGCATCGGCCACGGCTGCGGCCACAACCTGATCGCCACGGTCGGCGTGGGCGCGTTCCTGGCCATCGCGAGCGTGATCGACCGCGTCGGCGGCCGGGTGATCTGGCTCGGCACCCCGGCCGAGGAGGGCGGTGGCGGCAAGGAGCTGATGGCGCAGAAGGGTGCCTTCGAGGGCGTCGACGCGGCGATCATGGTCCACCCGTTCACCTACGACAGCTCCGAGCCGGTCTTCCTGGGCCGCAGGCAGCTGAAAGTGACGTACGTGGGGGTGCCGGCGCACGCCTCGATCCAGCCGTTCATGGGGCGCAACGCCCTGGACGCCGCCAACCTGCTCTACACCGGCGTCGCGCTCAACCGGCAGCAGATGCCTCCGACCGACCGGGTGCACGCGATCATCACCGACGGCGGCCTGCGCCCCAACGTGATCCCGGAGCACGCCTCGATCGAGTTCTACGTACGCTCCGCCTACCCCGAGACGCTCAAGATCCTCTCCCAGCGGCTGGAGGAGATGGCGATGGGCGCGGCGCTGATGACGGGCTGCGGTGTCGAGTTCAGTTGGGACGAGTCGCCGGTCTACCTGCCGATCCGCAACAACAGCGGGCTGGCGCAAGCGTGGAACCGCCGCTACCAGGAGCGCAACCACACCGTCCTCGCGCCGGGCGTCGTCCCGGACCTGCTCGCCGGGTCCACCGACTTCGGCAATGTCTCCTTCCGGGTCCCCGGCCTGCACGCGATGGTCAAGATCGCCGAGCCCGACGTGTCGCTGCACAGCCGCGAGTTCGCCGCTGCCGCGGTCACGCCGTACGCCGACGAGGTGCTCGTCGATGCCGCCTACGGTCTCGCCGGGGTGGCTGCCGACTACCTCTCGGACGCGAACCTGCGGGAGACGGTCCGCGACGAGTTCGAGGAGGCCGGTGGCGCGGTGGACGCTACCGAATTTTTCGGGTGATTAACGGTTGATGACGATTCGGCGGCGGTAATCCTGTTACCTCTTCACAATCGGAACCCGAAGGGGCATTGTTCCCTTCGTCGATCACTGAGATGGGGAGCCCCGCAATGCCTCGTAACACCCGAAAGCTTCGCCCCGTTGTGGCCGTTGCCGCCGTCGCTCTCGCGGCCGCCGCAGTCGCCACTCCGGTCGCGACATCCGCCTCCGCCAAGCCGGGAAGCAACCTGGTCGATGTCCAGCTGCTCTCGTTCAACGACTTCCACGGCAATCTCGAGGCGCCGTCGGGTTCGAGCGGGCGACTGATCACCGGCCACCACATCGACCCAGCCACCGGCAAGCCGGTCGATGACACCGTCAACGTGGGTGGCGTGGAATACCTCGCCTCCCACCTGGCCGAGGCGCGCAAGGGCCACGACCGTTCCCTGACCGTCGCCGCGGGTGACCTGATCGGCGCCTCGCCGCTCCTCTCGGCCGCCTTCCACGACGAGCCGTCCATCGAGGCGCTCAACAAGCTCGGTCTGGACGTGACCGCGGTCGGCAACCACGAGTTCGACGAGGGTTACAAGGAGCTGCAGCGCATCGCCGACGGCGGCTGCATCGAGGACGGCGACGGCGAGGACAACCAGAACTCCTGCGCCGCCCACGAGTACGCGGGCGCCGACTTCGACATCCTCGCCTCCAACGTGATCGAGGACGCGAGCGGCAAGACGATCCTGCCGTCCTACGCCATCAAGGAGATCGACGGCGTCAAGATCGGCTTCATCGGCATGACCCTGGAGGGCACCCCCGACATCGTCACCGCCGAGGGCGTCAAGGGCCTCACCTTCAAGGACGAGGTCGAGACCGCCAACGCGCTCGTGCCCAAGCTGAAGAAGAAGGGCGTCAAGGCGATCGTCACCCTGATCCACGAGGGTGCCAACCTGCCGAAGGAGAAGTGGACCGACCCCGCCACCGGCACGGTCTACGACGTCAACGCCAGGTACGACTACACCTGCGAGGGCGGCGGCGAGCTCGTCGCCGGCTCGCCGATCGTGCCGATCGCGCAGAACCTCGACCCCGAGATCGACATGGTGGTCACCGGGCACACCCACAACCCCTACGTCTGCGACGTACCGGACCCCGAGGGCAAGTCCCGCCTGATCACCTCGGCCTCGTCCTTCGGCCGGCTCTACACCGAGACCAACCTGAAGTACAACCTCAAGTCGCGCGACATCGTCCGCTCGTCGGTCAAGGGCTCGAACCTGCTCGTCACCCGTGACGTGGCCAAGGCCCCCGAGCAGACCACGCTGATCAACACCTACAAGGAGCTGGTCACCCCGATCGCCTCCCGGGTGCTCGGTTCGATCTCCGGTGACGTCACCCGCACCACCAACGCCTCCGGCGAGAGCGCCCTCGGCGACCTGATCGCCGACGCCCAGCTCGCCGACCAGTCGACGGTCGTCAACGGACAGACGCCGGTGATTGCGTTCATGAACCCGGGCGGCATCCGTGCCGACCTGACCGCGACCAACTCGCCCTACGGCGAGGCAGTCGGTGAGGTCACCTACGACGAGGCGTTCACGGTCCAGCCGTTCAACAACTACCTGGTCTCGCTGACCATGACCGGCCAGGACATCTACGACCTGCTCACCCAGCAGGTCACCGGCGCCAACGCGGCGTCCCACAAGATCCTGCAGGTCTCGGAAGGCTTCTCCTACGAGATCAGCCCCTCGGGTCCGGTCGACGGTTCGGTCACGCTCAACGGCCAGCCGATCGACAAGGCCGCGTCCTACCGGGTCGTGACCAACAACTTCCTGCAGGGCGGCGGTGACGCCTTCGCGGCGTTCACCAAGGGCACCGACCCCTACTACGGCGGCCTCGACATCGACGCCTTCTCCGCCTACCTGGAGGCCAACTCGCCCTACACCCCGGGCCCGCTCGATCGCATCACCGGGACCCACTGAACGAGAGTTCGTTCGTACGCAGCGGGCCCGACCAGCTCTGAGCTGGTCGGGCCCGCTGTCATGTCGGCGCCCTCATCGTCAGCCCACCGACGAGTGCCGTCGCCGACGCGGCTGCCGGAGTGATGCGACTGTCGGGGATCCCGCAGGCGCGCAGGCACGTCGAGGCGATGACGGCGGCGGTCGCGTCGTCGATCGGAACGCCGCTGCTGCGGAGGCTCGTGGTGACCTCGACCAGATGCATGAGCATCTCGCCGAGGTGGCCCGGCTCGGCCGCCGTTGCGATGCCGGGCATCGCGGCCCGGGTGGCGATCCGCCCGTAGGCGTCGGCGAGCTCGGCGCGAATGCTGCGAAAGGCATCGAACGCCTCGCTGCTGGTCACGTCGGGATGGGTGGCCAGCGTGCCGATGTTGTCCGGCGCCTCGGCGAGCGTGTGGATGTCGACGAGGGCCAGCAGGTAGAGCGCGGTCTCGGGGCCCGCGGACGCCGTCAGCTGCTCGATCTGGTCGACCCGATCGACGGTGGGTCGGACGGATCGCTCCAGGAGTTCCGCGAGGATCTCGTCCTTGCCGGTGAAGTGGTAGTAGAGCGATGCCTGCCGGATCCCGACCTTGTCAGCGATCTCCCGGGTCGAGGTGGCCGCGAAGCCCTTGGTCACGAACAGCTGCGCCGCGGCGTGAAGCACCTGCTCGCGCGGTGGGGCGGCCGTGTTCGAGGGGACGAGGCGCGGTCGTCCGGGCTGGGTTCGTCGGATGCTCATCGAGGTCCTGCCTTCCTGTCGACGTCGACCCCGGATTTCATTGGAGCATAATATTTCGATCTTGCCAATCATGATGTGCATCTGGACGTACGGTATGCCCATCGGGCACGATGGTGGTTCGCCGAACCAGTCGAAGTCGTCGAAGGAGGCTGTCGCCGTGCCCCGCCCCAACCGCCGAGCCCGTGAAGCGCTGACCGAGGCGCTCCGTGATGCCCGTCGCGCCGCCGGCCTGACCGGATCCGGCCTGGCGGATGCTCTGGGCTCGGGCTGGTCCCAGCCCAAGGTGTCGAAGATCGAGTCCGGCCGGCAGTCGGTCTCCGAGGCCGAGGTCCGTGCCTGGGCGGCCGCGGTGGGCGCCGATCGGGAGATGCTGCTCGCGCTGCGCGCCCGCGCCGACCAGGAGCATGCCGCGTTCCGCGACGCTCATCCGACCGGCGGCGGTGCGGAGCAGCATCAGGATGCGTACGCAGCGACCGAGGTGGCCACCAAGGTCCTGACCAGCTACCAGCCGCACAGTGTCCCCGAGCTGTTGCAGACCCCCGACTACGCGCGTGCCCTCTTGGCGCTGGCGGGTGGTTCGCGCGACAGGGACGAGGTTGCCGGGGAGGTCTCCCACGTGATCGCGGTCAGGCTCCGTCGCTCGGCGATCCTCTATGAGCCCGGCCGGACGATCACCATCCTGGTCGGTGAGGCCGCTCTCCATCACCTGGTGGGCTCGCCCGACATCATGCGTGCCCAGATCGAGCACATCGCCAACCTGGCGACCACCACCCAGGCGACCATCGGGATCGTCCCCTTCGAGAGCTTCCCCGTTCTGGTCCAGCACGGCTGGGACCAGCGGGACCGGATCGTCACCCTCGAGACCAGCGCCGGCGACCTCGAGATCGCCGACCCGGTCGAGGTCGCCCGCTACGAGCGCTGGACGCAGCTCCTGCTCGAGCATGCGCTGACAGGCGCGGCGGCCGCCGAGCGATGCGCCCGGATCATCAGCGAGCGCGGAAGGTCGTCGGCGCGGCTGGGCGACCACGAATAGGACACGGCCGCCGCTCCGGTAGACTCCCGGCGGGCCGTTAGCTCAGTTGGTAGAGCAGTGGACTTTTAATCCATGGGTCGTCGGTTCGAGACCGACACGGCCTACACCGGGCTCGAGCCCCGAGCCGCATATGCGACTCGGGGCTCGGCTGCTTGTTGAGGGTCAGCGGGACTCTTCTTGCGGCAGCGGACGGCTGCTGATCGAGTCGGTGATCGCGGCGGCGGTCTCGACGAACGCCGCTGCCTGCTCCTCGGTCAGCGTGCCCGCCGAGGCTCCCTCCAGGCTCTGCCACAGAGCGGTGATGGGCTCCCGCATGGCGCGGCCCTTGTCCGTGAGGTGGACGACCATCACCCGCCGGTCGTGCTCGGCCGGTTCGCGGACCAGCAGGCCCGCCTCCTGCATGCGGCGCAGGGACTTGGAGACGGTGGAGTGGTCGAGGCCGACGCTCTCGAGTAGCTCGGACTGGGTCTGGCCTTCGCGGTCCAGCAGCTGCATCAGGAGCAGTTCCTGGCCGGGGTGCAGGTCCATCTTGCGCAGCAGGGCGCCGGCGTACGCGCGGTGGGCGCGGGCGAGTTGGAAGATCGCGTAGCTCATCGGCCCGCCTGCGGCAGTGGTGGGAATCTCGGGCATGGTCTCCGCTTCTTCAGCCGGTGTGGGTGGGGTAGTCGGTGTAGCCGACCGCTCCGCCACCGTAGAAGGTCGCCGGGTCGGGTGTGTTCAACTCTGCCCCGACGCGCAGCCGCTCGACCAGGTCGGGGTTGGCAAGCGCCAGTGCGCCGACGGAGACCAGGTCGGCCGTGCCGTTGTCGACGTCCTTGGCGCGAGTGGGGATGTCGGCGCCGGGCCGGTTGAGGATCAGGGTGCCGGGCCACTCCGCGCGGAGCCTGTCGAGCAGCGCCTCGTCGCCGCCATGCAGCAGGTGCAGGTAGGCCAGTTCCATCGGGCGCAGCGCCTCGACAAGCGCCGGGTACAGCTCGTGGGTGTCGGACTCGACGATGTCGTTGTACGGGTTTCCGGGCGAGATACGGATGCCGGTGCGCTCGGGGCCGATCTCGTCGGCCACCGCGGCGACAACCTCCACCGCGAAGCGGATACGGGCCTCGATCGAGCCGCCGTAGCGGTCTGTGCGCTGGTTGGCGTTGTCGGAGAGGAACTGGTGGATCAGGTAGCCGTTGGCGCCGTGGATCTCCACGCCGTCCGCGCCCGCCGCAACCGCCGCAGCGGCCGCGCGCCGGAAGTCCTCGACGGTCTCGGTGACCTCCTGCGTCGAGAGCGCACGGGGCTCCGGCATCTCCTGAGGGCCGGAGGCGGTGAACATCACGCCGGCTGGGCGGATCGCCGAGGGCGCGACGGGCCGGCGGTGGTGCGGAGTGTTGTCGGGGTGAGAGATCCGGCCGACGTGCATCAGCTGGATGAACACCCGGCTGCCTGCCTCGTGCACCGCATCGGTGACCTTGCGCCACCCGGCGATCTGGTCGTCGTTGTAGATACCAGGGGTGAGCAGGTAGCCCTGGCCGTCGGCGGAGGGCTGGGTGCCCTCGGTGATGATCAGCGCCTTGGAGGCGCGCTGTGCGTAGTACTCTGCATTCAGGTCCGTCGGCACGCCCTCCGGGGTGGAGCGGTCACGGGTCATGGGGGCCATGACCAGACGGTGTGGCAGTGAGGTGCCGCCGAGGGTGATCGGGGCCCACAGGGATTCCAGCATGAGAGTCTCTTTCGGTGAACGCGGTGGCCCGGGTGGCCACCGCAACAGGTGGGTGGGGGACGGGGCGGTCAGTCGACGGTGAGGACGAGCTTGCCGCGTACGTGTCCGGCGTCGCTGGCCTGCTGGGCGTCGGCCGCCTTGGCGAGCGGGTACGCCGTGACGGTGGTGGTCAGCGTTCCGGCCGCGGCGTCCTGAGCCGCGGCGGCCAGGCGCTCGACGGGGTGGTCTCCGCCGCCGGGCGAGAACGCGACGCCGAGCTCGCCCGCACTGAAGTCGGCGATGGTGACGATGCGCTCGGTGCCGCCACGCAGGGTGATGGAATCGGGCAGGGCGCCCTTGCCCGCCAGATCGAAGACCGCGTCCACGCCGTCGGGAGCCAGGGCCCGCACCCGCTCGACCAGTCCCTCGCCGTAGGTGGTCGGGGTCGCGCCGAGCGAGGTGAGGTAGTCCTGGTTCGAGGCGCCGGCCGTGGCGATCACGCGGGCACCGCGGGTCGCGAGCTGGACGGCCACGGTGCCGACCGCTCCGGAGGCACCGTGCATCAGCACGGTCTCCCCGGCGGTCACCCCCAGCTCGTCCAGGACCCGTTCGGCGGTCTCGCTGGCGACCGGCAGTGCGGCCGCTTCCTCCCAGGAGAGGTCTGCGGGCTTAGGGGCCACGGCGGTGGCCAGGGCGTACTCGGCGTACGAGCCGGTGTCCGCCCAGCCGAGCACCTCGTCGCCGACCTGTACGTCGCTCACGCCCTCACCGAGCGCGTCGACCACCCCTGCGACCTCGGCACCGGGGATGGCGGGGAACGTCGTCGGGAACACGGCCTCGAGCACCCCAGCGCGCTTCTTGCCGTCCAGCGCGTTCACCCCGGCGGCCTTGACGCGTAGCAGGACCTGGCCGCGGCCGGGCTGCGGGACTTCGACGTCCGCCTCGCGCAGCACATCCGGACCGCCGAACTCATCGAAAATGATCGCTTTCATGAACACTCCACTTCGGGTCGCGTTGCTCTGGCGAATAATGTGGCCAGCCACATATTCACCATAACAGCAATCATGTGGCTAGCCAAGTATTGAGCCGGCGGACGGAGACGGCCGGTCTCTCGTGGGCCGGAAGCTGCCTCGGAAGCCGTGGTCGTACGTCCCGCTGAGCGGTCGTTTCACGGCTCTGTTGCGCAACCTTCACCGCTTCGCGCGTAAAACGATCGGTCAAGGGGGGTTCGCACAGGCGCGTGAGTTGCTAGTGTCACTCCCGCAACAGGTGCAAGTTCCAGAAGGTCTGACGCCTGCGGAGTTTGTGATCCAACGGCGTTTCTGCTCTGTGCCCGCCCGGACCCCGGTCCGGGAACACAGGTCGGAGCGACGTGTCACCCGCCCCTGATGCGGGGCTACCGAACCTGGTGGCCTCTCGCCCCGACTAAGGAGTAACGAGCAGATGGCTCAGGGCACCGTTAAGTGGTTCAACGCCGAGAAGGGTTTCGGCTTCATTGCGCAGGAGGACGGCGGCGACGACGTCTTCGTTCACTACTCTGCTATCCAGACCAACGGCTACAAGTCGCTGGACGAGAACCAGAAGGTCGAGTTCGACGTCACCCAGGGCCCGAAGGGCCCGCAGGCGGAGAACGTTCGCCCTCTCTGAGGCTCTATGAGTAGCTAAGGCGATCTCGGGTTCGGCACCTGCCGACATTTGATCATCTGCAACGAGGCCCCAGCCGTTCGGCTGGGGCCTCGTGGTCTGATTGGAGGCCTCTCAGGCTTCTGTGTCACGCTTGATGTGACAACTTTTGATGGTTCTTGGTGGATCAGCGCGCAGATCCACCGGGACTGGGCGATGATGTGATGACGGGCTTTGTGAGCGTGACGTGAGGAGGCGGCGAGCGTGGCTGATCAGTTCGATGTGACGCTGGAAGATCCCGAGCTGCTCCTCGAGGTCGAGCTCACGACCAATCTCATCGTCGCCGCCAGCGAGTCCGAGGATCACCTCTCCCAAGAGGAGATCGACCGCATCCTCGGGATCATCCCCTAAGGACGTCAGCAGGTCGCGAAGAGCAGCGGCCCGTTCGCCAGGTCGGAGAGCACGGCCGTGCCGTCCTTCGGCCGCAGCTGCATGGTGACGACCTCGTCCTCGGCCGCGACCTTACCGAGCTCGAACCGCTCGTCGAACGTGCCGCCCTGGCCGGGTGCCGGGCCGACGGCGAGCTTGGCCCGTGTGTCGGCGTTCGTACGCGCCTGGTCGTCGTTCTCGAACGACATGGCGACACGTACGTCCCCGTTCGACTCGGCTGCCATGGCGAAGCCCGCGATCGGGTTGATGCCGCCTGCGGCGTCGACGAGGCCGTCTGCCTGGTCCTGGTCAGCGGCCGAGGCTCCGCCCAGCCCGATCTCGGTGCAGGTGAAGTCGCCGTCGTACACGAACGCCGAGAGAGGGTTGCCGAGCCGGTCGGCGGCGTCCGTCATCGGCTCGTGCAGGTCGCCGTCGCCGAGGCTCTCGACCTGGTCGCTCAGATATCGCCGGCCGTCCGAGGCGAGGATGAGGTCATCCTCGGGCAGGAAGGCGATGTAGGTGAGCTGCGGGCTGATCGTCGAGTCGATGCCGGAGTCCGTGAAGCTGGAGAACGGGACCAGGGTGCCGTCCCAGACACCACCGTCCGCGGGGTCGTCCTCGGGAGCGGTGAACCCCATCGAGGTGAGCTGTTCGACGAGATGGTCGGCGTCCATGTCCTCGAGGTGCCCGACCATGAGCGCTCCCTCGGTCGACTGGGTGTAGAGCTCCCAGTCGAGGGTCGCGGGCGACCAGCCGAAGTGCTGCTGCAGCAGGCCGGAGGCGTCGGGAAGCACCGAGGTCGAGGTGAGGTCCTTCGTATAGGCCTCGTCGATCATCTCGTGGACCTCCTCCGGTGTGGAGTCGGCGTCGAGGTCGGCACCTACGCTCTCGCGGATTCCCGTCCAGTCGGTGAAGGAGACCCGGGTCGCCTCGGCTGGGGCCAGCCGCAGGGCCTCGTCGAGGTCGCCCCCGCGCGTCGCCCATGCGCGGGCGAGGAAGATGACGAGCGCAACGACGACGACGCCCACCGCGATGGTCACCAAGGGGTGGGCGCGTACGACTCGGGATGAGTGGCCTGCCCACGTCCTGGGGCGGCTGAGAAGCTGGGGGGTCCGGAGCATTGCGAGGAACCTTAGACGAATCAGCCGCCTTCTCGACATACCCTGTGCGCATGCCCGAGATCCCGGCCGCCGGCGTAGTGGTTTTTCGCGAGCACGACGACCTGTCGGAGGTGGCGCTGGTTCACAGACCCAAGTACGACGACTGGTCCTTTCCCAAGGGGAAGGTCGACCCCGGCGAGACGGTGCCGGTGGCCGCGATCAGGGAGGTGCGTGAGGAGACCGGCCTGAGGGTCGCGCTCGGTCGCCCGCTCCAGCAGCAGCGCTATCCCGTCGATGCGGGGCAGAAGGTGGTCCACTACTGGGTCGGCCGCACCGCTGTGGGCACCGACGACGATGTCGAGGGCTACCTGATCAACGACGAGATCGACGACGTCGAGTGGCTGCCGGTGGACGAGGCGCGCCAGCGGCTCACCTACCCGCACGATCGGGCGACGCTGCAGCAGGCCGAGGACGTACGCGAGCCCACCACGCCCCTGGTGGTCCTCCGTCACGCCTCGGCCGTCGGCCGTTCGGCCTGGTCCCGGGAGGACCCGGAGCGGCCGCTCGACGACACCGGCCGGGCCCAGGCGGTCACTCTGGCCGGCCTGCTGATGGCCTACGACATCCGCCGGGTGATCACCTCGCCGAGCGTTCGCTGCACGCAGTCAGTCGCGCCGTACGCCGGGCTCGCCGGCCTCGCGTCTGAGCAGATGAGACTGCTGAGCGAGGAGGGTGCGGAGGAAGGTAGCGTGTCGGCCCTGGCTGCCGACACCCTGCGTGACCTGGCCGTTCCGACGGTGATCTGCACGCACCGGCCGGTGCTGCCGTGGGTCTTCGAGGGGCTGGGGATGCGTGACCCGAAGCTGGCGAAGGGCGAGCTGATGGTGCTGCACGTGCGCGCGGGTGAAGTGCGTGCTGTTGAGGCATTTCAGGTCTAACAGAGGCTTGAGGCCTGCCTGTTCATCTCCTGTGCCCGGAACTGACACTGATTTGCCACCGACTTTGTGTTCCTCGTTCAGCCTGTGTTCACCTTCACCGAGTTTCCCGTCCACCTCGGCTCCCTACGGTCATCGCGACAACTCCGAATCGACTGCATCATCAATCAGGAGACTTGCGTGAACACCACCTCGCTGCGCCGGGCACTCGTCCCGGGCATCACGGCTGCGGCCCTTGCTCTTGCGATCAGCGCCTGCGGTGCTGCCAACGAGCAGAACAGCGGCAGCGACGGGGAAGGCACCCTCTCGGGCACCATCAAGGGTGGCGGAGCCTCCTCGCAGGAAAAGGGCCAGGCGGCATGGGTCGCCGGCATCCAGGACGCCAACCCCGACCTCAGCGTCGTCTACGAGCCCGTGGGCTCCGGCTCGGGTCGTGAGGGCTTCATCACCGGTGGTTACCTCTTCGCCGGCACCGACTCCGCTCTCAACGACGACGAGGGCGAGCTGACGAAGGCCAAGGAGCAGTGCGGCGCGGACCCGATCCAGGTCCCGGGCTACGTCTCGCCGATCGCCGTCGTCTTCAACCTGGAGGGTGTCGACGAGCTCAACCTCGACGCCAAGACGATTGCCAGCATCTTCTCTGGCAAGATCACCAAGTGGAACGACCCGGCGATCGCCGCCACGAACCCGGACGCCAAGCTCCCGGACACCGCGATCACCCCGGTCCACCGCTCCGACGACTCCGGCACCCAGGAGAACTTCACCGAGTACCTCGCGGCCGCCGGTGGCTGGGCCGAGGAGCCCTCGGGTGAGTGGCCCGCCTCCATCAAGGGTGGCGAGGGCGGCGACGGCACCTCCGGTGTCGTGACCGCCATGCAGGGTGCCGGCTACATCGGCTTCATGGACGAGTCCGCGGCGCGCGAGAACGACCTCACCACGGTCAAGGTCAAGGTCGGCGAGGACTTCGTCGAGCCGACCGCCGAGGCCGCTGCCAAGATCCTGGCCGCCTCCAAGCCGGTCGGCACCAGCGACAACGACATGGCCGTCGAGGTCGCCCGCACGACCACCGAGGCCGGCGTCTACCCGGTCGTGCTGGTCTCGTACCTGCTCGCCTGCCCGACCTACGAGAACGCCGAGGACGCGGCCAACGTGAAGGGCTACCTGGAGTACATCCTCTCCGAGGAGGGCCAGGAGGTCGCCGCCGAGGAGGCCGGCTCCGCACCGCTCGACCGTGAGACCGCCGACAAGGCTCTCGACCTGGTCGGCGGCATCAAGTAAGTGCCGGTACGTCTGATCTGATCGCCGTTCGGGCGGTGGCTGCGGCCGCCGCCCGTACGGCTGTCTTGAGAACCGAAACAAGAAAGTCGAGGAATGCCTTGTGACTGTCGCCGCTGACCCCGGCGCCGACCCTGGCGTTGACCCGAAGTCGGAGCTGTCCGGCCGTGGCTCGATGGGTGATGTCGTCTTCCGAGGCCTCGCCGTCATCGCCGCCACTCTCATCATGGTGGCGCTGGCAGCCGTCTTCATCTTCCTGGGCATCGAGGGCATCCCGGGCTTCAGCGTGGACGAGCAGCACTACGCCGGCCAGGGCTCGTTCCTGGGCCTGGTGGTGCCGCTGCTGTTCGCGACCATGTACGCGGCCGTGCTGGCCCTGATCGTCGCGGTCCCCTTCAGCGTGGCGATCGCGCTCTTCATCAGCCACTACGCCCCGCGCCGGATCGCCACCCCCGTTGCGTACGTCATCGATCTGCTCGCCGCGGTCCCGTCGGTCGTCTTCGGCCTGTGGGGTGCGGTGGTGCTCGGTCCGTACCTGGTGCCGGCCCATGCCTGGCTCTCCGAGAACATGGCCTGGCTGCCGTTCTTCGACGGCCAGCCCTCCGGCAACGGCCGTACGCTGTTCACCGCAGCGATCGTGCTGGCCGTGATGATCCTGCCGATCATCACCTCGATCTGCCGCGAGGTCTTCGCGCAGACGCCGCGACTGCACGAGGAGGCGGCGCTGGCGCTCGGCGCGACGCGCTGGGAGATGATCCGCTACGCGGTCTTCCCCTACGCCCGCTCCGGCATGGTCTCCGCGGTCATGCTCGGCCTCGGCCGAGCTCTCGGCGAGACCATGGCGATCGCGATGATCGTCTCGCCGAAGGTGCTCATCTCGCTGTTCATCATCGGCACCAACAACCCACAGACCATCGCGGCGCACATCGCCCAGGGCTACAAGGAGAGCACGCCGGACCGGCTCTCCGTGCTGATCGCGACCGGCCTCGTGCTGTTCGCCTTCACCTTCCTGGTCAACGCGCTCGCCCGCTGGATCGTCGCCCGAGGGAGGGCCAAGTGACCAACACCGAACCTTCTCTGAACGAGCCGCAGCTGTCCCACGCCACGCTCCCGCGTGGTGCCCAGTGGCTGGTCGGCGTCGCCGCGGTCGCCCTCGGCGGCCTGGCCCTGGTGCTCGGTGTGGGCATCGTCGGGGCAGCCGTCATCGCCGTGCTCGGGTTCCTCATCGGCTACCCGCTGTGGGCGCTGCTGGTGGAGAACCGGCGCTCGGCGACCGACAAGCTCGTCACCGGTCTGGTGTGGACGTCCTTCGCGGTCGCGGTCATCCCGCTGATCTGGCTGGTCTACACGGTTGTCTCCAGGGGCGCCGCGACCCTCAGCCCGGAGTTCCTCACCTACTCGATGCGTTCGGTCACCGGCGACGAGCAGGGCGGTCTCTACCACGCACTGATCGGCACCTTGATCGTCACCGGCATCGCCGCGGTGATCTCGATCCCGATCGGCATCATGACCGCGATCTACCTGATCGAGTACGGCAAGGGCAACCGCCTCGCCAAGACGATCACCTTCCTGGTCGACGTGATGACCGGCATCCCGTCGATCGTCGCCGGCCTGTTCGCGTTCGCGCTCTTCACCCTCCTCGTCGGACCGGGCACGCGCTTCGGCTTCGGCGGCGGTATCGCGCTCTCGCTGCTGATGATCCCGACCGTCGTCCGCTCGACCGAGGAGATGCTGAAGCTGGTCCCCGACGACCTGCGCGAGGCTGCGTACGCCCTCGGTGTGCCGAAGTGGCGCACCATCACCAAGATGGTGCTCCCGACCGCGATCGGCGGCATCGTCACCGGTGTCGTGCTCTCGATCTCGCGAGTGATCGGTGAGACCGCGCCGCTGCTGGTCGCCTCGGGCTTCAACCCGAACATGAACACCAGCGCCTTCGATGACAGCCCGATGATGACCGTGCCGGTCTTCATCTACACCCAGCTGTCCGAGGCCACGGCGAAGGGCGTCGAGTACGCCTGGGGTGGAGCACTGGTGCTCTTCATCCTCGTCATGGTCCTCAACCTCATCGCCCGTATCGTCGGCACGATCTTCGCCCCCAAGACCGGGCGCTAGGAGAAACACATGTCCATTCAAGTCAAGGACGCCAGCATCTTCTACGGCGACTTCAAGGCCGTCGAGGACGTCTCCATGTCCATCAAGCCGAAGTCGGTGACCGCCTTCATCGGGCCCTCCGGCTGCGGCAAGTCGACCTTCCTGCGCACCCTCAACCGGATGCACGAGGTCATCCCCGGCGCGTACGTGGAGGGGAAGATCCAGATCGCCGGCCAGGACATCTACGGGCCGAACGTCGACCCGGTGGCCGTGCGCCGCAAGGTCGGCATGGTCTTCCAGCGGCCCAACCCGTTCCCGACGATGTCGATCTACGACAACGTGCTCGCCGGCAACAAGCTCAACTCCAAGCGGATCAAGAAGTCCGAGGCGGACTCGATCGTGGAGAGCGCGCTGCGCGGCGCCAACCTGTGGAACGAGGTTAAGGACCGTCTCGGCAAGCCCGGCATGGGCCTGTCCGGTGGTCAGCAGCAGCGGCTCTGCATCGCCCGTGCGATCGCGGTCCAGCCGGAGGTGCTGCTCATGGACGAGCCGTGCTCGGCTCTCGACCCGATCTCGACCGCTGCGATCGAGGACCTCATCCACGAGCTGAAGTCCGACTACACGATCGTGATCGTCACGCACAACATGCAGCAGGCCGCCCGTGTCTCCGACGACACCGGCTTCTTCAACCTGAAGGCCGCCGGCCAGCCGGGCCACCTGGTGGAGTTCAACCCCACCAAGCAGATGTTCACCAAGCCGGACAACCCGGACACCGAGGCGTACATCTCTGGGCGCTTCGGGTGACCTGGGGCTGAGCACAGAACTGCCGAGTCGGCGCATCCGACCCCTCTCGCTCGCTTCGCTTCGCGAGACACGGGGTCAGATGCGCCGACTCGGCGCGGGTTTTACGGCAGCTGGAAAACGAAGTGGCAGAGCAGGTAGGTCAGGGCTGCCACGCCGCCGGCTGCGGGGAAGGTGAAGATCCAGGCGGCGACGATGGACTTCGCGATACCCCAGCGGACGGCGGAGAACCGCTTGGTCGCACCGACACCCATGATCGCCGAGGTGATCGTGTGGGTCGTCGAGATCGGGGCCTCCCAGATGTACGCCGTGGAGTAGAGCACCGAGGCGGCGACCGACTCGGCGGCGAAGCCGCGGGACGGGTCCAGGTGGATGATCCGGCGGCCGAGGGTGCGCATGATGCGCCAGCCGCCGGACATGGTGCCGAGGGAGATGGCGGTCGCGGCCGCGGCGATCACCCAGAACGGGAGGTCGTCGTCGGCCGTGAGGAAGCCACCGGTGACCAGGGCGAGGAAGATGACGCCCATCGTCTTCTGGGCGTCCTGGAGGCCGTGGCCGAGCGCCATCGCGGCGGCCGAGATCGTCTGGGCGATCCGGAAGCCCTTCTGTGCCTTGTGCGGGTTGGCGCGGCGGAAGATCCACATGATCGCGAGCATCACGCCGAAGCCGAGGCTGAAGGCGACGACCGGGGACACGAACATCGGGATGACGACCTTCTCCAGCACCGTCATCCAGTTGACGAACGCGCCGGCGGCGATCGCCGAGCCGGCCAGACCGCCGATGAGGGCGTGTGACGAGGACGAGGGAAGACCGAAGTACCAGGTGATCATGTTCCAGGCGATCGCGCCGAGCAGGCCGGCCATCACCACGGTCAGACCATGTGCCCCTGATGGTGGGGTGATCGTGTCGGAGACGGTGTGGGCGACCTTCTGGCCCAGGAACGCGCCGACGAAGTTCATCACCGCCGCGAGCAGGAGGGCGATGCGTGGCGTGAGCGCGCGCGTGGAGACGGAGGTCGCGATGGCGTTGGCGGCGTCGTGGAAGCCGTTGGTGTAGTCGAAGACCAGGGCGACGACGACCACCGCGATGACGATGGCAAGTTCCACGGTGTCAGGATTCCTTGACGGCGATCTGCTCGACGGTGTTCGCGACCTTCTCGAAGCCGTCGATCGCGTCCTCGAGGGACTCGACGATGTCCTTCAGCTTGAGGACCTCCATCGCGTCGTACTCACCGGAGAAGAGCTTGGCGAGGATGCGACGGTGGTTCTTGTCGCCCTGGTTCTCGAGACGGTTGATCTCGATCCAGTACTCGGCGAGCTCCTTCATCGAGCGCAGCTTGGGCATGGCCGCCGCGGTCAGCTCGGCGCAGCGCTGGAGCACGGTGACCTGGTCGGAGAGCTCCGGGGGCAGGATGTTGACGCCGTAGACGAAGATCTGGTCGACAACCTCGTCCATCGAGTCCATCACGTCGTCGAGACCGGAGCCGAGGGCGTAGATGTCCTCGCGGTCGAAGGGCGTGACGAAGGTCGAGTTGACCTTCTTGACGATCTCGTGGGTGGTCTCGTCAGCGGCGTGCTCCGCGTCGCGCATCCGTCGCGCGACGTCCTCGCGATCGGCTGTGTCGCTGAGCATCTCGGCGAGCAGCGAGACACCGCCTACGAGGTGGTTGGCGGACTCGGTGAACAGGTCGTAGAACGACGTGTCGACCGGGCGGATTCGGAAACGCACGGGGGGCTCCTGGCTGGATGAGGCAGACCTGCGGGCTCATGTTAGGCGAGTCCGCTTGACACGACGAAAGCCAGGGCGTGTCTTAGCCCGCCGCGGCACGCCTGCGCTGGCGCTGTCGAGTGATCAACATCGCTTGGAGATGGTTGGCAGCGTGGTTGCGGGTCCAGGTGCCGTCGGGGCCGAGGAGCCAGGCATCCGTGGTCGGTTCGAATGCCAGGTCGAACAGTGCGCCGACCTCGGCCACGAGATCGGGGGTGGGGAGACGTACGAGGGCCTCGACCCGGCGGTCGAGGTTGCGGTGCATCATGTCGGCCGAGCCGATCCAGGCGCTCGGTCCGTCCCCGTCGTCGGCGGTGCCGTTCTCGAACCAGAAGATCCGTGAGTGCTCCAGGAAGCGGCCGAGGATCGAGCGCACCTCGATGGTCTCGCTCAGCCCCTCCACGCCCGGACGGAGCGCGCAGATGCCGCGCACCAGCAGTTGGACCGGCACGCCCGCCTGCGAGGCCAGGTAGAGCGCGTCGATGATGGCCTCGTCGACCACCGAGTTGGCCTTGAGTCGGATCCTCGCCGGCCGCCCCGCCAGATGGTGGGCGATCTCGGCGTGGATCTGCTCGATCAGGCCGTTGCGTACGTTGCCGGGGGCGACCAGGAGCTGTTCGTACGTCGCCTCCCGGCTCCAGCCGGACAGGTTGTTGAACAGGTGGGCGACGTCCTCGCCGATCCCCTCGTTGGTGGTGATCAGCCCCATGTCCTCGTAGAGCCTGGAGGTCTTCGGGTTGTAGTTGCCGGTGCCGATGTGGGTGTAGCGACGGATCGTGCCGTCGGGCTCCTCGCGCACCACCATCGCCAGCTTGCAGTGGGTCTTCAGGCCGACGAGGCCGTAGACCACGTGGCAGCCGGCCTGCTCGAGCTTGCGCGCCCAGCGGATGTTGGCCACCTCGTCGAAGCGCGCCTTGATCTCGACCAGCACCAGCACCTGCTTGCCTGCCTCGGCGGCGTCGATCAGGGCGTCGATGATGGGGGAGTCGCCGGAGGTCCGGTAGAGGGTCTGCTTGATCGCCAGCACCCGCGGGTCGGCCGCGGCCTGCTCGATGAAGCGCTGCACGCTGGTCGCGAACGAGTCGTAGGGGTGCTGCAGGAGTACGTCACCACGACGGGCCGCCTTGAAGACGTCGACCGGCGCGGCGCTCTCGACCGGCGCGAGCGCCGGGTGGGTGCTCGGCACGAAGGCCGGATACTTCAGCTGCTCGCGGTCGATGTCGGCGATGCCGTGCAGCCCACGAAGGTCGAGCGGACCGGGCAGCCGGAAGACCTCCTTGTCGGAGATGCCGAGCTCGGAGACCAGCAGGTCGAGCGTCGAGTCGGTCATCGACTCCTGCACCTCGAGGCGTACGGGAGGGCCGAAGCGCCGCCTGAGCAGCTCCTTCTCCAGCGCGGTGAGGAGATTCTCGGTGTCGTCCTCCTCGACCTCGAGATCCTCGTTTCGGGTGACCCGGAAGGTGTGCACCTCGAGGATCTCCATCCCCGGGAAGAGCTTGGACAGACGCTCGCTCATGACCTCCTCGAGCGGCACGAAGCGGTCGTTGCCCAGCGGCACGAAGCGGCTGAAGATCGGCGGTACCTTCACCCGGGCGAAGTGCTTCTTCTTGGTCTTCGGGTCCCTCAGCCGGACGGCGAGGTTGAGCGAGAGTCCGGAGATGTAGGGGAAGGGGTGGGCCGGGTCCACCGCGAGCGGCGTCAGCACCGGGTAGACCCGCTCCTTGAACAGCTTCTTGCAGGCCTTGACCTCCTCGGGGGTGAGGTCCTCCCAGTGCAGCAGCTGGATGCCCTCCTCGAGCAGCGCCGGCTTGATCTTGCCGCGGAACACCGCGGCATGCCGCTCGGAGAGCTCCCGGGTCGTACGCCAGATCACCTCGAGGACCTCACGCGGCATCAGCCCGGAAGCGGCCTTGACCGCCACCCCCGCCGCGATCCGCCGTTTCAGGCCCGCCACCCGGACCATGAAGAACTCGTCCAGGTTGGAGGTGAAGATCGCCAGGAAACGGACGCGCTCCAGCAGCGGCAGCGTCTCGTCCTCCGCCAGCTCCAGCACCCGCTCGTTGAACCGCAGCCAGGACAGCTCCCGGTCGAGGAATCTGTCCTCGTACTTCTCGACCTCAGCCAGCGCCTCGTGATCGGGGATGTATTCGGGCTCGACGTCGAACGGCTGGTCGGGAACCGCGGTCAGGCTCACGGTGTCCTCGGCCGAGCGGGTGGGGGCCTGCGGGTCGAGACTCATGAGGCCAGTCTTTCATCCGAGCGGGTGTTTGAAACCGTCGATTCCACGGTACGTCTCGCTCTCGCGCAGTAGGTTGCGGCGTCGGGCGACGCCGGAGCCGCCCAGGTTCGACCAGGGAGGTGGACAGATGGTGGACGAGACGTGGAGTACGTACGTCTTCAAGGTCCTGCGGTCCTCTTGGGGGATCTGGATCTCCATCACCGCGAAGGTTCGATACGGCGACCCGGTCGATCGCTCTGCCGATGGTGGCGGCGCGACGACCCTTGAGTTCTCTGGGGCCGCGGCCGGGCTGGCGCTCGATCATGTCGATGCGTTGCGTGCTGGTTGGACGACGGTTGCTGCTGATGTCGTCCGTCGCCACCGCCACGCGGTGCACGTGACGGTTGACGACGTCACCTTCGTCGAGACGGACTTCCAGGTAGAAGGGTTGGCTGTCGCGATGTGTCGATGGGCGGAGAATCAGTTCGGGCTGCGTGCCCGCGAGATCGATGTCGTCTTCGATGCCGAGGAGAACCGCTACCGGTTCACGGCGTTCGCCGGGTTCGGTGGGGTCGAATGACGTCGAGTGACGATTCTCTGGTGGAGCAACTCATCGAGTTCGCGGCCGAGATCAGAATTGGGAGCGGGATCGACTCAGCGGCGCTCGCTGCTCTCCGGGGTGAGATCGAACTCGCATCCCATCGTTGGAGGGCGAATGGCGGAGTCCTGCGCGGCGCGACGGTGGGGGCTTTGCCGTCCCTGTATCGAGCAATGCTCGGGACGACCGGGCCGTATGGCGAGAAGGAGCGACGAGCTATCGAAGACCTCACAGACGATCTGCTGGAGGACCTACTTGCCGCGGTGGGCGTCGGCTGATGGTCACGGGATGTGATCACGTCCTGATCAGCTCGGGGCCGATCGATCTGAAGATCGCGCGCTTCATCTCGGAGTGGGGAGAGCGATGGCCGAACATGACGGTCGAGATCGAAGGGCTCGGCTCGGGGGGCCGCGCGGATGGAGTGCGGATCGCAGGGGCCACTGTGCTTGATGTATCGCCGCTCCGACGCTGGCTCGATTGCGGTTACTGCGCTCGAGGACCCGTACGGTCGCCGTCGGGGTCGATTCGAGCCGTACGATGTCACTCTGGTCGCGGACGGCCTGTACCTGATTACGGTCGTTGCCCCGGACAAGGAGAGCGAGTTCAGCCGCAGCGTGATCGAGGCGATGGTCGATGCGACAGGGGACCGAGGGCGCAGTCGAGCGCGAGCGGGCGAACGAATTTTCGTTCGCCCGGGACTTGGCGGCTTCAGTCGACGTATCTGAGCGGGTAGGCACGTGTACGGCTTGGGGGCGTCATGACGCCTGCTCGCTGTTGGGCGAACACCTTCCGCGATCGGGGCCATCACGGCGAGAAGGTGGTAGAAATCCAGCGACCGCATGCAAGGGCGCCGCTTGGCGGACTCGGGTCGTCTGGCGAACTACCTGTTACACGATGTCCCTACTAGCGGGTAGTTTGGGCGCATGTCGATTCTCGCGCGTGCGTCGTCCCTGATCGATCCGCTGCTGGTGCCGGTGAAGCGGCCCGCGTTCACGGCGGCGTTGAACCTCCCGGCTCCGGTGCAGCGGCGGCTGGTCGGCAAGCCGGTGACGTACGACGGGCAGACGCTCGCGGTGGACACGCAGATCATGCTCGCGCTGATGAAGGTGTCGGGGGAGCCGGACCCGTCGACGCTGCCGATCCCGAAGGGGAGGGTGGCGCTGCTGCGGCAGTCGCAGCTCGGGGGCGGTCGTCAGGAGATCGGGTCGGTACGCGAGCTCTGGGCCGCGGGGCTGAAGGCGCGGCTCTACGTCCCGGAGGGTGCCTCGGGCAACGCGCCGCTGCTGGTCTTCCTGCACGGCGGCGGCTTCATCTTCGGTGACCTCGACAGCCACGACGCTCCCTGCCGGCTGCTGGCCAGCGAGTCCGGCGTCAAGGTGCTCTCGATCGACTACCGGCTGGCTCCAGAGTCACCGTTCCCGGCGGCGTACGACGACTCGGTAGCGGCGTTCCGGTGGGCGGTCGAGCATGCGGCCGAGCTCGGTGCGGACCCGGCCCGGATCGGGGTCGGCGGTGACTCCGCGGGCGGCAACCTGGCCGCCGGGGTCGCGCTCGCCGTCGGTGAGGACTGCGCGTTCCAGCTGCTCATCTACCCGGTGACGCAGTCGGAGGCGAACACCCGCAGCCGCGAGGATCTCAGCGAGGGCTTCTACCTGACCGCCGACTTCATCGCGGCCGCCACGAACAACTACCTGCCCGAGGGCATCGACCGCCGCGATCCGCGCCACGCTCCGCTGTACGCGGAGATCCCGGCGACCGGGATCGCCCCTGCGTACGTCGCGACAGCGGGTTTCGACCCGCTGCGCGATGAGGGCGAGGCGTACGCCGCCAAGCTCGACGAGGCCGGGGTCAAGGTCGTGCACCGGCGCTTCGACGACCAGATCCATGGGTTCCTGAACGTGGTCGGCGCCGGGCGTACGGCACGCGCCGCCGTGCTCGAGATCGCGCACGTCCTGCGCGACAACCTCTGACTTCTCTGGCGTTTCCTGCACTTCTCAGGTGTTGCAACGCCTGAGAAGTGCAGGAATACCCGGTTAACCGGGTATCCCAACAAGCCCGCTCAGCCAGCCATGTCAGGGCGCCAGCGGAGCACCTCGCGCTGGAACGCCTCGGGGTCGACCATCGACTTGTCGACCTGGACCGCACCCGCCTCGTCGGTGTTGAACTCGACGACCCACTCGTCGGCGGCCGGC
Organism: Nocardioides sp. YJ-D4; assembly: GCF_054031495.1. Taxonomy (NCBI): domain Bacteria; kingdom Bacillati; phylum Actinomycetota; class Actinomycetes; order Propionibacteriales; family Nocardioidaceae; genus Nocardioides; species Nocardioides sp. YJ-D4. The sequence continues at coordinate 3,818,970 of NZ_CM132932.1, forward strand.
TCACCCTTGATGGTGATGTCGGTGTGGGTGTCGTAGAGGTCGTAGGTGTGGGTCTGCTCGTCCTTGCGTACGTCGAGCACGCCCTCTTCGGTGACCGTGACGGTGCTCTCGGTCATGAGCGAGCCGTCCTCGGGCCTGAAGGTGCGGACGGTGAGCCGCTTGGTGCCGACCGGCTCGCCCTCCGACTCGTCGGCAGGTGCGTCGTCGGCAGTCGCGGCGGCCTCGGGCACGGAGCTGCCGGCGCCGGGGATCTTGGCACCGGGGAACTTGCCGGACTCGGCGAGCTTGACCGCCGCCAGCCAGCCGCTCGAGCGCTGGGGGAGGGAGTCGCTCGGGGTGTCGGGCAGGTCCGCCGGCTGCGCGGGCGAGCCCTGGGACTGCGACTTGTTGGCCTGCTTCTTGCCGGTCTGCCGCTCGGGCAGCGTCACGGGTGCGGTCGGAGGACCGGCCGTCGGCGCTGCCGGTGAGTCGACCGGCGCGGGGGCGGTGGTCTCGACAGGCTCGACCAACGGAGTGCGCGCGACCGGCGCGAGGGGCTCGACCACGAGCGGCTCGTCAGGAGCGTCGGGGATGGGGAACTGCGCCTCGGGCGGCGACGGGGTCGCGGCGAGGGTGAGCTCCAGGGCCTGCATCGCACGCTTGTTGGTGCTGCCGCCCTTGACCGCGAGCATGACGGCCTCGCGCAGGTCGGCGAGCTGCTTGGCGAGCTGGGCGCTGCGGCGCTCGGCGATCTGCCGGTCCACGATGGCCTGCTCGACCAGCTGGGTGTTGTGCAGGATCGAGGCCTCGACAGCCTGACGGTCGATCGCCTTCTGGCCGGCGACCTCCTCGGCCTCCGCCCGAAGGCGTACGGCCTCGGCGGCCTGCTCCTGGACGTCGGCGAGACGGTTCATCATCTCCGTCATCCGGCGCTCGGCCTCTTCGCGCTCGCGAGCCTGGCCGGTGATGAGCTCGGTCATCGACTCGTGGGCGGTACGCAGCGCGGACTCCGCCGCGCGACGACCCTCGTTGGCCTCGGTAGCGGCGCGCTCGGCGGCGCGGCGACCCTCCAGGGCCTGTACCGCGAGATCGGCGTGCTCGGAGGCGCGCTGGTCGGCCGCCATCCGGGCGAGGTTGGCGGACTCGGCCGCCTGCTCGGCCTGGGAGGCGAGCTCGGTGAGCTGCCGGTAGCGCTCCTCGTTCTCGTTGGCCTCGTGCGCGGCGGCAGCGGCGAACTCGGCGTACTGCTTCGCGCTCTTCTCGGCCTCGAGCCGGGCGTCGTTGGCGGCGTCGGCGGCCTTGAAGGCGCGCAGCGCGGCCTCCTCCGCCTCGGTGCGCGCGGCCAGCGCCTCGGCTGCCACGGCGTACTGGTCGGCCGCCGTGGCCTCGGCCGCGGCACGAGTCATCGCGTGGTCCTCGGCGTTGGCGTCGGCGGCCTTCCGCTCCTCGAAGGCCTCCTTCGCCGCTTCCTCGGCCTCGGCGCGGGCGGTCGCGGCCGCCTCGGCAGCGGCGTAGGCGGCCTCGGCCGCAGCCTCGGCCTCCTTGCGGGCCTGCTCGGCGAGCTCGGCCTGGGTCGCCATCGCGACCGCGGACTCCTCGGCCGTGATGCGCGCGGCGGCAGCCTTCTCGGCCTCGGTCGCCCGGTCGTTGGCGGCCTGCTCGGCGGCCTGGCGCGCGGTGAACGCGGCCAGCGCCTCATCGGCCCGGCCGGCTGCGGCCGCGTCGGCCTCCTCGCGCATCCGCGCGAGCTCCTCGGATCGGGTGTCGGCCGCGGCGCGGGCGGTGTAGGCGGCCTCGGCGGCGGCCTCCGCCTCGCTGCGTGCCTCGTAGGCGGCACGGGCCTCGTCCGCGGCCTTGCGGGCAGCCTTCTCGGCTGCCGCCAGCGCGTCGCGAAGCTCGTCCATCTCCTCGAGCCGGTCCTCGGCGGCTGCCTCCGCGACGCTGCGCGCGGCGTAGGCGGCCTGGGCCAGCTCGGCGTGCTCGGCCGCCTTGGTGTGGGCCTCCGCGGCGGAAGCGGCCGCGGCGGCGGCCTCCTCGGCCTTGGCGCGGGCGGCCTCCTCGGCCTCGGTGCGGGCGGTGGCCTGCTCCTCGGCGACGCGGGCGGCATCGAGAAGGCGGCGCTCGGCCGCCTCCAGCTCCTTGCCCCTCGCGAGGGCGGCCTCCTCGGCCTCGGCGCGCTCCTTGGCACGGGTGTCGGCGAGCTTCTCGGCCTCGACCCGGGCGCGGGCGTACTCCTCGGCTGCCTTCTCCGCGACCTCGCGCGCCTGGTGGGCGTCGGCGGCCAGCTCGGCGTGCAGCTTGGCGGTCTCGTCCGCCTTCGCGCGGGCGGTCGCGTGCTGGGCGGCGGACTCCTCGGCCACCAGCCGCTCGGCCGCCTGCTCGGCGGCCGCCTGTTCGGCTGCGATGCGAAGTGACTCGGCTGCGGCAGCGGCGCGGGCCAACTCCGCAGCGCGCGCCGTCAGGTCCTCGTCGTCACCCGGCTGGGCGGCCGAATCACGGCTCCACCACTTGCCACTGGGGGTCTGCGTGCTCACGAGGGTGAATGCTAACGGCGAAGTAGGCGGTGTGTGGAGTCTCCGACAGGATTAACACGCCTGCTACCTGGAACTACATTGGTGTAGTTCTGGTAAGGGAGGTCTCAGTAGACGAGGGCCTGCACGCCGTCGCGCAGGATCTCCTCCGCGAACACGAACGCGCCCTTGATGATCACGCCGTCGATCAGGTCCTCCTCGGAGAGGTCGCGACGGGACGCGCACTGGCTGCACACGGTGATCTGGCCGGACTCGAGGACCAGTCCGATCAGCTCCTGCAGCGGCGCCGCGTTCTCGAGCTTGAACTCCTCAGCGCGCCCGGGGACCGCGAACCAGGTCGCCTCACCGGTGAGCCAGAGGGACACCTTCGCGCCGGCGGTCGCGGCCGCGGAGGCGACCGTGAAGGCCTGGTTCGTACGCTCGGGCGCCTCGGCGCCCACGGTCACCTTCACCACGAGTTCTTGCATGCCGAGCACACTAGCGCTTGCGTTTCGGGTCGTAGCCGACGTACGGCCTAAACTCGGCGTGTGGCTTTCGAACTTCCGGAGAACCTTCACCCCGATGCCGGTCCCTGTGCGTGGATGCTCGGCACCTGGCAGGGCAACGGACACGGTGACTATCCGACGATCGACAAGTTCGAGTTCGGGCAGGAGCTGATCTTCACCCACGACGGGCGACCGTTCTTCCACTACTTCGCGCGCTCGTGGATCATCGACCCCGAGACCGGCGAGAAGGTGCGCGACGCTGCGCTGGAGACCGGCTTCGTACGCTTCCGCCCCGAGGGCGAGGTCGAGTGGGTGATGACGCACAACACCGGCATCGTCGAGGTCTGGTACGGGAAGGCCGAGGGCGGCAAGCTCGACCTCACCACCGATGCGGTCGCTCGCACGGAGACCGCGAAGGAATACACCGCCGGCAAGCGCCTCTACGGCAACGTCGAGGGCGACCTTCTCTACGCCTTCGACATGGCCGCGATGGGCCAGGCGCTGCAGCCGCACCTGTGGGCGCGGCTCAAGCGCGTCAACAAGTAGTCGCGATGACCGAGGCGGCTGAGGACTGGCGCGAGGCCCTTCGGGCGAAGGGCTATCGACTCACGCCCCAGCGCGAGCTGGTCCTCGGCGCCATCGAGCGGCTGCGCCACGCCACCCCCGAGGAGGTGCTCGCGGTCGTACGCGAGTCGTCCTCGGCGATCAACCTCTCCACCGTCTATCGCAACCTCGAGGTGCTCGAGGAGCTGGGACTGGTGCGCCACGCCCACCTGGGCGAGCGGGCCTCGACCTACCATTCGGTCTCCGGCCGTCCGCATTTTCATGCGGTTTGCAGGAAGTGTCAGAAGGTCACCAGTGTTGACCCCTCAGTGGCCGACGGAATCAGCGAGCGGCTGCGCGAGGAGTACGCCTTCGAGGTGGATGTCGCTCATCTGACTGTCTTCGGGGCGTGCGTCGACTGTTCTTCTGAGGAGCCATGATGACTGCCAGCCCGCTTCTGTCCCTGCCCGGTGCCGTCGCCGGCGATGGTGCTGACGCACCCGTCGCCGCGCACTACGGGTCGTTCAACCTGGAGCAGCGGACGTTGGCCTCCGGCGAGGGATTCGTCGACCTCTCCCACCGTGACGTCCTTCGGATCGCCGGTCCCGACCGGCTGACCTGGCTGCACTCGCTGACCTCGCAGGCCTTCGAGGGGCTGGAGCCCGGGGTCTGGACCTCGGCCCTGATCCTGTCGCCGCAGGGACATGTCGAGCACTTCTTCTCCGGCGTCGACGATGGCTCCTCCTTCCTGGCGTGGACCGAGCCCGGTGCCGGTGAGGCTCTGGTCGCCTATCTGGAGCGGATGAAGTTCTGGTCCGACGTGACCGTGACCGCGGAGCCGTCACAGGCCTCGGTCTGGCGTCCCTCGCAGGGCTACTCGTTCGTCCCGCGCGAGTCCTTGGAGACGTACGCCGCTGCCGCGGGTCCCGCCTGCGGGCTCTGGGCGTTCGAGGCTCTGCGGATCGAGCGCGGTGAGCCGCGGTTCGGCGTCGACACCGACACACGCACGATCCCCAACGAGGTCGGCTGGGTGCCGGGTTCGGAGGAGACCGTCGGCCCGGAGTACGCGGTCCATCTCGACAAGGGCTGCTACCGCGGCCAAGAGACCGTCGCCCGCGTCCACACCCTCGGCCGCCCGCCGCGGCGCCTGGTGCTGCTCCACCTCGACGGCTCGGAGAACCGGCTGCCCGCCGCTGGTTCCGAGCTGGTCTTCGGTGAGAAGACGGTCGGCTTCATCGGCTCATCGGCACGTCACCACGAGCTCGGCCCGATCGCGTTGGGGCTGGTCAAGCGCAACGTACCTGTGGACGCGCAGCTCGTCGTCGACGGGATGCCGGCCTCTCAGGAGGTCCTCGTCGACCCCGAGATCGGCCTCCACATCCGCCCGCTCCGCTGATCGGCCGGGTGGAGCCTGGCGGCGAATGAAAGTTCGTTCGCCCGACTCAGCCGCCTCGCCGACACTTGTGAAGGGTTCGGGGAAACCCAGATAGGGCGTAGGCCGATCTGGGATGCTCCCGCCATGTCTGAGACTGAACCCGGCGCCGCCACGAATCCCGGCGCGGCACCGAGTCGCTCGGGAGATCCCGGATGGGGCCTCCGAGTGATGGCTGGGATACCGCTCGTGATCGCGTGGATCGTTCTCGTACGCGGCCTGTATTTCCTGACCCCATCGAGCGACCCGATGCTGGATCTCGAGGCTGGCCACGGGTTCGCGATGACCGTGGACGTCTACCTTCCGTCCATGATTCTCGGGTGTCTCGTGCTTGTCGGGATACCGCTGTTGTTCCTCAAAGGCATCGGGACCGTCATGGGCATCATCTCCGCCGTCGGCACGGGCCTGTTCGCGGTCTGGGTCGCTCGTTCCGAGCAGCTGCTGGACTACCTGCCCGGGCTGGGTGCGGCGCTGCTGTTCACCGGGGCTCTCAGCGTGATGGCGTTGTTACTGGTCCTCGGCGCGGCCGGGCTGAGCGCTCAGGAGCCAGCGAGCCCGGCGGCCACGGCGTCGAGGGCGAGCGTGGCCAGGAAGTCTCCGGGGATGCCGGGGTAGCCGTGGCTGAGCCCGCGCCACTCGGCCGGGATGGCGGTGGCGCCCCAGCGGGCGCCGAGGAGGCCACCGGCGATGGCGGCGACGGTGTCGGTGTCGTTGCCGATCCGGATCGCGGTGTTGAGGGCCTCGACGTAGTGCTCGGGACCGGCAGCGGGAGTCTGGGCGATCGAGGACCACGCGGCCTGCAGCGCGGTGACGACCCAGCCGTTGGGATTGAAGGTCGCCGGCGGCGCGGTCTCGGCCTCGTCGAGCTTCTCGGTCCAGAAGGTGGCCTCGGCGGGGGAGAGGAGGGTGAGGCCGGAGCGTACGTCGAGCTCGCCGTGCATCACCGCGTGCTCGATCGCCAGGGACCACAGGACGCAACCGGACCGGGCGTGCTCGTCCCAGTGGGTCAGGGCGCTCACCGCGGCGGCGGCCTCGGCGACGGCCGGGCGGTCGCCCAGATAGCGGAGCGGGACGGGCGCAGTCCGCATCAGGGAGCCGTTGCCTCCCGTGTGTCCGGTCGTCTCGTGCAGCTTCTCCGAGACGTGTCGCAGCTGCGCGGCGGTCGGCGCGGGCCCGGCGGTGTCGAGCACCCGGGCGGTCTGGTTGCCGATGTCCTTCGGGTCCGACTCCGCCCACGTCCGGAAGTTGCGGGCGACGGCGGTCAGCCCCTCCTCGGTACGCAGGTCGAGACCGCTCGCGGCGACCTCGAGGATGCACCACGCCATCGTCGTGTCGTCGGTCCACTCCCCGGGCGCGAACGGGCCGAGCCCACCGCCGAGCATCTGCGCCGTCTCGTCCGGGCCGAGCCGAGGGCGGTCGAACTCGTAGTGAGCCCCGAGCGCATCCGCCACCGCGGTTCCGACGATGGCCCCGACGGCCCGGTCACTCTGCGCTTCGGTCAGCTTCACGCGACCGAAGACTAGCCGCGGGTGTACTGGACGTGCGTGTCCGCCGCGGCACGGGTGAAACCGAGGCCTTCGTAGAGGCGTACGGCCGGGGTGTTGTCGCCCTCGACATAGAGATGGATCCGCTCGACGCCGACAGCAGCCAGATGGTTCAGCCCGAGGAGGGTGACCAGCTTGCCGAGGCCGCGACCCTGGGCGGCGGGATCGACCCCGACCACGTAGACCTCGCCCTCGGTATCGCTGTGGCGCTTGGTCCAGTGGAACGCCAGGAGCTTCTCGCCCTCCCACGCGGTGACCAGCCCCGACGCGTCGAACCACGACTCCGCCATCCGCTCCCGCAGCCCGGCCTCGTCCAGCGATCCCTGCTCGGGGTGGTGCGCGAAGGCGGCAGCGTTGACCCGGAGCAGCTCGGACTCGTCGCCGGCCTCGAAGCCGCGTACGACGATCTCGTCAGGAGCCTCCGGAGCGGGCGGCAGACCGGCGACAGGGCGCCGCATCACCCACAGCTCACGGGTGCGGTCCCACCCCTGTGTGGCGGCCAGCCTGGCAGCCGCCGGGTTGTCGCCGTGCGACCACGCCGTCGTCCCGGCGGGAAGCGACGGCGCTCGGAGCAGCAGCTGGCGACCCAGGCCGACGCCGCGATGCTGGGTCAGCACCACCAGCGACAGCTCGGTGCCGATCATCAGCCCGAAGCCGCGTACGTCACCCCAGATCGTGGCGGCCTCCGGACGGTTGCGCAGCGTCAGGAGGGTCGCCTCGTCGAGCGGCGCCACGCCGTCGTACGCCTCGGTCGCCTTCGCGATGGCCAGGACCTGATCGACGGTGAGTGCCATGGGAGCAGCCTAGGCGTCGGCCCCCAGGCGAGGAGACGGGGTCAGCCGGGCGCCGTCGGCGGCGGCATCGTTGTTCTTCGACGGCAGCACGAAGCGGTAGCCGACGTTGCGGACGGTGCCGATGAGGGTCTCGTTCTCCGGGCCGAGCTTGGCGCGCAGGCGACGTACGTGGACGTCGACGGTGCGGGTGCCGCCGAAGTAGTCGTAGCCCCATACCTCCTGCAGCAGCTGCTGGCGGGAGAAGACGCGGCCCGGGTGCTGGGCGAGGAACTTCAGGAGCTCGAACTCCTTGAAGGTCAGGTCGAGCGGGCGGCCGCCGATCTTGGCGGTGTAGGTGGCGTCGTCGACGACGACCTCGCCGGAGCGGATGACGTGGGCCTCGGGGTCGGAGGCCTCGCGGGCCGCCGAGATGCGGCCGATCGCGAGCTTGATCCGGGCCTCGAGCTCGGCCGGGCCGCAGGTGTGCAGCACGACGTCGTCCATGCCCCAGTCGTGGGCGACGACGGCGAGGCCACCCTCGGTCGCGATCAGCAGAACGGGGATGTCGGTGCCGGTGGTGCGGATCAGACGACACAGGTCACGGGCCTGGGCGAGGTCCTGCCGGCCGTCGACGAGCAGCAGGTCGGAGTCCGGCGCCTCGAGAAGCGCGCTACCTTCAGCAGGAAGGATCTTCACCTGGTGGCCAAGGAGCGAGAGCCCGGGAAGGACGTCTGCCGAAGGCTGGAGCGAACTGGTCAACAACAGAAGCGAGCTCATGGGGGGTGCCTCTCGGTCAGAGAAAGAGGAGCACCGAAACGCAACATTGAGCCTCGGTGAGGTGATCGTTGCACCATATTAACGAAACCTCGCGGTGACATAGGAAGGATGTCCACGAGAAAGTGACGAATGTTATAGAGGTCCGCTACTGGGCCGCGGCCAAGTCAGCGGCCGGGACTCCGTCCGACCGGTTCGAGGTGGACGGCCCGTTGACGCTGGCAGAAGTCGTACGCCGCGCCGCGGAGCTGCATGCCGACACCCGCCTTCCGGAGGTCCTGAAGGTCTGCTCGGCACTGATCGGTGACCGCCCGGCGGGTACGGGCGACCCCGGCGGGATCGAGGTCCCACCGGGGTCGACGGTGGAGTTCCTTCCGCCGTTCGCCGGCGGTTAGGTCGCAGAGGGCTGGGGAGCCCGCACCCGGCGACTCACCTGCGTAAGGGCCTGCCGGGGCGGGCAGGCTCACTCAGCTTTCGATCGCGGCCGGCTCCGACCTGGGGCTGGTGGCGATCTGGATCTTGCGCGGCTTGGCCTTCTCGGCGACCGGCACGACCAGGCGCAGCACGCCGGCGTCGTACGCAGCCTCGATGTGGTCGAGGTCGAGGTTGTCGCCGAGCACGAGCTGACGGCTGAAGCTGCCACGGACGCGCTCGTTGGCGAGCATCTGCCAGTCGCCGTTCCTGGCGACCCGCTCGGCCTTGACGGTGAGTACGTTGCGCTCGACATCCAGGTCGATCGTGTCCGGGCTGACGCCGGGAAGGTCGAACTCGATGACGAACCGGTCGCCCTCGCGCCAGGCATCCATGGGCATCACGGCCGGTCGGTTGGTGGTGCCGCCGCCCAGGAGCTGCTGGGTGATGCGATCGAACTCGCGGAACGGATCGGTGCTTCGGATCAGCATGGTTTCCCTCCTCACGGGATCTATATCAGCGGATATACCTTTCATATATCCCATGCGCTAGATGATTTCAAGTCCACGTGTCAGAATTGATGTGTGACCGAGCGAACCAGGGCTGTCTACGCCATCTCGGTGGCGGCCGAGATGGCCGACATGCAGATCCAGAACCTCCGTGTCTACGAGCGGCGCGGGCTGGTCGACCCTGCGCGGACCTCGGGTGGCACCCGGCTCTACTCCCGCGCCGACGTCGAGCGTCTGGTTCGCATCCGTGACCTTCTCGCTGACGGCCTCAACCTCGCCGGCATTGCCCGCGTGCTCGCCCTGGAGGAGGACGTACGCCGCCTGGAGGTGGCCAACGAGAGGCTTCGGCGCGCGGCGAGGGAATGAGTGGAGCGGATTGCCGGTTCAATAGTTCTATGAGCACCGGAGCCTGGATCGCCGTCGTCGCGATTGCCGCCGCCCTCGCCTTCGGCCTGTTCCGGATGCTCAGCGACGGCCGCTTCCGAGGCACGAAGGAGCTCCATGTGACTCACGAGGATCACGCACCCGAGCCGCACGCGTGGGACGCGGTCACCGACGCACTGGGTGAGACCGAGCTCGGTGCGCGCGCGACTCTCGTGCAGTTCTCCAGCGCCTTCTGCGCGCCCTGCCGGGCGACCCGGCGGATCCTCGGCGAGGTCGCCGACATCGTCCCGGGCGTGGTGCACGTCGAGATCGACGCCGAGCACCACCTCGACCTGGTGCGCCGTCTCGACATCATGCGTACGCCGACGACCCTGGTGATCGACGGCTCCGGCAACGAGATCGCACGTGCCTCCGGTGCTCCGCGCAAGGAACAGGTCCTGAGTGCGATTCCTGCCGTGAATCTCGAATCCTGACACGCTCGTCCATATGCCGAGACATTCGTTTCGTGGCCGTCGAGCATCACGCTACTGTCATCGCATGTTCTCGACCATGCTGACCAAGCGCCGCGCAGTGGATCACTGCCGCGTGCGCTCGGCGCTGTGTCGTTCCTGCCGCTGATTCCCTGAGATTTGTCGCGCTGTCGACACCGGGGATCGCTTTCGCCTGTCAGGCTCGTCCTGACGACCTCCCCTCCACTCTCGCAGGAGCACACCTATGTCCGAGACCTCGAGCAAGACGGCGGCACAGACCGGAATCGACCCGCGCGGCCCGCAGTTCACTGCGGCGCTGACCGTTGTCGTCATCCTCCTGGCTCTGCTGCTTCCGCAGCCGTGGGCTCTGGTGGTGACCGCCGTTCAGACGGTGCTCTTCGCGATCGGGGCAGGTCTCGGCGTTCAGCGGACCCCTCACGCCTGGCTCTTCAAGAAGTTCGTACGTCCCCGGCTCGGGGCCCCGGACGAGCTCGAGGACCCGGCACCGCCCCGATTCGCCCAGGGGGTAGGCCTCGCCTTCCTCGTGGTCGCGCTCGTGGGCTACCTCCTCGGCGCCACGCTCGTGGCACAGGTCGCCCTCGGCCTCGCGCTGGTGGCGGCCGTGCTCAATGCCGTCTTCCGGTTCTGCCTCGGCTGCGAGCTCTACCTGCTGATCAGGCGCTTCGCCTGACCCTGAACGCCAGAAACACAACGAAAGGTAACCAATGACCCGCGAGAACTCCCTCGTCTCCGCCCAGTGGGTGGAGGAGCACCTCGATGACCCGAAGGTGGTGCTGATCGAGGTCGACGAAGACACCACCGCCTACGACAAGGGCCACATCAAGGGCGCGATCAAGCTCGATTGGACGACCGACCTGCAGGACCAGGTGCGCCGCGACTTCGTCAACAAGGACCAGTTCTCCGCACTGCTCTCCGAGCGTGGCGTCTCCAACGACGACACCGTGGTGCTCTATGGCGGCAACAACAACTGGTTCGCCGCGTACGCCTTCTGGTACTTCAAGCTCTACGGCCACCAGGACGTCAAGCTCCTCGACGGTGGCCGCAAGAAGTGGGAGCTCGACTCCCGCGAGCTCACCGACGAGACCGTCACCCGTGAGCCGGCCAGCTACACCGCCAAGGACCAGGACCTCTCGATCCGCGCCTTCCGCGACGAGACCGTCGAGGCCATCGGCGTCAAGAACCTGGTCGACGTGCGCTCGCCTGACGAGTTCGCCGGCCGCCTCCTCGCCCCGGCCCACCTCCCGCAGGAGCAGGCCCAGCGCGCCGGTCACATCCCGACCGCGGCCAACGTCCCGTGGTCCAAGGCGGCCAACGACGACGGCACCTTCCGCTCCGACGAGGAGCTCAAGGAGATCTACACCGAGGCCGGCGTCGACTGGAGCAAGGACACCATCGCCTACTGCCGCATCGGCGAGCGCTCCTCGCACACCTGGTTCGTGCTCAAGGAGCTCCTCGGCCAGGAGAACGTGAAGAACTACGACGGCTCGTGGACCGAGTACGGCTCCCTCGTCGGCGTTCCGGTTGTGACCGGCGACGAGCCGGGTGTCGCCTGATGTGCGGCGCGACTGAGGGCGGGCTCTCGCTCGCCGGCGTCGATGTCGCCAAGGAGGCCGTCATCCAGGGTCAGGTGACCCGTGACGGCGAGCCGGTCCACGGTGCGTACGTCCGGCTGCTCGACCGCACCGGCGAGTTCACCGCCGAGGTGCCCACCTCGGCCACCGGCCACTTCCGGTTCTTCGCCGGCAACGGCGAGTGGACCCTGCGTACGCTCGCGCCGAAGGCGGAGCCCGTGGACAAGAAGGTCCACGCCGCCGTCGGCAACGTCGCCGAGGTGACGATCCCGATCGGCTGACGCCGAGAGATCAAGCATCACTGGCCCGTCCTGTTCGCGCAGGGCGGGCCAGTGGCATCTCTCGGGCCGACCCGGAGCTCAGCTCGGGTGCGAGGTCCCGGGCGGAAGCCGTCGATTCAGCGAGAACAGCCGCCCGAGCACGGGCATGAGAACGATGTTCACCGCGTGCAGGAAGCCGATGATGAACAGGATCCCCGCGATGCGCAAGAGCGTATCGCTGAGCTGGTCGGCGGTGATCCCGTCCGACGTGCCGGACCAGTACGACGACCGCTCGAAACGGATCGTGGCGAGGATGTACGCGGTGAAGATCAGGTAGTAGACGATGTCGGTCAGCACGATGTAGCTCTTGCCGGTTCGCGGATTGTCGTGGAAGACGTCGGCAGCGTACGCACGGCCGAACCGTTTGATCAGTGGGCCGAGCCAAAGTGCGAGGCCGATGAGCAGCACGGTGGTCGCGATTTCGAGAGTCCACCAGGGCATGGTTGCCTCCCCGTTCAGTTGACGGATCTTGTTGAGGACGGCCACGGCGGCGACCGCCGCGGTCACGAGTGCGACGAGTGTGGCGATGCGACGACGTCGACGCCGTCGCTCCCGGTCGTCGGCGATGCCGCCGACCACCCGGGCGAAGAGATCGTTCGAGGGCTCCGGTGGGCGTCCCGGGTCGCCCATCGCGTCGCGCAGAAGGTCGTCGAGCCGAGTCATCGGGCATCCTCCAGGACTCTGGCCAAGGTCTTCCGGCCACGTCTCAAGTGCGTCTTCACGGAGTTCTCCGACAAGCCGAGCGTGGAAGCGGTCGCGGCGATACCGAGGTCGTAGTAGTAGTGCAGGGTGAGGCACTCGCGCTGTCGCATGGGCAGCTCGCGCAGTGCGGCGATCACCTCGGCCCGATCCGCCCGGTCGCCCGCCAGTTCCTCGGTCGATGGCTCGTCGGGTTCGGCGGGCGGTCGGTGGCGAAATGACACGAACCCGCGGCGGTTGTGGTCGCGCGCCAGGTTGATGACGGTCCGCCGTAGGTACGCCGTCGCCTTGCTCGGGTCCCGTAGCCGGTGGACGTGCCTGGCCAGCCGGATGAAAGCCTCCTGGACGAGGTCCTCCGCCGCGGTCTTGTCGTCGACGTACCACCGTGCCATGTGCACCAGAGCCGCTCCCTCGCTCGTGAAAAGCGCCCCGAGAAGCCCGTTGTCGGCGTCCTCGCCGGCGACGGCATCTACGTCCATGGCACTCGTCCCCATCACTCTCGTTGACGAGTGAGACGGGAACGGGGGTGACAGCCCCCGAGCAGGAAAAGAAACTCCTTCGACCGGTCACCCTCCGGGCCCGGCACAGACGTCTTCGAAGCGATTCTACGAATTCGTCTCGGTCTGAGGAGGGGACCAATGTCTTACATGTACGACCCCAGCATCGCCCAGGATCTAGCGGCGGAGCACCGTGACCGCGAGATCGTCGCCCGCCAGGCTCGGCACCGCGTCCAGATCGCTAGGCAGGCTCGCCGACAGGCGAGGCTCGCCGAGCAGATCGCACATCAGGCGACTCTCTGCGAACAGAACGCGGGGCAGGCCGTGGAGTGGCTTCCGAAGCCTACGCGTCAGCACACCGACAGCGTCTTCGTCCTGGTGAGGCGAGTCGGCGACTTCATCCGCAACGCCGTCGGACACAGCGGGAGGACTCCAGGTGTCCAGGCGCACTGAGCTCGGCCGCTCGGTACTCCTCTATGCCGGTCTCGGTGTCGGCTGGGCAGTCCTCGCCCGCCTCTTCATGGCCTGCTTCACCGACGACCCCTCGTTCACCCTCGAGGGAACGGGCCTGATCGTCGCTCTGGCCCTGCTCGGGTTCCTCGGTCTGGGAGCGGTCCGAGGCGCTCGCCTCTCGGGCCGTACGCGCTGGTGGCGGCTCGCGCCGGTGCCAGGGCTGCTGCTCTTCAACAGTCTGGGATTCCTCTTCCTCCCATGCGTAGTCGCCGGAGTCATCGTCGGGCGCTCCCGCAGGGCATGGATCCAGATGTTGCTGGCGATGGTCGGGGTGTCTGGGTCGGTTGCCCCGATCCTTTTCCTACTTCTCTCGGGAGGAACGACGGACAATCCGCCGGTTCCGACGCTGGTCACTGGCGTGGTCCTCTACGCCGCCTGCGGACTGGCACTCGTCGCCGCCTTCCGCGAGTGGTCGCGCCCTTGGCCGGCCCGAACTCTCGATGAAGGAGATCTTGCGGTCAAAGCGCCATTTGACGATAGGTTGTCCTCATGTCAGGACTGCTTGTGACCGTGGCGCCGACCGGGGCGGAAACCGCGAAGGAAGACTGCCCGCAGCTGCCGACGACGCTCGAGGAGCTGGTGGCGACGGCCGTCGAGTGCGAGGAGGCGGGGGCGCGGATGATCCACGTCCACATCCGCGACGACGACCATGCGCCGACGCTCGACCTGGGACGGCTCACCGAGACGGTCGATGCGCTCCACGAGAAGACCGAGCTGATCGTGCAGCTCTCCACCGGCGGCTCGGTCCACGACCCGCTGGACAAGCGGCTGAAGGTGCTCGACGCCGGGCCGGACTCGTGCTCGCTGACGATGGGCACGACGAACTTCGGCGACGACGTCTTCTCCAACCCGTGGCCGTTCATCACCGAGCTCTACCAGCTCACCCAGGAGCGCGGCGTGGTGCCGGAGTTCGAGCTCTTCGACCTGGGCCACGTCGCCGCGCTGCAGCGGCTGCTGGGGAAGTACGGGTTGCCCGCCGGCGGCAAGGTCCACGTCGACTTCGTCATGGGCGTGCCCGGTGGCATGCCCGGCACCTCGGCCGCGCTGGTCGCCGGCGTCGCCGCTCTGCCGGACGAGGTGACCTCGTGGTCGGCCACCGGCATCGGCCGCTCGACCCTCCCGGTCATGCTCACCTCGCTGGCCATGGGCGGGCATCTGCGGGTGGGGATGGAGGACGTGCTCACCCTCGCCAAGGGCGTTCCGGTCGACGCCAACCGCCAGCTCGTCGAGCGAGCCGTCGAGGCAGCTGCGGTCGCGCAGCGTGAGCCGATGAGCAGCGACGAGGCCTGGGCGCTCCTCGGCCTCAAGCGCTAGGCGCTCCTGCCTGTAAAGGTTCCACCGAGTCGGCTCGTCATGACGAGCCGACTCGGCCTTGGTTGTGGTCAGGTCGAGCCGAGTCGGCGGTGAGGTAGCGGTCGATCGTCGGGCCTACCCAGGCGACGATCTCCTCGGGGTCCATCTCGACGATGGGCGGGAGGTGGAGTACGTAGCGGCCCAGCGCGATGCCGAGGAGCTGGGTGGCGACGAGGGCCGCCCGGCGGGCGGCCTGGGCCGGGTCGGGGCACAGGGGAGCGACGGCGGCGGCGACCTGGGTGGCGAAGATGCTCCGCATCTGCTCCGCGGCCTGAGGGTCCGAGGCTGCTCGGCGGAGCAGGGCCATCAGGGTGCCCTCGGAGTCCCAGGTGCGTACGAAATGGGCGGTCATCACGCGGCCGACCTCGCCCTCCGGAGTCGCGGAGAGGTCGGGGAGGGCCAGGTCGATCGAGGCGGCGACCTTGAAGAGCTCCTCCTTGTTGCCGAAGTAGCGCATCACCATCGACGGGTCGATCTGCGCCGCTGAGGCGATCGAGCGGATGGTGGTGCGGTCGTATCCCTGCTGCGCGAAGTGCTCGCGAGCGACGGCGAGGATGCGCTCGCGGGTCTCGGCTCCGGATCGGCGGGTCTCGGTCATGCCAACAATTGTAGGCCAACAGCCGTTGACGTCAATGGCGGCAGTGCACTAACTTGGTCAACATCAGTTGGCCAACACGTGTTGACCTTCCCGTCAGAGCAAGGAGAGCATCATGTCCACCATCACCACTGATGTGCTCGTCGTCGGCGCCGGCCCCACCGGGCTGGCGGTGGCGGCCAAGCTGGCCGCGGCCGGCATCGACGTCACCGTCATCGACAACCAGGCCTCCGGAGACAACACCTCTCGGGCCGCGGTCGTCCACGCCCGCACTCTGGAGGTCCTCGCCGATCTCGGCGTCTCCGCGCGCCTGGTCAAGGAAGGCATCGAGGCGCCGCGCTTCACCATCCGTGACCGCGACAAGGTCCTGGTGCCGATCCGCTTCGACGACCTCCCCAGCGACTTCCCCTATGCACTGATGGTCTCCCAGGCGGTCACCGAACGGGTCCTCCTCGATCGCCTCACCGAGCTCGGCGGTCACGTACGTCGGCCGCTCACCCTCGTCGACCTCGTCCAGGACGACGCCGGCGTCACCGCCACCACCGAGGACGGCACCGAGATCCGGGCGCGCTACCTCGTCGGCGCCGACGGCATGCACTCCATCGTGCGCGACAAGGCCGGGATCGGCTTCCCGGGAGGGAAGTACGCCGAGTCCTTCAGCCTCGCCGACGTACGCGTCGAGGGCGACCTGCCCCACGACGAGGTCATCCTCTACTTCTCGCCCGAGGGCACCCTGGTCTCAGCGCCGCTGCCCGACGGCTCGTTCCGGTTCGTCGCGCCGGTGCCCGAGGCACCGGAGAACCCCGACGTCGACTACGTCCAGGCCCTCCTCGACCAGCGAGGCAGCATCAAGAGCCCGGTCAAGGTCACCGAGGTGATCTGGGGTTCGCGCTTCCGGGTCCATCACCGCGTGGCCGACGCCTACCGTGCGGGCCGCGTACTGATCGCCGGCGACGCCGCTCACGTCCACAGCCCCGCCGGCGGCCAGGGCATGAACACCGGTATCCAGGACGCCGTCGTGCTCGGCGACGCCCTCGTCGCGACCATCGCCCACGGCGACGAAGCCGCGCTCGACACCTACGCTGCTCGGCGCCGGCCCGTCGCCGAGGAGGTCATCGAGCTCTCCGACCGCCTGACCCGGTTCGGCATCGCGCAGGGGGTCCGGCGGAGCGTACGGAACCTGGTGCTGTCGACTCTCGCGCGGCTCCCGCGCGTCCGCCGGATGCTGGCCTGGCGCCTGTCCGGTCTGGTCTACCGCGACCGCTGAGCGCGCGGCCTGGTCACAGCGACAGGTAGCCCGCCGAACGCAGGCCCTCGATCACGTCATCGAGGGCCTCGTCGATGGAGCGGCCGGTGGTGTCGACGCGTACGTCGGCGTCGGCCGGCTCCTCGTAGGGCGAGGAGATCCCGGTGAACTCGGGGATCTCGCCGGCCCGGGCCTTGGCGTAGAGGCCCTTGCGGTCGCGCCGCTCGCACTCTTCCAGCGGCGTGGCCACGTGGACCAGGAAGAAGGCGCCGCCGGCGTCGTCCACGTAGCCGCGTACGTCCTGGCGAGTCGAGTCGAAGGGCGCGATGGGGGAGCAGACGGCGAGGCCGCCGTGGCGCGAGATCTCGGCTGCGACCCAGCCGATCCGGCGGATGTTGGTCTCCCGGTCCTCCTTGGAGAAGGTCAGCCCGGCCGACAGGTTGCGGCGCACGACGTCGCCGTCGAGCGAGGTGACCGTACGCGCACCCTGCTCCAGGATCCGGTCCATCAGGGCGCGGGCGAGCGTGGACTTGCCGGAGCCGGACAGGCCGGTGAAGAAGACGACCAGGCCCTGCTCCTCGGGAGCGGGCTGGTCGCGGTCGATGACCGCGGCGATCTCGTCGGGGTAGTCCTCCGAGGTGGGAGCGGCCAGCGCGTGGACCGGGTCACCCCCTGCGTACGCCGCGACGACCGCCACGCCGAGCGCGTGGTCGGCCTCGGGGTCGTCGTGTGAAGCCAACGGCACCGCGACCACGGCCGCGTCGGGCAGTGCGTCCGCGGCCAGCAACGAGGCCCGCAGCAGCGCGACGGGGGAGAGCGACGGGGTGCCGTGCCCGACCAGAGCGAGCAGCAGCACCGGCCCGAGGGCCGCGATCTCGGCGATCTCGGCGGTGGTGAGCGCGTCGGTGACCGGCACGACCGTCCGCCCGGCGTACGCCTCGCGGGTCTGTGACGGGGTGAGGTAGAGCCGACGGAACGGGCCGTAGGCGGGAGTGGAGAGGCCGGTGACCTCGCCGGCGGGCCAGGTGACCTGCGCGATCGGCAGTCCCTCGGGGTCGACGATCTCCACCGCGCCGTCCGCGGCCGCGCTCTCGGCAACGGACGCGGGGAGGGCCAGCGACAACGCCGACCCGGGGACGTTCAGTGGACCCGGGAGGGTGCCGGAGACGATCAGCTCGATGTCGTCGAGCTCGCGCGGGGTGGGAGAGAACTGCTGAGGCACAAGATCACCTGTTGAGGTCGTATGAGATGGAGAACGGGCGGCGCATCCCGTTGCCGGAATGCGCCGCCCAGTCCTGAATGGCTCGACTGATCAGTCGTTGATCATGCCCGCGCCGACGGTGACGCCGGTCGCCTCGTCGATGAGGATGAAGGAGCCGGTGGTGCGGTTCTTCGAGTAGGGGTCGCACAGCAACGGCTTGGTGGTGCGCAGCTGCACGCGGCCGATCTCGTTGAGGCCGAGCTCCTTGGTCTCCAGGTCGCGGTGGAGGCTGTTGACGTCCAGGCGGTACTGGATGTCCTTGACCAGCGCTCGCGCCGAGTTGGAGGTGTGCTTGATGGCCAGCTTCTGCCGCGGACGCAGCGGAGCGTTGGTCATCCAGCAGATCATCGCGTCGATGTCCTGGCTCGGCTCGGGGGCGTTCTTGACCCGCGAGATCATGTCGCCGCGGCTCACGTCGACGTCGTCCTCGAGGCGGACGGTCACCGACATCGGCGGGAACGCCTCGGGGATCTCCTTGTCGAACAGGTCGATCCCGGCGATCTTGCTGGTCATCCCGGAGGGGAGCACCATGACCTCGTCGCCCGGCTTGAGCACGCCACCGGCGACCTGGCCCGCGTAGCCGCGGTAATCGTGGTGGTCGTCGGACTTCGGCCGGATGACGTACTGCACCGGAAGGCGTACGTCGACCAGGTCGCGGTCGGAGGCGACGTGGACGTGCTCGAGGTGGTGGATCAGCGTCGGGCCGGAGTACCAGTCCATGTTGGTGGAGCGGGTCACCACGTTGTCGCCCTGGAGCGCCGAGATCGGGATGACCTCGAGGTCCGGGATGTTCAGCTTGGTCGCGAACGCGGTGAACTCGGCCGAGATCTTGTTGTAGACCTCCTGGGAGTAGTCCACGAGGTCCATCTTGTTGATGCACAGGACCAGGTGGGGCACGCGCAGCAGCGAGAGCAGCACCGCGTGACGGCGCGACTGCTCGGTCAGGCCGTGACGAGCGTCGACGAGCACCAGGCCGAGGTCGGCGGTGGACGCACCGGTGACCATGTTGCGCGTGTACTGCACGTGGCCCGGGGTGTCGGCGATGATGAACTTGCGGTTGGGCGTCGCGAAGTAGCGGTAGGCGACATCGATGGTGATGCCCTGCTCGCGCTCGGACCGCAGTCCGTCCGTCAGCAGCGACAGGTCGACGTAGCCGTGGCCCTTGTCCTGCGAGGTCTTCTCGACCGACTCGAGCTGGTCGGTGAAGATCGACTTCGAATCGAACAGCAGCCGCCCGATGAGGGTGGACTTGCCGTCGTCGACCGAACCGGCGGTGGCGAACCGCAGAAGGTCCATGGCCATCAGAAGTAACCTTCCTTCTTGCGGTCCTCCATGGCAGCCTCGGAGAACCGGTCGTCACCGCGGGTCGCGCCTCGCTCGGTGACCCGGGCGGCGGCGACCTCCTCGATGATCTCGGGGATCGTGGATGCGGTCGACTCGACGCAGCCGGTCAGGGTCATGTCGCCGCAGGTGCGGTAGCGGACCGTACGCTCGGTGACGACCTCGCCCTCGCGCAGCGGGTTGAGCGGGGTCTCGGTCAGCAGCATGCCGTCGCGCTCGAAGACGCGACGCTGGTGGGCGAAGTAGACCTTCGGGATCTCGATGCCCTCGCGGCCGATGTAGTCCCAGATGTCCAGCTCGGTCCAGTTGGAGATCGGGAAGACCCGCATGTGCTCGCCCTCGTGGAGGCGACCGTTGTAGAGCGACCAGAGCTCGGGGCGCTGCATCTTGGGGTCCCACTGGCCGAACTCGTCGCGGTGGGAGTAGACGCGCTCCTTGGCGCGGGCCTTCTCCTCGTCGCGGCGACCGCCACCGAAGGCGGCGGTGAAGCCGTTCTCCTCGATCGCGTTCAGCAGGGTGGGCGTCTGGAGCCGGTTGCGCGAGGTCTTGCCGTCGTCGACGACGATGCCGCGCGCGATGGCGTCATCGATGCTCGCGATCACCAGGCGTACGCCCAGACGGCTGACCCAGCGGTCACGGGTCTCGGCGACCTCGGGGAAGTCGAGGCCGTTGTCGATCTGGAGAACGGGGAACGGGATCTTGGCGGGGAAGAAAGCCTTCTCCGCAAGTCGCAGCATCACGATGCTGTCCTTGCCCCCCGAGAACATCAGGACAGGCTTCTCGAACTCGGCCGCGGCCTCGCGGAAGATGTGGATCGACTCGGCTTCCAGCTGGTCGAGCTGGCTGAGCCGGTAGTCGGCGTGTGTTGCAGTCATTACGGAACCAGAGGACCTCTCCGTCAGGTTGAGGCGCCCATGCTAGTGGCGGCTTCCACGGCACGGCGAAATGTCCCATCCCCGCGTGGGCAGGAATCCGAGTGTACGCAGGCGACGGGCCATGTCCGGAAGCGCCACTCGCACGGTGAGATGGCCGGCGTGACGTGGTCAGCGCCGCGGCGCCACGGCGACCCGGTCCCCGGCCAGCAGGAAGGCGATCTTGTCGACGTCGTCTGCCGGAGACGGTGCCAGATCGCACCGCAGGAACAGGTCGCGTACGCCGCCGGGGTCGAGGTCCTCGCCCGGCCGGAGGCCCAGCGCTTGCCGGATCGTCTCGGCGTGGATGCGCCGGCCGCCGAGCCGGTCCCAGCGCTCCGTGACGAGCGCCGCCTGCGCGCCGAAGGTGGCCAGCTCGGTGCGGGTCGCGGGGATCCCGGCGGAGCGGGCCCGGCCCAGGTCGGCGATCCTTGCGGAGGCCTCCTCGGGTGTCGTCGGGCGCAGGATGTGCGTCGAGGGGTGCTCGTACGTAGGCCAGAACCACTTCCCCGAGGCCCGCCGCAGCGCGAACTTCCCGTGGTGGCCACCGAGGGAGAACCGGGGCCGCGCCCGCTGGTCGAGCCACGAGGTGGGCTGGTTGCGCAGCGCCGCGAGCCGGGTCGTGATCTCGGGCAGTGGCGCCTCGACGGGGTGCGGCGCCCGGCGCCAGGGCAGGTCGGGGTCGGCCGAGAGCGAGACCGCGCCGGGGAGGTCGTCGCCGTAGGAGGCGAGCAGCGTCATCGGCTCGGTGTCGGGCAGCCCTCGCTCGCGCGCCCATCTGCGGCGTACGTCCTCGCGGGCGGGGAGCAGGTTGTCCAGCCAGGCGCGGGCTGCTCCCGGGTTCAGGGCGGGGCCGGTGCGGGGGAGGGAGAGCGAGATGGGCGTCGGGCCGGCGGTCTCGGCGTAGGTGAAGTCGATCCGGTCGCCGACCTGGCGGAAGGTGCCCATCCGGCGGCGGCCGGCGAAGGCGTACAGCTCTCGCATCAGGTGTTGGTCAGGCAGCGGGCCAGGACGGCGTCGAGGTCGACGTCCTCCAGGGGCGGGGCGATCGGGGAGAGCTGCGTGGGCGCCAGGTAGACGTCGAGGACCTCCAGCAGCGCGAGCGCCTTGCCGAGCTCGGCGCGCGGGTGGCCGGACTCGACGTCGACCACGAACCGCCGGCCCACGCCGGCCCGGTGTGCCAGGTCGCTCTGGGTGAGTCCGGCGCGGCGCCGGGCGGAGCGCACGGCTGACCCGAAGGCGGCCGGTGAGGTCAGGTACGGCGACGGCACGATGAACACTATACGTGATGTTCCCGTACGGGAACATCGCTGCTTTATGTGCTGTGCCCGGTCTCGAACCGCTGCTTACAGTGCCGAACATGAAGATCACCGTTGTCGGCGTGGGCTACGTCGGGATGTCGCTCGCCGTCCTGCTCGCCCAGAAGCACGACGTCGTCGTCCTGGACATCTCCCAGGAGCGGGTCGACCTGGTCAACGCGGCCAAGACCCCGATCGAGGACGCCGAGATCACCACCTTCCTGGCCACCAAGGAGCTCGGCCTGCGCGCGACCCTCGACAAGGAGGACGCCTACGCGGACGCCGCGTATGTCATCGTCGCCACCCCGACGAACTACGACGAGGCCTCGAACTACTTCGACACCTCCACCGTCGACAGCGTGATCGCCGACGCGGTGACCTACGCGCCGGAGGCGGCGATCGTGGTGAAGTCGACCATCCCGGTCGGCTACATCGCGGCCAAGCGCGAGCAGCACCCCGAGGTGACGCTCTTCTTCAGCCCCGAGTTCCTTCGCGAGGGCAAGGCGCTCCACGACAACCTGCACCCCTCCCGCATCGTCGTCGGCGACGACTCCCCGGCGGCGAAGGGCTTCGCCGAGCTGCTGCTCGAGGGCTCGCTCGAGCCCGACGTACCGGTGCTGATGACCGGCGCCACCGAGGCGGAGGCGATCAAGCTGTTCGCCAACACCTACCTGGCCCTGCGGGTCGCCTACTTCAACGAGCTGGACACCTACGCCGCCACCCACGGGCTCAACACGACCCAGATCATCGAGGGCGTCGGCCTGGACCCCCGGATCGGCTCGCACTACAACAACCCGAGCTTCGGCTACGGCGGCTACTGCCTGCCCAAGGACACCAAGCAGCTGCAGGCCAACTACCAAGACGTCCCGCAGAACCTCATCTCGGCGATCGTCGAGGCCAACACCACGCGCAAGGACTTCGTCGCCACCGACGTCCTGCGGCGCGAGCCGAAGGTGGTCGGGGTCTACCGGCTGATCATGAAGTCCGGCTCGGACAACTTCCGCGAGTCCTCGATCCAGGGCGTGATGAAGCGGATCAAGGCCAAGGGCGTCGAGGTGGTCATCTACGAGCCCGAGCTCGACGAGCCGGAGTTCTTCCACTCCGAGATCATCAAGGACCTCGACGAGTTCAAGCAGCGGGCCGACGTGATCATCGCCAACCGGCGCACCGACGTGCTCGCCGATGTGGCCGACAAGGTCTACACGCGCGACATCTACGGGCGCGACTGAGGCCCTCCGGCGGAAGAGTTCTGCTCCCGTGGGCGACCTGCGGGTAACGGACCGGTGAACATCGGTTCGCAATGAACCGTGCGCGGATGCGTACAGTTATGGTCGCGTCTTCTGTTCAGTTCTAGGAATGAGGCAACATCATGGCTGGTGACTCCGAGACCCGCCCCTGGGGTTCGTGGCACGTCATCGACATCGGTCCGGGCTACAAGGTCAAGCGGATCGAGGTGCTGCCCAACAGCCGCCTCTCCTACCAGACCCACACGCACCGCTCCGAGCACTGGGTGGTCATTTACGGCAAGGCGACCTGCATCATCGACGGCGTGACCACCATCGCCGGCCCCGGTGAGTCCGTCGACGTCGCCGTCGGCCAGGCCCACCGGATCTGCAACGAGACCGACGAGCCGCTCTCGATCATCGAGGTCCAGCGCGGTGGCTACACCGGCGAGGACGACATCGTCCGCCTCGAGGACGACTTCGGTCGCGCCGAGCAGACGGCCGCGGTCGCGGCGGAGGCCTGATTCCGCCTAGGCCAGCAGGCCGAGCAGGTACTTCCCGTAGCCGCTCTTCAGCAGCGGCTGGGCGAGCCGGGAGAGCTCCTCGTCGGAGAGCCAGCCCTGGCGCCAGGCGACCTCTTCGGGGGCGCCGATCTTGGTGCCCTGGCGGTGCTCGATGGCGCGGATGAAGTTGGCGGCCTCGTTGAGGTCCTCGAGGGTGCCGGTGTCGAGCCAGGCGGTGCCGCGCGGCAGCACCTCGACCGAGAGCGTGCCGGCCTCGAGGTAGATCCGGTTGAGGTCGGTGATCTCGAGCTCGCCGCGCGCCGACGGCTTCAGGTTGCGGGCGTGCCCGATGACCGAGCTGTCGTAGAAGTAGAGACCGGGGACGGCGTACGGGCTCTTCGGCTTCTCGGGCTTCTCCTCCAAGGAGATGGCCTTGCGGTTCTCGTCGAACTCGACGACGCCGTAGGCGCGCGGGTCGGCGACGCGATAGCCGAAGACGGCGCCGCCGGTGATCGTCTTGAAGCGGGCCAGCTGGGTGCCGAGGCCGGGGCCGTAGAAGATGTTGTCACCCAGGACGAGGCCGACTCCGTCCTCGGACTCGTCGAGGAAGCCGACGTCGGCGCCGATCGTGAACGCCTGGGCGAGGCCGTCGGGGGAGGGCTGCTCGGCGTAGCTGATGTTGACGCCGAGATGGCTGCCGTCACCCAGGAGCCGGTGGAACCCGGAGGCCTCGTGGGGCGTCGTGATCACCAGGATGTCCCGGATCCCGGCCAGCATCAGCGTGGTCAGCGGGTAGTAGATCATCGGCTTGTCGTAGATCGGCATCAGCTGCTTGCTGATCGCGAGTGTGATCGGGTGCAGACGTGAGCCGGTGCCTCCGGCAAGGATGATCCCCTTCATGGTCAGTTGATCCTACGGATGTTCACCCCACGTTCTAGGGAACCCACCGGGGCGAGGCGACCACCGGGTGGTTAATTCTGCCTACGATGAACCGGTGAGACGGATTCTTGTGACAGGCGGGGCCGGGTTCATCGGCTCCAACTTCGTGCACCACCTCGTGGCCAACACCGATGCGTACGTGACGGTGCTCGACAAGCTGACCTATGCCTCCTCGGAGGCATCGCTGGCGGGGCTCCCGGAGGATCGGGTGAGGCTCGTGGTCGGCGACATCGCGGAGGCCGCGGTCGTCGAGCCGCTGGTGGCGGAGTCGGATGCCGTGGTGCACTACGCGGCCGAGTCGCACAACGACAACTCGCTCTCCGACCCGGCTCCGTTCGTCCAGACCAACATCGTCGGCACCTTCGTGCTCCTCGAGGCGGTCCGGCGTCACGACGTACGTTTCCACCACGTCTCCACCGACGAGGTCTACGGCGACCTGGACCTCGATGACCCGAAGCGGTTCACCGAGGACACGCCCTACCAGCCGTCCTCGCCCTACTCGGCCTCCAAAGCCGGCTCCGACCACCTCGTCCGCGCCTGGGTGCGCTCCTTCGGCGTACGCGCGACGATCTCCAACTGCTCCAATAACTACGGCCCCTGGCAGCACGTCGAGAAGTTCATCCCGCGTCAGATCACCGAGGTGATCGAGGGACGCCGGCCGCGCGTCTACGGCGACGGGCTCAACGTGCGCGACTGGATCCACACCGACGACCACTCCTCGGCGGTCTGGACGATCCTGGAGAAGGGCCGGATCGGGGAGACGTACCTGATCGGTGCCGACGGGGAGAAGTCCAACGTCGACGTCGTCCGCGCGATCCTGCGTCACTTCGGGCGCCCCGAGGACGACATCGAGTGGGTCACCGACCGCGCCGGCCACGACCGTCGCTACGCCATCGAGTCCGGCAAGCTGCGCAGCGAGCTCGGCTGGGAGCCGAAGTACCAGGACTTCGACAAGGGCCTGGCCGCGACGATCGCCTGGTACCAGGAGAACGAGGCCTGGTGGTCGCCGCTCAAGCACGAGACCGAAGCCAAGTACGCCGCGAAGGGGCAGTGATCTCGGTGACTGAGCTTCGTGTCGAGGAGACCCCGATCCCCGGTCTCCTGGTGGTCCATCTGCCCGTGCACGGTGATGCTCGCGGCTGGTTCAAGGAGAACTGGCAGCGCCAGAAGATGGTGGAGCTGGGGCTCCCCGACTTCGGCCCGGTGCAGAACAACATGTCCTTCAACGCCGCTCGCGGCGCGACCCGAGGGATCCACACCGAGCCGTGGGACAAGTTCGTCTCCGTCGCGTGCGGGCGGGTGTTCGCGGCGTGGGTCGACATGCGTGAGGGGCCGTCCTTCGGAGCGACCTTCTCGATCGAGATCGGCCCGGAGACCGCCGTCTTCGTGCCGCGTGGGGTCGGCAACTCCTACCAGGCGCTGGAGGACCGCACCGTCTACTCCTACCTGGTCAACGACCACTGGCGTCCCGGGTTCGCCTACCCGGCGCTCAACCTCGCCGACGAGACCGCCGCGATCCCGTGGCCGATCCCGTTGGAGTCGGCCGAGATCTCCGAGAAGGATCTCGCCAACCCGCGCTTGGCCGAGATCACCCCGATGAAGCCGAAGAAGACCCTGATCATCGGCGCCAACGGCCAGCTCGGCCGGGCCCTCGTGTCGGTCTTCCCGGATGCGGACGCGGTCGACCTCGACGAGCTCGACATCTCCGACGAGAAGGCGGTCGCGGCCTGGCCGTGGCCCGACTACCAGCTCATCCTCAACGCCGCGGCCTACACGGCCGTCGACGTCGCCGAGACGGCCGACGGCCGGCGTACCGCCTGGGCCGCCAACGCGACGGCTCCCGCGCTGCTCGCCCGGGTCGCCACCGAGCACCGGCTGACCCTGGTGCACTACTCCACCGAGTACGTCTTCGACGGCACCGCCACCGAGCACACCGAGGACGAACCGGTCTCGCCCCTCGGCGTCTACGCCCAGTCCAAGGCCGCCGGCGACATCGCGGTCGCCGGCACCGCTCGTCACTACATCCTGCGCACCTCGTGGGTCGTCGGCGACGGCAAGAACTTCGTACGCACCATGGCGGCTCTCGCCGAGAAGGGCGTCTCGCCGACCGTGGTCGACGACCAGATCGGCCGACTCACCTTCACCGACACCCTCGCCGCGGCCACCGCTCACCTGCTGCGGTCCGAGGCTGCGTACGGGGTCTACAACTGCACCAACGCGGGGGAGCCGTGCTCGTGGCGGGACATCGCCGCCGAGGTGTTCTCGCTGTCGGGGCGTGACCGGGCCGATGTGGGCGCCACCTCGACCGAGGCCTACTTCGCGGGCAAGGAGGGCGTCGCGCCGCGACCGCTCAACTCGGTGATGTCCCTCGACAAGCTCACCGCCACGGGGTTCGAGCCCGAGGACCACCTCGACGCCCTGCGCCGCTACCTGAAGGCCTGACTGCCGACTCGGCTCGTTCTGACGGAGAAACATGCCGAGTCGGCTCGTTAGAACGAGCCGACTCGGAATCGGATCTGGTCAGAACGAGCCGACTCGGCGTGCTACTTCTCCGAACGCTCCGGCAGCCGCCAGGCGGCGGCGTTGTTGTCGAAGGCCTCCAGGCCGCGCGACTGGCGGATGAAGCCCCACAGGAGGGGGCCGAGGAGCAGCATCGCGCCGCCGAGGAGCAGCAGGAAGGTGGCGTCGGCGCCGAGCATCTTGGCGCCGGAGAGCGTCAGCATGATGACGATGCCGCGCCGGATGACGGACTGGGAGACCCAGCGTGCCATCCGGGAGCCGAGGAACGTGCCGGGGGTGCCGCCGAGGATGAGCGGGATCAGCACCGCCCACTCGACGCCGTGGTTGAGCACCTGGCCGATCGCGGCGGCCAGGACGAGCGGTACCGCCTGGAGCAGGTCCGTACCGACCAGCTTCACCGCGGAGAGGGTCGGGTAGACCAGCAGCAGCGCGATCATGATGACCGAGCCGGAGCCGACCGAGGTGATGCCGACCAGCAGACCGCCGAGCGCGCCGATGACGACGGTGAGCAGCGGCTTCAGGCGGGGATCTTCCTCGGGAGCCTCGTTGCCGCCGGTGACCAGACGTAGCTGCAGGTACATCCGGAACATGTAGGAAGCCGCCGCGAACAGAAGAGCCCCGCCGAGGACGAGCTTGAGGAAGTGGTCGGTGTCGCCCGGCGCCAGCTTGTGGACGAAGGTGCCCAGGAACGCGCACGGCACCGAGCCGATGATGAGGTACGTCGCCAGCTTGATGTTGGGCGAGCCGTGGCGCCAGTGCACCGCGGCCCCGACCGACTTGTTGACCGAGGCGGCGACGAGGTCGTTGGCGACAGCGGTCGTCGGCGGCACCCCGAGGAAGATCAGCGCCGGCGTCATCAGGGCGCCACCGCCCATGCCTGTCAGCCCGACGACGATGCCGATACCGAAGCTGACCACGAGCACGCTGAGCGCGTCTTGGGTGAGGAGGTCGGCGAACACGGGGCAACTCTCACATAGTCTCGCCCCCATGCCAGCACCAGTGCCGTTCGCCGAGATCATCCGCTCCGACTTCGTCGAGGGACACCACTACGGGTCCGCCGTCTCCCTGGCGGCCGACGGAACCGTGAGCTGGTCGCTCGGTGACGTCGACTCCCCGATCCTGCCGCGCTCCTCGAACAAGCCGGTCCAGGCCCTCGCGATGGTGATCCTCGGCCTCGACCTGCCGCCCGACCTGCTCGCCCTCGCCTGCGCCTCCCACTCGGGCGAGGCGTTCCATCAGGAGGGCGTACGCCGCATCCTCGCCACCGTCGGCCTGGACGAGTCCGCGCTGGGCAACATCGAGGACTACCCGTTCGGTGTCGAGGCGCGGGAGGAGGCGCTCCGTCGCGGTGAGCCGAAGACCCGGCTGGCGATGAACTGCTCCGGCAAGCACGCCGCGATGCTGGCCACCTGCGTCGCGGCAGGCTGGCCGCTGGAGGACTATCTGGACCCGAAGCACCCGCTCCAGGAGGGAATCCAGGAGGTGCTCGAGGCGTGCACCGGCGAGTCCGCGTACGCCACCGTCGACGGCTGCGGGGCGCCGGCCCTGTCCACGTCGCTGACCGGTCTGGCGCGGGCGTTCTCGATGATCGGCTCGGCGGTCGACGGCCCGGCCGCGCGGGTCGCCGAGGCGATCCGGTCCCACCCCGAGTACGTGTCGGGCACGACCCGCGACGAGGTGGCGCTGCACCGGGCCGTACCCGGGCTGATCGGCAAGCTGGGGGCCGAGGCGGTCTACGCCGTCGCGCTTCCCGACGGCCGCGCGTGGGCGCTGAAGGCCGACGACGGCGGCGACCGGGCGCGGGCGGCGGTGATGGCCGCCGCTCTGCTGCGCGACGGGGTCGGTGACCTCGACGGGGTCGATGCCGATGCCGTGCGCGCGACCGGCGACGCGCCGATCTTCGGTGGCGGGCGACGCGTCGGGGAGATCCGCGCTCTTCTGTGATCTGCTAGCGGTCTGCTAGCGAGTCGAGGATGGCGTGGTTTCGCGCGTTTTCGCCGGTTGATGAGGCAACTAGTGGGTGATGTGTGTCACTTCGGTTGCTCAGGCCTTGCGTTTGCTAGCAATTGTTAGCACACTGGAGTCATGGTCAAGAGCAAGGTCACGAGTGCGGTTGGCACGCTCGGCGAGTATCTGAAGG
Source organism: Nocardioides sp. YJ-D4 (assembly GCF_054031495.1). Classification (NCBI taxonomy): domain Bacteria; kingdom Bacillati; phylum Actinomycetota; class Actinomycetes; order Propionibacteriales; family Nocardioidaceae; genus Nocardioides; species Nocardioides sp. YJ-D4. The sequence goes on from NZ_CM132932.1 coordinate 3,847,756, forward strand.
AACAGAGGATCTCGGCTGAGATGTCTCTGCGTCAGCTCGCCGACCAAGCAGGTGTGTCCAACCCCTACCTCAGCCAGATCGAGCGCGGTCTGCGCAAGCCATCGGCTGAGGTCCTCCAGCAGATCGCCAAGGCGCTGCGTATCTCGGCGGAGCAGGTCTATGTCCGTGCCGGGATCCTCAGCCCCGACTCCAACGTCGGGGGGTCCGTGGAGCTCGCCGTGCTCGCCGACCCGAGCCTGACCGAGCGGCAGAAGCACTCGCTGCTCGACGTCTATCACTCGTTCCTTGCTCTCAACAGTCGTGTCACCGACGATGCGCCGGCCGCCGATGAAACCGCTGAACCCCATCACGAGGAGAACCCAGATGCCCACCCTGCCCAAGATTGAGACCACCAAGCCCCTCAACGCCGTCGCCGGTGTCGCGGACCTCGCCTACGAGACCGTCAAGGACCTCGCCACCGACCTGCAGAAGCGCGTCGACGGCTACCGCTCCGAGGCGACCACCAAGCTGACCGACGCCCGCTCCAAGGCGACCGAGAAGGCGACCGCCTACCGCACCCAGGCGACCGAGAAGGCCACCGCTGCCAAGTCCACCGTGACCGGCTTCGACCCGAAGTCCCTCCCGGCCCTGGCCAAGGAGCAGTACACCGTTCTCCCCGAGAAGCTGAAGACCACCGTCAAGGCCAAGCTCGACGAGACCACCGGCTCCGCCACCGGCACCTACGACAAGCTCGCCACCCGCGGTGAGACCTTCGTCGCGAAGTTCAAGAAGTCCGAGACCGCTGAGGCCCCGGCCGAGGCTCCGAAGGCTGAGGCTCCCAAGGCCGAGGCTCCCAAGGCGGAGGCCCCGAAGGCCGAGGCTCCGGCCGAGAAGCCGGCCCCCGCCAAGAAGGCTCCGGCCAAGAAGACGGCTGCCAAGAAGGCCTGATCCTGGCCCTTCATGCCCGACGGCTCACCGAGGTAACTCGGTGAGCCGTCGGTTATTTCATCGAGTTCCACGAGGGAAGTGGGCGTTGACCGAGTTACCTCGGTGAACATCCCCTCCGAAGTCAGCTCGGGTAGTCGGCGCCGGCGGCCTGGCGGGCCTCCCAGGCGGTGGCGACCATGGAGCGCAGGTCGTGGCGCATCTCCCAGTCGAGGTCGCGCCGGGCGAGCTCGCCGGTGGCGACGATGCGGGCGGGGTCGCCGGGGCGACGCGGCTTGATGACCGGCTCGAAGTCGATGCCGGTGACCTCGCGGATGGCATCCATGATCTGCCGTACGGAGGAGCCGTCGCCCGAGCCGAGGTTGTAGACCGGCTCGAGGTCCTTGCCCTCGGCGAGCCGCTTGGCGGCGACGACGTGGGAGTGGGCGAGGTCGGCGACGTGCACGTAGTCGCGTACGCAGGTGCCGTCGGGGGTCGGGTAGTCGTCGCCGTTGATCTGCGGCGTCTTGCCCTTGGCCAGCGCGTCGAAGACGAGCGGGAAGAGGTTGTGGGGGCTGGTGTCGTAGAGGTCCTTGCTGCCGGACCCGACGACGTTGAAGTAGCGCAGGCTGGTGTGGGCGAGCCCCTCGGCGCGCGCCACGTCGGCGATCAGCCACTCGCCGATCAGCTTCGACTCGCCGTAGGGGCTCTCCGGGTTGGTCGGCGTGGTCTCGGTGACCAGGTCGACGTCCGGAGTGCCGAAGGTCGCGGCGGAGGAGGAGAAGACCAGCTTGTCGACACCGGTGGCCGTCATCGCCTCGAGGAGGTTGGCGGTGCCGGTGACGTTCTGTGCGTACGTGTGCAGCGGCCGCTGCACCGACACGCCTGCGTACTTGAAGCCGGCGAGGTGGATGACTCCCTCGACGCCGTGGTTGGAGATCGCCTGCTCGATCGCGGACTTGTCCAGCAGCGTCGCCTCGACGAACGTGACGTTGTCGGGCACGAACTTCGCGAACCCCGAGGACAGGTCGTCGATGACGACCGGCTCCATGCCCGCGTCGAGCAGTGCCTGCACGACGTGCGATCCGATGTAGCCCGCGCCTCCGGTAACCAACCAACTCATGCGATGAAGATAGCGGGGTGCCCTGAGCGGTTAGGTTTGCGGGGTGAGGCTCCTGCACGGTGACGGCGACCCGACGACCCCTGAAGGCCTGCGCGCCATCTACGCGCCGCCCCGCCTGCCATGGCTGCGGGCCAACATGGTGAGTTCCCTGGACGGTGCGGCGACCGGCTCCGACGGCCGTTCCGGCACGGTCAACAACGCGGTCGACGTCGACGTCTTCCACGTCCTGCGCGACCTCGCCGACGCCGTTCTGGTCGGCGCCGGGACCGCCGTCGCAGAGACGTACCAGGCCAAGGGCGCGCCGATCGTCGTCGTCTCCCGCCGCGGCCGGATCCCCGACGGTCTCCGCGGCTGCGAGCCCGGCGCGGTCCGGCTCGCCACGGTGGCCGAGGCGCCCGGCCTGGATGCCGCGCGCGAGGAGATCGGCGAGGAGAACGTCTACGTCACCGGCACCTCCGAGGTCGACCTGCCGGCGCTCCTCGACCGGCTGCACGAGGAGGGCATGCAGCATGTGCTGTGCGAGGGCGGGCCGGCCCTTCTCGGCTCGCTGCTCGAGGCCGGCGTTGTCGACGAGCTCTGCCACACGATCACGCCCAAGCTCCTCGCCGGCGACGGCCGGCGGATCGTGACCGGGCCACCCACGGACGTACCGGTGTCGTTGGGTTCGCTCATCGAGCACGAGGGCACGTTGCTCGGACGTTGGCTCCTCTGATTGCTTCGGGCTCCGCTTCAGCTGGTAAATCCATGACGTTCACGGTCAGTTTCCGGTAACGAAATCTTGAGACCAAGAGTTTTACTCTTGACGGGGTCCGACCCAGCCGATTGACTCACCGATCGTGCCAGGTATGACGGCCGTCACGACCAAGCGACCACGTCAGGCACTCTCGGGAAGACGCATACGGGAGTGGCTGATCTTTGTCGCGTTCGTCGCGCCCAACGTCGTTCTGATCGCGGTCTTCACCTACCGACCGCTCTTCCAGAACATCTACTACTCCACGCTCAACTGGACGCTGGGCTCGAAGTTCGCGACCCCTGTCGGGCTGGGCAACTACCGCGACTTCTTCACCTCCGGTGAGGCCACCAAGGTGCTGACCACGACGGCGATCTTCACCGTCGCGACCGTCGGTCTCACCCTCGCCCTGGGACTCGGTGTCGCGCTGGCGCTCAACCGCAAGCTTCCCGGTGCAGGGTTCGCGCAGGCGACGGTCTTCGCGCCCTACATCCTGTCCGGCTACGGCGTCGGGCTCGCCTGGCTCTACATCTTCGACCCCAACATCGGCGCGCTCTCCGCGATCCTGCGCGACATCGGTCTGAACAGCCCGGAGTGGATCAACTCGCCTCCGTGGACGCTGACGATGGTGATCATCGTCTACGTCTGGAAGAACCTCGGCTATGCCGCGGTCATCTACCTCGCCGGCCTGCAGGCGGTGCCGGGCGACGTGCTGGAGGCGGCCGATCTCGACGGCGCCGGCCCGGTGAGGCGGTTCTTCACGGTGACCCTCCCGCTGCTGTCGCCGACCACGTTCTTCCTGCTGGTCACCACGATCCTCAACAGCCTGCAGGCCTTCGACCTGCTGATCGCGATGGACAAGCTCGGCCGTGGCGCCCGCACCCTGATCTTCGATGCCTACCTGACCGGCTTCAAGGAGCAGAGCCAGGCGGGCTACTCCGCGATGCTCTCCACGGTGCTCTTCGTGATCCTCGTGGTGATCACGCTCATCCAGCTGATCGTCGTGGAGAGGCGGGTCCACTACCGATGAGCACGACGACGGCTCCCTCACGCAAGCTGCGGCTGACGCCGCTGACCGTACGCGACTACCTGGTGCTCCTGCTCGCCGTGCTCGTCGTCGTGCTGCCGCTCGGCTACATGTTCCTGGCCTCCTTCAAGGGCGCCGGCGACCTGGCGACCACCGACCTGGTCGTCTTCCCCGAGGTCTGGAAGCCGGAGAACTACGCCGAGGCCGCGCAGAAGGTCCCCTTCGGGCGGCTCTTCCTCAACTCCACCATCGTCACGGTCGTCGGCGCCGGGCTGAAGGTGCTGCTGGCGATCCTGACGGCGTACGGCCTGGTCTTCTGCGAGTTCCCCGGCAAGAAGTACATCTTCTGGGGCGTGCTCGCCACGATGATGGTGCCGCCGCAGGTCACCGCGCTGCCCAACTACGTCTTCATCAGCAGCCTCGGTGGCGAGAACACCTACTGGGGCCTCATCCTGCCCGGTCTCGGCACCGGCTTCGGTACGTTCCTGCTGCGCCAGGCCTTCATGCAGCTGCCCTACGAGGTGATCGAGGCGGCTCACCTCGACGGCGCCGGCCACTGGCGGAGGCTGTGGCACTGCGTGGTGCCGATGTCGCTGCCGTCGATCGCGACCGTGGCCCTGGTCAACGTGGTCTACGAGTGGAACGACTACCTGTGGCCGCTGATCATCATCACCGATCCCGAGATGATGACGCTGCCACGTGGTCTGACGCTGCTGCAGAACAGTGAGTCCGCGGCCAGCTCGTTCGGCGTCCTGATGGCCGGCACCGTGATGGTGCTGCTGCCGATCCTCGTCGTCTTCGCGTTCCTGCAGCGGCACATCGTCAACGGCTTCACCCAAGGCGGCGTCAAAGGCTGACGTTCTCAGCCCACAGTTGGCACAACAGGGAAAGGGATGCTTCATGAACACCTCGTCCAACCTGCATCGCTCGGGTCTGATCCTGGACCGACGACGGTTCCTCGGCCTCAGCGCCCTGGGCATCTCCGCGGCGGCGCTCTCCGCCTGCGGTGGTGGCCCCTCGACCAGCGGGGGAGGCGGCGGCGCCAGCAAGGTCGAGCAGATCGACTTCAGCGGCGTGAAGCCGGCCAAGGAGGTCACCTTCTGGACCTCCAACCCGGGTGACTCGATCAAGGTCAGCACCGAGATCGTCAACGCCTTCAACGCCTCCCAGTCCGACATCACGGTCAAGCTCGTCACGGCCGGGGCCGACTACGAGGAGATCGCGCAGAAGTTCCAGACCGCGCAGACCGGTGGCGACCTGCCCGACATCATCAACCTGTCGGACGTGTGGTGGTTCCGCTACAAGATGAACGACCAGATCATCCCGCTCGACTCGCTCTTCGAGGCGCTCGAGTTCGACACCGACGACTACGTCGACTCGCTGCTGGGCGACTACCTCTACGACGACGCCCACTGGGCGGTCCCGTGGGCGCGCTCGACGCCGCTCTTCTACTACAACAAGGACCACTGGAAGAAGGCCGGGCTGCCCGACGAGGGGCCGGAGTCCTGGGAGGAGTTCGGCGAGTGGAAGATGAAGCTCGCCGCGACCAGCGGCGCGAAGTTCGCCTTCCAGTTCCCCGCTCTGGCGGGCTACGCCGGCTGGACCCTGCAGAACAACCTGTGGGGCTGGGGTGGTGGCTGGTCGAAGGAGGAGTCGTTCGACATCACCTGCAACTCGGCCAGCTCGGTCGAGGCGCTCTCGTTCCTCAAGGACTGGGTCTACAAGGACAAGGTCGCCGGGGTCGCCGGCGTCGACCAGATCCAGGACTTCGCGGCGGGCGTCGCCAGCGCCACCGTCGGCTCGACCGGTGACCTGATCAACGCGATCACCTCGGCGAAGTTCGACGTCGGCGTCGCGCCGCTGCCCGCCGGGCCGGCGGAGTCCGAGCGGATCTGCCCGACCGGCGGCTCGGGCGTCGGCATCCCGAAGGACATCAGCCCCGAGCGGCAGCTCGCGGCCGGCACCTTCATCAAGTTCCTCACCGAGCCCGAGCAGGCGATCAAGTTCTCGGAAGCGACCGGCTACGTGCCGATCCGCAAGTCCGCCGACCCCGCCGCGATCCTGAAGAAGACCCCGCAGGCCCAGGTCGCGATCGACCAGCTCCCCAACACCCGCTCGCAGGACTACGCCCGTGTCTTCCTGCCCGGTGGGGACCTGGAGATGGCCAACCACATGGCCTCGATCCTCACCGAGAACAAGGACGTCCAGACCGAGATGGACAGCCTGAAGACGGCGCTGGAGAAGATCTACACCGACCAGGTCAAGCCGCACGTCTGATGAGCACCCGCGTAGGGCACCCCGCGGGGTGCCCTACGCTCGGTTCTCGTGAGCGAGGACTTGGTAGTGGAGCGGCGCCCGGGCGTCGTACAGGTGACCTTCAACCGGCCGCAGAAGCACAACGCCTTCACCGCGGAGATGTACGGCGCGCTGCACGACCTGTGCGACGAGCTGGCCACCGACGAGTCGGTGAAGGTGCTGGTGCTGACCGGCACCGGCGGACGGGCGTTCGCCGCCGGCAACGAGATCTCCGACTTCCTCTCCCGCGACGCGGTGGACTATGAGGACTGGATCCGCGCGCTGCTCGAGAAGCTGTTCGCGCTCCCGCAGGTCACCATCGCCGCGGTCGACGGCGTCTGTGTCGGTGGCGGGCTCGCGGTCGCGACCCACTGCGACCTGCGGGTCGCGACGCCGCACTCGCGCTTCGGCTACCCGATCGCGAAGACGCTCGGCAACGCGCTTGCGGCATCCATCGTCTACCGCGCGGCCGCCGTCTTCGGCGAGCCGGTCGTACGCGAGATGCTGCTCGCGGCACGCCTGGTCGGTGCTGACCGCGCCTACGCCACCGGCGCGCTGACCGCCGTCACCGACTCGCTGGCCGACGAGATCGACGCGCTGGTCGAGGGCATCCTGCCGCTCTCCGGTGTCACGGTCCGGGCCACCAAGAGCCAGCTCGCCGCGTACGCCGCCCGGTCGGAGGCCTCGCCGGAGGGTGACGAGGACCTGCTGCGCGAGGTCTACACCGGCGCCGACTTCAAGGAGGGCGTACGCGCGTTCCTGGCCAAGGAGAAGCCCGCCTTCCGCTAGGGCGCGTCGAGGTCCGCGTCGACGTCACGCCTCGTCGTCGAAGTCGATGCGGATCATGCTGCGCTCGATGGTGGACAGGTCCGCGATCGTCGGCTCCTGGGAGCCGCTGACCTTCAGCCCGAGCTCGAACGGCGACGCACCGTTGTCCAGGGCTGCGCGCAGAGCGGTGCCGACCTGCAACGGTGTGGTCTGCAGGAGGACGGCTCGGCCGTGCCGTACGCGGCCCTGCTGAGTGACGGTCACCGGTGCGGGGTCGGTGAAGTTGAACCGCCATGGCCGCTCGGTGAACACCGTCGGGATGCCGTTGATCGTGTGCAGGCACACCGGCACCCGCAGCGTCCTGCCGCTGCGCCGGCCGGTGAACTCCAGCAGCGCCTTCAGGGCGATGCGTGGGCCCAGCCGGGGATCGGTCAGGACCCGCCTGACCAGCGGATTGACCATCCGCATCAGGGCCGGTGGCGGTGGCGCCAGCCGCACCCTCGTCGACGTCCGTGTCCTCGTCTGTGTCATCGCGCGCTCCTCGCACTCGTCCTGCAGCGATGCTAGGAAGACGAGGGGCGGCGCGATATACCACCAATCTGGCATTCCGGGGCCGCCCGGTTGAGCCTACGGTGGGTGGATGAGCGCCGACACGATGCGGCGGGGCGCGGAGAAGATCACCCGGCTCTGCGCCGAGCCGCGCGATCTCGTGTCGCTCTGGAACGAGACCACCGAGGTCCTCCAACGGGTCGTCCCACACTTCTGGACACCGTGCTTCTACACCTTGGATCCCAGCTCGCTGTTGATGACCAGTCACTTCCACCTCGGTCTTGCCGAGTTTCCCGGTGAGTGGCTCGCTGCCGAGTACTACGCCGACGACGTCCATCAGCTCACCGATGTGGCCCGCTCGACCTCGGGTATCTCGACCCTGTACGAGGCGACCGGCGGCGATCCATCGTCCAGCCCGCGGTGGCACCGGAACATGGCCATGGGAGGGGACCAGGAGCTCATCGCCAGGCTCCGCACCCGCTCGGGTGAGGTCTGGGGAGCTCTGGGTCTCTACCGCGAACCGCGGGAGGCGATGTTCACCGAGCTCGAGAAGGCCTTCGTCATGTCGGTCGCACCGGCGCTCGCCGAAGGTGCCCGTGCGGCGCTGCTGGCGGGGCAGGCTCGCGAGCCAGAATTCGCCGACTCGCCGGGCCTGCTCATCCTCGACCGCAGCTGGAACGTCGACTCCGCCACACCGGGCGTCGAGCGTTGGTTGTCCGAGCTGCCCGACGGTGACTGGGACGCCGGTCGCCTGCCTTCCTCGGTGCTCACCCTCGCCGGCCGGGTGCTGGGCATGGCCGAGAATCCTGACCGCGGCGAGATCGCCGTGTCCCGCGTCCTGTCACGAACCGGCATCTGGGTCGTCCTGCACGGCGCTCGCCTGACCTCGACCGGTGACCCGCGCATCGCGATCATCATCGAGCCGGCCAATCCTGGCCGGCTGTACCCGTTGTTGATGTCCGCCTATGGGTTGACCGAACGCGAGAAGGAGGTCACCAGGCTCGTCCTGCAAGGCAGGTCGACCGCGCAGATCGCCGCCGACCTCGTGCTCTCGGCCCACACCGTCCAGCAGCACCTGAAGAGCATCTTCGACAAGACCGGTGTCCACAGTCGCCGCGACCTCGTCGGCAAGGTCTTCTTCGCCCACTACGAGCCTCGGCTCCGCGACAACGAGCGCCGCGCCCAGAACGAGCAGCCGCTACGAGGGGAGCCCTGGCAAAGCCGTTGACCTGCGGACGAGGTTGACGGACGATGACGCATGCCTTCCGAGCAGAAGACGTACGTCGAGACCGACCAGTTCCGGGACGCGCTGATCAAGCAGAGCGACCTCAGTGGTCTGGAGGTCCGGGACTGCTGGTTCGAGGAGCGAGTGAAGATCGTCGACTGCTGGGGTCGCGACGTCTATCTCGGCGGCGACTTCGGGCGGGTCGTGGTCAACGACATCGACGTGACGGCGTACGTCGAGGCCGAGCTCGATCGTGTCGAGCCCAACCGGGCGCCGGCCCGCGAGGCGCAGACGGCGGATGAGATCCGTGCGGCCTGGGCAGCGATCGAGGCGACCTGGGCGGCGACGTTCGAGCGGGTCCGGGCGCTGCCGGAGGAGCTGCATCGTCGGCGGGTCGACGACGAGTGGTCGTTCATCGAGACCCAGCGCCATCTGCTCTACGCGAGCGACAAGTGGCTCGGCAACCCGGTTCTCGAGGAGGACTCGCCGTACCACCCGCTCGGGTTCGGTCCAGGCGGTGCCCCTGACGGAGTCGACGGACTCACCGTCGACGCGGACCCGTCGTTGGAGGCGATCCTGGAGCCACGCCTGGCCCGGATGGGCACGATGCGCGAGTTCGTCTCGGGGGTCACCGACGCGGACCTCGACCGGCTCTGCACCCGCAAGCCGATCGGCAACGATCCCGAGGCCGACTACACCGTGCGCCGCTGCATCAAGGTCGTCCTCGCCGAGGAGGCCGAGCACCACCGCTATGCCGCACGTGACCTGGCTGTTTTAACCGCTGGTTGAGGCGGGGCGGTGCCCCTACGCTGACCGCCGTGAAGGTCTTCGGCTGGTTCGTGCTGACTCTGGTGTTCGTCGACGAGCTGTTGGCGATGGCCGCCTTCGGGGTGTGGGGCTGGCAGCAGGAGCCGCGGTGGCTGCTGGTCTGGTTGCTGCCGCTGGCGGCCGTGTTCGTCTGGTGGTCGTTCGCCTCGCCGAAGGCGCCTCGCGGTGGTCCCGTGGTCCGGCCGGTGGCCAAGGTGATCGTGTTCGGGCTCGCCTCGCTGGCGCTCCTGGACGCGGGTCAGCCGGGATGGGCGCTCGCGCTGCTGGTCTTCTCGGTCATCATCAACGGGTTGGCTCAGGTGCCGGCGATCAGCCGGCTGCCCAACGATGTGCCTCGACCAGACTCGGTCCGTACCAGGTGATCAGCCGGCCGCTGACCAGCTCGGTCGGCGTCCGCGAGAACGCCTCCGGCCCGTCCTCGGCGGTGAAGACGTACGGCTCGTCGGGCAGCAGCACAGCATCGGCTCCGGCGCCGTCGATCTCGGCCAGCTCGACGTGCGGATAGCGGTCCGCGTGCTCGCCGAAGACGTTCTCCCAGCCCAGCCGCCGCAGCAGGTCTCCGGTGAACGTCCGTGAGCCGACCACCATCCACGGGTCCCGCCAGATCGGCACCACGACCCGGCGAGTGACCCGGGGGAGCGGCCCGCACCAGAGCCGGCGAGCCTCCGCGAGCCATCCCGGGCGGTCCCAGCCGAGGCCGTCGAGAAGGTTCTCCATGGACGCGATCGCCTGGGGGACCGTCTCGATGTCCGTGACCCATACCCGGATGCCCCGCTCCCGCAGCCGGCGTACGTCCAGCTCCCGGTTCTCCTCCTTGTTGGCCAGCACCACGTCCGGCGCCAGCGCCGCGATCGCGGCCAGATCCGGGTTCTTGGTGCCGCGCACGCGCGGCACGTCGAGGTCTGCCGGATGCGTGCACCAGTCCGTCGCCCCGACGACCCGGTCCGCCGCGATCGAGACGAGCGCCTCGGTCAGCGACGGGACCAGAGAGACCACCCGGGTCGCGGGGTGCGGGCCGTCGTACGTGGTGCCCAGGTCGTCGGGTCGGCCCGAATGCTCACCGAGGTAACTCACTGAACGCTCGCTTCCTTCGTGGAACTCCACGAGGGATGTGGCTGTTCACCGAGTTACCTCGGTGAACAGCCACCCCTCACACGTTGCGCCGATACTGCCCGCCAACCTCGAAGAACGCCTCGGTGACCTGGCCGAGCGAGCAGACGCGAGCCGCGTCCATGAGCGCGGCGAAGACGTTCTCGTCGGAGGTGGCGGCCCGCTTGAGACGTACGATCGCCTCTTCCGCTTCACGGGAGTGGGCGGCCTGGAAGGCGTGGACGCGGTCGAGCTGGGACTTCTTCTCGGTCTCGGTCGCACGGGCGAGCTCGACGGGGCCGGCGGGGGCGCCGTTGGTGTCACGTACGAACGTGTTGACGCCGACGATCGGCAGCGTGCCGTCGTGCTTACGGTGCTCGTAGAGCATCGACTCGTCCTGGATCTTGCCGCGCTGGTAGCCGGTCTCCATCGCGCCGAGCACGCCGCCGCGCTCGGAGATCCGGTCGAACTCCTTCAGTACGGCCTCCTCGACGAGGTCGGTGAGCTCGTCGATGATGAAGGAGCCCTGGAGCGGGTTCTCGTTGAACGCCAGGCCCCACTCGCGGTTGATGATCAGCTGGATCGCCAGGGCGCGCCGCACCGACTCCTCGGACGGGGTGGTCACGGCCTCGTCGAAGGCGTTGGTGTGCAGCGACTGGGCGTTGTCGTAGATCGCGATGAGCGCCTGCAGCGTGGTGCGGATGTCGTTGAAGTCCATCTCCTGCGCGTGCAGGGACCGGCCCGAGGTCTGGATGTGGTACTTGAGCTTCTGCGAGCGCTCCGAGGCGCCGTAGCGCTCCCGCATCGCGATCGCCCAGATCCGGCGGGCGACGCGGCCGATGACGGAGTACTCCGGGTCCATCCCGTTGGAGAAGAAGAAGGACAGGTTGGGCGCGAAGTCATCGATGTCCATGCCGCGGGCCAGGTAGGACTCCACATAGGTGAAGCCGTTGGCGAGCGTGAAGGCGAGCTGGGAGATGGGGTTCGCCCCGGCCTCGGCGATGTGATAGCCGGAGATGCTCACCGAGTAGAAGTTGCGCACCCCGTTCTCGATGAACCACTCCTGGATGTCGGCCATGCAGCGCAAGCTGAACTCCGTGGAGAACAGGCAGGTGTTCTGGCCCTGGTCCTCCTTGAGGATGTCGGCCTGGACGGTGCCGCGGACCGTCTGCAGCGCCTTGGCCGGGTCGATACCGCGCTCGCGTGCCTGGTCGATCACGGTGTTGAGGAAGAACGCCAGGATCGTCGGCGCCGGACCGTTGATCGTCATCGACACCGAGGTCGTCGGGGCCAGCAGGTCGAAGCCGTCGTAGAGCGCCTTCATGTCGTCCAGGGTCGCCACCGAGACACCGGAGGTGCCGACCTTGCCGTAGATGTCGGGGCGTACGTCGGGGTCGCGGCCGTAGAGGGTGACCGAGTCGAACGCGGTCGAGAGCCGGGTCGCGGGCTGGCCCTCGGAGAGCAGCTTGAAGCGGCGGTTGGTGCGGAACGGGTCGCCCTCGCCGGCGAACATCCGCGCGGGATCCTCGTTGGCTCGCTTGTAGGGGAAGACGCCCGCGGTGAACGGGAAGAACCCGGGCAGGTTCTCGTTGCGCAGGAACCGGGTCAGCTCGCCGCGATCGGTGTAGCGCGGGGTCGACACCCGCGGGATGTAGTTGCCGGCGAGCGACGTGCGACCGCTCTCGTCAGCCGCGTACGTCTCCCTGGTCTCCTCCCAGGAGGAGAGCTGCTTGCGCAGGTCGTCGGGGATCTCGCCGGCCGGAGCCTCGAGCTCGGGGTGGTCCGCGGCCACGATCTCGTAGGCCTGCTCCTTCCGCGCCGCGGCGATGAGCTCGACGGTGCGGGCGTGGTAGTCGCGTACGTCGCCGGCGATGTCGGCGAGGTAGCGGACCCGCTTCTCGGGGATGATCGGGTGGAGGCCGGTCGAGTGGCGGGTCGAGACCCGGGGAAGGACGCCCTCGCTGATGGCGAGCCCCGCCTCGGCGAGGAGCCCGCGCAGGTGCTGGTAGAGCGCGGTGACGCCGTCGTCGTCGAAGGCGGCGGCCGAGGTGCCGAAGACGGGCATGTCGTCGGGGGAGGAGGTGAACGCCTCCCGGTTGCGGACGAGCTGGCGGGACACGTCGCGCAGTGCGTCCTCGGCCCCGCGCCGCTCGAACTTGTTGATCGCCACGACGTCGGCGAAGTCGAGCATGTCGATCTTCTCCAGCTGCGACGCGGCGCCGAACTCGGGCGTCATCACGTAGAGCGAGACGTCGACGAAGTCGCTGATCCCGGTGTCGCCCTGGCCGATGCCGGGCGTCTCGACGATGACGAGGTCGACGGCGGCCTTCATCACGGTGAGCACGTCGCCGAAGTGCTCGGGCACCTCGTGACCGCCGCGGGTGGCCAGCGAGCGGTAGTACGTCGTCGAGCCGCCGTCGGTGATGGCGGCGAGCGAGTTCATCCGGATGCGGTCGCCCAGCAGCGCACCGCCGCCGCGTCGCCGCGTCGGGTCGATGGCCAGTACGCCGATGCGGATCTTGTCCTCCTGGTCGACCCGCAGCCGCCGGACCAGCTCGTCGGTGAGCGAGGACTTGCCGGAGCCGCCGGTGCCGGTAACACCGAGCACGACGGCCTGGTCGGCCTCACGCAGCCGGGTGAGGAAGTCCTCGGGGAGCCGGCCCTGCTCGGCGCCGGTGATCGCGCGTCCGATGGAGAGCCCGTAGCCCGCGATCACGCCGTTGGGGGTGATGGGGAAGGTGGGCCACAGGTCGCGGTCGATGTCGCGCACGACCGTGTTGATCATCCCCGGGAGCCCCAGCCGCTGGCCGTCCTCGGGGGAGAAGATCTTGACGCCGGAGTTGGCCAGCCGCTCGATCTCGTAGGGAACGATGACGCCGCCGCCACCGCCCACGACCTTGACGTGGCCGGCGCCGCGCTCCTTGAGGGCGCACACCAGATACTCGAAGAACTCCACGTGTCCGCCCTGGTAGGAGGAGACCGCCACGCAGTGCGCGTCCTCCTGGACGGCGGCGTCGGCGATCTCGGTCACCGAGCGGTTGTGGCCGAGGTGGATCACCTCGCATCCCTGCGCCTGGAAGATCCGGCGCATGATGTTGATCGCCGCGTCGTGACCGTCGAACAGACTGCTCGCGGTCACGATCCGTACGTGGTTCTGGGGGATGTGGAGGTCGGACATGGGCGGTGCTCCCAGGGAATAGTTGGACGTCCAAGTAATTCCAGCATAGGTCGTCCCTGGCGTACTTGCCAGTACGCGACGTCGGCGTCTCAGCCGACGGCATCCCCCGAGGCCGCGCGGAGCTGGGTGAGCAGCGCGGTCAGGCCGTGCACGTCCTCGATCCCGGGCTTCTCGAAGACCTCGCTGTTGAGCGAGATCGTGGCCGCCTCGACGACCTCGCGCCCGGCGTCGGAGATGGCGGCGAGGACCACGCGCCCGTCGTCGGCGGAGCGGCTGCGGCGTACGAAGCCCTGCTTCTCCAGGCGGGCGACGGCGCTGGTCACCGAGGCGGGGTGGACCTGGAGGCGGGAGCCGAGCTTGGCCATCGGGAGCTGGCCGTCCTGGGTGAAGGAGAGGAGGCGAAGCACCTCGTAGCGGGCGAAGGAGAGGTCGTGGGGGCGCAGCGCGGCGTCGACGCGCTCCATGACGAGCTGGTGTACGCGCACGAGCGAGGTCACCAGCGCCATCCCGTCGGCGGCATCGGCCCAGCCGTGCGCGATCCACTGCCGTTTCGCCTCGCCGATCGGATCCATGCGGGCCAGCATCACACAGATGGCTTTACGAATTGATTACGACGGCGCGCCGAACGTCCCGAGAAGGTTGAGAATCACCGCGACGCCGATGAGGGTCGCGATCACCGAGAGCGTCACGACCAGGCCGACGGCGACGGAGAAGCCCGCCCCCTCGTGGCGCGCGCCGCGTTGCTGCAGCGCGTAGAGCCGAGCGACGCTGGTGATCAGCGTGCGCCCCTCCTCGGCGTCGAAACGGTACTGGTCCGTGTCGGGAACGGCCTCGGGATCGTGCACGGTCCACACGCCCTGGTCGGTCTGCTCGTCATCGGCCTCGATGCGGCGTACGCCGGTCCTCTGCGTGTGCGGCACGTCGCCGAACCAGACGAGGCTGCGGGTGTCCTCGATGATCGCGTACGAGCTCCGGGTCGGCATCGAGACGTGGTAGGTGAAGACCCAGTGCAGCTTGGCGGCCAGCAGCATGGAGTGCCAGCGTTCGTCGGCCAGGTCGAGCTCCACGTCGAAACCGCGCGCAGTCTCGGTCGCCTTGTAGGGCGTTCCATCGCACACGCGCGCGACATGTTCGAAGAAGGGCCTCGCATGAGGGGACACGTCTCAAGAGGTTATCGGTTCCGGGGACTCTGTGGGCTCACTCCGTGGCGTTGGGCGGCACGTCGATCTGGAAGTGGACCCGGCCACCGTCGACGTCGTCGACGGTGAGGATCGCGTCGTACTTCTCGCCCTCGGAGGTGAGGACGCAGGTCATCTCCGTGCCGACCTTGCCCTCGAGATCACCGGGGCAGTCGAGATCCTCGGGCGTGACGCCGATGGCGTTGGTGAGCTGCTCGGTCGCGATCCGCTCGACCGTCTTCTCCTGCACGTAGTCCTTGTCCGAGCCGCCGCAGGCCGTCAGAGACAGACCGAGCGGCAGCACGAGCAGTGCCGCGCCGGTGGTGGCGCCCGAGAAGGCGCGGGTGCGTGTCATGCGCACAGACTAGGGGTAGGCAAAGATCAGGCAGACGTACGCCGCACCAGCACGGGCGCGCAGACGCGAACGGCCGCCGACCCCGATGGGGCCGGCGGCCGGGCGGCGGAGGGGTCAGCCCACCGGCGTGAAGTCGCGCGCCCCGATGAACGTGGGCCGCGGCCTCGGGGCCGAGAACGGCTCGACCGCGGTGTTCTCCACGCTGTTGAACACCAGGAAGACGTTCGAGCGCGGGTAGGGCGTGATGTTGCCGTTGGAGCCGTGCATGCAGTTGCAGTCGAACATGACCGCGCTGCCGGCGGCGCCGGCGAGCACGTCGATCCCGTAGGTGTCCGCCATCTTCGTGATGGTCTCCTGGTCCGGGGTGCCCGCACCCTGCATCACCAGCGAGGACTTGTAGTTGTCCTCGGGAGTGGCGCCACCGCACGAGACGTACGTCCGGTGCGAGCCGGGCATGATCATCAGCGGCCCGTTGAAGGAGTGGTTGTCGGTCAGCGAGATCGAGATGCTGGCGGTCCGCATCCGGGGCAGGCCGTCCTCGGCGTGCCAGGTCTCGAAGTCGGAGTGCCAGTAGAAGTCACCGCCACCGAAGCCGGGTTTGAAGTTGATCCGGCTCTGGTGGATGTAGACGTCCGACCCCAGGACCTGCCGGGCCCGGCCGACCACGCGCGGGTCGGCTGCCAGCCGGGCGATGAGGTCGCTGGTCCTGTGCACCTCGAAGATCGAGCGCACCTCCTGCGAGGCGGGTTCGATGATGGTGCGCTCGTCGGCCCGGGTGTCCGGGTCGTTGCTGAGCCGGTGCAGCTCGGCGCGCAGCTCCGCGACCTCCTCGCGCGTGATCAGCTCGGGGACGGTCAGGTAGCCGCGCTCGTCGTAGGAGTCGAGCGTCTGCTGGTCCATCGGCCCGTCGGCCGCGGTGCCCCAGACGACCTTGTCCTGGCGGGGGAGCGTGCTGAAGCCCTCTTCGAGACGGGTGGGGTACACGTCCTCGACGTGTTCGATCGCAGCGGTCATGCAGGTACCTCCTCGGTCGGGTTGCTGGCGTCGGGCTCGGTGAGGAGCGGGTAGACGCCGTCCTCGTCGTGCACCTCGCGGCCGGTGACCGGCGGGTTGAAGGTGCAGATCAGACGCAGATCGGTATGAGCGGTGACGGTGTGCTTGTCGTGCTTGTCGAGCAGGTAGCACATCCCGTCGCGGATCTCGTACGTCTCTTCGGTCTCGCGGTCGAGGAGCTCGCCCTCACCGCCGACGCAGTAGACGCACTCGATGTGGTTGGCGTACCAGAACTCGTTCGTCGTCCCGGCGGGGATGTTGGTCTCGTGGAAGGAGAAGCCGACGCCCTCGCGGGCCAGCACGATCCGGCGGCTGCGCCAGGTGCCGTGCTCGGACTCGACGCGTACGTCTCGGTCGGTCTCGTCGAGGTCTTCCAGATAGGTGACGCGCATGTTCTCTCGTTTCAGCTGTCGGGGGAGGTTAGGCCGGGTTGCCGTCGCCGAGGACGGACGCGGTGGCCTCCTCGACGATGGCGAGGCCGCGGGCGAGCTCCTCGGAGGTGATGGTCAGCGGCGGCATCGTCTTGAGGACCTCGTCCTCGGGGCCGGAGGTCTCGACCAGCAGGCCCCGCTCGTACGCCGCCGTCGCGATCTTCCCGGCCGCGCTGACGTCCGGGAAGGCGATGCCGGTCAGCAGGCCGCGGCCGCGGACGGTCGCACCCTCGTACCGCTCGGCGACCTTGGTCAGCCCGTCCCGCAGCTCGGCGGCCTTCGCCTGGACGTCCTTCTGGAAGGAGTCGTCGGCCCAGTACGTCTCCAGTGCCGCCCGGCCGGTGACGAAGGCGAGGTTGTGACCGCGGAAGGTGCCGTTGTGCTCACCGGGCTCGAACTGGTCGAGCTCGGGCCGGATCAGGGTCAGCGCCATCGGCAGGCCGAAGCCGGAGATCGACTTCGACAGACAGACGATGTCGGGGGAGAACCCGGCCTCCTCGAAGCTGAAGAAGGTGCCGGTACGTCCGCAGCCGGCCTGCACGTCGTCGACGATCAAGATGATGTCGTACTCGCGGCACAGGTCCGAGAGCGCCTTGAGCCACTCCAGCCGGGCGGCGTTGAGGCCGCCCTCGCCCTGGACGGACTCCACGATGATCGCGGCCGGCTTGTCGACGCCGGAGCCGCTGTCCTGGAGCACCCGCTCCAGCCACATGAAGTCGTCGACGGCACCGTTGAAGTAGTCGTCGTACGGGATCTTCGAGCTGTTGGTCAGCGGAATCCCCGCGCCCTTGCGCTTCATCGAGTTGCCGGTCACCGCGAGCGAGCCGAGCGTCATCCCGTGGAAGGCGTTGGTGAACGACAGCACGTGCTGTCGCCCGGTCACCTTGCGCGCCAGCTTGAGCGCAGCCTCGACGGAGTTGGTCCCGGTCGGACCGGGGAACATCACCTTGTAGTCGAGGCCGCGCGGCTCGAGGATCAGGTCCGAGAAGGCCTGCAGGAAGTCCCGTTTCGCGCTGGTGTGCATGTCCAGGGAGTGCAGGATGCGGCCCTCGCGCAGATAGTCGAGCAGCGGCTCGAGCAGCGCGGGGTTGTTGTGCCCGTAGTTGAGCGCGCCGGCTCCGGCGAAGAAGTCCAGGTACTCGGTCCCGTCCTCGCTGGTGACGGTGGCGCCGTGGGAGTGGGTCATCACGGCGGGCCAGCTGCGGCAGTAGCTGCGGACCTGTGACTCCAGGGAGTCGAAGATCGCAGTGGCAGGCTCGGTGGTCGTCGTCATGGGTATGACACCTCCGTGATCGGGTCGTGCGGGTGGGAACGGGCCGATGCGGAACAGCAGCTCCGCGTCGTGCCCGTCGGGGAACATCGCGGCCTCGAAGAGCGGCGTGCGCTCGATCGGGGCGCCGCGTGCGTTCGCGAACGATGTGAACAGGGCGATGGAGGCGCTGTTGTCCGCGGTGATGGTCGTCTCCAGGTGGCGTACGCCCTGGTCGACGGTGAGGCGGTCGACGAGCTCGTCGAGCATGCGGCGGGCCAGGCCCTGGCCGCGGTGCTGCTCGTCGACGGCGACCTGCCAGATCATCAGGCTCTCCGGATCGTCCGGACGGAGATAGCCGGTGACGAATCCTCCTGGATCGTCATCGACGGTCGCGATGAGCGACGTCTCTGCGAAGTCGCGCGCCCACAGCAGGTAGGCGTACGAGGCATTGACGTCGAGTACCCGAGATTTCGTTGCCATCCGCCACAGGTGCTGACCGTCCTCGAGGTCCGGTGAGCGGAAGTCGACTCGGGAAGCCGACTTCAGGCGGGGCACGCTGCCAGTCGAATTGCGATGTGGCATCGCCACACGACGCTAACAGCCTTGCCGCGGGCATGCCCGGGTCGCGTCCGCACTCCGATATGCGGGCGGACCGAGCGGTGGGTCAGGTCAGGCAGACGTACGCCGCACCAGCTCGGGCGCGAAGACGACCCGCCGCGGGAGGGTGGTGGTGCCGTCGAGCTGGGCGAGGAGAAGCCGGCAAGCCTCGGTGGCCATCGCCACGATCGGGTTGGTCATGGTGGTGAGCGGCGGAAGCGTGCGTGCTGCCGTGCCCAGGTCGTCGAAGCCGATCAGGGCGATGTCATCGGGCACGCGCAGGCCGCGCTCGCCCAGGCAGCGCAGGGCGCCGGCAGCCATCAGGTCCGAGGCAGCGAAGATGCCGTCCAGGTGGGGGTGGGCGTCGAGGAGGCGCCCGCAGGCGACCGCGCCGCCGTCCTCGGTGAAGTCGCCTTCGACCATGGCCTCGTCCGACAGGCCATTCTCGGCGAGCTCGGCCCGCCAGCCGGTCAGCCGGTCCCAGCCGGCGTGCATGTCGGCTGGTCCGGCAATGGTGCCGATCCTTCGGCAGCCGCGATCGACCAGGACGCGGGTCGCCTGCCGCCCGGCGCCGACGTTGTCGCTGTCGACGTAGGACACCAAGTCCTCGCTGGTCCAAGGGCGCCCGATGAAGACGTTCGGCAGGCCGATAGCGGCCAGATGGTCCGGAAGGGCGTCGCTGCGGTGGTGAGAGACGACGATGGCCCCGTCGACGTGGCGTCCGCGCAGGTAGCGGAGCATCCGCTCCTCCTCGCCGCCCTGCGCGATCAGCAGCACCACCTGCAGGTCGCGCTCGGACAGGACCCGCGTGACGACGTGCAGCGTGCGCGCGAAGAACGGGTCGGAGAAGACCCGCTCGTCGGGCTCGGGCACGACCAGCGCGACCGAGTCGGTGCGCCGCGTGACCAGCGACCGCGCCGCCGGGTTGGGGGTGTAGCCGAGCGTGCGGACCGCTTCGGACACGGCCTCAGCGGCCTTCGCGGAAACGCGGGAGCCGCCGTTGATGGCACGCGACGCGGTCGCCCGGCTGACACCAGCCAGCCGAGCGACCTCGTCGAGCGTGGGCATGTTCACGGGCGCGCCGGCACCCGATTGTTGGCGGCGACATCGGCGAACCAGAGGCCGCTGTCCTTCGGCGTACGCACCTGGGTCTCGAAGTCCACGTGCACGATCCCGAACCGGTGCGCGTAGCCGTAGCTCCACTCGAAGTTGTCGAGCAGGGACCAGGCGAAGTAGCCGCGTACGTCCGCACCCTGCTCCATCGCGTCGAGGGTGGCGCGCAGGTGCGTGTCGATGTAGTCGAGTCGGGCGCTGTCGTGCACGGCGCCATCCTCCACCACATCATCGTAGTAGGCGCCGTTCTCGGTGATGTAGATGGGCGGGGCGCCGTACTCGCCGCTGAGCCGGGTCAGCAGCCGGGTCAGCCAGACCGGGTCGATCTCCCAATCGCGGGCGGTCGTGGCGCGGCCCGTACGCGGGGTGACGAACTCGGCGCCGGGGTAGGGGTTCCCTCGCGGCAGGTCGGAGTGCACGAGCCGGCTGCCCAGCACCTGGTCGGGGTCGATCTCGAACGGCTCCGCCGCGATGGCGTTGCCGAAGTAGAAGTTGACCCCGAGGACGTCGAGCGGCGCGGAGATGACCTCCAGGTCGCCCTCGAGCACCCAGTCCTGCCACGGCCGGCCCTGGAAGGTCAGGCCCTCGGTGTCCGCGGCCAGGTCGTCGGCGTACTTGCCCCGGAACAGCGGGTCGAGGAACACCCGGTTGTGCAGACCGTCGATCCGCCGGGTCATGTCGACGTCCTCGGGACGGTCGGCGTCGTAGGGGTCGACGACCGTCGGATTGAGGGTGATGCCGAGGGACTTGCCGTTCTCCGGCGTCGCGCCGCGGGCGCGCAGCTCGTTGATCACGAGCCCGTGCCCGAGCATGAGGTGGTGGGCCGCGACGATGCCGGCCACGCCCTCCTGGCGACCCGGCGCGTGCTGGCCACCGGAGTAGCCGAGGAACGCCGAGCACCACGGCTCGTTCAGCGTCGTCCAGTTGTCGACGCGGTCGGAGAGCGCGTCGTACACGGTCGTGGAGTACTCCACGAACCGGTAGGCGGTGTCCCGGCTGGTCCAGCCGCCCTGGTCCTCCAGCGCCTGCGGCAGGTCCCAGTGGTAGAGCGTGATCCACGGCGCGATCTCGGCCTCGAGCAGCTCGTCGACGAGACGGCTGTAGAAGTCGAGTCCTGCCTGGTTGACCTTCCCGCCGTCGGGACGGATCCGCGGCCACGCCGTCGAGAACCGGTACGAAGCCAGGTTGAGGCGCTTCATCAGCGCGACGTCCTCGGGCACCCGGTGGTAGTGGTCGCAGGCCACCTCGCCGGTGTCGCCGTTGAGGATCGCCCCCGGCACCTTGGTAAAGGTGTCCCAGTTGCTGGGCGTACGTCCGTCCTCGTCGATGGCTCCCTCGATCTGGTAGGAAGCCGTCGCCGCACCCCAGAGGAAGTCCTGGGGAAACGTGCGCTCGGCGCGGGCTGGGTTTGTCGAGAGATTCATCCCTTGACGGCTCCTTGCATGATGCCGGACACCAGGTGGCGGCCGGTGGCGATGAACAACAGAAGTAGGGGCACGGTCGCGAGGATCGTTCCGGCCTGGACCAGCGCCATGTCGGCATGCCCCTGTCCGGGCGCGACCTTGAGCGCGTCCAGCGCGGTCTGCAGGGTCTGTACGTCGGAGCCCTGCAGCACGATCAGCGGCCACATGAAGTCGGTCCACACCTGCATGAAGGTGAACAGGCCGAGGATCGCCATGGCCGGTCGTGCGGCGGGGAGGGCGACTGTCCAGAACGTACGGATCATGGACGCACCGTCGACGCGGGCTGCGTCGATGAGCTCGTCGGGGATCGCGTCGACCAGGTACTGCCGCATGAAGAAGACACCGAACGCGGTCACCAGCCACGGCAGGATCACGGCAGGGAGGGTGCCGGTCAGGCCGAGGCTGGAGAACTGCTTGAGCATCGGCACCAGTGCGAGCTGGGTCGGCACCGCCAAGGTCGCGACCACGAAGACCATCGCCGCGTTGGCTCCGCGGAAGCGGAGCTTGGCGAAGGAGTAGCCGGCCAGGGTCGAGAACAGCACCACCGATGCCGCCGAGACCCCGGAGACGATGATCGAGTTGAGCAGGGCCGTCCAGAAGTCGATCCGGTCGAAGACCCGGGCGGCGTTGTCGAAGAAGTGTCCGCCCGGGACCAGCGGGGGAGGCGACTGGATCGCCCGCTGGCGGGTCACGGACCCGATGACGAACGACCAGTAGAGGGGGAAGGCCGACCCGATCAGGAACGCTGTGAGCAGGCCGTACACGAGGAATCCAGGTCTCTTGCTCATCGGAGGCTCCTACGCTGAACGGCCCGGGTGACCAGGAAGTTGACCAAGGCGATCCCCACGATGATGAGGAAGAGCACCCAGGCGGCGGCGGCCGCCCGCGGATACGGGTTGGTCGTGGTCTGGGCGGTGTTGAAGACGTACATCGTCAAGGTCGTGTACTGGAAGTCGGAGCCGCCCTGGAACCGCAGGTTGGTGTCGAAGATCCGCGGCTCGGTGAAGATCTGCAGGCCACCGATGGTCGAGGTGACGATGACGAAGATCATCGTCGGCCGGATCGAGGGCAGGGTGACGTGGAAGAACTGCCTCACCTTGGAGGCGCCGTCGATGTCGGCCGCCTCGTAGAGGTCTCGCGGGATCGCCTGCATGGCGGCGAGGATGATCAGCGCGTTGTAGCCCGTCCAGCGCCAGTTGACCATGGTGGCGATCGCGGTCCAGCTGGCGAACCGGTCGGCGTGCCAGGGCACCTTCGGAAGGCCGAACTCGGCGAGCGTCTGGTTGATCAGGCCGGTGCCGTCGGCGAAGATCGCGCCGAAGATCATCGCGGACGCCGCGGGGGCGACCACGAAGGGCAGCAGGATGCTCATCCGCCACAGGGTGCGGCCACGGAGCTGGGTGTCGAGCAGCGCGGCGAGGATCGTCGCCACGATGATCTGCGGCACCGAGGAGAGCAGGAAGATCCCGATGGTGTTCCAGAAGGCCTTGCGGAAGACCGAGTCGCCGAGCACGTGGGCGTAGTTGTCCCAGCCGACCCACGGGCCGACCTCGGACCCGTACGCAGGCCAGGAGAAGAAGGACAGGTAGCCGGTGTAGAGCATCGGGTAGAGCCCGATGACGATGAACACCAGGAAGAACGGCGCGACGTAGAGGTAGGGCGAGAGCTTGAAGTCCCACCGGGAGAGCCGGTTACGCCACGCCTGGCGGCGGGGTGCTGCCCCGGTCGAGGGCGCCGGGGTGGCGTTCTCGACCGGGGCAGAGGTGGTGGTCGGCATGGATCAGGACATTCCTTCGACGCCCTCGAGGAAGGTCGCCCACGACTTCTCGGGGTCGGTGCCCTCGTCCACACGTCGGATCGCCTGCTGGAAGAGACCCAGGATGTCGGAGTACTTGTCACCCTTGAACGGGACGCCCGCCGGCACGGCCTCGGCGCGGCTGGCCAGGATCTGCGAGGTCGGGGCGTTGTTGAAGTAGGGGTCGGTGGCGTTCTCCTCGGCCAGCGTGGACTGGGCCTCCAGGTTGGCCGGGAAGTTGCCGGCCACCTTCGAGGCAGCGACCTGGGACTCGGCGTTGGTCAGGTAGTTGGCGAACTCCTTGGCCTCCTCCTGGTGCTCGGACTGAGCCGGGACGGCGAGGTAGGAGCCGCCCCAGTTGCCGCCGCCGCCCGGGAAGGCGTCGACGATGTCCCAGCCCTTCACGTCAGGCGCGGAGTCCTTGATGTTGGCGAACATCCAGCCGGGGCAGGGGATGGTCGCGAAGCCGTCGTTGGTGAAGTTGGCCATCCAGTCCTCGCCCCACTGCTCGACCTTGGTCGACTGGGTGGCGGCGTGCTCGGCGACCGTGTCGTAGACCGCCCGGAGCTCCGGGTTGTCGGCGTCGACCTTCTGGTCCTTGGTCTGGAAGGGGTATTCCACCTGGTTGAGCATCGCCTGGGCGATCGCGCCGCTGGAGTCGTACCACGCGGTCTTGGGCATCTTCGCCTTGAACTTGTCGCCGGTGGCGAAGTAGGTGTCCCAGTCCTTGAAGAGCTCCTTCACGGACTCGCGGTCGCTCGGCAGGCCGGCCTTCTCGAAGAGGTCGGCGCGGTAGCAGAACGCCTCGGGGCCGGCGTCGGTCGGATAGCCGATCTGCTTGCCGTCGGCGGTCTGGCCCTCGAGGTACTTCGACTCCATCCAGCGGCTGTCGAGCTCCTTGTCGGTGAGGTCGACGAACTGGTCGGAGGCGCCCTCGGCGACGAGCGCGGGCATCATGTCGCCCTCGATGCCGACGATGTCGGTGAGACCCTCGCCCGACTGCAGGCCGGTGGTGAGGCTCTGCTTCCAGGTGTCCCACTCGGCAACGACGGTCTGCTTGACCTTGAAGGGGCGATCAGGGTCGGCGTTCCACTGCTCGATGAGGTCGCCGTAGCCGAACTCGCTGAAGGTCGTGATGGTCAGGGTGTCGTCCTTGCCGAGCTTGGCCTGCTCGCCGGTGTCGTCGCTGCCGCCGCAGGCCCCGACGAGGCCAGCGACGAGAGTGGCGACCGCGCCAGCGGCTAGACCGCGGCGCCAGGACTTGGAGATCTTGGACACGGGGTGCTCCTGCACGTCTGTGTGGGGAGTGAGAGCGCTTCCACTCTCGGGACTAGGGAGAGTGTGATCGCGCTCACAAGGCTCTGTCAAGTAGCCGGGTGGTAACGATTTCGTGACTGTGGGAGCGCTTCCACCAAACTGGGGAAACGAGGGCGTCTCTCAGCCCGAGATGACGGTGAGCAGCCGCGCGGCCTCGGCGGCCATCGCGTCGCGGCCGGCACCGAGGTAGCGGCGCTGGTCGACCAGGGCCGGGTCCGCTTCGAGGGCGTCGCGGACGGCGCCGGTGAAGGCCTTGTTGAGCTGGGTGGCGACGTTGATCTTCGTCATCCCGGCGGCGATGGCGGCTCGGAGTCCGTCGTCGCTCACGCCGGAGGAGCCGTGCAGGACCAGCGGTACGTCGACGGCGCGGCGGATCGCTGCGATCAGTGCCTCGTCCAGGGCCGCGTCGCGGGTGGTCATCTTGTGGCTCGAGCCGACCGCG
Organism: Nocardioides sp. YJ-D4; assembly: GCF_054031495.1. Lineage (NCBI taxonomy): Bacteria > Bacillati > Actinomycetota > Actinomycetes > Propionibacteriales > Nocardioidaceae > Nocardioides > Nocardioides sp. YJ-D4. The sequence continues at coordinate 3,872,467 of NZ_CM132932.1, forward strand.
ACGGCGAGGGCGTCGACGCCGGTGCCGGCGACGAACGCGGCCGCCTCGGCCGGGTCGGTGCGTACGCCGGGGGCGTGGACGCCGTTCTTTCCGCCGACCTCGCCGAGCTCGGCCTCGACGTGGGCGCCGCGGTCGTGGCAGCGGCGGGCGACGGCGGCGGTGCGGGTGAGGTTGTCCTCGTAGGGGAGCTGGGAGGCGTCGTACATCACCGACGAGAAGCCGAGGTCGACCGCGATCCCGACCAGGTGCTCGTCGGTCGCGTGGTCCAGGTGGAGCGCGATCGGCATCGTCGAGCCGGACGCGACCGCGATCGCGGCCTGGGCCAGGGGAGCCAGGCCGCGGTGGTAGCGCACCGCGTTCTCGCTGATCTGCACGATGACCGGCCGGTTCGCGGTCTCGGCTCCGGTGGCGATCGCCTCGACGGTCTCCAGGTTGATCGCGTTGAAGGCGGCGACACCGCGGCTCTCCTCGTAGGCCGAGCTGATCAGCGAGGCGGTGGTCGTGAGCGTCATGGTCGAAGTGTCGCAGGCAGCCGCCGACGAGAACGGCCGCCGACCCACGAGGGTCGGCGGCCGTCCGATGAGTCGATCAGGACTTGTTGGCCTTGCGGGCGCGGGAGGCGATCTTGGCGCGGTCGTTCTGGTCGAGGACGACCTTGCGGATGCGGACCATGTCGGGGGTGACCTCGACGCACTCGTCCTCGCGGCAGAACTCCAGGCACTGCTCGAGCGAGAGCTTCTTCGGCGGGATGAGCTTCTCGAAGTTGTCGGAGGTGGCGGAGCGGACGTTGGTCTGCTGCTTCTCCTTGGTGATGTTGACGTCCATGTCGTCGGCGCGGGAGTTCTCGCCGACGATCATGCCTTCGTAGACCTCGGTCGCCGGCTCGACGAACATGACGCCGCGCTCCTGCAGCGAGGTCATGGCGTACGCCGTGGCCGCACCGGCCCGGTCGGCGACGAGCGAGCCGTTGTTGCGCGAGCGGATCTCGCCGGCCCAGCGGTCGTAGCCCTCGGAGATGTGGTGGGCGATTCCGGTGCCGCGGGTCTCGGTGAGGAACTCGGTGCGGAAGCCGATCAGGCCACGCGCCGGGACGATGAACTCCATGCGCACCCAGCCGGTGCCGTGGTTGGTCATGCCCTCCATGCGGCCCTTGCGGTTCGCGAGCAGCTCGGTGATGGCGCCGAGGTACTCCTCCGGCGCGTCGATGGTCAGGCGCTCGAACGGCTCGTGGATCTTGCCGTCGATCTCCTTGGTGACCACCTGCGGCTTGCCGACGGTCAGCTCGTAGCCCTCGCGGCGCATCTGCTCGACCAGGATCGCGAGCGCCAGCTCGCCACGGCCCTGGACCTCCCAGGCGTCGGGCCGCTCGGTGTTGAGGATCTTCAGGGACACGTTGCCGATGAGCTCGGAGTCGAGGCGGTCCTTGACCAGGCGCGCGGTGACCTTCGAGCCCTTGACCTTGCCGACCAGCGGCGAGGTGTTGGTGCCGATGGTCATCGAGATGGCCGGCTCATCGACGTGGATGAGCGGCAGCGCGACCGGGTTCTCCGGGTCGGCGAGGGTCTCGCCGATGGTGATGTCCGGGATGCCGGCGATGGCAACGATGTCGCCGGGGCCGGCGATCTCGCCCGGCTTGCGCTCGAGGCCCTCGGTGATGAGCAGCTCGGTGATGCGTACGTTCTTGACCTCGCCGTCACGGCGCATCCAGGCGACGTTCTGGCCCTTCTTCAGGGTGCCCTGGTGGATGCGGACCAGCGCGAGGCGGCCGAGGAACGGGCTCGCGTCGAGGTTGGTGACGTGGGCCTGGAGGGGCGCGCCCTCGACGTACGTCGGAGCCGGGATCGTGTCCATGATCGTCTGGAACAGCGGCTCCAGGTCCTTGGAGTCGGGCAGCTCGCCGTTGCCGGGCTGCTCGAGCGACGCGACGCCGGCCTTGCCCGAGGCGTAGATCACCGGGAAGTCGAGCGCGTCCTGGCTGTGAGAGTCGTCGAGCAGGTCCATGAAGAGCTCGTACGTCTCGTCGACGACCTCCTCGATGCGGGCGTCGGGGCGGTCGACCTTGTTGACCACCAGCACGACCGGCATGTCGGCGTTGAGCGCCTTGCGCAGCACGAACCGGGTCTGCGGGAGCGGGCCCTCGGAGGCGTCCACCAGCAGCACGATCCCGTCGACCATCGACAGGCCGCGCTCGACCTCACCACCGAAGTCGGCGTGGCCGGGGGTGTCGATGATGTTGATCGCCATCCCCTCGGGCGCGCTCGGCCCGGTGTAGTGGATGGCGGTGTTCTTCGCGAGGATGGTGATGCCCTTCTCGCGCTCGAGCTCGCCGGAGTCCATGACCCGGTCGGCGACCGATTCGGCCTCGTGCTCGGTGAACGTGCCTGCCTGACGCAGCATGGCGTCGACCAGCGTGGTCTTGCCGTGGTCGACGTGCGCAACGATGGCGACGTTGCGTAGATTGGCCTTGAGGATCTCGGACATGTGCGAAGCGGCTCGATTTCTGGCGCGGGACGGGACGTCTGATCTTATCCGCCGTGACCTCCTTGACCCGCATCCGGAGATGACGGTTGGCTGAGGCCCATGACTTCTCGGAAACACGTCTGCCAGATCGTGCCCCCGTATCTCATGCAGCGGCTCGACGCCGGCCGCCTCGACCAGGACAACGCGTTTCGAGCCGCTCGGGCCGAGCACCTGACCAGGGTTCTCGCCCAGGGCGCCGCGCCCGAAGCCGGCGAGACCACCGCCGAGGCTGGGGACTGGACGGTCTACACCGCCAACAACGGCACCGACCTCCCCGGGGAGAAGGCCCGCGCCGCGGGTGAGCCGGAGACGGGCGACCCGAGCGTCGACGAGGCCGCGACCGGGATCACCGGCTCGCTGGCGCTCTTCGAGGAGGTCTACGGCCGCGACTCCTACGACGGCCGCGGCATCGAGGTCGTGATGACGGTCCACTACGACCGCGACTACGCCAACGCCTTCTGGGACGGCACCCAGCTGGTCTTCGGCGACGGCGACGGCGAGATCTTCCAGCGGTTCACCAAGGCCGTCGACGTGATCGGTCACGAGCTCTCCCATGCGGTCACCGAGCACTCCGCCGGGCTCGTCTACCAGGGCCAGCCCGGCGCGCTCAACGAGTCGATGTCGGACGTGTTCGGCTCGTGCCTCAAGCAGCGCCTCCTCGGTCAGAGCGCCGACGAGGCCGACTGGATCATCGGCGAGGGACTCTTCACCGAGTCGGTCCAGGGCGTCGGGCTACGGCACATGCTCGAGCCCGGGACCGCCTACGACGACCCCACCTTGGGCAAGGACCCGCAGCCGGCCCACATGGACGACCTCTACGACGGCACCGACGACAACGGCGGCGTCCACATCAACTCCGGCATCCCCAACCGCGCCTTCGCCCTCGCCGCGAAGGCGATCGGCGGCAACTCGTGGGACGGTGCCGGCAAGATCTGGTACGCCGCGCTGACCAACGGCGCCGTCACCACCGACACCGACTTCGCCGGGTTCGCCGCGGCCACCATCGCCGAGGCCGGCGACCAGGCCGAGGCGGTCACCACCGCGTGGTCCGAGGTCGGGGTCACCCCAGCATCCAGGGCTCCCGCGTCCGATGGTGAGGGCCCGACCATGGTGAAGGTACGCCGCAGCGGCGGTTTCCTGGGACGTACCAAGGAGGGGGTCGCGGAGCTCGCGCCCTCGGCCGCCCATGTGGCCGCCCTGCGCAACCTGATCGCGCAGCGCGACGTCACCCCTTCGAAGCCGAAGGGTGCCGACCGCTACATCTACGAGTTCGAGGTCGACGGCCGGAAGGTGGTCGTGCACGAGGGCGACATGAGCCCCGAGCTGCGCGCCGTCGCCAACGAGCTGCTCGAGAGCTGATCAGCCTCAGGGCAGGGCGCGGTCGAGCGCGGCCTCGACGTGCACGGTGATGGCGTCGAGGATGGGTACGTCGACGTCGCTGGGTCGCACCAGCAGGCTGAGCTCGGAGGCGCCGAGGATGACGCCGTCGGCGCCCGCGTCCCACAGCTCGTGGACGACCTCGAGGACCCGCTTGCGCGAGCCGGACACGACGTTCCGGTGGATGAGCTCCTCGTAGATGATCGAGTCGAGCATCTCCACGTGGAGGGTGTCGGGCAGGTTCACGTCGACGCCGTGGTCCGAGATCCGCTGGGCGAAGAAGTCGTTCTCCACGGTGTAGCGGGAGGCGAGGAACCCAGCCTTGGTGATGCCGAGCTCCTTGGCCTTCGCGGCGAGCTCGTCGGCCAGGTGCAGCACGGGTACGTCGACGGCGGCCGCCACCTCGTCGTAGACCTTGTGGAAGGTGGTGGTGCACAGCAGGATGAAGTCGGCGCCGCCGGCCACCACGCTGCGGGCCGCGGCGGTCAGGATCTCGGCGACCTGGTCCCAGGACTCCTTCTCCTGCAGTGCCGTCAGCTCGGCCAGGTCGACGGAGGCCAGCACGATCTTGGCGGAGTGGAGACCGCCGAGCCGCTCCTGGACACCCTTGTTGAGTCCCTCGTAGTAAGCGGCGGTGCTTTCCCAGCTCATGCCGCCGATGAGTCCGATCGTCTGCACGTCATCGAGTGTGACACCGTCGGCTGTCGCGTACTGAATCCTCGGCGTCGCTCTGACCTGGACTAGACCAGGTCAGAGGCCGGATCAGGGGCTGTCAGCCCTCGCGGTGCACCTTGTGCGGGGCCGCCTGGGCGCGCGGCTTGATGACCAGCTCGTCGATGTTGACGTGAGCCGGACGGGTCGCCATCCACACGATGGCGTCGGCGATGTCCTCGGCCACCAGCGGGTCGGCGACGCCCTGATAGACCGCGTCGGCAGCCGCCTGGTCGCCCCCGAGACGTACGAGCGAGAACTCCTCGGTCTGGACCATGCCCGGGGCGATCTCCATGATCCGCACCGGCTTGTCGACGATCTCCAGGCGCAGCGCCTCGGTGACCGCGCGGGTGCCGAACTTGGCTGCGTTGTAGCCCGCACCGCCCTCGTAGGCGCGCCGGCCGGCGATCGAGCCGACGTTGATGATCGCGCCCGCTCCCGAGGCGACCAGAGCGGGGAGCAGCGCCTTGGTCACGCGGGTCAGGCCGATCACGTTGACCTCGAACATCGCCTGCCACTTGGTCAGGTCGGCCTCGGCCACCTTGTCCACACCGAAGGCGCCGCCGGCGTTGTTGACCAGCAGGTCGAGACGGTCGCCGACCGCCTCGGCGAGGGCGGCGACGGAGTCGTCGGAGGTGACGTCGGTCGCGATCGCGGTGCCGCCGATCTCCTCGGCCAGCGCTGCGATCCGGTCGGCCCGGCGAGCGGCGAGGAAGACGTGGTAGCCCTCCTTGGCGAGCTGGCGGGCAGTGGCCGCGCCGATCCCGCTCGAGGCGCCGGTGACGACAGCATTCTTGGACGACATGGCGCCATTCTCTCGTCGCTCGCTCGACTTTGCCCACCGGGTCCCACGATCGAAGACGATTCACGCGGGTTCACGCGGCCGGGAATGATGAGCGAGATCCGCGTGTTGAGAGACGGGACCACAGGCGTATACACAAAGGGGCAGGAATGATCCACCGCGTAGCGATGGTCAGTCTGCACACCTCTCCGCTCGACCAGCCCGGCACCGGCGACGCCGGCGGCATGAACGTCTACGTGCTCGAGCTCTCCCGGCGGCTGGCCACCCAGGGCATCGCGGTCGACATCTTCACGCGCGCGACCTCCTCGCGCCTGCCGCAGGTCGTGGAGGCGTACGACGGGGTCGCCGTCCACCACGTCCACGCCGGCCCGTTCGAGGGGCTGGCCAAGGGTGACCTTCCGGGGCAGCTGTGCACGTTCGCGCGCGAGGTGCTCCGCGCGGAGGCGTCCAACCCGCCGGGCTACTTCGACGCCGTGCACTCCCACTACTGGCTCTCGGGCCAGGTCGGCGCGCTCTCCCGCGACCGCTGGGGCGTACCGCTGGTCCACTCGATGCACACGATGGCCAAGGTCAAGAACGAGGCGCTCGCCGAGGGTGACTGTCCCGAGCCCGAGGCTCGCGTGATCGGGGAGGAGCAGGTCGTCGATGCCGCCGACATGCTCATCGCCAACACCGACCTCGAGGCCAAGCAGCTGATCAACATGTACGACGCGGAGCCGGGCCGTGTCGCCGTCGTGCATCCCGGGGTCGACCTGCGGGTCTTCCGTCCGCGCGGGCGGGCCGCGGCGCGTGCCGCGCTCGGGCTCCCTGCCCGTGCTCACGTGCTGCTCTTCGCCGGTCGCATCCAGCCGCTCAAGGCTCCGGATGTGTTGTTGCGTGCGGCCGCCGTCATGCTGGCGCGTGACCCGTCGCTGCGCCCCAACCTCGTCGTCCCGATCGTCGGTGGACCCTCCGGCTCCGGGCTGGAGCACCCGACCGGACTGGCCGATCTGGCCGCTGAGCTGGGGATATCCGACGTGGTCCGGTTCGTCCCGCCGGTGCGCCAGGACCAGCTCGCGCTCTGGTACTCGGCCGCCTCCGTCGTCGCCGTCCCCTCCTACAACGAGTCGTTCGGCCTGGTCGCCGTCGAGGCCCAGGCCTGCGGCACGCCCGTCGTCGCGGCCGCGGTCGGCGGGCTGACCACCGCCGTGCACCACGGCCGCAGCGGGCTCCTGGTCGACGGCCACGACCCGGCGCAGTGGGCCGACGCACTCACCAACGCCATCGCCTCCCACTCACGCTGGTCCGCCCTGGCCGACGGAGCCCGCGAACACGCCCAGGACTTCTCCTGGGATCTCACCGCACGCAATACGCTCGAGGTCTATGAAGAGGCCAAGATGCTGATGCGTGAGGAGCTGACGGCATGACTGATGCGCGGACCGACCAGGAAGAGGTCGTACGCGGCTGGCTGAAGTCCAACGACCTGACCTGGGACGAGACGTCCCAGCCGGGTGGCGAGGTGGTCTTCTCGTTCTCGCTCCCGGGCGAGCGCAAGCTGCAGACGCCGGTCCGGCTCGACCTGGGGCAGCACGCCCTCGGCGTCCATGCCTTCGTCTGCCGCCGTCCCGACGAGAACCACGAGACCGTCTACCGCTGGCTGCTCGAGCGCAACCTGCGGCTCTACGGGGTCTCGTTCGGTCTCGACCGGCTCGGCGACATCTACCTCGACGGCCGGCTGCCGCTGGCGATGGTCGAACCAAGCGAGCTCGACCGGCTGCTCGGCTCGGTCCTGACGTACGCGGACGAGTCCTTCAACACCATCCTCGAGCTCGGCTTCGCCTCCTCGATCCGCAAGGAGTGGGAGTGGCGCAAGCTGCGCGGTGAGTCGACCGCCAACCTCGAAGCCTTCCGGGGCTGGCTCGAGGCGACCGAGTGAGGACGAGCGGCGAGCTTGCTCGTCCGCTCGCGCCGAGCGAGGGAGCAAGCGCGCGGAGCGCGCAGGCCGGCGAGGACTAACGCGGCTGGCGGCGGGTGATCAGCACACCCGCGATGCACATCGCGCCACCGATGAAGGCGAGGGCCGGCGGCACCTCGTCGAGCACCAGCCACGCCATCAACGCGGTGATGAACGGCACCAGGAACGTCGACTGCGCGAACTTGCCAGCATCGGAGTGTGACAGGGCATAGGCCCAGGTCACGAAGGCCAGCGCGCTCGGGAAGAGGCCGAGGTAGACGATCCAGCCGATGTTGCCGACGCTGATGTCGGGGATCGTGGTGGCCAGCTCGAACGACCAGGGCAGGCAGATGACGAGGCCGGCGATCGCGTACCAGAACGTCAGCAGCAGCGCGCTCATCGTCGGCAGCAGCTTCTTCTGGGTGAGAACGCCGACCGCGAAGGTGAGCGCCGCGACGACCGAGAGGGCGACGCCGATCCAATCGCCGGTGTCACCGTTGGCCGAGGCGCGGCCGATGACGACGACCCCTGCGAAGCCGACACCGGTGCCGATCAGGATCCATCGGTGGATCGTCTCCTTGAGCACGAGGCCGGCCAGCAGCGCCACCACGATCGGCCCGACCTGCACGATCAGCGCCGCCGTCGCCGCGTCGATCCGGCGCTCGGACTCGTTGAGCGCCAGGTTGTAGATCCCGAGCCACGATGCACCGCCCAGCGCGATCAGCGGCCACTCCTTCCGGGTCGGCAGCCGGAACCCGCCCTTCAGGGCGAGGTAGGCGCCGAGCGCCGCCACCATCACCACGAGCCGGCCCAGCGACAGGCTCCCCGGAGGAACGGTGTCGCCCAGGTGACGGATCCCGACGAACGCCGATGCCCACAGGACCAGCGTGATCCCGCAAGCGATCAGTGGCTTCCAGATCGGCGTGGTCGCAGCGGGCGCGGGGCTGATCGTCGTCGTCACGATAAAAGGGTAAAGATCCGCGCCCCAGGGCGCGAGCGGATATCAGCCATCCATGTTCGACATCCCGCCATCTCGCCCGCGCCGAGACGTCAGCCGCGTCGGCCGAGACGTCACTGGCGTCGGCCGAGAGGTCACGGTGGTGCCCACTCGGCCGACCGGAGTGACGCCTCGGCCGACCGGAGTGACGCCTCGGCCGACCGGGGTGACGCCTCGGTGGGGTCAGCCGCGGAAGGTGCGGCGGTACGCGGTGGGGGTGACGCCGAAGGCGGCGTGGAAGTGGAGACGGAGGGACTGGGCGGTGTTGAGGCCGCAGCGGGCGGCGACCTGCTCCATCGAGAGGTCGGTGGTCTCCAGCAGGTTGCGGGCGAGCTCGATGCGCTGGCGCTGCAGCCAGCGGCCGGGGGAGTCGCCGGTCTCGTCGCGGAACCGCCGGGTGAAGGTGCGTACGGACATCGAGACCCGGGACGCCATCGCTTCCAGGCTCAGCGGCTGGTCGAGGTGGGCGAGGGCCCAGGCGGTCGCCGCCGAGATGCCGGTTTCGCCGGGGGCGGGTGCGTGATGCCGGATGAACTGCGCCTGCCCGCCGTCGCGGTGGGGAGGTACGACCGTCGCGCGGGCGACGCGGTTGGCGACCGCGGCGCCGTGGTCGCTGCGTACGACATGGAGGCAGAGGTCCAGGCCCGAGGCCACGCCGGCGGAGGTGAGGATGTCGCCGTCGTCGACGAAGAGTACGTCAGGGTCCAGCTTGACCTGCGGAAACAGGGCTCGGAAGTCGTCGGTGTGCGACCAGTGGGTGGTCGCCGGGCGGCCGTCGAGGAGGCCCGCCGCGGCGAGCGCGAAGGCGCCGGTGCAGATCGACATGATCCGGGTGCCGGGCCGGATGAGGTCGAGCGCCTCCTTCAGCGGCGCCGACAGGACGCCATCCGAGACCGTCGGGTAGTCGAGGCCGAACTTCGGGATCACCACGGTGTCCGCGTCCGCGAGCGCCTCGGGTCCGTGCGGTGCGAGGACGACCACGTCCGAGTCCGACTGCACCGGTCCGGCTTCGCCGGTGGTGCAGGTGACGACCTCGTAGAGCAGCCGGTCCTCGCTGTCGCGGGCCCTGCCGAAGATCCGGTGCGGGATGCCGATCTCGAACGGGATGAACCCGTCCTGGATCAGCACCGCGACCCGGTGCGGGGAAGCCACCCGTACGTCGCTCATGGCTGGATCTTACCGATAGATGACAATCAGGCCACTGTCTGGAGTGGTGCGAATCCGGAAGGATCACCGTCATGACCCAGACGACGACCCCGCCGCCTGCCGGCCGCGCAGCCGCGCGCCGCCCCCGCATCCACCCGGCCTGGTGGGTGGCCGCCGTCGCCTTCGTGACCATCGTCGGCGCCGCCGCCTTCACCGCGGCACCGGGTCTCCTGGTCGGTCCGCTGCACGAGGAGTTCGGCTGGTCGCGCGGCACGATCGGCGCCGGGATCACCCTGCAGCTCGCGCTCTACGGCCTGACCGCCCCGTTCGCTGCGGCGCTGATGGACCGCTTCGGGATCCGTCCGGTGGTCGCCGTAGCGCTCACCATGATCACCCTCGGCTCGCTCGGCACCGTCTGGATGAGCCAGTCGTGGCAGTTCGTCCTCGGCTGGGGCGTCCTCGTCGGCGGCGGCAGCGGCTGCATGGCGCTCGCCTTCGGCGCGACGATCACCACCCGCTGGTTCGACAAGCGGCAGGGCCTGGTCAGCGGTCTGCTGACCGCCGGTGGCGCCTCGGGACAGCTGATCTTCCTGCCGGTGCTGGCCGTGCTGATCGGGGAGCTCGGCTGGCGGGCCGCCTCGGTGACCATCGCCCTGGTCGCCGCCGCGGTGATCCCGTTCGTGTTGCTGCTGCTCCGCGACTACCCGGCGGATATCGGCCTGGCACCCTACGGCGCCTCGAAGATCGTGCCGCGGCCCGCGCCCGCGACCGGCGCCGCGCTACGGACCGTGCGCGTGCTCGGGATGGCGATGCGTACCAAGGCCTTCTGGCTTCTCGCCGGTGCCTTCGCGATCTGCGGTATCACCACGAACGGGCTGATCAGGACCCACTTCGTACCCGCTGCGCACGACCACGGGATGGCCACCGTCGCGGCCGCCTCGCTGCTCGCCGTGATCGGGATCTTCGACGTCGTCGGGACGATCTTCTCCGGCTGGCTCACCGACCGCTTCAACCCCGTGGTGCTCCTCGGCGTCTACTACTCGCTGCGCGGGATCTCGCTGATCTTCCTGCCGATGCTGCTCTCGTCCGACGTGCACCCGCCGATGGTGTTCTTCATCGTCTTCTACGGTCTCGACTGGGTCGCCACCGTGCCGCCCACGCTCGCGTTGTGCCGCGAGATCTGGCCCGAGGACGCTCCGATCGTCTTCGGCTGGGTCCTCGCCTCCCACCAGGTCGGAGCCGGCCTGGTCGCCTGGATCGGTGGCGTCGTACGCGATGTCACCGGGTCCTACGACCTGGTCTGGTACGCAGCCGGCGCCCTGTGCGCCGCCGCCGCGCTGATGTCTCTGGTGATGCCGCGCGGCGCGAGCCTCCAGCAAGGTATGCAGGCCGAGGACCACATCCCCAGCGGAGTTCCACTGGGGGAGTGAGCCTTCGGCTGCATACCTCGACGAAGGAACAGCCTCAGAGGTCGAGCTTGTAGCCCAGACCGCGGACCGTGACCAGGAACTTCGGCTCGGACGGGTCCGGCTCGAGCTTGGCGCGCAGGCGCTTGACGTGTACGTCGAGGGTCTTGGTGTCGCCGACGTAGTCGGAGCCCCAGACGCGGTCGATGAGCTGGCCGCGGGTGAGGACGCGGCCGGGGTTGCGCAGGAACATCTCCAGCAGCTCGAACTCCTTGAGGGGCAGCCGCTGCTCGGACCCGTCCACGGTCACGACGTGGCGCTCCACGTCCATCCGGACGGGCCCGGCCTCGAGGGTGGCGGGGGCCGCGTCGGGCTCGGTGCCTCGGCGGAGGACGGCGCGGATCCGGGCGACGAGCTCGCGCGGGGAGTAGGGCTTGGTCACGTAGTCGTCGGCGCCGAGCTCGAGGCCGACGACCTTGTCGACCTCGTCGTCCTTGGCGGTCACCATGATGACCGGGACCGACGAGGTGGCCCGGATCTGCCGGCACACCTCGGTGCCGGAGAGGCCGGGAAGCATCAGGTCGAGCAGCACGATGTCTGCCCCGTTGCGGTCGAACTCCTTCAGAGCGTCGGTGCCGTCCTCGGCGACGGCGACCTCGAAGCCCTCCTTGCGGAGCATGTACGACAGTGCCTCGCTGTAGCTGGCTTCATCTTCGACGACGAGTACCCGGGTCACGGGCGTTCCTCCTTGCTTGTGCCGGACTTCCCGGCAGTTGGTAGGTGCTGGGGCAGGGTGAGGGTGAAGGTGGAACCCTGACCCTCCTGCGACCAGACCTTGACCTCGCCACCATGCGTAGCGGCGACGTGCTTGACGATCGACAGGCCGAGCCCGGTGCCACCGGTGGAGCGGTGGCGAGCCGGGTCGACGCGGTAGAAGCGCTCGAAGATCCGATCGATCTCCGTGGACGGGATCCCGATGCCCTGGTCGACCACGGAGATCTCGACGGAGCCGTCGGTCGCGCGGGTCGAGACGGTCACGGTGGAGCCGGGGTCGGAGTAGGCGACCGCGTTGGAGACCAGGTTGGTGACCGCGGTCGAGACCTGCTCGTCGTTGCCGAAGACGTGCAACCCGGCGGTGCCGGCGCTGACCACGTTGATGCCCTTGGCGTCGGCGTCGACCGTCGAGGCGTCGACGGCGGCCGCGATGACCTTGTCGACGTCGACCGCGATCGGCGCCTCCAGGGGCTCGTCGCCCTGGAGCCGGGAGAGCTCGATGATCTGCTGGACGAGCTCGGTCAGGCGCTCGGACTCGGTGATCATCCGGTGGGCGAAGCGGCGTACGGCCTCGGGGTCGTCGGAGGCCTCGGTGACCGCGTCGGCGAGCACTCGGATCGCGCCGACCGGCGTCTTGAGCTCGTGGCTGACGTTGGCGACGAAGTCGCGGCGTACGGCCTCGACGCGGCGCTCGCGGGTGCGGTCCTCGACCAGGGCGAGCGCCAGACGCGTGCCGAGCGGAGCGACCCGGGCGGTGACGTGCCGCGAGGCCCCGTTCGCGCGCGAGATCACCAGCTCGGTCTCCCGGATCTGGCCGTCACGGCGCACACCGTGGACAAGCTCGGACAGCTCGGGCGAGACCAGCGAGGTGCCGCGCACCAGACCCAGGGCGTACGCCGGAGCGCTGGCCTTGAGCACCGTGTCGTGCTCGTCGACGACGACCGCGCTGCTGCGCAGGACCGAGAGGACAGCGGCCACCTCGGAGGGAACCTTCGGGGGCTCGACCTCGGGGATCCGGCGGCGGGAACGTTCGCTCATCGCCCACGCAAGCACCGCCGCTCCGGCGACGACAGCGCCGAGGAGCGCAGCAAGAAAGGCCTGCGTCGTCGAGTCCACACGATCAGGGTAAGCCCATCAAACACCCAAACTTCGCCTCTGGACGTCTCCGCGCCGAACGTTCACCGTCGGTTCACTCGGGATGAAGATCAGTACATGTCGTGTGTCTAGGATCGGCCCATGCGCGCTGCTTTCCATGAGGACCTCGATGCCATCTTCACCGATCTCACCAGTGTCTGTGAGCTGGTGTCGGTGGCCGTACGCGACGCCACCACCGCTCTCCTCGAGGCCCGCAACGACCTCGCCGAGCAGGTGATCGACAAGGATGTCGAGATCGACGACGCCCGCGAGCGCATCGAGGAGAACGCCCTCGAGCTGCTCGGCCTCCAGTCGCCGGTCGCCGGCGACCTGCGGGTGGTAGTCGCCGCGCTGCGGATGATCTCCGACCTCGAGCGGATGGGCGACCTCTCCGTCCACGTCGCCAAGATCGCCAGGCTGCGTACGCCGAACAAGGCCGTCCCCGAGCTGGCCCAGCCGACCATCGGCAAGATGGCCGAGATCGCCCAGCAGATGGTCGAGCGCACCTGCGAGATCCTCCGCACCCGCGATGTCTCCGCAGCTCAGGACCTGGTCGCCGACGACGACGAGATGGACCAGCTGCGACGCAAGTCCTTCGCCGAGCTGCTGGGCCAGGACTGGACCCACGGCGTCGAGCCGGCCGTCGACGTGGCTCTGCTGGGCCGCTACTACGAGCGCATCGCCGACCACGCCGTCACGGTGGCCAACCGGGTCGTCTTCGTCGTGACCGGCGAGACCCCCGCCGACTCCTGACCGGCCGAGTCGGCTCGTACTGACCGAAAATCCCGCCGGGTCGGCTCGTCAAGACGAGCCGACCCGGCGGGATTGTGGTTGTTACTGCTTGCCTTGGTTGGCGACGGCCTCAGCGGCGGCGGCCGCGGCCTCGGGGTCGAGGTAGGTGCCGCCGGTGACGACCGGCTTCAGCGACTCGTCGAGCTCGTAGACCAGCGGCTGGGCCGTGGGGATGTTGAGCTTGGCGATCTCGGTGTCGGAGATGTTGTCGAGGTGCTTGACCAGCGCGCGCAGGCTGTTGCCGTGGGCGGTGACCAGGACGGTCTTGCCGGCCTGGAGGTCGGGCACGATCGCCGACTCCCAGTAGGGGATCATCCGGGCGACGACGTCCTTGAGGCACTCGGTGGCGGGCACGTCGATGTCGGCGTAGCGCGGGTCACCGGCCTGGGAGTACTCGGAGTCGGCCTCGATCGGCGGCGGCGGTACGTCGTAGGAACGACGCCACAGCTGGAACTGCTCCTCGCCGAACTTCTTCAGCGTCTCGGACTTGTTCTTGCCCTGGAGCGCTCCGTAGTGGCGCTCGTTGAGACGCCAGTCGCGGCGCACCGGGATCCAGTGGCGGTCGGCGGTGTCGAGCGCGATGTTGGCGGTGTTGATCGCACGTCGCAGCAGGCTCGTGTGGACCAGGTCGGGAAGGATCCCGGCCTCGGCCAGCAGCTTGCCGCCGTTGACGGCCTCGGCCCGGCCCTTGTCGGTGAGGTCGACGTCGACCCAGCCGGTGGACAGGTTGAGCGCGTTCCACTCGCTCTCGCCGTGACGCAGAAGGACGAGCTTGTAGGTCATCAGTGAGCTTCCTCGGCACCGGGCAGAGCGGCCGGGGGGAACTCGCAGGAGTAGGGGTCCTCGGAGATGGTGCCCGCGGACTCGTCGTGCGCCTCGCCCTCGGTGGCGTGCTCGCCCTCGGTCTCGGTCTCGGTCGCGTGCTCGCTCTCGGCGGGCTCGTCGGCCGGCAGGGTCGACGCCTCCTCGGTGCCCTCGGCAGCGCCCTCGGCGGCAGCGTCCTCGGACGCCTCGGCCTCGGCGTTCTTGCCCTTCTTCGCGGGCTTCGTGGTCTCGTCGACGGCTGCGACGACCTCGGCGTACGGACCACACTGGGTGACCACCGGGACGGAGATGGTCTTCTCCTCACCCTCGGAGAAGGTGAAGGTCATCGGGATGCTGTCGCCCGGCTTGAAGTCGCCGGTGACCGCGATGCCACCGACGGTCGGGTCGGCCAGGTTGATGATGCCGGACTTCGGCAGCTCGATCGGCGTGAACGACTCGGGCGTGACCGTCTCCTCGGCGTCGGCCGCCGTGGCGATCGAGGTGACCGTCGGCAGCGCCTTGCCGGCGACCGCCGGGTTGATCGCCGGGTCGAGCGAGAAGGTGCCGACCAGGACGCCGGAGCCTTCCTGCGCGGTCACGATGCGAGCGGCGTTGATCCGGATGGCACCGTCGAGCGTCGACCCGCCGTGGGTGATCTCGTTGGGCCGGTCCGTCGCGTAGTCGAAGCTGCTGCAGGCGGTCAGCGCCGGAAGCGCGAGAGCCACGAGTGCGCCCGTCACTGCGAGCCGCTTCTGCATAACCTTGGTCGTCACGCGCGACACTCTATCCGCCCGATCCCGCGATCTCGGAAAAGGGTCAGGCACGCAGTCCGACGGCGCTCGCGGCGTACAGCATCCCGGCGATCACCACGGCGATGTAGACGAGCGTGACGAGGAGGAGCTTGCCGGCCCCGAGCTTCAGCCCGGCCTTGAGCGGCAGGTACGTCCACTTGTCCTCGTTGTCGGCGACCAGGCCCCACAGCGCGGTCAGGAAGTGCACGCCGACACCGAGCGCCGCGGCGAGCGCGACCATCACCCAGTGCGGCGGTCCGCCCGCGGACTCACCGGCCCAGCCGGCGTACGAGAGGTATCCGGGGTAGCAGGCGAAGGCCGCCGCCCACAGGACCCAGGAGAAGAGGCCCTTGCGGAGCAGTACGTTGGCGAGCATCCCGAGGACCAGCGAGCCGAGGTAGAACAGCCCCGCGACGGTGCCCGAGGTGACCGAGAGCGGAATGACGAGCAGTACGCCGCAGCACAGCGCGAACCAGACGCTGCCCGATTCGAGACGGCCGTCCGAGATCGGCTTGCCCTCGCGCTCGTGACGACGGTCGACGGCCTGGTCGACGAGATCGTTGTGCCAGCCGAGAACGGCCTGGCCGACGAGCACGGTGACCGCGATCAGCGTGACCTCGCGCGTCGTCAGCCCGGCGAGGACGGCCGCCACCGACAGGCCGATGGCGGTCAGCACCGCCTGGCGGGGGTGGGTGGAGCGGATGAGGAGGAACGGGGCCCAGTTGCCCACCTTGTCCATGACGCTTGCTCGGCCCGCCGGGGCATCAGGAACGGCCGACGCACTGGCTTGCGTCTCTTCCGGGTCCTGATCCTGGGCGTGCGACGACGACACGGTGAAGATGGTCTTGGGGGCGCTCTGCGATGCATTCGCCATGGCGGCAGTATCGGGCACTCGGCCGAGCCGCGCAGGACAACAGGCTGGCTACGGCGAGATTTCGGAGTCGTTTCGAAATCAGCCATGCTGCCACGTTCGACGGGCCTGCGCGCGCGGAACCACACAAGTTATCAATCTGTCAACCCCAGATTGAGCCCCTGACCTGCGCAAACACGGAATCCGAATTCTAAGATCCGTGGTAGACTTATAGCCCTAGGAAGGGGTACCTAAAAATATGACTTTCACCGTCGGCGAGACCGTCGTATACCCGAACCATGGCGCGGCCGTCATCGAAGACATCGAGATGCGCACCATCAAGGGCGAGGAGCGGCAGTATCTGGTCCTCCGCATCATCGCTCAGCAGGACCTCGTGGTGCGTGTTCCGGCCAACAACCTCGAGCTCGTCGGAGTTCGAGACGTCGTAGACAAGGACGGGCTTGATCGAGTCTTCGAGGTGCTTCGTGCGGAGCACGTCGAAGAGCCGACCAACTGGTCGCGTCGTTACAAGGCAAACCTGGAGAAGCTGCACAGCGGCGATGTCATGAAGGTCGCCGAGGTCGTGCGTGACCTGTGGCGTCGTGAGCGTGACCGTGGCCTCTCCGCCGGGGAGAAGCGCATGCTCGCCAAGGCACGCCAGATCCTCGTCTCGGAGCTCGCGCTGTGCGAGCACACCAACGAAGACAAGGCTGAAGTCCTCCTCGATGAGGTGCTGGCCAGCTGACGCTGGTTTCGGTCTGCGTTACAGGCTCCGGGGAAACCCGGGGCCTGTTTCGCGTTTTGATTGTGGATACGGTGACTCTCATGGAGGACCCCTACGCCGACTACGACGAGATCGACGAGACTGCCGAGGTTCCGCCGGCCCTCGGGTTCGTCGCCGATGACGGTCGAGGCTCGCTGCCGTTCGCGTTGATCCACGGTGAGGCGCTGGTCGCCGCAGCGACCTGGTCCCTGGGCGAGTCCGGCGTGACGCCCGTCGACTTCACCACCTCGTGGGACGGGATGGTCGAGGCCGAGGAGCCGCTGGTCCTGCACGACTCGCTGTGCCCGATGACCCCGCCGGCCTTCATTGCTCACTGTGTCTCGACCGCGCTCGCGCGCGAGGCGGTCGTCGTCGGCGTACGCCCGGTCACGGACACGGTCAAGAACCTGGCCATCGAGGACGGGGTGCCGGTGCTCGGCGCGACCATCGACCGCACCTCGCTGGTCTCGGTCGCCTCGCCGATCGTGCTGCCCCCGGCCGTCGTCGCGGCCCTGGACGACTGGCCTTCCGGCGACTTCGCCGAGATCGCGGGCTCGCTGGCCCGCCGGTTCCCGGTCGTCTCGGTCGAGGCGCCGCCGGTCGGCCGCCGCGTCGCCTCCGAGGACGACGTACGCCTGCTCGAGGCGCTGTCGGTCAGCGCCGTCAGCTGAGCAGCTTCCCGACCGCGCCCAGGTCATCGGCGAAGGTGACCTTGAGGTTCAGCGACGAGCTGGGCACGGCGACGATGCGTACGCCGGAGGCGTAGCGCTCCAGGGTGGCGCCGGTGTCGGTGCCGTCGAAGCCGTCGGCCGCGGCCTGGGCATAGGCGGCCAGCAGGTCGGCCGCGCGGAATGCCTGCGGTGTCTGTACGCCGACGAGAGGACCTGCCACCGGCTGCAGGTCACGCGTCGAGAGGTGGCTGAGCGGGGCGGCGGGGATGGCACCACCGTGCTTGCGGGCGACGCCGATGACCACGGAGAAGAGCTCGGGTGACACCAGCGGCCGGGCGGTGTCGTGGATCGCGACCACGTCGATCCCGTCCTCGCCGGCGGCCTCGATGTCGGCCCGGAGCACGGCCAGTGCGGCCTGTTCGGAGGCGTGCCGGGTCTCGCCGCCGGCGACCATCACGACCTCACGGTCCCCGAGCAGGGGCTGGGCGACGGCCGCGACCGCCTCCTCGTCGCCGCTGCGTACGACCAGGACGAGACGGCGCACGTCGGGCACGGCCAGGGCGGTCCGGAGCGAGAGGCCGAGGGCTGAGGAGGCCGGATCGTCGGACCCGTCGAGCGGGAGCAGCACCTTGTTGGTGGCGGCTCCGACGCGGGTGCCGGATCCGGCGGCCAGGAGGACGAGAGCGGCAGGCACCCCTGGAGGCTATCCGTTCGGCGGCGAAGACGGCCGATGGGCTGGGCGCTGGTGTTTACGTACGCGTAACAGAGCGAAACAGGAGGTGTCCCTCACGCGTCCTACGGTTCAAATCCACCGAAGGGAGGACCCGACGAATGTGGACGAAGCGGCTCGGGCCGGCGACGTCATGAGCGAGCGCCAGCGAGCGACCATCGGCCTCAGGCCGGCGGATCCGTATTCTTGGCCCTGTTCCACGGAGGCGCCGGCATGAGTGCTCATGCCCAGCGGGACGACCAGGGTGACTGGCAGTCCGTCTGCCCGGTCGACGCGCTCGAGGTGAAGCGCGGCGCCACGGCACTGGTCCACGGGCAGGCCATCGCCATCTTCCGGATGCCCGACGACGTCGTCTACGCCCTGGGGAACCACGACCCGTTCGCCAAGGCGTCGGTGATCGCCAAGGGCATCGTCGGGGTGCGCGACGGGGTGCCGTTCGTGGCCTCGCCCGCTCACCGGCACGGGTTCGACCTGCGTACGGGACAGTGCCTGGACGACCCGCACGTGACCATCCCCGCCTACGAGGTCCGGGTCGTCGACGGGCTCATCCACGTCGGCCACCGAAAGGCTGCCTGAGCCCTATCTGGGAGACTGCGGAGCGTGCAGCTTCCTCTGATCGGCATCGGGACCGACGTACACAGCCTTGCCGACGGTGTCCCGATGCATGTGGCCGGTCTCGCCTTCCCCGACGAGCCGCAGGGTCTCGCCGGGCACTCCGACGGGGACGTCGCCGCCCATGCCTGCTGCGATGCGCTCTTCTCCGCCGCGGGGCTCGGCGACCTGGGGTCCAACTTCGGCACCTCCGAGCCCGAGTGGGCGGGGGCGGCCGGAGTCGTCCTGCTGGCCGAGGCCGCGCGCCGCGTCCGTGAGGCCGGCTTCGAGATCGGGAATGTCGCCGTGCAGGTGATCGGCAACCGGCCCAAGATCGGTCCCCGGCGGGCCGAGGCCAACGAGGCGCTCTCCGCGGCGGCGGGCGCGCCGGTCGCCGTGACCGCCACGACCACCGACGGCCTCGGGCTCACGGGCCGCGGCGAGGGTGTCGCCGCGATCGCTACCGCGCTCATCGTGCGTCGCGATAGGTAGGGAACCCGCGTACGTCCCTAGACTTGGGGCATGGCACTCAGGCTCTACGACTCGGCGACCCGTGAAGTACGTGACTTCACCCCCTTGCAGCCCGGCAAGGCGTCGCTCTATGTCTGTGGCCTGACCGTGCAGAGCGAGCCGCACGTCGGGCACGTGCGGAGCGGGGTGAACTTCGACGTGCTGCAGCGGTGGCTGCGGGCGTCGGGTTACGAGACCACCTTCATCCGCAACGTGACCGACATCGACGACAAGATCCTGGCGAAGTCGGCCGAGCAGGGACGTCCCTGGTACAACCTCGGCTACACCATGCACCGCGAGCTCGACGCCGCGTACGCCTCGCTCAACGTCGCCCGGCCGACCTACGAGCCGCTGGCCACCGGTCACATCCCCGAGATCATCGCGCTGATCGAGGAGCTGATCGCGAAGGGCCATGCCTACGCTGCCGAGGACGGCTCTGCGGACGTCTACTTCGACGTGCGCTCCTGGCCCTCCTACGGCGAGCTGTCGGGGCAGAAGGTCGACGACATGGAGGCCGCCGCCGACGCCGACCCGCGCGGCAAGCGCGACCCACGTGACTTCGCGCTGTGGAAGGGCCGGAAGGTCTCCGAGCCGGAGACCGCCTCCTGGCCCTCGCCCTGGGGTCTGGGACGGCCCGGGTGGCACATCGAGTGCTCGGCGATGGCCGGGAAGTACCTCGGTCCCGCCTTCGACTTCCACGGTGGTGGCATCGACCTGCGCTTCCCGCACCACGAGAACGAGCAGGCCCAGTCGCGCGCTGCCGGCCGGCCCTTCGCGAGCTACTGGCTGCACAACGCCTGGATCACGACCTCCGGCGAGAAGATGTCGAAGTCGCTGGGCAACTCGCTGGTCATCCCCGAGGTCCTGAAGAAGGTACGCGGCATCGAGCTGCGCTACTACCTGGTCGCGGCCCACTACCGGTCCCACGTCGAGTTCTCCTTCGAGGCGCTCGAGGAGGCCGCAGCCGGATTCCAGCGGATCGAAGGCTTCCTGGAGCGCGCGGCGGCTGCGATCGGTGAGATCCCGGGAGACGGCGTCCCGTGCGCCGACTTCGTCAACGCGATGGACGACGACCTCGGCACCCCGGCCGCCGTGGGCGCCCTGCACGAGGTCGTCCGCGAGGGCAACAAGCTGCTCGCCGACGGCGACAGTCCGGCGCTGCGCGGGGTCGCTGCGAGCGTCCGCGCGATGCTGGACGTGCTCGGTCTGGACCCCGCCGACCCGGCGTGGGGTCCGGCGAGCGGTGATGACGAGAAGCTGACCGGCGCGCTCGACGTACTTGTTCGCGGGGTCCTGGCCGAGCGCGCCGAGGCGCGCGCCGCCAAGGACTGGGCCCGCGCCGATGCCATGCGAGACCGGCTCAAGGACGCCGGGATCGAGATCGAGGACACCCCTGAGGGTCCGAAATGGAGCGTTAACTGATGGCAGGCAACTCCCAGCGTCGCGGAGCGATCGCGAAGGGGCGTAAGAAGGGTGCCCAGGTCGGCACCGGCGGCAACCGGCGCAAGGGCCTGGAGGGCAAGGGCCCGACGCCGAAGGCGAAGGACCGGCCCTATCACAAGGCCCACAAGGCGGCTCAGGCCGCGGAGCAGCGCAACAAGGGTCCGCGCAAGCGGGCCGCCGGCGACGCCGAGTGGATCATCGGACGCAACTCCGTGGTCGAGGCACTGCGTGAGGACGTACCGGTCAACGGGCTCTACGTCGCCGAGGGTGCCGAGCGCGACGGCCGGCTGCGCGAGGCGTTCATGCTCGCCTCCGAGAAGGGCATCTCGCTGCTCGAGGTGACCAAGGTCGAGCTCGACCGGCTCACCGGCTTCAACGGCCACCAGGGGCTCGCGGCGCGGATCCCGGCCTACGAGTACGCCCACGCCGACGACCTGCTCGACCGCGCGGCCGAGGTCAGGGAGAAGGCGCTGATCGTCGCTCTCGACCAGGTCACCGACCCGCGCAACCTGGGCGCCATCGTGCGCTCGGCCGCGGCCTTCGGTGCCCATGGCGTGGTGATCCCGGAGCGGCGTGCGGCCGGGATGACCGCCGCCGCGTGGAAGACGAGCGCCGGCGCCGCGGCGCGGATCCCGGTCGCGCAGACGGTCAACCTGACCCGGCAGCTGAAGGCCTACCAGGAGGCCGGCTGCATGGTCGTCGGGCTCGACATGGAGGGTGACATCACGCTGCCCGAGCTGGGTGCCCCCGAGGGCCTCGCCGATGGTCCGCTGGTGATCGTCGTCGGTGCCGAGGGTGGTGGGCTGTCCCGCTTGGTCCAGGAGACCTGCGATCAGATAGTGTCGATCCCGATGGCCAACTCCGTAGAGTCCCTCAATGCCGGCGTCGCTGCGTCGGTCGTGCTCTACGCGGTCGCGGAGGCGCGCCGCTGATCTCTCGCCGCACTCTGTTTCGGGGCCTCGCCGTCTGGGCGGGGCTCGGAGTGCTGTGGCTCGTGCTGGCCGTGGCGCTGAGCGCGTGGCTCTTCCTGTCCAGCGAACGCCAGGTGGTCCTGGCCGGCCACGACTCGGTCCTGCGCCCGACGTTGTCGGGGAAGGCGGTCATCCACACCGGACCGGTGCTGCCTGACGTACGTCTGGACGTCGGCGGCCCGGTCGGCGTCGACGTGACCCTCGGGAAGACCGAGCTGCGGTCGATGGACGAGCTCTTCGAGCGCTACGCGGTCCTCGGGTCGGCCCCCGCCGGCCAGCGCGCGGTCGTGGTGGAGCAGGTCGAGTCGATGCTCGTCGCGGCCGTGGTCCGCGGCGCCGCGGTCTCCTTGGCGATCGTCGCCGGGGGAGTCGTGCTGTGGTGGCTGCCCGGCTCCCAACGCCGGGCCGACCTGCGCAGACACATCAAGGAGTCGGCCCGCACCCGGCGCGGTCTCACCACCGCGGGCATCGGCGTGGTCGCGGTGGCGGTGATCGCGGCCGCGGTCTGGCAGCCCTGGGGCGAGGCCGGAGCGCCTGCCGCGGACAAGGAGGCCGGACCGGTCGCCGGCGAATGGACTCCGCTGGCCGACTTCCTCGGCGCGGCGATCCCCGTGCCCGAGGAACTGGCCGAGGTGGAGGTCCGCGGCGACGCCTACGCCAACCAGACCCGCCGGCTCGTGGCCAGCGCCGTCGACACCTACAACTCCAGCCGGACCTTCTACGAGAAGGTCGTGGAGAAGGTCCCGGACCTGGCGCTGCGCGAGCCGGGCGAGGACGAGACCGTGTCGGTCCTCGTCTCCGACCGCCACGACAACGTCGGCATGGACTCCGTGGTCCGCGCGATCGCCGATGAGGGCGGCGCGACCGGCATCCTGGACGCCGGCGACGACACCTCGACCGGATCCGACTGGGAGACCTTCTCCCTCGACTCGCTCACCGACGCCAGCGACGGCCTGGACAAGTGGGCGGTCACCGGCAACCACGACTACGGCCCGACGGTCGGTGACTACCTCGCCGACCGGGGCTGGACCATGCTCGACGGCGAGGTCGTCGACGGCCCCGGCGGCTCGACGCTCCTGGGCGTCCCCGACCCGCGCACCAGCGGCCTCGGCAACTGGATCGACGAGAAGGGCGTCACCCTCGAGGAGGCCGGCGAGAAGCTGGCCGACATCGCCTGTGCCTCGATGGAGGAGGGCAAGCCCGTCGCGACCCTCCTCGTCCACGACCCCTCCCTTGGACGCGAGACGCTGCGACGCGGCTGCGCGACCCTCGTCGTCGGCGGCCACCGCCACGTCCACCTGGGGCCGAGCGAGGTGACCGGTGAGAACGGCGAGATCGGCTGGACCTACACCAACGGCACCACGGGCGGCGCGGCGTACGCCTTCGCGATGGGGAAGATCCGCCGCACCGCCGAGGTCACCCTGATCACCTACGCCGACGGGCTCCCCGTCGGTCTCCAGTCCGTCGAGCTGGAGACCAACGGCGCCCTGACCGCCCACGAGTACGTCCCGCTGGACGCCCCGCCGGGGACGAGCGACGCGAGCCCCTAGACCCCGCTCGCGCCCGGACTCGTAGGTCTCCCTGCACGTGTTTTCAACGGGTTTCCTCGGCGCGCGTCACGGTCAGGACGGCACGCCGGATGCGCACTCGGGCCAATGACTGGCTACGATTGTCCCGCCGTTGCGGAGACGTACGGCATGCCGGTGTAGCTCAGTTGGTAGAGCGTTCGCCTTGTAAGCGAAATGTCGCGGGTTCGACTCCTGTCACCGGCTCCACGAAATGTCGGTGGTCGGCCATACAGTCATTGCCATGAGCCGATGCTTGGGGTGCGGGCGAGAACTTACCCAGCGCCACCAGAAGATCTACTGCAGCAACGCCTGCCAGATGCAGGTCAAGCAGAAGCGCATGGTCGAGGAGTGGCTGGCGACCGGGATCGGCAAGGCCCTGAGCAAGCGTCGCCACTACATCCGTGACTATGTCCTCGAGCAGCAGGAGGGCCTGTGCGCGATCTGTGCCATCCCCGCCGAGTGGAATGGCTTGGAACTCGCCTTCGTGCTGGACCACATAGACGGGGACGCGTCGAACAACCGACGTGAGAACCTTCGGCTCCTCTGCCCGAACTGCGACAGCCAGCTGCCGACGTACAAGGCCAAGAACCGGGGAAGTGGCAGGGCCTGGCGGCGACAGCGGTACGCCGACGGCAAGTCCTACTGATCAGCGGAGCTGCGTGACCTCGTACGTCGTCGGCGGGTTGGCGATGTCGTCCTGGGAGGCGACGAGCTCGAGCTCGCGACGGCCCGACTTCAACGTCCGGTCGAGGATGGCGAAGAGGGTGTTCGCGGTGCGGCCGAGGGCTGCCGGCGTCGAGCCGGTCGAGAGCAGGTGGGAGAGGTAGACCGCCGCGGTGACGTCACCGCCGCCGTTGGGGGAGATCGGGAGCAGGGGAGTGGTGACCGACCAGGCGCCTTCGTCGGAGACGGCGACCAGGTCGAGATGGGTCGGGTCCTTGGTGATCACCGAGGTCACCAGCACGTTGGACGGGCCGGACTCGCGGACGATGTCGACGGCGGCGAGCACCTCCTGCAGCGTGTCGGTCGACTCGAGGCCGGCGAGGAAGTTGAGCTCGAAGTGGTTGGGCGTGATCACGTCGGCGGCGGGCACGACCTCGTCGCGCATGAACTCCGGGATGCCCTCACGGACGAACATCCCGCGCCCGACGTCGCCCATCACCGGGTCGCAGCAGTAGAGGGCGCGCGGGTTGAGCGCCTTCACGCGGCGTACGGAATCCAGGATGATCGCGCCGACAGCCGGGTCGCCCTGGTAGCCGGACAGCACGGCGGAGACGGTCGACAGACCGTCACGCTCGGAGATCCCCTCGATGACCTCGGCGACCTGGTCGGCGGCCACGACCGGTCCACGCCACTCGCCGTAGCCGGTGTGGTTGGAGAAGTTGACCGTGAGCACGGGCCAGACCTCGTGACCGAGGCGCTGGATCGGGAAGACTGCCGCCGAGTTGCCGACGTAGCCGAAGGCCACGTGCGACTGGATGGAGAGGATCTGCATGGCGCCAGTCTCCATCAGCCGGTTCAGGCGGGCTTCTTCTGGGCCTGCTTCTGGGGCGGGTCGTTGAGCAGCCAGGCCGCCAGCGCGCCACCGATCGCGCCGAAGAGGTGACCCTGCCAGGAGACACCGGTCTGCCCCGGGAGGACGCCCAGGAGCAGGCTGCCCCAGGCCAGGAAGATGAGTACGCCGATGACGATCTGGCCGACGCGGTGACTGAACAGGCCGCGCAGGATCAGGTAGACGAGCCAGCCGAAGATCAGCATCGAGGTGCCGGCGGTGATGCTGCCCGGGGGCGACATCAGCCAGACGCCGACGCCTCCGACCACCCAGATGATGAGTGTCGCCACGATCCCGCGGCCGACGCCCGAGGCGAGCACCAGGAAGCCGAGGACGAGTGCGAACAGGGTGTTGCCGTAGAGGTGGGCCCAGCCGAAGTGGAGCACCGGGGCGAACACGATGCCGAGCAGGCCGGCATCGGTGCGCGGCTGGATGCCCAGCGTGTCGAGCTGGTGTCCGCTGATGTAGTCGGTGGCCTCGAGCACCCAGAGCAGGGCGACGAAACCGAGCGACCAAATGCCGGCCCGAAGCCAGTTGGCGCGCTGGGGCCGCGTGGGGGAGTCCTGGCTCACGCTTGAAATCTTACCTACCGCTCCACAGCGGCGAGTCTTTGCTCGAGACTCTCATAGAGGTAGGGGACGGCGGCCGGGTGCGGACCGGTCTCGTAGAGCTCGGTGGCGAGGCCCCGGGGCGACTCCCCGGCGTGGTCGGCCGCCCAGGTCTGGCCACCCCCGGTGATCCGCCCGCCGTCGAGGGGCAGGACCGCCTCGGCCGCCAGCGCCACCCAGCGTCCACCGCCGCCCTCGAGCCAGGCCACCGGCACGGCGTACGCCTCGCCCTCGGTCATGTCGGCGTCGAGGTTGATCCCGCGGCCGATCGGGTGGGCTCCCTGCCGGCTCCACAGGATGGTCGTGACCTCGAGCCGGTCCGCGTCGTCAGGGCCGGCGGTGCCGAGGACGAGGTGGTCGGCGAAGGTCGCCCAGTCGCGTACGTCGGTCGCGGGGTACTCCGGAGGACCGGCCCGTTCCAGGAGGGTCCGTCCGCCGAGCACAGCGGCCCAGACCGCTATCAGGACGACGACGATGGTCCCGCCGATCTTGAGCCGCCGTGACACCGACAGCGTCGGTCCGGTCGTGTTCTCGCCCACGTGACCCCCGTTCACCGCGCCGATGGGCCGATGGGGCGACCCTCATCAGGCAGAGCCTAATCGGGAAGGGACCAGTCGACCGGGGAACCGCCCTGCTCGATGAGGAGGGCGTTGGCGCGGGAGAACGGCCGGGACCCGAAGAACCCCCGGCGCGCGGAGAGCGGCGAGGGGTGGACGGACTTGATCGCGGGCACCCCGTTGAGCCGTGGCTCGAGATTCTGCGCGTGCCGGCCCCACAGGATCGCGACCAGCGGTCCGCCGCGTCGGCCGAGGACGTCGATCGCCCGGCCGGTGACCTCCTCCCAGCCCTTCTTCGAGTGGGAGGCGGGAGCACCCGGCCGCACCGTCAGCGAGGTGTTGAGCAGCATCACCCCGCGGTCGGCCCAGGTCGACAGGTCACCGTGCTCGGGCATCTTCAGGTCCAAGTCAGTGGCCAGCTCGGCATAGATGTTCCGCAGCGACGCCGGCAGCGGACGTACGTCCTTCTCGACCGCGAAGCTGAGCCCGATCGGGTGCCCGATGGTCGGGTAGGGGTCCTGGCCGACGATCAGGACGCGTACGTCCCGCAGCGGGCGCCGGAAGGCGTTGAAGATCCGGTCGCCGTCGGGAAGGTAGGGACGCCTGGCCGCCAGCTCGTCGCGCAGGAAGCGGCCCATCTGCTCGATCTGCGGCTCGGCCGGCGCCAGCGCCTCGGCCCAGTCGGCAGCCATCAGGCCCTTGTCCACGAGTCCGGCGAGTGCGCTCATAGTCGCTCAACATATCGTTCGCCACCCACACCGGCGCTGGATAGGTTGGATGCATGAAGTTCGGACTCTTCATCCCGCAGGGATGGCGCTTTGACCTCGTCGGCATCGACCCGGCGGACCAGTGGACGACGATGAAGGAACTCGCGCTGCACGCCGACTCGGGCGAGGCGTGGGAGTCGGTCTGGGTCTACGACCACTTCCACACCACCCCGGAGCCGTCCGACCAGGCGACCCATGAGGCCTGGTCGCTGATGGCGGGGCTGGGCGCGGTGACGTCACGGGTGCGCCTCGGGCAGATGTGCTCGTGCATGTCCTACCGCAACCCGGCCTACCTGGCGAAGGTCGCCGCGACCACCGACCACATCAGTGGCGGCCGGGTCGAGATGGGCATCGGCGCGGGCTGGTACGAGCACGAGTGGCGGGCCTACGGCTACGGCTTCCCCGAGGCGCGCGACCGTCTCGGGATGCTCCGCGAGGGCGTCCAGATCTTCCAGCAGGCCTGGACCAAGGGTGTCTCGTCGCTGGACGGGAAGTACTACCAGGTCGACGGCGCCATCTGTCAGCCGCTGCCGCTGCAGCAGGGCCGATCCGGCATCCCGCTGTGGATCGCCGGCGGCGGCGAGAAGGTGACTCTGAAGATCGCGGCCCAGTACGCCGACTACACCAACTTCGCCGGCGACCCGGAGACGTTCAAGTCCAAGTCCGACATCCTCGCGGCGCACTGCGAGAACCTCGGCCGCGACTTCTCGGAGATCACCCGCTCGTCCAACTACAACGTCTTCGTCGGTGAGACCGAGAAGGACGTCCAGGACAAGATCGACTGGTACGCCGACCACCTCGCCAAGTCGCTCGGAGAGGCCGCCGGCGCGGAGCATGCCCGCCGCAGTGGCGTCCAGGGGCTGGCCGGCACGCCCGAGCAGATCGTGGAGAAGCTGAAGTCGATGGAGGAGCTGGGGATGACGTACGCCATCACCTACTTCGGCGACGCCGCCTACGACCGCTCTTCGATCGAGCTCTTCGAGTCGAAGGTCGTTCCCGAGTTCGCCTGAGCGACGGCCGGCGACACGGTCGCGGACTTTTACATCGAGGAGACCGCCCGGTAGGAAGACGTACATGAAGATGACGACCCTCCTCGGGGGAGTGGCAGTTGCCGCCGGCGTGGTCGCCGCGCGCGACCTCACCCAGCGCAAGCACGCGATCCTGCGGAACTTCCCGGTGATCGGGCACGCGCGTTACCTGATGGAGAAGATCGGGCCGGAGCTGCGGCAGTACATCGTGACCGGCAACGACGAGGAGCGGCCCTTCAGCCGCGACCAGCGGCGCTGGGTCTACGCCTCGGCCAAGGAGCAGAACAACTACTTCGGCTTCGGCACCGACAACGACATCGAGCACACCCAGGGCCACATCCACATCAAGCACCGTACGTTCGCCGACTCCCTGCCCGACGACCACGACCGGGCCGCCAGGCTCCCGTCGGCGAAGGTGCTCGGAGGTCCGCGCGGGCGCGCCAAGGCGTTCCGGCCGGAGTCGGTCGTCAACATCTCGGCGATGTCGTTCGGGTCGCTGTCCGGGCCGGCGATCACGGCGCTCAACCGGGGTGCGTTCAAGGCCGGCGCGATGCACAACACCGGCGAGGGCGGCATCTCGTCCTACCACCTCGAAGGTGGTGCGGATCTGGTGATGCAGATCGGCACCGCGTACTTCGGGTGCCGGAACGCGGACGGCACCTTCTCGATCGATCGGCTCAAGGAGCGGGTCGCCACCGCGCCGGTCAAGGCGATCGAGATCAAGCTCTCCCAGGGCGCCAAGCCCGGCCTCGGTGGCCTGCTGCCGGCGGCCAAGGTGACCCCGGAGATCGCCGCGATCCGCGGCATCGAGGTCGGCAAGGACTGCGTGTCTCCGTCTCGCCACTCCGCCTTCCACGACGTCGACTCGATGCTCGACTTCGTCGAGATGATCGCCGCCGAGACCGGGCTGCCGGTCGGCATCAAGTCGGCGGTCGGTGAGATGGAGTTCTGGCGGGAGCTCGCCGCCAGAATGCGGTCGGGGGAGCGGGGCGTCGACTTCGTCACCGTCGACGGCGGCGAGGGTGGCACCGGCGCCGCGCCGTTGATCTTCTCCGACGCGGTCGCGATGCCGTACCGGATCGGCTTCTCGCGGGTCTACGGCACGTTCGCCGAGCTCGGCCTGACCGACTCGGTCACCTTCATCGGCTCGGCCAAGGTCGGCCTGCCGGAGAACGCCGCCGTCGCCTTCGCGCTCGGCGCCGACATGGTCAACGTCGGCCGCGAGGCGATGATGTCGATCGGCTGCATCCAGGCTCAGAAGTGCCACGACGACACCTGCCCCACCGGCGTGGCGACGCAGAGCAAGTGGCTCTCCGGCGGCCTCGACCCGCTGGACAAGGGCGACCGCTGCGCCAGCTACCTCAGGACCCTGCGCAGGGAGCTGACGAAGGTCTCCGCCGCCGTCGGCGTCGCCCATCCCGGTCTGATCACGCCCCACGACATCGAGGTCATGAACGGCGACTACGAGTCACGCACCCTCGCCGGTGTCTACGGCTACAAGGACCACTGGGGCGCCCTCGGCCCGGAGATCGCCCGAGAGCTCCTCGCCGTCGTGCAGCCGCACCGTACGTTCAACGAGAAGCCGAACACCGCCTGAGAGCCGAGCCGTCAGGTACGTCGGCCGAGACGTCACTCGCGTCGGTCGAGTCGGCACCTGGGTGCCAACTCGACCGACGCAGCTGACGTCTCGGCCTGCGGGGGTGACGTCTCGTCAGGACTCGCTCGCGTAGCGGGCGCCGATGGACTCGCGGATCATGTCCATCTGGCGCATCAGGCTGAGCGTCTGGCTGTGGGGCACCAGCGGGGACTCCAGAAGACCCTCGCGCAGGCAGCGCTGCACCTCGGCGATCTCGTTGCCGTACGCCGCGCCGATGACGGGCTCGTCGCCGACGATCTCGACGGGCTCGTCGCCGTTGGCGGGCTTGAAGACCGCCGAGGACGGGTGGTGGAAGTCGGTCAGCTCGATGCGGCCCTGGTCGGTGGCGATGGCCGCCGAGCGCGAGGAGTAGGAGGTGACCGAGGAGACCATGGTCGAGAGCTCGTTGCCGGCGTACTTCCCGGTCATCACCAGGTCGAGGTCGAAGGTGCCGCCGTCGGCCCCGGTGCCGATGTTGGCCTGAGCGGTCAGCGCGCGGGCCTCGCCGAAGAGCAGGTGGGCGAAGGTGAGCGGGTAGATGCCCATGTCGAGCAGCGCGCTGGCTCCGAGCGCGGGGTCGAGGAGGCGCTGGTGCTGCTCGGGGTCGGCGACGAAGCCGAGCTCGGCGTGTACGTGTCGGGGGACCCCGAAGCGGCCCGACTTCACGTCGGTGACGAGGCGCCGGATGATCGGGTTGGTCGCCATCCACATGGCTTCCATGAGGAAGAGCTTCTTGGAGATGGCCAGGTCGACCATCTTCTGCGAGTCGGCGGCGTTGAGCGTCAGCGCCTTCTCGCACAGCACGTGCTTGCCGGCCTCGAGCATGAGGGTGGCGTGCTCGAGGTGGTGGGAGTGGGGGGAGGCGACATAGACGACGTCGACGTCCTCGTCGGCGGCGAGCTCCTCATAGGAGCCGTGCGCGCGGACCGGGCCGTTGGCGGCGTACTCCTTCGCGAACGTCTCCGCGGACTCCGTGCTCCGGGAGCCGACGGCCGCGAGCCGGCCGTCGGGGACGAGCATCAGATCGGTGGCGAGGGAGTGGGCGATCCGGCCGGTGCCGAGAATTCCCCACCTGATCGGGTCAGAGTTGGTGGTCACGCGACGACTCTAGCCACCTGGCCGGTCCTAGTGGGCGTTGGGCGGAAGGACGTTCTTGGTGTGGCTGCCCTGCACCCCGGCGAGCTCCTCGAGGAAGGAGTCGGCCCAGTAACGTACGTCCTTGGAGGCGACCTGCTTGCGCATCGCCCGCATCCGGCGGGTGAGCTCCTTCGGCTCGGCCTTGTACGCCTCGAGCAGCGCGGCCTTCATCCCGTTGATGTCGTAGGGGTTCACGAGCCAGGCCTGGCGCAGCTCCTCGGCCGCGCCGGCGAACTCGGAGAGCACGAGGGCGCCGTCGTTGTCGTAGCGGCAGGCGACGTACTCCTTCGCGACCAGGTTCATGCCGTCGCGGTAGGGAGTGACGACCATGATGTCGGCGGCGCGGTAGAGCGCGGCCATCTCCGCACGGGGGAGCGAGGTGTGGAGGTAGGAGATCGCGGGACGGCCGATGCGGCCGAGATCGCCGTTGAGCCGGCCGACGAGGCGGTCGATGTCGTCGCGTAGCTTGCGGTACTGCTCGACGCGCTCCCGCGACGGCACCGCGACCTGGACGAAGATCGCGTCCTCGACGTCGAGCTCGGTGTCGCGGAGCATCTCGCCGTAGGCGCGCAGCCTGGCGTAGATGCCCTTGGTGTAGTCGAGCCGGTCGACGCCGAGCAGGATCTTCTTGGGGTCGCCGAGCTGCTGGCGGATCTCCTTGGCACGCTGGTTGATGGCCTCGTCGTGGGCCATCTCGTCGAAGCCCACGAAGTCGATCGAGATCGGGAAGGCGGCGGCGTGCACGGTGCGGCCGTCAGGGAGATAGACCAGGTCACGATGGGTCTTGTGGCCGACGCGCTGGCGCACCAGGCGGACGAAGTTCTGGGCCGCCTGTGGCAGCTGGAAGCCGACCAGGTCGGCGCCGAGGAGGCCCTCGAGGAGCTGGCGGCGCCAGGGGACCTGCTGGAAGAGCTCGGCCGGTGGGAACGGGATGTGCAGGTAGAAGCCGATGCGTAGGTCGGGGCGGAGCTCGCGCAGCATCTGCGGGACCAGCTGGAGCTGGTAGTCCTGCACCCAGACGGTCGCGCCCTTTGCGGCGACCTCCGCGCACTTCTCGGCGAACCTCTGGTTGACGCGCTGGTAGCCGTCCCACCACTCGCGGTGGAACTCCGGCTTGGCCACGACGTCGTGGTAGAGCGGCCACAGGGTGCCGTTGGAGAAGCCCTCGTAGTGCTCCTCGATGTCCTGAGCGGTCATCGTCATCGGCAGCAGGTGGAGCCCGTCGTCCTCGAACGGCTCGAGGTCCTCGTCGGTGCCGCCTGGCCAGCCGATCCAGACACCGTCGTTGGCCCGCAGGACCGGCTCGAGGGCGCTGACCAAGCCTCCTGGGGAGCGCCGCCACGCCTTCGTTCCGTCCGGCATCTCCACACGATCCACGGGGAGCCGATTGGCCACGATTACCAGGTCAGCCTGCACATCTCCGACTGTAATGGACCGGCGCCAGGTTCGGCGCCGAGTCGTTCCACCCATGACTTCCGGCCCCCTGAAGTGAATACCTGTCGAGTAACACGCCGGGAGGGTGAACCACAGCGGTGTAGTTCGGCGCGTTAGGGTGTGGGCAGATGCAGACGACACCGGGGGACGAGGAATGAGCGCTGTCAACGTGCAGGTCACAGGCCCAGGCGAGGACCCCTCGAGCCTCAGCGAGCGAGACAAGCAGATCCTCGACTTCGAGCGTCAGTGGTGGAAGTACGCCGGAGCCAAGGAAGCCGCTGTGCGCGAGGCGTTCAACATGTCCGCCACCCGTTACTACCAGGTGCTCAACGCTCTCATCGACAAGCCGGAGGCCCTCGAGGCCGACCCTCTGCTGGTACGCCGCCTGCGGCGGCTCCGCGCGGCCCGGCAGCGTCAGCGCTCGGCGAGACGGCTCGGTTTCGAGGTCTGAATGACCGGCTGCGTACGTCCTTCGAAGGGTGAGCGTGGCGTTGCGCTCCCCACACCCGTCATCGCGCTGAGCGTGGTGGCCGTGGTCGCTGCGGTGATCATCTTCTGGATCACCGGTGGTGACGGAGACGAGGGCAAGGAGATCGCCCAGGCCGGCGGCAGCCCCTCGGCTTCGGCGTCCGCCTCGCCGAAGGCGGCCAAGGCGGAGGAGAAGAAGCCGGCGAAGGCCGAGCCCTCGCCCGTCGACCGTGCCAAGGTCAGCGTCGAGGTCTACAACAACACCAACATCGCCGGCCTGGCCGGTGAGGTCGCGGCCAAGGCGACCACGGTCGGGTGGAACGTCGTCGGCGAGGACAACTGGATGGGCTCCATCCCGGAGAACACCGTCTACTACCCGAGCGAGATGAAGCGCGAGGGTCAACAGCTCGCGGATGACCTCGGCATCAAACGCACCCATGTGTCGGTCGAGGGCTCGATGAAGGGCGACCGGTTGACGGTGGTTCTGACCGGGGCTCTCTGAGCCTTTCCGGCCGTTGTCGAGGGTGTGTGATCTACCGCACGGCGGCGACCTCGCGGTCGGCTCCGAGGTGGTTGCCGTGTCACAGTTGAGGCATGGCCGAACTCCAGCCTGATGGCACCGCAGGAGAGCAGAAGTACGCCGCGATCGCGGCTGCTGCCGCCGAGACCCTCGTCGGTCTCGACTTCGACGGCACGCTCTCCCCGATCGTCGAGGATCCGGCTGCGGCTCGGATCCATCCGGACGCGGCCGCGGTCCTGATCGCGCTCGCGTCCCGGGTGAAGGCACTGGCCATCGTCACCGGCCGACCGGCCGGACAGGTCGTCGAGCTCGGTGGGCTGGCCGCGATCGCCGACGCGCTCGCGGAGGAGGGCAAGGAGCTGTACGTCTTCGGGCAGTACGGCAACGAGCGCTGGAGCGGTGCCGACCGGGTCGTCGTCGGCCCGCCGCCGCCCGAGGGGCTGGCCGCCTTCGAGGCGGCGCTGCCGGAGGTGCTCGCCGCTCACGGGGCGCAGGAGGCCTACATCGAGGAGAAGGGTCTCGCCGTCGGGGTGCACACTCGCCGGTTCCCCGACCCTGACGGCCTCGCCGCGCGCCTGCTTCCGCCGCTGACCGAGCTGGCCGGCGAGCACGGGCTCGTGATCGAGCCCGGCAAGCAGGTCATCGAGGTGCGTGCCCCTGGCACGCACAAGGGTCACGCGATCGACACGCTGATCTCGGAGGTCTCGCCCGGTGCGATCCTGTTCGGCGGCGACGATCTGGGTGACATCGAGGCGTTCGAGGCGGTCAGGGCCTGGGGAAAGACCACCGGATCGGCGACGCTGCTCGTCTACTCCCACGCCGGGCCCGACCGGGGTCCGCTCGCGGATCTCGCCGATCTCGAGGTGCAGGGGCCGGAAGGCGTACTGGGGCTGCTGCGTGAGCTGACCGACGACGCCGTCCGCTGACAGCGAACACGATAACCGGAGGGAACATCCGGTTGCTCCCAGAAGTTGAGCCAGTATCACTCAACTCTTCTAGGAGGGTCCGCAAATGGACAAGCTTCCTGTGCTGTTCGTCTCGGATGCCGTGGTCCTGCCGGGGATGGTCGTGCCCATCGAGCTCGACGAGGCCGCGCAGGCTGCGATCGACGCCGCCCGGGCCGGCTCGGAGAGCCGGCTGCTGGTCGCGCCGCGGCTGGGGGACCGGTATGCGACGTACGGCGCTGTCGCCACGATCGAGCGCGTCGGCCGGTTCCGGGGCGGTGAGCCCGCAGCGGTGCTGAGGGCCGTCGGCCGCGCGAAGATCGGCTCCGGCGTGACCGGACCCGGTGCTGCGCTGTGGGTCGAGGTCGAGAGCGCGACCGAGACGACCACGGAGCACGCGAAGGAGCTGGCCGAGGAGTACAAGCGGCTGGTCGTCGCGGTGCTCCAGCGTCGCGAGGCGTGGCCGGTCATCGACCAGGTCAACCGGCTCACCGAGCCGTCCGAGATCGCCGACACCGCCGGCTACGCGCCCTACCTCGACGACGAGGCGAAGCGTGAGCTGCTCGAGACGCCGTCGGTCGAGGAGCGGCTCGAGAAGGTGATCGCCTGGGCGAAGGACTACATCGCGGAGTCCGAGGTCAGCGACAAGATCGCCGAGGACGTACGCGAGGGCATGGAGAAGACGCAGCGGGAGTTCCTGCTGCGCCAGCAGCTCGCGGCGATCCGCAAGGAGCTCGGCGAGGGCGAGCCCGAGGGGTCCGACGACTACCGGGCCCGCGTCGAGGCCGCCGACCTCCCCGAGGCCGTACGCGAGGCCGCGCTGCGCGAGGTCGACAAGCTCGAGCGTGGTTCCGAGCAGAACCCCGAGACCGCCTGGATCCGCACCTGGCTGGACACGGTGCTGGAGCTGCCGTGGTCGGTCCGGACCGAGGACTCGACCGACGTGGTCGCGGCTCGTGAGGTGCTCGACGCCGACCACCACGGCCTCGAGGAGGTCAAGGACCGGATCGTGGAGTACCTGGCGGTGCGGACCCGACGTGCCGAGCGGGGCCTGCAGGTCATCGGTGGCCGTGGCTCCGGTGCCGTGGTGCTGCTCGCCGGCCCGCCAGGGGTCGGCAAGACGTCGCTGGGTGAGTCGGTCGCGCGTTCGCTCGGACGG
Organism: Nocardioides sp. YJ-D4; assembly: GCF_054031495.1. Taxonomy (NCBI): domain Bacteria; kingdom Bacillati; phylum Actinomycetota; class Actinomycetes; order Propionibacteriales; family Nocardioidaceae; genus Nocardioides; species Nocardioides sp. YJ-D4. Next base: position 3,907,561 of record NZ_CM132932.1, read on the forward strand.
AAGTTCGTCCGGGTCGCGCTGGGCGGTGTCCGCGACGAGGCCGAGATCCGTGGTCACCGGCGTACCTATGTCGGGGCTCTGCCCGGCCGGATCGTGCGGGCCATCAAGGAGGCCGGCTCGATGAACCCGGTCGTGCTCCTGGACGAGGTCGACAAGGTCGGCTCGGACTATCGGGGTGACCCTGCCGCTGCGCTGCTGGAGGTGCTCGACCCGGCGCAGAACCACACCTTCCGCGACCACTACCTCGAGCTGGACCTGGACCTCTCCGACGTCCTGTTCATCGCCACCGCCAACGTGGTCGACCAGATCCCGTCGGCGCTGCTGGACCGGATGGAGCTGGTCACGATCGACGGCTACACCGAGGACGACAAGGTCGCCATCGCCCGTGACTTCCTGCTGCCCCGGCAGCTCGAGCGCGCCGCGGTGACCTCGGAGGAGGCCACGGTCACCGACGACGCCCTGCGTGAGCTGGCCGCGAACTACACCCGCGAGGCGGGCGTACGCCAGCTCGAGCGGCTCATCGCCAAGGCGCTGCGCAAGGTGGCGACGCGGCTGGCCACCGGTGCGGAGCACGTCGAGATCGGCCTGGACAACCTCAAGGACCTGGTCGGACGGCCGCGGTTCACGCCGGAGTCGGCGGAGCGTACCTCCGTCCCGGGGGTCGCCACCGGACTGGCGGTGACCGGGCTCGGTGGGGACGTGCTCTTCATCGAGGCGTCCTCGGCCGAGGGGCAGACCGGCCTCAACATCACCGGTCAGCTCGGCGAGGTGATGAAGGAGTCCGCGCAGATCGCGCTCTCCTTCGTCCGCTCGCACGCCGATGAGCTGGGCGTCGACCCGGCTGTGCTCGACCGCTCGCTCCACGTCCACGTGCCCGCGGGTGCGGTCCCCAAGGACGGCCCGAGCGCCGGCATCACGATGGTCACCGCGCTCACCTCTCTCGCCACCGGTCGCCCGGTGCGCAGCGAGGTCGGCATGACCGGTGAGGTCTCGCTCTCCGGGCGGGTGCTGCCCATCGGCGGCCTCAAGCAGAAGCTGCTCGCCGCCCAGCGAGCCGGCCTGACCGAGGTCTTCGTGCCCCAACGCAACGAGCCCGACCTGGACGAGGTCCCCGACGAGGTGAAGCAGGCCCTGAAGATCAACCTGGTGAGCGATGTCAGGGATGTCGTACGCGGCGCCCTCGCGCCTGCCGAGGGAGAGGCCACCACCCAGAGCACGGTTGCCGCTGCCTGACCGGATCGTTCCGGATGCTGCCCGCTTGATGCCTCGTGCGTCGAGCGGGCAGCTCGCACACTGGGGACATGAGCAACCGAGCGCTTCTCGTCATCGACATCCAGGAGTCCTTCCGGCAGCGGGAGGTATGGCAGCAGACTCTTCACCCCGACATCGCCGACCGAGCCGACCGGCTGGTGGGCCTCGCGCGGGCCGCGGGCGACCTGGTGGTCTGGGTGCTCCACACCGAGCCCGGCAGCGGCGGCGTCTTCGACCCGGAGTCGGGCCTCGTTCGCTACCTCGACGGGCTCAGCGGCCCCGAGCCGGGCGATGTCGAGCTGCGCAAGACCGCCCACAACGCCTTCACCACGACCAACCTGCAGCAGGTCCTGACCGAGCGCGGGATCACCGAGCTCGTGGTGTGCGGGATCCGCGCCGAACAGTGCGTCGAGACCACGGCGCGGGTCGGCTCCGACCTCGGCTATCGGGTCACCTATGTCGCCGATGCCGTCACCACCGAGCCGCTGGGCGGGCTCTCGGCCGAGGAGGTCGTCGAGCGTACGAAGCTCGTGCTCAGCGGCCGGTTCGCGACGATCGCGACCATCGATGATCTGGAGGCTGTGGCAGCATCTGCGGCATGACCGCGGTCGTGTTCGTGCTGCTGCCCGGCGTACATCTGCTCGATCTCGCCGGGCCGGCACAGGCGTTCCACACCGCGGGCAACCTCGGACACCCCTACGACCTCGCGTACGTCGCGGGTGCCGAGCCGGGGGAGGTTCTCTCCGCACAGGGTCTGCCGCTGACGGCCACCGCGGAATGGCCCGATCTCGACCCCGGTGACCTGCTCGTCGTGCCGGGCTGGCGGGCGGCGTACGACCTCGTCGCCGGCCCCCGGCTCAGCCGTGAGGCCGCCGAGCGGCTGCGCGCCCATCATGCGGCCGGGGGCGAGGTGGCCAGCGTCTGTGCCGGCGCCGACGCCCTCGGGCAGGCGGGCCTCCTCGACGGACGTCGCTGCACCACTCATCACGATCTCCAGGACGCGCTGTCACGGCGCTATCCGAAGGCCCGGGTGGTGCGCGACGTGCTCTTCACCAGTGATGACCGGATCGTGACGTCAGCAGGCATCGCCAGCGGCATCGATCTGAGCCTGCACCTGCTCGCGGTGCGCCACGGACCGGCGCTGGCGGCTCGCGTGGCCCGCGACATGGTCGTCTACGCGCGACGCAACGGGGACCAGCCGCAGGAGAGCGTCCTGCTGCGCCACCGGAACCATCTCGACGACACCGTCCACCACGTGCAGGACGTCATCGACGCCCGGTTCGCCGAGCCGCTCCCGCTCTCCGCTCTGGCGGACGGTGCGGGGGTGAGCGAACGCACCCTGACCCGCGCCTTCGTCGCGGCGACCGGTCTGACTCCGCTCCGCTATCAGCAGGCTCTCCGTCGTGAACGGGCCGACCATCTGCTGGCCGCGGGCACCACGATGGAGTCGGCCGCTCGAGCGGTCGGTTTCGACGACGCCCGGATGCTGCGCCGCCTCCGAGCCCGCTGACCGAAGACCCCGTCGGCGTCCAGATGGTGGACACTTGGTCCGCGGAGTGGAACCCGGGTGTGTTTCAGGCAAGTTGCCTGCCGTACGATCGGTATCGCTCATCGAGAGGGACTGAGGGAACGGCCCAGTGAAGTCCCGGCAACCGACCACGAGCCTCCTCCCGGCCATCGGGTAGGGCGTGGAGCAGGTGCTAATTCCGGCCCGGCGCGAGAGACGTGATCGGGGAAGATGAGGAGGAGGTTTCTCATGAGCGCTGCGACCACGGAGACGAAGGGCCTGCGCGAGGGCGCTTTCGGCAACGCCTCGGCGCTGTCGTGCCGGGAGTGTGGGCACCAGATCGAGCTCGGACCGCATTACGCCTGTCCGGAGTGTTTCGGGCCACTGGAGGTGGCCTATGACTTCCCGGCCGTGACCCGCGAGGAGATCGAGGCCGGACCCCGCAACATCTGGCGCTACAAGGCCCTGCTGCCGGTGCCCGACGACATCGAGCAGAGCCCCAACACCGAGCCCGGCTTCACCCGGCTGCTGGACGCGAAGAACCTCGCGCGTGAGCTCGGCATCGAGAAGATCTGGGTGAAGGACGACTCGACCAACCCGACCAACTCCTTCAAGGACCGCGTGGTCGCCTGTGCTCTGAGCGCCGCCCGCGAGCTCGACGCCAAGGTCTTCGCCTGCCCCTCGACCGGCAACCTGGCGAACGCCGTCGCTGCCGCCGGCGCCCGCGCCGGGATCCCCACCGCCGTCTTCATCCCCAGCAACCTCGAGCAGCCCAAGCAGGTCAACTCCGCCGTCTTCACCGACAACCTGATCGCCGTCGACGGCAACTACGACGACGTCAACAAGCTCGCGCAGGAGATCGCCGCGGAGGAGGACGGCTGGGCGTTCGTGAACGTCAACGTACGTCCCTTCTACGCCGAGGGCTCCAAGACGCTCGGCTTCGAGATCGCCGAGCAGCTCGGCTGGCGCCTGCCCGACCAGATCGTCATCCCGGTGGCCTCCGGATCCCAGCTGACCAAGGTCGACAAGGCCTTCAAGGAGCTGATCAAGCTCGGTCTGGTCGAGGAGAAGCCCTACCGGATCTTCGGCGCCCAGGCCACCGGCTGCAACCCGGTCGCGACCGCGTTCAAGGCCGGCGTCGACGCCATCCGCCCGGTCAAGCCCGACACGATCGCCAAGTCGCTCGCCATCGGCAACCCGGCCGACGGCATCTACGTCCTCGACGCCACCCGCTCCTCCGGCGGTGCTGTCGAGGAGGTCACCGACGACGAGATCCGCGCCGCGATCGTGCTCCTGGCCCGCACCGAGGGCATCTTCACCGAGACCGCCGGTGGCACCACGCTCGCGGTCACCAAGAAGCTCGTCGACAACGGTCTGCTCGACCCGAGCCTGGAGACGGTGATCATCAACACCGGCCACGGTCTCAAGACCCTCGACGCGGTCAGCGGCATCGTCGGCCCCCGCGCCACCATCGCCCCCAACTACGACGCCTTCGAGGAAGCCGGGCTCTCCCAGGCGTAGGACCTTCGTCAAGGAACCTTGCGTTCACACTCGTGCGCTACAGATAAGGAATGTGAGCAGCGCGAAGACGAGTGAAGAGGCCAGGTGGCTCGGCATGGTCGCCGCCACCGCTGGAGTCGCCGGCGCAGTCGGTGTGGTGGGTGCGGCGGCCGGTGCCGGGTTCGTGACGTTGCTGAAGAGACAGGCGGCGCACGCGCGCGACGTGATCGGCAAGCCGCTCGGCGAGGAGGCGATCGACGCCGACAAGGTCTACAAGAAGACCTACGGAGGTACGCCGGTCGAGCTCCTCATCCTCGGCGACTCGATCGCCGCCGGGCTGGGCGCGGAGACCAGGGGCGGCACCCTTGGAGCCCGGCTGGCCAAAGGCACGGCCAAGGCTCTGCTGAGGCCGGTGCGGCTGCGTACCGCGGCCGTGGTCGGCGCCGAGACGTCGATGGTCCCCGCGCAGCTCGAGTCGCTGCCGGAGGGCTACCGGCCCGACGTGGCGGTGGTCATCGTCGGTGGCAACGACGTCACCCACCGGGTGCCGCAGAAGGACTCCACCCGGGTGCTGGGGGAGGTCATCGACGCCCTGCGCGAGCGTGGCGCCGAGGTCGTGGTCGGAACCTGCCCGGACGTGGGCGCGGTCAGGCCGCTGCCCCAGCCGTTGCGCTCGCTCGGGCGCAGGATCGCCAAGCAGCTGGCCGACGGCCAGCGGGAGACCGCGCTGGCCAAGGGTGCCCACGTGGTCTCACTCTCCGACGTGGTCGGGCCGTTCTTCATCACGAACCCCGACGAGATGTTCGCGATCGACCACTTCCACCCCAGCGCGATGGGCTACAAGCGCACCGCCAAGGCGATGCTGCCCTCCGTCCTCGCTGCCCTCGGGCAGATCCAGCAGGTCCCGTTCGGACACCACCTGCCCGAGCTCCCGCCCGAGGCGACCGAGCCGCCGGATCCCGACACGAACACCGGTCGAGTCGGCTCGTCGTAACGCGCCGACTCGGCGCGTCTGTCCCGCTAAACGATCCCGAGTCGGCGCCAATGTCCCAGCTGCTTGGGACATTCGCGCCGACTCGGTGTCCGGCGGCGGGGCAGTTGCGCCGACTCGGCTACTTTTCGGCTGCCACGTCCTCCGGGCTCTTGCCGCCGGTGCTGAGCATGTCGGCGGTGAGGCCGGTGGCGGCGCGGTAGTCGACGGTCCCCGCAGGCGTACGCGGCACCGACTCGACCAGCAGGACGAGCTTGGGCTCGTGCGACTCCCCGAGCCGGTCGCGGGCGTGCTTGCGCAGGTCGGCAGCGGTCGTCTCGGTCGACGGGGTCAGCTGCACCAGCGCCGCGACCTGCTGGCCCCAGCGCGGGTGGGGCATGCCGAAGACGGCGGCGTCGACGACGTCCTCGTGGGCGAGGAGCACGCCCTCGATGGTCTCGGGGTGGATCTCGAGGTCACCGGTGCGTACGAGCGTGGCAGCTCTGCCGAGCAGGGTGATCGAGCCGTCCTGCTCGCGGCGGGCGAGGTCGCCGGGGAAGGTCCAGCGGCGGTTGTCGATCAGCTTGATCGCGGTGGCGGAGCGGGCGTTGTCCTTGTAGTAGCCGAGAGCCGAGGGGCCGGAGCGGGCCAGCAGGCCCTCGACGCCGGGAGCCGCCGGGGTGAGGTCGGGGTTGAACACCTCCACCTCCGGGCCCACCATGAACCGCGCCTCGCCGGGCACGAGCGGGGATCCGTCGTCGGCGCGGGAGCCGGTGACGCCGGTCTCGAGGGTGCCGTAGGAGTCGACGATGACCCGGCGGGCGAAGGCGTTGCGCAGGGTGCCGAGGACGCCGTCGGAGAGCGGCGCCGCAGTGTTGGAGACCCCGGCGAGCGAGCGCAGCGGCCAGCGCTTCTTGCCGGTCAGCCGGGCGTTGGCCACCGGCCGCGCCTGGGCGTCGCCCAGCAGCGTGATCGCGGTCGCGCCGGCCTGCTCGGCGAGGTCGAGGAAGGCCTCGGCGGAGAAGGTGGGCGAGGTGTCGAGCACCGCGGTGCCACCCGCGACCAGTGCCCGCAGGAGCAGCAGCTGGCTCTGCCCGTGCAGCAGCGGTCCGCCGGCGAGCAGGACGACACCCGAGTCACGAGCGGCCGCCTCGGCGGCGAGCCCCTCGACCGACGGGATCGGTGCGTTGCGGCGGACGGTGTTCAGTGCGGCCCAGATCAGGTCCTCCTGGCGCCAGACCGCACCCTTCGGGGTGCCCGTGGTGCCGGTGGTGAAGATGATGTGCCAGTCGCCGGGCGTACGTCCGACCGTCGGCCGCTCCTTGGACGCCGCGGCGACCTTGGCGTCGTAGTCGGGACCCAGGACGACGCGGTGGTCGAGCCTCAGGTCGAGCTCGTCGAGATCGTCGGTGAACTCGGGGGAGACGATGGCTGCGACGCAGTCGGTGGCGGCGTACGTCCTGGCGAGCTCGTCGCGCCGGTAGGCGTGGTTGATGTTGACCGGGATGGTGCGGGCCTTGAGGCACCCGTAGAGGGCGTCGACCCACTCGATCCGGTTGGTCGCGTGGACGGCGACCTGGGCACCCGGCTCGAGGCCGACGCTCAACAGGTGGTTGGCCAGGCGCGTGGCACGCTCGTCGATCTCGGCGTACGAGTAGGTGCGGTCGGAGGTGACGACGGCCGTGCGATCGGGGATCGCGTCGGCCATCGCTTCCAGGATGTCGGGCAGTGTGAGGGGGATCACGGCGGACACAGCGACGTACGTGCCTTCCAATTGATAGAGCCAGGGGTAGGGCCGTACGGCACCGAACCGTACGTCCGATCAGCCGGCCGTCACGTACGCGCCTCGAGCAGCTCCGCAGCGACCGTAGCGCTGGCACGATAGTCCACCTTGCTCACGGGCGTGCGGGGGACTCGCTCCACGAGCAGGATGTCCTTGGGCACCTTGTAGGCGGAGATGAGGCTGCGACAGTGCTCGCGAAGGGCATCGGTCGAGGTCGCGGCGCCGTCGCGGAGCTGCACGAGAGCGGTGACCTGCTGGCCCCAGCGCTCGTGCGGGGTGCCGACGACCGCGGTGTCGAAGACGTCGGCATGACGCAGCAGGACCGACTCGACCTCCTCGGGGAAGACCTTCTCGCCGCCGGTGTTGATGCAGCCCGACCCGCGGCCGAGGACGGTGATCGAGCCGTCCTCCTCGCGCCGCGCGAAGTCGCCCGGGATCGACCAGCGCTGCCCGTCGACCTCCTTGAACGTCGCCGCGGTCTTCACCGGGTCGTTGTAGTAGCCCAGCGGGATCGACCCGGTGCGCGCGAGCATCCCGGTCTCACCCGGCGCGCACGGCACCATGTCGGTGTCGAAGACCTGTACGTCCATCCCGACCTGGAACTTCGGCGCGGCCTGGACGCCCTCGTTGCCGTCGTCGACCTGCATGCCGGCCGCCCCGGACTCCGAGGCGCCGTAGGAGTCGAGGATGTAGCGGCCCGGCAGTGCCTCCCGGAGCTGGGCGCGGACCCCCGCGGAGAGCGGGGCGGCGCCGTTGGAGACTGCGAACAGGCTGCTCAGGTCCCAGCGCTCCGGCTCGCGCAGGATCGCCTCGGCGACCGGGCGGCCCATGGCGTCGCCCAGGAAGGTGAGCGAGTTGACCCCGGCGGCCTGGACCAGGTCGAGGATCGTCTCGGGCGACCAGGTCGGCTCGGTGTAGAGCGAGACCGTGCAGCCGGCGACATGGCCGTTGCCCATGATCCACTGGCTGCCGCCGTGCATCATCGGGCCGCAGGCCAGCAGCACCATCGGCGACTCCTGCGCCGCGGCCTCCTGGGCGAGCTGCTCGACGGTGTCGAAGGGCGCTCCGAACCGGCTCGCGTTCATCGCGGCGCGGATGATGTCCTCCTGGCGCCACACGACGCCCTTCGGCATCCCGGTGGTGCCGCCCGTGTAGATGACGTAGCGGTCGTCGGCGCTGCGCTCGATATCGGGGCGCTCCTTGGAGGCGGCGGCGACCGCGGCGTCGTACTCCTCGCCCAGGACCAGCGTCGGGATGCCCAGGCCGAGCGCGGCGACCGCCTCGACGTGCTCCGGTCCGATGATCGCCGCGACCGCGTCGGAGTTGCGGTAGAGGTGGTCGAGCTCGTCGTGGAGGTACTTGTGGTTGATGTTGATCGGCACCGCCCGCGCCTTCATGCACCCGTAGAAGGCGTCGACCCACTCGATCCGGTTGCGGGAGTGGACGGCGACGTGGTCGCCGGGTTCGATGCCCTGCCCGAGGAGGTGGTTGGCCAGCCTGGTCGCGCGCTCGTCGATCTCGGCGAAGCTGTAGGCGTGTTCCATCGTGAACACGGCGGTGCGGTCGGGAATGGCGTCCGCCATCGCCTCGAGGATGTCGGGGAGAGTGATCGGGGTCACATCACCGAGTGTGACAACTAGAACGTGTTCTCGTCTAGGGAATGAGGTTCAAAACCTTCCAGGACGTACGCGGCGGTGATCACGTCATCGGGATCACGGGTGGGACAAGCCCGAATCGACACCGAGAAAGAACGATGATGGACGCCATCCGTTCAACTGACCCCGGAAGGCTCCGCGTGTGACCGACCCCCTGCTGCGAGGCGACCTCGCACCCGAGCCCCGGACCCTCGTCGACATCTTCCGGGCCACCGCGGCCCAGGTGCCCGACGAGCCGGCCGTCGACGCGGGCAACGGGCTGCTAACGTACGCCGAGCTCGAGGAGGCCGCCGACGGGCTGGCCGCCGAGCTCAACGCCGCCGGGATCGGGCCGGGGGACAAGGTCGGGCTGCGGATCGCGAGCGGCACCACCGACCTGTACGTCGCGATCCTCGGGATCCTCTGCGCGGGTGCCGCCTATGTGCCGGTCGACGCCGACGACCCCGAGGAGCGGGCCCGGCTGGTCTTCGGCGAGGCGCAGGCCGCCGCGGTCGTGACCAACGACCTGCGGGTCACACTGATTCCGATGGTCGGGCTTGGCGAGGTCGGTGAAAGCAGAGAGGCGCGTGAGCCGGAGGAGCCGTCGACCGACGACGACGCCTGGGTGATCTTCACCTCCGGGTCGACCGGCACCCCGAAGGGCGTCGCGGTGACCCATCGCAACGCCGCGGCGTTCGTCGACGCCGAGTCACGCCTCTTCCTCCAGGACGCCCCGATCGGGGTCGGCGACCGGGTGATGGCGGGCCTCTCGGTGGCCTTCGACGCGAGCTGCGAGGAGATCTGGCTGGCGTGGCGCTACGGCGCCTGTCTGGTCCCCGCGCCACGGGCGCTGGTGCGCTCCGGTGTCGACGTCGGTCCGTGGCTGGTCGCCAACCAGATCACCATCGTCTCGACGGTGCCCACGCTGGTCGCGCTGTGGCCGCCGTCCTCGCTCGACCGGGTCCGGCTGCTGATCACCGGCGGCGAGGCGATCCCGCCCGAGCTCGCTGCCCGCCTGGTCACGCCCGAGCGGGAGGTGTGGAACACCTACGGCCCGACCGAGGCGACGGTCGTGGCCTGCGGTGCCCGGCTGACCGCGGAGGGACCGGTACGCATCGGCCTCCCGCTCGACGGCTGGGACCTCGCCGTCGTCGACCCTGCCACGGGCCTCCCGGTCCCCGAGGGCGAGACCGGCGAGCTGATCATCGGCGGCGTCGGCCTGGCGCGCTACCTCGACGCGGCCAAGGACGCCGAGAAGTACGCCCCGATGCCCACCCTCGGCTGGGAGCGCGCGTACCGGTCCGGTGACCTGGTCGTCAACGATCCCGCCGGTCTGCTCTTCGGCGGGCGCGCCGACGACCAGATCAAGCTCGGCGGCCGGCGCATCGAGCTCGGCGAGATCGACAGTGCCCTGCTGCAGCTGGACGGGGTCGTCGGGGCCGCGGCAGCCGTGCGGAGGAGCGCCGCGGGCAACAGCCTGCTGGTCGGCTACGTCACCGTCGACGACACCTTCGACCAGTCGACTTCCGTCGCCCGGCTCAGGGCCGACATGCCCGCGGCCCTGGTGCCGCGGCTGGCCGTGGTCGACAGCCTCCCGACGCGTACGAGCGGGAAGGTCGACCGCGACGCACTGCCCTGGCCGCTCGCCTCGGCAGCGGGTTCGGGCGAGGGGCTCAGCGACACCGAGGCCTGGCTGGCCGGGCTGTGGAACGACGTCCTGGGCGCCGAGGTGTCCGGGCCGGCGGCGGACTTCTTCGACCTCGGCGGCGGCAGCCTGACCGCGGCCCAGATGGTCAGCCTGATCCGCGAACGCTTCCCCGAGGTCGCGCTCGGCGACATCTACGACCAGCCAAAGCTCGGGGCGCTCGCCACCTACATCGACGAGATGGGCAGCTCTGCCGCGCTCTCCGAGCACGAGGTGCCGGCCGTACGCCTCAAGACCCAGGTCGCTCAGGTGGTCGCCACGATCCTGCTGCGCTGCCTCGCGGCGCCGCGCTGGCTGACCTGGATCGCGCTCGGGACGACGCTCGCCCAGCCGTGGGCACCCTGGCTGCCCTCGCTCAGCTGGTGGATCCTCGTGCCGGCCGTGCTCGCCTTCCTGACCCCGCCGGGCCGGATGCTGCTCGCCGCGGGCGCCGCGCGGCTCATCCTGCGCGGCGTACGTCCGGGGGAGCACCCCCGCGGCGGCAAGGTCCATCTCCGGCTCTGGTTGGCGACGCACGCCGTCGACGAGCTGGGCGCCCACGGTCTCGCCGGGGCACCCTGGATGCTCTGGTACGCCCGGCTGCTCGGCGTGCGGATGGGCAAGAACGTCGACCTGCACAGCCTCCCGCCGGTCACCGGCATGCTCACCCTCGGCAAGGGCTGCTCGATCGAGCAGGAGGTCGACCTCTCCGGTCACTGGATCGAGGGCGACGTCCTCCATCTCGGTGAGGTCGAGGTGGGCGAACGGGCTCGGGTCGGGGCGCGGTCGACGCTGCTGCCCGGCGCCCGGGTCGGCGACGACGCCGAGGTCGGACCGGGGTCGGCGGTCTTCGGCGTGGTGCCGGCGGGCGAGTTCTGGTCGGGTTCGCCGGCGGCTCGTGCCGCGCGTGAGGCCCGCGGGCCGTGGCAGCCGCCCCAGGCTCGCGCCCAGGTCTGGATGCTCCTCTACGGGATCGCGGCCGGCGTCCTCGCTCTGCTTCCCGCGGTCGCCATCGGCGTCGGGGTGCTCGTCGGCGTCGCTCTCGCCGGCGTGCCCACCTCCTACACCGACATCGGGGCGCTGCTGGCCTGGAGTCCGGTGGCGGTGGCTGCCGGACTCGCCACCCTGGCGATGCTGATCTGGGCGGTGGTGCGGCTCGCCGGTCTGGCGATCGCCCCCGGCGTACATCCCGTACGCAGCCTGGCCGGTGTCGCGGTCTGGTCGACGATGCAGGTGCTCGACGAGGCCCGCACCTGGCTGTTCCCGCTCTACTCCTCGACGCTGACGCCACTGTGGCTGCGGGCGCTGGGCGCGAAGATCGGCAAGCACGTCGAGGCCTCGACGGTGCTGATGATACCCGGGCTGACGCAGGTCAACGACCAGAGCTTCCTGGCCGACGACACCCTGATCGGCGGCTACGAGCTCGGCGGCGGCTGGTTGCGGGTGGAGCGGGTGAAGATCGGCAAGCGGGCCTTCGTCGGCAACTCCGGCATGGCGGCGCCCGGCCGCAAGGTGCCGAAGGCGTCCCTGGTCGCCGTGCTCAGCGCGGCCCCGCGCCGCAAGCGCGCGCAGAAGGGCGAGAGCTGGCTCGGCTCGCCGCCGGCGCCGCTGCGCCGGGCGGTCGGCGAGGCCGACTCGGGACGTACCTATGACCCACCGGGACGTCTCAAGGTCGCACGGGCACTCGTCGAGCTGGCCCGGCTGGTGCCGCAGACGCTCGCGGTGCTGCTCTACGCCGGGGTGGCCTATGTGCTCGTCAGGATCTGGGAGGCCACGGATCTCCTCGTCGCGATCCTGGTCACCGGGCCGGTGCTCGCCGCCGCCGGAGCGGTCGCCGCCGGCATCACGGTGGCGGCGAAGTGGCTGCTCGTGGGCCGGATCCGGGCGGGGTCGCACCCGCTGTGGAGCTGGTTCGTGTGGGCCAACGAGCTGGCCGACACCTTCGTCGAGGTGCTCGCCGCGCCCTGGTTCACCGGCGCCGTGTCCGGGACGCCGGTGCTCAACCTCTGGTTCCGCGCACTCGGCGCGAAGATCGGCCGCGGCGTGTGGATTGAGACCCATTGGCTCCCCGAGACCGACCTCGTCGAGGTCGGCGACGGCGCCACGGTCAACGCCGGCACGGTGGTGCAGACCCACCTGTTCCACGACCGCGTCCTGGCCCTCGACGAGGTCGTCCTCCGGCGCGGCGCCACCCTCGGGCCCAACTCGGTGATCCTGCCCGCCGCCGCCATCGGCCGGCATGCGGTCGTCGGCCCGGTCTCGCTGGTCATGCGCGGAGAGAGCCTCCCGGACAAGACCCTGTGGATCGGCAACCCGATCGGTCCCTGGGACCAGGCCGGCTGAACGGATGCCTCTAACATGACCGCCGTGCCGAAGCTCCCCACAGCAGACCCCTACCTCTCAGGTCACGGGGACCTGTCGTGGAGCGCGACCCACTACGACCTCGAGCTCACCTACGATCTGGTCGGCAACCGGCTCGCGGGCACGGCGACGATCCGTGCCGTCGCCGTCGACGACCTCAGCCGCGTCGTCCTCGACCTCTCTCATCTGCGGGTGCAGAAGGTCGCGATCGACGGCCGCCCGCCGGCCAAGTGGTCCCACCACGCCCACCGCCTGGTACTGAACCTCCGCTCACGGATCGCGGCCGGCGAGGAGTTCGTGGTCACGGTCAGATACTCCGGCAAGCCTCGTCCGGTGGTGCTCTCGCACCACGGCGACGCCGGCTGGGAGGAGCTCGACGACGGTGTCATCGTCGCGGGTCAGCCGCATGGTGCGCCGACCTGGTTCCCCTGCAACGACCGCCCCTCCGACAAGGCCCGCTACGCGATCAGCGTGACCACCGCGCCGGGCTATGCGGTCGTCTCCAACGGCGAGCTGACCTCCCGCGTACGCCGCGGCAGCGGGGAGACCTGGCGCTACTGGCAGGCCGAGCCGATGGCGACCTATCTGGCCACGGTGCAGATCGGGCGCTACCGGGTCGTCGACATCGCGCCGGCCGAAGGGCCGGGCGGCCGGGTGCCGATCCGGGCAGCGTACCCGGTCGACGCCGCCGCCGGGTTCGAGGCCTCCTTCGGGCGCCAGCGGGAGATGATGGCCTACTTCACCTCGGTCTTCGGGCCCTATCCGTTCGCCTCCTACTCCGTCGTGGTCACCGACGACGAGCTCGAGATCCCGCTCGAGTCGCAGTCGCTGTCGACCTTCGGGCGCAACCACCTCACCGGCGAGTGGTCGGAGGTACGCCTCGTGGCCCACGAGCTCGCCCACCAGTGGTTCGGCAACGCGGTGACGCTGCGCGAGTGGCGCGACATCTGGCTGCACGAGGGTTTCGCCTGCTACAGCGAGTGGCTGTGGTCCGACGCCTCCGGCGGCCGTTCGTGCGGCGAGCACGCGCGCCACCACCACCGCCGGCTGTCCGCGCTGGCGCAGGACCTGGTCCTCGCCGACCCCGGTCCCGCGGACATGTTCGACGACCGCGTCTACAAGCGCGGCGCGCTCACCCTGCACGCGCTGCGGCGCACCGTCGGCGACGAGGCCTTCTTCACGATCCTGCGCACCTGGGTGGCCCGGCACAGCGGGGGATCGGTCACCACCGCCGACTTCGAGGCCCTCGCGGCCGAGGTCTGTGGCCGCGACCTCACCGCGCTCTTCGATGCCTGGCTGCGCCGGTCGGCGCTGCCCGACCTGCCCGCCTGATTGTCGCTCTGTCGTATTTTGGGGCTCGTGCCCGAGCTGACCTTCCGTGACGCCAACCTCGTAGACGTCGAAGCCCTGGTCGGGCTGATCGAGTCGGCCTACCGCGGCGACGCCTCCCGTGCCGGCTGGACCACCGAGGCGGATCTGCTCGCCGGCCAGCGCACCGACCCCGACGGCGTACGTGAGGTGATCACCGCTGCGGGGTCTCGCCTCCTCGTCGCCGAACGCGCCGGCGAGATGGTCGCCTGCTGCCAGCTGCAGAAGCGAGAGGCGTACGTCTATTTCGGCATGTTCTCCGTCTCGCCGCAGCTGCAGGGAGGCGGCGTCGGCAAGGCCGTCATGGCCGAGGCCGAGCGGATCGCGCGCGAGTGGGGCGCGGAGGAGATCCGGATGACCGTGATCCGCCAGCGCGAGGACCTGATCGCGTTCTACGAGCGGCGCGGGTTCGGGCGTACGGGACGCTTCGAGCCGTTCCCCTACGGCGACGAGCGCTTCGGTCGCCCGCTGCGTGACGACCTCGAGTTCGCCGAGCTCGCGAAGCCTCTCTGACCCGGCGTCGACCAGGCTCTGCCGAGCTGGGGCTTTCATGTCCTCTCAGGATCCCGAGGGATCCTGAATCGCGTGACCACGACCTCAGCCGAACCTGTCCGGGTGCTGCTCGTCGACGACGAGCCGGACGTGCGTACGAGCCTGAAGGGCGGCCTCGCCTTCGAGGGGTACGCCGTGACCACCGCCGCGGACGGGGGCGAAGCGCTCGGGCGGCTCTCCGAGGACGTACCCGACCTGGTGATCCTCGACATCGGGCTGCCCCACATCGACGGCCTGGAGGTGTGTCGGCGGGTGCGCTCACGGCACCTCGACGTACCGATCCTCCTGCTCACCGCCCGCGACGGCACCGAGGAGCGGGTGACCGGACTCGATGCCGGCGCCGACGACTATCTGGTCAAGCCGTTCGCCCTCGAGGAGCTGCTGGCCAGGATGCGTGCGCTGCTGCGCCGTAGGGGCGGGGCCGGGGACAGGCTGCTCCGCTTCGCCGGCATCGTCGCCGAACCCGCCCTGCGCGAGGTCACCGTGGACGAGCGCCGCGTGGACCTGACCCGCACCGAGTACGACCTGCTCGAGCTCTTCCTCCAGAACCCGCGCCGCGTGCTCTCCCGCGACACCATCCTTCGCGAGGTCTGGGGGCTGGACTTCGACTCCGGCTCCAACACTCTCGACGTCTTCGTCGGCTGCCTGCGCCGCAAGACCGAGGCCGGCGGCGGGCCCCGCCTGATCCACAACGTCCGTGGTGTCGGCTACGTCCTGAAGGAGCCGTCGTGAGGCAGTGGCCGATCCGGGCCCGGATCGCGCTGCTGTCGGCGGTGGTGGTGGCTCTGGCGATCGTGCTGGCGAGCGTGTTCGCGTGGACTGCCACCCGGGCCACCCTGCTACGCCAGATCGACAGCTCGCTCGGCGACCGGCTGCTCATCCGGGGCTCGATCGACGCGAACGGAACCCGGATCACGGCGCTCAGCGAGGGCCTGACCGAGCGGATGTGCGAGGACCCGCCGGCGCTGCCCCCGGAGCTGGAGGCCGAGGACGCACCAGTGCCGCAGGTGCAGCTGCTCAGGGGTGACGGATCGATCTGCCTGCTGGGGAAGAAGGAACGGCTGGTCGAGCCCAACGCCGAGGAGCTGGTGGTCGCCGCGTCCGGTCGCGGCGAGGTCGTCCGCGACACGACCACCGACCAGGGCACCCGGGTCAGGGTGCTGACCAAGGCGGTGGAGCCGGGGCTTGCCGCCCAGTCGGTGCGGTCGCTGGAGGAGGTCGACGCGACCCTGCGGAGCCTCGCCGGGCTGCTCGGCCTGGCCAGCCTGCTCGGGGTGCTGTTCGCGGCGTTCGCCGGCATGCTGCTGGCCCGCTATCTGGTGGGCCCGATCGAGCGGCTGACCACGGCCGCCGAGTACGTCGCCGCCACCGATGACCTCGACGTACCGCTCGACGTCGACAGCGCCGAGGGCTCCCGCGACGAGGTGGCCAGGCTGAGCAACGCCTTCCGCGCCATGATGACCCGGCTGGCCGGATCCCGGCGGCGCCAGCAGCAGCTGGTCGTCGATGCCGGACACGAGCTGCGGACCCCGGTGACGAGCCTGCGCACCAACGTCGAGTGGCTGATGCGGCTCGACGACAGCGGCCGCCCGCTGCCGCCCGAACAGAGGCGCCGGGTGGCGCAGGCCGTGCTGGGCCAGGTCGAGGAGCTCGCCGACCTGGTCACCGAACTGAGCCACATGGCCCGGGGCAACGGCGACAACGGCGACGATGCGGCGACGGGCCCGGTCCAGGTCGACGAGGTCGTGCTGCGAGCCGTCGAGCGCGTCCAGCGCCGCGACCCGGCGCGCCGTTTCGATCTCGATCTCGAGCCGCACCGGATCACCGGCGACCCGGCGGCCCTCGAGCGAGCGGTGGTCAACCTGCTCGACAACGCGCTGAAGTTCTCCGACGGGCCGGTCTCCGTCGTGGTTCGCGACGAGGAGGTGTACGCCGCCGACCGCGGCCCGGGCCTCTCGGACGCCGAGGCGACGCACGCCTTCGAGCGCTTCTGGCGCGCCGAGACCGACCGCGAGCTGCCCGGTTCGGGCCTGGGGCTGGCGATCGTCGCGGAGGTCGCCGCGCGCCACGGCGGCACGCCGTTCTTCCGCGCTCGCGAGGGCGGCGGGAGCGAGGTCGGCATCCGGTTCTCCAGCCGTCGCTGAGCTCTCTGAGTCTCTTCACGGACCTCTCAGGTTGCCCAGCGAAGACTCACAAAGCGGACTCCTAGCGTCGGCGTCATCCGAAGGACGGATGAGACGACCAGGAGGACGAGATGCGACGGATGACCGTGGCGATCGGTGCCGCGTTGTCGGCGATCACGCTGGCTGCGTGCGGCGGCGGCGCCGACGACGGTGGCGTGGCCACCCTCAGCGACAAGGACGCCGGCAGCTCGGCGAGCCCCTCGGCGAACGCCGAGGACGTCGAGCAGCAGTGGCTCGACTTCGCGGCCTGCATGCGGGAGAACGGCGTGGACATGCCCGACCCGGAGTTCACCGAGGACGGCGGCGTGCGGATCCAGGGGCAGGGCGGCAAGGGTGCGATGCCCGACCCCGAGGTCCGCGACAAGGCGATGAAGGCGTGCGAGGACAAGCGTCCCGAGGGCGGCATCGGAGGTCCGCGTGATCCCGAGGAGGTCCAGGAGATGCAGGACCGCGTGCTCGAGTTCGCCGCGTGCATGCGGGAGAACGGCGTGAACGTGCCCGACCCGGACTTCAGCGGCGGTGGCGTGATGATGCGGATGCCCGAGGGCATCGACCCCGAGGACCCGAAGGTGCAGGCCGCGGAGAAGAAGTGTGCCGAGGAGTCCGGCATGGACGAGATGCGGAAGGGCGGTTCCCAGTGAGCGCCACCCAGAAGGACGTCGACACCGAGACCAACGCCCCGGGGACGGCGCCGGAACCGAGGCCTGCCGGGTCGCGTCCGCCGCGTCGCCGCGGCCGGGGCCGGACGGTGCTGGTCGGCGCCACCGCGCTGCTGGTGGTCGCCGGGCTCGGGGTGGCCGGCTTCGCGGGCTACACCCGCCTGCTCGCCCCTGCCGAGGGGGCCGCGGAGGAGGCGCCGGCCTCGAGCACGGCGACCGTGGAGCGGCGTACCCTCGCCGACACCGAGCAGGTCAGCGGCACGCTGGAGTACGACGACTCCTTCGACGTCGTCAGCTCCGCCCAGGGCACGCTCACCGAGCTGCCGGAGGAGGGCAGCGTCCTGGAACAGGGCGATGTGGCGTACCGCGTCGACGACGTGCCGGTCATCCTGCTCACCGGGGCCACCCCGATGTGGCGGCCGCTCGACCTGGGCTCCGAGGACGCCAAGGACGTACGCCTCCTGGAACGCAACCTGAAGGAGATGGGCTACGACCCGGGCACCGTCGACAAGGACTTCACGGAGTCGACCCAGTCGGCCCTCTACGACTTCCAGTCCGACCACGGCCTGGAGGAGACCGGTACGGCCGACCCGGCCGACTTCGTGATCACCCCGGGAAAGATCCGGATCGGGGCACACAAGGCGACGCTCGGCCAGCAGGTCGGACCGGGCGGTGGCGCGGGGCTCTACCAGGCCGCCAGCACCGACCAGGTCGTCGCGGTCGGTCTCGACCCCGACTCCGAGGCGCTCGCCAAGGTCGGTGCCGCGGCGACCGTGACCCTGCCCAGCGGCAAGGAGGCGAAGGCGAAGATCACCTCGGTCGGCGCCTTGGAGCAGTCGACGGGCAACGAGGGCGAGACGACCTCGGTCATCCCGATCACCCTCACCCTCGATGATCCGAAGCTCGCCGAGGGGATGAGCCTGGCCACCGTGTCGGTCGACCTGACCAGCGAGACGAAGAAGGACGCCCTGGCGGTGCCGGTCACGGCCCTGGTCGCTCTGGCCGAGGGCGGGTTCGGTGTCCAGAAGGTCACCGGAGACACCGAGACGCTCACCGGCGTCGAGGTCGGGCTCTACGCCGACGGCTACGTCGAGATCACCGCAGGGCTGGCCGAGGGCGACACCGTGGCGGTGCCCGATGAGTGAGCGCACGAGCGTCCTGGAGATGCGCGACGTCCGCAAGAGCTACGGGGACCTGGAGGTCCTCCATGGCGTGAACCTGCAGGTCAGCGCCGGGGAGCAGGTCGCCATCGTCGGCCCCTCCGGCTCTGGGAAGTCGACCCTGCTGCACATCGTCGGCACCCTGGAACGTCCCACCAGCGGGGCGGTGGTGATCGACGGGTACGACACCACCGAGCTCTCCGAGGCCGAGCTGGCCGGGCTGCGTTCGCACCGTGTCGGTTTCGTCTTCCAGAGCTTCCACCTCATCGACGGGCTCTCCGCGACCGAGAACGTCGCCCAGGGCCTCCTCTACAGCGGCGTACGCCGCCCCGAGCGCACCCGCCGGGCCCGCGAGGTGCTGGAGCGGGTGGGCCTCGGCCATCGGCTCGACCACGACCCGCGGATCCTCTCCGGCGGCGAGCGCCAGCGGGTCGCGGTCGCGCGGGCGCTGCTCAACCGGCCGGCCATCGTCTTCGCCGACGAGCCCACCGGCAACCTGGACAGCCACTCCGGCGAGGAGGTGCTCAACCTCTTCGACGAGCTTCACCGCGACGGCACCACGATCGTCGTGATCACCCATGAGCACGAGGTCGCCGCCCGGATGGCCCGCCAGGTCGAGATCCGTGACGGCCTGATCACGCACGACTCCCAGGTGGTGGCCGCATGAGCCGCCGGCGTACGCGGGTCGAGCCGTCCCGGGTCTCGATCGCCGACCAGGCCCGCGCCGGAGGAAGGGCGCTGCGGGCGCGCAAGCTGCGCAGCCTGCTGTCCGCCTTCGGCATCGCGATCGGAGTGGCGACCGTCGTGGCCGTGCTCGGCATCTCCCGCTCGTCCCAGGCCGACCTGCTCGAGCAGCTGGACTCGCTGGGGACCAACCTGCTGGAAGCCAAGGCCGGGGAGGGGTTCGGGATGGGCGGTGACACCGCGATGCCCCAGAGCGCAGCCACCCAGGCGCGCAACATCGAGCCCGTCGAGGACGTCGCCCAGGTCACCGACCTGTCGACCGTTCCGCTGCGCAGCTCGCTGGCCGACCCCTACCGCACGAACGGACTCTCGGCGAAGGCCGCCACCCCCGACACCCTCGCCACCCTCGCGGGAGAGATGGCCGAGGGCCGGTTCCTCGACGCAGCGGTCGACGACTTCCCGGTCGTCGTGCTGGGATCGGTCGCCGCGGAACGGCTCGGGATCACCTCGGTCGGGAGCGGGGTCTCGGTCTGGATGGACGGACGGGCCTGGCAGGTCGTCGGCATCATGGAGCCGCTGCCGCTCTCCCCGGACCTGGACCGGGCGGCCCTCGTCGGCTACGACGCCGCGGAGGTCTATCTCGACGACGAGCTGGACCCCTCGCTGCTCTACGTGCGTACGGCTCCCGACGCGGTGGACGCGGTCAGCGGCGTACTCGCGGCTCAGGTCAATCCCGAGGCGCCCGAGAACGTCGACGTCTCGCGGCCCTCCGACGTGATCGCCGCCAAGGCGGCAGCCGAGGACGCCTTCACCTCGCTCTTCCTGGGCCTGGGCGCGGTCGCCCTGCTGGTCGGCGCGGTCGGCACGGCCAACGTGATGGTGATGTCGGTGCTCGAACGGCGCCGCGAGATAGGCCTGCGCCGGGCACTGGGTGCCACCGGACGCCACATCCGTACGCAGTTCCTGGTCGAGGCGGTGCTGCTCTCCCTGGCCGGCGGGGTACTGGGGGTGCTGGCCGGCGCCGTGGTCACCTTCGGGTACGCCCGGTGGAAGACGATCACCTTCGCGATGCCACCGGAGTCGGTCGGCTACGGCCTGGCTGCGGCGCTCCTCATCGGCATTCTGGCGGGCGTCTACCCGGCCGCGAGAGCCGCGCGGCTCTCGCCGACAGAGGCGTTGCGAGCGGCATGACCGGCACCCGTCGGCGCTTGCACTCGCAGGGGTCGAGTGCTAAACATGAGGCTGGCACTCTTACCATGAGAGTGACAACAACCGGACCGGTGACGTTGAGGCGTCGCGAGCGGCAGGGAAGGGTTCTGCCGGGAGTGGCGTCGTCCGTCGCGGGCAACCCATCGGACCGGATCCAACGAACTTCCCAAGTGAAGGATCGCAGGAGCAATGCCGAAGCTCATCGCTTTCAACGAGGAGGCCCGCCGGGGTCTGGAGAAGGGTCTCAACACCCTCGCCGACGCCGTCAAGGTCACCCTCGGTCCCAAGGGCCGCAATGTCGTGCTCGAGAAGAAGTGGGGTGCCCCCACGATCACCAACGATGGTGTTTCCATCGCCAAGGAGATCGAGCTCGAGGACCCCTACGAGAAGATCGGTGCCGAGCTGGTCAAGGAGGTCGCGAAGAAGACCGACGACGTCGCCGGTGACGGCACGACGACCGCGACCGTTCTCGCCCAGGCGCTGGTCCGCGAGGGCCTGCGCAACGTCGCCGCGGGTGCCAACCCGGCCGGCCTGAAGCGCGGCATCGAGGCGGCCGTCGACGCCGTCTCCGAGCAGCTGCTCGCGCAGGCCAAGGACATCGAGACCAAGGAGCAGATCGCTGCTACCGCCTCGATCTCCGCTGCTGACACCACCGTCGGCGAGATCATCGCCGAGGCGATGGACAAGGTCGGCAAGGAAGGCGTCATCACCGTCGAGGAGTCGAACACCTTCGGGCTCGACCTCGAGCTGACCGAGGGTATGCGCTTCGACAAGGGCTACATCTCGGCCTACTTCGTGACCGACCCGGAGCGTATGGAGACCGTCCTCGACGACCCGTACATCCTGATCGTCAACTCGAAGATCTCCAGCGTCAAGGACCTGATCCCGGTCCTGGAGAAGGTCATGCAGACCGGCAAGCCGCTGGTCATCCTGGCTGAGGACGTCGACGGCGAGGCTCTCTCGACGCTGGTCGTCAACAAGATCAAGGGCACCTTCAAGTCCGTCGCCGTCAAGGCTCCGGGCTTCGGTGACCGCCGCAAGGCCATGCTGCAGGACATCGCGATCCTCACCGGTGGTCAGGTCATCTCCGAGGAGGTCGGCCTCTCCCTGGAGACCGCCGGCATCGAGCTGCTCGGCCAGGCCCGCAAGGTCGTCATCACCAAGGACGAGACCACCATCGTCGAGGGTTCGGGCGACCAGGGTCAGATCGAGGGCCGGGTCAACCAGATCCGCGCCGAGATCGAGAAGTCGGACTCCGACTACGACCGCGAGAAGCTCCAGGAGCGCCTCGCCAAGCTGGCCGGCGGCGTGGCCGTCATCAAGGTCGGCGCGGCCACCGAGGTCGAGCTCAAGGAGCGCAAGCACCGCATCGAGGACGCCGTCCGCAACGCCAAGGCTGCTGTCGAGGAGGGCATCCTCGCCGGTGGTGGTGTCGCGCTGATCCAGGCCGCCGCCGCTGCCTTCGAGAAGCTCGAGCTCGACGGCGACGAGGCCACCGGTGCCTCGATCGTCAAGGCCGCCATCTCGGCGCCGCTGAAGCAGATCGCCATCAACGCCGGCCTCGAGGGCGGCGTCGTGGCGGAGAAGGTCGCCGGCCTCCCGCAGGGCCACGGCCTCAACGCCGCCACGGGTGAGTACGTCGACCTGCTGGCCGCGGGCATCATCGACCCGGCCAAGGTGACCCGCTCGGCGCTGCAGAACGCCGCGTCGATCGCCGCGCTGTTCCTCACCACCGAGGCCGTCGTGGCCGACAAGCCGGAGAAGGCCGCCGCTGGTGGCGACCCGACCGGTGGCATGGGTGACATGGGCGGCATGGGCTTCTGAGTCCGTCCCGTTAGCGCCACAAGAGGGCCCCTCCTTCGGGAGGGGCCCTCTTTGCGTTTCGGAAGTCGAGGTAGTCCCAGACGTTCGAGCCCATTACCGTCGAGTAGACGGGCCCGAACGTCTGGGACTACCTCGTACCGGGTCAGCTTGTCGGTGGTCGCTGACATGATCCCGCGGTATGACAGTCGAGGTGACGGTGCGGGACGAGACGACCGCGGGTGGCGTGTTGCAAGAGCTGGCGCTGCAGCTCGCTCGAGGGTGACGCGCGAGGTCGAAGATCGCAGCCACGTGACGACTGCGATCTTCGATCTGGGCGCTCCGCTCACGGGCGCGGGGCTACGCTCGACGGCATGAGCCCGAAGGCGATGGCGGCGCTGGCGATCTCGGCCGTGCTTCTCGCCGGGTGTGGTGGTGAGCCGACCGCCGCGCCGTCGTCTCGGGCAGCGAGCCCGACGGCCTCGTCGGCGCCTGCGACGCCGTCACCGAGCCCGTCGGAGAAGCTGCCGCCGGTGACCGACAAGGTCTCGCTCCCGCAGCTGATGCGAGAGGACTTCCCGGGCGGGGAGGTGAAGGTGCTGCGGGAGTCGGGGAGCACGGATGCCTACCGGCGCTTCGAGATCAGCTACCCGAGCGGTCCGCTGACGATCACCGGGGTGCTCTTCCGGCCGCGGGGCGCCGGGCCGTTCCCCGGAGTCGTCTTCGCGCACGGCCACATCGACACCGACATCTACGTCACCGGTCAAGGGCTGATGCGGGAGCAGGACCGGCTGGCGCGGGAGGGCTACGTCGTCCTGCACACCGACTACCGCGGCCACGCCGGATCGTCCCCCATCCCGGAAGGAACCGAGGAGGACGAGAGCCGGCTCGGCTACACCCGGGACACCATCAACGCCGTCCAGGCAATGAAGCGACTTCCGTACGTCGATCCCGACCGCACCGCGCTGCTCGGCCGCTCCATGGGCGGGGGAGTGGTGATGAACGCGCTGGTCGCCCAGCCGGGGCTGGTGCGGGCGGGGGTGACGTACGCGTCGGTCTCCTCCGACATCGTCGACAACATCAACCGGTGGGCGGTGCCGTCGCGTCCCGACGAGGTGGCCCGGCTCTATCGGCAGTACGGCGATCCCGAGACGGAGCCGGAGTTCTGGGAGGGGCTGTCGGCGCGGACGTACTTCGACCGCATCGAGGTCCCGGTCCAGATGCATCACGGGACCAATGACGAGTCCTGCCCGATCCGGTGGGCCTACACCACCCGGGACCTGATGGAGACCGCAGGTGTGCGCCAGCGGCTGTGGGTCTACCCCGGCGAGCAGCACGCCTTCGGGCCGCAGTGGGACCTCTCGATCCGGCGGGTCATCGGGTTCCTCGATCGTCATCTGGCATGACCTGACCAGGCGATCAGGAGGGGCCCAGCGGTCCCATCCTTTTGGGGACTTTCGACACTGTCTCGACAACAGCTCGGTAACGCAACATTGGTGCTCCACACAGTGGCCGACTGCGGGGAAGCGTCTGGATCTGGGGGGCTTTGAAGCCCAAGGGAATATCCGGGTGAAGTTCTGCAGCGGCGGGCGGGGTCAGGGCTCTTCGAAGCCAGGGCCCCGCCTGCGTGTGTCGACCCGAGTGTGTCCGACGGGTCCACAGACGCCGCCCAGTGATGAGGCATGATGTTGGCATGAGCATCGACGTCGAGCCGAAGACCGGGATGCAGCCGCCACGGTCACCGTGGCGTTGGGTCGCAGCCGTGATCGCCGCCGCGGTCGTGCTCGTCGCGATCGTCGCCTCCTTCGGCTTGCTCAACTCCGACGACACTGCTGAGGACCCCGATGCCGCACCTCCGTCGCCGACCGCGACGGTCACCGAGACCGCGCCGGTCCCCTCGTCATCCGCCCCAGCCGGTGGCGCCGGGGCGACCGAGCTGACCGTCGTCGCGGACGCCGCCCGATGCATCCCGCCGACCTCGAAGTGGCTCTCCCAGAACGCTGCCCTCGCCTTCGAGGGCACCGCGGAGAGCGTGACCGAGAGCGAGGCCGTGCTGCGGGTGAAGACGTGGATGTACGCGGACGGCGTCGGTGGCACCGACACCGTCCGGATCACGCTGCCTGCGCCGAGCACGATCCCGATGCCCGAGTTCGAGAAGGGCAAGAACTACCTCGTCGCGGCCAAGGGTGATGCCAAGGTCATCGGGTGTGGCTACAGCGACGTCAAGAGCGCGAAGCTGCAGAAGCTCTACACCGCCGCGTTCAAGTGACGATGGTCGCCGGCCTGCTCCTGGCCGCCGGCGCGGGTCGGCGGATGGGCATGCCCAAGGCGCTGGTCGACGACTGGCTGGTGCGGTCGATCGAGGTGCTGCGTGAAGGCGGCTGTGACGACGTACTCGTCGTGCTCGGCGCCGCCGCCGACGAGGCGCGGGCGTTGCTCCCGGCCGATCAGCGGGTCGTCGTCGCCGAGGACTGGGACGAGGGGATGGGAGCGTCGCTGCGGGTCGGCCTGGGGGCGCTCGGGCCGGATGCCGAGGTGGCCGTGGTTCATCTCGTGGACCTGCCGGACGTGGGCCCGGATGTGGTCTCTCGGGTGCTCTCTTCAGCCTCGACAACGGGCTCGACCGCGGGTCTGGCGAGGGCGGCGTACGCCGGGGTTCCGGGTCACCCGGTGCTGATCGGGCGCGACCACTGGGCGGGGGTCATCGAGGCAGCCGTCGGCGACCAGGGCGCCCGGGGCTACCTGAAGACCCACGACGTACGCCTGGTGGAGTGCGGCGACCTGGCGGGCGGGAACGACGTCGATCGGCGCTGAACGAAAATTCGTTCGTCCCCTCATAGGAGGTTGTCCAACCCTGAGCCAACGCTTCGCGTTCTAGGCTCAGGTCATGGACCTGACGCCCCAGGAGATCGCTGACCGCCTGGCGGCGACCGGATACCTGGCCGACCCGGAGCTGGCGACGGTGACGTTCCTCGCGCTGCGGATGCAGCGGCCGCTGCTGCTCGAGGGTGAGCCCGGGACCGGGAAGACCGCACTCGCGGAAGCCGTCGCCGAGGCGCTCGACCTGCCGCTGGTGAGGCTGCAGTGTTACGAGGGGATCGACGCCACCCAGGCGCTCTACGACTGGGACTTCGCCCGCCAGATCCTGCACCTGCGTGCCCTGGAGGCCGCCGGAGGCGCGGGGGAGGTGGAGGAGGCCGAGAAGTCCCTCTACGACGAGCGGTTCCTGCTCGCCCGCCCGGTGCTGGCGGCGCTGCGCCAGGCTCCGTCGGTGCTGCTCGTCGACGAGGTCGACCGGGCCGACGACGAGTTCGAGGCGTTCCTGCTCGAGGTGCTGTCCACCTACCAGGTGACGATCCCGGAGTTCGGGACAGTAGCGGCGACGGTCCCACCCGTCGTCGTGCTCACCTCCAACCGCACCCGCGAGCTCCACGACGCCCTCAAGCGCCGCTGCCTCTACCACTGGATCGACCACCCGGGCCTGGCCCGCGAGGTCGAGATCGTACGCAGCCGAGCCCCCGAGGTCGCCGACGAGCTCGCCCGTCAGGTGGTCACCGTCGTCCAGCAGCTGCGCGGCGCCGAGGGCGCGAACGCCCTGCTCAAGCCCCCAGGCGTCGCCGAGACCCTCG
The DNA here is from genome assembly GCF_054031495.1 of Nocardioides sp. YJ-D4. NCBI lineage: Bacteria > Bacillati > Actinomycetota > Actinomycetes > Propionibacteriales > Nocardioidaceae > Nocardioides > Nocardioides sp. YJ-D4. The sequence continues at coordinate 3,933,495 of NZ_CM132932.1, forward strand.
ACTGGGCGCGCGCCCTGCACCACCTCGGAGTCGCTGAGATGGACCTGGAGAGCGCCGCCGCCACGCTCGGCGCGCTCGTCAAGCACCGCGAGGACGCCGACCGCGTCCGGGCGGCACTGGACCGGCTGCTGGCATGACAGCACACGAGGCTCCCGAGATCCTGCTCGGCTTCACCCGAGCGCTCAGAGCGGCCGGGGTGCAGGTGACCCAGGACCGCGCCCACGGCTTCCTGCAGGCGACCGCGATCCTCGACGCCGGCGACCCGACCGCCACCTACACCGCCGGACGGGCGACGCTGTGCGCCGGCCCGGACGACCTGCGCCGCTACGACCAGGTCTTCGAGGCCTGGTTCGGGTCGACCGCGACGCTGCCGGGACCACAGGGGCCACCGCGTGCGGTCTCGATCACCTCCGCGCCGCCCGAGACGGAGCCGCAGGAGGGCGAGGGAGAGGGCGAGGAGACCGACGACCTCATCAGGGCACGCGCCAGCGAGATCGAGACCCTGCGCCATCGCGACGTCGCCGACCTGAACCCGGCCGAGCAGGAGCGAGTGGCAGCGCTCATCGCCCGGCTGCGGCCCCGGGCGCCACGACGGAGGACGCCAAGGCAGGACCCCTGGCGGCGAGGGCGCGTCGACGCCCACCGCACCCTGCGGGCCAGCCTGCGGCACCTCGGCGAGCCCGCCGGGATCCACTACCGCAGGCGTGGCGAGCGGCCGCGGCGGGTCGTGTGGCTGGTCGACGTGTCCGGGTCGATGAGCTCCTACGCCGACGTGCTGCTGCGGGTCGCCCACCGGGTGCTCTCGACGACCGGGAGCGGCGCGGTGTTCACGATGGGCACCAGGCTCACCAACGTCACCCGCGCGCTGCGCCACCGCGACCCCGACCGTGCGCTCGTCGCGGCCGGCGAGACGGTGCCCGACTGGTCGGGTGGGACCCGGCTCGGTGACAACCTGCAGGCGTTCCGGCGGCGACATCAGGGTCTGGCCAGAGGCGCGGTAATGGTCATCGCGAGCGACGGCTGGGAGCGCGGCGACACCGCGCTCCTGGAGGAGCAGGCGGCGAGGCTGCATCGCCTCGCCCACCGCGTGGTGTGGGCCAACCCACACCGTGGCAAGGTTGGATATGAACCACTGCAGCGAGGCATCGTCGCGGTGCTGCCGCACGTGGACGACTTCGTCGCCGGACATTCCCTGGCGACGTACGAGGATCTGGTGGAGGTGATCGCGCGTGCGTGACGTACTCGACGATCTGATGAAGTGGTGGGAATCCGGCGAGACCGTGGCGGTGGCCACCGTGGTGGCGACGTTCCAGTCAGCCCCGCGGCCGCCGGGCGCCTCGATGCTCGTCGGTCCCGACGAGAGTGCGGTCGGCTCGGTCTCCGGCGGCTGTGTCGAAGGCGCCGTCTACGAGGTCGCCCGCGAGGTCGCCGAGACTGGCGTCCCGGAGCTCAACCGTTACGGCGTCTCCGACGACGACGCCTTCGCAGTAGGGCTGACCTGCGGCGGCATCCTCGACGTCTTCGTCGAGAAGGTGTCCCAGGAGACCTTCCCGGAGCTCGGCGAGCTCGCCGAGGACGTACGCAGCGGCAGTCCCGTCGCCCTGGCGACCGTCATCGAGCACCCCGACCCCGAGATCCTCGGCCGCCGCGTCCTCATCCGCCCCGAAGGGGTCAAGGGGTCGCTGGGCAGCGCCCGGATGGACGACGCCGTCCACGACGACGCGCTCGGTCTGCTCGCTCACGGCACCAACCAGACACTGTCCTACGGGATCGACGGCGAGCGGCGCGGCGAAGGCATGCGGGTCTTCGTCTGGTCCTTCGCGCCCAAGCCCCGGATGCTCGTCTTCGGGGCGATCGACTTCGCCGCCGCTGTCGCTCGCGTCGGTGCCTTCCTCGGCTATCACGTCACCGTCTGCGACGCCCGCCCGGTCTTCGCGACCAACTCGCGCTTCCCCTCGGCCGACGAGGTCGTCGTCGACTGGCCCCACCGCTTCCTGACCCAGGAGGTCGAGGCGGGCCGCATCGACCAGCGCACCGTGATCGCCGTCCTCACCCACGACCCGAAGTTCGACGTACCTCTCCTCGAGGTCGCCCTCCGCCTCCCCGACATCGCCTACGTCGGCGCGATGGGCTCGCGCCGCACCCATGACGACCGTCTTGCCCGCCTGGTCGACGCCGGTCTCACCGACGAGGAGATCGCCCGGCTGAGCAGCCCCATCGGCCTCGACCTCGGCGCCCGTACGCCGGAGGAGACCGCCATCTCCATCGCCGCCGAGATCATCGCCGGCCGCTGGGGCGGGTCGGGCGAGCGCCTGGCCACCACCGAGGGCCGCATCCACCAGGACGTGGAGTACCGCTGAGTGGGTGTCCGGGGCGGCTCTACAGCTCCTTCTCGTAGTAGAGCGCCCGCGGACCGGAGCCGCGCCCCTCGTGGTTGTCGAAGCCGAACTTCTCGTACAGCGCACGGGCCGAGATGTCGTCCTCGCTCGTCCCCAGGTCCATGTACGTCGCGCCGCGGGCCTTCGCCTCGTCGATGATCGCCTGCAGCAGGATGGTGCCGAGGCCGTGCCCGCGGCGGTCGGGCACGATGTAGAGCTCGGCGAGGTAGGCCTCGAGTTCGTCGGCGGTGGTCTGCAGGCGGAAGCGGGTGATGCCGTGGCCGACCGCGGGGTCGCCCATCAGCATCACGGTCGTGTCCCCACTCTCGACGAGCCGGCTGAAGTGCCGGGCGAGCTCGTCGACGGGCGGGGCGGGGTAGGCGTACTCGGTGTTGAAGTCGACCTGCAGTCTGGCCGCGGTCTCGAAGTCGGCCCAGGTCGTGGCTGTGCGCGTGGTCATGCACCCACTGTGACACCGCCGCCCGAACGCTGCGGCGCCTGTGATCGGAGTGCGTACGGAGCGGGTACCACCGAGGGGATCGTGAGGCACGTCACAGGGTGCTACCTTGGCAGAACCGAGCCTCAATGGGCCGAGCTCCAAAGGGGGAGTGATGGTTCGTAGCGATCTGCAGGAGCGCCGTATCAGCGCGGCGCGGGCGTGGACCGCCTTCGTGGAGAGCGGCGATGCCGCCGAGGACTTCGTCCGGCCCGAGATCCTGAGCAGCTGGACGCGCTCGGCGACGACCGTCAGGACGGACGTACGCGAGGCGCCGCTGGCCGATGAGGACGAGACCCGCGAGATGTGGCGCGGCTCCCCGCTCCAGGTGGCGGTCGAGCGGGTCGAGGAGGAGCTGCGGTGCACCGCCGACGACGGCGACCTGGTCATCGCGGTGACCGACCCCGACACCCGGGTGCTGTGGACGTACGGCGGCCGGGTGATGCGGCGGAAGGCGGAGTCGGTCAACTTCGTGCCGGGCGGCCGCTGGGACGACGAGAGCGCCGGCACCAACGCGCTCGACCTCGCCAACCGCACCAACTCGCCGTCGATGGTCTTCGGCCCCGAGCACTACGCCGAGGTCGTGCACAACTGGGTCTGCTGGGCCGCGCCGCTCCACGACCCCGTCACCGGCAAGCACCTCGGTGTCCTCGACCTCTCCACCACCTGGGACCGCACCCATCCGATCGGGCTGGCCACCGCCCGGGTGATGGCGCGGCTCATCGAGAGCGCACTGCCGAAGATGCCGACCCAGCGTGACAGCGACGAGGCGATCGAGCAGCCGGGGCTGGTGCTGACGCTGCTCGGCACCGCCGAGACCTGGCTCGACGGGCAGCGGCTGCTGCTCAACCGCCGCCAGACCGAGATCCTCGCCCTGCTCGCGCTCCACCCCGAGGGTCTCTCGCTGGAGCGGCTGCACGCGATGGTCTACGGCGACCAGGCGGTCACTTTCTCGACGCTCAAGGCGGAGGTCTCCCACCTGCGCCACGCCCTCGGCGGCCAGGTCGCATCGCGGCCCTACCGCCTGCTGATGCCGGTCGCGACCGACGTCGAGCAGGTGCTCGCCCTGGTCCGGCACGGCCGGGTGGCCGCTGCTGTGGAGGCGTACGGCGGTGATCTTCTGCCCGGCACCAACAGCCCGGCACTCGCCGAGATGGCCGAGTACGTCGCGGTCGCGCTGCGCGAGGCGCTGATCGCCGACCCGCAGCCCGACGCGGTGCTGAGCTACAGCGAGCTGGCTCCGTACGACACCGAGGTCGTCGACGTCTGTCTGCGCCACCTGGGCGGCAGTGCGCACCCCGCGTTGCCCCTGCTCAGGGCACGCTTGGCTGCCAGCCGCTGACCAAGAACGGGTACGCCACCCGAGCAGCCAACCGACGCCCAACCCTGCGCGTCCTAGTGTGATCTGGCCCACACAGCTTTCCACTAGAACAGTGACGTCTGGCAGGGAGACAACATGGCCCGGATCAGCATGCGCGTCGACGGTATGAAGGTCACCGACGACGTCGAACCGCGAACGCTGCTCGTGCAGTACCTTCGCGAAGGACTCGGCAAGACCGGCACGGTGATCGGTTGCGACACCAGCAACTGCGGCGCCTGCACGGTCCATCTCGACGGCGACTCGGTGAAGTCGTGCAACGTGCTCGCGGTCCAGGCCGACGGGTGCGAGGTGACCACGATCGAGGGCCTCGCCGACACGGTCGAGAGCGACCTCCACCCGGTCCAGGAGGCGTTCCGTGAGTGCCACGGCCTGCAGTGCGGATTCTGCACGCCGGGCATGATCATGCAGTCCGTCGACCTGCTCAAGCGCAACCCTCAGCCCAGCGAGGAAGAGATCCGTGAGGGCATCGAGGGCAACCTGTGTCGCTGCACGGGCTACCACAACATCGTCCGCGCGGTGCAGTACGCCAGCGGCCACCTGGCCACGGCTGCCGGCCCCAAGGGCGCGACCGAGGAGGTGGACGCGCTGTGACCGCCGTAGAAGCTCGTCCGGAGCAGACCAACGAGATCGGCCGCGACCGCCGCCGCAAGGAGGACGCGCGCCTGATCACGGGACGGACGCGCTGGACCGACAACATCAACCTGCCCGGGATGCTGCACCTCGCGATGGTGCGCAGCCCGTTCGCGCACGCCCGGATCACCGGCATCGACACCAGCGCCGCGGAGGAGTCCGAGGGCGTGGTGACCGTGCTGGCCGCCAAAGACTTCGACGAGAGCCTCGGCGTCTGCATCAACGCCTGGCCGATCACGCCCGACCAGAAGACGCCGGCCCACCCGCCGGTCGCCACCGACCGGGTCACCTTCGCGGGTGAGATCGTCGCGGTCGTGGCCGCCCGGTCCGCAGCCGCCGCCCGGGACGCCGCCGAGATGGTCGAGGTCGACTACGAGGAGCTCCCCGCGGTCGTCTCCCTCGAGGAGGCGGTCAAGGACGAGGTGCTTGCGCACCCCGACCTCGGCACCAACAAGTCCGCCCTGTGGGTCTTCGACAGCGCCCAGGCCGGCACCGGCGGCAGCGTCGACGAGGCGATCGCCTCCGCGAAGAGCGACGGGATCGTCATCGAGCGCACCTACCGCCAGCAGCGGCTGATCCCGGCGTTCATGGAGCCCCGCAGCGTGGTGTGCGACCCGACCGGTGAGCAGATCACGGTGTGGAGCGCCACCCAGATCCCGCACATCCTGCGGTTCGCGTTCGCCGCGACCACGGGCGTGCCCGAGTCGAAGATCCGGGTGATCGCGCCCGACGTCGGCGGCGGCTTCGGCGGCAAGCTCCAGCAGACGCCGGAGGAGATGATCGTCTTCGCGATGGCTCGCCGGCTCGGCAAGCCGGTGAAGTACACCGAGACCCGCTCCGAGTCGCTGCTCTCCGCTCACCACGGGCGGGACCAGATCCAGAAGCTGACCCTCTCGGCCACGAAGGACGGCCAGGTCACCGGCCTCAAGGTCGAGCTCGACGCCAACCTGGGGGCGTACGTCGCCATCGTCGGCGGCGGTGTCCCGGTCCTCGGCGCCTTCATGTTCAACGCGATCTACAAGTTCCCGGCCTACCAGTTCAACTGCCAGACGGTGTTCACCAACACCACCTGGACCGACGCCTACCGCGGCGCGGGGCGGCCGGAGGCGACGTACGCCATCGAGCGGCTGATGGACGAGCTGGCCGCCGAGGTCGGGGTCGATCCGCTCGAGATCCGGGAGAAGAACTGGATCAAGCACGAGGAGTTCCCGTTCACGACCATCGCCGGTCTGACCTACGACTCCGGGAACTACGAGGCGGCGACCGCGAAGGCGAAGGAGATGTTCGGCTACGACGCGCTGCGGGCCGAGCAGGCGGAGCGCCGCGCCAACAACGACCCCGTCCAGCTCGGCATCGGCATCTCCACCTTCACCGAGATGTGCGGCCTGGCTCCGTCCCGGGTCCTCGGCAGCCTCGACTACGGCGCCGGCGGCTGGGAGCACGCCCAGGTGCGACTGACGCCGACCGGCAAGGTCGAGGTCATCACCGGGGCCAGCGCCCACGGCCAGGGGCACGAGACCGCGTTCAGCCAGATCGTGGCGGACCGTCTCGGCGTCGCCTTCGAGGACGTCGAGGTGCTCCACGGCGACACCCAGATCGCCGCCAAGGGCTACGACACCTACGGGTCCAGGTCGCTGGTCGTGGGTGGCGAGGCGCTCGTGCGGGCTGCCGACAAGGTGCTCGAGAAGGCCAAGCCGATCGCGGCCCACCTGCTCGAGGCGAGTGTCGACGACATGGAGTTCACCGGCGGCAGGTGGACGGTGCGCGGCACCGACCAGGGCATGTCCATCGGCGAGCTGTCCACGGCGGTCTTCGCCGCGCACAACCTGCCCGACGGCGTCGAGGCGAACCTCGACTCCGAGGCCACCTTCGACCCGGAGAACTTCAACTTCCCGCATGGGACCCACCTGTGCGCGATGGAGGTCGACACCGAGACCGGCCAGGTGAAGATGCGGAAGTACGTCTGCTGCGACGACATCGGCAACATCATCAACCCGCTCATCGTCGCAGGTCAGGTGCACGGTGGCCTGGTCCAGGGCATCGCTCAGGCGCTGTGGGAGGACGCGGTCTACGACGACGCCGGGACCCTGGTGTCGGGCTCGTTCGTGGACTACCTGCTGCCGACGGCCGCCGACACGATCAGCTTCGACATCGACCACACCACCTCGCCCGCGACCACCAACACGCTCGGCACCAAGGGCGTCGGCGAGGCCGGCACGATCGCCTCCACGCCCGCGGTGGTCAACGCGGTCGTCGACGCGCTGCGCCCGCTGGGCGTGCACGACGTGACCATGCCCTGCACGCCGGAACGGGTGTGGCGGGCGATCAACGAGGGCTCGGCCGGCGGCGAGACCACCGGCGCGGCCGCACCACACTTCGATCCGTCGACGGGCATGTCCGGGAACGTCGACCGCACGGAAGGAGACGTCCAGTGATTCCCGCATCGTTCGACTACGTCGCCCCGACCACGGTCGAGGAGGCGCTGGCCGCCCTCGCCCAGTACGGCGACGAGGCCAAGATCATCGCCGGCGGACAGAGCCTGCTGCCGGTGCTGAGGATGCGCCTCAACGCTCCGGAGTGGGTCATCGACCTCGGTCGCATCGACTCTCTCCGCGGCGTACGCGACGAGGGTGAGTCGATCTTCGTCGGCGCCATGACGCGCCACTGTGACGTCGCGGCCGATCCTCTGGTCGCCGAGCACGCGGCCCTGGTCGCTCGTGCCACGGCGACGGTCGCCGACGAGCAGGTACGCCACCGCGGCACGTTCGGTGGCGCGCTCGCCCACGCCGACCCGGCGGGCGACCTCGGAGCCCCGGCCCTGGCCCTGGACGCCGAGTTCGTCATCGCCGGGCCGGCCGGGGAGCGGGCCGTCCCAGGTGCCGAGTTCTTCCAGGGGCTCTTCGAGACGGCCGTCTCCGAGGACGAGCTGCTCATCGGCGTACGCATCCCGAAGCACACCGGGTGGACGGCCCACTACGAGAAGTTCGTCCGGGTCGCCCACCAGTGGCCGATCTGCGCGGTCGGCGCGACCCTCAAGGTCTCCGGCGGGGTGATCGAGGGCGCGGCGATCGGTCTCACCAACATGGGCTCCACTCCGTTGCGTGCCGCCGGCGTCGAGCAGGCGCTGGTCGGCCAGCAGGCCACCGAGGAGGTCGTACGCAACGCCGCGGCCCTGGCCGCGGACGGCGCCGAGCCGCCCTCCGACCTCAACGGCGACGCCGACTATCGGCGTCATCTGGTCACGGTGCTGACCCGGCGTGCCATCACGAAGGCCCTCGGGGGCTGAGGCGTGGACCTGATGCACGAGTTCACGGTTCCGACCTCGGTCGAGGAGACCTGGAACAGCTTCCTGGACATCGGCTCGATGGCAGAGTGCTTCCCGGGAGCCCAGGTCACCTCGGCCGAGGGCGACACCTTCACCGGCACGGTGAAGGTCAAGCTCGGTCCGATCGCCATGGTCTACGCCGGCTCCGGCACCTTCGTCGAGAAGGACGAGGCCGCGCGTCGCCTGGTCGTCGAGGCCAAGGGACGGGACAAGCGCGGCAACGGCACCGCCGGCGCCAACGCGACCTTGACCATGGCCCCCGAGGGGACCGGTACGAAGGTCGAGATCGTCACCGACCTCGCCGTCACCGGAAAGCCCGCCCAGTTCGGACGCGGGGTCATGCAGGACGTCTCCGACAAGCTTCTCGGCCAGTTCGTCGCGTGCCTGGAGCAGAAGTCGGCCCCGGCTGCGCCAGAGCCGCCTGCTGTGGAGGAGCCGTCGGGCGAAGGGATCGCTGAGCCCGCGAAGCCTGCGCCGACAGCTGAGTCGCCCGCACCGCAGGCACCGAGGCACGCGGCGACCAAGCAGCCCGAGGCACTCGATCTGGGTGCGACGGTCGTACCGGTGCTGATCAAGAACTACGGCAGGAAGATCGCCGTCGGGGTGGCCGTGATCGCGGCGGTGGTGATCGTCTACAGGCTCCTGCGGGGCTGAGGCCGGTGCGCGACAAATCCCGTCGCGCAAACCGGATACCTCTCGCGCAACGTGGATAGCGGAGCGCCACGCGACCTCTCTAGCGTTTTGCGTACGCAGACCCTGCTGCGAGAGGAAACAGAAAAGTGAAGATCGCGGTCATCGGTGCCGGGTTCGCGGGCGTTGCCTCGGCGAAGGTGCTCACCGAGCTCGGTCATGACGTCACCGTCTACGAGAAGGCCCCGGATGTCGGCGGCGTCTGGAGCCGGACCCGTCGTTACCCGGGCCTGACGACGCAGAACGACAAGGACTCCTACACGCTCTCGGACCTGAGGATGCCGAAGGTGTTCCCCGAGTGGCTCAGCGGCGAGCAGGTGCAGAGCTACCTCGAGATGTACGTCGAGAAGTTCGAGCTCGCCCCGATGATCAAGCTCTCCACCGAGGTGCGGAGTGCCCAGCCGGCTGGAGGGGGCGGCTGGGACATCACCTTGGCGGGTGACGACGGCGAGACGACCGAGCATTACGACCATCTGGTCGTGGCCAGCGGCGTCTTCTCGGAGCCGTTCGCCCCCGCGTACGACGGGGTCGACGAGCTGGAGGCCGCCGGAGGCAAGATCCTCGCGGCGAGCGAGCTGCACGACCTGGAGACCGTCAACGGCAAGCACGTCCTGGTCGTCGGCTACGGGAAGTCGGCCTGCGATGTGGCCGTCGAGATCGCCAAGGAGGCGGCCTCGACCACCGTGGTCGCGCGCCAGCTGCTGTGGAAGATGCCCCGCAAGATCAAGGGCGTCCTCAACTACAAGATGCTGCTGCTCACCCGCCTGGGGGAGGGGCTGTTCCCCTACCAGAGCATCCGCGGGGCCGAGAAGGCCCTGCACGCGGGAGGCTCGAAGATGGCCGGCTCGATGGTCGGCAGCGTCGAGTCGGTCACCACCAGCCAGCTCAAGCTGAAGAAGCTCGGGCTGCTGCCCAAGGGCCAGTTCACCGACATCGCCCGCTCGACGGTCTCGCTGGCCACCGAGGGCTTCTTCGAGGGCGTCGAGGCCGGGGACATCGCCGTCGAGCGCGACACCGAGATCGCCGCCTTCGTGACCAAGGACGGCAAGCCGTACGCCGAGCTCGCCAACGGTCGCGCGGTGCCCGCCGACGTCGTGGTGACCGCGACCGGGTTCAAGCAGGAGCTCCCGTTCTTCTCCGAGGAGATCCAGGACCAGCTCACCGACGACAACGGCGACTACCAGCTCTACCGCCAGATCCTGCCGCTGAGCGTCAAGGACCTGACCTTCGCCGGCTACAACTCCTCGTTCTTCTCGCCGCTCTCGGCCGAGATGAGCGCCGTCTGGATCGGCTCGCACCTCGGTGGCGGTCACGAGGTTCCGCCTGCGGAGGAGATGGAGGCCCATGTCACCGCGCGGCTGGCCTGGATGCGGGAGCGCACCGACGGCCACCACGCCCGCGGCACCAACATCATCCCGTTCTCGATGCACAACATCGACGAGGTTCTCGGTGACGTCGGCATCGACGTCAGCAAGCGGGTCAAAGCAGTGCAGTGGCTGCTGCCGATCGACCCGAAGGCGTACGCCTCCATCACTCCCAGACTCGTGGAGAAGCTGGCAGCGAGGAGCTAGTACGGCGAGATGCCGGTTACTCCAGGGTGGGACCGGCATCTCGTTCGGGACCGAGGCAGGACCTCGGCTGGGACCTTAGACAGTGATTGCGCCGTGTTCGCGTTGACGCGGCGCCGGCTCCGCTACGCTCTTCGGTCAATCGAGCCACGCGCCAGGAGCCTCCATTGCCCCGTCCCCTGCTGGGCCGCCACACGGTTGTCGCCACCACTGACGTGGACCAGGCCAGAGAAGCCGTAGCCGAACGATTCTGTGCTCACTACCTGGCGCTGACCAAGGCTGGCTCCCACCTCGACATGGTGCACAACGCCGCGCCGCTGGGCGAGGACGTGATGCTCAACTACATGCGCTACGGCGACGAGGTGCGGATCACTCCCGGCACCTTCGACGACTTCTACCTGATCCAGCTCCCGCTGGCCGGCACCGCCAAGGTCAAGGTGGGGGAGCACGTCGTCCTCGCCGACCGCACCCGCGCCTCGATCGGCTCCCCGACCGAACCGGTCGACATGCTCTGGTCCGACGGCTGCGAGAAGCTGCAGGTCTACATCCGCCGCAGCGCCGTCGAGGAGGCGGCCGCAGGCATCGGCGGCTCCGGGCCGGTGGTCTTCGACCCCACGCTCGACCTCGGCCGGCCCGAGGTGCGCGACTGGCTGAAGATGGTGCGGCTGGCCTACGACAACGTCGAGGCCGGGGGCACGCTGATGAGCTCTCCGCTGGTGGCCGCGCCCTACGAGCAGGCGCTCATCGGGGGACTGCTGACGATCCAGGCCAACACGTCCCTGGAGATCGTCTCCGAGACCGGATCCTCCACCATCTCCCGGGCCGTACGCATGGCCGTGGACCTCCTCGAGGCCCACCCCGAGCGCCCCTGGAAGGTCGCGGAGCTGGCCCAGAAGGTCGGCGTCTCCACCCGCACCCTGCAGGAGGCGTTCCAGCGCGACCTCGACACCACCCCGCTGGAGTACTGGCGGCGTACCCGGCTGGACCGTGCCCACTCCGACCTGCTCGCCGCCGACGCGACCGCCACCTCGGTCACCGCCGTCGCCGCCCAATGGGGCTTCTTCCACCTCGGACGGTTCTCCCAGGCGTACCGGGCACAGTTCCAGGAGCTCCCGTCTCAGACGCTCATGCGCTGAGCGTCACCACTGGGGTTCGTCGCTGAACCCGCCGTAGTCGTCCAGGTCGGCGTCGTCGCGACGGTAGGCCTCGCCGTCACCGTTGCGCCGGTCGAGCTTGTCCTCCTTCTCGTCCTGGTTCTGCGGCTCCTCGGGCGGGTCTTCCTGCTCGTTGGGCTTGATCCGTACCTTCGGGGTCAGCTTCTCCTTCAGGCGCTCCTCGACGGACTCGCCCTGCTGGGACTGCTCGGGGCCCTGGCCGGCGTCGGTGGGGCAGTCGCCCTCCTTCAGCGTGGCCAGAGCGTCCTCGTAGGCCGCCTTCGCACCGGGCTGGTTGCCAGCGTCCCGGGCGCGGTCGCCGATCGCCTCCTGGGTCAGTGACATGTTGATGCGTACGGTGCACTCGTGGTCCTCGGGCACGCGCTCCAGCGCCTCGCCGTAGTAGGCGACCGCACGGGCGTTCTCGCCGAGCAGGAAGGCGGCGTTGCCGGCGTCGAAGTGGGCGATCCACGGCTGCAGGAAGTTGAGGTCGCGGTTGGCCGAGTAGTGCTCCATCGCGGTCGCGGCGTCGCGTACGTCCCAGGCGTCCCGGCCACCGCGGTCGTGGTGACCCATCAGGATCACCTTCCCCAGGAAAGCGAGGCCGATGACCACCGGCACGATCCCGGCGAGGAGCAGCGCGCGCCGCACCTGCTCGCGAGGAGTACGTAGCGGTTGCGGCTCGGTCGAGTCGACAGGCGTCTCGGTCAGGGTCACGACAGCACCTCCTCGGCCTCGTGCGCACGGCGGCGATGGCCCCACAGCTCCCACAGCAAGAGTGCCAGGAGCGGGAAGCCGAAGAGCCAGGCCCGGGACGTCTCGCCGCCGGCGGAGGTCTCCTCGGTGAGCATCTCGGAGTCCCAGGTCGAGGCCTCCGTGGTGACCTCCTTGGTCTCTTTCGTCGTGCGGTGAAGGGTCTGAAGACCCATCTGACCTGCGATCTCGCGCAGGTTGGCGAGGTCGATCCGGGACCGGGCGTCCTGGCCGTCGCCGTCCTTGAGGTAGCCGTCCTGGGGACGTTCGTCGTCCCAGGGCATCCGGCCGCCCTCCTCGGTGCCGTAGCCGAGAACCACGCCGCCTGCCGAGAGGTCGTCGACCTCGGCGAACGACTGCTGGTCGACGCCCTCGCGGGTGTTCTCGCCGTCGGAGGCGAACACCACGATCCGGCGTCGCTCGGGGTATCGCTCCTGGTCACGCTCCAAGGCCTCGATCATCTCGTCGCGCGGAGCGTCGACCATCGAGCCGGACCCGTCGAAGGCCCGCTCGGCGTAGAGACCGTCGACCCAGGCGTTGAAGGCTGTCGTGTCGTAGGTGAACGGCATCTCGGTGCGGACGACCTCGCCGCCGAAGGTGATCGCGCCGAACCGCACGGAGGGCAGGGCCGCGGAGAGCGCCTTTAGGTCCTTCTTGAGCTGCGTCATCCGGGCCTCGCCGCCGGGTGCGTCCTCGGCGACCATCGACCGTGTCCGGTCGACCACGACGAGGACATCGAGATCCGCCGTACGCATCTCGGCCGGCGCCGCGCCCCAGCTCGGGCGCACCAGGACGACGACGGTGAGCAGGACGATCAGCGCGCGGCGTACGAGCGTCAGTATCTGCCATCCTGCGGTGCTCATCGGGCCACCTCGCTCGGTGGCCGGGTCTGTGGGGGCAACGAGCCTCCCGCCTGCCGGGGTGCCGGGCCCGGGGACAGCCGTCCGGAGCGGACCAGGGCGTAGATCCACCCGGCGACCAGCATGAGGACCCCGAGGACGATCGTCGCGATCGGCCAACCGGGAGCGTCGCGGATCTGGTACTTCGGCGGCTCGACGACCTCGTCGGCGGAGAGCCGGTCGATGCCGGCCAGGATCGAGTCGATCGAACCGTCGTCACCGAGCAGCGAGAAGGTGCCGCCGGTGTCGGTCATCGCCTTGTCGAAGGTGGCGCGCTTGTCCTCCTGGAAGCTGAGGTCGGCGGAGCCGATGCCGTAGAGCTGGACGTCGCGCTCCTTGGCGAACTCGGTGGCCTCGGGCAGCGTGTAGACCGGTGGGCCGCCCTGCGGGTCGTTGTCGGAGGCGACGATGACCGCCCGGCCACGTTCGGAGTTGGACAGGTCGAAGCGTTTGACACAGGAGACGATCCCGTCGCTGATCAGGCTCGCCCGCTCCTTGCCGAGATAGGTTCCGGCGACGTACTCCTGGTCGCCGAGGGCGAAGGCCCGGCCGGCCCGCGCCAGCTCGTCCTGCACCCAGCCGTAGTCGTCGGTGAGCGGGAAGACGGTCACCGCGGCGTCGCTCCACAGCACGAGGCTGACCCGCTCGCCGTTGAGGCCGGCGACGAGCTGGGAGTAGGCCTGGGTGACCTGGGTGTCCTCGTCGAACATCGAGGTCGAGGCGTCCAGGCAGAGCACGATGTCGCGGGTGGAGTAGCGGTTCTGGGTGATGTCGGTCGTCTGCGGCCGGGCGATCAGCCAGATGCACCCGATCACCGCGAGCGCGATCCCCGCGGTCTGCCACCAGGACAGCCACCGCTGCTGGGTCGCGAGCTCACGGAACCGGGGGAGACGCTTGAGCCGCTCGGTGTGGGCGACGAGCACCGCGTCGGCCGGGCGGCGATGCACCCGGGCGGCGAAGACGACGATCGCGGCGATCGCGATGATGGTGAGGACCAGCATGATCGCGCCGAGGACAGGCCATCTCAGGTCCATGTCGTCACCACCTGACGGGCCCGGCTCAGCGCCTCGGGGAAGCGCTCGGCAGCCTTGCCCTCCTCCTCGGAGGCGAAGGCGGGCGGGTACATCACCTCGACGGCCATCGCCAGCGGGCGGGTGCGAGGGTCGCTGCGTACGGTCGCCTTCAGGTCGGCGAGGACCATCTTGTCGGCCGGGATCTGGCTGACCTCGGCGACGTAGTCGCGCACGGTGCGGCTCAGGTGCTGGTGGCCGACCCGCGCGGGGACGTCGCCACGATGCACCGCCCGCTCGATCCGGTCGATCTCGGCGAGGTGCTCGGCACGGAAGTCACGAGGCGCGGGCACCCAGGGCGTCTCCACCTCGACGACCGGGCGGCGCTTGCGGGTCAGCAGGATGACCGCGAGGTAGTAGAGCGCCACCGCGGCGAGCACCGCGAGCGCGAGCACCAGCCACCAGCCCGAGTGGTCCAGCGGCTGCTGGAACTCCTCGGGGACGCTACCGGCGCGCATGGCGGTGCCTCTCCAGGAGGTGGAAGACCGCGCCGATGGCGGTGGCGTCGTCCTGGACCCGCTGGTAGGCGATGCCCAGACGGTCCAGGGTGCCGCGCAGGCCGTGCTCCTCGGCAGCGGCCAGCTCGGCGTACTGCGCCTGGAGGACCGCGTCGCCGGTGAGCCACCCCGGCAGGGCGGAGACGGTGTCGACGTCGACGGTCGGGGCATCGCCGGGCACGGCGGTGGTGGGGTCGAGGTCGTCGATGCCGGCGACCAGGACCTCGTGCTGGACGGTGAGGCGGCGCAGGACCGCGGCCATCTCGTCGCTGACCGAGTGCTCGTCGGTGACGACGAGCAGGATCGCGCGGCGGCGCACGTTGGTGGCGATGTGGCGCAGGACGGCGACGATGTCGGCCTCGGCGGAGTCGGGGGTGATCGCCTCGTGGGCCTGCCCGAGCGCCCGCTCGAGCGCGACCTCGGTGTCCGCGGACTTGGTGAGCTTCTGGGTCTCCGAGTCGCCGTAGGCGACCGCGACCTTGTCGCCGTGGCGTACGCCCAGCCAGCCGACCAGGCCGGCGGTGAAGATCGCCAGCTCACGCTTGGTCGTGGTGCCGGTCGCCTGAGCCGCCATGCTCCGGCCGGTGGAGATCGCCAGCAGCACCAGATGCTGGCGCTCGGCGGTGAACCGCTTGACCAGCAGGCTCCGGGACCGGGCCGTGGCCTTCCAGTCGATGTCCTTGACGTCGTCGCCGGGCACGTACTCCCTCAGGTCGTGGAAGTCCATGCTGCGCCCGGTCTGGACGCTGGCGTACTCCCCGTCGAGCAGGCCCAGGACCTTGCGGTGGGCATGGATCATCAACCGCGTGCGGATCCGGGGAAGGTACGTCGCCATTCTGTGCCTGATTTCCTGGCGCCACTCAGGGGCTCGGGACAGCGCGGACCAGCGCGTCGACCAGCATCTCGGGCTGGACCTTCTCGGCCAGCGCCTCGAAGCTGAGGTGGAGCCGGTGGCGCAGGATGCTGTGGCGCAGCTCGCGCACGTCCTCGGGAGTGACGTAGGAGCGGCCGAGCAGCAACGCTGCCGCGCGCGAGGCCTGCAGGAACGCGATCGAGGCACGCGGGGACGCGCCGATCTCGACGTAGGAACCCGTCTCCGGCCCGAGGAGCTGGCGGGCGTTGCGGGTCGCCTGTACGAGGGCGACGATGTAGCGCTTGATCGCCGGGTCGACGTAGACGCGCTTGGTCAGGTCTTGGAGCCAGATCACGTCGTCGGGATCGGCGACCGGGCGGGTCACCTCGTGGTCGGGACCGAGCGTGCCGGCCTCGATGCGCTCGAGGACGACGAGCTCCTCGGCGTCGCTGGGGTAGTTGACGATCTCCTTGAGCAGGAACCGGTCCATCTGCGCGTGCGGGAGGACGTAGGTGCCTTCCTCCTCGATCGGGTTCTGCGTGGCGAGCACCATGAACGGGCGCGGCAGCGGGTGGATGTGGCCCGCGATGCTCGTCTGGCGCTCCTGCATCGCCTCGAGCATGGCGCTCTGCGTCTTGGCGGAGCTTCGGTTGATCTCGTCCAGCAGCACGAAGTTGGCGTGCACCGGGCCGAGCTGGGTCTCGAACTCGTGGTTGCGCTGGTCGTAGACCTGGGTGCCGATGATGTCGCTCGGCAGCAGGTCGGGGGTGCACTGGATCCTGGAGAACTGCGCCTTGACGGTCTGGCTCAGCGTGCTCGCGGCCAGCGTCTTGGCCAGCCCGGGCACGCTCTCGAGAAGCACGTGACCCTCAGAGAGCAGCGCGATCAGCAGCGCCGTCCTGAGCCGCTCCTGGCCGACCACACGGCTGCTGAAGGCGGTGCTGACCCGCCCGACGATCTCCTTCGCCCTGGCGATCTCCTCAGCGGACGGCGGGGCGATGGGTGGTGCGGTGGTGGTCAAGGCGGCTCCAGAGGCGTCGGCTGTCAGTCCCATCCTTTCCTACCAGCGTACGGAACGCATCTGGGACCCACCTCGGGACGGTTGAGACGGGTGCTGGGGCGGGCTTCGAGGTACGGGAACGGTACGGGTTCGAGGCGAGTGTGGGACCGACCACGATGGGCCGCAAGACTCCCTCAGAAAGGTTCACCGTGCCCCACCTCTCCACCCGGCTACGAGTCATGCTCGTGGCCTTTGCCCTGGTTGCCGGACTCGCGCCGATCGGTGTTGCCGTCGCAACCAAGCCGGTCCCCGCTGAAGCAGGTCCGATCCGGATCGACATCGCGGCGATCGAGTCGGACACCGCCTCCTTGAGATACCAGCGGAACTACCTCGCCAGGCACCGAACCTGGCGGGCGTGGTCGCCGCGGCTCGCGGACGTGAGCAGCCGGTTCAACTCGATCGAGGCACAGCTGATGGGGCAGGCGAGGACCGCCGTGGCGTCGTACGAGGCGGCCTTCCTGACCCGCGCGAGAGGTCACAGGTACGTCAGTGCCATCAGGGTCCTCGACTCGTTCATCAGCAGGATGGATGCCGCGATCGACAACTACCGGCGCACCGGGGTGCTCGCGATGCGACCCTTCGGCTGATCCCGGCGGAACTCAGAAGACGTTGCGCGGGCGGAACTGGACCGAGATCCGCGGGCCGGCCGAGGCGACCTTGGGGATGGCGTGCTCCCAGGTGCGCTGGCAGGAGCCGCCCATGACGACGAGGTCGCCGTGGCCCATCTGGATGCTCATCCCCTTGCCTCCGCCGTGGGGGCGTAGCGCGAGGCGGCGGGGGTCGCCGACGGAGACGATCGCGACCATCGTGTCGTCGGTGCGGCCTCGGCCGATCTTGTCGCCGTGCCAGGCGACCGAGTCGTGGCCGTTGCGGTAGTAGCAGCACCCCGCGGTCACGAACGGCTCGCCCAGCTCGGGCAGGTAGTGGGCGGTGAGGCGCCCGCGGGCTTCGGCGAGACGAGGGTGGGGGAGCGGGTCGCCCTGCAGATAGGTGTGCAGGAGCCGGGGCACGTCGACGACGCGGTCGTACATCTGCCGGCGCTCCTCGCGCCACGGGACGTCGCTGACCAGCGCCGCGAAGACCTCGTCGGGATCGGGCAGCCAGCCGCGGGCGATGTCCACCCATGCGCCGCGGTCTAGGTGGATCCGCTCGTAGGTCGTCTCGGTGGTCTCGTCGTCTGTGGGGGCGAAGAGTGTTCCCTGGAAGTCCACCCCTTCACCATACCTCGTGATCGAACACGTGTTCTACTGAAATCAGACATTCTTATTTCGTTGCAGCTGGTCTGCCTCATCTCGCTGCAATGTCACAACTTGACGAAACTCCGGACGTACGCGAGGTGTACACCTACGCTCTGCTCATGGTCCGGTCGGTCGAGGGAGAGCGGTCGCTCAAGCACGTCCAGATCCGTGAGTACGTCAGGGAGCTGGTCATCGGCGAAAGCCCTGGTGCCTCCGCGCCCTCCGAGCGCGAGCTGGTCCAGAAGTTCAGCGTCGCCCGAGCCACCGTGCGGCAGGCGCTCGACGCGCTCGTCGCCGACGGTCTGCTGGTCCGGATCCCGGGCCGGGGCACCTTCGTGGCGCGTCCGCCGCGGGCGGCGAGTCCGGTGCTCGGGTTCAGCGAGGAGATGGCTCGCCGGGGGATGCAGGCATCCTCCGAGACGCTGCTGCTCGGCCGGGAGAAGGCCGGGCCCACCATCGCCCGCGCGCTGAACATCAAGGAGGGCGCCGCCGTCGTCCACTGGCGGCGTCTGCGCCGCGGTGACGGGGTGCCGATCTGCATCGAGGACGTCTATCTCGACGAGGCGATCGTGCCGGGGATGCTCGAGCGGACCGCGCCGACCAGTCTCTACGCCGAGCTGGCCAGTCGCCAGATGCGGCCGTCGTGGGTCGACGACACGTTCCGTGCCGATGTGGCCAACATCGAGGAGGCCACCCTGCTCGGTCTCTCGGTCGGTGTCCCCGTGCTCCGCAGGCAGCGGAAGTCCGTCGCGGGGGACCGCTATGTCGAGGTGTGCCGCTCGGTCTACCGTGCCGACCGCTATGCGCTGCACCTGCAGCTCGGCCCGTCCTGACCTGCTGAGCTGGTCAGAGATCGCCGAGCGGCGCGACCACGTCGCCGCTCTCCTCGCAGACCCAGATCGGGTCCGGACCTCCCAGGTCGGGAGTGATGTGGAGCGAGTGCACCGGCGACTCCGGAGGACATGTCGTGCACACCGGCCAGCGCGCGGAGGCCTCGCCGTCGAAGAGCAGGTCCTGCACGTCCTGGGCGACCAGGCCGGCGACGTACGCCTTGCCCTCCGGCCACTGCTCCACCCACCAGCCGCGCTCGGTCATCGCGTCCTCGAGAGCGGAGACGGCTGCCGCACCGGCGAGTCCGCGGGCATCGAGGTCATGGAGCACCCTCGCCCGAGCCTCGAACAGCACTGTCGTGTTCATCAGGACCCATTCTTGCCGACCGGTCAAGGCTGTGGCCTCAGGATGGACACGGTAAGAATGGCCCGTGATCCTCATCGACCCGCCGAACGTACCCAGTCGCGGCCGGATGTGGTCTCACCTCGCCAGTGACACCTCCTACGAGGAGCTGCACGCCTTCGCCAGCCGGATGGGCATCCCCGCCCGAGGCTTCGACCGGGACCACTACGACGTACCCGCCGAGGTCTACGCCGACATGGTCGCCGCGGGTGCGGTCGAGGTCACCTCCCGGGTCCTGGTCGCTGCGCTCATCGCCGCCGGTCTACGCCGACGCAAAGGCGGCGCACGCTGACTACTCGGCCGGCGCGGCTGACTTCTCGCCCGGCGGGAGTGACGCCTCGGCGGGGGTGGACATCCGTCGAGAGGTGAGCCAGATGGCCGCCGCGATGAGCAGGCCGAGGCCGCCGCCGAGGATGAAGCCGCCCTGCCAGCCGATCAGGTCGATGGCGAACCCGGCGGTGGGCGCGCCGACGGCGCTGCCGAGGGTGATGGCCGAGCCGTGCCAGCCCATCACCTCGCCGCGTACGGTCGAGGGGACGCTGCTGGTGATCGCCTCGAGTGCGGCGGTCAGGGTCGGTGCGCAGAAGAGGCCGCTGAGCAGGAGCAGGACGGCGAAGGAGATCGGGTCCCAGGCGAACGCGGTCAGCACCGTCGTCGCACCCAGCAGGACGAGCATCACCGCGGTGGAGGGGTGGCTGTTGAGGGCGCCGTAGATGAGTGCGCCGAGCAGCGATCCGAGCGCCCAGATCGCCATGACGATCCCGAGCAGGGCGGTGCGGTCGAAGTCGCGCATCGCGGCCACGGTGCCGAGGTCCTCGGCGATGAGGATGAGCGAGGCGGTGAAGGTGCCGGCGAGCAGGAGCGTGACGCCCGGGTTCACCCACGAGGGGAGCCCGAAGCGGCGCTTCGGAACAGCGTCGCTCGGGACGGCGTCGCTCGGAAGGGTCGGCTCACCCTCGGTGATCGTCGGGTTGAACAGCCAGAGCACGACGGCCGCGGCGATCCCGAGCCACTGGATCAGCAGCATCGCCCAGGCCGTGCCGAAGTAGCTGGCGCCGAGCACGCCGATCACCGGACCGACCATGAAGCCCAGCTCGGTCATCATCGCGTCGGCGCTCAGCGCCGCGGTGCGCTGCCCGGGACCGACCGAGCGGATCATCACCTGGCGTACGACCGAGAAGGACGGGACCGTGAAGAGCCCGGCGACGGCGACCAGCGCGAGCAGCGGGAGGTAGCCCACCCAAGGAGCGATCGACCAGGCGATCGGGAGTACGGCCAGCGGCAGCAGGAGCGTACGCCGCAGGCCGAGTCGGTCGAGGAGCCGGCCGAGCCAGGGAGCGGAGATCGCCATCGCGATCGCGAGCACCGTCGAGACCAGGCCCGCCTCGGCGTAGGAGCGATCCAGCAGGCCGACCACGTGGAGGGTCACGATGACCGAGGACGCCGGCATCGGGATCCGCAGGAACAGACCCAGCACGAGGATGCGGCGCACGTCGGGGATCCGCCACAGGTCGGCGTACGTCTGGAAGCTCACCGATGAATTCTGTCACCGGGGAGCGGTTCTTTACGAATTGTTATCGATCGCGTGACAGGTATGTGTCCAGGGTCTCCATCTCGGCCGAGATGTTGGCCCGCGCGGCGGCCTCCCAGCTGATCCTCGCGAAGGGTGTCGAGAAGAGCGACTCCTTCTCCAGCAGCCGCTCGAGGACTTGGGCACGACCGACGCGAAACTCCTCGTCGGAGAGGTGCTGATACTCCTCCCGGACGGTCGCGGCGTACTCCGCATAGCGCTGCGCTGGCGCTGCCAAGATCGCCAGGTCGGCATCGGAGAGCACCCGGCCGCTGTGGTCGTCGGGGGCGGGATCGTGGGTCTCGGTCAGCCGCACCAGCCGGGCGACCTCGGCCACGGCGTCGGCCTCCAGGTAGGCGCCCAGCGCGTCCTCGGCCCAGGCGGCCGAACGCTCCTCGGCGTCCCGCTCCCCGTCGTAGACGGAGTCGTGGAAGAACGCCGCCAGGGTGACCGTCAGCGGGTCGAAGCGCTCTCCCTCCGCCCGCAGCTCCTCGATCCGGTCCAGTACCTCGGTGAGGTGCCGGCGGTCGTGATAGCGGCGGGTCGGTTCGTCGTACGCTGCCAGGACGTCATCGAGAAGGTCGGTCGCCTCTGGCAGCGGCCAATGTTGCGGGAGCTCCATGAGCCAGAACGCTAGCGTCAGGCGTGGTAGGCGCGCACCCACCTGGTGTGCGGGTTGGCTGTGATCTTCTCGAGCGTCGTCGCAGGTACGTTGGTCACGTCGGTGACCACGAAGCCGGTCTCACCGGCGGTGGCGAGGTACTGACCGGTCACGTTGACACCCTCGGCGGCGAGCAGCGCGTTGAGCTCGGCGAGCACGCCCGGGACGCTGTCGTGCAGCAGCGCCAGGCGCGCACCGGCGGCCAGCGGCGGCGGCTGGACGGCCGGCAGGTTGACGCTCAGCGCGGTCGACCCGGAGCGGATGAAGTCGCGCAGCTTGCCGGAGACGAACCAGCCGATCTCCTCCTGGGCCTCCTGCGTCGAGCCGCCCACGTGCGGGGTCAGGATGACGTTGTCGAGACCCTGCAGCGGGCTCTCGAAGGCGTCGCCCTGGGCCTTGGGCTCGATCGGGAAGACATCGAGCGCGGCGCCGGCGATGTGGCCGGACTCGATGTGCTTGCGCAGCGCGTCGTTGTCGACCAGGAAGCCGCGCGCGGCGTTGATGAACAGCGAACGCGGCTTCATCTTCGCGAACTGCTCCTCGCCGAACATGCCCAGGTTGCCCGGGCGTCCGTCGATGTGGATGGAGACCACGTCGGCCTCCTCCAGGAGCGCGTCGAGGGACTTCATCCGGCGTGCGTTGCCGTGGGCCAGCCGGTCGGCGATGTCGTAGAAGATGACGTACATCCCCAGCGCCTCGGCGATGTTGGAGAGCTGGGTGCCGATGTTGCCGTAGCCCACGATGCCCAACGTGCGGCCGCGGATCTCGTGGGAGCCCTTCGCGGACTTGTCCCAGACGCCGGCGTGCATCTTCTCGGTCTTCTCCGGCAGCCGTCGCGCCAGGGAGATGATGTAGCCGATGACCAGCTCGACGACCGAGCGGGTGTTGGAGTAGGGGGCGTTGAAGACGGCCACGCCGCGCTCGGCGGCTCCGGCCAGGTCGACCTGGTTGGTGCCGATGCAGAAGCAGCCGATCGCCTTGAGGTCGGTGGCCGCGTCCAGCACACGCGGCGTGATGTGGGTGTTGGACCGGATGCCGAGCAGCGTCACGCCCGGGAGGTCGGCCACCAGCTCGTCCTCGGAGAGAGACTTGCTGCGCAGCTCGACCTCGAAGCCGGCCTTCTCGAGGTTCTCGACAGCGACAGGATGGATGTTCTCCAGGAGCAGCGCCTTCATGGCTCAAGCCTAAGACGCGGGACGTACGCCTCCTCAATCCTGCCCGAGGGCCGGACGGCCGCGCGCGGCGGTTCTCAGGACCAGTAGATGACCACGCCGTCGCCGATGTTGACCTGGTCGTAGAGCGAGGTGATGGCGCCGTAGTCGCGCACGTTCACGCAGCCGTGGGAGGCGCCGTTGTAGCCGTTGGCGGCGAAGTCGGGGGAGTAGTGGACCGCCTGTCCGCCGGAGAAGAACATCGCGAACGGCATCGGGGTCTTGTAGATGGAGGAGACGTGGTCGCGGCTCTTGGCGAAGACCGAGAACTGGCCCTCACGGGTGGGCAGCTCCTGTGAGCCGAATCGCACCTCGACGCTCAGCTGTACGGTCCCGCCGACGACCCAGCGCAGCACCGAGGTGGACTTGTCGATGCACATCACCCGGCCGGTCAGGCAGCGGGGGTCGAGCTTGCCGGAGGGCGCCGGCGGGGGAGCGTCGATCAGCTCGGCCTCGGTGGGCTCGCGGGTCATCGCGTGCAGCCGGTCGAGCGTGGTCTGGTCCACGAAGCCGGTGACCGCGATGCCGCGCTTGCCCTGGAAGCCGGAGACGGCCTCGGTGGTGACGTTGCCGTAGAACCCGGTCACGCCCGCGTTGAACCAGCCGATCTGCTTCAGGCGCGCCTGCAGGTCACGTACGTCGTCACCGCTGTCACCCTTGCCGAAGAGCCGTGGGCCCGAGGTCGGGGACGGCTTCGGCTCGGGCTTCGGCTTCGCGCTGGGCGACGGTGTCGGCGTGGCGCTCGGCGATGGGCTCGCTGAAGAGGAGGGCGCGGCTGACGCGGTCGTCGCCTCGGACCCAGGTGCGGCGGCCGGCTCCACGGTGCAGGCCGCGAACGTCGTTGCCAACAGGGCGGCGAGCGCCCCGGCGACCAGTCCCCGGATGACCATCTTCATCGCCTCACTTCGGAGCAGGGCCCTCAAGGTGCTGTTACTCCAAGTAACGCGGGACCGACGACATGGTGATGTCCGAACCGGGTTCTCCGGTTGCATTTCTGCGGGAAATGTCCCGGATGGTGGGACGATCTCTCAGTGAAGCGGTCGCCGGACGCGGCTGAACCAACGGCGTACGGTCCGTTTCAGCCGGTGTCGGGAGGTGTTGCACTCCACCAGCGGCAGGGTGAGACCGACCCGGTCGGCGTCGGCCAGCTCGCGCAGCAGGATCTCCGCGGCCACCCGGGTGTCGTCACCGGCGTCGTGCGCCTTCAGCTGCTCGACCGCGTAGTAGGCCGCGATGGTCGCCAGGGACTTGTCCGGCACCTCCAGGGCGAGCGCCTTCGCGAACCGCATCGTGCACAGCCACTCCAGGACCTCGAGGCGTACGCCGGCACGGTCCGACTCCACGGCCACGAACGTCCAGTCGAACGCGGCGTTGTGGGCCACGAAGACCCGGCCGGCGAGACGCTGGGCGATCGCGGCGGCGACGTCCCGGAAGAGCGGGGCACCGGCGAGGTCGGCGCTGGTCAGGCCGTGCACCTCGACCGGCCCCGGGTCGACGCCGACGCCGGGATTGACCAGCGTCTCCCACTCCGACTCGGCGGTGCCGTCGGCGGCGATCTGGCGGATCGCCACCTGGATCACGCGGTCGCGGTAGGGGTCGAGCCCGGTCGTCTCGACGTCGAGGACCGCGTAGCCCCGGCCATTGCGCCGGGCTTCGCTTCGGCCGCGTGATTCGGTGGTGGTCACAAGGCTGACGCTATCGGTGAGCACCGACAGTCCGAGCCGGTGTCCCCGCGGGTGGAGCTAGCCCGACACCACGCCCAGGGCCACGATGCCGACGATGAAGAGCAGCAGCACGACCATCAGGAGGACGAATCCGAGGACGCCGGGCTTGCGCTGCTTCTCGTGCCCGATCGCACCCTTGCTGAAGCCGGTCAGCGGCGAGGCGTAGAAGACCGGAACGGTCTGGCCCTCGGCGACGTCGAAGCTCATCGACGCCTTGCCGAACTTCCAGGTCCACTGCGCGTACATCTCGACGTTCCAGCGCCCCGGCGGCACCGGGAAGACGTTCCGGCCGTATTGCGTCGGCATCTGGTGGCCGTTGAGCAGCACCGTCGGCACGATCATGTTCGAGGTCATGTGGCTGCCCTGGATGGTCAGGTCGATCCACCCCACGGGCGGCTGTCCGGGCACTGGCTGGCCCGACTGGTCCGGCATCGTCATGGGCGAATCATGCCCGATCGGCGAGGGCCTCGCCGCTCAGACCTCCACGCTCCCGCCGTCGCGCCAGTAGTAGCCGTCCTCGCGCATCATGAACCCCTCCTCGAAGAGGTAGCGGCGCAGCGCGGCGACGTCCTCGTGGAACCGTCCCAGGATCTCGTTGACCTCCCGCTCGGGGTAGACCTTCCCCGGCTCGAAGGCCTGCGCGAGCTGGTTGAGCACCACCAGCTTCTTGACGTGCTTCGAGGGGATCGTCAGCAGCCGGCCGTCCTTGCCGAAGAACCGCCTCAGGGTCTCGGCGTCGTCGGGTCGGGGCTGCCAGGTCGCGCGAGTCACCTCTTCATCGTGGCCGATCCGGCTCGGCGATGCGACTGGTTTCTCTGCCGCGTCCTTCTCTGCGGGTCCTTCTCTGCGGGGTCCGCCGCCGGGCCCGGCTGACCAGGTCATGGGCGGCGGAGGCCCAGTCGGCGTACTCGAACTCGAAGCCCGCCTCGAGCAACCTCCCCGGTGCGACTCGACGGCTCTTGAGGAGCAGCTCGGTGTCCGTACGCAGTACCCACGCCCCGATCTCGGCCATCCAGCGGGTGGCGGGCAACCCGATCGGCATCCCGGCCTCCGCCCGCAGCGTACGCATCAGGTCGCGTTGGGGCAGTGGTCCTGGTGCTGCCAGATTCACCGGTCCGGCGATGTCATCGCGCCCGATGAGCAGATCGCATGCGCGTACGAAGTCGGTCTCATGGATCCAGGAGACGAACTGGTCGCCCCCCGCGACCGGCCCGCCGAGACCGAGGCGCGCCATGGTGAGGAGTACGTCGAGAACACCGCCCTTGTCGGGGCTCATCACCATCGCCGAGCGGAGCGCCACCTTGCGGGTGTGCGGTGTCGCCGCCGCGGCCTGCTCGGCCTCCCAGCTCTTGGCGATCCTCGTGGAGAACTCCCAGTAGGCCGGGGTGTCGGGTTCGCTGCCGCCGATGATGCCGGTCGCCTCGTCGTTGGGCGCGTCGAAGCGGTGGGCGTAGATCGTCGCGGTGCTCATCTGCAGCCAGGTGCTCGGTGGGTTGGCCGCCCTCGCGATCGCCTCGCCGACGACCCGGGTCGACTCGACGCGCGAGTCCATCATCTGCTTCAGGTTGGCATCGGTGTAGCGACAGCTGACCGTCCGGCCCGCGAGGTTCACCACCACGTCCGCGCCGTCGATCTCCTCGGCCCACGGACCGATCGTCCGGCCGTCCCAGACCTGATGACGTACGCCTTCCTCCAGCTGTTCCGGGTGGCGCGAGAGCACCACGACCTCATGTCCTCGCGTGCTCCAGGCACGCCGCAGGATGCTTCCGACCTGGCCGGTCCCGCCGGGGATGACGATCTTCATGCGGCGACTGTAGATCAAATTTGAGCGATCGCTCAAGAGTTGCGCTACCTTGAATTTGAGCAATCGCTCAAATGGGTCGAAGGAGGCGTACGTGGCTGAACGAATCTGGTCTGTGTTCTGGGCGTTCTGTCGCTGGTGGTTCTTCGGTGCCGTGCTCGGTGTCGTCATCGGAGGAGCCGCGGGAAGCACGCTGCTGCCGATCTCCGGGACGCTCCTCGGAGCCTGGTATGGGGGCATCGTCGGCGTCGTCGTAGGGCTGGTCGAGTCCGCACTGGTCGCGCCGGCGGTGCTGTTGCCGTCCTCGCCGGTCGTGGACCGGATCTGGCCCGGCCTCGTCGGATTCGGGATGACCTTCGCGCTGGGGTTCGCGCGGTTCAACGCGGGCGAGGCGCCGGGCGCTGCGGACGAGAACATCGTCCTGTTGGTCATCGCCGGCGTGTCCGGTGCGTTGGCGGCCTGGTTCGGAGAAGCGGTGACGCGCGGCGTACGGATTCCGCTTGCGCCCCTGGTGGTCGGAGTTGTCGCCCTCGGTGTGTTCTGCGGCGTCGCAAGCGCTGTGGGCCTGCCCGACGCCGGCGCATCCGAGCCGGGCGTCGTTGCCGGGGTCATGCTGCTGGGACTCGCCGCCGGAGGCATACTCGGCTCCGTGCTCATCGTCTTCAATCTGCTCGTGACCCAGGAGCCCGCTGCGGAATGAACCCCACCAAGGCCAAGCTGATGTCGGCGGTCACCGACCTGCTCAAGCAGGAGGGGATCGCCGGTCTCTCGGCGCGGTCGGTCGCCGACCGGGCAGGGGTCAACCAGGCGCTGGTCTTCTACCACTTCGGAACCGTCATGGATCTCGTCGACCAGGCATGCCGAGCGGCGACGGACGAGGCGGCGGCGTCCTACCGGGCAGAGCTCGCGGAGGTGACCTCGCTGGGTGAGCTGCTGGAGCTCGGTCGCGGGCTCCATGAGCGGGAGCGTGCCGCCGGCAACATCACGCTGATGGCTCAGCTCCTGGCCGGTGCGCAGCGCGACGAGACGCTGGCCGAGACAGCGCGCTACGCGTTGGGTCGGTGGAACGAAGAGGTCGAGGCCGCGGTCTCTCGCGCCTTGAAGGGAAGCCCGGTCGAGGGTGTGGTGGACGCGCCTGGGCTGTCGCGCGCGATCAGCTCGGCGTTCATCGGCCTGCTCATGTACGACGGTGTCGACCGGCCCGGCGCGGATTCGGCCTTCGCGTCGCTCGAGCAGCTCGGCGCGCTCGTCGAGGTGATCGAGGATCTCGGCCCGGCGGCCCGGCTCGTCCTTCGCTCTCGGCTCAAAGCCCGCGGCTAGCGCCATCTATGTGCGTCGCGTGAATCGGATGTCGCCATTGGGTAAGCGCTCGTGGAGGTAGGTGGCGTCGTGGGCGCGGTGGTGGTGATGGGAGCAGAGCAGGGCGGCGTTGTCGAGGTCGGTGGCGCCGCCTTGGGCCCATTCGATCCAGTGGTGGGCTTCGGCCCAGGTGCCGGGGATGTCGCAGCCCTCGGCCTCGCAGGTCGCCGATCTGAGGAGGAGCCCGCGGCGTTGGGCGGCGGTGAAGAAGCGTTCCTTACGGCCCAGGTCGAGGACCTCGGACTCACCGCCGAGGACGGCGGGGATGATGTTCGCGGTGCAGGCCAGCCGGCGGGCTTCGGCGGCGGTGATCGGGCTGCCACCGAGGATCTGGGCGATGCCGGCTTCCTTGCGGAGCTGGTCGAGGTCGATGGTCACGATCACCGTGGTCGCGTCCCCGCCGTGGATCGGCAGCCGCGATGGGTCGAGGGTCTCGAGCAGTTGGCAGAACGCGCGTCCCAGGCGGCGGTCGTAGGGCAGGTACTCGCCGGTCTCGGTGCGGGCGCCGTCCTCGCGCCTGGGTGAGGCGAACGCCTCCAAGGTGGTGGCCAGTCGGTCCGCGGTCGCGTCCGGGACCACCGCCGTGATCCGGGTGGTGCCGTCCCCAAGCCGCCGCATCGCGAGTCGGGTCTTCTTGCGGGCGTGGGCCTCCTCGGCCGCCAGCCGTTTCGCCTCCTCGGCTTCGGCGATCTCCGGGGCGATGACGTCGAGGATCCGGCGCCCCAGACGTCGGAGCTGGGTGGGGTCGAACCGGGTCGCATAGGCGACCAGCGCTTCTTCGGCCTTGATCCGGATCTCTGGGTCGAGGTCGGCCGGCAGTTCGTCGAGAGCGTTGACGATGACGTGGGCCTGGGCCGGGTTGCAGGCACCGGTCCGCATGGCGGCCGCCACCAGCCCATACGAGCGGTCCAGTGCCTCGGCCAGTCGGAGGTCGGCGCGGAGGGTCTCGGGGCGCTGGTGGGTGTGGTGATGCAACCACGCCGCGACATCCCGGGCCGCGGACTCGGCCGCGACGTCATCAGCAACAGCGAGCACCCGCAGTTCGAGCTCGGCCAACTGCGCCTTGGCGCGGGCGATCTCGAGCAGCGTGGTGGCCTTCTGGCCGGTGGCCATGAACGAGGGGTTCGCCGCCGCAACACCGTCAAGGGCGTCGGTGATCGCGACCACCGCCCCCAGCACAGGGTGCTGGGGCTGCTGCAGCATGGTCATCGAACCGGTCACCTCCCGACGTACGAACTCTCCACACCCGCTGGCACGGGTGTGTGTTGGTTCGCTGGTCTCGGAGGCCCGGAGTACGGGCTATTACTTACCCTCGCAGCTCAGCGTGCACGCCCCTGGTTCCCCTGGATTACCCCACCCCTGTTGTGTCTCGGGTGGATGGGGCACGCCTCTTTCGAGGTGGTCGGCCTTCACATTTACGCCTGCGCCGAGCCTACCACACAAGACCAAGCCAAGCCACGGGAAAAAGCGGACAAACGCAATCAGGGACAGGTATCCCCAACCCAAGCCAGACCGCTGCTGGAAGCCCGCAAGACAGGTAAATGGCACCCAACCCAGACACCCTGCTTCTAAATCTCCCAACCCAAACCCGGTAATGGCCCCACCCACGCTGGAAGGCAAACCATTCAGCCGCCCAGAGCAGCCCTAGCCATCACAAGCCGATCGCCGCAGCGTACGGGCATGGTCTGCCAGTAGTAGGGAAAGGTCATCACGGCGATGAAGAGCGCCCAGCCGCGACTGCGCAGCCAGGTGGCGTCGTCGAGTTCGAGGAGCGTGCGGAACTCGTCGCGGCCGGAAGTGTCGAGGAGCTCCCAGGCGCAGATCAGGTCGACGGTGGGGTCGCCGACGGAGAGGGCGCCGAAGTCGAGTACGGCAGTGAGGCGGCCGTCGCGGGCGAGGAGGTTCTCGGCGAGCAGGTCGCCGTGGAGCCAGTGCGTCCCGGTCTCCGCCGGGGGCAGGGCCATCACCTCGTCCCAGACGGCCTCGACCGCGTCCAGGTCCAGGTCGAGATCGGCGAGCTCGCGACACTCCTTGAGGCGGAACCGGACGTCGGCGTCGAAGCCGGCGATCGGCTCGCCGCGATACCAGCGCAGCTCGGAGTCGGCGAGCGCCTCCTGAGGCACCTCGGTCCGGCGGAGCCCGGTCACGACCGTGGCCAGATCCGCGGCGGTGACGTCACCCGCGCCGGGGGCAGGCTTCTCGCCATCGAGCCAGCGCACCACGCTCCAGCGCTCGGGGTAGCCGAAGCCCGGCTCACCGACCGTCACCACCTCGGGTGTGGCCACGGCGAGGTTGGTCGCGAAGCCCGGCAGCCAGCGTGCCTCTTGCTTGATCGCGGCGGATCCGCGGGGCTGGCGGGGGAGGCGTACGAGATGCTCCTCGCCCAGTCGGAAGAGCCGGTTGGTCGACCCGGTCGAGTCCAGCGGGCGGAGGGGAAGCTCTGCGTACGCGGCGAGGTCCCGCCTCAGCAGGGACCGCACCAGGTCCGCGTCGATCATCAGCTCGTCGTCGTGCATTCGGGCGCTCATCGTGGCCGAGCCAACCATGCCGGCGGCTGGCTCACGCGGGATTTTCGCGAAGGTCAGACGAGGGTGATCGAGACGAGCGCACGGTCGCCGACCTGGAGGTCCTCGCGGCGGCGTACGTCCTTCTTGATCGGCAGCGCATAGCCTTCCTGGCCTGGGAAGACCGACGTCCTCCAGGTGGTCGTGCCGATCCGCGCCTCGACCCTGACCGACCCGAAGCCGCGCGGCGGGCCGGTCGCGATCGACGCCTCGCGGATCTCCTCGGTGACCTCGGGTGGCGCAGTCACGAAGATCCAGGCATCGGTCTCGTCCTTCCACGGCCACAGATCGGCCTCGAACTCCCAGGTCTCCATGTGCCCATTCTTCCCCCACTGCCTCATCCGGAAACCGCTACTCCGCCGGGACGACCGCGGATTAGGGTGCGGCCATGGCTGCCGACCCTCGCTCCCTCGCCCAGAGACTCTCCGACACCCGCGCCCGTCTGGAGAACGACATCGACCTGTGGATCGCCTCCGCGCACGACGACCAGCCGTGGCTGGTGCCGATCTCGTTCGTGTGGTGGGAGGGCGAGATCTGGATCGCGAGCATGGGCGGTGCGCGCACCCAGCGCAACCTGTCCGCCTCCCCGGTCGTACGTCTGGCGCTCGGCGAGCTGCGCGACGTCGTGATCATCGACGGTCGCGCCGAGGTGGCGCCGATGGAACGTACGCCGAAGCGGGTCCTGGAGATCTACGTCGAGAAGCAGGGCGGCGACCCGAGCAGGTGGGCGGACAGCCTGATCCGCGTCCGGCCGACGAAGGTCCAGGCGTGGCGAGAGGAGAACGAGCTCGCGGGGCGCCACCTGATGCGGAACGGCCGTTGGCTGGACGAGGGTGGGTCCGATGGAAGCTGAGATCCCGCTGACCGAGGACACCTTCCGGGCGCTCGCCCGATCGTCTCCGTGGCGCTTCTCCGTGCTGCACTTCACCTGGCGGACGCGGGACGACGGCGACGTCGAGTGCTGGTTGCGGAGACCTGGCTGGCTCCGAGTGCGCGACGCCGACGGGGATCGCGTGGAGAGGGGCGAGGCTCCGGTGTTCGATCCGGAGCCGGTCCTGCGCGCCGACGGTCTCGTGGAGAGCCGGTCGCGGGCCTCCAGCCACGACATCGACGACCCGATGTGGAACAACTACCTCTTCGTGTCGATGCTGGATCCCGAGGAGCTCTCCGCCGACGTCGTGCTGAGCGACCTGCGCTCGGCGGAGCGAGCAGGCCGGCAGACCTGGTGGGCGAGGGCGGTGCCCGGGGACGAGTACGAGCCGCGGTGCGGGTGCTGTCCGCTGCTGTGGTCCTGGGTCTCCGACCGCGACGAGTACGGCGACGGCGACCCGGGCTGGGAGCCGTCCCCGGGGACGGTCTACCCCGAGGCGTACGACATCGCGCTTGACGTGGCGACCGGGGTCGTTGTGCAGCTGACCCCGGTCGGAGGCTCACGGCCCGATCTCGGCTTCGAGACCACGATCCATGAAGCAGAACTGTCGGTGGTCTCTGTTTAGGTGGTGGAGAGGACGACATCCGATCCAGACGGAGGAGATGTCATGACCATCAGCACGACCATCGATGAGGAGATCGAGCGGCTCGAGGAGGAGCTCGGCGAGCGGCCTGCCTGTGAGTGCAAGTGTGGCAGCCCGGACAGCGACGCGGAGCCTTGTGGCGAGGTGGCGGCGTACGCGGTGACCGTGCTCTGTCCCGACGACCGCTGCACCCACACCTATCTGTTGTGCCGGGAGTGCCGGGATCAATGGGTGCAGAACTGTCCACCACCTCACCAGCTGCGCGTCGTTGCGCTCGGGTGAGGCTCATGCCGCCGGCACCACCCACACGTCGGCGACCGACGGGTCGTAGTCGGCGCCGGTGTCCCGGAACCGGATCCGCACCGAGCCGTCAGCGGTCGTCGCCGAGGGCTCGACCAGGAACTGGTGGGTCATCGTGCCCTGCCCGCCGCTGGTGCGGGTCAGGTCGACGCTGTGTGCGACCTGACCGTCGAGCTCGACGTCGTAGGTCTTGCGTCGTGCGCCGTCGAACGTCTCGACGATGCGGACCACGAACGATCCATCCGTCGGCACCGCGGCGTCGAACTCGAACCAGCCGCCGGGGTAGGAGGAGTGCGTGTAGCGGCGGGTCAGCCCGGCCTCCTGATTGGTCCCCGACCGCTCGGAGGCGGTCAGTCGGTGCGCCGTCTCCGAGGTGGCCTCACCGAGGTCGACATGATCGGTGGACTCCGACGGTGGCGTCGCGAGTCCGACGGTCACGGTGGCCGCCGCGTGCTCCGCCGGCGTCGCTCCGGTCGCCACGGTCAGGGAGGCCGGGCCGGCCACGACCGTCCGCGGCACGACGACCTCGACGTCCACATCGGCGTCCTGACCGGCCGGGATCTCGTAGCCCACCGGCTCCGCCGACCAGCCGGCCGGGCCGGTCAGTGACAGCTCGCCGCGCTGGGTGACGTCGCTGCGGTTGTGCAGTGTGGCGGTGATGGTCGCGGTCTGTCCGCCGTCGACCGATGCCGGGGCGCTCGATGTCGCGGTGATCTGCACGCCGGGTCCGACCATCAGGGTGCCTCCTACCGGGAGCCTGGCGGTGCCACCCGAGCGGCTGTAGGACAGGTCACCGCTGAGCTCGGCGGGACCCACGGCCGCATCCTCCGGCACCGTGACCTCATAGGTGTGCTCGACCTGTCCGCCGGCAGGCACGGTGCCGGCGGGCGCGCCGACCGCCTCGGCGGTCCATCCGTCCGGCGCCTCGAGCGACGAGGTCACCTCCTGCAGCGGCTGCTTGCCCGAGTTGTCGACCCGCACCGACACCTCGACGACATCGCCGGGGAGGACCTCCTCGTCGGGCACCTGCAGGACGGCGACGGCTCCGACCAGTCGGGCCGAGGCGCGCGAGAGACTCTTCTCGATCGCCGTGAGCCGATCACGCAGACCTGTCGCCGTCGCCTCGGTGAGCGTGCCGTTCTCGGCGTACATCTGGACGGCGCGGTCGAGGTACGCGGCCGCTGCGAGGGAACGGTGGACCGCCTCGGCGATCCGCTCCTCCTCGGCGTCGCCAGCGGCGAGCTCCCACGCCTCGTCGATCTGGCCGCGCAGCAACGCGGTCCGCTTCGCGAGGTCGCGCTTGGCGGCACTGCCCGCGGGGCCGGCGAGGTCGAGGGAGGAGACCTTCGCGGCCGTCGCGGCAGCCTCCGCCCGAGCCGCGCCGAGGTCCCCGAGGGCGGGAGCGACCGCGAAGCTGTAGTCGCCGGATCCGACCTCGAGGACGACCACGTCCTCGTCCTCACGCACGAACTCGACGTCGGCCGAGTCCTCGATCGGCGAGCCGCCTTCGGTGACCGCCCACCGGTTGGCGGCGGGGATCCGCACCTCGGCGGTCGTGTTGGCCGGAACGGTCACCTCGAGGGTCATCGGCCCGTCGTGGGTCGCCCAGGCGCTGCGTACGGTGCCGTACGGGGTCTGCAGGCTGTAGTCGACGTCGTCGATACCGTCTCCGGGCTCGGGGGCGATCGTGATCTTGCGATAGCCGGGCTCGGCGGCCGAGACACCGGCCATGGTGCGATACATCCACTCGCCGACGGCGCCGTAGGCGTAGTGGTTGAAGGAGTTCATGCCCACGTCGTTGAACGTGCCGTCCGGGTTGATCGAGTTCCAGCGCTCCCAGATCGTGGTGGCGCCCTTGCCGATCTCATAACCCCACGACGGGTAGTCCTCGTGCTGCAGCAGCCGGTAGGCGATGTCGGTGCGTCCGGCCTTGGTCAGCGCGGGCAGCAGCCCGTCGACGCCGAGGAACCCGGTCGAGAGGTGGTAGTCACGCCGCTCGAGCGTCTGCACGAACTGCTCGTAGACCGCCTCGCGCCGGTCCGCGGGCTCGAGGTCGTTGGTCAGGGTGAGGATGTACGCCGTCTGGCTGTCGCCCTTGACGGACCCGTCGGCGGCGATGAACGCCTGCTGGTACGCAGTCCGGATGGCCTCGTAGCGCGCCTGGTAGGCAGCGGCGTCGGCGTCCTTGCCGATCGCCTTCGCCATCTGTGCGAACTCCCGGGTGCTCTTCGCGACGAAGGCGGTGTCCAGGACGTCCGCGGGTGTCGGGTCGTCGAGGTTGAGCCAGTCCAGGTAGCCGCCGGCGGACCGGATGTGCCCGGTCGAGTCGGCGTCGAGGAAGTCGACGTAGCGCTTCATCATGTCGTAGTTCTCGGTGATGACACCGGTGTCGCCGTAGGCCTGCCACAGCGTCCAGGGCACGTGCACGCCCGCGTCCATCCAGCCGGCCGACTCGTAGCCGCCGTCGAAGCGGCCCGGGACGACCGGGGCCACGCCGGGGAGAGATCCGTTGGGCCGCTGGGTGTCGCGCAGGTCCTGCAGCCACTTGGTCAGGAACGACTCGGAGTCCATGTTGTAGACCGCCGTCCGGGCGAACACGTTGATGTCGCCGGTCCAGCCCATCCGCTCGTCGCGCGCCGGGGTGTCGGTCGGGATGGAGAGGAAGTTGCCGCGCATTCCCCACACGATGTTGCTCTGCAGCTGGTCGACCAGGTCCGAGCTGGTGTCCAGCGTGCTGGCCAGGTCGCCGTCGGTGCCGACCACGACACCCACGATGTCGGAGGCGTCGGGCGCCTCGTCCAGCCCGGAGATCTCGACGTAGCGGAAGCCGTGGAAGGTGAAGGACGGCTCGTACGTCTCGGGCTCGTCGGACCCGAACGTGTAGGTGTCCGTGGCCTTCGCGCTGCGGAGGTTGGCGGTGTAGAGGGTGCCGTCCGGGTTGAGCACCTCGCCGTGGCGGATCGTGACCGTCCGGCCCTTCTCGCCCTGCAGGGTGAGGCGGACGTGGCCGACCATGTTCTGGCCCAGGTCGTAGAGGTAGACACCCTGGGTCGGGGAGTCGATCCGCTTCGCGGTCTCGAGCTCCTCGGTGACGCGTACGTCGACGGCCGTCTGCGGCTCGAGCACGTCGGTCGGCTCGTCCCTGACGGCGACGGCGGCCCAGTCCTGGTCGTCATATCCGGCCCGGTCCCAGCCTTCGACCTCCGCTGCGCGGCGGGCGTCGTACCACTCGCCGTCGAGGAGGTCGGCCTCGCGAGTCGGTCCGCCTGTGGTGCGCCAGGTGTCGTCGGTGCGTACGACCTCGCTGGTGCCGTCGGAGTAGTCGACGACGAGCTCTGCGATCACGGAGTTGTCGGTGCCGTAGACGTCGGTGCCGAACATCGCGACCTTGCCGGAGTACCAGCCGGGTGCGACCTCGGCCCCGAAGACGTTCGAGCCGGAGCGCACCAGCTCGGTCACGTCGTAGGTCTGGTAGTCGATGCGCTTGTCGTACGCCGTCCAGCCGGGCGCCAGCTCGGCGTCGCCGACCCGCTCGCCGTTGAGGCGCAGCTCGTAGACACCGCGCGCCGAGGCGTAGACGCGGGCGCGGGTGATGCTCTTCTCGCCCAGGTCGACCTCCTTGCGCAGCAGCGGCACCGCGTCGTCGCCGCGCAGCCACGCCTCGCCGCCGGCGTTGTCGACCCGGAGCCCGTCGGCGGTGACGGTGCCGGCGGTGAAGGTGCGGTCGCCGGTCGGGAAGTCGGTGTTCACGAGGGTGGTGCCACCGGCGCTGGTGACCGTCACGTCGTGGACCAGCCCGTGCTCGGCGCCGTTGGTGCGGAAGCCCATGACACCAGGTCCCGCGAAGGTGGCGTCGGTGCGCTGGTCGAGCTGCTGGCCGTCGATCGTGGTCGTGATCATGTCGCCCGCGACGGTGATCGCGTAGTCGTGCTCGGCGGCGAAGTCGAAGCCGCTCGGGACCGGCTTAGCGGGCAGCACGGAGTAGCCGCCGTTGCGCTTCACGTGCGGACGAAGCGCGTCGTCGGACTCGCTGAACTGCCACATGTAGGCGTTCTCGGTGTTCTCACCACGGAAGTAGACGCCCAGGGCTCCGCCGATGTCGGAGGCGGTGAACTCGATCGTGTAGTCGGTCCACTTCGCGCCCAGCTCGGGAGTCTCCGCGCCGATCCAGTCCGCGGTCCACGCCTCCTTGCCGAGGCCGGTGGCGAACGTCGCCGGCTCGCTCCACGCGGAGGCGACGCCGTCGTCGTCCCAGACCCGCACCGACCACACGTAGTCGGTGCGAGGCTTCAGTGCCGGCCCGGCGTACCGGACGTCGACGGACTGCCCGGACCTCACCTTCCGGCTGTCCCACACGTCGGGCGAGCTGAGCCGTCGCTCCGAGGACGCGACCCGGATCTGGTACGCCTTCTGGGTCACGCCGCGGCGGTCGGAGTCGAGCTGCCACCCGAGCGTGGGGGCGGTCGTCGCGATGCCGAGAGGATCGGCCAGCGCATTCGTACGCAGCTCGCCGACGACAGGGACGGAGCCCCCGTCCTCGGTCGATGGAATGGCGCTGGCGGCGAGTGGGGGCAGTGCGGGGGAGAGGACGACGGCGAGGGTGGCCGTGACCAGCCCGGCGATGTGTCGGCGCACGCGGACTCCTGGGGTCGAGGAATTGAAACGCTTCACCGAGTATGGCGTGCGTCACATTCCACGTGCAGCGACTTGGCCGCATCCGGCCACGGCCAACGATTCAACCGGTCAGGACGTGAGGTCGTCGAGGGAGTCGGCGTCGACGATCCGGTAGGCGTAGCCCTGCTCGGCCAGGAAGCGCTGGCGGTTCTGGGCGAAGTCGGCGTCGACGGTGTCGCGGGAGACGATCGTGTAGAAGTGCGCGGTCTTGTTGCCGTCGCCGGGGCGCAGCAGCCGACCGAGCCGTTGAGCCTCCTCCTGGCGTGAGCCGTAGGCCCCGGAGACCTGGATCGCGACCTCGGCCGAGGGCAGGTCGATCGAGAAGTTGGCGACCTTGGAGACGACCAGCAGGTCGATCTCGCCGGAGCGGAAGGCGTCGAAGAGCCGCTGGCGCTCCTTGACCGACGTCTTGCCCTCGATCACCGGGGCGTCGAGCGAGGCGGCGATCTCGTCGAGCTGCTCGAGGTACTGCCCGATCACGAGCGTCGGCTTGCCGGCGTGGGAGGCGACGATCTCCTTGACCACGTCGATCTTGTGGTGGGTGCACGACGCGATCCGGTAGCGCTCGTCGGGCTCGGCGGTGGCGTAGACGAGTCGTTCGCCGGCAGGCAGCGTCACCCGCACCTCGACGCAGTCGGCCGGGGCGATCCAGCCCTGCGCCTCGATGTCCTTCCACGGAGCGTCGTAGCGCTTGGGGCCGATCAGGGAGAACACGTCGCCCTCGCGCCCGTCTTCCCGCACCAGCGTGGCGGTCAGGCCGAGCCGGCGGCGGGCCTGCAGGTCGGCGGTCATCCGGAAGATCGGGGCGGGAAGAAGGTGCACCTCGTCGTAGACGACCAGGCCCCAGTCGCGGGCGTCGAGAAGCTCCAGATGGGGATAGGCGCCCTTCCGGCGCATGGTCAGCACCTGGTAGGTGGCGATCGTGACCGGCCGGATCTCCTTGACCGACCCCGAGTACTCGCCGATCTCGTCCGGGGTCAGCGAGGTGCGGCGTACGAGCTCGTCCTTCCACTGCCGCGCGGAGACGGTGTTGGTGACGAGGATCAGCGTGGTCGCCTGGGCGTGCGCCATGGCGGCGGCGCCGACCAGCGTCTTGCCGGCGCCGCACGGGAGCACGACGACTCCGGAGCCGCCGTGCCAGAACGACTCGGCCGCCTCCGACTGGTAGGGGCGCAGCGTCCAGTCGGTGGTGTCCAGCGCGATCGAGTGCGCCTCGCCGTCGACGTAGCCCGCGTAGTCCTCGGCCGGCCAGCCGAGCTTGAGCAGCGCCTGCTTGAGGTTTCCGCGCTCGGAGGGGTGGACGACGACGGTGTCCTCGTCGAGCCGTGAGCCCAGCATCCCGGCGACCTTCTTCGCCCGGATGACCTCCTCCAGCACCGCCCGGTCGGAGGAGACCAGCACCAGGCCGTTCACCGGGTTCTTCTCCAGACGGAGCCGGCCGTAGCGTGCCATCGTCTCGGCGACATCGACCAGCAGGGAGTGCGGTACGGGATAGCGGGAGAACTCGAGCAGCGTGTCCACCACCTGCTCGGCGTCGTGCCCGGCCGCGCGTGCGTTCCACAGTCCCAACGGAGTCAGCCGGTAGGTGTGGATGTGCTCGGGTGACCGCTCCAGCTCGGCGAACGGCGCGATCGCCTTGCGGCACTCACCTGCCCGGGCATGGTCGACCTCGAGCAGCAGCGTCTTGTCCGACTGGACGATCAGGGGGCCGTCGTTCACCGGACCAGCCTACGGCGACGTCGGGCGCACGCTCCTGATCCGGGACAGCGCGAAGGAACGTACGTCGTCCTCGACCCGGGCCGCGAGAGAGCCGCCGTCGATCCCCAGCGGCTCGACGCGCGCCTCGCCGCCGACGCCGCGGCCGTCGACGTAGGAGATCACGACCTGTTCCCCGGCATCGATGGCCTCGTGGAGGATCGCCATGGTGGAGGCCGGCTCGGCCGGAGCCGGGCGGGCGGCCGCGGTCTCGTCACCCGCCTTGATCCTGGCCGCCACCGCGGTCGCACGCGCGGCGAGATGGGCCTCCTGAGCACCGGCCGGCCGCGCGCCGTTGCGGACCTTGGCGCGCTTGGCGTCGGGGCGTGCGACGTGGATGGATCCGTCGGGTGCCTCGACGACCGGGGCCAGGCCGAGCTCGCGCAGCCGGGGGAGGAGCGAGTCGAGCGCGACGGTGCTGACGACCACCGTCGGCGCCAGTCGTCGCAGTCCCAGGGACTCGGCCGCCGGGTGGGCCAGCAGCTCGGCCAGCGCCGCCTCGTCGTCGCTGCGCAGGTACGCGGTGGCGAACCCGACCCGGACCGTCCCGAACGTACGCGCCGTGTCGTCCACCAGGTAGGTCAGCGCCTGCGGGACGGGGGTGCGGGAGGCGGCGGTGAGGAACGCGTGGATCTCGGTGGCCGTCCAGCCGCGGTCCATGGCCCGACGCACCGACTCCTTGGTGAACCGGTAGACCGTCGCCCCACCGTGCGACTCCACGGTGGCCACCACGGCCAGGGTGCGCGCCAGCGCGGGCTCCAGCGGCCCCGGCGCGACCGCGGTCAGATCGCCCTGGAGCAGCACGTGGTCGACCGGCTCCGGCAGCAGCCCGGCCAGGGTCGGGACCGGATCCTCGCCCGCCACCAGCTGCCGACCGTACGCAGCCAGCCCCCCGAACGCGGCGAGCCCGAGCGTCTCCGCCTCGGTGAGCGTCCAGTCCACCAGGGCCTCGCGGGACTCGGTGCGGGTGCGCGGCCGGCGCGGCCGCTCCCAGGCGAGGCGGGTGACGACCGCGGCGGGGCCGGTGCCGGCGGCGAGGACCTCGCCGTCCGGCAGGGCGGCGAGCAGGCCCAGGGTCTGCCGCCGCGTCGCCACGGCCGAGGCTCCGGCCAGATCGGGGGCCAGCGCGTTCCAGGTCTTCCCGGCGGGGTCGCGCTGACCGACGAGCCCGGGCAAGCGGGGCGAGGCCAGCCAGGCGCTGGCGACGTGCGACCAGCGGGCCGCCAGGGGCTGTTGGAGCCACTGGTCGAAGAGCTCGGTCGGCATCCAGGCCGGATCGCCCTCCTCGTCGGCGCCCAGCGCGAGCAGCCCCGCGGCCCAGGCGACCTCGATCAGCAGCGCCGCTGTGGGCTCGGTGACATGGAGCCGCTCGGCCGTCGTCTTCAGGTCCCGGACCGTCAGACCCGCTCCGCCGCGCAGCGACCGGGGCGGCGTGACGCTCCAGCCGTCGAGGAGCAGCTCGAGGTTGCGTACGAGCTCGAAGGCGGCGCCCGCGGCCGCTCGGTCGACCAGCGTGGATGCCCGCGGGGAGGTCGGCAGGGGTGGTGGGACGTCCACGGCGGCGATCGTCGTCCGCCCACCCCGCAGCGCGAGCCCGACCTCGCCGGGCAGGGTCAGCATGCCGTCGCCCGAGGAGACCAGCAGCCCGTGGGCGATGAGCTCCTCGGCCGGTCCGGCCGCCTCCGCCACGGATACGCCCGGGCGCGCGCGTGAGGAGGAGGCCTGCCCGCCGCCGGCGTCGACGGCCTCCAGCATCGCGCGCGCCTCGGCGGACACAGCCGGCAGGCTGCGTACGACTTCTTCCTGGTCAGCGGCGAACGGCTGCAGCCCGGAGGTGCCGGGCGAGCCCCGCAGCAGGGCGGCGACACCGGTCACTGCGCGCAGGCCGTCGAGGGAGTGCCACACCAGGCAGGTGTCCTCGAGATGAGAAAGTGCTCGTGTCGCGGCGTCCACTTCAGCGTTCACCATGGAAGATAAGTGGGCTTTGGTGGTTTGATTCGCGAGGGCAACGGCATCAAGCACGATCAGCTCGAGATGGTTAAGGTCATCCATCGCGTAGTGCAAGGATGTGCGAGTGGCTGCTCGGGCGGCGAGTTGGCCGGAGTCATGAGGGGACGGCGTGGCGAGATCAGGACGAGCAAGAAGCAGGCGTGAGACGCGCTCTGTGGGCCAAGAGCGCAACTGGTCTGCGAGTGAGCGGAAGCCTGTGTCCATCGGCATCACGCTATCCCGGCAGGCCTAGGGGGCGAGATGTCCAGGAAAGTAGTGATCGCGCACGGGGCCGCGACCGATGTCGGCCAGGTGCGGAAGGTCAACGAGGACTCCCATGTGGCCGAGCCACCGGTCTTCGTCGTGGCGGACGGTATGGGCGGCCACGACGGTGGTGACATCGCCAGCGAGATGGTGATCCAGGAGTTCGCCAAGCTCGGCGGCACCCATTACGTGTCCGAGTCCGGCAGCCAGGCGATGGTCGAGGCCCTCCAGGCCGCACAGGACCGGATCGTGGCCTTCGCGCTCGAGCAGCGCTCGCGCGGGGCCTCGGACTACCAGTCCGGCACCACCTGTGCCGCGGCTCTGATCGCCGACGGCGGAAGCAGCCCGTTGTGGATCCTGCTCAACGTCGGCGACTCGCGGATCTACCGATACTTCGACGGCACGCTGAGCCAGCTCAGCCGCGACCACAGCCTGGTCCAGGAGCTGGTCGACTCGGGGCAGATCACGCGTGAGCAGGCCGAGCACCACCCGGAGCGCAACGTGGTGACCAGGGCGCTGGGCGGGATGGCCCCGGCGGTCCCGGACATCTTCCAGGTGACCCTGCCCGTGGGGGCCCGGCTGATGCTGTGCTCCGACGGCGTGAGCGGGATGATCTCGGATGCTGAGATCGCCGACATCCTCGCGGCGGAGGACACCGACGCCCGCGACACGGCCGAGAAGCTCGTCGCCGCCGCGGTCGAGGCGGGTGGCCGGGACAACGCCACCGCGATCGTGGTCGATGTGATGGGATTGACCGAGGAGAACCCGTATGACTCGGAGCAACAAAGGGTGAGTATGGAGCAGAAGCTAGGAGTGCTGCCATGAGTGAGCAAGGAACCATCGCAAGCACGTCCTACATGCCGGGCACATGGTTCGGCATCATCGGTGAGAGCGCCACGGTGTTGCTCCCGCCCTCGGAGAAGAGCCGTGCGGGCGCGCTGTGGGCGCTCGTCGACGACGGTGCCGGGTTCGACGAGGTGCTCGACGCGCTCGTCGCGACCGGGCTGAGCTCGTTGCCGGGCTTCGTCCTCATCTCCGGGGACGTGACGCCCGACGGCGGCAGCGTACGCACCGTCGTGCGCGGCCCGTCCGTGGTCTCGTTCGAGGCCGGCGAGGGCACCGTCGAGGTCGACGGCTCGTCGTCGAAGACGTGGGTCGAGCGCACGCTCGAGGGTGTCACCAGGATGTCCGTCTCGCTCGGCGAGGAGGGCGCGACCGGTGAGCCGATGACGGCGCTCGGTGGCCTGCTGCGGGTCTCGGGTCTCGAGGTTCCGCCGCCGGTCCCGGAGTCCGCCCAGGACGACTCGCCGGAGAGCCGCGCCGGTTTCGTCGCTGCCCCGGTGGCCGTCGAGGAGGGCCCCGACGAGGGCGTCGACGAGCCGGCGCCGGGTGACCCGCTCACCGATCCTCTTCCCGAGGACAGCTACGCCGACTCCGCCGACGACCTGGACTCCGCCGAGGAGCAGGGTCTCGACGAGGACGAGCCGGTCGCGGCTCCGCCCTCCCTCTCGGTCGTTCCGCCGATCCCTGTCTCGGGTGACCTCCCCGGTCTCGGGGCGGAGGCTGAGTCGGACTCCGGCGCGGAGGCAGACCTCGGCCCGGACTCCGACTTCGACGAGGATGTCGAGGCGGACGAGCCGATCTCGGTCAACCGTGGCGACGAGTCCGGCGAGGCGTCGGCACCGCGTCACGACGACCTGACCGAGCCGACAGAGGCGTTCGAGATGCCGGCCGCCTCCCAGGACGCCGACGACCAGGACTTCCCGGAGCCCGCTTCCGGCGGCTACGAGGACGACTACGCCAGCGACGAGCACGCTGCTGCCGTGGCGTCCTCCTTCGGTCCTTCCGCGGTCTCCCCGGAGCCCGTGTCCGACATGAACGTCGCTCCCGACGCCGAGACCGAGGTCCTTCCGGCCGTCGACGAGCAGGCCTACGACGGGCCCGAGTCCTACGACGAGCCTGAGTCCGCCCCGGCGCCCGGCTTCGGCCCGCCGTCGATGCCGCCTCCGCCTCCGCTGACGACGCCTCCGCCGCCGCCGGTGGACGCGCCGCCTGCTCCCTACGAGGAGTCGCGGGCCGAGGGCAT
Source organism: Nocardioides sp. YJ-D4 (assembly GCF_054031495.1). Lineage (NCBI taxonomy): Bacteria > Bacillati > Actinomycetota > Actinomycetes > Propionibacteriales > Nocardioidaceae > Nocardioides > Nocardioides sp. YJ-D4. The sequence continues at coordinate 3,976,192 of NZ_CM132932.1, forward strand.
GATCGACGCTGCGCCGAGCGACGCCCCGATCGAGGCACCGTCCTTCGACAGCGCTCCTGTCGACGCGCCGGTGACCGAGATCCCTCCGGCACCCCCGGCCCCTCCGGCGTTCCCGGCCCCGCCCGCGCCGCCGGCTCCGCCCGTGGCGCCGATCCCCGAGACCCACGACGAGCCGGTCTGGGAGGAGCCCAACCCCGATGAGGACGACCACGACGGTCTGACCCGCATCGGCGTGGGCGAGGACCTCAACGCCGGTCTCGCCGGCATCCCCGGCCAGCCCGAGGCCCCGAAGGTGACCGCCTACCCGGTCGCCCGCCTGGAGTTCTCCAGCGGCGACCGCGTCGAGGTCGACCGGGTCGTCCTGGTCGGCCGCGCCCCCGAGGCGAGCCGGTTCACGCCCACCGAGCAGCCGATGCTGGTGACCGTGCCCAGCCCGCACCAGGAGATCTCCTCGACCCACTGCGAGATCCGTCCCGGTGCCGGTGTCGACCACGGCGCAGCGGTGGTCACCGACCTCGGCTCGACCAACGGCACCGTGCTGGTCCAGCCGGGTCTCGGCCCGGAGGACCTGCGTCCCGGCGTACCCGTCCAGCTCATGCCGGGTGCCGTCATCGACCTCGGTGACAGTCTGACGATCCGGGTGACCAACCCATGATCAAGCGGCTCTCGCTCATGTCGCCTGCCCTTGTGGAGGCGGCGGCATGAGCGAGCGCCAGCGAGCGACGATGGGCCTCAGGCCGCCGCGTCCGTATTCTTCGCCTCTTCGTACGGAGGCGGCGGCATGAGCGTGGCCGGCCTGCCGGCTCCAACCGTCGAGGCTGCGATCGCTGAACCGGACCGTCGGTTCTACGCCTTCGCCATCGACCGGGTGATCGCGTGGGCGATCTTCGCCGCGGCCGGGTTCGCCGCCTGGCTGATCTTCTTCCGCAACGACAACCTGCTTGCCGGCGTCGGTTTGATCGCCGGCGTGGTCCTGGGAGTCTGGCTGGTCGGCACCGTACTCACCGGCTCCGGGGGCAAGACGCCCGGGAAGATGGCCCTCGGGCTCCGCGTGGTCAGCGATGACTCCGGAGCCGCGGGCCGCCCCATCGGCGTCGGCAAGGCGTTCGTACGCCAGGCCCTGCTCGGTCTCTGCACGATCCCGACGCTCGGCATCGGCACCGCCACCTTCGCCTGGGTCGCCGCGATGGACGACCGCGGCCGCCGCCAGGGGTGGCACGACCGCCGAGCAGGCTCGGTCGTGGTCGACGTACGGCCTCCGGCGGTCGTCGAGGCCGAGGAAGAGGCGCCCGCGCCGCGTCGCATCGTCAACCTGACCACCATGCGCCTGAAGCAGGCCGAGGCGACCCCGGAGCGGGCCGAGCGGCCGCAGACCCCCGCCGCGCCGACCCAGAGCCCCGCGGCTCAGGCGCCTGCCGCTCAGGCCGCGGCCGAGGCCCAAGCGGCGCAGACCATCGTCCCGGGCATGATCTCCCGTCAGGCACCCCCGGCTCCGATGCCGCCAGCTCCCGCCCCACCGACTCCGGCCCCTCCGGCCCCGCCGTTGGCGCAGCCCGCCCCTCCGCCGCCTCCCGTGCCTGCCCCGCAGCCCGCGGCGACGGCTCGCTGGCGGGTCACGTTCGACACCGGCCAGAGCTTCGTGGTCGAGGGCCTCGCCATCGTCGGTCGCGGCCCCGAGCCGCGTCCGGGCGAGGAGGTAGCCCACCGGGTAGCCCTCTCCTCGAGCGACATGTCCCTGTCCAAGACCCACGCCCAGTTCCAGATCGCGGCCGACGGCACCCTCGTGGTCATGGACCGTGGCTCCACCAACGGCACCACCCTGATCCGCCAGGGCGCCGCACGAGCCCTCGGTGCCCGCCGCCCCGCGGCTCTCATCGACGGCGACAAGGTCAAGTTCGGCGACCGCACCATGGACGTGGTTCGCGAAGCCTGACCGCCGAAAGGTCACCCGCGCCGGCCGAGACGTCACACAGTTGACGTCTCGGCCGACGCGCGTGACGCCTCGGCGAGGTCAGTCGACGGAGTCGAAGGTCTCCGGGCGATGCTCGACGCCGAAGCGGTCGGTGGGCCAGAAGACGACGGCGACGCGGCCGACGACGTCCGAGACGGGTACGAACGCGTTCGAGCAGGCCTCGTCGCCCGACTCCTGGCGTTCGGGGCTGCACAGATGGAAGGACGAGTCGGCGGAGTTGGCACGGTTGTCGCCCATCACGAAGATCCGGCCCTCGGGGACGACGGCCTTCCACCCCCGGCAGCCGCCCTTGACGTACGACCCGTTGTCCTGCGCCATCGGGCCGTCGCAGGTGTCGGCGGGAGCGATGAAGGACGACGCGTCCACGGGCGTGCCGTTGACGACGATCCGACCCGACTCGCAGCACTCCACGGTGTCGCCCGCGACTCCGATGACCCGCTTCACGAGGTGGTCACCGGTCGGGTAGAGCCCGATCTTGGCGAGCACGGCCCTGAAGCCGGTCGGGGCAGGTGCGATCTGGTTGGCGGAGAGCCAGCCGCCGGGATCGGTGAAGACGACGACGTCGCCGCGCTCGGGCGTGCCACCCATCCAGTAGGACGGCTTCTCCACCAGTACGCGGTCGTTGACCTCCAGCCCGGGCTGCATCGACTCGGAGGGGATGTAGAACGCCTGGGCGAGGAACGTCTTGATGACAACGGCGAGCAGGATCGCCGTCACCGCGATGATCAGGATCTCGACGAGCGACCCCAGAACTCCCCGCTGCCGTCGGCCTGACCCCACCGACGCCTCCCGCTCTGCCCCCATGCTGAGACCCTATCCAGACGACGAGTCCGGCCCGGGCGCTATCCAGAATTCACGGGCGCGCGGCGCCGCTCCTGCCCTAGGGTTCCTCACTCATCCGGACCCGAGGGGCGTCATGACCGACACACTGGAATCCCCGACCCATGAGCGTGCCGAGAAGGGCCCGTGGGCGATCTGGACCGTCCTGGCCCTGGCTGTGATCGACGCCATCGTGGCAGGAGTCCTCGGCTATCTGGGCGTCTCGCGGGCGACCAGTCAGGCGGAACCCAGCGCGCGGACCGTGACGCTCGCTGAGGCTCTCCCGGAGACGTTCGACCTCGCGGCCAACCTGTCCTTCGAACGCGATGCGATGACGGCCGGCGTACCTCCCGTCGTGCTCCGGCCGATCCAGCAGGCCACCGACGAGTCGGCGCAGGGGTGGCGCGCTCGGGTGCAGGAGATCGACGGCGGCGACAAGGAGCTCGACGCGACGCTCGCCCGGGTCGCCGAAGGTGTCGATGGCATCGATGGGCTGCGTACGCAGATGCTGGACGATCGCGCCAAGGGGACGGAGGGATACACCGCCCTGAGCAACGACTTGTTCAGCATCGCCGACGAGCTGCCGAACCCGGGCGATGGCCAGGCCGCCTCGTCGATCGAGGCGATCGGCCACATGCCCGAGGCATGGGACGCGCTGGGCCAGGAGCGCGCGATCATGATGGCCGTACTCTCCAGCTCACCGCCGACCGTCGCGAAGCAGATGAGCGACAACGAGATCGCGGCGCTCACCGAGGCGGAGGCGGAGCTGCGGCGCTCGCTCGCCGCCTTCTACGAGGGGTCGTCGGCGGACCAGCGTCGACGTCTCGACGAGCTGACGGCCGGCACGGCCACGGAGGGGGCCACCGGCGTGCCGGCCCACCAGGCCGTCAACGAGGTCATCGCCGGTGGCGGCACGGCGCTGACCCTGGATTCGTACGTCACGTCCAGCAACGACTTCATGCGCGGCCTGCGGGAGGTGCTCATCGCCTCCGCCGAGGAGATCGCCGAGGAGGCGCGGGCCGACCGCGACGATGCGACCCGCGCCGCGCTCGTCGCGCTCGTTCTCACGTTCGCGGTCGTGAGCGTCCTCGTCGTCATCGTGATCGTGTTCGTGGTCGTGCTGGTGGTCCTGGTCTCCCGGCGCCGATCCGCGAACACGCGTGGAGCCCGCGGATAGGGTCTGAGCGTGTCCGACCTCGACCCACGGCTCAACGCTCTCGAAGCGGATCTCAAGACTCGGGGAAGCGTGCTGGTCGCCTTCTCCGGCGGTGCCGACAGCGCCTTCCTCCTGGCGGCCGCCGCCAGGGCTCTGGGCAGCGACAACGTCGCCGCCGCGACCGGCTATTCGCACAGTCTTCCGATCGCGGAGAGGGACCCGGCCGCCGAGTTCGCGAAGAGTCTCGGCGTACGCCTCATCACCCCGCAGACCCACGAGATGGAGCGGGAGGGCTACCGGGCCAACGGCACCGACCGATGCTTCTTCTGCAAGGCTGAGCTGCTCGACACCCTAGTGCCGCTGGCGCGCGAGCTGGGCCTGGCCCACGTGGCCACCGGCACCAACGCCGACGACGCGATCGAGGGGCTCAACGGTCTCCGGCCCGGCATCCGCGCGGCCGCCGAGCGTGGTGCGATCACGCCGCTCAAGGACGCCGGGCTGACCAAGGAACAGATCCGCGAGGCCTCGCGCCGCTGGGAGCTGCCGACCTGGGACAAGCCGGCCGCGGCCTGCCTCTCCAGCCGGATCGCCTATGGCCTCGAGGTCACCCCGAGGCGCCTCGCGCGCGTGGAGAGAGCAGAGCAGGGCGTACGCAGCGTCCTGGCCGCCCGCGGCCACGACGCCGCCAGGGTGGACCTGCGCGTGCGTGACCACGGGGAGAAGGCCACCGTGGAGCTGTCCGCTACCCTCCTGCCTCTCGACCCCCACCATGCCGACGAGGTGCTCAAGACAGTGACCGACGCAGGATTCCCCGCCGCGGAGATCGACCCACGGGGCTTCCGCTCCGGATCGATGAACCAGAAGGCAGTCAAGTGACGGGGTTCTGGGACACGATCACCGCGACCCAGACCGTCCCCGAAGCGCCCTGGCTGATCGGCGCCGGCGTCGTCGCCCTGGTGCTGGTCGTGTGGCGGGGAACCTGGCGCACCGTACGCCTCGGCGTCACCGTCGTCCACGAGGCCGGGCACGCCGTGGTCGCGGTCCTGGTGGGCAGGCGCCTGGCCGGGATCAAGCTCCACTCCGACACCTCGGGCGTGACCCTCTCGCGCGGCAAGCCGTCCGGTCCGGGGATGGTGGCGATGCTCGCGGCCGGCTATCTCGCCCCGGCGCTCCTCGGCCTGCTCAGCGCGACCATGCTCGCCGCGGGTCACGCCCTGGGACTGCTGTGGCTCCTGGTGGCCGCGATGCTCGTGCTGCTGCTGTGGGTGCGCAACGGCTACGGCCTCGTCGTCCTGCTGGTGCTCGGCGCAGCCCTGGGCGCGATCAGCTGGTACGCCGACGGCCGCCTCCAGACCATCGTCGCCACGCTGGTCACCTGGCTGCTCCTGCTCGCCTCACCGAGGCCGCTCTTGGAGCTCCTCGGCCGCGGCGAGCGAGGCCGCCGCGGCTCCGACCCCGACCAGCTCGCCGGCCTGACCGGCATCCCGTCGGTGCTCTGGATCCTTGTCCTGCTGGCGGTGAACCTCGCCGGCCTGGTGGTCGGCGTGCAGACCCTGATCCCCGACCTGACCTGGATCTAGAGCTCGAACTCGTCGGCGATCTGGCGTAGCGCGGGGGAGACCTTCTTGGCCAGCTCGCGCGTGGGCGGGCGGCCCTGGGCGTAGCCGTCGCGGATGTCGTCGAGGAGCTTGATCACGTTCTCGACGATCAGCTCCATCTCCTCGGGCTTGCGGCGCTTGGCGGCACGCTGACGCCCGGCGACGGACGGGGAGCGCTCCAGAATGGTCACCGAGAGCGCCTGCTCACCGCGGCGCCCCTGGGCGATGCCGAACTCCACCCGGGTGCCGGCCTTCAAGGTCTTGGCAGCGCCCTCGGGGAGCGCGTCGGCGTGGACGTACACGTCCGGACCGTCGTCCTGCGACAGAAACCCGAAGCCCTTGGTGGCGTCGAACCACTTGACCTTGCCAGTAGGCACGGCAGCTTGCCCCTTCCTCGCGCATCAGCGCTTCAAACGTACGTCGCCCGGCGACTGTGACGGCCGACGCGGGAGAGCCTAGTCCTCAGCGCCCAGGGACGCGTGAGGTATTCCCCTCTCCGGCGTCGACGGCATCCACGGATGGCTCGCCATGTCGTCCCTCGTGCGGGTGGGGCCTATACTCCGCCTACCCCTCCATAGATTTGCAAATGATTTCGTACACCATTGGTAATCGAGACCACTTATGACGTAAGTTTGCGTCGCCAAAGACTGCAGACAGGTACGCCCGGGTGCCAGCAGACTTCGCGGCGGGGGACTGGGGTATGCACCACAGACGGTGCATGCCTCTCGGGAATGATGTGACATGGCCACGAGAGGGAGTAATGGCCGAGCCATACGCAAGCACAACCCACCGTCCGGAACGTAAGCCCTGGCAGGGAATTCGAGCGCGCCTCATCTTCGTGCTGCTCATCCCGACCATCGCGGCGATGGTGTTCGGCGGGTTGAGCATTTCGCGCGCCCTCTCAGCCCAGGCGGAAGCACGCCAGGCCGAGACTGTCGCCCAGGCACTGCCTGACACCTACGAACTCGCGATCAACATCCTGTTCGAGCGTGACGGTGCGCTCGCAGGCGTACCCGAGGTCGTCATGCGGCCGCTGCAGCAGAAGACCGACGAGTCGATCGAGGCCTGGAGCGCCAAGGCGAAGGAGATCGACGCCGGCGACGACAAGGACCTCGAGAACAGCATCGTCGAGATCCAGCAGGCCCTCAACGGCATCGACGACCTGCGTGCGCAGATCCAGGAGAAGGACACCGCGGTCGAGGCCCAGTTGGCCTACACGACCGTGATGAACAACCTCTTCGGGATCTCGGCGCAGATGCCGACCCTGGAGAACGACGAGGTCTTCTCCAAGATCGCCGCGATCAGCAACGTGCGTCCCGCCTCGGAGGCCATGGGCAGCGAGCGCGTGATCATGATGAAGGCGCTGAGCAAGAAGGCGGCCGCGGAGAGCAACGGTGCGGTCAACCCCGACGTCCTCACCGACGAAGAGTTCGCCGAGCTCGCCCGTGCCGAGGCCAAGTGGCGCCTGTCGACGGCGGACTACTACGCCAAGACGTCCGACGACATCCGCCAGCAGCTCGACGAGCTGACCAACGACACCACCGATGAGGGTTCGGTCGGCGCGCCCGCTCACCGGGTCGTCAACCAGGTGATCTCCAGCGGCAGCATGGACCGGGTCAAGATGACCCCGGACCAGTACACCGAGGCCAGCACGGAGTTCATCCGTGGTCTGCAGAAGATGATCGTCCAGACCGCGCAGGAGATCAGCGACGACGTCGAGCAGATCAAGAGCGACGCGACCCGCGACGCCATCGTCATCGGGCTCCTCGTTCTCGGTGTTCTGATCTTCGCCCTCGCCGTCGGTCTGGTCGCGGCCCGCTCCATCCTGTCGCCGCTGAGCCAGCTGCGTCGCCTGGCCTACAACCTGGCCAACCACGACCTGCCCGAGCGAGTCGCCTACATGAACCAGGCCGACGGCCCGGTGGATACGCATGTGGAGCCGCTGGACATCGCGCGTCGAGACGAGATCGGTGACGTCGCGGACGCGTTCGACGCGGTCCACGTCGAGGCGATCCGGCTGGCGGGCGAGCAGGCCGAGCTGCGTACGAACGTCGACAAGATGTTCATGAACCTCTCCCGCCGTTCGCAGAGCCTCGTCGAGCGTCAGCTCCAGCTCATCGACCAGCTCGAGGCCAACGAGCAGGACCCTGACGACCTCGCGAACCTGTTCCGCCTGGACCACCTCGCCACCCGAATGCGCCGCAACGACGAGTCCCTCCTGGTCCTCGCCGGTGGCGAGATCGGCCACGCGGCTCGTGGCCCGGTCCCGGTCCTCGACGTGCTCCGTGCCGCGGCCTCCGAGATCGAGCAGTTCGCCCGGGTCGACATCGACTCCGACGAGAACGCCGAGTTCGAGGGTGCGATCGCGGGTGACCTCGTGCACCTGCTCGCGGAGCTGATCGAGAACGCCACCAACTTCTCCCCGCCCGACACCGCAGTCACGATCCGCACCTTCCGCGCCGGCCCCGCCGCGCCGCTGCTGGTCGAGATCGAGGACCTCGGTATCGGCATGACGCCGGAGGAGCTCGACGCGGCCAACATGAAGCTGCGCCGTGCGACCGGCCTCGACGCCGACGTCGCCCGGATGATGGGTCTGGTCGTGGTCGCGCGCCTGGCGGCGCGTCACGGTCTCTACATCGAGCTCGTCCCGAACCGCCCCCGCGGTGTGGTCGCGCGCGTCGAGATGCCGGTCACCACGATCGTCGGCGCTCACGCGGAGGCCCCGTCCGGCCAGCAGCAGGGCTTCGACGCCTACGCCTTCCAGCAGGGCGGCTACGGCCAGCAGACCGGCGCCTACCCGGGCACCGGCGAGCTTCCCTACGAGATGCAGTACGGGATGCCCGCCTACGACGCCCAGCCGTACGCAGGTGGCAACCCCTACGACGTGCCGGTCGGTGCGCTTCCGGCGCCCGAGGCGCCTGCCGCCTCCGCTGCGGCGCCCCCGGCCCTGCCGAGCCGTACGCCTGGTGCGTCCAACCACCCCAACCTCTCCAACGGCGGTGCGTCGGCCTTCCAGCAGGGTGCCAACGGCCACTCGGGCCAGCACAACGGCTTCGGTCAGAGCGGACCGCAGACGGGCCAGCAGCCCGCTTTCGGTGGTGTCCCGCCGATGCCGGGCGACCCGGGATTCGAGGGTCCGGGCGCGCGTACGGGCAGCTTCCCGGCGCAGCCGCAGCAGTTCAGCGGTGGCCAGCCGCAGTACGGGGGAGACCCGTTCGGCGGCGATCCGTTCGGCGCCAACCAGCCGCCGGCCCCGCAGCAGAACCCCAGCGGCCAGCAGCAGAACTTCCTCTCCAACATGCTGCCGGTTCGCAAGGCCGAGGACCTGGCCGCCCGCTTCCCCGACGGTCGTTTCGACCCGAGCACCGAGACCGGCGAGTTGCCGCGTCGCGACCCGGGCTCGCAGGGCGGCAGCCCGTTCGGCACCGACACCGGCGCGTTCCGCACCTTCGAGCGCCCCAACGAGCGCACCACGCCGCGTACGCCGCCGCCGGGCTTCGGTCCCGACGACGACCCGTTCGGTCCGGCCGGTGACGCGATCGCCCCGGGCCCGATGGGCCCGATGGCTCCGGAGCCGACCAACTCGCCGAACCCGCTCGACTCGACCACCGAGGTTCCGATCCTCGAGGACGAGGGCAGCTCGATCTTCGACGACCTGCAGTCCGAGTGGTTCACCCGTCGTCGCCCGCTCGGCGCGCGCCGTGCGATGGAGTCCAAGGGCGACCCGCTCAGCGACCCGATCGCCCCGGCCGCCAAGGCCGGTCCGGGACCCAAGCCCGACGCTGCCCGTCCGGCGGCCGCCCCTGCGGGCGAGCCGGCCGACGAGCCGGTCGCGCAGGACGACGAGCCGACCACGCCGATGAGCTGGTCCTCGCCGGGCGACGAGGGTTGGCGCCGGGCGCAGGAGCTGGAGCAGCTGCAGGAGCAGGAGCCGGCGACGGTCACCCAGGGTGGCCTCCCCGTTCGTGTTCCGGGTCAGAACCTGATCCCAGGTGCGGCGCCTTCGGTCACACCACCGTCATCAGGTCCGCGTAACATGGACGCGCGCCGCACCCGTGGCATGTCCAGCTTCCAGAAGGGCGTCAGCCGCGCCCGCAACAACCCCGCTGATGCGGAAAGCAACCCCGAAGGTGAGGAGCAGCAGTGACAACGGCCCCCGCAGGACTGGACTGGCTTGTCGACAGCCTGACCCAGCGCACCCCTGACATCGCTCACGCGATCTTGGTGTCGGCTGATGGTATGCCGATGGCCAGCTCCGTCGACTTCCCCCCGGACCGGGCCGACCAGCTCTCGGCGATCGCCTCCGGTCTCACCAGTCTTACCCAGGGAGCAGCTCGGTGCTTCGCGGCGGGTAATGTCCAGCAGATGGTCATCGAGATGGACGGTGGCTATCTGGTCCTCATGGCGGTTGGTGAGGGCTCCAGCCTTGCTGCCCTCGCCGCCCCCGACTGCGATCTGGGACAGGTTGGCTACCAGATGCAGCTGTTGATCTCGCGTGTTGCCACCGCCCTCACCCCCGATACCAGAACCGGCGCCTGATCAGTGCCCCGACCCTAGGACCGAGATCGTGAGCAACCACGCATCCGAACCGCCGCCGCTGGTCAGGCCTTATGCCCTGACTCGTGGCCGCACGCAACCCAAGCGCGTCTTCCCGATGGAAGCACTGGTGATCACCGACCGCTACGTGATCGACGGCTACGTCCGGTCGCCCGAGGAGCGGACGATCGCAGAGCTCTGCCGCGAGAGCCGTTCCGTCGCTGAGGTCGCGGCGCTCATCCGGGTGCCCCTGGGTGTCGCCCGAGTCCTGATCGGTGACCTTGCGGAGCGCGGCGTGGTGCAGGTGCACGCCAGCAAGGTCCCGGACGCCCCGGACACCGCTCTCCTCGAGCGCGTGCTGTCCGGCCTGAGGAAGCTTTGACAGGAGTAATGCAGTGACCACCGACTCCAAGCAGGCGACGATGTCTGCGAAGATCGTCATCGCCGGCGGGTTCGGCGTTGGTAAGACGACCTTCGTGGGCTCCGTCTCGGAGATCGTCCCCCTGACGACCGAGGCCGTGATGACGCAGGCGACCGCCGGCGTCGACGACCTCTCCGCAGTGCCCAACAAGAAGACGACCACGGTCGCGATGGACTTCGGCCGAGTCTCCCTCGACTCCGACCTGATCCTCTACCTGTTCGGCACCCCCGGTCAGAACCGCTTCTGGTTCATGTGGGACGACCTGACCCAGGGCGCCATCGGTGCCGTGGTGCTCATCGACACCCGTCGCCTCGCCGACTCCTTCGGCGCGATCGACTACTTCGAGTCCCGCAACGTGCCGTTCGTCGTGGCCCACAACGTCTTCGGCGCCAACCAGGCCTACAAGCCGGAGCAGATCCGCGAGGCCCTGGCTCTGCGCCCGGACATCCCGATCGTCACCTGTGACGCTCGCGACCGTCAGTCGACCAAGGCGACGCTGATCTCGCTCGTCGAGTACGTCCTCTCCATGGTCTCCACGCGCGCTCTTCAGTAGCCAAGCGTCACCGACACCCGCCGTAGCCACGCTCCGGCGGGTGTCGGCCATTTCAAGGACTGTCGTGACTGTGCAGTAGAGGCGTACGTCTGGGAGGATCACGCGTTGTGCTGAAGTTCAGGTTGTGGTGGCGCAAGGTGACCCCGAAGTGGCACCTGAGGCGCATGTGGGTGAAGATGTGGTCCGTGATCACGACCCCGTACGCCGATGCGACGGCCGTCGCTGCCGTCGACGAGGCCCGCGCCGCGCTCCTGTCCGACGTGCCAGCCGGTGACGTCGGAGAACATCTCGGCCATGTGGTCGAGAAGGGTGCTGGCCCGGGCGTCGTGACCCACCTGTTCGCCTGCACCCGCAAGGGCTACGTCGGGTGGCACTGGTCGGTCACGCTCGTCACCGTGCCCTCGCTCGACGGCCCGGGATTCGGCGTCGATGCTCCGGTGACCATCAACGAGGTCGTCCTCGTCCCCGGTGACGCCGCGATCGTCGCGCCGGCCTGGGTGCCCTACCGCGAACGGATCAAGCCGGGCGACCTCTCACCCGGTGATCTGCTCCCGGTCGAGGACGACGACGCGCGGCTGGTCCCGACGTACGCCTTCGGTGACGACCCGCTCGACGCCGACGAGAAGGCTCAGGTGCGCGAGGTCGCCAAGGATCTCGGCCTCGGCCGTGTCCGGACCCTGTCCCTCTCCGGCTTCGACGCCGCCGCCGAGCGGTGGTACGCCGGTGACGGCGGTCCCGAGGCGCCGCTCGCGCAGGCAGCTCCCGACCAGTGCCACAGCTGTGGCTTCCTGGTCCGGCTGACCGGCCATCTGGCCACGAGCTTCGGTGTCTGCGCCAACGGCGACGCCAACGACGACGGCAAGGTGGTCAGCCTCAACCACGGGTGCGGTGCGCACTCGGAGGTGCGGCTGGCGAAGAAGCACGAGCCGCAGCCGCTGCCGGACCCGGTCTTCGACACGATCAGCGACGACGCCGAGCCCTTCTAGCCGAGCGGTTCTAGGCGAGGCCCTCGGCGCGCAGCCGGCGGGCCTTGCGGCGCCGGGTCAGCTCGATGCCGATCGCACCGATGCCGAAGGCGGCCAGGCAGGTCCAGATCCACCAGGTCCAGCCGCGGTCGTTGAGCAGACCCCAGAAGGGGAGCAGGGCGACGAACCCGACCAGCCAGCCGAGGGTGGCGAGCTCGAAGGCACGGATGCCGTCCTGGTCGACGAGCTCGATCTTCGGCTCGGAGACGGCCTGGACCGGCTCCTCGACAGGCGGCTCGTCGTAGCCGTAGTCCTGGGGGTAGCCATGCCCATCGTCGGACTGAGTCTCGGCGTAGTAGTCGCCGTCGTACCCGTCGTACTGCTGCTCCGGGTAGGTGCCGGAATAGTCGTCGTCGCGGTACTGGTCGCTCATGGCATCCAATCTAGTAGGTCACCACGAGCCGGTAGGGTTGGGTGGAAACGCTGACGACCTGGAGGTCCCTGATGGCTTCGCTCCGCTGCCCCTGTGGCACCAACTTCCGCACGGAGACCGACGACGAGCTGGTCGAGAAGGTGCAGGAGCACCTCGCCGAGGCTCACCCCGGCCGCACCTACAGCCGCGACGACATCCTGATGCTCGCCGCGATGTCCTGACGCTGTGACGGCGCCCTCACCCGGGCGCCGTCTCTTCCCGGAATAGTTAGCGCCGGTAAGCAGTTATGCTTACCGACATGCCTACCGCACAGCCAGCCTCCGCGCCCGACGCGGCCTCTGACATCCCCGAGGTCGCCTCGGTGCTGCGCACCTCCGTCATGCGGATGCGCCGCCGCCTGGCCAACGAGCGCCACCCTGACAACGACCTCTCCCTGGGGTCGATGGCGGTGCTCGGGGCGTTGTACGCCAACGACGAGATGACCCTCGGCGCCCTCGCCGGGCGCGAGCGCGTCCAGCCGCCGAGCATGACCAGGATGGTCAACTTCCTCGAGGAGGGCGGCTACGTCGTCCGCCGCCAGGGCGAGACCGACCGCCGCCAGGTGCTGGTCTCGATCACCGACAAGGGCCGCCGGACCGTACGCAAGGACCGGCTCAGCCGGGACGCCTGGCTCGCCCAGCAGCTCGTCGACCTCGATGCGGACGAGCTCGCCGCCCTCCGCACAGCCGCTTCGATCATGGAGAGAATAGCCACCAGTTGAGTCCCACGTTCCGTTCCCTGCGCAGCCACAACTACCGCCTCTACCTAGCCGGCAGTGTCGTCTCCAACGTCGGCACCTGGATGCAACGCATCGCTCAGGACTGGTTGGTCCTGAGTCTTGGCGGCGGGGGAGCGGCACTCGGTATCACCACCGGTCTGCAGTTCCTGCCCATCCTCCTGCTCAGCCCCTACGCCGGGGTCATCGCAGACCGCTTCCCGAAGCGCCGCCTGCTGCAGGCCGCCCAGGGGTGGATGGCCCTGATGTCGCTGCTCCTCGGTGTGCTGGCGGTGAGCGGCCACGCCGAGGTGTGGATGGTCTACGTGATCGCGTTCCTCTTCGGCACCGGCGCCGCCTTCGACGGCCCGGGCCGGCAGTCGTTCGTCTCGGAGATGGTCCACCCCGACGACCTCACCAACGCCGTCGGCCTCAACTCGGCCTCGTTCAACCTCGCCCGCCTCATCGGGCCGGCGCTGGCCGGGCTCCTCATCGGCTCGCTGGGGAGCGGCCCCGAGGCGACCGGCTGGGTGATCCTCATCAACGCCGTCTCCTACCTCGCCGTGATCGGCCAGCTGCAGCGGATGAACACCGCCGAGCTGCACTCGCCCGATCCCGTCGCCCGGCGGAGCGGGATGCTGCGCGAGGGCATCGGCTACATCCGTACGCAGCCCAAGATGCTGATGGTCCTGGTGATCATCTTCTTCGTCGGCACCTTCGGGGCGAACTTCCCGATCACCTCGGCGCTGATGGCGACCGAGGAGTTCGGCAAGGGGGCCAGCGAGTACGGCCTGCTCGGCACCGTCCTGGCCATCGGCTCGCTCTCTGGTGCCCTGCTCGGCGCCCGCCGCACCCGGATCCCGCTCAGGCTGATCGTGCTGGCGGCGACCGGGTTCGGCCTCACCGTCATCGTGTCCGGGCTGATGCCGACGTACGCCCTCTTCGCCCTGATCTCGCCCGTGCTCGGCTTCTTCACGATCACGACCCTCAACGCCTGCAACGCCACGATGCAGACCGAGGCGGCCCCGGAGTTCCGCGGCCGGGTGATGGCGATCTACATGACCGTCCTGATGGGCGGCACCCCGCTGGGCGCCCCGCTCATCGGCTTCGTCGGCGAGCACTTCGGTGCCCGCACGACCCTGTACGCGAGTGGTGCTCTGGTGCTGTTGGGTACGCTTGCGGGGGTGCTGCTCCTCGCCGCACTCAGAGGTGGTATCCGGGCCGTTTTGACCCCCTCTCAAGCCGCCGGGTAGCCTCTGAAGCGTGTCTGGGACAACCAGGCCGTCGCGCGTGCCCGGAACAAGCTCGAGAGATAGGTCTCGGACCCGGGTTCGGCGCCCTCAGTACGGGGTTCGGTTCGAAAGATCCGCCCACTTGTGCGTTGAGGTCAGGGCGACACGCCCGACCTCGGGGGCGAGGCGGGACCAGTTGGTATCGCACCACCTGGACGCACAACATTGGATCCTTCGCGGCAGAGCGCCGCGTAGTGAGAGCAGAAAAGAAGGGGAACCACCGAGGTGCCCACAATCAACCAGCTGGTCCGCAAGGGCCGCGAGGACAAGGCGACGAAGTCGAAGACGCCTGCCCTCAAGGGATCGCCGCAGCGCCGTGGCGTCTGCACGCGCGTCTACACCACCACCCCGAAGAAGCCGAACTCCGCCCTCCGGAAGGTCGCCCGTGTGCGTCTCTCCTCCGGCGTCGAGGTCACCGCTTACATCCCGGGTGTGGGTCACAACCTTCAGGAGCACTCCATCGTGCTCGTCCGCGGCGGTCGTGTGAAGGACCTCCCCGGTGTTCGTTACAAGATCATTCGCGGCTCGCTCGACACCCAGGGCGTGAAGAACCGCAAGCAGGCCCGGAGCCGCTACGGCGCCAAGAAGGAGAAGTGAGATGCCTCGTAAGGGTCCCGCTCCCAAGCGTCCGCTCGTCGTCGACCCCGTCTACGGCTCGCAGCTCGTAACCCAGCTCGTCAGCAAGGTCCTGCAGGACGGCAAGAAGCAGGTCGCGCAGCGCATCGTCTACACCGCGCTCGAGGGCTGCCGTGAGAAGACCGGCACCGACCCCGTGGTCACGCTCAAGCGCGCCATGGACAACGTGAAGCCGGCCATCGAGGTCAAGTCCCGCCGTGTCGGTGGCGCGACCTACCAGGTTCCGGTCGAGGTCAAGGGCACGCGTGGCACCACGCTCGCGCTGCGCTGGCTCGTCGGCTACGCCCAGGACCGTCGTGAGAAGACGATGGCCGAGCGCCTGATGAACGAGATCCTCGACGCGAGCAACGGCCTCGGCGCCGCTGTGAAGAAGCGCGAGGACACCCACAAGATGGCCGAGTCCAACAAGGCCTTCGCGCACTACCGCTGGTGACGTACGGCGGGGTGCCTGCCGCACAATGTGGGCACCCCGCCCATCCAGACCGAAGACAATCTCTTTAAGGAACGCTGAAGACAGTGGCCGTCGACATCACCACGGACCTCAATGTGGTCCGCAACATCGGCATCATGGCGCACATCGATGCCGGTAAGACCACCACCACCGAGCGCATCCTGTTCTACACCGGTATCTCGTACAAGATCGGTGAGGTCCACGAAGGCGCAGCCACGATGGACTGGATGGAGCAGGAGCAGGAGCGCGGCATCACGATCACGTCCGCCGCGACCACCTGCTGGTGGAAGGACCACCAGATCAACATCATCGACACCCCGGGGCACGTCGACTTCACCGTCGAGGTGGAGCGCTCGCTGCGCGTCCTGGACGGTGCTGTCGCCGTCTTCGACGGTGTCGCCGGTGTCGAGCCGCAGTCGCAGACCGTGTGGCGTCAGGCGAACAAGTACGCCGTCCCGCGGATGTGCTTCGTCAACAAGCTCGACCGCACCGGTGCCGACTTCTACATGGTCGTCGACTCCATCGTCGACAAGCTGCACGCCACCCCGCTGGTGCTGCAGCTGCCGATCGGTGCCGAGTCCGACTTCATCGGCGTCGTCGACCTGATCGAGATGAACGCCAAGGTCTGGCGCGGCGAGACCCAGCAGGGTGAGGACTACGTCGTCGAGGGCATCCCCGCGGACATGGCCGACAAGGCCGCCGAGTGGCGCGAGAAGCTCGTCGAGACCCTCGCCGAGGCCGACGACGACATCATGGAGGTCTACCTCGAGGAGGGCGACGTCTTCGACGTTCCCACCCTGAAGGCCGCCATCCGTCGTGCGACCCTCGCCGACAAGCTCAACCCGATCCTCACCGGCACCGCGTTCAAGAACAAGGGCGTCCAGCCCCTGCTCGACGCGATCGTCGACTACCTGCCCTCGCCCATCGATGTCGAGTCGATCATCGGCCACGACGTCAAGGACGAGGAGCTCGAGGTCTCGCGCAAGCCTTCCGAGGACGAGCCGTTCTCCGGCCTGGTCTTCAAGATCGCTTCCGACCCGCACCTGGGCAAGCTGTTCTACCTGCGCGTCTACTCCGGCAAGGTCGAGGCGGGTGCGACCGTGGTCAACCCGATCAACGGCCGCAAGGAGCGCATCGGCAAGATCTACCAGATGCACGCGAACAAGCGTGAGGAGATCAACTCGGTGGGCGCCGGCCAGATCGTGGCCGTCATGGGTCTGAAGGACACCAAGACCGGTCACACCCTGTGCGACCCGTCCAACCCGGTCGTCCTCGAGTCGATGAGCTTCCCGGCCCCCGTGATCGAGGTCGCCATCGAGCCGAAGACCAAGGGTGACCAGCAGAAGCTGGGCACGGCGATTCAGCGCCTCACCGAAGAGGACCCGACCTTCACGGTCAAGACCGACGAGCAGACCGGCCAGACCATCATCGCTGGTATGGGCGAGCTCCACCTCGAGGTCTTCGTCGACCGGATGAAGCGCGAGTTCAAGGTCGAGGCCACCGTCGGCAAGCCGCAGGTCGCCTACCGCGAGACGCTTCGCAAGAAGGTCGAGAACCACAGCTACACCCACAAGAAGCAGACCGGTGGTTCGGGTCAGTTCGCGAAGGTCGTCATCTCCGTCGAGCCCAACATCGACGAGGAGACCGGCCAGGGTGCGGGCTACGAGTTCGTCAACAACGTCACCGGTGGTCGCGTGCCGAAGGAGTACATCCCTTCGGTCGACCAGGGTGCTCAGGACGCCATGGAGTTCGGTATTCTCGCCGGCTTCCCCATGGTCGATGTGAAGGTCTCGCTCGAGGACGGCGCCTACCACGACGTCGACTCCTCCGAGCTCGCCTTCAAGATCGCCGGCAACCAGGCCTTCAAGGAGGCCGCGCGCATGGCGAAGGCCGTCCTGCTGGAGCCGATGTTCGCCGTCGAGGTGACGACCCCTGAGGCGTTCCTCGGCACCGTTATCGGTGACATCAACTCCCGTCGCGGCCAGGTGTCTTCGCAGGAGGAGCGCCACGGCGACATGGTCGTCCAGGCTCTCGTCCCGCTGTCCGAGATGTTCGGGTACGTCGGTGACCTCCGGTCCAAGACCAGCGGTCAGGCGTCGTACTCGATGGAGTTCGACTCGTACGCCGAGGTTCCCACGAACGTCGCCGACGAGATCATCAAGAAGGCCCGTGGCGAGTGACCTTCGGGTCGCCCGTCCAGGGACTTCGGCAGCAACACCACTCAGTACGAGTCAGTAAGAAAATCACACCAGGAGGAGCCCACAGTGGCTAAGGCGAAGTTCGAGCGGAACAAGCCGCACGTCAACATCGGCACCATCGGTCACATCGACCACGGTAAGACGACCCTTACCGCGGCGATCTCGAAGGTGCTGCACGCGAAGTACCCGGACCTGAACCCGGAGTTCGCGTTCGAGGACATCGACAAGGCCCCCGAGGAGCGCCAGCGCGGGATCACGATCTCGATCGCGCACATCGAGTACCAGACCGAGTCGCGTCACTACGCTCACGTCGACTGCCCGGGTCACGCGGACTACATCAAGAACATGATCACCGGTGCCGCGCAGATGGACGGCGCGATCCTCGTGGTCGCCGCCACCGACGGCCCGATGCCGCAGACCAAGGAGCACGTGCTCCTGGCCCGCCAGGTCGGCGTGCCGTCGATCGTCGTCGCGCTCAACAAGTGCGACATGGTCGACGACGAGGAGCTCATCGAGCTCGTCGAGATGGAGGTGCGCGAGCTCCTCAGCGAGTACGAGTTCCCGGGTGACGACCTCCCGGTCGTGCGCGTTGCCGCCTACCCCGCCCTGCAGGGCGAGGAGAAGTGGATGAACTCGGTCGCCGAGCTCATGCAGGCCGTCGACGACTACATCCCGACCCCGGCTCGTGAGACCGACAAGCCGTTCCTGATGCCCGTTGAGGACGTCTTCACGATCACCGGTCGTGGCACCGTCATCACCGGTCGTATCGAGCGCGGCATCGTCAAGGTCGGCGAGGAGGTCGAGATCGTCGGCATCCGCGAGACCTCGCAGAAGTCGACCGTCACCGGCGTCGAGATGTTCCGCAAGCTGCTCGACGAGGGTCAGGCCGGCGAGAACGTCGGGCTGCTGCTCCGCGGCACCAAGCGCGAGGACGTCGAGCGCGGCATGGTTGTCATCAAGCCGGGCACCACGACCCCCCATACCAACTTCGAGGGCTCTGTCTACATCCTCTCGAAGGAGGAGGGTGGCCGTCACACCCCGTTCTTCAACAACTACCGTCCGCAGTTCTACTTCCGGACCACGGACGTGACCGGCGTTGTGACCCTCCCCGAGGGCACCGAGATGGTCATGCCGGGTGACAACACCGAGATGTCGGTCGAGCTCATCCAGCCCATCGCGATGGACGAGGGTCTGAAGTTCGCTATCCGTGAGGGCGGTCGCACCGTCGGCGCGGGTCGGGTCACGAAGATCATCAAGTAAGTGATCGTCTGATCCAACGTGGAAGGTCCCCGGAGCCGCAAGGCGAAGGGGGCCTTTCGCGTTGGACCAGATGCTCCTTGTTGCTTAGTAAGCGCTGACTCGGCGCAAACGGACCGGAGCGAAGCGAGGACCGGATTGCGCCGCGTCGGCGCGCCACGAGACCAAGGCAAGAAAGATGACAGACCCAAACCCCCAGATCCGCCCCGCAAGACCCCACCAGAAGCTGCTCGATGACGGCCGCACGGTAAGAGAGGTCCTCACCTACACCCGCCGCGGCAGCCGCCTGGACGCCAAGCAGCAGAAGGCCTGGGACGCGTACGCAGCCGAGTGGGTGATCCCCGACGAGGCGGTCGACGAGCCCGGTTTCTCCCTGGAGAGCTGGTTCGGTCGCAAGGCCCCGCTGATCGTGGACATCGGCGGCGGCGTGGGGGAGGCGACCGCGGTGCTGGCGGCCAACCGTCCCGAGGCCAACATCCTGGCGCTGGAGGTATGGCGCCCCGGTGTCGCGGAGAGCCTTGCCCGGGTGGGTGCTGCAGGCGCGACGAACGTTCGGTTCTGCAGCGTCGATGCGCTCTGGACACTCGAGAATCTGGTCGAGCCGGGGTCGGTCAGCGAGATCTGGACGTTCTTCCCCGACCCGTGGCACAAGACCCGCCACCACAAGCGGCGCCTGGTGACGCCCGCCAACGCGCGGATGATCGCGGAGCGGTTGGCACCCGGCGGCATCTGGCGGCTGGCGACCGACTGGGTCGAGTATGCCGAGCAGATGGTCGAGGTGCTCGACGCCGAGCAGTTGCTGAGCGGTGGTGTCGTCGAGCGTTGGGACGAGCGCCCGGTGACCAAGTTCGAGCGCAAGGGACTGGCCAAGGACCGGGTCATCACCGACCTCCTCTACCGGCGTTGACCCGAACTGCCCGTGTCGTGACTGATCTGTAGGCGCGGAACCGCGAAGATCAGCGGCATGAAGTTGTACGCCGACAGGCCCCCACGCCTCGCCGCCCAGCTGCTCGCCGACCTGCTGACGGTGGTGTGGATCGCCGGGTGGGTCCTTCTCGGCAGATTCGTCCACGAGATGGTCTCGGCGCTCGCCGTACCCGGCGAGAAGATGGACGACGCCGGCACCTCGCTCTCCGCGAAGATGCTCGAGGCGGCCGGAAAGGTCGACGACCTGCCGCTGGTCAAGGACGGCATCGCGGTCCCGTTCGAGGGTGCCGCGAAGGCCGCCGACCAGCTCCGTGCGGCGGGGGAGGCCCAAGTCGACGCCGTGTCCACCCTCGCGATCTGGCTCGCCGTCGGGGTCGTTGTCGTCCCGGTGCTGATGTGGCTGATCATCTACGTACCGCTGCGGTGGCGGTTCATCCGCAACGCGACCTCGACCCAGCGGTTCCTGAAGGCAGGCAGCGGCACCGATCTGCTGGCCCTCAGGGCGATCTCCACCCAGCCGCTGCACAAGCTGACCAAGATCAGCGACAACCCCGCGCAGTCCTGGCGCGACGGTGATGCGGAGGTTATGGGGAAGCTCGCTGCGTTGGAGCTGCGGTCGGTCGGGTTGAAGGGGTAGTCCGGGAGCGAACTGCCCATATACCCGCGAGTAATGGGCAGTTGGATCCCGGACTACCCCGACGGGGCGCTAGCCGCGAGCCGTCAGCCGCGCCCGGAGCTCCTCGTCGCGAGCCAGCCTCGCCGCATCACGATCCCTCCGGGTGGCGAGCACAGCAGCCAGATAGGCCTCCGGCGGGGTGCCCGGCGGCGGGCCAGGGGCGACGTACGTCTGCATGTGGGTCGCCAGGCGCTCGGCGAGAGCGTGGCGGCGGACGGGGTCGGTGTAGGTGCCGACCTCTCCGGAGAGGAACCGCCGCACCGCCAGGGACAGGCCGACCGGGATGGTGGCGACGTCCGCGCGAGAGGCCCAGGCGGCGAGCCCCGGGGGCATCTGGATCGGTGCCGGGGGACGCAGCGGCACCCGCACGCGGATGACGTACGTCCCGGCCGCGATGTCGCCCAGCCGCTTGCCTCGCGGGTGGATCATCGCGGTGAGGAACGCGGCCGCGCCGCTGGTGGCGTAGATCTCGACGACGCCGATCAGGGCACGTACGAACGCATGGTGGAAGCTGATCGCCCCGCCGTCGTCGCGCACCGTCCTGAGACCGAGCGCGAGCTTGCCGAGCGAGCGCCCACGGGTGAGCGTCTCGATGGCCGTCGGGAAGACCACGAGGACCGAGGCAGTGGCCGCGATGTAGGCAGCCCAGGCCAGGGCCTCGTCGGTCGCGGGCGCGGCGGTCATGAAGACGAACAGCGTCACGATCAGCAGCACCATCACCACGATCACGTCGATGAGGCCCGACAGCAGACGCATCCCCAGCCCGGCGGCCGGCAGGTCGAGGGCGACCGCGTCTCCGGTGATCAGATCGTCGTCGGTGAGCAGTTCCCGTTCTTGGGGGCGCTGCTCCTGGGGGCGTCGCTCGGGCGATTGCGGCGCGGAGGTCATGGCGGTCAGCGTACGCTGCGGGCGTGGATCTCGACGCGTATCTGGCCGCTACCGCCGCCGACCGGACGAGGCTCGAGCAGCTGCTGGCCGAGCGCCGGCTGAACGGTGCCCAGGCAGACGAGCTGGTCGAGCTCTATCAGCGGGTGAGCACCCAGCTCTCGGTCGTACGCAGCAACGCCCCCGACCCGACGGCCGTTCAGCATCTCTCGGTGCTGCTGGCCGCTGCCCGCAACCGCACCACCGGCACCCGGACGAGCACCTGGTCGGGGTTCCTGCGGTTCTTCACGCATCGGTTCCCGGCCGCGCTCTACCGCCTGCGCTGGTGGTGGCTGGGGATGATGGTGGCCAACATCGTGGTCACCACGGTCATGATCTGGTGGCTGCTGCGCCACCCGGAGGTCGAGCAGTCGTTGCTCGGGCCGGAGCAGGTCAAGCAGCTGGTCGAGCACGACATCGAGGGCTACTACAGCGAGCACGCGGCCTCGTCGTTCGCCACCCAGGTCTGGGTCAACAACGTCTGGGTCTCGTTCATCTGCATCGCCTTGGGCGTGCTCGGACTACCGGTGATCTACTCCATGTTCCAGAACATCTCCAACCTGGCGATCCTCGGCACCCTGATGCACCGCCACGACCGCGGTGGACTCTTCTGGGGCCTGATCCTTCCTCACGGGCTGCTGGAGCTGACCGCCGTCTTCGTCGCCGGCGCCGTCGGGCTGCGTATCTTCTGGTCCTGGATCGACCCCGGCTCGCTGACCCGCGGGCAGTCGATGGCCCGCGAGGGCCGCACCGCCGCCGGCATCGCCCTCGGCCTCATCGTCGTGCTCCTGATCTCCGGCATCATCGAGGCCTTCGTCACCCCCTCACCCCTCCCCACCTGGGCCCGCGTCGGCATCGGCATCCTCGCCGAGCTCGCCTTCTTCGCGTACGTCTTCATCGTCGGCCGCGCCGCCGCGTCCGACGGCGAGACCGGCGACATCGACGACCGCCTGCTCGAGGACAGGGTCGCCACCCAGTCCTAGAGCTGACCGGTGGCCTTGAGCTGCAGGTAGTGGTCGGCGAGAGCGGGCGGGAGGGACTCGGCGTCGGCGTCGACGATGTCGACGCCGAGGGTGCGGAGCATGGCGGCGGTGTGGTCGCGGCGACGGAGGGTCTGCTCGGCGGCGGCCGCGGCGTACACGTCCTCGAGGGTGTCGCGGGAGGCGGCGGTGGCCTCGAGCTCGGGGTCGCGGACGGAGGCGATGACGACGCGGTGGTGCTGGGTCAGGACCGGGAGGACGGGGAGGAGCGACTCCTCGATCGCGTGCGGGTCGAGGGGAGTCAGCAGGACGACGAGCGCGCGGTGGCGGCCGAGGCCGGCGACTGCGCCGGCGAGGTTGGACCAGTCGGCCTCGGCGATGACCGGCTCGAGGTCGGCCATCGTCTCCTGCAGCCGCTGGGTGACGTCGCGCTGGCCTGCGAGCCGGACCCGGGAGCGTACGCGCAGGTCGCCGGCGATGAAGTCGATCCGGTCGCCTGCCCGAGAAGCGATGGCGGCGAGCAGGAGCCCGGCATCCATCGCGGAGTCGAGGCGTGGCACGCCGCCGCCGGCGCCCTCGATCCGGCCGGCCGAGGTGCGGGAGGTGTCGAGCACGAGCACCACGCGGCGATCCCGCTCCGGCTGCCAGGTGCGGACCACGACCGTGCGGGAGCGGGCGGTGGTGCGCCAGTCGATGGAGCGTACGTCGTCACCACGGACGTACTCCCGCAGCGAGTCGAACTCTGTCCCCTGCCCGCGCACCCGGACCGCCGCCCGGCCGTCGAGCTCGCGCAGACGCTGAAGCCGCGACGGCAGGTGCTTGCGTGACTCGAAGGCGGGCAGCACCCGCACCGAGCCCTCCACCGGGATCGTGCGCTGCCGGGCGCCCAGACCCAAGGGCCCGTACGCCCTCACCGTCACGCCCAACGCCCGCAAGTCTCCGCGGCGCCGCGGCTGCACCGGCGTACGCAGCCTGGTGCTGTCGCCGCGACCGAGCCGGATCCGATGCCGGTTGTGATGGGCGCCTGCGGTGGGCTGCCAGGCATCGCGCACCAGGGCCCGGAAGATGCGGGTGGGGGAGCGGACCACCAGCTCCGACGTCGTCGACTCGCCCAGCCTGATCCCGCCGAGCGGAGCCCGGCTGATCTCCAGGGTCGCGGGCTTCGGCGCCAGGAGTACGTCGAGCAGTGCCAGCACCACCACGAGCAGGATCCACATCGCCGCCGTCCCGGCAGTCGGCCTCAGCACGACCGGGACGATGCCGGCGAGCATCAGCAGCGTGACCCGCCAGGTGATGGTCATCGCGGGACGGGGACCGCGCCGATGGCGGAGGAGAGGACCTGGGAGACCTGGACGCCCTCGAGCTCGGCCTCGGGGCGCAGGGCCAGCCGGTGGGCGAGCGTGGCGTGGGCGAGCGACTTCACGTCGTCGGGAGTCACGAAGTCGCGGCCCGCGAGCCACGCCCAGGCGCGCGCGGAGCGGAGCAGCGCGGTGGCGCCTCGCGGAGAGACCCCCGCCGACAGCGACGGGGACTCGCGGGTAGCCCGGGCGATGTCGACGATGTAGCCGGTGACCTCGGGAGACACCTGGACGGAGCCGACATGCTGGCGCGCGGCCTCGATGTCGGCGCCGGACGCCACGGCCGTGACGCCGGCGCCGGCGACGTCGCGCGGGTCGAAGCCGGAGGCGTGCCGGTTGAGGATCTGCACCTCGTCGGAGCGCGAGGGCACCGGGAGGACGACCTTCAGCAGGAACCGGTCCAGCTGGGCCTCGGGGAGCGGGTAGACGCCCTCGTACTCGATCGGGTTCTGGGTCGCGGCCACCAGGAACGGGCGCGGCAGCGCGCGGGTGACCCCGTCGACCGAGACCTGGCCCTCCTCCATCGCCTCGAGCAGCGCCGACTGGGTCTTCGGCGGGGTGCGGTTGATCTCGTCGGCCAGGAGCAGGTTGGTGAAGACCGGCCCCTCCCGGAAGGTGAGCTCGCCGTGGGAGGACTCGACCACCATCGACCCGGTGATGTCGCCGGGCATGAGGTCGGGGGTGAACTGCACCCGGCGGGTCTCGACCGAGAGCGCCGCCGACAGCGACCGCACCAGCAGGGTCTTGGCGGTGCCGGGTACGCCCTCCATGAGCACGTGGCCGCCGCACACCAGCGCGACCAGCAGCCCGGAGACCGCGGCGTCCTGCCCGACGACCGCCTTGGCGACCTCGGCCCGGACCGCGGTGAGCCGCTCCCGTGCGCCGTCGGGCGACACGTTGGCGATGGTCTCGGATTGGGTCATGGGTGTCGTACCTCTTCCTCAAGGGCAGCCAGCGCGTTGGCCAGCGTGATCAGGTCTTGGTCGTTCTCGATCGGGGCGCCGGTGAGCAGCGCGGAGACCTCGAGATCGGGTCGTCCGGTGTGCTCGGCGACGGCGCGTACGACGGCCTCCGGGGTGACGTCGCGCCCCAGCCTCAGCCGCCGGGCGAGGCGGGTGCGAGCGGCCTGACGCAGCGTCGTCGCGGCGTGCGTGCGGTCGCCGGAACGGCGGTAGAGCCGGCCCAGGCTGCGCGTCGTCTCCCCGGCCCGGACGTGGACGGGCAACGGCTCGACCGCCAGTGGACCCAGCCGCCGTCCGCGGGCGATGGCGAAGGCGACGACCGCGAGCAGCAGGAGCCACAGGGCCGGCTTGATCCAGCGCGGCAGCAGCGAGCTGGGGGAGTGGGCCTCGTCGGGCGCGAGGTCCTCGAAGGAGGGGACGTACCAGACCAGGTGGTCGTTCTCGCCCAGCAGCCGCAGCGCCACCGCCGCGTTGTCCGCCCGCAGGATCTGGTCGTTGGTCAGCACCTGCGGCGCGCCCCAGACGGTGAGCCCCTCCGCGGGCGCCAGCACCGCGCCGCCCTCGTGCGTGAAGCAGGAGCCGGTGTCGTACGCGGTGACCGCATCGGCCTGGATGCTGAGCCCTTCCCAGCGCGGGTCGTCGCAGGCCGCCTCGACCTTCTCGGGCGTCTGGGCGACCGCATAGGGAATGCCGAGCATCGCCGACACGTAGGGAGCGGGCTCGGCCAGGATCAGCCCGGCGGCATCGTCGGTGCGCTCGCGCAGCCGGGAGGCGGTGTCCTCGCCGAGCGCGTCGGTGCCGGTCACGAAGACCGTGGTGTTCCGCCCGATCTCGGTGCTCTCCAGGCGCCTTGACGAGCGGACGATCTCGACCTCCACACCGTGGTCCTCGAGCACCTCGACCAGCGCCCGGGTGCCGTCGGGGTCGGGGCTCTCGGGGTCGTACGCCGCAAAGGCCTCCCCGCCCTTCGGCGTCGCGATGTACGCCAGCACGACCGCGATCACGAAGGCCAGCGCGACGATCAGAAGCGGGCGGTTCCGTCGGAACCAGCCCAAGCGTCCGGCGGTCGCGTCCGCCGGGCTCGCCGGCGCCTGCGTGCTCATCGCGCCACCGCCAGCTCCTGCTCGAGAGCGAGTACGCCCTCGGCCTGCTCACGCGTGGCGGGGTGGTGGCCGTAGAGCACCTCGTTGAACAGCTCCGCGGCCTGCCCGGCGCGGCCCTCGAGCGACATCTCCCGCTCCAGGCTCGCGGCGACCTCGGCGGCGGTCAGCCCGGGATCCTCCGCGAGCCGGCCGCGCTCGACCTGTCGCCGGGCCAGGGCCCGGAACCCGTCGATGACCGCGGCGCCGTGATCCCCTGAGGCGTACGCAGCCTCGGCCCGCGCCCGGAGCGCGGCCGCGGAGAGCGACTCGTCGGTGAGGACGTCCCCGTTGCGGTCGCGGGCGACCCGAGGACTGCGCCGGGCCCGCGAGACCAGCAGGCCGATCCCGACCAGGAGCGCCGCAAAGACGACCATCGCGGCGACGGTCTGGGCCCAGGGCACGTCGCCGACCGACGGAAGGCCGTCGGACAGGGTGCGCTCGATCCAGCGCAGGATCCGCTCGATGAGGTCGAGGTCGTGGTACTCCGGGTCGGCCAGCTCGCGCCGAAGCCAGGAGCGACCCTCCTCGGGCGTCGGCGTCAGAGGAGGAGTCTGTTGGAGGAGGATCATCTGCTCAGCAGCCCGGCCTGCTCCATCAGCTCGACCTCGTAGGACTCCTTGCGGATGCGCTGGTCGAGATACTGCAGGTTGGTCACCGCGCCGCTGAACGGAGTCACGATCGCAGCGGAGATCACCGTGGAGACGGCGCTGCCGGCGATGGTCGCCAGGAAGTAGAGGTCCGGCTGGACGATGCCCACGACGCTGGCGACCAGGCTGATCGGGAAGGCGACGATCTGGGAGGCGAAGCCGACGATGATGGCGGCCAGCAGCCAGATCCCGAAGAGCCGCCAGAACTGCCTCGCCGACAGGTTCCAGGCCCGTCCGATGGCGCCGAAGACACCGGCGCTCTCCAGCATCAGCGCCGGCACCGCGAGCAGGTAGAGCCGCACCGTCAGGAAGAGGACGGCCACGATCAGCAGCAGGAACATCAGGATGCCGACCAGGATCGCCGGGACGGGGCTGTCGACGACGAGCGCGAGCACCACCACGGGAGTCGCCGCGATCGCCAGGATCAGGGTGAAGGTCACCGCGCTCAGCAGCGCCAGCCCGATCAGCCGCCAGCGGTTGCCGTGGGTCGCCGCCCACGCCTGCGCGAGGGTGAGCTTGCGGCCGATCGCGGCGGCATGGGCGACGTGGGAGATCATCCCGGCCACCAGGATCGCGCCGATCGCCTGCAGGACCGAGCCGAGGAAGAAGGAGCCGAAGGCCACCAGCATGCCGATGATCTCTGCGCCGCCGGGCGAGTAGTCGGGGTCCTCGAGGCCGGTCCCCAACCCCTCCAGGCTGTCGCCGGTGAAGGTCATCGCCGCGGTCACGCCCAGCGGGATGGCCATCGCGACCGCCGCCACGAGGACCGAGGCGCCGACCGTGGCGCCGGGATTGAAGCGTACGAGCCGGAAGGCGCCGTCGAGCATGTCGCCGAGGCCCAACGGACGCAGCGGGATCGCTCCCGGCTTGTGGGCCGGCGGCAGCGGCTGGGCCCACGCCGGTTGCACCGGTGGGGACTGCACCGGCTGGGACTGCACCGGCTGGCCCGGCGGGGGTGGGGTCGACGGGTTCGCCGCGCCCTGGTGAGGTTGCTCACCCGGTGGGGGTGGCCACACTCCTGACATCCTGATGCTCCTCGTCGCGACGACCGGCGAACTCGCTCGGTTGGGGGCATCCTCTCAGAGCGACCCAGACGACATCGTTGATTTGGAGCCACCTGCGTACGCGTGACAAGATTCTCTGGTTGCTCCGGTGAACTGTTCGCTGGGGTGCGCACACCTTGACTACTGAATCGCGTCACCTGAGCAGGCTGATCAGCCTGTCCGGATGTGGTCTGTGGTCGCCGTGTGCCCATCCCGAAGGCGTGGTTCCAGTGAAGCTGATGGTGAAAGTCCCGTCGAGAACTCGGCGTTCGCTTGTGGAAAATAAGCGACACGCCCGACCGCGGGGGTCGGAGCCAGAGGTGAGCAACCGGGCCGACTCAGCCGGAGGAAGCCTGTAGCACGCGGCACGCTGACCAAGAAGGACGAGAGAGACAGATGGCGGGACAGAAGATCCGCATCAGGCTCAAGGCCTATGACCACGAGGTGATCGACACCTCGGCGCGAAAGATCGTGGACACGGTCACCCGTACGGGTGCCAAGGTCGCCGGCCCGGTGCCGCTGCCGACCGAGAAGAACGTGTACTGCGTCATCCGCTCGCCCCACAAGTACAAGGACTCGCGCGAGCACTTCGAGATGCGCACCCACAAGCGCCTCATCGACATCATCGACCCGACCCCGAAGACTGTTGACTCCCTCATGCGGCTCGACCTGCCTGCTGGTGTCGACATCGAGATCAAGCTCTGAGGTTGACGACATGACGATCGAACGCAACGTGAAGGGTCTCCTGGGCACCAAGCTCGGCATGACCCAGCTGTGGGACGAGAACAACGTCGTCGTCCCCGTGACCGTCATCGCGGCGAACACCAACGTCGTGACCCAGGTCCGCACCCCCGAGGCCGACGGCTACAACGCCGTGCAGATCGGCTACGGCGAGATCGACGGCCGCAAGGTGAACAAGCCGGGCGCCGGCCAGTTCGAGAAGGCCGGCACCACGCCGCGCCGCCACCTGGCCGAGATCCGCACCGCCGACGCCGCGTCGTACTCCGCCGGCCAGGAGCTCCCCGTCGACACCTTCGCCATCGGCGAGGAGATCGACGTGACGGGCACCTCGAAGGGCAAGGGTTTCGCGGGCACCATGAAGCGTCACGGCTTCTCCGGTGTCGGTGCCTCCCACGGTGCCCACCGCAACCACCGCAAGCCGGGATCGATCGGCGCTTGCGCCACCCCGGGTCGCGTGTTCAAGGGCGTCCGCATGGCCGGTCACATGGGTACTGACACCGTCACCACCCAGAACCTGACCGTGCACGCCGTCGACACCGAGAAGGGCCTCATCCTGGTCAAGGGCGCCATTCCTGGCCCCAAGGGTGGCCTCGTGGTCCTCCGCTCGGCTGCTAAGAAGCTGGAGGCCTGATCATGGCTATCAAGACTGTCAAGGTCGACTTCCCGGCTGAGATCTTCGATGTTGAGGTCAACATCCCGCTGATCCACCAGGTCGTCGTCGCGCAGCAGGCCGCTGCGCGCCAGGGCACGCACTCCACCAAGACCCGCGGCGAGGTCCGCGGCGGTGGACGCAAGCCCTACAAGCAGAAGGGCACCGGTCGCGCCCGTCAGGGTTCGACCCGCGCGCCGCAGTTCGCCGGTGGTGGCACCGTCCACGGCCCGCAGCCGCGTGACTACAGCCAGCGCACCCCCAAGAAGATGAAGGCTGCCGCCCTCCGCGGTGCCCTCTCCGACCGGGCTCGTGCCGGCCAGATCCACGTGGCCGAGTTCACCCTCGAGGCGCCCTCGACCAAGACCGCGCTGACCGCCCTCAAGGCGATCTCGGACGTCAAGCGTTACCTCGTCGTCCTGGACCGCTCCGAGTCCGTCGCCGCGCTGAGCCTGCGCAACGCCCCTGAGGTGCACCTGCTCTGGGCCGACCAGCTCAACACCTACGACGTCCTCGTCTCCGACGACGTTGTCTTCTCCAAGCCGGCCTTCGAGGTCTTCATCTCGGGCAAGCCGGTCGTCGCCGCCAAGGAGACCGTCACCATCGGTGAGGTCGAGAAGGACGCGATCAAGGAGGCTGCCGTCGAGCCCGCCAAGGAGATCGACCTCCCCGAGGGCGCTGTCGCGCCGCTCGAGGACGGCTCGGCCCCCGAGGGCTTCGACATCAAGGGCAACGTCAAGGGCAAGGACAAGAAGTTCCACGCCCCGGGCGGCCGTTGGTACGAGTCCACCAAGGCGGAGTTCTACTTCAAGTCCGCCGAGGACGCCATCGCGGCTGGTTTCGTTGAGGCCGGCAAGAAGAAGGAGGCCGACAAGTGAGCACGCTGCACTACGACCCCCGCGACATCCTGATCGCGCCGGTGGTCTCCGAGAAGAGCTACGGCCTCCTCGACCAGAACAAGTACACCTTCATCGTTCGCCCCGACGCGAACAAGACCGAGATCAAGATCGCGGTCGAGAAGGTGTTCGACGTCAAGGTGACCTCGGTCAACACGATCAACCGCAAGGGCAAGGCCCGTCGTACGCGTTACGGCCTGGGCAAGCGCCCCGACACCAAGCGCGCGATCGTCTCCCTGGCTGAGGGCGACCGCATCGACATCTTCGGCGCGTGAGAAGGACTGACTGAACATGGCTATTCGTAAGTACAAGCCGACCACCCCGGGCCGTCGTGGCTCGTCGGTGGCCGACTTCGCCGAGATCACTCGGACCACGCCGGAGAAGTCGCTGACGGTGCCCCTTCCCAAGAAGGGCGGCCGCAACAACCAGGGCCGTATCACCACCCGCCACAAGGGTGGTGGCCACAAGCGGGCCTACCGGATCATCGACTTCCGTCGCTACGACAAGGACGGCGTGCCGGCCAAGGTCGCTCACATCGAGTACGACCCGAACCGCACCGCCCGTATCGCCCTGCTGCACTACTTCGACGGCGAGAAGCGCTACATCCTCGCGCCCGTCGGCGTGAGCCAGGGCACCGTCGTGGAGTCCGGTCCCACCGCCGACATCAAGCCCGGCAACAACCTCCCGCTGCGCAACATCCCGGTTGGTACCACCATCCACGCTGTTGAGCTGCGTCCGGGTGGCGGCGCGAAGATCGCCCGCTCCGCCGGCATGAGTGCCCAGCTGGTCGCTCGTGAGGGCTCCAAGGCCACGCTGCGTATGCCTTCGGGTGAGATGCGTTTCGTCGACGTGCGCTGCCGCGCCACCGTCGGTGAGGTCGGCAACGCCGAGCAGTCCAACATCAACTGGGGTAAGGCCGGCCGTATGCGGTGGAAGGGCGTTCGCCCGACCGTCCGCGGTGTCGTCATGAACCCGGTCGACCACCCGCACGGTGGTGGTGAGGGTAAGACCTCTGGTGGCCGTCACCCGGTCAGCCCCTGGGGTAAGCCCGAGGGCCGTACGCGTAAGCGCAAGGCCTCTGACTCGCAGATCATCCGCCGCCGTAAGAGCGGGAAGGGTAGGAAGTAAGCAATGCCTCGCAGCCTGAAGAAGGGCCCCTTCATCGACGACCACCTTCAGAAGAAGGTGGACGCCGAGAACGAGAAGGGCACCCACAACGTGATCAAGACCTGGTCGCGCCGCTCGATGATCGTGCCCGAGATGATCGGTCACACCATCGCGGTGCACGACGGTCGCAAGCACGTCCCGGTCTTCGTGTCCGACTCGATGGTCGGTCACAAGCTGGGCGAGTTCGCCCCGACCCGCACGTTCAAGGGTCACATCAAGGACGACCGGAAGGGACGCCGTCGATGACCACCACCGAACGGCAGCGCATCAGCGCCCGCCGCGACTCCCTGCTCGGCGACCAGCCGGGTGCCTTCGCGAGTGCCCGCTTCGTGCGGATCACCCCGCTGAAGGCACGCCGCGTCGTCGACCTGGTCCGCGGCCTGCCCGTCGACGAGGCTCTGTCCCTGCTGCAGTTCGCGCCGCAGGCAGCCTCCGAGACTGTTTACAAGGTTCTCGAGAGCGCCATCGCCAACGCGGTGACGACCGAGGGTCTGGACCGTGACGACCTCGTCGTCTCGGTCGCCATGGTCGACGAAGGTCCGACCATGAAGCGCTGGCGTCCCCGCGCCCAGGGCCGTGCGACCCGCATCAACAAGCGGACCTCGCACATTACCCTGGTCGTGCAGCCGGCCGACGTCGTCGAGAAGGGCGGTAAGAAGTAATGGGTCAGAAGATCAACCCGAACGGCTTCCGCCTGGGCATCTCGACCGACCACAAGTCGCGTTGGTACGCCGACAAGCAGTACAAGGAGTACGTCGGCGAGGACGTCAAGATCCGCAAGCTGCTCAGCAAGGGCATGGAGCGGGCCGGCATCGCCAAGGTCGAGATCGAGCGCACCCGTGACCGCGTCCGTGTGGACATCCACACCGCGCGTCCCGGCATCGTCATCGGTCGCCGCGGCGCCGAGGCCGACCGCCTCCGCACCGAGCTGGAGAAGCTCACCGGCAAGCAGGTCCAGCTGAACATCCTCGAGGTCAAGAACCCCGAGGTCGACGCTCAGCTGGTCGCCCAGGGTGTCGCCGAGCAGCTCAGCGGTCGTGTGCAGTTCCGTCGCGCGATGCGCAAGGCCATGCAGACCACCATGCGCTCCGGTGCCAAGGGCATCCGGATCCAGTGCTCGGGTCGTCTGAACGGCGCGGAGATGTCGCGTACCGAGTTCTACCGCGAGGGTCGCGTGCCGCTGCACACCCTTCGCGCGGACATCGACTACGGCTTCTACGAGGCCCGCACGACCTTCGGCCGCATCGGCGTGAAGGTCTGGATCTACAAGGGCGAGGTCTCCGGATCGCGCGCCGAGCGTCAGGCCGCCCAGGCCGCCCGTGCGGGCGTCCCGGGTCGCGGTGGCAACGACCGTCGCGGTGGCCGCGGCGACCGTCCGTCGCGTGGCTCCCGTGGTGACCGCCCGAACCGCGCTGACCGCGCGGCGAAGACTGAGGCGCCGGCTGCCGCTGAGGCTCCCGCCGCCGAGACCACGTCCCAGGAGGGCTGACCCATGCTGATGCCCCGTCGCGTCAAGCACCGCAAGCAGCACCACCCGAAGCGCACTGGCGTGGCCAAGGGTGGCACCAAGCTGGCCTTCGGTGACTACGGCATCCAGGCGATCGAGGGTCACTACGTGACCAACCGCCAGATCGAGGCAGCGCGTATCGCGATGACTCGTCACATCAAGCGAGGCGGCAAGGTGTGGATCAACATCTACCCCGACGTCCCGTTGACCAAGAAGCCTGCCGAGACCCGCATGGGTTCCGGTAAGGGTTCGCCCGAGTGGTGGGTCGCCAACGTCAAGCCGGGCCGCGTCATGTTCGAGCTCTCCGGTGTCGACGAGAACACGGCCCGCGAGGCGATGCGCCGCGCGATCCACAAGCTGCCCATGAAGTGCCGTTTCATCACGCGAGAGGCTGGTGAGTTCTGATGGCTAACTCCCTGCAGGCGTTCGAGCTGGACGAGCTCACCGACGTCGACCTCGAGGCGAAGCTGCGCGAGGCGAAGGAGGAGCTGTTCAACCTCCGGTTCCAGGCGGCCACCGGCCAGCTGGAGAGCCACGGTCGGCTCCGCACCGTCAAGAAGGACATCGCCCGGATCTACACCGTGGTGCGTGAGCGCGAGCTCGGCATCCGCGTGGCCCCGGGCACCGAGACCACCGAGGAGGCCTGATCATGGCTGAGTCCACCACGGACACCACCGAGCGCAACACGCGCAAGGTGCGCGAGGGCCTCGTCGTCAGCGACAAGATGGACAAGACCATCGTCGTCGAGGTCGAGGACCGCGTGAAGCACCCGCTCTACGGCAAGGTCATGCGCCGTAGCAGCAAGCTCAAGGCTCACGACGAGCAGAACACCGCCGGCATCGGCGACCGCGTCCTGGTCATGGAGACCCGGCCGCTGTCCGCCACCAAGCGGTGGCGCCTCGTCGAGGTCGTCGAGCGCGCCAAGTGATCCTCGTCTCGTAAGAGACGGATCCGGCTGGCGACAAACGTCGCCAAATTGACCAAAGGGCGCAGGTCCAGCGACCATTGTTCGCTGGGCCTGTGCCCATCAAATCCCATTACGTTCGGCAAGGCTCGACCGCCCTGGATGCGGTTGAGAACCAGCTCGACAAGGAGAAGTAATGATCCAGCAGGAGTCGCGACTCAAGGTCGCCGACAACACTGGTGCGAAGGAGATCCTTTGCATTCGTGTGCTCGGTGGTTCCGGTCGTCGCTACGCCGGCATCGGCGACACCATCGTCGCCACCGTCAAGGACGCTATCCCCGGTGGCAACGTGAAGAAGGGTGACGTCGTCAAGGCCGTCATCGTGCGCACCGTCAAGGAGCGCCGCCGCGCTGACGGCTCGTACATCCGCTTCGACGAGAACGCCGCCGTCATTCTCAAGAACGACGGCGAGCCGCGAGGCACCCGCATCTTCGGCCCTGTCGGCCGTGAGCTGCGCGACAAGAAGTTCATGAAGATCATCTCGCTCGCGCCGGAGGTGCTGTGATGGGTCGCTCGCACATCAAGAAGGGCGACACCGTCAAGGTGATCGCTGGTAAGGACAAGGGCGGCTCCGGCAAGGTGATCGCTGTCCTCACCCAGGAGGACCGTGTGATCGTCGAGGGCATCAACCTCGTCAAGAAGCACACCAAGGTCCAGGACCAGGGCGGCCGCGCCGGCACCACCGGCGGCATCGTGAACACCGAGGCCCCGATCCACGTTTCCAACGTCCAGCTGCTCGAGGGTGGCGAGCCGGTTCGCGTCGGCTTCCGCCGTGAGACGGTCCAGAAGCGTCGTCCCGACGGGTCGACGTACGCCGCCGAGCGCAGCGTTCGCATCTCGCGCAAGACCGGTAAGGACATCTGATCATGACCGACACCGCTGTGGCCCCGCGCCTCAAGACGAAGTACCGCGAGGAGATCGCCCCGGCCCTGCAGGCCGAGTTCGAGATCCCGAATGTCATGCAGATCCCCGGTCTGACCAAGATCGTCGTCAACATGGGTGTGGGCGAGGCTGCTCGCGACTCCAAGCTGATCGAGGGCGCTGTCAACGACCTGACCGCGATCACCGGCCAGAAGCCGCTGATCAACAAGGCGAAGAAGTCCATCGCGCAGTTCAAGCTGCGTGAGGGCATGCCGATCGGTGCGCACGTCACGCTGCGCGGCGACCGCATGTGGGAGTTCCTCGACCGCCTGCTCTCGCTCGCGCTGCCCCGCATCAGGGACTTCCGCGGTCTCAACGGCAAGCAGTTCGACGGCAACGGCAACTACACCTTCGGTCTCACCGAGCAGGTCATGTTCCACGAGATCAACCAGGACAAGATCGACCGCTCGCGGGGCATGGACATCACCCTCGTGACGACTGCCACCAACGACGACCAGGGTCGCGCGCTGCTCAAGGCGCTCGGCTTCCCGTTCAAGGAGAACTGAGATGGCGAAGACCGCTCTCAAGGTGAAGGCCGCCCGCAAGCCGAAGTTTGCGGTTCGCGGTTACACCCGCTGCCAGCGCTGCGGCCGCCCGAAGGCTGTGTTCCGCAAGTTCGGCCTGTGCCGTATCTGCCTGCGCGAGATGGCCCACCGGGGCGAGCTGCCCGGCGTCACCAAGTCCTCCTGGTGAGCGATCACCGTTCCAACCACTGACGTTGAAGGTCCTCATGACTGTGTGTCGTGAGGAAACCACTACGAGAAAGGGCCGTTCGGCCAATGACGATGACTGACCCGATCGCAGACATGCTCACTCGTCTGCGTAACGCCAACCAGGCGTACCACGATGCGGTTTCGATGCCGTACAGCAAGCTGAAGCAGGGCGTCGCTGAGATCCTCCAGCAGGAGGGCTACATCACCAAGTACGAGGTGCTGGAGCCCACCGAGGGCCAGGTCGGCAAGACCCTGTCGATCACCCTCAAGTACGGCCGCAACCGTGAGCGCTCGATTGCCGGCGTACGCCGCATCAGCAAGCCCGGTCTGCGTGTCTACGCGAAGCACACCGGTCTCCCGAAGGTGCTCGGCGGCCTCGGCGTCGCGATCATCTCGACGAGCCAGGGTCTGCTGACCGACCGCCAGGCGAACAAGAAGGGCGTAGGTGGGGAAGTCCTCGCCTACGTCTGGTAATCAGGGAAGGGAGAGAGAAGACATGTCGCGTATTGGCAAGCTCCCCGTCCCGGTTCCGGCCGGCGTGGACGTCACCATCGACGGCCAGGTCGTGAGCGTCAAGGGCCCCAAGGGCTTCCTGTCGCACACCGTGGCCGAGCCGATCACCGTCGAGAAGGGCCAGGACGACGAGGGCCGTGGCGTCCTCGACGTCAAGCGCCCCGACGACAGCCGGGACAACAAGGCCCTCCACGGCCTGTCCCGCACGCTGATCAACAACATGGTCCTGGGTGTCACCGAGGGCTACGAGAAGAAGCTCGAGATCGTCGGCGTGGGTTACCGCGTGCTGTCGAAGGGCCCGACCAAGCTGGAGTTCCAGCTGGGTTACTCCCACTCGATCGTCTTCGACGCGCCCGAGGGCATCACCTTCACCACCGACGGTCCGACCAAGCTCGGTGTCGTCGGCATCGACAAGCAGCTCGTCGGTGAGGTCGCGGCCAACATTCGCAAGCTGCGCAAGCCGGAGCCCTACAAGGGCAAGGGCGTTCGTTACGCCGGCGAGAACATCCGCCGCAAGGTCGGAAAGGCTGGTAAGTGATGGCCATCTCGCTGTCGAACAACAAGCACACCGCTTCCCGTGTCCGCTCGCGCCTGCGTCGTCAGGCCCGCGGTCGCAAGAAGATCGAGGGTACGCCGGAGCGCCCGCGCCTCGTCGTGACCCGGTCGGCCAAGCACATCACCGCCCAGGTCGTCGACGA
The DNA here is from genome assembly GCF_054031495.1 of Nocardioides sp. YJ-D4. NCBI lineage: Bacteria > Bacillati > Actinomycetota > Actinomycetes > Propionibacteriales > Nocardioidaceae > Nocardioides > Nocardioides sp. YJ-D4. The sequence continues at coordinate 4,012,661 of NZ_CM132932.1, forward strand.
CCTGGCCGGCAAGACGCTTGCCTCGGCTTCGACCATCGAGGGCGACCTGCGGTCGGCCTCCGGTGACAAGACCGCCAAGGCCAAGCAGGTCGGCGAGCTGGTTGCGTCGCGTGCCAAGGCCGCTGGGGTGGAGACCGTCGTCTTCGACCGTGCCGGCAACAAGTACCACGGCCGTGTCGCCGCGCTCGCCGATGGCGCGCGCGAGGCCGGTCTGACCTTCTGATCGCAACGATCGAACGAGAGAAGAGGAAAGTCTGATGAGCGGAGCCCAGCGCGGACAGCGTGGTGGCGAGCGCCGAGGTCGCGACGACCGTCGCAACCAGAGCGCCGACAAGACCGCCTACATCGAGAAGGTCGTCGCGATCAACCGAGTTGCCAAGGTCGTGAAGGGTGGTCGTCGCTTCAGCTTCACCGCCCTTGTGATCGTCGGTGACGGTGAAGGTCTGGTCGGCGTCGGCTACGGTAAGGCGAAGGAAGTTCCCGCGGCGATCGCCAAGGGTGTCGAGGAAGCGAAGAAGCACTTCTTCCGCGTTCCCCGCATCCAGGGCACGATCCCGCACCCGGTGCAGGGTGAGAAGGCCGCTGGTGTGGTCCTTCTTCGTCCGGCCGCCCCTGGTACCGGTGTCATCGCCGGTGGTCCGGTGCGCGCCGTCCTGGAGTGCGCCGGCATCCACGACGTGCTGAGCAAGTCGCTCGGTTCGTCCAACCAGATCAACATCGTCCACGCGACGGTGGAGGCCCTCAGGATGCTCGAGACGCCTGAGGCTGTCGCCGCCCGCCGTGGTCTCCCCGTTGAGGACGTCGCCCCGGACGCGCTGCTCAAGGCGCAGGCCGAGGCTACGGCTCCCGCTGTGGAGGTGTCGGCCTGATGGCGCAGCTGAAGGTCCAGCAGAAGAAGGGCCTCGTTGGTCTCAAGCAGAACCAGCGAGACACCCTGCGTACGCTCGGTCTCAAGCGGATCGGCGACGTGGTCGTCAAGGAGGACCGCCCGGAGATCCGCGGCATGGTCCAGACCGTCCGTCACCTGGTGACGGTCGAGGAGGTCGACTGATATGGCACTCAAGGTGCACAACCTGGCGCCGGCTCCCGGTGCCAAGAAGGCCAAGACCCGTGTGGGTCGTGGTGAGGCGTCCAAGGGTAAGACGGCCGGCCGTGGTACCAAGGGCACGAAGGCCCGTTACCAGGTCCCCGCTTACTTCGAGGGTGGCCAGACCCCGATGCACATGCGACTCCCCAAGCTGAAGGGTTTCAAGAACCCCTTCAAGGTGGAGTTCCAGGTCGTCAACCTCGACAAGCTCAACGAGCTTTTCCCCGAGGGTGGCGTCGTCACCCCCGAGACCCTGATCGAGAAGGGTGCCGTCCGCAAGGGCCACCCGGTCAAGGTCCTGGGCCAGGGTGACCTGACCGTCAAGGTCGAGATCAGCGCCAACGCCTTCTCCGGCACTGCCAAGGAGAAGATCGAGGCCGCTGGCGGAACTGTCACGGTTCTCTGACAGTTCTACTAACGTAGAGCCTGTCACGTGGGAGCGCGGCCGGGTCGCCCCTTCGGGGTCCCGACCGCGCTCCCGCTGTTTCAGCCCTACGTGCAAGAACTGCCGTGGGGGCTGTTAGGCTGCCACGGGTTTTCGCATCGGCGCAGGCCCTGCGACCCCTGATTGTCGAAAGAGGAACCATTCGTGCTTGGCGCGTTCGCATCAGCGTTCCGTACTCCGGACCTGCGCAAGAAGCTGCTCTTCGTTCTCTTCATCGTCGTGATCTTCAGGGCTGGGTCCCAGATCCCGGCTCCTGGCGTTCACGTCGCGAACGTCCAGCAGTGTCTTGACGCGGCTCAGACCGGTGACAGCGCCGGCCTCTACAACCTGGTCAATCTCTTCTCCGGTGGCGCACTGCTGCAGTTGACGATCTTCGCGCTCGGCATCATGCCGTACATCACCGCGAGCATCATCCTGCAGCTTCTCGTCGTGGTGATCCCTCGCCTCGAGCGCCTCAAGAAGGAGGGCCAGGCGGGACAGACGAAGATCACGCAGTACACCCGCTACCTGACCCTCGGTCTCGCGGTCCTGCAGGCCACCGGCATCGTCGCCCTGGCCCGTTCCGGTGACCTGCTCCAGGGCTGCACCCAGCCGCTGCTGCACGACGACGGCACCGCCACCTTCCTGGTCATGGTCATCACCATGACCGCCGGCACCGCGGTCATCATGTGGCTCGGTGAGCTCATCACCGAGCGCGGCATCGGCAACGGTATGTCGATCCTCATCTTCACCCAGGTCGTCGCCACCTTCCCGGCCACCATGTGGGCGGTCAAGAACGACAAGGGCTGGTGGACCTTCGCGATCGTGATCGTCATCGGTCTGGCGATCATGGCGGCGGTCATCTTCATCGAGCAGGCCCAGCGCCGGATCCCGGTCCAGTACGCGCGCCGCATGGTCGGTCGCAAGATGTTCGGCGGCTCGTCGACGTACATCCCGCTCAAGGTGAACCAGGCCGGTGTCATCCCGGTCATCTTCGCCTCGTCGCTGCTCTACCTGCCGGCGATGGCGGCGCAGTTCAACCAGAACGCGCAGAACCCGCCGGCGTGGGTCGACTGGATCAACAACTACTTCGTCCAGGGCGACCACCCGGTCTACATGGCGACGTACTTCGCGCTGATCATCTTCTTCACCTACTTCTACGTGTCGATCACCTTCAACCCGCCGGAGGTCGCCGACAACATGAAGAAGTACGGCGGCTTCATTCCTGGAATTCGGGCCGGGAAGCCGACCGAGGACTACCTGTCCTACGTTCTGTCCCGTATCACACTGCCGGGCTCGCTCTACCTCGGTCTGGTTGCGCTCATCCCGCTGATCGCGCTGGCGCTCATCAACGCGAACCAGAACTTCCCGTTCGGCGGCACCTCGATCCTCATCATGGTCGGCGTCGCCCTCGACACGGTGAAGCAGATCGAGAGCCAGCTCCAGCAGCGCAACTATGAAGGGTTCCTCCGATGAGACTGATCATCATGGGCCCGCCGGGAGCCGGTAAGGGCACCCAGGCGAAGTTCATCGCCGAGCACTTCGAGATCCCGGCGATCTCGACCGGCGACATCTTCCGCGCCAACGTCTCCCAGGGCACGCCCCTCGGTGTCGAGGCCGCGTCCTACATGGACAAGGGAGAGTACGTCCCGGACACGATCACGAACCTGATGGTCCGCAACCGGATCGACGAGCCCGACGCGGCCCAGGGATTCCTGCTCGACGGCTACCCGCGCACGCTCGCGCAGGTCGAAGAGCTCGACGGGATGATCAAGTACACCGGCCACGCGCTGGACGCAGTGGTCGTGCTGACGGTCGACAAGGACGAGATCGTGCAGCGGCTGCTGCAGCGTGCCGAGCTCGAGGGTCGCGCCGACGACACCGAGGACGTCATCCGCCGCCGCCAGGAGGTCTACCTCGAGGAGACCGCGCCGCTGATCGAGGTCTACAAGGGTCGCGGCCTGGTCCACGAGATCGACGGCATGGGTGACGTCGACGACGTCACCAAGCGGATCTTCGACGAGCTCGACATCGTCCCTGAGTCCTGAGACAGACATCTTGTACGCAACGGGGGAGCAGTGGGCTTCTTGAACAAGGTCCAGATCAAGACCCCTGAGCAGATCGAGAAGATGCGTCGGGCCGGCCTCGTGGTCGGCGAGACGCTCGAGGTGCTCCGGGCCGCCGCGCGGCCCGGAGTCACCCTTCTCGAGCTCGACGCCATCGCCGAGGACTCGATCCGGTCCCGGGGTGGCGTCCCGTCGTTCAAGGGCTACCACGGCTTCCCGGGCTCGATCTGTGCCTCGGTCGACGAGGTCGTGGTCCACGGCATCCCCGGTTCCCGGGTGCTCCAGGACGGCGACATCATCTCGATCGACTGCGGCGCCATCGTCGATGGCTGGCACGGCGACGCCGCGATCACGGTGCCCATGGGCTCGGTGCCCGAGGAGGTCTCCGAGCTGATGCGCGTCACCGAGGAGTCCATGTGGCACGGCATCGCCGCTGCTCGCCTCGGCGGACGGGTCACCGACATCTCGCACGCCATCGAGACCTACGTCGACTCCCAGGGCGACTACGGCATCCTCGAGGACTTCAGCGGCCACGGCATCGGCACCGAGATGCACATGGAGCCGTCGGTGTTCAACTACGGCAAGCCCGGCAAGGGGCCGAAGCTGCAGCGCGGCATCGCGCTCGCCGTCGAGCCGATGCTCACCCTCGGCGGCCCCGAGGTCACCACCCTGGAGGACGACTGGACCGTCGTGACCGACGACGGCTCCTGGGCGGCCCACTTCGAGCACACCTTCGCGCTCACCTCCGACGGCGCCTGGGTGCTCACCGCGCTCGACGGCGGCGAGGAGATGCTCGGCAAGCTCGGGGTGCCCTGGGGCGGTCACTGAGCCGCGTATGACCGAGATCGTGCGCTTCGCGGCAGTGGCCGAGGTCGACGCCGATCTGGGGGTGCTCTCGACCGCGGAGCGGGCGCGTCATGAGCGGCTGGTCGCCGATGCGGACAAGCAGGCGTACGCCGCCGCGCACGTCCTCGTCCGCGAGTGCGCCGCGGAGCTGCTGGGCACCGTGCGCGAGGAGATCGTGATCGAGCAGCGCTGTGCACGTTGCGACAGCACCGAGCACGGAGCCCCGTCGGTGGCCGGCGCCGCAGGGGTCCGGGTGAGCCTCAGCCACACCCGCGGCCAGGTCGCCGCGGTTGCTGCCGCCCGACGCTGCGGCATCGACGTGGAGAAGGTCTCGCGCGGGCCCGACAGGGCGCTCTCGCCGCGCGAGGTCGCCTGGGTGGCGGGACAGGAGGACGCTGCGTACGCGTTCACCCGGTTGTGGGTGCGCAAGGAGGCGTTGGTCAAGGCCGGTCACGGCAGCATGGCGGCGGCGCAGCGCCTCGACGTCCTCGCCGGCGACGTCCCGGCGGAGCAGGTCGGGGAGGTCCGGCTCACCCAGTGGGAGGGCTCCGGATTCCTCGGCGCGGTCGCGATCTGTGCCGACATGTGGACCGAAAACTGATAGGAAACTGAACGATTCCCGCTTACCAACGCGTTTGACTAGCGGATATGCGACATCACCTATCAGTTGACAGAGAAAGGGACCTCGGCATCTCGCGTAGGGCCCCCGACTGTGAGTAACTTGGTCAGCCCGCGGGGACAGAGAGAGCCCCGTACTCGGGAGGAAGAACCGGATGAGTACGCAGTTGCGACCACCAACGGCGGCGCGACCCAATCCATCAGCACGGACGCGGAGCGCGATCATCGACCGCCTCAGTCCTGAGGACATCGACATGTTCTGGGACCAGATCGCCACCTCGCTCCCGCTCGTCGAGGAGACGGGCGCCGGCGCCGCGGACCATGAGGTGATCGTCACCTTCTGCTGGCGCGATGACGAGGCCGAGGAGGTGCTCCTCTTCGCCAACAGGCTGACCGACGAGCGTCATCTCGCCGAGACGATGCTCGAGCGGAAGGAAGGCACCGACCTGTGGCACGCCTCGTTCCTGATGAAGGGCGACTGGCGGGCCTCGTACTCCTTCCTGTGCAAGCACCCCGGCGAGCCGGCCCCGTGGGAGAGCGAGGGGCAGGTCGAGCTGCGTGCCGTGCTGCACCGTGGCTACCTCGACCCGCTCAACCCCGACTGGTGCCACAACCGGCAGGGCGTCAAGCAGTCGGTCGTCTCCCTGCCCGATGCTCCGCTGCAGCCGTGGCTCTTCCGCCGCGACGACGTCGTCCCCGGCACGGTGACGCTGGAAGTGGGTCCCGACGGCCGCGACGTCTGGCTCTACGACCCCGCCGGCGCCGGTCTCAACGTCGACCTGCCGCTCGTGGTGGCCCTCGACGGTGAGATCTGGACCGACCACCACTCGTTGCCGACCACACTCGACAACCTGATCGCCGACGGCCACCTCCGCCACGTACGCTGCGTCCTGCCCGCCTCCGGCGGCCGTGACAAGCGGTGGGAGGAGCTCGCCGGCGGCGAGGGTGCCGACTACATCGTCAACCAGCTGCTGCCGTGGGTGCGCGAGCGCCGTGCGGTCTCCGAGGAGACGTACGTCGTGGGTCAGAGCCTCGGCGGCGTCACCGCGCTGCGTGCCGGCCTGACCTACCCCGAGCACATCCACGGGGTCGCCAGCCAGTCGGCCTCGCTGTGGCTCGACGACCTCGCCGACGCTGTCACGGCGGAGGCGAAGACGCGTGTGCACCTGGCGCACGGCACCCAGGAGTGGGTCCTCGACGAGCTCCACCACGACCTCGTCGACCGTCTCCGTGCGGCTGGGATCGACGTCACGTCCGCCGAGCACAACGGTGGCCACGACTACGCCTGGTGGCGCTCGGCCGTCGCCGACGGCCTGCGCGCGCTGCTGCCGCCGGAATAACGGACGCCCCGGGGCGGGTTGAGACTTCACGTGAAGCTGAGCGTTCTCGACCTCGTCCCGGTCCGCAAGGACCAGTCCTCCGCAGATGCCCTGGCCGCGACGCTGTCGTTGGCGAAGGTGGCCGACGAGCTCGGGTTCGAGCGCTACTGGCTCGCCGAGCACCACAACATGCCGGCGGTCGGGTCGACCAACCCGCCGGTGCTGATCTCACTGGTGGCCGGCGCGACCGAGCGGATCCGGGTCGGGTCCGGGGGAGTGATGCTGCCCAACCACGCACCTCTGGTGGTGGCCGAGCAGTTCTCGCTGCTCGAGGCAGCGTTCCCGGGACGCATCGACCTCGGCATCGGCCGCGCGCCGGGGACCGACCCGGTGACCTCCTGGGCGCTGCGTCACGGCGCCGGTGGGGTGAGCGACGACGCGGTCAACCGCTTCCCGGAGTACCTCGACAACATCGTCGCGATGATGGCGCCGGAGGGCGTCGGGCTGATGGCCGGCGGCCGCCAGCACGTCCTGCACGCGACCCCGGCGGCCGCGTCGGTCGCCGAGCTCTGGCTGCTCGGCTCCTCGGACTACTCCGCGCGCCTGGCTGCCGAGAAGGGCCTGCCGTACGTCTTCGCCCACCACTTCGCGGGCAACGGCACCGACACCAAGGCGATGATCGAGCTCTACCGCTCGACCTTCCAGCCCTCCGAGCTCCTCAGCGAGCCGAAGACGTTCCTGACCGTCAACGCCAGCGTGGCCGAGACCGCCGAGGAGGCCGACCGCCGGGCGCTGCCCCAGCTGCTGACCATGCTGAAGCTGCGCACCGGCCAGCCGCTGACCGCGCAGCCCAGCATCGACGAGGCCGAGAAGACGGAGATCCCCGAAGCCCACCAGGGGCTGGTCGACACGATGCGTGGCCGATGGATCATCGGCTCCGCCGCGTACGCGAAGGCTCGCCTGGCCGGGATGGCCGAGGAGTACGGCGTGGACGAGGTCATGGTGAACCCGGTCGGATCGGCGTACGAAGGCACGGACCCGCGCACCGCGCCGGCGCGTGAGGAGACGCTGCGCCTGCTGGCCGGCTGAGTTGGGCGGCCGCGTAGGATCGGGCCCACCTCGTCGCGAGGTGACGGCGCGCCTGAGCCACTTGGGACGAGGGACCTAGGACACTGTCTGCTTCTGGGTGCGTAACTCTGCGCTCGCGCACCGGTTGTGCCAGTCTGATCAACGCTCTGTTTCCTTCTCCACATTTGAAAGTGCCGCCTCATGACACGCTGGAGCCTGCGCTGGTTGAAGCGCCGGGGGCCCCAGACTGCGACGCTCGCTGAGCAGTCAGATCCGGGTCTTGCTCGCTCATTCCCTCCGACCGGGGGTCAGGCCGTGCCTTTTCCGCCGGTGCCGTCGAACCCCGCCATGCCGCCGATCTCCTCCACGCCACCTCCCCTCCAGGAGGAAGAGGACGAGGCCTGGCCCGAGATCATGGAGCAGTTCGGGCTCCACCTGATCAGCCTGGCCGAGCAGATGCGGATCTCGCTCGACGGCCTCGAGGCCGACGAGGACGACCCCGATCGGTTGAAGAAGCTCTATGAGGTCGACCACGCCGTCACCCGCATGCGGCGCGCGAGCCGCGACCTGCGTACGCTCGCCGGCCGCGCCGAGGACGAGATGGGCGGCATCGACACCTCGCTGCTGGACATCATCCGGATGGCGCTGTCGGGCATCGAGCGCTACAACCAGGTCACGATCGGCCGGGTGAGCGACCTCGCCGTCATCGGCTACGCCGCCGACGACGTCTCCTGCCTGATCGCCGCGCTGCTGGACAACGCGACCAAGTACTCCCCGGGGGCGGTGACGGTCAACGTCCACCTCGCCGACGCCGGCGACGTGCTGTTCCGCATCGAGGACACCGGCATCGGCATCCCGGAGCGGTCGGTGGGCCGCCTCAACGCGCTGCTGGCGGGCCCGATCGTGGAGCTGGTCAGCAAGTCCGGGAGCCACACCGGCTTCCCGGTGGTGCACCGGATCGCCCGCAAGTACGACATCGACGTACGCCTCGCCACCCGCCCTGCGCCCGGCAACGGGATGATCGCGATGGTGACGGTGCCGGCCCAGCTCCTGTGCGAGGTTCCGGTCACCCCGCTCGAGCCGGCCGAGCTGCCGAGGGCCTCGAGCGCGAGCAGCGTCGCGGTCCTGCCGCCCGCCCCGCGGCGGCGCGGACCCCAGTCCGCGACGCAGCCGGCCGCCCAGCCGGTTCGGCGCGAGATGCGACCGTCCTCGCTCCAGCCGTTGCGACGGCCGACGTCGCCGGCCGAACAGGTCGCGCCGCAGACCGGGCAGCAGCCCGTGGTGCACCAGCCTGTGCAGCCGCCGGCGGCGCAGTTCGCGCCGGCGCCCAGCGAGCAGCCGTCGCCGGATCTCGCCACCGACACGATGAAGACGTCGATCCCGCTCCCTGGCGAGACAGATGGGACGGATGAGACGAATGAGGCCTCCGTGCCCGCTGAGCAGAGCAGCCCAGTAGAGTCAGGTGCGCTCCCGCGCCGGGAGCCGGTCAGCCTGCGCAGCAAGCCGGCCGTGCCCGAAGCAGCCGTTGGACCGCAGACGGATGAGTCCTCGCCCGAGGACCAGTCGGCGGCCCGGCACTCCTTCGCTGACGATCTCGACGCGTTCTCCCTTGGTAGCTAAGACCCAGCAGTGAAAGGAACCCTTTCGTAATGGAAAGCCCGGTCGTCCCCCGCGACCCCAAGGAATTCAGCTGGCTGATCGACAACTTCGCCAGCTCCACCCCCGGTGTGACCCATGCGCTCATCGTCTCCTCCGACGGACTCCCGCTGATCGGTGCCGGTGGCATGTCCGCCAACGTCGCCGACCCGCTCGCCGCGATGACGGCCGGAGTGATCAGCCTCGGCAACAACATCGCGCGCGAGGTGGGCGAACCCGGCTGTGACCAGGTGATGCTGAAGTTCCACACCGGTCACTTCCTCTTCATGGGCATCGGTGACCTCGCGGGCTTCGCCGTCCTCGTCGGCGCCGGTGCGAACCTGGGCGTCGTCGCCCACAAGATGGCCCAGATGGTCGACGCCGTCGGCCACGTACTCACTCCCCAGATGCGCGACGAGCTGCGCCAGATGACGGTCAGCTCGATGGCGGGAGAGCGCGCGTGAGCTCCAACCCGTGGGTGCGTCCTTACGTACTGACGGGAGGCCGCACCAAGACCAACCACCAGCTGTACGTGCACACGCTGGTCTCGGCGGCGCACTTCGACGCGCGCGCGGCCGCCAAGCTGACGCCCGAGTCGCGCCGGCTCTACGCCCGCGTACGCCTCGGGCCACAGTCGGTCGCGGAGCTGTCCGCACACTGCGGGATCTCGCTCGGGGTGACGCGCGTGCTGCTCGAGGACCTTGCCTCGACCGAGCACCTGCAGATCAATGAGGGGGCGTACGACTCCCCGTTCGACCACCGTCTGTTGAAGAGAGTTATCGATGGCCTTTCCGAGCTCGGCTGACCGCCCGGCACTGACCGTCACCTCTGCAAAGCTCGTGATCGCGGGAGGGTTCGGCGTCGGGAAGTCGACCCTGGTCGCCTCGGTCTCAGAGATCCCGCCGGTCAACACCGAGGCGTGGATGACGCAGGCCGGTGAGTCGGTGGACCCGCTCTCGGACGCGAGCGCCAAGACGACCACCACGGTCGCGATGGACTTCGGCCGGGTCACCCTCGCCCCCGACCTGCTGCTCTACCTGTTCGGCACCCCCGGCCAGCCTCGGTTCTGGCCGATGTGGGACGACCTGTGCCGCGGTGCCAGCGGTGCCGTCGTACTCGTCGACACCCGCCAGCTCGACGCGTCCTTCCCCGCGGTCAACTACTTCGAGAACGACAGCGACGTCCCGTTCATCGTGGCGGTCAACCTGTTCGACGGGAAGCTGACCCACTCCCTGGAGAAGGTGCGCGACGCGCTCTGCCTCGATGAGCGGACGCCACTGGTGACCGTGGACGCCCGCGACCGCAGGTCGACGGCCAAGACGTTGGTCGCCTGCCTGTCGCACACGATGAAAACCACCCCCACACGCGCCTGAGCCCGGAGGCGTACCCACTCCGAAGGAGTTTCATTGCGCAAGATCCTGATCGTCGGCGCCGGACAGGCGGGCATGCAGCTCGCTCTCAGCCTCCAGGCCGAGGGCTACGAGGTGACGGTCATGTCCGCGCGTACGCCCGATGAGCTGCGCGACGGCTGGCCGATGTCGACGCAGGTCATGTTCGACCCTGCGCTGCAGTACGAGCGCGTCTATGACCTCAACCTGTGGGAGGACGAGGCGCCCCGCATCCCAGCGGTCGGCATCTCGGTCAGCCCGGAGCCGGGGGTCCGCGCGCTCAAGTTCGACGGGCCCTGGGAGCCGTACGCCATGTCCGTCGACCAGCGCCTGAAGATGTCCTCGTGGCTGGAGCTGTTCGAGGACCGGGGTGGCCGGATCATCTACCACCCGGTGATGACCTCCGACCTGGCCGGCCTCGCGTCGATGTACGAGCTGACCCTGATCGCGGCCGGCAAGGGCGAGATCGTCGAGCTCTTCGACCGCGACCCGGTCCGGTCCAAGTACGACACCCCCGGCCGCGCGCTCTCGGCGATCTACCTCCACGGCATGGTCGAGCCCGACGACTTCCCGGCCGGGAGCATGCGCATCAACGTCGCGCCCGGGGTGGGGGAGCTGTTCGTGATCAGCGCCCTGACCCAGTTCGGGCCGAGCCGGGTCGCGTTCGTCGAGGCGATCCCCGACGGTCCCTTCGACTGCTTCTGGGACCGCCCCCGCCCCGACGAGCACCTGCGCCGGCTGCAGCACGTGATGCTCGAGCACATGCCGTGGGAGGGCGAGCTGATGCGCGACTGCGAGCCCACCGACGCCCGCGCCTCGCTCTCGGGCGCCTTCACCGGCACGATCCGCAAGCCGTACGCCGAGGTCGCGGACGGCACCTTCGTCTTCGGCATGGGTGACGTCGTCGTGGTCAACGACCCGATCGCGGGGCAGGGCTCCAACAACGCCGCGCACTGCGCCGGGATCTACACCCAGGCGATCCTGGAACGCGGCGACCGGCCGTTCGACCCCGAGTGGATGCAGGCGACCTTCGAGACCTTCTGGGAGACCCGTGCCCAGCATTCGACCGGTCTGACCGACGCGCTGCTCAACCCGCTTCCCGACCACGTGCAGCAGGTGCTCGGCGCGGCCACGCAGCACCAGGCGGTGGCGGACCGGTTCACCCGGCTCTTCCCGCACCCCGAGGACCTCGGACCGTTCCTCGGCGACCCGGAGGCGGCGCTCGCGTACGTCGCGGAGGTCGCTCAGGCGGACGCGGCCACCCGGGCTTGACGATTAGGGCATTGCTGTTCTAGGGGTCTAGGCTTGGTAGTCGGTCCAACGTGGGTCTGTCTCGTCGTGCCTCGCGGCTGCCCGGTCAGCGCGCTTCTGTGCGCTCGCGGGTGAGACATGCAGATGGCTTCACGAGGTCCACTCCGAGTTTTCGGAGAGGTTCCCGGACCGCCCGCGGGTCATCCGATCCGTGGTTTGAACGGTAGATGACCGACCAACAGATTGCAGAGGGCATGCCGAAGAAAGAAGGCGTGATCGAGATCGAGGGCACCGTAGTGGAGGCCCTCCCCAACGCCATGTTCCGTGTGGAGCTGAGCAACGGACACAAGGTTCTCGCCCACATCAGCGGCAAGATGCGACAGCACTACATCCGGATCCTTCCTGAGGACCGCGTGGTGGTGGAGCTGTCTCCCTACGACCTGACGCGCGGTCGGATCGTCTACCGGTACAAGTAACCAGCCGACGATCAAGAAAGGGCTGACATGAAGGTCAACCCGAGCGTGAAGAAGATCTGTGACAAGTGCAAGGTGATCCGTCGCCACGGCCGCGTCATGGTGATCTGCGAGAACCCGCGCCACAAGCAGCGCCAAGGCTGAGGAGCGAGGTCAAACAGCGAGCTTGCTCGTCTGTTTGCGCCGAGCGACGAAGTCGTGCCGCCGAAGGCGGCCGGGCTGAGCCCAGCTCGCAGCAACAACTGAATATTCGCATCGAGTCGCTAGGACGTTGAACCAGATTTCTGGAGTCCGAAGTCACCTCCGGAGCAGAGGCCGGAGCCCGAGGGTGCCACCCCGGGGCGCGACCCGACCGACACCTCTGTCGAAACGTAAGGAACACAATGGCACGCCTCCAAGGTGTTGACCTTCCGCGCGACAAGCGCGTGGAGATCGCTCTCACCTACATCTACGGCATCGGCCGTACCACCTCGCAGAAGCTCCTCGAGGCCACCGGCGTCAACCCGAACACCCGGGTGCACGCTCTGGCCGAGGACGAGCTGGTCAAGCTCCGTGACGAGATCGAAGCCCAGGGCATCCAGACCGAGGGTGACCTCCGTCGTGAGGTCCAGGCTGACATCCGCCGCAAGATCGAGATCGGCAGCTACCAGGGTCGCCGCCACCGTCAGGGCCTTCCGGTCCGCGGTCAGCGCACCAAGACCAACGCGCGCACCCGCAAGGGCCCGAAGCGCACCGTCGCCGGCAAGAAGAAGGCCAAGTGATCCGACGCGCCCTGCGCGTTGATCCGGCTTTCGCCTCGATCTCACAGACCAGCCAACACAGGAGTTAATGCATGCCTCCGAAGACCCGACAGGGTGCGACGAAGGTTCGTCGCAAGGAGAAGAAGAACGTCGCTCAGGGCGAGGCCCACATCAAGAGCACGTTCAACAACACGATCGTCACGATCACCGACCCGACCGGTGCGGTGATCTCGTGGGCCTCGGCCGGCACCGTCGGTTTCAAGGGTTCGCGTAAGTCCACCCCGTTCGCCGCTCAGATGGCCGCCGAGGCCGCTGGTCGCCGTGCGATGGACCACGGCATGAAGAAGATCGACGTCTTCGTGAAGGGCCCGGGCTCGGGCCGCGAGACCGCGATCCGTTCCCTGGGTGCGATCGGCCTCGAGGTCGGCACCATCCAGGACGTCACGCCGGCCCCGCACAACGGTTGCCGTCCGCCCAAGCGCCGCCGCGTTTGATCCCCACCGAGACATAGAAGGAGACTGAAGAGTAATGGCCCGTTACACCGGACCCATGACCCGCAAGTCGCGCCGTCTCGGTGTCGACCTTGTCGGCAACGACGCGGCGTTCGAGAAGCGCCCCTACCCTCCCGGCCAGCACGGCCGCGGCCGCATCAAGGAGAGCGAGTACCTCCTCCAGCTTCGTGAGAAGCAGAAGGCTCGCTTCACCTACGGCGTGATGGAGAAGCAGTTCGCTTCCTACTACGCCGAGGCCCACCGTCGCGGTGGCAAGACCGGTGACAACCTGCTCCAGCTGCTCGAGGGCCGCCTGGACAACGTCGTCTACCGTGCCGGCTTCGCCCGCACCCGCCGCCAGGCCCGCCAGCTGGTCGTTCACGGCCACTTCCTGGTCAACGGCAAGAAGGTCAACGTGCCTTCGTTCCAGGTCTCGGCTCACGACGTCATCGACGTTCGCGAGAAGTCGCTGGAGATGACCCCGTTCATCGTGGCTCGCGAGACCCACGGCGAGCGCGTCGTCCCGGCCTGGCTCGAGGCTGTCCCGAGCCGGATGCGCATCCTGGTTCACCAGCTCCCCGTCCGGGCTCAGATCGACGTCCCGGTCCAGGAGCAGCTGATCGTCGAGTACTACTCGAAGCTCTGATCAGCCCCACGCAGTAACCACGGTGAGTCCCCGGCGTTCAAACTTCACAGAAGACGTACGCCGGGGCCTTGCCGCCCCCACAGCCTTCCGTCATCACCCCTTGAAGTTCGGGTCCGTCAAATAGCGGTCGGCCCGGAAAGGACAAATCAGTGCTTATCGCACAGCGCCCCACCCTGTCGGAAGAGTCCGTCGAGGAGTTCCGCTCCCGCTTCGTGATCGAGCCCCTCGAGCCGGGCTTCGGTTACACGCTGGGCAACTCTCTTCGCCGCACCCTGCTCTCCTCGATCCCCGGTGCTTCGGTCACCTCGATCAAGATCGACGGCGTCCTCCACGAGTTCTCGACCATCGAGGGCGTCAAGGAAGATGTCACCGAGATCATCCTCAACCTCAAGGGTCTGGTCGTCTCCTCGGAGCACGACGAGCCCGTCACCATGTACCTGCGCAAGTCCGGTGCCGGTGACGTCACCGCCGCCGACATCGCGCCGCCGGCCGGTGTCGAGGTGCACAACCCCGACCTGAAGATCGCGACGCTGTCCGACAAGGGCAAGATCGAGCTCGAGCTCGTCGTCGAGCGTGGCCGTGGCTACGTCTCCGCCGTCCAGAACAAGGGCGCCGAGAACGAGATCGGCCGCATCCCGGTCGACTCGATCTACTCGCCGGTCCTCAAGGTCAGCTACAAGGTCGAGGCCACCCGTGTCGAGCAGCGCACGGACTTCGACAAGCTCGTCATCGACGTCGAGACCAAGCCGTCCATCGCTCCCCGCGACGCGATCGCCTCGGCCGGTAAGACCCTGGTCGAGCTCTTCGGTCTGGCCCGCGAGCTGAACGTCGACGCCGAGGGCATCGACATCGGCCCGTCGCCGGTCGACGAGCAGCTCGCCGCCGACCTCGCCCTCCCGGTCGAGGACCTGCAGCTGACCGTTCGTTCCTACAACTGCCTCAAGCGTGAGGGCATCCACACCGTGGGTGAGCTCATCTCGCGCTCGGAGCAGGACCTGCTCGACATCCGCAACTTCGGCGCCAAGTCGATCGACGAGGTCAAGCTGAAGCTGCACGAGATGGGCCTGTCCCTCAAGGACAGCGCTCCGGGCTTCGACCCGTCCGCCGCCCTCGCCGCCTACGGCGACGATGACGACGACGCGTTCGTCGAGGACGAGCAGTACTGAGTTTCCACCAAAACCGCCCCGTGAGGGGCGTCTACCCCGGTACCTGATACGGCCGGAGAGAAGGAGCAGGCACGATGCCTACCCCGAAGAAGGGTGCCCGTTTCGGCGGTTCGCCCGCGCACCAGAAGCTGATCCTCTCGAACCTCGCCACCGCGCTGTTCGAGAACGGCCGCATCACCACCACCGAGGCCAAGGCTCGGCACCTCCGCCCCGTCGCGGAGAAGCTGATCACCAAGGCCAAGAAGGGTGACCTGCACAACCGTCGCGAGGTCCTCAAGACCATCCGCGACAAGTCCGTCGTGCACACCCTCTTCACCGAGATCGCCGAGCAGTTCGCGGAGCGTCCGGGTGGCTACACCCGGATCACCAAGATCGGTCCCCGCAAGGGCGACAACGCTCCGATGGCTGTGATCGAGCTCGTCAACGAGGCCTACGAGCCGAAGACCAAGGCTGCTCCGGCTGCCGCGGCTCCGGTTGCGGCCCCCGTCGAGGAGAAGGTCGAGGAGGCGCCGGTCGAGGAGACCGCTGCCGACGAGACCACCGAGGCCGCCGCCGAGGAGGCTCCCGCTGCGGAGACCACCGAGGACGAGGCCAAGGCCTGATCTGGTTCTGAACTGTGGCCCGTCACCCGCGAGGGTGACGGGCCACTGTCATTTCCCGGCGGTCTGCTCGGATCGGGCCAGCAGCCAGCAGACGATCCCGCCGCCCACGATGGCCACCGTCGTCGCGACGGTGGAGAGCGCGGAGTACAGCTGCACCGTGGCGAAGTTGTCGAAGGACATCGCCGGCATCAGCACGAGAGATATCGGCACCTGCACGACGATGAGCAGGAGATAGGTGATCGGCAGTCCGATCAACCAGCGCCGGCCGGTCCAGGCGGCACATCCCCAGCCGGCCAGGACCAGCAACAGAATCAGCGGCCCGAGGATGGCGGCGACGACCGGGTTGTAGAACTGGAAGAGCTGGACGAGGCCGTACCAGAGCAGGGTGCTCAGCAGCCAGGACAGCATCGGCAGCACGATGCCGAGGAGCCGGGCAGTCGGGGTGCGAGCGATGTACGCCGCGCCGCCCGCCACCACGGCGTACAACAGCGCGTTGAGCACGATGGTCACGATGGTGACGATGCCCATGCTGGCCGCCGTGCCGCCGAGCAGGTACGTCAGGACGAACCCGACCATCGCGATCGTGACCTGAAGGATCAGCACCGCCACGATGACGACGATGGTGGTGCCCATGATCGAACGGGGAACGGAGCCCGAGACGTGGGTCGGGGGCAGCGGCGTCGGGGGCGGCGGGGGAGGCGGCGCGGCGTGGCTCATGGCAGGCAGCCTGCCGGACCCGCTGTGTGCCTGCCACCCCTTTCGGAGACGGGTTTCAGCGGTCGGCTGTCAGAGGCCGGCGAGGAAGGCGGCGCCGTCGAGGCTGCCGGGCTCGGCGCCGGTACGGGCGATGTCGTGGACCGCGCGCTGGATGGCCTCGTTGACCGGGGTCGGGACGCCGTGGAGGCGACCGAGCAGCACGATCTCGCCGGAGAGGTAGTCGATCTCGACGCCGGTCCCGCGGGTGAGGCTCTGCCAGGTCGAGCTGTTGTTGGCACGGCCGCGGCCGGTGATGTGGCCGGCTCGCCGCGTACGGTCCTGGTCGGCGGTCACGACGTCGATGCCGGCGGCAGCGAGGGCGGCTTCCGCCTCGGCCAGGCAGCGGGCGTAGATCTCCTCGTCGCTGGGGCCGGGGGCGATCGCGGCGTTGATGCCGTTGCCGAGGTTGTTGAGGAGCTTGCGGTGCTTCCAGGCCATGATGTCGGCGCGCGGCTCGCTCAGGAACCCAGCCTTGACCAGGTCGTTCGCGATCTCGGTGGCGGTGTCGTCGATGCCGGTGGGGTAGCGGCCGATGTCGAGGATGCCGGGCGTGTTGCCGGAGTCCTGGACGACCGCGCCGGGGGTCAGGAAGGTGGCGGGGAGGATCACATGGATGGCGTACGTCCGGGCGAAGCGGCGCAGGATCCGCGGCTCGTTCGCGACGCCGTTCTGCATCGCCACGACCGGCGTGCCGGGCGGCGCGTACGCCGCCAGGTCCTCGAGCGCAGCCTCGGTCTGCTGGCCCTTGACGCTGAGGAGGACGACGGTGTCCTCGGTCCAGGCGACCTGGCTCGCGTCCTCGACGGCGGGTACGTCGAGGGTGAGCACGCCGTCGGGAGTGTCGAGCGTGAGACCCTGCTCGCGGATCACCCGGAGGTGCTCGCCGCGGGCCACGAGAGTGACGTCGACACCTGCACGGTGCAGCAGCCCGCCGGTCACCCCACCGACAGCCCCGGCTCCGAAGATCACATAGCGCATGCGCCGAGTCTGGCAAACGACGTGGTCGCTGCGAGAATGGGCCCGTGCGCATCAGGATCGACCTCGCCTACGACGGCACCATGTTCCACGGCTGGGCGACCCAGCCGGGGCTGCGTACGGTCCAGGGAGAGCTCCAGAACGCGCTGGCGACCGCGCTGCGGGTGCCGGCGACGGGGGAGAGGTCCCAGGTGTGGGTGACGGTCGCCGGGCGTACGGACTCGGGTGTGCACGCCCGCGGACAGGTCGCCCACTTCGACATCGACGCCGACGTGCTCGAGTCCTCGCGGGGACGGTCGGAGCAGTCGCCGCTGGACTCGCTGGTGCGCCGGCTGAACGGGATCCTCCCGGCCGACCTCCGCGTACGTGCCGCCGTCGAGGCGCCGGTGGGCTTCAACGCCCGGTTCTCGGCGCTGTGGCGACGCTACGTCTACCGGATCGTGGACGACCCGGCGTACGTCGACCCGCTGCAGCGCGGGCATGTGCTCTACCGGACCCGGCCGCTCGACCTGTCGCTGATGAACGTCGCCTCCGCCGACCTCATCGGGCTCAACGACTTCGCCAGCTTCTGCAAGCCGCGCGAGGGCGCGACCACGATCCGCGATCTGCGCCAGCTCAGCTGGGAGCGGCGCCCCGACGGGATCATCGAGGCGACGGTGCTCGCCGACGCCTTCTGCCACTCCATGGTGCGCTCGCTGGTCGGGTGCCTGATGGTGATCGGGGAGGGGCGCAAGGACGTCAGCTGGGCCAAGGAGTCGCTTGCCTCGCGTTCACGGTCCTCGTCGATCCCGATCGCGCCGGCCAACGGCCTGACCCTCGAAGAGGTCGCCTACCCGCCCGACGAGCTGCTGGCTGCCCAGCACGAACGCACCATGAACCGCAGAGAGGCGAGCGAGCTTGACCGGGACTGACGACGAGCACTACTTCTCCGCCGACCCGACGGTGCCCTTCGAGCGGATCCCCGTCTCGACGACCGTGTGGGACATGGACCTGTCGTTGGTCTCCGGGTCGGGCGTCTTCGCCAAGGGACGCCTCGACATCGGCACCTCGGTGCTGTTCAAGGAGACCGAGCCGCCGTCGCTGAAGCCCGGCGCGCGGGTCCTCGACCTCGGCTGCGGCTACGGCATGATCGGGCTCGCTCTGGGACTCGCGGTGCCGGAGGCGTACGTCACCGGCGTCGACGTCAACGAGCGCGCGGTCCTGCTGGCCAACGAGAATTCGGCGAAGCTGGGTCTGGGCGACCGGTATCGCGCCGCGGTGCCGGCCGAGATCGACCCCGAGGTGACGTACGACGAGATCTGGAGCAACCCGCCGATCCGGATCGGCAAGCCGGCCCTCCACGAGCTGCTCCTCACCTGGCTCCCGCGTCTCGCCCCAGACGGCCGAGCGGTCATGGTCGTCGGCAAGAACCTCGGCGGCGACTCGCTGCAGCGCTGGATCACCGAGCAGGGCTTCCCCACCACCCGCATCGGCAGCGCCAAGGGGTTCCGCGTCCTGGAGACCCGCCGCGCCTGAGGCTTGCCACGGCACGGGAGCCGACAGTTCGGTGACATCACCTGCGGAACGTGGACTCATGCGTCAGGCTCCGTGCGTGAGCGTGGACGAGGCGATAGCAGGATCCGGTACCGAGCGGGCGGGCCTACGTCGAGGGCCAGGTGCTCACCGGTGCCGTTGCGCTCTGGGCGGTAGTCACCTTGCTCGCCGGTTTGATCGCGCGGGGTGGCGTGATCTGGGACGTGTTTCTCTTCCCAGACGACAGGGCTGGTTTCCGGCTATCCGGGGACATGGCTCGCGACGACGGATCCAACGCAGCCGAGATCTTCATGGAGATGGAGCCAGGCACACCCGGCGAGCTTGTCAGGGCCAACTGCTGGGCCTGCCCGGACTGATCGGCACAGGATCGCCTGCTCGGCGACTATGACAGAGGGTCCGAGTTCGTGAATCGTTCACAAACTCGGACCCTCCGCCATAGTGAGGCGCAATCGTCGTAGGCGGGCGGACCGGCAGGGCCAAGGGTTTCCGCGTCCTGGAGACCCGCCGCGCCTGAACGGTCCAGATGCCGGTTTCCGCCGTCTCGCGCGCCTCGCGGCCGGTCGCGCCTGGTGCGCTGCGAGACTCCGCCCATGACCAACCGTGCGATGACGACTCCCGTGCTGACGAACCGTCAGCGCCTGGCCCGCTCCTACAAGGCCTGGGGAGTCGCCGCGCTGGTGAGCCTGGTGACGGTGCTGCCTGTGTACGTTGCCGTGACGAGCTCCGGCATCGAGATGTCGCGGCTGGTGAGCGTGCCGGTGATGGTCGTCGTGGGGTTGATCGGGCCGGTGGTCGGAGCGTTCTTGAGCACGCGCGCCGGGCTGGGACGGTTCTGCACCGGGGCCGCGTTCGTGATCATCGCGACCCCGATGACGAGCCTGCCGCTGCTGGCAATCCCGGCGTACGTCCTGGCGCCCTGGATCGCCGTGGCGATCAGTGAGGAGCCGGCGCCTCAGCGCTGGAACGGCTGAGAGATCGGG
Organism: Nocardioides sp. YJ-D4; assembly: GCF_054031495.1. Classification (NCBI taxonomy): domain Bacteria; kingdom Bacillati; phylum Actinomycetota; class Actinomycetes; order Propionibacteriales; family Nocardioidaceae; genus Nocardioides; species Nocardioides sp. YJ-D4. Next base: position 4,032,725 of record NZ_CM132932.1, read on the forward strand.
CGGGACCGGATCCTCTGCCAGCTCGCCGGCAACCGAAGCCGCGCATCGCCGAGTGCCTCAGCGACGGTCGGACGGGGCGTTGCCTGGGGTGAACGAATTTTCGTTCGCCCGCACGGGTTGCTGTGCCGGGCGAGGCACACAGGTCAGATGAAGCGACTTCGAGTCGCCGCACTTGAGTATCCGTGCGGATGTGCGTTCCGCACTGTTCGGCCAGGCTCGATTGGTGAGCAAACCGGACCCCACCTGGTATGGCACCGTCCTCCGTTCGTACGCCGCCTGGATCGGCGCCGTGCTCTTGGCGACGGCTGCCGGGTGGTTGCCGTTGTGGATCTGGACGCTTGACGTCCACGGCTGGGACGGAATTGAGTCCCTGTGGTGGGCCATCTTCGCGTTCGTGACGGTTGGGGTTGGCAGCGGCCTCGTGCTGACAAGGCTGGCAGGGCTGCCCGGTGTAAGCGGTCTGGCCACGCTGTGCGTGATCGTGCTCGCCTACCTGGCATTCGGCGCCTACCCGCCGCTCGCCTGGACCCTCCTCGCCGCTGCCCCGGCGGTCGGCGCCGGTATTGCCATGACGTGATGGCACACGACCCCGCCAGGTACTCCTATGCCGGGACCGGGTCCTTGGCCAGTCGGACCGGGAGGCGGTCGAGGCTGTAGACGACCGAGAGGTCGCGCCAGCCGAGGTCGCCGGGGTCGTCGGTGGCCATGGCCAGGTCGGGGAAGCGGCGGGCGAGGCCGGTGAGGGCGGCGCGGAGCTCCATGCGGGCCAGCTCGGCGCCGACGCAGCGGTGCATGCCGTGGCCGAAGGCGAAGTGCATGGTCTCGGCGTTGCGGAGGTCGAACTGCTCCGGCTTCGGCATCACCGCGGGGTCGCGGTTGGCGCCGGTGAGGCTGACCAGGACGACGGCGCCCTTCTTGACCGGCAGGCCGAAGAGGTCGTGGTCCTCGCGGGCGAACCGCGGGAAGGCGAGCTGCACCGGGCAGAGGTAGCGGAGCAGCTCCTCGACGACCTTGTCGACCTCGGCCCTGTCGCCGGAGCGCAGGATCTCGTACGCCTCCCGGTTCTGCATCAGGACGTAGGCGCCCATGGAGAGCATCGAGGCGGAGGTCTCGTAGCCGCCGAGGAAGACGCCGTCGGCGAGACCGCCGAGCTCGACGTCGTCGTACTCCGCGCCCTTGTTGCGGATGATCTCGCCGATCATGCCGTCGCCGGGGTTGGCGCGCTGCTGGCGGACCTGCTCGATGAGGAACGTCCTGGTCTCGGTGGCGGCACCGAAGGCTCCGGCGCCACCCTCGGAGAGGTCGAAACGGGCCATGCCGAGCTTGTGGAACTCGTCGCGTACGTCCTCGGGCATGCCCAGCAGCTCGCAGATCACCCGGAACGGGATCTCGAAGCCGAAGTGGTGGACCAGGTCGACCTCGGGGCCGTGGGCCTCCATGCCGTCGAGGGCGTCGGTGACGATCCGGTCGATCATCTCGTTGAGGCGGCCGAGGCGGCGCATGGTGAACTCCGGGGTCAGCAGCCCGCGGAGCTTGGTGTGGTCGGGCGGGTCGGTCATGCCCAGTCCACCGATGCCCTCGGCGTCGGTGCGCTTGCGGGTGCCGAGCAGGTGGCGCATGTCGTTGGAGTAGGCGTTCTTGTCGGCCAGGACGTGCTTGGACTCGGCGTGCCCGGTGACCAGCACGATGTCGAGGCCGAGCACCGAGCCGAGCTTGGTGACCGGCGCCTGCTCGCGGCTCTCGGCGAGCAGCGGCACCGGGTCGACGCCGTCACGGCGCAGCGGGAAGGTCAGGTGCTCGGGGATCTTGCGCAGCGTGGTGATGTCGGGAATCGGCGACTCCTTGCCCCGCATCGCGAACTGCAGGGCAAACTTGCGGACACGCTCCGTCAGCGGTCGCGTCATCGCCCGTCCAAAGGAACGTACCTGGGCAGCAATCGGCATGCGGCCAGTCTGGACCATCGTCAATCGACGGTCATCAGGAATACCCCTGGTTTGACCGTGTGTCTTGGCTCACCCGTGGAGCACGGTCCTGAACAGCGCACACGTCTCCTCGATCGCCAGCTGTGCGGCCTGCGAAAGATGGCCCATGGCGAAGAAGCCGTGGATGAGACCGTCGCAGTGGCGGTACGTCGTCGGGACGCCCGAGCTCTCCAGCGCCTTGGCGTACGCGATGCCCTCGTCGCGCAGCGGGTCGAACTCAGCGGTCACCACGACCGCCGGGGCGAGGCCCTCCAGGTTGCCCTTGATCGGGCTCAGCCGGGGGTCGGCGCGATCGGCGTCGCCCACGTAGTTGTCCGAGAACCACTTCATCGTCGGAAGCTCGAGGAAGTAGCCGTGGCCGTTCTCCGCGTACGACGGGTAGCCGCTGGTCATGTCGATCCCCGGGTAGATCAGCAGCTGGCCCGCGAGCTCGCGTCCTTCGTCGCGGAAGGCCTGGGCGACCACGGCCGACAGGTTGCCGCCGGCGCTGTCGCCGGCGACCGCGACCCGGCCGTCACCACCGAGCGTCGCGGCGTTGTCGCTGACCCAGCGAGCGGCGGCGACCGCGTCGTCGTAGGCGGCGGGGAACGGGTGCTCCGGGGCGAGCCGGTAGTCCACGGCGACGACCACGGCGTCGCAGATGGTGGCGAGGTTGCGGGCCTGGTCCTCGTGGGTGTCGAGATCGCCGACGACCCATCCGCCACCGTGGAACATCACGATCGTGGGCAGCGGCCCCTGCGTGGTGGGCCGGTAGATGCGTACGTCCAGGTCGCCCGCCGGCCCTGGGATCACCCCGCTCTCCACCGATCCGACCGGTGGAAGCGGGATGCCCTCGCTCAACGCACGGTAGAGCGCTCGTGCCGTCGGCGGATCGAAGGACTCCAGGGGCTGGCCCTTCGCGAAGAGGGTGAGCAGGTCAGCGATCTGGCTGTCGAGCGGAGGCATGGCGTCAGTCATATCGTTAATCGCCAAAATGTGTCGAGCGTCACGTTCTACTGATGGGACCGCCCGACCCAAGAACGTCTGCGGGGCCGATACGGAATAACCATTCGACACGGGTGCCAGACTGGACGGCTGTGGGACATGTGGACGTTGCTGGAGTGAGTTTCCAGCTGCCTGACGGACGAGTGCTGCTCGACGACGTCTCCTTCCGGGTGGGTGAGGGCGCGAAGGTCGCGCTGGTCGGCGCCAACGGCGCGGGGAAGACGACGCTGCTGCGGATCGTCACCGGTGAGCTGACCCCGACGACGGGATCCGTCGTGCGCTCGGGTGGCCTCGGGGTGATGCGGCAGATGGTCGGCAAGGGCTCCTCGACCGTCGGTGAGCTGCTGCTCTCGGTGGCGCCTGCGCGGGTGCGCGAGGCGGCGGCCGCGGTGGAGGCGTGCGAGCTGGAGCTGATGTCGTCGGAGGACGAGCGGCTGCAGATGCGCTACGCGACCGCGCTGGCCGAGTACGCCGACGCCGGCGGCTACGACATCGAGGTCGTCTGGGACGTGTGCACCATGGCCGGGCTCGGGGTGCCCTACGACCGCGCCCGCTACCGCTCCCTGGACACCCTGTCCGGCGGCGAGCAGAAGCGGCTGGTGCTCGAGTATCTGCTGCGCGGTCCCGACGAGGTGCTGCTGCTCGACGAGCCGGACAACTTCCTCGACGTGCCCGGCAAGATCTGGCTGGAGCAGCGCATCCGGGAGTCCCCGAAGACGATCCTCTACGTCAGTCACGACCGTGAGCTGCTGGACAACACCGCGACCAGGGTGGTCACGGTCGAGCTCGGCGCGTCCGGCGCCGGCAACAGCACGTGGACGCATCCTGGTGGGTTCGCCTCGTACCACGAGGCCCGCAAGGACCGGTTCCTGCGGTTCGAGGAGCAGCGCCGTCGCTGGGACGAGGAGCACGCCAAGATCAAGGCGCTGGTCCTGCGGCTGAAGGTCAAGTCGGAGTACAACGACGGGATGTCCAGCCAGTACAAGGCGGCCCAGACCCGGCTCCGGAAGTTCGAGGAGGCCGGGCCGCCCGTCGAGCAGCCACGGGAGCAGGCGGTGCAGATGCGGCTGCGCGGCGGGCGCACCGGTAAGCGGGCGGTGGTCTGCGAGGCGCTCGAGCTCACCGGGCTGATGAGCCCGTTCGACCTGGAGGTCTGGTACGGCGAGCGGGTTGCCGTGCTCGGCTCCAACGGCTCGGGTAAGTCCCACTTTCTGCGGCTGCTCGCCCGCGGCGGCACCGACCCGGACGTGGAGCACCGCCCGGTCGAGGACACCCCCATCGAGCCCGTCCGCCACCGTGGGAAGGCCAAGCTCGGCGCCCGCGTGCGGCCGGGCTGGTTCGTGCAGACCCATGCCCATCCGGAGCTGGTGGGACGTACGTTGCTCGACATCCTGCACCGCGGCGAGGCCACGCCGGACGGGCGGGGGCGTGCGGGTATGGGCCGCGAGGCCGCCTCGCGGGTGCTCGACCGCTACGAGCTCGCGCACGCCGCGGAGCAGACCTTCGACTCGCTCTCGGGCGGGCAGCAGGCGCGTTTCCAGATCCTTCTGCTCGAGCTCAGCGGCGCCACCCTGCTGCTGCTCGACGAGCCGACCGACAACCTCGACGTCCAGTCCGCCGAGGCCCTCGAAGCCGGGCTGGAGTCGTTCGAGGGCACCGTTGTCGCGGTCACGCACGACCGCTGGTTCGCCCGTGGCTTCGACCGCTTCCTGGTCTACGGCGCCAACGGTGATGTCTATGAGTCCCCGGAGCCGGTCTGGGACGAGACGAGAGTGGAGAGGTCCCGATGAGTGAGCTGGTGATCGAGCGCGTCGACCCGTTCGACGACGACGCCTTCGACGCGTGGTACGACGTGATGACCGCGTCGTGGCTCGACGTACGCGGCCCCGACGCGGACCTGTGGGCGCGTGAGGAGCAGCGCGTCGAGCTGCAGCAGAGGACCGAGAAGACCGACCGTCGTGCCTACCTCGGGCGTGTCGGCGGGGAGGCGGTCGCCGCCGCCTGGATGGCCATGCCGCTGCTCGACAACCTCCACCGGGCGACCTTGGTGGTGGCGGTGCTACCGGACCACCGCAGGCAGGGACACGGCACCGCTCTGCTCGACCACGTCGAGGCGGAGGCCCGCGCCCAGGGGCGTACGTCGTTCACGGGCGAGGTCTGGTGGCCCTGGCCGCTCGGTTCCGGCGGCGAGGGATCGCCGGGGCGGGACTTCGGGATCGCCCGGGGCTATGCGCCCGCCCTGGTCGAGGTACGCCGCCTGCTGCGGCTCCCGGTGCCGGACCACGTCCTCGACCGGCTGGCGGCGGAGGCCGCCGAGAAGCACGGTGACTACACGCTGCGCTCCTGGGTCGGCCCGGTGCCCGACGACATCGTGGAGAGCTGGGCGGTGCTCGACGCCAGCCTGGAGACCGAGGCGCCGACCGGCGACCTGGACATCGAGGCGCTCGAGCCCGACGTGGCGAAGGTGCGCGAGTCCGAGGAGCTGGTCGCGGCCCAGAAGCGGACCCTCTACCACTCGGTCGCGCTGGACGCCGACGGCCGGGTGGTGGCGTACACGGTGATCGGCTACTCGAGCCTGGACGGCAACAGCTATCAATGGGGCACCCTGGTCGAAGGGGCTCACCGGGGCCACCGGCTCGGCCTGGCGGTCAAGGTCGCCAACCTGAGGCTGCTCCAGTCCGAGCGGCCGGAGGTGCCGACCCTGGCGACGTACAACGCCGAGGTCAACACCCACATGATCCAGGTCAACGAGGCCATGGGCTTCGAGCCGGTCGAGTGGCTGTGCAGCATCCAGAAGCAGGTCTCCTGAGTCGCAACGGCGACGAGCGCCTCATACCCGATCGGTGTCGGGTATGAGGCGCTCGGTTGTTGGCACCCCGCGACCCTGAGTCCCGCAGGGGCCCAGCGTCCTGCGGGGAGATCAGGTGGCGTCGGAGTCCAGGGTGATCTTGGCGCTCTGCTCCTTGCCGTCGCGAGACCAGGTCACCTCGACCTCGTCGCCGGGGCGATAGGAGCGGACCGTGGCGACCAGCGAGTCGGAGCCGTTGATCTGGTGGTCGTCGACCTTGGTGATCGTGTCACCCTTCTTCAGCCCGGCCTTCTCGGCGGCACTGCCCGCGGTGACCTCCTGCACGACGGCACCGGTGACGGTGTTCTCGCCGGACTGGGCGGCGGAGCTGTCGCCCACCGAGATCCCCATCCGGGCGTGGGTGGCCTCGTCGCCAGCCTTGAGCTGGTCGATGATCGGGAGCACCTCGTCGATCGGGATCGCGAAACCGAGGCCGATGGAGCCGGCCTCCTCGCTGGAGGAGGAGTTGGACCTGATCGAGGCGTTGATGCCGACGACGTTGCCGTTCATGTCGACCAGCGCCCCACCGGAGTTGCCAGGGTTGATGGCGGCGTCGGTCTGGATCGCCGGGTAGACGGTCGCGTTGCCGGAGGAGTCCGAACCGACGTTGACCGGGCGGTCCAGGGCGCTGACGATGCCGGTGGTGACGGTCGAGTCCAGGCCGTACGGGGACCCGATCGCGACAACGTCCTGCCCGACCACGAGGTTGCTGGACTTGCCGATCGTCGCCGGGGTGAGGCCGGAGACGTTCTCGGCCTGGATCACCGCGGTGTCGGTGAGCGGGTCGGTGCCGACCACCTTGGCCGCGGCCGAGGTGCCGTCGCTGAAGTCGACGGTGATCGAGGAGCCCTGCTGCTGCTCTTGCCCCTGGTCCTGGTCGGGCGAGCCGGGGAAGCCGGGGTTGGTCTCCTGGGTGCTCTCGGAGGAGAGGTCGACGACGTGGTTGTTGGTGAGGATCAGCCCGTCGGAGGAGAGGATGATCCCCGAACCCGACCCGCTGCCGCCCTGGGCGGCGACCTCGATCTTGACCACCGAGGGCAGCACCTTGGCCGCGACCTTCTCGGCGGTGCCCTCAGGTGCGTCGCTGTCGACGACCTGGGAGCCGGTCGCCGAGCTGCCGCCGTTCCGGGCACCGTCCTCCTGGGTCGAGTAGAACAGTGCCGCGCCACCGAAGCCGGCACCGCCGCCGAGCACGAGGGCGCCGACGAGTGCCGTGGCGGCGAGCGTGGCCCGGCGCGCCTTCGGCTTGGGGGTCGTGGCGAGGGCCGCCGGGGCCGTCGACAGGACTGCGGTCGGAGCCACCCCGGGAGGCGGGGTGGTCGGAGCGGCGGGGGGCGGAGGCGTCGCGGTTGCGTCGGCACCCGGGGGTGCCCACTGCGGCGGGGTCCCACCGGGCTGCTGCTGAGGAGTGGGTTCGGTCATGTCATTCAGTGTGCTCAGCGTCGCTGTGAACCTGCTGAGACTGGGCTATGCGGTCTCGAAGAGATGCCTCAGGATCCGGCGAGAAGACCGACGACCGGGGCGAAAGCCTCCATCAGCTCGTCGCCGACCAGGACATAGGAAACGCCCAGCCGTTCCCGGCGCTCGCGGAGCTGGTCGGCCATCTCCTCAGCAGAGCCGCTGACGACGCCGACCGCGCCCTGCGCGGCGAGCGCGGCGGGGTCGAGCCGTCCTGCCAGATAGCGCGGAACGGCGTCGCCCACGGCCATCAGGTTCATGTTGAGCTCGGCGGTGCCGCCGTCGGGGCGGTCGGCGGAGCGTACGTGATCGACGGCCGCGCGCACGGCTGACTCCCCGGCGTCGAAGGGGACCCCGAGAGCGGCGATGTCGGCATGTTCGCCTGCGATCCGCAGCATCCGCGGACCGCCGCCGGCGATGAGGATCGGCACCTGCTGGGGTGCGGTCCCGTAGGGGAGCACCGAGGCCTCGACAGCCCGGTGGTGGGGTCCGTCGACGGTGACGGTCTCACCGGCCAGGAGCCTCTTGATGATGCCGATCGACTCCACGAGGCGGTCGACGCGTACGCCTGGCCGGTCGAAGCCCAGCCCCAGCATCGCGTTCTCCCGAGCCGAGTCGGGGCGCCCGGCGCCGAGGCCCAGCTCGAAGCGGCCGCCCGAGAGCACGGCGAGCGTGGCCGACTCCTTGGCGACCTGGACGGGGTGGCGGAAGTCGTTGGCCAGGACGTACGTCCCCACGTGGAGCCTCGTGGTCACCGCCGCGGCCGCCGCCAGAGCGGGGAAGACGGCGTGGCCGAAGGACACGTTGTCCGGCATGACGAGCGTGTCGTAGCCCGCGCTCTCGACGCGGCGGGCGAGGTCGCTCCAGGCGGCACCCGTGGGCGCCTGAGCTGCGACGACGCCGAAGCGGAAGGGTCTGGTCTCAGGTGTGGTGGTCATGCCTCCAGGCTGGTCCTGGTGGGGCGTGAGCGGATCCGCTCACCGGCGACCGCGGCGTACGCAGATCCGCGCAGCCCTACTCGGCCTCGATCCGCAGGGTCACCTGCTTGAGCAGAGCCGCCAGCTCCGTACGCCGCTCCGGGCTCAGCGTCTCCAGCAGTCTGGTCTCGGCCTCGCCCCGCAGGTCCATCGCCCGTCGCCAGATCTCGATGCCGGCCTTGGTCGCCTCGACGCTGATCTTGCGACGGTCCTCCACCGAGGCCGTACGCCGCACCCACCCGGCCTTCTCCATGCTGTCGAGCCGGCCCGTCATCCCGGCCGGGCTGATCCCCAGATCCTTCGCGAGCGTCGTGGGGGAGGCGTGTCCGGGGGTGTCACGGATCATCAGCTCGTGCAGTGTCATGTACTCGAAGTCGGCGAGCCCGACCGCGCTCGCCGCGTCGGCACGAGCGTCGTTGAAGAACTTCGAGATGCGGCCGATGCGTACGGTGATCGCCTCGATCTCGTCGTCGAAGTCGATGTCGATCCAGTGGTCACGCCAGCGGGCGACGTGACGGTCTGCAGCGTCTTCGTTGAGGTCGCCGTCGAACGTGTCGGAGGGTCTCGGGTCGGACATGGCTCGACCTTACCCTTCGCTCGCTGATAATTCGTTGACGAATAATTCGTCGGCGAAGTATTTTGGGATCATGACAGCCACGACCGAACCGCCGAGCCCGACACCGACCCAGCGTCGGTCGCCGTTGAGGCACCGCAACTTCCGCCGGCTCGTGACCGGGACGGCGGCTTCGTCGCTGGGCAACGCGATCACGCCGATCGCGCTGGCGTTCGCGGTGCTCGACCTCGGCGGGACCGTCACCCAGCTCGGCATCGTGGAGGCTGTCTTCGCGACCTGCCAGGTGGTGACCACGCTGGCCGGGGGAGTGCTCGGCGACCGGGTCTCGCGCAAGCTCATGATGGAGGGCACGGCGGCGATCAGCGCCGTGGTGACCGGTGCGCTGGCTGCGACGGTGATCCTCGGGATCGCGACGATCCCGTCGATCGCGGTGATGGGCGGGCTCGCGGGCATCGTCGCCGCGCTCAACCAGCCCTCCGCGATGGCGATGACCAAGGTCGTCGTGCCCGCGGAGGATCTCGGCGCCGCCGTCTCTCTCCGGTCGCTGCTGCAGACCACCGCCTCGACCATCGGCTACGCCCTCGGCGGGGTGCTCGTCGCGGCCGTCGGTCCCGGCTGGGCGATCACGGTCGACGCGCTCACCTTCGCCGTCGCGGCCGTCGCGTACGCCGGCATGCGGGTGCCCCATGAGCGCCCGCCCCACAAGGCGTCGATGCTCGGCGACCTGGCCGAGGGCTTCCGCGAGGTGATGCGGCACTCGTGGCTGTGGTTCCTCATCCTGCAGGCGCTGCTCTACCACCTGTTCTGGTCGGGGGCGCACAGCGTGCTCGGCCCGATCGTGGTCGGCGAGGGCATCGGCCGGGCGTCGTGGGGCTTCGCGCTCGCCGCCCTGATGGCGGGCTTCTTCGTCGGCGGCCTGTTCTGCCTGAGGTTCCGCCCGCGCCGGCTGCTCTCGGTGGGCGTGTTCTTCCTCGCGATGACCGGTCTCTTCCCGATCTCGATGGCGGTCTCCGACACGCTCTGGCCGATCCTCCTGGGCGCGTTCCTGCACGGGTTCGGTCTGCAGGTCTTCGACATCTTCTGGCAGATCGCGATCCAGCAGGAGATCCCCGAGGAGAAGCTCTCCCGGGTCTACTCCTTCGACATCGTCGGCTCGTTCGTCGCCCGCCCCGTGGGGCTCGCGCTCGTCGGCCCGGTCGCTGTCGCGGTGGGCTTCGACACCTGGCTGCTCGTGGTCGCCGCGGTGATCTCCGGCAGTGCCCTGCTGTCGTTCTCCTTCGCGGGCGTACGCCGTCTGGAGCGCGCGCCCGACCAGGCCCCCTAGAGCGGGAGGCCGAGCGCGACCAGGTCCTTGCGGAGCCTCTCGGCCCCGGTGAACTGGATCGCGTGCATGCCCAGCGCCGCGGCGGCGGCCACGTTGGCGACGCTGTCGTCGATGAACACCAGCCGGTCCAAGGGCTTCCCGGCGCGCTCGGCGACGAGCCGGTAGATCGCCGGGTCGGGCTTGGCCAGGCGCACCTCGCCGGAGACGACGACGTCGCCGAGCAGCTCGATCACGTCGTACGTCGCCGGGGCATGCGGATAGAGCTCGGCCGACCAGTTGGTCAGTCCGAGCTGGGGGACCCCGGCCGCGGCGAGCTCGCGGACCATCTCATGGGTGCCGGGGACCGGGCCGAGCAAGGAGAGCGGGAAGTTGTCGACGTACGCCGCTCCGGCCGCGAGCCACTCGGGCGCCGCCTCCTCGAGCACAGTGAGCGCCTGGGCCCAGGTGCGGCCGGCGTCCTGGACGTGGTTCCACGACCCGAAGTCGAAGGACTCCATGAACCTGCGGGCATCGGCGTCCCCGACTCCGGCCGCGATCGCCGGGAGCGGGTCCCAGCGGATCAGGACGTTCCCGAAATCCCAGACAACCCCGTCAACGTTAGTCATGTCTCTCCTCGCGCTGCTCGTCTCGAGTCGGCGCAAATCCGTCCTCGCTTCGCTCCGGGCGGTTTGCGCCGACTCGAGCCTGGCTAAGCGCTCACGCCCAACGAACGTCGCGCGGGACGAAGGTGAGTCCGCGCTCGCCGGTGTAGATCTGCTTCGGACGGGCGATCTTCTGCTCCTTGTCCTGGACGAGCTCCAGCCACTGGGAGAGCCAGCCCGGCGTACGCCCGATGGCGAACAGCACGGTGAACATCTCCGGCGGGAACTCCAGGGCCTCGTAGATCAGGCCGGAGTAGAAGTCGACGTTCGGGTAGAGCTTGCGCTTGACGAAGTACTCGTCCTCCAGCGCGATCTTCTCCAGCTCCATCGCGATGTTGAGCAGCGGGTTGGTGCCCGTGACCTCGAAGACGTTGAGCGCCTGCTGCTTGATGATCGTCGCGCGCGGGTCGTAGTTCTTGTAGACCCGGTGGCCGAAGCCCATCAGCCGCTCGTTGCCGGCCTTGACGCCCTCGATGAAGGCGGGGATGTTCTCCACCTTGCCGATGCGGCGCAGCATCCGGAGCACGGCCTCGTTGGCGCCGCCGTGGAGCGGGCCGAAGAGGGCGCCGACGCCGGCAGCCACCGAGGAGTAGGGGTCGACCTGGGTCGAGCCCACGCTGCGGACGGCGTTGGCCGAGGCGTTCTGCTCGTGGTCGGCGTGCAGGATGAAGAGCGTGTCGAGCGCCTTCTCGATGCGGTCGTCCGAGGCGTACTTGCTCTCGCTCATCTTGAAGAGCATGGAGAGGAAGTTGCCGGTGTAGGACAGGTCGTTGTCCGGGTAGACGTACGGCTTGCCCTGCGCGTGCCGGAACGCCCACGCGCCCAGCGTCGGCATCTTGGCGATCAGCCGGATGATCTGCAGGCGACGGTTGTCGGGGTCGGAGATGTTCGCGGCGTCCGGGTAGAACGTCGACATCGCACCGACCGACGCCATGAGCATGCCCATCGGGTGGGCGTCATAGCGGAAGCCCTGCATGAACTCCTTGATGTTCTCGTGCACGAACGTGTGGAAGGTGATCTCGTGCACCCACGCGTCGTACTCCTCCTTGGTCGGCAGTGCGCCGTGGACCAGGAGATAGGAGACCTCCAAGAAGCTCGACTTCTCGGCGAGCTGTTCGATGGGGTAGCCCCGATACTCGAGCACGCCCTTGTCACCGTCGATATAGGTGACGGAAGATCGGCAGGAAGCGGTGTTGACGAAGCCGGGGTCATAGACGGCCAGGCCAGGACCTTCTTCCTGGGTGGCCGGGTCAGCGGCCTTGATCTTCCCCAGGTCGGCGGCGCGGATGGTGCCGTCGGTGATCGGGATGTCGTACTCCACCCCGGTGCGGTTGTCACGCACTGTTAGAGATTCGGTCACGATCAGCAACGGTAACCCTCTTGAAATCCCCTACGTAACTCGGCGTCCCACCCATTGGCCGATTTCGACTCAGAGTCGGAACCTGTCCCGCGCCGGTTTGGTGTCGCTGGATGGCTCGTCGTCGCCGAACCGGGTCAGCGCATCGCGCAGCCGATGGAGGTCGAGAGCGGTCTGCACCGACCGCTCGTTAAGGGTGTCGTCCTCTCCTCGGAGCGCACGCAGCGCATCCTGGACCTCGGTCTCGGTCGGCTCCCCGGTCATGGGGACATAATCTAGGTGCCCGGACCAAGACCCGCCTAGTGCGGATCGCCCACGATCTGCTGTTCGGTGCCGTGGGCCACACGCCACAGCAGCAGCGTGACCGCCGCGCGCTGCCGTCCACGCCCCTTGGTGGGCGCGTAGCCGAGCTGTCCACTCAGCCAGGTCAGCCGCTCCTGCAGCGTCGAATGGTGCACATGGAGCATCGCGGCCGACTGCCTCAGACTCGGCTGGTCGAGCACCGCGTGGAGGGTGTCCACGACCCACGGATGCCCGGCGAGCAGCTCATCCAGACGTCGTACGTCATCCACGCCCGCGGCCTCGTCGGCGCTGATCCGCTCGGCGATGGCGGCAAGTGCCCCGAGGTCGTCGTAGCGGACCATCGCGGGCGCGAGACCGCCGACGTCGGCGGCCAGCCGGAGGGCCGTACGTGCCTGCTCCAGCGCGGCCGGCAGCTGCAGCGGGTCGGGGGCGACGGCGGCCCCCGCGCGGACGCCCTCCGGGATGGTGGGCGTGCCGGGAAGCAGCGCGACCACCACGGCGCCGACGGTGCTGATCAGCGTCGCCCGCAGGTGGGCCGAGGTGCTCAGCACGACCGTCACGGGGCCGCTCAGGCCGAGCCGGGCGACCGCGTCGCGTCGGTCGGTGTCGGTCGCGTCGGGGTCGCACGCGATCCTGACCAGCCCGCTCGTCGAGGGATCGGACGAGCCCGTGCTGAGCGCCTGCAGGGCGCGGGCGGCACGCTCGAGGATGAGCGCGTCGAGCGGGCCGTCGCCCCCGGTGCGCTCGAGCCAGAGCCAGGAGCCGGGCTGCCCGGGGATCGGCTCGTGGCGCCAGCCGCCCTCAGCCTCACCGGCCAGCGCGCGGCCGTCGGCCGCGAACCGCTTGACCAGGCCCCGCGCAGCGTCGTGGAGTCCCGCGGGGGAGCCGGCCAGCGCCGCCGCGGCGCGCACGACCGCGGCGGTCGACGTCCGCTCGTCTACGAGCCGGTCGAAGTGGTCGATGACGCGCAGCGCACTGGCCGTGTCGTCATCGACCACCTCGAGCTTGCCGATCAGATCTCGCACCTGGAACCTCCCCCCGCCACTATCGCCCACGGGACGCGAGCGGGCCAGGGGATCAGGCCTCGAGCGCTCTGCGGATGAACTCCTCACGCGCCGCGACCGAGGCGCGGGAGAGCGCCGTGTGAGCGGCCATCAGGTCGAACCCGTGGAATCCGCCGCCCCACATGTGGAGGTCGACGCTGACACCGGCCTCGGACAGCCGGCGCGCGTAGGTCAGCGTCTCGTCGCGGAACGACTCCGCCGAGCCGGTGTCGATGTAGGTCCGCGGAAGGCCGGTGAGGTCCTCGGCACGTGCCGGCGCGGCGTACGGCGAGACGTCCGGGCCGCCGCGGCGCTCGCCGAGCAGCGCCGTCCAGCCGAACAGGTTGGAGTTGCGGTCCCAGACCCCCTCCTCGTCGAGCATGCGGCTGCTGTGGGTCTCGAAGCGGTCGTCGAGCATCGGGCAGATGAGGATCTGGTGGCTCAGCCGCGGGAAGGCCCGGTCCCTGGCGAGCAGGGCCGTACCGGCGGCGAGACCCCCACCGGCGCTGGCGCCCGCGATGATGATGCGCTCGGGGTCGATGCCGAGCTCCGCGGCGTTCTTCGCCGTCCAGACGAGGCCGGCGTAGCAGTCCTCCACGGGAGCCGGGTCCGGGTGCTCGGGTGCGAGGCGGTACTCGACGGAGACCACCACGGCGTTGCCCTCGGCCACCTGCGGCAGGAAGGTCTCCACGCCGAAGCTTCGGTCGCCGACCACCATCCCGCCGCCGTGGGTGTGGTAGACCGCCGGGCGCGGGGCGCCCTCGGCGGTGGGCCTCAGGATCAGCAGGGTGATGTCCGGAGCGCCCTCGGGGCCGGGAACCTGCCGCTCCTCGACCTGGACCGCGCCGCCGACGGTCAGGTCGACCGGGTCCATGCCGGGGAAGCCCTCGGCGGTCTGCTGCCGCACCGCGTCGAGGTTCTCCGCGGTGAAGGTCGGGAGGGCCTGGCGTACCGCCTCGAGGACCGGCACGAGCTCGGGATCGAACGGCGGTCGGACGGGGGTCTCGGGGAAGATCTGGTCGGCGGTCTGCTCGGTCATGGGGGTGCTCCTTCGGTGAACGGGGGTGGATCCAGCCTCCTCCCGGCGCCGCCGGTCACGGTACCCGGCCTGTGGCGGGAATCACATCGGCTGCCCCCGCCATCCGGCGGGCCGGGCTCTGCGAGAAACCGATGTGCGGTCGAGGGGTACGCCGGGGGAGAATGGGTGACCTCATGTCCTCCGACCAGCCTGCCGCCGTCTCCGTGGCGATCACCTACCCTGCCGAGCTCCCGGTCACCCAGCGCCGCGAGGACATCGCCGCGGCCATCCGTGACCACCAGGTCGTGATCGTCGCCGGTGAGACCGGCTCGGGGAAGACGACGCAGCTGCCCAAGATCTGCCTGGAGCTCGGGCGCGGGTCGGCCGGCCTGATCGGGCACACCCAGCCGCGCCGGATCGCGGCACGCTCGGTGGCCGAGCGGATCGCGTCCGAGCTGGGCACCGAGCTCGGGGACCTGGTCGGCTATCAGGTGCGGTTCATGGACAAGTCCTCGGCGGCCTCGCGGATCAAGCTGATGACCGACGGCATCCTGCTCGCCGAGCTGCAGCGCGACCGCGACCTGCGCCGCTACGACACGATCATCATCGACGAGGCCCACGAGCGGTCGCTCAACATCGACTTCCTGCTGGGCTACCTGCGCCGGCTGCTGCCGCGGCGTCCCGATCTCAAGCTGATCATCACCTCGGCGACGATCGACCCGGAGCGGTTCGCGGCCCACTTCTCCGACGTGAAGACGGGCGAGCCCGCGCCGATCATCGAGGTCTCCGGCCGCACCTACCCGGTCGAGGTCCGCTACCGGCCGCTGATGGAGCTCTCCCAGGAGGACGAGGAGGGCGAGGTCGTCGTCCGCGACCAGACCGAGGCCATCGTCGACGCGGTCAAGGAGCTCTCCGCCGAAGGGCCCGGAGACGTCCTCGTCTTCCTGCCCGGTGAGCGCGAGATCCGGGACGCAGCCGATGCTCTGGGCGACGCGCTCGGGCTGAACAAGGGTCGCTCCGGAACGGGTCTCGTCGAGATCGTCCCGTTGTTCTCCCGGTTGTCGGCCGCCGACCAGCACCGCGTCTTCTCGCCCCACACCGGCCGCCGGATCGTGCTCGCGACCAACGTCGCCGAGACCTCGCTGACGGTCCCCGGGATCAAGTACGTCGTCGACACCGGTGTCGCCCGCATCTCGCGCTACTCCGCCCGCACCAAGGTGCAGCGGCTGCCCATCGAGCCGATCTCGCAGGCATCGGCCAACCAGCGGTCGGGACGTACGGGCCGGGTCGAGGCGGGCATCGCGATCCGGCTCTACTCCGAGGAGGACTATCTCGGACGGCCCGAGTTCACCGATCCGGAGATCCTGCGCACCAACCTGGCCTCGGTCATCCTGCAGATGGCCTCCCTCGGGCTGGGGGACATCGCCCGGTTCCCGTTCGTGGAGGCGCCGGACCGGCGCAACATCACCGCCGGCGTACAGCTGCTCGAGGAGCTCGGCGCGATGCGGGGGCAGCGGCTGACCAAGCTGGGCCGGCGACTGGCCAGGCTGCCGATCGACCCGCGGCTGGCCCGGATGGTGCTCGAGGCCGAGCGGCTCGGGTGCGTACGCGATGTCATCGTCGTCGCCGCCGCGCTCTCGCTCCAGGACCCGCGTGAGCGGCCGGGGCAGGACCACCCCAAGGAGCAGGCGCAGGCAGACCAGCTGCACGCGCGATTCAAGGACGAGACCTCCGACTTCCTCACCTGGCTCAACCTGTGGCGCTACCTCAAGCAGCAGCAGCACGAGCTCTCCTCCAGCGCGTTCCGGCGGCTGTGCAAGCGGGAGTTCCTGCACTACGTACGCGTCCGGGAGTGGCAGGACCTGGAGTCGCAGCTGCGCCAGGTGTGCCGGGAGATGAAGATCGACCTCGGCAAGGGACACCGCGACGTCATCGAAGCCGGCGCAGACGCAGGCGAGAACAAGGTCGCTTACGACGCCGACGGGATCCATCAAGCGCTGCTCTCCGGGCTGCTCTCGCACATCGGGGCGCTGGAAGAACGTGACAAGAAGGCAGAGGCCGCGGCAGGACGGGACCGACGTCGGCCCGGCCCCCGGGAGTACGAGGGTGCCCGCGGCGCGAAGTTCGCGATCTTCCCCGGGTCGGCGCTGCACCGGAAGAACCCGCAGTTCGTGATGTCCGCCGAGCTCGTCGAGACCTCCCGGCTCTGGGCCCGGCAGAACGCCTCGATCAAGCCGGAGTGGGCCGAGAGCCTCGGCCGCGACCTGGTCAAACGCACCTACTCCGAGCCGCACTGGTCGCAGAAGCGGGCCTCGGTGATGGCCCGGGAGAAGGTGACCCTCTACGGGGTCCCGCTGGTCGCCGACCGTCCGGTCGCCTTCGGCAAGATCGACCCCGAGCTGAGCCGGGAGCTCTTCATCCGGCATGCGTTGGTCTACGGAGAGTGGCGTACGAATCACCGCTTCCTCCGCGACAACGCGAAGCTCGTGGAGGAGGCCGAGGAGCTCGAGCACCGCGCCCGGCGCCGCGACATCGTGGTCGACGAGCACGCGCTCTTCGACTTCTACGACCGCCGGCTGCCGGCCTCCATCGTCTCCGGGGCCCACTTCGACCAGTGGTGGAAGCAGGCCCGGCGAGAGACGCCCGACCTGCTCACCTTCGAGCTGTCGATGCTCACCAACGACGCCGCCGGTGAGGTGACCGAGAGCGACTTCCCGGCCGAGTGGGACGCAGGACCGCTCACGTTCTCGCTGAGCTACCACTTCGAGCCGGGTGCGGCCGATGACGGACTGACGATCGACGTACCCGTCGCCACGCTCAACCGTGTCGGCGCCGACGACTTCTCCTGGCTGGTGCCGGGGCTGCGCGAGGAGCTGGTGACCGCGCTGATCCGGTCGCTTCCCAAGCCGCTGCGGGTCAGCTTCGTGCCGGCCCCCGACAAGGCGCGCGCCTTCCTGAAGGAGACCCCGCCGGGGGAGGAGCCGCTGCTGACCGCGCTGGAGCGCTGGGCGCGCTCGACCGCGGGCGTACACATCCCTCGTGAGGCCTGGGACTGGGCCAAGGTGCCCGAGCATCTGCGGCCGACCTACCGAGTCGTCGGCGAGGACGGCAAGGAGACCGCGAAGGGCAAGGACCTCGACGCGCTCAAGGCGCCGCTCGAGGGCGAGTTCAAGGCGGCCATCGCCGAGGTCGCGGCGTCGGCCGGTCACACCCGCACCGGCGAGACGAGCTGGGTCTTCGGGGACATCGCCACCACGGTGACCGAGAAGCGTGCCGGTCATGAGGTCACGGTCTTCCCGTGCCTCTCCGACGAGGGCACGACGGTCGGTCTCGTCGTCGCCGGATCCGCTGAGGAGGCCGAGGCGAGGCATCGTCTCGGCGTCGTACGCCTGCTGCTCCTGGCGCTGCCCGATGTCACCAAGCAGGTCGTCGACGGGCTCTCCACCATGGAGAAGCTCGCGCTGGCCGGATCCCCCTACCCGAGCGCCGCCGAGCTCGTCGAGGACTGCCGCGCCGCCGTCGTCCGCCAGCTGGTCGATGCCCGTCCGCTGCCGCGGACGCAGGAGGCGTACGCCGCCGTCCTGGCCGCCGCGGGCACGCCGGCCGACCTGGTCGCGGCCGTCCGTGCGGTCCTGGCCGACGTGATGCGGGCGCTCGAGGCGTATCGCGAGACCGACAAGGCGCTCTCCGGGCGGGCCGACATGTTCCAGCTCCCGGCGCTGACCGACATGAAGGACCAGCTCGCCCGGCTGGTGCACCGTGGGTTCGTCGCGGAGGCGGGTGCTCAGCAGATCAGGCGGTATCCGACCTATCTGAAGGCCATCGTCGAACGCCGCCGCAAGCTCGACGCCGACCTGCGCGCCGACCGGACGACCCACGAACGGATCGCATCGCTCCAGGACGCCTACCTGCACCAGATCGAGGCGCTGGCCGAGGGACGGCCGCCCGGTCCGCGGCTGCGGCAGGTGCGGTGGATGCTCGAGGAGTACCGCGTCCAGCTCTGGGCCCAGCATCTCGGCACCGCCGAGAAGGTCTCCGACGCGCGGATCCGGAAGCTGCTCGGGTAGCGCTGTTACATGCGTGCGGCGGCCGCTACGCTCAATCCGATGTCCAGAGAGTTCCATTCGCCGATGCGTCCCGGGGACGGCTTCTTCGACTCCCTCCTCGGGGGCGACGACCCTGCCCTGGTGCAGGAGGCGGCCGACGCGGCGGCGACGGCGCTCGTACGTGGCGCGCGGGACAGCGACGACCCGGCGGTCGCCGAGCGGATCCTCCATCTGGCCGAGTCCGAGGGCATCGAGACGATCGCCGAGGTCTGGTCGAGCTCGCCGGCGGAGTCGCTGGCCGGGTGCCTGTGGCGCCTCTACCTGCTCCGCAGCTGGGTCTACGCCGACCCGGTGGGCGCCGCGCGCGAGTTCGAGGCCGGCCGGGCGAAGGCCCAGGTCGCGCAGGTCGTGGCCGGTGTCGCGGACCCTCCCGGCCCGGAGGAGCTCAAGGCGATGGTCGACGAGGTGCTGCGCGGCATCGCCGGCAGCGACTTCGCCGTGGTGCTCCTCCGCGCCGCCGCGTTCTCCCGCGTCATCGCCGCCGGGCGGGCGGCCCTGGACCCGGACGCGGCCGCGAAGGACGTACGCAACATGCTGCAGCTCTCCGAACAGCTCGAGGCGGCGGGGCATGCCGAGCTCGAGCAGCGGTTGATCTGACTGCAGAGAAGCAGCCCGTAGCGATAGGTTGTAGCCTCCTGTTCGCTTTGATGCGGAGGAGGTTGGGCGCACCGTTACACTGGTGCCGAACACGTCGGGCTGCGGCAGCCCCGGGTCCCAACTTCAGCCGCTTCGAGCGGCCTTGCGCCGTGAGGCGCTCCCGGTCCGGCGTGTTCATCATCTTTTTCGGTGCACCTCGGCTGGGTGGCCATGACGCCAGCCACCGACCAAGGAGCCGTAGTGACCGACACCCAGCCCGCAGCGCGCGAGGGCGCCATCTCCTACGAGCCCGAGATCGGTGACGGCAACGCCGACCCGGGTGAGGTCGTGTGGGGCTGGGTGCCCTACGAGGACGACGAGACCCAGGGCAAGGACCGGCCCGTTCTCGTGATCGGCCAGAAGGCCGGCGTACTCCTGTGCCTGATGCTGACCAGCAAGGACCACGACCGCGACGAGGCGCAGGAGGCGCGGCACGGGCGGCACTGGATGGATGTCGGCACCGGCGGCTGGGACCGCCAGGGGCGGCCGTCCGAGGTGCGGCTGGACCGGCTGATCCGGATGGACCCCGCAGACGTACGCCGTGAGGGCGATGTGCTGGCCAAGGAAATCTTCGATGATGTGATCAAGGCCGCACGCGATCACCTCGCCTGAGCCGGTCCCCCGGGGCGCATTCTCAGGAAGTGTCCAGGTACGTATCGTAAAGTGAATCGCTGGTAAACCGGGTCTGTGGTTGCATCACAGACCCGGTCCTGGTGTTGAGATGGAGGAAATGGTGCGGCGCACGCGGCTGGCAACGGCGCTTCTGGTGACGGTTCTCTCGGCGTCCCTCGCCGCTTGCGGTGGTGGTGACCCGGCCTCCAAGCCCTCGCCGAGCACCACGACGAAGGCCCCTGCCGAGGTGAAGCTCGTCTTCGGGGTCTCCGGCCACAAGACGCTGGTCGACACCTACAAGCAGCTGGCCGCCGAATACACCCAAGAGGTCCCCAACGTCACCGTCGAGGTGAAGTCCTGGCCGACCGCCGACCAGCTCACAGCGGCGGTCAACAGCGGCGAGAAGGTCGACGTGGTGCTCACCCCGCGTGCCGACGTCGCCGCGTTCGCCGAGGACAAGCGGATCCAGCCCGTCGACACCCTGCTCGAGGCCCGCAACGTCGACTTCGGCGACAAGTACTCCCGCGAGGCGATGGAGGACTTCTCCGTCGAACGCCGCCTCGAGTGCATGCCCTACTCCGTCTCGCCGCAGGTCGTCTACGTCAACACCGGGCTGCTCGACTTCGACGCCATGAAGGAGGAGGGCCTGCCCACCCCCAGCGTGCGGGCCGACGGCTCCCTGCGTGGCTGGACCCTCGAGCAGTTCAGCTCGGCGATGACGTACGCCGCCGAGCACCACAAGGGTGTCCGGGGCACCTACGTCGAGCAGAACCTCTCCGCGCTGATGCCCTGGCTCGCCGGCGCCGGCGCGACCCTCTTCGACGAGCCGCTGGCTCCGACGTCCACCGCGCTGGAGGACTCGGCCGGGGCGTACGAGGAGCTGGTCGAGGCTCTGACCCAGCCCAACGTGCTGGCCACCGCGAAGGACCTCAACGGCCGCACCCCGTTCCAGGCCTTCAAGCAGGGTCGCCTGGTGGCGCTGGTCGGTGACCGTTCGCTGGTCTCGGACCTGCGCGCGACCGACGCGATGGAGTGGGACGTGATGCCGATGCCGGGTGGCAACGGCACCACCGGCGACTACGCCGGACTGTGCATGGGCTCGGAGACCGCCGACCCCGACGCCACCGCCGACTTCCTCACCTACCTCATCTCGACCGAGTCGGTCGTGAAGATGGTCCGCACCGGCCACTTCGTGCCGGTCAACTCCGAGGTCGGCTACGCGCCGGTCTTCACCCAGCCCGAGCGCAACCCCAAGAACGCCCGGATCTTCACCGACACCGTGCGCGACATGCAGGTCCTCCCCGAGGCCACCCAGCTCGCCCAGCTCCAGAAGGTCGCCGCCGTCGCGGTCCGAGGCTCCTTCGCGGTCACCGAGCCCGACCAGATCGAGGACTACGCGGTCCAGATCGACGAGCTCTCCAAGACCGTCTTCCCCCAGCCCACGCCGGCGGCCTCCCCGTCCCCCTCGATCTCGCCCAGCTCCTAGCTGCCGAGGCGTCACCCCCGTCGCCCGGGCCGTCACGGCGATGCCAGCTCGGCCGTCCTGGGTGACGGCTCGGCCGGGCGTACGGGTCAGGGCTCGATGTCCGCGTGGAGGACGGCGTCGGTGAGGAGCGGGGCGGTGAGGGCGATCTGCCAGCCGCGAGCGCCGAAGCCGGAGAGGAGCTCGATGATGCCGTCGAGCAGAGCGCCGGGGTCGCGGGTCTTCGGCGGCGTCCACATGGCGCGGCGCAGGAAGTCGGGAGTGAGCAGGTTCTCGGCGGGGAGGTTGCGGGCCTCGGCGAGGGCGTTGACGGACTCGCGCGCCAGCGTGAGACGACGGGCGGCTGCGGGATCCTTGTCGGCCCACGCACGCGGCGGGGGAGGACCCTCGGAGCGCGGCGACCGCACCGGGAGCTCGTCCTCGTCCATGGTGACCGCGCGGTTGAGCGCCTTCACCCAGGAGGTCGCGTAGCGTTCGGCGCCACGGCCGTGGAACCCCTTCAGCCCGAGCAGAGCGGCCTTGTCCTGCGGGAGATCCTGCGCGGCGGCGACGATCGCGGCATCGGGAATGATCCGGCTCGGGGTGACGTCACGCTGCTGCGCGATCCGGTCGCGCTCGGTCCACAGCTCACGCACCGCGGCGAGCCCGCGGCGGCCGCGGACGCGGTGCATGCCGGAGGTGCGTCGCCAGGCATCCGTACGCACCGGCGCCTCGAACCCGCGCAGCCAGTCGAACTCCTGGCGGGCCCAGGCCTCCTTGCCCTGTGCGACGAGCTCGTCGGCCAGCGCGTCGCGCAGCTCGACGAGCACTTCGACGTCGAGCGCGGCGTACTCGAGCCAGGCGTCCGGCAGCGGCCGGGTCGACCAGTCGGCCGCGGAGTGCTCCTTGAGCATGGTGAAGCCCAGCACCGTCTCGACCAGGGTGCCGAGCCCGACGCGCGGATATCCCAGCAGCCGCCCCGCGAGCTCGGTGTCGAACAGGGCGGAGGGGTGCAGGCCGAGGTCGCTGAGACAGGGGAGGTCCTGGGTGGCGGCGTGCAGGATCCACTCGGTGCCCTCGAGCGCGTCGACCAGCGGCTGCATCGTGGACAGCTCGATCGGGTCGATCAGCCAGATCCCGGAGCCTTCGCGGCGCAGCTGGATCAGGTACGCACGGTTGGAGTAGCGGTAGCCGGAGGCGCGCTCGGCGTCGATCCCGACCGGACCCGAGCCGGCGGCGATGGCAGCGGCGGCCTTGACCAGGCCTTCGTCGGTGTCGGTCACCGGAGGCAACCCGTCGCGCAGGGTCAGCAGCGGCGCCGGAGCATCTTCTGGTGTGTCCGGCCCTGTCTCGGCCTCGGTGTTGTCCTCGATCACGCCGCCACCTCCGTCGCGCATGCGCCATGATACGGACGCGGCGGCGTGTTGGCCCGATGGGTCACTCGCTGACGTTCGATCACACGCCTCGCTGCCCTCGCCGGCTCGGTATGACGGTGACGCCCTCCGGCACCGGAGGAAGTCCCGCGGCCGTGCAGAGCAGTTCGCCCCATGCCTCGGTGTGTGGTCGCAGGTCCAGGTCGCCCGAGGCCGTCCCCACCGGCGTCCAGGAGGCGCGGATCTCGATCTGCGCGGTGCCGTCCTCATCGGCCATCCCGCCGTAGGCCTCGGTGGCGACGCGGGTCACGGTGCCGGCGGCGGCGACGTGCTCGGCGCCGTGACCGGAGAGCGCGTCGAGGAGCCAGGACCAGCCGACCTCACCGAGCAGCGGGTCGCTGATGTGCTCGACGTCGATGTCGGCCCGTGCGTACGCCACCAGCCGGAAAGTGCCGGGCAGTCCGTGCACCGTGCCCCAGGCATCGTTGCCGTCGGGGTCGTGCAGCAGGATCAGCCGTCCGGTCGCCACGTCGACGTCGCCGACGGTCACCTCGGCGGACAGCGCCGCGGCGTACGGAGCGATCCGCTGGGGCGCCGGCATCTCCTCGGCCAGCACCTCGGGTCTGAAGGTCGCGGCGCGCATCCCTTCCGCGGCGGACCGGAACACGGCAGGACCGGTCTCCGGTCCCGCGGCGGGACGCGACTCTCCACGGACGACCATGTGAACAGGGTATGTCTTCTGCGCGATTCGCGATGTGCGTACACGCCGCGCCGGGTGGGACCATTGCCGAGTGGCTGCCGTGAACCCTCCTGAGAACCCCTCCGACGCGCTCGCGTCGTCCCCGTTCCTGCAGGCGCTCAGGGGAGAGAAGCCGAGCCGTACGCCGGTGTGGTTCATGCGCCAGGCCGGCCGTTCGCTGCCCGAATATCTCAAGGTCCGCGAGGGCATCGGCATGCTGGAGTCCTGCCAGGACGCCGACCTGATCACCGAGATCACCCTGCAGCCCGTACGCCGCTACGGGGTCGACGCGGCCATCTTCTTCTCCGACATCGTGCTGCCGCTGAAGGCGGTCGGGGTCGACCTCGACATCAAGCCCGGAGTCGGCCCGGTGATCGCGAAACCGGTGCGCACGCTGGCCGACGTGGAGGCGATCCCGGACCTGACCCCGGAGCACGTCACCTACATCACCGAGGCCGTCCAGAACCTGGTCGGCGAGCTCGGAGGCATCAACGGCGGCACCCCGCTGATCGGCTTCGCCGGCGCCCCGTTCACCGTCGCCTCCTACCTGGTCGAGGGCGGCCCCTCGAAGGAGTACGCCAAGACCAAGGCGCTCATGTTCGGTGCCCCCGACGTGTGGGACGCCCTGATGCGCAAGATCGCCGGTATCTCCGGCGCGTTCCTGGAGGTCCAGGTCCGCGCGGGTGCCTCCGCGGTGCAGCTCTTCGACTCCTGGGCCGGCGCCTGCACGCCCGCCGACTACGAGCGCCACGTGCTGCCGTACTCCGCCCAGGTGTTGACCCGGATCGGCGAGCTCGGTGTCCCGCGGATCCACTTCGGCGTCAACTCCGCCATGCTCCTTCCGCTGATGGGCAGCGCCGGTGCTGAGGTCGTCGGTGTCGACTGGCGTACGCCGCTTGACTGGGCGATCGGCCAGCTCGGCGACGACTTCGGCGTCCAGGGCAACCTCGACCCCGCCCTCGTCTTCGCGCCCACCGAGGTGATGCTCGAGCAGGCCGGGAAGATCCTCGAGACCGGGCGGCGCGCCAAGGGCCACGTCTTCAACCTCGGCCACGGCGTCATCCCGACCACCGACCCCGACCAGCTCGCCCGGCTCACCGAGTTCGTGCAGAGCTACGAGCCGGCCGAGGGCTGAGACCGAGAGCGCTGAGAGCGGGCAGCCGTCTCGGCGAGCAGGTCCAGGAGGCTGCGCGCCCCCGAGGTCGTACGTGCGTTGTGCCGTCGCGCCGCGACCATCGTCACCCGGGAGCGGTCCCCGGCGAGGGGGCGTACGGTGATGTGCCCGCCCGTCTCGCGCGGGTCGCCGACGACGCTGTAGTCGGGCAGCAGGGTCAGCCCGAGGCCCTCGCCGACCATCATCTTGCCCATCTCGGCGCCGTCGGTGGCGTGCCAGTGGTGAGGAAGGTCGCGACCGAAGACGCGGTGGGCGAAGCGATACATCAGGTAGCCCGAGCGCATGCCGACGAACGGCTCCTCGCGGAGCTCCTCGACGGTGATCTCGTCGCGGGACGCGAGGGGGTGGCCGGCGGGCAGCACCACGATCGGCCGTCCGTGGAGAAGCACGGTGCCCTCGACCGTCGGCGGCAGATCGTCGCCGTCGAGCAGGTTGACCAGGCCGATGTCGATGGTGCCCTCGGCGAGGGCGAGATAGATGTCCTCCTGCACCATGGTGCGCACCTCGACGCTCGTGCGCGGGTGCTCGTCGGCGAATCTCCGCAACGTCGGTAGCAGCACGGTCGAGGTGCCGGCGTGGACCGTGCCGACCCGCACCGAGCTGACCCCGGCACTCTGGTCGCCGGCGGCCAGGCGGAGGCGGTCGACGGCCTCCAGGACGTCGGACATGGAGTGCAGCAGCTCCTGGCCCTCGCGGCTGATCCGGGCCCCGGCGCGGCGTCGGTCGAGCAGGGTCACGCCGAGCTCGCGCTCGAGCTTGGTGATCGCCTCGCTCAGGGCGGGCTGGGAGATGTGGAGCTGCTCGCTCGCGCGGCGCAGCGAGCCGTACTGGGTCACGGCTGCGATGTACTCCAGCTGCTCGATCCTCACGCTGTCCTCTCGTCGGTCGGTGATCGGTCATCCCGAGCGGGTGATCGGTGATCGCTGGCGTCCAGCCTCTCTCACACCGTCCATTCTCAAGTAACTTGGTCGATTAAAGACAGAAACATCCACGACGCAAGACTGAGAGGGCGCGATGACAACCGAAGCTGTACGCAACGCCGCGGAGTTCGGCGCGGCACCCACGACTCCGGAGGGCTGGGTCGACCGTGCCCGCGAGGTGGCCACCAGGCTCTCCGTGGACGCGGTCGCCCGCGACCGGGCCAACCAGGTCCCGACCTACGAGGTGAACCTGCTCAAGGAGAGCGGCCTGGTCACTCTGCTCGGCCCTGCTGAGCACGGCGGTGCCGGCCAGGACTGGACGACCGCGCTGCGCGTGGTCCGGGCGGTCGCGGCGGGCGACGGCTCGATCGGGCAGCTGCTCGGCTACCACTACCTGTGGGCCTGGGCGGCGCGGCTGGTCGGCACCCCGGAGCAGATCGCCGCCGTCGAGCAGCTCTACACCGAGAACAACTTCTTCTTCGGCGGCGCGGTCAACCCGCGCGACGACGACCTGGTGATCAGGGTCGAGGGCGACGAGCTCGTCTTCACCGGCCGCAAGTCGTTCTCGACCGGCGGGCGGATCTCCGACCTGACCGTTCTCGAGGGGGTCATCGAAGGCACCGAGAAGCATGTCTTCGCGATCGTCCCGACCCAGCAGGAGGCGATCGTCTTCGCCGGCGACTGGGACAACCTGGGCCAGCGGCTCACCGAGTCCGGCGCTGTCGAGATCAACGGCGTGCGCGTCCCCTGGGAGTCGGCGGCCGGCTATGCGAAGCAGGAGGACGGGACGTACGAGTTCGTCCCGCGGGTCTACAACACCCTCAACGTGCCGATCATCCAGCTCATCTTCACCAACTTCTACCTCGGGATCGCGGAGGGCGCCCTGACGACCGCGGCGACCTACACCCGCGACACGACCCGCGCCTGGCCCTACGCCGGAGACGTCAAGGAGAAGGGGAGCGAGGAGTTCTACATCCAGGAGACCTACGGCGACCTGACCTCGAAGCTGTGGGCGGCCCAGGCACTGGCTGAGCGGGCGGCCGGCCTGATCGAGGCCATCAACGCGCACGCCGACGAGGTCACCGAGCAGGAGCGCGGCGAGGCGGCGGTCGTGATCGCCGCGGCCAAGCAGGTCGCGATCGACGCCGGCCTGGAGATCGGCACCAAGGTCTACGACCTGACCGGTGCCAGGGCGACCTCCAACAAGGTCGGCCTGGACATCTTCTGGCGCAACATCCGCACCCACTCGCTGCACGACCCGGTCGCGCACAAGCGGGCCGAGGTGGGCCGCTACGCGCTGCTCGGCGAGATCCCCGCGCCGACCTGGTACACGTGAGCCGCCTGCGGTGATCAGTAGGGCCTCTCGCCTTCTCGCCGCCTGATAGGCCACGCCTATCACGGGATCGGGTCTTCCGGTGGTCCACATCGGAAGATCCGGTCCCGTCTTCTGTTTAATCGGATAAGTTTAGTAGACATTAGCGATCCAAGGAGACCAGCATGACTTCACCGGCAACCGAGCCCCTGAAGTTCGCCTACTGGGTGCCCAACGTCAGCGGCGGCCTCGTGGTGAGCAAGATCGAGCAGCGCACCGACTGGAGCTACGACTACAACAAGAAGCTCGCGCAGCTGGCCGAGAACAACGGCTTCGAGTACGCCCTGTCCCAGGTGCGCTACATGGCCTCCTACGGTGCGGCCTACCAGCACGAGTCCACCTCGTTCTCCCTCGCGCTGCTGCTGGCCACCGAGCGGCTCAAGGTGATCGCCGCCGTCCACCCGGGACTGTGGCAGCCCGGCGTACTCGCCAAGTTCCTGGCCACCGCCGACCACCTCTCCGGCGGCCGCGCGGCCGTCAACGTGGTCAGCGGCTGGTTCAAGAACGAGTTCACCCAGCTCGGCGAGCCGTGGCTCGAGCACGGCGAGCGCTACCGCCGCTCGGAGGAGTTCATCCGCTACCTCCGCGAGATCTGGACGAGTGAGGCCGCCGAGCTCAACGGCGACTTCTACCGGCTGCACGACTTCGACCTGAAGCCGAAGCCGCTGGCCAGCGAGGGCCGTCCGCACCCGGAGATCTTCCAGGGCGGCAACTCCTCCGACGCCAAGGCGATGGCCGGCCGCGTCTCGGACTGGTACTTCGCCAACGGCAACACCCCCGAGGGCCTCGCCGCGCAGATCGCCGACGTCAACGCGGTCGCCGGGCCGCTGGGACGGCGGGTCCGGTTCGGGATCAACGGCTTCATCGTGGCCCGCGACACCGAGAAGGAGGCTCGCGACACCCTCCGGGAGATCATCGACAAGGCCGACCGTGAGGCCGTCGAGGGCTTCGGGTCGGCGGTCAAGCAGGCCGGGCAGTCGACCGGCGACAAGACCGGGATGTGGCAGGACTCCACCTTCGAGGACCTGGTGCAGTACAACGACGGCTTCCGGACCGGGCTGATCGGCACGCCCGAGCAGGTCGCCGAGCGGATCGTCGAGCTCAAGCGGGCCGGCGCCGACCTGGTCCTCGGCGGCTTCCTGCACTACCTCGAGGACGTGGAGTACTTCGGTCAGCGCGTCCTGCCGATCGTGCGCGAGCTCGAGGCGCAGCAGCTGGAGTCCGTGGCTTGAGCACGACGGAGATCGCCCGGCTCGACGCCGAGACCGCGCCGCTGGTGGCGCGGCGGCTGGCCGACGAGCTCGCGCTCGGCGACGGCGGACGCGACCGGGTCAGGGCGCTGCCCTACGACCAGGTCAAGGCGTACGCCGCCGCCGGGCTCGGCGCGCTCACCGTCCCTCTCGAGTTCGGTGGGCCTGCGCTGCCCGCCACGACCGTGGCGGAGGTGTTCCGGCTGGTCTCGTGGGGCGATCCCAACGTCGGCCAGGTCCCGCACAGCCACTTCGTCTTCCTCAACCAGCTCCGGCTGAACGGCACCCGCGAGCAGCAGCAGCGGATCTACAGCGAGGTGCGGGCCGGGGCGCTGGTCGCCAACGCGCAGTCGGAGTTCGGGACCAAGCACGTGCGCGACATCAGGACCACCCTCACGCCTGCCCGGGACGAGGGGGAGTGGCTGCTGAACGGCGAGAAGTTCTACTGCACCGGCTCGCTCTTCGCCGACTATCTCGCCGTGCTCGCGCGGCGTGACGTCGACGGGCCGCTGCAGGTGGCCTGGGTCCGCACCGAGACTCCCGGCGTCGAGATCGTCGACGACTGGGACGCCGTGGGGCAGCGTACGACCGGGTCCGGCACGGTGCGCCTCACCGACGTCGCCGTGGCCGAGGAGTGGGTGACGCCGTTCTCCGTCACGTTCGACGTGCCGACGACCTACGGCGCCTTCGCCCAGCTGCTGCACGCGGCCATCGATGCCGGCATCGCCCGGCGCGCGCTGGACGAGGCCTCCGAGTTCGTACGCACGAAGTCCCGCCCCTACGCCGACGCCGTCGCGCTCGCCGGCGCCGAGACGGCCGCACAGGACCCGCTGGTCGTCCAGGCCTTCGGCGAGATGGAGCTGGCCGTACGCAGCGCCGAGGCGCTCCTCGCCGAGGCGGCGCGACGCGTGGACGAGGCCGACGCCGACCTCACCGAGGCGTCGGCCGCCGAGGCGAGCCTGGCCGTGGCGGCCGCCCGCGCGTCGACCGCGAAGGTGTCGGTCGACGTCACCAGCCGGCTGCTCGAGGTCTCTGGCACCCGGGCGGCTCTGACGTCGACCAACCTCGACCGCCACTGGCGCAACGCACGCACCCACACGCTCCACGACCCGGCCGCCTGGAAGGTCCAGCACCTCGGGCGCTGGGCCGTCGACGGCACCCGGCCGCCGCGCCACGGACAGATCTGACACCCCCACCACATCCCACTCGAAAGGCAGCAGCGATGAGCACGCTCAAGTTCCACTGGTTCCTCCCGACCAACGGCGGCGACGGCCGTCACGTGATCGGCGGCGGTCACGGCGTCAGCGCGCTGGCGTCGGGCCGTCCGGCGACGGTGCCCTACCTCGGCCAGATCGCCCGCAGCGCCGAGCAGCTCGGTTTCGAGGCGGCGCTGACGCCGACCGGCGCGTGGTGCGAGGACGCCTGGGTGACGACCGCGATGCTCAGCTCCCTCTCGGAGCGGCTGAAGTTCCTGGTCGCGTTCCGGCCCGACTCGGTCTCGCCCTACCTGGCCGCGCAGATGGCCGGCACGTTCCAGAACCTGTCCGGGCAGCGGCTGCTCCTCAACGTCGTCACCGGAGGTGAGGACCACGAGCAGCGGATGTACGGCGACTTCCTGGCCAAGGACGAGCGGTACGAGCGGTGCGGGGAGTTCCTGCACATCGTCCGCCGGTTGTGGGCGGGGGAGACGGTGACCTTCTCCGGGAAGCATCTCTCGGTGGAGAACGCCCGGCTCGAGCAGCGGCCGACGCCGGTCCCGGACGTCTACTTCGGCGGCTCTTCGCCTGCGGCCCTGGAGGTCGCCGCCGAGCACGCCGACGTCTACCTGACCTGGGGTGAGCCGCCGGCCGCGGTCGCGGAGAAGATCGGACGCGTGCAGAAGCTCGCCGCCGACCGGGGGCGTGAGCTCCGCTTCGGGATCCGGCTGCACTCGATCGCCCGCGAGACCTCGTCTGCCGCGTGGGCCGAGGCCGACCGGCTGCTGGAGAACATCTCGGACGAGGACATCGCGCGAGTCCAGGCGGGTCTCTCCCGTAGCGTCTCGGAGGGTCAGCGGCGGATGCTGGAGCTCAACCAGGGCTCGCGCGACGGGCTCGAGGTCTACCCCAACCTGTGGGCGGGCGTCGGGCTGGTCCGTGGTGGTGCCGGGACCGCGCTGGTCGGCTCCTACACCGAGATCGCCGACCTGATCGAGGCCTACCACTCCGTCGGGATCTCCGAGTTCGTGCTCTCCGGATACCCGCACCTGGAGGAGTCGTACTGGTTCGGCGAGGGCGTCCTGCCCGAGCTCGCCCGCCGCGGCCTGTGGTCGCACCCCGCTCCTGTCGTCGGCCGAGGGGCAGCGGTGCCCTTCGGTGCCGCCGCCCAGTAGGGAGGACGCGCATGTCTGCAGCGACAGCCAACCCGAAGCGGGTGGCGCTGGCGGCCTCGGTCGGCGCCACCATCGAGTGGTACGACTTCTTCCTCTACGGCACCGCCGCCGGCCTCGTCTTCGACAAGCTCTACTTCAACGGGCTCAGCGGCACCGCGGCGACCTTCGCCTCCTTCGGCACCTTCGCCGTGGGGTTCCTGGCCCGCCCCGTCGGAGGCCTGATCTTCGGCCACTTCGGCGACCGGATCGGTCGCAAGACCATGCTGATCTGGACGCTCGTGATCATGGGAGTGGGCACCTCGCTGGTCGGGCTGCTCCCGACGTACGACTCCATCGGGGTGCTCGCTCCGATCGCACTCGTGGTGCTCCGGATCCTGCAGGGGATCGGCGTGGGCGGTGAGTACGGCGGCGCGGTGCTGCTGGCCACCGAGTACGCACCGGCCGGGCGCCGCGGGCTCTACGGCAGCTTCGCGCACATCGGCGTCCCGGGTGGGCTGGTGCTCGCCTCCGGGGCGTTCGCGGTGGCGTCGCAGCTGCCCGACGCGGCCTTCCTGGCGTGGGGATGGCGGGTCTGCTTCCTGATCTCGATCGTGCTGCTCGCCATCGGTGCCTGGATCCGGCTCTCGATCATGGAGACGCCGTCGTTTCAGGAGGTCCAGGCCGAGAAAAAGGTCTCCAAGCTGCCGGTCGGGGAGCTCTTCCGGCGCCAGCCGCGCACGCTGCTGCTCGGGATGGGGACGCGGTTCGTGGAGGGGTTCACCTACAACCTCTACTCGGTCTTCCTGCTCTCCTACGCGGTGGCTGACGCGGGGCTGAGCCGGTCGGTGGTGCTCAACGCGATCATGGCCGGCGCGCTGCTGGGGGTGGTCATGACCGTCGTCTCCGGGGCGCTGAGCGACCGGTTCGGACGGCGCCCGGTCTACACGGTCGGGGCCGTGCTGGGGCTGGTGATCGCCTTCCCGGTCGCGGCCGCGGCGCAGTCCGGCGCGGTGGTGCCGTCGGTCGCCGCCTTCGTCGGCGGGCTGGGTCTGGTCTACGGCACCGTCTACGGTCCGCTGGCGGCGTTCTGGAGCGAGCTGTTCGACACCCGCTACCGGTTCTCCGCGCTCAACGCGCTCTACCAGATCTCAGGAGTGGTGGCCTCCGGGCTGACGCCGCTGATCGCGGCCGCCCTGGTGGCGCTCTCCGACGACCGCTCGCTGT
Organism: Nocardioides sp. YJ-D4; assembly: GCF_054031495.1. Lineage (NCBI taxonomy): Bacteria > Bacillati > Actinomycetota > Actinomycetes > Propionibacteriales > Nocardioidaceae > Nocardioides > Nocardioides sp. YJ-D4. The sequence continues at coordinate 4,064,452 of NZ_CM132932.1, forward strand.
GGTGGGTGGCCGGCTACAACGTCGTGGTCGCCGTGGTCAGTCTGACCTGCATGTGGCTGCTGCCGGAGACCCGTGGCGAGAGGCTGCGGGACACGGCGGTGGACGAGGCGCGGGCAGTGCCCGCGAGAGAGGTGGTGGCGTGATGACGAGTCCGCTGCGTACGAATCAGGATCTCGACCCGGCCGCGTTGCGGCAGGCCTTCGGGGTCTTCCCCAGCGGGGTGGTGGCCGTCGCCGCGGTGGTCGACGGCCGTCCCGTCGGCCTGGCCGCGTCGTCGTTCACCTCGGTGTCCCTGGACCCGCCCCTGGTCTCCTTCTCCGTGGCCCGGACCTCGAAGACGTGGCCCGACCTACGGCGCTCCTCGCACCTGGGCGTCACCGTCCTCGCCGAGCACCACGGCGAGGTCTGCCGCCAGCTCGCCGGCCCCGTCGACTCCCGCTTCGACGGCCTCGTGGTCAGCTCGTCCCTCGACGGAGCCCTCACCCTCGACGAGGGCCTCGCGCAGTTCGACTGCACGATCTACCGCGAGGTCGAGGCCGGCGACCACATCGTCGTACTCCTCCAGCTCCACGCCGCCGACCACGGCGCCGGCCAGCCCCTCGTCTTCCACCGCTCCAACTTCGGAAAGCTGGCCAGCTGACCCCTCTCGCCGAGGCGTCAGGTACGTCGGCCGGGACGGCACTCACGTCGGCCGAGTGGGCACTTCGGTGCCATCTCGGCCGACCGCGGTGACGCCTCGGCACTAGGAGCGACCACGGGGATGGGAGACTGCTGCTGTGCGTGTCATCGTCGTCGGAGCAGGGATCGCCGGGCTGACCGCGGCCCGCGATCTGTCCCTGAAGGGCCATCGGGTCACGGTGCTGGAGGCGTCCGACCGGGTCGGCGGAAAGATCCGCGGTGAGTCCGTGGCCGGGCAGACGGTCGACGTCGGCGCCGAGGCGATGCTCAACCGCCGGCCGGAGGGCGTGTCCCTGGCTCGTGAGGTTGGCCTCGACGTGGTCCACCCGACCGAGGCGAAGTCGTCGATCTGGTCCCGCGGCGCGCTGCGGCCGATCCCGCGGTCGATCATGGGCGTGCCCCTCGACCTGGCCGCGCTCGAGTCCTCGGGGCTTCTCTCGGAGGAGACCTTGGAGGTCGTACGCCGCGAACCCACGCTCCCGCCTGCGAAGACGGACGAGGACGTCTCGGTCGGTGACTTCATCGCGTCCCGGTTCGGGGACGAGACGGCCGACCGGCTGGCGGAGCCGCTGCTCGCGGGGGTCTACGCCGGCCGTGCCCGCGCGATCTCGGTGAAGGCGGCTGCGCCGCAGCTGTTCATGCTGGCCGAGAAGGGGTCGCTGCTGGAGGCTGCGGCCGCGCTCCCGAGCTCGACGGTCCCGGTCTTCGCCGGGATCGACGGCGGCATGTCCCGGTTGACCGCGACCCTCGCCGATGGCCTCGACATCCGACTCGACACCCAGGTCGACACCGTCACCCGGACTCCGCAGGGCTTCCTGATCGAGACCGGCGACGAGGTGGAGGCCGCCGATGCCGTGGTCGTCGCGACCCCCGCTCCGGTGGCCGCGAAGCTGCTCCGCTCGACCGCGCCCTCGGTGGCGCGCGAGCTCTCCGGGATCGAGACCGCGAGCGTCGCCGTGGTCACCTTCGCCTTCCCCGACCTCCCCGCGGAGCTGGCCGGCAGGTCCGGGTTCCTCGTCCCGCCCGTCGAGGACTGCGCGATCAAGGCCTCCACCTTCTCCTTCGCCAAGTGGGCCTGGGTGGGGGAACGCGGCAACTACCTGCGTACCTCCATCGGGCGCCACGGCGAGCCACCCTCGGACGACGACGACCGGCTCGTCGCCGACTCCCTGGCGGCCTTGGAGCGGATCGCCGGCATCACCGCGAAGCCGAACGACGTGCACGTCCAGCGCTGGACCGACGCGCTCCCGCAGTATCCCGTCGGGCATCTCGACAGGGTCGCCCGGATTCGGCAGGGCCTCAGAGCGGTCCCGGGCCTCGCTCTCGCCGGCGCCTCCTACGACGGCGTCGGGATCCCCGCCACGATCGGCTCGGCCCACCGCGCCGCCGCGGACATCAGCTGATCCTCAGGCCGGCACCCACCGCAGCGTCGAGACACAGACGTCCAGCGCGAGCTTCCACGCCAGGAACTTCTCATCGGTCGCCGCCATGTCCATCGGCCGGGCGATCGTCGCGGTCAGCTGGAGCCCCCGCCGCCGCTTCGAGCCGGGGACGGGTGTCATGTAGACGATCGTCGTCGCGACCACCGGCTCGTCGCCCTGGGCGGTCTTGGTCGACTCGCGCTCGTACCTGATGAACCGCTTGTCGCCGAACAACGGCTTCGCGCCGTGGTCACGGATGATCGCGGCGACGTGGGTGTCGAGGGTCCCGCCGCTGTGCGCGTGGAACGTCGTCGCGACGATCGCGCCGGGAATGATGGCGAGGCTGTCGGTCTCGGCGGTGGCGGCGAAGTAGGCCTTGACCTGATGCTGCTTCATGAGCGCGTACGCCTGATCGAGCTGCACCCGCATGGAGGCGTGGAGCTCGGGCCTGTTGATGCTCATGAAGCGCTTCTTCAACGCCGCGTCCATCGCGGCCCGGTCTGCCTCGCCCGGGGAGTGTCGTTCCCAGCCGGGGAGGAGCCTCAGCTCGAACTCCGGCTCCTTGGTGCCGCCGAGCAGTTCGCGTAGCGAGGACTGCGGGGCGGGTGCTGCCTCAGACAAAGGACGAGTCCTCCCAGACGTCGAACGGGTCGCTCAGCATGCCGGGGACCGGCTCTGCCGAGAACGGGGTGCCATCGGGGCGTACGACCTCGAGCTCGGCGAGGAAGAGCGGCATGTCCGCGATGGTGAGACCGAAGATCTCGGGTGCGCCTGCCTCGACGACGACCATCACGCTGATCTCCTGTGTCGAGAAGACGAAGATGCCGGTGAGGAACTCGACGGTCTCACCGTCGATCTCTCCGGTCCTGGACGCGAGACATCTCAGTCCGGGACCGAGAGCGGCCCCGGCGTACTCATCGACGTCGAAGCCCTGCTGTCGCCACTCCTCGGGCGAGGTCGGCTCGCCACCCCCGAGTACGACCCTCACCCGGCTGACGACGGGCGCGGGCAGCGGCCAGTGGAGCATCGCGGCCAGCGTCCCGGGGTGGAGGTCGCCGGCGAGGTGGTGGGCGAGCAGGGCACGCGCGCCGGGGTCGACCTCGTCGGTCCACTCGCCGTCCCAGGTGTCGCGGAGCGAGGCGAGCACGTCCTCGACCCACGTCTCCGCACCCGAGGTGTCGAGCTCGCCCGCGTTCGGGACCCAGATCCATCGCTCCGATGGCTGGGCCATCTCAGCTTCCCACGTCTCCGGCATCATCCCTCCGAGGGCTGTGCGCTCTGCTGGTCATTGGTGCGCCGCTCGTTCAGCGCCTGGCTCGTCGAGGTGGTGCCGTACCACTCGCCTGCCCACTTCCCCAGGCCGCTGAGCCCGTCGAAGCCGGCCCCGACCTTCTGGCCCCAGGTCCCTGTGCGTATCCCCCCGTAGATGGCCATCCCGGTAGCGATGTCGGAGCCGCTCATGATGCCCACGGGAATGTCCTTGGGCGCCTTGAACGGGTTGGCCATCCAAGCGGCCCTGGTCCGGGGGACCTCCCTGAAGCCGGTGGAGATGGAGAGTGCGGTCTTGAACTTGGCGCCGAACGTGACGTTCACGGGAGGTGGGTTCAGGGGCGCCGCTCGTTTCAGGGCGAAGTTTCCGTAGCCTCGTCCGGCCGCGCCGGCGGTCTTCCCGCCGGAGGCGGCACCCTTCCCCATCGCTGTCCAGGCCTTCCCGATCTGGCCGAGCTTTCCGAAGGGGAGCACCGCGAGAACCGCTAGGAGCACGTCTGTCACCTCGCACTTGCCGGCTGACGCCTGGACGATCTTGCCGATCAGCACCAAGGCGCCGAGGGCGAATCCGATGACGGCGACGATGCCACCGAGGAAGAGCCCGGCGATCATGAAGACCATGGCGATGGCCTCGAGAATGTTGATGAGGAAGCCAAAGATCTCCCAGAAGCCGTCCTTGATGCTGCCGGCCATCTCGTTGCCGATGCCGTTGACGGCGAGGTCATAGGCGTCTTCCCAGGTGTCGTACTGGGCGTCCCAGCTCTCCGCGTCGTCCTGCCATTCGTCGTACGCGGCTTTCTTCGCCTGCCCTTCGGCGTCGTCCTCGTCGCGGTCTCCCGGAAGCCCCTCGTAGGTGGTCCACTTGTCCGTGCAGGACTCGACCAGCGGTCCCATCTTGGCCTGGATCTCCCCGAGACTCTTGCCGTACGCAGCGATCAACGGCCCGACGGGCGTGTACAGCTCGCTGGCCTCCCGCAACGTCTCGTAGGAGGACCCGATCTTGTCCTGAAGCTCAGCGACGGCCTTTCCCTGCATCTGGCCGTCGGCCAGCTCTCCGGTGGCGATCTGCTCGAGCACGGTGGCCGCCTCGGACATCTGCACGCCGAGCTCTTCGATCTTGTTGCCGCGAGCGACGATCACCGCCGAGTCGCCGGTGACGGGTTGGATCTCCCGCCCCTTGGGTGACTGATCCATGACTCACTCCATCTATTTCTGCTGGAACAGGAGAGCCGTCTCGCTGTCCCAGTTCTGGAAGCCCTCGACGACGCCCTTGATGTGGTCGCGCACGTCGGACAGCTCGTCCTTGAGATCGTTGCGCTTCATGTCCCAGCGCTGTTCGAAGTCGTCGGCCTGGCTGCGCAGCTCGCCGCGGCGGAACGGGTTCCCGATGGCGCCTTCGAGCGCGTCGGCATTGCCGACCGCGTGGTCGAACTCGTCGATGATCGAATCCAGCTTCTTGACCGTCTGATCAAGAGTCTCGATCTTGATGGAGACGTCTGGCATGTCGCTACGCCTTTCCGTGTGCGCAGGGCTCGCCGAGGACTCGCGAAAGCGCTCTCAGTCGCAGGCGAATGGGGGGATCCAGGTGGCGCACAACCCGAGACAACCTGGCGACGGACACCTGGGTGGAACGTTACAACACGGCCCGGCGCCGAGGGTTAACAAACTCCTAAGCGAATGTAGAAAGCTCCTGATGATCTCACCGCAGGAACTCGATGATCCCGTCGAGAGCCTCCCGAGCAGCCGGCGCGACGCCGGGGAGCGACATGAACCCGTGGAACGCGGTGTCGTAGTCCACGAGCGAGACCGACGTCCCGGCCGCACGGAGGACCTCCGCGTACCGCGTGCCGTGGTCGCGGATCGGGTCGTGCAGCGCCGTGATGATGTGGGCCGGCGGCAGGTCGGCGTGCGAGGCAGCACGCAGGGGAGAGGCCTGCCAGGACTCGTCCCCGTAGCGCTCGCCCATGTAGAGATGGCCGAAGGTGCTCATCTGCGTCGAGGTGAGCACCGGCCCGTTGGCGTTGGCCGCCTCGGAGGGGAACTTCTCGTACATCTCCACCGCCGGGTAGATCAGCACCTGAGCCCGCACCGACGGCCCACCCGCATCACGGGCCATCAAGGACACCACCGCTGCCAGGTTGCCGCCGGCGCTGTCGCCCATCACCGCGATCCGCGACGGATCCCCACCCAGATCGGCGGCGTTCTTCGAGACCCATTCCAAGGAGGACCAGGCATCCTCGACCGCAGCCGGGAACGGATGCTCGGGTGCCAGCCGGTAGGACGGCGCGATCACGATCGACCCGGTCCCCGCGGCCACGTGCGAGGAAACCCACGCGCTCTGCTCCGGCGTCCCGAGACACCAGCCGCCGCCGTGGTAGTTGATGACCACCGGTGCGCCCTCGCTGACGCCCGGAGGCGTGTAGATCGCGAACCGGCGCCCGTCGACGTACGTCTCCTTGATCTCGACCTCCGCGGGACGGCCGAAGAGGTACGCGGTGACCGGCCCGGTGCGGAGCCCCTCGCGCTGGGCGCGCAGGGCGATCATCTCCTCGGCGTTCAGCGGTGTCTTGACCAGGCGCTCCTGGAGGAAGGCGAAGATGCGGGTACGCAGCGGCAGCATGCCCACACCCTAGAGGCCGGAGGATGGAGCCCGACGCGGATCGGCGACCGGCGGTAGCGCAAAATAGGGGCATGACCGACCCGCAGGCCGACATCAAGTCCAACGCAGCCAAGATCAACGAGCTCAACGACACGATCCGCTACACGATGTGGTCGGTCTTCTCTCTCGAGGAGACGCTCGGCGATGCCGACCGCAAGGCCGAGGCGGTCGAGGTCGAGGAGCTCTTCGCCGCCTTCGCGGGCGAGGACATCGTGGTGCGTGGCACCTACGACGTGGCCGGCCTGCGCGCCGACGCCGACGTGATGTTCTGGCTGCACGCCGACTCCTCCGACAAGCTGCAGTCGGCCTACCACCGCCTGCGCCGCACCGCCTTCGGTGGCCGGCTCGTGCCGGTCTGGTCGCAGATGGCGCTGCACCGTCCGGCCGAGTTCAACCGGAGCCACCTGCCCGCGTTCCTCGCCGACGAGCGCACCCACGACTACGTCGCGGTCTACCCGTTCATCCGCTCCTACGAGTGGTATCTCCTCGACGACAAGGAGCGCCGCCGCCTGCTCGCCGAGCACGGCCAGATGGCCCGCGACTACCCCGACGTCCGGGCCAACACCGTCCCGTCCTTCGCCCTCGGTGACTACGAGTGGATGCTGGCCTTCGAGGCCGACGACCTCTCCCGCATCGTCGACCTGATGCGCCACCTCCGCGGCTCCGAGACCCGCCGTCACGTACGCGAGGAGGTGCCGTTCTACACCGGTGCCCGCGTCGAGATCGGCGACCTCCTGGAGCGCCTTCCCTGACGCATCCCTGACGGGTCGGACATCTCGGAAATTCACTGTCCGGCCCGGTACGTCTCCACTACTCTTTCCCGTCGCGGTGGCCGTGCTCGGGTTCGTGTGCCGATCCCGTCACGTCTGCTGAACATCCACGTGACCTTGGGAGGGCAGAGACGTGGGGATGACCATCCCTGGGGAGTTGGACTTCGTTCTCGACCTGCTCGGCTATGAATGGCCGAACGTCGACGAAGATGCGGTCCGCGACGCCGCGCAGCTGCTGCGCGGGCTGGAGTCGGACCTGCGCAGCACGCTCGATGAGCTGGAGATCCGGGTCAACGAGCTCGGTGACGGCGCCAAGGCGCAGTCGGTGAATGCGCTGATCAGGGCATGGACAGAGAACCGTACGGCCAACATGGACGCGGTGCTCGATGCGCTGCCGGAGGTGGCGAACGGGATCGACATCCTCGCCGATGCGATCGTCGGCCTGAAGGTCAAGGTCATCGCCGAGCTGACGATCACCGCGGCGCAGATCGCGGCGGCGGCCGCGACCGCGGTGGTGACGGGCGGCCTCAGCGTGGTCGGCAACGCAGCGATCATCGCCGCTCGGAAGAAGGCACTCGACATCGCCACCGACATCGCGATGGACGAGGTGATCGGCCAGGTCGCGAGCATGGTGATCGAGCCGCTCACCGGAACGATCACCGAGCTCGCCATGTCGATCGCAGAGGCTCCGATCGTGACCGACGGAGAGGCGACGGCGGGGACCCATCTCAGCTACGACCTGATGGAGCAGATCGCCACGGCACTCAGCGACTGCGGCGCCGACCAGTACGACCTGTGTGCGACCTTCGCTGCCGATGTGTCCGCCCTTCCCCTCTTCGCCTCTTAGGAGACAGCTATGGCCAAGCAGATCGGCGACGTCGCCAAGGAGGCCTTCGACAAGGTGGGCGAGGTCCTCACCGAGGTCGGGGATTCGCTCAAGAAGAACGCGGACGACGTCGCTGACGACATTCGGAAGCAGGCGGACGCTCGGCGTGAGCTGGACGGCAGGCTGGGACCCGGTGAATGGAAGCCCGTCAATCGGAACCACAAGTTCCTCCAGCAGAAGCTCGGCGCCGAGTTCGAGCGCCAGGTCACCGGCAAGGACGACGGGCTGGAATTCTGTCTTCGCGGATCGATGGACAACGAGGTCAAGTTCGACGGAATTCTCGACGGCAAGCTGATCGAGACCAAGCACGGTTACGGGAAGATGATCGACTCGTGGGGATATCCCAACGGTGCCAAGGAAAAGGAATGGCTCGATCAAGCTTTGCGCCAGGTTGATGCGGCGGGCGACACTCCGGTTGAGTGGGTCTTCTCGAACAAAGAGGCCATGGAAGCAGCGCGGACCCTCTTCGAGGACTTCGACCTGCCTATTTCCGTCAGGCACCAGGAGTTCGTCAATCCGCCCAGTGATTGGGACGGCTGGAATGCGCCGAAGAGCAATGGATGAGTCTCATTTCGTCACGATGGCGAGCCGGCGGCGGTCGAGGGTGACGGCCGATACGAAGAGGGAGCGGTGATACGGTCATGAGCGTGGATGAAGAGCTGATCGCGCGAGGATTCTGGGGCCCACGCCAGGAGACCCCTGAGCAGGTTGCCGAGGAGTTGGGCGCATTCATCGCAGGCCTGGACGAGGCCTTCGGCGAGAAGATCTCGTGGTCCTCACCCGCGATGCCGGGAAAGCCGCTTGAAGAGCCGGATAACGCTCTGAAGGCGATATCCGACGCATTTCGTGAGAATACGGATGCTCCGAATCTCGGGATCAGCCAGGCTTATCGGGGGCGCGGTGGTCGAGTCGTGGTGGCTATCACCTTGATGGTCGGCGGATATACCGAGTCTGCCAAGGTGCGCAACAGCATCGTGGTGAAATGGCGTGGTACCGATATCGCGCCGTTCGCCGGCCCGGTTCTTCGTCAGCTCGCCTCTGCCTGGGACCCGGATTGGGCCGCGGTGACCTCGCGGTCGCTCAACGAGGCTCTCGCCGAGGTGCAGCCGGTCGGAAAGCCGGGGCCCAAGCTCGGATATCTGAACTACCTCTCCGATGGCAGGGCGCAGGCCCTGCCCGGGGGCATGGACAAGCACCTCGAGAAGCTCGACAACGGCGGTATCGTCATCGGCTCGGGTGAGGGCGACGGCTTCCTGTCCGTGGAGAAGGTCACCGAGTTCGCCAAGGTGCTCCGGCTCAGCGCGGCCTTCTCCCCGACGCCGACCGATCGCAGCAAACTCTGAGCGAGCCCTGGGCAGCCCGGCTCAGCGGCGGCCTCGCAGCCGCGCCAGCGCGCTCATCCCGTGGTAGATCACGACCGCGGCGATGGTGCCCAGCGCGATGCCGGTGAAGGTGAGGTCGCCGAAGGTCAGGGTGAGGTTGCCGATCCCGATGACCAGGGCGACGGCGGCGGTGAACTGGTTGACCGGGTCGGCGAAGTCGACCCGGTTGTCCAGCCAGATCCGGATGCCGATCAGGCCGATCAGGCCGTAGAGCGCGACGGTGATGCCGCCGAGGACGCCGGCAGGGATGGTGTTCAGGAGCGCCCCGAACTTCGGAGACAGCGACAGCAGGATCGCCACCACGCCGGCGACCCAGTAGGCGGCGGTCGAGAAGACCCGGGTCGCGGTCATCACGCCGATGTTCTCGCCGTATGTCGTGGTCGCCGAGCCGCCGAAGCCACCGGCGATGGTGGTGGCGAGGCCGTCGGCGAACAGGGCTCGGCCGGTCTCGCGGTTGATGGTGTCGTCGCCCGCGAGGTGGGCGACGCTGCGTACGTGGCCGACGTTCTCGGCGACGAGGACGAGCACGACCGGCAGGAACATGGGCACCACTGACCAGGACACGGTCGGGGTGGAGAAGTCGGGCAGCCCGAACCAGGCGGCCTCCTGGAACGCCGAGGTGTCGATCTGGCCCATGACCAGCGCGGCGAGGTAGCCGACGACGACACCGACCAGGATCGAGAGCCGAGCGATCAGGCCGCGGAAGGCGACGGCCACGACCAGCACGGTCGCCAGGGTGATCGCGGCGACCAGCACGGCGCCGTTGTCGGGGTTGGCCGGGTCACCACCGACCACGTTGTTGGTCGCGGCCGAGGCCAGGTTGAGACCGATCAGCGCGACGATCGCCCCGGTCACCACCGGCGGCATCAGCACCTCGATCCACCCGGTGCCGGTGACCATCACGATCACGCCGACCAGCGCCAGCAGCGCACCGGTGACCAGGATGCCGAAGAGCGCCGATCCCATCCCGCCACCGCCCATCGCGGCCCCGATCGGTGCGATGAAGGCGAACGAGGAGCCGAGGTAGCTGGGCAGCCGGTTGCGCGTGATCAGCAGGAACAGCAGGGTGCCGAGGCCGGAGAAGAACAGCGTCGTGGTCGGCGGGAAGCCGGTCAGCAACGGCACCAGGAACGTGGCGCCGAACATCGCGACCACGTGCTGGCCGCCGAAGCCGATCGTCCGGGGCCAGCTCAACCGCTCCCCGGGCTTGACGATCGCCCCTTCGCGTACGTTCTTGCCGTCATCGTGCAGATCCCAGCCGAGTCGCATCTCGCACCCTCTTCAGCTCTCGTACGGCGCGGTTCGCCGCCTGCCGAACGATAGGGCCGATTCGCGCGGGGACGGAAGCCAGGCGCTCCGTAGGGTTGGACACATGACGATCCGAATCGGAGTCCAGATCCAGCCCCAGCACGCCGACTATGCCCAGATCCGCGAGGCCGCCCGCCGCGCGGAGGAGATCGGCGTCGACATCCTCTTCAACTGGGACCACTTCTACCCGCTCTACGGCGAGCCCGACGGCAAGCACTTCGAGGCCTGGACCATGCTCGCGGCCTGGGCCGAGCAGACCACGCGCGCCGAGATCGGCTGCCTGGTGACCTGCAACTCCTACCGCAACCCTGAGCTGCTCGCCGACATGGCCCGAACCGTCGACCACATCTCCGATGGCCGGCTGGTCTTCGGGATCGGCTCGGGCTGGTTCGAGCGGGACTACACCGAGTACGGCTACGACTTCGGCACCGCCGGGTCGCGCCTCGACGCGCTTGGCGAGGCGCTCCCGCGCATCGAGAAGCGCTGGTCCGAGCTCAACCCCGCACCCGTCCGGAAGATCCCGGTCATGATCGGTGGAGGCGGGGAGAAGAAGACCCTGAAGTACGTCGCGAAGCATGCTGACATCTGGCACTCCTTCTCCGACGTGGAGACCCTGGAGCGCAAGCGTGGCGTGCTCGCCGGCCACTGCGAGGCGATCGGCCGTGACGTGAACGAGATCGAGATCTCGACCGCGGCCGACAGCGCCGAGGCCGCGAAGCCGCTCTACGACGCCGGTGCCCGGCTGTTCACCTACGGGGTCGGCGGTCCCGACTACGACCTCAAGCCGCTGGAGGACCTCGTCGCCTGGCGTGACAGCCAGTCGAGTGCAACTTAAGCCTCGCCTCGGCCGTCTACAGGTCATGTGGCGATATGGGTGGGTGCTGCTCCTCGCGGCGGCGAGCGCTTGTGGGAACGACCAGGTGCTCGACCCTGCCGCGGGGAGCGGCACCGTCCGCTCCACGGGCTCCGTGACGGTGCTCGACGACGGCGGTGGGCCGCAGCTGTGCCTCGGGGCTGTCGCGGAGTCGATGCCGCCACAGTGCGAGGGGCTCGAGGTGACCGGCTGGGACTGGGCCGACCATCCCGAGCACGAGGAGGCCGGAGGCACCCGCTGGGGCGACTTCCAGGTCACCGGCACCCTCGATGACACCACGTTCGCCGTGACCGACGCGGTGCCGGCCGACGATGCGTCGGTCGCGCCGGAGGAGGAGGTCGTCGACTTCAGCAGCCCGTGCCCCGAGCCCGAGGGTGGCTGGAAGGTGATCGACCCCGAGCGGACCACGTTCGAGACCCAGGAGGCGACCGTGTCCGCCGCCCACCGGCTGCCGGGCTACAGCGACCTGTGGCTCGACCAGACCCGGGTGGAGCGTCCGATGAACGACCCCCGCAAGCTCATCCTCAACGTACGCGTCACCGGTGACCCCGCCGCGGCCGAGAAGGAGCTGCGCAAGACCTGGGGCGGGATGCTCTGCGTATCGCGTGCGACCGTGTCGCAGGAGGAGCTCGGCGACATCCAGGACGAGCTCGCGGACCAGCCGCACTACGTCGGCAGCGGTCTTTCCCGTGGTGCCGTCCACCTGCGCGTGCTGCTCGACGACGGCAGCCTCCAGCAGCGCCTCGACGAGAAGTACGGCAAGGGCACGGTCGTTCTCGAGAGCGCCCTCTTCGAGCGGGTCGGGTGAGGCGTCAGGCGACGACCGTCCCGGTCGTCGCCTGCAGATCCGCGTACGCCTTCGAGAGCTGCTGCGTCATCGGCCCGCGCTCGATCGGCCGGCCGTCGAGGGAGACCACCGGGGTGAGCCCGCCCATCGTGCCGGTGACGAAGGCCTCGTCGGCCGTGTGGGCATCGGTGAGCGAGAAGTCGCCGACGTCCACCGGCAGGCCCAGCTCGGCGGCGAGGTCGAGGACGGTGGCGCGGGTGATCCCCTCGGGGCACGCACGGGTCGTCGACGTGCGCAGCACGCCGTCGCGTACGTGGAAGAAGTGGGTGGCGTTGGTCTCGGCGATGAAGCCGGCGTCGTCGAGCATCAGCGCGTCGTCGGCGCCCGCGTTGGTGGCCTCGACCTTGGCCAGGATCGAGGGGATCAGGTTGTTGTGATGGATCTTCGGGTCGAGCATGTCGGCGCGCGGGCGGCGCTGGGCCGCGGTGATCAGCGTGATCCCGGAGTCGTCGTAGACCGGTGACTTGAACTCGGCCAGCACGATCAGCGTCGGACCCGACTGGTTGAGCCGCGGGTCCATGCCGGAGGTGATCTTGACGCCGCGGGAGAGCGTCAGCCGGATGTGGACGTCGTCGTGCATCTCGTTGGCGGCCAGGCACTCCCGGATCGCCTCGGTCATGTACGCGTCGGAGGGGATGTCCGAGAAGGCGAGAGCCCGCGCCGAGCGGCGCAGCCGCTGCAGGTGCTCGTCGAGCTTGAAGATGCGTCCCCGGGTGAGCCGCAGCCCCTCCCAGACGCCGTCGCCGCCCTGAGCGAGCGAGTCGAACGGCGAGATCCGCGCCTCCAGGCGGTGGCTGAGCTCGCCGTTGATCCAGACCTGGAGGTGGTCGTTGCGGGGGTCATAGGTCTGCAGCATCAGTCGCCGTTCTTGATATCGGGGGCCATGTCATAGGGGGCGAGGCGATCGTAGTAGGGCAGGCAGCGCTCCAGCAGCGGCTCCAGGCGCGCGGGCAGCGGGTCGGCGGCGCCGGGGGAGGAGGCGGCGAACCCGGTCGAGGCCCACACCCCGGAATACCAGTGCGGGGCCCACACTCCGTCGGAGTCGCGGCGGCCGGCCGGCCACGACAGCATCGCCTCGTCGAAGCCGATGCCCAGCGCCTCGCACAGCCCGACGAGAGCCGCCCGCGGCGAGGCCAGGATCGAGGCGGCATCGACCACCGGCCCGCCGAACTCCTCGAAGAGCGCCACCTGCTGCGGCAGTCCGAGGTCCTCGAGCGTCGGCTCCTCACGGACCTTGGCGTACGAGGTCAGCACCCGCTCCGGGTCCCGGACCAGGAACGCGTGCGAGAGTCCGGCGAAGGCGCCGTGGTCCATCTCCGGGAGCAGGTGATGGGTCATGTGCTTCTGGTACTGCACCGCCGACCCGACCGGCCCGGAGGTGATCTCCTCGGCCACGACCCGCCAGTCGTTCGGCTGGGAGGCGAGGACATCGTCACGGCCCGGGTGATCGAGGCCCGTGGCCGCGAGGTAGGCGGCGTACAGCGGCTCGTCGAGGACCGAGCAGTCCGGCCGGTTCTCGAACGAGCGCATCAACGCCGTGGAGAGGTTTCTCGGTCCTGACCACATCGCGATCCGCACAGTCACGGCGCAACGCTAGCCGGATCAGGCCTCGTCGGCAGGCTCCAGCGAGATCGAGATCGAGTTGATGCAGAACCGGTCGCCGGTCGGGGTGCCGTAGCCGTCGGGGAAGACGTGGCCGAGGTGGGAGCCGCAGTTGGCGCAGCGGACCTCCACCCGGTCCATCCCGTGCGACTTGTCCTCGATGTACTCGATCGTGTCGCTGATCGGCTGGTAGAACGACGGCCAGCCGCAGCCGGAGTGGAACTTGGTGTCCGACTCGAACAGCTTGGCCTTGCAGGCCTTGCACGAGTAGACGCCCTTGGTCTCGGTGTCGGTGTATTCACCCGTGAACGCCCGCTCGGTGCCCGCCTGGCGCAGCACCGCGTACTCCTCCGGCGAGAGCTCTGCTCGCCACTCCTCGTCGGACTTCTCCACGTTGTAACCCATGGTTGAAATGGTACGTCTGGGGTGGGAGCACAACTCCATTGCCAAAGTCGAGTCATCTACTATACTTAAACCACGACGCTTCTGGAGGAGGCCACCTTGACCGCACTAGCCATGCAGCCCCTGCTGGACGCCATCCGCACCTACGCCGACGACGACCTGGTCGCGCGGGTGCAGGCGCCCGAGACCGGGCGCGAGTTCCACCTGCTCCACCGCGACGACAAGGTCGAGGTCTGGCTGATCGCCTGGTCGCCGGGTGCCAGCACCGGCTTCCACGACCATGGCACCGCGACCACCGCCTTCACCGTGCTCGCCGGCAGCCTGGTCGAGCACAACTGGCTCGGTGGCCTGCAGATCGCCGATGTCGGCCCCGGCGACGCCCGGGCGCACGACGCCGGCCACGTCCATGACGTACGCAACGTCGGCTCGCACCCGGCGATCAGCCTGCACGCGTACGCACCGAGGCTGGACGCGATGCACCGCTACCACTTTCGCGGCGACCGGATCAGCCTGATCGGCGCCGAGCCCGGACGCCCCTGATCAGAAGCCGGTGATGCAGTAGGGCAGCGGGCCGCCGTCGGCCATCGCCGCCCAGGTCTCGATCGCCTCGGGCGAGCCCGTGATACGCCCGGCGGCCGCCAGGGTGCGTACGTCGACGCCGCCGAGGTAGAGGGCGCCGAGGGTGTCCGCGGCGAGCTCCACCGTCGGGGCGGCGTCGGTCCGGGTGACCTCGGCCTTGCCGTCCGCGACCGCGACTCGCCAGGCACCGGCAGCGTGTCCGAGCTGGTCGTCGATGCCGAGGACGACCTCGCCCGCGGCGTACCAGGGTCGTGCCTGCAGGGCCACCGGCACATCGAGCACGCGCAGCCACAGCATGTCGTCGAGCTCGGCGCTCTTGACCGCGAACGGCTCGGCGAGCGCCCAGTAGAGCGGGTCCTGCAGCGGCGCCCGGCGCCAGCCGACCCGCTCGACGAGGTCGATGTCGGCGAGGAACCGCCACAGCCGCAGGTAGGCCGCCGGGGTCAGGGCCACCAGATCGACGACCCGCGCCATCCGCAGGCCGGAGTCGTTGCGCTCGTCGGCGGTCTTGTAGATCGCGTAGCCGTCGGGCGTGCCGGAGGCGTCCAGGTGCAGCACGGTGCGCTGCTTCGACTCGCCCTTCGAGTCGCCGCCGAAGTCGTAGGCGCTGGAGAGCCACGGCTCGTAGAACTGCGGCCGGGTGACCGATCCGCGGGTGCGCTCCTGGAAGGTGCCGTAGATCTCGGCGACCGTCTTCCAGGCGTCGGCCGGCTCGACCAGGGTCACCGAGCCGTCGTCTTCAGGCACCTCCGGGCGGTAGCGGAACTTCGCGGTGACGTCGACCTCGACCTCGCGCAGATGGGTGGCCGTGCCGAACCCGAAGCGGCCGTAGATCGACCCTTCTGAGACGGTCAGCGCCGCCAGCGGTACGCCGGCCGCGACCGCGTCGGCCAACGACACCGTCATCAGTTTGCGCAGCAGGCCCTGCCGCCGGTGGGTCGGGGAGACGGTCACGTCGCTGATCAGCAGCGTCGGCAGGCTGACGCCGCCGCCGACGTTGACCGGCGAGGTCCAGGACGAGAACGTCGCGACCGGGATCGTGGCCGAGGAGAACTCCGAGTTCTCCGTCCACGCCCCCAGCAGCGTCACCGAGTCGGAGCGGGTGTGGTCGCGCCAGACCTGGATGCCGTCGTCGTTGCCTCGGGACTGGTGGAAGCCACGCCGCGTGCCCTCGTACCACCCCCTCAACAGGGCCTCGTCCCCGTCGAAGGGGTCGAGGCTGCGGAAGACGAGGCCGGGGTGCTCGAGCGCGCTCATGGTCAGAACGTACGCCGCCGAGCACCCCGATCTCGACTGGTTATTCCTCCGCCGGGCCGGTGGCCGGCACGGCGGCCGGCACTGTCGCGACCACCTGCTTGCGGCGTCGGGAGAGGAGCCAGACGGGCGCGATGAGGAGCAGGAGGACCGGCGTCCACGGGATGATGGCGCCGAGCGCGACCGCGAGGACACGGGCCGAGTCGCCCAGCGCGTCCCACCCGGCGCTCAGCCCGGCCAGGAAGCCGGGGTCGTCGTCGGAGGAGCCGCCGGGACCGGCACGGTCGATGTTGACCGTGATGGTCGACAGCGACGTCTGGTTCTCGAGGGCCGCCTGCTGGGCGAGCAGCGAGTTGAGGTCGGCCTCGCGACGGGCGAGCTCGGACTCGATCGCGATGACATCACCGATCCTCTCGGCGCGGGAGAGGAGCGTACGGATCCTCTCGATGCTCGTCCGGGCGTTCTTCACCCGCACCTCGGTGTCTACGACCTCGGTGGTGACGTCGGTGGTCGTGGTGTTGGAGTCGACCAGCGTGGCGGTGTCCTCGAGGTCGGCCATCGCGTCGTCGAACGACTTCGACGGGATCCGGAGGACCATCCGGGCATGGCTCGGTCCGTCGTCGTCGCTGTCGCTGGTCTCCTGCTCGGTGACCTGACCGGCGTACCTGTCGGAGATCTGCTGCACCTGCGTACGTGTCTTGCCGACGTCCTTCGCGTCGAGAGAGACCGAGCCGGTGGAGATGATCGATGGTTGCGTGACGGCCTGCTTCGGTGCCGCGGCGTCCGCATCCTGCGCGGCCATCTCCGGGCCGGCCGCCTTCACGGCCGATGAGTCGGCCAGCGACTCGACCGAGCCGGAGTCGGCGGAGGACCCGCCCGATCCGTCCGACCCGCCGCATGCGCCGAGGGCGAGGATGCTGACAATCACAAGGGCCGCACCCGAGATAGGCCTGACCTTTGCTGTTTTCATGCCCTCAGTACGCCCGGGGGCATGAAAACGGTGCGGGAGACGGCTAGTTCCTTCGAGCCATTTCCTTCGGGCCGTCTCCGGATCAGCTCGTCGCCGCAGCCGCCACGAGATCGAGGGTCTGGGCCACGATGTCCGCCCGCATGTCGGCCAGCGGTTCGCCGCTCGCGTCCCCGTTGAGGACCGGTACGTGGATGTGACCCTGCTTGGTGTCGGCCTGGAGTGCGTCGCGGAGGGCGGTGGTGCGGTAGGCCGACTCGTTGGACAGGTAGTCACCACCGCCACCGGCGACCGCCGTGGAGCCCGGCGTCGGGTCCTCCCGGGTGACCGGCGCGGTCGATCCGGCCGGGATCTCGGTGATGATCCGGTTGATGTTCACCGGGAAGGTGCCGGGCACGGCCGCCTTCATCGCCTCGACCGGCAGCGTGGTCCGGGTCCACTGCGGCTGCGGGTCGGCATGAGGGACGTCCTCGGGAATCGGGATCGTCTCGTTGACGCTGACGCGGTCGTTGTCGGGGAAGGTGCCGCGATGGGCGCCGTTCCAGACCTCCAGGTCGAAACGGCCCGCGCGGCCCTGGCTGATGGTGATGGCGGTGTCCACGTCCCGCTTGCCGGGGACCAGGTGGGGCAGGAAGGCGCGCTCGACGCTGCCCTGCGCGAACGGCCCCCACAGCACCGGGAACACGACGGTCTGGATCTCGACGGGACCCTTCGCCGTCTGGACGACGCGCCCGTCCATCGCCAGCGCCGTCGCCCCGGACGCGTTCGACTGGCGGATGTTGCGATCGAGGGTGAACGGGTCGAAGCCGGAGGCCAGCACCTGCCGTGACCGGCCGGACTCGCCGCGGGCGAAGCCGGTGGACTCGATCCCGCGCGAGCTCCGGTCGAAGGCCGCCAGCACCTTGTCCCGGGCGTCCTCGGACCAGGTCCGGTACGCAGGAGCGACTCGCGCGATCTCCAGCTCGGCCGCGAGCCGGGCCCAGTAGAGCGGCCGGTCGTCGCTGCGAGGCAGGTCGCCGCCGGCGTCGCCGCGGCCCTGCACGCGGTCGACCGCGCGCTGCCACAGCGCCTGGCCGGCGAGCCGTGCCGCAGCGGTGGCGGCCCTGCTGCTGCCGGCCTCGCAGACGACCGTCCTCACTGCCCCGGCGACGTCGTCGAACCCGGAGCGGGCCAGGATGTCGCTCACCGTCGGGTCGGTGAGCCGGGTGTGCTCCACCCGGGTGTCGGGCGAGGCGACGGTCCCGCAGGCCGGGGTGGTGCTCGCGGTCGCGGGAGCGCCGGTGAGGCCGAGGGTGATGGCGGCGGCCAGGGCCGCCGCGGCGGCGGTCAGTGCCGTGGTTCGAGTCGACATGTGGGGGTCCTCCGAGATCGTGGCGGTCGCCGTACGTTGGAGCGGATCATGCCGGTCCCACGACGTACTGGCCAGTGAGTTGCCGATGTCGTCCGGGCGATTTCACTGGGGGAGGGGCGTGGAGCGGGCTAGGTTGGCGCCATGGCGAAGACACCGGCGGCACACGTGCAGGCAGGCGAGCGCGAGGTGCGGATCTCCAGCCCCGACCGGGTGATCTACGAGGCGACCGACCGCACCCCCGAGGTCACCAAGCTGATGGTCGCGGAGTTCTTCGCGACCGTCGGCGACCCGCTGATGCGAGCGCTGCGGGATCGCCCGACGGCTCTGGAGCGCTGGCCCGACGGCTGGCGCGAGGGCATGAAGCTGGCGACCGGCCCGACCGACAAGGAGGGTGACGGCTTCTACCAGAAGCGCACGCCCAAGGGTGCCCCCGACTATCTCGAGGAGGTCGAGATCACCTTCCCGAGCGGGCGGAAGGCGCGCGAGATCTGCCCCACCGAGATCGCGGTCCCGGTCTGGTGCGCCCAGATGGGTGCGCTCACGTTCCACCCCTGGCCCGTTCGCCGCGCTGACGTCGATCACCCCGACGAGCTGCGCATCGACCTCGACCCCCAGCCGGGCACCGACTTCGCCGACGCCGTGCGGGTCGCCGGCGTCGCCCGGGAGACCCTCGAGGAGCTCGGCCTGCGCGGTTTCGCGAAGACCAGCGGCAACCGCGGCGTACACATCTACGTACGCATCCGGCCGGAGTGGACCTTCGAGGACCTGCGTCACGCCGCGATCGGGTTCGGCCGTGAGCTGGAGCGTCGCGACGGGGGAGTGACCACCGCGTGGTGGAAGGAGGAGCGCGGGGAGCGCATCTTCGTCGACTTCAACCAGAACAACCGAGATCGGACCATCGCGAGTGCCTACTCGTTGCGTCCCAAGCCCGGCGCCCCGGTCTCCACGCCGCTCACCTGGGACGAGCTGGCCGACCTGAAGGACCCGCGCGAGCTCAACCTCTTCACCGTCCCCGACTTCCTCGCCGACGGCGACCGCTGGGCGGAGATCGACGACGAGGCGTACGACCTCACGCCGTTGCTCGAGCTCTGGGAGAAGCTGCCCGGAGGCGAGCTCAACTTCCCGCCGGACTACCCGAAGATGCCGGGAGAGCCGCCGCGGGTGCAGCCGAGCAAGAAGGTCGCGTCCCACTGGGACGAGGAGGGCAACCGGATCGGCGACGGATAGCAGAAGTGCCCGCTCAGCGCGGATCCCCCGATCGCACGAGCAGGCACTTCCTTGTCGCTGGATCCCCCCGGAACAGCGAACCCCAAGATCCTATGGGAATGCCGTCCACAACTGCCAGGTGGACCCGGTAACAGAGCGGTAACCTTCGGTGTGTCGCCGCTCACTTCTGTTGATTCGGCTGTCATCGAGACGAAACGCCTCACATGCCGGTGATTCCTTCGCCTTCGCCGGCCTGCTCGTCGAAGTTCTCGTGTTCGATCAGGTGCAGCACGGGGACGTGGAGATGGCGGCGGGCCTGGTGGGTCCAGTCGACGTGGAAGAACTCGGCGACCACGTGCGGGCGGGTCATGATGATCGCCTCGCGACCGTCGACCGCGGCGACCTTGGCGCGCAGCGCCTTGACCGGGTCCTGGACGAGTTCGCCGTGGGCGGAGGCGCCGGAGGTCTTCAGGACCTTCAGGGTCTGCTCGAGCGCCTTCTCGGCCTCCTCCTTGGCCTCCTCGCGCACTGCGTCGAGGTCGATCTCGTTCATCATCATCGCCGAGCCGAGGTATTCGGCCGCGCTGAGCGTGCCCATCGCCGACTCGATCCGGGCGGCAGCGTCCTCCAAGGGCAGCAGCACGTGGTAGACCGGGTCCTCGACTCCCTCGTGGAGGGAGTGGACCCGGGTCGCGTCGTCGAGAGTGATTGCCTGCTCGACCAGGAGAACGACGTCGTAGCTCATGGCTCCGACCCTAGCCGGATTTAACTGTGCTGTTTAGCAGGACCCCCGAGCACTTCGGACAGCTCGTACGCCACGGGTTCCTCGAGCTGCTCGTAGCCGCACGACTCCGGGTCGCGGTCGGGGCGCCAGCGCTTGAACTGAGCGGTGTGCCGGAATCGGCGTCCCTCCATGTGGTCGTAGCCCACCTCGAGCACCCGCTCCGGGCGCAGCGGGGTGAAGGACAGGTCCTTCCCCTGCGACCAGCGGCTCTGGGTGCCGGGGACCCGGTCGGGGTTGGCGGTGAGCCACTCGTTCCAGCGTCCCCACGGGTGGTCCTCGATCGGGACGACCAGCTCCTGCAGTTCCTGCCACAGCTCGGCGCGTCGCGCGGCGGTGAAGGACGCCGAGACCCCGATGTGCTGCAGTTCCGGCTGACCGTCCTCCCCGGGGGCGTACAGACCCAGCAGCAGGCTCCCGAGCAGCGGATTCTCCGGTGTGGAGGTCTTGTGCTCGCGGTAGCCGGCGACGACCACGTCAGCCGTACGCGAGTGCTTGATCTTCAGCATGGTCCGCTTGTCGGGGACATAAGGGGCATCGAGCGGCTTGGCCATCACTCCGTCCAGCCCGGCGCCCTCGAACCTGGTGAACCAGTCCTGGGCGACCTCGGGGTCGGTCGTCGTGGTGCACATGTGGACGTTGTCCGAGCTCACCTCTGCGAAGACAGCCTCCAGTGCCGCCCGCCGTTCCGTCAGCGGTTCGTCGAGGAACGACCTCTCGCCCAGCGCGAGCAGATCGAAGGCCGCGTACGCAGCGGGCGTTTCCTCCGCCAACAGGTTGATCCGCGACGCCGCCGGGTGGATCCGCTGCTGCAGCACCTCGAACTCCAGCCGGTCCCCGATCGCCACGAAGATCTCCCCGTCGAGCACGATCTTCTCCGGCAGCGCCTTCCGCAGCGCCTCGGCCACCTCGGGGAAGTAGCGGGTCAGCGGCTTCGTGTTGCGCGAGGCCAGCTCCACCTCGTCCCCGTCCTTGAACACGATGCACCGGAACCCGTCCCACTTCGGCTCGAACGCATAGCCACCGTCCGTCGGCACGCCCTTCGCGGGCTTCGCGAGCATCGGCAGGATCGGCGGCATCACAGGAAGGTCCACGTCGCTCAGCCTAAGGGCGCCGCGCGAATTTCGGATGAGGCAGAAGAAGTTGTCGATCCATCCGTCGGAGGCCGCCCGGTCAGCTCGTCGCGGCGGCGTAGCGCTGCAGGAACAGGGCCTCGGTCAGTGCCATGGTCGAGATCTCGCGCGGGTCCACGCTCTCGTTGGGTGCGTGGATCAACGCCTGCGGCTCCTCCACGCCCATCAGAATGATCTCGGCATCGGGGTAGGTGTCGGTGAACACGTTGCACAGCGGTATCGAGCCGCCCTGCCCGAGGGACGCCATCGGCTTCTCGTAGGCCTCCAGCATCGCCTTGCCCATCGCCTGGTAGGCCGGTCCGTCGATCGTGGCCCGGAACGGCGAGCCGGTGGCTTCCACCTCGATGGTGACGTGGACACCCCAGGGCGCGGCCCGGTGGAGGTGCGCTGCGAGCGCCTCCTTCGCGACGTCCGGCGCGAGCCCAGGTGGGATGCGGAGGTTCAGCCGAGCCGCGGCCTTGGGCACGATCGCCGCCGCCGAGCCGACCACGGGTGGGCAGTCGATGCCGAGCACCGTGACCGCCGGCCGGGCCCACAGCATGTCCGACACCGAACCGTCCCCGAGCAGCTGGACCCCGTCCAGCAGTCCGGCGTCGCTGCGGAACTGCTCGGGCGGGTACGGCTGGCCCTCCCAGCGTCGGGTGCTGTCAAGCCCCTCGATGGTGGTGTTGCCGGCCGAGTCCCGCAGGCCGGCCAGCATCGCGATCAGGGCTGCGAGGGCGTCCGGGGCCGCACCGCCGAACATGCCGGAGTGCACCTCCGAGGTCAGGGCCTCGACGGTGACGACCACGTTGACCATGCCACGCAGGCTGACGGTTGCCGCCGGCTGGCCGACGGCCGCATTACCGGTGTCGCAGACCAGGATCGTGTCGGCGCGGAGCAGATCCGGGTTGTCGACCACGAACGCCTCCAGGCCGCCGGTGCCCTGCTCCTCGGACCCCTCCACGACCAGCTTGAGGTTCACCGGTACGTCCTCGCCCAAGGCGCGGAGCGCCAGGAGGTGCATGAGGATGTTGCCCTTGCAGTCCGCCGTCCCGCGGCCGTACCAGCGCCCGTCCTTCGCGACCAGCTCGAACGGCGGCGTCTGCCAGGCGGCGTCGTCGAGCGGCGGCTGCACGTCGTAATGGGCGTACAGCAGCACCGTGGGCGCATCAGGTCGTGTGCACTGTCGAGAGCCCAGGACGGCGTTGCTGCCGTCCGGGGTCTCCGCCAGCCGGGCATCGTCGAATCCGAGGGCTGCGAAGTGGTCGAGCACCCACTGCGCGGCACGGCTGCACTCCTCGGGTGGGAACTGGCGCGGGTCGGCGACCGACTTGATGGCCACCAGCTCGGCCAGCTCCTCCTGCGCCTGGGGCATGAGGTCAGCGATGCGGCCCCTCAGATCCATGTCTCACTCACCCCGCCACGTCATCGGTCTCGAGGTCGTCGACGAACTCGTTGAAGTCGTCCAGCTCGTCGGGGCAGTAGATCTCGATGATCAGCTTCTGGCCCTGGAAGACCCGGCTGTCGGCGACCACCGGGCGCGCCCCGGGGCCGGTCGCCCCGTTCGAGAGCTGCGACAGCAGGATGGCGCGACTCAGTGCGTCGTTCGGGTCCTCGCAGGTCGCCCCACCGTCCTCACCCAGGACCCGCACGATCTGGTCCTTGTCCGGGGTGCGAGCGCCCGCGTCCTCGAGGGCCGCGATCAGCTCGTCGGCCTTCTCCTCGGCGTTGCGGGTCTCCCGGGCTGAGTTGAACGCGATCAGTCCGACGACGACGAGGACGCCGAGGACGACCAGGGCGGTGATGTAGATCCAGCTGCGTTCGCGCTTGCTCTGCGTTTCCATCGGGGTGCTCATGACGGGGTCACCTCCTGCGGCTCAGGCTGCTTCCAGGACGGCTTGCGGAACCGGTAGAACAGGAACGGCACGAGGAGCCCGAGCCCGAGTGCGCCGCCGCCGACGATGGCGAAGTAGAGACCGGAGCTCCCGGATGCGAACTGCGATGGCGGGATGAAGCCGACCAGGAGAGCGGCAAGGGAGGCCGCGAAGCCGATGCCGCACATCCCGACGAGCATGGGTGCGCGGTAGCCGCGCGGATGGTCGGGATGCTTACGGCGTAGCTGGATCGCGGCCACGAACATCAGCAGATACATGATCAGGTAGACCTGGGTCGTGATGACGGAGAAGATCCAGTAGGCGCTGGACACGTCCGGGATCAACGCGTACGCCAGGCCGATCACGGTGGTGATCAGCCCCTGGACGACCAGGATGTTCTGCTGCACACCGTTCTTGTTGAGCTGCTGCAGGAAGGGCGGAAGGTAGCCCTCCTGGCGTGAGATCAGCAGCAGGCCCTTCGATGGCCCGGCCAGCCAGGTCAGCATGCCGCCGAGGGAGGCGGTGACCAGCATGATGCCCACGATCGGGGTCAGCCACTGCCAGCCGAAGTTCGCGAAGACCGCGTCGAAGGCCTGCATCACGCCGGCAGTGAGGGACAGTTCCTCAGCAGGTACGACCCAGCTGATCGCCAGCGCCGGGAGGATGAAGATCGCCAGGACCAGGCCCATGGCCAGGAACATCGACTTCGGGAACTCCTTGCCCGGGTCCTTCAGGGAGGACACGTGGACCGCGTTCATCTCCATGCCCGAGTAGGAGAGGAAGTTGTTGACGATGAGCACGAGGCTCGCGAGCCCGGCCCACACCGGGAAGATGTTCTCGGAGGTCATCGGCGCCGCGGACTCGTTGCCCTGCCCGAGGAAGACGATGCCGAGAAGGACCAGTACGACGCCGGGGATCAGGGTTCCGATGATCAGGCCGCCGCTGGCGAGACCCGCGACTCCCTTGGTGCCTCGTGAGGAGATCCAGACACCGGACCAGTACACGACGATGATCACGCACGCGGTCCACACCCCGCTGCTGGCCAGCTCCGGATTGAACACGTACGCGAGGGTGCTCGCCACGAACCCCAGCAGACTCGGGTAATAGAAGATCGTCATGGCGAACTGGCACCAGACCGCCAGAAAGCCCATCGGCTTGGAGATTCCCTCCGAGACCCACTTGTAGATGCCGCCTTCCCACCCCGACGCGAGCTCCGCGGAGACCAGAGAGGTCGGCAGCAGGAACACGATGGCCGGGAGCAGGTACAAGAAGACGCAGGCCAGGCCGTAGACCGCCATCGTCGGCGCTGCCCGCAGGCTGGCGACCGAGCTCGTGGTCATCATCGCCAGCGCCACCCACGAGATCCAGGCGGTGGGCGGGATCTTGGCGCGCGTCGCCAGGTCCGCTGCGGCGTCCCCCGCGCTCACGTCGACCACCGCGACAGGGCGGGGGTTATGCACCATCCGAACATCCTCATCACTCCTTGCAAAGCGACGGCAGTTGATGGCTCAGGGTAGGAACGACACGCGCGTGGGCGGATCGTCCTCAGCGGATGAAGCAGGCGGAGAAACGCGCCCGTCCCGCCGCGAACTCTCAGGTCGACGATCGTGGATGCGCGATGGGTGGATGCCTCATCCGCGAGGGGTGATTCGTGCCTGCTCCGCTGTGGTTAGCGTCGGCTTCTATGATCAAGCTCCTGAGTGGGATGCCAGCAGGGGTTCTCGGCCTCGAGGCCATCGGTGACGTGGAGGAAGAGGACTATCGAGACGTCGTGCTGCCCGCCGTCGACGCGGCCATCGCGAAGCACGGCAAGGTCCGTCTCGTCTATGTCCTCGGTCCTGAGTTCGACGAGTACGACGACGACGCGGCCTGGGAGGACCTGAAGCTCGGTGTTCGTCACCCGACCTCGTTCGAGCGGATCGCGATCGTGACCGACGCACGCTGGGCGGGTCCGATGGTCAGAGTCTTCAGTGTCCTGTGGCCGGGGCAGGCGCGCGCGTTCCGGCTCGCTGACCTCGAGGCTGCGAAGCGTTGGGCGGCTGATGAGGCGAGCTGACAGACCACGGTGGAGGGAATCCGGATGAGTGACGCCACGCCGATCACGGCCAAGGACTACGCGGCCCGGATGAGCCGGGCCGTGGCCGACGCGACTGATGCGGGGCTGGACGGGCTCCTCGTCACGCCCGGCCCCGACCTGATCTGGCTCACCGGCTACCAGCCCACGGCCATCACCGAGAGGTTGACGGTGCTCATCCTCACTCCTGGTCAGCAGCCGACCCTGCTGGTACCGACCCTGGAGCGGCCGGATGCCGAGGGTGCCGTGGGTGCACCGGGCCTCCAGATCGTCGACTGGGCGGACGGTGAGGATCCGTTCGCGCGAGCGAGCACCTTGATCCCCTCGCACGCGACGATGGGAATCGCCGACTCCGCCTGGGCGATGCACCTGCTCGGGCTGCAGAGCGCGTTGCCCGCATCCTCCTACCGGTCGCTGACGCAGGCCCTCCCCATGCTGCGGGCGGTGAAGGACGCCAACGAGCTCGCCCGGCTGGCAGCCGCCGGGGCCGCCGCGGACGCGGTCTACGAGCAGATCCTCGGAGTCCGGTTCGCCGGCCGGAAGGAGACGGAGGTGGCTGCCGACCTGGCCCGCCTGCTGCGGGAGTCCGGTCACGAGCAGGTCGACTTCACGGTGGTCGGCTCGGGCCCCAACGGCGCCAACCCTCACCACGAGGCCGGCGACCGCACCATCGAGGTCGGTGATGCTGTCGTCCTCGACTTCGGTGGGCTGATGTACGGCTACGGCTCGGACACCAGCCGTACGGTGTGCGTGGGCGAACCTTCCGCTCTGATCCGCGAGGTCCACGAAGTTGTCCGCGCAGCGCAGCAGGCAGGCTTCGAAGCGGTCCGCCCAGGCGTCGCCTGCCAGGAGATCGACCGGGCCGCTCGACAGGTGATCACCGACGCCGGGTACGGCGAGCGGTTCATCCACCGCACCGGCCACGGCATCGGCACCACGACCCATGAACCGCCGTACATGATCGAGGGCGAAGAGCAGCCGCTGGTGCCGGGGATGTGCTTCTCGGTCGAGCCCGGCATCTACCTCCCCGGAGAGTTCGGGGTCCGCATCGAGGACATCGTCACGGTCACCGAGGAGGGCGGCAGACGTCTGAACAACACCGAGCGTGACCTGAAGGTCGTCGGCTGAGGCTCAGGATCTTCGTTGACGAGTGCGATCGCGGCGTAGCACCCCATCGTGTCGTTGGGACGTACGGCGCTACTCGGTCGGCAGGAGCACCGTGGACAGCATCACGCGCTGCTTCCCGGTCGTCTCGCCGACGTACGGGGCGATGAGATCGTTGAATCCTTGCTGGATCCGCACGAGGTCCTCCTCGTCGACGTACAGCGCGCCCGTGCCGAACCCGAGGTGGCTGCGGGTCACCTCGCCGAGAGCGAGTGAACCCTCGAACGTACGAAGCAGCTCGCCGATGAAGGCGAGGAAGCCCGCTTGGATCTGCTCGTCGGAGAGCGTCGCCAGCTCGGCTTTCTCGACGTGAGCCATCCGCTCGCCCAGCGTGTAGGTGCGCTCGACCGTGCCGCGCACCCGCCGCTCCGACGCCACGGCGAGGAAGCCGGCCTCGACGAGCGTGGCGATGTGTCGATACAGCGTGGCCTGAGGGACATCTGTCAGCAGGTCCCGGAGTTGGGCGGTGGTCAGATCGCGACCCCCCACCGCCTGCAGGACCCGCAGTCGTACGGGGTGGGCAACGACCTCAGAGATATTGCCTTGCGGCGGCATCTGACTCCCATTATTCTCATTCTTAGAATGTTCCTGATCTGAGTATATTCTAGGAGATGAGATGACCATCCTCAATGTCCAGGACAGCGTGCTGACGCTGACCTTTCCTGGCTGGGAGCGGCTGATGGCCGGCCGCGCGGGATACTCCGTCGCGGTCGGTGCCGTCGAGTCGGTGGAGGTGCTGTCGGGATGGAGTTCCGAGGTCCTGGGCTGGCGCTCGGGTCTGGTCATCTCGGGGTTCCGCAAGCTGGGCACCTTTCGGCATCCCGACGGCACCCGCAGGCTGGTCTCGATGACGCGTGGGCTGCCCCTGCTGCGGATCCGGTTGCGTGACCGGGAGGTCGGTGCCGGCTTCGACGAGCTGCTGGTCAGCACTCCGGAGGCCGTTGAGCTGGCCGCGGCGCTCGACACTCTGGCTCGGTCATGAGTGCCGCTGTGGCCGCGGGTGTCGCGGCGAAGGGGAGCGGGGTGCTGTCCGGCCCCACACTGCGGGCCGAAGGTCTGGCCAAGTCCTTCGGGCCGGTGCCGGCGCTGACCCGGGTCGATCTGGTCGCTCTGCCGGGGCGGGTGACCGGCTTCATCGGGCCGAACGGCGCGGGCAAGAGCACGACCTTGCGTATCCTCACCGGACTCGCCCGTGCGGATCAGGGCACCGCGACTATCGATGGGGTGCCCTACGGCGCGTTGAGCTCTCCGTCCCGGGTCCTGGGCGTCGTCGGCGATCTGGCCGGGGCCCATCCGGGGATGACCGCTCGCGGGCACCTGCAGACTCAGGCCGCCCTGATCGGTGTGCCCGGCGCTCGGGTCGAGCACGTGCTCGAGGAGACCGGCCTGAGCTCGGTGTCGCGCCGACGAGTCCGCGGCTTCTCGACCGGGATGCGCCAGCGGCTGGCGTTGGCGACGGCTCTGTTGGGCCGACCGTCCGGGCTGATCCTCGATGAGCCGACCAACGGCCTGGACCCTTCGGGCATCGTGTGGCTGCGCCGTCTGCTGCGAGCCTTCGCCGATGCCGGCGGGACGGTGCTGGTGTCCAGTCATGTGCTCACCGAGCTGCAACAGGTCATCGACGATCTGGTGCTCGTCGAGGGCGGCCGCACGCGCTGGTCCGGTGCTCTGAGCGACTTCACCGGTGAGCACGCCTCGCTCGAGGAGGCCTACCTGAGCATGATCGAGGAGGAGATGGCATGCGACAGCTGAAGGACGCGATCCGAGGTGAGGTGGTCCGGCTGACCAGGACCCGGCTGCCCCTGTGGACGCTGGCGGCCGCGATGGCGTGCGGTGGCCTGCTCACCGCTCTCGTCGCCCTGACCGGTCCGGAGAACACCACCCCGCCGATGCCTGGGCTGGACACGGTCGACGGCGTCTCCGGTGTCCTGGGCCTTCTCGGCGTCGCCCTCTTCGTACCTGCGCTGATCGGCACCGTGGCGATCACCGGCGAATACCGGCATCGCACCGTAGCCACCACCTTCCTCGCGATCCCGAATCGAGGCCGGGTGCTGGTGGCCAAGCTGATCGCCTACGCGGGCCTCGGCCTGGCGTACGGGCTGGTCCTGGCGTTCTCCGCGGTCGCCGGGATCTATGCAGGGACCTTCGCGTACGGGATCGAGCCGGGGCTCGGGCTCGGTGCCATTCTCGGCACCGCGGCGAGGTACGGCGCCGCCGCAGCCATCTACATGCTGCTGGGTGTCGGCATCGGAGCTGTCGCGCGCCACCAGATGCTCGCGATCGGGATCGCCTTGGGGTACTTCTATCTCGTGGACAACCTGATGATGATTCTCCCGGGAGCCAACAACGTCTATCCGTTCCTTCCGGGTGGAGCCACGTCCGCGCTCACCGGGTCGACCGCGCTCTTGGAGATGATCGCGGCCGAGGCCGGTGTGAACGGCCCCGTCGTCCAGACGCCGCTGGTGGGTGCGCTCGTGCTTCTCGGCTATGCCCTGGCCTCCTCGGCCCTGGCTGCGGCCGTGTCCCTGCGCCGCGACGTCGCCTGATCGCCGGGTCGGATGCTCCGCCGCCCTGCGCTCAGGCGTGTGCGCCCTGGATCTCCTTGGCCGCGGCCTTGATGTCCTCTGCCTCGACCTTCGCGACGGTGGACTCGACGATGGTCTCCGCCCGCTCGAGGGCCTTGCGGATCTTGACCTCGCCGGGGTCTGAGACCAGGGCGAGCAGGCCGGAGTGTCCTGGTGTGATCGCATTCTCGAGCTTCTGCTCGAGCTCGTGGTTGTGGTGGCGCTGCCGCAGCTTCCCGACGAAGGCTCCAGCGCCGCCGGCCACGGCCGCGCTGCCGAGGATCGACGGCGGGAAGATCACGCCGAGCGCGACGCCGCCGACGACGCCCCACTTGAGTCCTGACTTCGTGCTGTGGTCGGTTGCCTTCTGGATCTCCAGCTTGCCCTCGGCCGATCGCCTGACCACGATGACGCCCTCGATCTCGACGGTGCGGCCGTTCTCGGCCGACTTGAGGGCCTCATACGCCTCCCACGCCATGTCGGTGTTGCTGAAGTCCGCGATGATGAGGGTGTAGGCGCCGTCCGACACGGAGGCCGCGCTCACCTCGACATCGGGCGTGTTGGTCTCGTCTGACATGACATCCGCTCCTTGGTGGTTGAGCTTCCACTCTCGAACGGTCATGGCTCGGCGGCATCACCCGTAGCGGGTGGCGTGGGCGCGCTGCTCGGAGGATCCGATGATCACTGGCTCTGACGCGACCGGCGCCAGAACCCCCACGCCCACGTGAGAAGCAGGGCTCCAAGGAACGACCCGACCAACCCGGTCGGGTGGAGATCCAGGCCGTTGCCGGTCGCGAGGCTGAGCCCCAGGCCACCGACGAAGGAGCCCAGCAAGCCCGTCACCGCCGCCGTGGTCCAATCGATCTCCTTCATCGACCGACCGAGAACGAGCTGTGCCAGGCCGCCTGCCACGATGCCGAACAGGATGATCGCGATGATGAGCATATTGGCAACCTACCGCATCCAAACGCTCTCTATCCGGCGTTGAACGACACTGCTCGACGGGTCAGGCAGGGCGGGTCAGGCGGTGCGGGTCTGGAGCCACGTACGGTAGCGGCGCAGGGCGCGGCGTTGGAGGAAGGTCTCCTTGGCAAGGGCGAGCTTGGGATCCATGCCGGGGCGGGTGCGGCGGCCGGCGCCGAGACGGCGCAGCTGCTGGCGTACGCGGGCCATGCTCGCAGCCGAGGCGACGGCCTTGTCCTCGATCCGGACCGGCGCCAGGTCGACGCGTGCCTCGGCGTCGTGGCGCCACGTGTTCGGCAGGTCGGGGTCGACCGCCAGGGCGCTGCCCATGCCGACCAGGTCGACGCCGCCGGCGAGGACCTCCTCGGCGACGGGACGCCGGACGATTCCACCGGTCAGCATCAGAGGCAGCGGGCTGGTCCGGGCCAGGTCCTCGGCGAGGGTCAGGAAGTACGCCTCGCGGGCCTGGGTCCGCTGGTCCTTGGCCTGGCCGGTCATGGCCGGGGCCTCGTAGCTGCCACCGGAGAGCTCCACGATGTCGACGCCCAGGGGTGCCAGCATCTCGATGACCGCCTTGGCGTCCTCGGCGTCGAATCCACCGCGCTGGAAGTCGGCGGAGTTGAGCTTGACCGCGACGGCGAAGCCGGGGGAGACCACTGCGCGTACGGCCCGGACGACGTCGAGCAGGAGGCGGGCCCGGTTGGCCAGGTCGCCGCCCCACCGGTCGGTGCGCTGGTTGGCCAGGGGCGAGAGGAACTGGGAGAGCAGGTAGCCGTGGGCGGCGTGGATCTCGACGCCGTCGAACCCGGCCTCCTCGGCTCGGCGGGCGGTCTCGGCGAACCGCGCGACGGTCTCCTCGATCTGCGTCGTGGTCATCTCGACGGGTTGGGCGAACCGCTTGGTGTTCTTGCCGAGGTCGACGCGTACGGCCGAGGGACCCCAGGCGACGCCGGGCATGTTCGCGCCCACCTGGCGCCCGGGGTGGTTGATCTGCATCCACACCTGCGAACCCCCGCTCTTCGCGGCGGTCGCCCACTCCCGGAACGGGGCCAGCGGCGACTCGGCGTCGAGAACGACACCCCCGGGTCCGGTGAGCGCCTCCGCGTGGACCATGACGTTGCCGGTGATGATCAGACCGACCCCGCCCTGGCTCCAGCGGCGGTAGAGCCGGACGAGAGAGGCGTCCGGGAGCTGACCGGCCGCGGCCATGTTCTCCTCCATGGCGGCCTTGGCCAGCCGGTTCGGGAGCACGGAGCCGTTGGGAAGGGCGAACTGCTCGAATACGGATGACATGAACTGCTCCTGAGTGCGGTATGTTTACGGTGCTCACATGAGCGTAGAAAGGGATGTAAGCAGTGTCAACTTCTGAGAAGAGTGGCTATCATCACGGCGATCTCCGGGCCTCGCTCCTGACGGCCGCGATGCGGATGCTCGAAGAGGGTGAGCCGTTCTCGTTGCGTGCGCTCGCGCGCGAGGCGGGGGTCTCGCCGACGGCGCCCTACCGCCACTTCAAGGACCGCGACGCCCTGGAGTCCGCGCTGGCGGCACAGGGGCTGCGCGACCTGAAGGTCGATCTGACCGAAGGCCGTGAGCTTCCGGCCTCTGCTGCTGATCTGGGCGAGCTCGCCGTCGCGTACGTCGAGTTCGCCCTGCGTCGTCCGGCGCTGTTCCGGGTGATGTTCGGCAACGCGTGCGACACGGGCAGTGCGGAGCGGGTCGAGGCTGCTGCCGAGATCCACGACCTGCTCGCCGCGGCCATGACGCGGGTCTTCCCGGATGTCGATGCCGATGCGCTCGCGTCGGCCGGCTGGGCGCTGGCGCACGGGATGGCCTACCTCTACATGGACGGCAAGCTTCAGGCGGACTCGACCGAGGAGATCGGGGATCGGGTTCGGGCTGCGTTCGCCGCGATCCTCGCCGCGCGCGCCGACTAGCAGGGAGTGGCGGCCGCCACTCCGGCCAGTGTTGACGGTGCTTACATTGCTGCGTAGGCTCTTCATGTAAGCGTTGCTAACATTGAGGAGATCCTGATGGCTGCCACCGAACAACAGCCCGGACAGCAGACCGTGACCGCGCGGCTGGGTGAGCGTACGGTCGAGGTGCCCCGCGGTGGGCTCTACGACCGCTACCGGATGAACCCCGATCTCGACGAGATCGCCCGCGACCCACGGGTCAGCGGCGTCGACTTCTTCCGTCGCCTCTCCAAGACCCAGGTCGACTCACCGATCGGACCTACGTACACGCCGAACTTCTACTACCGGATGTCCTCGGCCCGGCTGACCATGCTGGCCCGCTCCTCGGCGATCCGAGCCCGCCTGCCCGAGGAGCTCGAGCCGCTGGAGCTCGTCCCGGGCATCGGCCTCGCCTCGGTCATCTTCTTTCGCTACGACATCGCCGACATCGACTTCTACACCGAGGCCGCGGTGGGCGTCGCGGTCCGGCCCGCGCGGCACGGACGGCTCGGATTCCTCGACCTCGTCACCGACCTGAAGAACGACCACCTGCACTCGTACGTCTTCTCCCTGCCGGTCAACACCGACATCGCGCAGGTGCGTGGTCACGACGGCTACGGCTTCCCGAAATGGGTAACCGAGCTCGACGTGGACATCGACACCTCGACCAGCACCGCCCGGGTCGCCAACGCGACCGGCGGGGTCGATGTCGCCTTCTCCGCGCCCACGCCGGCGCAGACCACCTTCCGCTCGGGTGAGCGGGTCTCGTCGCTGACGTCCTACACCGAGCTCGGCGGCCGCTGGCAGTCGACGCTCAACCAGACCAACATCCTCGCCGCCGGCAGCGCGACCCTGCCGCGCGGTGTCGAGCTCCAGCTCGGCGAGGGCCGCATGTCCGACGACATCCGCGCCCTCGAGCCGATGCGTACGCTCCGCCTCGACGTCGCCACCGAGGCCCAGGCCGCCCTCCACATGCCCGTGCCGATCTCGGTCCGGGCCACCGCCTAGCGCTTCGACCACCTGGAGATCCGACATGTCCATCGATCACGCTGCCGCCCCGGTTCGCGGGGCAGGCCTTCCCGCCACCATCACGCCCGCGCTGCTGAACCGGCTCGCGAGCCAGGTCACCGCGGCTCCGGGAGCCGCCACGGTCACCACCACCGCTCCGTACACGGGCGAGCCCCTCGCCGAGCTCCCGTCTTCCACCTCCCAGGATGTGGAGGCGGCCTTCGAGCGGGCCCGCGCCGCGCAGGTCGGCTGGGCCGCCACCCCGATCAGCGAGCGCAAGCGGATCTTCCTCCGCTTCCACGACCTCGTCCTGGAGAGGCAGGAGCAGGGCCTGGACCTGATGCAGGCCGAGAACGGCAAGACCCGCCGCGATGCGTTCCTCGAGATCATGGACATCGCGATCACGGCCCGCTACTACGCCCGCAGCGTGGAGAGGCTCCTCGACCCGAAGCGCCGCAAGGGTGCGCTTCCGCTGCTCACCCACACCACCGAGCTGCACCACCCCAAGGGCGTGGTCACGGTCATCTCGCCGTGGAACTACCCGCTCTCGATGGCGGCCGGCGATGCGATCCCCGCCCTGCTGGCCGGCAATGCCGTGGTCCAGAAGCCCGATACCCAGACCGCCGTCACCGCGCTGTGGGCACTGGACCTGCTGAAGGAGGCCGGTCTGCCGGCCGATGTGTGGCAGATGGTCATCGGGCGCGGCAGTGTCCTGGGTGACCCGCTTCTGGCCAACGGCGACTACGTGATGTTCACCGGCTCCACCGCCAGCGGCCGCCACATCGCGCAGCAGGCGGGCGCGCGCCTGATCGGTGCCTCCCTCGAGCTCGGTGGCAAGAATCCGATGATCGTCCTCCCGGACGCCGACATCGATCGGACTGTCAAGGGTGCCATCGCCGCGAGCTTCCCCTCTGCCGGCCAGCTGTGCGTCTCGATCGAGCGGATGTACGTCCCCGACCAGATCTACGACGAGTTCGTCTCCCGGTTCGCGGCCAGGACGAAGGAGCTCCGGATCGGCGCGGCGTACGACTACAGCATCGATGTCGGCAGCCTGACGACCACCTCGC
The DNA here is from genome assembly GCF_054031495.1 of Nocardioides sp. YJ-D4. Taxonomy (NCBI): domain Bacteria; kingdom Bacillati; phylum Actinomycetota; class Actinomycetes; order Propionibacteriales; family Nocardioidaceae; genus Nocardioides; species Nocardioides sp. YJ-D4. The sequence continues at coordinate 4,098,469 of NZ_CM132932.1, forward strand.
AGCTCGAGACCGTCTCCACCCACGTCGAGGACGCCGTCGCGAAGGGCGCGACGCTGCTCGCCGGCGGGACGCCGCGCCCTGACCTCGGGCCGCTGTTCTACGAGCCGACGATCCTCGCCGACGTCACCCCGGAGATGACCCTGTTCGAGCACGAGACCTTCGGCCCGGTCGTCTCGATCTACCGCTACACCGAGATCGACGACGCGGTCAGGATGGCCAACTCCACGGCGTACGGACTCAACGCCAGCGTCTGGACTCGCGACGGCGCACGTGGGCGGGCCGTCGCGGCTCGTATCCACGCCGGCACGGTCAACGTCAACGAGGCCTTCGCCGCGGCCTGGGGCAGCATCGACGCCCCGATGGGCGGGATGGGCGACTCCGGACTCGGCCGTCGTCACGGCGCCGACGGGCTGCTCAAGTACACCGAGGCCCAGACCGTCGCTCACGAGCGAATTCAGGGATTCACCCCGCCGAGCGCGATCAACCACGATCAGTGGTCCCGGATCCTTACGCTCGCACTGAAGACCCTACGAAGGACCGGCGTCCGGTGAGCCGGGCCCGCACGAAGGAGACCAGGGCATGACCAAGCGCATCCTGAACGTCGTCACCAACGTCGGTCACTACGACGACCCGTCGCATCCGACCGGTCTGTGGCTCTCCGAGCTCACCCACGCCTGGGACGCCTTCGAGGAGCACGGCTTCGAGCAGACTCTCGTCAGCCCCGCCGGGGGAGCGGTGCCGCTCGAGCCGCGGGCGCTGAAGTTCCCCAGCTACGACAAGACCGCCAAGGCCTGGCGGGCTTCGTCGGAGCGGATGGGGCTGCTGGAGAACACGCTGGCACCTGAGGATGTCGACTCCGCCGACTACGACGCCATCTACTTCACCGGCGGACATGCGGTCATGTACGACTTCCCCGACAGCGAGGGGCTCCAGCGCATCACCCGCGAGATCTTCGAGCGCGGCGGCATCGTCTCTTCCGTCTGCCACGGCTACTGCGGTCTGCTCAACACCCGTCTCTCCGACGGCTCCTACCTCATCGCCGGCCGCAAGATGACGGGCTTCGCGTGGCAGGAGGAGGTCCTCGCTCGCGTCGACAAGCTCGTGCCGTACAACGCCGAGGAGGAGGCCAAGAAGCGCGGCGCGCTCTATGAGAAGGCCAAGCTCCCGTTCGTCTCGTACGCGGTCGTCGACGGCAACCTCGTCACCGGCCAGAACCCTGGCTCGGCCAAGGAGACGGCTCAGAAGGTCGCCGACCTCCTCTGACTCGCAGCGTCAGTGCGCGGGGCAGGGGCGCTGCCGTCTACAGTTGTCCCGTGCGTTTCGGCGTACGTTCCCCGGTTGGTCTGCCGGCAGGGCCCGCCTGACTTTGAATCAGGACTAGCGACGTAGGTTCGACTCCTACCCGGGGAGCCATTCTTGAGCGTGAATCGCCCCGTCTGGCGGGGGAGCGAGGTGCCGGAACCGGCCCGCTTGCTAACGCCGTTGCTAACACGCATCACTGATTCCCGTCCTCGTTGTCGTCCTCGTCGTCCTCGAGGAAGATGTCTGCAAACGTCTGAGCAGCGCTCGCGCCCTGGTCGCTCAGAACGTGCGCGTAGACGCGGAGGGTCATCGAGGGATCGCGGTGCCCGAGACGAGCAGCGACGACGTGAACCGGCACACCGGCTTTCAGCAGCAACGTCGCGTGGACGTGGCGGAGGTCGTGGAGACGGATCGACGGAAGCGGGTTCTGCGAGGTGTGAAGGCCCTTGATGACGCGGCGCATAATCTCGCCGGGAAGGTCAGTCCGCAGCGGCGTACCCATCTCCATCCGGAACACCCGGTCGTTGTCCGGCCAGGAGGCCCCGACCAGTTCGCGCTCCTTCTCCTGGCGCTCCTTGTGGGATCGGAGAACGGCCACGGTTCCAGCATCGATGCTGACGCGGCGAGCACGGCCGGTCTTGGTTCCTCCGTCGACGCGGTGGCCACGAACGATCGCCGTTGAGCCCCGGATCCAGATGTGCGGGTCTGAGCCGTCGAGGACGACGTTCGACCACTGGAGATAGAAGAGCTCGCCTCGTCGAGCGCCGGTGTAGGCCGCGACCCGGAAGAACGGCCCGAGCCGATCAGCCGCTACAGCGTCGAGGAACCGGGCTAGTTGCTTGGCGTCCCAGATGTCATGCACTGCGGTCACCCCTTGTGACTTAGGGCGCTTGGCCTTGAGCGCCGGGTTGCTGGCCAGGATCTGATCTGTGTTGACGGCATCGTTGAGTGCTTTCCGGAGGACCGAATGCACGTAGTTGACCGTCCGAGGAGACAGCGGGCCACCGTCCTTTCCGCCCTCCCGCAGGAGGTAGGCGTAGAAGGTGCTCAGGGTCGCGGGCTTCACCGACTGGAGGCGCATCTTGCCGAGGCGGGGAACGATGTAGCGCGCGATCATCAGCCGGTAGTCCTCAGCCGTCTTCGGTCGGATCTCCATCCGGTGCGCTTCGAGCCACTGAGCCAGGTACTCCTCAACGGTCGTCGACTTCCGGTGTACGAACTCACCACGACGAGCAGCAACACGCGCCTCATCGCGAGCGTCCTTGGCCTCATCGGCAGTGGCAAAGCCGCCCTTCCACTTCGGCTTGCTGACGCCGTTGGCATCCGTCACCCGGATGACGTAGGACCACGTGTTTCCACGCTTGACGATGCCGTCCTTCACCTTCCCCATCAGGCGGCCCTCAGACCCTCGACGTACTGCACCACGTCCGAGCCACGGACGCGACGGATGCCATCGATCTTCACCGAGGGCAAGTGTCCGACCCGCACCAGTTCGTACGTCTTCGACCGGCTGAGGCTGAGGTAAAACGCAACCTCGCTGATCCGGTAGAGCAACTTCTCATCCATCTCACTTCCCCTTCTCGTTGGTGGTGTTCTTGGTCTGGGCTTTCCACTGGTCGTACTCACGGGCACGGGCAGCAGCGGCGAGGGCGAGGGCTTCGTCGCCGGGGTGGGTCCAGCCGACGCCTTCGAAGGCCCATCGGGAGATGACGAGGGTGGTGTCTTCGTCTTCGGCCAGGAGGCGGGCTTCGAGTTCGCCGAGGTCGAGCAGCGCGGCGCGGGCGTCGTGGTCGGTCTTGGAGGCCTCGATGAGTTGGCGGTACTTGGCCCGGGCACGACGCAGGCGACCAAGGCTGATGGAGTAGCGGCGGGACTTGGTGGAGAAGTGGCCCCGGAAGCCGAGCATGTGAGCCCACTTGCCCAGGTAGAAGTAGGGGTTGTTGTCCTTGCCGTCCCGGTCGGTGTGCAGCCCGTAGTGGCGGCGGGACCTGGCGGCGAGTTCGCGGCACCTCGAGGCGAAGGCGGCGAGGTGTTCGCGGCCGTCCTGGTCGCCGTTGCCCTTGATCGAGTTGGCGTCCTTGGTGGCGTACTTGGCGAGGTACCCGGCGACCTGGCCGGGGGTGAGAGGGCCGTTGGGGTCGTCGGTGCGGTGCCCGTCGCGGACCACGCGGATATCGAGCTGCTGTCCCCAGCGCAGGACCCGGGCGGGGTCGTCGGCGTCGATGGGGTCGGCGGTGAACTCGATTCGGCCGGCCGCGTGCTCCAGGAGCCGACCGAGGGCGTGACCGTCGATCGGAGCTGGTGACCCGGGACCGTCCGGGCCGTCGAGGCGGATGAGGGCGTGGAAGTGGACGAGGCCACGGGCTTGGTATTCGGCGACCTTGGCGAACTGAACCGCGGCGACGTCGGCCAGGCAGGGCAGCGGGGTGGGGTTCTTCTTGGTGGGCTTGCGTCGGGTCTCGGTGACGCCGAGGTGATCAGCCAAGGCACGGCGTAGGGCGATGGTGGTGCGTCGCCACAACTCGGGGGCGTGCCACTGCCAGACAATGGCGGAGTCGAGGTCGTGACACTCGTGGCACAGTGGCGCGCCATTGGCGGAGTCGTCCTCGTCGTGGATTGCCATGCAGCCCAGAGGGCGGCCGTGTTCGCAGGTCACCGGCTGTCCGGGCCTGGCCGAGCGTGGCCGACACCTTCCGCCAACACGTTGGCCGTTCTTGGGCCGGGGTCCGTGGACGTGGCCGAAGGTGGGGGCGGTGAAGGTGACGAAGAGCAGCGGGTTGTCTGCCACCGTGTCCGGGATCGTCTTCCCGCCGACGAGGCCAGCGTTGATCATGGCGAAGGTGTCGCGGGCGTAGACCCGGGAGCAGGCTGGGCACACATCGGCGCGGCGGTTGCCGCAGGGACGGTAGAGCACCCCGAGCGGGGCATTCGCGGACGCAAAGGTGCCGACGAGATCCCCGGTTCGGGCGTCGAAGGTCTCCGAGGCTCCGGTGAGCCGGATGGGGTGGGCGCAGTAGCCGACCGATGCGGCGGTGTCGGACCAGGCGTCGAAGGTGCCGTCCAGGAGGCGTGCGGCGGTCGAGGCGAACTCGGCGTCGGAGAGGCCGGACAGATCCAGCGGCGCATCCTCCCCGTACGGGTAGGAGATCGTCCCACCCGTCGAGGACGATGCGTCACTGTGGATGCCCGGTGCATCCAGGGTCGAGCCAGACAGGGCAGTCACCACAACAGCCCCTGACCGTCAGCGGTGACCGTGGAGCGGGTGGGGTTGGCGGTCTGGAGCCACCACACGTCGCAGCCGGGGCAGTGGTGCCCGTGGCGGACCTCGTGGAGCGGGTCCTGGTCGCAGGTGTGGTTGTGGACGTTGGTGTCCTTGGTCGCGGTGCAGGTCGTCGCGTTCATGCCGCCCCCTTGATCGAGGCAGCCGGGAGAGCGTCGAGCAGGTCGAGCAGGTCCTCTGGCGCGGGGGCCTGGTCGACGCCGCACCACCAGCCACCGGTGACGCGGTTGCGGTTGGCGTAGGCCTGGCAGGCGAGGCGGACGGGGCAGCCGTCGCAGGTCTCCCGCATCAGGTCGACCAGGACCGTGGGGGCCCCGCTGGTGTCGGTCGTCCAGGGCAGGCCGCGCTTCTCCTTAGTCGTGCAGGCGGCGTGCTCCATCCATGCCGGGGTAGTCATCGCGCACCCCCATCGGTGAGGGAGAGCGGCATACCCGAGGCGTCGACGGCGTCCGGGATGGTCACCAGGTCCGGGGTCGCGGGGTAGAGCGATGCAAGACGCCGGATCAGTTCATCGGGCCAGTAGTCGGCCCTGATGCGGTCGGTGGAGCCGTCCTCGTCGATGATCCAGGCGGTGCCCTGGGCGGCCTTGAGGATGCGGTGTGCGGCTGCCTGGGTGGCCATGCCGTCACCGAGGACCATGTTGGTCTCCATCGCGGAGCGGACCCGGAGCGCGATGGTCTGGGTGAAGAGACCGCGCATGTCGATGACCTCTTTGCGGGGGTCCTGGACGAACGCGCACACCACGACACCGACCGCGCGGCCGATCGAGAGCAGGCGCTTGAGGAGCCGCTCGGCCTCCTTCTTGATCTCCGGGTCGGCGTAGGCGGTCAGCGACGCGAGTTCGTCGATGACGAGCAGATAGAGCGGGTCACCCGGACCCGGCTTGTGGTTACGAGAGACGCCCTGCAGCGCTTCGGTGCGCTGGTCAGCGATGGAGACGAACTCGCGCAACATCTCGACCGCGTGCTCACCCTTGACCGCAATCTTGGTGAACAGCGGAGCACCCATCATCAACTCCATGCCGCCTTTGAGGTCGATCCCGTAGGCCCGTACGGCGTCGACCGCGATAGCGGGCGAGAGTGAGCCGACGATGCCCCACAGGAACGAGCCCTTACCGGCACCGGAGGCGCCCACGACGAGGGTGTGCCGCTGCTCGATCTGGAGGTGGAACGGCTTGCCGTTCTGACGACGGCCGAGCAGGACCGAGGAGGTTTGCATCCGAGGCTCAGGCATCGAGGCCGTAGCAGGCTTGGTGATCAGGTCCCGCATCACCAGCTCGAACATCACCGTCGAGCCGGGGCGACGCTTCGAGGGGTAGACCCGGTAGGAATCGGCCTGATAGGTCGCCGCCAGTTTCGGCGCGAAGGCCTCCAGGTCGGCCAGGGCCTGACCGCGACGGGTGCGGACCTTGAGCGTTACCGAGTGCGGCGAGGTGATGACTCGCTTGAGGCGAGGGTCGCGCCACTTCTCGATCGATTCCTCCCCGACACCGAGGCGCTTCACGCGCTTGGTCCGCCGCTTGGAGAGACCTGCCTCACGGGCCAGGGACTTCCAGGTGAACCGGAAGACCAGCCACCACCAGGTGCGGCGGGCGAGCATGCCCACCCAGACCAGGGCCGCGAGGGTCGGTTTCCGTGTGGCGGGGATCGCGATCAGGACCGCGAGCGCCAGAGCGGCCAGGCCGCCGAGGCTGTAGACGAGTGTTTCGTTCATGACTTGCTGCCTTCCAGAGTTGCCGGGGTGGAGTCCCGCCAGCCGCCACGCGCTTCCCTTCACGCGACGGCCAGCGGGAGCCTTCGGGGTGCCACGGCGTGCTCAGTCGAAGAGCACGCGGGCCAGGACGTAGAGCAGGCCGAGGACCATCACGACGCCGAGCGCGGTGCCCATCAGGCCCTCGCCTCGGTGGTCGCCTCGGTGGTCTCGTCGGCGTGCTCGTATGCGACGACGCTGACGTCGATCGGACGGTCAGTGGCGTGGTCGACCAGGCCGACCCAGTCGTGCATGACCTGGCCGTCGATGACCGGGCCTTGGTAGTGCCCCGTCAGGCCGAGCGCGTCCGCCAGCGTCTGAGCCTCGGTGATGGTGCGCATGGTGACCCGCACATCGGCGAGCAGTCGCTTACCGCCGAACGTGCTGCCGTCCTCGAGGATTTCGAGCGAGACCAGCCCCGGGGACCGGACATCGATCTGCGGTAGGCGCTCCATCACGCTGCCCAGGAACTCCAGGTCGGCCCACATCACGCAGCCGCCTTCGAGGTCGTACCGGCAGCGGGCTTACGAGCGCCGGGGGCCTCCATGCCCAGCGCGGAGAGCGACCACATCAACTTCGGCCGAGGGCCGGAGTCGTCGATCCACGGGACGCCCACGAGTTCGGTGAACACGACCGGGACGAACGGCAGACCCGTGTCGTTGGGCGGGGGCACCGGCTGGTGCTTGGAGAGGATCTTGACGTTGACCGTCTTGTCGTTCTTCCCCGCCTCCGGGTCAGCGTCGAGGACCGGAACGGTCCAGGTCGGCAGACCGGTCTCCTTGTCGATCTTCTGCGGCCGGGTCCCATCCGGGAGCGGTGCCGCCTCCCAGTCCTGGACCTGCTCGACCGCGCCCACGATGAACGCGCCAGCCGAGAACACCAGGTCGTTGCCGAGGTTCATCCTGCGAGGGATAGCCATGACTTGCATCTCCTTGGTTCCGAGTAATGACCTATTCACTACTGCATAACCATGACTATGCACGAGTGAATAGCGAGAGTCAAGGGCAACGCCCGGAACTTGCTCGAAGGAGGCTCAGACGCGGCGGGCGCGTGCCGCGGGCAGGAACGCCACGGCACCAGCAACGAGGACCACGCAGGCCAGGAGTAGGGCAGCATCGAGGCTCACAGCGGATGCCACGGCTCCCCCAACGACCGCACCAAGTGCGGCAACCCCGACACCCACAACGCGTGTACCTGCCGTGATCCGGCCGAGCAGATGATCGGGGGTCAGGGTCTGACGAGCCGTCCCACCGACCACGCTGACCACCGTTGAAGCGAGACCGACAACGGCGAGCGCAGCGCCCGACGCATACACGTTCTGCGTGGTGACGACCACGAGCCAGGCGATGCCTTGCACCGCGAGGGCAAGGGAGTACGTCGAGGCGGCCGACAGGACCCGATGCACACGGGGTCCGAGCCAGCCTCCCACCGCGCCGCCAACCGCGAGCATCGCGAGCAGGATGCCGAAGCCTTGGTCACGAAGGCCAAGGGTGTCTTGAGCAAAGAGCACGAGGATTGCAAAGGCGATGTTGTAGCCGAAGTTGTAAGTCCCGATTCCGAATGTGAGCAGGCGCAGGCCCGGGTGCCGCACGAGGTAGAGAACGCCGTCTCGCACCGCGTGATGGACCGGTTGGGCTCCATCAGGATGCTCAGCGCGGCCGAGCCCTGAGAGGCCGACCAACAGGAGCGCGGAGACGAGGAACGTCACCGAGTTCAGGGCGAACGGAAGCACCGCAGCCGATGCGAAGAGCGCCGCACCCAGTGGCGGACCAACCAGCGAGCGGCCGAAGATATCGAGCGTCCAGAGATGCCCGTTGGCCTTGGCAAGTGCCGCAGGCTCACGGGTCGCGAGAACCGGGATTGCGGCCTGTGCGGCCGGATCGAAGAAGCAGCTGGCGCACGCGATCATGAAGACAACGGCAATCAGGCCCCATATCGGGAGCCATTCCACGAGGACGCCCGCCGCGACGAGCGCCAGGAGAACCACGCGCACCAGGTCCGCGATGACCATCGTCTGCCGCCGTGGCCACCGATCGACCAGAGCGCCGGCCGGGAGACCGACAACAAGCCACGCAGCGTACGAAGCGGCCACTACAAGCGACACGAGAAGCGGGTCCCGAGTGAGAGAGGCGGCGAGCAGTGGCACGGCCGCCGTCGCTGCCCCCTGCCCGATCATGGAAACGCCAGTGGAGGCCAGCAGACGCCCGAGCCCGCGCGGGCTGGTTCCTGGCTCTCTGACCTCCACTGGTGCACTCACTTGCTCAGCGCCTCCATGGTGAACTCACCGTTTCCGACGCCCAGCAAGAACGCCTCCCACTCCTTGCGATTGAACTCCAGGACAGGGCCAGCGCCGTTCGCCTTGGTGTCGCGTACGCCGACGATGCCGTCGACCTCGGCCACCTCGACGCACGCGCCCGAGTCGCTGCCGGTGCTCTTCCGCCAACGCGCGTTCTGCCACTTGTCATTCATCGAGCACTCCTCATCCCTCTGTGCCTCGCAGGTTGCGAAGCGTGGTCACCAAATACTGCCGGGACGCCTCGAGGTCGAGGGCGTCTTCCTGCAACCGCTCGAAGGTTGAGGCGTACGCCGACACGTCGACCTCGTCAGAGAGGTACGTGTCAGCCGTCAACGATTCGAGCATCACCACGGACGGCCTGCCGTCGGTGAAGTCGTAGATCAGGAACCCAGCAATGGCGAATGCTGCAGCTTCGCCCCCAGGCGGAAGAATCCTCAAGTCGACCCGTGTGGGGTCGACGTCGGCCAGGTGCTGCAGTTGCTCCGCCATCACGGCGGGCTCACCAGGCCAGCGCATCAGCGCGCGGGCATCTAGAACTACTTCGTAGCGCGCTGATCCTTCGGACATGAACGCATCTTGACGAGCAACACGACGCGTTGCGATGGCGTCACTATCAGCGAGACCGAGGGCGTCAGCCACGCCGCGTGCATACCTTCTGGTCTGCAGAAGACCGGGGACCATCAGGCCTTGATGCTGGCGAAGTCGGGTGACGCGTTGCTCTATGGCGCGAAGCTCGCCGTGACGGCGGCGACTCCCTCCAGCACGAACCACCCAGGCCCCCGCCAGTCCTTCCCGTCGGGCCACGGTCGCGAGAAGTTCCGCTCTGACCTCTTCGGGAGCGCCGTAGTAGTCGAGCAGCGTCGCAATCTCTTCGAGTGAGGCACCAAAGCGACCAGTCTCGACCCTGGACACCTTCGGTTGGGACCACCCGAGTTCGCGGGCAACCGCCGAGCCCGAGAGCCCAGCGTCCTCGCGATAACGGCGGAGTTCGCCGCCGATCCGTACGAGCGCTGCGTCTGTCACCCTTCATCCCTTTCATTCATTCGTGCATACCCGACCATAGGCCCTTTGCCCGGGGAAGGGACAGCGCTCTTGCTTGATAGTTACGCTGGGCGGCCCGCCGAGTTTCTGGCTGCTCTCCGCCAGCCGACACGCGTCAGTCGCCGATCCAGTGGAGTGCCGAGCCGGGGCGCTTAGAACACTCATTAGCCAAGACCTGAAGACGCAGGAGCCCTCTGCGCTCAGGACCGGCAGTTGCCGCGGCCAGCGCGCGCACACAGTCACTGATTAGGCGAGGCATGACCCCCGAAGGCATCACTGTTGTGCCGAATGGGTCGACCGACTTCAGAAAAGGTAAGCCGTCACTCACTTGGCCGTATGGCGACTGACCTACGAAGCGATCGAAGTCGCCTGCGGCATCGAAAGTGCCACCTGACGGGTCAGCCAGCCTAGTGACCGTTCGACCAGCCTCGTCCCGGAGTTCAACGGAGATGCCCACCGCCTCATTCTCGCCCTTCCAGCCATGCCGTTGCCCGTGGTTTAGGTGTCGCGGATCAGAGGGCAGACCACCTCACGCGTCTCCAGTCGGTACGAGCGGCTGGCTTCCCGGTCGCTCGTGAGAACTTTCTCTACTGACTCAAGGCGGCCTCCGGCCGCGTGCGCGGCCTCCGGGGGCGTGCGGCCTGGCGGCCGGTCCCCCTACGTGCCGCGCAAATGAAGAAGAGCGCCCAGTCCGTAGACCAAGCGCTCACTCTTCAACCGAAGCAGCCCGCGATGCCGGATCAACCATTCCGGTCGTCGCGAGCCCTATCGACCGCTAACCTCCTCGGTCATGTACAACCCGCTCGTCGACCTCATCTCCGACCCCCTCGGCCTGGCCGGCGTCGTCGCCCTCGGGTTCGCCCTCCTGTACGTCGGCACCCGCTACGACCGTCTCCGCGACAACGGACGCAAGTTCATCGAACGGCGCAAGCAGCGGAAGTCCTAGCGTCGTCGTCAACACGAACCAGCCCGCTCCAGGACCTCGGCCGATGACGAGGGGGAGGTGGGCGTTGCTGCCGGAAGGGACACTCCCCGCGACGCCTCTATGTTTGATGGTGTTGGGCAGCGTGGGGGCAAGCCCCCAGACCCCCGCCAAGGGGGCCAGATGCCGGACCGGGAAACGCTCCGCCCCCGCGATACGGACCGACGCTGTGACGGGGATGTTGCTAACACTGGTTGCTAACCGCGAGGTGGATACGGTCGGACGAAAGCCCATCGCAGCCCGCTCAAATCGGGGGTCGACGAGGCGATCTGAACGCCCTGAACACTGACACGAGTCCTTTGAATCAGGACTAGCGACGTAGGTTCGACTCCTACCCGGGGAGCAGGTAGTCACTCCTGATGTTCCTCGTCCGACCGGTGTCCGGGCGCGTCAGCTGACTTCGTCCGCGGGCTCGATCTCGCCGGGGCGCCAGGTCTTGTCGAACCACGCCTCCAGAGGTCCGTAGAGCCGCAGCATGGCGAACCAGGACTTGCCCGGCACGGTCTGGATCCAGTTCGCCTTGCGGCCATCGGGCGCCGTCGGTCCGAACCACAGATCGACGCTGCCGTCGTCGTTCGTCGCGACGGTGTTCGACAGGCTCATCAGGGCCGGGTACGGGGTGTCGGTCTCCAGCAGCGAGCGGGTCTGGGTGTCGTAGAGGTCGACGGACCAGAAGTTCTTCGCCGGGATGCCCGCGGGCAGGGTGAGCCGGTAGGTCCGGCCGCCGTCGAGCCAGGCGTCCGTCGAGTCCATCGCGGTGTAGGCGTACGCCGATCCCGCGCCCACCTGGGCGTGCGCCATCGCCGGCGTGATCACGGTCGCGAAGTAGTGGAACTGGGCGCGGGCGTCCAGCAGCCGGGCGTGGTTGCGCTCGAACTCGTAGCTGCCGCCGACGAACGCGGCCAGCCAGTTGCTGTCGGGGTAGTAGTACGCGTCGGGGTCGCGTGGCTTGTAGACCAGTGCCCGGGTGATCGCGGCCGCCAGAGGAGCGGCCTGGGTGAGAATCCGGCGCATCCGCTCGTCGGGCTCGAACGGTTGACCGTGCACGATCCCGATCGAGGCGCACTGACCCGCGCGCTCCGGATCCAGCGCGTCGGCCGGCTCCTCCTGCACGAGCGTGTCGATCTCCTCGAAGAACGAGAAGTCGTTCGCGTGGATGGTGTTCTGGGTCAGATCGGCCATGTTCAGGTAGCTCATCGCCGGCGGGTCGTCGGCCTGCGCGAGCGGATAGACCCGAACCTTCTTGATGTCGGGAACGCCGCCGAGGGCGCGGACGACCAGCCAGTTCGAGTACGTCGGCGTGCGGAACACGTAATAGCCGTCCGGCTCCTCGCCGTCGTATCCCGGAGGGAGGAAGAGGTACTTGCCGCCCGCGCCCTTGTCGGGCCCGGCGATGCCGAGGTCAGCGACGTAGCGGAACCAGAAGTCGTCGAGCACGCACAGGGAGTTCGGCGGGTTCTCGACGACCAGCGGGCCGTCGCGCAGGTCGAGGAACATCGAGCCGTACGTCGTCTCGGTGTTCGGCGTCAGGAAGAAGGAGCCCGAGTTCGCGCGAGGGTCGGTGAAGCCGAGCACGGTGTTGCCGTCGAGGCCGACGCTGCGGAACCCGCTGCGCATCGCCACGAGGGAGGCACCTGGGATGGTGTTGAGGTAGACCTCGATCGCCCGGGTGAGATCGAGCAGGTCGTAGATCGTGTCGACAGACCCCGGAAGTGGCACCCCGTCGAAGAACTTGATGTCGCCCAGCGGTGAGGGCACCACGTCGGGCACCGCGATGTTCCGCCGCGCGATCTCCAGCATGCTCTCGTCGCCCACTGTTCCACCTCTCACCTCGGTCTGTCCGGTCCCGCGACGAGCCTGCGTGGCCCCCGAGTCGACGCGCCTCACCCGTTCCGGACCATGTGATTCCGGAGTGCGACTCATGCGGGGTGACGGCGGAGGAAGAAGCGGAGGATGTCGTTGAACGCCTCCGGGTCTTCGAGGTTGCTGACGTGGCCGCAGCCGGGGATGACGGCGAGGTCCGCTCCCGGGATGAGGCGCTGGAAGTCGTGGGCGACGGACAGGGGCGAGCGGGCGTCCAGAGCGCCCCAGATGAGCTGGGTGGGCACCTGGATGGTCCCGAGTACATCCGTCAGATCGGCGTGGGCCATCGCGGTCAGGGCGGTCAGCATGCTGTGGCGGCGTACGTCGGCTGCCATCGCCTCCAGCAGGGGCACGAACTTCGCCGGCGGAGTGCCGGCGAAGAGCCCGGGGAGGGTCGGGTCGAAGCTGTCTGCCGGCTGGTCGAGCAGGCCCGCGAGGCGGGCGTCGGCCTCGGTCGGCCCCAAGGAGCCACGCCACCCGGCATAGCCGTCCGCCAGGACAAGACTGCGGACGACATCGGGATGGCGTCGGTACAGCTCGAGGACGACGGTCACTCCCCAGGAGAGCCCGACGAGCGTGCTCGGAGCGACGTCGAGAGCGCGGAGAAGCCCGGCCAGGGAGTCGGCGTAGTCGCTGAGTGCGAAACCTCCCGGCACGTCGCCGGAGCCACCGGCGCCCGGTTCGTCCCAGGCAATGACGGTGAACTCGTCCGAGAGCGCGTCGAGCTGTGGGCTCCAGGCACGGCCGTCCTCGGCGCCGCCGTGGACGAACACGACCGCAGGACCGCTCCCGGCCCGTCGGAAGGCGATGCGCAACCCGTCGACCTCGACGACATCCATGAACCGACCGTAGCGCGCGGCGATGTCGCCGGCGGCACTCGAAACCCGGGTACAGGTAGGGGATCCCCCGATGTCCTCGCCGCTCAGGGATTCGTAGCGTCGGGACCATGACGACTCTCGCGAGCCAGAAGGGGCCGGTCGCGCCCGCGGCGCGGGCCGCAAGCCCTGCCGTCATCGCTGTCGCGGTGCTGATGGCATTGGGCTGTCTGGCGTTCGCTGCGGCGAACGTGACCTTCGAGCTCACCGATCGCTTCGCCGAGGGCCGCTACGCCGAGTACGCCACTGGCCTCTCGGTCATGAACTGGACCGTCACGGGCCTGAAGGTGCTGGGCGCCGCGGTGGCGCTGCTGTCGGTGGCCGCGCGCCCGGCGCGGTTCGTGACGCCATGGGCCATGTCGGTGCTTCTCTGGGGTGCGTTCGCGACGCTCGCGCTCGACGCCGTCGGCAGCACGGCGGAGGCCGGCGCGATCCTCGTGGGTGCGAGCGGCGACCCGGCCGACCTCGGCCCGCGTTCCGTGGCGTACCTCCTCGGGTCGGTCGTCTCGGCCGCCGGATTCGGGGTGCTCGCCGTGTCCTACCTGCGGCGGTACGCCGTCTCGAAGGTCACCATTGTCCTGGGCGTGCTCGGCGGCCCGGTCCTTCTCGGGCTGCTGTTCCTGGGCCTTCCCGGACTGCTCGTCGTCCTCGGGGTCATGCCGCCCAGCTGACCCCGGGGTTCGTCATTGATGGCCACGCGCCGTTCATCTTCGTGTAAGGTCACCGGGCTTCCTGCATACGCCCGCGTGTCGCGTTGCTGATTGCGGGGACGCGCAGGGTGGTATGGATACTGGCCTGTATCAAGGTCGTGGGGGAGCAGGGTGTAAAGTCGCCCAAACTAATCGACAAACACTTGGAGGAAGCGTGGGCATGGGACCGGTCATCGGTTACGTACCTGGCGTGTTCGATCTCTTCCACATCGGTCACCTCAACATGCTGCGCCAGGCGCGAGAGCGCTGCGACACGTTGATCGCGGGTGTGGTCTCCGACGAGGTCTGCGAGACGACCAAGGGGATCATCCCGACCGTCCCGCTCGTCGAGAGGCTCGAGATCGTCGAGGCGATCGGGATCGTGGACGCGGTCTACGCCGAGCGCACCACCGACAAGGTCGACTCCTGGCGCGAGGTCGGGTTCACCCACCTCTTCAAGGGCGATGACTGGAAGGGCACCGAGAAGGGCGACGCGCTCGAGAAGAAGATGGCGTCGGTCGGTGTCGAGGTCGTCTACTTCCCCTACACGCTCCAGACCAGCAGCACCGCTCTGCGGAAGGCCATCGCGCGAGAGGATGCCCAGGTCTCGTGACCGGCAGTGCCCCCACTCCTGGCGGACAGTTCGAGATCTCCGACGAAGGGGTCCTCGTGCGGGACTCCTCGACGCCGGTCCTGATTCTCTCCGTCGACGGCCAGTACGTCTGGTCCCTCACGCCCGAGCGCGACGGCCACCCGGTCGATGGGGGCACCATGGTGCCGTGGCCCACCGTGCTCACCCGGTTCCTGGACGGCACCGCGACGATCACCATCGCCGACTACGAGGGCGAGGTGCTCTTCGAGGACAAGGTCGTCCTCGGCTCCGGTGAGGGCACCATCTCGATCGTCGACGGCAGCGGCAACCCGCTCAGTGTCGACAAGGTCGGCCACCTGACCCGCTCCTTCGAGGCCACCGACGAAAGTATCCGCGCGGAGATCCTCGACGGCACCCAGCGTGTCCTCGCGGACCTCCGCGACGTGGTCGGCGTCGAGGCCTACCTCAACTACGGCGCGCTCCTCGGCGCGATCCGCGAGGGCCGGATGCTCGGCCACGACTCCGACACCGACGTCTGCTACCTCTCCAAGCACACCGTTCCCGCCGAGATCATCTCGGAGTCGTACGCCATCGAGCGCACCATGCGCGAGCGCGGCTGGAGCGTCCTGCGGATGTCCGGCGGCGACATCAAGGTGCTGCACCAGGTCTCGGACGGCCGCAAGGTGCACATCGACATCTTCGTGGCGTTCTACGTGCCCGACAAGGACGGCGAGCCGGTCTTCTACCAGCTCGGCAACCGCTCCGGACGGCTGCGCCGCGAGGCGATCCTGCCGGTCTCGACGATCAACCTGCACGGCTACGACTTCCCGGCTCCCGCCGAGCCCGAGGAGATGCTGGCCTTCATCTACGGTCCGAAGTGGCGCACCCCGGACCCGTCGTTCAAGTACGCCGACCCGCCCGCCGGCGTACGCCGCCTGGACGGCTGGCTGCGTGGTTTCCGCACCGACATGGGGCACTGGACCGAGTTCCACAACACCCACGGGAGCGAGCTCGAGAGCAAGCAGTCGGCCTTCGGCGCGTGGGTCCAGAGGCAGCTGCCCGAGGACGCGAAAGTGGTCGACATCGGCGCCGGCGCGATCGGGCGTGACGCCCGCTTCTTCGCCCGCAAGGGACACCAGGTGCACTCGGTGGACTTCTCCCGCGCCGCGGTGGCCGCCGTACGCCGCCGGGCCGAGCGCCACAAGCTCCCCCTGGTCTCGGAGCAGCTCATCCTCGGCGAGCTCCGTTCGACGCTGACGCTGGGTGCGCGGCTGGCCCGCGACCCGCACCATCTCTATGCCCGAGACCTGATCGGCTGCCTCGACGGCGCGGCCCGGAGCCAGCTCTGGACCCTGGCGAAGATGGCGCTGAGGCCCAGTGGCGGCAAGCTCTACCTCGAGTTCGCGGTCATCGGTGAGAACCTTCCCGAGCCACAGCCCGAAGGCCTCGTACGCCGTGTCGACCCCGCCCTCGTCCAGGCCGAGATCGAGGCAGCCGGCGGCGTGGTCGAGCACCTCGGGATCAACGAAGGCCAGGACATGCTCGGCAACCCGTTGCCGGGCGTCGCGCGGCTCCGCGCCTCCTGGCCGCCCCTCAACCGTGCAGAAGGAAACTGACATGTCCGACGATTCCGGCATCAAGAACATCGCTCGCGGTGCCCGCGACGCCGCCCGTACGCGTGCCTCGCTGGTGCGCCGCATCGAGGCGCTCGAGGCCGAGGTGCAGGAGCAGCGTCAGCTCAACCGGCGCGTCGCCGAGCTGACCGACGTGGTCGCCGAGCTGCTCATCCCGCTGCAGGACGCCGACAAGGAGAAGGTGGAGCAGGTCCTCGCGGCCTACCGCGCACGGATCTGACCCCTCCTGGTCTGATCACCCCAGCGCGTCGAGCGCCTGCCTGAGATCGTCGAGCCGGTTTCCGAGGCGGCGGCGGGCATCGCCGCCGAGGCCGATGTCCCCGCCGGCGTCGAGGTCGGCCACGGCCTCCTCCACCCCGGCGAGCCGGGACCGCAGGTCGGTGACGACATCGACATCGACCCGTCCGGGCTGAGCGGCTCGCTCGTCCAGGGACCGGCGCAGCAGGTCGGCCTGGACGCTGAGCTTGCGGCTGGCGTGCCACAGGTCGACGAAGACCTGCACCTTCGCCCGCAGCAGCCACGGGTCGAACGGCTTGGCGAGGAAGTCGGCGGCGCCGGTCGCGTAGCCGCGATAGGCCAGGTGGGTGTCGAAGTCGTTGGCGGTCAGGAAGATGATCGGGACGTCCTTGGTGCGCTCGCGCGCCTTGATGCGGGTGGCCGTCTCGAAGCCGTCCATCCCCGGCATCTGCGCGTCGAGCAGGATCAGCGCGAAGTCGTCGTGGAGCAGGGCGCGGAGTGCGTCCTCACCGGACCCCGCGCGGACGAGGGTCTGGTCGAGCGAGCCGAGGATGGCCTCGAGCGCGACCAGGTTGGCGGCATGGTCGTCGACGAGGAGGATCTTCGCGGTCCCCTGACGTTCGCTCATGACAGCCACAACCGGAACAGCGAGAGCAGGTCGGCGACGTCGACCGGTTTGGTGATGTACTCCGAGGCGCCGGCGGCGAGGCTGTCCTCGCGGTCACCGGTCATCGCCTTCGCGGTCAGCGCGATCATCGGCAGGCTCTTGAACTGCGGGATGTCGCGGATCAGGCGCATCGCGGTCAGGCCGTCCATGCCCGGCATCATGATGTCCATCAGCACCAGGTCGACACCCGGCTCCCGCTGGAGCGCCTCGATCCCGGCCTCCCCGGACTCGGCATAGATGACGTCGATGCCGTGCTGCTCGAGCGCGCTGGTGAGCGCGAAGACGTTGCGTACGTCGTCGTCGACGATCAGGATCCTGCGACCCACGAACTGGCCGTTCGGATCGGCCGGCTCGGGGACGTACGTCCTGGGGGGCTGCGCCCCTGGACGGCCCAGCAGCACGCTCACGTCGTCGATCGCCTCCTCGGTGGTTTCCGGCGTCTTGAGGGTCATCGCCTGGGCGTACCTGTCCAGGCGGCTCTGCTGGGCCTTGGTCACCTCGCCGACCCGGCTCAGCACGACGGGGATGTTCTTGGTGCGCTTGTGGGTGCGCATCCAGCGGAGCACGTCGAAGCCACCGTCCGCCAGCGGAAGGTCCAGCACCACACAGTCGACGTCGCGGGCGGCCAGGACCGCCTGAGCCTCCTCGGGCGATCTGCCGAAGACCGTCTCGACCTCGTCGACCGAGCCGAACAGGGCCTCCACGACGGCGCTGGTGCCGGGACCGGACTCGTCGCCGCCGCCGCTGAGGACCAGCAGGACCTGGTCGGCTCTCCTGTCGGTCACACTCTGCTCGTCGACAGCAGGCACCGGTGGCTGCGCCTCGATCGTCCCGGAGCTGATCCTGGGGACGTACAGAGTGAAGGAGCTGCCGTGTCCGGGGTCGCTCTTGACCTGGATCTCGCCGCCGATCAGGTGGGCGACCTCGCGGCTGATCGAGAGGCCGAGGCCGGTGCCGCCGAACTTGCGGCTGATCGTGCCGTCGGCCTGCTGGAACGCCTCGAAGATGACCTTCAGCTTCTCCGGCGGGATGCCGATGCCGGTGTCGACCACCGAGAACGCCAGCACCGCGTCGGCCTGCTGCAGGCCGGGTGTGGAGAAGCGCTCGCCGGAGGCGTTGCGGATCAGCAGCCGGACCCCGCCGCCGTCGGTGAACTTCACCGCGTTGGAGAGCAGGTTGCGCAGCACCTGCTGCAGCCGATGCTGGTCCGAACGCAGCACGCGGGGCACGTCGGGGTCGACGCTGACGATGAAGTCGAGGTCCTTCTCGGCGGTCAGCGGCCGGAAGGTCGCCTCGACGTACTCGACCACCGAGGTCACCGCGACGTCGGTGACGTGGACGTCCATCTTCCCCGCCTCGACCTTGGACAGGTCGAGGATGTCGTTGATCAGCTGGAGGAGATCGGTGCCGGCACCGTGGATGGTGCGGGAGTACTCCACCTGGCGGGAGTTGAGGTTGCCGTCGACGTTGTCGGAGAGCAGCCGCGCCAGGATGAGCAGCGAGTTCAGCGGCGTACGCAGCTCGTGAGACATGTTGGCCAGGAACTCGGACTTGTAGCGAGACGAGAGGGCGAGCTGCTCGGCGCGCTCCTCCAGGCCGCGCCGGGCATCCTCGATCTCGAGGTTCTTGATCTCGATCGCCTGGTTCTGGTCGGCGAGCTGGCGCGCCTTCTCCTCGAGGGCCGCGTTGGTCTGCTGCAGCTCCACCTGCTGCCGCTCGCCCTCGTCCTGCTTGTCCTGCAGCTCGGCGGCGAGGCGCTGCGACTCGACCAGCAGCTCCTCGGTGCGGGAGCTGGCCATGATCGCGTTGAGCGAGACCCCGATCGACTCCGCGAGCTGCTCGAGGAACTGCATGTGGACGGCGCTGAAGGGCCGGAACGAGGCCAGCTCGACGACACCGATCACCTTCTCCTCGAACGCCACCGGGAGCACCACGATCGAGGTCGGTGCCGCCGACCCGTGGCCCGAGGAGATCCGCAGGAAGTCGGCCGGCACGTCGCGGACGATGATCGGCTGGCGGTCGTAGGCCGCCTGCCCGACCAGGCCCTCGCCGACGGCGAAGACGTCGGGGACGTCGGCGCTCGGCTGGTAGCCGTAGGAGGCGATCCGGCGCAGGACCTTCGGTCCGACGTGCTCGGAAGACTGGTCGGTGAGGAAGATCGAGCCCTGTTGCGCCCCGACGAGCGGGGTGAGCTCGGAGACGATCAGCCGGGCGACCTCGAGCAGGTCGCGCCCACCCTGCATGTGGCCGGTGAACCGGGCCAGGTTGGTCTTGAGCCAGTCCTGGTCCTCGTTGGCCCTGGTGGTCTCCCGCAGCGAGTCGATCATCTCGTTGAGGTTGTCCTTCAGGTCGGCCACCTCACCGGCGGCCCCGACGGTGATCTGCCGGCTCAGGTCGCCCTGGGTGACGGCCGCGGAGACCTCGGCGATCGCGCGGAGCTGGGTGGTCAGCGTGCTCGCGAGCTGGTTGACGTTCTCGGTGAGCCCGCGCCATGTGCCGGAGACGTCGGCGACCTCGGCCTGGCCGCCGAGCTTGCCCTCGGTGCCGACCTCGCGGGCGACTCGAGTGACCTCGTCGGCGAAGGAGGAGAGCTGGTCGACCATGGTGTTGACAGTGGACTTGAGCTCGAGGATCTCGCCGCGGGCGTCGACGGTGATCTTCTGGGTCAGGTCGCCGCGGGCGACGGCGGTGGTGACCTGGGCGATGTTGCGGACCTGGGAGGTCAGGTTGGAGGCCATCGAGTTGACCGAGTCGGTGAGGTCCTTCCAGGTGCCGGCCACGCCGCGTACGTGGGCCTGACCGCCCAGCGATCCCTCGGTGCCGACCTCGCGGGCGACACGGGTGACCTCGTCCGCGAACGTACGCAGCGTGTCGACCATCGCGTTGAGGGTGCCGGCCAGGGCGGCGACCTCGCCGCGGGCCTCGATGGAGATCTTCTGCGACAGGTCGCCCTGCGAGACCGCCTTGGAGACCTGGGCGATGCTGCGGACCTGGTTGGTCAGGTTGGAGGCCATCGAGTTCACCGAGACGGTCAGGTCGCGCCAGGTGCCGGCGACACCCGGCACCTGGGCCTGACCACCGAGCGCGCCCTCGGTGCCGACCTCGCGGGCCACACGGGTGACCTCGTCGGCGAACGAGCCGAGCTGGTCGACCATGGTGTTGATGGTCGACTTGAGCTCGAGGATCTCGCCGCGGGCGTCGACGGTGATCTTCTGGGTCAGGTCGCCGCGGGCGACGGCGGTGGTGACCTGGGCGATGTTGCGGACCTGGGAGGTCAGGTTGGAGGCCATCGAGTTGACCGAGTCGGTGAGGTCCTTCCAGGTGCCGGAGACGTCGTGCACGTCGGCCTGGCCGCCGAGCTTGCCTTCGGTGCCGACCTCGCGGGCCACACGGGTGACCTCGGCCGCGAAGGAGGAGAGCTGGTCGACCATGGTGTTGATGGTCGACTTGAGCTCGAGGATCTCGCCGCGGGCGTCGACGGTGATCTGCCGGCTCAGGTCGCCACGGGCCACCGCTGTCGTCACCTGGGCGATGTTGCGGACCTGGGCGGTCAGCGTGCCGGCCATGAAGTTCACCGAGTCGGTCAGGTCGCGCCAGGTGCCGGAGACGCCGGGCACCGCGGCCTGGCCGCCGAGCTGACCCTCGCCACCGACCTCGCGGGCGACGCGGGTGACCTCGTCGGCGAAGGCGGAGAGCTGGTCGACCATGGTGTTGACGGTGGTCTTGAGCTCGGCGAGCTCGCCGCGTACGTCGACGGTGATCTTCTGGGACAGGTCGCCGCCGGCCACGGCGGTGGTGACCTGGGCGATGTTGCGGACCTGGTTGGTCAGGTTGGTCGCCATGGAGTTGACGGAGTCGGTGAGGTCCTTCCAGCGACCGCCGACGCCGGGAACCTCGGCCTGGCCGCCCAGCATGCCCTCGGTGCCGACCTCGCGGGCGACGCGGGTGACCTCGTCGGCGAAGGCGGAGAGCTGGTCGACCATGGTGTTGACGGTGGTCTTGAGCTCGTAGAGCTCGCCGCGTACGTCGACGGTGATCTTCTGGGACAGGTCGCCGCCGGCCACCGCGGTGGTGACCTGGGCGATGTCGCGGACCTGGTTGGTCAGGTTGCTCGCCATCGAGTTCACCGAGTCGGTGAGGTCCTTCCACCGGCCGGCCACGCCGGGCACCTCGGCCTGGCCGCCGAGGCGGCCCTCGGTGCCGACCTCACGGGCGACACGGGTGACCTCGTCGGCGAAGGTCTGCAGGGTGGCGGTCATCGAGTTGAGCGTCTCGGCGAGCTCGGCGACCTCACCGCGCGCGGTGACCGTGATCTGCTGCGACAGGTCGCCGCGGGCGACGGCCTTGGCGACCGAGGAGATCCCGCGCACCTGGGAGGTCAGGTTGGACGCCATGGTGTTGACCGAGTCGGTCAGGTCGCGCCAGGTGCCGGAGACGCCGCGTACGTCGGCCTGACCGCCGAGGCGGCCCTCGGTGCCGACCTCGCGGGCGACGCGGGTGACCTCGGCGGCGAACGAGGACAGCTGGCCGACCATCCGGTCGACGGTGTCCTTGAGCTGCGCCATCTCGCCGGAGACCTCGATGGTGACCGTGCGCGACAGGTCGCCGTTGGCGACGGCGGTGGTGACCTCGGCGATGTCGCGGACCTGGGCGGTCAGCCGCGAGGACATCGTGTTGACGGCATCGATGAGGTCGCGCCAGGTGCCGGTGGCGTTCCGCACTCGCGCACGGCCACCGAGCTTGCCCTCGGTGCCGACCTCGCGGGTGACCCGGGCGATCTCCTCGGTGATCGTGGCGAGCTGGGCGACCAGGCCGTTCACGCTCTTGGCGACCAGCAGCGGGTCGCCCTTGAGGGCGCGGCTGCCGTGGCGTACGTCCATCGTCTGGGTGAGGTCGCCTGCGGAGACCGCCGCGACGACCCGGGCGACGTCGGCGGTGGGGCGTGCCAGGTCGGCGACCAGCTTGTTGGCGTCCTCGACGGCGCCGGCCCAGGCGCCGCCGCCGATGCTCGGCCGGAGCCGTTCGTCGTGGTGGCCGTCGCGGCCCGCCTCACGGCGTACGCGCGCGATCTCGCCGGTCAGGTGGTTCAGCCGTTCGGCGATCTCGTTGTGGATGGAGGCCAGGTCGCCGAGGGGCCCGTCGACCGGCTCCAACCGGCCGGTGAAGACGCCGTCGCGCATCGCGGCCATCGCGTCCTTGAGCTGGCGCAGCGTGACCTGATCGACCGTCACCTGCTCGGGCAGCGTGGTCGACTTCGATGAGTCCACCGATGAGGACATCCCTGCCTCCTCTCGCGCTGAGACACGCGTCTGCTGAAGTGTCGCACTCCTCGGCTCACCGTGGCCGACAAATGATCGTTCACCACCGATTCTGGTAATTCCTTGACCTACCTGCCGGTACCTTGCCGTGATCAGTGCCATACCAGCGCCAAACGGGTGCAGAATCGGCGGTGGTCATGAGCACCGGAGCCAAGACACTCTCTCGAACCTTCGAGCCGGCACCGACGTCGGTCTCCGAAGCGCGCCGTTTCGCGCGCGATGTGCTTGCCGACTGGGGCCTCGACGAACTCCTCGACGACGTCGTCCTGCTGACCAGCGAGCTGGTGACCAACGCGGTGACCCACGCCGGCACGCCCATGACCGTAGCGGTCGTACGCGAGGAGGACCGGCTCCGCATCGACGTCTTCGATCAGCACCCGACCCGGGTGCTCCCGGTCGGTGCGAACGCCCGGCCCGGGGCCGGCGAGCACGGGCGTGGGCTGCTCATCACCTCGGCGCTGTCGACGGCGTGGGGGGTGGAGTACCGCCGGGACCACAAGCGGGTGTGGGCGGCGTTCGCGCTCGTGGAGACGACCCTCGACGTCGAGGCGCCCAACGGGGGAGTCCCGGAGGGCAAGGACGTACGCCGCCGGGAGAGTGTGGCCACGCCCGGCCGGGATCCGCTGGGGCTGAGCGGGCTGGCCCTCAACCAGCTCGCGCTCGCGGACATCCTCGACCTCGTCGTGGAGCAGACCCGGGAGCGATTCGACGCCGATGCGGCGTACCTCCTGCTCGAGGACGAGATGGAGGACCAGTTCGTGGTGGCCGCGACGAGCGGAGCGGCGACGCCGATCAAGGGGCGCAGCGTGCGCCGTGGCGAGGGCGGCGCGCCGAGCCTCAGGGCCTCGTTCCGTCCGCTGGCGATCAGCGACCTGCGGGCAACGCCGGTCGAGCTGCTCCGAGAGCTGGAGCTGGGCTCGCTGGTGACCGCACCGGTGGCCTTCGAGGGCCGGGTGATCGGCACCTTGGCGGTCGCGAAGAAGGGGGCGGGCAGCTTCGCGACCGAGGACGGCGCCGAGCTGCAGCGGGTCGCGGACTGGGCCGCGCCGAGCGTCGACCGGGCGTCCACGCGGGCTGCCGACAGCGAGCGCCGCGCCTGGCTGACGTTCCAGAGCGAGGCCAGCGTGATGCTGGCCGCGTCCCTGGACCTGGAGGCGACGACCGCGATGACCGGACAGATCGTGGTGCCGCGGCTGGCGACGTGGTGCGGCATCTACCTCAACGACGCCCGTGACCATCCTCGGCTCCAGTTCGCCTGGCACGCCGACGAGCACCAGCTCGACGCGGTGCGGGACGCGTTGGAGGACGCGGAGCCGGAAGACCCCGAGGCCCCGGCCGAGCCCGATGTCGAGGGTGAGATCGCGATCCTTCCGCTGGAGGCACGCAACCGGATCATCGGCTGGCTCACCCTCGGGCGGCCGGCCGGTGAGCCGCTGCGGCGCGAGCGCCTGATGGTGGCCGAGGCGGTGGCCCGCCGGGCGGCGCTGGCCATCGACAACGCTCGCGCCCACACCGAGCTCCAGGAGATCGGCCGGTCCCTGCAGCGCAGCCTGCTGCCGGCCGTCCTTCCGGAGATCCCGGGGGTCGACATCGGGGTCGGCTACGAGCCGACCGGCGAGTTCAACGAAGCCGGCGGCGACTTCTACGACATCTTCGCGCTCGGCGCCGGGCGCTGGGGCTTCATGGTGGGCGACGTGTGCGGCGTCGGGCCGGAGGCGGCCGCGGTCGCCGGGATGTCGCGGCACACGGTGCGGGCGCTGATGCGGGCCGGCATCCCGATCGCGCCGACCCTGGAGCGGCTCAACGCCGCGATCGGCGACGAGGGCCTGCGGGGCCGGTTCATCACGCTGGTGTGCGGCACGCTCGAGGTCACCGCCGCCTCCCGCTTCCGGGTGCGGCTCGTCTGTGCGGGCCACCCTCCACCGTTCCTGGTCACCCGTGCCCGGCCTGGTGTTCCCGCACGTCGGGTCGGCCGGTCGCAGGCGCTGCTCGGGGTGCTCGACGCGGTCGACTACATCGAGGAGGAGGTGACGGTGGAGCGCGGCGACCGGCTCGTCGTCGTCACCGACGGTGTCCTCGAGCGGCGTGCCGGGGACGCGATGTTCGAGGAGGCCGGGGTCGAGGCCGTCCTCGCCACGGGCATCGACCTGCGCGCCCAGGCCGTCGCCGATCGGCTGCTGCGGGCGGTCGCCGACTTCTCCGGCGTGCCGCCCTCCGACGACATGGCCGTCCTCGTCCTCGACCTGGGCAAGGGTGCCGCTTCCTAGGGCGTGCTGAACTCCTCGTGGCCGAGGACCGCGAGCAGCCGGATCTTCTCCTCCGCCTCGCTGCCGGGCACCGGCGTCAGCACCAGCAGCGCCTGGCCCTGATCCTGGGCGGACAGCACCTGGCAGTCGACGTCGATGCGCCCGACCTGTGGGTGCAGCAGAGTCTTGTGGTCCTCGAACCGGTGGGTGACCTCGTGCCGCTCCCACAGCTCGCGGAACTCCTCGGACCTGGGGAGCAGAAGGCGTACGAGCTCGCCGGCGCGGGACTTCTCGCCGAGTGCTCCGTAGGCCATCCGCAGGCTCGCCACGAGACCGCGGCCGTGCGTCTCGTGGTAGTCCGGCGGGTAGACGCCCCGCGTCGAGGGATCGGTGAACCAGCGGTAGGCCTCGCAGCGGTCCCAGCCGGTCAGCGCCACCCGGTCCCCGAAGATCGTGGTCGCCAGCCGGTTGGCGACCAGCGTCTCGCCGAGCGCGGACATGATCATCGCCGGAGTGTCCTCGAGCCGGTCCAGCACGCGCAGCAGCGCCGGGGCGACGTGGCCGTCCTCGAACGTACGCCGCGGGGCGTTGTGTCCGGCCAGCCGGTAGAGGTGGTCGCGCTCGTCCACGGTCAGACGCAGTGCCCGGGCGAGCGCGGAGAGCATCTGCTCGGAGGGCTGCGGGCCGCGCTGCTGCTCGAGGCGTACGTAGTAGTCGGTCGACATCCCGGTCAGCGCGGCGACCTCCTCGCGGCGCAGGCCCGGCGTGCGCCGGCGCGGTCCGGAGACCAGGCCGACGTCCTGAGGGCGGAGTGCCTCACGGCGGCGTCGGAGGAAGTCGGCGAGGGAGGCACGGTCCATGGCATCCATGATGCGGGGTGGGATCGTACGCAGCCAGGGACCGCCGATCCCACGATCACCAGGTCTCTCCCGCAGACGGAGCCGCCGCCGCAGGGTGGAGGCATGAACATCACCGGAAACACCATCTTCATCCCCGGCGCGACCTCCGGGATCGGCCTCGCTCTCGCCCTGCGCCTCAAGGAGCGCGGCAACACCGTCATCATCGGCGGCAGGCGTACGTCGCTGCTCTCCGATCTGGCCCAGGTGCACGGCTTCGAGGTCGTCCGCATCGACACCGCCGACGCCGCCTCGATCGCGGAGGCGACCGCCGACGTGGTCAGCCGCTTCCCGGACCTGAACGTGCTCGTCGCGATGGCCGGGATCATGCGCCCCGAGGACTGGACCACGCGGGGCTTCCTCGCCGATGCCGAGGAGACCGTGGTGACCAATCTGCTCGGTCCGATCCGGCTCATCGACGCGCTGGTACCGCAGCTGCGCGAGCGTCCCGGCGCCACGATCCTCACCGTCTCCTCGGGGCTGGCCCACACGCCGCTGCGGTTCACGCCCACCTACAACGCCACGAAGGCGGCGATCCACCAGCTCTCCGAGTCGATCCGGATGCAGCTGGAGCCGATCGGGATCCAGGTCACCGAGCTCGTCCCGCCGGCGGTCCGTACGGCCCTGATGCCGGGCCACGAGAGCTCCGAGCACGCGATGCCGCTCGAGGCGTACATCGACGAGGTGATGGCGCTGCTCGAGGCCGATCCGGAGGCACACGAGGTGCTCGTGGAGCAGGTCAAGCTGCTGCGATTCGCCGAGGTGCGTGGCGACTACGACCAGATCATCGGGATCCTCAACGCGGCCGAGGAACGGGTCCGCTGACCCCGGGTCGACGCTCGGGCGCGGCGGCCTAGACTGACGCAACATGAGCGAGCTCACCGTGATCGTGCTGGCCGCCGGTGGCGGCACCCGGATGAAGTCCAAGACTCCCAAGATGCTCCACCAGATCGCGGGCCGGAGTCTCGTGGGCCATGTCCTGGCCGCCGTCTCGGAGGCCGGGGCGTCCCGTGTCGTCGCGGTCGTGGGACACCAGCGCGAGCTGGTCGAGCCCCACATCGCCGAGATCCTGCCCGAGGCCGTGATCGCGGTACAGACCGAGCAGCTCGGCACGGCGCACGCCGTGCGGGTGGCGGTCGAGGCCGGCGCGGTCTCCGGCGGAACGGTCCTGGTGACGTACGGCGACACGCCCCTGCTGCGCGGTGAGTCGCTGCGCGCGCTGGTGGCCGACCACGAGGCCGCCGGCCGGGCCGCGACGATCCTGAGCGGGATCGTCCCGGAGCCCTTCGGCTACGGCCGGATCCTGCGTGGAGACGCAGGGGTCACCGGGATCGTCGAGGAGAAGGACGCGACCGACGAGGAGCGGGCGATCAACGAGATCAACTCGGGGATCATCGCCTTCGACGGAGGCTTCCTGGCCTCGGTGCTTCCGCGGATCGGCAACGACAACGCGAAGAAGGAGTTCTACCTCACCGACGCGATCGCGCTCGCGGTCTCGGACGGGCTCGGGGTGGACGCGTTCGTCCTCGACGACGTCAGCGAGGCCGAGGGCGCCAACGATCGGGCCCAGCTCGCCGCGCTCGGGAAGATCCTCAACGATCGGATCGTGACCCGGTGGATGAAGGACGGGGTCACCGTGATGGACCCGGCCACGACCTGGATCGACGCCGACGTCGAGCTCGCGCCCGACGTCACCATCTTGCCCGGCACCCAGCTCATCGGTGCCACCCGGATCGACGAGGACGCGGTGGTCGGTCCGGACTGCACGCTGAAGGACACCGAGGTCGGCCACGGCGCCCGGGTGGTGCGTACGCAGGCAGAGCTCGCCGTCGTCGGACCCGGTGCCAACGTCGGGCCGTTCTCCTACCTGCGCCCGGGCACGGTGCTCGGCGAGGAGGGCAAGATCGGCGGCTTCGTCGAGGTCAAGAACTCGACCATCGGGCCCGGCGCCAAGGTGCCGCACCTGTCCTACGTCGGCGACGCGACGATCGGCGAGGGCACCAACATCGGGGCCGGCACGATCTTCGCCAACTACGACGGCGTCAACAAGCACAAGACCCGGATCGGGCGACACGTGAAGTCGGGGTCAGGTGTGACCTTTGTCGCCCCGGTGGTCGTCGGCGACGGCGCGGCGACCGGTGGCGAGGCCCTCATCCGGGAGGACGTTCCGCCCGGTGCGCTGGCCGTCTCCGCAGGTCAGCAGCGGATCATCGAGGGGTGGGCGCTGGCGAAGCGGGCAGGCACGGCGCAGGCGGCCGCGGCCGAGGAGGCACTCGAGTCGGGCGTACCCATCCTCGGTGAACCCTCGGCGACGGGGGAGTGACCCCCGGGGTTGGGTCCGGCAGCGAAGTTGATGGAGAATCCAAGTGCAGTGACCCCGGGGGTAGGAGCCAGCACATGACCAAGCGCACCACCGAGAAGCAGATGATGCTCTTCAGCGGCCGGGCTCACCCGGTCCTCGCCGAGGAGGTCGCCGACCTTCTGGGAACGAAGCTGACGCCGACCTCGGCCTACGACTTCGCCAACTCCGAGATCTACGTACGCTACGAGGAGTCGGTGCGCGGCTCGGACGCGTTCGTCATCCAGTCGCACACGGCGCCGATCAACCAGTGGCTCATGGAGCACCTGATCATGGTCGACGCGCTGAAGCGCGCCTCGGCCAAGCGGATCACCGTCGTGATGCCGTTCTGGGGATACTCCCGCCAGGACAAGAAGCACCGCGGCCGCGAGCCGATCTCGGCCCGTCTGGTCGCCGACATGTTCAAGACCGCGGGTGCCGACCGGATCATCTCCGTCGACCTCCACGCTGACCAGCTCCAGGGCTACTTCGACGGTCCCGTCGACCACCTGATGGCGCTGCCGCTGCTGACCGACTACATCAAGGACAAGTACGGGAACCAGCCGCTCGCCGTCGTCTCTCCCGATGCCGGCCGGATCAAGGTCGCCGAGCGCTGGGCGGCCCGGCTCGGTGGGGCGCCGCTGGCGTTCATCCACAAGACCCGCGACATCAACCGGCCCAACGAGACCGTCGCCAACCGCGTCGTGGGTGAGGTCAAGGACCGCATCTGCATCCTCGCCGACGACATGATCGACACCGGTGGCACGATCGTGAAGGCCGCGGACGCGCTCATGGCCGACGGTGCCGCCGGCGTGATCATCTGCGCCACCCACGCGATCCTCTCCGACCCCGCCGTCGACCGGCTGAAGAACTCCACCGCCACCGAGGTCGTCATCACCAACACCCTCCCGGTGCCGGAGGAGAAGCAGTTCGACAAGCTCACCACGCTCTCCATCGCCCCCATGCTCGCCCGCGCGATCCGCGAGGTCTTCGAGGACGGCTCGGTGACCTCGATGTTCGACGGCCACGCCTGACGCTGGTCTTTCGTGGCGGGCGACTTCGAGCTGACGACCGACGAGCTCCGGGTCGTCGCCCGCTACGTCGCGGAGGCCGCTGACGAGGTCCTGCCCGTGTTCGAGGCGGCCTGCCCCGACGATCCTCGACCGAGGCTGGCGCTGGATGCGGCCTGGGAGTTCGTCGGTGGTGCAAGGCGTACGAAGCTGCAGCGCGTCACCTCCCTGGACGCCCATCGGGCGGCCAAGGAGGCTCCTTCTGAGGTGGCTCGGCTGGCTGCCCGAAGCGCCGGCGACGCCGCATCGGCCGCCTACCTCCATCCGCTCGCCGATGCCGCTCAGGTCGGGCACATCCTGCGCGCGGCAGCCAGTGTCGCCCGGATCGCGGAGATCTCCGAGCCTGGGGCTGCCGTCGCGTCCCTGGACCGAGCCGTTGATCGTGCGAGCCCGGTGCTGCTCGACGTACTCGCGCGCTATCCGGTCGTGCCGGCCGGCAAGAACCGTGTCGCAGAGCTCATGAGTCTCCTCGACGGCCGACTGCGGGAGTCCGGCTGACGACGGGTCCCGCGCTCACGGTGCGACGAACCGGGCCTCGGCCTCGTCGGAGAGGGCGGCGTCGATCTGCGCCCGGAGCTCCGGAGGCATCTCCGGGAGATCGTCCACGCGGAACCAGCCGACATCCGCGGACTCGTCATCCGCGACGTACGCCTCGCCCGAGCGCCACGTGCAGCTGAACGTGAGGTCCATGTAGACCGCACGATCCCCGTTGGGGTAGACCATCGGGCTCGTCGCGCCTACTGATGCCAGCCGGTCGACCACGATGTCGACCCCGGTCTCCTCCTTCGCCTCGCGTACTGCTGCCGTTGCCGGCTGTTCGCCGGGGTCGACGATCCCGGTGATCGGTGTCCATCTCAGGTTGTCTGCGCGCTGGACCAGGAGGATCTCGTCGTCTCTGCGCACTACCGCTGTTACGCCGGGGAGCCAGAGCAGCTCTGTACCTATCTTCTGGCGGAGGGCGACGATGAAGTCTGGGATCGGCATGTTTCTCACGGTAGCTGGGGGTTCTTTCTTGGTTGGGGTGGGCCGCCGACCCGTTTTCGAGGGTCTTCTCGACGAACCCCGGAATCAAGGACGGCCTGCGGCCGCCGGCTTCGCCGGCCGCTTCGCGGTCCTTGACACCGGGGCCCGTCGAGAAAAACTTGGCTGGCTATCGGGGCGGCGGCCCGGGTGTGGCGCGGAGTGAATGTTGTTTGGGACCGGTGATGTTGATGGGCGTGAGGGTGGCCCTTCGGGCCACTTACCATCCACAGGATCGAGGTCGTTCGCTCACCGCGAAAAAGGTGTCTGATCAGGGAAAATAGTTGGCCAGACAGGAGTGGGGAGCGTAGAATCAGACCCATCACAGCACACCTCTGAAGGAGAGGAAAGGCGATGAGTCTCGGGCGTTCGATCGACCACTGGGGAGCTAACCCCGGCGATGCGATCGAGGCTGCCTTGGCCGCCATCGAGACCGCCCTCCAAGACCTCCTCGCGACCGATCCCGCCTATTGGCGCACCGGGCAGAAGAAGGACCTCCTCGAGCGGCTGGAGAAACTCCAGGCCCAACAGGCCGCATTGAAACTGAGGGTGCTCGCCACGGCAGGTGACATCGCCGAGGAGACCGGTGCCAAGGACGCCTCCGGGTGGATGCGGACCGACCTCCTGGTCGACAAGACCGTGGCTCGTTCGCAGATCCAGCTCGCGGCCAGTGTTGCGAAGTACGACCTAGTCGCCACCGGTCTCGCCGAGGGTGTGGTGTCCCAGGACAAGGCCCGGGTGATCACCCAAGCCCTCGACAAGATCGAGACCGACCCGGTCGCCAGTGCCGAGGACCTGGTCCTGGCCGAGAAGCTGCTCGTTGGCTACGCCGGCCGGTTGACCGCGAACGAGCTCCGCATCGTCGGACGACGGATCCTGGCCGAGATCGACCCGGCCCGGTTCGAGGACGCCGAAGCCAAAGCATTGTTGGCTGAAGAGGAGCGTGCTCAGCAGAAGACGGCGCTGCGGGTGTGGGACAACCACGACGGCACCGTCGGCTTCGACGGGGTGCTGCCGGTCTCGGTGGGGATGCGGTTCAAGCGGCTGGTCGAGGCCTGGGCCCAGCCCCGCAAACAACAGTTGGTCGCCAAGGGTGCCCCGCTGCCGCCGTGGGAACGACTGATGGGCCAAGGCTTCTCGCGGCTGCTGGAGACGATCGACCCGGCCGCGTTGCCGCGTCACGGTGGCGACGCCACCGTGGTCAACGTGGTGATCTCCCTCGAGGAGCTCCGCAAAGACCTCGGCATCGCGACCCTGGGCTATGACGAGACCAACGGGGCCACGATCTCCGCGGCCGAGGCGAGGCGGATGGCGTGCAACGCCACCATCATCCCGTGGGTGTTGGGTGGTGACAGTGAGGTCCTCGACGCTGGCCGGGGCAGTCGGTTCTTCCAGCCGATCCAGCGCAAGGCGCTCCGGTTGCAGCAGAAGTGCTGCCAGGCCGAGGGTTGTGACATGCCACCGGAATGGTGCGACGCCCACCACCTCGACCCCTGGGCCGCCGGCGGCAAGACCGACCTCAAAGACGGGGCCTTGTTGTGTCCCCATCATCATCGCCTCGCCCATGCACCCGGCTATACCCATCAGCGGCTGCCCGACGGCACCATCAGGTTCACCCGTCGCCCCTAACCGACTGGGCGAGGAACCACTTCACCGGGTCCTGCCCCTTCGGGCCTGACGACTCCAACCCTCGACCCGTCTTCAGCTCTCGCTGAAACGGCCCGTCCCGGTGCCCAGATGAGCGTTCCGGCGACCCTTGCTCGACTCCATGCCCGCCGCTCCCCACCGGCGGGAACATTTCCCCACTGCAGCGAACGTTCCCCACGCTCCGGAGCATGGGGAACCTCCACGCCCGTGGGGAGTTCTCCCGATCGGTGGGGAACTCGCGACCCTGCCGGCACCGAACCCGACCCAGCCAAGAACACGGGCCCGCTTGTGAACCATTCACAAGATCGCGCCCACTGCCATAGGCACCCACGAAGCACGATCCGCCGGCACACGACCAGCCACAGCCCCCAAGCCCGCACCCAACTGAATCCGCTGCGCCAGACCCCGCCGCCGACCCGATAGCCAGCCAAATTTCTCGACGGATCCCGGTGTCAAGGATCGCCGAAGGCGGCCGGCGAAGCCGGCGGCCGCAGGCCGTCCTTGACTCCGGGATTCGGCGAGAACACCATCCATAACGGGTCGGCGGCCCCCGCCCCGAAGAACCTCAGCTGACCGTCCCGCCAGTCACAGCATCGGGATTCTCGGCGAGCCAGCTCGCCATGTCGTCCTCACGCATAGCCGCCCACAAGCGGCGCCCCTCGCGCTTGTCGAGACGGACGACGCTCTGGGCACCCTCCTTGCCCAACCCAGCGACGGGGGCGGTGAAGAACGTGAGGTCCGAAGACGGCATCCGGGCAAGATCGAGTGCCAACCCGCGAAGGTCGCCGCCGGAGAAGCCGGAGTCGACGGTCAGGTGACGGGTGATGATGTCGAGGAGGTCGTAGGCCTTCTTGGGGTTCTTCGGGTCGACGCTCTGCCTCAGGCCGCGGAGGATGGAGCGCAGCACGTACTGCTGGCGCTTCACCCGGTCCAGGTCGCCGCCGGGGAGGCCGTAGCGCTGGCGTACGTAGAGGAGGGCCTCTTCACCGCTGAGCAGGTGGGTGCCCTTGGTCCAGGTGCGGTGGCGTGCGGAGTCGTGGACGGTCTCGGGGATGTAGACCTCGACGCCGCCGAGGAGGTCGCCGATCTCCTCGAAGCCGGCCCAGTCGACCCAGGCGACGTGGTCGATGCGTACGCCGGTGAGCTTCTCCACCGTCTGCACGCTGAGCCTCGGCCCACCTTGGGAGAAAGCAGCGTTGACCTTGGCCTTGCCGTGCCCGGGGATCCGCACCCAGGAGTCCCGGGGGATCGAGACGACCGAGGCCGAGCGTCGGTCCGCGCTGAGGTGGAGCAGCATCATCGTGTCGGCTCGCTGCTCGCCAGGGGTCCACGACGCGGTGGCTCCGCTGCCGGTGGTGGCCTTGCCGCCGGTACGCCCGTCGGTGCCGAGGAGCAGGATGTTCAGGGCGCCGGCAGCGTCGCCGGCCGCCTCGGGACGCTCCTCGAGCCCGGCGAAGACATCGACGGTCCGGACCTGACGGTCGAGCCGGTGGGCGAGGTACCAGCCGGTGCCGGTGACGGCGCCGACGAGCACGACGAACGCGATCCCGACGCCGAGCCAGATGCGCGTCTTCTTCATGGCCGTCCTCAGTGATGGGGGTCGAGGGCGGATAGAGGCTAGTGGTCGCTACTCGCGGTCGTCGAAGTGGTCCTCCCAGGACCGTCGCAGGATCGTCGGTACGTTGCCGGCCAGGGCCGCGCGCAGCGCATCGAGCTGACTGTCGTCGAGAGCGATCCGCGGGAAGGCACGCCCGACCTCGAGGGCGAAGGCCTGGCCACGGGTGGCCAGCGCCGGCGCCTCGGCGAGATAGGCGGTGACGTAGGGACGCAGCAGATGCGCCTGCTCGGCGATCCACATCCCCGATGCCAGCGCCCCGAAGCGACGGTTGTCGACACCGGGGGCGAGCATCGCCTCCCAGGCGGCGTCCTTCGCGCTGGTCGAGGGGCGGGCGGCGAGAGCCCGAAGCGCCCCGAGGTCTCCCTCAGCGGTGCCGTCCCGGTCGCGTTCGGTCGCGATGAAGCGCGCGTCGGCCTCACCGA
The DNA here is from genome assembly GCF_054031495.1 of Nocardioides sp. YJ-D4. Classification (NCBI taxonomy): domain Bacteria; kingdom Bacillati; phylum Actinomycetota; class Actinomycetes; order Propionibacteriales; family Nocardioidaceae; genus Nocardioides; species Nocardioides sp. YJ-D4. Next base: position 4,132,251 of record NZ_CM132932.1, read on the forward strand.
GCGAGGCGAGACGTACGATCGCCGCCCAGCGTGTGGTCGGCAGCAGCGGGATGCTGACCCTGATCTTGTCGGCGTCCAGCCAGCCGCGCAGCAGCTCGGCGTCCGCGCTGGTCGCGGCCAGGGCCGCGGCCCAGGCCAGCGCCCGCTGCTCGTCGTCCGCGGACGCCGCCAGGCCCGCGGCGGACGCGGCGGCGACCCGCGCGACCGCTCCAGCCGCTCGCGATGCGGGCACCCGATGCGGGATCACCACCGACCGGGTCTCGGCGAGCACTCCCTCGATGATGTCGGCCCGGGTCTCTGCGGGCAGGTGGGTCTCGACCAGGTCGAGGTAGTCGTCGGCCGACAGGTCACGCGATCGCACCCGGAGGGCGGTGGCGGACCAGAGCACGGCACGTACGAGCGGGTCCTCGAGCCGGGAGAGCCCGCCGGAGAGCGCCTCCCACGACCCCGGGTCGAGACGGAGCGCGGCGAAGGTCTCGCCGCCGGCGTTGGGGACCACGACGAGCCCGGCGAACTCCGGCAGCGGCACCGGATCGGCACCCAGCTCGACCCGCGTACGTCCGACGAGTCGCAGCGAGGAGTCGTAGCCGGCGACGGTGAACGCGTGCGGCCGGCTCCCGTCGCGCTCCAGGACCGGGACGTCCCCGTCGCGCCGCACCGACACCGTGTCGAACCCGGGGCGCCGCAGCCAGGCGTCCACCCACCCGCGTACGTCCTTCGGCGAGCTCGCCGCGAGCGACTCGACGAAGTCGGCGAGGGTCGCGTTGGCGAACCGGAAGCGGGTCAGGTGGCGATTGACCCCGGCCATGAACTCCTCGTCACCGAGCCAGAAGGCGAGCTGCACCAGGCAGGCCCCGCCCTTGGCGTAGGAGATGCCGTCGAAGATCGTGGCGGCGGTGTCCACGTCGGGTACGTCCACCGCCAGCGGAGCGACCGGATGGGTCGAGCGGCGCGCGTCGGAGCGGTATCCCCACGGCTTGCTCCCGATCTCCACCTCGACCCGCAGGTCCGAGAAGCCGGCGCCCGCCTCGGCGACGCGGTAGCCCATGTAGTCCGCGAACGACTCCTGCAGCCAGGTGTCCTCCCACCAGGTCATCGTCATCGAGTCGCCGAACCACATGTGCGACATCTCGTGGGCGATGATCACCGCGCGGATGGCCCGCTGGGTGTCGGTGATCGCGCCACGCGGCAACAGCTCGTCGCGGTAGGTCACGCACCCCGGCATCTCCTGCGCACCCCAGTTGAGCCCGGGCACGAAGACCTGGTCGTAGGAGTCGAAGGGATAGGGCTCGTCGATGAGGTCGGCGTAGTGGGCGAAGCACGCCTCGGACGTACGCCGCAGCTCGTCCGCGTCCCGGTCGAGCTCGGCCGCCAGCGACCGCCGGGCATGCCAGCCGAAGTCGAGGCTCTCCCCGGAATCGAGCGCGTACGTCCATCGCACCGAGTGCCACGGTCCGGCGGCGACGACCAGCAGCGCCGGCGGGATCGGGGGAGTGGTGGCGAAGACCCAGCGGCCGCCGCCGTGCGAGACGACGGCGCCGTTGGCGAGGACGGTGTCGGCCAGATCTGCGGCGACCGTGACCGCGAACGACGCCTTGAGATCGTTCTGGTCGAAGCAGGCGAAGACCTTCGAGGCGTTGTCCATGCCCAGGTAGGCCGACACGTAGCGCGATCCGTCGACGGGGTCGGTGAACGTGTGCATCCCGTCGCCGTCGGTCGTATAGGGCAGCGTCGCGGTCACCTCCACCTCGTTGACCGCCCCCTCGGACAGCCCGGTCGAGAGGCCGGACAGGCCCACCCGCACGCCGTCGTAGGCGGCCTCGACCGCCTCCCCGTTGACGACCAACGACACCGCGAGGGCGCCCTTCAGGTCCAGGAACGTCTCGGCGACCGTGGAACGGAACCGGACCCGGGTGTGGCTCCGGAAGGTCTCGGGACCGGTGAGGTCGAGATCGAGCGAGTAGGAGACGGTGCTGAGCACGCCGGCCCGTGTGCGGGCCTCGTCGAGTGTGAGGGACACGACCTCCAACGTACGTCCTCGCAGGTCAGCACGCGCGCGCATTTCGCTGTGAGCGTGATCCGGGGATAGTCTGTGGCAGTTGCCTCGGCGAGGGAGCGCATCGCGCTCCGTGATCGACAAGGTGGACGTCTCTTCGCAGAGACGCCGTGCCTTCGTCGCACGGCCTTCGTTGGACCAGCCGGGCGCCATTGACGTCAGCACCACTCATCGAGGAGTTCAACGCATGTCCAGCGAGAAGATCGTCGCCGAGAAGCGCACCGAGTTCGGCAAGGGTGCCGCTCGCCGCATCCGCCGTGAGAACAAGATTCCGGCGGTCGTCTACGGCCACGGCGCCGACCCGATGCACCTGACCCTGCCGGGTCACGCCACCATGATGGCGCTGAAGAACCACGGTGCGAACGCTCTCCTCGAGCTCGACATCGACGGCAAGGTCCAGCTCGCCATGACCAAGCAGGTCCAGGTCGACGACGTCCGCCGCGTCATCGAGCACGTCGACTTCGTCGCCGTCCGCGTCGGCGAGAAGGTCACCGTCGACATCAACGTCCACGTCGTGGGCGACGCGATCTCGGGCACCATGGTCGTCACCGACGCCAACACCCTGACCGTCGAGGCCGAGGCGACCCACGTCCCGGAGAGCATCGAGGTCAGCATCGAGGGCCTCGAGGCCGGCACCCAGATCCTCGCCGGTTCCGTCCCGCTGCCCAAGGGCACCACCCTGGTCACCGACCCGGAGACCCTGGTCGTCAACATCACCGAGGCCAAGACGATCGAGGAGCCCGCCGCCGACGAGGCCGCCGAGGGCGAGACCGCTGAGTCCGCCGAGGCCGAGGACACCAACGGCGAGTGACCAGTGCTGTGACCGACGGCGTCTGGCTGGTCGTCGGCCTGGGCAACCCCGGGCCGACGTACGCCGGACACCGTCACAACATCGGCTATCTCGTCACCGACGAGCTGGCCAACCGGCTGGACGGCAAGTGGCGTGCCCACAAGTCCGGCCGTGCTGACGTCGTGGAAGGGCGGCTCCCGGGTGCCAGAAATGGACACAGCCCGGGGCTGCCCGGCCCACGCGTCGTGCTCGCCCGTTCCCGGACCTACATGAACGAGTCCGGCGGGCCGGTCAAGGCGCTCGCGACCTTCTACAAGGTCCAGCCCGACCACGTCATCGCCATCCATGACGAGCTCGACATCGCCTTCGACACGATGCGGGTCAAGCTGGGCGGTGGCGACAACGGCCACAACGGCCTCAAGTCGATGCGGTCCTCCCTGGGCACCGGCGACTTCTACCGGGTGCGCGTCGGCATCGGCCGCCCGCCCGGTCGCCAGGAGGTGCACGACTTCGTGCTCTCCAACTTCTCCACCACCGAGCGCAAGGTGCTGCCGTTCGTGGTCGACACCGCCGCCGACGCGATCGAGACGCTGATCAACGAGGGTCTGGAGAAGACCCAGCAGAAGTTCAACTCCTAGGGTCAGCTCCTAGGTCAGCTCCTGGGCGGGCGCAGATACCGGTCGTACGCAGCGACCGCGGCCAGCTGGGAACCGACCTCGAACTTCCGCAGGATCGACTTCACCTGGGTCCGCACCGTCGTCTGGGCGACGCCGAAGCGCGCCGCGATCTCGGCGACGGTGGCCCCGTCGTAGAGCAGCTCCAGCACCTCGTGCTCGCGCACGGTCAGCGAACGGACCAGGCGGTGCATGCGCTCGCGACCGTCCCGGAGCAGGTGCCACTGCGCGATGAGCCCCTCGGCCTCGCTCGGAGTGTGCCCGCACCGTCCCTCGGCCGCGTCGCGCAGCGTGTCCTCGATCGTGTCCGAGTCGGTGTCGGCGGAGAGCACCGCGACCGCACCGGCCTCGAGCAGGGCACCCCAGAGGCCGCCGCGCGGGGCGGGGGTCAGCACGACCCCGGGCAGTCGTACGCCGCGGATCAGGTCACACAGCTCGCTGAGATGGGTCCAGCCGTCGAGGTCGGTGACCACCAGCCAGGCCGAAGGATCTCCGACCAGCAGCTCGTCCGGATCCGCTGAGGTCGAGGCGGTCGCGGTCACGGTGATGCCTCGCTCGTCGAGCGCAACCGTCACGGCATCGAGGGTCATCGTCTCGTCGGCGGAGACAGCAACCCTGAGTCGTTCGGTCGAGCCTGCCATGTCTGCCGTGCCATTCGGTCGTCTCGGGCCCCGCTGGATCTCCCTGGGGGTATGGCTATTCTGGTGATCCGCAGGCGGGGATCGGGAACCTGTTCTACAGTGCCCCAAGTTTGGGGATGACCTGGGACAACGTGTCCCGCAATGTAGTTTGTGGACGACCTCGAAATTCTTTGACTCCTCAATTCTCGGTATTGGCCCGGAATGCGGTCCCGTGGCGATACGGTGCTGATTACGTTGCCTTGTAAAGGTTTCGGTCACAAACATTCAAATTGGGACGGCCCGACAAGCTCGGGCTGGGGGAGCAGGGCCTGGACACGGCCCTATTCGGGACTCATACCTCACTGGCCGACCCGACCTGGGGAGCAGTATGTCTACGTCCATTTTCAAGCGGATCAACTCGGGTTGGTTAACTACCGCGTACGCCACCACCACCGCTGTCTTCGTCGGCGTCCAGAGCCTTCTGATCGCCGTCCTTCAAGGCCCTTGGGTCTCCTTCCACACCCACGGAGCGCTCCTCTGGGTCCTGCTCACGGCCATCGTCATCATCACCTCGCTCGTCGCCGCCGCAGCGCTGCTGTTCGGTGGTGTGCGCATCTACCGGCGCGTGTGCGCGGCGGAGGCGAAGGCGGCCGACGAGATCTATCACGACCTGCTCAGCGCGCGTGAGACCCAGCGTCTCCACCGGGCCCGGATGCACGAGGTGACCTCTACCCTCGCCGGCGTCCGCTCGGCCAGCGAGCTGCTGTGCAACTCCGACACGCTCGATCCGGAGCGTCGCGTCGCGATGATGACCATGATGGGCAGCGAGCTCAGGCGTCTGGAACGTCTCGTCCGTGCCCAGCGTGGCGGCGCGGACACGATGCCGATCGACGTCGGTGTGATCGATGTCGACGCCGTGATCCACAACCTCGCCCTGGCGCACGAGGCCAGCGGCACCACGGTCGTCCACGAGCCTGGCAACGCGCTCGCCGTCGGCAGCTCGGACGCGGCCGCGCGGATCATCAACATTCTTCTCGACAACGCGGCCAAGCATGGCTCCGGCGCTGTCGACGTCACCGTCCGGCATGAGCCCGGCGAGTCCGGTCAGATGGTCGTGATCGAGGTCTCCGACGACGGCCCCGGGGTAGCCCCCGAGGTGCGCGAACGGATCTTCGAGTGGGGTGTCCGTGGGCCGGACTCGGCCGGCCAGGGCATCGGGCTCAACGAGGCCCACACCGTCGCCGAGCGGATGGGCGGCTCGCTCCGCCTCGCCGCCGCAGCCCGTACGACCTTCGTGGTCACCCTTCCCAGCGCCGTGATCCAGCGCCCCACCGCCGAAGCAGACAAGGAAGGCGCCTCCGATGACGTTGTCGCCGCGTAGTCAGTATCGAGTCGTGATCGTCGAGGACCATGTCCTCTTCGCCGAGTCGCTCGAGCTCGCCGTCTCGATGGAGGGATACGACGTACGCCGCATCCCGATGCCCAGCGAGCCCGTCTCCACCGCGACCATGGTCTCCGTCGTGCTCCGCAACAAGCCGAAGGTCGTGCTCCTCGACCTCGACCTGGGCCGCTACGGCGACGGCGTACGCCTCATCGAGCCGCTGGCCAAGGCCGGCGTCGACGTGGTCGTGGTGACCGGTGCGATCGAGGAGGCGCGCTGGGGCCAGGCGCTGCGCAACGGCGCCCGCACGGTGCTGTCCAAGTCCCGCCCGCTCGGCGAGATCCTCGGCACCGTCAGGCGGCTCTACCAGGGCGCCTGCGTGCTCGCGGTGAGCGACCGCGAGCGGCTGATCCGGGTCTGGTTCGAGCGCCAGCACGAGGTCTCGGAGCTGAGCCGCCGCATCGAGTTGCTCACCAAGCGCGAGTCGCAGGTTCTCGGCCATCTGATGCTCGGCCGCACCGTCCACGAGATCGCCGTGATCGGCGTCGTCTCCGAGGCGACCGTGCGCACCCAGGTGAAGTCCATCCTCGCCAAGCTGCAGGTCACGTCCCAGATCGCCGCCGTCGGGCTCGCCCATCGCCTCGGCTGGCGCTCCCCGCAGTCGCTGGAGTGAGACGACTGGTCTGGACCAGTGGGTTCCGGTTCCCTCATTTGGTCTAACCGGACCCCCCTCGGCCCCCAACGACCGCTTTCTTCCCGCATTGTTCTGGCATGAAGTAAGCGTTCGGGCGCCCAGCAGCTATGGGGGAGATTGATGACGATAGAGCTGGCGTCGGTGGAGACAGTAGTCCCGCTCGACATCAACCGCCGGAGGGTGTCCGCGAAGGCACCCTCCCTTCGGTTGCAGGCCTCGATGGTCGACGGGCTCGCGCTGATGGTCCTCGCGCCGCTGATCGTGGGACAGGAGATCGTCCACGCGCTGGTGTGGGGTCTGCTCTGGGGACTGGCCACCAGGATCACCGCGCCGAAGATCCTGCCCGGCGCCGAGCGCCTGCGGGCGACGGTCTCGGGAGTCTTCAAGGCGTTCATGGCGATGAGCATGGCGACCTGGCTGCTGGGTGCTGTGGTCGAGCTGCCGCAGGCGCAGCTGGTCGTGCAGACCATCCTCGGGCTGGTGACCGCGCTCGCGTTCCGGATCGTCGGCTACATCTTCAGCTCCCGGCCGCGCACCCCGCTGCGCGTCGTCGTGGTCGAGGCGGCCCATGACCACGGTGTCATCCCGGAGTGGACCCACCGGCTCAGCGGCGGCCTGATGGAGGCGGCGGCGGTCTGCCGAGCCGACGGGCTCTCCGGCGCGATCGCCTCGGTCGCACCCGACGCCGTGCTGGTCGTCCCCGGGCCCGACCTGGCGGGCCGCGAGATCCAGCGGCTGGCCTGGACGAGCGAGTCCTTCGGCCTGCCGCTGCTCGTCAGCACCCGGATGCAGGACGTGACCCCGCAGCGTACGTCCTCGATGCGGCTGGGCTCGATGACCCTTCTCTACGTCGACGAGGCCCTGCGGGCGCGACTGACCCGGGTGGCCAAGTACGTGTGGGAGTGGCTGGCCGCGGCGGCCGCCGTCGCCGTGCTCCTCCCGGTCTTCGCCGTGATGGCGGTCGTGATCAAGCTCGACTCCCCGGGTCCGGTCTTCTTCCGGCAGGTGCGCGTCGGCCGAGGCGGCAAGCAGTTCCGGATCTGGAAGTTCCGCACCATGGTCGTCGACGCCGAGTCGCTGCTGCGCACGCTCGACCACCGGCCCGGCCACGTCCTCTTCAAGCTCCGTGCGGACCCCCGGGTGACCCGGGTGGGACGGGTGCTGCGGAAGTACTCCATCGACGAGCTGCCGCAGCTGTTCAACATCGTGCTGGGCCAGATGTCCCTGGTCGGGCCCCGGCCGGGCCTGCCGAGCGAGGTGGCGATGTACGATCGGGACTCTCATCGCCGACTTGCGGTTGCACCCGGTCTGACCGGGCTGTGGCAGGTCTCGGGGCGTTCGGACCTCTCCTGGGAGGACACGGTCCGCCTGGACCTCGACTATGTGGACAACTGGACGCTGCTGCGGGACTTCGGAATCGTCGTTCGTACAGTCAAAGCTGTTGTGCGTGGCTCTGGCGCCTACTAGTGAGTGTCGCCTAAACTCCCAGGCCGTTGTGTGAGCAAGCCAACACGTACGAACAACTGGATCCTCGACGGGAACGTCCCCCATGCAAACCTCCCCCCACCCCATGATTGCCGGCCGTTATGAGCTGCACCGCCTGATCGGGCGAGGCGGTATGGGCGAGGTATGGCAGGCCATGGACCTCACCCTGCAGCGCTGGGTCGCGGTCAAGGTCGTGCGGACGTCGGCCGATCCGACGATGATCGAGCGGTTCCGGCGTGAGTCGCTCTCCACCGCGGCCGCCAGCCACCCCGGCACCGTGCAGGTCCACGACGCCGGGATCGAACGCACCGCCAACGGCCCGATGGCCTTCCTCGTGATGGAGCTCCTGGCCGGCCCCGACCTCGGCGAACGCCTGCGCTCGCACGGCCCGCTGATCGCCCGGGAGGCCGGTGAGGTCATCGTCCAGGCCGCGCGTACGCTCGCCGCGGTCCACGCCCAGGGGATCGTCCACCGCGACATCAAGCCGTCCAACCTCGTCTACGACAGCGACCGCAGGATCAGGATCGTCGACTTCGGGATCGCCCAGCTCGCCCGGCTGGGCGACCAGCGGCTGACCTCCACCCACGATGTGGTCGGAAGCCTCGGCTACCTCTCGCCCGAACGTGGCTCGGGTGGCGAGGTCGGTCCGCCGAGCGACATCTACTCCCTGGGCTGCGTCTTCTACGAGATGCTCACCGGCCGCACCCCCTACTCCGGCGGTGCGCCGGCGACGATGGTCTACCAGCACGCCACCGCGCCCATCCCACCGGTCAGCGGCGTGGTCCAGGTGCCGAAGATCATCGACGACCTGGTCGCGATGATGATGGCCAAGGACCCCGAGCAGCGGCCGAGCGCGCAGGACGTCGTCGCGGTGCTCACCGGCTCGGGCCCGCTGCCGGTCTTCGACGCCCAGGTGCCCAGGCAGCGTCCGGTGCACCCGTCGGGTCCGATCAGCACCTCCGGTGCCTACGAGGCTTTCGGCGGGAGCGGCTCGTTCCCCGCTGCCGGGTCGACCGGTGCCACCGGCTCATCGGGGGCGTTCGCGAAGATCGGGGCGAGCGGGTCGTTCCCGACCGGCGGATCCCGGGTGGCGAAGCGCTCCGGCGCCAACCGGACGTTGAGCATCCTGCTGGCCGTCGCCCTGGTCGGTGTCGCTGTCGGCGGCCTGGCCACCTTCGCCTCCTTCCGGAGCGCTTCGGAGACCGGCAGGGCGGCCGCGCTCAGCGAGGCGCTTCCGGAGACCATCGAGCTCGCCGTCGACGTGATCTTCGAACGGGACGCGCTGCAGCCCGTCGCGCAGGCACCGGTCAACGTACGCTCCACCTACCTGCACACCACGGACCTCGCGGTCGAGGAGTGGCGGACGGCGGCGGCCGAGATCGACGTCGACGGTGACGCCGAGCTGCGGAGACTCCACCACGACGTCACCGAGGTGCTCGACGACTTGGAGCTCTACCGGGTCGAGATGCAAGAAGGCGACCGGGCCAGCCAGGACGCAGCGCGCGAGGTCTACACCGCACTGGCCAGCAACCTGCTGATGCTCGCGGGGCAGGTGCCGGAGCTGGAGGACAACCAGGCCGGCGACCAGGTCCGCAACCTCAGCAAGCTGACGCAGGCGGCGGAGGCGTTCAGCATCGAGCGGGAGCTCATGGTCGTCGCACTCTCCGAGAACGAGATCGGCACGAAGTCGGTCAAGGAGCTCACCGACGCGGAGGCCGCCTGGGTGAAGGCGTCCTCGGCGTTCTACTCGGGCGCCTCGCCGGAGCTCCAGGCCGACCTCGACCGGGTCTCCGACGGCACCTTCGACAAGGGCTCGGGCGCGATGATGGTGCAGCGTACGGTCCGCGACGTCGCCGCCAAGGGCAGCATCGAGGGCGTCGCCACCGAGATGAGGGCGGCGTCGAAGGGCGAGCCGATCGTCCGCACCTGGTCCGACGGCGCTGTCGAATACATCCAGAGCCTTCTCCAAGTGATCCTGAAGTCGGCCGAGACGATGGCCAACGACGTCACCGACGAGCACGAGCGTGCCAAGACCGGGCTGATCCTGCGCGCGGTGCTGACCGGGGTGGCGCTGGTCGCCGCGATCGGACTCGGGCTGGGCCTTTATCGGACTCGGCGGTCGCCTCGCTAGAGTGCCGTGGGTGACTTTCGAAGCGGAGCCAGAGAAGATTCAGCAGAGCGTGCCTGGTGTGCCTACGACCGAGATCCTCGCCTCCGACCACCTGCTGGCCGCCTGGCTCGCCGAGACCGCCGGCCGCCGGCTGCTCGAGGTGCGTGCCACCTCCGGCCTGGAGGGCAAGGAGCTCAAGGACGCCGGTGACCTAGCGGCCCACGAGCTGCTGATGGAGCTCGTCGCCGAGTACCGCCCGGAGGACGCCGTCCTCTCCGAGGAGGGCAAGGACTCCAAGGAGCGACTCACCAAGGACCGGGTGTGGATCATCGATCCGCTCGACGGGACCCGCGAGTTCTCCGAGCCGCCGCGCGACGACTGGGCGGTGCACGTGGCGCTGTGGGCCTCCTCCAACGACGGAGAGCTGATCGCCGGTGCCGTCGCGCAGCCGGCGCTGGCCGACGCGTCCGTGCAGAGCACCTTCCACACCGGCGCCGCTCCGGTCGTACCGCCCTCGACCTCAGCCCGCCCCCGGATCGCCGTCTCCCGCAGCCGCCCCCCGGCGTTCGTGGAGGCGCTGGCCGAGGAGCTCGGCGCCGAGCTGGTGCCGATGGGATCGGCCGGGGTGAAGATGATGTCGGTCGTGCGCGACATCTCCGACGCGTACGTCCACGCGGGTGGGCAGTACGAGTGGGACTCCGCCGCGCCTGTGGCCGTTGCCGCCGCTGCCGGGCTGTTCACCTCCCGCATCGATGGCTCGCCGCTGCGCTACAACCAGGACGATGTGTATCTGCCTGATGTCATCGTTTGTCGGCCTGAGCTGTCGGAGCAGATCCTGTCGTTCATCAAGCGGCATGGGGTATGAGGGCTTTTTTGCCATTTCGCTGACCGCGAGGGTTTTCTCATTAGTTGATGTGGGCCGCCGACCCGTTCTTTGAGGGTGTTCTCGACCTGGCCCGGAGTCAAGGACGGCCTGCGGCCGCCGGCTGCGCCGGCCGCTTCGCGGTCCTTGACACCGGACCATGTCGAGAAAGATTTTGGCTGGCTATCGGGGCGGCGGCCCGGGTGTGGCCACGGCATAGGCACCCACGGCGGGTGACCGCTCCACACCGAGATCAGACATGGGTCCCCGGGTGGAAGAAAATTTTCTTCCACGCGTCGACCCCACCCCAGACCAGGCCCTCTCTGAGGCGAACGAAAATTCGTTCGCCTCAGCGGAAGGAAAATTCCTTCCGGCGGTCGGCCCACCCCAGTCCCCAAGCCCCTACCAAGCCCAAACCGCTGCGCCAAACCCCTGCCGCCGACCCGATAGCCAGCCAAAATTCTCGACGAATCCCGGTGTCAAGGATCGCCGAAGGCGACCGGCGTCAGCCGGCGGCCGCAGGCCGTCCTTGACTCCGGGATTCGACGAGAACACCCTCCAAGAACGGGTCGGCGGCAAACCCCAGCCACAAAACACGCCATCCCGCCGGCGTGCCAAAGAAACCTCATTCGCCGACCAGCAGCTCCTCGAGCGACTCCAAGCTCTGCCGCGCGTACCCCTTCCACATCCACCCGAAGACAGGCATCGCGTACGACGCGGCCTGAGACGCGGGCGTGACGTCCCAGGACCAGGTGACCCGGGTGCCGGTGCCGGCCGGGGCGAAGGACCAACTCCCGGCGACGTGACCGACCAGGAACTTGAGCGGACCTGAGAGCGGAGTGATCTCGTAGGAGAACGACGACGGGCTGTCGATGCTGGTCAGGGTCTCGCGCATCGTCGCGCCGTCGGCGAGGACGATCGTGCGGGTCTCGCCGGCGGCATCCCAGCCGCCGGCCTGGTCGCGGACCTCGGCGATCGGGCCGATCGCGGCGTACCGGCGACCGAAGATCTGTGGCAGCGGCGCCGGGAGGACGCGGGAGAGGGCGGTCTCGTACGCGACCGGGATCGCTCGGGTGGACTCGAGGTGCACTGGCTCTGGGTGCTGGGTCATGGGTACGAGCATGGCACCACAGTGCTACCGATAGCGTGAAGGCGTGGTCGAGCAGATCGAGATCGAGACACCTGACGGCACCGCCGAGGCCTATCTGGTCCGGCCCGAGAGCACGCCGAAGGGTGGCGTACTCGTCTACATGGATGCCATCGGCCTGCGGCCGCGGCTGGCCGAGATGGTCGAGCGGGTCGCCTCCTGGGGCTACGTCGTGCTCGCCCCCAACACGTTCTACCGCGACGGCAGCGTGGCCGAGCTGGCGCCGACCGGCGACCTCCGCGAGCCCGCCGCCAGGGACGCGTTCTTCGCCGGTGGCGCGATGAACCGGGTCCGTGGCCTCACCGTGGACCGGCTGGCGGTCGACATCCCGGCGTACGTCGAGACACTCCAGACGTACGTCAAAGGCCCGATCGCCACCCATGGCTACTGCATGGGCGCGCGGCTGGCGGTGCGGACCGCGGGGCGGTTCCCCGACGAGTTCGTCGCGGTCGGCGGCTTCCACGGCGGCGGGCTGGTCACCGCGGACGCGGACTCTCCGCACACCTACATCGCCGGGACGAGGGCTGAGTACTACTTCGGCCACGCGGACCACGACCGCTCCATGACGCCGGAGAACGTCGACGACCTCAGCAGGGCCCTCGACGACGCCGGGGTGATCTACACCAACCTCATCTACCCCGACGCCCCGCACGGCTACACGATGGCGGACACCGCCTCCTACCAGGAGGCTGGGACTCATCGTCACTTCACCGATCTCGAGGCGCTCTACGCCCGTACGATGGCCTGATGGCGAAACCGGTACTTGTCGTGATGGGAGTCTCGGGCTCGGGGAAGTCGACCATCGGGGCGGCGATCGCGGGGCGGCTGCGGGTGCCGTTCGAGGATGCCGACGACCTGCATCCGCCGGCGAACATCGAGAAGATGACCGCGGGGATCGCGCTCGACGACGATGACCGCTATCCCTGGCTCGAGGCGGTCGGGGAGTGGCTGGCCCGGCACGCCGAGCGCGGTGGCGTGATGGGCTGCTCGGCGCTGAAGCGGAAGTACCGCGACCAGCTCCGCCGGCACTGTCCGGAGGTGACCTTCCTCCACCTGGAGGGCACCCGTGAGGTGATCGCGAGGCGCCAGGCGAGCCGGCCGGGCCACTTCATGCCGGCCACACTCCTGGACAGCCAGTTCAAGACGCTCGAGCCGCTCGAGCCGGACGAGGCCGGGATGGCCCTCGACGTCGACCAGCCCGTCGACGCGATCGTCGAGCAGTATGCAGGTCGGATCGGCGCCTGACGCTGTGCCGAAAATGGGCCGACTGGGGCCGAGAGGCGGCCGACACGCGCCCATCTCGGGTTGGGCACTGCGTGCCGGCCGCGGCCACACCCGGGTGAGGGACCAGCGGGCGGGCCCACTTTCGACCGTAGCCCAGGATGCTGCCCCACAACAGGGGATCCTCAGCTATTCGTGCAGGTCAGCCCGTAAAAATATCTCCGTGGAACACGTCCGGGACCTCGGACGCCTTCGAGGTGAACTCGGGGTCGCGCTTCTCCAGGAACGCCGCGACTCCCTCCTTGCCGTCGCCGATCGAGGCGTAGAACATCGCCAGCGAGTCGGACAGGTGCGCCTCGAGCGGGTGGCGCGCGGAGGCGTTGCGGGTGATCAGCTGACGGACGAGCGCGGTGCCGACCGGCGACCGGTTCTGGGTGAACCTCCGGGCCAGGTCGATGGCGGCGGGCAGCAGCTCGTCGGGCAGGTGGATGCTGCGGATCAGACCGCCCTCGAGAGCCTGGTCGGGGTTGAGGATCTCCGCGGTGTAGAGCCACTCGAGGGCCCGGGGAACGCCCACGACGCGCGGTAGGAAGTAGGACGAGCAGGCCTCGGGGACGATGCCGAGCTTGCCGAAGACGAAGCCGATCTTCGCCTTCGAGGAGGCCAGCCGAGCGTCCATCGCGCACAGCATCGTGGCGCCGATCCCGACCGCCGGGCCGTTGACGGCGGCGATCACAGGCTTGGGGAGCGCGTGGATCGCGAGGGTGACCTTGCCGCCGGTGTCGCGTACGCCGTCGGCGTACTCGGGGTGGTTTGCCGGGTCGGCGAGGTGCTCGGCGAGCCTCTCGGGCGTCGGGTGCAGCGACTCGTCGAGGCCGAACACGTTTCCGGAGGCGGAGAGGTCCATCCCGGCGCAGAACGCCCGCCCGGCGCCCGTCACCACCACCGCACGCACCTCGTCGGCCATCGCGTCGGTGGTGAAGACCTCCTCGAGCTCGCGCGCCATCGTCACCGTGAACGAGTTGAGGGCGTCCGGGCGGTTGAGGGTCAGGAGCGCGATGCCGTCGGCGTCCACGTCGAAGGTCAGGGTCTCGTAAGCCATGGGTCACAGTCTGTATTGATTCCGTTCGGCTACGGAAGGGCGGGTCTGCCTACTGACGAAAGTCAGTACCTCGGGTGCGAGGCGGCAACTACCGTGGTGAGCGTGAGTCTGCTGCGTCGGCCCCGCTTGTCAGAACCGATCCTGTCGGGCCTCCTGGTCGTGGCGGTCGCCGCTGAGCACCTCTACATGAGCGACGCCGGTCACCCGCAGTGGTCGGGCTGGTCGGCGCTGGTGGGAGTCCTCGGCGTCACGCTCGCGATGTGGGTCCGGAAGAGACAGCCGGCGGTCGCGGTCGCGCTCGTGTGCGCGCTGGTCGGCGGCACGGTGGTGGCCAACGACGGGTGGGTCCTGATCAGCTACATCGCGCTCGCGGCGCTGGTGAGCTTCCTCGTCGGCCGATGGGCCGACCGGGTGTGGCCGTCGGCGGTCGTGGCCGGCGTGGCCGTGGTGACGCTGACCGCGCTCGACGCCCTCGTCAACGGCGGCGGGGTGCAGGTGGCGATGGCCGGCAACATGGTCATCTTCATGGCGCTGCCGTGGCTCAGCGGCCGCTATCTGCGCCAGGTCGCCCACAACCACTCGACCGAGATCGAGCAGGCCCAGCTCGCCGAGCGTGCCCGGATCGCCCAGGAGATGCACGACTCGCTCGGCCACGAGCTCAGCCTGATCGCGCTCCGCGCCGGAGCGCTCGAGGTGGCACCGGGGCTCGGCGACGCCCACCGGGAGGCAGCCGGCGCCATCCGCACGGCCGCCGCCGGGGCGACCGAGCGGCTGGGCGAGATCGTCGGCGTTCTCCGCCCCGCCGCCGAGGAGGCGCCGCTGACCCCGGCCGCGGCCGGGATCGGTGGCCTGGTCGAGCGCGCACGTGAGTCGGGGATGGACGTACGTCTGGAGGGCTCGCTCGACGACGGCGACGGGGTGCGGGACGTCGCCGCCCATCGCATCGTGCAGGAGGCGTTGACCAACGCGGCCCGGCACGCCCCGGGGTCCTCCGTGACGGTCTCGGTTGAGACTGGAGTCGACGGCGTACGCCTCTCGGTGACGAACGGCCGCGCGACCCTCCCACCGCGCGCCGGAGCCACCACCGGCCTCGGTCTGGCCGGGCTGGAGGAGGCGGCGCGTGCCGCCGGAGGCACGCTGCGCCACGGCCCCGCCGCCGGTGGCGGGTTCGAGGTGGTCGCCGATCTCCCGGCCCGCGAGGACCAGCGGCGCGGGGTGCGCCTGTGATCCGGGTGCTGCTCGCCGATGACGAGGCGATGGTGCGGGCCGGCGTACGCGCGATCCTGGAGACCGACGAGCGGATCGAGGTGGTCGCCGAGGCGGCCGACGGGCGCGAGGCGGTCGAGGCGGCCCAGCGCCACCGGCCCGACGTCGCGCTGCTCGACGTCAGGATGCCGCGGATGGACGGTCTGGCCGCGGGTGCCGAGATCGCCCGGACCGCCCCGGAGACCGCGCGGGTCATGCTGACCACCTTCTCCGAGGACGCCTACATCGCCCGCGCCCTCGGCGACGGGGCGAGCGGGTTCCTGCTGAAGTCCGGCGATCCCCGCGAGCTGCTCGCGGGCGTGCACGCGGTCGCCGACGGCGCCGCCTTCCTCTCGCCACGGGTCGCCCAGCGCGTCATCGCCGAGCTCGGCGCGGGTGCCGGTGACCGGATGTCGCGGGCCGCGGACGCTCGGGCCAAGGTCGCCGCCCTCACCGACCGCGAGCGCGACGTGATGGCGCTGGTCGGCGCCGGGCTCTCCAACGCCGAGATCGGTCGCCGTCTTCATCTCGTGGAGGGGACCGTGAAGGCCTACCTGAGCACCGCCTTCGGTCGTCTCGGCGTACGCAACCGGGTACAGGCAGCAGTCCTCGCTCACGAGGCGGGGCTCGTGAGCGAGGACTGAGGTCGCCGGTGGTCGAGGCTCAGGCGTCGCGCCTGCGGAACACCACGTAGCCGGCCAGGAGCGTGACCACCGACCAGCCGGCGAGGAGTCCGAGACCGCCGTTGCCGTCGTAGGGGAGTCCGTCGTCGAGCCCGAAGATGGTCGCGATCCCGACGCCGAGATACTCCGTGCCGGCGGTCCCCGGCAGGTAGTAGGACACCTCGGTCATCAGGTCCATCCCGCTCATCATCAGCACCATCGGCAGCAGGAAGAGCGCCAGGAAGGCGACGACCAGCGCCCCGGCCGTGCTGCGCAGCGCCACGGCGAGACCGATCGCCAGCGCGACGACCGCGCCCATGTAGACGCTCATCCTGCCGGCGACCTCGGCCACCGCGGAGACGTCGAAGACTCCGTAGTCACCCGCGGTCAGGTAGCCGAGGCCGGCGCCCAGGAGGGCGAGGAGCGCCCCGGCGACCAGCGCGACGACCTCGACGACCAGCAGCTTCGCCACCAGCACCCGGCCGCGCCGGGGCTCGCACTGCAGCGTCGTCCTCATGCTGCCGGAGGCGTACTCCGAGGTCACCGTCAGCAGGGCCAGCGTGATCAGTGCGAACTGGGTGAACAGCATCCCCGCGGTGGCGACCTCCTCGACGTGGAGCAGCTGGTCGGCGTGGGACAGCTCCAGGTTGGGCTCGGCGGCGTCGAAGCCCAGGGGCACCGAGTAGAGCGCCATGAGCGCGGCCGCGCCGATCAGGCACCACCAGGTCGAGCGGACCGACCAGAGCTTGGTCCACTCGGACGAGATCGCGGCCAGGAAGGGACTCAGCATCACGCCACCTCCGTCCCGGTGTACTCGACGCTGCCGGCGGTCAGCCGGAAGTACGCCTCTTCGAGCGACCCGTGGCTCCCGACGAACTCGGCCATCGTGGCGTCGGCGAGCAGCCGACCGCGTCCGAGCACGACCAGGTGGTCGGCGGTCTGCTGCATCTCGCTCATCAGGTGGCTGGAGACGAGGACCGTACGCCCCTCCGCGGCGAGCGACCTCAGCAGCTTCCGGATCCACATCACCCCGTCGGGATCGAGCCCGTTGACCGGCTCGTCGAAGAGCATCACCCGCGGGTCGCCGAGCAGCACGCCCGCGATCCCGAGCCGCTGGCTCATGCCGAGCGACAGGTTGCCCGCCCGCCGCCGGGCGACCCCGGCGAGACCGACCCGCTCGAGCACCTCGTCGACCCGGGCCACCGGGATCGAGTTGCTCCGCGCCATCGCCACCAGATGCGTACGCACCCGGCGACCGGGGTGCACCGCCTTGGCGTCGAGCAGCGCACCGACCTCGCGCAGCGGACGCCGCAGCGAGGCGTACGGACGGCCGTCGATGGTCGCGGTCCCCGAGGTCGGCCGGTCCAGGCCGAGGATCATCCGCATCGTGGTGGACTTCCCGGCGCCGTTGGGGCCGAGGAAGCCGGTGACCCGGCCGGGCTGTATCTGCAGGGTGAGATCGTCGACCGCAGTGGTCGCGCCGTATCTCTTGGTCAAGTGGTCCAGAGTGATCATGACTCGAACCTAGGGACGTACGCGGCCGGCCACAGTGGACGAAAAGCAGCCGTCCCTACCGACGAAAGTCAGTAGGGACGGCTGCGGATGGTTCGGGCTACTCGGGCAGACCGGTCGCCGTGCAGATGTCCGCCGGGATCTGGTCGACGGTGTCCTCCTTGATGTGGCCGAACATCGTCAGCGCGTCCTCCTTGCGCCAGTGGACCGCGAAGTCGCTGATCGGGACGCCACAGGTCATCGCGGAGCCGCCCGCGAGCGCCTTGAACGCCCACAGGAACTTCGCGCCGCCGATGACGCTCATGCCCTCGCCGACCTTGAGTCCCGCGGCGCCCTCGCCCATCTCGGCGAGCTTGAACGGGTTCAGCAGCGTGGCCGGGCTGGTGGCCTTCTTGCCGATCGCGGAGATGACCTCGGTCTGGTTGGCGCCACGACCCAGGTCGCCGTCCTCGGCTGCGTAGCGGGACCGCGAGTAGGCGAGTGCGGTGACGCCATCGGCCTCCTGGCAGCCCTTCTCGACGTCCAGGCCGGCCTTGGGGTCCTTCATGTCCTTCTTCGGGCAGATCTCGATGCCCCCCACGCCGTCGACGAGTCGGGCGAGACCGCCCATGCCGATCTCCACATAGCCGTCGATGCGTACGCCGGTGTTCTGCTCGATCGTCTGCACCAGCAGCTCGGGGCCGCCGTAGGCGAAGGCCGCGTTGATCTTGGTCTCGCCGTGACCCGGGATCGGCACGATGGAGTCACGGGGGAGGGTCACCACGATCGTCTTGCCGGCGCCGGTGTGCAGCAGCTTGATGGTGTCGGTGCGGCTGCCGGCGGCGTCACCGGTGGAGAGCTTCTTCTTCTCCTCGGCGGTGAGACCTTCGCGGGAGTCGCTGGCGACGATGAGATAGGTCGTGCCTGGCTGGTCCGCGGGCCGCTCGCCCGCGGTCGGCTCATAGGGGACCTTGTCGACCTTGTTCCAGGCGCTGATGCCGATCCAGGCGACCGCGCCGACCAGGATCAGCACCGGGATCATCACGATGGCGACGAACTTGCGGAACGGATGGCGCTTCTTCGGCTTCGGTGCGCGGCCCCCGCGACCGCCGCCGTAGCCATCGCCCGGACCCCCATAGCCGTTGCCGCCGTTGCCGCCGTACTCGCTCGGCTGGCTCCAGCCACCCTGCTGGCCGTAGCCCTGGTCATACCCTTGGTCATAGCCAGGCGTCGGCGCGATCTGCCCGGGCTGGGGCAGCGGCCGGTCATAGCCGCCACGCGGCGGCGCCGGCGGCGGCGCGCCGCCGACAGGGCGCCGGACGGTGGGCATGACATTGGTGGGCTCGGGCCCCGAGGGCTGAGCAGGCTGGCCACCACCGTACGCCCAGCCGTACTGCTGCGACCGGGGATCGTTGGGGCTGCCAGGGTTGCGGGGGTTTGGCATGCGCTCAAACGTACCGTGCCAGGCCGCTAAAGTTAGTCGGCGCGTCGCACCACCGTGTTACTCGTGTGACTGGTGATACTGGCGGTGCAAACTCATCACTCGAGGGACCCCAGATGGCTGAGCAGAACTACCGGCCCCAGCGTACGGCCGCCGAGCGCGCCTCCCGCGTGCGGTTCCGTCGCGCCATGGCGCTGCTGCTCATCACGCTGCTCCTGCCGGGGTCCGCCCAGCTCGTCGCCGGCAACCGCCGCGTCGGCCGGATCGCGATCTGGACCGTCATCGGTCTCGCGATCACCGCCGGCCTCGTCTTCGGGATCTCCCTGCTGTGGCACGGCCTGATCTTCACGCTCGGCACCAGGCCCTGGCTCCTCGGACTCTTCCGGATCGCGCTCTTCGCGGGTGCGATCGCCTGGGCCGCCCTCTTCATCGACGCGTGGCGGCTCGGCCGCCCGCTCGAGCTCGACCTCAAGCAGCGCCGGATCGTGGTCGCCATCGGCGGCGCGCTGTCCTTCTCCGTGGCCGCGACCCTGATCTTCGGCGCCCACCTGGTCGGCGTGCACAAGGGCATGGTCGAGGCGATCTTCGCCGGTGCCGAGGCCGCCGAGGCCCACAACGGCCGCTTCAACGTGCTGCTCGCCGGAGCCGACTCCGACGGCGGGAAGACCCGCTGGGGCCTGCGTCCCGACTCGCTCACGGTCG
This sequence comes from Nocardioides sp. YJ-D4, assembly GCF_054031495.1. NCBI lineage: Bacteria > Bacillati > Actinomycetota > Actinomycetes > Propionibacteriales > Nocardioidaceae > Nocardioides > Nocardioides sp. YJ-D4. The sequence continues at coordinate 4,151,934 of NZ_CM132932.1, forward strand.
CCTCCATCGACGCCGTGACCGGACGTACGGTGCTCATCGGCCTGCCCCGCAACATGCAGAACTTCACCTTCGACGACGGCTCGCCGATGGACGAGGAGTTCCCGCGCGGCTTCGACTGCGACGGCTGCTACCTCAACGGCGTGAGCACCTGGGCCGGTGAGCACAAGGAGCTCTACAAGGGCGAGAAGGACCCCGGGATGGCCGCCACCGTGGACGCCGTCGAGGGCATCACCGACCTGCAGATCAGCTACTACGCGATCGTCGACCTCAACGGCTTCGAGGAGATCGTGGACGCCATCGGGGGAGTCACCCTGAACGTCCGCCAGCCGATCCCGGTCGGGCTCCCCTCCGACAGCTTCTACACCCACATCCAGCCCGGCACGAAGAAGCTCGACGGCTGGGAGACCCTCTGGTACGCCCGGGCCCGCCACGACTCCGACGACTACTCCCGGATGGCCCGTCAGAAGTGCGTCCTCAACGCGATCCTGCAGCAGACCAGCCCCGCTGACGTCGTACGCCACTACCAGGACGTCGCGAAGGCGACCGGCTCCACCATCACCACCTCGGTCCCACCGAGCGAGATCGAGCGGTTCTCGGCGCTCGCGCTGAAGGCGAAGTCGCAGAAGATCTCGACGCTCTCACTGGTACCTCCGCTGGTCGACACCGCCGACCCGGACATGTCCGACATCCACGCCGAGGTGCGCAAGGCGGTGAAGAAGGCCACGCCGAAGAAGGAAGAGGTCTTCGCCTCGCCGAGCACCGGCGGTGACGGCGAGACGAAGGCACCTGCGCCGAAGGACAAGACGAAGGCCACCGGCGACTCCGACAAGGGCGGCCCGGTCACCGGCGGCTCCCTGGGCTCGCGCAACAAGGGTTACCAGGCCAACGAGACCGACGACCTCGCCTCAGCGTGTTGAACAACGGGTTAAGCGCAGGTCACAGCGACTCGCTGATTCCCGGGATACCCCGCGGTCGCGGCTAGTCTGGATCCGTGCCAGGGAGCAATCGTGTCGCCGCCGTCGTGGTGACCTTCAACCGTCTCGAGCTGCTGCAGCGACTGCTGGAGCGGCTCGACGTGGTCGACGGCCTCGACGAGGTGATCGTCATCGACAACGCTTCCACCGACGGTACGTCGCAGTGGCTCGCCGAGCTCGACGGTGCCGAGGAGCCGGGCCAGCGCCAGGTTCCGGTGATCGCCCGCACCCTGGAGCGCAACAGCGGCGGTGCCGGCGGCTTCCACGACGGCCTCGAGCTGGCGATCGAGCGCGGCGCCGACCTGGTCTGGCTGATGGACGACGACGGCCTGCCCGACACCGACTGCCTCGGGCTGCTGCTCAAGCAGACCGACCTCGACTTCTGGGGGCCGCTCGTCGTCGACGAGGGTGACCCCGGCCGCCTGGTGTTCCCGATCAGGCTCCCGGGCCGCTCCAAGGTCGTGCACCAGCTCGCCGATGTCGAGGCAGCTGCCACCGACGGCCTGATCAAGGACATCGTGATCCCGTTCAACGGGGTCCTGGTCACCCGCGACCTGGTGGAGCGGATCGGCTACCCCCGAGCGGAGTACTTCATCTGGGGCGACGACCACGAATACCGTCTCCGCGCAGAGAAGGCCGGGGCGCGGATCGCGACCGTCGTCGGTGCTCAGGTGCGCCACCCGTCCGTCGGCGATCTCGGCACCCCGATGGCGTGGGGGAGGGCGACGTACAACCACACGCCGAGCGACCTGAAGCACTACTGCATGGCGCGCAACAACCTGCTCAACCTGCGCGATTACCGAGGGTGGCCCTTCGCTTTGGCTTTCGTGGCGAAGACTCTATGGTTCTACCTGCTCACCAAGCCGCAGCCGAAGCGGATCCGGCTCTCTGCGCAGGCGTGGTGGGCTGCCATCCGGGGGGACTTCAGTGGACACGAGAGGTTCCTTCGTTGAGCACCACCCGTGAGACGGTCGCGATCGTCGTCGTCACCTACAACCGCGCCGACATGCTGCGTGGGCTGCTCGACGGGCTCACCAAGCTCGACCAGCCCGCCGACGCGGTGATCGTCGTCAACAACGCCTCCACGGACCACACCGCGCAGGTCCTCGCCGAGGCCGTCACGCCCAATCTGCAGGTCATCGACAGCCCGGAGAACCTCGGTGGCGCCGGTGGCTTCCACCTCGGCACCAAGGCCGCGGTCGAGCAGGGCTGGGACCGCCTCTACCTGATCGACGACGACGTCGTCCCGGCCCACGACTGCCTCGAGGTGCTGCTCGCCCAGGACGAGGACTGCCTCTTCTCGGTGCGTGAGGACAAGAACGGCAAGCTGATCGAGCTGGCCGCGCTGAAGTTCGACCTGCGCAACCCGCTCGCGATCAAGCCCAAGACCGCCTCGGTCATGGACACCTACCCGACCCGCGACGCGCTTCCGGAGCGGGTCGCGGTGGAGAACGTTGCCTTCGAGGGCTTCATGATCCGCCGCACCGTCCTGGAGGAGATCGGGCTTCCCGATCCCACCTACTTCATCTTCTACGACGACGTGGATCTCGCGATCCGCGCCCGCCGCGCCGGCCGCACCATCTGGGCCGTACGCGACGCGGTGCTCGTGCGACAGCTCGACTTCAGCCAGCAGCACGACCTGGCCGGCTGGAAGGGCTTCTACATGTACCGCAACCTCTTCGTCGTCCACTTCCGCTACGGCGAGAACGTCCTCGTACGTCTCAAGCCCTGGCTCATCACGGCGGCTGTGGTTCTCCTCAGCCCGCTGCGAGGCGGCAAGCACGAGGCCGTCAACGTGATCAAGGCCCTGCGCGCCGCGCGGGGCATGCGAACCCTGCCCACCTCCTCCTGACCGACCCCTTACCCACAGAGACCTAGACTGAGCGATCGTGTCCTTCCCTGAAACCACTCCTGACCTCGTCGTCGTCGGCTCCGGCCTCTTCGGCCTCACCATCGCCGAGCGCGCCGCCACCGAGCTGGACAAGAAGGTGCTCATCATCGAGCGCCGTCCGCACATCGGTGGGAACGCCTACTCCGAGTTCGACGAGGAGACCGGCATCGAGGTGCACAAGTACGGCACCCACCTCTTCCACACCTCCAACGAGAAGGTGTGGAACTACGTGCGGAAGTTCACCGACTTCACCGACTACAAGCACAAGGTGTTCGGCAAGTACAAGGGGCAGGTCTACTCCCTGCCGATGAACCTCGCGCTGATCAACCAGTTCTTCGGGAAGTCCCACACCCCCGACGAGGCGCGCGCGCTGATCGCGGAGCAGGCCTCCGAGTTCAACACCGAGGACGCCAAGAACCTCGAGGAGAAGGCGATCTCGCTGATCGGCCGCCCGCTCTACGAGGCCTTCATCAAGGGCTACACCGCCAAGCAGTGGGAGAAGGACCCCAAGGAGCTGTCGCCGGACATCATCACGCGCCTCCCGGTCCGCTACACCTTCGACAACCGTTACTTCAACGACAAGTACGAGGGTCTCCCGGTCGACGGCTACACCGCGTGGCTGGAGCGGATGGCCGACCACCCGAACATCACGGTCATGCTCGACACCGACTTCTTCACCGTGGTCGACGACTTCAAGGGCAAGGTCCCGATCGTCTACACCGGCCCGGTCGACGAGTACTTCGGCTTCTCCGCCGGCAAGCTCTCCTGGCGCACCGTGGACCTCGAGTCCGAGATCCTCGACGTGGACGACTACCAGGGCACCGGCGTGGTCAACGCCAACGACCCCGAGGTCCCGTTCACCCGCGAGCTGGAGTTCAAGCACCTCCACCCCGAGCGTGCCGACCGCTACAAGCCCGGCAAGACGATCGTGGTGAAGGAGTACAGCCGCTTCGCCCAGGAGGGCGACGAGCCGTACTACCCGATCAACACCGCCGACAACCGCGAGAAGATCCTGGTCTACCGCGACCTGGCCAAGAAGGAGCCGATGGTGCTCTTCGGTGGCCGCCTCGGCACCTACAAGTACCTCGACATGCACATGGCGATCGCGTCCGCGCTCACCATGTTCGAGAACAAGCTCCGTCCCCACTTCGAGGACGGCACCCCGCTCACCTCCGGAGGCGTTGACGAATGAGCGTGACCCGACTGCTCCAGCGGCAGATCCTGCCCCTGGACCGTGACTCCGACGTACTCCCGCTCTACGTCGACAACCAGGCTGCCATCCTCGACGCCGACAAGTACGAGGTCGGCTCCGACAAGACGGCCCAGGCGCTGAACAACGCCCAGATCCGCCAGTCGATCAACGACGGGACCCAGATCCACCCCGACCAGATCGAGTCGCGTACGGCGCTGCGGATCCTGAAGAGCGAGCGGCTCTCGCTCGGCACCTACTTCAACGCGTTCCCGGCCAGCTACTGGCGCCGGCACACCGTGGTCGACAGCGTGAAGCTGACCGTCGCCCTCCAGGGTCGCGGCGCGAGCGTCATCGTCTACAAGTCGATGGCCAACGGCCGCTCGCAGCGCGTCGACGCCGCCGACACCGGCACCAACCCCGAGGGCACCTTCACCTTCGACCTGCCGCTGAAGCCGTTCGTCGACGGCGGCTGGTACTGGTACGACGTGGTCGCCTCCGACGAGGACGCCGTCATCACCTCGGCCGAGTGGACCGCGGAGGTCCCCGACGACCGTGCCGAGCACGGCACCGTCGACATCTGCGTCACCACCATGAACAAGCCCGACTTCTGCGCCAAGCTGCTCGCGCAGATGGGTGAGGACGAGGCGCTGCGCCCCTACCTCGACACCGTCTTCGTGATGGAGCAGGGCACCAAGAAGGTCGCCGACGACGTCGAGTTCCCCGCGGCCGAGAAGGCCCTGGGCGACCTGCTGCACATCATCGAGCAGGGCAACCTGGGTGGCTCCGGCGGCTACGCGCGCGGTCAGCTCGAGTCGCTGCGCAAGGGCACCGCGACGTACGCCCTGATGATGGACGACGACGTCGTCTGCGAGCCCGAGGGCATCATCCGCGCGATCACCTTCGGTGACCTCGCCAAGCGGCCGACCATCGTCGGTGGCCACATGTTCTCGCTCTACGCCAAGTCGCGCCTGCACTCCTACGGCGAGATCGTCCAGCCGTGGCGCTTCTGGTGGCAGTCGGCTCCCGGCGTCTACGGCGACTGGGACTTCGGCGCCCGCAACCTGCGCTCGACCCGCTGGCTGCACAAGCGCGTCGACGTGGACTTCAACGGCTGGTTCATGTGCCTGATCCCGCGCAAGGTGATCGAGGAGATCGGGCTCTCGCTGCCGGTCTTCATCAAGTGGGACGACTCCGAGTACGGCCTGCGCGCCAAGGCCGCCGGCTTCCCGACCGTGTCGTTCCCGGGTGCGGCCGTGTGGCACGTCCCGTGGACCGACAAGAACGACGCCCTCGACTGGCAGTCCTACTTCCACCAGCGCAACCGCTTCGTGGCCGCGCTGCTGCACTCGATCTACGACGACGGCGGCCGCATGGTCACCGAGTCGTTCTCCCACCAGATCAAGCACTTGGTCTCGATGCAGTACTCGACGGTCATGCTGCGCCACCAGGCGCTGCTCGACGTGCTCGCCGGCCCCGAGAAGCTGCACGAGACGCTCGCGACCCAGCTTCCCGCCGTACGCGAGATGGTCAAGGACTACCCGGACGCGCAGCTCAAGGCCGACCGTGACGAGTTCCCGCCTGTGCGCCGCCACAAGCCGCCGCGCAAGGGCAAGGAGGACACCGAGGTCCCGACCAGCCGCGAGGTCAAGCTGGCCGCGCTCAAGGCGCCGATCCGGCAGATCATGAAGCCGCGAAAGCTCTCCACGGAGTTCCCCGAGGCCGAGCTCGCCGCGATGGACAACCAGTGGTACCGGATCACCAAGTACGACAGCGCCATCGTGTCGATGAACGACCAGCAGGGCGCTGCCTTCTACCGCCGCGACAAGAAGCTCTTCAACCAGATGCTGAAGGACACCATCAAGGTGCACCGCCGGCTCAAGCGCCAGTGGCCGAAGCTGGCCGAGGAATACCGCTCCAAGCTGAGCGAGTTCACCTCGCCGGAGGCCTGGGAGAAGACCTTCGAGCCGTGGCTGGTCGCTGAGGAGAAGGGGTCCGATGGCAACCGGAGTTGATGAACGCCCCGTACGGATCGTCGACGCGCCGCTGGCACCGCCGGCGGAGAACCTCGGTCTGCTCTCGGTCTTCAAGCGCCGCTACCTCCTCAAGCTGCTCGTGCAGCGGGAGATCAGCGGTCGCTACTCCAACTCGATCCTCGGCGTCTTCTGGTCCTACATCAACCCGCTGACGCAGTTCCTCGTCTACTGGATCTTCATGGGCAAGATCATGGGCGCGGACAAGGGGATGGACAACTACCCGGTCCACCTGTTCGCCGGGCTCGTCATCGTCCACTTCTTCACAGAGACCTTCGGGGCAGGGACGCGATCCCTGCTCGGCAACAAGGGTCTGCTGAAGAAGATGGCGATGCCGAAGGAGATGTTCCCGGTCGCCTCGATGCTGGTCTCGCTCTACCACCTGGTCCCGGCGACGCTGATCCTCATCGTCGTCTGCCTGTTCAGCGGGTGGACGCCGAACTGGGAGACGATTCCTTCGCTCCTGCTCGCCCTCGGCATCGTGATGGCCCTGGGCACCGCACTGGCGCTGGTCTTCAGCCTCGCCAACGTCTTCTTCCGGGACTTCGGCAGCGCGGTCAACATCCTGACCAACTACATCCGGTTCGGCGTACCGATGATGTATCCGTTCTCGATGATCCAGGAAGCGCTCGGCGAGAAGTCCTGGATCTACCTGCTCAACCCGATCTCGGACGCCGTGCTGCTCTTCCAGCAGGCCTTCTGGGTCGGGGTGACGCCGAACCCGGAGGCGACCGCCGCCGAGCACCTGCCCGAGAATCTGTGGATGTGGGGTTTGGGTGCGTTCGGTGTCTCGCTGGTCCTGCTGGTGATCGCCCAGCTGATCTTCAGCAAGCATGAGAACAAGATTCCGGAGCGTCTGACATGACCGCCGACTCGATCGTGGTGGACGGAGTCACCAAGAACTTCACGCTCCGCTACCACCGCAGCATCAAGGACATCACCGTCGCCAAGATGAAGGGACGGGCCGTCTCCAACACCTTCAAGGCGCTGGACGACGTCACCTTCACGATCAAGCAGGGCGAGTCGGTCGGCCTGATGGGCCTCAACGGCTCGGGCAAGTCGACCCTGCTGAAGCTGATCAGCGGCGTGATGCGACCCGACCAGGGCGTCGTGAAGACGCGTGGCCAGATCGCGGGCCTGATCGCGACCGGTGCGGGCTTCCACCCGCAGCTGTCAGGCCGGGAGAACATCTTCCTCAACGCCGCGATCTACGGGCTCTCCGCCGAGGAGACCGCCGAGATCTACGACGACGTGGTGAACTTCGCCGAGCTCGGCGACCACCTCAACTCCCCGGTCGGCAACTACTCCTCGGGGCAGTACTCGCGTCTGGGGTTCTCGGTCGCCGTCCACATCGACTCCGACATCTTCCTCGCCGACGAGGTCCTCGCCGTCGGTGACAAGCCCTTCAAGAAGAAGTGCATGGAGAAGATGGAGGAGATCCGCGACAGCGGCCGCACCGTGGTCTACGTCAGCCACGCCGCCGGCTCCGTCAAGCGGATGTGCGACCGCGTCATCTGCCTGGAGAAGGGCCGCCTGGTCTTCGACGGCGACGTCGACGAGGGCATCGAGTACCTCCACTACGGTGAGGACGACGCCAAGGGATCGGCCAAGCTCAAGCAGCTCGAGGCTGCCGACAGCGCCCTTGGTGCCGAAGTCTGAGTCTGTCCAGCACGGCGAGAGCCCGCGAAGAATTACAGGTTTGTAGTTCTTTGCGGGCTCTTCCCAACCTCTGTGGCTGATGTGAAAGATGTTCCCTGGTGTTACGGAACCAGGGGGATCCATACGTGCATTCGCAGGCCGGAGAAGAGCAGTCGAGCGACGTCGAGCGCGCTCGGTCGCGCTATGTCGCCTCGACCCAGCAGCTGCTCGTGCTCGGGTTCGTCCTGGCCGCGCTGGTCCCGGCGAGCACCGTCGTCGACCTGAAGGTGGTCCGTCCTGGCGAGGTTCCCGTCTCCGGGAGCCAGGTGGCGGTGCCGTCAGCGGCGCAGGTGCCGTCCGATCCGGTCGACGCCCACCTCGAGGAGATCTCGCTGACCGCACCGGGCATGGCCGGACGGGTCACCGCTGAGGCCAAGAAGGCCACCTCCGCGGGCGATGCGGTGACCGTCACCAGCCTGCCGCAGCCGGTGGACGGCTTCGGGACTGTCGGACTCACCTGGGCGCCCGGCGCGGTCGTCCCGGAGGAGGCGATCGGGGCCGACGTACGCACGCTGGAGGACGGGACGTGGAGCGACTGGCAGGCGTTGGACGTCCACGTCGACGACCATGCCCCTGACCCGGACTCCGCGGAGGCCGACGGGTCGAGGCCGGGCACCATGGAGGCGGTGGTCGGCGAGGTCGACCAGGTCCAGACCCGGCTGCGGCTGACCGGTGCCCAGGTGCCCGCCGACCTCAGGCTGGCCGTGATCACGCCCGGCGAGGCGGAGGCGAGCCGCAGCGAGTCACCCGAGATCGAGACCGGGGGCGATGACGCGCCGGAGCCCGCCGAAGGCGCGCAGGGCACCACGAGTGCCGAGGAGGGGGAGACGGCGACGCTGTCGGCGGCCGCGTACACCGCCGAGCCCAGCATCTACAGCCGTCGACAGTGGGGTGCCGACGAGAGCGTGCGCGAGGCCGGCCCGCCCGACTACCACGAGGTCCGCGGTGGCTTCGTGCACCACACCGTCAACACCAACTCCTACACCAGGGACCAGGTGCCGGGGATCATCCGGAGCATCTACGCCTACCACGTGCAGAGCCGGGGCTGGCGCGACATCGGCTACAACTTCCTGATCGACAAGTTCGGCCGGATCTGGGAGGGCCGCTACGGCGGCGTCGACCGACCCGTCGTGGGTGCTCACACCTCGGGTTACAACAGCTACGCCTTCGGCGCCTCCGCGATCGGCAACTTCGACAACGTCGCACCTCCGACCGCGCTGGTGAACGCCTTCGGGACGCTGTTCGCGTGGAAGCTGTCGCTGCACGGTGTCCGCGGCAACAAGGGCTCCACCCGGATCGGCGACCGCACCTTCCCGTACGCGATCATGGGCCATCGCGACGCCGGCTCCACCGCGTGCCCGGGCCGCTACCTCTACGCCAAGCTGAGCACGATCCGCTCGCAGGCGGGCTCGAAGCAGGCGAGCTGGGCGGCGCGCGAGCTGCAGTCACAGATCAGCGGCCGTGGCTACCCTGACCTGGTCGCCCGGCGGGCCGGCGACCGGCGGATCGTCGTGATCCGCACCGACGGCAACGCCCGCTTCGGTACGCCGCGGGCCACGAACCTGATCGGCGGCACCTCGGCCACCTTGATGAACGCCGGTGACTGGGACCGCGACGGCGACGGCGACATCCTGATCCGCCACACCGACGGCACGATCCGGGTCAACCGCGGCAACGGTACCGAGACGTTCGCCACCGGCGTCATCATCGGGCGCGGCTTCGGGCCCGTCTCGGTCATCGACGTGGTCAGCGACATCACCGGTGACGGCTGGCCCGACCTCGTCGGCAAGTACTCCACCGGCGAGATCCGGGTCTGGCCCGGTCGCGGCACCAGCGCCCTGGGCGCGTCCTACCGGATGCGCAGCGCGGTGAGCGGCTCGACCCAGGTCATCGGCGCCGGCCGCTTCTACGCCGACGACGGCTCGCCCGAGGTGGTCGTCAGGACCTCGAGCAAGCTGCTGATCTTCCGCACCAACGGCCCCGGTGGCCTGACCACCTACTCCGACCCCGGGATCGACACCAGCGTCTTCGACTTCATCCTCGCGACCAAGGACCTGCGCGGGGCCTCCACCGGCGGCGACCTGCTGCTGCGTCGCAAGTCCGACGGGATGTGGTTCGCCTACGAGCACGACCAGAGCGGCGGCTGGGACCGGAAGTCCCAGATGGGCGTCGTGCGGGGCTACGACCAGTTCGGGTAGCACCGGAATCCGGCAGGCATTCTCGCCGAAATCAGTTGTTGCGAATTGGCGCTATCGCGGAAGCCCGGGGGATTTCATGGACAGAGCCCGCGATATGTGCTTATTGTGTTTTACGGCGAGTTTGCGACAGGGGGAACGCAGCGCGCTTCTCTGTCGAGGACTGTCTCGCATTTCTAGGGTTTCTCGGGAACTTGGAAAGGAGGCTGCTCATGTCTGATCCCGGCATCATTGACGCGATCATCCAAGCGGTGATCGCTGTTCTGAACAGCCTGTAGCCCACACATGACGCTGCGTGGCACTCCGGCGGCGCCCGCGATCTGCCACGGCTCCCAGACGGTCCACCCGCCCTATGGAGCCGTGGAGCGCCGCTTCATCGTGCCCGCCGGCGCCCAGTCGGCGTCAGTCCCGGATGACGAATCCTGGACTGGCGCCGATTCGTTTTCTGCACGACAACGGAAATCCCAACGGATGTTATCCGGCTGAGGAGAGCGGGATTATCGAGCACTTATGCGTGGGTGCTGCGCGTTGGCGCGACATATTGTGACGTCGCGCTTCCAATATCGAGACATCATTAAAAGTGATCCGGGAATTGCGTCGCGCGCTCGCTCGAGGCGACGGCCTTCACGCGCTCGTCGGTCGCGTTGGTGACCAGCACCAGCGAGCCGCCACCGGCGAGCAGCGAGGCCAAGAGCTCGGCGCCGGCCGGTGAGGCCGAGGGGACGGTGGAGAGCAGGCGTACGGCCTTCCCATCGCCGCCGAACAGGTCGGCGTGGCTGGTCTCGACGCCGTCCCACGAGGTGGCCGCGTCGTCCGCGGCCGGCGGGTCCCAGGGGGTGAAGGCGTCCGGCTGTCCCCAGACCTCGATGCCGACGTCGTGCACGCCCTGGGGGAGCGGGTCGGCGAAACGTACGCCGAACGGCAGCAGCGAGCACGCCAGCGTTGGCCGCTTCGCAGCGTCATCCGCCCAGGCGGACAGCGTCTCGGGGCCGCAGACGACGGCGTCGGGGCTGTCGGAGTCAGTCACCACGAGTCCGGTGTTCCAGGCGGCGCCGAGGAAGACGGTGGCCAGCCAGTGGGTGGGCAGGTCGATCCGGATGCTGTCCCCGCGCTCGAGCCCGTGCTCGTCGAGGAGCAGGCCGGAGGCCTTGGCCACCCAGTTGGCGTACGTCGTGGTGGACAGTTCCTGGCGCTCGCCGCTCGCTTCGTCGTAGAAGGTGACGAACGGACCGCCCGGGTCCGTCCGGAGCGCTTGGGCGAGGGTCTCGGGATAGGTCTGCACATCGAAACCCTAAGGTGTGCGGCATGAGCGAGCGCCAGCGAGCGACCAGCGGGTCCATCATGCCGCCACTTCCGTATTCTTCGACGTGCCCTCTGGAGGTGGCGGCATGACGTTCTGGGCAGTGATCCCCGCTGGTGGTGCCGGCACCCGGCTGTGGCCGCTCTCGCGATCCTCGGAGCCGAAGTTCCTGCGCGACCTCACCGGCCACGGACGTACTCTCCTGCAGGAGACCTACGACCGCCTCGAGCCCGTCTCCGATGGCATCATGGTGGTGACCGGTGCGGTCCACGAGCGGGCCGTGTGCGAGCAGCTGCCCGAGGTGCCGCACGACGCCATCCTGGCCGAGCCGAGCGGGCGCGACTCGATGGCCGCGATCGGCCTGGCAGCGGCCTTCCTGGAGCGGCGCGACCCGGAGGCCGTGATGGGCTCCTTCGCGGCCGACCACGTGATCCGCAACATCGACAACTTCCACGAGACCGTACGCAGCGCCGCGGCGGTCGCCGCGGACGGCTGGCTGGTCACGATCGGGATCTCGCCGACCTTCGCCTCGACCGCGTTCGGCTACATCGCCGAGGGCAAGCCGTTGGACGGCCACCCGGGGGCCTTCCTGGTCGACGAGTTCGTCGAGAAGCCGTCGGCCGAGGTCGCGGCCGGCTACCTCGCGACCGGGCGCTACCGCTGGAACGCCGGGATGTTCGTCGTCCGTCCCACCGTCCTCCTCGAGCTGCTCGCGGAGTCGGACCCCGGCTTCACCGAGCGGCTGCGGGCCATCGCCGCCGAGCCGTCGCGGCTCGAGGAGCTGTGGGAGACGCTGCCGAAGATCGCGGTCGACCACGCGGTCGCGGAGCCGGCGGCCGCCGCCGGCAAGGTCGCCACGGTGCCCGCCGACCTCGGCTGGGACGACATCGGCGACTTCGACTCGCTCGCGACGCTGCTCCAGGCCGCCGCCACCGCCTCGCCCGAGGGCCCCACGATCCTCGGCGACGCCTCGCTCGTCCACGCCCTCGACTCCACCGGCCTGGTCGTGCCCCACTCCGGCCGCATGATCGCCCTCATCGGCCTCGAGGACATCGTCGTCGTCGACACCGACGACGCCGTCTTGGTCACCACCCGCACCCACGCCCAGCAGGTCAAGAAGATCGTCGCCGCCCTCAAGGACTCCGACCGCACCGACCTGACCTGAAATGCCGAGTCGGCGCATCCGCCCCCTCTCGCTCGCTTCGCTTCGCGAGGCACGGGGGCAGATGCGCCGACTCGGCAGGGCCTCACATGGCCTGGGCCTCGGGGCTGTCGGTGTAGGGGTACTTCTCCATGAAGTCCTTGATCGCCTCGCCGGAGACGCCCTCGCAGTACTGGAAGACGCCCTTCTGGGTGGACGCCTCGGTCGGGTTGGCGGCGTCGGCGTACCAGTGGGTCATGGCGATGTGGGTGCCCGAGGGGAACTCGGTCTTCTTGTCGCCGGCGACCGCGGTCTCCTTGGCGTCGGCAGCGGTCCACGGAGCCGCGATGAACTTGTAGCGGAAGTTGGAGGTGCCGGAGAACTTCTGGCCGATGGCGCGGAGCTCGTCGAGCTCGTCGTCGGACACGGTGTCGTCGTACCACACGATCGTGTAGCCGTGCTCGAGGTTGTGCACCAGCGCCTCGAGGTCGGGGCGGTCCCCGGCGGTGTAGAACTTGCGCGACATGTCGGCCGGGGCCACGTTGGCCTCGTTCCAGTGCGGTCCGAAGGCCGGGGGAGCAGTCGTGTAGGTCTGCTCGGTGCCGGTGGCGATGTGGTTCTGGTTGCCGTCGGCGGCCATCTCGGTGACCTTCTGGCAGCCGGCCGCCTTGGCGCTCTTCCCGATGTCCTGCAGCGCGACGTCCTTGTACTCGCTGTCCTTGATGAAGCCGCTGATCGGCGTCCATGCGGCAGCGCCGATGATCACGACGGCGAAGGCGATGCAGACACCGATGATCGCCCAGCCTCGGACGCGCTCTGCGCGGCCCTGCTTCTTGCGGATGTCGTTGATGACCGCACGGCGGTCTTTGTTGAGCGACTTGTTGGCCACGGTTCGGCGTACCTCGGGTCTTTTGTCGGGACGCGCAGATTCTAGGTGGTCAGTGGTAGCAGAAGGGAAGTTGCCCCGTGATTATTCTCCTCGCGCTCGCATCGCCAGCCGTGGGCGAAGGCCAGCGCGGCGATCACCGCTGGATCGGCTCCGGCCACCCGAAGCCCGTCCCCGTGCGGGACGGGGGCGGTCCCGGTCACCTCCGCGACGGCTGCGGAGAGCTCCTCGACGCCTGCCGGCGCACCGAACGGGGCCTGGTCCTCGGCGGCACCCTTCAGGGCGCGTACGACGGCCTCCCTGGCCCCGAAGCCGAAGAAGTCCGACCCCTCGGGGCGGATGAGCGCGCTCGCCCCCGGCCCGTCGTCGCCGGGCTCGCGGACGAGGTCCGCCCGGCCGCGCAGGACCGCGAACGGCCGTGCGCCGAGCTTGCCCTGGGAGATCTCGGCGGCCGAGGCGATCTCGTCGACGACGGCGGGGGCGGTGACGACGAGGTCGTTGCCATAGGCGTCGACCTGGCCGGCGAAGCTCTCCAGCACCTCGAGGCCGGCGGCGCCGATGGCGATGTCGGTCTGCCCGTCGCGCCAGGCGCGACCGGCGGTGTCGGTGATGACCACCCCGACGTTCGCGCCGGTGCGGTCGCGGAACGTGGCGCGCAGGGCCCGCGCGGAGGCGTCGGGGTCCAGGGGGAGCAGCACGATGTATCCGGCCTCGACGTTGGAGGCGTCGATCCCGGCGGCAGCCATCGTCAGCCCGAGCCGGCTGCGCACGATCTGCGTCGGCCCGCGTCGGGCCACCACCCGCGTCGTCTCGCCGGGGAGCGCGTCGTCGCGGTTGCCCTCGCGCACCTGTCCCTCGGCCTTGGAGACGACCTTCGAGGTGACCACGACGATGTCGCCGTCGACCAGCGGGGACTCCAGGGCGTCCAGGAGCAGGGCGGCGAGGTCGTCGCCCTTACGCACCTCGGGTACGCCGTCGGGGGCGGTGACGGTGATGCCCTGCCCGCTCATGGGCGCCGTCATCGGACCAGCTCGACCGCGGCAGCGGCGATGTCGGCGGTCGCGTCCTCGGAGGACATCCACAGCGGGACGGCGGCCGCCTTCAGCCCCGACTCGGCGAGCGAGGGGACCGCGGCGGCGTCGGCCGTGTCGACGAGCCAGCCGTCGAGGACCCCGCCCGCGCCCCGCGTCCCATAATGCAGACCGACTCCGGCGGCGGTCGCGTCGACGCCGATGGCGGCGAGCATCTGCTCCGCCATGCCGCGTACGTGATGGCCGCTGATGATCGGCGAGATCCCCACCACGGGGGCCGAGGTGGCGACCAGGCCCTCCCGGATCCCGGGTACGCCGAGGATGGTCCCGATCGAGACGACCGGGTTGGACGGGGGCACGATCACCAGGTCGGACTTCAGCAGCGCGTCCATCACCCCGGGTCCCGGCTTCGACTCGTCCTGCCCCACGAAGATCAGCTTCTCGACGGGAACGCCGGCCCGGAGGCGTACCCAGTATTCCTGGAAGTGAACGACTGAGAGTCCACTGGGTGAATTCTCGTCCTTGATCGCCACGTGGGTCTCGACACGGTCGTCGGTCATCGGCAGCAGCCGCACGCGGTCGCCCCATACAGGCTTCAGCCAGCGTTCGCACAACGCGGCGGTGACCTGCGACAACGGGAACCCGGCTTCGAGCATCTGGGTGCGTACGAGATGGGTGGCGATATCGCGGTCGCCGAGTCCGAACCAGGTGCCCGGGACCTCGTAGGCCTCGAGCTCCTCCTTGATCGACCACGTCTCGGCCTTGCGGCCCCAGCCGCGCTCATGGTCGAATCCGTTGCCGAGGGTGTACATCACCGTGTCGAGGTCGGGGCAGACCTTGACGCCGTGCATCCACAGATCGTCGGCGGTATTGGCGATCACGGTGACCCGGGCATCTTCCTCAATGCCCGGGACACGGCCGGCAGAGATGCCGTGGAGGAGCCCGGAGATGAACTTCGAACCACCATGGCCGCCGGAGAGAACGGTGATGTCACGCATGGCCCTAGCCTCTCAGACGGGGGCCAGCAACCCTGCTCCAGCCGGTGCGGAAAGCCTGTGTTAGAGCGGCCCTAGCAGATTTGAGGGTTGACTTGTGGCACCGACAGGCATGTAATTTCATCAGTGTGATTCGAAATTGAAACGGGGACCGATAGCGGTGGCGACAGCGCTTGAAAATCTCGGGAAGATTTCAGCGGGGAACTGCATCAAAGTGACGGCCTAGGCCGTAACAAGGGGCAGTACCCGCAAAAAACGGGGGGATCGGTTACCTGCCGATGGCGTGAGGTGACTGGCCCAAGATGGGGTCACGGTCCCGAAAACAAGCTGAATAGGGTCGAAAGGTCGGAAAGACGATGAGAGAGCTGTTTCTCCTCGAGCCGGACACCGACGAAGGGGGCTGGCAGGAGCGCGCCCTGTGCGCGCAGACGGATCCGGAGGCGTTCTTCCCTGAAAAGGGTGGATCGACTCGGGAGGCCAAGAAGGTCTGCCAGACCTGCGAGGTGCGCCAGGACTGCCTTGAGTCTGCTCTGGGCAACGACGAGCGCTTCGGAATCTGGGGTGGACTCTCCGAGCGAGAGCGCCGCAAGCTGAAGAAGCGCGCAGTCTGAGGCAATACCCAAGCACGAGCCAGCAAGGCCCGGACCTCACGGTCCGGGCCTGCTGATCTTTTCCGGACAAATACCTGCGGGGGCGTGGCCGATCGCTCGACAGGTCCATTCGGTCTATCACCAGTTGGGCACTAGGGTTGCCGATCGTGCATGCGTCGGTCGCCCTCGTCCTCGTCTCTCATAACGGCGCCGGCTGGCTTCCGACCGTCATCGACGGGATCAGGAACCAGCAGGCGCCGGTGAGCTTTGCCGTCACGATCGACACCGGCTCGACCGACAGGTCGGTCGAGATCCTGGAGGAGACCTTCGCCCAGGTGGTCAAGCTCCCGGCGTCGACGACGTTCGCGGACGCGGCCAACGAGGCGCTCGCCATCCTCCACCAGGCGGCGCAGCCGCCGGAGTGGATCTGGTTCCTCCACGACGACTCCACCCCCGACCCGCACGCGCTCTCGACCCTGCTCAACGCCGCCGCGGAGTACCCGGAGGCGGACATCCTCGGCCCGAAGATCCGGGAGTGGCCCTCGCTGCGCCGGATGCTCGAGCTCGGGGTCTCGATCTCGGTCACCGGAGCCCGGGAGACCGGTCTGGAGCGGGGCGAGTACGACCAGGGCCAGCACGACGAGGTACGCCGCGTCCTGGCCGTCAACACCGCCGGCATGCTGATCCGCCGTGAGGTCCTCGAATACCTGGGCGGCTTCGACAAGCACCTCCCTGTCCTCGGCACCGACATGGACCTCGGCTGGCGGGCTGCCAACGCCGGCTTCACGACCATCGCCGTCCCGGACGCGGTCGTCTTCCACGTGGAGGCGGCCCACCGCGGCGTACGCAAGACGCAGCTGACCGGTCGCCGGATCCACTATCAGGAGCGACGGGCCGCGCTCTACACCCTGCTGGTCAACGGCCGGCCGGGGACGCTGGCGCTGTGGATGATCAGGTTCTTCTTCCAGACCCTGTGGCGGATGCTCGGCTTCATCCTGGTGCGCGACCCCGGGACCGCGCTCGACGACCTGGCCGCGCTGGGCTGGATCTACGGCCACACCGGCCAGATCATGCTCGCCAAGCGGCGTCGCCGGAAGCAGGCGCACGCCGACAAGGACGTGGTCAAGGCGCTGCTGCCTCCGCCCTGGCTGCCCTACCGCCACGGACTCGACTTCGTCTCCGACGTCGCCACCGCGGTCACCCTGCAGGCCTCCGACATCGCCGAGCGGCGCCAGATGGCGCAGGCCGAGGCCGATCCGGCCTCCTTCGCCGCCAAGCGTCAGGCCGAGCGGGCCCAGCTGGAGGAGGACGAGATCCCCGCCGAGACCGGCTGGCTGGTGCGTCTGTTCACCAATCCGGTCGCGGTGCTCCTGGTCGTCGTCGGCATCCTCGGGGTCATCGGGGCACGTGCCGCGCTCGGTGGTGTGGCCGGCAGCGGCCTCGGGCCGACGCCCCAGAACGTGGGCGACTGGTGGCAGCTGCAGTTCGAGTCGTGGCACGCGATCTCGCAGGGCACCGGCGTGCCCGCGCCGCCGCACGTCTTCCCGCTGGCGGTGCTGGCGACGTTCCTCGGCGGCAACCCGAGCCTGGCGGTCACCGCAGTCATGCTGCTCAGCTTCCCGATCGCGCTTGGCGGTGCGTGGCGGCTGCTGCGGGTCGCGGGCCGGCTGATCAGCCACCTCGGCGCCCCGCGCTGGCTGCTGCTGTGGGGCGCGACGGCGTACGCCCTGGTTCCCTATGTCAGCGGTGCCTTCGGTGACGGCCGGATCGGTGCGGTCGTGGTCGGCGCGCTGCTGCCCTGGCTCGCCCACGCCGCGCTCGGGTTCAGCGACCCCGTCGCCGACCGCCGCTGGCGCGCCGGCTGGCGCACCGGCCTGCTGCTCACCGTCATCACCGCATTCGCGCCGATGGCCTTCCTGGTGGCGGCCGTCTTCGCGGCGGTCATCTTCATCGTCGCCCGCCGGCTGATGCCCGCCGTGCTCAGCGACCGCGACCAGTGGGGTCCGCCCGCCGCGGCGATCGCGACGCCGGTCGGGCTGCTGCTTCCGTGGTGGCTGCCGGCGCTCTTCTCCGGCGGCTGGGCCGCTCTGCTGCTCGACCCGGGCCGGCTGCCGGCCCCGGCCGCGGGCGGCTTCGACCTGCTCGTGGGCCGCCTGACCGGGCTCGACGGTGCCGATCTCGGCGCACCGTGGTGGCTGGGCCTGGCGCTGCCGCTGCTCGCCGTGCTCGCGCTGATCCCGAGCCGCACCCGGATCCCGGTCATGGTCTGCTGGATCGGCGCGGTCGCGACGGCGGTCGTCACGATGCTGCTGTCCTGGATCCCGATCCCGCTCGACGCCGGCATCGCCCGGGTCGGCTGGGGCTTCCCGCTGGTCGCCATCCAGGGGTTCGCGGTGGTCGCGGCGGTGCTGGGCGCCCAGGGCGCCATCCTCGACGGTCTCAGTGGGCTGCGGAAGGTCATGGTCGGCGCGGCCGCTGCGGTCGCGGCGGTGGGCGTCGTCGGCAGCCTCGGCTGGTTCGTCTACGCCGGCACCGGCGATCTCACCGACAACACCCGGGCCCTCGGCCACACCGGGGTGCCCTCCTACATGCTCGACCCGACCTCGACCACGCTCGGCCCGGAGGACGGCGTCCTCGTGCTTCGCGGCTCGGTCGACGACGGCCTCCGCTACGCCGTGCTGCGCAACGACGGGATCACCCTCGGTGAGGACGAGATCGCGCAGGTCGCCGGTGGCTCCGAGGAGCTCACCGGAGTCGTACGCCGCCTGGCCGCCGACCCCGACGACGCGGTGATCGGTGATCTGGCCGCCCAGGGCGTGGCCTACATCGTGATGCCCGGCCCGGCCGACTCCTCGGTCGCCGAGGGGATCGACGCCTCCGGGTCGGTGACCCAGGCGAGCACCGTCGAGCGCTCGACGCGTGCCTGGCTGCTCGACTCCGAGCCGAGCGACCCGGGCGTGACCGAGTCGCAGTCCATCATCCGTACGATCCTGTTGGTCCTGGCCGGGATCGGGCTGTTCGTGGTCCTGGTCCTGTGCCTGCCGACGCTGATCCAGAGGAGGGAGTCGGCATGAGTCACTCACGAGACCCCTACGACCGCTCGCACGAGCCGCAGGCCGACGACGTCTACGGCCAGGAGCCGTGGATGCTGGACCCGTTCGCCGACCCGTACACGGGGCAGACGGCCCAGACGCCGCCCGAGGGCTACACCCCGGAGCAGCTCTACGCCCAGGAGCCCTACGTGCCGGGCCCGGAGACGGGACAGATGCTCGCCCAGACGGGCTACCCGCCGGCGTACGAGGGCGACTATCAGACCGGCGAGTTCCGGGGTGGCTTCGAGCCGGAGTTCGAGGCCTGGCCGACCGCCGACGAGATGCGGGTGGAGGAGCCGGAGGCCCAGCAGGAGTCACAGCAGGAGCGTGCCAGGGGCGGACGGATGGCCGCTGCCGCCGCGGCGGCGGCCGCTGCGCGACCCCGGCTGCGCCGCGTACGCAGGCAGCGCGGCCGCCGCGACAACACCGTGCTGGTGGCACTGGGTCTGGTCGGTGCGATGGCCGTCGCGCTGCTGCTCAACCGGCCCCACCAGTGGGAGCAGCCGAAGCTGGCCGCCGAAAGCAGTGCGCCGACGGCGGCCACCGTCGTGTGCCCCGGCAAGCCGAAGTCCGGCGCCGACCAGGTCACCGTCACCAACGCTGCCGAGGGGTCCGGCAAGGTCACGCTGAGCGGCCCCGGCGCGGGCAAGGGCGCGGAGACCACCGTGGCGTCCGGCAAGGTCACCAGCGCGTCGGTCAAGCCCGGCTCGGTCGTCGTCAAGGCCGGCAAGGAGGTCGCGCCCGGGCTGGTCGCCGGACGTTCGACGACCAAACCGCTCGCGGCGACGGGCTGCCTGCCTCCGCAGGCGGAGGCCTGGTTCCCGGGCGTCGGTGCGGGCGCCACCCACAACTCGGTCCTCGAGCTCACCAACCCGAACAGCGGTGCGGCCACGGTCGACATCTCGCTCTATGACGAGAAGGGCGTGGTGGCTGTCCCCGAGGATCTCCGCGGCGTCGCGATCCCCGGCAACACCACCCGCACCTTCGACCTGCTGCACGTGATCCCGCGCAAGGGCGAGCTCTCCCTGAAGACCACGGTCGTACGCGGCCAGGCCGGGGTGATGGTCCGCGACCGTGCCGTCGCGCTCGAGACGCAGCGTGGCACCGAGGACTACTTCCCGGGCCAGTCGACTCCGGCCGAGACCAACCTGCTGGTCGGCTACCCCAACAAGTCCGCGAGCCGCACCCTCACCGTCATCAACCCGGGCGACGCCCAGGTGAGCGCCGAGCTGCGCCTGCTCACCCCGAAGAACGTACTCACCCCCGAGGGCGCTCCGGAGATCAGCGTGCCGCCCAACGGGCAGACGCAGGTCGACCTGACCAAGCTGCTCGGCAAGGACAGCGCCGGTGACGCGTACGGCGTCGAGATCGTCGCCACCGGCCCGGTCGCCACCGCGATGCGCTCGGTCGACGGCGGCGACGTCGCGATCACCACGGCCACCGAGACGATCTCGGAGCCGACCGCGGTGGTCGTCCCGGCCGGCGGCGGCGTCGGCAAGAAGCGGGTCCTGATCTCCGGTCCGGTCGCCAAGACCGGCACCAGCGGCACCGTCAAGGTGGTCCCGATGACCGCGAAGGGCAAGGCGCTCAAGGCCAAGTCCGTCGAGGTCGGCCCTGGGCTGGGTGCCGAGGTCGAGGTGCCCGCGGAGGCAGCGCTGATCCAGCTCGTGCCTGCGGGTGTCGAGATCAACGCGGCTGTGGTGATGAGCGGCGATGGCGACGCGGTCGTCCCGTTCCGGCCGTTGCGCTCGGAGGTACGGACTGCTGGGGTTGCTCCGGGGTTGCCGTTGCCTTTGGAGCCCTGAGCGGTCCTCTTTCGGCGCTCGTTTTGTCGGCGTTTATTTGTGGTTGGGGTTTGCCGCCGACCCGGTCTTGGAGGGTGTTCTCGCCGCCGTCCGGAGTAAAGGACGGCCTGCGGCCGCCGGCTGACGCCGGTCGCCTTCGGCGATCCTTGACACCGGGATTCGTCGAGAATTTTGGCTGGCTATCGGGTCGGCGGCAGGGGTTTGGCGCAGCGGTTTGGGCTTGGTAGGGGCTTGGGGACTGGGTCGGGCCGATCGCCGGAAGGAATTTTCCTTCCGCTGAGGCGAACGAATTTTCGTTCGCCCTCGGAGGGGCCTGGTCTGGGGTGGGGTTGGCGGGTGGAAGAAATTTTTCTTTCACGCGGAGACGCCATGTCTGAGGTAGGCGTGGAGCGGTCACCTGCCGTAGGTGCGTGTGCCGTGGCCACACCCGGGCCGCCGCCCCGATAGCCAGCCAAAATCTTTCTCGACATGGTCCGGTGTCAAGGACCGCGAAGCGGCCGGCGCAGCCGGCGGCCGCAGGCCGTCCTTGACTCCGGGGCAGGTCGAGAACACCCTCAAAGAACGGGTCGGCGGCCCAAGACCAGCCCCGAAATCTCGGTACCTATGAGCGCCGACGAAGCCGACTCGCCCACGCCTCAGGGCTGGTAGCGCGGATCGACATCCTCGGCCGAGATCCCGAGCAGGTCAGCGACCTGCTCCACCACGACCATGAGCACCATCGCCTCGACCTCGGAACGAGTATGGCAGCGGTGCTCGATCGGCCGCCGGTAGATCACCAGCCGCGCGGGCTTCGCGCCCGCGCCGCGCTCGAGCGAACCGAGCGGGATGTGGTCCTCGACGGTCCACTCCTTGGGGATGTCCGGAGACTCCTCGACGGCGTACTCGATCAGGCCCAGCCGTGACTGCCAGCGAGCGTCGATCTCGGTGACGATGGCGAGCGCGATGTCGTCGAAGCGCTCGCGGCGGGTGCGCAGGACCGGCACCTTCGGGTCGGTCGGGACGGCCATCGGGCCGCGTCTCCCACGGCCGTGTCGATCCCTGTGCCTGGTCATGTACGCGAGCCTAACTGCGCGGCTGGCCTCAGGGGAGTACGGTTCACCCGTGACTGCTCGTCGTTGTTCGCGTACCGCCTGCCAGCGTCAAGCCGTCTGCACGCTCACCTATGTGTACGCCGACCAGACGGCCGTTCTCGGCCCGCTGGCGACCTATGCCGAGCCGCATGCGTATGACCTGTGCGAGGAGCATGCCGAGCGGCTGTCCGCGCCTCGGGGCTGGGAGGTCGTCAGGCTGGCTCGTGAGCCCGTCGACCCGCAGCCGAAGGGCGATGACCTGCTGGCTCTGGCCGACGCCGTCCGTGAGGCCGCGAGGCCGCCGGCCCCGTCCCCACGAGGACCCGTCGGGGCGCCCGTGCAGGACGACGCCGACGAGCCGGGGGCGAACACTGGGTTCGACAAGGGCCAGCCCCGCCCCGGCGGCACCCGCCGCGGGCACCTCCGCGTGCTGACGTCGGAGTAGGACGACTAGAGTTCCGGACATGCCGGAGAGAGTCGACCCCGACATCGCCAACGCCGTCTTCAAGGCGTACGACGTCCGTGGCACCGTCCCTGACCAGATCGACGAGAACCTCGCCCGACTCGCCGGGCGGGCCTTCGTGCACGTGGTCGGCGCGCGTGGCGGTGAGATCGTCGTCGGCCACGACATGCGCCCGAGCTCCCCGGTGCTCTCGGGGGCCTTCGCCGAAGGTGCGACCGAGGCCGGTGCCGATGTGACGATGATCGGGCTGGCCTCGACCGACGAGCTCTACTTCGCCTCCGGTCACCTCGGCCTTCCGGGCGCGATGTTCACCGCCAGCCACAACCCGGCGCAGTACAACGGCATCAAGCTGTGCCGGGCCAACGCGGTCCCGGTCGGCGCCGAGACCGGGCTCGACGAGATCCGCGATCTGGTCATCTCAGGTGATGCCCCGATCGCCGACGTCGCCGGCAGCATCAGCGAGACCGATGTGCTGGAGGCGTATGCCGCGCACCTGCTCGGTCTGGCCCCGGTCAAGGGTCGCCGGCTCACCATCGTCGCCGACGCCGGCAACGGCATGGCCGGCCACACCGCGCCCGCCGTCTTCGGCCGCCTGGGCGCCGAGGCGGTCGAGCTGATCCCGATGTACTTCGAGCTCGACGGCACCTTCCCCAACCACGAGGCCAACCCGCTCGACTCGACCACGCTGGTCGACCTGCAAGCGAAGGTGCGCGAGACCGGGGCCGACGCCGGCCTGGCCTTCGACGGCGACGCCGACCGCTGCTTCCTGGTCGACGAGAAGGGCGAGGTGGTCAGCCCGAGCGCGATCACCGCGCTGATCGCCGAGCGTGCCCTGGCCCAGGAGCCGGGCGCGACGATCATCCACAACCTGATCACCTCCCGCGCGGTTCCGGAGATCGTGAGCGAGCTGGGCGGCACCCCGGTACGCACCCGCGTCGGCCACTCCTACATCAAGGCCGTGATGGCCGAGTCCGAGGCGGCCTTCGGCGGGGAGCACAGCGGCCACTTCTACTTCCGTGACTTCTGGCGCGCCGACTCCGGCATGCTCGCCGCGCTGCACGTCCTGGCCGCCCTCGCCGAGACCGACAAGCCGCTGAGCGAGCTGCTGGCCGCCTACGCTCGCTATCCGATGAGCGGCGAGATCAACTCCACCGTCCCCGACCAGGCCGCCACGGTGGCCGAGATCGAGAAGGCGTACGCCGGGCGCGACGGTGTCACCGTCGACAAGCTCGACGGCCTGACCCTCTCCCACGCGGACTGGTCGTTCAACGTACGGGCCTCCAACACCGAGCCGCTGCTGCGGCTCAACGCGGAGGGCAAGGACACACCCACCATGGAGCGCGTGCGCGACGAGGCGCTCGCGATCATTCGAAAGGAAACCGTCTCATGAGCGCCCTGGGCCTGAGCGAGAAGCTGCTCGAGATCATCGTCTGTCCGCAGTGCCACGGCGACCTCCTGCCTGTCGAGGCCGACAGCGAGCTGGTCTGCCAGGGGGAGTGCGGGCTGGCCTACCCGGTCCGCGACGGCATTCCCGTCCTGCTCATCGACGAGGCCCGTCCCACCAAGGCTCAGCCAACGGAGGGGTGAGGCCGCGATGACCTGGTTCGACGAGTCCAGGCTGGACGACGAGCGGGCGCTGGCCGGTATCGACCTGCTGCTGCGTTCGCTGGCCGAGTCCGGAGCCCGGGTCCGCCGGGAGGCTGCGGGTGCCGCAGAGCCCCTGCAGGAGGCCGTACGCCGCGCCGCAGAGACCGGCCGACCCCGGGCCGTCGTCGCGGCGGGTCCCGACTCGCGCCTGCTCCGCGCCGTCCTCGAGCCGTTCTGCCCGGTGCCGTTCGTCGCCTGGCCGGCTCCGGGCCTGCCGGGCTGGGCCGGGAGCCTCGACCTCGTGGTCGTGCTGGCCCCGACCGGCTCCGACCCGGGTGAGGCCTCGGCCGCCGCCGAGGCCGTCCGCCGTGGCGCCCAGCTGGTCGTGGCCGCACCGGAGAAGTCGCTGGTCGCCCAGCACGCCGAGGGGCGCGACAGCACGCTGCTCCCGGTCGAGGGCGGCGACACCCTCGCGATGGCGATCCTGATGCTCACCTACCTCAACTCGGTCGGTCTCGGCCCGGAGGCCGACGCGGACAAGGTGGCCGACGCGCTCGACGACGTCGCCACCGCCTGCTCTCCGCACCGCGACATCTCGGTCAACCCGGGCAAGATCCTGGCGATCTCGCTGGCAGACTCGCTCCCGGTCGTGTGGGGTGGCTCCGTCCTCGCCGCCCGCGCTGCCCGACGCGTCGCCGAGAACCTGCGCCGGGCCAGCGGCCGCGGTGCCATCGCCGGTGACGCCGACGACCTGCTCCCGGTCCTCGAGGCGGCGCGGCCGCGCAACGTCTTCGACGACCCCTTCGCCGAGGAGGAGGCGTCCGTACGTCCCGTCCTGGTCATCCTCGACGACGGCGCGACCGATCCGATCATGGTCGAGCAGCGACGCCTGCTCACCGAGGCCGCGGACACGCGCGGCGTACGGGTGGAGGTCGTCGAGGCGAACGCGACCACGGAGGTCGCCCGCTACGCGTCCCTGCTCCTCCAGGGCACATACTCCGCGGAGTATCTTCGTTTGGGTCTCGTTAGCGACGGTTGATTCCGAATCACGGACAGAACCGTGTGATCTGGCTCATATGGCACGGTCAGGGGCGTTGGCGACGTCTCGTTATGGGTTGAAGACCCTGGACGTCGCGGAGTGGACCGCTGTTCGATTTGGCAACAATTCAGCCACATCGAAGGCTGGCCCCCTCCCTGGAACAGGATCCCCCTCCCATGAGCCAGACCAAGTTCGTCGTCGTCGGTGCCCTTGCCCTCCTAGGCGCGATCGTCTTCAGTGGACGACTCTCCGACCCCGCGCCGCCCGCGACCGACGAGGCGAGCGCCGCGGCCGGCAGGACCCTCCGGATCGGCGTCGACAGCGCGGAGCCGTCGTACTACAAGGTCGACGGAGTCACCAAGGGCTTCGACTACCAGATGGCGCGCAGCGTCGCCGAGGGCATGGGTGCGCAGCCGGAGTTCGTGGAGATGGACTTCAACGAGCTCTTCCCGGCCCTCGAGGCGGGCAAGATCGACATGATCGGCGCCCAGGTCACCAAGACCGACGAGGCGGAGCGGAAGTACGACTTCAGCGCTCCGTACTTCGTGACGTACGTGTCCTTCCTCGCCCCGAAGGGCTCGACCATCAAGAGCCGCGACGACATCGACGGCAAGAAGGTCGCCGTCGTCGAGGGCACCGTCCAGGAGCGCTACCTCAACGAGCAGTACGAGGACGTCACCGTCATCAAGACTCCGAACGCGGACGCCGCGGTCAGGTCGATGGGGCGGGGCGAGGCCGACGCGTTCTTCTACGGCGCTCCCTACTCGCAGTCGGTCATCAAGGGCGCGCCGATCCCGCTGATCGAGCCGATCGTCTACCAGGCCGAGGACGCCCCGATCGGGTTCGTGGTTCGGGAGGGTGATCAGCGCAAGGAGCAGATCGACGAAGTCATCGAGGACATGGTCCTCAACGGGGAGTGGGTGAAGATCAAGACGGACTACTTCGAGGCGGTCCCGCTCTCCGAGGTCTTCAGGGAAAAGGGTGCCTGAGGCGCGGGTGCCTGTGTTTGGTTACGTTCGCCCGAGGCGGACTCTCGAAGGTGAACGATGCGCGTGATCTGTGTCACGCAGTGCGGTGAAGGTTCGGTCACGGATCGTGACAGATCGTGACATCGATCGTCGAAAACCTGGACGCGAGGGAGCAGACAGGTGTTTGATGCAACATCGTCCGGCCACTCTTGGCCAGCACGTCTCGGATTCTCGGCGCCGACGTGACGGGCATGCCCCACCATCCCGAAAACACAGGACTTCCGCATGAATCACATCAAGTTTGTCGTCGCCGGCGCCCTGGCCCTCCTGGGGGTCTTGGTGATCGGCGGCTACTTCGCCGACCCAGCCCCGAAAGCGACCGACGAGAAGAGTGCCTCCGCAGGAGGAACGCTGCGGATCGGTGTCGATGGCACCGAGCCCGCCTATTACAAGGTCGACGGCGTGACCAAGGGATTCGACTACGAGATGGCGCTCGGCGTCGCCGAGGGTCTGGGTGCCAAGCCGGAGTTCGTGGTGATGGACTTCAGCGACCTCTTCACCGCGCTCGAGGCCGGTGAGATCGACATGATCGGCGCCCAGGTCACCGAGACCGCGGAGCGGAAGCAGGACTTCGACTTCACCGCGCCCTACTTCGTCACCTACCTGTCCTTCCTCACCCCGGAGAACTCGCCGATCAAGAAGCGCGAGGACGTCAACGGTAAGAACATCGCTGTCGTCGAGGGCACCATCCACGAGCGCTACCTCGACGAGCAGTACGAGAACGTCAACGTCATCAAGGCCAAGGACGAGGATTCCGCGGTCAAGGCGATCGAGACCGGTGAGGCCGACGCGTTCTTCTACGACGCGCCCTACACCGCGCCGATCATCGGCCGGGCGCCGATCACGTTGAAGGAGGCGATCGTCTACCCGGCGGACGACGCTCCGATCGGGTTCGTCATGCAGAAGGGTGACGCGCGCAAGGCGACGATCGACGGGGTCCTCGAGGAGATGATCCTCGATGGGCAGTGGTTGAAGATCAAGAAGGAGTACTTCAAGGAGTACCCGCTCTCGGAGGTCTTCAAGGACAAGGGCGCCTGAGCCTGACCCGGCTCGCCCCACTTTGGGGCGCCTGAAGTCCAGTAGCCTACGATGCCCGCTGGCCCGACTCCGGTCGGGTCGGCAGTGTCTCGGCGCACCCCTCCCCCCACCCAGGACGTCGTATGAAATCCCTGAAGTTCATCCTTGCGGGCGCGGTCACCCTTCTGGTGATCCTGATCGTGGTCTCCAACACGGTTGAGACGACCGGCCCCTCCTCCGCCAGGCGCAGCAGCGCCGCCGATGACGGCCAGCTCAAGATCGGTGTGCTGGACAGCCCGCCGGTCTACTACACCGATGGTTCCACCGCGAAGGGCTTCGACTACGAGGTCGCCCTCGGCGTCACCGAGTCGCTCGGCATCAAGCCGTCGTTCATCCCGATGGACTTCGCCGACCTGTTCACCGCGCTCGACGAAGGCGAGATCGACATGATCGCCTCGCAGGTGAGCGTCACCGAGGAGCGCCAGAAGGCCTACGACTTCTCGCACCCCTACTTCGTGACGTACCTGTCCTTCACGACGCCGAAGGACTCCCCGATCAAGAAGCTCAAGGACGTCAACGGCACCAGGGTCGCCATCGTGGACGGCACCGCGCAGGAGAGCATCCTCAAGGCTCGCTTCCCCAAGGCCGAGATCGTGAAGCGGAAGAACGAGGCGGCTGCGCTCGAGGCGGTCGCGGCGGGCAAGGCGGACTCGTTCTTCTACGACGCGCCGTTCACCGAGGGCCTGATCAAGAAGGCCCCGATCCCGATGGAGGAGCGGATCGTCTTCCCGTCCGACAAGGCCCCCATCGCCTTCGTCTTCCGCAAGGGCGACGGGCTCAGGGAGCAGGCCGACGAGGCGATCGACGAGATGATCGTCAACGGGGACTGGCTGCGGATCAAGACCGACTACTTCAAGGAGTACCCGCTCTCGGAGCGGTTCCGGGAGCAGGGCGTCGAGTAACGGACCCCACCCGATAAGGTTCCGGCTATGAGCGCCGGACTCTTCGCACTCCTCGACGACGTAGCCGCCATCGCCAAGCTGGCGGCTGCGTCCGTCGACGACGTCGGCGCTGCTGCCGGCAAGGCCTCGGCCAAGGCCGCAGGCGTCGTCATCGACGACACCGCGGTGACGCCGCAGTACGTCCACGGCATCGCCGCCGAGCGCGAGGTGCCGATCATCAAGAAGATCGCGCTCGGCTCGCTGCGCAACAAGCTGCTGATCATCCTTCCGGTGGCGCTGATCCTGGCGCAGTGGGCGCCCTGGGCGATCACCCCGATCCTGATGGTCGGTGGCGCCTTCCTCGCCTACGAGGGCGTCGAGAAGGTCTTGGAATGGGTCCGGCCGCATGAGGAGGCCCACGAGACGCCGGTCGCCCTGGAGGGGCCCGAGGCCGAGAAGACGATGATCTCGGGCGCCGTACGCACCGACCTGATCCTCTCCACCGAGATCATGGTGATCGCGCTCAACGAGGTCATCGACCAGGGCTTCTGGATGCGCCTCGGCGCCCTGGTGGCGGTCGCGTTCCTGATCACGATCGTGGTCTACGGCGTGGTCGCCCTGATCGTGAAGATGGACGACGCCGGCCTGTCGCTCTCCCAGCGCCCCGGTGCCTTCGCCCAGCGGCTCGGCCTGGGCATGGTCTCGGCGATGCCGAAGGTGCTCACCGTGATCTCGATCGTCGGCACCGTCGCGATGCTCTGGGTCGGTGGCCACCTGATCCTGGTCGGTGTCCATGACGTCAACGGCCTCGCCGCCGGCCACCCCGGCTGGGCATGGCCCTACGACACCGTGCACCACCTCGAGGAGGAGGTCCACCACGCCCTCGGTGCCGTCGGCGCGGCCGCCGGCTGGCTGGTCAACACCTTCTTCTCCGCGCTCGTCGGACTCATCGTCGGAGCGATCGTGGTCGGCGTACTCCACCTGCTGCCGTTCAAGAAGAGCCACTGATCCGAGGCGGGTTCGGTGGGCGCTCGTCCGTTGATGTTGGCCTGGCGTTTGCCGTCCAGGATTACCGCAGGGGCCGAGGGCCGCTTGTAGTCTGAGAAGAACCTGCGTGGGAGATCCCGCTGATGCGCAGATGCGCGACGCAGGCCCGCATTAACTTCGGTAAGGAATAACCATGGACTACAAGGTTGCCGACCTGAGCCTGGCCGAGTTCGGCCGCAAGGAGCTCTCCCTCGCCGAGCACGAGATGCCGGGCCTGATGGCCATGCGCGAGCGCTATGGCAAGGACCAGCCGCTCAAGGGCGCCCGCATCGCCGGCTCGCTGCACATGACGATCCAGACCGGCGTACTGATCGAGACGCTGACCGCGCTCGGCGCCGACGTGCGCTGGGCCACCTGCAACATCTTCTCCACCCAGGACCACGCCGCCGCTGCCGTCGTCGTCGGCAACGGCACCGCCGAGGACCCCCAGGGCACCCCGGTCTTCGCCTGGAAGGGCGAGACCCTGGCGGAGTACTGGGACGAGGCCGAGAAGGTCTTCGACTTCACCGACGCCGACGGCAACAAGGTCGGTCCGAACATGCTCCTCGACGACGGCGGCGACATCACGCTGCTCGTCCACAAGGGTGTCGAGTTCGAGAAGGCCGGCGCCGTGCCGGGCCAGGACTCCACCGACAACGAGGAGTTCAAGGAGGTCCTCCGCGTCCTCGACCGGAGCCTGAAGAACGACCCGCAGCGCTGGACCAACATCGCCAACGGCATCAAGGGCGTCACCGAGGAGACCACTACCGGTGTCCTGCGCCTCTACGACCGGTTCAAGGAGGGCTCGCTCCTCTTCCCGGCGATCAACGTCAACGACTCGGTCACCAAGTCCAAGTTCGACAACAAGTACGGCTGCCGCCACTCGCTCATCGACGGCATCAACCGCGCCACCGACGTGATGATCGGCGGCAAGGTCGCGGTCGTGTGCGGCTACGGCGACGTCGGCAAGGGCTCCGCGGAGTCGCTGCGCGGCCAGGGTGCTCGCGTCATCGTCACCGAGATCGACCCGATCTGCGCACTGCAGGCGGCGATGGACGGCTACGAGGTCCGCCGCCTGGAGTCGGTCGTCGAGACCGCCGACATCTTCATCACCACGACCGGAAACTTCGACATCATCCGGGTCGAGCACTTCGAGAAGATGAAGAACCAGGCCATCGTCGGCAACATCGGCCACTTCGACAACGAGATCGACATGGCCGGCCTCGCGAAGATCCCGGGCATCGTCAAGGACGAGATCAAGCCGCAGGTCCACCAGTGGATCTTCCCCGACGGCAAGAAGATCATCGTGCTCTCCGAGGGTCGCCTGCTCAACCTGGGCAACGCCACCGGTCACCCGAGCTTCGTGATGTCGAACTCGTTCACCAACCAGACGCTGGCGCAGATCGAGCTCTTCACCAAGACCGACGAGTACCCGATCGGCGTCTACGTCCTGCCCAAGGCGCTCGACGAGGAGGTCGCCCGCCTCCACCTCGACGCCCTCGGTGTCGAGCTCACCGAGCTCAACAAGGCTCAGGCCGACTACCTCGGTGTCCCGGTCGAGGGTCCCTACAAGTCGGACCACTACCGCTACTGATCCACCCTCGCCGAGTCGGCTCGTTCTGACCGAGAACCTCGCCGAGTCGGCTCGTCATGACGAGCCGACTCGGCAGGGAATCGGGTCAGGACGGGCCGACTCGCGCGTTGTGGGGTGGCTCATGTGACGCGTCGCACGCACTGGGTGACAGAATCGGACACATGGCCGATCGCAGTGCTCCCGACCAGCCCGCCAAGGGAAAGGTCCTCGTCGTCGATGATGATGCCTCGCTGAGCGAGATGCTTGCGATCGTGCTGAGACAAGAGGGGTTCGACTCACAGCTCGTCGCTCGTGGTGACATGGCGCTGCCGGCGTTCCACGACTACAAGCCCGACGTGGTGCTGCTCGACCTGATGCTTCCCGGGATGGACGGCATCGAGGTCTGCAAGCAGATCCGCAAGGAATCGGGTGTGCCGATCGTCATGCTCACCGCGAAGGGCGACACGGTGGACGTGGTGGTCGGGCTCGAGTCGGGGGCCGACGACTACGTGGTCAAGCCGTTCAAGCCCAAGGAGCTGATCGCGAGGATCCGGGCGCGGGTGCGCAGACACGGCGACGCCGTGCCGGAGGTGCTGGAGATCGGCGACCTCACCATCGACGTGGCCGGCCACCAGGTGACCCGTGGCGAGGAGCAGATCCAGCTCACGCCGCTGGAGTTCGACCTGCTGGAGTGCCTGGCCCGCAAGCCTCACCAGG
Organism: Nocardioides sp. YJ-D4; assembly: GCF_054031495.1. Classification (NCBI taxonomy): domain Bacteria; kingdom Bacillati; phylum Actinomycetota; class Actinomycetes; order Propionibacteriales; family Nocardioidaceae; genus Nocardioides; species Nocardioides sp. YJ-D4. Next base: position 4,183,215 of record NZ_CM132932.1, read on the forward strand.
TCTTCTCCCGCGAGGTGCTGCTGGAGCAGGTGTGGGGCTACCGTCACGCTGCTGACACCAGGCTGGTCAACGTGCACGTCCAGCGGTTGCGCTCCAAGGTCGAGCACGACCCGGAGAACCCCGAGATCGTCGTCACCGTCCGCGGCGTCGGCTACAAGGCAGGGCCCGTGTGACACTCCAGCAGGTCGTCCGCACCACTGCCCGGACGCCCAAGAAGCTCCTGACCACCTGGCGCCGGTCGATCCAGACCCGCGTCGTGGTCTACACCGTGCTCCTCACCGCGGCCGCCGTCAGCCTGGTCGGGTTGATCCTGCTCGAGCAGATCGGCGACGAGCTGGTCCAGGACCGGGTCGCCGCGGCGAAGGCGGAGGCTTCCGAGGAGCTCTCCGCGGCCCGCTCGAGCATCGCGGAGACCTCGGGCGCCAACGGCGGCACCCCGCTGCAGCGCAACGACCTGGGCGACCCGATCATCCAGCGCAGCGTCTCGCGCGGCTACGGCGTCGTCATGGCCGGACCGGTGACCTCGACCTCCGGCCGGATCAGCGACGACGGTGTCGAGTGGACACCCGGTGTGGACGTACGCAGCGTCCCGCGCGCCCTCGAGGACCGCTTCCAGACGATCCGCGCCGAGCCGGCCTGGACCTACACCCAGATCTCCTACGACGACGGCGAGCGATCCTCGACCCCCGGCATCGTGATCGGGTCGCAGCTGGAGCTGCACGACGACACGTACAACATCTACTTCCTCTTCCCGATGGACCAGGAGCAGGAGACGCTCGGCGTCATCACCCGCGGGCTGCTGGCCGCCGGTGCGATCCTGATCCTGCTGATCGGTGTCGGCAGCTGGATCGTGACCCGACACGTCGTCACGCCGATCCGGATCGCCCGCAGGACCGCCGAGCGGCTCGCCGCCGGCCGCCTGGAAGAGCGGATGGTCGTCCACGGCGAGGACGACCTCACCGGCCTGGCGCTCTCGTTCAACCAGATGGCCAGCGGGCTGCAGAACCAGATCCGCCAGCTCGAGCACCTCTCCCGCGTGCAGCGAAGGTTCAGCTCCGACGTCTCCCACGAGCTCCGTACGCCGCTCACCACCGTACGCATGGCCAGCGACGTCCTCTACGAGGCCCGGGACACCTTCGACGCCCCGACGGCCCGGGCGGCCGAACTGCTGCAGACCGAGCTGGACCGGTTCGAGACGCTCCTGAGCGACCTGCTCGAGATCAGTCGGTTCGATGCCGGCGCGGCCGTGCTCGACCTCTACGACACCGACCTGACCGCGCTGGCCCACGCCGTCGTCGAGGCCTACACGCCGCTCGCCGACAAGCGCGACATCGAGCTGAAGGTCGTCGCTCCGAGCCATCCGTGCATCGCCCAGGTCGACCATCGCCGGGTCGAGCGGATCGTACGCAACCTGGTGGCCAACGCCACCGATCATGCTCTGGTGGGGCAGACGGTCACCATCCGGATCGACAGCGACGAGCACGCGGCAGCGCTGACCGTCCGTGACCACGGTGTCGGGCTGGCCCCGGGGGAGACCGCCCTGGTCTTCAACCGGTTCTGGCGCGCCGACCCCGCCCGGGACCGTTCCAGCGGCGGCACCGGCCTGGGCCTGTCGATCTCTCTCGAGGACGCCCATCTCCACGGAGGCTGGCTGCAGGCCTGGGGCCGCCCGGACCAGGGCGCGCAGTTCCGGCTCACGCTTCCGCGCTATGCCGGCGCGGCGCTGCGGCACAGCCCGCTCCCGCTCGTCCCGGCGGACGCCCGCGACACCCTGGAGGCATCGTGAGACCCGTCTTCGCCGTCTTCCTGACCGCGCTCGCGCTCCTCGTCTCGGCCTGCTCAGGCGTGCCGGACTCCGGGCCCGTCCAGAGCGTCGACCTGGCCGCGCCGGATGCGCAGGAGGAGGTCATTCCCTACAACCCCGGCGCCCCGCGCGCGGGAGCGTCCCCGGGCGAGATCGTGGACGGGTTCCTCGACGCGATGAAGGCCACTCCGATGAGCACGGCCTACGCCCGCCGCTACCTCACCAAGGACGCGGCGATGAACTGGGCACCGGCCGGCCGCACCCTGGTCTACGGCGAGCTCGGCAGCCACGTCAGCTCCTCGCCGCGGGTGTCGGTGGAGCTGGAGGACGCCGGCTGGCTCGACGAACGAGGCGTGTGGCGCGGCAAGCTGGCCGCCTCGCAGGCGATCCTCGACTTCGAGCTGACCCGCGCCGAGGGCGAGTGGCGGATCAGCGCGGCACCCAACGCGCTGGTCGTCGAGGAGGACTGGTTCCTGACCCACTTCGCCCGCAGCAACCTCTACTACGTCGAACCGACCGGCCACACCCTGGTGCCCGAACCGATCTTCGCCCCCAAGGGCAACTCCTACGCCACCACCCTGGTCTCCAGCCTGCTGAGCGGCCCGGGGGAGGAGGCGCAGGGCGTGATCCGCAGCGCGCTCCCGCCCGAGGCGGACGAGCCCCGCTCGGTGGACGTACGCGACGGGGTGGCCGAGGTCGACCTCGCCGGTGACCTGAAGGACCACAGCTCCGAGGAGCTCCAGCTCATGGGCGCCCAGCTGGCCTGGACCCTGCGGCAGGACGCCAGCGTGGAGCGCATCCGGCTCACGATCGACGGCGAGCCGGTGGTGCTGCCCGGCTATGGGGAGACGTTCAACGTCGACAGCGGCGGCGGCTACGACCCCAACGGCAACACCGCCAGGGTCGACCTCTACGCACTCCGCGGTGGAGCGCTGGTGACCAGCACCGGCGAGAACGGCGACCCGTGGGTGCCGGTGCTCGGCGGCTGGGCGAAGTCTCACGGCGTCACCGACGTCGCCGTCGACGCCGACGGCTCGACCGCCGCCGCGATCACCGCCGACCGCACCGGCGTCGTCGTCGGCCAGCTGACCAGCGACGGCGAGCTCACCCGGGCTCCGGTGAAGGGCACCCGGCTGCTGAGGCCCTCCTGGGACCTCGCCGGCCGGCTGTGGCTCGTCGACAAGGACTCGACCGGTGCCCGGGTGATGTACGTCGACGGCGACCGCCGCGTCCGCGTCGCCATACCCGGGGTGACCGGGGAGAACGTGACCCGGTTCCTGGTCTCCCGCGACGGCACCCGGTTCGTGGCGGTGATCGACGGGGAGTCCTCGGACCGGATCGTGGTCAGCCGCCTGCAGGCCAGCTCGAAGGGCGAGATCACCACCTCGACATCGGCCGTCCTGCTGCCGCACCCGGACTCCGCGACGATGCGTGTCACCGACATCGCCTGGACCTCGCCGACCACCATCGTCGCGGTGCAGCAGATCAGCTCGACCGCGCTCTTCCAGTCGGTCTCGCTGGACGGCGCCCCCAGCGGCGAGCGCTACACGCTCAGCGACCGGGTCACCGGCGTCGTCGGCTCCCCGGTGGCCTCGGCCCGCCTCTACGCGATCTCGGGCTGGACCCTCCTGGACCCCCTCGACAGGTTCGACCTGGGGCTGCCCTCCGATCTCTCCGACGTCACCTACCAGGGCTGACTCTCCACAGCTTTATCCACAGGTAAGCAGCCCTTGGTTGCCCCGTCGAGCGCACCCTGATCGACTCGGCCACATGGACCTTGCCGACGCCTGGCACGACCTGGTCGTCGGCGGCCGCTGCGTCGGCTGCCGGCGACCAGGCAGGCTGCTCTGCCAGGACTGCCGGGCCGACCTCCCGGACACGGCCCGGTCGAGCCCGCCGAGCCCGGCGCCGCCGGGCATCGCCCCGGTCTTCGCGGCAGGGCCCTACGACGACACGCTGAAGCAGCTCGTCATCGGTCTCAAGGAACACCAGCTTCTCGGCCTTCGCAGGCCGCTGGCCGGCCTGCTCGCGCTCTCCGTCCTCGAGGCGATGGCGACGACCGGCGCCGGCCCGACCGTCCTCGTCCCGGTCCCGTCACGCCCGGTCTCCGTGCGTGAGCGCGGCCTCGACAGCACCGCGGCGATCACGCGCGGGGCCGCCGCGCTGCTGAGGCGCCACGGGCTCGGCGTACGTCATCATCAGCTGCTCCGCACCAGACCCGGCGTCGCGGACCAGGCCGGTCTCGACTCCCGGCAGCGACAGGCCAACCTCGACGGCTCGATCACCTGTCCCGCGTCCGGCATCCGGACACTTGCCCGGAAGATCCCACGAGCGACCCTCATCGTCTGCGACGACGTGATCACCACCGGCGCGACCGCTCGGGAGGCTCAACGAGCGCTTGAATCGGTCGGTCTCGGGGTGAAAGCGATTGCGACCGTCGCGGCCACCCAGCGTCGGTCTCGCGTTCAAATGTAGGAAACCGTCATGTAATTCTGTTGAAGGCCTTTCGTGGGGCAGATCGGCGAACTACCGTCACTACATGGAGTCCGCCTGGGTCCGTGGTTGCGTCGCAGAGAGGTCCGCATTGCGGGCATCCGAGCGGCAAGCCGATGCCAGTCGCAGGCGAAACGGTCCACGTAACCCTATGCACCCAGATCTTGGGGCAAGGGGATCACGGTGCGGCTTAGAGATAAGTCCTGCCCTTGCTCTCCCGTCAGATACGGGAACCAGCAGGGAGAAGGTGGAGTGGCACCAAGCCGCTAAGCCTCAGCAGGCGATTGTGGGGTCGAAGACCAGGTCGGCCGGGCGGACTCCGTACCCCGGAGGTCACATGCGCTGACCGTCCGGGATCCCGCCAACCCCGAAACACCGGGAGGTACCGATGGAAGTTGTCGTCACGGCTCGCAACGCCGAGGTCTCAGACCGCTATCGCGCTCACGTAGCAGAGAAGCTCGCGAAGCTCGAGAAGCACGACCACCGCATCATCAGGATCAACGTGGAGGTCGACAACGAGCCCAACCCGCGCCAGCACAAGGGCGCCGTACACGTCGAGCTCACCGCATACTCGAAGGGTCCGGTCATCCGGGCCGAGGCGTGTGCCGAGGACAAGATGGGGGCGCTGGACCTGGCTGTCGACAAGATGGCATCCCAGATGCGCCGGGCCGCCGACCGCCGCAGAGTCCACCGTGGCCGTCGTACGCCGGTATCCGTCGGACAGGCACTCGCGGGCATCGAGCCCGACGGCCTGGGCACGACGTCCGAGTCCGAGCAGTTCGAGGAGGAGACGGTACGCGAGCACCAGGTCGGTCCGATCACGGTGACGGGGGAGGGGCCCTTGGTGGTCCGGGAGAAGACGCACACCGCGGAGCCGATGACGCTCGACCAGGCGCTCTACGAGATGGAGCTGGTCGGACACGACTTCTACCTCTACATCGACAAGGACTCGATGCGGCCGGCGGTCGTCTACCGCCGGCGGGGATACGACTACGGGGTGATCGCGCTCAACCGCGCAGACCTCGTCTGACGGCTGTGACGGGCAACCGCTCGTAAGCACGTCGGCCGGGACTTATCCATCCCTCAGATGGATGAGTCCCGGCCATTCTCTTTGTCATCATCAGTTACGTGCCATGATGCATTCGTGTCATCTACATCTGGTGCCGATCGTGAGCCGGTCCGCGTCTTGGTTGTCGACGACCAGGAGCTCTTCCGAAGGGGCCTGGTCGCGTTGCTCGCGAGCGAACCCGGCATCGAGGTCATCGGAGAGGCGACCAACGGCATCGAAGGCACCGAGCGCGCCGCGGCTTCGGCTCCCGACGTCGTGCTGCTCGACGTACGCATGCCGAAGCAGACCGGGCTGGAGGCCTGCGTCGCCATCAAGGAGGCCGTCCCTTCGGCCAACATCATCATGCTGACCGTCTCCGACGAGGAGGCCGACCTCTACGACGCGGTCAAGGCCGGCGCGATGGGCTACCTCCTCAAGGACTCCTCGATCGACCAGGTCGCCCAGGCGATCCGGGTCGTCGCCGACGGCCAGTCCCTGATCAGCCCCTCCATGGCGGTCAAGCTGATGGAGGAGTTCAAGCAGATGTCCCGGCCGGACCGATCCCCGGTCCCCGGCCCGAAGCTCACCGACCGCGAGCTCGAGGTCCTCGGCCTGGTCGCCAAGGGTCTCAACAACCGCGAGATCGCCAAGCGGCTGTTCATCTCGGAGAACACGGTCAAGAACCACGTACGCAACATCCTGGAGAAGCTCCAGGCCCACTCGCGCATGGAGGCGGTCATGTATGCCGTGCGCCAGAAGCTCCTCAACGTCGACTAGGCTGACGCCAGCGTCGCGTGCCGGTGGCAGACCGTGTCAGGCATGGAGGCGCCGGATTCGAAGGAGCACGACTGATGTTGTCGTCCCCTTCGCCCTCACGTGACTGAGGGCGAGAAGACCAGGCTGATCGCCTGGAGCAACGAGATGCGCGACGTGCACGAGCGTCTGCGCAAGGCCCTGCGGGTGACGCAGGAGGCCATCGCCGCGGGAGATCCCGCAGAGCCCGCGGCTCGCGACCTGCTGCTGTTCTGTCATGGGTTCTGCGCGGCCCTGACCGGCCATCACGAGGGGGAGGACCGGGAGCTCTTCCCGGCGATCGCCCGGTCACACCCGGAGCTGCGCGAGACGATCCGCTATCTCGAGCAGGACCACTCCATGATCGGCCACCTCCTCGGCGGTCTCCAGGCCGCCGTCGATCGGGCCGCAACCCCCGAAGACCTCGGGAAGCACCTCGAAGGCATCGCCGCGATCATGGAGTCCCACTTCCGCTTCGAGGAGCGCAAGCTGCTGAGCGTGCTCGACACCGTGAGGCTCGATGCGGATGTCGGCGATGTTTTCGGCCCGCTGTGAAAGGAATTTTTCTTTCATCGGCCGAGCGCTGCAACGGTCCGGCGGGCATCGTTCCAGGCGATCCACGCCGTACGCAGGCGGGGCAGCGGCACCGGGTCGCCCCGGCGCCGCGCCCGGATCCGGTCACGGAGCCACACCGGCGCGTCGGCCTCATCGATCGCCGCCGTCTTGGTGAGCAGCCGGCCCTGGTCGGCCGCATGACGACCTCGGGCCATCGCGGTCAGGCTCAGCTCGGCGATCTCGGGCTCGAGGACCCACCAAGCAGGGTGTCTGACGGCCCGCGCCCAGTAGCCGCACACCTCGCTGCGCGCGGCTTCGCGGACGTCCTCCTCGCTGACCGGTGGGAACGCCGTCCGCACATCGTCACCGAACACCGTCAGGCCGTGCACGGCCAGCTCGACGCGGGGGACGGTGGTCAGCGGTCGGTGCACCAGCCGGCCGTGGGTCCACGTGGGGTGTGACGCCTCGGGCTCGCTCAGCCGATCGGTGGCGATGTAGGCGCAGCCGAGATCGGCGCCCGCCGCGACCCCGGCATCGAGCTCGCTGTGGATGGACGAGATCTGGTCCGCGTCCGGCGGCCCGTCGGTGAGCGCGACCAGATCCAGGTCGCTCACGCCCGGAACGTAGTCGCGGGTGGCGAGCGACCCTGCGACGTACAGGCCGATCACCCATCGCAGCGTCCCGAGGCGGTCGGCAAGCGCTGCCACGACCTCGTGCCCGTCCGAGGTGTTCCCGCCCGCGGATGTCGCCATGAGGCCAGGATCCCGCATCGGGGTGCGGGCGGGAGCCGGTTCCGGACGAGACTTGTCCGGAACCGGCTCTAGAGTTGGTCTCGTGCCCCGCTCTCAGACACTCAGCCGCTCCCAGGCCCGCCGGATCGCCCTGGCGGCGCAGGGGTTCGCCGACAAGCCCCACACGATGCCGACCATGCGTACGTTCCAGCGCACGCTGGAGCGCACCGGAGTCCTCCAGGTGGATTCGGTCAACGTCCTGCAGCGCGCGCACTACATGCCGCTCTACAGCCGGATGGGGGCGTACGACACCGGGCTCCTGCACCGCGCCAGCAAGGGCCTCAAGGATCGCCGGATGGTCGAGTACTGGGCTCACGTGCAGGCGTTCATGCCGGTCGAGCTGTGGCCGCACATGCAGTGGCGGATGGACCACTACCGCGCCCAGAAGGGCTCGAAGTGGTGGGGGAGCGTGCCGGACGGGATGAAGGAGAAGGTGCTCGCGCTGGTGGCCGAGCAGGGACCGCTCACCGCGCGCGAGGCGGCCAAGGCGCTCGACGACGCCGGCCCGCAGACCAAGGACCACTGGGGCTGGAACTGGTCAGACTCGCGCAAGACCCTCGACATCCTCTACATGTTCGGTGAGTTGGCGATCTCGCACCGCAACGACCAGTTCGAGGTCGCCTACGACCTGCCCGAGCGGGTCATCCCGCAGATCCACCTCGACGCGCCGACGCCGTCGAAGGAGGAGGCCCACCTCGAGCTCGTACGCCGCGCCACCCGGTCCCACGGCGTCGGCACCGCCAAGGACATCGCCGACTACTTCCGGATGCGCGTCGACGACACGACACGCGCACTCAACCAGCTCATCGACGCCGGCGAGGTGGAGCCCGTCGCGGTCGAGGGCATCCGCAAGCAGGCGTACCTCTTCTCCGGGACCCGCCTCCCGAGGCGCGTCGAGGCTCGTGCGCTGCTGAGCCCGTTCGACCCGCTGGTCTGGGAGCGGGAGCGCACCGAGGCGCTCTTCGACTTCTTCTACCGGATCGAGATCTACACGCCGGCGCCCAAGCGGATCCACGGCTACTACGTGCTGCCGTTCCTCCTCGGCGAGCAGATCGTCGGCCGCGTCGACCTGAAGGCCGACCGCAAGAGCGGAACGCTCCAGGTCAAGGGCGCGTTCGCGGAAGCCGACGCGCCGGTGGAGACGGCCATCGAGCTCGCGGCCGAGCTCGAACGGCTCGCCGGATGGCTCGGGCTGAGCGCCATCGCGGTCGATCCCAAGGGCGACCTGGCACCCCTGCTTGCGCCGTTGGTGTGAGTGGGCGACCGGGAGGTGGGTAGAGTGAGCGTGCTATCTGTCTGCCGCTAGTAGGAGCCCGCCACCGTGGCAATTCTCGACAAGATCCTTCGCCTCGGCGAAGGCAAGATCCTTCGCGAGCTCGAGGCCATCTCGAAGGCCGTCAACGCGATCGAGGACGAGTTCGTCGCGATGAGCGATGACGAGCTGCGCGGGATGACCGACGAGTTCAAGCAACGCCTGGAGAACGGCGAGGATCTCGACGACATCATGGCCGAGGCGTTCGCCACGGTCCGCGAGGTCACCAAGCGCGTCCTGGGCCAGCGTCACTACGACGTGCAGATCCAGGGCGGCGCGGCGCTCCACCTCGGCAACATCGCCGAGATGAAGACCGGTGAGGGCAAGACCCAGACCGCGGTGCTCCCGGCCTACCTGAACGCGCTGGCCGGCAAGGGCGTCCACGTCGTCACGGTCAACGACTACCTGGCCAAGTTCCAGGCCGAGATGATGGGCCGCATCTACGGCTTCCTCGGCCTCACCGTCGGCGTGATCCTGCCGCAGATGACCCCGGCCCAGCGCCGCGAGGCCTACAACTGCGACATCACCTACGGCACCAACAACGAGCTCGGCTTCGACTACCTGCGCGACAACATGGCCTCGTCCATGGCCGACCTGGTTCAGCGCGGCCACTTCTTCGCGATCGTCGACGAGGTCGACTCGATCCTCATCGACGAGGCCCGCACGCCGCTGATCATCTCGGGTCCGACCGAGGACGACGTGAAGTGGTACGACGAGTTCGCCACGATCGCCAAGACGCTGACCAAGGACGTCGACTACGAGGTCGACGAGAAGAAGCGCACCATCGCCGTTCTCGAGCGGGGCATCACCCGGGTCGAGGACCACCTCGGCATCGAGAACCTCTACGAGGCGGTCAACACCCCGCTGATCTCGTTCATGAACAACTCGATCAAGGCGAAGGAGCTCTTCCGCCGCGACAAGGAGTACGTCGTCGCCAACGACGAGGTCCTGATCGTCGACGAGCACACCGGCCGCATGCTCGCCGGTCGCCGCTACAACGACGGCCTGCACCAGGCGATCGAGGCCAAGGAGGGTGTGAAGGTCCGCGAGGAGTACCAGACCCTGGCGAGCATCACCCTGCAGAACTACTTCCGCCTCTACGAGAAGCTCTCCGGCATGACCGGTACGGCGATGACCGAGGAGTCGGAGTTCGACAAGATCTACAAGCTCGGCGTGGTCCCGATCCCGACCAACAAGCCGATGATCCGCAAGGACCAGCCCGACCTCGTCTACCGCACCGAGGAGGCGAAGTACGAGGCCGTCGCCGACGACATCGTCGAGCGCCACAAGAAGGGCCAGCCGGTGCTGGTCGGCACCGTCTCGGTGGAGAAGTCCGAGTACCTCGGCAACATCCTCAAGAAGCGCGGCATCCCGCACACCGTCCTCAACGCGAAGTACCACGCCGACGAGGCCAAGATCGTCGCGCTCGCCGGCCACAAGGGCGCGGTCACCGTCGCCACCAACATGGCCGGTCGAGGCACCGACATCATGCTCGGTGGATCCGTCGACTTCCTGGCCGACCAGGAGCTCCGCAAGCAGGGCTTGGAGCCCGCAGGCGAGACGGCCGAGGCGTACGAGCAGAACTGGGCGCCGACCGTCGAGCGGATCAAGGAGCAGGTCGCCGCGGAGCACGAGGAGGTCACCAAGCTGGGTGGTCTCTACGTCCTCGGCACCGAGCGCCACGAGTCCCGCCGCATCGACAACCAGCTGCGTGGTCGTTCCGGCCGTCAGGGCGACCCGGGCGAGTCCCGCTTCTACCTGTCGCTGGAGGACGACCTGATGCGCCTGTTCAAGGGCGAGTGGGTCGACCGCATCCTGACCACGCTGAAGATCCCCGACGACGTGCCGATCGAGGCCAAGTCGGTGACCAAGTCGATCGCCAACGCGCAGACCCAGGTCGAGGGCCAGAACTTCGAGTCCCGCAAGAACGTCCTCAAGTACGACGACGTCATGGACCGCCAGCGCAAGGTGATCTACGCCGAGCGCCGCGAGGTGCTCGAGGGCGCCGACCTCGAGGACCAGATCCGCACCTTCATCGACGACGTCGTCACCGGCGTCGTCACCGGCGCGACCCAGGACTACGCCGAGGAGTGGGACCTCGACCAGCTGTGGACCGACCTCAAGCAGATGTGGCCGGTATCGGTCGAGCCCGAGAAGCTGATCGCCGACGCCGGCGGCAGCAAGGACGACCTCGACCGCAACGAGCTGATCGAGATCCTCAAGAAGGATGCCCAGGAGGCGTACGACCGCCGCGAGGAGGAGATCGGCTCCGAGGGCATGCGCGAGGTCGAGCGCCAGGTCGTCCTCTCGGTGCTGGACCGCAAGTGGCGCGAGCACCTCTACGAGATGGACTACCTGCGTGAGGGCATCGGTCTGCGGGCCTACTCGCAGCGCGACCCGCTGGTGGAGTACCAGCGCGAGGGCTTCGACATGTTCACCGCGATGATGGACGGCATCAAGGAGGCCGCGGTCGGCTACCTGTTCAACCTGGAGGTCCAGGTCGAGCAGGCGGAGCCGGAGTTCCACTACCACCCCGACGGCACCCGTCACGCCGGTCCGATGCACGAGGGCGCGCTCGCCGAGCCGCCGGTCGGCGTCGGTCAGGCCGGTGGTCTCCAGGACATCTCCGCCGCCCTGAAGGCACAGCCCGCGGGCCAGGCGCCGAGTGGGTCGCCCCACATCGTCGCGCCGGGTCTGCAGAAGCCTGCCGCTCCCAAGCACCTGGCCTTCTCCGGCCCGGACGAGCAGGGTCAGGCCGAGGCGCAGGGCAACACCGTCAGCAACGCCGACGACCCCTACGCCAAGATCGGCCGCAACGAGCAGTGCCCCTGCGGCTCGGGCAAGAAGTTCAAGCAGTGCCACGGCCGCCCCGGCGGCCCGACCGGCCTCACCACCCGCGTCAACGGCTGAGGACACCTCAGCTCACAACCCGTGGAGCGCTGTACGTACCAGGTACGTACAGCGCTCCACGGGTTCATTCGTACGGCCCGAAGTTGAGGACAGTGCAGATCCAGTTCTCGCCGCTCTGCTCGAAGCGGAGGGCCATCGCGCGGTAGCCGTGGCCGTACTTGATCGTGGCGGTGGCCTCCACGATGGTGTCGGTGACCACGTGAAGGTGCCAACGATAGACGCGGGGACGGACCGGCTGGTGGCGGCCCAGGCCGGGCTCGTACGCCCCGCTACGGGCGGTGAGGGCAGCGCGGTAGCGGAGGTCGGCGACGACCTCCTTGGTCGTCCAGCGGACCAGCTGGCTCGCCGGACGGTCCCCGCCGACGACCTCGGCGATCTTCTGGGCGAACTGTGGGATCCACGCGTTCAGATGGCCGCGGGCGGGGACGATGGGGATCGGCTCGGCCAGCAGTGCGTCGTCCTGCCCGCTCCGGTCCGGCTGCGGCGGGTCCAGGCGTGGCTGGAGGTCGAAGGCGAGCGTGCCCTGGACATCGGCCAGGGGCACCTCGGCGGGGCGTTGCGGATCCGGCTCCGCAGGATCAGGGTCCCGAGATGGTAGAGCGCTCATGGGCGCAAACTCCTTTCTACGCAGGCAACCTTCTCTTACCCGTTATTCGTGGTTCTAAACCGGCGAGTAACAGAAGGTTCTCCTGTGACAAAGGAGACTGGAGGGAGGGGCTAGGTGGCCTGGTCGTCGTAGGGCGGCTTCTCGCCGGCCAGAAGAGGCTTGGGCGCCTTGGCGCGCGCCTCTTCCTCCTCGATGTCGGCGAGAGCTTCCTGGATCTGTCTGCTGACGATGCGACGCGGGTCGAGGTCGCGCAGCTCGAGGTCCTGGTAGGCGGGCCCGAGCTCTCCGCGCAGATCGTCGCGCGCGTTGTTGGCCAGGTTGCGCACCTGGTGGAGGAGGCGGGCGATCTGCCGTGCCATGTCGGGGATCTTGTCCGGTCCGAAGACCAGGATGGCGATCACGACGATGACGGCAAGCTCCGCGAAGCCGATGCCGAACACGGAGGTGAACCTACAGGCTCAGAGCTTGGAGGTGGGAGTGAGGCCCAGTTGCATGCCCGCGAGCCCGCGGCCGCGGCCCGAGATCGTACGCGCCACCTCGGCCAGCACCTTGGCCGACTCGGAGGTCGGGTCGGACTCGACGATCGGCTTCCCGGCGTCGCCGGCCTCGCGCAGAGTCTGCTCCAGCGGGATCTGGCCGAGCAGCGGGACCTTCGAGCCGAAGCGCTGGGAGAGGGTGTCGGCGACCCGCTGGCCACCGCCGGAGCCGAAGACCTCCATCTTGGAGCCGTCGGGCAGGACGAGCCAGGACATGTTCTCCACGACGCCGACGACGCGCTGGTGCATCATCTCGGCCATCGTGCCGGCCCGCTCGGCCACCTCGGCGGCGGCCTCCTGCGGGGTGGTGACCACGACGATCTCGGCGTTGGGCAGGTGCTGGCCCAGCGAGATCGCCACGTCGCCGGTGCCCGGGGGCAGGTCGAGCAGCAGCGCGTCGAGGTCGCCCCAGTAGACGTCGGAGAGCATCTGGACCAGGGCCCGGTCGAGCATCGGTCCGCGCCAGGCGACGACCTGGTCGCGGCGGGGCTTGAGCATCCCGATCGAGATCACCGAGACGCCCGAGGCGGTCGGGACCGGCATGATCAGGTCATCGACCTGGGTCGGCCGGGAGTCGGCCACGCCCAGCATCGCGGGCACCGAGTGGCCGTAGATGTCGGCGTCGACGATGCCGACCTTGAGACCCTGCTGGGCGAGCGCGACGGCGAGGTTGACCGTGACCGACGACTTGCCGACACCGCCCTTGCCCGACGCGATCGCGAAGACCTTGGTCAGCGAGCCCGGCTGGGCGAAGGGGATCTCCCGCTGCGCCTGACCGCCGGTGAGCCCGTTGCGCATCTCGGTGCGCTGCTCGTTGGTCATCACACCCAGCTCGAGGTCGACGCCGGTGACGCCGTCGACCTTCTCGAGCGCCGCGGTGGTGTCGCGGTTGATGGTGTCCTTGAGCGGGCAGCCGGCGACGGTCAGCAGCACCTTGACGCTGACGACACCTGCGTCGTCGATCGAGACGGAGTCGACCATCCCCAGCTCGGTGATGGGACGTTTGATCTCCGGGTCCTGAACGGTCGCCAGGGCTGCGTTGACACGGTCGAGAAGCGGGCTACTCACGGTATGCAAGCCTACGTCGTGCGTGGGGAGTCTCCAGCATCGCCCGAGGGCTGGTCGATCGGACCGCGGTGACGGTCGCGCTCGTCGAGCTCCTCGAGGAGCAGCCGGAGCTCGGAGCGGAGGTAGTCGCGGGTGGCGACCTCGCCGAGGGCCATCCGCAGCGACGCGGTCTCGCGGGCGAGGAACTCCATGTCGGCCTTGGACTGCGAGGCGATACGACGGTCCTGCTCGGCGATGGCCCGGTCACGGTCCTCCTGGCGGTTCTGCGCGAGCAGGATCAGCGGCGCGGCGTACGAGGCCTGCAGACTCAGCGCCAGGGTCAGGAAGATGAACGGGAACTCGTCGAAGCGCCACTCGCGGGGAGCCAGGGCGTTCCAGGCGACCCAGATGAACACGACCATCGTCATCCAGGCGAGGAACCGGGCGGTGCCCATGTAGCGGGCGAAGGCCTCGGCGAAGGAGCCGAAGGCGTCGGCGCGGAAGGTGGGTCGCCGGACCAGCGGGCGGCGCAGCTCGCGCGGGGTGTCGAGGCGGCCGCGGGCGGCGCGGGTGTCAGCCACGGCGCACCATCTCCGGAGTGATCACCTTGTTGGGGCGGGTGTCGGGCCTGGTGTCGGGACGCGGCTCGGTGGCCGACTCCTGGCGGGCGAGGTTCTCGCGCCAGTTCTCCGGGAGCAGGTGGTCGAGCAGGTCGTCGACGGTGACCGCGCCGGCGAGATGGCCGTTCTCGTCGACGACGGGAGCGGCGACCAGGTTGTACGTCGCCAGGTGGGCCGCGACCTGCTCGGTGCTGTCCTCGGGGCGCAGCGGCTCCAGGGACTCGTCGAGCGCGCCCGCCACCAGCGTGGACGGTGGCTCGCGCAGCAGCCGCTGGATATGGGCGATGCCGAGGAACTTGCCGGTCGGCGTCTCCAGCGGTGGACGGCAGACGTAGACGAGGGCGGCCTGGGCCGGGGTGAGGTCGGGGTTGCGTACGAGAGCGAGCGCGTCGGCGATGGTCGCGTCGGGGCCGACGATGACCGGCTCGGGCGTCATCATCGAGCCGGCGGTGTCCTCCTCGTAGGACATCAGCCGGAGTACGTCCTTGGCGTCCTCGGGCTGCATCAGCTCGAGCAGCAGGGTGGCGGTCTCCTCTGGCAGCTCGGCGATGAGGTCGGCCGCGTCATCGGGCGACATCTCCTCGAGCACGTCGGCGGCACGCTCGGAGTCCAGGGCCCGCACGATGGCGACCTGGTCGTCCTCGGGCAGCTCCTCAAGCACCTCGGCCAGGCGCTCGTCGTCGAGGGCGGCGACGACCTGTCGCTGCCGCTCGGGCGGGAGCTCGTGGATCATCGTCGCGGCATCGGCCGGGCGCATGTCGTGGATCGCCTGGACCAGGTGGGTCGCGGCCTGGGTGGGGGAGCGGCTGGCCAGCCCCTCGGCGTCGTTCCACTCGACCACGTGCGTCTGGCCGCGACGGCGCAGTCCCTTGGCGAGCTCCTGCACGGCGACCCGCGAGAGCAGCCAGTCGCGGTTGCGGGCCTGCTCCATGCCGACGTCGTAGACGGTGCCGACGACGCCGGTGGGGCGGATGGTGACCTGACGGTCGAACATCTGGCCGATCACCAGGGTCTCGGTCGAACGCTGCTGGAAGCGGCGCATGTTGAGCAGGCCGGTGGTGTAGATCTGGCCGGCGTCGATGCTGGTCACCCGGGTCATCGGCACGAAGATGCGCCGGCGCCCGAAGACCTCGACCACCAGGCCCAGCACGCGGGGCTGTCGGGCGTCCGATCTGACCGTGACCACGAGATCTCGCACCTTGCCGACCTGCTCACCGAGCGGGTCGAAGATCGGAAGGCCGACCAGGCGTGCCGCGTAGACGCGGTTGGGCGAGGTGCTCACGGGCCAACGTTATGACATAGCCCCCAGCGGGGCGCTTCGACGCTCACGCGGTGGCACCGCCGGTGAATTCGATGAACTATCCGAACGGCCCCGGAATGGGAACCGTGAACCAGGTGAGGCTTGTGTTACAAAAGGTGTCTATGTGGCCAGCGTGATCGGCCGCGACTGCTGTGAAAGGGGCTCGAGCGGATGCGTACGCAATCTTCTGTCCCGTCTTACGGGGTTCGGATGCTCAAGGCTCTGCTCACCACGGGGCTGGTTCTAGGCCTCTTCGGCGGCGCGCTCGTCGCCGTGCGCGACTCGTCCGCTCCGTCGGTGACGGACCTGGCGACCGTCGCCTACTCGCCACCGCGCTATCGGATGGTGCAGGCCAACATCAAGGCCAGCATGGGTACGGCGAGGTTCAAGAAGGACGTACGCGAGGTCGTCGACACCGCGCCCGACTTCATCACCTACAACGAGGTGAACGGCCGCCGGACCGCGGACCTCGAGCCGGGGCGCTACCGCGTGTGGCGCAAGGGCGGCGACCCCTACAGGTCGGCCACGGCGGTGGCCTGGGACAACGACGAATGGGCAGCGACCTCGAAGGGCATCCACCAGATCAGCAACAAGCGAGGCAAGCCTGCCGACCAGCGGCTGCACTGGGGCATCAGGTTCGCCAACTGGGTCACCCTCGAGAACCGGGCGACCGGGCGGAACGTCTCGGTGGTCGCGGTGCACTTCGCGCCCAAGTCCAAGTACTACGGCGACCTGGTCCGTCCCTCGGCCCGCGCGCTCAACGTGCTCGTCAAGGCGCTGGCCAGACGCGGCCCGGTGATGGTGGGCGGCGACCTGAACGTGCAGTACGAGGGCTCTCGCTATCCGGGCGACATCTTCGCCGCGCAGCACCTGACCCCGAGCTACGACGTCACCCAGCAGGCACCGGTGACGCACGGCCGGGACTCGACCATCGACTACGTGCTCGCCCGCGGGATCGCGCGGTTCGCCACCGGAAACCAGCGCGCCTTCGGGCTCGAGTCCGACCACCACGCGGTCCGCGTCGACTTCTCGCCGCTGCCGGTCACCTCCATCGAGGGCTCCTCACGGGTCAGGTTCGGGCCGGGTGTCGTGGTCACCGACCCGGGACTGAGCACCGCCGAGGAGCAGAGCGTGCTGCGTACGGTCCTGAAGTCGGTCAACAGCACCAAGCGGGGTCAGGTCATCCACCTGGCCACCCGTGCGCTGAGCAACGCCAAGGTGCTCCGGGCGCTGAAGCGGGCCAAGTCGCGTGGGGCGCAGGTCCAGGTCGTCACCGCGGAGGGGACCACGACCGCCGAGATGCGCTCGCTGCAGCGGGTCCTCGGCAAGGACGTGAACAAGGAGAGCTGGGCCGTACGGCGCCCGAGCGGCTATGACCGCGCCGGCCTGCGGGCGACCGTGCTGCTGATCAGCAGGTCCGGTGCCACCCCGGCGTTCGCCTTCAGCTCCAGCACCCAGATGTCCACCTCGGCCGGCTCGGGGAAGCGGTCGGGCTACGTGAGCGTCACCAGGGCGTCGTACGACAAGCTCTTCAAGCCGTTCTTCTCGGCAGTCGGACGGCGGGTTTGAGAGACGTAGGATCGCGATGTGGTGGGAGTCACCCTGTCACTGATGGTTACTGATTGGTAACCTGCCGCAGTGACACGTCGTGGTGGTCTCGACAGGCTCGACCACCGAGAGTAGGAGTGAAGCATGGGTCGCCTTGCCGAGACCGAAGGTCTCACCGATATTCAGGAAGAGATCCTGAAGACCGTCCGTCAGTTCGTGGACGAGAAGGTCATTCCGGTGGCCCAGGAGCTGGAGCACGCCGATGAGTATCCGACCGAGATCGTCGAAGGTCTCAAGGAGCTCGGCATCTTCGGTCTGATGATTCCGGAGGAGTACGGCGGGCTGGGTGAGTCGCTGCTGACCTACGCGCTGTGTGTCGAGGAGATCGCGCGCGGTTGGATGTCGGTCTCCGGCGTCATCAACACCCACTTCATCGTGGCCTACATGCTGATGCAGCACGGCACCGAGGAGCAGAAGCAGAAGTACCTGCCGAGGATGGCCACCGGCGAGGTGCGGGGCGCGTTCTCGATGTCCGAGCCGGGTCTCGGCTCGGATGTGAGCGCGGTGTCGACCAAGGCGACCAAGCTCGAGGACGGGTCCTACAGCATCACCGGCCAGAAGATGTGGCTGACCAACGGTGGCTCCTCGACCCTGGTCGCGGTGCTGACCAAGACCGATGAGGGCGCCGAGAGCGTCTACAAGAACATGACCACCTTCCTGGTCGAGAAGACCCCGGGCTTCGGCGAGACCGCCCAGGGCGTGACCGTGCCCGGCAAGATCGACAAGATGGGCTACAAGGGCATCGACACGACCGAGATGATCTTCGAGGGTCACAAGATCTCGGCCGACCAGATCCTCGGTGGCACCCCGGGCAAGGGCTTCTTCCAGATGATGGACGGTGTCGAGGTCGGCCGGGTCAACGTCGCCGCCCGCGCCTGCGGCCTGGCGATCCGTGGCTTCGAGCTCGGCATCGCCTACTCCCAGCAGCGTCAGACCTTCGGCAAGAAGATCGCCGAGCACCAGGCCATCCTGTTCCGTCTGGCGGAGATGGGCACCAAGGTCGAGGTCTCCCACAACATGATGGTCCGCGCCGCGCGTCTCAAGGACACCGGCAAGCGGATGGACGTCGAGGCCGGGATGGCCAAGATGGTCGCCTCCGAGTACGCCAACGAGGTCGTGGAGGACTCCTTCCGCATCCACGGCGGCTACGGCTACTCCAAGGAGTACGAGATCGAGCGGCTCATGCGCGAGGTCAAGTTCATGCTCATCGGTGAGGGCACCAGCGACATCCAGAAGATGATCATCGGCCGCTCGCTGCTCAAGGACTACAAGTCCTGAGCCTTCGGCGACCCATTCCGCCGAATCTGTAGAAGTGGGCGACGAAACTGTGGTTTCGTCGCCCACTTCTGCTGTCTCGGCCGGTCGGTCAGCGGGCTGAGTCGGACGCGAGGGTCGCGTTGTGGCGGCGGTTCGTGGCGATCAGCTCATCGAGCATGTCGCGGGTCCGGAGCAGGTCCTCGATGTGGGCGCTGAGCCGGTCGCGCTCGCCGACCATCATCTCGAAGGCGGCCTCGGAGGTGTCGGAGCTCGGCCGGTCGACGCAGGGGAGGACCTCGCCGATCGTACGGCTCGAGAGTCCGCCCGCATAGAGCCGCTGGAGGAGGATCACCCGGTCGACGGCCGCCTCCGGATAGTGCCGCTGGCCGCTGCTGCTGCGCTCGGACTCGAGCAGCCCTTGCTCCTCGTAGTAGCGCAGCGAGCGGACGCTCACGCCTGCTCGCCTCGCGAGCTCGCCGATCCGCATCGAACTCCTCCTGGGTGATCTCCGGCACAAGACTTGCCTCTGACGTCAGTGTCAGGTTCTAGCGTACGTGGCGACCCACTGCCACTCCCAAGGAGCTCACCTGTGACCAGCCTCTTCGACCGCCACCACCTGGGCCCGCTGACGCTGCCGAACCGGATCGTGATGGCGCCGATGACCCGCGCCCGAGGCACCGCCGACGGCCTGGCGACGCCGTCGATGGCGACGTACTTCGCTCAGCGGGCGACCGCCGGCCTGCTCATCTCCGACGGGATCGCTCCCAACGCTGTCGGCACCTCGAACCCCAACACCGCCGGGCTGCGTACGGACGCGGAGGCCGCCTCGTGGCGGCAGGTCACCGACGCCGTCCACATCAACGGTGGCCGGATCTTCGCCCAGCTCATGCACGGCGGCCGGGTCTCGCACGAGTCGATCTCGGGCCTCCGGCCGGTCGCCCCGTCCGCTGTCGCGTTGGCGGCCGACGTCTTCACGCCGACCGGGCCTCTGCCCGCACCGGTGCCGCGTGCCCTGGAGACGGCTGAGGTCGCCGAGCAGGCCGAGTCGTACGCCGAGGCCGCCCGCCGCGCGGTCGGCGCCGGGTTCGACGGGGTCGAGCTGCACGGGGCCAACGGCTACCTGATCAGCCAGTTCCTCTCGACCAACGCCAACCTGCGCACCGACCGCTACGGCGGCTCGGTGGCCAACCGGATCCGGTTCGCGGTCGAGGCGGTTGCGGCGACGGTGGATGCCGTCGGCGGCGACCGCGTCGGCATCCGGCTCTCGCCCGGCGCCGGGCTCTGGGACGTCACCGAGCCCGATCATGCCGAGGTCTATGCGGCGCTGCTCACCGAGCTCAACCGGCTCGGGCTGGCGTACGTCCACCTCGAGGCCACCACCGACGAGGCGACCATGCTGGACCTGCGCAAGCGGTGGGACGGGACCATGATCGTCAACCCGAGCTCGTGGCTGACCCGCGGCGCGGCGCCGTTCGGGGCCAGGCCGACAGACCTGGCCTCCGCGGACCGCTGGCTGGGGCTGGGTGCCGACCTGGTGAGCTTCGGCCGGGCGTACCTCGCCAATCCGGACCTCGTCGAGCGCCTTCGTCGTCGGCTTCCCCTGGCCGAGGCCGACCCGGCGACCTACTACGCCGGCGGCGATGCCGGCTTCCTCGACCTCCCCGCCCATCACCACGTCGCCTGACTCGCCTCGATCGAGTCCGCACGAACGGACGCCGAATCCGTAGTTGTGGGCGACGAAAGTAGACCTTCGTCGCCCACAACTCCGGTCTCGTCCGGAAAAACTGGGGATTCGTCGGGGCGCGTGCCGTAGGTTGGTCGTTACCCGACCAACGACTCACAACGCCGAATTAGGGAGAGCGATGACCAACGACGATCTCAAAGCCAAGATGCGCGAGGCGCTGGAGAAGAAGAACAACCACGACCACGCACGCGCCGAGAGCGCGGGGGCCAAGGAGAAGGCGCACGGGTCCGAGGTGGTCGGTGGCGCGCCGAAGATGCACCGCCGGAAGGCGGGCGGCGGCGGGTCCTGACGCTACGATGCCCCCTCGGGGGTGTCGGGTCGGTCTGGTCGAGAGGTAACGAGAAGTTGGCGCGCCGCGTAGTGCTCCATGTCGGGGCGATGAAGTCGGGGACGACCTATCTGCAGGGTGCCCTGTACAAGAACAAGGCTCTCCTCGCGGGGCGTGGGTTCCTGGTCCCCGGCGCGCGCTGGCGCAACCAGATCGAGGCCGTGCTCGACGTGAAGGGCCGCCGGAAGCACCCGCAGGGCAACTCGGTCGCCGGGGCCTGGGATCGCCTGGTCGCCGAGGTCGACGAATGGGACGGCACGGCGCTGATCTCCGTCGAGCTGTTGGCGCCCGTCGGCCCGGAGACGGTCGAGCGGGTGGCGACGAGCTTCAGGGGCGTGACCCCCGAGATCGTGCTCTCGCTGCGTGACATCAACCGGCAGATCCCGTCGATGTGGCAGGAGCTCGTCCAGAACGGCGTGGACTGGACCTGGTCGGACTTCCTCACCTCGGTCAACAAGAGCCGTCCGGGCTCTCCTGAGCGCCGTCACTCCGGTCCCGGCAAGCGGTTCTGGTCCGAGCAGGACATGGTCGCCATCGCCCGGCGCTGGGCCCAGGCCGGGCCGCTGCACCTTGTCACCGTGCCGCCACCGGGCAGCCCGGCGACCCTGCTGCTGGAGCGTTTCGGCGTGGCGATGGGCTTCGATCCCGAGGGGATGAAGAGCCCGCCGCCGAAGAACACCTCCCTCGGCTCCGCGACCGTCGAGGTGCTGCGCGGCCTCAACGCCGAGCTGGACCGGCGTGGCCTGGCCTACCCGGCGGCGATGGGGCTGCGCAAGCACGTCCTCGGCAAGCGCCTGATGCCCGAGCTGACGGTCGACGACCCGCGTATCGGGCTCCAGGCACCGCGCTGGACCGCCTCGTTCACCCGCGACCAGGCAGCCGAGCTGAGCGGTCTGGACGCCACCATCCACGGGGATCTCGATGACCTCGCCCCTGTGGACGTACGCGGGATCGACCCGCGCAAGGTCACCGACAAGCAGGTTCGAGACGCCGCGGTTGCTTCCTACGCGGCGCTGCGTACGGACCTCGACAAGAAGCTCGCCGACCCGACCATCCCTGGTGAGGCCATCGACCCGGGGGAGGGCCGCAAGGCCCCGGCACGCGCCGTCTCCGCCCTGGCCGACCTCGTGGAGTGGTCCGTCCGGCGAGAGGAGCTGGTCCGCACGTAGGGCCTCAACACACACATATTCGGGGGAACTCTTTGTCAAGCAGCTGGAGCCTGCGCCGTCGTCGCAGACTCGCCGAGGAGACGGGCGGCACGCCGGCCGCGCCGCCACGGATCGCGGTGCTCACCATCGCCCGCGACGAGGGCGAGATGCTCACCCGCTGGGTCGACCACTACGGCCGAGCGGCGGGTCTCGAGAACCTGATCGTCTTCGACGACGGTTCGACCGACGGTTCGACCGACGACCTCTCGTGCACGGTCCAGCGCCTGCCGGGATTCCGGAAGGGCAACTTCGAGGCCGGCCGGATGGGCCTGGCCAGCGGGGTCGCCCAGGGTCTCCTGGGGGTCTACGACGTGGTCATCTTCACCGACGTGGACGAGTTCCTGGTCCCGGACCCGGCGAGGTACGCCAACCTCTCCGACTACCTGGCCCGACGCCCCGAGCGGGTGATCGCCCCGTTCGCCCTCAACGTCGTCCACCACACCGCGGTCGAGGGAGCGCTGGTCAGCGGCAAGCCGATCGTCGGCCAGCGGGCGTACGCCCAGTTCGCGCCGTTGATGTGCAAGCCGTCGGTCAAGCGGGTGTCGGCCGCCTGGACGCTCGCCTCCCACGGGATCAAGGCGCCCTACGTGCCCGATCCCGGGCTGTTCATGCTCCACATGAAGTTCGCCGACCTGGACCTGCTGCGCCGACAGGCCGACCGCCGCAACGAGCTCGCCAAGGCGGTGGGTCGCGGCAAGGGCAGCTCGTGGGGACGCTCCGGTGACGATCTCGCCGGCCTGCTGACCACCGCGACCGCCTCGGTGAGCGCTGACGTCGAGGAGTTCGACCCGGCCTCGGTCCTGCCGGCCAGGCTCGTCCGTGAGGAGGACGGAGTGCACCGCGCCGTCGGCCCGGGCCACATCGACAACCTCCGCAACCAGCCGCTGTTACGCATCCCGGAACGCCTCCACGGGATCGTCTGAACTAGGTTACTGTCCGGTAATCCCGCACCGCCAGATTCACCGACGAGAGGCCGCAATGAGCAAGACGAACCCCGGCAACTTCTTCGAGGACTTCCAGGTCGGCCAGGTCATCGAGCACGCCACGCCGCGCACGGTGACCGAGGGCGACCGGGCTGCGTACGGGTCGCTCTACCCGACCCGCTTCGCGGTGCCCTCGAGCGCTGCCTTCGCGGCCTCCGTCGGGCTCGAGCAGCACCCGGTCGAGGAGCTGATCGGCTTTCACATCGCCTTCGGTAAGACTGTCCCGGACGTGTCGCTGAACGCGGTCGCCAACCTCGGCTACGCCGAGTGCCGCTTCCACCAGCCGGTGGTGCCGGGCGACACGCTCTCGACGAAGTCCGAGGTCATCGGCCTCAAGCAGAACTCCAACGGCAAGTCCGGCGTCGTCTACGTACGCTCGACCGCCACCAACCAGCGCGGCGAGGTCGCCATCGACTGGGCGCGCTGGGTGATGGTGCACAAGCGGGACCAGGACGCCGCGGCCCCCGAGACCGTGATCCCGGAGCTGGCCGCGGTCGTCGATGCGAAGAACCTGATCGTGCCCACGGGCCTGGACTTCTCCGCCTACGACTTCACCGCCGCCGGCGAGCCGCACCGGCTGGCCGACTACGAGGTCGGCGAGAAGATCGACCACGTCGACGGGGTCACCCTCACCGAGTCCGAGCACCAGCAGGCCACGCGGCTGTGGCAGAACACCGCGAAGGTGCACTTCAACGTCGAGGCCCGGCCCGACGGCCGCAACCTCGTCTACGGCGGCCACATCATCTCGCTGGCCCGTGCGCTGTCGTTCAACGGCCTCGCCAACGCCCAGCTGATCGCCGCGATCAACGCCGGCGCACACACCTCTCCGGCCTTCGCTGGGGACACCGTCTACGCCTGGTCCGAGGTCCTCGACAAGGTGGAGACCGACGCCCCAGGTGTCGGCGCGCTGCGGCTGCGCCTGGTCGCCACGAAGGGCCGCGACGAGTCGATGACCCTGCGCGGCGAGGATGGAAAGTACGCCCCCGGCGTGCTGCTCGACCTCGACTACTGGGCGCTCATCCCTGCGTAAGGAGCACGTCATGGCAACCAGGAAAGCTCTCTTCGTCTCCGGATCCGCCCAAGGGATCGGCAAGGCGATCGTAGAGAAGTTCGCGAGCGAGGGATGGTTCGTCGGCGTCTACGACATCGACGCCGACCTCGCGCGTGACGTCGCCGCGATCCTCGGGTCCGACAACGCCATCGGTGGCACGCTCGACGTCACCGACCCGGCGTCCTGGAACGCGGCGCTGGAGGAGTTCGCGACCGCCGCCGGCGGTCGCCTCGACCTGCTGGTCAACAACGCCGGCATCCTGCGTGCCGGCCGCCTGGCCGAGGTCGATCTGGCTCAGCACCACCAGACCATCGAGATCAACGTCAACGGCGTGATCAACGGCTGCCACACCGCGTACCCCTATCTCCGGGCCACGCCGGGATCCGGCGTGATCAACGTCTGCAGCGCGAGCGCGATCTACGGGCAGCCGGAGATCGCCTCCTACAGCGCGTCGAAGTACGCCGTGCGCGGACTCACCGAGGCGCTGGAGCTGGAGTGGCGCAAGGAGGGCATCCGGGTACAGGCGGTCTGGCCGCTGTGGGTGAAGACCGCTCTGCTCGACGGCAACGCCGCCTCCTCCCACGAGACCCTGGGCATCCGGCTGACCGTCGAGGACGTCGCCGACCAGGTCTGGGAGATGGCGCAGCCCCGCAAGGGCCTGCGCGGGCGGCTGCCGAAGGTGCACACCACCGTCGGCTTCCCGGCCAGGGCCCTCTCGACCGCCGCCGACCTCGCCCCCAACTTGTTCGTCCGCGAGGTCAATCGGTTCATCACTCGGGCCTGAGGATCCGGCCGGGCCGATGGCTGGTTGGATGGGGGCATGGCCCTCTACCTCGTCAGGCACGGCACCACCGAGTGGTCCCTCAACGGCCGGCACACCTCCCACACCGACCTTCCCCTCCTGCCCGAGGGGGAGGAGGCCGCCAAGGTGCTCGCGTCACGCCTTCAGGACCAGAAGTACGCCGCGGTGCTGACCTCCCCGCGACAGCGGGCGATGCGTACGGCTGAGCTCGCGGGCTTCCCCGACGCGGTCGTCACCGACGACCTGGTCGAGTGGGACTACGGCGACTACGAGGGCATCACCACCGACGAGATCCACCGCACCGACCCGGGCTGGAGCCTGTGGACCGCGAAGACACCCGGCGGAGAGGCTGCTGCCGCCGTCCAGGAGAGGCTGGGCCGGGTCGTCTCGGCCGCCCGCGAGCGCGAGGGTGACACCCTGGTCTTCTCCCACGGACACGCGCTGTGCGCTCTGGCCGCGGTGTGGCTGGGACTCCCGGTCACCGAGGGCCGTCTCTTCCGGCTCGACACCGCGACCGTCTCGCTGCTCGATGCCTACCGCGGGCAGCCGGTCGTCAAGCACTGGAACACCTAGTCGGGGCCGATGCCTGACCGTACGTCTTGACCAGACGGATACCACGGGTCACCGTTGTGGGGTGGCTCTTGCGGTTGGCTGTCCACGCTGCGCGACGCCGGTGGCGAGCATCGGTGCCGGCGGCAGCAAGTCGTGTCCCGAGCACGGGGTGGTGACCCCGCTGTGGCGTTCCGATGCCGCCTCCTACGAGGACCTCGTGCAGATCCTCTCGCTGGCCGGTGAGGTGCCCACCTACGTTCCCTGGCCGGTCGAGTCGGGCTGGTCGATCGCCGACCTCGCCGTGGTCGGCGACGAGAACAAGGGTGCGGCGACGCTGCTCACGCTGACGGGAGTGACCCCCGACGACGGGCCGGTCGAGATGACCGTCGTCACCGAGGAGGCCGGCGTCGGGCTGGGGGCGCGGTGCGCGCGTACGGAAGGACCGGACCCGGGGATCGACGCCTGTGCCGGCCCGCCCACGACGAGGGTCCGGGTCGCCGGGCAGCGGCAGCTGGTGCCGTTGTGGCCGATCACCCAGTGGACCAACGGCGCCGAGGAGTGGGAACGGTCCGTGGTCGTCGGTGAGGCAGCCGGCCGCTGGCTGTGGCTGGTCTTCCGCCCGGCCACGGCGATGCTGATGCTCCAGGACGGCTGGCACCTGCGCCAGGTCCGGGACCTGGGCGTACAGATGGTCGAGCTGCCCTTCGGTGGCCCCGGTGGATCTTGGTGGAACTCGCCCTAGGATGGGCGGGTGCGCATCGACCTCCATACTCACTCGCGAGTGAGCGACGGGACCGATTCGCCCACCGAGCTGGTCCAGGCGGCGAAGGCCGCGGAGCTCGACGTGGTCGCGATCACCGACCACGACACCGCCGCCAGCTGGGACGAGGCGGCAGCCGCGGCCACCGAGGCCGGGATCGAGCTGGTCCGCGGCATGGAGATCAGCACCGACCACCTCGGCCACAGCGTGCACCTGCTGGCCTACCTGCCCGACCGGACCCACCCGCCGCTGGTCGCCGAGCTCGCCCGAATTCTGGCCGGCCGGGACGGACGGCTGCCGCTGATGCTGGCCCGGCTGGCGCGCCTCGGCATCGAGGTGTCGCTCGAGGAGGTCGCCGCCGTCTCCGGTGACGCCGCTGCCTCCGGGCGCCCGCACCTGGCCGACGCGCTCGTCGCGAAGGGCTACGTGCGCAGTCGCGACGAGGCGTTCAACCGCTACCTCGGGGCCGGCAAACCGGCGAACGTCAGCCGTTACGCGGCCCCGCTCGAGCCGATGATCCGCACCGTCGCCGCCGCCGGCGGAGTCACCGTGATCGCCCACCCGTGGGGCCGGTCCGGACGCGAGCAGCCCGACGAGGCAGCCATCTCCGCACTGGTCGACGCGGGCCTGTCCGGGCTCGAGGTCGACCACCAGGATCACAGCCCCGAAGTGCGCGAGAAGCTGCGGGTGATCGCCCGGAACCTCGACCTCGTGGTGACCGGATCCAGCGATTACCACGGCACCGGGAAGGTGGGTCACCATCTGGGAGTGAACACCACTGCACCCGCTGAGTACGAGCGGCTCCTGGAGCGCGCCGCCGCAGCTGCGGCCGCCTCCGGACGAGCCACCCCCGAGGTCGTACGTTGACCGAGATCTTCGTCTCCACGTTCGTGACGCTCTTCGTGATCATGGACCCGGTCGGCACGATCCCGATCTTCCTGTCGCTGACCGCGGGGCAGTCGCCGGGCAAGCAGCGCCGTGCGGCGCTCCTCGCGGTGGCCGTCTCGTTCCTGGTGATCACGATCTTCGCGCTGTTCGGACAGGCGATCCTGCACTTCCTGCACATCTCCCTCGAGGCGTTGCAGTGCGCCGGCGGCCTGCTCCTGCTGCTGGTCGCCCTCGAGCTGCTCACCGACAACTTCGACGACCCCGTCGCCGCCGCCGGAGCGAACGTGGCGATGGTGCCGCTCGGCACCCCGCTCCTGGCCGGCCCCGGTGCGATCGTCGCCACCATGGTCTTCACTCAGGAGGTCGACTCCGTCGGGACCGCCTTCGGGCTCGGCCTCGGACTCGTCGTCGTCCACCTCGCCCTCCTGGTGGCGATGGTCTTCTCCATCCCGATCCTGAAGGTCCTCAAGGAGTCCGGCGTCCTGCTCATCACCAGGATCGCCGGTCTGCTCCTCTCCGCGATCGCCGTTCAGATGGTCGCCGACGCGGTCACCACCTTCATCGCGAACGCCTGAAGCTGGGTAGTCCGAGACGTTCGGGCCCGGCTACCGGGCGGTAACGGGCCGAAACGTCTCGGACTACCCGGTGGGCGGCAACTTGTCGGTGGTCGCGGACATCATGCGGGCCGTGGCTTCTCGTGCCTCTCACTTCAGGCCGTCCGACATACCCGGGCGGCCTGGGCTGGTGCGTCCTGTGCGGACGGATCCCTCGGGTGCGCTCGGTCCGACGCCGAAGCAGGCGAGGGGACGGGCGTGGCGGCGTTCGTCGCGGGGGCTCTACGTGCCTGCGTACGTCCCGGACTCACCGCAGCAGCGGGTTCTCGAGGCCTCCGCAGTGGTGCCTGCGGACGGCGCGGTGACGGGTTGGGCTGCGCTGGCATGGCAGCGGGTGCGCTGGATCGACGGTTGCGACGCGGACGGGAGCGAGCTTCCGGTGACCATTCTCACCCCGGGATCGCAGGCACGTGCGCAGGCCGGGATCGAGGTGAGCAAGGAGCGCATGCTGCCGAGAACGCGGCAGGTCGTGGACGGGGTGGTGCTCACGGATCCGCATCGGTCGGTGGCGTTCGAGGTCCGTAGGGCAGAGACGCCGTTGTCGGCCGTACGCTGGCTCGACCTCGTGGCGGCCAGCGACCTGATCTCATTGGCGGAGATGGCGGCCTACGCCGAGACGCTCAGCGGTTGGACCGGCATCGATCGCCTGAGACGTGCGATCTCGCTTGCCGATGAGAACGTGTGGTCGCCGTCGGAGACCGATCTGCGACTCACCCTCAAGGTGCGGATGGGGATCGCGGCGGTGGTCAGCAACCGCCCGGTCTTCGACCTCGATGGCCAGCACATCGGAACCCCGGATGTCATCGACTTGGAGCGGGGTGTGGTTGCGGAGTACGACGGTGCCCTGCATCTGGCGGGCAGGCAACGGGCGAAGGACTTGCGGCGCGAAGGAGCCTTCCGGCGGGTCGGTCTGGAGTACGTCACCATGGTGGCCGCCGACCGTCGTGACCCCGCAGACTTCATCAGGAGGACGCATGAGGCTCGGGCGCGAGCAAGCCGGACACCGATGGCCGACCGGCAGTGGACGATCAACCCGCCACATTGGTGGACCCCCACCCACACCGTCGAGATGCGTCGAGCCCTGGCGGACTGGCAGCGTGAGCGCTACCTGAGGGCCCGCGCTGGATAGTCCGAGACTTTCGGGCCCGTATACCCGCCGGTAATGGGCCAGAACGTCTCGGACTACCTGCTGGGTCGGCTACTTGCGGCCCAGCGACTGGAACTTCTGGAGTACGCCGGACGGGACCACCCGCGCCATGGTGGCCAGGGCCTTGTAGCGCTTGCTCGGGATCGAGAAGGTCTTGTCGGCGTCGTAGTCCTCGAGCGCTTCGCGGACCAGGTCGTTGACGTCGAGCCACATCCACGAGGGGGCCGAGTCGTAGCCGGAGCCGAGGCGCTCGTGGAACTCGGTCTTGGTGAACCCAGGCAGCAGGGCCATCACCTTGACGCCCTGGCCGGCGTACTCGTTGTGGGCCCATTCCGTGAAGGAGTTGATCCACGCCTTGGCGGCCGAGTAGGTGCCGCGGGGGAGGTAGGAGGCGACGGAGCCGACGTTGATGATGCCGCCGTGACCGCGGGCGACCTGGGCGCCCAGCGCGGCGTGGGAGAGGCGCAGCGGGGCGATGACGAGCACCTCCGCCATCGCGGTCTCCTCGTCGGCGGTGTTGTCGAGGAAGCGGTGCTTGAGGCCGTGACCGGCGTTGTTGACCAGCAGGTCGACCGGGTGGTCGGCGTCGGCCAGGCGGGCCTCGACCTTGGCCAGGTCGGCGCTGTCGGTCAGATCGGCGCGGAGCACCTCGACGCCGACGCCGTGGGCGTCCGCCAGGTTCTTGGCGACGCCGGTGAGGCGCTCCTCGTCACGGGCGACGAGGACGAGGTCGTGTCCGCGGGCGGCGAGCTGCTGGGCGAAGGCGAGTCCGATGCCGGCGGTTGCGCCGGTGACCAGAGAGGTGGGGTTCGACATGGGGCAATCCTGCCACCACCGGCTGCGAGGGGGATCCAGGCGCCGGGCCGTCGGTTCACACGCGGAATCACGGTTTCTGTCTGTCGTGTGACAGTTGACTTGCGGTGATACGTGTTTGGATGATGTTCGACGTGGATTTCGTAGGGGGACTCGGGCACGTGATGAAGAAGTGAGCCGCACTGCGCGCCACGTGAGATCCAGGCCTCTCCGGCGCACCAAGATGCTCTTCGCCGCGTCCTTGCTGACGTCGGCCGGTCTGTACGTCGGGATGGAGGTCGTCGCCGAGCCGGTGGCCAACGGCCGGCCCAGCGCGGCCGACAGCGGGATGAAGCTGGGCGCGGACGCCGGGCGCACCCCGGTCTGGCCGCACGACAGCCAGCGCGAGGCCGCGATCGACCGTCACATCGACGCGCGGACTGCCGCTGCGGAGAAGGTGCTCCCGGACGACTCCGGCACCGGTCGCCGGGCCGTCTTCTCGATCAGCCGCCAGCGGGTCTGGATCGTCTCCGCGGCCGACCGGACGCGGCGTACGTATCCGGTCTCGGGCAGCATCTACGACAACCTCGAGCCCGGCACCTACAAGGTCTTCTCCCGCTCCGAGCACGCGAGGGGGATCGACGACTCGGGCCGGATGAAGTGGTTCGTACGCTTCACCAAGGGCCCCCGCGCCGCGATCGGCTTCCACAACATCCCGGTGGACAAGGGCAAGCGCGTACAGACCCGCGCCCAGCTCGGCACACCGCTGTCGCATGGGTGCATCCGCCAGGCCGAGCCGGACGCGAAGGCGATGTGGCGCTTCGCGCGGCTCGGCACCAAGGTGGTCGTGATCCCCTAGGCAGGCTCAGGCGTCGGCCTTGGGCGCGGAACCGCCCGAGCCCGAAGAGCGGCGACGGCGGCGGCGACGGGGCGCGGAGCCCTCGGCCTTGGCCTCGCCGTCGGCGGGCTTCGTCGACTCAGCGGACTCGGCAGCCGGAGCGGCAGACTTGTCGACGACCTGGCCGCCGCGCGAACGGGTGCGCTGACGGTCGCGGTTGCGAGGAGCGCGCTCCCGCTTCTCGCCGTCCTTGTCGGAGTCCTTGTCCTTGGGCTTCGCGGGCGCGGCGGCCTTGATCCGGCCCTTGGTGCCCTTCGGGATGCCCATGTCGTGGAGGAAGTGCTCCGAGGAGGAGTAAGTCTCCTGCGGCTCGTCGAAGGGAAGGTCGAGAGCCTTGTTGATCATCTTCCACTTGTGGAGATCGGCCCAGTCGACGAACGTGACCGCGACACCGGAGGCGCCGGCGCGGCCGGTGCGGCCGATGCGGTGGACGTAGGTCTTCTCGTCGTCGGGGGTCGTGTAGTTGACCACGTGGGAGACGCCGGTGACGTCGATGCCGCGGGCGGCGACGTCGGTGGCCACCAGGACCTCGACCTTGCCGTCACGGAACTTCTGCATGACCCGCTCGCGGGCGGCCTGCTGCATGTCGCCGTGCAGGGGAGAGGCCGGGAAGCCGCGCTCGGCGAGGTCGTCGGCCACGCGCTGTGCCTGCCGCTTCGTGCGGGCGAAGACGACGACCTTGTCGTGGTCCTCGCACTGCAGCAGGCGGCCGATCATCTCGGGCTTGTCGAGGTCGTGGGCCTGGTAGACGAACTGCGCGGTGGCAGGCACGGTCTCGCGCTCGCTCGCGGACTCGGCGCGGATGTTCATCGGGTGGCGCATGTAGGAGCGCGCCAGCGCCACGATCGCACCCGGCATGGTGGCCGAGAAGAGCAGCGTCTGGCGGGTCTCCGGGGTGAGGGTGACGAGCTTCTCCACGTCGGGCAGGAACCCGAGGTCGAGCATCTCGTCGGCCTCGTCGAGGACGAGGGCGTGCACGTGGGAGAGGTCGAGGACCTTCCGGTTGGCCAGGTCGATCAGGCGGCCGGGGGTGCCGACCACGATGTCGACGCCCTTCTCCAGCGCGTCGATCTGGGGGTCGTAGCCCGCGCCGCCGTAGACGGTCAGCACGCGGAGGCCGCGGTCCTCGGAGATCATCGAGATCTCGGCGGAGACCTGCATGGCCAGCTCACGGGTCGGAGCCACGATCAGGGCCTGCGGCTTGCCCTGCGGAAGGTCGATGTAGTCGCGGTCCTTGGGGGACACGCTGCGCTGCACCACCGGGATGCCGAAGGCCAGGGTCTTGCCGGAGCCGGTGCGGGCCTGGCCGATCAGGTCGGTGCCCTGCAGGGCGACCGAGAGGGTCATCTCCTGGATGGCGAAGGGGGTGGTGATGCCTTTGCGCTCGAGGGGAGCGCAGATCTCGGGATGAACCCCGAGCTCCTTGAACGTTGTCATGATTCGTCGCTACTCGCTTGTCTCATCGAATGCGGCGAGCGACTCACGGGTGTCTCGAGCTTGCCAAGCGAGTGCCACGCCGCGCACATACGGGATCCAGACCACCGCGATATGAAGTGCATTACAGCGGCGCTGGGTCGGTCAAAAGGCATTCTATCGGTAGGGTTCTCCCGTGGTTGCATCGTCAGAGTTCACGGGTCCTCAGGATCCGTTCGGTGATCCTGTTTACAAGGCCGCCGTCATCGACCTTCTCGGAGCGGTCGCCTATGGCGAGGTCTCGGCTGTCGAGCGGCTGACCGACGACGCCAAGATGGCGCCTTCGCTGGAGGACAAGACGGCTCTGCTCGCGATGGCAGCCGCCCAGCACGCCAAGATCCAGCCGGTCCTCGACCGGCTGGTGGAGCTCGGCGCCGACCCGTACGCGGCGATGGAGCCGCTGCGTGAGGGGTTCGACGAGTTCCACATCCACACCAAGCCCGCGGACTGGTGGGAGTCGCTGGTCAAGGCGTACGTCGGTGACGGGCTCGCCAACGACTTCTACCGCGAGGTCGCGGGCTTCCTCGACGAGGACACCCACAAGCTCGTGGTCACCACCCTCGAGGACGCCGGGCGGGCCGACTTCATCGTCGATCGGGTGCGGGCCGGCATCGAGGCCGATCACCTCATCGGCGGGCGCCTGGCGCTGTGGGGCCGTCGCCTCATGGGCGAGGCGATCACTCAGGCGCAGCAGGTCGCGGCCACCCGGGAGGGGCTCAGCGAGCTGATCGCCGGTGGCCACCTCTCCGGTCTCGACCTCGGCACCATCGGCGAGATGCTCACCCGGCTCACCCAGCGTCACGTCGAGCGAATGGGCAAGCTCGGGCTTGAGCACTGACATCCGCTTCACCGGCTGGTCAGGGACACAGATCGTCCCCGACGCCGGTGTGTGGACGTCTCCCGAGGTCAGCCCCGGGTTCTGCTTCGACGAGCTGGTCGCCTCCTGGAACGTGGTGACCCCGCCCGGGACCTGGGTGGAGGTCGCGGCTCAGGTGATCGCCGAGTCGGGGGAGCGGAGCGGCTGGTTGATGCTGGCTCGCTGGTCCTCGGACCCGGACTTCACCTCGACCTCCGTCGCCGGTCAGGACGACCCGGTCGCGGTCGCGTCCGACGACACCATCCTGGGGCGGGACGGGCGCAGGTTCACGGAGTTCTCGTTGCGACTGAGCCTGCACGGCCCCGCGGGGAGCCTGCCGCGGGTGAGCCTGCTCGGGGCGATGGTCTCGGCCGACGCCCGGAACTCGGCGCCGGCGCCGGGGACGGTGCCTCGCGGGACGGTGGTGGGTGGCGTACCCGCCTATTCGCAGCAGCTCCACCGTGACCGCTATCCGCACTGGGACGGTGGTGGGCAGTCCTGGTGCAGCGCCGCCTCGACCGCGATGATCGCCGACTTCTGGGGTGTCGGGCCGACGCCCGCCGAGACGGCCTGGGTGGACTATGAGACCCCCGACCCGCAGGTGCCGTTCACCGTCCGGGAGGTCTACGACGAGTCCTTCGGTGGCGCCGGCAACTGGGCCTTCAACACCGCCTATGCGGGCGCCCGGGGGCTGGTCGCGTACGTCACCAGGCTCCGCTCCTTCGCCGAGGCCGCCCGATTCCTCGAGGCCGGGATTCCGCTCGTGCTGGCCATCTCGCACCAGGCCGGCGAGCTGACCGGCGCCGGGTACGACACCAACGGTCATCTGCTCGTGCTGACCGGCTTCGACGAGGATGGCGACCCCGTCGTCCACGACCCCGCCTCCCACCGGATCGTCAGCGACGCGGAGGTGCTGACGACGTACGACCTCGGCGAGCTCGACCGCGCCTGGGCACGTTCCGGGCGGATCGTCTACGTCATCCGGCCGCCGGACGTGGTCCCGCCGGAGCCGCCGGCGCAGCCCAACTGGTGAAGCCGGCGGCAACAGCAGAAGCGGCCCCACCCCAGAGGGGCGGGACCGCTTCGAGTGACCTGGACGAGGTTCAGGCCTTGGACTTTCCGGTGACACCGGAGGCGACGACCACCAGCACGGCGGCGATCACGACCTGCCAGATGTGACGCCACCAGTCGATGCCGTTGGTTGCGTTGTCCCACGTGGCCGCATGACCGTCGAACGGCCCGTTGTTCTGGCCGAAGACGAACCAGTAGATGAAGCTGCCGATCAGCATGCCGCCGATACCGCAGACAATCGTCAGCCAGAACGGAATGTTGTCCTTATCGCCCGGGGCGAAGAACTTGCCGAGGGCACCGATGATGACGCCGCCGATGAGGGTGACGAGGATCGTAGAGATCATGCCTTTTCCCTTCAGGTTGTGAGTGGCGCCATGAAGGCGCCCATATTTTGATATTGCACCTGTTGGGACTGGAATGCACGGACAACATGACCTAAAACCGGAAGTTCGCCACCGGAATCAGGGCCATCCCTGAGTTGTGCAGCCCGAGGGGTTCAGCCGGCGAAGCCGACCTTGCCGACCTTGGCCGGGCCGATCTCGATGTAGGCGAGCTTCTCGGTCGGGACGATGACCTTGCGGCCCTTGCTGTCGGTCAAAGCGAGCACAGCGCCGCCGCCGAGGGCGTCGGCGATGAGCTTCTCCACCGATTCGCTGGACTCCTCGGTCTCTACGACGAGCTCACGGGCGGCCTGCTGGACGCCGATCTTGACCTCCACGGGTCCTCCTTGCGATGGGTCGATCAATGCTTCGGAATCCTCTCACACGGACCGTGAGGAACCCCGCTGTTGCGCTACGAGCGGAACTTGGAATGGATTCAGTCGGTCTTGGGATAGCCGCCGATGCCCCGCCAGGCGAGCCCGGCGACGAGACGCGCCGCGTCGGCCTGGGAGAGCTCGCCGTTGTTGTGGAGCCAGTAGCGCGCGCTGACCTGGATCTGGCCGACCAAGCCGACGGCGAGCAGGTGAGAGGCGGTGGCGGCGAAGCCGGTGTCCTCCGCGATGACCTCCGCGATGACCTCGGCGCACTCGTTGGTCACCCGGTCGACCTGCTCGCGCACGGCGGGATCGTTGGTCAGGTCGGACTCGAAGACGAGCCGGAACGCACCGGACTCGGAGGCGACGTAGTCGTAGAAGACCTCGACGGTTCGGGCCACGCGTTCCTTGTTCTCGTCGGTCGACGCCAGGGCCTCCCGGCAGCGATCGATGATCTCGTTCGCGGACTTCTCCAGCAGGGCCAGGTAGAGGTCGAGCTTGCCGGGGAAGTGCTGATAGAGAACGGGCTTCGAGACCCCTGCCCTCTCGGCGATGTCGTCCATCGCTGCGGCATGGAAGCCGTAGGCGACGAAGACCTCGAGAGCGGAGTCGAGAAGCTGGGCTCGTCGTTCCGTCCGGGGCAGTCTCGCCCCTCGCGGTCGAGTGGGGTCGAGCTCGGATTGGTGCGTGGTCACCCCAGCAGCCTACCCGCTGGTACTCGGATCGCGGGACGCGTCGTTGTCTCGTCCACGGATGAGGGAACATGGAGAAGTGCCTGCGGTGTTCAAGTAGGCATACGTACGTCCGAACTGAGGAGCAGTTGTGTCCCTAGCCCCGCTCGTGGAGCCCGCTGACGAGCTGACGATCGACGAGGTGCGCCGCTACAGCCGCCACCTCATCATCCCCGACGTCGGCATGGACGGGCAGAAGCGCCTGAAGAACGCCAAGGTGCTGGTCATCGGCGCCGGCGGTCTCGGCTCGCCCGCCCTGCTCTACCTGGCCGCGGCCGGCGTAGGCACCCTCGGCATCGTCGAGTTCGACGAGGTCGACGAGTCCAACCTGCAGCGCCAGATCATCCACAAGCAGTCGACGGTGGGCCAGCCGAAGGCCGAGTCCGCCGCGGCGGCGATCAAGGAGGTCAACCCGTACGTCAACATCGTGCTGCACGACGTGCGGCTCGACAACGACAACGTGCGCGAGATCTTCACCGGCTACGACCTGATCGTCGACGGCACCGACAACTTCGCGACCCGCTACATGGTCAACGACGCGGCGTACTTCCTGGGCATCCCGTACGTCTGGGGCTCGATCTACCGCTTCGACGGGCAGGCGTCGGTGTTCGCGCCGACCCTGACCGACGACGCCCCGTGCTACCGCTGCCTCTACCCGGAGCCCCCGCCCCCGGGCATGGTCCCCTCCTGCGCCGAGGGCGGCGTGCTGGGCGTGCTCTGCGCCTCGATCGGCTCGATCCAGGTCAACGAGGCCATCAAGATGCTGACCGGCATCGGCGAGCCGCTGGTCGGCAAGCTGATGATCTATGACGCACTCGAGATGGAGTACCGCAAGCTGAAGGTCCGCAAGGACCCCAACTGCGCGCTGTGCGGCGAGAACCCGACGGTCACCGACCTGATCGACTACGACGCCTTCTGCGGCGCGATCTCCACCGAGGCGGCCGACGCCGCGGCCGGCTCGACCATCTCGGTCAACCAGCTCTCCGAGATGATCAAGGAGCGCGAGGAGGGCAGCCGCGACTTCGTCCTCGTCGACGTGCGCGAGCCGAACGAGTACGAGATCAACAAGATCCCCGGCGCCGTCCTGATCCCCAAGGGCGAGTTCCTCAACGGCAACGCGATCCCGCAGGTCGCCGAGCTCACCGGCGACGGTGCCAAGCCGCTCGTGTTCCACTGCAAGAGCGGCGTACGCAGCGCCGAGGTGCTCGCGATCGCCAAGGGCGCGGGCTACGCGGACGCGGTCCACGTCGGTGGTGGCGTGGTGGCGTGGGTCAACCAGATCGACCCGAGCCAGCCGTCGTACTGATCCGGGTTACTGAACTGTAGGCCAGCGGTGGCCCCTCTGGGGCCGCCGCTGGCTTTATCTGTACGCGGCGTACCCGATAGTTTTGCGATCGCAGCTGCGGGGGGCGGAGTTGCATCAATGCCCGAACCTCGGAGGATTCGACGTTGTCCACACGCGCTCGTCTCAGCGCGACGCTCGCCGGTGCCACCCTGGCCGGCGGACTGTTTCTCGGTGCCCCTGCCAACGCGAGCGACCAGGCCCCGGAGCCAGCCTCCGGCGCGGCCGTAGGCTCTGCGATCGACCCGGAGAGGCTGGAGTCGAACGTCGCGGACCCGACCCGCGGCGTACCGCCGTCCTATGTCTTCGCCGGTGTCGGTGCGCTGCTGATGGGGGCAGGGGCCGGAATGGCCGTGCGTCGCAAACGAGCTGAGGCTGTGGCACGCTCGGCCGAGTGAGCAACGGTCAACCCAACCTGAGGACCTTCCTCGGGGAGATCTTCGTCGTCGTCCTCGTGGTGGCGGTCGCCGTGCTCGGCTATGCCGCGTACGACTACTACACCAAGCTCGACGACGCGAAGAAGAGCAACGCGACCGCGACCCCGCCCGGGACGACCTCCTCGATCCCGGCCGAGGCGCTGGCGGAGGTGCCGAAGAAGAAGGGCAAGGTACGCGGCGTCTCGATCGAGTCGCTCAACGTGCATGCCGACGTGGTGCCGCTGGCGATGGAGGACGGCACGCTCACCCCGCCTGCCGACGCCTCGCTGATGGGCTGGTGGAAGGGCGGCGCGAAGCCGGGGGCGGATGACGGGACGGTGCTGATCGTCGGTCACACCCTGCACAACGGCGGCGGCATCCTCGACCGGCTGGGCGAGGTCAACGAGGGCGACGAGATCGTCGTGCGGACCAAGAACGACGAGTTCAGCTATACCGTCCGGTCGGTGCGCGACCTCTCCAAGGAGCAGGTGGCCAAGCGCAGCAAGCGGCTCTTCGACACCGACGGCAAGCCGAAGCTGGTCGTGGTGACGTGCGACGACTGGGACGGCACCTCGTTCCAGGGCAACACCGTGGTGGTGGCCGATCCGTAACCCACGGCAGGCGAGCCTCGTTACTTGTGAGTCACATCACCTACAGACCGAGGCCCCCACATGCTCCGCACCCGCCGTTCCGTACGCCGCGCCGCAGCCGTCGCCGCCGGCACCCTGACCGCCGCGCTCGTCCCGGCCCTGATCCCGTCTGCGGCCCACGCCTGGGCCCCTGCCGACACGGCCACCATCACCCCGGGCGTGATGATGTACACCGATGGTGCCCAGTGCACCGCCAACTTCGTCTTCGCCGACTCCGCCTCGAACGTCTACGTCGGCTACGCCGCCCACTGTGCGGGTCTCGGTGAGGCCACCGACACCAACGGCTGCGCCGCCAAGTCGCTCCCGCTGGGCACCGAGGTGACCTTCAACGAGGGCGGCTCCCTGCTGAGCGAAGGCACCGTGCTGGGGAAGGGCAAGCTGGCGTACTCGTCCTGGCTGACCATGCAGCAGTCGGGCACCAAGGACGAGAACACCTGCGCCTACAACGACTTCGCCCTGGTCAAGGTGAACGCCGCCGACGCCGGCAAGGTCAACCCGAGCGTGCCGATCTGGGGCGGTCCGACGGGCATCGACACCGACGGCACCGTCGCCGGCGACAAGGTCTACTCCTACGGCAACTCCTCGGTGCGCGCCGACGTGGACCTGCTCTCGCCGAAGATCGGCCTCTCGCTCGGTGACAGCGTCAACGGCACCCGCTGGTCCCACCCGCTCTACAACCTCACCCCCGGCATCCCCGGTGACTCCGGCTCCGGCTTCCTGAACGCCGACGGCAAGGCGGTCGGGACCCTGTCGACCCTGGGCCTGCTCCCGCTCGCCGGGTCCAACAACATCGGTGACATGGACCTCGAGCTGAAGTACGCCCAGGCGAACTCGGGCATCTCCGGTCTGCGTCTGGTCGAGGGCACGGAGCCGTTCAGCCCCATCCTGTGACACCGCGCTAATCTGCCGGTCATGAGCGAGCGCCAGCGAGCGACCATAAGGGTCAGGTCGCTGCGTCCGTATGGTTGCGCTTGCGCTACGGAGGCGGCGACATGACCGACCGGGAGGCGTACGTCGAAGCCGTTCTGCGTCTTGTCGAGCAGATCCCACGTGGACAGGTGACGACGTACGGCGCGATCGCCGACGCCCTCTTCGACGAGTTCGGGGGAGGGCCTCGGCAGGTCGGCTCGGTGATGGCGCGCGAGGGCGCGGGGATGCCGTGGTGGCGGGTGGTGCGGGCCGATGGCTCGCTCCCCGCCTCCCACGGCGAGGAAGCTCGCCAGGCCTATCTCGAGGAGGGCACCCCGCGCCGCGTCTCGGGGGCGGTGGACCTGCGCGCGGCGATGTGGCTGCCGCCTACGATGAGCACGTGATGTATCGCGTCCTCCACGCCGTAGTGCCACCCCTTCTACGGGCCGTCTGGCGCCCCACGGTGACGGGGGCAGAGAACGTCCCGCGCACCGGTGGCGTGCTCCTGGCCAGCAACCACCTCAGCTTCGCCGACTCGATCGTGATCCCGTCGGTCTCGCCCCGGCCGGTGCACTTCCTGGCCAAGTCCGACTACTTCACCGGCACCGGCCTCAAGGGCGCCGCCCAGAGGGCGTGGTTCGAGGGCATGGGGATGCTGCCCGTGGACCGCGACGACCCGCAGGCCGCGCTCGGCTCGCTGGAGGTGGCCCTGGAGGTTCTCAACAAGGGTGAGGCGTTCGGGATCTACCCGGAGGGCACCCGGTCGCGCGACGGCCGGCTCTACCGCGGACGCACCGGGGTGGCGCACCTGGCGCTGACCGCCGGCGTGCCCGTGGTGCCGGTCGGCCTGCGGGGGACCGCGGAGCTCCAGCCGGTGGGGTCGAGCCTGCCGCGGCTGGCGAAGGTCACGGTCGAGTTCGGGCAGCCGATCCAGGTGGCCGGCCGGTTCGACGGCGTACCTCTCGGCAAGGCCCGCCGGTCGCTCACCGACGAGGTCATGGAGGCGATCGCCGCGCTGAGCGGCCAGGACGTGGCCGGGATCTACAACGAGCGGCCCGCCGACGTCTGATCGCCCGGTTGCCTGTTGCGCGGGGGCGAGAACGGGCGCATTCTGGAGGGTGACCGAGTAAATCAGTGGGCTAGCAGCCGAGGTGAGGCAGATGGCCACCACGACCGTGTTGCAGGACGAGCTGCGACGCAAGCACGACGAGCTCGCTGGGCGCCTGGCCCACGCTCGGAGCATCATCGCCAGGCCGGAGCAGACCCGCCGGGGCTGCCCGCCGATCGACCAGTTCAACGCTGGTACGTCCCGCCACCTGCACGCGGTGGACGAGGCGCTGCTGCCGGCGGTCTCCGCTCACTGCGAGGGCGGCGCAGGTCTGATCCATGACTACCTCCCCATGGCGCGGCATCTGGAGGTGCTGCTCTTCCACGTGAAGGCGCACGAGTACGGCTCCACCTGGGAGACCACCCACGGGTGGCCGACGCTGTGGGGCGAGGTCGAGGAAGCGCTCATCGACCAGGAGGAGAGGGAGGGCGAGCTGGTCTCGCGCCTCGCCGAGGAAGCCTCCGACGACGAGCTTCTCCTGATCGCGGAGCGGATGGCCGCGGCCGAGCGAAGGGCACCTTCGCGTCCGCATCCCCACCTGCCGCACACGGGTCTGCCCGGCAAGGTCGTGCGCCGCCTGGCCCGCCCCGTCGACGCCGTCTGGGACGCGGTCGAGAGCCGCTCGGTCGGTGGTCCCAAGCCGGTGCCGCACAAGAAGCCGGGACTGATCTGGCAGTACCTGCTCGGCGACCCGCGGTTCCCCGACGACCCGGCCGACGAGACCCGGCACAATGAGCCGGGTGACCGCTGACTCCATCACCACCGCTCTTGACCTCGCGCCGCACCCCGAAGGCGGGGCGTTCCGGCAGACCTGGGCTGCTGCCGAGACCGTCACCCTGCCCGACGGGCGGGTGCGTCCCACGGCGACCCTGATCTACTTCCGGCTCCTGGCCGGGCAGTCGTCCGCGTGGCACCGCGTCACCTCGGACGAGATCTGGCTGGCGCACACCGGCGTCGTGTCCCTGCAGTTCGGCGGCGCCGGTTCGGCTCCGGTCGAGGGGGAGACCGTGATCGTCGGGGTCGACGTCGTCGCCGGCCAGGTGCCACAGGCTGTCGTGCCGGCAGGGGTGTGGCAGCGTACGGTCCCCTCGGCCGAGGACGCGCTCGTCTCCTGCGTGGTCTCACCCGGGTTCGACTTCGACGACTTCGAGCTCGTCTCGGAGTAGGGGATGGAGTACGCCTTCGAAGGAGCCGTCATCGAGTGGCGCGGGCCGGCGCCGTTCTACTACGTGCCGATGCCCGTCGAGGACGCCGAGGACCTCAAGGAGGACGCCAAGGGTCTGGAGTACTGGGGCCAGGTCGCCGTCACCGCCACCATCGGTGCGACCACCTTCACCACCGCGCTCTTCCCCAAGGACGGCACGTATCTGCTGCCGTTGAAGGTGGTCGTCCGGAAGGCAGAGGGCCTCGATCTCGACGACGTCGTCGCAGTGAGGATGCGTCTGGGGCATGACGTCTGAAGGGCCGCCTGAAACTGTCGGCGCCGTCTGATTGGGTAGTCCCGTGAGTGTCGCCTACCGCCTTGCCCCACCGCCGAGTGCTGTCGGCGTGCCGGTGCTCGACGAGCACCAGCGGTCGGTCGTGGAGCATCCCGGCGGACCGCTGCTGGTGCTGGCCGGACCAGGGACCGGCAAGACGACCACGCTGGTGGAGGCGGTGGTCGACCGGATCGAGAACCGCGGCGTTCGTCCTGACCAGCTGCTGGCGCTGACCTTCTCCCGCAAGGCCGCCGAGCAGCTGCGCGACCGGGTGACCGCACGGCTGGGCCGGACGCTGTCCGGGGCGGTCTCCTCGACCTTCCACTCCTTCGCCTACGGGTTGGTGCGGCGCTACGCGCCGGCCGAGCTCTACGCCGCCCCGCTGACGCTGCTCTCCGCGCCGGAGGCCGACGTGGTGCTGCAGGAGCTGCTGGCCGACCATCCCGAGTCGGTGAGGTGGCCGGAGCGGTTCCGGATGGCGATCGGCACCCGCGGGTTCGCGCGTGAGGTGCAGACCGTGATCGCGCGGGCGCGCGAGCGCGGGCTCGACCCCGACCAGCTGGTGGCGCTCGGCCGGGACGAGGGCATCGAGGAGTTCGTCGCGGCCGGGTGGTTCCTGGAGCAGTATCTCGACGTGCTCGGTGCGCAGTCGGCCATCGACTATCCCGACCTGATCATGCGTGGGGTGATCGAGGCCGAGCGGCATGCGGCCGAGCTCCGGGCCGAGTTCGCCTGCGTGTTCGTGGACGAATACCAGGACACCGACCCGAGCCAGGTCGCGCTGCTGCAGGCGCTGGCAGGCGACGGGCGCGACCTGATCGTGGTGGGTGACCCCGACCAGTCGATCTACGGTTTCCGCGGCGCGGACGTCAACGGGATCCTCGACTTCCCCTCGCAGTTCCTGACCCGGGAGCGCCGGCACGCGCCGGTGGTGGCGCTCGGGACGACCCGCCGGTTCGGGTCGCGGCTGCTGCGGGCCTCGCGGTCGATCGCGGCGGGCATCTCGGTGCGCGGCTCGATCCCGGCCGCGGCCTACGACACCTTCCGCAACCCGCACCCGCTTGCCCAGGACCCCGGCCGGGCCGAGGTGCTCACCTTCGACACCGACCGTGCCGAGACCGAGCACATCGCCGACCTGCTCCGTCGCGCGCATCTCGAGGACGGCATCGACTGGTCCGACATGGCTGTCCTGGTGCGCTCGGGGCGCACCTCGATCCCGCAGCTGCGCCGGTCGCTGACCGCCGCCGGCGTACCGGTCGAGGTCGCCGCCGACGAGACCCCGCTGGTCCGCGAGCCCGCCGCCGCGGTCCTCCTCGACGCGCTCGGGATCGTCGTCGACGCCGACGTCGAATCCGACCTCGACGAGCGCTACGTACGCCCCGACCGCTGCGAGGAGCTGCTCACCGGTCCTCTCGGCGGCCTCGACGCCACCGATGTCCGCGCGCTCACCCGCACCCTGCGGGCGAGGTTCCCCGACGTCGCCGCCCACGATCTCGTGCGCCGTGCCGTGCTCGATCCGTCGCTGCTCGACCCGGAGGAGAACGGGGACGGTGAGGAGCGGGTGCTGGGGCGCGTACGCCGGCTCGCGGTCCTTCTCGCCGAGGCCCGGGCCGCGCTGAAGGAGGGGGCCGGAGCGGAGCAGGTGCTGTGGACGCTGTGGGACGGTGCCGAGTGGGGGCAGCGGTTGCGGGCGCAGGTGGAGTCTGGCGGTGCCGCGGCGCGGCTCGCCCACCGTGACCTGGACGCGGTCGTGGCGCTCTTCGACACCGCCGCCAAGATCGAAGGCCGCCAGGAGTTCACCTCGGTGGAGACCTTTTTGGCCACGCTCCGTGCCCAGGAGATCCCGGCCGACACCCTGGCCGACAAGGGTG
Source organism: Nocardioides sp. YJ-D4 (assembly GCF_054031495.1). NCBI lineage: Bacteria > Bacillati > Actinomycetota > Actinomycetes > Propionibacteriales > Nocardioidaceae > Nocardioides > Nocardioides sp. YJ-D4. The sequence goes on from NZ_CM132932.1 coordinate 4,226,321, forward strand.
TGCGCGGCTCGGCGGTGCGGCTGCTCACCGCCCACCGCTCCAAGGGGCTGGAGTGGGGTCTCGTGGTCGTCGCCCACGTCCAGGAGGGCGCCTGGCCCGACCTACGCCGGCGCGACTCGCTCCTCGGGCCCGACCGGATCGCCCCGGCGCTGCCGGACGGCCGTCACGGCGGGCTGCTGCCGCCACTGACCCGGACTGCGATGCTCGCCGAGGAGCGCCGGCTCTTCTACGTCGCCGCCACCCGCGCCCGGTCCCGGCTGGTCGTGACCGCGGTGAAGTCGCCCGACGACGACGGTGACCAGCCCTCGCGGTTCATCAACGAGCTCGGCCTGCGCGAGGACCAGATCCGTCACCGCGTCGGCCGGCCGACGCGACCGCTGTCGCTGGCCGGTCTGATCGCCGAGCTGCGCCGCACCGCCGCCGATCCGGCCCAACCCGACGCGCTGCGCGAGGCGGCCGCGAGAAGGCTGCAGAAGCTGGCCGCGACCGAGGTGCGCGGCAAGCGGATCGCGCTCGCCGCGGACCCGTCGACCTGGTGGGGGCTGCGGGCCCCGACGTACGCCTCGGCCGCGGTGCGTCCCGAGGACCGTCCGATCACGCTGAGCGCATCGGCGCTGGAGGCGATCTTGACCTGCCCCGCGCAGTGGTTCCTGGCCCGCGAAGCGGGCGGTGCCGTCACCGACTCCTCGAGCCAGGGGTTCGGGAAGGTCGTGCACGCGATCGCCGAGCAGCTCGCTCGCGGCGACCTCGACGCCGCCACCGTCGAGGACCTGATGCCGTTCGTGGACGAGGTCTGGGGCCGCCTCGAGTTCCGTACGCCGTGGTCCGCTGCCCGCGAGCGCGAGGCGGTCCAGGATGTGCTGGCCCGGTTCCTGACCTGGCACCGGCGCCCCGGCGCGCGGACCGTGATCGGTTTCGAGGAGCAGCTGACCGCGAAGGTATCGCTGCCCAGCGGGGAGACGGTGCGGCTGAACGGGTATGCCGACCGCCTCGAGCTCGACGAGAGCGGCCGGATCGTCGTCGTCGACCTGAAGACCGGGAAGTATCCGCCCACCGCGCAGGAGGTCAAGGAGCACGGCCAGCTCGGCCTCTACCAGCTGGCCGTCGAGCACGGCGCCGCGTCCGAGCTCGCGCCTGGGGCGACCTCCGGGGGAGCGGAGCTGATCCAGCTGCGCCATCCCGCGGGTTCGGGCAGCGAGCTGCCGAAGGTGCAGGTGCAGGCACCCGAGCCGCCCGAGATCATCACCCAGCTGGAGAAGGCGGTGGCGACGGTCCGGGCCGAGGAGTTCGTGGCCAGGCCCGGTAAGCAGTGCGACCGGTGCCAGTTCGTCGCGCTCTGCCCGGCGCAGACCTCGGGATCGGTGCTGTCGTGACCACTGAGATGAGTTCCGCGATGAAGGTCGAGACCCCCGAAGAGCTCGCCAAGCTGATGGGCCACGACTGGCTCTACAGCGAGGAGCAGTTCCGCGCGATCACGGCTCCGCTGGAGCCGGCCGTGGTGATCGCCGGTGCCGGATCCGGCAAGACCGCGGTGATGGCCGCTCGAGTCGTCTGGCTGGTCGCCACCGGCCGCGTACTTCCCGGGGAGGTGCTCGGTCTGACCTTCACCACGAAGGCGACGGCCGAGCTGGCCACCAGGATCAAGGAGTCGCTGCAGAAGGCGGGGCTGTGGCCCGAGCGACGCGAGGGTCCGCCGCGGCCCGGTGAGGAGGACGACGAGCCCACCGAGCCGACCGTGGCGACCTACCACTCCTACGCCTCCGGCCTGCTCTCCGAGCACGGGCTGCGGATCGGCCACGAGCCCGACACCAGACTGATCGCCGACGCGACCCGCTACCAGCTTGCGGCTCGAGCAGTAGCCCGGCACACCCACCCGGTGGAGAAGCTGACCGACTATCCGAAGCTGGCCGTCCAGCAGCTTCTGGCGCTCGACTCCGAGCTCTCCGAGCACCTCGTCGACCCCGCCACGCTGCGGGCCTACGACCGCAACGAGCGGTCGCTCTTCGCGCTCGAGGTGGCCGACCTCAATGCCCAGCTGGCCGACGGGAAACGGGTCAAGACCAAGCTGACCAAGGTCGAGAAGGCGATCGACGCGATCGACAAGCGCTACGAGCTGCTCGACCTGGTCGACGGCTATCGGCGGCTCAAGGACCGGCTCGGGCTGATGGACTTCTCCGACCAGATCGCGCTGGCCGCCCGGCTGGCCGTGGAGACACCCGAGGTCGGTGAGATCGAGCGCGGGAAGTTCAAGGTCGTGCTGCTCGACGAATACCAGGACACCTCGGTGGCCCAGGCCCAGATGCTCGCCCGCCTCTTCGGCGACGGACATCCCGTCACCGCCGTCGGCGACCCCAACCAGGCGATCTACGGCTGGCGCGGCGCCTCGGTGAGCAACATCCTCGAGTTCGGCCGCGACTTCCCGACGAAGGACGGGCGTCGGCCGGCCTACTCCCTGACCGTCAACCGCCGCTCCGACGCGCGCATCCTCGACACCGCCAACCATCTGGCCGCCCAGCTCTACGAGGGCCGCGAGAAGGAGCGCCTGGTCGCCGCCGAGGGCGCGCGCGACGGTGAGGTCCAGGTGCACGTCCACGAGACGTACGACGATGAGCTGCTCTGGCTCGCCGACAAGGTGATCGAGGCTCACGAGGCGGTCGGGGAGTGGAAGGAGATCGGCGTCCTGACCAGGGACAACTCGCAGGCGGCAGCGGTCTTCGACGCGCTCACCGCTCGCGAGATCCCGGTCGAGATCGTCGGCCTGAAGGGGCTGCTCCGGCTGCCCGAGGTGGCCGAGGTCGTGGCCACCATGGAGCTGCTCCACGACGTCACCGCCAATGCCGCGCTGCTCACGCTGCTCGCCGGTCCGCGGTGGGCGATCGGGCCGCGCGACCTGGCCATCCTGGGCCGGCGCTCCCGCGACCTGGCCGGCGTCGTCGGCGGCGCGGAGGAGTTCGCCGACATCGAGCGGCAGCTGGAGGCGGCGGTCGAGGGCACCGACCCCACCGAGATCCCCTCGCTCAACGATGCCTTGGAGGATCCGGGCGACCCCTCCGACTACGACTACTCGCCGCAGGCCAGGGAGCGGTTCAAGCTCCTCGCCGAGGAGCTCCGTGGGCTGCGCCGCGCCGTGAACGAGCCGCTCCTCGACCTGGTCCGGCGGATCATCGACGTCACCGGCATCGACGTCGAGCTGGCCGCCTCGGTCTCTCCGGCGGCCTCGGCCAGGCGCGACAACCTCGACCTCTTCGTCCAGGCGGTCGCCGACTTCGAGGGTCTCGACGGCCAGGTCACCCTCGCCGCGCTGCTGGCCTATCTGGAGGCGGAGGACGAATACGGCCAGGGTCTCGACGTCGCCACGCCCTCGGAGGCCGACTCGGTGAAGCTGCTCACCGTCCACCGAGCCAAGGGGCTGGAGTGGGACGTCGTCTTCCTGGTCGGAGTCACCCACAAGAAGTTCCCCACCGGCCAGACGCGCTCGTCGTGGCTGACCGTCCCCTCGGTCATGCCTGCCGCGCTCCGCGGCGACCGCGACGACCTGCCGCAGCTGCAGGGTCACGACGCCGACTCGATCGACGAGCTCCTCGCCGAGCGCAAGGAGCACGAGCGCGTCGAGGAGCTCCGGCTGGCGTACGTGGCCTGGACCCGCGCCCGCCACATCCAGTTCGTCTCGTGCTGGCGCTGGTCACCCTCCCTCAAGGAGGGGCGTGGGCCGTCGGTCTACGTGGAGAAGACCCGCGAGGCGCTGCTCCAGTGGGGAGCCAAGCCCGACCGGTGGGCAGACGTTGTCGTGAAGGGCGAGGAAGAGAATCCGTACGCCACGCAGGAGGTCGACCTGCCCTGGCCGATCAACCACCACACCCCCGAGGTGGAGCGCCGTCTGGAGGCGGCGAGGCTGGTTCGGGAGGTGGGACCGGGGCCCGATGATCTCGATGACCTCACCCTGCTCGAGACGGTGAACCAGTGGGACGAGGAGATCGAGCGGCTGCTCACCGAGGCGGAGCGCGAGCGCGCTCCCGAGGTGGTCGTACCGCTGCCCTCGTCGCTGTCGGCCACCGCCATGTCGAAGCTGCGCGACGACCCGCTCGGCTTCGCCGCCGACCTGGTCCGCCCGATGCCACGCAAGCCGTCCTCCCAGGCCCGCTTCGGCACCCGGTTCCACGCCTGGGTCGAAGCCCGCTTCGGCCAGCAGGACCTCTTCGACCCCGACGACCTACCCGGTCGCGCCGACCACGGTATCGAGGACGAGTCCGGTCTCGAGGAGGTCATCGCCGCCTTCGAGCAGGGCCCGTTCGCCGACCGCCCGCCGTACCGGGTCGAGGCGGCCTTCGCGATCGTCCTGGCAGGTCAGGTCGTACGTGGCCGGATCGACGCGGTCTACCAGGAGCCCGACAGGGGATTCCTGATCGTGGACTGGAAGACCAACCAGAGCCAGAACGCGGATCCTCTCCAGCTGGCTCTCTATCGGCTTGGGTGGGCTGAGCTGATGGGGGTGCCGTTGTCGCGGGTTCGGGCTGCGTTCTATTACGTGCGCTCTGGTCGGCTGGTCGAGCCTTCTGCTCTTCCTGGGCGGGAGGAGTTGGAGCGGATAGTGGGCGGGGGTCGCTGACCCGTTTTCCGGGGGACTGTTTGCCGCCGACCCTTTCGGGGATGGTGTTCTCAGCGCCGTCCGGAGTAAAGGACGGCCTTCGGCCGCCGGCTTCGCCGGTCGCCTTCGGCGATCCTTGACACCGGACGTCGCTGAGAATTTTGGCTGGCTATCGGGTCGGCGGCAGGGGTGTGGCGCAGCGATGTGGGTTGGGTAGGGGCTCGGGGACTGGGGTGGGCCGACGGGCGGAAGGAATTTTCCTTCCGGTGAGGCGAACGAATTTTCGTTCGCCTCAGAGACCGCCTGGTCCGGGGTGGGGTTGGCGGGTGGAAGGAACTTTTCTTTCACGCGGAGACCCCTTGTCTGGTCTAGGTGTGGAGCGGTCACCCGCCGTGGGTGAGTGTGCCGCGGCCACACCTGGGCCGCCGCCCCGATAGCCAGCCAAGTCTTTTCTCGACATGGTCCGGTGTCAAGGACCGCGAAGCGGCCGGCGAAGCCGGCGGCCGCAGGCCGTCCTTGACTCCGGGGCAGGTCGAGAACACTCTCGAAGAACGGGTCGGCGGCCCAGTCCAACCCGAAAGATCGGTCGCCAACCAATGCCAGATCGAGCTACTTGACCGTCCGAGCAACCTCCGGCAACTCCCCAGACTCACGCAACGAGTCGAGCAGATCGCCAGGCAGGATCCAGACGGTCGCATACGGGAACGGCCGCTCGCGGAGCATCACCGCGCCGGTGACGAACGCCGGCTCGCCGGAGGGGCACGAGAAGACGATGTCGTCGCCCCACTCCCACTCGCGCTCGACGATCGTGGGCAGCATCCACCACATCAGCCAGTTGCGCTCGGAGTTCATCGCCGAGGGGCGGCGGGGGCAGTTGTCGTCGTAGGCGACGACGGCGTCGGGGTGCTCGGCGAGGATCGAGCGCAGGTCGTCGACGACCGGGGTGGCGTGGTCGAAGCGGTCGTGGAAATCGTCGGAGGCGACGTCGGCGACGGCAGATCCGGCGGTGCCCACGACCAGGACGAGCGCGGTGACGACGACCGCGCGCGCTCGGTCAGCCCTCGGTGAGCTCAGCCGAGGGCTGAACCGGGAGAGGGCCGCGAGGAGGGTCCAGATCGCCAGCGGCACCAGGGCGCACAGGGTCGCGATCAGCCAGAAGCGGTTGTCGTTGGTGAACGACGGGATCGGTCCCGGCTGCGGGAACTCTCCGTCCGGAAGCGCCCACCACCACGGGATCGCGCCGGGGATGTGCGCCGGGGTGGTGTAGGCCCAGGTGGGGGCGTCGGGGGCGACGACGAGGATGGTCACCAGCGAGATCCCGGCGACGATCACCCACGTCCAGACGAGGACCGCGCGGGAGCGTACGGCCTGGATCGCCGCGCACACCCCGGCCAGCACCAGGACGGCGAAGACGGGGTCGATGTAGCGGCCGTAGATCCAGTAGTCGAAGCGGCGCCACTCCATGGTGAACAGCGAGTACTCGGTTCCCCAGTTCAAGCAGCTGAGGACGTACATCGACCCGGCCGCGATCAGCACGAACCCGGCCGGCCCCACCTGGCGCGAGCGGAGCTCCTTCCAGAACAGGGCGGTCACCACGACGAGCCCGACGACCACGACGCCGAAGCTGCCGATCATCTGCGTCCAGGCCTCGCCGGCGAAGGTGTCGACCCAGTAGCGCGGGTTGGCCTGGGTGACCTTCTCGAAGAATCCCTGCGCCTGGATGAACTTCCACGGCACCAGCTGCGCGTGGAACCAGAGCGCGGCCTTGTTGGCGACCAATGCGAGCACGCCGGTGGCGATCAGCCCGACGAGGGCGACCTGCCATCTGCGCACGAGGAAGAAGATCAGCCACAGGCAGACCGCGGCCACGAAGACCTGCATCCGGGCGTGGGAGAAGAGAGCGAGCGCGGTGAGCAGGCTGAGCAGGAGTACGCCGCGGTAGGTCGGCTTCTCCCAGATCCGGAACGCGACCAGGGTGGCCAGGACGACGAGCAGCGTGACCAGCCGCTCGGAGAGGATGTAGTCGGCCTGGATCGCGCGGGGCGGCAGGGCGATCACGATGGCGCCGGCGACCACACCCTGCGCCGGCGTGACCCCGCTGAGTCGCACCGCGACCCGAGCCAGCGGCCAGATCGTGAGCATGCTGATCACCAGACCGACGACGATCGCCAGCTTGTAGAACGTGAAGACGTTCGACGTGACCAGCCACAACGGCGCCAACAGCACGCCCCACCCGGGGTAGTAGCCGGGGGTGTTCAGCTGCGGCGAGTCGAGCCCGAGGACGGTCCGTCCATGGATGACGGTCCCGATCTCGTCGTACATGAACGAGAGGTTGGAGCCCCAGGCGATGTAGACGTTGATCGCCAGAGCGACCACGACGGAGACGACAGCGGCGATACGCCAGAACCGATCCACGCCGCGGAACTTATACCCACCTCCTAGGCTCTGACGGGTGGACTCCCCGAAGCTGCCCATCCATCTGCGAATCATTCAGGATCCCCACGACCGCTCCGGCCATCTGCGCGCCGACGACGGCTGGGTCGACAAGGCTTGGTCGGACGAGACCACGAGGGTCCTCGTGGTCGCCGGCAACAGGGTCGAGCCGTCAGGCAGGACCGGCGTGAGGTGGCGTACTCCGGAGGAATCTCCGGAGGGGATCCGGCTGCTCCTCGGCGACACCGCCGAAGGTGCCCGGTTCGCGGTGCTCACCGGGCGCGAGGAGGCCGATGAGACATGGCGTGACCTGCGCGGGCTCTTCCCCGCGCTGCTCGCCGACACGACCGAGGCGAGCTTCCTGATGCACGCGATCGGCCTGGCCGAGTGGCACCGGGCGACCCGGTTCTGCTCCCGGTGCGGCGGCAGCCTCGACCCGCGCGCAGCCGGCCACGAGCTGGCCTGCGCGAATGGACACGTGAGCTTCCCGCGTACCGATCCGGCGGTGATCATGCTGGTGACGTCGGGGGAGCCCGGGAGCGACGAGGAGCGTTGTCTGCTCGGCAACCACACCCGCTGGCCCGCGCCCAACTTCTCCACCCTCGCCGGCTTCGTCGAACCGGGGGAGTCGCTCGAGGACGCGGTCCGTCGCGAGGTCGCCGAGGAGGTCGGCGTACGAGTCGGGCAGGTCGACTACTTCGGCAACCAGCCCTGGCCGCTGCCGGCCAGCCTGATGCTCGGCTTCTTCGCGCGTGCGGCGTCGGACGAGATCACCGTCGACGAGGACGAGATCCGCGAGGCGCGCTGGTTCACCCGCGCGGAGCTCGCCGCGGTCGCCGAGAGCGGTGAGATCAAGCTGCCCAGCGGCATCTCGATCAGCCGCTCGCTGGTCGAGGAGTGGTACGGCGGGGAGCTACCCGGCTCGTGGTGACCGGTGTCAGACCAGCTCGGCGAGCTTCGCCTTGACCTGAGCGATCGACGGGTTGGTCATCGCGGTGCCGTCGGCGTAGACGAGGGTCGGGACGGTCTGGTTGCCACCGTTGACCTGCTCGACGATCTGCGCGGCCTCCGGGACCTGCTCGATGTCGACCTCGTCGAACGTGATGTCTTCACGGCCGAGCTGACCCTTGAGTCGCTGGCAGTATCCACACCAGGGTGTGGTGTACATCGTGAAGCTGCTCATCGGGGGCTCTCCTCATCAGAACTGTCGGTGCGAGCCAATAGTCTTGGCCGGCAAGGCATAACGTTCCCACCCCGAGGAGTTCTTCCCGCCCATGACCCCCGAGTCCCTCCTCGCCGCCCTCGACCCTGAGCAACGCCGGGTGGCGGAGGCACTGCGGGGTCCGGTCCGGGTGCTGGCGGGTGCGGGGACCGGCAAGACCCGGGCGATCACCCACCGGATCGCCTACGGCGTCGCCACCGGCGTCTACGCGCCGCAGGAGGTCCTCGCGGTCACCTTCACCACCCGGGCGGCGGGGGAGATGCGGCAGCGGCTGAGGGCGATGGGTGCCGGCGCGGTCCAGGCACGGACCTTCCACTCCGCGGCGCTGCGCCAGCTGCGGTTCTTCTGGCCGAAGGTCTACGGCACCGAGCTGCCCAACCTGACCGAGTCGAAGATCCCGCTCATCCGCGCGGCCGCCCAGCGCCAGCGGATCAACGTCGACCAGGCCCAGGCGCGCGACCTGGCCTCGGAGATCGAGTGGTCGAAGGTCTCCAACGTGCACCCCGACGACTACCCGAAGTCGGCCGAGGCTCGGGGCCGGGAGGTCGGCGGCCTGACCCCGTCGATGGTGGGACACATCTATGCGGCCTACGAGGACGTCAAGCGCACCCAGGCACGCATGGACATGGAGGACGTGCTGCTCCTGACCGCCGGGCTCCTGGAGCACGACGAGCGCGTCGCGGCGCAGGTCAGACGGCAGTACAAGTGGTTCACCGTCGATGAGTTCCAGGACGTCTCGCCGCTGCAGTCGGCGCTGCTGGACCTGTGGCTGGGCGGGCGCAGCGAGCTCTGCGTCGTCGGCGACCCGGCGCAGACGATCTACACCTTCGCCGGAGCCGATGCCGCCTACCTGCGGGACTTCCCGAAGAAGCACCCCGGCGCCACCTCGGTCGAGCTGGTCCGCAACTACCGCTCCTCGCCGCAGGTCGTGAAGGCCGCCAACAAGATCCTGGAAGGTACGCCGAGCGCCGGTGTCCAGCTGCAGGCGCAGCGCGACTCGGGGCCGGCCGTCGAACACGTCGAGCAGCCCGACGAGGTCGCCGAGGCCGAGGGCGTCGCCGCCGAGATCCTGCGTCTGCACCAGTCCGGCAAGCCCTACAACGAGATGGCGATCCTGTTCCGGATCAACGCCCAGTCGGAGGCGTACGAGGACGCGCTCACCGCGCGCCGGATCCCGTACGTCCTGCGCGGGGCCGCCCGATTCTTCGACCGGCCCGAGGTCCGCGAGGCGGTGACCCGGATCCGCGGTGCGGCCCGAGGCGGCCAGGGTGCCGTGATCGGTGACGAGCTGCTGGAGTCGGTCCACGGGATCCTCGCGGGGATGGGCTGGACCTCCGAGCCGCCCGAGGGGCGGGGGCAGACCCGCGACCGCTGGGAGTCGTGGCAGGCGCTGATCGACCAGGCGCGCACCTTCTCCGCGGCCGGCGGCGACCTGGCCGGACTCGTCGCCGAGCTCGACCGCCGCGCGGCCGAACAGCACGCACCGGTCCCGTCGGGAGTGACCCTGGCGACCTTCCACGCCGCCAAGGGTCTGGAGTGGGACTCGGTGTTCCTGGTCGGCCTCCAGGACGGCACGATGCCGTTCATCCTCCGCGGCGAGGAGCCGACCCCGGCCGAGATCGAGGAGGAGCGGCGACTCCTCTACGTCGGCCTCACCCGGGCGCGGGTGGACCTGACCTTGTCCTGGGCGCTGGCGCGCCAGCCGGGCCAGGCCGCGCGGCGCAGGCCGTCGCGGTTCCTCGACCCGCTGCGGCCGACTCGGTCCGCGGTGCCGACGCGGCGCCCCGGCTCCGGTAAGGCGCGGATGTGCAACGCCTGCGGCGGGCCGCTCGGCTCGGCGGCCGAGAAGCGGATGGGTCGTCACGAGGGCTGCGACGCGCCTTACGACGAGGAGCTCTACGGCCGACTGAAGCAGTGGCGCAAGGAGACCGCCGAGGCGATCCGTAAGCCTGCGTTCGTGGTCTTCACCGACGCGACCCTGGAGCAGATCGCCGAGCAGAAGCCGGGAACCCTCCAGGATCTGCAGCGCATCGCCGGCATCGGGCGCAGCAAGGTGGAGACGTACGGCTCGGAAGTCCTTGATGTGATCGCCGCGGACGCCTGAAAACCCTTCAAAGAAATTCCTCGAAATCAACCGGTTTAATCGTTTGCGGCCGACATGCCCGGCCGGTTACTGTTCCTTCATCAAGTAAAACCGCGCGCCGTTGAAGCGCGCCCGACAGCCCCGAAGGAGGTGGCCCCAGTGAAGATCAACCAGATCAAGACGCCGATCAATGGCATCGCCATGTCCGCGTGCGGCCACCCCGAGCTGTCCAGCCCGACCTGGGCCACCCCGGCTGCCGGTGCCTTTATGGGCGCCGGTTACGGCACGCGCGTCGAGGGACTCGTGTCCCCGCAGGCGGATGCCATCAAGGTCAAGTCCCACGGGATTCGAGCCTGGAGCTGTCCGACTACGTAGAGCCACGTAGTCACAGCAGCCTCCAGGCCGCGGAACCCGAAACCCGGGATCCGCGGCCTTTCTGTTTCTCAAAACCCGCGATCAGTCACAAAGGAGGTGTACATATGACCAGCATTCTCGAGCCCGAGGTCACTCTCGGCGTTCTCCATGACCGCGCCAACCGCTACGACGAGGACCAGCTGCCCTGCCGGGTCAACAACCCGGAGCTGTGGTTCGCCGAGTCTCCTGCCGACGTCGAGTTCGCCAAGGCACTCTGCGCGACCTGCCCCGTGCAGCCGCTCTGCCTCGCCAGCGCCCTCGACCGGCGTGAGCCCTGGGGCGTCTGGGGCGGCCAGCTGCTCCTGCAGGGGAAGGTGATCCCCCGCAAGCGGCCCCGTGGCCGGCCCCGTAAGGACGCCGCCTGATCAACACCAACAACCCCAACGCCGTTTCAACGACGAAAGGCAACAGCCATGAACACGATCGTGATGACCATGGGCGCCGGAGCCCGCTGACCAGCAGGAGAACGAACAGACATGAACACCAACCGAGTACGGAGCACTCAGATGAACTTGCTTTACGAAGACCTGGCGCGCGCGCAAATGTCCGCGCGCCTGGGAGAGGCGCGTGAACTGCGGCGAGGCCATGCCCTCGTCAAGGCCGCTCGCCTGGGCCGCAAGGCCGAGCGAGCCGCCGTCCAGGCGAAGCTGGCTCTTGCCCGCGCGCTGTAAGTCCCCGATGGGACCCCATGCCTCACCCCTCTGATCGCGGGTGTGGAAGATGACCGGCCAGTCCGAGAAACCCTCGGACTGGCCGGTCCTATGTTGTGCCCCGATCCGGTCAGAGGTCGGTGGCGATGATCCTCTCGATGTTCCGCTCGGCGAGGGCGGTGATCGTGACGAACGGGTTGACGCTCGTGTTGCCCGGGATGAGCGAACCGTCGATGACGTAGAGACCGTTGTAGCCGTGCAGCCGGCCATAGTTGTCGGTCGCCTTGTTCAGGACGGCGCCGCCGAGGGGGTGGTAGGTCAGGTGGTCGCCCCAGATCTTGTTCGTGCCGAAGAGGTCGGTCCGGTAGATCGTCCCTTCCGTGCGGTTGATCTTGTCGAAGATGGTCTTCGCCATCGTGATGGAGTCCTGCTTCCACGCGGTCTGCCACGACAGGTCGACCTTGCCGGTGGCCGAGTTGTAGCTGAACGCCGCACGGCGCTGGGTCTTGGTGATCGCGAGATAGAAGGACGCGAACGTCTCGATTCCGGTAGGCAGGGGCGCGACCTCGGCGAAGGCGCCGCCGGCGTCCCAGTTGTCGATGCCGGAGCACGGGATCGTCGACTGCACGTCACCGGTCGGGTCCCACATGTGGTTGGCGCGCCCGACCATCACGTTGCCGTTGTCACCCCATCCCTGGCCGATGTCGCTGTTCAGTGCGGGCAGCGCGCCGGTCGCCTTCATCTTCACCAGCAGCTTGCTCGTGCCGACGCTGCCGGCCGCGAAGAACACCTTGCCCGCGTTGACCGTCTTCGTTGCCACCACGTCGCCGGCGGTGTTGATCTGTTCCAGGACGACGTCGTACCCACCGGCTGCCGCGGGCCGGACCGAGGTGGCCCGGTGCAGAGAGGAGATGGTGACCTTCCCGGTGGCGGCCGCCTGAGCGAGGTACGTCTTCGGCAGCGTCCTCTTGCCGTGGTTGTTTCCGTAGATGACCTCCTGGGCCAACGCCGACTTCGGGACGCTGCCGTTGTCCTCGGCGACCATGTAGTTCCAGTCGTACACGTCCGGGACGAACGTCCACGCGAAGCCTGAGCGCTGAGCGTGCTTTCGGCCCACCCGTGAGTACTGGTAGTAGGAGGTCCGTTCGAACCAGTCGGGGTCGACGGATCCGACGCCGAGGGCGGCATTGGCCCGCGGGTAGTAGGTGGAGTACATCTCCGCGGCATCCACCGAGGGGAGGACGGCTCCGAAGTTCTCCCGCTTCGGCGTGACGGCCATGCCGCCGTTGACGAGCGAGCCGCCGCCGACGCCGCGTCCCTGGTAGACGGAGATGCCGGCGAAGTCCTCGGCGTCCAGGATGCCGGCGTACTTCGGGACGTCCTTGTCGATGGGGAAGCCGAGGAAGTTGCTGAGCGGCTGTTTGGTCCGCGTACGCATCCAGAATGACCGATAGTCCGGAGCGCTCACCTTCGGGTGGATCTTGCCGTCCGGGCCGGGCGCGACGGTGGACCAGTCCTGCCCCATCTCGACCATGTGGACGTTGATGCCGGCCTGGGCCAGCCGCAGGGCCGCGACCGAGCCGCCGTAGCCGGTGCCGATGACCAGCACCGGGACCTGCGCGCCGTTGCCGATCGACGACGCCGCAGCTGATGCCCATGTCGGGCTGGCTCCGAATGCTCCTCCCAGCATCCCGACACCAGCCAGTGAGCCCGCGCCGAGCACGAACCCTCGGCGTGACAGGCCCCGCGACCTGTCCTCTCGTGGTGTGTTGCTCAAGATGACCTCCCTTTTCATCACTGATTGCTAGAACATGTTCTAGTATGCCGGTGGGGGTGTCACAGGTTCGCAACATTCACGCAATCCGGCAGAGCAAACCAACAGGGCAACCGGCAAGGGAGATCGCATGGTCAGCGCATGCGTTTGGGGCACGGGAAACATCGGTCGACTCGCCATCCGCGCGGTCGACGCACATCCACGACTCGAGCTGACGAGCGTGCTCGTCCACGACCCCGAGAAGGTCGGCCGGGACGCGGGCGACCTCGCGGAGCTCGGCCGTGATCTCGGCGTCGCCGCCACCGACGACATCGACGCGGTGCTCGCGACGCGTCCGCAGGCCGTGGTGTACGCCGCATCGGGCGACATCCGTCCGGACGAGGCTCTCGCCGACATCGTGCGAGCTCTCGGGACCGGGGCCGTGGTGGTCACGCCGGCCCTCTACGCGCTCTACGACCAGCGCAACGCGCCACCGGAGATGCGCGAGCCGGTGCTGGCCGCGATCGCCGAGGCCGGCGGGTCCCTCTTCGTCTCCGGTGTCGACCCGGGGTGGGGCAACGACGTGCTGCCGCTGCTGGTCAGCGGCCTGGGCAGCACCGTGGACGTCGTCCGGTGCCAGGAGATCTTCGACTACTCCACCTATGACCAGCCCGACTCCGTCCGCTATCTCGTCGGGATGGGGCAGCCGATGGACTACGACGCCCCGATGCTCATGGAGACCGTGCCGACGATGGTGTGGGGAGGCCAGGTCCGGTTGATCGCACGCGGGCTCGAGGTCGAGCTCGACGAGATCCGGGAGACCGTCGAACGGCTGCCGCTGGACGAGACCGTGACCACGGAGTCGATGGGCGACTTCGAGAAGGGCACCCAGGGTGCGGTGCGCTTCGAGGTCCAGGGGATCGTCGCCGGGGAGCCGCTCATCGTCGTCGAGCACGTCACCCGCATCCACCCCTCCTGTGCCCCGCACTGGCCGACGCCACCGGACGGCGACGGCGCCCACCGGGTGATCATCGAGGGCGACCCGAGGATCGAGGTCACGGTCGAGGCGACCGACAAGGCCGGCAACCGGGCAGCGGGCGGCAACGCCACCGCGGTCGGACGGCTCGTCGGCGCGATCGAATGGCTCGTCGACTCGGCCCCCGGCCTCTACGACGCGCTCGACGTACCGCTGCAACCGGCGACCCGCAGGCTCGGCGCGGCCAAGGCCGCCCAGGAAGGTGTGACCGCATGATCGTCGACGTCCCCGACGGACGGGATCCGATCGAGTACGTCTGGGGCGAGATGGTCCCCGGCATCGGCCCCGCGGCCGCCGGCCTCTCGCTCGCCGTCTACGAGCACACCACGCTCGGGCTCCGCGAGTTCGAGGCCGCCCGGTTGCGGATCGCGCAGATCAACGGCTGCGTCTTCTGCCTCGACTGGCGCACCGAACGAGACGGGGAGAAGGTCGAGGAGTCCTTCGCCGAGGCGGTCGAGCAGTGGCGTACGACGGACGCCTTCGACGACCGCACCCGGCTCGCCGCCGAGTTCGCCGAGCGCTACGCGATCGACCACCACGGCATCGACCAGGACTTCTGGGACCGGATGTCGGCCCACTACACCGATGCCGAGATCGTCGAGCTGAGCATGTGCCTCGGATCGTGGCTGGCGTTCGGCCGTCTCAACCACGTTCTGGGCCTCGACACCGCCTGTGTCCTGCCTTCCCGGAGGTAACACGGCGCTGACATTCAGGTGATGCAGAATTTCGGTGTTGCACCCTCTGAACCGCAGGATTTCGACCTATCGTTGAGACATGAAGACCTGCGATTTCTGCGGATGCTACGAGGCCGACCCCAACCGCCTCCTCGCGTGGACCACCGCGGTCGAGCGTGGGCGTTCGAAGTCGTTCTGCGAGGCCTGCTCGCGACGTCACGTGCGCTCCATGGAAGCCAAGCTCGACTCCGACTGGTG
Source organism: Nocardioides sp. YJ-D4 (assembly GCF_054031495.1). Taxonomy (NCBI): domain Bacteria; kingdom Bacillati; phylum Actinomycetota; class Actinomycetes; order Propionibacteriales; family Nocardioidaceae; genus Nocardioides; species Nocardioides sp. YJ-D4. The sequence continues at coordinate 4,241,429 of NZ_CM132932.1, forward strand.
GGCGTGAGCTCACATCCTTCGAGGCGCCTCGATCCCGAGGAGCCTGAGTCCCTCTGACAGCACTCGCCGGGTCGCCTCGCACAGTGCGAGCCGGGTCTGCCTGACCTCACCTTCGGCCTTGAGCACCGGACAGTTCTCGTAGAACGCCGTCAGCGCGGTCGCCAGGCCATAGAGGTACGCGGTCAGGTGATGCGGCTCCAAGGTGCCGGCGACCTTGGCGACCACCGCGGCGAAGCCGGTCAGCTCCAGCGCCAGCCGCTGCTCGGCCGGGTGGGAGAGGTCGTTGACGCGGTACGTCTGCTGCGGAGCCTGCGCGAGGATGCTGCACACCCGGGCATGGGCGTACTGCAGATACGGGCCGGTCTCGCCGGTGGTGGCCGACATCCGGGCGAGGTCGAACACGTAGTCGCGGGCGAGGTTGTTGGAGAGGTCGGCGTACTTCACCGCGGCGTTGGCCACGGCGCGTACGACTTCGGGGCCGGCGTAGCTGGCCGCGGCGGCCTCCTCGGCGGCGTCCAGGAGCGCGGTCAGGGAGACCGTCTCTCCCGAGCGGGTCTTGAACGGCCGGCCGTCGGGGCCGAGCACGGTGCCGAAGCCGATGTGCTGGACCTCCACCGAGTCGGGCAGCCAGCCGGCGGCGCGGGCGACGGCGAAGACCATCTCGAAGTGCTGGCTCTGCCGGTGGTCGACGATGTAGACGATCCGATCCACGGCCAGGTCGTCGACCCGGTGCCGGATCGTGGCGAGGTCGGTGGCGGCGTACCCGAACCCACCGTCGGCCTTCCGCACGATCAGCGGCAGCGGCGCGCCGGCGCGGCCGGTGAAGCCGTCCGGGTAGACGACCTGGGCACCGGCCGACTCGGTCAGCAGGCCCGATGCCCGCAGGTCGTCGACGACGCCCGGAAGCTGCGGGTTGTAGCGGCTCTCGCCGTCGAAGTCGTCAGCGGTCAGGAGTACGCCGAGCCGGCTGTAGGCGACCTCGAACTCGGCCATCGAGGCGTCGACGAGTGCCTGCCACAGCGCCAGGGTGGTCGGCTCGCCGGACTGGAGCGCGACCACCCGCTGCCGGGCGGCCACGGCGAAACCCGGATCGTCGTCGAAGCGCGCCTTGGCCCGCTGGTAGAGCGCGAGCAGCTCGGTCATGTCCAGGTCGGCGACGGCCGCCGGATCGGTGAGCCCCTCGCCGAGCAGCTCCTCGACCAGCATGCCGAACTGCGTGCCCCAGTCGCCGAGATGGTTCTGCCGTACGACCTCGTGGCCGGCGTAGGCCAGCACCCTGGCCAGGGAGTCGCCGATGACCGTGGAGCGCAGGTGGCCGACGTGCATCGGCTTGGCGACGTTGGGGGAGGAGTAGTCGACGACGACCCGCTGCGGGCTCTCCGGGGTGGGTACGCCCAGGTGTGGGTCGGTCAGCAGGTCGCCGACGACCGCGCTGAGGAGGTCGGGGGACCAGGTGAGGTTGAGGAACCCGGCGCCGGCCAGTTCGAGGGTGCCGAGCCGGCCCATGTCGACGGCGTCGATGAGGCGGGTGCCGATCTCCCGCGGCGCGAGGCCGAGCGGACCGGCCAGCCGCAGCGGCAGGTTGGACTGGAGGTGGCCGAACTCGGGGCGGGTGGCCGGCCGCAGCTCGGGATCGATACCGGCATAGGCGTCGCCGAAGCAGGTGACGACGGCGTCCTGAAGGTGTGCGGACAGGGCAAGAGTGTGCTCGTGCACGAGAGTGGTCCTAGGAGGTGAAGAGGGCAGGCTGACGCAAAGGCGGGGTCAGAGACCCATGCCTCGTCGTCGCAGCGCGCTCTTCGTGACCATGTCCGCAAGAGTGCCGGAGGCGTCGGTGCAGGTCAAGCCGGTTCGCCCGTGCCCGGTCCGGCCGAGGCGATCAGGTCCCAGGCGCAGCCGCAGTAGGGATGCCGCAGCCAGGGCCGCACGGTGGGCGCGTCGTCGCGGGTGAGGACCACCGACGCCGACCACGAAGCGGGGGTGCGTCCGGCGAGGTAGGTGCGGGCGTCGCGTACGGCCCAGGAGAGCGCGAGGGACTGCAGCAGCGGGTCGCTCGGCACCTCGTTGCCGACGAGCTGGCTCACGACCACGGCCCTCCGCTCGTCCTCCTCGGCGAGCGTCGCGTCGACGCAGCGAAGGCAGGCGGTGACCCCGGGTACGACCAGCGGGCCCACCGTCCAGGTGTCGGGTCCGCTCTCGACGACGAGGTGTGCCCGGCCCTCGCGCACCAGCTCGTCTGCTCGTTCGCGGTCGAGCGGTCCCTCGGAGAGAAGCACGACGATGTCCGGGATGCTCGGAGTTGCCGGCGCCTGTCCGATCAGCGCCCGTGCCGCCGAGAGCAGGGCAGGCGGACCGTCGAAGCCCACCCGTGGTGGCGGGTCGCCGCCGTCCGCGTCCATCAGGAGGCCCGCGTTGCCCAGCTGCTGCATCGCGTGCCGCCCGGGCAGGTGGTCTGGCTCGACCGCCCGGCCCGCGGCGAGGTCGGTCAGCAGGCGGCGTACCTCCACGCCGTCCTGCACGATCGCCCGCCGTGGCGGGTCGATGCCGATCTGGAGTCGGTTCTCATCACGTCGTACGGCCACATACCCCGGCCGAATCCGGTAGCGCGTGCTCATGCCGGGGAGTCTCACACCGCGCTGGATTTCCTGCAGCAGCAATCCACAGGGCCTGTGGATAACCTGCCGAGGCGTCACCCGCGTCGGCCGAGTTGGCACGTGGCTGACGCTTCGGCCGACGGGGCTGACGCTTCGACAAAACGTGGCAGCGGCGCCGCCGGACATGCCGGGGACGCCGCCGCGTGGGCTCAGGATGAACTGAGTGGTCAGGCCTTACCGAGAATGCGGTTGAGATTGGTGCTGCAGACGGGGCAGACGGCCTTGGCCATCTTGGTGCCCTTGTCGTTCACCCGGATCTCACCGGTCGCCTCGCGCTTCTCCTTGCACTTCACGCAGTAGAACTCGCCGCTCCAGGTCTCCGCCATGACGGCCTCCTTGCCTATATGTAACTGGTCGTCGCGACGGGGTTGTCAGGGAAGCCCGTCGGAAGCTCGTCATGACGAGCCAACTCGACCCTACGACACGCGGCGCTTCCTGCGGCAACACGGGCTATCAAGCGAGTGTCGGCGTGTTGGCGTCATACCGGGGGATTCGGGGGTTTCGACGACGCATCGAAGGTCTGCCGAAGGCGCTCGCGAAGGTCTCGGGATGAGGAGAAAACTGGAGGGACCCCCGGTGCCTGGATCGTCCTTCGCCTTCCCCTTGCGAAGGCCGTCCGGCGGCGCCGGGGGTCCCACTGACATCGAACTTAAAGAGGATGTGGGAGCGCGTCAACGTCCCACTCCGTGTTGCTTGTGGACAAGATGTGGACAACCCCGCTTTGCTTGGGGACAGCCGGTGGAAGACACGCGCTTTCCTGTGAGTAACCAAGTGACCGAAAGGAGAATATTCGGTTGAATCAGGACCTTGACCAGGGAAAAGCATTCTCCACCGGTTGTGGAGGCAAAAATAGTTGGAGGAAGATTTGGTAGGCGAGCCGTTGTCCCCCGTCGCAGCCCTGCGGCGGATCGCATTCCTGCTCGAGCGCGGGCGCGAGGACACCTACAAGGTGAAGGCGTTCCGCGCCGCGGCGGCAGCGATCCTGCCCCTCTCCGAGGAGGACGTACGCCGCCGGGCGGCCGAGGGCACCCTGACCGAGCTGAGCGGGGTCGGGGCGAGCACGGCCAAGGTCATCGCCGAGGCCGCGCGCGGCGAGGTTCCGCAGCGGCTGCAGGACACCGAGCGCGTCCATGGCGGTCCGCTGACCGCTGCCGGAGCGGGGGAGAGGCTGCGGAGCAGGCTCCGCGGCGACCTGCACAGCCACTCCGACTGGTCCGACGGCGGGTCGCCGATCGAGGAGATGGCCTTCACCGCGATCGAGCTGGGCCATGAGTACCTCGTGCTCACCGACCACAGCCCGCGGCTGACGATCGCCAACGGTCTCAGCGGCGCCCGCCTGGAGCGCCAGCTCGGTGTGGTCGACGCGGTCAACGACCACCTCGCCGGGCACGGGTTCACCCTGCTCAAGGGGATCGAGGTCGACATCCTCGACGACGGCAGCCTCGACCAGAGCGACGAGATGCTCGCGAAGCTCCAGCTGCGGGTCGCCAGCGTCCACTCCAAGCTCAAGATGGAGAAGGAGCAGATGACAAAGCGGATGGTCACGGCCGTCTCCACGACCCGGATGAACGTGCTCGGTCACTGCACCGGGCGGCTGGTCACCGGAAACCGCGGCACCCGGCCCGGCAGCCAGTTCGACGCCCGCAAGGTCTTCGAGGCGTGCGCCGAGCACGAGGTCGCGGTCGAGATCAACTCCCGGCCCGAGCGGAGAGACCCGCCGACCAAGCTCCTCGAGCTCGCCCGCGACGCCGGTTGCCTCTTCTCGATCGACTCCGACGCACACGCTCCGGGGCAGCTCGACTTCCTCGTCCTGGGGTGCGAACGAGCCGAAATGGCGGGTATCGAAGAGGAACGGATCATCAACACCTGGCCTCGGGATCGCCTGCTGGCCTGGGCGAACAGGTAGTTTCTTGACCTATGGACGGCCCGGAGATCGAGGTGCGACGCAGCAAGCGGCGTCGGCGTACGGTCTCCGCCTACCGTGACGGCGACCGCATCATCGTGATGATCCCGGCCGCGATGTCCCAGCGGGAGGAGGCCGAATGGGTCGAGCAGATGGTCGCCCGCCTGGAGAAGGCCGAACGTCGTCGCAAGCCCAGCGACGATGATCTGATGCGACGATCGGCTGCGCTGAGCGACCAGTACTTCGGCGGCCTGGCCAAGCCCGACTCCGTGCGCTGGGTCGACAACCAGAACAGCCGCTGGGGTTCGTGCACCCCCGGCGACCGCTCGATCCGGCTCAGCGACCGGCTCCGCGGTATGCCGAGCTGGGTCGTCGACTACGTCCTCGTCCACGAGCTCGCCCACCTCTTCGAGGCCAAGCACAACGAGGCGTTCTGGGCGTGGGTCGACCGCTATCCGCAGGCCGAGCGTGCCAAGGGCTACCTGGCGGGCTGGTCCGCAGCCGCCAAGCTCCCCGCCCCTCCGGGCGAGGAGGACGACGATGTCGAAGAGATCGACTGACCCACGGCGTAGGTGAGCGCGACCGTGCCGAGACTCGTCGAGGCGATGTCCTCGAGCCGCAGCGAGCACGGCGACGGCAGGTCGCCGAAGAGTCGCTTGCCGGTGCCGAGCAGCAACAACGGATGTACGAACAACCGCAGCTCGTCGACCAGCCCGGCGCTCATCAGCTGGCGGACGAGGTCACCGCTCCCGAGCGCGACGATGGTCCCCTGACCCTCGGCCTTGAGCCCGGCGACCGCCTCGACGACATCTCCCTCGAGCACGCTCGCACCGCTCCAGGCCAGGTCGTCGAGGGTGCGGGTCGCGACGTGCTTCGGGGCAGAGTTGAGGCTCGCCGCCATCGGGTCGGTGTCGGGCTGGGTCGGCCAGAACTCCGCCATCTTCTGGTAGGTCCGCCGACCCATGACGTACGCCGAGGTCTGCGCGCCGATGTCGGGGGAGAGGACCTCCCCGAGCGCGGCGCCGTACGGCGCGCCCCAGCCGCCGTGCTCGAAGCCACCATCCCGGTCCTCGTCGGGGGAGCCGAGCCCCTGCATCACGCCGTCCACGCTCAAGAACTCCACGATCGCCAGTTTTCGCATGACGACAGCCTGCGCCCTGCACGAATCGGCTGGCTTGAACGAAATCGACCGGCGATCATCGATACATGACGGGCGTGACCCGCGAGATCGTACGACTGCCCACCCACTCCGGACTGCAGGGTCTGGTGGCGGGCATCGTCGGCTTCCGCGAGCAGTCGGCGGTGCCGCTCGAGCGGCGCCAGCCCGCAGGGACCCTGCTGCCGCTGGTCCTCTCCTTCGGCGACCCGTTCGAGATCGTCGAGGTCGCCGCGGGGGAGGGTGCCGGGACGTACGGGTCGTTCGTCTCCGGCTTCATGCCCGGGCCGGTCTCGACCCGGTCCGGGCGTAGCCATGCGTGCGTGCAGGTGTATCTGACGCCGCTCGGTGTCTCTCGGCTGCTCGGTGTCCCGGGCAGTGAGGTGGCCGGCAGGGTGATGGCGGCCGAGGACCTGATTCCGCAGCTCGGGGCGCCCTTCTCGGAGCGGCTCGAAGCGGCCGGTACCTGGCGGCCGAGGCTCGACCTGGTCCAGTCTGCGCTGCTCGCGCGGGCCGATCAGGCCGGCGATTCGGCCGACCCGCTGGTGTCGTGGCTGTGGGACCGGATCACCGAGTCCGGAGGTCAGGTGCGTATCCGGGACCTCGTGGCCGAGACCGGATGGAGCCACCGGTACGTCACCATCTGCTTCCAGCGCGCCGTCGGGCTCACCCCGAAGGCGGCCGCCGGTGTCGTACGTTTCGAGCGCGCCGCCGCCGACATCTCGACAAGCTCGATACATCGCCTCGGCGCGCTGCCCGTCGCCGAGGTCGCCGCCCGTCACGGCTATGCCGACCAGAGCCATCTGACCCGCGACGTCGTCAGGTACGCCGGTGAACCGCCTGCCGCGCTCGCCGTCAGCCGCCGTCCGACCGCCCACACGGCACTCGGCACGACCCCGGGAGGCCGGCGCTAGAGGCGAGCCTGGGCGAGCTTGATGAGCTCGAGCAGGTCGTCCTCGGGCTCGGGGATCGCGTCGACCGGCCACCAACGTACGTCCAGCGACTCCTCACTCACCGCCGGAACCGCGCCGGAGGGAGCCACGGCCATGAAACGTACGTCGAGGTGGTGGACGTCGCCGGACGGAGCACAGAAGGGAACCGGGTGCTCGGAGAGCTGCACCAGCCCGGGCAGCGGCGCCAGGTCCGGCACCCCGGACTCCTCACGCAGCTCGCGGGCGGCGGCCGCCCACAGGGTCGGGTCACCCTGCTCGAGATGACCACCGAACTGGAACCAGCGCCGTGCCTTGCGGTGGTGGGTCAGCAGCACCGCGGAACCGTCGTCGGAGAGCACCACGCACGAGGCTGTCAGGTGGTCGGGGACACAGGACTTGAAGACCCCGGTGGGCTCGGCCTCGAGATGGGAGACGTAGCGCTGCCGCAAGGTCTCCTGCGGAGTCGACGGCGCCTCCCACGCCCGCAGCGTCGCGAGCGCATCAGCGTGCAAGCTCACTCGTCAGCGTCTCCGCCGAGCAGCTTCTTGAGCTCCGCGTCGAAGTCGATCGAGTCGACGTCGGGAGCCTCGGCGCCCTCACGGAAGCCGAGCGGGTCGTCGAGGTCGGCCGAGGTGGGCAGCAGCGCCGGGGACATCCAGACGCCGTCGCGGGCCTCGATGCCCTGCCGGGTGCGCAGCGAGCCCCACAGCGCGGCCGCGTCCCGCAGCCGTCGCGGCCGGAGCTCGAGGCCGACCAGGGTCGCGAAGGTCTGCTCGGCCGGACCGCCGGCAGCCCGGCGGCGGCGTACGGCCTCCTGCAGCTGCGCCGCGACCGGCATCCTCTCGGCGGTGGCCAGGGCGACGACCTCGTCGACCCAGCCCTCCACGAGCGCCAGCACGATCTCGAGCCGTTCCAGCGCCGCCTTCTGCGCGGGCGAGTCCGGCACCTCGAACATGCCTTCCTCGAACATGTTCTGCAGCTGGGACGGGTCCTGCATGGCGGAGAGGTCCAGGCCGCGCATCTGCTCCTCGATGCGCTGCTGCATGGCCTCCATGTTGAGCTCGACGCCGCGCGCGTAGTCGGTCACGGCCGAGACCACGTGGTCACGCAGCCACGGCACGCCGGCGAAGAGCCGCTGGTGGGCGGCCTCGCGCAGGGCCAGGAAGAGCAGCACGTCGTCGGTGCTGACGCCCAGGCCCTCGGCGAAGGGCTCGACGTTGACCGGAAGCAGCGCGGCCTGACCGGGCTCGGTCAGCGGGATGCCGATGTCGGAGACGGAGATGACCTCGCCGGCGAGGTGACCGAGGCCGGTGCCGGCCTGGTTCGCGTACAACGCGCCCATCGCCTTGCCGACGAACCCGATCATCGGGCCCATCTGGGCCTTCATGTCCTCGGGGAGCTGGCCGCTCATGGCGGCCGCGGTCGAGGCCGCGACCGGCTCGATCAGCGGCTTCCACGCGTCCAGGGTGTTGACCAACCACTCGGCCTTCGACCAGGCCGTTGCGGACTTCACGCCGGAGGGGAACGACGTCGTCTCCTCCAGCCAGTGGTCGGCCAGCTGGATCGCATCGGCGACCGCGTCCTTCTGCTTCTGCGAAGGCGTGGGGTCGGGCGTGGACGCGGCGACCTTGCGGGCGAGGTCCATCGCGACGTCCCAGTTCAGAGGGCCGTCATAGGGCTGTAGCAGCGACTGGATCTGACCGAAGATCTGGCTCAGGTCAGGCATGCCGCCGGGGCCTCCGCCGACGCCGCCGATGGGGAAACCACCGAAGAACGCTTCAAAGGGCGTGCCCTTGAAGGGGTTCTCCGGCTCCTCCGGCTCGTCGGGGCCACCTGGGGTCTGACTCATGTGTCCAGCCTACGCGGTTACGGAAGCCCGCTGTCAGCAAGGACTAGGCTGGTTCCATGGCTGAACCGAAGAATGGCGCCGTCAAGCTTCTCGACATTCGGGAGACCCCTCTCGATGTCGCCGAGGTGCTGGCCGCCCTCGATGACGACGCTTCCGGCGGGGTGACGCTCTTCGTCGGCCGCGTACGTGACCACGACGGCGGCAAGGGTGTGACCGGCCTCGACTACCAGGCCCATCCGAGTGCCCTCGCCCGCCTCGCGGACGTCGCCGAGAAGGTGGCCGCCGACCATGGCGTCGCGGGTGTGGCCGCCGTCCACCGCACCGGCCACCTCGACATCGGCGACATCGCCGTCATCGTGGCCACCGCCTCCGGCCACCGGGGCGAGGCCTTCGCCGCCTCCCGCGACCTCATCGACACCCTCAAGGCCGAGGTGCCGATCTGGAAGCACCAGGTCTTCACCGACGGCACCGACGAGTGGGTCGGCGCGCCCTGATGCGCGCCGTTGTGTCCACCAAATAGGCTGCGCACGTGGACATCCTGCTCTGGCTCGTACCGTCTGCGGTCATCACCGTGCTGGCGATGGCCTGGGTCGCGTTCCTCGGACGTGAGGGGCGCGAGCAGGACCGCGAAGAGGTCGTACGCCGCCTCGGGATCGCGCTCGAGAAGGAGAAGACGCGCGAGCGCTCGAGAAGGTACGCAGCGCCCCAGCCGCCGCCCGACAGGTCGACCGGAGTCGCGGTCCGCGTCAACCGCGACGCCTCTTAGGGTGCAGTTGGTTTCGAATGAGAAGGTGACGCTATGACACAGCGCACCCTGGCCGGCCTCGTCGCCCTGCCGCTCGTGGTTGCCCTGATCGTGATCGCCTGGGTCGTTCCGCTGCCTTACACGATCTACAGCCCCGGGCCGACGGTGAACGTCCTGGGCGAGTTCGACGGCAAGGACATCGTCCAGGTCGAGGGCCACAAGAGCTACCGCGACAAGGGACAGCTGCGGATGACCACGGTCTCCGAGACCACCCGCGAGGCACGGCTCGGGCTCTGGACCCTGCTCGGCGCCTGGATGAGCGACACCGAGGCGGTCTACCCGCGCGAGGTCGCCTACCCCGACCAGGGCACCGTCGAGGACGACCGCGAAGCCGGGCAGGTGCAGATGGCCAGCGCCCAGGACGCGGCGATCGCCGCGGCGTTCACCAAGCTCGGTGAGGACGTCGACGAGGTCTCGGTCGCCGAGGTGACCAAGGACGCGCCGGCCGCCGGCAAGCTGAAGGCCGACGACGTGGTCACCAAGGTCGGCGACAAGGCGGTCGACACCCCCGAGGAAGTCGTCGCCGAGGTGCAGAAGGTCGAGCCCGGTGACACGGTCGAACTGACCGTCGAGCGCAAGGGCAAGACGCTCACCGAGACCATCAAGACCGGTGAGAAGGACGGCAAGGCCTTCATCGGCGTCTCGCTGGGAGCGACCTACGAGTTCCCCTACGACGTCAAGATCACTCTCGACCCGGCCATCGGCGGACCGAGCGCCGGACTGATGATGGCGCTCTCGGTCTACGACACCCTCACCGAGGGGGCGCTGACCGGCGAGAAGAAGATCGCCGGCACCGGCACCATTGACGGTGACGGCAACGTCGGCCCGATCGGCGGGATCCAGCAGAAGATCCCGGGCGCGGCCTCGGACGGAGCCGAGCTCTTCCTGGTGCCCGCCGGCAACTGCCAAGACGTCGAGGGCGCCGAGAACGGTGACATGCGCCTGACCCGTGTGGAGACTCTCGACGACGCCATCAAGGCGATCGAAACCTGGACCGAGGACCCGAATGCCAAGCTGCCGACCTGTGGGAGCACGAAGTGAACGACACCCCTGAGCCCACGCCTGAGCTCAGCCGCGGTCTCGACCTGGAGACCGACCCCGCCCTGGCCGCTGCCGTCCTCGAGATCGAGGCCCACGTCGCCGGCGAGGGCTGGGACGGACCGGCGAGGCTCTTCGCGCTGGTCGACACCGCCGCGCTGGTCGAGGCCGAGCCCGCGCTCGCCACGATGATGGGCCTGGACGCTCCCGATCAGGACGGGTCGCTGACCCCGATCGAGCAGGACCAGGTGCCCGTGACGACCCAGCTGGAGGAGGTCCTCCAGACGACCGCCTGGCCCGCCGGGGTCACCGGCTGCGCGGCGGTCGTCGAGCGCCTCGTGCTGCCGCCCGACGCCGACGGCAAGATCCCCGATGACGCCGAGGCGGCCGCGGAGTTCGCCAAGGCGCACCCCGACCGGCAAGAGGTACGCATCGTGGCCGGCGCGACACGTGCTGGTGCCACGTACTGTGCTCTGCGGTTGAAGGCGCACGACGACGACCAGTCGGTCATCGGCGGCGTCGACCTGGTCCCCGAGCTCCTCGAACTGCTGCGTGTCACTCTTGAGGAGGCTCCGCTTGAGGAGAATGGCGACAGCGAGGGTGAAGCATGAGCCTCTTTGACGACGACGACCCGGCACAGGCACCGGCGCGCACACAGAGCACCGGCCGCAACCGATGGCTGGCGATCGCGGCCGTCTCGGTCATCGTGCTCTTCTTCGGCATCAGCGCCTTCGCGGCGATCTATACCGACGCGCTGTGGTACGACGCGATCGACTTCAGCAGCGTCTTCGGCACGGTCTTCTGGACGCGTACGGCACTGTTCGTCATCTTCTTCGTGCTGATGGCGATCATGATCGGGCTGCCTGCGGCGCTCGCCTACCGCACGCGTCCCTACTTCCACCCGGCCGACGACATCGGTGGCCTGGACCGCTACCGCGACGCGATCGCCCCGATCCGCACCTGGCTGCTGATCGGCATCGCGGGCGTCTCCGGGATCTTCGCCGGGTTCTCGGGCGCCGGCCAGTGGCGTACGTATCTGATGTGGCGCCACGGGCGCGACTTCGACAAGACCGATGAGTTCTTCGGCAAGGACATCGGCTTCTACGTCTTCGACCTGCCGTGGTGGCACTACCTGGTCAACTTCGCGCTGACCGGGCTGATCCTCGGCACAATCGGCGCGATGATCGTGCACTACGTCTACGGCGGCATCCGGCTCACCGCGCAGCGCGACCGGTTCACCCGCTCCGCGCAGATCCAGCTCAGCGCCATGGTCGGGCTCATCCTGCTGGTCAAGGGGCTCGACTACTGGGTCGACCGCTACGACCTGGTCAACGGCTCCGGGCCCCGCCTGGACGGGATGACCTACACCGACGAGCACGCGGTGCTCCCGGCCAACCAGATCCTGCTCGGGATCGCGGTGATCTGTGGCGTGCTGTTCATCCTCAACATGTGGCGGCGCAGCTGGCAGCTGCCCTCGATCGCGATCTCGCTGTTCGCGATCTCGGTGCTGCTGATCGGGATGATCTGGCCCGCGGTCGTGCAGGGCTTCCAGGTCCGGCCGAGCGAGCAGGACAAGGAGAAGCCCTACCTGGCGGCCAACATCAAGGCCACCCAGGACGCCTACGGCATCGCCAAGGACGACCTCGAGGTGACCGAGTACACCTCGCAGGCGGAGGCCGACGGGGCCTCGCCCGAGCAGCTCGACGAGACCGCGTCCTCGCTGCCGATCGTCGACCCCGCAGTGGTCCACCGCGAGTTCGAGCAGGTCCAGCAGGGTCGCTCCTACTACTCGGTGCACGAGCCGCTGGACATCTCCACCTACGAGGTCGGCGGCAAGGAGCGGGCGGTCGTGCTCGGCGTACGCGAGCTCAACCAGGCCGGCATCTCCGACTCCGACCGCACCTGGACCAACCTGCACACGGTCTACACCCACTCCAACGGAGTGATCGCCTCCTACGCCAACATGCGCGGCGCCGACGACAAGAACGAGTCGAACCAGATGCAGTGGGCCGAGGGTGACCGCACCGGCCAGCACGACCTGACCTCGGGCCAGGGCAAGTTCCAGGACAAGGTCTACTTCGGCGAGGACTCGCCGGAGTACTCGATCGTCGGCAAGGCCGGCAAGGGCAACCCCGTCGAGCTCGACTACAACTCCGAGGACGGCGAGACCAGGACGACGTACGAGGGTGCCGGCGGCGTCCCGATCGGCTCCAACTTCCGGCAGCTGATGTACGCCATCCAGTTCGGCTCCACGAACTTCCTGCTCTCCTCGCGCGTGAACGAGAACTCCGAGATCCTCTACGACCGCTCTCCGAAGGAGCGGGTGCAGAAGGTGGCGCCGTGGCTGACCCTCGACGACGACGTCTACCCGGTCGTCGTCGGCGGACGGATCCAGTGGGTGGTCGACGGCTACACGACCACCGACCGCTACCCGCAGGCCGCGCGTGACTCGTTCGCCTCGATGACCGACGACGCCACCCAGACCTCGACCGGCGTGCAGACGCTGCCGACCGACGAGATCAACTACATGCGCAACGCGGTGAAGGCGACCGTGGATGCGTACGACGGCACGGTCACCCTCTACGAGTGGGACGAGTCGGACCCGATCCTGCAGACGTGGGAGGCGGCCTTCCCGGGCACCGTGATGCCGAAGTCGTCGGTTCCGAAGGAGCTGATGGAGCACCTTCGCTATCCCGAGGACCTCTACAAGGTGCAGCGCTACCAGCTGGCCCGCTACCACGTCTCCGACCCGGACGTCTTCTTCTCCGGCAACGAGCGCTGGGCAGTGCCTGAGGACCCGAACGACGACAACCACCAGCAGACGCCCTACCGGATGTTCCTCTCCGACAAGGAGGGCACCGCACGCTGGTCGCTGACGTCCGCCTTCGTGCCCTACAACCGGCCCAACCTGGCGGCGATGATGTCGGTGGACTCGGATGCCACCTCGGAGGACTACGGGAAGATCCGGATCACCACCGGCTTCCCCGACGACACCCAGGGTCCGGGCATGGTCTCCAACGAGTTCCGTACGGACAAGGCGATCGCCGATGAGGTCGCCTCGTTCAACCGCTCCGGCTCGGCGCCGGTGTGGGGCCAGGTCATCACCTATCCGACGGCGAAGAACGGCATCCTGTACGTCGAGCCGATCTACGCCCGCCGGGCGACCGCCTCGACCTCGGGCTATGCCCAGCTGGCCTTCGTGCTGGTCTCCTACGACGGACGGGTCGGCTACGGCTCGACGCTGAGCGAGGCCCTCGAGGTCGCGCTCACCGGTGCCGAGCCGACGCCTCCGACGGCCACCGATCCCGACGAGGAACCGGCCGAGACCACTCCGCCTCCATCCGGTGACTCACCGGGCGAGGTCGGCCAGCTCCTCGAGGACGCGCGTGCCCTGTTCGCCCAGGCCGACGAGGCCGGCAAGGCCGGCGACTACGCCGAGCGTGAGCGTCTCATCGCCGAGGCCCAGGACAAGGTCGACCAGGCCGCCGAGCTCATCTCCGGGGGCTGAGGGACACCTCCGATTAGGGGTTCGTTTCCCCTCGCGTGTAATGTTCTTCTTGCGACGCGGGGTGGAGCAGCTCGGTAGCTCGCTGGGCTCATAACCCAGAGGTCACAGGTTCAAATCCTGTCCCCGCTACTCCAAGACGAAGGCCCGGACCGAAAAGGTCCGGGCCTTCGTGATTTCAGGGCTCGATCGGCGTCCGCTCATCCGTGGCGCTGGCGCCGGGCTCGCCGAGACCCAGGCTTCCCGGATTGGGGTTCGGGTCAGTTCGCGGGTAGTGTTGTTCTTGCGACGCGGGGTGGAGCAGCTCGGTAGCTCGCTGGGCTCATAACCCAGAGGTCACAGGTTCAAATCCTGTCCCCGCTACTCCGAGACAAGACCCGGACCAGATGGTCCGGGTCTTGTTGTATTTCAGCGGGACCGTCCTCACCGGGGCGGCGCAAACCCTCCCCAGACTGCGATGGAACCGCCTGGGCTCTGGGCATCGACGCGGTAGCTGTCGTGCTCGAGATCGCGGACGCCGGTGGCGTGGTTGTACTGACTCGCGAAGTCGTGCTGTCCGGTCGGCACGGTGCGGCCCGGCTTGAGGGTCCAGCGGTAGAGCAGCGCGCCGTCGGACTCCTGAACGGTGACGGTGAAGTCGTCGCTCGGCAGGGTCTGCCAGTGGCCGGTGTTACGCACGTCGCCGGTCTGGGCGATGCGCAGCTCCACGGTGACTGAGGTGAGCGGCTTGGTGGTCTTGAGGGTCAGGTTGCTCTGAGCCCAGTAGATCGTGCTGTGGGGGTCCAGCGAGCCTTCCGACCACAACGGTCCGTCCTCGACCCGGCTGTCGTCGGGCGGAGTCGGGTGCGCGCTGCCCCAGGTGGGGGCAGGGGATGGTGCGGGGGCCGGACCGGTAGTGGTGGTGCCGGATGACGGCGTCGGACTGGGCGTGACGGTCGGGGGCGTGACCGTCGGGGACGGGACCGTGGGAACGGGTGCTGTGGCCGGCAGCAACGGAGCTCCGCCGATGGCGGCAGCGACAGCGAGACCACCGGTCGCCAGGGTGGCAGCAGCGACGATTCCGACGATGGCCGCCCGGGGCCATGACCTGGCGATCGATGCTGTGCGGTGCCGGACACCGGGGTCGGCCGCGCCGCGTTCGACGCGCGCCAGGATCCTGGCGCGGTTGGGCTCGTGAGCCGCGGCGGCCTCTCGCAGCCGTCGGCTGATCTCGTCGTTCATCGGTTCCTCCCTCCTGCAGCCAGTTCGCCGACCGTCTTCGGGGCGAGTATCCGTTCCAGCTCGGCCATCCCCTTCGAGGTCTGGCTCTTCACCGTACCGACCGAGATGCCCAGCGCAGCGGCGGTGTCTTTCTCCGACAGATCGAGGGCGTGGCGCATGACCACGCACGCCCGTTTGCGGAACGGCAGCCGGGTGAGCGCGGCTCGGACGTCCAGCACAGCCGCAACGTCCGGCCCGTCCACCTGTTCCGTGCCGAGAGACCAGAACAGCGCTACTCGCCGTCGCTCGCGTACCCGTCTCCGGATCTGTTCCCGCGCGAGATTGGCCACCACGCCGCGGGCGTAGGCGACCGGGTGTTGCGCAGCCCGCAGCCGGTCCCAGCGCTGCCACAGGGCGACCAGCGCATCGGCGGCGAGATCGTCCGCCGCTTCCTTCTCGCCGGTCAGGAGGTGGGCGAGACGGGCCAGTTCGGCGTAGTGGCGTTCGAAGAAGTCGTGGAACTCTGCGGACGCGTCGTCGGCGAGCATCTCCCGCGCTTGCCCTCTCCCTGCGATGTGCGCGTTAACAAGCGGCCTGAGCGTAGCAGCGCCCCTCACCCCGCAGCCGGACGGAGATCGTCCGTGGACGGGGTCCTGACGATGGACGGACGGCACGGTCAGTGCCGGGCGAACTGGACCCGGGTCGGCTGCGCGACGTCCGGTTCGAGGGCGATCCCGCCGATGGTCAGCCGCTCACCGTAGATGTCGGTGATCCTGATCGCTCTGCCGCATCCGTTGCCGTCCTCGGCGAGGAAGTAGTTGTAGTCGGTACGTTGCAGCTTGCGCCATCCGTTGGCGGTCCGCACCTCGAGCGTGGCCAACGGGTTGCGGTGGCCGATCGCCTGGATACCGCACCACCACTGACTGGACCCACCCTTGTACCGGATCGAGATGGTGCCGGACTCGGCGGGGCTCAGCAGCTTCCAGGTGATCGGGAGCCGGCCGACGGAGAGGTCGGCGAGTCTGGCGAACGCCTGTTGGCTGAGGTCGAGCTGCCCGGGTTCGCAGGGCAACGGGCACTCGTTGACGATCCGCACCGTGATGGCAGCCCCGTTGGCGGCGCGGACCCGCACGTACGCCCCGCATGCCTTGGCCGACTCGTAGTCGGTGTGGTTCATCGCTGCGACCATGAGGTCGTCGGACGGGCCGTAGAGGCAGGCCCCGTTCCCGTCCCCCGCCTCGTAGGCGGTCGCGACGCCCCGGTAACGGATGCCGGGCTTGATCCGCCCGGCCAACGACCCGGTGGACTCCGCGGAGCTTGTGCGTAGGGTGCTCGAAGGTGTGCGCGGCTTGCTGGCGGGCGACGGCTTTCGGGTATGGCGGGGCGATGGGGACGGGCTCGTGACCGGCGGCTGACTCGATGCGATCGTGGCGTCGGGCGCCGCGGTCGGAGAGTCGGAATCGGCGGGGCCGCTGGCCTGTGAAGCCGTGGCGGACTCGTCGGTGGCACGCCAGGCGTCCGTGCTGCCCCCGACGAGGAGCACGGCGGTCAGACAGACCACAACACTGACGGCCAGCAGCGTCAGCGGATTGCCGATGGCCAGCCGGCGCTTGCGAAGCGGCTGCGCCGGGCCGTGATTCGTTGTCCTCATGTCCATCCGTTCGGTAGATCGAGTCGATGTTCCACAGCGCAGTTGCCGCCGGAGCCGAAAAGGTTGCTGCCCATTGCCCAGTCCCGGGTCGGCCTGTTGCCAGGCCGACCCGGGACTCGATGGGGTCTGGGGTCAGGACGGGGCGCCGTACAGCAGACCGCGTCCGTTGGTGCCGATGTAGACGCGGCCATAGGTGTCGGGATCGCCGGTGATGACGCCGACGCTGCCGATGGCGCCCCACTGGTGGGCCTTGTCGTTGACGCGGAGCCAGGTGGCGCCCTCGTCGGTGGAGCGGAAGACTCCGGTGACGTCCTTGACGGTGCCGATCAGGTACAGGGCCTGGTAGCCGGTGCCCGGCTTGGCCTTGCCGAAGCCGAGGGCGGAGGCGGACTGCACCGACTTGAGCGTGCTGAAGTTCCGGCCGCCGTCGGTGGAGTGCAGCAGACCCTTGTCACTGCCGGCGATCCACAGGTCTCCGGCGACGCCGGGCACGGCCGTGAGCCGGCCGGAGGGCAGGTTGGTGGCGCGGGCGGTGAAGGTCGCGCCGCCGTCGGTGCTGGCGTAGAGCGTGCCGCCGGACAGTGAGTAGAAGGTCTTGGCCGAGGAGCGGTCGGCGACGACCACGGCGTCGGTGCCCAGGCCGCTGACCCTCGACCAGCTGGACCCCTTGTCGGTCGAGCGGTACGGGGCCTGGCCGGCCTCGGTCCAGACGATGGTGGAGCCGTCCGCCGCGAGCGCGACACGGCCATCGTTGGCGTCGGCAACCGGTTCCGCCTTGAAGCCGTTCCAGGTGCTGCCGCCGTCGGTGGAATAGGCGCCGTCCTGATCGCCGCCATGGCCGACCCGGACCATCGTCGAGGGCTTGGACTGGGCGAAGTCGATGTCGGTGCTGTTGGTCATCATCGGGTTCGACAGCCGACCCGAGGGCACCTTGGTCAGGGAGTCGTGGCGGAAGCCGCCCTGGTCGCCCATGGAGGTGATGACGGTGGCGCCGCCGGGAGGGGCGATCGCGTCCAGCAGCGAGGTCTCCTCCAGCCCTCGGGCCCCCGCGGTCCAGTGGCTCGTGCCACCGCTGTCGGAGGCGTTCGCGTCCTTGCTGCGCCAGATGCCGTTGCCGGTGCCGTACAGCACGTGCCCGGAGTTGAAGGGGTCGATGGCCAGGGCGGTCATCCAGTGCCCGGTGTGGGTGCCGACGTACGGCGCACTGGAGGCGTTGCGCTTCGACCTGTCGGCCAGCGCCTTCCAGTGCGCGCCGCCGTCGGTGCTGCGGTAGATCTCGTCCTCGGGCCACCAGCGGTCGAGGGTGGTGACCATCACCGTGGCGGGCTTGCGCGGGTCGACGGCCAGACCTGAGAAACCGTAGTTTCCCTGTGACGGCGAGATGTTCTTCCACGCCCCGCCCTTCGGCGTGTACTTCCACACCGAGCCCGTCGTCGCGTCCATGGGGCCGGTGCTGTTGCTGTAGGACAGGTACAGCGAGCCGTCACCGGAGACCACACCGTGGTGCGGCATCTGGCCGGTGGGCTGCCCGGCGACGGCCTGCCAGGTGCGGCCGTTGTCGGTGGAGCGGTACAGGGAGGTCGACAAGTCTCCGACACCGACGTAGATCGTCTTGCTGCCGGCGTTGCCGTACGTCACGAAGGAGATGCCCGCGCCGCTGCTCGCGCCGTTCTTGACGGGGAACGAGGAGACCTGACGCCATGTCACGCCGTAGTCGGTGCTGCGCCACAGGCCGTTCTTGCGGCTGCCCAGCAGCAGGGTGCCGTGGTCGGCCGGGTCGACCACGAGCCGTTCGCCCGTCCCGCGGCCGTGCTCGTTTGCGCCCACCTTGAACGGCAGATCGGTGCGCTTGAAGGTGCGGCCCCGGTCCGTGGAGCGCAGGATCGCGCCGTTGCCCGCCCAGTCGTTGGTGTAGGTGCCCGCCATGAGGTAGAGCCGCTCGGGGGCGACGGGGTCGGTGGCGATCGAGTCGATGCCCAGCAGGTTCCAGTCCTTCTCGCTGACCCAGTCGGTGAGCGGGATCCACCGCTCGGCCGCCGCGTTCCAGCGGTAGGCGCCACCCATGTCGGTGCGCGCGTACAGCAGGCCCTTCTCGCGCTGGTTGAACACCAGGCCGGTGACGTAACCGCCGCCAACCACCTGCGCGTTCTTCCACCTGTACGGTCCGGACGCGGCCGCCTGGGGCTGGGCCGACTTCACCACATTCTGCTGCTGATTCGCGGTGTGCGGGTCGGTCGACTGCTGGATACGGGCGCCGTCGGGCGTGGAGGAGCTGTTGACGTCGAGCACCCTGCCGCTGCGCGCGGAAGTCGGCTGGTCGGCCTCCTGCGCGAACAGGACTGACGGCACGACGATGGCGGGTACGCCGACCAACAGACCGGTGGCGATCCATCGCCCGCGGCGCGCGCGGTTGGTGGGGTTGTCCATGGGGGATGTACTCCTTGCATGTCTTTCACCGAAGGAAGGCGGATCCAGGCAACGGCGTGGCCTGGATCCGCCCCCTAGTGGTCACAGACCCTGCAAAGGGTTGCCGCGTCCGGGGATCTTTTCAGAGGTCACATGTGGTTCTGCCGGCTACGAGCGGAAGGGGCCGCTGATCTCGTAGGTGATGCCGCCGCTGGACGAGCCTGTCGTGCCTCGCTGCGAGGAGAAGTACATGCGGTTGCCGGCAGGGTTGAACGCCACGCCGCACAGCTCTGACGAGCTCTGCCCGGTGACCCGGAGGAACGGCGCCACGACGTCGTCGGGGGTGATGATGCAGATCTCCATGTTGCCGCCGTCCTCGGCGACGTACAGGTCTCCTGCCCCGGCGCCGGTGATGTTGTCGACGCCGGTGAGCGGCGGGTTGCTGGTCAGGTTGTCGTCGTAGACGACGTCGAGGCTGTTGGCGGCCGCGTTGTAGGCCCAGACCTTGTTGTCGCCCTTGGTGGTGAAGTAGCAGATGTCGTTGCGGTAGTAGGCGCCTTCACCGCCGTTGAACAGCTTCATGTTCGACACCTGGTCGCGCGTGGGCGTCGGTGAGCCGTCCGGGTCGGGGACATCGGCCCAGGTGAGGTTCGTGGTGAGCACCTGCAGTTTCCCGGTGGACAGGTCTCCCCAGGTGGTCGGGACGAAGCGGTAGAAGCCGCCGTCGCTTTTGTCCTCGGTCTGGTAGACGACCTTGCGGACGGGGTCGCAGGCCGCGGCCTCGTGGGTGAACCGGCCCATCGCGGCACGACGGACGGCGGGCTTGACGCCCCACGGGTCGGTCTCCCAGCTGTAGCCCGTGTCGTGCTCCTCGCACGAGATCCAGGTGTTCCACGGCGTCGGTCCGCCCGCGCAGTTCCGGGTGGTGTTGCCGAGGATGCGGTAGGCGCTGGTGATGTTGGCGTTGCTGTCGAACTTGAGGGCGCTCACGCCGCCCGCGCCGCTGCTCATCTCCGAGTTGGAGACGTAGATCCAGCCGGTTCCGTCGGCGAAGCAGACGCCGCCGTCCGGGGCGCTGTGCCAGGTGTAGCCGGTGTTCGCGACGGTCCTGGTCGAGCGGGCGACCACCCGGCTGGTGAACCCTGCCGGCAGCATGATGCCGTTGTCGTCGGCGGCCAGGAGAGCGCCATAGGGGCTCGGTCCTGTCTTGGCAGGGTAGGCGATGGCGGGACGAGTGACGCTGAACCCGAAAGCGACGGTTCCAGCGCCGACAACGGCGGCACGTAGGAAGTTGCGACGATCCATGGTGGGTCTCCTCTGTCGTCTCGGCAGATCCGGGGGGATCTGCGCGCGACATACGCTAGAGATCGGGACCCTGGCCGAGGCGTCTTCGGGACGAACAATGCTCAACGCCCAGGCGCCGACCGTGGTGGACGACAACGG
Source organism: Nocardioides sp. YJ-D4 (assembly GCF_054031495.1). Lineage (NCBI taxonomy): Bacteria > Bacillati > Actinomycetota > Actinomycetes > Propionibacteriales > Nocardioidaceae > Nocardioides > Nocardioides sp. YJ-D4. Next base: position 4,261,971 of record NZ_CM132932.1, read on the forward strand.
CCCGATTTCGGAGGACGATGGGGCCATGAGCGTGGACGTGCTGGTGGAGACGACGATCCGGCGATCGCCGGCCGAGGTGTCCGCGTACGCCGGAGACCCGAGCAACGCCCCGACCTGGTACGCCAACATCCGCTCGGTCGAGTGGCGCACCGAGCCGCCGGTGCGGGTCGGGTCGAGGATGGACTTCGTGGCGCAGTTCCTGGGGCGCCGGCTGGCCTACACCTACGAGGTGGTCGAGTGGGTGCCGGGGGAGCGGCTCGTGATGCGTACGGCCGACGGACCGTTCCCGATGGAGACGACCTACACCTGGGAGCCGGCGGGGGAGGGCGGCACCCGGATGACGCTGCGCAACCGCGGCAACCCGTCCGGTTTCTCTCGGGTCGCCGCGCCGGTGATGGAGCGGGCGATGCGGCGGGCGACGACCAAGGACCTGGCCGAGCTCAAGCAGCTCCTCGAGTCCTGACAGAGCTTGTGTCAGGCCGGTGCGGCGAGGATCTCCTCGGCGGTCCGTAGACCCGAGCGGACGGCTCCCTCCATGTAGCCGCTCCATTCGGTGGCGTACTCGGCGCCAGCCCAGTGGATCCTTCCGACGGGTTCTCGCAGGATCGGTCCGTAGTTCGTCCAGACGCCGGGACCGAAGCCGGCGCCGTAGCAGCCGCGGGTGAACTCCTCGGCGCTCCAGTCCTTCTCGACGTACGACATCGGTGTGGCTGCCTCGCTCCCGAAGTAGCGCACGAAGCAGTCGATGACGCCGCGGCGACGCTCCGCGTCGGGAAGACGCTGCCAGCTGCGGGCCTCCCCGGCCTCGACGAAGCCGATCAGGATGCCGACCTCCGCGCTGGGAGGGGAGACGTCGAAGGTGATCTTGACGGGGCCGACGTCGGACATCGCCTGGCCGTTGAGCCCCTGCTCGCGCCAGAACGGCTTCGGGTACGCCGCGAAACACTTCACGACCGTCCCGGCTGGCACCCGCTGCGTGAGCTGGTCACGGCCGGCGGGAAGGATCGGGTCGTAGTCGAGCCGCCCGGCGAGGGTCGGAGGCAGGGTGACGAGAAGGTGTCGCGCCGTGTGGCTCTCGCCATCGCGGGTGATGGCGCTGGCACGCTCGCCGGTCTGGACGATCCGGGCCACGGGCGACCTGAACCGTACGTCCTGGCCTTCGGCGAGGCGCTGCGAGACCAGCGCCGATCCACCGACGACGCGGTCCTTCTGGGCGCCGCTGTCGGTGGAGGCGAGAGTCTCGAGATCGCCGTTGCTGATCGTGTAGAAGAGCGTGTGCAGCAGGGAGAGGTCGGCGGCGTCGGCCGAGTAGAGAGCCTCGGTCAGCACACGGAAGTAGGAACGACCGATGGGCGTCCTCAGGTTGCGACGGATCCACGACTCGAAGGTCTGCCCGTCCAGCAGCGCGGCCTTCGGGTGCGCCCACGGACGCTCGACGTCGACGCTGCGCGCGAGCCTCTCGTAACGGGCCAGGCCCTGGGCGAGATCGGCCAGGACGATCGGGTTGAGCTTCGGGGTCGCGCCCTTCTGCGGACCGAGCCGGGACTGCTTGCCGCCGAGGTCGACGAGCAGCTCTCCGGCGTCGTTCCAGGTCGGGAAGGTCTCCAGGCCCAGCTCGTCGACGAGCCGGTACATCTCGGTGTGACCCTCCCCGATCCAGGTGCCGCCGAGCTCGATCGGGTGCCCTTCGAGGACTCCGCCCTCGGTGCGACCGCCGACCCGGTCCCGTGCCTCCAGCACCACGACGGACTTCCCGGCAGCGGTGAGCTTGTCGGCCGCGCTCAGCCCGGCCAGGCCGGCTCCCACCACGACCACGTCGGTATCGGGCATCGCGGGAGCCTCCGTTCACGTCGGTCGTACGGCTGAAATCACGGTACGACGTTCTCGGTGCGGCTGCGGCGGGATCGTTGTGCCTGACGGTCTTTGCCGACATTTGGTGACAGGGTTTGGCCATGAGCGAGGACGCGGTCGACGAGGAGAAGACGAGGCTGCGAGCCCTCGGCGTACGTGTTCGGCAGGGGGCTCGGGATCTGCTCCCGACCACGTCGTTGACGCTGCGCGGGGGAGAGGTCGCGGTGGCCGTCGGCCCTCCGGGAGGCGGGCACACGTCGCTGGCCCTGGCACTTGCCGGGCGGCTCCGGCTGGACGCGGGCAGGGTGGAGCTGGACGGTGACGCGTCGCCGCGGGTCCTGCAGGCCGCGGTGGCGCTGGTCGACGTGCCGGGGGTCTCCGAGCCCGACGAGATGGTGCCGTTCCGTACGATCCTCGGCGAGGAGCTCGCCATGGCGAAGCAGAAGCCGAGTGCGGCAGCCATCGACGGCTGGCTGGGTGAGTACGCCCTCGCGTCCGGCATCACCACGGAGGCGGTCCCGCCGGTGCCGCGCCTGGAGATCCTCGCGCGGATGGCGCTGCTGCGGCCCGGGACCCGCTTCCTCGTCCTCACCTACCCTGAGCGCCTCGGCCTGCCGGCCGCGCAATGGCTCGACATCGCCGACGACCTCGCCGGCTCCGAGAGCCGGCCCGGTGTCCTGGTCACTGCGAGTCGTGCGGTCACCATCCCCGCCGGCGTGCGTACGTTCACCATCGGTCCGACGGAGGAAGCATGAACTCGCTGCGTATCGCCCTGACCGAGCTGCGCCGGATCACGGCCGGGCGGCTGGCGAAGCTCGTCATCGTGGCGCTCGTCCTCGTCCCCACGCTCTACGCCGGGCTCTACCTGTACGCCAACCACGATCCCTACGCTCACTTCGACGAGCTCCCGGCGGCGCTCATCGTGGAGGACACCGGGGCCACCACGACCGACGGCACGAAGATCGACGCGGGGCGCGATGTCGCCGACAAGCTCCTGAAGTCGGGCGACTTCGACTGGTCGGAGGTCTCCGCGGAAACGGCGGAGAAGGACATCCGGGAGGGCGACTACTACTTCGCCCTGCGGATCCCGGAGGGGTTCTCCCGCACGCTGACCGGCGCGGAGCGGCTCGACCCGAAGCAGGCGCAGATCCAGGTCATCACCAACGACGCCAACTCCTACCTGTCCACCACGATCGCGACCAACGTCACCGACAAGGTCCGCGACGCCATCGCCAGCGAGGTCTCCGAGCAGGCCGCGGCCAACTTCCTGCTCGGCATCTCCGACCTCCGCTCGGGTCTGGTGAAGGCCGCCGACGGCGCCGCGAAGCTGGAGAAGGGCGCGGGCACGCTCCGCGACGGAGCCGGGAAGCTGGCCACCGGAGCCGGCGACCTCGAGAACGGACTGAACACCATCGAGGGCAAGGTCGCCGACCTGCCCAGCAAGACGCGCGAGCTCGCCACCGGTGCCCGCAAGGTCGCCGACGCCAACGGCGAGATCGCCGCCACGGGGCAGCGAGCGGCGACCGCCGTCGACGACGCCGTCGCCGCCTACGAGTCGAACCGGGACGACCTCGACGCCCGGCTCCAGGCGCAGGGGCTCGATGAGCAGCAGCGAGCCGAGGTGCTGGCCGTCTACGACCGCGGCTCCGCGCCGCTCGACCGCGTCGACCAGCGCGTCGGCGACGTCTCCGGCCAGCTCGACCAGCTCGCCGCCGGTGCCGACCAGGTGGCGGACGGCAACGAGCAGCTGGCTTCCGCGATGCCCGATCTGGTCGCCGGGATCTCCCAGGCTGCCGACGGCGCCGGCGAGCTCAGCACCGGAGCGACCAAGCTGCGTGACGGTGCCGCTCAGCTCGCCACCGGCGCCGGTGACCTGAAGAAGGGGCTGCAGGACGGCGCCGCGCAGGCGCCCGCCACCAACGAGGAGCTGCGCGACCGGATCGCCTCGACCATCGCCGACCCGGTCGCCATCGACTCGGTCTCCGAGGCGAAGGCGTCCTCGTACGGCGCCGGGCTGGCACCGTTCTTCCTCGCTCTGGGGGCATGGATCGGCGGGTACGTCCTCTTCCTGCTCGTCCGGCCGATCTCGACCCGCGCGCTGGCCGCCAACCAGACCCCGCTACGAATCGCACTCGGCGGCTGGCTCACCCCGGCGCTCATCGGTGCCGCGCAGATGGCCGTCGTGCTCGTGGTCGTCGGTCTCGCCGTCGACATCACCCCGGTGAACTGGCTGGGTACGTTCGGATTCCTGCTGCTCACCTCGGCGACCTTCGTCGCCATCGTGCACATGCTCAACGCGCTCCTCGGTGCGCCGGGCCAGTTCCTCGGCCTGGTCCTGATGGTCGTCCAGCTCGTCACCGCCGGGGGCACGTTCCCCTGGCAGACCATTCCCGGGCCGCTGCACCCGCTCCACCACGTACTGCCGATGAGCTACGCCGTCGACGGGCTGCGCCAGCTGATGTACGGCGGGCTCTCGGGGCGGGTCGTCGCCGACGCCCTCGTCCTGGCCGCCTTCCTCGTCGGAGCACTGCTGCTGACCAGCTACGGCGCCCGCCGGCAACGGGTCTGGACGCCCAAGCGGGTGCGACCGGAGATCGCCATCTGAGGCGCTGATCAGGCTTCCCCGTGACAGCGTTGGCTGTGTATCGCCAAGCGGGCCACGAGGAGGGAGGTCGCGCGGCTTCGACGCGTGCTTGCGCTGCGGGGCGTTGTGTTCCCGAGGATGCGGGCTACCGCAGACTCGCGGTCTTCGGAAGGGACGGCGCGGCCTGAAGGGGTCTAGCCTGTGAAGATGAGGCCACCGCGCGAGTACGCCGAGGAGTCCGAGCGGCACCCGCGGCTGCCGCCGGGGTCGGAGGAGCGCGTCGCCGGGTACGGCGTGATGGGGCAGACCTTCGAGACGGGACATGTGCTGGGGCTGCGGCGGTGGACGGCATCGTCCGTGGGGGAGCGGTTCACCTCCATCTGGCACCGTGAGCCGGACGGCTCCTGGCACTTCTACGAGTCGGCGCAGCCGCAGTTCGCGTGCTCGCGGTGGTTCGGCCATGGTGTCCAGGAGTCGGTGGTCGTCCCGATCGACGTGACCTGGGATGGGCCGACGCAGCTGCGCGTGACGGCCGAGGGACGGGTGGACTGGCATCTCACGCTGGCGGCGTCGCCGATGACGCGAGTGATGAACGCGATGGGTGGCGGGATGCCGATGGCGGCCTGGCGCTCGACCGCGATGCTCAGGGCGATGGGCGCCATGGCGTCGGCAACTCTCGGGGTCGGCAAGGTCTCGATGACCGGGCTCACGGCGAACGGTCTCCCGTTCGACGCCAACCCGCTTCGCATCTGGCGAGTCGTCGACGCGGCGGCGACGATCAACGGCGTGGATGCGGGTCAGCCGGCGCCGCTTCCGCAGCAGGCGCGCCTCGGCGACTTCTGGATCCCTCAGCACGGCATCTTCGCCATGGGCCGCGTGTTCGTCGGCACCCCCAGCTGACCTCGTAGGTCGATCCAGCGGGGTCCTACCTGGCCGCCTTCCTCCTCGGGGCACGGGCGGTTGACCAGCCGTGCCCCGACGAGCGCGCGACCCCGCGCAACCCATCAAACAGTTGACAACATACAAATGATGTCTGATGATTCACGGACTCCATGAAAGAGTTAAGGGGCCGCCGAACCATGCGCATCACGGGCTATCGCACGCTGACGACCGTGCACGACTGGGGCCGCCCTATCGGCGACGTCAACGGCGCTGTCGGATCGGGCAAGACGGCCGTTCCGATCGTCGTGCTCACCACCGACTCGGGACTCGAGGGCATCGGGCTCGGCCACCACCAGGGCCTCGACGTGGTCTTCCCTGCTCTCGAGGGCGAGGACCCGGTTGCCGTGCAGGCGCTCTACGACCGGATGCTGTCGTGGGTCTTCAAGTCCGGGCACGGCGGTGCGGTGTTCGGGGCGATCGGCGCACTCGACATGGCGCTGTGGGATCTCAAGGCCAAGGCGGCCGGTCAGCCGCTGTGGCGCCTGCTCGGCGGGCGCGACCGGGTCGTGCCGGCGTACGCCTCCGGGCTGGACGGGCCGCTGACCGACGAGGAGCTGGCCGCGCTCCAGACCAGGTTCGCCGACCGTGGCTTCACGGCCGTCAAGATCAAGGGCGGGCTCGACGTCGAAGCCGACCTGCGGCGCCTCCACCTGGTGAGCGACGTCTTCCACGACCGGACGGGCGCCGCGCCCGCGCTGATGCTCGACGCCAACGAGTCCTGGTCGCGCAAGGAGGCGGTACGCCACATCGGCCGTCTCGAGGAGTCGGTCGACCTCGCCTGGGTCGAGGAGCCGGTGCGCCGGTGGGACGTCGACGGCCTGACTCGCGTCTCCCAGTCGGTGCGTGCGGCCGTCGCGACCGGGGAGAACCTCACCGGGCTCGAGCAGTTCCGGCCGCTGCTGCAGGCCAATGCGGTCGACGTGGTGCAGACCGGAAGCGTGTGGGGGATCAGCCACTTCCTGCGCGTGGCCGCCCTCGCGCTCGCCTTCGACCTGCCGGTGAGTCCGGTCGGCTACAACGCCAATCCGATCGCCCACGCAGCCACGGTCGTCCCCAACCACCTCTCCCTGGAGGTGCAGGACCTGCATCTGCCCTTCGGCATCGAGTCCGACCAGGAGATCGAGGACGGGCACCTGGTTCTCGGCGACCTCCCCGGTCTCGGCCTGGTCGTCGACGAGGCGGCGATCGAGCACATGAACCAGGCCGCCGACTGGGGACGCCACGGCGGCCCCCACGTACGTCCGGAGCGGGCCGGTCGCAGGCTCGTGCGCAAGCCCTCCCTTCACCCGCGCCCGCAGGGCCCCGCTCCGCGCTGACCTGCCCCCACGAAAGGACCAGCCAGATGACGTCCCAGACCCCGACCCGCGGTTGTGCCGTGGTGACCGGAGCGGGTGGCTCGCTCGGCCGCGCCAGCGCCGTACGCCTCGGGCAGGAGGGCTTCTCGCTCGCCCTGCTCGATCTGGCGGGTGACGCTCTGACCTCCACGGCGGCCGAGGTCGAGGCGACCGGGGGCCGGCAGGCCACCCTGCCCGTGGACGTCCGCGACGCCGCTGCCCTGGTCGCCGCCCTGGAGGAGGCCGAGCGAGAGCTGGGGCCGCTCGAGGTGCTGCTCAACAATGCCGCGATCTACCCGGCCACGCCGTTCCTGGACATCCCGGTCAGCGAGTACGACGACGTGGTGGCGGTCAACCAGCGGGCGTACTTCGTCGCCGCCCAGGCAGCCGCCCGGCTGATGGCGCCGCGGGGGACCGGCTCGATCGTCAACATCGGCTCGATCACCTTCTCCGGCGGCTGGGACAAGCTCGCCAGCTACGTCTCGACCAAGGGAGCGGCGGTGGCGCTGACCCGGGCGCTCGCGCGCGAGCTCGGCCCGCAGGGCATCCGGGTCAACGCGGTCGCCCCGGGCGCTTTCCCGACCAAGGCCGAGGAGATCCACGAGGACCCAGAGGCCTACACGGCCTACGTGCTGGACCACCAGTCCCTCAAGCGGCGCGGCCGACCCGATGAGCTGGCGGCGGTGGTCGCCTTCCTGGTCGGGCCCGACGCGTCCTTCATGACCGGACAGACCCTGAACGTCGACGGCGGATGGAACATGCAATGAGCGATCTCGACAACAACCTGGACATCTTCGGACACCGACTCACGCCGCGGGAGCTGCGCGAGCGCACCGGCGACACCGAGTCCGTCGCAGGAGTACGCCAGGTCGTCCTCGACAACGGCTCCGAGCGCGGCGTACGTGCGGTGCAGCTGCGCACCTCAGCCGGGCTCGAGGTCGAGGTGCTGGTCGACCGGGCGCTCGACCTCGGCGCGGCCCGGCTGCGGGGCGTGCCCTTCGGGTGGCGCAGCGGCAACGGCTTCCGCCATCCGGGGCTGCACGAGCACCACGACGAGGGCGGTCTGTCCTGGCTGCGCGCCCTCGACGGCCTGCTGGTCTCCGGCGGCCTCGACCACACGCTCTTCGGTGGTGACGTGGATGCGACTCCGTACAACTATCCGCCCAAGCAGACGGTCAACCACGGCCTGCACGGCCGGCTCACCGCGATCCCCGGCCGCCTGCTCGAAGCCGGCGAGGTGTGGGACGGCGAGCGTTGGGTGCTGCGGGTGCGCGGCGAGGTCGTCCAGGCGACTTCGTTCGGCGAGCACCTGCGCTTGACCCGCACGATCGAGGCCGACTTCGACGGGCTCGAGATCCGTCTCCACGACGTCGTCGACAACCTCGGCTTCGACCCGACGCCGCACATGTTCCTCTACCACCTCAACTTCGGCTGGCCGCTGGTCGACGCGGGCACGGAGTTCGTCGCGGCGATCAGCGAGACGCCGTGGCGCTCCGACTCGGTCGCCGAGCAGGGCGTCTCCTACCGCACCCTCCCCGGGCCGCAGCCGCGGTTCGTCGAGCAGGTCCACGAGCACACGCTCGTCGCCGAGGGCGACGGGCGCCACCGGGTCGCGCTGGTCCGCGGCGACGAGACCCTCGGCGTCGAGGTCTCCTGGGACTCCGCCACGATGCCGCACTTCTTCGAGTGGCAGAACCTCCGCAGCGGCCAGTACGCCATCGGCCTGGAGCCGTCGACGCACGCCGTCGCCGGCGATGCCGCCGCCCGTGAGGACGGCTCGATGACCTGGCTCGAGCACGGTGAGACGCGCAGCTACTCCACCACGATCCGCGTGCTCGACGGTGCAGAGGCCGTCCGGGCATCTCGCGCCGCGATCCGCGCACTCGGCGACCAGCCCGACTGACCAGCCAGCCCGACTGACCAGCCAGCCCATCGACGCAAGGAAGACCGATGACCACCACACCCCGCATCCTCGAGGGCTACCGCGTCCTCGACTGCTCGATCGCCATGGCCGGTCCGTTCGCCGCTCAGCGGCTGGGTGACCTGGGCGCCGACGTCGTCAAGGTCGAGCCGGTCACCGGCGAGTGGCAGCGCCACGCTGCGGCCGGCGGCGCGCAGGGCAACCAGATCAACGTCTCCTTCCTCTCCCTCAACCGCAACAAGCGCTCGCTGGCCGTCGACCTCAAGGCCGATGCCGGCAAGGACGTTCTGCTGCGGATGGTTGAGACGGCAGATGTTTTCCTGCAGAACTATCGACCGGGAGTCGCTGAGCGGCTCGGCGTCGACTACGCGACGCTCTCGGCGATCAACCCGCGTCTGGTCTACGTCTCGATGTCCGGCTACGGCGAGGACGGCCCCGATGTCGACCAGCCCGGACAGGACCTGCTGCTGCAGGCCCGCAGCGGCGCGATGCTCTCGACCGGTCGCCACGGCGAGCCGCCGCAGCCGGCGGGGCAGTACCTCGTCGACGCCGTCACCGCCTCCACGGCGTTCGAGGCGGTCCTGGCGGCGCTGCTCCACCGCGAGCGTACGGGCGAGGGGCAGCTGGTGAAGGTGAACATGCTGGACGCGATCACCACCTTGCAGATGCAGGAGCTGTCGGTGTTCGTGGCCGGCAAGGTGCCCCAGCAGCGCAGCGCGGAGCCGCACGCGCACGTCTACATCCGGGCGCCGTACGGCACGTTCAAGACGGCGGACGGCTTCCTCGCCCTCGCCATGCCCGACCTGCCGACGCTGGGCAAGGTCATCGACGAGCCCGCGTTCGCCGAGATGAGCTCGGAGGTGCACGGCTGGAGCCACCGGGACGAGGTCCATCGCCGCACGGCGGACAGGCTGGTGCTGCGTACGACGGCCGAGTGGCTCGACGCTCTTGGCGCCGCCGGCATCTGGTGCGGCCCGGTCCAGGACTACGCGGCCCTGGTCGAGGACCCGCAGATCAAGCACAACGGGACCTTCGTCGAGTACGACCACCCCACCGAGGGCCGGGTCACGACCCCCGGATTCCCGTACGCCTTCTCCCGTACCCCGGCCTCGATCGAGCGGGGCGCTCCCCTGGTCGGGGAGCACACCGGCGAGCTGCTCGCAGAGGCCGGCTTCAGCGGCGAGGAGATCGCGGCGCTGACCGCCGACGGCGTGGTCGCCGAGACCCGTCCAGAGCAGCCGGTCTGATGACCCTGCCGACCTTCCGTGGCCTGACCTGGGACCACCCGCGCGGCCGGGATGCCCTGGTCGCGGCGGCCGAGGCGAGCGGCCTGGGCCTGACCTGGGACGTCCACCCGCTCAGCGGTTTCGAGTCCACCCCGATCGAGGAGATCGCCGCCGACTACGACCTCGTCGTCCTCGACCATCCCCACCTCGGCGACGCCCTCGCACAGGACTGCCTGCGGCCGTTCGACGACCTCGTCGGTCACGATCAGGTGGCGGCGTGGGCGGACGCGGCCGTGGGCCCCAGCCTGGCGTCGTACGTCATGGACGGGCGGCTGTGGGCGGTGCCTCTCGACGCCGCGACGCAGGTCGCCGCGACGCGCGCGGACCTCGTGGATGTCGTCCCGGGGCTGTGGGCGGAGGTCGCCGCGCTGTCCCGGCGGGCGCCGGTCGCGCTCTCCGTCGCGGGCCCGCACGCGCTCCTGACCTTCTCCTCGGTCTGCGTCGCGCTGGGGGAGGAGCCAGGGGGCGCGCAAGGCTTCGTCTCCGACGAGGTCGGACGCCAGGCCCTCGAGCTGATGGCCGACCTCGCCTCCCGGGCGCCGCGCCATACCCTGGACCTCGACCCGATCGGACTGCTCGCCGAGATGACCGAGGGCGACACGATCGCCCACGTGCCGCTCGTCTACGGCTACGTCACCTACGCCGACACCACGCTCGACCGTCCGGCGCGCTTCACCGACGCGCCCACGCTGGCGCCTGGTACGAGGCCCGGTTCCACCCTCGGCGGGACCGGCCTGGCCATCACCGCACGGTGCGCGGTCACGCCTGAGCTGCTCGACCACGTACGCCACCTCATGTCGGGGCCGGTGCAGGAGGACTTCATCCCGGCACACTCCGGCCAGCCGTCGGCACGCGCCGCGTGGACCTCGCCGGCGGTGAACGAGCCGGTGGGCGACTTCTATCGCGGCACCCTGGAGACCCTCGAGCGGGCCTGGGTCCGGCCCCGTCATCCGGGCTACGTGACGTTTCAGACCGAGGCGGCCGAGGTCGTGCGCGAGGCCCTGTCCGGCTCGATCAGCATCGCCGCTGCCCTGTCTCGGATCGACGACCACCACCTGGCCGCCCTCGGCCGCGCGAACCAGGAAGGAGCTGCCCGATGACCGCACCTGAGTCGACCTGCCCGGAGGTGCTGTTCGAGCAGCGCGGCCACGTCGGGGTGATCACCCTCAACCGGCCCGCCAAGCTCAACGCCGTCACCCAGGAGATGTCGGATGCGCTCGTCGCGCTGGCGCGGTGGTGCAACGACGCCGACGAGATTCGGGTCGTGGTGCTCACCGGCGCCGGCGACCGCGCCTTCTGCGCGGGCTCGGACATCGCCGAGCTCGACAAGTACGCCAGCCCGTGGGCCTTCCGCAACCGGGAGGACTACTGCGACTCGCTCAAGGTGCTGCGCAAGCCGATCATCGCCGCCGTCAACGGGTACGCCCTCGGCGGCGGGCTGGAGACCGCGCTGATCTGCGACATCCGGCTGGCGTCGACCACCGCGAAGCTCGCGGCCGCCGAGGTGAAGCTCGGCTGGATCGGCGGTGGCGGCATGTCGGCGCTGCTGGGCCGCTCGATCGGCCCGAGCAACGCGGCGGTGATGCTGATGACCGGCGATCCGATCGACGCTCTGCAGGCGCTCGCCTGGGGCCTGGTCAGTGAGGTGCTCGAGCCCGACGCGCTCCTGCCGCGCGCCCTCGAGCTCGCCGAGACCATCGCGAGCCGTGCTCCGATCGCGGTCGAGACCGCGAAGGCCAACCTCGCTGCTGCCGCCAACATGCCTCTGGAGCAGGCGGTCACCTACGAGCGCGACATCCAGACCGTGTGTTTCGCGACCGCCGACGCCGCCGAGGGCCGTGCGGCGTTCGCCGAGAAGCGCGCACCCCGATTCGTACGAGCCTGACCGGAGGACCACCGATGACAGTCACCACCGACTGGGGGCCCGACCTGGCCGCCACCCTGCCCACCGACGGCGCCGTCCCGACGCTCGTGGGGCGCGTCTGGGACCCGCAGGCAGGAGGCCCGAGCGTCGTCGTGGTGCGGGATGGCAGGGCGTACGACGTGAGCGGGACGTACGCGACGGTGCGCGACCTCTGCGAGCAGAGCGACCCCGCCGCCGCGCTGGCCGATGTGCCCGGCGAGCCGCTGGCCACGGTGGCCGACCTGCTCGCCAACACGCCGCCGGAGGGCCGCGACGCCGCCCGCCCCTGGCTGCTCGCGCCGGTCGACCTGCAGGCGATCAAGGCCGCCGGGGTGACCTTCGTGGTCTCGATGCTGGAGCGGCTCATCGAGGAGCGCGCTCGGGGTGAGGCCGACGCCGCGGCCACGGTGCGCGCCGAGATCACCGCGGCGATCGGCGGCGGGCTCGACGAGCTGGTTCCCGGCTCGGCGGAGGCGCAGCGGCTCAAGGAGGTGCTGCGCGAGCGTGGCATGTGGAGCCAGTACCTCGAGGTCGGCATCGGACCCGACGCCGAGATCTTCACCAAGGCCCAGCCGCTGTCCGCGGTCGGCACCGGCGCCGAGGTCGGGGTGCTGGCCGCGTCGCGCTGGAACAATCCCGAGCCCGAGGTGGCGCTGGTCGTCGCCTCCGACGGCCGGATCGTCGGCGCCACCCTCGGCAACGACGTCAACCTGCGCGACGTCGAGGGCCGCTCGGCGCTCCTGCTGCCCAAGGCGAAGGACAACAACGCCGCCTGTGCCATCGGCCCGTTCGTACGACTCTTCGACGACGGCTTCATGCTCGACGACGTGCGCGCGATGACCGTCTCGCTCGAGGTGCGTGGCGAGGACGACTTCGAGATGGTGGGCACCTCGTCGATGCGTGCGATCAGCCGCGACCCCGCGGATCTAGTGCGCCAGCTGGTCGGCCCGCACCACCAGTACCCCGACGGGGCCGTGCTGCTGCTCGGCACCATGTTCGCGCCTTCCGACGACCGAGACGAGCCCGGCATGGGGTTCACCCACCACTCGGGCGACGTCGTCCGGATCTCCGCGCCCGAGCTCGGCACTCTCGTCAACCGCGTCCGGGCGAGCGAGGAGTGCGCGCCGTGGGACTTCGGCGTCGCCGACCTGATGCGCAACCTCGCCGGAAGGAACCTGTTGTGACCGTCCTGTTCTCTCGCAACCCCGCCAGCGGTGAGGAGATCCCGACCGGGCTGCAGGCCACCACCACCGAGGAGGTCGACCGGATCGTCGCGGAGGCACATCTCGCTGTGCCCGCGCTGGCGGCCCTGGGTCGCGAGGGGCGCGCCGGCCTGCTCGAGGCGATGGCCGACCGGCTCGAGGAGAACCGCGCCCAGCTCGTCGAGACCGCGATGTCGGAGACTGGGCTGACCCGGCCTCGCTTGGAGGGTGAGGTCGGCCGCACCAGCTTCCAGCTGCGCCTCTTCGCCGAGGCCGTCCGGGAGGGCAGCTTCCTCGAGGCCGCGATCGACCACGCCGGCCAGACACCGCTCGGGCCTGCCCCCGACGTACGCCGCATGCTCGTGCCGCTCGGCCCGGTCGCCGTCTTCGGCGCCAGCAACTTCCCGCTCGCCTTCTCGGTGCCGGGCGGCGACACCGCGTCCGCGCTCGCGGCCGGGTGCCCGGTCGTGGTCAAGGCGCACGAGTCGCACCCGCTGACCTCCCAGCTCGCCTTCGACGCGCTCCGGGCCGCGGTCGAGGACCTCGGGCTGCCGCCTGGCACGGTCGGGCTGGTCCAGGGTCGCCAGGCCGGGGCCGACCTGGTCGTCCATCCACTCATCAAGGCGGTCGGCTTCACCGGCTCGCCCGCAGGCGGCCGCGCACTGCTCGACCTGGTCAACGCACGCCCCGAGCCGATCCCGTTCTACGGCGAGCTCGGGAGTCTCAACCCGCTCGTCGTCACTCCCGGTGCCGCGGCGGCCCGCGGGACGGCCATCGCCGAGGGCCTCGCGGCCTCGATCACCGGGTCGGCCGGGCAGCTGTGCACCAAGCCGGGACTGGTGTTCGTGCCGGTCGGAGAAGCCGGCGACGCGGTGGTCGAGGCACTGGCCGCGATCCTGGCCGAGTCGGGTGCGCAGCCGCTGCTCAACGTCGGCATAGCGAGCTCCTACCGCGAGATCCTCGGCCGACTCGCGTCGGCTCCCGGCGTCACCGCAGCCGTGACGGCGCAGGAGCAGAGCGCGCCCGCATGGGCTGCCGCTGGACTCCTGGTCACCGGCTCGGCGGGACTCGCGGAGGTACTCGAGGAGTGCTTCGGCCCCGCCGCCGTCGTGGTGAGGTACGCCGACGAGGCCGACCTGCTCGCCGCCCTGAGTCAGGTGCCCGGATCGCTCACTGTCTCCCTCCACTCCGAGCCCGACGAGTCCGCGCTGACCCGGCGACTCGTCGAGGCGGTCGCCCCGATCGCCGGCCGCCTGGTCTTCAACGGCTTCCCCACCGGCGTACGTGTCTCCTGGGCGCAGCACCACGGTGGACCGTGGCCGTCCACCAACACCCTGCACACCTCGGTCGGTGTCTCCGCCGTGCGCCGCTTCCTGCGCCCGATGGTGTGGCAGGACGCGCCGCAGGAGCTGTTGCCCGAGGAGTTGCGCGACGGACACACCGGCACGCCACGTCGCATCGACGGCGCCCTGCACCTCTGACCCCAGCCGAGGCGTCGGCCGCGTCGGCCGAGGCGTCGGCCGCGTCGGCCGAGACGTCGCCCGCGTCGATCGAGGCGGCAGCGCCGTGCCAACTCGCCCGCCCTAACTGACGTCTCGCCCGCCCTAACTGACGTCTCGTCCGACGTAGCTGACGTCTCGGCGCTGCTTGCTCTCGGCATCACCCGGGCCGTACCATTGCGCAAACGATTGATCGCGCGAGGGGGAGTGGCGATGCAACCGGAGGATCTGCCTCTCGCCGGGACCGTTGTCCTGGACTTCAGCCAGTTCCTGGCGGGTCCGGTCGCAGCGCTTCGGCTGGCCGACCTGGGGGCGCGGGTGATCAAGATCGAGCGGCCGCACACCGGCGAGATCGGCCGTACGCTCGCGTTCGCAGGTCGCTCGGCGGCGGGGGACACGCTCTCGTTCCATGCGATGAACCGCAACAAGGAGGCGGTCGTCGCCGACCTCAAGGACCCGGCGGACCTGGCTCGGGTGAAGGACCTCGTCGCTCGCGCCGACGTCATCATCGAGAACTTCCGGCCCGGGGTCATGGAGCGCATCGGCCTCGACTACGCGAGCGTGCGCGAGCTCAACCCGGGGCTCGTCTATGCGAGCGCCTCGGGCTACGGCGACGCCGGACCCTGGGTGAGCCGACCCGGCCAGGACCTCCTGGCCCAGGCGGTGTCGGGGGCGACGTGGCTCGCCGGTGCGGACCGGCCCATGACTGTCGGGCTCTCCCTCGCGGACCACCTGATGAGCTGCCACCTCGCCGAAGGCGTGACTGCCCTGCTCGTACGCCGGGCCAGGACCGGCCGGGGCGGGCTCGTGGAGACCAGCCTGCTCGAGGGCATGCTCGACCTGCAGGCGACGCTCCTGACGCGACCCGAGGGCGAGGACCTGGCGCGCTCGCCTCGTCCGATGTCCGCCTGGACCCCCAGCGGGATCTTCGCCACCAAGGACGGCTACGTCGCGCTGACAGGCGCGCCCCTCGACGAGCTCGCGACCACGCTGGGCGACGCCGAGCTTGCCCAGCTCGCGGCTACCGGGTTGTGGGAGAAGGACCCCGACCGGGTGAGCGACCTGATTGCCGCCGCCCTCGGCCGTGACACCACAGCCGCCTGGCTGGACGCGCTGCCTGCTCAGCATGGGAGCAGCGAGTGGTTCGCGCCGGTGCTCACCCTCGAGGAGCTGCTCGCTTCGCCGGAGTTCGCCGCGCTCGAGATGACCCAGCAGGTCGAGCGGTCGGCTCCGGAGCCGGGCGGCGCATCGGTGACGCTGACGACCACGCGGAGCCCCATCCGCATCGACGGCGAGATCCTCAGGCATCGGCGGGGTGCGCCGCGGCTCGGAGAACACGGGATCCTGCGTGACGGCGCCGACCCGCTCGAGGGTCGTCCGGCATGACCGATGTCAGTCAACCGGCTCCGGCCACGCCGGAGCCGCCGGGTGCCCAACCGTCGCAGCCGGGCAGAGCTAGGCTGCGGCCCATGGCCACCCTTGGCGATGTCGCAGCCCGCGCCGGTGTCTCGATCTCGGCCGTCTCGAGGGTGCTCAGCGACGCGCCCTCGGCCCGGGTGAGTGAGGCCACCCGCGAGCGGATCGTGCAAGCGGCCAAGGACCTGCACTACCGACCCAACTTCGCCGGGCGCGCCCTGAAGTCGGCGCGGACCCAGGTCGTAGGACTGGTCGTCCCCGACCTGACCAACGCCCTGTTCACCGAGCTCATGCACGGCGCCGAGGACGAGTCGGCCGCGCGGGGCTACACCCTGCTGCTCGGCCGCGCCGACGACGTACGTCCCGAAGGCGAGATGATCGCCCGGCTCATCGGCGAGGGACGTGTGGACGGCATGGTCATCCAGGTGGGCGACGGCGTCGCGCCGGCCGGGATGGGGGACCTGCTGGCCTCGGGCGCCCCGATCGTGCTGATCAACTCCACCTACCCGGGACACGTCGGTTCGGTCGCTCTCGACGACCGCACCGGTGCCCGGATCGCCACCCAGCACCTGATCGACCTCGGTCACGAGAGGATCGCCTTCGCCAACGGCCTTCCCCGCTCGTTCACCGCGAAGCGGCGGCGGGTGGGCTACAAGGAGGCCCTCGTCGAGGCTGGGCTGCCGGTACGCCAGGACTACGAGACGCGGGTCGGCTACACCGCCGACAACGGCCGCACCGCCCTGCGGCGACTGATGGAGCGGGAGCCGAGGCCCACGGGGATCGTGGTCGCCAACGTCAACGCCGCCATCGGTCTGCTCGCGGCCGCCCGAGCCGACGGGATCCGTGTCCCCGAGGACCTCTCCGTGGCCACCGTGCACGACTCCTGGACCGCTGAGAACACCTGGCCGCCGCTGACCGCGGTCAAGATGCAGTTCTACGACATGGGCCGTGCCGCCGTACGCAGCGTCGTCCGCCGCATCGAGACCGGTGAGATGGCCGACGAGATGATCACCGACCCCGCCCCGGAGCTCATCGTGCGGGAGTCCACGGCGCCACCGAGCCAGGCCGTCTGAGAACTGACGGACGAGCACGCCGCAGTTGCGCGGTGGGTCTCGCGCGCCCCGAATCGGCCCGTCCGGGCCTCTCGCCCGGCTGCCCTGAGGAAGATCTACTCAAACGATTGACCACTCCCGGTGATCTGCTCTAACGTTTGAGCAGTGGCCTGCGTCACATTGCATCCGCTCGGGACACATCGTCGAAGGAGCCATGTCCATGAAGCGAAACCCACTCGGTTCACGTCGCCGGGCGCCCCTGGTGGCCGCCGCGACCCTGCTGGCCGCCTCGGTCCTGGGTGCCTGCGGCTCCGGCGGAGGAGATGACGCCGCGGGCGAGAAGACGGACTCCGGTGGCGCGATCACCGTCTGGGTCGACCCGCCGCGAGTGCCCGCCGCGAACGCCTTCAAGAAGGCGTACCCGGACATCGACATCAAGATCAACCAGATCGACGGGACCGTCGGTGGCAAGTCTCTTCAGCAGCAGTTCGCCCAGTTCAACGAGGCCGGACAGGGCTGGCCGGACGCCATCTTCTTCCCCTCCAACGACGACATCGCCTGGGCCTCCGGCGCGCAGATCGACTACACGCTCGACCTGACCGACCACCTGCCCGACGTGCTCGACGGCTACGAGGGTTCGATCAACGCCGCGTGCGAGATCGACGGTCAGGTCAGGTGCCTGCGCAACGACGCGGCCCCTGACGTGTTCTGGTACAACAAGGCCTTCTTCGACGCCAACGGCTACGAGGCGCCGACGACCTGGGAGGAGTACGGCGACCTGGCCGTCCAGATCGCCAAGGAGCACCCGGGCAAGATCAGCGGCTTCACCGGCGACGCGTACGCCCCTGACCGCTATCTGTGGGGCTCGGGCTGTCCCACCAACGACCGACAGTCCGAGACCGTCGTCCACATCGACACCTCCGACGCCAAGTGCACGCGAGCGGTGGACCTGATCGGCACGATGCTGGAGGGCAAGGCACTCTCGACCGTCGGCATCTTCGACCCCGACGCGGCCAAGGTCGGCAAGGACCTGGTCATGAGCCCCGGTGCTGCGTGGTGGGGCGACTACCTCTTCAACCAGACCTGGAAGATCCCGGCCGGTCAGATGACCGCCGTGGAGCCCCTCGCGTGGGACGGTGAGAGCGAGCCCTCCACCGGCAACGAGGGCGGAGGCCTCTGGGGCGTCTCGAACCACATCACGGGCAAGCAGCTCGAGAACACGCTGACCTTCGCCGAGTTCGTCGCCACCGACCCGAGGTGGCAGGTCGAGCTCTCCACCGGTCTGCCGGCGTACGGTCCCGTGCAGGACGCGTGGGCGGAGAAGCAGGCCAAGGCCAACTACTTCGCGGACAACGAGACCACCTTCGAGGCGATGAAGGAGGCCAACGACTACGTCGTCGACGGCCACGCCTACATGCTCTACAACACCGGAGCGGTGTGGACCGAGACGGTGGCCGCCACCCTCGCCTCAGGAGGCGACGTCGACCAGGCCTGGAAGTCCTTCGGGGACGAGCTGGTCAGCCAGGCGAAGGCGATGGGCTACACGGTCGAGTAGCCCGGCCGCTCACGAGCTCCTTCGGCCCGGAACGCCCGGGCCGAAGGGTGCCATCCCAGTCACATCGGGGCCTCACGGTGGCCCGGACACATCGGAGGAGCAACATGTCGACCGCCTTGATGGAGGACGTCGCCACCTCGCCGCCCCAGGCGGGCCCGAGGCGCCGTCCCCGGCGACGAGTCGCGCGGCCCAGCGAGACGCGTGGCGCCTGGATGCTGATGGCGCCCTACCTCGTCCTGCTGATGATCGCGGGCATCATCCCGGTCGCGTACGCGATCAAGACATCTCTGGAGAAGGCACCGACGCCGCTGGACCCCACCGGCGGTTTCGGGGGCGTGGACAGCTTCAGGACCGTCGTCACCGACTACCGGTTCGTCGACACGTTCGTCAACATCTTCGCGACCCTGGTGGTCTGGCTTCCGATCATGACGATCGGCATCGTCGGTCTGGCTCTGCTGGTCCACGCCAGCCCCGGATGGTTCGGGTCGTCGATGCGGTTCGTCTACTACATCCCCGGGGCCCTGGCAGGCGTCGCCAACCTCGTGCTCTGGGTCTATCTGCTCAACCCGAGCCAGTCCCCGATCGAGGGGTTCTGGCAGGCGCTGGGCATCGACACCATCAAGCAGGCGGTCGCCGGACCCGGGAACCTGCCGTTCATCCTGGCCGCGATGATGTTCTTCCAGGGCGTCGGTCAGTGGGTCATCGTGGTCAACGGCGGCCTCAACGGGATCTCGGAGGAGACGCTCGAGGCGGCGCGGCTGGACGGTGCCAACGAATGGCAGCTGGCCTGGCACGTGAAGCTGCCGATCATCCGGCCGTGGATCGGGTACGCGGTGCTGATGAACCTCGCCTACGGGTTCCAGCTGTTTCTCGAGCCGCAGCTGCTCGACCAGGTGGCCAGCAACGCCCTCGAGGACCAGTGGACGCCCACCCAGCTGGGCTACGCGTTCGCCTTCAGCAACTACAACTTCCCCGCGGCCGCCGCGATGTCGCTGATCCTGCTCGTGATCACGCTGGGGATCGGCCTGCTGGTCGTCTTCCGGACCGGCCTGTTCGGTGAGGAGGAGCAGCGATGAGTCAGATCACCGCAGACGTACGTCCGAAGGCCCGGCCTCGGCGGGCCATGTTCGACTGGAGCGTCGGCAAGACCGCGCGGGTCGTCACGATGCTGTTCGTGGCGTGCCTGTTCGTCCTGCCGATCACCGGCTTCATCGCGATGGCGTTCCGGTCCAACGAGGGTGTCGCCTCCGGCGCCGGCGGGCCCTTCGGGTTCGGCGACATGTCGTGGGACAACGCGCAGTACAGCTGGTCGCAGGTCAACGGGTTCGGACCCGGTGGCGGGCTGTACACCCGGTGGCTGCTGAACACGCTCGCCGTCGCCGGCGGGGGTGCGCTGCTGGCGGTCTTCGCCGCGCTGCCGGCCGGCTACGCGATGGCCCGGCTCCGGTTCCGCGCCCGCCGTCCCATCCTGCTGATCACGCTGGTCACGATGGTGATGCCGAACACCGTGCTGGTCATCCCCATCTTCCTCGAGGTGAACGCCATCGGCGCGGTGGGCCAGCTGTGGCCGGTGGGGCTGATCATGGGCTTCTTCCCGTTCGGGGTCTACCTGGCCTACATCCACTTCATGACCACCATGCCCCAAGAGCTCGTCGAGGCAGCCCGGATCGACGGTCTCGGCGAGGTGTCGATCTTCTGGCGGGTGGGGCTCCCGATCTCGCGCCAGGCCGCCGTCCTGGTCGGCTTCTTCGCCTTCGTCGCCAACTGGATCAACTTCTTCCTGCCGCTGGCGCTGCTCTCCTCCAACCAGAACAACCAGACCCTCCCCGTCGGGCTGCAGCAGCTGATCGGCGCGAGCCCGCTGTTCAATCCGACCGTCGCCGCCGGGCTGGACGTGAAGCTCTACATGCCGCAGCTGGCGCTGGCGACCTTCATCTCGATGCTGCCGCTGCTGATCGTCTTCCTCGGCGCGCAGAAGTTCCTGATGCGGGGCGAGACGATGGGGGCGGTGAAGGGCTGATGGCCCCGCATCCGCCACCGGAGCTCGACCCGCACCCCGGCTACTCGGCCGAGATGCCGAAGAGCCCGCGGCCGATCGTGCTCGTCGGCGCCGGCGGGATCGTCCGTGACGCTCACCTGCCGGCGTACGCAAAGGCGGGGTTCGAGGTCGCCAGCATCACCGACCTCGTCCCCGAGCGAGCGCGCGACCTCGCCGAGCAATACGGCATCCGCACCGTATGCGCGGACGTCGCGGACGCGGTCCGGTCGGCTCCGGCCGACGCGGTCTACGACGTCGCCCTTCCGCCCGAGGCGCACGTCGAGGTCCTCGAGCAGCTGCCCGACGGCGCTGCGGTCCTGCTGCAGAAGCCCTTGGGGAACCACCTGGCCGAGGGGATCCGCACCCGTGAGGTGTGCCGGCGCAAGGGGCTGGTGGCTGCGGTCAACACGCAGCTCCGGTTCGCGCCGTACGTCGTCGCTGCCCGCGAGCTCATCGCTGCCGGCACGATCGGGGAGCTCTACGACCTGGAGGTCCGGGTCTCGGTGCGGACCCCGTGGGAGATGTTCCCGTACGTGCTCGATCTGGACCGGCTCGAGATCAACATGCACAGCGTCCACTACCTGGATCTGGTGCGTTCCTTCCTGGGGGACCCGACCGGGGTCCACGCCGTCACCGTGCGTCATCCCGAGAAGGCCCACGCCAACAGCCGCTCCGACATCGCGCTGAGCTACGGCGACCGACCCATCAGGGTCGTCGTCTCCACCAACCACGACCACCACTACGGACCCCGGCACGAAGAGTCCTTCGTCAAGTGGGAGGGCACCCGCGGCGCCATCCGGGCACAGCTCGGCCTGCTGCTTGACTACCCGCGCGGCGGAGAGGACTCGCTCGAGCTGGTCACCGACGAGCGACTCGACGCCGGCTGGCGCCCGGTGCCGTTCGAGGGGTCCTGGTTCCCCGACGCGTTCATCGGCTCGATGGCCGTGGTCCAGCGTTTTCTCGAGGGATCGATCCCGTCCCTGCCCACCGGGGTCGAGGACGTCTTCCGCACCATGGCGGTCGTCGAGGCGGCGTACACGGACGCGGCCCGCGGGGGAGAGCGGCCGCCATATGACCGGTAACCAGCCGAAAGGAACGTCGATGAGCGACGCTCGACCCTCCGACCTGCCCCTGGAGGGCGTCACGGTCCTGGACTTCAGCCAGTTCCTGGCCGGTCCCGTGGCGGCGTTGAGGCTCGCCGACCTCGGTGCCCGGGTCATCAAGATCGAGCGGCCCGCCGGGGGAGACGCGGGCCGCAGCCTGGCCTTCGCCGGGCGCACGGTGAACGGCGACAGCCTCTCCTTCCACGCCATGAACCGGAACAAGGAGAGCGTGGCGGCCGATCTGAAGGATCCCGCCGACCTCGAGCGCGTACGCGCACTGGTCGCGGGGGCCGACGTGATCGTCCAGAACTTCCGCCCCGGGGTGATGGAGCGGATCGGCCTCGACTACGAATCCGTCCGGGCGCTCAACCCGAGCATCGTCTACGGCAGCGTCACCGGGTACGGCGGCGTCGGCCCGTTCCAGGACCGCCCGGGCCAGGACCTGCTCGCCCAGGCCATCGCCGGGCTGCCCTGGCTCAACGGGTCGGCCGATGACCCACCGGTCCCCGTCGGTCTGGCGGTTGCCGACCACCTCGCCAGCTGTCACCTGGCCCAGGGCATCACCGCCCTGCTGGTCCGGCGGTTCCGGACCGGGAAGGGCGGGCTGACGGAGACGAGCCTGATGGAGTCCCTGCTGGACCTGGAGTTCGAGCTGCTGACCACCCGGCTCAACGATCCGTCGGTCGAGGTACGCCGCAAGGGACCCCGGTCGGCCCACGCCTTCCTCTCGGCTCCCTATGGCATCTACCCGACGAGCGACGGCTACCTCGCGATCGCGATGAACCCCGTGCCCACCATCGGGCGGCTGCTCGGGCTCCCCGAGCTGGAGGCGATGACCGACTCGCAGACCTGGTGGGACCGGCAGTCGGAGATCGAGGAGGCGATCGGCGACCGTCTCCGGAGCGACACGCGGGACGCCTGGCTGGCCGTGCTGGACGCCGAGGACGTGTGGTGTGCCCCTGTGCTCACGCTCTCCGAGCTCGTGGAGCACAAGGGCTTCGAGGCCATCGCGATGACCCAGCAGATCCGTCGTGACGGCCTCACCCTGACGACCACTCGCAGCCCGATCCGCATCGACGGCGAGCGGTTGACCAATCCGCGCCCGGCTCCACGCCTGGGCGAGCACGACCTCGAGGGAGACCGATGACCGTCCTGCACGGCATGACCTGGGAGCACCCGCGTGGCTACGACTGCCAGGTCGCCGCTTCCCAGGAGTACGCGCGCCGGACCGGTGTCGAGGTGCGCTGGGAGTACCGCTCCCTGCAGGCGTTCGCCGACGCGCCGCTGGCGGAGCTGGCCGAGCGCTTCGACCTCCTGGTCATCGACCACCCGCACGTGCCGCTGGCCGTCGCGGAAGGGGTGCTGGCGCCCCTGGACGGCGCCGGACACGACGACGAGCTGGCCGCCCTGGCCGCCGATGCCGTGGGCAGCAGCCACGCGTCGTACCGCCACGATGGGCGCCAGTACGGCCTGGCCACCGACGCCGCGGCCCAGGTCGCTGCGTACCGCCCGGACCGCCTGCCGGCTGCGCCGCGTACGTGGGAGGAGGTGCTCGACCTGGCCGCCGAGGGCAGGGTGCTCTGGCCCTGCAAGCCGATCGACGCCTACTCGACACTGTGCACCCTGGCAGCCAACCGCGGGACGCCGGTCAACGCCGAGCCCGGGACCTTCCTGCCCGAGGAGCACGCGCTGAGCCTGCTCGACCTCATGCATCGGCTCTGCGAGCAGGTGCCGTCGTGGTGCCTGGACGCGAACCCGATCGAGGTCGCCGAGGCACTGTCCACCGACGCCACCGAGCCGTGGGCCTACGCGCCGTTGCTCTACGGCTACAGCAACTACTCCCGGACGGGGTTCCGGCCACATCGCCTCAGGTACGTCGACATGCCCTCCGGCCCCCGAGGGGTGGCCGGTTCGCAGCTCGGCGGTGCCGGCGTGGCCGTCTCGGCCCGGTCGCGAGACCTGGACGCAGCCCGGGCGTACGCACTGTGGGTGGCCTCGCCTGAGGTCCAGTCGGGCATCTACTACGACGCGGGCGGCCAGCCCGGCTACGCGTCCTCGTGGGACGACGACCGGCTCAACGAAGACTCCTGGGACTTCTTCCGGGGCACCCGGGCGACCCTCGAGGGCGCGTGGGTGCGGCCGCGTACCGCCGGCTATCTGGAGTTCCAGGACACCGTCTCCCCGTGGGTGACGGAGGCGCTGGCCGGCCGGATGACCGACGCCGAGCTGGTCCGCCGGGCCGGCGAGCTCGCCGAGCGCCTGCTCGGCGTGGGATCGGACGCCTACGGCGTCGAGGAAGGAGCGTCCCGGTGAGAGTCGAGGAACGCTGGTTCGAGGACTACGCGGTCGGGGAGTCCCGGACCACCCTGGGGCGCACCATCACCGAGGCCGACATCGTCCTGCACGCCGGTCAGACGGGCGACTTCTTCCCGCACCACATGGATGCGGAGTGGATGGCCACCCAGCCGGCCGGACACCGGATCGCCCACGGGACGCTGATCCTCGCGGTGGCGGTCGGGATGACCGCCACCGACATCAACCCACAGTCCATGTCCTACGGCTACGACCGGATCCGGTTCATCGGCCCGGTGTTCATCGGCGACACCATCACCGTCACCGCCGAGATCACCGAGATGTCGGAGCACCGGAAGAAGCCGGCCGAGCTCGGATACGTCCACGAGCTCGTCACGGTGACCAACCAGCGTGGCGAGACGGTGCTGGTCCTGACCCACCTCTACCTCGTGAACAAGCGCCACCCATCCCCACAGGAGGATCCCTCGTGACCCGTATCACCGCCGTCGATGTCACCGATGTCCGCTTCCCGACCTCTGTGTCGATGGACGGATCCGACGCCATGAACAAGGACGGTGACTACTCGGCCACGTACGTCGTGGTGAGCACCGACGACCCGGAGCTCTCCGGGTTCGGGTTCACCTTCACCATCGGACGCGGCAACGACATCTGCACCCTGGCGGCGCAGCGCCGCGGTGAGCCGCTGGTCGGGCGCGAGGTGAGCGACGTGGTGGGTGACCTGGGCGGGGTCTACCGGGATCTCGCCTCGGACTCCCAGCTCCGCTGGCTGGGCCCGGACAAGGGGGTCGAGCACCTGGCCCTCGCCGCCGTGATGAACGCGGTCTGGGATCTGGCCGCCCGGGAAGCCGGCAAGCCGCTGTGGCGGCTGCTGGCCGACATGACCCCCGAGGAGCTCGTCGACGTCGCAGATCTGACGTACCTCAGCGACGCCCTCACCCGGGACGAGGCCCTGGACATCCTCCGCGCCGGCGTTCCCCACCGTGAGGAGCGGATCCGGCACCTGGAGGAGACCGGCTATCCCTGCTACACCACGTCTGCCGGCTGGCTGGGCTACTCGGACGACAAGCTGCGCCGGCTGGCCGCCGAAGCGGTCGACTCCGGCTACACGCACATCAAGCTGAAGGTCGGCGCGAACCTGGAGGACGACATCCGGCGCTGCGAGATCGCCCGGGAGGTGATCGGCTGGGACGCGAAGCTGATGATCGACGCCAACCAGGTCTGGGACGTGCCGCAGGCCATCGAGTGGGTCAACGCGCTGGCGCGCTTCGAGCCGTGGTGGATCGAGGAGCCGACCAGTCCTGACGACATCCTCGGCCACGCCGCGGTCCGCAAGGCGGTGGCTCCGATCGGGGTGGCCACCGGCGAGCACGGCATGAACCGGGTGCTCTTCAAGCAGATGTTCCAGGCGGAGGCCATCGACTTCTGCCAGCTCGACTCCGCGCGGCTCGCCAGCGTCAACGAGATCCTCTCCGTCTATCTGATGGCGAGGAAGTTCGACGTCCCGGTCTGTCCTCACGCCGGCGGCGTCGGCCTGTGCGAGCTCGTCCAGCACCTGTCCGTCTTCGACTACGTCGCCGTCTCGGGCACGCTCGAGGACCGGGTCACCGAGTTCGTGGACCATCTCCACGAGCACTTCACGGACCCGTGCATCGTCGAGAACGGCGCCTACGGGCTGCCGTCCCGACCCGGCTACAGCGCGGAGATGCACCCCGCGTCGGTGGCGACGTACGCCTATCCGGACGGCAGCTACTGGGCGAACCGGTGACGCCGCAGATGATCATCGACAGCCACCAGCACGTCTGGGACCTCACCCGCTCGCCCTACCCGTGGCTCGGTCCCGACGTACCCGAGTACAACCGCACGTTCACCTTCGACGAGGTCCGGCCGCAGCTGCGGGCGCAGGGAGTGGACGCGACCGTGCTGGTCCAGTCCGACGACCACGACGGCGACACCGATCTGATGATCGAGGTCGCCGACCGACATCCCGAGGTGGTCGGGATCGTCGTCTACGTGCCGCTGGACCAGCCGGACCTGGCCGCCGAGCGGCTGGAGTCGCTGCGCGGAGACGACCGGGTGGTCGGCGTACGCAACCTGATCCACAACATCCCCGACCCGGACTGGATCCTCCGTCCGGACGTCGCCGAGGGGCTCGGGCTGCTGGAACGGCTCGGGCTCACCTACGACCACGTCTCGGTGCTGCCGCGCCACCTGGAACACGTCGCGACGCTCTCCGAACGCCACCCGGACCTGCGGATCGTGATCGACCACCTCTCCAAACCACCGATCGGCGATGCCGAGCGAGAGCCGTGGTGGAGCCTCATCGAGCGGGCGGCCGAGAACCCGAAGGTGTTCGGCAAGGTCTCCGGGCTGTACCCCGGGGCGGCCCCCGACAGCTGGACCGTGGCCGGCATCCAGCCGTTCGTCGACCGGGCGGTCGAGGTGTTCGGCCCGAGCCGGCTGATGTACGGCGGAGACTGGCCGATCTCCACCACGGCCGGTGGCTACGGGCGGGTCTTCGCCGGGCTCCGGGAGGCGTTGGCCGGCCTGTCGAGCGGCGAGCGCGAGGAGATCTACGCCGGCAGCGCGCGCCGTTTCTACGGGCTCGACGAGCAGCGGCTGGCCGCCGCGGAGGCGTCCGCTCGAGAAGCGCACTGATGCACAGAGATCAGATGATTTGCTCATCCCTTCCGTCGCGCCTCGGCCTACATCGGCCATCTCCAAGCCAAATTCTGGCAAGCATCGACATGACGTGTGATGTCTATTACATTGAAACAACCGATGTTTGCCCCACCTGGGGCGTGAGTCAGGAGGAAGCTGATGGTGGACTTCACGAGACGACGGGTGCTGCAGGCCGCCTCCGCGCTGGCGGGCGGTGCCTTGGTGCAGCCGGTCGTCACCGAGGCGGCCGCAGCCGCCGCCGATGAGCCGGAGACCAACCCGCTGGAGCTCTGGTACCGCCAGCCGGCCGCGGAGTGGCTCCAGGCGCTGGCGATCGGCAACGGCCGGATGGGCGCGATGGTCTTCGGCGGTGTGGCCAGCGAGAAGCTGATGCTGAACGAGGACTCGGTGTGGGCCGGTCATCCGCACAGCTACGACCCGCCCCGCGGGGCGGAGGTGCTCCCCGAGATCCGCCGGATGATCTTCGAGGAGAACTGGGTCGGCGCCCAGCGCCTGGCCGACGAGGAGTTCATGGGGCGGCCGAGCGAGCAGGCCTTCTACCAGCCGGTGGGTGACCTGCTGCTCGAGTTCCTCGGCATCGACGGTGAGCCCGTGACGTACCGGCGCTCGCTCGACCTGCGGTCGGCGATCGCGATCTCCGAGTTCGAGGTCGGCGGCGTGCGCTACCGCCGGGAGTCGTTCGTCAGCCACGCGGACCAGGTGATGGTCGTCCACCTCACCGCGGACCAGGCCGAGAAGGTCTCGTTCAACGCCACCTTCGAGTCCCCGCAGCAGAGCGACGTACGTCCCCACGACGCGCGGACGCTCGCGCTGGAGGGCATCAGTGGCCCCACGGAGGGGATGGAGGGCGCCGTACGTTTCGTCAGCCTCGTCCGTGCCGAGACCGAGGGCGGGACGGTCCAGTGCCAGGGGGACCACCTCCGGGTTCGCAACGCCACGTCGGTGACCCTGCTGGTCTCGATCGCGACCAGCTACCGCAACTACGCCGACGTGAACGCCGACCACATCGGCCGAGCGACGAAGCCGCTGGAGGCAGCGACCGGGCGCGGGTACGGGCAGCTGCGCTCGGCGCACGTGCGGGACTACCAGTCCCTCTTCGGCCGGGTCGACATCGACCTCGGCACCTCCGCCGCGATCGAGAAGCCGACCGACGAGCGGGTGGCCGCGTTCCGTGCCGGCGGCGATCCGCAGCTGGCGGCGCTGTGGTTCCAGTTCGGGCGCTACCTGCTGATCTCGTCGTCCCGGACCCCCGGGCAGCCGGCCAACCTGCAGGGCCTGTGGAACTACAAGATGCAGCCCGAGTGGCAGTCGAAGTACACCCTCAACATCAACGCGCAGATGAACTACTGGCCCGCCGGCCCGGCCAACCTCGCCGAGTGCTGGGACCCGATGTTCGCGATGACCGAGGAGCTCGCGGAGGTCGGGCGGAACACCGCCAAGAAGATGTGGGGGTCGGACAAGGGCTGGGTCGCCCACCACAACACCGACGGCTGGCGGGGAACCGCACCGGTCGACTTCGCCTACTACGGAGTCTGGCCGATGGGAGGCGCCTGGCTGTCGCTGCTGTTCTGGGAGCGCTACGAGTACACCGGCGACAAGGAGAACCTCGCCGAGCACTTCCCGACCCTGCGGGGAGCGGTCGAGTTCTTCCTCGAGACGATGGTGCGCGACGAGCAGTCCGGCTACATGGTCACCTGCCCGTCGCACTCGCCGGAGATCAAGCACCACGAGCAGGACGACGAGGGGGTCAGCATCTGCGCCGGCCCGACGATGGACTGTCAGATCCTGCGCGACCTGTTCACCGCGTTCGAGAAGGCCGCCGCCGCGCTCGGCAAGCACGACCCGCTCGTCGAGAAGGCCGTGGCGATGCGGGACCAGCTGCCGCCCAACCAGATCGGCTACCTGGGCCAGCTGCAGGAGTGGCTGATCGACTGGGAGGACGCCGCCCTCGAGCGGA
Source organism: Nocardioides sp. YJ-D4 (assembly GCF_054031495.1). Taxonomy (NCBI): domain Bacteria; kingdom Bacillati; phylum Actinomycetota; class Actinomycetes; order Propionibacteriales; family Nocardioidaceae; genus Nocardioides; species Nocardioides sp. YJ-D4. Next base: position 4,290,606 of record NZ_CM132932.1, read on the forward strand.
GCCGTCACGTCTCCCACCTGTGGGGCGTCTTCCCCTCGGACCAGATCAGCCCGCTGCGTACGCCGGAGCTGGCAGACGCCGCCCGCAAGGCGCTCGAGCTGCGCGGCCCGGCGATCACCACGGGCTGGTCGCTGGCCTGGAAGATGAACATCCGCGCCCGCCTGCTGGAGCCCGAGAACGCCTACCTGCACGTCCAGCACATGCTGCACCCCTCCCGGACCGCACCGAACCTCTTCGACCTGCACCCGCCCTTCCAGATCGACGGGAACTTCGGCGGCGTCTCCGGGATCACGGAGATGATCATGCAGAGCCACTCCGGCGAGCTCTTCCTCCTCCCGGCGCTGCCGGCGGCATGGCCGGAGGGGAAGGTCCGCGGCCTGCGTGCCCGCGGTGGCTTCGAGGTCGACCTGAGGTGGGCAGACGGCAAGGTCGAGGTGGCGCGGATCCGGTCGCTGCTCGGCAACCGGCTCCGCCTGCGTACGCAGCAGCCGGTCCAGGTGACCGGGACGGACGTCTCCCGACCGGAGGAGAACGTCGTCGAGCTCGACACCCGGCGGGGCAGCACCTACACCGTGGTTCCGCGCTAGGACCAGACTCGGGCCGGCCGCGGGTGAGCCCGCGGCCGGCCCGAGTCTGCCTACGGGTGGACCGGGGTCGGTGCGGGCTCGCCGGCGAGCACGGCTCGGGCGTTGTCGATCGCGAGCATCGCCATCCGGTCACGCGTGGCGCGCCCGGCGCTGCCGATGTGCGGCAGCAGGACGACGTTCGGCAGCGCCAACAGGTCCGGGTGGACGGCCGGCTCGTTCTCGAAGACGTCGAGCCCGGCCGCGCCGATCGTGCCGTCGGCGAGCGCGGCCGCCAGCGCGGCCTCGTCGACGATGGGGCCCCGGGCGGTGTTGACGAGGACCGACTCCGGTCCCATCAGGCGGAGCTCCTCGGCGCCGATGAGATGCCGGGTGTCCGGGGTCAGCGGGCAGTGCAGCGACACGACGTCCGAGGCGACCAGGAGGTCGGAGAGCGGCAGGGTCTCGATGCCGAGGCGTGCGGCCTCGTCGCCGGCGGAGCGGGACGGGGTCGCGATGATGCGCATGTCGAACGCGCGGGCGCGCCGAGCCATCGCCAGCCCGATCCGGCCCAGGCCGACGATGCCCAGGGTCGCTCCGCTGCTGACGTCGAGGCCCACGAAGAGGTCCGGCCGCCAGGACCAGGGCTCGCCGCTGCGTACGAACGCGTCGGCCTCCACCACGCGACGGGACGCGGCGAGCAGCAGCGCGAAGGCGAGGTCGGCGGTTGCCTCGTCGAGCACCCCGGGAGTGTTGGTCACGGTGATGCCGCGAGCGGCGCAGGCGGCGAGGTCGATGTTGTCGTGGCCGACCGCCATGTTGGCGACCACGCGCAGCGACGGACCGGCCGCGTCGAGCAGCTCGGCATCGACGCGGTCGGTCAGCAGGCAGACCAGCGCGGCGGCGCCGCGTACGTCCGTGAGCAGCTCCGCGCGGCTCTGCCCGGCAGGATCCGCGGCGCAGGTCACCGGTCCCGGCAGCGCCTCCAGCGCCTGCCGGGCGCGGTCGCTGGGCCGGAAGCTGACGTGCAGCCGCCCCTGGTTCGGCACGCTCACTCCTCCTTCTCCCCGTCCTCGGCGAGGCTGCGGCGGATCCAGTTCTCGATGCCTGCGACGTGGGCCAGCGACAGCGCGGCGGCGATACTCGGCTGTCGGTCCGCGATGGCCAGGGCGATGCCGCGGTGCTCACGCTGCGTCTGGTCGAAGGAGTCCTGCTGCGTCACGCCACGCCAGATCCGTGCTCGCTGGGTGCGGTTGGCGACCCCGTCGATGAACGAGCACAGCACGGTGTTGCCGGAGGCCTGGGCGATCCGGTGGTGGAACTCCAGGTCGTTGGCCACGACCTCCTCCAACGACGTCTCGGGGCTGACCGAGTCCACCAGCGCGAGCAGGTCGGCGGACTCCTCCAATGACATCTGCATGGCCGCCTTCTCGGCGGCCAGCGGCTCCAGCGCCCGGCGCACCTCGAAGAGGTCGAGGACGCTGGAGTCCTGGTGGAAGTCGATGACGAAGCCCATCGTCTCCAGCAGGATCTCCGGCGTCAGGCTGGTGACGTAGGTGCCGTCGCCCTGACGTACGTCGAGGATGCGCATCATCGAGAGCGCGCGCACCGCCTCGCGCAGGGAGCTGCGGGAGATGCCGAGCTGGACCGACAGGTCGGCCTCGCGGGGGAGACGGTCGCCGGGCTTCAGGCTGCCGTCGAGGATCATCTCCTTGATCTTCTCGATCGCCTCGTCGGTCAGCGCCATCGGGATCCTGGTCCTCTCACTCGGTCGGTCGCAACCGTAACGTTGCCATGCCGCCGTCGACAGCGAGGGCCACTCCGGCGGTCGAGCCCGACGAGGGGCTGGCCAGGTACGCGACCGCGAGGGCGACCTCGTCCGCGCTGACCAGCCGGCCGTGCGGCTGCCGCGCGTCCAGGGCGGCACGCTCGGCCTCGGGGTCGTCGGCCGAGTCGAGCAGGCGCTGAACCCAGGGGGTGGCGGCGGTGCCGGGGTTCACGCAGTTCACCCGGATACCCTCCCGGAGGTGGTCGGCGGCCATGGCCTGCGTCAGGGACTGGACCGCACCCTTGCTCGCGGAGTAGACGGCTCGTTGCTGGATGCCCGTGGTCGCGGCCACCGAGGCCACGTTCACGATCGCCGCAGCGGGGGAGCGCCGAAGGTGCGGGAGCGCGGCGCGCGAGACTCGTACGGCACCGAGGACGTTGACGTCGAAGACCGCGTGCCACTGCTCGTCGGGGTTGTCCTCGACGGTGCCCTGGGCGCCGATGCCGGCGTTGTTGACCACGATGTCGAGCCGGCCGAGGTCGGCGACCGTCTGCTCCACCGCGGCCCTGATGCTCGCGTCGTCGGTGACGTCGGCGCGGATGCCGAGGGCCTTGGGGTGGATGCCCTCGGGGTCGAGGTCGAGGGCCGCGACCTGGGCTCCCCGATCCAGCAGGACCTCGACGATGGCAGCGCCGATGCCGGAGGCACCACCGGTGACGAGCGCGACGAGCCCGTCGAGCTCGCGCGTCCCCTGGCCGCTCATGCCTGGCTCCCGTAGGCGACGTACTCCTGGCGCTGGCGGCCGAGTCCGTCGATCTCGATCTCGACGAGGTCCCCGGGCTGGATGTAGGGGAAGCGGCCGGAGAGCGCGACGCCCTCCGGGGTGCCGGTCATGATCAGGTCGCCCGGGTCGAGGACCATGAACTGGCTGAGGTGGTGGATCACCGTCGCGACGTCGAAGATCTGGTCGGCGGTCACGGAGTCCTGGCGCGGCTCGCCGTTGACGAAGGAGCGCATGCCGAGCTTCTGGTGCTCGACCTCGTCGGGAGTCACGACCCAGGGGCCGATCGGGCTGAAGCCGGGGGCGATCTTGCCCTTGCTCCACTGGCCGCCCGAGATCTCGAGCTGGAACTCGCGCTCGGAGAGGTCGTTGGCGACCAGGAAGCCCGCGACGTGCTCCAGGCTCTGGTCGGGGGAGTCGAGGTAGGACGCGCGCTTTCCGATCACCACGCCGAGCTCCACCTCCCAGTCGGTCTTGGTGCTGTTGCGCGGGATGGTGACGGTGTCGTTCGGGCCGGCGATCGTGTTGGGAGCCTTGAAGAAGATGACCGGGACGGCGGGCGGCTCCGCGCCGGACTCGGCGGCGTGTGCGGCGTAGTTCATGCCGATGCAGACGATGGCGCCGGGCTGGGTGATCGGGGCGCCGACGCGGAGCGTGTCGGCTCCTTCGACGAGGGGGAGGTCGCCCGCGGCAAGGGCGGCGGCGGCTCGTGCCGGCCCGTCGGAGGCCCAGAAGGCTCCGTCGATGTCGTCGGTGAGACCGGCCAGGCTGCGCACCTCGCCCTCGAGCACGAGGACGGGCAGCTCCTCACCTGCGGGTCCCAGGCGGGCGAACTTCATGGTGTGGCCTCCAACGTTGATTAATCGGATCTATGGTGGTCTAAGAGCGCCGAATTGGGCACTCCATGCATATTGACAGCCCAAACATCAGATGTCTAGCCTCGATGTGGCGGTCGGACGACCGTGGAGTCAGAGGTTGAGGAGGGCGGATGGAGATCCCGCTGTTCGGACTCGGCTGTGCACCGATGGGCAACCTGTTCCGGCCGCGCACCGACGAGGACTGTCACGCCACGCTCGAGGCGGCCTGGCAAGCAGGCGTACGTCACTTCGACACCGCGCCCCACTACGGGCTGGGACTGTCCGAGGAGAGGATCGGGCGGTTCCTGGCGACACGTCCGCGGTCGGAGTTCGTCGTCTCGACCAAGGTGGGCAGGCTCGTGCGGCCCAACCCCACCTGGGACGGGGAGTCCCAGGACGACATGGGCTTCGCGGTCCCGGCGAGCTCGCACCGGGTGCTGGACTACTCCGCCGACGGCGTACGCCGCAGCCTGGAGGAGTCGCTGGCCCGGCTCGGCCTCGACCGGGTCGACATCCTCTACGTGCACGATCCTGAGTTCTCCGAGGACCCGGCGGCCGTCGAGACCGCGCTCGCCGGCCTGGCGAAGCTCCGCGAGGAGGGGATGGTCGACGCGATCGGGACCGGATCCCTGTCGGTTCAGGCGCTCACCGCGACCGTCGAGACCGGACTCGCCGACGTGATCATGGTCGCCAACCGCTACACGCTCCTCGACCAGTCCGTCGCCGACGGCGTGCTTGAGGCCTGCGACCGGCACGGCACCAAGATCGTCGCGGCGGCCGTCTTCGCCAGCGGCCTGCTCGCCACCACCCCGCGCCGGGGCGCCATGTACAACTACGGCGAGGTGCCCGAGGACATCCTCGAGCGCGCGCTGCGTATCGGCGAGGTGTGCGAGGCGCACGGGGTCGAGATCGCCACCGCCGCGCTGCACTACCCGCTGCAGGACCCGCGGGTCGTGTCGGTGGTGGCAGGCGCGGGGCGGCCCGAGCAGGTTCGGCAGAACCTCGAGCGTCTGGCGGCCACGGTGCCTGAGGCGCTCTGGTCCGACCTGGCCGAGGAGGGGCTGGTGCCGTCGTGCGCGTAGCCCTGATGGTCACCTGCATCAACGACGCCCTGTTCCCCGACACCGGGCGCAACGTGGTCCGGCTCCTCCGCCGCCTCGGCGTCGAGGTGGACTTCCCCCAGGACCAGACCTGCTGTGGCCAGCCGATGGTCAACACCGGCTACCTCGACGAGGCGGTGCCGGTGCTGCGCTCCTTCGTCCGGGCCTTCGAGGGGTACGACGCCGTCGTCACGCCGTCGGGCTCGTGCGCCGGGTCGGCACGGCACCAGCACGACCTGGTGGCCCGCCGCAGCGGCGACGATGGCCTGCGGGAGGCGGCCCGGGAAACGTCCCAGCGTGTCTACGAGCTCAGCGAGTTCCTGGTGGACGTACTGGGAGTCGAGGACGTGGGTGCCTACTTCCCGCACCGGGTGACGTACCACCCGACCTGTCACTCGCTGCGGATGCTCGCGGTCGGCGACCGGCCACTGCGGCTGCTCCGGCACGTCCGAGGGATCGACCTGGTGGACCTGCCCGGCGCGACCGAGTGCTGCGGGTTCGGCGGCACCTTCGCGATGAAGAACTCCGACACGTCGGTCGCCATGGGCTCCGACAAGGCCCGGCACGTACGCGAGACCGGGGCCGAGGTGCTGGTGGCCGGTGACCGGTCCTGCCTGACCCATGTCGGAGGCCTGCTCTCCCGGCAGCGCGCAGGCGTACGCGTCATGCACCTGGCCGACGTCCTCGCCCAGACCGAGCCTGCCGCGGTGGTCGCCTCATGACCGGCACGTTCGTCGGGATGCCGGTGTTCCCGAAGGCCGCGCGTGAGGCGGTCGGCGACTCCCAGCTGCGCCGCAACCTCGCGCACGCGACCGGCACCATCCGCGCCAAGCGCGCCGCCGTCGTCGGCGAGGTCGAGGAGTGGGAGGAGCTGCGCCTGGCCGGTGCGGCGATCAAGGAGAACGTGCTGCTGCACCTCGACGAGCATCTGGTACGTCTCGAGGAGTCGCTCACGAAGGCCGGCGCGACCGTCCACTGGGCGAGCGACGCCGCAGAGGCCTGCCGCATCGTCGGTGACATCGCCGCCGCGCACGACGCCACCGAGGTGGTGAAGGTGAAGTCGATGGCGACCCAGGAGATCGGTCTCAACGAGGCGCTGGCCGCCCGCGGCATCGACGCCTGGGAGACCGACCTGGCCGAGCTCATCGTGCAGCTGGGCGACGATCTGCCGAGCCATATCCTGGTGCCGGCGATCCACCGCAACCGCGCCGAGATCCGGGAGATCTTCGCCTCCGCGATGGGCGAGGTCGGCCGTCCCGCTCCCGAGGACCTCACCGACGAGCCCGCGCGGCTCGCGGAGGCCGCTCGCCTGCATCTGCGCGAGAAGTTCCTGCGCGCCAAGGTGGGTGTCTCAGGTGCCAACTTCGCGGTCGCCGAGACCGGGTCCCTCGTCGTGGTGGAGTCGGAGGGCAACGGCCGGATGTGCCTGACCCTGCCCGAGGTGCTGGTCTCGGTGGTCGGCATCGAGAAGACCGTGCCGACCTGGGACGACCTCGACGTCTTCCTCCAGCTCCTGCCGCGCTCGGCGACGGGGGAGCGGATGAACCCCTACACCTCGGTGTGGTCCGGAGTCACTCCGGGCGACGGCCCGCAGGAGGTGCACGTGGTGCTGCTCGACAACGGCCGCACTCGCGCGCTCGCCGACGAGGTCGGTCGTCAGGCGCTGCGCTGCATCCGCTGCTCGGCCTGCCTCAACGTGTGCCCGGTCTACGAGCGCACCGGCGGCCATGCCTACGGCTCGGTCTACCCAGGCCCCATCGGCGCCATCCTCAACCCCTTGCTGAAGGGAGTCGGGCACGACGACCAGACCGACTCCCTGCCGTACGCCTCGACGCTGTGCGGCGCCTGCTTCGAGGCCTGTCCCGTGCGTATCGACATCCCTTCGGTGCTCGTGGAGCTGCGCTCGCAGGTCGTCGACGCCCACCGAGGTGGCGTACCCAAGCCCGAGGCGGTGGCGATGAAGGCCGCCGGGGCGACGCTCGCGTCCAGCCGCCGGCTCGGCCTCGCCGAGCGCCTCGTCGGCACCGGCGTCCGGCTCGCCCGCCGCGCCGGGGCGCGCCCCTGGACGCAGGCCCGCGACCTGCCGGACCCACCCGCCGAGTCCTTCCGCGCCTGGTGGCGCCGCACCGAAGGAGGTGTCGATGAGCACCCGTGAGGAGATCCTCGGCCGTGTCCGGCAAGCGCTCGGCGAGGTGCCTCGCCCGACCGCTGAGGTGCCGCGCGGCTACCGGGGTGGGGGTGACGACCTCGACCGGTCCACGGTGCTCGATCGCTTCGTGGAGCGCGTCGAGGACTACCGCGCCACCGTCACTCGGTGCCGTGCGGCAGAGGTCGCCGAGGTGCTGGCGCGGGCGGTCGCCGGCCGGAGCGTCGTCGTACCCCCGGGCCTGCCGTGGCCGGTCCCCGGATCCGTGGACGACACCGGGCAGTCGGCCGCCGAGCTCGACGCGATCGATGCGGTCGTGTCAGCAGCCGCGCTCGGCATCGCAGCCACCGGCACGGTGGTGCTCGACCACGGCCCCGGCCAGGGACGTCGCGCGCTGACCCTCGTCCCGGACCTGCACGTGTGCGTGCTCGGGGCCGCCCACGTCGTGGCCGGTGTCCCGCAGGCCGTCGCCCGGCTCGACCCGGCGAGGCCGCAGACCTGGATCAGCGGGCCGTCGGCGACCAGCGACATCGAGCTCGACCGCGTCGAGGGCGTCCACGGCCCGCGCACCCTGCACGTCGTCCTCGTCGACGACCTCTGACCGTTCGCCCACCACACCGAGAGGACCCCCACCATGACCCGACACGGCTCCGTGGTCCGGTTGCGCCCCGAGAAGGAGGCGGAGTACGTCGAGCTGCACGCCGCGGTGTGGCCCGAGGTGCTCGAGCGCCTGACCGCCAGCAACATCCGCAACTACTCCATCTTCCTGCGCGAGGGCTGGCTGTTCAGCTACTTCGAGTACGTCGGGACCGACTACGACGCCGACATGGCCGCGATCGCCGCCCACGACGTGACCCAGCGATGGTGGGAGGTCACCGCCCCGTGCCAGGAGCGGCTGCCCTCCGCCGCGGACGACGAGCAGTGGTCGCCGATGACCGAGGTCTTCCACCTTGACTGAGGTGATGGGCGGGGCTCGCCGCATCGACGCCCACCACCACGTGTGGGACCTCGAGGTCCGCGACCAGGAGTGGACGCGCGATCTCCCGGCCATCCGGCGCTCCTTCTCCTTCGACGACCTCCGGCCCCACCTGGACGACCACGAGATCGCCGGAACCGTCGTCGTCCAGACCGTCGCGGTCGCCGAGGAGACCCCCGAGCTGCTCGCGCTGGCGGCGGCCACGCCCGAGATCCTCGGGGTCGTCGGCTGGGTCGACCTCACCGCCCCGGACGTCGCCGACCGGCTCGCCGAGCTGCGCGAGCGCCCCGGGGGAGACCTCCTGGTCGGCATCCGGCACCTGGTGCAGTCCGAGCCCGATCCCGAGTGGCTCCTCCGTGACGACGTGCTGCGGGGGCTCACCGCCGTCGCCGAGGCCGGCCTCGTCTACGACCTGCTGGTGCGCCAGCACCAGCTGCCGGCAGCCGTCGGCGCTGTCGAGCAGGTGCCCGGCGGGCGCTGGGTGCTCGATCACGTCGGCAAGCCCGTGATCGACTCCGCCGCCTTCGACGAGTGGGCGGGACACGTCGCCGCGCTCGCCCGCCACGACACCGTGGCGTGCAAGCTGTCCGGGCTCGTCACCGAGCTCGCCCCGGACCAGCCGATCGACGCGGTGCTTCCCTGGGCTGCGTACGTCATCGATGTCTTCGGCGCCGAGCGCACCATGATCGGCTCGGACTGGCCGGTCTGCCTGCTGCGCTCCTCCTACGGCGAGGTGATCGACCTCGCCGACACGGTGCTCGCCGGGCTCGACGACACCGGCCGAGCCGACGTCCGGGGTGGCACGGCGGCTCGGGTCTACGGCCTCGTCTCCTGATCGTGGGCGCGCGCCCCGGAAACATTGGAAAACGCTTGCCCGCACCTCGTCTGTGATGTTAGACACATGTCATACGTCATATCTCAAGGAGACGGACATGCAGACTCGCACGACACGCCGCGCCCGCGCCGCGGCGGCCGTGGTCCTGGCGGCACTCGGTTCGACGGTCCTCGTCACCGGTACGCAGCCCGCCACCGCGGCCGAGACGACCCTCACGGTCCACGTCGCCCCGGACGGCGACGACGCCGACCCGGGCACGAAGAGCCGGCCGCTGCGCACGGTGGAAGCGGCCCGCGACGCGCTGGCCGGACGTACCTCCGCGGAGAACCGGGGCACGGTGATCGTCCACGGAGGCGAGTACGTCCTCGACGACGCGATCGACCTGACCGGTCCCGAGCACTCCTGGGTCACCTACCGCGCCGCGGCGGGGGAGAAGGTCCGCCTCACCGGCGCGCACGCCCTGGAAGCCCAGGGCTGGCGGCCGCTCGCGGACCTGTCCGAGGAGGAGCTCGCCCAGCCGCAGTTCTCCTCGAACGCCCGACTCGACTCGCCGGCGCTGCGCGAGGGCGTGTGGGTGTACGACCTGGGCGCCGAGGGCATCGACCCCGGCACGCTCTACAAGAACGGGTTCAACTGGCTGCCGCAGCCCTTCGCTCCCGAGCTCGTCGTCGACGGCGGGACGCAGACGCTCGCGCAGTTCCCCAACCAGGAGGGCTGCACCGGGGCGGACTCCAGCTGCCACCTCTACGGCGACGGCGGCAAGTGGAAGGTCCCGGCGACCAACGACCTCATCCAGTGGACGCTGCGCGACCGGTTCGGGATGGAGCCGGACTGGGCGATCAGCGGGACGACGCCGCGCGCGCAGTTCGAGGACAAGAAGCAGCAGCTCGCCGACCCCGAGGACCGCGACACCTGGTCCCAGGACGAGATGCGCAAGATGACGCCTCCCCTCTACGAGGTCGGTGGCCGGCTGCTCGAGGGCAACCGCTACCAGGGCTGGGCTCCGCAGGGGGTGCCGGAGATCATCGACCACGGCACCCGCGGCTTCGGCGCCTACTCCCACATCCCGGTGCAGGCCGACCCGCAGGAGCTCACCGACGTCGACAACACGACGTACGAGACCGAGGCCTGGCTCTCGGGCTACCTCGGCAACAACTACGCCAACGACATGGTGCGGCTGGTCTCCTGGAGCGGCACCACGATGTACGCCAAGTATCCCTCGATGTACTGGCCCCGCAACGACTACACCAAGGTCAAGGCGATCAACATCCTCTCCGAGATGGACGTCGAGGGTGAGTACTACATCGACCGCCACGCGGGCAACGACGTCGTCTACTACAAGCCGGCGGGCGGGACGATGGCGGGCAAGAGCGCGACGCTGCGCGCCTTCGACGACAACATCTTCCGGCTCGAGGGCACCACCGGCGTGACCCTGAAGGGTCTGTCGATGTCGGACTCGCTGATCAGCGCGGTCCAGCTGCTCGATGCCGAGAAGACGCTGATCGACGGCGTCGACATCTCCAACGTCAGCATGGACGCGATCCGCATCGGCGAGACCACCGAGTCGATCACCGCGCTGCCCGACTACGAGACCGTACGCGGCGGCCACGACAACGTCGTCCAGAACTCCTACCTCCACGACCTCGGCGGCGGCGGAGTCCTGCTCGGCGGTGGTGACCGCAGCACACTCGAGCGCGGCGACAACGTGGCCCGCAACAACGAGATCGCTCGCTTCTCACGGCTGGCGACCTACACGCCGGCGGGCTACCTGTACGGCGTCGGCAACAGCTTCGAGAACAACTACGTCCACGACGCGCCCCACATGGCGGTGCAGATCATGGGCAACGACATGCGCGTCAACCACAACCACTTCTACGACCTGGTGAAGAACGCCGGAGACCAGGGCGTCGTCTACACCGGGCGTGACTACACCTATCTGGGCAACGAGGTCGCGTACAACTTCTTCGACACCATCGGCGGCTCCAACGACGCGTTCTACATGGACGACGGCGTCTCGGGGATGCGGTTCCACCACAACGTCGTGAAGAACGCGCACTCGGGTGTCTTCTTCCAGTCGGGCCACAGCAACAAGGCGACGGACAACGTGTTCATCGACGTCGACCAGACCGGCCATGACCAGCTCTACCACCGCAACGGCGAGACCGGCCTGCCGGTGCCCAACGGCTGGGTGGTGCAGAGCCGCTACAACTCGTTCCTCGACGTACGTCCTGGCGAGAAGTACTCGGCGACCGAGGAGGACGTCGCCGGCTGGCACCGTCACTACACCGACGGCAAGGCCCGCTACTCCGACGGGAAGCCGATCGTGTTCCCGGAGATCGGGGACTGGTACGTCCCGCGCGTCACCGCGACCGGCGAGGACTGCAAGAAGGCCGACTACGCGCCGGCCGGCACCAACGGCTGCGACCGTGCGACCGTGTGGGAGAACCCGAACTCCCTCTACGTGCCCGCCCGCAACGCGATCGACCGCTCGGTCATCATCGGTGGCGGTGAGTATCGCGCCGGGGAGAACTCGTTCGCGAACCCGGCCGCGACCTATCGCCTCGCCACCTGGAGCGACGCGATCAACACCAACCTGAGCAAGCCCGCATCGCTCGAGGCCGCCGGGCTCGACCTCAACACGCTGAAGTTCAGCTACACCGGCGAGGTCGCGCAGGCCTACGGCCGGACGTGGGTGGCGAATTGGAACCGGCTGGTCACCAGGGACGGCATCGGGCTCCCCGGAGGCCCGGCCGCCGGCTGAGCGGTCAGGTCGTCTGCGCGATCCATTCGCGCAGACGACCTGCCTCGCTCGGCAGCAGCGACATGTCGTCGTCGGGCAGGAACTCCAGCAGTACGTCGGTCGGCCGCCCGGTGGCGGCGAGCATCTCCAGGGCCGCCGGCCACAGGTCGGGTCGGGCCGCCAACGGCAGCCGCTCGTGACGTGGCCACCAGGAGAACGCGTGCACCGCGCGTACGTGCGGGAGCAGCCGGGCGAGCCCGGCCAGTGCCACTTCTGCCGGCTCGCCCACCCGAGGCTGCCAGTAGGTGCCGACGTTGGGCCGGTCCACTTCGGCGAGGAGGTCGAGGGTGGACTCGACGGTGTCCGCCAGGGTCAGGTCGTGGTGCTCGAAGGCGAGCTCGAGGCCGTGACCGGCGGCCTCGTCGGCCAGCCGCCGTACGCGGCGTACGACCGCGGCGCGCTCGCCGGGGGAGGCCTCGGCCGAGCCGGTGGTGCCCGCCCAGATGCGTAGGCGTGTGCACCCCAGCGCCTGCGCTGCGCCGATCAGCGCGCCCCCGTCGTCGTCCGCCGGTGCCCGCCAGTAGGTGCCGTAGGAAGCGACGGCCAGCCCGGCGGCGGCGGTCGCGTCGGCCAGGCCGCGCAGGTCGCCAGGCGGGGCGTGCACGTCGGCGCCCCACTCGATGCAGGCCAGGCCGGCCTCCGCGGCGACCTCGAGCACTCCGTCCGTCGGGAGATGACGGGCGGTGACCGAGCACAGTCCGGGGCGCAGCAGGGTCATGGTCAGAGCTCTCCCTGATAGGTCGTGCCGAGCGTGGAGACGTCGGTGGGTCGATCGGAGGTGTCCACGCGTCGCATGCCGTCGTTGGTCTCGAGGAAGAGTGGCGCCTCGGGGTAGCGCAGCTCGTCGTCGAGCGGCTCCTTGTCGGTCCACGCGAAGAAGTCGCGCCCGAATACCGCCCGGTCCTTGCGGCCGTAGAGGTGGAGGTCGCCTGCGGTCAGCGGGCTGCGGATGCACCAGTGCACGCCGTGCTCGGACCATACGGCCCGGTTGGTCATCAGGACCGACTGGCGCTCGTCGGGCGTGAGCACCGTCGTCCAGAAGTCCGGGCCCGGGTCCTCGACGTCGTCGGCGAGGAAGACCAGGTCGTGGGCGTGCCACGCGGTGCTCGGGGCGACGTCGGCCTCGGTGCCCCAGTGGGTCGCCGAGGCGAAGTAGCCGGCCGGCGCCTGATAGTGCGCGTACGTCGCCCGGCAACGCGCCATGAACTCCTCGAGCTCGGCGTCGGGGCGCACCCGGCACACCTCGCGGATGCCGTGCAGCGACAGTCCCATGCCCGCGATCAGCATGGGGGTGTCGCTCTTCAGCGTCGTGCTGGGTGCGACGTACCAGTAACGGTGGAAGCGGGTCTGGCCGTCCGCGTCGGTCCATGCGGAGCGGGCGACATGGCGGCACAGCCGGACCGCCTCGTCGAGGTAGCGCTGCTCGCCCAGGCGCAGGTGGCCGAGCAGCAGCGGCATGATCATCAGGCCGTAGTACTCCGCCGGCTCCAGGATCCCGCCGGCGACCCGATCCTCGGCCTGGCGCCAGGTGCCTGAGGAGTCGGCGTCCGGGACTCCGGGCTCGTGGTGGCGGGCGATGAGGACGTCGAGGTCCTCGCCGATCTCCGCCAGGCCGCTGTCGTCGCCGGTCACCTCGGAGAGCAGCAGCTTGACCCACACCCGGGCGTACTCCTGGTTGCAGGTGCCGTCCTCGGCCGGGCGGCCGCCGCCGAAGGAGTGGAGGGCGACCAGGTTGCGGCGCACCACGTCGACGATGCGGTCGACCTCGGCGTCGTCGAGCAGGTGCCGGGCGTGCTTGAGCCCGAGGAGCAGACCGATGCTGCCGGTGGCGTTGTGGATCAGGCCGGTCGTGGCCGACTCCCCGACCTGGAAGCCGACGTGCTTGTACTGGTCGTCGTCCTGCAGCGCGCTGCTCTGGAAACGCATCATCCGCCGCCACACCTCGGCGGCCCGGTCATCGGGCCGTGCGGCGAGGAGCTGTGCGACGGCACCGAGAGCCGGCGCGGAGAAGGCGGCGTGGCCGCTGGTCCAGTCGAGGAAGGTCGCGGGGTTCGTGCCCCACACGCTGTGGTTGTGGAAGCCGTTGATCGCCCCTTCGTCGGTGACCCAGGTCAGGAACCAGCGGGTGAGGTGGGCGAGGTCGGGCGCAGGTTTCGTCATGGGGGTCTCCGATGGTGTTCAGGCGCTGGTTGCCAGGGTGGCGGGGTCGACCGGGCGCAGCGGCGGCCGGCCGTCGATCAGGGCACGCACCTCGTCCACGGCGGCACGGCCGAGGCGGCGCAGCTCGCTGCCCTGCGAGCCGGCGACGTGCGGGGTCAGGGCGACGTTGGGCAGGCCCCACATCGGATCATCGGCGGGGAGCGGCTCCGGCTCGGTGACGTCCAGGACGGCCCGCAGCCGTCCCGATACGAGCTCGGCGCGGAGCGCGTCGTGGTCGACGACGCCACCCCGGGCGGTGTTGATCAGGGTCGTGCCGTCGCCCATCAACCCGAGCAGGCGGGCGTCGACCAGGTGCCGGGTCTGCGGCAGCAGCGGCGCGTGCAGCGATACGACACGAGAGCGTGCGAAGAGATCGTCGAGGCCGACGAGTTCCGCACTCATCTCGGCGGCGCTGGCCGCGTCGATCGTCGGGTCGCTGACCAGGACGGTGAGGTCGAACGGGGCGAGCAGCTCGAGCAGTGCCCGTCCCGTGGCTGAGGCGCCCAGCACGCCGATGGTCGTGCCGTACGCACCGTCGATGGTGTCGTCGACGGTGAGGTCGGGAGCCACCCGCTCGGCGCGGAACCGCTCGGCCAGCGGCAGGACGGACTTCGTCGCCCACAGCACCGCGGCCAGGGCGTACTCGGCCACCGGGCGGGCGTTGGGCTCCACGCCGCAGGTGACCCGCAGGTCGCGCTCCCAGGCCGCCGGGGTGAGGAAGTACTTCACCGAGCCCGCGGCATGGACGACGGCGCGCAGCCGTGGCATTCGGGCGAGCGCCGACGCGTCGATGGTCGGCGTGCCCCAGGCTGTGATGAGCACCTCCACCTCGGCGGCACCCGGGTCGTCGTAGGACGTGAGCACGGCGTCGGCATCGATGTCCACGAGCTCGCCCAGCTCGGCCAGCAGGGTGGCATCGAAGAACCGATGCTGAAGGTCGGGAGTCATGGCGAAGGCGGCACGCACGAGGCGGCTCCTCTCGGTGTGGTCGAGGCTGGTTGGACCGTTTCAAAAATGTCTAGAACGGGCTTGCCTATTTAAACATCATATGTGTTATCTTCGTCACGTTAGTGCCCGGGATAGCGCTTTCCTAATCCTGGTGGTCGGCAGCTCGCATCGCCAGGATCCCCACGAACAACCTCCGTCGGAGAGATCGACGGACGACGAAACGGAGACTCCTGTGGAGACACGACGCATGTGGAGGGTGGGTGCTGTCGCGGCGGTTCTCTTCCCCCTGATCGCGACCGCGGCCTGTGGAGGCAACGGCGCCGCCAGCGACGACAGCAAGGAGGTGCGGGTGCTGGTCAACCTGACCGACAACCTCACCAAGGACTTCTGGAACGACCTGGTGAAGCCCTTCGAGGACGAGACCGGCATCGACGTCAAGATCGAGGGGCCGACCGGCACCAACGTGAGCGAGACCTTCAGCTCTCAGCTCGCCGCGGGCACTGCCCCCGACGTGGTGCAGTCGATCTTCCCGGACGACCAGATCGCTCCCGAGGTGCTCGACCTCTCCGACGAGAGCTGGGTCGAGGACACTCCGATGGTCGACACGTACGCCATCGACGGCAAGCGGCTGGTCGCCGGTGTCGGCTCCCAGGCGCAGTCGCTCGTCTACTACAACAAGACGGCCTTCGAGAAGGCCGGCATCAATGCCACGCCGCAGACCTGGGACGAGTTCGACGCTGCGCTCGGCAAGCTCGCCGACGCCGGCTACACCCCGCTGCAGACCGCGGGCCAGTGGCAGACCGGCCTCCAGCTCCAGCAGCTGTGGCACCCCACCCTCAACACCGAGCAGCCCGAGTGGCAGTCGACCGTCGCCGACGGGAAGCTGACCCTCGGTGACGCCTTCGAGCCGATGTTCGAGCACTACGCCACCTGGCTGGGTGACGGCTACATCAAGAAGACCGATGTCGGCCTCGACCCGACCACGGCCGACGCCAACTTCATGGACGGCAAGGTCGGGATGTACCCGCTCGGGAGCTGGCTCGTCGCCAGCCTGGACAACGCGGGCGAGCTTCCGTTCGAGGTGGGCGTCTTCTCCCCGCCGGTGGACGAGGGCATGGCCTACCCCGGCCCGCAGGGCGCCACCATGGCGAGCCCCTACATGGTCTACGCCGGCAGCGAGCGCTCCGACGAAGCCCTCCAGCTCGTCGAGTATCTGGTGACCGACCAGGCCGCGATCGAGAGCCAGCTGACCGCCGACGGCGTGTTCCGTGCCGGCGCCTCCGTCGAGCAGTCGCCGGTCGCGACGGAGATCCAGGCGATCATCGACGAGGCACCCGAGCTGGTGGCGGTGGGCGAGGGCGCGGGCGACATCCGCCTGCCCGTCGTGGGCCTCAACGACAAGTTCACCGAGATCGTGCAGAGCCTCTACACCGGAACCAGCCCCGAGGACGCCGCGAAGGCGCTCGATGACTGGGCCGAGCAGAATGGCTGACCCCTCGGGGCCACGACGAGGAGAACGATGATGGCTCTCATGAGCGTCAGCAACACCGACAGCCCTCCCGCGGCAGTGGACCTGCCGCGGGAGGGAGGGGCCCGGCCTCGCCGGGCGATCGGCCGGTCATCCGGTTCCCGTCCGCGCACCTCGCGGTGGGTGGAGGCCTCGATGGTGCTACCCGCGTTGGTGGTCTTCGTCGGGCTCCTCGTCGTGCCCGTCGGGTACGCCGTCTACTACAGCTTCACCGACTACAACGGCTTCCCGACGCAGACCCCGGAGATCGTCGGCTTCGACAACTACGTCAGGATCTTCGAGTCCGCCGACGTCCGGGGCTCCATGACGGTGACCGCGATCGTCGCGGTCGCGGGCTCGATGGTGGTCAACGCCGCGGCCCTGGGCCTGGCCCTGCTGTTGTGGCGCACCACCCGCTTCACCGCGTTCGCCCGGGTGGTCATGTTCTACCCGCACGTGCTCAGCCTGATCGTCGTCGGCTTCCTCTGGTCGGCGATCCTGGGCCCGCAGGGGGCGGTCAACTCGGTGCTGGAGAACCTGGGCAGCAGCCCGCTCCCGTTCCTCAGTGACGAGACCTGGGCGCTCGCCACCCTGATCCTCGTCATCGCCTGGGCGCAGTTCGGCGTCCAGCTGCTCATCTATCTCGCGGGGCTCCAGGCAGTGCCCGCCGAGCTCTTGGAGGCCGCGCGCATGGACGGTGCCAACCGCTGGCAGACCTTCCGCCACGTCACCTGGCCGGCGCTCGCGCCCTCGGTGACGGTGGCCCTGATCACCTCGATGATCTCGCTGCTCAAGACCTACGACGTCGTCGTCTCCCTGACCGGCGGCGGACCGGCAGGATCCACGAAGACCTTCGCCTACCAGATCCTCGCCGTGGAGTTCCCCAAGCGGCAGGTGGGACTGGCCTCGGCCGAGGCCGTGGTCCTCATCCTCGTGGCCGCGATCCTCGCCTTCGGCGTGCTCGCGCTGCGCCGCCGCCACGACCAGGGGGCGCAGGCATGAGCGCGCTGCAAGCACTGACGGGTCGGCGGAGCTCGACCGGCGAGCGGCGTACGCCGTTCTGGTACGCCATGGTCACAGCACTCTGCGTGGTGATGCTGGTCCCGATGTACCTCCTGGTCGTCAACGCGTTCAAGGACCAGCGCGACATCATCAGCAGGCCGTTCTCGCTCTCGCCGGGTCAGTTCACGCTCGAGCATCTCGTTGCGGCCTGGAACAACCCGGACTTCGACATCGCGTTCGGCTACGCCGTGACGATCGGGCTGGTCATCTGCGTCAACATCGTCTCCATCGGCGTGTGCGCGCCCGCGGCGTACGTCATCGCGCGCTCGCCGCGGCCGGTGTTCGGTGCGGCGCTGCTGTTCTTCATCTCGGGCATGTTCATCCCGACCCAGGTGATCCTGGTGCCGGTGATCTTCGTGCTCCGCGCGATCGGGCTGATGTCGACGTTCCCGGGGCTGGTGCTCTTCATGGCCTCGGCGACGGTGCCGTTCACGATCTTCGTCTTCACCGGGTTCATCCGGATGCTGCCCGCCTCGCTCGACGAGGCGGCGGCGATCGACGGTGCCGGTCCGTACCGGACGCTGTGGACGATCATCCTGCCGCTCATGAAGCCGATCGTGGCGACCGTGTTCATCCTGAACACGTTGAGCGTGTGGAACGACTTCGCCAGCCCGCAGCTCATCCTGGGTCCCGGCTCGGGGCTTTACACGGTCACCACCGGTGTCTACGCCTCGGTGGGGGAGTACTCCGCCGACTACACGCAGGTGTTCCCCACGCTCCTGCTCGCCGTGCTACCCATCCTGGTGATCTTCGTGCTCACCCAGCGCTGGGTGATGAGCGGCCTGGCCGCCGGAGCGGTCAAGGGGTGAGGTGTGGGCGGCCAGGTGGCCGCCCACACCCGGGCTCAGTCCTTGCGGTTGGCGTCGGGCAGCGGCAGCCTGCGGCGGCGCCACGCCTCGAGGATGTGGTTGTTCATCGCGTCCTGCGCCCGCACCGGGTCGCCCTCGGAGATGGCGGCGAGCACGGCCTCGTGCTCACGCAGGGTCAGGGCGAACGCGTCGGGTGTGTCGACTCCGTGGTACCGAGAGCTCTCCAGTGCGTGGTCCATGAGCGTACGAGCGATGTTGCCGGCGAGCCGGTTGCGGGAGAGCTCCATGACGGTCTCGTGGAAGGCGACGTCGGCGGCGCGGAAGACATCCTCGTCGGCCGTGCTCTCCCGCATCCGCTGCATCGCCCGGTCGAGCTCGGTGACCTGCTCGTCCGACCGACGCTGGGCGGCCTCTGCCGCCATCACCGACTCCAGTTGGGCACGGACGACGCTGAGCTCGTCGAGGATGCCCAGCGTCTCGTCGTGCTTGATCAAGGCGGAGAGGACCACTCGGTCCATCGTGTTCCACGCCGTCATCGGGCGCACCTCGGTGCCGCGTCCGCGCGCGATCGTGACGAGACCCTTCTCCTCGATGCGCTTCACGGACTCGCGTACGACGGTGCGGCTCACGCCGAACTGCTCGCTGAGCGGTCCTTCGGGCGGCAGCGCGTCACCCGGAGCCAGGCGCCCGGAGACGATCGCGTCGACGAGCTCGTCGACGACGACCACGCCGAGCATCGGCTGCCGGTCGCGCGGCTGGGAGAGGACCGTGGTGGTCCGGGAGAGCGGTTGCGGCATAACCGGAAGTGTAGGACATCGTACGTCGCCGCGACGCTGATCCGGCCGTGCGGCGTGGACGCATCCGGGCATCTCATCATCCAGGCAGGTCTTGACACGTCATATGTATGACATCACGCTAGGTGCGTGGCGCATGTCACACGGAGCTCGTCTCGGAGGCCGCACGGCCACCCCTGGGTGGTCCTTCTGCCTCTCGCCGGGCGCTCCGCCCCCATAGAGAAGGGAACGGACCATGCAGCAACCAATGACGCGCCGCCTGGGCGCGCTGGCCGCGGCGGCCGTCGTAGCGGTCACCGGGTTCGCGGTCACCACACAGACCGCCGGCGCGGCGGGAGGAAAGTGCAAGGCCCTCTGGGTCGCGCCCGACGGCAGTGACGAGGCCGCCGGGTCGGAGAGTGCCCCGTTCGCGACCTTGGAGCGTGCCCGCGACGAGATCCGCGACAAGAAGCTCAATGCCCAGATGGGTTGCGACGTCACGGTCAACGTCCGGGCCGGTGAGTACCAGGTGGACTCCACGCTCGAGCTCGACGATCGTGACAGCGGAAGCAACGGCCACGACGTGGTCTACCGGTCGGTGGACGGACCGGGTAAGGCGGTCCTGACCGGTGCGAAGGAGCTGACCGGGTGGGAGCCGTTCCGCGACGGGATCTACAAGACCAAGGTCGAGCCGGGGCAGCGGTTCTACACGCTGTTCGAGGACGGCGCGCGGGCCGAGGTCGCCCGCTATCCCAACCGCGGGTCGGAGGACTCGCACGGGCCGTACCTCTTCTCCAAGCTCGGCGAGCCCGAGAAGGAGGCCGTGCGGCAGTGGCTGTACTGGGAGGAAGGTGACTGGGACCCGGCGTGGGACGACACCCCGACCAGCAACCCCTTGGCCAACGCCCAGGTGACCGTGTGGTCCGGTGGCTCCTGGAGCTGGTTCACCGACACCGTGCCGCTCGGTGGGGCCGACTACCGCAAGGGCTTCACCACGCTGAAGTACTGGACCCGCTACGCGCTGGTCAACAGCGGTGGCGGCTCGCGCTACTTCATCCAGAACGCTCTCCCGTTCCTCGACCAGGCGGGTGAGTACTACTTCGACTACGCCAACAACGAGATCTACTACAAGCCGAAGGGCGACATCAGCAAGGTGCGGATCATGGCGCCGACGGTGAAGAAGCTGATCGATGTGAAGGGTGCGACGCCGGAGCGGCGGGCACGCGACATCACCTTCGACGGGATCGGGCTGCAGCACAGCGACTTCGTCGACTGGTACCGCGCGGGATGGATCTCGGCGGGCGACTCGGGAGAGCCCCACAAGTACCCCGAGTACGACCGGCAGATCGAGATGCCGCGCAACCGCTTCGGGGCGATCACGCTGGAGAACACCAAGGACATCACGCTGACCAACCTGCATGTCTCCGACACCGGGTTCATGGGTGTCTACGCCCTGTTCGCCAACGAGGGGCTGAAGGTCACCAACAGCCTGTTCGAGAACATCGGCGCGGACGCGATCAAGATCGAGGGTGGCTGGCCCGGCGAGGGCGATCTGAGCCACGGGCACACGATCTCCAACGTGTTCATCGACCACATCGGCGAGCTGGTGCCCGGCGACGCTTCCGGGATCGAGCTGATGGACACCGGCGACAACCTGGTGGAGAACGTCTTCGTCAACCACTCCGCGCGGTACGGCATCAGCCTGGAGTCGCGTCCGGAGGTCGTCGACGGCGAGCAGTACACCGACAACAACACCTTCCGCTACATCGAGATCCAGAACGCCGGCCTGGACTCGGGTGACATGGGCGCGTTCTACACGTACGGCGTGGCCAACCAGGATCCGCACCCCATCAAGAACAAGGTGGAGCAGATGGTGATCGGTGACGTGCTGACCGACCCGGTCGGGGAGATGCCCGACTCCGGCACGCGCGGCATCCACATGGACGCCGGCGGCTGCGGGTTCTCCTTCGCCAACATCGAGGTCGGTGAGACCACCGACCAGTCCTACCAGTCCTACCAGTGCAACGAGGTCACCAACGGCAACTGGAACGACGGGTTCGACGCCTCGAAGATGGAGTACGACAAGATCGGCATCACCTCGGAGTTCCCCTACGACGTGACCGCCCAGATCGAGGCGGCCCGCTCCTAGGGATCCGCTGACCCGGCTGCGTGCCGGGCGCACCGCCACCGCAGGCCCGGCGCATCGCGCCGGGCCTGCGGCCGTCTGGGGTGATCGGCCTATCGGCACGAGCGGTGATAAGGTTCCCTTATGACTGTGCTGGCTGCGTACCGCCAAGCGCGACATGACGAAGAGGTCGCGCGGCTCAGGCGTGTCCTTGCGCTGCGGGCGATGGTGGCGTCGGGAATGAGTCAGCGGGAGATCGCCGCCGAGCTCGGGGTGAGCCAGCCGGCGGTCAGTCAACAGCTGAAGGTTGCGCAGGACCTGGCGCGGATGCACCCCGAAGCTCTGGTCGAGGCTGCCGGGCCGATCCTCCGGAGTGCTGCCGAGGATGCGGGCTACCGCCGGCTCGCGGTGTTCGGGTCGGTGGCTCGTGGTGAGGCACGATTCGACTCCGATATCGACCTCGTCGTCGAAGCGCCGGAAGGGACGTCGTCATTCGGGTTCATCCGGTTCAAGAGGGTGCTCGAGCAGATCCTCGGACGAGAGATCGACCTGGTTGACTATGGCGGCCTCAAGCCGCGGCTTGACGATGACGTACGACGTGATGCGGTGTTGCTCTGATGGATCTCAAGGGAGCCAAAGAACTGCTGCACATTCAGGCTTGGTTCGTGCGAACTGACGAGATCGTGCGTCGAGGCAAGGATGCTTACCTCACCGACGTGCTTCTTCAGGAAGCTGGAGACTCGCTCATGATGAAGCTCGGCGAGGCGGCGAACCGGCTCTCCCGGCTGGGTGTCTTGGCGCCCGACGGCGTCGAGTGGGCACTCGCCGTTGCGAACCGCAACTTCATCATCCATCAGTACGACGAGATCAACCGTGAGCTCACCTGGTTGACGCTCGCGAGCGACCTACCGGCGTGGGAGGCGTCGCTGCAAGGGCTCTTTGACGAGGCTGCGGCGACGCTCCCGCCGGAGGCATAGGCGCTGCTCCCGTAGGTAGGGGTCGTCTAAGTTGGTGGCGCGTCGCGCGACGTACTCCTGCCCGAAGGGAACGGCGAAGCCATGAACATGAACGAACCAGGTGCGGATCTGAGTATCGACGGTGTGGTGGCGACCGTGCTGCTGGACCGTCCGGGCGTACGCAACGCACAGCATCCGGCGATGTGGGCGGCGATCGCGGGGTTTCTCGAGTCGCTTCCGGCTGAGGTGCGGGTCGTGGTGGTGCGCGGGTCCGGCGGCACGTTCTCCGCGGGGCTGGACCTGTCGCTGGTCGATCCGGGGCAGACCGAGGTGGCTGGGAGCCTCGTCGCGACGCTGGCAAGGAGCGACCAGGAGGTGATCGACCTGATCGGGGAGTATCAGCGGCCGTTCGCGGCGCTGGCGGACCCGAGGTTCATCTCGATCGCGGTCGTCGAGGGGTACGCGATCGGTGCCGGTTTCCAGATGGCGCTGGCGTGCGACCTGCGGATCATGGCCGACGACGCCTGGGTCTGTATGAAGGAGCCTGCGCTGGGGCTGGTTCCCGACCTCGCCGGCACCAAGCCCTTGGTCGAGGCCGTGGGCTATGCGCGAGCGCTCGAGATCTGTGCCACCGCGCGCAGGGTGGGCGCTGCCGAGGCCGAGTTGATCGGGCTCGCGCAGAGCGTCTTGCCGGCCGCTGAGCTGGACTCGGCCCTCACCGACCTGGTCGGGTCGCTCGTCGCCCATGATGCGACCGCGGTGCGGCGTACGCACGAGCTCTTGGCGGCTGCGTCGAGCCGGAGTCTCGACGAGCAGCGCCTCGCCGAGCGCACCGCCCAGGTGGGCCGCCTCCGCGCCGTGCTCGGACGCTGATCCGGCTACGACACCGGCTGGCCGTGGTCGACGAAGTCGATACCGAGGGCCAACTGGCGCAGCCGGGTGCCGAACCAGGCCGCCGCCAGGCAGATGACGAGGTACATCGAGACGGCCTGGGTCGCGTAGTTGGGGTAGTGGAGCACCCAGGTGACCTGGTCGTCGGGGGAGGCCGGGTCGGCCCAGATGTAGGGCATCATCCAGGCGATGAAGCCGCCGGTCAGCTGGGACGCGATGAAGATCAGCAGGGCCTCGCCGGCGCGACTACACCACTGGCGAGGCAGCTCGCGACGGAGCGCGGGCCCGACCTTGCGGACGAGTCCCGGGCGCCATGCGCCGCCGGGCGCGACCCGGGCCGAGATGCGCGGTGCCACCGCGATCAGCAGGAAGGACAGCACCAGAAAGGCGGTGATGCCGAACGAGGTGATCCCCGGAACCAGGGCGACCCGGCTCCGCATGAGCCCAGGGGTCAGCAGCAGTGCGGCGAGCGGGGCTCCGACGAGCAGAGTCGCGACGTAGCAGCGGAGCAGGGCACCGGCGAAGGTGGGGGAATCAGTGGTCGTCCGGGGTGGCGAGAGCTCGATCCTCATGGGCGGAGACTAGCCTGTTATTTCACTAAGGTGAAACAAATTAGCGAGGATGGGAGGTGGCCGCATGTCCGAGGAGGGCGACCGGCTCGGCGCCGAGCTGAGCCTCCGCGTGGTGATGTTCCATGAGGCCATCGCCCGCCGGCTGGGCGTCAGCAACAGCGAGCACAAGATGCTCGACCTCGTGGCCCGCCATCCCGACGGCATCACCCCCGGCGAGCTCTCGGCCGCGACCGGCCTGAGCAATGCGGCTGTCACCAAGATCGTCGACAAGCTGGTCGCCGCCGACTACGTACGCCGTGAACGCAGCTCGCGTGATCGCCGGTCGTTCCGGATCCACACCACACCGCATTTCCAGCAGACCTCACGCCCGACGGCGGCCGGCCTCGCGCGACGGATCGAGGAGATGAACCAAGGCTTTGACCAGCAGGAGCTGGCCGCCATCGGACGCTGGGTCACCGGTGTCATCGAGGCGCTCCGGATCGAGACCGAGCGCCTGGAGTCAGGCGATCACTGACAGGGTCGTCAGTCGGCCTCGAAGACGGGGGTGCCGTCGGTGGGGACGACGATGGCGCTGGCCGGGGTCAGGTCGACCCGGTAGGTGCCGCCGGCGCTGACCGTGGCACGCACGGCCTCGGCCTCAGCGCGGCTGCCGAGGCGCTGCGTACGCAGGATCTCGGTCACCTCGGGCCGGATCGACTCGACGGGGCCGACGCCGGGGAGGAAGCCGCCGTAGGAGTCGAGGACGTCGAGCTCGAACTGGACGTACCAGCCGTCGGGGTCGTGCACGAAGCTGTCGATCTTGATGTTGATGCCGTCGGCCAGGAGCGGGATCAGCGGGTTGCGGTTGAGTGCGCGGTCGTAGCCGTGCTGCACCTGGCCGCCGTCGACCAGCCGGACGCGTACGTCCTGGGCGCCGTTCTCGCGGCCGGGCTTGAACGGACCGTAGGTCTCGATGCTCTGGTAGCCGGGCTGGGTGTCGGCGATGGCGTTGGTGGCGGTGGCGTACCTCTTCTCGAGGTAGTTCACCCACTCACCGGGGACCATCGCGTCGAGCATCGTGAGCTGGCGGTCGCTGTTGGCCGGGTCGTTGTTGTAGGCATTGAGGGCCTGGTAGATCTCGACGAGCGGGAACTGGTTGGCGTGCTGGCCGGTGACGTAGTCGGGCGCGACCCGCTGCTGGAGCCAGGCGAGGTTGTAGGGGAATCCGAGCCGCTGCCAGCCGTTCGTCGGGGTCACGGTCCTGGCGCTCCAGCCGTAGCCGCCCATGTAGCCGAACGTCAGGCGCTTGCCGTCGCGAGGGTTCTCGACCTCGAACACGAACGAGGCCGACCCGGGAGTGTGCCCGGGCGACCACAGCGGCATCAGGCGTACGTTGCCGAAGTCCATCCACTCGTCGTAGACGAGGAAGTCGCTGCGCTCCCGGATCAGGGTCTCGCTCGCGGGCAGCGCCGGTGGGAGGTTCCAGGTGTTGCCGACGGCGTCCTGGCCGAGTCCGACGATGTCCTCGCGCGGGGAGTGGAGCCGGACGCTGCCGCCGGCGTTCTCGATCATCGTCACCAGCTCGACCGTGGAGCCGTAGTGGTCCCCGTGGCCGTGGGCCATGATGATGTCGTCGATGTCGCGCGGGTCGAAGCCCATGGCCTCGATGTTCTTCCAGTAATGGTAGCCGCTGTTGGGCCAGCCGGTGTCGAGCAGGACGAGCCGGTTGTCGCGCGCGCTCCGGGTGCCCATGTCGGTGTTGAACAGGTAGCAGGAGACCTCGTTGTCGCCGACGAAGTAGAAGGTGTCGGGCACGATCTCGAAGGGTTCGGTGCTGCGGGTGTAGGGCGCCGCGGTGACGCCCGTCGCGACGATGTCGACGTAGCGCTGCCCCGAGACCGGGTCGACGCCCTTGTCGGTGAGCAGGTCACTCTGTGTGGGTACGTCCCACACCGGCTTGCCGTCGGAGACGTCCTGCGGTGTGAAGTAGAAGATCTGGCGCACCCGGGCGTCGTCGGCGTCGCGGAAGTCGCGGTCGAAGACGACGAACGCCGCCTGGCGTTCGGTCGTGCTGTAGGCGTAGTCCCTCGTCACCGGCACCGCGGCGAACGTCGAGGAGCGCGAGGCGGCCCAGTTGGCTGTGTCGACGCGGTAGACCTCGACATCGGCCGCGACCCGGTAGGTCTCCTCGTAGCGTTTGCTCGGCCTGGGGAGCGGGCGGCCGCCGATGTCCTCGGTCACCTTCCGTCCGTCACCGATCGTGATCGTGCGGCCGCTCTTGGCGTAGACCCACCCGGCGGCCACCATCGCCCCCGGGCTGCCGTCGCGAGGCGCCAGCTCCGGGCCGTACTTCTGCGTCGAGAAGACGGGCCTGGCCGACTTCGTCAGCACCGTGTGGAAGGGCTGGGTCTGGTCGTCGTCGACCACGACCTCGCCGCGCTTGACCACGAAGTCGACGAGCGCTCCCGGCGCGAGACCGGCCGCGATCTGTTCGGCTGCACTGGGACGTACGCGCTGGGTCACCGCCAGCCGGGGGCCGCCCTCTGCCAGCACCGGCACCTCGACGACCGCCTGGGTGCCCTGCTCGACGACCTTCGCGTCGCCGATGACGAACCCGACCGCGACCCCGTTGCGCTCGAGCCGCCGCTCCGGGACCGAGGCGTACGCCGCCTGATGGGTCGCCGCTCCGCTCGCTGCCAGCGCCCCGCCACCGGCCACCGTCGCGCCGACCTTGAAGAGTGAACGACGATCGAACTCCATGCCCATGCCATTGCCTCTCGCGATTGTCCTCCCTGGAGGGAGGCCGCTGGATTGGCAGCCTAGGAACGGCTCCGAACACGCGTCCAAGCCCGTTTCGGACTGACGTGATGCGCCTTCGGTATGACGACGGTCACACCGGGTTTGCGTGTCTCGCACCGTGATCGGGTTTGTCGGTCTTGGTTTGGTCTCGGTTCGCCGCGCAGGAGGTGGCCGTGGTTTCGTTCCTGGGGTTCGCCGCCGACCCTTGGTTCGATTGTTTCTCGATCACACACCGCGTCAAGGACGGGCTTCGCCCGCCGGCTTCGCCGGTCGCCTGCGGCGATCCTTGACCCGGTGCGCGATCGAGAAAGACTTGGCCTGTATCGGGTCGGCGGCGAGAGTTTGGCGCAGCGGATTCAGTTTGGGTGCGGGCTTGGGGTCGTGGGCTGGCCATGCGCGCCGGCGGATCGTGCCTCGGGGGTGCCTACGGCAGTGGGCGCGAACTTGTGAATGGTTCACAAGCGAGCCGTTGTCCTTGACCGGGTCGGGTTCGGTGCCGGGTCTGGTTCCGGCCGGGTCGCGAGTTTCCCACGGATCGGGAGAGTTCCCCACGGGCATGGAGGTTCCCCACTCTCCGGAGCGTGGGGAACCTTCACTGGAGTGGGGAAGCGTCCCCGTGAGTGGGGAGACGGCGCGCGTGGAGTCGAGAAGGTGGCCGGAACGCTGGTTGGGCACCAGGACACGCACCCTTCAGCGAGAGCCGAGACCGGTCGACGGTTGGAGTCGTCGGGCCCGACGGGCAGGCCCGGTGAAGTGGTTCCTCGCCCAGTCGGTTAGGGGCGGCGGGTGAACCTGATGGTGCCGTCGGGTAGTCGCTCATGAACGTAGGCCGCGTTGTGCGCCAGGCGATGATGATGCGGACACAACAACGCCCCATCTTTCAGATCGGTCTTCCCGCCGGCCGCCCAGGGTTCGAGGTGGTGGGCGTCGCACCATTCCGGTGGCATGTCACACCCCTCGGCCTGGCAGCACTTGTGCTGCAACCGGAGCGCCTTGCGCTGGATGGGCTGGAAGAACCGACTGCCCCGGCCGGCGTCGAGGACCTCACTGTCACCACCGAGGACCCAGGGGATGATGGTGGCGTTGCACGCCATCCGCCTGGCCTCCGCTGCGCTGATGGTGGTGCCGTTGGTCTCGTCATAGCCCAGGGTCGCGATGCCGAGGTCCTTGCGGAGCTCCTCGAGGGAGATGACCACGTTGACCACGGTGGCGTCGCCACCGTGACGCGGCAACGCGGCCGGGTCGACGGTCTCGAGGAGCCTGGCGAAGCCTTGGCCCATGAGTCGTTCCCACGGCGGCAGCGGAGCGCCCTTGGCGACGAGTTGTTGTTTGCGGGGTTGGGCCCAGGCCTCGACCAGCCGCTTGAACCGCATCCCGATCGAGGTCGGCAACACGCCGTCGAACCCGACGGTGCCGTCGTGGTTGTCCCATACCCGCAGCGCGGTCTTCTGCTGAGCACGCTCCTCCTCAGCCAGCAATGCTTTGGCTTCGGCGTCCTCGAACCGGGCTGGGTCGATCTCACGCAGGATCCGTCGTCCGACGATGCGGAGTTCGTTGGCGGTCAACCGACCGGCGTAGTCAACGAGGAGTTTCTCAGCCAACACCAGGTCCTCGCCGCTGGCGACCGGGTCGGCCTCGATCTTGTCGAGCGCCTGGGTGATCACCCGGGCCTTGTCCTGGGACACCACACCCTCAGCGAGGCCGGCGGCCACGAGGTCGTACTTGGTCACCGCGGCCGCGAGCTTGATCTGGGAGCGAGCCACGGCTTTGTCGACGAGCAGCTCGGTCCGCATCCATCCGGAGGCTTCCTTGGCACCGGTCTCCTCGGCGATGTCGCCAGCCGTGGCGAGCACCCGCAGCTTCAAAGCGGCTTGCTGGGCCTGGAGCTTCTCCAGCCGCTCGAGCAGGTCCTTCTTCTGATCCGTGCGCCAATAGGCAGGATCGGTCGCGAGGAGATCTTGGAGGGCGGTTTCGATGGCGGCCAGGGCGGCGTCGATCGCATCACCAGGGTTGGTGCCCCAGGGGTCGATGTCGCGGCCGAGACTCATTGCTGTCCTCTCCTCGGAGGTGTGCTGTGATGTGTCTGATTCTACGCCTCAGATGCTCATCCGACTATCTATTTTCCCAGGTCAAGCACTGTTTTCGCGGTGAGCGAACGGCATCGTTTCTGTGGATGGTAAGTGGCCCGAAGGGCCACCCTCACGCCCCGTCAACGCCAACCCAAACGCGCAAGATTCCGCTGCGCCACACCCGGGCCGCCGCCCCGATAGCCAGCCAAGTTCTTTCTCGACGGGCGCCGGTGTCAAGGACCGCGAAGCGGCCGGCGAAGCCGGCGGCCGAAGGCCGTCCTTGACTCCGGGGTTCGTCGAGAAGACCCTCAAAGCAAGGGTCGGCGGCCTCGACCACCCTCCGAGCGAAACGTCCCGGCAGGGAGAGCTCTCCGCACCCCCAACCAGCAAAGCCACCGTGTTGGTCTCGACACGCTCGCTGGCGCTCGCGGCTCGACCAGCGACAGAGACGGTCTCGTCGACGAGACAGATGCGCCGACTCGACGAGCTGGTCAGGCGGTGAAGGGCGTGGTGCCGAAGCGGCCGACGACGATGAAGAGGGCCAGGGCGAGGTAGACGACGTTGACCGCGACCAGCTTGGGCTGGCCGAGACGGCCGTGGGTGATCATCGCGCCGATCATCAGAGCGACCCAGCAGGCGGCGGTGACGGGCACCATGACGGGCGCGATGCCGAGCACAGCGGGAAGGACGAGCCCGATCGCGGCCAGGATCTCGAGGACGCCGAGGGTCCGGACGAAAGTGGGGCTGGCGCCGCGGGTCCAGGCGGCGCCGTCGTGCTGGGACAGCGTCTCCAGCGGCACGAAGGTCTTGGTGAAGCCGCCCGCCAGGGCGACGAGGGCCAGCAGTCCAGCGGTGATCCAAAGGGCGATGTGCATGTCTCTCTCCTGATCTGTGGGTTCACCCCTGGAGACGAGACGGCTCCTCGCCGTGTGACGTGCGGTCGGTGCTCGCTGGGTAGGGCACGAGCGTGCCGGTGGAGCGGCCGACATCGTCGAGCCTCCAGCCGAGGCGCTTGATCTGGCGAAGGACGATCGCGGACTCGACCACCTCGAGCGGTGCGAGGTCGCGCTGGAGATGCTCGTGGAGAAGCATCGCGCTCTCGACGGAGCGCGTCCAGGTGCTGATCAGCAGGTTCGTCGGCCCGGGCAGGCCGACGACCTGGCGTACGCCGGGCGTGGCCCGGAGGCGCATGACGCATTCGGCGACGTCGCCGACCGGTACCCGGCACCAGGTCTGGACGACGATGGGCAGAGAGGTCAGGCCCTGGGCGACCTCGCAGCGGAAGGTGAGCGCGTCGGAGGCGAGCAGCTGGCCGAGCTGGCGGCGGGTCGTCGACAGCGGTCGGCCGGTCTGGCGGGCGATGTCGGCCGCGGTGCTGCGACCGTTCCGGATCAGCGCCTGGGTGAGGGCAGCGTACGGCTCGGTCCAGGGGTTGATCGGAGCAGACGCGGCGCCACCGGTGTCGCGCTGGTCCGGGATCCGGGCCACCGCCCGGGCGCGGTCGTGATCGAGCCCGCCGATGCGCCAGTTGCTCGCGTCGACATGCAGCCGGGCGACATGGTGGGCGCGTACGCCCAGGACCCCCGGCAGGGCGGACAGGTCGTCGAGCAGCAGCTTGGGCATGTCGCCGGAGTCGAGGCCGACGGCCGTCACGATCAGCCCGTAGTCGCGGGCCGCCTCCTCGATGGTGATGATCGTCGGCCACGCGGCCAGCTCCTGGGCGAGGGCACCGGACCGACCGCCGACGCAGGAGATCTCGGCGATGGCGAGGTTCGTCCCGTCGATTCCCCGGGGCCGCGGATGGCCCATGACCCAGGCGCTGCCGTCGGCGCGCAGCCTCTCCCAGCGGCGGCTCAGGGTCGTCGGTGAGGTGCCGAGCGCGGCGGCGAGGTCGGTCCAGGACGCGCGCGGCCTGATCTGGAGTGCGTGGATGAGCGAAATGTCGTCCTCATCCAGTGTCGCCATGGTCACATCCTGTCCGATCGCCCCGGCAGGCGAGCGATTCGGTCCAATTCACCTGTCGCCGGCGTACGCGCCGCGATACTCGTCCCGCCGTGAGCTCGGCCGTTCCGAGCCTGCCCGAGAGGATCCCGAGAAACATGACCCGACGCTGGACGAAGCGCGTGCTGCTGGCCGTACTCACCCTTCTTGTCGTCGGAGGTGGCGGCTTCTTCGCGCTGGCCCCCGGGATCGTGGAGAACTCCCAGAACAAGATCCGCCCGGCCAGCCTGCCGGAGGTGACGCCCGAGACACGACAGCTGCACGACTCCCTGCAGGTCATCGACATGCACAGCGACACCCTGATGTGGGACCGCGACGTCCTGGAGCACTCGGACCGGGGTCACCTGGACCTGCACCGGATGGAGGACGGCAACGTCGCGCTGCAGGTGTTCTCGTCGGTCTCGAAGTCGCCGAAGGGGCAGAACTACGACAGCAACACCGGGGACAGCGACAACATCACGCTGCTGACCTTCGCCCAGCTCCAGCCGCCCCGAACCTGGACATCGCTGCTCGACCGCTCGCTCTACCACGCCCAGAAGCTCGACAAGGCGGCCGCGGACTCCGACGGCAAGCTGCGACTCATCCGCTCCCGTGCGGATCTCGACGCCCTGATCGCCGACCGTGAGGCCGGGAAGCAGGTCACCGGCGCGCTCTTCTCGGTCGAGGGCCTGCAGAACCTCGAGGGAGACTTCGACAACCTGGACACGCTCTACGACGCCGGCATGCGGATGGCGGGGTTCACGCACTTCTTCGACAACGAGGTCGCGGGCTCCATGCACGGGGTCGAGAAGGGCGGTCTCACCGACCTCGGGCGCCGCGTGTTCGCCGAGATGGAGCGCCGCGGCATCGTCGTCGACATCGCCCACGCCAGCCACGCAGCGGTCGCCGAGATGCTCGCGATGGCGACCAAGCCGGTGGTGCTCAGCCACGGCGGCGTGCAGGCGACCTGCGACGTCAACCGCAACCTGACCGACGAGGAGGTACGCGGGGTCGCTGCGACCGGCGGCGTCGTCGGCGTCGGCTACTGGGACGCCGCAGTGTGCGACCTGACCGTCGAGGCGGTCGTCGACGCCATCGACCATGTCGTCGAGGTAGGGGGCGTCGAGACGGCAGCCCTCGGCAGTGACTACGACGGCTCCACCACCGTCGGCTGGGACGTCGGTGACCTCGCCGCCATCACCCAGGAGCTCGTCGACCGGGGCTATGACGAGACCGAGGTGGCAGCAATCATGGGCGGCAACACGCTGCGCGTGCTCCGCGCCACCCTGCCCGACCAGGTGTGATGACCAGTCAGCGTTGCGTCTGCGAGATCAGGGCCGCAAGGGTCTTCGCGCCGGCGACGATGTCGTGACCCAGGCGTACGGCGGGTTCGGGAGCGTGGCTCTGCTGGGCTCCGCCGACGGCCACGAGGAGATCGGGGCGGTGGTCGTGCAGAGCGGTGATCACCGCGGCGGTGGCGATGATGTCGGCGGTGGTGGGGATCACCAGCACCGCGGCGGCGAGGTCGGGGTCGTCGACCACGCCGAGCCAGTCGTCGATCGGCAGGTCGGCGCCCAGGTAGTCGGTGTCCATGCCGTGCCGTCGGGCGGCCACGGCGAAGGCGAAGAGACCGATCTCGTGGCGGGTGTTGGGTGCCGTCCCGAGGGCGATGCGGGGCCCGTGGCCGTGGGCGGCCGCCGCCTCGTACGCGAGAGCGAGGCGGCGCATCACCGCGTTCGAGGCCAGGTGCTCGCCGGCGACGCTGACCCGGCCGTCGGCCCAGGCGTCTCCGAGCTCCTCCAAAGCCGGGAAGACGTGGTCGGTCATCACCGTCTCGAAGCCGCCGAGGGCGAACACCTGGTCCAGGGTCGCAGCCAGGTCGGTGGTGTCGAGTGCCGACGCGGCGGTCGTGAGTCGCTCCGCGAGGTCGGAGGAGGAGCTGGCTCCGTCGCCCGGCGCCGCCGCGATCTCGTGAGCGGGCTGCGCGCGATCGAGCCGGATCGCCTCGGCCGCGGCCAGGGCGGCCGACCATCCCTGGTCCACGAGCTGCTTCATCGAGCGCAGCACGGCGACGTCGTGGTCGCCGTAGAGGCGGTAGCCGCTCTCGGACCGGTGGGGAGCGATCACGCCGTACCGGCGCTCCCAGGCACGAAGCGTCGCGGTGGTGATGCCGACCCGCTGTGCCGCGTGCTTGATGGTGTACATCTGCGCGGCTACCGGCCCAGTCGGTCCAGGGTCGCGCGCATCTGCTCGGAGGCGGAGTCACCCAGGCGGGTGAACGCGGGGGTCAGCAGTGGGGCCACCATCTTGGCCATGCCTTTCAGCTCGAACTCGGCCACGTAACGCACAGAGGTTCCGCCCGTGGCTGTCGGGACGAAGGTCATCGTGTCATGAGCCACGACCGTCTTGTTCTCGCCTCGTAGCGTCACGCGCTTCCCGGGCTCGTAGACCTCCACCACGTAGGTGAGATCGGTGTTGCGCCCGAGGAAGCGGGAGGTGTTCGCGTACGCCGTCCCGACCCCGCCGTCGCCGGAGATCCGGTCGGTGCGCACGGTGCCCGGATCCCACTCCTCGGTGTTGGTGAAGTCGGCCAGGAAGTCGAACACCTGTGCGGTCGGTGCGGAGGTCTCCACGGTGCGATCGATCCTCATGTCGTGCCCTTTCAAACCTTTGACATACCTTGTACAAACATTGTACGTTCGATCTTCGAAACTAGCCAGCGGCCATGCCGTTGCCGGACGAGGGAGTTCTCATGAGCCGAGCGGCCCACACACCACGGCCAACGGTTGCCGTGATCGGTGGCGGAGTCTCCGGGCTGACCGCGGCGTACCTCCTCGGCCGCAGCCATGACGTCACGCTCTTCGAGGCCGAGCAGAGGCTCGGTGGCCATGCGCACACCCACGACGTCCCGACCGCGTCGGGATCCGTCCTCCGGATCGACAGCGGCTTCATCGTGATGAACGAGCGCACCTATCCGAACCTGCTCCGCCTCTTCGGAGAGCTCGGTGTCGAGACCCGGCCGACCGAGATGAGCATGAGCATCGACTGCGACGATTGCGGGCTGTCGTACGCCGGCGGCAAGGGGCTGGGCGGCATCCTCGCCGACCCGCGTCGCCTCGGTGATCCGCGTTTCCTCCGCATGCTCGCGCAGGTGCCGCGGTTCCACCGTCGCGCCCGCCGTCTGCTCCGGACCGACAGCGACCTGACGTGGGGAGAGTTCCTCGCCGAGGGCGGTTTCAGCGACTACTTCGTCCAGCACTTCGCCGTGCCACTGGTCTCGTGCGTCTGGTCGTGCGGTGACGAGGACGCCGCCGCCTACCCGGCGCGGCACCTGTTCGCCTTCCTCGACCACCACGGGATGCTCCAGGTCACCGGGTCGCCCACGTGGCGCACGGTCGTGGGCGGCTCCCGTGCCTATGTGGACAAGATCGCCGAGCGGGTGGGCGAGATCCGTGTCGGCGAAGCGGTGACCGCCGTGGAGCGGCACGCCGACGGGGTCGAGGTACGCACCGAGGCCGGGTCCCGGCACTTCGATCGCGTGGTCCTGGCGACCCACGCCGACCAGGCCCTGCGGCTCCTGGCCGATGCGACCCCGGAGGAGAAGGCGGACCTGGCCGCGATCGGATACTCGCGGAACGAGACCTGGCTGCACCGCGACGCCACCCTGCTGCCGGCCTCGCCCCGGGCCCGGGCGTCCTGGAACTATCGCCTCGCCTCCTGCGACGGTGGCGCCGACAAGGTAGTCGTCAGCTACTGGATGAACCGCCTCCAAGGTCTCGAGGACCACGACGAGCATGTGGTGACGCTCAACGCCACCGAGCACGTCGACCCGGCCAAGGTCACCGCACGGATGAGCTACGAGCACCCGGTCTTCACCACCGAGGCGGTCGCGGCAGCGGCGCGGCTGCGTACGTCCGGAGGACCTCGCCTGGCCTTCGCCGGCGCCCACCTCGGCTGGGGCTTCCACGAGGACGGCTGTCGCTCGGGCGTGGAAGCGGCAGAGTCGTTCGGGGTGACGTGGTGATCCCGTCGCCGGCCTTTCCCGAGGTTCCCGCGCTGGTCGTCGGTCATGTCAGCCACACCAGAGCGGTGCCGTTGCGGCACGCGTTCCGTCACCGCAGCTACCAGTGGCTCATCGACATCGACGACCTGCCTCGACTGCCGCTCTGGCTGCGTCCCCTGGCCGGGTTCCGGGCAGAGGACCATCTCGACGGGGGCTCGTCGG
This sequence comes from Nocardioides sp. YJ-D4, assembly GCF_054031495.1. Classification (NCBI taxonomy): domain Bacteria; kingdom Bacillati; phylum Actinomycetota; class Actinomycetes; order Propionibacteriales; family Nocardioidaceae; genus Nocardioides; species Nocardioides sp. YJ-D4. Next base: position 4,325,326 of record NZ_CM132932.1, read on the forward strand.
GAGGCGGTGTCCGTGGCGACCTCGGTGTGTTCCTCGCCGGCCACGGCGTCGACCTCGCGCCGACCGACCGGGTGTTGATGCTGGCGAACGCCCGGGTCCTGGGCCATGTCTTCGACCCCCTCACCGTCTTCTGGGTGCAGTCGGACGACGGTGTGCTGCGCGCGGTCGTCTTCGAGGTGCACAACACCTACGGCGGCCGTCACGCCTACCTGCTCGACGTCGATCGAAACGGGCACGCCCGCACCGACAAGGCCTTCTACGTCTCTCCGTTCAACGACATGAACGGGACCTATGACATCCGGCTCCAGGTCGACCCGCGACACGTCTCCGTGACCGTCGCCCTAGACCGCGACAGCGCCCGCGTGCTGACCGCGACCACCCGCGGGACCGTGGAGCCCGCGACACGTCGGGCGCTGCTGCGAGTCAGCCTCACCCACCTGCTGATGCCTCACCGGGTCAGCGCGCTCATCCGGTTCCACGGGATCCGGCTGTGGCTGCGCAGGTTGCCCATCATCCCTCGTCCAGCCACTCCCAAGGAGGTCACATCATGAGTGCAGAGCCGGTCTCGCTCGAGCTGCCGGTGCGGAGGGAGCCCGCGGCCGCCGCGAGCCTACGAGGCCGTGTCGCCAAGCAGATTCTGCGTCTGGTGACCCGGCAGATTCCGGTCGACGTCGTGCTCCCGGACGGCAGCCTGCTCAACCAGCGAGGCGGGTCGCGTACGGCCGGGCGGCCGGGCATCGTCCTGCAGCGCCCGGAGTCGTTCTACCGACGACTCGCGGAGAACCCGAAGATCGGCCTCGGTGAGGCCTACACGGCCGGGGACTGGCATGCGGCCGAGGGCACCGACCTCGCGGACGCGCTGACACCGTACGCCGAACGCCTCTCCGGGCTTCTCCCGGGCTGGATGCTGCGGCTGCGCCGCCTCGTCGACCTGCCGATCCCTGCCGACCAGCGCGGGGCCGTGGAGCACACCCGGGAGAACATCTCGGCCCACTACGACCTGGGGAACGACATGTTCGCCGCGTTCCTCGACCCCAGCCTCAGCTACAGCTCGGCGCTGTTCGACCGCAGCCGTCCGGTCGCCGATCAGGATCTGGAAGAGGCACAGCTGCGCAAGGTCGACGCGGCCCTCGACCTGGCCGGCGTCGGCGCCGGTGACGACGTGCTGGAGATCGGTACGGGGTGGGGGACCCTCGCGATCGAGGCGGCACGTCGCGGCGCCCGGGTCACCACCATCACGCTCTCCGTCGAGCAGGCGGACCTGGCCCGGGAGCGGATCGAGGCGGCGGGATACACCGACCGGGTCGAGGTGGTGGTGCAGGACTACCGACACGTCACCGGCACCTTCGACGCCGTGGTCAGCATCGAGATGATCGAGGCGGTCGGCGAGCGCTACTGGCCCGACTACTTCGCCGCCCTGTCCCGTCTGGTCCGTCCTGGCGGTGCCGTCGCCCTGCAGGCGATCCTGATGCCGCACCAGCGCTATCTGGCGACCCGGAACTCCTACGGATGGATCCAGAAGCACATCTTCCCGGGAGGCCTGATCCCGTCCGCCACGGCGATCTCCGCTCAGGCCGACCGGGTCGGCCTGAGCGTGACCCGCGCCGACAGGTTCGGCGCCGACTATGCCGAGACGCTCCGCCGCTGGCGCTCCGCCTTCCTGGCCTCGTGGCCCACGATCCGGTCCGAGGAGTTCGACGAGGAGTTCCGTCGCACCTGGGAGTTCTACCTGGCCTACTGCGAGGCGGGTTTCCGGGCCGGAGTCATCGACGTCGCCCAGATCCGGCTGGAGGCCGGGGAACGGGACCACTCATGACCACATCCGTGATGTGGTTCCGGCGGGACCTGCGGCTGGGAGACCATCCCGCTCTGCAGGCCGCGGCCGCCGACGGGCCCGTGGTGCCGCTGTTCGTGCTCGACCCGCGCCTGGCCGGCTCCGGGCGGAGGTGGGAGCGGCTGCTGGCCTCGCTCACCGCGCTGCGCGAGGAGACGGACGGGGCACTGGTGATCCGTCAGGGCGACCCGGCCGAGGTGGTGGCCCAGGTCGCCGCCGAGGCCGGCGCGAGCCAGGTGCACATCTCGACCGAGACGACCCCGTACGGCCGGCGACGCGACGAGGCCGCGGAGCAGCGGCTGGCGGATGCCGGCATCGGACTGGTCGGCACCGGTAGCCCGTACGCCGTGACCCCGGGCAGGATCCGGAACGCAAGCGGTTCTCCCTACCGCGTCTTCACGCCCTTCCTGCGGGCCTGGCGCGAGCACGGGTGGAGAGCGCCCGCCGGTGATGCTCAGGTCGAGTGGATGACGAAGCTCGAGTCGGACCCGCTGCCGGACCATCCCGAGCATCTGGACCAGGAGGCCGGCGAGCGTGTGGCGCTGCACCGCTGGGAGGACTTCTGCGCCGAGGACCTGGCCGGCTACGCCTCGGCCCGGGACCGGCCCGACCTCGACCGGACCAGCCGCATCTCGACGGCCCTGAAGTTCGGCGAGATCCATCCGCGTACGCTCCTCGCCGATCTGGATCAGCACGGCAACGGTGCCTCCGGAGAGGACGTCGAACGGTTCGTCGCGGAGCTGGCCTGGCGCGAGTTCTACGCCGACGTGCTCTGGCACGACCCCGGGTCGGCCTGGCGTGACCTGCGGGACGGGTTGCGAGGCATGCAGTACGACGACGACCCCGAGCTGCTGGAGGCCTGGAAGTCGGGCAGGACCGGCTTCCCGTTCGTCGATGCCGGCATGCGTCAGCTCCTTGCCGAGGGCTGGATGCACAACCGCGTGCGGATGGTCGTCGCGAGCTTCCTGATCAAGGATCTGCACATCTGGTGGCCGGCCGGTGCCCGGCACTTCCTCGACCATCTCCTCGACGGCGACCTGGCCTCCAACAGCCACGGCTGGCAGTGGGTGGCCGGGACCGGAACCGACGCCGCGCCGTACTTCCGAGTCTTCAACCCGATCACCCAGGGGCTCCGGTTCGATCCGCAGGGTGACTACGTCCGGCGCTGGGTACCTGAGCTTCGCCATCTTCCGGGGGCAGCCGCCCACGAGCCGTGGCGCCACCCGGAGGGCTTTACCAACGGCTACCCTGAACGCGTCGTCGACCATGCCGAGGAGCGTCGCGAGGCGCTGGCCCGGCTGACAGAGCTGAAGGACTCCACCTCATGACTTTGTTGCGTACGACGACCCACGAGTTCCGGCACACGGTGCCGGACGCGGCCGACGTCGTCTTCGACTGGCACGGCCGACCTGGCGCGTTCGAGCGGCTGGTGCCGCCGTGGCAGCCCGTCCGGATCGGCGAGGAGGCCCAGGACCTCGCCGGAGGCACGGCGGTGCTCGACTTCCCGGCCGGCCGGCGATGGGTGGCCCAGCACCTGCCCGAGGAGTACGTGGCCGGCCACCGCTTCGCCGACCGCCTGGTCTCGCGTCCGTTCGTGGTGCCGGTGTCGTGGCACCATCGCCACGACTTCGAGAGCGTCGGCGAGGGCACGACCGTGATCGACCGGGTCACGACGACACTGCCGAAGCGGCTGCTCGAGCCGATGTTCGCCTACCGGCGGCGTCAGCTCGCCGACGACCTGGCTGCTCACCGCTCAGCGGCGGGCACCCCTCGGCTCACCGTGGCGGTCACCGGCGCCTCCGGTCTGGTGGGGAGCGCGGTCTCGGCGTTCCTGACGACCGGCGGACACACCGTGGTCCGCCTGGTGCGCCACCGGCCGACGGCTCCGGACGAGCGTGCCTGGGACCCCGACGACCCCGACCCGGCCTCGCTGGCCGGAGTGGACGCCGTCGTCCATCTGGCCGGGCACAGCATCGCCGGCCGCTTCACGGACAGGCACAAGGAGAAGATCCGCGGCTCGCGTATCGGGCCCACCCGCCTGCTCGCCCGGGCCAGTGCGACGGCAGGAGTGGGGGTCTTCGCCTGCGCGTCCGCGATCGGGATCTACGGAGCCGACCGCGGCGAGGAGGTCCTCACCGAGGACTCCACGACCGGGGACGACTTCCTCGCTCACGTCGTCCGCGACTGGGAGGAGGCGGCGCTGGCCTCGGTCGACGAGGGGATGCGGGTCGTCCTGGTGCGCACCGGGATCGTGCAGAGCCCGCGCGGGGGAGCCCTGCGCCTGCAGCGGCCGCTGTTCGCCACCGGTCTCGGCGGCCCGATGGGGTCGGGGGAGCAGTGGCAGTCGTGGATCGCGATCGACGATCTCGTCGACATCTACCACCGGGCTCTGGTGGACCCCGGCCTCGCCGGACCGGTGAACGCCGTCGCGCCCGCGCCGCTGCGGCAGCGTGCCTACGCCGCCGCCCTGGGCCGAGCCTTGCACCGCCCGGCGATCCTGCCGACACCGTCGTTCGGTCCCCGTCTGCTCCTGGGCGGAGAGGGAGCGCAGGAGGTGGCCTTCGCCAACCAGCGGGTGGTCCCGCAACGACTCCTCGCGCTCGACCACCGCTTCCGGTTCGACGAGGCCGAGCAGGCGCTGCGACATGTCCTCGGGAGCGTACGCACATGAAGCACGCCGCAGCATCCGACCAGGGTCTCGACCGCCTGCTCGACCGCACGGTCGTGCTGGGCTACTCCCGCCTCGGCTACGCGATCCGTCGCCGTCGCTGGGCCGAGGGCGACCCGCGTCCGGACGTGCTGGCCGGGCGTACCGCCATGGTCACCGGCGGCGGCAGCGGTCTCGGCGAGGCCACGGTGCTGGGCCTGGCCCGGCTCGGTGCCCGCGTACACCTCCTCGTACGTTCGCCCGAACGCGCCGCGCCCGCGGTCGAGAGGATCGAGCGGATCCTCCGCGACGAGGGGCGGGCCGCCGACCTGCGGACGGAGCGCTGCGACGTCTCCGATCCGGCGATGATCGACGCGTTCGCCGCAGACTTCTGCGCGCGCGACGGCGGCCGCACCGCGCTCGACGTACTCGTGCACAACGCGGGGGTCATGCCGCCCGAGCGGACCGAGTCGGTCGAGGGCCACGAGCTTTCCGTCGCCACCCATGTGCTCGGGCCGATCCGGCTGACCGAGCGGCTGCTGCCGGCCCTGCGCCGCTCCGCGCGCGGCGCTAGGCAGGTCTTCGTCGCCTCGGGCGGGATGTACACCCAGCCTCTTCCCGTGGACGACCCGGAGTTCGAGCAAGGCACCTACCAGGGCGCCGTGGCCTACGCCAGGTCCAAGCGGATGCAGGTCGAGCTGGCACCGATCCTCGACCGGCGGTGGTCACCGGACCGGATCTCCACCTACGTCATGCACCCCGGCTGGGCGGACACCCCGGGCCTCGCCCGATCCCTCCCCGGTTTCCGTACGTTGACCCGCCCGCTGCTGCGTCCGGCCGAGGAGGGCGCGGACACGGCGGTGTGGCTCGCAGCCACCGAGCCCGCCCCGCCGTCCGGCACCTTCTGGCACGACCGTCGCCAGCGGCCCACGAGCTATCGGTCAGCGACCCGCCCGGGTCGCGGAGAGACCGAGGCGCTGTGGAGCTGGGCGGCGGCTGCCGCCGGCCTGGAGAGGCCTTAGCCCCGATGTCATCCGACGCGTTCACCACCCCTACTGGAAAGGCCCGACCATGCGCTCCGCGCTAGCAGCTCTCGCACGACTCACCACGAGAAAGGCCACGGCATGGCTGGTCCTGGTGATCACGGTCCTCCTGGCCGGTGCGGCGATGGTCGTCGGATCTTCCCTGGAGTCCGCCAGCTCGGCGCCTGACCCGCTGCCGGCCGACGCCGAGTCGGCCCGGGTCGCCGAGCTCCAGCAGAGTTTCCCGGGCGGTGACGTGCTGCCCGCGGTTGCGGTGGTCGAGCGTGCGGGTGGGCTGACCGCGGAGGACCGGGCGTGGGTCGCCGAGGTGTCGCAGCGTTGGGCCGAGATCACCGGGAACGAGGTCTCGCCGCCGATCCCGGCGCCCGACGGCGATGCCCTGATCGTCGCCATCGACGTCGATGCCGACGTGACCGGACTCGACCTCACCGAGCTCGTCGGCGATCTGCGGGAGACGGTCGACGAGGACCGGCCCGACGGCCTCACGGTCGAGCTCACCGGAGGTGCCGCCTTCGCCGCCGACATCTCCTCGGCGTTCGAAGGTGCCGACGTGCGGCTGCTCCTGGTCACCGCCGCGGTCGTCGCCATCCTGCTGATCCTCACGTACCGCTCGCCGGTGCTGTGGCTCGTGCCGCTGATCGTGATCGCGGTCGCCGATCGCACTGCCTCGGTGGTGACCCAGATCGTCGCGGACTGGACCGGCAACGGGCTCGACGGCTCCACGTCGGGGATCACCAGCGTGCTGGTCTTCGGTGCCGGTACGAACTACGCGCTCCTGCTGGTCTCGCGCTACCGCGAGGAGCTCCGGCGGCACGCACACCACCGCGATGCCCTCGCCGCCGCGGTGCGCGGTTCCGCCGAGGCGATCGTGGCCAGCAACCTCACCGTCGTGCTCGCGCTGTTGGCCCTGGTATTCAGCGTCGCTCCCAACACCCGGGCCCTGGGGGTCTCGGCTGCGATCGGCCTGCTGGTGGCCCTGCTCTTCGCGCTCATCGCCCTTCCCGCAGCGCTGTCGCTGTTCGGTCGTGGCCTGTTCTGGCCGTTCGTGCCGCGCAACGGCGAGGACGAGAAGTCTCGCGACGGGGTCTGGTTCCGGATCGCCCGCACCGTGGTGAGCCGCCCGGCAGCGGTGCTGGCCGTGGCCGCGGTGATCCTCGGCGTACTCGCCTCCGGGCTCTTGGGCGTCAAGGTCGGGCTCTCGCAGACCGACCAGTTCCGTGTGGACGCCGAGTCGGTCGACGGTCTGGACACTCTCTCGAAGCACTTCCCGCCCGGTGCCTCCGATCCGGTGACGATCGTGGTCGGTGCCGACCAGGCCGACGCGGTTCTCGCGCAGGTCAACCAGATGGACGGGGTCGACAGCGCCCGCCCGTCGGGCGAGAGCGGCGACCTGGTGAAGATCACCGCGACGCTGGAGGACGCACCAGCCACCCCGGAGAGCATCGAGACGATCGAGACGATGCGCAGCGAGCTGGCCGGGACCGGCGCCCTGGTCGGTGGCAGCGTGGCCAAGGACCTGGACAGCCGCAACGGCGCCGAGCGTGATCTCAAGGTCGTCGTGCCGTTGATCCTGCTGGTGGTGCTGCTGGTGCTCTTCGCGGTGCTGCGGTCGATCGTGACGCCGCTGGTGCTCGTCACCATCAGCGTGATCGCCACCTTCGCCGCCCTCGGCCTGGGCGCCTGGATGAGCACACATGTCTTCGGGTTCCCTGCGCTCGACGTCAGCACACCGATCTACGCCTTCCTGTTCCTGGTGGCGCTCGGCGTCGACTACACGGTGTTCCTCGTCCTGCGGGCGAGGGAGGAGACCGCCGAGCACGACACCGTCGATGCGATGGTCATGGCGGTCGGACTGACCGGTGGCGTCATCACCAGCGCCGGCATCGTGCTCGCCTCGGTGTTCGCGGTCCTGGGGGTACTACCCCTGATCACGCTGACCCAGGTGGGCCTGATCGTGGGCCTGGGCATCCTGCTGGACACCTTCCTCGTCCGCACCGTGGTGGTGCCGGCGGTCTTCGCCCTGGTCGGCGACAAGATCTGGTGGCCTGCTTCGATCGCCCGCCGGCACTCCGAGGAACCGCTGGTCAGCGACCCGCGGTGAGCACGCGGGCTGCCTCCCGGCCGGCGGCGGCGTTGAGGACGCCGGCACGGGAGCCCGCGAGCTTGGCGGCGATGTGCTCGTCGACGGTGACGTCACGGTAGAGGCGGGGGTGCTCGTCGTCGACGAACCCCGGCAGCGGGCCGATGACCGCCTGGGCGTCGCCGTCGAAGAAGTACGCAGCCGACCGGCGTCGCTGGATGGTGCCGTCGACGATCGGCGGCTTGACCCGATGCAGGGTCGAGAGCCACTGCTCGTTGGTCAGCCGGGTCGTGAGGTCGCCGAGGTTGATCAGCAGCGCCCCCTCGGCCGGGCTGACGTCGTGCCACTCGCCGCCGTGCAGGACCTGGAGACCCTTGACCCGGTCGGCCCACAGGATCGTGACGATGCCGTAGTCGGTGTGCTCGCCCATCCCGATCATGTCCTCGTCGACCTCGACCCGGGTGCCTTCCGGGAGGGCGTAGTTGTTCATCCGCAGGACCTCGATCGGGTGGGCCGCGAGGCTCGCGATGGCGCCGCGCTCCAGGTCGAGCGCGTCCTCGAAGATGGTGACCATGGTGCGCGCGACCCGGGCGGCCTCGGCGCGCCAGGCGTCGATGCGCGCCCGGAAGTCCGGCACCGCCGGCCAGGTGTTCTCCGCGTAGTGCGCCGCGACGAGATCGGCGTCGGGGTGGTCGGAGACCGACGAGCCGACATTGAAGGCCTCGAAGAAGTCCTTCATCCGCGTCTCGGACTGGACGCCTGCGCTGAGCGCGAGCGTCTCCGACTTGGGCGGGGTGTAGCCACGGTTCTCGGCGGCCGGCCGGCGCCACCGGATCTTCTCGTCCGGCGGCAGGGCGAAGAAGTCGTCCATGGCCGCGGCGAGGCCGGCGGCCGTGGACGGGGCGACGCCGTGGCCGAGGATCTGGATGAAGCCGACCTCACGGCAGGCGGTGTCGATGGCGGCCGCGACGGCCGCCTTCTCCTGGGGCGTTCCGCCCTGGACGTACGCAGCGATGTCGACGACGGGAACGTGGAAGGTGCTCACGGATGTTCTCCTTGCTCGGAGCAGACGGATGGTCGTGCCCGGAGGTGTCCGCTTTCCCGGCCAGGAGGCCTTGCTGTCCGTTGAACTCGGGCGCCACCACAGTAGAACGCCGAGGTTTCCGCGCTATTTCGGGGCGAGATGCTCGCCGAAGAAGGCGAGGATGCGCCGCCAGGCGTCCTCCGCCTCGGGCTCGGAGTAGTTGTAGCCGACCACCCGTTCCAGGACGGGAACGGGGCGGGGAAAGCCCCAGTCGTTCATGAAGCTGTGCCCGACATCCGGGTACTCCTTGACATCGCGCGGCACGTCGCCCGCGGCGAGCGCCGCCTCGACCTTGTCCGCCGCGCCGGGCAGCATGCGGTCCTTGGCGCCGTAGCTCGCCACCATCGGGCACGAGGAGGTCAGCGTGGACAGGCTCCTCGGCAGCACTCCGTAGTTGGGTGCGGCCGCGTCGAAGATGCCGCGCGGGGCCAGCAGCAGGGTGAAGCCGCCGCCCATGCAGAAGCCGACGACGCCGACCTTGCCAGTGCAGCGTGGGTCGTCGGCGAGATGGTCGCGGGCGGCGATCAGATCGTCGACCGCGGTGCCCTTGCCTGTCACCAGCGACTTCATCGTGCTGACGACGCACCCGACCTTCGGGCCTCGCTCGTAGAGCGACGGCGTCAGCGCCAGGTAGCCGTTGGCGGCGAACCGGTCACTGATCCGCCTGACGTCCGAGGCCACGCCGAAGAGGTCCTGCACGACGACAACGCCGGGCCAGGGCCCAGCACCCTCGGGAACCGAAAGATGGCCACGCGTCGGACCCGCGGGAGCGGCATAGTCGATCATCGACATCTCATCACCTCGCCGCGATCCTCGCAGGTACGACGATCCTGCACGTCGGACCACGCCTGACCCGATAGGATTTCGTGGTGATTCGCCAGGCTCGGGCTCTTGACGGAGGCCGGGGTGCGCCATGAGGGCATGTTCGGTCCCAGGCTCCGCCGGCTCCGTGAGTCGCGTTCGCTGACCCAGGGCGCGCTGGCGCGTGCCGCGGGGGTCAGCGTCGCCTCGATCCGCGACCTCGAGCAGGGCAGGACGAGGCGGCCGAGGGCGGCCTCGCTGCGCGCCCTCGCCGAGGCGCTGGACCTGAGCGAGGAGGAGACGGCCCGGTTCGCCGAGGCCATCACGCCCGCCCGCGAGGCCGACGGGGCGGCGGTGAGCATCGCCGTCCTCGGCCCGACCGTCGTGGTCCGCGACGGAGTGCCGGTCGAGATGGCCGATCAGGTCGGCCTGCTGCTCCGGCGGCTGGCCCTGGAGCCGGGGGAGAAGGTCGGGCGCGACGAGCTGCTCGACCTGCTGTGGCCGGAGCTCACCTCGGCCGAGTCGGGCAGGCGGCTGGCCCAGCTGGTCCGGCGCCTGCGTGCCCTCGTCGCCCCGGTCGTGGTCACCCAGGACGGCAGCGCCCTCCGCCTCGACGCCTCGGCCGACGAGCTCGACCTGGTCCGCTTCCGCGAGCTGACCAGGACCGACGAGATGGGCCCGCTGACCGAGGCCGTCGGCCTGTGGCGTGGGCGTCCCGACGGGTTCGACCAGGCGCCCTGGCTGTCGAGCACCATCGAGGACGAGTACGTCGCGGTCGTGCTCAGATGGGCGACCCTCGGCGTTGCCGAGGGCCGGGCCATCGAGGCGCTCCCGGTCGTGGGCGAGCTCGCTCGGCTGCGGCCGCTGGACGAGCCGTTGTGGGCGGCGTACGTGAAGGTGCTGGCCGCGGCCGGACGGCAGGCCGAGGCGCTCGCCGCCTACGACACGGTCCGGTCCGTCCTGGCCGAGGAGCTCGGGCTGGACCCGAGCCCGGTCCTCGAGGACGTCCGCCAAGGAACGCTGGAAGGGCGCTGGCACACCCGGCGACCGACGTTGGTCGAGGGTGCGCGAAGGCGGGACGTACCTCGGGAGGTGCCGGCGGCGCCGGCGCTGATCGGGCGTGACGCCGAGCTCGAGATGCTGGCGGCGGGGCTCGGCGAGGGCGGTGGTGGCGCGGTGCTGGTCACCGGGCCGGCGGGCTCCGGGAAGAGCGCGCTGGCACTGACCGCCGCGGCCCGGCTGAGCGGCGACTTCCCCGACGGCCAGCTCTACGCCGACCTCCACGGCGTCTCGGGCGATGCGGTCGACCCCGGAACCGTGCTGCGGCGCTTCCTGCGCTCGCTCGGACTCTCCGGCCAGCAGATCCCGACCGACGCCGCCGACGCCGCGGCCCTGCTCCGCAGCGAGCTCTCCGACCGCCGGATGCTGATCGTGCTGGACAGTGTCGACAGCCCCGGACAGGTGATCCCGCTGATGCCCGGGCTCGGCGCCACCCGGACGATCCTCACCAGCCGCCACCGGCTGCCAGCCCTGGCGGGCACGATCGACCTGGGCCGCCAGATCCACCTCGGCGAGCTCAGCACCGACGCCTCCGTCCACCTCATCGGCGCGATCGTCGGGCACGAGCGCGTCGCCGCGGCGCCGCGCGCGAGCGAGTCCCTGGCGCTGGCGTGCGGCCGTCTTCCGCTGGCGCTCAGGATCGCCGCGGCCAGACTGCTGAGCCGCCCGGAATGGTCGATCGAGACGTACGCCTCCCGGCTGAGCGAGAGCTCCCACCGGCTCGCCGAGCTGGCCGTCGGCGAGGTGAGCGTGGCGGCCAGCCTCGAGATCTCCTACGCCGCGATGCCCGCCGAAGCACAGCGCGCGTTCCGGCTGTGCTCGCTGATCTCGGCCTACGACTTCGACCCCGCTCCGGCCTGCGCCGTCCTCGACCGCGACCCGAGCACCACGGAGCGCCTGCTCGAGGACCTGGTCGATGCCAACATGCTGCAGACCGCCGTCTCCGACGACGGCGTCGGGCGCTACCACTACCACGATCTGCTCCGGCTCCACGCCGGCGACCTGGCCGCCGCCGACCCCGAGCAGCCGCAGGCGCAGGGCCGGCTCGCCGACTGGCTGCTGGACACCACGGTCAGCGCCGCCGACACCGCCTACCCCGGCCGCCTGCGCGCGCTGGAGATCGAGCCGTCGCCGCAGAGCCGCTTCGACTCCGGCGACGACGCCCGCACCTGGCTCGACCGCGAGGCCCAGCTGCTGATCGCCTTCTCGAAGCAGGCGGCCACCGACCCGCTCCGGCGTCACTACGCCTGGAAGCTCGTCGACCAGGCCCGGATCCACTACCGCACCCGCCTCGACGTGACCACCTACCTCGAGCTCGTGACGGTCGGGGCCGAGGCCGCCATGCTGGAGGAGGAGGCGCGGGCCGAGGCCTTCCTGCGTACGCTGCGAGCCGATGTGCTCGGGGTCCTGGGGCGGATGGAGGAGGCCTGGGCGGAGTCGGACCGCGCCTGGAGCCTGCTCGACACGAGCGGGTGGCCGCAGGGGCTGGCGTTCGCGTCGATCGTCGACGGCCACCGCCACCGGGTCGCCGACTCCGGCCGTGAGGCGGAGGTCGCCTACACGCACGCGCTGAAGATCCTCGGCGACGTCGAGGGCACCGAGGGGCTGCGGTCCTGGGCCCATCAGGCCCTCGGCATCGCCTGCACCGAGCAGGGCCGCTTCGAAGAGGGCCGCCGCCACCATCTCCAGGCGGTCGAGCTGAGCGAAGTACAGGGCAGCGCCACGCCGCTCGAGCTCTCCACCCTGGCCGCGGCCGAGCGCGCTCTCGGTCTGCTCGACTCAGCCGGCGAACGGCTCGAGTCGGCGCTGGCGCAGGCCACCCGCAACCGGAGCCCGTTCGCCGAGGCCAACGCGCTCGAGGAGCTCAGCCTGCTCGCCCTGGTCCGTGGCGACCACGCCTCGGCGCTCGAGCTCGCCGAGCGGGCCCACCTGACCGCGCGGGCCCACGGGGACGTACGTTTCGTCGCCTCGACGGCGTGCAGCTATGCCGCTGCCCTCGAGGCGACCGGGAACCACCGCGACGCCGCCGAGACCTACGAGTACGCGGTGCGGCTCAGCCACACCCACGTCGCCTCGTTCACCGAGACCCGTGCCCGGATCGGACTGGCCCAGGCGCTCCACGCGGAGGGAGACACCGCGGCCGCCCGGGTCCACGCCCGCCGCGGCCGGCAGCTGGCCGCCGAGCACGGCTTCGCGCCGTTGCGGCGCGAAGCCGACCGGGTGCTCGGACAGCTCTAGTCCAGGTCTAGTCGACCTCGGAGGGGTGCTTGGCCAGCGGGGTGACCTGGACGTCCATGTAGGGGAACAGCGGGAGGCCGGAGAGGATCTGGTGGAGCTCGTCGTGGGACTCGACGTCGAAGACCGAGAAGTTGGCGTACTCCCCGGCGATCCGCCACAGGTGCGGCCACTTCCCGGCGCGCTGGAGCTCCTGGGCGTAGGCCTTCTCGCGGGCGATCGTGTCGTCGCGGACGTCCGGATCCAGGTCGTGCGGGATCCGGACGTCCATGCGTACGTGGTAGAGCATCAGCCGCGAACCGGGTCGAGCACGAAGCCGTAGTCGACGCTCACCGAGCCGTCCCCGTTGGCGACGGGCGCGAGCACGAGCTCGGGCTTGACCGCCGAGGCGATGTCGTCGTCGTTGTGCTCGTCACCGGGGAAGTAGAGCTGTGCGGTGAGCAGCTCGTGACCCGGCGCCGACACCTTGACGTGCAGGTGCGCGGGGCGCCAGGCGTGCCAGCCGGCGGCGGCGATGAGCTTGCCGCAGGAGCCGTCGGTCGGGATCTGGTAGGGCGCCGGCTGGATCGTGTGGATCTCGAAGGCGCCGTCGGACCCGACGGTGAAGCTGCCACGCAGGTTCCACTCCGGGATGCCGGGCGCGAACTGCGAGTAGAAGCCGTCGGCGTCGGCGTGCCACAGCTCGACCTTGGCGCCGTCGAGCGGGGTGCCGTCGGTGGAGGTGATGGTGCCGGTCCAGGTCAGCGGGGTGCCGGCCTCGCCGTCGCGCATCGGGATGGTGCCGTTCGCGCCCTGCTCCGGGGCCGCCGGGACGTAGTAGGGGCCCTCGATGGTGCCCTTGTTGCCCTCGCGGTGCTCGGTGGCGACCTTCTCGACCTCGTGCTCGACCCAGACGTCGAGGAAGAGCGGCCACTCGCCGTCCTTGCCGACCTGGATCAGCCACGCCTTGAGCGCGTTGTACTCGTCGTAGCTGACCTTCTCCTCGCGGATCGTGTCGTAGACGGCGTTGAGCACGCGCTTGGCCAGCCGGTCGACGCGCTCCGGCGGGGTGTCCTTGACGGCGTCGAAGGGCGACTTGTCGGCGGCGAAGCGCTCGGTGGCGGAGGCGCCCGAGGCGGCCGCGGTCGCGGCCTCGGCGGACTCGAGGGTCTGGTCGGTGGTCATGGGTGTGTCCTCTCGTGTTGCGGTGGGGTCAGGTGTTCAGTTGTCGGTGCGGTAGCGATCCAGCTTCTCCGGATCGATCTCGACCCCGAGGCCGGCACCAGGACGTACGACGAGCTCGCCGTCGCGGATCTCGAGCGGCTCGGTGAGCAGGTCATCGGCCATGTCGAGGAAGTTGGAGAGCTCACCGGCGCGGCGGGAGGTGAGCCGGTGGGCCGCGCCGAAGGCGATCGAGCAGGCGCTGCCGATCTGGCCGTCGATCTGGTTGCCCATCACGACCTCCAGCCCGAGGCCCTCGGCGAGATGGAGCACCTGCTGCGACCCGGTGAAGCCGGTGCGCGCGGTCTTGATGCTGATCGCGGTGGCGGAGCCGCCGAGCACCTCGCGGGTGACGTCGGCCGCGGTCGGTACGGACTCGTCGGCGATGAACGGAACGTCGATCTGGCTGACCAGCCAGCGTCGCCCGAGCACGTCGTCGGCCGGATTGAGCTCCTCGGCGAAGAGCAGGTCCAGGTCGGCCATCTGCTTCATCGCGCGGGCGGACTCGGCCGCGGTCCAGCCGCGGTTGCCGTCGACGTACAGCTCGATCTCGGTGCCGAACCGCTCGCGCAGCGCACGCACCACGGCGGTGTCGAGCTCGACGGGGGAGCGGCCGACCTTCACCTTGAACGTCGAGATCCCGTACGTCTCCCGCATCCGCTCCGCCTCGGCGACCATCGCCTCGGGCCCGTCGAAACCGAGCATGTGCGAGACCCGCATCCGGTCGGTGAAGGCACCGAGCAGGTCGACGACCCGCAGGTCCAGGGTCTTGCCGAGGGCGTCCCACATGGCCATGTCGACGGCGGCCTTCGCGGTCGGGTTGCCGACGGTGCGCTCCATCAGGACACGGGCGGTCTCGCGCTCCAGCAGGGTGAGCCCGGCGAGCTGCGGGGCGAAGAGCTGGTCGATGACGGCGATGATCCCGGCCTGGGTCTCGCCGTAGGTGAACGGCCGCGGCGGCGCCTCGGCGACACCCACGACCCCGTCGTCGGTGTGCACCCGGACGAGCACGTGCTGGGCGGTGTGGACCTCGCCGGAGGCGAAGCGCAGCGGCTTGCGGTAGGGGATGGCGAACGGGATCGCCTCGACCTTGGTGATCTTCATGATCGGGGAGCTTCCAGAAGGGGTGCGGTGAACAGGTCGGCTGCCTCGAGGATCTCGATGACGGCGTCGACGACGGGGTTGTCGTCGTCGGTGCGGTAGGCGAGGGAGAGCTCGACGCTGCCCGCGTCGAGCAGGTCGCGGAAGACCACACCCTCCAGCGGAAGGGCCCGGACCGAGGCCGGGAGGACCGCGACGCCGAGGCCCGCGGCGACCAGCGCCAGCAGGACCGCGGTGCTGGGCGCCTCGTGCTCGCGGCGCGGCACGAAGCCGGCCTCGCGGCAGCTGCGCAGGACCGCCTCGTTGACCGCCGAGTCGCGGGCGCTGTAGGCCACGAACGGCTCGGTGCGCAGGTCGGCCAGGGCCACGACGGGCTCGACGGCGAGCCGGTGGTCGACAGGGATGGCGAGCGCGAGCGGCTCGACCTCGAGGGTGCGCAGGGTGAGGCCCTCGCCGGTGGCGGGCGGCCGCAGTACGCCGAGGTCGAGGGCCCCGCTCTGCAGCCGCTCGCACTGGGCCGGCGTGAGCAGGTCGGCGTGGATCTCGAGCGCCACCTCGGGCAGCTCGCGCTTGACCACCCGGGCGATGCCCGGCAGGTGCGAGAACGAGGCGGTGCCGGTCAGTCCCAGGCGGACCAGGCCGTGGCGGCCGGCCCCGATGCGGCGTACGCCTCGGACGCTGTCGTCGACGGCGGCCAGGACCCGCGCGGCCTCGGTGCGCAGGAACTCGCCGGCCGGAGTGAGGGAGACCTGCCGGGTCGTCCGGGTGAACAGGGTGACGTCGAGCTCGGACTCGAGCTGGCGGATCGCCTGGGAGAGCGCCGGCTGGGCGATGTGCAGCTGCGCCGCGGCCTGCCCGAAGTGGCAGGTCTCGGCGACCGCGGCGAAATACCGCAGGTGGCGTAGCTCCATGAAGCGCTCCTCACGAGGTGGTGATGACCGCCACACTAGGACCGCGATAGATAAACAACAAGGACGAAACTGACGCCTATTGATCGATTCGAATGATCAATAGGTGCCTAGGTCGGGACTGGGCATTCGCCTGGTGTGACGGTCGCCACGTCTTGCGAAGGTGTGGGGACCGTCACCCGTTGGAGGCATCACCATGACCGCACCGCTCACCGAGAGCCTGGGCCACATCGAGAACGTCCTGTCGGACGCCGTGGTCGAGGACCGCGAGGCCGGGATCTACCGCGCCAACCGCCGAATCTTCACCGACGAGGAGGTCTTCGAGCTGGAGATGAAGAACATCTTCGAGGGCAACTGGATCTACCTCGCCCACGAGAGCCAGGTGCCCAACCCCGGCGACTACTTCACCACCTACATCGGGCGGCAGCCGGTGATGATCACCCGCGACAAGGACGGCGAGCTGCACTGCATGATCAACGCCTGCGCGCACCGTGGCGCGATGCTGTGCCGGCGCAAGACCGACAACCGGATGACCCTGACCTGCCCGTTCCACGGCTGGACGTTCCGCAACGACGGCACCCTGCTCAAGGTCAAGGACCCCGACGACGCGGGCTACCCGGAGAGCTTCAACACGCAAGGCTCGCACAACCTGACCCACGTGGCCCGCTTCGACAGCTACCGCGGCTTCCTGTTCGGCTCGCTCAACGAGGACGTACTGCCGCTCGAGGAGCACCTCGGGGACACCGTCAAGGTGATCGACATGCTGGTCGACCAGTCGCCCGACGGGCTCGAGGTCCTGCGCGGTTCTTCCACCTACACCTACGACGGCAACTGGAAGGTCCAGGCGGAGAACGGCGCCGACGGCTACCACGTCACCGCCACCCACTGGAACTACGCGGCGACCACCTCGCGTCGCAACACCGGCGAGTCGAAGAACACCACCAAGACCGTCGACGCCGGCAGCTGGGGCAAGGCGGGTGGCGGCTACTGGTCCTACCCGAACGGCCACCTCTGCCTGTGGACCTGGGCAGCCAACCCCGCCGACCGGCCGCTGTGGGACCAGATGGACACGCTCAAGGAGAAGTTCGGCGAGGCCAAGGGCGAGTTCATGGTCAAGGGCTCCCGCAACCTGCTGCTCTACCCGAACGTGTATCTGATGGACCAGTTCTCGACCCAGATCCGGCACTTCCGCCCGATCTCGGTCGACCAGACCGAGGTCACCATCTACTGCATCGCGCCGAAGGGCGAGAGGCCGGAGTCACGCGCCTGGCGGATCCGGCAGTACGAGGACTTCTTCAACGCCTCCGGCATGGCCACGCCCGACGACCTGGAGGAGTTCCGCTCCTGCTTCCTCACCTACCAGGCCTCCGCCGCTCCGTGGAACGACATGAGCCGTGGCGCCGAGCACTGGCTCACCGGCCCCGACGAGGTCGCCGAGGCGCTGGACATGCCGGGTGTGATCTCGGCCGGCGCGAAGAACGAGGACGAGGGTCTCTACCCGGTCATGCACGCGCAGTGGACCGAGCAGATGCGTACGGCCATCGCGAACGAGAAGGGCAACTGACCATGACGCTCACCCAGAACGCCGCTCCTGCTGGGGCGAAGCTGATCACGCAGAACAGCATCGAGCAGTTCCTCTACCGCGAGGCGCGCTTCCTCGACGACCGCGAGTTCGAGAAGTGGCTCGAGTGCTACGCCGACGACGTCGTCTACTGGATGCCTTGCTGGGACGACGCGGACCTCCTGACCGAGGACCCGCAGACCGAGATGTCGCTCATCTACTACCCCAACAAGGGTGGTCTGGAGGACCGGGTCTTCCGGATCCGTACGGAGCGGTCCTCGGCCACCTCGCTGCCCGAGCCGCGTACGTCGCACAACATCAGCAACGTCGAGGTGATCGAGCGCCGCGGCGACCTGGTCGACGTGCGCTTCAACTGGCACACCATGTACTTCCGCTACAAGACCGTCGACCCCTACTACGGCACGTCGTTCTACACCATCGACTTCTCCGGCGAGCAGCCGCTGATCCGCCGCAAGACCGTGGTGCTGAAGAACGACTACATCCACCACGTCGTCGACATCTACCACGTCTGAGGCGCGCGATGACTGCAACAGAGACCGAGCCGAGCGCCGGGGTCGCGACCCACCAGGTGGCGCTCTCCTTCGAGGACGGGGTGACCCGGTTCATCACCGTCCGCGAGGACCAGACCGTCGCCGACGCGTCCTACCGCCAGCGGATCAACATCCCGCTGGACTGCCGCGACGGCGCCTGCGGGACGTGCAAGGCGCTGTGCGAGTCGGGGGAGTACGACGGCGGCACCTACATCGAGGACGCGCTCTCCGAGGCGGAGGCCGCCGAGGGGTACGCCCTGCCGTGCTCGATGAAGCCGCGCTCGGACCTCGCGCTGCAGATCGCCACCACCTCCGAGGTCGCCAAGACCGGCGCCGCGAGCTACACCGGCACCGTGGTCGGCCTGGACCGGCTGAGCCCGACCACGGTCGAGCTCGCCATCGACATCCCCAACCGCGGCGAGCTGGCCTTCCTGCCGGGTCAGTACGTCAACATCGCGGTGCCTGGCACCGAGGTGACCCGGTCGTACTCCTTCGCGAACGCCCCGCACGAGGAGCGGCTCGTCTTCCTGGTCAAGCTCACCCCGGGCGGCGCGATGTCGACCTGGCTGACCGAGCGTGCCGCCGTCGGTGACGAGGTCACCTTCACCGGGCCGAACGGCTCCTTCTTCCTGCGCGAGGCGCGCCGGCCGGTGCTGATGCTGGCCGGTGGCACCGGGCTCGCCCCCGTGCTCTCCATGCTGCGTCAGCTGGACGTCGACGGCTGCGACCGCGGCGGCCGCCTGGTCTACGGCGTCAGCACCGACGACGACCTGGTCAAGCTCGACGAGGTCGAGGAGCTGGTCTCGCGGCTGCCCGGCTTCACCTGGGACCACTGCGTCTCCGACCCCGCCTCGACCGCCGCCAACAAGGGCTACGTGATGAGCCTGATCGGCGACGAGGACCTGCACGACGGCGACGTCGCGATCTACCTGTGCGGTCCGCCGCCGATGGTCGAGGCGGTGCGTACTCATGTCGCCGGTGCCGGCATCCAACCCACCGGGTTCTACTACGAGAAGTTCGCCCTCGCGGTGCCGGCCGATGCCGAGGCGTCAGTCCCGTCGGCCGAAGTGTCACCCCCGTCGGCCGAAGCGCCACCCGTCCGCGTCGAGCTGGAGACCCACCCGGAGGCACGGGCGATCGCGGGGCAGCAGATGCTTCCAGCGCTTGACCTCGGACCCGCCGGATCGGCCGCCACGACGCGTGACGACGGAGATGTCGTACGCCGTATCGCGGGTCAGCTGGTCGCGCCGGCCGCGCTCGACGGAGCAGTCGGCGCGGTCGTCGAGGACGACGGCCTGACGGTGACCGCGGATGCCCGCCGTATTGGTGGCCAGGAGGTGTTCCCGGCCGGTGATGACCTCTCGGCCGACGTACCTGACGCCTCGGCCGACGCGGGCGACGTCTCGACCACCGCGGACGGCTACACGATCGGGGAGGAGCACCCGGACATCTCCGCGTCCGATGCGATCTTCGAGGCCCGGGCGGCGCTGGAGGTGGGGGCGCTCGATCTGACCATCGGGCGGCTCGACTCCCAGCAGCTCGCCGGCTACCGGCTGCTCGCCGAGTCCACCCTCCCGTACGTCGAGGGCGACCGGTTCCTCGACGCCCACGGCTACACCGAGTCGAACGCGGCCTTCCACGACTACCTGTTCACCCTCACCGGCAACAGCCACCTGCTGGCCGCCTACCAGGCGCTCGGGGTCAAGGGCCGGATGGAGGACGTGCTGCGCAACGCCACCTGGTGCCACCCGCAGTGCACCCAGGACCACCTCGACATCGTCGAGGCGTTCGAGCGCGGCGACCGGGCGGCTGCCCGCGACCTGATCAAGGCCCACAGCGAGCGGTCCCAGGAGACGATGCGGCGCGCGATGGCCGAGTCGGCCGCCGCGAGCAGGCCGCGGTTCATCACGCCGGGCCGGTTCGCCGGCCAGGTCGTGGTGGTCACCGGGGCCGCCCAGGGCATCGGCGCCCAGGTCGCCCGCCGGGTGGCCGCCGAGGGCGGCAAGGTCGTCCTCGCCGACCGCTCGCCGCTGGTGGCCGAGGTCGCCACCGACCTCACCGGCCAAGGCACACAAGCGACCGCGGTCGAGTGCGACCTCGAGCACTACGACGGCGCGGCCGCGCTGGTGGAGCGGGCTGTGGAGACGTACGGCCGTATCGACGTGCTGATCAACAACGTCGGCGGCGCGATCAACTTCAAGCCGTTCACCGAGTTCACGCCTGCACAGATCGACGCCGAGATCACCCGGTCGCTGATGACCACGCTGTACGCCTGCCGGGCCGCCCTGCCGGGCATGGTCGAGCGCGGGCACGGCGTCATCGTCAACGTCTCCTCGGCCGCGACCCGCGGCATCCACCGGATCCCGTACTCCGCGGCGAAGGGTGGGATCAACGCGATCACGGCGTCGCTCGCCCTGGAGTACGCCGGCGATGGCATCCGCGTCGTCGCGACCGCTCCGGGCGGCACCGAAGCGCCGCCGCGCCGGATCTCCCGGGGAACACCCACGCCGCAGACCGACGACGAGAAGGCCTGGTTCCAGGCCCATATCGACCAGACCCTCGAGACCTCACTGATGCACCGCTACGGCACGCTCGACGAGCAGGCCGCCGCGATCTGCTTCCTCGCCTCCGAGGAAGCCTCCTACATCACCGGCACGGTCCTTCCCGTCGCCGGCGGTGACCTCGGCTGAGCCACCAGGTCCTCTCTCGGGGCCGTCCCTCCCTTCGCGAGCACGCTCGCGTCACCCATGGAGACACCCATGTCCGAAAACACCGATGAAATCACTCGGGCCAAGACCGCGCGCCAGCTCGCCTGGGTCGTCGCGCTCTCCGCGCTGGCCCTGATGTTCGACGGCTACGACCTCGTCGTCTACGGCACGGTGCTGCCGACCCTGATGTCAGATCCTTCCCAGATCGGGCAGCTCTCCGCGGGCCAGGCGGGCACGCTCGGCAGCTACGCGCTGGTCGGGGTGCTCGTCGGCGCACTGAGCGCCGGCGCGGTCAGCGACCGGATCGGCCGCCGGAAGGTCGTGCTCGCCAGCATCACCTGGTTCTCGCTCGGGATGGCCGCGACCGCGTTCGCCCAGACGATCGCCGTCTTCGGCATCCTGCGCTTCCTCACCGGCCTCGGCCTGGGCGCGATCCTGGCAACCGTCGGCGCCCTGGTCGCCGAGTTCGCCCCGCCGGAGCGGAAGAACCGCCTCAACGCGATCGTCTACAGCGGCATCCCCGCCGGCGGCGTGGCCGCCTCCGTGATGGCGCTCATCATCGATCCGAGCGGCTCCAACTGGCGGATCCTGATGGCGATCGGCGCCGCCCCGCTGGTGCTCCTGCTGCCCTTCGCCATCGCCAAGCTGCCCGAGTCGCAGCTGTGGCTCGATTCCCGCGGCCGGGTCGCGGCGACCAGCACCGCCCAGGAGGCGGTCGGCTTCAGCGCGCTGGCGCGCCGCCCGCTCGCGTTCCCGACCGCCGTGCTCGGCCTGATGAGCTTCTCCGGTCTGCTGCTGACCTACGGCCTGAACACCTGGCTGCCGAAGATCATGGAGGACAACGGCTACGGCAAGGCGTACGCGCTCACCTTCCTGCTGGTGCTCAACGGCGGTGCCATCCTCGGTGGCCTTCTCGCCTCGTACGTCGCCGACCGCACCGGGGCCAAGAAGGTGGTCTCGACGACCTTCGTGCTCGCCGGCCTGATGCTGTTGCTGCTGCCCCTCGGGCTGCCGCTCACCATCCTGTTCCCGGCCGTCGCGATCGCCGGGGTCGGCACGATCGGTACGCAGGTGCTGATCTACGGCCTCGTCGCCAACTACTACCCGACCCGGGCCCGCGGCGCGGGCGTCGCCTGGTGTGCCGGGTTCGGCCGGCTGGGCGGCATCGTCGGACCGATCATCGGCGGCGCACTGGTCGCCGCCGGAGTGGGCGGCACCACCGCCTTCCAGATCTTCGCCGGAGTCGCGGTGCTCGGTGCCCTCGTGACCGTGGCGGTGCCGCGGTCCCCGGAAGAGACCGTCGTGAGCGTCACGCTCGACGACGGCGTGCCGGCCTGAAGGGGGCCTAGGGTGTGACCGTGCTCATAGAACGAGCTGGGTGTGTCGGTCGCGAGGACGAGCTCGTCGAGCTCACCTCGCGGCTGGCCCGCACCCGCACATCCGGCTCCGCCGCCGTACTCGTCCTCGGCGACCCGGGGCTGGGGAAGACCGCGCTGCTCCGCGGCCTGGCGGACCGGGTCGCGACGCCGGCGCTGAGGGCCCGCGCCGGCGCGTGGGAGCAGGACTCGCCCGGGGCGGTGCTGCGCCAGCTGCTCGGGGAGGAGCCACCGGCCGAGCCGGTCGCCGCGGCGGATGCCCTGGTCACGCAGGCCCTGGCCGGGTGTGCCGACCAGCCCGGACTGATCCTGGTCGACGACGCGGACCTCGCCGACACGCTCTCGCTGCAGGCGATCGCCTCCGCGCTGCGCCGGCACCGCGAGGCACCGGTGCTCGTGGGCCTCTCAGCCACCCGCAGCACCGCGTTCCTCGGCGAGATCGCCGCCGAGACCGTACGCATCGAGGGGCTGGACGCGGCCGCGGTCGGCGAGCTCGCCTCGCTGCGCGGACGGGTCCTGCACCCGTCGATGGCCGAGGTCCTCACCCGCCACACGGCGGGCAGCCCGCGCGACGCGGTCGCGCTGCTCGACGAGCTCCCACCGACCCGCTGGGCACGGCCCGACACCCAGCTGCCCGCCCCGGTCCACGTCCGCGACGAGGTCCAGCTCGCCCTCGCCGGGTGCGGCGCCGACGGACGTGCGCTCGCCGAGGCCTTCGCGATCCTGGGAGAGGACGCGTCGCTGGGCCAGGCAGCGGCCCTCGCCGGCCTCGAGGACCCGCTCTCCGCGGTCGACGCCCTGGCCTCGGCAGGGCTGGTGGAGACGACCCGCGACCACCGCCCCCGCTGGCGTACGCCATTGGTCGGCGTCGCCGTGCTGGCGACGATGGGCGCTCGCCGTGCCGCCGACGCGCACCAGCGCGCCGCCGCGATCGTCGACGACGAGGTCCGCCGGGCCCGTCACCTCGTCGCTGCCACTCCGCTGCCCGATGCCGAGCTCGCCGACGAGGTCGCCCGGCTCGCCCAGCGGCGCGGGGACGAGGGCGCCTGGGCCGAGGCCGCGGCCCTCTACCGTGACTCCAGCCGGCTCACCGAGGACCCGGTGCGGCGCGACGACCGGCTGATCCACTCCGTCGACGCGCTGGTCGCGGCGGGTGACGGCATGGGCGCCGCGGCGCTGGTCCCGATCGTGGAGAGTCTGCGCGAGACGCCGCTGCGCGATGCGGTGCTCGCCTACCTCGCGATCCTGCGCGGCCGCGCCACCGAGGCCGAGGTGCGGCTCAAGCGCGCCTGGGACATCGTCAACGCCGACCGGGAGCCGGAGACGGCCGCGCTGATCGCCACCCGGCACGTGCTGCACTCGCTGGCGCTGTGTCGCGGCGACGAGCTGGTCACCTGGGCCGACCGGGCGATCTCGCTGGCGGGCCGGGACTCGGCGGCGGGGGTCGAGGCGGCGGCGATCCGCGGGCTCGGCCTGGCGATGGCCGGCCGGTTCGAAGACGCGCACGAGGCGTACGCCCTGGCCGCGCGCCGTGTCGGGCACAGCGCCCAGACCCAGCGGGTCACCATGGGTCGTGGCTGGCTCGACGTACTCTCCGACGAGCCCGACGAGGCCCGCAGTCGCCTCGAGGGCGTCACCGATCCGCGGGTCCTCGGCGGCTCGACCCGGATCTCGATGTGGGCCCTCGCCTGGCTGGCACGGGTGCAGTTCCTGACCGGTGAGGGCGAGGCGGCCCTGCAGACGGTCGCGGCCGGGCGGGCCCTGGCCGCCGAGTCGGGCATCGCTCTGGTCACCCCGCTGCTGGAGTGGACGGCCACCGAGACCCATCTGCTGCGCGGCAGCTGGGAGGAGGCGGCCCGCACCGCCCGCGCCGCCGAGATCGGGGCGCAGGGCTACGAGATCATGCGCGTCCCCGCGCTGCTCGCCCGCGCCCACATCGCCGAGGCCCGCAGCGACTTCCGCGCGGTCCTCCGCATCCTCGAGCCGCTCACCCATGCCCCGACCGGAAGCGCGCTGACCGAGCCGGCCATCTGGCCCTGGGCCGAGACGTACGCCGCCGCGCTGATCGCGGAGGGCCGCTTGGACGAGGCGGATGAGTTCCTCCGCCCGCACGAGGCCCGCGCCCAGGAGGAGCAGCACCGCTCCGCCCAGGCCAGGCTGGCCACCGCCCGGGGCCGCTGGCACGGCGCGCGTGGCGACCTCGCCGGGGTCCGGGACACGTTCGACCGCGCGCTCGGTCTGCTCGACGGGCTGCCGCTGCGCTACGAGCGCGCCCGGGTCACCTTCGCCTACGGCCAGGCGCTGCGCCGTGCCGGCCGCCGTCGCGACGCCGAGGCGCTGCTCTCCTCCGCGCGCGATCTGTGGGACGGGATCGGCGCGGTGACGTACGTCGACGCCGCCCAGCGCGAGCTGCGCGCCGGAGGAGTGCGGGCGCCGCGCGGTCAGCGTGGCCCGGTGGACCTGACCCCGCAGGAGGAGACCGTCGCGCAGATGGTCGCCTCGGGGCTCTCCAACCGCGAGGTGGCCGCGCAGCTCTTCGTCTCGCCCAAGACCGTGCAGTACCACCTGACCCGCATCTACGCGAAGCTCGGCGTCCGCAGCCGGACCGAGCTCGCGGCGATGGCGGCCGAGCCGACGGAGGAGCCATGAGCACCGAGCTCGACGTCCGCGAGCCCCGGGCCGGTCTGCGGCGCGACCTGGGCCGTCACGAGCTGGTCAACGGCTTCATCGGCTTCCTCTTCTCCTGCACCGGCCCGGTCGCGGTCATCCTGGCCGTCGGCCAGGGCGCCGGACTCTCCGCCGCGGTGGTCGCCTCCTGGGTGAGCGCGGTCTTCTGCCTCAACGGGGTGCTGACGATCATCGCCTCCCGCTGGAGTCGGCAGCCGCTGGTCTACTTCTGGACGATCCCCGGCACCGTGGTCGTCGGCCAGGCGATGGCCGCCGGCACCACCTGGCCGGAGACGGTCGGCGGCTTCATCATGGCGGCGGTGCTCCTGGTCGCGCTGGGCCTGACCCGGCAGGTCGACCGGGTCATGCACCTGCTGCCGATGCCGATAGTGATGGCGATGGTGGCCGGTGTCTTCCTCCGCTTCGGCACCGATCTGGTCCTCGCCGTCGACCGCGACCTGGCGATCGCCGGGCCGATGGTGGTCGCCTTCGTCGCCGTCAGCGCGGTCCCACGGCTCGCCCGTTGGCTCCCGGCGGTGCTGGTCGCGCTCGCCGTCGGCGCGGTCGCGGTGAGCCTCGCCGACCGACCGGCCGTCTCGGTCTCCGGGCGATGGCTGGCCGACCCTGTCTGGACCACGCCGGTCTTCACCGGGTCCGCCTTCATCGAGCTCACCATCCCCCTGCTGATCACCGTCCTCGTCGTCCAGAACGGCCAGGGCATGGCGGTCCTGCGAGCCGCCGGCCATGACCCGCGGATGAACCAGGTGACCGGCTGGTGCGGGGTGACCTCGCTGGTCGCGGCCCCGTTCGGCGGGGTTTCCACCTGCCTGGCCGGGCCGACCAACGCGCTGGTCACGGCCTCGGGCGAGCGGCGACGGCACTATGCCGCGGCGATCTGGTGCGGCGTACTCGCGATCGGGTTCGGCCTGCTCGCCCCCGGCATGGTGCGGGTCATCACCACCATGCCCGAGGCGTACGTCGCCGTGCTCGGCGGCCTGGCCATGCTCAAGCCGCTCCAGGGGGCCTTCCAGACCGCCTTCAGCGGGCCGTACGTCACCGGCGCGCTGGTCACCTTCCTGGTGACCGTCGCCGACATCACCGTCTTCAACATCGGCTCCGCCTTCTGGGGGCTGGTGGTCGGTGTCGCGGTCAGCGTGCTGCTCGACCACGACAGCCGAAACAACAGCAGGGAGAAGTCATGACCACCACCGACACCACCTACCCCGACGCGACGATGCGCTACGGCGCCACCGCCCGTCAGGTCGCCGACGTCTTCGAGCCGGCCGAGGCGACCGACTCGCTCGTGCTGCTGCTCCACGGCGGAATGTGGCGCGACTCCGACCGGATGCGCACCTGGTCCGCCGGCCGGGCGCTGGCCGATGCTGGTCATCTGACCGCGACGGTCGAGTACCGGCACGGACCCGGCCAGTGGCGGCAGGCCTTCGAGGACGTCGAGACCGCGATCGAGTCGATCCAGCTCAGCGGCCGGGAGTGGACCATCCACAACGACGCACCTCGCCGGATCACCCTGGTCGGTCACTCCTCTGGCGGCCAGCTCGCCCTGCGGGCGGCCGCCCAGGCAGGCACCCTCGTCACCGGTGTCGTGGCCCTGGCTCCCGCCGCCGCGCTGGCCGCGATGAGCCAGGACGGACTCGGCGATGGCGCCATCGAGGAGTTCCTGGGCGGCACCCCGTCCGAGACGCCCGAGGCGTACGCCGCCGCCGACCCGATTGGCCTCGCCCCTCAGGTTCCCGTGCGGATCCTGCACGGCGCCGCCGACACCGTGATCCCGCTCGCGATCTCCGAGCGCTACGCGGCAGCACACCCCGGCGTACGTCTGGACGTGGTCGACGGCGCCGACCACGCCGCCTGGGGCGACCCGACCTCGACCGCCTGGCCGCACCTGCTCACCGCGGTCAGAGAGGTATGAGGGCCGAGGCGAGCCCGAGCAGCGCGCAGACGCCGAGGGTGCGCATCGTGCTCCACCCGCGCCAGAAGACGAGCGCGATCGCCACCGCGGTGATCGCGAACGCGACCGGATCCCACGAGGACAGGACCGGCAGGTCCAGGTCGATCGGCCCCCACGCCAGCGTGCGGGAGCGGTCGAACAGCGTGTGCAGCGCAAAGAACAGCGCGAGGTTGGCGATCACGCCGACCACCGCCGCGGTGATGCCGGTGAGCGCCGCGGTGAGGTGGTGGTTGTTCCGCAGTCGTTCGACGTAGGGGGCGCCCAGGAAGATGAACAGGAAGCAGGGGACGAAGGTCACCCAGGTCACCAGCAGCGAGGCGATGACGGCGGCCACCCAGGGGTCGAGGGAGCCCGGGTTGCGGTAGGCGCCCACGAAGGCGACGAACTGCACGACCATGATCAACGGTCCCGGTGTCGTCTCGGCGAGCGCGAGGCCGCGGACCATCTCGCCGGCCTTCAACCAGCCGAAGACGTTGACGGCCTGGTGGGCGACGTAGGCGAGAACCGCGTACGCACCTCCGAAGGTGACGACGGCGGCACCGGAGAAGAACAGGCCCTGGTCCACGAACACGCTGCCGCGGCTGAACACGACCGCCGCCACCGCCACCGGGGCGAACCACAGCACGAGGCCGAGGACGAGGATCTTCAGTCCGCGGACCTTCGAGGGGGCGTCGTGGTGCAGGGCGTCGTCTCTGATCAGTGGCTCGGGACCGTCGTCCGTGCTGCCGTGACCCTTGCTCCGGGTGAAGGCGGGGACCCGCGTGCCGGCCAGCCAACCGAGCAGCGCCGCGACGAGGATCACGACCGGGAACGGGACCTTGAAGACGGTCAGCGCGACGAACGAGGCGACCGCCATCGCCACCAGGATCGGATGGTGCAGGGCCCGTTTGCCCACGCGTTGAACCGCCTGGACCACGATCGCGATCACCGCGGGCGCAAGTCCGGCGAAGAGCCCCGTCACCAGTGCCGTGGATCCGGCGCCGACGTACAGCGCCGAGAGGGCGAGGAGCGCGACGACCCCGGGCAGCACGAACAGGACGCCGGCGATGAACCCGCCGAGCGTGCCGTTGAGCAGCCAGCCGACGTAGATGGCCAGCTGCTGGGCCTCGGGGCCGGGCAGCAGCATGCAGTAGTTGAGGGCGTGGAGGAACCGTTGCTGCCCGATCCAGCGCTTCTCGTCGACCAGCTTGTGCTGCATGACCGCGATCTGGCCGGCAGGCCCGCCGAAGGTCTGCAAGGAGATCGCGAACCACGCGCGGGTCGCCTCCCGTAGCGGGATCACGTCGTTCGTGCGAGCCTTCTCGAGCGTCATGGCGTATCCGTTCCGGTTGGGCAGGGTAGGTCGTAGCTCAGGGATGCGGGACGACGACGTCGTCGGCCTTGTCGCCGGCACCAGGGTAGAGAGCCAGGATCAGGAGTACGCCGACGACCAGGCCCACGAGCTGCGCGAGGATGAACGGAGCCACCGAGCCGGGCGCGATGCCCGCGAAGGTGTCGGAGAAGACCCGGCCGATCGTGACCGCCGGGTTGGCGAACGAAGTGGAGCTGGTGAACCAGTAGGCCGCGCCGATGTAGCCGCCGACCGCGGGTGCCGCCAGGGCGCCGCGGTCGCTGCGTACGAGAGCGAAGATGAGGGCCACCAGGCCGGCGGTGGCGACGATCTCGGCGACGAAGTGGCCGCCGGTGGCCCGTTCCTTGGTCGAGATCGCCTGGTCGACGTCGAACATCACGTTGGCCAGCAACGCGCCACCGATCGCGCCCGCGACCTGCGCCACCACGTAGGCGCCGACCTCGGCGAGCGAGAGCCCCTTGCCGGCCTTGCGCCCGAGGAACCAGTCGGCGAGCGAGACCACCGGGTTGAAGTGCGCGCCCGAGACCGGGCCGAACATCAGAATCAGCGCGGCCAGTCCGAAGACGGTCGCCATCGAGTTCTCCAGGAGCTGCAGGCCGACGTCGTCGGGGGAGAGCTGCTCGGCGGCGATGCCCGAGCCGACGACCACGGCGACGAGCAGGGCGGTGCCCAGGAATTCGGCCAGCACGCGGCGCGGGAGGGAAGAGATCACGGTCGCATTCTTGACGTTCGAGGATTACTCAGTCAATATTGAGTCAATGGAGGTTGAGAGACGGCCGGAGCTGGAACGCCGGGCGAAGATGCACGCAGCGCTCGGTGATCCGGTGCGGCTTCGGATCGTCGACAGCCTCCAGATGAGTGATGCCTCCCCCACAGAGCTCGCCGGGATGCTGAATGTCTCGTCGAACTTGTTTGCTCACCACGTGCAGACCTTGGTGAGCGCAGGCGTGGTGTCCCGTCATCATTCCGAGGGCGACGGGAGACGTACGTACCTGCACCTCGAGCAGGACGCGCTCGAGAGCTTGGGCACCGCGTCCCCCGTGGCGGTGCCCAGGCGTGTCCTGTTCGTGTGCACCGGCAACTCGGCCAGATCGCATCTGGCTGCGGCGTTGTGGCGTCAGGTCAGCACGATCCCGGCCGCCTCGGCCGGCACCCATCCCGCCGAGCAGATCAACCCGGGTGCGGTCGACGTCGCGACCCGCCATGATCTGGAGCTCCCCGTCATCGATCCCCGTCATCTCGACGACGTGCTGGACCCGGACGATCTGGTGGTCACCGTCTGCGACCGCGCCCACGAGACCCCGAAGGTCCGCGGTGAGCTGCACTGGTCGATCCCCGACCCGGTGGGCAGAGGCCCTGAGGCCTTCGACGCTGCGTACGTCGAGCTCGAGCACCGGATCCGGACGCTCGCTTCCCGTTTCGACTCCTGATTTCGACTCCTGACCCCACACCCCCACCGCAAGGAGAACCACTCGATGAACACCGACGGATCAGCGGCCGAGGCCAAGCCCGCCGTCCTCTTTCTCTGTGTCGAGAACGCCGGCCGCTCGCAGATGGCGCTCGGCTTCTTCACCCACTACGCAGGCGACCAGGCGATCGGCTGGTCTGGGGGCTCGGCTCCGGCCGCGGCGATCAACCCGGTCGCCGTCGAGGTCATGGCCGAGCTCGGGATCGACATCTCGGGGGAGTTCCCCAAGCCCTGGACCGACGAGGTCGTACGCAGCGCCGACGCCGTCATCACCATGGGCTGCGGTGACGCCTGCCCGTACTACCCGGGCAAGCGCTACGAGGACTGGAAGGTCACCGACCCGAAGGGCGGGGGCATCGAGCACGTACGCGGCATCCGCGACGAGATCGAGCAGCGGGTGCTCGGTCTCCTCGGTGAGCTCGGCGTGACCCCCGCCCGCTCCGTCACGAGAGGGTGATCGGCGCGCGGCTGATGGTGAACAGCTCCTCGCTCGGAGCCGTCGGGCCGCAGCAGCCGCCACCGCTCGTGCTCTCCGGGTCGTCGAAGACGCCGGCGCCGCCGCAGACCCCGGTGTCGGGGAGCTCGAGCTCCACCCGGGCGGCCGCGTCGTGGTCCCCGGCGAGCTCGGCGACCACGCTGCGTACCTGCTCGTAGCCGGTCATCGCCAGGAAGGTCGGCGCGCGACCGTACGACTTCATCCCGACGAGGTAGAGGTCGGGCTCGGGCTGGGCGAGGTCCTTGGCGCCGGTCGCGCTGACCGAGCCGCAGGAGTGCAGGTTGGGATCGATCTGGACCGCGATGTTGCGCGGCGCCTCCAGCGTCGGGTCGAGGTCGAGGCGCATCTCGCTGAGGAAGCCGAGGTCGGGACGGTAGCCGGTGAGCACGACGATCTGGTCGGCCTCGATGGCGCGCCCGTCCTCGGCGATGACGGTGCCGCCGTCCACCCGCTCCGTGCGGAACCCGGTCACCAGCTCGACCGAGCCGTCCTGGACCGCCTTTCTCGCGCGTACGCCGAGGGCGCCCCGCTCCGGGAGCTCGTCGGCCTCGCCGCCACCGAAGGTGTTCGTCGAGACCGCGCGGCGGATCGCCCAGGTGATCCTCGTTCCCGGGTGGTCCTCGGCGATGGCGGTGAGCTCGTTGACGGCGTTGAACGCGGAGTCACCCGCGCCGATCACGACCGTGTGCCGGCCGGCGTACGCCTCGGAGTGAGCGCGGTCCGGTACGGCGTAGCCGAGCGCGCCGGCGGCGTGCGCCGCACGCTCCCCGAGTGCCGGGAGCCCGTCGGCCCCGGCCGGGTTGGGCCGGCGCCAGGTGCCGGAGGCGTCGATGACGGCCCGCGCCTCGATGCGTTCCTCGGTGCCGTCCGCACCGGTCACGTGCAGGACGAACGGCTGCTCGGCACGGTCGGCGTCGACCAGGCGGTCACGGCCCCTGCGGGAGACGCCGGTGACCGTGGCGCCGTAGCGGACGTGGTCGCCGAGCGCCTCGGCCAGCGGGGCGAGGTAGCGCTCGCGCCACTGCGCACCGGTCGGGTATCCCTGAGCGGGTGCGGTCCAGCCGGTCGGCTCCAGGAGCCGGGCGGCGGCCTTGTCGACGAGCTCCGGCCAGGCCGAGAAGAGACGTACGTGGCCCCACTCGGCGACGGCTGCCGCAGGCTCGCTCCCTTGCTCGAGCACGAGCGGGGTGAGGCCGCGCTCGAGGAGATGGGCAGCGGCCGCGAGGCCCTGTGGGCCGGCGCCGATGACGGCAACGGGAAGGTCGGTCATGATGCTCCTCAGATTCAAGAACGTCGATATGACGGCGACCTTAGGTGACGTATCGACGTTCGTCAATATCATTCGGTAGACTCGTCCTCATGACCGTTCTTCCCGTGCTTCCCTCCGCCGCCGTCGCGTGCTGCTCGCCGGTGACCGCAGGCGTTCTCGACGACGACCAGGCCGAGGTGCTGGCGCGGATGTTCAAGGCGCTCGGTGACCCCAACCGGGTCAAGCTGCTCTCGATCATCGCGGCCGCCGAGGACAACGAGGCCTGCGTCTGCGACCTCACCGAGCCGGTCGGGCTGTCCCAGCCGACGGTCTCCCATCACATGAAGCTGCTGGTCGAGGCCGGGCTCGTCACCCGCGAGCAGCGCGGCCGGTGGGCCTACTTCTCCATCGTCCCCGGCATCCTGGACTCGCTCGCGGGCGCGCTGGCGTCCCGCTAGGCGCCCGGCTCAGCGGGTCGCTGCGGCGATGACCTCCAGCAGTCGGCGATGGAGCTCCATCAGCTCGTCGACGCTCATGTCGAGACGCTCGACGATCGCGGGCGGGATCTTCTCGGCGTCGTCCCGCAGTGCGCGCCCGCGATCGGTCAGGACGACGGCGAGCGAGCGCTCGTCGAGCTTGTTGCGCTCGCGCCGGATGTAGCCCTGCGCCTCGAGGCGCTTGAGCAGCGGGGAGAGCGTGCCCGGGTCGAGCTGGACCTTCCGGCCCAGCTCGGAGACGCGGAGCGGCTCCTCCTCCCAGAGGGCCAGCATGACCAGATACTGCGGGTGGGTCAGCCCCATGGGCTCGAGCAGGGGCCGGTAGAGGCCGATGACGCTGCGGGCGGCGACGGCCAGGCCGAAGCAGACCTGCTGATCGAGGGCGAGCGGGTTCTCGATCCCCGAGAGGGGGTCCTTCTGCGTCGGCATGTGAGTTAGCGTACCAATAGTTGGTGCACAAACAGTTCGCCTGGTAAGTATGGGACCGTGAACGATCAACCGCGACGACCACGCCACCTGATGGACCCGGACAACCCGATCCGGCCCGTCAACGACAAGTCGCTCACTCACGTTAAGCAGTGGGTGGCGTCCGTGCTCGTCGTGTTCACCGTCGCCCACCTGGCGGTCGGGCTGGTCATCGGTGCCGTCGCGATCGACCCGGTCTACCAGAGCTCGCGGATCGGGCTGTGCATCATCGCCGCGGCCTTCGGGGTGCTGGGCCTGGCCGGCGGGTTCCTCATCCACCGGCGCAGCCCGTTCACGCCCTGGCTGGTCCTCGGTGTCCTGCCGGCCGCTGTCGGGCTCTGGTACATCCTGCGCTGAGCCCGGATGCCGAGTCGGCGCGTTCTGACGCGCCGACTCGGCGGGGCTCCTCGTCAGAACAGGTCCGGCACGGTCCAGCCGTCGAGGTCGTACTCGGCCAGGAACTCGTCGGCGAGCCCCTTCATCGCGTCCGCCCCGCCGCGGTTCTGGGCGGCGAAGAGGAGCTCGGCCTTCACGTTCTCGTGGTTGCCGGAGTAGTTGCGCTCGTAGAGCTCGTGGCGGCCGCCGAACTCGGAGCCGATCGAGTCCCACAGGGCCTTCATGACCTTGACCCGGTCGACGGCGGTGATGCCGTTGGAGCCGCGGACGTACTTGTCCAGGTACGGCCGCACCTCGGGGCTCTTGAAGTCGGCGGCGCCGGAGGGCAGGTAGATCAGCCCGGAGGCGACGTCCTGCTCGATGATCTCCTTGACCCGCGGATAGCCGTGGATCATGAACATCCGGTACGTCAGGCCGTACTCCAGTTTCGGGATGACCGCGTCGCCGACCCACGGCTCGGGGTCACGGGCCATCGACTCGGTCAGCGACCAGAACAGGTTGCGCCAGCCGATCACCTCACCCACCCGGGTCTGTACGCCGCGGAAGCCGCCCGAGCCGGTGGCGTCGAGCGCCTTCATCAGCAGGCCGGCGATGAAGTCGAGCTTGACGGCCAGGCGGGTGCAGCCCTGGAAGGTGAACCGCGGCAGGAACCCCGACTGCGGGAAGAACGCGTTGATCCGGTCGACGTCGCCGTACATGAAGACGTTCTCCCAGGGCACGAGCACCTTGTCGAAGATGAAGATGGTGTCGTTCTCGTCCATCCGGCTCGACAGCGGGTAGTCAAAGGGCTCGCCGTTCTTGGCGGCCTGCTCGGTGTAGGAGGATCGGCAGATCAGCTTGATGCCGGGGGCGTCCATCGGGACGGTGCAGATCAGCGCGAACTGCTTCTTGCGGATCGGCAGGCCGTAGTGGGCGATGAAGTTGTAGTTGGTGATCGCCGAGCCCGTCGCGACGACCTTGGCTCCGGAGACGATCAGGCCGGCGTCGGTCTCCTTCTCGACCTTCATGTAGACGTCGCCGACCTCGTCCGGCGGGAGCTGGCGGTCGACCGGCGGGTTGATGATCGCGTGGTTCCAGTAGAGGACCTTCTCCTGGGACTCGCGGTACCAGCGCTCGGCGTTGTCCTGGAATGGGGCGTACAGCTCCTTGTTGGCGTGCAGGGTGCCGAGGAAGCTGGCCTTGTAGTCGGGGGAGCGGCCCATCCAGCCGTACGTCATCCGGGCCCAGCGTGCGATCGCGTCGCGCTCCTTGAGCAGGTCGGCCGAGGACGTCGGGGTCTTGAAGAACGGCATCGTGATGCCGCCGTTGCCGGTGTCGGTCGGCACGGTGAGCTCGTCGACGTGCGGGCCGGTGTGCAGCGCGTCGTAGAGGCGCGCGGTCATCCGCACCGGGTTGCGGAAGGCCGGGTGGGTGGTGACGTCCTCGACCCGCTCGCCGTGCAGGTAGATCTCGCGGCCGTCGCGCAGGCTCTCGATGTACTCGTCGCCGGTCATCGGCCGGGAGGCGAAGTTGGTCTGCTGGTTGGCGGGCGAGCCGGCGGCCGGGTTGACGGTCGGCGGTCCGTCGGGCTGGGTCTCCGGGGCGAGGGTGTCGGTCATGGGTTCTCTCCTTGGTCTGGCTTTCAGGGTTGGGATCAGTAGTGGGTGGATCGCGGGATCGCGGGGACATCGAGGGCGGTGAACGACGTGGTCGCGTCGAACCAGCCGGTGCTCGGGTCGTCCTGGCAGCCGAGCCAGACGACCTCGGAGGACGGGTTGCCGATGTGGTGGAAGGCGCTGTCGTGGAAGAGCAGCGGCTTGCGGTCGGTGGTGATCACCTCGACGACCTCTCCGAGGAACAGCAGGTGGTCCCCGCCGTCGTCGGTACGCCACGGGCGGCACACCAGCGTCGCGGCCGTCCCGCCCAGCCGCGGCGCGGTCGCGCCCTCGCGCCAGGGGAGCGGGTCGCTGCCCGGACGCCCGGCGAAGTGCATGGCGACATCGCTCTGGTCGTCGGCGAGGACGTTGACCGCGAAGGCCTCGCCCTCGAGATAGGCGGCCGCCTTGGACGTACGCGTCAGGGCGACCTGCACGAGCGGCGGGTCCAGCGAGATCGGGGTGAAGGCCGTGACCGTGGCGCCGTGGTGGGCGCCGTCCGGGGTGCGGCAGGTGATCACGGTGACGCCGGTCGCGAAGCGGCCGAAGGTCGACCGCAGGGTGCGTGGGTCCATGGAGCTCC
Organism: Nocardioides sp. YJ-D4; assembly: GCF_054031495.1. Classification (NCBI taxonomy): domain Bacteria; kingdom Bacillati; phylum Actinomycetota; class Actinomycetes; order Propionibacteriales; family Nocardioidaceae; genus Nocardioides; species Nocardioides sp. YJ-D4. The sequence goes on from NZ_CM132932.1 coordinate 4,360,289, forward strand.
TCCTTCGTCGGGGCCGCAGATGTGTGGCGGCGGTCACGTCGGAGGACGACGCTAGATCCGGATCACGAGGGCGGCGATCCGCTGGGCGAACGGGCTGTCCGGATTGCGCACCGGGTTTCCGGACGCTCTCGGCGACGGCCGGATGCGCTGTTAATGTGAAGGACGTCACTAGGGGGTGGCAGATGAGCACCGGCACTCTCACCGCATCATCCGGGTCGTCCGGCGACATGGAGAGCTTCTCCGACGAGGTCGCCCGGGCGTACTTCCCGCATGCCCTGACCATGCGCGGCCGGCCCGCGTGCCCGGCTGAGCTGCGTGCGGTCGACCTCGGCCCCGTCCGGCTGACCCGGATCGGCTGGGGTGCGGAGGTGTCGGTGGAGTCGGACCATCCCGGCGCCTGGGCGGTCAACGTCCCGCGCAGCGGTGTGCTCGAGGCCAACGTCGGTGGCGCCCATGTGCTCTCGCTCGACGGCCAGGCGACGGTGTGCCCTCCCGACCGGCCGACCAAGATGACGCGCTGGTCTGCCGACTGCTCGATCGTCGGGATGCGGGTCGACCGTGACTACCTGGTCGAGGAGGTCGCGGCCCTGGTCGGCCTGCACACCGACCGGTTGCCCGCTCAGCTCGACCTGCGTGCCCATGGCGCCCGCGCCTGGATCGGCCTGCTCGGCTCGCTCGGCACCGAGGCGATGCGCAACCCGGCGCTGGTGGGCGACGAGAGGGTGCGTCGCCGGCTGGCCGGGACGCTGACCGCCGCCTTCGTCGCCGCCTGCTTCCCCGAGGAGCCGGCCGTCGGCTCCGTCCGGCCCCGGATCGTCTCCCGCGTCGTCGAGGCCATGGAGGCCGACCCGGCGCGCGAATGGGCCGTCTCCGATCTCGCCCGCGAGGCCGACGTCGGCATCCGCCGGCTCCAGCAGGGCTTCCAGCGCTACCTCGGCCGCACCCCGACCCAGAAGCTGCAGGAGATCCGCCTCGAACGAGTCCACGCCGACCTCCTCGCCAGCCGCGGCGACACGGTCGCCGAGGTCGCCTACCGGTGGGGCTTCACCCACCTCGGCCGCTTCGCCGCCGCCTACCGGCAGGCCTACGGCGTGCCGCCTTCGCAGACACTGCGCTGCCGCTGACCCTCTCCGTGCCGAGTCGGCTCGTTCTGACCGAGATCCGTGCCGAGTCGGCTCGTCATGACGCGCCGACTCGGGGCTCGTCGGTGCTGAGGCCGGCCAGGATGTTCAGTGCGCGGGTGATCAGCGGACTCTCGTCGCCGGCGCGGGTCGCGGCGACGAGCTCGACGCCGGGGGTGCCGGTGAGGGGGACGTACACGACTCCCGGGACGGCGAGAGCCGCAGTGGGCTCGGGGACGATGGCGACACCGAGACCGGCGGCCACGAAGGTGACCAGGGTGGAGGTCTCGGCGACCTCGTGGGCGATGTGGCTGCGGATCCCGGCGGAGTCGAAGAGCTCCTGGATCATCGCGTTCATCGCCGAACGGCCGCCGCCGGCGTGGATGACCAGGCCTTCGCCGTCGAGGTCGGCGATGCGTACGCGGCGACGGCCGGCGAACCGGTGGTCCCTCGGCATCGCCACCAGCAGGTTCTCCTGGCGCAGGTGGGTGATCGAGAGGCTCCCGGAGTTGCCCGTGGGCAGGGGGCGGAGCAGGCCGAGGTCGAGGGTGCCGTCGGCGAGCGCCCCGGCCTGGTCCGGCGAGAGCATCTCGCCCCGGAACCCGAACTCGACCTCGGGCAGCTCGGCGCGCAGGGTGCGCGCCAGCGCCGGGAGCAGCGAGTACGTCGCCGACCCGACGCACCCGATCAGCAGTCGGCCGCGCCGCCCTGAGGCGATGCTGGCGGCCTCGTGGGCGGCTGCGTCCACGGCGCCGAGGATCTCCCGCGCCCGTTCCAGGTACGCAGCACCGGCCGGGGTCAGGTCGACCCGCCGCGTCGTCCTGGTGAGCAGGGTCAGCCCGAGCTCGGCCTCGAGCTGACGGATCTGCTGCGACAGCGGCGGCTGCGCCATGTGGAGCCGCTCCGCCGCCCGGCCGAAGTGACGCTCCTCGGCGACCGCGACGAAGTAGCGAAGGTGGCGCAGCTCCATGCACTCATACTCGCAGAGTCTCAGTCGATCGGCAGTGATATGCCTTGCCGAGACGTCACGTACGTCGGCCGAAGCGTCGCCCACGTCGGCCGAGTCGTCACGGCGCTGCCTACTCGGCCGACGTACCTGACGTCTCGGCCGACGTAGCCGACGCCTCGGCTGTCGTGGGCCTCGGCTCAGGCCGGCAGCGTGTCGCCCTGTACGGCCTGGATGTCCAGCTCCACCTTGAGGGTCGTGCCGATGGCGGCGATGCCGGCGGCGACGGCCTGGTTGTAGTTCATCGCGAAGTCGTCACGGCGCAGCTGAGCGGTGGCGCGGAAGGCGGCCCGGGTGCCGCCCCAGGCGTCCGGGCTGGTGCCGAGGTAGGCGACATCGAGGTCGACGGAGCGGGTCTGCCCGTGCATCGAGAGCTCCCCATGGACGGTCCAGCGGTCCGATCCGGCCGGGGTGAGGCCGGTGGAGCGGTAGACGACCTCGGGGTACGCCTCGACGTCGAGGAAGTCGCCGCTGCGAAGGTGGTCGTCGCGCATCCGGTTGCCGGTGTCGATCGAGGCGGCACGGATGACCGCCTCGACGCGTGACTTCTCCAGATGGTCCGGGGCGATCTCGACGACCCCGGCGAAGTCGGTGAACCGGCCGCGCACGCTGGAGATGCCCAGGTGCTGCGCGACCGCGCCGACGGTGGAGTGGGCGGGGTCGATCGTCCACGGCCCGGGAGCGGGGAGGGAGGTGTCTCCCTGGCGGGTCAGGGTGACGGTGCCGAGCGCGGCCGTCCCCGAGGCCGTGACGATCGCGGTCGCCGCGGCGGGGGACCAGCCGATCGCGGTGACGATCGCGACGTACGGCCCGGGGGCGAGGACGGTGTCGTCGGCGACGACACCGTCCTCGTCGGCCTCGGCGCGCAGCACCTGACCGCCGGCCGTGTCGGTGAGGGTGACGACCGCGTGCGCCACGGCCCAGCCGTCGCGGGTGCGGATCTGTGCGGTCAGTGCCATCGCGGATCAGTCCTCGGGGTGGGAGAGGACGATCTCGTGGCCGTCCACACCGTGGCCGGTGAGGCTCACGGCGCCGGCCGCCGGCGGGTAGCTGGTGGCCAGGACCGTGTAGTCCCCGCTGTCGAGATCGGCGAAGGCGTACGCCCCGTCCGGGCCGGTCGTCGCGGTCCCGGCCACGTTGCCGGCCGCGTCGACCAGTGTCACCCGGGCGTCGGCGAGCGGCCCGAAGGCCGCCTTGACGACACCGGTCAGGCGAGCCCCGGTGACCATCTCCACCTCGATCCGGGTCACGCCGGTGGCGCCGATCTCGATCGGCACCGCGCGCGGCCGGTAGCCCTCGGCGTTGACCGCGACCGTCGCCGGTCCCGGGACCAGCTCGTCGATGAAGAAGGTGCCGTCCGCGACGGTGGTGCCGGTGGAGAGCAGGTCGCCGCGTACATCGGTCACGATCACCATCGCGTCCTTGATCGGCGCCCCGTCCTCGCCGCCACGCACGATGCCCTTCAGGCCCGTGGTGCCGCTGAGCAGGAGGTCGTACGCCACCGGCTCACCGCCCACGACGACCGTGGACGCCTGGGGCTGGAAGCCGTCGGCGGAGGCGATCAGGACGTACGTCCCCGACCCGGGCGCGTCCACTGCGTAGGAGCCGTCGGCGTGGGCGACCGAGCGGCCGAGCTGACGCCCGGACAGCGAGATCAGCGTGACCGCGGCGTGCGGGACCGGGACCTTCCCGGAGCCGCGGACGAAGCCGTGCAGCGCGATCCCGTTGGCGACCGGCGCAAGAGCGGCGGCCTGCTGCTCGGTCACCCCGGCGACGGCCTCGGCGACCGCTGCGGGCCGGTCGACCTCGGCAGCCTCCGCGGCGGCTTGGGCGATCCCGCCCTTGGTCTTCAGCGGAACCTCCTTGATGAACACCACGAACAGCAGCGCGACGACGGCTGCCCCCGCGGCGACCAGGAAGATGTCGGCGATGCCGTGCCCGTACGCACTCTCCAGCACCGAGCGCAGCGGCTCGGGGACCTTGTCCATGTCCGGGATCTCGCCCGAGGTGCCCTGGGCCAGCGCGGCGTAGCGCGGACCGAGGTCGGCCAGGCCGTCCTGGACGTAGTCGGCGACCCGGTGGGCCATCAGCGCGCCGAGCGCGGAGACGCCCATCGCGCCGCCGAGGCTGCGGAAGAACGTCACCATGGAGCTGGCCGCTCCGAGGTCGGCGGGTGCGACCTGGTTCTGGGTGGAGAGGACCAGGTTCTGCATCGTCATGCCGACGCCGAGGCCGAGGACCGCCATGAAGACGGCGACGTGCCAGTACTCGGTGTCGTAGCGGATCGTGCCGAGCAGGCCGAGCCCGCCGACGATGAGGACGGCCCCGACGACGAGCCAGGCCTTCCACCTCCCGGTGCGGGTGATGACCTGGCCGGAGACGGTCGAGGAGAGGAACAGTCCCGCGATCATCGGGATCGTCATCACGCCGGCCATCGTCGGCGACTCGCCGCGGGCCAGCTGGAAGTACTGGCTGAAGAAGATCGTGCCGGCGAACATCGCCACACCGACGAAGAGCGAGGCCAGCGAGGAGAGCGTGATCGTGCGGTTGGCGAAGAGCCGCAGCGGGATGATCGGCTCCTTGGCCCGAGACTCGACGAGGACGAAGATCAGCAGGAGCAGCACGGAGCCGCCGACCATGGCCGCGGTCTCCCAGGAGGCCCAGTCGTACTTGTCACCGGCGAAGGTCACCCAGACGAGCAACAGGCAGACGCCGGCGGCCATGAAGAAGGCGCCGGCCCAGTCGACCTTGACGCCGTCGCGCTTGATGACGGGCAGGTGCAGCGTCTTCTGCAGCACGATGAAGGCGATGACCGCGAACGGGATGCCGACGTAGAAGCACCAGCGCCAGCCGAGCGAGTCGGCGTCGGTGATGACCCCGCCGATCAGCGGGCCGCCGACGGTGGCGACCGCGAAGACGGCGCCGAGGTAGCCCGAGTAGCGGCCACGCTCGCGCGGGGAGATCATCGCGGCCATGATGACCTGGGCGAGGGCGGTCAGACCGCCCATGCCGATGCCCTGGACCGCTCGGGCGGCGATGAGCTCACCCGGGTTCTGGGCGAGGCCGGCGACGGCCGAGGCCGCCACGAACAGGACCAGCGCGATCTGCATGAGCAGCTTCTTGCTGAACAGGTCGGACATCTTGCCCCACAGCGGGGTGGTGGCCGTCATGGTCAGCAAGGATGCGGTGACCACCCAGGTGTAGGCCGACTGCCCGCCGCCGATGTCGGCGATGATCTCGGGCAGGGCGTTGGAGACGATCGTGGAGGAGATCATCGCCACGAACATGCCGAGCAGCAGACCCGAGAGCGCCTCCATGATCTCGCGGTGAGACATCTCACCGTGCGAGGTGGGTGCGCCCCCGGACGGGCCTCCCGGTGGACCGGCGTGAGTCCGTTCGGCTGTCGTCGTTGCCATGGACTTCCCTTCTGTTTCGAGCAGATCGGTGGTGGGGCAGAGCCCTAGTTGCGTACGTGGGGGAGGGCGGGTGCGGGGCAGACGAGGCTGTCGTGCAGCTTGGCCATGAGCCGGATCAGCTCATGCACCTCCTCCTCGCTCCAGTCGCTGAGCCGCTCGGCGAGCAGCTCGGTGATGTGGTCGGAGAACCCGGCGAGCAGATCGCTCCCGGAGTCGGTGAGACGCAGCAGGCGCGAGCGCCCGTCGGCCGGGTTGGGGGTGCGCTCGAGCCAGCCCTGGTCGGCGACGTACGAGACGTGGCGGCTGGTCACCGAGATGTCGACGGCGAGCAGGTCGGTGAGCTCGCTGATGGTCATCTCGCCGTGCTCGCTCAGCAGTCCCAGCACGCCCGCAGAACCGGCCGGCAGGTCGGGCGGGAGATTGCGGGCCAGGCCCTTCCTGACGGCCCCGACCTCGATGAGTCGATGCATCAGCTCGCGGTAGGTCGCCTGCGTCATCATCGCCCCTCTGATTGGTTGACTTTTACAACCTTATTGAGGATAGGGGAACGATGCAAATTGCCGCGCCGGGTCGCAGGCGGAGACCTCGGGCGGCTAGGCGACGGTGCCGCGGGCCGCCCAGGCCGTCGCGGTCACGGTGAACGGGCCGTTGCCGAGCCGGCGCCGGGCGACCTCCTCGAGCGCCGTGCGACCGGCGTCGTCGAGGGCGCTCACGTAGTCGCCCGCCGGCCCGACGCCGAAGGTGTACGGGTCCCACCAGTCCTCGAACGTGGGATGCGTGACGCGGACGACCAGGCCGCTCGGCTCGACCTTGCGGAGGCCGACCTTCTTGAACAGCTTCTCCAGGTCACCCAGCCGGGCGCCGGCGAGCAGGGCCTCGTCCTCGGCCTCCGGGTCGATCTCGTGCACGCAGTCCCAGAACGGCGCTACGGCACCGGTGTCGCCGTCCCAGACGCACGCCGCGACGGTGCCGCCGGGTCGGGTCACCCGGACCATCTCCCTGATCCCGGCCTCCGGATCGGTCATGAAGTGCACGACGAGCTGGGCCAGCGAGACGTCGAACCAGTTGTCGGCGAAGGGGAGCGCCTCGGCCACGCCGGTGTGCACATCGACCCTGGCCAGCTGTCGTGCGACCGCCTCCATGAAGGGTGGCGAGGGGTCGATCGCGGCCACCAGGTGGGCCTCGGTGAGGGTCACCAGATGACGGGTGAGCGTGCCCGGTCCGCAGCCGACGTCGAGCACCCGCTGGCCCATGCTGACCCGGGCGAAGTTGGCGAAGTGGGGTGCAAGGGGTTCGGCGTAGCGCCCCATGAAGCGGGCATACCTCTCAGCGGCAACGTCGAACCCCATGCTTCAGGCTAGGTCTGCCGTCGCCGCCGCTGACAGCCCCAAGTTCGGTATCTCCGCCCGGGCAGCTTCCCTAGTGCGTCGAGGGCGTCGTCGGGATCTCCGAGCGGTCGTCGGACCACAGCGTGTGGAACGTGCCGTCCTTGTCGACGCGCTTGTAGGTGTGGGCGCCGAAGAAGTCCCGCTGGCCCTGGATGAGCGCGGCCGGGAGCCGGTCGGCGGCGAGCGAGTCGAAGTAGGCGAGCGCCGAGGAGAACCCCGGTGCGGGTACGCCGGAGGCCGCCGCGATCCCGACGACGCGCCGCCACGCCTCCTCGCCGGACGCGACCGCGTCGGCGAAGTAGGGGTCGACCAGGAGCGTCTCCAGGTCGGGCTTGGTGGCGTAGGCGTCGACGATGCGGTTGAGGAAGCGGGCCCGGATGATGCAGCCGGCGCGCCAGATCTTGGCGAGCGCACCCAGATCGATGTCCCAGCCGTACTCCTTGGCTCCGGCCACGATCAGGTCGAACCCCTGCGCGTAGGCGACCACCTTCGAGGCGTAGAGGGCCGCGCGTACGTCGTCGACGAACGTGTCGGGGACCGCCGGTGCCTTCGGGCGGTTGGTCACCGCGGCCCGCATCGCGCCGCGCTGAGCCGGCTTGGAGGAGACCGCCCGGGCGAAGACGGCCTCGCCGATGCCGGAGACCGGGATGCCGAGGCCGAGGGCGTTCTGCACCGTCCAGACGCCGGTGCCCTTCGAGCCGGCCTCGTCGAGGATGACGTCCACGAGCGGCTGGCCGGTCTCGGCGTCCTTCTGGGCGAGCACCTCCGCGGAGATCTCGATCAGGTAGGACTCCAGGTCACCGGTGTTCCAGTCCCGGAAGACGTCGACGAGCTGCTCCACCGAGAGCCCGGCCACCCGCCGGAGGAGGTCGTAGGCCTCCGCGATCAGCTGCATGTCGGCGTACTCGATGCCGTTGTGGACCATCTTCACGAAGTGGCCGGCACCGTCGGTGCCGACGTGGGTCACGCACGGCTCGCCCTCGGCCACCGCGGCGATGCTCTTCAGGATCGGGCCGAGCGTCGTCCAGGCCTCGGCCGAGCCGCCGGGCATGATCGAGGGGCCGTTGAGCGCACCCTCCTCGCCGCCGGAGATGCCGGTGCCGACGAAGTTCAGGCCACGCTCACGCAGCTCGCGCTCGCGGCGGATGGTGTCGTTGAAGTTGGCGTTGCCGCCGTCGACGATGATGTCGCCGGGCTCGAACCGCTCGGCCAGCTGCTCGATCACCGCGTCGGTGCCCTTGCCGGCCTGGACCATGATGATCGCCGTACGCGGCTTGGTCAGCGTCGCCACGAAGTCGTCGATCGTCTCGGAGGCGAGGAAGCCGGCCTCCGGGTGCTCGGTGATGAGCTCCTCTGTGCGGGCGTAGGTGCGGTTGTAGACCGCCACGGTGTTGCCCTCGCGGGATGCGAGGTTGCGGGCCAGGTTGGATCCCATCACGGCCAGGCCCACCACGCCGATGTTCGCGCGGCCATTGTCGTTGTTCGGCATCGTGCTCCTCGGTTGAGTCGGTGATGCCATTCAACTCTGCTCGTCAAGCGGCGGCGGTGGGTGGCTCGGCCCGGAATCGCGCCGGCCGGCCGTCCACACCGAGCACCTTCCAGGACCACCGCGTGAGCGGCGTACGCAGCCCGAGGTTGTCGAAGAGCATCCGGACGTCGGCGAAGAGATGACGGCGGAACGCGGCGGCCTCGGCGCCGGTGCCCCAGACCTCGCGGACGACCGAGTCGGGCAGCCCCATGAGCTCCCGATCGGCGCGCGACGGGATGATGATCGCGTCGGAGCCCAGTCGCATCGCGAGCGGGGTGAGGATGCCGAGAGCCAGGCGCGAGACCGGGTTGAGCGAGGGGGCGTGCTCCTCGAGCCAGGCGTGCGCGAAGCCGATGTGGCGGGCCTCCTCGGCGATGTGGATGGCCATGATCTGGTCCAGGAGCGGATGGGTTCCGCCGGCGCGCATGGCCTCCTTCTGCACGTGGTCGATCGGCTCCTCGCCGGCGAGGATGATGGCGAAGAAGAGGGCGGGATAGAGCCCGCCGAGATGTCCCACGAGCGGGATGGCACGCATCAGCCAGCCCGGTGCGCCCACCACGTCGGGACAGGCGCGGTTGGTGAACTCCTGGAACATCTGGATGTGATGGGTCTCCTCGGTGAGCTCGTGCATGAAGTAGCGGAACTCGGGGTCGCCGTTGTCGACGCCCATCAGGAACTGGGTGCCGCCGAGGAGGAGCAGCTGCTCGAACTGGGAGCCGGTCTTCACCATCGCGGTGAGCCGGTGCCGGCCGACCTCGATCTGGCGTGCCTTGGGCAGCGACTGGTACCACGGATGGGCGCCGAGCAGGTCGAGCGTCGGCAGGATCCAGCGCTCGTCGTCCTCGGGCAGGGCCATCTCGGGCGCGTCCCAGTCGACGTCCTTGAAGGCATTGAAGTACATCTCGACCGACGCCTCGGACAACGTACGCAGCGTCTCGCCGTACTCCCGCCGCGGCAGGGGCCTGGTCGGCGTGATCATCCGGACCGGGGTGCCGGCGACCGCACCCACGTAGCCACCGATCGAACGCAGTGTCTGCACAACCATCCGAGCCTCCTTGCACGACGTTGATACGTCACCAAGGTACATGGGATTTGTGTACCAGGAAACAGGTTCGGAGCGCGTGTTCCGCTCAGCAGATCTCGGCGGCGAGGGCCTTCCGCACGCCGGCGACGAGGTCCTCCGGGGTGCGGGCCGGGCGGTCGAACGTGGTGCGTGCGCTGTGCGCCCCGCCCTCGTCGACCCACTGGAACTCGAAGCCTTCGGCGCTGAGGCCGGTGATCTGGGCGGCCAGGATGGTGTCGACCGGGATGTAGGAGCGGGTTGCGACGGCCTCGCGGAGCTCGTTGCCGTGGTGGTTGTTGAGGTGGTCCTGGTTGCGGTGGAGCACGCCGTCGTTGAGGTCGAGGTTGCGGTCGGTGAAGGCGTCGAGGGGGATCGGGACCGCCTCGCCGGTGCGGCGCACCAGCATCACGTTGGAGACGTCCATGACCACCTCCTCCCACTCCGTCTCGCAGCATGTGCAGGCATCCGTACGCAGCCACCTCAGCGCTCCGGTCAGCCGGACCGCCTCGCCGTCGCCCAGCGTGCCCTGGAGGACCAGTACGACATGGCTGCCGCGGCGTCCGGCGTACGCCATCCGCTGCTCGGGCGGGCACAGGAAGGTCGGGCGACCGCCGTCGTCGGCGAAGCCCTGCATCTCCAGCTCCTCCATCGAGTAGGGGATGCCGTCGATCACCACGCTGCCGCCACGAGGGCATGACAGGATGCTGCGGGCAATGCTGGCGGTCGAATCCATGACACCTCCGTGTTTAGGTAAGGCTTACCTAAACACGACTGTGGCTGATCGAGCAAGAGTCTCCGACTGTTCAGAAGCCGATCGGCAGCCCGGCGTAGTTCTCCGCGAGCCCGGCGGCGGCATGCTCGCTGGACGTCACCCAGCGCAGCTGGGAGAGCTGGAGCTGGGTGTCGAACGGGTCCTCGGCGGTGTGCAGCATCGTGGTCATCCACCAGGAGAAGTGGGTGCAGCGCCAGACGCGACGCAGCGCCGTCTCGGAGTAGTCGTCGGCCAGTCGTGAGTCGCCCTTGAGCAGCGCGGTGAGCGCGGGGGCCAGCAGCGCGACGTCCGCGACCGCGAGGTTGAGTCCCTTGGCGCCGGTCGGCGGGACGATGTGGGCGGCGTCGCCGGCCAGGAAGAGCCGGCCGTGCCGCATCGGGGTGGAGACGTGCGAGCGCATCGGGAGGACGCTGCGGTCGGTGATCCGGCCCGGTTGCAGGCTCCAGCCGTTCTGGCCGTGGCCGAGCCGGGCGGAGAGCGCGTCCCAGATCTGGTCGTCGGACCAGGTCGCCGGGTCGGTGCCGTTGGGCACCTGGAGGTAGAACCGCGAGACGCTCTCCGAGCGCATCGAGTGCAGCGCGAAGCCGTCGGGGTGCCAGGCGTAGATCAGCTCGTCGGTCGAGGGCGCGACGTCGGCGAGGATGCCGAACCAGCTGTAGGGGTAGGTGCGGTCCCAGCTCTCCCGGGCCGGGATCGCGGCGCGGCTGGGGCCGAAGGAGCCGTCGCAGCCGACGATGACATCGGCCCGGATCCGCCGGGGGAGCCCGGCGGCGTCGGTGAAGGTGACCGAGGGTCGGTCGGACTCGATGTCGTGCAGCGCGGTGTCGCTGACCTCGTAGTGAACCACCTGCCCGGCGGCGCGCCGGGCGTCGATCAGGTCCTTCTGCACCTCGGTCTGGCCGTAGACGTAGACCGCCCGGCCGACCAGGTCGACGAAGTCGAGGTGGTGGCGCTCCTCGGGCCACTGCAGGTAGATCCCGCGGTGCTTGTCGGCGTCGCGGGCGAGCCGGTCGCCGAGACCGACCTCGGTGAGCAGATCGACGCTCGACTGCTCCAGGATCCCGGCGCGGATGCGGGCCGCGACGTACTCCTCCGACCGGGTCTCGACCACGACCGAGTCGACCCCGTCGGCGGCGAGGAGGTGGCTCAGCAGCATCCCTGCGGGGCCGGCGCCGACGATCACAACCTGCGTACGTTCTTCTGCCATGGGGTGAGTCAACTCCCGTCCGGGCGGCTGCCGCCAGGGGGTTCTTCCACTGAATGGAAAAGCGGGCCGTTGGGATGGATTCCCAAATAGCGCAGACGGGCTCTTGTGTCCGCGCCGACTCGTCCCTACGGTCGAGGCACCCCGATTGTGACCCGAGTCACAAACAACAGAAGGAGCGCTCCGATGCCCGACGTCCTCGCCGACCGTGCCGCCCTCGAGTCCCAGATCGGCGACCGGACCATGGTCGACGTACTCGCCAAGGTGGTCGCCGACCGCGGCTCCGAGCCGGCCTTCTCCGACCGGCACACCCCTGACGGCACGGGCTGGCGCACGCTGACCTGGGGCGAGCTGCACCAGCGTGCCCGCGAGCTGGCCGCCGCCTACATCGCCGCCGGTCTCCAGCCGGGGGAGTCGGTCGCGATCATGGCCGCGAACCGCATCGAGCACGTCGTCGCCGACATGGCCACGGTGCTCGCCGGTGGGGTCCCGATCAGCATCTACAACACCCTCGCTCCCGACCAGGTCGGCTACGTCGCCGAGCACGCCGACCCGCGGATCGTGGTGCTCGAGACCGACGACCACGTCGCCCGCTGGGCGCTCGGGCTCAAGCGCGAGGAGATCGTACGCGTCGTCACCATCGACACCGCCGCGGAGGACGACCCGCGGGCGGTCGCCTGGGACGACTTCGTGGCCTCGGGCGCGGCGGCGCTGGCCGAGGTCGGCGAGGAGCTGGACGCGCGCAGTGCCGCGGTGAGCCCTGACGACACGGTCACGATGCTCTACACCTCGGGCACGACCGGGCAGCCGAAGGGTGTGGTGCTCACCCACCGCAACATCGTCTTCGAGACGACCAGCTCGCTGACGGTCTCCGGCGTCGAGGAGCCGGGGGTGCTCGTCTCCTACCTGCCGTTCGCGCACATCGCCGAGCGGGTGCTCAGCCTCTACATCCCGCAGTTCAACGGCGGCCACGTCTACCTGGTCCAGGACCCCGCACTGCTGCTCGGCACCCTCCAGGAGGTGCACCCGACCAGCTTCTTCGGGGTGCCACGGGTCTGGGAGAAGATCCGCACCGGCGTCACCGCGCTGCTCGCCGCCGAGACCGACGAGGCCAAGAAGGCCGGTGTCGAGAAGGCGATGGCGGTCGGGCTGGCCTACGTCGAGTCGCAGCAGTTCGGGCAGACCACCTCGCCCGAGCTGCAGGCGCAGTTCGAACAGGTCGACGCCGCGGTCCTGTCGACCATGCGCGCGCTCCTCGGTCTCGACAGGGTCGAGTGGGCGGCCAGCGCGGCCGCGCCGATGCCGATCGAGGTGGCGAAGTTCTTCGCCGGCCTGGGGCTGAAGATCTACGACGTCTACGGCATGACCGAGACCACCGGGGCGGCCACCGGCAACGGGCCGGAGGCCTTCCGGCTCGGCACCGTCGGCCGCGCCCAGCCCGGCATCGAGCTGCGCATCGCCGAGGACGGCGAGATCCTGTTCCGGGGCCCGATCATGACCCCGGGCTACGTGGGCCGACCCGACGCCACCGCCGCGCTCTTCGACTCTGAGGGCTGGCTGCACACCGGCGACATCGGCTCGCTCGACGAGGACGGCTTCCTCACCGTGGTCGACCGCAAGAAGGAGATGATCATCAACTCCGCGGGCAAGAACATCGCCCCCTCCAACATCGAGAACCTCCTCAAGGAGAGCCCGCTCGTCGGCCACGCGATGGTGGTGGGTGACGGCCGTTCCTACGTCGTCGCCGTCCTCACCCTCGACGGCGAGATCGCTCCCGTGGTCGCTCAGAAGCTCGGCGTCGAGGCCGGCTCGCTCGCCGAGCTGGCCCAGCACCCGGTCATCCGGGGCGCCGTCGCCCAGGCCGTCGACGCCGCCAACGCCCGCCTCTCCCGCCCCGAGCAGGTCAAGGCCTTCGAGCTGCTCGGCGAGGAGTGGACCGCCGAGTCCGAGGAGCTCACCCCGACCCTGAAGCTCAAGCGGCGGGTGGTGAGCAAGAAGTACGCCGACGTCATCGACGGCCTCTACACCCAGGACTGAGCCGGGCGGCCTACGCGGCGACGGCGTCCAGGCGGCTCACCTCCTCGTCGGTGAGCCGCAGGGCGCCGGCGGCGATGTTCTCCTCGAGGTGGGCGAGGCCGGCGGTGCCGGGGATGGCGAGCACGTGCGGACCCTGGTGGAGCGTCCAGGCGAGGCGTACCTGGGAGGGGGTGGCGGAGTGCGCCGCGGCGATGGCCTCGACGACCTCGCGACCGGTCTCGTCGGGGGCGGTTCCGGGGACCGCGCCGGAGACGGCGGCGCCGATCGAGTTGAAGGGCACGAACGCGACCCCGTGCTCGCCGCACAGCCGCAGCAGGGCGTCGTCCTCGCGGCGGGTGGTGAGACCGTACTGGTTCTGTACGCAGGCCACCGGCCCGATCGCGAGCGCCTCGGTGAGCTGCTCGGGGCCGATGTTGGAGAGGCCGACGTGCTCGACCAGGCCCGCCTCGCGCAGGTCGAGCAGGGCGCCGAAGTGGTCGGCGATCGATCCGGTGCCGCGCTCGCGCCCGACTCCCCAGCGCAGGTTGACCAGGTCGAGGTGGTCGAGGCCGAGCTGGCGGATGTTCTCCTCGACCTGGTGGCGCAGGTGCTCGGGTTGGGGGTCGGACTCCCAGGCGCCGTCGCGGCCGCGCGGGGTGGGGCCGACCTTGGTCGCGATCAGCAGGTCGTCGACGTACGGCTGGAGGGCGGTCGCGATCAGCTCGTTGGCCGAGCGCGTCGGGGTGAAGTAGATCGCCGCGGTGTCGATGTGGTTCACGCCGAGCTCGACGGCGCGGCGGAGGACGGCGATCGCGTTCTCGCGGTCGGGGGCGATCGGGGTGGAGAGGTTGCCGATCAGGCGCATCGCGCCGAAGCCGATCCGGTTGATCCGCTTGTCGCCGAGCTGCCAGGTGCCGGCGGCACCGGCGGTGATGTGGTTCGTGGTCATGCCCTCCAGCGTCGCGATCCGGTGCCGCGTACTCACGCCGTTGGCAGGTTGTTGCCGATCGCGGCTCTCGTCTTGGCGGGCGGGGGAGAATCGATGCCGTGACGAACACGGTGGGGACGATCCGGACGGGCGGGACCGTCGCCGTCGTACGCGGCGAGGAGGAGCTCGTGCGGCGCACCTCGCACCTGTTCGCGGCTGCCACCGACATCGCCTGTGCGGCGATCGACCTGCGCACCTGGTCGGCCGCGCGCACCGAGTCCGGCATCAGAGCGGCGCTGTGCGGTCGCGACGGGGCCGAGGTGCGGCTGCGGAAGGTCTACCGGCCCAACGTGCTGCTCGACCCGGTCTCCGCCGCCCATCTGCGCGAGATCCGCGACGTCCGCGGCGCCCAGATCCGGATCACCCCCGACGAGATCAACGAGACGATCCTGATCGACCGCCGGGTCGCGATCCTCGCCGGTGACCCGCGCCTGGGCGAGCGCAGCTTCAGCATCGTCACCCAGCCCGAGGTGGTCCAGGGCGTCACCTCGCTCTTCGACGCGGCCTGGCGCTCGGCCACGACGGTGGACGCCTACGACGCCCGGATCGCCGAGCTGCGCGACATCGCGCCGCAGGTGCTCGACCTGCTCGGCCGGGGCGTGAAGGACGAGGCCGCGGCGCGCACCCTCGGGCTGGGCGTACGCACCTACCGGCGCCGGGTCGCCGAGCTGATGGAGGCGCTCGGCGCCGCGTCCCGGTTCCAGGCCGGCGTACGCGCTCGGGAGCTCGGGCTCGTCTGACCGATCCGGTCAGCGGTGTCCGGATCCTGACGGCGGAGTCACGTTCTCAGGGGCCGCCCGGTAACGTCGAGGACGACTTGTTCGGGCGGGTCAGGAGGTCAGCAGTGCGTTGCTTCATCGTCGTCAAAGAGCGCAGCGATGCCGAGAGATGGGACTGGGTCCTGGCTGGTCCGGGGCTGCAGGCGGCGGGATCGCTGGGTGCCCGCGGCACCGAGGACGCGATCATCGCGGCGGTCGGGGCGGCGTACGACTCGCTGGAGTCGCTCGCGCCGGTCCAGGTCGTGGTGGCGCTGCCGTCCAACGCGCGGTTCTGGATACTGACCGACGAGATCGCCGACGCCTATCCCGGGGTCACCGTGGTGCCGTTCGCCGACGAGGACGCGGACATCCGGGCGGAGGCGGTGGAAGCGCTGGCGATCCATCGGGCCGGCCCGATGCCGCCGCTGGTGGTGGCGACCGACGGCTCGGCTCATCGCGGGTTCATCGGCTGGGGATGGCTCGCCGGCGACGGCCAGCACGGCTTCGGCCGGCAGGTGCCCAACGCCCGGATCCGCGACCCGCAGTCGTTGGTGGTCCTGGCCGAGCTGCAGGCGATCGCGGAGGCGGTGCGGGCGCTGCCCCGCCGCACGCTGACCATCCGGACCGACTCCCGGGTCGCGCTCGCGATGATCGAGGACTGGCTCCGCGGTGAGCTGTCGATGCCGAAGGGCTATGAGAGCGAGCACCGCGCCGAGCTCGCCGGCCTGACCCGGATGCACGACGACCTGTGCCGCGAGTCCGACCGGCTCTCCTTCGAGTGGGTGCGCGGCCACGTCGGCGAGGCGCTCAACGAGGGTGCCGACTCGCTCGCGAAGCTCGCCCGGCGCTTCGCGGAGGGGACCTGGGGGCTGACCGCCGACGAGGTGCCCGAGAGGGCTCGGGCGATCGCGGAGACCTTCGCTGCGCCCGTGGCCGCTGGGTCCGCCACCGCCGGGTAGGTTCGGCCCTCGTGAACGCTCCTACGGTCACCATCGCCCCCGACGAGCCCGCGCGGCTCCGCGCGCGGCTCGATGCGCTGGGCCTGGACGGCATCTTCGACGTACACACCCACTTCCTGCCCGCGCGGATGCTCGACAAGGTGTGGGCCTACTTCGATGCGGTCGGGCCGTTGACCGGTCAGCCGTGGCCGATCGCCTATCGGCACTCCGAGGAGGAGCGGCTCCGGGTGCTGCGGGATCTCGGCGTACGTCACTTCTCGGCGCTCACCTATCCGCACAAGCCGGGGATGGCGGCATGGCTGAACCAGTGGGGTGCGGAGTTCGCGGCGGACAAGCCCGACTGCCTGCAGTCGGCGACGTTCTACCCGGAGCCGGGTGCGGGTGACTACGTGCGCGAGGCCGTCGAGGCGGGTGCGCGGATCTTCAAGGCGCACGTCCAGGTCGGCGACTACGACCCCAACTCTCCGCTGCTCGACCCGGTCTGGGAGGTGCTCTCGCAGTCGGGTACGCCGCTGGTGATCCACTCGGGTCACGGCCCCGCTCCAGGTCGGTTCACCGGCCCCAGCGGCATGGAGGCGCTGCTCGGACGCCATCCGGATCTGGTGCTGATCGTCGCTCACATGGGGCTGCCGGACTACTCGCGCTTCCTCGACCTGGTGGAGAAGTACGACGGGGTGCACCTGGACACCACCATGGCCTTCACCGCCTTCACCGAGGCGTCGACGCCCTTCCCGGCCGAGGAGCTGCCGCGCCTGAAGGCGCTGGGCGAGCGGGTGCTGTTCGGGAGCGACTTCCCGAACATCCCCTATCCCTATCTCGAGGCGGTCGACGGGGTCCTGGGGCTCGGGCTCGGTGACGAGTGGACACGCGGGGTGCTCTACGAGAACGCCGCGCGGCTCTTCGGGCTGCCGCCGGCCGGCTAGGCCACGGCGGTCTCGTCGTAGCTGTCGGTGAGGATCTGGACGATGTCGGGGACGCCGAGCGCGAGCCGGTTGAACCGTGGCGACTCGGCGGCGACTTCCAGGTGCTTGGCGAGCTCGACCTCGTCGCGAGCCCACGGGATCAGCCCAGCACGGTCCAGGTTGGCCGAGTTGGCCGCGCCGTGGCCGGAGATCGAGCGGTAGGTGATCACCGGCGTGCCCGAGGCCAGGGCCTCGAGCGAGGTGAAGCCGCCGGCGTTCTGGACGACGCAGTCGCTGGTCGCCATCAGGGCGCGTACGTCGGTGCGCCAGCCGAGCGCCACGACACCGGGGATCCGCTCCAGACGGCGCTTGAGACAAGGGTCGGTCGCGCAGAGGACCACCGGGGTCATGTCGCTGTGCTCGAGGATGTCGCGGGCGGTCTGCTCGAGCGCACCCGCGCCCAGCGAGCCGCCGGTGACCAGCGCCCGAGGACCCTCCAGGTCGAGGTCGGCGAGCGGATCGGGGAAGACCTGACCCGGGACGTACGCCGCCCCCGGCGGGACCAGCGGCTGGACCACCGCCGCGTTGCCGCCGAGCATGCGCGCCTCGCGTGCGGCGACCTCGTGGATGGCGAGGTTGAGGTCCATGCCGGGGTTGATCCACAGCGCCGGGACGGCGGCGTCGGTGAGATAGGTGACCGCCGGCACGGTGAGCTGTCCGCTGGTGCGCAGGTGGCCGATGACCTGGGAGCAGAACGGATGGGTCGAGATGACCAGATCGGCGCCGCGCATGGCCTCGGTGAGGTTGCGCGTGGAGAGGCGAAGGAACTGGTTGAACGGCCTGTGGAGCGGGCGTCCCGGCATGACCAGACTCATCGTGGTGCCCCACGAGTCGGGGCTGACCTGGAGCTGCATCTTGTAGCCGACCTTCAGCCCGTGCCCGAGCCGCCAGGGCATCAGGTCGACGAAGTCGAAGATCTCGACGTCGCATCCGGCCTCCCCGAGTGCTCGTGAGATCTCCCGGGAGGCCGAGTTGTGGCCGGCGCCGTAGCTCGCGGAGATGATCGCCACGCGGGGAGCCGTGCCGGGCCGGATGTGAAGGAGGGGCCCGAGCCGCTCCGAGTCGATTGACATGCGCCGGATTCTGTACGCACGGTGTGACGTTGTGGTGAACGGGGGCACCCCGTCGCGTCACTCTTCACCATCGGTTCGTCTCCGCGAACCTGCGGGCGTTCTATGGTTCATCCTGTGATCACGCCCCGGGCACTGCGCACTCGAGCGCGGTCGGCGGTTGCCGAGCTGGGCGGCGGCCCCTCGGCGGTGGCAGCGGTGATGCGCAGTGTCGTGGCGGGGTTCGCGCGGGCACGGGGGATGGTGCTCACCGATGCTGCCCTGGACGCCGCCGGTTTGCTGTCGTGCGCGGACGGTCCGCAGCCGGATCATCTGCTGTCGAACTATCTGTTCCTGGATGGGGCCGCGGTCGATGATCTCGTTCTGGAGGAGATCGGTTACGTCTACGAGGCGCTGCTCGAGGTCTCCTCGCGACGCGACAACGGCGCCCACTACACCCCTCCCGAGCTCGCCGACGAGGTCGTCGCCCACGCGCTGGCTCCGGTCGCCTCCGCCGACGCGGCCGTGGTCGACATCGCCGCCGGGACCGGCGTCTTCCTCCTCGCCTCCGCCCGTCATCTGGCGTCCGCGTGCGAGCGGCCCGTGGCCGAGATCGTCACGCGCTGCCTCTACGGTGCCGACATCGACCCGGTCGCGGTCGACATCGCCAAGCTCTCCCTCTGGCTGCTCTGCGAGGATCCCTCGCTCCCGCTGACCTTCCTCGACGACCGGATCCTGTGCGGCAACTCGCTGGTCGGACTCGTCGACGCGGACGAGCTGCCGGCCGGCGTCGATGACTCCGAGGCGTACGCCGATGCCATGGTCGCGGTCGCGCTGCCGCTGGGCGGTCGGCCGGGGAGGCGGCTCGAGGAGGCCTACGCGGCGCTGAGTCGGTGCCGGCGCCTGCCGGTTCCCGCCGTCCGGCCGATCCACTGGGCGCTGGTCGCACCCGAGGTGATGGCGCGCGGCGGCTTCGACGCGGTGGTCGGCAACCCGCCTTACCTCGGGGTGAAGCGGGTGCGGGACGCGATCGGCCAGGAGCTGCGCGACTACCTCGCGCACACGCTCGCCGGGGGCACGACGAGGCGGGCCGACTACGTCATCTACTTCCTGCTCCGGGCAGCTGCTCTCAGCCGCGGCGAGATCGGGCTGATCACGACCGACTCGATCAGCGAGGGTGACACCGCGCGCTTCGGCCTCGGTGCGCTGCTGGACCGCGGCTGGCAGGTCGCCCGGGCGGAGCGTTCGGCCCCGTGGCCGACGGCGGGCGTACGGTTCGCGAAGATTTGGCTCACCACCCGGCCGCTCGACAGCGCGTGGCTCGACGGGCGCTCGGTGCCGGCGATCACCGGTACGCTCGAGGACGGCTTCTCCCTCCCGGAGCCGGCGCGGCTGGATCTCGACGTGCCGCTGCCTCACGGCTATCAGGGCACGATCGTGCTCGGCCGCACGCTCGTCTTGACGCCGGCCGAGGCGGAGGCTCTTGGACGCGGTCCGCTCGGGCACACCGTGCGCCCCTACCTGAGCGGCGAGGACCTGGTGACCCCCTGCGGCTCGACCGCCTCCCGCTTCGTGCTCGACGTCGGCAAGCTGGGCCTCGAGGAGCTCGCCGAGGACCGCGCGCTCGCGCGGCTGGTGCGGTCGAAGGTGCGTGCCGAGCGTCGCCGCCAGTTCGTGAAGTACCCCCAGCTCAAGGAGCGCTGGTGGGGCTTCCTCAGTCCGGTCGACGAGCTCTACCGCGACGCCGCCGGGCTCTCGCACGTCATCGCGTTCAGCAAGCACAGCAAGCATCTGTGGCCCGTGCTGGTCGGTGCCGACCACGTCTTCTCCAACGGGCTGGTCGTCTATCCCACCCAGGACCCGGCTGCGTACGCCTTCCTCGCCTCCGACCTCCACCGGGTCTGGGCCGTACGCGCCGGCGGCACCATGCTCAACACCGCCTACCGCTACAACCCCTCGCGCCTGCGTGCCACCTACCCGTTCCCCGCTGACCTCGAGCCGCTCCGCCCGGCCGGCGTCACGCTCCTGGCGGCCCTCGACCGGGTCGGCGAGGAGCGCCGGATCGGCATCACCGGCGTACTCAACCTCGTCGGCGACCCCGACACCCACGACCCCGCGACCACCGACCTCCGCCAGGCCATCGCGGACGTCAACCACGCGACCGCCCGCCTCCACGGCATCGACGAGTCCCTGGCCACCCCCGACCTCACCCCCTCCGGCTTCGGCCTCACCCCGACCCGTCAGCGAGCCCTCATGGCCGCCCTCGTCGACCAGAACCTCGCCCTAGCCGAGAAGGCACAAGCGCCCGCCGAGACGTGAGTTCTGGCGGCCGAGACTGCAGAAGTGGGCGACGAAACGAGAGTTTCGTCGCCCACAAGTGCGGATTCGGCCGCCACAACTGCGGTTTCGGCTAGACCGGGGTGGCGGGACCACCCTCGCCAGGAGCGGTGAAATCGACGGTGCGCTTGGCGTTGGCCAGGGCGGTGACGGTGGCGGTGCCGATGGTGCCCTCGCGGTCGAAGACCTCGGCGGTGCCGACGGAGATGCCCTCGTGGGCGACGTGGTCGATGGTGGCGAGGCCGACCTCCATCCCGGCCGGGCGCCGGGCGAGGGCGAGCGAGATGTCGGTGTTGATCCACTCCACGCCGTTGCTGCCCCAGTTGGTGACCATCGAGGTGGCGTCGGCGATGGAGGCCACGGTCTGGAACGGGGTCATCGGCTCGCCGGCGACGGTCGGTACGGCAACCTGCCAGGTGACGTGGCGCCCGGCGTTCTGGTGCTTGCCGAAGTCGTCGGACCAGGGGTTCTCGGAGACGAAGAACGGTACGTGGGGTTCGGAGGTCGGCGGCGCGACCTCGAGCGGCGGGGGAATGGCGCGGTCGGTCGACGACCAGACGTCGCCGGCCGGGTTCTCGCCCGCGAGCAGGTAGGTGCACGTCGCCCGCGCCACGACCTGCTCCGAGCCATCGGCCGCTGACTGGACCATCTCGGCGTCGAGCAGCGCGATGCGTGGGCCGTTGCGTACGACCCTCGTACGGATCCGCGTCGGCACCATCCGCGGCGGCCGGAACAGGTCCACGTGATAGCGCGAGGGGACCAGTTCCGAGGCACGTCCGAGCTCCTCGATCTGGTCCTCGAGACCGCGAGCGATCAGGCCGCTGGCGGCCACTCCGTGCATGTGGTCCTCGGCCCACATGCTGCGAGCCATCGGCGTAGGCTCGAAACCGTCATCGGTGCGCCGGAAGAATGCAAGATCCATGCGGACATTCTAGAACGTGTCCTAACTTCGGATTCAGTTGCCAAAACCGGTAAAGAGTAACGGTTCCGTCATCAAAAGCGCTCCAAAACCACGTACCATCGCACCAAAGCAGCCCCGATCGAAGAGGATGACGATGAGCACCACGCCTCCGTACCAGGTGACCGACCCCGCAACCGGCGAGGTGATCGAGACCTTCCCGTTCGCCACCGATGCCGAGGTGGAGGAGGCGCTGGAGCGGTCCAAGAAGGCGTACGAAGCCTGGCGCTCGACCCCG
Source organism: Nocardioides sp. YJ-D4 (assembly GCF_054031495.1). Taxonomy (NCBI): domain Bacteria; kingdom Bacillati; phylum Actinomycetota; class Actinomycetes; order Propionibacteriales; family Nocardioidaceae; genus Nocardioides; species Nocardioides sp. YJ-D4. The sequence continues at coordinate 4,382,052 of NZ_CM132932.1, forward strand.
ATCGAGGAGCGTTCCGCGATCGTGAAGCGCGCCGCGGACCTCTTCACCGAGCGGGCCGCGGAGCTCGGGAAGATCATCCGCACCGAGATGGGCAAGAAGGCCTCCTCCGGCGCCGGTGAGGCCGAGTTCTCCGGCGAGATTACCGCCTACTACGCCGACCACGGCCCCGAGCTGCTCGCGGAGACCGACCTGCCCGGCCACGAGGGCAAGGCGGTCATCCAGCGTCTCCCGCTCGGCCCGGTGCTCGGCGTCATGCCGTGGAACTACCCCTACTACCAGGTCGCCCGCTTCGCCGCGCCCAACCTGGTCGCCGGCAACACCGTCATCCTCAAGCACGCCGAGAACTGCCCGCGCTCCTCGGCCGCGATCGCGAAGATCTTCGCGGACGCCGGCCTCCCCGAGGGCGTCTACCAGAACCTCTACGCCACCCACGAGCAGATCGCCACGATGATCGCCGACCCGCGGGTTCGCGCGGTCTCCCTCACCGGCTCCGAGCGCGCCGGCACGGCGGTCGCCGAGGCCGCCGGCCGCCACCTGAAGAAGGTCGTCCTCGAGCTCGGCGGCTCCGACCCGTACATCATCCTCGACTCCGACGACATCGACGAGGCTGCCGAGACCGCCTGGGCGACCCGGATGGAGAACGTCGGCCAGGTCTGCAACGGCAACAAGCGGATGATCGTGAACGAGGGTGTCTACGACGACTTCGTCGCGGCCCTCACCAAGCGTGCCGCCGCGATGAAGCCGCTCGAGGGCGAGGACGGCGACGACACCGTCTACTCCCCGCTGGTGGCCCGCAAGGCCGCCGAGGCACTGCGTGACCAGATCCAGGATGCCGTCGACAAGGGCGCCACGCTCCACGCCGGCGGCGAGATCTCCGACGGCCCCGACGCCTTCTTCGCCCCCGCCGTCCTCACCGGTGTCACGCCGGAGATGCGCGCCTACACCGAGGAGCTCTTCGGCCCGGTCGCCGTCGTCTACAAGGTGAGCACCGACGAGGAGGCCGTCGAGCTGGCCAACGCGGTCGAGTACGGCCTCGGTGGCGCCGTCTTCTCGACCGACGAGGCACGCGCGATCGCCGTCGCCCAGCAGCTCGAGGTCGGCATGGCCAACGTCAACACGCCGGCCGGCGAGGGCGCCGACGTCCCCTTCGGCGGCACCAAGCGCTCCGGCTTCGGCCGCGAGCTCGGCCCGCTCGGGATCGACGAGTTCCTCAACAAGCGTCTGTTCTACGTCGAGCGCTGAGCAGACCCGAGCAGTCGCGCCGGATTCTGAGAGAATCCTGGGCGTGGCTGAGAAGGTGACCTTCAAGAGTACGTCCGGACCCATGCTGGCCGGTCTCATCGACCTGCCCGAGGGTGAGGTGCGTGGCTGGGGTGTGTTCAGTCACGGTTTCACCCTCGGGAAGGACTCTCCGGCAGCCGCACGGATCTGCAAGCAGCTCGCCGCCGAGGGCATCGGGATGCTGCGCTTCGACAACCTCGGGCTCGGCGACTCCGAGGGCGACTGGGGCGACGGCTCCTTCACCCACAAGGTCGCCGACACCGTCGAGGCCACCCGTTTCATGGCTGAGCGTGGCACCCCGGCCGAGCTGCTCGTCGGCCACTCCTTCGGCGGTGCGGCGGTCCTCGCTGCGGCGGCTGACGGGGTCGGCGTCGATGCCGTCGCCACCGTCGCGGCTCCGTTCCAGCCGGCGCACGTCGAGCACAACTACGACGCCGTGCTCTCGCGTGTGCTGGAGGACGGCGAGGCGCCGTGGATGGCGGGTGGCAAGTCGCTGACCCTGCGCAAGGCCTTCGTCCATGACGTACGCCGCGCCGACCTGCGCCACAAGATCATGCAGCTCAAGAAGCCGCTCCTGGTCATGCACAGCCCGACCGACACCACGGTCGGCATCGAGAACGCCTCCGACATCTTCAACACCGCCCGCCATCCGCGGTCCTTCGTGTCGCTGGAGGGCTCCGACCACCTCCTCACGAAGCGGGGCCAGGCCCAGCGCGCCGCCCGGATCATCTCGGCCTGGGCGGATCAGTACCTGATCGACTGAGTCGCAGCGCTGTCGCCGCGTCGACCTCGGATAGGTTCGGGCCATTCAGACGGTGGCACGGTCGCCGAGTGACGCGGAGGGTAGATGATCAAGAAGCCGAAGTTCCCGGTCAAGGAGCTGATCACGGCAGGGTCTGCGGCACCCCAGGTGCTGGTCGGCCACCTGGTCGCGACCCAGGGTCCGGAGATCGCCAGGAAGGTCGCCGCGGACCGGTCTGAGCCCGGCTTCGACACCGAGGCGTACGTCGACGAGCTGATCAGGAAGCACCGCTGGTTCGCTCGTCTGCAGGGTGCCGGCGGCGGTGCGATGATCGCTGTCGCCGAGGTACCGGCCGTGATCGGCGGTCCGGCTGCGGTCGTGGCCGCGGCCGGGACGGCGATCCTCGGCGACCTGATCGCGCTGGCGTGGATCGAGCAGCGCCTGGTGATGCACATCGCCGCCGCGTACGGACACGACCTGGAGGATCCGGTGCGGGTCAACGAGTTCCTCAAACTGGCTGGCGTGAACCTGCTCTTCGACGGCGGCGGCAGCGTGGCGGGCGCCGCGGGCAGCCGCTTCGGCGTGCGGGCCGTCTCTCGCTGGGCGGTGAACAAGACCGTCGAGGCCACCAGTTCGATGGCGCACCTCGTCGGTGTCCGGGTCGCCCGGCGTGTCGTCCTGCGCGGCATCCCGGTGCTCAACATCCCGCTCGGTGTGGTGCTCTCGGACGTCGCCACCAACCGTCTGGGAAGGCGCGCACGCGAGTTCTACCGGGCTCATCCGAGGCCTGCCTGAGCCTCGCGTTTGATCAATTGACAGAAAACGCCGAACGAGACTTCCGCTAACCGGTGTGGGTGGGGTTACACTCGCTCCAAGCGCCCGGCTCGTGGACGTTCGTCGTGGGGACCGAACGAGTCACTGGCCCGGTCGATGAGGCGCCGATCGCGCGTATCCGCTGTTTGGCCGCGGTCGTCAGTCGTCTGCCATCGATCTGCGTGAGCCCTGGGAGGGCGACCGGCCGATGAGGGTCGGCATTTGGACATGCCACTCACCCGTGCGTGGCCCCAAGGAGGATTCAGTTGGCTCAGGGAGCCGCTACCCGGCGCAACAACCGGTCCGGCCGTTCACGTAGCAACGGCAACGCCGGCAAGTCCGGGCAGAACGGTCGCCGCAAGGGCGTCCACAAGGACAACGAGGGCATCATTCCGGTGCTCGCGCAGGTCGTCCGCGAGGTGGAGTCGGCCGTTCAGCGCCGCTCGGCCATGCCCGACGTACGGACCAAGTTCCAGGTCGTCGCGCTCCTCGCCCGAGACGAGCGCCACCGCGTGCTCGAGGACGAGACCCTCAACGAGGGTCGCCGCGCCGAGCAGCTCAAGCGTCTGGACGGGATCGCCACGATCCTCGCCAAGACCGCGACCATGGACTCGCGCCTGTTCGAGCTCCTCGCCGAGGACGCCGAGATCTCCGAGGCCGCCGTCGACCTCAAGCACGAGCTGATGGCCCGTGGCGGCGTCGACGTGCCGGAGGACGAGGAGGAGGACGAGGACGAGACGCCTGCCGTCGTGGTCCCCGACAAGCGCGTGGTCCCGACCAGCGTCATCCAGCGCCAGCTCTCCAACCCGTTCCTGGTGCCCGACTTCACCAACGCCCGCCCGCCGGTGCACGCCCGCCGTCTGTCCGGCTGGGAGCTCCTCGGGCCGCTGTTCCGCAGCTTCGAGTACGCCGACTCCGGCCCCTCCTGCATGCCGCTGCCCGAGCCGCCCGCCTACGGCCCCGGTCACATCGACGCGCCGGGCACCCGCGAGCTCATGCACCACCAGGCGCAGCTGGTCGCCTCCGCGGCCGAGGGCCACCGCTCCTACCTGCTGGCCGACGAGCCGGGCCTCGGCAAGACCGCGCAGGCGCTGCTCGCCGCCGAGGCGGCCGACGCCTACCCGCTGCTCGTGGTCGTGCCCAACGTCGTCAAGGCCAACTGGGCCCGCGAGGTCGACCTCTGGACGCCGTCCAAGAAGGCGACCGTGGTCCACGGCAACGGCGAGGACATCGATGGCTTCGCCGACATCATCGTGGTCAACTACGAGATCCTCGACCGCCACGTCGGCTGGCTCGGCGAGTTCGGCTTCAAGGGCATGGTCGTCGACGAGGCCCACTTCATCAAGAACAAGTCCTCCCAGCGCTCCCAGCACGTGCTGGCCCTCTCGGAGAAGATCCGGCAGCGTACGGCCAATCCGCTGCTGATGGCGCTGACCGGCACCCCGCTGATCAACGACATCGAGGACTTCCGGGCGATCTGGCAGTTCCTCGGCTGGATCGACGACGTCAAACCGCTCAACGGCCTGCTCGAGGGGCTCGAGGACACCGGCCTGACCCCGCAGGACAACAGCTTCTACGGCGCGGCCCGCCGCGTCGTCGTCAACCAGGGCATCGTGCGCCGCCGCAAGATCGACGTCGCCAGCGACATCCCGGCGCGCCGCGTGGCCGACCTGCCGGTCGAGCTCGACGACGCCGAGGGCCGCTCGATCCGGGCCGCAGAGGCCGAGCTGGCCAAGCGGATGATGCAGCGCTACGACACCGCGATCGAGACCCGGGTGACCGGCGCCAAGCCGGCCCCCGGCGAGCTCGACCTCGAGCTGATCCGCCGCGTCGCCACCTGGGAGCGCGAGGACCAGGACGCCTCCACCGGCGAGAACGTCTTCGGGATGATGCGCCGCATCGGTCGCGCGAAGGCCTCGCTGGCCGCCGACTACGCCGCTCAGCTGGCGCGCAACGTCGGCAAGGTCGTCTTCTTCGCCAAGCACATCGAGGTGATGGACACCGCGCAGAAGCTCTTCGAGGAGCGCGGCATCCGCTACTCCACGATCCGCGGCGACCAGACCTCGAAGGCACGCGAGAAGGCCATCGACGAGTTCATGAACGACCCCGAGGTCAAGATCATCGTCTGCTCGCTCACCGCCGCCGGTGTCGGCGTCAACCTGCAGGCCGCCTCCAACCTGATCCTGGCCGAGCTCTCCTGGACCGACGCCGAGCAGACCCAGGCGATCGACCGTGTCCACCGCATCGGCCAGACCGAGCCGGTCACCGCCTGGCGCATCATCGCCTCGCAGACCATCGACACCCGGATCGCCGAGCTGATCGACTCCAAGGCCGGCCTCGCGGCTCGTGCCCTGGACGGCTCCGACGAAGAGGTCACCGACTCCGCCGACGTACAGCTCGAGGCTCTGGTCTCGCTGCTGACCGACGCTCTGCGCAAGCGCGAGTCCGGCCGCCGCGGCCGGCGCGCCGCCTGACACCGACCCAGGACTCGTCCGGGCCCCATCTCAGGGAGAATCCTGAGGTGGGGCCTGGGTGGTCCGGCGTACGCTGGATCACATGTTCTGGATTATCTTGCTGGTCATCGCAGCGGCTGTCGGTGGATACGTGTTCCGGGTTCCGATCGTCGCCAAGCTGACCGGGCAGCCACGCAGCCGCATCGAGCGGCAGATCGGGCCGAAGAGCAAGCGTCTTCCCTGATCCCACGAGGAATCCGCACGGGGAATCCTCAGTGACGCACGTGCGTTGAGACGTACGTGCCCGCCGATCCGGCGCGCACCCACCCCAGACCGGAAGCGAGAGCCCCATGCCCACCGTCGAGCTCGGCGCAGAGAACTTCGAGAGCACCGTCACCGACAACGAGATCGTCCTCGTCGACTTCTGGGCGTCCTGGTGCGGCCCGTGCCGCCAGTTCGGCCCGATCTACGACGCCGCCTCCCAGGAGCACCCCGAGATCGTCTTCGGGAAGGTCGACACCGAGGCCGAGCAGGCGCTCGCCGGTGCCGCCAACATCACCTCGATCCCGACGCTGATGGCCTTCAAGAAGGGCAACCTCGTCTTCTCGCAGCCCGGTGCGCTCCCCGCGCCCGCGCTCAAGCAGGTCATCGACGCCGTCGTCGAGCTCGACATCGACAAGGCGCTTGCCGAGCAGTCCTCGAAGGAGTCCGGCGAGTAAGACTCGTCGGTGCTCCGGGGCCGGCATCGGGTTTGATAGCGCTGTGACCGAAGACGCCCACGACGAGCTCCTGCGCCTGCGCGGCAGCATCGACAACCTCGACGCCGCCCTTGTCCACCTTCTCGCCGAGCGCTTCAAGTGCACCGAGCAGGTCGGCCGGCTGAAGGCGCGCGCGGGCTTCCCGCCAGCCGATCCGAGCCGCGAGGCGGTCCAGATCGAGCGGCTCCGCCGGCTCTCCGACGACGCCGGCCTCGACCCCGAGTTCGCCGAGAAGATCCTCAACGTGATCATCGCCGAGGTGATCCGCAACCACCGCCAATTCGTCGAGGACTGAGCGTCGGGGTAGTCCGGTAGCGAACTGCCCATCTACTCGCCGGTAATAGGCAGTTCGCTACCGGACTACCCCAGCCGCGTCAGCCGAGCACCCGCTCCAGCCACCCGTTCCAGAACCGGCGGTCCGGGTCGAAGCGGCGTACCAGGTCCCTGAAGTCGTCCCAGCGAGGGAACGCGGCACCGGGGTCCTTGGTGGCGAACAGCTTGCCCCAGTGCGGCCGGGTGCCCGCCGGAAGCCGCTGCTCCAGGTCGGGCAGGAGATCGCGTACGCCGACGGGGTCGGCCTTCCAGGTGAAGTGCAGCGCCAACGTGTCGGTGCCGTAGGCGGGGGAGAGCCACAGCTCGTCGGCGGCGACGGCGCGGATCTCGCTCACCTGCAGGAGCGGCCGGACGCGGTCGGCGAGTGAGCGGACCGCCTCGACCGCCTCCTGCGCGCGATCGAGCGGCACCAGGTACTCGCTCTGCAGCTCCGCGCCGACGCTCGGCTGGAAGTCGAGCCGGAAGTGGGGTAGCCGCTCGTGCCACGGTCCGAGTACGCCGAGCTGCTCGGTGCACGGTGCCGGGTCGAGGCCGGGGACGACGTGACGCGGCTCGGTGGCCAGCACCGTGCCAGGGAGCTCCGGCGTCCCCGAGCGCGACTTCACCCAGACCCGCGCTACCGACCCGTCGGGCTCGTCGGACCAGCGCGTGAAGATCGACACCGAGTAGGCCGCACCGAGGATCTCGGTGAGGTGTTCTCGCAGGTCAGTGTAGGTGAGCCCTTCGTGGACCGTCTGTGCGACCTGGTACGTCGGCGAGGTCAGCAGCTCGAGATGGGTCACGATCCCCAAGGCGCCGATGCCGACCAGGGCCCCCGCGAAATCGGGCGATCCGGCCTCCAGTCGCACCAGGCCGCCGCGGCCGTCGACGATCTCCAGGGCGGTCACGGAGGTGGCCAGCGAGCCGTTGCCGACACCGGAGCCATGGGTGCCGGTCGCGACCGCGCCGGCGACCGAGATGTGGGGGAGCGAGGCCAGGTTGGGCAGCGCCCGGCCGTGCTCCTGCAACCAGGCGGCGAGCTCGCCGTAGCGCATCCCGCCAGGCACCCGGACCACGTCCCCGGCCAGGCTCGGCGAAGACTCCAAGCCGTCCAGCGAGACCAGCACCCCCGGCGTGTCCGCGAGATCGGTGAAGGAGTGCCGGGATCCCAGTGCGCGCAGCCGCGGCTCGCGCAGCACGAGGTCGCGTACGTCATCCACGGAACGTGGTCGCACCAGCTCGCGCGCGGTGTAGTCGTAGCTGCGGGCCCACGTCGATCCGGGAGCTTCGCGGGCAGAGGTCTCGGTGGGCATGGACCGGATCGTAGCCGGGATCCAGCTTCGGTGGGCATCTTCGGAAAACGTTATCGACAACGATTGACAAAACTCGCGGCCCCTCGCCATCCTGATCCCTGTCTGTGATGCCGATCACACTTAGTGCACCTGGAGGCACCGTGAAACTTCGTCACATCGTCGTGACTGTGGCCGCGGCGGCGACCGTCACCGCGACCGCGTCATCCATGGCCCAGGCCGAGCCACGTGGCTTCCGGCCCCCGTCCGACTCGCTCCGCTCCTACGCGTCCCAGATCGGGCTGCACCTCGGTGTCGCCGCCAACCCCGAGGTGCTCGCGGACGAGGAGCTCGCCGGCATCGCCTCGGACGAGTTCTCCAGCATCACGCCCGAGAACGAGATGAAGTGGGAGACCGTCGAGCCGACTCGTGGCACCTACGACTGGTCCGGCGCCGACGAGGTCGTCGAGTTCGCCCGCGCCCACGGTCAGAAGGTGCGCGGCCACACCCTGCTCTGGCACAACCAGAATCCCGCCTGGCTGACCGAGGGCGTCAACAACGGCACGATCAGCAACGCCGAGCTACGCGGGATCCTCAAGAAGCACATCACCGATGAGGTCGCCCACTTCCGCGGCAAGGTCTACCAGTGGGACGTCGCCAACGAGTTCTTCACCGACACCAACCCCTCGCGGCTCAACCCGGACAACTTCTGGGTCTCCCGGCTCGGACCCGAGGTGGTCGCCGACGCCTTCCGCTGGGCCCACCAGGCCGACCCGAAGGCGCGGTTGTTCTACAACGACTACAACATCGCCGGGGAGGACGGCCACAACGCCAAGGCCGACGCGGTCTACGCCTTCGTCAAGAGCCTGGTCGCCCAGGGCGTACCCATCCACGGTGTCGGCAACCAGGGCCACCTCGACACCCAGTACGGCTTCTCCGGCGAGCGCTTCCGCGCCGACCTGCAGCGCTATGCCGACCTCGGTCTCGAGGTGGCGGTCACCGAGGCCGACGTACGCACCTTCGTCGACTCCGCCGAGACCCAGGTACCCACGGACAACCTGGCGCTCTTCGCCCACCCCTACGAGTTCTCCCAGATGCTCCAGGCATGCCTCGCCGTACGCGCCTGCACATCGTTCACGGTCTGGGGCATCGATGACACCCACTCCTGGGTACCTGGCTGGTTCGAAGGGGAGGGCTACGCGCTGCTCTGGGATGTGAACCGGCAGCCCAAGGACGCATACACGACCCTGAAGCAGGATCTCCGACTTGCCCTGGGGGCGCCACGCCGGCGCTGAGCCGCAGCGGTCCGTGGCGGCACCCGGGTGGCGGTGGTCTACTGGAGTCCGAGCAACACGGATCGATCTGAGCGAGGGTAGATGAGCGAGAACGCAGCAGAGGCAGACCTCGAGGAGCAGGCGACCGATGTCGTGAAGGAGGCCGTCGACGACGAGGCGCCTCTGGACGCCGAGGAGACGGTGACCTCGATGCCGGACGACGTCAACGAGGCCGACTACGCCGAGCAGAAGCTCGACGCGGTCGGCCCCGACGACGACTACGACTACTAGCGGGCGCCTAGGAGTTCTGCGGGAACCCCAGGTTGATCCCGCCGTGCGACGGGTCCAGCCAGCGGGTGGTGACCGCCTTCTCGCGGGTGAAGAAGTCCAGCCCCGCGGGGCCGTACGCCTTCGCGTTCCCGAACAGCGACGCCTTCCAGCCACCGAAGGAGTGGTAGGCGACGGGCACCGGGATCGGCACGTTCACGCCGACCATCCCGACCTGCACCTCACGCTGGAACCGGCGGGCGGCGCCGCCGTCGTTGGTGAAGATCGCGGTGCCGTTGCCGAACTGGCCGGAGTTGATCAGCTCGAGGCCCTCCTCGTAGCCGGTGACGCGGATGACCGAGAGCACCGGCCCGAAGATCTCCTCGGTGTAGACGGTCGACGTGGTCGGCACCCGGTCCACCAGGGTCGGCCCGACCCAGAAGCCGTTGGGGTCGCCGTCCACCTCGATGCCGCGGCCGTCGACGACGACCTCGGCCCCGTCGGCCGCAGCCACATCGACGTACGCCGCCACCTTGTCGCGGTGAGCGCCGGTGATGAGCGGCCCCATGTCGGTGTCCCGCGTGCCGTCGCCGGTCTTGAGCGTGGCCATCCGCGAGGTGATCTTCGCGATCAGGCTGTCGGCCACCGAGTCGACCGCGAGCACCACCGAGATCGCCATGCAGCGCTCACCGGCCGACCCGAAGCCCGCGTTGACCGCGGAGTCGGCGACCAGGTCGAGGTCGGCGTCGGGCAGCACGAGCATGTGGTTCTTGGCGCCGCCGAGCGCCTGAACGCGCTTGCCGGCGGCGGTGCCGCGCTCGTAGACGTAGCGGGCGATCGGAGTGGAGCCGACGAAGGAGATCGAGGCGACGTCGGGGTTGTCGAGGAGCGCGTCGACCGCCTCCTTGTCGCCGTGCACGACGTTGTAGACGCCGTCGGGCAGCCCTGCTTCGGACCACAGCTCGCCGATCCAGCTGGACGCGGTCGGGTCCTTCTCCGAGGGCTTGATCACGACCGCGTTGCCGGCCGCGATCGCGATCGGGAAGAACCACATCGGCACCATGGCGGGGAAGTTGAACGGGCTGATGATGCCGACCACGCCGAGCGGCTGCTTGAGCGTGGTCACGTCCACGCCGGAGGAGACCTGCTCGGAGACCGTGCCCTTGAGCAGGTGGGAGAGCCCGCAGGCGAACTCGACGACCTCGAGCCCGCGGGCGATCTCGCCGGCGGCGTCGGAGAGCACCTTGCCGTGCTCGGCGGTCAGGATCTCGGCGAGCTCGCCCTTGCGGGCGTTGAGCAGCTCGCGGAACTTGAAGAGCACGGCCGTACGCCGGGTGAGCGAGGTCTCGCTCCACTCTTCGAACGCCTTCTTGGCCGCCGAGACGGCGGTGTCGACGTCGGCGGCCGAGGCGAAACGTACGCGCTTCTGGACGGTGCCGAGCGCGGGGTTGTAGACGTCGCCGAGACGGGTGCCGGTGCCGGGGTTGGTGGCCCCGCCGATCCAGTGGTCGAGGATGGGGAGATCGGTCATGTCATGCGTCCTTTAGAGAGCTGTTACAGCGAGCCGAGCACGTCGTCGTAGATCGAGATCGCCTCGGCGACCTCGTCGGGGGTGACGATGCACGGGGGCACCACGTGGATGCGGTTTTCCATGGTGAACGGGATCAGGTTGCGGGCGATGAGCTCGGACTTGATCCGGCCCATCGTCGCGGCGGGCAGCGGCTCCCGCGTCTCGCGGTCGGCGACGAGCTCGAGGGCCCAGAAGACCCCGGTGCCGCGCACCTCGCCGATCACGTCGTGCTTCTCGGCCAGCGAGGCGAGGCCGGGGGCGATGTGGTCGGTGCCGATGGTCGCGGCGTTGTCGACGATGCCCTCCTCGTTCATCGCCTCGATGGTCGCCACGATCGACGCCATCGCGAGCGGGTGGCCGGAGTAGGTGAGCCCGCCGGGGAAGACCTGGTCGTCGAAGGTCGCCGCGACCGGGTCGGAGATGATCACCCCGCCGGCGGGTACGTAGCCGGAGTTGACCCCCTTGGCGAAGGTGATCAGGTCGGGAACGACGTCGTAGGCGTCCAGGGCCAGCCACTCGCCGGTGCGGCCGAAGCCGGCCATGACCTCATCGAGGATGAGCATGATCCCGAACTCGTCGGCCAGCGCCCTGACCCCGGGGAGGTAGCCCGGCGGCGGGATCATGATCCCGGCGGTGCCGGGGATGGTCTCCAGGAGGATCGCCGCGATCGACGCGGGCCCCTCGGACTCGATCACCCGGCGCAGATGGCGCAGCGCGCGCTCCGCCTCCTGCTCCGGCGTGGTCGCCCAGAACTCCGAGCGGTAGAGGTAGGGGCCGAAGAAGTGGACGTGGCCGCGGGCGTACTCGTTCGGGATCCGCCGCCAGTCGCCCGTTGCGACGATCGCCGCCCCGGTGTTGCCGTGGTAGGAGCGGTAGGTCGAGAGCACCTTGTCGCGGCCGGTGTGGATGCGGGCCATCCGGATCGCGTTCTCGACCGCGTCGGCGCCGGCGTTCGTGAAGAAGACCTTGTTGAAGCCGACCGGCGCGATGTCGGTGATCCGCTCGGCGGCCTCGCCGCGGGTCAGGTTGGCCGTCGTCGGGGCGATCGTGGTCAGCGTCTCGGCCTGCTTCTTGATCGCCTCCACCACCCGGGGGTGTTGGTGGCCGATGTTGGTGTTGACCAGCTGGGAGGAGAAGTCCAGGTACGTGTGCCCGGAGTCGTCCCACACCCGCGAGCCCTGCCCGCCGGCGATGACGAGCGGTTTCAGCGACCCCTGGGCGGACCAGGAGTGGAAGACGTGGGCTCGGTCGAGGTCGTAGGCACGGGCGTCGCTGGCGCTGGTCAAGGCTGTCCCCTGGGGTGCGTGGATGGACATGGATCTGGCTTGCGCGCTTCGCGCGCTTACTCCCTCGCTCGGCGCGAGCGGACGAGCAAGCTCGCCGCTCGACCTCGCTCAGGTCGTCTCTCACTCTACGCCGGGAGCAGCAGGGTCGCCGCCGATCCGGGATACTGATTACGAAGGTATATCAGGACAACGGCTACGTTTTCGTTACATTCTCACGCAACAATCAACGAAATCGCGCGCTCATGCCTTCGTGGTCACCGGCCGGTTGACCCGGGGGATCACCAGATCGCCGTACGCCGCCAGGGTCTGATCCATCGCGTCGTGCTGCAGGTAGACGGCGAACTGGTCGACGCCGAGGCTCTTGAGCTGTTCGAGCCTGGCGACCTGCTCCTCGACCGGGCCGAGGAGGCAGAACCGGTCGACGATCTCGTCGGGCACGAACTGGGTGTGGGTGTTGCCCGCCCGCCCGTGCTCGTTGTAGTCGTAGCCCTCGCGGTTCTTGATGTAGTCGGTGAGCGCCTGCGGGACGGCACCGCTGCCGTACTTCGACACGATGTCGGCGACGTGGTTGCCCACCATCCCGCCGAACCACCGGCACTGCTCGCGGGCATGGTCCAGCGTCTCGGGCGACCCGTCGGTGACGTACGCAGGAGCGGCCACGCAGAACGTCAGCGACTCCGGGTCGCGGCCGGCGTCGGTGGCCGCCTTCTTGACCGCCCCGATCATCCAGTCGGTGATGTCGGGGTCGGCCAGCTGCAGGATGAACCCGTCGCCGACCTCCCCGGCCGCCTTCAGCGCGAGCGGGCCGTAGGCCGCGATCCACACCTCCAGCTCGGAGCGCTTGGCCCACGGGAACTGCAGCGTGGTGCCGTTGATCTCGACCGGGCGCCGGTTGGCGAGCTCGCGGATCACCCGAGTGGCCTCGCGCATCTCCTTGATCGTCGACGGCTTCCCGTTGAGCACCCGCACCGCCGAGTCACCGCGCCCCATCCCGCACACGGTGCGGTTGCCGTACATCTCGTTCAGGGTCGCGAAGACCGACGCGGTCACCGTCCAGTCGCGGGTCGCCGGGTTCGTCACGAACGGGCCGACCTTGATCGTGCGGGTCTCGGCGAGGATCTGGCTGTAGATGACGTACGGCTCCATCCACAGCAGGTGGCTGTCGAACGTCCAGACGTAGTCGAAGCCGTACGCCTCGGCCTGCTTCGCCAGGGAGACGACCCGCCAGGCGGGCGGGTTGGTCTGGAGGACGACACCGAAGTCCATGACGTCACACCAGGTACTGGGAGAGGTCGCGCTTGAGGTAGCTGCCGTGGCCCTTGGTGCCCTTGAACTCGCCGTCGGCGACGACCACGGAGCCCCGTGAGAGCACCACGTCGACGTGTCCGTCGATCTCGTAGCCCTCCCAGGCGGAGTGGTCCATGTTCATGTGATGGGTCTTGCCGACCCCGATGGAGGTGTGTCCGTTGGGATCGTAGACGACGATGTCGGCGTCGGCTCCCGGCGCGATCACGCCCTTGCGGCCGTAGAGCCCGAACATCCGCGCCGGCGTGGTCGCGATCAGCTCCACCCACCGCTCGAGCGTGAGCTGCCCGGTCACCACGCCCTGGTAGAGCAGGTCGACGCGGTGCTCGATCGACCCGATCCCGTTGGGGATGGCCCGGAAGTCGTCCTTGCCGAGCTCCTTCTGCTCCTTCATGCAGAAGGGGCAGTGGTCGGTGGAGACCATCTGCAGGTCGTTGGTGCGCAGCGCCTGCCACATCGCGTCCTGATGGCCCTCCTCGCGCGAGCGCAGCGGCGTCGAGCAGACCCACTTGGCGCCCTCGAAGTCGCCCCACTCCTCCGACCTCGCGCCGAGCTGGTCCTCGAGGGAGAGATAGAGATACTGCGGGCAGGTCTCGCCGAACACGTTCTTCCCGTGGTCGCGGGCCGCGGCCAGCTGCGCGACCGCCTGCTTGGCGCTGACGTGCACCACGTAGAGCGGAGCCCCGGTCACGTCGGCGAGCATGATCGCCCGGTGGGTGGCCTCCTCCTCCATCTGCCAGGCACGCGCGATGCCGTGGTAGTAGGGAGACGTCTTGCCGGACTCGGCCAGCTGCGCGGCGAGCACGTCGATGGCCGGACCGTTCTCGGCGTGCATCATGGTCAGCAGCCCGTGGTCGGTCGCCTTCTGCATCGCCCGCAGCACCTGCGCGTCGTCGGAGTAGAAGACGCCCGGGTAGGCCATGAACAGCTTGTACGAGGTGATGCCCTCGTCCACGAGCGAGTCCATCGCCTTGAGCGCGTCGTCGTCGACCCCGCCGATGATCTGGTGGAACCCGTAGTCGATCGCGCAGTTGCCGGCGGCCAGCTCGTGCCAGTGCGCCAACCCGTCCTGTACGCGTTCGCCGTAGCGCTGCACCGCGAAGTCGATGATCGTCGTGGTGCCGCCCCAGGCCGCGGCCCGGGTGCCGGTCTCGAAGGTGTCGCTGGCGTTGGTGCCACCGAACGGCAGCTGCATGTGGGTGTGGGCGTCGACGCCGCCGGGGATGACGTACTTCCCGGTCGCGTCGATGGTGACGTCGGCCTCGATCGTCCCCAGCGGAGTGCTCCCGGGGGAGATGAGCGCGACGATCCTCTCGCCGTCGACGAGCACGTCTGCCTGGGTGCGCCCGGTCGAGGAGACGACCGCGCCGCCCGTGATGAGCGTGGTGGTCATGCCGGCCTCCTCAGGGTCGGGGGATGGCGGTGTACGAATCGGGCCGGCGGTCGCGGTAGAACTGCCAGTCGTCGCGCATCTCCTGGACCATGCTCATGTCCAGGTCGCGTACGAGCAGCTCCTCCTTCTCGCCCGAGCCGAGCTCGCCGACGTAGTTGCCGCGGGGGTCGACGATCTGCGACATCCCGTAGAAGTTGACCGCCTCTTCGCCGTACTCGTTGTCCTCCAGGCCGACCCGGTTGGGCGCGAGCACGAAGTAGCCGTTGGCGACCGCGGCGGCGGGCTGCTCGATCTCCCAGAGCCGGTTGGAGAGCCCGGGCTTGGTGGCGTTGGGGTTGAAGACCATGTGGGCCCCGTTGAGCCCGAGCTCGCGCCAGCCCTCGGGGAAGTGGCGGTCGTAGCAGATGTACATCCCCACCTTTCCGACCGCGGACTCGAAGACCGGGTAGCCCAGGTTGCCGGGGCGGAAGTAGAACTTCTCCCAGAACTTCTCCACGTGCGGCAGGTGGTTCTTCCGGTACTTGCCGAGGATCGTGCCGTCGGCGTCGACCAGCACGGCGGTGTTGTAGTAGATCCCGGTGTCGGCCTCTTCGTAGATCGGCAGCACCATCACCATGCCCAGCTCCTTGGCCAGGCTCGCGAAGCGCTGCACGATCGGCCCGTCAGCCGGCTCGGCGTAGCGGTAGTACTTCTTGTCCTGGGTGATCCCGAAGTAGGGCCCGTAGAAGAGCTCCTGGAAGCACATCACCTGGGCGCCCTGGGCGGCGGCGTCCCGCGCGAAGCCCTCGTGCTTCTCCAGCATGGAGACCTTGTCCCCGGTCCAGGTGGTCTGGCTGATTGCGGCTCTGACGATCGTCATGCAACTACCTCCCGACTCACATACAAGCACGCCGCCGCGACCCATGGGGTCGCGACGGCATTTTTGCTTCAGACGATGAGGTGGTTGAAACCCTGCTGCGCTAGGCGGCGGTCGCCGGATGACGTACGACGACGTGCTCGACCGCCCTGGCGAGCTCCTCGCGGAGCTCGGGCGCGAGCTGAGGGCAGTCGACCGAGAGGAACAGCTCCATCGCGGAGCGGGTCGCGCGGGCCCGGTCGCCGGGCGTGCCCTCGGAAAGGGTCGGCGCGATCTCGGCGAGATGGGCACTGGTCTCGACCACGGTGTTGCAGTCGTGCGGGGTGAGTGGGGCGCGGGCCTCCCGGCCGGCGCGGACGAGGACGCTCAGAACCTCCACCTTGGCGGCGGTGGTCAACGACATAGCGCTCCTCGACGAGTCGAACAGATGCGACCCCACACCGTCCGCGTTGTGCGACGACATGTATCTCCTCGGTGGGACGTGTGCCTCCCCCGAGGCACTCTCGCCCACTCCAACGAGCAGGGGAAGGGATCGGTGACGCCCTTGGGTGCTTTGTAACCCAGCTGTGGGCCGACCCGTGAGTAACCTATAGAAATGCTGGTCCTGGTGTTGCAGATCGCCTCGCGTGGGACGACCCGGCACAATTGAGCCCATGAGTTCTCCTGGGGGCGCCGGCATCGGTGGTCTGATGGTCGAGACCGAGGCCGATGTCGTACGCCGCCAGGCACTGCGCCGCATGCGCATCGTCGCCACCGGGCTCCTGGTCGTGGCTGCCATCGTCTATCTGCTGACGCTTCGGCTGGACGGGTTCTGGGGGTTCGTGAACGCCGGCGCCGAGGCGTCCATGGTCGGTGCGATGGCCGACTGGTTCGCGGTCACCGCGCTGTTCCGCCACCCGCTCGGGCTGCCGGTGCCGCACACCGCACTGATCCCGAAGCGGAAGGACGAGCTCGGCGCCAGCCTGGAGGAGTTCGTCCAGGACAACTTCCTGCAGGAGGAGACGATCCGCGAGCGGCTCGGTGTCGCGATGCCGTCGCTACGGCTCGCGCTCTGGCTCGCCGAGGAGCCCAACGCCAAGCGGGTGGTCGACGAGGTCTCCACCGTGGTCGCCGACGGGCTCTCCCGGATCAGCAACCGGCACATCGTCGAGATCATCCAGGACGGATTCGTACCCCGCCTGCGCGAGGAGCAGATCGCACCGCTCCTCGGCGGCACCCTGCAGGCGGCGCTGGACGACGGCGTCCACCACGGTCTGGTCGACCTGGCGCTGGTCGAGCTGCACGGCTGGCTCGAGGAGAACGAGGAGATCGTCACCGAGGTGCTCGGCGAGCGGGCGCCGTGGTGGACGCCCCAGGTGCTGCGCGAGCCGGTGACCGCCCGCATCCACGTCGAGCTGGTCCGCTGGATCGCCGACATCCGCGACGATCCCGAGCACCGCGCCCGCAAGGCGATCGACACGATGCTCGCCGACCTCGCCGACAACCTGCAGCACGACGAGGCGACCATGGAGCGCGCCGAACGGCTCAAGGAGCGCGTGCTCGACCACCCCGGCGTGATCAACACCGCCATCTCGATCTGGGACGCCCTGCGGCGTGCGCTGACCACGTCCCTGCGCGACCCCGACGGCGTCGTCCGCCGACGCGCCCTGGACGAGGTCGTCCGTTACGCCCAGAAGGTCGTCCTCGACGAGGCCCTCCAGCGCCGCTACGACGCGCTCGCCTCCGACGTGGCCGTCTACGTCGTCAAGCGCTACGGCCGCGAGGCGACCACCGTCATCACCCACACCATCCAGCGCTGGGACGGCAAGCAGGCCGCCCGCCGCATCGAGCTCTTCGTCGGCCGCGACCTGCAGTTCATCCGCATCAACGGCACCATCGTCGGTGGTCTTGTCGGCGTGATCATCCACACCGTCGCCGTCCTGGTGGAATGACCCGCCGAGACGTCACGTACGTCGGCCGAGACGTCACCGTATGCCGACTCGGCCGACCGCGGTGACGTGTCGGCCGACGCGGGTGACGCCTCGATCGATTTACCTGACGCCTCGGCGCGGGGGAGGATGAGCGGTGTGAGTGAACCCTTCGACGTACCCATCTCCGACGAGGTCATCCGCCTCGGTCAGTTCCTGAAGCTGGCCAACCTGGTCGAGGCCGGCTCCGAGGCCCGCCCGGCGATCACCGCCGGCGAGGTGAAGGTCAACGGTGAGATCGAGCTCCGGCGCGGTCGCCAGCTCCGCGTCGGCGACGTCGTCGAGTACGCCGGCCAGGCGGCTCGGGTCTCTGACGAGGCCGACTTCGACGTCCCCTGGTAGGCCCGGCGGAAACCGCCGAAGCGAGAAATAGGAACGAGGCGGTGACCCCGAAGGGTCACCGCCTCGCTACGTACGAACTGCTTACTTCTCGACCTTGACCAGGTCGCAGACGAAGATCAGGGTCTCGCCGGGCTTGATCGCACCGCCGGCACCGCGGTCGCCGTAGCCCAGGTGGGGCGGGATGACGAGCTGGCGGCGGCCGCCGACCTTCATGCCGAGGATGCCCTGGTCCCAGCCCTGGATGACCTGGCCGATGCCGACGCGGAAGTCGAGCGGCTCGCCGCGGTTGTAGGACGCGTCGAACTCCTCACCGGTGGACAGCGCAACGCCGACGTAGTGGACCGATACGCGGTCGCGCTCAGTGGCCTCCTCGCCGTCACCGATGGTGATGTCCTTGATGACGAGGTCGGTCGGAGGGGTGGGGTCGACGAAGTCGATCTCAGGCTTCTGGCTCATGAAATCAGTCTACGTATCGAGACTCGCTGGGGCACACCACCGTCGCATCGGCCGTCCCGGGGTAGATCGTGGTCAGGCCGTCGGCCCGCTCCCGGCCGAGGTTCCACTCCAGCCAGTCGCCCTCGCGATCGCTGGGCCCGAGCACACAGCTGCGCAGGTCCTCGGGGAGCTTCTTCAGGGCAGGCACCGCGTCGTCGCTGAGCTCGGCGAGGAAGTCGGTGTCGATCTTCCCGGTCTCCTCATAGCGCGAGACGTTGTGCTCGGCGATCCATGCGTCCGGGTTGATCGCGGCGATCCCGAGCAGCGCGACAGCGCCGCTGACCAGCGCGAACCGCCCGAGCCAGAGCCCGCCGGCGATCGCGGTGCCGGTCACCGCGGCGACCAGCCCGGCGATCACCAGCAGGCCCAGCCAGGCCTCGAAGACGTCGACGAGCAGGCGGAGCTGGGTGAAGCCGTACGCCTCCTGGTAGAGGTGCATCCGGTACAGCGCCGACCCGACGACGACCAGTGCCTCCGCGGCGACCAGCCCGAGCGCGATCCGCAGCCACAGCCGGTCGGCGACGGTCTCCACCGGGGCCTTCCGCGCCGCCGCCCAGATCACCAGCAGGGTCAGTGCGGTCGCGACGGTGAGCTGGCCGAACCCCTGGTGGACGTATTCGGCGTACGTCAGCCCCGTCGTCTCGCGCAGGTAGTCCTCGCCGCCGAAGACAGCGGTCGCCTGCGCGATCAGGAACGCGGCGAAGACGGCGACCACGACACCGACCGGAGCCAGCCATTCGTAGCGGTTGGCGACGGGCTGGGACGTACGCTCGCTGCGGTCGATCCGGGGCGGGTTCACGGCCAGGTACGCAGCGCCCATCACGACCCCGAAGACGAAGACGGTCATGAAGATCCGAGCCGCGAAGGTGTCAGGGCGTACGTCCGGCACGAACTGGTCGACCCAGCTGCCCAGAACCGCGTCGGCGGTGGTGAACAGGAGCCCGAAGATCACCAGACCGAGCAGCGAGAGCACCGTGGTGCGGGCGACCGCCGCCCCGTGACCCCTGCCGGAGACGCTGGTCAGCGTGCGGCCCAGCCACGGGATCCCGCGCAGCCCGGCCAGCGGCCAGGAGATCCCGGTCAGCACGATCCCGAGCAGCGTCTTCGCCTGGGTGGAGGCACACAGGATCACCGCGATCGCCGTGAGCAGGCACAGTACGACGAGCCACTCGGCGTCGCGGAACACCGCGACCGAGGAGAGCAGCGCGAACAGGACGTAGCAGACGATCGGGAACCGGTTGCGGCGCTTCTCGCTCGCCATCATCACGACCCCGCCGGCGGCCAGCAGCACGATGACCGTCCCGAGCCCGGCGTTGCGGTCGGGGATCAGCAGGCCGCCGAGCAGGCCGGCGACCACGGCACCGATGAAGAGCCCGAACCTGCCTGCGACGCCTGAATCGGGCCAGTAGGTGCCGAAGATGTCGTCGAGGACCGACGGGGTGGCATAGGCGGCCTGAGGGCCCGTGTCGGGGTTGTCGACCGGCTGGGCCGGTTCGGCGGGCTCGGCCGCCGGGGGAGTGGTGGGCATCTGGCTCTCCTCATGAGTGGGGGTGACATGACTGGGACTGAGCTGATGGGGGCCCGGACGTACGGGTGGGCGCATCGGAAGGTCGACGCGCACTCGGGCACCGGCGGCGCCGGGGAGCGGGTCGAGGAAGGCGATGGAGCCGCCGTGCAGGTCGGTGACCCACCGGGCGATGGCGAGCCCGAGCCCGGTCCCGCCGCCCTCACCGGAGGAGCTGAGCGTGCCGAAGGGCTCGAAGACGCGTCCGCGGTCGGCGACGGGGATGCCGGGACCGGAGTCGAGGACCTCGAGGTGGTAGCGCTCGCCGTCGATCCCGGCGCGCACGGTGACCACGCCGCCGCGGGGACTGTGCCGGGAGGCGTTGTCGAGCAGGTTGACGACGAGCTGGCTGAGGCGATCGGGGTCGGCGTCGACGACCAGGTCGGCCGGTGCGTCGATCTCGTACGTGACCGGCCGCCCGTTGGCCCGCGTCTCCGCGACGCAGGCCTCCAGCAGCGGGCCGAGCTCGACCGAGGCGGTGCTCAGCGGCGCCTTGCCGGCGTCGACGCGCGCCAGGTCGAGCAGGTCCTCGACCAGCCGGCTCAGCCGCTCGGCCTGACCGAGCGCGGTCTGCAGCGCGGCCGGGTCGGATCCGACACCGTCCACGAGGTTCTCCAGCACGACCGTGAGAGCCGCCAGCGGCGTACGCAGCTCGTGGGAGACGTTGGCGACCAGGTCGCGACGCTGGCGGTCGACGGCGCCGAGATCGCTGGCCATCGTGTTGAACGCACGTCCCAGCTGACCGACCTCGTCGGCACCGACGGCGGGCACGGAGACCGAGTAGTCACCCCGGGCCATCCGCCTGGCAGCGACGGTCATCTGCCGCAGCGGGGACGTCATCCCGGCCGCCAGCAGCTGGGTGACCGCGAGCGCGATCCCGATCGTGACCGGGATCGAGATCCACGGGGAGACCCCGGTGATCCGCCCGACGGAGGCGACGACCGCGGCCACCAGCGCGCTCGCGGCGACCAGGAGCCCGAGCTTGACCTTGATCGAGGAGACCCGTTCCAGCGGAGTCATTCGCCGGCCTCCAGGGCGTAGCCGACCCCGTGCACGGTCCGGACCCGCTCGGACCCGATCTTGGCGCGCAGCCCCTTCACGTGGCTGTCGACCGTGCGGGTTCCGGAGGCGTCGTTCCAGCCCCAGACCTCGGCGAGCAGCCGCTCGCGGGTGACCACGGCACCCGGGTCGGCGGCCAGGCAGACGAGCAGGTCGAACTCGGTCGGCGTCAGCCGGACCTCAGAGCCGTCGACCCACACCCGCCGGGCGGCCGGATCCATCCGGAGCCCCCCGATCTCAGCCGTACGCCGCGGCGACCCGGCCAGCTCGGCGGCCCGCTCCACCCGTCGCAGGAGCGCGTTGACCCGGGCCACCAGCTCGCGGGCCCGGAACGGCTTGGTCAGGTAGTCGTCGGCCCCGACGCCGAGCCCGACCAGCACATCGGCCTCGTCGGCGCGCGCGGTCAGCATCAGCACCGGCACGGGGCGTACGGCCTGGATCCGGCGGCACACCTCGAGGCCGTCGTAGCCGGGCAGCATCACGTCGAGGACGACCAGATCGGGCGAGGTCTCCTCGAAGCAGGAGACCGCCCCGGGGCCGTCCCACGCTCGGACGACGTCGTATCCCTCCGCCTCGAGCCGGTCCGAGACGGCCTGGTTGATGACCGGCTCGTCCTCGACGACGAGGACCCGGCGGCTGACGGTCAGATGTTCTGGCACATGCTCAGGCTAGAAGCCCGAGTCGCCGGAAAGGCTGCAGAAGTTGTGCAGGTCCTGTGAAGGTCGGATCCGGACAGGATCTCAGGTCTGGTGGACGTACGCCTCGAGCTGGTCGCGCTCGAAGGCGAGCTGGTCGATGCGGTGCTTGACCAGGTCGCCGATGCTGACGATGCCGACCAGGCTGCCGTCGGGGGAGACGACCGGCATGTGCCGGATCCGGCGCTTGGTCATGATGCCCAGGATCTCGTCGATGGTGGCCTCGGGGGCACAGGTCTCGACCTCGGCGGTCATGATCGAGGAGACCTCGGCGGCGAGCAGCGCGTCGTTCTCGTGGAGGCGCCGGACCACGTCGCGCTCGGAGACGATCCCGGCGACGGCGGTCCCGTCGCCGCTGACGACACAGGCACCGATGCCGTGCTCGGAGAGGACCCCGAGCAGGTCACGCACAGTGGCGGTTGATGCGATCGTGACGACTTCTGCGATCGCCTTGCGAGTGAGTACGTCCGCGATCTTCATGCACCAACGGTAGCGGCCGTGACGTGCGTCACGCCAGGGTCTGTCCCGGAACGCGGCTACTCGGTCACTCGGATGCGGGGCGGCGGAACGCGGTGACCGATCCCGGCTGCGCGGCCGGCCAGTCGGCGTCGTTGTTGCCGTCGGGCAGGCCGCCGAGGAAGGAGAGCACGGCGTCGTGCAGGTGACCGTTGGTGGCCAGTGCGTTGCCGCCCCACGGCCCCGGGTCGCCGGCCAGCGAGGTGAACTGGCCGCCTGCCTCGCGCACGATGATGTCCAGCGCGGCCATGTCGTAGAGCTCGAGCTCCGGCTCGACCGCGATGTCGACCGCGCCCTCGGCGACGAGCATGTAGGACCAGAAGTCGGAGTAGGCACGGGTGCGCCAGCAGCTGCGCATCAGCGCCAGGAAGTCCTCGAGCCGATCGCGCTCCTCCCAGCCGTGCAGCGAGGAGTAGGACATCGAGGCGTCCTCGAGGCGGCGTACGTCCGAGACCTGGCAGCGGGTCGACTTCATCAGCGACTTGCCGGTGTGGGCGCCCTGGCCCTTCGCCGCCCACCAGCGCCGCCCGAGCTGGGGCGCGGAGACGACCGACATCACGACCTCGTTGTCGACCGCGAGCGCGATCAGGGTCGCCCAGACCGGCACACCGCGCACGAAGTTCTTCGTGCCGTCGATCGGGTCGACGATCCAGCGGCGGCTGGACGAGCCGGAGGATCCCGACTCCTCGCCGGTGATCGCGTCGCGCGTACGCGCGCGGGAGAGCGTACGCCGGATCGACTCCTCCACGGCCTTGTCCGCGTCCGAGACGGGGGTCAGGTCGGGCTTGGTCATGACGTGCAGGTCGAGCGCCTTGAACCGCGACGTCGACAGCGAGTCGGCGTCGTCGGCCAGCAGGTGCGCCAGCCGCAGGTCGTCGTTGTAGTCAGGAGTGCTCGCCACGAGGATCCACTCTAGTGGCTTCGCTCCCCGTGCGAACCCTCCCCTGGTAACCGGTTCCCCACGAAAACACCGGCCGGGGCATGGAGGGCTCGACCTGTCAGAGGGCGTACGTCGGCACCGACCGTGCCTCGAGCAGGCGACGGAACGAGACGACCCGTTCCGGATCGAGCCTGCCGTCCTCGACGGCGATGTCCAACCCGCACTCCGGCGCATCGGCGGCGTGCGAGCAGCCGCGCGGGCACTCGGCCGTCGCCTCCTGCAGATCGGGGAAGGAGACGATGAGCCGTTCCGGCTCGACGTGAGCCAGCCCGAAGGTACGGATCCCCGGGGTGTCGATGATCCACCCGGCCCCCGGGAGTCGCAGCATCAACGCCGACGTGGACGTGTGCCGCCCCCGGCCGGTGACCGCGTTGACGTGCCCGACCTCGCGGCCGGCGTCGGGAACGATCGCGTTGACCAGGGTCGACTTGCCGACCCCGCTGTGGCCGAGGAGGACCGACGTACGTCCGTCGAGCCTCTCCCGCAAGGCACTTATGTCGCCGCCCCGCTGGGTCACCACCCACGGCACCCCCAGCGACCGGTAGATCGAGACCAGCGACTCCGGGTCGGCCAGGTCGGCCTTGGTGATGCACAGCAGCGGGTCGATGCCCGCCTCCAGGGCAGCCACCAGCGCGCGGTCGATGAACCCCGTACGGGGCTCGGGGTCGGCGATCGCGGTGACGATCACCAGCTGGTCGGCGTTGGCGACGACGACCCGCTCGACGGGATCGTCGTCATCGGCCGTACGCCGCAGCACGGTCTCCCGGGGCTCGAGCTCGACGATCCGCGCCAGTGCCCCCTCCGCGCCCGAGGTGTCGCCGACGACCTTGACCCGGTCGCCCACGACCACGCCCTTACGGCCGAGCGGGCGGGCCTTGACCGCCCACACCTCGACGTCGGGGGCCTCGTCCATGACCAGGGTGAACCGCCCACGGTCGACCGTGATCACCCGCCCGAGGTCGGCGTCGTCGTAGCTGGGCCGGTCCTTCGTCCGCGGCCGGGTGCGGCGCCGGGGACGGTCGTAGTGCTCGACGTCCTCGGTCCCGTAGCGCCGCTGTGCCTTCGCCATGTCGTCGTCAGAACAGGCCGGCCCAGAAGGGCGCGAAGTCGGTGAAGGTCTTGCTGGTGGTGGTGACGTTCTCGACCAGGACGTCCTCGACGGCTGCCCCGATGATCACGCCGGCGTGGGCCATCCGGTGGTCGGCGTAGGTGTGGAACACCCCGCCGTGCAGGGCCGCCGGCCGGATCGTCAGCCCGTCGGGATGCTCGGTGACGTCGGCCCCGAGCGCACCCAGCTCGCGCGCGAGGGCGGCGAGCCGGTCGGTCTCGTGGCCACGGATGTGGCCGATGCCGGTCAGGTGCGAAGGCGTCGAGGCGAGCGCGCCCAGCGCCGCGACGGCCGGGGTGAGCTCGCCGATGTCGTGCATGTCCAGGTCGATCCCGGTGAGCCGCTCCGGCCCGGTGACGGTCAGCCCGTCGTCGGTGACCCGCACCTCGCAGCCCATCAGCGAGAGCACCTCGCGCAGCTGGTCGCCCGGCTGGTCGGTCGCCTCTGGCCAGTCGCGCACGGTCACGGTCCCACCCGAGACCGCGGCCAGGGCCAGGAACGGCGCCGCGTTGGACAGATCCGGCTCGATGGTGCGGTCCAGCGCCTTGATCGGTCCTGGCGCCACGGTCCATCGGTTGGCGTCCGAGTCGTCGACCGCGACGCCGTGCTCGCGCAGCATCGCGACCGTCATGTCGATGTGGGGGAGCGACGGCACGGGCTTGCCGTCGTGGCGTACGTCCACACCCTGCTCGTACCGCGCGCCCGCGAGCAGCAGCGCGCTGATGAACTGGCTCGAGGCCGAGGCGTCGACCACCACGGTCCCGCCGGGCACGACGCCCTGCCCCTGGATCGTGAACGGCAGACCGTCGCCCTCGATGTCCACGCCGAGATCACGAAGCGCACGCAGCACCTCGCCCACCGGCCGCTTGCGCATGTGCGGGTCGCCGTCGAAGGCGACCGTGCCGGTGGAGAGCGCGGCCACCGGAGGTACGAACCGCATCACCGTCCCCGCCAGCCCGCAGTCGACCTCGGCATCGGCGCCGAACGCCCCGGGCGTCACGACCCAGTCGTCTGCCGAGGTGTCCACGTGAGACCCCAACGACGTCAGTGCTGCCGCCATCAGCAGCGTGTCGCGCGACCGAAGCGCACGACGTACGACGCTCGGCCCGTCCGCGATCGCGGCCAGCACCAGCGCCCGGTTGGTGAGCGACTTGCTCCCCGGCAGCGACACCGTCGCCGTCACCGGACCGTGCGCGCGGGGCGCCGGCCAGGGGTCGGCCGGTCCGTTGGCAGGATCAGCGGCACGGTCGCTCGTCGTAGTCACAGGTCCAACTTTAGAGGTTCCGCGAGCAGAGGCGGCCGTCGGTCACCGGGGATGAAATCACTCGATCCCGAGCGCCTTCAGGAAACCCTCCCAGGTCAGACCGCCGGTCGCGGCGCCGCGCTCGACCTCGGGCTCCTCGTCCGGGTCGGCGCTGTCGCTGGGCTCCTCGGGGCCTTCGGGCAGCGAGGGACTCTCGCTCGGAGTGCCCGGGTCGCTGGGCAGGTCCGAGGACGGAGTCGGCACCTGGGGTACGTCCGGAGTGGCCGGTGGTGTGGGCACCTGCGGGACGTCCGGGGTCGTCGGTGGTGTGGGCACCTGCGGGACGTCCGGGGTCTCGGTGGGCGAGGGCGTCGGGGTCGGCGTGGGCTCCGGGGCGGTGGAACCGGAGATGCTGTCGTGATTGTTGCTCGCGTCGCCGTCCTCGTAACCCTCCGGGACGATGCGGGCGTCGAAGGTCCACGTCTCGCCCGCTCGCGGGATGAAGTCGACGTGTGCCGCTGTGCCGTCACCCGTCAGCTCGCACTCGTACGAATACGTGCTGCCCGTCGGCGGGGGAGCGAAGGTGCCGCAGGCCTGCCAGCCGAGGTAGGCCGGCTCCATGCCCGTCACCGTGATCACGAGCTTGGTCGACCGACCGGCCGCGGCCTCGGGGAGGCCGGTGACCTCTGCGGTGGCGGCCACGTAGCTCGCCCACCCGGACAGACCGAGGAACGACGCACCGAACCCGCCGCCCTGCTGGGTGGCGCTAACCTCGACTTTTGGGTCGTGCTTCGGAGCTTCCTCGAAGGTCACCTCCACAGCACCGACGTCCTTGCCGCCGTGGCCGTCCGAGATCTGATAGGTGAAGGTGTCGCCGGCCCCGTCGTAGCCGGCGGTCATCGTGTAGACGACCTCGCCGTCGACGATCTCGGCCGTGCCGTGCGCGGGCTGGTCCACGATCTCGACCAGGTCGAGGGTGTCGCCGTTGTCGTCGGCGTCGTTGGCGAGTACGTCGATGGTCCCCTGCGCCGTCGACGGCTGGTTGCCGTTTCCGTTGCCGTTGTTGCCCTGACCGTTGCCGTTCGACCCGGGAGTCCTGGTCAGGGTCGCGGCGTCGCCGACGGCCTTGGGGTCGGCGTTGGGCGTGGTCACGTCGACGGTGCCGGCGACCTCGCCGCCGTTGCCGTCGGTGAGGACGTACTCGATCGTGTCCGTCCCACGCCAGCCCTTGTCGGCCTCGTAGGTGACGGTCGTGACTGGATCACCGGCCATCCGCAGGCCACCGAAGATCGCGCCGCTGGGGCCGCGTCCCTTGCCTCCACCCGAGGTCGAGGTGCCACCCACGGTGACGGCGCCGTGGGCGGGGGCGCGGACGTTGGCCTCCTTCACCGAGAGCGAGTCGCCGTTGGCGTCGGTGGCGCCCTGGGTCAGGTCGATGACCGCCTTGCCGCCCGGAGCGACCTGCACCTCGGGCAGGGGCGAGGTGATGACCGGCGCCTCCTGGGTCTGGGCCGGGGCGGTGTCGGCCGGCGGGTCGGCCGGCTGGTCGGCGGGTTGGTCGGCGGGAGGTGCGGCCGGCGGGGCCGCGGGCTGATCTGCAGGCGGGGCCGCGGGCGGCGCGGCGGGAGGAGCCGCGGGGGCGGGATCGGCGGCAGCGGGCGCCTCCGCAGCGGGCTCGTCGGCGGCCGGCACCTTCGGGGCCGGTTCACCGCCGGTGAGCGCGAGCCCTGCGGCCACGGCCGCGGCAGCCGCGACACCGGCACCCGCACCGACCGTACGTCCCACGGGATCGCCCAGCACCCAGTCCCTGACCCGCCCGAAGAAGAGCACCACGCCACCCTTGGCGGCGACGCCGCTTCCGACGGCGAGGTAGCCCGCGCCCGCGGCACCGAGCAGAGCCGGAGCGAGCCAAGCGCCCATCCCGGAGTTGACCTCGGTGAGCTCGAGGTAGATCGCGGTGCACGGGCGGCAGTCCTGGAGGTGGTCGTCGACCTTCGTCGAGTCACGCTTGGACAGGCCGTTGCGGATGTAGGCGCCCAGGTTGGCGCGCGTGGTGGCGCAGGCCTCCTCGCCGGCGTCCTGAGCGTGCATCGAGATGAACGCCTGCTTCAGGCCCTCGCGAGCCCGGTAGGCGAGCGCGGAGACCGAGTTGGCCGACATGCCGAGCATCGGCGCGATCTCGGCCGGCTTCTGGCCCTCGACCTCGGTGTGCCACAGCACCTGCTGCCAGCGCTCCGGAAGCTGCTGGAACGCCTTCGCGGCGGCCTGGTTGTCGAAGCCCGACACGGCGGTGTCCTCGAACGGCACGCCCGGGTCGAAGGGGGTCAGGTCGTCGGTGGTGGTCAGCTTCGAGGCGGCACGGATCTTGTCCACGTGGAGCCGGCGCAGCGACGTCAGCAGATAGGCGCGGAACGCCAGGTCCGGGCCACCGCCCCTCTGCAGCACGTTGAGCACCTTGGCGAACGCCTCGGAGACGAGGTCGTCGACGTCGCCGGGCGACACCAGCTGACGGGCCAGGCGGCGGGCGGCCTCGACATGGCGCTCGAACAGCGTCCCGTACGCATCCAGGTCACCGCCGCGGACAGCGGTGATCAGCTCGGCGTCGCCAGGGGCGTCGAGGGTAGGGAGAGAGGTGGGGGTCGATTCGCTCACAGCACCAGAGACGTTAGAAGGACGGAGGTATGACGCGGCTTGCGCCGACGGGAGACATGCGTTGTGCTAACGACTGCTGAAGCCCGCACGTCACGCCCCTCCCCGGATCTGACAACAAGTTTCGCGAAAACCCAGAAAATGTGGGTCGCTACCGCGTCATGGTTGCCGATTTCGTACGTCAAGTCCATGTGGGCACGCGGTAGTTCAGCGCGCGCACCACTGTATCGATGACCCAGCAACTTCGGACAAGGAACGACACCAACGCCAGGAAACACGAGAAAAGAGGTGAGTTGTGCGGCTGTTCTCCCGAGGTCGGCGTGCGCCTGCATCCACCTCGCCTGAGATCACAGAGCTCTCCGACGAGCAGCGTGCGGCGCTCCCGCCGCGGTTCGAGGCCGTCGCGGAGGCGCTCGTCGAGCGCAGCAACTACGTCGCCGAGGCCTGCTGGGTCGCCGGCCACGACCTCGCCGAGTCAGGTGTGTCCCTCGGGGAGTGCCTCGAGGACCTTCGGATGACCACCCAGGCCATGGAGGGTCGCGACCCGGCCTTCGTCGAGGTGCACGCGCTGTCCGTCGCCTGGAGCGAGGCGACGCTGGGCTACCTGCACACGATCTCCTGCGCCGACCCGCTCACCGGACTCGCCACCCTCGCGCACCTGCGCGAACGCATCTCGGACCTCTACCGGGACGCCACGGCGCGCAGCCACGCGTTGGTCGTCACCGACGCCCACCTCCCGGGAGCCCCTGGCGGGAAGACCGACAGCATCGCCACCGCCCGCCGGATGTCGCTGCTCGGCCAGACCGCCCGCACCGTCTTCGCGACCGCGGCCGCCGTCGGACAAGTCGGCCACAGCCGGATGGTCGTGGTCGCCCCGCGTGACGAGACGCTGGTCAAACGGCTCGGGCTCCTCAAGCGGATGGTCGAGCACAGCGCCGACCGGATCTGGATCGAAGGACTCCCGGACAACGACAGGTCAGCAGGCTTCCTGCTCGACGAGCTCGCCCGCGGAGCCTAGAAATACCTCCGAACACCACCGGCACCCGGCGCTAAGGTGAACGTATGTGCGGTCGTTACGCGTCCAGCCGCCAACCCGACGAGCTGGCCGAGGAGTTCGAGATCGATGAGCTGCGCCTGCAGGAGCCGCTCACCGAGAGCTACAACGTAGCCCCGACCGACGATGTCTATGCCGTCCTCGAGCGCCCGCCGCGTGACGACGGGGACGCGTCCAGCGAGCGCCAGCTCCGTTCCGTACGTTGGGGCCTGGTCCCGTCCTGGGCCAAGGACGTCAAGATCGGCAACCGGATGATCAACGCCCGGATGGAGACGGTGGGCGAGAAGCCCGCCTATCGACGGGCCTTCGCCAAGCGCCGCTGCCTGCTGCCGGCCGACGGCTACTTCGAGTGGTACGCCACCGAGGCCAAGGACGCGAAGGGCAAACCCCGCAAGCAGCCCTACTTCATCACCCCCAAGGACGGGGGAGTGCTGGCGATGGCCGGGCTCTACGAGCTGTGGCCCGACCCCGCCAAGGCCGAGGACGACCCCGGCCGGTGGCTGTGGAGTTGCACGGTGATCACCACCGAGGCGGAGGACTCCCTGGGGCGGATCCACGACCGGATGCCCCTCATGGTCGAGCGTGAACGCTGGGACGAGTGGCTCGACCCGACCCGTCCGGGCGATCTGGAGCTGCTGACCCCGGCGGCGCCCGGCCGGCTGGAGGCCTACCCGGTCTCGACGCTGGTGAGCAACGTACGCAACAACGGCCGCGAGCTCGTCGAGCCGCTGCCGATCGAGGAAGCCTGGGGATGACATGGGTGGAACCACGACGCAGATGATCGACACGCCCTACGGACAGGGGCGGCTCTACACCCGCCGGGCGCGGCGACCACAGGCGACCCTGCTGCTCTCCCACGGCGCCGGCAACGGCATCGACACCCACGACCTGATGGCGCTCAACGACGCGCTGCCGGCCCAGGGCATCACCGTGGTCCGCTTCGAGCAGCCCTGGCGGGTCAAGGGGAAGCCGGTGGCCACCCCGCCCAAGTCCCTCGACGCGGCGCTGACCCTGGCCGCCAACTGGATGCGGGTGCGCACGCCGCTGGTGGTGGGAGGCCGCTCCGCCGGGGCCCGCTCGGCGGTCCGTACGGCGCGCGGGTTCGGCGCCGCGGGCGCGCTCTGCCTGGCCTTCCCGCTGCACCCGATCGCCAAGCCGGGCATCTCGCGTGCCTACGAGCTGCTGGAATCCAGGGTGCCGACGCTGGTGCTGCAAGGCACCCGGGACAGGTTCGGCAAGCCAGAGGAGTTCCCGGAGGGGATCGAGGTCACCCCGATCCCGGGCGCCGACCATTCCCTCGTCGTCGGCAAGCGTGGCCCGATCACGCAGGCCGACGCCGACGCGATCCTGGTCGAGTCCACCCTGGAGTGGCTGGTCCGCGAGGTCATCACCTAGACAGATCTCCATGGCGGGCCGGGCGTGGCGGCGCTAGGGTTTACAACGTGGTAAACGCCCCTCGCCTGCGCAGCCGAGACTGGTTCGACAACCCGGACAATCCCGCGATGACGGCGCTCTACATCGAGCGCTACATGAACTGGGGCGTGACGCGCGAGGAGCTCCAGTCGGGCAAGCCGGTGATCGGCATCGCGCAGACCGGCTCGGACCTGTCGCCCTGCAACCGGCACCACCTCGGCCTGGCGCAGCGCGTACGCGACGGGATCCGGGAGATGGGCGGGATCGCGTTCGAGTTCCCGGTGCACCCGATCCACGAGATGGGGAAGCGACCGACGGCGGCTCTGGACCGCAACCTCGCCTACCTCGGTCTGGTGGAGATCCTCTACGGCTATCCCCTCGACGGGGTGGTGCTGACGACGGGGTGCGACAAGACCACGCCGGCGTGCGTGATGGCGGCGGCCACGGTGAACATCCCGGCGATCGTGCTCTCGGGCGGGCCGATGCTCAACGGCTGGCTCAAGGGCGAGCGCATCGGCTCGGGCACGATCATCTGGAAGGCGCGCGAGATGCTCGCGGCGGGGGAGATCGACGAGGCGGAGTTCACCGAGCTGATCGCTTCCTCTGCGCCCTCGCCCGGTCACTGCAACACCATGGGCACCGCCGCCACGATGAACAGCCTCGCCGAGACCCTCGGGATGAGCCTGCCCGGCTCAGCCGCGATCCCGGCTCCGCACCGTGACCGCGGTCGGGTGGCCTACCTGACGGGCAGGCGCATCGTCGAGATGGTGCACGAGGACCTGAAGCCCTCCGACGTCCTGACGAGGGATGCGTTCGAGAACGCGATCGTCGTGAACTCGGCGATCGGAGGCTCCACCAACGCTCCGATCCACATCAACGCGATCGCCAGGCACATCGGGGTCGACCTCGGCATCGAGGAGTGGGAGACGCTCGGGCATCGGATCCCGCTCCTGGTCGACATGCAGCCCGCCGGCAGGTTTTTGGGCGAGGAGTTCCACCGCGCGGGCGGGGTGCCGGCCGTCGTCCACGAGCTGATGCGTCACGGGCTGATCCACGAGGATGCGCTCACGGTCAACGGACGGACCATCGGCGAGAACTGCCGCGACACGGCGAGCGAGGACGCCGAGGTGATCCGCGGCTTCGACGACCCGCTCGTGGAGCAGGCCGGCTTCATCGTGATGACGGGGAACCTGTTCGACAGCGCGATCATGAAGACCAGCGTGATCTCGGACGAGTTCCGGGAGCGCTACCTCTCGGACCCCGAGCACCCCAACATGTTCGAGGGCCGCGCGATCGTCTTCGAAGGGCCCGAGGACTACCACGCGCGCATCGACGACCCCTCGCTCCAGATCGACGAGGGGTGCATCCTGTTCATCCGGGGTGTCGGCCCGATCGGCTATCCCGGCTCGGCCGAGGTCGTCAACATGCAGCCTCCCGCCGCACTCATCGAGCGGGGTGTGCACTCGCTGCCGTGCGTGGGCGACGGTCGCCAGTCCGGCACGTCAGGGTCGCCCTCGATCCTCAACGCCTCGCCCGAGGCCGCGGCCGGAGGAGGCCTGGCGCTGCTGCGTACCGGCGATCGTGTCCGGATCGATCTCGACACGGGACGGGCGGACATGCTGGTCTCGGACGAGGAGCTGGCCGCGCGGCGCGAGGCGGTCGGTGAGTTCGCGGTGCCGGAGTCGCAGACCCCGTGGCAGGAGATCCAGCGGTCCATGGTCGGCCAGCTCGCCGACGGCATGGTCCTGGAGCCTGCGGTGAAGTATCAGCGCGTGGCGCAGACCAAGGGCACCCCACGCGACAACCACTGAGGAGCAGCCGATGCACCTTGTCCGGTATGACAGCGGGAACGGCCCGCAGGTCGGCGTACGCAGGGACGGCTCGATCACCCCGGTGAGCGGTGTCGGATCCATGGCGGATCTCCTCGCGATGCCGCACGACGAGCTGCGGGCCACCGTGGAGTCCGCCTCCGCGGCACCGGTCCCGGTCGCGTCCGTACGTCTGCTCGCTCCGCTGGACGGGAGGGCCGAGCTGTGGTGCGCGGGCGTCACCTATGCCCGCTCGCGCAGTGCCCGGATGGAGGAGAGCGCCGAGCAGTCGGTCTACGACAAGGTCTACTCCGCGCAGCGGCCCGAGCTGTTCCCGAAGGCGCCGGCCTGGCGCCTGGTCACCGACGGCGAGCCGGTCGGCATCCGGGCCGACTCCGGCCACGACGTACCCGAGCCGGAGCTGGCCGTCGTGATCAACGCCCACGCCGAGATCATCGGCTACACGGTCTGCAACGACATGAGCTCCCGCTCGATCGAGGGCGAGAACCCGCTCTACCTGCCCCAGGCCAAGGTGTACGCAGGCGCAGCAGCGCTCGCGGCCGGCATCAGGCCCGTGTGGGAGGTCCCTGACGCCACCGCCCTCGCCATCACCTTGGTGGTCCGCCGGGGCGAGCACGAGGTCGTCGCGGCGGAGACATCGTCCAGCCGGCTCGTACGTCCGATCCAGCAGCTCGTCGACCACCTGTTCGCCGCCAACGACTTTCCCGACGGTGTGGCGCTGGCCACTGGCACCGGGATCGTCCCCGACATGGGCTTTACTCTTCAGCCCGGCGACATGGTGGAGATCGAGGTCGCTGAGGTCGGAAGGCTCACCAACCGGGTGGCGGTCGGGAAGGAGCCCTTCGCGTGGCTCAACCGTTGAGTCTCTGAGGGGTCGCGCCGGACTGCCTCGTCGTGGCCTTGGCGGGCCCGGAGGCGGCCCCGCCGGACGACTCCCGCACGATGACGTCGAAGGCAGCCTTGTGCAGCCGTGCCGGCCGCGATGACCCTGCACCCCACTCGATGCGCTCGACGAGCATGCTGACCGCCGTCTCCGCGATCTCCGCACGGCCGGGGTCGATGCTGGAGAGCGAGGGGACGGTGAGGTGGCTGATGGTGATGTTGTCGAAGCCGATCACGGCCACATCGTCGGGCACGACGCGCCCCGCCTCACCGAGAGCCCGGAGCGCACCCAGCCCGAGCGAGTCGGTCAGGGTGAAGATGGCGTCGAACTCCAGCCCTGACTCGATGAGCTGCCGCGCCGCGTCGGCGCCGTCCTCCGGATGCCAGGGCGCGACGACCCGCTCGAGTCGGGGGTCGTGCTCGATCCCGGCAGCCGCCAGAGCCTCCCGGTAGCCCTGGATCCGCAGGTTCGAGGGCCCCATCACCCGGGTCTCGTCCTCGGGATGGGCGCCGATGACGGCGATCCGCCGGCGCCCCAGAGAGATCAGGTGCTCGACGGCTGCGCGGGCCGCGCTGATGTTGTGCATCGTCACATGGTCGGTGGGTCCGCCGAAGATCCACTCTCCCAGCATGACCATCGGGAAGTCGACGTACGCCAGCAGGTCGCGGTCCTCGGTGCCGAGTCGCTCGGGGCTGAAGAGCAGGCCGTCGGTCTGGGGGAGCCCGTGGGTGAGGAGCTCGATCTCGTGCTCGCGGTCGCCTCCGAGCTGCCCGACGATGACGCTCAGTCCGCGCTTGGCCGCAGCCGCGATGACCGCATCGGCCAGCTCGGCGAAGTAGGCCTGCCTCAGCTCCGGGACCGCCAGCCCGATGACGCCGGTGCGGCCGGAACGCAGGCCGCGCGCGGAATGGTTCGGCCGGTAGCCCAGCTCGGCGATCGCCTTCTGCACGCGGGCACGCGTGTCCGGGTGGACGTTCGGATGGTCGTTCACCACGTTGGACACGGTCTTGGGCGAGACACGGGCAATGGCCGCGACTTCGCGCATCGTCACAGCCATCGTCGCCTCGTGTTCCCTCGTGCCCCCAGGTCAGGGGGCAGCCTACATCGCCATTTTGCGTCCGACCCCGGCTGCCCTTTCGCACACTCCGTGTGGCGAATGTCACGTTCGGGTCTTGACAGGGTCTGAGCGCAGGACAAGGATATGCGCTGATTACCACGTAGTAAATCCGCTGGTGAGAGGCGTGCATCGTCGTAAACCGGTGGTGGTTCGATGCCCCACGCGCGTTGGATACCTCAGCGAAGAGGAGTCTTCAGATGGTCGTTCTCCGGCGGCTGCTGTACTCGCAGAGGGCGGCGCCCTACCTCTTCATCGCGCCGTTCGTGATCACGCTGCTCGCCTTCTGGATGATCCCGCTCGTTCGTACCTTCCTGCTGAGCACCCAGGAGGTGGTTTTCGGGCAGGCCGCCTTCATCGGTCTGGACAACTATCAGCGGCTCTGGGAGGACCGGCTCTTCTGGAAGGCGATGTTCAACAGTGCCCGCTACATGGTGCTGACCATCGCGCTCCTGATCCCGATCCCGCTGGTGCTGGCCGCGCTCATCAACTCCAAGATCGGCAGCGCGCGCGTCAAAGCGGTCTTCAAGGCCTCGATGTTCGTGCCGGCGCTGACCTCGGTCGTCGTCGCCGGGATCATCTTCCGGCTGATGTTCGCCGAGACCGGCACCGGACTGATGAACCAGATCGTCGGGGTCTTCGGCCTCGAGCCGGTCCGATGGCTGCGCATCGACACCGGCGGGCTGATCGCCCTGCTGGCGCTGGCGATGTGGCGCTGGACCGGCGTCAACATCCTCTACTTCCTCGCCGGCATGCAGGCCATCCCGGAGGAGTACTACGAGGCCGCGACCATCGACGGGGCCAGCAAGCTGCAGCAGTTCTTCCACATCACCCTGCCCAACCTGAAGCCGACCATCGTCTACGTCACCACCATCAGCGTGTACGGCGGTCTGGCGATGTTCCTGGAGAGCTTCATGCTCTACCGCGGCAACTCCTCGCCCAACGACCAGGGGCTGACGGTGATCGGCTACCTCTACCGGCGCGGGATCGAGCAGAACGACCTGGGCTTCGCCTCCGCGGTCGGTGTCGTGCTGCTCGTGGTCATCATGACCATCAACCTCACGTTCCTCACGCTCAGCGGAACCTTCAAGAAGGAGAGCGCCCGATGAGCGCCGAGCCGACCGCGCGGACCAGGGTCCAGCTGCCGTACTGGATCCACGGTTCGATCCAGACCGCGCTCCTGATGACGATCATCCTGTTGGTGCTGACCCTTGTCGTGCTCGCTCCCCTGCTGATCATGTTCGTGGCGACGTTCCAGGACGGCAACGACGTCATCCGGCGGGGGCTCTCCTTCGACATCGACCTCGGCTCGCTGTCGCTGGACAACTACGTGATGCTCTTCACCGACTCCGGGCCGTACTTCCGCTGGTTCGCCAACTCGATCCTGCTCACCGTCGCGCAGGTGGCCGGGACGCTGTTGGTCAGCTCGTTCGTGGCGTACGGCTTCGCGGTCTACGACTTCAAGGGCAAGACCGCGCTGTTCATCGCCGTGCTGCTGCTCATGGCCGTGCCGTTCGAGATCATGATGCTCCCGCTGTACGTGCTGGTGAACGACGTCGGCCTGGCCGACTCCTACTCGGTGATCGTGCTGCCGTTCCTGGCCGCTTCGGTGACGATCTTCTACTTCCGGCAATACTTCCTCGGCATCCCGAAGGATCTGCTCGAGGCGGGCCGCATGGACGGCGCCACGGAGTTCGGCATCTTCTTCAAGATCGTGGTGCCGGTGGCGAAACCGGCGTTCGCGGCGATGGCCATCCTCAACGGGATGATCATCTGGAACAACTTCCTCTGGCCGCTGCTGGTGCTGCGCTCGGAGTCGAAGTTCACCCTCCCGATCGGGCTCAACACCCTGCTGACCCCGCATGAGAACAACTACGAGCTGCTCATCATCGGGTCCATGTTCTCGCTCCTTCCCATCCTGGTGCTGTTCCTGCTCTTCCAGCGGTTCTTCGTCGCAGGGATGACGGCCGGGGCGCTCAAGGGGTGACCCCTTGCACAACCTCACAGATGGAGAGAAACCATGACGACAACGCGGAGAATCACCTCGTTCCTCGCCGCAGGACTCGCCGCGACGCTCGCGCTGAGCGCCTGCGGCGGCGGATCCGAGGACGAAGGCGGACCTGACGCTCAGGGCCGCACCAGCATCGACATGTGGGTGTTCGCCGAGCTGCACGGCACCTACTACGAGGCGATGGCCGAGCAGTGGAACGAGAAGAACCCCGACAAGGAGATCAAGCTCGACGTCACGGTCTTCCCGTACGACGAGATGCACAACAAGCTCCAGCTGGCGGTGAACTCCGGCAAGGGGCTCCCCGACGTCGTGGACATCGAGGTGAACAAGTTCTCCAACTTCGTCACCGAGGACGGGCGTACGCCGCTGGCGGAGCTGTCCGACGCCGCCGAGCCGTACCAGGACGACATCGTGCAGGCCCGGATGGACCTCTACAACCGGGAGGGGAAGCAGCTCGGCTATCCGACCCACGTCGGAGCTCAGGTGGCCTTCTACAACGTCCCGCTGCTGGAGAAGGCCGGGGTCGACTACACGACCATCGAGACCTGGGACGACTTCAAGGCGGCCGGCGCCAAGTACAACAAGGCGACCGGCAAGGCGTTCGGCATCGCCAGCACCGACACCAACATCATGCAGCCGCTGGTCATGGCGCAGCTCGGCGGCAACCTGTTCGACGAGGACGGCAACGTCACCGTGAACAGCCCTGAGGTCGTGGAGGCGGTCGAGCTGCTGCAGGAGATGCAGAAGGCCGGCGCGCTCTCGACCATCCCGGGCGGTAGCCCGGACATCGAGGAGGCCTACGGCCCCATCAACAACGGCGAGTACGCGGCCGTCGTCTACCCGGCCTGGTACACCTCCCGGTTCGTCGACTACATGCCCGACCTTGCCGGCGACGTCGCGATCGCGCCGGCGCCGGTCATCGAGGGCGGTGAGGTCGCCACGATCGGTGGCGGCGGCACCGGCACCGCGGTGATCGACAGCTCCCCGGACAAGGAGTTCGCGATGGAGTGGCTCGCCTTCGCGAAGCTGTCGCCGGAGGCCAACGTCGCCGTCTGGGAGGAGCTCGGCTTCGACCCGGTGAACATGTCGGTGTGGGAGGACAAGGAGGTCACCCACAACCCGGAGAACAAGTACAACAAGTACTTCCGGACCAACCTCTTCGACGTGCTCAACCAGGTCAAGGGCGACATCGGCCACTTCGAGTCCTTCGCGGACCCGAACCTGCCCAAGGTCGACGAGGTGTTCACGACCAGCACGTACAACCAGATCTTCGGGGACGGCGTCCCGGCCAAGCAGGCGCTGGACCAGGCGCAGGCCGATCTGGAGAACCAGCTCAAGTAGACGCTGCCCCGGACCAGAGAGAGGAACCCATGGAGAACGGCAAGCTCGCGATCGATCCGGCGTTCACCGTCGCCCCCGTCAACAGGAGGATCTTCGGGTCGTTCGTGGAGCACATGGGGCGCTGCGTCTACGGCGGCATCTTCGAGCCGGGGCATCCGACGGCGGACGGCGACGGCCTGCGAGGTGACGTACTGGATCTCGTACGGGAGCTCGGGGTGACCGCTGTTCGCTACCCCGGAGGCAACTTCGTCTCCGGATACAAGTGGGAGGACGGAGTGGGGCCGCGCGACCAGCGGCCTACCCGCCTGGACCCGGCGTGGCGGACCATCGAGACCAACGCGTTCGGTCTCGACGAGTTCATGACCTGGGCGAGAAAGGCCGCCATCGAGCCCATCATGGCGGTGAACCTGGGGACGCGCGGCCTGCCGGAGGCGCTCGAGCTGCTCGAGTACGCCAACCACCCCGGCGGAACCGAGCTGTCCGAGCGTCGTATCGCGCACGGCGCCATCGAGCCGTACGGCATCCGGATGTGGTGCCTCGGCAACGAGATGGACGGCCCCTGGCAGCTGGGCCACAAGACGGCCGAGGAGTACGGCCGCCTGGCCAAGGAGGTGGCGAGCGGCATGCGTCAGTACGACGCCGACCTCGAGCTGGTCGCCTGCGGCAGCTCGGGTCGGTCGATGCCGACCTTCGGCGCGTGGGAGGCGACGGTGCTCGAGCACGCCTACGACGTGGTCGACTTCGTCTCGGCGCACGCCTACTACGAGCTCGAGGGCGACGACGTCGCAAGCTTCCTCGCCTCGTCGGTCGACATGGACCTCTTCATCCGGGAGGTCGTCGCGACCGCCGACCACATCGGGGCGAAGCTCTCCTCGCCGAAGCGGATCAACATCTCCTTCGACGAGTGGAACGTCTGGTACCTGAAGAAGTTCCAGCAGGAGGGCATGCCGGAGGAGTGGACCTCCGCGCCTCGGCTCAGCGAGGACGCGTACACGGCGCTCGACGCCGTCGTCGTCGGCTCTCTGCTCATCACGCTGCTCAAGCACAGCGACCGGGTGACCGCCGCCTGCCAGGCCCAGCTGGTCAACACCATCGGCTCGATCAGGTGCGAGCCCGGTGGGCCGGCGTGGCGACAGTCGATCTTCCACCCGTTCTCGCTGACTGCCCGATTCGCGCAGGGTGAGGTCCTCGAGCCGCGGGTGGTCGCGCCGACGATGGCGACCGCCAAGCACGGCGACGTCTCCGTCCTCGACGCCGTGGCGACCCACGATCCGGAGAACGGCAGTGTGGCGGTGTTCGTCGTCAACCGGCATCCGTCGGAGGCCATGCCCTTCTCCGCCGACGTGCGCTACTTCGGCCGTGTCGAGCTGGTCGAGGCGGCGGTCCTCGGTGGCGAGGACCTGTTCGCGGTGAACAGCATGGAGGATCCTGACCGGGTGGTGCCGAAGGCGTACGACTCGGCGAAGGTCGTGGGTGGCGCGCTCGAGGCCGACCTGCCGCCGGCCTCATGGAGCATGTTCGTCCTGCAGACGTCCTGACGCAGCGGTCGGCCGGGTCCGCGGACAGCAGGGAATGTTTGGCGGCCGTCGCGGCGTTCACGCAACATGACCATTCTGCTCGAACGCCCGGTGGCAAATATGTCGCCGATGAGCGCCCCGATGGTCGCGCGCGTACCCTGGGACGTGATGAGCGACAACAACGATGAGGTCGTCGACCTGGCCACCGAGACACCCGAGGAGCGCGCGCTGCGCTTCGAGCGGGACGCGCTGCCCTTCCTCGACCAGCTCTACTCGGCGGCGATGCGGATGACCCGCAACCCGTCCGATGCGGAAGACCTGGTGCAGGAGACGTTCGCCAAGGCCTACTCCTCCTTCCATCAGTTCAAGCCCGGCACCAACCTGAAGGCCTGGCTCTACCGCATCCTCACGAACACCTTCATCAACACCTACCGCAAGAAGCAGCGCCAGCCGCAGCAGTCGATGTCCGAGGACGTCGAGGACTGGCAGCTGGCGCGGGCCGAGTCGCACAGCTCGACCGGCCTGAAGTCCGCGGAGATGGAGGCGCTCGAGCACCTGCCCGACTCCCAGGTGAAGGACGCGCTGCAGCGCCTCCCGGAGGAGTTCCGGCTCGCTGTCTACCTCGCCGACGTCGAGGGATTCGCCTACAAGGAGATCGCCGAGATCATGGAAACCCCGATCGGCACCGTGATGTCGCGGCTTCACCGCGGCCGGCGCCAGCTGCGCGATCTTCTCTCGGACTACGTCCGCACCAACGACCTCACCGGCGCTCGTGGAGGTGCGTCATGAGTGCCCACAAACATGACGCGTCACCGACCGACTGCGCGGACTTCCTCGAGCAGATCGTCTTCCTGATCGACAACGAGCTGACCGCGGCGGACGCCGACCAGGTCAAGCACCACCTGCAGACGTGCAACCCCTGCCTGGAGACGTACGACCAGCAGCGCATCGTCAAGGCGGTCGTGGCGCGCTCGTGCACCGAGGTCGCCCCCGGCGACCTGCGCGCGAAGATCATGGTCCAGATCCAGGAGCTCCGCACGAGGTCCTGACGGCCCGCATCATCGGGCCATAGACGCGACGAGAGCCCCAGCCGAATCGGCTGGGGCTCTCACGTCTTTTACAGCTGTGGTCAGCTGTTGGGGCGCTTGCCGTGGTTCGCGCCCTTCTTGCGGCGCGCGCGGCGCTTGCGGCCAGTCTTGCCCATGATGATCTCCTCCATTGGGGTACGTAGACCCCGAGGGGCCTCGGCACAGTCTCTCAAACCCAGGTGCGGGAGGGCGAATCTCGACCCGCAGTCACGTCAGGTAGGTGGCGTTCGACTTCTTCAGGGCGGCGACGACGACCAGCAGCAGGTCGCCGCGGATCTGCGGGATGTCGTTGCTGAGCGCGAGCTGGATGTAGAGGGCCCGCAGGAACGCCTCGGCGTTGCCGGTGAGCAGGAACGGGTCGCGGTCGGGCGTCTCCGGGGTGGCGGTGGCGACGGTGACGATCCGGTTGATCCACGGCTCCATGATGTTGAGCGGGACCAGGTTGCGGCGCAGCACGGACATCGTGGCCGCCGCCAGCCGGTCGGGCTCGCCGTGAGCGTAGATGGTGTCCCCTCGGGCGAGCACCCGGTCGGCGACCACGTCGAGGATCACCGTCAGCTCGGGCTTGCCGAGGTGCTCGGAGGCGGCCAGGGTGCCGAGCGCGTCGGCGCCGCGGGCCACCGCGTGCGCCCAGCCACGCTCGGGAACGAAGGCACGCAGGTCGCGCTCGCGCAGCAGCCAGGTGGCGATCCGGTCGCCCCACTCCAGCACCTTCTCCGCACGCACCAGCGAGCGGGCGTTGTCGCGGGCGATGCACTGGGCCAGGGCCTCGACCGAGGAGGCTCGGCGGAAGACACCGTTGTTGCCGGAGTCGCCGAGACCGACCACGAGGCCGGCCGCCATCCCGTCGCCCAGGCCCCCGAGCAGGTCGTCGTAGACACCGCGCTGGATCCAGGTCGACAGGGCCGGCACGGCCAGCCCGCTGCGTACGTCCGGATCCGGGTCACCGAGCATCCGGGTGAGCTCGATGGTGAGGTCACCCAGCGGCCGGTCGGTGGGTACGGCGAGACCAGTTGAATGGACCTCCCGCCAGTACGCCTCCGACATGGGGAACATCCTGCCAAACCCGGCCACGCGCCGACCACCGACCCGCGCAATGCCCTACCAAGGTCTACATCTACGCTGTCCGCGTGCCCACCCTGAGTGAGCTCGCCCAGAGCCACACCGAACTCGACAGCGATGATGTCGAGTGGCTTCAGCTGCTCATGGCCGACTGGCAGATCCTGGCGGACCTCTCCTTCGCCGACCTGGTGCTGTGGCTTCCGGACAAGTCCGGGAACGGCTTCTGGGCGGCCGGTCAGATGCGTCCCACGACCGGCCCCACGGCTTATGTGGACGACATCGTGGGCATGTTCGTGCCGAAGGGGCGCCACGCCACCCTGGACGATGCCGTCGACGCCGGCAGGCTCGTCCGTGAGGGCGACCCGGAGTGGCGCGACGACCTCCCGGTGCGGGTCGAGACCATCCCCGTACGCCGCGCCGGCCGGATCATCGCGGTGCTGAGCCGCAACACCAACCTCCTCGGCGTACGCACGCCCTCGAAGCTCGAGCTCTCCTACCTGCAGACCGCCGCCGACCTGACCCAGA
The DNA here is from genome assembly GCF_054031495.1 of Nocardioides sp. YJ-D4. NCBI lineage: Bacteria > Bacillati > Actinomycetota > Actinomycetes > Propionibacteriales > Nocardioidaceae > Nocardioides > Nocardioides sp. YJ-D4. Next base: position 4,424,066 of record NZ_CM132932.1, read on the forward strand.
TGGTGGCCAACGGCTACTTCCCGGCGGTGGGTCAGCGGAGCGACCACACCGACACCCCTCGGGTGGGGGACGGGTTCGTGCGAGTGGACGCCGACGGCGTCGTCGACTACGCCAGCCCCAACGCGCTCTCGGTCTTCCGCCGGCTGGGGCTCTCCGGCGACCTCGCCGGCCAGTCCCTGGCTGGGATGACCCGCGCCCTGGTGCCGCCGCGCAAGCGCCCCGACGAGGAGACGCTGAGCGCCGTCCTCGGCGGCCGGGCGCACCGCGACACCGAGATCGACACCGGGGTGATGGCGATCATCATGCGCTCGATCCCGCTGCGGCCACGTGGCGAGGCGATCGGTGCGCTGGTGCTGCTGCGCGACGTCACCGACCTGCGCCGACGCGATCGTGAGCTCGTCACCAAGGACGCGACGATCCGCGAGATCCACCATCGAGTGAAGAACAACCTACAAACTGTGGCCGCGCTGCTCCGGATGCAGTCTCGCCGGGTCGACTCCGGTGTCGCACAAGATGCGCTGAACGAGGCCGTACGGCGTGTCGGATCCATCGCACTGGTCCACGAGATCCTCTCGCAGCAGGCCGTCGAGGAGACCGTCGAGTTCGACGAGATCGCCGACCGGCTCGCCTCCATGGTCGGAGAGGTCACGTCGGTCGGCGTCGCGGTGCGGGTGCGCCGGGAGGGATCCTTCGGGTCGCTGCCCTCGGAGGTGGCCACGCCGATGGCGATGGTCGTCACCGAGCTGCTGCAGAACGCAGTCGAGCACGGCTACCGCGGCAACGGTCCGGGCGATCCCGAGACCGGCAAGATCGTGATGTCCGTACGACAGCAACCCGCCGGGCATCTCCAGGTGACCATCGAGGATGACGGTCATGGACTACCCGACGGGTTCAGTCTCGACACATCGACAAACTTGGGGTTGTCGATCGTGAAGACTCTCGTCGAAGGCGAGCTCGGGGGCCGGCTCTCGTTGGGGCCCCGGCCTGATGGCCATGGGGCGAGAGCTGCGGTCGAGCTGCCGTTGGAGCTCTAGGTGGAACGCTAGGGGTTTTGGCCTCTAGGGCTTGGTCAGACGGCGGTGCGGACACGGGAGCGAGCGTTGCGGCGCTTCAGCGCACGACGCTCGTCCTCGCTCAGTCCACCCCACACGCCGTGGTCCTGACCGGCCTCAAGAGCCCACTGAAGACACTGCTCCCGGACGTCGCAACGCCGGCAGACCTGCTTGGCTTCCTCGATCTGGAGGATGGCCGGACCGGTGTTTCCGATGGGGAAGAACAGTTCCGGGTCTTCATCGAGACAAGCCGAACGGTGGCGCCAATCCATGGCTGGGTAGACCCTCTTTCTGACGTAGGATGGGCAAGGCCCTGGTGGTTCGAGACCCTGCGAGTCGGCACGTGGCGGGGATGTGTGAATGTCTTCACGTGCGTGCTGGTCTCTAGAGTTCCAAGAAATGGACGCCGAAACAACCCCTAACCAGTGTCTGGTTCGTCACCGGACCGTAACACTCAGTCTTCCTGGGGCTAGACAATTCGGTAACGCGGTGAGTTACCCGCAAATCCCGTGGTGTATGCTACTGCGGATTTTCTGAGGCTTGGCGAGGGTTCTAGGCTGCTGAGGTGACCGCGCCGCATCGCCCCTGGACCCTCCTGCTGACCGTGATCGCCGCAGGCGTCGAGACCGCGGCGATGCTGGCGTGGGGAGCGCTGGAGTTCGTACGCATCCCCGATGCCGCCTCGCTCACGACCGCGATCGCGGGCGGGCTGTTCTTCCTGCTCTGCGCCGCCAGCATCGGCTGGTGTGCCGCCATGTTCTGGCGACTGGAGTCGTGGGCGCGGGCGCCGCTGGTGCTCGTCCAGTTGATCGTGCTCGGTCTGGCCTGGAACCTCCGCGACGATCTCGCGATCGCGGGCGGGCTGGCACTGGTCGCGGTCGTCGCCCTCGTCGGCATCTTCGCGCCGCCGAGCATCGCCGCGCTCGAGGAGCGCTAGGCCCTAGTCCTCCTCCAGCGCCTTGCGGAGCTGGGCGAGCGAGCGGTTGAGCAGCCGGGAGACCTGCATCTGGGAGACCCCGAGCTCGGCGGCGATCTCGGTCTGGGTCTTGTTGCGGAAGAACTTCAGCATCAGCACCTGCTTCTCATGCGCGGAGAGGCTGTCGAGCACGGGCTTGATCGACTCCCGCACCTCGACGTCGTCCAGGCGCAGGTCGTGGGCGGTCAGCGAGTCGAGCATCGGCGCGGTCTCGTCGCTCTCGGAGTCGAGGGAGAGCGCTGCGTACGCATTGCTGGACTCCAGGCCCTCGACGACGGTCTCCAGGCTGACCCCGAGCCGGGTGGCGAGGTCGCGGGCCGTGGGGGAGCGGCCGAGCTCCTGGGAGAGCTCCGCGGTGGCGTCGCGGAGGTTCTGCTGCAGGTCCCGAAGACGGCGCGGCACGCTGACGGCCCACCGGCTGTCGCGGAAGTAGCGCTTGATCTCGCCGAGGATCGTGGGCACTGCGTACGTCGAGAACTCCACGTCACGGGAGAGGTCGTAGCGGTCCACGGCGTTGAGGAGGCCCACGACCCCGACCTGGACGAGGTCCTCGTGCGGCTCGCCGCGGCCGTAGAACTGGGAGGCGCAGTATTCGACCAGCGCCATGTTGAGATGGACCAGCTCGTCGCGAGCGGCGGTCCGTTCCGCGTCGGGCAGGTCCGGCCCGGCGAGGGCCCTGAAGAGCTCGCGGGAGCGGGCGCGGGCGTCATCCACCTCGCTGGTGCTCCTGGACCTCGACGACCGAATCGTCTCCTGCGCCATGTCAGCGCGCGGCTCCAAGCGGGGTCGCTCCCGCGACCAGGGAAATCCTGAGCTGATCACCGTCGGGGGTGGCGGTGACCTCCCTGGCCAGCGTGGTGAGCACCTGCCAGGCGAAGCTCTCCTCGTCGATCTCCGCCTCAGCGTCGCAGGTCGTGGTCACGGTGACTCCGATGGTGTCCTCGCCCAGGTCGAAGACGACGTCCAGGTCAGCGGCGTCCGCGGCGCACTCCAGGCAGATCGCCGCCGCCTCGCTGACCGCCATCCGCAGGTCCTCGATGTCTTCGAGCGTGAAGTCGAGGCGCGCGGCGAGCGCGGCGGTGGTCGTACGCAGCACGGAGACGTAAGCGCCTTCTGCGGGAAGGCGCAGCTCGACCTGGGGCATCTGGGTTTATCAGTCCTTCTGTGGGAGTCCCGACGATTATGCAACGAGACCGGCCTCGCCGCGCCGTTAACGCACCACAGCCGCCCCGTGAACGGAGCGGCTGTGGCGTACGGGCTGAATCGAGGCTCAGGCCTTCTTGTCTTCAGATCCCGGCTGACGCCGTGATCTGGCTTCTCGCAAGTCGGCCTTCGTTCCTCAGGCCTTCTTGGTCGCCCAGAAGATCTCGGCGATCTCGTCGATCTTGGCCAGGAGCTTGTCGGCGACCTCGAGGTCGAGGGTGCCCTTGGTGCCGGAGGCGCCGGCGAGCTTGGTGGCCTCGTTGACGAGGGTGTGGAGCTGGGGGTAGGCCTCGAAGTGCGGGGGCTTGAAGTAGTCGGTCCACAGCACCCAGAGGTGGTGCTTGACCAGCTCGGAGCGCTGCTCCTTGATGATCACCGCGCGGGTGCGGAAGTCGGGGTCGTCGCTGTCCAGGGCCTTGGCGATGACGGCCTTGACGGACTCGGCCTCGATGCGGGCCTGGGCGGGGTCGTAGACGCCGCAGGGCAGGTCGCAGTGGGCCGAGACCTCGATGGTGGGAGCGAAAAGTCGCGCGAACATGCGGGTCCTCTCAAAGAGTGTTCATGTGTCCTACGGATTGCGACACTACTCCGCATGGAAGACATCGCGGCCAGGGCACCCCGACACAGCTGGGGGATGGCGAAGGTCGTAGGGGTCTCGATGGAGCCGACGCTGCGAGCAGGAGACCGGTTGTGGGTCTCCTACGGACGTACGCCGAAGCCCGGGTGCGTGGTCGTCGCCCGGCTCGCCGACGGGGCGGTCGTGGTGAAGCGGGCGGTGGGGCGACGTACGACCGTCTCCGGGCGCCCCGGGTGGTGGTTGCTCTCGGACAACCCGGCCGCTCCCGGGGTGATCGACTCCCGTCACCGGGGGCCCGTCGCGGACTCCGACGTGCTCGGCGTCGTCGTGGCCCGACTCTGGCCACGCCCACGTTTCCTGGGTGAGTCTCTGGATGAGGGCTCCAGATGAGGGCTTCGTCACCTGTAGGAAACATCAACCGCTTCCTCCGGTAGCCTGTGGGAAACTGCCATCCGGGCATCACATCCCTGTAGATGGCGCCTTGCGCGGCTCCACCCTTCGGCTCGCGTTCGACCGCCCGACGTCCGAGTCCGTAGTTTTCTGGAGGCCCCCTATGACCGAGTCCACCCTGTCCACCGAGAGCACCGCCTATGACGGCGACCCGGTGTTCGAGCTTCACCGCGGCGGCAAGATGGCGATCGCGGCGACCGCATCGGTCTCCGACAAGGCATCGCTCTCGATGGCCTACACCCCCGGTGTCGCCCGAGTCTGCACTGCGATCGCCGAGAACCCGGAGCTGGCCCACACCTACACCTGGGTGCCCAACACCGTCGCGGTCGTCACCGACGGCACCGCGGTGCTCGGTCTCGGTGACATCGGCCCGGCCGCCGCGATGCCGGTGATGGAGGGCAAGGCGGTCCTGTTCAAGGAGTTCGGCGGCGTCGACTCGATCCCGATCTGCCTGGACACCACCGACGTGGACGAGATCGTCGAGACCGTCATCCGGATGGCACCGAGCTTCGGCGGGATCAACCTCGAGGACATCTCCGCGCCGCGCTGCTTCGAGATCGAGGACCGCCTCAAGGAGGCGCTCGACATCCCGGTCTTCCACGACGACCAGCACGGCACCGCCGTGGTCACGCTGGCCGCGCTGATGAACGCGCTGAAGCTGACCGGCCGCAACCCGGAGTCGACCCGCGTGGTCATCTCCGGTGCCGGTGCCGCCGGCGTCGCGGTCGCCAAGATCCTGCTCGAGTTCGGCATCAAGGACCTCGCCCTGCTCGACCGCAAGGGCGTCATCTCCTCCACCCGCTCGGACCTGACCGAGTCGAAGAAGGCGATCGCCGAGGTGACCGCGGACGTCACCGGCCGCTCGGGCTCGCTGGCCGACGCGCTGTCCGGCGCCGACGTCTATGTCGGCGTCTCCGGCGGCACCGTCCCCGAGGAGCTCGTCGCGACCATGGCCCCGCAGGCCATCGTCTTCGCGATGGCCAACCCGAACCCGGAGATCCACCCCGACGTGGCGCACAAGTACGCCAGCATCGTCGCCACCGGTCGCTCGGACTTCCCCAACCAGATCAACAACGTCCTCGCCTTCCCCGGCATCTTCCGGGGTGCGATCGACGTGCACGCCTCCTCGATCACCGAGGGGATGAAGCTCGCCGCCGCCCAGGCGCTGGCCGCTCTGGTCGGTGACGAGCTCTCCGCGGACAAGATCATCCCCGAGCCGTTCGACCCCCGCGTCGGCCCCGCCGTCTCCGCTGCGGTCGCCGAGGCCGCTCGGATCGACGGGGTCGCTCGCGCCTGAGCGTTCCTTCGGCAAGGCGGTGTCCTGAGCTTGTCGAAGGGTATGCAGGCGAAGGCACACATCCCCGGCGGAGCTCCGCTGGGGATGTGTCCCGCGATCTGCACACCTTGATCGAGTAACCGCTCAGGTCGGTAGGGTCGGGCGCATGTTCGCTGCGTACGCCGAGAAGTTCTCATCCGACGATCCGATCTCCGGCCTCGTGCTGGGGGAGCGGCCCGACCCTGTCGCTCCGGACGGGTGGACGACGGTCACCGTCAAGGCAGCCTCGCTCAACCACCACGACCTGTGGTCGCTGCAGGGGGTCGGGCTCAAGGCCGAGGCGCTGCCGATGATCCTGGGCTGCGACGCCGCCGGCCTCGACGAGGACGGCAACGAGGTCGTGGTGCACTCGGTGATCTCCTCGCCCGACTGGACCGGCGACGAGACCCTCGACCCGAAGCGGTCGCTGCTCTCCGAGCGTCACCAGGGCACCTTCGCCGAGAAGGTCATCGTGCCGCGGCGCAACGTCGTGCCGAAGCCCGCCGGGATGTCGTTCGAGGAGGCCGCCTGTCTGCCGACGGCATGGCTGACGGCCTACCGGATGCTGTTCACCCAGGGCGGGCTCAAGGCCGGTGACTCGGTCCTGGTGCAGGGCGCCGGCGGGGGAGTGGCGACCGCGGCGATCACGCTCGCGCGGGCGGCCGGCCTCAAGGTCTACGCGACCTCGCGCGACGAGGCGAAGCAGAAGCGTGCCCTCGAGCTCGGTGCCCACGAGGCCCTGCCGTCGGGGGAGAGGCTGCCGGTCAAGGTCGACGCGGTGATCGAGACCGTCGGCCGCGCGACCTGGAAGCACTCGGTGCGCTCGCTGCGTCCCGGCGGGGCGATCATCATCAGCGGGACCACGTCGGGGGCGAACCTCGACGACGCGCTGCTGACCAACATCTTCTTCCTGCAGCTGAAGGTGATCGGCTCGACGATGGGCACCCGCAACGAGCTGGCCAGCCTGGTCTCGCTGCTCGAGGCCACCGGCACCCGCCCGCTGATCGACCGCACCATGCCGCTGACCGAGGCCAAGGCCGGCTTCGAGGCGATGCACGCCGGTGATCTCTTCGGGAAGGTCGTCTTCACCCTCTGATGTCGGCTGTGTGACGTACGGAATATCGTTCGACTCTCCCCGGTTCAACAAGGGACCATTGAGTGTCACTGCCGGGGGGCTCGAAAAGTTTCTCGTGGCGTGATGTCGAAATCGGCCCCGCCCGTTCGATCTATGTATAGAGCGGGCGGCACCGGGCCCCTGCGTACGACCCGAGGAACACGTCATGACTGCTGCCGTCACAACATCACACCGTCCACTCGACGGTGAGAAGCGGCGTACGCCTGCCGTCATCACCCTGCTCGTGCTGGCCACCTTCGTGGTGATCCTCAACGAGACGATCATGCTCAACGCGATCCCGAACCTGATGAACAGCTTCGGGGTCACCGAGCATGCCGCTCAGTGGGTCTCGACCGCGTTCATGCTGACCATGGCGTCGGTGATCCCGGTGACCGGCTGGTTCCTGCAGCGGGTGACGACCAGGACCGCGTACGCCACGGCGATGGGTGTCTTCATCGCCGGCACCCTGATCTCGGCGATCGCGCCGGTCTTCGGGATCCTGCTCGCCGGCCGGGTCATCCAGGCCGCCGGCACCGCGGTGATGATGCCGCTGCTGATGACCACGCTGATGACGGTGGTCGACGAGAACGACCGGGGTCGGGTGATGGGCAACGTCACCATGGCGATCTCGGTCGCGCCGGCGCTGGGCCCGACGATCTCCGGGCTGATCCTCGGCTTCGGCTCGTGGCGACTGCTCTTCCTGCTGGTCCTGCCGATCGCCGTCGGTGTCGCCTGGTCCGGGCTGCGTCGGCTGGAGAACGTCAACGAGCCCGCGGAGTCGAGCGTGGACTGGGCCTCCGTGGTGATCGCCGCGCTCGGGTTCGGCTCGCTCGTCTACGGGCTGAGCCGGTTCGCCGAGGGTGAGGTCGGGCGTCCGGTCGTCATCGCGGCCTTCGGTGCCCTGCTGATCCTCGCGTTCGTGCTCCGTCAGCTCCGGCTGCAGCGGGTCGGATCGCCGCTGCTGGACCTGCGCGCGTTCCTGCACCCCACCTTCACCAAGTCGCTGGTCCTGATGGCGATCGCGTTCCTGGCGATGATGGGCTCGATGATCCTGCTGCCGCTCTACCTGCAGACCGTGCGCGGTCTGTCCCCGCTGATGACCGGTCTGCTGGTCATGCCCGGTGGCTTGGCCATGGGTCTGCTCGGGCCGACCGTGGGGCGGATCTTCGACACCTACGGTGGCCGGGTGCTCGTCATCCCTGGCTCCGTCGGCATCGTGGTCGCTCTCGCCGGGCTCGCCCAGATCTCGCTGACCACGCCCTACCTGCTCGTGCTGGTGCTCCACCTGATCCTGATGGTCAGCCTGGCGGCTGCCTTCACCCCGGTCTTCACGCTGGGTCTCGGGTCGCTGCCGTCGCACCTCTACTCCCACGGCTCCTCGATCCTGGGCACGCTCCAGCAGGTCGCGGCGGCGTTCGGCACCGCCCTGGCGGTCACCGTGATGTCCGTACGCAGCGACCAGGTCATCGACGAGGTCGGTGCCGTCGCGGCCCAGGTGAGCGGCCTGCAGTCCGCATTCATGGTCAGCGCCGCGCTGGCTCTGATCGTGGTCGTGATGGCTGTCCTGCTGCCGGCTCGGGCCGAGGGCTACGGCGAGTCTGACGAGGACTCTGCTGAGGACTCGGCTGAAGACTCTGCTGAGGACTCGGCGGGGGAGCCGGGTGCCGATATCGATGCCGAGCTCGCCGAGCTGTGCGAGCACGGCCGCAAGACCGCGGTGTGCGGCTGCTAGTCGGCTACGGCTCCGAGCGCCACTGATAGACGCCGATCAGCAGCATCCTCAGCTGGGTGCGCACGGTGGCGACGATCTGCTCCTCCTGCTCGGGGCGGGTGGTGGAGAGGATCTGCTCGGCGGTCGCGACCAGGACGGTCACGAACAGCGACGAGAGCACGTGCAGGTCCTTGGCCGTCCAGGTGTCGGTGCCGGTCATCAGCGCCAGGTCGGTGGCGAGCTCGCGCTCGCAGAGCTCGATCTCGCGCCGGATGGCATCGCGCACCGAACGCGGACCGGCGACACGCTCGCGGGCGATGAAGCCGAAGTGGTCGCGGCGCCGGTGGACGTGGTCGACGAGGGCATCGATCGAGCCGTCGACGATGTCTTGGTCGGCCTGGGCGTTGCGGCGTACGTCGCGGAAGAGGTCGCGCAGCGAGTCGAAGGACTCCTCGACCAGCGCCAGCCCGAGCGACTCGATGGAGTCGAAGTGGCGGTAGAACGCGGTCGGCACGATGCCGACCTGCTTGGCGACCTGGCGTAGCGAGAGCGCCGTCAGCGAGCTGTCGGTGCACAGCTCCAGCGTCGCGTCCAGGATCGCTCGCCGGGTCCGGAGCTTGCGCTCCGCACGGCTCTCCGGCTCCGCACCCGTATCGATCACCAGACCATCCTAGGGGCAGCGGTCGGCGGACCGTCAGGTGCACACCTGTACACCGTGACCTGGACCACGTCCGTGGCGTCTTGACGCGTGCTGTGGTGACCCGCCATGGTTGTCGGTGTACAGATGTTCACTGAAAGGCGAAACACATGGCACTCGACCTCGGCGGCCGGATCCTCCGCTCCCGCACGGTTGCGGCGCTCGCCTCACCGCACGGCATCGACCGCTACCTGACCCAGATCAACCCGATGCTGGCCGCGCACGAGGTGCGCGCCCGCATCACCGACATCCACCCGGAGGTGAGCGCGCCCGGCGCGCCCCGGGTGGCGACCGTGACGCTCCAGCCCACCTCGACCTGGCGCGGCCACCGCGCCGGCCAGCACGTCAGTGTCGGCATCGACACGGGCGAGGGGCGGCGCACCACCCGCGTCTTCACCGTCTCCAACACCGAGGGGAAGCCGGGTGAGCCGCTCACCATCACGGTGCGTGCCCACGACGACGAGCACACGACCCCCTACAGCATCTCCAAGTACCTGACCGAGCGTGCCACCGTCGGCACTCTGGTCCACCTGTCTCAGGCCGAGGGCGACTTCGTCCTCCCCGACCGCGTGCCCGAGCACATCGTGCTGATCTCGGGCGGTTCCGGGATCACTCCGGTGATGTCCATGCTCCGCTCCCTGCAGCGGCGTACGCACCGGGGCAAGGTCACCTTCCTGCACTGGGCACCCAGCGCCGACCGCCAGATCTTCGCCGACGAGCTCGAGGAGATCCGTCACCAGGGCCACGGCGTCGACCTGCACATCCTCCACACCGCCGACGGGGCGCCGTACCTCTCCCCGGCGCTGCTCTCGAAGCTGGTCCCGGGATATCGGGACCTGCCGACCTGGGCCTGCGGACCGGCTTCGCTCATCGAGGCGGCCCAGGCTGCGTACGAGGGTACGGAGTCGCTCCGGGTGGAGTACTTCAAGCCGCCCAAGAATGCCGGCGTGGCCGGCGGCGAGATGGAGTTCGCGCGCACCGGCAAGACCGTCGCCAACGACGGCGCCACGATCCTCGACCAGGCCGAGGCCGCGGGGCTTACCCCCGAGTCCGGCTGCCGGATGGGGATCTGCTTCTCCTGCACGACCAACAAGAGCTCCGGGCGGGTCCGCAACGTCCTGACCGGCGAGACCTCCGAGCTCCCCGACGAGCAGATCCGGATCTGCGTGAGCACGCCCGAGGGCGACTGCTCCGTGGACCTCTGACGATTCCTTCAAGGAGACACCCCCCATGACCACTGTTGAGAAGACCGGAAACCGCCGACTGAGCCCCCAGGAGCTGGAGGCGTTCGGCGCCGAGATGGAGGCCATCCGCCAGCGGATCGTCGCCGACCTGGGCGAGAAGGACTCGACGTACATCTACGACATCGTCAAGAAGCAGCGCGCCTTCGAGCTCGCCGGCCGCGCGCTCTTCTACCTGCCCGTGATCGGTTGGGTCCCGGCCGTCGCCTGTCTGTCGATCTCCAAGATCCTCGACAACATGGAGATCGGGCACAACGTCATGCACGGCCAGTACGACTGGATGGGCGACCCCGACCTAAACTCGCGCATGTTCGACTGGGACACGATGGCGCCGGCCGAGAACTGGAAGTACGGCCACAACTACATGCACCACACGTTCACGAACATCGTGGGCAAGGACCGCGACGTGGGCTACGGCATCCTCCGGATGGACGAGGACCAGAAGTGGCACCCGTACTACCTCGGCAACCCGCTGTACGCGTTCCTGCTGATGACGTTCTTCGAGTGGGGCGTGGCGATGCACGACCTCGAGGTCGACGAACTCGTCGCCGGTCGTCGCACATGGGCCGAGAACAAGGAGATCGGCGCCCGGATCTGGCGCAAGGTGAAGAAGCAGACGCTGAAGGACTACGTCCTCTTCCCGCTGCTCACCGGTCCGCTCGCGCCGCTCACCTTCGCGGGCAACTTCACCGCCAACATCATCCGCAACCTGTGGACCTTCAACATCATCTTCTGCGGCCACTTCCCGGCCGGCGTGGCGTCGTTCTCGCAGGAGGAGTGCGAGAACGAGACCCAGGGTCACTGGTACTACCGCCAGCTGCTCGGCTCCGCCAACATCACCGGCAGCCGGACCTTCCACATCATGTCCGGCAACCTGTCCCACCAGATCGAGCACCACCTCTTCCCCGACCTCCCGGCGCGCCGGTACCCGGAGATCGCCGAGGAGGTCCGCGAGATCTGCGAGCGCTACGGCCTCTCCTACAACACCGGCCCGCTGCACCAGCAGCTGTGGGGCGTCTTCAAGAAGATCTGCAAGTACGCCCTCCCCGACCGCAAGCGCCCCGCCGCTGACGGTGCTGAGACCGCTCCCGCTCTCCAGGGAGTCGCGGCATGACGCCTGAGCAGCCACAATGGGTTGTCATGGAGCCCGAGCTGAGCAAGAACGAGATCCGCAAGGATGTCGCGCAGAGCGCCGTCGAGGTCACCGCGACCACCGTCGGCCAGGTCACCATGATCATCACCGGCGCCGTACGCGATGTGGCCGGTGCCATCGGTGGCCTCGCCACCGAGCTCTTCGAGCTCCGTGCCGCCGCCAAGCGCGCCGAGAAGGACCTCGGCGAATAGGTAGTTCTGGCGGCCGAATCCGCAGTTGTGGGCGACGAAACCATCGTTTCGTCGCCCACAACTGATTTCTCGGCTCGCCAGAACCGAGGATTCGGCTGGTCAGTCCTCGGGGTCGTCGAGGCGGGCCAGCCAGGTGGCGAGCCGCTCGATGGCCGTCTCGTGCTCGGGGTGTACGTCGACGAATGCCTGGAGCTGCTCGGCCAGCCAGGCGAGGGTGACCTCCTCGTCGCCCCGACGGGTGACGAGCTCCTCGATGCCGCGGTCGGTGAAGTACATGGCGTCAGTCTTTCATTCTCCGGTTGATCAGTTGCCAGTCAGTGGTGCGTCGGAGGCCGGGCCTCCGGAGAGGCCGCGTACGACCATGCCGAGGGTGGCGTTGATGAGCCGATCACGCTCGGAGTCGGGGCAGGTGCGGTAGGGACCGTCCACGAGCAGGACCGCCAGGCCGTGGACGGTGGACCAGGCCGCCGTCTCGGCGTCTGGGCGAAGCTCGGGGGCCAGCCAGCCGGCCGCGACGAGGTCGTCGAGGGCCGTGGTCAGGAAGGCGTACGGCGGGGCCTCGGCGAGGATCGCGGACATCTCCCCGGGCGGGTGTGGGTCTCCGTCGTGCGGGCGGAGGAAGGCGGTGCGGAACAGGCCGGGCTGAGCGAGCGCGAAGCGGATGTAGCCGCGCCCGGCCGCCGCGAGGCGCTGTACGGCGGCCTCGGCCGGATGCGGTGCCGGTTTCTCGGCGGCCAGGAGGTCGAGGATCGTCGCGGCCAGCCGGTCCATGGCCTCGTGCTTGGCGGCGACGAGCAGGTCGGCCTGGTTGGCGAAGTGGCGGTAGGTCGCGGTCGGGGTCACGCCGACAGCACGGGCTGCGGCTCGGATGGTCACCGCGTCCGGGCCGCCCTCCTCGGCAAGCGTCGCGGCCGCATCGACCAGTGCGTTCCGGAGGTCGCCGTGGTGGTAGGGCCGGGCGCCCTCGTCCGAGCTCTCTGAGGGTTTCACGGAATTCATGTTGACACCTGCCCACATCAAAGGGAAAGTTAACACCTGCAAAGTTTACGCCTGCCCACATTCATTCTGGAGGAATCGTGTTCCACCGACTCGGCACCCTCGTGGTGCGAAATCCGCGCCGGGTCCTGGTGATCGGCCTGATCGCCCTCCTCGGCGCGATCTATCTGGCCACCTCGGCCTTCGGCAAGCTCGACGACGCCGGCTTCGACGACCCCGCCTCGGAGAGCAGCCGCGCTGCCACCGCGCTGGAGGAAGGCTTCGGCAACGGGGCCGGCTTCCTCCTGACCGTCAGCGCCGCCGACGGCGCGGTGACCGAGGGCACGGCGGCGAAGGACGCTCAGGCGCTCGTCGACCGTCTCCGAGCAGACGACGACCTGACCGACGTCGTCTCCTACCTCGATGCCCCCGGTCCCGGCATGATCTCGGACGACGGCACCCACGGCCTGATCTCCGTCGGCGCGAAGAACCCGGACACGGTCGACGCCGCCGCGGTGATCGACCGCTACACCGACGAGACCGCGGCCGACGGTGCCACGACGGTCCACGTCGGCGGCCAGCTCGCGACCTTCGAGGAGGTCGGCAGCCAGATCGGCGCCGACCTCGCCCTTGCCGAGGCGATCGCGATCCCGCTGATGATCGCGCTGCTGGTCCTGGCCTTCGGCAACGTCGCCGCCGCCGCCGTCACGATCGGAGTCGGAGGGTTCGCCATCGCCGGCACCTTCGCCGAGCTCTCGATCCTCGGCAACTTCACCGACGTCTCCATCTACGCCCTCAACCTGACGACCGGCCTCGGGCTCGGCCTCGCCGTGGACTACGGCCTGCTGATGGTGGCGAGAGTCCGCGAGGAGCGAGCCGCTGGGGCGGAGCACGCCGACGCCGTCGTGCGCGCCGTCGAGACCGCCGGCCGGACGATCGTCTTCAGCGCCACCACGGTCGCGGTCTCACTGGCCTCGCTGCTCGTCTTCCCGCTCTACTTCCTGCGCTCCTCGGCGTACGCCGGCATCGGGGTCATGGTGATCACCGCGGTGGTCGCGGTGGTGCTGCTCCCCGCCACGATCACCCTCCTGGGCGACCGGATCGACGCTCTCCGCGTCCCTGGCGTCCGCGGCCTCCGCGGTGGCGCCGCTCCGTTCTGGACCCGGCTGGCCGGCTTCGTCACCAGGCGGCCGTGGGTCGCGCTCCCCGTGGTGGCCGTCCTGCTCGCGATGGCCGCGCCGCTGGCCGGCATCGAGTTCGGCACTCCCGACGACCGGGTCCTCCCGGCATCGGCGGGAAGCCGCCAGGCCGGCGACCTGCTGCGCGAGGAGTTCGACGGCGACGGCACCAGCCCCATCCGCGTCGTGACCACCTCGACGATCGATGACGAGAGCCTGGCGACGTACGCCGCCGACCTCTCCCGGGTCGACGACGTCGATCGTGTCGACACCCGCGTCGGGACGTACGTCGACGGCACTCTCGCCTCGAAGACGCCGGCCCTTCCGCCCGGGGACGGCGCGGACGAGCTCGCCGTCGTCAACCAGCTCGACCGCCAGTCCGAGGAGGCACGTGACCTGGTCCGTGACGTACGCGCCGTCCCGTCGCCGGCCGGGACCGAGGCGCTCGTCGGCGGCGGCGCCGCGGAGCTGCTGGACTCCCTCGACGCCATCGGCGCCAAGCTCCCGTACGCCGTCGGCGGGCTCGCGATCGCGATGGTGGTGATCCTGTTCCTGTTCACCGGCAGCCTGGTCCAGCCGCTTCGGGCGCTGGTGCTCAACGTCATCGGTCTCGGCGCGACGGTCGGGACGACCGTGTTGATCTTCCAGGAGGGATTCGGTGCCGATCTGCTCGGCTTCACCGCGATGCCGCTGAACGTCTCGATGGTGGTCCTGCTGCTGGTGATCGCGTTCGGGCTGTCGATGGACTACGAGGTCTTCGTGCTCGGCCGGATCACCGAGATGCGCCGCCGCGGTCTCGGCAACGTCGAGGCGGTCGTACAGGGGCTGGCTCACACCGGCCGGATCGTCACCACGGCCGCCGCCCTGATCGCGACCAGCTTCTTCGCCTTCATGGTCAGCGACATCAGCTTCATGAAGTTCTTCGGCCTCGGGGTCGGCCTGGCGATCCTCATCGACGCGGTCCTGATCCGCGGCATCCTCCTCCCGGCAGCCATGCGGATGCTCGGGGAGGCGGCCTGGTGGGCACCCCGCCCGCTGCGACGTCTCCACAAGAAGGTGGGCCTGAGCGAGGAGCCGGTCCCGGTACCGGTCTGACGAAAAAACCACGCCGAGTCGGCGCGTTAGAACGCGCCGACTCGGCGTTTGGTGTGCTGCGGGATCAGGCGAAGGCGCGCTCGATGAGCTCCTTCTGCTCGACCGTGTGCCGCTTGATGGTGCCGACGGCGGTGGTGGAGGAGGCCGGGCGGGTGATCGGCTCGACCTCGCGGCCCAGCTCGGGAACCACGTTGAGGTAGTAGCTCGGCCACGGGCCCTGGTTGAAGGGCTCGTCCTGGACCCACTTGACCTTGGCGTTGGGGTACTTCGCGAGCTCGGTGGCGAGCTCCGCGGTCGGCCACGGGTAGAGCTGCTCGACGCGGACGATCGCGACGTCGTCGCGCTCCCGCTTCATACGCTCGACCGTGAGGTCCCAGGTGAGGCGGCCGGAGACCAGCAGGACGGTGCTGACCTTCGAGGCGTCCGCCGCGGTGTCGGCGATGACCGGCTGGAACGAACCCGAGGTGAAGTCGGCCGGCTGGGAGGCGGCCTCCTTGCGGCGCAGCATCGACTTCGGGGTGAAGACGATCAGCGGGCGGTGCTCGGCACCGAGGGTGTGCGTACGCAGCAGGTGGAAGTAGGAGGCCGGCGAGGACGGCTGAGCCACGACCATGGCGTCGTCGGCACACAGCGTGAGGAACCGCTCGATGCGCGCCGAGGAGTGGTCGGCACCCTGGCCCTCGTAGCCGTGCGGCAGCAGCAGCACGACACCGGAGTCCTGGCCCCACTTGGTCTTGCCTGCGGAGATGTACTCGTCGATCACCGACTGGGCGCCGTTGACGAAGTCACCGAACTGCGCCTCCCACAGGACCAGCGCGTCCGGCCGTGCGACCGAGTAGCCGTACTCGAAGCCGAGGGCTGCGTACTCGGAGAGCAGGGAGTCGTAGACGTAGAACTTCGCCTGGTCCTCGGTGAGGTTGTTGAGCGGCGTCCACTCGTCGGCGTTCTTGCGGTCGATCATGGTCGCGAAGCGCTGCACGAAGGTGCCGCGACGCGAGTCCTGACCGGCCAGACGCACCGGGCGCCCGTCCATCAGGAGCGACCCGAACGCCAGCGTCTCGCCGGTGCCCCAGTCGATGCCGCCGTCGGTGATCTGGGTCGCGCGACGCTGCAGCTGCGGCATCACCTTCGGGTGGACCGTGAAGCCCTCCGGCGGGGTGACGTACGCATCCGCGATCCGCTTCAGCACATCGTTGGTGATCGCGGTGACGGTCTCGCCGGCAGGCTTCTCGGGGTAGTCCGGGACGGTCTCCCAGGCCTGCGGCATCTTGTCGGCCTCGCGCACCTCGGTGAAGACCTGCTCCAGGCGAGCCTGGTAGGCGGCCAGCACCTGCTCCGCCTCCTCGATCGTGATGTCACCACGACCGATCAGCGACTCGGTGTAGAGCTTGCGGACCGAGCGCTTCTGCTCGATCAGGTCGTACATCATCGGCTGGGTGAACGACGGGTCGTCGCCCTCGTTGTGACCGCGGCGGCGGTAGCAGATGAGGTCGATGACGACGTCCTTGTTGAACGCCTGGCGGTACTCGAAGGCGAGCCGTGCGACGCGCACGCAGGCCTCCGGGTCGTCGCCGTTCACGTGGAAGATCGGCGCCTGGACCATCCGCGCGACGTCGGTGGCGTAGAGCGAGGAGCGGGAGGAGCCCGGCGAGGTGGTGAACCCGACCTGGTTGTTGATGACCAGGTGGACGGTGCCACCGGTGCGGTAGCCACGCAGCTGGGACAGGTTGAGCGTCTCCGCGACCACACCCTGGCCGGCGAAGGCGGCGTCACCGTGGACCAGGAGCGGCAGGACCGGGAAGACCGCGCCCTGGTCGAGCACGTCCTGCTTGGCGCGGGCGATGCCCTCCAGGACCGGGTCGACGGTCTCGAGGTGGGACGGGTTGGCGGCGACGGAGACCTTGATCGTGTCGCCCAGGTCGGAGAGGAACTCACCCTCGGCACCGAGGTGGTACTTCACGTCACCGGAGCCCTGGACCGTGCGCGGGTCGATGTTGCCCTCGAACTCGCGGAAGATCTGGTTGTAGGACTTGCCGACGATGTTGGCGAGCACGTTGAGGCGGCCGCGGTGAGCCATACCGATCGTGACCTCGTCCAGACCGGCCTCGGCGGCGGCCTCGCAGACCTCGTCGATGACCGGGATCGCGGTCTCGCCACCCTCGAGGGAGAACCGCTTCTGGCCGACGAACTTGGTCTGCAGGAAGGTCTCGAAGGCCTCGGCCTCGTTGAGCTTCGACAGGATCCGGAGCTGCTCCTGGCGCGGGGTCTTGTCGTAGGGCCGCTCGACGCGGTCCTGGATCCAGCGGCGCTGCTCGGGGTCCTGGATGTGCATGTACTCGATGCCGGTGGTGCGGACGTAGGAGTCACGCAGGACACCGAGGATCTCGCGCAGCTTCATGAACGGCTTGCGGCCGCCGGCGAAGGAGCCCACCGGGAACTCGCGGTCGAGGTCCCACAGGGTCAGCCCGTGCGACTCGATCTGCAGGTCGGGGTGCGAACGCTGCTTGTACTCCAGCGGGTCGGTGTCGGCCATCATGTGACCACGCACGCGGTGGGCGTGGATGATCTCGCCGACCTTGACCTGCTTGGAGATCTGGTCGTCGTGGGTGGTGTCGATGTCCTGGTTCCAGCGGATCGGCTCGTAGGGGATCCGCAGCGACGCGAAGATCTCGTCGTAGAAGTCGTTCTCACCGAGCAGGAGCCGGTGGACGGTGGCCAGGAACTCGCCGGACTGGGCGCCCTGGATGACCCGGTGGTCGTACGTCGAGGTCATCGTCATGATCCGCGAGACCGCGTTCTGGGCGAGCTTCGAGGGGGAGGCGCCCTGGAACTCGGGCGGGTAGTCCATCGAGCCGACGCCGATGATCGCGGCCTGGCCCTGCATGAGCCGCGGCACCGAGTTGTTGGTGCCGATGCCGCCGACGTTGGTCAGGCTGACCGTGGTGCCGGAGTAGTCGGCCATGGACAGCTTGTTGTCCTTGGCCTTGCGGACGATGTCCTCGTACGCGGTCCAGAAGCCGGCGAAGTCCATCAGCTCGCAGCCCTTGATGGAGGGCGCGACGAGCTGGCGGGTGCCGTCCTTCTTCTGCTGGTCGATGGCCAGACCGAGGTTGATGTGCGGCGGGGTCACCTGGGTCGGCTTGCCGTCGATCTCGGCGTAGGTATTGTTCATCGCCGGCATCGCCTTGATCGCCTTGATGATGGCGTAGCCGATGAGGTGGGTGAAGGAGACCTTGCCACCGCGAGCGCGCTTGAGGTGGTTGTTGATGACCGTGCGGTTGTCCCACAGCAGCTTGACCGGCATGTTGCGCACGGAGGTCGCGGTCGGCACCGAGAGCGACACGTCCATGTTCTTGGCCGTGGCGGCGGGGATGCCGCGCAGCGTGGTGTAGGTCGGCTCGTCGGTGACGGCGACGGCGGTCGGCTTCGGGGCGTCCTTGGGGGTGGGCGTCGCGGTGCCCGTGGCCGGCTCGGCGGCCTGCGCGGCCGGGCGCGGCTTCGCCTTGGGGGCCGGAGCCGCCTTGGCGGCCGGCGCCTCGGCGGAGGCGGGGGTGGTCGGCGCGGGCGCGTTGGCCGGCGCGCCGGCCGGTGCGGTGGGGACCGGAGACTTGGCAGCGGGCTTCGCCGGGGCCGCCGCGCCGTTCGGCGACGCGCCAGGCTGTCCGTTGGTCTCGAAGAACTTCACCCACACGGGGTCAACACTGCTGGGATCCTTCGTGTACTGGTCGTACATCTCCTCGACCAGCCACTCGTTGGCGCCGAATTCCGCTGGGATGTCGGCAGTGTTGGGGGACGGGGTGCCTGAGGACACGGCTTGATTCGCCTCTTCCGAATTTTCGCACTGTAAGAAATGGGTTGCCCACGGGCAAGGCTATCCCCACGAACACGCAAATGCCCGATGCAGGTTCTCCCTGTGGACAGGATGTAATCCGTCCCACATCTTGCGTTACCGACCGGGTGTACGCGCAACCCGGGTCGGTGTGCGTACAGTGGCCCGGTCCCGGAGCAGGTCTATGAGGCGGATTCCCCACATGACGAGCAGCAGTACGAGGCGCCTTTCGCGCGTCGCAACGGCACTCACGGCGGCGGCCCTGAGCAGCACCTTGGCACTCACCGGATGCGGTGGTGAGCCCGACGAGCCGGCCGCTTCGCCATCCCCGTCGCCGGCGCCGGCGGCCACGGTGAAGTCGGCCGCGAAGCTCGTCCACGTGCAGGGCAAGTTCCCCAAGAGCCGGCACCAGGCGGTCTCCACCAACGTGGCCAAGGTCGTCGACCGGTGGCTGCAGGCGGCGTACGTCGGGGGTGACTACCCGCGCGAGACCTCGACCTTCACGGCGAAGTCCTTCCCGGGTTTCTCCAAGGGCGCGATCGCCCAGGCGGGCAAGCAGATGACGCAGATGAGCAACGCCACGATCGCTCCTCACATCGACGGGGTCGAGGTGGTCGCCAGCGACGTTCACGTCGATCTGCTGGCCAACAACAACTACCCGGTCGGCGCGGTCGCCCGGGTGCGGCTGGTCTACGACACCACGGGTGACCGGGCCTCACGCCAGACCGTCCGCGGCACCCTCGACATGGTGCCGACCAAGACCTCCTGGGCCGTCTTCGGCTTCAACATCACCCGCGAGGAGAAGCTGGCCACGGCGCCCTCCGCCTCGCCGAGCCCCTCGGGAGACAAGTCATGAACCGGATGACGACGCTCGTACGCCGCCGCCTCCTGACCACGCTCGCGCTGGGCGTGGTGCTCGCGCTGACCGCGGTCCTGGTGCCTGACGCCGAGGTCGCCGAGCCGCGCGCGGAGCTGATCGCGACGAAGTGGGCCAAGGGTCTCGACGTCGCCAAGTTCACCCGCAAGGGCGGCACGATCTGGGTCCTCGCCGTCGGTTCGGACGCCCGCCCGGGCCAGAAGGTCACCCGCAGCCGCGGCGACGCGCTGCACCTGATCGGCTTCAACCCGTCCTCGGGCTACGCGACCGACATCAGCATCCCGCGCGACTCCTACGTCAACATCCCCGGCCACGGGCGCGACAAGATCAACTCGGCGCTGCTCTACGGCGGCCCGAAGCTGATGGGCCGCGCCGTCGGCAACCTGGTCGGCGTGCAGCCGCAGTATGTCTTCGTCACCTCCTTCTCCGGCATGAGCGACATGGTGATCGGGATCGGTGGCGTCGACGTCGACAACCCGCGTGCCTTCAGCGATCCGTACGTCGCCCGCTACGGCTTCAAGAAGGGCCGGATCCACATCAGCGGCCCGCACTCGGTCGACTTCGCGCGGGCCCGCAAGACGCTGCCCGGCGGCGACTTCGACCGCTCGGCCAACCAGTCTCGGGTCATCCGCGGCATCCACCGCAAGATCGTCGCCCGGCAGTACGACATCGGCTTCAAGGCCAAGGGCGTCTCGCTGGTGATGAAGAAGATGCACACCACCGGCCTCTCCGGTCGCGACCTCTACCAGCTCGCCAACGCCGTCGCCGCGATCAACCCGGGCAAGATCCGCACCTGCGTCGTTCCCGGAGGGATCGGCAACGCCGGCGCCGCCAGCGTCGTCTTCCCCAACGTCGGGGCGGCCCGGGCGATGGGCAACGACGCGCGCAACGACGGCCGGCTCAACCGCGGCTGCCGAGGCTGAGCGACCGGCTGAGTCACTGGTGCGCGGCCACGAAGTCGCGCACCAGCGGAGCGATCCGCTCGGGATGATCGGCAACCACCCAGTGTGAGCCGGCGACCTCGCGGATCGTCAGGTCCGCGACGTACGGCTGCGGGGCCTCGGTCGCCAGCGCCCGGCTGACGTAAACGTCACCGGTCGGGGCGATGACCTGTACCGGGACGGTGACCGGCCGCGGCTGTGGGTGTCCCATCCGGGCGATCGCGTTGGCGCGGTAGAGCTCGAGGCCGTTGATCCGGTCGGCCTGGGTGCGGTCCACGGCCGAGCCGCCGACGATCCGGTCGAGGAACCCGGAGCGCCAGGCGAGCTCGGGGAGCAGCGGCGCCTGGAAGAACCCGATGTAGGTCGACTCGGCACCCTGCTTGAGGCGCTCGAGGACGCCGCGGGCGGTCCGTGCCGGCGTACGCAGCCAGGCCCCGGTCTGGTCGAGGCTCGGTCCCGAGATCGAGGTGAACGACGCGATCCGCTCGGACGGCACGTTGCCGGCGACCGCCTCCCAGGTCTGGGTCGAGCCCCAGTCGTGGGCGAGCAGATGCACCGGCGCCGACGGGCTGACCGCGTCGATGACGGACTGCAGGTCCGCGTTGAGCTGCTCGATCAGATAGCCCTCGCGCGTGGCCGGTGCCCGCGAGCTGCCGTGGCCGCGTACGTCGTAGGTCACGATCCGCAGCTCGCTGCCGAGGATCCTCACCAACGGGAGCCAGACGCTGGCGTTGTCGGGGTAGCCGTGGACGCAGACCAGCGTCGGGCGGGTGTCGCCGGGAGACCCGAAGTCGGTGACGGCCAGCCGGAGTCCGTCGGTGGTCGTCACGTAAACGCTGCTCACGTGGGCGAGGCTAGTCCGGCGGAGTTAAGACCGACGTGACACGATTCGCCCATGGACATCAGCTATCCGGTCACGATCGCCGCGGCTCGCACCTGGTTCAAGCTCGGCGACATCAAGATCAACATGACCGGCGTGGAGCACATCCCTGAGAAGGGCGGTGCCCTGCTGGCGGTCAACCACCTCTCCTTCGTCGACTACATCATGGCCGGTTTCCCCGGGGCGGAGCGCGGCCGGCTGACCCGCTTCATCGCCAAGAAGGAGGTCTTCGACCACCCCGTCGGCGGCCCGGTGATGCGCTCGTTCCACCACATCCCGATTGATCGCAGCTACGGCGCGGCCGGGATGAAGAAGGCCGTCGAGTACCTCCAGAACGGTGAGATCGTCGGGATCTTCCCCGAGGCCACGATCTCCCGCTCGTTCCTGATCAAGGACCTCAAGACCGGCACCGTACGCATCGCCGCCGACGCCGGGGTCCCGCTGATCCCTGTCGTGCTGTGGGGCACCCAGCGGATCATGACGAAGGGTCAGAAGGTCGACCTGTCGCGTCACAAGACCATCGGCATCGAGATCGGCCCGCCGCTGCCGGTGACCGGGGAGGACCCGGCCGCCGAGACCGCTGCGCTCAAGGCGCAGATGGAAGCCATGCTCGACCGGCTGATCAAGGCGCACCCCGCCGATGAGCAGCCCCCGGGCTCGTGGTGGCTGCCGAAGGCGTACGGCGGCTCGGCCCCCACGCTCGAGGAGGCCGAGGCGATGTACGCCGAGGAGCGCAGGCTGCGCGCTCAGCGGAAGGCCGCGAAGCGGAAGTCCTAGCCCTAGGTCGGGGCGCCGGCGCGCTCGGCGACGGCGCCGACCTTCTCGTGGAAGAGGCCGAGCGAGCGTGCGTCGTTGCCGGTCATGTGCTCGACCGCGGTCATCGCGGTGATCGCAACGTCGAGGAGCTCTTCGACGACATCGTCGTAGCTGTGAGTGATGCCCTTGCGGGGATTCTGCCCGGTGGCGCCGATGAGTGCTGCGATTGCCTCGCCTGCCTCTTCGCTCACCTTCGCGACTCTCCCCCAGAGAACGGCTTCCGCGTCGCGATCGCCCTGTGACTCATCGAGCCACCGGGACAGATACGCGAGCAGAGCCGGCGTAGCGTCGGTCATGCGGTCGGAGTCTAGGGTGGTCCCGGTAATTCGGTCGAGCCTTAGGTTTAGCGGCTACCCAGCAGGCTGATAGACCCCGAGCCGGTTTCCGGACGGGTCGGTGAAGATGAACCGACGCCCGCCGGGGTAGTCGTAGGGCGCCTCGGTGATCGTGCCGCCGGCCTTCTCGACGGCCGCGACCGCGGCCTCCAGATCGGCCGTGCGGATCAGCGGAAGCGGGGCGACGGGGGTCTCGGAGGCGTACATCCCGCCGTTCTCGTCCTTGCCGTCGGGCCCGACGATTCCGGCGTACATCCCGCCGTAGTCGTTGAAGGACCAGCCGAAGGCGGACTCGTAGAAGGTGCGGGAGCTCGGGAGGTCGGTGACCGCGAGCTCGAGGTAGTCGATGTGGAGTGCATTCATGCCCCTCGACGCTACCCGCGACCACCGACACTCTCGCGCGGTCGAAGGCTCAGCCGAAGTCGACCTCGAAGCCCTTGCCGCGGAAGGAGCCGAGCTTGGTGGCGTCGCGGAGGTAGGCGAGCGGGCCGTCGGGGTCGAAGTTCCAGCTGCCGCGCGCGGGCAGGAGCTTGGCGCGTCCCTTCATGGTGAGCCAGGCGGTATCGGGGTGCTCCTCGATGCCGGGCTGCTCCACGTTGCCCTGCATCGGCACGCGCGGGGCGAGTTGGGTGACGTCGTTGAACTTCGCCGTCGCGATCGGACCGTCGTCGGAGCTCGCCTCCCAGGTGTGGGTGGCCAGCGGCCCCTTGGTGGACGAGCCTCCGCTGAACTTGGCCAGCCCCTTCGGGATCGCCCACAACGTACGCCCGCCGGCCACGGAGTCGGGGGAGTCCACCCAGATGTCGACGACGCTCACCGCCTTCTTCCCGTTGGAGGCGGTGATCACCCGGGCGGAGAGGAGCTCGTGGTAGGTCAGTGGGCTCGGGTCGGTGTAGTCGACCAGTGCGACGGCGTAGATGCCCTTCGGGTGCTGCTCGTCGACGTCGTGGGCGAGCCGGTAGACCGAGAGCCACATCGATCCGTGCATGTGCCAAGGGGCTGGGGGATAGCTGGTCACGTGGGTCTCCCGAATTTCTGTTGTGGTCCGTGTCGAAGCGGTCATGCTCGGTTCGACGCGTAGGCGTGTGGCGATCGTCGCCACGTTTTACTCAAGGAGACCAGAGATGACCGACCAGGTGAAGGGCCCCGCCGCCTACTTCCCGTCCATCGAGAAGAAGTACGGCCGCCCGATCTCGGAGTGGCAGCAGATCATCCGCGACAGCGGGATCACCAAGCACATGGAGCTCGTGACGCATCTGAAGACCGAGTACGCCCTCGGCCACGGTCACGCCAACGCTCTCGTCGCCCACACGCTCGCCGAGGGTCTCTGAGCGGACCTCGGATCGCGTGGCCGATCGGCGCGTCAGCCGTCGAGGGTCAATCTCTCAGGCGGGACTGCGTCCGTCAGCCAGACGTTGTTGTCGGTGCGCCAGAAGGTGAGCCCGTCGGCATGCATCGTGGCCGCGTCGACATGGAAGACGACGAAGTCGCCGCGGCGGGCACCGACGCGCTCTGCGGTCTCGCGGTCGGGAGAGAGATGGACGTGATGGCGCCGGCGCCTGTCGAGGCCGTAGGCGAGGATCGAGTCGATGTTGGCGCGTGGCGTGCCGTGGAAGAGCACCGCCGGCGGTTTGGAGGGAGTGAGGTCCAGGTCCACCTCGACGGTGTGTCCTTGCCTCGCCCGGATCCGGTCGAGTGTTGCGTCGACCTCGAAGCGCTGTTTGTCGTTGCCTCGTACGACTCGATCGATGTCATCGCGAGTCATCGGGGAGCCGTGGGCGGCGAGAGCGTCGAGGAGGGAGGGCAGATCGACCCAGCCGTGTGGGTCCAGCTCGATGCCCACCGACTCGGGGCGGTGCCTCAGCACCTGTGAGAGCCGCTTGGAGCGGCGTACGTCAGTCGTGTTCATGCTGGCTACAGAGTGGCATGCAGCCGACCTCGCCCGCTGCCGGTTATCTGCGAAAACGAGAGAAACCGCTGGTCACCCAGCGGTTTCGTCTGTGCCCCCGGCAGGAATCGAACCTGCGGCCTACGGTACCGGAAACCGGCGCTCTATCCCCTGAGCTACGGAGGCGATGCACTGCTCGAGCAGTGCAGATGGAACCCTACAGGCTGGGACGGATAACGGTGAAACCGACTGGCGCTTATACGCTGGACCCCGTGACTCCTGAGCAGCTTTCCACCGCGGTCGTCGATGTCCTCACCGCGCTCGTCGATGAGGGTGCGATCACCCTTGCCGACGGCGTTCCGAGCACTGTCACGGTGGAGCGACCCCGGCAGAAGGGCCACGGCGACTACGCCACCAACGTGGCGCTGCAGCTGGCGAAGAAGGCGGGGATGAACCCGCGTGCGCTGGGGGAGCAGGTCGCCGAGAAGCTGAAGGCGACCGACGGGATCGCGGACGTCGAGATCGCCGGTCCGGGCTTCCTGAACATCTCCGTCGAGGCCGGGGCTCAGGGCAAGCTGGCGGGCGAGATCGTCGCCGCCGGCGCCGCGTACGGCAACAACGACTCCTTCACGGGCCACAACATCAACCTGGAGTTCGTCTCCGCCAACCCGACCGGTCCGCTGCATCTCGGTGGTGTCCGCTGGGCCGCGGTCGGGGACGCGCTCGGTCGTGTCCTGGAGGCGTCCGGCGCCGAGGTCACCCGGGAGTACTACTTCAACGACCACGGCGGCCAGATCGACCGCTTCGCGCGCTCGCTCCTGGCCTGGGCCCAGGGCCAGCCGGTCCCGGAGGACGGCTACGGCGGGGCGTACATCGAGGAGATCGCCAAGCAGGTCCTCGCCAAGGAGCCGAACGCGCTCGAGAGCGAAGACCCGCAGGAGGTCTTCCGGTCGATCGGCGTGGAGCTGATGTTCGCCGAGATCAAGCAGAGCCTGCACGACTTCAACGTCGACTTCGACGTCTACTTCCACGAGGACAACCTCCACAAGTCCGGAGCCGTGGAGCGCGCCATCGAGAAGCTCCGCGAGCTCGGCAACGTCTACGAGAAGGACGGCGCGATCTGGCTGGCGACCGAGAAGTTCGGTGACGACAAGGACCGCGTCGTCATCAAGGCCGACGGCAACGGGGCCTACTTCTCCGGCGACCTCGCCTACTACCTCGACAAGCGCGAGCGCGGCTTCGACCGGTGCTTCATCATGCTGGGCGCCGACCACCACGGCTACGTCGGCCGGATGATGGCGATGTGCGCCGCCTTCGGCGACACGCCCCACGAGAACCTCGAGATCCTGATCGGCCAGATGGTCAACCTCCTCAAGGACGGCCAGCCGATGCGGATGTCGAAGCGTGCCGGCACCGTGGTCACCATCGACGACATCGTCGAGGCGATCGGCGTGGACGCGGCCCGCTACGCGCTGGCGCGCTACTCCAGCGACTCCAACATCGACATCGACCTCGACCTGTGGGCCAAGGCCGACAGCGCCAACCCGGTCTACTACGTGCAGTACGTCCACGCGCGCACCTGCCGGATGATGGCCAACGCCGCCGACCTGGGCATGCAGATCGACCTCGACACCTTCGACCCGTCCCTGCTCACCCACGAGCGCGAGGGCGAGCTGCTGCGCGCGCTGGCCGAGCTGCCTCGCGTGGTCGCGACCGCCGCCGAGCTGCGCGAGCCGCACCGCGTCGCCCGCTACCTCGAGGACACCGCCGGGATCTTCCACCGCTGGTACGACGATGACGACTGCCGGATGCTGCCCAAGGGCGACGAGCCGGTGGCCCCGGTCAACCTGGCCCGGCTGGCGCTCGTCTCCGCCGCCCGCACCGTCTTCGCCAACGGCCTCGGGCTGCTCGGTGTCTCCGCGCCGGAGCGCATGTGATGGCCGGCCACACCTCTCCCGGCTCGTTCACCGGCACCTCCCCGGTCTGGCTGAAGACCCCCGACGACGTCAACGCCCTCGTGCCGGCGCTGTGGTCGGCGACGGCCGAGAAGACCGACGGTGTCCTCACCGTCGGTGGCGTCGCGGTGCCCGACCTGGTCGCGAACGTCAACACCCCTGCGTACGTCCTGGACGAGGCCGACTTCCGCGAGCGCGCCCGCGCGTTCCGTGACGCGTTCACCGGCTACGACGTCTACTACGCCGGCAAGGCGTTCCTGTGCACCGAGGTGGCGCGCTGGGTGGCGCAGGAGGGGCTCTGCCTCGACGTCTGCTCCAACGGCGAGCTCTCGGTCGCGCTGCGTGCCGAGGTGGACCCGGCGAAGATCGGCTACCACGGCAACAACAAGACCCCGATGGAGCTGCGCCGGGCGATCGTCGCGGGCGTCGGACGGATCATCGTCGACTCCTTCCACGAGGTCGAGCGGGTCGCCGCGATCGCCGCCGAGACCGGCATCACCGCCCGGGTGATGGTGCGGGTGACCGCCGGCGTCGAGGCCCACACCCACGAATACATCGCCACCGCCCACGAGGACCAGAAGTTCGGCTTCTCGATCTCCTCCGGCGACGCCTTCGAGGCCGTACGCCGCCTGCTGGAGGCCCCGAACGTCGAGATGCGCGGGCTCCACTCCCACATCGGGTCCCAGATCTTCGACTCCTCCGGCTTCGAGGTCGCCACCCGGCGGGTGCTGGCGCTGCAGGCGCGGATCCGGGACGAGCTCGGCACCGAGCTGCCCGAGATGGACCTCGGTGGTGGCTTCGGCATCGCCTACACCACCCAGGACGACCCCGCGACGCCCAAGGCCCTGGCCGAGGAGCTCACCGCGATCGTCGAGCACGAGTGCCGAGGCTTCGGTCTCGCGGTGCCGCACCTCTCGATCGAGCCGGGCCGCGCCATCGTGGGCCCCTCGATGTGCACCGTCTACACGGTCGGCACGGTCAAGGAGGTCGCCCTCGACGGCGGCGTCACCCGCACCTATGTGAGCGTCGACGGCGGGATGAGCGACAACATCCGTACGGCTCTCTACGACGCCGACTACTCCGCCACCCTCGCCGGCCGGTCCTCGTCCGCCGGGCCCGTGCTCGGCCGCGTCGTCGGCAAGCACTGCGAGGCCGGCGACATCGTGGTCAAGCACGAGTTCCTGCCCGCCGACATCGCTCCCGGTGATCTGATCGCGGTCCCGGGCACCGGTGCCTACGGGCGCTCGATGGCCTCCAACTACAACCACGCCCTGCGGCCGCCGGTCGTCGCCGTCCGTGACGGTGAGTCCCGGGTGATCGTGCGCCGCGAGACCGAGGACGACCTCTTCGCCACCGATCTGGGCTAGGTCGAGACGTCACTTACGTCGGTCGAGTGGGCACGTCGATGCCCACTCGACCAGCGGGCGTGACGTCTCGGCCGACGGGAGTGACGTCTCAGCTGGATCGGAGTGCGCGCAGGACCGCCCGCCCACGCGGTGACAGGCGGTAGCCGACAGGGAGGGACTCGGTGAGGCCGAGCTCCTTGAGCCGGCGGATGTCGGCCTTGAACGGCTTCTTCTCCCGCCCGATCGAGGCCGCGATGGTCTCGGCCAGCTCCCCGGGCCGAGCCTCGATGAGCTCCAGGTGCTCCCGGGTCCACGGGCCGCGGCGGCTGCGCCGGTCCATGTCGGCCAGCTTCGCGACCAGCGTGGCGGTCTCGGTCTTCCCCGGGCGCTTGGTACGCAGCGCGACCCGCTCGTCCTCGCCGGCGTAGCGCATCTCGATCCGGTAGATCTCGCCGTCCTTGCGGGACAGG
Organism: Nocardioides sp. YJ-D4; assembly: GCF_054031495.1. Taxonomy (NCBI): domain Bacteria; kingdom Bacillati; phylum Actinomycetota; class Actinomycetes; order Propionibacteriales; family Nocardioidaceae; genus Nocardioides; species Nocardioides sp. YJ-D4. The sequence goes on from NZ_CM132932.1 coordinate 4,452,331, forward strand.
AAGGCGAGCAGGTCTTCCAGGGTCGTGCCCGCCCGGCGGGCGTCCTCGTCGGTCAGCGTGTCGCACGACACCGGCGAGACGGAGACGAACTCGACCACGCCCATCCGGGTGCGCTGGCGGCCGCCGGCGACATGCATCGGACGTTTCCAGCGGCGGAAGGCGAGGTCGACCTCGCCGGTGCGGATGCGTTCGAGGTCGGCGTTGGGGAACAGCACGCACCCATCAAACCGCGTGGCACACGAAATTCGGTTTCGCCTTCCCGAAATCCTGGGGTCCGGGGTCCTACGATGGGGCGCATGCCGCGGGGGGTCTATTCAGAACGGACGCTCGCGGCGCCGTCCCAGGCGCCGCGAGCGTCCGTCGCCCGGCTGACGAAGGAGCGGCGGGACAGCGTGTCCTCGGCGGCGCACACGTTCGGCTGGACGGTGGTGACCGGCAAGGCCGCCGCGCAGCGGCCGGTGCGGTGGGAGGTGCTGGGGCCGGACGTACGCGCCGAACGTTGCGACCTCGTCGTCGACGGCACCTGCGACGGGATCCTCGTCGAGTACTGGCACGGCAAGGCGTCCCCCGGGAAGGGGCCCTGGCGCCCGGTGCGCTGGGTGGTGGTGCGGGTCCCCGCCCACCTGCCCAAGACGGCCGCGATGATCGGGCTCTCGCCCGGCTCGGGCAACACCGGCACCGGCCGGGTGCCGACGCCGATCTTCTTCCCTCCGGAGTTCCGCGCCAAGACCAACGTGACCACCCCCGACGGTGCCGTCATCGCCGCCGACGAGGAGCATGCGCGCTCGCTGTCCCGGTTCGCCAGCCATGTCGTCGACGAGCGGCTGTGGGTGGTGGCCCGCGACGACGCCATCACGGTCACCACCGACGTGGAGCCGGACGCGGAGGAGCTCCTCCGTCGCGTACGTCTGGCGCGTGACGTCGCCGCGGTGCTCCGGCCGATCCCGGAGCTCGCCTGAGGCTGAGTTCCTCCAAGGCTTGGGGAAAGCCCTTGACCTCAAGTCAACTTGAGCAGGTTGACTTGCCGCATGCGAGCGATCAGACAGCACGAGTTCGGCGGCCCGGAGGTCCTGAGACTCGAGGAGGTACCCGAACCGACACCAGGTCCTGGCCAGGTACGCATCAGGGTGGAGGCCGCGGGCATCCACCGTCTCGACACCTCGATCCGAGCGGGCGACCTGCCGCCGACGATGCCGCGACCGGAGCTCCCGATGACTCCCGGCCGCGAGGTCGCCGGTGTGGTCGACGAGCTCGGTGAGGGCGTCGACGAGGCCTGGCGGGGCGCGAAGGTCGTCGCGCATCTCGGCCCGGGAAGCAGCGGCGGGTACGCCGAGCTCGCGGTCGCCGACGAGACGCAGCTCTACCGGCGTCCCGACGGGCTGGAGTCGGCCGAGGCCGTGGCTGCGATCGGCACCGGACGCACCTCGGCCGCGGTGCTCGAGGCCGCCCAGATCGGTCCCGACGACGTCGTCGTGGTCACCTCGGCGGCCGGTGGCATGGGTGCGATCCTGCTCCAGGGCATCCGCAACGCGGGCGCCCGCGCGGTCGGGCTCGCGGGCTCCGACGCCAAGCTCGAGATCGCCCGTGGCTTCGGCGCGCAGACGGCGATCGACTACCGCACGGACGGCTGGCTGGAGCGGCTCCGCGCCGAGGAGCCCCGGGTCACGGTCCTTCTCGACGGGCTCGGTGGTGACGTACCCAGGCAGGTCTACGCCCACCTCGCGCCGGAGGGGAGGATGGTCCGCTTCTCCGGCGACCAGGACGGCTACGAGGGCGCCGCGAAGATCATCGACATCCTCGGCCCCTGGGTCCAGGGCCGGATCAAGGAGTTCGAGCAGGCCTCGCTCGAGGCCGCCGCTGACGGCTCCCGCACGCCGTACGTCGGCTCCGCCTTCCCGCTCGCCGAGGCCGCGGCCGCCCATCGTGCGCTCGAGGCCCGGGAGACCACCGGCAAGGTCGTGCTCCTGACGTGAGAGGTGTCCGCGCCTAGAGCGGAAGTCGGACCCTGGAGCCTGTCCCGGATACCCTTGGGCGCGTGAGCAGCAACAAGACGACCGCGCACGCCGTCGATCCGTTGGGCGTCGCCGTCCTCGGCTGCGGTGTGGTGGGGTCCCAGGTGGTCCGGCTCCTGCTCGAGGGCGATGCGGATCTCGCCGCCAGAGTGGGTGCGCCGCTGGAGATCAGGGGCGTGGCCGTACGCCGCCTCGACGCCCCGCGCGACGTCGAGGTGCCCGCAGAGCTGCTCACCACGGATGCCCAGGGCCTGGTCGCCCGCGACGACGTCGACCTCGTGGTCGAGGTGATCGGCGGCATCGAGCCGGCCCGTGGTCTCATCCTGAAGGCGCTCGAGAGCGGCGCCAGCGTCGTCACCGCCAACAAGGCGCTGCTCGCCGAGGACGGGCCGACGCTCTACGAGGCCGCCGAGAAGGCCGGCACCGACCTCTACTACGAGGCCGCGGTCGCGGGTGCGATCCCGATCCTGCGCCCCCTGCGCGACTCGCTCGTCGGCGACCACGTCACCAAGGTGATGGGCATCGTCAACGGCACCACCAACTACATTCTCGACAAGATGGACACCTACGGTGCCGGCTTCGAGGAGGCCCTCGCCGAGGCCCAGGAGCTGGGCTACGCGGAGGCCGACCCGACCGCCGACGTCGAGGGCTTCGACGCCGCCGCCAAGGCCGCCATCCTGGCGAGCCTCGCCTTCCACACCCGGGTGACCGCCAGCGATGTATACCGCGAGGGCATCACCGAGGTGACCGCCGGTGACGTCGCCTCGGCGAAGGCCATGGGCAGTGTCGTCAAGCTGCTCGCGATCGCCGAGCTCGAGGACGACGACGTCTCGGTGCGGGTCCACCCGGTGATGATCCCGCGCACCCACGCGCTGGCGACCGTACGCGGCGCCTACAACGCCGTCTTCGTCGAGTCCGCCTCGGCCGGCGACCTGATGTTCTACGGCCAGGGCGCGGGCGGCGATCCCACCGCGAGCGCCGTCCTGGGCGACCTGGTCACGATCGCCCGCAACAAGGTCCTCGGCACCCGTGGCTTCGGCGAGTCCGCCTACGCCGACCGCGCGGTGCGCCCGATGGGCGAGACCGTCACCCGCTACCACGTCAGCCTCGACGTGGCCGACAAGGCCGGCGTGCTCGCCGCCGTCGCTACCGCCTTCTCCGAGCACGGCGTCTCGATCAAGGCCGTACGCCAAGAAGGCAGGGGAGAGGACGCCCAGCTCGTCGTCGTCTCCCACGAGGCCCCCGATGCCGCGCTCGCGGCGACCGTGCAGCACCTGCGCGAGATGGAGTTCGTCCGCGACGTCGCCTCGGTGATGCGCGTAGAAGGAGCAGTCTGATGACCAACGGCCAGTGGCGCGGTGTGATCGAGGAATATCGCACGCTCCTCGACATTCCCCAGGACACCAAGGCGGTCACGCTCGGCGAGGGCGGCACCCCGCTGGTCCACTCCGAGTGGCTCTCCGCCGCCGCCAAGGGTGAGGTGTGGCTGAAGGTCGAGGGCCAGAACCCGACCGGCTCGTTCAAGGACCGCGGCATGACCGCGGCCATCTCCGTCGCCGTCCATGAGGGCGCCAAGGCCGTGGTCTGCGCCTCGACCGGCAACACCTCGGCCTCGATGGCCGCGTACGCAGCCAAGGCCGGGATCACCCCGGTCGTGCTCGTCCCCAACGGCAAGATCAGTGCCGCCAAGATGGCCCAGGCGCTGGTCCACGGCGCCGAGGTGGTCAAGGTACGCGGCAACTTCGACGACTGCCTCAAGCTCTCCCGCGCCCTTGCCGACAGCTACCCGGTCGCGCTGGTCAACTCGGTCAACCCGGTCCGCCTCGAGGGCCAGAAGACGGCGGCCTTCGAGGTCGTCGACCGCCTGGGCGACGCACCCGACTACCACCTCATGCCCATCGGCAACGCCGGCAACCTGTCGGCCTACTGGCTCGGCTACGAGCAGTACGCCGCGGCCGGCCACGCCACCAAGACCCCGGTCATGCGGGCCTTCCAGGCCGAGGGTGCGGCGCCGCTCGTGCTCGGCCACCCCGTCGAGCACCCCGAGACCAAGGCGACCGCGATCCGCATCGGCAACCCGGCCTCGTGGCAGCTCGCCGAGGCCGCGGCCGCCAAGTCCGGTGGCCGCTTCCGCGCGCTCTCCGACGAGCAGATCCTCACCGCCCAGTCGCTGCTCGCCCGCAACGACGGCGTCTTCGTCGAGCCCGCCTCGGCAGCCGGTGTCGCCGGGCTCCTCGCCGACCTCGAGGCGGGGGAGACCTACGCCGGAGCGACCACGGTCATCACCGTCACCGGCCACGGGCTCAAGGACACCGCCACCGCGCTGGAGTTCTTCGGTGAGCTGCCCGAGATCATCATCGAAGCCGACCTCGAAGCCGCGGCGGCAGCAGCAGGACTCGCGTAACACCCATGACGTTCGTAGAAGGCCCGGTGACCGTCACCGTCCCGGCCACCTCCGCCAACCTGGGCCCCGGCTACGACTCGCTGGGGCTGGCGCTCGACCTGCGTGACGAGCTCACCGGCGAGGTCGTGCCCGGCGGGGACCTGGAGGTCACCGTCGAGGGCGCGGGCGAGGGCACGGTCCCGCTCGACGAGTCCCACCTCGTCGTACGCTCCATGCGGGCCGCCTTCGACATCATCGGCAAGCAGCCGGCCGGTCTGCGGCTGCACTGCCGCAACCGGATCCCGCACGCGCGTGGCCTGGGCTCGTCCTCGGCCGCGATCATCGGCGGCCTCGTGCTCGCTCGCGCGCTGGTCGCCGGGGGAGAGCTGATCCTCGACGACGACACCCTCTTCCAGAAGGCCGCCGAGATCGAGGGCCACCCCGACAACGTGGCTCCCGCCTTCCACGGCGGCTTCACGATCGCGGGTGACGACGACGGCTTCTTCGCCGTGCGCACCGCCGTCGACCCGAGGGTCAGCGTCGTGGTCTTCGTCCCCGCGACCGGCGTCGAGACCAAGGCCGCCCGCGGGCTGCTGCCCGACACCGTCCCGCACTCCGACGCGGCGGCCGATGCCGGACGTACGGCACTCCTGGTCGCGGCGCTGAGCGATGCGCCCGAGCACCTGCACCGCGCCACCCGCGACTTCCTGCACCAGGAGTACCGCCGGCCCGCCATGCCGGAGTCGCTCGCCCTGGTCGACGAGCTGCGCGCCGACGGCGTCGCGGCGATCGTGTCCGGCGCAGGGCCCACGGTCCTGGCGTTCAGCAGCGGGGTCGAGTCCGCCGAGACGAGCAAGCTCACCGCCCGCTGCCCCGAGGGGTGGACGTGCCATGCGCTGAGCGTCGACATGGACGGCGTACGCATCCTCTGACCCGCGTTCCAGGCCCCTGCTGTGAGGGGTGCCATGCGTGTTAGCCTGGGCATACATCCGTTGGGCCGTTCAGGCCTGCGAATGTGCTATCCCCCTTTCGCGCCATGCCACTTCGTTTGGCGCGCATCGGCGCGTCAGGGGTTCTGACAAACGAGCCGTCGGCGTCGTACGCCGATCGGCGATACGTGGGAAAGGACTCACGTGACTGAAACCATGGAATCCACTGCGCCGGAGCCGAACGCAGCCCCGAAGAAGCGCGGTGGCCTTGGCGGAATGCTCCTCGCCGACCTCAAGGCGATGGCGAACGGTATGGGTATCACCGGGGCGAACTCGATGAAGAAGGCCCAGCTGATCGACGCGATCAAGGCTGCGCAGAGCAGCCGGGCGCAGTCGGCGCCGGCGGAGAGGGCCGAGAAGCCCGCCGCCGCCGAGAAGCCTGCTGTCGAGAAGCCTGCCGCTGAGAAGCCTGCGGAGAAGACCGCAGAGAAGCCGGCCGAGAAGGCCGAGAAGCCCGCGGAGAAGTCCGCCGAGGCTGCTGACGCCGGCAACGAGGGCACCCAGCGCCCGCGTCGCCAGCGCAACCAGAACCAGAACAAGAGCGGCGGCCAGGGCGGTCAGGGCCAGGGCGGTCAGTCCGGCCAGTCCGGCCAGTCCGGCCAGTCCGGTCAGCCCGCCGGTGGTGGCCAGAGCAAGGGTCCGGCCAAGGCCGGCCAGCCTGCCGCCGAGAAGAAGAACGAGGACGCCCAGAAGGAGCGGCCGGCCGACTCGGCCGACGACGCGGGCGATGACGACGGCGAGGGTGGCAGCCGCCGCAACCGCCGCCGCCGTGGCCGCGACCGCGACCGCAACCGCCCGGGCCGCGGCGAGCCGGACACGACCGTCCTCGAGGACGACGTGCTCGTGCCTGCGGCGGGCATCCTGGACGTACTCGACAACTACGCCTTCGTCCGCACCTCGGGCTACCTGCCCGGGCCCGACGACGTCTATCTCTCCCTGTCGCTGGTCAAGCGCCTCGGCCTGCGCCGTGGCGACGCGATCGTCGGCCAGGTGCGCCAGCCCCGTGAGGGCGAGCGCAAGGAGAAGTACAACCCGATGGTGCGCATCGACTCGGTCAACGGTGCCGACCCCGAGGTCGCCAGGCACCGCGTCGAGTTCGACAAGCTCGCCCCGGTCCACCCCGACCAGAGGCTCCGCCTCGAGGGCGGCTCCGACCCGGTCACCGGGCGGGTCATCGACCTGATCTCGCCGATCGGCAAGGGCCAGCGCGGCCTGATCGCCTCGCCGTCGAAGGCGGGCAAGACGACCGTCCTGCAGGCGATCGCCGGAGCGATCACCGCCAACAACCCCGAGTGCCACCTGATGGTGGTGCTCGTCGACGAGCGCCCGGAGGAGGTCACCGACTTCGAGCGCAGCGTCAAGGGCGAGGTCATCGCCTCCACCTTCGACCGTCAGCCCGCCGACCACACCGTGGTCGCCGAGCTGGCCATCGAGCGGGCCAAGCGCCTGGTCGAGCTCGGCCACGACGTGGTCGTCCTGCTCGACGGGCTGACCCGCCTGGGCAAGGCGTACAACCTCTCCGTCCCGGCGTCGGGCCGGATCCTCGGTGGCGGCGTCGACTCCGCGGCGCTCTACCCGACCAAGCGGTTCTTCGGTGCGGCCCGCAACGTCGAGGACGGCGGCTCGCTGACCATCCTGGCCACGGCCGCGGTCGAGACGGGTTCCAAGACCGACGAGATCATCTTCGACGCGTTCAAGGACACCGCCAACTCCGAGCTGCGCCTGAGCGAGGAGTACGCCGAGGCCGGGATCTTCCCCGCCGTCGACGTCAACGCCTCCGGCACCCGCCGCGACGACCTGCTCTTCGCCGGTGGCGAGGGCGACGCGGTGCGCAAGCTGCGCGCCTCGCTCGCCACGCTCGACGGTGCCAAGGCCGCCTCGGTCCTGGTCGAGAAGGTCGCCGGCTCCGCCACCAACATGGTGCTGCTCAACGAGGTCGCCAAGAGCTGAGTGCTGTGCGTCCTGGGGCCGCCGGGAATTATTGGCGGCCCCAGGCGTTCACATACACTGAATCCTCGGTGCCGGTTCACGTCCCGCAACCTGCGGTGGCGACCCGGAACCCCATGTCTTGAGAGGAACCTCATGAAGCCCGACATCCACCCGACTTACGTCGAGACCCAGGTCACCTGCACCTGCGGCAACTCGTTCACCACCCGCAGCACGGTGGCCGAGGGCGCCATCCGCGCCGACGTGTGCTCCAACTGCCACCCGTTCTACACGGGCAAGCAGAAGATCCTCGACACCGGCGGCCGCGTGGCTCGCTTCGAGGCTCGCTTCGGCAAGCGCAACAAGTAGCTGCTTCCCAGCGCCGGCCCCCGCATCTGCGGGTGGCCGGCGCTGGCGTGTTTGGAGGGTTTCACAGGCGTACGAAGCGAGGCGGAGATGTCACAGTTTGAAGCAGTCGAAGGGCTGATCGAGGAGCACCAGGGGCTGGAGAAGCGGCTCGCCGAGCCCGAGACCCACGCCGACGCGCGCCTGGCGAAGAAGCTCAACCAGCGGTACGCCGAGCTGAGCTCGATCATCGACGCCTACCACTCCTGGCAGCAGCTCGGTGACGACATCGAGGCCGCCCGCGAGCTGGCGGGGGAGGACCCCGCGTTCGCCGAGGAGGCCGACGCGCTGGTTCCCCAGCGCGAGGAGGCCGAGGAGCGGCTGCGCCGCCTGCTCGTGCCTCGTGACCCGACCGACGACAAGGACGCCATCCTCGAGGTGAAGTCGGGGGAGGGCGGCGAGGAGTCGGCGCTGTTCGCCGGCGACCTGCTGCGGATGTACACGCGCTACGCCGAGCGCCAGGGCTGGAAGCTCGAGTTCCTCGACGCCAACGAGTCCGATCTCGGCGGCTACAAGTCGGTCACCGTTGCGGTGAAGGCGAAGGGGACCCCCGAGCCCGGTCGGGCGCCCTACGCGCTGCTCAAGTTCGAGGGCGGCGTACACCGCGTCCAGCGGGTGCCGGTCACCGAGTCGCAGGGCCGCGTGCACACCTCTGCCGCCGGTGTCCTGGTGGTTCCCGAGGCCGAGCCGATCGATGTCGAGATCAACGACAACGACCTCCGCATCGACGTCTACCGCTCCTCGGGCCCCGGCGGCCAGTCGGTCAACACCACCGACTCGGCGGTCCGGATCACCCACATCCCCACCGGCATCGTCGTCTCGATGCAGAACGAGAAGTCGCAGCTGCAGAACAAGGAGCAGGCCATGCGCGTGCTCCGCTCGCGCCTCCTCCAGGCAGCCCAGGACGCTGCCGACGCGGAAGCATCCGACGCCCGCCGCTCCCAGGTGCGCACCGTCGACCGCTCCGAGCGCATCCGCACCTACAACTTCCCGGAGAACCGCATCTCCGACCACCGCACCGGCTACAAGTCCTACAACCTCGACCAGGTCCTCGACGGCGACCTGGAGCCGGTGATCGGCAGCGCCGTGGACGCCGACCTGGCGGCCCGCCTGGCCTCCCTCGACTCCTGAGGACGTCCACAACGTCGAAGGTCGCAGTCACCGAGTGACTGCGACCTTCGACGTCTGTCTGTGCAGGTCAGGCGTTGGCCTTCTTCTTGAAGCCCACGACGAAGCCGGCGGCCTTGGCCGACTCCTCGGAGTCGAAGTAGACGGCTGCCTTCGTACGGCCGTAGTAGGGGCTCGCCGTCGTGTGGTACTTCTTCCCGCTGCTGCCCTTGATGTCGTACGCAGCATCCGAGCTGCTTCCGTCAGCAGCCGGCAGCACGGCGCCGGCGTAGGGAGCACCGTTGGTCGCGGCGGGCGCCTCGGCGGCCGGGGCCGCCTCCGGCTCGGCGGCCACGGCAGCCTCCGCAGCCGGAGCCTCGGCTGCCTCGGGCTCCGCGGCGGCAGCCGCGGTGACGCTCTCGGCCTCCGCGACGACGGCAGCGGTGTCCGCTTCGGTCACGTCGTTCGTGGCCGTCTCGGCGACCTCGGCCTCGACAGGAGCCTCGGTGGACTCTTCGGCCGCGGGCTCCTCGGCTGCGGGAGCCTCGGCTGCGGGAGCCTCAGCCACGGAGGCCTCGGCGGGGACGGCGGCAGCGGCGACGGGCGCAGTGGTGGCCTCGGCTGCCGAGGTCTCGTCGTCCGCTCGGTGTGCGACCTTGGCGTCCTTGCGGACTGGCCGTCCGAAGAAGAACCAGATCAGGAGGGCGAGGACGAGGATGAGTGCAAGCAGCAAGAGCCACTTCATGGGGTGATGTTTCCTTCCGGGGGAGATCTCGGGTGTGATGGTGGGGCAGCACAGCGCCCGACGAGGTGTGGCGGCCAGTCCCGCGTCCCCCGATATGACCGGAAGAACCGTTGAGGCGCCCGAACGTTACCCTCAGCCGGGTAAAGCATGACTAACACATTCAGGAGCAGTTGCCCATGACCGCCCCGCGCACACTTCTGGCAAGTGCCCGAAAGCAGCTCGCAGAGGCCGGAGTCGCGAGCCCGGACGCCGATGCGGCCATCTTGTTGGCCCATGTCCTCGACACCGACCGCAACCGCCTCTTCCTGGTCGACGACGTGGCAGAGCCCCACGAGAAGGCCTACGCGGACCTGCTCGCCCGCCGCGCGGAGCGCGAGCCGTTGCAGCACCTGACCGGGGTGGCGTACTTCCGGCACGTCGAGCTCGCCGTGGGTCCCGGCGTCTTCGTGCCCCGGCCCGAGACCGAGCTGCTCGCGGGCTGGGCGATCGACCGGGCGGCGACCATCGACCAGCCCGTCGTCGTCGATCTCTGCACGGGATCGGGAGCGATCGCGAAGAGCATCGCCGACGAGGTCCCAGGCGCCGAGGTGCACGCGGTCGAGCTCTCGGAGGATGCCTACCCCTGGGCCGTACGCAACCTGACCGGCACCGGCGTGGACCTCCGGCAGGGCGACATGGCCGAGGCGTTCACCGACCTGGACGGCAGCGTCGACGTGCTCGTCTGCAACCCGCCGTACATCCCCCTCGAAGCCTGGGAGTCGGTCGCCGCCGAGGCGCGGGACCACGACCCGGACCTCGCGCTCTTCTCCGGGCAGGACGGGTTGGACGCGATCCGCGTCCTGGAACGGCGGGCCGCCGAGCTGCTCAAGCCCGGGGGAGTGGTCGGCTTCGAGCACGCCGACGAGCAGGGACCGGACGGTCAGAACGGTGGAGCCCCGGCGGTCTTCGCCGCCACCGGAAGATGGCAGGACGTACGCGATCACCTCGATCTGGCAGGCCGTCCGCGCTTCACGACCGCACAACTGGCAACATGAGCACTGTGACTGAGCGCTACCCGATCGCGACCGAGGACGAGCAGACCGAGGCGATCGATGCTGCTGTGGCTGCCCTTCAGGCCGGCGAGCTCGTGGTCGTACCGACCGACACGGTCTACGGCATCGCTGCCGACGCGTTCGACAAGGGCGCCGTGGCCGGTCTGCTCGCCGCCAAGGGCCGAGGCCGCTCGATGCCGCCGCCCGTGCTGATCTCCAACGTCGCCACCCTCGACGCCCTCGCGACGCGGATCCCCGACTGGGCGCGCAGCCTCGTCGAGGAGCTGTGGCCCGGTGCGCTGACGGTCGTGTTCCACCAGCAGCCGTCGCTGCAGTGGGACCTGGGCGAGGCCCGCCAGACCGTGGCCGTACGCATCCCCGACTCCGACATCCTGCGTCGCATCATCGACCGGGTCGGTCCGCTCGCGACCAGCTCGGCCAACCGCACCACGAAGCCTGCGGCCACCAACGCCGACCAGGCCGACGAGATGCTCGGCAAGATGGTCAAGGCCATCATCGACGGGGGCGAGTCGCCGGTCGGCGAGGCGTCCACGATCATCTCCGCCACCGGTGACGAGCCGAAGGTCCTCCGGGAGGGCGCGATCAGCATCGATCGGATCAACGAGATCCTCGCCCCGCACGATGTCGCCATCCGCCGACCGGGTGATCCGGACCCGTCCATGACCGACACCGACTCGCCCGCCACGGACGCTGACACAGAAGCCTGATGCGCGCCTACGTCCTCCTCTTCCTGGTCGCCGCCGTGGTGACCTACCTGCTCACCGTCGTCGCCCGCGAGTTCGCGATGCGCACGGGGGCCGTCGCGAAGGTCCGTGACCGCGACGTACACGCCGTTCCGATCCCCTACATGGGTGGCGTGGCGATGCTGGGTGGCCTCGTCGCCGCCTACCTGGTCGCCCGCGAGCTGCCGTTCCTGGCCGATGCGCCGGACTTCGTGCTCCAGGACACCGGCGTGGTCATCCTCGCCGGCGCGCTGATCTGCATCGTCGGCGTCGTCGACGACATCTTCGAGCTCGACGCCCTCACCAAGCTGGGCGGCCAGGTGCTGGCGACCGCGATCCTGGTGGGTTTCAACCTCCAGTACAGCCTGATCACCTTCCCCGACGGCACCCAGTTCTCGATCGACCCCGCCCAGGGCGCGCTGCTCACCGGGCTCGTCGTGATCACCGTGGTCAACGCCGTCAACTTCATCGACGGACTCGACGGTCTGGCGGCGGGGGTCGTCGGCATCGGCGCGCTGGCGCTCTTCCTGTTCTGCTACCAGTTCACCCGGATCAACGACATCGGCCGCGCCTCGACCGCGGCGCTCCTGACCGTCGCCCTCGCCGGAGCCTGCGTCGGCTTCCTCATCCACAACTGGCATCCCGCCAGGCTGTTCATGGGGGACAGCGGCTCGATGCTGATCGGCCTGATCCTCGCCGCCAGCGCGGTCACCCTCTCGGGCTCCTACAACGCCGGCGGGCTGAACGTGAACGCCTTCGACGCCTCCACCGCGCTCCTGGTGACCTTCCTGCCGTTGCTGCTACCCCTGACGATCCTGGTGGTCCCTCTGGTCGACCTCGTGCTGGCCGTCGTACGCCGCACCCGCGCCGGCCGGTCACCCTTCGCCGCCGACAAGAAGCACCTCCACCACCGCCTTCTGGAGATCGGCCACTCCCAGCGCCGGGCCGTGCTGATCATGTGGCTCTGGGCCGGCCTGATGTCCTTCGGATCGGTCTTCGTGACCCTCTACCGCGGCCCCGTCGTCATCGTCGGCGTCATCGTCGCCACCGCCCTCATCGTGCTCCTCACCTTCGTCCTCCCGAAGATCCGCGGCGAGCGCACCGACAAGCTCCTCGAGGTCCCCGAGGACCTCACCCCGCTGGAGAACCAGCCCCGCTGACCTCGTAACGGACTCGTCGCCCTTGTCAGGGGCGAGGTGCCATTGCAGACTGGGTGCGCTCGGTCAGTTGACCGATTTCTCGGGGTTGAGTGGGGTTCACGGTGGATGGGTTCGTCGTACAGCCAGCTGCCATTCGGGCGGCCGCCAGGGATTTCGAGAGCTTGTCGGACAAGGCGGACTACATCCGCCGCGCGGCGTCCAACTGGATGCATGTGCCTCACGACTCCACCGTGCTGAGTGAGATTGCCTCCGAAGTCGAGGGGATTCGTGAAGCGCTCCTCGACTCGTACGGGGCGACAGGCGAATACCGCCGCATGATGGAGGGAGTCGTCGACACGCTGCGTGCGATCGCCCGAGACTACGAGAACACCGACCTCAATGTCGCCCGCCGGGCTGATGGCCTGATGAAGGAGATCGCCCGGCCCGGGACTGGCTCATTCGCCAGCCACGGGATCGACGAAGATGAGTACGCCTCGAAGTTCAAGGAGGGGCCTACGGGAAGCTTGGACCAGTACGACCAGTTCGTCAGCATCAGCAAGAGCATCAACTACATGCTTGAGTTCAAATGGGTTGGCAGCGCCTTGGAGAAGCTGGGTATCCAGGATCCCATCAAGAAGCTGAAGCTCGAGCTGAGCGGCGACTGGACCAAGGTGGGCGATGCGTTGGGTGCGCTGGAGATGGCGACCCAGACGATGACAGACATTGTTTGGGATATCGACGGAATCGTCGAGGGTCTCGACGGCAAGTGGGAGGGCAACGCGTCCAACGCCGCGCGCGAGTACTTCAAGAAGGTGCGGGACGTCGTGTATGAGAGCGGCGACGGGTTCCGGGCGTACCAGGAGCGAATCACCGCGGAGTCGCTGGCCTACAAGGCGCGCGTTGAGGCAATGAACGACGTATTCGAGTTGTTGGTGGACTCGATCCCCCGGCCGACGAGCCTGGCGGACGTGCTGAGGTCAGCGCTGAATACGGTGACGCCGGCGGCGCTGACCAAACTTCTCTCGAACGTCATGGCCTACAAGGCGGCGTTCGACTTCGCGTTCGCTGCAGCGCAGCAGCTCGGTGCCGGATTCGCTCAGCTTGCGCGGTTCCAGCAAGACATCCGGTTCCCTGAGGTACCGAGCTGGACCGCGCCAGACGTGAACGGGGCGGCGTGATGGGACGGGAACTTTTCGAGGAGACTGCCAGAGCACTCCTTGAGCGCACCCGGGACGCCCATCTCGTGGCTCAGATCCAGAAGTACCTGGCAGGTGCCTCGAGTCGGTTCGACCTGATGCGCGACGCTGGTTTCAGCGAAGCAATGCAGCAGTGGTACGACGAGGTCGCGGACGAGCACCGTCAGCGCGGAATCAACCTGGCCGAGGTCGGAGCTCAAGTCTGGAGGCAGTGGGAGGACGAGTCGATCGGCCGATCTTGATCGATCAATTAGGGCACCCAAAGACGCTTGTGATAGTTTTCACGAGCGTTCGGGATACGCTCCTGAACACGTGAAATGCCCCCAGAGAGAACGGCCGCCGACGATGACGACCGCAACCAGCAAGTCCAAGGTGCTGCGAGGTTCTGCCGCAGTGTCCGCAGTTGCTGTGCTCGCGGCCCTCGCGGTGGCCTTTGTTCTTGCCGGGACTGATGGTCTGACCGGCGCTGCGATCGGATCGATCGCCACCGTCGTCGTGCTGGCGGTCGGCTCCTGGGCGATGTTCTGGATCGCGGCGAAGTCGCCCGCGCTGTCGTTGCCCGCCGCCGTCGGTGTTTTCACGCTGTCAGGCATGGTTCTCTTCGTTGTCCTGCTGGTCGTCTCGCAGACCGGGGGAGACGCTGTCGTACGTCCGGCAGCCTTCTCGGTCATGGCGCTCACCATCGCTTGGACGACCACGTTCGCGTTCCTGGTGCGACGCGAGCGAATCCCGCTCTTCGACCTGCCCGGGGCAGACTCGTGACCCGTCAGTAGCGCCTGATATCGTCCGGGCCGTCGGGGGCGGCCGCCGGGATGATGCCCGAGCCTCAGATGCTCGCCACCCAGAATCGTAAGTTCGAACAAACAGGAGACAGCGTGAAGTCGCTTGCCGCCACCGTTATGGCGTCGGAGTCGGGGCCTCATATCCCGGGGCCCGCGGACTTCTTCCTTCCGCCGATCGTCGGGTCCGGCGACTGGGCCCTGACCAAGGTGAGTCTCCTGGTCCTGCTGTCCGTCGTGATCGGCTTCGGCTTCTTCTACGCCGCCTCCCGCAAGGCCGCCGTGGTTCCGAGCCGTCTGCAGTTCGCCGGTGAGTACGTCTACGGGATGGTCCGCAACTCCATCGCCCGCGACATCATCGGGTCGAAGGACTACATGAGGTTCGTGCCGTACCTCTTCACGGTCTTCATCTTCATCATCATCAACAACTTCTACGGGATCATCCCGTTCGTCCAGTTCCCCACGATGTCCCACATCGGCTACACGGCGGCCCTGGCGGTCATCACCTGGCTGATCTACAACATCGTCGGCATCGCGAAGCACGGTTTCGTCGGCTACCTCAAGCTCCAGACCGTGCCCAGCGGCGTGAGCGGCCCGATCCTTCTCATGATGGTCCCGTTGGAGTTCCTCTCCAACATCGTGGTCCGCCCGTTCACGCTGGCGATTCGTCTCTTCGCGACCATGTTCGCCGGCCACCTGCTGGTGGCGCTCTTCTCCATCGGCGGCGCCTGGTTGATCCTGCACTACACCCCTGCGTGGCAGGGCATCACCGCCGGCGTCTTCGCCTTCCTGCTCGGCATCTTCGTGTCCTTCCTGGACATGCTGATCATGTTCCTGCAGGCCTATGTCTTCACCCTGCTCTCGGCGATGTACATCGCCGGTGCAGTCGCCGACGAGCACTGACGCCTCGTCTAAACAGCCAACCCAAGTCGACGCACAACAACTGACGCAGATCGCGTCACAACCGGAAGGAAATCCCATGGAACTGTCGGGACAGCTCGGAATCATCGGCCTCGGCCTCTCCGCCATCGGCCCGGGTGTCGGTGTCGGTCTGATCTTCGCCGCGTACGTCGCCGGTGTTGCCCGTCAGCCGGAGGCCCAGAGCCGCCTGCAGGCGATCGCGATTCTCGGCTTCGCGCTCTGTGAGCAGTTCTTCATCATCTCCCTGGCTCTCGCCTTCGTCCTTCGCTGACGTAGGGAACTACTGAAGGTTCCGACATGATCCTTACCCAGGTAACCGCTGCGGAGACCGAGATCAACCCGTTGGT
The DNA here is from genome assembly GCF_054031495.1 of Nocardioides sp. YJ-D4. Taxonomy (NCBI): domain Bacteria; kingdom Bacillati; phylum Actinomycetota; class Actinomycetes; order Propionibacteriales; family Nocardioidaceae; genus Nocardioides; species Nocardioides sp. YJ-D4. The sequence continues at coordinate 4,468,054 of NZ_CM132932.1, forward strand.
CCCGCACGTCCCGGAGATCATCCTCGGTTTCATCGTCATCGCCCTCCTCTTCGTGGGAGTTGCGAAGTTCATCGTTCCGAACTTCGAGAAGGCGTACGCCGATCGAACCGCGGCGATCGAAGGTGGCATCGAGAACGCCAACGCCAAGCAGGCCGAGGCAGATGCCAAGCTCGCCCAGCTGGAGTCCCAGCTGGCCGACGCCCGCCACGAGGCTGCCCGCATCCGCGAGCAGGCTCGCGAGGAGGGCGCCGCGATCAAGGCCGAGATGCGCCTCGAGGCGCAGGCCGAGGCCGAGCGCATCATCACCGCCGGCAAGGCGCAGATCGAGGCCGAGCGCCAGGCGGCTGCTACGTCGCTCAAGACCGAGGTCGGCTCGCTGGCCACCGGTCTCGCCGGTCGTATCGTCGGCGAGTCGCTGGACGACGACGAGCGTTCCAGCCGTGTGGTCGAGCGGTTCCTCGCTGACCTCGAGGCAGGGGTTCACTGATGGACTTCCGTGGAGCGTCGGCCGACGCCGTTGCCGCCCTGACCGAGGAGCTGAAGACCGCCGTCTCCGCCTCTCCCGAGGCGGCGGCGAAGGCGGCCGACACCCTCTTCGAGGTCTCCCAGACCCTCCGTGCCGAGGCAGCTCTGCGCCGCTTCGTCACCGACGCCTCGGTGCCGCAGGAGGCCAAGACCGGCCTCGTCGCCGAGCTGTTCGGCGGGAAGGTCGACGCAACGGGACTCGGCGTGTTCGAGTCGGCGGTCAAGCACCGCTGGACGCACGCCGGTGACCTGAGCGATGCGGTCGAGCGACTGAGCGAGATCGCCGCGGTCCGCAGCGCCGGCGGCGAGGCCAAGCGCCTCGCCGACGAGCTGTTCGCGGTCCAGCAGGCCGTGCAGGAGACGCCGGAGCTGCGCGACGCGCTCTCCGACCCGGCCCGTACGACCGAGGACAAGGCCGCGCTGGTCGACACGCTGCTCGGGGGCAAGGCGCTTCCGGCGACCGTGACCCTGACGAAGCAGGCGCTGGCGGGCACCTACCGCACCGCATCGGCTGCTCTCGGTGAATACCAGAAGGTCGCGGCATCCGTCGCAGACGAGGGCACCGCGGTCATCCGCGTTGCGGCCCCGCTCTCGGAGGCCGAGACCACCCGTCTGGCGGCAGCACTGGCGAGGAAGTACGGCCGTGAGGTCCACCTCAACGTGGTCGTCGATCCGGCTGTCGTCGGTGGCATCAAGGTATCGATCGGTGACGACGTCATCGACGGCACCGTCTCGAGTCGCCTCGAAGGGGCGCAGCGAGCCCTGGCCGGCTGATCCGGCACCGCGGCCGTCAACTGGCCGTACGACCCCTGTGTGACACAGACTGACTTGTAAGAACTGAGAGAGAAGGCACAGATGACGGAGCTCTCCATCCGTCCCGACGAGATCCGGGACGCACTGGCAAAGTACGTCGCGGACTACAAGCCGGAGGCGGCGAAGACCGAGGAGGTCGGCACCGTCGCTTCGACCGCGGACGGCATCGCCCGCGTGTCGGGTCTGCCCTCGGCCATGACCAACGAGCTCCTCGAGTTCGAGGACGGCACCCTTGGTCTCGCCCTGAACCTGGACACCCGCGAGATCGGTGTCGTCGTCCTGGGTGACTTCGACAAGATCGAGGAGGGCCAGTCGGTCCGACGTACGGGCGAGGTTCTCTCGGTCCCCGTCGGTGACGGCTACCTCGGCCGCGTCGTAGACCCGCTCGGCAACGCGATCGACGGCCTCGGCGACATCGAGACGGTCGGCCGCCGCGCCCTGGAGCTCCAGGCTCCCGGCGTGATGGCCCGCAAGTCGGTGCACGAGCCGCTCGCCACCGGCATCAAGGCGATCGACGCGATGACCCCGATCGGCCGTGGCCAGCGTCAGCTGATCATCGGTGACCGCTCGACCGGTAAGACCACGGTCGCGATCGACACGATCATCAACCAGAAGCAGAACTGGGAGTCGGGCGACCCCGACAAGCAGGTCCGCTGCATCTACGTCGCCATCGGCCAGAAGGGCTCGACCATCGCCTCCGTGCGTGGCGCCCTCGAGGAGTCCGGCGCGCTGGAGTACACCACGATCGTCGCGGCTCCGGCCTCCGACTCCGCCGGCTTCAAGTACCTCGCCCCCTACACCGGCTCGGCCATCGGCCAGCACTGGATGTACGAGGGCAAGCACGTCCTGATCGTCTTCGACGACCTGACCAAGCAGGCCGAGGCCTACCGCGCCGTGTCGCTGCTGCTGCGCCGCCCGCCGGGCCGTGAGGCCTACCCGGGTGACGTCTTCTACCTGCACTCCCGGCTGCTGGAGCGCTGCGCGAAGCTCTCCGACGAGATGGGCAAGGGCTCGATGACCGGTCTGCCGATCATCGAGACCAAGGCCAACGACGTCTCGGCGTTCATCCCGACCAACGTCATCTCCATCACCGACGGTCAGATCTTCCTGCAGTCCGACCTGTTCGCCGCCAACCAGCGCCCGGCGATCGACGTCGGCGTCTCGGTCTCCCGCGTCGGTAGCGCCGCGATGACCAAGGCCCTCAAGGGCGTCACCGGCTCGCTCAAGGTCGAGCTCGCGCAGTACCGCGCGATGGAGGCCTTCGCGATGTTCGCCTCCGACCTGGACGCGGCCTCGAAGCAGCAGCTGGCCCGGGGTCAGCGGCTGATGGCGCTGCTCAAGCAGCCGGCCTACTCGCCCTACCCGATCGACGAGATGACCGTCTCGCTGTGGCTGGGCACCTCGGGCGGCCTGGACATCGTCCCGGTCGAGGACGTGCTCAAGTTCGAGCGGGAGTTCCTCGACTTCCTGCGTCGCTCCCACGACGGCATCCTCGCCGGCATCCGTGAGTCGCTGAAGTTCGAGGACTCCACCGAGTCCGAGCTGAAGAAGGCTTACGACTCCTTCCTCGACCAGTTCGAGACCTCGGAGGGCCACTCGATCAAGCCGGGTTCCGCCAAGGAGCAGGCCCTGGCTGACGAGGACGTCGAGCAGGAGCAGATCGTCAAGCAGAAGCGGGGCTGACCCATGGCCGTGTCAGTGCGTGAACTCCGCGCGCGGATCAAGTCGACGGAGTCGATGAAGAAGATCACGCGTGCCATGGAGCTCATCGCTGCGTCCCGGATCATCAAGGCGCAGCAGCGGGCCAATGCGGCCGCGCCGTACGCCCGTGAGCTCACCCGCGCCGTCTCGGCGGTGGCGACCTACTCCAACGTGGACCACCCGTTGACCACCGAGCCGGAGGCGCCCACCCGCGCCGCCGTCCTGGTGGTCACCAGCGACCGTGGTCTGGCCGGCTCCTACTCCTCGAGCGTGCTCAAGGAGGCCGAGGGCCTGGTCGAGAAGCTCAAGGCCGAGGGCAAGGAGGTTGACCTCTACGTCACCGGACGCAAGGCGGAGGCCTTCTACAAGTTCCGCGGTCGTTCCGTGGCGCAGGCCTGGACCGGCTTCTCCGACCGTCCGGAGTACGACGCGGCCAAGGAGATCGGCGAGAAGCTGATCGAGGTCTTCGTCGAGGGCACCGAGGCCGAGAAGGCCGCCGCTCCCGGCGTCGACGAGGTCCACGTGGTCTACACGCGGTTCATCACCATGATGACGCAGAAGCCCACCGCCGTACGTCTCCTGCCTCTGGAGGTCGTGGAGGGCACCGAGGCTCCGGCCGAGGGCGACGTCCTGCCGCTCTACGAGTTCGAGCCGTCGGCCGAGGCCGTGCTCGACTCGCTGCTCCCGCAGTACGTCGTGAGCCGGATCTGGTTCGCGCTGCTGCAGGCCGCCGCCTCCGAGCTGGCCCAGCGTCAGAAGGCGATGAAGTCGGCTACCGACAATGCCGATGAGCTCATCAAGAAGTTCACCCGGGTTGCCAACCAGGCTCGCCAGGCAGGCATCACCCAGGAGATCAGCGAGATCGTCGGCGGCGTGAACGCGCTCGCCGACGCCCAGGCTGCGAACGACTGAGAACCCACAGAAAGACTGACTAGAAAATGACCGCACAGGTTGACGAGAAGACCACGACGGGCCGCATCGCCCGCGTGATCGGCCCGGTCGTCGACGTGGAGTTCCCCGTCGACGCCATGCCGGACATCTACAACAAGCTCGAGGTCGAGGTCACCATCAGCGGTGAGACGACGACCCTGCCGCTCGAGGTTGCCCAGCACATCGGCGACGGCATGGTCCGCGCGATCTCGCTGAAGCCGACCGACGGCGTCGTACGCGGCTCCTCGGTGCGTGACACGGGTGGCCCGATCACGGTTCCCGTGGGTGACGTCACCCTCGGCCACGTGTTCAACGCGACCGGCGACATCCTCGACGTCGACCCGTCCACGGTCGAGGTCAACGAGCGCTGGGGCATCCACCGCAAGGCTCCGGCTTTCGACCAGCTCGAGTCCAAGACCCAGATGTTCGAGACGGGCATCAAGGTCATCGACCTCCTCACCCCCTACGTGACCGGTGGAAAGATCGGCCTCTTCGGTGGTGCGGGCGTCGGCAAGACCGTCCTCATCCAGGAGATGATCGCCCGAGTCGCCAAGAACCACGGTGGTGTCTCCGTGTTCGCCGGTGTCGGCGAGCGCACCCGTGAGGGCAACGACCTCATCCACGAGATGCAGGAGGCCGGCGTCTACGACAAGGTCGCCCTGACCTTCGGCCAGATGGACGAGCCGCCGGGCACGCGTCTTCGCGTGGCTCTCTCGGCGCTGACGATGGCGGAGTACTTCCGCGACGTCCAGGGCCAGGACGTGCTGCTGTTCATCGACAACATCTTCCGCTTCACCCAGGCGGGCTCCGAGGTCTCGACCCTGCTGGGCCGGATGCCTTCGGCCGTTGGCTACCAGCCCAACCTGGCCGACGAGATGGGTCAGCTCCAGGAGCGGATCACCTCGACGCGTGGTCACTCGATCACCTCGATGCAGGCGATCTACGTGCCGGCCGACGACTACACCGACCCGGCCCCGGCGACCACGTTCGCCCACCTGGACGCGACCACCGAGCTCTCCCGCGAGATCGCGTCGCTGGGTATCTACCCGGCCGTGGACCCGCTGACCTCGACGTCGCGAATCCTGGACCCGCAGTACATCGGTCAGGACCACTACGACTGCGCAGTCCGCGTCAAGCAGATCCTCCAGCGCAACAAGGAGCTGCAGGACATTATCGCGATCCTGGGTGTCGACGAGCTCTCCGAGGAAGACAAGATCATCGTCTCCCGCGCTCGCCGGATCCAGCGGTTCCTGTCGCAGAACACCTACGTCGCCAAGCAGTTCACCGGCATCGAGGGTTCGACGGTTCCGGTCAAGGACACCATCGAGGCGTTCAACAAGATCGCCGAGGGTGAGTACGACCACGTCGCCGAGCAGGCGTTCTTCATGTGCGGTGGCCTCGACGACGTCGAGGCGAAGTGGGCCGAGATCCAGAAGAGCCTCTGATGACGGACGCACTTCAGGTGGAGCTCGTCGCTGCAGACCGCGTGGTCTGGAGCGGCGGGGCCACCATGGTCATCGCCCGAACGGTCGACGGTGATGTCGGCGTCCTGCGCGGTCACGCGCCGGTGCTGTCGGCTCTCACCGAGGCGGTCGTGGAGATCACTCCGGAGGAGGGTACCGAGGTCATCGCGACCGTCGACGGTGGCTTCCTCTCGGTGGCCAACGACCGCGTCTCGATCCTGTCCGAGCACGTGCTGCTGGCCCACGAGATCGACCTCAGCCAGGCTGAGGTCGAGCTCGAGGAGGCCCGTCGCCTGCTCGGCACCAACAACGACGCCGAGAAGCGCATCCGTCGTGCCGAGGCACGCATCCGCGCTGTCGAGAAGGCCTCCTAGGGAAAGAGGGGCGATACCCGGATGGCATGGTGGGAGCTGCTCTTGGCCGTTGTGGCCGCATTGCTTCTGCTTGTCCTCGCCTATGGCGTCGGGATCGCCGTTCGCCGCCGTCTGCTCGCTCGCAACGGCGGCGTCTTCGAACTGAGCCACCGCGTCCGGGACACCAGTCCCGGGCGCGGTTGGGTCATCGGCATCGGCCGCTACTCCGGCGATGCGCAGCTGGAGTGGTTCCGGATCTTCTCCCTCTCGCCCAAGCCCAAACGGGTCTGGCGCCGGGTCGAGATCGTCTATGTCTCCAGCCGCTCTCCTGAGGGGATCGAGGAGCTCGTCCTCTACCCCGAGAGCCTGATCGTGACCTGCGACGTCAAGGGCGAACACATCGATCTGGCCATGGACCAGCAGACCCTGATCGGCTTCCAGGCCTGGCTGGAGTCTCGCCCGATGCGGTCCACCTGGACCGTCTTCTGACGTCTTCCTCCGACCGTCTCCGGCACAACACCGGGGTCGGTCGGTTTGCTTTCGGGGGCTTCCCTGATTGTCCGGAAGGCATTCGCGGCGGATCGTAGAGGTATGTCCTCAACTGCCCCGATCCCGACCCCGCCCACCCCGCCCATCCCGCCGACTCAGGTCCCCGGCGACGAGCTGCGCTGCACCGACGCCGATCGCGACCGCGTGATCGACGTCCTCAAGTCCGCCTACGCCGACGGCCGCCTCGACCAGGCCGAGTTCGACCTCCGGTTCGACCTGACCATGAAGTCGAAGACGTACGCCGCCCTGGAGCCGATCACCCGCGACCTGGTCGCGCAGCCGGCCCCAGCTCCGGCAGCGGCGAAGCCCGCCCGCGACCTGCTGCCGCCGCCGACCACCGAGGAGCGGCTCCTGGGCGCCCTCGCCCAGGCCACGACCCTGGTGCCGATCGTCGTCGGCCCGGCGATCCTCTACTACACCGTCGGCAAGCGTTCCGAGTTCGTGAAGCACCACGCCGCCGGTGCCCTCAACCTGCAGCTCACCCTGCTCGCAGTCACGATCGTGACCTTCGGCCTCGGGGGCGCTCTCTACGGGATCGCCTGGGTGCTCGCGGCCGCCTTCGCGGTCGTCGCGCTCGCCGGCGCCCCGCTGCGCCAGCCGTGGGTGCTGCCGATCTTCGGCCGCGGCGGGCCGTACGAGAAGAAGCGGGACTGAGCCCCGCACCTGGACGCGGCCCCGGGCGCACTAGCCTTTACCTGTGACGCCCCTCCGCCGTGCCCAGGCCGGATCGGTGGTGGCGTTCGCTACCAACGGTCTGCTGTCCGCGACCTTCATCTCCCGCATCCCCGCGCTCCGCGAGAGCCTCGGCCTGAACAACTCGGCCGTCGGCCTGATGCTGCTGGCGATGGGCATCGGCTCCGTCGCCGCGCTGCCGCTCGCCGGGGGACTGGTGATGCGTTGGGGCGCTGCCCGGGTCGTACGCCGCTGCGCGCTGCTCTGCGTCGCCTCCCTGACCCTGGTGGCGATCTCCGGCAGCTGGCTGGAGCAGGCGTGGCTGGTAGCGCTGTTCCTGGTGACGTACGGGGTCGGCTACGGGGTCTGGGACGTCGCCATGAACGTCGAAGGGGCCGCGGTCGAACGGCTCGGCGGCAAGACGCTGATGCCGCAGCTGCACGCCATGTGGAGCGTCGGCACGGTCCTCGGCGGACTGCTGGGCATCGCCCTGGTGGGCACGCTGCCGACGGTGTGGCACATCGCCGGGGTCGCGGCGATCGCGCTGGCGGTCTGCTGGTGGGGGACGCTGGGGTTCCTTCCGGCCGAGGCGCCCCCGGAGGGGCACTCGCCGCGGCGTGAGCTGATCGCCGCCTGGCGCTCACCCCAGACGCTGCTGCTGGGGCTCATGGTGCTCGCCTTCGCCGCCGCCGAGGGCAGCGCCAACGACTGGGTCTCGCTGGCGATGATCGACGGCTACGACGTGAGCCACCGGGTCGGGGTGGCGTGCTACGCGGCGTTCGTCTTCTGCATGAGCCTCGCCCGCTTCGCCGGCGCGAAGGTGATCGACCGGGTCGGCCGGCAGCCGGTCCTGATCACCTCGGCGGCGCTGGCGGGCGTCGGGATCGTGCTGACGGTGTTCGCCGGCTCCTTCGGGCTCGCGCTGGCCGGGATCGTCCTGTGGGGCTTCGGCGCGGCCCTCGGCTTTCCGCTGGGGATCAGCATCGCCGCCGACGACGAGACCCGGGCCGCTGCTCGCGTCTCGGTCGTCTCCACGCTGGCCTACGGGGCCTTCCTCGGCTTCCCGCCCATCCTGGGCGCCGTGGGCGATCAGGTCGGCACCCTGAGGGCGCTCCTGGTCGTTGCCGTCCTGATGGTTCCTGCGGCGGCGTTGGCCGCGACGGTCGCAAGGCGGCGTAGGTGATTTCGAGCCGAGTCGGCGCATCCGCACGCCTCGCTCGCTTCGCTTCGCTCCAAGGCGTGCAGATGCGCCGACTCGGCTACTCGAAGAGTGCGCGGATGTCGTCGGCGCCGATGGTGGAGCCCATGGCGCCTTCGCCGTCGACGACCTTCGCGAAGAGCTCGGCCTTGCGCTCCTTGAGCTCCATGACCTTCTCCTCGATCGTGTCGGTCGAGACCAGCCGGTAGACCATGACGTGCTGGGTCTGGCCGATGCGGTGGGCGCGGTCGACGGCCTGGGCCTCGGCGGCGGGGTTCCACCACGGGTCGAGCACGAAGACGTAGTCGGCCTCGGTCAGGGTCAGACCGACGCCGCCGGCCTTCAGGGAGATCAGGAAGACCGGGGCGTCGCCGTCGCGGAAGCTCTCGATGACCGCGCCGCGGTCGCGGGTGGCGCCGTCGAGGTAGGCGGCGTCGATGCCCGCCTCCTTGAGGCGAGTGCGCGCCCGGCCGAGGAACGAGGTGAACTGGCTGAAGACCAGCGCCTTGTGGCCCTCGGCGGCGAGCTCCTCGATGTGGTCGACCAGCGTGTCGAGCTTGGCGGAGCCGACGTCGTCGTCATCGGGGTCGACGAGGCCCGGGTCGAGGGAGAGCTGTCGCAGCCTGGTCAGCGCACTGAGGATCGCGACCCGGTTGTCGTTGAAGTCGTCGAGCAGGTGCAGGATCCGCTGCCGTTCCTTGGCCAGGTGGGCGTCGTAGATCTTGCGGTGCGCCGGGTTGAGGTCCACGCCGAGCACCTGCTCCTGCTTGGGCGGCAGGTCGTCGGCGACGAGCTCCTTCGTACGCCGCAGCAGGAACGGACGCAGCCGGGTCCGGAACCGGCGCAGCGCCGCGTCGTCACCCGACTTCTCGACGGGAGAGACCACCGTGTCGCGGAACAGCCGCGGGCTGGGGTAGAGCCCCGGCGCCGTGATCGAGAGCAGCGCCCACAGCTCCATCAGCCGGTTCTCGAACGGCGTGCCCGTCACCGCGAGACGCCAGCGGGCATCGATGCGGCGGGCCGCTGCGTACGTCTTGGACTGGTGGTTCTTGACCTGCTGGGCCTCGTCGAGGACGAGACCGGCCCACGGGCGCCCGGCGAAGGCGTCCTGCTCGAGCCGGAGGATGGCGTACGTCGTGACGACGACGTCGGCGCCCTCGCGGGCCTCGGCGACGGAGTCGATGCGCTTGCTCACGGTGCTCACCCGGAGGCCGGGGGTGTGGCGGCGGGCCTCCTGCACCCAGGCAGGTACGACGCTGGTGGGCGCCACCACGAGATAGGGGACGCGCGTCTCCGGCTGGGTGTGCACGGCGTGGGAGATCGTGGCCAGCACCTGGAGCGTCTTGCCCAGCCCCATGTCGTCGGCGAGGATCCCGCCGAGACCCTGCTCGTGCAGGAACGCCAGCCAGTGGAAGCCGTCGAGCTGGTAGTGGCGCAGCTCGGTCGCGAGCCCGGTCGGCTCCGGCCGGGGGATCTCGCGCAGGTCGCGCAGCGCCTGGGCGCGCTGGACCCATTCGGCGGCCTGCTGGTCGACCACGCCGAGCTCGGCGAGCTCGGCCCAGACGCCGAGGTCGTGCTTGCCGACGGCGATCCCGTCGCCGGTGCGCTCGTGCAGCTGTCCGGCGGCCTCGACGACGTTGCGCAGTCGGTCGAGCTCGGGGCGGTCGGTGGTGATGTAGGTGCCGCTGGGGAGGATCAGGTGGTCGTCGCCGCGGGTCAGCGCTCCGAGCACGTCGGGAAGCGGGACGGCCTCGGCGCCGATCCGGATCACGACCTGCAGGTCGAGCCAGTCCTGCCCGGCCACGGCGGCACCGTCGGGCGAGGTGATCTCGAAGGAGATCTCGGGGTCCTCGTCGGTCTCGCGGAAGTCGGGCCGCTCGACCTCGGTGACCTCGACGCCCTCGATTTCACGCAGCGCCGGCAGGTCGTGGATGGCGAGCGCGAGCGCGTCCCCGTCGCGTACCTCCTGCTTGCGGAGCAGCTCGGTGGAGACCTTCGCGCGCAGCGCGGCCTCCTCGGCCGGGTTGCGGACCAGGCCGAGGTCCTCGCGGGAGTCCACCGGGTAGTGACGTACGCCGTAGGCCCAGGTCCAGCCGAGCGTGGCATGCGTCGAGCTGCGCCAGGTGACCGTCAGGGTCAGGCGCGGCGCGGGAGGCTCCGGGATGTCGAGGGAGTCGTCGGCCGAGCGCAGCGGGACCAGCCGGGCCAACGGGCCCAGCAGGGCGCTCAGCGTGCCGATCTCGGCCTCGGGGACGGTCAGCGGGTCCCGGGCGGTGACCAGCCGCTGAGCGTGGGTCGAGAGCGGTCCGGACAGGTCGGCGAGATGGAGCACCCCGGCATCGAGCACGCCCACAGAGCGGGTCGGGCGACCGATCGGGAGCACCGTCGGGCCGGCGTAGACACGGTCACCGTGGGCCAGTCCGAAGCGGAGGACGGCCTCGCCGTCCTCGCGGCGCAGCTCGCCGGCGAGCGAGAGCGGCTCCTCGAAGATCACCACGCCGCGTACGTTCTCACCGGGCAGCACGGTCACACCGCCGCGGATCGCGTCGCGGAGCAGGCTGACCGCGTGCTCGCCGAAGTCGGCGAGGCTGAGCGAGGAGCCTCGGGCGTAGAGCAGCCGGTCGGACCGCAGCTGGCGGGCCAGCTCCTGCAGGGGGAGCAGCTGGCTGCGGGGGAAGTCCTTGCCGGGCACCGCGTTGGGGATGTTGGCCCAGTCGGCACCGGTCTTCGCCCAGCGCTCGCGGTTGCCCATGCGCATCGGACGCAGCTCGACGGTGGGGGAGCCCGCCACGGCGGACCGTGGGCTGTGTACGTCGATCTCGAGCGCCAGCGCGGGCAGGTCGTCCTCGGGCTTGTTGTCCTCGGCGAGCTGGCCCAGGAGCGTACGCAGCTCCGTCTCCCACGACGGGCCCATCGGCGCCGCCGCGGCGCGCGAGCCGGCGAGGACCAGGCCGAGCGCGGCGCCGTGCTTGCAGTTGTTGTGCACGGGGCAGCTGCACGAGCTGGTCGCTCTGACGACGCCGTTCCTGGAGTCCAGGTTGAGGGTCACACGGTAGGGAGCCGGGCTGGTGCCTCTGACCTCGGCCGCCGCTCGCAGCGCACTGCTGCCGATCTCGGTGACCCGGGGCTCGCCGACCCGGCCCTGCGCTGCGTAGGCCTCGCCACGCTCGATGGTCTGGGGGTCGAAGGTCTCGCGGAGCAGGTCGTTCGTGAGAGCTTCGAGCAAGGGCACCCGATCTATTCTTCCAGCATGAGGCGGGTTCTGCGACTTCGTGGACGCTCGTGGTGAGCAGCGTCTCGTTCGATGCGGTGGCAGTGGTCTAGACCAGCAGTGCGTCACCACGGGGTTGCGGTGCATTCATCGGCATGCATAGACGCACGCCCGACATCGCGTCGCGGACAACCGGATCCGAACCGATCGCGACAACTTTGTCGCGCAAAAAGAAAGCCACCTCGATCCGAGCGGGGGGATCCGGACCGAGGTGGCGATGAATACTTTCGGCCAAGTTGCCGGTGAATGCAAGTCGAACCGCCATGGCGGGAATGTGACGTGTCGTATATCTGCCATGATGACCGTCGTTCGTTCCCCCGCCACGGAAAGGCATCTCGGATGCTCGATGCGCTCGGTCTCGACAATCTCGAGGAGACGGTCTACCGCCAGCTGGTCGCCGCGCCGTCGGCCAACCTCGAAGAGCTGGCCGAAGCGGCCGACCTGGACACCTACGCGGTCTCGGCGGTGCTGTCTGCGCTGGAGGGAAAGGGCCTGGTCGCCCGCGCCTCGGCCGGTCAGGATCGCTACGTCGCCTCCCCGCCGGCGGTGGCGCTCGGGGCGCTGCTCGTCCAGCGCCAGGACGAGCTGCGCCGCGCGCAGGTCGAGATGACCGAGCTCGCCGGGCTCTATCGGGGCTCGGTCGCTCGCCGGGACGTGGCCGACGTCGTCGACGTCGTGCACGGCACCGAGGCCATCGCCCAGCGGTTCGCCCAGCTGCAGTACTCGGCGAAGAAGTGCATCCAGGCGTTGCAGAAGCCGCAGGCCGCTGTCGTCACCCGGGAGGACGCCGACGAGGCCGAGCGGGCTGCGATCGAACGTGGCGTCCGGCACGACATCGTCCTGGAGCGCTCCGTCTTCGACACCCCCGGCATCTACGAGACCATCGACTCCGGCCTCGAGATCGGGATCGAGCTGCGGGTCGTGCCGACGGTCCCGCTGCGCGCCTTCATCGTCGACCGGGAGATCGCCCTGATCCCGCTCATGAACGGTGAGCACAACACGGTCCAAGACGCCCTGCTGCTCCACCCCAGCGGACTCCTCGACGCGATCATCGCCCTCTTCGACCTGATCTGGACCTCGGCCCCCAAGCTCGTCGCGACGCCCGAGGGCACGGTCGAGACGGCTGCCGATCGCCTCGAGCCCCTGGACACCAAGGTGCTCTCCCTGCTGCTCGCCGGCCTGACGGACGCCTCCATCGGGGCGCAGCTCGGGCTGTCGCTGCGTACGGTCCAGCGGCGGGTGCGCCAGATGATGGACCGCGCGCAGGTCGACACCCGCCTCCAGCTCGGCTACGAGGCGGGTCGTCGCGGCTGGCTCTAGCGTTCGCCGCCGGGCACCCACAGGACGTCGCCCTGCTCGCGGTTGGCGTGCCGGGCGAGGATGAAGAGCAGGTCGCTGAGGCGGTTGAGGTAGGTCAGGGCGAGCTTGTTCATGGTCTCGCCGTGGACCTCGTACGCAGCCCAGGCCGCCCGCTCCGCGCGGCGCACGACGGTGCGGGCCACGTGCAGGTGGGCCGCGGCCACGGTGCCGCCGGAGAGGATGAACGAGCGCAGCTTCTCCAGCGGCTCGTTGTAGTCGTCGCACCAGGCCTCGAGCCGGTCGATGTAGGCCTGCTCGACGCGGAGCGGCGGATACTCGGGGTCGTCGACGACCGGGGTCGAGAGGTCGGCGCCCACGTCGAAGAGGTCGTTCTGGACGGTCGTCAGCACCTTCACGACGTCCTCGTCGATGCCGCCGTGAGCCAGTGCGACACCGATCGCCGCCCCGGCCTCGTCGGTCGTCGCGTACGCCTCCAGCCGCAGATCGGTCTTGGCGGTCAGGCTCATGTCGCCGAGCCGGGTCTCACCGGCGTCGCCGGTGCGGGTGTAGATGCGCGTCAGGTTGACCATGCGCTGAGCCTATGCGGAGGGCCCACTTTCGGCGAACGTGGTCAATCGACAGAAAATTGGGACAAGAGTGACGAATGAGGCTGGTGAGGTGCAACCAATCGGAGCGGCCGCGCGTCATAGTGGGCGAGAGGGAGCGTCATGTGATGCGTAGGGCTTCTGTGTAGGGCAATCCACTTCCTGGGGGATGGAGGCAGGGCATGGAGATCTTGATCGACGGGCCGACGCTGGTGCTGAGCGGAGATTTCGACGTACGCAGCACCTGGATGGCACGCAGCGTGATCTACGACCATCTCGACTCGGTGGAGGGTGACGTCGTGCTCGACGTCTCCGGCGTGAGCAGTGCCGATGTGACGGCGCTGAAGCTGCTCGCCGTCGCTACCCGGCAGGCCCATGCCGAGGGTCGCCGCCTCACTCTGCAGGGCTGCACCCCCGCGGTGCGCCGGATGCTCCACCTCTCCAGGCTCTATCGTGTTCTCGAGGTGGAGAACTCACCGCTCATCGCCTAGAGGCGCGGTGAGTAAAGGAGCGGCCCGGTGAGTGACATCTTCCACACCGGAGCCGGTTACTGAGCGGTAACCGAGGGGCTAGCATGCCTCTTATGACGGACACCACGCCTTCCGAGCAGAGCCGCCCGGCGAAGGATCGCTCCTGGCTGATGCGCACGTACGCCGGCCACTCGACCGCCGAGGCGTCCAACGAGCTCTACCGCACCAACCTCGCCAAGGGCCAGACCGGTCTCTCGGTCGCCTTCGACCTGCCCACGCAGACCGGCTACGACCCCGACAGCGTCCTCGCCCGCGGCGAGGTGGGCAAGGTGGGCGTGCCGATCATGCACATGGGGGAGATGCGCAAGCTCTTCGACCAGATCCCGCTCACCGAGATGAACACCTCGATGACGATCAACGCGACCGCCATGTGGCTGCTCGCGATGTATCAGGTCGCCGCCGAGGAGCAGAACCCTGGGATGGACCCTGCCGAGGTGGCCGCGAAGCTGGCCGGCACCACGCAGAACGACATCATCAAGGAGTACCTCTCCCGGGGGACGTACGTCTTCCCGCCGGAGCACTCCCTGCGGCTGATCAGCGACATGATCGCCTACACGGTCCACCAGATCCCCAAGTGGAACCCGATCAACATCTGCAGCTACCACCTGCAGGAGGCCGGGGCCACGCCGGTGCAGGAGATCGCGTACGCGATGTGCACCGCCATCGCGGTGCTCGACCAGGTCAAGGCCTCCGGTCAGGTGTCCGAGGAGGACTTCGGCAAGGTCGTCGGCCGGATCTCGTTCTTCGTCAACGCGGGCGTGCGGTTCGTCGAGGAGATGTGCAAGATGCGCGCCTTCGTCGAGCTCTGGGACGAGATCACCCGTGAGCGCTACGGCGTCGAGGACCCGAAGATGCGCCGGTTCCGCTACGGCGTGCAGGTCAACTCCCTCGGCCTGACCGAGGCGCAGCCGGAGAACAACGTCCAGCGGATCGTGCTGGAGATGCTCGCGGTGACGCTGTCCAAGAACGCGCGGGCCCGCGCGGTGCAGCTGCCGGCCTGGAACGAGGCGCTCGGTCTGCCGCGTCCCTGGGACCAGCAGTGGTCCCTGCGTCTGCAGCAGGTGCTCGCCTACGAGTCCGATCTGCTGGAGTACGGCGACCTCTTCGACGGCTCCCCGGTCGTCGAGGCCAAGGTGGCCGAGCTGGTCGCGGGCGCCAAGGAGGAGATCGACCGGGTCCAGGCCATGGGCGGGGCGATCGCCGCGGTCGACACCGGCTACATGAAGTCCGAGCTGGTCTCCTCGCACGCGCGCCGTCGCGCCGCCATCGAGTCCGGCGAGGAGATCATCGTCGGCGTCAACAAGTTCACCACCACCGAGCCGAGCCCGCTGACCGCGGACCTGGACGCCGCGATCATGGTCGCCGACCCCCGCGCCGAGGAGGCCGCCAAGGCCTCCCTCGAGGCCTGGAAGGCCGAGCGCGACGAGGCGGCCGTCTCCGAGGCGCTGGCCGCGCTGGCTGCCGCCGCGAAGACCGATGCCAACCTGATGTCGGCGACGTTGGAAGCCGCCCGTGCGGGCGCGACCACGGGGGAGTGGGCCGGCACCCTGCGCGAGGTCTTCGGCGAGTTCCGGGCGCCCACCGGCGTCTCCGGCGCCGTCGGTGCCGCGGAGGCCGGCGCCGAGCTGTCGGCCGTACGCGACCGGGTCAAGGCCACCGGCGAGGAGCTCGGCGTCAAGCTGCGCATGCTCGTCGGCAAGCCGGGCCTGGACGGTCACTCCAACGGTGCCGAGCAGGTCGCCGTCCGAGCCCGTGACGCCGGCTTCGAGGTCATCTACCAGGGCATCCGGCTCACCCCGGAGCAGATCGTCGCCGCGGCGGTCGCCGAGGACGTACACGTCGTCGGGCTCTCCATCCTCTCCGGCTCGCACATGTCGCTCGTGCCGTCGGTGGTCGAGGGGCTGCGCGCGGCGGGTCTCGGTGACGTACCCGTCATCGTGGGTGGCATCGTGCCCGAGTCCGACGCCAAGACGCTGATCGAGTCGGGGGTCGCGGCGGTCTACACGCCCAAGGACTTCAGCCTCACCGAGATCATGGCCGACATCGTCGAGGTCATCCGGAAGGCCAACGACCTCTCCTGAGCAGAGGTTCGACACGGCTTCCGAAAAAGTTCGGGAGCCGTGTCGATCTGGTGTCGTGGCCATTCGTGAAAGGGGCAGAGGGAGGCGGACAGCGCCTCCCGCCACTTCACGGGAGTACGAGATGTCCACGATCACCACCGCCCAGCAGACCACCCGCTCGACCCGCGCCGCCGTGCGCAAGCCCGTCTGGCTCCATGGCCTCGCTGCCACGGTCGTCGCCAGCGCGGTCGTCACCGTCCTGGCCGTCGCTGCCTCGGCGGCCGGGGTGAGCTTCGAGACCGCCAGCGGGACGATCCCGCTCGCCGGCTACGCCCAGCTGACCGCCCTCTTCTCGCTCATCGGGGTCGCGATGGCCGCGGTGATGGCCCGTGTGGCCCGCCACCCGCGACGTACGTTCGTGGTCACCACCGTCGTGCTGACCGTCGCCTCGCTCGTCCCCGACGTCACCTTCGGCTTCGACGCCGCCAGCGCGGTCGTCCTGATGCTCATGCACGTCGTCGCCGCCGTCATCGTCATCCCGGTGCTGGCGCGTCGGCTCGCCGAGTGATCGGGCCTAGTAGCCTGCCGCGCATGCGAGTAACGGTGGTCGGAGCCGGAGTCATCGGGCTCTCGTGCGCGGTACGGCTGCTGGAAGCCGGTCACGAGGTCAGCGTGATCGGCCGGGAGCGGACGAGCGGGACCACCTCGGCGGTGGCCGGCGGGTTCTGGTTCCCCTACCTCGCCGAGCCGCGCGACCGGGTGACGGCCTGGGCCGCCGAGACCTTCCGAGAGCTCGCCCGGCTGGCCGAGGAAGAGCCGGAGGCCGGCGTACGCATGGTGCACGGCACCCAGCACAACCCCGTGGCCGACCTGTGGTGGGCCGAGCCGCTCACGGATCTGACCGTGACCGAGGGCCGCGCCGAGTTCACCGTCCCGATCGCCGAGATGCCGGTCTACCTGCCCTGGCTCGAGCGGCGGATCACCGCCGCGGGCGGGAACATCACGACCGGGACCGTCGACGACCTGGCGAGCCTGGACGCCGACGTCGTGGTCAATGCGACCGGACTCGGCTCGCGGGAACTGGTCGGCGACGCCAGCCTCTACCCGGTCCAGGGCCAGATCGTCGTCCTCGGGCCGGGCGCCACCGAGGAGTGGCTGGAGGCCGAGGGCGACACCCCCTCCTACATCTTCCCGCGCGGTGGCGACACCGTGGTCGGAGGTACGTCGGTGCCGCACGCCTGGGACCAGAGCCCGGACCCGCGTACGGCTGAGCGGATCCTCGCCGACGCCACCGCAGCCGTGCCGGAGATCGCGAACGCCGAGGTCAGGGCCCATCTGGTCGGCCTCCGCCCGGCCCGGCCCTCGGTCCGGCTGGAACGCGAGGGGCGGGTGGTGCACTGCTACGGCCACGGCGGCGCCGGGGTGACGCTGAGCTGGGGTTGCGCCTCCGAGGTGGCCGCGCTCGTGGAAGTAAGGCACGCCTAACCCTGCTGTTACCCTTCGAGCGTGGGCAAGAAGAGGAAGCCTCCCAAGACGGAGTGCTGCGTGTCGAAGTCGCGCTGCAAGCGGTGCCCGATCCGGATGCTCAAGGAAGGCACCCTGCCCGAGGGGATGACGGTCAAGAAGCGCCGTCTGGTCACCCTCGACGGCAAACCGGTCAAGAAGAAGCATCTGGCTGCTTGACGGAAGGCGCCGCCAAGTTGCGTCCGAGGTGGTAGGAATTGCCTTGCATTCGATTACCTACTCGCGCAAGGACGTTACCGATGCCTCACGCCACCCGCCGCTCTGTCCTGTCCGGTGCTGCTGTCACGGGCGCTGCGGCGCTGAGCGCTGCTGGTTACACCGCCGCCCCTGCCCATGGTGCGAACAGCGCGGGCAAGCCCGACACGGTCCGGCTGACCGTGCTCGGCACGACCGACCTGCACGGCAACGTCTTCAACTGGGACTACTACAAGAACGCCGAGTTCTCGAACAGCGCAGGCAACGAGATCGGCGTCGCCAAGGTCAAGACCTTGATCGACGCCGTCCGCGAGGATCGTCGCGGCGAGCCGATCCTCACCATCGACGCCGGTGACACGATCCAGGGCACCCCGCTGGCCTACTACTACGCCCGGATCGACCCGATCACCGAGGGCGCCATCCACCCGATGGCGCGGGCGATGAACCTGGTCGGCTACGACGCTGCCGCGCTCGGGAACCACGAGTTCAACTACGGCATCGACACGATCCGGAAGTTCGAGGAGCAGGTGAACTTCCCGATGCTCGGCGCCAACGCGGTCGACCCGTCGACCAAGCTGCCGGTCTTCCCGCCCTACATCATCAAGGACTACGACCTGGGCCGCGGCCGCCGCCTCCGCGTCGGTGTGCTCGGGCTGACCAACCCCGGCATCGCGATCTGGGACAAGGCCAACGTCGAGGGGAAGATGGAGTTCCCGGGGCTGGTCGAGCAGGCCAAGATCTTCGTGCCCGAGCTCAAGAAGGCCGGCTGCGACCTGGTCATCATCAGCGCCCACTCCGGCGCCGACACCTCCAGCTCCTACGGCGACGAGCTGCCCCCGGAGAACGCCTCGACCCTGGTGGCCGAGCAGGTGGCGGACGTCGACGCGATCCTCGTCGGCCACGCCCACCGGGAGATCACCCAGCGCTACGTCACCAACACCGAGACCGGCAAGCAGGTGCTGCTGACCGAGCCGCTCTACTGGGGGATGCGCGTCTCCGTGATGGACCTGGTCGTACGCCGCGAGAAGCGTCACGGCCGGCCCCGCTGGGTCCTGCAGTCGGCGACCTCGCAGACGCTCAACTCCAACACCGTCGACCCCGACCCGGAGGTCTCGGCCGCCGTGCAGGAGCAGCACGACGTCGTGGTCTCCTACGTGAACTCCGTCGTCGGCACCTCGGCGGCGGAGATGCTGGCCGCGCGGGCGGTCGTCGAGGACGTACCCATCATCGACTTCGTCAACTACGTCCAGGCCGACGCGGTCAAGGCGGCGTTGACCGGCTCCGACGCCGACCTGCCGGTCATCTCGATCGCGGCCCCGTTCAGCCGTGCCGCGGCCTTCCCCGCGGGCGAGGTGACCGTACGCGACGTGGCCGGCCTCTACATCTACGACAACACCCTGATGGCGGTGCGCATCACCGGCGCCCAGCTCAAGGACTACCTCGAGTTCAGCGCCCGCTACTTCAAGCAGGTCAGCGGCACCGGCCCGTTCCCGATCGACGCCGTGACCAACGCGCCGACCGACACCGCGCCGAACGGCACGCCCGACTACAACTTCGACACCATCGCGGGCCTGGACGCGGCGCTGACCTACGACATCGACATCTCGGTCGCGGTGGGCTCGCGGATCACCAACCTCGCCTACGACGGCGTCGCGGTGACCGACGCGCAGGAGTTCGTGCTCGCGGTCAACAACTACCGCCAGTCCGGTGGCGGCGGTTTCCCGCACGTCACCGACGCCACCGTGGTCTACAACCAGCAGGTCGAGATCCGCCAGCTGCTCATCGACTGGGTCACCGCCCACCAGGTCATCGACCCGGCCGCGTTCGCCTCGGTCGACTGGCGCCTCGTCTCCGGCGGCGAGCCGATCACCATCAGCTCCTGAGCGGCCGAGTCGGCTCGTCCTGACGCCTTGCGTCGTCGAGTCGGCTCGGCCTGACCGAGAAACCTGCCGAGTCGGCTCGTCATGACGAGCCGACTCGGCAGGGTTTTACGTCAAGACGAGCCGACTCGGCAGGCTCAGCGGGGGTTGGCCCAGTTGAGCAGCTGGCTCATCGAGATCAGCAGGTCGTCCAGCCGCCGCTCCACGCTGTCCAGGCGCGCGTTGACGCTGTCGATCGCAGCGTCGGTGCGCTCCATCCGGTTCTTGATCGCATGGAACTCCGCCGTGTGCATCTGCTGCATCGTGAGTAGATCGATCATGATCGCCTCGACGTCGCTCACGGACAGGCGGCCCCCAACGCCATGCCCCGAGTAGTTCATGGACATGGCGTGAATCTTGTCACGCAGTTCCTACTCAAAGGTAGGGAATGGGGTTTCCCCGACGTGAACTTGCCTGACCGTGCACCAACTGTTGGTCAGAAGAGTCTCTCGGTCGGATCATCGAGGCCGCGGAGCGCGTCGTAGTCGACGATTGCGCAGGTGATACCGCGATCTTCGGCCAGTACGCGGGCCTGGGGCTTGATCGCCTGAGCAGCGAAGATGCCGCGTACCGGGGCCAGCAGCGGGTCGCGGTTGAGCAGCTCGAGATAGCGGGTCAGCTGCTCGACGCCATCGATCTCACCGCGCCGCTTGATCTCGACCGCGACCGACTTCCCGTCGGCGTCGCGGCACATCAGGTCGACCGGCCCGATCGCGGTCGGGTACTCGCGGCGTACGAGGGTCAGGCCCTCGCCCAGCGTCGCCGGGTGGTCGGCGAGGAGCTCCTGGAGATGCTTCTCGACGCCGTCCTTCTGCAGGCCGGGGTCGATTCCCAGGTCGTGGGACGTCTCGTGGTGGATCTCGTCGATCAGGATCCGCAGGGTGTCGTCGGTCTTGGAGGTGACGGTCCATTCGATGCGGCCGTCGTCGGACTTGCCCTCCGAGAGGGTGCAGGGCGGCGACATCCAGTTGAGGGGCTTGTAGGAGCCCCCGTCGGAGTGGACCAGCACCGATCCGTCGGCCTTGAGCATCAACACCCTGGTGGCCATCGGGAGGTGGGCGGTGAGCCGCCCCGCGTAGTCGACCTGGCAGGTGGCAACGACGAGTCTCACCGGGAGAACGTATCGCATGGCTCCATGTGAGCAGCGTCACGCCACCAGGGGTTACTCATGGGTAATAAATTTGGCAGTCTTCCGTCGCATGACGGTTTCGACCCAGGGTTCCATCCACGACGTGCTCGTGCTGCCCTACCTCAACCACGCCATTCGCATGCTCGAGTCGGGCTACGCCACCGCCACCGACATCGACAACGCCATGTGCTTCGGCTGCGGCTACCCCCAGGGGCCGCTGGCCACGGCCGACGAGATCGGCGCCGCAGCCGTACGCGACGCTCTGCTCGCCCGCTTCGAGGAGACCGGCGACAACCTGCACAAGCCCGCCGACCTGCTCACCAAGGTCGCCGGCGAGTCCGGGACGTTCGCCTCGGTGGCCGGGGACCACGCAAAGGCTCCGGAGCTGCGCCACACGATCGAGAAGATCGGCGTGGTCGGCACCGGCACGATGGCCTCGGGCATCGTCCAGGTCTTCGCCCAGGCCGGGTACGACGTCGTCTTCGTCGGCCGCTCGCAGGAGAAGCTCGACGGGGTCGTCGCCGGCATCACCAAGTCGCTCGACAAGGCCATCGCGAAGGGCCGCTCGGACGAGGAGAGCAAGGCCGCCGTGCTCGGCCGCCTCACCGGCACCACCTCGCGCGAGGACCTCGGCGAGGCCGACCTGATCGTCGAGGGCATCGCCGAGGACCTCGATGTCAAGACCGAGCTCTTCAAGGACCTCGACCGGATCGCCAAGTCCGGCGCCATCCTGGCCACGACGACCAGCTCGATGCCGATCACCGAGCTCGCCAAGGTCACCGCGCGCCCCGGTGACGTCATCGGGATGCACTTCTTCAACCCCGCGCCGGTCATGAAGCTCGTCGAGGTGGTCACCACCGACCTCACCTCGCCCGAGGTCGACGAGACGGTGCGCGCGCTGTCCACCGCGGTCAAGAAGGTCCCGGTCTCCTGCGGCGACCGCTCCGGCTTCATCGTCAACGCGCTGCTGTTCCCTTACCTCAACGACGCGGTCAAGCTGCACGAGTCCGGCGTCGCCATCGCCGAGATCGACGCCGCGATCAAGGAGACCGCCGGCTTCCCGATGGGCCCCTTCGAGCTCCTCGACGTCGTCGGCAACGACGTCTCCCTGGCCATCCAGTCCGAGCTCCGCAACGAGTTCGGCGAGCCCGGCTTCGACCCCGCCGCCCTCCTGGTCGAGAAGGTCCAGGAAGGCAAGCTCGGCCGCAAGACCGGCGAGGGTTTCCACACCTACTGATCCCAGCCGAATCCGCACTTGTGGCGGCCGAGTCTGTAGATATGGGCGACGAATCGACAGTTTCGCCGTCCACAACTGCAGATTCGGCCGCCATTTCTCACCACTCGGCCGCCACAGATCACGTCTCGGCTCAGGGCTTGGGGTAGCCGCGGCGTACGGCTCGTTCCAGGATTCCGAGGGTGGCCCGGATCGACTTCTGGTCGATCACCGGGAAGATCGCCTTCCACTCGGGGAGGGCGGTGGACCAGTCGCAGTACGAGGTGACGCGGGTGTCACCCGAGGCGAGCTGCTCCAGCTCGTAGCCGAAGCGGTGGCCGATCGGCGGCTTGATGGTGCCTTCGATGGTCCATTCGATCCACCTGTCGGGTTCGAACCCGGTGATGATCACGGTGACGTCGTACTTGCCGAGCGGGTAGTCGCCCAGGGCCTCGCGGTCCATGTGGACGACGAACCGGTCGCCGACCGCGCCCACCGGCGATCCCTCCGCGGACTGGAGCATGCCGGCGGCGTCGATGGCCACATGGCCGTCGGGGTCGATGAGAACGGCGAAGATGTCGGTGGGGGAGGCGGGGATGATCCGCTCGGCGTCGATGCGCTC
Source organism: Nocardioides sp. YJ-D4 (assembly GCF_054031495.1). Taxonomy (NCBI): domain Bacteria; kingdom Bacillati; phylum Actinomycetota; class Actinomycetes; order Propionibacteriales; family Nocardioidaceae; genus Nocardioides; species Nocardioides sp. YJ-D4. Next base: position 4,490,625 of record NZ_CM132932.1, read on the forward strand.
GGCCTCGATGCGCTCGGTGATCTGGGTCTGGTCGGTCACAGTGCCCGAATCTAGCGGCGTCCCGGCGTGCCGGGCATCACACCGTGGCAGGATGCGGGGCATGAGTGAGCGCACGATCGAGACAGTCGGAGTCGTCGGCCTGGGCACCATGGGTGCCGGGATCGCGGAGGTGTTCGCCCGCAACGGGTTCACCGTGGTCGGGGTGGAGCGTGACGAGGAGGGCCTCGAGCGTGGCAAGGCCCACCTGGCGCACTCGACGGGCCGCGCGGTCAAGCGCGGCAAGCTCAGCGAGGAGGAGCAGGAGGCACTGCTCGGCCGGATCTCCTTCGCCACCGACCCGACGGCGCTCAAGGACGTCGACATGGTCGTCGAGGCGGTCGTGGAGTCGCTGGAGCTGAAGAAGTCGATCCTCGCCACCCTCGACGAGATCGTGGCTCCCGAGACGATCCTGGCGACCAACACCTCGTCGCTGTCGGTGACCGAGATCTCGACCGCCTCCAACCACCCGGGCCGGGTCGTCGGCGTGCACTTCTTCAACCCCGCTCCGGTGCAGAAGTTCGTCGAGATCGTACGCACCGTGGTGACCGAGCCGGACGTGCTCGAGGATGTGCGCGAGGTCGTCGGCAAGGTCGGCAAGTCGCCGGTGGTCTGCGGTGACCGGGCCGGGTTCATCGCCAACGCGCTGCTCTTCGGCTACCTGAACCACGCGGTCTCGATGTTCGAGGGCCACTACGCCACCCGCGAGGACATCGACACCGCGATGCGGCTGGGCTGCGGCTACCCGATGGGCCCGCTGGCGCTGCTGGACCTGATCGGCCTGGACACCTCCTACGAGATCCTCGACACGATGTACCGCCAGGGTCGCGACCGGCTGCACGCCCCCGCGCCGATCCTCAAGCAGATGGTCACCGCCGGGATGCTCGGGCGGAAGTCGGGCCGCGGCTTCTACACCTACGAGGCGGCCGACTCGCCCGTCGTCGTCCCGGACGCGCTGACCCCGAGCGCCGACGCCACCCACGAGCTGCGCCGCTCGATCGCGAAGATCGGCGTCGTCGGCACCGGCACGATGGCGTCGGGGATCGTCGAGGTCTTCGCCAAGGGCGGCTACGACGTGACGTACGTCGGGCGCAGCGCCGACAAGGTCGACGGTGTCGCCGCGCGGATCACCAAGAGCCTCGACAAGGCGATCGGACGAGGCAAGCTGGAGGAGTCGGCGAAGCCGGAGATCCTCGGCCGGCTCACCGGTACGACCTCGCTGGATGACCTGGCCGACGTCGACATCGTCGTGGAGGCGATCGCCGAGGACCTGGCCATCAAGACCACGCTCTTCGAGAACCTCGACGACATCTGCAAGCCGGGCGCGATCCTGGCGACCACGACCTCGAGCCTGCCGGTCATCGAGCTGGCGAAGGTGACCAAGCGGCCGTCCGACGTCGTCGGGATGCACTTCTTCAACCCGGCGCCGGTGATGAAGCTGGTCGAGGTCGTCTCCACCGTCACCACCGCCGAGGAGGTCGCCGAGACCGTCCGGGCGCTGTGCTCGAAGGTCGGCAAGTCGCCGGTCTCGTGCGGGGACCGGGCCGGCTTCATCGTCAACGCGCTGCTCTTCCCCTACCTCAACGACGCGGTCAAGATGCTCGAGGGTCACTACGCGACCGCCGACGACATCGACACCGCGATGAAGCTCGGCTGTGCGCTGCCGATGGGGCCGTTCGAGCTGCTCGACGTGGTCGGCAACGACGTCTCGCTGGCCATCGAGCGCGAGCTCTACCTGGAGTTCCGTGAGCCGGGCTTCGCGCCCGCGCCGCTGCTGGAGCACCTGGTCACCGCCGGTTACCTCGGCCGCAAGACCGGCAAGGGCTTCCGCGACTACTCCTGAGAAGAGGTCCCTCCCGGCCCGACCACCGTGGCAGTACGCTGAAAGACGTGGGACTTCTGATCGCACTTCTCATCGTCGTCGCGGTGATCGGGACCGTGGTAGTGACCAGCAAGCGTTCGCAGGCGCGAGCGCTGGAAAAGCAGCGCGCTGACCTCGAGCCGGTCAAGCAGCTCGCCTTCGAGGACGTGACCGCGTTCGGTGAAGAGCTGCAGAAGCTCGACCTGGACATGGCCGGCAAGGAGCTCGACGAGGGCGCCAACGCCGACTACCAGCGCGCGCTGGACGAATACGAGACGGCCAAGCGCACCGTCGACAAGATGACCGAGCCCGACGACGTCAAGAAGATCACGACGATCGTCGAGGACGGCCGCTATGCGATCGCCTGCGTCGAGGCGCGGGTCGCCGGCGAGCCGTTGCCGAAGCGTCGCCCGCCGTGCTTCTTCGATCCCCGCCACGGGCTCTCGGTCGAGGACGTGGCTTGGGCCCCGCCGGGCGGCACGACCCGTGACGTACCCGCCTGCGCACTCGACGCCGAGCGCGTCAAGGTCGGCGCGGAGCCCGACACCCGCAAGGTGATGGTCGGCAACGAGCGCGTTCCCTACTGGCAGGGTGGCCCGGCCTACCGGCCCTACGCCGCCGGCTACTTCGGCGCGTTCTCGCCGATGGACTGGATGTTCGCCGGGCTGATGTTCAGCGCCTTCGGCGGCTTCGACGCCTTCGGTGAGATCGGCGAGGGCATGGGCGACGCGATCGGCGGCATCGGTGAGGGCATGGGCGACATGTTCGGCGGGATCGGCGACGGCATCGGCGACATGTTCGACGGCTTCGACTTCTGAGTTTGTACGCTTCCCCGGTGCCACCACTTCATACGCTCGAGCTCGGCGACGCCGGAAGTCGTGTCGTCTTCCTGCACGGACTCTTCGGCCAGGGACGCAACTGGAACACGCTCGGCAAGCAGCTGGCCGACAAGCATCGGGTCACGCTCGTCGACCTGCCGCACCACGGCCGTTCCCCGCAGCCTGAGACCTTCGACTACCTCGAGGTGACTGCGGCGGTCGCCGAGCTGCTCTCGGCCGACGACCCCGCGACCGTGGTCGGCCACTCGATGGGCGGCAAGGTGGCGATGCTGCTCGCGATCACCCGGCCCGAGCTGGTCGCGAAGCTCGTCGTGGCCGACATGTCGCCGGTCGTCTACGACCGCGTCGGCGGCTTCAAGACGTACGTCGACGCCATGCGGAGCCTCGACCTGGACCGCATCACCCGTCGCGAGGAGGCCGACGCCGGGATGCAGGAGGCGGTCCCCGACCCGACGATCCGCGGCTTCCTGCTGCAGAACCTCCGCCGCGACGGCGACAGCTGGCGCTGGTCCATGAACCTCCCCGTCCTCGGCCGCGACCTGGACCGCATCGGCGACTGGCCGGCCGAGGAGCTGAAGGCGTACGAGCCGTACGACGGGCCGGTGATGTGGGTGGCCGGCGAGCTGTCCAACTACGTCACCGACGAGTACGCGCCGGCGATGAAGGAGTGGTTCCCGCGCTACCGCAAGGTGACCATCAAGGGGGCCGGTCACTGGGTGCACTCAGAGAAGCCGGAGACTTTCCTCGCGGCCCTGCGTCAGTTCTTGGGCGACTGAGCCACCGCGGCGTCTACGCTGTGCGGCATGGAGCGTGACAGACCCGTCATCGTGCTGGTCGGCGGCGAGCACGCCGACGTCATCGAGCGGGAGTTCCGGGCGCGGTACGACCGCGACTACCGGGTCGAGGTGGTGGTGGGCTTCGATGCAGGCCTCGACCGGACCCGCGGGCTCGTGGCCGAGGGTGCGCAGATCGCGATGGTCGCCGTCGAGCACGTGCTCGACGAAGGCACCTCGATCGATTTCCTGCGCCGCGTACCGGGCATCGTGGCCACGGCACGCCGGGTCGCGCTGGTCTCGTGGGAGGACTTCTCCGGCGCTCTGGACGACCTGCGTGCGGCGGCGCTCGAGCGAGAGATGGACACCTACGTCCTCATCCCGCGCGGCCCGCGGGACGAGGAGTTCCACACCGCGCTGATCGAGCTCCTCTCGGAGTGGGGATGGTCGGTGGGCAGACCCCTGGTGACCGTGACAGACGTCGTCGCCGAGCCGGGCGACCGTGACGCGGCGGCGATCCGGGACCTGCTCGAACGGATGGGGTTCCCGCATCGCGCGCTCGAGCCGAGCGACGACGAGGCGAAAGAGATCATCGAGGCCGCAGGTCCGGGGGCGCAGCTGCCCCTGGTCCATACCTTCACGGGCCGCGTGGTCTCCGGCGCGACGGCGGCGACGGCCGCCGAGGCCATCTACGGCGGGTTCGACGAGATCCCCGAGGGAGTGATCGCCGACGTCGCCATCGTGGGTGGCGGGCCGGCGGGCCTCGCGGCGGCGGTCTACGCCGCGTCGGAGGGCTTGGCGACGGTCGTCGTGGAGCGCGACGCGATCGGCGGCCAGGCAGGGTCGAGCTCGATGATCCGCAACTACCTCGGCTTCCCACGTGGCATCTCGGGCATGCGCCTCGCCCAGCGATCCCGCATCCAGGCCAGCAGGTTCGGCGCGCGATTCTTCACCGGGCGTCCGGTGACCGGGATCGAGCCCGGTCCGGTCGACGAGCCCGAGCACCAGCACGTGCACGTGCGCGGCGCGCAGTTCTGCGCTCGTACGGTCGTGCTCGCGATGGGCGTGACGTATCGCCGGCTCGGCGTGCCCGCGGTGGACGACCTGGTGGGCGCGGGCGTGTACTACGGCGCCGCGACGTCGATGGCGCGCGAGATGCAGGGCCGGGACGTCTTCGTGGTCGGTGGGGGCAACTCGGCCGGACAGGCAGCCATCCACCTCGCCAAGTTCGCGAGCACGGTGACGATCCTGGTCCGGCGACACGACCTCGCGGAGACCATGTCGGCCTATCTCGTACGTGAGATCGACGCGACGTCGAACATCCAGGTCCGGCCGCGCACAATCGTCGGCGACGGCGGCGGCGACGGTCGGCTGGAGTGGCTGCGACTGGAGAACCTGGACACCGGCGAGGCCACCAAGACGTCCGCCGACGGCCTCTTCTGCCTGCTCGGAGCAGAACCTGACTGCTTGTGGCTGGCGGACGGGGTCGCGCTCGACGAGCACGGGTTCGTCCTGACCGGCCGTGACGTGCCCCGCGAGGCGTGGGTCGACGGGAGCCCGCCCGCGAGCCTGGAGACGACGGTGCCGGGTGTGTTCGCCGTCGGCGACGTGCGTGCCGGGTCGATGAAGCGAGTCGCCTCCGCGAGCGGCGAGGGTGCGTCGGTGCTTCCGCTGGTGCATGCCCACCTGGCGAAGCTGCGCGCTCGGGAGTTCGGCGCCTGACCCCCTGGGACGGTGGGCGGAGCGTGGGCTAGCTGCCCGACAGGAGCTGCCGGAAAACCTCGACGATCCGATCCGCATCCGCCTCGGACGTACGCCAGTTGCTGAACGCCAACCGCAGGGCCGGGATGCCCTGGTGGACCGTGGGGGTCACGAAGGTGACGCCGGTATCGGCGACACGGCGGGCGAGGTCGGCCGGGTCGCCGGGGACCTTCAGGCACACGATGTTGAGCCGGACCGGGGCGAGCAGCTCGACGCCGTCGATCTCGGCGAGCAGCCGCCCGGTGCGGTGAGCCAGGGCGATGGTGCGCTCGACGATCTCGCGGTGGCCGTCGCGGCCGTAGGCGTACAGCGTGAACCAGGCGGGCAGGGCCCGCAGGCGCCGGGAGCTCTCCGGGGTCAGGTGTACGAAGTCGGGGGAGGAACCGGGGAGGCCGATGTAGGCCGAGGCGTTGCTGAAGACCCGGGCCTGGAGGTCCTGGTGGCGGCTGAGCTGGATCGCGGAGTCGTAGGGGACGTTGAGCCACTTGTGCAGGTCGACGCAGATCGAGTCGGCGCGGGAGAGGCCCGCGACGAGGTGGGCGTGCGCGGGGGAGAGGGCAGCGAAGGCGCCGAAGGCGCCGTCGACGTGCAGCCAGAACGGGAACTCGTCACGGAGGTCGGCGATGGCGTCCAGGTCGTCGAAGTCGCCGGTGTTCACGGTGCCCGCGTTGGCGACGACGATCACGGGCCGGCCGTCCTGTTCGCGCAGCGCGGTCCGCAACGCGTCGACGTCGACCGCATCGCGGTCGGGGAGCAGAGCGACCGGCTGGAGGCTGCCGCGGCCCAGGCCGAGCACGGAGAGCGCCTTGGAGACGGTGGAGTGGGCGGCGCCCGACAGCACGACGACCGGACCGAGCGCCGCGACGCCCTCGGTCGAGACCGACACTCCGAGCCGGTCGCCGAGCCACTCGCGCGCCAGTGCCAGCCCGGTGAGGTTGGACATGGTCGCGCCGGTGACGAACGCTCCGCTGAAGTCGCCAGGAAGGCCCAGCAGGTCGAGGAGCCAGCGCACCGTCTCGCGCTCCAGGTCGCTGGCGGCGGAGTCCTGGACCGTGATGGTGTTCTGGTCGAAGACCGGGGTCAGCCAGTCGCCGGCGACCGCGGCCGGGGTCGCCCCGCCGGTGACGAAGCCCAGGTAGCGGGGGCCGGCGCTCGCCGAGAGGCCCGGCGCCCAGCGGGTCTCGAAGTGGCGCAGAGCGGCCTGGCCGCCGGCGCCCCGGGCCGGTAGCCGCTCGGCGGAGGGTGGCCGGAACGGAGAGGTCACCGGTCTGCCGTCGAGTCCGGCGATGATCTCTTGTGCGTAGTCCTGGATCGCGCCGAGGAGATCGGTCATCCCGGCGAGGTCTGCGTCGAGCCGTGGGTCCATCCTTCGACGGTAGGCCTTCTCAGGGCTCGATGAGACCCGCTCTGATGGCATATCGCGTGACCTGGGTGCGATCGCGGAGGCCCAGCTTGGCGAGGATGTTCTCGCGGTGCCGCTCGACGGTCTTGTAGGAGATCGTCAGCTCGCGGGCGATCTCCCGGGTCGAGTGGCCCTCGGCGATGAGCTTGAGCACCTCGTCCTCGCGCTCGGTCAGCACCGTGCGCGGCAGGCTCTCGCCACGGTTGAGCCGGTCCAGATAGTCGCGGACCAGGGCACTCATCGCGCCGGGGTAGACGAAGGCCTGTCCGCTCATGGCGGTGCGGCAGGCCTTGACCAGGTCCTCGTCGGCGACCGACTTGAGGACGTACCCGCTGGCGCCGACCTTGAGCGCCTCGAAGAAGTACTGCTCGTTGTCGTGCATCGAGAGCATCAGCATCTTCGGAGGCGTACGCATCCGGGCGATCGTGCGCGCGGCCTGCAGCCCGGTCATGCGGGGCATGGCGACGTCGAGGATCACCAGGTCGACCTCGACGTCGCGCAGCGCCGCGACGGCCTCGGCTCCGTCGGCGGCCTCGGCGACCACCTCGAGGTCCGGCTCGGCGTCGAGGATGAGGCGGACCCCGCGGCGTACGAGGGTGTGGTCGTCGGCCAGCAGGATCCGGATCTTCGCGGGCGTGGGAGTCACAGCGGCACCTCCAGGCGGACGGTGGTGCCACGGCCGGGGGTGCTGGTCACGCTCAGGTCGGCACCGACGAGCAGGGCCCGCTCCCGCATACCGCTGATCCCGGCGCCGGCCACGAGGGCGGCGCTGCCGCGGCCGTCGTCGGAGACGGTGAGGACGACCTTGTCGCCGACCTTGCACAGGGAGAGCTCGGCGGTGGCGGCGTGGGCGTGGCGTACGACGTTGGTGAGCGCCTCCTGGGCGACCCGGTAGATCACCAGCTCGCGGTCCTGGGGCAGCTCGGGAAGCCCGCGGCCGATGGTGCGGCGTACGGTCGTGCGACCCAGGGCGCCGACGTCGGTGGCCAGCGAGGCCAGGGCGGCGTGCAGGCCGAGATCCTCGAGCACGCCCGGCCGCAGCTGGCGGGCCACGCGGCGTACGTCGTCGATGCCGGTGCGCGCGGACTCGCGGACGGCGGCGAGCTCGGGGCGTACTTCCTCCGGCACCTGTCGCTCCAGACCCTTCAGCCCCAGGAGTACGACGGTGAGCGACTGTCCCACCTCGTCGTGGAGCTCCTGGGCGATCCGGTGTCGCTCCGCCTCCTGCGCGGCGAGCGCCTTGGCGTTGCTGGTGCTCCGCTCGGTCTCCAGCCGCTCGAGCATCGCGTTGTAGCTGGCCACGAGACGGGCGCCGGCGCCCTTGCCCAGGGTCGGCAGGCGCTGGTCGGGGGAGAGGTGGTCGACCGAGTCCATGGTGCGGATCACCCGGTCGATCGGCGCCAGGCTGCGCAGCAGCAGGAGCGCGTTGAGGGTCGCCATCACCACCAGCCCGACCGCAAGCACCACCGCCTCCGAGGCCAGGACGCGCTCCGAGACGCGGGCCGGGGACAGCGCCAGGACCAGGGTGCCGACGCAGAACACGGCCCAGTTGGTCAGGCAGACCCGCCAGTAGAGGGGTAGGTGGCTCATGGCTCAACCCTGACATGTCCGCTGGCCTGGCCTTATGGGTGGCAGCACCCATTCGGATCGAGTCTCCGGTAACGGAGGGTCGATGGCATGGAGCTCAACGCATGATCGTGTACGCAGCGGTGGCCGTCTTCATCGTCACCTACGGCCTCATCGCCACCGAGCGTGTCCACCGCGTCGCCGCCGCCCTGGGTGGCGTCGCCGCGATGGTCGTGCTCGGGATCATCAACGCCGAGTCGGCCTTCTTCAGCCATGAGACCGGGGTCGACTGGGACGTCATCTTCCTGCTCTTCGGGATGATGGTGATCGTCGGCGTCCTCAAACAGACGGGCCTGTTCGAGTTCCTCGCGCTGTGGGCGGTCAAGCACTCCGGCGGTCGCCCGGCGCGCCTGGCGACGCTGCTGATCCTGGTCACCGCGGCGCTCTCGCCGATCCTCGACAACGTGACCACCGTGCTGCTCGTCACGCCGGTGACACTGTCGGTCTGCGAGCGGCTGGGCCTGCGTCCGATGCCCTACTTGATCTCGCTCATCCTGGCCGCCAACGTCGGCGGCACCTCGACCCTGATCGCCGACCCGCCCAACATCATCGTGGCCAGCCGGGCCAACCTGACCTTCGACGACTTCCTGATCCACTCCCTGCCGCTGTGCCTGATCCTGCTGGTCGTGCTGATCGGCCTGGTCCGGGTGCTCTTCCGGCGTGACTTCCGTGGCCGCGTCGACCTGGACGGCCTGATCGAGCCGCCCGCCTCCGCGATCCCGGACCGCGGGCTGCTCTACCGCTGCCTGGCCGTCCTCGCCCTGGTGATGCTCGCCTTCGGGCTGCACACCGAGCTCCACCTGGACCCTTCGCTGGTCGCCATGCTCGGTGCCGGCGCGATGGTCGTCGTCTCCCAGACGCAGACGGAGGCGTTCCTGGAGGAGGTCGAGTGGTCGACCCTGGCCTTCTTCATGGCGCTGTTCGTGCTGGTCGGCGGGCTGGTCGAGGTCGGTGTGATCGGATCCCTCGGGACGTACGCCGCCGAGCTGATGGGCGACAACGAGCTCGCCGGGGTGACCGGGCTGATGATCGGCTCGGCGATCGTGGGCGGGTTCGTCGACAACATCCCCTACACGGCGGCGATGGTGCCGATCGTGGAGGAGATGGTCGCCGCGACGCCGTCCTCGGGCGCCGACAGCCCGCTGTGGTGGGCCCTCGTCTTCGGTGCCGACCTGGGTGGCAACACGACCGCCGTCGCCGCCGGCGCCAACGTGGTGGTGCTCGGCCTCGCCGCCAAGGCCGGCCACCCCATCAGCTTCTGGAAGTTCACCAGGTACGGCATCGTGGTCACCATCGTGACCCTCGCCGTCGCCTGGGTCTACGTCGCGCTCCGCTACTTCGTGCTCGCCTGACGCTCCCGATAGGCGGCGACGGCGTTGCGGTTGGTGCAGGTCGGTGAGCAGTAGCGCTTGGAGCGGTTGCGGGAGAGGTCGACGACCACGCCGGCACAGTTGTCGTCGGCGCAGATCGAGAGGCGGGACAGCTCGCCGGCGCGGATGACGTCGACCATGGCCATCGCCGTCTCGACGGCGATCCGCGTGGCCAGCGGCGCGTCGGGCTCGGTGGCGTGGATGTGCCAGTCGTAGTTCGTGTGGCGGACCAGCTGAGGAGTCGCGCGGTGCTCGGCGAGCATCTCGTTGGTCAGCCGCACGGCCTCGTCGCGCTCCGCGGTGAGCAGCTCACGGAGCCGGACGCGGAGGGCCCGGACCTCGTCGAGCTCGGCGCGGTCGCCGTCGTGCCGCCCGGTGTAGTCGTACGTCACGAAGAACTCGTCGAGGGCCGCCACGGTCTCCAGCTCGTCGACCGAGCCGGGGGAGAGGGCGAGGGTGTTCGCCAGTGCCGCGGCTGCCTGGAGGCCTACGTCGGTGTCATGGGTGAAAACCATGTTGACACATTACCGCGTCGCTGGGATCGTCATGTGTCATGACGACTTTGACCAATGACGAGGCGGTGCCGCAGAGCACGCAGAAGACGCCGCTGGTGGCGGCCGGGCTGCTCCTGGCGGTCGTGTCTGCGGTCACGTTCAGCCTCTCGGGCCCGCTGGGACGCGGCCTCTTCGACACCGGCTGGTCGACGGGCGGCGTGCTGATCTTCCGCGTCGGCATCGGCGCGGTGGTCCTGGCCCCCTTCGCGCTGCGCGCGCTCGCCGGCCGGTGGCGGGGTGCGGCCGCGAGCTGGCGGGTCGTGGTGGCGTACGCACTGCTGGCCATCGTGGTGCCCCAGTTCGCCTTCTTCTCGGCGGTGCAGTGGATGGCCGTCGGGCCGGCGCTGCTGCTGGAGTACATGGGGGTGGTGCTCGTCGTCGCCTGGATGTGGCTGCGGCACGGCGAGCGGCCCTCGCGGCTGACGATGGTCGGCGCGCTGGTCGCGATCGCCGGGCTCGTGCTCGTCCTCGACCTGGTCAGCGGTGCGAACGTGCACCCGTTCGGCATCCTGTGGGGCTCCGCGGCCGCCGTCGGCCTGGCCGGCTACTACGTGCTCAACGCCCACTCCAGCACCACGCTGCCGCCGCTCGCGCTGGCCTGGCTCGGTCTGACCGGCGCCACGGTCCTGCTCGCGCTGCTCTGCCTGGTCGGAGCCATCCCGTTCGCGATGGAGACCACGCCCGTGGTCTTGGCGGGCCTGGAGATGCCGTGGTGGGGCCCGCTGATCGGCCTCGGCGTGCTGACCTGCTCGGTCGCGTACGCCGCCGGCATCGCCGCCACCCGCACTCTCGGCTCGCGGCTCTCGTCCTTCGTGGGGCTTCTCGAGGTCGTCTCGGCCGTCGTCGTCGCCTGGTTGCTGCTCGGCGAGGCGCCCGGCCTCATTCAGCTCATCGGCGGGCTGGTCGTGCTGGTCGGCATCATCGCGGTCCAGCAGGGAGAGCAGTCGACGACCGCCTCCTGACAACGCGAAGCGCCGCACGCATCGGCTGCGTGCGGCGCTTCACAGGCGGGTGGAGCTAGCTGTACCCGGCCATCACGTTGGTGACAGTCGGCTGATCGGTGGTCCTCCGAGTGCGCTGTGACTGCGTCGAGTGTTGTAGTGCTCGAGCCAGGGCGCAAGAGCAGCGACGCGTGCGGCGTTGCTGGTGAAGACCTGGCGGTAGATCCACTCGGTTGCCAGGGTGCGGTTGAAGCGTTCGACTTTGCCGTTCTGCCAGGGGCAGTGGGGGCGGATGAACTTGTGTCGGGCGCCGATTCCAGCGATGGCATCGCGCACGTCGTGGGACTTGCGGTAGCTGAGGTGGTTGTCGGTGATGACCCGCTCGATGCGGGAGATTCCGTGTGCTGCGAAGTATTCGGCGGCCCGCAGGATGAAGCCCGCGCAGGTCGCACCGAGCTCGTCAGTCAGGACTTCGGAGTAGGCCAATCGGGAGTGGTCATCGACCATCGAGTGGATGAAGTCGTAGCCGATGCCACGGCCGCGGACCTCTTCGCTTCGACCATGCGCACGCCAGCCGCCGCCATCGGGGATCTTGGCGACCTTCTTGACGTCGACGTGGACCAGCTCGCCCGGTCTGTCGCGTTCGTAACGCACCGCGGTCTGCTTGGAGGACCTGATGATCTCGCCGGTCATCGGGTCGCACTCGCGCAGGTAAGGCACGCCGTGGCGCCGCAGGATCCGGGCCACTGTGCGCGGCGGGACGCCGACCTGGGGTCCGAGGACGTCTTGGCCGCAGCGTTGTTTCGCTCGCACCTTGAGGACCTTCTGCTCGATCTCCTCGCTGGTCCGGGTCGGGGTCGCGTGCGGTCGCGACGAACGCGTCACGAGGCCGGGTTCGCCTTCGGCGGCGTACCGGTCGATCCAGGTCCGCACACACTTGCGGGAGATGCCCATCGCGGCGGCGATGTGGGCCTGTTTCCAGCCGGCCTGATGGCGCTGGACGATCAGCAGCCGACCATGAACGGTCAACCGGGCACTACCGTGAGACATGGAACCTCCGGGTGTTTGGCGTAGCTCTTCGACAAGCCACACCTCACCCGGAGGTTCTCCTCACGTCAACGAACTGCCGCTACCAACCTCATGGCCGGGTACAGCTAGCGCTCGTCCTGGGCCCTGACGTAGACCTCGCGGACCAGCATCAGGATGGCGGCCGCCGTCGGGATCGCCAGCAGGGCGCCGACGACGCCGAGGAGCGAGGCACCGATGAGGGCCGCGATCACCGTGATGACGCCGGGGATGTCGACCGAGCGGGACATGACCCGCGGATAGACGACGTAGTTCTCGAACTGCTGGTAGGCGATGTAGAAGATCACCGCGATGAGGCCCGTCTTCAGGTCGGTCGTCGCGAAGGTGATCGCGCAGACGATGACCGCGCCGATGGTGGCCCCGATCATCGGGATCACGTCGGTGATCATGACGACGAAGGCCAGGGCGACGGCGTACTCGCCCATCCCGATGACGAAGAGCAGCACCAGGGTGGACAGACCGGCGCAGAGTGCGACGACGAACGCCCCGGAGACATAGCCCCCGATGCCTTCGAAGACCCGGTCACCGAGCTTGCTGACCCGCTCGCGGCGCGAGGCCGGGGCGAGACGGTAGATGGCGTTCTTCGTCTGGTCGTAGGCGGCGATGAAGTAGAGCGTCAGGACGATGACGATGAAGCCCGTGACGAGCACGTTGATCACCGCCAGGCCGACCCCGAGCGCTCCGCCGAAGGCGCTGCTGACGAAGTCGCCGCTGGCGACGTAGTCCTGCACCTTGTCGAGGATCTGGTATTCCTCGTTGAGCTGCTGGATGCGCTGGTTGCGCTGGAGCTCATCGACCCAGTCCGGGACGTTGGCCGAGATCTTGGCGACCTGGTCGCTGATCACCGGCACGAGCGCCACGAAGAAGAGCACGAGGGCGCCCAGCACGCCGAGGATGACGCTCAGCACCGCCCACGGCCGTGGGAAGCCGCGCCGCTGCAGGAACACCACCATCGGGTTGATCCCCGCGGCGATGAAGAGCGAGACCACCACCTGGAGGATCACGCTCCCCATCGTGGTGAGGAGGTTGCCCGCTGCGTAGGCGGTCAGCAGACCGAGGCCCAGGAGCAGCCCGAACAGGTAGGGCGACCTCCGGTCGAACGGCGGTCCGGGCTTACCGAACCGCTTGTCCCGTTCGCTCTCCTGCTCCGGCTCCTCGATGGCGATCGCGGCCTCGCTGTCGACCGTCGCGTCGTCGGTGGAGTCGGTCTGGGCAGACGTCGTCTCCGGACCGTCCGCAGGACGGTCGGCAGCGGCCCCGCTCACCGGCTCTCGGTCGCAGTCTCGGGCTCGCGGATGGCGGTCTTCTCGGAGGGCTCGTCGTAGTCGTCGTAGTCGTCGTCGAGGTCGTCGTCGGAGTCGACCAGGGTGACGCTCTCGTCGACCACCAGCTCACCGTCGACGATGTCCTCGTCCTCGGTGATCGGCTTCGGCGCCTCCAGCTCGGCCGGGTCCTCGGTCTTGCCGAACCCGGAGACCAGGTCGGTGAGCGAGGAGAGCTGAGCGGCGATCGCGTCGCGACGCTTGGTGAGGCGGTCGACCTCGGCCTTGATGATCGCGTGGCCCTTCTCGGCCTCGACGGTCGCGGTGGACGCGAGGTGGTCGGCCTCGGCGCGAGCCTTGGACAGGATCGCCTCGGCGTCGCGGCGGGCGCGAGCGATGATCCCCTCGGACTCCTTGGCCAGCTCGGCGCGCTGGTCGGCGACGTGCTGGGCAGCGATCCGGGCCCGCTCCTCGGCGTCCGCGGCGCGGGTCTCGCCCTCGGTCACGATGCGAGCGGTCTCGGCCATCGCCTGGTCGTGGTGGTCGGCGGCCTCGCGGGCGAGACGCTCGCGCTCGACGGCGAGCATCCGCCGGGCCTCCTGGACCTCGCGGTCCGCGCCGGCGCGTGCCTTCTCGACCTCACGCTGGGTCGACGTACGCAGCTGGGTGACCTCCTGCTGCACGGCGAGCCGGATCTGGTCGGCCTCGCGCTTGGCAGCGGCGAGCAGCTCGTCGCTCTCGGCCTGCACCATCTTGCGGGCCTGCTGGACCTCCGAGGTCACCTTCTCGCGGTGATCGTCGATCTCCTTGTAGTGCGTCGTACGCAGCGCCTCGATGTCGCGCTGGGCGGACGCCTTGGTCGCGGCGGCCTCACGCTGGGCGGCCTCGCGGATGACCGCGGCCTCCTTCTCGGCGGACTCCTTGACCGCGGCGGCCTCCTCCTCGGCCAGCCGGAGCATCGCGCTCGCGCGACCACCCAGGGAGGCGTAGGACGGGGCTTCGTTGCCCTGGGTGGCAGCGGCCTTGAGGTCGGTGACCTTGCGCTCGAGCTCAGCGATGCGGCGCTGGGCGTTGCGCAGCGCCGACTGGCCCTGGCCGTTGGCCTGGAGCAGCTGCTGCACCCGCGCGTTCACCGTGCCGGGGTCGTATCCGCCACGCCGCACGACCGGGAAGGCTGGGAGTGAGCCAGGAGCCGGTGGAGCCGAGTTGTGGCCGGAGCTGGGCGATCCGGAAGCGCCAGGAACCCGTGGGAGAACCTGCGTCTCCGTCGAGTCCTGGTCAGGCTTCTTCCGAGGCTCTGAAGCCTCGTTGAAGATGGATAGTCCCTCATTCGTCATTTGTGGCGGATTCCTCACACTTTAGGGGGGTTTGTGTCTTGCCCTCTGCTCCCAAAGGGCAAGACTACGGCCGGTCACCCCTCGCGCAAGGGGAGACCGGCCGTGAATCCAGTCTCAAATGGGCTATTTACCCGGGCTGGCCGTCTCAGATTCCGCGGAACAGGTTGATCTTGTCGATGTGAGCCGAGCGCTTCTCCTCGTCGAGGACGCCGAGGCCCTCCTCGGGAGCCAGGCAGAGCACGCCGACCTTGCCCTGGTGCTTGTTGTGGTGGACGTCGAGAGAGGCCTGGCCGACCTCTTCGAGGGTGTACGTCCGCGACAGCGTCGGGTGGATCTTGCCCTGGGCGATGAGGCGGTTGGCCTCCCACGACTCGCGGTAGTTCGCGAAGTGGCTCGAGATGATCCTCTTGAGGTTCATCCACAGGTAGCGGTTGTCGTACTCGTGCATGTAGCCCGAGGTCGACGCGCAGGTGGTGATGGTGCCGCCCTTGCGGGTCACGAACACCGAGGCACCGAAGGTCTCGCGGCCCGGGTGCTCGAAGACGATGTCGATGTCCTCGCCGCCGGTGAGCTCGCGGATGGCCTTGCCCAGGCGCAGCCACTCCTTCGGGTTCTGCTGGGTGCCGTCCTCGTTCCAGAACTTGAAGTCCATCTCGGAGCGGTTGATGACCATCTCGGCGCCCATGTTGCGCACGATCTTGGCCTTCTCCTCGTTGGAGACCACGCAGACCGGGTTGGCGCCGCCGTTGAGGGCGTACTGCGTCGCGAAGCCGCCGAGGCCGCCGGAGGCACCCCAGATCAGGACGTTGTCGCCCTGCTTCATGTTGCCGCCGTTGGCGGAGACGAGCTGGCGGTAGGCGGTGCAGTTGACCAGGCCGGGGGAGGCGGCCTCCTCCCAGGTCAGGTGCTCGGGCTTCGGCATCAGCTGGTTGGCCTTGACCATCGCCACGTCGGCGAGGCCGCCGAAGTTGGTCTCGAAGCCCCAGATGCGCTGGGAGGGGTCCATCATCGTGTCGTTGTGGCCGTCGGGGGCCTCGAGCTCGACCGAGAGGCAGTGGGCGACGACGCGGTCGCCGGGCTTCCACTTGGTCACACCGGCGCCCACGGCCAGCACGACGCCGGACAGGTCGGACCCGACGACGTGGTAGTCGAGGTTGTGGCGGGCGCCGAGCTCGGACTCCTTGCCGTAGCGCTCCAGGAACCCGAAGGTGGAGACCGGCTCGAAGATCGAGGTCCACACGGTGTTGTAGTTGATCGCCGAGGCCATCACGGCGACGAAGGCCTCGCCCGGACCGAGCTCGGGCAGGGCGACGTCCTCGACGTGGAGGGACTTGCGCGGGTCCTTCTCCTTGGTCGCGACGCCCTCGAACATGTCGACCTCGTCCTTGTGGACGGTGGCGGCACGGTAGTGGTCGGGGATCTCGAGGTTCGCAAACTCCTCGCCGGGCGTATCGCCGGCGAGGATCGCGTCGAGGATGTGTTGCATGGTCGGCTCCTGCGTCGTCGTAGGGGTCGCGGTTGACTCTAGTTCGGTGGACATTACTGGTGAGTAACCGCAATGACCAGCCTGATGTGACACATGACTCTTGGATCGTTCACGTGCCGTCGTGGGCTCTGGCTCAGTGGGCGGCGTCGGCGGCCGGCTCGACGAGCTCGACCAGGACGCCGCCGGCGTCCTTGGGGTGGATGAAGTTGATCCGGGAGTCGGCGGTGCCGCGGCGCGGTGCGTCGTACAGAAGACGTACGCCCCGCTCCTTGAGGATCGCCGAGACCTGCTCCACGTCGGTCACCCGGTAGGCGAGCTGCTGCATGCCGGGGCCGTTGCGGTCGAGGAACTTGGCGATGGTGCTGTTCTCGTTGAGCGGGGCGAGCAGCTGGAGCTTGTTGTCGGAGTCGCCGATCGCGATCATCGCCTCCTCGACACCCTGCTCCTCGTTGGTCTCGCGGTGGGCGAGCTTCATGCCGAAGGTCTTCTCGTAGAAGTCGATCGCCGCATCCAGGTCGGCGACGGCGAGACCGACGTGGTCGATCTGGGTGAACAGGTGCGGTGGGATCTCTACGGATGTCATGGGCCTACTCTCCTTGAGGTCGGGGGCAACGGGCACAATGTGTGATGACAGCCACACCGGGCTGCGCTCAACACTCTTCCAACTGAGGTTACTAATTAGTAACCTCGGAGCAGATCAGCACCACCAACATTTGGAGGACCCATGTCCAACGTCATCGTCGCCGGGGCGCGCACGCCGATCGGCCGCCTGCTCGGCGGGCTCAAGAGCCTGTCCGCGGCCGATCTGGGCGGCATCGCCATCAAGGGCGCCCTGGAGAAGGCGGGCGTCTCGCCGGATCAGGTCGACTACCTGATCATGGGCCAGGTCATCCAGGCCGGTGCCGGCCAGAACCCGGCGCGCGCCGCGGGCATCGCCGGCGGGCTGCCGATGAACGTGCCCTCGATCACGATCAACAAGGTCTGCCTCTCCGGCCTCAACACCATCGCCACGGCCGACCAGCTGATCCGCGCCGGTGAGGCGGAGATCATCGTCGCCGGCGGCATGGAGTCGATGACCAACGCGCCGCACCTGCTGCCGAAGTCCCGCGAGGGCTTCAAGTACGGCGACACCACGCTGGTCGACTCGATGGCGTACGACGCGCTCTACGACCAGGCCACCCAGCAGGCGATGGGCGGGCTGACCGAGCAGATCAACTCCGAGGGCGTGAAGCTCACCCGTGAGGAGCAGGACGCCTTCGCCGCCACCTCGCACCAGCGCGCCGCCGCGGCCCAGAAGAACGGCGTCTTCGACGACGAGATCGTCCCGGTCTCCATCCCGCAGCGCAAGGGCGACCCGATCGTGATCAGCGCCGATGAGGGTGTGCGCGGCGACACCACCGTCGAGTCGCTCGGCAAGCTCCGTCCGGCGTTCTCCAAGGACGGCACCATCACCGCCGGCTCCGCCTCGCAGATCTCCGACGGTGCTGCCGCCGTCGTGGTCATGTCGAAGGAGAAGGCCGAGTCGCTCGGTCTGGAGTGGCTGGCCGAGATCGGTGCCCACGGCATGGTCGCCGGCCCCGACTCCTCGCTGCAGCTGCAGCCGGCCAACGCGACCGCCAAGGCCCTCGAGAAGGAGGGCATCACCGCCGCCGACCTCGACCTCGTCGAGTTCAACGAGGCGTTCGCGGCCGTCGGCATCGAGTCCACCAAGAAGCTCGGCCTCGACCCCGAGATCGTCAACGTCAACGGCGGCGCGATCGCCCTCGGCCACCCCGTCGGCATGTCCGGTACGCGGGTCGTCCTCCACCTGGCCAACGAGCTCAAGCGCCGCGGCGGTGGCACCGGTGCCGCCGCGCTGTGTGGAGGTGGCGGTCAGGGCGACGCCCTGATCGTGCGTGTCCCCAAGGCCTGAGCCATCGCTGAGGTGAGCGACCTGGTCGCGCGCGCCCGGGGCGGTGAGCCCCGGGCGGTCGCGCGGCTGGTGTCGTACGTCGAGAACGCCCCGGTCGGTGGGGGAGAGCGGCTCCGCGAGGTGATGGCCGCGCTCGCGCCTCACGGCGGGAACGCCCACATCGTGGGGCTCACCGGCGCGCCCGGGGTCGGGAAGTCGACCACCACCTCCGCGCTGGTCCGCGAGCTGCGCTCGGAAGGGCGCACCGTGGCGGTGCTGGCGGTCGACCCGTCCTCGCCGTTCTCCGGCGGCGCGCTGCTGGGCGACCGGATCCGGATGACCGACCACGCCACCGACCCGGGTGTCTTCATCCGCTCGATGGCCTCCCGCGGCCACCTCGGCGGCCTGGCCTGGTCGGCGCCGCAGGCGATCCGGGTGCTGGACGCCGCCGGGTTCGACGTGGTGCTGGTCGAGACCGTCGGGGTCGGCCAGTCGGAGGTCGAGATCGCCAGGCTCGCCGACACCACCGTGGTGCTGCTCGCGCCCGGCATGGGTGACGGCATCCAGGCGGCGAAGGCCGGGATCTTGGAGATCGGCGACCTCTACGTCGTCAACAAGGCCGATCGCGACGGCGCGACCAAGGTCCAGCGCGACCTCCGCGGGATGCTGCGCCTCACCGACCGCACCGAGGGGGCCTGGACCCCGCCCGTGCTCACCGCCGTCGCCCAGTCCGGCAAGGGGCTGGCCGAGGTGGTCGGCGCGCTCGACGAGCACCGCGAGTGGCTGCGCTCCAGCGGGACGCTGGAGCTGCGGCGTACGCGTCGGGCCCGCGCCGAGGTCGAGGCCATCGCCGTCGAGACCCTGCGCGCGCGATGGTCGAGCGTCGGCTCGGACGGCGACCTCGACGCCCTGGCGGCAGAGGTGGTCAAGGGCGTACGGGACCCGTACGCCGCCGCCGACACCCTCCTCGACGACTAGAGTTGTCCCGGCGTACGGCCTGTTCTCTCGCCATGGGTTCGGCGGAGTCACTATCGTGGGCGGTGTGAACCTCTTCGGTGTCGACATCTCCAAGCACCTCCTTCGCGACGAAGGTGAGGTCGTCGTCGACGAGGTCACCCATCACTGGGTCTCCTACCTCCGTCCGGTGGGCGAGGCGATCCTCGGGCTGGCGCTGATGATCGTCGCGGCGACGATCGACATGAACGTCGCCTGGATCATCGTGCTGCTCGCCTTCGCGCTGGTCGGGCACGCGTTCTGGCGCGCGCTGGTGGTCAGCCGGGACCGGTTCGTGGTCACCAACATGCGGATCTTCCGCGTCCACGGCGTGCTCTCGAGCGAGCTGGCGACCATGCCGCTGGCCCGAGTCCTCGACATCACCGTGAAGCAGTCGTTCACCGGCCAGATCTTCAACTACGGCCACTTCGTCTTCGAGTCGGCCGCCCAGGAGCAGGGCCTCAACAACATCTACTTCGTCGGCCGGCCGAACGAGCGAGACCTGACCATCCAGCGCGTCGTCCAGCGCGCGGGTCTCCGCGGCAGCGTGGGTTAGGCCACCCCATAGGATTGACCGCATGACGCAGCAGCCGTTCTCCCGTCCCGGAGCCGTCGACCTCTCCGGGCTCGCCAGCACCACGCCCGCACAGGACGCCCCCTTCGGCGGTCCGGCCGATGCGGCTCCCGCCCAGGGGCGGAGCGCCGGCTCCTACACCGTCGAGGTCGACGAGCAGATCTTCCAGTCGGTGCTCGAGGCGTCGATGACCGCTCCGGTCGTCCTGGTCTTCTACTCGGCCTCCCGCGCTCCCGAGAGCGTCACCTACGCGCGCGACGTGTCGACGGTCGTGGAGGAGTACGACGGCCGCTTCCTGGTCGGCCTGGTCGACATCGACAAGAACCCGCAGATCGCGCAGGCGCTGCAGGTGCCCCAGGTGCCGCTCCTCTACATCCTGCTCGACGGCCGGCCGGTCACCCAGCCGATCCCGGGCGCGCTCAACCTCGAGGAGCTGCGTACGGTCTTCCAGCAGCTCGGCCAGCAGCTCACCACCCAGGGGATCGGCGGGCGGCACAAGCCCAACGCCCTCGGCGGTGCCGTGGCGTCCGAGGACGGGGACGAGCCGGCGATGGATCCGCGCTACGCCCCGGCCCAGGACGCCTTGGAGCGCGGCGACATCGACGCCGCCGTGGCCGAGTACGAGAAGCTGATCGCCTCCAACCCCGCCGACTCCGAGGCCGCCGCCGGGCTGGCGATGGCCAAGGTGCTGCAGCGTACGCAGGGGGTCGACCTCAACGCTGCCCGTGCCGCCGCCGCGGCCGCGCCCGACGACGTCGACGCGCAGACGCTCGTCGCCGACCTGGACCTGCTCGGCGGCCACGTGGAGGACTCCTTCCTCCGGCTGGTCGAGCTGGTGCGACGTACGTCGGGGGACGAGCGCAACAAGGCGCGCCAGCACCTGCTGGGGCTCTTCGCCGCGGTCGGCAACGACGACGAGCGGGTGCTCAAGGGCCGTCAGTCGCTGGCCTCTGCCCTGTTCTGATCTCGATCGTTCTCAGCCGCGAGGGCGGTCAGCACGGCGGTGACCGCCGGTGAGGCGGCCATCGTGCGCCGGTGCAGCGCAAGGATCTCGCGCGTGGGGACCGGGTCGACGACGCGTACGGCGACCAGGTCCTCACCCAGCGCCGCCCTGCCCATGCGTGGGATGAGCGCGATCCCGAGCCCGGCTCGCACCAGGGCGAGATGGCTGTCGAACTCCATCGACACGTGAGCGATCCGCGGTAGCTGGCCGGTGCCGGCGTACATCCGGTTCAGCCACTGCCGGCAGATCGTGCCCTCCGGTGTCGCGATCCAGTCCTCGGCGACGAGGTCGTGCGGGGTCACCTTGGCGAGCTGGGCCAGCGGATGGTCGCGATGGGCGATCACGTCGGCGATGTCGCGGTGGAGCTCGGTGGTGACGAGATGGTCGGGGATGGAGAGCGGCACGTCTCCCCAGGAGTGCACGACGCCGATCTCGCTGTGCCCGGTGGCCACCAGGTCGACGGTGTCCCACGGCTCGCGCTCGGAGAGGGTGAGGGCGAGCTCGGGATGGTCGACGCGGAGGCGGCCCGCGACCGGCGCGACCAGTCCGCGCATCGCGGTCGAGAAGGCGGTCAGCCGCAGCCGACCGGCCACGGTGGTCGCCTGCTCGTGCAGCCCTGACTCCAGCGACTCCATGTCGGCGAGCAGGCGAGACCCCTCCTCGACCAGGTGCCGGCCGGCGTGGGTGAGCATCACGCCGCGCCCGATCCGCTCCAGAAGAGGTACGCCGACCTGCCGCTCGAGCCGCTTGACCTGCTGCGACACGGCGCTGGGCGTGAAGCCCAGGGCGTCGGCGGCCGCCACCACCGAGCCGTGGGTGTCGACGGTGCGGAGGGCGACGAGCGAGGCGAGGTCGATCATGAAGAAATGCTACGTCATCGGATGAAGAATCATTCGCTGGTGCTTCATGGTCATTGTTGTCATCGTTGACGGTGTGAACCGCCGTGACTCGCTGCTCGCCGTCCTCGTCGCCGTCCTGTGGGGCTTCAACTTCGTCGTCATCGACTGGGGCCTCGAGACGCGCGACGGGCATGCGGTGCCGCCGCTGCTCCTGCTCGCGGTGCGGTTCGTCCTGGTCGCCTTCCCGGCGGTGTTCCTGCTCCCGCGGCCGAAGGCTTCGTGGCGGGTGGTGGCGGCGGTCGGGATCTTCATGAGCCTGGGCCAGTTCGGTCTGCTCTACACGAGCATGGCGGCCGGGATGCCGCCTGGGCTCGCCGGGCTGGTGCTCCAAGCGCAGGTCGTGCTCACCATCGTCATCGCGGCCGGCGTGCTGCGCGAGCGGCCCACCCTCATGCAGGTGGTCGGCGTCGTCGCCGGCGCTCTGGGGCTGGTCGTGGTGGCGCTCGGACGGGGTGGTCACGTGCCCGTCGTCGCGCTGGTGCTCTGCCTGCTCGCCGCGCTGTCGTGGGCGATCGGCAACGTGATCTCCCGGGCGGCCAAGGTGCCCGGCGGCCTCTCGCTGACGGTCTGGTCGGCCCTCGTCGTTCCGCTCCCGCTGCTGGCGCTCTCCCTGGTTCTCGACGGACCAGAGGGGGTCCGTGAGGGAGTGGCCGCCTTCGGCTGGGAGGCACTCGTCTCCACGGCCTACACGGTGGTGCTGGCCTCGTTCGTCGGCTACGGGATCTTCAACTCGCTGCTCGCGCGGCACCCGGCGTCGTCGGTGGTGCCGTGGATCCTGCTGGTGCCCCCGGTCGCGATCGGCTCGGCCTGGCTCCTGCTCGGGGAGGTGCCGAGCGCGGGCGAGCTCGCCGGTGGCGCTCTCCTGGTGATCGGGGCGCTGGTCGCTCAGGGAGTGGTACGCCTGCCACGGTCCGGTGGGGTCGCCGGGCCGCTCCCGGATCTCGTCGAGAGCGGGAAGCGCCGCTGAGCGCTCTCCTGACCTGAGTGCCGGACTGGCCACATGCGGCCAGTCCGGCACTGGGCCTCCCGTCATACGTGTGACGTGCGCCATACTGAGCCTCCGTTGGAGTTGAATCGTTTCAGGAGGTGCGATGAGAGCCCTGGTCACCCTGGCCTTGGTGGCGTCAGCCGTCGGTCTGATGCCGTCCGCGGCGGTCGCGAGCGACCCGTCCGGCGGGGTCGCCGCCCCGGCCCGACTCAGCGTCGGAGGGGTGAGCGACCCGATCGGCATCGACGACCTCACCCCCGATCTGCAGTGGCGCAACGGTGTCGGTGTCGCCCGGCAGACGGCCTACCAGGTCCGGGTCGCATCCACCCGCAGCAGGTTGGGCGACCCTGACCTGTGGGACAGCGGCCGCGTCCGCTCGGCCGCGATGGCGACGTCCTACGCGGGCGACCGCCTCGGCTCCCGCGACAAGGCCTCCTGGCAGGTCCGGGTGTGGGACGCCGCCGGCGAGGTGAGCGAGTGGAGCCGGCCGGCCTCCTTCGAGATGGGTCTGCTCGACGAGTCCGACTGGCAGGGCCGGTGGATCACCGACGAGCGCTGGGCCGCTCCGCTTCACCAGGACGTCAGCATCGGTGCCCAGGAAGCCCGCTACGTACGGCTGACCGTGATCGACCTCGGCCGACCCGGCGAGCCCCTGGACGACCCGAACTGGAAGCCGCGCCTCGAGCTCGGCGAGATCGAGGTCACCCACGGCGCCGACGGGGCCAACCTGGCCGAGGGCGCCACCGTGACGGTCTCCGAGGAGAACTCCGAGCCGGGCGTGTGGGATCCCGCCTACCTGACCGACGGCAAGGTCACCACCGCGGACGACCCGCGCGGCTACCGCAGCGACTACCACCCCGAGACCGACGTCCAGGACCAGCCGATCGTGATCACGATCGACCTCGGCGAGCCGACGGCGATCGACACGGTCCGGCTCTACTCGCTGTGGGACGCGCCCAGCGACTACGGCACCACCCCGAACTTCCCCCGCGACTTCCAGGTCTCGGTCTCCACCGACGACACGACCTTCACCAAGGTCGGGCCGCGGACCAAGGTGACCGCCGTCTCCAACCTGCACGCCTCTCCGGACGGACTGCCGGTGCTGGCCCGAGACTTCACCGCGGGTGACGACGTCGCCTCCGCGCGGCTCTACGTCACCGGCGAGGGCGTCTACGACGCCTCGCTCAACGGCGAGCCGGTCTCGCCCGATCTGCTGCAGCCCGGCAACACCGAGCACAGCGTCCGGGTCCCCTACGCGACGTACGACGTGACCCGGCTGCTCCGCAGAGGCAGCAACACCTGGGGGATCGAGCTCGGCAACGGGATCTACAACGTCTTCAACACCCCCGAGATCCCCAAGCGCTACATGAAGGCCGCCGCCGGGCACGGCGCCCCGCGGGCGATGGGTCAGCTCGAGATCACCTACCGCGACGGCCGGCGTCAGACGGTCGCGACCGGCTCCTCGTTCAAGTCGACCCTCGGTGAGGTCACTTTCTCGAACTGGTACGGCGGCGAGGACCACGACGCCCGGCGCGACCTCGGCGCCTGGAACGAGCCCGGCGCGGACCGTGACGGCTGGCTCGACGCGGTCGACATCGGCGCCCCGGCGGGCGACCCGGAGCTGGTGGCTCAGCAGAGCCCGCCGATCCGCCAGGTCGACACCCTGGAGACCGTTGCGGTCAAGGAGCCGAAGGCGGGGACGTACGTCTTCGACCTCGGCACCAACTTCGCCGGCTGGCAGCAGCTGACGACCAGCGGCCCGGCCGGGACCACGATCACGATGCGCCCGGCCGAGAAGCTCAAGGCCGACGGCACCGTGGACCAGGGCAGCGTCGGTGGCGACATCCGGGACCGGTTCACCCTGGCCGGCGCCGGCGAGGAGACGTTCACCCCGAGGTTCGTCTACCACGGCTTCCGCTACCTCCAGGTCGAGGGGCTGACCACCGCACCGACCGCTGAGACGGTGAAGGGGCTGGTGCTGCGCGCCACCGACCGGGCGGTCGGCTCGTTCATCACCTCCGACCCGCAGATGACCGGGATCCACCGGATCATCGACCGCTCGGTGCAGTCGAACATGTACTCCGTCTTCACCGACTGCCCGCACCGCGAGAAGCTCGGCTGGCTCGACCAGACCAACCTGGTCTTCGACACCCTCGCGTACGGCTACGACGTCCAGGCGCACTACCGCAAGATGCTGCAGGACGTCGTGGACGCCCAGCAGGGCAACGGGCTGATTCCCACCACCGCACCCGAGGACGCCCTCTTCGCGGGAGCCTTCCGGCACGACGCCAACTGGGGCGCGACCCTGGCGGTCTCGTCCTGGCAGATCTACCAGTGGTACGGCGACGACAGCGCCATGCGTGCCCACTGGCCGCAGATGGTGGAGTACGCCGACTACCTGGCCTCGATCTCGAAGGAAGGCATCGTCCCCGGCGGCCTCGGTGACTGGATCACCCCGGCTTCGCCCGCCACCCCGCCGGCGCTGACCCAGACCTGGGCCTACCACCGCATCCTCACCCACATGAGCCGGATCGCGGGCGCCCTCGGGCGCGACGCGGCCGCCGCTGCGTACGAGCAGAAGGCGGCGGAGGTGGCCACGGCGTTCCACGCGACCTTCTACCACCCGGAGACCGGGCTCTACGGCAACGGCGACCAGGCCAGCCAGGCCCTGGCGCTCCAGGAGAACCTCGTCCCGGCCGACCTGCGCGCCGGCGTCCTGGACAGGTTCGTCCAGCAGATCCGCGCCGCGGACGACCACATCGTCGTCGGCGAGGTGGGTCTGTACGCCGCCGTCGACCTGCTCTCCCGGGAGCGGCTCGACGACGTGCTCCACGACTGGGTGCAGCGCGACGACGGAGTCAGCTACGGCAAGTTCCTCGCCGCCGGCGCGACCTCGCTGCCGGAGAGCTGGACCAGCTCCGGCGCCTCGCAGAACCACTACATGCTCGGCGCGATCGACGCCTGGTTCACCGGTGGGGTCGCCGGCATCACCCAGGCCGACGACTCGGTCGCCTGGAAGAAGGTCGTGATCGAGCCCGCGCTCGTCGGCGACGTCGAGTCGGCAGCGTCCTCCTTCGAGTCGGTCCGGGGCACGATCTCCAGCTCGTGGGTCCGGGCGGACGGACAGGTCCGGCTCACCGTCACGATCCCGCCGAACACCACCGCGACCGTCCGCGTCCCGGCAGCCGAGGGCGTCCGGGTCACCACCCCGAACGGCGCCCGCCGGGTGACCTCGACGGTTCCCGGGTTCGCCGAGTTCGAGGTCGGGACCGGCACGTACACGTTCATCACCAGGTAGGGAGCAGAAAATGATCCGACTCACCGGCGTTCTCGCCGGCACCGTGGCCCTGGCGACCTCGCTCGCGCTCGGCGCCGTACCCACCGATCCTGCGGTGGCGACCCAGGCGACGGTGGCGGCGACCGAGGCGCGTGGCTTCGATCCGGCGGCCTTCGCCGATCCGCCCAGCGACAGCCGCCCGGCGTTCTATTGGTACTGGACGGGCAACGTGACCCCGGACGTCGTCGACGCGCAGATGGCGGAGATGCGTGACAAGGGCGTCTACGAGGCGGTGCTCTTCCCCTACGGCGGCGACAAGATGCAGCCGGCGTTCTTCACCGAGGCCTGGTTCGACATCGTCGAGCACGTCCTGCGAGAGGCGCAGCGCACCGGGATGAGGATCTGGCTGTTCAACGACAGCAACTTCCCCAGCGGCAAGGCCGGCGGCATCATCGCCAACGGCGGCACGGTGGGGGACAAGACGTACGAGCCGAGCCCCGAGCTGCGGCTCAAGGCGCTGCAGCGCTCGACGCGGGTCGTCGAGGGCCCGGTGACGATCGACCCGGCCGAGTCCAGCGGTCTCAGCGTCGAAGGCGGACGGCTCGTCGTGGACGCGGCCATCCGCGAGGGCGCGCACCCGATCAGCTCCGGTGCGACCTGGGGCGACTACACCGCGACCGGGAAGGTCACCCTGACCGCCTCCGGCGCGCAGCTCGTCGTACGCGCCTCCGAGGACGGCAGCCGCGGCTACCTCGTCGACGTCGACGTGAAGGGCAAGGCCAGCGTCTGGCGCCTCGACGGCGGCTCGCGGACCCGGCTGACCACCGGCGTGAACACGCCGGGCTTCTCGCCACGTCGGGAGCAGACGATCAGCGTCACCGTCGCCGGCGACCGGATCCAGCCGGTGATCAACAAGACCGTCCAGCCGGTGGCGGTCGACGCGACGTACGCCACGGGTGCTCCGGCGGTCAGCGCGGAGTTCGGCGGCGTCGGGATCGAGGACGCGGTCGAGGGCCTTCAGCGCGTGCAGTGGAACGACCTGACCGTGACCGACCCGGCCGGGGCCGCGCTGTGGTCGGAGACCTTCGACGACAGCGAGGCGATCGGCGACTTCGGCGGCCCCCTGGTCAGGCTGAAGGACACGGTCGCGGCCGCGGCTCGCCCGACGGGATCGACCGACGGCGGCGATCTGGTCGAGCTCACCCCGAACCTCGAGGACGGCTCCTGGACGGTGCCGGCGGGACGCTGGCAGGTCGACACCTTCGCCCACACGACCTTGGTCGACGACACCAGCGGCTACCACCGCGGCTACCTCAATCTGCTCGACCCCGACGCGACCGACCGGCTGCTCGAGGTGGTGCAGGGCGAGTACCTGCGCCGCTTCGGCTGGGCGATGGGCTCGGTCGTGCCCGGCTTCTGGGACGACGAGCCGTTCATCTCCTCGGCCGAGCCGTGGCCGTTCAAGCGGCTCGCCTGGTCCGACGGTCTCGCGGGCCTGATCGAGGACGCGGGCGGGTCCCCGGGCGTCGCGTTCACCGCCGCCTCCGACCAGCTCGGCCGCACCGGTGAGCAGTACGCCGGAACCTACTGGCGGGCGGTCAACGACGCGTTCGCGACCAACTACTACCAGCGCCAGGCCGCCTGGATGGGCGAGCACGGGCTGCAGCTGATCACCAACCCGCTCCTCGACGAGGAGGGCCCGCAGCAGCGGATGCACAGCACCGGCGACCTGGCCAAGAACAACCAGTACGCCCAGGTCCCGGGCACCGACATGATCACCGCCGACTACACCGCGGGCAAGCAGACCACCCTGATGCGCAACGCCGCCTCGGCGGCCCACCAGAGCGGTGCGGAGCGTGCCCTGGTGGAGGTGTTCGGCAACTCCGGCTGGGGTGTGGCACCGGAGTACATGCACGCCACGATCGGTGCCCTGGCCACCCGGGGAGCCAACTTCACCGCGCTGCACGCGATGTGGACCGACGAGAAGCAGGTCTACTTCGCGCCGCCGTTCGGGCCCGCCAGCACCTACTGGGACGCGATGGGCGACGTCGACGCCTGGATCGGCCGGGTCATGGAGCTCGGCCGGGGCGACTCGCTCGCTCGGACCGCCCTGGTCCAGCCGCAGCGGGCCGCGGAGCAGACCAGGTCGACGGACGCGGAGCACGAGCTCGACGACCACCTCAGCGGCGCCGCCTTCGCGCTCGAGCGTGGCCAGGTCGACTTCGACCTGGTCAGCGACGGTTCGCTGTCCGGTGATCCGGGCACTCGCTATCAGGCGCGCTCCGACGACGGCGTGCTGAAGGTCGGCGAGGCGAGCTACCGGATGCTCGTGCTGCCGACGACACCTGTCCTGGACCTGGAGACGGCTCGGACCCTGAAGAAGTTCGCACGCGGCGGCGGCCGCGTGGCGGCCGTCGGGCCGTTGCCCGAGCTCGAGGCCGGCGGTCGGACCGCAGAGCTGGACCGGGAGCTGCGCTCGCTGTTCGGTGGCGCCTCGGCGGGGTGGACCCGCCACGGCGAGGGCCACATCGCCGTCGTCGCGGACGCGGACGCGCTCGGTGGGCTCGCGGCTTCCGCCGGTGTCTCCGCGGCCGGACTCAGCCCGGCCGCACCGGCGGTGCGGGTGCTGCGTACCAGCCGGGACGGGGACGTCGCGTTCCTGGTCAACAACGAGAGCGACCAGGCCGTCACCACCTCGGCGACCCTCCCGGTCGACGGTGTGCCCGAGATCTGGGATCCGCGGGACGGCAGCACCGAGGTCGCCGCGACGTACGACGAGGGCGGGAGCAAGGAGACCACCGTGCCGTTGCGCTTCGATCCCTACGAGACGCTCGCGATCGTCTTCCAGAAGGGCACCACGCCAGGGGCTCACCTGGTCGGCGACCAGGTCGCCGAGTCGGTGACCCGGAGCGGGAAGGCGCTCGAGGCGACCGTCCTGGTCGACGAGCCCGGGACGACGGCTCTCACCGGCAAGGACGGGCAGCGGACCTACCGCGGCGAGGCCACGACGACCGACCC
Source organism: Nocardioides sp. YJ-D4 (assembly GCF_054031495.1). Lineage (NCBI taxonomy): Bacteria > Bacillati > Actinomycetota > Actinomycetes > Propionibacteriales > Nocardioidaceae > Nocardioides > Nocardioides sp. YJ-D4. Next base: position 4,519,602 of record NZ_CM132932.1, read on the forward strand.
GCTGCAGCCGATCGCGCTGGACGGTCCGTGGACGGTGAAGCTCGAGCGGGAAGGCGAGACGGAGCAGACCCGGCCGCTGGGATCGTGGACGACCATCGACCCCCGCTTCTCCGGGAGCGCGACCTACCGCACCTCCGTCGACGTCACCGCCGCCGATCTGGCCGGACGGCGGATGCTGCTCGACCTCGGCGAGGTGCGCGACATCGCGCAGGTCACCATCAACGGGGTCGTGCTGCCGCGGGCGCTGTGGCGTCCGTACGTCATCGACGCCACCGAGGCGCTCCGTGCCGGTGCCAACACGATCGAGGTCCGGGTCACCAACACGCTGCTGAACCAGCGTGGCAAGGCCAACCAGGTCCCGCCGACCTCCGGTCTGATCGGGCCGGTCAGCCTCCGTCCGAGGGCGGTGGTCGTCGCGGAGCTGACCGCGTCGAGGTGAGCCAGGGCTAGGGGCGGCCCGACTCGGTATAGGTCGGGCCGCCCTTCAGCGCCGCCAGAGCGGCCTCGACCCGGCGCGCGGTGAAGTCGGCGGCCCGCTCGCGGACCTCGTCGAGGGTGCAGAACGCCACCGAGCGGATCTCGCGAGGCTGGAGGGTGGTGCGCTCGACGATCGATGCCGGGTGGACGCCGCCGTCGAAGACCAGGCAGACGGCGTCGTCCCAGCCGCCCCACGGCGGCAGCCAGTCGGTCAGCAGCAGGTCGCCGGCGGGGAGGACGAGGGCGAGCTCCTCCTCGATCTCGCGGGTGGTGGCGAGCTTCGGCGACTCCCCGACCTCCACGATGCCGCCGGGCAGGTCCCAGTCCTTCTTGTAGGTCAGCTGGCACATCAGGACGCGCTCCTCGGCGTCGCGCACCAGCATCTGCCCGATCGCGCGCTTGCGCGGGAGGAACGAGTTGAGCAGCGCCCGGAAGCCCTCGGGCGCCTCCACCGGGGCATCGCTCGCGACCCGGGCGTAGATCATCCGGTCCTTGCCGCCCGCTACGCCGCGGAGCAGCCCCTCGCGGTGAAGTCCCGACCACGTCGCGGTGCGCTGTTCGGACGGGTCGTCCGGGTCGACCAGCGCCTCCACCCGATGATGGGTGAGCAGCGCGGCGGCCACCTCACGGCGTACGACATCGACGGCCTCGCCCGCGGCCCACTCGATCCGGGCAACGCCCTCCGCCACCGTCGTCGTCTCTGGCTCGCTCACGCGACCACCCTAGCGAGCCCGGACTGTCACAACCTGGGGGTTGCCGGTGTCTGGATGGGTGACGAGATGATCCCACGACACAGGAGGGCAACGATGCCCAGCACGTTCAGGATCCCGCAGGCAGCGAACCCGCTGACTCCCGCGTCGGTAGGGTCGGGCGCATGAGTGAGTCCCAGGGGGCGAGCGCGGGCGCCGCGACCGAGGTCTTCGTCGCCCACCGCAACCTGCTCTTCACGGTGGCGTACGAGATGCTCGGCTCGGCCGCCGACGCCGAGGACGTGCTCCAGGAGACCTGGCTGCGCTGGGCCGAGGTGCCGCTGGAGGAGGTGCGCGACCACCGCGCCTATCTGGTGCGGATCACGACCAGGCTCGCGCTCAACCGCATCCGGACGCTGTCGCGCCGCAAGGAGACGTACGTCGGGCCGTGGTTGCCCGAGCCGCTGCTGACCGCGCCGGACGTCGCCGAGGACGCCGAGCTCGCCGACTCGCTCTCGACCGCGGTGCTGCTGGTGCTGGAGACGCTCTCGCCGACGGAGCGGGCGGTCTTCGTGCTGCGCGAGGTCTTCGCGCTGGGCTACGACGAGATCGCGGCGGCGGTGGACAAGTCGCCCGCCGCGGTGCGGCAGATCGCCCACCGGGCGCGGGACCACGTCGCCGAGCGGCGGCCGCGCGAGTCGGTCTCGGCGGCCGAGGCGCGGCGCGCGTTGGAGCGGTTCCGTGACGCCGCGACCGGCGGCGACCTGCAGTCGCTGCTGGACGTGCTCGCCCCCGACGTCGTGCTCTTCTCCGACGGCGGCGGTGTGGTGCAGGCGGCCCGCAGGCCGATCCACGGCGCCGAGAAGGTGCTCCGGTTCTTCGAGGGCCTGGCCACGAAGTTCGGCATCCCCAGGTTCGAGCTGACCAGCGTCAACCGTGCCCCCGGGATGCTGGTCTACTTCGGCGAGGAGGTCGACGGCGTCGTCACTCTGCACGTCGAGGACGGCAAGGTCACCGGCCTCTACTACGTACGCAACCCCTCCAAGCTCAGCGGCGTCGTCGAGCAGGTCCAGCTGGAACGCTGAGGCCGACGCCGGCCCCGAGGTGGCGCGTGCAAGGGTGACGACCTACGTGCTGCTGCTGGGAGGTCGGCGATGGAAGAGCGGGTCGAGGGTCGGCCACTGCTCGCGGTGCTGGTCACGCTCTGTGTGACCGTCACCGCGGCGTACGGCGTCCTCTACTACGCCTTCACCGTCCTGCAGCCGCGGATCGTCGACACCACCGGATGGTCGGCGGCCGCGATCACGACCGCCTTCTCCGCAGGGACGCTGGTGGGCGCCGTCGCGGGCATCCCTGTCGGGCGGGTCATCCAGCGTTTCGGTCCGCGGTGGGTGATGGCCGGGGCCAGTCTGCTGGGGGCGGTGTCGCTGCTCGTGGTCGCGGCTGCGCCCTCGTACTGGATCTTCGCCCTGGGCTGGCTGCTGGTGGGGCTCTCGACCGCCGGCACCTTCTACCCGCCGGCCTTCGCGGCGCTGACCCACTGGTTCGGTACGCGGCGAGTCGATGCGATCACGACCCTCACCCTCGCCGGCGGATTCGCCTCGACGATCTTCGCGCCGCTCACCGATGCGCTGGCGGGGTGGGTGGAGTGGCGATGGACGTACGTCATCCTGGCCGGCGCCTTCGTCGTGCTGACGTTCGTGCCGAGCGTCGTCGTGCTCGATCTCGCCTGGCAGCCCGCTGCTCCGGCCAAGGACGGCCGTCCTGTGCGGGACCGGGACGTGCTGCGGAGCAGCCGGTTCGTGCTCCTCACCCTCGCCGGCACGCTGGTCTCGTTGGCCGTGTTCGCCTCGATCGTCCACCTGGTCCCGTTCCTCGTCGAGCACGGGCTGAGCGCCACCACCGCCGCCTGGGCTCTCGGGCTCAGCGGCGCCGGTCAGGTCGCGGGGCGTGCGTTCTATCCGATGCTGGCGCGGCGTTTCGGTGTCCGCGCCCGGATGCTCGGGGGAGTGCTCTGGTTCGCCGCCTCTGTCGCGCTGCTTCCGTTGTTGCCTGCGGTCGGCTGGGTGATGATCGTCGTCGCGGTGCTCACCGGCACCGCTCGCGGGCTCTACACGCTCATCGCGGCGACCGTCGTCAGTGACGTGTGGGGGCCGGAGAGGTACGCCGCGCTCAACGGTGTCTACTCGGCTCCTGCTGGGGTTGCTGGTGCGCTTGCTCCTGCTGTGGGGGCTGCGCTTGCGACGGTCTTGGGCGGGTATGACGCGCTCTACTGGGTTCTTGCTGGGACTGTGGTCGTTGCTGCGTTGCTTGCTGGAGCCGCGTTTGCGGCGAGGCCGGACTAGGGGACGACGACGGCGCGGCCGCGAAGCGTGCCTTCGTGAAGTCGCCGGTACGCCTCCGGTGCCTCGTCCAGGGAGAACCGCTCCGTCTCCACGTGCACGAGCCCGGCGCGGGCGAGGTCGAAGACCTCCATCAGCTCCGAGCGCGAACCCCAGTAGGGAGCCCGGATCACCGCGTCGTACGGCTTGGCGAGCGTGCCTACCTGGGCGCTGGCGGTGTTGACGCCGACGATGACCAGATCGCTCTCCACGCCGATCACGGATGAGGCCAGGTCGACGGTGGGCTGGGCGCCGACGAAGTCGAAGACGGCGGTGACGCCGCGGGCGCCGACTACCTTGCGGATGTTGTCGGCGGCTGTCTTGTCGGACAGGAAGGCGTGGTGTGCGCCTACGTCGGTGGCCAGGGCGAGCTTGTCCTCGTTGAGGTCGAGTGCGATCACGGTCGCGGGGGAGAGGGCCCGCAGCAGCTGGATCGCGACGTGGCCGAGGCCGCCTGCGCCGATCACGACGGCGGTCGAGCCGGCGACCAGCTTGGGCAGGGAGCCCTTAATGGCGTGGTAGGGCGTCAGGCCGGCGTCGGTGAGCGCCACGTTGGCGACCGGGTCGAGGTCGCCGAGTGGCAGCAGGTGGCGGGCGTCCGGCACGAGGACGTACTCGGCCATGGTGCCGTCGGTGCCGAGCCCTGGCGGGCTGATGTGGAGCTCGGCGGCGCGCTCGCAGTAGTTCTCCTTGCCCTGCGCGCACGGGTAGCAGCGGCCGCAGCCCTGCGGTCCGTAGATCGCCACCGGCTCACCGGGCTCGATCCCGTGCGCCCCGTCGCCGAGGGCGTCGACGACCCCGACGCCCTCGTGCCCGAGCGTCATCGGCAGCGGGTAGCCGAACGAATGCCAGGCATCCTCCGGCAGGCCCATCAGGAAGGAGTCGGAGTGGCAGGCGCCGGCGGCGGTGATCTTCACCCGCACCTGGCCCGGTGCCGGCTCCGGCACCGGAACCTCGCTGATCTCCGGCGCAGCGCCGATCTTGACGTACCTCAGAGCCTTCATCGTCGATCTCCAGACCGGCAGGACCCCCGCCCGCCGCTGCGTCCCGTTCTACCCTGGCGTCCGCGCGGATGCCAGGGTAGAACGGGGTCCGGCTACTGCCCGAAGACCTGCAGCTCGGCGGCGTGGACGATGGTGCCGCGGTCGGAGCCGGTCTTGCAGTCGGTCGTCGTGAGCGGGTCGGCGTCCTGCTCACCGGCGTAACCTGCGTAGCCCGTGCACTGGTTCTCCAACGCCACCAGACGGACCGCCGCGGCGGAGGTGTCGGGGACGTCGAAGGTGCGCAGGTTGAGGTTGGGCGCGACCGGCCGCGGGCGCTTTCCGGGGAAGGCGTCGTCGGCCGAGGTGTAGAAGCGCTTCCAGGTCGCCCCGGCCGTGTCGCACGCGGAGACGCACGCCTCCAGGGCGAACTTCCGGAGTGCGGTGAAGCGCGACCCCGAGTCGGCGTCGGTGTCGGTGGCCGGCGACAGGTAGGCGCTGACGTTGACCGTCTTCACCGTGCGCGTCCCACCGGCGAGGTCCACGGCGATCGAGGGCGTGGTGGCGTCCACGTTGTCCGCGGTCACCCCGCCCCAGTTGGTGCCCTCGGTGCCGTCGATCAGGGCGGCCGGGTTGCGCGAGCCCTCGGTCGAGGTGAGCACCTTGGCCCCGTTGGCGGCCGCAGCCAGGTTGGTCCCGGTCGCGAACGAGACGGTCTTGGTGATCTCCGCGGGGGAGACCGTGACCGTCTTGCGCTGGGCGCCACCGGTGGCGGAGACGTAGAGGAGCTCATACGTCCCCGGCACGAAGTGAGCCACCGACCCGAGCGCGGTGCCGGAGAGCGTGTCGGCGATCGGGGTCGCCCGCGCCTCGAAGCGGCCGACGTAGACCTTCCCGGCCGCCGGCGCCGTGAAGGTGACCTTGACGTTGCGCGAGGCCGGCGAGGCGAAGCTCGGGGTCGGCTCGTGGTCGTCGGCGGTCGTGGTGGCGTACTGGCCCATGCCGCGCCGGGCGAACGCGTCGGCGATCACCTGACGGTTGGCTCCGCCGAAGCGCATCTGGTCGGCGGCCAGGAACGCGTCGCGGGCGTCCAGCATCGAGGTCGCACCCTGCTGGAGCAGGAACGAGTCGAAGACCAGCTGGATCCAGCGGCGGTTGCCGGGGCACTTGTCGGCGGCCAGCGGCGAGGCGGTGGTCGTCCCGACCGAGCAGCGCCGCTGCAGGGCCCTGTCGGCGTAGGGGTAGGTCGCGTCGTACTTGTCGACCAGCGCCTGGCGGACCGACCACATCGTCCCGTTCCAGATCTCGCCGTCGGCATGGACCTCGGGCCCGGTGCTGTCGAAGCCGTAGTCGGAGAAGTTGAGCGGGTTCTTGTCGATCGCGAAGTCACGGATCGCGACGTCGGTGTTGCCGGTGGCGTAGGAGCCGACGGCCCACGGGCTGCCGCCGTTGTAGAGGTCGTGGGCGAACATGTGCTCGGCCGCGGCCAGGTCGCTCCAGGACTCACCCATCGCGCCGCCCTGCTCCGAGGTCAGGCCGTCGTCGGGGCCACCGACCATCCGGTTGGAGATTGCGTGGGTGTACTCGTGGCCGACGATCCCGAAGTCCAGCGAGCCGTCGGTGCAGGGCGCGTAGAAGGCGCCGGCAGCGGGCTGGAAGAGGTACTGGTTGGTGATGCCCGGGACGCCGTCCATCAGGGTGAGCTGGTTGGCGTTGTTGCGACCGGTCAGCAGCCCGGTCTGCTCCACGACCTGGGAGTCGAGCGCCGCGGCCTGCGCGTTGCCGACCTCGGCGTCGAGGCCACGTCCGCCACGACCCAGGTTGTCGGTCTGCAGGTTGTAGTTCTCCTCGGTGAAGCCGAGGAAGTAGGACCAGTCGTGCATCCGGTTGTGGCTCGCGAACAGGTTGCCGACGACGTAGTTGACGTCGTTGCCGCCCGGCACCATGTTGGTGGGGGCGCACTTGGAGTTGTTCCAGGCGTCGGTGAACGTGCCGGTGTAGTCACGCACCGGCGAGATCGGCGCCTGCTCGAGGCCACCGGCGGCCAGCGGCGACAGCCAGCCCTCGTGGGTGTTGGCGTTGTTGCCGATGGTCGTCAGGCTCGGCACGCCGACGGCCGTGTTGAGCAGCGTGTCCCACGGACCGGCGTTGGCCAGGCTCTTCAGCTCCGGCCCGGTGCACTCGGCCACCTTGGTCCAGCACGCGATCACGTCGTTGGCCGGGACCGCGTCACCGCCGGTCGAGGCTGCGTCGGGAGTGCCGGGGAAGTAGGACCAGCGCGGGTTGCTGCCCGGCAGGTCACCGGTCTCCGCACCGGCATCGGAGGACGCGACGGTCACCGTGTAGCTGCCGACGAGGAGCGAGTCGTCGAAGGGACAGACCTGGACCGCGTACGTCCCGGGGTCGATCTTCTCGGCGGTGTAGGTCGCGGTCTCAGGGCTGGTGAGCAGGTCACCCTCCACGAGCAGCTTCCCATCAGGAGCGAACAGCTTCACGGTGAAGTCGTCGGTCGGCAGCCCGATCGCGACCGCGGCCAGGGTGCGGGTCTTGTCGTCGGAGATCTCGAAGGTGTGCTTCGGGCCGCAGGCCCCGAGCGCGGTGCCGGTGAACGGACCCTCGACGTCGTTCTCGTGGTCGACGTTGTCGCGGCGCAGGAGCACCTCGCCGGTGACCGCGTCGACCAGCACCGTCTGCCCCAGGAGGGTGGCGGCGGCGGAGTCGACGACGGTGGCCTGGAAGACAGGACGTACGCCCTCGCCGGGGACGGGGAGCGCCCGCAGCCGCACCAGTTGGTCGGTCGCCAGGCCGGGGACCGTCAGCTTGGTCCAGTCGGTCAGCTTCGCGGCGGCGTCGGTGACGATCTCGCCGACCTTCGACCCGGAGATCGGGCGTCCGGCCGAGGCCGCCGCCTTCAGCCACGCCTCGGTCGGGGTGAGCTCGGCCTTCGCCGGGGTGCCGGTCACCTTGGACAGCGAGGAGGAGACGTAGGTGATGGCGCCGTCGGCCACGCCCACGGTGACCATCCCCTCCGTGGCGGCCGACAGGCCGTCGTAGGTCTGCCGGAAGAGCACGGCATGACCGCCCCCGCCTGCCAGCTTCTGGTCGCTGACGAGCTCGAGGTCGCCCAGCTGAGCCGCGGTGAGCCCGAAGACCGCCGCGTTGTCGGCGAGGAAGCCCCGGGCGGCGGTGACCGGGTCCGAGGAGCCGGCCGTGGCCAGCACGCCGTCGGCGGTGATCAGCGAGGTCGGCGTCCCGTGGGCGTTCCAGCGGATGTCGACGGCGTCCAGGGCCTGGGCCGCGGACTCCTGGGCTGAGGTGGGCAGCACGCGGTCGCGTACGTCCAGGCCGGCATCGGCCTCGTGACCGAGCAGCCCGCCGGAGCGGGACACGTCGGCCGTGGTGGCAATGTCATCAGTGGTGGAGAGCGCGGCACCCGAGACCGGCGTCACCAGCACGAAAGCGCCGAGGGCGATGCTCAGCGCGGCACCGAGGCTCACCCTGGCGCGACTGGAACGAATATCGGTCATGTTATTGAAACGTCCCTTTACCGGCGCGGGTTACGCGATACACGCAACGCCTGTACCGCGAACCGGCACACAAGAGGTGGAAGGCACCCGATAGTGTTCCGGACACATGTAACCGCCTTCACAGACAGGGGAGCGCCACGATGGGTGACTTCGTCAACCTCACCGTCGAGGACGGCGTCGGCACGATCCGCCTCGACCGGCCGAAGATGAATGCGATCAGCTTCCAGGTGCAGGCCGAGCTGCTCGAGGTCGCGACCGAGGCGGCAGCCGACGAAGACGTACGCGCGGTCGTGGTCTACGGCGGCGAGCGGCTCTTCGCCGCCGGGAACGATGTCAAGGAGATGGCCGGCCTCTCCTACTCCGAGATGGCCAAGCGGGTCGCCGGCGTGCAGGCTGCCGTGACGGCAGTCGCGGAGATCCCGAAGCCGGTGGTGGCCGCGGTGACCGGCTACGCGCTGGGTGGAGGTTGCGAGCTGGCGCTCGCGGCCGACTTCCGCATCGCCGCCGACGACGCGACCTTCGGTCAGCCGGAGGTCCTGCTCGGCATCATCCCCGGTGCCGGCGGCACCCAGCGGCTGGCACGGCTGATCGGGCCGTCCAAGGCCAAGGATCTGATCTTCTCGGGCCGCTTCGTCAAGGCAGACGAGGCGCTTGCAATCGGCTTGGCCGACCGGCTCGTACCGGCGGCCTCGGTCTATGAGGAGGCGCTCGCGTGGGCGAGCCAGTTCAAGAAGGCGGCACCGTACGCTCTGGCGGCGGCGAAGACGGCGATCGACAAGGGGCTCGGGGTGGACCTCGCCACCGGGCTGGCCCTCGAGCAGCAGCAGTTCGCCGGCGTGTTCGCGACGAAGGACTCCCAGACCGGGATGGCATCGTTCCTGGAGCACGGCCCCGGCAAAGCCAACTTCGAAGGGAAGTGAATCGCGTGTCCGACACCAAGACGTCCACCGGCCCGGGCATCGTCCACACCATCCGTTCCTACGCCTCCAGGATCGTCTGGGCGATCGCGCTGCTCGCCGCGCTGGCGCTGGCGATCGGAGCGCTGCTGATCGCGCTCAAGGCGAACCAGGACAACACCCTCGTGGCGTTCATCCTCGACCTCGCCGACATCGCCGACCTCGGCCTGTTCTCACGGGAGAACGGCATCAAGCAGTTCAGCGGTGAGGACGCCGAGATCAAGAACGCGCTCTTCAACTGGGGCATCGGTGCGCTGGCGTGGCTGATCGTCGGCCGCATCGTGGCCGGTGTGATCCGGCCCTGAGCCCATGTGACATTCTCAACGCGTAGGCACCTGTCATCCGTATGTGACTGACGGGTAACATCGCTGGCGAACTACGACCATTCCAGGAGGGGCCGGCAAGGCCGCACCATCATGAACATTGTTGTGCTTGTGAAGTACGTGCCGGACGCGACCGCGGACCGGCAGTTCGAGGACGACTTCACCGTCGACCGCGTGAACGTCGACGGTCTGCTCTCCGAGCTCGATGAGTACGCCGTCGAGCAGTCGCTGCAGATCAAGGAGAAGCGCGAGGGTGAGGAGATCACCGTCACCGCGCTGACCGTTGGTCCGGAGGCGGCCGAGGCCGCTGTGCGCAAGGCGCTGCAGATGGGTGCCGACAAGGGCGTCCACGTCGTCGACGACGCGATCGCCGGCTCGGACTCCATCGCCACCTCGCTGGTGCTGGCCAAGGCGATCGAGAAGCTCGGTCCGGTCGACCTCGTGGTCGGCGGTCTGGCCTCGACCGACGCCGGCATGAGCGTCGTCCCGGCGATGCTGGCCGAGCGCCTCGGCCTGCCGCAGGTCACCCTGGCCTCGGTCGTCGAGGCCCAGGGCGACCAGATCCGCATCAAGCGTGACGGTGACGTGGCCACCGAGGTCATCGGCGGCACGCTGCCCCTGGTCCTCTCGGTCACCGACCAGTCCGGTGAGGCGCGTTACCCGTCGTTCAAGGGCATCATGGCGGCCAAGAAGAAGCCGCTGGAGACGTGGTCGCTGGCCGATCTCGGTGTCGACGCCGCCCAGGTGGGTCTGGGTGCTGCCTACACCGAGGTTCTCGAGACCGCAGCGCGTCCGCCGCGCACCGCTGGCGAGATCGTCACCGACGAGGACGGTTCGGGCGCCAAGGCGCTGGCCGACTTCCTCGCGTCCAAGAAGTTCATCTGAGGCCGAGAAAGGATCTTTGAATCATGGCTGAAGTTCTCGTTCTCATCGACCACGTGGCTGGTCAGGTCAAGAAGCCGACCTACGAGCTGCTCACCCTGGCCGCCAAGCTCGGCGAGCCCTCCGCCGTCTACATCGGTGGCGCCGACGGCGCCGCTGGTGCCGCGGAGGCCGTCAAGGGCTACGGCGCCGAGAAGGTCTACGTCATCGACGACGCCCAGATCAAGGGCTACCTGGTGGCCCCGAAGGCCGAGGCGCTCGCGCAGCTGGCCGGCACCGCCTCCCCGGCCGCGATCCTGCTGCCCTCCTCCGCGGAGAACAAGGAGGTCGCCGCTCGTCTGGCGATCAAGCTCGACTCCGGTCTGATCACCGACGCCGTCGACCTGGATGAGTCCGGTGTGGCGACCCAGTCGGTCTTCGCCGGCAACTTCACGGTCAAGGGCAAGGTCACCAAGGGCACCCCGATCATCACGGTCAAGCCCAACTCGGCCGCTCCGGTCGAGAAGGCCGGCGCTGCCGCGGTCACCCCGTTCGAGGTGACCATCTCCGACGCCGCCAAGACCGCCCAGATCGTGGCCTCCCAGCCGCGTAAGGCCTCCGGCCGCCCCGAGCTCACCGAGGCCGCGATCGTGGTCTCCGGTGGTCGTGGCACCGGCGGTGACTTCTCCGCCGTCGAGGGTCTCGCCGACGCGCTCGGTGCCGCTGTCGGTGCCTCGCGTGCCGCGGTCGACTCCGGCTGGATGCCGCACACCTTCCAGGTCGGCCAGACCGGTAAGACCGTCTCCCCGCAGCTCTACGTGGCCAACGGGATCTCCGGTGCGATTCAGCACCGTGCCGGTATGCAGACCTCGAAGACCATCGTCGCGGTCAACAAGGACGAGGAGGCACCGATCTTCGAGCTCGTCGACTTCGGTGTGGTGGGCGATCTGCACACCGTCCTCCCGGCCGTCACCGAGGCTGTGAAGGCCGCTAAGGCCTGAGGTTGTCCGGCGCTTGCGCCGGACAAACCCGAAGGGGTCGAGCGAGCGCACAGCCGAGCTTGCGAGGCTGTGACCGCGGGTCGAGACCGACCTCATGTGCGTGTGACGTACGTCCCAAAACCCGCCTCCGAGCACGGCTCGGAGGCGGGTTTCTTTCGGTTTGGCATCTTGTTCTGGGAATTGTCGTTGCGGGCCATACGTCGCTGGGTATAGTCCGGCCGCATGTGGGTGAATGCGCTGAGGTCGAGGACGACCCGGAAGATCTCGATCGCTTCGGCTGTGGCTGGCTGCGTGGCGGCCATGGTCATCGCGACGATGTCCGTGGTCTCGACACCGGCGACCGCGGCGACCTGGACGCCGCCGGCGGGACCGTTCTTCAACAACCCGACCGGCGACGCGACGCAGCGCAACTTCATCGTCCACCGGATCAACAACAGCATCCGCTACGCGGCCAAGGGCTCCTACATCCGGTTCGTCACCTACAACCTGGACCGCGCCGACACCGTCAAGCACCTCATCGCCGCGCACAAGCGCGGGGTGCACGTGCAGATCCTGGTCAACCGGAAGATGTGGAGCAGCGGGGAACGGAACCTGGCCGCCCAGCTCGGCACCAGGCGCTCCCGGCCGAGCTTCATCTACGGCTGCGCCGGCGCCTGCCGCGGCTATGACACCGGCAACCTGCACATCAAGATCCACTCGTTCACCCAGATCGGCGCCAAGCGCAACGTCATCATCAACAGCTCCGGCAACCTCGGTGGCGGTGCGGCCGGTTCGCAGTGGAACGACGCCCAGACGATCTACGCCAACGACAGCCTGTGGCAGACCTGGCTGCGGATGTTCAACGAGCTCAAGGCCGACAAGAAGGCCACGCCGCGCTACGTGTCGTGGTCCGGTGGCGGCACCTCCGTCGGCTTCCAGCGCACGCGTCCAGGCACGACCAGCGACGAGATCTACGCCCGCGGCACCGGCGACCGGGTCATCGACCGGCTGCGCCTGATCGGCTGCAGCGCGCCGAGTGGCTACGGCACCAAGGGCAAGACGATCCTGCGGATCCACATGTACGCCTGGTACGGCCGTCGTGGCGAGCGCATCGCCGACGAGGTCGTCCGGCTGAAGAAGCGCGGCTGCGTGGTCCGGGTGATCGGCTCGGTCACCAGCAACGTGGTCTACCGCAAGCTGAGGGCGGTCGGCATCCCGGCGCGCGACGCCGCCTGGGACTGGGGCCAGAAGAAGTCGACCAGCGGCGACAACATCGTCTACGGCTCGCGCTGCTACTCCCACTACAAGTGGATGAGCGTCAACGGCCGCTACGCGGACCGGGGCACCTACAGCGTCTGGACCGGCTCGGAGAACTGGTCGCCGCCCTCGTTCAGCAACGACGAGGTCACCTTCCGGTTCACCTCGAAGAGCTACTACACCGCCTACACCGCTCGGTTCAACAAGATGTGGGACAGCCCGCGGGCCACGCACCGCATCTACCTGGAGCCGAAGACCCGCCCCTGCGCCTGACCGTCGGGCCGCTACCCTCGCCGGGTGAGCTTCGGTGAACTCGGTGGGGGCCTTCGGCCGCTCGACGGCGGCTGGTCGGGCGAGACGTTCCTGGCAGAGGCCGGCGGGGAGAGGTCGGTCGTGCGAGTCTTCGCCGACCCGCGCCACCACCCGCAGGCCGCGGAGGTCCACGAGGCCCTGCACCGTCTGGTGCGGGGCCTCGTCCCGGTCCCGGACGTCCTGGAGGTACGCCGCGCCGACCCGGCCACGGGCACGCCCGCGCTGCTGGTGACCGAGTTCGTCGAGGGCGTACGCGGCGACCTGCTGCTCCCCGACCTGGACGAGGCGCAGCAGGGCAGGCTCGGGCGTGGCTTCGGAGAGGTCGCGGGCACCCTGGCCGGGATGCCCTTCCTGACCGCCGGGACCTTCGCCGACAAGGACCTGCGGGTCGAGGCGTTCGCCCTGGACCTGACCGAGTGGGTCGAGTCGTACGCCGAGCGTCTCGACTGGTCACCGGCCGACCTGGACGGTCTGCGGGACGTGGCCGCCGACGCCCAGGACCTGCTCGACACGGTCTCCCGGGCGAGCCTGGTGCACAGCGACCTCAACCCCAAGAACCTCATCGTGGACCCGGAGACGCTACGCGTCCGCGCGGTGCTGGACTGGGAGTTCGCCCACGCCGGTTCACCGTTCGCCGACCTCGGCAACCTGGTGCGCTTCGATCGCGGGGAGGCGTACGTCTCAGGGGTGCTGGAGGGTTACGTCGCGGTGCGTGGGGGCAGTGCCACGGATGCTCTCGAGCTGGCCCGCGCCGCGGACCTGGTCGCGCTGGTCGAGCTCGGGGCGCGGCGTACCGCCAATCCGGTGGCCGCCCGGGCACACGACCTCCTGCTCGAGATCGCCCGATCCGGGGATGTCCACACCGCCCCGGAGGGCGCCGATCGCGGCTAGGATCGGAGCGCGCCGGACGGTGCCGGCGCAACCTGGGGGATGGTTGTGGGAGTGAGTGAGTTCGACGGGGCTCGGGGCCCCGCCGGAAGTTGGTGGCGTGGCTGGACGCCCTGGATCTCGGCGCTCGTGCTGTCGGCGCTGTTCGCAGGTGCGACATCGGGGATCGCGTACGTCCGGAAGTCCTACCGGCCGCCGGTGGACTACCCGGCGATGACCGAGTCCGAGCCTGCGGCGAGCACCTCGCCGTCCGCTGCGGCGAAGCAGGACAGGCGAAGGTCGCCCTCGACGCGACCGACGGGCGCGCCCGAGCCGACGCCGGTGAAGGCGCCGCGCAAGGTCCGGCCCTCGGCCTCCGGATCGGGGAGCGGCGAGCCGATGGCGACGCCGGAGCCGTCCGAGAGCCCGTTCGACCCGCTCGGAGGTCTCGGCGTGCTGCTGGGCCTCGGTGACGAGGACTGACCCCGACCCTGCGGTCCGCACGGCGAAAGGGTGATGGCCGCGTGCCGCCGACGGCATAGGCTTTCTCGCATGAGTGCAGAGGCAGTGATCCGAGAGGTGGCGGCGAAGGCACGAGAGGCGAGCTACGAGCTCGCGGTCGCGCCGCGCAGCGTGAAGGACGCGGCGCTGCACGCGATGGCCGACGCCCTCCTGGCGCGGGCCGACGAGGTGCTGGAGGCCAACGCGGACGACGTCGCCCGTGCCGAGGCCTCGGGCAGCCCGGCCAACATCATCGACCGCCTCACCCTGACCCCGGAGCGTCTCGACGGCATCGCCGCCGCGCTCCGCGAGCTCGCCGCGCTCCCGGACCCCGTCGGAGACGTCGTACGCGGCAGCACCCTCGCCAACGGCCTCGAGCTGCGCCAGGTGCGGGTGCCCTTCGGCGTCGTCGGGATGATCTACGAGGCGCGTCCCAATGTGACCGTGGACGCGGCCGGGATCTGCCTGAAGTCCGGCAACGCGGCGCTGCTGCGCGGCTCCTCCAACATCGCGTCCAGCAACGTGGCGATCGCCGCGGTGCTGCGCGACGCCGTCGTCTCCGTCGGTCTCCCGGCCGACGTGATCCAGGTCGTGCCCGGTGATGGCCACGACTCGGTCAAGGCGCTGATGCGGGCCCGCGGTCTGGTCGACGTGCTCATCCCGCGTGGTGGCGCCGGGCTGATCCGCAGCGTCGTCGAGGAGTCGACGGTGCCGGTCATCGAGACGGGGGTGGGCAACGTACACGTCTACGTCGACAAGGCCGCCGATCTCGAGAAGGCGGTCTCGATCGTCATCAACTCCAAGACCCAGCGCACCAGCGTGTGCAACTCCGCCGAGTCGCTGCTCGTCCACGCCGACGTCGCCAAGGAGTTCCTGCCCATGATCGTCCCCGCCCTGCAGGAGCGTGGGGTGCAGATCCACGGCGACGAGGCATTCCAGGCGTACGACCTCGTCGAGCCCGCCACCGACGAGGACTACGCCGCCGAGTTCCTGGCGCTGAAGATCAGCGCCGCGGTCGTACCCGACCTCGACGCCGCCATCGCCCACATCCGGCGCTGGTCGAGCGGTCACACCGAGGCGATCCTGACCGAGGACCTGGGCGCCGTCCGGCGGTTCACCGCCGCCGTCGACTCCGCCGCGGTCATGGTCAACGCCTCGACGCGGTTCACCGACGGCGGTGAGTTCGGCTTCGGCGCGGAGATCGGGATCTCGACCCAGAAGCTGCACGCCCGGGGCCCGATGGGTCTGCCCGAGATGACCTCGACGAAGTATGTGGTCACCGGGGACGGGCACGTGCGCTAGCGGCAGCAGCCACAAGGTAATCTGTGCGCCATGTCGAACTCTGTTGTGTCGAGCATCATCACCTCCGCTGAGCACGGGGCCGAGCACGGCACCTCTGGCATCGAGTGGGTCATCGGTGGCGGCGCCCTGGCGATCCTGGTCTTCGCGCTCCTGGTGCTGGTCTGGTTCGCCGGTGGCCGTGAGCACTCCTGAGCGCTGATCCGATGGGCAGCGGGGGAGCGCCCGAGCCAGGTCTGGAAGGCCTGACCGGCAAGCGCCGCGTCGGGGTGATGGGTGGCACCTTCGATCCCATCCACCACGGCCACCTGGTGGCGGCCTCCGAGGTGCAGTCGTTCTTCGACCTCGACGAGGTCGTCTTCGTGCCGACGGGCGATCCGTGGCAGAAGGCCGACCGGGATGTCTCGCCGGCCGAGCACCGCTACCTGATGACGGTCATCGCGACCGCCGCCAACCCGCGCTTCACCGTGAGCCGGGTCGACATCGACCGAGCTGGCCGCACCTACACGCGCGACACGTTGCGCGACCTCGCCAAGGCGCTTCCTGACGCCGAGCTCTACTTCATCACCGGGGCCGACGCGCTCGCCGACATCTTCACCTGGCGCGACACCGACGAGCTCTTCGAGCTCGCCCAGTTCGTGGGGTGCACGCGCCCGGGCTACGCCATGGATCCCGAGGTCATCGCGAAGATCCCCTCCGACCGGATCACCATGCTCGAGATCCCCGCGCTGGCGATCTCCTCCTCCGACTGCCGCGAGCGGCGTCGCCGTGGCGAGCCGGTCTGGTATCTCGTCCCCGACGGCGTGGTGCAGTACATCGGCAAGCACGACCTCTACCGGCCCAGGGAACCCAGGGCCCCTCAATCCAAGCCTCTCCACAATAAGGACCGCGTATGACCGCGACCGAGCACGCCATCGAGCTCACCATCACCGCCGCCCGGGCGGCCTCGGACAAGAAGGCCGGGCACATCCTGGCCTTCGATGTCAGCGACCAGCTGGCCATCACCGACGCCTTCGTGCTGGCCTCCGCCCCCAACGAGCGGCAGGTGCAGTCGATCGTGGACGAGGTCGAGCTGAAGCTCCGAGACCTCGGCTCCAAGCCGCTGCGCCGCGAGGGGCACAAGGAGGGGCGCTGGGTGCTGCTCGACTACGGCGAGATCGTGGTGCACGTCCAGCACGAGGAGGAGCGCCAGTTCTACGCCCTCGAGCGGCTCTGGCGTGATTGCCCCTCGATCTCGCTTCCCGCCGACATCGTCTCCGAGGGCTGAGGTCCGGTGGTCGAGCCTGCGGAGATCCGTCGCCTCATCCTGCTCCGCCACGGAGTCACCGGCTGGAACGCCGACGGCCGCTACCAGGGCCAGACCGACATCGAGCTGGCCGAGACCGGCCACCAGCAGGCCAAGGCCGCAGCTCGCGCTCTCGGGACGACCTTCGCCGTCACCCGCCTGGTCTCCTCGGACCTGATGCGGGCCCGGCAGACCGCTGCGTACGTCGCCGAGGAGACCGGTCTCGAGGCCGCGTACGACCCGCGGCTGCGGGAGGTCTGCGCGGGGGAGGCCGAAGGGATGAACCGCGCCCAGATCCTCGAGCGCTTCGGTGAGATGCCGGCCAGCTGGGAGCCCTACGGCGGCGAGTCCTGGCCCACCGTCGCGGCACGTTTCAGCGGCGCGCTCCACGACGTCGCCGAGACCGTCGCGCCCGGCGAGACCGTCGTGGTCGTCGCTCACGGCGGTGCCATCCGGCAGGGCCTGGCCGCCTTCCTCGGCTGGGACCCGTCCGTCGTCACCACCCTCGCCCCGCTGACGAACTGCGCCTGGATCGAGCTCACCGCCCGGGAGTCCGCCCACGGACTCATTCCGTCGGCGCCCTGGCGACTCGCGACGTACGGAATGGGCACCCCGATTTCGTGATCGCGGGAGCATTCCGCTACTGTTCTTCTCGTTGCCCGGGGTGATCAACCGGGACAACGCCACGGGGGTGTGGCGCAGCTGGTAGCGCATCTGCATGGCATGCAGAGGGTCAGGGGTTCGAGTCCCCTCACCTCCACCGAAACACCTGATCAGAGCCGCGTTCTGAACCTTCACCGAAGGTTGAGAACGCGGCTCGATCGCTTTGAGGCACATTGTCGTTCCGCTCTCGGAGCCTCTGCGCGACGTCATGGGCGGACTCGGATCGTTTCGCTCCGATGCGCGCACCTCCGGTGCGTCGCGCTGACGCCGGCCGTCGGGGCGCCTGGCAGCGTGCTGCCCATGTCGAAGCCGGCGAGGCATCGTCACGTAAAACTAATATCTATAGAAAAAAAACCTAAAGCCATACGGATTTTCCCGTAACCTGCATCACATGACCTCGTTGAGTGTGATGCGCGTCGCATCCCGATGCGCCGAGCTGGAACCCGCCTCGGGTGGTGTTCCTGCCCGTCCCATCAAGTTGCACGAGGAGCGCAGACAGGTATGAGCACAGGTGCCGCTGCCCCGCCGATCGTCAGGCGTGGTCCTTACGACAACCCGTTGTCCAACTCGCTCAGATGGTTGCCGCCGAAGGTTCGGCGACCGGTGGTCGAGGCGGGCGGGATGGTCGACCTGCTGGTGAAGATCGTGAAGAGCGCCGTGTTGCATCCGCGCGGCTACTGGGTCGACGTCGCCGACGACATGTACCAGACCCTGAAGCAGGCTTCGCTCCCCATCGCCGCCGCGATCTTCGGGTTCCTCATCTTCATGTCGATCCTGACGGTCCAGTTCTTCGCGATGGCCGGAGCCACACAGCTCTTCGGCCCGCTGCTGCTGTTGCAGGCGATGCGGACCTTCACGATGTGGATCGTGTCCATGGTCGTCGCGGGCGTGATCGGCTCGGCACTGACCGCTGACATCGGGGCCCGGAAGGTCCGCGAGGAGATCGATGCCATGGAGGTCATGGGCGTCGACCCGATCCGGGACCTCGCCGTTCCCCGCGTGGTCTCGCTGACCCTGCTCACGACCCTGATCTCGGTGCCGTCGATCATCGTCACGATCGTCTCGATGCAGGTCGGCGCCAACTACGTCGCGGGCCAGACCAGCGCTGACTTCCACAGCAACCTGTTCGCCAACGTCTCTCCGGTGCAGGTGCTGGCGGTGGTCGCCAACTGCTTCCTGGTCGGCCTGCTGATCGGCACGATCTGCTGCTACAAGGGCCTCCACGCCTCCGGCGGCGCGATCGGCCTCGGCCGCGCGGTCAACCAGGCGGTGGTGCTCTCCTTCGTGGGGGTGTGGGTGCTCCAGCTCGCCTTCAACGCCCTGCTGCTCGGTCTCTTCCCGAACCTGGGGAACTTCCGATGACCGCCGCCGAGCCCGTACGCCCGGTACGCCCCGTCGCGCCCGTCGCCACCCGGCGCCGCCGACCGGCCGCACCGCCGAAGGGCCGCCTGGACGGGGTGGGGGAGTTCGTCGGTTTCGTTGGCAAGGTCTTCGCCGAGATCCCGGTCGCGATCCGCCTGTACCCCTCGGAGATCGTGCGGCACGCCAGCGCCATCGTCCGGGAGAACAGCCTGGTGATCCTGGCGATGCTGTTCATGATGGGCGCGGTCATGGGTCTGACCGCCAACTTCCTCTTCGCCAGCATCGGCATCGACTCCTACATCGCCGCCGTCAATTCGGTCGCCGGGGTCCGCGGGATCATCCAGGTGGTCTTCGGCTGGATGGTCGCGGCGAAGATCGGCTGCGGCATCGTGGCCGAGGTCGGCGCGATGCGCATCTCCGAGGAGATCGACGCCATGGAGGTCATGGGTATCCGGTCGATCCCCTACCTGGTCAGCACCCGGGTGATCGCGGGAGCCATCACCATGCCCCTGATCTTCGTCACCTCGATGGTGGTCAACTTCTTCGCCGGGTTCCTCTTCAACGTCCAGCTGCTGCAGACGGTCAGTTCGGGTGGCTTCCAGTACTACCTGTTCCTGTTCCAGAACCCGCGGGACTTCGTCCTCGCGGTCATCTGGGGCACGGTCCTCGGCATCGTGATCCTCACCGTCGCCTCGTACTTCGGCTACACGGCCAAGGGCGGCCCGGTCGGAGTCGGCCTCAACACGGCGCGGTCGATGCTCGTCAACCTCGTCCTCGTCAGCCTCATCGGCATGGCTCTGGTCCAGCTCTTCTACGGCAACACCCCCAACGCACCGATCGGCAACTAGATGACTCGCGCGCCACGTCCACGGGAGGAAAAGATGACCGCGAATCTCACGATTCCGCACACCGACTTCGAGCAGTCGCAGAACAGCCCCCACAGCATCGAGCTGGTCGGCGTCCGCAAGTCGTTCGGCTCCGGCAACATCCTCGATGGCATCGATCTCACGTTCGTCCACAACGCCATCACCACCGTCCTCGGTCCGTCCGGCACCGGCAAGAGCGTGCTGCTCAAGCACATCGTCGGCCTGCTCGAGCCCGACGCCGGCGAGGTACGCGTCTTCGGCAGCGACATCTGGGGCGTCTCCGAGCACGAGCGCTACGAGCTGCGCAAGCGGTTCGGCGTGCTCTTCCAGGACGGTGCGCTCTTCGGGTCGATGAACATCTACGACAACATCGCGTTCCCGCTGCGCAAGCACACCGACCTCTCCGAGGCCGAGATCCGAGACACGGTGATGTTCCACCTCAGCGAGGTCGGCCTCGAGGCGGCCGTGGACAAGGCGCCCAACGAGATCTCCGGCGGCATGCGCAAGCGTGCCGGGTTCGCGCGAGCGCTGGTGATGCGGCCTGACGTGGTGCTCTTCGACGAGCCCGACTCGGGTCTGGACCCGGTCCGCACGAAGCTGCTCGGGCGTCTGATCCAGAAGGTCCACCGCCAGCACGGCGGCACCTACATCGTGATCACGCACGACATCCCGACCGCCCAGGAGGTCAGTGACCACGTAGCCGTGCTGTGGAAGGGGCAGATCGTCCACGCCGGCACCGCCGAGGAGACCTTCGCCTCCGACGATCCGTTCGTGCGTCAGTTCCTTGCCGGGGCCGCCGACGGCCCGCTCGGGATGGATTGAGGAGCCACGATGAACGCGATCCGTCAACGAGCCGGTGCCAAGGGCGTCATCGCCCTGGTGATCGTCGGCTCCCTCCTCACCTGGGGCCTCGTCAAGTTCACCTCCGGGCCCGACTACAACCTGACGCTGCTGATGCCCTCGGCCGGTACGACCTTCGAGGACGCCGGTGTCATGATCAAGGGCCAGCGGGTCGGGAAGGTCACCTCGGTCGGCGTCCGCGATGGGCAGGCCGAGGTCGAGGTCGCCATCGAGGACGAGTACGCCCCGCTCCGCGCCGGCACGACCGCCCGGATCAAGTGGGCGTCCGTGCTCGGCACCCGGATGATCGAGCTCGTCCCCGGGGCGAGGACCAACCCGGAGATGCCCTCAGGGCACCTGGTCACCGGCAACGCCGAGGCCGTCGACATCGACGAGCTGCTCGCCACCCTCGACGCGCCCACCCGCAAGCAGCTGCAGACCCTCGTCGCCCAGCTCAACAAGACGCTCGCCGGCAACCAGCCGGACCTGCGGAAGACCCTGGCCGACGCCGGGCCGACGGTGAAGGCGATCGCCGATCTGCTCAGCGCGATCGCCCAGGACGGGCCGGCGCTGAAGAAGATCATCAAGGAGCTGCACGGCGTGACCTCCAACGTCTCGGCCAATGACGCCGAGCTGGCGGCCAGCATCAACAACCTCAACACGCTCACGGCCCAGATCGCGGCGCGCCAGGCCGAGCTCTCCCAGAGCATCGAGAAGCTGCCCGAGACGATCGACTCGGCCACCACGGCGCTGGAGGCGGTCCCCGAGCCGGTCGACTCCACCCGGAAGGTGCTCCGCACCCTGCGGCCGTCGACCGACCGGCTTCCGGCGATCGCCAAGCAGGCCAATCCGGTCCTTGCCGACGTACGCCCCGCTCTGGCCATGTTGCCCGGCACCCTCGCGGATGCCCAGGAGCTGCTGCAGTACACGCCGGGCCTGGTCAACGACGCCAACGCCATCCTGCCGACCGCGACCAGCGCGCTGGAGCAGGCCGGCCCGATGGTCTCCTACCTGCGGCCGTACACGCCAGAGCTCGTCGGCTGGCTCAGCAACTGGAACGGCGTCTTCGGCAGCCGGGACGCCTCCGGCCACTACGCCCGCGCGCTGATCACCGCCTCGGCGAGCAGCTTCGACCAGAACCCCGGCGTCATGCCGCCGGGCATGAAACAGGACGCGCGGCCGCTGCCGGGCTCGATCGCCGGCCAGCCGTGGACCGATGCAGAAGGGGACGGGATCAACTGATGATCCTCTCGAAAGTCACCGTCATCTCCGCCACCGTCGTGGTCGGGGCAGCGACGGCAGTCACCGGCACCAACTTGATGGGAAGCTCCGCGAGCCGGTCCGAGCTGGTGGGCTACTTCGAGGATGCCAGCCCGCTCGAGGTCGGCAACGAGGTCCGCACCTCCGGTGTCCAGGTCGGCAAGGTCAAGTCGATCAAGCTCGAGAAGGGCGTCGCCCGGGTCACCCTCGATCTCGACGAGGACGTGCTCCCGGTCCACGAGGACGCGAAGCTGCTGATCCAGCCGATCAACGCCCTCGGCGAGAACTACGTCTCCATCGAGCCGGGCAAGGAGTCCTCGCCCTATCTGAGGAACAACACGGTCCCGCTGAAGCAGACCGACTCGGCCGTCAACCTCCAAGACGTCTTGGACACGCTCGACGACCCGACCTCGACCGCGCTCGCGGCGCTGGTCAGCACGCTGGGCGAGGGCACCATGAACGGCGGCGGCCAGAAGATGGCCGATGCTCTCAAGGCGCTCGCACCGTTGATGAAGGACCTCGACCAGGTCGGCGCCATCCTGCGGAGCCAGAACGAGGTGCTCAACGACCTGATCGCCAAGGCGGACCCGGTCGCCGCATCGCTCACCGGCGAGAACGGGAAGCAGCTCGACCTGCTGATCTCGCGTGCGCGACAGACGCTGGACGCCCTGGCCGATGAGCAGGCGGCGCTCGAGGCGACCATCGCCGAGCTGCCGGCCACGCTGAAGGAGGCCCAGCGCACGCTGACCTCTCTCGAGACCGTCTCCGAGACGGTCACCCCCACCCTGAAGAAGGCCCGCCCGGTCACCCGCGACCTGGCCGAGATCGCCGACGAGATCAACCGGTTCTCGCCCTACGCCGACCCGGCCTTCAACTCCTTCGGGCCGCTCTTCGCCGAGCTCGACGCGCTGCTGAAGCGGATCAAGCCGATCACCGAGGACCTGCGCGCCTCCGGCGACAACCTGCGTACGACCGCCTCGGAGCTGCGGCCCGTGGGTGACGAGCTCCTGGACGAGCACCTGGGTGACCTGATGTCGTTCGTCACCAAGTGGGCGCTGAGCACCAACTCCCGCGACGGGCTGAGCCACTACTTCCGCGGACTGGTCCACGTCACGCCTGAGGCGCTCAACTCGCTCGTCGGCGCCGAGGTGCTGCCGAACATCGGCACCGTCGGCGGGGAGAAGCCCTCGAAGGGCGCCGACAAGACCGAGGAAGCGCTCCCGGACCTCACCGGCCCTCTGACCGAGGCAACCGATCCCAACAGCGCGACCGGACTCACGTCCTCGCAGGAGCAGAACCTCCTCGACCAGCTCATCGGAGGCCACTCATGAGCGCACGACTGCACCGACAAGACGCCCGGCGACTCCTGATCGGGATCGTCGCGATCGCCGCCGGCGGCGTGATCGCCTACGTCGGCACCCTGGTCCAAGGCGGCGGTGCGTTGCCCTTGAAGGACCACACCGAGGTGTCTGCGTACTTCGACGACGTCGGCACTCTGAAACCCCAGCAGAACGTCACCCAGAACGGCATCCGCATCGGCGTCGTCACGAACATCTCCTACGAGAACGACCAGGCGCTGGTGAGGATGCGCCTGGACGGCGACCGAGAGCTGTACGCCGACGCGACCGCCGCGGTCGGCAACGCCTCCGTCCTCGGCCGCAAGTTCGTCTCCCTCGATCCCGGCACGGCGAGCTCCGGCCTGCTCGGAGGGAAGCCGATCGCGGCCGAGAAGACCACGAGGTCGGCCGACCTGAACACGGTGCTCTCCGCGCTGCCGCCCAAGGCTCGCGAGGGCTTGCAGGTCGGGCTGCGCGAGGTCGGCGGTGGGGTCTCGGGCCACCAGAAGGACCTCTACAGCGCCCTTCAGGTCGCGCCCGGCATGCTGGACGACGCCACGCTCGTGCTCGACACGGCATCCGACCCGAAGACCGACCTGGACGGCCTGCTCGTCACCGGCGACCGGCTGGTCTCCCACATCCACGGGCACGAGCGCCAGATCCAGACGCTCGTGACCACCACCAACACGACCCTCGGCGCCGTCAACACCGACGACACCGAGCCGCTTCGCCGGACCGTGGCCGACGCGCCTGAGACGCTGGTGACGACCCGCCAGGGTCTGGCCGAGATCAACCCGGCCCTCGACGACACGGCGAATGCGGTCACCGAGCTGCGCCCCGGCGTCGACGACCTGGTCGAGTCGGTGCCGAACCTGCGCGACTTCCTGGTGGAGGCGCCTCCGGTCGCGGTCACCGTGAAGAAGTTCGCCGAAGGGTCCGCGGAGCCGGTCGGGACGCTGGTGCCCGCCGTCACCAAGGCGGAGCCGACCGTCGGGCGCGCCCGCGAGACGCTCGGCAGGACCGCACCGACGCTGGAGGTGCTCAGCCCGTACGCCCCCGACGCCGGCACGCTCTTCTGCGAGCACGACCTGCTCAGCGGCAACTACGGACCGGACAAGCACTACTTCAGCGCGATGCTCGTCTTCCCGGGCGTCTACGTCGCCAGCCAGCCCGACCCGCTCGCGAACGTCGATCCGTACTCCGGTCCGGGCAAGGCGTTCTCCCACGGCCTGAAGTACGGAAAGGGGAAGTGCTGATGTCTGTGTTGACTCGTCGGGCGGTGGTGCTCATCGTCGTCCTGGTCGCCGTCCTCACGGCGCTGGCGTTCAAGACCCAGCTGTCGCTGCTGCTCCGGTCGGGCGACACCATCCACGCGACCTTCGACCAGAACTACGGCCTGGTCTCCGGCAAGACGAAGGTGAAGGTCGCCGGGCTTCAGGTCGGTGTCGTCTCGGACGTACGTCAGGACGCCGACGGCACCACCCACGTCGACATGAAGATCGACGACGGCGTCAAGGAGCGGCTCGGCGCGAAGCCCAGCGCCCGGGTGGAGCCGTTGACCGTCCTCGGTGGCCAGTACGCCCTCAACCTGGTGCCGGGCGGATCGGGGGAGTACTCCGAGGAGACGATCCCGAAGAGCCGCACCCATGTTCCCGTCGAGCTCGACGCGATCCTCGCCGCGCTGCCGACGGAGACCAGGAAGGACCTGCAAGGGACCATCAAGGAAGCCGGTGCGACCCTGTCGAACAAGAACCAGAAGTCCATCCGGTCGTTCACCCGTCAGGCGCCGCAGGTCCTCGACCCCTCCACGAAGCTGCTGACCTCCGTCCAGGGTTCCCGGCCGCAGCGCGACCTGCCCGAGCTGATCGGCAACGTGGAGAGTCTCGCGGCCACCCTCAACGAGCAGGACGCCGCGCTGGCGCGCAGCCTGGTGAACCTGAACATCACGACGACCACGCTGGCCGACCACAGCGACGACCTCTCCGCGACCGTCGCCGGCCTGCCCACGGCCCTGGACGAGACGAAGGCCGCCACCGACCAGCTCACCCCGACGCTGCGTCAGCTCGATCGGACCGCGGTCGGCCTGCAGCCCACCGCTGAGGAGGTCGGCCCGCTGGTCAGGACCCTCGAGCCGATGCTCGCCGACACCAGGCCGGTCGCGGCCAAGCTCCCCGGGCTGCTCGAGGACGCCCAGCCGCTGGTCCAGGACCTGGTGCCGACGGCGAGGACCACCAAGCCGATCCTGACGGACATCAAGGGCCCAGTGATCGACCGCGTCAACGGCCCCGTCCTGGAGTCGCTGGGGAGCACCTACCGCGGGACCGGCCCGTTCAAGGACACCGGCGGTGGCGTCCAGGCGGACAACAAGTTCTATCAGGAGCTCGCCTACATGGTGACCAACCTCGACCGGGCCTCGATGACCCAGGACGCGCAGGGCAGCCTGCTCAACTTCCAGGCCGGTGTCAGCGCCGGCAGCGTCGCGCCGCTCAACCTCGACGACGCCCTCGCCCAGCTGATCCCGCAGCTGAAAGGTGAAAACTGATGGTAAGCCTCAGCACCCTCGCCGACCGGATCCGGAACACCCCCGGGCTCAAGCGTGACACGATCGCGGTGGCCATCGCGCTCGTGGCCGGCCTCGCCGCGACCGTCTACGTTCTCGGCAACCAGCACATCCGGCTGCCGTGGCAGGACCGCCAGTCGGTCGCCATCGAGTTCACCGCGGCCCCCGGCGTGCGTCCCGAGGCGGTGCAGGAGGTCCGGATCGCCGGTGTGCCGGTCGGCCGGATCACCGCGGCCGACCCGACCGACTCCGGCACCGCCCAGGTCACCGTGGAGTTCGAGAAGGAGCAGCGGATCTACCGCAACGCCACCGCGATCCTCCGCACCAAGGCCCCACTCAACGTCATGTACATCGAGCTCGACCCGGGCGGCCCGCCCGCCGATCTGCTCGAGGACGGGGGTGCGCTCCCGGTCGCGCAGACCAAGCGGGCCGTCCAGCCGTACGAGGTCCTGGACAAGCTCGACGCGCGCACCCGGGCGGCGCTGACCTCGCTGATCGACCAGACGCAGATCGGCCTGAAGGACGCGCCGACCACGCTCCCGGCGGGACTGGACGCGACCACCGCGACCATGAAGCAGTGGGAGCCGGTCATCAACGCCCTCAACGAGCGGCGTACGAACATCTCCCAGCTGGTCACCTCGCTCACGACCATCTCGGAGGCCGTCGGCCACGACAGGCAACGGCTCACCGAGCTGACGACCTCGATGGACAGGACCCTGAGCGCCGTCGCGAAGCGTGACAAGCAGCTCTCCGAGTCGCTGGACACCCTGCCCGGGTTCACCGAGCAGCTCTCCGGGTCGATGGGCGAGGTCAACGATCTCACCGGTCAGCTGGACCCGACCCTGAAGGATCTCGACAAGGCCTCCGACACGCTGCCCGAGGCGGTCGAGAACCTCGACGGCACCGTCGGCTCGGTCCACAACTTCATCAACGGAGCCGCCCCCGTCGTCGACCGTGCCGGTCCGGTGGTCGACGACCTGCGTCCCTTCGTCGCTGACGCCAACCCGGCGCTGGCCGACCTGAAGCCGGTCGTCGGCTACCTGCCCCAGGCCACCAAGGAGCTGGTGCCGTGGATGGACGACCTGGCCGCCTTCACCTACCAGACCTCGTCCTCGTTCAGCCTCTACGACGCCAACGGCGGCATGGGCCGCGCCAACCTCCACGTCGACCTGACCAACCCCACCGGCGGACTCGCCGACGAGGGCATCGACCAGGGCAAGAAGGGAGACACCCCATGAGTGTCACGCTGCGCACGATCCCGACCACCCGCTCCCGGTTTCGGCCGCGTACGTCGGTCGTGGTGATCCTGGCCATCGCGCTGCTGTGCGTGCTCGGGTTCGGCTACCTGTGGAAGGGTGCCGGCGGGACGCTCCCGGGCGGCGACCGCGCCTACCAGGTCTCCTTCGAGTCGGCGGACCTGAAGAACCTCCAGGAGGCCGGTGAGGTTCGCGTCGCCGGAGTCATCGTCGGCCGGGTCGCCTCGACCGAGGTCGAGGGCCGCACCGCACGCGTCGTGCTGGATCTCGACGACGAGGTGGCGCCGCTGCACGAGGGCGCGACCGTCCGCGTGGGCGTCAAGTCCGTCATCGGCCAGTCCTTCGTGGACGTCAAGGACGGCACCGGCGAGGAGATCCCGGACGGGACCACCCTGTCGCCGGAGTCGGTCCAGGCCGCCACCGACATCGACGAGGTCGTGCGTACGTTCACGCCGCAGACCCGCAAGCAGCTCGCCGCGGCCCTCACCGACCTCGGCACGACGACCGACGGCACCCAGCAGAGCATCACCCAGGTGATGGAGGGGCTGGGTCAGATCGGCGGCACCGGCTACACCGCGGTCGACGCTCTGGCCGCGCAGAACGACGATCTGCAGTCGCTGGTGCAGGAGACGAACGCGATCCTCGCCGCCGCCGACACCAACCGCGGGGCGATCGTCTCGGTGATCGACAACACCCAGCGGATCACCCAGGCGACCGCCGGGCAGCAGGAGGCGCTGGCAGCGACGATGCAGCGCCTGCCCGGACTGATGAGCAGCGCGCGGGTGGCGACCGGATCCCTCGGTGAGCTCTCCGGCGACCTCAGCCCGGTCGTACGCTCTCTGGACCAGGCGGCGCCCGACCTCAACGCGGCGCTGGTGAACCTGCCCTCGGTCACCGCCAGCCTCGAGGCGCTGCTTCCCTACATGAACGGTGCGCTGAAGATCGCGCCGGAGACCGTCAACCAGCTGCCGGCGCTCTCGCGCAACCTGATCGCGATCACGCCCTACCTCGACCTGCTGCTGCGCAACATCAACCCGATGCTGACCTACATCGAGCCGTACGCGAACGACATCGGCTCCTTCTTCGGCAACTTCGGCGGCGCGTTCGACATCCCGCTCGAGAACGGGGTCGCGCCGGCGCGGCTGGCGACGATCTTCAACGAGTACTCGGTGCGCGGCAACCCGCTGAACCTGCAGACGATCAACCCGTTGCACTGGAACAACCCCTACCCGGCTCCGGGGCAGGCGGACGAGCCGGCACCGTTCAGGGGCAAGGCTCCGCGGGTCGAGGAGGACAAGTGACCTGGAGGTCCGCGCTGCTGGTGCTCCTCGTCCTCGTGGCGGTGGGATTGGGGATCTCGCGCGTGGAGGTCGACACCAAGGTCGACTCCTTCGTCCCCGCCGGGGACAGCGCCGACCGGCAGTTGCGGGCCTATCAGGAGACGTTCGGCGGCGACGCCGTCGTCGTGGAGATGAAGGGCACCACCCAGCTCGGGCTGGTCCTGGACCCGACCGAGCTGGTGCGCCTGATCCGCCTCGAGGGGTCGCTGTCGGGCCTGCCGAACGTGCACAGCGTCTACGGGCCCGGCACGGTGCTCAACCAGACCGCGGGTTCGGTCAAGGGGATGCTGGCCCAGGTCGCCGGCGCGCGTGACCAGATCCGCAACGTCGCCGAGGCCAAGGCTCGGCGCCAGCACAAGAGCAAGGCCGAGATCACCGCGGCCGGCGACGCCGCGCTCGCCCCCTTCGACCGCCGCTACGGCAAGCTTCTCGCCGAGGCGCTGCTGGTCGGCCTCCCGACAGTCCAGAACCAGAAGTTCGTCGCCTCGGTGCTGATGGACCGTGCCGGCAACCCCCGCCCGGAGTGGCGGTTCCTGGTGCCCAGCGCCAAGTCGGCCACCCTGCTCGTCCGGCCCGAGCCCGGCCTGGACCAGGAGCAGACCCGGCGCCTGGTGGCGGAGATCCGCAAGGCCGTACGCGGCTCCGGGCTGAGCATCGAGCGGCCGGTCGTCTCGGGCGTGCCCGTCGTCGTCTCCGGTGTCGCCGACCGCGCTCACACGGAGATCCTCCGGCTCGGCGCGGTGGCGCTCGGCGCGGTCGCGCTGGTGCTCGTCTGCGCGGGCTGGAGCCGGCGGCGCAGGCACAGCCTGCTGCCGCTCGGCTGCGCGCTGCTCGGGACCGCGACCACCGTCGCGGTCTTCGGCCTGCTCGGGGTGCCGCTCTCGCTCGGTGCCGCCGCGTTCCTGCCGGTGCTGCTCGGCGTGGGCAGCGACTTCCCGCTCTACCTGCTGCAGGCCGAGCGGCTGCGCGGCGTGCTCGTCACGGCGGGCGCGGCGGCCGCGGCCTTCGCCAGCCTCGCGCTGACCCCACTGCCCTTCGTGCGCGAGTTCGGTCTCGCTCTCGCCCTGGGCCTGGTGCTGACCGTGGGCTGGGCCCTGGTGCTGCGCCTGATGATCGGACGGGTCGAGCCGCGAGCCGCGGCGAGCAGGACGCGCCGCGCGCTGAGTCTGTCGCCCAAGGTGGCCAAGGGCAGCATGGTCGTGCTCGCAGCGGCCGCGATCGCGGGCTGGGTGATGCTGCCGGGGATGCGGATCCAGTCCAGCCCCGAAGAGCTCGCCCAAGGCGTACCCGAGCTGGCCGACGCGGCCCGCATCGAGCAGACGCTGGGCTTCTCCGGCGAGCTCGACATCGTGCTGCGTGGCAAGAACGTCGCCTCGCCCGAGGCGATCGCCTGGTCGCAGCAGGCCCAAAGCCTCGTCGTGCGCGAGCACGCCGACCAGATGCGGCCGCTGCTGACGTACAGCCAGCTGCTCGCCTTCCTCGGGGGCAGCGCCACCGCGGCCCAGGTCCGCGCGGGAACCGAGGTCGTCCCGGACTATCTCGCCGACGCCGTGCTGTCCCGCAACCACCAGGCCGCGGTCGCCACCTACGGCATCACGCTCGACGACGTGCGCGCCCAGCGCCGGCTCATCGAGTCGCTGCGCCGGGAGCTGCCGGAGCCACCGAAGGGCTACCGCGTCGAGATCGTCGGCCTGCCCGTGCTCGCCGCCGACGGCCTGAGCGCGATGGAGGATGCCCGCTACACCGTCAACGCGGTCGGCATCCTCGTCGCCGCGCTCCTGGTCGGGCTCGGGCTGCGCTCGTGGCGTGCCGGCGTACGCGTCCTGGCCACCGCCCTGCTCGCCGCCGGCTGGCTCTTCGCCGCCGTCCGGCTCGTCGGCATCGACCTGAGCCCGCTCACCCTCGCCATCGGGGCGCTGGTGACGGTCACGTCGTGCGAGTTCGTCACCATGCTCGGAGAGCGAAGACTGCTGGCCTCGTCGGGCCGGACGGTCCTGACCGCGGCGATCGCCGGCGCGGTCGGCTATCTCGCCCTCGGGCTCTCTGGCCTCACCGTGCTCCGCGACTTCGGGCTGCTGCTCGCGGCCGGCGTCATCAGCTCGTACGCCGCCGCCCATCTGGTTGCCCGCCTGCTCGGCACGACGGAGCACCAGGCTCCGGAGCCTGAGTCCGGCGAACACCCACCCACACGAGAACTCCAGGAGGTCAGCGCATGACCAAGCTCGCCATCAAACCTCTCCACCTACGCTCGATGGTCCCGATCTGGTGGCCTCGGCTGCTCGCCGCCGTGGTGGCGGTTGCGGTCGTCGGCGCGGGCGCGTTCCTCGTCGTGCAACGCGCCAACGCGCTTCCCTCCGACGCCGTGATGCAGGTCGGCGACCGGACGGTGAAGATCTCCGAGCTCGACAAGCGGATCAAGGTGCTCGGCGGGCTCTACAACGTCAAGCAGCCCACGGAGGGGGCGAAGAAGGCCTCCTTCCGTCGCGACGCCGCCAAGTCGATGGCTGTCAGCCTCATCCTCGAGCGGGCCGCGAAGAAGAAGGACATCACGGTCACCCGCACCCAGGCGCAGCAGCAGCTGGACAAGGTGATCGAGTCGCAGATGCTTGGCGACCAGAGGACGTACGAACAGTTCCTCGCCACCGCCGGGGTCACCGAGACCGAGGTCCTCGCCGAGATCACCCGCGTCATCGCGACCAGCCGGCTCTACTCCGAGATCACCTCGAGCGTCCCCGAGGTCACCCAGGCCGAGGTCCAGAGCTACTACGCGGACCACAAGGCCGAGATGGTCACCCCGGAGCAGCGCTCGATCAGCAACATCGTGGTCGCAACCGAGGCCGAGGCCGAGCAGGTGCTCGCCGAGCTCGGCAAGGGCACGGCGTTCGCGACGCTCGCCAGGACCACCTCCCGCGACTCCAGCACCGCGGCCAAGGGTGGCAGCCTCGGCGCCGTTCAGGCCTCCCAGCTCGAGGACACCTACGCCAAGAGCGCCTTCGCGGCTCCGCGTGGCAAGGCCTTCGGCCCCGTACAGACCAGCAACGGCTGGAACGTCGGCCTGGTCACCGAGATCACCGAGCCGATCCCGGTCAGCCTCGACCAGGCCGCCCAGACCCTGACCCAGACACTGACGACCCAGGCTCAGACCAAGGCATGGAACACGTGGCTGGGCCGCCAGATCAAGGCTGCCGAGGTCGAGTACGCCGACGACTACCGTCCCAAGGACCCGGACGCTCCGCCCAGCACCCCGGCCGGCTGAGCTCAGGGGACGAAGACGACCTCGCGGGCCAGCAGGTCCGCGAGGCCGTCCTCGTCGAGCCCCAGCAGGTCCCGGCAGATCGACTCGGTGTCGGCCCCCGCCAGCGGGGCCGGCCCGAGGGTCGGCACCTCGAGCCGCTCGTACGCCGCCGTCGGGTCCTCCGCCGGCAGCGTCTGCTCCAGGAGCGGGTGGCTCAAGGTCGTGTAGGTCCGGCGATGGATCAGCTGGGGGTCCTCGCGCAGCTCGGGCAGCCGGAGCATCGGTGCGGCCGGCAGCCCGCGCCCCTGAAGCTGCTCGCTGATCTCGGCCGGCGAGCGTACGGCGGTCCAGGCGCCGACCGCGTCGGCGAGTTCCCGATCACCTGCCTCCACGGCGTCGCGGAGCGTCTCGACCTCGCCGGGGGTGCGCGCGTCGATCACGCACCACTCGTCGTCGCCCGCGCAGGCGAAGACACCGCCGAAGACCTCCCGTCCGCGGTTGCCGACAGCCGAGACCGACCCCGGTCGCAGGCTCTCCAGCAGCGCCAGGTCGGCGAGCTGGTGGAGGACGACGTCGGACTGGGCCATCCGCAGGTGACGCCCGCGTCCGTCGCGGCTGCGCGCGAGCAGAGCGGCGGCCACGGAGAGAGCGCCGAGGCGGGCGGCGACATGGTCCGGGAAGACCGTGACGCCGTCCCAGGACGCGGTGTCGCCGGCGGCGTACTTCCACAGGCTGGTCACCCCGCAGGCCGCGCGTACCAGCGGGCCGTAGCCGAGGCGCTGGGCCCACGGCCCGTCGGCACTGAAGGCCGAGCTCTCCAGGACGACGATGCCCGGGTTGGCGGCGGCCAGGGCCGTGAATCCGATCCCGAGCGAGTCGAGCGTGCCCGGCTTGAAGTTGGAGAGCACCACGTCGCTGTGCCGGGCCAGGTCGAGGAAGAGCCGTCGTCCTTCGTCGGTGCGCAGGTCCAGCCCGAGGCTGCGCTTGCCGCGGTTCCCCCACGCGAACGAGGCGTTCATCGCCTCGCCGTGCCGGGTCTGGCGCAGCCCGTCTGGGTAGGTGCGGCTCTCGACCTTGATCACGTCGGCGCCGAGATCGGCGAAGGCGCGTCCCGCCTCGGCGCCGAAGACGATGACGCCGAGGTCGAGGACGCGGAGACCGGCGAACGGAGCATCGTCCGCGTCCGGGCTCAGGTGGACCCGCTCTTCGCGAGGCGTCCACGCGTCGGCTGTGGCGACCTGCGTCGGCAGGTCCGGACTTGGCGTGCGCAGGCCGAGCAGGTGTCCGTCGGCGGTGAGGTAGCCGATCGGTAGGTTCGCGGTCAGGCCGGGAGCCACCTCCGTGCTCGAGACGGTCCCGGCCTTGGTGAAGTGGTCCGCGGCGAGCGCCTCCCCGAGGGAGAGCACCTGGGCGAGCGGGATCCCGCGCGTGGCCGCCTCATCGACCAGGTCGGCCGCGGTTCGGTCGGCGAAGAGCGCCTCGATGAGCGGCTCGAGCCGGTCGGAGGCGGCGACACGAGCGGTGATCGAGTCGTAGCTGGGGTCGGCGAACTCGGCTGGCTCGCCCAGCCAGCCGAACATGCCCCGCCACTGGCGCTTGGACAGCAGGCACAGGCGTACGAAGCCGTCCGCGCAGCGGTAGATCGGATAGGAGTCGGCCGGCGGACGTCCACGCCGGAACTTCCCCGAGCGCCCGGCAGCGGCCGATCCTTGCACCCCGAACGCCGGGTCGAGCCCGGTCGCCACGGCCTCGTGATGGGACAGGTCGATGGTCTGTCCCAGGCCGGTTCGCGTCCGCTGGGTGTGGGCGACGATCGCCAGCCAGGCGGCCTGAGCGGTGGCCGTCGCGGTCGCGAGCTGCGCGGGCGGAACCAGCGGTGCCGCGCCCGGTCTGCCGGAGCGCGACATCGCGCCCCCGAGGGCGAGCAGCGTACGGCCGGTCGCCTGCCAGTCGCGTCGCGGACCGGTGAGCCCGAACGGTGAGGAGATCACCGCGACCAGGCCTGGACTGGCCGCGCGCAGCGCCGCCAGACCGATGGCATCGGCCGTGGCGGGGGAGAGGAAGACGATGTCCGCCTCCGCGACCAGCGCGTGAGCATCCGCCCGGCCCTCGGCGGTGGCGAGGTCGGCGACCAGCGCCGACTTGTTGGCGTTGCGGACGCTGTAGGGCAGCGAGCGGCCGTCCACGACGGGTTCGTCGGTCCGGGTCCGGGCACCTTCCGGGGGTTCCAGCTTCAGCGTCTCGGCGCCGAGATCCGCCAAGAGGCGGGCGGCGCCCTCTCCGACGGCGTCTCCCAGATCGGCGACGCGGACTCCGGTCAAGAGCAGTTCAGCAGCCATGTTGTTTCCTCCTGGTTTCAGATTAACCTAATGCCGTACGGTTTATCTGCCAATGTCAGGAGCTTTGAGATGACTGCTGGTCCCGTGGTCGACTACCAGGTCGAGGGAAGGGTGGCGACCATCGCTCTCGACCGCCGTGCGCAGGGCAACGCCATGACGCTGCGCCTGTGCGGCGAGCTGGTCGACGCGATCGACCGGGCCGAGGCCGACGACGAGGTCGCGGTGGTCGTGCTGACCGGGAGGGGCCGCAACTTCTGCGTCGGCGCCGACCTCGACGAGGGGTTTCATCACGGCGACCGTGACCCCTCGCCCGAGCATGCGGCCTTCGTGGAGCGCTTCGGTGCTCTGGGCGGCGTGCCCCGCGATGCGGGCGGCGTGGTCACCCTTCGGATGGCTGCGATGCTCAAGCCGGTCGTGGCAGCGGTCAACGGCGCCGCTGTCGGCGGTGGTGCCTCGATGATCCTGCCCGCCGACATCCGGGTGGTGGCGGAGTCGACCCGGGTGGGCTTCGTCTACACCCGGCGCGGGATGCTCATCGAGTCCGCAGCAAGCTGGTTCCTGCCGCGACTCGTGGGCACTGCCCGTGCCACCGAGTGGGTCCTCACTGGCCGCCTGCTGTCCGCCGGCGAGGTGGTCGCCGGCGGGCTGGCCGGCCGTGTCGTTCCCGACGCCGACCTCCTCGACGCCGCGTACACCATCGCCACCGAGATCGCCGAGCGAGCCTCGACCGTCGGGGTCTCGCTGTCGAAGCAGCTGATGTGGAGCATGTGGGCGGCGCCGAGCCCGTGGGAGGCTCACCGGATCGAGTCGCGCGGCGTCTACGAGCTGCCCGGCCTCGGCGATGTCGGTGAAGGGGTCGCGGCCTTCCTGGAGAAACGCGACCCGGCCTTCCCACTCCGGGTGCCCCGCGACTATCCCGAGTACGGTCCGCGCTGGCCCGGCTCGGGATCGGCTCAGTAGGAGGTGAGGCCGCCGTCGACGGTGAGTGTCGTGCCGGTGACGTACGTCGAGGCCGGGCTGATCAGGAAGAGCAGTGCCGCGTCGAGCTCGTGCTGCTCCCCGAAGCGGCCGAGCATGCTCTGCTCGGCGACCATCTCGCGGAGAAGCTCACCCTCGCCGGCGGTCATCTCGGAGTCGAAGTAGCCCGGGCACAGCGCGTTGACCCGGATCCGGCGGCGCGCTGACCACTCCCCGGCGAGGTTGCGGGTCAGGCCGATGACGCCGGCCTTGCTGGCGGCGTAGGCGGCCTGCGGGTAGCGCGGCGCCACCTGGCCGAGCACGCTGGCAACGTTGACGATGGAGCCGCCGTGCTCCATCCGCGCGGCGCAGGCCCGGGCCATCCAGAACGTCCCGTTGAGGTTGACATCGATCAAGCGGCGGAAGCCCGCGGGTGTCTCCTTCAGGGAGGAGACCGCGGACCCGAGGCCGGCGTTGTTGACCAGTCCGTCGATGCCGCCGAACGCCGAGATCGCCGCCTCGGCGACCTGCTCGCAGTCGTCGGGATCGGCGACGTCGGCGACCGCGATCGCCGGCTCCGGACCGATCTCGCGCAGCTCGTCGGCGAGGGTCTTGAGCCGGTCCTCGCGCCGGGCGGCGGCGACGACGTTCGCTCCTGCGTGGGCGAGGGCACGGGCGAAACCGGCACCCAGGCCGCTGCTCGCGCCGGTCACGACGACGGTGCGCCCGTCCATGCGGAAAAGGTCGAGCGGGTTCATGGCCACCTCCGGGGGAATCTGTGCGTTGTGGTTCACAAACCTAACATGATTAGATAAAGTGACGCATCGGAAGAGAGGTGAGACGGATGACCGAGGAGTGCAGGCGAGTCCGGGTCGTCGAGCGACAGGACCTGGCCGACGGGGTCGTCGGCCTGGTGCTGGAGCCGCTCACCGGCGAGCTTCCGTCATGGGATCCGGGCTCGCACGTCGACGTCCTTCCTGATGGCGGTGAGATCCGGCAGTACAGCCTGTGCGGCGAGCCCGGTGACCGCACCCGTTACCGCGTCGCGGTGCTGCGGGTCGAGGACGGTCGCGGCGGTTCGGTCCGCATCCACGACAAGCTTGTGCAGGGAGACGAGCTCGACCTCCGTGGCCCACGCAACCACTTCCGCCTCGAGCCGGCCGAGCGCCACATCTTCATCGCGGGCGGCATCGGCATCACGCCGATCCTGCCGATGATCGCTGCTGCGACGGCCGCCGGCTCCGACTGGAGCCTGGTCTACGGCGGCCGCTCGCGTGGATCGATGGCGTTCCTCGATGAGTTGGAGGCGTACGGGGATCGGGTCGACCTGTGGCCCCAGGACGAACGCGGGCTGCTCGACCTGCCCGCGATCCTCGGCGAGCCGGTCGGCGGCCGGCGCGTCTACTGCTGTGGCCCGGAGCCGCTGCTGGCGGCGGTCGAGCAGGAGATGCGTACGCGGCCGGGGGAGACCCTGCACACCGAACGCTTCGCGCCGAAGGAGCCGGTCGGGACCGGTGGGGCCGCGTTCGAGGTCGAGGTCTCCTCGACTGGTGCGCGGGTCGAGGTCGCCGAGGACGAGAGCATCATCGACGCTCTTGCCGGTATCGGGATCGAGGTCGACTTCTCCTGTCGCGAGGGCACCTGTGGGACCTGCGAGACCGGGGTCCTCGGCGGGGTTCCCGACCATCGCGACTCCGTGCTCAGTGACGACGAGCGGGCTGCCAACGACTGCATGATGATCTGCGTCGGCCGCTGCCGCACGGGCCCGCTCATTCTTGACCTCTGAATCGCTCTCGGGGCATTGACAGTGACGCACGTCACGGGTTACAAATCTGTTATCTACAACCAATAGGTTTATTGAAGGAGATGCCATGAGCGCAACCATCGGTTCGGCTCTTGCCTGGTGGGCGCGGACACAGCCGCACGCACCAGCCTTCGTCTTCGAGGACGAGACGCTCGACTACGCGACCGTCGAGCACTGGTCGAGCCGGTTCGCGCTCCGCCTCCAGGCCGACGGTGTCCGACCCGGTGACCGGGTGGGGCTGATGGCCCCGAACGACGTCCCGTGGCCGGTCGCGGCGTTCGGGATCCTGAAGGCCGGCGCCGTCTTGGTGCCGCTCAACAGCCGGTTCACCGCCACCGAGCTGCGCAAGGTGCTCGACGACGCCGGCGCGACCGCCGTGGTGACCGACGACTCGCTCGTCGGCACCGCGACCGAGGCCGGCGCGAGCGGGTCCCCGGTGGCGGTGGTCCCCTACGCCGACCTGACCGCGCTGCGCGACGGAGATGCCGAGACCTTCCGCATCGACCGTGGTGAGGAGGACCCGATCTCCGTCATCTTCACCAGCGGGTCCACGGGCCGGTCCAAGGGTGTCGTGCTGACCAACCGGACGCTGCTCAACATCGTCTTCGAGGCCAGTCTCGTCGAGGAGGGTTTCCACCGCGGCTCGATCGCGCTCCTGGTGCTGCCGCTGGCGTTCACGCCGGGGCTGGTGTGGGGGATGCTGATGTCGACCGTGCTCGGCGGCAAGCTCGTGATCGAGAAGCAGCTGGTGCCCTCGCGGGCGGTCCAGCTCATCGAGGAGCACCGTGTCGAGGCCATCTTCGGCGTTCCGCTCATCTACCAGGCGATCGCCGGGGCCCCGGAGTTCGCCGACGCCGACCTGTCCTCGCTCTCGACCGCCGTCGTCGGCGGCGCGGCCGTGCCAGGCACCCTTCTGGAGGCGTGGGCGAAGAAGGACGTCGCGCTACGCCAGATCTACGGGATGACCGAGGCCGGCGGCATCGCGACCTCGACCCCGGTCAGCGAGTTCCGCGACCACCCCGACAGCTGCGGCGCCGGGCACATCTTCACCGAGGTCGCCGTGATGACCGCCGACGGCGAGTTCGCCGCTCCCGGCGAGACCGGTGAGCTGGTGATCAAGGGGCCGGGCGTCACCCCCGGATACTGGGAGTCGCCGGAGATCAACGCGCAGGTCTTCCGGGACGGCTGGTTGCACTCCGGCGACCTCGGCGTCTGCGACGAGGATGGTCGGATCAGGTTCGTCGACCGCCTCAAGGACCTGATCATCACCGGCGGGATCAACGTCTCGCCGGTCGAGCTGGAGCAGGTCCTGGCCGCGATCCCCGGGGTCGGTGAGGTCGCCGTGATCGCGGCCACCGACCCGAAGTTCGGCGAGACGCCGGCCGCGATCATCCAGGCCTCCGGTGACCTCACCGAGGAGGACGTGATCCGGGAGGCGTCCAAGGTGCTGGCCGACTTCAAGGTGCCCCGCTACGTGGTGCTCCGTGACGAGCCGCTGCCGCGGCTGCCCAGCGGAAAGATCAGCAAGACCGACATCCGCACGGAGTACGCCGACCTGGTCGAGCAGTACCAGAAGGTCCGCTGACCCGTCCGCCGCCAGCCCGCCCATGCACGACGTATGACGAGAAGGAAGCCATCCATGAGCACAGCCCCGGTCGAAGCCGACAACCAGATCGTCACGCTGGAGCGCAGAGGCCACGTCGCTGTGGCGACCATCCGTCGGGCGGAGGCGATGAACGCGGTCAACTCGGCGGTCTCGGTCGGCCTCGGCGCGGCTCTGGCCGAGGCCGACGCGGACGAGGACGTACGCGTGCTCGTGGTCACCGGAACCGGGCGGGCGTTCTGTGCCGGCGCGGACCTCAAGGCGCTCTCGCGGGACGAGCGGGTCGACGACCCCGACCATCCGGAGTGGGGCTTCGCCGGCTACGTACGTCATTACGTCTCGATCCCGACGATCGCGGCGGTCAACGGGTTCGCGCTGGGTGGGGGCACCGAGATCGTTCTCGCCTCCGATCTCGCCGTGATCGACGAGGGGGCCAAGCTCGGTCTGCCGGAGGTCAAGCGTGGCCTGATGGCGGCGGCCGGCGGGGTCATCCGTACCCAGCGGCAGGTGCCGCTCAAGCACGCCCTCGAGATCGCGCTCACCGGTGAACCGGTGAGCGCGGAGCGGGCCGTCGAGCTCGGCCTGGCCAACCGGGTCGCGCCCGCCGGCACCGCTCTCGAGGTCGCCCTGGAGCTCGCCGACCGCATCGCCGCGAACGCGCCGCTGTCGGTCGCCGCGACCAAGGAGGCCGTCCACCGCACTCTCGCGGCCGGCTCCGACTGGGACCGGGGGCCCTGGGAGATCAATGACCGAGCGATGGCCCGGATCATGCGCTCGGAGGACTTCAGGGAAGGCACTCGGGCATTCGCGGAGAGACGCAATCCCGAGTGGAAGGGCCGCTGACATGGCCGACGTCGAGCTGGTCGACGGGATCCGCCGGCTCGTCATCGTGGGCGCGTCCCTGGGGGCCGCGCGTGTGGTGGAGGAGGCCCGCCGGATCGGCTTCGCCGGCGAGATCACCGTGATCGGCGAGGAACCGCACGGACCATACGACAGGCCGCCGCTCACCAAGGAGTTCCTGGCGGGGGAGGAGGACCCGGCGCCGTTCTGGCACCTGCCCGACCCCGACTCGCAGGACGTGAAGCTCTTCACCGGCACGAAGGCGATCTCGCTGGACTCGCGCAACCGGCGGGTCCGCACCGACAAGTGGGATATCGACTACGACGCGCTGGTGATCGCCGTCGGTGCCCAGCCGCGACCGCTCGAGGTCGACGGTGCCGAGCTCGACGGGGTCACCACGCTGCGTACGCTGGACCAGGCGCGAGCCATCCGAGCCGCGCTCGAGCCCGGCGCACGTGTCGTGGTGGTCGGGGCCGGGTTCATCGGCGGCGAGGTCGCTTCCAGCGCCCGCGCCCGTGGCGCCGAGGTGACGCTGGTCGAGGCCCGGGAGCTTCCGCTGGTCGACGCGGTCGGCTCGCTCGTCGCCGAGCGTCTCGCCTATCTGCACCGGCAGTACGACGTCGAGCTCCTCACCCACACCAAGGTGCGCCGGATCCGTGGCCAGGGCCGGGCGGAGAAGGTGTCCCTCAGTGACGGCACCACGGTGCCGGCCGACCTGGTGATCGTGGGCATCGGCGTCGAGCCCGCAACCGCATGGCTGCGCGGCTCGGGGGTGGCGATCAGTGACGGCGTGGCCTGCTCTCCCTACCTGGAGAGCACGGTTCCCGGGGTCTATGCCGTGGGCGACGTCGCCCGCTGGGTCAACCCGTGGAACGGGCGGTCGACCAGGATGGAGCACTGGACATCTACCGGCGAGCAGGCCGAGTTCGTGGTCCGTAACGCGCTGACCACCGACCGCCGCCCGTGCAGCATCACTCCGTACTTCTGGTCGGAGTGGTACGGACACAAGCTCCAGCTCCTGGGTGAGCCGGCCGATCAGGTCGAGCTCATCGGCCACGGTGGCGCCACCGACCCGTTCCTCGCCCAGTACCGCTACGACGGCCAGCTGGTCGGCGCCTTCGGTTTCGACCGCACCGGGCCGCTCATGAAGCTGCGCACCGCTGTCGCCGACCGGCTCTCATGGCAGTCGATGCTGCGCCGCCCCGAGGGCACCGCTCGGACCTGACCCGCTGCGCCAGACCGGCCGGCGGCGTACAGTCATCACTCGTAATATCTAAAATCATTAGTTAAGAGGAGGTACGTCATGAC
The DNA here is from genome assembly GCF_054031495.1 of Nocardioides sp. YJ-D4. Taxonomy (NCBI): domain Bacteria; kingdom Bacillati; phylum Actinomycetota; class Actinomycetes; order Propionibacteriales; family Nocardioidaceae; genus Nocardioides; species Nocardioides sp. YJ-D4. The sequence continues at coordinate 4,559,867 of NZ_CM132932.1, forward strand.
GGACGACGTCCATACCGACCGCGAGGCGCGGATCAGGCGTGCTCTGGACCACCTTCGTAACGACACGACGGACCAGTTCGAGAAGGTCGAGCCGTTCGAGGCGCACGAGTTCACCGACCCCGACCTGGCGGCCCGGGAGCGCGACCTGATCTTCGGGCGGGTGCCGACGATCGTCGCCCACGGGTCCGAGATCCCGAAGACGTACGACTTCAAGACCGTGCGACTGCCACGCAACAACATCATCATCACTCGTCAGCGCGACGGCGGAGTCAAGGCCCTGGTCAACCTCTGCCGCCACCGCGGCGGGCTGCTGGAGGGTGATCCGTGCGGCAAGCGCCGGCTCTTCTCGTGCCCCTATCACCGCTGGTCCTACGACATCGACGGCACGCTGCGCACCATCACGCGGGACACCACCGTCGGTGACCTCGACCAGGCCGACTACGGCCTCGTCGAGCTCCCCGCAGAGGAGCGCCACGGCTTCATCTGGGTCGTCGACAACGCCGACGCGGAGATCGATGTCGCTGCCTGGCTGGGTCCGGAGATGGACGAGATCCTCGCCGGCTACGACCTAGGCGGACTCGGCTGCATCCGGGCCGAGGGCTTTGAGGAACCTGTGAACTGGAAGGTGATGCAGGACGCGTTCCTCGACGGCTACCACATCCAGTACGCCCACCCGAACTCCGCCGCGAAGTACATCCACACCAACGTGATGGTCTTCGAGGACTTCGATCGGCACTGCCGCTTCATCGCCCCGCGTAAGAGCATCGACCGCTGGCTCGAGGAGGAGCCCGGCGACCGCAGCCTCGTCGAGGACGTGACCGAGACCCACTTCCTCGGCCCGAACAGCACGCTGCTCAAGCAGCCCGACCACTTCCAGCTGCTCACCTTCCGCCCGCACCCGACCTCGCCGACGCACTCCGTCATGGAGATGCGCCTGATCGTGCCGTCCGCAGACGAGGCCGGCATCACCCAGGAACGCTGGGAGTACCTGTGGGAGAAGAACTGGCAGATCCTGCTCGCGGTGCTCCATGCCGAGGACTTCCCGGTGCTGCGCGACTCCCAGAGTGCGATGGGCAGTGCCGATGCCGGGTCGATGGTGCTCGGTCGCAACGAGGTCGCCAACCAAGTGTTCCGACGCCTGCTCAAACGCCTCCTGGCCGAGACCTCCGAGACGAACGAGACGGGCCAGGCATGATCACCTACGCGTGGCGTGCCGAGCTGGCCGACGACGAGCTGGCGGACGTCGAGAGCCTGCTCGAGCATGCGGTCGAGTACGACGCCGAGGCCGGCTTCTCGACGGCCACCCCGACCACGGCGGATCGCGGGGAGGTCTGCCACCTGCTGGTCTCGATCGCGCCACCCGGCGAGCGGGGCAGTGTCGCGCTCGACCGGCTGCCGGACGTGCCCGTCGTGGCGTACCTGCGTCTCGATGTGCGGGGGGAGGTGGCCGACGTTCAGCTCGTGGTGCGACCCGAGTTCCGCTCCCACGGCATCGCCACGCTGCTGGCCGAGCTCCTCGACGAGCAACCCACCGGCTGGTCCTCTGTCGAGGGTGTACGCCGTCTGCGGGCGTGGGCGCACGGCGCGCACCCCGCCGCCGAGCGGATGGCACGTCGGTTCGGCGCGCGGGTCGACCATGCGCTCTTCAAGACCCTGCGCTTCATCGGCGGGTCCCGTCCGTTCGTCGGCGAGGACCTGAAGCCGGCCGTCGAGCCTGACCTCGACGGTCCGGCCGAGACGGTCGAGGGCCATCTGGCCGCGATGGCGCCTGGGGAGCGGTCTGTGCTCGCGCGGGCGCGGACCCGTCTGGTCGCGCCCGCCGGAAGCGTCCTCGTCGGCGTCGACGAGAAGGATCCAGCGGGCCATCCGGCCTGCATCGCAGTCGACACCGCGGGTATGGCCGCCGACGACCTCCGGGCCCTGCTCGCGACCGCGCTCCTGCGGGTCCAGGCCGACGGCGCCCGGGTCGCCCAGATGTACGTCGATGCCCTGTCCGAGGCCTTCGTGGGTGCTTCCCGGGCGCTCGGATTCCAGCACGACCAGTCGGACCTGCTCTACGTCAGGGCCCTCTGAGGACTGGCCGCCACGCCGTGTGCGGGGTAGGGCATTGACCACGTAAACCTAATTGTATAAGTTTTGCGACTGTGAGGGGCGCCACACCGGCTCCCTCGTGCGGCAAGTGAACGAAGGACATGTGATGCGTGCATTCCAGAACTTGATCGGCGGCGAGTGGATCGACGCCGAGGGCGTGATCCCTGCCGATGACCCGTCCACGGGCGAGGTCTACGGGCTGGTGCCGGACTCCGACGCCGCTGCCGTCGACGCCGCTGTCCGGGCTGCGCGGACGGCCTTCGAGGGCCCCTGGGCCCGCATGTCGGTCGGGGACCGCGCCGAAGCGCTGCGCCGGCTCGCGGGCGCGCTCGAGCAGCGGTTCGACACCCTGGTCGAGGAGCTGATCATGGACAGCGGCGCAACCGCGCGGTTCGCCCCGATGCTCCAGGTCGGTGCACCGCTCGCTCACCTGCGCGACTTCGCCGACATGGCCCATCACCTGGAGACGCCGGAGTCCTTCCCGCTCCAGGCCGGGCCGGCGCTGGGACAGTGGGAGCTGCACCGCGAGCCGATCGGCGTGGTCGGGGCGTTCACGCCCTACAACTTCCCGCTCTTCATGACCGTCTGGAAAGTCGCCCCCGCACTGCTCGCCGGCAACACGGTGGTCCTGAAGCCCTCACCCCTGACCCCGATCGGGCCCGAGGCACTCGCCGCCGCCAGCCTGGAGGCCGGCATCCCGGCCGGCGTGATCAACCTCGTCCATGGTGACAGGATCGCCGGTGAGGCCCTGGTCGCCCACCCCGACGTCGACATGGTCAGCTTCACGGGCAGCACCGCGGTCGGCACCCAGGTGATGGCCTCTGCGGCCGCCACCGCCAAGGACGTGATCCTCGAGCTCGGCGGCAAGTCGGCCGGCCTGGTGCTGCCCGACGCCGACGCCGAGCTGGCCGTACGCGGCATGCTCTTCTCCAGCATGATGCACGCCGGTCAGGCCTGCGTGGCGCTGACGAGGATGCTGGTTCCGGACTCACGCTACGACGAGTTCGTCGACCTGCTCGAGCAGCGCGCCAAGGTGCTCACCGTCGGTCCGGCAGCCGACTTCACCACCGACGTGGGCCCGGTCATCTCCGACGCCGCCCGCATCAAGGTCGAGAAGTTCGTCGCCGCCGGGCTGGAGGCAGGCGCCCGGGCGATCGTCGGCGGCGAGGCCCCCACCGGGTTGCCCGCCGGAGGCCATTACGTCAGCCCGACCGTCCTGGTCGACCTCGACAACGACAACCCGGCCGCGCACGAGGAGATCTTCGGGCCCGTGCTCTCGGTGATCCGCTACTCCGACGTCGAGGACGGGATTCGGATCGCCAACGACACCCGCTACGGCCTCGCCGCCGCGGTGTGGGGCACCGACCTGGTGCGCGCCCGCGAGGTCGCGCTGCGGATGCGTGGCGGGCTGACCTGGATCAACGACGCGGCCCAGGCCGACGTCACCAAGACTCCGCTCGCCGGGCGCGGGATGAGCGGCGTCGGACAGGAGAACGGCCGCGACGGCCTCCTGGCCTACACCAAGGTCCGCAGCCTCTACACGGCGCTGGACACCGACATCGACCTGCGCGCGTACGGCGTCGTGGGCAGCGAGTGGGAGTGACCATGACCAGCCAGGCATCGATCGACCGCACGATCTGCAAGGGCCACGGCCGCTGCTACATGCTGGCGCCCGCCGTCTTCGACGCGGACGACGAAGGCTTCGGCGTCGTCGTCGGTGAGGCCACGACCCCCGGCGACACCGCCGCCCTCGAACGCGCCGTCAACAACTGTCCGGAGCGCGCGATCGCGTTCGCGTCCTCCGCAGCCACGCACTAGCCACCGGAAGAAGGAGACACCGTCATGAGCGAGCTCAAGGACGCCGAGAGCCCGGAGATCCAGACCGACTTCGACATCCACTCACCCGACATCGCCGACACCGTCTATGACGTCTACGACGAGATGCGCAGCAAGTGCCCCGTCGCGCACAGCAAGCACTACGGCGGGCACTGGGTCGCGACGAAGTACGACGACATCCATGAGATCCTCAAGAACCCGACGGTCTTCTCCAGCGAGTCGGTCAACGTGCCCGGCACCATCGGGCAGGACGGGCCGATGATCCCGATCGAGGTCGACCCGCCCGACCACGGCATCTACCGCAAGCTGATCAACCCGCTCTTCTCGCCGAAGCGGATGGCGGCGCTCGAGCCGCAGATCCGCGACATCGCCAACGAGCTGATCGACCAGATGCTGGAGAAGGAGCAGGTCGACTTCATCCAGGCGTTCGCGAAGGAGTTCCCGAGCCGGGTGTTCCTGGCGCTGATGGGCTGGAACCTCGAGGACAGCGCCCAGTTCAACCACTGGGCCGACACCATCGTGCTGGGGGAGCCCGGTGCCAGTGAGGAGCGCGCCACCGAGGTGCGCATGGCGGCAGCCATGGAGGTCTACGCCTACTTCGGCGAGATGATCGACGAGCGCGCCGAGTCCGGTGACGCCGACGACATCACCCAGATCCTCATCAACGGCACGTTCGAGGACCGCGAGCTGACCCAGTTCGAGGTGCTCAACATCCTGTTCCTCTTCCTCATCGGCGGGCTCCACACGGTGCAGGGCCAGCTGGCCCACTCGGTCATCTATCTGGCCGAGCACCCCGAGGTACGCAAGCAGCTCGTCGACGACCCCGGGCTGGTGCCCACCGCGGTCGAGGAGATGCTGCGCTGGGAGTCGGCGGTCTGCCCGGCCCGGGTCGTCAAGGAGGACTACGTCCTCGACGGCGTACAGCTGCGGGCGGGCGACAAGATCCTGATCCCGTTCGGCGCGGCCAACCACGACACCAGCGTGTACCCCGACGCCGACGTAGTCGACCTGACCCGCGATCCCAACCCGCACCTCGCCTTCGGCGCCGGCAACCACCGTTGCGTCGGGTCGCACCTGGCGCGGCTCGAGCTGCGCGTCGCCTTCGAGGAGCTCCACCGGCGGATCCCGGACTACCGCCTCGACCCCGACAACCCGCCTGAGCGTCACCTGAGCCAGGTCAAGGGCGTGGTCTCGCTCCCGCTCTTCCTCGGCGAGTCGATCTGACCCGTCGTACCCGCAATCTCGCATCCCAACCAAAGGAGTACCCAAGATGACCGTCAAGTTCGGAACCGTGGAGTTCTACCAGGCGATGGGCGATGCCCTCAACAACGACCCGGTCTGGGCCGACAAGGGCAAGAACATCGACTTCGACATGGCCTACAAGTACGAGGCGCCGCTCGAGGGCCAGTTCTTCGTCAGCTTCGACAAGGGCCAGGTGACCAGCGTCCGCGACGCTTCCCAGGAGGATCTCGACAACGCCGACTTCCTGATCAGCGGCTCCAGCGACACCTGGAAGGGCTGCTTCGACGGCAGCATCAACCCGACGGTCGCGATGACCCGGGGCAAGCTGCGCGTGCGCGGCAAGATGGCGCAGATGCTCAAGAACATGCCTGCGTTCATGTACATCCAGGAAACCATGGCGAAGATCGACTTCGAGTGAGGAACTGAACGATGAAGTCACGAGCAGCAGTTCTTCTCGACGGCCCCGGCAAGTGGGACATCATCGAGGTCGAGGTCGACGAGCCCAAGGAGTTCGAGGTCCTGGTGCGGTTCTCGCACGCGGGCCTGTGCCACTCCGACGACCACTACGCCCAGGGCGACGTCCCCGCGATGGCCTACCCGTTCGCGGGTGGCCACGAGGGTGCCGGCGTCGTGGAGAAGGTCGGTCCCGGCGTACGCGATCTCGAGGTCGGTGACCACGTGGTCGCCGCCTTCATCCCCGGCTGCGGCCGGTGTACGTGGTGTGCGCGCGGCATGCAGAACCTGTGCGACAACGGCGCCTACATGATGCTGGGCACCCAGCTCGACGGCACCTTCCGCCTGCACACCGAGGACGGCACCGACGTCGGCCAGTGCTCGCTGGTCTCGACGTTCTCCGAGTACTCCATCCTGCCCGAGTGGGGCGCGATCAAGATCGACAAGGACATCCCGCTCGAGATCGCCGCGCTGGTCGGCTGCGGGGTGCCGACGGGCTGGGGCTCCTCGGTCAACGCGGCCCAGGTCCGCCCCGGTGACGTGGTCGTCATCATGGGGATCGGCGGCATCGGGATCAACGCGGTGCAGGGCGCCAAGTTCGCCGGTGCGTCGCACATCCTCGCCGTCGACCCGGTGGAGTTCCACCGCGAGAAGGCGCTGGAGCTCGGTGCGACCGAGGCGTTCGTCAACATCGCCCAGGCCACCGACCGCGCCCAGCAGCTCACCAACGGTCAGGGCGCCGCCTCGGCGATCGTCACCGTCGGTGTCGCCAACGGCGAGCACGTCGCGGAGGCCTTCGCGGCGACCCGCAAGGCGGGCACCATCGTGCTCACCAGTATGTGCAACGTGACCGAGTACGGCATCCCGGTGAGCCTCTTCGAGCTGGCGATGTACCAGAAGCGGATCCAGGGCTCCCTGTTCGGGATGATGCAGCCCACCCGTGCCGTGCCGGACATCCTGCAGCTGTGGCGCGAGGGCAACATCAAGCTCGAGGAGCTCATCACCCGCCGCTACGCCCTCGAGGAGATCAACCAGGGCTACGAGGACATGCACGCCGGGCTCAACCTCCGCGGCGTCATCGACTTCAAGGCCTGACGAGTCGCCATGACCCACGTCGTCACCCGAGCCTGCTGCAACGACGCCAGCTGCGTACCGGTCTGTCCGGTCAACTGCATCCACCCGACCCCGGACGAGCCGGACTACGGCACCGCCGAGATGCTCTACATCGACCCCGATGCGTGCATCGACTGCGGGGCCTGCGTCGAGGTGTGCCCGGTCGGAGCGATCAGCGCCGACTACGACCTCGCCGCCGACCAGGAGCCGTACGAACGGATCAACGCCTCCTGGTTCGATGGCGATGGGCGTCGCGACTATGCACAGGCGCCCGTCGCGTCCCGTTCCACCACGTGGGCCGGGCGGACGGGGGAGCAGCTTCGGGTGGCGATCGTGGGATCCGGTCCAGCGGCGTCGTACGCGGCCGAGGAGCTGCTCAGCAGGCGCGGCCTCGACGTCGCCGTGGACATGTACGAACGGCTGCCGATCCCGGGCGGGCTCGTGCGCTTCGGGGTCGCACCCGATCACCAGGACACCAAGCAGACGTCGGTCGCGTTCGCGCGGACGCTGAAGCGCAAGGGCCTGCGGCTCTTCCTCAACACCGAGGTGGGCCGGGACATCACCGTCGACGAGCTGCGCGCGCGGTACCACGCCGTGATCGTCGCCGTCGGTGCTCTGGACGACCGGCGCCTCGGCATCCCGGGGGAGGATCTCCCGGGCAGTCATTCGGCGACCGAGCTGGTCGGCTGGTACAACGGCCATCCCGACTTCGCCCACCGCACCTTCGACCTCTCCAGCGAGCGTGCCGTCGTCGTGGGTAACGGAAACGTCGCCCTCGACGTCGCCCGGATCCTCGCCTCGGACCCGGAGCGGCTGGCGGGCACCGACATCGCCGACCACGCGCTCGCGCAGCTGCGGGAGAGCAACATCCGCGAGGTCGTCGTGATCGGACGGCGCGGACCGCAGGAGGCGGCGTTCACCACCAAGGAGCTGCTCGGCCTGATCCAGACGCCCGGGATCGACGTCGTCGTACGCAGCGAGGAGCTCACCCCGGCCGAGGCCGAGCCCGGATCGGCCGCAGCCGAGAAGCAGCGCCTGCTGCAGGAGCTGGGATCGCGTCCTCTGACCGCGCCCCGGCGGGTGGTCCTGCGCTTCCTGGCCTCGCCCGAGGCCGTCCTCGGCGAGGACTGGGTGGCGGGAATCCGGCTGCAGCACAACAGGCTCGAGGCGGACTCCTCCGGAGTGGTCCGGCCGGTGCCCACCGACGATCTCGAGGAGCTCGCCTGCGGCCTGGTCTTCCGCTCGATCGGCTACCGCGGGTCCGCGGTGCCGGGCGTCCCCTTCGACGAGGTACGTGCCGTGGTGCCCAACACCGGCGGTCGCGTCCACGAGGCCGGCGAGCCGGTTTCGGGTCTGTTCGTGGCCGGCTGGATCAAACGGGGCCCGAGCGGGGTCATCGGAACCAACAAGCAGTGCGCCAGGGAGACCGTGGCACACCTGCTGGCCGACTTCGAAGGGGGCACCCTGCCCTCGCCCCAGCAGGCGTCCGACGACATCGAGTCGCGGCTGCCCGGCCACGTCGGGCTGGAGGGCTGGCGGCAGATCGACACCTATGAGACCGGTGCCGGCCGTGCGGCCCGGCGGCCCCGCGTGAAGCTGGTCGACATCGAGGAGATGCTCACCGTGGCGCGGTCAGGAGCCGATGCATGAGCCTGGACCCACGTACTCCCGTGCTCGTCGGCGGCGGGCAGCTCAACCAGCGCCCGGAGATCGGGGTAGAGCCTGAGGAGCCGGTCGACATGATCGCCCGCGCGGCCCGGCTCGCCGCGGCGGACGCGGGTGCTGCCGAGCTGGTCGAGCGGCTCGATTCGATCCGACTCGTCGGCATGCTCTCGTGGCGCTACCGCGACCCGGGCCTGCTCGTGGCCCAGCGGCTGGCGGCCTGGGTGCGGCACACCGTCTACACCGGCAACGGTGGCAGCCATCCGCAGGCGCTGGTCAACGACGCCGCCGAGGACATCGCCGCGGGACGCTGCGAGGTCGTGCTGGTCGGTGGCGCCGAGGCGTGGCGGACCCGGATGGCGCTCAAAGCCCGTGGTGAGCGCCCGGACTGGACCCGGCAGGACGACTCCGTGCCGGTTCCCGAGAGCCGTCCCGACGTGCCGATGCGGGACTCGACCGAGGTCGCGGCGGGACTCGACCGCCCGGCGTACGTCTATCCGCTCTTCGAGCAGGCGATCCGGATCGCCTCGGGGCGCACTCCCGACGAGCACCGCGATGCCATCGCCGCGTTGTGGGCGAGGTTCAACGAGGTCGCGGTCGGCAACCCCGACGCCTGGGTGCGGCGGCGCTGCACCGCCGAGGAGATCGCCACCGCGTCGCCGGCCAACCGGATGGTCTCCTCGCCCTATACGAAGCTGATGAACTCCAACAACAGCGTCGAGCAGGCGGCTGCGGTGCTGGTCTGCTCGGTCGAGGCGGCCCGACGCTACGGCGTGCCCGAGGACCGCTGGGTCTTCCTCCGCTCGGGGAGCGAGGCCTCCGACACCGCCCAGATCGCGGCGCGGCCGCGGCTCGACGCCTCGCCCGCGATCGCTGCGGCCGCGCGCACCGCACTGGACCTGGCCGGTCTCTCGCTCGACGATCTGGGCCCGGTCGACCTCTACTCCTGCTTCCCGTCGGCGGTGCAGGTCGCGGCGAACGCGATCGGGCTGCCGCTGGACGACCCCGGCCGCCCGCTGACGGTCACCGGCGGGCTCACCTTCGCCGGCGGACCGTGGAACAACTACAGCACCCACGCCATCGCCACCATGCTGCGCGAGGTGCGCCGGACCCAGCGACCCGGGCTGGTCACCGCCAACAGCGGCTACCTGACCAAGCACGCCGTGGGCATCTACGCGCCCACCCCCGGCGACGGCTTCCGCCGGGCCTCGGCGCAGGCGCAGGCCGACGCGGTCGCGCCCACGCCGGTGGTCACGGCCTACAGCGGGCCCGCCGAGCTGGAGGCCTGGACCGTCGCCCACGACCGCGACGGCTGGGCGACGACGGCGATGGCGGCGCTGCGTACGCCCGGAGGTGGCCGGACGCTGGCGCGGTCGGACGCACCTGAGATCGCCGAGCGTCTGGCGGCCGAGGACCTGGCCGGGGCCAAGCTCGACGTCGCGGCCGACGCCACCTTCGAACTGTCCTGAAACCCGTTATCCGAGGAGAGCCCCATGACTGCATCCGCACCCGACTTCGAGACGATCTACCGCGCCCATGTCGACGGCGTCGTCGCCGGCGACATGAAGGCGGTGCTCGCCGACATGGCCCCGGGCTCGGTCCCGGCGGTCTTCGAAGGAGTCCAGGTCCCCGGCGCCCAGGTCGATGGTGCCGAAATCCGCTCGGCTGTGGTGGACGGCGAGCGTGGCGTCGGCGAGGCCGTCTACACCACCCCCGACGGCACCATCGGCCTCCGCTCGGGCTGGGGCCTCGTCGACGGCGTCTGGAAGGCCGACTCGCTGGAGAACTTCGACCCGGCGAGCCAGGGATGACCGCAGCCACGACCGAGGTCCTCCCGACCGGCCCCGCAGGCGACGACAGCGACCGCCCCTTCTGGGAGGGGCTCCGCGAGGACCGTCTCCTGCTGCCGCGGTGCGGCGCCTGCGGACAGAGCCGTGCGCTCGGCCGGGTCATGTGCTCCGGTTGCTGGTCCTTCCGGACCGAGTGGTCGCAGGTCAGGCCCGAGGGCACCGTGCACACCTGGGTCCGCAGCGCACGCGCATTCATGAGCGAGCTCGACGTCCCCGTCCCGTACGTCACCGTCCTGGTGCAGCTCGACGACGCCCCGGTGCGGCTGCTGGGAATCCTCCTCGGCGAGGATCCGCGTCCGGCGATCGGCGACCGGGTCACTGGCGTGATCCATCAGCCCGACAACGCCGAGTGGCCGGTGCTCCGCTGGCAGCTCGCCGGAGGGGAGGACCGATGACCTTGCGCGGAGCCACGGCGGTCGTAGGGGTCGCCGACATCCATCACCCACGGGGCAAGGCGCCCGTCGGCGAGCGCGAGCTCGTCCTCCAGGCGATCCTGGAGGCGTGCGCCGACGCGGGGATCTCACCGCGCGACATCGATGGGTTCACCTCCTACGCCGGAGGCGACAACAGCGGGCCGGTGCTCGCGGCCGACCTGGGTGTGCGCGAGCTGCGCTGGTCGAGCATGGTCTGGGGTGGGGGAGGAGGTGGCGCGGCAGCCGCCATCGGCGCTGCGGCGGCCGCCGTCGCCACCGGCCAGGCCGAGTGCGTGGTCGCCTTCCGCGGGATGTCCCAGCGCGAGACCGGTCGTCTCGGCTACGCCAAGTACTACTTCGACAACAACTACCTGCCGCACGGTGTCGCCACCCCGGCACACGTTTGCGCCCTGCGTACGCAGCGGATGCTGGAGCACGACGGAGTGCCCCGCTCCGCGATGCGCAACCTCGTCCTGGCCGCCTACCAGCACGCCCAGAACAATCCGGGCGCCGCGGGCTACGGCAAGCCGCTCGACGAGGCCGGCTACGACGCCTCGCCGTTCATCGTCGAGCCGTTCCACCTCTTCGACTGCTCGCGCGAGAACGACGGCGCGGTCGCGCTCATCGTGGTCTCGGCCGAGCGCGCTCGCGCGCTGGGCCGCCCCGCGGCGTACGTCCTGGGGGCCGCGCAAGGGGCACCGGGCGGCTACTCGGCGCTGAACGAGAACGACGAGCCCTACACCTCGGCGGGCTTCGCCGACTCCTCATCCGGGACCGGCGTCGCCTCGCGGCTGTGGGCGCAGGCCCGGGTGAAGCCGGCCGAGGTCGACGTCGTCCAGGTCTACGAGAACTTCAGCGGGCCCGCGGTCGCCTCCCTGATCGACCACGGGCTCTGCCCGCCCGGACCGGCGGCCGCCGAGGTGATGACGGTCGAGAACCTCACCGCCCCTGGCGGCTCGCTGCCGGTGAACACCGCCGGCGGCAACATCGCCGACTCGTTCGTCAACGGCATGGGCCTGGCCGTGGAGGCCGTGCGGCAGATCCGCGGCGCCTCGACCAACCAAGTGGACCGAGCCGACACCTCGCTCTTCATCGGCGGACCGATGGCACCGCTGGTCAGCTCGGTGCTCCTCGGCAGCGAACAGACCCTCTGAGAAGGAGCTCACGATGTATGACCGCCCCCGACTCTTCATCGACGGAGAATGGACCGATCCGGCGAAGGGGACCACCTACGAGGTGATCGAGGCCGCCACCGGCGAGGCCTTCGCCACCACCGCGCTCGCCACCGCCGAGGACGTCGATGCCGCCGTCGCCGCAGCGCGTGCGGCGCTGTCCGGTCCGTGGAGCCGGATGACGCCGTCCGATAGGGCCCAGCTCCTCGGCGCGTTCGCCGCAGCGCTCGGTGCCCGCCGCAAGGAGACCGCCGCCCTGGTCACCCGGGAGAACGGCATGCCGATCTCGCTCTCGCACGTCGTCAACGGCATCGCTCCCGGCTTCATCACCGGCTACTACGCCGAGCTGGCCGCGTCGCTGAGCCTCGAGGAGACCCGGCCCAGCCCGACCGGCGGAAGCACCCTGGTGGTCCGCGAGCCGGTCGGCGTGGTCGCCGCGGTGACGCCTTGGAACTATCCGCAGCCGCTCGCGGTGATGAAGATCGCCCCGGCGCTCGCGGCCGGATGCACGGTGGTGCTCAAGCCGGCGCCCGAGACCGCCCTGGACGCCTTCGTCTTCGCCGACGCTGCCGCGGAGGTCGGGCTGCCGCCGGGCGTGCTCAACGTACTTCCGGGTGACCGTGACGCCGGCGCCCACCTGGTCGAGCATCCCGGCGTCGACAAGGTCGCCTTCACCGGCTCGACAGGTGCCGGCCGGGTGATCGGCGCGACGGCCGGCCGTCTGCTGCGCCCGGCCACACTGGAGCTGGGGGGCAAGTCCGCATCGCTCGTCGCCGAGGACGCCGATCTCGACCTGGTGACCGCGAAGCTGCTCGAGGTCTCGCTGCCCAACAACGGCCAGACGTGCCACGCCGCCACCCGGATCCTGGCACCGCGCAGCAGGTACGCAGAGGTCGTCGACGCGGTCACCGAGACGGTGCACGCGCTGAGGGTCGGCGATCCCCTGGACCGCGCCACCCAGATCGGTCCGCTCGTGTCGCAGGCCCAGCAGCAGCGGGTCGCCGGCTATATCCGGCAGGGCCGCGACCTCGCCCGTCTCACGACCGGCGGCGGCATCCCCGACCGCCCGGGCTGGTACGTCGAGCCGACCGTCTTCGCCGACGTCGACAACGACAGTGTCATCGCCCAGGAGGAGATCTTCGGGCCGGTCCTGGTGATCACCCCGTACGCCGACGAGGACGAGGCCGTCGCGCTGGCCAACGCCTCCGACTACGGGCTCGGGGGTGTGGTGTGGAGCGCGGACGAAGAGCACGGCCTCGCCCTGGCCAGGCGGATCAGCAGCGGCACGGTGGGTGTGAACCACTACGAGCTGCACATCAACGCGCCCTTCGGTGGGGTCCGCTCGAGCGGCCTGGGCCGCGAGCTCGGTCCGGAGGGGCTGGACCCCTACTTGGTCGCGAAGTCGATCTACCGCCGCTGATCCAGCTCCCTGCTGGTCGAGCCCCTGCGGCTCGACCAGCAGGTCTGCTTTTCAGCGCAGCAGGTCCTTGGCGACGATGTCGGTCATGATCTCGTTCGCGCCCCCGTAGATCCGCTGCACGCGCGCATCGACGAACGCCCGTGCGACCGGATACTCCAGCATGTAGCCGTAGCCGCCGTGCAGCTGCACGCCGGCGTCGATGACCTCGTGCTGCAGGTCGGTGGCCCAGGCCTTGGCCTTGGCCGCGTCGACCGGCGAGAGCGTGCCGGCGTTCCACTCGCGTACGCAGCGGTCGATGTAGGCCCGGGAGACCTCGACGGCGGTGCGCAGGTGCGCCAGCTTGTGCGCGGGCACCTGGAAGTCGGCGATCCGGCGACCGAAGGCGGTCCGCTCCTTGACGTACTCCACCGTCCAGTCGAGCACCGCCTCGGCCGAGGCCTGCCCGGCGATGGCGATGCCGAGCCGTTCCAGGGGCAGGCTCTGCTTCAGGTACGCCAGTCCCTGACCCACCTCGCCGAGCAGGTTGTCCGCGGGGACGTGCACCTGATCGAAGGAGAGCTCGGCGGTGTCCTGGGCACGTAGCCCGACCTTGTCGAGCTTGCGGCCGCGGGTGAAGCCGGGCGTGCCGTCCTCGACGACGAAGAGGCTGAAGGAGTCACCGGTGCGGGCGAAGACGATGACCAGGTCCGCCAGGATGCCGGAGGTGATGAACGTCTTGGCGCCGTTGATCAGCCAGCCATCGCCGTCGGGTACGGCGCTGGTCGTGATCCCGCGCAGGTCGCTGCCGGCGCCCGGCTCGGTCATCGCGATCGCGCCGATCGTCTCGCCGGTGACGAACCCGGGCAGCCAGCGCTTGGCCTGCTCCGGTGTCGCGTGCCTCAGCAGGTAGTTCAGCACGATGTCGTCGTTGGTCGAGAAGCCCGACTGCAGCGAGCTGGCACCCACCCGGGCGATCTCGAGCTGCAGGATCATCCGGTAGCGGTAGTCCGTCTCGCCCGGGCCGCCGTACTCCTCCGGCACGGCCAGACCGAGAAGCCCCTGGCGGCCGGCGGCCAGCCAGGTCTCCCGGTCGATCTCACGCTGCTCGTCCCAGCGTTCGAGGTTCGGCTGGACCTCGCGGGCGACAAACTCCCGGACCACCTCCCGGAACTCCTCGTGGTCCGTCTCGAACAGGTCGCTCTCCATGTCCATCCCCTTCCAGTAAACCTATCGACAGTAGGTTATTGGAAGACGTACGTCTCCGCCAGGGGTGACCGCGGGGCAGGATCGGGCGGGCCTGGGTCAGGCGGTCTGGGCGAAGTCGGCGTCCGAAGCGGGTGTGTCGGTGCCGGCGGCGGAGTCGATGCTGCCGAAGTGGGCGACGCCGAGGAGGTAGCTGCGAACGGTGTGCTCGAAGATCTGCTTGGTGTTGAGCTGGTTCGCCCCGCCGGCTGCCGTCAGTGCCGGGAACCGCTCGGGGTCGGCGTGCTCGAAGCGGACCCGGGCGCGCGAGGGCGGACGCATCGCCTCGGCGATCGCGGCGCCGAGCGAGACTTTCTCCAGGCCGTCGAGGATCTGCACGTGCAGGTCGACCGGCACCCCGCACTCGCTCAGGTAGATGGCGGCCTGCTCGTACATCTCGGTGAGCAGGTCGCGCGGCATGAACCGGAGGAGGATCGGGGCGGCGTTGCGGTGGCGCAGCACCGAGGCGCGAAAGTTCAGGGCGAGCTGGGTGAACCACTCCGCCCAGTCGTTCTGGCCCGGCTTGCGGGGTAGGGGGGTCTTGGCGACGATCGCGTGGGCCACCGCGGCGAGGATCTCGTCCTTGTCGCTGAAGTGGTGGTAGAGCGAGGGCGCCTTGACGTTGAGCTCGCGGGCCAGCCGCGGCAGGCTCAGGGCATCGATGCCGTCTCCGTCGATGATCTCCAGGGCGGCCTTGATGGTCGCCTCTCGGCTGATCAGCGGTGTGCTCGGTCGTGCCATGGTGCCCTCCTTGGTCCTGCGGCCCTCGATAACCGCATCGCTTTAGATTCTCGCATGTCTTTACCGAATCGCCGACGGCTCGGGCGTGATTTGCTGGTTACGCTCTTGTAAACCTAACGACAGAAGGTTTAGTGTGATCGCGATCCCATAGCTGTGAACATCAGGAGAGCTCCTATGACCAACGCCGTGATCGTCGACATCGCCAGGACAGCCTCGGGCAAGGGGAAGTCAGGGGGTGCGCTCTCCGGAGTCCACCCCGCCGACCTCTTCGCAACGGTCCTGCGGGCACTGGTCGAGCGGAACGATCTCGACCCGGCCCTGGTCGACGACGTCATCGGTGGCTGCGTCATCCAGTACGGCGACCAGGCGCTCAACATCACCCGCACCGCGCTGCTCGCGGCCGGGCTGCCGGTCGAGGTTCCGGGCACGACCATCGACCGGCAGTGCGGCTCCTCCCAGCAGGCTGCGCACTTCGCCGCTCAGGGTGTGATCGCCGGGGCGTACGACATCGTCATCGCTGGTGGTGTGGAGTCGATGAGCCGGGCGCCCATGGGCACCTCGGTCGGCGACGGTGACCCCTTCGCGCCGCTCGCGGCCCGCTTCCCGAGCCTGCCCAACCAGGGCATCGGCGCCGAGCTCGTCGCCGCGCGCTGGAAGATCGACCGCGACCAGATCGACGCGTACTCCGCGGAGTCGCACCGCCGCGCCGCCGCGACCGCGCTCTCCGGCAGCTTCGGTCCCGAGGTCGTCCCGGTGACGCTGCCCGACGGCAGCACCCACGTCGTCGACGAGACCGTCCGGCCCGCTACGACCGCAGAGGGGCTTGGCGGGCTCAAGCCGTCGTTCCACAGCGAGGAGATGGCCGCCCGCTATCCCGAGATCGGCTGGCACATCACGCCTGGCAACTCCTCGCCGCTGACCGACGGTGCGTCGGCCGCGCTCATCATGAGCGAGGAGAGGGCCGCCGAGCTCGGCCTGACCCCGCGGGCGCGCTTCCACACCTTCGCGGTCTCCGGGTCCGACCCCGAGATCATGCTCACCGGCCCGATCCCGGCCACCCACAAGGCGCTGAAGAAGTCCGGCCTGAGCATCGCCGACATCGATGCGTACGAGGTGAACGAGGCCTTCGCGCCGGTGCCGCTGGCCTGGGCGCAGGAGTTCGACGCGGACCCGGTGCGGCTGAACCCGCGCGGCGGTGCCATCGCGCTCGGCCACCCGTTGGGCGGTTCCGGCACGCGCCTGATGACCACCCTCCTCAACCACCTCGAGGAGACCGGCGGCCGCTACGGACTGCAGACGATGTGCGAGGGCGGCGGGATGGCGAACGCGACCATCATCGAGCGCCTCTGACCCTCCGCACCACAGGCCTGAACCACTGGAAGGAACAGTATGAACATCACCGACAAGTCCGCCCTCGTCACGGGCGGTGCCTCCGGACTCGGCCTCGCCACCGTACGCAGGCTCCACTCGGCCGGGGCACACGTCGTGATCCTCGACCTGCCCGGCAGCGACGGCAAGCAGGTCGCCGCCGACCTCGGTGAGCGCGCCGTCTTCGTGCCGGCCGACGTCACCGACGAGGAGCAGGTGCAGGCAGCCGTCGACGTCGCCGTCGCGGATGCACCTCTGGCTGTGACGGTGAACTGCGCCGGCATCGGCAACGCGATCAGGGTCGTCGGGAAGGACGGCTCGCCGTTCCCGCTGACCGACTTCACCAAGATCGTCAACGTCAACCTGGTCGGCACCTTCAACGTGCTCCGGCTCGCCGCTGCCGCGATGGTGGCCGGCACCGAGATCGACGGCGAGGAGCGCGGCGTGGTCGTCAACACCGCATCGGTCGCCGCCTTCGACGGCCAGATCGGCCAGACGGCGTACTCCGCCTCCAAGGGGGGCATCGTCGGGATGACCCTGCCGATCGCCCGCGATCTGGCCAACCATCGGATCCGGGTCAACACGATCGCGCCCGGCCTGTTCCACACGCCGCTGTTCAACGCGCTGCCGGAGGAGGCCATCGACTCGCTCGGCGCCCAGGTGCCGCACCCCAGCAGGCTCGGCAGGCCGGAGGAGTACGCCGGTCTGGTCGCCCACATCGTCGAGAACCCGATGCTCAACGGCGAGGTGATCCGGTTGGACGGCGCGATCCGGATGGCGCCGCGCTGAGGTGGGCGGCGAAGCTGATGGCACGGTGACCGACCACGCCGAACCCTGGGAGACCCGCATCGGCGTACCCGAGTCGTTCACCGTGTCCACGCCCGGGACGGAGTCCGAGCTGCCAGGCGGGGAGGTGTGGGGGCCGCTCGTCGACGCGGTGCGCGGGTTCCTCGACGACCTCGCGGGCTCGCTCCCCGACCAGGAGCGCGTCGTCGCGCTCACCCGCCAGGTCGAGGAGTGGTCGGACCGGCTGCGGCAGCATCAGGTGCCTGAGGCGCGGCAGGCGTTCGGCCACCGCGTCGACCTGGACGGCCGCGGTCAGGTGATGGCGCCTGCGTTCGTGCTCACCAGCCGCGGCCAGGACAGCGTAGAGGGAACCGTCACCTTCGGGCGCTACTTCCTCGGTGGTCACGGCGCCGTCCACGGGGGAGCGGTCGCGCTGCTCTTCGACGAGGTGCTCGGACGTCTCTCCGACACCTGCGGACGGCCACCGGGGCGCACTGCCGGCCTGACGGTGAACTTCCGGGCGGTGACGCAGGTCGACAAGCCGCTCACGGTCCGGGCCCGGTTCGAGAAGGAGTCGGGCCGCAAGCGCTACCTGGTGGGCGAGATCTGGGATGGCGAGCTCCTCTGCGCCGACGCCCGCGCGCTCTTTCTCGGCCTCCGTGCCGGCCAGGGCTGAGGCGCCATGAATTCAGACAGCTCGGATCAACCAAGGAGCAGGCGATGACCGAAGTGGCCGCGATCGCGGAGACGACCCGGAAGCTGGTGGAGACCCACGTCCTCCCGGTGGAGGACGAGCATGACGGCGACGTCGAGGCCGCGGGCGGAGAGACCCTGCGGGCCCGGCTGCAGGCCGAGGCCCGCGCCGCAGGAGTCTTCGCACCGCATGCGCCGGTGGCGTACGACGGGCTGGGGCTCGGCATGGTCGAGCGCGCCCCGGTCTTCGAGGCCGCCGGGCGGGGGCTGTTCGGCCCGATGGCGCTCAACATCAACGCACCCGACGAGGGCAACATCCACCTGCTCGCCCACGTCGCCGACGAGAGGCAGCAGGAGCGGTTCCTGGCCCCGCTGGCCCGGGGCGAGGTGCGCTCGGCCTTCGCGATGACCGAGCCCTCGCCGGGCGCGGGCGCCGACCCCTCGGCGCTGGTCACCCGCGCCGAGCGCACCGCGGCAGGATGGCGGCTCAACGGCCACAAGTGGTTCATCACCGGAGCCGACGGGGCGGCATTCCACATCGTGATGGCGCGTACGTCCGGAGAGCCCGGTGGAGCGGGCGGGGCGACGATGTTCCTGGTGGCCGCGGACGCTCTCGGCGTCGACCTGGTACGCCACGTCGGCACCCAGGACCGCTCGATGCTGGGTGGGCACTGCGAGATCACCTACACCGACGTCGAGGTGGGCGAGGACGCCGTGCTGGGCGAGGTCGACCACGGGTTCCGCTACGCCCAGATACGTCTCGGCCCGGCCCGGATGACGCACGTGATGCGCTGGACCGGCGCCGCCACCCGCGCCCACGAGACCGCCGTACGTCACGTCGCCGACCGCCGCGCGTTCGGGGCCCGGCTCGCCGAGCAGGGGATGGTGCAGCAGATGATCGCCGACAACGAGATCGACCTGGCCGCCACCAGGGCGCTGCTCCTGGCGGCCTGTCGCGAGCTCGACGACGGCGGCCGGGCCTCGGAGTCGACGTCGATCGCCAAGACGTTCGCCGCCGAGGCGCTGTGCCGGGTCGCGGACCGGGCGGTCCAGATGTGCGGCGGCCTCGGGGTCTCCCGCGACCTGCCGGTCGCGCGGATCGCCCGCGAGCTGCGCCCGT
The DNA here is from genome assembly GCF_054031495.1 of Nocardioides sp. YJ-D4. NCBI lineage: Bacteria > Bacillati > Actinomycetota > Actinomycetes > Propionibacteriales > Nocardioidaceae > Nocardioides > Nocardioides sp. YJ-D4. The sequence goes on from NZ_CM132932.1 coordinate 4,579,048, forward strand.
TCCGGATCTACGACGGTCCCTCCGAGGTGCATCGCTGGTCGATCGCCCGCCGCGCGGTGCGCCGGATCGCGGGAGACCTGTCATGACGTCCGTGCTCACCGACTTCGAGCTGGCCGCGGTGCGCACCCAGATGCTGGCAGCCGGCGCCGAGGTCGGCCCCCGCCTGGGCGGCAGTCTGATCTCCGGTGGCCGCTCCAACCTGACCGTCCTCCTCCACGATGGCGTACGCCGCTGGGTGCTGCGCACGCCCCCGCGGCACGGCCGCACCCCGTCGGCGCACGACGTCGGCCGCGAGTTCCGGGTCACCAGCGGTCTGGCCGGCACCGACGTGCCGGTCGCGGCACCGGTGGTCTTCTGCGACGACGAGGCCCTCTTGGGCGGCCCGTTCTCGGTGTGGGAGTTCGTCGACGGGGTGACGGTCCAGTCTCGCGACCAGCTCGAGGGCCTGGACCAGAACGTCGTCGACGGCATCATCGATGCCCTGGTCGAGGCACTGGCGGCGCTGCACCGGGTGGACCACGTCGCGGTCGGCCTGGAACGCTTCGGCCGCCCCGACGCGTACGTGCGTCGTCAGATCACCCGTTGGTCGAGCCAATGGGAGCTGGTCGCTCCGGCCGGCGCCGAGATGCGCGACGCCGCGGACGAGGTGCGGGCCGTGCTCGAGAATCAGGTTCCCGACCAGCGGCACACCTCGATCGTCCACGGCGACTACCGCATCGACAACGCGCTGCTGGACCTGTCCGGCGCGACGCCGAGGGTCGCGGCCGTCGTCGACTGGGAGCTTTCCACGATCGGTGACCCCATCGCCGACGTGGCAACCATGTGCGCCTACCGGCACCCCGCCTTCGACCACGTCCTCGGCTTCCCCACGGCGTGGACCAGCCCGCGACTCGCCGACGCCGAGACCCTCGCCCACCGCTACGAGCGCGTCGGCGGCATCGAGCTCGAGCACTGGCCGGTCCATCTCGGGCTGGCCTACTACAAGATCGCCGTCATCGCCGCGGGCATCGACTACCGCTGGCGAGCCGAGGGCGCACCGGAGGACGGTAACGACACCGCGGGATTCGCGGTCGTCCCGTTCCTGGAGGCCGCCCTGACCGCTCTCACCGCCGGCCGACCGACCCGAGGAGCACGATGTTCGACCACCTGCTGAGCCCCCTGCGCCTCGGCACCCTGGAGCTGCCCAACCGCGTCGTGATGGGCTCGATGCACACCGGCCTGGAGGACGCCGACGAGGACGTCCCGCGGCTGGCCGGCTACTTCGCGGAGCGTGCCCGCGGCGGTGCGGGGTTGATCATCACCGGCGCGTACGCGGTCAACGCCGAGGGTCGCCTCGAGGAGGGCTCGGGCGACATCGCCACCGATGACCGGATCGACGCCCACCGCCCGATCACCGACGCGGTGCACGCCGAGGGCGGCCGGATCGCGCTGCAGCTGATCCATGCCGGCCGCTACGGCCGGCACACCGCCAGCGTCGGCGCCTCCGAGATCAGGAGCCCGATCAACCCGTTCCAGCCGCGCGCGCTGACCAGCGAGGAGGTCTGGCAGGTCGTGGACGACTTCGCGGCGGCCGCCGCGCGAGCTCGGGCCGCCGGCTATGACGCGGTCGAGATCATGGCCTCGGAGGGCTACCTGATCAACCAGTTCCTCGCGCCCCGGACCAACGACCGCACCGACGAGTGGGGTGGCACGGCCTACGCCCGGAGGCGGCTGCCGGTCGAGATCGTGCGGCGGATCCGGGCCGAGCTGGGTCGGGACTTCCCGATCCTCTACCGGATCTCCCTGCTCGACCTGGTCGACGGCGGCCAGACCTGGCAGGAGACCATCGAGCTCGCGCAGGCCCTGCAGGAGGAGGGTGTGACGGCTTTCAACACCGGGATCGGCTGGCACGAGGCGCGGATCCCGACGATCATCACCCAGGTGCCACGCGGTGCGTGGCTGCGCTACACCCGGCTGCTGAAGGCCGCGGTGGCCGTCCCGGTGTGCGCCTCCAACCGGATCAACACCCCACAGCTGGCCGACGACATCGTCGCTGCCGGCGACGCCGACCTGGTCGCGATGGCCCGGCCGCTGCTGGCCGACCCGGCCTTCGTCGCCAAGGCCGCCGCCGGGCGAGCCGACGAGATCAACACCTGCATCGCCTGCAACCAGGCGTGCCTCGACCACGGCTTCTCCGGGCTGGAGACGTCCTGCCTGGTGAACCCGCGCGCCTGCCGGGAGACGGTGTGGACCATCCAGCCCGCGCCCCGGCGCCGCAGCGTCGCGGTCGTCGGCGCGGGACCGGCCGGCCTCGCCGCCGCGGTGACCGCCGCCGAGCGCGGACTCGCGGTCATCCTCTTCGAGCGCGAGCAGGAGGTCGGCGGACAGTTCCGGCTTGCGATGGAGGTGCCCGGCAAGGAGGACTTCGCCGATACGCTGCGCTACTTCCGGCGTCGTCTGGAGGTGCTCGACGTCGACCTACGCCTCGGGTCTGCCGCATCGCCGACCGACCTCGACGGATTCGACGAGGTCGTGGTCGCCACCGGCGTCCGGCCGCGGATCCCGCGGATCCCGGGAATCGACCACACCAAGGTCGCGAGCTACGCCGACGTGCTCGCCGGGCGGGTGACGCCCGGCGAGCAGGTGGCGGTGGTGGGAGCCGGCGGCATCGGCGTCGACGTCTCCCACTGGCTCACCCACGATCCCACGGAGGACCTCGACGGATGGCTGGCGCGGTGGGGCGTCGACCCCACCCTGACGCAGTCAGGAGGGCTCACCGAGCCGCGACCGCACGAGCCGTCCCGCAAGGTCACGCTTCTGCAGCGTAAGGCGACCGCTATCGGCAAGGACCTCGGGAAGACCTCGGGCTGGGCCCATCGAGCGGTGCTCGGCCAAGCTGGCGTCGAGCTGGTCCCGGGCGCGTCCTATGAGCGCATCGACGACCACGGACTCCATGTCGTCGTCGACGGCGTCTCCCGCACCATCGAGGCCGACACCGTCGTGGTCTGCGCCGGCCAGGAGTCGGTGCGTGACCTCTACGACGCCTTGGTCGCCGCCGGTCGTACGCCGCACCTGATCGGTGGCGCGGACCTGGCGGCCGAGCTAGATGCGAAGCGCGCGATCGCCCAGGGCACATCCGTCGCCGCGGCGCTGTAGCTGGGCGCCGGCCGCTTTCAACTCACGTCAGTCGCCGGACCGATCGGCAAAATGTGGCGCACACCACTCTCTTTAAACCTAATGGTGATAGATTTAGTCCAACGTTTAGCCTAGGAGGAGACTTGATGACACGGATGCAGCGTGCTGAAATGCCGACATCGGGCGCGAAGATGTCCCGGCCTGTCGTCCCACTCGTCCATCTGTTCGCTGTCTCGGTCGTCTGCGTAGTCCACCTGGCGATCCCGTCTGCGTCCGCCGGCGGGAACCGGCCGGGCTCCGCGCCTCCTGGTGGCGTCTCGGTGCCGACGGCGGCGGTCCGAGACCCGGCGAGCTATTCGCAACCGGCTGTCGTGGCGGTCGGCGTCCCGCAGAGGCAGGTCAGGCAGGCTGCGTCAGGCGCTTCGACGGCGGGGGTCCCGAACGCTGCGCTCGCCGCCTACCAGCGCGCTGAGACGGTCATCAACGCTGCGGACAGCACGTGCAACCTCGACTGGCAGCTGCTCGCGGCCGTGGGTCGCGTCGAGTCGGACCACGGCCGCTTCGGCGGCAGCAGTCTGGGGGCCGACGGTGTCTCTCGTCCGGGCATCTACGGCATTCCTCTCGACGGTACGAACAAGACCCAGGCGATCGCGGACACGGACTCCGGGCAGTACGACCGGGACACGGTCTGGGATCGTGCTGTCGGTCCGATGCAGTTCATCCCCGCCACATGGTCGGCCGTCGGTGTGGATGCTGACGGCGACGGGCAGAGGGATCCCCAGGACATCAACGACGCCGCGCTGGCCGCAGCGGTGCACTTGTGCTCGGGTTCTCAGAGTCTCGGCACTGAGGCCGAGCGCCGCACAGCGGTCCTCCGCTACAACCACTCGCGGTCCTACGCCGACCAGGTGCTGCAGACCCGCCTTGCATACCTGAAGGGCGACTACACTGCCGTGCCCGGTCAGGCCATACCGGTGACCTATGGCTCCGGCACCAGCCGGCGGGCTTCAGCTGGGGGTGACGGCCAAGGGGAGGTGCCGAGACCAAGGCGGATCGCACGGGGTGACGACGGTGCCACAGGGCATCCGGGCTCCGCTCCGGAACGTGAGGCTGGTGGTCGGGACAGCGGGGAGGGCGCCACGGGGTCCAACCCCAGATCGCCTGCCCCGGAGAAGGCTCCCGCTTCGCCGCCCGAGCAGGAGCAGAACGAGGCCGACGCGACTCTCGAGAAGGTCGCCGAGCCGCTTCCGGATCCTGTCCGTGAACCCGTCGATCGCGTCTTGACCCTGACCCAGGCGGTCACCCGATGCACGGCGAACGGCGTGAGTCGGCTCGATCTCGTCGCCTGGAACCGCTGCATCGACGACCTGGTCCGATGAGCTCCCGACTCGCTGCGGACCCGGCGCGACCGTCGGTCGAGCGTCAGCTCGAGAGGTAGGCGCGCAGGTGGGCCATCGCGGCGTCGAGCAGATGAGGGAGCGAGGCGTCCTCGTCGGCGAGCCATGCCTGATAGGCGGTCAGCGCGAGGGCGAGCGAGACCTGGCCGATGGTCTGGGGGAGGAGGTCGTCGGGGCGCGTGCCGGTGCGCTCGGCGGCGTACTCCGCGATGACCTCCCGCCAGCTCGTGTAGCGGAGCACCGAGTGGGCCTGGAGCGCCGGGGTGGTCAGGATCAGGCGCATCCGGTCGCGGTGGCTGGGGCTGGCATCGGCGGGGAAGTCGTTGAAGGCGAGTACGCCGCGGTGGACCGCCTCGTGCAGCGGGAGCTCGGTCGGCATGGAGCGCAGGATCTCGCGGAAGCCGTCGAGGGTGCGGTCGAACTGGCCCCAGGGGATGTCGTTCTTGGAGGGGTAGTAGCGGGTGATGGTGCGTCTGCCGACGCCGATGGCTTCGCCGATGTCGTCGAGAGTGGTGGCCTCGAAGCCTCTGGTCATGAAGAGCCGGAAGGCGGCCTGCTCGATCTCCGCGTGCGTGGTCGCGGCGGGTCGTCCGCGGAGCGAGCTGCGCCGCGGCGCGGGGGCGGGGCGGGTCGGCATTCGTCGGAATCTATCAGCAGCCTCGGTCGTGCCGAAGCGCAAAAGTGTTGCCGGTTCGGGTGAACCCCTATCTTTTTGACCCTGAGTGTCATTAATGTGTCCTGCGTCACCCGAGATGAAGGAGAGCTGTCATGAACCCTGAAGAGAACACTCAGGTCGTGGACGAGGCCCTGACCGATGAGTCGCTGATCGAGGAGGTCTCGATCGACGGCATGTGCGGCGTCTACTGATCCCGAGCTGATGAACGCCGTGAGCCTGGACAGCGCGTGGGCGCTGTCGCCGTCGGTCGAGCTGCGTCCCGAGCCGTTCGGGGCGCTGGCCTACCACTTCGGGAACCGGAAGCTGACCTTCCTCAAACGCCCGGAGCTGGTGGCGGTCGTGCGTGCCCTGGGGTCGCACCCGGACGTACGCGGTGCGCTCGTGGCATCGGGGGTGCCGGAGGACCAGCACGCTGCGTACGTCGCTGCGCTCTCCGGCCTCGCCCGGACCGACATGATCCGACCCGCCCGACCCGAATCCGCCTGAGAAGGAGCGTGACGATGAAGCTGGTGGAGCACTTCGAGCTCGGCCTGGATGCGCCGATCTGCCTGACCTGGGAGCTGACCTACGCGTGCAATCTGGAGTGTGCGCACTGCCTGTCGAGCAGCGGCCGGCGCGACCCGCGCGAGCTGAGCACCGAGCAGTGCGAGGCGGTGATCGACGAGCTGCAGCGGATGCAGGTCTTCTACGTGAACATCGGCGGCGGCGAGCCGACGGTGCGCCCCGACTTCTGGCACCTGGTCGAGTACGCCGTGGCCCATGACGTCGGGGTGAAGTTCTCGACCAACGGCGTCCGGCTCACCCCGGAGCGGGCGCAGTGGCTGGCGGGCAGCGACTATGTGGACGTCCAGATCTCGCTCGACGGTGCCACGGCCGAGGTCAACGACCGGGTGCGGGGGACGGGATCGTATGACACCGCGATCACGGCGCTGCGCAACCTGCACGAGGCGGGGTTCCGCGACGCCAAGCTCAGTGTGGTCTGCACCCGGGAGAACATCGGTCAGCTCGACGAGTTCAAGGCGATCGCCGACCGATTCGGGGCGACGCTGCGGCTGACCCGGCTGCGTCCCTCGGGCCGTGGAGCCGATGTGTGGGACGAGCTCCATCCGCTGCCCGAGCAGCAGCGCGAGCTCTACGAGTGGCTTGTCGCCAACGGCGACAACGTGCTGACTGGGGACTCCTTCTTCCATCTGGCCGCCTTCGGGCCCGAGGACGGCAGCGGCGCTCTGCCCGGTCTCAACCTCTGTGGCGCCGGCCGGGTGGTGTGCCTGATCGACCCCGTCGGCGACGTCTACGCCTGCCCGTTCGCGATCCACGACCAGTTCCTGGCCGGCAACCTGCTCACCGACGGCGGCTTCGACGCGGTGTGGAAGACCTCGGCGCTCTTCCAGGAGCTGCGCGAGCCGCAGACCGGTGGCGCCTGCTCGGGCTGCGCCCACTACGACTCCTGCCGCGGTGGCTGCATGGCTGCGAAGTTCTTCACCGGTCTGCCGCTGGACGGGCCGGACCCGGAGTGCGTCCAGGGGTACGGCGAGTCCGCCCTGGCGGGAGCGCGGACGATCCCGGCGGTCAGCCAGGACCATTCCCGCAGCGCTCCCAGCCGTAACGCACCGGTGCTGCTGACGCTCTCGCGACGGCGTCCGGACTCTGATCTGGCCCCGCCGGTGAGTGCGTGCGCCGAGTCGCCGCTGGCCGGCTTCGCACCCAACTGACCCCTGAGAACAGAAGCGAGAACTGACATGGCCTGGAAGAACCCCTGGAAGCAGAACCCGTGGTTCGAGTCCGTCGCGGTCGCGCAGGAGCGTGCCCGCAAGCGGCTGCCGAAGCCGGTGTACGCAGCCCTGCTGGCCGGCTCCGAGCGCGGCCAGACGATCGCGGACAACCAGCAGGCGTTCGCCGACCTCGGGCTCGCGCCGCACGTGGCCGGCCATCACGACAAACGTGAGCTGGCGACCACGGTCCTGGGCCAGGAGATCGGGTTCCCGGTGATCATCTCGCCCACCGGCGTACAGGCTGTGCATCCCGACGGTGAGGTGGCGGTGGCCCGAGCGGCGGCGGCCCGGGGCACCGTGATGGGGCTGTCCAACTTCGCCTCGAAGTCGGTCGAGGAGGTCGTGGCGGCCAACGCGGCGACGTTCTTCCAGATGTACTGGACCGGTGACCGCGAAGTGATGGTCCGCCGGATGCGCCGGGCCCACACCGCCGGCGCGAAGGCGCTGATCGCCACTCTCGACTGGTCGTTCTCCATGGGCCGTGACTGGGGCAGCCCGGAGATCCCGGAGAAGGTCGACCTCTCCGCGATGCTCAGGTTCGCGCCGCAGGTGATGAGCCGGGGCAGGTGGATGGCGGCGTACGCCCGCAGCGGCGGCATCCCGGACCTCACCGCGCCCAACCTGGCGCCGATCGCCGACGACGGCAGCCTGGGGGAGCCGCCTACGTTCTTCGGTGCCTACTACGAGTGGATGACCACGCCGCCGCCGTCCTGGGAGGACGTCGCCTGGATGGCGGCCACCTGGAAAGAGCTGAGCGGGGACAAACCGTTCATGCTCAAGGGCGTCTGTCGGGTCGACGACGCGCTGCGCGCTGTCGACGCGGGCGTGGACGCGATCTCGGTCTCCAACCACGGAGGCAACAACCTCGACGGCACCCCGGCCGCCATCCGGGTGCTGCCCCCGATCGCCGCCGCGGTCGGCGACCAGATCGAGGTGCTCCTCGACGGTGGCGTACGCCGCGGCTCCGACGTCGCCAAGGCGCTCGCCCTGGGCGCACGCGCGGTGATGGTCGGGCGCGCCTACCTGTGGGGCCTGGGCGCCAACGGCCAGGCCGGCGTCGAGAACGTCCTCGACATCCTCCGCAACGGCCTCGACTCCGCGGTCCTCGGCATGGGCAAGGCCTCCATCCACGACCTCACACCAGAGGATCTGGTGATCCCTGACGGCTTCGAGCTCGCCCTGGGTCAACCATCGGACCAACCATCGGGCCGGCCGTGAGCCTGGTCGACCGCCCCTGGCCGGAGATCGTGCCGGGCGGCGCGGTCCTGGTGCCGGTGGGGTCCACCGAGCAGCACGGCCCCCACCTGCCCCTCGACGTCGACACGGTGATCGCGACCGCGGTGGCCGACGAGCTCGCCCCGCTCATCGGCGCCTCCGTCGCTCCGGCGGTGCCGATCGGTGCCAGCGGGGAGCATCAGTCGTTTCCCGGGACCATCTCGATCGGGACGGCGGTGCTGACCTCGGTCCTGGTCGAGCTCGGCCGCTCGTCGACCACCTGGGCCACCCGGGTCGTCTTCGTCAACGGTCACGGCGGCAACCTGGACGCGGTCAGGGCCGCCGTGACGGTCCTTCGCGCCGAGGGGAGAGAGGTGTCCTGGGTGCCCTGTCAGGTCCCGGGCGCGGATCCGCACGCCGGCCAGACCGAGACCTCGCTCATGCTCCATCTGGCCCCGGAACGGGTACGTCTGCGGCAGGCCGTCCCCGGCAACACCCGCCCGATCGCCCAGCTGTTGCCGGCGATGCGGGCCGGCGGCGTCGAAGCCGTCTCGGCCAACGGCGTTCTCGGCGACCCGACCGGAGCGAGCGCCGAGCACGGCAAGCGCATCCTCGACGCGATGGTCGTCGCTGCCTATGACCGGCTCCGGATGAGAGCCGCGGCACGATGAGTGCCGAGACGACACGGGTCGCGCTGGTGACCGGCGCCGCGCGCGGGATCGGCGCCGCGACGGTGCGTGGGCTGGTGGCCGAGGGCGTACGCGTCGTCGCGCTCGACTGGTGCGCGGGGGAGGAATCTCCGGCCGGCTATCCCCAGGCCACGAAGGCCGACCTGGACACCCTGGTCGCCTCGCTCCCGGCCGGCTCGGTCGAACCGGTCGTCGGTGACGTACGGGACCCGGCGGCGCTGACCGCCGCGGTCGATGCCGCGACGGCGAGGTGGGGACGGCTCGACATCGCGGTCGCAGGTGCGGCCGTGATCGCCGGCGGGCGCCCGCTGTGGGAGGACACCTCGCTCGACCTGCAGTGGCAGATCGACGTGGCCGGGGTCTGGAACACCGCGACGGCGGCCGTCCCGGCGATGCTCGCCGGGCCGGATCCTGGCGGCTGCCGATTCGTCGCGCTCGCCTCCGCTGCGGGCTCGCGCGGGCTGTTCCACCTCGCCGCCTACAACGCCGCGAAGCATGCCGTGATCGGTCTGGTGAGGGGCCTGGCCGCCGACCTGGCCGGGACGGGGGTGACTGCCTGCGCCGTCTCGCCGGGCTCCACCGACACCGCGATGCTCGCCGCGACCGCCGACCTCTATGGGGTCGGCCCGGCCGATCTCGCCGCACACCAGCTGCTGCGCCGCCCGCTCGCCCCCGACGAGGTCGCCGCCACCGTCGTGCACGCCTGTTCGCGTGCCGGGGCGGTGCTCAACGGCTCGGTCGTCGCCGCCGACGGAGGCTTCGGCGGATGAGGCTGCCGGATGGGTTCACGGTGCGGGTGCGCGATGACGTACGTCTCCTGCCCACGGCAGACGGCGGGCTGTCGCTGGTCGGCGGTTCCCCGCTGCGGTCGATGCGCCTGGCCTCCACGGCTGCCGACCGCGTGGCCGGCCGGCAGGTGCAGGTCGACGATGCCACCTCCGACCTCGTCGCTCGCCGCCTGCTCGACGGCAACCTCGCCGATCCCGCGGGGCTCACGCCCGTGGACCCGGCCGAGCTCACCGTCGTCGTCCCGGCCCACGACCGGCCCGAGCTCCTCGACCGCTGCCTGGCCGCGCTGAGCGGGCTCGGCGTCATCGTCGTCGACGACGCCTCCCGCGACCCGGAAGCCGTCGCGGAGGTGGTACGCCGCCACGGCGCCACCCTTCTCGTGCTGACCGACAACCTGGGAGCCGCCGGCGCCCGCAACGCCGGACTCGCCCGGGTCGCCACGTCCTACGTCGCCTTCGTCGACTCCGACGTCGCAGCCGCGCCGAGGATGCTCGCGCAGTTGGCGGGCCATCTCGCGGACCCTCGGGTCGCGCTGGTGGGGCCGCTGGTGCGGGGTCACAGCGACAAGGCTCGGCCAGCGTGGTTCGAACGCCATGACATGGCCGCCTCCTCGCTCTCCCTCGGCACCAGAGCATGCTCGGTGCGTCCCGGCGCGGCCGTCAGCTGGCTGCCGTCGGCCTGCCTGGTCGCCCGCACCTCGACCCTGCGCGAGGTCGGCGGGTTCGCCGGCGACCTGCGCGTGGGCGAGGATGTCGACCTGGTCTGGCGGCTGGTCGAGGCCGGGCATGTGGTCCGCTACGCGCCCGATCTCGAGGCCCTCCACGAGGTCCGCGGCACCGTACGCGGCTGGCTCGGCCGCAAGCTCGTCTACGGCACCGGCGGCGCCGAGCTCGGCCGCCGTCACGGCTCCGCGGTCGCCCCGGCCGTACTCTCTCCGGCCATGGCCGCCGCCGGCGCCGCGATCCTCACCTGCCGCTGGTGGTCGGCGCCCGCTGCGCTCGCCTCGCTGGTCTGGGGCGGCCGCGTCGTCTGGGATGCCCTTCCTGACGTACCCGGCCGCCGTGGCCTTGCGGCCCGGCTTGCGGTGAGAGGACTCGGCTGGTCGCTGCGCCAGGAGTCGGCGCTCCTGCTGCGCCACTGGTGGCCGCTCACGCTGGTGGCCTGCCTGTTCAGCCGAACCGTACGCCGCATGGTGATCGCCGCGCTCGTCGTCGACACCGCCATCGCCCTCCACGAGAGCGACGTCCGGCCCACGACCCTCCTCGGCCGCCGCCTCGACGACCTCGCCTACGGTGCCGGACTCTGGCTCGGAGCCGCGAGATCTCGGTCGCTGCAATGCCTCACCCCGCGCCTCGTGCGCCGGGTGGGCCGATAGGGCCACCCCGACTTTCGAAAGATACTTTCAGACTTTTGCATGATCAGTTTGAACTATTGACGGGTGCTTCGTTGGAACCGTAAGTTGACGATCGCACAACGTGACACAGGTCACAGTTGCGGCTCACTTGGCTTCACCCTCCCGAAGGAGCACTGATGCGCAACCGTCCCACCCCTGCCGCGAACCACGAGGTTCCGGCTATCGCACGCAAGCTCGGGCTCAACCGTCGGCAGCTGCTGGCGGCCACAACAGGCATGGCCGCGGCGGGAATCGCCCTCGGCGGTGTCCCTCTCGCCGGATCCGCCGCAGCCGACGCGCTGCTGATCCCGCGGCCGCGGCGCGGAATCATCCTCTACACGGTGCGCGACGCGATCAGTCGCGACCCGGCCACCAGCCCGTACGCCTCGGGGTTCAAGGCGGTTCTCGAGGAGCTCTCGAAGATCGGCTACCGGCAGATCGAGTTCGCCGGCTTCAACCAGAGCGCCAACGCGCCGGGCGGCAACGTCAACAACGTCGAGGGCGCTCACCTGCTGCGGATGTGGCTCGATGACAACGGTCTCGAGGCCGAGGGGAATCACGGGTCGGTTCCCTCCACGATCACCGATGCGTCACTGGCCGCGTTCGACGCGGCGTGCGAGGTCGCGAACATCTTGGGGATGAGGCACATCGGGACCGGAAGCGATCCCACCGGGTCGGCCTACCTCGCCGACTGGCAGGCCGCGGCCGATCGCTGGAACATCCTCGGTGAGCGCGCTGCTGGGCACGGGCTCAAGCTCTACACGCACAACCACGACGTGGCGTACAGCTTCCTGCTGGACAGTGGGCCGACCGACGCGCTGGGCCGCCCGACCCGGTCCTCCGGCGTACGCCGGCTGGAGTGGTTCCTGGCGAACACGGACCCCGGCTACGTTTCGCTGGAGATGGACATCTACTGGGCGCACGTCGCGCAGCACAAGCACCACACCTACACCGCCCCCGACGGAAGTCTCGTCGAGGACCGCTTCGACCCGCTCGAGGTCGTCAAGTCCGCGCCGATGCGCTTCCCGCTCTTCCACGCCAAGGACGGGAAGAAGGACGCGACGCAGGCCAACGGCTACGTGATGGCGCCGTTCGGGGAGGGCGACATCGACTACCAGGCCTTCTTCGGTGACATGCCGGCACGCGGCTATCACAACCCGATGTGGGAGCAGGACACCGCGCCCGGCGGTGCGGCCAACCCCGGCCAGTCCCTCGCCTTCGCCAAGCTGAGCTACCAGAACATGGACGAGCTCCGCGGCTGACCGGCCGCCACATCTCGCTTCGCGAACCGCCGGAGCGCGCCCTCATCGGGTCGCGCTCCGGCCACCGGCGTGCTCGGACGCCCTTCTTCGGCATCTTCCGCCCTCGTTCTCCAAGGAATCGTCATGCCCATGAACAGCTCAGCCGGTGGGGTACCCCGCCGGCGTGCCCGGCGATCACTCTTCGCGGTGACCTCCGGTCTCGCGCTCGCTCTCTCCTCCGGGCTCGCACTAGCGACGCCCGCTGCCGCCCACGACGGTGTCGATCACGGCACCGAACCCGGGGCCGGCCTCGCCCTGGACTGGTCCAACTACGAGAAGGTCACCCTCACCAAGGACACCGGTGAGCCGATCGACATGGCCGTCCTGCCGGACCGGCGCGTGCTCACGACGGCGCGCAACGGCGATGTCCGGCTCGTCGACCCCGACGCCGGTACGACCCGCGTGGTCAACACGATCGCGACGTACAACAACTCCGAGGACGGTCTGCAGACGATCACCCTCGCACCCGACTTCGAGGAGTCGGGCTGGGTCTACCTCTACTACGCGCCGCGCACCATGACCGGCCCCTACCCGACGACCACGCCGTCCGGCTCGGCGCCCAACACGCTGCCCGCCGGTCAGACCGAGGCCTACTGGGACCAGTGGAAGGGCTACAACCAGCTCACCCGCGTGAAGTGGGACGAGGCCGCCGACAAGCTGGATCTCGCCACCGAGCAGGTGATCCTCAAGGTCGAGGTGCAGCGCGGTCAGTGCTGCCACGTCGCCGGCGACGTCGACTTCGACGACCAGGGCAACCTCTACCTGGCCACGGGTGACAACACCCCGGCAGGAACCCCGGGTGCGAACGGGTACGCCCCCAACAACGACGCCCCCGGCTTCAACCCCGGTTTCGACTCGCGCCGCGGCGCGGGCAACACGAACGACCTGCGTGGCAAGATCCTGCGGGTCGCGGTCCAGGAGGACGGCTCGTACACCATTCCGGAGGGAAACCTCTTCGCCCCCGGCACGGAGGGCACGAGACCGGAGATCTTCGCGATGGGTCTGCGCAACCCGTTCCGGATCGATGTCGACCCCGCCACGGACTCGGTGAGCTGGGGCGACTACGGCCCGGACGCCGGGGCGCCGAACCCGGATCGTGGCCCGATGGGGTACGTCGAGTGGCAGACGACCGCGATCGACGAGCCGATCAACGGCGGCTGGCCCTACTGCACCGGCGACCAGTTCAACTACAACGAATGGAACTTCGAGACGGCGACGCCGCGGGAGTTCTTCGACTGCGCCGCCGGCGCGGAGAACAACTCGCGGTGGAACACAGGACTCTCGACCGTTCCGCCGGCCACCGCTGCGACCCTCTACTACGGCGACAACAACACCCACCAGCCGTGGCCGGAGCTGACCGACTTCAGCCCTGCCGGTGGCCAGGGGCCCATGGGCGGTCCGGTGTACCACTACGACGCGGACAACCCCTCGCCGACGAAGTTCCCCGAGTACTGGGACGGCAAGGCGTTCTTCGCCGAGTTCTCCCAGGACTACCTGGCGGCGTTCACCGTCGACTGGCCCAGTGGCCCGGTCTCGCACATCGAGCAGTTCCTGCCCAACACCGATCTCGAGACGAACCGGCAGCCGATCACCGACAGCCCGATCGACGTCGAGTTCGGGCCGGACGGGTCGCTCTACGTCCTCGACTACGGTGACGGCTTCTTCCGCGCCAACCCCGATGCCGGGCTCTATCGGATCGACTACAGCGTCGGCAACAAGGCCCCGCGTGCGGACATCGTCGCCGATCCCATCTCCAGCAGCTCGGCGCCGCTGACCGTCGAGTTCGACGGTTCGGGCTCGGTCGACCCCGAGGGCGGTGCGCTCACCTACGAGTGGGACCTGGACGGCGACGGCACCTTCGACGCGACCGGGGCGACCACGTCGCACACGTACGACGAGCTCGGCCGCTACACCGCTCGGCTCCGCGTCACTGATGCCGAGGGACGTCGCGGCATCACCTCGACCTCGATCAGCGTGGGCAACGTCGCGCCGACGATCGAGGTGGCCACGCCGGCCGAGGGAGGCTTCTTCGACTGGGGTCAGGCGGTGCCGTTCGACGTGACGACCGATGACGCCGAGGACGGGAACGCGACGGTGTGCTCACGGGTGACCTGGACGTTCGGGCTCGGGCACGACGTCCACGCCCACCCGCTCAGCCAGGGGACCGGGTGCCGATTCGCGATCCCGACGCCCGCCGATGCCACCGAGCACGGCGAGACGGAGAACATCTACGGAGTCGTCGTCATCGGCTACACCGACAACGGCGCCAACGGTGTGCCGGCGGCCAGGTCCGAGGTGTCGATGATCCTCAACCCGAAGTCGCAGGAGGCCGAGTGGGCCGACGCCTCCGAGGGCGTCGCGATCGCTCCGGACGACACGGCGAGCGGCCTGCGGAAGGTCACCTCGCTCGATGCGGGCGACTGGCTCTCCTGGAAGCCTGTGAACCTCGCCGGCATCACCTCGGCGAAGCTGCGCGCCAGCGGCACCGGCAGCGTGAAGCTGCGATGGGGGTCGGCCGACGCGACGCCGTTCGCCTCGTTCGACGTCGCCAGCGAGGGCTGGTCCGAGACGACGTCCGACCTGACCGGTGCGCCGTCGGGCAGCGGCGAGCTGTTCGTGACCTCCACCGGCGGCGTCACCCTGGATCGGATCAGGTTCGTGGGCGACGGCTTCGCCGACGTCGCGCCGCCGACGGTCTCGGCGACGCTCAATCCGGCGGAGCCGACCGGGCAGAACGGCTGGTGGACGGGGAACGTGTCCGTGGCCGTGGCGGCGACCGACAACGGCACCGTTGCCTCACGGCAGCGCTCGACCAACGGCGGTCAGACCTGGGAGAACGCGAACAACCCGCTCACGGTGTCCGCGGAAGGTGTCACGACCGTGCAGTACCGCGCGACCGACAACGGCGGCAACGTCTCCGACGTCGGGCAGGTCGTGGTGCGGATCGACAAGACCGCTCCGCAGGTCGCGGTCGACGGTGTCGCCGACGGCGCCGCCGACGGCAACTCCGGGGATGCCTCGTGGTCGGCCACCGACGCCACCTCCGGTGTCGGGTCCGTGACCGCGACCCTGGACGATGCCGCGGTCGCCGGCGACGAGCTCGCCCTGTGGCGGCTCTCGCTCGGGTCGCACACCCTCGAGGTCACCGCGACCGACAAGGCCGGACATGCGACGACGAGAACGGTGACGTTCACGACCACCACGTCGCTGACCGAGCTCACCGCCCTGACCGAACGGCTCGCTCGCTCCGGCGATGTCACGCCGGCAGGGGAGAGTGTCCTCGAGAAACGGCTCAGGCAGGCCGCCAAGCACGCCGAGGCCGGGCGCCTCGCCGCTGCGCGGTCGCAGCTGCAGGAGTACGCCGACCTGGCGGCCAGCTCGCTCAACGTCGCCGACCCCGAGGCGCGTGCCGCGCTGGTTCGGGACGCGCAGGCGGTGATCAGCCAGCTCTGAGGTGACTCTCCGTGCGGGTCCAAGGGCATGTCCCTTGGGCCCGCACGTTCGTACCGGTGCGGAGGTCAGTCGGTGAGGAAGCCGGCGGCGACGGGGGCGAACTCCTCGTGGAACTGGAAGATCCCGCCGTGACCCGAGTTGGGGTAGATGATCAGCTGGCTGCCCTTGATGCGGCGATGGAGGTCTTCGGAGAGAGCCGTGGGCACCATCCGGTCGTGGTCGCCGTTGGCGATCAGCGTCGGCAGGGTGAGCACCGAGAGATCTGACGGGGCGGAGCGACCGTACCTCTGGATCGCCTTCAGCTGGGTTCGCAGTGCCTTGATGCTGGCCGGCCGGTCACGGTCGGTGGTGCGTTCCTGGAGCCGCTTGATGAAGGCCTTCGCGGCCGACTTCCCGGCCGCGTCGCGGTTGAAGAAGAGGAACTCCTTGGGGTCCGACCTGGTCAGGGTCGCTCGGAGGATGTCCCGGTAGGTGACTCCGGCGACCTTCTCGATGTCCTTGCCGCCCCGGGGCCCGGTCCCGGTCAGCACCAGCCTGCGTACCAGCTCGGGGTGCTCGAGGATCAGATCCTGGGCGATGAAGCCGCCCATCGAGAAGGAGAAGATGTCGATCTTCTCGAACCCGAGCGCCGCGATGAACTCGTAGGCGTGGTCGGCGGCTTCCTCGATGGTGTCGGGCACCTTCCCGGTCGAGGCGCCGACGCCGCGCTGGTCGAAGGTGATGACGTGTCGCTTCTCCGCGATGGGGTCGACGATGCGGGGGTCCCAGTTGTCCAGAGTCGCGGCGAGGTGCACGAAGAAGACGACAGGTACGCCGCCCTTGGGGCCGAGCTCGCGGTAGGCGTAGGTCACGTCGCCGACGGTGACGGAGCGGGTCGGGGCCTGCTCGTAGGACGTGATGACGGGCTCGTTGCCGGGGGTGCTCATCGGGTCACCACGATCTTGCCGTTGGCCTTGCCCTGCTCGACGTACGCCATCGCTTCGAGCGTTTCCGCGAAGGGGAACGTGCGGTCGAGGATCGGCCGGAGGATGCCGTCGTCGTAGAGCGCGGCGAGGGTCGTGAGCTGGGTGCCGTTCGCCTCCATGAAGAGGAACGAGTAGCGCACGCCGAGCTTCTTGGCGCGGGACCGGATCTTGCGGCTCAACAGGGCCACGACGGGCTTGAGGAGCGGCTGGCCCAGCTGGGTCGCGAAGTGTGGGTCAGGTGGGCCGACCACGCTGATGGCCAGACCGCCCGGCTTCAGGACGGTCAGGGACTTCTCGAGACTGGCCGTCCCGAGCGAGTCGAGCACGACGTCGTAGCCGGACAGGACATCGGCGAAGTCGGTGCTGGTGTAGTCGACGACCTCGTCGGCGCCGAGCGCGCGGACCTTCTCGATGTCCTTGCTGTGGGCGGTGGTCGCGACGTAGGCACCGAGGTGCTTGGCAACCTGGACGACGGTGGAGCCGAGGCCGCCGGCACCGGCGTGGACCAGGACCTTCTGGCCAGGCTTGACGCTGGCCAGGCCGACCATGGCCTGCCACGCGGCGAGCGCGACCAGGGGTACGGCGGCGGCCTCCTCGAACGACAACGACGCCGGCTTGAGGGCGACGTCGTCTGCGTCGATGGCGATCTGCTCGGCGAAGGTGCCGATGCGCAGGTCGCGCGGCCGGGAGTAGATCGCGTCGCCGACCTTGAAGTCGCGGACCTCCGAACCGACCTCGGTGATCACGCCGGAGACGTCGTGGCCGAGGGTAAAGGGCGGCTTGTACTTCAGCAGCTGCTTGAACTCCCCGTTGCGGACCATCTTGTCGAGCGGGTTGATGCTCGCGGCGCGGACGTCGACGAGGACGTCGCGAGGTCCGACCGTCGGCGGCGGGACGTCGGCCGCCTCGAGCCCGTCCGGACCGTAGCGGGTGACGACGAAGGCCTTCATGGTGACTCCTGGGTGGGTGTTCCTGCGGGACGAGCTCCCGCGATGGTCATGGCTTGGGTGTAGGCCGCGGCGAGGATGCGGTCGGACATCTCGGTGTCGGTGACGGCACGAGCCAGCTGCAGCGCACCGACCAGGAGCGTGAACATGCCGATCGCACGCTCGTCGGTCTGCTGGCCGCCGCCCTCGTCGAGGTGGCGCGAGATCGCCTCGATCATCGAGCGGGCGCCCTCGGTGTAGGCGTCTCGGGTGGTCGTGTCGCAGCGTCCGATCTCGTCGAGGAGGGCGGCCGAGGGGCAGCCTTC
Source organism: Nocardioides sp. YJ-D4 (assembly GCF_054031495.1). NCBI lineage: Bacteria > Bacillati > Actinomycetota > Actinomycetes > Propionibacteriales > Nocardioidaceae > Nocardioides > Nocardioides sp. YJ-D4. The sequence goes on from NZ_CM132932.1 coordinate 4,597,064, forward strand.
GGCGGGATCGTCGCGGTGTGCGGCAGAGAGGTACTCGCGGAGGAAGGCCTCGACGGACGCGAGGCCGGTGGGAAGCGCGTCGACGACGGCGACCTGGTCGGCGAGCTGCTGGGTCACGACCGAGGCGACGAGGTCGTCCTTCGAGTCGAAGTGACCGTAGAAGGCTCCGTTGGTCAGGCCGGCGTCGGCGACCAGGGTCGCGATGCCGGAGCCGTCGATGCCGTCGCTCTTGAACCGGCGGCCGGCGGTCTCGATCATCCGGCGCCGGGTCGCTTCCTTGTGCTCCGGGCTGTATCTCGCCATGAGGTGGATCTCCTTCCAGGGGTTGTCAGAATCCTAGCATTACGATCATACTATTACGAACGTACTGCAATCCACGAACTGGAGCATCCATGGCCTCGCTTGCTGATCCGCTCGACCTTCCTTCCGGCGTACGTCTGCCCAACCGCATCGCCAAGGCGGCGCTGAGCGAGGCGCTGGGCGATGCGGACAACTCGCCCGACGAGCGCATCGTCACGCTCTACCGCCGGTGGGCGCAGGGCGGCTACGGCCTGCTGGTCACCGGCAACATCATGGTCGACCGCCGGCACCTGGGGGAGCCGGGCAACATCGTGATCGAGGACGACCGCGCCCTGCCGCAGCTGACCGCGTGGACCAAGGCCGCGCACGACGGCGGCGCCGCGATCTTCGCCCAGCTCAACCATCCGGGCCGTCAGTCCAACCTGATGGACCTCGGTCACCAGCCGGTGGCGCCGAGCCCCGTGCCGCTTGCGTTCCCCGGAGCGAGCGTTCCTCGTGAGCTCACCGGTGCGGAGATCGAGGAGATCATCGAACGCTTCGCCGTCGCGGCCAAGGTCTGCGAGGACGCCGGCTTCGACGGCGTACAGATCCACGCGGCGCACGGCTACCTCACCACCCAGTTCCTCTCGCCGCTGACCAACCTGCGCGAGGACGAGTGGGGTGGCGACGCCGAGCGGCGGATGCGCTTCCTGATCGAGGTCGTACGCCGCGTTCGTGCCCGGGTGGGTCCTGGGTTCGCGGTGTCGGTCAAGCTCAACTCCGCCGACTTCCAGCGTGGCGGGTTCACCGAGGACGACTCGCGCGCGGTCGTGCAGGCCCTGGCGCTGGAGGACGTGGACCTGATCGAGGTCAGCGGCGGCAACTACGAGTCACCGGCGATGTCCGGGACGGCCGCTTCCTCGACCCGGGCGCGTGAGGCGTACTTCCTCGACTACGCCCGGTCTGTCCGCGAGGCGGCCGGGGACGTACCGCTCGCGGTGACCGGCGGCTTCCGTTCCCGCTCCGGGATGCAGGACGCGCTCACCGCCGGGGACTGCGACCTCGTCGGCATCGGCCGCCCGACGGTGACGACCACCGACTCCGCCGATGCGATCCTCCGGGGACGCGCAGCGGAGCTGAGCACCCACGAGATCGGCGCCGGCATGCGAGGTCTGCTCGGCCGGTTCGCGGATCTGAAGGCCCTCGACGGAGTCCTCAATCTCGCCTGGAACACCGACCAGATGCACCGGCTGGCCCGCGGGCAGGAGCCGGATCTCGACCGTGGTGTGCTGCGCACCGCCGTAGCCATGGTGCGCCGCAACGGCCGGGTGTCGTTCGCGTCGCGCCGGGGCCTGAAATGAGCCGCCGCGCCTACGACCTCGCCGACAAGGTCGTCCTGATCACCGGTGGCAACGGCGGGATCGGCGCCGCCACCGTCAGCACCCTGCTCGACCGGGGAGCCCGGGTGGCGGTGGCCGACATCGATCCGACGACGCCCGTGCGAGCCGGCGCGCTGCATGCGACCGACTCGTTCGGCTGCGTCGCCGACGTCCGCGACCCTGCCTCGCTCGAGGCGGCGGTCAGCCAGACCGTCGACCGATTCGGCCGGCTCGACGTCGTGATCGCCAACGCCGGGCTCTTCGCGAAGGCGGCCACGCTGCGCAACACGCCGACCGCGGACATCGAGACCACCCTCGCGGTCAACGTGACGGGTGTCGTGAACACGGTCTCGGCCGCGTTGCCCCAGGTGATCGCTCGGCGGGGCCAGGTCGTCCTGATCAGCTCCGTGTTCGCCTTCCTCAACGGCATGGGCGCCATCCCGTACGCCATGAGCAAGGCGGCCGTCGAGCAGCTCGGACGCGGCTTGCGCGTCGAGCTCGCCGACCACGGTGTCTCGGTCCTGACGGCGTACTTCTCGCTGGTGCAGACCGACATGATCGCCCGCGGCGTCGACGAGGACCCGGTCGTCATGGACCTGCTCGGCGCGCTCCCCAAGGCGATGCTAAAGCGGATCACTCCGGCCCAGGCCGCGGCCGGTATCGCCGACGGGCTCGAGGCGCGCGCGGCCCGTGTCATCCGGCCGAGTCTGTGGCGTCCGGTCTCCGCCTGGCGCGGCTTCCTGGGGCCCACGCTCGACTCCCGCTTCGCCCGCGACCGCCGCATCCTCGACGTCCTCGCCCGTCTCGACGCCCGACTCTCCACGCCTCCCGCCGCCGTCCCGGCGGCACCTTCACGAAGGAACAAGCGATGACCACCACCTGGAAGACCACACCCAACAAGACGATCGACGTCGGCGGCACCTCGTTCGCCTACCGCGAGCTCGGCAAGCCCGGCGGCGTACCGGTGGTGTTCCTGCACCACTTCACCGCCGTCCTCGACGACTGGGACCCGCGCGTCCTCGACGGCGTCGCCTCCCGGCACCATGTGATCGCCTTCGACAACCGCGGCGTCGGCGCTACCGGCGGCCGGGTGCCGAACGACATCGAGGACATGGGCGCCGACGCCATCGCCTTCATCCGTGCGCTCGGCCACGAGGAGGTCGACCTGATCGGCTTCTCGCTCGGCGGCGCCGTCGCCCAGATGATCGCCCTCCAGGCGCCCGACCTCGTACGTCGCATGGTGGTCGCCGGCAGCGGCCCCCGCGGTGGCGGCGGCATCTGGAAGATGCCGTTCATCGTCGGCGGCGCCTACACCAAGGCGTTCCTGACCCGGAAGGACCCGCGTCACTTCCTCTTCTTCCCACGCACCGCCGAAGGCAAGAAGGCGGCCAACGCCTACTTCGACCGGCTCGCGGAGCGTACGACAGGTCGGGACAAGCCGATCTCCGCGCAGGCGGGCCTGGCACAGCTGCGCGCGATCACCAGCGCGGGCATGCACCCCGCCGACGACCTGGAGCAGATCAAGATCCCGGTCCTCGTCGCCAACGGTGACAAGGACCTGATGGTCGCCAGCGAGCACTCCAAGGACATGGCGGCCCGGCTGCCCGACTCCCGACTGCGGATCTACCCGGCCTCCGGCCACGGCGGGGTGTTCCAGTACCACCACGAGTTCGTCCCCGAGGTCTTGGACTTCCTCGGCTCGAAGACCGAGTCCGCGGCGTCCTGAGGCAGCGATGAGCCGACCGGACTTCCTGACCGTCGATGCCTTCCTGCGGCCGCCCGGCGGGCGGATCGGATGGCGGCGCGACCTCAGGCGCACGATCGACGCCGGCGTCGCCGGCCTGCGTGGGGTCACGGTGAACTACGCCAACAACGGCACGCACTCCCTCGCGCCGAACCTCCTGCCGGGCGGCTGTGCGCTCGTCGCCGCGTGGGAGTCGGCGGAGGCGGCCGAGGCCGCCTTCGCCGGCCCGCTGCGCCGCGCCATCGATGGCCCCGGACGGTTCAGCCTCGACAGCGAGATCGTGCGGGTGAGGATCGACTCCGAGTCCGAGCGCGATCACTGGCACGGCTGGAAGCCCACCGCCGAAGGGGCGGAGCCGCTCGTCGATGGCGAGCCCATGGTCGCGGTCGTCCACGGCATCCTCCGGCACGGCCGGCTCCTCGAGTTCATGCGCAACAACCTGCATGCGGCGAGCCGCGCCGCCCACCACCCCGGGCACCGCGGCAGCATCGACATCTCGGCGCAGCTGCCGTACGAGCACACCTCGATCAGCCTCTGGAAGACCTATGCCCTGGCCCGCGACTTCGCCTACAAGAAGGGCGGCCATGCCAGCGCCATGAGCCATGCGCTGAAGCAGAAGACCCATCGCGTCGGTGTCTTCCTGCAGGCCCGCCCGCTGGCCTGCACCGGGGTGCTGGGCATCGACGAACCGCCGTACCCGCAGCTCCCGCAGGCGCGACGAGCGGGTGCGTAGCCAACCCGGCGTCAGACGACTATGGGGCCGGGTGCCAGGCTCGCCGGAGGGCGGTCTCGTGCGAGGCGAGGGCGGCGGCGGGGTCGGCCCCGAGGCCGACGCAGAACGTGACGCCCATCGGGACCAGCACCTCTCGGACCGGGTCGGCGAACTCGACGAAGTGGTTGGCCAGGTCGAGGGTGATGTAGCCGTGGACGTAGCTCCACATGGCTCCGGCGGCGGCCCTCGGGTTGTCGATGGTGAGGTCACCGGTGGTGCTCAACCGGGTGGTCGCCTCGACAACGTGCACGTAGGCGGCGTTGAACGCGGGGGAGTGGCCGGCTCGCCGCTCGCCCTTGGGGGTGGGTCGGTAGGTCGCCCGGGTGGAGAGGCCGAACATGGCGTCGTACAGGTGTGGGTTCGCCTGTGCGTAGGACAGCGTGGTCAGTGCCATGGTGAACAGGTCGGCGATGGGGTCCTCGCCGGCACCGATCTGAGCGAACGCCTCGCCCAGCTGGTCGAAGCCGTGGTCCACCACGGCACCGAGCAGCTCCGGGACGCCGCCGAAGTAGTTGTAGACGACCATGCTCGACATGCCGGCCTTCGCGGCGACCGTCCTGGCCTTGATGGCCGAGGGGCCTTCCTCGGCGAGCATCGTGACGGCGGCGGCGATGAGTCGCTCCGGGATGCTGTTGGAGGGGCTGTCCGTCGCCGTCGAATCTCTCGCCATGGCCGTCATCGTCCCAAACCGGCGTCGGGGATGTGCGACATGGCGTGCTCGGCCAGCGCCGTGATCGTCAGCGCAGGGTTGACGCCGGGGTTGGCGGGCAGGGCGGCGGCGTCGCAGACGAGCATGTTCCGGTAGCCGAACACCTGCAGCCTCGCATCGACGACTCCGGTGGCCCGGCTCGCGCCGACGACGGCGCCACCGAGCACGTGGGCGGTCATCGGCCGGTTGCCGAACACCTCGAAGACGCTGCTCTGCGCGACGCCGCCGGTGCGTTGCGCCAGCCACTTCGCGACCTGGTGACCTGCGTCGATGTACGTCGGCGCCGGCCGTTCGCGGTCGCGCTCGGTGGTCAGCCGATATCCCCGACCAAAGAGCCGCCGCCTCGCGGTGAACCGGATCGCGTTGTCTCGCGGCTGCATGACCAGCATCATCAAGGTGCGTGCCGACCAGCCCGATCGCATCGTCGAGAACCAACGGCGGGGGTGCCGCACCACGGTGCGGAGCCAGGCCGACAGGCGACGTACGCCCCGGCCCTCGCCCACCAGGACCGTGAACATCAGGCGCATGAAGTCGCCTCGCGGCCCATAGGTGAGGAACTCGATCTGGGTGTCGCCGTCGAGGACCACCCGACTGCTCGCGGTGACGTCGCGCCACGTGCCGACATCCTCGGGGAGCAGGACGGAGAGCACGGCCTCGCTGTTCGTACGCGCGAGGTGGCCCAGACGATCGCTGACCGCGGGCAGTGCCCCGCGGTGCTTGCAGTCCGCGAGGAGAGCGTTGGTGCCCACCGCGCCGGCCGCGAACACGACCCCACGCGTGGTGATACTCGTGCGGCGGCCGCCCCGGACCCCGGACCTGCGGGTGGTGATCCGGTAGCCGTCGCTCCCATCGGCCGCGCCGAGCGGAGTCACGTCGACCACCTCGCGCTCCGCGAAGACCTGGGCGCCGTGCTTCTCGGCGAACCAGAGGTAGTTCTTGGTGAGCCGGTTGGCAGCACCGGTACGGCACCCGGTCATGCACTGCCCGCATCGGGTGCAGCCGGTGCGGTCCGGGCCCTCGCCGCCGAAGTAGGGATCCGGAACCGTGACGCCCGGCTCGCCGAAGAAGACCCCGACCGGCGCCGCGGAGAAGCTGCCGCCGAACCGGTCGGCGACCTCACGGGTCAGTCCGCTCGTCACCGACTCCCACGGCGTCGTACGCGCCCCGAGCATCCGCTCCGCTTCGCGGTAGTGAGGCTCGAGGATCTCCTCCCATCGGTCGAGTCCTGCCCACTGGGAGTTGGCGAAGAAGGCCTCGTGGGGGCGGAACAGGACGCCGCCGTAGACGAGGCTTCCGCCGCCGACTCCGGTCTGGGTGGAGCTGAACACGTGCCGGAAGAGCACGTTGCGCATGATCCCGCGCAGCCCGACCGCCGGCGCCCAGATGAAGCGGCGGCTGTCGGATGCCGACTCGGGCAGCTCCTCGTCGGCGTACGCGCGGCCGCGCTCGAGGACCGCCACCCGGTGACCCTTCTCGGCCAGGCGCAGGGCTGCGACGCTCCCGCCGAAGCCGGATCCGACCACGACCCAGTCGTGGTCGAACGGGGGATGGATGGTGCTGTTCATGACATCTCCTCGGGGTTGTGGCGTCACGATAACTTCGTTATTGTCGTGTGACAAGCGTCGCACGAACGCGCTCGCAGCACTTGCAACGGAGACCGGTGATGACAGAAGAAGTACGAGGCGACCTCGAGATCGAGGACCGCGGCGCGGTGCTGGTCGCGCGCGTCGACGGCGGTCCGCTGGGACTGTTCGGCAACGACATCGCCGAGCAGCTCGACGCGCTCGTCGACCGCGCGGACGGCGATCCGGCGATCCAGGCGGTCGTGTTCACCGGCACCCATCCGGACCGCTTCGTCTCGCACGCCGAGGTGCGCTGGTTGCAGGAGGGCGGGGCCACCGTTCCGTCGGTCGGTGTCCGGGGTGCCTCCGCGCTGGCCCACACGGCGCGCGGGGTGAATCGGGCCGGCGGACTGAAGGCAGCGCTCGGCCGGACGCCGCTGTGGCCGGCGGTCCAGCTGGAGCGGGTGCACCAGACGTTCCTGAAGATGAACCGCAGCGGCGTCGTCTTCGTCGCGGCCCTGAACGGGTCGGCGCTCGGTCTCGGAGCCGAGTTCAGCTGGGCCAACGACCTGCGGGTCATGGCCGAGGGCGAGTACGTCATCGGCCAGCCCGAGGTCCTGCTCGGGATCATGCCCGGCGGAGGCGGCAGCCAGCGGCTTCCCCGCCTGGTGGGCAACCACAAGGCGCTGCTGGCGATCCTGTCCGGTGAGCCGTTCACCCCGGCCCAGGCTCTGGAGATCGGCGCCGTGGACGAGGTCGTGGCGCCGGATCAGCTGCTCGACCGAGCGATCGAGCTGGCCGAGCACCTCGGATCGCGCCCCAAGGCGTCGCGGGCGGCGATCAAGCGATCGGTCTACTTCGGCGGCTCGACAGGGCTGGAGGAGGGGCTGCACATCGAGCGCGCCGAGTTCCTCGCCACCGCGCTCTCCGACATCGGCCAAGAGCTGATGCTCGACTACATGGCCAACACGGAGGCGGCCGGTGAGCTGCCCCTCTATCAGCCCGGAGTCCTCGAGGAAGTGCTCCAGGCCGGCACGACCCGTGGTGCCGGGGCTGAGCGTCAGGAGGCCCGGCGATGAGCGGCCACACCGTCACCCGCCACGACATCGGCTTCGACTCGGCCGGCGACACCTGCGCCGCCTGGCTCTTCCTGCCCGACGGCGTCACCAACCCTCCGGTCGTGATCCTCGGCCACGGCCTGGGCGCCACCCGGGAGATGCGCCTGGACGCGTTCGCCGAGCGATTCGCCCAGGCCGGGATCGCGGCGCTGGCCTTCACCTATCGCCACTTCGGCGACTCCACTGGCCAGCCCCGGCAGCTGCTGTCGATCAAACGGCAGCTGGCCGACTGGGACGCCGCCATCGCCCACGTCAAGACTCGCTCCGACGTCGACGGCACTCGCGTCGCGGTCTGGGGGGAGCTCGTTCGGTGGCGGTCATGCCATCGTCGTCGCCTCCCGCCATCCGGAGCTGCGTGCGGCGGTGTCCCAGTGCCCGTTCACCGACGGCCTCGCGTCGGCCCGGGCCCTCGGCCCGGTCGGCACGATGCGGCTGCTGCCCACCGTCGCTCGCGACCTCGTCGCCGCGACCCTGCGGCGGGACCCCGTGCTCATCACGCTGGCCGGGGCGCCCGGGGAGAAGGCGCTGATGACCGCTCCGGACGCCCTGCCCGGCTACCTCGCCCTCGTCCCGGAGGACACCGGCTTCGTCAACGAGGTCACCGCCCGCGTCGCCCCCACCATCACCCGCCATCGTCCGGGCAAGGTCGCCAAGGACGTACGGATGCCGATCCTCTTCTGCATCTGCGACCACGACTCCGTCACGCCGCCCGAGGAGACGCTCGCCTACGCGCGCACGGCGCCTCGCGGCGAGATCAAGCGGTACGACGCCGGCCACTTCGACATCTACCTCGGCGACGCGTTCGAGACCGTCGTCGCCGACCAGACCGAGTTCCTCACCCGTCACCTGAAGGCCTGAACCATGACGTTCTCCACCATCATCGACCGGCGCGCCACCGACAACCCGGCCGGTCCAGCCATCGCCGACTCGTCCCAGCGGCTCAGCAACGCCGAGCTCCTCGACCTGGTCCGTGCCGGCGCGGCACATCTCGCCGAGCTCGGCATCGGTGCCGGGGACGTCGTCGCGCTCAAGCTCACCAACCGCGTCGAGTTCGTCGTACTGCTCTTCGCAGCGTGGCGGCTGGGAGCGACCATCACACCGGTCAACCCGGCTCTGACCGACGCCGAGGTCGCCCGGCAGCTCGACGACTCGGGTGCGAGGCTGCACGTCGTCGAAGACGGCGCCCACCCGGTCGGTGACGTACCCGCCCTCTCGGTCTCCGACCTGCGTCGGGAGCCCGTGCCGGAGGAGCCCGCCCCGCCGGTCGTGGACAGTGCGCTCCTGGCCCTGCTCATCTACACCTCGGGCACCACCGGCGTACCCAAGGGGGTGATGCTCGACCACGCCAATCTCGAGGCCATGACCGCGATGGGGCGCGATGCCCTCGAGGTCGGTCGCGAGGACCGCTGCCTGCTGATCCTGCCGCTCTTCCATGTCAACGGCATCGTCGTCAGCGTCCTCACCCCGCTCCTCGTGGGTGCCAGCGTCGTCATCGCGGACCGGTTCAGCCCGCACACGTTCTTCGACACCATCGAGAAGGAGCGTCCGACGTTCTTCTCCGCGGTCCCCACGATCTACAGCATGCTTGCCGCCCTCCCCGAGGACGTACGTCCTGACACGAGCTCGGTCAGGTTCGCGGTCTGCGGCGCCGCCCCGGCATCAGCCGACCTGCTCGCCCGGTTCGAGGACCGCTTCGGCTTCCCGCTCATCGAGGGCTACGGACTCTCTGAGGCCACCTGCGGTTCCACCATCAACCCGGTCGGCGGCCCGCGCAAGGCGGGAACCGTCGGGCTGCCGTTCCCCGGCCAGGAGCTGCGCATCCTCGGCGCGGACGGCAACCCGGTGCCTCCCGGCGAGAACGGCGAGGTCACCGTCCGAGGAGCCAACGTCATGCGCGGATACCTCGGCCGCCCGGACGACACCGCCGCCGTCATCAAGGACGGTTGGCTCACGACCGGCGACCTCGGCCACCTCGACGAGGACGGCTACCTCACCATCGTCGGCCGGTCCAAGGAGATGATCATCCGAGGTGGCGAGAACATCTACCCCAAGGAGATCGAGGACGTCCTCGCCGGCGACCCGGCCGTTCTCGAGGTCGCGGTGATCGGTCTGCCCGACGAGAAGTGGGGCGAGGTCGTCGTTGCCTTCGTCCAGGCCCGCCCGGGCGCGACGGTCGACGTCGAGGGCCTGATGTCGCGGTGCCAGGAGCAGCTCAGCGGCTACAAGCGACCCACCGCGATCCATGTGCTGGATGCCTTGCCGAAGAACTCGGTGGGCAAGCTCGACAAGCGAGCACTTCGCAACCAGCGCGGAAGGGGCGTACCTGTAGATTCTTCCCTGTGAAGAGGCCTCGAAGTACTTACCGCTCACCTGGATTCACATCGGACGGTGAGCGGGCCTGATGGACAGCCAGACATTTCTCAGCCTCGGGCTGGTGCTGGTGTTCGTGCTGGTCGGCGGCGTGTTCGCCGCGACCGAGCTGGCGCTGGTGTCGCTGCGGGAGAGCCAGCTGACCGCGCTCGAGCGCAAGGGTGCACGTGGCGCACGGGTGGCGGAGGTGGCCCGCGACCCCAACCGCTTCCTGGCCGCGGTGCAGATCGGCGTGACCGTCGCGGGCTTCCTCTCCGCGGCCTACGGCGGGTCGGCGATCGCTCCCGACGTCGCGCCCTACCTCGAGCGTCTCGGCCTGACCGAGGCGCTCGCCGAGACCACGGCGCTGATCGTGCTGACCCTGTTCATCGCCTATCTCTCCCTGGTGCTGGGCGAGCTGGTGCCCAAGCGGCTGGCATTGCAGAAGGCCGCCGGGATCTCGCTGGCCGTCGCGCCCGTGCTGGACAGGTTCGCCACCGTGATGCGGCCGGTGATCTGGCTGCTCTCGGTCTCCACCGACGCCGTCGTACGGCTGCTCGGCGGTGACCCCAAGGCCTCGGCCGAGCAGGTCTCGGAGGAGGAGCTGCGCGAGATGGTCTCCACCAACCGGGACCTCGAGGAGGAGGAGCGCCGGATCCTGCGTGACGTGTTCGCCACCACCGAGACGACGTTGAGGGAGGTGATGCGTCCGCGCGGCGATGTCACCTTCATGCCCGCCTCGATGCCGCTTCCCGCGGCAGCCGAGACCGTGCGTGACCTGCCCTACTCCCGCTACCCGGTGACCGGCGAGGGCTTCGACGACATCCTCGGTTTCCTGCACGTGCGCGACCTGCTCGGTGTCGTCGTGACGGACGAGCGCACGATCCGGGACATCTGCCGCCCGGTGCTCTCGCTGCCGGGGAGCAAGCGGGTGATCCCGTCGGTCGCCACGATGCGCGAGGGCGGCACCCATCTGGCGATGGTCGTGGACGAGTACGGCGGCACCGACGGCATCGTGACCCTCGAGGATCTCGTCGAGGAGATGATCGGCGACATCCGCGACGAGTACGACCACGGCGAGGCCCGCATCCGAGACCACGGTGACCTGTCCCGGATCGACGGCGCGATGACGATCGAGGACTTCGCCGACACCACCGGCATCGAGCTCGAGGACGGCGCCTACGAGACCGTCGCGGGCTACCTCATCGCTCGGCTGGGGCACATCCCGCAGGTCGGGGAGGTGCTGGCGCTCCGGGACGGCACGCTGGAGGTGACCGCCCGGAACGGCAACCGCATCACCGAGATCGCGCTGCGCCCCGAGACGTCACCTCCGGCACCGGAGTGAGGACGGTGCCGTCGGCGAGCCAGCGGTCGAGGTTGTCGAGGGTCAGCTGCTCCATGGCGGCACGCGTCTCGACGGTGCCGCTCGCCAGGTGCGGGAGGAGCACCACGTTGTCGAGGTCCATCAGCTCCGCGGGGACCGTGGGCTCCTCGGTGTAGACGTCGAGGCCGGCGCCGGCGATGCCACCGTCGAGGAGCAGCTCGACCAGCGCGTCCTGGTCGACCACGGAGCCACGCGCGATGTTGATCAGGTAGCCCTCCGGCCCGAGCGCCTCGAGCACCTTGCGGTCGACGAGGTGCTGCGTACCGCTGCCGCCGGAGGTGGCGAGGACCAGGATGTCGACGTCGGCGGCGAGCTGCGTGGGCGAGGCGGCGTAGGTGTAGGGCGAGCCGGGGACCTCGCTGCGGGAGTGGTAGGAGAGCGGGCAGCCGAAGGCCTCGAAGCGGGTCGCGATGGCCTGGCCGATCCGGCCCAAGCCCAGGATCCCGACCCGCTTGCCCGAGACCTTACGAGCCAGGGGGAAGTTGCCGGCCTGCGGCCAGTCGCCGCGGCGTACGAACCGGTCGGCCGCGCTGAGCTGGCGCAGGGTGTCGATGGCGAGGCCGATCGCGGTGTCGGCCACGCAGTCGGTCAGCACTTCGGGGGTGTTGGAGACCAGCACACCACGTGCAGCCGCGGTCTCGACGTCGGTGGTGTCGTAGCCGACCCCGAAGTTGATCACGGCGCCGAGCGCGGGCAGCTGGGCCATCAGCTCGGCCGGTACGCCGGTACGCCCGGTGGTCACCACGGCGCCGATCGAGGGCCCGTGCTCGGCGAGGAACGCGGCGCGGCTGTCGTCGTCGGGCAGCACCAGGGCGTCGTAGCGGTCGGTGAGGGTCTCGGCCAGCGACGGCTTGAGCGGTCCTACCTGGAGGATGCGGCGGGTCACGGTTGCTCCTGTCGGTCGAGTGGCTGTCAGATGACGGTCTTGACGAGTGCGGTCAGCTCCGCCAGCTCATCCTCGGTGAGGTCGGTCAGCGGGGGACGTACGGGACCGGCCGGACGGCCGGCGGCGGTGAGACCGGCCTTGACGATCGAGACGCCGTAGCCGGCTCCGCGGTCGCGGATCGCGATGTAAGGGACGACGAAGTCGCGGAGCCGGGCGAGCACGTCGTCGCGGTCGCGGTTGCGTACGGCCGTGTAGAACTCGACCGCCCACTGCGGCGCGAAGTTGAAGATCGCCGAGGAGTAGGTGCTGACGCCGAGCTCCAGATAGGGCAGGGCGTACGTCTCGGCGGTGGGCAGGCCTCCGACGTAGAGCAGGCGGTCGCCGAGGCGCGCGTTGAGCGTGGCGAGCAGGTCGATGTCGCAGACGCCGTCCTTGAAGCCGATGAGGTTCGGGAACTCCTCGGCGAGACGGACGACGGTGTCGGCGTCGTAGCGGGCGTTGGCGCGGTGGTAGACGATCACGCCGAGCGAGGTCGCCGAGCAGACGCGGGCGACGTGTTCGTACAGGCCACGACCCGGCAGCTCGGTGAGGTAGGGCGGCAGCAGCAGGATGCCGTCGGCGCCGTCCGCCTCGGCCCGCTGCGCCATCGCGACGGCCTGGGAGGTGCCGTAGCCGGCCGCGCCCATCACCGGGGTGCCGCCCCCGACCTCGTCGACGGTGGCCCGCAGGACCCGGGACACCTCGTCGTGGGTCAGTGAGAAGAACTCACCGGTGCCGCCGGCGGCGAAGAGGCCGGCGACCTCGAAGCCGTCGAGGTGCTGCAGATGGGCGCGGTAGCCGTCCTCGTCGAAGGCGTAGTCGGCGGTCGCGTGCGTCACCGGGAACGACAGCAGGCCGGCGCCGAGGGCGTCACGGAGCTCGGTGGGGGAGTAGCGGCCCATGGGGTCTCCTCAAGGGGTTCGACGACGTCGGAGATCCCGAGGCTAGGTAGCGGAAGCGATACGCGTCCAACATCGTGACGGCATCGTTCGATGCCCTATGGGCATTGCCTGACGTGCTTGACGTCACACAAAACTCGCTCGTACGGTTCATCCACGAATGACAACGACGTCCACATATGTAGATGTCGCCGATCGACTGGAGGAACAGTCGCATGAACTTTCGTCCCTCGCTGCGGTCCCGTTTCGGACTTGCAAGCGCCTCGCTCATGGCTGTCTCGCTCACCCTCTCGGCGTGTGGCGTCGCCAACTCCGACAGTGCCGGCGCGGCCGGAGACACGGTCCGGATCGTGCTCCCGCAGGAGCCGCCGACCCTCGAACCCTGCGATGCCAACCTGACCTCGACGGGCGTCGTGGTGCGCTCCAACATCACCGAGCCGCTGGTCGAGCGCGACCCTGCCTCCGGTGAGCTGCAGCCGCTGCTCGCCACCGAGTGGGAGCAGACCGAGCCGACCACATGGACCTTCACCCTCCGCGAGGGCGTGAAGTTCTCCGACGGCTCCGCGTTCGACGCCGAGGCCGCCGCGCACTCCATCGACCGCGCGGTCAACGGCACCTTCGGCTGCAACGTCGAGGGGTACGTCTTCGGTGACGACGACCTCCAGGTCAAGGCCGCCGACGCCACCCACCTCGAGGTGACCACCGCCGAAGCCGACCCGATCCTGCCGCTGCGCCTCTCCTTCATCGAGGTCGTGCCCGCATCGACCAGCGACACCGCCAAGGTGCGCGAGCCGATCGGCACCGGTCCCTACAAGATCGAGGACTGGCAGAACGGCACCAAGCTGACCCTCGCGGTCAACGACACCTACTGGGGCGACGCCCCCGCCTTCAAGAAGGCGGAGTACCAGTGGCGTGAGGAGGGCAGCGTACGAGCCGCCATGATCACCAACAACGAGGCCGACATCGCCACCGGGCTCGCGCCCGAGGACCTCTCCGGGGACGCCGCGGTCCGCTACCCGAACAACGAGACGACCGCGCTGCGGTCGACCGGGACGTACGCTCCGCTCGACGACATCCGGGTGCGCCAGGCGATCAACTACGCGATCGACCGCGAGTCGATCGTCGACAGCCTCTTCGAGGGCTACGCGGACGTCGCTTCCCAGCTGGTGCCCGAGGGCGTCGTGGGCCACAACCCGGATCTGGAGGCGTGGCCCTACGACCCAGAGAAGGCCAAGTCCCTCATCGCCGAGGCGAAGGCCGACGGAGTGCCGACCGACACCAAGATCCGGCTGATCTCTCGCAACGGCCTCTTCCCCAAGGTCGGCGAGACCGTCGAGGTCGTCCAGAAGGCGCTCGAGGACATCGGTCTCAACGTCTCGATCGAGATGATGGACACTGCCGCGTCGGTCGAGTACCAGTCCCGTCCGTTCCCGAAGAACACCGGGCCGTACATCATCCTCGTCCAGCACGGCAACCAGGCCGGTGACGCCCAGTTCTCCGTCGACCAGTACATGCTCAGCGACGGCGCCCAGTCGACGTTCGGCACCCCGGAGTTCGACGCCCAGATCGAGGCCGCCGACAAGGCCGAGGGCGATGACCGCCAGGCCGCTTTCGCCGGCATCTTCGCCGACGAGCCGGAGAAGGTCTCGCAGTTCGCCTACATCGCGCACATGACCGGGATCATCGGCGAGTCGGAGAACGTCGAGTACGAGCCCAACTCGGCGACCGGCGACGAGATGCGCGTGACCGAGATGAAGCCGGCCAAGTGATCCCGGCCGCGACTCACCCAGGAGGTCATCCATGGTGACGTTCCTCCGCAAGCGAGCCCTCACCTCGCTGCTGCCGCTCGTCGTGGTGCTGCTCGGGGTGTTCTTCCTCGCCCGCCTCACCGGCGACCCGGCCAGCCTGTACCTGCCGGAGAACGCCACCGAGGCCCAGAAGGAGACCTTCCGCGCGGTCAACGGCCTCGACCTGCCGGTCTGGCAGCAGCTGGTCGACTACCTCCAGGGCATCCTCCGCCTCGACTTCGGCACGTCGCTGAGCACGGGTGAGTCCGCGGCCGCGATGGCGTTGCGGGCCTTCCCCGCGACGCTCCAGCTGGCGATCACCACGATGCTCATCGCGGTCGTCCTCGCCGTCGTGATCGGCTCGTGGGCGGCGTACCGTCCGAACTCGCTGGCCGACCGGTTCGCGTCGTTCCTGTCGATGACGGCCGCGAGCGTCCCCGACTTCTGGCTCGCCATCATGGGGGTCTGGGTCTTCGCGGTGATGCTCGGGGTGCTGCCGACCTCGGGTGTCGACGCCGGGCTGCTCTCCTGGGTCCTGCCGATCGCGACCCTGCTACTGCGCCCCGTCGGCGTGCTCACCCAGGTCGTGCGCGGTGCGATGGTGGCGGCCCTGTCCGCGCCGTACGTCCGGCTGGCGCGCAGCAAGGGTGCCGACAGCCGTCGGGTCGTCGCGCACCACGCCCTGCGCAACGCCGCCGCCCCGGCGCTGACCGTGGCCGGCGACCTGGCGGTCGGGCTGGTCAACGGTGCCGTGGTCGTCGAGTCGATCTTCGGGTGGCCCGGCATCGGCAAGCTGATGATCGACTCGATCACCGGCCGCGACTTCGCCATCCTGCAGGCGGCCGTGCTGCTCACCGCGGTGACGATCTTCCTGCTCAACATCGCCATCGACATCTGCTACGCCCTGCTCGACGCCCGTGTGCGCGACAAGGCGATGGTGTGAGAGAGGAGAACTGATGAGCACCAGCTACTGGCGGATGCTGCTGCGCGACAAGGTCGCGACCGTGGCCGCCGTGATCCTCTGCTTCATCCTGCTCGTGGCCGTCTTCGGGCCGGTCCTGCTCGGCAGCGAGGCCAACGCCCAGGACCTGACCCGAGGCAACAAGGCGCCGCTCGAGCTCGACGGCTGGCTCTACGTACTGGGCACCGACTCGCTCGGGCGCAGCGTCCTGGCCCGGATCGTCGTCGCGACCCGGACGACCCTCGGGGTCGCCATCCCGGCGGTGCTGATCTCGCTGGTCGTGGGCTCGGTGATCGGCATGTGGGCCGGCTACCACCGCGGCTGGCGCGAGACCCTCGTGATGCGGATCGCCGATGTGATCCTGAGCTTCCCGTCGCTGCTGATGGCTGTCGTCGTCCTGTACGTCTACTCGCCCAGCCCGCGCAACATCGTCATCGTGCTGGCGATCACCCGCATCCCGATCTACCTGCGCACCGCGCGGGCCGAGTCGGCCGAGCTGCAGGGCCGGGTCTTCGTCGACGCGGCCCGTACGTTCGGGGCGGGGAGCTTCAGCATCATCCGCCGTCACGTCTTCCCGATCGTGCTGCCGACGCTGCTGACGGTCGCCACGCTCGACTTCTGCTACGTCATGCTCGCCGAGTCGTCGCTGAGCTTCCTCGGCATCGGTATCCAGGCACCCGACGTCAGCTGGGGTCTGATGGTCGCCCAGGGGCAGAACTACCTGCAGACCGCCTGGTGGCTCTCCTTCTTCCCCGGCCTGGCCATCGTGATCGCGACGGTGTCCGCCGCCGTGCTCGCCGCCTGGGTGCGGCTGGCCACCGATCCCGCTCAGCGGTGGCGGCTCACCGTCCCGCGGCGGCAGCGTCGCCGCGCGACCGTCGCCCCGACAGTCGCCCCGACCGTCACTCAGGCCGTTACGGAGGACGCCCAGTGAACAGCACCCTGACCGAGAAGGCCGTCGCCCTCGACGTCGACGGCATGAGCGTCGACATCCGTACGCCCCGTGGTGTCGTCCGAGCCGTCGACAAGGTGACCTTCCAGGCACGCCGGGGCGAGACCCTCGCGCTGCTCGGGGAGTCGGGCTGCGGCAAGTCGATGACCGCCACTGCGGTCGTCGGCCTGCTGGAGCCGGTCGCCGACGTGACCGAGGGTTCCGTCCGCATCACCGGTGACGGTGGCACCACCGACCTGCGGACGGCCTCGGCGAGGCGCCGGCGTGACATCGCCGGCAAGGAGTTGGCGATCGTCTTCCAGGACGCCCTCACCGCGCTCAACCCCGTCTACACCGTGGGTACCCAGCTGGCCGAGCCGTTCCGGATCCACCGTGGCCTGTCCAAGAAGGCCGCCCGCAAGGAGGCCATCGAGCTGATGCGCCGGGTCGGCATCCCCGAGCCGGAGACCCGGGTCGACTCCTACCCGCACCAGTTCTCCGGTGGCATGCGCCAGCGGCTGCTGATCGCGATCGGCGTGGCGCTGTCGCCGGCCGTGCTGCTCGCCGACGAGCCGACCACCGCGCTCGACGTCACGGTCCAGGCCCAGATCATGAGCCTGCTCAAGGACCTGCGCGAGGAGCGGGACATGGCGGTCGTGCTGATCACCCACGACCTCGCCCTGGTCTTCGAGCAGGCGGACCGGGTCGTGGTGATGTACGCCGGCAACGTGGTCGAGCAGGGTCTGGTCGAGGAGGTCTTCGGCGCTCCGAAGCACCCCTACACCGCGGGCCTGCTGGAGTCGGTGCCCGTGCACGCTGAGCGCGGTGCGGAGCTCAAGTCGATCGGCGGCTCGCCGCCGGAGCTGGCCGCGATCCCGGCCGGCTGCGTCTACCAGGAGCGCTGCCCGATCGCCCGCGACCGCTGCCGCGAGGAGCGGCCCGCGGCCCGTGAGGTCGCCCCCGGCCACCTGTCCGCCTGCCACTTCCCCGACGAGGTGAACCGATGAGCGACGATGCACCCCTCCTCGAGGTCCGCGACCTCACCAAGATCTTCCCGGTACGCCATGCCGGAAAGCGCAAGGAGCTGCGAGCGCTCGACGGTGTCACCCTCGACCTGCACCGGGGCGAGACCCTCGGCCTGGTGGGGGAGTCCGGCTGCGGCAAGTCCACGCTGGCCCGCACGCTGCTCATGCTGGAGACCCCCGACGGTGGCTCCGTACGCTTCGACGGGGTCGACCCGACCACGACCAAGGGCGCCGACCTGCTGGCGTTCCGGCGCCGGGTGCAGATGGTGTTCCAGGACCCGTTCGCCTCGCTCAACGCCAGGATGTCGGCGAGCGACATCGTGAGCGAGCCGTGGCGTACCCACACCGGTCTGCACAGGACCTCGCGTGAGCGGGCGGCTCGGGTGCGCGAGCTGCTGGACCTCGTCGGGCTGCGGCCGGGCGACGCGGGGAAGTACCCGCAGGAGTTCTCCGGCGGCCAGCGGCAGCGTCTCGGCATCGCCCGCGCGCTCGCGCTCAATCCCGACGTGATCGTATGCGACGAGCCGGTCTCCGCGCTCGACCTGTCTGTGCAGGCACAGGTGCTCAACCTGCTCAACGACCTGCAGCAGGAGCTCGGCGTGGCGTACCTGTTCATCTCGCACGACCTGTCGGTGGTGCGGCACGTGGCCGACCGGGTCGTGGTGATGTACCTCGGCCGGATCGTCGAGCAGGGCGAGACCGAGTCGACCTTCGAGCGGCCTCAGCATCCCTACACCGGGGCGCTCCTGTCGGCGGCGCCCTCGCTCGACCACGAGCGTCGGCGCGAGCAGATCATCCTGTCCGGCGAGATCCCCTCGCCGCTCAACCCGCCGTCCGGCTGCCGGTTCCGGACCCGCTGCTGGAAGGCGACCGACGAGTGCGCCACCGCGCTCCCGCCGCTCGCCATCGACCCGGTCGACGGCGGTCACACCGCGGAGTGCTTCCACCCGTTGGGGGCTGAGGAGCAGGAGCTGGCCGCGGCGCAGGCGGGCTGATGGGGCTCTCGCTCGGGTCCTTCGCGCTCGTCGCCGTCGCGGTCGTCCTGGCCTCGGCCCTGCAGGCGTCCATCGGCTTCGGCATGGGGATGCTCGCCGCGCCCGTCGTCGCGCTGGTCGACCCGGCGCTGCTGCCCGGCACGCTGGTGATGCTCGCGTTCGTGGTGACGATCATGGTCGTCGTCTCCGAGCGGCAGCACATCGATCTGGGTGGCACCGGCTGGGCGCTGTTCGGCCGGGTGCCCGGGACGATCGCGGGGGCGCTGCTGGTCGCGGCGCTGCCCGAGCGGGGTCTCGCCCTGATGCTGGCCGCTGTGGTGCTGACCGGGGTAGCGCTCAACTCGCTGGGCTGGCAGCCGCGGCCGGTGCGCCGCAACCTCGTGGCCGCGGGTGCGGCCTCGGGACTGCTCGGCACCGCCACCTCGATCGGCGGTCCGCCGATGGCGTTGGTGTGGCAGCAGAAGGAGGGCGCCGGGCTGCGCAGCTCGATGAGCACGTTCTTCCTCGTGGGCTCGGCCCTGTCGTTCCTCGCCCTGGCCGCCACCGGGTCCGTCGACCAGCGCACCCTGCTGGTCACCGCCGCTCTCGTGCCCGCTCCGTTCCTGGGGTGGGGCCTGTCGCTGCTGCTCAACCGGGTGATGTCGCCGGTGCGGCTGCGGCGTACGGCGATCGCGGTGTCGATCTTCGGCGCCGTCATGCTGGTGGCCGACCAGCTCCTCGGCTAGCTCCTCGCCACCGGGTTGCGCAGCGGCCGGCCCTCGGCGAGCGCGTCGACGTTGTCGGTGATGTCCTGAGCACGGCCGGCGAACACCTCCGCGGTGTGCCCCGACTGGTGCGGGGTCAGCACGACGTTCGGCAGCTTCGCGAAGTCGAGGTGCGAGGGCGGGGGAGCGTCGGGGTCGCGGGGGTTGCGCCACCACACGTCGATGCCGGCCCCGGCGATCGTGCCGGCGGTGAGCGCGTCGTGGAGCGCCTGCTCGTCGACCACGGCGCCGCGGGCGACGTTGACCAGCACGGCACCCGGCCGCATCACGGCGAGGGCGGCGGCGTCGATGAGCCCGCGGGTCGCGTCGCTCAGCGGCACGGTCACGACGACCACGTCGGAGGCGGCCAGCAGCTCGTGCAGGGCCGAGTCGGGCCCGACCCAGTCCAGCTCGACGCCCGGCGGCAGCGGGGCGTCGGGGTTGCGGCGTACGGCCCGGACCTTCATCCCCATCGCCGACCCGAGCCGGGCGACGCTGGAGCCGATCTCGCCGAAGCCGACGATGCCCAGGGTGCGGCCGGCCAGCACACCGCCGAAGGGGTAGTCGTCGGAGACGATCGCGTTGCTCCACACGCCGCGGCGCATGTCGGCCTCGGACCGCAGGACGCCGCGCAGCAGCATCATCGACACCATCACCACGTGCTCGGCGATGGAGCGGCCGTGGTGGTAGGTGTTGGCCAGACGTACGTCACCTGGCAGCGCGTCGAGCGGGATCCTGTCCACGCCGGCACCGGTCACGTGCACCAGCCGGAGCCGGGGCATCGCGGCCAGCAGCTCCGGCGTCGTCGAGGAGCAGACCAGCACCTCGGCCGTCGCGGCGGCCTCGGCGAGCCGAGGGTCGTCACCCCACGCGAACGTCCACGTGTGCGGCGAGGTGCCCTTCCGGGTCAGTACGTCGGTGAACCGGGCCATGATCGGCTCGGTCACCAGCACGTTCAGTGGCGTGGTGGGAGAGGTGGAGGGCACGTCTGCGATTGTGTCATGCGTCTACATCTGTGGACAAGAGTCTCGTATGTGTGGACAGCGATGCCGGGAGGCGGTGCAGGAGTACCCGGTTAACCGGGTATTCCTGCACTTCTCGGGCATTGCAACGCCAGAGAAGTGCAGGAATTGCCAGAGAAGTCCAAGCTGGCGCCGGCCGCGGACGCTCTCGGGATTGGTCGCGGCTCAGGCCCACGTGAGGGAGTTGCGGATCGGGCCGACGACGCGGACGATCCGGTCCGCTGCCTGGCGCAGCGCGGCGATGACCTCGGCCTCCCGCTCGGGGGTGAGCCGGGCGATCGGGATGGAGGCGCTGATCGCGTCGGTGACCGGCTCGTCGTAGTGCAGGGCGACGGCGATGCAGCGCAGGCCGAGGGTGTTCTCCTCGTTGTCGATCGCGTAGCCGCGCCGGCGGGTCGCCTCGAGCTCGGCGGCCAGTGCGCCCCGGTCGGTGAACGTGTGCGGCGTGAGCGGTGCGAGCTCGGCCGGCAGATGGTCGGCGACCTCGTCCTCGGGCTGCGCGGCCAGGACCGCTTTGCCCAGCGACGTGGAGTAGGCCGGGAGCCTGCGGCCGACGCGGCTGTAGGGGCGGAGGTACTGCGACGACTCGCGGGTGGCGAGGTAGACCACGTCGGTGCCGTCGAGACGCCCGAAGTGGAAGGTCTCGTCGAGCTGCTCGCGGAGCTCGACGAGGAACGGGGTCACCTGGGGCAGGTAGGGGTCGGTGTCGAGGTAGCTGGTGCCGGCCAGCAGGGCCCGGATGCCGATGCCGTAGAGCGTGCCGGTCGCATCGCTGCGTACCCAGCCGTGCTTGGCGAGCGTACGGAGCAGGGCGTGCAGGCTGCTGCGGGGAACCCCGAGCGCCTCGCTCAGCTCGCGCAGCCGCACCGGGCGGTTCTGGCGCGCGGCGAG
Organism: Nocardioides sp. YJ-D4; assembly: GCF_054031495.1. NCBI lineage: Bacteria > Bacillati > Actinomycetota > Actinomycetes > Propionibacteriales > Nocardioidaceae > Nocardioides > Nocardioides sp. YJ-D4. The sequence continues at coordinate 4,618,539 of NZ_CM132932.1, forward strand.
GAACTCGAGGATCTCCACCGTGCGGGCGGCGGACTTCACCTCGCGAACCCCTCCGGTGGCGGCATCGGGCGCGGCAGCGTCGTTCATGTCCGCAGGGTAATGCGCGGGTCAGATGCCCGTCCACGTATGAAGATCGTCTTCGGGTTCGGGGCCGTTGCGCAGCCGCGTCTGCCATCCGTGCTGATCCCAGATCGCCGGCTTGGTGCTCCGGATGAACTGTTCGACGGCCATCACGAAGCGCCCCGGGTCGGAGCGGAACGGGAAGTGGCCGGCGCCCTCGAACACCTCGAGCATGGCCTGCGGCATCGCCGCCTGCGCCTGCTCGGCGTGGCGGTAGGGGATGACGCCGTCGCGGTCGCCCCAGATCATCAGCAGCGGGATGTTCGAGGCCAGATAGGAGCGATCGAGCATCGTGACGACCTGGCCGCGCCAGTCGACGACGGCGCGCAGGGTCCGGGCGAACGCCTGGCGGGACTGGTTGTCCGGGAACGCGTCGACGATCCTGGTCAGATCCGGCGCATCGACGCCGAGATCGTGATCGAAGCGACGCAGCAGGCCGAGGGAGGCGGACAGCCCGATCCGCGAGATCGGCAGCCGCAGCAGCTTGAGCAGCTCTGGCGCCATCGGCAGGGTCGCGAGTCGCAGCCAGGTCGAGACACCGCGTCCGGAGCCGCCGTTGGAGACCAGCACGATCCGCTCGACGAGCTGCGGGTACTGGTAGGCGAGCTGCATCGCGACACCGCCGCCGAGCGAATGGCCGACGAGAGTGACTCGCTCCACGTCCAGCACGGAGAGCAGGTCGCGCATGCCGTTGGCGAACCCGCCGATCGAGTAGTCGGCGCGGGGCTTGTCGGAGTCGCCGTGACCGAGCAGGTCGGGCGCGATGACCAGATGGTTCTGGGCGAACATCGGCAGGACGTCCTCCCAGGTCCGCGAGCTGTCGCCGATCCCGTGGATGAGCATGATCGCGGAGCCGTCCCCGCCGATGCGGAACGCGCGCCTGTATCCGTGGATCACCCGAGACTGTTGCTCGATCACCCGCGTCATGATTGCACGCTAGTCGCCATGGGTTTCGATCATGTTGCCGCTGCGCCGGCGGGGTGCCCGACGGGGCCGCCCGGTGAACCGGGCGGCCCCGCGGTTGGGGTGGATGTGGGGGGGTCAGGGATCGATCACGATGGTGCAGGTGACCGTCCGGGGTGACGGGTCGATCGCGATGCCCTCATGGGTGATCGTGTCGTCCCAGCCGGTGGCGGTGCCGGTGTCCGGCGTGACGCCGGTGTTCTCGCAGGTCATCGACGTCAGGCTGGTCTCGCCCGAACCGCCGTCACGGAAGTTGACCTGGATGTCGGCGAGCGGCGCGTTGGTGAACGTCGCGACCGCCGCACCTGTCGGCTGGTTGTCGGTGCAGTTGGTCCCGCTGACTACGGTGACGGTCTGTGCGCCGCCGGGGGCGTCGGCGTAGCCGGGAGGCGGCGACGTCTCCGTCACGTCGTAGTCGCCGAGGGAGAGGCCCGATACGCAGACCTCGCCGACATCGGGATCCTGGTCGCCGGTGCCGTTGTCGGTGACGCTGGTGCCGTCGTAGGAGAAGACCGCTCCGGGGTTGGTGACCGCTCCGCCCTTCGTGCTGTTCTTCAGGATCTTCAGCGCTCCGAGCTGGAGCTCGTTGGTGTAGGTGCAGTCGAGTACGTCGGTGTCCTCGTTGATCGCGAAGGTCACCGTCGCGCCGGTGATGCTCGGCGTGACTCCTGTGCTGGCATCGCAGTTCACGCTGACGAAGCTCCAGTCGGACGGGATCACGTCCTCGACGACTGTGTAGCCGGAGCCGAAGAGCACGGTCTTGCCGTAGTCCTTCACCCCGTCATCTCGGAGCGTGAACGTGTTCGCAGAGGTGGGGTCGGTGCTGAACGCCTTGGTGTAGCCGAAGTCGGTGGCGTTGGGGTCCTCGTCCGGGAGGGTCTGCTTGCGGATGATCACCTGGCCACAGTTCTGCAGGTTGATGCCGACGGGTGCCACGAAGTCCTTCAGCTGCGAGGTGAAGGAGTCCGAGGAGCGGCTCTTCAGCATCGCGCTGCCGAACGATGTGCACTTGTTGGGCTGGAACAGGAGCCGCAGGTCGAGCTGAGCCTCCCCGAAGGTCCGCGCCTGCTTCGAGCCGGAGGCGATCAGCCCATCGGAGTCCGCGGCCGGGATGGTCGAGGAGTTGATGGTGCCGGCCGCGCACGGAGCGCCACCACAGATGGCGGACGGGACGTCCAGGTCGGTGGTGGGACCCCAGGCGGTGCCGGTCCAACGGCGCGCGGAGATGTCCGCGCGGGAGCCGCCCTGGTCGATGGCGTACTCGATGAGCAGGTCGCCGGCGGTGCGGACGACGTTGGGCCCGGAGGCGCACTTGGTGCTGGACTGGTTGAACTCGAAGTCCATCAGCGTGGTGCCGCTCGGGTCGCTCACCCGGCTCCAGGCGAGGTTCAAGAAGCCGGGGTGCGTTCCGGTGCCGGCCTCCCGGTAGACGTGGAAGCTCAGCAGGTCGCTCTTGTTCGGCGGGATCGAGTCGGTCACCTCACCGGGACAGGAGGTGTCCTCCTTGACGCCGCCGGCGTAGGAGTTGTCGCCGGTGCCGTTGACCTTGTCGGTGGCCCGGGTCTCGGTGACGTTCGCCCAGTCGAGCGAGGGGGCCGGATCGTCGACCTTGAGGTTGGCGTCGACGTCGATCTCGAAGTTGCTGCCGGCGAGGCTGGCCTCGGGATGAGACGCAGCGGCACCGGAGGCGACGAGCGTCGTGGCGACGAGGGCGGTGGCGCTCAGCGCCGCCAACCTCTTGAAGAGCCTCGGCTTGGTGGCGCGAGGCATGAGCGGGCTCGGTGTCGAGCGCATGGCGTGTCCCCTTTCAGAGACCTCGCGGTCGCTGTCAACGTGGGAGGGCGGGGCCCGCTTCCCAGATGCGGGGCTCCGTCGGCGCGCGCGGCTGCGGCCTGGACGGATGGTGTCTTCAGCGGGGGAGGGGCATCGGCTGGGGGTTCGATGCTCATTCCTCGTTACTCGATCGTTATCCCGCTCGGGGTATTTGCGCATGCCGAAGATCGGGTATCCGGGTGTTCGAGCTCCCGGAGGGATCTGGTCCGCTCCCATAGCCCTTACCTGCCCGTTACCGAACCTCAACGGCTCGGTCATCCCGGCCTCGGACCATGGATACCGAGGACCTTCCCCCACCTGTTCCCGACCATGTGAAGGAGCCGGAGATGGCAGCTGAGGCGACACGTCCCGCGGGACACGTCGACGTCCCGAACAGATTCCACCGTGAGAGCCGCATGGCCCGGTTCATCCGGTGGGCCGACGACTACACGCTGTGGGCGTTCAACCCGCCCGATGCGCTGGCGACGGGTGGATCGCCGACCCGCCGGGCCATCGCCGATCTGCCGGACGACCCGGCCGCGACGCTCCGTGACCTCGAGAACCAGCGCTGCCAGGTCGATCGGCATCTCGCGGATCTGAACGACGAGAGCGCGCGGGCCGTACGGCTGCTGCGGCGCCGCGGCTGGTCGTTCGGGCGGATCGCGGCGGAGACCGGGATCAGCAACCAGCGCGTCGCCCAGCTCGCACGTAGCTCGCTGGGCGCCGCCAGGTGACGATCCGGTGGTGACCGTGTCTCAGCGTCCCGCGGTCACCGTCGTGGCATCGTCGGTGGTCTCGCTCTCGGCGGCGCCCCGGCCGAGCAGCGCACGGGAGCACACCAGCGAGATCACGGTGGTCACGACACCGAAGGCGACAGGCACGACGATGCTGCCGGAGGTGTCGAGGAGCCACTGCAGGATCATCGGCGTGGTCCCGCACAGCGCACCGGAGAGGCCGTATGTGACCGAGATACCGGTGTAGCGGACCCGGGCCGGGAAGGCCTGGGCGAGCATGCCCGCCATGACCGCGTAGAACATCACGTCGGGGATGGTGGCCATCACCGCGCCGATCATCGCGAGCGTCCAGTTCCCGGTGCCCATCAGCACGAACATCATCGCGAGCGCGGGAATCTCGAGGGCGAGCAGGACCGTGACCAGGGTGCGCGGGTTCCAGCGGGTGGCCATCACCGCGCCGAACGGCTGCACGAAGAACTGCACGACGCTGGCGATCAGGATGATGGTGAGGAAGGAGTCCTTCTCGAAGCCGAGGTGGGTCGTGGCCCAGGAGAGCGCGAAGGTGTCGCGGGCGTAGACGACCACGAAGACGCACAGGATGCCGAAGACGCCGAGGGTCAGCTCACGGGAGTTGCTGCGGAACAGCTCGATCACCGGCACCCGGACGACCTCGTTGCGCTCCTGGAGGTCCTTCATCGCCGGGGACTCCTCGAGGCTGAGCCTGATCACGAGCCCGACCACGACCAGCGCGGCCGACGCCAGGAACGGCAGTCGCCAGGCCCACTCGAGCAGCGCGTCGTCGGGGAGCAGGCCGGTCACGGCGAGGAAGCTGAGGGTGGCCAGGATCCGGCCGGCAGGGGAGCCCTGCTGAGCGAAGGCGCCGAACAGGAAGCCGCGGTCGGCCCGGGTGTGTTCGGTCGCGATCAGCACCGCGCCGCCCCACTCGCCGCCCACGGCGAGGCCCTGCAGCAGTCGGAGGATGATCAGCAGCACCGGCGCCGCGGCACCGATGGCCGCGTGCGTCGGCAGCAGACCGACGCCGACGGTGGTGACGCCCATCAGCAGCAGCGTCAGGATCAAGGAGCGCTTGCGGCCGATCCGGTCACCGAGGTGGCCGAAGACCACACCGCCGAGCGGCCGGGTCAGGAACCCGACGGCGAACGTCGCGAAGGAGAGCAGGGTCGCGACCGCGGGCTCGGCGTTGCTGAAGAACAGTGGCCCGAAGACCAGAGCGGACGCGGTGCCGTAGATGTAGAAGTCGTACCACTCGATGGTGGTGCCGACGAACGCGGCGATGCCCGCCTTACGGGCCATCCGTTCGTCGGGGACGCGCGTTGACTGGGTCATGGGGACTGCTCCTCCGGGGGTTGTGTGTCGTCACGCACCGGAATGCTGTGTGACCGCGTTCACACTAAGAACCCGTGCCATTGCACGTCCAACACCAAATCTAGATGGCATTGATATCACTCTTGAGCCCAATGGTCTCCCAGGCATGCCAAGGCCGCCGATCTCCCGAAGGGAGGATCGGCGGCACTCGTGCGGCGTCAGGGAAGGACCAGCGTGATGCTCTCCGCGACGCAGACCGGTCGCTCGGTGCCCTCCGCCTCGACGGTCCAGGCGACCAGCACCTGGGTCCCGGCCGGGACCGCCCGGACGTCCTTGATCCGCGGTGTGGCCCGGATCTTCGTGCCGACCTTGACCGGCGCGGGGAACCGCACCTTCTCGAGGCCGTAGTTGAGCCGGGCGGACCCGGTGTCGATGGTGTAGAGCTCGGCGGCGAAGGCGGGCAGCATCGACAGCGTGAGGTAGCCGTGCGCGATGGTGCCGCCGAAGGCGGAGGCGGTGGCACGCTCGACGTCGACGTGGATCCACTGCTGGTCTCCACTGAGCTCCGCGAAACGGTCCACGCGCTCCTGGGTCATCTGCACCCAGTCCGTGGTGCCGAGCTCCTCGCCGACAGCGGCCTCGATCGCCGCGATCGAGGTGAACGTACGCATCAGACCACCCGCTCGAAGACGGCGGCGAGGCCCTGGCCGCCGCCGATGCACATGGTCTCGAGGCCGTAGCGCGCCTCGCGGCGGTGCAGTTCGCGGGCGAGGGTGCCGAGCATCCGTACGCCGGTGGCGCCGACGGGATGGCCCAGGGAGATGCCGGAGCCGTGGACGTTGGTGCGCTCGAGGTCCTCGTCGGTGAACTTCCACTCGCGCATCACCGCCAGCGCCTGGGCGGCGAAGGCCTCGTTGAGCTCGATGACGTCGATGTCGGACAGGGTCAGGCCGGCCTTGGCGAGGGCCGCCTCCGTGGCGGGGACCGGGCCGATGCCCATCACGTCAGGACGTACGCCGGCGGCGGCCCAGGACACGAGCCGGACCAGCGGCCGCAGGCCGAGGCTCTCGGCGAGGTCGGCGGTCGTGACCAGGCACATGGCGGCGGCGTCGTTCTGGCCGCTGGCGTTACCGGCGGTGACGGTCGCCTCTGGGTCGGAGGACCCGAGGATCGGCCGCAGCTTCGCGAGCGACTCGATCGTGGTGTCGGCGCGGGGGTGCTCGTCGGTGTCGACGATGACGTCGCCCTTCCTCGACGGGACGGTGACCGGCACGATCTCCTCGGCGAAGACACCGCTCTGCTGGGCGGCGACGGCGCGCAGGTGGGAGCTGACGGCGAGCCGGTCCTGCTCCTCGCGGCCGATGGCGTACTCCCGGCGCAGGTTCTCGGCGGTCTCCAGCATGCCGCCGGGCACCGGGTGGAACCGGCCGCCCGGAGTCTGCCGGCCGCGGGTGAGGCCGTCGTGGATCTGTACGCCGGTGCGCGCCCCGCCCCAGCGCATGTCGAGGGAGTAGAAGGCGACGTTGCTCATCGACTCCGCGCCGCCGGCGACCACGATCTCACTGGCGCCGGAGGCCACCTGCATCACCGCGTTGGCGACGGCCTGCAGCCCGGAGCCGCAGCGACGGTCGACCTGCTGACCGCCGACGGTGACCGGGAGCCCGGCGTCGAGTCCGACCACCCGTCCGATCGCCGGCGCCTCGGCGTTGGGGTAGCAGTGGCCGAGGATGACGTCGTCGATCCGCTCCGGGTCGATGCCGGTGCGGGCGAGCAGACCCTGCAGCGCGGTGACGCCGAGGTCGACCGGGCTCAGGTCCTTGAAGACGCCGCCGTAGCGGCCGATCGGGGTGCGGACGGGCTCGCAGATGACCACGTCGCGGGCGGTGTCACTCATGGTTGGTGCCTTTCAGGGGTGAGGGTGGCCAGCTCGGCCGTCAGGCCGGCGAGCGCGGTGCCGTCGGGGCGTCGCAGCGCGACCTCGACAGAGTCGGGCGCGGTGTCGGGAGCGGGGCGGTCGACGGCCACGTGGGCGGGGTCTCCGCAGAAAAGCGGTGCGGTGTTGCGGTGCTGCAGGCGGCGTACGACGCGGTCGGGGTGGGCCAGCCGAAGGGCCTCGGCGAGCACCAGGGTCGAGAGCGGGCCGTGCACGACCAGCCCGGGATAGCCCTCGACCCGCGTGGCGTAGGGCCAGTCGTAGTGGATCCGGTGCGGGTTCGCGGTCGCCGCGCTGAACCGCATGAGCAGGGTCGGGTCGGTGACGAACCGCCAGCCGTCGTCCTCGGACACCAGCGGCGGGCCGGCCGGTGCGATCGCCGAGGCGGGCTCAGGGTCGGGGAACGACGTCGGAACCGGCGCGGCATCGCGGTAGATCAGGTCCTGCCGCTCCTCCACGAGCAGGTCGTCCCTGCCGCGGTCGACGAGCCGGGTGTGCACCGTGACGATCGCCAGCCGGCCGCTGCGGCCCGCCTTCTCATCGACCGAGACCACCTCGGATTCGCGGACGACCGAGGTGCCGACCCGGAGGTCGCCGTGGAACGTCACCTCGCCGCCGGCGAACATCCGCCGGGGCAGGTCGATCGGCGGCAGGAAGTCACCGCGGCGCGGATGGCCGTCGACGCCGATCACCGACGACGCCGGCCACCGCGGGAGCGCGACCCAGTGCCACAGCGGCGGGAGTACGGCCCCGGCGGCCGGCACCCGAGCACCGCTGTCGAGGAGCGCGCCGAGGGCGGTGACTGGACCCGCGTCGAGGGTCTCGGTCGACCTCACCCGGTGCGGCCGCCAGCTCACATGTACCTTCCGCCGGTCACCTCGGCGACCGTGCCGGTCATGTAGGAGGAGAGCGAGGAGGCGTAGAAGAGCGCTACGTTCGCGATCTCGGCCGGCTCACCCGCGCGACCCATCGGGATCTCGGCCATCTTCTCGTCCCAGATCCGCTGCGGCATCGCCTCGGTCATCGCCGAGCGGATCAGTCCCGGCTGGATCGCGTTGACCCGGACCCCGTGGTGGGCCATCTCCTTCGCCGCGGCCTTGGTGAGCCCGACGATGCCGGCCTTCGCGGCCGAGTAGTTGGTCTGCCCGACCATCCCGACCTTGCCGGAGATCGAGGAGATGTTCACGATCGCGCCGGACTTCTGCTCGCGCATCCGGGCGGCGGCGAGCCGGGTGCCGTGCCAGCAGCCCTTGAGATGCACGGCGATCACCTGGTCGAACTGGTCCTCGGTCATCTTCCGCATCGTCGCGTCGCGGGTGATGCCGGCGTTGTTGACGACGATGTCGAGCGAGCCGTACGCCGCGACCGCCGTCTCCAGCGCGCGTTCGACGTCCTCGGCGCTCACCACGTCGCAGGCCACGCCGGAAGCCACGTCCGGGCCCAGCTCCTTGGCGGCGGCCTCCGCGGCGGCGCCGTCGAGATCTGCGAGCACCACCCGCGCCCCCTCCGCCACGAAGCGCTCGGCGACGGCGAGGCCGATGCCCTGCGCGCCTCCGGTGATGACCGCGGTCCGGTTCTCGAGAAGTGCCATGTCAGTTCTTTCCCTTCTGGTCGCGCGCCACCAGTTGGGCGGCGATCACGTTGCGCTGGATCTCGTTGGTGCCCTCGCCGACGATCATCAGCGGGGCGTCGCGGAAGTAGCGCTCCACGTCGTACTCCTTGGAGTAGCCGTAGCCGCCGTGCACCCGCACCGCGTCGAGGGCGACCTGCATGGCCGCCTCCGAGGCGAAGAGCTTGGCCATCCCGGCCTCCATGTCGGCGCGGTCGCCGGCGTCGAGCCGCTCGGCCGCGTCGAGGGTCATCAGCCGGGCGGCGCGCATCTTGGTGCCCATCTCGGCGAGCAGGTTGCCGACAGACTGGTGCTTCCAGATCGGCTTGCCGAAGCTCTCCCTGGTCTGGGCGTAGGAGAGCGCGTCGTCGAGCGCGGCCTGGCCGACGCCGACGGCGCGGGCGGCGACCTGGATCCGGCCGACCTCGAGGCCACGCATCATGTGGCTCCAGCCGAGGTCAGGGGTGCCGCCGAGGACCGCGGTCACCGGGACGCGCATCTTGTCGAAGGTGAGCTCGCAGGCTTCGACGCCGCGGTAGCCGAGCTTGGGGATCTTGCCCGAGACGGTGAGCCCGTCGCCGGGCTCGACCAGCACCACGCTCATGCCCTTGTGTGCGGGCGAGACGGAACGGTCGGTGACGCAGAGCAGCCCGATCAGGCCGGCGTGCTGGGCGTTGGAGATCCAGGTCTTCGACCCCGTGATGACCAGCTCGTCGCCGTCGGTGTCGGCGAACGTACGCATCCCCTGCAGGTCGCTGCCGCCGGACGGCTCGGTCAGGGCCATCGTGGCGCGCAGGCTGCCATCGGCCATCCGGGGTAGGTAGGACTCCTGCTGCTGCGGGGTCCCGAAGTGGCGGACCAGATAGCTGATCACCGAGTGTCCGCCGATCGCGCCGGCCAGGCTCATCCAGCCACGGGCGAGCTCCTCGGTGACCCGCGCGAAGCACGCCGTGCTCACGTCGACGCCGCCGTGCTCGGCGGGCACCAGGAGGCCGAAGAAGCCGAGCTTCTTCATCTCCTCGATGAGCTCCGTGGGGTAGATGTCGTCGGCCTCGAACTCGCGCACCCGGGGGCGTACGCGCTCGTCGACGAAGTCGGCGACGAGCCGGACCATGTCCTGCTCGTCGGGGGTCAGGCTGCTCATCTGGCTGCTCCTGGGGTGGGTCGGTTGAGGGAGACGATGCGGCGGGCGCGGGCGATGACGGGGGCGTCGACCATCCGGCCGTCGACGAGGGCGACGCCGTCCTCGGTCGCGGCGGCCAACACGCGCTCGGCCCAGGTGACCTCGTCGGGGGTGGGTGCCAGGGCCGCGACGGCGGGCGTCACCTGGCCGGGGTGGATGCAGAGCTTGCCGGCGAACCCGAGAGCCGCGGCCGCGGTGACATCTGCGGTCAGCCGCTCGTGATCGCGTACGTCGCCGGTGACGCCGTCGATCGGGCCGGCCAGGCCGCCGACGGCCGAGGCGAGCACCAGGTTCCCACGCGCGGGCGCGAGGGCGGGTGCATGGTCGGGATCGACCCCGAGCTCGGCCGCCAGGTCGTAGCTGCCGAAGGCGAGGCGTACGACTCCGGGGGAGCGGGCGAGGTCGATGGCTCGCGCGACGCCGAGCGCGGTCTCGACCAGGGCGACGACGGCGGAGCCATCGGGGAGGGCGGCCAGGACGGCCGCCACGGTCTCGGGGCTGTCGGCCTTCGGCAGCACCACCAGCGACGGTCCGTCGAGGGCGGCGAGAGCGGTGAGGTCGGCGTCGTGCCAGGTGGTGCCGGCGGCGTTGATCCGCACAGCGGTGGTGATCGCTGCCCTGGGGAGCCAGTCGGTGACTTGGGCGCGGGCGGCATCCTTGTGCGCCGGGGCGACGGCGTCCTCGAGGTCGAGGACCACCACGTCGGGGCCGGCGGCGGCAGCCTTGGCGAACCGCTCCGGCCGGTCCCCGGGCACGAACAGCCAGGTGCGTGCCTTTCCAGCGATCTCGGCGGTGCTCATCGCGCCACCACCTCCCGGGAGCCGATGACACCGCGGGTGAGCAGGTCGTCCAGCCGCTCCGTGGCCAGCCCGAGGGCGCCGGCCAGCACCTCGCCGGTGTCCTGCCCGACCGCGGGGGCTGGCAGGGGCGCGCTCCGGTGGCCGTCGACGGTGATCGGCGCGCCCGGGGCGAGCAGCTCGCCGACGCCGGGCTGGGTGATCGTCGAGAACAGCGGGTGCTCGCGCAGCAGCCGGGCGTCGTCGGCGGCGAGGTCGCGGAAGCTGCGATATGGCGACCACAGGATCCGGGTCTTCGACAGCGCCCTCGTGACGTACGCCGTGTCGTGCTGCTCGAACCACGCGGCGATCAGGCCGCCGAGCACGGTCCGATGCCGGAACCGCGCGCCCTCGTCGGAGAAGTCGGCATCGAGGGCTCGGGCCAGGGCGGCCACCGCGTCGGCGAGGCCGGTGATGCCCAGCAGGTCCGACCACTGCCGCGGTGTGAGAGCCACCAGCATGAAGCGGTCGCCGTCCGCGGTGGTGAAGTCGCGGCCGAAGGTGCCGTAGACGTGGTTGCCGATCGAGCCGCGCTCGCCCTCCGGCCGCAGCTGCGCCTCGGCGAGGTAGCCGAGGTTGCCGGCGGTCGCGAGGGCGACGTCCTCCAGTGCGACCCGCACCTCGGCGCCCTCGCCGGTGACCGCGCGCCGGCGCTCGGCGGCGAGCAGGCCGGTCGCGAGGTGGAGCCCGGCCGCGAGATCCCAGGCCGGCACCACGCCGTTCACCGGTGCCGCATGCTCTTCCGGGCCGGTCACGAGCGGGAAGCCGGTGCCGGCCTGAACGGTGTAGTCGACGGCGGTCCCGCCGTCGTGGCGCCCGGTGAGGAGCACGTGGATGACGTCGTCGCGGCGGGCACGCAGCGCGGCATACCCGAGTTCCGACCAGCGCTCGGTGTTGGTGACCACGATGCCGCCGGACGGGCCGCCCGAGACGACCAGGTCCGCGACCAGCTGCCGCCCCTCCGGGTGGGTGCAGTCGACGGCGATGGCCTTCTTGCCGGGGTTGAGCCCGTTCCAATAGAGGCTGGCGCCGTCGTCGCTCAGCGGCCAGCGAGTCCGGTCCGGGCCGCCTTCGAGCGGCTCGACGCGGATCACCTCCGCACCGAGCTGCGCCAGGGTGGTGCCGCACAGCGGTGTGGCGACGAAGCTGGACACCTCGACCACGCGCAGGCCGGCTAGTGGCCCGGGAGCTTGGTCAGCGATGGTCATGGAACACCCTTTCTGTGGAGGGCTGTGAGGACGGGGCCGTGGGACCGGCCATCGCCCAGGTCAGGGCGACCGCGGCGACCGGGACGCCGTAGACGAGCGAGAGGTTTCCGGTCGGGTAGGCGATCGCGACCCAGGAGTAGCCGACGGCGAGGCCGGTGAAGCGGAGCATGTTGTGGAGCCCGAGCGCGACACCGTCGGCGGCGGCCGGCGAGGTCATCAGACCGAGCGCGGAGGTCGCTTGCACGACGCCGATCGCCGCGCCGGTGAGCACGAGCGCGGCCACGGTGAGCGCCACGACCGTGCCGGGCCCGGAGGTGTTCGCGGCCAGGGGCAGGGCGAGCAGGCCGAGCGCGAGCAGCACCAGTCCGCCGCGCAGCGTGCGCCGGGCGGTGAACCGTTCGGTGACCCGGGAGGAGAGCGGAGCCGCGAGCGTCATCGCCAGGGCCAGCGCGAGCATGGTGATGCCGATGTGTCCCGGACCCAGGCCGAGGTCACGGCCCAGGTGCAGGGGAGTGGCGACGATCGCCACGCCGAGACAGCCCATCACCGTGCCGGCGGCCATCGTGCTCGCGACGAACCTCCGCTCGGTGAGGAGGCCGGGTGGGACGAACGGTCCGGCGCTGGTGCGCCCGAGCTGGCTGTGCACGGCGAGGGCGAGCACACCCACGGCCGCCATCCCCGCGGCCACCGCGACCTCGCCGTGCTGTCCGAGCCAGCTGACGGCGCCGACGAGCGCGCCGATCCCGACCAGGAGCGTCGCCATCCCGCTGACGTGGAGCGGAGCGTACGAGGCGGGCACGTCGGGCACCACGGTCAGGCACAGCACCAGCAGCACCGCGCTGAGCGAGGCGTGGGTGAGGAACACCCACCGCCAGCCGAGAGTGTCCGCGACCAGTCCGCCGAGGGGCGGCCCGAGCGCCTGGCCGACGCCGATCGCGGCCGCCCAGGCCGCCATCACCCGGGCCCGGTTGCCGGCCCAGTGCCGGCCGAGCACCTGCTGGATCGCGGGCGGCACCGCCGAGCACGCGACCCCCTGCAGGGCACGCATCACGACCAGGAACCCGAGCCCCTGGCTGAACGCCGCGCCCGCCTGTGCGGCCACCATCAGCAGCAGCGACCCGGCGAGCACCCGCCGGGAGCCGAACCGCTGGCACATCCAGCCCGAGACCGGCGCGAAGACGACCATCGCGAGCGTGAACGCGCTGACCGCGAAGACGATCTCGCGCGGCGAGGCCCCGATCGCATGGGCGATCACGTTGATCGGCGCGCTGATGATCGTGCTCGACAGGGTGCCGAGCGTGGAGCACGCCAGCAGGGCGACGTACGCCGACCGGCGCGGTTCGTACGTGACGTTGGACGGGCTCATCGGAGGTAGAGCCGCACCGTGTCGATCTCGTCGCGGAGCAGCCGAACCTCCTCGACGGTCGGCCGTGCGGTCTCGCGTACGTCTTCGGCGACGGCGATGTCCCACCCGGTCGCGGCGCGGACGTCGTCGACGGTGAGGCCGGGGTGGACCTCGCTGATCTCGAGCTCGCCGAGCTTGTCGGGGCGGCGCAGCACCGCCATCGGGGTGATCACGGTGGAGACCCCGTGGCCGCGAGGCACCATCCGGGGGTCCTCCTCGTGCGCGCGCACCGGGCTGGGCGAGGTGCAGAAGTCGAGCTGCGCCGGAAGGGCGCCAGGGTCGTGGCGGCGCAGCACGACGATGCACTCGCCGGCGTTCGGCATGATCTCCGCGGCACCGCCGGCACCGGGGAGGCGGACGGCGGGCTTGTCCCAGTCGCCGATGAAGCTGGTGTTGAGGCTGCCCCAGCGGTCGATCTGAGCGGCGCCGAGGAAGCCGACGTCGACATGGCCGCGTTGCAGGACGTAGCCGAACAGCGCGGGCATGCTCAGCACCGCCGCGGCGCCGGAGACCAGCACCGAGTCGGCGATGCCCTCCGCCAGGCCCTCGGGCTGTGCGCCGCAGACGCCGGACTCGTAGACGAGCTCGACGTCTGGGTTCACGGTGCGGCGCGCCAGGTCGACGGCGAGCGTCGGCAGCCCGACGCCCGCGAAGACCCGGTACTTGCCGACGAGCTGCCGGGCCGCGACCGCGGCGAGGAACTCGGTGCTGGACGGAGCCACGTCCGAGAGCGGGTTGCTCATGAGACCTCCTGGGCGGCCACCCGGCGGCGGCCGAAGTCGACGGGCTGCGAGGGCCGAGGAGCGACACCGAGCCCGCGCCAGCGCTCCGCTCCGAGCTTGTCGAGGTACGCAGCGCGATCGGGCACCCGGTGCACCCACTCCTCGAGCCAGCCGAGCACCGCCTCGCGGTCGCGGCTGATCGGCGTCCACTCGCGGTAGAAGGCGTTGTCGCGGTCGTAGTGGCCCTGCGTGTAGGACGGGTGTGCGCCGCCGGGAACCTCCACCACGGCGGTGATCGCGTGGGACGGCAGCACGGTGCGGTTCGGGTCGGAGCGGACCACGTCCTCGTCGACGATCTCCTCCACGGTCGCGATCACGGTCTCCGCCGCATACGCCGCTTCCTGCTGGGCCCCGACGATGCCCCACATCTGGACGTTGCCGGAGCGGTCGGCGCGCTGGGCGTGGACGATCGTCACGTCCGGGCGCAGCGGCGGCACGACGTAGATGTCGGGTCCGCCGTAGGGGTCGGAGACCTTGCGGATCAGCGGGTTGAGCTTCGGCAGATCGCTGCCGGCGTACGAGCGGAGCGGGAAGAACGGCAGCCCGGCGGCGCCCGCCTGGTAGCGGCAGACCATGCCGTAGTGGCTGTACTCCTCGACCTCGAGCGGTTGCGGGTCGGCGTTCTCCACCCGGCGCCGGACCTCGTGCAAGGAGCCCGCCGAGCCGCTGGCGAAGAACGAGGCGACGAGCTTCGAGACGCAGCCGGCGGCGATCATCTGGTCGGCCAGCAGGTCGGGGGTCATCCGGCAGAACGTCAGGTCCCGACGGCCCTGGCGAATGATCTCGTGGCCTGCGGCGAACGGGATCAGGTGGCCGAAGCCCTCGAGCGCGAGCGTCATGCCGTCCCGTACGTGGGCGGCCACCGCCGAGCTGAGATCGGTGACCTTGTCGGGCGCGGCCATGGGTGCTCCTCGGGGGGCGGGCGGGGGTTGGTCAGTGGTCCCAGCCTGACGCCAGCAGCGTGCCGAACTCCAATACTTCTTCCGCCGCTCACTGTTGACGGATACGTATGAATAGTTCGAGACAGATATCGAAAGTGATGACAAACGACGGCACAATGAGCCGCGTGGACCCTGCCTCTCCTGCCGCTGACACCCGTGCTGCCGTGACTCTCGACGAGCTGCTCGACCTCCTCGATCTGACCTGTGCCGACGAGCCGACCGGCCGGGTCAGTCACTGGGTCGGACAACCGCAGCAGCATCCCGCCGGCAGGCTCTTCGGTGGCCTCCTACTGGCTCAGGCGCTGGTCGCCGCCGGCCGCGGCGTCGGGGCCGACCAGCGGATCATCAGCCTGCAGGCCGACTTCGTCGGCGGGGTGCCGACGGACCGGCCGCTGCACTGGGAGGTCACGGTCGTCTCGGATGCGCCGTCGCTGGCGACCCGGCGCAGCCGGCTGCTCGACGACGCGGGGGAGGAGCTCTTCGGAGCGGTCACCCGGTGGGCGACCGTACGCGCCGACCTGCCGTCCCACAGCTCGCTCCGGCCGCGGCCCGCTCCCGATCCCGAGACGCTGCCGGACCTGGCCGACCGGTTCGGCTCGGACGAGCGGATCCCGCCTTGGTGGCGGCTGCCCCGACCGGTCCACTTCCGGCACGCGGTGGCCCCGCCGTACTTCACCGTCGCCGAGCCCGGCGACCGGCAGAGCAGCTTCTTCCGGGCGACCGGCCCGCTGCCCGACGACCCGGTCCTACGGGCGGCGCTGGTCGCCTACGTGAGCGACATGAGCATCCTCGAGGCGTCGTTCCTGGCGCTCGGGTCAGCTCGGCACAAGCCTGGCGCCCGGATCCTCAGCCTGACCCACGCGCTGGCGTTCCATGCCGCCTCCGACCTGACCGGCTGGCACCAGTTCGACTGCCGCGTGGAGTCGATCGCCCACGGACGTGCCCACGGCGTCGGTGAGCTGTTCGACGAGACCGGTCGTCATGTCGCCACCGCGTCGCAGGTCGGTCTGGTGAAGGTGGCGACCGACCGCTGACCGATGGTCAGGCGGGCGGAGTCGACGGCAGCTCCGGTGTCGGCAGCGCCTCCTCCGAGGCGCGCAGCACCGCGTGCAGCGCCGGGCTCCGGTCCTCCTGCCGCCAGGCGAGCTGCTGGAACGTCGGGCGGTCGCACTCGGTGATCCTGACCACCTCGATGCCGGTCTGCACGACGTTGGCGATCGCGGTGTCGAGCGTGAACGTGATGCCGACGCCGGCCGCGACCAGCGCGACCGCGGTCCAGCTGTCCGGTGCGGTCTGCACGATGTTGGGCACGAAGCCGGCCTGGGATGCCGTCTCGATGAAGGCGTCGCGCACGCTGGAGCCGGGGTCGGCCGGCAACGCCACGAACGGCTCGTCCAGGCAGTCCGCCATGCTGACCTCCCCGCGGCCGGCGAGCCGGTGACCGGCCGGCACGGCGAGGACGTAGTGCTCGACCGCGATCACGCGGTGCGCGAGCCCTTGGGGCTCGATCCGCCACCGAGCGATGGCCAGGTCGAGCTCGCCGTCCTGCAGCGAGCGCAGCGCCTCGTAGTTGTACGTCGTGCTCTGCAGCATCAGCTCGATCCCGGGATGTTGCTCTCGGACGATCCGGCCGAGCTGGCCGACGAGCACGTGGGAGGAGGGGCCGGCGAACCCGATCCGGACTCGGCCGGTCTCGCCGCGGCCGGCCGAACGGACCGCCCGGCGTGCGGTGCGCAGGCCCTCGAGCACCTCCTGGGCAGGCCGGACCAGTGCCTCGCCGGCCGACGTCAGCCGTACGCTCCGGGTGGTGCGGTCGAACAGCTGGGCGCCGAGGTCGCGCTCGAGCTGCTTGATGGTGCGGCTCAGCGGCGGCTGGGCGATGTGCAGCCGCTCGGCCGCACGGCCGAAGTGGAGCTCCTCGGCGACGGCCAGGAAGGCCTCGAGATGGTGCAGGTCCATAGGGACAACTCTTGCATCAGTGGGAACAATCCTCCAAGGATTAGGTATTGGACGCGCATAAGAAGTCGCGGGATGCTTTCTGCATGACCACCGAATTGGCCAGCGACCTGCTGCCGCTGGAGGGCATCACCGTGGTCGCCCTCGAGCAGGCCGTCGCGGCCCCGCTCGCCACCCGTCACCTCGCGGACCTCGGTGCCCGCGTGATCAAGCTGGAGCGGGTGGGCGAGGGTGACTTCGCCCGCAACTACGACCATGCGGTGCACGGCCTCGCCTCGCACTTCGTCTGGCTCAACCGCGGCAAGGAGTCGGTGGCGCTCGACCTCAAGTCGCCCGACGGCGCAGAGCTCGCGCGCCGGCTGGTCGCCCGCGCCGATGTCTTCCTGCAGAACGCCGCCCCCGGCGCCGCCGAGCGGCTCGGGCTCGGCGCGGAGGAGCTCGCCGAACGGCACCCGAGGCTCGTCGTCGCCGGCATCTCCGGCTACGGCACCGGCGGCCCGCTGCGCGACCGCAAGGCGTACGACATGCTGATCCAGGCCGAGTCCGGGCTGATCTCGGTCACCGGCACCCCGGAGACGGCGACCAAGACCGGCGTCCCCAGCTCCGACATCGCCGCCGGCCTCTACACGAGCCAGGCGATCGTCGCGGCCCTGTTCCGCCGCGAGCGCACCGGCAAGGGCGGCATCGTCGACGTGTCGATGTTCGACGCGACCGTCGAGTGGCTCGGGCACCCGATGTACATGCAGATGTACGGCGGCCGCCAGGTGCCGCGAATGGGGCTCAGCCACGCCTCGATCGCTCCGTACGACGCCTTTCCGACCGCCGACGGGGAGATCCTGATCGGCGTCCAGAACGACCGCGGCTGGAAGGCGCTGGTGACCGACGTCTTCGAGCGGCCCGATCTCGTCGACCATCCCCGGCTGGCGACCAACCCGCTGCGGGTCGCCCACCGTGAGGAGTGCGATGCGGTCGTCGCCGAGCACACCCGTGGCTTCGCCACCGCCGACCTCGACGCCCGGCTCGCCGCCGCCGGTGTCCCTGCTGCCCAGATCAACGACATGTCCGGCCTGGTCGAGCACCCGCAGCTCGCCGGCCGCGACCGGTGGCGCGAGGTCGCCACCCCGGCCGGACCGGTCCGCGGCGTACTGCCTCCGATGACGTTCCGCGATGTCGAGCTGCCGATGGGCGCGATCCCGGAGCTCGGCGCGCACACCGAGGCCGTGCTCGCCGAGCTCGGCCTGGACGCCGGCGCGATCGACCGGCTGGCTGCCGGCGGCGTGGTCGGCCGGCCGGCCGACGTACCCGTTCCCACGCCTTGACCACGCCTTGACCGTCCCGCACGAAGGAGCAGCACCCATGGAGCCCGACGAGTTCACGTCGATCCTCGACGCCGTCCGCGCGTTCGTCCGCAAGGAGGTCGTCACGGCCGAGGACGAGATTGAGGAGACCGACCAGATCCCCGACCGGCTCCGGCAGCAGGCCGCGGCCATGGGGCTGTTCGGCTACGCCATCCCGGAGGAGTACGGCGGTCTCGGCTTCACCATGTCCGAGGAGGTCCGGCTGGCGATGGAGCTCGGCTGGACCACGCCGTCGTTCCGCTCGATGTTCGGCACCAACAACGGCATCGCCGGTCAGGTGCTGGTCAACTGCGGCACCGAGCGGCAGAAGCAGCAGTACCTGCCCGGGCTGGCGAGCGGCGACCTGGTGGCCTCGTTCGCACTCACCGAGCCCGAGGCCGGCTCCGACCCGAGCGGCCTGCGCACGCGCGCGGTCCGCGACGGCGACGCGTACGTCATCAACGGGCAGAAGCGCTTCATCACCAACGCGATCTGGGCCGACCTGCTCATGGTGTTCGCCCGCACCGGCGACCTCGCCGAGGGCGCCAGGAACATCTCGGTGTTCCTGGTGCCGACCGACACCCCCGGCGTCACCATCGGTCCGAAGGACCACAAGATGGGCCAGCGCGGTGCCGTGACGTCGGAGATCTTCTTCGACGGTGTCCGGGTGCCCGCCGAGAACCTGGTCGGCGAGGTCGAGGGCGAGGGATTCTCCGCGGCGATGCGATCGCTGGCCAAGGGCCGGCTGCACATCGCGGCGCTGACTGTCGGCCTCGCGGACCGGCTGATCGAGGAGAGCCTGCGCCACGCCACGACCAACGGTCAGGGCGGCCAGAAGCTGGCGGAGTTCCAGCTGATCCAGGCGATGCTCGCCGAGAGCCGGACCGAGGCGTACGCCGGTCGCGCGATGGTCCTCGAGGCCGCCCGCAGCTGGGACGACGGCAGCGACCGGCGGACGGCACCTTCGATGTGCAAGCTGTTCTGCACGGAGGCGGTCGACCGGATCGCAGACCGCGCGGTCCAGATCCACGGTGGCCTCGGCTACATGCGCGAGGTGCCGGTCGAGCGGTTCTACCGCGACGCGCGGCTGTTCCGGCTCTACGAGGGCACCAGCGAGATCCAGAAGCTGATCATCGCCAAGCAGATGGTGAAGGAGTTCCAGGGGTGAGCGGTGACCGTGCCGGCGCGGTCCGAGTCGAGGACCGTGGCCACGTCCGGATCCTCACCCTCGGCCGCCCCGAGCGTCGCAACGCGCTCGACCTCGCCGACCGGCTGGATCTGCTCACCGCGCTCCGGGCCGCCGACCAGGAGGCGCGTGCCGTCGTCCTGACCGGCGCGGGCTCGGTGTTCTCCGCGGGCGGCGACATCCGGTCGATGTCGCAGGACCGCGACGTCGCCCAGCAGCGGCTCGAGGTCGTCAACGCCGTCGTACGTCAGCTGGTCACCGGCGACCGGCCGGTCGTTGCCGCGGTCGAGGGCGGCGCGTACGGGCTCGGGCTCGCACTGGCAGCCGCCTGCGACCTGGTGGTCGCCGGCCGCTCGACGACCTTCTCGACGTCGTTCGGGAAGATCGGGCTCGGCCCCGACACCGGGCTCGCCTACACGCTCCCGCGGCGCGTCGGGCAGGGCCGGGCTCGCGAGCTGCTGCTGACCGTACGCACCTTCGACGCGACCGAGGCCGAGCGGATCGGAGCGGTCGAGACCGTCGTCGACGATGGCGCCGCCCTCGACCACGCGGTCGATCTGGCCTCACGTCTGGCCGAGCTCTCGGCGCCCATGGTGACCGGCACCCGGGGCATCCTCACCCAACCCGACCAGAGCCTCGACGGCGTACTCGCTGCCGAGGCCGACCTCCAGGTCGACCTGCTCGCAGGTCGGCAGTTCGCCGAGGGCCGGTCGGCCTTCCTCGAGCGCCGGCGGCCCGACTTCATCAGCGCCTGAGCGGGTTGTACGCCCGGCCGATCCGCGCGAGGCTTCGGGTATGAAGTCCCCGCTGGTCCGGGTCCACTCGCTGACGACGCGCGTCGAGGCGCCGGTCGAGGAGGTCTTCGCGTGGCATCGGCGTCCGGGGGCGATCCACCGGCTGACGCCTCCGTGGATGCCGGGGGAGGTGCGGGTGGAGACGACCGACCTGGCCGACGGGACGGCGGTGATCTCGCTCGGCCGCGGCGTGGACTGGGTCGCCCGGCACGACCCTGAGGCCTACGACCCTCCGCACCTGTTCACCGACCGGCTCGCCTCGCTGCGGCCGCTGTCGTGGACCCACAGGCACGAGTTCGCGGCCGACGGTGACGCGACGCTGGTCACCGACCGGGTCGAGACGAACGTGGTCGGGCGGATGGTGGACCGGATGCTCGGCTACCGCCACGCTCAGCTGGCCGCCGACCTCGCGGCCCACCACAGGACGTACGCAGCGGGCAGGTCCCTCACCATCGCGGTCACCGGCACGAGCGGGACCGTCGGGCGGGCGCTGGTCCCGCTCCTCACCACGGGCGGCCATCGGGTGATCCGGCTGGTCCGTCACGCGCCATTGGGGGACGGGGAGCGGCTCTGGGATCCGTCGGCGCCCGGCCCCGGCCTGCTCGACGGCGTGGACGCGGTCGTCCATCTGGCCGGGGCGTCCATCGCGGGCCGCTTCACCGCGGCGCACAAGGCGGCGATCCGCGACTCCCGGATCGAGCCGACCCGACGGCTCGCCGAGGCGGCGGCACGCAGCGGCGTACGCACCTTCGTCAGCGCCTCCGCGATCGGGATCTACGGCGCCGACCGCGGCGACGAGCTCCTCACCGAGGCCTCGGCGCGGGGCATGGGCTTCCTCGCCGAGGTGGTCGCCGACTGGGAGGCGGCGAGCCGGGTGGACGGGCCACGGGTGGTCCAGGTGAGGACCGGGATCGTGCAGACGCCCGCCGGGGGAGCGCTGGGGCTTCAGCGACCGCTGTTCGCGGCCGGCCTGGGTGGCCGGCTCGGGAGCGGCGAGCAGTGGCTGAGCTGGATCGGCATCGACGACCTGGTCGACATCTACCACCGCGCGGTCCTCGACGAGACGCTCGTCGGCCCGGTCAACGCGGTCGCCTCCGAGCCGGTCACCGGCCGGGTCTATGCCCAGACCCTCGCGCACGTGCTCCACCGGCCCGCGCTCTTACCCACGCCGGCCCTCGGCCCCCGGCTCCTGCTCGGCAAGGAGGGCGCCGAGGAGATGGCGCTGGCGAGTCAACGGGTCGAACCGGTCGCGCTCGGCGGCCACGAGTTCCGCCACCCCACATTGGAGGCGGCACTGCGTCACGTACTGGGGCGGTGAGGGTCAGGCCGCGCCGCTGAGCAGCAGCTCCGCGGCTACGGCTGCTCCGTCCACCCGGGCCGCGGCAGCCAACGCGGTGGCCCGTGCGCGGACCTCGGGCGTCAAGGCTGCGCCGAGAGCGGCGGTGAGCGACTCGACCGTCGGTGCGGCGCCGTCATGGGCGACCCCGACGCCGAGTTCGGCGACCCGCCCTGCCCAGTAGGTCTGGTCGCCGGCCTGCGCCACGACCACCTGCGGGGCACCGGCCCGGTAGGCCGTCGTCGTGGTGCCCGCGCCGCCGTGATGGACGGCCGCAGCGACCCGGTCGAAGAGCCGCTGGTGGCTGACCTCACCGATGGCGAAACAGTCGTCACGACCGTCGATGACGTCCAGCCCCGCCCATCCGCGTCCGACGACCACCCGCCGGCCGTGGGCGCGGATGGCCTCGACCGCGACCCGCACGCTCTCCTCGCCGACCGTGCGCATGCTGCCGAAGCCGACGTACACCGGCTCCTCCCCGGCGTCGAGGAAGGCCAGCAGATCGGCCGGGAGCGGACGGTCGTCCGCGAGCAGCCAGGCTCCGGTCTGCACGACGTCGAGGCTGGACGTCCCGTGCCACGGGCCGAGGGTGGGATCGGCCGCGAGGAGGGGACGAGTGGTGAACATGAACTCGGTGACATCGCTGACGGGCGGCAGCCCGATCACTGCCCGATGGGCGTCGATCGGCTTCTTGAACAGCTCGTTGAAGCCGCGCCCGTCCAGGCCGTCGACGACGTCCGGGCAGAAGAGTACGTAGTGGTACGGAATGCCCAGGCCCTCGGCGACCGAGGGCGCGACGAACTGCGACATCGCGGTCGCCACGACCACGTCACAGCCTGCAGCGGCCTCGGCCACGGTGTCGTACTGCGCCGTGATGAAGTCGGCCACCCGCTGGTGGCGCTCCTCGGGAGTCGGCGGCCGCTCCCAGGACCGCCACGGCTTGAGGAACGGCACGTGTGGCACCCGCTCCCGCTCCAGCAGGTCGACGAACTCCTCGTCCGGCGGCGCGCACATCCGCACCTCCGCGCCCCGCCGCTGCAGCTGCACCGCGAGCGCCACCAGCGGCTCGACGTCTCCCCGCGACCCGTACGTCGACAACAGCACGCGCATCCATGGCTCCGTTCTATGGACATCGGGCCGCGCCCGAGAATGACGGCAGCATAAGGCTCCAGCGCCGCCGGCCGGCCTCAGCGATCCGCGCATGGGCCCGGCTCGCGGCGGGTACGTCGACAGCGTGGGCACACGGGAACGCGACGTGGTGCGGCGTCTGCTGGACGCCGGAGGCACGACGTACGCCGAGGAGGCCGGCATCCGGCTTCGGGACAAGCCGTCCCCGCTCTATCGCCTCCTCGTCCTGGCGATGCTCTCTTCGACGCGGATCTCGACGGACATCGCGGTCGCCGCGGCGCGGGAGCTGTCGGCCGCCGGATGGCGTACGCCGCACCGGCTGCTCGACTCGACCTGGCAGCAGCGGGTGGACGCTCTCGGCCGAGCCCACTACCGCCGCTACGACGAGAGCACCGCGACCAAGCTCGAAGAGCAGGCGCAGTGGCTGCTGGAGACCTGTCGCGGCGACCTGCGACGGCTCCGCCCGACATCGCGCGACGGCGCAGACGCGCTGATCGACGCGCTCACCGAGTCGCCCCGCATCGGCCCGGTGGGAGCCCGGATCTTCTGCCGTGAGGTGCAGGACGTGTGGCCCGAGCTGTCGCCCTTCATCGACGGCCCGCTCCTCGACCAGGCTCGCGACCTCGGCCTGCCCGGGGACCTGGGCGAGCTCGCGTCGCTGGTTCCCGGCGGACGCTGTGCCCCGCTCGCGGCGGCCCTCACCCGAGCACGTCACGGGCTGCCCGAACTCGAGGAGACCTGAGGCAGTCCCGCCGTGCACGGTGATCCCGCTTAGGATCACCGCATGGTCAACGGGGAGTCGAAGAACGCGCCGAGCATGGCAGATGTCGCGGCCCGGGCAGGGGTCTCGCACCAGACCGTGTCCCGGGTCGTCAACGGCTCCGACGCCGTACGCGGCGACACCCGCGACCGGGTGCTGGCGGCGATCGAGGAGCTGGGCTACCGGCGCAACAAGTCGGCGCGGGCTCTGGTGACGCGGAAGTCGGGACGGCTGGGTCTGCTCTACACCCAGCCGCACCTCTACGGACCGGGCACGCTGGCCGCCTCGGTGCACCAGGCCGGTCAGCGGGCAGGCTACGACATCATCCTGAGCCCGGTCCCGCACCTGGAGGCCACCTCGGCCGAGCGGGCGATCGAGGCGCTCCTCGACGACGCGGTCGAGGCCGTGCTCCTCGGCGTCTCACACCAGTCGTTCGAGGACCTGGTCGCCCAGCTCACGGAGACGGTCGAGGTCGTCATGATCCACAGCGACCCGCCGGCGGGAGTGCGCTCGGTGGGGATCGACCAGCACGCCGGAGCCGTGCTGGCCACGCAGTATCTGCTGGACATCGGCCACCGCAACATCGCCCATGTGGCCGGTCCGGTCGGCTGGATCGACGCCCGGCAGCGCCGGGAGGGGTGGCTGGCCGCGCTCCGGGACAGTGGTGTGCAGCCGGGGCCCGAGATCTTCGGTGACTGGTCGAGCAAGAGCGGTTACGAGGCCGGGGCCGAGATCGCCCGGGACCCCTCGGTCACCGCGGTCTTCGCGGCCAACGACTCGATGGCGCTCGGCGTGATCCGGGCGCTGCACGAGGCCGGCCGCCGGGTCCCGCAGGACGTGAGCGTCGTCGGCTTCGACGACGTCCCGGACGCGGCGTATCTCTGGCCGCCGCTGACCACCGTCCGGCAGGACTTCGCGTCGCTGGGCGAGCTCGCGGTCGAGGTGGCCATCACGGCCATCGCCGACGGGACCGTCGAGGTACCGCCGCTGCTGGCACCCGAGCTGGTCGTGCGGTCCTCGGCCGCGCCGCACCCGCGCGACTAGCACTTTCGTAACTGGCTCTGCAGGGAACACGCCGGTAACCCGCTTGTCATATGTTAGCGTTCACATCGCCTCGAACCCCACCCCGAGCCGTCGGGCAGAAACGGAGCCGTGATGACGCAGCGAGCAGGCAACCTGCCTGACCTCAAAGAGACCGCGCTCGGCATCGAGCTGGGCTCCACCACCATCAAGGCGTGCCTGATCGGGCCCGATCACGCGACTGTCGCCACCGGGTCCCATCTGTGGGAGAACGAGCTCGTCGACGGCCTGTGGACCTACTCGCTCGAGGCGGTCTGGGCGGGCGTACAGGGCGCGGTCGCCGCCCTCGGTGACGAGGTCGAGCGCCGCTACGGCACTCGCCCGACCACGTTCGGGTCGATCGGCGTCTCGGCGATGATGCACGGCTACCTCGCCTTCGACGATGCCGGCGAGCTGCTGGTGCCGTTCCGTACGTGGCGCAACACCAACACCGCAGTCGCCGCCGCCGAGCTGTCGGAGATCTTCGGCACCAACATCCCGTTGCGCTGGTCGGTCGCCCACCTCTACCAGGCGATCCTCGACGACGAGCCCCACCTGCCTGAGATCGCCTCGCTCACCACGCTCGCTGGCTACGTCCACCGGGCGCTGACCGGCGAGCACGTGCTCGGCGTCGGCGACGCCTCCGGCGTCTTCCCGATCGACCCGGCCACCGGGACCTACGACCAGCGGATGCTCGAGCAGCTCGGTCACCTGGCTGCCGCCAAGCGCCCCGGTCTGCGGGTCGAGGGGCTGCTCCCGCAGGTCCTCCCGGCAGGCGCTGCCGCCGGCCGGCTCACCTCCGACGGCGCCGCGCTTCTCGACCCGACCGGTTCGCTCCAGCCCGGCATCCCGCTGTGTCCACCCGAGGGCGACGCCGGCACCGGGATGGTCGCCACCAACTCCGTCGCCAAGCGCACCGGAAATGTCAGCGCCGGCACCTCGATCTTCGCGATGGTCGTCCTCGAGGCGCCGCTGGCCACCGTGCACCACGCCATCGACATCGTCACCACCCCGGCCGGCGACCCGGTCGCGATGGTGCACTGCAACAACGGCGCCAGCGAGCTCGACGCCTGGGCCGGGGTCTTCGGTGAGTTCGCCGCCGCGCTCGGTCATCCCTGCGAGCCCGACGCCGTCTTCGGCGCCCTGCTCACCGCCGCGCTCAAGGGCTCGCCCGACGGCGGTGGCCTGCTGGCCTACAACTACCTGGCCGGTGAGCCGATCACCGGCCTCGACGAGGGTCGTCCGCTGTTCGTACGCACCCCCGGCAGCCGTCTCGACCTCGCCGGGTTCGCCCGCGCCCAGGTCTACGGCGTCTTCGGCACCCTCGCCCTCGGCATGCGCGTACTCGCCGACCAGGGTGTCGAGATCGACGCGATGTTCGCCCACGGCGGCCTGTTCCGCACCGCGGGCGTCGCGCAACGGCTGCTCGCCGCCGCCATCGGCGCCCCGGTCGCGGTCGGCCGCACCGCCGGTGAGGGCGGTGCCTGGGGGATCGCGGTCCTGGCGGCGTACGCCCGGGCCGCCGAGGCCGAGGGCGACCTCAGCCTGAGCACCTATCTCGCCGAGCGCGTCTTCGGCGACATCGACCTCGAGGTCGTCGAGCCAGACGCCGCCGACCTCGCCGGGTTCCGGAGCTACCTCGAACGCTACGAGGCCGGGCTCGACATCGAGCGCGCCGCTGTGGCCTCGCTCGCCCCCAACGCAGCAGAAGGAGACCAGTGATGACGGGCGTACCCGCCGCTCTTCGCGCCGCCGTCGACGCCGCCAAGGAGCGCGTCGCGGCGCTGCACGCCGAGCTGCCCCGCTGGGAGCTGGTCGTGTGGACCGCCGGCAACGTCTCCGAGCGTGTGCCGAACCCCGACGGTGAGGACCTGCTGGTCATCAAGCCCTCCGGGGTCGCCTACGAGGACATCACCGCCGAGGCGATGGTCGTGTGCGACCTGGCCGGCAACCTCGTCGAGGGCGAGCGGTCGCCGTCCTCGGACACCGCCGCCCATGCGTACGTCTATGCCAACATGCCCGAGGTCGGGGGAGTGGTCCACACCCACTCCACCTACGCCACCGCCTGGGCCGCCCGCGGGGAGGAGATCCCCTGCGTGCTCACGATGATGGCCGACGAGTTCGGCGGACCGGTCCCGGTCGGCCCGTTCGCGATCATCGGCGACGACTCGATCGGGCGCGGCATCGTGGAGACGCTGCGCGAGTCGCGCAGCCCCGCGGTGCTGATGCGGAACCACGGTCCCTTCACCATCGGCAAGGACGGCCGCTCCGCCGTCAAGGCCGCGGTGATGTGCGAGGAGGTCGCCCGCACGGTGCACATCGCGCGCCAGCTCGGCCAGCCGCTGCCGATCGACCAGGCCCACATCGACTCGCTCTACGACCGCTACCAGAACGTCTACGGCCAGCACTGAGCTGCCCGTCCCCCGAATCTCAGCACTGGAAGGACCCCACATGAGCAAGCCCGCAGCGTTGAAACCCTATGGCGACCGCGAGGTCTGGTTCTTCACCGGCAGCCAGGACCTCTACGGCGAGGAGACCCTCCGTCAGGTGGCCGAGCAGTCCCAGGAGGTCGCTCGCGCCCTCGACGCCTCCGGCGACGTACCGGCGAAGGTCGTGTGGAAGCCCGTCCTGAAGGACTCCGCGGCGATCCGCCGCGCGATGCTCGAGGCCAACTCCGACGACAACGTCCTCGGCGTCATCACCTGGATGCACACCTTCAGCCCGGCCAAGATGTGGATCGCCGGACTGGACGCCCTCCAGAAGCCGCTCCTGCACCTGCACACCCAGGCCAATGTCGAGCTCCCCTGGTCGGAGATCGACATGGACTTCATGAACCTCAACCAGGCCGCGCACGGCGACCGTGAGTACGCCTACATCGCCACCCGCCTCGGCGTCGCCCGCACCACCGTCGTCGGCCACGTCTCCAACCCGGCGGTCACCCGCCGCGTCGGCACCTGGGTCCGCGGCGCCGCGGGCTGGGACGCCACCCACGGGCTCAACCTGGTCCGCTTCGGCGACAACATGCGCAACGTCGCGGTCACCGAGGGCGACAAGACCGAGGCCGAGCTGCGCTTCGGTGTCTCGGTCAACACCTGGGGCGTCAACGACCTGGTGGCGGCCGTCGAGGCGGTGTCGGAGGAGACCGTGGATGCGCTGGTCGCCGAGTACGAGGCCCTCTACGACGTCGTCCCCGAGCTCCGCAAGGGCGGCGAGCGCCACGACTCGCTCCGCTACGCCGCGCGCCAGGAGATCGCCATGGAGGCGTTCCTGGTGGAGCGCGACGCGAAGGCCTTCACCACCAACTTCGAGGACCTCGGCGGTCTGCGCCAGCTCCCCGGCATCGCCGTGCAGCGGCTGATGAGCAAGGGCTACGGCTTCGGCGCCGAGGGCGACTGGAAGACCGCCGTGCTCGTGCGTGCCGCCAAGGTGATGGGGGAGGGGCTGCCCGGTGGCGCCTCCCTGATGGAGGACTACACCTACGACCTCACCCCGGGCGCGGAGGTCATCCTCGGAGCCCACATGCTCGAGGTCTGCCCCTCGCTGACCACCTCCACCCCGCGCGTCGAGATCCACCCGCTCGGGATCGGCGACCGCGAGGACCCGGTCCGGTTGGTCTTCGACGCCGACACCACCGAGGGCGCCGTGGTCGTCTCCCTGGCCGACATGCGCGACCGGTTCCGGCTGACCGCCAACGTCGTCGACGTCGTCCCCCCGACCGAGGCGCTGCCCAATCTGCCCGTCGCGCGCGCCGTCTGGACCCCGCGTCCCGACTTCGCGACCTCGGCCGAGGCCTGGCTGACCGCCGGCGGCGCGCACCACACGGTGATGTCGACCGCCGCCGGGATCGAGGCCTTCGAGGTGTTCGCGAACATCGCCCGCACCGAGCTGCTGGTCATCGACGAGTCGACCACCCGGCGCGGCTTCGCCGACCAGGTGCGGTGGAACCAGGTGTTCTACCGGGTCGCTCAGGGGCTCTGACGCCAGGCGTCGAGGAGCTCGGCCTCGCGGGTGGGCGAGATGCCGGTGACGTACGCATCGGGGGAGGCCTGCAGCCAGGCGAGGGTGTCCCGGGCGGTCTCGGCGATCGGGCGGGTGGTGAGACCGGTCGCCATGGCCGAGGTGGTGTCGTGGGCGAGCATCCCGTCGTACTCAGGCCGGGGGAGCCACAGCGGGATCGAGCCGGGGCCTGACCAGGGGTCGACCTCGTTGGCCTGCAGGAAGTCCTGGGGGAGCCAGGTCCAGGTCGGGATGGCGCCGACGCCGCTCGCGGTCTCGGTCAGCAAGGTGCTGATCGGCATCGACGGGCCGGTGGCGTCGAAGGTGCCCTCCGCCCGGGCGGTGGCGCAGTGGAGGATCCAGTCCGCCAGGTCGCGTACGTCGATGACCTGGGTGCTGTCGTCGGGCGAGCCGGGAGCGAGGATCTCGCCGCCGGCCTTCAGGCGCTGTGGCCAGTAGGAGAACCGCCCGCTGGGGTCCCCAGGGCCCACGATCAGGCCGGGGCGGATGACGGTGGCCGAGGCTGCACCCGCGCGGACGAGATCCTCGCAGGCGACCTTCATCGAGCCGTACGCATCGGGGTCGTCGTCCTCGACGTCGTCCGTCGTCGGAGCGAGGACAGGGAGCGACTCCGGAGTGCCGCCGGGGGTGCTGTGGTCGGCGTACACGCTGATGGTCGAGACGAAGACCCAGTGGGCCTCGCTGAAGGCGGCGACGGCGGAGCGAACCCACGAGGGGGTCCGGGCCACGTCGACGACCGTGTCGAACTCCGCAGTCGTCAGGGCGGAGGGAGGTGTCTCGGTGCGGTCCCACGGCACCAGCTCCGCGCCCTCCG
Organism: Nocardioides sp. YJ-D4; assembly: GCF_054031495.1. Lineage (NCBI taxonomy): Bacteria > Bacillati > Actinomycetota > Actinomycetes > Propionibacteriales > Nocardioidaceae > Nocardioides > Nocardioides sp. YJ-D4. Next base: position 4,647,778 of record NZ_CM132932.1, read on the forward strand.
GGACGGTTCCCGACCGGCCGCGCGCTGCGCAGACCACCTCGTGACCGCTGCGTACTGCCGACTCCGCCACTGCCCGGGAGAGGAAGACTGTGCCGCCGAGCACCAGGATTCGCATGCGGACACGCAATCACCCGCGAGCGCCACGCGGCAAGCGGTTCTGCTTCAGGCAGATCCTGGAGACCGGAAGCCTCACAGCACCTTGCGAGGGTTCATGACCCCGTCGGGGTCGATCGCCTGCTTCACGGCGCGCATGAGATCGACCTCGACACCGGTCTTGTACGCAGCGGCAGCATCCCGCTTGAGCGTCCCGATCCCGTGCTCGGCGGAGATGCTGCCGCCGAGCGCGGCGACGGCGTCGTAGACGATCCGGGTCAGTGCGCTCGCCCGAGCGCGGAGCGCCGCATCGTCGCCGACGGGGGCGGAGATGTTGTAGTGCAGGTTGCCGTCCCCGATGTGTCCGTACGTCACCAGCCGCAGCCCAGGCAGCGCCTCCAGCAACAGCGGCCCGACCTCGGCGACGAACCGGGGCAGCGCCGTGATCGGCAGGGTGACGTCGTGCTTGAGGGTCGCACCCTCGCTCTTCTGCGCCTCCGAGACGCCCTCGCGCAGCGCCCACAGCGACTCGCGCTGAGCGGGGCTGCCCGCGACCACGGCGTCGAGGAGCAGCCCCTCCTCGGCAGCCGCCGCGAGAGCCGACTCGAGCCGCTCGTCGACGTCGGCGGAGGTGCCGGCGAGCTCGACGAGGCCGTACCACTCGTGCCGGTCCGAGAACGGGTCGCGGACCCCCGGCAGGTGGGCGAGGACCAGGTCGACGGCCTGGCGTCCGAGCAGCTCCCAGGTGGTCAGCTGCCCGCCGCCGTGCTCGCGCAGCAGGGGAAGCAGCTCGGTCGCAGCCGAGACCGACTCCAGCGCCACGAACGCCGTCGCCCGGCGCGGCGTCGCCGGCAGCAGCCGCAGTACCGCCGCGGTGACGACGCCGAGCGTGCCCTCGGAGCCGATGAACAGCTGCTTGAGGTCGTAGCCGGTGTTGTCCTTGCGCAGCGGCCGCAGGCCGTCCCAGACCCGGCCGTCGGGGAGCACGACCTCGAGACCGAGCACCAGCTCGCGCATCATCCCGTAGCGCAGCACCGCGGTGCCGCCGGCGTTGGTCGCGACCGTGCCGCCGATGGTGCACGAGCCCTCCGAGCCGAGGGAGAGCGGGAAGAGCCGCCCGGCCTTTCTGGCGGCCTCTTGGACGGTCGCCAGCGCGGTGCCGGCCTCGACGGTGAGGGTGTCGGCGACCGGGTCGATCTCCCGGATGCGACGCATCCGGCCGAGCGAGAGCACCACCTGGTCGCCTCCGGAGTCCGGTACGCCGCCGCCGACGAGGCCGGTGTTGCCGCCCTGCGGGACGACCCCGACGCCGGCCTCCGCGCACAGCCGGACCGCGGTGGCGACCTCGGCGGTCGAGGCCGGGCGCACCACCGCGAGGGCGGTGCCGGTGAAGCTGCCGGTCCAGTCGGTGACGTACGCCGCCATGTCGGCCGGATCGGTCAGCACGGCGCTCTCGCCGAGGGCGGTGCGCAGGTCGTGGACGAGATCGGTGGTCACGGTTCTCCTTCGATCGGTGGGGACGGCCGCAGTCATGAGGACCGCAGCCGGACGTGCTCGGGGCCGATCGAGGCGATGTCGGGGGTGCCGAGCAGGCACATCGCCCGCCGCAGCTCCTCGATCAGCAGCGTCAGGGTGGCGTCGACGCCCTGACGCCCGGCGACCATCAGGCCGTAGAGGTACGGCCGGCCGATCACCACGCCGCAGGCGCCGAGGCCGAGCGCCGCCGCGATGTCGCCGCCGGAGCGGACGCCGGAGTCGACGTACACCTCGGTCCGGTCGCCGACCGCGTCGACGACCGCGGGCAGCAGCTCCAGCGGCACCGGGGCGCGGTCGAGCTGACGGCCGCCGTGGTTGGAGAGCACCAGCGCGTCGGCCCCGGCCTCGACACAGGCGACCGCGTCGGCGACCGAGAGCACGCCCTTGACCACCACCGGGCCGTCCCAGTGCTCCTTGAGCCAGCCGATGTCGGAGGGCCGGATCGCCTGCTCGCGCAGCTCGTTGGACATGCCCCAGCGGCCGTAGTGCGACCCCTCGGGGAATGTCGCGAACCGCAGCGGCTCGGTGGTCAGGATGTTGGCGACCCAACCGGGATGGCGGGTCATGTCCGCGAACGTACGCAGGCTCAGCTGCGGCGGGATCGCGAACCCGTTGAGCTTGTCCTTGCGCTTCATCCCCGTCACGGTCGTGTCGATGGTCAGCATCAGCGCCTCGTAGCCCTGTTCGGCAGCTTCGGCAAGATGCTCGAGCGTCACCGCCCGGTCCTTCATCAGGTAGACCTGGAACCAGTTGCGTCCCTGCGGGGCCGCGTGCGCGACGTCGGTGATCGAGGTCGTCGCGTACGTCGAGAGCGTGTAGGGCAGTCCGGCAGCGGCCGCCGCCGCTGCGACCGCCCGCTCACCGGTGTGGTGGCTGAGCCGGGTGTAGCCGGTCGGGGCCAGCACGATGGGTGCCGCCGCGGGCCGCCCGAGGAACGAGGTACGCACCTCCGGATCGCCTACCTGACCGAAGGCCGTGGGCCGCAGCTCCACACGGTCGAAGGCCGCCCGGTTCCGGCGCATCGCGTGCTCGCCGTCCGAGCCGCCGTAGACGTAGTCCCAGACCGCCGTCGGCACCCGCCGGCGCGCGGCCCGCTCCAGATCGTCGACGCTGAGGCAGCGGGCCAGCCTGCGGTCGGCCGCCCGCCACCGGAACGGCCGCGGTCGCAGGAAGGGCGCAAGATCGCGCCATCGGGGGACCTGCCGGACGAACTGCCGGACAACCTGAGAATCGGCGGCCACGCTCTGGACTCCTCACCACTCATCGGATAAGTTCTGAACTTGTCATACAACTTAGCCCATCGAGGAGCATCCCGCCATGGCCGCCGACCGCATCACGTCACTGACCCTCTCCCACGTCGTCCTCCCGCTCGAGAACCCGGTCAGTGACGCCAAGGTGCTCACCGGGCGGCAGAAGCCGCTCACCGAGACCGTGCTGCTCTTCGTCGAGGTGACCACCGAGCAGGGCTTCGAGGGCATGGGCTTCAGCTACTCCAAGCGCGCCGGTGGCCCGGCGCAGTACGCCCACCTCAAGGAGATCGCCCAGGTCGCCATCGGCCAGGACCCCTCCGACATCGCCAAGATCTACGAGTCGCTGATGTGGGCCGGCGCCTCGGTCGGCCGCAGTGGCGTCGCGACCCAGGCCGTGGCCGCCCTCGACGTGGCGCTCTACGACCTCAAGGCGCGCCGTGCCGGCCTGCCCCTGGCCAAGCTGCTCGGCGCCCACCGCGACTCCTGCCGCGTCTACAACACCTCCGGCGGCTTCCTCCAGGCGAGCGTCGAGGAGATCAAGGAGAAGGCCACCGCCTCGCTCGAGGCAGGCATCGGCGGCATCAAGATCAAGGTCGGCCAGCCCGACTGGGCCGAGGACCTGCGCCGCGTCGCCGCACTGCGCGAGCACCTCGGCGACACGCCGTTCATGGTCGACGCCAACCAGCAGTGGGACCGTGCCCGCGCCCGCCGGATGTGCCGTGAGCTCGAGCAGTTCGACCTGATCTGGATCGAGGAGCCGCTCGACGCCTGGGACGCGGTCGGCCACGCCGACCTGTCGCGTACGTTCGACACCCCGATCGCGACCGGCGAGATGCTGACCTCGGTGCCCGAGCACATGGCGCTCATCGACGCCGGCTACCGCGGCATCGTGCAGCCCGACGCGCCGCGCATCGGCGGGATCACCCCGTTCCTGAAGTTCGCCACCCTTGCCGCCCACGCCGGTCTGGCGCTCGCGCCGCACTACGCGATGGAGATCCACCTGCACCTGGCCGCGGCCTACCCGACCGAGCCGTGGGTCGAGCACTTCGAGTGGCTCAACCCGCTCTTCGAGGAGCGCATCGACATCCACGACGGCCAGATGTGGGTGCCGGACCGTCCGGGTCTCGGCTTCACGCTCAGCGACCAGATGCGCAAGCTCACCGTCGAGAGCGCTAAGTTCTCGGCATGACGATCAGTGCCGGGCTCGCCGACCGCGTCGTCTCCGGGATCAAGGACCAGATCCTCGCCGGAGACCTCGCTCCTGGGGCGAAGCTGCCCTCGGAGTCCGACCTGGTCGCGACCTACGGGGTGTCCCGGACGGTGGCGCGCGAGGCGGTCACCCGCCTGCGTGCCGAAGGCCTGGTCGAGACCTTCCAGGGGCGCGGCTCGTACGTCCTGGCGGTGCCGGAGCCCTCGCCGTTCGCGCTGGAGTCCTCCGCGATCCGCACCCAGCACGACGTGCTCGACATGGTCGACTTCCGGCTCGGTGTGGAGTGTGAGGCGGCGGCCCTGGCCGCCGCCCACCTCGACGAGCAGGGCTCGCGCGCCATCGAGGAGGCGCTCGCCGCGCTGGCCACTGCGCATCCCGACGGAGCGGTGGAGGCCGACTTCGCCTTCCACCGCGCTGTCGCGGCCGCGACCGGCAACCGCTTCTATCTCGACCTGATGGACTCGCTGGGCCCGATGATGATCATGCTGCCCCGCACCCGGCTCGGCGACGCGTACTCGCCCAGCGACGCGCTCCACGTCGAGCGGGTGCAGCGCGAGCACGACAACATCGCATCCGCGATCCTCGCCGGTGACGCCGACACCGCCCGGGCCGCGATGCGGGTGCATCTGGGCAGCACCCGCCGCCGTCTTCGGCAGTGATCACATCCGGAGCCACTGCACGGGCCCACGCAGACTCCTGACCCGCTGAAAAGGAGAACGGGTGGCCCGGCAACAGCCGGACCACCCGTTCCCCATGGGGGTCTATTTCTTCTGGTGCTCGCCCAGCGGGGTGAAGCAGAACTTCCCTCCGGCCAGGCGCTCCTCGGGGCCCTGCGGGCCGTCGTCGATCGCGTCGCCGAGCAGCTCGGCGGCGTAGATCTCGGAATCGTCCTGCGGGTGGTAGCCGATCGCCTCGCCGGCCTCCAGCGACCACCAGCGCCGGGTGTTGCGGGAGATGCCCCACACCACCCGGAAGCCGGGCTCGGGAGTGGCCAGGCACGCCTCGAGGAGCCGGGCACCGTCGTCGGGCGACATCCACGTCCACAGCGAGCGGCGGTCCCACGGCTTCTCGAAGCACGAGCCGATCCGCAACGCGGTCACGTCGATGCCGTAGCGGTCGTGGAAGAGGCTGCCGAGCGCCTCCATCGCGACCTTGCTGACCCCGTAGTAGGTGTCCGGTCGTGGGAAGGCGTCGGCGGCCAGCCCCGCGGCGGGTGCGTCATCGAGGTCGTAGAAGCCGGCCGCGTGGTTGCTCGAGGCGAGCACCACACGTGCCACCCCGGCGTCCCGGGCGGCTTCCAGGACCACCCGGGTGCCGTCGATGTTGGCCGAGAGGATGTCGTCCCACGGGGCCTCGACGCTGATGCCGCCGAGGTGGATGATCGCCTCCACGCCCTCGGAGGCGGCGCGCATCGCCGCCTCGTCGGTCACCGACGCCTCGATGACCTCGACGGCCTCGCCCTTGGCGGGCTCCTCGGGACGTACGACGTCGAGGAGGCGAAGCACCCGGCCCTCGCCCGCCAGGCGGGTGCGCATCAGCCTCCCGACGCCGCCGTTGGCCCCGGTGATCAGGATCGTCTGCGTCATGCGGTGCGCAGCTCCTCGACGGCGGTGATGTACTCACCCAGGTCGGCGCCGTGCTTGTCGATGACGGACTTGGTGGCCTCGCGCCACGGGGCGAGGTCGCTGATCTCGTTGATCGTGACGCCCTCCCCGCGCAGCTTCTCCAGGTCGGCCTCGACCTGGGCGTCCCACTTCTCACGCTGGAACGGGGCGGCCTCGTCGGCGGCCTTCTGGAGCGCCTCCTGGTCCTGGGAGTCGAGCCCGTCCCAGGTGTCCTTGTTGATGAGGAGCACCTCGGCGACGCGCATGTGCCGGTCGAGGGTGTAGTTCTTCGCGACCTCGTAGTGGGACGCGGAGAAGTAGGACGGCTCGTTGTTCTCGGCACCGTCGAGCAGCCCGCTCTGCAGCGAGCTGTAGACCTCGCCGTAGTCCATCGGGGTGGGGGAGCCGCCGAGAGCCTTGATGAAGTCGATCTGCACCTGCGACTCCTGGACCCGGATCTTGAGTCCCTTGACGTCCGCCGGCGCCTTGATCGGCTTCTTCGAGGTGTAGAAGCTGCGGGCGCCCGGGTCGAAGTAGCCCAGACCCTTGAAGCCGGCACCGTCGGCCTCGCCGAGCAGCTTCTTGCCGCTCTCGCTCTCCAGGAAGCGCCACAGGTGGTCGGCGTCGTCGAAGAGGTACGGCAGGCTGAACAGCCCCATCGCGGGCACGAACTCGCCCATCGGGGCCGAGCTGATCCGGGTCATCTCGATCGAGCCCATCTGCACCTGCTCGATCGCGTCGGACTCCTCGCCGAGCTGGGCGTTGGGGTAGACCTGGATCTTGATCCGGCCGTCGCTGTACTTCTCGGCCAGCTCGGCGAACTTCTTGTCGCCCAGCGTGGTCGGGTAGTCGTCGGGGTGGGTCTCGGCCAGCTTGAAGGTCTTCGAGCCGCCGCCACCTCCGCCGCTGCCGGCGAGTGACCCGCCGCCACAGGCGCTGAGGGCGAGGCCGCCGGCGACGGCCGCGGCGCCGAAGGCGCCTGCCTTGAACAGGGAGCGCCGGGCGACCGGCGTGGGGGATGAGGTGTTCACGGGTGGTTCCTTTCCAGAGGGGGAGTTACTGGCCGAGCGCATCGGGGAGGGCGAGCGAGAAGAACGGGACGTACGTGATCAGCAGCAGGACGATGAGCATCGGGATGAGGAAGAGGCCGACCATCTTGATGACCTTCTCGATGGACGTACGTCCGATGGCACAGCCGACGAAGAGGACGTTGCCGACCGGCGGGGTGATCAGGCCGATGGCCAGGTTGAAGACGAGCATGATCCCGAACTGCACCGGGTCCATGCCGAGCCCCGTGGCGACCGGCAGCAGGATCGGCGTCATGATCACGATCAGCGGGGCCATGTCCATGATCGCGCCGAGCACGAGCAGCAGCAGGTTGATCAGCAGCAGGACCACGACGATGTTGTCGGAGATGCCGAGGAGGGCGTCGGTGGCCAGCGCCGGCACCTGCAGGAACGCCAGGAAGTAGCCGAACGCACCCGCCGCCGCGATGATGAACAGCACCACGCCGAGGGTGCGCAGGGCACTCTGCAGGATCGGGATCATCGCCTTGAGCGGCAGGTCGCGGTAGACGAAGAAGGTCAGGATGAAGGCGTACAGGCAGGCGATCGCCGCCGACTCGGTCGCGGTGAAGATGCCGCTCAGGATGCCGCCCAGGATGATCACCGGCATCAGCAGGCTGAGCAGGCCCTCGGCGACGATCTTCGGTACGTCGTTGAGCGGGACCAGCTCCTCCTTCGGGTAGCCGCGCTTGACTGCCACGATGTAGGCCATCACCATCAGCGACGCACCGAGCAGGAGCCCCGGGATGACGCCGGCGGTGAACAGGGCGCCGATCGAGACGCCGCCCGCGGCCATCGAGTAGATGATCAGGTTGTGGCTCGGCGGGATCATGACCGCCTGGGTGGCGCCGGAGACGGTGACGGCGACCGCGTAGTCGGTGTCGTAGCCACGCTTCTTCATCATCGGGATCGTCACCGACCCGATCGCGGAGACGTCCGCGACCGAGGAGCCGGACAGGGCGCCGAAGAAGGTGCTGGCGCCGATGTTGACCATCCCGAGGCCGCCGCGGACCCAGCCGACGAGCAGTCCGGCCAGGGCGATCAGGCGGCGGGAGATGCCGCCTGTGCCCATGATCTCGCCACCGAGGATGAAGAACGGGATGGCCAGCAGGGCGAAGGTGTCGAGACCGGCGACCATCCGCTGGCCGACGGTGGTCAGCGGAAGACCGATGTAGAGGGCCTCGAAGATGGCGGCCAGGGCGAGAGCGAGGGCGACCGGGACCCGGAGCAGGACGAGGACGGCGAAGCCACCCAGCAGGATGGCGATGGCAAGAGGATCGATGGGCATGGGGGAGTCCTTCGACTTTCGGCGGCTCAGCCGAGCTCGGCTGCATCGTCAGGCTCGGCGTACCGCTGGGTACTGATGCCGAAGGCCTGGAGGACGGTGTAGAGGAGGATCATGGCGCCGGCGACCGGCATCATCAGGTAGAGGACACTGCGGGGGAGCCCGGTGCCGGCCAGGGTCGCCGTCTGGGCGTCGATGACGAACTGGCTTCCCTGGACGACCAGGAAGAGCCCGAAGGCGAGCAGCAGCACCTGGACGAACCGGTCGATCACCGCCTGGAGCGTCGCCGGGAACTTGTCCACCAGGAAGGTGACCGCGATGTGGGCGCCCTCGCGGAAGCCGATCGCGGCGCCGAGGAAGCCGATCCAGACCAGCAGGATGCGGGCCGTCTCCTCGCTCCAGCTGGGCGAGTTGCTCAGCAGCTCACGGCTGAACACCTGCCACAGCACGATGAGCAGCGTGGCGACCAGGCACAGGATGCAGAAGGCCTCGAAGACCGTGTCGACCGCGCGCCAGGCGCGCTTGAGCGTTCCGTTCTCGTTGCGGGTGTTCATACCGTCATTCCGTCCTCGTCGCGGCGGTGGTGGGGACCTTGGTCGCCTCGGCGAGCAGGTGCTGCCTGTCCGCACCCGCCAGACCGAGGTGGTAGAGGTGGATCTGGTCGATCCCGGCATCGACCAGTGCCCGCACATGGCCACCGAAGGCGTCCTCGGTGGTGGGCGGGAGAACGGTGACGTACGCAGCGGCCGCTGCCTTTCCGGAGACCGCCTCGACGAGCCGGCGCCCGGTCTCCACCGAGGCCTCGGTGGTCGGCCAGCAGAAGGAGACGACCAGGTCGACGTCGTCGGCCGTCGTTGGGGTCAGGCCCGGGCTGGCACCGGTGGCCCAGGGGTCGGGCTGGGCGTGCAGGGCGATCTCGACGATGTCCGGGGAGGCCTCACGGACGGCCGCGATCACCCGGTGGCGGAGCTCGTCGGCCGCGGCGTGGCGGGAGGCGAGGATCGTGTCCAGAGTCGCTGCGTCCACCGTCGTGCCGGCGGCATCCACTCCGGTCGCGGAACGCAGCGTCGCCACGGTTGCCGCGGGGTCGAGCCCGCGGGCGGCCCAGTCCTCGCGGCAGGCCGCGCAGCAGCAGATCGAGAGCAGCTGCTGGGTGGCGGCGTCGTAGGCCCCGTCGGTCTTCTCGTGGTGTCCGCCGTGGCCGAAGCCGAGCTGGCCGCAGGCCTCCAGGATGGCCGTGCTGGCCGGGGTGTCGCGTACGGCCTCGGCGGCCAGGGTCTCCGCGTAGCGGCGGACGTCCTCGTGGCGGGAGCACAGGGCGTAGGGGTAGGGCTCGCCCCAACAGTTGACCACCGCGAGGTCCGGGTTGGCCTCACCGAGGAGGGTCGAGTGGGTCAGCACGATCCAGGCGGCGACCTCGAAGCCGGCCTCGGCGAGGATGGCGGCGGCCTCCCCGAACGGATCCTCGGCCGCGACCCAGGTCGCCGCGGGCGGCACCAGCCGGGCGCCCTCCCACGCCTCGGCGCGCACCGGACGGTAGAGCGCGGCGGTGCGCGCCTCGACGAACCGGTGCTCGGGGTGGAGCGGGGTCGCGGCGCGAGCGGTGTGGTAGGCCGCGGCGAGGGCGACCTTCGTGACGCCGAGACCCCGGGCGCGATCGGCGAAGGCTGGATCGCCGATCACGTCCCAGGGGTAGGCATATCCGACGACCGGGACGGTGCCGGTCCTTCCCGAGTCGATCTCAGTCACCGATGTCTGCTCCTGCCAGCCAGGGTTGTGGGGCGGAGCCGAGTGTGGCCCCGGTCACAGGAGACTGTCAGGATGCGCGATTCGTGTCCAAGCCACTTATCGCATCAGACGATACCGTCGAGGTATCGCTGGAAAGGGATTACCAGCGCGAGGTGTTCGGTGTGAAGTCCGGCTCGAACGAACGCATGTAGACCGTGTCCTCCCGACGACGCACCCCACAGGTGAGGTACTGCTCGTGCAGCACGCCGAGGAGGTCACGATCGAGCTCCACGCCCAGGCCCGGACCCGTCGGCACCGCGATGGAGCCGTCGTCGAAGTCGAGCACCCCGGGGCGTACGACGTCCTGGGTCTTCCACGGGTAGTGGGTGTCGCAGGCGTAGGTCAGGTTGGGCGTCGCGGCGGCCAGGTGGACCATCGCGGCCAGGGAGACGCCGAGGTGGGAGTTGCTGTGCATCGACAGGCCCATCCCGAAGGTGTCGGTGATGCCGCCCAGCAGCGCCGACTGGCGCAGCCCGCCCCACAGATGATGGTCGGAGAGCACGATCTGGACCGCGTCGGCCGCGATCGCGGGCTTGAGGTGCTCGAAGGCGATCACGCACATGTTGGTGGCCAGAGGTACGTCGGTGCGGGCCGAGACCTGCGCCATCCCCTCGATCCCGGGCGTGGGGTCCTCGAGATACTCCACGACGCCGGCCAGCCGCTCGGCGACCTTGACCGACGTCTCCGGCGTCCAGGCGCCGTTGGGGTCCAGCCGCAGCGGCAGCTCGGGGAAGGCCTCGCGCAGCGCCTCGATCGCGGCGCACTCGTCGTCGGGGTGGAAGACCCCACCCTTCAGCTTGAGCGAGCCGAAGCCCCAGCCCTCGACCAGCCGCTTCGCCTGCGCGACGATCTGGTCGGGGTTGAGCGCCTCGCCCCACTCGTCGTCGGGCTGACCGGGGTGGCCGGCCCACTTGTAGAACATGTAGCCGCTGAACGGCACCTTGTCGCGCACCGCGCCGCCGAGCAGGTCGCTCACCGGACGGCCCGCCTCGCGGGCGACCAGGTCGAGACAGGCGACCTCGAAGGGGGAGTAGACGGTGTCGACGGCGGAGGAGACGTCGAGCATGCCGCCGAAGGAGGCACCCGCCCCGCCGGTCTCCTTGCCGAGCACGTCGACGACGAGCCGTCGCAGGCCGTGGGTGTCGTAGGGGTCCCGTCCTGGCAGGACGGCGGCGACGGCGTCGAGCCGGGCGAGATGGGTCTCGTCGGCGTACGTCTCGCCGAGGCCGACCAGGCCGGTGTCGGTGTGCAGCTCGACGATCGCGCGCAGCGCCCACGGCTGGTGGACGCCGACGACGTTGAGCAGCGGCGGGTCGGCGAACGCGACCGGGGTGACGACGACCTTCGAGATGCGGCTCATGCGGTCGGCTTCACGGCGAGGACGGGCACGCCGGCGTCGAGCAGGATGCGCTGGGCGTCGCTGCCCAGCAGCGCCTTGCCGACCGGCGAGCGGCGGCGCAGCCCGATCACGATCAGCCGGGCGCCGGTCGAGGCGACCAGGCCGTCGAAGGTCTCCACGACGTCGGCGCCGTGCGTGGTGTGGTCGACGCGGGCGCTCACCCCGGCCTCGGCGGCGCGAGCGACGAGCTTCGCGGCCGCGACCTCGTCGACGAGGTCGGCGTCCACGGTGGCGCCGCGGCGCGGGCTGTTCACGATGACGACGTCGTCGCCGCGTGCTGCCGCCTCGGCCAGGCCGGCCTCGAGAGCCGCCTCACCTACCGGTGTGGGTACGTAGCCGATCAGGATGGTCATGGTGTGCCTCTCTCAGCGGGTCGGGGTGTCGGCGTCGTCGCGCTCGGCCGGGGCCGCGGTGACGGTGGCGGCCTTGCGCCGGGTCAGGATCGCCTTGGCGGCGGGCCAGAGGGCGACCAGGAGGAAGGCGGCCAGGATGGTGCCCGAGATCGGGCGGGTGAAGAACCCGGTCGGGTCACCGTCGAAGATCAGCAGGGAGCGGCGTACGCCGTCCTCGACGATCGAGCCCAGGACGAAGGCGAGCACCAGCGGGCCGGGCTCGAACCCGACCTTCTTCATCAGGTAGCCGATCAGACCGAAGACGATCATCACGAAGATGTCGAAGGTGGAGTTGTTGATCGTGTAGACGCCCAGGATCGTGATCAGCGCGGTGATCGGGGCCAGGATCGCCGGCCGCACCCGCAGGATGCGGACGAAGATGCCGACCAGCGGGATGCTCAGGACGAGCAGGATCAGGTTGCCGATGTACATCGAGTTGATGACGCCCCAGAACAGGTCGGGGCGCTCCTCGACCAGCTGCGGACCGGGCGAGATGCCGAGGATGAGCAGGGCGCCGAAGAGCATCGCCATCGACGCGTTGGCCGGGATGCCGAGGGTCAGCAGCGGGATGAACGAGGAGGTCGCGGCCGCGTTGTTGGCGGTCTCGGGGGCGGCGACGCCCTCGATGGCACCGCGCCCGAAGCGCTCGGGGTGCTTCGAGATCCGCTTCTCCGTGGCGTACGCGGCCAGCGAGGACATCACGGCGCCGCCACCGGGTAGCACGCCCAGCACGAAGCCGATCACCGAGCCGCGGCCGATCGCGCCGGAGGACTGCTTGAGGTCCTTGCGGGAGGGCCAGATGTTGGCCACGGCGGCGGGTACGTGGGGCTTCCCGTGCCGCTCCTCGAGGTTGTAGAGGATCTCGCCGACGCCGAACAGACCCATCGCGACGACCACGAAATCGATGCCCTCGGTGAGCTGCAGACTGCCGAAGGTGAAGCGCTCGGCGCCGCTGAAGCTGTCGCGGCCGATGGTGGCCAGCAGGAGACCGAACGCGGCCGCGATCATGGCCTTGAGCTTGTTGCCGTTGCCGATGGTGGCGACCAGCAGGACGCCCAGCAGGGCCAGTGCCGCGTACTCCGGGTCACCGAAGTTGAGCGCCCAGCCGGCGATCAGTGGCGCCACCAGGGTCAGGCCGAGGATGGAGACGGTCGCGCCGACGAAGGAGCCGATCGCGGCGATGCCGAGGGCGGTGCCGGCCTTGCCCTGCTTGGCGAGGGCGAAGCCGTCGAAGACGGTGACGACCGATGAGGCCTCACCTGGCAGCCGGAGCAGCACCGAGGTGATCGTGCCGCCGTACTGGGCGCCGTAGTAGATGCCCGCCAGCATGATGATCGCGGAGACGGGGTCGATGCTGTAGGTGATCGGCAGCAGGATGGCGATCGTGGCCGCCGGCCCGAGGCCGGGGAGTACGCCGATCAGCATGCCGATGAGCACGCCGATCAGGCAGTAGAGCAGGTTCTGCGGTTCGGTGACGAGCCCGAAGCCGTCGAGGAATGCGTTGACGTCCACTGGGGGCTCCGCTCAGAACAGGTGGGGCAGCGGGATGCGCAGCCCGTAGAGGAACAGGAAGTAGAACGCGGCGACCGTGGCGACCGAGGTGATGATCGTGCTGCGCCAGGACTCGCCGCCGAGGAACCTCAGCCAGACGACGCACAGCAGCAGCGAGGGGATCTCGAAGCCGATCACGGGCATCAGCAGGGCCAGCACGATGAAGGTGACCAGGCCGACCGCGGGGAGGATGCTGGAGCGGGTGAACTTCTCGCTGTCGGTCAGTCGCCGGCCGACGACGAGCAGCGCCGCGGCCATCAGCGTGATGGCGATGCTGACCACGAACGGCCACAGGCCGGGCCCGGGCTGGCGCAGCGAGCCCAGGCCGTAGCCGTAGGAGAGGACCGCGCCCCCGATGCCGACGACGAGAGCGACGAGCGCACCCACCACCTGGTAGACCGGTCCGCCGGCCGGAGGGCGTTCCTCCTCCAGCTCGTGGGCCACCTCGGCCTGGATCTCGGCCAGGATGTCCTGGTCAGGAGATGGGGTGCGTTCGTCGCTCATCGTCATGCCTTCGTGGGTTCGTACGTGCTGGGTGCTGCGCCGCCGGGAGAGGCTCAGCCCTCGCCGAGGTTGAGACCGTACTGCTCGACCAGGTCGGCGTACCGCTTCTTGTCCTCCTCGAGCTGGGTCACCACCTCGTCGCCGGAGATCTCCATCGGGGTGAGGCTGTTCTGCTTGTTGAAGGCCTGGTACTCCTCGGTCTTGAACGTGGCCTGCATCGCCTCGGCGAGGGTGTCCTTGACGTTGTCCGGGGTGCCCTTGGGGACGGTCATGAAGCGGTACTGCGCGACCTCGACGTCGAGGCCCTGCTCCTGGGCGGTCGGGACGTCGGGCAGGTAGTCGACCCGCTCGGGACCGAAGACGCTCAGCGGGGTCAGCTTGCCCGACTCGATGTTCTCGATCGCCTCACCGACCTGGATGCAGGCGGTGTCGACCTGGCCGCCGAGCACGGCGGTGAGGGCGGGCGCGCCGCCGTCGAACGGCACGGCCTCGGCCTCGACGTTGCTGGTGCCGAACGTCAGGCCGCAGGAGAGCTGTGAGCCGGTGCCGACACCGGTGGTGCCGTAGGTGAGCTTCTTCTTGGCCGCCTTGATGTCGTCGAGCGACTTGAAGCCGCTCTTCGGGCCGGCGACCATGACGTAGTCGTCGCGGGAGACGCCCTGGACGACGTCGAAGTCGTCGATGCTGGTGGCCTCCTCCTCGCTGACCGCGAGCGGCGTGATGGCGAACAGGGAGGCGTTCTGGATCGCGATGGTCTGACCGTCGGGCTCGGCCTTGGCGACCTTGTTGGCGGCGAGCGCACCGTTGGCGCCCTCCAGGTTGATCACCGGGAAGGAGGCGCCGAGCTCGTCGGAGAGGCCCTTGGAGACCGCCCGGCTGATGAGGTCGCTGGAGCCGCCGGCCGAGGCGCCGACGTACATCTCGACGTTGCCGGCGGGGTAGTCCTCGCCGTCACCGCTGCCTCCGGTGGTGTTCGAGACACCGCAGGCCGAGAGAGCCAGGGCCGCGACGCCTGCGGTCGCGGCAAGAAGGTGGGAAGTGGTACGCATCGTTGCTCCTAAATCCTGGTGGCCGGGCTGGTGATGGCACGTGGCATGGCCCGACGTCGTGTGACCACCGACACTAAGAGTCTTAGCGATACCGGTCCAAGCCCGATTCGGCATAGAGTGTTCCACTTGGTGCATCGTGGTCTACTCTGGCCAGATGATCACGCTCGACCAGGTGCGCTCTTTCGTGGCGGTCGCCGAAGAGCTCCACTTCGGCCGCGCGGCCGAACGGCTGCGGATGACGCAGCCGCCGCTGTCGCGACAGATCCAGAAGCTGGAGAAAGCCGTCGGCGCGCAGCTGCTCGAGCGGGACAACCGCCGGGTCGCTCTCACCGGTGCCGGCGCGGCCTTCCTCGACGAGGCCTACCGGATGCTCAACCTGGTCGAGAGCGCCGGTGACCTGGCCCGACGGGTGGACGCGGGCGCCGCCGGCGTGGTCCGGCTCGGCTTCACCGCGGTCTCCGCGATCTCGATCCTGGGACCCCTGCTGCGCCGCCTCACCGTCGAGCTCCCCGATGTCGAGGTGCGGCTCTCCGAGCGGGTCACCCTGGCCCAGGTCGACGGCATCCGCCACGGCGAGCTCGACATCGGCCTGGCCCGCCCGCCCTTCGACACCGAGCTGCTCTCCTCGAGAGTCATCTCCCGTGAGCCGCTGATGGCCGTACTCCCGCAGGGCCACCCCCTGGCCGAGCTCGACCGACCGCTGACGCCCCAGGACTTCGAGGGCCAACCCGTCATCGGCTATCACCCCCAGCAGTCGCGCTACTTCCACGAGCTCTCCGTACGCTTCCTGGCCAACGCCCACCCGCGCATCGAGCAGCGCGTGCATCAGGTACTCACCGCCATGCTCCTGGTCTCCGCCGAGCGTGGCGTCGGCTTCGTCCCGGTCTCGGCCAGCTCGCTGCACGTGGAAGGCGTCGTCTTCCGCCCCATCGAGCACGGCGGCGGCGACACCCGCCTCGACAAGGATCCCGAGCGCCCCGTCGAGCTCCATGCGATCTGGGCGCGGGGGTCTGTCAGTCCGGTCGTACGCCGGGTTCTCGATGCGATCATCGAGATGAATCGCTGAGGGACTGGCCGCCGACCCGTTACGGATGGTGTTCTCGCCGAATCCCGGAGTCAAGGACGGCCTGCGGCCGCCGGCTTCGCCGGTCGCCTTCGGCGATCCTTGACACCGGGCTCCGGCGAGAATTTTGGCTGGTTATCGGGTCGGCGGCGGGGTTTGGCGCGGATTCCATGAGTTGCGTACGGGCTTGGGAATTGGGGCCGGTGCCTCCGGGCAGCGGATGGTCTCCTGGTGCTTTTACAAGACGATGACACCTTGTGAACGCTTCACAAGGTGTCGCCGTGAGAGGGGCCGGGACGCTGCCCCAATAAACCGCTCCCCACCCCACCGGTGCATGGATCGGATCGGGTGGAACCGGCACGGCGATGCCGGCCGGCCCTGCCTCGATCAGCTGGTTCGGCGCCTGGTGAACCGGATTCGTCCATCCGGGAGCCGCTCATAGGCATAGTCGGGGTCGTGGATCCGGCGATGATCACTGGCACACAACAAGACCATGTTCGCCAGATTCGTGAGGCCGCCCTCAGACCAGGGTTTCAGGTGATGGGCCTCGGTCCACGCTGCTGGTGCGTCACAGTCTTCGGCTTGGCAGCACTTGTCCCGTAACCGGAGCGCTCGGTGTTGGGCCGGATACGCCAACCTCGCGGTGCGGCCGAAGTCGAGGATCTCGGAGTCGGTGCCGAGGACGACCGGGACCAGGTCGGCGTTGCAGGCCATCCGGCGGGCCTCGGCGGCGGTGATCTTCGCTCCGTCGAAGCCCAGGGCTGCGGTGCCGAGGTCCTTGCGGAGGTCCTCGAGGCTCATGGTGATGAACACCGTGGTGCCGTGGCCACCGTGGCGGGGCAGCTGGTCGACGTCGTAGGTCTCGATCACGCGTGCGAACGCCTGGCCCAGCAACCGGTCGTAGGGGGCTTTGCGGCCCTTGTCCTCGGCGGAGAGCTTCCGGGGCTGGGCCAGGGAGTCCAACAATGTGCGGAGCCGCAGCGCGACCGCACGCGAGACCCGGGCCTGGATGTCGACAGTGCCGTCGCCGTTGTCACGAGACTGGAAGAAGGTACGCCGCTGGGCGTGCTCCTCCTCCCGCTGCAAAGCCTTCGCTTCGGCGGCCTCGAATCGTTCCGGGTCGATCTCGGCGAGGATCCGGCGTCCGACGATCTTCAACTCGTTCGCCGTCAACCGGGTCGCGTGGTCGACCAGCAGCTTCTCGGCCAGGATCAGGTCCTCGGCACTGGCGGCGGGGTCGGCCTCGATCTGGTCGAGGGCGCGGGTGATCACCCTTGCCTTGTCCTGAGACACCACGCCCTCAGTGAGACCAGCGGCGACGAGGTCGTACTTCGCGACGCTGGCCGCGAGTTTGATCTGCGACCGTGCCACGCCCTTGTCGACTAGGAGCTCGGTCCGCATCCACCCGGAGGCGTCCTTGGCGCCGGTCTCTTCGGCGATGTCACCGGCCGTGGCGAGCACCCGCAGCTTCAGTGCGGCTTGTTGGGCTTGGAGTTTCTCCAGCCGCTCCAGCAGGTCTTTCTTCTGCCCAGTGCGCCAGTAGGCCGGGTCGGTGGCCAGCAGTTCTTGGAGGGCGGTCTCGATGGCGGCCAGGGCAGCGTCGATCGCGTCGCCGGGGTTGGTGCCCCAGTGGTCGATGTCGCGGCCGAGACTCATCGCTGTCCTCTCCTCGGAGGTGTGCTGTGATGGGTCTGATTCTACGCTTCACGCGCCGTTCTGACTATCTATTTTCCCAGGTCAACTACTGTTTTTGCGGTGAGCGAACGGCATCGTTTCTGTGGATGGTAAGTGGCCCGAAGGGCCACCCTCACACCCCATCAACCTCACCCGTCCCAGGCAATATTCCGCTGCGCCGCCCCTCCAGCCCCGAAGAACCCGCCCGCAACAAGCAGACCCCGCAATGCCCCCAAAGCATCACGAGATTCAAATTCGGGCTTGGACAAGCATCATCGAACGTTCATAACGTGATGGTCACCACCTTCCCCACAGCACACCCAACACCTGAAGGACGTGACTCGTGACCGAGTACAGCCCGACCGACCTGGCCGCCCAGCTCAAGAGCGGGCTTCTCTCGTTCCCGGTCACCCACTTCAACGAGGACCTCCAGGTCGACGAAGAGGGCTACCGCAAGCACCTGAGCTGGCTGGCGGAGTACCCGGTGGCCGGGCTCTTCGCGGCCGGCGGCACGGGTGAGGGCTTCTCGCTGAACGCGGAGGAGACCGACCAGGTCGTACGTGCCGCGGTCGACGAGGTCGCTGGGGCCGTGCCGGTGCTGGCGCCGGCGACGGGCAGCACGGCCAACGCGGTCGCGCAGGCGAAGGCGGCGGAGGCCGCGGGCGCCGACGGGATCCTGCTGATGCCGCCGTACCTCACCGAGGCCGGGCAGGCAGGGCTCGTCGAGCATGCCAGCCGCGTGTGCGAGGCGACCGGGCTCGGCGTGATCGTCTACAGCCGCGCCAACGCGGTGCTGCGGGACGAGGCCGTCGACCAGCTCGCCGAGCGCAACCCGACCCTGATCGGCTTCAAGGACGGCGTCGGCAACATCGAGCAGATGACTCGTACCTACGCCCGGGTCGGCGACCGGCTCATCTACATCGGTGGCCTGCCGACGGCGGAGACGTTCGCGCTGCCGCTGCTCCAGCTCGGCGTGAGCACGTACTCCTCGGCGCTGTTCAACTTCGCGCCGAAGTGGGCGGTGGAGTTCTACGACGCCGTGCGTGCCCAGGATCGTGACGAGGTCTACCGTCGTCTCAACGAGTTCGTGATCCCCTACCTCGACATCCGCGACCGCACGGCCGGCTACGCCGTCTCGATCGTCAAGGGTGGCCTGACCGCGATCGGCCGGCCCGCCGGCCCGGTCCGCCCGCCACTGACCGACCTGCGCGAGGACGAGATCGACGAGCTGCGCGAACTGATCGCCCGGATCGCCTGACGCCGATCCGCCCCTGAGAGACCGACCCGATAGGAAGGGAACATGAGCTACCGCTCGATCATCGCCGGAGCAGACTCCGAGCAGCCCGACGTCACCGCCGCCACCAGCGCCGCGGCCGAGGCCTTCGCCGGCTACCGCGCCACATCCCCTGAGGCCCGGGCGGACTTCCTCGAAGCCGTCGCCGCCGAGATCGAGGCGGCCCGCGCCGAGATCGTCGAGGCCGCCGTCGCCGAGTCGCACCTGCCCGAGGGCCGGATCAGCGGCGAGGTCGGCCGCACCACCGGCCAGCTGAAGATGTTCGCCGGCGTCGTGCGGCGCGGTGACCACCTGGGCGTACGCATCGACCCGGCCATCCCTGACCGGACCCCGCTCCCGCGGGCCGACATCCGTCAGCGCCAGATCGCCCTGGGCCCGGTGGCGGTCTTCGGCGCCAGCAACTTCCCGCTCGCCTTCTCCACCGCCGGCGGCGACACCGCCTCGGCGCTGGCCGCGGGCTGCCCCGTGGTGGTCAAGGGCCACCCTGCCCACCCCCTCACGGGCTACCTGGTCGCGCAGGCCATCACCCGTGCGGTCGAGAAGGCCGGGCTGCACGCCGGCACCTTCTCCTTCCTCCTCGACACCGACTTCAAGGGCGGCATCGAGCTCGGCCAGGCCCTGGTCGTCGACCCGAGGATCAAGGCCGTCGGCTTCACCGGCTCCCGCGGCGGCGGGCTGGCGATCGTCGCGGCCGCGGCGGCCCGCCCCGAGCCGATCCCGGTCTACGCCGAGATGTCGTCGATCAACCCCGTCGTCGTCCTCCCAGGAGCGCTCGATGGTGACGTCGACGCGCTCGCCACGGCGTACGTCGGCTCGCTGACCCTCGGCTCCGGCCAGTTCTGCACCAACCCCGGCCTGCTCTTCCTCCCGAAGAGCGAGGCGGGCGACGCCTTCCTGGCCGCCGCCGGCCGGGCCACGGCCGAAGCCGTCGGCGCGACCATGCTGACCTCCGGCATCGCCGCCGCCTACGAGAAGGGCACGGCCGCCCTCCGCGCCACCGACGGCGTCACCGTCGTCGGCGAGGGCACCGCCGGGGACACCGACGCCCCCGCGCCCCAGCTCGTCGAGGCCGCCGGTCTCGCAGGCGTGACCGACGAGGTCTTCGGCGCCTCCGGCGTCGTGGTCCGCTACGAGACCGTCGAGGAGCTGCTGCCCAGCCTGGACTCCCTCGAGGGCCAGCTCACCGCGACCGTCCACGCCACCGACGCCGACAACGAGGCCGCGGCCCAGGTCGTCGAGGCCCTCGAGCTCAAGGCCGGACGGATCCTCTTCAACGGCTGGCCGACGGGCGTCGAGGTCGGCCACGCGATGGTTCACGGCGGCCCGTTCCCGGCCACCTCCGACTCCCGCACCACCTCGGTCGGCAGCCTCGCGATCGAGCGCTACCAGCGCCCCGTCGCCTACCAGGACGTACCTGCCGCGATCCTCCCGGAGGCCGTACGCGACGACAACCCGTGGCACCTCGCCCGCCGGATCGACGGCGAGCTGCAGCTGCCATGACCACCACGACCATCGCCAAGATCGAGGTCGTCCCCGTCGCGGGCCACGACTCGATGCTGCTCAACCTCAGCGGCGCGCACGCGCCGTTCTTCACCCGCAACATCGCGATCCTCACCGACTCCGAGGGTCGCGAGGGTGTCGGCGAGGTGCCGGGCGGCGAGCCGATCCGGCGCACCATCGAAGAGGCCGCCGAGCTGCTCGTCGGCCAGCCCGTCACCCGCTACCGCAGCCTGCTGCGGCAGGTCGCGGAGCGGTTCGCCGACCGCGACGCCGGCGGCCGCGGAGCGCAGACCTTCGACCTGCGTACGACCGTCCACGCCGTCACCGCGCTGGAGTCCGCGCTCCTCGATCTCGCAGGTCAGGCCCAGGGTGTGCCGGTCGCCGAGCTGCTCGGCGACGGGCAGCAGCGCGACTCGGTGCCGATGCTCGGCTACCTCTTCTACGTCGGCGACCCCGACAAGACCGACCTGCCGTATCTCCGCGAGAAGGACGGCACCGACGACTGGGAGCGCGTGCGGCGGGAGGTCGCGCTGACCCCCGAGGCGGTCGTACGTCTCGCCGAGGCCGCCCAGGCCCGCTACGGCTTCGCCGACTTCAAGCTCAAGGGCGGTGTCCTCGCCGGTGAGGAGGAGGTCGCCGCGGTGACCGCGCTCCACGAGCGCTTCCCCGACGCCCGGATCACCCTCGATCCCAACGGCGGCTGGCTGCTCGCCGACGCCGTCCGGCTGCTCACGGGCAAGGACGACGTGCTCGCGTACGCCGAGGACCCCTGCGGCGCCGAGGGCGGCTACTCGGGCCGCGAGATCATGGCCGAGTTCAAGCGCGCCACCGGGCTGCGTACCGCGACCAACATGATCGCCACCGACTGGCGCCAGATGTCCCACGCGATCCGCACCAACGCCGTCGACATCCCGCTCGCCGACCCGCACTTCTGGACCATGTCCGGCTCCGTCCGCGTCGCCCAGATGTGCCACGACTTCGGGCTGACCTGGGGCTCCCACTCCAACAACCACTTCGACGTCTCGCTGGCCATGTTCACCCACGTCGGCGCCGCTGCACCGGGGGAGATCACCGCGCTGGACACCCACTGGATCTGGCAGGACGGCCAGGGTCTGACCGAGTCGCCGCTGGAGATCCGGGACGGTGCTGTCGCGGTACCGACTGCACCGGGTCTCGGGATCCGGCTCGACCGCGACCGGGTCGCGGCCGCGCACGAGCTCTACCTCGAGCACGGGCTCGGCGTACGCGACGACGGCGTTGCCATGCAGTACCTGGTGCCGGGGTGGACCTTCGACCCCAAGCGCCCGTGCCTGGTCCGTTGACAGCCCGGTGAGCGCCGAGCTCGCCTGGCTCCTGCTCGCCGGCATCGGTGCGGGACTGACCGGCTCGGTGGCCGGTCTGGCCTCGCTGGTCAGCTACCCTTCCCTGCTGGCCGCGGGGCTGCCGCCGGTCGTCGCCAACGTCACCAACACGGTGGCCATGTTCGGCGTCACCGGCGGCACCGTCGCGGGTTCGCGGCGCGAGCTGCGCGGCCAGGGCAGAAGGATCGCCTGGCTGGCCCTGGCCTCCTTCCTCGGCGGCGCGGTCGGCGCGGCCCTGCTGCTCACCACGCCTGCCGAGGCGTTCGAGACCGTGGTGCCCTGGCTCGTCGGTGGGGGAGCGGTGCTCCTGCTGCTCCGCGACCGGATCCGGTCCTGTGCGGCCGCCCGTGCCGCCGCGCGGCCGCCGCGGCAGGACCCGTCGTCAGGCGTCGAGGGGCGACGTACGCTCGCCCGCGGCTTCGGCTGGGGTGTCATCGTGTTCGTGCTCGGCATCTACGGCGGCTACTTCGGCGCCGGGGTCGGGATCATCGCGCTGGCCGTCCTGGTGCTCGAGCGCACCGAGGCCCTGGCGATCACGAACGCGGTCAAGAACGTCGCCACCGGCGTAGCCAACGGCACCGCCGCGATCGCGTACGTCTTCTTCGCTCCCGTGGACTGGCCCGCCGCGATCGCCCTCGGAGCGGGTGCCGTGATCGGCGGATTCCTGGGGCCGGCGATCGTCCGGGTCGCCCCCGAGCGCCCGCTGCGCTGGCTGGTCGGTCTGGCCGGTCTCGGGCTCGCGCTGCACCTGGCGACAAGCTGAGACCCGGCTCGGCCCGATAGGCTCCGGCCGCGGTCACGGTCACAGGAGGACATCGCGAGCATGGGTTCGAGCAACATCTCGGTGCGCGCCCGGGTGCGTGCGCTGGTCGAAGACGACCTCTTCCAGAAGACGATCATCGGGGTGATCATCCTCAACGCGGTGGTCCTCGGCGTGGAGACGATGGTCCCCGAACACCTCGCCCACGAGCTGGCGTTCCTCGACAGCGTGCTCCTCGGAGTCTTTGTCGTCGAGCTGGTGCTGCGGCTGGTGGCGTACGGCCCGAAGTTCTTCCGCGACCCGTGGAACATCTTCGACACCGTGATCGTCGCGATCGCGCTGGTGCCGGCGACCGGGCCGATGTCGGTGCTGCGGGCACTGCGGATCCTGCGCGTGCTGCGCCTGGTCAACTCGGTCCCGTCCATGCGTCGCGTCGTCGACGGCCTGATCGCAGCGATGCCCGGGATGGGCTCGGTCGCGGCCCTGCTGGTGCTGATGATGTACGTCGCGGTGGTCATCTCGACCAACCTCTACGGCGAGATCGCGCCGGAGTACTTCGGCGACCTCGGCACCAGTGCGTTCACGCTGTTCCAGACCATGACCGGGGAGGCCTGGCCCGACATCGCCCGCGAGGTGATGGCCGAGGACCCCTCTGCCTGGATCTTCTTCGTCGTCTTCATCCTGGTGATGACCTTCGCCGTCCTCAACCTCTTCCTCGCCGTGGTCGTCTCCGGCATGGAGAGCGTCGAGACCCTCGCCGAGCACGAGGAGGAGTCCGACGCCGAGATGATGGCCATCCTCACCTCGTTGCGGGAGGACCTCACCGCCGTACGCGAGGAGCTGGCCGCCACCCGGGCCGAGCTGAAGTCGGACTCAGCTGCCCGCTGAGGCGATCTCCTGCACCACCATGTTGCGGGGACCGTCGGCGGTGCCCTTGACCACCCGCAGGAAGTACGGCTGGTCGGGGTTGTGGTTGGGGTCGAAGGTCCAGTTCCCGCGCGGGCTGACGATGGTGCCGACCGAGCCGAGGGAGTCGGCGATCTCGTTGCGGTTGACGTCGTCGGAGAGGTCGAGCGCCTTGTCGAGCGCGGCCGCGGCGTCGTAGGCCTGCACCGAGTAGACCGTCGGGGTGGCGTCGTACGCCTCGCGGTAGTCCTTCACGAAGGCGTCGTTCATCAGCGAGTCCATCGTGTCGCTGTAGTGCAGTGCGGTCCGTACGCCTGATGCGGCGCTGCCCAGAGCGGACAGCACGTCGCCCTCGGTGAGGTAGCCCGGGCCGTAGAGCCGGGTGCTCTTGGCCAGCCCGGACTCGCGGTACTGCTGCACGAACGCCTCCGCCTCCTTGCCGGCATAGGCGGCGAAGATCGCGTCCGCGCCCGAGTCCTTCGCCTTGTCGAAGAGCCCCGACCACTCCTCGGTCACGCCCGCCGGCGTGTAGCTCTGACCGGCCACGCTGCTGCCGGACGCCTCCAGGGCGATCATGAAGCTGTCGGAGAACTCGTGGCCGGCCGCGTCGTCGGACCCGATGACGTACGCCGTGCCCCCGTCGGTCTCCTTCGCGACCGCCGTCCCGAGCGCACCGCCCAGGTCCGAGTTGGTCGAGGACGTACGCCACAGGTAGTCGGAGCCATCGGCGAACTCGTCGGCGCCGGCGCCGGTCACGATCAGCGGCGTCTCGCTGTTGTTCGCGACATCCTTGGCCGCGAGCGCCGCCTCCGAGCTCGCCAGGCCGACGACCGCCTGGACCTCGTCGTCCTGGATCAGCCTGGTCACCGCGGCGACGCCGGTCTCGGCGCGGTCGCCCTCGTCGGCCTCGATCACGTCGACCAGCCGGCCGCCGAGCTCCCCGCCGTGCTGGTCGAGGTAGAGGTCGAAGCCCCGGCTCATGTCGGTGCCGATCGACTTGTGGACGCCCGAGGTCGGTACGACCAGACCGATCGAGACCTTCGACTCCGAGGTCGTGGCGCAGGCCGTCAGGCCGAGCGCGAGCGCCGGGATGGGCGCCAGAACGAACAACTGCCGGTGAGCCGAGCCTGTCACGGGAGACTCCATCTATGGGGGTGGCCTCGGAAGATTTCGAGTAGCCGAACATTGGCACAAACCCCTGCCGGGCGGCGAGCAATTCGGCGCCGTGTCCCCAAGTCGGTAGTCTCGCCCTGCCAGTCGTACTCCATGCCTGATGGGGTCAGGGAACCCGGTGAAAGTCCGGGACTGACGCGCAGCGGTGAGGATGACGGGCGGGGCGCGCCCTCCTTCCGGGGAGAGCAGCCACTGGAGCCTGGCTCCGGGAAGGCGCTCCGTTCCGATCGATTCCGAGTCCGAAGACCTGCTGGCTCTGGCGGCGCCCGCCGCCAGGTCACCACGTGCCCCGCGCAAGGGCACATGACGCAGAGCAGGTGTCCTGATGTCGCGAGTCCGAACCGACCGGTGCCCCGGAGTCGGTCGTCCGTGGGCGGCCGAGGACGGCCTGCTGGTGCGGCTGCGCCTGATCGGCGGGTCCGTCTCGTCCGCCGCGCTGCTCTCGCTGATCTCCGTCGCGGAGACCTACGGCGACGGGCGGATCTACCTCACCGGTCGCGCCAACCTCCAGGTGCGCGGCCTGCCGAGCGTCGACGGCGGGCTGCCGGGCGAGGTGCTCACCGCGCTGAAGGCGACCGGACTGGTGCCTGCGCAGACCCACGAGCTCGTACGCAACGTGATGGTCTCCCCGCAGACCGGGCTCGCCGGGGGCCGGGCCGACCTGCGCGGTGTCGCGGCGTCCCTGGACCGGCTGCTGTGCGCCTCGCCGCGGCTGGCCGCGCTGCCGGGCCGGTTCCTCTTCGTGCTCGACGACGGCCGCGGCGACCTGGTCTCGCGGGAGTGCGACCTGGGCGTGGTGGCGCTGTCTGCCACGGAGGGACAGTTGCGCGTCGGCGGCTCCTGGGGGCCGGTCGTGCCGCTCGCCGAGGCCGCTTCCCGGCTGGTCGCGCTCGCCTCACGTTTCCTGGACGTACGCGGCGAGGGGCCGTCGGCGCCCTGGCACGTCTCCGAGCTGGACGCACCGATGGTCGAGCCGGTCGTGGCCGACGATCGGGTCCCGGTCGCGGCCGAGGAGCTCGGCTACGGGCCGGTGCCCGGTGGCGAGCACGTCGCCGCCCCGGACGGCGCCCTGGACCGGGCCGCGGTCTCGGCGCTGGCGGAGCGGGTGCCGGCGGTCGTGGTGACACCGTGGCGTGGCGTACTCGTGCCTTCGCCGCAGGTGCGGCCGCCCCGGCGCTACGACTACATCGACCAGGGGCCGGCAATCTACGTCGACTCCTTCGCGACCATCCGGCGCGAGGCCGACCTCTCTGCCGTGCCGGCCGACGCCGAGCGGCTCGCGGTGCGGATGATCCACGGCAGCGGGCAGGTCGACCTCGCCTCCGACCTGGTCATCCACCCCGGACTGGTGAAGGCCGCGCGGGGTGCGCTGGAGGCAGGAGCGCCGATCCTGTGCGACGCGACGATGGTCGCCACCGGGGTCACCCGCAGCCGGCTTCCGCGCGACAACGAGGTGCTCTGCATGCTCGGTGACGACCGGGTCCCGGCGCTTGCGCGCGAGTGGGGAACGACCCGCACCGCCGCGGCGCTGTCCCTGTGGGAGCCCTACCTCGAGGGCGCGGTGGTCGCCATCGGCAACGCCCCGACGGCGCTCTTCCACCTGCTCGAGATGATCCTCGACGGCGGTCCGCGGCCGGCCGCGATCGTCGGCTGCCCGGTCGGCTTCATCGGCGCGGCCGAGTCCAAGGAGGCGCTCGCCTCGTTCGCCGCCGACCACGGGATCGACATCCCCTACGTCACCGTCCGAGGCCGCCGCGGCGGCTCCGCGATGACCTCCTCCGCCCTCAACGCACTCGCCCAGGAGCAGGAATGAGCACCGATGTACGCGGGCGGTTCACCGTCGTCGGGATCGGACCGGGCGATCCCGAGCTGATCACCCTCAAGGCCGCCCGGCTGATCGGCACGGCCCCCGTGATCGCCTACCACGCCGGGGTGCGCAAGCAGTCGCACGCTCGCCGGATCGCGTCGTCCCTGATCCCCGCCGACGCGGTGGAGGAGGAGCTGCGCTACCCGGTCACCACCGGGACCACCTCGCACCCGGGCGGCTATGTCGGTGCCATGGCCGAGTTCTACGAGTCCTGCGCGGTCCGGCTCTCCGCCCATCTCGACGCCGGCCGCGACGTGGTCCTGCTCGCCGAGGGCGACCCGCTCTTCTACGGCTCCTCGATGTACCTCCACGACCGGTTCAAGGAGGTCTACGAGACCTCCGTCGTGCCGGGCGTCCCCGCCTTCGCGGCCGCCACCGCCGCGGTCTCGACCCCGCTGGTGCGCCAGACCGACGTGCTCACGGTCCTCCCGGGGACCTTGCCCGAGCCCGAGCTCGCCCGTCGGCTCGCCGACACCGAGGCGGCGATCATCATGAAGCTCGGCCGGACCTTCCCTGCGGTCCGTTCCGCGCTCGCTGCCGCTGGGCGGCTCGACGGTGCCTGGTACGTCGAGCGTGCCTCGCAGCCCGAGGAGCGCTGGCTGCCGGTGGCCGATGTCGACCCGTCCTCCGTGCCGTACTTCTCGCTCATCGTGGTGCCCGGGGACACGGCTCCCCGACCCGCCGCGGCGCGGCTGCGGCAAGAGCTCCCCGCGGTCGAGTCCGTCGAGGTGACGCGCGGGGGCGTCTCGACGGGCTCGGCCTCCGGGGACACAGGGGAGGTCCTGGTCGTCGGACTCGGGCCGGGGCCGGACGGGTGGCTGACGCCGGAGGTGAGCTCGGCGCTGGCCGAGGTCGGCCATGTCGTCGGCTATGCGCCGTACGTCAACCGGGTGCCGCAACGCGAAGGGCTGCGGCGGCACGCGTCGGGCAACACCGTCGAGGTCGACCGGGCCCGTCACGCGCTGGACCTGGCACTCGCCGGGGAGCGGGTCGCCGTCGTGTCCGGCGGCGACGCGGGTGTCTTCGGGATGGCGTCAGCCGTCTTCGAGGCGGCCGAGGATCCGGCCTACGCCGGCGTACGCGTCCGGGTGCTGCCCGGGGTCAGCGCCGTCCAGGCGGTGGCCGCGCGGGCGGGCGCCCCGGTCGGGGCCGACTTCGCGGTGATGTCCCTCTCCGACCGGCTCAAGCCGTGGTCCGTCGTGGAGGACCGTCTGCGCGCGGTCGCGGCCGCCGACCTCGTGCTGGCCATCTACAACCCGGCCTCGCGCTCGCGCACCGAGCAGATCGGCCGGGCTCGCGACGTACTCCTGGAGCAGCGCAAGCCGGACACCGTGGTCGTCGTCGGACGCGACGTCGGGCGGGCCGAGGAGTCGCTCACGGTGACCACCCTCGGTGACCTCGACCCATCGACCATCGACATGAAGTGCCTGGTCATCGTGGGGGCGAGCTCGACCCGGGCGACTGCCGCTGGGCAGGTCTGGACGCCGAGGTACGTGCAGTGAACGCCCCTCGGGCCGTCCACTTCGTCGGCGCCGGCCCCGGCGCGGCAGACCTGCTGACCGTACGCGCGACGAGGCTGCTCGAGGCCGCCGACGTGGTGCTCTACCCCGGCACCTACCTGGACCCCGACGTGCTGGCGCACTGCAGCCCCGCGGCCGAGCTGGTCGACACCCAGAAGCTCGACCTGGACCAGATCGTCGGCGAGATCGTCGCCGCGCACCGGGACGGCAAGCAGGTCGTACGCCTCGTCTCCGGCGACCCGTCCGTCTACTCGGCGGTCGCCGAGCAGACCCGGCGGCTCGATGCCGCCCAGGTGCCCTGGGACGTCACACCGGGCGTGCCCGCCTACGCCGCGGCGGCCGCGCTGGTGGGCCGGGAGCTGACCGTGCCGCTGGTGGCGCAGTCGGTCGTCCTCACCCGGATGCAGGCCCGGTCGACGGCCATGCCTGAGGGGGAGTCTCTCGTCGCGTACGCCGCGACCGGCGCCACGCTCGTGCTCCACCTGGCGATCCGTCGCACCCGTGAGCTGATGGCCGAGCTGCTGCCCTACTACGGCCCGGAGTGCCCGGTGGTGGTCGTCTACCGCGCCAGCCAGCCCGAGGAGCTGGTGCTGCGTGGGACGGTGTCGACCATCTCCGACGCGGTCGAGGACGCCGGTCTGACGCAGGCTGCCGTCATCCTCGCCGGGCCCGCGCTGGCCCGCGACGGAGGCGAGTCGTTCCTCTACGACGCGGCTCGCCCGCGGGTCTCGACAAGCTCGACCACCAGGCCGATAGGTGCCTGATGGAGCTCTACGACGCGATCAACCGCCGTCGGGACACGCGTGCGGAGTTCACCGGTGAGCCGGTCGACCCTGCCGTGCTCGAGCGGGTCCTGTCGGCAGCCCACGCCGCGCCGAGCGTCGGGATGACGCAGCCGTGGGACTTCGTGCTGG
This sequence comes from Nocardioides sp. YJ-D4, assembly GCF_054031495.1. Lineage (NCBI taxonomy): Bacteria > Bacillati > Actinomycetota > Actinomycetes > Propionibacteriales > Nocardioidaceae > Nocardioides > Nocardioides sp. YJ-D4. Next base: position 4,676,535 of record NZ_CM132932.1, read on the forward strand.
TGCGCTCGCCGGAGACGCTGGCGGCCTTCCGCGAGCACGTCGCCACCGAGCGGGACGTGTTCGCGTCCTCGCTCTCCGGGGAGCGGGCCGAGACCTTCTCCCGGATCAAGATCGAGGGCATCTGCGAGTCCGGGCTCGGGGTCGTCGTCGGCTACGACCCGACTCGCGGTGGGTCGCAGGTCCTCGGGCGGCATGCCATCGCCGACGCGGGGCTCTACTCGACCGTCCTCGCGATCCAGAACCTCTGGCTCGCTGCCACTGCCGAGGGCCTCGGTGTCGGGTGGGTCAGCTTCTATCGCGAGGAGTTCCTGCGGTCGCTGGTCGGGCTTCCGTCGCACGTGCGTCCGGTGGCTTGGCTCTGCGTCGGACACGTCGAAGGTCTCCCGGGAGTTCCCGACCTCGAGCGGTTTGGGTGGAGGCATCGGTCGGAGCTGTCGTCCGTGGTTCATGAGGAGAGGTATCTCTCGGGGCGCTGAGGTTTTTCGTGGTTGGTGTTTGCCGCCGACCCTTGTTTGGAGGGTGTTCTCGGTGCCGTCCGGAGTAAAGGACGGCCTTCGGCCGCCGGCTTCGCCGGTCGCCTTCGGCGATCCTTGACACCGGCCGTCGCCGAGAATTTTGGCTGGCTATCGGGTCGGCGGCAGGGGTGTGGCGCGGAGTTTTGAGTTGGGCACGGGCTTGGGAATCCTGGTTTGACCTGCCCCCGTAGTCGGGGTGGGTTGGTGGGTGGAAGGAATTTTTCTTCCACGCGGCGACCGCCACTCGGTGGCGGGCCCGGAGGCGAACGAAAATTCGTTCGGCGGCGAGGCCTCCAGTTCGGACCCGTTGGTTGCGGAAGGAATTTTCCTTCCCTGGGTGTGGGCGGGGACGCGGCGGGCGAACGAATTTTCGTTCACCGGATCGTCACTATCGGATCGACGCTCCGACCAAGAAGGAGCCGTCGGCAGGGACGACGAAGGACCACTGCGTCACCGTCCGTGCGGGAGTCCAGCCGGTGAAGGTGCCGATGGGGGCGGAGGTCTCGACGGCGATGCGGGTGAGCTCGCCGCCGTGCTGCTGGTAGGCGGTGGCCAGCAGCTGCTCGGTCTCCAGCGTCACACCGTGGACGACGAGCCGGCCGCCGGGGCGGAGTGCGGCCAGGCAGGCGTCGAGCACTCCGGGGCGGGTGGCGCCGCCGCCGATGAAGATCGCGTCGGGCGCCGGGAGATCGCGCAGCGCGTCAGGGGCACGGCCCTGGATGACGGCGAGGCCGGGTACGCCGAGGCGGGTGGCGTTGCGGGCGATCCGGGCCGCCCGCTCGGGAGAGGCCTCGACCGCGGTCGTGGTGCAGGAGGGGTGGGCCCGCATCCACTCGATCCCGACCGAGCCGGCACCGGCGCCGACGTCCCACAGGTGCGCCCTGGGGGTGGGGGCCAGGCGTGCCAGAGCAGAGGCGCGCAGGTCACGCTTGGTGAGCTGACCGTCGTTCTCGAACACGTCGTCGGGCAGGCCTGCAGCCCAGCCGAGGAGGGTGGTGCCGACGCACTCGATCGCCACGATGTTGAGCCGGGGCGACTCGCCCGTCCAGGTCGAGGCGGTCCCGGTCCGTGCGCTCTCGGTCTCCGCTCCCAGGTCGCCGAGCACGGTCATCATCGACCCTCCGAAACCAGCCGTGACCAGGAGGTTCGCGATCGAGGCGGGGGTCGATCCGTCCGAGGAGAGCGCCAGGATCCGGCGACCGGGGGTGAGCTCGCGGGCGACCAGCGACACGTCGCGGCCGACGAGGCTGACGACCGCGCACGACTCCGCCGGCCAGCCCATCCGGGCGCGGGCGAGGGCGACGGCGGAGACGGCCGGCTCGATGCGTACGTTCTTCCGGCCGAGAAGTGAGATCAGGGTCGTTCCGATGCCGGAGACCAGCGGGTCGCCCGAGGCCAGCGCCACGACGGGGGCGTCGTCCGGCAGCGACTCGAGGAGAGCCGGGAGGCCCTCGCGCAGCGGCGACGGCCAGGGCTCGCGGCGCTGGCCGGGGACGTCGGGGACGAGGTCGAGATGACGCTTGCCGCCGAGGAGGACGGCGGACTGCAGGATCAGCTGCTGGTGACGTACGGGAATCTCGTCCCAACCTCCGGCACCGATGCCCACCACGACGATCATGAGGCCAGACGCTACAGTGACCGCACAGGCGCGAGGTGCCCCGACTGGGGAGAATCTGGGAAGCCGGTGAGATTCCGGCACAGGCCCGCTGCGGTGAATCGAGCCCCATCACGGGGACTCGACAAGTCCGAAGACCGGCCCCGCGTCCATCCAATCAACGCGATAGGGAGCGGGAGCCTCTCATGCCGGTGCACTACCCATTTTCTGCCGTCCTCGGCTGCCAGGCGGACGACCTCGACGACATGGGCCTCGCGCTCGTGCTCACCACCATCTCCCCGGAGATCGGCGGGGTCTTGGTCCGTGGCGAGAAGGGGACCGCGAAGTCGACGGCCGTACGCGGTCTGGCGGCCGTGCTGCCCTCGATCTCGGTCTACGCCGGGGATCGGTTCTCGATCGACCCGGCCGACCCCTCCGCGGAGTCGCCGGACGGGCCCTTCGGGTCCGCTGCCGTCGTGGAGAGCCGGCCGGTTCGGCTGGTCGAGCTCCCGGTCGGCGCCACCGAGGACCGGGTCGTCGGCTCGCTCCACCTGGAGAGTGCGCTCTCGCGCGGCGCGGTCGAGTTCGAGCCGGGACTGCTGGCGCGAGCCCACCGCGGCCTGCTCTACGTCGACGAGGTCAACCTGCTCCACGACCACCTGGTCGACCTGCTGCTGGACGCAGCGGCGATGGGCCGGGTCTCGGTCGAGCGCGACGGCGTCTCGGTCGAGCACGCCGCCCGGTTCGTGCTGATCGGCACCATGAACCCCGAGGAGGGCGAGCTGCGTCCGCAGCTCCTGGACCGCTTCGGGCTCACCGTCGAGGTCGCCGCGCCCCGGGATCCGGCGCTGCGCGCCGAGGTCGTACGCCGCCGGATGGCCTTCGACCTGGATGCTCCCGCGTTCGTCGAGCGCTATGTGGCCGCCGAGCGTGACCTGACCGCCCGCGTCTCCACCGCGCGTGCCCTCGTCGGGAAGGTCCGGCTCACCGCGCCCGGGCTGCTCAAGATCGCCGAGGTCTGCGCGGCGTTCGAGGTCGACGGGCTGCGCGCCGACATCGTCACCGCCCGCACCGCGGTCGCGCACGCCGCCTGGGCCGGGCGCTCCGAGGTCACCCGCGAAGACATCCGCCGGGCCGCGCTGCTGGCCCTCCCGCACCGCCGCCGTCGCAACCCCTTCGACGCTCCCGGGCTCGACGAGGACCTGCTCGACCGCATCCTCGGCGACGAGGAGCTGCCGCCCGAGCCGCCGGAGGGCGGGCCGGACGGCGGGCCGGACGAGGGTGGCGCGCACGACGACTCTGTTGGTCCCACTGAGCCAGATTCCGCTGGGCCTCCGCCTGGCAGCTCCGACGACTCGACCGACGCGGAGCCCCCGACCACCGATCAGCAGTCCCCGCCGGTCGAGCCCGCGAGCGACGACTCTTCGATGGTTGAGCCCGCGAGCGCAGCGAGCGGTGTCGAAACCAACACGGTCACCGCCGCAGGCGCCGCCTACCGCCCCCGCCTGCTGACCGTCTCCGGCCTGGGCACCGGCCGCTCCGGCGGCCGGAGCAAGGCGATCGGCAGCAGCGGCCGCCGGATCGGCGCGGACACCAGCACCCGCGGCTCGCTCCACCTCGTCGAGACGCTCAAGGCGGCCGCAGGCAAGCAGAGCGCCCGGGACCGTACCTCGGCGAAGGTCGAGCTCCGGATCGAGGACCTCCGCACCGCGGTTCGCGAGGGCCGCGAGGCCAACCTGGTGCTCTTCTGCGTGGACGCCTCCGGGTCGATGGCCGCACGCAAGCGGATGGCGCAGGTCAAGGCCGCCGTCCTCTCGCTGCTGCTCGACGCCTACCGGCGCCGCGACAAGGTCGGGATGATCACCTTCCGGGGCGAGGGCGCCGAGCTGGTGCTGCCGCCGACCGGGTCGGTCGACCTCGCCGCGGCCCGCCTCGACGAGGTGCCCGCCGGAGGACGTACGCCGCTGGCCGAAGGCCTCCTCGAGGCCGCCCGTGTGCTCCAGCGCGAGCACCTGCGTGACCCCGATCTGCGGCCGCTGCTGGTGGTCGTCACCGACGGTCGCGCCAACTCCAAGACCCACGGCAAGGACGCCGTCCGGCGCTCGCAGCAGGCGGCTGCGTACGTCGCCGGACTCGGTGTCACCACGGTCGTCATCGACTCCGAGAGCGGGCCGATGCGGCTCGGGCTGGCCCGCCAGCTGGCCGAGCACCTGGGCGCCGAGCACGTGCCGGTCGCCGAGGTGAGCGCCGAGGCGCTGACCTCCGCCGTCCACGGGTTCACCGGATCCACCATGGGAAGGGGCGCTGCCTGATGCCGAAGGGACAGCCGCTGAACGTACCCGACGACGGGCTCACCACCCGCCAGCGTCGCAACCGGCCCCTGGTGATGGTCCACACCGGCCCCGGCAAGGGGAAGTCGACCGCCGCCTTCGGGCTCGCGCTGCGCGGCTGGAACCAGGGCTGGCGGATCGGCGTCTTCCAGTTCGTGAAGTCGGCCAAGTGGCGTATCGGCGAGCAGACCGTGCTCGAGCGCCTCGGGAAGCTGCACGAGGAGACCGGCGAGGGCGGGCCGGTCGACTGGCACAAGATGGGCTCCGGCTGGTCCTGGAGCCGCAAGCAGGGTGACGCCGAGGACCACGCCGCAGCTGCCGCCGAGGGCTGGGCCGAGATCAAGCGGTGCCTGGCCGCGGAGACGTACGACCTGCTTGTCCTCGACGAGTTCACCTACCCGATCAAGTGGGGCTGGGTCGACGCCGCCGAGGTCGCCTCCGTCCTCGCCGAGCGACCGGGGCGCCAGCACGTGGTGATCACCGGCCGCGACGCCGACCCCGCCGTGCTCGAGGTCGCCGACCTGGTCACCGAGATGACCAAGATCAAGCACCCGATGGACGCCGGCCAGAAGGGCCAGCGGGGCATCGAATGGTGACCCTGCCCCGGCTGGTGGTCGCTGCTCCCTCGACCGGCTCGGGGAAGACGACGATCGCCACCGGGCTGATGGCGGCGCTGCGTGCCTCCGGGAGCGTCGTGAGCGGTCACAAGGTGGGCCCGGACTACATCGATCCGGGCTACCACGCGCTCGCCACCGGACGCCCGGGCCGCAACCTGGACCCTCACCTGGTGGGGGAGTCGCGGGTCGTGCCGCTGCTGCTCCACGGCGCCGCCGGCGCGGATGTGGCGGTCATCGAGGGTGTCATGGGCCTCTACGACGGCCGCCTCGGCACCGACGGCTTCGCCTCCACCGCCCACGTCGCGGCGCTGACCTCCTCGCCGGTGGTCCTGGTCCTCGACGTCGCCCGGATGTCCCGCTCCGCTGCCGCGATCGCCGCCGGGATGGCGGCCTTCGACCCGTCGGTACGCATCGGGGGAGTCGTGCTCAACCGCTGCTCCCCGGGACGCAACGCCGAGGAGATCCGGCGAGCGCTGGAGCAGGTCGGGCTGCCGGTGCTCGGCATGCTCCCGCGCGACGAGACGCTCGCGTCCCCGTCGCGCCACCTCGGCCTCGTCCCGGTCGCCGAGCGCGACGAGTCGGTCGCGCTGATCGAGCGGCTGGGGGAGCAGGTCGCCGCCCACCTCGACCTCGCGGCCCTGCTCGACGTCGCCCGCTCGGCCCCCGACATCGACGATGTCGCCTGGGATCCGGCCCGGGCTCTGGAAACCGAGACCGTCCCTGACTGGGAGCGCCCGGTCGTCGCGGTCGCAGGTGGTCGCGCGTTCACGTTCCGCTACCCCGAGACCGAGGAGCTCCTGGAAGCGGCGGGCTGCGACGTACGCCCCTTCGACCCGCTCACCGATCCCGCGCTCCCCGAGGGCACCAGGGGGATCTACCTCGGCGGCGGCTTCCCGGAGATGTACGCCGCCGACCTCGCCGCCAACACGAGCCTGCTCCGCGACCTCCGGGCGGCTGTCGAGGCCGGGGTGCCGACCGTCGCCGAGTGCGCCGGTCTCCTCTACCTGGCCGAGTCCCTCGACGGCGTACCGATGGCCGGTGCCATCCCAGCCCAGGCCGCCATGAGCGAGCGCCTCACCCTGCGCTACCCCGTCGCCACTGCCGCCTCCGACTCCCTCCTCACCCGCGCCGGCGAGCAGGTCACCGGCCACGAGTTCCACCGCACCACGACGACCCCGGCCGCCGGAGCCCGGGCGGCGTGGACCGTCGACGCTGCCGAGATGGGCGTCAGCAGCGACACCCTGCACGCCTCGTACCTCCACGTTCACTGGGCCGGCCATCCGCACCTGGCGCGCCGCTTCGCCGACGCCGCCCACGCCTTCGCCCCCGTCGGTCGAGCCGACGTCGCCTCCGTCGGTCGAGCCGACGTCGTGAGGGACGAACGACGTCGTGTCGAGACCAACACGGTCCTCTCGAGCGCGACGGCTGACCGTGTTGGTCTCGACACGCCTCCGCCTAGCGGCTCCGGCGGCTCGACCAGCGGGAGTGACGGCTCGACCAGCGGGAGTGACGGCTCGACCAGCGGGGGCGCGGTCGCTGATCCGCTGCGGCACCATGGGGATGTCGAGGTGGGGGAGGGGCTGCTCGACTTCGCGGTGAACGTCTACCCGGATCCCCGACCGGAGTGGCTGGACCAGGCGCTGCACGAGTCGCTGGCGTCGGCGGCCTACCCCGACGAGGAGCCGGCGCGGGCGGCGCTGGCCAAGCACCACGGCCGCGAGCGCGCCGAGGTGCTCCCGACGGCGGGAGCGGCAGAGGCGTTCACGCTGGTCGCCAGGGCCAGGCCATGGCGACGGCCCGTCGTCGTGCACCCGCAGTTCACCGAGCCCCACGCGGCGCTCGAGCAAGCAGGCCACCGAGTGACCGAGGTCTGCCTCCGTCACGAGGATGGGTTCACCCTCGACCCGGCTACGGTCCCCGAGGACGCGGACCTGGTCGTCGTCGGCAACCCGACCAACCCCACCGGCGTACTCCACCCGAGGGCCACCCTCCGCGCCCTTCTCAGGCCCGGCCGGCTGGTCGTGGTCGACGAGGCGTTCATGGATGCCGTCCCCGGCGAGCCGGAGACCTTGACCGGCGAGTGCACCGAGGGCCTGCTGGTTATCCGGAGCCTGACGAAGCACTGGTCGATCCCCGGCGTACGCGCCGGCTACGTCGTCGGCGACACCGCCACGATCAGCGACCTGGAGGCGGTGCGTACCCCGTGGTCGGTCTCGGCCACCGCGGCTGCCGCGATGCTCGCCTGCGCGACCGAGCGGGCGAGCGCCGAGGCCCGTGAGCGCGCCGAGCGGATCACCACTTGGCGCGACCACCTCGAGGCGGGCCTGCGGGACCAGCAGATCGAGTACGTCCCATCGGCCGCCTCCTTCGTCCTGGCCCGCCCGGGCGCCGGAGTCCGTGAGGCCTTGCGCGAGCAGGGCATCGCCGTACGCCGGGCGGACACGTTCCCCGGGCTCGGTCCGGAGTGGGTGCGGATCGCCGTACGTCCGCCCGAGCTCACCGACCGCCTCCTGCACCAGCTCGAGCAGCAGGTGAAGGCGTGACACCCAAGTGGATCGCCCTCGCGGCAGCGACACTTTCCCGCCATGGCGGGAAAATGCCGCCGTCTCGCCACCCGGTGTGCCGAACATCCCCGCCATGGCGGGAAAGTGCCCGCGGCCCCCGGTCAGGAGCTTCGAGATGAGGGCACGGGCGATCGGGCTCCTCGCAGGCTTCGCGCTCGACCGGCTGCTCGGGGACCCGCGCCGCTATCACCCGGTCGCCGGGTTCGGCACGGTGGCGATGCGGGCCGAACGGGCCTGGTACGCGGACGACCGTGCCCGCGGGGTCCTGCACGCGGCCGCCCTGGTCGGGGGAGCGGTGGTCCTCGGAGCGGTTGCCGAATGTGCCGCTCCAGGAAGAGCGGGGAGAACCCTGGTCACCGCCGCCGCGACCTGGGCGGTCCTGGGCGGCCGCTCGCTGGAGCGGGAGGCACTCGCCGTCCACGAACATCTCGACCGCGGCGACCTACCTGCCGCGCGACAGCGGCTGACCCACCTCGTCGGCCGCGACACCGAGGAGCTCGACGCCTCCGAGGTCTCCCGGGCCGTGGTCGAGAGCGTCGCCGAGAACACCTCGGACGCAGTGGTCGCACCGCTGGTGTGGGGCGCGATCGCGGGCGTACCCGGTCTGCTCGGCTACCGCGCCGCCAACACCCTGGACGCGATGGTCGGGCACCACAACGACCGCTACGAGCGCTTCGGCTGGGCGAGTGCCCGCCTCGACGACCTGCTCAACCTGCCCGGCTCCCGCCTCTCCGGCCTGCTCACCCTGGCCGCTGCGCCGTCGCGGGCCAGGCAGGCCTGGGCGGCCTGGCGGCGTGACGCCGCGCGGCACCCGAGCCCGAACGCCGGCGTCGTCGAGGCGTCCTTCGCGGGTGCCCTCGACATCCGCCTCGGCGGCACGAACCGCTACTACGGCAACCGTGTCGAGCACCGCGCGGTGATGGGCGACGGCCGCGACGCCGCCCCCGCCGACGTGGTCAGCGCCACCGCGCTGGCACGCAGGGTCGGCATCGGGGCGGCCCTGGTCGCGGCGGCGTACGCCGTCATCACTCAGCGCCCGTGACGGAACGCCCGAGCCAGGACGGCGGGCGGTGCCTCGGCGATGCCCGGTCCGCCGGCGCGGGTCCACTCGGCCAGGGCGTCGGCGACCCGCACCGAGCCGGCCCGGGCGACCCAGACCGGCCGTGCCCCACGCTGTCGCCCCTCGGGTGAGGGACCGACCACCACGACGTCGGCACGCTCGCACGGGCCGAGGCAGTCGGCGACACGTACGGTCGCCGACTCCCCGGCCGCCGCGTTCAGCGTCGTGAGCACGGCCGCATGGTCCACCCCGGGCGACTTCCGCTCCGTCCCGCAGCAGCAGCCGCGACAGACCGTCAGCGTCGGCCGCCCGGTGGTGGGGTCGCTCATCCTTCGCAGGCCTCGCAGTCCGGGCCGTTCTCGATGGCACAGACCGCGGCGTCGCTCCAGTCGTCCCAGCTGAGATCGTCGATGGCGTCGGTGGTGGTCGGGTTCTCGTTCATGGTCATGCCTCTCGGTCGCAGGTGGTCAGTTCGAAGTGCGGGTCTGCTTGCTGGCCTGGATGCCGGCCCGCGAGCGCAGGTAGTACAGGCTCTTGATGTTCGGGTCGAGCAGCGCCAGCTTGTGGATCTTGCTGATGTACTGCGGGGTCGCGTCGGCCTGGAAGAACAGGTTGAGCGACTGGGCCTGGTCGATGTGGACCTGCCGGTCCGATGCGCGAGCGAGCAGGACCTCCTGGTCGATCTCGTAGCCCGTCTTGAAGACGTCCTTCTCGTGCTCGTCGAGCCAGTCGACGTGCTGGACGGAACCGCCGTGGTCGACGATGTCGTCGATGTGCGCCTGGTCGTAGACCCCGCGCTCCTCCATGACCTCGACGAGGTTCTGGTTGGCCCGTGGCATCTCTCCGGCCGAGGTGGTCTGGTTCCAGACGTTGGCGACGTACGGCTCGATGCCCTGGCTGGTGCCGCCGACGATCACCGCGGTGCTCATCGTCGGCGCGATCGCCATCAGGTGGGAGTTGCGCCGTCCGACGCACCACTCCGGGATGCCCGCGACCGAGCCCATCCACCGCGACGCGGCGTCGGCATCCGCCGAGATCCGCTCGAAGATGTCCTTGTTGAGCGCCGCCGCCTTGTCCGACTCGAACGGCACCCGCTGCTTCTGCAGGTAGTCGTGGTAGCCCATCACGCCCAGCCCGAGGCTGCGGGCCTTCTCGGTGTAGCGCACCGCCCGCTCCAGACCACGGATGGTGCGGGCCTTGCGCAGGAACGCCTCGGCGACCGCGTCGAGGAAGACGGTCGCGACGTACGCCGTGTCCTGGTCCTTCCACTCGTCGTAGGTCGAGAGGTTCAGCGAGGAGAGCACGCAGGTGTAGGAGTGGTCCTCGTCGGAGAAGAGGGTGATCTCCGAGCACAGGTTGGAGGCCTTGTTCTCCAGCCCGTTGGCCTTGTAGGACTCGGTCTGGGCCGCGTTGACGGTGTCGACCTTCCAGATGTAGCCCTTGCCCAGCACCACCCGGATCTTCAGCACCCGCTGGTAGCGCTCCAGAGCATCGCGATCGCCGGCCAGCATCCGGTCGATGAACGCCTGGCTGAAGATCCAGCCGATGTTCTTGTTGGCGGGCTCGCGGAAGATCAGGTCGGCGAGCTCGTAGAAGTCCGGGTGGTCCACGGGCAGGTAGCCCGCCCAGGAACCGCGGCGGGTGGCGCCCTGGCTGATCTGGTTGGTCATCTCCACGAAGTTGCAGAAGACCGGGACCACACCGTTGGCCTTGCCGTTGTCGCTGAACTTCGCGCCGCGGGGCCGGACGTCACCGAGGTACGCCGAGGTCCCGAACCCGTTCTGGGAGAGGATCGCCGCCTCCTTGAGGGTCTCGTAGAAGCCCCACACCGAGTCCTCGACGTACGAGCCCTCGCACGAGACGGGCAGACCCCGGTCGGTGCCGAGGTTGGACAGCACCGGCGTCGACGGCGAGAGCCAGCCGTTCCAGATCGCCTCGAAGAACCGCTCCGTCCAGGAGACGCCGTCCTCGCGGGGGTACATCTCGTCGGCGAGGTCGCCGGCGGTGCTGGCGATGGTCTCGTAGCGCTCCCGGACGCTCTGGTCGGCGACGGTGTACTTGGCCTTGAACATGGCATAGCCCGCCGTGGTCATGAAGGCGGGCACGACGCCGTCGGCCTGCAGGGACTTGCGCTCGGCGGAGAGCGCCTCCCAGTTGCTGTTGCTCATTAGAAGCTGAACTCCGTCTCGCCGATGTTGCGGTTGTATTCGTTGCCGGTGACCTGGAAGAAGTCGTGGAACTGGGTGCCGTTGATGCCGCTGTAGAACCACTCGGCGATCGGGTTGGCCTCGACGTTGAACAGCGGCTCCATCCGCATGTTCTCCAGGGTCATGTCGATGCGGGACCTCACGAAGGTCTCCAGGTCGGCCTGGTCGATGCCGGTGATCGGCCCGTGGTCGAAGAGCATCTCCACGATCCGGGCCTCGTGGGCGTAGAGGTGCTCGGCCACGCCGCGGACCCGCGCGAAGAGGTCGTCGCGCTCGGCCTCGAACTTGTCGGCCGGGACGGTGGCGGCGTACTCGTCCAGAGTGGTGTTGAACAGCCAGGCGCCGCCGGTGGCGTGCAGGTTCTCGTCGCGGGCGGAGAAGTTGATGCCGCTGATCACGTTCTGCAGCAGGTTCTTTCCGCCGGACTGGAAGTGCTTGAGGAAGGCGAAGTTGGAGTAGAGGACGCAGTTCTCCATCAGCGTGAAGACGCTCAGCGCGTAGAGGAGGTCCTCGTCGGCGATCGCGTCCCACACGAACTGGATCCGCTCGGCCAGCACCGGGTCGTTCTTGTAGGAGTCGTAGAACTCCTCGGTGTCGATCATGAGGACCTTGTTGAGCTTCGCGTAGAACGGCGCGTGCATGTTCAGCTCGGCGAACGAGAAGGCGTTGGCCATCATCTGGACCTCCGGACGCGGGAACGCGTGGAAGATCCGGTCGCCCCACACCTCGCCGCCGAGGATCAGCTCGTAGATGGTGAACAGCTTCAGCGTGGTCTTCACCGCCGCCTGCTCGGCGTCGGTCATGTTGACCAGGAAGTCCTGCTTGTCGTTCTCGACCGGGATCTCCTCGGCCGTCCAGAAGATGCTCCGCTGCTTCTTGGCCAGGTCCTCGGCCATCGGATAGTCGAAGACGTACGCCGACTTCTCGGTGCGGATCGGTAGACCCTCGGTGTCGATCAAGCCCCATGCCCCCTTGCTCACGCGGGCTCCGCGGCCCGCTGGATGTCTCGTGCATCCGTGCCGGGGCAGGGAGGACGGCGGCAGCGCGCCGGGCGGACCCGGTCACGTGGTGCTCGCTCGATCCCCTGACCTTCCCTCGAGGTCGCGGACCCCACCATGAGGTGGGCACTGGCAGGTCTTCGGACTCGTGGGCGTGGTCGTGCTGGTCCTAGTGGCCGTCGCTTCCCAGGGGCATGGCTTGCTCCCAGTGCTTCGTGACGGCGGTCGTTCCCACTCACCGCTGCGGGGCAGTCCCGGACTCGCACCGGGTTCCCTCTTGCCTCTCCCGCCCCGTCGCCGAGGTGGGAGAACCAGCTGCGAGGACCACTATATGCGGGAATTACATCAATGCAACTTCCTAGATCTTGTGCTTCGCCGTGTCGTCGGAAACATCCCCGGCACCGGTTCGACGACCCGTGCTAGCCTCTGCGCCGAGTCGAACGCATCCTGATGGATGCCAGGGAACTCCGGTGTGAATCCGGGACTGGCGCGCAGCGGTGAGGGCGACGGCGACGCTAGGCAGCCACTGGGGAACGGGTCCCTGGGAAGGCAGCGTCGCCGGTTGAACCCGAGTCCGAAAACCTGTCGGCTCAGACGTTCGTCACGGCCCTCGCGACCAGGGTCCAGAGGACCTGAGAGGCCGAACTGCGTGCAGACGCCGTGCCGCGAGACCCCCACCCTGATCCCGAGCCCCGGCGGTGCCGGGAGGCGGCGGCTGCCGTTCGTGCCGCTGGTCGTCGGGCTGTTGCTCGCCGCCGCGTTCAGCGCCGTGGCGTCCCTGGCCTTCGGCTCCGAGCGGATCCCTCTCGGCGAGGTCGTCGCGGCCGTCGTCGACCGGCTCCAGGGCGACGCACCGGGGAAGTGGGACGTGATCGTGTGGGAGCTGCGCGTCCCCCGGGCGTTGATGGCGCTCGCCGTCGGCGCGGGGCTGGCCGTGGCCGGTGCCGGCATGCAGACCCTGGTCCGCAACCCGCTCGCCGACCCGTTCCTGCTCGGGATCAGCTCCGGCGCCTCGGTGGGCGCGACGGCCGCGATCACCACGGGCGCGCTGGCTGGTCTCGGCACGTACGCCGTCTCCGGCGGCGCCCTGCTCGGAGCCGTCGGCTCGGCGCTGCTGGTCTGGCTGGTGGCCACCGCCCAAGGTGGGCTGACTCCGATCCGGCTGGTGCTCTCCGGGGTCGTGCTCTCCTCGGGGCTCTCCGCCATCGCTTCGTTCCTGGTCTTCATGAGCGACGATCCGCGCGCGGCGGACTCGGTGATGTTCTGGATGCTCGGCAGCGTCGGCGGTGCCAGCTGGGAGAAGCTGTGGCTGCCCGCGGCACTCAGCCTCGTCCTCGGTCTCGCGATGCTGGCGCTGCACCGCTGGCTGGACGCCCTCGCCGCCGGGCCCGAGACCGCTGCCGCGCTCGGCGTGAACGTCGCGGCGCTGCGTACGACTCTCTTCGTCGCCCTGGCGGTGCTCGTCGGGATCCTGGTCGCGGTCAGTGGTGGGATCGGATTCGTCGGTCTGATCGTGCCGCACGCGGCCCGGCTGCTCGTGGGCGCGCGGCACCGGGTGGTGCTCCCGGTCGCGGCCCTGGCAGGCGGGGTGTTCCTGCTGTGGGTCGACGTGCTCGCCCGGCTGGTGGCACGCCCGCAGGAGATCCCGCTGGGGGTGGTCACCGGCGTCGTCGGCGCGCCGCTGTTCCTGCTGCTGCTCGGTCGCGGTCAGTACCGCTTCGGAGGCGACCGATGAGCGGGTCCGCGGCCGTGCTCCGGCTGCGCGGGGTCTCCGCGCGGCTGGGCCAGCGCGAGGTGCTGCGCGACGTCGACCTGGACGTGCCGGTGGGCACCCGCCTCGGCATCGTCGGCGTCAACGGCGTGGGGAAGTCGACGCTGCTGCGGATCCTCGCCGGGGTGCTGCGGCCCAGCACCGGGCAGGCCTGTCTCGCCGACGAGTCCGGACGGCTCCAGGAGACCGCCCGGATCGGCTCGCGCGAACGCGCCCGCCGACTGGCGTACGTCCCCCAGGAGGAGGTCGCCTCCGCCGAGCTGCTCGTCGGGGAGATGGTCGCGCTGGGCCGGGTGCCCCGCACCCGGCCCTGGTCGCGAGGCGGGCGGCAGGAGCGGGAGATCGTCCGGGCGGCCCTCGACGCCGTCGGCCTCGCCGACCGCATCGACGACCCGTGCGACCGGCTCTCCGGCGGCGAGCGGCGCCGGGCGGTCATGGCCAGGGGCCTCGCCCAGGAGAGCCCGGTGATGCTCCTGGACGAGCCCACCAACCATCTCGACGTCGCCTGGCAGCTGCGGCTGCTGCACAGCGTCGCCGAGCGGGCCGAGACCCTCGTCGCGACCATCCACGACCTCGACCTGGCGCTCCGCTCCTTCGACCGGCTCGCCGTCCTCGGCCGGCCCCGGGAGAGCGACCCCGACAGCGGCCCGGCCACCGTCGTGGCCCACGGGCCGCCGGTCGAGGTGCTCGACAGCATCCGCGTCGAGCACCACTTCGGCGTCGGCTCGGTCCAGGTGCCCCACCCACACCTCGACCAGCCCCACCTGCTCATCCATCCTCGGAAGGACCGATCCGCATGAACCAGCGCCTCACCCGCCACGTACGCCCGGGCCTCGGCTGCCTCGCCGCGCTCGCGCTCGGCACCACGATCCTCACCGCCTGCGGGACGGCGGAGAAGGCCGCCGAGGAGGCCGGTCAGGACGCGATCACCGTCGAGAACTGCGGGGAGAAGCTCACGGTCGACCAGCCGGTCACCGAGCTGTACGCCTACGACGGCGGGATCATCTCCATCGCGCTGGCCGTCGGTGCCCGCGAGGAGCTGGTCGCGGTCACCGGCCTGGCCCGGGACCAGCAGCTGCTCGAGCTCGCCTACCCCGAGGACAGGGTCGACGAGCTCGAGATCGTGGGCGAGGACCAGCCGACGCTGGAGACCGTCCTGGCCCTCGACCCGCAGCTGATGTTCGCGGGCTGGAGCTACGGGTTCAGCGAGTCGCGGAACCTGGTGCCCGAGATGGTGCAGGAGCGGGGCATCGAGACCTACCTGCTCAGCGAGACCTGCCGGCAGGAAGACGGTGACCGCGGCACCATGGACGCCTGGACGGCGCTGCGTACCGACCTGCTCAACATCGGCGAGCTGACCGGCCACGACGCGACCGCGGCGAAGGTCGTCGCCGACATCGAGGAGCGTCGCGCGGCCCTGGAGAGCGCGCCGAAGCCCGACGAGGAGCCGACCGCGTTCCTCTTCGACTCCGGCACCGACGCGATCTTCACCTCCGGATCCTTCGGGGGACCGCAGGCGATCTTCGACACCGCCGGAGTGACCAACGCGACCGCCGACGTCGAGGACACCTGGACCGAGGTCGGCTGGGAGCGCTTCGCGGCCGCCGAGCCCGACGTCATCTACTTCGTGGACTACCCGGGGCAGTCCTACGAGGAGAAGGTCAAGGTGCTCAAGGCCAACCCGGCCTCCCGCGACCTCCCGGCCGTCAAGGAGAACAGGTTCGTGAACCTGCCCTACGCGATGTGGGTCTCCGGCCCGCTCAACATCGACGCCGCCGAGTGGGTCCGGCGCTCGCTGGAGCACTTCGGTCTCGCGCCCGAGTCCGGGATCGAACCGAGGCTCGACATCGCCGATCTCACCAACCTCGTCGGCAACGAGTGGCTCCGCTGAGATCCCGCTATAGTGCACGCAACGGACATGAGGAAGCCGGTGGAACTCCGGCACAGTCGCGCTACTGTGACATCGCCTCGCGGCGGTGGAGTCAGACCCGAGTGTCCGTCCAACCCCAACGAACAGGGACGCAGGTATCCCTGAGGAGGACATATGTCGCAGCACGCTGTGGCGCCCGTCGCCGGCGCCGACCTTCCCACCATCCCGCTCCGTGAGCTGGCCCCCTGGGCGCTCTTCTTCGGTCTGCTCGGTCTGCTGGTGCTCTTCTTCATCAGCGCCGACCAGGGCGCCGTCTCGATCCCGTCCGGCACGCTCATCCACGAGTGGGTCCACGACGGTCGTCACCTGCTCGGCTACCCCTGCCACTGATGAGCCCGCGTGCATTTCTCGTACGCGGCCTCCTAGCTGGACTCCTCGCCGGCGTCGTCACCTTCCTGGTGGCGTACGCCGTCGGTGAGCCGCAGGTCGGTGCTGCCATCGCGCTGGAGGAAGCCGGTGGCGACGGGCACTCGCACTCGCATGCAGCCGAGGGCTCCGAGGCCGGTGAGGAGGAGGCCGCCGAGGTCTCTCGCACCAACCAGAGCACCTGGGGATTGCTGACCGGCACCCTGGCCGTCGGCGTCGCGCTCGGGGGCATCCTCGGGCTGGTCGCCGCATTCGCTCTCGGGCGGATCGGGCGGCTCACGCCGGGACAGTCGACGGCGCTCGTCACCCTGATCGGGTTCGTCGCGGTCGCGCTGGTGCCGTTCCTCAAATATCCGGCGACCCCGCCGGCGGTCGGCAGCGGCGACACCATCGGCGTCCGCACCGCGGTCTACTTCGCCTTCCAGGCACTCTCGGTCGTGGCTGCCGTGGTGGTGACGTACGCCGCCGTGCGGCTGCGCGGACGGTTCGGCACCTATCTCGCCGTGGTCGGCGCGATCGCGGCCTACCTGGTCGTGATGGTCGTGGCCGGGGAGCTGTTCACGACGGTCAACGAGGTCGGGGACTTCCCGGCCGACACGTTGTGGTTCTTCCGGCGGGCATCGCTGATCACGCTCGCCACCATGTGGGGTGTGATCGGAGTGGCACTGACCGGCCTGGTGATCAGGCTGCACGCGACGGAGCGCGCCGTCGCGGAGCGAAAGGCCCTTGCCGCGAGCCTGTGAGCAGGCCACGAGAAGGTTCAGCAGCGGGGGAGGCGGTAGGCCTCCACGGGGCGGCCGTCGGCCAGGTGATCACGCACGATCACCCGGGCGGCGGCCGCTTCCACGTTTCCGTACCAGACATCGTCGGGCTGGACGCTGAGCACCGGCGCCTGGTTGCACGGGAACTGGCACCCGGTGTGGGTGATCAGCAGGTCGTCGTCGACGAGACCGGCCTCCATCGCACCCAGGATCACCTCTCTCGCGGTCTCCTCCGAGCCCTTCGCGGTGCAGCGCGGGCCGCGGCAGATCAGGACCTGACGTACGTGCTCGGGGACTCGCTCCCAGGCGGGCGAGGTCAGCCCGGGCTCGGTGCCGGTGACCGGCCGGGTCTCGGCGAGCGCGTCGGGGAGCTCGTCGCGGGTGGTCGCCAGACGGGTCGCGATCTGGATCTCAGGGCGGTCCCCGGGGCGCTCACGCCACCAGTGGGCCGCGATCCGGCGCAGCCAGGAGTGGCCGGGGGCGAGCGGGCCGAGGCTGACGCCGGCCAGCATGATGGTCGCGGCTCCGGAGTCGGCGAGCCTGGTCAGCTCGGCGGAGAGCGAGGGTCCGCCCATCTGCAGGAACGCGAGGCTCGCGCCGAGCTCACCGGCCCAGTCGAGCAGATCCCCGCGCCGGTCGACATCGGTCACCGACATGCCGACGAGGACGCGGACGCTCACCGGAGCCCCTTGACCCAGGCGACCGCGTCGGCGACATCGTTGACCGTCTGGACCTCGCCAGGTCCGCCCGGTCGACGGACGACGACCACCTTCACGCCCAGCTCGGCCGCCGCATCCATCTTCGGCCGGGTGTAGGTGCCGCCGGAGTCCTTGGTGATGAGTACGTCGGTGCGGTGCTCCCGCATCAGCGCGAGCTCACCGTCGAGGTCGTACGGTCCGCGACTGGTCAGCAGCGTCCACGGCTCGGGCAGCTCGAGCTCGGGCCGGTCGACCACGCGGGCGAGCGCGGCACGCCCGGCCAGTGCGGGTACGAAGCGCCCGAGCTCTTGGCGGCCGACCGTGATGAACGGTCGGGCGCCGAGGCCGGCGGCGAGATCCGCGGCCTGGTCGTGGCCGTCGGCGTAGACCCAGGACGGGTCGGGCGTCCAGCCCGGCCGCTCCAGACGGAGCAGCGGATGGCCGGTCAGCTCGCAGGCCGCGGCCGCGTTGGCAGACATCCCGCGGGCGAACGGATGGGTGGCGTCCACGACCGCGTCGTACTCCGCGAGAGCCGTCCGCAGCCCCTCGACCCCACCGAACCCACCGATCCGCACCGCGCCCACCGGAAGCCGCGGTCGCGCCACCCGTCCGGCCAGCGAGGAGGTGACGTCGACGCCGTCGTCGACCAGCCGCGCCGCCAGGTCCCGCGCCTCCCCGGTCCCGCCCAGGATCAACAGCCTCATCGTTGGGCTCCTCCGACGGGGGTTGAGGTGGCGAGGTCGAGCAGGGCGTCGACGTCGAGGTGCTCCTCGACGAGGTCGGCGATCAGGTCCAGGCGGCGCTCGCGGGCGGCTGGGAAGGAGACCGCGGACGGCTCGCGACCCAGTGTCGCTGCGAGGAAGGCGCCGCGCAGCGCGTCGCCCTCCAGGCTGCCGTGCCACATCGTGCCGAAGACGTTGCCGGTTCGAGCGCCGCCGAGGAACTCGGTGACTCCGTCGCCGAGGGTGATCCGGCCGTGGTGGATCTCGTAGCCGCTCGCCTCGACCCCGAGCGCCGAGCCGGTGGGCAGGCGGAGGTTCTTGGCGGGGGTGAAGTCGGTGCGTACGTCGAGCAGGCCCAGCCCCTCGACCTCGGCGACCGACCCCTCGACACCGTCGGGATCCGCGATCACGCCGCCGAGCATCTGGAAGCCACCGCAGATCCCGAGGAGCGGGCGGCCGCGGCGTACGTGCTCGGTCAGGGCCACGTCGAGGCCGCGTGAGCGGAGCCAGGCCAGGTCGCTGATCGTGGACCGGGTGCCGGGCAGGACGACCAGGTCGGCATCGGCGACATCGGCCGGCGAGGAGGCGAAGACGACATCGAGATCCGGCTCCAGCCCGAGCGCGTCGACGTCGGTGAAGTTGGAGATCCGGGGGAGGCGTACGACCGCGACCTTGCGAGTGGCACCTGGCGCCGAACGGCGCCCTTCGAGGTCGAGCGCGTCCTCGGAGTCGAGCCACAACGACGGCTCCCAGGGGAGCACGCCGAAGACCGGGCGCTGGGTGATCGACTCCAGCGAGTCGAGTCCGGGCCTCAGCAAGCCGAGATCACCGCGGAACTTGTTGACCACAAAACCGCTGATCAGGGCCTGGTCATCGGGCTCGAGGAGCGCCAGGGTGCCGTACATCGCCGCGAACACCCCGCCCCGGTCGATGTCGCCCACGACGACGGTCGGCAGCCCGGCGTGCCGGGCCAGCCCCATGTTGACGTAGTCCCCGGCCCGCAGGTTGATCTCGGCCGGGCTGCCCGCGCCTTCGGCGACGATGACGTCGAAACGCGAGGCCAGATCGTCGTACGCCGCATGGGCCGCGGTCGCCAGATGCCGGCGCCCCGCCTCCCAGTCGTGGGAGGACACCTCGCCCGCCGGATGCCCCATCAGGACCACGTGGCTGCGGCGGTCGGAGCCGGGCTTGAGCAGGACCGGGTTCATCGCCGGCTCCGGGGTGACCCGCGCCGCCAGGGCCTGTACCCACTGGGCCCGGCCGATCTCCGCCGTTGTCCCGTCCGGCGCCTCGCAGACCATCGAGTTGTTGGACATGTTCTGGGCCTTGTAGGGCGCCACCTTGATGCCGCGGCGTGCGAACGCCCGGCACAGCCCGGTCGTCACGACCGACTTGCCCGCATCCGAGGTGGTGCCGGCGACCAGCAGCCCGCTCATCGGCGCGGGGCTCGCAACAGGTAGATGTCCATCACCCAGCCGGACGTCTCGCGCAACCGTGCCCGGGCGGACTCGATCGCCGGCAGGACCTCGCCGACCGTGCCTGCGACCAGCTCCTCCTCACGCGTGCCGAGGTTGCCGCCCCACCAGATCCGCCAGTCCTCGAGCCCGGGGAGGTCGACGACCCGGTTGAGCATCACCACGAGGTTGTCGTGCCCGGCCTCGACGGCCTCGAGCACGGCGCGGCCGGTGGTGACGTAGAGCGGTCGCCCGACGTCGTGGAGGACGAGCCGATGCCGCGCGGCGAGCAGCTGTACCGAGGAGATCCCGGGGATGACATCGACCTCGATGTCGAGCTGCTCGGAGATCTGGTCGACGACGCGGATGGTGGAGTCGTAGAAGGCCGGGTCGCCCCAGACCAGGAAGCCGACGTCGCCGGGGTGCTCGGCGAGCACGGCGAGGTACCGCTCGACGCGGGCCCGGTGCCAGGCTGCGACCGCCGCCCGGTACTCGGCGTCGGTCCCGGTGAACTCCTCACGCCGCTCGCGAGGAGCGTCGTCGACCTTGACGACCCGCGCGGGAGCGGAGAGGTGGCGGTCGAGCAGCTCCTCACGGGCCCGGACCAGCGGGTCGGGCATGCCCTGCTTGACCGTGCCCGACTTGTCGGTGACCAGGAAGTAGTCGACCGACCGCATCGCGGCCACGGCCTCGAGGGTAACCTGGTCGGGGTCACCGGGGCCGACCCCGATGATCTTGATCCGACGCTTGTCAGAAGAACTCATTCCTCCTCCAGATCACCTTCGATGTCGAGATAGATCTCCTGCATCGCTGCGACGAGCTCGGGGTCGGGCGACTCCCACAGCCCGCGCTCGGCAGCCTCGTGCAGCCGCTCGACGATGCCGCGCAGCGCCCACGGGTTCGAGGATCGCATGAACTCCTGGTTGGTCTCGTCCAGGACGTACTCTCGGGCGAGCTTCTCGTACATCCAGTCCTGCACCACGCCTGCGGTCGCGTCGAAGCCGAAGAGGTAGTCGACGGTCGCGGCCAGCTCGAAGGCACCCTTGTAACCGTGGCGCTGCATCGCCGAGATCCAGCGCGGGTTGACCACGCGTGCCCGGAAGACGCGGTTGGTCTCCTCCTGCAGCGTGCGGGTCTTGATGGCGTCGGGGGAGGTGGAGTCGCCGACGTACGCCTTCGGCTCGCTGCCGGTCAGCGCGCGGACGGTCGCGACCATGCCGCCGTGGTACTGGAAGTAGTCGTCGGAGTCGGCGATGTCGTGCTCGGCGGAGTCGACGTTCTTGGCGGCGACCTTGATCCGGCGGTAGTTGGCGCGCATGTCGTCGGCCGCCGGGGCGCCATCGAGGTCGCGGCCGTAGGCGAAGCCGCCCCACGCCGCGTAGACGTCGGCCAGGTCCTGGTCGGAGCGCCAGTTGCCGGCCTCGATCACCTGCAGGATCCCGGCACCGTACGAACCGGGCTTGGAGCCGAAGATCCGAGACGTCGCGCGGCGCTGGTCGCCGTGGTCGGCGAGGTCCTCGAGGGTGTGCGCGCGGACGAAGTTGTCGGTGTCCGGCTCGTCGAGGTCGGCCACCATCCGGACCGCGTCGTCGAGCATCGAGACCACGTGCGGGAACGCGTCGCGGAAGAACCCGGAGATGCGTACGGTCACGTCGATCCGGGGCCTGCCCAGCTCCTCGAGCGAGATGACGTCGAGGTGCGTGATCCGGCGGGAGGCCTCGTCCCACTCGGGGCGCACTCCGAGCAGCGCGAGCACCTCGGCGACATCGTCGCCGGACGTACGCATCGCGGAGGTGCCCCAGACGGAGAGCCCGACCGATGTCGGGTAGTCGCCGGTCTCGTCCAGGTAGCGCTGCAGCAGCGAGTCGGCCATCGCCTGCCCGGTCTGCCAGGCCAGCCGCGACGGCACCGCGCGCGGGTCGACGGTGTAGAAGTTGCGCCCGGTCGGAAGTACGTTGACGAGCCCGCGCAGCGGCGAGCCCGACGGCCCCGCGGGGACGAAGCCACCGTCCAGCGCATGCAGGACCGCGGACAGCTCGTCGGTCGTCCCGTTCAGCCGCGGCACCACCTGCTCGGCGGCGAAGACGAGCACCTGCCGCACGGCCGGGTCGTCGTGGAGCGTCTCGGCGACGGCCGGGTCCCAGCCGGCCGCATCCATCCGCTCCACCAGAGCGCGCGCCTGGGTCTCGATCTCGTCGACCGCCCGGGTGTCGGCGCCCTCCTTGAGGCCCAGCGCCGCCCGCAGCCCGGGCACGGCACCGCCGACGCCGCCCCAGACCTGCGCGGCGCGCAGGATCGAGAGCACCAGGTTGACGCGTGCCTCACCCTCCGGCGCGGCACCGAGCACGTGCAGCCCGTCGCGGATCTGGGCGTCCTTGATCTCGCAGAGCCAGCCGTCGATGTGGAGCATGAAGTCGTCGAAGGCGTCGTCCTCGGGCCGCTCCTCCATGCCGAGGTCGCGGTGGAGCTCGGCGGCCTTCATCAGCTGCCAGATCTCGCCGCGGATGGCGGGCAGCTTGGCCGGGTCCATGGAGGAGATGCGGTCGTACTCCTCCATCAGCGACTCCAGCCGCGCGATGTCGCCGTAGGACTCCGCACGCGCCATCGGCGGCACCAGGTGGTCGATGATCGTGGCGTGCGCACGGCGCTTCGCCTGAGCACCCTCGCCCGGGTCGTTGACCAGGAACGGGTAGATCAGCGGCATGTTGCCGATGGCCGCATCCGGGCCGCAGGACGCCGAGAGCGCGGCGTTCTTGCCGGGCAGCCACTCCATCGAGCCGTGCTTGCCGAGGTGCACGACGGCGTCGGCCCCGAAGCCGTGCTCGAGCCAGCGATAGGCGCCGAGGTAGTGGTGCGACGGCGGCAGGTCGGGGTCGTGGTAGATCGCGACCGGGTTCTCACCGAACCCGCGCGGCGGCTGGATCAGGATGACGATGTTGCCGGCCTGGAGCGTGGCCAGGACGAGCTCGTCGTTGTCGTTGACGAAGAGCTTGCCCGGCGTCGGCCCCCAGGTCTCGACCATCTGTTCGCGCAGGTCAGCAGGGAGATCCGCGGTCCACCGGTCGTAGTCGGCCTTGGAGATGCGGACATGGGCGTCGGTGAGCTGGGCGTTGGTCAGCCACTCCTCGTCCTGGCCGCCGGCCGCGATCAGTGCGTGGATCAGCGCGTCGCCGGCGGCGGTGCCACCCTCTTCGGCCGCGACGGAGTCGAGGATGCGTACGACCTCGTTGTCCTGGCCCAGGTCATAGCCCTCCTCGCGCAGGCGGCGCAGCATCCGGATCGCGGAGACCGGGGTGTCCAGGCCGACCGCGTTGCCGATGCGAGCATGCTTGGTCGGGTAGGCGGAGAGCACCAGCGCGAGACGCTTGTCCGGGTTGGGCGTGTGCCGCAGGCGGGCGTGGTTGACCGCGATCCGGGCGACCCGCGCGGTGCGCTCGGGGTCGGCGACGTAGTGGGGGAGACCCTGCTCGTCGAGCTCCTTGAAGGAGAACGGCGCGGTGATGATCCGGCCGTCGAACTCGGGGATCGCGATCTGGTTGGCCGAGTCGAGCGGCGTCACGCCGTCGTCGGAGGCCTCCCAGTCCGCACGCGAGCTGGTCAGGCAGAGCCCCTGGAGCACCGGGATGTCGAGCGCCGCCATCCGCTCCACGTCCCAGGCCTCGTCCTCGCCACCGGCGCTCGCCGAGGCGGGCACGGAGCCACCGGCCGCGAGCACGGTCACGATCAGTGCGTCGAGGGTGCCGAGCGCCTCGTAGAGGTCGTCGGGGGCCGAGCGCAGCGAGCCCGCGAAGACGGGTACGCCGGTGGCCGCGCCGGTCGCGTCGATGGCGTCGGCCAGTGCATGGGCGAACGCGGTGTTCCCGCTGGTCTCGTGGGCGCGGTAGTAGAGCACCCCGATGCGGGGAAGGGTGTCGTCGGCAGGCGAGGGACGCTCCGCGAAGCCCCAGGCCGGGACGGTCGCCGGCGGCTCGAACCCGAAGCCGGTCAGCAGGACCGTGTCGGAGAGGAACGCGTGCAGCTGGGCGAGGTTGGCCGGCCCGCCCTCGGCGAGATAGCGGTGGGCCTCGGCGGCGACGCCCATCGGGACGGTGGAGTGCTCCATCAGCTCGGCACTCGGCTGCTGCTCGCCGCCGAGGACGACGACGGGAGTGCCCCGCTCCTTGACCGCGCTCAGGCCGTCCCAGAGATCGGTGGGCGAGCCGAGGAGCCGGAAGACGACCAGGTCGGCATCGGCGACGATCTGCTCGAGGTCGGTGGCCCGCGACGGGTTCGCCCAGGCGTAGTCGGCGCCGCTGGCACGGGCCGAGAGCAGGTCGGTGTCCGAGGTGGACAGAAGGGCGATGCGTACGCGTGCAGAGTCGGCCATGCCGAGGTCCTCCTAGGGGTTCTCGCCCCGTCGATCGGTCGGATAGCCCGCGGCCAGTGTCTGGCTGTGTCCGTGCCCAGCAGCTGTACGGACGTCACAGTGGCGGAACCGCCCCGGACTCTCACCGGGTTCCTGCGCCACGAGCGTGCTCGCAGCCTACCCCGCGCGGCGCTCGAGCCAGGTCTCGCGGGTGATCTCGTACTCGACCTCGCCGTCGGCGTGACCGGCGAGCGGCTCGTCCCAGTCCTGCTGGAAGCCGCGCACGAAGCTCATCCCGACAGAGACCATGGTCGCGCGGGAGGCCTCGTTGACGGCCATCGTCTGTGCGATCACCCGATCGATCCCGAGGTCCTCGAACCCGTGGCGGAGCAGCTCGAGCGAGCCTTCCTTCGCGAACCCCTTGCGCCAGTGGCGCTGCGGGAGCCGGTAGCCGAGCTCGGCCGCATCGGTGCGCGGCGGGTTGTCGGGCGGGTCGAACATGTAGAGACCGACGAACTCGCCGGCCGAGAACCCGATCCACTTGCCCAGCACCTCGGCCTCCTTCGCCACCCGGATCCACTTGTGCATCCGCTCCTCGGTCTCCTCCGGCCGGAGCGCGCGGGTGAACAGATGGCGGAGCACCACCGGGTCGGAGTTGAGCTCGACCAGGAGGGGCAGGTGCTCCTCGGACAGCGGGACCAGGTCGAGGCGCTCGGTGCGCAGACGGGCTTGCGGCATGGGTGCGACGTTAGTGAGGACGTACGCCACAGGCATCTGGTTTCTGGGGCGATCCGGGCGTGCGTGGACCTCACCGACCCAATTGACAAATAAGTTTGTCAATTGCATCCTGGAGCTGTGAGCAACGGCATCAACTACGTCGACGAGCCGGACCGGGTGGCCGCGGCGCTGTCGCCCATTCGTCGGCAGCTGCTCGGTCACCTGCGGGAGCCCACGTCGGCCACCCGGCTCGCTGCGGTGCTCGAGCTGCCTCGCCAGCGGGTGAACTACCATCTGCGGGCGCTCGAGTCGGCCGGGCTGGTGGAGCTGGTCGAGGAGCGGCAGCGCCGGGGATTCGTCGAGCGGATCGTCCGGGCGAAGCCGGGTGCGTTCGTGGTCGACCCGTCAGTGATGGGCCGAGGACCCGAGTCCGCTGAGAGCGCGGGGCGGATCCAGGACCAGTTCGCCGCCGACCACCTCGTCGGGGTCGCCGCAGCGACGGTGCGGGACGTGGCCCGCATGCAGGTCAAGGCGGATGAGCAGGGCAAGCGCCTGCTCACGTTCACGATCGAGGCCGCCGTGCGCTTCGCCGACGCCGCCGACGTGCACAGATTCACCGAGGAGCTGACCGAAGCGCTGCGGCGTACGGCTGAGGGTTTCGACAGCCCGACCGGTCGGCAGTACCGCGTGGTCATCGGCGGGCATCCCGCCCCGGCAGCGGTGACCGACCCGTCCGAACAGGAGCAGAGTGATGAATGACATCCAGAGAGGCGAGACGCCGCATATCGAGGTCACCGTGGCGGCGTCGGCCGATGCCGCGTGGCAGTCATTACGGGACCCAGCCGCCATCCGACAGTGGCACGGCTGGGACACGGACGAGATCGAGGCCGAGATCGACTCGATCTACTTCACCGACATCGTCGAGGTCGCCGACCGGCGCACGCTGGTCGCGAACGGCGGCGACAGGTTCGAGATCCAGCCGGACGGCGACGGCGTCCGAATCACGCTGACTCGCGCGCCGTTGTCCGGCAACCCGGACTGGGACGCGTACTACGACGACGTCACCGAGGGCTGGACGTCGTTCCTGCATCAGCTTCGGTTCGCGCTCGAGCGCCGGCCCGGACTGACGCGCCGCACGTTGTTCTTCGCCGATCGCGGCACCTACTCGGGCACTGTCGTCGAGCGGCTCGGCCTCGACGCTGTCGCCGGGCAGCACCGGGGCAGCCGCTACACCGCGACGCTCGCGGGCGAGGACGTGGCCGGCGAGGTGTGGTTCCGCTCGGCACGCCAGCTGGGCGTGACGGTCGACGCGTGGGGCGAGGGCCTGCTGGTGATCGCCGACACCGCGCCGTCGGACGCCGACCCGGCCGGTGGTTCGATGGCCATCCTCAGCACGTACGGCCTCGAGGACGCCGACTTCGCGCAGCTCGACACCAGGTGGTCCGGCTGGTGGGCCGATCACCGGACGGGGGAGTGATCCCCAGTCTCTCCGCTCCGCTGGTCGACGGCGGGATGACTACTCGTTCAGGACCCGGTTGGCGACGGCGAAGGCGGTGTTGGCGGCCGGTACCCCGACGTAGATCGAGGTCTGCAGGAGCACCTCGATGATCTCCTCGCGGGTCAGCCCGTTCGTGAGCGCGGCGCGGAGGTGGAACTCGAGCTCCTCGAAGTGACGCCCGGCGACCAGGGCGGTGAGCACGCCGATCGAGCGGTCCCGGCGGGCGAGGCCGGGGCGGGTCCAGATCGTGCCCCAGGCGTAGCGCGTGATCAGGTCCTGGTAGTCGCGGTTGACGTCGGTGATCGCGGCGGTGGCCCGGTCGACGTGGGCGTCGCCGAGCACCTGGCGGCGTACGTTCATCCCGGCCGCGTAGGCCGGGTCGGATGCCGTCACGTGGGAAGTGACCAGGCTGGAGACGGCGTGGGGTGCCTCGGCAGGAGCGAGGTGGCCGACGGCGTCGAGGGTGACGAGGCGCCCGTTGCGCACCCCGACGGCGATCTCCTCGAGCGAGGCCGGCGGGGTCGGGGCGTCGTCGACACCCGCGATCGCCAGGACCGGGGCGGCGATCTCGGCGAGCCGGCCGAGGACGTCGTACGCCGCCAGCGCATCGCAGACCAGCGCATAGCTCTCCGCGTCGGCGTCGCGCAGCGAGTGGAGCAGGGCGCCGCCCCGGGCGGGCTCGCGCTCGAGGAAGCCGGGGGCGAACCAGCGCTGGGTGGAGCCGGCGATCTGTGAGGCGGTGCCGGCCTTGCGGACCGTCGCCGCCCGGTCGTTCCAGCCATCGGGCTCGCCGATCTTGGCGCCGGTGTTGGTGAGCACCGCGGCGCTCACCCGGTTGGGTGCGTCGAGCAGGAGCTGGAGGCCGACGGCCCCGCCGACCGAGTCGCCGGCGTAGGCGAAGGTGCCGTGGCGCTCGCCGCGGTCGGTGAGGACCCGGTCGACGCAGGCGAGCACGCCCGCGGCGAGGTCGGCCATGGAGAACGCCTCGGTGGTGGGGGCACCGTGGCCGTGGCCCGGGAGCTCCCAGCCGATGACGTGGAAGCTGTCCGCGAGCAGCTCGGCGGTGGCGGCCCAGAGCGCGGTCACCGAGGTGCCGAGGGACGGGCCGACGACCAGGAGCGGCCTGCTCGGGCCTCCGGCCAGCTCGACAGGGGTGATCCTCGGCGTCATGGTAGGTCCTTCCAGATTTCGTGGGCGCGGGCGACGGTGGTGTCGATGAGAGCGTCGGTGGCGCCGAGATAGTCGTCGAGCCCTGCGGCGGCCTCGGTCCCGGCGAGGATCTCGCCACCCACGAACCCGGTCAGCGACCGCTGCTCGGCCAGCAGATCCGCGCCCGCGGCCTCGGCCGTGGCGCGCATCCGGGGCGCGTCGACGCGGAGCCCGGCGAGAAGCTCGGTGGTCTGCGAGGCCGCGACGACGCTGCGGCGGGCGAGGGTCGCCACGGTCTCCCACTCGACGTGCCAGGCGCCGTCGGGACGTTCGTCGACGTACGTCGCCGCGGCGGTGTGGAGAGTCGCGGCCAGCGGGGGAGCGGCGAGCGCGTGGCGACGGATGAGGACCGAGAGCACCGGGTTGGACTTGTGCGGCATGGTCGAGGAACCGCCCCGCCCCTCGCCGGCCGGCTCGGCGAGCTCGCCGATCTCCGGGCGGGTCAGCAGGGTGATGTCGGTGGCGATCCGGCCCCAGGTGTCGGCCGCGGTGACCAGCGCGTCGGCGGCCGCCGTCAGCGGGTCGCGGTTGGTGTGCCAGGGGGTTCGCGCGGTCAGGCCGAGCGTGGTCGCCGCGGTGTCGGCCGCTTCCTGTGCGGCGGCCACGGGATCGCCGAGACCGCGGAGCCGGGCCAGGCCGGCGACCGCCGCCAGGGTGCCGGCCGCGCCACCGATCTGGGCGGGCAGTGACGTACGTGTCCGCCGGAGGGCCTCGGCGGCATCGCCCAGGCCGGAGAGCCAGGTCGCGGCCTTGAGCCCGAAGGTGATCGGCACCGCGTGCTGGGTCAGGGTGCGGCCGGACATCACCGTGGCGCGGTTGTCCCGGGCGAGACCGACCAGCGAGGCGGCCTGCGCGGCGAGCTCGTCCTCGACCCGGTCGAGCACGTCGGCGAGACAGAGCACGAGCGCGGTGTCGACCACGTCCTGGCTGGTCAGGCCCTTGTGGAGCCACCGGGCAGCCTCGCCGTCGAGCCGGCCACGCAGCAGCTTCACCAGCCCGATGACCGGGTTGCCCCCGGCCTCAGCGCCCTCGGCGAGCGCCGGGACGTCGTCGGCGGAGACCAGACCGGCCAGCGGCGTACGTGCTTCCTCCGGAGCGATTCCCGAGGAAGCGAGAGCGGCCAGCCAGGCTTCCTCGACCCGCACCATCGCGGCGAGGTAGGCGGTCTCGGAGAAGAGGTCCCCGGCGCGCTCCTCGCCCGGCCACAGCAGCGACATTCGACTCCTCAGCGGTAGGTGAGAAAGGTGGTCTCGCGGTCGCCCTGGAGGTGGATGTCGAATCGCAAACCGGTTGCGTCCGCGGTTGCCACCAGCGTCGCACGCTCGTCCTCGGGCAGCGACACCAGCAGGGGGTCGCCGGCGTTGGCGGGGTGCTCGGGCAGGTAGATCCGGGTGTGCAGCTTGTCGAGCAGACCGCGGGCGAAGACGGTGAGCGCGAAGAACGGCGCCGCGCCGTCCTCGGACGCCCCGGGTAGCACCGTCGAGAACGTGTAGTGGCCGTTCAGGTCGGTGTCGGCGCGGCCCCAGCCGGTGAAGGTCCAGCCATCGCGGTGCAGCGACCCCTCGGCCTGCGGGACGTTGCCCTCGGCGTCGGTCTGCCAGATCTCGAGGAGGGCGTCGGGGATCGGGTTGCCGGCGCCGTCGTAGACCTTGCCGTGCAGCCGGATCGAGCCGGGGCTGCCGGGCGGGACCAGGTCGGCGTCGCCCTCGTAGGGGAGCGCGTAGCCGAAGAACGGGCCGATCGTCTGCCCCGGAGTCGGGCGGTCGGGGGTGCTCACAGGTCGCCCTCCTCGGGCTCGGTCCAGGTGCGGCTCGGGCCGGTCAGGACGATGTCCCAGTGGTAGCCCATCGAGTACTCGGGGGTGGAGAGGTTGTGGTCGTACCTCGCCACCAGGGCGTCACGCGCCTTCTGGTCGGTGATCGACTGATAGATCGGGTCGAGCGCGAAGAGCGGGTCGCTGGGGAAGTACATCTGCGTGATCAGCCGCTGCGTGAACGCACGGCCGAAGAGGGAGAAGTGGATGTGCGCAGGCCGCCAGGCGTTGATGTGGTTGCCCCACGGGTAGGGGCCGGGCTTGATCGTCTGGAACCGGTAGCGCCCCTCGGAGTCGGTGATGCAGCGGCCGACGCCGGTGAAGTTGGGGTCGAGCGGCGCCGGGTGCTGCTCGCGCTTGTGGATGTAGCGGCCGGCGGAGTTGGCCTGCCAGATCTCGACGAGCTGGTTGCGCACGGGGCGCCCCTCGCCGTCGGTCACCCGGCCGCTGACCGTGATCCGCTCGCCGATCGGCTCGTTGCTGCCGGCGATGGTCAGGTCGGCCTCGAGCGGGTCCACGTCGGAGTTCCCGAAGCACGGCGCCCACAGCTCGATGGTCTCGGGGTCGGCATGGCGCGGGTCCTTGGTCGGATGGCGCAGGATGCTGGACCGGTAGGGCGGGTAGTCCAGCAGCGGCTGACGTACGTTCTGGCCCGCGGAGTCGGCCTCGAGCTTCTCGATCTCGGCCGAGAGGTCGGCCTGAGTCTCGACTGGTGGTTTCTTGGTGGGCGCTGTCACGCTCCGAACGCTAGGTGGCGGAGGCGTACGATGAAAGCAGGGACTTCCGCTGAGCGAAAGGTTGGGCGAGATGGCAGGAGGCAGCGGAGGCCGGAGCGTCGCCTCCCGAGTGCTCGGTCTCATCGGCGCCTTCGACGCCGGCCATCGTCGGCTCACGCTGAGCGAGCTCGCCGCCCGCGCGGACCTCTCCCTCCCGACCGCCCACCGCCTGGTCGCCGAGCTGGTCGAGTGGGGTGCGCTGGTGCGGGAGGAGGACGGGACGTACGCCGTCGGCCGCCGGCTGTGGGACGCCGGCCTGCTCGCGCCGGTGGCCACGGACCTGCGCTCGGTCGCGTCCCCGTTCCTCCACGACCTCTATGGCGCGACCCTGGAGACGGTCCACCTGGCAGTTCGCGAGGACGACCACGTGCTCTACCTCGAGACGCTCCGCGGCACCCGCAACGTACCCATCGTCTCCTCGGTCGGCTCGCGCCTGCCGATGTACTCCACCGGCGTCGGCAAGGTGCTCCTGGCCCACGCGCCCGAGGACGTACGCAACCAGGTGCTCGCCGGCCCGCTCAAGCCGTTCACCCGCCACACCATCACCACCCCCGGCCTGCTGCGGCGCCAGCTCGACCGGGTGATCACGGAGGGCTATGCGACCACCGCCGAGGAGATGACCCTCGGCGCCTGCTCGGTCGCCGTCCCGATCACCACCGGCTCCGGCGTCGTCGGCTCCCTCGGCATCGTCGTCTCCGACCTCCGCCGCAACCGCCTCCGCCTTGTCTCCGCGCTCAAGGTCGCGTCCCAAGGCGTCTCCCGCGCCCTCCCATAGCCGAGACGTCAGTTACGTCGGCCGAGACGTCAAGTACGTCGGCCGAGTTGGCAGCACGTGACGCCTCGGCCGACGGGCCTGACGTCTCGGCCGACCGTAGTGACTTCTCGACCAGCGCGCGTGACGCCTCGGCAGCGTGGGGTACCTTGCGCTGGTGACGATCCGGACCCCAGACGACAACGTACGCAACCAGGCAGCCGAGCGCCTCGGAGCACTGGCGACGCCGCCGGGAGCCCTGGGCCGCCTGGGCGAGCTGGCGGTCTGGGTGGCCGCGTGCCAGGGCGAGGTGCCGCCGCGGCCGGTCGAGAACGTACGCCTGGTGATCTTCGCCGGTGACCACGGCGTCGCCCAGCACGGGGTCTCGGCGTTCCCGCCGGCGATCACGGGCGCGATGGTGCGTACGTTCCTGGGCGGCCGGGCCGGAGTCAGCGCGCTCGCGAAGGCGCACGGTGTCCAGGTCCGGGTGCTCGACCTCGGCGTCGACGAGGAGTTCCCTGACCTCGACGCCGCCACCCGGGAGGCGCTGACCCAGCACAAGATCCGGCGGGGGAGCGGCGCGATCCATCTCGAGGACGCGCTCACCGCCGAGGAGACCACGGCCGCGCTGGAGGCCGGCGCCGCGGTGGCGCGCGAGGAGGTCGCCGCCGGTGCGCAGCTGCTGATCAGCGGCGACATGGGCATCGGCAACACCACCCCCGCGGCCGCGATGGTGGCCGCCGGGCTCGGGCTGCCCGCGAGCGAGGTCACCGGTCGTGGGACCGGCATCGGCGACGACGCGCTGCGGACCAAGACCGACGTCATCACTGCGGCCCTCGAGCGCGCCGGTGAGCGGGCCGGCGACCCGGTCGAGACCCTCGCCGCACTCGGCAGCGCCGACCTGGCCGCGACGACCGGCTACCTCCTCGAGGCGGCCCGAAGCGGCACCCCGGTCCTTCTCGATGGCCTGATGAGCGTCGCCTGTGCCCTCACCGCCGACCGGATCGAGCCCGGCGCCGCGACCTGGTACGCCGCGGGCCACCGCTCCACCGAGCCCGCCCAGTCGATGGCCCTGGAGAAGCTCGGCCTCGAGCCGCTGCTCGACCTCGACCTGCGCCTCGGCGAAGGCTCCGGTGCCGTCGCCGCCGTGCCGGTCGTCCGCAGCGCCGTCGCCCTGCTGCGCGACGTCGCCCTGCTCTCCGAGCTCGCGCCGGGAGACCCTGCCTGATGCTCGTGCGGGACGCCTGGCGTCTCGCGGTCGGCACGCTGACCGCGATGCCCGTGCCCCCTCCCGAGCACGTCGATCGCCGTCGCGCCGCGATGGCGATGGCGGTCGCGCCACTGGCGGCGTTGCCGCTCGCACTGGGGGCAGCCGCTATCGCACTCCTGGGGCAGCTCACCGGGCTACCGCACCTGGTCACCGCCCTGCTTGCGATCGGCGTCGTGGTCGCCGGCAACCGGGCCCTCCACCTCGACGGTCTCGCCGACACGGTCGACGGCATGGCGGCGTCCTACGACCGCGAGCGCTCGCTGGCGGTCATGAAGACCGGCACCTCCGGCCCCGCCGGCGTCACCGCGATCGTCCTGGTTCTCGGTCTCCAGGTGGCGGCGCTGGCCTCCGTGCTGGGAGGTGAAGGTGGCGTACGCCTGGCTCTTCTCGCCCTTGTCGCGGTCTGTGCGTCGCGCGCGGCGCTGTCGCTGTGCTGCGTACGCGGCGTGCGGCCCGCCCGCCAGGACGGCCTCGGGCGCACGTTCACCCAGACCGTCTCGCCGCTCCTCACCGCCGTTGTCTGGCTGGCATCGGGCGCCGCGCTGGCGGCCGCCGCGTGGTGGGCCGGCATCGGCTGGTGGCGAGGTGCATCGGCCGCCGTGCTCGCGGCGCTGGTCGTCGCGCTGATCCTGGTCCGAGCCGTCAAGCGGTTCGGGGGAGTGACCGGCGACGTCTTCGGTGCGGCCGTCGAGGCGGCGTTGGCGACCATCCTGGTCACCCTGAGCACCGGCTAGAGCTTCAGGACCCGTCCGGCGATGACGAGATGCACCTCGTCGCACGCCGCGGCCAGCTGCTGGTTGACCAGCCCGAGCAGGTCGCGGAAGAGGCGGCCCGAGCGATGGGCCGGTACGACTCCGAGGCCGACCTCGTTCGTCACCAGCACGACATCGCCGTTGTGCTGCTCCAGCACTGCAGCTGCATCCTCGACCAGCGCCGAGACCGCCGCGGTCGCCTCCTCCGAGGTGGCCTCCCACAGCTGATGGGAGTCCATGACGGCCGTGAGCCAGGTGCCCAAGCAGTCCACCATCACCGCGTCGCCGTTGGTCAGCCCCTCGGCCAGCGCCCCCGCGAGATCCCGCGACTCGACCGTACGCCACCGCTCCGGCCGCCGAGCCCGATGCGAAGCCAGCCGTGCGGCCCAGTCAGGATCCGGCTCCTCCTCGACCGTCGGCCCCGGCGCGACGTACGCCACCGAAGGCGCGGCCGCGAGCAGCGACTCCGCATGCCGCGACTTCCCCGACCGGACGCCACCTGTCACCAGAACCTTCACGGGGCAAGCGTAGGTCGGTCTTCAGGCTTTGGAGTTCGCGACGCTGATCGAACTTGCGTGGCAAGCGCGACGAACGCGATGAGAGATGCTGCTGTGATCGCGATCGGGAGCGAGGCCAGCGTCGTGATGCCCCCGATTGCAGGCGTGAGCGCGATGGTTGCTGCGCGCATGATCCAGTTGACCCACGTCACGCCCGCGTGGGCCTTGAGGCCTGGCAGCGCGTCGGCACCGGCGAAGGCGAGCGGTACTGTGATCGCGCAGCCGACACCCGCCAGCGCGAAGCCTGTCAGCGTCAGCGCGACCCAGGGACTCCACGCGACCATGATGAGTCCGCCCGCGATGAGGATCAGACTGGTGACGACTGCCGGCTTGTTGCCGACTCGATCGATGAAACGATCGCCGAGGATGCGCCCGACGAACTGAGCTACCAGGAGCACGCTCAACCCGATGCCCGCCATCGACGTGGGCACGCCGCGTTCGGCAGCGAGAAACACCGCTGACCAGTTGTTGCCGACATCCTCAACCGCCAC
Source organism: Nocardioides sp. YJ-D4 (assembly GCF_054031495.1). Classification (NCBI taxonomy): domain Bacteria; kingdom Bacillati; phylum Actinomycetota; class Actinomycetes; order Propionibacteriales; family Nocardioidaceae; genus Nocardioides; species Nocardioides sp. YJ-D4. The sequence continues at coordinate 4,710,301 of NZ_CM132932.1, forward strand.
CCCTGCCAGGGCGACGAGCGCGAGCGGGATGAGCAGCCACAACGCACGCCGCCCGAGAGAGCCGGATGCGTTCTCGTTCTCCGTCCCGGCATCACGATCGGGAAGGAACGAACGTGCGGCCCAGGCCATCGCGATCCCGCACAGAACTCCCCATGCACCGAGGTGGATCGATAGCGGCACTCCCGCCGAGGCTGCGAACGTACCGACGAGCCCTCCGGCGGCGGCGCCGATACTCCACCCTGCGTGCATCGAGGACAACAAGGAGCGGCCGTAGGCCTCCTGGACGCGCAGGCCCTGGGAGTTCTGCGCCACATCGACCACGGCGTCTCCGTACCCGGCCAAGACCAGCCCGGCAATGAACACCCAAGGATCACCGGTCGCGACACCGACGGTGGCGAGCAGCAGCGCGAGAGCCACCCACACGGTGCCGAGGGAGGTCACCCTTCGGCTGCCCCAGCGTCGGAGGAACGCTCCTGGCATGTGGAAAGCACCGGCAGCGCCGATCATGAACCCTGCGACAAGGAGCCCGAACACGCCCGCATCGACGCCCAGGGTGTCTTTGACCTCGGCGTAGCGGGCGAGCAACGTGGCGGGGAGTGCCCCGTTCGTGGCGAACGCAACCATCGTCGCCGTGCGCGCTCGCCGATTGATCCGTGACTGTTGCATGCCCGGCACTCTCGCGCTTGAATCGAACACATGCAACGTTCGGTTCGCCTTAAAACGATCATCAATGCCGTGCGAGTGTCGGGTGGTGCCCGTGTCGGAGAACTGGCGCGTGCAACGGGGGCGTCGACGATGACGATCCGACGAGACCTGTCCGAACTCGAACGTCAAGGGATGCTGCGCCGCACCCACGGAGGCGCGATCACTCTGCCCGCACGGGGCACGCGACTGCCCTACAGCATGCGGATCGACAGCGAGGTCGAGCAGAAGCACGCCATCGCCACAAGCGCTGCTTCGCTGATCCCCGATGGCGCGAGCGTAATCATCGACACCGGCACGACCTGTGCCGCCGTCACGCAGGCGCTCGCTGGGCGTGACATCACAGCACTCGTGCTCTCGGTGCCCGCCGCATCAGCGCTGGGGAGCTGCCCCGGCGCACGGATCATCACCCCCGGAGGGGAGCTCGACCTCGACGAGCTCGCCTGGACCGGGCACCGGGCCATCCGCGAGATACGCGAGTTCCGAGCCGACTACGCCGTGATCGGCGTCTGCGCCTGGGACGAGGAGGCCGGGCTGACCGCAACCTCCGCGCACGACGCCGATGTCAAGAAGGCGATCATCGACTCAGCGCAGCGCGTCATCGCGGTCTCGACCGCAAACAAGATCGGAACCTCCGCGACGTTCACTGCGTGCCCGACCGATCGAATCCATGCGCTCGTGACTCAGAACCTCCCCAGCGAAGCCAAGACGTGGATGACCATTGCCGGGATCGAGATCATCGACAACGGATGAGCTCGACCGGCCCCCGTCAGCCCCACCGAGACCCCTTAGCCTTTCGTCCATGACCCCAGAGCGCATCGCGCTGATCTCGGACGTACACGGCAACCTCACCGCCCTGGAAGCCGTCCTCGCAGACATCGAAGCACGAGGAATCACCAGGATCTTCAACCTGGGCGACTACGTCGGCAAGGGCCCGAGAGGTCGAGAAGTGGCCGAGATCTGCCGAGAGCGGTGCGAGGTCAACATCCTCGGCAACTGGGAGGACTTCCTGCTCACCCCCGAGCCCGACTTCGGCCGCGAGTCGGTGGGGCTGATGTGGTGGCGGCTGCAGGCGTGGGAGCAGGCCGAGTGGCTGCGTACGCTCCCGTTCTCCCACGACTTCACGATGAGCGGCCGCCGGATCAGGCTCTTCCACGCCTCCGAGGAGACGGTCCATCGCCGGGTCAGGTTCGACCATGACGAGCAGGAGTTCCTGGGCCTGTTCCAGAACACCGAGGCCACCGGCTTCGACCGGCCGGAGCCCGACATCGTCGGCTACGCCGACACCCACGACCCCTACTACGAGACCGACCGGCACCGGCGCACGGTCTTCAACACCGGCAGCGTCGGCAACTGCATGAGCGACCCGACCCCGGTCTACGTCATCCTCGAGGGCGTGATGGACAGCGACCAGGAGGCGCCGTTCGGCATCCAGTGGGTCCGGGTCCCCTACGACGCAGAGGCCGAGATCGCGTACGCCGCCGAGGTCGGCATGCCCGAGGTCGAGGAATACACCTACGAGCTGCGTACGGGCTTCTACCGGGGCAACCTCAGGGACGGCGAGCAGCCGACCTACCACCGCAAGGGGTAGATCGGCTCTTCACCGCTCCTGAACCTGAAGCCGTCAACTGATCTTGCGCCGGTAGACAGCCATGGCAGCGACGTACGAGACGACCAGGATGCCCACGCACCAGGCCAGCGCGACCCAGATGTCGTCACCGACCGGCTGTCCCGCGAAGAGCGCCTGGATGCTGTTGACGATCGAGGTGACCGGCTGGTTCTCGGCGAAGGCGCGCACCGGGCCGGGCATCGTCTCCGTCGGCGCGAACGCCGAGCTGATGAACGGCAGGAAGATCAGCGGGTAGGAGAACCCGGTGGCTCCCTCCATGGTCTGTGCCGCCAGCCCGGGGATGACCGCGAGCCAGGTCAGCGCCAGGGTGAGCAGCGCCAGGATCCCGGCGACCGCGAGCCAGGCGCCCAGGTCCGCCGAGGTGCGGAACCCCATCACGAACGCGACTCCCACGATGATCACAAGGGTGAGCATGTTGGCCACCATCGAGGTCCCGACATGGGCCCACAGCACCGCTGAGCGGGCGATCGGCATCGACTGGAACCGCTCGAAGATCCCGCTCTTCATGTCGGTGAAGAGCCGAAGTGCGGTGTACGCGATGCCCGAGGCGATCGCCATGACCATGATCCCGGGGAGCACATAGTTGACGTAGTTGTCGGTGCCGGTCCGGATCGCGCCGCCCAGCACGTAGACGAAGAGCAGCATCATCGCGATCGGCGTGAGTGCGGTGGTGATGATCGTGTCCGGGCTGCGGGTGATGTGCCGCAGCGAGCGGCTCAGCAGGGTGCCGGCATCGGCGAAAGCGTGCTTGGTCATGACTGTCCTCCCTTGGTGGAGCCGGTGAGTGAAAGAAAAATTTCTTCCAGCGACGGCTGCTTCTCGACGTACTCGACCTTCGCCGGCGGCAGCATCGCCTTGAGCTCGGCGAGCGTGCCGTTGGCGATGATCGTGCCGCCGTGCAGGATGGCGATCCGGTCCGCGAGTTGCTCGGCCTCCTCCAGATACTGCGTGGTGAGCAGGACGGTCGTGCCCTGCGCGGTCAGCTCGCGAACGACCCGCCACACCTCCAGGCGTGCCTCCGGGTCCAGCCCGGTCGTCGGCTCGTCGAGGAAGATCACCGACGGCGAGCCGATCAGCGACATGGCGATGTCCAGCCGCCGTCGCATGCCACCCGAGTACGTCGCGACCTTCCGGTCGCCCGCATCGACCAGGTCGAAGCGCTTCAGCAGCCCGTCGGCCACGTCGCCGGGGGAGGGGAGATGCCGCAGCTTCGCGACCAGGATCAGGTTCTCCCGCCCGGTCAGGATCTCGTCGACCGCCGCGAACTGGCCGGTCAGCGAGATCGCCTCCCGCACCCGCTGCGCCTCGTCGACCACCGATGCACCCTCGACCAGCGCAGCGCCGCCATCAGGTTTCAGGAGGGTCGAGAGGATGCGTACGGCCGTGGTCTTTCCGGCTCCGTTGGACCCGAGCAGCGCGAAGATCGTGCCCCGCGCCACCTCGAAGTCGACCCCTCGCAGGACCTGGTTGTCCTTGTAGGATTTCTCCAACCCTCGTACGGAGATGGCAGCTGTCGCGCTCATGACTCGTCCTCCTCGTTGATGTTGTCGATGGCCTCGTTGAGCCGGGCGCGCTCCTTCTTGATCCAGGCGCCCTCGGAGTAGTTCCGGGCGAACTCCTCGGCGAACTCGACCGGGTCGTCGCCGACGATCGCGCTGACCGGGGTGCCGTCGGCGGCGCCCTGCTCGAAGAGCTCGAGGAGGTCCTCGGCCATCGCCGTCACGATCGCGCCGTCGGCGATGCCGGCGGAGTACATCAGGTAGCGCTCGACCGCGTCGTGCGCCTTGCGGTGGTTCTCAGGAAGCTGCTGCTTGCGGGCCTTGAGCTGCCGCCAGCGCTTCTTCAGCTCGAGCTCGCCGACGACGGCCTCGAACATTGATCGGATCGACATGCCTTACTTCCCTTCCGTACGGAGGTTCTCCAGCCGTTCGGCCAGGAACCCCCAGGTGGTCCAGAACTCTTCGAGGTACTTCTCGCCGTCTGCGTTGAGCGAGTAGACCTTCCGCGGCGGCCCCTTCTCGGACGGCCGCTTCTCGACGTCCACCAGTCCGTTCTTCTCGATCCGGACCAGCAGCGCGTAGACCGTGCCCTCGGCGATCTCGGTGAACCCCTGGCTCCGCAGCCAGGTCGTGATCTCGTATCCGTACGCCGGGTTGCCGGTCAGGAACGCCAACACGATCCCCTCCAGCGTCCCCTTGAGCATCTCGGTCATCTGCTTGCCCATCGGGCACCTCCTTCCACTACTCAGTGTTGCTGACTACTGGTACATAGTAGCGCTGAGTAGTGATCGAAGGTCAAGTCCTTATCGCAGGCAGAAATGCCAGCGGCGCTGGTACGACGGGATCAACCGTCGTACCAGCGCCGCTGGTCACGTCTCAGGTGGGCTCAGCTCTTGCTGTCCACCTCGGCAACGCGATCGAGTGCCGTGGTGAGTAGGTCCGCCACGTCCACGGATGCCTCGCCGCTCCCGCTGTGCGTCACGCCGACTCCGACGAGGCGTCCATCGCTCGCCTCCGCGAATGCGGTGCTGCCAACCTCAACGGGGTTTGACGACGTACTCGTGAACTTGAATCCCACTGCTCCGTCTGGAAGCCCGCTGATTGGCTCCGATGTCGCCTCGCCGTATTCGCCCTTGGCGGCATCGGCAGTGCACTCGTCAACAGCCTCCTCAATGGCAGTGAGCATCGACCCGGCATCGGGGTATTTCCCGCCCCCGGGAACGAAGACGGTGGCGCCGACGACATCCCCGTTCTCGAGCACGTACTGGTCGCCGGTGGTCCCGTCTTCGGCGGTCGACAGCTTCGCTGTCTCCAAGTACCCAAGTGCGTCACACCAGCCGATTCCCGGGGCTCCCCTGGTTCCATCCCCGGTCTCTTCGACCTGAGGGAGCGCCTCGGTGTCCAGCAGTGTCGAGTCGCCACTGCAAGCAGTCATCAGGAACGATGTGGCACACAGTGCGACAGCCAGGCGATACCTACTCCTTGGCGTAGTAGCCCAAGAAGGCATTCTTGTAAGTCCCTTCGAAGTCGCTAGCACTAGCAGCGCGAAGACCTGACCCGAACGACGGCAGACGATGGGGGAAAGCTCATCTAGTCCGTAGAGACGTCGGGAGCGCGGTCGGCTGCGAGCTCGAGCAGACGGTCGATGGAGACCGGTGGGTTGTCTCCGGTGGTGTACTCCGTTCCTACGACTAGCAGCCGATCGTCGCTTGTGACTGCGTACGCGTACTCGCTGGTGGAGTTGTTCTCCTCGCCGTGGAAGCCGGTGGCGTCCAAAGGCAGGTCGCTGAGCTCTTCAACCTTGCGGGACGGATCGCCGGCGATCTCCTTGGCGCAGTCCTCGACGTTCCCGGGGACGTCGGCGACGACTTCGGTCGCTGACGGAGGTGTTGCGGTCGGCGAGAACACGACGGCGAAGACGGAGCCGCCACCTTCGATCCCGATGGTGGTTCCGGTCACCTCCCCCGATGCTGCGAGGTTGAGGTCCTGGTTGAACTCGCGAAGGGCGCGGCACGGCGGCATCCCGACGATTCCGCCGCCGGCGTCGTGCGCCTCACCCTTGGCCGCCTCGAAGTCGTCCGTTTTGATCAGCGTGGTCGGTGACTCTTCACCGCACGACGTCAGCGCAGGCGTGCCGAGCGCCAGGGCGATGAGAGCGCAGATCAGCGGGTAAAGCTTTCCACGGTCCGACTCTCGAGCTCGACGATTACTCATAGAACTCACGGAAGGCTGCGCCGTATGCGTTCTGGTACTCAATGCTTCCCATCCCATACTCGTTGAGGTACCTGTTGGAGGCCAGGTTCGCGAGGTCGCCGAGCTCCTCGTCGCTGAGCTTCGAGAGGTCGACCGGCTGCCCCTCAGGGAAGAAGCGCTCGCGGTGTTCCGGAGCGAGTTCGACGACACCGCTCTTCACCAACGCATCCAGGGCGTTCACCCTCGACTCGTTCAGGGACGCCGCCGCCCGCTCGTTGGCATGGTCGGTCGCGGCCTCTTCGAAGTTGGCGAAGTGCCCGTCTGCCTTGTCAGTGGCAAGGTCGATCGCCTGGCCGACACCGAACTCAACCACCGTCCCAACGGCCCCCGTGCCAGGCAGCGGAACCATCCCAGCGACATCGCCGACAAGGCTGGTAAACGTTTGAATCTGCTTGTCGGTGTTCGCGGCGCCCTCGATCTCGACGCTCCCGATCGCGTGCTCGACGGCGCCGTTCAGATAGGCGGAATGCTGCATGACATCGCTGAGCACGTTGCCGTCGCGGTAGTCGCCGGGGTTCTGCTGGATCTGGTACGCAGCGTTGTTGATCTGGGACTGCTGGTAAGTGCCGACGCCTTCGGCGAGATTGACGAGCCCTTCCTGGCTGCTTGCTCCGACCTTGAGCAAGGACTCGATGTCGTTCGCGAAGAACCTCGGGCTGTTGGCGATGTCACCCAGCGCGACAGGCGTCGACGTGTAGACACCGGCTTCCCCGTCTTCCCCTCGCGCGTGCAGCGCGTCGTCGACCGAGTGCATGTAGTTCTTGAGGATCTCGGATACGTACGGGGAAGCAGGCTTCGCGTCCTCAGCGTTGAACCCCTCGCTGTTCGCGACGTAGTCCACGAACCGGGAGGCGATCATCGCGGTGCCTTCAGGGTGTTGCTTGACCAGTTCGGGATCGGTGCTGATGCCGGCAGCGGCCTGCGAGATGCCCGCGTAGCCGTCGGCCTGCCAGGTCCTGTCGTTGAAGTAGAACTTCTGACGCTCCGCGTCTTCGGTGAAGAACTGGTAGCCCTGCTCCGGGTGGTCGCCGAGGTTGCCCATGATGGCGGCCATCGGGTCATCGCCCCAGCCGCCATCGTTGCCCGTGTCCAGCGGGCTGTGACCTGTGTGCTGATACCAGGTCTTGGCATCCATCAGTGCGCCGTCGGCCCGCTCGAAGCGGTCGAGCTCCTCGGCAGCCCCGAGCACGAGGTTGCCGTTGAGGTCGTGGTCCTTCATCAGATAGGTGAGGACCGAGGCGCCGCCGGTGCCGCCCCAGTTCGGGTAGCGGTCGCGGAGGGCATCCTGCTCATCGTCGGAGAGGTAGACCCCTGAGGGGCCGGCGTACTTCACGATGTCGTGGCCGAACTGTTCGGCCGGGAAACCGGGGTCGTTCGAGGCCGATGCGAGACCACTTCGAAGGTTGGACGCGAGTGTGTTGACAGAGCCGGAATCCGGCATCTGCATACGCAGGTACTCCTCGATCCTCGCCATGCTGGCGACGGTGCCGTCCGCCCCGAGGTCTTTGTAGAGCCCGGCGGCGACGGTCGAGTCGTCGGTGTATGCGCTCAGCATGGAGTTGAGACGGTCGGCCTCTTCCTTGCTGAGCTTGTAGTCGTCGTCGTTGAGCGTGCTGTCGAGGCGGTCGCTGATCTCCTTGCCGAGCCGTGTCTGAGCATCCGGCGGGAGGGCGTCGATATAGCCGTCGTACTTGCCCGGATCGCTGAGCATCTTGTCGATGAGCTCGTCCTCGGGCAGGTTGCGCAGCTCGGGCGGGAGGCTGGCCTGCTCGATCGTGCCCTCGCCACCGTCGTAGTCGCCCTTGGTCGCGTGGTTGAGGACAGCCGTCAGGTCGGCGTCAGCGGACGCGGCGTCGGTCAGCGCATCCTGGATGGTCTGGGCGAGCTGCTGCATGGTGCCCTTGTCCTTGTCCGGGTCCTTCTCGTCCGGGCTCGGATCGGTGATCTGTACGCCGCCGGAGAAGGAGACCTTCCAGCCTCGGCCGGTGGCGTCGTCGTAGGCGTGCTTGGCGCTGTCCTTGGCCTTCTTGATGGAGGCGGCGGCCTCGTCGAGGGCGTTGATGACCTGAGACAGCGGAGCCGCGATGTCGTTGAGGTCGGCGATCAGTCGGCGATGACGGTTCTCGGCACGGGTAGACGCTTCGCCGACCCAGGTGTCCGGGACCTTGCCGGCGTCCATCTCGTCCTGTTGGTCCTGGAAGCTCTTGCGGGCGGTGTTGAGTTGGTCCGCGGCGGTGTCGAGGTCTTCGGGCTTCCAACTCTGCAGCTGCTCATAGGTGACGGCCATCAGTCTCGTCCGATCATTGCTTCGCGGTAGCGCGCCTGCTGCGCCGTGATGGTGTCGGCCTCGACGATCGCGTCGGCGTCGGCGACGGTGGTCGTCTTGTGATCGCGGGCGTCCTTGACCCACTTGTCCTTGTCGCTCTTCCACTCGGTCTTGAGGCCGTTCGCGGCGCCCGCCGACGTGCTTCCCGGGAGCGCGGATGCGACCTTGCCCATCGGGCCTTCGAGATCGAGACCGGCGACGGCGTCGGCCGCGGTCCCGATGGAATTGGCCGCGGTCTTCACCTGCGGCGCCACGATTTCGACGTTCACGAGAGGATCCCCCAAGACGTTCGGAGCGATTGGTAACTATCTCCTACCCCAAATTTCGGGTTTCAAACACAAATCGTCGAGAAATCTTGTACCGCGCAGCTTCCGCATCTCGACGTGCTCGCCCGCGCGGATCTGCCCGTGGGGGCCCGGCCTTTGGGATAACGTCTCGGGCCATACGAGGCCGTCCAGCACCGATAGGGCGGGCGCGGTCCAACTTGACGAAAAAGGGCGCGATGTCACAACCGAACGAGGCACCAGGGACGGGACCGACGTGGTCCGCGACGAGCGCTCCGGCACCTGCTGGCGGTCCGAGAAGCGGCGTCGGGCTCGGGCTTGCCGGGCTGGGGGTCGGGGCGGGAATGCTGGTGATCGTCGCTCTGGTGCGGGTGATCGTCGGCATCCCGAAGGTCAGCCAGGGCTATTACAACTCCTTCTACAACATGGAGGACCGCCCGGTCGGTTGGGTCATCCTAGGCCTCCTGCTCATCGCCTCGATCGTCCCGATCGCCGTCGGGGTCGTCCTCGGCCATCTCGGCGTGAGCCGGGCGAAGGCAACGGGAACGAGCGCCGCAACTGCAGGGATCGCGCTCGGGATCGGCTACACCCTGGCGGTCTTCTGGGTCGTACGGCTCATCAACGCGATTGCGAACGCGATCGAGTTCAACGGCGGACTCAGGGTGTTCATCGAGTACGTCGGTCTCTGGGCTTGAGCGCGGCGTCCGCCGTCAACGTACGCCCGCCCAGAACCTCTCGAGCTCGGCGTCGAGCTCGGACGCCACCTGCATCGGCAGGGAGTGAGTGGTCTTCGGCCACACCTTGACGGTCGCGCGGGGGAGCAGTTCGGCCCTCTTTGCGGCGTCCTCGCCGCCGGCCAGCGACTTGTCGCTCGCGATCGCGACGTAGAGCGGCATGCGAAGTGAGCGGATCTGATCGTCGGTCAGCCGCGATGGCGTCGGCAGGCTGCCGGAGTCGAAGTGCGCCGTACCGGCGGCGATCATCCGGGCCATCGGGTCATCCGGGTCGACCTCGTCGTCCTCGACGCCTCCGATCCGGTTCAGCGCATGGTCGCGCCAGGAGTCGGGCAGGAACGGGAGAGCGGCCACCGCCGACCAGCCGATCGCCCAGGCCGGCAGCATGCCGAACGTCATGATCGGCTCGAGCAGGGTGAGGCTGGCCAGCCGATCCGGGTGACGCACGGCGACGGCCGCGGCGAGCCCGCCGCCCTGGGAGTGCCCGACCAGGTGGATCCGGTCGAGTCCAAGACCTGCGAGCGCCTCCTCGACCCAGCGCGCGTTGTCGTCCATGCCGCGCAGCGGCAGAGTCTGTTCGGAGAGCCCGCTGTCGCCGATCGCGTCGAAGGCGTACACGGTGCGGTGCTCGACGAAGTCGCGCAGGTTCTCGCCCCACATCGGTACGCCGCTGGCCCGTCCCGGCACCAGCACGACCGGGATCTCGTCGACCGGGTCCGGGTTGACCCAGGCGTACGCACGGACCGTGCCGAAGGTGGTCTCCACGTCGTGCGTCTTGGTCGGCTTCGGCAGCGCGGCGAAGGCCGCGTCGTACGCCTCGGTGTAGGTCTGGCGCCCGGCAGGGCTGCGGAAGTGGCCGACGCCGGGGCCGCTCGTGCCGAGCACCATCACCAGGCACCCGGTCGAGACGACCGCAATGACGGTGAGGAGCACGACCGGCCAGCGCCGGCGCTTCCTGCGCGATTCGATGTGCTCATCCTGAATGTCCTCGTCCATACTCGTCCCCGATAACGATGCGATCGCATTGAAACCCGTTGCGATGCGACTGTATTGCTAACCTGGGCGCCATGCCAAGAGCCGTCGACCACGAACAGCGCCGGTTCGAGATCGTCGCCGGTCTCTGGCAGATCGTCGCCGAGCAGGGGATCGAGGGCGTCAGCCTGCGGACCGTCGCCGCCCGGGCCGGGGTCTCGATGGGGCGCGTACAGCACTACTTCGGCACCAAGGACGCCCTGGTCGTCGCCGGTATCGACCTGCTCGTCAAGCGGGCCGTCATCGAGTACGAGGCCACCGAAGGCCGCACTCCCGGGGACCGGCTCCTCCACATCCTGCTCCAGCAGATCCCCTCCACCGAGGCGGGCAGGATCGGCGTCACGGTCTGGTACGCCTACGTCGCCAAGGCGATGACTCATACCGCGGTGCGCCGGATCCTCGCAGAGGCCACCCGCGTCGGTGTCGAGGAGTGCACCCGCCACATCCAGGAAGCTGACGGTCTCGATGAGGACGAGGCACGAGCACGCGCCGTCGAGCTGCTCGCGCTCTCCGACGGACTCACCCTGCGAGCTCTCATCGGGGACATCACGGCCGAGGAGGCCGAGGCCCTCATCAGGGCATGCAGGTCGCGCCCTCGGCGGCCGCGAGAACGAGGATGATCGCGAGCAGCATCACGAGATACGTATACCCCGACCCGGAGGCACCACGTGCACACGGCGAACGAAAATTCGTTCGCCCGGGAATGACGTCAGCTGCGAGCGCGGCCGCAGCGGCGACCCTTAAGGTCTACGGCGTGGTCGGGGATGAGGATCTGGGCTCGCCGTGGATGGCGACGGTGCGCCGCGTTGCTTGGACGGTGACGGGGGTGTTCAACGCCATGCTCGGGCTCGCCATCGGTGTCGGGTCGGTGGTGGCCGACGGTGGGGCGTACGGGCCCTATCTGCTGGGGACCGGCTTCGGGATCCTGCTGTTCCTGACGGGTGTGCACGGACTGCTCACCAAGGGCGTACGTCCAGCCGGGAGCGCCACGCGCAGGATCAGGCGGCTGGGTGGGGTCGCCGGTGACGGGATCGTGATCCGGCTGAGGCGAGCGCCGGGCATCTGCGGAGAGCTGATGCTGGTGTGCCTCGTGGCGATGCTGTGCCTGGCGGCGGGGCTCGGCTTTCGGGCAGGCGGGGATGGTCAGCAGGGCCAGGCCGGCGCCGAGAAGGCCGACGGTGCGCGGCCGCAGTCGCTCAGCGACCACCACGGAGCCTGCCGCGACCAGTGGCGGGAACAGGCCGGCCAGGTAGTAGCCCTTGCCGCCGGCGACCAGGAAGAAGCCCGCGACGAGCACGAACGCGACGGCAACCGGTCGGAAGAGTGCCCACTCACGTCGCCGGAAGAGCGCGACCAGACCGATGATCCAGATCGGCGTGATCACCGGGCTGAGCAGGATCAGCGCCTGGGTGACGTACCCGATCCGTCCGGACAGCCCGCCGTACTCCTCCCGGATGTCCTCGGAGAGGTCGAGCACCGGCCAGTCGTGCTCGAGCTGCCAGAGGAGGTTGGGAGTCCACAGGATCAGCGCGGTGAGCCCGGCCAACCATGGCCACGGCGTGGTCAGGTTGCGCCGGGTCGCCGGAACGAGCGCGATGCCGAGCAGGATCGCGCCGAGGAGGAAGACCACCGAGTGCTTGTTCTCCAGCCCGATCCCGGCGACGATCCCGGCCGCCAGCCAGAACAGCCCCCGCTGCCGTCCGCCGTCGGCGACCAGCGCCCGGGCCACCAGCACCAGGATCGCGGTCCACGCCAGCGCGTCGAACGTCGCGGTCGAGTGCCAGTGCCCGAACGTCATCGTGACCACCCCGACGGCCACGAGTCCCGCGGTCAGCACCTGCGCCGTACGTCTGCCGCTGAGCAGCCGTGCGAACTCCGCCGCCAGCAGGACCAGACCGACCATCGCCAGCAGACTCCACAACCGCAGTACGACGAGGTTGTACGGGGCGATCTCGGTCGCGACCCGCGCCAGCAACGGCGTCAGCACCGGCTGGTCGGGATATCCCCAGGCCAACCGCTGACCTGCGGAGACGAAGTAGAGCTCGTCCCGATGCGGCCCGTAGAAAGGGCTCATCGCCAGCAGCACGGCAGCCTGCGCGGCAACGACGATCCCGACAGCAGGGGAGTACCGCGGCCGGGTCACGCCTCTGAGGGTAGCGGCGCGGGCGCGGCCGGAACGTACGAATCCCTACGCCTCCACGAGACCCGGGCGGCCGGACTCCGTGACGAAGCGCCCACCGACGGTGAGCGGAGCGCCGGGGGTGCTGACCTGGGCGACGTTCTTGTAGGTGATCTCGGCGCCGGCGGTGTCGAGGGAGATCGTGGTGTAGCCGCGGAGACCGTTGTAGAACTTCATGTGCGGGTTGCGCTGGAGGTAGGCGGCCCAGTTGGCCGGGTGCTCGGCGCCGTTGCCACCCGAGGTGATGGAGCTGGTGACGATCTCGGTGCCGAGCACCCGCGAGGACGGGTCGTCGAAGTCGTCGTGGATGTCGAGGCCGTAGTGGACGTGCACGTCACCGGTCAGCACCATCAGGTTCGACTGCTCGGATGCCTTCCAGCCCTCGAGGATCCGGCGCCGGGAGGCGGGGTAGCCGTCCCAGGAGTCCATCGAGCGGGTGCCGTCGCCGGACGGGTTGTCGCGGCGCGAGAAGGTGACCTGCTGCGGGACGATGTTCCACAGCGCTGAGGAGCGTCGCCAGCCGTTGATCAGCCACTGCTCCTGCTCGTTCCCCGGAAGTGTCATCGACTCGGCCTCGGACGCCGCCGAGGGCACCTTCCAGCCGTCGCCGTTGGCCTGGTTGGTGCGGTACTGGCGGGTGTCGAGGATGTCGAACTGCGCCAGTCGGCCCCACTGCAGCCGACGGTAGAGCGTCAGGTCGGGACCGGACGGCTGCTGCGGGAGCCGCAGCGGCTGGTTCTCCCAGTAGGCGCGGTAGGCGGCGGCGCGGCGCACCAGGAACTCCTCCGGCGGCACCGAGTTCTCCGGGATGTCGGCCGCGTAGTTGTTCTCGGTCTCGTGGTCGTCCCAGGTGACGATGAACGGGTGCGCCAGGTGGGCGGCGATCTGGTCCGGGTCGGACTTGTACAGCCCGTAGCGCGCCCGGTAGTCGTCCAGTGTGACGGTCTCGTGGTTGAGGTGCGCCGGCAGCGGCTCGGTGTAGGCGCGCGCCCCGGCGGTGGCGTTCACGGCGTACTCGTAGAGATAGTCGCCCAGGTGGAAGACCGCGTCCACGTCCTCGTCGGCGAGATGCTGGTACGCCGTGTAGTAGCCCTGGTCGTAGCGCTGGCAGGAGGCGAGGGCGAAGGTCAGCGACGACACCGCGGCCCCCACGGCCGGGGCGGTCCGGGTCCGGCCGACCGGGCTGATCCACTGGCCGACCCGGAAGCGGTAGAAGTACTCGGTCGCCGCGTCCAGGCCGCGGACCTCGGCATGCACTGAGTGGTTGAACTCGGTGTGCGCGGCAGCGGTGCCGCGGCGTACGACGCGTCTGAAGGCGGCGTCGCGCGCCACCTCCCAGCCGACGTCGAAGCGCGACGGCGGCATCCCGCCGGTGGGCTCCAGCGGGAGCGGTGCGAGCCGGGTCCACAGCAGCACCGAGTCGGGCAGCGGGTCGCCGGAGGCCACGGCGAGGGTGAACGGGTCCGAGGTGATGTCGGCGGGGGAGCCGGCCGGAGCGGCGAAGGCGCCCGTACGCGGCAGGCCGGTCGTGAAGGCCAGCGCGGTCGCGGCGGCCGAGACGGTCAGGAAGCGGCGGCGGTCGAGGCCCCGGAGGGCGCCACGGAGGTCAGGGCGGAGATCAGGAGTGTTGCTGGGGGCAGGCATGGACGACGTGCTCCTGTCGATATGGGGTTATCGACAACAGCGAAGCGGTGCCCGGTAAAGCCGTGGTGACGGGCGGGGGAGAACCGGGCTAAGCGGTCTCGGCCGTACGGTGCACCGGGCAGCCCGGCGCGAAGGTGCCGAGGTCCTCGGTGTTGAACCCGTGCGGGTAGCTCTTGATGCGCGGCATGTCTCGGACGTACGCGGGCTTGCGCCGTGCCGGCAGCAGCGCGACGACGCGCGCCCGCACCTTCAGCGCCCCACGCGACAGCGTCCGGGCGAGCCGCCCGGGCTCGGGATAGCCGAACGCCTCCAGCAGATGCGGCTCCATCAGCGACAGCGAGAAGATGCGGATGAGCGGAGCCAAGGGCCGCGGGTAGAAGGTCGTCAGCAGCTCGAGGGTCGAGTCGGCGACGGCACGGCCGCCCTCGTCGTACCCGAAGTGCTCGGCCTCGTAGGAGTCGAGGAGCTGCTCGAACTCCTCATAGGTCGCCGGGATGTCCTTGATGCCCATCCGCTTCCCGAGCGCCTGGTAGTAGCGCAGGGCGGCGAGCTGCTCGTCGGGGGTCGACTGCCGCCAGCCGAACTCCTGGTTCCAGCGCCGGGGGATCACCACGAACGTGGAGAGGACATAGACCATGTCGTCGTTGGAGATGTCGTACATCTTGTGCATCTGGTTGATCCGCCGCACCGCGGCCCGGCCGCGAGGACTGTCCAGGTCCTCGATCGCCGCGTCCTCCAGCAGCAGCGCGGTGTCGTCATAGCGCTTCTGGGTGTTCTCGGTGAACTGGTGCGTGTCGGCCAGCAGCCGGCCGATCGAGGGCACCGCGTAGGTCCGGAACAGTGCGAAGCTGAGCGCCTGAGTCGTGTCCCAGGGGAACTCGTAGAGCCCCAGACGCCTCGAGATCTCCTGGAACTCGGTCTCCGGGTCCAGTCCTGCCGTGCGCGACTTCTTGGCCATGGTGCCTCCTCGCTCGATACATAACTGTATCGTGATTTGGGGCGCTGTGGTGGACGTCACCGTAATGTCTTCTGCATGGAGAAGTCGGGAACGCAGACGCCCCTGTCCCTCGCGGCCGCCGAGGCCGTCCGAACGTACGCCGCCACCACCCGCTCCGCTCTCGGGTCCGCCGAGTCCCCGGTGATCTCGTACGCAGGTCTGTGGCTGCTCCTCGCCTCGCTGGCACCCGCGGCGGAGACCGAGACCGACGAGATCCTGGGCCTGAACAAGGCCGACGCGCGGGCCGCAGCACTGACGCTGCTGGATGCGCCGCACCCCACGATCGGGGCGGCGGTCGCCGGCTGGCTGCGGTCGGGTGTCGAGCTGACCAAGGGCCTGCCGATCGTGCTCGACCCGCTCCCGGACCAGGCCGGGCTCGACGCGTGGGCCGATGCGCACACCCGCGGGCTGATCAAGGAGTTCCCGCTCGAGATCGACGCCCAGACGCTGCTCGTGCTCGCCTCCGCGCTCGTGGTGACGCCACGCTGGAGCGAGCAGCTGGAGGAGGGCGATGACGGGTTGCTGGTGCTCGAGGACGGCTTTCAGGCGGTGGTGGCGACAGAGGCCGCCGGAGCGGTCGCGGTCGCCTGCCCGCCGAGCGAGGACGGCATCTCGGTCTACTCCGTGATCGCCGAGGAGGGCGTGTCCGCCGACGATGTCTGGCGGGCCGCCGACGAGGTCGTCCGGAGGATCGACGCCGGTGAGGTCCACGATCGCACCTTCGATGCCGGGCAGGAGGACGGGCACGCCTGGACGGTCCGCGAGGTCACCGCCTTCGGCAGCGCTCCGTCCGACCGCTGGCGCAGCCATCTCCCGGAGTGGAGCGCGGAGGACCGTCACGACATGTCGGCCGCGCCGGGGGTCGCCGAGATCGCCCGCGGAGTGATGGCCGCGGTCGCGGAGGAGACGGAGGCCGTCTGCGTGCAGAAGGCGGTCGCGTCCTACGACCGGGAGGGCTTCAAGGCGGCTGCGGTGACCGGGATGATGGTCCGCGCCGCCGCCGCGGCGCCGCGCGAGACGACGGTGCGACAGATCGACCTGAGGTTCGACCGGCCGCACGCGGTGGTGGCGGTCGCACGCGGGGGAGCCTGGGAGGGTATCCCGCTTTTCGGCTCCTGGGTGACCCCGGCATAATTTCCGGCATGGACGAGCTTCCCCCGATCGCCGGCCGCTACCGGCTCCTCACCTTGCTCGGAGCCGGCGGCATGGGCGAGGTCTGGCGGGCGCGTGACACCGTCCTCGACCGCGATGTCGCGGTGAAGCTGATGCGGGACGTGGACGACCCCACGATGGCCGAGCGGTTCCGCCGTGAGTCGCTCTCGACCGCCCGGGTCGTCCACGACGACGTGGTCAAGATCTTCGACGCCGGCAGCGACGACAACGACGTCTTCCTGGTGATGGAGCTGCTGCCCGGGCCCACCTTGGCCGAGCCGCTGCAGCAGCGTGGCCCGATGCCGATCGACATGGCGGTCGAATACACCCGCCAGGTCGCCGGTGCGCTCGGCGCCGCCCACCGGGTCGGTGTGGTGCACCGCGACATCAAGCCCGCCAACCTCATGTTCGACGGTGACGGCCGGCTGACCGTGCTCGACTTCGGCATCGCGTACGCCATGACAGGGGTCGACGCCGGGCTGACCCAGACGGGCCACGTGATCGGCAGCCCGTCCTACCTCTCGCCCGAGCAGGCCTCCGGCGACCCGGTCGGGCCGCCCGCCGACGTCTACTCGCTCGGCTGCGTGCTCTTCGAGATGCTCACCGGCAAGGTGCCCTACTCCGCGCCGCACCCGGTCAAGATCCTGCACATGCACCTCAGCGAGCCGGTGCCGCGCATCACCGACTTCCGGGCGGTGCCCGCGCCCCTGGCTCGGCTGGTCACCCGAATGCTCGACAAGAACCCGGCCGCCAGGCCCTCGATGGACCAGGTCGGTCACGAGCTCGGCTATGTCCTCAGCGGAGCCGACCCCGACGCCACCGACCGGCTCTCCGCCGGTCAGGCGCCGCGGCCGACCCAGGCGATGGCGCCGCGCCCACTCGACGAGCCGATGGCGCTGGCCAACTCGCGCACCGGCGTCCTGCCCAGCCCCGGCACCCCGCCTCCGGTCCGCGGGCCGCGCCCGAGGTCGCTGCGGAAGTTCCCGACCGGCCGCCTGCTCGGCGCGGTGGCGATCGTGATCGCGTGCGTCTTCGCCGCCTCCTGGCTGGCCGCCTACGAGCCCTCTTCCGCCGAGGCCCAGCCGTCCCAGAGCTCCGACAACTCCAGCACCGCGGACAACACCGACAACTCGGACAACACCGACGACTCCGCCGACGAGCCCGTCGACAAGTCGGACAACAAGACCCTCAACCGTCTCGACCGGCTCGACCGCTGGCGCGAGAACCTCGAGGGCTGGAACGTCATCGACGAGGGTCAGTCCCAGGAGTGGGAGGACCAGATCCAGCAGATCCGCGACCTCGTCGAGAAGGGCGAGAGCGCCAAGCGCGAGATGGAGCAGCTCCGCGAGGAGTTCGACAGCCTGAGCAAGGGTGACGGCAAGGACGGCGAGAAGATCCTCGACGGCCTGCTGAAGGGCAACTGACCCCTCGACCAACCGGGCGTGAAGGTGCAGACTTCGCGTCCATGACCCGACTCCAGCTGGCCCGGATGGCGGTCTTCGTCGCCTTCGCGATCCAGGGACTGACCTTCGCCTCGCTGATCACCAGGCTCGAGTCGATCGCGACGAAGCTCGACCTCAGCGCCGGCGACGTGTTCGTGGTGCTCGGCATCACCACCGCGGTCGGGGCGATCGGCAGTGTCGTCGCGGGTCACCTCGCCACCAGGATCGGCAGCGCCGCGACCCTCTCGCTGATGCTCGGCGGGGCCTCGCTGGCCGCGGTCGCGCCCGCCTTCGCGCCGACGATGGCGGCGCTGCTGGTGCTCAACGGCGTCTACGGCTTCTTCCTCGGCGGCGTCGACGCCTCCATGAACATGCAGGGCACGGCCACCCAGGACGCGTACGGACGCCCGCTGATGAACGGGTTCCACGCGATGTGGAGCGCGGCGGCCGTCCTCGGCGCCGTCTATGCGACCGCGACGATCGCCCTCGGCGTACCTCTGGGTCTGGACATGATCCCCATCGCCGTCATCGGCCTGGCCGCCAACCTCGCCACGTTCCGGCTCCTGCTGCCGCCGGAGGCGGTCGACGCGGCGGAGCATCGAGCCAGCAGTACGCAGCGCCCCAAGGTCCAGCTGCCGTGGCTGCCCCTCCTCCTGGTCGCAGTGCCGACGTTCGCGATGTGGTTCATCGACTCGGCGGCCTCCGCCTGGGGCGGGATCTATGTCGTCGACGGACTCGGGGCCGCGGCGGCGGTCGCGCCGGCGATCTACGCCGCCTACCAGCTGGTGCTCCTGGCCGTACGCCTCCCCGGCGACCGCCTCGTCGCCCGCTTCGGTCCCGAGCGGGTGATCCGCACCGGCGGCATCGTCGGGGTCGGTGCGCTGGTGCTGATCGTCGTCGCCCCGCACTGGAGCGTGGCGGCCGTCGGCTTCGCCGTGCTCGGCGGCAGCCTGGCGATGGTCCCTCCGCAGTCCTTCGTCGCCGCCGCGCACATCTCCCCGGGCAACGCCGAGGACGCGATCGCCCGGGTCAACCTCGCCAACTACGCCGGCTACCTCGCCGCCGCCTCCCTGATCGCCGCGGTCGCCGAGGTCTTCGGGGAGCGCTCGATGTTCGTCATCCCGCTGGCCATCTCCGTGCTGATCCCGCTGATGGCGGGCCGCTTCGCGACCCGTCCGGCGCCGGAGTCTCCGGAGACCGTGAAACTGGGTTGATTTCCGTCAGAAATTTCCTCGCCGTTTCTTGACTCATTCAAGAATTGGCGTAGTGTCTGAGGCGTGGGGAACGCGGACTACGAACAGCTGCTGAGAGGTGCCTCCCTGCGCGTCACTCGCCCGCGAGTGGCCGTTCTGGGGGCCGTCACCGAGAACGCGCACGCCGACACCGAGACCATCCTCGGAGCGGTGCGCGAGCGGCTTCCGGACGTCTCCCATCAAGCCGTCTACGACTCCCTCGCCGCCCTCTCGGCGGCCGGGATCGTACGCCGCATCCAGCCGTCCGGCTCGGTGGCTCGTTATGAGACCCGGGTCGGGGACAACCACCACCACGTGGTCTGCCGCTCCTGCGGGGCGATCGCCGACGTCGACTGCGCTGTCGGCCATGCGCCCTGCCTGACGGCATCTGATGACAACGGCTTCACGGTCGATGAGGCCGAGGTCATCTACTGGGGCACCTGCGCGGACTGCAGCCTGTCCCAGGGGTAGAGCCCGCGCCGGCTGAGCTTGTCATCGGCCGGCGCAACACATGTGAATCACAGCGTCTGGCAGCAGCCAGTCCGATCAGAAACGGATAGGAATCTCATGTCTGAAGAGGCCGTGAGCAAGTGCCCGGTGATGAACGCAGGCCGCGTTCACCCCACCGCCGGCAGTGCCAACCAGGAGTGGTGGCCGAACAAGCTCAACCTGAAGATTCTCGCCAAGGACGCCCCTGTGAGCGACCCGATGGGCGAGGACTTCGACTATGCGAAGGCTTTCGAGTCCCTGGACCTGCCTGCCGTCAAGGCGGACATCGCCGCGGTCATGACCGATTCCAAGGACTGGTGGCCGGCTGACTTCGGTAGCTACGCCGGGCTCTTCGTCCGGATGGCGTGGCACGCCGCCGGCACCTACCGCAGTCACGACGGTCGCGGTGGCGCCGGCCGTGGCCAGCAGCGTTTCGCGCCGCTCAACTCCTGGCCGGACAACGTCTCCCTCGACAAGGCCCGTCGTCTGCTGTGGCCGGTCAAGAAGAAGTACGGCAAGAACCTCTCCTGGGCCGATCTGATGGTCCTGGCGGGCAACGTGGCGATGGAGGAGGGCGGCTTCAAGACCTTCGGCTTCTCGGGTGGTCGCGCGGACGTCTGGGAGTCCGACGACGACATCTACTGGGGTCCGGAGAAGGTCTGGCTCGACGACGAGCGCTACACCGGCGACCGCGACCTGCAGGCGCCGCTGGCCGCTGTCCAGATGGGTCTGATCTACGTCAACCCGGAGGGCCCCAACGGCGAGCCCGACCCGATGAAGTCCGCGGTGGACATCAAGGAGACCTTCCGCCGCATGGGGATGAACTCCGAGGAGACCGTCGCCCTCATCGCCGGTGGCCACACCTTCGGCAAGACCCACGGTGCCCACCCCGACGATCTGGTCGGCCCCGACCCGGAGGCCGCGCCGCTGGAGAACCAGGGCATCGGCTGGAAGAACGGCCACGGCACCGGTGTGGGCGCGGACGCACTCACCTCGGGCCTCGAGGTCACCTGGACCTACCACCCGACCCGCTGGGACAACGAGTTCTTCCACATCCTCTACGCCTACGAGTGGGAACTGTTCGAGTCGCCTGCTGGCGCCAAGCAGTGGCGTCCGAAGAACGGCGCGGGCTCCGACATGGTCCCGGAGGCGCACGGTGAGGGCAAGCGCGAGCCGCGCATGCTCACCTCCGACCTGGCGCTGCGCGTGGACCCGGAGTTCGACGAGATCTCGCGCCGGTTCAGGGACGACCAGGAGGCCTTCTCTGACGCGTACGCCCGTGCCTGGTTCAAGCTGACCCACCGCGACATGGGTCCGAAGAGCCGCTACGTCGGCTCCGAGGTCCCGGCCGAGGACCTGCTCTGGCAGGACCCGCTCCCGGCCGAGGGCGGCGCGACCGACGAGGCCGCGATCTCCGCAGCCAAGGCGGCCATCGCCGAGTCCGGTCTGAGCGTGCAGCAGCTGGTCTCCACCGCGTGGAAGGCGGCGGCCACGCACCGTACGTCCGACCACCGCGGTGGCGCCAACGGCGGTCGTATCCGGCTCGAGCCGCAGGTCTCGTGGAAGGTCAACCAGCCCGAGGAGCTCAAGCCGGTCCTCGCGAAGTACGAGGAGATCGCGGCCGCGACCGGTGTCTCCTTCGCCGACGTGCTCGTCCTCGCCGGTGGCGTGGGCATCGAGCTGGCCGCCAAGGCCGCGGGCCAGGACGTCACGGTCCCGTTCTCCGCCGGCCGCGTCGACGCGACCCAGGAGCAGACCGATGTCGACAACTTCGCCTGGCTCGAGCCGGTCGCCGACGGCTTCCGCAACTACGACTCCGGGTTCCTCAACCTCCCCACCGAGTTCCTGTTCCTCGACCGGGCGAGCCTCCTCGGCCTCTCGGCCCCCGAGGCCACGGTTCTGGTCGGCGGCCTGCGCGTGCTCGGCAACAACTGGGACGGCTCCGACCTCGGTGTCTTCACCAAGACCCCGGGCGTGCTGACGAACGACTTCTTCGTCAACCTGCTCGACTACGACCAGCAGTGGACCCCGTCCGCCGACGAGGCGACCTACACCAGCTCCAACGGCTGGACCGGTTCCCGCGTCGACCTGGTCTTCGGTGCCAACTCCGAGCTCCGCGCCCTGGCGGAGGTCTACGGTGCCGACGACGCCAAGGAGAAGTTCGTCAACGACTTCGTCAAGGCGTGGGTCAAGGTCATGGAGAACGACCGCTTCGACCTCAAGAAGTGATCTGAGGCCGTACGCCGCGGCGTACGAATGACACGGAGGCCGGCCCCTTGTGGGGTCGGCCTCCGTTGTCATACCCACCCGGGTAGGATCAACGGCCGCCGCAGTCAGTCGCCTAGGTCAGGTGGAGCAATGGAACACCGGAGCGCCGAGCCTCCGAAGGGTCCGACCGGCCCGCCGCCGTCGTGGCGGCCGCCTCCTCCGCCCGCCGCGCAGGGTCCTCGGATCGCGCCCGAGCCGCCTCGGGTCGTGCCCAGCCGACCGGGTGCGCGTCGGGCAGATCCCAAGCCGTCCGCGGCCCGCGACTTGCTCGCCAAGCTCGAGCCGGCCAAGGCCTGGGTAGCCGAGAAGTGGGCCACCCGGAGCACAGGATCCAGGAGCACCGGATCCAGGAGCACCGGCGGTCGTCCACCGGCCACGACCTGGCGCCGCTGGGGGAAGGTCACGGCGAAGGTGGTGCTGGTCGGGTTCCTGGCCATCGCCCTGATCGGGTCGGTGACGGCGATCGTGGCCTACAACCGGATCACGGTGCCGGACCCCAACGCCGCGTTCGAGGTCGAGACCTCCTTCGTCTACTACGGCAACGGCAAGACCGAGCTCGGCCGCTACCAGGACGGCGACCAGAACCGGATCAAGCTCGAGGCCGACGAGATCCCGGAGACCGTCAAGCACGCCGTGGTGGCCGCCGAGGACCGTACGTTCTACGAGAACAGCGGCGTCGACGTGAAGGGCATCGTGCGGGCCGCCTTCTCCAACACCACCGAGGGCACCTCCGGTGGTGCCTCCACGATCACCCAGCAGTACGTCAAGAACTACTACCTCAGCGCCGAGCGCTCCTACTCCCGCAAGCTGAAGGAAGCGGTCATCGCCCTGAAGCTGACCAGGCAGAAGAGCAAGGACCAGATCCTCACCGACTATCTCAACACGATCTACTTCAACCGCGGCGCCTATGGCATCGAGGCGGCCGCGAAGGCCTACTTCGCGAAGTCCACCAAGGACCTCTCGCTGCGGGAGACGGTCGCGCTCGCGGCCATCCTCAACAACCCCGCCGGCTTCGACCCCGCCAGCAGCACCTTCCGTGGCGAGGAGAAGCTGCTCGGCCGCTACCAGTACGTCCTCTCCGGCATGGTCGAGCTCGGCTACCTGAAGCAGGCCGACGCCGACAAGGTGAAGGACGCGCTGCCGAAGTTCCCCGCGAAGACGGTGCCGAGCCGGCTCGGCGGTCAGCGCGGCCACGCGCTCACCATGATCAAGGCGGAGCTGCTCGGCCTGAAGGGCGCCGACGGCAAGCCGCTGTTCACCGAGGAGAAGATCGACAGCGGTGGCCTCCGGATCACCGCGACGCTGTCGCCCAAGATCATGAAGGCGTCGGCGACCGCGGCCAAGACCGTGAAGCCGAAGAACCGGAAGGCGTACGTCAAGGGCGACCCCGAGCAGAAGAACGCCCTGCACGTGGCGACCGCGTCGGTCGATGTCGAGTCCGGTGCGCTGCTCGGCTTCTACGGCGGCCAGGACTACCTCGACAGCCAGCACAACTGGGCGGCGACCGGTGGTCACGCCGGGTCGACGATGAAGGCCTTCGCCACGGCGGCGGCGATCGCGAAGGGCTACTCGCTGAACTCGACGTGGGCCGGTGACTCGCCGTTCACGACCTACGCCGGCTCCGAGGTCGTCAACGAGGGTGAGCAGGCCGGGATCGCGGACGGGATGGACTACGGCCAGCACATCACCATGCTCAAGGCGATGGAGCAGTCGGTGAACACGGCCTACATCGACATGACCGAGTCGATGGGTGGCCCCGAGGAGGGCCGCAAGGCGATCTACGACACCGCGGTGGCCGCGGGGGTCGCCCCGGCGAAGGCGGACCCGAAGTTCCCGGGGATCCCCAGCACCACCACCGACTTCGACCACCAGACCGACGACCGGATCGCCCTCGGCCGCGCCAACGTCAGCCCGATCAACATGGCCAACGCCTACGCCACGATCGCCAACGGCGGCTACCGCCACGACGTACACGTGGTGAAGAAGGTCCGCGACCGCGCCGGCAACGTCCTCTACAGCTGGAACGGCCGGAAGAACGCCCGGCACGCGATCTCCGAGGACATCGCCGCCGATGTGACGTACGCGATGCAGGGTGTGGTGCAGAGCGGCTCGGGCCAGAAGGCCCAGAGCATCGGCCGCCCGGTGGCCGGCAAGACCGGCACCGGCACCTGCACCAGCGCGCAGTACGTCTGCTCGTCGTGGTTCGTCGGGTTCACCCCGCAGATCGCCACCGCCGTGCGCTACTCGCGCGGCAACGGCGAGGGCAAGCTCGACGGCGGCTGGATGCCGTCCTACTTCGGTGCCGACTATCCCACCGAGACCTGGGCGGCCATCATGGTGAAGGCCATGGAGGGCAAGGAGGTCGAGAACTTCCCCGAGCCCGTCTACGTCGACGGCCAGGATCCCGAGACCGGGCACGAGGAGGAGCTGATCGCTCCGCCCGCTCCGCCGGAGGAGGAGGACGACGGCGAGGAGTGTGACCCGGTCTCGGAGTTCTTCGGCACCTGCGAGGGTGACGGCGAGGGCGGCTGGGGAGGCGGCGGCAACCCCTGGGAAGGTCGTCCGTGATGTGAGATCGGTGTCCACTGATCGAGACGTCGGGTTGGTGGGCTGACGCGGTCTCGGGCACGATCTTCGGCGAAGGTCACGACTGCCAGCGCGAAGCCCCGGCTTGCTGGCGGGCAACCCTCCCACGCGGTGGGGTGCTCCGGGTGACGACCAGGCCCTCGCCGAGGTGGCGCGGGCAAGCGCGTGCTTCGCCGGGCAGCCCTGGGGAGCCATGACCCGAAGGGTGCCCCCATGTCCCTGCTTCCGCTCGTCGGCTCGAACACGCAGGTCCCGCTGCTGGACGGAACGACCACGACGTACGCCAACCTGGATGTCGCCGCCTCGGCGCCGGCACTGCAGAGCGTGGCCGACCGGGTGGCCGAGGTCCTGCCCTGGTACGCCTCGGTCCACCGCGGCGCCGGCTACCTGTCCCAGGTCTCGACCGCCCTCTACGAGGAGTCGCGCGCGACCATCGGCGCCTATGTCGGCGCCCGCGAGGACGACGTCACCGTCATCACCCGCAACACCACCGACTCGGTGAACCTGCTGGCCGGCTGCGTACCCGGCCGGGTGCTCGTCCTCGACATCGAGCACCACGCCAACCTGCTCCCGTGGCGCCGCGTCGAGGCCGGCGTCACCGTGGTCGCCGCCCGGGACACCCTCGCCGGCACCATCGACGCCCTCGCCGGTGAGCTGGCCCGGGACAGCTTCGCCCTGGTCGCAATCACCGGCGCCTCCAACGTCACCGGCGAGGCGCTGCCGGTCGCCGAGATCGTCACCCTTGCCCACGCTCACGGCGCGCGGGTCCTCGTCGACGGCGCCCAGCTGCTCGCCCACCGCCACTTCTCGCTCGCCGCCACCGGCGCCGACTACGTCGTCCTCTCCGGCCACAAGCTCTACGCGCCCTACGGCGCCGGCGCCCTGGTCGGGCGCCGCGACTGGCTCGACGTCGGCACCCCCTATCTCGCCGGGGGAGGGGCCGTCGACGACGTCACTCACGCGTCGGAGGTCGAGCTTGTCGAGACCACCTGGCAGCCCGCCCCCGCACGCCACGAGGGCGGGTCGCCCAACGTCATCGGCGCCGCCGCTCTGGCCGCTGCCTGTACGACTCTCGGCGGCCTCGAGCCCGCCGAGCTGGACCGCCACGAGGCGTCACTGAGGGGGCGTCTCGTGGCCGGCCTGTCCGCACTGGAGGGTGTCGACGTCCTGCGCTTGTGGCCCGATTCCGAGGAGCCGGTCGGGGTCGTCACATTCACGGTCGACGGCATCGAGCCCGGCCGGGTCGCGGCGTACCTCTCCGCCGAGCACGGCCTCGGCGTACGCGACGGCCGCTTCTGCGCCCAGCCGCTCCTCAAGCGCCTCGGGCTCACCGGCGGCGCGGTCCGCGCGAGCATCGGGATCGGCACCTCGGTCGCCGAGGTGGACCGGCTCGTGGCCGGCGTACGTGCTCTTCTCGCGGGTGACGTCCGAGGCGACTACGTCCTCGTCGACGGGGCCTGGACGCTCGCCGAGGACCCGCGCCCGCTCGTCGGCCCGGCCGGCCTGACCCGTCTCGCCGACACCGCCGGCTCCTGCGGCGCCGCCGTCTGAGGGACGCCTGTCGAGGCGTCAGCTACGTCGGCCGAAACGTCAGTTACGTCGGCCGAGTTGGCAGTTGCGTCGGCCGAGTGGGCAGTTGGTGACGTCTCGGCCGACGGGGGCGACGTCTCGGTCGACCGGGGTGACGTCTCGGTCGACCGGCGTGACGTCTCGACGGGATGATTCGGGGCGCTCACGGTGTTGAGAGACTGTGAGTGAAAGAGTGCATGGCGAGCGGAAGGTACGCGGCGGCAAGCTGGTCGTCGTCGACGCGACAGTCTCCGCTGACACGATCATCGACGTCGTCCTCTCGGGCGACTTCTTCCTGGAACCCGACGAGGCGCTGGGCTGGCTGACCGAAGCGCTGGAGGGGCAGTCGGTCGACGCCTCCCTCGACCAGCTGACCGCGGTGCTCGACGTCGCCGCCCGTGATGCCGAGCTGGTCGGCTTCGGCACCCGCGACGTCGCCCTGACTGTGCTGCGGGCGCTGGGACGGGCCACGACCTGGGACGACCTCGACCTCGAGATCGTCGAGACCGGGCCGCTGTCGCCGCGGATGCAGATGGCGCTCGACGAGGTCATCGTCCGCCAGGTCGCCGAGGGTCGCCGCGCCCCCAACCTGAGGTTCTGGGACTGGGCCAGCAGCGCGGTCGTGATCGGCAGCTACCAGTCGATCTCCAACGAGGTCGACGAGGCCGCCGCCGAGCGTCACGGCATCGAGGTCGTACGCCGCATCTCCGGTGGCGGCGCCATGTTCATCGAGCCGGGCAACACGATCACCTACAGCCTCGCCGTCCCCGACACGCTCGTGGCCGGCATGTCCTTCCAGGAGTCGTACGCCTTCCTCGACGAGTGGGTGCTGCGCGGCCTGCGCAGCGTCGGCATCGAGGCCGCCTACGCCGGTCTCAACGACATCGCCTCGCCGGTCGGCAAGATCGCCGGCGCCGCGCAGAAGCGGATCCCCGGCGGCGTCCTGCACCACGTCACGATGGCCTACGACATCGACGCCGACAAGATGCTCGAGGTGCTCCGAATCGGCCGGGAGAAGATGTCCGACAAGGGCACCCGGAGCGCTGCCAAGCGCGTCGACCCGATCCGTTCCCAGACCGGGCTGAGCCGCGAGAAGGTCATCGACGCCCTGCTCTCGGAGTTCGAGCAGAGCTTCGGGGCAGCGTACGTCGGCTTGGATCAGGCCACGATCGACGAGGCCGCGGCGCTGGTCGAGAGCAAGCACGGGACCTCGGCCTGGCGCGCGAGAGTGCCCTAAAACTTGGACTCCGCTGCTCGGAGCGTTCCTTGGATGAGATGGGGGGGTCCTCATTCACGACCGACATCACGAGCAGCGGAGCGTCGCCAGTTTGGCACGCTCGAACTTGTCGTCGCAATAGGTGAGAGCCCCTCCGGCGATATTTTCTGTCGGTCGATCCGCAGGGCAGAACTCATGGACTATCGAAAGTGCCTTTCTAGAGGACTTCGACCCTGTCTCCGGCGCCGCGCGCGGGAGTATGGCCGGGCTGCGTATGACGATGGCGGCGGTGGTCGGCTACCCTGGACACATGCAGATGTCTGTCCTGCTTCTTAGGCAGCCGCGCTGACCCTGAGGGACACACCCCGGTCACGCGGCTACCCCTCCATGTGAGGGGCCCTTCTTATTTCTAGGGATCGTTCCAGAAGCAGTCTTGACGCACGACACTCGACAAGGACGAAAGACCAATGACGCAGGAGCAGGCCGAGCACGCGACGTACGACGTCACCGAGCTGCAGGACAAGTGGCGCCCCATCTGGGAGAAGCTGGAGCCGTTCAAGGCGGGCCAACGCGAGGGGGCCGAGAAGCGCTACGCACTCACGATGTTCCCCTACCCGTCGGGTGACCTGCACATGGGCCACGCCGAGGTGACCGCGCTGCACGACGTGCTGGCCCGCTACTGGTGGCTGAAGGGCTTCGACGTCCTGAACCCGATCGGCTGGGACTCCTTCGGCCTGCCTGCCGAGAACGCCGCGATCAAGCGCAACGAGAACCCCGCCGGCTGGACCTACGCCAACATCGAGACCCAGGCGGAGTCGTTCAAGCGCTACGGCATCTCCTTCGACTGGTCGCGCCGTCTGCACACCTCCGACCCGGAGTACTACAAGTGGACGCAGTGGATCTTCCTGAAGCTGTACGAGGCCGGCCTGGCCTACCGCAAGAAGTCGCCGGTCAACTGGTGCCCCAATGACCAGACCGTGCTGGCCAACGAGCAGGTCGTCAACGGCGAGTGCGAGCGCTGCGGCGCGGTGGTCACCAAGCGTGACCTGACGCAGTGGTACTTCAAGACCACGGCGTACGCCGAGGAGCTCTACAACGGCCTGGACCAGCTGCAGGACACCTGGATCGGCAAGGTCGTCAACATGCAGCGCAACTGGATCGGTCGGTCCGAGGGTGCGCACGTCGACTTCGAGATCTCGCTGACCACTGGTGGGACCAAGAAGGTCACCGTCTTCACGACGCGCCCCGACACGCTGTACGGAGCGACCTTCATGGTCGTCGCCGCCGATGCCGACCTGGCCAAGGAGATCGTGGCCCCGGAGCAGGCTGCTGCGCTGGAGGGCTACCTGGAGGACGTACGCAAGGCCTCCGACATCGACCGCCTGGCGACCGACCGTCCCAAGACCGGTGTCGACCTGGGCGTCACCGCGACCAACCCCGTCAACGGCGAGCAGATCCCGGTGTGGGCGGCCGACTACGTGCTGGCCGACTACGGCACCGGCGCCGTGATGGCCGTCCCGGCCCACGACCAGCGCGACCTGGACTTCGCCAAGGCGTTCTCGCTGCCGGTGCGCCGCGTCGTCGACGTGCCGGGCGCGGACAACCCCGAGGAGACGTACGTCGCGACCGCGGGTGACGGCGCGTACGTGAACTCGCCGGAGCTGGAGGGCGTCGCCGACAAGGCGAGCGGCATCCACAAGATCATCGAGAAGCTGGAGGCCGAGGGCCACGGCAAGGGCACGATCAACTACCGGCTGCGTGACTGGCTGCTGTCGCGGCAGCGCTACTGGGGCGCGCCGATCCCGATCATCCACTGCCCGGTCGACGGTGAGGTGCCGGTTCCTGAGGCCCAGCTGCCGGTGCAGCTGCCGGAGCTGAAGGGCGCCGACCTGAAGCCGAAGGGCGTCTCGCCGCTGGCCGCGGCCTCGGAGTGGGTCAACGTCACCTGCCCGAAGTGCGGCGGTCCGGCCACGCGTGACTCGGACACGATGGACACCTTCGTCGACTCGTCGTGGTACTTCCTGCGCTACCTGTCGCCGACCGACGAGACCCAGGCGTTCTCCTCGGAGCTGGCACGCGAGTGGGGCCCGGTCGACTTCTACCTGGGCGGCGACGAGCACGCTGTGCTGCACCTGATGTACGCCCGCTTCTTCACCAAGGCGCTGCGCGACATCGGCCTGATCGACTGGGACGAGCCGTTCTCGGCGTACCTGTCTCAGGGCAAGGTCATCAACGGCGGCAAGAAGATGTCGAAGTCGCTGGGCAACGGTGTGAACCTGTCGGACGTGCTGGAGGAGTTCGGCGTCGACGCGACCCGGCTGACGCTGGTCTTCGCCTCCCCGCCGGAGGACAACATCGACTGGGCCGACGTCTCCCCGGCGGGTTCGGTGAAGTTCCTGCAGCGAGCCTGGCGCCTGGCCGGAGACGTGACGTCGTCCCCGGGCGTCGACGTCTCCGGTGGCGACGTCGCGCTGCGGCGTACGACTCACAAGACCGTCGCCGAGGCCGAGCAGCTGATCGAGTCCTACCGGTTCAACGTGGTGGTGGCTCGGGTGATGGAGCTGGTCAACGCGACCCGGAAGGCGATCGACTCCGGTGTCGGTCCCGCCGACCCCGCCGTACGTGAGGCCGCGGAGACGGTCGCGATCCTGCTCTCGCTGGTCGCGCCCTACACCGCCGAGGAGATGTGGGAGCGTCTGGGGCACGAGCCGACGGTTGCGCGGGTTGCGTGGCCGACGGTCGAGCCCCACCTGCTCGTGGAGGACTCGGTGACGGCGGTCGTGCAGATCAAGGGCAAGGTGCGTGCGCGCCTGGAGGTCTCGCCCTCGATCTCCGAGGCCGACCTGGAGGCCGCCGCGCTGGCCGACCCGACGATCGCGGCAGCGATCGAGGGCCAGACCGTCCGCAAGGTCATCGTCCGCGCGCCGAAGCTCGTCAACATCGTCGTCTGATCGGCTCGGCTCGCGCTGTCGAGGCGATGGGTCGATCTGTAGGCTTCTGACATGGCCCGGGTAGCGATCGTGACCGACTCGACCGCGATGCTTCCATCCGATCTCGGGGATGCCACGGAGCTGATCACATCGGTGCCGTTGCAGGTGATCGTGGATGGGACGTCGTACGACGACGGGGTGGAGGAGACGTCGCCCGAAGCGCTGCTGGCGGCGTTGGCGGCACACAAGACGGTGACGACCTCCCGGCCCTCGCCGGCGCTCCTGGCGGAGGTCTACGCGAAGCTCGCGGCGCAGGGCTTCGAGGAGATCGTCTCCATCCACCTCTCCGCGGAGCTGAGCGCGACGTGCGAGTCCTCGATGCTCGCGGCGCGGGAGGCTCCGGTGCCGGTGATCACCGTGGACACGAAGGTGGTCGGACCCGGGGTCGGGTTCGCCGTTCTGGCTGCCGCGGAGGTGGCCGGGCGCGGCGGGAGTGCTGCCGAGGCTCGCGAGGCCGCGCTGGCGCGGGTCGCCGCCACTCGTTCCTACTTCTACGTCGACACGCTCGAGTACCTGCGCCGGGGCGGGCGGATCGGCGCGGCTGCTGCTCTGCTCGGGACGGCGCTCGCGGTCAAGCCGCTGCTCACGATCGAGGACGGGCGGGTCGTGCCGCACGAGCGGGTGCGTACGGCTGAGCGGGCGATCGCGCGGCTGCAGGCACTCGGGGTCGAGGCGGGCGAGGATGCGGACGCCGTCGAGATCGTCGTCGCTCACCTGGGCAGCCCCGACCGGGCAGCCGCGATGAGCGAGGGACTCTCCGCCGAGCTGAACGGCAAGATCAACGGCGACGTACGCGTCGGGGTGCTGGGCGCGGTACTGGGTGCGCATGTCGGGCCGGGGTGTGTGGCGGTCGTGGTGGGTCCCAAGCTCTGATTCTGGGCCGATTACCGTCCACAGGGGCGGTTGAGGATCGGGTTCTCCACAGGCGCTGAGAACGCGCTCGGAAGTGTCGGCGCGGGCGCATAGCTTCGGCGTCATGCGGACCCGACCGACCTCTGATCACGCCGATGCCGTCGCCCGGCGGCTGGAGCAGCTGCGCGCCGAGCTGGACCCGCCAAAGGAGGAGGACGAGGGCGAGGAGGACTGGCAGCCGCCGTGGTGGGACGGGCCGAGAGCGACCGACACCGCGGAGCTGGATCCGCTGGTGCCGGTCCCGGGACGCCACGCGTCTCGGCGTCAGGTCGTGATCTCGCCTGATGCGGTGCTGCCCGAGCCGCTGCGCGGGCGGGTGAGCCTCGGCCCATGGCATCTCGTCGTCGTCTCGCTGGTACTGGTCGCCGGGCTGGCGGTGGCCTGCTGGTGGATGATCCGCGCCGACCCGGAGGTGGTGCCGGCCGCCCGGGCCTCGCCCTCGGCCTCCCCGCTGGTCGCGCTGCCGACCGCCTCGGTGGCGCCCGGGAGCACGGCCGCGTTGCCGTCGGGCGGAGCGTCGGCCGGGACGGTGACGGTCGACGTCGAGGGCAAGGTGCCCAAGCCCGGCATCGTCGTGCTGCCGGTCGGCTCCCGGGTGGTGGATGCCGTCGAGGCTGCCGGCGGGGCCTCCCACAAGCAGCTCGCCGGGCTCAACCTCGCTGCTCTGCTCAGCGACGGTCAGCAGATCGTGGTCGGTGCGCCCAACGGGGGAGGTGGCGTCGCGGCGCCCGGCTCTGGTGCCCCGGCGGCTGGTGCGCCAGGGGCGGGGGTGAGCCTCAACGCCGCCTCGTTGGAGGAGCTGGAGACGTTGCCCGGGGTGGGGCCGGTGACAGCGCAGGCGATCATCGACTGGCGCACGACCAACGGCGCGTTCACCTCCGTCGACGAGCTGCTCGAGGTCGACGGGATCGGACCGAAGACCTACGACTCGCTGGCACCGCTGGTCACGTTGTGAACGACCTGCGACTGCCGTTACTCGGAGCCGGTGCGTGGGCGGGGGCGTTGGCCGGGCCGGTGGTGGTGGTCGGCGGACGGTCCGGGGTGGTTCTGCTCGTGCTCCTCGCCGCGGTCCTCGGCATCGGCGGTGGATGGGCCGTTCGGAAGCGTCGCCCGACGGCGCTGGCGTTGGTGCTGATGGTCGCCGGGACCGCCGTCGTCGCGGGGCTGCACGCCGCCCGGGTCAGCGACAACCCGGTGGCGGACCTGGCCGCGCGCAAGGCGCAGGTGCGGGTGGTCGCCACCGTCACCACCGACCCGAAGGAGGTGACGGGTCAGCACGGGACGTACCAGCTCCGGCGCGCCAGCGTGCGAGAGATCAGGGGCCGCGGGGTGGTCTACAGGCTGCGTACGCCGGTGGTCGTGCTCGGCGGCGACCCCTGGGCGGACATCCCGCTCGGGGCGACGGTGTCGACGACCGGACGTCTGGGGGAGAGCGACTCGCACGAGGAGTCGGCGCTGCTGATCGCGGGGCAGCCGCGAGTCGTCGCGGGTCCGGGGATCTGGTGGCGGGCCTCCGAGACGCTGCGTGGCTCGATCCGGGATGCGGTGGCGCATCGGCCGCCGGACCAGGCGGCATTGGTTCCGGCGCTGGTCGACGGTGACGACACCGGTCTCTCCGACGACCTCGCGGACGACTTCCGGACGACCGGTCTGACCCACCTGCTCGCGGTCTCCGGCACCAACCTGACCCTGGTGGTGGGATTCCTGCTCATCGTCGCCCGCTGGGCCGGGGTGCGGGGGAGAGGGCTGTACGCCGTCGGGGTGCTCGGAATCCTCGGGTTCATCGTGCTCGCCCGCACCGAGCCGAGTGTGGTGCGGGCGGCCGCGATGGGTGCGGTCGGACTGCTGGCGATGACGCACAACGGACGCCAGCGAGCGCTGCGCGGGCTCGGCGCGGCGGTGATCGGGCTGCTGCTGATCGACCCCGGGCTGGCGACCTCGATCGGGTTCACCCTCTCGGTTCTGGCCACGGCCGGCATCCTGCTCTTCGGGCCACCGTGGCGGGACGCTCTGCGGCGCTGGATGCCGCAGTGGTGTGCGGAGGCGATCGCCGTCCCGGCAGCGGCGCAGCTGGCCTGCACTCCGGTGGTCGCCGCCATCTCCGGCCAGGTCAGCCTGGTCGCGGTGCTCGCCAACCTGCTGGTCGAGCCCGCCGTCGCACCGGCGACGGTGCTCGGTCTCCTGGGAGGTCTGCTCGGGCTGGTATGGGATCCGCTCGGCATGGTCGCGGGCACGATCGCGACCTGGTGCGTCGCCTGGATCATCGCGGTCGCCCGCTTCGGTGCCGGGCTGCCGACCGCGGAGGTCGGGTGGGCGACCGGGCCGCTGGCCCTGGCGGTGCTCGTGGTCGTCTGTGTCGCCATCGCCTTCCTGGCGCCGCGGATCCTGCGGCATCCGGTCACCGGGGTGTCCGGTTGCCTGGTGCTGCTCGCGGTCGCGCTGGTGCGGCTGCCGAGCCCGGGCTGGCCCCCGCCGGGATGGGTGCTCGTGATGTGCGACGTGGGACAGGGAGACGCCCTGGTGGTGCGCACCGGATCGGGGAGTGCCGTCGTGGTGGACGCCGGCCCCGATCCGGACCTCGTCGACGACTGTCTCGACCGACTCGAGATCGAGGACGTTCCGCTCGCCGTGATCACCCACTTCCACGCCGACCACGTCAACGGCGTCGAGGGCGTCTTCGCCGGCCGCCGGGTCGGGGAGCTGTGGACCTCACGGCTCCAGGACCCGCCCGAAGGCGTACGGGTCCTCGGCGAGACCGCCGGTGCGGCCGGAGTGGTGCCGGTTCCGGCCCCCTACGCGGCCACGACCACGATCGGTGAGGTACGGATCCAGGTGCTCTGGCCGACGGGCGAGTCCGACACCCGCGGTCCCGGGGACGGCTCCACCGCCAACGACGCGAGCGTGGTTCTCCTCGTCGAGTCCCGCGGCCTGCGCCTGCTGTTGACCGGCGACATCGAGCCGGAGGGTCAGGACCAACTCGCCGACGACCTGGCCGAGCTCGACATCGACGTGCTCAAGGTGCCCCACCACGGCTCGCGCTATCAGGACCTCGACTGGCTGCGTGCGCTGCGCGCGCAGGTCGCTCTCGTCCCGGTCGGTGCCGGCAATGACTACGGCCACCCGGCCACCGCCACGGTCCAAGGGCTCGCGGAGAGCGGCACCGAGGTCTACCGCACCGACCGCGACGGCTCGGTCGCGGTCGTCGAGTCGGGAGGTGAGGCCGCCGTGGTGACGAGATAAGTGTCGGTGCCGTGTGGGAGGGTTTGAGCATGGCACGCACCGCCTCCGCACCGAGCCCCACCGGCAACCTCTCGGCCTCCGACGTCCTGGGTCGGGTGACGCTGGTGACCGGCAAGGAGGAGTTCCTGGGGGAGCGTACGGTCGCGGCTGCGAAAGCCGCGGTGAAGGCCTACGACGCCGAGGCTGAAGTATCCGAGGCGACCGCCGCCGATCTGACGCTGGCGACTCTCGGCGAGCTGAGCGCACCGTCGCTCTTCTCGAGCATCAGGTGCGTCGTCGTCCGGAACCTCGAGAACCTGCCGGACGAGTCGGTGGCGGGCCTGATGGACTATGCCGGGATGCCCGCGGAGGAGGTCGCCCTCGTCCTCGTCCACGGTGGTGGGCAGAAGGGCAGCGGCACGCTCGCCAAGCTCCGCAAGCTCCCGAAGGTGACCGAGCACAAGTCGGTCGAGCTGAAGGCGCGTGAGTTCGGCAGCTTCGTGAAGGCCGAGCTGCGGCTGCACGGAGCGAGCATCGACGAGGAGGGCGCCGACTTCCTGATCCAGGCCGTCGGCCAGGACCTCCGCGCCCTGGCCGCCGCTGCCAGCCAGCTCGCCGGCGACAACGAGGCGAAGCGACTCGGCCTGGAGCACGTGAAGCAGTACTTCGGCGGCCGGGCCGAGGTGAAGAACTACGTGATCGCGGACGCGATCATCTCCGGCGACAGGGTCAAGGCCCTCGAGGAGATCCGCTGGGCGCTCGACACCGGCTCCTCCCCGGTCTACGTCCTCTCCGCCGTCGCGGGCCAGCTGCGCACGGTCGCCAACCACGTCGCCGGGATCCGCGACAGCGGCACCCCGCCCTGGAAGCAGAAGTCCATCGCCGGCCTCGCCCGCGGCTGGTCCCGCGAAGGCATCGGCGAGGCCCTCCGCTCGGTCGCCCGAGCCGACGCCGACCTCAAGGGCGCCGCCAGCGATCCGGCGTACACGCTCGAGCGCCTCGTCCTCACGATCGCTGCCCTCCGCCAGCGCTGACCCCGCCGAGGCGTCACCCGGTCGGCCGAGACGTCACCCCGGTCGGCCGAGACGGCAGCTAAGTGACGTCTCGACCGACGTAAGTGACGCCTCGGCCGACGTAAGCGACGCCTCGGGGAATGACGAAAGCCCCCGTCGCGGAGGACGGGGGCTTCGGTGGGGCTTACCTCAGAGGGAGGCAGCCTTCTTGGCGATCGCCGACTTGCGGTTGGCGGCCTGGTTCTTGTGGATGACGCCCTTGGAGGCGGCCTTGTCGAGCTTCTTGGCGACGACCTTGGCGGTCTCGACCGCCGCGTCCTTCTCGCCGGCCTCAGCGGCGGCGTGGAACTTGCGGATGACGGTCTTGAGCTCGCTCTTGACGGCCTTGTTCCGCTCGTGCGCCTTCTCGTTCTGCTTGTTGCGCTTGATCTGCGACTTGATGTTCGCCATGGGTGAATGATCTCCAGTGCTTCGACGTGTGGTGGTGCGAGCTCTCAATCCGGCCCCTCGGGGAAATGAGAGGGGAGAGGCCTACGCGAACACGCTTGCGGTCAAGATTACAGACTCGCGTCGTTTGGCCTCAAATCGCCGTACCTCCCATAGCTACTCCGGGGTAGGCTGTGGTGATCTCGGTCACGAGATTTCCGGCGGAACCCCCTGTTGCGGCTCGGCTCCAGCGTCTAGGGTCCCCCGCGCGGTCCCTCTCGTGCTAACCGCCCACCGTTCACCCCCCACGCACACACTGCAGGCCAGGAGAATCATGCCGACCCAGTCCGCGATCGATCTCGCATTCCTCGACGAGATGCCGGCGAACTTCGCCCTTCACTTCCTCAACCGGGTCAAGGCGACCCCGAATGCGGAAGCGTTCCGCTATCCCGTGGTCGGCTCGACGACCGAGGCAGGCGGAGAGGAGTGGAAGTCGCTGACCTGGAAGGAGGCCAGCGACCTGGCCAGCCGCCTCGCCGCGGGCCTCGTCTCACTCGGCCTCGAGCTCGAGCAGCGGGTCGGCATCGCCTCGACCACCCGCTACGAGTGGATCATCGCCGACCTCGCGGTGATGCTCGCCGGTGGCGCCACCACGACTGTCTACCCGACGACCAACGTCGACGACACCGCCTACATCCTCGGCGACGCCGAGTGCCGCTTCGTCTTCGCCGAGGACGACGGTCAGCTCGCCAAGATCGCCGAGAGGGCCGCCGATCTGCCCGAGATCGTCAAGGTGATCACCTTCGACGGTCAGACCGACGGTGAGCGGGTCATCGGTCTGGACGACCTCGCGGCCATCGGCGACAAGTACCTCGCCGATCACCCGGACGTGATCGAGGAGACCGCGGCCAAGATCACCCCGGACCACCTGGCCACGCTGGTCTACACCTCCGGCACCACCGGCCGGCCGAAGGGCGTACGCCTGCTCCATCGCGCGTGGGTCTACGAGGGCGAGGTGTTCCGGGCCAAGGGCGACGTGCTCGGCCCCGACGACCTGCAGTTCCTGTGGCTGCCGATGTCGCACGTCTTCGGCAAGGTGCTGCTCTCGGTCCAGATCGCCTGCGGCTTCCCGACCGCGATCGACGGCCGGATGGACAAGATCGTCGACAACCTGGCGATCGTGAAGCCGACCTTCATGGGCGCCGCCCCGCGCATCTTCGAGAAGGTGCACGCCAGGATCACGATGATGGTCGAGAACGACGGTGGTGTGAAGAAGAAGCTCTTCGACGCCGCCTTCGCCAACGGCATCGCCCGCGACCGGCTGCTGCGCGAGGGCAAGTCCGTGCCGACCTCGATGGCGCTCAAGCACGCCGTGCTCGACAAGCTGGTGCTCAGCAAGGTGCGTGAGCGCTTCGGTGGCCGCGTACGGTTCTTCATCTCCGGCTCGGCCCCGCTCAACCGCGAGATCGCCGAGTGGTTCCGGGCCGCGGGGATCCTGATCATGGAGGGCTACGGCTCGACCGAGAACGCCGCGGGCGCGTCCGTCGGCACCCTGACGGAGAACAAGCTCGGCACCGTCGGCAAGGCGTTCCCGGGCAGCGAGGTGAAGATCGGCGAGAACGACGAGCTGCTCATCCGTGGCCCGCACGTGATGCCGGGCTACCACAACCTGCCCGAGGAGACCGCCAAGGCGCTCGACGCCGAGGGCTGGTACCACACCGGTGACAAGGCCTCGATCGACGAGGAGGGCTACATCACCATCACCGGCCGGATCAAGGAGCTCTTCAAGACCTCGGGCGGGAAGTACGTCGCGCCGCCGGCGATCGAGTCGAAGTTCGCCGCGCTGTGCCCCTACACCAGCCAGTTCCTGGTCTTCGGTGCCAACCGCAACTTCGTCAGCGCCCTGATCGCCCTCGACCCCGAGTCGATCACCGCCTGGGGCGCCTCCCACGGTCTGGAGGGGAAGTCGTACGAGGAGATCGTCACCTCGCCGCAGGTGCGTGAGCTGATCGGCGGCTACGTCGACGAGCTCAACGCCGGCCTCAACCGCTGGGAGACCATCAAGAAGTGGGAGATCCTCGAGCACGACCTGACCGTCGAGAGCGGTGAGCTCACCCCGTCGCTGAAGGTGAAGCGCAACGTCGTGGAGGCGAAGGAGCAGGCGCGGATCGACGCGTTCTACGCCGGGTCCTGATCCCAGGCTCGGCGCTCCGCCAGCCAGTCCAGACACACCTCGCCCTGCCACCGCTGCATCCTGCGGAGGTGGGGCGAGGTCGTCTTGACCGGCTGGTCGGCGGCGGCCAGGAAGTAGCCGGCGAAGAGGGCCAGGACGGAGTCGATGGCCTCCGGGGCGGCCTGCGACAGCAGCGGATGGGTGGCCAGGAACGACTCGGCGTCGAGGCCGTCACCGCGAGGTCCGACCAGCAGCAGGAGCGAGTCGATCCAGTCGGCGCCGAGAACCGGCCAGGTCCACTCGACCAGCAGGACGCCGCCGTCGGGGCGGATGCGGATGGTGTCGTCGCGTACGTCCAGGTGGACCAGCGTCCCGCCGGCGGTGTGCTCCGCGAACCCGGCGGCGATCTCGGCCGCCCGGTCGGCGTGCGGGTAGCCGGCCACCCGGTCCCACAAGGCGGGGTACGAGGCGTGCTCCTCGGCGAAGGTCGGCCAGCCGATGCCCGGGGCCGGGGTGAGCGCGGCGGTGGTCTCGACCAGCGCCTGGGAGACGACCTCGAGGTCCGCGGGAGTCCAGGGCCGCGAAGGCAGCCGCGACTCGATGTGCTCGAAGGCCAGGACGACCCACTCGCCGTCGTCGAACCACCTCAGCTTCGGGGCGGGGACCCAGCCGGCGAGCTTCTTCAGCTTCGCGGCCTCCTCCCGGTAGAGCGCGGCGGAGTCGCGCTGCGCCTTGGCGGAGGCCGCCTTCACGAAGTGCTGGGATCCGTCCTGGCAGGTCAGCACCGAGGCGAACCCCGGCGTGAACCCGGCCCCGTGCGACTCCGCCGAGACCACCGGCCCACCGCCGAGGCGTTTCTCGATCGAGGACCGCAGGAACGGCGGCAGGTGCGGCCACTCCAGGCGGCGGGCGGTCTGCCCGTGCGGGATGTTCGTCGGGATCGCGCTCACGACCACATCCTTGTGTACGCCGGCCATGATGCGCCAGCGCACCACGGCACCGGAAGCTAGGACATCGGCGGCTGGTCGAGCTGTGCGGCGGGCTTGCCGGTGGCGACGTCCCAGGCGGCGACGCCTTCCTCGGCCGACGCGGTGTAGAGGGTCTTCCCGTCGGGGCTGAAGATCACGTTCGAACCCGGCACCGCGGACCGGACGAGGTCACGGGACTCGCCCGTACCGCCCAGCGCCTTCGGTGCCCACAGGACCAGCTCGGCATCGGCGGAGTCGCTCGTGACAGCCAGCGTGCGAGAGTCGGGGGAGAAAGCGACGGCGCCGACCGGGTGATCAGGTAGCGTCTCGACGGCCTCGAGCGTCTCGGCGTCCCAGATCGTGGGGTAGCCCTCGGTGGTGGCGCCGGCGATCCAGCGGCCGTCCGGGCTCCAGACCGGGTCGGCTACGTTTGCGGCCACGAGGGTGCCGACCTCGTCGCCCGATTCGGCCTCGAGGATCGAGACGCTGTCGCCGGAGGCGACCGCCACCTGCTTGCTGTCGGGGCTGAACGAGATCGATCCGACACCGTTGCCGAGATCGGTGCTCGCCACCTCGTCGCCGTCCTCGACCGACCAGATGATCAGGTCGCCCTCGAGCCCGGCGCCGGCCACGAGCCGACCCTCGGGACTGAACGCGATCTCGCCGACCGGGCTGGCGTCGGTGACCTGCGGGTTCGGCAGGCCCTCGAGCCGCTGGACCTGCTTGTCGCCGTCCACCTCGACCAGCGCGATGTCCGAGCAACCGACCTTCCGCGCGACGAGCGTGAGGTCGGGGCTGATGGCGCCGTAGCCGGTGTCGGAGATCGTCTCGTATGCACCCCCGGCAGCGCTCCAGCGGCAGGTGCCGTCGGTGCAGCTGGCCACGACGTACTTCCCGTCGGGGTCGGTGACTAGCGAGCCGGCGTCGACCCGCGACGGCATGACCGCTGCGGCCAGGCTGATCGTGCCGCCGGACGTCCCGAGCGCGGAGATGTCGCAGCCGTCCTGGTCGGGGTCGCCGGCGCACCCGGCCAGGAGCGCGGCGGCGAGCACGCCGATGAGCGGGACGCTGAGGACGTACGTTCGGGGTTTCATCGGTCCTTCTGGAGAGATCGGTCAGGCGAACGAGGACACGTCGAAGTAGGCGACGGTGCCGTCGGTGCAGGTGAGACGGTCGAGTCGACGGCCCCCGGTCTCGACGAGGTCCTGGCGGTCCCGGACCTTGTCGAGGGCTCGGAGCATGTCGTACTCGTCGTTGATACGCAGCACCGACCACGGATGTTGCTCGCTGCCGTCGCCGGTGGAGCGGATGCTGCGCAGCGCGGCACCGGCGACCTGCCGCTCGCGGGCGGCGGCCCGGCCGTCGCCGGACTGCTCCAGCGCGGTGGCCATCCGCAGGTGGACCGAGGGGCTGAAGATCGCCCCCGGCATGGCCCGCCGCAGCTCGGCGGCGGCCGCGGCGTACGACCCCTCGGCGAGCAGTCTGTCGACCGAGTCGAGGTCGAGATCGGCGGTGAAGTTCGCCGCGCCACGGACGGCGCGGCGAAGCGGCCCGAGGGTCTCGGGGCCAGGGTCGTCGAGGTAGGCGGAGACCAGGTCGGCGTACGTCGTCATCGGGACTCCTCCAGGAGCCGGTTGAACTCCTCCTCGGTGAGGTTGTTCAGGTAGTCACGGCCGGAGTTGCGGGCGTCGGTCTCGACGGGCTGGTTGTAGTACTCGTCGAAGGAGTCGCCGTTGTCGGTGCTCTTGTAGTCGTCGAAGTTCTCCTCCCAGTCCTCGGCCTGCTCCTCGGTGATCCCGTCTTCCTTGTGCTCGTCGAAGGGGTCGTCCTCCCACCAGAACTGCCAGTCGTTCTTGTCGTCGATGGCCTCGTGCTGGCGACCGTGACGGACCTCGTGGGCGACGGTGTTGATCAGCTGGCCGGGGTCGTCGAGCACGTTGGGGTTGAGCGCCATCGTCGGCTCTTCGTCGTTCCAGTAGCCGTAGGTGATGCTGCCGTCGCTCCAGTCGTCGTTCTCCAGATCGGACCAGTCGATGGTGGGCATGTCGACGCCGCTCTCCTCGGCGATCTTCTTGACCATCTCCTCGAGCACGGCCTTGCGCTCCTCGATGGTGAGCGTCTCCCACTTCTCCGCGATGGCCGGGTCGATGTTGCCGTACTCGTCGCCCTGCTCGTTGATGCCGGTCGGCAGGCCGCGGGCGAGGATCGCGTCGACGCCGACGGCCTTGGCGAGGGCCTTCTCGATCTCGTCGGCGATCTCCTGGGCGATGTTCTGACGGCTGCTGCTCCACTCCTCGGCCTCGAAACGGCTCTTGAAGGTCGGCGGGGTGGCGGTGCTGGTCACCGTGCCGTCGTCGCTGACGTTGAACTCGTTGGTCTTGGCCCGGTCGAGGATCCCGGCGACGAGACGCTCGATGGCCTCGACCTCGGGCTCGGCGGTGTAGAGCGCCTTCTGCATCTCCTGCTTGGCGGTGATGTGGCTGCTGAGGCTCTTGACCAGGCCGTCGCGATGCCCTCGGGCGGCGTCGGCGGCCACCCCGGTCCAGGACTTGGCCACGCCGTTGGCCTCGAGCTCGTCGCGGCTGGTCTCCAGCTTGCGGAGGTCGGCCTTGAGTCCGTCGCCGGCGTCACCCAGCGGCGCGGCTTTCCAGGTCTTGACCTGGCCGAACGTGATCGCCATCAGACGAGCGCGGTCGCGTCGAAGTGGACGAGGGTCCCGTCGGTGCAGGTGTGGCGGTCGATACGCCGCCCGTCGGCGTCCAGGAGATCCTGGCGGCCGGGGACCTTCTTCAGGGCGCGGAGCAGGTCGTACTCGTCATTGATCCGCAGCACCGTCCAAGGATGCTCCAGGGTGCCGTCGCCGGTCGCCCGGATGCTCCGCAGGGCAGCGCTGGCGACCTGACGCTCGCGAGCCGCTGAGCGCTCCTCACCGGAGCGCTCCAGGGCGGTCGCCAGGCGCAGGTGGGCCGACGGGCTGAAGATTGCCCCGGGCATGAGTGCCCGCAGCGCGGTCGCGGCCTCGGCGTAGGCGCCCTCGTCGAGCAGCTTGTCGACGGCGCTGAGGTCGAGGTCGACGGTGAAGTTGGCGGAGTTGCGGACCGCGCGGCGCAGCGGCGCGAGCGTCTCGGGGCCGGGGGCGTCGAGGTAGGCGGTGACCAGGTCGGCGTACGTCGTCATTTCGACTCCTTCAGGAGACGGTCGAGCTCAGCGGCGGTCAGGTTGTCGAGATATTCGCGACCGGACTTGCGGGCGTCGGCCTCGACGGGCTGGTTGTAGTACTCCTCGTACGTGTCGCCGTTGTCGGTGCTCTTGTAGTCGTCGAAGTTCTCCTCCCAGTCCTCGGCCTGCTCCTCGGTGATCCCGTCTTCCCTGTGCTCGTCGAAGGGGTCGTCCTCCCACCAGAACTGGAAGTCGTTGTTGTCCTCGATCGCCTCGTACTGCCGGGCATGGCGCATCTCGTGAGCCACGGTGTGCAGGATGTCGGGATTGTCGACATTGCCCGGATTGAGGTGCACGGTGTGGTCGTCCTCGCTCCAGTAGCCGTTGGTGCTGCCCTGGGCGTCCCAGACGATGTCCTCGACATCGACGCCGTACTCCTCGGCGAGCTCCGCGATCTTCTGGTCGATGATCGCCTTGCGCTCGGCATCGGTGAGCTGGGCCCAGCGCTCGGTCACCTCGGGGGAGGCCAGGCCGCGCTCGTCACGGGTGTGATCGAGATCCTTGTCGGTGCCGGTCGGGATGCCGTCGGTGAGGATCTGGTCCACACCGGCCGCCTTGGCGAGGGCGTCGGTGATGTCGTCGGCGATCTCCTGCGCGACGAACTGGCGGCTGCTGCTCCATTCCTCGGCCTCGAAACGGCTCTTGAACGTCGGCGGCGTGGCGGTGCTGGTCACCGAGCCGTCGTCACCGACGGTGAACTCGTTGGTCTTGGCCCGGTCGAGGATCCCGGCGACGAGACGCTCGATGGCCTCGACCTCGGGCTCGGCGGCGTAGAGCGCCTTCTGCATCTGCTGCTTGCCGGTGATGTGGCCGCTCAGCTGCTTGACCAGCGTGTCGCGGTGGCCGCGGGCCGCGTCGGCGGCCGCACCGGTCCAGGACTTGGCCACGCCGTTGGCCTCGAGCTCGTCGCGGCTGGTCTCCAGCTTGCGCAGGTCGGCCTTGAGCCCGTCGCCGGCGTCACCCAGTGGTGCCGCCTTCCAGGTCTTGACCTGGCCGAACGTGATCGCCATCAGTTCGGGCCCATGACCTTTCCGCCCTTGTCGCCGGCGGCCTGGTCAGCGGCCTCGAACTCGTCGAGAGCCTTCTGCATCTCCGCGGCGAGCTTCTGGGAGCTGTCGGCCGCGGCCTTCGTCTCATCGGTCCAGCGGGTGCCGAGATCGGACATGTAGGTGACCGACTCCGCCCCTGGGACCGCAGCGCCCGCCTTGCTCAGATAGCCGGCGGAGTCGGCTTTGCGTACGGCGCTCTCGGCGTCCGTTGCGATGCCGATGGATGTCTTCATGTCCTTGGGGACGACATGAATTTCGCTCATGGTCTGCTGGTCCTCCTGGGCCCGAACGGGAGACGGCTAGGGCGTGTCTTCGCAGAGACACGCCCTAGCCGGCAGACCCTAACGGAAACTCGGGTCCAGCGTCTTCGTAAATAGCGCACCGCCGTCGACGTCACGGAGGGTGACGGTGAGCTGCTGCGTACGTCCGTCGATCTCGACCTCGCCGAAGAACTGGAAGCCGTCGGCGGGTGAGGTGTTGGCGGCTGGGGGAGCGGCCACGAACTCGGCGGCCGGACCGAAGGTGGGGTCCAGCTTGTTGGGGCCGAAGGCGCCGGCGTTGAGCGGGCCGGAGACGAACTCCCAGAACGGGTCGAAGTCCTGGTACGCGGCGCGGCCGGGGTCGTAGGAGTGCGCTGCCGTGTAGTGGACGTCAGCGGTCAGCCAGACGTGGTTGCGGATGCCGAGGCGCTTGAGCCCGGAGAGCACGGTCGCGATGTCGAGCTCACGGCCGAGCGGGGCGCCGGCGTCGCCCTGGGAGATGCCCTCCTGCAGCGGACCGTCGGGGACGACCAGGCCGATCGGCAGGTCGGCGGCGATGACCTTCCAGGTGGCCAGGGAGGCAGCCAGCTCGCGCAGCAGCCATTTCGTCTGACGCTCACCGAGGACGCCCCCGTCGGCGCTCGTCTCGGCGTTGGTCGTGTTGGCGTCCTTGTGGGTGCGCATGTCGAGGACGAACAGGTCCATCAGCGGTCCGTAGGAGAGCTTGCGGTAGATCCGGCCGTCGGGGTCGGGGGAGGCGTCGCCGACCGGGATGTACTCGTGGAAGGCCTGCTTCGCGCGCGCCGCGAGGACATCCACACGGCGCTCGGTGTAGCGGCCGTCGTCGGGGAGGATCTCGCCCGGGTACCAGTTGTTGGTGACCTCGTGGTCGTCCCACTGCGCCAC
Organism: Nocardioides sp. YJ-D4; assembly: GCF_054031495.1. NCBI lineage: Bacteria > Bacillati > Actinomycetota > Actinomycetes > Propionibacteriales > Nocardioidaceae > Nocardioides > Nocardioides sp. YJ-D4. The sequence continues at coordinate 4,754,670 of NZ_CM132932.1, forward strand.
GATCGGCGTCTGGGCGAGGAACGCGCGCCAGTTGTCGGCGAGCAGGTTGTAGGCGTACTGACCGCGGAACTCGGCCAGCGTCTCGGCGACCTTGTGCTTCTCCTCGGTGACGATGTTGTTCCAGACCCGTCCGTCGGGGAGGGTCACGGTCGAGGTGAGCGGGCCGTCGGCGTAGACGTTGTCGCCCGAGCTCAGGAAGAAGTCGGCCTCGCGCGCAGCCATCGCGGGCGCGATCCGGAAGCCGCCGAAGTCGGGGTTGGCGCCCCAGCCCTGGCCGGCGATGTCGCCGGACCAGAGGAACCGGATGTCCTGGCGGCGTGCGGGAGCGGTACGCAGCCGGCCCAGCTCCCAGGCGCTGCCGCGTCGCGGGTCGTCGGGGTCGACGGCACGGACCCGGTAGAAGTAGTCGCGCCCCGCCTCGAGGCCGTCGACCTTCAGCTCCCCGGTGAAGTCGCTGCGCGCGGTCACCACCGGGCCGCTGACCGGCCGGGCCCGGCGGAACGACTCGTCGGCCGAGATCTCCGCGACCAGGCGGGAGGTCTTGTCCGCCCGGCTCCACAGCACGCCGCCGCGGGCGCCGACGTCACCGGACTGGACGCCGTGGGTGAGGGTCGGTCGGTTGCCGCGGACGAAGGCGGGGGCCGAGGCGGGGGCGGCGTGGGCGGCTGCTGCGGTCGTGGGGATGACGAGTCCGGCACCGGCGGCGGCACCGAGGCCGAGGACGGAGCGGCGGTTGAGTGGGGTCATGGGCCAAACCTGCCGATTGCGGCGGAACGACCGGTGAGTTCCGCGGGTCGTGTCGGTGAACACGTACGCGAAGGGTGCCGTCCCCGGGTGAAGAAAAGTTTCTTTCACCCGGATGTCGAGATCCCCGGGCGGGCTCCGAGAGAGGGGTGAAGGCCGGAGAAGCCGGCCGCACACGAGGAGCGACATCATGAACGACGAGTACGCCATGCCCGCACTGCCCGCACCGAGCCCCGGCGTCCGCGCCCTGGACCGGCTGATCGGCACCTGGAAGGTGACCGGCGGGGCGGAGGGCGAGGTGACCTACCGCTGGATGGAAGGCGGCTACTTCCTGCTGCAGGACGTACGCCTGGAGCAGTACGGCCAGGTCACGACCGGGATCGAGGTGATCGGCAACCTGCGCCCCTTCGGCGAGGAGCCGAGCGCCGACGTGCACTCGCGCTACTACGACAACACCGGCGCCACCCTCGACTACGTCTACGAGCTCGACGGCGACACTCTCACCATCTGGGGAGGCGAGAAGGGCTCGCCGGTGAAGTTCGTCGGCACCTTCGACGAGACCGGCGACGTGATGACCGGCGAGTGGGACTACGCCGGCCAGGGCGGCTACGAGTCGACGATGACCCGGGCCTGATCCGCGCGCCGGAGCAGGTAGTCGCGCTCGGCCTCGTTGGCGGTCAGCTCCGCCGCCGCCCGGAACTGGGCGGCGGCGGACGGGTCGCGCCGCTGGTCCAGCAGGTGCGCCCGCACCGCCAGGACCCGCTGCGCGGTCAGCGGATCGCCGGCGAGGCCGTGCTCGGCGTCGAGCTCGTCCAGCAGCTGCAGGCCGACCACCGGGCCGAACGCGTGCGCCGCCGCGACGACTCGGCCCAGGCGGACCGGTGCGGTCGGCAGCGTACGTTCCAGCAGGAGGTAGAGGCCGAGGATCTCGTGCCAGTCGGTGTCCGCGGCCGACGTCGCGTGGGCGTGCACCGCGGCGATCGCCGCCTGGAGCCGGAACGGGCCCGGATCACCGGCGTCCCACACCTCCGCCAGCACGGCCAACCCCTCCTCGATCAGCGCGCGATCCCACCGCGAGCGGTCCTGCTCGGCCAGCGGCACCAGGCCGAGGTCGGGGTCGGTGCGGGCCGGCCGCCGGGCCTCGGTGAGCAGCATCAGCGCCAGCAGGCCGGCGACCTCGGGCTCGCCCGGAGCGATCCGGGCGAGCATCCGGGTCAGCCGGATCGACTCGTGCGCCAGGTCGACCCGGCCCAGCTCGGGGCCGGCGGTGGCGGTGTAGCCCTCGTTGAAGACGAGGTAGAGCACCTCGAGCACGGCGCCGATCCGATCAGCGCGCTCGGCCTCCCCGGGCGGCGTGAACCGGGCGCCGGCCTTGCGCAGCGTCTGCTTCGCCCGGCTGATTCGGGTGCCCATGGTGTTCTCGGGGACGCCGTACGCATGGGCGATCTCGGTCGTCGTCAGCCCGCCCACGGCGCGCAGCGTGAGCGCCACCTGGCCGGTCCGCGACAGCGCCGGATGACAGCAGAGCAGCAACAGCGTCAGGCTGTCGTCGGTCTCCGCCGCCGGGCCGGCCGGCGTGACCACCTCGGCGATCCCGATCTGGAGCTCGCGGCGGTGGGCCGCCTGCTCGGAGCGGAGCAGGTCCACCATCCGCCGGTAGCCGACCCTGGTCAGCCAGGAGCGCGGGTTCTCCGGAACGCCGTCGCGCGCCCACTGGATGCTGGCGTCCAGCAGCGCCTCCTGGACCGCGTCCTCGGCGGCCTCGAACCGGCCGAAGCGGCGGACCAGGGCGCTCAGGACGTACGGCGCCTCGGTCCGCAGCAGGTCCTCGAGCGCCGCCGGTCCGGTCATGCCGACAGAGCCTAGTTTCGAGGGTCTAGTTTCGAGACATGAAATACCTGCTGCTGGGATACACGCCCGCCGACGCGTGGGACGCCTCCGACACGGCCTCCGAGGAGGCGCTCGCGGCGTTCGCGGAGTACCAGAAGTTCGAGGAGGAACTGGTCGCCAACGGCGAGCTGGTCAGCACCGAGGGCCTGGGGCACCCGGCCGTGTCGGTCACCGTCCGGCCGGGCGAGAACGGTCCGGTCGCGACCGACGGACCGTTCGCCGAGCTGAAGGAGGTCATGGCCAGCTTCGCCGTCATCGACGTGGCCAGCCAGGAGCGCGCCATCGACATCGTGTCGCGGATCGTCGCGGTCCTCGGGGAGCCGATCGAGATCCGGCCGGTGATGGGGGACGACTTCGCGCAGGTGTGACCCGCTGGGATGCGGGTGGCAGTATCTGCGGTGATGTGGGCAAGAAAGAGCGTGTTCGCCGCTGTGCTGCTGGTCCTGGCGGCGCCGGTGCTGTTCGGCTGCGCCGCCGAGCCCCCGGCCGAGGCGGAGTCCGGCTCGCCGTCCATGCCCGCGAGCCCGGTGCCCGAGACGTCGGCGAGCGTGCCGCCACGCGCGCCCGAGTCGCTGGAGATCCCGTCCGTCCCACCTGCCGACGATCGCGGCATCGTCGAGGGCGGTGATGTGAGCTGGCCGCAGTGTCCCGAGGGGATGGGCATCAAGGAGCGCCGGACGCTGGGGCTGCCGATGCCGCTCGCCTCGGCGGAGTACGTGGTCATCGGGCTCACCAACGGCCCGGCGTTCATCCCCAACCCGTGTCTGGCCTCGCAGGTCGAGTGGGCCAAGCAGAACAAGGTGATGACCTCGGCCTATGCGGTCACCTCCTATCCCACCGCCGCCACACTCCGCGAGCGGGGCGAGGAGGGTCCGGGCGACCCGGACACGAAGATCGGCCGGCTGACCAACGTCGGCTACCAGCAGGCGGTGTGGAACCTCGAGCAGATGGAACGCGCCGGCCTGGAGTCGCCCTCGGTCTGGCTCGACGTCGAGCCGGTCGCGGTCTGGGAGTGGTCCGGCGACATCGAGGCCAACCAGGCGGTGGTCCTGGGTGCCGTGGCCGGCTATCAGGACGCCGGGAAGCGGGTCGGGGTCTACTCGATCGAGGGACTGTGGACGCCGATCGTCGGCGACCTGCAGCTGCAGCTGCCCGAGTGGCGTCCGGCCGGCGAGGCATCGCGGGCCGCGGCCCTGGAGCGGTGCGGTGGCGAGTGGATGTTCCAGGGCGGTGCCGCGGTGATGGTGCAGTGGCTCGAGGACGGCCGCGACCGCAACGTGACCTGCCCGGGCGAGTCGGTGCAGCTGCCGCTTTGGTTCCATCAGTACTGAGCGTGGGACACTAGGCGGTGACGTACCCGCCCCCGTTCTTGAGCATCTACGAAAGCAGCCTGTGACTCACTCCGCGCCACAGCCCGGCTCCACTGATCCGGCGATCATCCGCAACTTCTGCATCATCGCCCACATCGACCACGGCAAGTCGACGCTGGCCGACCGGATGCTGCAGCTGACCGGTGTGGTCGACGAGCGTGCCGCGCGGGCACAGTACCTCGACCGGATGGACATCGAGCGCGAGCGCGGGATCACGATCAAGTCCCAGGCCGTGCGGATGCCGTGGACGGTCACCGAGGGTGAGGACGCCGACAAGACGTTCGTGCTGAACATGATCGACACCCCCGGCCACGTCGACTTCACCTACGAGGTCTCCCGGTCGCTGCAGGCGTGCGAGGCGGCGATCCTGCTCGTCGACGCGGCGCAGGGCATCGAGGCGCAGACGCTGGCCAACCTCTACCTGGCGATGGGTGCCGACCTGCACATCATCCCGGTGCTCAACAAGATCGACCTGCCCTCCGCCAACCCGGAGAAGTACGCCCTGGAGCTGGCCAACCTCGTCGGCTGCGAGCCCGAGGACGTACTCCAGGTCTCCGCTAAGACCGGGCTGGGCGTCGAGGGGCTGCTCAACGAGATCGTGGCCCAGACCCCGGCTCCCGTCGGCGACCCGGACGCCCCGGCGCGGGCGCTGATCTTCGACTCCGTCTACGACACCTACCGCGGCGTGGTCACCTACGTCCGGGTCTTCGACGGCAAGCTGACCCACCGCGACAAGATCAAGATGATGTCGACCGGCGCGGTCCACGAGATGCTCGAGCTCGGTGTGATCAGCCCGGAGCCGGTCAAGGCCGACCACATCGGTGTCGGCGAGACCGGCTACCTGATCACCGGCGTGAAGGACGTACGCCAGTCGCGCGTGGGTGACACCGTCACCGGCAACAACCGCCCGGCCAAGGAGATGCTCGGCGGCTACTCCCACCCCAACCCGATGGTCTTCGCCGGGCTCTACCCGATCGACGGCGACCAGTACCCGGTGCTGCGCGAGGCGCTCGACAAGCTGCAGCTCAACGACGCGGCGCTGACCTACGAGCCGGAGACGTCGGGCGCGCTCGGCTTCGGCTTCCGCGTCGGGTTCCTCGGCCTGCTGCACATGGAGATCACCCGCGACCGTCTCGAGCGCGAGTTCAACCTCGACCTCATCTCGACGGCTCCCAACGTGGTCTACGACGTGATCATGGAGGACGGCTCCGAGCACATCGTCACCAACCCCTCGGAGTTCCCCGAGGGCAAGATCCGCGAGGTCCGCGAGCCGGTCGTCAACGCCACCATCCTCTCGCCGTCCGACTACATCGGCACGATCATGGAGCTGTGCCAGAAGAAGCGCGGCACCCTCGGCGGCATGGACTACCTCTCCGAGGACCGCGTCGAGATGCGCTACGTCCTCCCCATGGGCGAGATCGCCTTCGACTTCTTCGACCAGCTCAAGTCCTCGACCAAGGGGTACGCCTCGCTGAACTACGAGTTCAGCGGCGACCAGGCCGCCGACCTGGTCAAGGTCGACATCCTGCTCCAGGGCGAGCCCGTCGACGCGTTCTCCGCGATCGTCCACCGCGAGGCCGCCTACGGCTACGGCGTGATGATGGCCGGCAAGCTCAAGGAGCTCATCCCGCGGCAGCAGTTCGAGGTGCCCATCCAGGCCGCCATCGGCGCCCGCGTCATCGCCCGCGAGACCATCCGCGCCATCCGCAAGGACGTCCTCGCCAAGTGCTACGGCGGCGACATCTCGCGTAAGCGCAAGCTGCTGGAGAAGCAGAAGGAGGGCAAGAAGCGGATGAAGATGGTCGGCCGCGTCGAGGTCCCCCAGGAGGCCTTCGTCGCCGCGCTCTCCACCACCCAGCCTTCCACCGACAAGTCTGCCGGGAAGAAGTAGATCTTCGCTGGTCGAGCAGCGGAGACCGTTTGGTCAGGAGCGGATGAGCTCGATGCTGTCGAGGACGGCGTCGAGGTCGTCGAGCCGCTGCTCGACATCGTCGGGGTTCTGCCAGAACACGCGGATGCCGTTGGCCTGCACGTGGACGCAGTCGGCGGGCATGCCGTCGGAGTAGGACCACCAGCCGAGCCGCTCGCCCTCCAGGCCGCCGAAGGTGTCGGTCGCGGCGTCGTAGGCGACGTCCCTGACCTCGTCGTCACCGCCGATGTCCTCGTACTCCTTCAGTTCGTCGTTCAGGTCCGCGAGCGACTCCTTCTCGCCGATCTCGACACTGAAGAAGCGCTCCTCGGACGTACGCCAGGTGCACTGGCCGTCGGGGGTCTGGTCGCTCGGGTCGGTTGACTCCGGCTCGAACTCCTTCGGCACGTCCAGCTTCACAATCACCTGCTTCCCGCCGACCACCCCCGCACACTCGGCCGCCGTGAATCCCTCCGGCGTCGAGGTCGAGGATGCCGAGAACGGCGTCGGTGCGTCCGTGGTCACCGGCCCCGAGCCGGCCCCGCACGCCGAGGTCGCAGCGATCAGGACGATCAAGGGTGCAGCCCGAGAATGCATGCCGGACAGTTCATCACAACAGGCGGCGAGCGGCCGCGCCATGGGTCAGCGGTCGGCCTGCATCGCCAGGTAGTGCGGGCTGTGCATCAGTCCGATCACGTTGCCGAACGGGTCGGCGACGGTGGCGATCTCCCAGCCGGGCTCGCCGAGGGGACGCGGGGCAGCGAGGCCGGTCGCGCCGAGGGTGAGCAGGTGGTCGTACGTCTTCTGCACGTCGTCGACGTGCCAGTGCATGATCGCGCCGGCGGGGTTGGCTGACGAGTAGCCCTGAGGCGCGTAGCGGCGGTCGAGGAGGCCGAGCTCGTCCTGGCTGTCGCCGATGCGGAACTCGACGTACGCCGGGTCGTCGGCGGTTGGCCGTGCGAAGTAGGGCTCGACGCCGAGGAGCTCCTGGTACCAGGCGGCGGCCGCCTTCACGTCGTCGACGAGGTAGTTGATGGTGGTGAATCCGCGGAACATGTGCGCTTCCTTTCGTAGTGGTGACACCCATGCTTCCGCTCAAAGTGCTCACCTCATGAGCACTTTGTGTGGCAATCTCAGATCTGTGCGAGCCGAGCGGATGATCGCCACGCTCCTGCTGCTGCAGGCGCGTGGCCGGGTGACGGCGGCCGAACTCGCCACCGAGCTGGAGATCTCGGTCGCGACCGCCCGCCGCGATCTCGAGGCGCTGTCGTCGGCCGGCGTGCCGGTCTACCCACAGCCGGGCAGGGGCGGGGGATGGTCTCTCGTCGGGGGCGCACGCACCGACCTGAGCGGGTTGACCGGTCCCGAGTCACAGGCCCTGTTCACGCTTGTCGGACCGGGTGCGAGCACGTCGCCCGAGGCGCAGCAGGCCGTGCGCAAGCTGCTCCGGGCGCTGCCGAGCCCGTTCCGGGCAGATGCGGCGGCTGCCGCGGAGGCGGTGCGGCTCGATGCCGGTTCCTGGGGTGAGCAGCGTCGCTCGCGGCCCGAGGTCGTCGACGTCGTGCAGCAGGCGGTGATCGACCGGCGGCAGGTGCGTGTGGACTACACGAACCGCACCGGTCAGGTCAGCACCGTCCTGCTCGATCCGCTGGGCCTGGTCGCCAAGGACGACCTCTGGTATCTGCTGGCCACGCGTGAGGACGGCCCGGACGTACGCACCTACCGGATGGACCGGGTCGCCTCGGTCGAGGTGACCGCACAGCCGGCGAATCGGCCCGAAGGCTTCGACCTCGCCCGGGAGTGGCAGCGGGTGGTGTCGTACGTCGAGGAGCGGCGGGCTCGGGTGCGGGCCACGGCGCTCGTGCGGCGTCGGCATCTGTGGGTCCTGCGCGACCATTTCGGCACCTACCTCGACGTGCTCGGCGATGCGCCCGCGGCCGGCGACGAGGAGCGGATCGAGGTGACCCTCGCCGCCCACACCGCCCGGTCCCTCGCCGAGCAGCTGGCCGGATGGGGATCGATGATCGAGGTCACCGGGCCTGAGGACGTACGCCGCGAGCTGGCTCGCATCGGGACCGAGCTGACTGCCGCGTACGGCTGAGCAATTTCGGTCGGGTCGGCCAGGGCCGGGCGGTGGTTGAGTGAGGCACATGCGTAGAGAACAGATCCGGTTTCCGGAGGGATACGGCACACCGAGCGAGCTGCTGGCCTGGGAGGACGTACGTCAGCAGCTCGTCGAGGCGAAGCAGTTCTGGTTCGCGTTCGAGAGGCCGGGGCGGAGCCCGCACGTGACGCCGCTGGACGGGATCTGGTTCGAGGACAAGCTGGTCTACGGCGGCAGCCCGGAGACGTTGCACCGGCGGCTGGCGGCCGAGCATCCGAAGGTGACGGTGAACCTGCCGGACCCGTGGAAGCTGGTCGTCATCGAGGGTGAGGTGCGGACGACGTCCTTCGCTCCCGAGGTCGCCGAGAAGATCGCCGGGTTGCTCAACGCGAAGTATCCCGAGTACGGCGAGAACGTCTTCGAGGCGAAGCACTACATCGAGGGGACGCCCGCGGTGCATCCGCGGCGGATCCGGGCCTGGACCTCGTTCCCGAAGGACGCGACCGCGTTCGTCTTCGACTGACTTCCGGCTGGTCCGCGCTAGTCTCGCGGTGATGCATTTCACCGACTACGACACCCGGGTGGCGGCGTACGCCGTCATCGTCGATGACGCGGGGCGGATCCTGCTGAGCTGGTTCAACGGCAACCACCGCAACGACCCGGGGTGGACGCTGCCGGGTGGCGGCGTCGACTACGGCGAGCAGATGCCCGCCGCCGTCGTGCGCGAGGTGAAGGAGGAGACCGGCTACGACGTCGAGGTCGGGGCTCCGCTGACGACCGATGTCTACGTGGTGCCGTTCGACCCCGGTCGCCGGCCCTACCAGTCCACTCGGGTGGTCTTCGAGGCACGGATCGTCGGGGGCGAGCTGGGCACGCTGGAGGTCGACGGAACCACCGACTACGCCGCCTGGATCGGGCTGGACGACCCGGCGATCCAAGCCGACACGACCAGCCCCATCGTCCGGATGGGGATCGAGGCCCTGAAGGTCGCTCAGTCGACCCAGTAGTTGTCGTGGAGCTTGTAGAACTCGGCCATCTCGTCCGGACCGAGCTCGGTGCCCTCGGCCAGCTCGCGCAGCCCCTCGAAGTAGCCCTCCCGCGGCGCACCCGGGGTGAAGTGGAGCAGCATCGAGGCGGGCTCGTCGGTGGTGTTGCGGAACCCGTGCAGGCCGCCGACCGGCACGTGCACGAAGTCGCCGGCACCGGCCGGGATCCACTCCTCGCCGTTGTAGATCCGCACGGTCCCGGTCAGCACGTAGAAGGACTCGGCCACGGCCCGGTGGAAGTGGGGCCCTGGGCCGGTCTCGTTGGGCCCGAAGTGCCAGCGGTAGAGCCCGTAGTCACCCGCGGTCGTCGCTCCGGTGGCGAGATAGTCGACCTTCACGCCGTTGGGGTAGGACAGATCGGGCGGGGTGCTGTCGGGACGGTAGAACGCCGAGACCTCACCGGCCTCGCCGTCGTAGCGCTCGGGCGGGTAGGGAACACCTTTGGTCCCCATCGACTCTGGAAGTGACATGGGCACAACCTGCCCGATCCGTCCGGGGTTGGGAAGCGGATTAAGGTGGCTCGCGTGACGCCGCTGCCGGACTCCTTCGTGGCACTCGCGGCGAACGGTCCCGACTGGGCGGCGTGGCTCGACCGGCTGCCCGGGCTGGTGCGCGATCTGCTCGAGGAGTGGTCGCTGACACCTGATGGCGAGGCGACGCACGGCAACACCGCGGTCGTGGTTCCCGTCCGGACCGCCGATGACGAGGCCGCGGTGCTGAAGATCGGCTGGCCGCACTGGGAGGCCGAGCACGAGGCCCTGGCGCTGCAGACCTGGGGCGGCCGGGGTGCCGTACGCCTTCTCCGGGCCGACCCGAAGCGCTTCGCCCTGCTGCTGGAACGGCTGCACACCGAGGACCTCTCGGAGCTCTGGGACGTGCAGGCGTGCGAGATCGTGGGCGGCTTCTACCGGCGGCTGCATGTGCCGGCCCCGCCGCAGCTGCGTACGTTGTCGGCGCAGGCCGCACGCTGGGCGAGCGAGCTGGGAGAGAAGGAGCGACGGCTTCCGGTGCCGCCGCGGATGGTCGAGCAGGCCCGCGCGATCGCCCGCGACTTCGCCGCCGACGAGGCCACCGACGGGACGCTGATCCACACCGATCTGCACTACGCCAACGTACTTCGACGCAGCGTCCTCCAGGGCGATCGCGAGGAGTGGCTGGTCATCGACCCGAAGCCCCTCTCCGGCGACCCGCACTACGAGCTCGCGCCGATGCTCTGGAACCGCTTCGACGAGTATGCGGGGCGGATCCGGGATGGCGTACGCGACCGATTCTTCGCACTCGTCGACGCCGCCGAGCTCGACGAGGACCGGGCCCGGGCCTGGGCGGTGCTGCGGCTGGTCGTCAACGTCAAGGGCGAGCTGGACGACAACCGGACCCCCGACAAGGCTGGACCTGATAAAGAGTGGATCACCGCGATGATCTCGGTGGCGAAGGCCGTCCAGGACTGAGAAACTCGCGTGCCTCGATCCGGCGCAGCCAGGAGAATCTGCGCCATGCCCATCGTGCGAAGCGTCAACGTCGGTCAGTCCAAGCCAGCCGAGTGGGCGGAGGTGGGCGCCACTTCGATGGAGAAGCTCGCCACGCCCGAGCCGGTGACGGTCGGTGCGGAGGGCATCGTCACCGACACCCAGACCGACCGCCGCCACCACGGCGGCGAGGAGCAGGCGGTCTACGCCTTCGCCCGCGAGGACCTCGACGTGTGGGGCTCACGGTTGGGCGTGACGCTCCGTGACGGGCAGTTCGCCGAGAACCTCACCACCGAGGGGATCGACATCAACGCGGCTCTGGTGGGGGAGCAGTGGCGGATCGGCACGGTGCTGCTGCAGGTCTGCAGCGTGGGTACTCCCTGCAACGACTTCAAGAACTGGATGGGCGTCTCGGGCTACGACAACGCCCGGTGGGTCAAGAAGTTCACCCAGGAGGCCCGGCCGGGCCCCTATCTGCGTGTGCTCGAGGAGGGGCAGCTGCAGGCCGGCGACGAGATCGTCCTCGTCCACCGTCCTGGCCACGGCATCACCGTCTCGACGCTCTTCAAGGCGCTCACCACCGACCGCAGCCTGCTCCCGAGCCTCATCGGGATCGAGGGGCTCGGGGACAAGCCGCGGGCGGCGGCGGAGAGGTACGTCGCAGCCCAGCGCTAAGGGCCGCAGGGCTTTCCGGTGCATCCGCGCAGGTAGAGACCGTCGGGCGAGACGCCCTGGATCTGAAGGCTGTTCAGCTGGTCCGTGGTGAGCGTTCCGGTCGGGATCACCGCGACCGCCACGTTGTCCTCGGTGATGGTCGCGTCGAACCGCTGCTTGCCGACCCAGAACCAGGCGGACTCCAGCGTCTCGTTGCCCAGGGATCGGGTGACGCGCACTCCTTCGGCGGTCTCGGTCCACTCGGTGGTCGGCGGTGCCATTCTCGCCTCACCCGGATCGGGATGGACCAGATTGCCGTCGGCGTCGTAGGCACGGAAGTCCGCTGACTCGACGTCGACGTCGTGGTCGGTCCACGCGACCGCCACGCCGTTGACGATGGTGGCCGGGATCTCCTCTCCGCTCGAGGTGAAGACCACCTTGGCGACGTCCATCGTCTCCGGCAGGGGAAGCATGAACTCCGTACCCGCGCCGGTGCCGCTACGGGAGAAGTCCTCCCACGGCCCGGTCTCGGCGAAGGCGCCCCAGACCTGGGGCCGGCCGAAGGCCCCCGCGAGGTAGGGGCCGCGGTCAGCGCTCCGGCTGGCGTCGTACACCGTCGAGCAGGTCACCTCGTAGTCGCGGCCGTCGAAGACCGCCATCGCCGTCGATCCACGCTTCTCGGCGAGGAACGGCCAGGTGCCATCCGGGATCTGCTCGACCTCGTCGGGGTTGATGGCGTTGGCCGCCCGGGGTGGGTCCGCGTACATGGACTTCACGTCGGCCCAGGCCGTCATCAGACACCGATCGCTCAGCACGTCGAGCTCCTCGGGAGTGAGGTTGGTCGGGTTGCCGGACCAGTCGACCGGAGTCTTCTGGGTGGGCGGCTCCGGGGTCGCGACCTCCGAGTCGATCAGCCGGTCGGGGATCGCGACGTACGCCAGGACTCCGGCGACCGAGAAGGCGGCGACGGCGGCGACCGCCTTCGTGCCGCGACGGAGGCGACGCATCCGGTCGCCCCGGCGCAGGATCTCGGCGGCAGGGACGTCCAGTGTCTGGCGACTGCTGTTGCGCAGCAAGGTCTCGATGTCGTTCATGACAGCATCCCTTCGGGGTTGGTCAGCTGCAGCCGCAGAGTCTTGAGAGCGTGGTGGAGCGTGGCAGAGACGGTGCCGCGAGCGATCCCGAGCTCGTGGGCGGTCGTCTCGGCGTCGAGATCGAGGAAGTAGCGCAGCGCGACGACCTGGCGTTGCCGCGGTGGCAGTCGGCGTACGGCTTCCATCAACAGGTCGTGGTCGGTGTCCTCGCCGGAGCCGGGGCGGGGGAGGTGGTCGGGGGTGTCGGGAACGGTCAGCTCACGGCGGCGCTTGCGCCACCAGGAGATGTCGACGTTGATCGCGGTGCGCACCACCCATGCCGCCGGGGAGTTGGCGAGTCTGACCGTCGTCCAGCGCGACCAGGCGCGTGCGAAGGCCTCGGCGGTCGCTTCCTCTGCCCGCGCGGGATCCATGCCGGTCGCGATCGCCGCACGCAGGCAGCGGTCCTTGGCGCCGACGTAGAAGTCGGCGAATTCTTCTCGGCTCACGCCTGAGTGACGCACACGCACCATTATCGGTTTAGGCGCGAGGCGAATAACTGTTTGACGGTCTTGCCCGGCCTCACCAGACTCACTCCCAAACAACTCTTGGGAGGTTCGGTGGACGAGGAGATCTCGCGGCTGCGGGCGGCCGGGCACCCGCTGCGGCTCCGGATGCTGTCACTGCTGACGGGTGCGGAGCTGTCGGCGGCGGAGGTGGCGCGCGAGCTCGACCTGACGCATGCCAACGCCTCCTACCACCTCCGGCTGCTCGAGAGCGCCGGGCTGCTCGAGGTCGCGGGCGAGGAGCGGATCCGAGGTGGGGTCGCGAAGCGATACCGGTACGCCTGGCGCCGCGACGCCCCGCAGGGGCCGCCGTCCAGGGAGGACGACGAGGTCCACACCCGTGCGATCGCCGAGGAGCTCGTACGCCGCCGCCGCTTGCGCGCCGACGGGCCGGCCATCATCTCGGACGCGGAGATGTGGGTCGACCCTGATGTCTGGCAGCGGGTCCACGACCTCGTCCGGGAGGCGAGCGGTCTGCTCCACGACAACGCTCGCCCGCCGCGTACGGAGGGCACGATCCATGTGAACCTGACCGCATCCGCGTTCGTGATGGGTGACGCTCAGTGAGCGTCCGGGACAGCCTCTTCGTCCTCAAGGAGCGCGACTTCGGGTGGTTCTTCGCCTCGCGGTTCGTGAATCTCGCCGGGTCGTCGATGTCGCACGTGGCGCTCGCGTTCGCGGTGCTCGAGGTGACCGACTCGGCCTCCGCGCTGGGCTATGTGGTCGCCGCGCACACCATCCCGATGGTCGTGTTCCTGCTGGTCGGAGGGGTGATCGCCGACCGGTTCCCGCGTCGCCTGGTGCTGCAGCTGAGCAACGTGGCCTCGGCCTTGACCCAGGCGGCCGCGGCGGCGCTGGTCATCACCGGGCATGCCGAGATCTGGCATCTGGTCGTCCTGCAGGCGATGAACGGCACCACGATGGCGATGGCGTTCCCGGCGATGCAGGGGATGGTGCCGCAGCTGGTGGCCAAGAAGGACCTGCAGCCGGCCAACCTGCTGCTCTCGATGTCGCGCGGCACGCTGACGGTCCTGGGCCCGTCCGTCGCGGCCGCTCTCGTGGTCGGCGTCGGTGCCGGCTGGGCGCTGGCGGTCGATGCGCTGACCTGGCTGCTCGCGGCGCTCTTCCTGCTCCCGGTGCGGATCCCGCCGCGCCCGGCGGACGCGGAGAAGACCTCGGCCATCGAGGATCTGCGGGCGGGGTGGACGTACTTCCGGAGCACCACCTGGCTGTGGGTCGTGGTGGTCGCCTTCATGATCCTCAACGCGATCCAGTCCGGCGGGCTGCACGTGCTGGGTCCTGCGTACGCGAAGTCCTCATCGCTCGGCGTCGAGGGCTGGGGCCTGGCCAACTCCGCGCTCGCGGCCGGGATGCTCATCATGACGATCCTGCTGATGCGGGCCACGATCCGGCGCCCGCTGCGGGCGGGGATGTTCGGGATCATGGCGTTCTCGCTGCCCTTCTTCGCGCTCGCGCTGTGGCCCGAGACGGTGCCGCTCATCGTGGCGATGGCCGTCGCCGGCGCCGGGATCGAGATCTTCAGTCTCGGCTGGAGCCTGGCGATGCAGGAGAACGTCCCGGGCGAGATGCTCTCCCGCGCCTACTCCTACGACGCCCTCGGCTCGTTCCTCGCGATGCCGGTCGGGCAGCTGCTCTATGGGCCGCTGGCGGGCTGGTTCGGGGAGCGGCCGGTCTTCCTGGCCAGCGGCGTCCTCTACGCCGCGGTCTGCCTTGCCGCACTCTCGGTGCCCTCGGTGGTTAGGCTGCAACGCGTCGAGCAACCTGCCAGCGAAGGAACGCCCGTATGAGCCTGAACACCTCCGTCGTCGACGAGCTCTTCCAGCAGCGCTTCGAGGAGAACCTGACTCCGGGCCTGGCCTATGGGGTCGTACGCGGCTCCGAGCTGCTCCACTCCGGCGCGTTCGGGGCGACGACCGAGGGTGGTCCGGCGCCGACGGCCGAGAGCGTCTTCCGGATCGCGTCGATGTCGAAGTCGTTCACGGCGGCGGCGGTGCTGTTGCTGCGCGACCGCGGGCTGGTCGACCTGGACGAGGCGATCGCGCAGTACGTGCCCGAGCTCGTCGACCAGGCGCCCTACTCCGCCGACTCCCCGGCGGTGACGCTGCGGCTGCTGCTGTCGATGTCGGCCGGGTTGCCGACCGACGACCCGTGGGGCGACCGGCAGGAGTCGCTGTCCTACGACGACTTCGGCACGTTCCTCGACGGAGGCTTCTCGACCGGACGGGAGCCGGGGGTCGGGTTCGAGTACTCCAACCTCGGCTATGCGCTGCTCGGGCGCGCGATCGAGAACGTCGTCGGTGGTGACGCGCCCGAGGGTGCGAACCGGGACTTCGTCGAGCACGAGCTGCTGGCGCCGCTGGGGATGACCTCCTCGGCCTACTCGCCCGATGCGGTGCCGAACCGGGTGCCGGGTCATGTGCCGCCGCTGCACCCGGCCTGGGCCGGCGACCGGCTCGAGGGCCCGCCGACGTGGGCCGCGACGGCGCCGGTGCCGTCCGGGTCGTTCGCGGCGATGGGTGGTCTGCACTCCTCGGTCGCCGACCTGGCGCGCTGGGTCGGCGGCTTCCTCGGCGCCTTCTCCTCTGCCGCCGACGGGCATCCGCTGTCGAAGGCGTCGCGGCGGGAGATGCAGCAGCTGCACCGGTTCGGATCGGTGTCGGCCTCGCTCGGCTTCGACGGCCCCGAGGCCGGGATCGGTGCCGTCGCCGCCGGCTATGGCTACGGCCTGATGGTCGACCATGACAGCAGGCTCGGGCAGCTCGTCCACCACTCCGGCGGCTACCCCGGCTACGGCTCGCGGATGGTGTGGCACCCCGAGACCGGACTGGGTGTGATCACGCTGTCCAACAGCACGTACGCCGGGGGCTACCCGACCGCGATGACCGCGCTGCGCTCGCTGGTGTCCGACGAGCTCGCAGGTGGTGGCTCGCACCGGTTCTCGACGGTGGTCAAGGGCCTGCGGCCGCGGCTCGACTCGGCGCTGGAGGCCGCGGTCGAGCGGCTGCGTACCTTCGATCCTGCGGGTGCTGAGGTGTTCGCGCTGCCGTCGCTCTTCGCCGACAACGTCGAGCTCGACGCCCCCGACGCCGGGCGGCGCGTCCAGATCACCCAGGCGCGCGCGAAGGTCGGGCTGCCGCTGGGCGGCGCGCCCTACGGCTACTTTTCCCGTGCGATGGGCGTCGCGCTGGCCGTGGTGCCGGCCGAGAAGGGCCGCTACGACATCGAGGTCATGCTCTCCCCGGAGGCCGAGCCGCGCATCCAGACCCTGCGCGTCAACGCCGTCCCCGACGCCCACGGCGGCCTCGTCGCCGCCGCCCGCGCCGCACTCGAGGAGAGCTCCCCGGTCATCGCCGCCCTCCGGGCCTTCGGCGTACCCGAGCTGATCACGACGCCGCTGTCGGGCGATGGTTCGTCGAAGGCCGACTTCCTGGTCGTCGCCGGCACGACGTACTGGAAGATCGCGGTGGCCAAGACGACCACCGTCACCGCTCTCCCCACCTCCGACTATCCCCGCCTGACCTACCTCGCCTCCGCGCTCCGCGGCTGACCCCAGGCGGCCGAATCGGTAGTTGTGGCGGCCGAGTCGGTAGTTGTGGGTGACGAGTCGACAGTTTCGTTCGTCACAACTACCGATTCGGCTCGCCAGAAGTGAGGACTCGACCTTGATGTGTTCGAACAAATGTTCGATACTCATTGAGTGGGAGTGGTAGCGGGGATTGAGCGACACCAGAAGCTGGCTCAGATCGAGCAGCTCCGGTCGAAGGTGCGACGGCTGGAGCAGAAGCCGGGCATGGGCGCGGAGCTGGCGACGCACGAGGCGCTCGGTGGGGTGGTGCAGCTCCGGGCCGGAGGAACGTACGCGGCCGACTCGCTGTCGCTGGCGATGCTGCTGCTCGCGGGGCCGTCGGCGGCGGGGGAGTGGACCGCCGTCGTCGGGGTGGAGGACTTCGGTGTCGAGGCGGCGGCCGAGGCCGGGGTCGACCTGGAGCGGACCATCCTGGTGCCACGGCCGAAGGACTCCTGGCTGGAGGCGACCGCGGCGCTCGTCGACGTGACCACGCTGGTGCTGGTCCGGCCGGTGGGGCGGGTGACGCCGAGCGTCGCCGAGAAGATCGGTGCCCGGCTGCGCACCCGTGGCGCCGCGCTGGTCGCGCTGGGGGAGTGGCCGAGAGCAGACGTACGCCTCCGGGCGACCGAGCCGCGCTGGGTCGGGCTGGGCAACGGCGACGGCCATCTCCGGGCCCGCAGGATGGTGGTCGAGGCGGTGCGCGGGACGGCTCCGCCGCGACGTACGGCACTCTGGTTCCCGGCCGAGGACGGCGGTCTGCGGCGCGTCCTCGAACCGGTCGCTGGCCTTGCTGACCTGCGGAAACAGGAGTCGGCATGAGTCGTACGCTGGTGGTCTGGTGTGCCGACTGGCCGGTCGCCGCGGCGCTGAGCGAGGCGGGGTTGCCGCGGCACCTGCCGGCCGCGGTCTTCGCGCAGAACCGGGTCCAGGCCTACAACCAGGCGGCGCGGGAGTTCGGGATCAAGCGCGGGATGCGGCGCCGCGACGCCCAGTCGCGCTGCCCGGAGATCCAGGTGCTCGCCGCCGACGAAGCCCGTGACGCGCGGGTCTTCGAGGAGGTGCTGGTGCGCCTGGAGGAGCTGCGCCCCGGCGTCATGCCGCTGCGTCCCGGGCTGGTCGCGCTGCGCTCGCCGGCACGCTTCTACGGCGGCGAGGCCGAGGCCGGCGCGGCGATCGCCGAGTGCGTGGTCGAGCTCGGGATCTGGGACGTACGCATCGGCATCGCCGATGAGCTCTTCACCGCCGAGCAGGCCGCGCGGAGCGCCGGGCCGCAGGAGACGTACGCCGTCCCGGCAGACGGAGGCTCCACCGCGTTCCTGCGCGCCCTGCCGGTCCACGTGCTCGAAGACGCGAACGCGGTCAGCCTGCTGCAGCGGCTCGGCCTGACCACGCTCGGCGGCCTCGCCGACCTGCCCGGCGCCGACGTCAAGGCGCGTTTCGGCGCGCAGGCCGCCTGGGTCCGCCGGGTGATCCACGGCGAGGGAGCGCGGCCGGTGACGGGGCGTACGCCACCGCCCGAGCTCACCACCGAGGTGGCCTTCGAGCCGCCGCTCGACTCCGCCGAGGCGGTCTGTTTCTCGGCCCGGCAGGCGGCAGAGGGGTTCGTCAAGGGCCTCGCGACGCGCCAGGAGGTCTGCACCGAGGTGCGGATCGAGGTCGTCATGGAGGACGTCCCGGACTCGGTACGCACCTGGGCGCACCCGCGGTGGTTCTCCTCCGTCGATCTCATCGACCGGCTGCACTGGCAGCTGGCCGGGGTCGTCGCAGGCGGGGCGGTGATCGAGGTCCGCTTCGTCCCCGAGGTCGCCGTCTCCGAGGCGGTCCACGCCGACGGTCTCTGGGGCGGCACGAACGAGCGCGTCGATCGCGGTATCGCCCGGGTGCAGGGTCTGCTCGGCCACGAGGCCGTCGTCGCCCCGGTGCTCCAGGGCGGCCGGACCCCACGCGACCGCCAGGCGTACGTCCCCTGGGGCGACCGCCCCACCACTCTCCGTGATCGCGGACTGCCGTGGCCGGGCTCGATCCCGCCGCCGGCTCCTGCCCGGGTCCTGGCCGAACCGTGGCCGGCGGAGGTCTGCGACCAGGCCGGGCGGCAGGTGCTGGTGCTCCCGCGCGGAGGCGTCTCCGCCGACCCCGCCCGCTATCGCCCCGCGGCCGGCCAGCCCTGGCAGCGGGTCGCCTCCTGGGCCGGTCCGTGGCCGGTCACCGAGGCGTGGTGGGAGCCCGGCGGCGGGCGACGGGTCGCCCGCTTCCAGCTCGTCGGGGTCGACGGCCGCGCCTGGCTGGCCACCTTCGACACCGACCACTGGCTCACCGAAGCCAGCTACGACTGATGGGCTCGGCTGATGGGCTGGAACAACCCCGAGATCCCGTGGAAGGAGCTGGAGCGGCGACTGTCGGGTCGCCCGCCGAAGGACCCCTACGGCGACGCGCCGATCTCCCGGCGCAAGAAGCGGCTGCCCGATGAGGAGGTGCGCGGGCCGGAGGGCCCGGTGGTGCCGTACGCCGAGCTCCATGCCCACTCCGACTTCTCCTTCCTCGACGGAGCGAGCTCCCCGTCGGCGCTGGTCAGCGAGGCGATCCGGCAGGGGCTGCACGGGATCGCGATCACCGACCACGACGGGTTCTACGGGGCGCCGGCCTTCGCGGAGGCGGCACAGAAGCTGACGGGGCCGGCACGGCTGCTGACCGTCTACGGCGCCGAGCTGTCCCTGGGCCTGACCAAGCCGCAGAACGGGATCGCCGACCCCGAGGGCAGCCACCTCCTCGTGCTTGCCCGGGGCGTCGAGGGCTACCGGCAGCTGGCCGGCGCGATCACCGAGGCGCAGCTGCGCGGCGACGAGAAGGGCCGGCCGGCCTACGACCTCGACGAGCTCGCCGACCGGGCTCGCGCCGGCAGCTGGCTGATCCTGACCGGGTGCCGCAAGGGCACCGTACGCCAAGCGCTCACCGGCACCGGTCCGATCGCCGCGGCCCGGGCGCTGCGCGACCTCACTGATCGTTTCGGACACCAGAACGTCGTCGTCGAGCTGACCGACCGCGGCCATCCGACCGACTCCTACGACAACGACCTGCTCGCCGGCATCGCCCGCGAGGCCGGCCTGCCCACGGTCGCCACCAACAACGTCCACTACGCCACGCCCGACCGGCACCGGGTGGCCGATGCGCTCGCGGCGGTCCGCGCGCGCCGCACCCTGAGCGACATCGCCGGCTGGCTGCCGGCGGGCCCGGTGGCGTACGTCAGGTCGGGGGAGGAGATGGACCAGCTCTTCCGGCGCTACCCGGGTGCGGTGGCGCGCAGCGTCGAGATCGCCGAGGAGTGCGCCTTCGACCTGCGCAAGGCCACCCCGAAGCTGCCCAAGCGCGGGATCCCCGAGGGCGAGACCGCCGCGAGCCGGCTGCGCCACCTGACCGAGGAGGGTTTCGCGGAGCGCTACGCGAAGGCGTACGCCAGCGACCCGGAGTTCGTCGAGAAGGCCCGCAAGCGGGTGGAGCACGAGCTCGACGTCATCGAGCGCAAGGACTTCCCGGGCTACTTCGTGATCGTGCACGACATCGTCGAGTTCGCGCGGAGCAAGGAGATCCTCTGTCAGGGGCGGGGGTCGGCAGCCGCATCCGCGGTCTGCTACGCGCTCGGGATCACCGCGATCGACCCGGTCTTCTACAGGCTGCCATTCGAGCGGTTCATCTCCGAGCATCGGGAGGAGGAGCCGGACATCGACGTCGACTTCGACTCCGACAAGCGCGAGACGGTGATCCAGTGGGTCTACGACACCTACGGCCGGCGCAACGCCGCGCAGGTCGCGAACATCGTCGGCTACCGGCCGAAGATGGCGGTCAGGGACGCGGCCAAGGCGCTCGGCCACAGCCCCGGCCAGCAGGACGCCTGGTCCAAGCACCTCGGCTACTCCCGCGTCGAGGCACCCGACGACGTCGGTATCCCCGCTCCGGTCCTCGCGCTGGCCGAGGAGATCCACGGAGCGCCGCGCCATCTCGGCATCCACTCCGGCGGCATGGTGCTGACCGAGGAGCCGATCGGCGAGGTCGTACCCATCGAGCGTGCCCGCATGGAGAAGCGCACCGTGATCCAGTGGGACAAGGACGCCGCCGAATACATGGGGCTGGTGAAGTTCGACCTGCTCGGGCTCGGGATGCTGGCGGCGCTCGACCACATGATGCATCTGGCTCTCGAGCACCTGGGAGAGGGCTGGACCCTGGCGACCATCCCCAAGGAGGAGCCGGCGGTCTACGACATGCTCTGCCGGGCCGACTCGATCGGGGTCTTCCAGGTCGAGTCGCGCGCGCAGATCGGCACCCTGCCGCGCCTGCAGCCGCGCTGCTTCTACGACCTGGCCATCGAGATCGCGCTCATCCGGCCCGGGCCGGTGCAGGGCGGAGCGGTCCATCCCTACGTACGCCGGGCCACCGGGCGCGAGGAGGTCAGCTACGCCCACGAGCTGCTGGAGCCGGTGCTGGAGCGGACCCTCGGGGTGCCGTTGTTCCAGGAGCAGCTCATGGAGATGGGCCGCGTCCTGGGTGACTTCAACCACGACGACGCCGATCTGCTGCGCCGGGCGATGGGCTCGAAGCGTGGTCTCGAGCGGATCGACTCGCTCAAGGAGCAGCTCTACGAGGGCATGCGGGCCAAGGGCATGACCGAGGAGACGGCGGAGGCGGTCTACACCCAGATCCTCTCCTTCGCGAACTTCGGCTTCGCCGAGTCCCATGCACTGAGCTTCGCCAAGCTCGTCTATGCCTCGTCATGGTTCAAGCTCCACTACCCGGCCGCCTTCCTGGCCGGCCTGCTCCGCGCCCAGCCGATGGGCTTCTACTCACCGCAGTCGCTGACCCAGGATGCCCGCCGCCACGGAGTGGAGGTACGCCGCCCCGACCTCGTCCTCAGCCAGGCCGCGGCAGACCTGGAGCCGCTCGATGTCGACGTCGTGTCGCCGACCGGGAAGGAGGACTGCCGACTGGACGGCGAGAAGACCCCGTGGGTACCCGGCACCCCCGACCCGACCCCGGAGCACCGGCGTGACGGCAACTTCGCGGTGCGGCTGGGCCTGGATTCCGTACGCGGCATCGGCAAGGACGTCGCGAAGCGGATCGTGAAGGCTCGCGAGGAGGCACCGTTCAAGGACTCCCTCGACCTCTCCCGTCGCGCCGGGCTGGAACGCGCTCAGCTCGAGGCGCTGGCGACCGCTGGATGTTTGGAGGTGTTCACATCGAGCCGTCGGCAGGCGCTGTGGCAGGCGGGCTGGACCGAGACCGAGGATCAGCTCGAAGGGGTGCGGTTCACCGCCGAGACCCCTGCGCTGCCCGGCCTCGACCCGGTCGAGGAGACCCTCGCCGACCTGTGGGCGACCGGCGTGACCCCAGGCAGCCATCCCTTCGCCCATCTCCGGGCCGGCCTGACCGCGGCGGGGCTCCCGAAGATCAGCGACCTCCCCACCTCGGAGCCCGGCCGACGCATCACCGTCGCCGGTCTGGTTACCCACCGCCAGCGCCCAGGAACCGCGGGCGGCGTCACCTTCATCAACCTGGAGGACGAGACCGGCATGCTCAACGTCGTCTGCTCCGCCGGCCTGTGGAGGAAGCACCGCAAGATCGCCGTCTCCACCTCCGTCATGCTCATCCGCGGCATCCTCGAGCGCAACGACGGAGTCACCAACCTGGTCGCCGACCGCCTCGCCCCGCTCGAGGAGATCCACCCCGAGGCGGCCAAGGCCATCGCCTCCCGCCACCGCTCCCGCGACTTCCACTGACAGCCGAGTCCGCAGAACTGGCGGGCGAATCTGCAGAAGTGGGCGGCGAAAGTAGAGATTCGTCGCCCACAACTGCAGTTTCGCCCGCCAGAACTACAGTCTCGGCAGGGACTCAGGCGGGCGCGCGGAAGAGCTCGAAGGTCGTACGCCGCCGCTCCTCGAAGCCGAGACCGAGGTAGACCGAGATGGCGCCGGTGTTGGCGACGGAGGCGTGCATCAGCGCACGAGAGCCGCGGGCGTGGATGTCGGCGGTGACGGCGCGGACGAGGCGGCCGGCGAGGCCGCGGCCGCGGGCCTCGGGGGCGGTGCAGACGGCGCTGATCTCGATCCAGCCGCCCGGGTGCATCCGCTGGCCGGCCATCGCGACGAGGCGGCCCTCGTGGCGCAGCCCGAGATACGTACCCATCGTGTGGGTCGCCTTCTCGAACGGCCCGGGCTCGGTGCGGGCGACGAGGTCGAGCATCTCGGGGACGTCGGCGGCCCCGAGCACGACCGCCTCGGGATCGGGTGCGGCAGCGACCCGTGACGTCTCGACGAGCTGGACCCCTTCGCCGCCACCGACCATCTCCCACCCGTCCCCGCAGACCCCGGCCGCGCCGGTGATCAGCGCGGTGCCACCGGGTCCGACGGCCGCGGCCAGGTCGCGCCACGCCTGTGGCTCGCGAGGGTCCGAGACGGCGGCGAAGGGCGAGACGTCGGGACGGTAGCGACGGGCGAGCCCCGAGCCCTCGGCGAGCGAGGCATGCGCCCCGGTCAGCGAGTGCCAGACCGGGTTGTCGAGAACATCGTCGAGAAGAAGATCAGGCTGCGAGACGGGCACGCCGGAATTTTCCCACCCCGCCCCAGTCACGGTTAACCCTTTTCGACAGGTGGATCGATAATGGAGGGGTGCCTTCCGCTCTGCCCCCCGGCGACCCCGCCCCCACCGACGGGTCGCTACCGGCCGAATCGCTGAGCACGCTGGGGGAGAAGGGGCTGGGCTTCTACGTCCACGTCCCGTTCTGCACGGTCAGGTGCGGCTACTGCGACTTCAACACCTACACCGCGATCGAGCTGGGTCCCGGCGTGAGCCGGCAGACGTACGCCGACCAGGCCATCGAGGAGATCAGGCTGGCCCGCCGCGTGCTGGCCGACAGCGACAAGCAGGTGGACACCGTCTTCTTCGGCGGCGGCACCCCGACGCTCCTGCCGGCCAGCGATCTGACCGGCATGCTCGGAGCGATCAGGGACGAGTTCGGCCTCGCCGACGACGTCGAGGTGACGACCGAGGCCAACCCCGACTCGGTCGACCTCGACTACCTGCGCACCCTGCGCGAGGGCGGTTTCACCCGGCTCAGCTTCGGCATGCAGTCGGCCGTCCCGCACGTACTGAAGACCCTCGACCGCACCCACGACCCCGAGCGGGTCCCGCTGGTCGTGGAGTGGGCCCGCGAGGCCGGCTTCGAGCAGGTCTCCCTCGACCTCATCTACGGCACCCCCGGTGAGTCGATCGACGACTGGCGCACCAGCCTCGACGCCGCCCTGGCCAGCGACCCCGACCACATCTCGGCCTACTCGCTCATCGTCGAGGACGGCACCGCCCTGGCCCGACAGGTCAGAAGAGGCGAGATCGAGATGCCCGACGAGGACGACCTGGCCGACAAGTACGAGCTGGCTGACAAGGCCCTCCAAAACCACGGCCTGACCTGGTACGAGGTCTCCAACTGGGCCACCGACGAGACCCAGCGCTGCCGCCACAACATGCTCTACTGGCAGGGTGGCGACTGGTGGGGAGTCGGCCCCGGCGCCCACAGCCACGTCGGCGGCACCCGGTGGTGGAACGTCAAGCACCCCAAGGCGTACGCGGACCGGATCACCAGCAACCAGAGCCCCGCCCACGCGCGCGAGATCCTGGCCGATGAGGACCGCCGCGTCGAGCGCGTCCTGCTCGAGCTGAGACTCGCCGACGGCCTCGCGGGGGACGCTCTCGACGACGAGGGCCGTGCCGCTCTCCCGGAGCAGGTACGCCGCGGCCTGGTCACCGTCGCCGACGACACGATCTTCCTCACCGAGACCGGCAGACTCCTCGCCGACGCGGTGGTCCGAGACCTGCTCCCCTGAGCATCCCTGAGTTCGGGACCTTGGTCCTGATCGAAGGATCAGGGGTGATCCTGATTGGTAAAGAGGGTCCGACAGGGGAGAGTGGAGCTATGGCAACCACAACTCTTTCCCGTCCCAGCAACGACAAATGGATCGCCGGCGTCTGCGGTGGCCTCGGTCAACGTTTCGGCATCAACTCGAACCTGATCCGGCTGGCCTTCGTCATCTCCTGCCTGCTTCCCGGACCGCAGTTCATCGTCTACATCGTGCTGTGGATCATCATGCCGAAGAAGTCGTCCTACTGACGGAGCCTCAGACGGGCTCGGTCACGAAGTCGATCAGCTCCTCGACCCGCCCGAGCAGGGCGGGCTCCAGGTCACCGAACGAGTTGACCCGCCCCAGGATGTGCTTCCAGGCCCGGGCGATGTCGGCCTGATCCCGGTGCGGCCAGCCCATGTGCTGGCAGATGCCCTTCTTCCACTCGATCGACCGCGGCACGTTCGGCCAGGCCTCGAGCCCGAGCCGGGCCGGCTTGACCGCCTGCCACACGTCGATGAACGGGTGACCGACGATCAGCACGTGCTGGCCGACCGCGGAGCGCCGGATCGACTCCGCGATCCTGGCCTCCTTCGAGCCCTTCACCAGGTGGTCCACCAGGACCCCGACCCGCCGCTGCGGTCCGGGCTTGAACGAGACCAGGTGGTCAGCGAGATCGTCGACACCGCCCAGATACTCGACGACGACACCCTCGATCCGCAGGTCGTCACCCCAGATCTTCTCGACCAGCTCGGCGTCGTGACGCCCCTCGACGAAGATCCGCGACTCGCGCGCGACCCGGGCCTTGACGTTGTCCACGGCCACCGAGCCCGACGCGGTGCGGGTCGGCTTCGCGGGCGCCGTGCGGGTCACCGGGGGAGTGAGGATGACCGGCTTGCCCTCGAGCCAGAAGCCCGGCCCGAGCGGAAACGTACGCCGCTTGCCCTTCCGGTCCTCCAGGGTCAGCGTGTGCAGGTCGCGGTCGATCCGCACGATCTCGCCGACGAAGTCGGTCTCGACCTCCTCCACCACCGCGCCCAGCTCTGCGGGAGTCTCGACGGCACGCCCGTTCTTGGGCTTGCGCCAGTCGCCGGCCAGTACGTCGGAGCCGTAGCGATCGCTCATCCGGAGAACGGTAGTGGAGTCAGCAGCGAGAACCGGTGAGCACGCGCCCGAGCTGCTCGAGAACGTCGTCCGGAGTGGCCGCGGTCTCCGGGAACCGGAAGGTCACGTGGTGGCCGCCGTCGAGGGTGATCCAGGAGACGTCGACGCTCTCGGCAGTGAGGTGGGAGAGGCGTACGCCCACGATGTGACGCGGCCGCAGCCCGAGCCGTGCCGAGAGCGAGCGGCACAGGTCCGCCTGGTGCTCGTCGTTGGCGTGGGCCGTGATGCGGACCAGCAGATCGTCGGCGATCATAGGACTCTCCAGTGGGGCGGAAGCAGTGCAGCGGGGTGACTCTAAGGTCAGCCTAACCTAAGGCTATCTCGATGGCGAGAGACGTGTTCCGTTCCACAGAGCGGAGCAGCCACCGAGAACTGGTGCCTGTGACACGAACCGGTAGGATTGGCACTCGCACGGAATGAGTGCCAAGCAGCCAGGGCGATAGGAGGGCAGATGCAGAACGAACGCAGGCTCTCCGTCCTCAGGGCGATCGTCGAGGACTATGTGAAGACCGAGGAGCCGGTCGGCTCCAAGGCGCTCGTGGAGCGTCACGGCCTCGGCGTCTCCCCGGCGACGGTGCGCAACGACATGGCCGCGCTGGAGGAGGAGGGCTACATCACCGCCCCCCACACCAGCGCCGGCCGGGTGCCCACTGACAAGGGCTACCGGCTCTTCGTGGACCGGCTGACCACGGTCAAGCCGATGACCGCGGCCGAGAAGCGGGCGATCGCCGGCTTCCTCGACGGCGCGGTCGACCTCGACGACGTCGTCACCCGCTCGACCCGGCTGCTCTCGCAGCTGACCCGCCAGGTCGCGGTGGTGCAGTACCCGACCCTGAGCCGCTCGACGGTCCGCCACGTCGAGCTGGTCGCGCTGGCCCCGACCAGGCTTCTCCTCGTGCTCATCCTCAGCACCGGCCGCGTCGAGCAGCGACTGCTCGAGGTGACCGAGGAGGTCTCCGAGGAGACCCTGGCCGCGCTGCGCACGAAGATCAACACCGCGGTCTCCGGCGCCGTCATCGCCGAGGCCGGCGAGGCGCTGCGCACTATCGCCCAGCCGGCCGACGCGCCCGCCGACGCCCCGCAGGACCCGCTCGCCTCCGCCGTGGCCGAGGCCCTGATCGAGGCGATGAACGACCACCGCTCCGACGAGCGGATCTCCATCGGCGGCACCAGCAACCTGGCCCGCTTCGGCGACAGCTTCGACACCGCCGTACGCCCGCTCCTGGAAGCCCTCGAGGAGCATGTCGTCCTGCTCAAGCTGATGGGCGAGGCGACCGCGGGCGGGCTGGTCACGGTGCGGATCGGCGCCGAGGGCCCCTACCAGGAGCTTTCCCAGACCAGCGTGGTCGCGACCGGCTACGGGCCTGGCGACGAGGCGCTGGCCACGCTCGGCGTGGTCGGCCCCACCCGGATGGACTACCCCGGATCCATGGCGGCGGTGCGCGCGGTCGCGCGTTACCTCTCCCGGATCCTCGACGAGGCTTGAGCAGCAGACTCGATTCAAGGAAGATCAGCGAACTTCGATGGCAGGAAGACCGACGTTGGACCCCTATGAGCTCCTCGGTGTCGACAAGGACGCCGACGACGCAACGATCAAGAAGGCGTACCGGAAGCTGGCGCGCCAGTACCACCCTGACGTCAACCCGGACGCCGAGTCGCAGGAGAAGTTCAAGGAGATCTCCCACGCCTACGAGGTGCTGAGCGACCCGCAGAAGCGGGCTGCGTACGACCGCGGTGGCGACCCGTTCGCGGGCGGCTTCGGTGCGCAGGGCGCGGGCTTCTCGTTCACCGACATCATGGACGCCTTCTTCGGCGGCGCCGGTGCTGGCACCGGAGGCGCGGGGCGTGGCCCCCGTCCGCGCGTACGCCGCGGGCAGGACGCCCTCATCCGTCTCGACATCGACCTGGCCGAGGCCGCCTTCGGCGTCACCCGCGACCTCAAGGTCGACACCGCCGTCGTCTGTGACACCTGTGGTGGCGAGGGCGCAGCGGAAGGCTCCCACCCGATCCCGTGCGAGACCTGCCACGGCCAGGGTGAGGTCGCGGTCGTGCAGCGCTCCTTCCTGGGCGAGATCCGCACGCTGCGCCCGTGCTCGGCCTGCAACGGCTTCGGCACCGTCATCCCCGACCCGTGCCGCGACTGCAGCGGCGAGGGCCGGGTGCGCTCCCACCGCACCCTGACCGTCAAGATCCCGCCGGGCGTCGACGACGGCACCCGGGTGCAGCTCGCCGAGCAGGGCGAGATCGGTCCCGGCGGCGGCCCCGCCGGCGACCTCTACGTCGAGATCCACGTCGCCAAGCACGCCACCTTCACCCGCAGGGGCAACGACCTGCACTGCACCGCGAAGGTGCCGATGACCGCGGCCGCGCTCGGCACCACGCTCAACCTGCCGACGCTCGAGGCCGACCTCGTCGGTGAGGGCGCCGACCAGATCGACCCCGAGGACGCCTCGATCCAGATCGACCTCAAGCCCGGCACCCAGTCCGGCACCGACCACGTCCTGCGTGGCCGCGGTGTGCCCGGTCTGCGTGGCGGTCGCGGCGACCTGATCGTGACCATCAACGTGGAGACCCCCACCAAGCTCGACCTCGAGCAGGAGGCGCTGCTGCGCCAGCTCGCCGAGATGCGCGGTGAGGAGTCCGTCCAGGGCCAGCTCAAGGCGGCCCACAAGGGCGGCGTCTTCTCCTGGTTCAAGGACACCCTCAACGGGCACTGATCCTCGATGACTCTCCCTGTTCACCTCGTCGAGTCGCTCGTCGGCACTCGTGTCGGCGACGACATCGAGGTGACCGGCGACGAGGGCCACCACGCGGTCGTCGTACGCCGCCTCCGGGTCGGCGAGGAGGTCGTGCTGACCGACGGTGCCGGCGAGGGCGTCACCGGCACGATCACGCAGACCACCAAGAAGTCGATGACCGTACGTGTCGACGAGATCATCCTCGGCGACGCGCCGCCCGAGCCCGCGCTGACGGTCGTCCAGGCGCTGCCCAAGGGCGACCGCGGCGAGCTCGCCGTCGAGATGCTCACCGAGATCGGCGCCGCCAGCATCGTCCCGTGGGCGGCGACCCGCTCGGTCGCCGTCTGGAAGGGCGAGCGCGCGGTCAAGTCCCTGGCCCGCTGGCGGGCCACGGCCCGCGAGGCCGCCAAGCAGTCGCGCCGGCTGTGGCACCCCGAGGTCGAGCCGCTGGCCACCACCGACGCCGTCGTGGCCAAGATCGAGGCGGCCGACGTCGCCGTCGTGCTCCACGAGGAGGGCACCCTCCCGCTCGGCGCGGTCCCCGTCATCGACGAGGGCACCATCCTGGTCGTGGTCGGCCCCGAGGGCGGTCTGACGGAGGAGGAGATCTCCTTGTTCGAGAAGGCCGGCGCCACCACCATCCGTCTCGGCGGCGAGGTCCTGCGCACCTCCACGGCAGGCGTGGCGGCGAGCGCCGCCCTGTTGGCCCGCACCCGCCGCTGGGACTGACCGGCCGACTGACCGCCGACTGCTCGGCGTGGTGGGTTCGTCCTTCGTGGATGCCGGGTGAGTATGGAGGCATGAGGAGCACACGTACGCGTCCGGCGGGCGCCATGATCGCTCTTGCTCTCTGCGGCGTGCTGGCTGCCGGGTGCGGCAGCAGCGATGCCGTCGCCGAGGACCCCGAGGTGTCGGCAGAGCCGTCCGAGGAGCCGTCGACGCTGCCACGTACCTCCGGACTGATCACGCTGGCGGCGCCGGCCGAGGGTGCGACGGTCTCGGACAGCTTCGAGGCGTCGGGAAAGGCGAACTCGACCGAGGCCAACGTGCCATGGGAGGTCCGGGACACCACCGGCGAGACGGTGCTGGAGGGCCACGCGACGGCCGAGGGCTGGATGGACAAGCTCTACCCGTGGAAGACCACGGTCGACGTCTCCGAGCTCGAGCCCGGGACGTACCTCTTCATCGCTCGCACCGACGACACCTCCGACGGCGAGGGGAAGCCTTCTGAGGAGGTTGGCGCCCGGATCACCGTCGAGTAGGAGATCATCGCTACCGTGATCCTCACCGAACGGCAGCTCAACCGGACCCTCCTGCTCCGCCAGCACCTGCTGTCGCGGGCCTCGCTCACCCCGGCCGAGATGATCGAGCATCTGGTCGGCCTGCAGGCGCAGGAGACCTCGCCGCCGTTCTTCGGGCTGGCCGCCCGGCTGGAGTCGTTCGACCCCTACGCGCTCAGCGCACAGCTCGAGTCGAGCGCGCTGGTCCGGCTCTCCTCGCTGCGCTCGACGATCCACATGCACACCGCCGCCGATGCGGCCCTGATCAGGGCCTGGACCCAGCCGGTCCACGACTTCTACACCCAGCGGGTCGAGATCGTCCGCCCGGCGGCGCAGCTGGAGGGCTTCGTGGAGGCGGCCGAGGACGTACTCGCTCTCGGGGCGCTGCCCAACGCGGCCCTCGAGGCCGGTCTGGTCGAGCACTTCCCAGGCGTACCGGCCAAGGCGCTGGGTCTGCGGGCGCGCAACGAGCTGCCGCTGGTCCAGCTCCCGCCGCGAGGCCTGTGGAAGGGCTCGGGCGGACTCGTCTACGACCTGCTCCCACGCTGGACCGGGGTGCCCCCGGTGGAGGTGGACGATGTCGTCCCGACACTGGCGCCGGAGATCGTACGCCGCTACCTGCTCGCCTTCGGGCCGGCGACCGCCGCCGACATCACCACGTGGTCGTCGCTGACGCGACTGGGCCCGGTGGTCAAGCGGATCGAGGGGCTGGTGACCTACCGCGACGAGGCAGGCAAGACCCTCTACGACGTCCCGGACGCTCCGCTCGCCACCGGTGACGAGCACGCCCCGGTGCGACTCCTGGGGAGGTTCGACAACGTCTGGCTCTCGCACGCCAACCGGGAGCGGATCACCGCCAAGGGGACCCGGAAGGAGTGGGGCATCGGTGGCGGCGGCGCGGTCATCATCGCCGGCGGCCACCTCATCGGTCTCTGGAAGCCGGTCGACGGCAAGGTCGAGGTCGTCAAGCTGCTCCGCGACCTCACCCCGGACGAGCGCGACGAGCTCGCCGAGGAGACCGTACGCGTCGAATCGCTGCTCGCGAGCTGACGCCGGAACTATCCAGTAGGAGCGGGGCCGAACACCCGCGTACCATGGACGCACCAGCCTCATGACGAGAAAGGGCCCGCTCCGGGCATCCATGACCGATCGACACCCAAGTCCGCTTCCGACCGACGCCTCCGCCCAGGGGGTCTCCGCTACGACCAAGCACACCGTGGTCGTTCCGAACAGCGTCGACATGGTGACCGTCCTCGGTCCGGCCGATGAGCACCTCGGGATCATCGAGGCCCACTTCGACGCAGACGTGCACGTGCGCGGCAACCGGATCACTCTCCACGGCGCCCCCAGCGAGATCGCGATGATCGAGCGGGTCCTGGAGGAGCTGGTCCAGATCATCCGCACCGGCCAGGGCGTCAGCGGCGAGACCGTTGAGCGCGTGATCGGCATGCTCCAGGCCGACACGACCGAGAAGCCGGCCGACGTGCTGAGCCTCAACATCCTCTCCAACCGCGGCCGGAGCATCCGCCCCAAGACGCTCAACCAGAAGCGCTACGTCGACGCGATCGACAAGCACACGATCACCTTCGGGATCGGCCCGGCCGGCACCGGGAAGACCTACTTGGCGGTCGCCAAGGCGGTCCAGGCGCTGCAGACCAAGCAGGTCACCCGGATCATCCTGAGCCGCCCGGCGGTCGAGGCCGGCGAGAAGCTCGGCTTCCTGCCCGGCACCCTGACCGAGAAGATCGACCCCTACCTGCGCCCGCTCTACGACGCGCTGCACGACATGATGGACCCGGAGCTGATCCCCAAGCTGATGGCGTCCGGGACCATCGAGGTCGCCCCGCTCGCGTTCCTCCGTGGGCGTAGCCTCAACGACTCCTTCATCATCCTCGACGAGGCGCAGAACACCACGCCCGAGCAGATGAAGATGTTCCTGACCCGCCTCGGCTTCGGCTCGAAGATCGTGGTCACCGGCGACGTGACCCAGACCGACCTCCCCAACGGCCAGAAGTCCGGGCTCCGGGTCGTGGAGGGCATCCTCGACGACGTCAAGGACATCAGCTTCAACAACCTGACCAGCCACGACGTCGTACGCCACCGACTGGTCGCCAAGATCGTCGCCGCCTACGAGGCGCACGACGTGCAGAGCCAGGGCCGGGCCTCTGGAGAGGTTCGATGAGCACGGAGATCATCAACGAGTCCGAGCAGGAGATCGACGTCGAGCACGTCGCCAAGCTCGCTCGTTTCCTGCTCCAGCAGCTGCGCGTGCACCCGCAGGCCGACCTCCGGATCAAGTTCGGCGACGAGGCCACGATCACCGAGCTCAACGAGCGCTACTTCGACACCGAGGGCCCGACCGACGTGCTGTCGTTCCCCGGTGACGAGCTGCTCCCCGGCCGCCTCGACGAGGAGCCCGAGGAGGGCGACCTGGGCGATATCATCATCGCCCCGACGATCGCGGCCAAGCAGGGAGAGGCAGCCGGCCACGGCACCGTGGCGGAGATCGAGCTGCTGACCACCCACGGCATCCTCCACCTGCTCGGCTACGACCATGTGGACCCCGACGAGCACGCCGAGATGTTCGGGCTGCAGGCCAAGCTGCTCAAGGCCTGGGGCTCCTCGGCCACCGCACCCGAGTAGGAGCACCACCACCACCCATGGACGATGCGAGGCTGCTGATCGCAGCCGCAGTTCTGGTCCTGATCGCCGGCATCTTCTCAGCCGCCGACGCGGCGCTCAGCGCCTTCTCCCGCGCCCGGGCCGCGGAGCTGGTCTCCGAGGGGCGGGCCGGCGCCAAGCGCCTGGTGGCGGTGGTCGGCGACCCCGCCCGCTACGTCAACACGGTGCTGCTGCTCAGGATGCTGTGCGAGATCGGTGCGACCGTGCTGGTCGCGCTGTGGGCGTACGACCTCTACCAGGGGCGCTGGTGGCCGACCGTGCTCACCACGACCGCGACGATGACCGTGGTCTCCTTCGTGGTCATCGGTGTCGGTCCCCGCACGCTGGGGCGTCAGCACCACGAGGGCATCGCCCTCGCGGTCGCCGGCCCGATCGGCGCGATCACCGCCATCCTCGGCCCGATCCCGAGCCTGCTGATCATGCTCGGTAACGCGCTCACCCCCGGCAAGGGCTTCCGCAAGGGCCCGTTCTCGACGGAGACCGAGCTGCGCGAGCTGGTCGACATCGCCGAGGCCTCCGACCTGATCGAGGCAGACGAGCGCCGGATGATCCACTCGGTCTTCGAGCTCGGCGACACCCGTGCCCGCGAGGTGATGGTGCCCCGCGGTGACATCGTCTTCCTGGAGCGCCGCAAGACCCTGCGCCAGGCGCTGTCGCTGTTCCTGCGCTCGGGCTACTCCCGGATGCCGGTGATCGACGACAGCCTCGACGACATCATCGGGATGGTCTACCTCAAGGACGTCGTCGCGCGGGACTTCGAGGCGCCGGAGGTCGAGACCACCCAGCGGGTCGAGTCGCTGATGCGCAAGCCGACCTGGGTCCCCGACTCCAAGCCGGTCGACGAGCTGCTCGCCGAGATGCAGCAGCACCGCCAGCACATCGCGGTCGTCGTCGACGAGTACGGCGGCACCGCCGGCCTGATCACCATCGAGGACATCCTCGAGGAGATCGTCGGCGAGATCACCGACGAGTACGACATCGAGGACCGCGAGCCCCTCCACCTCGGCGACGGCTCCTGGCGGGTGCCCTCGCGCTTCCTGGTCAGCGACATCGAAGAGCTCATCGGCCTGCCCGTCGAGGAGGACGACGTCGACTCCGTACGTGGTCTGATGGCCAAGCATCTCGGCCTCGTGCCGATCCCGGGCACCGAGGTCGAGGCCCACGGGCTCCGCTTCGTGGCCGAGGAGGCTGCCGGCCGGCGGAACAAGATCGGTACCGTACGCATCAGCGTCGTCGTTCCGGCCGAGACCGAGGCCGACGGCGAGGACGAGCAGAGCGAGAAGACCGACAGGAAGAAAGAGGCACATGCCCGAGCAGAGTGAGCTCTCCGCGGAGGACCGCAAGCTGGTGACCCTGGCCCGAGCGACGCGTGCCCGCACCGGCGCGGCCGAAGGAGCAGCCGTACGCGACCTCGACGGCCGCACCTACGCCGCTGCCACCGTGGACCTGCCCTCGCTCCAGGTCTCCGCGATCGGCGTCTGCGTGGCGATGGCGGTGGCCTCCGGCTCCAAGGGACTCGAGGCCGTGGTCGTGCTGGGCGAGGCCGAGGAGGCCTCCGCGAACGACCTCTCGATCGTCAAGGAGTTCGCGGGCGAGGATGTCCCGGTCCTCGTCGGCGACCCGCGCGGCAACCTCCGCTGATCTCCTGCGGGCTGCTCAGCGAGCGGCGCGGTGGCCGCCGGTACCGCCGCCGGCCCCGCCGGACTCGGC
This sequence comes from Nocardioides sp. YJ-D4, assembly GCF_054031495.1. Taxonomy (NCBI): domain Bacteria; kingdom Bacillati; phylum Actinomycetota; class Actinomycetes; order Propionibacteriales; family Nocardioidaceae; genus Nocardioides; species Nocardioides sp. YJ-D4. Next base: position 4,788,535 of record NZ_CM132932.1, read on the forward strand.
GAGGAGCGGAAGGGTGCCCAGCTCGATCGTGACGTGGATCCCGTCCTCGTCCCGGTAGGCGGTGAGACCGTTCATGGTCGCCATGTCGACGCCCTTCTCACGCATGTGCACGACGATCTGATCGATCGCCAGCGCGAGCCGGGCCTGGGACACGGACTTGTTGCGCCACTTGACCTGGTTCTCGGTGAAGTAGGGGGTTGCCTTCTCGGCGAGCGTTGACACAGCGTCACGATGGGCAGCACTGGACATGGGGACCCTCCAGGGTGCACGAGATGGGGGCGCTCGACGGGAGCAGTCGGCGCTTGTGACTGTAAGCGAACGAACGTGAAAATCGAAACCCGAGATCCCAGGGCGCGAGTAAAGTGCGTGGAGTGACGGGTGAGACTGGTTGGCAACGACACACCGAGGCCGTCGAGCGGCTGACGGCCTCCTACAAGCGGATCCCTGACGGCGCTCCCGTCAGGCTGGCCAAACGCACCACCAACCTCTTCCGGGCCCGGGCGTCCACCGACGCCCCCGGCCTCGACGTCTCCGGCCTGGGCGGCGTGATCGAGGTCGACGCCGCGGCGGGCACTGCCGACGTACAGGGGATGTGCACCTACGAGGACCTCGTCGACGCCACCTTGGCGTACGGGATGATCCCGTACGTCGTCCCGCAGCTGCGCACGATCACGCTCGGTGGTGCGGTGACCGGGATGGGCATCGAGTCGACCTCGTTCCGCAACGGGATGCCGCACGAGTCGGTGCTGGAGATGGACATCCTGACCGGGTCGGGCGAGATCGTCACGACCCGACCGGGGGAGGACCTCTTCGACACCTTCCCCAACTCCTACGGCTCCCTCGGCTACGCCACCCGGCTCAAGATCAAGCTGGAGAAGGTGCCGGGCTACGTCGCGCTGCGGCACGTACGCTTCGACGACCTCGGCCTGCTCACCAAGACGATCGCGCAGATCACCGAGAGCAGGACGTACGAGGGGGAGCGGGTCGACGGGCTCGACGGTGTCGCGTTCGAGCCGGGTGAGTACTACCTGACCCTCGCGACCTGGACCGACCAGGCAACGCAGGACCCCAGCGACTACGGCGGCCAGCAGATCTACTACCGCTCGATCCAGCAGCGTGCTGCGTCCGGTTCCGGGGCTGACCTGCTCACGACCTACGACTACCTGTGGCGCTGGGACACCGACTGGTTCTGGTGCTCGGGCGCCTTCGGTGCGCAGAACAAGTACCTCCGCAGGGTGTGGCCGCGCCGGCTGCGGCGCTCGGACGTCTACATGAAGCTGGTCGGCCTGGACCGGAGGTTCGGCATCGCCGACAAGCTCGACGCGCGTGCCGGACGGCTCCTGAGGGAACGGGTGATCCAGGACATCGAGGTCCCGGTCGAGAACCTTCCGGCGTTCCTGGAGTGGTTCGACGCCGAGATCGGGATGCGGCCGGTGTGGCTGTGCCCGCTGGTGTCCCACGGCACGAGCACAGGAGGAAAATGGCCGACCTACCCGCTCGAGGCGGGCCGGACGTACGTCAACGTCGGTTTCTGGGGCACGGTCCACGTCGGCCCCGGCGCCGTCAACGCGCCCAAGAACCGTGCGATCGAGGATCAGGTCCACGAGCTCGGCGGGCATAAATCGCTCTACTCCGAGGCGTTCTACGACAAGGATGTCTTCAACGCTCTCTATGACGGGGACAACCTCGCGGCCGTGAAGGCGAGGTATGACCCCGCCAACCGGTTGACCGATCTGTACAGCAAGGCGGTGAAGAGACTGTGAACCACATTGCAGAGACCATCAACGAACTCTTCGACGGTGGGCTGCCCATCAAGCTCACCGCGTACGACGGCAGTGTCGCCGGCGACAAGGACTCTCCCTTCGGGATGGAGATCCTCAACCCGCGCGGGCTCGCGTACCTGCTGACCGCGCCGGGCGACCTCGGCCTGGCACGTGCCTACGTCAGCGGTGACATGGCCCTGCACGGCATCCATCCGGGCGACCCCTACCCGCTCCTGGACCTGATCCTGGACAAGACCGACTTCAAACGGCCGAGCCCTCGCGAGACGGTCGACATGGTGCGCGCGCTCGGGGCGAAGAACTTCGTCCCGCCCAAGCCACCGCCGCAGGAGCACCTGCCGGCGTGGCGGCAGCGGGCCGAGAACGTACGCCACCTCTCCGGCCGGGCGATCAGCGCGCTGCCGTGGACGCGGCACTCGCCCGAGCGCGACGCCGATGCGATCCACCACCACTACGACGTCTCCAACACGTTCTACGAGTACGTCCTTGGCCCGTCGATGACCTACACGTGTGCGCTCTACCCGACCGATGACGCCACGCTCGAGGAGGCGCAGGCGGCCAAGTACGACCTGATCTGCCGCAAGCTCGGGCTCGAGCCCGGGATGCGGCTGCTCGACATCGGCTGCGGCTGGGGCGGGATGGTGCGCCACGCGGCCAAGCACTACGGCGTCAAGGCGCTCGGCGTCACGCTCTCGCGCGAACAGGCCAACTGGGCCCAGAAGGCGATCAAGGCCGATCGCCTCGACGACGTCGCCGAGGTGCGCTTCTCCGACTACCGCGACGTGGTCGAGGGGGACTTCGACGCGGTCAGCTCCATCGGGCTCACCGAGCACATCGGCGTGGCCAACTACCCGGCCTACTTCGGCTTCATCAAGAGCAAGCTGCGTGACGGGGGCCGGCTGCTCAACCACTGCATCACCCGTCCCGACAACGTCTCGAAGGCGAACGCGGGAGCGTTCATCGACCGCTACGTCTTCCCCGACGGTGAGCTGATCGGCTCGGGCACCATCGTGTCCGCGATCGAGAACGCCGACCTCGAGGTGCAGCACCACGAGAACATCCGGGTCCACTACGCCAAGACCCTCACGGCGTGGAACGACAACCTCCGCGACAACTGGGACGCCTGCGTCAACGAGGTCGGCCTCGGGACCGCGAAGGTCTGGGGCATCTACATGGCCGGTTCCCGGATCGGCTTCGAGCGCAACAACATCCAGCTCCACCACGTGCTCGCGACCAAGACCGTCGACGGGCTCTCGGGCTACCCGCTGCGGCACACCTTCTGAGCAGGACCGGCGTTCGGGTGGGCGAAAGTGGCAGGTCAGGCGGCGATCTGACGGCCACTTTCGCCCACCCGGTCGTCCGGCAGTCCCCAGATGCGTCGCAACGCCGCGGTGCCGGGCTTCGAGAAGAGTGAGGCCTCCAGAAGCCTCCACCACGGTCGGACGTCGTCGACGGTGAGCTCTCGGCCGAGCGCGTCCGTCGCCGCCCGCAGGATCTGCCAGCCGTCGTGACGGACCTGGCTGGCGATCCAGCCGTGGCGTACGTATCCCGCCTTGGCGAGGTCGGCGTCCCGGGTGCGGTCGCGGCGGTATTGGCCACGCTCGCGGTGCTGGGCGCCGTCGTACTCCTGCAGCGTCCTGGTCCCGGTCACCACGAGGTCGGCGCGTCCGATGAAGACTCCACGAGCGTCATGGATGTCGACCTGGGGCTCGACCTCGATCCCGCAGGCGGTGTGCAGGATCCGGAGGACCGACTCCCAGGCCGACTCGGCGCGACGGTCGCACGAGCGTGATGCCTCGCGCAGCCGAGGGGAGCCCGGCCGCCCGGTCGCGGCGACGGCCTCGAGGTCGGCGAGGGTGCACTTCTCCAGATGGAGAGCGCTGTCTATCAGCACGACCAGGTCGAGCACGCCGAGGTCCCGGGCGCAGGCCAGGATCGCCTCGGCCACCGGGGCGACCCACAGACCATCGATCTCGGTCGCGGCCGGGGCCCGCCGATGCCGAGTGATGCGCAGCTCGGGCCGGCGGATGCGTACGGACGACTCGAGCAGCGCGACGAACGTCGGGACGTCGTCCGGGAGTGGCGGGAGCCAGAGACCGTGGAGCCGGGCCGCGGTCAGTCCGGTGAACGTGGCCGAATCCGGAAGCACCTCGGCCCACGCGGCGAGCTCGGCGCGCCAGCGCTCGTCTCCGTCAAGGCCGGCCGGCACGTACACGCCATGGCCGATCCGCTCCCAGGTCGGCCCCCGGCGCCGAGGCTGCCGCGGCCGTCGCCGCTTCCCTTTCGTGGTCATACGCCTCAGCATCCCCGGGAGCACCGACACTCCCGGCCTGACCAGCAACAATGGGCGAAAGTGGCAGGGAGTCCTGTGAGCCGGGTGCCCCTTTCGCCCACTTCGTCGTGCGGCGGTGTCGGAATCGACGCATCCTGTTCGTGGAGTAGGTGAAACATCCTTTCCAACTGAAGGAGACCGCCATGAAGACCCACAACCTTGCTGAGATGTACGACGCCCCGCCCATGTCCTGGGAGGAGGTCACCGCTCGCCTCGACCAGGGGTTCAACCAGGGCCCGGGGTCGCAGGAGGGCGAGCCCGGGCGCTACACGACCTGGGTGAGCACGATCAACGCCGACGGCGGTCCGCACGTGAACGCCATCGGCGCGATCTGGCTCGACGGCAGCTTCTACCTGGTCACCGGCCCGGGGACGCGGCGCGGGCGCAACCTCGCCCGCGATCCCCGCTGCGCGCTGTCGCTCTCGGTGCGAGAGTTCGACCTGGTCGTGGAGGGCCGCGTAACGCGGGTGCTCGGCGACGAGCTCGAGCGAGTGGCCAAGCACTACCACGACGACGAGGGCTGGCCGGCTGAGGTCGACGAGTCGGGCGAGGCCGTCACCGCGCCGTTCAACGCGCAGAGCGCGGGCCCGGCGCCCTGGCACGTCTTCCGCATCGACGCGACCTCCGCCCACGCGGTCGCGACCGTCGAGCCCTACGGTGCGACCCGCTGGAGGTTCTGATGACCGACCTGTTCGCCGGGCTGCCGGTCGCGGACCTGGCCCGAGCGGCCCGCTGGTACGAGGCCCTGCTCGGCGGCCCGCCGGCCTTCTACCCCAACGACGTCGAGGCCGTCTTCGAGGTGATCGAGCACGGCTACGTCTACGTCGAGGTGAAGCCCGAGCTCGCCGGCAGCGGCTTCGTCACCCTCTTCGTCGACGACCTGGACACCCGCCTCGCCGCGATCGCCGACCGTGGTCTGCGGCCGGAGTCGCAGGAGACGTACGACAACGGGGTCCGCAAGACCATCTTCCGCGACCCCGACGGCAACGAGATCGGGCTGGGCGGTGGCCCGGCCTGATCAGGCCGGGATGCCGTGCTCCTTGGCGTAGGCACGTCGGCACGATGCGGCGCAGAAGCCGATGGTCTCGCCGTCGTGCTCCAACGTGATCGCTCCGCGGCCGAGGGTGACCTGCATGCCGCACACCGGATCGATGACGACGCCCTCGGGGAGGTCGACCTCGCCCGCGCTTTGTCGCGCACGGAACTCCTCGGTCATCCAGCTCGTCAGGTCGTCCGCCGTCGCCGGTCTGCCGTTGAGCCCGATGCTGCCGTCCGCGATGCCGACGAGGTTGATCCAGAGGTGCCCGCCCGGCCTGGTCCAGCCGTGGTCGCGGTCGAGTCTGCGTACGCCGGCACGGACGGCTCCGGACAACGGGCGAGACATCTCCTCCCGCCACCCCTCGGGAACGGTGGCCGTGATGACCAGGGGCGGTGGGGCCGGCGCTGCCCACGCCCCGTCGCCGGTGCTCCATCCGACGAGCTCCCGGAAGGCGATGTGGGTCACCGCCCGGCCGCGAGCCATCGTCTCCTCCGGCGCGCTGACGCCCGCGGTGAGGAGCGAGATCACCGCGTTGGTCAGCGTCGCGCGGTCGCCGTCGGTGAGTGCGCCGGCCGGAGCGGCGATCTCGATCAGGAACACGTCAGGCCCCCTCGTGGTGGGCTTCGGGGTCGAAGCCGTCGGGAGCGCGATCGATGAACGCGGTGATCGCGGCGATCCGCCCGGACCCGTCCAGATCCAGGACGTCCGTACCCTCGGCGAACGAGCCCTCCTCCTTGCGGATGTCCCAGCGCACACGGACGTGCCCGTGGTGTGAGTCGGGCTCGGTGCGGGCCACGAACGTGAAGTCGCCGACGCCCTCGGCGAACTGGTGGGTGAAGTCGATCAGCGCCTCGAGGCCCGTGGACTCGCCGATCGGGGTGGAGCGAGCGACGTCGTCGGCGAAAAGGGTGGCGCCGAGGGTGCGCTGCTCCTCGGCGGAGAGGTTCCAGAACGAGACGTACGCCTCGGCGGTGGCGGCAGGTGAGCGGGGTGTGGTTTCAGTCGTCATGGCCACGACGATCCGCCTCCGGGCGAGCCCTGTCGATTACCTCTGGGGTAGTTGCCGCGCCGCGCTCCGCCCGGCAGCCTGGGTGCATGACAACGGCCCAGCTGAGCGTCGGAGAGCTGCTTCGGGACTGGCGCGAGCGGCGCCGTCGCTCGCAGCTCGAGGTGGCGATCGCGGCCGACGTTTCGGCCCGCCACCTCAGCTTCATCGAGACCGGCCGGTCGGGCCCGAGCCGGACGATGATCGAGCGGCTCTGCGAGGAGCTCGAGGTGCCGCTGCGTGAGCGCAACCGGCTCTACCTCGCGGCAGGGTTCGCGCCCGTCTACCAGGAGAGGCCGCTCGACGACCTCGGCGCCGCCAGGTCCGCCGTCGACGCGGTGCTCACCGCCCACGAGCCCTATCCGGCCTGCGCGGTCGACGTCCGCTGGGACATGGTGGCGTCCAACCGGCCCATGGAGCTCTTCCTGGCTCCGCTGCCGGCCGCGCTGCGGCAGCCACGGCTCAACATGCTGCGCGCGACGTTGCATCCCGACGGCCTGGCGGCGCAGGTGCGCAACTACACGCAGTGGCGGGCACACGTCGTCGGCCGCATCCGCCGGCAGCTCGACCGCACCGCGGCCGACGGGCTGGTCGAGCTCCTCGAAGACGTGGAGGGCTATCCGGCTCCGCCCGGAGCCGACGTGGAGGCGCCGGCGGTCACGGCGAGGGACGGTGCCCTGCCGGTGCTGCCGCTGCTGCTGCGTACGAGCTTCGGCGATCTGTCCTTCCTCTACGTCCTCTCCGTGATCGGCGCGCCTCGCGATGTGACGGTCGACGAGATCGCGGTGGAGGCGATGTTCCCGGCAGACGACGCGACTCGAGAGGCTCTGCTCGCCATCAGCCACGAATGAGTGCGGCGCTGATGCGGGCGGGCCGCGTCTGCGCGGATAACCTTGAGGCGATGAGTGTCAAGGCCCAGCAGTACGCCGCGGAGGTGCTGCGGCGCGAGCAGATCACGCCCCACCTCGTACGCCTGGTGCTCGGCGGTCCCGGCCTGGCCGGGTTCGAGTCCACCGGTATCCCCGACGAATGGGTCGGGCTGGTCGTCCCGGGGCAGTTCCAGTCGCGCTACTACACCGTCCGGTCATGGCAGGGTGGCGAGCTGACCCTCGACGTCGTCGTCCACGACGTCGGTCTGGTGACCGAGTGGGCCACGCGCACCGACCCTGTCGGGCAGACGGTCACGATCACCGAGCCCAAGGGCTCCTACGCCGCGCCCGACGGCGCGCAGTGGCTGCTGCTGGTCGGCGACCTGACCGCGATGCCGGCCATGGCTAGGATCGCCGAGACCACCACGCTGCCGACGCGGATCTGGGCCGAGACCCCCGACGACCTGCCCGGATACCTTCCTGAGACCGCCGACGTCACCTGGTCCACGCCACCGTCGGAGACCTCCTCCGACCTGGCGGCAGCCGTGGAGAAGATCGAGTGGCCCGAAGGCGACGGCTACTTCTGGATGGCCGGTGAGTCCAGCCAGATGCGGGCGATCCGCAAGCATCTGATGCGCGAGCGGAAGCTCGACTCCCACGCCTACGACGTGATGGGCTACTGGCGCGGAGGCGGCCAGAAGCGGCAGCCGCGCTCGGTCGATCCCGGACCGGTGTGGCGCGAGGGCAAGGCCCAGGGGCTCACCGACGAGCAGATCTGGCAGCGATACGACGAGCAACAGGAGCAACAGTGACCGAGCCGAGCCCGGCGCCGCCAGCACAAGAATTTCGGAGCGGCTTCGTGTCGTTCGTCGGACGCCCCAACGCGGGCAAGTCCACCCTGACCAACGCGCTGGTCGGCACCAAGGTGGCGATCACCTCCGACAAGCCGCAGACGACTCGTACCGTGGTCAAGGGCATCGTCCACCGGCCCGACGGCCAGCTGATCCTGGTCGACACCCCGGGCATCCACCGGCCGCGTACGCTGCTCGGCGAGCGCCTCAACGACCTGGTCGAGGCCACCTGGACCGAGGTCGACGTGGTCGCGATCTGCTTCCCGTGCAACGAGAAGATCGGCCCCGGTGACCGCCGGATCGCGGAGAACGCCAACAAGCTCAAGAAGGGCATCAAGCGGGTCGCGGTCGCCACCAAGACCGACCTCGCCACCCCCGAGCAGATCGGCGAGCACCTGATGTCGATCCAGACCCTCGGGGTCGAGCTCGGCATCGAGTGGGCCGAGATCGTCCCGGTCTCCAGCGTCGGCGGCGACCAGGTCGACCTCCTCGGTGACCTGCTGATCAAGCTCCTTCCCGAGGGACCGCCGCTCTATCCCGACGGCGAGCTCACCGACTCTCCCGAGGAGATCATCGTCGCCGAGCTCATCCGCGAGGCAGCCCTGGAAGGCGTACGCGACGAGCTCCCGCACTCCATCGCCGTCGTCGTCGAGGAGATGCGTCTGCGTGAGGACCGCCCGGAGGACAAGCCGCTGATGGACATCCACGCCTTCCTCTACGTCGAGCGCGACTCCCAGAAGGGCATCGTGATCGGCCACAAGGGCTCACGCCTCAAGGACGTCGGTCAGCGCGCCCGCCTGCAGATCAAGGAGCTGCTCGGCATGCCGGTCTACCTCGATCTGCACGTCAAGATCGCCAAGGACTGGCAGCGGGATCCGCGGCAGCTGCGCAAGCTCGGGTTCTAGTCCCAGACGTCTCACCGGTCACAGCGCTCGGGTGTTTCCTGCACTTCTCAGGTGTTGCAATGCCCGAGAAGTGCAGGAATACCCGGTTAACCGGGTATTCCAACAGCCCTAGCTCGGCGCCCAGCAAATCCCGTACGTCTGCCCGCCCTGCCACTGCTCGGCGCTGGGGAACTCCCAGGACCACTCGTACTTGAGCGGGTCGTCGGCGACCTCGGCGGCAGCGGCCTTGCAGTCCTCGGCGCCGGCGCTGTTGACCTTCGACTCGCCGGGGTACTTCCCGGAGCCGAGGTCGATGACCGACAGGGCGCGCCAGGTGTGCTTGAGGGAGCAGGGGACGCGCTTGAAGGACTCGGACTTCGGCGAGGCCGTGCCGCACATCCGGAACGGCTCGGCGGTCTTGGAGTCGCCCAGGACGCCCTTCATGTTGCCCTTGAGGGTCATCAGGGCCTGGGGGCCGGCGATGCCGATGACGTCGCAGCGGAACCAGTTGGCGCCGGCCTCGGACTCCTTGATCGTCGGCGTGAACCAGACCGGGCGCAGCATCGAGAGGCGCAGGTCGTCGGCGTCGCCACCGAGGTACTTGGTGACCTTGTTGGGGCACGCCTCGGCGACCTGGGCCGCGACCTGCTCCGAGTCGACCGCGACGAGGTGGCCGTCGACGACGTTCCTCAGCCGGCCCACGGCGTACGTCTGGGTGGTGTGCTTTCCCTTGCAGGAGACCGCGGTGCCGCCGGCGGTCGGGGCCAGCGCCTCGTCGTAGGTGAGGTTGTAGCAGGCCCCCTCCTTCGGGGAGGGCGCCGCGGATGCGGAGGCGGACGGAGGCGCTGACGAGGGTGACGGAGCCGACTTCGGCTCGCTGCCGCCGCATCCGGCGAGAGCCATGGCCCCCACGACGACGAGAGCGCCCCACAACGGCGCCGCTCGCTTCGGGCTCCGCTTCAGCGTGTCTCGCATGCTCACTCCTCGGTCACCGCCCAGCAGACCGCCCAGCGGTTGCCGGCGTTCCACTCCTTCTCTCCGAACCATGTGTACCCGTAGTCGAAGCTTTCCGGGTAACCCATCCAGGCCTGGACCGAGCCCTTGCAGTACTGCGAGGCCTTCTTCTTCGACTCCGCCACACCGAGGAACTTGGTCTTGTCCTCGCCCAGCTTGATGGTCGTGACCGCGCGCATCTGGTGCGGCTCGGAGCAGGGCACCTTCGCGGAGGCGACCGTCTTGCCCTGCGCGCACACCATCCAGCGGTCCTCGATGTCCTCGATGTTCTTGACCTTGAGAAGGTTGCGGGTGGTGGTCGGCAGGTCGACGTACTCGGCGCCCTGCTGGCCGCCACCGACCACGTCGCAGCGGATCCAGCGCGCGCCCTCGTCCCAGGCCTTCTCCGAAGGTCCGAAGTAGACGTGGGAGAGCATCGAGCGCATCAGCACGCTCTGGTTGGTGCCGACGTACTTCTCCAGCAGCTTGCGGCACTGGCTGAAGGCCCACTCGTTGACCTTCTCGTCGCCGTACTCCGCGTCCTTGAACTCGTCCGGGAGCGGTCCGGCGCCGAAGGTCTCGGCGTTGTGCGGCTCGTCGCAGGCGACGTACTTGTCGAAGTTGTAGGCCTCGGCGACGTCCTCGTGGGTGAGGTTGCGGCACTTGCCGACCTCGGGCAGCGCGGTCGAGTCCACCTGCTTCGGGTCCTCGCCCTTGGCAGCCGCCCGATCACCGCCGCACCCGCTGAGCGCGAGGACGGCGAGCACCACGATCAGGAGCGACACAGATGTCGTACGTCTGGGGGTATGGCCGATCACGGGGATCGACTCTACTTGCGAATCCTGAGCAGGGCCGAAAGCCCAGAGCGGAGCACAGCTCAGTCGAGGACGGCCGCGAGCGTGGCTCCCAGCTCGTACGCCGCCTCGACATGCGCGTCCTCGACGTCTCCCAGGACGTCGAGGATGTCGTAGGACTGGGCCCACCCGAGCGCACCGACGATGGACTGCACCGAGCGGATCGCGCCGGTGGTGTCGTAGCGGCCGTGGACGTAGAAGCCATAGGGCCGCTTGGCGGTGGCACCCGCCGACTCACCGGCGCCGCCAGAGGGGTCGAGCGCGCCGCCCACGTCCAGGAAGATCGAGTCGAAGAAGTGCTTCAGGGCGCCCGACATATAGCCGAAGTTGGCGCTCGTGCCGAGGACATAGCCGTCGGCGGCCAGGACGTCGTCGGCCGTCGCCTCCAGCGCGGGTCGTACGACGACCTCGACCCCCTCGATCTCGGGATCGTTGGCGCCGGAGACCACCGCGTCGGTCAGACGCCGCAGCGACCGGGTGGGGGAGTGGTGGACGACGAGCAGGCGAGGCATCAGCCGTCAGCGCCCAGACGGCGGCCGGTGACCTCCTTGGGACGCAGCCGTACCCACAACGGACGCGGCCCGGCCGGCCAGGGGTGGAGGTTCTTGACGAGGTCGGGGATCTGGTCGTCGCGGTAGAGGATCTCCGCGTGTCCCTTGAACAGCGCCGACCAGCCCACATGGGTGTCGGGGTCGAGGTCGTCGACCAGCAGCGCGACGGCGCTTTCGTCGATCTGCTCGGCCATCGAGGAGTGCGCGGAGGTGCGGATCCAGAGCGCTTCCTCGTGCACGACGTGGTTGACCGGTAGCACCACCGGGCCGCGCGGGCCGGTCCAGCCGATCCGGGACACCTGGGTGTCCGTCGCGAGCCGCCAGGACTCCTCGACCGTGAGCTCTTCCAGTTGGGCCACGCCTGTTCCTCCCCTTGGTTGTCACTTCGGTGCCAGTCTGCCAGTTCTGTTCTGTTATTGTTACCGAGTCATGATGCGCAGCCTCCTCCTTAGCTGCCGCAGCGGGGTCTGAGAAAGCCGGACTCCCTCGCTGCGGAGGTCCGACGTGCGCCGGCACTCGCTCCCACCTGATGAGGACTCCATGACCAACCTGAGCAACTCCAGCAACCAGCAGAAGCCGTCGGGGATGCCGTTCGAGCGCTATCGCGCGTTCGTGCCCGTCGACGTACCCGACCGCACCTGGCCGACGAAGAAGATCACCAAGGCTCCGCGCTGGCTCTCCACCGATCTGCGTGACGGCAACCAGGCCCTGATCGACCCGATGACGCCGGCCCGCAAGCTGCGGATGTTCGAGCTCCTGGTCGCGATGGGCTACAAGGAGATCGAGGTCGGCTTCCCGAGCGCGAGCCAGACCGACTTCGACTTCGTACGCAAGCTGATCGAGGACGACCGGATCCCCGATGACGTACAGATCTCGGTCCTGACCCAGGCGCGTGAGGACCTCATCTCGCGCACCGCCGAGTCGATCGCCGGTGCTCCGCGCGCCACGATCCACCTCTACAACGCCACCGCCGAGCTGTTCCGCCGGGTCGTGTTCAACGTGACCCCGGCCGAGTGCATCGGGATCGCGGTCCGCGGCACCGAGATGGTGATGAAGTACGCCGAGGAGCACGTCCCCGAGCTGATCGGCACCGAGGACTTCGGCTACCAGTACAGCCCGGAGATCTTCACCCAGACCGACACCGACTACGCGCTCGAGGTCTGCGAGCGGGTCTCGGACGTGTGGCAGCCGGAGGCCGGCCGGGAGATCATCCTCAACCTGCCCGCCACCGTGGAGATGTCCACCCCGAACACCTACGCCGACCAGATCGAGTACTTCGGCCGGGGCCTGACCCGCCGCGAGCACTCCGCCATCAGCCTCCACCCGCACAACGACCGTGGCACCGCGGTCGCGGCCACCGAGCTGGGCCTGATGGCCGGCGCCGACCGCGTCGAGGGCTGCCTGTTCGGTCACGGTGAGCGCACCGGCAACGTCGACCTGGTCACCCTGGGTATGAACCTCTTCTCGCAGGGCATCGACCCGCAGATCGACTTCAGGGTCGGCGGCGGCATCGACGAGATCCGCCGTACGGTCGAGTACGTCACCAACATCAACGTCCACCCGCGCCACCCCTACGCGGGCGACCTGGTCTACACCGCCTTCTCCGGCTCCCACCAGGACGCCATCAAGAAGGGTCTGGAGGACCTCGACCGGATCGCCGCCGAGGCCGGCAAGCCGACCAGCGAGATCCCGTGGGAGGCGCCCTACCTGCCCATCGACCCCAAGGACGTCGGCCGCACCTACGAGGCCGTCATCCGGGTCAACAGCCAGTCCGGCAAGGGCGGCGTGGCCTACCTGCTCAAGACCGAGCACTCCCTGGACCTGCCGCGTCGCGCGCAGATCGAGTTCAGCCGCGTGGTCCAGCAGCACACCGACACCGAGGGTGGCGAGGTCAGCCCCGAGGAGATCTGGTCGATCTTCTCCGCCGAGTACCTCGAGCGCGAGGAGCCGTATGCCCTGGAGAGCTGGTCCTCGGTGACCGACGCCGAAGGTGGCGACGAGCAGGTCGTCGACCTGCGGGTCCGCGGCGAGGAGCGCACCTACAAGGGCGTCGGCAACGGCCCCGTGGCCGCGTTCGTCGACGCGCTGAAGGAGGCCGGCGCCGAGATCCGGGTCCTCGACTACGCCGAGCACGCTCTCTCCGCCGGTGGCGACGCGTCCGCGGCTGCGTACGTCGAGTGTGAGATCGCCGGCGAGATCGTCTGGGGTATCGGCATCCACGAGAACATCGTCACCGCCTCCCTGCGGGCCGTCGTCTGCGCGGCCAACCGCGCCCAGGCGGTCACGATCCCGCGCGGCTGAGGTTCTGCCGGGACCTGCCGAGTCGGCGCGTTCGAACGCGCCGACTCGGCGTCCCGGGCAGCCCGATCACCAGGCCGAGCGCGACGACGGCCGTGCCCAGCCAGACCATCGGGCCGGGCACGACCCCGTTGAGAGGTACGCCGAGGCCGGCCGCGGCCACGGGCACGACGCCGGTGAGCAGGCCGGCGCGCCCGGAGCCGAGCCGCCCGACCGCGGTGAACCAGAGCAGGAACGCGAGCGTGGTGACGACCACGGCCAGATGGAGCGCCGCGAGCAGGTCGACGGCGTCGAGCGTGGTGACGGCCGCCGGACCCTCGGCCGCGACACCGATGACGGCCATGCCGGCGGCCGCCATCCACACCGAGTGGAACGAGACGCCGAAGGCACCCAGGCGAGCGAGGACCGGCACCGCCAGCAGCGTGAAGCCCGCCTCGCAGACGAGGACGAGGATCGCGTAGCCGATGCCCGCCGCATCGGTCCGTCCGAAGCCCTGGACCAGGATCGCTCCCGTCGTCACGACTGTGGCGCCGATGATCACCGGGCGCGCCGGGAGCGTGCGGGTCGCGATCGCCGGGGCGACCGCGAGCAGCATCGGGACCGCGGCCACGGCCACCCCGATCACCGCCGGTTCGGCATGGGCGACGCCTCGAACGACGCCGACGTTGAAGAGCACCAGCCCCACGGTCGCCACCCCGGCCAGCCAGAGCCACTCGCGCCCGCGCGGGCGCGGCACCCGCCAGCCGGTGACGCGCGCGACCACGAGCAGGAGCAGGGCGGCGAGAGCGTAGCGGACGGACTGGAGGGTGAAGAGCGGAGCATCGGTGATCGCCGCCGAGACCGCGACGCTGCTGCCGACGCAGACCATCCCGGCCGCGGCGAAGGCGATGCCGATCAGGGTGCCGCGGTGCAGCGCTGTTCCGTCGGCGGTATCGGGGTGTGGGAGGGCTTCGGTGGTCATGTCTACGAGGTTCGCTCCAACTTGGTCTGGCAGACAGATCCAAGATCGACATGGCAGAGTGGACCAAGTGACCGGAGCGGACTTCCTCCAGCTCGACCCGGCCGGGGTGCCGCCGGGCGGCCTGGCGACCTGGCTCACCGGTGCCCTGCGCGACGCGGTGGCCGACGGCCGGCTCGCGGTCGGGGCTCGGGTGCCGGCGTCGCGCACCCTCGCCACCCAGCTCGGCCTCTCGCGCGGGGTGGTGGTCGAGGCGTACCAGCGGCTCACCGACGAGGGACTGCTCTCGGCCCGCAGCGGCGGCGGCACCCGCGTGAGCGCGGTCCCCGGAGCCGTACGCCGCCTCGGCGCCGCCACGCGCCTGCCGACGCCCGAGCTGGACCTCTCCCCGGGAGTGCCCGACCTCTCGGCCTTTCCGCGGGCCGCGTGGGCGAAGGCGTCACGGGAGGTGCTCACCGAGATCGGCAGCGCCGACCTCGGCTACGGCGACCCGCGCGGCGTGCCGGCGCTGCGGGAGGCGCTCGCGGTCTGGCTGGGCCGGACCCGCGGCCTCACGGTCTCTCCCGACGAGATCCTGGTGATCAACGGCGTCGCCCAGGGACTCGTGCTCCTGGCACGCTGGCTCGAGGAGCGCGGCCGGACCAGGGTCGGCTTCGAGGAGCCGGGATCGTACGGCGGCCGCGTGCATCTGCAGCGGTGGGGGATGACGACGGTCCCGGTGCCGGTGGACGGCGACGGTCTGGACGTCGCGGCGCTCGATGCCAGCGGTGTCGATGCCGTCGTGGTCACGCCCGCGCACCAGTTCCCGACCGGGGTCGTGCTCTCCCCGCAGCGGCGCCGGGAGCTGGTCGAGTGGGTCCGGGCGGTGCCACACCGGCTGGTGATCGAGGACGACTACGACGCCGAGCACCGCTACGACCGGCCGCCGGTCGCGGCCGTGAAGGTGCTCGCACCCGACCAGATCGTCCACCTCGGCAGCGTCTCCAAGACGCTCGCGCCCGCGATGCGGATCGGCTGGCTGGTCGCCCCGTCCGGGATGCAGGAGGAGTTGGTCGAGGCGCGCTACTGGCTCGACCTGGCCAGCCCGGCGCTACCCCAGATCACCCTGGCGCGGATGCTCACCTCGGGTGCCTTCGAACGGCACCTGAGGCTGGTCCGGCAGCGACACAAGGCTCGCCGCGATGCACTGCTCGAGGCGCTCGGCGAGCACCTGCCGGCGGTCCGGGTCCGAGGCGTCGCGGCCGGGCTGCACGTGCTGGCGACGCTGCCCGACGGCGTCGACGACGCGGCGGTCGCCGAGGCCGCGCTCGAGGCGGGCATCGCCGTCCACCCGTTGAGCCGGCACCGCGAGGGTGAGGGGCCGCCCGGCCTGGTGATCGGCTACGCGGCGACGACCCCTGACCGCCTCCGGGAGGCGGTCAGGCGCCTGGCGCCGCTGATCTCCTAGGGTCTCCTAGGAGCCGACGTCGTACTTCGCGCAGAGGCCGATCCGGCTGCCGGAGTTCCAGGCAGACTCGAACGGAGGCTTGAACATGGTCGCGTCCGTCGGACAGCCGGCCAGACCCTGGGCGTTCGTCTCGGCCTGGTCGGGGTAGGCGTCACCGGTCATCTCGAAGGTGTCGACCACGACGTAGTCATGGGTCGTCCCGCAGCGAACGATCTTGTCGACGGTGCTGTCGATGCACGCTCGCAGGTCCGCCGGGGCCGGGATCGGGTCCTCGGGCAGGTCGACCAGCGGGGCCTTCAGGACCGTCACGACGATGTCGCACCTGACATAGCGGTCGCCGTCGTTCCAGGTCGACTCCTTGGGCCAGTACCAGTTCACCAGGTAGGCCGTGCGGGCCATCATCTCGGGACGCAGCCCGAGCCCAGTCTCGATGCGGCTGTAGCAGGCGGCGCCGGCGGCCTCGTTGTCGTTGTAGTTCTCGACGTCGGTGGCGACGTGGAACGTGTAGAGCGTGTGCGGCTCCGCGCAGTCGACCGGGGCCGTCTCGTCGACGAACGTGTTGCCCGCGTCGAAGTCGAGGTCGCGGCACTCACCGGCCTCGGGGATGTCGCTTCCGGCGCTGCTCACCAGATAGATGAGGCCGCCGATCAGGCCGATGACCACGACCGCGGCGATCGCGCCGCCGACGAGCAGCCCGGTGCGCCGCTTCGGCCGCTGCTGGGACCCGGCGCTCGTCGGAACGGTGGTCGGCTGGTCGAACGGCGATCCGGTGGGTGGCCTGCTGGGCGGCCCGCTGGGTGGTGGTCCGCTGGGCGGGCCGACGGGCGGCACGGGGGCCGCCGACTTCTGCCACGGCGAGGTCGAGGTGGGCGGGGGAGGCTGAAGCGCGGTGGGGGTGTGTGGCGCGCCGGCGGCACCAGCGCCCTGGACCGCTGCGCGAAGGGCGTCGCCGAAGGAGCGGGCATCGGGCCAGCGGTCCTCGGCCCGGGGCTCCAGCGCCCGGCCGATGGCCTGGCTGATCGAGGCGGGAAGGGGACGCACGGTGCCGGCTTCGGGCACCCGGGAGGTGAGGCCGAGCGCGGGGGCGGGGGAGCGGCCGGCGAGCAGGGCCCAGGCGACGGCGCCGAGGGCCCGTACGTCGGCGCGGTGGTCGATCGGCAGTGACGGGTCGAGCTGCTCGGGCGCCATGTAGGACGGGGTGCCGATGTCGCGGGTGACCTCGTTGAGCGAGTCGAGCGAGCGGGCTACGCCGAGGTCGGCGATCATCACCCGGCGAGCGCCGGCGGTGCCACCGGAGGTCTCGGAGGTGAGGAGCAGGTTGGCGGGCTTGATGTCGCGGTGGATCACCCCGCGTGCCTTCAGGGCCATCAGGCCGTCGGCGGCCTGCGAGACGATGTCGGCGACCTCGCGCACGTCCAGGCCGGCCGGCGAGCCCTTGAGCAGGTCGGCGACCGAGCCGCCGTCGGCGTACGACATCACGAAGAAGGGGATGCCGGTGGACGTCTGGCCGATGTCGTAGACACGTACGACATGGGGTGAGTCGACCGAGCGGAGCAGCCGCGCTTCCTGGAGGAATCGCTTGTGGATCTCGGGGTTCGACACCCAGCCGGGGGAGAGCGCCTTGACCGCGACATGGGAGTCGAGATCGGGGTCGTAGTAGAGCCACACGGAGGCGAATGCGCCGGCACCGATGTGGCGGACCTGTTGTAGCCGCCCGAGATGTGTCGGGAAGGTCGCGCTCATGGCCGAATCATGCCCTGAATCCGACCCGACGGGCCGCGGTGACACCTACTTCAGTCGGTTTCGCAAAGAAAACGAGACCTACTTCCCGAACCGCTCCTGGTCGCGCTTGACCGCGGCGTGCTGGTCCGATCCGACGTTCTCCCGCAGCTCCTTGGCGGACTCGCGGATGGCGTCGGAGATGATCTCGTGGACCCGTGGGTCGGCCAGGCCCTCGTCGACCAGGCGCAGCACCGTATCGGCCACGAGACGGACGACGTCGTCGTGGAAGGGGAGGTATCTCAGCTTCCCGGTCGCCTGGTCCTGGCGGATGAGGTCGACGATGAGCGTGTCGATCTCGGCCCGGTTCTCCTCGATCGCGCTGGAGATGTGCCGGGTGTAGTTGCCGGTCTGGATCACCGCGATCACCTCGTCGAGCACCGCGACCGTGATCGGCTTGCGGATCGCGTTGACGATCGCCCCCGAGAACCTCCCCACCACGTACGCCGAGACGCGGTCGCCGAAGGCCCGGTCGGCCGCACGCATCAGCCGGAGCAGGATCAGCACGATCCGCAGCAGCCGGAGGCCGCGGAAGGCCGGGCTGGCGGCGACACCGAGCGGGATCATCCCGAGCAGCTCGTACCAGTAGAGAAGAGGGAACTTCCACCCGAGCCCCGAGCGGGTCCAGCGCCACACGAACTCGATGGCGAAGACGGCGCACACGACGTAGTCGGCCGCGACGACCCGGTCGTACCAGACCTGCGGCACGTCCCAGAACGTCACCCACACGGCCGCCGCGACCGAGACGATGGCGAGCGCCAGCATCAGCCAGTCGACGACCGTGACCGGCGGTCCGGCGGCGGTGCCGGGCTTGCGGTCGTCGTGCGCGGGGTCGGTCGGCACGGTCGCGATGCCTGTTGAGCTCATGACCGGCACGATAGGAGACGAGCCGACCGATCTCGGTCACCCACACGCGTCGTTGCCATCGTGTGGCTGCGACGTGAGGTCGGCAGCGTGGTCACTGGGTGCAGGCGACCTTGCCGTCCGGGACCGAGCGAAACGAGAACACCCTGCCCAAGAACGGGCTGTAGGAGAACTGGGGTTCATATCCGATGAACTCGCCGTCGACCTTCTCGATCCGACGGATCTGCCCATAACAGCTGCACTCCACGGAGATGTCGTCCTTCGCGCTCAGAATCCGCTCGAACTCGAACCGGGTCAACGAGTGCTCGGCGTCAGCGACCGCGGCCAGCTCGGGGTCATCGGTCTCGATGATCTCGACCAGGTCGCCCTGATAGTCGCCGATCTGGATGGCCGGGCTGATGAACCAATGGTTCGTCCGGCCGTCCTCGGTCCAGAGGTTGCTGAACATCGTGAACGATGTCTGTGTCTTGAAACCGAGGTAGGGGAGGCTGCCGTTCACCAGGACGAGCAAGGTCACACCCCACAGCACGGGCGATCCGGTGAACAGCGGGTCGGAGACGGCTACCGCACGCGGCCCGTCGCGGCGTACCACCGTGAGCAGGGATCGAAAATATACGACGATGAGAACCACGAGGCCGAGGAACCACAGGCCCACCCGGGCATAGGTGAAGGCCTCGTCGTCCCCGATGGCCCTGGATGCGAGCGTCACGGCGACCATCAGGACGCCGACCGCCACCGCACCGCTCGCGACGGTCGCGACCAGGTGGCGTCGTAGCCGACGAAGGCTGTTGCCGACCAGGTCGCTGGCTGCGTTGGCAACCTGGGGGCTGAGGAACAAGGCGTACGTCGCGACGGCGGCGTAGCTGAACGCCTGGATCGCCGCGATCGGGACCACCGCAAGGGAGAGGTGGAACAACAGCCCGATCGGAATGGCGAGGAACCGCGTTCTGCGGAAGGCGAGCAGCAGTCCCAAGGCGATCTCGGTGACCAAGGTGCCGGCCGTGACCGGAGTCGCGAGCCACGCCACGATCGCGCTGTTCTGCTCGGCATGGAGGGCGGTGCCGAGCAGCGTGGTCGCGCAACCCACCATCGGGTCGAAGAAGTCGGTGTTGGCCTTCGCGATCCCCGACCACAGGTACATGACGACCACGGCACCGCGGGCCGGACCCGCGAACGCTTCGTACGTCGCCGAGCGGATGCCGAGCTCGGCTCGACCGCGTCTGCGCCGCATCCACCCGATGGCCAGCGCGCCGAGCAGGATCAGATTGATGCAGTCCTCGAGCAGATGATGGTTGACCTGATAGGGCAGGTGCGCCCAGGAGTAGGCCAGGTTGAGCACGACCATCGTCGCGAGCGCCAGGGTACGGTTGGGAAGGACGATGGCCACGAGCGTTGCCACCAGAAGCAGGCCGAACAGGGCGTCGTGGGGAAAGTACTCATAGGTGAGGAGCTGGATCAGACCCTGTCCGGCCCAGAGCATGGTGAACAGGCTGAGCTGGTCGAAGGTCAGCCTTCGAGGTACGTCGGCTACGGCGAAGGTGGACCGAGGGCTGATCCTGGGCATGGCGCATTATGATCTGGTTTCTCGCCGGATTATCCGGTTTCTCGGCGACGCGGACCCGGCGGCACCCGATGGCCGGGCGAGTGCTGCAGAATGGGACCGTGCCCCTCTACCGCGACGAGGCCATCGTGCTTCGCACCCACAAGCTCGGTGAGGCCGATCGCATCATCACCATGCTCACCCGTCACCACGGACGGGTGCGTGCGGTGGCGAAGGGCGTGCGGCGCACCACCTCGCGGTGGGGTGCGCGGCTGGAGCCGTTCACCCACGTCGACCTGCAGTTCGCCGAGGGGCGCAACCTCGACACGATCACCCAGGCCGAGACGCTCACCCTGTTCCACGCCGGGATCGGACTGGACTACGACCGCTACACCGCCGGCACCGCGATGCTCGAGACCGCCGACCGGCTGGTCCACGAGGAGGGCGAGCCGGCGCCGCAGCAGTATCTGCTGCTCGTCGGCGGGCTGCGCGTGCTCGCCCAGGGCGACCGGCTGCCCCGGCACGTCCTCGACTCCTACCTGCTCCGCTCGCTGGCCGTCGCCGGCTACGCGCCCTCTTTCGAGGCGTGTGCCAGGTGCGGCCTGGAGGGTCCGCACCGGTGGTTCAACGTCTCCATGGGCGGCGCGCTGTGCACGACCTGCCGGGTGCCGGGCTCGGCGACACCCTCGCCCGAGACGCTCAGTCACCTCGGTGCGCTGCTCTCAGGTGACTGGGATACCGTCGGCGGCGCCGAGGACCGGACCAGCAGGCAGGCGAGCGGGTTGGTCGCCGCGTACCTCTCCTGGCATCTGGACCGCAACCTGCGCTCGCTGGAATACGTCGAGAGCTGAGGAACGATGGCCCACTCCCACGGCCACTCCCACGGTGGGCACGACGCCGAGGTGGAGGTCGAGGCCCTGCCGCGGATGGTGCTGACCGTCTCGCTCGTGCTCGTGGCCGTCATCACCGTCGTCGGAGTGGCCCTGTGGTGGCCCGACCGCGCCGCTGTCGAGAAGCTCCAGGGGTCGCAGGAGTTCGTCGCCGACGGCGTCGTCTTCGAGACGGCCGAGATCACCTCGGTCGCCGAGCCGTGCAGCGCCGAGGGCACTCCCAAGGGCTGCAACACCGCCGCCGCGACGCTGACCAGCGGACCCGACACCGGCGCCGAGGTCGCGGTGGAGATCTCGACCCCGATGGCCCGCTCCGGGCTGGAGGCCGGCGACGAGGTCGAGCTCTCCCGCACCGAGAAAGAGGGGGAGGCGACGTACGCCTTCTTCGACGTCAAGCGCGGGCCGCCGCTGCTCCTGCTGGTCGGGCTCTTCGTGGTCTGTGTCGTCGCGGTCGCCCGCATGCGCGGGCTGATGGCGGTGCTCGGCCTGGGGTTCGCGGGCGCGGTGGTGTGGCTGTTCCTGCTGCCCGCGCTGCTCTCCGGCGAGCCCGCGGCGTGGGTCGCGCTGGTCTCCTCGGTGCTGATCCTCTACGTGGTGCTCTACACCACCCACGGGTTCTCGGTGCGTACGTCGGTGGCGCTCGCCGGCACCCTGGCCGGAGTCACGGTGACCGCGCTGATCGGCACCTTCGCGATCGGTGCGAGCCGGCTGTCCGGACTGGGCTCGGAGAGCGGTCAGACGCTCTCCTCGCTCGACGCCGCGCTCGACCTGCAGACCCTGCTGGTCGCCGCGGTGATCATCGCCGGCCTCGGCGCGCTCAACGACGTCACCATCACCCAGGCCTCCGCGGTGTGGGAGCTGCGTGCCGCCGGCCCGGACACCTCGCGCTGGGACGTCTTCCGCGGCGCGATGCGGATCGGCCGCGACCACGTCGCCTCGACGATCTACACGATCGTGTTCGCCTACGTCGGCAGCGCGCTCACCCTGCTGCTGGTGATCCAGCTCTACGACCGCACCTTCCTCTCGCTGCTGACGACCGAGCAGATGGCCGGCGAGATCGTCGCCACCATGGCCGCGGGCATCGGGGTCGTCCTGGCGATGCCGATCACCACGATCGTCGGCGCGCTGACCGTCCCCGGCCCGGCCGGTCGACCCGAGGAGATGGAGTACGACGCGCCCCGGCGCCCGATGGTCCCGCCCAGGCCGCAGCCTCCCGGGCCGCAGCCGCCTCCTGGGTATCGCCCGACTAGGGTTGCACCTCGTGAGCAAGCCGGTCCGTACCCCAACACCCCACCCGTCCGGGGCTACCCCGCCCCCGGTCCCCAAGGACCTCGTCCCGCACCACGTGGCGATCATCATGGACGGCAACGGCCGATGGGCCAAGGAGCGTGGCCTCCCCCGGACCAAGGGCCACGAAGAGGGTGAGTCCTCGCTCTTCGACGTCGTCGAAGGTGCCATCGAGATCGGCGTGAAGGCCATCTCGGCCTACGCGTTCTCCACCGAGAACTGGTCGCGCTCGCCCGACGAGGTGAAGTTCCTGATGGGCTTCAACCGCGACGTCATCCGCCGCCGCCGCGACGAGATGAACGAGCTCGGGGTCCGGGTGCGCTGGGCCGGTCGCGCGCCGCGGCTGTGGAAGTCCGTCATCAACGAGCTCAAGATCGCCGAGGAGATGACGAAGGACAACACCGTCTGCACGCTGACGATGTGCGTCAACTACGGCGGTCGTGCCGAGCTCACCGACGCCGTGCGGCGGATGGGGGAGGACGTACGCGCCGGGAAGCTGCGTCCGGAGAAGATCACCGAGAAGACCTTCGAGCGCTACCTCTACGTCCCCGACCTCCCCGACGCCGACCTCATCTGGCGCACCTCCGGTGAGCAGCGGCTCTCCAACTACATGCTCTGGCAGGCCGCCTACTCCGAGTTCGTCTTCACCGACGTGCTGTGGCCCGACGTCGACCGTCGCCACCTGTGGCACGCCATCGAGACGTACGCCTCCCGGGACCGCCGCTACGGCGGCGCGCTGCCGAACCCGGTCCAGCCCTAGCGGCAGTCGGTGCAGGTGCCGAAGATCTCCAGGGTGTGGGAGACGTCGGTGAAGCCGTTGTCCTCGGCCATGGTCTTGGTCCACCGCTCGACGGCAGGGCCCTCCACCTCGACGGTCCGGCCGCACTGACGGCAGACCAGGTGATGGTGATGGGTGTCGGAGCAGCGGCGGTAGATCGTCTCGCCGTCCTCGGAGCGCATCGCGTCGACCGCGCCGGCCTCGGCCAGCGCCGTCAGCGTGCGGTAGACGGTGGCCAGGCCGACGGCACCGTCCAGCCGGGAGTGGATCTCCTGGGCGGAGTGGAAGCCGTCGTACGCCCGTAGTGCCTCGGCCACGGCGAGCCGCTGCTTGGTGGGGCGCAGGGAGCTCGGCGGATCAATGCTCGTCATAGTGCTCTCCCTCCGTGCCGACGTGCGCCGCGTGCCGGTGCCCGTCGTGGATGTAGTCGACGTGGTCGCCGTGCTCGACCGCGACGTGGCCACACTTCTCGCCGTGGTGGTGCGGGTGGGCCTCATCGACCGGCTTCTCCACGGGCTCGGTCTCCGGGAACGGGGCCACCAGGGCCCGCCGCCGGCGCAGCCAGGCGCCGATCGGCCAGACCAGGAAGAACCCAGCCAGCGCGACCAGCACGATGCTGGGGCCGGGCTGGACGTTGGCGCCGGTGCGGGAGAGTGCGGCCGCCAGCACGAGGCCGCCGACCGAGGCGACCAGGCCGGCGCCCATCGCGCCGAGCAGCGTCATCCGGAACGACCGGGTCAGCTGCTGCACGATCGCGACCGGCACGACCATGAGTGCGGAGACGAGCAGCAGCCCGACGGTGCGCATCGCGATCACCACGCTCAGGGCGGCGAGCACGGCGACCAGGATCGAATAGAACCGCACCGGCAGCCCGGCGACCTTCGCGTAGTCGGCGTCCTGGGAGACAGCGAACAGCTGCGGCGAGAGGCCGACACAGATCACGATGAGCACCACCGCGAGCGTCATCGTCACAAGCAGGTCGTCGACCGAGATCGTCAGGATCGAGCCGAAGAGGAACTCCTGGAGCCGGGAGGCGCCGGTGCCGGCCAGCCCGGTGACGAAGATGCCCCCGGCGAGCCCGCCGTAGAAGAGCATCGCCAGGGCGACGTCACCTTCGGCGTGGCCGCGCTCGCGTACGACCTCGATGACCACAGCCCCGGCGATGGCCACGACCACCGCGGCCCAGGTCGGCGAGGTCTGGGTCCACAGGCCGATCGCGACGCCGGTGACGGCGACGTGACCGATGCCGTCGCCCATCAGCGCCAGCCGTCGCTGCACGATGTAGGTGCCGACCGCGGGAGCGGCGATCCCGACGAGGAACGCCGCGATCAGGGCCCGCTGCATGAACGGCACCGAGAAGAGCTCGAGGAGAGTCATCAGAGCTCCTTGAGGGGGGTCGGGACGGCGGCGTTCGGGTTGGGGGTCGAGGCGTCGTCGCAGTGGACGTGACCGGCGTCGAAGCCCTGGGCGTGGACGTCGGCATCGGAGAGGGGCGGGCCGTCGTAGGCCTTGCGCCCGTCGCGCATGACGACGGCGCGGTCGACCAGCGGAGCCAGCGGCCCGAGCTCGTGGGCGACCAGCACGATCGTGGCGCCGTCGTCCTTGAGCCGGCCGAGAGCCCCGGCCAGCGCGTGCTGGTTGGGCAGGTCGACGCCGGCGGTGGGCTCATCGAGCAGCAGCAGCTCGGGACGGCCGGCGAGCGCCCGCGCGATCAGCACCCGCTGGTGCTGACCGCCGGAGAGCTGGGCGACCCCGCGGTGGGCGTACGCATCCATCCCGACGACCTCGAGCGCCGCCCGGATCGCGGCCCGGTCGGCGCTGCGCAGCGGCCGCAGCAGCTTGCGGTGGGTGAGCCGGCCGGAGGCGACGACCTCCCAGACCGAGGCGGGTACGCCGCCGGTGGCCGTGCTTCGCTGCGGCACGTAGCCGACCCGCGACCAGTCGTGAAAGCCGGCCAGGGGGCGGCCGAACAGCTCCAGGCGACCGGCCGAGAGCGGGTTGAGGCCGACCAGGGTGCGTACGAGCGTCGACTTGCCGGAGCCGTTGGCGCCCATCAGCGCGACGAACTCACCGCGCTTGACGGTCAGGTCCACCTCGCGAAGGACGGGACGTCCGGACAGGGCGACATCCCCGTGCAGGAGCTGCACGGGGACATCGGCGGGGACGGTGCTTCCGGTCCCTGATCTGGTCACTGACAACCGTTGGCCGCCTTCAGGGCGTCGAGGTTCTGGCGCATGAGGGAAAGGTAGTCCTCTCCCTCGGTGTCTGCCGAGAGGCCCTCGATCGGGTCGAGCACCGCGGTC
The DNA here is from genome assembly GCF_054031495.1 of Nocardioides sp. YJ-D4. NCBI lineage: Bacteria > Bacillati > Actinomycetota > Actinomycetes > Propionibacteriales > Nocardioidaceae > Nocardioides > Nocardioides sp. YJ-D4. Next base: position 4,813,878 of record NZ_CM132932.1, read on the forward strand.
TTCAGACCGAGGTCGTCGGCGAGGGTGTCGGCGAGGGCCGTGCTGACCAGGCGCTCGGAGAAGATCGTGGTCACGCCGTGCTCCTTGGCGTGCTCGCCGATCTCGGCCAGCTGGGCCGGGTTGGGCTCGGCGTCGGGGGTCAGACCGGCGATCGACTCGAACTCCAGGCCGTACTTGTCCAGGTAGCCGAAGGCGTCATGGGAGACCACGACGTCCTTGATCTTGCACTGGGCCAGGCCGGTCTTGAACTCCTCGTCGACCGTCGTCAGGTCCTCGGTCAGCGACTTGGCGTTGGCCTCGTAGGTCTCGGCGTTGTCGGGGTCGGCCTTCACCAGAGCGTCGCGTACGCCCTCGGCGTACTGCGCCATCAGCAGCGGGTCGTGCCAGAAGTGGGGGTCGGACTCGCCGTGGGCGTGCTCTTCCTCGGCGGCGGCCTCCTCGCCCTCGGCGTGCTCGTCCTCGTGGCCCTCTTCGTGGCCCTCCTCGGCCTTGCGGAGCTCGACGAGCTTCTCGACGTCGACGACCTCGCCCTTGACGTCCTGCTCGACCGCGTCGTCCACGGCGGGCTGGAAGCCGTGCTCGGTGAGGATCAGGTCAGCGCTCTGCAGCGCGGCCGTCTGGTTGATGCTGAGCTCGAGGTCGTGCGGCTCGACGCCCGGCTTGGTGAGGGGGGTGACCTCGGCCAGGTCACCCGCTACCCGCTCCGCGACGAACTCCAGCGGGTAGAACGCGGCTGCGATCTGGACCTTCCCCGAGTCGGAACCGGAGGCGGAGGAACCGGAGTCGTCGGAGAGGGCGGCACAGCCCGAGGTGAGCAGGAGTGCGCCGGCGGCAAGGAGGCCTACGGAGCGGGTAGTGGGGGTCATGAGAACCATTCTCAGGTCAGTTGAGAATGGTTGTCAATTCCTTCCGGGATGCCGAACAGCAGGGGTACGCCGGTCACACGGGGCAGGTCGATGCGGTTGCACCGTTCGGCCAGCCCTGGATCGCCCGGCCAGGAGCCGATGATCAGCCCGTCGGGCTCGTGCCCACGAGCGCTCAGCGCGGCCACGGTCAGCTCGGTGTGGTTGAGAGTGCCGAGTCCCGCCGCGGTGACGACGATGAACGAGGTCGGTACGCCGCCGGCGAGGAGTGCGTCGGCCAGGTCCAGGAGCGTGCCGCCGTCGGTGTCCAGGCGTACCAGCAGACCACCGGCACCTTCGACGAGAACCAGGTCGTTCTCGCTGGTCAGGGCCGAGATCGTCGGAGCGTACGCAGCGACCGGCGGGATCTCCACCCCCGCCCGCCGGGCGGCGGTGTCGGGTGCGAGCGGCTCCTCCAGGCTGGTGAGCTCGTGGACCTCGATCCCGGTCAGCCGGTGGATCTCCGCGGCGTCGCAGTCGCCGTCAGCGGTGCCGGTCTGCACCGGCTTCACGACCGCGACCTTATCGCCGTTCGTACGTGCCCGGGCTGCCAGGGTCGCCGTCGCGACGGTCTTGCCGACGCCGGTGTTGGTGCCGGTGACGATCACCACCCGCCCGCTCATGCCATGCCTCGGGATGCTGACCGAGTTACCTCGGTGTCGGTGCACTTCCTTCGTGGAGTTCCGCGAAGGAAGTGAGCGCTGACCGAGTTACCTCGGTGAACATTCGGCCGCTCGCTCACCGCACCTCACCCACGATCGTGTCGATGGCCTTGGCTGCCCGCTCCCACTCCTCGGCGGTGACGCCCGCCCCGGCGGTGATCCGCAGCCGGGAGACGCCGTCGGGGACCGACGGCGGGCGGAAGCAGCCGACGCGTACGCCCTCGGCGAGCAGGGCCGCCTGCGCGGAGACGGCTGTCTCGGGCGACGGCATCGGCACCGACAGCACCGCGCCGGCGGGGGCAGGGACCCCGAGGGTCCGGGCCAGGTCGGTGACGCGAGCGCGGATGGTGTCGGCGAGGTCCGGTCGAGCGCGCGCGACCCGCGCCGCGGCCAGGGCTGCGGCGGCGGAGGCCGGCGCCAGGCCGGTGTCGAAGATGAACGGGCGGGCGGTGTTGACCAGATGGTCGAGGACCGCTTGCGGCCCCAGGACGGCTCCGCCCTGGCTGCCGAGGCTCTTGGAGAGCGTCGCGGTGACGAGTACGTCGGGCCGCCCGGCGAGGCCGTGGCGGTGGACGAGCCCCGGTCCGTGCACGCCGACGCCGTGGGCCTCGTCGACGACGAGCAGCGCGCCGTGCTCCGCGCAGACCTCGGCCAGCTCCGTCAGCGGTGCCTCGTCGCCGAGGACCGAGTAGACGGACTCGGCCAGCACCAGGCTGCGTACGCCGGGGCGCGCGGCGAGCGCCGCCCGGACCGCCGCCACGTCGTTGTGCGGCACGACCGTCAGCTGCGCCCGGGAGAGCCGCACCGCGTCGATCAGCGAGGCATGGATGTGCGCGTCGGAGACGACGTGGGCGGTCCGGTCGGCGAGTGCGCCGACGACCGAGAGGTTGGCGTGGTAGCCGGTCGAGAACGTCAGCGCGCCCGGCTGGCCGAGCCAGTCGGCGAGCTCGGCCTCCAGGTCGCCGTGCAGGGTCAAGGTGCCCGTGACCAGCCGAGACGCACCCGCGCCACCGCCCCAGAGCATCGCCGCCTCGGCTGCCGCGCGGCGTACCTCGGGGTGCTGGGAGAGTCCTAGGTAGTCGTTGCCCGCCAGGTCGACGACGGCGTCGTCGGGTCCGCGCGGTCGCAGTCGCCGGGTCAGGCCTGCCGCCTCGCGCGCGGTGGCTGCCTCCTCCAGCCAGGTCTGCCACCCCATCTCAGGCCACCTCCGCGGCCGCGGCGACGGCCCGGCAGATGCGGGCGAGGTCGTCCTCGCCGGTGATGTAGGGCGGCATCGTGTAGATCAGGTCGCGGAACGGCCGGATCCAGACACCCTCACGCAGCGCGGCGTCGGTGGCCTTGGCGACATCGACCGGATGGTCGAGCTGGACCACGCCGACGGCGCCGAGGACGCGGACCTGGCTGACGCCGGGCGCGGCGGCCAGCGGAGAGAGGCCTGTCGAGAGCGCGGCGGAGACCCGGCGTACGTCCTGCTCCCAGCCTCGGGCGGCCAGCAGGTCGAGCGAGGCCAGTGCCACCGCGCAGGCGAGCGGGTTGCCCATGAAGGTCGGCCCGTGCATGAGCACGCCCGACTCGCTCCGGGAGATCGCGTGCGCGACATCTGTGGTGGTCAGCACCGCGGCCAGGGTCATGTAGCCGCCGGTGAGCGCCTTGCCGAGACAGAGGATGTCGGGGGTGACCAGCGAGGACACGAAGAGGTCGCCGGTGCGGCCGAGGCCGGTGGCGATCTCGTCGAAGATCAGCACGAGGCCGTGCTCGTCGGCGATCTCGCGGAGCACGACCAGGCACTGGTCGTCGTAGACCCACATCCCGCCAGCACCTTGGAGCCGCGGCTCGAGGATGATCCCGGCGAGCTCGTGGGCGTGCTCGGCCGCCAGGCGGCGTACGCCCTCGGCCCACGCCTCCACGTCGCCGCCCGGCGCGGGCGGGCGCTCGGCGAAGACCTGCGGCGCGAGCATGTCGGTGAACATCGAGTGCATCCCGCCGACCGGATCGCAGGTGCTCATGCACCCGAAGGTGTCACCGTGGTAGCCGCCGCGCACGGTCAGCAGCCGGGTCCGTTCCGGCTGACCGCGGCCGCGCTGCGACTGCAGCGCCATCTTGATCGCCACCTCGACGCTGACCGAGCCGGAGTCGGCGAGGAAGACGTGCTGCAGGGGGTCCGGGGTCATCGAGACGAGCCGCTCGGCGAGGTCGATCGCCGGCGCGTGGGTCAGGCCGCCGAACATCACGTGCGCCATCCGGCCGGCCTGCTCGGCGAGCGCGGCGTCCAGCTCGGGCACCCGGTAGCCGTGCACCGCGGACCACCACGACGACATCGCGTCGACGACCTCGAGCCGCTCGCCGTCGTGGTCGGAGAGGTGTAGGCGTACGCCCTCGGCGCCGGTGACGAGCCGCACCGGTGCCGGGTCGGTCATCGAGGTGTAGGGGTGCCAGAGGTGCTCGCGGTCGAACGCGAGCAGGTCGTGGGCCCGATCAGCGCCCCGATCAGCGCCCAGATCAAGCATTGGCAGCGACATCGGTCCCCGCTCCGCGGCGCCGGATCACCGGGCCGCCCTGCTCGTCGTGACCACCGCATGCCCCGCCAGAAGCAGAGCCGCAGCCATCACCGCAGCTGCTGCCGCATCCGCCCGCTGCTCGCGCGGCAACCTTGGTGCGGTGCTCCTCGATGAGCTCGCCGAACGCGCTCTCGTCCATGCCGAGGATGATGAAGCCGTTGTCGCGCAGCATCTCCAGGTCGGCCAACGCGTCCTGCCCCTCGGAGGTCAGGTAGTCACCGAGGAAGATCGAGTTGGCGACCTGGAGGGCAAGAGCCTGCAGCGAGCGCAGGTGCATCTCGCGGCCGCCTGCGATCCGGATCTCCTTGTCCGGGCAGACGAAGCGCGCCATCGCCAGGATCTTCACGCAGCGGGTGGGGGAGAGTTCCCAGGTGTTCTCGTACGGCGTTCCGTCGAACGGCATCAGGAAGTTCACCGGGATCGAGTCGGCGTCGAGCTCCTTGAGCGCGAAGAGGGCCTCGACGAGCTGCTCGTCGGTCTCGCCCAGACCCGCGATGAGGCCTGAGCACGGCGAGAGGCCGGCGTCCTTGGCCTTGCCGATCGTGTCGACGCGGTCCTCGTAGGTGTGGGTCTGGACGATGTTGTCGTGGTTGGACTCGGCGGTGTTGATGTTGTGGTTGTACGCATCCACCCCGGCGGCCTTGAGCCGCTCGGCCTGGCCACCCTTGAGCAGTCCGAGACAGGCGCAGACCTCCACGCCCTCGTGCGCGTCCTTCAGCGCGGAGGTCATCTCGACGACCTTGTCGATGTCGCGATCGGACGGTCCGCGGCCCGAGGAGACCATGCAGACACGGGTGGCGCCACCACGCAGCCCGGCACCGGCCTGCTCGAGGGTCTCGTCCTTCGAGAGCCAGGAGTACTTCAGGACCGGCGCCTGCGAGCCGAGGGCCTGGCTGCAGTAGTTGCAGTTCTCCGGGCACAGCCCTGACTTGAGGTTGACCAGGTAGTTCACCTTCACGGTGTTGCCGAAGTGCTCGCGCCGCAGTCGCCCCGCCGCGGCGACGACGCCCATCAGCTCCGCGTCGGGGGTACGCAGCACGGCCACTGCGTCCTCCGCGGTGGCGGCCCCGCCGGACAGGATCCGGTCGGCTAGCTGGTCGAAGGCTGTCGTCATGCGGGAGTCTCCTCGGGATGGCTACCTGAACAACGTTCAGTTGAACGGTGTTCAGGTTAGGTTCTGTCGGGCCGTACCGCAACGCCGCCGTCCATCTGACCGGCATAGGATCGGCTGGTGCACACCGAGACGATCCCCGGACTGGTCCTGATCGAGCACGAGATCGAGGTGCCGCTGGATCATCGCGGCGGTGGGCCGGAGACGCTGACCGTCTTCGCCCGCGAGGTGCGCCGTCCGGAGGATCGCGACGACCGCGACGCGCTGCTCTTCCTCCAGGGCGGCCCGGGCGGAGAGAGCCCGCGCCCGATCGACCTGCCGATGGTGCCGGGATGGCTCGAACGGGCGCTGGAGGACTATCGGCTGATCCTCCTCGACCAGCGCGGGACCGGACGGTCGACACCGCTCACCGCGATGACCGGGATGAGCCCGCAGGAGCAGGCCGACCACCTGGCCCACTTCCGCGCCGACTCGATCGTCGAGGACGCCGAGCTCCTCCGCGTGTCCCTGGGGATCGAGCGCTGGTCGCTCCTGGGCCAGTCCTTCGGCGGGTTCTGCTCGCTGCGCTACCTCTCCGCCCATCCCGAGTCGCTGCGTGAGGTGATGTTCACCGGGGGAGTGCCGCCGGTCGGGCTGCCCGTCGACGAGATCTACGCCGCGACGTTCGCCCGCACGATCGAGCTCACCGAGCGCCACTACGCCAGGTTTCCCCGGGACCGCGACCGGATGCGGGCGCTGATCGAGCGGTGCGACGCCGGCGAGATCCGGCTCCCGCACGGCGGCCCGCTCTCCGCGCGCCAGGCGCGCTCCATCGGCAACCGCCTCGGCATGACCGGCGGCTCCGAGCAGATCCACTACCTCCTCGAGCGCGACCCGGCCGGACTCGGCTTCGGTCACGAGGTCGCGTCGCTGCTGCCCTTCAGCGGCCACTCGCCGCTCTACGTACTCGTCCACGAGGCCTGCTACGCCGATGCCCAGGCCACCCGGTGGGCCTCCGCGCGCGTGCAGCCCGCGGCGTACGAGGACCCGACCCTCTTCACCGCCGAGCACCTCTTCCCATGGCACCTGACGGAGGATCCGCTGCTGGCTCCCTTCGCCGAGACGGCGGACCTGCTGGCCGAGCGCCAGTGGCCGAGCCTCTACGACCCCAGCGTGCTCGCCGCCGTCGACGTCCCGTGCGCCGCCGCGGTCTACTACGACGACCCCTACGTCCTGCGGGAGCACTCCCTCGCCACCGCCGAGCTGGTCCCCACCCTCCGCCCCTGGATCACCAACGCCCACCTCCACAACGGCGTCCAAGTCGCCCCCGAGGAGGTCCTGGACCGCCTCATCGGGATGGTCCGTGGGCGGGTCTGACCGCGCTGGCGAAACCCGTTAGCGGCGGTGATGCAGCCGTGAAACGGTTCGGCCATGGAGATCCGAGCTGCCCTTCCCGACGACCAGGCCGCGATCGAGGCCGTTGCCGCAGGCGCCTTCGAGGAGGAGACCGACGGGCGGATCGTGCGGCTGTTGCGTGCCTTGGCCGACTCCGGTGCGCTGCGAGCGAGCCTGGTCGCGGTCGCTGGTGGCGAGATCGTGGGCCATCTCGCGCTGTCACGCTCGTGGGTGGACGCGCGCGAGCGGCTCGTCGACGTGCTCGTGCTGAGTCCGCTCTCGGTGCGCCCGGACCGCCAGCGGGCCGGGATCGGCACGGCGCTGGTCGCAGCGGCGCTCGCGGAGGCGGAGCGCCTCGAGGCTCCGGCGGTCTTTCTCGAGGGAGGCTGGGACTACTACGGCTCCCGCGGCTTCTCGGCCGCGACGCCGCTCGGTTTCACCGCCCCCTCGTCCCGCATTCCGCAGCAGGCGTTCCAGGTGACCCGGCTCCCGGCGTACGAGCCTTGGATGACCGGTGCGTTCGTCTACTGTGAGGCGTTCTGGGCGCACGACGCCGTCGGTCTTCGCGACCCGCTCCTCGCCCAGGTCGAGGCGCACGTCGGCTGACCGCGGATCGATTGACCATGGCTCTGTTCGTCAACGAAGGGTCAACGTCTGCGGCGGCGCGCGGGGGTGCCGGGCATCATGAGCGCATGAGTATGCCCGTGACCGCCGTTCGCATCGCCTCCTTCGTCGTCACCATGGTGCTCGTCGGGCTCGCCTACCCGGTGCTCGCAGGGTTGGTCTACCTCGGCCTTCTGGTCGCATCAGCGACCGGCGGCCACGGGATGGGCGGACCGCTCGCGGGCCCGGTGCTCGTAATTCTCGGGGCTGCCGTCGGAGCGCTCTGCGTGGCCATCGCGGCCCCTGCGGCGCTCGCCGCCCGTGTGGTCGGTGGGCTCAAGGGATTCCTCGCCGGCTCCGCGATCCTCGTGCTCCTCACCGCCGGAGCCACCTGGCTGGCCTGGCTGCTCTTCGACCTGTCCGGAAGCCCGGTGGTCACCTCCGCGGTCCTGGTCGGCGCCGCGACCCCCGCGGCGCTCGTCCTCGCGCTCTCCGACGCCGTCGCCGGGTTCGTCACCGGCCCGCGTCGGCGGCTTGGGTCTTTCGCCGCCGAAGCCTGAGCCGACCTGCCAGACTCTGGTGCCTGTGAGCATCGAGGTAGTGGCGTACGACCCTTCGTGGCAGGACCGGTTCGAGAAGGTCGCCGCGGCGCTGAGCGGCGCGCTGGCCGACGGCCCGTCGGCGAGCATCGAGCATGTCGGCTCGACCTCGGTCCCGGGGCTGGCCGCGAAGCCCATCCTCGACATCGACGTGATCGTCGCGCCGGAGGACGTCCCCGCTGCGGTCGCTGCGCTCGTACGCATCGGCTACGTCCACCGCGGCGACCTCGGCGTCGCCGGCCGCGAGGCGTTCTTCGCCCCCGACGATGACCCGAGACGCCACGTCTACGTCTGCGCCGCGGGGACGCTCAACGTACGTAATCATCTCGCCGTCCGCGACGTCCTACGCCGCCGCGACGACCTTCGCGACGAGTACGCAGCCGTGAAGCTGGCGCTGGCCGCCGACCCCGACATGGACATCGACACCTACATCGCCCGCAAGTCCGACGTCCTGCAGAAGGTCCTCGCCGCCGCCGACCTGACCGCCGCCGAGCGCCGCCGGATCCTCTCCCTCAACGACCCCAGCCGCTGATGCTTCCGGCGCGGCTGCTGGCGGCCGGGTCGGCGGTGAGCAGGTCGCGCGCGCCCGAGCACCGCTGCGGTCAGGCGGTCGGTGACCACGCCGCCGTCAGTCGCCGTAGTTCCTCGGCACCGAGGACGATCGCCCGGGCAGCCACGTTCGCACGAACGTGGCTCGCGCGCGTCGTCCCGGGCAACGGCACCACCTCGAGGCCGTGCAGGGGCCCACGGCTGTGAACCCACGCGATCGCGAGCTGACCTGCCGACACCCCGTGCGCTGCGGCGATCTCGCGGAGGACCACCTGCCTCTCGTCGGTCGGGGCAGCGTCGCCCGCGGCACCGTGCAGCACACCGTGCGAGGTAGGCGAGTGGGCGACGAGCGCGACGCCCAGCTCGGCCGCGGCCGGCACGAGGTCACGTTCGACCGTGCGCTCGGCCAACGACCAGTGCTCCTGGAGCGCCGCCACCGGGTGGACGGCATGGGCGCGTCGGAGATCCTCGGCGGTGACGTTGGAGAGCCCGATCGCGCCGACCTTTCCCTGCCGGACGAGGTCCGCCATCGCTCCGACCGTCTCCTCGATGGGGACCGTCTCGCTGCGGTGGTGCAGGTAGTAGAGGTCGATCCGGTCGGTCCGGAGCCGGCGAAGGCTGGCCTCGCAGGAGCGCCGAACCTGCCCGGCGTCCGCTCGCACCTCGAAGCCGTCGGGAGGGCCATCGAAACGGCCGTCGGTCCGTACGACTCCGAACTTGCTGGCCAGCACCACCTCGTCGCGCCGGGCGGCGATCGTGCGGCCGACCAGCTCCTCGTTGCCGTACAGCTCAGCCGTGTCGATCATCGCGACCCCTTCGTCCAGCGCCGTGTTGACGACACGGAACGGGTCCCGGTCCGGGTCGCCGGGCTCGGTGTCGCGCAGGCGCATGGCACCGAACCCCTGTCGGCCGAGCTGGAGAGGGGAGGTGGTCGCGGGCTGGCTCATGCCGAGATCCTAGAAGCCGGTGCGATGACCGTCGCGCCGAACGGGCGACCCCGGCGCCACGTGTACGTGTGCGCGGCCGGCACCATGAACGTACGCAACCACCTGGCCGTCCGCGACATCCTACGCCGGCGCGACGACCTCCGAGACGAGTACGCCGAGCGCCGCCAGATCCTCTCCCTCAACGACCCGAGCCGCTGATGTCCGTGGAGACCGCCGAGACGATCGCGCCCCACCTGCTGCCGACACCGTGTGCGTCAGAGGCGAAGGGCGTGGGCAGCCATGCGGAAGGCGACGGCGGCGGCCTCGGGGTCGTGCAGCGATTCGTCGGCCAGGGCGAGCTCGGCGCGGGCGCGGACGCTGTCGGCGGGGTCGGTGGCCAGCAGGTCGGTGCACAGGCCGGCGACCACGCTGCCGGAGTCGTGGTCGTCGAGCTCGTCGAGGACGTTTCCGAGGTCGAGCAACATCGCGGCCTCCTCGAAGATCTCGCGCAGGGTCTCCTCATCGACGTCGACCTCGGGGCGTTGCGCGGCGACCGCGGCCAGCTCGAGGATCGGTGCGAGCCGGGGATCGAGGTCTTTCATGGCCATGGGTCCCAGCATGACCCCCTGGATTCGGAGCGGCAACGGGTTAGATGTCGTCGAGGTTCAGGCCCATCGGCGACTGGCCGGGGATCTCACCGGAGGCGACGACGGCCTTGGTCAGTGGCCGCAGCAGCGCGATGAGCTCGTCGATCTCGGCAGGCTCCAGGGTCGCGTACGCCGTGCCGGCAAGCGCATCGGTCGTCGACTCGATCCCGGCCTTGGTCTCCCGGCCTGCCTCGGTGAGGGACTGGCCGTCGTCAGTGACGAGCCCGCGGGACTGCAGTCCGGAGACGAGGGTGTCCCACTCGGTCTCGTGGATGTTGCGGGAGGTGGCGTAGACCGACGGGGAGGTGCCGTTGGCGAGGGCATGGAAGACGTGCGACTCGCGGCCCCCGATCCCGTTAGCCAACAGCGTCGCGACGTGACCGTCGCCGCGGTGTTCCCGCAGCAGCGTCGCCGACTCCCACAGGAGGGTCAGCGGGTCGTCGGCGACGGGGAGCGAGCGCAGTGCGGCGTACAGGGGTCGGCCTTCCAACGGAGCGCCGAGAGCGGCTCGCGAGGCGAGCGACGCAGCCCGGGCCAGGTCGTCGGAATCGGCGAGCGGGCCGAGCTGACGGCGGAGCGCGGCGACGGCGCCGGAGCGGCGGGCATCGTGCGCGGCCTCGGGCGGAGCGTACGTCCAGGCGTCGGGAAGCGCCCGGGAGACGTGTGAGAAGGCGAAGTTGTAGAAGACGGCATGGACGACCTCGCCCGGAACGGCGCCCAGCGGAGCGGACCGAGCGGCGAAGTAGCCCATCCAGTAGCCGCGGTAGCCGGCCTCCTTGAGCTGGGCGATCGGCTCGGGTGAGAAGTAGCCCACCGCATGGATCGGCTCGAGCAGCTTCCACAGACGACGCGCGTTCGACTCCATGCCCAGCGACGCTATCGGCAGATGCCCGAGCGGCCGAGCGAATTGGCCCCGCGGGCGGCGTACATAACAAGATGACACCACGGATAGGATTTCCCTGTCGCTGTAGACATCCCCCTCAACACCGGGCCCGGCAGCCGGCCGGGCTCACCTCGAGCAGAGAGCATTCATCGTGGCAAAGCCGCCAGCATCGACCCTTGACCTCGTCGTCTCCCTCGCCAAGCGGCGCGGATTCGTCTTCCCCAGCGGCGAGATCTACGGCGGCACCCGGAGTGCCTGGGACTACGGCCCCCTCGGTGTCGAGCTCAAGGAGAACATCAAGCGCCAGTGGTGGAAGGCGATGGTCCAGCAGCGCGACGACGTCGTCGGCCTCGACTCGAGCATCATCCTGCCGCGCCAGACCTGGGTCGCCTCCGGCCACGTCGAGACCTTCAACGACCCGCTGGTCGAGTGCCAGTCGTGCCACAAGCGCTACCGCTTCGACCACCTCCAGGAGGAGTACGCGGAGAAGAAGGGTATCGACGACCCCGACACCGTGGACATCAACGAGGTCGTCGCCTGCCCGAACTGCGGCACCCGTGGCGCCTGGACCGAGCCGCGCGAGTTCTCCGGCATGCTCAAGACCCACCTCGGTGTCCTCGAGGACGAGTCGGGCCTCCACTACCTGCGTCCCGAGACCGCACAGGGCATCTTCGTCAACTTCGCCAACGTGGTCACCTCGACCCGCCAGAAGCCCCCGTTCGGCATCGCCCAGACCGGCAAGAGCTTCCGCAACGAGATCACGCCGGGCAACTTCATCTTCCGCACCCGCGAGTTCGAGCAGATGGAGATGGAGTTCTTCGTCAAGCCGGGCGAGGACGAGGAGTGGCACCAGTACTGGATCGACGAGCGCACGCGGTGGTACACCGGCCTCGGCATCAACCCCGACAACCTGCGCCACTACGAGCACGCCAAGGAGAAGCTGAGCCACTACTCCAAGCGCACCGTCGACATCGAGTACCGCTTCAACTTCCCCGGTAGCGAGTGGGGCGAGCTCGAGGGCATCGCCAACCGCACCGACTTCGACCTCGGCACCCACATGAAGCACTCCGGCCAGGACCTGCAGTACTTCGACCAGGCCAACAACGAGCGCTACCTGCCGTACGTCATCGAGCCCGCGGCCGGTCTGACCCGTGCCCTGATGACCTTCCTCGTCGACTCGTACGCCGAGGAGGAGGCCCCCAACGCCAAGGGCGGTGTCGACAAGCGGGTCGTGCTCCGTCTCGACCACCGGATCGCGCCGGTCAAGATCGCCGTGCTCCCGCTGTCCCGCAACGAGGCGCTCTCGCCGAAGGCGAAGGCGCTCTCGGCCGAGCTGCGTGCGAACTGGGCCGTCGACTTCGACGACTCCCAGTCGATCGGCAAGCGCTACCGCCGCCAGGACGAGATCGGCACGCCGTACTGCGTCACGGTCGACTTCGACACCCTCGAGGACAACGCGGTCACCATCCGCGAGCGCGACACCATGAAGCAGGAGCGCATCCCGCTCGAGGGCGTGAGCCGCTACTTCGCCGAGCGTCTGATCGGCGCCTGAGCACGTAGCTCGACGCCGGGCCGTTACCACCTCGTAAACCTTGCAGGGGGCGTCCTGCCGCACGATCTCGAAAGGCGTGCGGCAGGATATCCCTATGCAACGAGCGGGGTCCGTACTCGCCGCATCCCTCACGGGTGCGGTCATGGCGATGTCAGTGATGGGGTGCAGCGGCACCGCGCCGAGGACGAACGCGCCCAAGCCGTCCGAGAGTGCCTCCGCTTCGGCCTCCGCATCGCCCTCGGCATCGGCCTCGCCCTCCGCCGGGGCGCTCACCGAGCCCGGTGCCGACCGCGATCTCGGTGAGTCCGCGACCGTCGAGTGGTCACCCAAGGAGGGTGTCGACGGCAAGCTCTCGATCACCGTCACCAAGCTCGAGTCGACCTCCTACAAGCAGACCTTCTCCGGTTGGAAGCTCGACGAGGCGACGCTGGCCCGCGCTCCCTACTTCGTCCGCGCCACCATCAAGAACGACGGCGACGTCGACCTCGGTGGCTACGACGTACCGCTGTGGGGTCTCGACGACGAGGGCAACCTGGTCGAGGCGGCCGCGTTCAAGGAGCCGTTCAAGCCCTGCGACGGCAAGACCCTCCCCAAGCCGTTCGCGGCCGGCGACAGCGTCAACGCCTGCCTGGTCATGCTCGTCCCCGACCAGGGCAAGCTCGTCGGCGTGAGCTTCCGGCCCTACGAGGAGTTCGACCCGATCACCTGGGAGAGCGAGCCGACGCCGTACGTGGCGCCGAAGCCCTCCGGCTCCCCGTCCGCCTCCCCGACTCCTTAGATTTCGTACGCTTCGAGGTTGGCCGGACAATAGAGGCCATGTCCCTCCCTGGCCCTCTGAAGTTCGGCAGCCTGACCGTCGACACCCCTGTGGTGCTCGCGCCGATGGCCGGTGTCACCAACGCCGCATTCCGTCGGCTGTGCGCCGAGCAGGGTGCCGGTCTCTACGTCTGCGAGATGATCACCTCCCGCGGCCTGGTGGAGGGTGACCAGCACACCAAGGACATGCTCGTCTTCGACGAGGCCGAGACCGTACGCAGCGTGCAGCTCTACGGCACCGACCCGGTCTACGTCGGCAAGGCGACCGAGATCCTCTGTGCCGACTACGGGGTGGCGCACGTCGACCTCAACTTCGGCTGCCCGGTGCCCAAGGTGACCCGCAAGGGTGGCGGGGGAGCCCTGCCCTACAAGCGCGGCCTGCTCGGCGAGATCCTGGAGCACGCCGTGCGCGCGGCGGAGCCCTACGGCGTACCGGTGACGATGAAGACCCGCAAGGGCATCGACGACGCCCACCTGACCTACATGGACGCCGGCCGGATCGCCCAGGAGAGCGGTGCCGCCGCGATCGCGCTGCACGGACGTACGGTCGCCCAGGCCTACTCCGGCACCGCCGACTGGGACGCCATCGCCGAGCTCAAGGCCTCGGTCGACATCCCGGTGCTCGGCAACGGCGACATCTGGGAGGCGGCCGACGCGATCCGGATGGTCGAGGAGACCGGTGTCGACGGTGTCGTCATCGGCCGCGGCTGCCTCGGACGTCCCTGGCTCTTCCGCGACCTGGCGGCCGCTTTCGCCGGTGAGACGGTCAACGTACTGCCGAATCTCGGCGAAGTGACCGACATCATGCGGCGCCATGCCGAGCTGCTCTGCGAGCACATGGGCGAGGTGCGCGGCTGCAAGGAGATCCGCAAGCACATCGCGTGGTACCTGAAGGGCTTCGGCGCCGGTGGCGAGCTGCGCCGCACCCTCGGCCTGGTGAACAGTCTCGCCGACCTCGACGAGATGCTCGCCAGGCTCGACCGGAACGAGCCTTTCCCCTCGTCACAGCTGGGTACGCCGCGTGGGCGGCAGGGTGCGCCGCGGGACAAGGTGGTCCTTCCGGAGGGGTGGCTCGACGACGCCGACGGGCGCGGCTGCGGCTTCGCCGAGAACGTGTCGGAGACCTCCGGCGGCTGAGGTTCCGGGGCCCGTTCGGACGGGTCTCGAGGCGCGTTTCGAGCCTTCGGAATCAGTCGCTCGACAGGTACAAAACTACGCAAAAACTCGGTAAGGGAATTGGAATACCCCCTGTCGTGTGTGTTGTACTCATTGCCGTGCCGAGCCCCCACCAGCACAACTCTCGACGGGTTTCTTCCGTTGAAACCGTGGGAATCTCGGGCACAGACCATGTAGTCGAGCAAAGGATTGCGAGTGGCCGGCAGCCACAGAGGCGACACTCGGGCCGTCCGTAAGACCAAATCCATAGTTGTCAGCGCAGGGGTCGCGGTTCTCGCGACAGGTGCCGCAGTCGGCGCCGGAGCCGCCTTCGCGGAGCCAACCTCCTCCCTGATCGCGAAGAACGCAGGCGCTTCCCTCTCCTCGTCTCAGGCCAACGTGCCGAGCACCCGTGACGACGCGCGCGTCGCCGGCGACCGTCGGGAGACCGTCGTCAGCCGTGACGGAGGCGACCGCGAGTCGGTCTCCTCGGTCGAGACGCTGACCAAGGGTCCCGAGCAGGTCGAGACCGGCACCGCCAAGGCGGTCAAGCGCTGGACCGACGAGACGCTCAACCTCTGGTCCGCCTACGGCAAGCACGCCACCCAGTCCGGTGAGATCGAGGCCGGCGAGCTGGTCTACGCGACCGGCCGCACCGAGTCCGGCCGCGACGAGATCCTCGTCGACGGCGAGGTCGCCTGGGTGACCAGCGGCCACCTCAGCGACGAGAAGCCCGAGACGACAGGCGTCGCAGCCGGCATCAGCACCGCCGCGTGCGGGGACCCCTCGGTCGAGAGCGGCCTGGTCTCCGACGCGGTCACCGTCTACCGCGCGGTCTGCAACGCTTTCCCGGAGGTCGCCTCGATGACCGTCGGCGGCTGGGACGACCATGGTGAGCACTCCTCGGGCAAGGCGCTCGACTTCATGCTCTCCGACAAGGCGCTCGGCGACTCGATCGCCGCCTACCTGCAGCAGCACGCCGCGGAGCTCAACCTCTACGACATCATCTGGTACCAGCGGATCTGGACGCCGGTGCGTGCCTCGGAGGGGTGGCGCTACATGGAGGACCGCGGGTCCGCCACCGCCAACCACTACGACCACGTGCACGTCTCGACGAACTGACACAACTGGTCTCGACGACAGGTCGGCCCGGGCTCTCGAAGCCCGGGCCGACCTGCGTTTTCGCTCCGTCGGAAGATCAACAACTTCGCAAAAGTCTCCGACCCGTCGTGGGATACCCCCGCAGGTGTGTGCTTGACTCAGGCGCTGTGCCCGGGCTCACGACCCAGCTTCAGCGGACGTGGCGAAGGGTGCTCTCGGGCGATACCCCCACATTGTCGAGCGAAGGATTGCGCAGTGGCCACCAGCCACAGAGGCGATTATCGAGCTGTCCGTAGAACCAAGAACGCCGTGGCGACCGCAGGGATCGTGACGTTCGCGACCAGCGGTGCGATGGCCGCCGGGGCGGCCGCGGCGAACCCCGGCGTCGTGATCTCCGAGGTGGAGGAGAAGTCCGGACTCCGGCTGCCGTCGCTGGCCGATCGGCGCATCGAGGCCGAGGCCGAGGCGAAGGCGAAGGTCCCGCCGCTGCCGACGACCCGGGAGGACACCCGGATGTCGAACGACCGCCGCGAGGTCACCGGCCGGGAGACGACGGTCAGCCGCAGCGGTGAGCGTGGGGGAGAGGCGGCGATCAATGCGCTGAGCGAGGTCGCCACGATCGAGTCGCTGATCGAGCGGCCGACGTCGGTCAGCGGCGGTGCTCAGAAGGCGGTGCTGCGCTACGTACAGGAGGACGTCACCGTCTACGCCTCCTACGGGAAGCGCGCCAAGGAGCTCGGCGAGCTGAAGCTCGGGCGCGCGGTCTACTACACCGGCCGCGACGAGGGTGGCCGGCAGGAGATCGTCCTGGAGGGCAACCCGGTGTGGATCCCCGAGGGCAACCTCGGCAAGACCAAGCCCGAACCCCCGCCGGAGCCCACTCCGACGCCGACCCCCACGCCCTCCCCGACGCCGTCGGAGGACGCCCCGGCGGGACTCGACTTCTCGGCCTGCGGCGACTCCTCGGTCGAGGACGGTCTCGTCCCCGACGCGGTCGACCTCTACCGCGCCGTCTGCAACGCGTTCCCCGCGGTCGCCTCCGGCACCACGTACGGCTACGACCCGCACGGCGAGCACATCAACGGCAAGGCGCTCGACTTCATGACCGACGACAAGGAGCTCGGCGACGCCATCGCCGCCTTCGTCCAGGAGCACGCCGCGGCGCTGAACATCTACGACATCATCTGGTACCAGCGCATCTGGACCCCGGTCCGGGCCGACGAGGGCTGGCGTCCGATGGAGGACCGCGGCGACCCGACCGCCAACCACTACGACCACGTGCACGTAGCCGTCAACTGAGTCGCCGAGTCGGCTCGTCCTGACCACGTACGCCGCCGAGTCGGCGCGTCATGACGCGCCGACTCGGCGGTGGTTTTGGTCAGTTCGAGCCGACTCGGCGGGCAAGGCCTCGAAGAAGGTGATCAGCTCATCGGCGACCGACTGCGGCGCGAGCACCGGCGCGAAGTGTCCGGCCCCTGGCAGTTCCCAGACCTGAGAGCCGGCGACGTGCTGGGCGATGAACTCCGCCACTGCGGTGAAGAACGACCGCAGTCGGGTCTTCTGACCCGTCAGAACCAGCAGTGGCACCGTGACCCGAGCGAGCGCCTCGGCGTCGGTGGACCGTGGCCCCTCGTACGACCCGTCCTGCTGCACGAATCTGAGCATCGCCGGCACCCGCAAGGCCCACACGTCGTCGAAGGTCGTCTGCGTCAGCGCGGCGGTCTCTTCCTCGGTGCAGATCCACGAGGTGAAGACGCGTACCGCATCGACGAGCCCGCCGTCGGCGGCCGCTGCGCCGACATGGTGCATCGTGCCCAAGGTCTCCACGAGGTCGTCCTCAGACATGAGCGGGACCAGCGTCGGCTCGTACACCGCCACGGCAGCGACAGCGTCACTGCGCGCGGCCGCGCCCAGGACCCACGCCCCGCTGCCCGACCAGCCGACGAGGTGGACCGGCTCGCCGATGCTGTCGACAAACGCCGTGATGTCGTCCTCGAGGCGCGGCGGCGAGTGGTCCGGGTCATCCGACGACAGGCCCCGCCCGCGGGTGCTCGGCAGATAGCAGGTGAAACGGTCGGTGAGGTGGGGCAGCATGGCGTCCCACGCGGTCTCGCCGTCGCCGATGCCGCCGTGGACCAGGACCAGTGCCGGCCCGTCTCCCAAGACGCGTCCCGCGATCGTGACGCCGTCGGCGGACACCGCTCGGTGAATTCTCGTGTCGGTCATGGTGATCGCTCCTGATCGAGGCGCCGCCGTTCGGCGCGTCTACGGGGATCTTCGGACGCGCGGCGGGTGGCCGGCATCGGTGTCATCGGCCAACCTGTCGGTGCCGACTACGCGGTTCTGCGTAGTCGGCTCACCGGGTGACGGTCAGCCCGTGGTCGATGGCGTAGCGGGCGGCCTGGGTCCGGGAGGTGACCCTGATCTTGTGGAAGATGTTCGTCAGGTGCCGGGCGACCGTACGGTCGCTGATGAAGAGCGTCTCGCCGATCTCCCGGTTGGAGCGGCCGTCTGCCACCAGTGCCAGCACCTCGCACTCGCGTCGGCTCAGTCCGTCGGGAAGCGTCGGTGCTGGCCGGTGCGCCCCCAGCCGTACGTAGGTCGCTTCCGCTTGCGCGGCCTCTGCCGCCGCGGACAGCTCGTCGCCGAGTGATCGGTAGGCCTCGGCGAGGAGGGCACAGGTGCCTGCGGCTTCGTACGCCGCGCCCAGCTCCTGCCAGCGTCGGCAGGCGTCGCGCAGCACCGGGAGGGCCGCCTGGGCGTTGTCCTCGGCAAGGAGCACCGCACCACGTGCAGCGGTCGCCATCGCCTCCAGCCCAGAGGTGGCGTACGTCGTCGCGGTCTCCACGAGCTCGGCTGCAGCCGCCCTCGCATCATCGAGTCGCCCTGCGGCGAGCTCGATCTCCACGGCGGCGGCGCAGAGCGGTGCCCGTCGCAAGGGATCGTCGCCGACCGCGGTTACGGCGGTGCGTACCGTTGTCGCGGCTCCGGCGGTATCGCCTCCGGAGAGCTGCAGGAGCGCTCGACCCGGCTGCGGGTCCCGACCACGTGCGTGCGCCTCGCCGTAGGCCTGAGCGGCGGTCGGGTCTCCTCGCAGCCGGCGGGTCTCACCGACGAGGTACCAGGCTTCCGCGACGTAGTCGACCCGCATCGTAACGTCCGTCACGACCTTCGACGCGGACATCTCGGCGTCTTTCCAGCTGCCGTGGAGGAGGTGGAGCTGCGCCCGGTGGACCGCACACAGTCCACCGAAGACCCCCATGCCGGCGAGCGTCGACAACCAGTGCTCGGTCAGGTCGGTCCAGCGGGTCATCCGGTGGAGGTCGCCGACCTCGTGACAAGCGGCGATGGTGTGGCAGTAGAGCGATCCCGCCATGAACGGCGCGAGGTCGCTGCCCGGAGCGGTGATCATGGCCTCGTCGAGCAACGCCATCCCGTCGACCACCTGGCCGGCCCGGATCAACGCGCGTCCCTCGCAGTTGAGGCCCAGCAGCATCAACCACGGTTCGGCGATGCGCCTGCCGAGGTCCTGCATCCGGCGGGCCGCGTCGACCGCGGCCGTCGGCCGCCCAGCCTGCAGGCTCGGCTCGACCTCGGTCACCTGGAGCAGCAGACCCTGTGCGGGGCACTCGGGGAGCTCTTGGCCCAGACGCCCGGCGCGGCGGATCCAGCCCGTGCCCACAGGAACGTCGCCCCGTCCCAGGTGGAAGAGTCCGAGACGTACGGCCGTCCACGCGGCCTCAGCGTGCCGGGAGGCGTCCATGAACGCCTCGAACGCCGCGGCCTCCAGCCGCAGGTTGTCCTCGGCCCGGCCCAGCCACCACAGCGAATCCGCGTAGGCGGCGAGGTCGTCGGCGGTGAGCTGCTCGCGCCCGGCAACATCGAACCGTGCCGCGGCAGTGACCCAGTCGTGGTCCCCGTGCGCCTGCCGCGCCAGCGTCACAATGTCTGCAGCCTCGTTCACCCGCCGTCTCCTTCGAACAGCAGAATATCGATCTGAGAGGGCACGCCCCGTCCGTTCGTGGGGTCAAATAGGGTCGGAGACCTTCAGCGGTGGACCCACGAAGTCGAGCCAGTTGGCCCGTCCCAGCGAAGCCAGGGCGTCCGGATCGACCGGGTCGGAGAGCAACACCTCGGCGCCCTGTTCGAAGAACCGCTCCAGTCCCGACGGCGTGGTGACGACCAGCAACCGACCGGGGGTCTCGCCGATGTTCTGGAAGCAGTGCGGTACACCGCGGGGCCCGAAGGCCATGCCGCCGGTCGATGCCTGCAACATCGCATCACCCGCCTTGAATCGGAACTCTCCCTCGAGGACGTACCAGAGCTCGTCCTCACGGAGATGGGTGTGCAGCGCCGGTCCCTGCTTCGGGCCCATCACGAACTCGAGCACCGTCATCGAGCCGCTGGTTCTTCCGGTGTCCGCCTTGACCGTGACCTGGTCACCCGTGGGCGTCGTCATGGCCCGGCCGTCGCCGGCCCGCACCGCAAACGGCCGAGTCATGCCGCTCTCCTTCGCCGCCTCGGGGAGTCCGTGGCGCTTGTCTCCATGCTAGACCTCCCGGGCCGTGATGATGCGGTCCGTGATCCGGGCCGACGAGGGCTGGCGCCCGATGGAGGACCGCGGCGACCCGACCGCCAACCACTACGACCACGTGCACGTAGCCGTCAACTGACTCGCCGAGTCGGCTCGTCCTGACCGAGTACGCCGCCGAGTCGGCGCGTCATGACGCGCCGACTCGGCGGTGGTTTTGGTCAGTTCGAGCCGACTCGGCGGGGCTTGTCGCTCAGAGGACCGCGCCCCGTGGCGCTACCTCCACCGTGGAGACCCCTCGCGCGTACAACAGCAGCAGTCGCTCGCCGTGCTTGCAGCGGATGACGCCGGTGTCGCTCGACAGCACGGCGGCGAGGTGGTCGATCGTCTCGGCCTCGCTCGCCGTCTCTGCGTCGTCGTAGATGACGTCCAGGCTGTCACCGCCGATGAGTCGTACGCGAAGGACGATGCCGGCCATGGTCACAGCCCGATCTCTCGCGACGTCGACATGGTGCCCGCCTCTCGACCGGCACAAGAGGTGTCCGAATGGAGCCTCATCCCCGGTCAGTCACCCCAAATCTACGCCGAGTCGCCAAGGCGAGATCAGATCAGCGCGCTCAGCGGGGTCGGCTTGCGGCCGCCGACCTGCTCGACGACGTCGGTGACGGTGGCGAGCTTGCCGAGGCGGGTCGCGGTGCCGAACGAGGTGAGCAGCGGGGCGATGAAGTCGGGGAGCCCGGCGGAGACCAGGCCGGCGGTGTAGGCCTCGTCGTCGACCTGGACGACCTCGACCGGCTTGCCGGACTTCTCGGTGGCGAGCTCGGCCAGGTCGGCCGCGGTGTAGGCGTGCGGGCCGGTGACGTCGTACGCCTTGCCCTCGTGTCCCTCGCCCGTCAGGACCCCGGCGGCGACAGCCGCGCAGTCGGCCCGGGTGACGTAGGCCGCGCCGCCGTCGCCGAAGTTGGTGACCAGCTGCCCGGTCGCGGCGGCCTGGGTGACGGAGTCGACCTGCATGTCGGCGTAGAGGTTGTTGCGGAGCATGGTCCACGCCAGGCCGCTCTCGCGCAGCGCCTCCTCGGTGGCGGCATGGTCGGCGACGACGCCGGCCGGGTTGTCCGCGGTCGGCCCGGAGACCGAGGTGTAGGCCATGTGGCGCACGCCCGCCTTGACGGCCGCGTCGATCGCGGCGAGGTGGCCCTCGACACGGGCGCCGACGGCGTCGGTGGAGATCAGCAGCACGCGCTCGACGCCGGCGAAGGCCTCGACCAGCTCGTCGGGCTTGCTGAAGTCGGCGGCACGGACGTCGGCACCGCGCTCGGCGTAGTCGGCGAGCTTCGCGGGGTCGCGGGTGAGAAGCACGAGCTCGGCGGGGTCGACGGTGGTGAGGAGCTGGTCGGCGACGAGGCGGCCGAGCTGGCCGGAGGCGCCGGTGATGGCGATGGTCATGGGAGTCCTATCGGTAGTGCCGTAACTGTAATCACGGCGATGACGGTTCATAAATGTAGTCATACCGATGGCAATAAGGCAAGATGGGGGTATGGCCGCCCCGACGAACACCCGTTTCGCGGTGGCCGTCCATGTCCTGACGTACCTCGCCTCGTGCGCTGCCGCCGGCCGCACGACCCCCGTCAGCTCCGACGAGCTCGCCGGCAGCACCGCGGTCAACCCGGTCCATGTGCGCAAGGTGCTCGGTCCGCTTCGTACGGCCGGTCTGGTTCGGTCCCGGCCCGGCGCCCACGGGGGATGGGAGCTGGCGGTCGACCCGAAGACGGTGAACCTCGCCCAGGTGTGGCAGGTGCTGCAGGGCGACGACCAGGTCCTCGGGATCCATGGCCCCAACCCCGCCTGCGCGGTGGGTGCCAACATCCAGGGTGTCCTCGTCGACCTCGACCGCCGCGTCGCCCGCGCCGTCCTCGACGAGCTCTCGGGAATCACGCTCGACGACGTGATGTCGACGGCCGGGTTCAACGCGGAGGACTTCGCGATCCTGCTGCCCTGAGGGCCGTCTCGCGCTTGACCGCAACGACCACAACGTCCGTTACGACGGCAACGTTGACCTGTGGTGCGCGTCACCCGCAGTCTCGGGTGTCACCACGTGACGGTCAGCACACGGCGTACAGAACCAGGATCGGCAATGCTCGTAGCACTCGGCTTCATGATGGTCGCCCTCTTCATGTTCCTGATCATGTCCAGACGGGCGACCCCGGTCGTCGGCCTCATCGCGGTGCCGGTGGCGTTCGGCATCGCCGCGGGCGCCGGGCTGGGCATCGGCGACATGATCGTCGATGCGGTCAAGGAGCTCGCACCGACCGCCGCGATGCTGTTCTTCGCGATCATCTTCTTCGGGATCATGATCGACGTCGGCCTGTTCGACCCGCTGGTCAAGCTGATCCTGCGGATGGTCGGCTACGACCCGATGCGTCTGGTCGTCGGGACCGCTGTCCTCGCGATGGTCGTCTCGCTCGACGGCGACGGGTCGACCACGTTCATCATCGTGACCTCCGCGCTGCTCCCGCTCTACCTGAAGCTCGGGGTGAGTCCGGTCGTGCTCACCGTCGTGGCCGGCCTCGCCAACGGCGCGATGAACATCCTCCCGTGGGGTGGTCCGACGGCCCGCGCCGCCGCCTCGCTCGGGGTTTCCCCGTCCGACGTGTTCGTGCCGATGATCCCGTCGATGATCGCGGGCCTGGCGGTCGTGCTGGTCTTCGCCGTGCACCTGGGATACCTCGAGCGCCGCCGGATCGGCTCGCTGGAGCTGACCGAGATGACCCGGACGACCGAGGAGCGGGTGCTGGTCGGTGCCGGTGCCCCCGCGTCGGCCTCGGCGGGTGCAGGAGGCGGCTCGGGCGACGACGCGGAGGACGACGACGCCGACTGGTTCGCGGACGGGCTCGACCCGAACCGCTCGACGCTGCGACCGCGGCTGTTCTGGTTCAACGCGCTCCTGACCGCCACGCTGCTGGTCGTCCTGGTGATCGACGTCCTGCCGATCCTGGTGCTCTTCATGGTCGCCGCCGCGATCGCGCTGGTCGTGAACTTCCCGCAGGTCAAGGAGCAGCAGGAGGCGATCACCCGGCACGCCCCGAGCATCGTCTCCGTGGTGGCGATGGTGTTCGCCGCGGCCGTGCTGACCGGAGTGTTCCAGGGGACCGGCATGGTCGAGGCGATGGCGCGGTGGCTGATCGACATCATCCCGCCCGCGCTGGGCCCGCACATGGCGGTGATCGCCGGCGTACTCAGCCTGCCGTTCACCTTCTTCATGAGCAACGACGCCTTCTACTTCGGCGTCCTCCCGGTGCTCTCCGAGGCGGCCTCGACCTACGGCATCGCTCCGGAGGAGATGGCGCGTGCCTCGATCACCGGTCAGACCTTCCACATGCAGAGCCCGCTCGTGCCCGCCATCCTGCTGCTGGTGACCTTGGCACGGGTGCCTCTCGCCGATCACCACAAGAAGGTGCTGTGGCGCGCGGCTGCGGTGTCGCTCACGATGCTGGCCATCGGGGTGCTGACCACGGCGATCCCGCTGTAGCCGATAGCCTCCTGGATGTGGAGCTATATGGGGCCGCCGACCGCGAGCGGATCGTCGCCGAGCCGCCCAAGCGGGTGGTCGCGCCGGAGCGTACGCAGTTCGAGCGCGACCGCGCCCGCGTGGTGCACGCCGCCTCGACCCGGCGGCTGGCGGCGAAGACCCAGGTCGTGGGACCGCAGGCCGACGATTTCGTACGCAACCGGCTGACCCACTCGCTCGAGGTGGCCCAGGTTGCGCGAGATCTGTCGCGTGCCCTGAACGGACCGGACTCGCCGCAGCCCGACATCGCCGAGACCGCGGCTCTCGCCCACGACCTCGGGCACCCACCGTTCGGGCACAACGGCGAGAACGTGCTCGCCGAGCAGGCGAAGGGCATCGGTGGGTTCGAGGGCAACGCGCAGACGCTGCGGATCCTGACCCGGCTGGAGGCGAAGACCTTCGACGCCGACGGGCGCTCGGTCGGACTCAATCTGACCCGGGCGACGCTGGACGCCTGCACGAAGTATCCGTGGGGCTTCGGTGAGCGGAAGGGGTCCAAGTTCGGGGTCTACGAGGACGACCTGCCGGTCTTCACCTGGCTGCGAGCGGCCGACGCGGGACAGCGGCAGTGCGTCGAGGCGCAGATCATGGACCTCTCCGACGACGTCGCCTACTCCGTCCACGACGTCGAGGACGGCATCGTCGCGGGCAAGATCGACCTCGCCCGCCTCGACCTCGACGGGGTCGCCGCGACCGTCGCCGACTGGTACGTCCCGGGCTTCGACCGCACTCTCGCGGTCTCGACCATCGCCGACCTGAGTGCCGCCGGCTGCTGGATCCCCGAGGGCGCCGCGTACGACGCCTCTCGCCGGTCCCGGGCCATGCTCAAGAACCTGACCTCCGACATCATCGGCCGGTTCTGCGGTGCGGTGCGGGAGGCGACGTACGCCGCCGGCGGCGGTCCCTACGTCCGCTACGGCGCCGACCTGGTGGTGCCGGAGCAGACCCGCCTGGAGATCGCGCTGCTGAAGGGGATCGCGGCGCACTACGTGATGCGCACCGACGAGCGGGCCGTGAAGATGGACCGCCAGCGCAGCCTGCTCGGCGAGCTCCTCGAGCACCTCGTCGCCACCGGACCGGACGACCTCGACCGGCAGTTCGCCGACGACTGGCACGCCGCGGCCGATGACGCCGCCCGGCTCCGCGTCGTGATCGACCAGGTCGCCTCGCTCACCGACATCACCGCGCTGTCCTGGCACGAACGGCTCTGCCGGCGCGCGTGACCATTGCGGTCACGACATTTAAGCGTTACCTTAAATGTCGTGACCGATGCCTGGTACGCCGTCTCCGACTCCACCCGCCGCCAGATCCTGGCTCGCGTGGCCGCCGGGCCGTGCTCGGTGGGGGAGCTCACCGATGCCCTGCCGGTGAGCATGGCCGCGGTGTCCCAGCACCTCAAGATCCTGCGCGAGGCCGGGCTGGTGTCGATGACGCCGGCCGGTCGTCGCCGGATCTATCAGGCCCGGATCGAGGGCCTGGCCGAGCTGCGCGCCGAGCTGGATACCTACTGGACCCAGGCGTTGCATTCGTTCAAGCAGGTGGCTGAGGACAGCTACCGGGAGCAGAAGGAGCAGTCATGAGCACCACCCGCGAGAAGACCTCCGTGGACCTGGAGATCACCGTCGACGTCCCGGTCGAGCACGCCTTCAAGGTGTTCACCGAGGACTTCGACCGGATCAAGCCGCGCGAGCACAACATGCTCCCCGTCGAGATCGCCGAGACGGTGCTGGAGCCCCGTGTCGGCGGTCGCGTCTACGACCGCGGCGTCGACGGCAGCACCTGCCAGTGGGCGCGCGTCCTCGCCGTCGAACCGCCCCACCGGCTGGTGATCTCCTGGGACATCACACCCGACTTCCAGCTCGAGCCGGACCCGTCGCGCTGCAGCGAGGTCGAGTTCACCTTCACCGCGGTGGGAGCCGAACAGACCCACGTACGTCTCGAGCACCGCCACCTCGACCGGCACGGCGCCGGGTGGCAGGGGTGGCGTGACCGGGCCGCCGGATCGGACGCCTGGGGGATCTATCTGGAGCGCTTCCGGGCTCTCGCGCAGGCGTGATCGGGGTGGACCGCACCGCGCTCGCGACCGCCGAACGGAAGGATCTCGCCGACTTCCTCGAGACGCTCGAGCCGGAGCACTGGGAGCGGCCCTCGCTGTGCAGCGAGTGGACGGTGCGCGACGTCGTCGCGCATCTGATCAGCTACGAGGAGACCGGGCTGGGCGAGTTCGCCGGGCGCTTCCTGCGTGCCGGGTTCCGGTTCGGCCGGATGAACGCCCGCCGGCTCGAGGAGTTCGGTGCCCGGGCTCCGGCCGAGCTGGTCGCCTATGTGCGGGCGCATGCTCGACCGTCCGGGCCGACGGCGATGGCCGATGCCAGGATCGGGCTGACCGACGGCCTCATCCACCACCAAGACATCCGCCGGGCGCTCGGACGGCCGCGCGAGGTGCCGGCCGAACGGCTCGCGCCGGTGCTCGACTTCGCGCTGATGGCGCCGCCGCTGCCGGCCAGGCGCAACGTACGCGGCCTGCGTCTGGTGGCCACCGACCTCGCCTGGTCCCACGGGAGCGGCGAGGAGGTCACCGGGCCGGGGGAGGCGCTGCTGATGGCGGTCTGCGGACGGGCCGTCGCCCTGCCCGAGCTCGCCGGCCCGGGGCTGGCGACGCTCGAGAGCAGGGTGCGACGTACGGGCTGAGACCGGAGCTAGGGAACGACGATCCAGAGCGCCGAGGCGATCACGAAGACCGAGAGGCCGAGGGTGGTCTCCAGGACCGTCCAGGTCTTCAGGGTGGTGATGACGTCCATCCCGAAGAAGCGGCTGACCAGCCAGAACCCGGAGTCGTTGACGTGGGAGAGGACGGTCGCGCCGGCCGCGATGGCGAAGACGAGCAGGGCGATGTCGAAGTTGCCCAGTCCTGCGGTAGCGACCTGGGCGGAGATCAGGCCGGCGGTGGTGGTCAGTGCGACGGTCGCGGAGCCCTGGGCGACCCGGAGCAGGGTCGCGATCAGGAATGCCTGCACGATGAGCGACAGCCCGAGACCGGAGAGCGAGGTGGACAGCGCCTCCCCGATGCCGCTGATGCGGAGCACGCCGCCGAACATCCCGCCTGCGCCGGTGATCAGGATGATCGCGCAGATCGGGCCGAGCGCCTGGTCGAGGATGTCGCTCGCCCGGCCGATGGGGAACCGGCCGGGGGAGAGCACGAAGATCGCGACGAGCACGGTGATCAGCAGCGCGATCGGGGTCTGGCCGATGAGGATCAGTGCGCTGGCCCAGGTGGCGTCTTCGCTGACCGTCCCGGCGGCGATCAGCGTGCTGACGACCGTGTTGAGGCCGATCAGGACCAGGGGCAGTGCCAGGAGGAGTACGACGGTGGCGAACGGCGGCGGAGGCGCGTCCCTCTCCGCCGCGTCCGCATCGCCGGTCGCGAACACGTCGGGCGGCTCCGGGTTGTATCGGGCGCCGAGCCTGGTGCCGACGAGGTAGGCGCCGGGGAACCAGGCCAGGACGGCGACCGGCACGCCGATCAACAGGGTGAGCCCGATGTCGCCTCCCAGCTCCGTGGCCGCGGCGACCGGGCCCGGGTGGGGCGGCACGACCGCGTGCATCGCCGCGAAGGCACCGGCGGTGGGCAGGGCGTAGATGAGGATCGAGCCGCCGAAGCGCCGTGCGACCGCGAAGATGATCGGCAGGAAGACGACCAGACCGGCGTCGAAGAAGATCGGGAATCCGAAGATCAGCGCGGCGACGCCGAGCGCGAGCGGAGCCCGCTTCTCGCCGAACGCGCCGATGAGCGTGTCGGCAAGCACCTGCGCACCACCGGTCACCTCGAGCAGCCGTCCGAGCATCACGCCGAACGCCACCAGCAGCGCCACCGAGCCGAGCGTGGCGCTGAAGCCTGCCAGCATCGCCGCCGGCACGTCGGCGACCGGGATCCCGGCCACGACCGCGGTCACCGCGCTGACCAGCACCAGCGAGATGAAGGCGTGCAGCTTGACCTTGGCGATCAGGATGAGGAGTGCGGCGACCGCGACGGCGGCGATCAGGAGCATCACCCAGGTGGGGTGGGCGGGGGCCAGCGGATCCATGGCGGTCACCCTAGCGACGGGGTGTGACTGAGATCACCCCTCCCGGGGTATGGGAGAGTCTTCCGGTGTGAGCGATCCCCTCGTCTGGCTGCCGTTCGACCCGTCCGAGCTGGGCAAGGTGCCCGCAGGCCTCCGCTTCGAGCTCTTCGACCACACCCGCTTCACCGGTGGCGAGGTGGAGGTGCCGGACTCGGTCGGTGAGGTGGCCTTCTACCTGCCGCCCTACATGCTCGGCTCGCGCATCTTCGACGTCGTCAGCCAGATGACCTCGCTCCAGGTGGTGCAGCTGCTCACCGCGGGGGTCGATGCCGCCCGCGGCCACATCCCGGAGGGCGTGACCCTCTGCAACGGTCGCGGCATCCACGACACCTCGACCGCCGAGCTCGCCGTCACGCTGATCCTGTCGTCGCTGCGGGGCATCCCCGGCCACGTACGCCACCAGGACGAGCACGCCTGGCGGCCGGGCTGGTTCCCGTCGCTGGCCGACAAGCGGGTCCTGATCGTCGGGTACGGCGCGATCGGCCGCGCCATCGAGGCACGGCTGCTTCCGTTCGAGACCGAGGTGGTCGGGGTCGCGAGGACCGCCCGGGACGGCGTGCACGGCTTCGACGAGCTCGACACGCTCGTACCCGAGGCCGACGTGATCGTGCTGGCCACGCCGCTCACCGACGAGACCCGCGGCCTCGTCGACCGCAAGTTCCTGGGGCGGATGAAGGACGGCGCGCTGCTGGTCAACGTCGCCCGTGGCGGTGTCGTCGCCACCTCCGACCTGGTCGCTGAGCTCGCCACGGAGCGGATCCACGCGGCGATCGACGTCGCCGAGACCGAGCCGCTCCCGGCGGAGAGCCCGCTGTGGACCTCGCCCAACCTGCTCATCACCCCGCACGTCGGTGGTGCGTCGAGCGCGATGTGGCCGCGCGCCTACCGGGTCGTGCGCGAGCAGCTCGAGCGGTTCGCCGCCGGCGAGCCGCTCGCGAACGTGATGGCGGGGGCCTACTGATCCGTTGACGTCGGGGTAGTCCGGTAGCGAACTGCCTATTACTCGTCAGTATTTGGGCAGTTCGCTACCGGACTACCCCGCCGCTACCGTTGCTGACATGCTGCGAATCGCGGTCGTCCAGGAGACGGCGCTGCCGGGCGATCTAGGGGCCAACGTCGCGACAGCCGCGGACCGGGTCCGCGAGGCGGCCGCGAAGGGAGCCCGGCTGGTCGCGCTGCCGGAGACGTTCACGACCTCGTGGGACCTCGACGCCTTCGACGGCCCGCTGCCCTCGCTCGAGGAGACCGCCTGGCTCGCCCCGGCGCAGGCCGCGGTGGACGAGACCGGCGCGGTGCTCGTGCTCAACTCGCCCCTCGCCCAGGCCGGACGACGGGCGATCACCAGCCTGGTCATCGCGCCGGGGGAGGAGCCGGTCGCGGCGTACGACAAACAGCACCTCTACCCGCCCGAGGTCGAGCGTTTCGAGCCCGGCGAGCACGGTACGACGATCGAGATCGACGGCGTCCGGGTGGCCCTGTCGGTCTGCTACGACGCCAACTTCCCCGAGCACGCCGCCGCCGCGGCTGCCGACGGCGCGATCCTCTACCTCAACACCGGTGCCTACTTCCCCGGTGGTGGTCACCGGCGCGACCTGCACTACGCCGCCCGGGCGCTGGACAACTCCATGTACGTCGCCTTCGCCGGTCTCGTCGGCGGGCCGTTGGGCCTCATCGGCGGCTCCGCGGTCTACGACCCGCTCGGCCGGCCGGTCGAGCGGCTCGATGACGCCACTCCTGGGATGGTCGTCGCCACGATCGACCCGGCCGAGGTCGCGCGCGTCCGGGACGAGCAGCGGATGTGGGCCGACCACCGAGCCGACCTCGGCCCGCGGCGTACGCTCCGTCTCTAGCCGTCCGTCAGCCGGCCGGCTCCTCGGCGACAAGCCTGCCGAAGGCGACCAACCGGTAGTCGGTGTGGAAGAGCTCGGAGCAGGTGGTGAGGGTGATCAGCCGCTGACCGTCGATCTGCTCGGGCTCCGCCCCGTCGATGTCGGGGTTGTCGGGACGCGGGTCCGTGACCCAGACCGATGTGAACGGCACGATCAGGTCGTCGCCATCGGTGGTGAGGGCGTAGACGTACGTCTTCTCCCTGGTCAGCACACGGATCTCGTCGCCTTCGCGGAGCTTGGGGAGGTCGCGCAGCGGCTCGCCGTGGGTGATCCGGTGGCCGGCGAGCGCGAAGTTGCCGACCTCACCGGGTCCGGCGGTGCCGGAGAAGTGGCCGACGCCGGCGCCCAGGGCCCGGTCCGAGGTGCCTTCGAGGACCGGGATCCGGTAGTCCTCGCCGAAGCGGGGGATCTCGATGAGCGCCTCGGCCGATCCGAACTCGGTCGTGGCCTCGGCCCGGCCCGAGTCCCACGCCTTCTCGATCGTCGAGGTCGCTTCCTGCTGGCGTTGCTTGCTGATGATGGTGGTGCCGTAGAGCTCCCAGGCGGTGTAGCCGAGGAGCCCCACACCGGCCAGGACCATCGTGAGACCGAGCCAGAAAGTCGCCCGGCGGGCCCGCGGTCGGGTCGGCGGTCGGGCCGGTGTGGTGGTGGACATCAGGTCAAGCATCTCAGGCGGATCCGCTGCCCCGTAGGATCAGACGTTGTGGCGGGCCGCATCAAGGAGACGAGCATCCAAGAGGTGCGCGAGAAGGCACGCCTGGACGACATCGTCTCCCAGTACGTCACGCTGCGCCGCGCGGGCCCGGGGACCTACAAGGGCCTGTGCCCGTTCCACGACGAGAAGTCGCCGTCGTTCAACGTGAACCCGTCACGGGGCTTCTTCAAGTGCTTCGGCTGCCAAGAGGGCGGCGACGTCATCGACTTCGTGATGAAGCTCGAGGGACTCAGCTTCTTCGAGGCGGTCGAGCGGCTCGGCGACAAGGTCGGCGTGCAGGTCCAGCGCGAGGAGGGCGACGAGGCGCCGGTACGGCGCGGCCCCGGTCGCGGCAAGCTGGTCGAGGCCCACAAGGTCGCCGCCGAGTTCTACGCCGAGCAGCTGCTCACCCCGGACGCCGTGGTCGCGCGGCAGTTCCTCGCCGAGAAGGGCTTCGACCGCGACGCGGCGCTGCACTTCGGCGTCGGCTTCTCGCCGCGCGGGGGAGAGGACCTCTACCGCCACCTGCGTGCGCGCGGGTTCTCGGACGAGGAAGTCGTCACCGCCGGCCTGGTCGCGCACGGGCGGTCGCACTATGACCGGTTCCGCGGTCGGCTGATGTGGCCGATCCGGGAGTCGGGTGGCGACGTCATCGGCTTCGGCGCCCGTCGGCTCTTCGACGACGACCGCATCGAGGCGAAGTACCTCAACACCTCCGAGACGCCGATCTACAAGAAGTCGCACGTCCTCTACGGGATCGACCTGGCCCGCAAGGAGATGGCCCGCACCCGCGAGGCCGTGATCGTGGAGGGCTACACCGACGTGATGGCCTGCCACCTCGCCGGGATCACCACCGCCGTGGCGACCTGCGGCACCGCCTTCGGCGACGACCACGCGAAGGTGCTGCGCCGGTTCATCTCCGACGACCAGCAGCTGCGTGGCGCGGTCGTGTTCACCTTCGACGGCGACGCCGCCGGTCAGGCCGCGGCGCTGAAGGCGTTCAAGGGCGACGGCAACTTCACCTCGCAGACCTACGTCGCCGTCGAGCCCGACGGCCTCGACCCCAACGACCTGCGGATCAAGAAGGGCGACGAGGCGGTTCGCGAGCTGCTCGCCAACCGCGTCCCGCTCTACGAGTTCGTGCTGCGCAACGTCGCCTCCAAGTACGACCTGGACCGTGCCGACGGGCGGGTCGATGCCCTCCGTGAGGCGGCCCCGCTGGTCGCCTCCGTGCGCGACGAGTCCAAGAAGATGGGCTTCACCCGCGACCTGGCTCGCTTCCTCGGCGTCGATCCCGACGATGCGGCCCGAGAGGTACGCCGCGCCGCCGGCCGTCCCGCGCCCTCGGCTGCTCCGTCGCGGCGCGAGCCCTCGGCCG
This sequence comes from Nocardioides sp. YJ-D4, assembly GCF_054031495.1. NCBI lineage: Bacteria > Bacillati > Actinomycetota > Actinomycetes > Propionibacteriales > Nocardioidaceae > Nocardioides > Nocardioides sp. YJ-D4. The sequence goes on from NZ_CM132932.1 coordinate 4,845,500, forward strand.
CTCCTGAGGCTCCCGTCGCGCCGCAGCGTCCGCCCATGCCCCATCCGCGCGAGCCGCGCTTCACGGTCGAGCGCGAGACCCTCAAGCTCTTCGTGCAGCACCCAGTCGCGCTGGGGCGCACCACCGGCGAGATCACCCCCGAGGCCTTCACCCACCCCCTCTACCGGGCGCTGTGGGAGATCATCGCCGGTCTCGGTGGGCCCGGTGCCGGCACCGGCGACGCCGGCTGGGCCCAGAAGCTCGGTGCCGCCGCCTCGGACCCGCTCGTCAGCCGCATCCTCGCCGAGCTCGCCGTGGAGCCGATCCCGTCCGCGAAGGAGCCGGATGCTGCGTACGTCCTGCAGTACGTCGTACGCCTGCTCGAGCTTCTCGACCAGCGCCGCATCGCCGAGGTGAAGAGCCGTCTGCAGCGCTCCGACGCGGCCGCCGACCCCGAGGCGTACAACCGTCTTTTCGCCCAGCTGGCCGCCCTCGAACAGCACCGCCGCGGCCTCCGCAACCTGGTTGCCGAGTGACGGCCTGCCGATTTCCGATCGCCGCGGCCGGGTTGCTAAGGTTTCACCCGCGCCGCAAGGTGCAATTCCCCTGTAGCTCAATTGGCAGAGCATTCGGCTGTTAACCGGAGGGTTGTTGGTTCGAGTCCAACCGGGGGAGCCAGAAACTCCGCCTGACCTGCACAGACAGGACAGGCGGAGTTCTTTGTTCTACCCGGTTCAGAGGCTGGCGATGACCTTGCCGGGGTTCAGGATGCCGTGCGGATCGAGGGCGGCTTTCACCGCGCGGTGAAGGGCCAGTACCTCCGCGGGCAGTTCCTTTGCGAGCCCGTCCATCTTGAGCAGGCCGATACCGTGCTCTCCTGTGACGGTGCCGCCCAGCGCGATTGCTTCCTCGATGATTTCCTGAAAGGCCCGCTGCGCACGTTCTCTGGCCTCGTCGTCGCCACGCGGCGTGATCAGGAGGGGGTGCAGGTTCCCGTCTCCGGCGTGGGCGATGTTGGCGATGAGGGTCTCGTGCTTCTTTCCGATCGCCTCGATCCTGGCGAGCATCTCCGGAACCGCCGCCTTGGGCACGCAGACGTCTTCGGTGAGCACGGGTCCCAGACGCTCGAGGGCCGGATACGCCAGGCGCCGCGCGTCGAACAGCGCGTCCGCCTCGGTCTGGTCGGTCGAACGAGCCGCCCAGGTGGCTCCTGCTCGCTCGAAGCAGTCGCGGATCGCGTCCGCCTCCTCCTCGCCTGCCGTGCCAGGGACGTCGCACCGCGCCAACAGGATGACGTCGGCGTCGACAGCCAGGTCCATCTTCTTCCACTGGTCGACGGCCTCGAGGCAGTGCCGGTCGATGAGTTCGAGGGCGGACGGGACGATGCCTGCCGCGCCCACGGCCGTGACAGCACGTCCGGCGTCCACGATGGACGAGAAGTAGCCGGCGACGGTGTGCTCCGGCGCCCGCTGAGGGCGCAGCCGGAGCGTGACCTCGGTGATGACACCCAGCGTCCCCTCGGACCCGACGAGCAGTCTGGCGAGGTCGTAGCCTGCGACGCCCTTGGCCGTACGTCGCCCGAGTCGGACCAGTTCGCCCGTTCCGGTGACGACCTGCAGTCCGAGCACGTAGTCCGCAGTGACGCCGTACTTCACACAACAGAGGCCGCCCGCGTTCGTCGCCACGTTGCCGCCGATCGTCGACCACGGCGCTGAGGCGGGGTCGGGTGGGTACCAGAGGCCGCGTTCTGCGCACGCCTTCCGCAGGTGGTCGTTGACGACACCCGGCTGCACCACGGCCAGCCGCTCTATCGGGTCGATCTCCATGATCGCCGTCATCGCCTCGGTCGACAGGACCACACACCCGTCGACGGCGTTCGCTCCGCCGGACAGGCCGGTGCCCGCGCCGCGGGGCACGACGGGCACGTTGTACTCGATGCACCCGCGCACGACCTCCTGGACCTCCTCGGCCGTGCGCGGCCGGACGAGGACGAGCGGTGTCCCGTGGGGCGCCCACTCGGCCTCATCGTGGGCGTAGCTCGCCGTGACTGCGGGATCGAGCTGAATGCGATCAGCTGGGATCCGCTCCTGTAGGTGTCTGACCAGCATCTGAAGCCTCCGTATCGCGTCGCTGTTCGACCGAAGCGACGAGGGGTGTTCTCGGTGAAATTGTTCTGCTCGATCGGCAGCCCGGCGCGGGCGCTACCCCATGACGGTCCCAGTGGTGTTGTTCCGAGGGCGCCGCCGGGAGTACGCGGCGAGATCGATCTCGAGACCGGCGCGGGGGGTGACGAAGGTGACCGGGCTGGTGTCGTGGTCCGCACCAGCCTCGACCGCGCTGATCAGAGTGGCCATGAGCTGGCCGACCACCGGAGCGTTCTTGAACTGGTTGCCGCTGGTGCCGATGGCGACGTAGAAGCCGGGTAGGTCGGTGCGGTCGTAGATCGGTGACCAATCGTCGGCGACGTCGTAGACACCGACCACACCACTGGGGCGGTTGGGGACAGCCAGCTCGGGAAGTCGGCGCGCGGCACGGAGGACCTGGGGCTCGAACACCGCCATCGTGGGGTGAACAGAGACCGCGTCGACGGCGTCAGGCTCGAGCCATTCGAGGTCGTCGCACTCGGGCTCGGTTCCCCCGACCAGAAGCCCGCTGCCGACCTCTCCCCGGAAATAGGTCCCGAGGTCCAGATCGGCGATGATCGGGCTAGGGCCGCCGTCGAGCCGGAAGTCGTCCGGGGCCGCGACATGCGCCACTTCCTGCCGCATCGGACGGACCCCGACGGTGAAGTCCGAACCTATTCCGGCGATCTGGTTCAGGGCGCCCGACCATGGTCCGGCCGCGTTCACGACGATGTCGCAGCCGATGCGCACACCATCGGACAACATCACCGCGCTGACCCTTCCCCTCTGTTTCTCGACAGCTGTGACCTGGCTGCGAAACCGCATGGTGGCTCCATGGGCTTGGGCGGCGGCTGCCAGGTTCGCCGCAGCCAGTGCAGGGTCGGAGACATAGCCGGCGTCGGGGGTGAAGACCCCTCCGAGCTCGCCTGCCGCGTCGTTCCAGAAAGCCTGGTCGTCGACTCGCTTCGGTGGCCAGTATCGCCCTGTGTCCAGCCCCGAGACACGCCGCGCGAGGTCCGCACTGTCCCACTCCTCGTACGGCACTCCATAGGTGTCGAAAAGCGGGAGCCACATCTCCCGTGGAGCAGCGTCGACGTCGAGCATGACCAGGCCCGTGGTGACGAAACGGGGGAGGTCACCGACATCGACACCCAGGTGATGCGACCAGTCTCTCCAGCCGAACTGCGCCTCCCACGCCAGGGCAACCCCGGCGGCGGAGGTGAAGTTGAACCGAACCACGGCGCTGGACGCCGCGGTCGATCCCTGACCTGGGCCGGATGCCTTGTCCACCACCGTCACGCTATGGCCACCCCGCGCCAGCTCCAGCGCGATCGACGACCCGATCACGCCTGCGCCGACGACTACGACATCCGCACCGACACCCATGCTGAACCTTCTTCCAGTGATGCCCCGGCTGTGATCCGGGGCTGGCGCCGTCCATCCTCGGTCCCAGGTCACCGGTGACGCAGTGCTCAACTGTCGCCGACCTGCCGGTGCGCGGACGACAGACGTCGACCGTGGTCCGGCGAGACGATTGTTCACTCGACGCGGGCGACGGGCGATTGCCGATCCGGTCGACATTTGTAGCGACGTACGGCATCGTGCGCGACGAATGCATATTGTCTCCTTCTCCCGCCTCGGTGAGAATGTCGGGATATGAACGCGTGCCGACCTTGGCGCGGTGGGCGAGGAGATCTGCCGGTGGGAAGGAGCGCGTCGTGCCTGAGGACGAGCTGCAGGCGATCGTGGACGAGCTCGCCGAGCGGCTCCAGCGCTCGGCAGCGATCGATGGCCCCGACATCCGTCTGCTGGCCGCGAGCCGGCACTTCGGCGACGAGGACCAGCTGCGCATCGACTCGGTGCTCAATCGGTCGGTCCCGCCCGATGTCGTCGAGCTGATCCGCACCCACGGCATATCGCAGTGGACCAAGCCGGGCATGCTCGAGCTGGGCGCCATCCCTGAGGCGACGCCTCGGCTGTGCGCACCCGTGCGTTGCCACGGACAGCTCTTGGGCTACCTGTGGCTGCTCGACCGCAACGGCGCACTCAGTGACGAGGACGTGGCGGCCGCGGGCGAGGCCGCCGAGCGGGCCGGAGCCGTGCTGTACCGACGCCTCTTGGTGCGGCAGCGCTCCCGTGCCCGCCACGAAGCCATCTTGCGGGACCTGGTCTCACCCGACACGATGATTCGGTCCCAAGCCATCGAAGACATGCGCGCCGAGGGCCTGTTCCCGGACGGCCCCATGCACTTCACCGTGCTGGCCGTGCAATGCCGGTCCGACGACGACCCCCACGCCGAGCGGGAAGTCGAGTTGGAGGCCGCTGTCGAGGAAGGCGCCGGCGCGGTCACTGACGACGTCGTCCTGATCGCGACCAATCGGTCGCGGGCCTGGCTCCTTCTCGCTCAACGGCGACCCCCAACTCGGTACGTGGTCGACACCGTCGTCGATCGGATCACCACCCGGTTCAAGGGCCTCACCCAGAGCACCTCGAAGCCGGTCTTCGGTCTGGGGCCCACCGTAGATCGGCTCGACCATGTGGCCGACTCGTACCGCAAGGCTGTGAGGGCCGCACGCACAGCGCTCCTCGTGCCCGGGGTGGGCAACCCCGCGCGATGGGGCGAGCTCGGACCGTACGAACTCCTGATCACCCTCGCCCCCGACGACCTGGCTGAAGCCTCCCGAACGCCAGACCTGGTGGCACTCGAGAATGCCGACGCCCATGGCGACCTCATCGACACGCTCACGACCTTCTTCGACCTCGGGGGAAGTGCGAGGCAGGCCGCCGAAGCCCTGTGTATCCACCGCGCGACGCTCTACCAACGCCTCAGGCGGATCGAACAGGTCACCGGCCGCAGCCTCCGAAACGGCGACGACCGACTCGCCCTCCACCTCGGCCTCAAACTGCGTTCTCTCGCCATCGCGTTCCGGGTCAACCCGCACACCAACTGATCACCGCGTGTGGCATGCCTTGAGATAGCTGAGGAACGATGCCTGTACGCCGGTGACATGCGTCTCGCGCAACATTGCGCTGGACACGTACTGGGATCTTCCCTCGGCCTCCAACTTCTCCATGGCGTCCAGAACGTTGCGTGCAAGTCCGCGATACACCGGGATGTCGCCGAACATCTCTGCCTCGTTGAGCGTGACGTGCAGCAGCGGAGCGTCTGGGGCCTCTCCGAGTGCCGGGAGATCGTCGATCATCTCGAAGACCTTGCTGTCAGGACTGACGACTCCGGGACTACCCGCGCAGATGCTCGCGAACAGTCCCGGTTCGCGAAGCCACGCGTAGAGCGAGAACAGTCCTCCGTACGAGTAACCGAAGAGGCCGTGGCCTGACTCGCTGACGCGAAACCGCGACTGCAATTGAGGATGGAGTTCGTCGGTCAGGAAGTCGAGGAAGACGTCTGCATGCGTGTCGGCAAGCTCCAAGAGGTAGGCGTCCACGTGCTCCTGAGTCATCTGGCCCGCGTCGAGAGCCTTCTTCAAGGTAGCCACAAGGTCGTCGCTGACCGGTTCCCCTGGCGGAACGAGATCGCGATTGCGAAGTCGCGCCCACTCCTGAGCCTCCTCGCCTGCATAACCGATGCTCACCTGGATGTACGGCGCGATCGTCAGGTACGGGTCCGACTGGGTGACGATGAGCGGCGCCGTCAGGCCAACGGCGAAGTTGGCATCCGTCACGTAGATCAGTGGCAACGAATCCGTCGACTCTGCATATCCGGGAGGTGTGGTGACCCACACGCCGTAGCTATGCCCGGACTTTGCCGTGACTTCGAAGTACTCGGTGTCGGAAAGGCAACCGTGCAACATGCTGCTCATGCAATCTCCTCTATAGCGAGCCTTCCTTTGATGCCAAGGAAGGAATTCATGGATTGAAAGCGTCCTAGCTCAGCCGATTCTTGACGACTTCTCCAGCGCGCACGATCAGGTCCAAGTTGCGTCCATCGGCAGCGAGCAAGCTGATGTCCTTCAATGGGTCGCCATCGACGACGATGAGATCGGCATGTGCATCGGGTTGGATGCATCCGAGCTTGCCTTCCTGCATGAGAATCTCGGCCCCGACGGAGGTTGCCTGACGCAATATCTCGATGGGCGTGAACACCTCCTGACGGAGTTCGAACTCGCGACACTGCTGTGTGTAGAAACCAGCAAGCAGGTCCGTACCGAAGGCAACTTTGACACCAGCGCTTCGCATCAGGTCCAGAGCGCCCATCGACTCTTCGTAGATCGCGCGAACATCGTCGATGCGGTCAGGGGGCAGGCCCATCTCGAGACCACTCTCGACAAGAGAGAAAAGGACGCACAGCGTCGGGACGACATAGCCCCCGCGCTCGGCGACGAAACTGGCGGTCTCGGCATCGATCAACGCAGCATGTTCGATGCAGCGCACGCCGAATTCGACGGACCTACGCGTCGATTCGCTCGTCAGACAATGCGCCGAAACATAGGTTCGCCGTTCAACACACTCTTGGACGATCGCGCGAATCTCATCTTCTCGAAACTGATTCATCCATATCGGATCGCTCGGTGACATGACACCGCCAGACGCGACGATCTTGATGCAGTGCGCGCCGCGGCGCAGCTCTTCGCGCGCTGCTTTGATGCACTCGTCGACACCGTCGGCGATGACGCCAGCCCAGTTCATCGAGGCGCAGGAACAGTACCCATGCGTGTGGTTCTTCTCGTTGGGCGTCCGGTAGTCGACGTGGCCGCCGGTCATCGACAGAATCTTGCCTGCGTAGAAGAAGCGCGGCGCTCTGATCAGCCCGTCCGCGATGGCGGCGGCCAAAGGGTAGTCGCCACCACCGATATCGCGCACGGTGGTGAATCCACTGTCAAGCGCGTGGCCGAGCTTCTTGATCGCGTAGGCAGTTCGGTAGGGCGCATCGCGGTCGTTGAGAACACGTGGATCGAGATCGGAGAAGTAGGAGTGAACATGCATGTCGATCAGGCCGGGCATAAGAGTCTTACCGGCGACGTCGACCCTGTGGGCGTCGACTGACTTGATGGGACGATCGGAGACTTCGCGGATCGATCCATCTTCGATGAGCACCGTCATGCCATCGGGGCATTCCTCGGACACGCCATCGAAGATTCGGGCGTTCTCCAGAATCAGCTGTGTCATCGTTTCAGTTCCTGCCCAACGTGGGTGATTCGTGATCAGAATCGGGCTCACGGTACCAAACCACCACGACGGTGAGCGCCAGTGTGGCCATCGCTGCGATAAAGACCGGGAAAGCCAGTCGGGAACCGGTGGCGTCAGTGATCCACACTGCGACGAAGGGCATGAATCCACCGATTATGACGGTCAGATTGTAGGCCGCGGTGCCGGCCGTGACTCGAACCTTGGCAGGGAAGAGCTCGGCGACATTGATGACAGCCGGAGTGAGGAACACCGATAGCGGGATTGCAAAGATCAGGGCCCCCAACAGTCCCAAGGCGAATGTCCCGGTAGATCCCAACAGGAAGGTCGGCACGACTCCCACAGCCATGGCGCTTGCGCCACCGATCAGGATCGGCTTCCTCCCGATTCGATCGGCCAGGCCGCCCGTGAACAGGATTCCGGCGATGATCACGAGACCGGCGATGGTGTTGATCGTCAACGCTGCCTTCTCCGAGAATCCGTTCGCGAGCATGTACGCAAGGTAGGCAGCGACGCTGACGTAGACCGCGATCGAGTAGAACGTTCCGAATCCCAGGTACAGAAGGATGGCGCGCCCGTTCTGTCGGATGGCAAGCCACAGGCTCTCCGATCTCGGTCCGGCCACCGTGACGTTTCGCTGGGTGTGCATCTGCTGGAACTCGGGAGTCTCCTGGAGGGAGCGCCTGATGTAGAGGCCGATGAAACCGAGAGGGAGAGCTGTGGCGAAGACCACGCGCCACCCCCAAGACTGCATCTCGTCGGCCGGCAGCGCGACGGTGAGCACAGTCGCCAGTGTCGAGCCGAGAACGATCGAACAGAACGTGCTCACGCCCAGGAAGCTGACCAGCCTCGCCCGGCGATGCGCTGGCGCATGCTCGTAGAGGAATGCCGCCGCGCCGGCCAACTCGCCGCCTGCCGCGATGCCCTGTGCGATGCGAGCACAGATCAGAAGGATCGGTGCGGCGATCCCAATGGTCGCGTACGAAGGGATCAGCGCGATACAGAATGTCGCGATCGACATCAGGGTGATCGTGACGTAGAGAATGTGGCGTCGGCCGTAGCGGTCACCGAGTCGCGCCAGGAACACGCCTCCGACCGGCCGCACCAGGAACGAAATCCCGTAGGCCGCCCATGTGTTCAGCATGGCGGCCGTGGGGTCGCCGGTGGGGAACATCGCTGTAGAGATGTAGGCGGCGACCACACCGTAGACGGCAAATTCGTACCACTCCACGAAGTTGCCGACCGACGCCGCGACAACCGTGCGGCGCAGGCTGGGTTCATTCGCAACACCTTCGGGCAGATCTACTTTCTCAACACTCACGAGGCTTCCCTTCGCTACGCCACATGGCATATGGCCCGTCTGACCTCACCGGTTCTGTTCGGTGCCTTGATCGTCGAAGCATGGCCTGTCTCGACCGCGGTGGGCAGTAGCCATGTGTCGTGACTTTGGGTGGGGCCGTTCGACCGATGTTGCGGACGCCGTGACCTTCGGAGCCGAGATCGTCACGGGTGCGGTGGGACCGGAGACTCCTGGTTGGCTGGCCAGACCCTTGACGGCGCTCTGAGAGCCGTTCTACGATCATTCTGATATATGAGTTGTGTATCATTACCGGCAACCAGGAGCCCAGCATGACCATCAGCCCGCCAAGCACGACCGCCGTTGCGTCCGTGGCGACCGCGCCCACTGCGACGACCAACGTGCTGACGCTGTCCTGTCAGGAGCGCCCGGGGATCATGCAGGCGGTCACGAGCTTCCTGTACGACCGCGGGTTCGACATCCTCGAGCACCAGCAGCACGACGACCGGGTGGGGGAACTGTTCTTCCTCCGGACCGCGTTCGCGTCCGTCGACGGGGCGGATGTCGATGAGCTCACCGCCGCGTTCGGTCCGATCGCGGACCGGTTCGGCATGTCGTACGCGTTCCACGACGAGCGCAAGCCGCGACTGCTGGTCATGGTCTCCAAGTTCGGCCACTGTCTCAACGACCTCATCTTCCGGTGGCGCGGGGGGACACTGGGGGCCGAGATCGCTGTCGTCGCGTCCAACCACGAGGATCTTCGCCCCATGGCGGAGGCGGCCGGACTGGAGTTCATCCACATCCCGGTCACGCCCGAGACCAAGCCGCAGGCCGAGCAGCGCATGCTCGACCTGGTCGAGGAGTACGACGTCGACCTGGTCGTGCTCGCCCGCTACATGCAGATCCTCTCGGACGGCCTCTGCCGCCAGCTCGAGGGTCGCGCGATCAACATCCACCACTCGTTCCTGCCCGGCTTCAAGGGGGCCAAGCCCTATCACCAGGCGCACGAACGGGGCGTCAAGCTCGTCGGTGCCACCGCTCACTACGTCACCGCTGACCTCGATGAGGGACCCATCATCGAGCAGGAGGTCAACCGGGTCGACCACACCTACACACCGCAGGCCCTGGCCACCGTCGGTCAGGACGCCGAGTGCCTCGCACTCTCGCGCGCCGTCCGCTGGCACTGCGAGCACCGCGTCTTCATGCACGGCTCCAGCACCGTCGTGTTCCGCTGACCACCAACCCGAACCTCACGGAGAAGCTCATGACGTCCTCGCCCCGCACAGTCATCATCGGCGCCGGCATCGTCGGCACGAACCTCGCGGACGAACTCGTGTCACGCGGGTGGTCCGACATCACGGTCATCGAACAGGGCCCACTCAGCCTGCCCGGCGGCTCGACCTCCCACGCGCCCGGTCTCGTCTTCCAGATCAACCCGTCGAAGACGATGACCCTGTTCGCCAAGTACACCGTGGAGAAGTTCCTGTCCCTGGAGAAGGACGGGGTGAGCTGCTTCAACCAGGTCGGTGGCCTCGAGGTCGCGACCACCGAGGCCCGCGTCGCCGAGCTCTACCGCAAGCTCGGCTACGCGAAGTCCTGGGGGATCGAGGCTCGGGTGATCGGTCCCGCCGAGTGCAAGAGCCTCTACCCGCACATCGACGAGTCGCAGGTCCTCGCGGGTCTGCACATCCCCAGCGACGGTCTGGCCCGGGCGGCGCGCGCCGTCGACCTGCTCATCGAGCGTACGCAGGCGGCCGGCGTCACCTACCTCGAGCACACCGCGGTGACCGGAGTCCTCCAGGAGGGCGGCCATGTCACGGGCGTCGAGACCACGAACGGTGTGGTCGAGGCCGACATCGTCGTATCCTGCGCCGGCTTCTGGGGTGTCGAGGTGGGGAAGATGGCGGGCACCGACGTGCCGCTCCTCCCGCTCGCCCACCAGTTCATCAAGACCACGTCGGTGCCGGTCCTGGCCGGCAAGCACGAGGCGCCCGACGGCGCGACCCTGCCGATCCTGCGACACCAGGACCAGGACCTCTACTTCCGGGAGTGGGGCGACGCCTACGGGATCGGCTCGTACGCCCACAAGCCGATGCCGTACGTCGCCTCCGATCTCGGCCCGACCCCGGACCACGTCGACCACGACAACATGCCGTCGCGGCTCGACTTCACGCCCGAGGACTTCGAGGGCCCGTGGGACGAGTGCCGCAAGCTGCTCCCGTGCCTGCAGGAGACGGAGATCGCGGAGTCGTCGTTCAACGGCATCTTCTCGTTCACGCCCGACGGCGGCTCGCTCGTCGGTGAGTCCCGCGACCTCGACGGCTTCTGGGTGGCCGAGGCGGTCTGGGTGACCCACTCCGCCGGCGTCGCCCGGGCGGTGGCCGAGGTGCTGACCACCGGTCGGTCGCAGTACGACCTCGCCGACCTCGAGCTCAACCGGTTCGAGGAGACGCAGCTGGCTCCGGCGTACGTCAGCGAGACCTCGCAGCAGAACTTCGTCGAGATCTACGACATCCTCCACCCGCTGCAGCCCAAGGACTCGCCCCGCGACATCCGGGTCAGCCCGTTCCACGCCCGCCAGGTCGAGCTCGGCGCCTTCTTCCTCGAGGCCGGGACCTGGGAGCGGCCGCACTGGTACGAGGCCAACGCAGCCCTGCTGGACGAGCTGCCGGAGGAGTGGAAGTCGCCGACGCGCGACGATTGGTCGGCCCGCTACTACTCTCCGATCGCGGCCGTCGAGGCGTGGAAGACGCGCACCGCGGTCGCCATGTACGACATGACGCCGCTGCGCCGCCTTGAGGTCTCCGGACCCGGCGCCGAGACCCTGCTGCAGCGGCTCACCACCGGTGACGTCAGCAAGAAGCCCGGTGCGGTGACCTACACCCTGTTCCTCGACGAGCAGGGCGGGATCAAGAGCGACATCACCGTCGCCCGACTCGAGGACGAGCTCTACCAGGTCGGCGCCAACGGCACGGTCGACCTGGCGTACCTCCGGCGAGAGGCGCGCAAGCTGCGTGCCGAGGATCCCGCCCTGTCCGCTCACGTCCGAGACATCACCGGCGGCACCTGCTGCATCGGACTGTGGGGGCCGCTGGCCAGGGACCTGATCGCCAAGGTCAGCACGGACGACTTCACCAACGACGGTCTGAAGTACTTCCGCGGCAAGCGGGCCTCCATCGGCGGGATCCCCGTCACCGCCCTGCGCCTGTCCTACGTCGGCGAGCTCGGCTGGGAGATCTACGCCTCCGCCGAGAACGGCCAGAAGCTGTGGGACGTGCTGTGGAACGCCGGGCAGGAGCACGGTGTCATCGCCGCCGGCCGGGCCGCGTTCGGCGCGCTCCGGCTGGAGAAGGGCTACCGGTCCTGGGGCGCCGACATGACCACCGAGCACGACCCGTACGAGGCAGGCGTCGGCTTCGCGGTGAAGACCGCGAAGGAGGACTTCGTCGGCAAGGCCGCGCTCGCGGGTCGCTCGGTGGAGACCTCGGCCCGCCGGCTGCGCTGCCTCACCATCGATGACGGCAAGTCCATGGTGCTCGGCAAGGAGCCCGTGCTGTCGGGGGAGACCGCGGTCGGCTACGTCACCAGCGCGGCGTACGGCTTCACGATCGGCAAGCCGATCGCCTACGCCTACCTGCCGGCGGAGATCGGCGAGGGCGACCAGGTCGAGATCGAGTACTTCGGCCAGCGGATCGCGGCGACGATCACCCCGGAGCCGCTCTTCGACCCCGAGATGAGCCGCCTGCGCGGCTGACCCGACGGGTCGAGATCGGGCGCCGGCCGGGTGGGCCGGCGCCCGATCTCGTGTTGAGAGACCACAGTCAGAGAACGCGACGGATCTCGGTGGAGAAGCCGTCGATATGCTCGCGGGTCAGCCGCTCGGCGCGTTCGGCGTCGCCGTCGGCGATCGCCTCCAGGAGCGGGGCGTGCTCGGAGATGTGGGACGCCAGGTCCGGGAGCTTGTCCACGACCAGGCACCAGATCCGGGTCGCCAGGTTGTCGTAGCGGACCAGGACGTCCTCGAGGTGCCGGTTGCCCGTGGCTCGGTAGATCATCCGGTGCACCGACATGTCGAGCCGCATCAGGGTGGGCCGGCCGTCGCCCGACGGATCGAGACCGCGAACCCGCTCGGCCATGGCGCGCAGCTCGGCCCGCATCTGGTCGGTCGCGGCGGTCGCCGCGCGGTGGGCGGCGAACGGCTCGAGCTGCTGGCGCAGGTCGGAGATGGCGCCCAGCTCGGTGACGTCGACCGGCGTCGCGAACGTGCCGCGGCGCGCGTAGGAGACGACCAGATGGTCGGTCTCCAGGCGTTTGAGGGCCTCGCGCACCGGCGTACGGCCGAACCCGAGCGAGTCCGCGAGCCTGCCGTCGTTGATCGGCTCGCCCGGCCTGATGTCGAGCATGATCAGTCGGTCCTGGATGCGCTCGTAGGCCGCGTGCGCCAGCGAGATCGTTGCGCCGATCGCCGGCCGGGCGGGCGCCTGAACGTCGGTCATACCAAGTCACCGCTTTCTGATCTGGGCCGTTGACAGGTGTTCGCTACCCAGCATACTGTTGATCCCGAACTGATATATCAATCGTACTTCAAGAGTTTGGGAGTTCATCGTGGTTGACGTCTTGACCGCCTCGCTCGCAGACCTCGACCCCGAGGTCAGCGCGCAGATCGACGCCGAGCTGAGCCGCCAGCAGACGACGCTGGAGATGATCGCCTCGGAGAACTTCGCTCCCGCCGCCGTCATGGAGGCTCAGGGTTCGGTCCTCACCAACAAGTACGCCGAGGGCTACCCGGGCCGTCGCTACTACGGCGGCTGCGAGCACGTCGACGTCATCGAGCAGCTCGCCATCGACCGCCTCAAGGCGCTCTTCTCCGCGGAGTACGCCAACGTGCAGCCGCACTCGGGAGCCCAGGCCAACGCCGCCGCGATGTTCGCCCTCCTCGAGCCCGGCGATACCATCCTCGGCCTCTCGCTGGCCCACGGCGGCCACCTCACCCACGGCATGAAGCTCAACTTCTCCGGGCGCCTCTACCAGGTCGTGCCGTACGAGGTCAGCCGCGAGGACTTCCTGATCGACATGGCCGAGGTCGAGCGACTGGCCCTCGAGCACCGGCCCAAGCTGATCGTCGCCGGCTGGTCCGCCTACCCCCGGCAGCTGGACTTCGCGGAGTTCCGCCGGATCGCGGACCTAGTCGGCGCCCGGCTCATGGTCGACATGGCGCACTTCGCCGGCCTGGTCGCGACCGGCCTCCACCCGAACCCGGTGCCGTTCGCCGATGTCGTCACCTCGACCACGCACAAGACCCTGGGTGGGCCGCGCGGTGGCGTCATCCTCACCAACGACCCCGCCGTCGCCAAGAAGATCAACTCCTCGGTCTTCCCCGGCCAGCAGGGCGGGCCGCTCGAGCACGTCATCGCCGGCAAGGCCGTCGCCTTCAAGGTCGCCGCGGAGCCCGAGTTCCGCGAGCGCCAGGAGCGTACGCTGCGCGGTGCCCGCATCATCGCCGAGCGGCTGCTCGCCGACGACGTCGCGGCCGCGGGAGTCTCGGTGGTCAGCGGTGGCACGGACGTCCACCTGGTGCTGGTCGACCTGCGCGACTCCGAGCTCAACGGCCAGGAGGGCGAGGACCGGCTCCACCGCATCGGCATCACCGTCAACCGCAACGCGGTGCCCTTCGACCCGCGTCCGCCGATGGTCTCCTCCGGCCTGCGTATCGGCACGCCGGCGCTCGCCACCCGCGGCTTCGGCGACACCGACTTCAGCGAGGTGGCCGACATCATCGCGGCCGCGCTGAAGGACGATTTCACCGACGAGACGGCGGACGCGCTGCGCAGCCGGGTCACGAACCTCGCCGAGAAGCACCCGCTCTACCCCCACCTCATCGAGTCGAACGGAGCCGAGTGATGGCAGACCTGCTGCCCGAGCACCCCGACTTCCTCTGGCGAAACCCGGAGCCCAAGTCCTCCTACGACGTCGTCATCATCGGCGGCGGCGGACACGGCCTGGCGACGGCGTACTACCTGGCGAAGAACCACGGCATCACCAACGTCGCCGTCCTCGAGCGGGGCTGGCTCGCCGGCGGCAACATGGCCCGGAACACGACGATCATCCGGTCCAACTACCTGTGGGACGAGTCCGCGGCGATCTACGAGCACTCCCTCAAGCAGTGGGAGGTGCTCCCCGAGGAGCTCGACTACGACTTCCTGTTCAGCCAGCGCGGCGTGCTCAACCTCGCCCACACCCTGCAGGACGTACGCGACTCGGTGCGGCGCTGCGAGGCCAACCGCCTCAACGGGATCGACGCCGAGTGGCTCGACGCCGACCAGGTGAAGGAGGTCTGCCCGATCATCAACGTCAGCGACAACATCCGCTACCCGGTCCTCGGCGCGACCTACCAGCCCCGTGCGGGCATCGCGAAGCACGACCACGTCGCCTGGGCGTTCGCGCGCAAGGCCGACGAGCTCGGCGTCGACCTGATCCAGGACTGCGAGGTGACCGGGATCCTCAAGGACGGCAACCGGGTGGTCGGCGTACAGACCAGCCGCGGCACCATCGCGGCCGGCAAGGTCGCGCTGTGCGCGGCCGGTCACTCCAGCGTCCTCGCCGAGATGGCCGGCTTCGACCTGCCGATCCAGTCGCACCCGCTCCAGGCGCTCGTCTCCGAGCTCCACCAGCCCGTCCACCCGACCGTGGTGATGTCGAACCACGTCCACGTCTACGTCTCCCAGGCCCACAAGGGCGAGCTGGTCATGGGCGCGGGCGTCGATGCGTACAACGGCTACGGCCAGCGCGGCGGGTTCCACGTGATCGAGGAGCAGATGGCGGCCGCCGTGGAGCTGTTCCCGATCTTCGCCCGCGCGCATCTGCTCAGGACCTGGGGCGGCATCGTCGATGTCACCCCGGATGCCTCCCCGGTCGTGAGCAAGACGCCGATCGATCAGCTCTACGTGAACTGTGGCTGGGGGACCGGCGGGTTCAAGGGCACGCCGGGCGCCGGCTGGACGATGGCGCACACGATCGCCCACGACGAGCCCCACGAGTACAACGCACCGTTCGCGCTGGAGCGATTCAGCACCGGTGCCCTCATCGACGAGCACGGCGCAGCCGCCGTGGCCCACTGAAAGGAGCCGACGATGATTCTCATCAGCTGCCCCAACTGCGGGTCCCGCGACGAGACCGAGTTCCACTACGGCGGTCAGGCCCACGTCCCCTACCCGGAGGACCCGAGCGCCCTCAGTGACGAGGAGTGGGGTCGCTACCTGTTCTACCGCGAGAACACCAAGGGCATCTTCGCCGAGCGCTGGGTCCACAGCTCCGGCTGCCGCAAGTGGTTCAACGTTCTTCGCGACACCGTCACCTACCGCATCGCCGCCGTCTACCAGGCCGGCGAACCGCGTCCCACCCTGGATGGAGGCCCGCAGTGAGCACGACGTCGCACCGCCTCGCAGACGGCGGCCGAATCGACCGATCCACCCGTCTCGCCTTCAGCGTCGACGGCCAGGAGTACGCCGGCCACGCCGGCGACACCCTCGCCTCGGCACTGATCGCCAACGGCGTGCTCGAGTGTGGCCCCTCGCTGTACCGACAGCGTCCCCGCGGCGTCCTCGCCGCCGGTCTCGAGGAGTCCAACGCGCTGGTCAAGCTGAGGCGTCCCGGCGACTCGGTGACCGAGTCGATGCTGCCCGCCACGACCGTCGAGCTCGTCGACGGGATCGAGGCCGACTACCTCAGCGGCCTCGGTGACCTCGACCCCGCCGACGACACCGCGATCTACGACAAGAAGTACGTCCACACCGACGTCCTCGTCATCGGAGCCGGCCCGACCGGCCTCACCGCGGCCCGCACCGCCGCCGCATCCGGAGCCCGGGTGATCCTCGTCGACGACCAGCCCGAGCTCGGCGGCTCCCTTCTCTCCACACGCGGCCTCAGCATCGACGGCGTGGACACCGACGCCTGGCTCAGCGGCGTCACCGAGGAGCTCGCGGCTGCCCCCGAGGTCACGGTGCTGACCCGGACCAACGCCTTCGGCAGCTACGACGCCAACTACGTGATCGCGCTCGAGAGCCGGCTGGACCACCTCGACGCGTCCGCCAAGGAGGCACTCACCGGTGTGTCCCGCCAGCGCCTCTGGCACATCCGGGCGCAGCAGGTCGTCATCGCGACCGGCGCGCACGAGCGTCCCCTGGTGTTCGGCAACAACGACCGCCCCGGCGTGATGCTCGCCTCCGCGGTCCGCACCTACCTGAACCGGTACGGCGTGGCCGCAGGCTCCAACGTGCTGCTCGCCACCACGAACGACAGCGCCTACGAGGTCGCCGCCGATCTGACCAGGGCCGGGGTCGCCGTGGCGGCCGTCGTCGACGCCCGCCCGGAGCAGTCCGAGGCCGCCCGTCGCGCCGCGGCGGCAGGCATCGAGGTCATCCTCGGCTCCGCCGTTCTCGACACCGACGGTGACCGGCGGGTCACCGCCGCGACGGTGTCGGCGATCGACGCCGACGGCGCCGCGGTCGGCGAGCGGCGAGAGATCGCCTGCGACGTCGTCGCCGTCGCCGGTGGCTGGAGCCCCGTGGTCCACCTGCACAGCCAGCGGCAGGGCAAGGTCCGCTGGGACGAGGATCTGGCCGGGTTCGTCCCCGACGGCGAGGTCACCGGTCAGCAGATGGTGGGATCGGCCCGGGGCAGCTACACCCTCGATGCGTGTCTCTCCGAGGGGCGGCATGCGGCAGCGACCGCGCTCCTCGCCGCCGGTTTCATCGGCGAGGCCGAGGCCCCGACCGGGCCGCTCCCTGCGGCGACAGGTGACGGCACGACCCGCCCGCTGTGGCTCGCCGCCGAGGCCTCCGTTCCGCTCGACGACCTGGTCGACCACTTCGTGGACTTCCAGCGCGACCAGACCGTGCACGACGTACTGCGGGCGACCGGGGCCGGTATGCGCAGTGTCGAGCACATCAAGCGCTACACCTCGATCAGCACCGCCAACGACCAGGGCAAGACCTCCGGGGTCAACGCCATCGGCGTCATCGCCGCCGCGCTCAACGACGGTCGCAGCCCCGGCGAGATCGGCACCACCACGTACCGTGCTCCGTACGCTCCGGTCCCGTTCGTCGCCCTCGCCGGCCGCGAGCGGGGTGACTTGTTCGACCCGGCCCGGCTGACGTCGATCCATCCCTGGCACGTCGCGCACGGCGCCGAGATGGAGATCGTGGGGCAGTGGCTGCGGCCGTGGTACTACCCGCGGAACGGCGAGTCCCTGGACGAGGCCGTTCTCCGCGAGTGCGCCGCCGTCCGCGAGTCCGTCGGCATGATGGACGCGACCACCCTGGGCAAGATCGAGGTGTGGGGGAGTGACGCCGGTGAGTTCCTCAACCGGATCTACACCAACGCCTTCAAGAAGCTCGCCCCCGGATCCGCGCGCTACGGCGTCATGTGTACGCCCGACGGGATGATCTTCGACGACGGCGTCACGCTCCGCATCGACGAGGGTCGCTACTTCATGACGACCACCACCGGCGGCGCCGCCAAGGTCCTCGACTGGCTCGAGGAGTGGCACCAGACCGAGTGGCCGACCCTGGACGTCAGCTTCACCTCGGTGACCGAGCAATGGGCCACCGTCGCCGTCGTCGGCCCGAGGTCACGTGAGGTGATCGCCAAGATCGCTCCGGAGCTCGACGTCAGCAACGAGGCCTTCCCGTTCATGACGTTCCGCGAGACGACGCTCGCCTCGGGCATCCCGGCGCGGGTGTGCCGGATCTCGTTCTCCGGGGAGCTCGCCTTCGAGGTCAATGTCGAGACCTGGTTCGGACAGCGCGTGTGGGAAGAGATCCACGCCGCCGGCCAGGAGTGGGCGATCACCCCGTACGGCACCGAGACCATGCACGTGCTCCGCGCCGAGAAGGGCTACCCGATCGTCGGCCAGGACACCGACGGCACGGTCACTCCCCAGGACGCGGGCATGGAGTGGATCGTCTCCAAGGCGAAGGACTTCGTCGGCAAGCGGTCCTACAACCGGGCCGACACCGCACGCACGGACCGCAAGCACCTCGTCTCGGTGCTGCCCGTCGACAAGTCGTTCCGGTTGCCCGAGGGCACCCAGCTGGTCGCATCAGGTACGCCGATCACCCCGGCCGACGGACCGGTGCCGATGCTCGGGCACGTGACCTCGAGCTACCACAGTGCCGCGCTCGGGCGATCGTTCGCCCTGGCACTCATCAAGGATGGCCGCAACCGCATCGGCCAGACCCTCGTCGCGCCGGTCGGTGACCGACTGGTCGACGTCGTCGTCGCTGAAACCGTCCTCTACGACCCGGAAGGAACCCGCCGCGATGGTTGAGACCACGATCGAGCCGCTCGACAAGAAGATCTCGGCTCTGCGCGTCAGCCCGGCCCAGCACCTGCACGGCGCCTTCGTCGACGCCGGCGTCACCGGAGCGCTCGGGGTGCGCGTGCGTGAGGAGCAGTTCCTCACCATGGTGGGTCTGCGGGTGCCGGTCGGCTCGCCCGACCGGGAGCGCCTGGCCAAGATCCTCGGCGCCGAGCTTCCCGCCCGGTGCGGCGAGGTCGCCACCGGCCACGACGTGGTGGTGCTGTGGCTCTCGCCCGACGAGTTCCTGGTCATCTCGCAGAGCGTGGCCGGTTCCACCCTGGTGTCCTACCTCCGCGCAGGCGTCACGGGAGGCGGTGCCGCGGTCGTCGACCTGTCGGCCAACCGCACCACCTTCCGGCTCGAGGGACCTTCGGCGCAGGCGGTCCTCGAGAAGGGCTGTCCGCTCGACCTCCACCCGAGGGCTTTCACCCCGGGCGCGGCGGTTGCCAGCACCATCGGACGTGTTCCGGTGATCCTCTGGAAGGTCGACACGGACTCCTACCGGATCCTGCCGCGTGCCTCGTACGCCGACTACCTGGGCCGCTGGCTGATCGATGCCATGGCCGAGTTCAAGCTCATCTCGACAAGCTCGACACAGCGCCTGGGATCCGGCTGATGGCACTCAGCGTCTTCGACATGTTCTCGGTCGGCATCGGGCCGTCGTCGTCCCACACGGTCGGCCCGATGCGCGCGGCGGCGCAGTTCATCGATGCCCTGAAGGCCGGATCACTGCTCGACACCGTCGCCCGTGCACAGGTGGAGCTGTTCGGCTCCCTCGGTGCCACCGGTCACGGCCACGGCTCCGACAAGGCCGTGATCCTCGGGCTCGAGGGCAACCGGCCCGAGAGCGTCGACACCAGCAACGCCGACGCTCGTGTGGCCGAGGTCCGTGCCACCCGGCGCCTGAGGCTCTCTGGTGCCCGGGACATCGAGTTCGACACCGACGACGTCGTCATGCACCGCACCAAGACCCTTCCCGCGCACCCGAACGGCATGATCTTCCGCGCGTTCGACGCCGACACGAAGGTGCTCCTGGAGAGCACCTACTACTCGGTCGGCGGCGGTTTCGTCGTGGACGAGCACGCGGCCGGCGCCGATCGGATCGTCGAGGACGCGACCCCGATCCCGTACCCGTTCACCACCGGGGCGGAGCTGCTCGCGGTCTGCGCCGAGTCGGGCAAGCGGATCAGCGACATCATGATGGCCAACGAGCTGGCGTGGCGTACGGAGGAGGAGGTGCGCGGCGAGCTGCTGCACATCTGGTCGGTCATGCAGGAGTGCGTGCACAACGGCTGCACCCGCACCGACCCCACGCTGCCCGGCGGGTTGAAGGTTCCGCGGCGTGCTCCCGGTCTCTACACCCACCTCCAGGCATCGACGGACGAGACGGACCCGCTCAGAGCGATGGACTGGGTCAACCTCTTCGCCCTCGCCGTCAACGAGGAGAACGCCTCGGGCGGACGGATCGTGACTGCGCCGACCAACGGCGCGGCGGGCATCGTCCCGGCCGTACTCCACTACTACGAGAAGTTCGTGCCCAGCGCGGACGAGGACGGGATCGTGCGGTTCCTCCTCGCCGCCGCCGCGGTCGGCATCCTGTTCAAGATCAACGCGTCGATCTCCGGGGCCGAGGTCGGCTGTCAGGGCGAGGTCGGCTCGGCCTGCGCCATGGCTGCCGGAGCCCTGTGCGAAGTGCTCGGCGGCACCCCGGAGCAGGTCGAGAACGCGGCCGAGATCGGCATCGAGCACAATCTCGGGCTCACCTGCGACCCCGTCGGCGGCCTGGTGCAGATTCCCTGCATCGAGCGCAACGCCATCGCCAGCAACAAGGCCATCAACGCCGCCCGGATCGCCGCCCGCGGCGACGGCAGCCACCGGGTCTCTCTCGACGCCGCGATCAAGACCATGCGCGAGACCGGAGCCGACATGAAGATCAAGTACAAGGAGACCTCCCGCGGAGGCCTCGCCGTCAACGTCATCGAATGCTGACGTCACGGGTCTCGCGAGAAGGAGAAGTGCATGACCACCGCAGCAAAGATCGACGGCAAGCGCGTCGCTGCTGATCTGAAGACCGCGCTCGCCGTGCGGGTGAAGGCACTGCACGAGGCCGGGATCGACCCCGGCCTCGGCACCATCCTCGTCGGTGACGACCCCGGCTCCCGCTCCTACGTCGCGGGCAAGCACCGCGACTGCGCCGAGGTGGGCATCGCCTCCATCCGGATCGAGCTCCCCGCCAGCGCGTCGCAGGCCGAGATCGAGGCAGCGGTGCAGCAGCTCAACGAGGATCCGACCTGTACCGGCTTCATCGTCCAGCTGCCCCTGCCGCCCCACGTCGACACCCATCGGGTCCTGGAGCTCATCGACCCGGACAAGGACGCCGACGGGCTCCACCCCACGAACCTCGGCAAGCTGGTGCTCGGCACTCCTGCTCCGCTGCCGTGCACGCCGCGCGGGATCATCGAGCTCCTGAGGCAGCACGACGTGCCGATCACCGGACAGCGGTTCTGTGTCATCGGCTGCGGGCTGACCGTCGGCCGGCCGCTCGGGCTCATGCTCACCCGACCCACCGAGCACGCCACCGTCACGCTGTGCAACATCGAGACCCGCGACGTCGCCGCCCACGCCCGGGCCTCGGACGTCATCGTCGCGGCGGCGGGTGTGGCTCACCTGGTCAAGCCCGACTGGGTCAGCCCTGGCGCCACGGTCCTGTCCGTCGGGATCACTCGCACCATCGAAGGCATCCTGGGCGACGTCGATCCGAACGTGGACGTCGTCGCGGGCAAGATGAGCGGTGCGACCGGCGGCGTCGGACCGATGACCCGGGCCATGCTGCTGACCAACATCGTCGAGATCGCCGAACAGCAGCTGGCTGCCAGGGAGGCGATCGCCGGGGCTCTGACATGAGTGCCACGCAGCTGCTCGCCGAGGTAGATCAGCGCTGCCAGGTGATGGGCATCATCAATGTCACCCCCGACTCGTTCTCCGACGGCGGCCGGTTCCTCGACGTCGACGCCGCCGTACGCAGAGGCCTCGAGCTCATGCGCGACGGCGCCGATCTCCTCGATGTCGGCGGCGAGTCCACCCGGCCCGGTGCCCAGCGGGTCAGCGCGACCGAGGAGATCGCCCGCGTGATCCCGGTGATCGAGGCCCTGGCCCGGGAGGGGCTGCCGGTCTCGGTCGACACCATGCGCGCCTCGGTCGCCGAGCGAGCCGTCGAGGCCGGGGCCGTCATCGTCAACGACGTGTCCGGCGGGCTCGCCGATCCCAGGATGCTGCCCTTCCTGGCCGAGGCGGAGGTCACCTGCGTACTCATGCACTGGCGCGCCCACTCCATGCGGATGGACGACTTCTGCTTCTACGACTCGGTCGTCGGCGACGTCTGCGCCGAGCTCCGCGGCCGGGTCGATTCCGCACTCGAGGCCGGCGTACGTCCCGAGCGCATCGTCCTCGACCCCGGTCTGGGATTCGCGAAGAACAGCGCCCAGTCCTGGGAGCTGCTCTCGTCGCTCAGCACGCTGAGAGACCTCGGCTTCCCTCTCCTCGTCGGAGCCTCCCGCAAGCGGTTCCTCGCCGAGGTGTCGACGTACGGCCGGCGCGACCCGGATGTTCCGGCCGACCGGGACGAGGCGTCGGACGCCGTGGCCGCCATCGCTGCCGCGGGAGGTGCCTGGGGAGTGCGCGTGCACTCGGTGTCCGGTGCGGCTGCCGCCTCGAGGGTGGCCGCACGCCTGCGTGGATCTGCAGTCGCAGCCGACGTCGTCGGTGTCCGGGCAGGGCGGCGATGAGTCGTCGCTCGGCCGCCGTGACCGTACGCAGACTGCTGCTCGATGCCCGCTACGAGGTCCTGCCCACCGCGACGATCGAAGAAGTCGTCACCAGGTCTCTCCCCGTCGGCCGAACCGTCACGGTGACGGCCTCCCCGGCCAAGGGCCTCGAACGAACCGTGGACCTCTCCATCCGCCTCGCCGGACACGGCTACGAGGTCGTACCCCATCTCGCCGCGCGCATGGTCTCGGGCCGGAGCGAGCTCGCCGACATCGTCGGTCGTCTGAAGGCGGCCGGCATCGACCAGGTCTTCGTGCCCGCCGGCGACGCCGAGCAACCTGGGGCGTTCCCCGGCGCGCTGGAGCTCCTCGAGGCGCTCGTCGATCTCGGTGACCCGTTCAGCCACGTCGGTGTCGCCGGCTATCCCGAGGACCATCCGACGATCATCCACGACCGCTTGGTCCAGGCGATGTGGGACAAGCGCCACCACGCCACCGAGATCGTCAGCAACCTCACCTTCGACGACAAGGCCCTCACCGGCTGGGTACGCCGTGTGCGCGCCCGAGGCGTCACGACGCCGATCATCATCGGGCTGCCCGGCCCGGTCGAGCGCACCAAGCTCCTCACCATGGCGACCAAGATCGGGGTGGGGGAGTCGACGCGGTTCCTCGCCAAGAACAAGGGCATGTTCGCGCGCATCGCCGCGCCCGGTGGCTACTCGCCGGAGCGGTTCCTCACCCGTGCGGCCCCGGAGCTGGACGGGCCGGAAGCCGCGATCGCCGGTCTGCACCTGTTCACGTTCAACCAGGTCGCCGAGACCGAGACCTGGCGCCGCGACCTGCTGGCGCGCCTGGGCGGAGAACCCCAGTGACCGGCCTCGACGTCGACCTCGGCGTCGACGAGGTGGAGCGGCGGCTCCTCGCCCGCTGGCCCGAGACCAGGATCGCCCCGTCCCTGGAGCGCATCCGAGCGGTGACGGACGCGCTCGGCCGGCCACAGCGCGACTACCGGTCGATCCACATCACCGGAACCAACGGCAAGACGAGCACCGCGCGGATGGTGGAGGCGATCCTGCTCGAGCTGGGCTCGACGGTCGGCCGGTTCACCAGCCCTCATCTCGCCGACATCCGGGAACGGATCAGCATCGGCGGGCGGCCGATCCCGCAGGATGGCTTCGTCCAGGCGTACCGCGATGTCCTGCCCGCAGCCGAGGCCGTGGACCGGGAGGGTCCCACTCCGCTGTCGTTCTTCGAGATGACGGTCGCCATGGCCTACCAGGCGTTCTCGAGGGCCGGCGTCGACGTCGCGGCGGTGGAGGTCGGCATGGGCGGCATGTGGGACGCGACCAACGTCATCGACGCCCCGGTCGCCGCGATCCTCCCCATCGGCCTCGACCACCTCGATCACCTGGGTCCGACCAGGCTCGACATCGCGGCCGAGAAGGCCGGGATCATCAAGCCGGGTGCGCTGGCCGTCACGGCTCGTCAGACCCCGGATGTCGAGCAGCTCCTCCGGGCCCAGGCCGACGCGCATCTCGCCAGGCTCATGGTCGAGGGCCGTCACTTCCGCCTGAGCGGCAGACGAGCGTTCGGCGATGGACAGATCATCTCGGTCAACGGCCTCGCCGGTCACTATCCCGAGATCCCGCTGTCGCTTCACGGACGCCACCAGGCGCACAACGCGACACTCGCGATCGCGAGCATCGAGGCACTCCTGGGAGACGTGATCCCGCTGGACGCACTGCGACGGGCGCTGGGCTCGGCCCGCTCGCCCGGGCGGCTCGAGGTGCTGCCCGGCACTCCCGCGGTGATCCTCGACGCAGCCCACAACCCCGACGGTGCCCGGGCACTGGCGGCCGGCCTCACCGATCTGGGCACGAGGCCGACCGTTGCCGTGGTCGCCGCGATGGGCGACAAGGACCTCGAGGGCATGCTCGCGGAGCTGGACCCCGTCGTGACGACGATGATCTGCACCCGGAACGGCAGTCCGCGTTCACTGTCCTCTCGCGACACCGCGGCCGCGGCCCGAGGAGTCCTCGGCGCTGATCGGGTTCTGGAGATCGACAGCCTCGCCGATGCTCTTCTCGAAGCGACCAGGGAGGCCTTGGCCCTCTCCCCGGACGCGGAAGCGCCGGCTCGGGTACTGGTCACCGGCTCCGTCGTCACCGTGGGTGAGGCGCGTCGCCTGTTGGGTGTGTGAACCGGTCCTGCCCCCGGCCGACATGGCCGGGGGCAGGACCGTCGAGCTGTCCGGTTGAGTCAGCGCACCATGCCGTGCGGGTCGATGACGTACTTGGTGGCCGCGCCCTGGTCGAACGCGGCGTAGCTCTCCGGCGCCTCGTCGAGGCTGATGGCCTTCGCGTTCACGGCGTCGGCGATGTGGGCCTTGTCGGCGAGGATCAGGTTCATCAGCTGGCGGTTGTACTGCTTCACCGGGCACTGGCCGGTCACGAACGTGTGCGACTTGGCCCAGCCCAGACCGAGCCGGACGCCGATCTGGCCCTGCTTGGCGGCGTCGTCGACGGCGCCCGGGTCGCCGGTGACGTACAGGCCCGGGATGCCGAGAGAAGCACCCGCGCGCGCCACGTCCATGATGTCGTTGAGGACGGTGGCGGGCTGCTCGGCGGCGTCTTGGCCGTGGCCGCGGGCCTCGAACCCGACCGCGTCGATCGCCGCATCCACGACGGGCTCCCCGACGATGTCCGCGATGATGTCCGCCAGGGCGTCACCGGAGGACAGGTCGGCAGTCGCGCAGCCGAAGCTGGCGGCCTGCTTGAGCCGGTCCGCGTTCATGTCGCCGACGATGACCGTGGCCGCACCGAGCAGCTGCGCCGAGTACGCCGCGGCGAGCCCGACCGGGCCTGCGCCTGCCACGTACACCGTCGACCCGGTGGTGACGCCGGCGGTGTAGGCACCGTGGTAGCCGGTCGGGAAGATGTCGGAGAGCATCGTCAGGTCGAGGATCTTCTCCAGGGCCTGGTCGCGGTCGGGGAACTTCAGCAGGTTGAAGTCGGCGAACGGGACCATGACGTACTCCGCCTGGCCACCGATCCAGCCACCCATGTCCACATAGCCGTACGCCGCGCCGGCCCGCGCCGGGTTCACGTTGAGGCAGATGCCGGTCTTGCCCTCGTTGCACATGCGACAACGACCGCACGCGATGTTGAACGGGACCGAGCAGATGTCGCCCACCTCGTGGAAGAGGACGTCGTCGCCGATCTCGACGATCTCGCCGGTGATCTCGTGGCCGAGCGTCTGACCGATCGCCGCGGTCGTCCGGCCGCGCACCATGTGCTGGTCGCTGCCGCAGATGTTGCTGGTCACGAGCTTGAGGATCACCGCGTGCGGCGCGGCGCGCTTGATGCCCAGGCCGCTCACGACGTCCTGGGGGAGCTCCAGCTTCGGGTACTCGATGGACTCGACGGCCACCTCGCCCGGCCCCTTGTAGACGACGACTCTGTTGTCTGCCATGGCGTCTCTTCTTCCTGCCCCCGGGTGGGGACGTCCAGCTTGCTGAGTTGCGGGGATGTTTCTCATAGCGAAACAAGAGCGCTATATGAAACAAACTAAACCGTCGACGGCGTCGGCATCAAGACCCTGTTTCGATCGATTTCTGGGCTCGTACGGAGGCGTCTGATGGCTCGCGCCGCAGCTACCCGGCGGTAGGGGCGAAGGGGAGAATCTGACAGGGAGGCATACTGTTTCAGCATGAGCAACACGAGCGAAACACGGAGCACGACCGTTCACTCAGTGGACCGAGCCATCTCCATCCTCCAGGTGCTCGCCCGTCGGGGGGCTGTCGGAGTCACGCCGATCTCCGAAGAACTGGGGGTGCACAAGTCGACGGTCTTCCGTCTGCTGGCCACCCTCGAGGCGCGCGGGCTGGTGGAGCAGAACGCGACTCGGGGTCACTATCAGCTCGGCTATGGCGTCATCCAGCTGGCCGCCGGCGCGACCCGCAAGCACGACATCTCGGTCACGAGTCGCCCGATCTGCATGGCATTGGCCGATGCGGTCGGTGAGACCGTCAACATCGTCATCAACGACGGCGAGGAGGCGATCACGATCGACCAGGTGATCGGGAGTGCTGAGATCACATCGGTCAACTGGGTCGGGCAGCGGAGCCCCTTGCACACCACTGCGTCCGGCAAGGTCTTCCTGGCGACCATGTCGCCGGAGGAGCGCCGACGGATCCTCGAGGGCGGGCTCGAGCGCTACACGGAGGAGACCGTGGTCGATCCCGCGCTGCTGGAGGAGCAGCTCGCCGAGGTCAGGAAGCTGGGCTACGCCTACTCCGCCGACGAGCACGAGATCGGTCTCACCGGGGTCGCCGCGCCGATCCGTTCCCTGGGCGGCGGGGTGATCGCCGCGGTGGTGGCCTCCGGCCCGTCGTTCCGCATCACGTCCGAGAAGGTGCCCGAGCTGGCCGAGCACGTGCTGGCCGCCGCTGCTGCGATCTCCGAGCGGAACGGCTTCCCCAAGGCGGAATGATCTGCGCGTGCCGATGACGGTTCGGCACCCTCGAAGTGGCCCGCATGCCTCGTGCATGCGGGCCACTTCGCGTACGTCGTAAAGCCCGTGTAAATCCTGCCGGCGAATCCAGATCGACCCGTTGACAGCGTCTTCTTCGGCGCGGCAGAATCGTTTCACGCTACGCAGTAGTTGTGCAGAGTGAAACAACCGCCGTCTGGCGGACCGCCGTATCTGAACCCGGAATCTGCCCGGTTTGAGCGTGGGAGACATCAACGTGACGCGAATGAGCATCGAATCGACGCCTGAGGATCTGGCGTCCCTGGCGGACAGGCGAGCATCCGGCTACAGCCTGGAGGCGCCCTTCTACACGAGCTCGGAGATCTACGAGCAGGACCTCGACGTCATCTTCGGCCAGCACTGGATCTTCGCTGTCGCCGAGGCCGAGATTCCGGACCCCGGTGACTACGTCACGGTGGATCTGGGCGCTCACTCCGTGATCGTCGTCCGCGACGACGACGAGAACGTCCGCGCCTTCCGCAACGTGTGCCGCCACCGCGGCTCGCGACTGCTCGAGTCCGCCTGCGGCTCGATCGGCAACATCGTGTGCCCCTACCACCAGTGGACCTACCGGGTCGACGGCAGCCTCATCTTCGCCGAGTCGCAGCCGGGCACGTTCGAGTACGACAAGTTCGGGCTCAAGCCGGTCAACGTCCGCGCGGTCGGCGGACTGGTCTTCCTCTGCCTCGCCGACGAGCCGCCGGCCGACTTCGACGAGGTCGCCGAGTTCATCGAGCCCTACCTGAAGCCCTACTCGCTCGCCACGGCGAAGGTCGCCCACCAGACGGACATCGTCGAGGAGGGCAACTGGAAGCTGGTGATGGAGAACAACCGCGAGTGTCACCACTGCGACGCCTCCCACCCCGAGCTGGTGACGGCGTACTTCCCGATCAGCCGCTACGAGGCGGAGGACGTGCCGCCGCGCATGCAGTCGACCTTCGAGCGCTATCAGGTGGCGCAGGCGGAGCTGGAGAAGGCCTGCGAGGCCATCGGCTTCCCCATCGGCGAGCGCTGCGAGCTCGAGGGCCGTACGACGGCGTTCCAGATCTCCCACCTGCCGCTCGACGGCGCGGGCGCCTCGTTCGGCCCCGATGGCCAGCAGCTGTGCGCGAAGCTGATGGGGTCCATCGAGGACCCGAGGTTCGGGGACCTGTCGCTGCACATGCAGCCCAACTCGTGGTTCCACTTCCTCGGTGACCACGCTGTCGTCTTCTCGGTGATCCCGCTCGCGGTCGACCGGACGCTGGTCCGGACGACGTGGCTGGTGAACCCGGAGGCCGTCGAAGGAGTCGACTACTCGGTCGAGTCGCTCACCTCCGTGTGGCGCGCCACCAACGACCAGGACCGCGTCCTCGTCGAGGGCACGCAGCGAGGCGTGGCGGACCCGGGCTACGTACCCGGTCCGTACTCCGTGGTCGAAGGAGAGGTCGATGCCTTCGTCACCTGGTACGTCCAACGCGTCCAAGCCAACGCCTAGCCGGAGACCGGGAGCAGAGATGAGCATCATGGAGACCGACATCCCCAAGGTGTCGGAGCCCAACTCGTTCGGGCTGCAGAACGGCCGCCCGGCGCCCGTACGCAGCAAGCGGATGCTGGAGCCCTGCTGGGCCGAGAGCGACGTGATGGACCTGGTGTGCAGCCAGGTTCTGGCGGTCACCCATGACGTGAAGACCTTCGTCTTCACGACCCCCGAGCGACGTCCCTTCGACTTCGAGGCGGGCCAGTTCATCACCATCCGGGTCGAGATCGACGGCGAGCTGATGACTCGTTGCTACACGATCGCCTCGCCGCCGACCCGGCCGGACCGGCTGGCCATCACGGTCAAGCGGGTCGCCGACGGTGTGGTCTCGAACTGGCTCCACGACAACCTCGAGCCCGGGGCATGGATCTCGATGCACGCTCCGGCAGGAGCGTTCGTCCTGCCGGAGGAGGACGCGCCGAAGTACCTCTTCCTCTCGGCCGGCAGCGGCATCACCCCGGTGCTGTCGATGACGCGGACGCTGTACGACCTCGGCTCCGAGGCGGACATCCTCTTCGTGCACAGCGCGCGTACGCCGGCGGACATCATCTACCGCGGCGAGCTCGAGGCGATGGCACGCCTGATGCCCAACCTGCGAGTGGTGGAGATCTGCGAGGGCGATGCCCCCACCGAGCGCTGGATGGGGCTGCAGGGTCGCATCTCCAAGCCTGTCCTCGAGATCCTGGCCCCTGACCTCAACGAGCGTGAGACGTTCATCTGCGGTCCGGCGGGCTACATGGCGGCGGCGAAGTCGCTGCTCGAAGAGCTCGACTACGACATGGAGAAGTACCACGAGGAGAGCTTCGACTTCGGCGCTCCCGCGGTCCCTGCTCCGACGGCCGCACCGCCCGTCGAGCAGGATGCCGAGGAGGAAGCCGGAGCCGGGTTCTCGGTCGAGTTCGCGCGCAGCGGCCGGATGATCACCTGTGGCCCGGACGAGACCATCCTGGAGGCGGCGGTCGCGGCCGGCATGCGGCCGATGGCGGCCTGCGGTCAGGGCATGTGCGGGACCTGCAAGGTGTCGATGCTCTCCGGGGAGGTCGACATGCAGCACAACGGCGGCATCCGGCCCAAGGAGATCGCCAACCAGAAGGTGCTGATCTGCTGCTCGAAGCCGCTGGGTGACATCCAGCTGGACTGCTGAGGCGGCGTACGCAGCGCTGGCTGTCGGGTCGTCCCCGGCCCGACAGCCACCTGCGGCGTCAGAGAACCTGGCGGATCTCGCGCTCGAAGCTGCCGATGTGCTCGAGGGTGAGCTTCTCGGCCCGGTCGGCATCGCCGTCTGCGACCGCGTTGAGGAGCTGGGCCTGCTCGAGGACGTGGTGGGCCAGGTCGGGCAGGCGATCGATCACCATCCACCAGATCCTGATGGCGAGGTTGTCGTACCTGATCAGGATGTCCTCGAGGTGGGCATTGCCGCTCGACTGGTAGATCAGGCCGTGCGCCGCCTTGTCGACGCGCATCAGGGCCGTGCGATCACCGTCGCCCAGCTTGCCCTTGCCGATCTGGGCCGCGAGGTCGCGCATCTGCTCACGTTGCTGTGGCGTCGCGCGTTCCGCGGCGGCGCGGGCGGCGTACGGGGCGAGCTGGCGCCGGATCTCGGCGATCGCACTGAGCTCGGTCGCGTCGATGGTCGTGGCGAAGGTGCCGCGGCGCGGAAAGGAGTGGACCAGGTGATCGGCCTCGAGCCGTTTGATCGCTTCCCGGACAGGCGTACGCCCCATGCCGATCGCTTCTGCGATCTGGCCGTCGTTGATCGGCGCACCCGGGCGGATGTCGAGCATCACCAGACGCTCGCGGATGTACTGGTAGGCCTGATCGGCGAGCGAGGTGGCGGGGGGATTCGCCGTCGCTGCCAGGATCTCGTCAACTGTCATTGAGTTCTTGCCCCACTTGTCCGCTCCGGCTCGTCGGCATCAGATCCTCTGCCGCTTTTTACCATCTTAGTCTGATACATCAGTTACGTCGCAACGGCGTGCCGAACACCCGCAGGAGGCGTTCGGCCTTCCAGCCCGTTTCGGCGTACTCGTCCTGAGCCGTCGAATGGACGGTGATTCCGCCCCCGGTGCCGAGCTCCCAGGTGCCGTTGCCAGGGGTCGTGAGGCTTCTGATCACGACCCCGAGATCTGCCCGGCCGTCAGGTGCGATCCATCCGAAGGCGCCGGAGTACACGCCGCGCGGGGTGGTCTCCACGCGGCGGATGATCTCCATGGTCCGCAGCTTCGGGGCGCCCGTCATCGAGCCGGCCGGAAAGAGAGAGCGCAGCGCCTCGATGCCGGTGACGTCGTCACGCAGCCGGCCGCGCACGGTCGTCACGAGCTGGTGCACCGAGGCGTAGGACTCGACGGCCATCAGTGACGGGACCGTCACCGTGCCGGGCTCGCACACCATCGCCAGGTCGTTGCGGAGGAGGTCGACGATCATCAGGTTCTCGGCGCGGAACCTGGGGTTCGACGCCAGGTCCCGGCGCAGCTCCTCGTCCTCGTCGGCGCACGTGCCACGAGGGGTGGTGCCCTTGATCGGCCGGGTCTCGATCCACCGGTTGCGGTCGATCGTGGCGTAGCGCTCGGGTGATGAGCTGAGCAGCCGGAACCCGTGATGCTGGATGAAGCCGGCGTACGGAGCCGGGTTGAGCTCGCGCAGACGCAGGTACGCGACGGCCGGGTCGATGGCGTCCTGGACCTCGATCCGGTGCGTCAGATTCACCTCGTACGTGTTGCCGGCCCGCAGCTCCCGCTGCACCTCGTCGAAGGCTCGCGTGTAGGCGGTCGGGGCGGTGCTCACCGACTGCGGAGGTGGGAGCCGTACGGTGGGGCGGGCCAGGTCTGCGGGGGACTGGTCGACGATCGACGTGTTGCGGGTGCGCATCCAGATCGCGTCGGGCATCGCGGGCCGGCCCGCGCGACGCGTCCTGGCCGCGAGGTCCGGACGACAGGCGTAGCCGAAGTAGCCGACCCAGATCTCGTCCGCGGGCGTGCGGGCGAGCTCGTCCCCGAGGACGGTGAAGATGTCCGTGCCGGCCAGGCTGACCTCTCCGCCGCGGTGTCGAAGCACCTCACCTCGCCCGGCGTCGTAGGTGAGGGAGATGTCGTCGTCGCGCAAGGCCCCCATGATCGAGCGGGAGGTCTGCCCGGGCCCTGCGTCCAGCCAGAAGCAGCGGGGCTCGGCGCTCGCCATCTCGGCGAAGCGCTCCTCGGTGGTCATCTTCGTGGCCGGGTGGATGTCCACGACCCCCGGAGCAACGTCGTGCATGTACGCCAGCTCTCTAAAACTCACACTAACGACAACTAGTATATCAGTGATAGGGTCAGCCTATGACGGATCGTTCGGGCCGGGTGCTGCGGCTGCTGAGCCCTCGGGGGCCGAGTGCGGCCGCGTCGGCACAGGACGTGGTGCTGGCCGGGCTCGGCCTGTCCGTTCGTGAGGCCGCGCCCGCCGTGGCTCCTGTTCCGGCGGTGCGCGCGGGAACGCTCGTCTTCACCTCGGGGCAGCTGCCCATCCGGGAGGGCGAGCTTCTCGCCACCGGCCGGGTCGGAGACGCTCTCGGTGTCGCCGACGGTCAGACCTGTGCGCAATGGTGCGTGCTCAACGCGCTCGCCGCGATCAAGTCGGAGATCGGTGATCTCGGACAGGTGAAACGGATCGTCAAGGTCGTCGTGTACGTCGCGTCCGGCACCCTCTTCGCGGACCAGGCCCTGGTTGCCAATGGCGCCTCGGAGCTTCTCGGCCGAGTCTTCGGCGATTCGGGGCGACACGCACGCTCCGTCATCGGGGTCTCGGCTCTCCCTCTGGATGCGCCGGTGGAGGTCGAGCTCGTCGTCGAGATCGACCCTTGCCTTGTGTGATGCATCACATATAAGGTAACTAGTATATCAGCGTCTGGCCGCGTAGCGCCCCACTGTCGTGCCGCCACCCGGAGCCTTCAGGGCACCGACAGATGCTGCTCATCCCAAGAGCTCTTGATCGGAGTGCGTCATGAGATCATCTGCACGTAGCGGCGACCTTTCCCCGGTATCGCCGCGCCACAAATCGGTCGGCCAGAACGGAAGCCCGACCCATCCGGCCCTCGACTGTCCTCCTGAGGAACTCGCCAAGGATGCCGGCGGTCTTGATCGCGTCGTCTTCGGGGTGACCGCGGTCATCGCGATCGCCTTCCTGGTCTGGGGATTCGTCAGCACGGAGTCGCTGGCGTCGGTCTCGGGGAAGTCGTTGTCCTGGGTGATGGCCAACCTGGGCTGGCTCTTCGTCACCGCGGCATCGACCTTCGTCGGCTTCGTGCTGTGGCTCGCGTTCGGCAAGTTCGGGAACATCCCGCTCGGCCGCGACGGCGAGGAGCCGGAGTTCCGTACGGTCTCGTGGATCACGATGATGTTCAGCGCCGGAATGGGGATCGGCCTGATCTTCTACGGCGTCAGCGAGCCGATCAGCCACTACATCACACCTCCGCCGGGCTCTGTCGGCGATGGTGAGTCCGAGAAGATCCAGACGGCCATGGCCACGACCCTCTTCCACTGGGGGATCCACCCGTGGGCGATCTACGCCCTGGTCGGGCTCGCGATCGCGTACAGCGTCTTCCGGAAGGGCCGGGGCCTGCTCATCAGCTCGGTCTTCGAGCCGCTCCTCGGGCGTCACGCGCACGGCGCAGGCGGGAAGGTCATCGACATGCTCGCGATCTTCGCGACGCTCTTCGGGTCGGCCGCGTCGCTCGGCCTGGGCGCCCTTCAGATCCGCAGCGGCCTCGAGATCGTCGGCGGGCTCGGTACGACGGGCAACGGCATCCTGGTCGCCATCATCGCCGTACTCACGGTCGCGTTCGTCTTCTCGGCGGTCTCGGGTGTCGCCAAGGGGATCCAGTGGCTCTCGAACATCAACATGGTGCTCGCCGTCGGGCTCGCCCTGTTCGTCTTCCTGGTCGGTCCGACCGTGTTCATCCTCAGCCTGATCCCGACCACCGTCGGAAGCTACTTCCAGGAGGTCGCGATGATGTCGGCGCGTACCTCGGCCGAGGGATCCGAGACCGCCGCCTGGCTCTCGGGCTGGACCGTCTTCTACTGGGCCTGGTGGCTCTCGTGGACGCCGTTCGTCGGCATGTTCATCGCCCGGATCTCGCGCGGCCGCACCATTCGCCAGTTCGTGACCGGTGTGCTCCTGGTCCCGTCGCTGGTGAGCCTGGTCTGGTTCGCCGTCTTCGGCGGCGCGGCCATCGACCTGCAGCAGAAGGGCGTGGACATCGGCGGCGCGGGTGGTGTGGAGACCCAGCTGTTCACGACCCTCGAGTCGTTCCCGCTGGCCACCGTGGCGAGCGTGGTGGTCATGATCCTGGTCGCGCTCTTCTTCGTCTCGGGCGCGGACGCGGCATCGATCGTGATGGCCACGCTCTCCGAGCGCGGCTCCATCGAGCCTGGCAGGCCGACGGTGATCTTCTGGGGTGTCGCCACGGGTGCCGTTGCTGCGGTGATGCTCCTGGTCGGCGGCTCCGACGCGCTGAGCGGGCTGCAGACGATCACGATCGTCGCGGCGGTCCCGTTCGTGCTGGTCATGATCGCGTTGTGCGTGTCCCTGGTGAAGGATCTTCGGGAGGACCCGCTGGTCGTGCGTGCCCAGTACGCCTCCAGGGCCGTCGAGCAGGCCGTCGTCTACGGGGTCTCGGAGCACGGTGACGACTTCGTCATCAAGGTCTCCCGTGATCCCGATGCGCCCGCCGACGAATCGGCCGATGACGAGGACACCGAGCTGTCGGCCAGCTAGCTCGAGTCGCGAAGGGACGGTTGAGGTGAAGCAAGACGCTAACGGCTCGTACGCCGTGGAAGAACCGGTGGACGCACTCAGCGTCACCGAGCCGAAGACCTGGGCCGCCGGTGTGCCGGCGGTGCGGAAGGCGATCGAGTATTCGCTGACGCAGACATCGGTGCGGCGTACAGCGTTGACCTTGTTGAACCTCAACCAGGCCGACGGGATGGACTGCCCGGGGTGTGCCTGGCCCGAGCCGGGTCACCGGCACCGGAACGAGTACTGCGAGAACGGTGCCAAGCACATCGCCGACGAGGCGACGTCGCGCCGGGTGACGCGCGAGTTCTTCGCGCGTCACCCGGTCTCGGAGCTGGACGGGAAGTCCGACTACTGGCTCAACCAGCAGGGCCGGCTGACCGAGCCGATGATCAAGCGGCCAGGTGCGACGCACTATGAGCCGATCACCTGGGAGGACGCGTTCCACACCATCGCTCAGGAGCTCAACGGCCTGGACTATCCCGACGAGGCGATGTTCTACGTCTCGGGCCGGCTCAACAACGAGGCCGCGTTCCTGCTCCAGCTCTTCGCCCGCGCGTTCGGCACCAACAACCTGCCCGACTGCTCGAACATGTGTCACGAGTCGAGCGGCTCGGCGCTCAACGAGACGCTGGGGATCGGCAAGGGCAGCGTCCAGCTCGACGACATCTACAACGCGGACCTGGTGTTCGTGGTCGGCCAGAACCCGGGCACGAACCATCCGCGGATGCTGTCCGCGCTGGAGGAGACCAAGCAGCGGGGCGGCAGGGTGATCGCGGTCAACACGCTGCCCGAGGCGGGACTGATGCGGTTCAAGAACCCGCAGAAGGCTCGCGGAGTGGTGGGCCGGGGCACCCAGATCGCGGATCAGTTCCTACAGATCCGCCCGGGTGGCGACCTCGCGCTGTTCCAGATGCTCAACCGTCGTCTGCTCGAGACGGACCGGGCCGAGGGTGGCGGAGTGCTGGACTGGGAGTACATCGCGGAGTACACGACCGGGTTCTACGCCTTCGCCGAGCACGCCCGCACGATCACCTGGGAGGCTGCGCTCGAGGCCACCGGCTTGACCCGCGAGGAGATCGAGGAGGTCCACGAGCAGGTGCTGGCCAGCCGCTCGGTCATCGTCTGCTGGGCGATGGGACTGACCCAGCACAAGCACGGCGTGCCGACGATCCGCGAGGTGGTCAACTTCCTCATGCTGCGGGGCAACATCGGCAAGCCCGGGGCCGGGGTCTGCCCGGTCCGCGGTCACTCCAACGTGCAGGGCGACCGGACGATGGGCATCTGGGAGAAGATGCCCGACTCCTTCCTCGACGCGCTGGGCGCCGAGTTCAGGTTCGACCCACCGCGCAAGCACGGGTACGACTCGGTGGACGGTGTCCGGGCGATGCGCGACGGGAAGGCGAAGGTCTTCGTGGGCGTCGCCGGGAACTTCGTCCGAGCGATCTCGGACAGCGACGTCGCCGAGGCCGCGTTGAGGAACTGCCGCTTGACGGTCCAGGTCTCCACCAAGCTGAACCGCTCGCACACGGTGGTCGGGGAGACCGCGCTGATCCTGCCCACGCTGGGCCGCAGCGACATCGACGTCCAGTCCAGCGGTGAGCAGTTCGTCACCGTCGAGGACTCGATGAGCTCCGTGCACGCCACCCGCGGCAAGCTCCAGCCCGCCTCGGAGCATCTCCTCAGCGAGGTCGCGATCATCTCGCGCCTGGCCCAGGCCACGATCGGTGGCCGGTACGGCATCCGCTGGGCGGACTTCGAGGCGGACTACGGCCGGATCCGCGATCGGATCGCACGAGTGGTGCCGGGGTTCGAGGACTTCAACCAGCGGATCAAGAATCCGACCGGTTTCGTTCTGCCGAACCCGGTCAACTCCGGTGTCTATCGCACGCCGAGCGGCAAGGCCGTCTTCACGCGCAACGACCTGACGTGGTTGGAGGCCCCACCGGGTCATCTGATCCTGCAGACGCTGCGCTCGCACGATCAGTGGAACACCATCCCGTACGCCATGGACGACCGTTATCGCGGCATCCACAACGCCCGCCGCATCGTGATGGTCAACCCGGCCGACATCGCCGAGCTGGGTCTGGCCGACGGCGACCGTGTCGACATCGTCGGGGTCTGGGAGGACGGCGTCGAGCGGCGCGCCCCAGGGTTCACCCTGGTCGGCTATCCGGCGAGCCGGGGTTCGGCGGCTGCGTACTATCCGGAGACCAACGTGCTCGTGCCGCTCGACAGCGTTGCCGAGGGCAGCAACACCCCGACCTCGAAGGGCGTCGTGGTGCGTCTGGAGG
Source organism: Nocardioides sp. YJ-D4 (assembly GCF_054031495.1). Taxonomy (NCBI): domain Bacteria; kingdom Bacillati; phylum Actinomycetota; class Actinomycetes; order Propionibacteriales; family Nocardioidaceae; genus Nocardioides; species Nocardioides sp. YJ-D4. The sequence continues at coordinate 4,882,277 of NZ_CM132932.1, forward strand.
TCGTTCGGCCGGCAGCGTCATCGTGACGAACCCGCTGATGTGGGTGTGGCCGAGGTCGGCAGGGTGTGCATGTGTGCAGCGGCCGCAGCGCCCGAGTCGGCGATGGTGCCCTGGGCGACCCGGTGACGCCCCATGACCACGGCCATCACAACGCCGGCGAGACTCAACACCGCCATCACCCAGGACGCGGCGGCGAGGCCGGATGACAGGGCATCGACGCTGGACTGGCCCTCAGCCGTCCGGCTGGCGATGACGTTGCCGTAGATCGTCGCAGCCAGCGCCGTGGCCACGGCCGCGCCGACGTAGCGGGCCATGTTGGAGACACCCGAGGCCGCACCGACCTGGGCCGCCGAGACGCACGCGGTCGACGCTGACGTCGCGGGCCCGTTGGACAGGCCCATCCCGACCGCCGCCGCGATGAGCGGGAGCACGAACGCGCCGTACCCCCAGGAGCCCTCGACGAATCCGATCCACCCGAAGCCGACCGCCGTGATCGCGAACCCGGCTCCGACCACCGGGCGACCGCCGAACCGCGCCGCGACCCGTGGCACCAAGGGAGCAACCGCGACGAGGCCGGCGGTGGCAGGAAGTGTCGCCAGGCCGGCCTGCAGCGAGCTGAGCCCGAGCGTGCTCGGGTCCTGGAAGTAGAGGCTCACCAGGTACATCAGCGCGTTGATGGTGCCGGCGCCGATGAGGATGGCGATCGTGGACGCGACCAGCACCCTGTTGCGAAGCAGAGCCAGGTCGAGCATGGGGACGGCGACCCGCTTCTCCACCGCGACGAAGGCGAATCCCGACACCACGGACACGGCCAGGCACCCGAGCGTGGCCAACGACGTCCACCCCCAGTCGCTGCCTTCGCTCAGCGCCAGGATGATCGGGGTGAGGGTCGCGGCGACCAGCACGCTGCCACCGACGTCGATCGAGCGTGGCCGGTCCTCGTCGCGGGACTCGGTCACCATGCGTGCGGTCATCGCCATGCACACCGCCGCGACGCCGGCGTCGAGCCAGAACAGACCTTGCCAGCTCGTCAGGTCGACCAGGACACCACCGAGCAGCGGCCCGGCCGCAGCACCCACGCCTGCCGCCGCGCCCCAGAGCGAGACCGCCCGCAGCTTGCCCTCTTCAGGTGTGCCGACCGTGAGCAGGCTGAGGCCACAGGCCAGGATCGTCGCGCCGGATGCACCCTGGATGCACCGCCCGGCAATGACGGCTGCACCAGAGTCGGAGAGGGCGATCAGCACGCACGAAGCGATGAACAGCAGCAGACCGAGCTGGAAGATGCGCTTCCTGCCGAACACGTCGCCCAACGAGCCGGAGGTCACGATGGTCGCGGCACCCACCAGCGAGTAGCCCGTGACGGCCCACTGCAGCGTGGTGACATCCATGTCGGTATCGGCGCTGATGGCGGGGAGCAGGATGCTCACCGCCGACGTGTTGGCGTTGACCACCAGGGTCGACAGGCAGGTGACGAGGAGGACACCACCTGCTCGGCTTGCCACCTCGGTGCTGCTCATCGGTACCCCTCACCTTTGTCAGAACGACTGCGGGACAGCCATGCGTCGACCACAGGAACCACGGTGGCCGCCGCGGCGGGTCGTGTCCTCCTCCGGTAGGGATGATCCCGAGGCGAGCCCGCTCGCAGGCCTGACCCGTCTGCGGCATGTCCTCGCCCAGGGCGGGTACCGCGTGCAGATGACTGAGATGAACCAGGACGAAGCACGCGTACAGGCACTCCAAGGTGTGGTCGAACGGGTCAACGCATGGCAGGAGACCGCACCCGAGGGAACCATCCGGGAAGAGCTGGCCAAGGCGCTGCACGAGGCCGGGGTGACCCTCACCGAGGAGCAGCAGGAGCTCGTCACCGACCGGATCTCGCGTCAGGAGGAGGTCGACGTCGACCTCCTCGCCGCCGACAGCGGCGAAGGCGGTCCCGCCTGACGTACGCCCCTCGTGGTCATCCCCGGGCGGGATCGACGCGCGCCATCACCGGGGTGGCGAGGACTCCGTGGATCAGCACCGAGGCGACGACGGTGAAAGCGACCGTCGACCACAGCCAGTCCTGAGCCAGCGCCTCGTCCTGCCCGGCGGCGTAGGCGAGGTAGTAGACGGACCCGACCCCGCGGACACCGAAGAACGCCGTGGCCCACCGCTGGTGCCGGGTGAGAGGCGACGTACGCTCTCCTCGGCCCGGCCACGGTGCCAGGGCCAGGATCCCCGCGGCCGGACGGACGACCAGGATCAGCGACAGCCCGATGGCGATCCCGCGCCAGTCGAGAGCCTCGAGCAGGCCTCGCGTGAGCGCGATCCCGAGAACGAGGAGTACGAAGAGGGTCAGCAGGCGCTCGAGCCGCTCGGCCACCTCGTGCATGGCCGCGTGATAGTCGTGCGAGCGCTCGGCCGAACGGAAGGCCATGGCGCAGACGAAGACGGAGAGGAAGCCGTAGCCACCGAGAACCTCGCCGACGCCGTACGACGCGATCAGGGCCGCGAGGGCGAGCAGCGACTCGCCGCGTTCGGCCACGCGCAGGGACCGGCTGCTGGACCGGAACGCGACGTAGGCGAGGACCTTCCCCACCACCAGCCCGGCGAGGACGCCGATCACGATCTTGGCCACCAGGTAGAAGCCGACCCATTCCAGGGCCCAGTTCGAGACGGCTCCTTGGGTGGCGAGCAGGATCGCGACGTACACGAACGGGAAGGCGAGGCCGTCGTTCAGGCCCGCCTCCGAGGTGAGGGTGAACCGCAGCTCGTCGCGCTCGTCGACCTCGTGGTCACCGGTCTGCGGGCCGGCCACCTGGACGTCGGAGGCGAGCACCGGGTCGGTGGGCGCCAGCGCCGCGCCCAGGAGTATCGCCACGGCTGGTGCCAGCCCGGCGGCCCACCCGAGAACCGCGATGGCGGCGATGGTGATCGGCATCCCGATCGCCAGCAGCCGCCAGGTGGACGACCACCGGCGCCAGGTCCTCGGATCGCGGAGCTCGAGCGGCCGGTCGAGCGCCAGGCCGACGCCCATCAGCGCCACGATGATGACCAGCTCGGTGGCGTGCTCGATCGCGGCCCGGTTGGCCTGCGGGTCCAGCGGCAGACCATCGGGGAGCGGCGTGAGCCCGATCAGCATCCCGACTCCGACCAGCACCATCGGAGCCGAGATCGCCCACCGGTTGAGGAGGTCGGGAAGCACGATGGCCAGCAGCAGGCTGGCGCCGATCACCACGTAGGCAAGGTCGGCAGTCATAGCTACGTCGCCCCGATTCGTCGCATTGCAGGTCCAGCACGGCCAGCCTCCCCGAACCAGGTTACGTACGAACCAACCGACTCGCGGAGCATGCGAGGTCGCGTCGGGGGTTACCGGTCGAGTCATGAGTGAAGAGCAGCTTCAGCCGGAGGACACCCTCGACGACCGCGGTGTCGACGATGTCCTGGACGAGGGCTATTCGCCGCCCGAGCGGCCGCGGGGTGTCACCGCCAAGGGTGTGACGCCGCGGGAGGAGATCGAGGGCGAGACCATCGACGAACGGCGCGCTCAGGAGGAGCCGGAGGTCTGGGAGGAGGCCGAGGCGGAGGCTGACGCCGACATCTTGGACGGTCCGGTGACCGGCGAGGTGGGCGAGGCCCGTTCCGGTCGGCTCACCAGCCCCGACGAGGGCGTGCGGGAGGACGACGAGGGGAAGCTCATCGGACACGACGAGGGCATCGACGGTGCCGGCGCCTCCGCCGAGGAAGCGGCCGTGCACATCGTCGACGAGCCGCCTGACTGAGGCTGATTCTGCGCGTTCGGGGGTACCGGTGAGCGGCCGGATCCCTTTTCAGTGCAGAGGAGAGCTGCCGTGTCCGAAGACGTGACCGACCTGATCATGCAGGACCACCGTGAGGTGGAGAGCCTGTTCGAGAAGCTTCAGCGAGATCCGGAGGTACGAGCCGGGCTGACCCCGATCTTGGTGACGCTCCTGGCCGCACACAGCCGTGCCGAGGAGGCTGAGGTCTACCCGGTCGCCCGGGACGAGGCGGGGGAGGCCGAGGACGTCGCGCACAGTCAGGAGGAGCACCTGCTGGCGGACCGCCTCCTCGCCGAGCTCAGCGAGTGCGACCCCTTTTCAGCGGAGTACGGCGACAAGCTGGCGGAGGTGGTCGAGGCGGTCTCCCACCACGTCGAGGAGGAGGAGAGCACCGTCCTGCCCGGCATTCGCGACCGTCTCGATGACGCCCGCCGTGCCGAGCTGGGCAAGGCGTTCCTGAAGAGCCGCCAGGAGCACCTCGGTGACATGCCCCAGGACATCACCCGCGATGAGCTCCGCCGCCAGGCCGCCAACGCCGACATCCCCGTCGGGGACAAGGGCAAGGAGGACCTGCGGCGCACGCTCGATCAGCATGCCGACAGCTGACGCAACCGCCGAGGCCGTCAGCTTCCCGCCATGATGAGGCAGGTCGCGACCGCGTGACCGATGACGCGGCCCGTCCTGTCGGTGATCTCGGCTTCGGCGGTCGCGGCGCGGCGTCCGATGGTCACGACGCGTCCCACGCAGGTGAGCGTGCCGCTGTCCAGTGTGGCCGCGCGGGTGAACTTGATGGTCAGGTCGAGGGACGTGTAACCGGTGCCGGCCTTCAGCTTGGTGTGGACCGCACACCCGAGGGCCGAGTCCGCGAGGGTCGCCAGGATGCCGCCGTGCACGGTGCCGATCGGGTTGTAGTGCCACTCCTCGGGGGTGAGCTCGAAGACGGCCCGGCCGTCGCTGACCTCGACCAGAGCCATGCCGAGGGTCGCGTTGATCGGTGGTGGCGGGAGCTCGCTGTCTCCCAGCTGCTTGAAGAAGTCGAGCCCGTCGAGCTCCCGGGCGGCGGTGGCGAAGAGCTGCGGGTCGGCCCACGAGTAGGTGCGTTCGCGCACCGCTCGGGACTGCTCGGAGGTCGTGTCCTGGGTCATGGCGGCTCAGATCCGCTCGATGATCGTGGCGTTCGCCAGGCCGCCGGCCTCGCACATGACCTGCAGGCCGTAGCGGCCGCCGGTCTGCTCGAGGTTGTTCAGCAGCGTGGTCATCAGCCGGGCGCCGGAGCCGCCCAGCGGGTGCCCGATGGCGATGGCGCCACCGTTGATGTTGACCTTGGCGAGGTCGGCACCGGTCTCCTTCTGCCAGGCGAGTACGACGGAGGCGAAGGCCTCGTTGACCTCGAAGGTGTCGATGTCGTCGATGGAGAGCCCGGCGCGGGCGAGCACCTTCTGGGTCGCGGGGATGATGCCGGTGAGCATGAAGATCGGGTCGTCGCCGGCGACCGCGAAGGAGTGGACCCGCGCTCTCGGGGTCAGGCCAAGGCGTGCGGCGGCCTCTTCGGATGCGACCAGAAGTGCGGCCGAGCCGTCGTTGATGGGGGAGCTGTTACCGGCCGTGACGCGCCAGTCGATGTCGGGGAACCTGGCCACGGAGCTCTCGTCCTTGAAGGCCAGGCGAAGGCCTGCGAGCGACTCGGCCGTGGAGGACGGCCGGATGGTCTCGTCGACGCGCAGGTCGTTCACGTAGGTGACCTGCGAGTCGAAGTGCCCGTTCTTCCATGCCGTCGCGGCCCGCTGGTGCGACTCCGCCGCGAACTCGTCGAGCTCGGTGCGGGAGAGGTCCCACTTGTTGGCGATCAGCTCGGCCGAGATGCCTTGGAGGACGAGGCCGCCGTCGTAGCGGGCGTTCACCTTGCTGCCGTAGAAGTCCTTGCCCAGGAACTGCGACCCCATCGGGACGCGGCTCATCGACTCCACGCCGGAGGCGATGGCCACGTCGTACGCCCCGGCGATCACGCCCTGTGCGGCGAAGTGGAGCGCCTGCTGCGAGCTGCCGCACTGCCGGTCGACCGTGACGCCGGGGACCGACTCCGGGAACCCGGCGCCGAGCAGGGCCCAGCGGGCGGTGTTGCCCGACTGCTCGCCGACCTGTCCGACCGCGCCGCTGATCACGTCGTCGACGACGGCCGGGTCGATGCCGGTGCGTTCGACGAGCGCGGCGAGCGTGTGCGCATGGAGATCGACGGCATGGATCTCGGAGTAGGCGCCGCCGGGCTTGCCCTTGGCGACGGGCGTACGGACGGCGTCGACGATCACAGCGTTCGGCATGGTGGTCTTCTTTCGTGTTCGAGTGGTCGGTTGAGGGAGTCCTGGGGTGGTGCGTGGACGATGGTCAGCGAGGCGCGACCATCAGCGGTTGCGCGACCGTGGCGAAGGTGCCGTGCTCGTCGGCCATGTCGCCGTGTGCCTGGCCGATGCCGTCGGGACCGATGGTGCTGCGGGCGTCGAGCAGCATCCACTCGCTCGTGGGCGGTCGTTCGATGGTGACGGTCACGGTCGGCGGGATGAAGTACCACTCGCTCATCGGCAGCGAGCCGGACAGGCCGTTGGTGGAGTCGGCCAGGGTGAGCAGGCGCTGCACTGGCGAGGCCTGCTCGCCGGCGACCAGCGGGACGCGCAGGCGCGCCCACACCGTCGCCGGGCCTGGTTCGTAGCCTCCGCTGATGAACCGCCAGTCGATGGCGCGGCCGTAGCCCCAGTCCGGGCTGACTCCGTCGAAGAAGCGCTCGGAGGAGGCCGGCGGGATGTCGGGGACCTTCTCCTCCGGGCGCCAGTGCTCGCGGGTCGACCCCGGCATGGCCCGGATCAGCCAGGCGCTCGCCTTGACGGCGAGCCGGTCGCCGGCCCACAGCGAGGCCTCGATCAGCTCGACCCGACGACCCGGCCGGACCACCTGCGCCTCGACGCGCATGGTTCCCTGCGGAATGCCGCCGAGCATGTCGGCCGTGAAGCGGGCGATGGACAGGGCCGGGTCGGAGCGTACGGACTCGATCGCCCGGGCCAGCAGGGCAGCGGGAGGGCCGCCGTGCTGCAACGAGTGGTCCCAGGGGCTTGCCGTCGCCGGGGTCGACTCGAACGTTCCGTCCTCGTCGGTCGGCAGGTAGAAGGCGTCGAACTCGAGGGTCATCAGCGTCTCCTGGGAGTCGGTCAGCGGGCCAGCTGCGGGTAGAGCGCCTCGATCGGCTGGGCGAGACCGGCCTTGACGTCGGCGCTCACCTGGTCGGCGAGGATCTCGTACGCATCGGCCTCGAGGCCGTCGTAGGCACTGCGGACCACGTCGGCCGGATCGTTCTTCGGGTCGGTGATGCGGACCGTCATCGGGGTGTCGGTGTAGCCCAGGTGCAGCGAGGCGACGTGGATGCCGTCGCCCGCCAGCGCGAGGCGCTGGGTGTTGGTCGCCGACCACAGCGCGGCCTTGGTGGCGCTGTAGGCGTCGCCGACGCCGTACCAGCTCAGGACCGACAGCACGTTGAGCACGACGCCCTTGCTCGCGCGCAGCGACGGCAGGAAGGTGGTCGTGACGTCGAGCGCTCCCCAGAAGTTCGTCTCGAAGAGGTCGCGAGCGGCGCTCAGGTCACCAGTCACGCTGGCGCCGTTGGAGCTGCCGGCGTTGTTGATGACGACCGTGACGTCTCCGGCCGCCGCTGCCGCCTCAGTGACCGAGGCGTGGTCGGTCACGTCGAGCCTCAGCGGCACGATGCGCGGGTCGTTCCACTCGCGGGGCGTGCGGGCCGCGGCGTACACCTTGGCGGCGCCGCGCTCCAGCGCCTGGCTGACGAAGTGGGTGCCGAGTCCGCCGTTCGCTCCGGTCACCAGGACGACCGCGTTCGCGAGAGTGGGCATGTGGTTCTCCTGTTCGAGGGCGTGAACGCCGCTCCATGACGAGTTGGTTTTTCCAACGTACTCGGGTTGGTTTGGTTTTCCAACTCGATTAGGATCGAACCATGATGACGCAGGTACGTGAGTGCTCGGTGGCGCGGACGCTCGAGCTCGTCGGCTCCAAATGGACCCTGCTCGTCGTTCGCGAGCTGTTTCTCGGAAGCCACCGGTTCGAGGAGATCGCCCGGTTCACGGGCGGCCCGCGCGACATCCTCACCGACCGTCTACGCAGGCTCGAGGCGCACGGACTGGTGACGCGGGCGCAGTACGAGCAGCGTCCGCCGAGGTTCGAATACCACCTGACCGACCTCGGACGGTCGCTCGCGCCGATCATCGCCACGATGCGCGAGTTCGGCGACCGTCACCTCGCCGGGGACGACGGCCCGCCGGCCAGGTTCGAGCACTCCTGTGGGTCGGAGTTTCACCCCGTGCTGGCCTGCAAGGCCTGCGGGGAGGTCGTACGCCGCGACGAGGTCGAGATCGTAGACGCCGCGACCTGAGTTCCAGGGACCGTCCGGGTCAGCTCACCAGGACGGCGAAGACTACGACGTTCTCCTCGTAGCTGTTCGTGTCCGGGTCCAGCCCGCCGCACGTGATCAGCCGCAGGCCGGCGCGTGGGATGTTGCCGTAGACGGCGTCGGTGGGGAAGGCGCTCTTGGCGAAGTGCTCGATCCTGGTCACCCGGAACACGGCGGTGCTGCCGTCCTGGCGTGCGATGTTCACCACGTCGTCCACCTCGAGGTCGGTCAGGTGTTGAAAGACCCCGGGTGTGCCATTCCAGCGCACGTGGCCGGCGATGATCGCCGGGCCAAGCTCGCCTGGCGTCGGGGACCCGGTGAACCATCCCGCGGGAACGGCGTCCGGCGGCACCTCGAGGCTCCCGTCGCTCTGGAGGCCCAGCTCCATCAAGCTTGAATCCACGCCGATGGCCGGGATCCGCAACCGGGTCGGTGCCGACCGCCCCATCGGTTGGACAGTGACTTCCGGACGGCTCGCCCGATGGTCGCCGGCCGCCGACGTGGACGTCGGCGACGGCTGGGAACCGACGCCGGCGCCTGGCGCATCCTGATCGCACGCGCTCGTCCCAAGGGTGATCCCCACGAGGACCGCGGCCGTGGCAACCACCGTCACCGCGGCCGCCCAGAGACTTCTCCTGGGCGGGCGGTGGCGTCGGTGACCACTCGTCACGCGTGTAGGCACCGCCTCGTTGCAGCCAGGCTGAGGCAGCCCGCGATCGAGAGTCACAGGCCGAGAAGCAGCGGAGCCGGCACGCCTCCGGCACACGCCGCAGGACCGGCGTCACCCGTGTCGACCGAACCGCTCGGGGGCGTGGTGATCTGCGGGGTGTCGCCGTTGCCGTTGCCGTCGCCGTTGCCGTCGCCGTTGCCGTCGCCGTCGCCGTTGCCGTCGCCGTTGCCACCGCCGCCGCCGTTGCCACCGCCGCCGTTGCCACCGCCGCCGTTGCCACCGCTGCCGCCACCGTCACCGCCGTTGTCGCCGCCACCGCCGCCACCACCGCCGCCACCGCCGCCTGCGCGGCAGATGGGATGGGTGATCACGTTGTTGTCCAGGGTGACCGCGCCGATGCGGGCAAGGGCTCGACCCTGAAGCGTCGCGCCGGTCTGCATCGCAATGCTCTGGTCGGCCATGACGTTGCCGACGAACGCGGTGGTCGTGCCGATCGTGGCTGAGCTACCGACCTGCCAGTAGACGTTGCAAGGGTCGGCGCCGTTGATCAGGACGACTGAGGCCGCCGAGCCCGTGATCAGCGTGGTGCCCGCCTGGAACACCCAGACCGAGTCGGGGTCGTTCTGCCCGTCCAGGGTCAGCACGCCGTTCAGCGCCATGGCGGCCGCCCGGTTGTACACGCCGCCGACCAGTGTCTCGCCGCCGAGCTCTGGGTCGGCCGCAATCGGCGGGGTCTGACCGGCGGCGTTGCCGTACGCGGTCGTGAGGTCGGTCTGCGCCTGCAGGGCAACCGCATCGCCGGAGTGGACCGTGCCGCCGATGACCATGGTGTCCTGTCCTGTGATCGCCGTGCCCGGGTGGACCCCGACGCTGCCTGCGACCGTGGTGGTGCCGGTGTTGGTGACGGTAGACCCGGCCAGGACAGAGAAGTCCGCGGCAGTACCGAGCGGGATCTCCGTCGCGGCAGCCTGGGCAGTGCCCGCGAACGGGACGATCAGCATGAGGGCCACCAGCGCGGCCAGCGCGGGGCCACGGAATCGGCGGTGTGAGGGGAGGAAGGGAATGAGAGGGCGTACCGAGAACTTCATCGAGATTTCCAATGATCATTGGAACAGGGCGCTCTGGCCGGCTCTCGATGATCCAACAGGTGTCGGTGGAAATCCGTGACCAGACTCCGCCGCGCGCGTTCCCACCGAGCGGCGTCAACGCAGACTAGTTGCGACTGTACGCCTATATTCGCCTGCATTCGCATACATTCGCCTGACACCCATTGTGAGCGTCACGCTGGCGCCGTTGGAGCCGCCGGCGTTGTTGGCCGCGCGGTGCGGCGTGTTCAGCCGACCGGCGGCCCGGCGACGAGCGCGACCACGGTCAGCGCGGCGACGCTCGCGAGACCGGCGGCCACGCCGCGCACCGGGTTACGGAGGAGCCACGCGAGCGGACGCTCCAGCGGGCGGGCGGGGGACTCGTCGATCAGCCGCCACGTCGGGGCGAGCAGGCCTCGGCGCTCGGCGTAGCGCTCGAACCAGAGGGTGAGGAGCGGCGGGATCGAGGATGCGAGCCCGGCGAGGAGCCGACCGAACGACCAGCGCTGGTCGACCGCGATCGCGACGGTGGTCACGCAGTAGCTGATGAAGACGACCCCGTGCAGCATCCCGAAGATGCTGACTCCCAGCTCGGTCGTCTCGGTGACGTACTTCAGGAACATGCCGCACAGCAGCCCGGTCCAGGTCACCGCCTCGGCAGTGGCGACGATCCGGAAGACGCGAGACGGTGAGCTGAGAAGTGCGGGCACGCGGCCAAGTTTATTCGCACCCGTGTACTGGTATGAATCGGGCGGCTATGGGTACCGATCGCGGCATGACGACCGACAAGCTGCACTACACGATCCCGGGCCTCGACGAGGATGCTGCGCGGACGACCATCGGCCTTCTCCAGTCGCGCCTCCACGCCGCCAACGACCTCCAGCTCACCCTCAAGCACGTGCACTGGAACGTCGTGGGCCCCCACTTCATCGCGGTCCACCAGATGATCGACCCGCAGGTCGACGCGGTACGCGCGATGGCCGATGCGCTCGCCGAGCGCATCGCGACCCTGGGCGGTGCCCCGCGAGGCACCCCGGGCGCGCTGGTCGAGGAGCGGGAGTGGAACGACTACAGCATCGGCCGGGCCACCACCCAGGAGCACCTCGCCGCGCTCGACGTCACCTATCAGGGCGTGATCTCCTCCTACCGTGAGGCGATCAAGACCCTCGACGACATCGACCTGGTCACCCAGGACATCCTGATCGGCCAGGTCGAGCAGCTCGAGCTCTTCCACTGGTTCGTACGCGCCCACCTGGAGGACCAGGGCGGTCAGCTGCAGACCAGCGGCGAGGCCACGGAGGCGGGAGCGGCACGAGCCGCCCACGACTGAGGAATCCCGCATGCGGTGGTGGTTGACGGCGTTGGCGCTGCTCCTTCCGATGATCCTCACCGGATGCGGCTCGGGACAGGACGAGGCGGTGCGTGACAGCGCCGCGGCCTTCCAGGACGCGGTCGCTGCCCAGAACTGGGGCGAAGCGTGCGCGCTGCTGGCTCCGGAGACGCGATCGGAGCTGGAGTCCGCCGCCAAGAAGCCGTGCGAGGGCGCGCTGGCCGAGGAGGAGCTCCCCGCTCCGGGCGCCCTCGACGGAGTGGACGTCTTCGGGACGATGGCCGAGGTGCGCTATCAGGGCGAGACCGTGTTCCTGACCCGATTCGCCGACGGCTGGCGGATGTTCGCGGCCGGCTGTACGCCCCAGCCTCCCAAGCCCTACGACTGCGCCCTGCACGGAGGCTGAGATGCGCGTCATGTACGTCGCCTACCTGGCGGTCATCGGGATCGGACTGGTCTACACGTTCGTCCTCGCGCTGAGGCACGGGTGAGGAGCACGGATGCGCCGGTTCCTCAAGGAGAACTCGCTCAGCCTCGGCTTCGGGGCGCTCTTCCTGGCCAGTCTCGCCGGCCAGGCCGTCGCCGGGTGGCACCAGCTCAACGACGAGCTGTTCGCCGACGGCCTCCACCAGCTCTCGCTGGGCCGGTATCTCACCTCGGCGAGCTTCGCCGTGGACGTGACGGAGAACTGGCAGAGCGAGTACCTCCAGTTCCTGCTCTACGTCATGCTCACGGTCTGGCTGGTGCAGCGAGGCTCACCGGAGTCCAAGCCGCTCAAGGACGCCGGCCAGGAGTCCGACGAGGCGCAGAAGGTCGGTGCGTACGCCCGTCCTGACTCGCCCAAGCTGGCCCGGGCCGGCGGCTGGCGGACCGCGCTCTACTCGCGGTCCCTCGGCATCACGATGGGGACCATCTTCCTGCTCTCCTGGCTGGTCCAGTCGGTGGCGGGCTGGGCTGCGTACAACGAGACCAGGCTGCGTCAGCTGCGCGACCCGATCTCGTGGGCGTCCTACCTGACGCACTCCGACTTCTGGGCGCGCACCCTGCAGAACTGGCAGTCGGAGTTCCTGGCGGTCGGCTCCATGGCGGTCCTCTCGATCTACCTCAGGCAACGTGGATCACCGGAGAGCAAACCGGTGGGTGCCTCCCACGAGGCCACCGGGATCGAGGGCTGAGCGGGGGCCGTACGTCCGGCTCCCTCAGCCGTCGTCCTGCGCCAGCAGGCGCAGGACCGCGCGCTCGGCCGCGGCCTGGCGCGCCTGCGGGTCCTTGCTCACGCCGTCGCGTACGCGGATCGTGCGGCCCTGCTCGTGCAGCTCGAGCACCCGCGGGTCGACATAGGAGCTCCGGGCGATAGCCGGAGTGTTCCCGAGGTACTCCGCGACCTCCTTGATCGCCGCGACCTGCTGCTTACGGCGGGATCTGATGGTCGGGGTCGAGCGCCCCGCAGCGTGCGGGTCCTCGGCCAGGGCGAGCGCCGCGAGCACGGTCGCGTGCCAGGTCCGGAAGTCCTTCGCCGACACCTCGAGGCCGCTCAGCTCGCGCATGTAGTCGTTGACCATGGCCGGCGTCAGCCGTTGCCACCGCCGGTCCTGCCGGTAGGCGAGAAGCTCCTCGAACCCGGCGCGGCGGCGACGCAGCTGCGCGATCGCCTCCACCGAGAGCGGGTCGTCGATGCTGATGGAGTGGTGGACGCCGGACTTCCCGGTGAAGTCGAAGACGTACGCCTCGCCCCGCTTGCGTACGTGGCGACGCTCCAGCGTCGTCAGGCCGAAGCCACCGTTCTCGTCGGCGTACGCGTCGCTGCCGATCCGGAAGCACCCCAGGTCCAGCAGGCGCACCGCGAGTGCAGATGCCCGGGCGGCGCTCATCCCGGTGGTGGTGAGATCCCGCTCCGTCCGCTCGCGTACGCGGGGCAGGACCGCTCCGAGCTCCAGCACCCGCTCGAACTTCTCCTGGTCGCGCTTCGTCCGCCAGTCGGGGTGGTAGAGATACTGGCGGCGGCCGGCCGCATCGGTCCCGACGGCCTGGAGATGCCCGTTCTCACGGGGGCAGATCCAGACGTCCTCCCAGGCAGGTGGGATGGCCAGGGCGCGGATCCGCTCGATGGCGTCGTCCGGCAACCGGTCACCGGAGTCGTCGAGGTACACGAAGCCGCGACCCGCGCGACGGCGGGTCCACCCCGGCTCCTCCGCCGAGACCCGACGAAGTCGAACCACCAGGGGCTCCTCTCACCCACGGGTGTCGTCGCTGTCGCGCCCTCGCGCGGCCAGCAGCCGATGCGTACCGTCGCACCAGGGTTTGATCGCGGACCCGCCGCACATGCACACCGCGCTGACCGGGCGAACCGTGCGGTGGATCTTCCCGTCGGGATCCTGGATCTCGTGCTTCCCGCGCAGCAGCATCGGCCCGGCCGGGCACAGCACGATCGAGGCGTGCTCGAAGTCCGTCATGAGGCACCCCACTGGGTGAGCATCGTCCGGGCATAGCGAGCCTCCAGGTCGAGGCAGGTGAACGCGCCGAACAGCACCTGGTCGCGCTCGCTCGGGTTCTCCTCCACGAACGCGCCGCACACGTCGCGTACGGCCAGCTGCTCGTGTACGGAGTCGGCCTCGACGTGCTCGTCGTAGTAGGCGGCCATCTCCTCGGGGAAGTCCAGCCGACGCAGCCCCTGGGCGAGCTGCCGCGACGGCACCGAGCTGGTCGACTCGAACGCGGCGAAATGGCCGAGCGCGGCTCCGCGGAGCCTGCGGTGGAGCCCGAACAGCGACAGCGCGTTGTTCGACTCGAGGATCTCGGCCGGCGCCTCGTCGACGTAGCACGCGTGGTCGGTTCGCAGCCCGGCCGCTTCGATGCCGAGGCGGAACAGGTGGTGATGCAGCCGGTTCGGGTCACCGTCGCCGTACTCGTCGAAGAGGATCTCCATCATCGCGGCCTTGGGCCGGGTCTCGAGCCGGGGGACGACCCAGCTGGTCGGGTCGGCCTCCTTGAGGTGGTAGAGCGAGCGGTGCTTGAGGATCTCGAGCACCTGCTCCCGGTTGGCCCGGCGCTGCACGAACCGTGCCAGCGACGGTCCGTCGTGGCCGGCGACCAGTCCGGGCAGGTCCAGCTCGCGATCCTCCTGGAAACCGCTGTGCTCCCAGCGCCGCCGCAGCTCGGCCTCGAACGACCTCTCCAGACCGCGGCGCAGGCGCAGCAGGTCCGGGTCCCACTCGAGGTCGGGATCGACCTCGTCGAAGCCCCGGTAGTGGAGCTCGTAGAGCGCCCACAGAGCGATCTGGGCGTCCTCGGCCGACTCCGGGGTCGGCTCCAGATCAGCGGTGGCGCCGCTCTGCAGCGCGGTGAACACAGCGGCACTCAGGGTGCCACGCGACTTCGGCAGCATCTACGCCCACCTTTCCCTCACGACCGGCCGGTACCCGGCGGTCGGTTCCGACATGCTCGGCCACGGTGCCCGGGCGAGGTGCACGAGCACCCCCTCGCCAGGCGAGTCCCGGACCTCCTCGATCCTCAGGTCGCTGCCCTCGACCATCTCCAGCAGGCGATCGGCCTGCCCTGGCGTACCGAGCTGGAGGACGGCCGCGCCGCCGGGGGAGAGGTGCCGGGCGGTCGTGGTCAGGCACCTCTCGGCGATCAGCATCCCGTCGGCGCCGCCGTCGATGGCCGTCCGCGGGTCCTCGGGATATCGCCCGACCTGGGCCGTGGGCACCCACGGCGGGTCCGCGATCACCAGCCAGTAGCGCTCGTCCGGGTCCTGGGTCTCCTCCATGCTGCCCTCGCGTACCTCGACCACGTCCGCCAGCCCGGCGCGCTCGGCGTTGGCCCGGGCGAACGCACAGGCGACCGGGTCGGCGTCGACGCACACCAGGCGGCGGCCGGTCAGGACGGCGGCGAGCAGGCCGATCTGGCCGGCGCCCGAGCACAGCTCCAGGATCGGCCCGTCCGGCAGCTCCGCGGCCAGCTTGGCCGCCCACTCGGACTGACGGACGGTCCAGGTTCGCGGCGTGAGCACGCGGTCGTCGAAGTCGATGTCGAGATGACCGAAGCGGATCATGCAGGTGCCTCCAGTTCAGGGATGGGAAACTCAGCTGAGCTCGGCCAGCCGGACCACTGCTCGGTCCAGACGACCCTCCTCGTCGTGGATCCGGCGCTGAGTCGTGGAACCCGTGCCGCCGGTGAAGATCCGGCCGATGCCCTTCTCAGCGCGCGCGAGGTCTCCGGTGTCACGCAACGCCGGGCCGATGTGCTCGAGCAGGAGCTCCACCACCTCACGAGCCGGCCTCGGTCGGTGACAACGCGGGTCGATCAGATCGCCGGTGATCCCGTGCCGTCCCGCCTGCCACATGGCGAGCCGGAGCACGGCCACCGGCACCGGGTCGGGCGGCCGGCCCTCGGCCCACTCCCGGGCTCCGGTCTCGACCAGCGCTCGCGCCAGCGCGGCGACGAGCACGGCGTCGCGGGGGTCGAGGCAGACGTCGGCGACCCGGATCTCGAGCGTCGGATAGTTGCGGGACGGGCGGGCGTCGAAGTACGCCATCCCCTCGTCGAGCGGCACGCCTGTGTCGACGAGCAGGCGCAGGTGGTCGACGTACGCCTGGCCGCTGCCGAAGATCTCGGTCGGACCATTCGTCGGCCACCGGGTCATCACCTGAGACCGGTAGCTCGCGTATCCCGAGTCGCCGCCCTGCCAGAAGGGTGAGTTGGCGCTCACCGCGAGCAGCACCGGCAGCCAGGCGCGGATCCGGTCGAGCGCTCCCACGGCCTCGTCGTCGGACTCGACCGAGACATGCACATGGCAGCCGCAGGTGAGCTGCTCGCTGGCGGTCAGCCCGAACCGCTCCGCCATCGCCGCGTAGCGCTCGTCGTCGAAGGTCTGGGGCCACACCGGCAGCGGGGTCGTGCCGCTGGCCAGGATCAGCGCGCCCGCCTCGCTCGCGGCCGCACGCGCTTTGTCGCGCCACCTCCTCAGGTCCTGCTCGAGGATCCCGAGGTACTCCTCTGCCGGCGTGTCGGTCTCGACCTGCTGCTCCTGCAGCTCCGGCCCCACCGAGCCGCCGGCCTCGCCGGCTGCGACCTCGGTGTCGCCGTGCCGGCGTGCCACCCGCAGCACCTCGCTGGCCACCGATCGCGGCGCGCCGGTCTCGGCGTCGACGAGGAGCAGCTCCTCCTCGACGCCGACTGTCCTGACCTGGTGATGGGTACTGCTCGAATAGTGGCTCTTCACTGCTCACACCTGCCTCTGGAAGGAGCAACTCGACGATGTGTCGCCTGTTCGGATATGTGACCGAGTCCCCGTGTGCCGTAGCCGACCTTCTCGGGGAGGAGGGGCTGGCCGCGTTCACCTCGCTCACGTCCGTGCACTCCGACGGCTGGGGGATGTCCTGGCACACGCCCGAGGGCACCTGCACGACGAGCTCGCCGAGTTCGGCGGACATCGACGACACCTATCGCCGACTCGTCGAGGCCCCGCTCTCCCATGCCGGGTTCGTGCATCTTCGCTGGGCGACGGGTGGTCTCGACGTACGTCCGGAGAACACCCACCCGTTCCTGAATGACGGCGCCGCGTTCGCGCACAACGGCCACATCTCGCCGATCGCCGACCTCGAGGCGCTGCTGACCCCGGAGTCGCGTGGGCGGCTGCGCGGTGACACCGACAGCGAGCGCTACTTCCACTTCGTGCACCAGAACGTCGAGAAGTACGGGGACGAGGCGGAGGGCGTCACCCAAGCGCTGGCCACGCTGGTCCAGAAGTTCCCGCGATGCAGCCTGAACGCGCTGATGCTCACCCGGACCCACATGTTCGCGATCCACATCAACTCGCGTGCCGACTCGCCCCTGCGCGCGCTGCGCGAGCTCTTCGACGACGAGGGCGACATCCCGCCGCGACACACGACGGAGTACTTCGCGATGGACTACCGCCGGACCGGCTACGGCCTCGAGATCGTCTCCAGCGGTCTGGATCAGCCGGGCTGGACTCCGGTGCCCGCGGACACCGCGGTGATGGTCGACCTGGCCACCCGGGAGGTCACCCGGCTGGACCCGATCGCTCAGCTCGGCGCCGACGCGTTGCGGGCCCGCGACTGATGACGGGCTACCGCCGACCTGCTGTGGGGTGCGTTCGGGCATGCCCAGAGGTACCCCATCCGGAGCACTTTCATTCGGAGCCGATCACCCCCCAAGGTGGGTAGTGGCGGTCTGTGACCGATGCCACGATGTCCCGTCAGGGGAGGGAGCAGAACCTCTGGGCGCAGCGTCCGGAGCCTCGAAATCGGAGGTGCTCCGCATGACAGAAATTCACGAAAGTATCGGCGCGCAGACGTCGACCGGGCCGTACCCGATGGGGCGGCGCAGGTTCATCGGCTACCTGATCGGTGGCGCCACCGTGATGGCGGCCGCCGATCTCGGCATGCTCGCCGAGCCCGCCGATGCGAAGGTGCCGAGCCTGCCGCAGGTCTTCGACACCTACGACCTCTCCGACGCGCTCACCGACGCCGCGCGTCCGACGGCCAACCTGATCACGGTGGTGATCAACGAGGACGGTACGGCCAGCTTCGAGCTGCCTCGCTCCGAGAACGGCCAAGGCATCACGACCGGGATCGCGATGATCATCGCCGAGGAGCTCGACCTGCCGCTGGAAAGGGTCACGGTCACCTTGGCGCCGGCTCGCCAAGAGCTGATCTGGAACCAGATCACCGGTGGCTCAAACACGATCCACGCGATGTTCACGCCGGTACGCGTTGCGGCCGCGATCGCGAAGGGTGCCCTGCTCGAGGCAGCAGCCGCTCTCTTGGGCGGGACCGTCGACGAGCTCACGTCCAAGGACGGCGTCGTCACCGCCGCCAACGGTGCGACCGCGACGTACGCCGAGCTCTCCAAGCGTGCTGCCGCTGGGACCACCAAGGAGGTCGAGGTCACCCTCAAGGACGCCAGCGAGTTCACCCTCATCGGGAAGCCGCGCAACCGGGTGGACGCGCTCGCCGCGGTGACGGGCACCAAGAAGTTCGCGATGGACTACGACCACAAGGGCGCGATGCCGACCATGGTGTGCCGTGCCCCCACGATGAACGGCACTCCGGTGGAACTGCGCAACAGGGCGGAGATCCTCGAGATGCCTGGGGTCACCCATGTCGCCAAGATCCCGACCGGGATCGCGGTGCGGGCGAAGACGTTCGGCCAGTGCATCGACGCGATCCAGAAGATGGACGTGGCCTGGAAGGACGGCCCGGTCGCCGGCGAGTCGGACGAGGACATCCTCTCCGGGGTCAAGGCGGCCGAGCTGCCGATGCCCTCGCTGCCCAACAACCCGCTGTCCAAGACGGTCGCGGCTGACTTCACCTTCTACTTCCGCAGCAACGCCCCGCTGGATCCGATCAGCGCCGTCGCCGACGTCAGTGCGGACGGCGGGGAGATCTGGGCGGCCCTGAAGAACCCGATCGTCTCCCAGCAGCGCATTGCCCTCGAAGTCGGCATCGACCCCACCAAGCTCAAGGTCAACGTCGTCGAGGGCGGCGGCTCCTTCGGCCACCGGCTCTTCTGGGACGCTGCCTTGGATGCCGCTCACGCGTCCAAGGCCATGGGCGTGCCGGTCCGGTTGATGTGGCATCGCGCGGACGAGCCTCGCGCCGGGCGACTCCATCCACTGTGCACGTCACGGGTGCGCGCGTCGTACGTCGGCAACGAGGTGCTGGCCTTCCAGCAGTCGCATACCAGCGTCGAGACGGACTGGCGCCACGGCTTCGGTGAGATCGTCACCTCCCTGGGTGCGGACCTGCCGGAGGGACTGAGCAACCTCGGCTATTCCCAGCTGATCTTCGCGCTCACCTCGGGGATCCCCTACGACTTCGGAGTCCTCGCGCAGACGATGAACGAGACCGATACCCGGTTCAACACCGGTGCCATGCGCAACGTCTACTCCCCGGACGTACGCACGGCCAGCGAGCTGGTGGTCGACCAGCTCGCCAAGGCGATGCGGAAGGACCCGTACGAGTTCCGCAAGGAGTTCTTGCGGAACGAGCGGATCCGGGCGGTGCTCGACAAGGCCGCGGAGGTGGCCGAGTGGGGGAAGCCGATGGCTCCGGGCACGGCCCAAGGCATCGCGGTGCACTACGAGTACAAGGGCGTGAGCGCCTGCGTCATGGAGATCGACTGTCGCCCCGAGACCGTCAACCGGAAGGTGCGCGATGCGTACGCCGGGCCCCGGGTCACCCGGGCGACGATGGTCATCGAGATCGGCCAGGTGGTGAACCCCCGCAGCGTCGAGGCGCAGATGCAGGGCTGCATCAACGACGGCATCGCGATGACGCTCTCCAGCAGCGTGCATCTCCGCAACGGCCACTTCCTGGAGGCCAGCTGGGACAACTACGCCTACACGCGGCAGTGGAACACGCCGCCCCAGGTCGAGGTGGTCATCTTGCCGGGGGAGAGCAAGGTCATCGGCGGTGTCGGCGAGGCCGGTGTCGCTACTGCGGCCGCCGCGGCCGCCTGTGCCTACGCCCGGGCCACCGGGAAAATGCCGACGGAGTTCCCGATCAACCACAACGATCCGATCTTCTTCGAGCCGAAGTCGTTCATCCCGCCCGTGCCGCAGTCTCCGACTGACGGCCTCCGGTGGACCTACTGAGGAGCCCTGACATGCCTGAACAGACATTCGTCGTCAACGGCGAGAAGATCAGTGTCGACGTCGAGGACGACGTACGTGTGCTGTGGGTCCTGCGGGACCTGCTCGGCGTCAAGGGGCCGAAGTACGGATGCGGGATCAACGTGTGCAAGGCCTGTACGTCACATCTCAACGGCAAGGCGTTCAACCCGTGCGCGGTGCCGGTCGGTGCCCTCAGCGCCGACGACGAGGTCACCACGATCGAGGGTCTCCCGGGTGAGGTGCCCGAGTCAGACCGAGGGCCGAACGGTCTGCACCCGATGCAGGAGTCCTGGCTTGACCATGACGTCGCCCAGTGCGGCTACTGCCAACCGGGCCAGATCATGGCCGCGGTGGCGCTGGTGAAGAAGGTGCGTGCCGAGGGCCGCACCATCACCGACGCCGATCTCGACGGGATCCGCAACGTCTGCCGCTGCGGCACCTACACCCGGATCCGCGAGGCCATCCGAGACGGAGCCGGGCGGATGTGATCCTGTCTCTGACCAGCCGCGACACGGCTGGTCAGAGGCGGTCCGCCATGAGGCACGAACAGTCCCTGGCCAGCCTCCGGAAGACCGGCTCTTCCGAGTTCAGGTGGGTTGCCCGGTGCAGGTGGTCTGGCGCACCACCGCCGCATCGCCCGCGGCTTCCGCAACCGCGAGAACTACCGACGCCGCATGCTCCTCATTGGTGGCAGCGTGCAGCACCGCACGCCGGAGGCTCGGACAACGTCGAGGCCTTCCGGTGAACGTTTGCTTGGGCGCCACCGATCTTGAAGGCCTCGACACCTTCTCAGACGCCATCCGCTGCTCACCGGCGCGTCACGCTCACCCCCACCTCAGGTCGGAAGCGCCCATCTGCTCGCGCACGCAGATGGTGCCGGGCGGTGGGCTGAGCAGATCTGAACGACTAGCACGGAGGCGAGGGCCGAGGGCGTCGCCCCCGATCGGGTGTCCTGGCATTCCCAGCCATTCCGTGACGTACTCACAGGAAGTCCATAGCGGGCGGGCGGAATCTTGAGGCATCAACCGCCTCAAGGAGGACCCGATGTCCCGCTCCCGCCGTATCCGTCACTCTCTCCTCGCCGTCGCGGCGATCCCGCTCGTCGCGATCCCGATCGCCACCCCGGCCCTCGCGGTGGCCGCGGTCAGCGCCACCAAGACGTACGCAGCCGAGTCCGGCCCCGGCTACGGCGGCTCCGTCGAGAACTACGGCGGGGCCTATGGCGGCGGGATCGTGGACCCCTACCGGCAGAGCCTCGGCACCTCGACCGCGGCCGTCGACTCCGAGCCCGCGACCGAGGCCGAGTCGACCGGCGTCGTGCTGATCAACACCACGGTCGGCTACGGTACCGGACAGGGCGCGGGCACCGGGTTGACGATCACCGGCGACGGGATCGTGGTGACCAACCACCACGTCGTCGAGGGCGCCACCTCGATCACCGTGACGGACCCGAGCACGGGGGAGACGTACGCCGCGACGGTCCTCGGCTACGACGACGTCCATGACGTCGCGGTGCTGCAACTCGAGGACGCCTCGGGGCTCCCGACGGTCGCGACCGACCAGGATGCCGCGACGCAGGGCGAGGAGGTCACCGCCGTCGGGAACGCCGAGGGCCAGGGCTCGCTGTCGGCCGCCGACGGCACGGTCACCGACCCGAGCACCGCGATCACCGTCAACAACGAGGACGGCACCACCGCCGAGCTCAGCGACCTGATCCAGACCGACGCCGACGTCGTCTCCGGCGACTCCGGCGGCGCGCTGCTCGACGAGGACGGCGAGGTCATCGGGATGAACGTCGCCGCGACCTCGGGCTCGGCCGAGATCTCCGGCTACGCCATCCCGATCGACACCGTGCTCGACATCGCCGCCCAGATCCTGGCCGGGGAGGAGTCGGGCGACGTCGAGATCGGTGGCTCGGCCGCCGCGCTCGGCGTGCAGGTCGACACGACCAGGTCGACGCTGGTCGTCGGCTTGGTCGAGGACGGCGCCGCCGGGGCCGCCGGGATCACCGAGGGCAGCACGATCACCTCCGTCGACGGGACCGCCGTGGCCAGCATCGACGACATCACCTCGGTGCTCGGTGACCACGAGCCCGGTGACGAGATCCCGGTCAGCTGGACCGATGCCGCCGGCGAGCCCCACACCGCGACCGTGACGCTCGGCGAGGGCCCGGTCGCCTGACCACGAGGGTCAGCGGCTCGGTCCGTCGTCGTCGCTCGGGCCGCCCGTCGACTCGTCGGAGATCGGTCGCTCCGCCCTGATCGGGATCGCGCCGGTGTAGCCCTCGCGTTCGAGGGCGATCTGCTGGACACGGTCGCGGACGAGTCGCCAGCCGATCATCAGCGCCGGGATGATGACGACCAGGGTCGCGACCGTCCAGGTGCCGATCGGGTAGTCGAAGCCCATCAGGACCAGCACGGTCGCAAGGAACACGAGCGTGGCGTAGCCGGTCCACGGTGATCCCCACAGCCGGAAGTCGGGCCGGTACATCAGGCCCTTCTTCCAGCGCCGGTAGAGCTGGATCTGGCAGATCACGATGGTCGCCCAGGACGCGATGATGCCGAGGGCCGACATGTTCAGCACGATCTCGAACGCCTGGCCCGGCACGATCGCGTTCAGGCCGACGCCGAGGAGCGTGATGCAGCCGGTGAGCAGGATCCCGCCGAACGGCACCCCGTTCCTCGACATCCGCGCGGTGAAGGTCGGGGCGCTCCCGCTCATGGCCATGGACCGCAGGATGCGCCCGGTCGAGTAGAGGCCGGCGTTGAGCGAGGAGAGCGCCGCGGTCAGCACCACGAGGTTCATGATGGTGCCGGAGTTCGCGATCCCGAGCTGGTCGAAGAACGTCACGAACGGGCTCTCGTCCGCCCGGTAGGTCGTGTAGGGCAGCAGCAGCGCGAGCAGCACCAGCGAGCCCACGTAGAACACCGCGATCCGGGCGATGACGGAGTTGATCGCCCGGGGCATGATCTTGGCCGGCTCGGCGGTCTCGCCGGCGGCGGTGCCGACGAGCTCGACCGCTGCGTACGCGAAGACGACGCCAGAGATGACGATGACGAGCGGGAGGACACCGACCGGGAACAGCCCGCCGTTGTCGATGACCATGCCGATCCCGGTCTCCTGGCCGTTGAGCTCCTCACCGCCGGCGAGCACGATCATCCCGAGCACGAGGAAGCCCAGCAGCGCGACCACTTTGATGAGCGCCGCCCAGAACTCCAGCTCGCCGAAGAGCTTGACCGAGATCAGGTTCATCGAGAGCACGACTGCGAGCGCGACGAGCGCGATCACCCATTGCGGGACGACCTCGAAGGTGCCCCAGAAGTGCATGTACGTCGCGATCGCCGTGACGTCGACGATGGAGGTCATCGCCCAGTTCAGGAAGTACATCCAGCCGGCGGCGAACGCGGCCGGCTCACCCAGGAACTCCCGGGCGTAGGAGACGAACGATCCCGACGAGGGGCGGTGCAGCACGAGCTCGCCGAGCGCGCGCAGGATGAGGAAGACGAACACGCCGCAGAAGGCGTAGACGAGGAACAGGCCCGGCCCGGCCTCGTGGAGGCGGCCGCCGGCTCCCAGGAACAGTCCGGTGCCGATGGCGCCGCCGATCGCGATCATCTGCAGCTGCCGTGGGCTGAGGCTCTTGTGGTAGCCCTCGTCCTCGTCGGTCAGGCCGCTGACCTGGCCGCTGGTCTGGTCTTCGGTGTCTGTCATCGGCCCGCTCCCGGTCCGGAGTGCGGCGGCTCGGGCACGTCCTTGAACAGGAGCCACCCGCCGACGACGGCCGCGACCGCCGCCACGGCGTAGCCGATCAGCGACCACCAGCCGAGATGCAGGTACGCCGTCACCCCGACGATCGCCAACGCGAGGAACACCATCGTCATGCCGATGATCGGCGTCCGTGGCCTGTATGGATCCCGTGCCAATGCGATCACCTCACCTGCCGGGCCCCCGATGGCCCCGCTCCGGGGACCCATTAGAGCGCATCGAGCGGTATCTCGCGGTGACCGGACGTCGCCCGGCGTTTCCGTTCCGCAGGACGGCAAATAACAGTAAGGTCGCCTTACAGTTAACCCCCATGAAGGAGCGTTCGATGCGTAGCTCGAGGATCCGCACCATCCGCACCACACTCACGGCGACCGCCGCTCTGGCTCTCGTCCTGGTCGCCCCGCTGGCCGCGCCGGCCGCCGTGCCCGGCCCCGATACCGGTGGCCCGGCCACCCGCACCGGAGAGGTCGAGGCGGCAGCCCTGACCTGGTCCGACGAGTTCGACGGGCCTGCCGGCAGCGCCCCGAACGGCGCCAACTGGAACTTCGAGACCGGAGGCGGGGGCTGGGGCAACAACGAGCTCCAGACCTACACCGACTCCCGCGACAACTCAGCCCTCGACGGCAACGGCAACCTGGTCATCACGGCCCGGCAGAGCGGGAGCGGCTACACCTCGGCGCGGCTCACCACCAAGGGCAAGGTCCAGCCGAAGTTCGGCCGCCTGGAGGCTCGGATCCAGATCCCGCGCGGGCAGGGGATCTGGCCGGCTTTCTGGATGCTGGGCGGCCAGTTCCCGAACACGCCGTGGCCGAACGCCGGCGAGATCGACATCATGGAGAACGTCGGCTACGAGCCCCACCTGGTCCACGGCACCCTCCATGGTCCGGGATACTCCGGCGGCAACGGCATCACCGGTCAGTACATGCACCCGCAGGGCTGGTCCTTCGCCGACACCTTCCACACCTTCGCCATCGACTGGCGCCCCGGCTCGATCACCTGGTCCGTCGACGGGGTGGCCTACCAGACCTTCACCACGGCCAACACCGGCGCCAACCCCTGGGTCTTCGACCAGCCGTTCTTCTTCATCCTCAACGTCGCCGTTGGCGGCAACTGGCCCGGCAACCCCGACGGCACGACCCAGTTCCCGCAGAGCATGGTCGTGGACTACGTACGCGTCTACGACTCCCAGCTGTGAGGTGATCAGCCGAGGCCGGTGAGGGCGAACCACAGGCAGACGATGCCCACGGTGACGTCGAGGCCGATGCACCACAGTGCCAGGGACCGGGGGACGACCCGGTCCCTGGCGAGGTGGTAGGCGTCCCATGCGGCGTGCGCGATCAGGGTCAGGGCGGCCAGGCCGAGACCCAGCGCGGGGCTGAGGAAGAGGGCCGCGACGGCGATCCCGAAGTAGCCGACCATGCCGCCGGCCTCCAGGGCTGTCGCCCGCTGTCGGCGGGTGACACCCACCACCACCAGGACCGTGCCGGCTGCGGCGATCAGGTGCCACCAGGTGGCTCCGAGCAGCTCGCCGAGGACCACGAGCGCCGTGCCGGCGGCGACCGCGGCCCAGGCCGTCCACCGCGACCCGAGCGCGCCGGCGGCGAGGTAGGCCAAGGTCGCGATCCCGGCAGGGATCGCGGAGGACTCGGCCGAGACGCCGCCCTGTGTCATCGCGATTCCGCTGGCGACCCCGACCAGCACCGGGATGGCGGCGATGCTCGTGCGCCACGGGGTGGGCGTGTTGTCGGTGTGTGCGGTCATGGCGGGAACCTATACCCGCCTAGGGTATTCGCGCCGCTGAATAATCCTCGCCCTCCATGTGCGCGAACTCAGCCCTCGCGATGGGCGCTCAGCCCGTCCTTCCCGGGGGCGACCGAGTCGTGGAGCCTGATCGTGTGGTCGTAGTGCTCGTCGGCCATCGGCCGGTAGTCGATCCGCGGCTCCGTCATCACGCCCTGCAGACGTACGCTCAGGTCGGCCTCGATCCGAGCCATCAATTCGGCGTCGATGGTGTCGGTGTCGGTGATCAGATGCGGGCGCAGCGGGTCCATCCCGGTGTACCAGAACGTGCCGTGGAGCAACGGCCACAGGACGTCCTCGATGTCGCCGCTGATCCCGCGCGGACCGAGGGTCGCGGCCCGGTCGCCGGCGGTGACGATGGTCAGCGCGCGCTTGCCGGCCAAGCCGCCCTTGCCGTACTTGAGCGGCTTGCCGGTCTCCGGGTCCGGTACGTCGAAGGCGAACCCCGACTCGAAGACCCGGTCGATCCAGCCCTTGAGGATGGCCGGCACCGAATACCACCACAGCGGGAACTGCACGACCAGCAGGTCGGCATCCCGTAACCGGTCCTGGTGGCGGCGTACGTCGGCCTCGCCCCGCTCCACCAGAAGTGGATTGAAACCTTCTCGATAGAGGTCGATCTCGTCGACGCTCCAGCCTGCTGTGCCGAGCGCGTTGACGCCGACCTCGCGCAGCCGTCCGTTGAGTGATGACGCGTGCGGATGTGCCCATACCCAGAGTGCGTGCATGGGGCCCTGAACGCCGTCTGACGCGGAGGGATTCCCGCCTGGATGCGGGCGGGCGTCGGCGCGGTCTGATGACAAAGTCCGGATCTCGCTCAAATTAGCGGCCTCAGAGTGTTGACGTATGTGATTGCCATCACTAGCGTAAACCAGGCTTGAAACCTTTCAATTCGAGGAGCTGCCCATGCCGGACACACCCGCCGCACTGGAGCTGCGGGACGTGGCCAAGTCCTTCGGCCCCGTACGCGCCCTCCGGTCCGGAAGCCTCCGGGTCGAGGCCGGATCCATCCACGCGCTCGTGGGGGAGAACGGAGCCGGGAAGTCGACCCTGGTCAAGATCGTCGCCGGGCTCTACCGCCGCGACGCCGGCGACTACCTGCTCTCCGGGGAACAGGTCGACTTCCGCAACACCGCCGACGCCAAGCAGGCGGGGGTCGCGGTCATCTACCAGGAGCCGACCCTCTTCCCCGACCTCTCGGTCACCGAGAACATCTTCATGGGACGCCAGCCGACCAACCGCTGGGGCAAGATCGACCGCGCCGCGATGCGCACCGAGGTCGTCGAGCTCTTCGCCAGGCTCGGAGTCCCGATCGAGCCCGACCGTCCGACCGAGGGCCTCTCGATCGCCGACCAGCAGCTGATCGAGATCGCCAAGGCGCTCTCGCTCGACGCCAAGGTCCTGATCATGGACGAGCCGACCGCCGCCCTGTCGGGCAACGAGGTCGAGCGGCTGATGAGCGTGGCGCGCACGCTGCGCGACCAGGGCTGCGCCGTGGTCTTCATCTCGCACCGCTTCGACGAGGTGTTCGCGCTCTGCGACACGATCACGGTGATGCGCGACGGCGCCTACATCTCCACCGACCCCATCTCGGCGGTCACCGAGGACGAGATCGTCCAGCGGCTCGTCGGGCGCGAGGTCTCCGACCTCTACCCGAAGCTCGAGGCCACCGTCGGCAAGCCCCTGCTCGAGGTCAAGGGCCTCACCAGCACCGGCCTGTTCCAGGACATCAGCCTCACCGTCCGCGAGGGCGAGATCGTCGGCCTGGCCGGCCTCGTCGGAGCCGGGCGCAGCGAGGTCGCGCAGGCGATCTTCGGCGTCGACCCCTACGAGAGCGGCGAGGTCACCCTCGAGGGCAAGCCGGTCCCGCCGGGTGACCCGAGGCGAGCGATCGAGATGGGGCTGGCGTTCGTGCCCGAGGACCGCCGCCAGCACGGTCTCGTCCTGGACGCGCCGATCTCGCGCAACATCACCCTCCCGACGAGCGGCCGGCTCGCCCGCACCGGGCTGATCAGCACCGGCATCGAGAACCGCTCGGCCGCCGACTGGGCCGCCCGGCTCGAGGTCAAGGCCGCGACGCTCGACACCCTGGCCGGCACGCTCTCGGGCGGCAACCAGCAGAAGGTCGTCCTGGCCAAGTGGCTCTCGACCCGACCCAAGGTGCTGATCATCGACGAGCCCACCCGAGGCATCGACGTCGGCACCAAGTCCGAGGTCCACCGCCTGCTCTCGACCCTCGCGCAGGAGGGTCTCGGGATCCTGATGATCTCCTCCGAGCTCCCCGAGGTGCTCGGTATGGCCGACCGCGTGATCGTCCTCAGCGAGGGTCACCAGACGGCCGAGCTGAGCCGCGCGGAGGCGACCCCCGAGGCCGTCATGCGTGCGGCGACGGCCCACCACTCCACCACCCTGAACGTCAGCGAGGCATCATGACCACCACGCTCGACGCGCCCGCCCCGGCCGCGCCGCAGCCACGCCACCGAGCAGCCGGCCGGCTGACCTGGCTCCTCAAGCAGCGCGAGACCGGCATCGCCGTCGCCTTCATCCTGCTGCTCGTGGTGACCACGGCGGTGAACCCCAACTTCCTGTTCAGCACGGACGGTTGGCGCGACCTCACCCTGACCCCAGCGATCCTGGTGTGCCTGGCGATCGGCCAGGCGATGGTGATCGTCACCCGCAACGTCGACCTCAGCGTCGGCTCGACCCTCGGGCTCACGGCCTACCTGGCCGGGCGGCTCTTCCTCGACACCGGCCTCCCGGTGATCCTGGTCGTCCTGATCGCCGTCGCCGCGGGCGCCGTGCTCGGTCTGATCAACGGGGCGCTGGTCGCCTTCGCCAAGGTGCCGGCGCTGGTCATCACCCTCGGCACGCTCTACGTCTACCGCGGGATCATGCTCGAGTGGGCCGGCAGCGACCGGATCAACGCCTCCGACATCCCGCCCGGGCTGCTCGACTTCGGCACCGGATCGTTCCTGTTCATCCCCAACCTCGCCTGGATCTCGTTCGCGCTGCTGGCGGTCGCGATCTACCTGATGCGCTCCACGCGTGTCGGCCGCGAGTTCTACGCGATCGGCTCCGACCCCGACGCCGCCACCCTCTACGGGCTGCGTGACAAGCGCCGGGTCCTGCAGGCGTTCGCCACCTCGGGCGCGCTCGCCGGCCTCGCCGGGATCCTGTACGTCTCCCGCTACGGCACCATCAGCTCCGGCGTCGGCCAGGGCATCGAGCTCGAGGCCGTCGGTGCCGCGGTCGTGGGTGGCGTGGCCATCTTCGGCGGCAGCGGCACGGTGCTCGGGGCAGCCCTGGGGGCGTACCTCCTCGTCACCATCAACCGGGCGCTCCCGATCCTCGGCATCCCCGACTTCTGGCAGCAGGCCGTCGTCGGCGCGCTGATCATCGGCGCGATCGTCCTGGACCGCTACTTCGCCCGCCGTCAGCACGACAAGCTCCTCGCAGAGAGGGAAGACTCATGAGTGAGCGCCAGCGAACGACAACAGGTGTCAGGCCGCCACGTCCGTACGCTTCGATCTCCTCAACGGAGGTGGCGGCATGACGTTGCTCTCCGAGAAGGCAGCGCCGAGGACGTACGCAGCGCACGCCAAGCCGTGGTGGCAGCGCACCCTGATGACCAGGGACTCGGCGATCATCGCCCTGCTCGTGGTCGTCTGGCTGTACGCCTCGATCGCGATCCTCAACTTCTCCGACCCGATCACGGTCTACTTCCTGGTCCTCGACATCACGCCGATCCTGCTGATCGCGCTGCCGATGACGCTGATCATCATCACCGGCGAGATCGACCTGTCGGTCGCAAGCGTCGTCGGGCTCTCCAGCGTGCTGTTCGGGGTGCTGCACCGTGAGGGCCTCCCGATGGTCGCCGCGATGGTGATCGCGCTGCTCGCCTGCGCGGTCGCGGGAGCCCTCAACGGGGTGCTCGTCACCCGCTTCGGACTGCCGTCGCTGGCCGTCACGATCGGCACCATGGCGCTCTTCCGCGGCATCGCGGTCGGCGCGCTCGGCACCACCGCGATCACCGACTGGCCCGACTCCTGGGGCGACGCCGTCCAGGCCCGGATCGGCGACTCCCAGATCCCGCTGATGACGATCCCGCTGGTCGTCCTGATCCTGATCTTCGCCGTGATCCTGCACTTCACGCCCTTCGGGCGCGGCATCTTCGCGGCCGGGCTCAGCAAGGACGCGGCGCGCTTCTCCGGCGTCAACGTCGACCGTACGAAGCTGATCCTGTTCACGCTCAGCGGGCTGGTCTCGGGGCTGGCGGGCATCTACTTCACGCTGCGCTACGGCAGTGCGCGTGGTGACAACGCCACCGGGCTGGAGCTCCAGGTCGTGGCCGCGGTGCTGCTCGGCGGCGTCTCGATCTTCGGCGGTCGCGGGGCCATCCCCGGGGTCATCGCCGGCGTCGTCCTGATCGGGACAATCGGCAGCGCGCTGCGCCTGGACGGACTCAGCGCCAACATCATCCAGATCATCACCGGCGTACTTCTCATCGCAGCGGTCATCGCGGCCAGCGTCCTCGGTTGGACCGGTCGCATCGTCGGCACCTATCGCCGGCAACACAGCTCGGACGAACCATCCTCAAAGAAATCGGAGTGAGAGACATGACCAGCAAGTTCCGACGCGCAGGCAGTGCCGTCGCCATCGTTGCGGCCCTCGGCCTCGCCCTGTCCGCCTGCGGCGGCGGGAGCGACAGCGGCAGCGATGGAGAGGGTGGCGGCGACACCAGCAGCATCACCTTCATCCCGAAGAACCTCGGCAACCCCTACTTCGACGCCTCCGACACGGGTGGCAAGAAGGCCGCCGACGAGATCGGTACGAAGTGGGAGCAGGTGGGCCCGACCGAGTCGACCCCCGACTCCCAGGTCAGCTTCATCAACACCGCGACCCAGCAGCGCGCCGGCGCGCTCGTCGTCTCGGCCAACGACCCGACCGCCATCGGTGACGCCCTCGACGAGGCCCGCAACGCCGGCACCAAGGTCGTCACGATGGACTCCGACACCGAGCCGCAGTTCCGTGACGTCTTCGTCAGCCAGGCCGACGCCGCCGGCATCGCCAAGAGCCAGGTCGACCTCATCGCCGAGCAGATCGGCGGCAAGGGTGAGATCGCGATCCTCTCGGCGGCGGCCAACGCCACGAACCAGAACGAGTGGATCAAGCTGATGGAGGAGGAGCTGGCCGCGAGCCACCCCGACATCAAGCTCGTCGACACCGTCTACGGCAACGACGACGACCAGACGTCCTTCGACAAGACCGCCGGCCTGCTGCAGTCCCACCCCAACCTCAAGGGCATCATCAGCCCGACCACGGTCGGCATCGCCGCGGCCGCCCGCTACCTCTCCGACTCGGAGTACAAGGGCAAGGTCGCGCTGACCGGTCTCGGCACCCCGAACCAGATGCGGGAGTACATCAAGGACGGCACCGTGAAGTCCTTCGCGCTGTGGGACCCCGAGCAGCTCGGCTACCTGGCCGCGTACACCGCCGACGCGCTCGCCTCGGGTGACATCGAGGGCAAGGAGGGCGACACCTTCGAGGCCGGTGACCTGGGTGAGTACACCGTCGGCGCCGACGGCGTAGTCGTCCTGGGTGAGCCGACGGTCTTCGACGAGTCGAACATCGACGACTTCGATTTCTGACGTCCAGCCCCGTGTAACACGCTGTTCGTAGCACTACTCGCCCTATCGGAACGACCGGATAGAACTACGAACGGCGTGTTACCCGAGTTCGCCGCCGAGCTGTGAGAGCAGCTCGGCGGCGTTCGTCATGCAGCGCTCGGGGTCGGGCTCGAGGTCGGTGAGCGCGCGCACGAGGGCGGCTCCCACCTGCTCCGCCTCGATGGGGGAGAGGGTGGTGCGGCCGCAGACGACGACGGCGCGGATGTTCGCCTCGCGGGCAGCCTGGAGCACACCCATCGGCGCCTTGCCGGACAGGGTCTGATGGTCGAAGGAGCCTTCGCCGGTGACGACCAGGTCGGCACCGTCGAGGGCCTCGTGGAAGCCGACGAGGCCGAGCAGCAGCTCGACACCGCGCTCGACCCGCCCGCCGAGCACCGCGAGAGCGGCGAACCCGACGCCGCCGGCCGCTCCGGCGCCGGGCGCCTCGACGATCTCGGCGCGATCGCGTCCGGTGGTCTCGGCGACCGTGGCTGCGTACGTCGCCAGGGCTGCCTCGAGCAGCTCCTGGTCCGCGGGACCGGCGCCCTTCTGGGCGGAGAAGGTGGCGACCGCACCGCGGGGACCGAGCAGCGGGTTGTCGACGTCGCAGGCGACCACGATCTCGGTCTCCTGGAGGCGAGGGTCGAGGCCGGAGAGATCGATCGCGGCGAGGCTGCCGAGCGATCCACCGCCCTCCGGGACCTCGGCCCCGGATGCGTCCAGCAACCGTGCGCCGAGGGCACGCAGCATCCCCGCGCCGCCGTCGTTGCTGGCGCTCCCGCCGAGGCCGAGAACGACCGTGCGGGCACCACCGTCGACGGCGGCGAGCACGGCCTCACCGAGACCTCGTGAGGACGCTGTCAGCGGGGCGAGCCGGCCGCCGGGCAGCCGGAGCAGCCCGCACGTGTCGGCGAGCTCCACGACCGCCAGGTCGCCGCGTACGGCGTAGTGCGCCGCCACCGGCTCGAGCGTCGGGCCGGCGACCTCGACCGGCACCAGGTCGAAACCGGCCCCGTCCAGCGCCGCCACGGTGCCGTCGCCGCCGTCGGCGATCGGCACGATGCGTACCTCTGTCTCGGGGTTCGCGGCAAGGATTCCGGCGGCCACCGCCTCGTCGACCTCGCGTGCGGTCAGGGAGCCCTTGAACTTGTCGCAGGCGATGACGACCCGACGAGCCGGCATCACAGGTGGGGGAGGACGAGGTCGCGGTAGCGCTGCGCCATGGTGGCGAGCACGTCGTCGGGGTCGCCGGCCCAGACCGCCTCGTTGAAGATCTCGACCTCGACGTCGCCGGTGTAGCCGGTCGCGGCGACCATCTGTGTGATCGACGCGAAGTCGATGACCCCGTCGCCCATCATCCCGCGCGCCAGCAGCGCGTCGGCGGGGATCGGCAGGTTGAAGTCGCAGACCTGGTACGCCGCGATCCGGCCCTCGGCTCCGGCCCGCTCGATCTGGGCCGCGATGTCCGGGTCCCAGAAGACGTGGAAGGTGTCCACGACGACCGCGACCGCGTCGACCGGGTGCGGCGCGGCCAGATCGAGTGCCTGGCCGAGGGTCGAGAGGACCGCGCGGTCGGCGACGTACATCGGGTGCAGCGCCTCCAGGACGAGCTTCACGCCGTGGTCACCTGCGTACGGTGCCAGCTCGGCGAGCCGCTCGGCGACCCGCTCCCGGGCGCCGGCCAGGTCCACGTCGCCCTCGGGTAGGCCGCCGACGACCATCACCAGCGCGTCGGTGCCGAGCGTCGCGGCCTCGTCGATCGCCCGCTTGTTGTCCTCGAGCGCGCTGGCGATCCCGGCCTCGTCGGATGCCGTCAGGAAGCCGCCGCGGCAGAGCGAGGAGACGCGCAGCCCGGCATCGCGGACGAGCTTGGCGGCCTTCTCCAGCCCGGCCTCGTGCACGCGGTCGCGCCACAGCCCCAGGGCGGGGATGCCGGCGCGGGCGGCTCCGTCGACGGCCTGCGCAAGGGTCCAGGAGTTGGTGGTCTTGGTGTTGAGCGAGAGGCGTTCCAGCCCGGTGATGCCGTCGGTCACTGGTCGACTCCTTGCACGGTGAGGAAGGCGCGCATGCGTGCGGCCGCGAGGTCGGGCTTGGTCAGCAGGCCGGCCGCGTCCGCGAGCCGGAACACCTCGGCCAGATGGGGAACCGAGCGACCGGTGTGCAGGCCGCCGGCCATCGAGAAGCCGGGCTGGTGGCCGTTGAGCCAGGAGAGGAACGCGATCCCGGTCTTGTAGTAGTAGGTCGGCGCCTCGAAGATCTTGCGGCCGAGCGCCTGGGTGCTCTCCAGCAGCTGCCTGGCCGTCTCGGGATCACCCTCGTCGAGTGCCTGCAGCGCGGCCGAGGCGGCCGGGTAGATCGCGGCGAAGATGCCGAGCAGCGCGTGCGAGAACTCGCCCTCCTCGGTCCCCTCGCCGACGATCAGCTCGGGGTAGTTGAAGTCGTCCCCCGTGTAGAGCCGTACGCCGCCGGGCAACGCCCGGCGCAGCCCGACCTCGTGCTCGGCGTCGAGGAGCGAGACCTTGACCCCGTCGACCTTGCCGGGGCGGGCCCGGATCACGTCGAGGAAGGTCTCGGTCGCCTCCTCGACCGAGGAGGAGCCCCAGTAGCCCGCCAGTGCCGGGTCGAACATGTCGCCCAGCCAGTGCAGGATCACCGGGCTGTCGGCCTCGTCGAGCAGGGTTGTGTAGACCTCGGCATAGTCCTCGGCGCTGCGAGCGACCCGTGCGAGCGCGCGCGAGGCCATCACGATCGTGGTCGCGCCGGTGTCGGCGACGACCTTCATCTGCTCGCGGTAGGCGTCGATGACGGTGGCCAGGCCTTGTCTGCCTTCGGGGACAGCGGACAGGGAGAGCTGGTCGGTGCCGGCGCCGCAGGCGATCGCCCCACCGACAGTGGCCGCCTCGGCGGCAGAGCGGCGGATCAGCTCGGCCGCGGCGGTCCAGTCGACGCCCATGCCGCGCTGGGCGGTGTCCATCGCCTCGGCGACGCCGAGTCCGTAGGACCACAGCTCGTGCCGGTAGGCCAGGGTGCGGTCCCAGTCGATGTCCGCGGGGGCGCCGGGGACGTTCTCGGCCAGCGTGCGGGGGACGACGTGGGCCGCGGCGTACGCGGTGCGGGAGGTGAACGGCGCACTCGGCTTCGTCCACTCCGTGGGGGCCGCGAGCGTGTAGAGCTCGGTGCCGCCGTCGGGCAGCGGGAGGCGTACGGAGGTCACAGCTGGATCTCTCCGAGCTCGATCCGGCGGCCCTCGGCGGACGAGGTGAGCCCGGCCTCGGCGAGCCTCACCCCACGGACCCCCGCCATGAAGTCGTAGGGGTGCTCGCCGTCGCCCTCGACGTAGCGGATGAACTGTTCCCACTGGGCCTTGAAGCCGTTGTCGAAGGGCTGGTTGTCGGGGACCTCGGACCACTGCTCGCGGAACCGGATGCTCTCGACCAGGTCGGGGTTCCAGACCGGCTTCGGGGTCAGGTTGCGGTCCTGGGCGACGCAGTGGTGCAGGCCGGCGACGGCGGAGCCGTGGGTGCCGTCGACGTGGAACTCGACCAGCTCGCCGCGGTTGACACGGGTGGCCCACGAGGAGTTGATCTGCGCGACGATCCCACCCTCGAGCTCGAAGATGCCGTAGGCGGAGTCGTCGGCCGTGGCTTCGTAGCGCGCGCCCTTCTCGTCCCAGCGCTCGGGGATGTGGGTGACGACCCTGGCGGTGACGGCCTCGACCTTGCCGAAGAGGTTCTCCAGCACGTAGTTCCAGTGGGGGAACATGTCGGTGGTGATGCCGCCGCCGTCCTCCTTGCGGTAGTTCCAGCTCGGCCGCTGGGCGGGCTGCAGGTCGCCCTCGAAGACCCAGTAGCCGAACTCGCCGCGCACGCTGAGGATGCGGCCGAAGAAGCCGGAGTCGACGAGCCGCTTCAGCTTGAGGAGGCCGGGGAGGTAGAGCTTGTCGTGGACGACGCCGCTCTTCACCCCGGCGTCGGCCGCCAGGCGCGCCAGGCGCAGCGAGCCCTCGACGTCGTCGGCGATCGGCTTCTCGGTGTAGACGTGCTTGCCGGCCGCGACCGCCTTGGTGATGGCGACCTCGCGGACGTTGGTCAGCTGGGCGTCGAAGTAGACCGTGTCCTCGGCATTGGCGAGGGCCTCGTCGAGGTCGGTGGTCCAACGGTCCAGGCCATGCTCCTTGGCGATGTCCTGGAGCTTCTCGGCATTGCGTCCTACCAGGATCGGGTCGGGCAGGATCCGGGTGCCGTCGGAGAGCTCGACACCGCCCTGCTCCTGGATCGCCAGGATGCTGCGCACCAGGTGCTGGCGGTAGCCCATGCGTCCGGTGACGCCGTTCATGATGATGCCGAGCCGTCGTGTGGCCATGTGAGGGTTCCTCGTCTGCTGGAATCGCGGGAAAGCGATGGGGGAAAGCGCTTTCCAGTACGGTATGGCAAATGTGATGGCCGTCGCAAGAGGGTGTTCCGCCGAGCCGGCGTTCAACCCCGCCGAGTCGGCGCGTCTGTCTCAGCCAGGAACGCCGAGTCGGCGCGTCTGTTCCATGTCGTAGCGCCGACTCGGCGCCGGTTCTCGGGACAGTTGCGCCGAGTCGGGGGGTGTCAGGTACGCGGGGGAGTGCTCTCCCGCAGCACGACCTCGCCGTGGACGGACCGCTTGCGAAGCTCCGCTGACGGCTTGCCGAGGACGAGCTCGAGCGCGAGCCTGCCGATGTCGGCCAGCGGGAGACGTACGGTGGTCAGCCCGGGTGTCACGTCGCGCAGCGTGGCGATGTCGTCGAAGCCGGCGACGGCCAGATCGGGGCCCACCTCGACGCCGGCCTGCCGGCAGGCGGCGAGGGCGCCGACCGCCATCAGGTCGTTGACCGCGAAGACGCAGTCCACCTTCGGGCCGTCCTCGAGCAGCCGGGTCATCGCCCGGCGTCCGCCGTCCCGGCTGAACTCGTCGGAGACGCACGCCGGCTCCGAGCCGGTCGCCTCCCGCCATCCTTCCGCGAAGCCGGCGTGACGCTCGGCCGAGACCAGCAGGTTCTCGGGGCCGGTGAGCACCGCGGCGCGGCGGTAGCCGAGGCCGACCAGCCGCTCGGCCAGTGCCTTGGCGCCGCCGTGGTTGTCGATCACGACGGTGTCGACAGGCAGGCGCGGCTGGCTGATCGCGGCCGCCCGGCCGCCGCCGTCCAGGTAGGAGGTCAGCAGGTCCGCGACCTCGCTGGTGTGGCGTACGTCGGCCGTGTCGCTTCCCGCCAGCACGATCGCCCGGCTGCGCTGGCGCCGCAGCGCGGCCAGGAACTTCTGCTCGCGCTCGGGCTGGCCGCCGGTGTTGCACAGCATCACCAGCAGGCCGTGCTTCTCGGCCTCGTCGGCCAGGCCGCCGGCGATGGTGGAGAAGTAGGGGTCGGAGATGTCCTTCACCAGGAGCCCGACCGTCTCGGTCGAGCCGCGCGCCATGGCCTGGGCGTTGGCGTTGGGCGTGTAGCCGAGCTTGCTCGCCGCGGCCAGGACCCGCTCCTGCAGCTCGGGGCGCACCACCCGGTCGCTCCCGTTCAACGCGCGCGACGCGGTGGCCAGCGAGACCCCTGCCTCGCGGGCGACATCGCTCAGCGTCGCTGCGCGTTCTCCGGCCAACTGACTCTCCTTCGGCTTCCGATCCTGGAGCCTAAGGCATCCGACGAAGACGTACGCCCGCTCGTGCTCCGGTCGGCTCGGCGGTCAGGGGCGTCCGAGGGTGGAGGCGCGGGCGACGAGCTCCGGCGTGAAGACGACCTGCTCGTGCTGGTGGTCGGGGTTGCCGACCTCGTCGAGGAGGAGCTCGGCGGCGCGGCGGCCGAGGTCCTGGCGGGGCTGGCGTACGGAGGAGAGCGGCACCGCAGCGGCGGCGGCGAACTCGATGTCGTCGTAGCCGACGATCGCGAGGTCGCCGGGCACGGTTCGGCCGCTGGAGATCGTTTGTTGTAGGAGCCCGAGCGCGAGCAGGTCGTTGGCGCAGAACGCGGCGGTGGGGCGGCGCCGGGCGGGCAGTCCGACGAGCCGTTCGCCGGCGGCACGGCCGGAGGCGACGGTGGGAGCGTCGCAGGTGAGCACGACCAGGTCCTCCGGCGGCAGCCCGGCCTCGGCCCAGGCCTGCCGGGCGCCCTCGCCGCGGTCGCGGACCTGTCCGATCGACTCCGGGCCGCCGACGTACGCCACCCGCTTGTGGCCGGCGTCGATGAGGTGCTCGACGGCCAGCCGGCCGCCCAGGACGTCGTCGACGGCGACGGAGCAGAACGACGACCCGGCCCGGGTGCGGTCGACGATGACGACCGGGGTGCCCCGCTCGATCAGCTGGTCGAGCTGCGGGTCGTCGGGGTCGACCGGGGTGATCAGGATGCCCTGGACCCGCTGCTGCTGCAGGTGGGCCAGATGGGCGCCCTCGCGGGCCGAGCGGCCGTCGCTGTTGCACAGGAAGAGCGAGAGCCCGGCCGCCTCGGCGGCCAGCTCGATGCCACGGGCGACGTCGGTGAAGAACGGGTTGCC
Source organism: Nocardioides sp. YJ-D4 (assembly GCF_054031495.1). Lineage (NCBI taxonomy): Bacteria > Bacillati > Actinomycetota > Actinomycetes > Propionibacteriales > Nocardioidaceae > Nocardioides > Nocardioides sp. YJ-D4. The sequence continues at coordinate 4,919,963 of NZ_CM132932.1, forward strand.
GGCGTCGAGCATGACGTAGGCCAGCGACTGGGTGCTGCCGGTGCGCAGCGAGCGCGCCGACTCGTTGCGTACGAAGCCGAGGTCGGCCATCGCGCGCTCGACCCGCTCGCGGGTCGTCCGGCTGACCCGGTCGGGGCGGTTGAGCACGTTGGACACCGTGCCGAGGGAGACGCCTGCGGTGGCCGCGACATCCTTGACCGAGGCGCTGCGCGGGGTACCCGCACCTGGTGTGATCGCCACCTGGGCTCCTTCCTGAAACGTTCAATCGCAGCATAGGCCGTGGGCGGCGCTGGTGACGAGGAAGGACGCTACCGGGATTGACCGATGTCGGACATGCTCATTAGCGTCCGTGCCTAAATCGTTTCATCGGAGGTCGTCATGGAGCGCGTCTGCTTCCAGCTGCAGGTCAAGCCCGAGCGGATCGAGGAGTACAAGCGGCGCCATGCCGCCGTCTGGCCCGACATGCTCCGAGCGCTCGCGGAGACCGGCTGGCACAACTACTCGCTGTTCCTGCGCCCCGACGGCCTGCTCATCGGCTACGTCGAGACCCCCTCCATCGAGGCTGCTCAGGCGGGCATGGCGGCCACCGAGGTCAACGCCCGCTGGCAGGCGGAGATGGCCGAGTTCTTCGAGGACCTCGACGGTGTCGCGCCCGACGAGGGCTTCCTCCGCCTCGAAGAGGTCTTCCACCTCGAGGACCAGCTCGGTCGCGCCTGAATCCCTCGCCGAGTCGGCGCGTTCTAACGCGCCGACTCGGCGACGGTTGCGGTCAGGACGGGCCGACTCGGCGACGGTTGCGGTCAGGACGGGCTGACTCGGCGACGGTTGCGGTCAGGACGGGCTGACTCGGCGACGGTTGCGGTCAGGATGGGCTGACTCGGCGACGGTTGCGGTCAGGATGGGCCGACTCGGCGACGGTTGCGGTCAGGACGCGCCGACTCGGCGAGGGTCGGCGCGGAACTGAAACGCAACGAAAGCCGTCCTCCTCTTGACGCAAGTGACGTGCGCCACTAACGTCGGATGCGCGCTTTGAAACCTTTCAACGCACACAGAGAGGCTCTCCGATGACGACGTTCGACCAGATCTCGGGCGACCTGGCCGCCCTTGAGATCGAGGTCCCCTCGTGGGCCTACGGAAACTCGGGGACCCGGTTCAAGGTCTTCGGCACCCCGGGCACCCCGCGCACCCCCGAGGAGAAGGTCGCCGACGCGGCCACCGTTCACCGCTTCACCGGCCTGGCGCCGAGCGTCGCGCTGCACATCCCGTGGGACAAGGTCGATGACTACGCGGCCCTGCGCTCCTACGCCGAGGACCAGGGGATCGCGCTCGGCACGATCAACTCCAACACCTTCCAGGACGACGACTACAAGTTCGGTGCGCTCACTCACACCGACACGAAGATCCGGCAGAAGGCGATCGACCACCACTTCGAGTGCATCGAGGTGATGCACGCGACCGGCTCACGCGATCTGAAGATCTGGCTCGCCGAGGGCTCCAACTATCCCGGCCAGGCCGACATGCGCGGCCGCCAGGACCGGCTCGCCGAGTCGCTCGCGACCATCTACGAGCGCCTCGGTGAGGAGCAGCGCCTGGTGCTCGAGTACAAGTTCTTCGAGCCGGCGTTCTACCACACCGACGTCCCCGACTGGGGCACCTCGTTCGCCCAGGTCAGCGCCCTCGGTGACCGGGCCGTCGTGTGCCTCGACACCGGCCATCACGCGCCCGGCACCAACATCGAGTTCATCGTGATGCAGCTGCTGCGGCTGGGGAAGCTCGGCTCCTTCGACTTCAACAGCCGCTTCTACGCCGACGACGACCTGATCGTCGGTGCGGCCGACCCGTTCCAGCTCTTCCGGATCCTCGTCGAGGTGGTCCGTGGCGGTGGGTTCAAGCCCGTGGCCGAGGGCGGGGTCGCCTTCATGCTCGACCAGTGCCACAACATCGAGAAGAAGATCCCGGGCCAGATCCGGTCGGTGCTCAACGTCCAGGAGATGTCCGCACGGGCGCTCCTCCTCGACACCGATGCTCTCGCCGCGGCGCAGGAGGACGGCGACGTACTCCTGGCCAACGAGATCTTCATGGACGCCTTCTACACCGACGTACGCGCCGACCTCGGCGGGTGGCGTGAGGACCGCGGCCTGCCCGCGAACCCGATGCGCGCCTACCTGGCCAGCGGCTACCAGGAACAGATCGAAGCCGCCCGAATCGGCGGCACCCAGGCTGGATGGAACTGAAAGACTCATGACCACTGCAGAAGACCTGATCGCGCGCTCGAACCGCCTCGGCGCCGACCCGAAGAACACCAACTACGCCGGCGGCAACACCTCCGCCAAGGGCACCGCGACCGACCCGGTCACCGGCCAGGACGTCGAGCTGCTCTGGGTGAAGGGTTCCGGCGGTGACCTGGGCACCCTGAAGGAGAGCGGCCTCGCCGTGCTCCGGCTCGACCGGATGCGCGCACTGGTCGACGTCTACCCGGGCGTCGAGCGCGAGGACGAGATGGTCGCCGCCTTCGACTACTGCCTGCACGGCAAGGGTGGCGCGGCTCCCTCGATCGACACGGCGATGCACGGCCTCGTCGATGCCGCCCACGTCGACCACCTTCACCCCGACTCCGGCATCGCGATCGCGACGGCCGCCGACGGCGAGGCGCTGACCGCGACGATCTTCGGCGACCAGGTCGTCTGGGTGCCGTGGCGCCGCCCCGGCTTCCAGCTCGGCCTCGACATCGCCGAGATCAAGGCGAAGAACCCGCAGGCGGTCGGCTGCATCCTCGGTGGCCACGGCATCACCGCCTGGGGCGACACCAGCGAAGAGGCCGAGAAGAACTCGCTGTGGATCATCGACACGGCCGCCGCCTACATCGACGAGCACAGCAAGGCCGAGCCGTTCGGTCCCGCGCTCGAGGGCTACGGCCCGCTGGCCGAGGCCGAGCGGCGTACGAAGGCGGCTGCGCTCGCCCCCACGATCCGCGGTATCGCCTCGGCGGACCAGCCGATGGTCGGCCACTTCAACGACTCCGAGGTGGTCCTCGACTTCCTGGCTCGCGAGGCTCACCCGCGCCTGACCGAGCTGGGCACCTCGTGCCCCGACCACTTCCTGCGTACGAAGGTCAAGCCGCTGGTCCTCGACCTCCCGGCCACGGCCTCCGTCGAGGACAGCATCGCCCGGCTCAAGGAGCTCGCGGTCAGCTACCGCGAGGACTACCAGGGCTACTACGACCGCCACGCCGACGCCGACAGCCCCGCCATCCGCGGCAAGGACCCGCTCATCGTCCTGGTCCCCGGCGTCGGGATGTTCTCCTTCGGGAAGAACAAGCAGACGGCAAGGGTCGCGGGGGAGTTCTACGTCAACGCGATCAACGTGATGCGCGGTGCCGAGGGGCTCTCGACGTACGCCCCGATCGACGAGTCAGAGAAGTTCCGGATCGAGTACTGGGCGCTCGAGGAGGCCAAGCTCCAGCGGATGCCCGCCCCCAAGCCCCTGGCGACCCGGGTCGCGCTCGTGACCGGCGCCGCCTCCGGTATCGGCAAGGCCACCGCGAAGCGGCTCGCCGCCGAGGGTGCCTGCGTCGTGATCGCCGACCTCGATCTCGCCAAGGCCCAGGCTGCGGCGGAAGAGATCGGCAACAGCGATGTGGCCGTGGGCCTCGCCGCCGACGTCTCCGACGAGGCCGCCGTGCAGGCGATGTTCGACGCCGCGGTACTCGCCTTCGGAGGTGTCGACCTGGTTGTCAACAACGCCGGGCTGTCGCTGTCGAAGTCGCTGCTCGAGACCACCGAGCGTGACTGGGACCTCCAGCACGACGTGATGGCCAAGGGCTCCTTCCTGGTCTCCAAGGCTGCGGCGAAGGTGCTGATCGAGCAGGAGATGGGCGGCGACATCGTCTACATCTCCTCGAAGAACTCGCTCTTCGCTGGGCCCAACAACGTCGCTTACGGCGCGGCCAAGGCCGACCAGGCCCACCAGGTACGCCTCCTGGCCGCCGAGCTCGGCGAGCACGGCATCAAGGTCAACGGCATCAACCCCGACGGCGTGGTCCAGGGCTCCGGCATCTTCGCCGGCGGCTGGGGCGCCAAGCGCGCCGAGGTCTACGGGGTCAAGGAGGAGGAGCTCGGCAAGTTCTACGCCCAGCGCACCCTGCTCAAGCGCGAGGTGCTCCCCGAGAACATCGCCAACGCCGTCTTCGTGCTCTGCGGCCCCGACCTGACCCACACCACCGGTCTGCACGTTCCCGTCGACGCCGGCGTCGCGGCCGCGTTCTTGCGATGAGCAAACACCTCAGGGTCGCGGCGGTCGACCTGGGCGCCACCTCGGGCCGGGTCATGTCCGGCCGGATCGGTGGCGACCGGGTCGAGCTCGACGAGCTGCACCGCTTCCCCAACGGCGCGGTACGTGTCCGCGGATCGCTCTTCTGGGACGTGCTCGGCATCCATCGCGAGGTGCTCACCGGCATCCGCGAGGTGGCCCGGACCGGGCCGCTGCACGGCATCGGCATCGACTCCTGGGCCATCGACCACGGGCTGCTGGACCACGACGGCCAGCTCCTCGGTCAGGTCTTCAGCCACCGCGACGCCCGCGTCGAGGGGATCGCCGAGAAGATCGTCGCCCAGATCGGCGCGGCGACCCTCTACGGCACGACTGGCATCCAGCAGCTCCCGTTCAACACGATCTACCAGCTCGTCGCGGCGCGCGGCACCACCGCGCTCGACAACGCCGAGACGATGCTGCTGCTGCCGGACCTGCTCGGCTACTGGCTGACCGGTGCGATCGGCGCCGAGCGCACCAACGCCTCGACCACCCAGCTCTACGACGTCCGTCAGGGCGCCTGGGCGGTCGACCTGTGCCGAGAGCTCGGGATTCCCGACGGGGTCCTCCCGCCCCTTCGGGACCCGGGCTCTTTCCTCGGCACGCTGCTGCCCGAGGTCGCTGACGAGCTGGGTGTCACCACCGACGTACCCGTGGTCGCGGTGGGCTCCCATGACACCGCCTCGGCGGTCGTCGGCGTCCCCGCTGACACCGGCAGCGACGGGGAGTTCGCCTACATCTCCTCGGGCACCTGGTCGCTGGTCGGCCTCGAGCTCGACCGGCCGGTGCTGACCGAGGAGGCCCAGCTCGCCGACTTCACGAACGAGGTCGGCGTCGACGGGACCATCCGCTTCCTCAAGAACGTGATGGGCCTGTGGGTCCTGTCGGAGTCGCTGCGCTCGTGGAGCGAGCGGCGCTACCAGGGCGCTGAGCTTCGCTCGCTGCTCGCCGCCGCGGCGGAGCTCGAGCCGCTGCGTACGGTCGTCGACATCAACGACCCGCGACTGCTCTTCCCGAGCACGTCGGCCGACCCGATGCCGGAGCGGATCGCCGCGCTGGCCGCCGAGTCCGACGAGGCGATCCCGCACTCGCCGGCAGCGACCACCCGCTGCATCCTCGACAGCCTCGCTGTCGCCTACCGACGTCACGTCCGCACCGCGGCCGCCCTCGCGGGCACCTCGCCCGAGGTCGTCCACGTCGTCGGCGGCGGCTCTCAGAACGAGCTGCTCTGTCAGCTCACCGCGGACGCCTGCGGCCTACCGGTTCTCGCCGGCCCGGTCGAGGCGGCCGCACTCGGAAACGTCCTGGTCCAGGGCAGGGCTCTCGGGGCCGACCTGCCTGACCTCCCCGCGATGCGGGACCTGGTCCGCCGCTCCTACGACGTACGCCGCTTCGAGCCGCGCGACGGCCTCGACTGGTCCGCCGCAGAGGCCCGCATCTCCTGACCCTGCTCCCCGAAGGCACCCCCATGACCGACTTCCTCTCCAACGCCCGGCTCAGCCGCCGCGCGCTCTTCGGCACTGCGGCCGCCACCCTCGGCACCGCTGCCGCCGGCGTCACCGCGACCGCAGCCGCGACCTCCGCGGGGGCCACGACCGCGTCCGGCACCTCCGGGCTCCCGGACGCCTTCGTCAAGGCGTTCCGCAAGCCGGGGACCGCCACCGCCGCGGGCTTCCGCTGGTGGTGGCCGCACGGCCTCGTCGACCCGGTCGAGATCGCGCGGGAGGTCGACCAGGTCGCCGACGCAGGGTTCGGCGTGCTCGAGGTCGCCGACGTCACCCACAGCCTGCGTGCCCGCAACATCGACATCGACGTCGCGACGCACGGGTGGGGGACCGCACCGTGGGTGGCCGGCGTCAAGGCTGCGCTCGCGCAGGCGGCGAAGCGTGACGTACGCGTGGACCTGACCGTCGGCCCCTCGTGGCCGGCCGCCGTCCCGACGATCACCCCCGACAACGACGCCGCCTGCACCGAGCTCGTGCACGGTCAGGCGGTCGTCGGTGCCGGGTCGTCCTACGACGCGGCGCTTCCCGAGCCCGTCGTGGAGCCGGCGTCGTCGGTGACCCGCGCGGAGCTGGTGACCGTGCAGGCGCACCGCGTCACCGGCTACGTACGCGACCGCAACAACAACATCACCAGCACGATCCTCGACCCGGCCTCCTACCTCGACCTCAGCGGGAGCGTCGAGGGCGAGCACCTCACCTGGACCGCGCCGGCCGACCCGGCCGGCGCCACCTGGGTCGTGCTCGCGACCTGGCAGCGGGGCTCGGGCCAGGAGCCCGAGGCCGGCCCGCACACCTCCCCGCGTGCCTACGTGGTCGACCACTTCAACCGCCGCGGCGCCCAGAAGGTCATCGACCTGTGGCAGGACCGCGTGCTCGACGGCGAGCTGCGTACGCTGCTGCGGGCCGCGGGCGGCTACCTCTTCGAGGACTCCCTCGAGATCGAGACCGAGGCGACGATCTGGACCCGCGACCTCCTCGACGAGTTCGAGGACAAGCACGGCTACGACCTGCGGCCGTGGCTGCCGTTCGTGCTGGAGAAGGACGAGAAGTACCAGTTCTCGATCGCGGCCACCGACCCCGCCACCGCCGACAACCTGCGCACCAACGAGATCCGCGACGACTACAACATCGTGCTCTCCGACCTCTACCGCGACCACCACCTGCGCCCGATGCAGGAGTTCGCGAAGACGCTCGGCATGGGCATCCGGATCCAGCCCTACGGCCTCGAGACCGACACCATGCAGCACTCGGCCGTGGTCGACGTACCGGAGACCGAGTCCCTGGGCTTCAAGAACCTGGACGACTACCGGGTGATGGCCGCCGGCCGCGACCTCGCCGGCCACACGGTCCTCTCCTGCGAGGCGATCTGCTACAACGGCGCGGCGTACAACACGACCTGGGGCGCCAACAGCACCAGCCCGACCGCCCAGAACCAGGCGCTGTTCACGATCAACAGCATCTTCGTCGCCGGTGTGAACCAGCTGATGATCCACGGCTTCCCCTACGCGAAGGCGCCCGACGTCACCTGGCCGGGCTTCGCGGCCTTCTCGCCCTACTACAACGGCGCGATCGGCTTCGGGGAGGCCTGGGGACCACGCACCCCGCAGTGGCAGCACATCCCCGGCATCGCCGCCTACCTCGCCCGCACCCAGCTGGTGCTGCAGACCGGCACCCCGAAGTACGACGTCGCGTTCTGGCGCCACAAGGGCTGGGCCTCGACCGGCATCGGCCCGCAGTGGATCACCAACAACGGCACCAAGCTCGGCTGGTCGCACTCCTTCGTCAGCGCCTCGCTGCTCGCGCTCGACGGCGTCGACGTCGCGAACGGCCGCCTGGCGCCGGACGGTCCGGCCTACAAGGCTGTCGTCGTCGGCCCCGACAACCTGCGCAGCAACGCGTTCACGATGGAGATCGACGGCGCGAAGCGGCTGCTCGCACTCGGGCGCAAGGGCCTGCCGATCGTGCTCATCGGTGACTGGTCGCAGGTCACCGTCGCCGGTCGCGACAGCGAGGCGGCGACCGCCGAGGTGCGCTCGCTGATGGCCCAGGTAGGCGCCCTGCCGACCACCCGCACCGTCCCCGAGGCCGAGGTCGGCAACGCGCTGGCCGCGCTCGGTGTCGTACGCGACGTCGAGCACGCCGACTCGACGGTGATGCACGTCCGGCGCGTCACCGGCAAGGTCGACCTCTACTACCTCGCCAACGCCCGGCACGCCGAGAACCGGCGCCTCAACCCGGTGCAGCAGGACGTCTGGCTGACCGCCACCGACCGCGCCGCCGTGCCGTGGCTGCTGGACGCGTGGACCGGCGAGGTCACCCGGATCGCCGCCTACGAGCGTGCCGGCGACCGGGTCCGGGTGCGGGTCGACCTCGTTCCCGGCCAGTCCACCGTGGTCGCTCTCGCGGCCCCGGGCGCGGGCGTCGCCCGCTCTGTTCTCCCCGTCGCCACCGCTGGCCAGGCCGTGGTGGCGCGGGGCGCCAACGTCGCGCTGCGCACGACGACCGCCGGCACCTTCGAGCTCACCAAGGCCGACGGCCGGACGGTGAAGGTCGCCGTCGACCGGGTGCGCGAGCCGGTGACGCCACAGTCCTGGGCCCTCGCGCTGGAGGACTGGAAGCCGGCCAACCCGGCCGATCCCAAGGACCTCGCGACGACGAAGGAGGTCGTGACCAGCGACCTCGCGGCGCCGCAGTCCTGGTCGAAGGTCGCCGGCCTCGAGGACGCTTCCGGCATCGGCCGCTACCGCACGAGCATCGACCTCGGCACCGACTGGACCGCGGAGGACGGCGCCTACCTCGAGCTCGGCGAGGTCAACGACACCTTCCGGGTGCGCGTCAACGGTGAGCTGCTGGCGCCGTGCGACCCGATGGACCCGGTGGTCGACCTGGGCCATGCCCTGGTCCCCGGCTCCAACACGATCGAGATCGAGGTGGCCTCGACGCTGCTCAACCGGCTGCGCACCGTCACCCCGTCGGTCTACGGCGTGGCGACCAGGCAGAGCTATGGGCTCGCCGGGCCGGTGCGACTGGTGCCCTACGTCGAGAAGGTGGTGGCCGGATGAGCGCGGTGTCCGGTCGCGAGCCCATCCAACGGTCAGCGTCATGCTGAGACAGGAGTGAACTGTGGCGGCCTCGGGCGGCGTACGACCTTCCACTACGACCGACCTTCCATCGGACGAGGTGGAGGTGCTGGCGTTGTTCGCTCGGGGCTACACGATCGAGCGGATCGCGCGGGCGCTGGGCATCTCCGAACGCACCGTGCGGCGCCGTCTCCGGGCGGCCGCGGATGCGCTGGGAGCGGGGACGAGTGTGGAGGCGGTCGTGCGGGCCGTACGCACCGGACTCATCTGAACTTATGTGATGGACACAAGAGACGAAGGAGGCCGCCGGATGCGAGTCGCGCTGATGGTCACGTGCATCAACGACGCGCTCTACCCGAGCACAGGTCAGGCCGTCGTACGCCTCCTGCGCCGGCTCGGCGTCGAGGTCGACTTCCCGCAGGCGCAGACCTGCTGCGGACAGCCGATGGTCAACACCGGCTACCTGGACGAGGCGGTCCCGGTGGTGCGTACGTTCGTGGACGCCTTCGCCGGCTACGACGCCGTCGTGACACCGTCCGGGTCGTGCGCGGGATCGGCCCGGCACCAGCACTCGATCGTGGCCCGCCGCTCCGGCGACCCCGGCCTCGAGCGAGCCGTCGCGGAGGTCGCCCCGAAGGTCTATGAGCTCTCCGAGTTCCTCGTCGACGTGCTCGGCGTGACCGACGTGGGCGCCTACTACCCGCACCGGGTGACCTACCACCCGACCTGCCACTCGCTGCGGATGCTGGGCGTGGGGGACCGGCCGCGACGGCTGCTGGAGGCGGTGCGGGGGATCAGGCTGGTCGACCTGCCCGGCGCCGACCAGTGCTGCGGCTTCGGCGGCACCTTCGCGGTCAAGAACGCCGACACCTCGATCGCGATGGGTGCCGACAAGGCCCGCCACATCCGCGAGACCGGCGCCGAGATCGTGGTCGCCGGTGACAACTCCTGCCTGACCCACATCGGTGGCGTGCTCTCCCGGCAGCGTTCGGGCGTACGCACCGTCCATCTCGCCGAGATCCTCGCCTCGACCGAGTCGAGCCCCGCAGAAGGAGTGGCCCGATGAGCGGCACGTTCGTCGGCATGCCGGCCTTCCCGGAGGCCGCGCGCGAGGCCCTCGCCGACTCCCAGCTGCGCCACAACCTCGCCCACGCGACCGGCACGATCCGCGCCAAGCGGGCGAAGGTCGTCGCCGAGGTCGAGGACTGGGAGGAGCTGCGCCTGGCCGGTGCCGCGGTCAAGGAGCGCGCGCTGCTCGACCTCGACACCCAGCTCGTACGCCTCGAGGAGACCCTCACCGCCAACGGCGCCACCGTCCACTGGGCTCGCGACGCCGCCGAGGCCAACGCGATCGTCGCTGCGATCGCCAAGGCGCACCATGCCGAGGAGGTCGTGAAGGTCAAGTCGATGGTGACCCAGGAGATCGGGCTCAACGAGGCGCTCGCCGAGGAGGGCATCGCGGCCTGGGAGACCGACCTGGCCGAGCTGATCGTGCAGCTCGGCGAGGACCTGCCGAGCCACATCCTGGTGCCGGCGATCCACCGCAACCGGGCCGAGATCCGCGAGATCTTCCGGTCGAAGATGGGAGCCGCCGGCCGTCCGGCACCCGTAGACCTCACCGACGAGCCGGCTGTCCTCGCCGCCGCAGCGCGGGAGCACCTGCGCGAGAAGTTCCTGCGTGCGAAGGTCGGGATCTCCGGCGCCAACTTCGCGGTCGCCGAGACCGGCACCCTCGTCGTGGTGGAGTCGGAGGGCAACGGCCGGATGTGCCTGACCCTGCCCGACGTACTGGTCTCCGTCGTCGGCATCGAGAAGGTCGTCTCCCGCTGGGAGGACCTCGACCCGATGCTCAGGCTCCTGCCGAGATCCTCGACCGGCGAGCGGATGAACCCCTACACCTCGACGTGGAGCGGGATCACCCCCGGCGACGGCCCGCAGGAGGTGCACGTGGTGTTGCTGGACAACGGTCGCACCCGCGCTCTGGCCGACGAGGTCGGTCGTCAGGCGCTGCGCTGCATCCGCTGCTCTGCCTGCCTCAACGTCTGCCCGGTCTACGAGCGCACCGGCGGCCATGCGTACGGCTCGGTCTACCCGGGTCCCATCGGCGCCATCCTCAACCCGCTGCTCAAGGGCGTCGGGCACGACGACCAGATCGACTCGCTGCCCTACGCGTCCTCGCTGTGCGGCGCCTGCTTCGAGGTCTGTCCGGTACGCATCGACATCCCCTCCGTCCTGGTCGACCAGCGCGCCCAGGTGGTCGACGCCCACCGAGGCGGCGTGCCGAAGCCCGAGGCGGTGGCGATGAAGGGTGCGGCGTACGTCCTGGGGCGCTCGCGCCGCCTCGCCGCCGTCGAGCGCTTCACCGGTCTCGGCATGCGCTTCGCGCGCCGCTTCGGACCCGCCGCCTGGATCGGCGCGCGAGATCTGCCGGACGCGCCGGGGGAGAGCTTCCGGGCCTGGTGGCGACGCACGGATGGTGGCCGCACCGACAACGGCCGAACGGGAGATGGCAGCGATGACTGACGCACGCACCGAGATCCTCGCCAGGGTCCGCGAGGCGCTGGCCGGCTCGACGATCGACGTCGCCGAGGCCCGCGCCCCTCGGGACCTCGCGCCGGTCGCGACCCCGGCGGTCGTCGACCTCTTCGCCGAACGCGTGGCCGACTACCGCGCCGTGGTCGAGCGCTGCGGAGCCGAGGAGCTCGAGGACCGCATCGCCGCTGCGCTCCCAGCCGGCGGGGTGGTCGTCCCGCCCGGCCTGTCGGTCCAGGTCCCCGGCGCGATCGTCGACGACGGCACCCTCACCGCCGCGGAGCTGGACCGGATCGCAGCGGTCGTCACCGAGGCCCGGGTCGGCATCGCCGAGACCGGCACGATCGTCCTCGACCACGCCGCCGACCAGGGCCGCCGAGCCATCTCGCTGGTCCCCGACACCCACATCTGCGTCGTCCGCGAGGACCAGGTGGTCCCCGACGTCCCCGATGCCATCGGCGTTCTGGATCCCGCCCGGCCGCAGACGTGGATCAGCGGCCCGTCGGCCACCAGCGACATCGAGCTCGACCGCGTCGAAGGCGTCCACGGCCCCCGCACCCTCCACGTCCTGGTGGTCGCCGGCAGACGGTGACCGGATCCGGCCACGACCCTTCCCGATCGTGTGACGGTGGTCATAGTCTTCGGAGTGCTCTGAAACGTATCAATCCCGATCCGGAGGACCCCCATGAAGCTCCGCCTGGCCGCGATCGTGATCAGTGTCCTCGTCGTCGCGGCACCTGTCCCGGCCGTCGCCGTCGAGGGCTCGGCGGCCACCCATCTGACCGTCTCGCAGCTGCCCTCGCCGCGCGATGTGGAGAACCTCAGCTCGCCGCTGCTGGCCTGGCACGTTCCCTTCGCCGAGCAGAGCGCCTACCGCGTACAGGTGGCCCGGATCACCGAGGGCATCGGAGCCGCCGGCGTCTGGGACTCCGGTCGTGTCAGGTCCTCGGCGAGCACCAACGTGCCCTACGACGGTCCGGCGCTCGAGCCCGAGCAGACCTACCAGTGGCGGGTCCGCACGTGGGACGGGCGCGGAAAGAGCTCGGACTGGTCGAGCATCGCCACCTTCACCACCGGTCCAGGTCAGGAGTGGGGCCAGGCCCAGCCGATCTGGCTAGCCCCGGCCCGTACGATCTCCTGGGGCGACGTCACGATCGACACCACCTTCCGGATCACGTCCCAGAACGCCACCATCGCCTTCCGGGCCGCGGACGCCAGCAACTACTACATGTGGCAGTTCCGCGGCGACGGGGTGAACACCTTCGCTCCGCACAAGCGCGTGGGCGGGACCTTCACCCAGCTCGACTCGGTGCCGCTGTCCGAGCCCCTCGTCCGCGACACCTCCTACCGGCTGCGCATCCAGGCGGAGGGAACCACCATCCGCACGTGGCTCGACGACACCCTCATCGACACCCGAACCCTCACCGACTTCGCCGCCGGCTCGGTCGGATTCCGCACCGGCGGTTCCGAGCGCAACAGGTGGGACGACCTGAGCGTCACCTCCGCCTCGGGCGAGGTCCTCTACTCCAACGACTTCTCCGCCGGCAGTGACTTCGCCTGCGGCGCCGCTGTGGGCGGCTGGCTCGAGGTCGGCACGAACGCCAATTGCGTCTACGGAGTCGAGTCGCATGACTGGGCCTTCTTCCGGCACGAGTTCACGCTGCCCGACAAGCCGATCGCGGCCGCCACGTTCTATGCGACCGCATCCTCGACCGCGCCGGGCCGGCAGTACGTCTACAAGGCGTGGCTCAACGGCGAGTTCGTCGGTCTCGGACCGACGCAGCCGATCCGCGGCGAGGCTCGATACGACGGCTTCGACGTGACCGCCGCACTGCGGCCGGGAGCCGAGAACGCGATCGGGGTGCTCGGGTGGACCAGCAGCGACCGGCGCTTCCTCGGGCGGCTCGTCGTGGAGTACGCCGACGGCACCCGTGACGCGATTGTGAGCGGTCCGCAGTGGCGGAGTCGCTCCGGTGGCCTCGTCTTCCCCTCCGCCGGCAGCATCGGGACCTCGTTCTTCTCGGCACCGAAGGAGAACCTGCAGTCGGCCCACTGGCCCGACGGCTTCGCCGAGCCGGGCTTCGACGACTCCGGCTGGAACGACGCCGCGGTACGTCCGGCCTTCGGCGACCTTCGGGCGGCCCCCACGGCGAAGGTGGAGCAGCAGCTGAGGGGTCCGGTCAGCGTGGTGGAGAAGGCGCCCGGCCACTACTTCATCGACTACGGCCGGACGTGGGTCGGCGGTCTCTCCCTGGACATCGACGGCACCGCGGGACAGGTGCTCGACCTCCGGTTCGGCGAAGAGCTGTCCGCGCCTCAGACCGTGCGGTACGCCATGCGGACCGGCAACACCTACCAGGACAGATGGACGCTGCGTGCCGGTGAGCAGCACCTGGAGACCTGGGGGATGCGGGTCTTCCGCTACGCCGAGGTCATCGGGGCTCCCTCCGGCCTGGGCGCCGCCGACTTCCCCGCCCTGGCGCAGGTCTATCCCTTCGACACCGACGAGGCGATCTTCGACTCCGCCGATGACGACCTCGACCGGGTGTGGGAGCTGTCGCGCAACACGATCGAGGCGACCAACCACGACCTCTACGTCGACTCCTGGAGCCGCGAGCGCGGGGCGTATGAGGCCGACAGCTACCTGCAGATGATGGCCAACTTCTTCGTCTCCAGCGACCCGACCCTGGGCAACTACTCCCTGGAGTACCTGCTCACCCGCAGGACGTGGCCGACCGAGTGGCCGATGTACACGATCCTGGCCTTCCACGACTCCTGGCAGCAGACCGGCGACACCGAGGCCCTGGCCCGCAACTACACCGCCCTGCAGGAGAAGCTGCCACTCAAGTGGGTGGAGCCGTCCACGGGACTGATCCGCAAGAACACCGGATCCACCGGCTCCAACTCGTGCACCGACTGCGACATCGTCGACTGGCCGGCATCCGAGCGCGACGGCTACGTCTTCCGTCCCTACAACACCGTCATCAACGCGATCGGCCACCGGTCGTTCCGCGACATGGCGGACATCGCGACGGCGCTGGGGCATGACGGCGACGCGGCCACCTACACCGCCATCGCCGACCGCCTCCGAAACGCGGCCAACGACAGGCTCTGGGACCCGGCCAAGGGTGCCTACCGAGACGGCCTCGACGCCGACGGCACCCCGATCCAGCACTGGGCGATCCAGGCGAGCGTCTTCGCCACGGCGTTCGGGCTCGCCCAGGGCGAGGTCGCGCAACGCGCCGCGGACTACATCGGCACCCGCGGCATGGCCTGCAGCGTCTACTGCGCCGCCTTCGTCCTCGAAGCCCTCTACGACGGTGACCGCGGAGACGTCGCGCACCAGCTGCTGACGAGCACGGGGCTCCGCAGCTGGCTCAACATGATCGCGAAGGGAGCCGGTGCCACCGCCGAGGCCTGGGACACCTCGCTGAAGCCCAACATGACCTGGTCGCACCCCTGGGCCGCGTCACCGGCCTACAACGTGCCCCAGGGCATGTTCGGCATCGAGCCCCTGGTGCCCGGCTACGAGGAGTTCCGTGTCCGGCCCCAGCCCGCCGGGGTCCCGTGGGCACACGTCACCCTGCCCACCCTCCGCGGACGCATCGGCGCGGCGTACGCCACGACCGACCGCGGCATCGACGTCGGCGTGAGCGTTCCGGGCAACTCCCGGGCCGAGGTTCTCGTGCCGGCGCCGTCCGGGGAGCAGGTGTTCCTCGACGGGCAGCCGGTGCCCGCGACGCGTGAGGGCTCCTATCTGGTGATCCAGGACGTGCCCTCCGGATGCCATGTCATCAGCACGAGCTCGGGTGAGAGCCCGGAAGTCGAGCGGCTTCGCGCCGTCTGCTGAACCTGAAGGCTGTGCCCAGAACCGGGCACAGCAACGTACCAACTCGCTCGGAGGACCCCATGAAGCTCCGCCTGGCCGCGATCGTCACCAGCGCCCTGGTCGTCACCAGCCTCGCGGCGGCCGTGACACCGACCGGTGCCGCGTCCGCCAACACCGCGCCCGCCGCACCCGGCGGCCTGACCGTCGACGACGTCGCCCGCCCGCTCAACACCGATCTGATCCCACGGTTCGGCTGGCTGCCCCAGGACAGCGACGCCAACGAGGTGCAGAGCGCCTACAAGATCGAGGTACGCGACGCCGCCGGCGAGATCGTCTGGGACTCCCGCAAGGTCACCTCCGCGCAGCAGTCCTACGTGGACTACGCCGGCGAGACCCTCGAGTCCGGCAGCCGCTACACCTGGCGGGTCATGACCTGGGACCGCGGCAGGCTCCCGTCGCGGTGGTCGGCGAGGGCCGCCTTCGAGACCGGGATCGGCGACGGCGACTGGGCCGGCGCGAGCTGGATCAGGAGACCACCGGGCACTGCGGACAACCCCGCCCAGGAGCGCGACGAGTGGACCCTGGCCCGTACCGAGGTCGAGGTCCCGGACGGCAAGATCGTCCGCGCCCGCAGCTACCTGGCCGCCAGCCACACCGCCGAGCTCTATCTCGGCGGCGAGCAGGCCGACCGGATGAGCAACTTCGGCTACCCGAGCGAGGGCTACTACCAGGCCGCGGACGTCACCGACCTGGTCACGCCCGGCGAGACCCTCGCCCTCGGCGTCAAGCTGCACTGGTTCAGCGGTGGCCAGGGTCGCGCCGCGGGCATCCCCGGCGTACTCCTGAAGCTCGAGCTGACCTACGCCGACGGCGAGACGACCACGATCGTCACTGACGGCTCCTGGAAGGTCCGCCGCGGCCCGTACGTCACCGTCGGCACCCGCAACGGTGAGGGTCTGTGGATCGAGCACCTCGACGGCCAGGCAGCCCAGCAGATCGGCGACTGGACAGCGCCGGGCTACGACGACTCCCAGTGGTCCGGTGCCGTGGTCGTCGGCGCGCACCCGGTGGCGCCGTTCACCCACCTGGAGGGCCAGCAGACCCGGCTCGAGGAGACCGTCGTCCACCCCGAGCGCATCCTCGAAGCCGCCGACGGCACCCCGGTCGCCGACTTCGGCACGATCATCCCTGCCCGACCCGGCGTGCACTTCGAGGACGGCGTGGCCGGGCGACAGGTCCCGATCCGGGCAGGCTACGAGCTCGCCGACACCGGCCGGGTCTCGACCACGGGTCTCTCGACGCAGAGCACCAACATGTCCTTCCCCTACACCCAGGCTGCGGGCGAGCAGGACTACCTGGCGGTCGGCCACCTGGGCTTCCGCTACCTCGAGATCCCGGGCGCGGGGGAGGAGATCACCGCCGAGGACGTGACCGCCACCGTCGTGCACACCGCGTACGACGAGGACGGCGTCGCCAGCTTCGAGAGCTCCGACGCGACCCTCGATGACGTGTGGGACCTGATGGACCGCTCGCTGCGCTACTCGGTCCAGGAGACCTTCGTCGACACCCCGACGCGTGAGCAGGGCCAGTTCCTGCACGACACCGCCAACATCTCGATCGGCCTGATGTCCGCCCAGCGCGAGCGCGTCGCCTCCCGCCAGGCGATCCGGGAGTTCCTGCTCAGCCAGGAGCGCTACTGGAGGACCGGCAACGACGCCGGCCGCTACAACGCGGTCTACCCCAACGGCGACGGCAAGCGTGACATCCCCGACTTCACCGAGGTCGTCCCCGACTGGATCTGGCGCTACTACCTCGAGACCGGCGACAAGGCCGTCCTCGAGGACGCGTACGACAACCTCACCGCCACCGCCGGCTACATCCGCCGCCACATCGCCACCAGCGGCCCGACCCAGGGTCTGGTCACCAACCTCTCCGGCGGCTCCGGCCAGTATCTCTACGGCATCGTCGACTGGCCGGCCCACGGTCGCTTCGGCTACGACATGACCACCGCCGCCAGGACCACGGTCAACGCGCTCGGCGTCGACGTGCTCCGCAAGGTCGCGCTGATCGGCGAGGAGCTGGACCGCCCCGACGCCGAGGTCGCCGCGCTCCGCTCGGACGCCGACGCCCTCGCGACGCGGATGAACCAGACGCTGCGCAAGGCCGATGGGACCTACGTCGACGGCCTGCTCGCCGACGGCACCCAGTCCGCCCACGCCGGCCAGCACGCGACCTCGTACGCCATCGCCTTCGGCGTCGCACCGGAGCAGGATGTCCCCGCACTCGGTGAGCAGATCGCCTCCCAGGGGATGAAGCAGGGCCCGATGACCGCTCACGTGCTGCTCGAGGCCCTCGCCGAGGCCGGTGCCGGCGAGAGCGTCCTGAACCTGCTGACCAACGAGGACGACTACGGCTGGGCCGGCTGGCTCGCCGGCGGAGGCACCTTCACTCCCGAGGCCTGGGAGCTGAGCGGCTCGGCCAACAGCGCCTCTCACGGCTGGGGCTCGCGCGGCATCGTCGACGTCACCGAGTCGGTGCTCGGCATCCGCACCACCGCCCCGGGCGCCGCCGAGGTCGAGCTCACCGTGCCGGCCACCGGCCTGACCCACGCCAAGGGCTCCGTGGCCACCCAGCGTGGCCGCGTCGCCTCCGCCTGGACCCGCACCGCCGACGGCCTCACCCTCCGCGCCACGGTCCCGGTCAACGTCACCGCCGTCGTACGCCTCCCCGAAGGCTCCTACCTGGCCACCGGCCCCGGCAGTGCCACTCCGGAGCGCCTGGGGACCGAGAACGGCATCACCTCCTACCGGATCGGCTCCGGCGCCTGGACCTTCACGAAAGGAGCGTGACCAGGGTCCATGGCTCCGCTAACCTGCGGCAGTGCGCCGAATCGCCGTGCTCGCCGCGGGTCTCCTGGCCGGGTCGACCCTGGCCGCCTGCGGCACGTCCGAGCCGAGCGAGACGGCCTGGCCCGACGGGCTCACGGCCTACCTCGACCAGACCCGGCTCCAGCGCAACACCGGTGAGGCGTTCGTACGCCTCGTCAACGACACCGGCACCTCGATCGAGGTCTCGCGCGTCGAGGTGAGCAGCGACCGGTTCCGGGCCCGATGGACGGGCTCGGAACCGGTCGACCCCGAGATGGACTTCGACTTCGACATGCCCCGCGGGAAGTGCGGCGAGGGCGGCGACGCCGACCTGACCATCACCTGGCGTCAGACCGGCGACGAGGAGGAGTGGCGCACCAGCACCGGCACGGCCGAGGACAGGTACGCCAACGTCGACCGTCTCCTCGATCGCGACTGCGCCGAGGGCAGCCTGACCGAGGCCGCCGACATCACCGTCGGCGAGCCCCGGGTCGAGGGTGAGGGCAAGCAGAGCGTCTTCATCCTCCCGGTCACGTTCGCCCCGACGGAGGCTCGCCCGGACGTCACCTTCGACGGTTGGGAGGGCACGGTGCTCTTCCAGCTCGCGGCCGAGACGCCGACCTGGCCGCGAGCGACCCCGCTTCCGATGACGGGCGACCCGACGACGCTGGAGCTGCGGGTCCTCCCCGCCCGGTGCGACCCGCACGCCCTGGCCGACGACAAGGTCGGCAGCCTCTTCCGGGTCCACGTCGGCGGCCCCGACGTCCCGGACGGCGCCAGCTACTTCCTCCCGCTCAGCAAGGCCCAGAAGACCGCCCTCTACGACTTCCTGCCCGGCTACTGCGGCTGGGAGTGACGCTCAGCCGAAGAGCGGACCGAGCGCGGCCCGGGCGAGCAGGAACCCGACGATGCCCACTGCCCATGCCGTCGCGCTGGCGGCATGCTTGGCCAGCCAGCCGTCGAGGACGGCCAGCGGTCTGGCCACCAGGGGAGCGGCGAAGACGCGCGCGGCGGTGAGCAGGAGCGCCGGAGCGATCATCACGGCGCAGTAGCCGAGCACCCACAGCCCCGACACCGGCCAGTCCGGCCCCTGGGTCCCGATCACTCCGATCGCGGCGAGGTAGGGGAGCATCGAGGCGGCCTCGACCAGCCCGGCGAGCACCGCCAGCGCGGCGAGCGCCGAGGCCGAGCCCGATTCGGAGGCGACCGCCCGCTCGCGCCAGCGGAGCAGGCGGCGCGGCGGCTCCGGCGCCTCGGTCCGGCCCTTCGCCGAACCGGGCGGGTCGACCTTGAAGCTCCACGCGAACAGGCCGACGCCCACGAGCAGCTGCCCCCACAGGAACGGGCGCGAGTCGCTCAGCCCGGTGAGCGCGTCGGCCACGGCCGTGCCACCCAGCAGGATCGCGATGCCGAGCAGCGCGTAGAACCCGGCGATCGCGCCCAGGTAGACCAGGATCCGCCCGGGCCGCACCCTTCCCGGCGCCATCAGCAGCCACACCGGGATCAGCAGGGTGCCGAAGCTGGTCGAGTCGATCAGCGCCAGCACCGCCAGTGCGACGTACGTCGCGGTGCCGCCCAGATCGCCGGTGAGTGGGCCGAGGTCGATGTCCATGCCCCGAGGCTCGCGTGTGCCCGGCCTCGCGCGCGTCAGCCGAACCGCTGATCCTTCCGCCCAGGGATACATCCTTCGGATGACCCGGGGAAGCGGCGTACGTGCTGAGATGGTGTCGTGGACCGCCCGACCCTGCTGCAGCAGCTGCCCGCGGCGCTTCTCGGCGGTGGCACGAGCCTGCGCGCTGCGGACCGCCGGCTGGCCTGGCTCGACGCCGTGGTCGTGCTCGTTGCCGGTCTCGCGCTGCATGCCCTGGGGCAGGTCGGAGGCGTACACGGCGTGCAACCGTTCGGCATCGACCTGGACACCGTGCCGACGTGGTGGCATCTCGTCCCGCTCGCCCTCGCGGCCGGGGCGCTCGTGCTCAAGCGGCGCCGTCCGCTCGCGGTGCAGACCGTGGTCGCCCTCTGCTTCGGGGCGGACCTGCTGCTCGGGGGCAGCATCGCGATGGTGGTGGTGCTCTGGGACGCGCTCTTCGCCGGGCAGCTGCACGGGTCGCCGTTGGCGCGACGCATCGCCGCCTTCGCCGTCGCGGCGGCCATCGCTGCCTCGGTCGTCGCCTCCGCCGCGGCCACCTCCGACCCACGCACCCCCGTCGTGCTCGCGCTCACCCTCTTCGCGATCATCGTCACCCCGATGTGGTGGGGCAGCAACATACGTCAGGGCAGCGAGCTCGCCGATGCCGCCGATGACCGGGCCCGGCTCGAGCGGGAACGCAGCGCCGCGCTGCTGCGCCTGGCCGAGGCCGAGCGGCACGATGCGGTCCGGGCCGAGCGCTCCGCGGTGGCCCGGGACCTGCACGACGTCGTCGCGTCCCACCTGTCCGCCATCGCGCTGACCTCGGGTGCGGCGCTGGCCGGCGAGCACGACCCGGAACGGGATCGAGCGGCGCTGCGGTCGGTGCGGGCCGAGAGCCTGGCCTCGCTCGATGACATGCGCGCGATGATCCGGGTACTGCGCTCCGACGGCGATCCCGGTGACGCCGAGGACCTCACCGCCGCCTCCCGTGCCGCCAACCTCGGCCCCGTCCTCGACCAGGCGCGACTGGCCGGTCTGCCGCTGCTGGTCGACGACCCAGATGGGCTTCTCGACGGCGCCGACCTCGCGCTGCCGGTCGCGGTCGACCACGCCGTCTACCGGATCGTGCGCGAGTCCCTGACCAACGTGCTCAAGCACGGCGGCGGCACCACTCGTCTTCGCCTGATCCCCGGCGACGCCCTCGCTATCGAGGTGACCGATGCCGGCGCCGCGAAGGAGCCTGCGGCCGAGGCCGGGACCGGCACCGGACTGGTGTCGATGCGCGAACGAGCCGAAGCCCTCGGTGGAACCTTCGAGGCCGGCCCCGACGGCACCGGCTGGCGGGTCCGAGCGATCCTGCCGCTGCCGGGAGTGAGCGCATGATCCGGGTCCTGCTCGCCGACGACCACGCCGCCATTCGTGCCGGCCTGCGCATGCTGCTGGCCACTGCCGGCGACATCGAGGTGGTGGGGGAGGCCGCCGACGGCGCGACCGCGGTCGCCAACGCGCGGGCTCTGCGCCCCGACGTCGTGCTGATGGACGTACGCATGCCCGGCACCGACGGCGTGACCGCGACCCGCCAGGTCGTGGAGGAGGGGCTCGCCGACGTACTCGTGCTCACCACCTTCGACCTGGACGAGTACGTCTTCGGTGCCCTCCGCGCCGGCGCGGCCGGCTTCCTGCTCAAGTCGGCCGAGGCGTCCGACCTGGTCGACGCGGTCCGGCACGTCGCCGCCGGCGACGGCGTGGTCGCCCCGGAGGTGACCCGCCGGGTGCTCGCCGAGCTCGCCGGAGCGCCGGACCGATCGGCCCCGGCGGGGCCGTCCGACACGTCCCTTCCCACAGATCTCACACCCCGGGAGAGGGACGTGCTCGCCGCCCTGGGACAGGGCCTGTCCAACGCCGAGATCGCCCAGCGGCTGGTGATCTCCGAGGCCACCACGAAGACCCACGTCTCCCGTGTCCTGGCGAAGCTCGGGGTCGCTTCCCGGGTCCAGGCGGCGATCGTGGCCCGCGAGGCGGGCATCGTCTGACGACGCGCTCACACCCCAGAGTTCACCGGTTCGTGACCTTCGGAGCCCCCATCCGGACGTGCCAGGTAGCAGAATTACCAACCGTCCGTAACGCACACACTGGAGGATTCATGTCCGGGAAGAACCGCTCCGTGCTCACGATGATCAAGCTGCTCCTCGCAGGTCTCGTCGCCACCACCAGCCTGCTCGGTGGGAGCGTCGCGCTGGCCCCTGCCGCCCAGGCCGACTGGATCGAGAGCTGCACCCACAAGGGCTGTGCAGAGGCCCTCGACTCCAACGAGGTCTGGGCCTCGCTGGGCTACCCGTCCAACCGTGGCTGGCACGACTGGCCGCCGACCGGCACCTGCAACTTCTCCGGTGGCACCTACAACAACTACGAGGGCGAGCTGCCCTCGGGCCACTCCTACCTCGAGTTCGACGTGACCCCGCGTGAATGCGGTGCGCAGCGTCAGTCCTACCGGCTCGTGGTCGACACCACAACGGGTGATGTGTACTTCACTCCCGACCACTACAGCACCTTCTACTTCCTGGTCTGAGTGTTCCCGCAACGGGCCTCTGACCTGGGCAGACACGGCATCGCCGGCCCAGGACAGAGGCCTGTCGCCCTCTCAGAGGCAACCTGAGACCCCGCTGAAACGTCCTGGACACGGAGCCGACGATCGCGTCGGGCCTGGGAGCCCGCCGTACTCTAGGAACGTTTGTGACCGCGGGAGGGGACAACTTGAGCTGGCAGGGCAATCCGCCTTACACACCCACGCCGACGCCGAAGAAGAAGCGCGGAAAGAAGGTCCTGAAGGCCTTCTTCGTCGTGATCCTGGTGGGCGCGCTGATCGGCACTCTGGGTGTGATCGTGGCCTACAACGCCATCCCGATCCCCAACGCCAACGCCGCGTACGAGAAGGAGACCTCCTTCGTCTACTACCGCGGCGGCAAGGACGAGCTCGGGCGCTACATCGCCGACTCCCAGGACCGCGACTCGCTGCCGTACGACGAGATCCCGCAGCTGATGAAGGACGCCGCGGTCGCCGCGGAGGACCGCACCTTCTGGACCAACAGCGGCATCGACATCAAGGGCATCCTGCGCGCGGTGGTCAACAACAACACCGGCGGCACCCAGTCCGGCGCCTCGACGATCACCCAGCAGTACGTCAAGAACCTCTACCTCACCCAGGAGCGCACCTACTCCCGCAAGGTGAAGGAAGCGGTCATCTCGCTGAAGATCAGCCGGCAGAAGTCCAAGGAGGACATCCTCGCCGGCTACCTCAACACCATCTACTTCGGCCGTGGCGCCTACGGCGTCGAGGCCGCGTCGAACGCCTACTTCGACAAGCCGGCCGCGAAGCTCACCCTCCAGGAGGCCGCCGCACTCGCCGCGATCCTCAACGACCCCAACGACCTCGACCCGAGCAACGGCGAGGAGTCGGTCGCCGAGCTCGAGGGCCGCTACCGCTACGTCATCAACTCGATGGTCAAGATGGACATGGTCGACGCCGCCGAGGGGGAGAAGGCCAAGGAGTCGCTGCCGAAGTTCAAGAAGCCGCGCTCCGACAGCCGCTACGGCGGACAGAAGGGTCACGCGCTCAAGCTGGTCCGCGACGAGCTCCTCAAGCTCAAGGACGAGCAGGGCAACCCGCTGGTCACCGAGGACGAGATCAACGGCGGCGGGCTGCGGATCACCACCACGCTGACCAAGAAGACGATGAGGACCGTCGAGGAGGCGGTCAACGACGTACGTCCTGAGGACAAGAAGGCGTACGACGAGGGCAACGAGAAGGACGAGCTCCATGTGGGCGCGGCGACGGTCGACGTGAAGACCGGCGCGCTGCGTGGTTTCTACGGCGGTCAGGACTATCTCGAGTCGCAGATCAACTGGGCAGCGAGCAGCGCCACCATGGCCGGGTCGACCATGAAGCCGTTCACCCTCGCCGCCGCGCTGAAGGCGGGCTACTCGCTCAAGGACACCTGGAACGGCAACTCGCCGATGGAGTTCCCCGGTGGCGTGAACGTACGCAACTCCGGCCAGAGCGCCGCCGACCCGTACGGCCACAGCTACGGCTCCAACGTCAGCAGCCTCCAGGCGATGGAGGACTCGATCAACACCGCCTTCGTGGAGATGTCCGACTCGCTGCCCAACGGCAGCAAGGACGTCTACG
Source organism: Nocardioides sp. YJ-D4 (assembly GCF_054031495.1). Classification (NCBI taxonomy): domain Bacteria; kingdom Bacillati; phylum Actinomycetota; class Actinomycetes; order Propionibacteriales; family Nocardioidaceae; genus Nocardioides; species Nocardioides sp. YJ-D4. The sequence continues at coordinate 4,943,900 of NZ_CM132932.1, forward strand.
ACATGGCCGTACGCTCCGGCATCCCGCGCGGCGACCGTCTCGACCCCGCCTACCCGGGGATCCCGATGAAGTCGGGCGCCGACATGCAGCCCGAGAACTTCCTGCTCACGCTGGGCAACTCGACGGTCAGCCCGATCAACATGGCCAACTCCTACGCCACGATCGCCAATGGCGGGATGCACAACGACGTCTTCGTCGTCTCCAAGGTGGTCGACGCGGACGGCACCGTCATCTACGAGCACGACGACACCGCGAGCAGCAAGCGGGCGATGGACGAAGAGATCGCCAACGACACCTCCTACGCCCTGCAGCAGGTCGTCTCCAGCGGCACCGGCCAGGCCGCCAGCGCCGTGGTCCAGCCCGCGGCGGGCAAGACCGGCACCGCGACCAACGACAAGGACGAGGTCTCCTCGGCCTGGTTCGTCGGCTACACCCCGCAGCTCTCCACCGCCGTCGCCTACAGCCGCGGCAAGGGCAGCGGCGCCCTCGACGGCTGGCTCGACACCTTCTTCGGTGCCGACTACCCGGCCGACACCTGGGTCGAGATCATGGGCACGCTGACCGACGAGCTCGACTACGAGGAGTTCCCGCCGCCGGCCTGGCTCGACGGCGACGCCCCGGAGTCCGGCCACGCGCCGTACGTCCCGCCGAGCCCGGACCCCGAGCCGACCGAGGAGCCGGAGCCGTCGAACACGCCTTCGCCGTCCCAGACGCCGACGCCGACTCCTACGCCGACACCCACCCCGACCCCGACGCCGACCCCGACCCCGACGCCGACCAACACGCCAGGTCCTCCGGACCCCGACCCCGACGACCCCGACACCGAGCCCGGGCCCGTCTGAGCCGGATCCGGTCCGAACAGATGACGTGTCAACGCTTGGTGGGGGACCTCAGTTCCCACGACCTTGCCCGACACGGTTAGATAGTGCCCGTGTCTGTGATCGCCCCCGTCGACGTCCACGATGACACCGCTCTGAAGGCTTGGTACGCCGTGGAGGCGGCATCGATGGCCTTCGATCGACCCTACGCGTCGCATCGCACCTTCGAGGCGCTCGCGAACTCCGTGCGCACCCCGCACGACCACGGCCGCCGCGTACTCCTCGCCGCGAAGGAGCAGGGCGAGACGATCGGCATCGCCGAGCTCGACCTCCCGGAGGAGGAGCGGAGCCACGTCGTCGAGCTCGGGATCCACGTCCTCCCCGTGCACCGCTGGCGCGGAGTCGGCACCGAGCTGTGGCGAGCCGCCGATGACGTACGCCGCACCAGCGGCCGCACCCTGACGACCGCCGAGGTGACCATCCCGCCGAAGTCGTCCCTGGCCTTCGCGCGAGCGCTCGGATTCAAGTCCGTACGCCGCGAGGACCATCTCGCCGCCGACCTCCCGCTGCCGCACAAGCCCTTCAACGTGCTCGGCTACGAGATCCTGATGTGGGAGGACCGCACCCCCGAGGACCTGCTGGCCCAGTTCGTCGGCCTGCGCAACCAGATGGGCAAGGAGATGCCGGGCAAGTCCCACGAGGACCTGGTCGCGCACACCGCCGACCGCATCCGCTCGGCCGAGAAGAGCACCGCCCGCTCCTACGACCGCATCACCGCCGCCGCCCGCGAGATCCTCACCGGCGAGCTCGTCGGCTACTCCGTCATCTTCCTCGCCCACGGCAGCGACGAGGCCATCCAGGACGACACCTTCGTCAAGTCCGCCCACCGCGGCCACAAGCTCGGCCTCGCCCTCAAGGTCGCCACCCTCGCCGCCGTCCAGCGCGACCACCCCGAGCGCACCAGCATCCACACCTGGACCGACCCGTCCAACGACGTGATGCAGCGCATCAACCGGCAGTTCGGCTTCCGCAAGATCGAGCTCATGCACGAGGTCCAGCGCACCGATCGTTGGTAGGCCGTGCGGGGCTCGAACCCGCGACCCAAGGATTATGAGTCCTCTGCTCTAACCGACTGAGCTAACGGCCCGCGCAGATCCTAGCGGGCATGGCAGTTCCGAGTTTCAGGACACCACGTGCGTTGGCAGTCCCAGACCGGTTCGCCCATTGCCGGGCTTACAGAAAAACGTGCCGCAGCCCCGGCGTTCGCGCGCGATGTCGGCACATCGTCAACAGGTCAGTGGCACTCGCCCTCCGCTGACAGCACGGAGGGCGAGAACGCACCGGGGGAGAGGTTCCTAGTACTCGCCGGGGTATAGGCCGGGGCTAGGGCAGTCGGACCTGGGGCGGATCTTGATACCCGTGGGGATCGAGTTGTTGTTGAGGTCGAGCCCGCTGTTGGGGATCATGCACCACGTGTAGATGGCGCCAGTACTCGTGTTCCTGACTCGGACGAACGCGACGTCGTCATTGCGCGTGTTCCAGACTCGGATTCGCCCGGAGCGAATCGGCACCGACTGATAGTAATCGGTCACGTCCTGATAGCGGCGGAAGTATGTACCGGTGTATGGCTGGTCGTCGTAGAAGCAGACGTTCGGGTAAGGGCACGTGCCGTAGCTGTCTGCCATCGACGGTGCTGCGGTGGTGAGGCCGAGCACGGCGGTTGCCGCTCCGATGGCCGCGGCAGCGGCAGAGACTCGTCGCATCAGACTTGGTTTCATGAGCGAGGTGCTTTCTGTTGCCGGAGAAGTGGGATGTCGGTTCATCGCTCGTGAATGGCGCTCACGATGCCTGTGCAGGCAGCCTCAGGGGAGACCCCCTAGCGATGACTCAACGAAATCTTGCGGGTCTGCGGCGTCTGCAGAACCCGTACGTTCCCCGTACCTGTTCGCGACCGGGCCGTACTGTCGGCTCAGTGGTCGTAGTCGACGGTGACCGCCGGGGTGGTTGGGCGAGACTGGCAGGTGAGAACGTGACCGGTGTCGACCTCGGCCGAGGACAGAGCGAAGTTCTGCTCCATCGCCACCGACCCCAGCGTCACCTTCGCCTTGCAGGTGCCGCAGGCTCCACCGAGGCAGGCGTACGGCGCGTCCAGCCCGGCCTTCAACGCGGCCTCGAGAACGGTGTCGCCGGCGGTCAGGGAGACCTCGTGCTGTCGGCCGCGCAGGCCGACGGTGACCGTGGCCGGGGCGAAGCCATCAGCGACCCGGGGTTTGGCGTAGCCGTGGAAGAGCTCGACGTGGACGTGGTCCGGCTCGGCGCCGCGCTCGAGGAGCAGGTCGCGCAGGTCGGTCACCATCTCGACCGGTCCGCACAGGAACCACTCGTCCACCGACGCCGCGGGCAGGTCGGAGCCGATCCACCGTTCGAGCTTCGCGCGGTCGATGCGACCCCGGAGCGGGGCAGGGTGCCACGGGTCGCGGGAGCGTACGTGGATGATCCGGAGCCGATCGGCGTACCGCGTCTCGAGGTCGTCGAGCTCGTCGCGGAACATCGTGCTGTCCGCGTCCTGGTTGCCGTAGATCAGGGTGAAGCGGCTCTCGGTCTCGACGGCGAGGGTGGTCTGCAGGATCGAGAGGACTGGGGTGATGCCGCTGCCGGCGGTGATCGCCACATAGCTCTTCGTGGCCAGCGGGTCGACCGCTGTCCCGAACGAACCGGTCGGTGTCATCAGCTCGAGCGTGTCGCCGGCTCGGAGCTGCTCCATCGCGAAGGTGGAGAAGGCCCCGCCAGGGATGTGCTTGACGGCGATCGCCAGTGTGTCGGAGGTGGCCGAGGAGCAGATGGAGTAGTTGCGACGTACGCCCTCTCCGCCGAGGTCGGTGCGGACGGCGAGGTGCTGACCGGGTTCGAAGGAGAACTTCTCGCGCAGCTCGTCGGGCACGGCGAAGCGGATCAGCACGCTGTCGTCGGTCAACCGATCGACGCCGGCGACCGGAACCGGGTGGAACTCCGCGGCACGGGCAGAGGATCGCTTCGGCATCCGCACCGGGAGGAGCCGGGCCATCTTGCCGTTCAGCGTCTTCCATTCGCGGTACTCGTCCGCGTCGAGCTGATGGCCGAAGACCGTCCCGATCGCGGCATCGCGTTCGAGGTAGGCCTCCTCGTTGCGTCTCCAGGCCGCGACGTAGCGGTAGAACGGGATCGAGGGATGCAGGTGGTGGACGAGGTGATAGTTCTGCGAGAGGAGCAGAGGAGTCAGGACCCACTCCGAGCCGACGCGGTTGCGGGTGGCGCGGTAGCGGTTCTCCTGCTGGGTGTCCTCGAGGTCGTGGTGCGGCAACCAGTCGAACCACCACGCCAGCACGAACATCGCGACCCGCTCGGGGATCAGGTACAGCACCGCCAGCGTCCACAGGTGGCCGGTGAACCCGGCCGCCACGATCACCACGATGCTCATCACCAGCAGGAACGAGGTCTCCACCACCTCCGCCCGCGGACGCCGCCGAACGTTGCGCACCAGGAAGGAGAGGTACGGCACGTCCATCAGCGGGAACCGGAACGGCACCTGCCACCACGGAGCGCCACTGACGAAGTGGTCGGGGTCGTTGTCGTCGTCGTTGGTGTTGCGGTGGTGCTCGACGTGGATGAACGCGAACGACCTGAACGAGATCAGCGGCGACACGAAGAACATCGCGACCCGGCCGAAGGCGACGTTGACCCAGCGATGGGTGCTGATCGAGTAGTGCGCGGCATCGTGGAGCACGGTGAACAGCACGAAGATCGCCGCCGCACTGAGCAGGACCGTCACCGGGACCGGAAGGCGCTCGGCCAACGCCGCCCAGGTCGAGACCGTGAAGAGTGCGATCGCGCCTGCGAAGATGCCGACGATGGGCCAGGAGATCGTCGGGACCTTCTCGCCCGGGTCGGGAAGCGCGTGACGAGTGGCTGCGGGCTCCGTCGTTGTTGACATGCTCGAAACGTACGAACCGCGAGCCGCACCCCGCGAGAGGTGCCGAGCCCATGACGATGTGCGCGCAGCACATCCCAGCCGGCTCCGGTCAGACCTGGTCGTGCTCCGGCGAGAGCACGAGTGGGCCCAGGACGCTCACCAAGCGCAATGCAGCATGCAGTTCGGCAACGCGCTCGGTCGCAGGACGCCCACGCCGTTCTTCACCCCGGCGAACCCGCTGCAGCACGGTGTTGCGGTGTACGCCGAGCTCGTCGGCCGCGGCCGCCAGGCCACCCTGTGCGTCGAGCACCGCGAGCAGAGCCCGCCGCTCTTCCTCCTCCCGACGCCCGGTGACCGCCAGCCCGCCCAGCTCGGTCGCGACGAAGGCGCGAGTCAGGTCGAGGTCGCCGCTCATCGCGTCTGCCAGCGCTACCTCGGCGTACGTCGTGACCGCCGCTCCGCGACCCGCGAGCTCGATGATCCGACGGCCGCGTTGTGCCTGGACATGGGAGTCGCGGAAGCCAGCGGCACCGGATCCCGGCGTGCCGAGCGTGACCCGGATCGTGTCCGGGACTCTCCCGGCCAGAGGTCTGAGGTCCCCCGGTGCGATGCCAGGAGCTCCCGTCGTGGAGACCCAGCCCCACAACGCCCGAGCGCCGTCCGGGACGAGCAGGGGATGAGGAGATCCGAAGTGGGCGCCGACCGTCTCACCCACGCGCGCCAGGTCGACGTCGTCGCTGTCGGTCCAGCAGACGAAGGCCGTCTGCCAGCCCGTGAGCCGGTGGGACAAGGTGCGCTCCGCGCGCCGCAGGTCGATCCGTCCGCCGGCGATCAGGGTGCGGACCGCATCCGTCCGCGCCGCACGGGCCCGGGTCTGGATCCGGTCGAGCTCGGCGACATACTCGGCGGCGACCTCGCTGGAGATGCGGTCGACGTAGGCGAAGGCGTAGTGCTGCAGGTGTGCGACCACCGCGAGGGCGAGGGCCGGATCCTTCACCGAGTCGGCGAGCCCGGTCAGGATTCGTTCGCTGAAGTAGGCATGGCCGATCCGGTAGAAGCGCAGCATCACATCGACGCTGTAGCCGCGGCCGGCCATCGCACGCGCATGCTCGAGCGCGGTGACGGGCGCCGAGGCGGCACCCACGTCGATACCGTGCCGCACCATCGACAGCGCGGCCTCGAGATTCGAGGAGCACGATCCCAGCGTCAGCCCGCGGAGCTCGTCATCCGCGCTCGCCTCCGGGATCCGCTCGAGGATGTGGGCGAGCATGTCATCGGCGTACGACGCGACGTGTCCCAGCAGCTCGGCAGCGGTGCGGCGCAGCTCGACGACGACCGACTCGGGCAGGTCTTCCTGCTGTCCCGCGCTCGTGCCCATGTTCGGAGACTATCCACGGTTCCTTGCCGTCCCGCGGCACGAACCCGCAGATGAGAGGTATGTCCCGCGGCGCTACGGGTACCACCGGGGGTACGTGGGTGGTTGGAGGGCCACCCGAGGAGGGAGCACGAACATGTCTGTCACCACGCGCGTGGGAGCCGCTGTAGCGGCTGGCTATGTGCTCGGGAGATTCAAGAAACTGCGACTCGCCGTGGTCGTTGCGTCGGCGCTCAGCAACAGCGCCGTTCGCGAACGCAGCCTCGAGATGCTGAAGATCGGGACACAGAGCCTTGGCGGCTCGTCCGACGTACAGAAGCTCGGGCAGCAGGTCAGCGGAAAGCTCGTTCAGGCGGGTAAGGCAGCCGCGGTCGCCGCGGCCGCGGGCCAGATCGACAAGCTCAGCGATCGGTTGCGTGAGCAGAGCACGCTCTGGGGCGCGTCGTCATCCGACGAGGACACCGATGAGGTCCCGGAGGACGAAGAGCCCGTAGACGAGGCTCAGGACGAACCGGACGAAGAGCCCGAGGACGAGTACGACGAGGAAGCGGAGGACGCGGAGGAAGAGCCCGAGGACGAGTACGACGAAGAAGCAGAGGAAGCAGAGGAAGAGCCCGAGGACGAGTACGACGAAGAAGCGGAAGAAGCAGAGGAAGAGCCCGAGGACGAGTACGACGAGACGGACCAGCAGGACGAGGACGAAGAGGAGAAGCCGCGCCGAGGCGCGCGGAGCTCCCGTCGTCGTCGCGCGGGTGCGCCGACCGGAGGTGCCTGAGTCATGACGGAACAGATTCGCAAGAACGCAGCTACGGACAAGGTGGACTCGGGCCTCCTGTCGCAGCTGCCGATCGACCGGCTGAGACACGAGGCCGTGGGCCTCGGACGAGCCTTCGGTAAGCGGAGCCTGGACAGGATCGGCAACGGTGTCGAAGGGATCACCGATCGGCTGACCGGCTTCGCCGACAGCTTTCCCACGAAGGGCGACGCGAAGCAGTCCAAGGCCGGGTCGACCGTGAAGGCAGGGGCGAAGGCGGCCGCCGACAAGGTCACGGCCCCGGTCGGCAAGGTGAAGGACACCGCCGCCCAGGTCAAGGAGACGGCTGCCCAGGTCAAGGACACCGTCGGCCAGGTCGCCGGGAACCTCGGCAAGAGCGAGCAGCCCACCGGCAAGAAGCTCAAGGTGACGAACATCGTCGAGTCGATCGACGTACCCGTGAGCCGGGACGTCGCCTACGAGCAGTGGACTCAGTTCGAGGAGTTCCCGACCTTCATGAAGAAGGTCGAGAACGTCACGCAGGAGGAGGACGAGGTCATCACCTGGCAGGCCCAGGTGTTCTGGTCCCACCGCACCTGGAAGGCCACCATCCTCGACCAGGTCCCGAACGAGCACATCGTGTGGACCAGCCAGAGCGAGAAGGGGCGCGTCGACGGCGCCGTCACCTTCCACGAGCTCGCGCCGAACCTGACCCGGATCCTGGTCTCGCTCGAGTACCACCCCAAGGGCCTCTTCGAGCACACCGGAAACCTCTGGCGTGCTCAGGGTCGCCGGGTGCGTCTGGAGATGAAGCACTTCCGGCGTCACGTCGCCAACCACACCCTTCTCCATCGCGACGAGATCGAGGGTTGGACCGGCGAGATCCATGACAAGCAGGTCGTGGACGACGGCGCCGACGAGGGCTCGAAGAAGAGCCAGGAGAAGAACCAGGAGAAGAGCAGCAAGGCGAACAGCCGTACGTCGAGCAGCTCGCGCGGTTCCGAGAAGTCGTCGTCCGGCAGCGGGTCGTCCGGCAAGAGTTCTGGAAACAGCTCTTCTGGGAACGGGCAGTCCGGTGACAAGCCCCCGGCCAAGAGACCGGCGGCCAAGAAGACTGCAGCGAAGAAGACGACGACGGCCAGGAAGACCACGGCCAAGAAGACGGCCGCCAAGAAGACCACGAGCGCGCAGCGCCCGACGAAGCAGAGCGCGACCAAGCGGAGCCCGAGGAAGCAGAGCGCCGGCAAGCAGAGCGCGAGCAAGCGTACGTCCTCCCGCTCCTCCGCCAAGGGGGCCTGAGCATGGCCGCCGACGACAGCCAGGTCCACGAGCTCGAGCGTGAGGTCGAGCACCTCATGGAGGAGGTCGACCGATACCGAACCGCCGCGGAGGACGCCCTGCAGCAGCTCGACTGGTGCATCGGCTACTTCGTGGGCAGCGGGAAGTCACGCCTGGCGGCGTCGCTCGGCGCCAACCGGAGCTACATCCGCAGGCACCTCCTCGAGCGTGCCGAGCAGCCCGTGCCCGCAGGGACACCGAGAGAAAGCGACTGAGTCATGACCATCACCCAGCAGAACCGGTACCTCGACCGTCCGGCTCCGAGCAGCCTGGCCGACGTCATCGACACGATCCTCGACAAGGGTCTGGTGATCGACATCTACGTACGCGTCTCGCTCGTCGGCATCGAGCTGCTGACGATCGACGCGCGCATCGTCATCGCCAGCGTGGACACGTACCTCCGCTTCGCCGAGGCGGTCAATCGTCTGGATCTCACCGATACCCAGACCCACGGCATCCCGGAGCTCATCCAGGGCGTGACGGAGTCCGGGGCCAAGGGCAAGACGTCGGGTGCCATCGAAGGGGCCAAGGAGAAGCTCGGGAGCATCCTGTCGAGCGACGACGAGGACTCCGACGAGAACGCCGACGAGGAGAAGGACGAGGGTCGCAAGCAGCCCGCTCGTCGCACCCGTAAGAGCACGTCCAGACAGACCAAGGAGAAGGAGGACTGACCGTGCCTGTCCACATCTACGGAGTCACGGACACATCGGTCACGATCCCCGCGGACCGGACGGGACGGTCGAGACGTCCACTGCGCCAGATCGACGGCGACGGCCTTCGGGTGCTCGTCAGCGACGTGGACGCCGACTCGCGCGTGCTGCGCGAGGACCTGCTGGCACACGCCCACACGCTCGAGGCGGTGGCCGCGCTCGGGACGGTGCTCCCCATGCAGTTCGGTGTGGAGATGCCGGACGACGACACCGTGCGCCACGAGCTGATCGAGAGCCGCGCTGACGAGATCCGCCCGTTGCTGGAACGGTTCGACGGTCTGCTGCAGCTCACCGTCTCGGTCGACCTGATCGAGCCCGAAGCGCTCAGGGAGGTGCTGCGCCGGGACCAGGACCTCGTCGCGCTGCGCGACCACGTACAGCGAGCGAGCCCGCAGGAGCGGCACTCGGCGGAGGTACGCCTGGGCGAGGCCATCGCGGCCGCGCTCGACGCGCTTCGGGCCGGCGTCGGTGACGGCGTCGTCGATCGGCTGGCCCCGACCGCCCGCGCGGTCTCGCTCGGCGAGGTCCGCGGCGCGCTGCAGGCGGCGGAGGTCTTCCTGCTGGTCGAGCGTGACCGACAGAGCGAGGTCGACGTGACCGTGACCACGCTGCGCGAGGACCTGGCACCGCTGGCGTCGCTTCGGTACGTCGGTCCGCAGCCGCCGTACGCATTTCTCGAAGCCGCCTCGTCGGAGGAGCTCGCATGGGCCTGATCACGCAGCTGCTGACCCTGCCCATCGCGCCCGTGCGCGGTGTGGTCTGGGTGGCAGAGCAGATCCAGGACGAGGCCGAGAGTCAGTACTACGACCCGGCCGCGATTCAGGCTGCCCTCGAGGAGGTCGACGCCCGCCGGGAGGCGGGCCTGTTGACCGAGGAGGAGGCTGCCGATCTCGAGGAGGATCTGGTGCAGCGCCTGATCGCCGGAGGCTGGCATGAATGAGCCCCGCAAACCCACGCTGTCCTCGATCGCCGAGCAGGTGCTCGAAGAGCTCGAGGCGCTCGTGGGATGTCCCGCCGAGGGCGTCACGGCGATCCGTCGCGACGACGACGGCTGGGTCGTCACCGCGGAGATCCTCGAGCTCGAGCGTGTGCCGGAGACCACCGATGTCCTGGCGTCGTACGAGGTGACGGTCGGGGAGGACGGTGAGCTCACGGGCTATCGCCGCACCCACCGCTACGTCCGAGCCCAGGTGGAGGATCGATGACCGAGACACAGCGCACGCCCGTCTTCGTGAACAACCGCCCCCAAGCGTCGTCGCAGAGCCTCGCCGACGTGCTCGAGCGCGTCCTCGACAAGGGCATCGTCATCGTCGGCGACATCCAGGTCAGGCTGCTCGACATCGAGCTGCTGACCATCAAGGTGCGGCTCATGGTCGCCTCCGTCGACCGCGCGCGAGAGATGGGCATCAACTGGTGGGAGGGCGACCCGTTCGTCAGCAACATCGAGGACGAGGAGAAGAAGAACGAAGAGCTCGACCTCCGCCGGCGCCTCGAGGCGCTCGAGCGCAGCGTCGGCGGTGAGACCGAGATCGTGGAAGGTGAGACGAGCCGTGAACATCGCTGACCCGACCACAGTGGTCCACGCGTACGGACTGGTGCCGAGCGATGGGCCGCTTTCCCTGCCCGACCGCGGCATCGCGGATGCGAAGGTACGCACCGTCGCGTTCCACGACCTCGAGATCGTCGTCAGCGATCTGCCCACGGAGTCCTTCGGCGAGGCCGCCTGGGCAGCGCACGGGGAGGAAACGAGCTGGCTCACCCGTGTCGCCTCGGCCCATCACGACGTGCTCCAGCACCTGGTCGAGCAAGGGGACGTGCTGCCGCTGCAGCTCCCGGGGATCTACCCGAGCGACGAGGCGCTGATCGTCGCTCTGGAGTCGAGTCGTGTCCACCTCGGAAACGCCTGGCAGCTCCTGGCCGGTCGGGTCGAGTGGTCGCTCCAGATCTTCCCGACCTCGGCTCCAGCTGCGCCGGAGACGCCTGCGCCCCGCAGCGGCCGTGAGTACCTCGAACGGCGCCGGTCGCAACAGGACGCCCGTGACGCCGAACGCGGACGGCGCGAGACTGCCGTGACGCAGACGCACGAGACGCTGGCTCGCGGCGCGGCCGCGAGCGTCGTACGCGCCCCGCTCGATGCTGCCGTCACCGGACGCGACGAGCCGATGCTGCTCAACAGCGCCTACCTCGTGCAGCGGGGGGAGGAGCACCGGTTCCTCGGCCTTGCCGAAGAGCTTCACAACCATCTGGTCGCCACTGCCGGCATGCGTATCGAGGTGACCGGGCCGTGGCCGCCCTACAGCTTCGTCGGTGCGGAAGAGCCGCACGACGACGGCCTGACCGGACTGGTGTCATGACGCTCGAGCGTTCCCCCGCACTCGACGAGACCTCGCTCGTCGACCTCGTCGACCGGCTGATCGACGGCGGCGTCGTGGTGGGCGGCGACCTGGTGCTGTCGCTGGCCGGCGTCGACCTCGTCTACGTCGGCCTGCGCCTGGTCATCGCCCCCGCGCACAGGATCCAGCTGCCCGGAGCCGGGAGGCAGTCATGATGCTGCTCTACGCCGTCGCCGCTGGTGACGCCGACAGCACAGCCGCCACGGAAGGTACGCCGCTGCGGGCGCACCGATACGGCGAGGTGACGCTCTTCGTCGAACCGCGCACCCAGGCACCCGAGCGATCGACCCGCGAGGTCTTCGCGTACGGGCGGATACTCCACCAGCTGTGGACCCGGTTTCCCGTTCTTCCGGTCCGTTTCGGGACGGTCGTGAGCGACGAGACGGAGCTCGAGCAGCTCGTCGCGGAGCACGAGAGCGCATGGACCGAGAGGATCACCGCCGTCGCGGGACGCAGCGAGTGCATCGTGCACCTGCCGTTACCGGGCGGTGCCGTCGACAGCACCGACAGCACCGACAGCACCGACAACGCGGAGCAGACGGGCACGGGCTATCTTCGCCGGCGCGCCGCCGAGGTGAGATCGCACGAGCACCAGACCGCCGAGCTGAAGGGGCTGCTCGCTCCGTACGCCTCGGAGATCACGCCGCTGCCACAGGTCCGCCCGAGCGAGGAGCGGCTGTCCGTCCTGGTGGCCGACGAGGTCGTGGAGGAGGTCTTGGCGGCCGTCGAGCGGTGGGCCACGAGCCGGGCTGGTGCGACCGTCACCGGCCCCTGGCCACCGTTCAGCTTCTGTCAGGAGGTCGGCGCGTGACGGATCCGGAAGACCGAGTTCCCTGGCCTCTGGACCTCGATGACGAGCGGGACCTGCCGTCGGCGCTGAGCCGGCGGATCGACGCCGACCCCGAGTCCGTCGAGAAGGGGCTCGTACAGCTCGTGCTCACCCTGGTGGAGCTGCTCCGCCAGCTGATGGAGCGTCAGGCGATCCGACGGATGGATGCGGGAGGCCTGAGCGAGGAGGACATCGAGCGGCTGGGGCAGACCCTGATGCTCCTGGACGAGAAGATGACCGAGCTGCGCGACCACTTCGGGCTCACCGCTGAGGATCTCAACATCGACCTGGGCCCGTTGGGCAAGCTCCTCTGAGGATCAGCTCTCGCCGCTCGGTGGCTCGCCCGCCGGTGGTGATCTCCGGCGTACCCCGCTACGTCATCGGACGTGCGGCGGTGGTTCCTGTCGCGAGATTCGACCGTCGAGTTCCTGGGCGGTGGTGGGGCGCCCGAGGAGGTAGCCCTGGGCGGCCTCCACCCCCAACGATCGGAGCAGGGCCAGCTGGTCATCGCGTTCGACGCACTCGCCGCAGACTGCGAGGCCGAGCGAGTGCGCGACATCGACCAGCTGTTGCAGCGTCTCGCGGAGTGCGGGTGTGGTCGGGTCGATGTAGGTCAAGTCGATCTTGATGCTGTCCAGCGGGAGCCGGGAGACCTGGTCGATGGTGTTGTGGCCGGTGCCGACGTCGTCCAGGCTGAGCCCGACGCCGAGTCCTCGCAGCTCGTTCAGGTGGTCCATGGCGTGTTCGTCGATGTGGACGGTCTCGGTGATCTCGAGGACGAGCTGGCCGGGGTCGATGTCGTGTGCCTGGAGGGCCGCCGCCACGTCGTCCCGGATCCGTGGGGTGTTGATGTGGCGCCCCGAGATGTTGACCGCGACGATCAGCTGCCGGTTTCCGGTGTCGTTGTTCCAGTCCGCGAGCTGGCGGGCGGCGCGGTCGATCACCCAGGCGCCGACGCGACAGATCAGATCAGATGTCTCCGCGACGGGGATGAACTCGGCAGGTGGGACGAGTGCGACGTCGGGGCGGTTCCACCGCACCAGCGCCTCGTAGGCGTGGACGGAGTCGGTTCGCAGGTCCAGGATCGGCTGGTAGTGCAGCACGAGCTGATCGTGCTCGATGGCATGGGCGATGGCATGGGTGATGGATGACTGGAGGTCGGTCTCGCCGGGGTTGCGGTCCGGTGTCCCGCTGGTGTCATGAACGGACATGGGCATCCTCGCGTTCTGCGATCAGGTGGCCGAGGGCTCGCGACCGGTGGCTTCGTCTCATGGCGGCCACGGCAGGGACGCCGGGTGGGATGCCGTTGATGACGCCGGTCGGGGTGTGGAACAGCCACAGCGACATGGTGCGGAGGGCAGCCCAGTCGTCGTCTGCCACCCGAAGAGCCACGACCGACCCGGCGTCGCCCGGGAGGTCGCTGCGTCGGACCACGCGCATGCGCACCGGAGCTGCCCGGGGCAGCACGAGCTCGGCGCCGTCGGAGATCGGCATGGTGCGGGAGGGCAGGCGTACGGCGGCGCCGCCGACCGAGATGTCGATCAGCTCGCCGTCGGTGCCGTCGATGGAGACCGGTGCGCGGAGCGCGATGCGGTGTGCGTCGCGGCGGGTGGTCGCGTACGCCGGTGAGAGGACTCGTATCGCGCCGAGCACCAGTCCGATCCCCGCGAGCAGGAGCCAGGCTGCGGAGGCCACGGTCGCGCCATCCGTCGCGCGCCACGGGACGAGCCCGAGGGCACCGGCCAGTGAGTAGCCCAGGACTGCGAAGACCGCGACGATCAGCACGATGACCACTCTCGGGACTCGTCCGCGGGCCCGCTGCTCGGCACCGGCCTTGGGAGTGACTGCGAACTCGAGGGTACGGCGGGTGAGCAGCCACCACAGGCAGGAGATGCCGACGGGTATCCGGAAGATCCGCAGCGCGAAGGCGCTCGGTAGGTGCAGGTGGTGCCGGAACAGCTGGCGGACGCCCCACAACCGGAGCACGAGCATGGTGAGGAAGACCGCGGCGAAGGTGCCCGGCCCGGCGGTGGACGTCTGGGCACCACTGAGCAGGATGGCAGCCGGGATGACGAAGATGACGACGGTGGCGACGCCCTCGAGCCACCACAGCGTGCCGCTGAGGTACTCGTAGTAGTTGCGCCACGACATCCACCGTTTGGCCGCCCAGAGTCGCTCCTTGGCGAGGACCTGCATCGCGCCGAGACCCCAGCGACGCCGCTGCAGCAGGTACTGCTCGGGGGTCTGCGGTGCCAGCCCCACGGCAAGCGTCTGGTGATGGTAGACGGTCTTCCATCCGACCCGGATGAGGCCGAGCGTCGTGTGCATGTCCTCCACGATGGTGTCGGTGGCGATGCCGCCGATCTCACGCAGCGCACGGGTGCGCAGCAGCGATGTGGACCCGCACCAGAACGGCCCCGCGCCGTCCTTGTTGCGGGACGCCATCAGCACGTGGAAGAAGATGCCCTGCTCGCCGGTGACCCCGTCGTCGTCGAACGCGCCGGAGTTGTAGAACGTCTGCGGCCCCTGCACCAGCGCGATGTCCGGGTCGTCGAACCATCCCAGCGTCGCGGTGAGGAAGGTCGGAAGCGGCACGTGATCGCAGTCCAGGACCGCGATGACGTCGACGTCCCGCCCGTCCTCAGCCTCCCTCGCCATGAGGTCGAGGGCATGGTTGAGGTTGCCCGCCTTTGCGTGGTCGTGCACCTGGCGACGTACGTAGCGGGCGCCGTACTCCTCACACAACAGTCGGACCCAGTCGCGCTCGCCGTCGTCCAGCACCCAGGTCTCATGGGCAGGCTCGAGAGCGCATGCGGCCGCGATCGTCGGCGCGATCACCTCCACCGGCTCGTTGTACGTCGGGATGAGCACCGCGACGCGCATGCCCTCGGGGAGGTCGGTCACCGGGCGCGGGGCGCGACTGTCCACGTTCCACAGCGTCACCAGGCGGACGAGCAGCCCCAGGAGGGGAAGCCCCTCGAAGACCACGAGCAGCCACGCGGCCGTCCGGTCCCATCCGCTTGCGGGGATGGTGAACGCCGCTCGCCACGTGAGGTAGACCAACAGCGCGCCGATCGCCGTCAGGCCGCCCACGTGCGCCAGCAGCTGAGACCGGCGTCGCTCGGGTCGGGGTGCCCCGAGCAGGAACGCCCATCCAGCGAGGCTGCCGCCGGGTTCTACGGTGGCGGCCGACGCCCCGACTCGTGCGATCTGCGGAGGCCCGGCGTGGGAGGCGCGCCTCGGCCGGCTGCCACCGGGCGACGTCGATCCACTCATCCCGAGACTCCCTCGTTGTCGGCTTGAACACACCATGCTAGGTGCGAAATCGCCGACATGCAGCCCTTCGCTTCCGAATAGCGTCACTTGCCGTTGTCTGCGGCCGATTTCTCAGCCCAGAGGCATATTGGTGGAGATCGTGCCAAGATGGCATCCGGGAGACGAATGTTTTGCCCTTTGTCGAACTGGACGTGAGTGGGGGGTCCATGATGTCTCGGGCTGGGTCGTGGTCGCGGTTCCGGAACGCGTGCATCGTCTTCGCGGTTGCGGCGGCGGCGCTGGCCGTGTTCGGGGCAGTGGGTCTCGGCAGCCAGATCACGATTCGAGCGGCGTCCGATGGCAGTTTCGTGGTCTTCTCGGCGGTCGCGGCCGTCGCCTGTTTCGGCGCCGCGAGGGAGGCAACGACCGGGAGGCGGCTGCCGTGGTGGCTGCTCGGTGTCGCAGCGACGTGCTACGCGGCCGGTAACGCCATCTGGTTCTACTACCAGGTCCTGGCACCTGAGGCCCAGACCTTCCCGGGCCCCGCCGACGTCTTCTACGTGGCGGTGGTGCCGTTCGCCCTCGCCGCGATGCTCTCCCTGCCGGTCCGCCCACTCTCCGCCGCGGCGCGGGTGCGCGCGATCGTAGACGGACTGATCATGGGTGCCGCGCTGCTGTTCATCAGTTGGATCCTGCTCGTCGGGCCGCTCGTCGCACAGCTCGGCGAGGTCAGCTGGATCTACCTGTTCGTGTACCTGTATTACCCGTTGACCGACATCCTGATCATCACGATCGCCGTCACCTTGGCCACCCGGGCCACTGGGGCACAACGCCTCCCGATGCTGCTGGTCGGTGCCGCGTTCGTGTCGATCGCATGCGCCGACACGGGTATCGGCTATCTGGCACTGCACGGCCGGGAGGCGGCCGGAAGCGGCCTGGACCTGGGCTGGACGATCGGGTACATGCTGCTGGCCCTGGCGGCACTGGTCCCGCCCAGTGAGGACGCTGCCGGTGAACCGTCCCGGCGGACCCTGCTTCCCGAGCTGCTGCCGTACGTGCCGGTCGTTGTCGTGCTGGTCGTGAGGGCCAGCAACCCGGCCCGCTTCGGGGACTGGGTCCTGGCTCTGCTCCTGGTCACGGTTGCGGCGCTTCTGGTCCTGCGGCAGTTGCTGACGCTGGCGGAGAACGTCCGGCTGACCCGCGGCCTGGAGCGGCTGGTCGCGCAGCGGACCCATGACCTGGAGCAGCTCACCATGCGCCACCAGTCGATCCTCGACAGTGCGGGCGAGGGCATCGTCGGGCTCGACAGGTCGGGCCGGGTGACGTTCGCGAACCCAGCGGCAGGCGCGCTGCTCGGTCGTTCTCCCACCGAGCTGACAGGCGCCCGGTTCAACGACGTGACCGAGGCGACCAACGAGGCCGGCGAGCCGATCGCCACCGCCGGTGACCCGGTCGCGGCTGCGTTGCAGGACGAGGGGGTCCGCACCGTAACGAATGCGACCTACCAGCGGGCGGACGGCACCGGCTTCGCCGTGGAGCTCACCGTCGCGCCGGCCCGTGGCGAGAGTGGTGTCGCCGGTGGCGTACTCATCTTCCGCGACGTCACCGAACGCCGGACGATCGAGCGGATGAAGGACGAGTTCGTCTCGGTGGTGAGCCATGAGTTGCGCACCCCCCTGACGTCGCTGCGCGGCGCGCTCGGACTGCTTCAGGGCGGGCTGCTGGAGGGGACGCCACCCAAGGTGCAGCGCATGGTGCAGATCGCGGTGGAGTCCACAGACCGGCTGATCAGGCTGATCAACGACATCCTGGACGTCGAGCGCATCGCGGCCGGCAAGGTGACGCTGGATCGGCGGACCGTTGCCGCGGCGGACGTGGTCGACCGGGCGGTGGCAGAGATGCGTGGCCTCGCACAGCAAGCACGGATTCAGGTGCAGGTCGAGGACGTCACCGGAAGCGCCGACGCCGATCCCGACCGGATCGTGCAGACCCTCACCAACCTGCTGAGCAACGCGATCAGGTTCTCCCCTCCCGGGGGCGCGGTCCGGGTGGGAGTCGCGGAGCAGGACCAAGAGCTGCTGTTCAGCATCAGTGATGAGGGCCCTGGCATCCCACCTGACCAGCTCGAGGCGATCTTCGGTCGGTTCGCGCAGGTCGACGCCTCCGACACCCGCGAGAAGGAGGGCTCAGGTCTGGGGCTGGCCATCTGCCGCGGACTGGTCGAACAGCACGGTGGGCGCATCTGGGCGCACAGCGAGCCGGGCCAGGGCGCCACCTTCTACTTCACTCTGCCCGCTGCGGATCCTGCCGTGGCCATCGAACCGTCTCCCGAGGAGCGGTCGGCGATGCCCACCGTGCTGGTGTGCGAGGACGATCCGCAGGCTCGTGCCGTGATCGGTGAGATGCTTCGTTCTCACGGGTACGCCGTGGTCGGCGTCGCGTCGGGCGAGGAGGCGGTTGCGCGGGCAGCCGAAGTGGCCCCGGCCGCCGTGCTCATGGACCTTGCCCTCCCCGGCATCGACGGCTGGACCGCCATCGCCCAGCTGCGAGCGGACTCCCGGACCGGTCACGTCCCGGTCCTCATCGTCAGCGGGTCCCCGCCGAGCACCCCACCCAGCACCTCCCCGCTGGACGTGGCCGCCTGGCTGAGCAAGCCGCTCGACCTCACGACGTTGCTGACCGCCTTGAGAGAGGCCATCTCAGGCGACAGATCCCAGCCCTGCGTGCTCGTGGTCGAGGACGACCAGTCGCTCGCCCATGTGCTCACCACCCTGTTTGCCGAGCACGGCGTGCTGGCTGTGCCGGCGCACACTGCCCGCGATGCGTTGCGGCTCGGACGCGACCTCGTACCCGACCTGCTGCTTCTCGATCTGCTGCTGCCCGACAGCGACGGCTTCTCGCTCGTGGGCTGGCTCCGCCAGGACCCTCGCCTGTGTCAGGTGCCGGTGGTGGTCTACACGGCGCTGGACGTCGATGAGCACGACAAGGAGCGCCTGCGGCTGGGGCCGACTGAGTTCCTCACCAAGGCGAAGAGCAACCCGGAGGAGGTTGAGCAGCAGGTGATGAAGTTGCTCGCAACGGTGGTGGCAGGAGCGGCCTCATGAGTCGCCGCGTGCTGGTCGTCGACGACGACGACGCAATCCGCGAGGTGGCCCAGGCAAGCCTCGAACTGGTCGGCGGCTGGGAGGTGGAGGTCGCCTCGACGGGGCTGCAGGCGCTCGACCGATGCGCGTCCGATCCGCCCGATGCCGTCCTGCTCGACGTCATGATGCCCAGGATGGACGGCCCCACGACGTTCGCGCGGCTCCAAGCCGACACCCGCACGCGCCACGTCCCGGTCGTGCTGCTGACCGCCAAGGTGCAGCCCAGCGAGCGACGACGTTGGGAGGCCCTCGGAGTCGCAGGCGTACTGAGCAAGCCCTTCGACCCGCTCACCCTGTCCGACCAGGTGGCAGAGCTTCTGGGGTGGGACCAGTGACCCCTCAGTCGGATCCGTCCCCGTCAGCCTTCAGCCAGGCGCGCGCTCGACTGGGTGAGATCGCCGTACGAGCCCGGGTGACCCTCGCGGAGAACCTCGCGACGATCGAGGCCGCCGTCCGCGGCCTCGAGGGGGGAGCCCTCGATGAGGAGACCAGGCGGCAGGCCGAGCGCGCCGCCCATCGGATCGCAGGAACGGCCGGAACGGTCGGGCTGCCGGACGCCACCGATCCGGCCAGAGCGCTCGAGGACGCATTCGCCGGCCAAGCACGAGTCGACCCCCGCCGGGTGTTCCGCCACGTCGCCGAGCTGCGCAGCGGGCTGGCCGCCGCCGACACGGAGTCGTCGTCCGCGACCGAGCCACACCCGACCGGTCGGCTCCTGGCGATCCATGCCGCTCCATCGGTGGCAGCCAGGATGGGCTCGGTCGCGACCTCGCGTGGCCTGGCCGTGACCGATGACAGGGCCGAGGAGAACATCGAGGCGGCAATCGTCGACCTGGACGTACCCGACGCCGAGGCGCTCATCCAGCGCTGCGGCACGGCGCACCCTGCCGTCCCGGTCGTCGCCCTGGCGGAGACGGCATCCGTGGAGGACCGGCTCCGTGCCGCGACCGCGGGTGCCCACCTGGTACTGCCTCGGAACGGTCCCGCCGCCGCACCGATCGACGCCGTCACCTCGCTGCTCGGCCAGCGGCGTGAGGACCGCCTCCACGTACTCGCGGTCGATGACGACCCCCTCAACCTAGCCCTGCTGCGCGAGACCCTGGCCACCGAACCGGTCGAGGTGAGCACCCTCGAAGATCCGCGCACCTTCTGGGGGACCCTCGATCGTGAACGACCCGACCTCGTCGTGCTCGACGTCGACATGCCGCACCTGGACGGCATGGAGCTGTGTCGCACCATCCGCACCGACCCGCACTGGTCCGCCCTGCCGGTCCTGTTCCTGACCGCGCGCACCGGCCCCGCGGCTGTAGACGCCGTCTTCGCTGCCGGGGCCGACGACTACGTGCCCAAGCCGTTCAACCCCAACGAGCTACGGGCCAGGATCCGCAACCGGCTCGAGCGCGCCGAGATGTACCGGCGCCTCACCGACACCGACCCGCTCACCGGCGTGGCCAACCGGCGCCGCTTTGAGAGCGACTTCCATCGGCTGTGCGCTCTGGCACGCCGACACAATCAGCGGTTGTCGCTCGCCATGCTCGACATCGACCACTTCAAGAGCATCAACGACACCCATGGCCACGCTGTGGGAGACCAGGCGCTGGTCCGTCTGACCGACCATCTGACCAAGGAGTTCCGTGGTGAGGACGTGGTGGCTCGGTTCGGTGGCGACGAGGTCGCGCTGCTGGCGTTCGGGATGTCGGCCGCTGACGCAGGGCTGCGGCTGAGAAGCGTCCTCGGCTCATCAGCCCTTGTCATCAGCCCGCCGGAGGCACCGCAGCGTCCGCTGACCATCGAAGTCAGCGCCGGCGTTGCGGAGCTCGATGGTCACGGCGACACGCTCGACACCTTGCTCAGGGCCGCAGACGCCGCACTGTACGAAGCCAAGCGCTCCGGTCGCGGGCGGGTGAGCATCGCAGACCGAGAAGGCCATCCGCAGGCGCCTGCGCCCGAAGCGGATGTCGAGGCGCCGCTGCCCGTCGACCCGGCAGTCCGGGACTACTACGCCACGATGGTCGAACGCGAGAGGCTCGAGATCACCGGCCATGGTCGGCTGGAACGTCTCCGAACCCAAGAGCTCCTCAGCTGGGTGCTGCCGCCGGCACCGGCGCGGATCCTCGACGTCGGCGGGGGCACGGGCGTCCACGCGCGATGGCTGGCAGAGGCCGGGAACGAGGTGCATCTCATCGACGTCGTCCCCGAGCACGTCGTGGAGGCACTCAGCGACGGATCGGCCTTCACAGCGGCGCTCGGCGACGCCCGCCACCTCGACGAGCCCGACGACTCCGCGGACGCGGTGCTCCTGCTCGGCCCGCTCTACCACCTGCTCACCCGGACAGAGCGGGTCCAGGCTCTGCGCGAAGCTCGGCGGGTGCTGCGGCCGGGCGGCACGCTCGCCGCCTCCGTCGTCAGCCGGCACGCGGCCTTGCTCGCCTACGCCACGCGTGCCGAGCAGGACGCCGAACGGCTCGATCTCGCCATCAACACCTTGGCCCACGGCGGGTACGACCCGAAGCTCGGTTTCACCACGGCGTACTTCCACTCACCGGACGAGATCGCGACCGAGCTACGGTTGGCCGGCTTCCGCGACGTCCGGGTCCTGCCGATCGAAGGGCCCCTGTGGACCAGCGTCAAGACCTGCACCGACCCACTCCACCTGGATCGCCTGACCGAAAGCGCCGTGGTCTGTGCCCGCGCCCTCGAAGGCGACGCCGCGATGCTCCCGGCCAGCGCGCACCTGCTGGCCACCGGCAGCGCCTGAGGCTCCTCCGGTCGCCGGCGTGCTCAGCCCTCGCTGTCGATGAGGTATTTCCCGTCGGCGTAGACGAGCCCCAAGGTCACCGTGCTGCCCTCTTGGCGGCCGTCCTTCATCGTGTACTTGTAGGTGTAGGTCACCTTGAGCGGGTCGACGCTGGGGGAGACCGAGACGACGCTGGTGCTCGCGACGGTGGTCCACCAGGCGCGGTAGCCCTCGATGCCTCCGCTGCTCGCCTGGAACGCCGGGGTCAGCATCGAGCCGAAGGCGCTGTCGGGGTTCTTGGGCGCGGTGGCGAGATAGCTGCGGATGAAGGCGTCGATCCCCTCGGCGGTCGGGCCGGCGGTCTCGCTGGCCGAGGGGCTCTCGCTCGGAGACTCGCTGGCCGTCTCGCTGGGCGACGGCTTCTCGGAGGCCTCCTCCGACTCCTGGTCGTCCGCGTCGTCGGTGGCCTTGTCGGTCGTCTCCGACAGCGGTGATCCGGACGCGACCGGATTCGGCTTCGCGCTCGGCTCGTCGCCGCGGTTGGCCCACAGCGCTCCTCCGACCACCAGCACCAATGCCGTTGCGGCGACGAGCGCGATCGGCCACCAGCGGCGCCGCGTCGGGGTGCTGGTCGACTGTGCCAGCCCCGAAGGCGCGGCAGGCGCAGGCGCGGGTGCCGCGACCGCGGCGAGCGTCTGCGTACGCAGCGCCACCGGCTCCAGCTTCTCGGCCGCCAACCGTCCGGCCAGGAAGTCGACGACGTCCTCGGCCGACCACCGCTCGGCGGGGTCGTAGGCCATCGTGTGCTCCAGCAGCGGCGCGAGCCGGCCGGCCAGCGGCGTACGCGGCGGGTCCTCGTGCACCACCCGATACAGCGTCGCCAGCGCGTTGTCGCCGATCCCGTACGGAGGCTCGCCGGTGAGCGCCTGGAAGAGCGTGGCCCCCAGCGACCACATGTCGCTGGCCGGGGTGGCCCGCCCACCGGTCGCGATCTCCGGAGCCAGGTACGCCGGCGAGCCGGTGACCTGTCCGGTCTGGGTGGTCTGGGAGTCGACGCCGCGCGCGATCCCGAAGTCGGTCAGCTTGGCGCGCTCGGCACGGCCGACCACGATGTTGGCGGGCTTCACGTCCCGGTGGACGATGCCGGCGGCATGAGCCGAGCGCAGAGCCGAGGCGATCTGACCGATCAGCCTCGCGGCGTCCTCGACGGGCAGGGGGCCGTCGTCGCGCACCATGTGGGCGAGGGTCTTGCCCTCGACGTACTCCATCACCAGCCAGGGCTTGTCGTCGTCGCGCACCAGGTCGAAGACGGCGACGACGTTCGGGTGGACCAGTCGTGCGGCGAGCTGCGCCTCGCGTTCGACGGCGGCATCCGATACGCCGTCGAGTGCGATCAGCTGTTTGAGTGCGACCGAACGCCCCAGAACTTCGTCGGTGGCCAGCCAGACGGCTCCCATCGCTCCCCGGCCGAGCTCCCTCTCGAGCCGGTACCTCCCTGCGATCACCCAGGTCCCCTCAAAATCTCGTCGCGAACGCCAGTGGTCAACTCTAGGGGGTATCGCCTACTACCCTTGCTTCCGGGACAGCCCGTTCCGGGCCCCGGAAACACCATCTGAGAACGATCTGAGAAAGGCACCACGTGTCCATCGATCCCACACTCCTCGACGACCTCGAGTGGCGAGGCCTCATCGCCGACTCGACGGACCGCGACGCGCTCCGAGAAGCGCTCGCCGGCGGGAGTGTGAAGTTCTATATCGGGTTCGACCCCACCGCGCCGAGCCTGCACATGGGCAACCTTCTCCAGATCACCATGGCGATGCGCCTGCAGCAGGCCGGCCACACGCCCTACGTACTGGTCGGCGGCGCCACCGGCATGATCGGTGACCCGCGCGACTCGGGGGAGCGCACCCTCAACTCACCCGAGACCGTCAAGGAATGGGTCGGGAAGGTGCGCAGCCAGATCGAGCGGTTCGTCTCCTTCGAGGGCGAGACCGCCGCGACGATGGTCAACAACGCCGACTGGACGGCGTCGTTGTCGGTGATCGACTTCCTCCGTGACATCGGCAAGCACTTCCCGGTCAACCGGATGCTCGCGCGTGACACGGTGAAGAAGCGTCTCGAGGACGGCATCTCCTACACCGAGTTCTCCTACATCCTCCTGCAGTCGATGGACTACCTGAACCTCTTCCGTACGCACGGGGTGAGTCTTCAGTTCGGCGGCTCGGACCAGTGGGGCAACATCACCGGCGGTGTCGAGCTGGTCCGCCGGGTCACCGGCGAGACCGTCCACGCCTTCACCA
>NZ_CM132932.1:4972500-6115525 GCF_054031495.1 Nocardioides sp. YJ-D4
CCTTCGGGGTGAGGCGTGTGTGTGGAACATGGGACCCAAGTGTGTAGTAGTCAAGTGATGGGGTGACGCAGGAAGGTAGTCGAACCGTAGCGATGGTTGTCTACGGGTAAGCGTGTAGGGCTGTGTGTAGGCAAATCCGCACACTGTGTGCCTGAGACGTGATACGGACCCGTTTGGGGAAGTCGATGATCCTATGCTGTCGAGAAAAACCTCTAGCGAGTCATGAGCCGCCCGTACCCCAAACCGACTCAGGTGATCAGGTAGAGAATACCGAGGCGATCGAGCGAACCATGGTTAAGGAACTCGGCAAAATGCCCCCGTAACTTCGGGAGAAGGGGGGCCCGGATCGTGAACCCACTAGCTGGGGGAAGCGTGAAGGGCCGCAGAGACCAGGCCCAAGCGACTGTTTACTAAAAACACAGGTCCGTGCGAAGTTGTAAGACGATGTATACGGACTGACTCCTGCCCGGTGCTGGAAGGTTAAGAGGACGGGTTAGCCTCACGGCGAAGCTCAGAATTTAAGCCCCAGTAAACGGCGGTGGTAACTATAACCATCCTAAGGTAGCGAAATTCCTTGTCGGGTAAGTTCCGACCTGCACGAATGGAGTAACGACTTGGGCGCTGTCTCAACCGTGGACTCGGCGAAATTGCACTACGAGTAAAGATGCTCGTTACGCGCGGCAGGACGGAAAGACCCCGGGACCTTTACTATAGTTTGGTATTGGTGTTTGGTTCGGCTTGTGTAGGATAGGTGGGAGACTGTGAAGCGCACACGCCAGTGTGTGTGGAGTCATCGTTGAAATACCACTCTGGTCGTACTAGATGTCTAACTTCGGACCATGATCTGGTTCAGGGACAGTGCCTGATGGGTAGTTTAACTGGGGCGGTTGCCTCCTAAAGTGTAACGGAGGCGCTCAAAGGTTCCCTCAGCCTGGTTGGCAATCAGGTGGCGAGTGTAAGTGCACAAGGGAGCTTGACTGTGAGACAGACATGTCGAGCAGGGACGAAAGTCGGAACTAGTGATCTGGCCACGGCATGTGGAAGCGTGGTCACTCAACGGATAAAAGGTACCCCGGGGATAACAGGCTGATCTTCCCCAAGAGTCCATATCGACGGGATGGTTTGGCACCTCGATGTCGGCTCGTCGCATCCTGGGGCTGGAGTAGGTCCCAAGGGTTGGGCTGTTCGCCCATTAAAGCGGCACGCGAGCTGGGTTTAGAACGTCGTGAGACAGTTCGGTCCCTATCCGCCGCGCGCGTAGGAAACTTGAGAAAGGCTGTCCCTAGTACGAGAGGACCGGGATGGACGAACCTCTGGTGTGCCAGTTGTACCGCCAGGTGCATGGCTGGTTGGCTACGTTCGGAAGTGATAACCGCTGAACGCATCTAAGCGGGAAGCACGTTTCAAGATGAGGTTTCCCACCCTTTATGGGTTAAGGCCCCCTACAGACTATGGGGTTGATAGGCCGGAGGTGTACAGCAGTGATGCCCAGCCGACCGGTACTAATAGGCCGAGGGCTTATCTTTCATAAACCCTCAACAAAAACAACAACCATCGAAGACTGATTCTTTGATGAGACTGTTCGCGTCCACACCAACTAGCAACACATGCTAGAACTGAACAATGGCTTGGCCACCCCAAGCAACTCTGCCTGGCAGCGAAAGCGCCAGCAGATGAATGCGGGGGTGAGTCGATAGAGTTACGGCGGCCATAGCGAAGGGGAAATACCCGGTCCCATCCCGAACCCGGAAGTCAAGCCCTTCAGCGCCGATGGTACTGCAACCGAGAGGCTGTGGGAGAGTAGGACGCCGCCGGACAAAATTTCAGGTAGAGGCCGCCCTTTGGGGCGGCCTCTACTGCTTTTACTGGCACTGAGTTTGTCAACGCGATGGTCCTCGGATCGTTCGAAGTCGGCTGCGGGAAGCAGCAGTGAGGAAGGCAGCTATGGCTGACGAGCGCCGTAGCAACAGAGGCGGTAAGCCCGCCGGACGCCCCGGGCGTCCGAAGAGCTCGAATTCATCGACCGGTGGCCGTGGCGGCCGATCGGGTGACGGCAAGCCGGGCGCTGGTCGACCGAGCGGCGGTCGGCCTGGCGCTGGACGGAGCAGCGATCGCCGTGATGGCGCCGCTGGCGGTCGCGGAGGCGACCAGCGTCGTGACGGTGGCCGCGGAGGCGACGAGCGCCGCGACGGCAAGCCGTCGACCGGACGCAGCGGCCCCCGCGCCGGCGGCCGCTCTGACGGCCCGAAGCGCTCGGACGGCCCGAAGCGTGGCGGCAGCAGCGACCGCAAGGGTGGCTACTCCAAGGACCGTGGCGGCAAGCCCGGTGGCAAGCCGCAGCGCCGCTTCGACGAGCCGCGTGAGGAGCGCACGGCGGATCAGCGGATCTACGACGGTCCGGAACTGCCGGAGGAGGTCACTGGCAAGGAGCTGGACCGCGCGATCTCGGCTCAGCTGCGAGGCCTGCCCGAGAAGCTGGCGGCGCGGATCGCCCGCCACCTGGTTGCTGCCGACATGTTCATCGACTCCGACCCCGAGCTCGCCTACCAGCACGCCAAGGCGGCGAAGTCGCGTACGCAGCGGATCGCTGTGATCCGCGAGGCGCTGGGCGAGGCTGCGTACGCTGCCGGCCACTACTCCGAGGCGCTCGCCGAGCTGCGTGCGGCGAAGCGGATGAACGGCGCGACGGCGTACCTGCCGATCATGGCGGACTGCCACCGCGCGCTCGGCCAGCCCGAGCAGGCGATCAAGCTCGCGCACAGCCCGTCTGTGGCGAACTTCGAGGCGCCGGCGAAGGCCGAGATGACGATCGTCGAGGCCGGCGCTCGCCGGGACATGGGCCAGTTCGACGCCGCCCTGCGGATCCTCGAGCAGTCGCCGCTCAACAACAAGAGCCGTGAGGCCTGGGTCGTGCGGCTGCGCTACGCGTACGCAGACACGCTCCAGGACGCCGGTCGGGACAAGGACGCGCTGACCTGGTTCCACCGCACCTACGCGATCGACTCCGACGAGATCACCGACGCCGCGGCGCGCGCCGAGACCCTCGAGAAGACGGTCGAGAGGGACTGAGGTCCGTCTCAAACGCGCAATCAGTGGCGATCGGCAGCTATGCCGGTCGCCACTGGCCGTTTTGCTCCGATACTGGAGATCCTGGGCGCGGTAGGTAAGAATAGATGTACAACTACATCAGTGTGATCACCGAAATGTTCCTTCACGCATGATCGAGCCCGCTGGGGAAGGCGTAGCTCGCGCCGCAACGAAGGAGATAATCGGTGACCACTCAGATCAAGGACCCGAGCGCCTCGCGTGGCATCGCACGAGGCGTTGTGTTCGTGCATTCGGCTCCCTCCGCGCTCTGCCCTCACATCGAATGGGCCGTCGCGGGGGTGCTGGGCGCGCCGGTGAACTTCGACTGGACGGCACAGCCCGCCCAGGCCGGCACCTACCGAGCCGAGCTCTTCTGGTCGGGTGCGGTCGGTTCCGCGGCGGCGATCGCGTCGGCGCTGAAGGGATGGACGCACCTGCGCTTCGAGGTCACCGAGGACGGTACGTCGACCTCCGAGGGTGCGCGCTACTCCTTCACGCCCGACCTCGGCGTCTTCCACGCCGTCACCGGGATGCACGGCGACATCATGATCCCCGAGGACCGGCTCAAGGCCGCAGTGGTCAAGGCCGCCCTCGGTGACACCACGCTCGAGCTCGAGGTCGACAAGCTCCTCGGCAAGCCGTGGGACGACGAGCTGGAGACGTTCCGTCACGCGGGGGAGGGCGCGCCCGTACGCTGGCTGCACCAGGTCGTCTGAGCGACCGTCGTCGGCCGCAGAGCACGGCCACGAAAACGCCGAGTCGGCGCGTCATGACGCGCCGACTCGGCGTTGTTTTCGGTCAGGACGCGCCGACTCGACTTGGTTCGGGTCAGAGCGGGATGTTGCCGTGAGCACCGCGGCGTACGCCGACGGTCTGGATCGCTTCCTCGAAGGCGGCTGCGATCGCGCTGCGGGTCGCCGACGGCTCGATGACCTCGTCCACGACACCGATCTCGACAGCCTTGTCGACACCGCCGGCGAGACGCTCGTGCTCGGCCGCGAGCTCCGCCTCGACCTGGGCACGGAGGTCGGGCGCGACCTCGGCGAGCTTACGGCGGTGCAGGATGCGGATCGCGGCGACCGGGCCCATGACCGCGACCTCTGCGCCCGGCCAGGCGAAGACCTTGGTCGCACCGAGGGATCGGGCGTTCATGGCGATGTAGGCGCCACCGTAGGTCTTGCGGGTCACCAGGGTGACCCGAGGGACCACGCACTCCCCGAAGGCGTGCAGGAGCTTGGCTCCGCGGCGTACGACCCCGTCCCACTCCTGGCCGACGCCCGGTAGGTAGCCGGGGACGTCGACGACGACGATCAGGGGGACGCCGAGGGCGTCACAGAGGCGTACGAACCGGGATGCCTTCTCCGCGGAGAGGGAGTCGAGGCAGCCGCCGAGCCGCAGCGGGTTGTTGGCGACGACGCCGACGGTGCGGCCGCCGAAGCGACCGAGCGCGGTGACGATGTTGGGAGCCCAGCGAGCGTGCAGCTCCTGTGCGGTGCCCTCGTCGAGGATGTTCTCGACCAGCGGATGCACGTCGTAGGCGCGCTTCTTCGACTCGGGCAGCTGCTCGGAGAGGTCCTTGTCCTCGACCGCGGCGACGTCGAGGCCACCCTGGGAGCCGAGGAGAGCGGTGACCGTGCGGGCCTTGTCGAGCGCCTCGCGCTCGGACTCGGTGAGGATGTGCACGACGCCGGATCGGCGGCCGTGCGGCTCGGGACCACCGAGGCGGAGCATGTCGACGTCCTCACCGGTGACGGAGCGTACGACGTCCGGACCGGTCACGAAGATGCGACCCTCGGGGCCGAGGATGACGACATCGGTGAGGGCGGGACCGTAGGCAGCGCCGCCGGCGGCCGGGCCGAGGACGACCGAGATCTGCGGGATCTTGCCGCTGGCCTGCGTCATCGCGTGGAAGATGCGGCCGACCGCGTGCAGGGAGAGTACGCCCTCGGCCAGCCGAGCGCCGCCGGAGTGCCACAGGCCGATGATCGGGATGCCGTCGGTCATCGCGCGGTGGTAGGCGTCGACGACCACGCGGCAGCCGAGGTCGCCCATCGCGCCGCCCATGACGGTGGCGTCCGAGCAGAAGGCGACCGCCCGGGTGCCGTCCACCTCGCCGACGGCGGCCAGCATGCCGGAGTCGTCGTCGGGGGAGATGAGCTGGACGGTGCCCTCGTCGAAGAGCGCCCTGAGCCGGGTCAGCGGGTTTCGGGGGTCCTGGTCGCGAGGAAGCTTCTGCTGCTTCCTCGCGGCAACAGCCGCGGGGGCTGTGATGGTCATCAGATGCTTCCGTAGACGACCGCTACGTTCGCGCCACCGAAACCGAAGGAGTTGTTGAGGGCCGCGATGTCGCCGACCGGCAGGTCGCGTGCCTTGGTGGCGATGTCGAGCTCGACCGCGGGGTCGAGGTTGTCGAGGTTGATCGTCGGCGGCGACTGGCGGTGGTGGATCGCCAGGACGGTCGCGACGGTCTCGAGGGCGCCGGCACCACCGAGCAGGTGGCCGGTCATCGACTTGGTCGAGGTGACCACGACGTTCTCGACCTGCTTGCCGAGGGTGGCGTGGAGCATCAGGCCCTCGGCGATGTCGCCCTGGGGGGTCGAGGTCGCGTGGGCGTTGACGTGGACGATGGTGTTCGGGTCGATGTCGCCGTCCTCGAGCGCGCGCTTGATGGCTCGGCTGCCGCCGCGACCCTCGGGGTCGGGCTGGGCGATGTCGTGGGCGTCGGCGGTCACGCCGGCGCCGAGGACCTCGGCGTAGATCCGGGCGCCGCGCGCCTGGGCGTGCTCGAGCGTCTCGAGCACGACGATGCCGGCGCCTTCACCGAGGACGAAGCCGTCGCGGGCGGTGTCCCAGGGGCGGCTGACCGCGGTCGGGTCGCCACCATCGGGGCCGGAGGCGGTCTTGGACAGTGCCATCATGTTGGCGAACGCGGCCATCGGCAGCGGGTGGATCGCTGCCTCGGTGCCACCGGCGAGGACGACGTCGGCGCGGCCCAGACGGATCTGGTCGGCGGCCAGGGCGATCGCCTCGGAGCCGGAGGCACAGGCGGAGATCGGGGTCTGAGCCGCGGCGCGGGCGCCGTAGATCAACGAGATGTTGGCTGCGGAGGCGTTGGCCATCAGCATCGGGACGGCCAGCGGGCTGACCCGACGCGGCCCCTTGGCCAGAAGCGTGTCGTAGTTGTCGAGCAGGGTGGTGACGCCGCCGATGCCGGTGGCGACAGCGACACCGAGGCGCTCGCCGTCGAGGCCGGCCTCGGTGGCCGTACCCTCGAAGCCGGCGTCCTTCCAGGCCTCGGCCGCGGCGACCACGGCGAACTGCGCGGAGCGGTCCAGGCGTCGCGCCTTGACCCTCTCCAGGACCTCGGACGGCTCGACGGCGACACGGCCGGCGATGCGTACGGGAAGGTCCTGGGCCCACTCCTCGGTGAGCTCGCGGATGCCGGAGCGGCCGGCGATCAAGGCATCCCAGGTGGTGGCTACATCTCCGCCTACCGGGTTGGTGGTGCCCAGTCCAGTGACGACGACTCGGGTGCGGCTGCTCATGTGGTCTCCGTGTGAGGTGTTGGCGCGTTGGGTCAGGTGAAGCAGATCCGGCGGCTCGGCCTGGGAGGGTTGGCCGAGCCGCCGGGGCGCGTCAGGCGTTCGCGGAAGCCTTCTCGATGAAGCTCACCGCGTCGCCAACGGTCTTGAGGTTCTTGACCTGCTCGTCGGGGATGGATACGCCGAACTTCTCCTCGGCAGCGACGACGACCTCGACCATGGACAGCGAGTCGACGTCGAGGTCATCGACGAAGGACTTGTCGAGCTGAACGTCGGCGACATCGATGCCGGCGACCTCGTTGACGATCTCGGCGAGGTCGGAGCGGATCTCTTCGGTGGTGGCCATATGTGGTGCTTCCTCTCGGATTTGTGTGGTGAAACTCTGGGTGGTGCGAGACTACGGAACGACGACGACCTGGGCTGCGTAGACCAGTCCGGCACCGAACGCGATGAGCAGGGCGGTGTCGCCCGACTCAGCCTGACCCTCCTCGATCATCCGCTCAAGAGCAAGCGGGACCGAGGCGGCCGACGTGTTGCCCATGGTGGCGATGTCGCGGGCGATCTTGACCGACTCCGGAAGCTTCATGGAGCGGGCCAGGGCGTCGACGATGCGCATGTTGGCCTGGTGCGGGACGAAGCAGTCGAGCTCGTCGGCGGTGATGCCGGCCTTCTCGAGCGCCTCCTGACCGACCTTGGCCATGGCGTAGGAGGCCCAGCGGAAGACGGGGTTGCCCTCCATCGTCAGCCAGGGAGTCTCCTTCGCCTCGATCGCGTCGAACCAGTCGGGGGTCTGGATGTGGTCGGCCTTGTCGCCCGAGGAACCCCAGACGACCGGGCCGATCCCGGGCTCGTCGCTCGGGCCGACGACCGCGGCGCCGGCGCCGTCGGCGAAGATGAAGGCGGTGCCACGATCGTGCGGGTTGGTGATGTCGGAGAGGCGCTCGACACCGATCACGAGTACGTTGCGGGCGCTGCCGCCGCGGATGAAGTCGCTCGCCATCGCGATGCCGTGACAGAAGCCGGCACAGGCCGCCGAGATGTCGAAGGCGGCCGGGTGGTCGGCACCGAGCTCGTCGGCGATCAGCGCGGCTACTGCGGGCGTCTGACGCATGTGGCTGACGGTGGCGACGATGACGCAGTCGATCTGGTCGATGCCGATCTTGGCGTGCTCGAGCGCCTTGCGGGAGGCGGTGACCGACATCATCTGTACGGTCTCCTCCTCACCCGCCCAGCGACGCTCGGTGATGCCGGAACGGGTGCGGATCCACTCGTCGGAGGAGTCGATCAGATCGACGATCTCGCTGTTGGGGACCACCCGGGTGGGGCGATAGCCGCCTACGCCGAGGATGCGGGCGTGCGGGGAACCTGTCGGGGCAGAGATCACGAGTGCTGGACTCCTGTCGGGTGCAGCCGGAGCAGCGGCTGACCGGGGGATACGAGGTCGCCGTCCTCGACGAGCCATTCGATGACCTCGCCGCCGTGGGCGGACGTGATCGCGATCGTGTCGCGGAGACTGGCGATGGCGCCGATCTCGGCGCCTGCCGGAATCACGTCGACCCCGGACACGGTCTCGGAGAGCTTGAAGGTGCCCTTGGACGGGGAGACGACCATGCGCCAGGTCGGCGTGGTCTCGATCGGGTTGGCCTCTCCGTGCTTCTCGACGAACGCGCGGGCGTCGTCGAGCTGGTCGGGAGTCTTCAGGGCGAAGGTCTCGACGCCCTTGAGGGCGCGCTTGGCGATCCCGGTCAGGGTGCCGGCCGGCGGCATCTCCAGGATGCCGGTCACGCCGATGTCGGACATGGTGTCGAGGCAGAGGTCCCAGCGCACCGGGTTGGCGATCTGGCCGACGATCCGGTCCAGCGCCTTGGCGCCGTCGTGGACGATCTGGCCGTCCTTGTTGCTGATCAGGCGCGTACGCGGGTCGTGGGTCGAGACGCTCTGGGCCAGCCGGCGGAGGTGGCCGACGGCGGGCTCCATGTGCTTGGTGTGGAAGGCGCCGGCGACGCTGAGCGGCATCAGCCGGGCCTTGGCGGGAGGATCGGCGGCGAAGGCCTCGAGCTGCTCGAGGGTGCCCGCGGCGACGATCTGGCCGGGGCCGTTGTCGTTGGCGGGGGTGAGACCGTGCTTCTCGATCGCCGCCAGCACCTCCTCGCGTACGCCGCCGAGGACCGCGGTCATGCCGGTCGGCGTCTTCGCGGCGGCCTCGGCCATGGCCTTGCCCCGCTCGCGGACGAGCACCATCGCCTGCTCGGCGCTGATCGCCCGTGCGCCCGCGGCGGCGGTGATCTCACCGACGCTGTGGCCGGCGACCGCTCCGATCTTGCCGAAGGCGTCCGCGGGCTGCGGGAAGAGCTCGAGCGCCGCAACCAGGCCGGTGGCGACCAGCAGCGGCTGGGCGATCTCGGTGGCGCGGATGGTCTCTGCGTCGGCATTGGTGCCGTAGTCGATCAGGTCGATGCCTGCGACGGTTGAGAGCCACTCCATACGAGCGGCGAAAGCGGGGTCCTCCAGCCACGGGGTGAGGAATCCTGGTGTCTGAGCACCTTGTCCTGGGGCGACAATGACGAGCACGCAAGAATAGTCCCGTCTGGAGGGGTGTCGGTTCACCTTCAGCGGCAACGAATATCCCTCCCGCAATCTTGTAGGGGTTCTACAACTTGCGTCCCTGCCAGCGCTAATGGTCCTGTTGCCGGCCGAGAATCAGGGCGACCTGCAGGGCGAGAGCGTCGCGCGAGTCGGTCGGGAGGAACCCGGTGAGCTCCGCGACCTGCTTGAGCCGGTAGCGCACGGTGTTGGGGTGCACGAACAGTGTGCGCCCGGTGGCCTCGAGGCCGCCTCCGGCGGCGAAGTACGCCGCCAACGTCTCGATCAGGGTGCTGCGGGCCTCCACCAGCGGCCGGTAGAGATTCTCGATCAGGTACCGGTGGGCCCACGCGTCGCCGGCCAGGGCACGCTCGGGCAGGAACGACTGGCTGCGTGCGGGGCGAGGCGCATCGGGCCAGCCGGGCGCGGCCCGGTAGGCGGAGAGCGCGGCCCGGGCGGACTCGGCGGCGGTCGCGAGCCCGGCCGCCATCGGTCCGACGACGACGGGCCCGTCGGCGAAGAGGTCGGCGATGCGCTCCGCGGCCTCCAGCGGGTCCTCGATGCCACCGAGCAGGGCGACGAGGCGGTCACCCTGGACCGCGCACAGGGTGTGCAGGTCGTGGGCGCGAGCGCGGCGGCGTACCTCCTCCATGGCGGCGTCGAGGCGGACGCCGTCGGGAGCGTGGCCCAGCACCGCGCACAGCGGCAGGTCGGCGTCCCAGCCGAGCGCGCTGGCCCGGGAGAGGACGACCTCGTCGGTCTCGGCACGCAGGACCGCGTCGACCACGAGCGCCTCGAGCCGGGCGTCCCAGGCGCCGCGCTGCTCGGCGGCGCGGGCGTAGACCTCGGCGGTGGCGAAGGCGACCTCGCGGGCGTAGCGGCCGATCGCCTCGTGGACGTCGGCGGCGTCCTCGGGCCCGAGCAGGTGGTCGATGTTGGCCTCGACCACCTCGATGGAGAGGCGTACGAGGTCCACGGTCTGCTGGAGCGTGATGATGCCGGTCAGCGCACGGGGAGCGACGCCGAACATCGACGCGGCCAGGTCGGGCTTGGCGGTGTCGGCGGAGGCGCCGCCGCCGTACCAGCCGACGAACTCCTTGATGCCCGCCTGCACGATCAGGCCGACGAGGGAGCGGTTCTTCGCGGACAGGTCCTTGAACCACGGCATCGCGTCGTCCATGCGCGAGGTGGCGGCCGTCGCCAGCCGGCCGGTCGCGCGCCGCAGCGCCTGCGCGGTGCGCCGGCGGGTAGGAGGAATTACTGCGGTCACGTTGTCCATTCTTGCGCTTAGTACATCTGATGACATGCCGAGTCGGCGCATCCGACCCCTCTGGCTCGCTTCGCTTCGCCAGACACGGGGTCAGATGCGCCGACTCGGCGCCACGAGTTCAGGCGTCTCCGCCCTCCTGCATGATGCCCTTCGTCGCCGTCGGGTCGTCGATGCGGTAGGTGTCGAAGGCCTTCTTCACCAACGCGGCGTCGATCTCGCCGGCCTCGGCCAGAGCCTGGAGGGCCTGGACGACGACGGACTGGGCGTCGATCTGGAAGAAGCGACGCGCCGCCGGGCGGGTGTCGGCGAAGCCGAACCCGTCGGCACCCAGGACGCGGTAGTCGTCGGGCACCCAGCGGGCGATCTGCAGCGGGACGGCCCGCATGTAGTCGGAGACCGCGACGACGGGTCCGTTGGACGCCGAGAGCTTCTCGGTGACGTAGGGCGTGCGCGGGGTCTCACCGGGGTGGTTGAGGCTCCACTGCTCGGCCTCGATGGCGTCGCGAGCGAGCTCGTTCCACGAGGTGACCGACCAGGTGTCGGCCTTGACGCCCCAGTCCTCCTCGAGGATGCGGGCAGCCTCCTCGACCCACGGGAACCCGACGCCGGAGGCGAGCAGGCGGACCTTGGGCCCGTCTCCCTCGGCGGTCGAGACCTGGTGGATGCCCTTCAGGATCCCCTCGAGGTCGACGTTGTCGGGCTCCTTGGGCTGGCTGACCGGCTCGTTGTAGACGGTCAGGTAGAAGATGACGTCCTCGCCGTTCGGGTGCTGCTCGGTCGAGCCGTACATCCGCTCGAGGCCGCTCTGCATGATGTGCGAGACCTCGTAGGCGAACGCGGGGTCGTAGTGCACGACCGCCGGGTTCGTCGCCGCCAGCAGCGGCGAGTGACCGTCGGCGTGCTGGAGACCCTCACCGGTCAGCGTGGTGCGACCGGCGGTGGCGCCGACCAGGAAGCCGCGGCCCATCATGTCGGCCATCGCCCAGATCGAGTCGCCGGTGCGCTGGAACCCGAACATCGAGTAGAAGATGTAGAACGGGATCATCGGCTCGCCGTGGGTGGCGTACGCCGTGCCGGCAGCGGTCGCCGAAGCCAGCGCCCCCGCCTCGGAGATGCCCTCGTGCAGGAGCTGGCCCTGCGCGGACTCCTTGTAGGAGAGCAACAACTTCCGGTCGACGCTCTCGTACTGCTGGCCGCCGGGGTTGTAGACCTTCGCGCTCGGGAACATCGCGTCCATGCCGAAGGTGCGGTACTCGTCGGGTGCGATCGGCACGATGCGCTTGCCGATCTCCGGGTCACGCATCCAGTCCTTGAGGAGCCGGACGGTGGCCATCGTGGAGGCGATCTTGTTCTTGCCGGAACCCTGCTTGAGCTCGGCGTAGACCTTCTCGCCGGGCAGGGTGAGCGGCTTGAACTCGACCCGGCGCTGGGGGAGCGGACCGCCGAGCTGCTTGCGGCGCTCCATCATGTATTCGATCTCGGCCGACTCGGGACCCGGGTTGAAGAACGGCGCTGCGCCGGTCTGCTCGTAGGTCGCCTCGAGCTCCTTGTCGGAGATCGGCAGGAGCAGACGGTCGCGGAACTTCTTGAGGTCCGCCATGGTCAGCTTCTTCATCTGGTGGGTGGCGTTCTTGCCCTCCAGCGCGTCGATCGTCCAGCCCTTGATGGTGTGGGCCAGGATGACGGTCGGCTGCCCGACGGTCTTGGTGGCCGCGTCGAAGGCCGCGTAGACCTTGCGGTAGTCGTGACCACCGCGGGGAAGCTTGCGGATCTGCTCGTCGCTCATCTGCTCGACCATCTTGCGCAGGCGCGGGTCGGAGCCGAAGAAGTTCTCCCGGACGTACGCACCGGTCTCGACCGAGTAGGTCTGGAACTGGCCGTCGGGGGTCGAGTTCATCTTGTTGACCAGGGCGCCGTCGACGTCCTTGGCGAGCAGCTGGTCCCACTCGCGGCCCCAGATGACCTTGATGACGTTCCAGCCGGCGCCGCGGAAGTTGGACTCCAGCTCCTGGATGACCTTGCCGTTGCCGGTCACCGGGCCGTCGAGCTGCTGCAGGTTGCAGTTGATCACCCAGACCAGGTTGTCGAGCTCCTCGCGGGCGGCGACCCGGATGGCGCCGAGCGACTCGGGCTCACCCATCTCGCCGTCGCCGAGGAAGGCCCACACGCGCTGGTCGGAGGTGTCCTTGATGCCGCGGTTCTGCAGGTAGCGGTTGAACCGCGCCTGGTAGATCGAGTTGATCCCGGTCAGGCCCATCGAGACCGTCGGGAACTCCCAGAAGTCGGGCATCAGGCGCGGGTGCGGGTAGGAGGAGATGCCCTGGCCGACCCCGTGCTGCACCTCCTGGCGGAAGCGGAAGAGCTGCTCTTCCTTGAGCCGGCCCTCGAGGAAGGCACGCGCGTAGATGCCGGGGGAGGCGTGGCCCTGGATGAAGACCTGGTCGCCGCCACCGGGGTGGTCCTTGCCGCGGAAGAAGTGGTTGAAGCCGACCTCGTAGAGGCTCGCGGAGGACTGGTAGGTGGCGATGTGGCCGCCCACCTCCAGGCCCTTGCGGTTGGCGGAGGAGACCATGACGGCGGCGTTCCACCGGATGAAGGCCCGGATGCGTCGCTCGATGTCCTCATCGCCCGGGAACCACGGCTCGCGGTCGGAAGGGATGGTGTTGATGTAGTCGGTGCTGCGCAGTGCGGGGACGCCGACGGACTTCTCTCGGGCTCGCTCCAGCAGACGCAGCATCATGTAGCGGGCTCGCTCGCGTCCGCTCGACTCGAGCATCGCGTCGAACGAGCCGAGCCACTCACTGGTCTCTTCGGGATCGATGTCCGGAAGCTGGGTCGGTAGACCCTCGTGGATTACGGTCGGCTGGGCGGGGGTCGGGCCCTGCGGACCACCAGTCGTCTCGGTGGATTGTTCGGTCACATCCTCAATGGTCGCACGCGGTCGAGAGCGGACGCCCACCCGCGGTGGGTTACTGGACAGTAGGCGGTTTCTGCTGGTCAACCCCGGAAAAATCGTTCGTACGCCGAGTTGCTAATCTGCCGCCGTGACTAGCCTGGATCGTGACAATGCCGTTGCCGACGTCTTGGTGGTAGGTGAGGCACTGGTCGACGTGGTCACGACCGCTGATGGCGTTACCCGGGACCACCCCGGCGGGAGCGGCGCCAACGTCGCCGTGGCGCTCGGCCGGCTCGGCCGACCGGTGCGGTATGCGGCCTCGTTCGCCGATGATGCTCGGGGTCGCTCCTTGGCTGCTCATCTGGCTGATTCGGGTGTGGTGATGGCATGCGACCCGCACGTGCTGGCCCGCACCTCGACCGCGCAGGCCACCATCACGGCCGACGGGTCGGCGACCTACGTCTTCGACCTGGAGTGGAAGCTCGGCGAGATCGCGGTGGGGACGCCGCGGTTCGTCCACATCGGATCGCTCGCGCCGGTGCTCTCACCGGGCGCCGAGACGGTCTTCGAGCTGCTCGACGGGCTCCCCGACTCCGTCCGGGTCCTCTACGACATCAACATGCGGCCGACGCTGACCGGAACCGGCCAGGAGGTCGTCGCGCGGATCGAGCGGGCGGCGGCGTACGCCGATGTGGTCAAGGCGAGCGACGAGGACCTGGAGACGCTCTACCCCGGGATCGGGCTCGACAAGACGGCCGCGCGGCTGCTCGAGCTCGGTGCCGGTGCGGTCGCGGTGACCCGCGGCGGCGACGGCGCCAGCTGGATCACCGCGTCCGAGCGGATCGACGTCGAGGCCGAGAAGGTGACCGTCGTCGACACCATCGGCGCCGGCGACACCTTCTCCGCGGGTCTCGTCGACGCGCTCTGGGACGACTTCGAGCGCGACCGTCGCGAGGTGCTCGCCCACGGCGTCCGGGCGGCGGCGGTCACCGTCTCGCGTGCCGGTGCCAACCCGCCGACCCGTGCCGAGCTGAACGGCTAGGCCACCTCTTCGAGGCCGGCCCGGAGCGCTGCTCGGGCTCGATGCAGGCGCGACTTCATCGCCGGCAGGCTCAGCCCCAGGTGCCGCGCGACCGATCTGCCGCTGTAGCCGTGTACGTCGCGCAACAGCAGCACCTGCCGTTGGTCGGCCGGAAGCCTCGCGATGGCTGCGGAGACCTGGCGAGCCTCGATCTCCGCCAAGGCGGCCTCCTCCGCCGACGAGCTCGCTCGAAGGGGCAGATCGGTCACCTCGGCGAGGACGTGTCTCCTGCTGATGGTCCAGCGACGAACGCATTCGTTGCGCACGATGGTGAACATCCATGACGCCAACGCTCCGGTCGCTCGCAGCGTCCCGATCTTGCGATAGAGGATGACCAGCGCCTCCTGCGTGGCATCCTCTGCGTCCTGCTCGCTCATGCACAGCGTCGTGGCGAACCGCCGCACGTGTGGGTGGGCCCCTTCGATGAGCACCGAGATCGAGGCCACGTCGCCGGCCTGCGCCGACCGGATGACGTCCGTGTCTGGCCACGGGCGGCGCGTCTGCTGCTTCGGCATGATCACCCCGCGCGTTGAGGCAGCGCGTCGAGCGCGGCGAGTACGTCGCGGTGACGGTAGCCGCCGGTGGGCATCGCGACGATGTCGGCGTACGTGACCCGGCCGGCTGCGTCCATGACGATGGTTCCGGACTGCATCATCGAGCCGAGCAGGCGGCGGGCGAGGCCGAGGTCACCGTGGAGGCCGGGGACGACAGGGAACGGGATCTGCCGCCGGTCCGCCCACGCCTGGGCCGTGGTGGCTTCCTCGGGGACGGCGATCAGGACCCGTACGCCCCGGTCGCGGAAGTCCGTGGCGTTGGACGTGAGGGTTCGTACGTGGGCGTTGCACATCATGCAGGTGGTGGCTCGCATGAAGTAGACGAGCGTGCCCCTGAGGCCCTCCCCGAGGAGATCGGCCGCCGTGCCGTCGCTCAGCCGCACGGAGGTGTCCTCGATCGTGCTTCCTACCTCGGTCACGTGTGTTCCTCTCTGTTCTGCCCGCGGCGCGGGCTATCGCAGACAGGAGTGGTCCAGCGGGCAAAAGGATTCACCTCGGCCGCGGCCGATGATCAGGTGGTCTCGAGCGCGAGCCGCTCGGCGAGCGTACGTCCCAGCCAGGCCGCGGAGCGGATGGCGCTGCCGCAGTTGGCGACGAGGACGCCTGGGCTGGGCTCGTCGACCACCAGCGTCTTCTGTGCGGTGTCGACACCCCAGAGGATGTCGTCGACGCGGGCGTCGCGGAGCCAGGGGAGCGTCGTGGCGAGCCCGCTGTCGAGGATCTCCTTCCAGTGGTCGACGGGGCCTGAGGTGTCCTCGTCCTCGACGATGTCCTCCTGCCCGACGACGACGCGCAGCCGGCCGTCGATGAGCTTCACGAAGACGTAGCCGAAGCCGTCGCCGATCGGCACGATCGTGTGAGGCAGCTGCTCCCGTTCGGGCGGAACCGGGAGGTCGAGCACGAACAGCTGGCGCTTCTCGGCCTCCGCGCTGACCTGCGGGAACACCGAGGCGTTCGCCGCGCCCATCGCGCCCAGGACCCGGCGGGCACGGATCGCGCCGCGCGAGGTCTCGACCACATGACCGCTCCCGTCAGGGCGTACGCCGGTGACGAGCGCGTCGACCAACGTCGCTCCCGCTTCCTGCGCCTGGT
This sequence comes from Nocardioides sp. YJ-D4, assembly GCF_054031495.1. Taxonomy (NCBI): domain Bacteria; kingdom Bacillati; phylum Actinomycetota; class Actinomycetes; order Propionibacteriales; family Nocardioidaceae; genus Nocardioides; species Nocardioides sp. YJ-D4. The sequence goes on from NZ_CM132932.1 coordinate 4,988,606, forward strand.
CGCGGAGCATGCCGACGAGCCCGGTCGCGGAGACGTTGAGCGCGGGGATGTGCTCTCCGGTGTGCAGCAGGTGGTAGGTGTTCTCGATCATGTCCAGCTCCGCGCCGTCCGCGGCGCCGCGGATGAACTGCTCGGTCTGGGTCGTCATCTCCCGCTTGACCGGGTCGGGCCACGTCCACCGGATGCTGCCGCCCGCATAGCGGTAGGTCGCGACATGGGCGGGGTCGTCGGCGGGGTCGTGGTCGATGAGGACCACCCGCAGGCCGGGCCGGGCCAGGAAGATGGCCGTCGCGGCGCCGATCGGGCCTGCTCCGCAGATCGCCACGTCGGCCTCTGCGAGATGTTCAGCGGTCAGGTCGGCGGGCAGATCAGTCAACGAAGTCCTTCCGGGTGGTACATCAGGCCGGTACGCGAATATGCGTCCAGAAGGCTATCGGCTGGCGTCCGTTCCTGGCTGAGCAACTGGTCCAGACAGGCGAGGTGGCCGACTTCGTGCCGCATGCCAGCACGTTCGGTGAGCGCCCGGCGGGCCGCGGTGAGCACCTCACGGGCACCGGCGGCGATCTCCGGGTCGGTGAACCCCGCGGTCGCGGCCCGCTGGTGGAGGTCGCGACTGGGCTTGTCGGCCAGCCCGGGAAGGTCGTCGGCGAGGCAGACGCCGAGCGTCAGTGCCGCGCCGGCGAGCAGCAGCTCTCGGGAGAGGAAGGCGTCGTAGGCCTTGAACTCGATGCGTCCCTCCTCCCGCGGGATCCGCGGCGGGTGGACCATGGTGGGCTCGACGCCGGCGGGCGGCTCGACGAAGCAGCGCGCCGCCACGCGTCGCCAGGTGCGCTCGTAGGTGCGCTTGCTGGGGCCGCGCCACGCCCGGCCGGCGTGGAAGGGCGAGCTGAAGCTGAACGGCACCATGAAGGGGCTGTAGTGGGTCAGCCGGCGGGTCACCTCGACGACCTGCTCCGCAGAGAACCAGGGAAAGGAGAGGTTGATGTCGGGGCCGTAGCTCAGGTTGGAGACCTCGGCGTGGTCGTACTCACGATGCTCGGCCCGCATCGTCCGCTCCCACTCGTTGAGCGGCGGGTCGAGGACGTACGCCTCCCGGACCGGGTTGAAGCCGACGATGCCCAGCTGCAGGCCGATGGAGGCGAGGCGCTTGGAGATGTCGTCCTGGAGATCGATCAGCCGGTCGGCGGCCTCGGTGGTGCTCGAGCAGACCGGGGTGCGGATCTCCACCCCCTTGACCAGCATCGTCGTGAAGGTGCCGTCGGCGTCGAACCGCTCGTCGCCCTCGAGGTACCAGTAGCCGCTCTTGATCCCCAGGTCACCGCGGACGAGGTCCTCGTCGGTGGTCCCGGAGCCGTCGGCAAGGGCGCGTTGGAGGGTGTCGAAGTCGAGATCCACGAAGTCGTGGAAGGTGCCCATGTCGCGAAACGTGCCCGCGCCTACGTCGGGTGACTCCGTCACCAGGGCATACTCGAACTCGAACCCGGCGGAGTAGAGCACGGCGCAACTCTAGGGCAGTGCGCGGGCCATCATCCGCATTTCTCGGAAATTAGGTTAGGCTCCCCTCATGTTTCGCGCGGTGAAGCCGGAGACAAAGCCGGAGACGAGGGTCGTGGTCACCTCGACCCGGCGTCTCAGTGCTGGGATGACCCGCGTCCACCTCCGCGCCGAGGACCTCTCCGCGTTCGAGGGCAGCGTCTGCACCGACCGGTTCGTGCGTCTGGAGATCCCGGTCGGCGACGGCTCGACCGTCTGCCGCACCTACACGGCGCTGGACCCCTCGGTCGCCGAGGGCACTCTGGCCATCGACTTCGTGCACCACGGCGACGAGGGCGTCGCCGGCCGGTGGGCCGCGACCGCCGGCCCCGGTGACGTGCTCACCGTGCGTGGACCGGGCGGGACGTACGCTCCGGACCCGGCCGCCGACTGGCACCTGCTCGTCGGCGATGAGTCCGGTCTGCCCGCGATCCGGGCGGCGCTGGCGGCGCTGCCCGCCGACGCCGTCGGCTCTGCCGTGATCGAGGTGCCCTCCGCGGAGCATCTCCAGCAGGTCGAGGCGCCGGCCGGGGTCGAGGTGCGCTGGTTGGACGCCACCATCGACCCGCCTCTGGAGGTCGTCGTCCGCGAGCTGCCCTGGCTGCTCGGCAGGGTGCACGCCTTCGTGCACGGCGAGGCCGAGGTCACGATGCAGCGGATCCGCCCCTACCTGCTGCGCGATCGCGGAGTGCCGCGCGGCGACCTGTCGATCTCCGGCTACTGGCGCCGCGGGAACAACGAGGACAGCTTCCGTACGTGGAAGCGCAGCCAGGCTGCTGACCGCGAGGTCGCACACTCAGCCCGCTGAGACGGAGCCGCGGCCGCCCGGGTGGGCGGCCGCGGCGTACTCAGTCCGCGGCCAGCGGTGTCACCGTGATCCGGTCGAGGTTCGGGGCCCACGGTGACCGAAGACCCAGCTCCGGATAGCGGTCGGAGATGTAGGTCTCACCGTTCCAGTCCGGCAGCTCCTCGGAGCGGAAGGACAGCGTGTTCTCGCCCGCCTTCAGCTCTGCGTAGAACGTCAACGTCCAGAAGCCGTTGTCGTGGAAGCTGTGCGGGAACCAGACCCGGCGGGCCTTCTCGCCGTTGACGCTGACGTCGGCGTGCCGGGCCAGTGGGTCCGGGTTGTAGTGCGAGGCGGGTGACTGCTCGCCGTTGGAGTAGCGCACCGTGATCGCGTACGTCCCGGCCCGAGGTGCCGTGGTGGTCAGCGTCAGCGTGTTGCCGTTGCCAGGGTCGCCGCCGACACCGGTGACCGCCTTGCCGCCGTCGGCGAGCGAGTAGGACGCGACCTTCGCCGAGCCGTTCAGCGCGCCGTCCTCGGCCTGGGTGGTCACCGATCTCAGCGTGCTCGCCGACGGACCGACACGGAACCGGTCGACCAGCAGCCGGCCCTGCTCCGCGGTCAGGGTGATCTTGTTGATGCCGCCGGAGAGGAACACGTCTCGCGACACCGGCCGGGTGACGACGCCGAGGTTCTGTCCGTTCAGGGCCAGCCGGATCCGCCCGGACCCGAGGGTGTCGAACCGGAGGCGGTGCTCGCCGTCGTCGGGGGAGTAGACCCAGAACGTCGCCGTCCCCCGGGCGAGGTCTGCGGCGCCGGACCCGGACACCCCGGCCTTCGAGTAGTCGGCCCGTGCTCCGTCGGTGAGCGTCGCGTCCTCACCCTCGTAGGTGCGTTGCGTGGCGGCAGGGTTCGACAAGGAGAGGTCGATCTTGTCGATGATCGCGTCTCCTCGGGTGCGTTCGGTGCCGTCGAGGCTCCGCGCCGCGATCGAGATCGTGTGCTTCCCGGCGGTCAGGTCGACCGTCGTGTCGGCGTGGTCCCACACGACCCACTTGTAGCCGAGTGGCAGATGGATCTCCTGCTCCTGCTTGCCGTCGACCGTGATGAAGGCGTTGGTCGGACCCTGGTCCTTGACCAGGCCGTAGGTGTTCAGAGAGTTCGCGAACACGCTCAGGTCGTACGTCCCGTCCTTCGGCACGTCTACGGCGAAATCGAGCTTCACGTTCGAGTCGGTGCGGATGCCGCCGACGTTGTACGAGTTCGACGTGTAGAAGCCGCCCAGGTTGGAGGGGCTGCCCTCGGGCCCGTTGCGGGAGTAGCCCGAGCCAGAGTGCGCGGCGTCCTCGGCCTCGTACGTCGCTCGCCACAGCTGCGGCGGCGCGGCCTCGGCCGTCGCGTTGGCGCCGGGCGTGACGATGATCTGGTAGGCGGACTCGGCCGAGAGGGCGGGGACGCCGTCCTTGCCGAACCAGAACCCGACACCGCCGTCACTGACCCGGAGGTTCATCTCCGCGACCTCGGCCGGGCCGCTGTTGTCGCCGAGCTGACCCGACCAGCCGATCTCCTTGACGGCGACGTGCACGCTGGACCCGAACGTCGTCGGGTCGACCCCGTCGAAGTCGACGTAGGACTCCCCGTCGGCGCCCCCGATGATCGCCTCGGCCCGTCGTCGATCGCGGTCGAGGGCCGCGACGCCCTGCAGCGTGTAGCTCTCGTTCGGGCGCGGCGGGGTGAGCTTGACCGTCTGGCCCGTCATCTGGCTGTAGGCGTTCAGCAGCCACCACTGCCCGTTGGCCTTGTTGGCCTCGACGGCGGAGTCGGACAGGTTCCCGTCGATGTTCCAGTAGGCGATGTCGCCGTCGACCTTGCTGTCCTCGAGCGCCGAGACCCACTGGATCATCTGACCCGGGACCGAGGTGTGGTAGTTGAACGCGTACTCGTTGATGTTGATCGGCAGATGCTTCCCCGCGTACGGGGTGCCCTGGTAGATCGTGTCCTCCCACCCGCGGAACCTAGCCACGTTGGTCCGGATCGAGGCCGGGTTGCTCAGCTCATGCCAGGTGATCACGTCCGGCATCGTGTCGTTGGCCAGCGCGTGCTTCATGAAGCCCTGCACCTGGTCGTAGAGGATGCTCGTGTTCGGACCGGCGATCCGGGCGTCGGGGAGCTCGCTCCTGATGAGGGCGTGGACCTCGTCCCAGGCCTTGAAGTAGTGCTGCGGGTCGTTGAGCCAGCTGACCCTGTTGTAGCTCCACTCGCCGGTGCCGAACATGTTGCCCTCGGGCTCGTTGAACGGCACGAAGACGACGTGGCTGCGGTACTTCTCCGGCAGCGCCTTGACCTGCTCGACCTGGGTCCTGATCTTGGCCTTGAAGTCGTCCAGCTTGGCCTGCGGGGTATCGCCCGGCCACTGGTAGGGGAACCCGCGGTAGATGTCGGTCATGTAGATGTAGACGTCCCCGCCGGAGCCGTCCACGAGCGGCTCGAGCACCTCGAGGGCGTCCGCGCCCGGGTGCTGCGGACCGTCCTGGGCCTTGGTCGACACCGTACGTAGGTTGATCCCGTCGATCAGGTTGCTCGAGGGAAGATCATTGCCGTAGACCCCGTAGAGCGTCCCGGACGCGCCACCCATGACGTCGCCGGTGGGCTCGGCCAGGTCGATGTCGACCTGGTTCTCGTAGCGGACGGTCACCTCGGCCGAGACCGGCCGCCCGGCGGCGGTCCCGGCCACCGTGAACCTGCCGCGGTCCGCGTACTTCGCCGGATCCACCTCCTCCCAGGTGATCGGTACGTCGCGGTCGTAGCTGTCACTGAACGTGGCCCGTACCGTGGCCGGCAGGTCCGGCTCCGTTCCGACGTCGGTGTAGACGTCGAAGGACGTCTCGGTCGGCTCGACGATCGTCGGAGGGGTGACTCCGGTGGCCTGGCCGAGCTGCTCCGGGGTGAGTGCCGCCCCGTAGACCGTCACGTCGTCGATCGAGCCGCCGAACAGATTGTCGGCGGGGAACATCGACCTGCCGAGGAACCCGCTCGTGGACGCGCCGACGACGAGATCGGAGGCGGTGATCTTCGTGCTGGTGGCCGCGACGGCTGCGCCGTCGAGGTAGGTGGTGAGCCGGTCCGACTCGGTGTCCAGGGTGACGGCGAGGGTGTGCCAGGACTTCTCCGGGAGCGGGGCGTAGCCCGAGTTGGTCGCCTCGGCGCCGGCTCCCGCCACGGCCGCCGTACGCAGCACCGACCCGTTCGACGGGGTGAGGAACAGGTAGCGACTGGTGTCCTTGCCCAGGTCGAGGATCCGCTGCCAGGAGCCGCCGCCTCCGTCCCAGCTCACCCGCGCGGTGACCGTGAGGTCGGTGCGTCCCTCGAGGACGCCCTTGGGGAGGGTGACGTAGGCGCCGTCCGACGTGGACGGCCCGCCGGGGAGGTGAAGAGCCTGGCCGCCGCCGTCTCCGGGGACGGTGTCGGCGGTGCCGCCGTTCACCAAGGTGCCGTCGAGCCCGTTGCCGGAGTCGTCGGCGACCGTCCCGCCGGCCGGGTCGTCGTCGAAGGCGTAGTGGACGACCGGATCGGGCACGGTGACCTCGGCGGCACCGGCGCGTGGGACCACGCCGGGTGCTGCCAGCGCGACGGCGGCGACCGCGGCGGCCGCGGCCGCGGTGGCCGTCCTGGGTGGTGTGGACGTGAAGGGTGATCTCATCGGTAGCTCCTTCTGTTGTGGGGTCACGACCGCCGAACGTGATCGGCGGCGAAGAGGAGGTAGACCGCGGCGGTCCAGGTGTAGGCGCGGTCACGCAGTCCCGCGCCGGTGCGAGCGTCGAAGTTCTCGGCGAAGCCGGACTTCTCGCACAGTGCCCTGAACCGCTCGCTGACGACGTCGGCGACGGCCGGGAACCCGCTTCGGCGCAGGCCGTCCTCGATGAGCGCGGTCGACGGCGCCCAGATCGGGCCTCGCCAGTAGCCGTCGTCCTGGTAGCTGGGCGAGGAGACCGGCTCGGTGGCGGGTCCGTAGTCGGTCAGGTGATCGCCGAGCCGGTCCGCCATCGTCGTACGGATGTCGGACGGGAGCCGGTCCCCGAGCACCAGCGGCAGCAGGTTCAGCAGGCTGGACCCTGTGCTCCGGCGGCCCGAGAGCGCCCCCACGGCGACGAACTCGGCGCCCGTCCAGAGCTGGTCGACCAGCGTACGGACGAGCTCGTCGCCGATCTTGCGCCAGCTGGCCGAGGGGTGGCCGAGCTCGTCGGCGAGGTCGGCGAGGACCTCGAGCTGGACCGCGAGGAACGCGGTGAGGTCGGGTGACTCGACGACCCGGTCGAGGTCGAACGTCGTGGAGTTGTCCCACCCGCTGTCGTTGCCGTGCTGGTAGTAGGGCAGGTCGTGGCCCGGCCGTCGCCGGGAGTCGAGCCAGAACCTGCTCCAGCGGACCAGGCCGTCGTGGATGCGCTCGAGCTCATCGGGGTCGAGGGCCCGTGCCGAGGTCGCGCGCAGCCGGCTCAGCGCCCAGCCGTGGATCGGGGGCTTGACGTAGTTGTAGAGGACCTCGGTGTGCGTCACCGAGTCGGGCAGTGCACCGTGGTCGTCCTGGTGGTCGAACGGGGCGAGGAACTGGTCGAGCGCGGCGTCCGGACGGCCTGGGGCGAGCGCCATCGCGTTGAAGCAGTGGTCCCAGCTCCACAGCTTGTCCATCCAGTGCTTGGACATCAGCACCGACTCCCGACCCAGCAGACCGCTGGGGGCGACCGTCGCCGACCACAGGACGTACGCCGCCAGTGCGGCCGCCGGCGTGCGCGCGTCACGCCACGGGGCGAGGTCGTCGAGGTAGGCGGCGAAATCCGCCGTCGAGTCCGCGACGACCTCCTCGAAGGTCGCTGCCTCCGCCGGCGCTGTCTGCTGCGAGGTCGCCTCGCGTACCTCGGCCTCCCAGTCGCCGCCGTCGCTTCCGAGCAGGATCGACCTCGTCGCCTCGCCCAGTGCCTCGGAGCCCTCGATCGAGTGCTCCCCGCGCAGCACGGTGACGCGGTAGCGGTGGCCGGTCTCGTAGCTGGTGAAGACGGCGGCGCCGTCGCTCGGGTCGGTGAACAGATAGGTTCCGGTGAACGGGGTGAGCCCGGCAGCGGCATCGCCGAGCCGCAGCGCGAGGCCGGAGCCGCGGAGGCGTACGGCGTCCGGGCCGGCGAAGGCCGCCTCGACTCGGCCGTCCTCGCGCGCCCAGGTCAGGACCGCGGGGTCCGCGGACCAGGTCGTCTCGGCCGGCAGGCCGTCGCGCTCCGGACGCAGCGCGAGCACGCCGTGGAACCCGTTGCGGTGGGAGACGAGGTGGATCGTGTCGGTGCGGGTGTGCAGGGCGACAACGGGGGAGAGGTCGAGCCAGGAGCCGCGCCGGGAGAACGGGATCTCCCGGAGGTCGAAGGCGGCCTCGGTCGAGGTGTCGTGCAGCGGCATGCGTGGGGTGTCCTTCAGTCCTTGACGGCGCCCGCCGTCACGCCGGCGGCGACGTACCGCTGGGCGACGACGAGCAGGATGGCGGTGGGGATCGAGGCGACGACAGCGGTCGCCATCAGCGGGCCCCACTCCTGGTTCTGGGAGCCGATGTAGTCGTAGAGCCCCATCGTGATCGGGCGCAGCGAGCCGCCCTCGCGGTTGAGGGTGGAGGCGAAGATGAAGTCCGACCACGCCCACAGGAAGGCGAACAGCGAGACGGTCACCGCCGAGTTGCGCGAGATCGGCAGGACGACCTGGGTGAAGGTCTTCCAGGGGCTCGCACCGTCGATGGCCGCGGCGTGGAGGAGGTCCCGTGGGATGCCGGCCATGAACGCGGAGAACAGCATGACGCCGAACGGGATCGCGATCGTGGAGTCGGCGACGATCAGGCCGGGCACGGTGTCGAGGATCCCGAGGTCGGTGTAGACGGTGTAGAAGCCCAGCGCCATCACGACGCCGGGGACCATCTGCGCCACGATGAGGCAGAAGTTGAGCACCCGCCGGCCCGGGACGAACAGCGACGACATCGCGTAGCCCGCCGGGGCTGAGACGAGCAGCGTGAGCGCGACCGTCCCGATGCCGATGATCAGGCTCGTCCCGAGATACGGCAGCTGATCCTGCAGCACCACCCGGTAGTGGTCGAGGGTGAACGACTTCGGGAACAGGCCGCCGCTGCGGATGGCGTCGCGCTGGGTCAGCGAGACGTTGACCATCCAGTAGAGCGGGAACAGCATCAGTGCGGTGAGGACGAGGCCGATGACGGTCTTCACCCAGGCCGAGGCGGTCCGTGCTGTCGGAGTCGAGGTGTGCATCTCAGGCCTCCTCCTTGCGCTGCACGGCGAGATAGACGAGACCCATGAGCAGGGCGACGAGCAGCAGGATCGTGCCGACGACGGACGCCTGGGAGTACTCGATGACTGCCGAGGTGCCCTTCCCGAACGCCATCCCGTACGCCCAGGTCGCCAGCGTCTGGGACGACCCGGCGCCGGCGGTCATGATCCAGATGATGTCGACGACCTTGAGCGTGTAGACGAAGCCGAGAAGCAGCGTGATCGCGCTGACCGGCCGCAGCAGCGGGAACGTGATCGACCAGAACCGGCGCCACGGGCCGGCGCCGTCGAGAGCTGCCGCCTCGTAGAGTTCGGCCGATATGTTCTGCAGCCCGGAGTAGAGGATGACCAGGTTGAACGGGATCCCGAGCCAGATGTTCGCGATCATCACGGCCCACAGCGAGTTGTCGGCGCTCAGCCACCAGACCGAGTCGATGCCGAAAGCGCCGAGGAACCGGTTGACGATGCCCGAGTCCGCGTCCATCATCCACTGCCATGTCGTCGCCGAGACGATGATCGGGAGCAGCCACGGGACCAGGAAGAGCCCACGCAGGAGCACCGACAGCGGGAAGTGGCGATGGAAGTACGTCGCGAGCGCCAGCCCGATGACGTACTGGAAGACCAGGGAGCCGACCACGAAGATCGCGGTCTGCTGCATGATCGGCCAGAACTGCGGCGCGGTGAGCACCTCGCGGTAGATGTCGGTCCCGGCGAAGGGCGCTTCGCCGGTGACGTACGTCGCCCGGGTGAAGCGGTGCAGGCTCATCGACACGTTCTCGACCAGCGGGTAGGCGTAGAAGACCACAAGGTACGTCACCAGCGGCGCGACGAACGCCACGCCGGCCCAGCGGCTGCGGTGATGTCGGCGTCGGGGCGGGGGCGCCGCGGCCGGCACCGTCTCCGGTGCCGTCCGGCGCTCCAACGTCGAGACTGCGGGAATCCTGGTCACTGTTCTCTGTCCGTTCTCCGGGATCCGGGCGCGGGTCAGTTGCCCTGGGCTTCCTGTGCCGCGGTCGCGAACGCGTCCTCGACCTCACCGGCGTCGCCGGCGGCGTTGAGCGCGGCCTGCTCGGCCTTCGACAACGCGGCAGACGTCGCGAGGTAGCCGGTGCCGAGGTCGGTGGTCCGGCCCTGTGCGCTGGAGATGGCCTCCGCCCACGGCTGGTAGTGCTCCGTGGAGGCGATCTGCTGCTCGCGAGTGGTCTCGGCGGCGGTGAAGTAGCCGAGCATGTCGTCGGTCTCGACCTGCGTCTCCGAGCTGAGCAGGCAGTCGAGCACCTCCTTCGCGGCGGCGTAGTGGGCGTCGCTGTTCTCCTTGTGCAGCGGCACCACGCCGAACTCGCCGCCGGTCGGCACCGGCGCTGCGCCGCCGTCCTGGCTCGGGATGGGCATCATCTTGACGGGGAACTTCTGCTCGGTCGCTGCCTGGGCGAACCAGGAGCCGTTCTCGGCGAACGCGTAGTCGCCGGTGAGAAACAGGTCCCAGGACGCGGACTGGTTGTCGGTGATGGCCGACTTGGGGGCGTACCCCTGGCCGATCCAGTCCGAGACGAGCTGGCCCGCCTCGATGGCGTCGGCAGAGCCGAGGTCGGACAGGTCGGCGCCGGATCCCCAGAACCAGGGCAGGAACTGGAAGGTGCCCTCCTCGCCGGGGACGCCCGCGAACGTGATGCCCTGGTGACCGGCCCCAGTCACCTTCTTCAGCGCGGCGTTCAGGCTCGCCCAGTCGGTGATGCTCGCCGGGTCGACGCCGGCGTCGGCGAGGACCTTCTCGTTGTAGTAGAGGCCGAGGGTGTTGGCGCCGACGGGGACGCCGTACGTCTCGCCGTCGACGGTGCCGGGGCCGGCGAGGTTGGCATCGGCGTCGGTCGCCTCGAGGCCGACCTCGTCGATGGGGACCAGCAGGCCGGAGGCCGAGGCCTCGGGCATCGCCGGGTTGTCGAGGAACACCACGTTGGGTGCGTTGTCCTCGCGGACAGCCGTCGTGAGGTTGTTGATCAGGTCGGTGTTCGGAGCGGCGGTGCGCTTGATGGTGGTGCCCTCCGGCGCGCACGACTGGACGTACTTGGCCCAGTCCGAGCTGTCGTCGTACTGCGGGTAGGGGTCCCAGAACCCGATCTCGGTGACCTCGCCCGACTCGTCCGAGGAGCCGCACGCCGCCAGAGACATGGTCAGGGCAGCCGCGGTGAGGAGGGCGGCCGTACGACCGTGGGGGCGGCCTTGGTGGGGGGTGCTGTTCATCTCGTGTCCTTTCGCATCATTGCGTGGAGTTGTTGAACCGGTTCGACAGTGGGCGTGACGAGGCGCTCCGTACGATCCCGGCGGTGGTGTCAGCTGGTGCTGCCGCGGTCGCGGAGCACCGGGGTGACGAACCGGACGATCGGTGGTCCGGCCGTGGCCGGGTCGGTGACCCGGCCGATCAGCCGGGACACCGCCTGGCGTCCGAGTTCGTCCGCGGCCGAGTCCACGGCTGTGTAGGGGAGCGAGAACTCCTCGCCGAAGTCCCGCGAGTAGAGGCTGACCACGCTGAGGTCCTCGGGGACCCGAACCCCGCGGTCGCTCAGGATCGAGGGCAGCGCGGCGACCGTCGCGTCGTTGTGGACGATCAGGCCGGTCGCGGTCGGGTGTGCGTCGAGGATGCGGTTGACCGATTCGCCGATCGCGGGCTGACGCGACTCGCCGTGGTAGCAGTGGATCTGGATGCCGTGTCGCGCCGCGCGCTCGACGGCCGCGTCGCGGAACCGCCAGGCGTACGTCCCACCGCGTTCGACCACGTGGTGTGGCGGCGCGATCAGGATCAGCTCGCGGTGATCGCGCTCGTGCAGATGGTCGACGAGCATCCTGGCCGCCTCGCCGAAGTCGAGGTCGACGAAGTCCAGGCCGGCGGTGTCGCGGGCGAGGCCGAGCAGCACGCCGGGCTTGCGGACCGCTCTCAGCGCCTCGAGGCGGGGGTCCTCGGCGGTCACGTCGAGGAGCACGATGCCGTCGACCATGCGGGAGTCCGCGATCCGGTGGATCGCGGCGGGGCCGTCGGGGTCGGTCACCATCAGGATGTCGTAACCGAGCTCACGGGCTCGCATGGAGATCGGCAGGACGTACTGCAGCATGGCCGGCGCGAACTCGTCCTCGTGGAACTGGAGCAGCAGCCCGAGCACCATCGTCTGCGAGGTGGCCAGTGCGCGTGCGCCGGCGTTCGGTGTGAAGCCGAGCTCGCGGATGGCCTGCTCGATCCGCTCTCGCGTCTCGGTCGAGATCGTGCGCTTGCCGGAGAGGGCGTAGGAGACGGTGCTCCGCGAGACGCCCGCGTGCCGCGCTACGTCTTGGATGGTGGCCAACTCGCTACCTGACTTTCGAACCGGTTCGACACTGGAGTGACTAGAGTGTGATCAATGTCACGCGCCGTGTCAAGGGGTCTTGACGAAGACCCCCGGCGGAGGTCAGGAGGAGGGGGCGGGCGGGACGATCTCGACCGGACCGTCGACGCGGGCGGCGACCCAGGCGCGGTGGAAGTCGCTGCCGGGAGCGACCTCGGCGCGGCGCTCGGGTTCGCGGATCAGGTCTACAGGGCATTCGATCCGCTGACGGCGGACCGGCTCGGCGCGGGGACCGCTGTGCGCCGCGATCGCCTCCGCCAGCGCCTCGGCGACAGGCTTGCGGCGGTGGTCGACGGTGAAGAGCCCGAGGTCGTACTCACGATCGGGAAAGTCGACCAGCGATCGGTCCAGGTCGTGGGAGCACCACCAGGTGATGCCGTACAGGGCCGGGTTCTGGACGACGTGGTCGACGGTGCCGGTGACGAACTCGCGCACGCTGTCAGGACCGATCTCCGGCAGGGGAGCGCCGATCTCCTGGAGCCAGACCGGGCGCCCGGGCTCGGCGGCGTACGCCGCGGCGAGCTCGACCAGGTAGTCGGCATGCGTGAGCGTGGCCGGACCCAGAGGCGCGTCGATCGCGCCGACGCCGTTGAAGACCCAGGAGTGCACGGTGCTGAGGTCGCCGAGCGTGGTGACGTCCGCGGGCCCGAAAGGGTGGTCGGGCGCGTAGAACGCGTCGTCGAAGAGCGAGTGGAGGCAGAGCAGTCCGGGGGCGGCCTTGCGTGCGGTCTCGAGGAGTTCCTGGGCCCAGGAGCGGGACTCGGCGATGGTGGTCGGGTTGGACGGCCACAGGTTGTTGACCTCGTTGCCGAGAGTCAGTGCGAAGACGTTGTCGCGGGTGGCGACCGCGCCGGCGAGCGCGTCGACGTAGGTGCGCAGGCCCGCGCGCACCTCGGGGTGGCTGAAGAGCGAGCGCTGGTGGTGGGTGAGCACCCACGAGGGCAGGAAGTCGAAGCTGGACAGATGGCCCTGGATCAGGTCCACGCAGACGTCGAGCCCGCGGGCGGCGGCCAGGTCGATGGTGGTGAGCACGTCGTCGACCGCCGCGGACCGGATCAGCGAGCGGTTGGGCTGGATCCACGGCCAGACCGGGAAGATGCGTACGTGGTCGAGGCCGAGACCTGCGAGGTCGTCGAAGTCGCGGGCGATCTGGTCGGCGTCGAAGTCGAGCCAGGAGTAGAACCAGCCGGATGAGGGCACGTGGTTGGCGCCGAAGCGCAACGGGGCAGGGGCGGAGGGCGTCGGGAGAGCTGGCACCCGCGCAATATAAACCGATTAAGTAAACCGGGGCAATCAGTGTCCGGCGGGCGGAGCCGTGCTCTCCCGCGGGACGAGCACCGGGGTGCTCGACTGATGCCGGACGGCGAGGGTCGGGTCAGCGATCAGCCGGAGCAGCCCGCGGGCGGCCTCGGCGGCCCATCCCTGGGTGTCCCGCGTCAGTGCGGTCAGCGAAGGATGGGTGAGCCGGGCCAGCAGCGAGTCGTCGAAGGAGAGGATGGAGAGGTCCTGCGGCACCCGTACGCCCATCTCCAGGGCGACGCCCAGACCGGCCACGGCCATCACGTCGCTGTCGTAGACGATCGCGGTCGGCCGATCCCGCCGGGACAGCACCCGACGGGTGATGACCGCCCCTTCGGAGTCGCTGTAGTCGGTCGGGATCGAGACCACCTCGGCCAGCTCGTGGCGCTCCTTGGCCTCGGTGAGCACGTCCATCCGGCGCTTGGTGTGCAGGAACTGCGGCATGCCGGCGACGTGGACGACGTGGCGGTGGCCGAGCGCGGCGAGGTAGTCGACCGCCTCGTGCATGGCCTCGCTGTCGTCGGCCCAGGTGAAGCTCAGCGACGTGTCTTCGAGCGGCCCGCCGAGCACCATCACCGGGACCTCGAGCGCCTCCAGCGCCGCGAACCGGGGATCGTCGATGAGCGGGTCGAGGAGCACGAAGCCGTCGACGCGCCTCTCGGCGGTCCAGTTCCGGTAGGCCGCCATCTCGGCCTCCGGGTCCTCGACCACGAGCAGTTGCAGCGCGGTGCCGTCCTCGGCCAGGCCGGCCTGCAGGCCGGAGACGATCTGGCCGAAGAACGGCTCGAGGCCGAGCGTACGTGCGGGGCGGGACAGGATCAGGCCGACCGCTCCGGCGCGCGCGTTGCCGAGGGACCTGGCCGCGCGATGGGGGCGCCAGTTCATCTCGTCGGCGACGGCGAGGATGCGCCGCCGGGTCTCCTCGCTGACCCCCGGCCGCCCGTTGAGTGCGAACGAGACCGCGCCCTTGGAGACGCCGGCGCGCTCTGCGATGTCCGCGATCGTGGGTCGTGCCATCGACAAGTCCTTCCTGGGGCGAGGCCGGAGGCGATTGTGGCGCCCCTCACACGGATGCCTTGACGGCACACCTCGTTCGGTGAATAGTACGGCCCGAACTTAACCGCTTTATCTAAAGCTTTCAGCAAGGAGCCAGAAATGAGCGTACGCCGGTTGGTGGGGGTCGCCGCTGGGTTGGCCATGGGCATCACTGCGATGACGGGTTGCGGGGCCGGTGACGAGCCGTCCGCCGGTGACCTCGAAGGCAAGATCGAGGGCAAGGTCTCGATCCAGACCTGGGCGCTGAAGCCCAAGTTCACCGACTACGTCGAAGGCGTGATCGCCGACTTCGAGAAGGAGAACCCCGGCGTCGAGGTCACCTGGCTCGATCAGCCCGGCGACGGCTACGACCAGAAGGTCCTGACCCAGGCGTCCTCCGGCGACCTCCCCGATGTCACCAACCTGCCGCCGGACTTCGCTCTTCCGCTCGCCCAGCAGGACCAGCTCCTCGACCTGGAGAAGACCGACGTCGACCTGGAGGGGACCTTCGTCGAAGGTGGCCTGCAGGGTTACCGGTACGACGGCCTCGACGGTACCTATGGCTACCCGTGGTACCTCGGCACCGACGTGAACTACTGGAACAAGGACATGCTGGCCGAGAACGGGCTCGACCCGGCCGACCTGCCCACCGACCTCGACTCGCTGATCGAGCAGGCCCGGACGCTCAAGGAGAAGTCCGGCGGCAAGGTCTACCTGATGACCCGCAAGCCCGGCCTCAACGACCTCCAGCAGGCCGACGTACCGATCTTCAACGAGGACGGCACCGAGCTCACCTTCAACACCTCCGAGGCCGTCGAGCTCGTCCAGAAGTACGCCGACGCCTATGCGGACGGGCTGCTGCCGAAGGACATCCTCACCGACACCTTCCAGGGCAACGCGGAGCTCTACAACCAGGAGAAGGCCGCCTGGACCACGGGCAGCTCCAACATCTCCGGCCTCGAGGAGGCCAACCCGACCCTCGCGAAGGGCACCGAGATCTCGCCGGCCTTCGGCGACGGCCCGCTCTACGTCCAAGGCCTCTCGGTGAACGCCAACAGCAAGAACCTCGCCGTTGCGAACGCGCTGGCCCAGTTCGTGACCAACCCGGACAACCAGCGCGAGTTCGCCAAGCTGGCCCCGGGTGTCTACCCGAGCACCGTCGCCTCGCAGGAGGACCCCTACTTCACCGAGGACGACGGCACCGTCGCCGCCAAGGCGAAGGTCACCGGCCTGAAGACCCTGACCACCGCCATCCCGAACAACCCGAAGGTCTCGCCGGCGATGGCGACCATCATCGACCAGCAGATCGGCCTCGCCATCAGCGGTGACGCGACGCCACAGGAAGCCCTCGACAACGCCGTCGAGGAGTGCAACAAGCTGCTGGCGCAGTGACGGTCTCCACCGTGCCCGACTCCACCGGGATGAGCCGCCGGGTGCGTGAACACAAGTGGTTCACGCCCTGGTTGCTCGTCGCGCCCGCGACCCTGTGGCTGTGCGTGTTCAACCTCTATCCGGCGCTGAACACGGTCTACATGGCCTTCACCGACAAGAAGCCGCTCGGCGGAGGAGACTTCGTCGGGCTCGCCAACTTCGAGCGGATGCTCGACGACGACCAGCTCGTCTACGCCCTGACGAACTCGGTCCTCTACATGCTGGTCTGCGTACCTCTGCTCACCATGCTGCCGCTGCTGCTGGCGGTGCTGGTGGAGAAGAAGCTCCCCGGCCTGACCTTCTTCCGGGTGGCGTTCTACACCCCGGTCGTCGCCTCGGCGGTGGTCGTCGCGCTGATCTGGAACTGGATGCTCGACGACCGCGGCGCCATCAACGCGATCCTGCAGGCGCTGCAGGTGGTCCAGGAGCCGCTGCCGTTCCTCACCGACCGCTGGCTGCTGCTGTTCAGCGCAATCAGCCTGACGGTGTGGAAGGGCCTGGGCTACTACATGATCATCTACCTCTCCGCGCTCGGGAACGTCGGCAAGGAGCTGCACGAGGCCGCCGCCGTCGACGGCGCCGGCCCGGTGCGCCGGTTCTGGAGCATCACCGTGCCCGGCGTACGCGGCACGATGCTGCTGATCACCATCCTGATCACGGTCTCCTCGCTGCGGGTCTTCTCCGAGCTCTACGTGATGACCGGCGGCACCGGCGGACCGGGAGGCCGGGTCAGCTCCGTGGTGATGCTGATCCAGATGTACTCCACCGGCTTCACCGGCCACCTCGGCTACGCCTCCGCGCTGAGCCTGCTGCTCTTCGTCCTCACCCTGGTCCCGATGGTGCTGCTGGTCCGTCTCAACAGGAAGGACGGCTGAGTCGATGGCTGCGAAGCAGAAGGCGTACGCCTTCCACCGGATGTCGATGGGCGAGGTCGTGCTGCGCTACGCGCTGCTGGCGGTGGTGCTCGTCATCACGATCCTGCCGTTCCTCTGGCAGCTGTCGACGTCGCTGAAGGGGATCGACGAGAACATCTACACGGCGACGCCGCGGTTCATCCCGGAGGATCCGACGTTCGCCAACTACACCAAGGTCGCCGAGGTCGTCCCGGTCGTCGACTACGCGATGAACTCGATCATCGTCGCGATCCTGGTCGTGGGTGGCAACGTCATCGGGGCCACGATGGCGGGCTACGCGCTGGCGAAGCTGCGCTTCCGTGGGAGCCGGCTGGTGCTCGGTGCGCTGCTGGCCACCCTGATCCTGCCGGGCGAGGCGACGATCATCGCCCAGTACGTCACGGTCCGCTCGCTCGGGCTCACCGACACCCTGTTGGGCGTCGCGCTGCCGGGCATGATCGGGATGATCAACGTCCTGCTGATGCGGGCTGCGTTCACCGCGATCCCCGACGAGCTCGAGATGGCCGCCAAGGTGGACGGTGCCAACGCCTGGCAGCGGCTGATCCACGTCAACCTCCCCGGCGTACGCGGCATGCTCAGCGTCATCTCGATCTTCGCGTTCATCGGGGCCTGGGACGACTTCCTGTGGCCGCTGATCGTGCTGACCGACCCGGAGAACCTCACGCTGACCGTCGGCCTGCAGTATCTGTCGGGCACATTCACCAACAACCCCCGCCTGATCGCGGCAGGCACGATGATCTCGTTCGTCCCGATCGTGATCGTCTTCGCGGTGCTGCAGCGCTACTTCTTCCGCGGGGTCGAGGAAGGGGCCATCAAGGGATGACCGACCTGCAACTGACCACCGCCGAGATCGCCCGCTTCGAGGAGGAGGCTTCGCGCCTGCTGGCCTTCGCGCGGGGGTCCCGTCACGAGGGCGGCGGCTTCGGCTGGCTCGACGAGCACGGCCGGCTCTCTCCCGACCGGCCCGTCGAGACCTGGATCACCTGCCGGATGACGCACGTCTTCGGGCTCGCGCAGCTGCGCGGTGAGGGGTGGGCCTCGGCGTACGTCGAGCACGGGGTCGCCGCCCTGACCGGGCTGCTCCACGACGACGACAACGGCGGCTGGCACTCCGCGGTCTGCCCGGAGACCGGCGAGGTGATGAGCACCGTGAAGGAGGGCTACGCCCACGCCTTCGTCGTGCTCGCCGCCACCACCGCGTACGCCGCCGGTCACCCCGGGGCCTCGGCGCTGCTCCAGGAGGCGTTGAGCGTGATGGAGGAGCGGTTCTGGCGCGAGGACGACGGCATGATCCTCGACGTGTGGAGCGCCGACTGGTCCACCTTGGACGGCTATCGCGGCGTGAACGCCAACATGCACGCGGTCGAGGCGTTCCTCGCGGTCGCCGAGGTCACCGGGCGCCGGGTCTGGCTCGAGCGTGCGCTGCGGATCCTGGAGCGGGTCGTGCACGGCTTCGCGCGCGAGCACGACTGGCGGCTGCCGGAGCACTTCTCCCCGGCATGGACCGTGGAGCTGGACTACAACATCGACGAGCCGGGACATCCGTTCCGGCCGTACGGGGTCACCATCGGGCATCTCTTCGAGTGGGCGCGGCTGGCGCTGCATGCGCGCACCCTGCTCGGGGCGGAGGCTCCGTCGTGGCTGCTCGAGGATGCGCAGTCGCTGCTCGCCGCGGCGGCCTCGCGCGGGTGGTCGGTCGACGGGGCGCCCGGCTTCGTCTACACGACCGACTTCGCCGACCAGCCCGTGGGGCGCGAGCGGATGCACTGGGTCGCCGCCGAGGCGGTCGCGGCGGCCTGGACGCTCTTCCGTGACACCGGTTCTGCTGAGGCTTTGGCGGACCTACGCCGCTGGTGGGCCTACTGCGAGGAGCATCTGGTCGACCGAGAGGGTGGTTCGTGGCATCACGAGCTGGATCCGTCCAACCGGCCCTCCGCGACAGTCTGGCCGGGCAAGCCGGACGTCTACCACGCCTACCAGACGGTGATTCTGCCCCTGCTTCCAGTGGGCGCGAGCTTCGTCGGTGCGGCCGTCTCGCTGGTCGAGGGTTCGGTGTGACCGGTCCTCGGGATCCCGTCGCCGCCCGGGCCGGGGTCGGCTACTCGTCGGAGGACGCCTGGCTTCTCGAGGTGGCGCCCGGCGGTGGTGACGTCGAGGCCGAGCTCCCTCTGGAGGCGGCCATCGAGGTGGCCGAGTGGGACGAACTGTGCTTTGTCGTCCTGCCCGAGTCGGCGTCGACGGATGAGCGGCGGTGGGACTCGACGTACGTCTGTGTGGACGGGCTGCTCGATGACGGGCGGCGGCTCAGCGAGGTCGGGCTGGTCGACCAGTACAGCCAGGCGCTGACGCCGGCTGCGCAGGGGGAGGGGAAGCGGGCGTGGGTCGACCAGTGGAACCTGCGGCGGGTGGCGCTGACCGGGCTGGCCGGGCGACGGATCGAACGGCTCCTGGTCGTGGTCCGTGCCGCGGAGGTGCCGCTGCGGGTGTGGGTCGACGACATCGGCGTACGTCCCGTCCGCGCCTTCCCGGCGGCGCCGCTCGACCTGGTCGACATCCGCCGGGGGACCCACTCCAGCGACCGGTTCTCGCGCGGCAACAACGCGCCGCTGGTCGGGCTGCCGCACGGGGGCGTCTTCGGTCTGCCGATGACCGATGCCGCTGCGGGCAACTGGCCCTACGCGTGGCACGCGCACAACCGCGACACCACCGGCGGACCGAACCGGCCCGCGATCGAGGCGTTCGCGACCTCGCACATCCCGAGCCCGTGGATGGGCGACCACGGGGTCTTCCAGCTGATGCCGAGTCCGCTCGCCGAGCCCGACGACGACCGGCGCGCGCGAGCGCTGGGGTTCGACCACGCCGACGAGGAGGCAGGGCCGCACCGCTACGCGGTCACGCTCGACGGTGGGGTCACCGCCGAGCTCGTCCCCGGTGACTTCGCGCTCGGGATGCGGTTCACCGGTGCCCGGTCGCTGGTGTTCGACCACCACGGTGAGATCCGCACGCTGACCTGCGAGAACGACCGGGGAGAGGCGATCGTGCGCGCTCTCCTCGCCGATCGCGAGGGCAAGCCTGCCCAGCACATCCACCTCCGCGTCGCCGGGACCTCCCAGCTGCGTCTGGGTGCCGGCCGGCTCCGTGGCCACATCGCGCTGAATGGTGCCGGGGCAGTCGACGTACGTCTGGGGATCTCGACCGTCAGCGACGAGCAGGCGGCAGCCAACCTCGAGGCTGCCGGGAGCTTCGACGAGATGGCGGCGCGGGCACGCGCGGCCTGGGAGCAGGCGCTGGCGACCGTCGAGGTCGAGGGGGCGAGCGAGGACCAGCTGGTCTCGATCCGCTCCGGCCTCTACCGGCTCTTCCTCTACCCGAACCGCTACGGCGAGGGGCCCACGCACGCGCACACCTCGCCCTACGACCTGACCACGGTCAGGCACGCGCCGATGACGGTCACCCACGGATTCTGGGACACCTACCGCACCGCCTGGCCGCTGCTCGCGCTGCTCGACCCGGCCGGCGCCGGCTCGCTCGCCGAAGGTTTCGTCGAGCACTTCCGCGACCGTGGCTGGACTCCGCGCTGGAGCGCTCCGGCCGCCGAGGACTGCATGACCGGCACGACCTTCGACACGGTCCTCGCCGACCTGGCGCTGCGGGGCGTCCCCGGGATCGACCTGGAGACCGCGTACGCCTCGGCGCTGAAGAACGCGACCTTGCCCGCCGATGACGTACGAGTCGGGCGCAAGGGTCTGCGGCGCGCGATCTTCCGTGGGTACGTGGACACCGAGACCCACGAGGGAATGTCGTGGACCCTGGACAACGCGATCAACGACTGGTCGATCTCGCGCCTGGCAGGTGTCCTGAACCCGGACCGGGCGGATGAGGACCTTGCCGCCGAGGAGATCTACTTCGCGCGCCGCGCGCTGGGCTATCGCCACGTCTTCGACACCTCTCGCGGGTTCTTCATCGGGAGAACGTCCGCCGGCGGCTGGCGCGAGAGCTTCGATCCCGACGAGTGGGGTCACGACTACACCGAGACCAACGGCTGGGGGACCGCGTTCACCGCGCCCCACGATGGCGCCGGCCTGGCCGAGCTGCACGGCGGCGAGGCGGCTCTCGGCGCGAAGCTGGACGCCTTCTTCGCGCGTCCCGAGACCGGCTCGGCATCGCTCTCGGGTCACTACGGGTTCGCGATCCACGAGATGACGGAGGCCCGGGACGTACGGATGGGGATGCTCGGCCTCTCCAACCAGCCGGCCCACCACATCCCGTTCATGTACATGTTCGCCGGGCGCCACGACGACGCCCACCGGATCGTCCGCGAGTGCCTCACCCGCCTCTTCGTCGGCTCCGACCTCGGCCAGGGCTATCCCGGTGACGAGGACAACGGCGAGATGTCGGCCTGGTACGTCTTCGCCACCATCGGCCTCTACCCGCTGGTGCCCGGCACGGCCTCGTACGTGATCGTGCCGCCGTCGGTGCGACGCACCGTGCTGCGGCCGGTCGGCGGCAAGGAGATCGTGATCGAGGCGGTCGGGACCGGGGGACACATCCGCTCGGTCATGCTCGACGGCGCGCCCTGGGACGAGATCTCGATCCCGCACGCCAGGCTGGTCGAAGGGGGCCACCTGGTCATCGAGCTCTCCGAGGTGCCGTGCGGCTGGGCGAAGGATTCCCGCCCACCCTCAGCCTCGGTGGTCTCCGGAACGTGTCAGCCGATCGTCGATCTCGCCGAATCTGCAGAACTGGTGGCCGAGTCCGCAGCTGTGGGGGACGAAGCTCTACTTTCGTCGCCCACAACTACCGATTCGGCCGCAACAAGTGCGGTTTCGGCGCTGGTGGACGACCTGGGCGAGACCGAGGTGGCCTTGTCGGCCGGGGAACAGGTGGAGGTGACGCTGGCCGGCGAGCGGAGGCTGTCGCTCTACACCGTCACCTCGGCCCTGACGGGCGAGATCGGCTGGGAGCTGGAGTACCTCGATGCCGGCGGCGTGACGGTCGCCCGCGAGGAGCGGGCTGGCGAGACGTACGTCTGGGCTGGTCAGACCAGGGTTTTCCGGATCAGGCGCGGCGACCCGGTCGTGGCGGGCGCCGTACGGTTCACCGCGTTGTCCGACTGCGTGCTCACGCAGCTGGAGCTCATCGAAGACGACCTCGATAACAGACAGGACGAGCACTGATGCACGACGACGTACACCTCACCGAAGGCCGCGTGAGCCGGGTCCTCAAGGAGCGCCTGTGGCCGGCGGTCCACACCACCGCGGCGCCCGTGAGCGTCGAGTGGCACGAGCTTCCGGGGGAGCCGATCGCTCCCGCGGACGGGCTGGGCCTGACCTACGAGCCCTTCGAGGTCGGCAGCGACTGGGGTCCGGCCTGGGGAACGACCTGGTTCCGGATCACCGGAACGGTCCCGGCTGAGTGGGCCGGACGCCGGGTGGAGCTGGTCTGCGATCTCGGCTTCGACGTCAACATGCCCGGCTTCCAGTGCGAGGGGCTGGCCTACACACCCGATGGCGAGCCGATCAAGAGCCTCAACCCGCGCAACCAGTGGGTGCTGGTGGCGTCGGAGGCCGTCGGTGGTGAGGAGGTCGAGCTCTTCCTGGAGGCCGCGGCCAACCCGGTGCTGCTCGACTACCACCCCTTCCTGCCCACCCAGGAAGGGGACATCCAGACGTCCTCGCCCAAGAAGCTCTACACGACCCGGCGGATCGAGCTGGCCGTCTTCGAGCAGGACGTCTTCGAGCTCTGCCTCGACCTGGAGACACTCCACGAGCTGCAGGTCGAGCTGCCCGAGGGGCCGCGCAAATTCCGCATCCTGCAGGCAATCGACGACGCCCTCGACCGGGTCGACCTGCAGCGCATCGCGGAGACGGCGGCCTCGGCTCGCTCGGTGCTGACCGGAGTGCTCGAGGCGACCTCGCACGACTCCGCCCACCAGATCGCCGCGATCGGCCACGCCCACATCGACTCGGCCTGGCTGTGGCCGGTGCGCGAGACGATCCGCAAGGTCGCCCGTACCACCTCCTCGATGACCGAGCTGCTCGGCGAGGACCCCGACTTCCGTTACGGGATGTCGAGCGCCCAGCAGTATGCGTGGCTCAAGGAGCACCGTCCCGAGGTCTACGCCAAGGTCAAGGCCGCGGTCGCGGAGGGTCGCTTCATCCCGCTGGGTGGCATGTGGGTCGAGTCCGACACCACGATGCCGTCGGGGGAGTCGCTGGTGCGGCAGTTCCTCTACGGCCAGCGTTTCTTCGAGGCCGAGTTCGGGATCCGCTGCAAGGGCGTCTGGCTGCCGGACTCCTTCGGCTACTCGCCGGCCCTGCCGCAGCTGATGAAGCGGGCCGGGTTCGAGTGGTTCTTCACCCAGAAGATCTCCTGGAACCAGGTCAACAAGTTCCCCCACCACACCTTCGAGTGGGAGGGCATCGACGGATCCCGCATCCTGAGCCACTTCCCGCCGATGGACACTTACAACTCCCGGCTCTCCGGCGAGGAGGTCGCCAAGGCGTCGCGCCAGTTCCGCGAGAACCGGCTCGCCACCGGGTCGATCGCCCCGGTCGGCTGGGGCGACGGCGGTGGCGGCACCACCCGCGAGATGGCGGGCAAGGCCCGCCGGCTCCGTGATCTGGAGGGCTCCGCCCAGGTGTCCTGGCGCCACCCCGACGACTTCTTCGCTTCGGCCCGGGAGGAGCTGACCGACCCGCCGGTGTGGGTCGGCGAGCTCTACCTCGAGCTTCACCGCGCCACCCTCACCTCCCAGCACCTCACCAAGCAGGGCAACCGGCGCTGCGAGCACCTGCTCGTCGAGGCCGAGCTGTGGTCGGCCACTGCCGCTCTGCGTGGCCTGGTCGACTACCCCTACGACGAGCTGGACGCGCTGTGGCAGCAGATCCTGCTGCAGCAGTTCCACGACATCCTGCCGGGCACCTCGATCGCCTGGGTCCACCGCGAGGCAGCTGCCCAGTATGCCAGGGTCGCGGAGGCGGCCACCGCCCTCATCGACCGGGCGCTCACCGCCCTCGCCGGCGAAGGCACGGTCCCGCTGCGTGCCGACGGGCGCTCGGGTGCGGTCACGATGGCCGAGCCCGTGGCGGCGGTCTCTGTGGTCGAGCAGGACGGGACGTACGTCTTGGACAACGGCATCGTCCGGGTCACCGTCTCCACCGAGGGACTGATCACCTCGGCGCTCGATCTGGCGACCGGGCGCGACGCGATCCCGGCCGGGGCCGAGGCCAACCTGCTCCAGCTCCACCAGGACTTCCCGAACATGTGGGACGCCTGGGACGTGGACCGGTTCTACCGCAACCGGGTCACCGACCTGCGCGAGGTCACCTCGATCTCGGTGACGCCCGACGGGCTGGTCATCGAGCGGCCCATCTCGGCCGACTCCTCGACCACGCAGGTGCTGTCGCTGGCGCCGGCGTCGCGCGTGCTGGAGATCTCGCAGAGCACCGAATGGCACGAGACCGAGAAGTTCCTCAAGGTCGCCTTCCCGCTCGACGTCAAGGCCGAGCAGACGCTCGCCGAGACGCAGTTCGGCTACCACCGCCGCCCGACCCACACCAACACCTCCTGGGAGGCGGCGAAGTTCGAGACCTCGATGCACCGCTGGGTGCTGGCCGAGGAGCCCGGCTTTGGCGTCGCGCTGGTCAACGACTCGACGTACGGCTTCGACGTCACCCGTCCTTCGGCCCTGACCACGGAGGTGCGGCTCTCGCTGCTGCGCGCGCCGCGCTTCCCCGACCCGGAGACCGACCAGGGCGTGCAGACCCACCGCTACGGCCTGGTCATCGGCGCCTCGGTCGCGGCCGCGACCGAGGCGGGCGCTGCGCTGAACACGCCTCCCCGTTCGGTAACGGGAGCCCGTGCGGTCGAGCCGCTGGTGACCGTCTCCGGGGAGGGCCTGGTGGTCTCGAGCGTGAAGCTCGCCGCCGACCGCTCCGGCGACCTGGTCGTGCGTGTCTACGAGTCCACCGGCGCGCGTACGCAGGGGGAGCTGCGCGTCGAAGAGAGCTTCGGGCGGGTCGAAGAGATCTCGCTCGTGGAGGACCCGATCGCGGAGGTGAGTGCTGACGGCGGTGTCGTCGCGCTCAGTCTCGGTGCCTTCGAGGTCCGCACCCTGAGGTTCCACCGCAACTAAAGGAGATCAGCCATGTCAGTTCCCCACATCTCACGCCGACGCATGCTCCTCGGTGCCGGAGCGGCCGCCATCGGTGCCACCGGTGCGGTCACCGGTCTGGCCACGGCGGCGAACGCGGCACGCCCGCTCGCGTCGCCGACGCTGATGACCGGCTATGTCGAGGTCAACAACTACAGCGTCGGCAACGTCGCCAAGTACGAGCTCGCCGGAGGCGGCAACGTCTTCGACATCGGCCTGATCTTCGCCGCCAACATCAACTACGACGGCCAGCGGGCCTATCTCTACAACAATTCGCAGGTGCAGGCGCAGCTCGACGCCGCCGACGTACACATCCGCCCGGCCCAGGCCAAGGGCATCAAGATCCTGCTCTCGGTGCTCGGCAACCACCAGGGCGCCGGGTTCGCCAACTTCCCCGACCGCGCCGCCGCCGAGGCGTTCGCCGACCAGCTCGCTTCGGTGGTGACCCGGTACGGCCTGGACGGGATCGACTTCGACGACGAGTGGTCCAACTACGGTGCCAACGGGACCGGCCAGCCCAACGACTTCTCCTTCGTCTACCTCCTCGAAGCGCTGCGCTCGCGGATCCCCGACAAGCTGATCACGCTCTACTTCATCGGGCCGTCCGCTTCGCGGCTCTCGTACGGCGGGGTCAACGCCGGTGACCTGCTCGACTACGCCTGGAACCCCTACTACGGGACCTGGGGTGTGCCTGACGTGCCTGGGCTCGGCAAGGCGTCGCTGGCTCCGGCTGCCATCAACATTCAGGGCACGTCCGCCTCGACCGCCGCTTCGCTCGCCTCTCGCACGGTCTCTCAGGGGTACGGGGTGTTCAACACCTACAACCTGGGCTCGTCCGACGCGAGTGTCTATCTCTCCACCGTCACCCGCAACCTGTACGGCAAGGCGACCGTCTACACCGGCTGAGCCACATCAGGGGCGCTACCCGTTGGTGAGGTGATTGTCGGCTATGCCCCTGATGACCGCTCCTTCTTCGCAACCGGCCTGATGCGCGCCACGACGTTGCGAAGAAGGAGTGCGGTCCGAATCAGCGTCGGTGGCCGTGCCGAGTCCCTGATACCGACGATGCTGACAGTTTGATCAGGAAGCGGACCAGTCCGGCACGGTTAGGAACTTGCGTCCTGCGCCTCCCGTTCACCCTTCGCATCGTCGACATGGCTGTGCCCCTCGGACGTTAGCTCGGCCCATGCAACCGCGGCCGCACGATTGGCGGCGCCCAGGACGGCCAGGGTCAGCATCACAACGCCGAATCCGGTGCACAGGACGAATGTGAGAAGCGCAGCCACGTATACCGGAGCCGAATTGTCTTGGCCGACCCGATACGCGACGGACGAGGTTGCTGTCGCGCCGCCGATCGTGCCGATCAGGCCGATGAGCAGGCCGCGATTCAGCGCTTTTGCCTGCGCGCGGGTCCAGTGACGGCTGTGAGTGGCTGCTCTCGCATACTCGCTCGCACGCCGACGAACGACGACCTCCATCTCGGCGTACGCGACGCTATCCGAAGGCAAGCTGTTGAGTGTGGCGATCTCCGCGTCAAGCGCACGCAGGGCTCGAGCTCGCGGTGCCATGTATCTGGCCATCCCACTTGCAGCGACAACAACCACAGGAACCAAAACGGCAATCAATGTCGTCCAAAGAGAACTCACGTGCGGAGGATGTTGGAATCGGCGTCGGTGAATGGTCGCCGGAGAATCGGAATCCCCCAAGTTGGGGTCGGCGGCCAGCCACGTCGAGCTTCGGTTGGGTTAGTAGCGGCCTTCGACGGGCTCGGGCCACGCCTATCAGTGAGTGGCGCATCTGGTGCCTGTGCCGAGGCCTGAGGTTGGCGTCAATATGCGATCTGACCAGGGAAAATGAGTCGAATCCTGTCGGCGGGGCCTGGTAAAATATGGGGCATGGAAGCACTCTTGGACCCCGACGACACCACCAGCAGTCTGCTGGCTGCGGTGCGTACGTCGCGGGCGGTCGCGGAGCAGGCTGACCGGGACGTGCTGATCGCCGCCGCACGGTTCGCGGCGCTGCATTCGGTCGACACGACGGAGGAGTCTGCGCGGCTGGACGGGGACACCTTTGGAGATCGGATGCTGCCCCTGGCCGGGCCCGGGGCACCACTGGTCTCCGAGGCGGCCGCCGTGGAGTTCGCGGCAGTGTTGGGGCGTTCCACCCAGGTGGGGAAGAAGTTTCTCGGGGACGCGGTCGAGCTGCGTTACCGGCTCAAGCACGTGTGGGCGCGGATCCTGGACGGGTCCCTGCTGGCCTGGCGTGCCCGTCGGATCGCGGACCTGACCAGGGACCTGGATGCCGATGCCGCCGCATGGGTCGACCAGCAGATCGGGGCCCATGCCCACCAGGTCGGCACCCGGCAGCTAGAGCGGATGATCACCCAGGCCGCCGCCCTGTTCGAACCCGATGCGGCTGCCGCGATCGCCGAGCACGATGCGGTCGAGCACCGTTCCGTCACGATCACCACCACCGAGACCACCCCATTCGCTGCCACCGGTGCCGAACAAGGCCAAGCCGTACTCGCGTTGGGGTATCTCGACGGCGTGCTCGACGCCGCGGACGCCCTGGATCTGGAGAACGCGGTCGCAGCGATCGCCCACGGGCTCCTCGACCAGGACGACTACGCGACCGCGAGCCTGGACGTACGACGCGCGGCCGCGCTCGGGGTCCTCGGGAGGGCCTACAACTCCGGCTCCCTCGACGGAGTCCCCGGTGTCGCTCGGGTGGTCGAGCTGGTCATCCACACCGACACCCGCGAACTCGCGGGCACCGGCCTGGTACGTCTCGCCAACACCCGTGGCCTGGCCAGCATCGAGCGCCTCGAGGAGTGGGCCACCACCCCGGGCACCGTGATCAAGCCGATCATCGTGGTCGACCTGGCCGAGGACATCGAAGCCGCCGGCTACGTCCCGACCGCGCGGCAGCGGCGCCAGGCCGAGCTGCTCCACCAGAAGTGCTCCTTCCCCTACTGCGAAGCCCGCGCCGAGCACTGCGACCTCGACCACCGCGTGGCGTACGCCGCTGGCGGCCCGACCAGCAGCCGCAACCTCACCCCGCTGTGCCGACAACACCACCGGATGAAGACCCACCACGGCTGGCGCTACCACCGCCTCAGAGTGGGCGTCTACAGATGGCACAGCCCCCACGGCTACCAGTACCTCGTCACCCCGACCGGCACGGTCGATGTCAGCAACGACCTCGACCCACCCCTCACCCTCGCCGCATGACGAACGTCTCGAGCACCGTGCGCGGCTGATCCTGTTCGGGGCGTGCGGATCCCTGCGATCATCGACGTGTGACGACCCTTCGAGGCACGCTGCGGGTGTTGACCTGCGACACCGCGGAGACCCTCGCAGCGGCCAGCGTCCTGTTCAACCAGTACCGGCGCCATTACGGTCAGCCAGACGGGGACGATCGCACCCTCGGCTGGCTCACCGACATGGTTCGGTCGAACATGCTCACGCTCTACACGGCGGTGCCCGGGGACTCGCCGGCGCACGCACCTCCAATCGGCCTGGCAACCAGCCATGCGATGCCCGCATCGTTGGTCATGGGACAGTTCTGGCAACTGCGCGACCTATTCGTGCTCCCCGGTTCTCGTCGCCAAGGAGTGGCCGCTGCGCTGGTCGATGCAGTCTGCGGGGCGGCATTGACGGCGGGCGCTACACGACTGTCCCTCGTGACAGAGCCGGACAACCACGCTGCGCTCGGTCTCTACCGGAGGCTCGGATTCAAGCCTGTCGAAGGTCTGGCTTCGCTCAGCCTGGACCTTGCCGCGCAGACATTCAGGTAGTGAGGTCGGAGCGGGTCCACCGGAGCCGCGCCGATCAGGCCAGGGGGAGTATCGTTCGCGCACGAACCGCGGCGGCCGGTCGTGAGGGAGAAGAGGCGGCTTAGATGGGTGTCACGAGCGAGAGCGGGCGGATCGTCGCGGGTGGCCGGAAGGGCACCTACGTACGTCTGGCCGAAGGGCCGCAGGAGCGCCACATCTCGCGCACCGAACTGGCGCGGAAGCCCGAGGAGCTGGGCGACCCGGTGCTGACCGTCGCGCACCTGTCCGACATGCACATCTGCGACCACCAGTCGCCGGCTCGGGTCGAGGTCCTGGACCGGCTCATGGACCCCGACACCGCGACCCGTGAGCTGATCGACGAGATCGGGACGTACCGGGCCCAGGAGCTGCTGACCGCACAGGTCGGCGCGGCGATGGTCGAGGCGGTCAACGAGATCACCGAGGGTCCCGTCGGTGGTGGCCCGCTCGATCTGGCGATCGCGACCGGCGACAACACCGACAACGGGCAGTACAACGAGCTCGACTGGTATCTGACGCTGCTCGATGGCGGCCGGCTTACCCCCGACTCCGGCGACATGCTGCACTACGAAGGCGTCGCCACGCTGCCGGACAAGCGTTTCTGGCACCCCCAGGGCGAGACGTACGACATGCGCCGCGGGGACCACGGCTTCCCGCTCGTCCCCGGGCTGCTGAAGGCGGTGCGCAAGGCGATCGACTCGCCCGGGCTGGAGGTGCCGTGGCTGGCGGTCAACGGCAACCACGATGGGCTGCTGCAGGGCACCGTGCCGGGCAGCTCCGCCATCGGTGAGATCGCGGTCGGTGATCTGAAGGCGATCGCCATGCCCGAGCACTGGACCGACGAGGCCAAGGCGAAGCTCATCGCCGGGCTGATCTCCGGTGACCCGGTGGCGCTGGGGATGCTGGCCGAGCTCGAGCCGTACGAGGTGACCTCCGACCGGCGTCGCCGGCAGACGACGCTGCAGGAGTTCGTCGACTCCCACGTGCACGACGAGGCGAAGCCGCCGGGCCACGGCTTCAAGGCCGGCGGCAAACCCTACTACCGCTACGACGTCAACGACGAGGTCACCTTCGTCGTCCTCGACACGGTCAACCCGGCCGGCGGGTTCCAGGGATCGATCGACGCCGAGCAGCTGGAGTGGCTCGACGCCGTGCTCGCTTCCACCGACTACGACGAGCGGCTCGCGGTGATCGCCAGCCACCACGACGTGGCCTCGCTGGTCAACGACATGAGCGGCGCCGGCGGCAGCCGCCGGGTGCTCAGCGACGAGATCGAGCAGACCGTCTCACGCCATGAGAGCGCCGTGCTCTGGCTCAACGGGCATACCCACCGTACGTCGGTGAAGCCCCGCGGCTCGTGGTGGGAGGTCACCGCTCCGTCCCTGATCGACTGGCCGCAGCAGGGCCGGATCGTCGAGCTGATCTCCGACGGAGACGTGCTCACCATCGCCACCACGATGCTCGACCACGCCGGTCCCGCGCGCTGGAGCGGCTCGATCGAGGAGGTGAGCCACCTCGCCTCGCTCTCCCGTGAGCTGTCCGCCAACGACTGGCAGGGACCGAAGGTGCGCCTCGCCGAGCACCCGTCGGCAGGGACGGCGCAGGATCGCAACGTACTGCTCCATCTGCTCGATCCGAGGGCCTGAAAGGCCTCCGACACGCCGTTATCTAGCGAATGACAGGCGGGTGGGGTTGCGTGGACCAGCGTTCTCCGCTGGACTACCACCAACCAAGTTCATGCAAGCGGCGTGGACATCAAGCTTTTGGAGGAACGACACGTGAGCTCGACCGCAGCCACAGGGCCTGCGGACCGGCTGGGCCTCAAGTCCGGCATGGTCATCCAGGAACTGGGCTGGGACAACGATACTGATGACGAGCTGCGGGTCGCCATCGAAGATTCCGTCGACGCGGACTTGGTCGACGGCGACTACGGCAACGTGGTCGACGCCGTGCTGCTGTGGTGGCGCGATGACGACGGCGACCTCGTCGATGGTCTCGTCGACGCGCTGACCGACCTCGTCGGTGGCGGCGTCATCTGGTTGCTGACGCCGAAGGTGGGCCGCCCTGGTGCGGTCGACCCGGCCGACATCGCCGAGGCCGCGCCGATCGCCGGACTGTCCCAGACCACCACCGCATCTGTGAGCAAGGACTGGGCCGCGACGCGTCTGCTGGCGCCGAAGACTCCTGTCTGATGGCCGCGATTCTCGGGATCGCTGGACACCCACAGGAGACCTAGCGTGAGCGTGGCTACACTCCCAACGGTGTTCTCGACTACGGCTGCCAAGGCGCGCACCGCCGGATCCGCGGCGAAGATCCTGGCCGGCTCGGGCATCGTCCGGCCGGTCAACCCCCTCGGGCTCGCACGGACCGGCCTGGCGCTGGCGCGCTGGGGCACCGGGCCGGCCGGAGGGTTCATCGGCCTCGCCCACCGTTACCCGCGACGCACCGCGCTCATCGACGAGCTCGGATCGTTGACATACGCCGAGCTCGACCGGCGCTCCAACGCGATCGCCCGGGCCCTGGCGGCCCGGGGGGTCGGTGAGGGCGACGGGGTCGCGATCATGTGCCGCAACCATCGCGGGTTCGTCGACGCGACCCTGGCGGTGGCGAAGCTGGGCGCCGACGCGCTCTACCTCAACACCGCCTTCGCCGGTCCGCAGCTCGTCGGGGTGCTGGAGCGGGACAAGCCCGCCCTGATCATCCACGACGAGGAGTTCACCGGGCTGCTGTCCTCGGCGACCTCGGCCACGAGGCTGGTCGCCTGGGTCGACTCCTCGGATCCTGGCGAGACTCTCGAGTCGCTGGTCTCCGGCGATGCGCGGCCGGTAGCGCCGCCGAAGCGGCACGGGCGGATCGTGATCCTCACCTCCGGCACGACGGGAGCGCCCAAGTCGGCGCCGCGTCAGGAGGCCGGCGTCGACGCGGCGATCGCGCTGATGTCGCGGATGCCGATGAAGGACGGCTGGCGCTGCTTCATCGCCGCGCCGCTCTTCCACACCTGGGGGATCGCCCACCTGCTCTTCGCCGAGTTGCTCGGCACCACCATGATCCTGCGCCGCCGGTTCGACCCGGAGGATGCGCTGGCGACCCTCGCGGAGACCAAGGCCGACTCGTTCGTGGTCATCCCGGTCATGATGCAGCGGATCCTGTCGCTCCCGGAGGAGACGCTGGCTGCGTACGACCTCGAGGGGATCGCCTCCCGGCTCAAGGCCGTCGCGTCCTCCGGCTCGGCGCTGCCCGGCGACCTCGCGCTGGAGTGGATGGACCGGTTCGGCGACAGCCTCTACAACGTCTACGGCTCGACCGAGGTCTCCTACGCCTCGATCGCCGACCCCGTCGACCTGCGCGAGGCCCCGACCTCGGCCGGCAAGGTGCCGTGGGGAACCCGAATGAAGATCCTCGACGGCGACGGCGTCCCGGTGCCCGACGGTGAGGCCGGTCGGATCTTCGTCGGCAACGGTCTCCTCTTCGAGGGCTACACCAGCGGCGGCGGCAAGGAGGTCGTCGACGGTCTGATGGCGACCGGGGACGTCGGGCGGTTCGGGCCCGACGGCCGGCTGTACGTCGAGGGCCGCGACGACGACATGATCGTCTCCGGTGGCGAGAACGTCTTCCCGCAGGAGGTCGAGGACTGCCTCATCCGCCATCCTTTCGTCGCCGATGCTGCCTGTGTCGGGGTCGACGACGCCGACTTCGGCAAGCGGCTGCGCGGGTTCGTGGTCCTGGCTCCCGGCGCCGAAGGCGACGTCGATGCGGTGTTGAAGGACTGGGTCAAGGAGAATCTGGCTCGCTTCAAGGTGCCGCGCGAGATCGTCGTGACCGACGCTCTGCCGCGTAACGCGACCGGCAAGGTGCTCCGTCGCGAGCTGGCCACCTGGGACATCGAGGCGGCAGAATCGAACGGCGAGAGGGCGGCAGGGCAGTGAGTGGACTTGAGATCGGTGGTCCGGCTCCGGACTTCACGCTCCGCGACCAGTTCGGCGCCGACGTCACCCTCTCGGACTACCAGGGCAAGAAGGCCGTGGCGATCTTCTTCTTCCCCTTCGCCTTCTCCGGCGTGTGCACGGGTGAGATGAGCGGACTGCGTGACCGGCTCGACGAGTTCGTCACCTTCGACACCGAGGTCCTGGCGATCTCCTGCGACCCGGTTTACGCCCTGCGGCAGTTCGCCGACACCGACCGACTCAACTTCTCGGTGCTCTCCGACTTCTGGCCGCACGGCGCGGTCGCCCAGGCCTACGACGTCTTCAACGACCGCACCGGTGCCCCGCGGCGATCCTCCTACATCATCGACAAGTCGGGCGTCGTGCGGTGGGCCGTGCACAACGACAACGCCGACGGCCGCGACCTCGAGGAGCATCTCCGGCATCTCCACGCGGCGACGTGAGGAAGTAGTTTACGGGTCATCAAAGGTCCGTTAACAGCCTGGTTACATGGCTTTTCCTATGCCCTGGGTGGGATCTACTCTTGAGGTGTTGAGCCGCTGATGACCCGAGACGTCAGCGGCTCAACTTCCATTTCAGGGTTGGTACGCAGGCCCGGTTAGTCCGGCCCGCCCCTGATCGCGTACTCTTGGGGCGCTTCGGACGCATAGCTCAGTTGGTAGAGCGCCTCCCTTACAAGGAGGATGTCGGGGGTTCGAGTCCCTCTGCGTCCACCACCTTGTTCCGCCAGGTCAGGACCCTGTTTCGTCATCGTCCTCGTCCTCTCCCAGCTCCTCGTCGGCCTCAGATGCCCCCAGGATGCCCCAGAGCCGCTTAGCCGAGTCCCAGAGGTCGTCATCGATCAGGTGGCCGTAGAGGTCCATCGTCATGGCTGCGGAAGCGTGCCCCAGGATGCGCTGCAGGACCTTCGGATCAGCGCCGGCCCCCAGCCAGAGCGAGGCGCAGGTGTGGCGGAGATCGTGAACCCGCAGCGTCGGGCGACCGATGGCCTTGATCGCCTCGGCCCAGTCGACCGACCGCTTCCAGTTGGCCTCGCTCAGAGGCCCGCCGCTGCGAGGGTCGATGCTTTTGGGCTACGGGACCCCGATGAACTTGCAGCCTCTTGCGCTGGCGCCACCGACGCGGGTGTGCCTTTCCGTAAGGGCCCATAGCGCGGCTGGCACGTCCGACGGTCGCCTGAGCTGTGTGAGTCAAACGACTCGCCAAAATTGGTGACACCTCCGAATGTTTAACGACGGAACGCCGAGCACCACGGCCAGGGTCGGATCTGCGACCAACTGGATTGATTCCTGATAGAGCTCGTGATTCCCCACTTGACCTTCATGCCCCTGTCGACGACTGACCCATCCCTGCGGAGCCGTAATGACACTTGTCGCCAAATCAAGCGACCCCTCTCCAGATGAATCAAGCGACACGGCCGATACGGGAACGTCTCGCATATACGTGACCCGTGTAGCCATTGCCCTGATACGGCTTCCACCCGGCCAAGAGGCCATCTTCACCTCGCCTGAAGCAACCGCGTTGGCGCGGACCGTGGACGGCAAGTTGCGGTCGGCGCTCTCAAGCGACACGCGAGTCAGCGAAGTCCTTGAAAACCTAAACTCCCGTGAGATCGACAACGCACGTACCCTGACGTTCTACGACCCCAAGTACCATGAGGCGGATTTCGTCAAAGCCATTGATGACTTTGAGGCCCTTCGTCTCAACGCGCTGATCTCATTCCGTGTACGCGTCCCAGCAAAGAACCAACCAAAGTACCGGAGCATGGACGACGTCCCGTCTGACGAGTATCTCGTCGTATGGGACGGAGTCTCTCTGGCGATTCAGTGGGAGCAGAAAACCGCCAGGGCGACTGGATCGGGCGGCCACGTCATCTTCGACATCCTCGAGGATGTCGGACGCGCAGCCGGGTACCCAGTCCAGATCATGGCATGCTCACCGGGGTGCAAGCACAAATTTATGCACGCTGACATCGTTACGTTTGATCATGCCCACCGCCATCGGGAGCACTTTCATGTAGGAGGGCGGCGATCGCCCGTCGGGTCAACCGTCGTAGCGCCCTACCGATTTGATCCGGATGACCGAAAGAACCTGCTTCGAACCTACAACGCGCTTCACTCGGCATTGAATGCGTTCGCGTCAACACAATCCCTTGCCGATTATCTGCTCTTCCTTGAGTGGCGCGCCCGGCGAGACGCCGCGGCCGTTCTCGAAATATCCTACGATCGGGCAGCCCGGCCCAGGTTTCCCCGGGTTATCGCGATGACCAAGACGGCATGGAAACACCGTGGCGACCACAAAGAGGCCCGCCAGTTAATCGCTGGGCTGTGGCTCGCCCTCGCGACGGTTGAGGCCGCACGCGGCGACTGGGTCGCCAACAATCGCGCGCTCGTCGACAGGCTTGAGACCGGCGATCTGAGCGAACTTCAGGAGTTCTTCGATCCTGGCACCGCTCTCGTTGAGCATATCGACCTTTCGCTCGTACGTGCGTCTCTCGAAGAGGCCGCGTCGCGAGCAGAAGGCCGTGCATTGGTGTATGCCACCCTTGCGGGTGCATGCGCCGCCATCGCAGGCTCAGCCGTTACCTCGCTCCTGACATAGCGTCGCGAGGACTTTCTCTACTGCCTCAAGGCGTCCCCCGCAACGCGCGCGGCTTCCAGGGGCCGTACGGCTTGTCGGCCGGTCCCACTACGTGCCGCGCAAATGAAGAAGAGCGCCCAGCCCGTAGACCAAGCGCTCACTCCCCAAGCCGTCGAACAGTTCGGTCCGACCCGCTAGCCGTCCACGTCCAGATCAGCCGTACGCCGAGCCACGTACCCGTCGAAGTCGTGCCGGATCGCAAGCACATCCTCGACGCTCAGCACGATCACGTCGCAGTAGTACAGATCGCAGCCGCGCGGAGCGGTGCCGTCGATCAGCGAGATCCCGTTCACCTCGCCATCCTCACCGACGTACGTGCATAGACACGGATGAAAGGAGCAGTCCTCATAGATCATGCCCGGCTCCAGGCGCGGAGCCAGTCGCTTGCGTTCCTCCAAGTCCATGCCGAACCGTAGGAGCCCCGAACCTCGAGGACACAACCGACCTTGGAAGTCGAGGAGCAGTTGGACGCGCGGTGCCGCACGGTTTCCGCTCGACCCGCGATGAACGTTGCGCCGGCCGCCAGGCACGGCAGGACGCCAGCGACCAGGGCGGGGGCAACGTGCGACCCTAAGCGCGGTCCAGGAGTTTCAGATCAGGTGGCGGAGGTCTGTCGCGCATCAGCAGCGAATCACAGGCTTGTCGGGTCGTGTAATCCGCCAACGGATGTGCGACAGATCTTCGATAACTGATCTGCGACGGGTGGTCTAGAACGTTCAGCGTTCAGCGGTCCGTGGCCCGCTGGGCACGATGCTAGATGGGGTCCTGGTGATCGATGCTGCTCTAGACGGCAGACTTGCCGTCGTGGATCAGCGCGACCAGGACTCGACGTGGCAGTGCGACCTTACAGCCGTAGGACCGCTCGATGAGGTCGAGTTGCTTGATGCGGCCTGGCAGGGCGGGCCGGTCTGGGATGACGACACGCAGTGGGTCGCTACGGACGCGCCGGAACTGGTCTACGGGGGCGCCCCGTGGCCCGGCCTGCTGATCCGTGCGGTGGTGCCGGCGGGTGAGTCGGTGACGGTTCGGCTCAGTGATCACGTGGCCGGGTCCTCGATGCGGCAGATCTTCGCGACGGAGTTGATCTTCGGTGATCAGGTCTGGCTTGCGGCCGGTGAGGAGCACCGCACGGTTCCGATTCGCCCCGGCAACTATCCCGCCTCCGTGTGGGCGGATGGTCCGACACCGGACACCGTCCGGCACTACTGCATCGTGCTCGGCGCTTGGTCACCACGAGACCTCGGCACGCCACGCCCGGAACCGGCCCCGGGGCCCGGGCTATAGCTCCGATTCCGCTGACACTGCAGGCGTGTTGCTGGCTCGCGGTCGCTGGCCCGTGACGCTGCGTACCGGCTGAGCGGTCGTGCGGTGCACCACCAGGGTCGTGTCGGATACGTGCGCGGTCACGTCCTGGTGCCGGTGCTCCTGTCCCAGGGCGACCTTCTGCCCGGCGACCAGGATCCAGCCGGCCGTTCGACTCACGGCGTTGAACCCGGATCGGTTCGGTCGGTGGGTGTGGGACCGGTGCGACTGGTCTGGGTGCGCTGCAGCCGGTGGGCTTCGCCACTCTCGAGTGGGTTCGGCCGGGTCCTGAGTAGTTCGCGGGACTCACGATCATCCGTTGCTCCGACCTCGACTGCACGGAGCCGCTAGCGTTCCGCCCATGTCCGAGACCTCGCCCTTGATGCCGACCGTGCCCGAATGGTTGCTTGGCCTCGTCACCGCATGCGCTCTCGTTGGACTCCTCTTTGCCATGCGATGGGGCGTCAAACGGCTCCGCGCGCTGCTATCCGACGTGGCAGGACGTTGGCGACCGGTCGCCCGCGTCCTTGAGGGAGCGCTCGTACTGGCCTTCGCGCTTACGTTGTCAGCCTCTCGATCGGCATCTTCAGTATGGTGATCGCGTAACCGAGGTCTGGGGCAGGAGCGCGCGGGCGGCGGCGAAGGCGATGAGGGTGATCGCGATGACCATGCTTGCGGTGCCGGTCCAGCCGGCTGCGAAGGCGAGGCCGCCGAGCCAGCCGAAGAGGCTGGAGCCGGCGTAGTAGAACAGCGTGTAGAGCGAGGTGGCCTGGGCGATCCCGCTGGTCGCCGTCGGGCCCACCCAGCCCGATGCGGTCGAGTGCGCGGCGAAGTACGCCGTCGCGAACAGCAGCAGCCCGATCAGGATGGTCGGCAGCCGGTCGGGGATCGTCAGCGCGGCTCCGGTGGCCATGGTCAGGGACGACACCAGGAGTACGCGTCGGCGGCCGAGGCGATCCGCGAACGTCGCCGCCAGCCGGGCCGACACCGCGCCGGAGAGCCCGGCCAGGAAGATCACCGCGGTCAGCGCCGCCGGCAGGGAGAACGGCTCCAGCTCGAGCCGGTAGCCGAGGTAGTTGAAGACGGCCACCTGTGCGCCCATCAGGAAGAACGCCTGTGCGTAGAGCGCCAGCTGGCCGGGGTTGGTGAGGTTGGCGACCATCCCGGCTCGCACGCCGGCCGGGCGTGAAGTCGTCGCTGGGCGGGGGCGCTCGGGCGGGAGTGCGGTGACCGCGACGGCGGCGCCGAGCGCGCTGACGCATCCTGCGACGAACGCCGCCACACGCCAGTCGCTCACGTCGGCGATCGGCGCGGCGATCAGCCGTCCGGCCACGCCGCCGAGGACGGTGCCGGAGATGTACGTCGCGCCCGCGGCCATCGCGTCGCGTCGGCTGACCTGCTCGCCGAGGTAGGCGAGGGCGAGCGCGGGGGTGCCGCCCAGTGCGATGCCCTGGGCGACGCGGAGGAGGACGAGGAGGGGGAACGAGGTCACGAGCGGGAGAGCCAGGCCGATGGCTGCGGCGCCGACGATGGCGATCGTCATCGCCCTGGCCCGGCCGATGCGGTCGGCGATCCACGACCAGCCGAGCGCGGCGACGGCGAGACCGATCGTCGCCCCGGAGACGGTCAGGGCGGCCTGGGAGGGGTCGACGGCGAAGTCGCGGCTGATCGCAGGGATCAGCGCCTGGGGGTAGTAGAGCTGCACGAACGTCGTCATCCCGATCGCGACCAGCGCGACCAGCACGCGTCGATGTCCCGGGTCGGTCGCAGCCTGATCGCTCACCCTTGTCACGCTAAGGAGCCCGAAACCGTGCGTCCAATGCATCGGTGACGCACCAACAATGCGGATTCGCATACGATGTCGGGTGTGGATGCCACCGCGCGAAACGTCCTGCCGATGCTCCCGGCCCTCGCGGCCCTGGCCGAGACGGGGCAGACGCATGCCGCCGCTGATCTGCTGCAGATGCCGCAGCCCACGGTGAGCCGCATGCTCGCGCGCCTCGGTCGTGAGCTCGGCGTGGACGTGGTCGAGAGACACGGGCGAGGTCTGCGGCTCACCAGGGCGGGGGAGGCGCTGGCCCCGCACGCCGCCGCCGCGGTCGCGGCGGCCACCGCGGGCATCGAGGCGGTGCAGGCCCAGGAGTCAGGCGCCCGCGGACGTATCGCCCTCGCGTTCCAGAGCACGCTCGGCGAGAGGGTCGTGCCGGCGCTGGTCAAGGCGTTCCTGCAGGAGCATCCGGGCACATCGGTCGACCTGATCCAGACCTCGCGTCCGCGGTGCCTCGAGGCGGTCACCGACGGCACCGCCGAGGTCGCGCTGATCTCGCCGCTCGACGATCGCTCCGACATGCGCCGGTGGCGGCTGCACACCGAGCCGCTGGTCCTGGTCGTACCGCCCGGACACCGCCTGGCGACACGTGCCCGGGTGGGCTTCGAGGAGGCCGGCGCGGAGACGTTCATCTGCATGAAGCGCGGCTATGGAATGCGGACGCTCCTCGAGGGTCTGGCTCAGGCCAGCGGCGTCACGCCGACGATCGGGTTCGAGGGCGACGACCTGGCCACGCTCCGGGGGCTCGTCTCGGCCGGCCTCGGGGTGAGCCTGGCACCCCGCGACCCGCACGGGGCCACGGGCTGCGTCGAGGTCCCGTTGACGAACCCCGAGGCCGTACGTCACATCGGTGCCTGCTGGCTCGACCGCCGTCCCTCGACGCTCGCCGCCGCCTTCCAGGACCTGCTCCGGCGGCGGGGCCGGCGACTGACCGAGATCGGCCTGCGTCCCATGATGGGGTGATCATCCCGCTTCCTCGGTGAAATCGGTGCGGCACCAGATCGCGCAGTGCCATCATGAAGCGCATGGCAGGTCGGAACATCGCCGGACGACAGGACGTCTCACCGCGGGGCTACTTCGACGGGACCATCGAGGTCCTCCACCACGACGTTCCCCTTCCTGAGACCTCGGTCAGCCACTCCGGCGGCCCCGACCGGGTCCACACCGACGACCCCGTGACCGAGACCGAGTTCGACCCGGTCCGCCGCGTCGGCTTCACCGCGCCGCTTCGGATCGGAGAGCCGCTCGTCTGGGAGGGCGATCAAGCCTGACCCCCCGCTCGTCCTCAGGAGTAGGTCGACGAGGTCTCCACGAGCACGTCGTGCAGGGCGAGCTCGGCAGCGCTGCGGACCCGGCCCGTCCGGTGCGCGACGAGGACGCGCCGGGGCGGCGCGGAGTCGCCCAGGGAGATGACGCGTACGTCGGGGTGCTGGTTGACGGTGGCCGTTCGGGGAGCGAGCGCGATGCCCAGTCCGACGCTGACCATGGCCTGGGCCTCCTGATAGTCGTTGGCCTGGAACGCGATGGTCGGCGTGAAGCCGGCGGCGACGGCGCTGCGCTGCAGGACCTCGACGACCGGGTGGCCTCCCGCGCGGATGATCCACGGCTCCTCGGCGAGGTCGGCCATCCGGACCGTACGCCGCCGGGCCAGGCGGTGGGTGGCGCCGACGAGGAGCACGGTGGGGTCGGTGAAGAGCTCGGTCAGCACCAGCTCGTCGTTGTCGACCCGCTCCCAGGCGTAGTCCCACAGCAGGGACATGGCGACCTTGCCCTCCTCCAGCATGCGTACGAGATCGTCCTCGCGGCCGCTGTGGATGGTCAGCGCGATGTTGGGGTAGAGCTCCTTGTAGCGCCGCACCGCCAGGGGTAGGAACGAGCTGCCGATGGTGGGGAAGGTGCCCAGGGTGACGCTGCCGCGACGTACGCCGGCGATGTCGGCGAGGTCCGACTCGGCGGCCGCCAGCTGGCGCAGGACCTTGCGCGCGTGGGTGGCGAGCACCAGGCCCGCGTCGGTCGGGGTCATGCCCCGGGCGTGGCGGTCGAGGAGCGGCTGTCCGGCCTCGCGCTCGAGCCTGAGCAGCTGCTGCGAGATCGCCGAAGGCGTGTAGCCCAGCGCCGCGGCCGCGCTGGTCACGGACCCTTCCTCCACGATCGCCAACAGGATCTGCAGCCGTTTGATGTCGAGCACGGCCCCAGTCTGCATGAAGTCGTGCTACATGGCCATGTAGGGCCGTGCAGTGCTGCTTCAGCCGCGACGACGCGCGGCGGGACGCGAAGGCGTCCCGGAGCCGTCTGCTGAGCGTGCAGTTTTGCTTCACGATGATGTTCGAACTCGTGATTGTGCTACAAGTCACCTCGCTCCAGTCTGTGTGAGTCCGGACAGCCCGGACGACTCGGCTGAGGAGGCAATATGCGCGAGATCGCCGCGACATGGATGCGGGGTGGCACCAGCAAGTGCTGGGTCTTCCGTCGCGACGACCTGAACGTCCCGGACCTGTCCGTCGACGAGGTGCTGCTGAGGATCTACGGCAGCCCTGACCATCGCCAGGTCGATGGCGTCGGCGGCGGTACGTCCACCACGAGCAAGGCGGTCATCCTCGCGCCCTCGGCGACGCCCGGGGTGGATGTGGAGTACACGTTCGCCCAGGTCGGCATCGAGGAGGCCAAGGTCGACTGGGGGAGCAACTGCGGCAACTGCTCCGCGGTGGTCGCGTCGTTCGCGATCCGCGAAGGATGGGTGAGCACGGGCACGCCGGAGACGGCCGTCCGGGTCCTCAACACCAACACCGACCAGCTCATCGTGCAGCGCGTGCCGACCCCCGGAGGCGTACTCGACGAGGAGGCCTCCGAGGCGATCCCCGGCGTTCCCTTCCTCGGCGCGCCGGTGCGGATGGGCTTCGTCGATCCGGCGGGTCGGAGCACCGGACAGCTCTTCCCGACGGGTCATCAGCGCGATGTCCTGCCGGAGACCGTGGGCGGGGTGACCGTCACGCTCATCGACGCGGGCGCGCCGGTCGTCGCGGCCAACGCTGCCGACTTCGGTGTGCGCGGCGAGGAGGACATCGCCGACCTCGATCTGGTGCCCGGCCTCCTGGCCCGCCTCGATGCCGTACGTCGGGAAGCCGGTGTCCTGATGGGGCTCGCCCCGACGCCGGATGCCGTCGCCCGGGCGGTTCCCAAGCTCGCGCTCGTCGCCGCCCCCGACCCGGCGAGCGAGGAGCGCACCGACCTGACCGTGCGCATGCTGTCGATGGGGCGCTTCCATCCAGCTGTTCCGGTGACCGGGTCGGTGGCGCTGACCTTGGCCGCCGACGCCCCCGGCACGGTGGTGCACGACCTCGTCCCGGCTGGGCGACCCGCCACCGGC
This sequence comes from Nocardioides sp. YJ-D4, assembly GCF_054031495.1. NCBI lineage: Bacteria > Bacillati > Actinomycetota > Actinomycetes > Propionibacteriales > Nocardioidaceae > Nocardioides > Nocardioides sp. YJ-D4. Next base: position 5,030,337 of record NZ_CM132932.1, read on the forward strand.
CTGCGGCTCGGTACGCCCGCGGGCAACGTCAGCACCTTCGCCGAGGAGCACGACGGCGTCCCTGTCGTCGGCGTCGTACGCACCTACCGCCGTCTCGCCCACGGAGCCGTAGTCCTGCCGGACCCGCCCTTGCTGCCGTCCGCGTCGGCTTGACCATCTGACCCCTTGACACGGGATGCCCGTGTGAGGCTCGCTACACCTGGAGGAACTCATGACCCAGCACGTCGAAGAAGAGGACGTGGCCACGACCGCAGACGAGGATGCCGGCCCGACGCAGGACCCGCCGGAGCGACCTGCGCCGACCCCACGACTCGCCGGAGCCGTCCTCGCCGGATTCACCGCGTTGGCGGTGGGCGTCTCCGTCCTGGGCGGGGACTTCCTGAACCCGGCCGCCTCCACGGCCGACGGCGACTACTCGGGTGAGACCGTCGAGATGATGATCCCGCTGGCCGAGGGTGGTGGCACGGACACCTGGGCCCGGTTCGTCGGCGCCGAGCTGACCGAGGCGGTGCCCGGCTCCCCGGGCCTGGCTCCGGTCAACGACGACGGCGGCGAGGGGATCCTGGGCACCAACCACTTCATGACCTCGGCGAAGACCGACGGCACCGAGGTGCTGGTCAGCACCGCCTCGACGGTGGTGCCCTACCTCCTCGACATGCCGGCGGTGCGCTACGACTTCAACAAGCTGCGGCCGGTCCTGGCCAACGGCACCGGAGCGGTGGTCTACGCCCGGACCGGCGCCGGGGTGAACGGCATCGAGGACCTCGTCGACCGGGACAAGCCGCTCATCTTCGGTGGCATCGCGGCGACCAGCCTCGACCTCACCACGATGCTGGCCTTCGACCTGCTCTCGGCCGACATCGACTCGACCTTCGGGTTCGAGGGCCGTGGACCGGTCAACCTCGCGCTCCAGCGCGGCGAGGTCGACATCGACTACCAGACGACCTCGTCGTACGAGCCCGCGGTCGAGCCGCTGGTCGAGGACGGCACCGCGGTGCCGCTCTTCTCGCTCGGGCAGGTCAACGAGGACGGCGAGATCGTGCGCGATCCCAACTTCCCGGACCTGCCGACCGTCGTCGAGGCGTACGAGAAGCTCCATGGCAAGCAGCCGGATCCCGAGGCGCTGGAGACCTACCGCGCCATCCTGGCGCTGACCTACACCTACCAGAAGGCGCTCTGGGTGCCTGAGGACACACCGGACGAGGCGGTCGAGCTGCTGCGCTCGACGGCCGATGAGATGGGTGCCGATCCCGCGTTCCAGAAGTCCGCCGCCGAGGTGCTCGGTGGCTATCCGCTCGATGCCTCACCCGACCTCGCCGACCGGATCGGCGAGGCGTACCAGGTGGACGAGAGCGTCCGCCAGGACGTCCTCGAGCTGCTCGAGACCGACTACGACATCACGATCGACTGAGGGCGGACACATGACTGACGCAGCCTTCTCTGCCCTGGCCTCCCTGGCCGATCCCTCGCTCCTCATCATGCTCGCCGTCGGCGTGGTGGCCGGTCTGGTCATCGGCCTGATCCCGGGGCTCGGCGGCACCGGCGCGGTGGCGATCCTCCTTCCGATCACCTTCGGCATGGAGCCCGAACCCGCACTCGCGATGCTCATCGGAGCACTGGCGGTGGTGCACACCTCAGACACGGTCGCCGCCGTCCTGCTCGGCGCGCCCGGCTCCGCCTCGGCGAGCGTGACGATGCTCGACGGCTACTCGATGGCGCGACAAGGACAGGCCAAACGCGCCCTGTCGCTCGCCTTCCTCTCCTCGATGGCCGGCGGCCTAATCGGAGCGGTCGGGCTCACCCTCGCGATTCCGCTGGCTCGGCCCCTGGTGCTGTCCTTCGGCAGCCCGGAGCTCTTCATGCTGACCATCCTCGGGGTCTCGCTCGCCGCCGTGCTCTCGCGCGGCAACGTCGTCAAGGGCCTGACCGCCGGCCTGCTCGGGCTCCTGCTCGGGCTCGTCGGCACCTCGCCCACGACCGCCGAGGAGCGGTTCTCCTTCGGGTCGCTGTTCCTCAGCGACGGCATCTCCCTGGTCGCGGTCGCGCTGGGTGTGTTCGGGCTCGCCGAGATCGCCAGCCGGGTCGGGCAGCGACGAGTCACTGAGAAGCCGGTGGAGCTCACCGGCGGTTGGGGATCCGGCATCCGCGAGTGGCTGACCCACTGGACGCATGTCATCCGAGGTGCGCTGATCGGCATCTGGGCCGGTGTGCTGCCCGGCGTCGGCGCCACCGCCGGCACCTGGCTCGCCTACGGGCAGGCTGTGGCCACCGCCAAGGACAAGCGGAAGTTCGGCAAGGGCGACCCCCGTGGCATCGTCGGTCCGGAGAGCGCCAACAACTCCGTCGAGGCCGGCGACCTGATCCCGACCTTCCTCTTCGGCATCCCCGGCGGCGTGCCGTCGGCGATGCTGCTCGGGATGCTGCTGACGTACGGCATCCAGCCGGGGCCGGCGATCGTCACCGACCATCTCGACCTGATGTACCTGATCGTGTGGGCGTTCGCGATCGCCTCGGTCGCCGGAGCGTTCCTCTGCTTCCTGGCCACCGGCTCGCTCGCCAAGCTCACGAAGGTGCCCTTCGCCGTGCTCGGGCCCGGTCTTCTCGTGGTGATGCTCCTGGGCGCGTTCCAGGAGGGTGGCCAGATCGGCGACCTGTGGGTGATGGTCGCCCTCGGCGTGGTCGGCTTCTTCCTCAAGGCCACCGGGATGCCGCGGGCCCCGTTCCTGATCGGCTTCGTCCTGGCCATCCCGATGGAGCGCTACTACTACCTGACCGCCAGCCTGTACGACGGCGCCTCCTGGGTCGCGCGACCCGGCGTGCTCGTCTTCGCCGCGCTGCTGATCGTGCCGCTGGCCTGGTCCCTGATCAAGAAGGTTCGGCGAGCCTCGGGGGCTGCCGACGACGGTCACCGGGACGAGCACGAGAGCGATGACGAGCACGGCGACGAGCTCGAGGGTTCGCTGGCCCGTACGCCCTGGTCCCTCGCCGTCGCGATCGTCGCGGTGCTGGTCTTCGCCGGCGCGCTGTGGGTGAGTGGGTCCTTCTCCGCAGAGGCCGCGCTGATGCCGCGGCTCGTGGCGATCGGCGGTCTGGTCGCGGCGCTCATCCTGACCTGGCAGGAGCTGCGCGCGAGGCGGCAGGACACCCGCCGCGACACGCTCGACGACAGCCTCGAACCCGCGGGTGGGTCCGGTGGCACCATGGTCGCCACCCGAGTGGACCCGGCGGTCGACGCCAAGGCCTTGGCTCGGCGTCACGACCTGGTGATCGCCATGCGCACCTTTGTCGCGATGGCCGCGTTCCTGGTCCTCGTCATGCTCGGCGGCTACCTTGCGGCGACCCTGGTGTTCACCCCGGTGTTCCTCCTGTACGCAGCCCGCACCCGGCCACGTACGGCGATCATCTACACCCTCGTCCTGGGCGCCGTGCTGCTCGCCCTGCCGTCGCTGCTGCCGGTCGACCTGCCGATGGGCCTGCTGCAATGACCGCGCCGACCTCCCGCCCTTCCACGAACCGAAAGGAACGCCGATGACCATCGTGGTCGCCTACGCCGACACCCCGCCCGGACACGCCGCCGTCACGGCCGCGGTCGCCGAGTCCCGAGAGGGAGAGACCGTGGTCATCGTGCCTGCCGTGCGCGGCGAGCGGGTCCCCGACGCCGAGGAGCTCGAAGGTCGGTGGCCGGAGCTCGCCGGCCGGGTCGAGGTCGAGCGCGGAGACCTGGGTGACCCCAGCGACACCGTTATTCAGGTCTCCCAGCGGCTCGACGCGCGGCTGATCGTCCTGGGTCTGCGCGCGCGGACGCCGGTGGGCAAGCTGGTCTTCGGCAGCACCGCCCAGCGGATCCTGCTCGACGCCACCTCCCCGGTGCTCGCGGTCAAGCCTTCCGTGACCGGTCCCTGACCGCTCCGGCCGGCCGGCATCAGCCAAATGGATGATTCCTGGTTCAGTCCTGCTCGCGATGATCTGGGACGACGCCGCTGGTGGAGTTGTCGGCATGGCAGATTCTCTGGTTCGTACGCGGTCGGGTGCTCGTCCGCATCTCGCAGACAGGTTGACGTCCCGCCGTGGGGCTTGGGTGGCGCTCGGCCTCGCGGTGGTCGTGATGGGGGTGCTCTTCGGGGCCTTCGCCGGTGCGGAGGCCCCGGCGCAGACCGGGCAGGCGCCGGCGGGGTCGGAGTCGACGCGGGTGAGCGCGCTGCTGGAGGAGTTCCCCGGCGCCGATCGTGAGTCCGTGCTCGTCGTCGCCTCCCGGGCGGACGAGGGCGCCCTCTCCAGCAGTGATCTCGACGGCCTCGAGCGGCTCGGCGTCCAGGTCGGTGCGCAGGCCGCGCCGGGCTCCGCCGGTCCGATGCTCAGCGAGGACGGGGAGGCCGCGGCTCTCGCCGTGCCGATCACGGTCGGCGCCGACAACGCCGAGACGTCGGGGGTGATCAAGGCGCTGCGAGCCGACGTGGCGGCGCAGGCTCCCGACGGGCTGGTGCTGCAGGTGACCGGCGGGCCGGCGTTCGGGGCTGATGCGGCCGCGGCCTTCGACGGCGCCGACCTCACGCTGCTGCTGGTGACGGTCCTGATCGTGGCGGTGCTGCTGATCATCACCTACCGCTCGCCGGTGCTGTGGCTGGTCCCGCTGGTCGTGGTCGCTCTCGCCGATGCGCTCGCCGGGCGGGTCACCGCGGCGGCGGGAGCGCTGTGGGACTTCGGGTTCGACGCCGGCGTCGTCAGCGTCCTCGTGTTCGGTGCGGGGACCAACTACGCGCTGCTGCTGATCTCGCGGTACCGGGAGGAGCTGCAGCGGACCGAGGACGACCGGCTGGCGCTGAGCACGGCCTGGCGGAAGACGGCGCTCGCGATCCTCGCCTCCAACCTGACGGTGGTGCTCGCCCTGCTGACCCTGGTCCTGGCCACGATCCCGATGACCCGCGGGCTGGGGGTGCCCGCGGCGATCGGTCTGCTGATCGCCCTGGTCGCGGTGCTGTTCGTGCTGCCACCGGCCCTGGCGGTGTGTGGACGACGACTGTTCTGGCCGTTCGTACCTCGCCCGGGTGACTCGCGAGACCAGGGCCGGGTATGGCGCGCGATCGCGTCGCGGGTGGTGAAGCGTCCGGTCGCGAGCCTGCTGGGTGGGCTCGTGCTGCTCGCGGTGATGGCCTCCGGCCTCTCCGGTACGTCGGTCGGGCTCGATCAGATCGAGAAGTTCCGGGTGCAGTCCGAGTCGGCCGCCGGTCTGGAGACGCTCTCGGCGCACTTCCCGCCCGGAGAGGCCCAGCCGATCTACATCCTCGCCGACACCGAGGCCGCCGCTGAGGTGGCCTCGATCGCGGGTGACGTGGAGGGCGTGGTGCGCGCCCAGCCGGCCGGAGTCACCGGCGACGGGGCGTTGACGAAGATCATGGTGACCAGCGAGTTCTCGCCCGGAACCGAGCGGAGTCTCGACCAGATCACCGACCTGCGGGAGGCGGTCCACCCGATCGAGGGCGCGAAGGCACTCGTCGGCGGCGCGGTCGCGACCGAGCTGGACGCCGCCGCGGGGAGCGAGGACGACCTGCTGCTGATCGCGCCGCTGGTGCTCGCGGTGAGCTTCCTCGTGCTCCTGGTCCTGCTGCGTTCGCTGGTGGCGCCCGGCCTGCTGCTCCTGGTGAACCTCGCCAGCGCGGTCGCCGCGATCGGCGCCGGGGCCTGGCTGAGCCGCGTCCTCTTCGATCAGCAGGCGCTCGACCTGCAGGTGCCGATCCTGGCGTTCCTGTTCCTGGTCGCGCTGGGGATCGACTACACGATCTTCCTCGTCCACCGGGCGCGCGCGGACGCGGGGCGGCTCGGCACCCGGGCGGGCGTGGTCGAGGCGGTCGCCCACACCGGCGGTGTGATCACCAGCGCCGGCATCGTCCTCGCCGGGGTCTTCGCCGCTCTCGGGGTGCTGCCGCTGGTCACTCTCGGACAGCTGGGCCTGATCGTCGGTGTGGGCGTGCTCGTGGACACCCTGGTGGTGCGTACGGTGATCGTGCCGGCGATCTTCGCCCTGGTGGGCGACCGCATCTGGTGGCCGGGACGACTGCAGAGGGCCGGGGGAGAATCGAGCACATGAGTGTCGTACACGCGCCGCTGAGGCGGCCCGGCGCCTCGCACCCGACCCCCGCCGCCTCGACGGTGCGGGCGATGGAGATCGGGCAGCACGTGATCGCGGTCGTGCTGACGGCGATCGGCGTCAGCAGAGCGATCGGCGAGGGCGTGGCGCCTCCTGCCGCGGTCATCACCGGGCTCGCGATCCTCGGGTGGCACACCGCCGGCACGATCCTGCCGGCCAGGACGGGCTCGCCGCGGCTGCCGGTGTGGTGGCTGCTCGGCTTCGCGGTGATCTGGGTCGCCGCGGTCGCGGTCTCGGACGAGTTCGTCTGGCTCGCATTCCTGCTGTGGCTGCTCGCCGGGCACCTGCTGCCGCTGCGCTGGGGACTGGTCTTCTCGGCGGCGATCCTCGTGGTGGTGGTCGTGGCCCCGATCCTGCACCGTGGCACGACCAGCTATGCGGACGTCTTCGGCCCGCTCATCGGCGGCATCTTCGCGTTCGGCATCTCCCGCGGGTACCTGCAGCTCCTCCGCGACGCCGCCGAGCGCGAGCGGCTGGTGACGTCCCTGCGGAGCGCCCAGCAGGAGATGGCCGAGCTGCAGGACGAGCTGCTGCTCGCCCAGCGCCACTCCGGAGCGATCGCCGAACGCACCCGGATCTCGCGAGACATCCACGACACCATCGCGCAGGCGCTCTCCTCGATCCGGCTCCTCACCCACGCCGGAGGCAACCGCACCACGGACCCGGAGTCCTCGCGCACCTTCGCGCAGGTCGAGGCGCTGGCGGGCGACAGCCTCGCGGACGTACGCCGGATCGTCGAGGCCCTGGCACCGGCCGAGCTCGAGGACGCCGCCCTCGCCTCGGCGCTTCGGCGGATGCTCGACCGCACGAAGGACGAGACCGGGCTGCACGCGGAGCTCCATGTCGACGACACGCTCCCGCTGCTGCGGACCGAGGTCGAGGTCGCGCTGCTTCGCACCGCTCAGTCGGCCCTCTCCAACGTACGTCTCCACGCCGCGGCGACGCGGGTCGTGGTCACGCTGATCGACGACGGTGACTCGGTGCGTATGGACATCAGCGACGACGGCGACGGGTTCGACGTCGCCGCCTGGGAGCAGGACGCCGATGCCGGCTCGTCCAGCTATGGCCTGCGTTTCATGCGGGCCCGACTTCGCGAGCTCGGAGGTGGCCTCGACGTGGAGAGCACACCCGGTGAGGGCACCGCAGTCTCCGCGCATCTCCCGATCCACATCGAGGGGTCGCGATGACCACGGTGCTCCTCGTCGACGACCACCCGGTCGTACGCAGCGGCCTGCGCGCCGTGATCGAGGCGGGCGACGCCCTGACGGTCGTCGGGGAGGCCGCCACCGGCGAGGAGGCGATCACCCTGGCCGGTCACCTCCATCCCGACGTCGTGCTGTGCGACCTGCGCCTGGGAAGCGGGATCGACGGCATCCGAACCACGATCGCGCTCCGCGCCCTCGACCCGGCGCCGGCCGTGCTGATCCTGACCACCTTCGACCGCGACGCCGAGGTACTCGGTGCGATCGAGGCCGGTGCCGCCGGCTACCTGCTCAAGGACGTCGACCCCGAGGTCATCGTCCAGGGCATCCACCGCGCCGCCGCCGGCGACATGGTCCTCGCTCCGGACCTGGCCACCCGGGTGCTCAAGGGCATGCGCAGCCCGCTGCCGCGGCTCACCGATCGCGAGATCGAGGTGCTGCGGCACCTGGCCAGGGGCGCGACCAACAAGGAGATCGCGCGCACGCTCTTCGTCACCGAGGCCACCGTGAAGAGCCACCTCGCGCACATCTTCACCAAGCTCGACGTCGACAGCCGCTCCCGCGCCATCCACGTCGCGCAGGAGACCGGCCTGATCTGACTGGCAATGTCTCAGTGCTCGACGAGCCCCGACTGGTAGGCCCACACGGCCGCCTGAAGACGGGACTTGACGCCGAGCTTGGGCATCATCCGGGCCAGGTGGGACTTGACCGTGGAGACCTCGAGGACGAGCGCCTGGGCGATCTCCTCGTTGGACATGCCCTCAGCCAGGTGGAGAAGGATGTCGAGCTCGCGGGTGGTGAGGACCTCGCTGGCGCGCGCGGCGGTCACGGGCTGCGTACGCCTGCGGGTGACGACCTCGCGGAGGACCCGCCGTGTCAGCGAGGTGTCGAGGGTGCCGTGGCCGGCGGCGACGGAGCGTACGGCGGCGACGATGGCATCGGGGTCGGCGTCCTTGAGGAGGAAGCCGGAGGCGCCGGCCTCGAGGGCACCGAAGACGTAGTCGTCGATGTCGAAGGTGGTCAGGACGAGCACCGGGATCGGGTCGGCGACGTCCGGGCCGCACAGCTCGCGGGTGGCGCTGATGCCGTCGCGGCCGGGCATGCGGATGTCCATGCAGACCACGTCGGGCCGCAGCGCCAGCGCCCGCTCGACCGCGGCGGCACCGTCCTCGGCCACGGCGACGACCTCGATGTCGGGCTCGGTCTCCAGCAGCGTACGCAGCCCGGCACGCACCAGCGGCTGGTCGTCGGCGACCACGACCCGGATCATCCGGCGACCTCCGCGGTCGCGGTGGCGGGGATCCGCAGCCGCGTCTGCCAGCCGCCCTCGGGGGTCGGTCCGGCCTCGAGCGTCGAGTCGGTCAGGTCGGCGCGCTCCTGCATGCCGACCAGGCCCAGGCCACGCCGACGCGGCGGTTCAGCGGGGATCGGTGGCGGCCCGTTACGCACCGTCGCCACCACCTCGGCCGGATCCCGGGCGTCCAGGACCACCTCGCACCGGGCGCCCGGCGCGTGCCGAGCGGCGTTCGCGAGGCACTCCTGCACAGTGCGATAGGCGGAGAGCTGGGCGAGCGGCCCGACGCTCTCGGTGACGGAACCGGCCCCCAGGAAGGAGAACGACACCTCGAGCCCGGCGCGACGGGCGTCGTCGACGAGCGAGCCCAGCTGGGACAGGCGCTCGTTCCCGCTCGCTTCCCCTGCCTGTCCCGGGCTCCGCAACAGCGTGACCAGACCACGCAGCTCGCGCAGCATCGCGGTGCTCTGGGTGCGGACCTGGCGTACGGACTCCTTCGCGCCGGCCGGGTCGGTGTCGATCTGCCGCTCGACCGCGCCCGTCATCACCGCGATGCCGGTCAGGTGGTGGGCGGCGATGTCGTGGAGCTCGCGGGCCATCGCCGTACGCTCCTCCGCGATCGCCGCGGCGATCTGGGCGGACTGCTCCCGGTCGACGGCGTCCGCGAGATCGGTCCGGGCCGACCGCGCGTCCCGGCGTGCGCGCACGGTGGCGGCGAGCAGCGCCGGAGCGGCGATCACGCCCGCACCCTGGACGAGACCGGCCAGGACCGCGGTGCCGGCCGGAAGGCCGATGCTCGTCTGGCTCAGGCAGGTGCCGAGCGCGACCAGCAGCCCGGCCCCGGTCAGCGCCCCGGCCAAGGCCCGGATCCGGCGGGGGAGTGGAGTCGAGGTCACCGCCGACCACACCGCGACCAGCACGGCCGCGGAGGCGAGGCTGGTGGCGTCGCCCGCGCCGCTGACCGCGAGCACGACCGAGGCGGCGGCCACGACCAGCAGCACCGCCAGTGGCCGGGAGCGCCGCTCGAGGAGCACCACCGCCTGGGCGGTGAGCACCACCAGCGCGACCCACCACCCCGCGCTGCCGAGCGCGGGGCTCCCGCCGATCTCGGCGTCGGCCGAGTCGAGGCCCGGGGCGGCAACCAGCAGTGCGGTGGTGACCAGCCAGACCACCACGGGTGGGATCAGTCGCGGCACCATCCGGGTCGTCTCGTCGCTCACGCCATCATCCTTTCCGCAACCGGTCCCGGTCGCCAGCATCTTTCGATGCAAGTGCGAAGGTTCGCTCTTTTGCCCGGCGCGGCCGGACCGGCCCCGTTCCTAGGTTCAGGTCAGGAAAGCGACCCAACGCCGAAAGGGAACGATCATGACCACAACACAGCCCGTGACCCGGCCCGTCACCGAACCGGATCAGGGCCTACGAGCATTTGTCACCCGCCACCAGCTCTCCACCTTCTTCGTGCTGGCCCTCGCGGCGAGCTGGCTGGCCTGGACACCGTACGTCCTGTCCAACAGCGGCCTCGGCGTCTGGGACCTCACCTTCCCCGGCGGCATGATCGGCGGCCAGCTCCTCGGGATGCTCCCGGGCGCGTACCTCGGTCCGATCGGCAGCGCCGCGCTGGTCACCGGGCTCGTCGGCGGCCGGGCCGGCCTGCGGGCCTGGGTCGTCGGGATGTGGCGCTGGCGGGCGAGCTGGCGCTGGTACGCGGGCATCCTGATCGGCGTGCCGGCCACGATCATCGTCGCGACCCAGGCCGTCGGTGGGCAGATGGCGGCGCCGTTGCAGGCGTGGCTGATCGTGCTGGTGGCGTACGTCCCCGGCCTCATCCTGCAGATGATCACCACCGGCCTCGCCGAGGAGCCGGGCTGGCGCGACTTCGCCCTGCCCCGGCTGCAGCGGAAGGTCGGACCGCTCGGGTCAGCGTTCGTGCTCGGCCCGATCTGGGCGCTGTGGCACATGCCGCTCTTCCTCACCGACTGGGCCGGCTGGCCGGACGTGCGCTGGTACGCCCCGCTCGTGTTCACGGCCTTCTGCATCACCTTCGGGATCGTGATGACCTGGGTCTTCAACCGCACCGGTCAGAGCCTGCCGCTGGCGATGCTCCTGCACACCAGCGTCAACAACTACGCCTCGGTCGCCTCCACCGAGCTCTTCCCGGGCGTCGACGCCGACCGGTTCCAGCTCGCGGTGCTGCTCGCCGCGGGGATCGGCGCGGCGATCGTCATCGTCGCCACGCGCGGCCGGCTGGGATACCGCTCCGCAGGCTAGTCGGCGGCCACCTGGACGGGCTCCCGGAGGGTCTCGGCCTCCGGGGCGCCGTCCTCGGCCGCGGTGAGCAGGAACCGGAGCCGGGTCAGCACCAGGCCTGCGGTGAGGGTGCCGCCGATCACGACGACCGCCCACAGGTGGCCGAGGCCGCTGCCGATGAGCGAGCCGGCCAGCGCCGGTCCGAGGATCTGGCCGAGGGTCAGGGTGAGGCCGAGGGAGGCGTTGTAGCGGCCGCGCAGGTGGTCGGGGGCGATGGTGTTCGCCAGCCCGGTCACGATCGGCGCCCACAGCGTCTCGCCCAGGCCGAAGATGGCCAGGCCGATCACGACGGCGGCCACCGCGCCGGCGACGGGCATCAGGTCGGCGGCCGCCAGCACGCTCCAGGCCAGGGACCAGGTCAGCACGGCGCACGCCAGTGCAGTCGTACGCCGCCACCGGGAGGTGAGCCGCAGCAGGATCACCTGCCCGCACACGATCACGGCGGCGTTGGCGGCGAAGGCCCAGCCGAGCGCGGTCGCGGGCACCCCGGCCACATCGACGGCGTACGCGGTCGCGCCGGCCTCGAGCTGTCCGTAGCCGAAGGTCACCGCGAGCACGCCACAGGCGACCAGGGCCACCGCACGCCGGTCGCGCAGCACCTCGCCCCAGGATCCGCCGGCCGGGTTGTCGGCCTCGTCCTCCCCGGCCCGGGCGGGGGAGCGGACCAGGAAGGCCAGCACCGCGGCGTAGACGAGATAGGCGACGGCGTCGCACAGGTAGAGCACCTGGAACGTCTCCGGACGCGCGACGTCGATGAGGAACGCGCTGACCAGACCACCCACGCCGATGCCCGCGTTCAGGCCCAGGAAGGCGAACCCGTAGGCCCGCTCGCGGTCCTCGGCCGGGACCATCCCGGCCAGCAGCGTCGTCGTGCCCGGCCAGAGGGGAGAGGCGCCCACGACCACGCCGGCCAGCACCGCCATCGTCGGCACGGTCCCGTCGACGAAGCCGAGCGACCCGATCGAGACGGACTCCACGATCAGCGCGGCGATCAGGACCGCGCGAGGCCCGAAGCGGTCGAGGAGCGCTCCGACACCGGGGGCGGCCGCCAGGCCGACCAGGCCCATCCAGGCGAACATCCAGCCGGCGGTCGACGAGCCGAGGTCCTGGACCTGGGCCATGTAGACGTACAGGAACGGAAGGGTCAGGCCGTTGCCGAGGGAGGCGAAGGCGAAGCCGGCGAGCACGCGACGAGCCTGGGTGGGGGAGTGCGGCACGGGTGTGATCGTCCTCTCTCTGGCCCACCTGTCTGGCGGGGATGCGTTTAGGGTAGCCTCACTTAGGTTCGCCTAACCTAATCCCCCCGTGTCGAAGGAGACCAGTGAGCGCACCGCACTTGGAGCATCTGTTCCACCCCGACAATGCTCGTGAGTACACCAGCGGCATCACCGAAGCAATCCGGCTGCTCGTCGACCAGCTCGCCACTCTCGAGGGTCCCACCACCGGAATCTCGCCCGAGGAGGCAGCAGTACCGGTCGCCGAGGTCGACCTGGACAACCCCCTCGTCGACGGCGCCGCAGCGCTGGCCGAGGTCAGCAAGCTGTGGCTCCAGGATGCGGTCTGGTTCCACGACCCCTCCTATGCCGCCCACCTCAACTGCCCGGTCGTGATCCCCTCCCTCGTCGGGGAGCTGCTGATCGCGGCCGTCAACACCTCGATGGACACCTTCGACCAGTCCGTGGGCGGTACGTTCATGGAACGTCGTCTCATCGACTGGACGGCCGCTCGCGCGGGCTACCCGGAGGCGACCCGCGACGGCATCTTCACCAGCGGCGGCAGCCAGTCCAACCTGCAGGCGCTGCTCCTGGCCCGTGGTGAGGCGGAGCGCCGCGGCGTACCTCTGGACCGGCTGCGCTTCCTGACCTCCGCGGACAGCCACTTCTCCATCGCCAAGTCGGCCCGCCTGCTCGGCATGGGCGACGCAGCCGCGATCGCGATCCCGACCGACGCCGAGCACCGGATGGACGTCGCCGCTCTGCGTGAGGCGCTCGACGAGTGCGTCGTCGACGGTCTCGTCCCGGCCGCGGTCGTGGCCACCGCCGGCACCACCGACTTCGGCGTCATCGACCCCCTGCACGCCATCGCCGACGCCTGCCAGGACTTCAACGTCTGGTTCCACGTCGACGCGGCGTACGGCGGCGGGCTGCTCGCCTCGCCGAAGTATCGCCACCTGCTCGACGGCATCGAGCGGTCGAACTCGATCACGATCGACTACCACAAGACCTGGTTCCAGCCGGTCTCCTCCAGCGCGCTCCTGGTCCGCGACCTGGCGACCATGCAGCACGCCTCCTGGTACGCCGACTACCTCAACCCGCGCGAGTCGGAGAACCCCAACCAGGTCGACAAGTCCCTGCAGACCACCCGCCGCTTCGACGCGCTCAAGCTGTGGCTGACGCTGCGCACGATGGGTCCCGACCAGATCGGCGCCTACCTGGAGACCGTGATCGATCTCGCGCGCGAGGTCTACGACATCCTCAGCGTGCAGCCCGACATCGAGGTCATCACGCCCTCCCAGCTCTCCACGGTCGTCTTCCGCTACGTCGACCCGCACCTGGACGAGGAGGCTCTGGGAGACCTCAACCGGCGCATCCGCTCCGAGATGTGGAGCGGCGGCCGCGGCGTCGTCGCCGCGACCAAGGTCGACGGCCGGCAGTTCCTCAAGCTGACCCTGCTCAACCCCAAGGCCTCCGTGCAGGACGTACTCGAGATCATCGAGCAGGTCCGTACGCTGGGCCGCGCCGTTCCGGAGGTCGCCCGATGACCACGCCCACCGCCCCCGCAACCGTGTTCACAGCCACCGATTCCCGCGTCCACGACCTGATCGGCATCGGGCTCGGCCCGTTCAACCTCGGTCTGGCCGCGCTCGCCGACCCGATCGACGAGCTCGACTGTCTGTTCCTGGAGGGCCGCGACCGGTTCGACTGGCACCCCGGGATGATGCTCGACGAGGCCACCCTGCAGGTGCCGTTCCTCGCCGACCTGGTGACGATGGCCGACCCGACCTCGCGGTTCAGCTTCCTCAACTTCCTCAAGCAGACCGGCCGGATCTACCCGTTCTACATCCGCGAGAACTTCCTGCCCCACCGGCGCGAGTACAACCAGTACTGCCAGTGGGTCGCCGAGCGGCTCGACTCGGTGCGCTTCGGTCAGCAGGTCACCTCGGTGGAGCACGACGGGGAGACGTACGTCGTGACCACCGCCTCCGGCGAGACGCATCGGACCAGGCGGCTGGTGCTCGGGACCGGGACGACCCCACGCGTCCCGGAGTGTGCGGCCGAGGCCGTGGCCGCTGAGGGGCCGGCGCTGCACAGCGCCGAGTACCTGGCCCGCAAGGACGAGCTCGTCACCCGGCGCAGCATCACCGTCGTCGGCAGCGGCCAGTCGGCCGCCGAGGTCTACCTCGACCTGCTGACCGCCCAGCCCGACCACGACTACCAGCTGGCCTGGCTGACCCGCAGCCCGCGGTTCTTCTCGATGGAGTACACCAAGCTCACCCTCGAGCTGACCTCCCCGGAGTACTCCGCCTACTTCCAGGCGCTGCCGAGCGAGAAGCGCGAGCGGCTGCTGAAGGCGCAGCAGAGCCTCTACAAGGGCATCTCGGGCGACACCATCGACGCGATCCACGAGGCGCTCTACACCCGGTCGGTCACCGAGGCGGCCGAGACCACGCTGCTCACCAACACCGAGGTGCGCGGCGTGACCCGGACCGAGAGCGGCTACCACCTCGCGCTGCACCACGTGGAGCAGGAGGAGGACTACGAGATGGCCACCGAGGCGCTCGTCCTCGCCACCGGCGACCGCGCCGGCATCCCGGCGTTCCTGGAGCCCGTCCGCGACCGGCTCCGCCTCGACGAGCAGGGGCGCTACGCCGCCAGCTCGACCTTCTCGGTCGACACCGCCGACCGCGAGATCTGGGTCCAGAACGGCGAGGAGCACACCCACGGCTTCGTCGCACCCGACCTCGGCATGGGGGCGTATCGCAGCTCGGTGATCCTCGCCGCGATCCTCGGCCGGGAGCCGTACCCCGTCGAGAAGCGGGTCGCCTTCCAGGAGTTCGGCGTCCCCGACAGATTCAAGCTTCAGCCCACGGAGGAGAACCGATGAGGATCACGATCGAGCCCCTCGAGATCGAGGCCCACCTCGCCACCGTCCACTCCTGGGTGACCCACCCGCGCTCGGCGTACTGGATGATGCTGGACGCCACGCTGGAGGACGTCGCCGCGGAGTACGCGCGGATCGCCGGCCACCCGCACCACGACGCCTGGCTCGGCCGGGTCGACGGCGTGCCGGCGTTCCTGGTCGAGACCTACGACCCCGCCCGCAGCGAGCTCGCCGGGATCACCCACGTGCCCGACCTCGCCGCCGGAGACCTGGGCATGCACGTCCTGGTCGCGCCGACCTCAGGTGAGCCCGTGACCGGCTACACCACCCGGGTCTTCCGGGCGGTCATGCGGCACTGCTTCGCGGACCCCGGCGTGCGTCGCGTGGTGGTCGAGCCGGACGTACGCAACGAGCCGATCCGGCGCAAGAACACCGAGGCCGGCTTCGTCGAGCTGCGCGAGATCAGCATCGGGGAGAAGACCGCGATGCTCTCGGTCTGCACCCGGGAGATGTACGCAGCCGCTCACCTGCGCCCCGAGAACCTCCGCGTCGCGCACCGCCACCTGGTCGCCAAGGCGATCGCGGAGTTCAGCCACGAGCGGATGATCGCACCCGTGGCCACCGACACGGGCTGGGAGCTGCAGGGGCCGTCCTCGACGTACGCGTTCACCGGGCGCCGCTTCCAGCTCGAGCACTGGGTGGTGGACCCGGCCTCGATCGTCCGGACGAGCGGAGGTGAGGAGGCCGAGGTCGACGCGCAGGCGTTCGTCGCCGAGTTCGCGCCCGATCTCGGGATCCCGGACAAGCTGCTGCCGACCTATCTGGAGGAGCTGGCGGCCACGATCGCCTCGGCCTGCTGGAAGCTCGAGCACCAGACGCTGACCGCCGCCGACCTGGTCGACGCCGACCACCAGAGCGTCGAAGGTGCGATGAGCGAGGGCCACCCGGCCTTCGTCGCCAACAACGGCCGGATCGGCTTCGACATCGACGACCACGCGCGCTGGGCGCCGGAGACGAGCAACGACCTGAGCCTGCTGTGGGTCGCCGTCTCCCGGGACCAGTCCCACCTGGCCCTGGGCCGCGGCGAGGACGAGCAGGCGCTCTACGAGGCCGAGCTCGGCGAGGCGACGCTGGCCCGGTTCGCGGCGAAGCTGCGCGGGCTCGGGCTGGACCCGGACGGGTTCCGCTACCTGCCGGTCCACCCGTGGCAGTGGCGCCACAAGCTCGCGGTCACCTTTGCGACCGACGTCGCCGCGCGACGGATCGTGCTGGTCGGCGAGGGCGAGGACGTCCACCGCCCGCAGCAGTCGATCCGGACGTACTTCAACACCAGTCGTCCGGAGCGGCACTACGTCAAGACCGCGCTGTCGATCCAGAACATGGGCTTCATGCGGGGGCTCTCGCCGGCGTACATGGCGGCGACCCCGGTCATCAACGACTGGGTCGCTGACCTGGTGGAGGGCGACGCGGAGCTGAAGGAGCGCGGTTTCGGGGTGTTGCGCGAGCTCGCCTCGATCGGCTGGACCGGCGACGTGTTCCACTCCCTGCCGAACCCGTCGCCCTACCGGAAGATGATCGCCGCACTGTGGCGGGAGTCGCCGGTGCCGCGCCTCTCCGAGGGGGAGCGGTGCGCGACGATGGCGGCGCTGCTCCACCGCGACGCCGCCGGTGCCTCGTACGCGGCCGAGCTGGTCCGTGCCTCCGGGCTGCCCGCCCGCGAATGGGTGCGCAGCTACCTCGACGCCTACCTGCGCCCGCTGGTGCACTGCCTGCTGGCGTACGACCTGGCGTTCATGCCGCACGGCGAGAACCTGGTGATGGTGCTGCGCGACCACGTCCCGGTGCGGATGTTCATGAAGGACATCGGCGAGGAGGTGGCGGTGATGGGTGACCTGCCGCTGCCCGAGGAGGTCTCCCGGATCCGCGGGTCCTTCCCTGACGACGTCAAGGCGCTGGCGGTGCACACCGACATCTTCGACGGGGTGCTGCGCTACGTCGCCGCGATCCTCGATGATGAGGGGGTGCTGCCGGAGACCGAGTTCTGGGCCGAGGCCCGGGCGTGCATCGTCGACCACGCCGCCGACCACCCCGAGCTGGCCGACGCGGTCGCGCGCTACGACTTCCTCCGCCCGCGCTTCCGGCACTCCTGCCTCAACCGGCTCCAGCTGCGCAACACCCTGCAGATGGTCGACATCACCGACCAGGCCGAGTCGCTCATGTTCGCCGGCACGCTGGCCAACCCGATCGCATGAGCATTCTCCATCGGGACGAGTGGGGCATCCCGCATGTGCGGGGTGCCTCGCTCGCCGAGGTGGCCCGGCTGCAGGGCTGGGCCACCGCGCGGGACCGCGCGTGGCAGCTCGAGATCGAGCGGCTGCGTGGCGAGGGCCGCACCGCCGAGCTGCTCGGCCCGGCCGGGCTCGAGTGGGATGCCTTCGCCCGCCGCGCTCGACTGGCGGCGGTGGCGCAGGCGGCCTACGAGCGGCTCGACGCGGAGACGCAGGGGTTCCTGACGGCGTACGTCGAGGGCGTCCGGTCCGGTCTGGAGGGGGCGTCCTGCCCGGAGCTCGACGGGCTCGGGCCCGCGCCGGGGACCTGGCAGCCGTGGACGCCGCTGGCGGTCTTCTGGGTGCAGCAGATCCTCTTCGGGTCGTTCCCCTCGAAGCTGTTCGGCGCCAGAGCGGCGCGGGTGCTCGGGGCCGAAGCCGAGCTGTTCCGCACCGAGGGGCTGTCCGGCGGCTCCAACGCGTACGCCGTCGGCGGCGGCCGCACCCGGTCCGGTCTGCCGCTCGTGGCCGGCGACCCGCATCGCGTCTTCGAGGCGCCCAACGTCTATCTCCAGGTCCGGCTGGCCTGCACCGATCCCGACGACCCCTTCGATGTCGTCGGGATGACCTTCCCCGGCGTACCCGGCGTGCAGCACTTCGCGCACGCCGGTCAGGTCGCCTGGGGGATCACCAACGCGATGGCCGACTATCAGGATCTCTACCGCGTCGACCTGCGCTCGGGCGGCGATGTGGTGCGGCGCAGCGTGGAGACGGTGCTCGTCCGCGACCAGGAGCCGGTCGAGGTCGAGATCCTGGAGACCGACCGCGGACCGGTGGTCCTTGGCGGTTTCGACGAGGGCTGGGGAGAGGTGCTGCGCTCACCCGGTCACGAGCTCGCCGACCTCGGCTTCGGGGCGCTGCTGCCGCTGCTGCGGGCCCGTTCGGTCGCCGACGTCGAGGCCGCGGTGGCGCGCTGGGTCGAGCCGGTCAACAACTGGGTGATCGCCGACGTGGCCGGCGACGTCATCCACACCGTCGGCGGCCGGGTGCCGCGGCGGGACGAGGCAGGGGAGTGGACCGGCTGGGTCGACCCGCTTCCGCGGCGTACGGCCTCGGCAGATGGTTCTGTCGTGACCGCCAACGACCGGTGCATGCCGGAGTTCGACGTGCTCGCGGCCGGCTTCGCGCCGCCGTTCCGGGCGCACCGGATCGCGCAGCTCCTCGACGAAGCGGGACCCCTCGACGCTGAGCAGGCGGTCGCGGTCCTCGCCGACACGACCCAGACCGCCGGCGCGCCGCTGCTCGGGCTGGTCCCGGCCGATGTGCGCCCCCAGGCACTGGCAGCGTGGGACGGCGCGATGGACGGCTCGCCGGGCGCGGCCTGGTACGCCGCGCTGCGTGCCGAGGTCGTCGACCGCGTCTGCGCGGCACCGGTGCTCGCGCCGCTGCGGGAGCCGTCGGAGCACGGGCCCCCCTATGAGCCGTGGTTCAGCCTGCCCGCGCGGGTGGCCGGCGCCCTGCACATCATCCTGGCCGCGGAGAAGCCCTTCGGTCTGGACCCGCGAGCGCTCGTCGCCGAGGCGGCGAAGGTCGTACGCGACGCCGACAGCGAGCCGACGCCCTGGCCGGAGGAACACCGCTTCTGGCCGCTGCACGCGCTGGAGCAGTTCGACCTCCCACACGCGCGGACCGCCCCGGCCACCCCTCTGTCCGGCGACACCGACACGGTGCGCTGCAACGCCTGGATCCCGGGCACCACCGTGACCGTCCGGGGCTCGGTGGCGCGCTACGCCTGGGATCTGGCTGACCGCGACAACAGCCGTTGGGTCGTACCCCTCGGTGTCAGCGGATTCCCGGACAGCCCCCACCACATCGATCAGCACGACGCCTGGGCCAGGGGAGGCGCGGTCCGCGTCGTCACCGACTGGTCCCTGCTCACCGAGGAGAAGACATGTCCCTGACCATTCGTGACCTGGAGCCGTCGGCCGACATCGACCTGTTGTGCGGCTGGCTGCACGACGATCGGGCCCGGTTCTGGGGCATGGTCGAGAAGCCGCGCGAGGAGATCGAGGAGATCTACACCTGGCTGCAGGAGCAGCCCCATCTGGCTGCGTACATCGTCGAGGTCGACGGCGATCCGGTCGCGCTCTTCCAGACCTGGGACCCCGAGGTCGACGAGCTCGGCACCTTCTACGATCGCCGCCCCGGCGACATCGGCGTCCACCTCTTCCTGGCCGACACCCCGATCCGCAAGGGCCGGACGGAAGAGATCCTGGAGTTCTTCATCGACAAGGTCATCTCCAAGTCCGGCGCCCGCCGCGCCGTCGTCGAGCCCGACGCCTCCAACGAGGCCTCCCTCGCCAGGCTCGACGACTTCGGTTTCAAACGCGGCCCTGTCGTTCAGCTTCCGCACAAGGTCGCCCAGTACGCCTTCCTCGACCTTCCCTGACTCATGCCAGCTTCGAGGCGACCTCGTTGAGATTCGCGCGGAGCTTGGCGCGGTAGGCGTCGTGCTGCTCGGGCAGTC
Source organism: Nocardioides sp. YJ-D4 (assembly GCF_054031495.1). Classification (NCBI taxonomy): domain Bacteria; kingdom Bacillati; phylum Actinomycetota; class Actinomycetes; order Propionibacteriales; family Nocardioidaceae; genus Nocardioides; species Nocardioides sp. YJ-D4. The sequence continues at coordinate 5,050,180 of NZ_CM132932.1, forward strand.
GGGCGTCGCAGAAGGCGGCCAGGTCGGGTCCGGTGACCTCGAGGACCGGGCGTCCGGCGGCGGCCTCGGTCTCGAACAGGTCGAGGATCTCGCGCAGGACCTCGACGATGTCCATGCCGTCGCCGGCGGTGAAGCGCCACATGTAGCTCTTCATCTCGCCATAGACGGTGCGGTAGTCGGCGGGCAGTGCGGCGGCGCGGGCTTCCATGCGCTTCCAGTCCTTCTTGTCACCCACGAGGCGGCTGAGGATGTTGTTCATGGTGATGCTCCCTTTGGTTCGGTTCGGTGTGTTTCCGGCCCTGTGTGGGGCCGTGGAAGAAGCGTGCAGCCCTGACGTAGCGTCAAGGTCAAGCACCGATCCGAAGAAAGTCCTCGGAGGCCCACGAGCCTCAGGCCGCAAGGGTGTGAGTGAGGAGTACGTCGCGCAGCCGGAGCTCAGCCGGCGACAGTCGCGGCGGTGGGTCCGGTGGCCAGGTGTCGGGTGGTGGGCTGGTGTAGGTGTGCCCGGTGGGTGTGGTGGTGATGATGCTGCCGTCGGGTCCTGGTCTGGCCTGCCAGCCGAGGGCTTCCTTGGCCTGATTGCATCGTTCGCACAGGCCCTGCAGGTTCTCGGATCTCGTTTCACCGCCGTCGGCGTGGCGTTCGACGTGGTCGACGTTGCGGATCGGAGCATCGCACCCGTTGGTCCGGCAGATCCCACCGTCCCTGGTCGTGATGAACTCGGCCAGCCCGTCGGGTGCCTTCCTGGAGCGGGACTCCATGGCGACCAGCCGACCGACCGGGTCGGTGAGCAGGCGGCGGACGAACACCTCGGCGTCGTTGAGTGCGTCGCGGGCCCAGGCGGCGGGGACGGGCCCGTAGCCCTCGACCATGGCGGGCTGGTCGGCGTCGCCGGTGAGGGAGTCGGCGGACATCACGATCTTGACCTCGATCCGGGGCTTCGCGCCGGTGGTGCTGCGGCCGGTGATCCGGTCGACCAGGGTGTCGGCCATGACCTGACCCCGGCTCCGCTCATCACCCGCAGCCGCAGCCGCCTTGGCGGCCTGGTCCAGCGAAGCGAAGACAGCGACCCCGTCCTTGACCGGCAACAGCGCCCCGAGCCAGGTCATCGTGTCCGGTGCCGGCCGCAGACTGACCCGACGATCCTTCACCGCGCTCGCAGCCCGAGCCACCACGGAGGCCTGGTCGAGGGTGATGGCGAGCTTCTTGGCGGCGTTCTCGAGCTGCCGCAGCCCCATCGACACCGCACGAGCAGGTTCCCCGCCCGGCTCGGTGGCACAGAGTTCGGAGTCGATGACCTTGCGGTCCTCCAATGCCAAGCAGGCGGTCTCGCGGGCCAGGATGGTGGCCTGCCATTGCGAGAACAGCCCGGCCTTCATCAACGCGAAGGTATGCGGCATCTCGCTGATCAGAACCTTCGCGAGCCCGAGGAGCTTGGCGCCCTTCTCCGGCGAGACCCGCCGCGCCAACGCGACCTGCGAGGCCACGCCCTCACCAAGCTTCCGGGCGGGCACCCCGGCCTCGGCCTGGCGGACCCGGACCGCTTCATCCAGGCGTACCGCCGCTTCGGCCTGGACGGCCTCGGCGGTGCACTTGACCTCTTCAAGACGCGCGATCCAGTCGACCAGCTCAGCCTCAGACGCACCCGCAGGCGGCCCGGTAAGGAGGCGGTCGACGGTCTCGTACATGGGTCTTATTATATGCGAGACAGCATCATCAAGCGACCTATTTAAGCAGTTCAAACCCATGTTACGCGGTCAGCGAACGAGCATCGTGAACTCCGCGCCACTCTCTCGCCGCCGCCCCGATACAGGCGAAATCTTTCTCGATCGGGTGCCGGGTCAAGGACCGCGAAGCGGCCGGCGAAGCCGGCGCCCGAAGGGCGTCCTTGACGCGGCGCACGATCGAGAAACACTCAAAGCAAGGGTCGGCGGCGAACCCCGAAACGAAGAACAGTCACCCAACCGAGGTTTCCCCGAGAAGCGACGTGTTGGTCTCGACACGCCTCCGCCTAGCGGCTCCGGCGGCTCGACCAGCGGTGATCACCGGCGGCTCGACCAGCGGACCAGCCGCCACGAATCAGCAGATAAGGTCAAGCTGAGACCCGCGACATGCCGTCGTACGTCAGGAGGACATGTGCAACGTGGCGAAGTCTGGTGGGTGGAGTTCGACGAGCGACGCCCGGTGGTGCTGCTGTCGGAAGAGGATGCGTCCGGGATCCAGGTGATGCAGGTCGTCGATCCGGCGGGTGTCGACATCACCGGTCTGGCCGTCGAAGTGGCAGTAGGCGCCACGGAAGGACTGCCCAGTGAAGGCGTGCTCCGGTTGGCGCTCCCACGTCCGGGTGTCACCCCTTGCACATGGCTGACGACGTTGTCCCGCGACGACCTGATCGAGCGAGCAGGGGCTCTGTCCTCTGCGAAGCTCGACGAGCTCGACGACGCCCTCCGTCTCGGTGGCCTCGGGTAGACGGCGGTTCTCGACCAGCGGAGTCAGTCGGCAACCATCTCGACGAGCCGACCCATCGCACCGAGCTCGGCGTCGTGAACCCCTTCATCAGGAACGATGACGAGCGACCACAGCCGACTCCCGACAGCAACGTTGCCGACCACGAGATCCCCGTCGTCGTGCGACTCGATACACACGAACGCCCGGTCCCCGATCTCGACCGGCGCAGGCGAGGCGATGCAGTCCTCCCGGCTGGCGGAGAGCCCAGCGGAGACGGAGGTGTCGACCAAGGTCGTCACGAAGATCGCCCCCCGGTCGCTGGTGTAGGTGCAGACGTCCTCGTCGGCGGTATGCGACCAGGAGCCGGGGATGGCGCTGGCGACCTGACCGGGCTCGAAGAGACAGGGTCCAGAGGCTTCGACGGGGGAGGAGGTCGAGGGGCTCGGGCCAGGACTGCTGGTGGTCGGCTCCCCGGAGCCGCAGCCGGTGAGAGCGGTCGCCGAGAGGACGGCTGCGACGCTCAGCAGCTTCCTCGACACGTACGGCTCCTCGGGGTTGCGGAAGTCTCGCCAGTTTCTCAGGTCACCCTCGCATGCCCGCAACCGAGGCATCGGAGGCGGCGAGATCGGGGATCAACGTGCGCAGCCGCGCGAGCGCGTCGCTGGTCTGCGACTTGACGGTGCCGATCGCGACGCCGAGCGTGGCCGCGGTCTCGCGCTCGGTGAGGTCGTCGTAGAACCGCAGGACGATGACGGCGCGCTGCCGGGGTGGGAGCCGGAGGAGTGCGTCCCGGACGGTGAGGTTCCAGGCCAGGCTGGGCCCCGCCGCCTCCCGGTCCGGGAGATGCTCGACCGGTGTCTCTCGCCAGCGGCGGGTACGCCACCGAGTGGTGGCTTCTCGGGCGAGGACCTTGCGGACGTACGGCTCGGGGTTGTCCTGGATCTTGCCCCACTTCGGGACCACCTTGATGAGCGTGGTCTGAACCAGGTCCTCGGCGTCCTCAGCATGTCCGGTGAGGAGGAAGGCGGTACGAAGCAGGGCGGGGCGGCGGGTGGTGACGAACTCGTCGAAGAGATGACCGTCAGGCTCTGGCACGGCGCCTCCAGACGAGGATCGCGAGGGCGGCGACCACGAGCGTCGTGCCGGCTGTGACGGTCGGGACCCATGGTGACCACGGGCGCGGCGGGGCGGGCTGGTTCTTCACCGGCGAGTCGAGCAGGTTGAGCGCGAGGTTGGCGGTGTCGACGTACTCGCTGAGCATCTCGGCGGAACCGTCCTCGATGTTGACGGCTACCAGGTCGACCCGGCCGCTGTCTCCGTGGCGCTGCAAGGCCGCTAGATGGGTGTCGTCCAGCCAGCAGAACACCCCGACGTACGTGTCCGGGATCCGCTCGCCGTTGACGTTGGAATCGACATCCTTGACGTAGACCGGTCCGGGCGCGCTGTCCCCGAAGATCGCCGCGAGGCGCTCAGCGTCTGGGGAGAGGGCGACGAACTGGGTCCCGTTGACCCGTGCCGCGGTCTGCGGAACATAGGCGGGCGTCGTGGACCCGTCGGTTCCGACGACGACCGAGCTGTCATTCCCCGCGACCACGCTGCCGACAGCGTTGGTGCTTGCACTGTCGAGAGTGACGTCGATGCTGGTTGCGCGTCCAGAAGTCAGGTCGAAGACCAGGCTCTGGGATTGGATCGAGGAGCAGCAGTCCTGCATCTGCCCGAACTCGACGCCGAGATGGGTGGGATCGAACCAGATCAGGGTGCCGTGACCGATCCCGCGCTCGGTGCTGGGCCGCTGGCTGACCACCTTGCCGGTCACGGTGTCATAGACCGCATATCCGTTGATGGTGCCGCCTTCGAGGGCGGGGATCGGGTTGTTCACCTTCCCGGTCGTCCAGTAGGCGACATGGCGGCCATCCGGAGCGAGCTGGGCTTCACCGAGGTAGGGGGTAGCCGCCTGCGGCAGGTCGAGGAACGCGTACGCACCGGTCTCGGCAGATACTCCGACCACGCCGTCGCTGCTCCCGAGCCAGCCCTTGCGGGGCGCGTCGAACGTGGCGATGAGTGGGCCCAGCGGACCCACCGAGTCCGTGCCGGGGAGATGTGGACTGGGCTCGTGGAAACGGCTGGGGAGGTAGCTGCCGGTCCCGGTGTCCGTCGCCGGTTCAACGCCGGTTCCTTGCTGCCAGGTCGCCGTGCCGAGCGCGATCAGCAGCAAGCAGGCGACAGCAGCGATGGTGATCGTGCCGACGCGCTGCGTACGCGCCATGCGGCGGCCACGCCGCCACAGCTGTCCGGGTGTCTCGCCGCCGGAAGGCGCCTCACGGGCGAGTTCTTCGAGTAGATTGGTCAGCACATCGGTCTCCAGTTCGGTTGTCCGATGACTGACACGTATCGAGCCTCGCCGAAGGTTGGGTGTGCTGATTTGAACAGAATTCCCGTGCGACATTTGCTGGATTGGGCAGAATCTCCGGCGTGAACTCTGACATCGGAGAACGGCTCGCGGGGCAGCATGTGCTGCTCACGGGAGTGACCGGGTTTGTCGGCGAGGCGCTGCTGCATCTGATGCTGACCGAGGTGCCGGACGTACGTCTCAGCGTCCTGGTCCGGCGCAAGGGGTCGACGTCGGGGGCGGACCGGATCGCGAAGATGCTGACCAAGCCGATCTTCGCGTCCGTCTCGGATGCGGAGGTGAACGTCGTCGAGGGCGATCTCTCCGCACCGCCGGTGCTGCCGGACGATCTCGACGCCGTGGTGCACTCCGCGGGCGATGTCTCCTTCGACCCGCCGGTCGACGAAGGGTTCGTCACCAACGTCGTCGGCGTCCGCGAGCTGCTCAAGCGGGTCGAGGAGACCGGGCGCGACATCCACTATCTGCATGTCTCGACGGCCTATGTGTCCGGGCGGCGAAGGGGCCACATCCCCGAGGGGCCGGTCGACCACGCCGTCGACGTGGACGCCGAGCTTGCCTGGGGGCTGGCGCAGCGCGCGGCCGTCGAGGAGCGCTCGCGCAGCGTCGAGGTGATCTCCAGGCTGCGCAAGCAGGCCGAGCGGGAGCACGGTCGTGCCGGTCTGATGACCGCCGCCGCTGCCGCGGAGGAGGCGCGCAAGAAGTGGGTGAAGGACGAGCTCGTACGCCTCGGCACCGAGCGGGCACGGTCGCTGGGCTGGACCGACGCCTACACGTTCACCAAGGCGCTCGGGGAGCGGGTGGTCGAAGCCCACGCCGCAGCCGGGCACCGGGCCACGATCTACCGCCCGGCGATCATCGAGTCGGCCGTCTCCCGCCCGCATCCGGGCTGGATCGAGGGCTTCAAGATGGCCGAGCCGCTGATCCTCGCCTACGGGCGCGGCGAGCTGCCGCTCTTCCCGGCGGCCGCGGACACCCCCGTCGACATCGTGCCGGTCGACCATGTCGTCGCCTCGATCGTGGCGTGCCTGGCGCACCCGCCCGAGCCGGGCGACCCGGCCTACTTCCATCTCGCCTCCGGCGACCGCAACCCGGTGACCTTCGGGATGCTCTACGAGACCGTGCGGGCCTACTTCTCCAAGGAGCCGTTCGCGGCGGGAGACCGCGGCGCGGCCCGGCTGCCGGAGTGGACGTTCCCCGGAGGCGCCTCGGTCGAGCGGATGATGGTGACCGGGGAGCGGGTGCACAAGATCGCCGACCGGCTGCTCGGGCTGGCCCCGCGCAGCGACCGCACCCGCAGCTGGGCGCGCGACCTCGACCGGCAGGGTCGGCGGCTGCAGTTCCTCCGTCGCTACCTGGACCTCTACAAGGAGTACGCCCAGGCCGACCTGCGCTTCGTCGACACCAACACGCTCGCGCTCTACCGGTCGCTGTCGCCGGCCGACCAGGAGACCTTCGCCTTTGACACCGGCGTGATCGACTGGCACGAATACCTCTACGACATCCACGTGCCGTCGGTGACCAAGCCGGTCCGTGAGCTCGACGAGCTGCGCAAGCTGCGGAAGAGGCCGGACTCCGGCCGGCTGCCGCAGCTCAGGGACGGGCGCGTCGCGGCCTTCTTCGACCTCGACGGCACCCTGATGTCCTCCAACGTGATCGAGACCTACCTGTGGCTGCGGCTCGGTGAGCTCTCCGGCACCCAGAAGGCAGCCGAGATCGCCCGGATGGCGAGCAAGGTGCCCGGCTATGTGTGGGCGGACCGCACCGAGCGCGGCACGCTGCTGCGTACGGTCTACAAGGAGTACGCCGGTGCCCGGCTCTCCGAGCTCGACCAGATCGTCGACGAGCACCTGACCACGCACATCCTCGGGCGGCTGGCCCCGGACGCTGTCCGGCGGATCCGGGAGCACCGGGCGGCGGGGCACGTGACGGTGCTGGTCACCGGCGCGATCCGGCCGCTGACCCGGCCGCTGATGCCGCTCTTCGACCACATCGAGGCGGCAGACCTGGCCGTCGACGACCGTGGGTTCTGCACCGGCCACCTGGCCGCGTCGCCGCTGGTCGGGGAGTCGCGAGGGGCGTTCGTCCGCGAGTGGTCGCGCCGCGAGGGCATCTCGCCGTCGGACTGCTTCGCCTACGCCGACTCCCACTCCGACCTCCCGCTGCTCGCGGCGGTGGGGCACCCGGTGGCGGTCCGGCCCGACGTACCTCTCTTCCGCCACGCCAAGAAGTCGCACTGGTCGATCGTCGACTGGGAGTCGCCGGGCCATGCGAGCAGGACGCTCGACCCGGCCGGGCTGCACCGATGAGGAGGGCCTGAATGCTTGCGCTCGAGATGTACCGCAGCGTCGCCAAGACGGCGCTGGGGAAGGTCGCCGGCGGGCGGCTGCCGCTGCTGCTGACCGGGGCCGCGGCGCCGCTGCGGATGGTGACGCTCGATCCGCCGAGGGTCGAGCACGACGGATGGGCACGGCTGCGGGTCTCGCTGTCCGGCATCTGCGGCTCCGACCTGGGGATGCTGTCGGGCAGGACGAGCCTCTACTTCCAGCCGCTGGTGAGCCTGCCGTTCGTGCCCGGCCACGAGATCGTGGGCGAGCTGCTCGACCCCTGCGGCGACCTGGCGGCCGGGACCCGCGTGGTCGTCGACCCGGTCCTGACCTGCGCCGCGCGCGGGCTGGAGGCGTGCGAGGCGTGTGCGCGGGGCGAGACCAACCGGTGCTCCCGGATCACCGTCGGCGACATCTCCTCCGGGCTGCAGACCGGGTTCTGCCACGACACCGGCGGCGGCTGGTCCCAGCAGCTCTCGGTGCACCGCTCCCAGCTCCACGTGGTGCCGGAGGGCTACTCCGACGAGCAGGCGCTGCTCGCGGAGCCGGTCGCCTGCGCGGTGCACACGGCGCGAAGGGCCGCGGTCAAGCCCGGTGACCGGGTGCTCGTCTCGGGCGCCGGGGCTGTCGGGCTGCTGGCCACGCTGGCCCTGCGCGAGCTCACCGACGCCGGCGAGATCCTGGTCGTCGCCAAGCATGCTCATCAGCGCGAGCTGGCGCTCGAGTTCGGCGCCACCGAGGTCGTCGCACCGTCGGAGACGCTGCGCAGGATCAGGCGCGCGACCAGCGCGTTCATGCTCGAGCCGGAGATGCTCTCCTCGCCCTACCTGCTCGGCGGCGTGGACGTGACCGTCGATGCGGTCGGCTCGAAGGAGTCGCTGCAGACCTGCCTGCACGCCACCCGCGCGGGTGGACGCGTGGTGCTCTCCGGGATGCCCGCCTCCGCCGATCTGTCCGCGGCCTGGTTCCGAGAGCTCGAGGTGGTCGGGACGTACGCCTCCTCGCGCGGCTCCGGCGACTTCGCCACCGCCCTCGATCTGGTCGGCCACGACGCCATGTGCCGGCTGGCCAAGACCGTCGCGCCCTACCCGCTCCACCGCTGGCGCGAGGCCCTCGACCATGCCCATTCAGCCGGTCGGCTCGGCACCGTCAAGGTGGCGTTCGACCCCAGACGTACGTCTTGAAGAAGGAGAGTCATCGATGACACGGCCAGGTTTCGTGCTGGAGGTCGACGACCGTACGCCGCCCCTGCTCGTCCACGAGGGGCTCGGGTTCCGGCTGGAGGAGTTCCCGCAGGGCACCCGGGTGGTCTACCCGCCCGAGTCGCTGCCGACGGTGCCGGATGTGGAAGCGGCGATCCGCGAGTCGCTGGAGAACCCGGTCGACTCCGAGCCGTTGCGGGAGCTGATGTTCCCGGGGATGCGGCTGACGATCGCCTTCGACGACCTCTCCCTGCCGCTGCCGACCATGAAGGCGCCCGACATCCGGGGCCGGATCATCGAGCAGGTGCTCACGATCGCGGCCGAGAAGGGCGTCGACGACGTCGAGATCATCGCCGCGCTGGCCCTGCACCGCCGGATGACCGACGCGGAGATGAAGCACATCGTCGGCGAGCGCGTCTTCCGGAGCTTCGCGCCGCAGGGGCTGCTCTACAACCACGACGCCGAGGACCGCGCCAACCTCGAGCACATGGGTGTCACCGAGAAGGGCGAGGACGTCGAGATCAACAAGCGGGCGGCCACCTCCGACCTGCTGATCTACGTCAACGTCAACCTCGTCGCGATGGACGGCGGCCACAAGTCGGTCGGCATCGGGCTGGCGTCCTACAAGTCGATCAAGCACCACCACAACGCCAAGACCATGGTCCACTCGCGCAGCTTCATGGACCACAAGCACTCCGAGATGCACTCCTCGGCCTGGCGGATGGGCCGGCTGATCGGCGAGCACGTCAAGGTCTTCCAGATCGAGACGACGCTCGACAACGAGGTGTTCGGGAAGCCGTACGACACTCTGCTCAAGCGCGAGTGGGAGTGGTCGCTGCGCGACCAGGCCACCGTGCTCGGCCTGCGTCGCGGGCTGGCGGTCGCGCCGCAGAAGATGCGCCACAAGATGTTCCACGACCTGCGGTCCAACTACGGGCTGACCGGGATCACCGCCGGCGCCGTCGAACCGGTGCACGAGCTGACCGTGCAGCGCGTCCACCAGCAGCAGCGGGTCAAGGTCGAGGGACAGTCCGACGTGATGGTGATGGGGGTGCCCTATCTGGGTCCCTACAACGTCAACTCGACCATGAACCCGATCCTGGCCGCCTGCATGGGGCTGGGCTACTACTTCAACTCCTACCTGCGCCAGCCGGTCGTGCGCGAGGGCGGCGTGGCGATCCTCTACCACCCGCTCGACGAGGGCTTCAACACCCTCACGCACCCCTCCTACGTCGACTTCTACGAGGAGGTGCTGGCCGACACGACCGACCCGGCGCTGATCGGGCCGAAGTTCGAGGAGCAGTTCGCCACGGACCCCTGGTACGTCCACCTCTACCGCACCTCGAACGCCTACCACGGCGTTCACCCGTTCTACATGTGGTACTGGATCGCGCACGCCCTCGACCACCTCGGCGACGTCATCTGGGTCGGCGGCAACCCCAAGGCCGCGGCGCGGATGGGCTTCCGCTCGGCATCCACCCTGCGGGATGCGCTCGAGATGGCGAGCTCGACCGTCGGGCCGTCGCCGTCGATCACCTACCTGCGCAACCCTCCCCACCTGCTGGCGGACGTCCGATGAGCAGCTTCTGGAAGGAGACGGCCCGCGACGTACGGCTCTTCCAGCGGGGCTGGCGATGGGGTCACCGGGCGCAGGTGCCGCGGTCGGCGGAGCCGTTCGTACCGCCGGCGACGACGACGGTCTTCGACAACGAGTGGTCGCGCAAGCCGGCCGCGCGGGCGGTCAGAGAGGTCGCCCAGGCCGGGCTCGAGGCGGTCTTCCGGTCGCAGGTGAAGACCCAGGTCGAGGGGCTGGACGTGCTCGAGAGGCTCGACGGGCCGGTGATCTTCGTGGCCAACCACGCCTCCCACCTGGACACTCCGCTGATCCTGCTGAGCCTTCCGGACCGGTGGCGGCGGCGTACGGCGGTGGCGGCCGCGGCCGACTACTTCTTCGACACCTGGTGGCGGGCGGTGGGCTCCTCGCTGGTCTTCAACACGCTGCCGATCGACCGCCGCGGGGGCGCGCTCGCGAACGCGCCCGGTGAGGTGCTCGCCGACGGCTGGTCGCTGGTCGTCTTCCCCGAGGGCACCCGGTCCAAGGACGGCACCGTCGGCCGGTTCCGGTCGGGCGCCGCCTACCTGGCCATCGAGTACGGCGTCCCCGTCGTCCCGATCGCCCACCGCGGCACCTACGCGGCGATGCCGCGCGGGGTGAACTGGCCGGGCAAGGACAAGGCCGGGGGCCGTCGCCAGCTGACCGTACGCTTCGGGGAGCCGCTCCGCCCCGCCGAGGGCGAGTCGATCCGCGAGTTCGCGCCCCGGATCCGGACGGCGGTGGCGAGGCTGCTGGACGAGGACGCCACCGCCTGGTACGCCTCGATGCGCCGCGCCGCCGAGGAACGCACGCCCGACCCCGCCGGCGAGGAGATCGCCGAGTGGCGCAAGGTCTGGGCGGCCACGGAGTCACCCGACCCCGAGCCGGACCGGATCAACGCCTGGCGCCGCTGACACTCAGGCCCAGCTACTCAGGCCCAGCGCAGCAGCGCGGCGACGGGCGCGTCGCCGAGCACGCTGGCGGGCAGGACGCACACCTCCGCGTCGGTGAGGACCGCGGCGGCGACGAGCGCCTCACCGGCCGGGACCGGACCGGAGACCGGGGCCTCGCCGAAGGTGAGGCCGGGATGGTCCGCCGGGTCGAGGGTGTGCCCGGCCAGTGCGCCGGGATCGATCAGCAGCGTCTCGACACGGCCGGTGACGAAGGCGTCGGCGACGTCGCGTACGCCGGTGGCCGCGCGCTCACCCTTGCCCCAGGCCTCCTCGAGCCGCCGCACCAGCGCGGTTCGGCGGCGTACGACCTGGTCCAGCACCGCGGTGCGGATCGCCTCGTCGCGAGCGTGGTCGCCGCCGTCCTCGGCGCGCTGACCGCTCGCCAGCTCGACCACCTCGGCGGGAAGGCCGGCGAGCTTCTCGCGCAGCCTGCCCACCGAGGTCGGGTCGCCGCCGATGAGCACGAGCTCGTGGCCGTGGTCGCGGACCAGTCTGGTCACCTCCTCGGCGACCTTGTCGGCGTTGTGCCGCCAGACGTTGTCGGTGGTCTGCTGCATGCGGAAGGCCGCCCAGCCGACGTTGTCGTGGACCTTGTGGACGTGCTCGAGCTCGTCGCCCGCCACGGTGGTCGTGCTCGTGGGCTGCGGCAGTCCGGAGTCCCACAGCGAGATGTCGCCGCCGGTGTGGTCGGCCAGAACCAGCACGAACGGCATCGAGGCCTCGCGTGCGGCGATCCAGGAGCCGAGGTCGGGGAGCGCGTCCCAGGTCGCGACCGGGTTCGGGACCTCGGCTACGGCGACCTCGTCGTAGGCGATCCCCTCGGGCGTCGCGACGACGACCCGCGCGAGCGGGGCCGGCTGGCGTACGTTCGCCTCGAGCCGGTCGGAGACCTGGGCGACGACGCCCGGGGGAGCGCCCTGGGCGGAGAGCTTCTCGCAGGCGGCTCGCACCCGGAGCTCCTTGGCATGGGCCGCGTCCTCCGAGTTCTGGCTGACATCGGCCAGCACGGTGGCGTACGGCCCGGGTCGGGTCAACAGATTGGTGAATCCAGCGGTGTCCATATCGGTGTGGTACCCAGCCACAGGGGACGTCACACGGGGGTCGGATCAACCGGCTGCGCAGGTGACCTCGGTGACGTGCCACTCCTCGTCCTTGCCCTCGCCGGAGCGGGTGACCACGAAGGTGAACACGGACCTGCCGCCGTCGGGGGTCAGCTCCACCGTGGCGCCGGTCTCGGTGAGGTCGGTGGAGGTGATGCGTACCTTCTCCAGGTGGCCGCGCGCGTCGGCCGTCTTCTCGGTGGGCGGGGTCTGGACGGAGGGACAGGCCCGCGCCCACTGCGCCACCAGCTCCGGCTTCGCCTCGACCGTGGTCCAGCTCGTGGTCCGGGCGAACCGGCTGGCGGCCGTCTCGGACTGCTCGGTGGCGTGCTCGCGGAAGCGCGAGCGCGAGTAGCCGTAGCCGGCCACCGAGATCAGCACCCCGACCAGCAGCAGCACACCGACCTTGATCGCGATCTCGCGCCGCTCGCTGCTCTGCACGGGACGTTCCTATCACCACCGGCCCCAGGACCCGAACCGGCTCGCGGATGAGAGAGCTCTCATGGTCATCTCACGATCACCTCACCGCGGGTCGAGATGGTTCTTGCATGGCGCCGGGAACACCCGGGGCAGAACCTGAAGGGACGAATGATGAAGAAGCTTCCGATGATCCTCGGGACCGGCCTGGTCGGCGTGGTCGCGGCCGCTGTGTTCAGCTACCAGAGCGCTGCCGCTGTCGATGACGACGGCTATGCCAAGCGTGAGGAGAAGTCCAACACCCAGGTGACCACCGTCGACGATGACGACGACAACGACGCCGACGACGTCACCCGCGACGCCGCCGGCAACGACACCGCGACCAACGGCACCGGTGTGACCCGGGCGACCAAGGACAACACCCGGGACAACAACACCCGCGACAACGTCACCCGCGACGTCCAGACCAAGGACGACAACACCAAGGACAACAACACCAAGGACAACACGCGGGACAACAACCCGCGCGACAACAACACCAACGACCGGACCCAGGGCTGAGTCGAAGATGACCGACACCTGGGGCCTGGTCCAGGGTGACGCGATCACCCCCGAGCTGACCGCGATGCGGCTGCTCGGGGGCGGCTCGTCGTACGAGGCCTTCCTGGCCTTCGACGAGATCACCTACGGGCCGGTGGTCGCGAAGGTCCTGCGACCGAACCTGATCGAGAGCGAGACCAGCCGCAACGCGCTGCGGCGCGAGACCGACGCACTGACGCAGCTGCGTCATCCGGTCCTCGTCCGCGGCCTGCGCGAGGACCTCGACGGCGAGCGCCCGTACGTCGTGATGGAGCACGTCGAGGGTCCCCGGCTCTCGACGCTGATCCGCCGCCACGGGCGCCTCCCGGAGCAGCAGTACCTGCCGCTGGCGCTCGACCTCGCCTCGGCGCTGCACTATCTGCGGCGCTCCGGCTGGGTGCACCTCGACATCAAGCCGAGCAACCTGATCATGGGCTCGCCGGCCCGGCTGATCGACCTCTCCGTGGCCCGGCCGGCCGCCGCGGCCGCCGCGCTGCGCCACGAGATCGGCACCGACGCCTACATGGCCCCCGAGCAGTGCCTGCCCGGCGAGCGCGGCGAGGTCGGCCCCGCCAGCGACGTGTGGGCGCTCGGCGCAACGCTCTTCCACGCCGTCACCGGCGAGCGGCCGTTCCCTGCCGGGGACCCGGACGCCGCGGACCGCACCGAGCGCTACCCGCAGCTCGTCTCCGGGCCCGTCGACCTCCCCAGGCGTACGCCGCCCGAGGTCGTCAAGGTCATCGAGGCGTGCCTCGCGCCGGATGCCGGCGACCGGCCGGCCCCCGCGGAGATCGCCGAGACGGTCTCGCCCGCGCTGGAGCGGCTCCCGCGAGCCTCGCTGGGCGGCCTGCGGATCCACTGACCCTTCTCGATATCCCCTGCGGCTGAGGCCCGGCGCTTGCCGGGTCCTCAGCCGTTCCCGGCACCGAGCTCAGGGCTGGAAGCGGTAGCCCATGCCACGTACGGTCTCGACCCGGGCCGAGCCCAGCTTCTTGCGCAGGTAGCCGACGTAGACGTCGACGACGTTGGAGCCCGGGTCGAAGTCCATGCCCCAGGCCAGGTCGAGCAGCTGCGCCCGGGAGAGGACCTGCCCCGGATGCCGCAGCAGCACCTCCGCCAGTGCGAACTCCCGCGCGGAGAGGTCGCTCTCGCGCCCGTCGACCCGCAGCCGCCGGGTACGCAGGTCCAGCGCCACCGAGCCGGAGCGGAGCTCGCCGACCTCGGCGTCGGTGTTGTCCTGCTGGCGCAGGCGTACGTTGATCCGGGCCCGCAGCTCGGCGAAGCGGAACGGCTTGGCGAGGTAGTCGTCGGCGCCGCCCTCGAGCGCGGAGACGGTGTCGTGCACCGAGTCGCGGGCGGTCAGCACGACCACCGGCATCCGGGAGCCCTGGGCGCGGAGCTGGTCGAGGACCTCGAAGCCGTCGATGGTCGGCAGACCGATGTCGAGCACCATCAGGTCGAAGGCACCGCTCAGCGCCTCCTCGAGCCCCTCGAGCCCGTCGGCGACGGTGCTGACCTGGTGGCCGTCGGCGCTCAGGCCCTTGGCGAGGAAGGCCGCGATGCGGTCCTCGTCCTCGACGATCAGGATGCGGGCCATGCCTCTCCTTCGGTGCGTGCGGGCAGGGTGATCGTGAAGCGGGCGCCGGAGGGTGTCGCGTCCTCGACGCCCACGGTGCCGCCGTGGGCGGTGGCGATGGCCGAGACGATGGCGAGGCCGAGCCCGAGGCCCGGCCGGTCGCCGGAGCCGGTCTCAGCGCCGCGCGCGAACCGTTCGAAGATCCGGTCCCGGTCCTCGGCGGGTACGCCCGGTCCGGTGTCGCGCACCCACAGCCGCAGTGTGCCGTCGACGGTCGCCGAGCCGACCGCGATCCGGTCGCCGGGCGAGGTGTGCCCGGCGGCGTTGTCGCACAGCTGCAGCATCGCCTGGGTGACCCGCTGCGGGTCCAGGCGCCAGGTGCCTGGGGTGGCCTCGTCGAGGTGCCAGTCGCGGTCGGCCAGCGCGCTGGCCTTGGCCAGGATGTCCTCGGTGAGGGTGTCGACGTCGACCTCCTCCAGGGTGAGGAAGTCGGGCCGGTCGTGCTTGGCCAGCAGGATCAGGTCGCCGACCAGACGGCCCATCCGGTCGACCTCGTCGAGCGCCAGCCGCCGGGTCTGCTCGACCTCGGCCGGGTCGGACTCGTCGAGAAGCTCGAGGTGGCCGCCGATGATCGTCAACGGCGTACGCAGCTCGTGACCGGCGTCGTCGAGGAACTGACGCTGGTCGGAGAACGCCTGCTCCAGGCGGGCCAGCATGTCGTTGAAGTTCCTGGTCAGAGCCGAGATGTCGTCATTACCCGACTCGGGCAGCCGGGCCGAGAGGTCGCTGGCGTTGACCGCACCTGTTGCCTGCCGAAGCCTGGTCAGCGGGGCCAGCAGCCGCCCGGACTGCCAGGCCGCGACCACGGTGACGAGCAGGGCGAGAAGGGCGGCCACGATCGTGTAGGTCCGCATGGTGCTGCGCAGCTCGGCACGGTCCTCGTCGAGGTAGGAGACGACCAGCAGGGCGCCCTCCGTGGTGCCCTGGGCGTTGCCCTGCCGCACCGGCTGGCCGGTGATGCGTACCTCGCCGTCCGCGGTGTCGAGATAGGTCGTCCCGCCGTCGCGGACCACGTCGCGTACGGCGCTGCGGAACCGTGGCGACTCGACCAGCGGGTCCTCGGGGAAGTGCGCGCGCGGCCGGCCGTCGACCCAGGCGACGAGGAGCTCGTCGTCGTCGGGCACGTTGCGGCTCAGGAACGTCCGCAGCAGGCCCTCCACGTCGTACGGCGCCCTGGTCTCGGGGTCGATGCCCTCGGTGCGCAGCCTGGAGAACTCGTCGAGCTCCTGCTCCATCTCGCGCGTGGTCGCGGCGTCGACCCGGCTGAGCTCGACGGCGTAGACGATGAGCCCGGCGCCGGCGAGGGCGAGGGTGACCAGGAGGGCCACCGAGGCGGTGATCCGGGTGCGTACGGACAGCCCCCGGCGTGGGTCAGTCGTCGTCATGTCGGTCGTCGCGGTCATCGTCGTCATCATCATCGTCGACGGGACCAGGAGTGACGACCGGGACACTCGAAGGATCTGTGCTCGGAGACGATCCCGTGCTCGGCGCGGACGGGGAGACCGACTGCGAAGGCAGTACGACGGGCTCGCGGGGCGGCGGGTCGTTCTCGGAGGCTCCGGCCAAGGAGCCGGCCAGGTAGACGCCGACAGCCACGAGGACCACCAGCGGGAGAAGGATCTTCAGGGTGCGCGACATGACCCTCCGATAGTGCCTGACCACCTGTCCGAAGTGGGGGTCCATGAGAGACCTCTCATCGATACAGTGATCCGGGTCACCACTTGCACCTGGAGGTAACGCCCGTGTTCGTCCCGTTCAGCGTCAACGACTTCATCGACCGTGCCGCATCCGTCTACGGCGAGCGGGTGGGCATCGTCGACGAGCCCGACCAGCCGGCGGCCTCGCTCGGGGAGGTGACGTACGCCGAGATGAAGTCGCTCGCGAAGCGGATGGCCGCGAGGCTCGACGAGCTCGGCATCGGGGTGGGGGAGCGGGTCGCGATCGTCTCCCACAACTCGGCGCGACTGCTGACCGCGTTCTACGGCGTCTCCGGCTACGGCCGCATCTTGGTGCCCGTCAACTTCCGCCTCCGTCCCGACGAGGTCTCCTACATCGTGGAGCAGTCCGGCGCCTCGGTGCTCTGGGTCGACCCCGAGGTCGACGAGGCGCTGAAGGACGTGACCGCGAAGCATCGGTTCGTGCTCGGCGACGACGCCAACCTCTACGCCGAGGAGGGTGTCGAGCCGACGCCGTGGGAGCCGGACGAGAACGCGACCGCGTCGATCAACTACACCTCCGGCACCACCGCCCGGCCCAAGGGCGTGCAGATCACCCACCGCAACATCTGGACCAACGCGCTGACGTTCGGGCTCCACGCCGGGCTGACCGATCGTGACGTCTACCTGCACACCCTGCCGATGTTCCACGCCAACGGCTGGGGGATGCCGTTCGCGGCGACCGGCCTCGGCATCAAGCACATCGTGCTGCGCAAGGTCGACGGGATGGAGATCCTGCGCCGCGTACGCGACCACGGAGTCACCTACATGTGCGCCGCGCCGGCGGTGGCGGCCGCCGTGCTCGACGCGCTCCCGCAGTGGCAGGCCACCGAGGGCGAGATCCCCGGGCGGGACAAGGTCCGGATCATCATGGCCGGTGCTCCGCCGCCCACGAAGACCGTCGTCCGCGTCCAGGAGGAGCTCGGCTGGGAGTTCATCCAGATCTACGGCCTCACCGAGACCTCGCCGCTGCTGACCATCAACCGCACCCGTGCCGAGTGGGACGACCTCGACCCGATGGAGCGCGCCGCGAAGCTGACCCGCGCTGGCGCGCCGGCGATCGGCGTGAGCCTCGACATCTCGCCCGACAAGGAGGTCCTGGCCCGCTCCAACGTCGTGCTCGAGGGCTACTGGGAGAAGCCGGAGGAGACCGAGAAGGC
Organism: Nocardioides sp. YJ-D4; assembly: GCF_054031495.1. Taxonomy (NCBI): domain Bacteria; kingdom Bacillati; phylum Actinomycetota; class Actinomycetes; order Propionibacteriales; family Nocardioidaceae; genus Nocardioides; species Nocardioides sp. YJ-D4. The sequence goes on from NZ_CM132932.1 coordinate 5,067,718, forward strand.
TCTCGCCGACGGCTGGTTCCACACCGGCGACGGCGGCAGCCTCGGCGACGACGGCTATCTCACCATCTCCGACCGCATCAAGGACGTGATCATCACCGGCGGCGAGAACGTCAGCTCCGCCGAGGTGGAGGACGTCCTCTTCCTGCACCCCTCGGTCGCCGAGGTGGCCGTCATCGGCATCCCGAGCGAGAAGTGGGGCGAGACCATCCTCGCCCTCGTCGTCCTCGCCGAGGGCGCCCAGGCGACCCAGGAGGAGCTGATCGCCTGGTGCAAGGAGCGAGCCGCCGGCTACAAGGCGCCGACGGTCGTGGAGTTCCGCGACTCCCTGGCGCGTACGGCCACCGGCAAGCTGCAGAAGTTCAAGCTCCGTGAGCCCTACTGGGGTGACCGCGAGCGCAAGGTCAACTAGACGAGCTGGCGGGTCGCTCAGGCCGTCGCCCTGGGGCGACGCCGGGCGGCCCGACGGATCACCGAGCCCGGCTTCGAGGCCAGGAGCGGGTCGAAGTCATCGGTGATCGGTGTCAGGTCGGCCTCGTCTACGAAGACCGCGCCGTCGCGTACCTCTGCGGCGAGGTCGCGACCGAGCACGGCACCGGCGGTGCCCATGCCGCCCCAGATCGTGGCGTTGATGCCGAACATGTGCTCCGTGCTGCCGCCGGCGAGGAACAGCCCGGGGATGTGGGTGGTGACCCGCGGCCGGAAGGGGCCGAGGTTCTTGATCAGCGGCGCGATGCCGTAGCAGGAGCCGTCGCTGGTCAACGTGAAGCGCTCCTGGGTGATCGGCGTGGAGGCCTCGCAGAAGACCATCCGCTCGCGGATGTCCGGGATCATCAGCTCGGCGGTGTTGAGCACCCGCTGGGTGAGCTGCTCCTTGAGCTGGAGGTAGCGCTCGTCACGGCCGTACGACGCTCCGTCGGTGGGGTCCTCGGAGACGTTCCAGAACTCGTGTCCCTTCGGCGCCCAGCTGACCAGCTCGAGCGTGGAGTACCCCGCAGGCGCCGAGTGCGTACCCTCTGAATCCTTGGCGGTGGGGCAGCTGATCCCGACGGGCATCTGCTCCGGGCAGCGGCCCGCCTCGACCTCGCGGTAGTAGCCGTCGACGTCGTTGGTGGGCCACACCCACGCCAGCGGCGGCGTGCCGCGTTCGCGCAGGTCGACGTCGAGAGCGACGTAGACCGCGAACATCGGCAGCGTCATCTCGAGGTCCTTCAGCCGGCGGCGCAGGCGGCGGGTCAGGTGCTCGTCGCCGACCAGGTCGGCCCAGGTCCTCTTGAAATCCGCGGCGGAGACGACGACCTCGGCGCGGATCTCCTCACCGTCGGCCAGACGTACGCCGACCGCTCGTCCGTCCTCGATGAGGATCCTCTCGACCCGGGCCTTGGTGCGCACCCGGCCACCGTGCGTGGTGATCACGTCGGTGAGGTGGGCGCCGATGACCTGCCCGCCGCCGCGCGGGTAGTAGGCGCCGGCCTGGAGGTAGTGGTGGAGGAAGCCGGCGTGCATCGCCGTGGGCGTGCGGTAGGGCGGCCAGGTGTAGTCGCCGTTCTCGGCGAGGATCACGGCCTGCGCGTCCGCGCTCAGACCGCAGGCGTCCATCAGCTTCGTGATCGGCCGGATGCCCCAGCGCAGCAGGTGATAGGGGCGCCGCCGCGGCTGCTCCCCGGCGGCGATGATCCGCATGATCCGTACGCAGCGGCGCAGCCCGGCCTCCTCGCTGGGGAAGGCCGCGATGAGCCGGTCGAGGTAGGTGTCCCAGCCCGTCGGTGTCTGGAAGGTGGTGCCGGGGATCATCACCTGACAGTGGCCCTCGGGTCGCTGGCGCAGCCACTTGATCCGCTCGGTCAGTGCGAGGCCGGACAGCGCGGTCTGCATCCGACCGCCGGGGCCGCACTCGCCGACGTAGTGGGTGCCGACGTCGAACTCGAACTTGTTGCCTGCCCGGCGGAAGACCTGGGTGCTGCCGCCGACGACCTGGTTGGCCTCGAGCACCAGGACCCGCTTGCCGTTGGCGGCGAGGTAGGCCCCGCAGGTGAGGCCGCCCGGCCCGGCGCCCACCACCACGGCATCCCAGGTGTGGTCGTCGGCCTCGTGGCCCGGAGTGGGGGGTGCTGCAGTCTGGGTCATCGCCGGCCGCTTTCGGAGCAGTGATTTGGAGTCGGACTCCAGTTAACTCGTTCTGACCCGTTCCGCCAAGTCCCGCTGTCCGTCAGGCTGAGGGCGGAGCCTTGATCAGACCCTCGAGCAACATCAGGCCGGCCTCGATCACGGCCAGCTCGACGCGGTCAGGCTCCAGCGCCAGTGCGTCCCGGCGCAACGCCAGTGCGGCCACCCCGTTCCAGGACCCGAAGAGGAAGTAGGACAACAGCTCCGGATCCACTGCCCGGATCGCGCCCGAGTCCACCGCATCACGGATGCTCTGCTCGAACTCGCCACGCAGCTCGCTGAACCGCTCGACGACCAGATCCTCCACCGCCGACCCGGGGCCGCGTTCGCCGGTGACCATCAGGTACTTCACGACCGTCGGGTGCTCCAGCAGCAGCTTCAGGTAGGCCGACCCGACGCCGGCGAAGCGCTCGAGCGGCGTGGTCTGCGCGGCGTAGGCCGACCGGAGGGTCTCGGTGGCCACCGTCAGCACTCGCTCGGTGACGGCTGCCATCAGCCCGTCCTTGGTGCCGAAGTGCACGTAGACCGACGCCGGGGAGATCCCCGCCAGAGCGGCGACGTCTTCGATCCTGATCTCCTCAGGGGCATGCTGCGACAACATCTGCTCGGCGGCCTCGAGCACCCGGGCGCGGGTTCGCTCCCGTCGACGCGTCCCGCGCGCCGCGGCGTCGCCGGCCTGATCCTTCGGCTTCTGGGCGTCGTTCACCCGATCAGCGTAGGGCGCAGGCCGCGTCGCCATCCGGAGGTGGGTGCGCGCGGCCGACCTTCTGCTCGACCAGGGATCTGGTGGGACAGTTGCGCCGACTCGGCCGGTTCTGGCGGGGCATCAGCGCCGAGTCGGGGGAGCGGCGCCCATGGCTGCCTCGGTGGTGGTGTCGACAGCGACGGCGAGCGAGCCCTTGTAGCCGGCGCTCGGGCTGCCGGTGAACGTGCCCATCTCCAGGTCGTACCCGTCGCTGAAGACGTTGTCTGTGTCGAGGCTGACCTTCGCGAGGTTGTCGGCCGAGCCCTCGTAGGCGTCGTCCTGGTAGACCTTGCTCAGCATCTTCTCCGGGAAGGCGACCTGCGAGGTCGCGATCGCGTTCTCGCCGGTCGTGGCCGAGTCGGCGTCGGGGTAGACCTCGAAGTGCATGTGCGTCCAGCGGCCGTCGTAGCAGCCCGGGACGATGGTCTTGAAGGTCACCTGGCCCTTGGCGTCGGCGACCTGGACCCCGCGGAGGTACGTCTCGTCCTCGACGCCTTCGGAGTACATCGAGTAGCGGCCCTGGGCGTCGCACTGCCACAGGTAGACCGCGACCCCCTCGAAGGGCACGTCGTCGTTGGCCATGTCGGTCACGGTGAAGGTGAAGGTGAGCGGCACGCCGTCGACGGTGGTGCCGCCGTCGAGGCTGGAGGTGATGTCGCTGCGTACGATCCCGGACTCGGTCAGCACGTTGGTGCCGTTGGTGCCGTCGGCCGGGTAGGGGCCGTTGGTCTCCTGCGGGATCTCGCCGTCGGCGGTCGTGGAGGTGGTGGCGGCGGAGCCGCCCGTGGAGGAGCCCGACGAGCCCGCCCCACAGGCGGCCAGGGCGGCCGCTCCGACCCCGACCCCGACGAGCCCGAGGACCCGGCGGCGGGTCAGCAGTGTCGAGATGTCGAAGCCGGCACCCTGGTCGACCACCTCCTCCGCGGGGCGGGCCAGCAGGCGGCCCTCATAGGCCGGGCCTTCAGGGGTGTTCTCGGGTTCGGGTACGCGGCTCATCTGGTTCTCCTCGACGTCGGTCCTGGTGCGTTGACCTGACTCTGACGTCCGGATCCGTGAGGACCTCCTGCCCCGGCTGTGGGGTTCCTGTGAATGCCGAGGATCAGCCGAGGCTCGGACGCGGGGCGGACTGGAGCTGGTCCGCCTGCTCCTTGGACAGCTTCGAGGCGTAGCCGCAGTAGGTGCAGTCCATCCGGCGCGACTTGCTCACCGGGAAGAGCGGGATGAAGAAGAGCGTGAACTTGTTGACGACCTCGAACAGGCGATGGGCTGCCTGCTGGCGGCAGTGTGGGCAGACCAGCGAGAGCGTGGCCAGCAGTCGCGTGTAGGTCTTGAGCCCGAAGATGATCATGCCGACGAGTCTTGCACGCGGTCAGCGCCGATGGACCTCGCGACCGTCCGCGTACGTGTGGGTGACCCGGGTCCGGGCGAGGACGGTCGTGTCCTCGCCGAGGATGTCGTGGTCGACGACGACCAGGTCGGCCGCGTACCCGGTCTCGATCCGGCCCGTGGACCCTTCGAGACGGTTCAGGTAGGCGGTGCCGGTGGTGTAGCCGGCGAGGGCCTCGGCGACCGGCAGCGCCTCCTCGGGCAGCAGCGGGGTGGCGTCGGCGGGCTGGTCGGGGGAGCGGCGGTTGACCGCCACGTGCATGCCGAGCAGCGGCGCCGGGTCGGAGACCGGCCAGTCGCTGCCGCACGCTATCCGGGCACCCGTACGCAGCAGCGACCCGAACACATACTGCTGGCCCCGCGCCGCCGGTGACAGGAACGGCAGGGTCAGCACCTCCACCGCCTCGTCCAGGCAGGCCCACAGCGGCTGGATGTTGGCGGTGACCTCGAGCGCGGCGAACCGGGGGACGTCGGATGCCGCGACGACCTGGACGTGGGCCAGATGGTGCCGCAGCCCGGTGGCCCCGTTGGTCGCCCGCGCGTGCTCGATCGCGTCCAGGCTGTCGCGGACCGCCCGGTCCCCGAGCGCGTGGATGTGCGCCTGGAACCCGTTGGCGTCCAGCGCCGCGACGTACGTCGCCAGAGCGTCGGCCGGGATGAAGGAGAGCCCGCGGTTGTCGGTGAGATGACCGTGGGAGTCGAGGTAGGGGTCGAGCATGGCGGCCGTGTGCGTCTCGCAGACGCCGTCCTGCATCAGCTTCACGCTGGCCGCGTCCAGCCCTGCCTGTGCGGCACGAGCGCGGCGCGAGATCAGCTCAGGGAGCTGCTCCAGGCCTCGGTCCCGGTCCCACCACTGGGCGAGGACGACCTTCGCGGTGAGCGCGCCGGATTCGTTGGCGGCGATGTAGGTGGGTAGCGAGTCGGGCATGCCGAGGCCGTCGCCGACCAGCGCGTCCTGCCAGCCCACGATGCCGACGGAGTGGAGATGGCGCTGTGCGGTGAGCAGCGCCTCGGTCAGGTCGCGCGAGGTCGGGGCGGGGACCAGCGAGCCGACCAGGGCCATCGCCCCCTCGTGCAGCGCACCGGTGGGCCGGCCGGCGGAGTCGCGCTCGATGCGCCCGTCGGCGGGATCGGGCGTGCCGGCGTCGATGCCGGCGATCTCGAGCGCGCGGCTGTTCACCCAGGCGGAGTGGTGGTCGCGGTTGGGCAGGAAGACCGGCCGGTCGGGAAGCAGGCGATCCAGAGGCGACGCGGTCGGCACGCCTCCCGGGAAGGAGTCCATCGACCAGCCACCGCCGGTGACCCAGGTGCGTCCGGGGTTGGCCGCGGCGTAGGAGCCGATGGCGTCCAGATAGCCCTCGAGGGTCGAGAGACCGGTCAGGTCGCACTGGTTCATCTCCAGCCCGGCCTGGATCGGGTGCACATGGGAGTCATGGAAGGCGGGCAGGACCCACTGGCCGTCGAGCTCCTCGACCACCGTCTCGGGGCCGGCCAGAGCGTCGAGCTCCGTGCCGATGGCCGCGATCCGGCCGTCGCGCACGGCCAGAGAAACGTCCTCCCAGCGGCCCTCGCGCAGCACGCGGCCACCTCGCAGCAGCAGGTCCGCTGCGAGGGCGTCGGAGCCCATCAGTTGACGGCCATGGTGTCGGTGACCGAGGAGCCCGAGCGCTTGAGCACGAGCGCCACCAGGCCGAGGACCAGGAGCGTGAAGACCAGCAGGATCGTGGAGACCGCGGCGATCTCGGGCTTGAGACCGGAGCGCACCGAGGAGAGCACGTAGACCGGCCACGAGGTCGTGCCGGAGACGTTGATGAACGAGGAGATCACCGTGTTGTCAAGGCTCAGCGTGAAGGCCAGCAGCCCACCGGCGAGCACGGCCGGCCCGACGAGGGGGATCGTGACCTTGAAGAACGTCGCCACCGGTCGCGCATACAGGTCCGCCGAGGCCTCCTCCAGCGACGCGTCCAGCCCGACGAGGCGGGCCCGGACGATGTAGGTGACGACCGCGGTCGCGAAGAGCGAGTGGCCGACCACGAGGCGTACGTAGCCGTTGTTGAACGGCAGCAGCAACCAGTCCTGCCCGAGCGTCACGAACCAGGGGAGCAGCGCGATGCCGTCGACGATCTCGGGCGTGACCGAGACGAGCAGCAACAGCAGCGTGAACGGGCCCGCCCAGCGGCCCGGGAACCGGGCCATCGCCATCCCGGCCAGGGTGCCGAGCACGCTCGCCAGGAGGGCGGCGACCACGGCGGTCTGCAGGGAGACGGCGACGGTGTGGCGTACGGTCGGGCGCTCGACGATCGCTGTGAACGGCTCCAGGCTGAAGCCGTCCCAGGCGGTGAGCAGCCGGCCGCCGTTGAAGGAGTAGATGCCGATCACGATGATCGGGGCGAACAGGAAGAGGAAGACCAGGGTCGTCCACGCGCCGAGCGCGAGATTGGTGCCAGAGGGTCTGCTCATGCGGTCACCACCTCCTTGGTGTGCAGCCTCGTGTCCGAAGACGGGACGGTTCCGATGACCAGCTTGCTGCGCCTGTGCAGGAGCCATCCCACGGCCCACATCAGCGTGATGGCCAGGACGACGATGAGCATGGTGAGCAGGATGAGGACGACCGCCATGGCCGAGCCCAGCGCCCAGTTCTGTGCGGTCAGGAACTGGCTGGCGATCAGGGACCCGACCATCGTGCCCTTCGCGCCGCCGAGGACCGCCGGGGTGACGTAGTCGCCCATCATCGGGATGAAGACCAGGACGATGCCGGCGATGATCCCAGGCCGCGCCAACGGCAGGGTGACCTGGAAGAACGTCCGCACCCGGTCGGCGCCGAGATCCTTGGACGCCTCACCGAGGGCGTTGTCGACGCGGTCGAAGGCGACGTACATCGGCAGGATCATCAGCGGCAGATAGTTGTAGATCAGACCCAGCAGCACCGCACCGCGGGTGTTGAGCAGGTCGTGCGGGTCGGCGACCAGGCCGACGTCGGTCAGGAACCCGGCCAGGGCGCCCTCCGAGGACAGGATCACCTTCCAGCCGATCGTCCGGATCAGGAAGGAGGTCCAGTAGGGGACCATCACCAGGGCGACCAGCAGCCCGCGGCGGTGTGCGGGGACCTTCACCGCCATGAAGTACGCGGCGGGCAACGCGATCAGCAGGCAGGCGACCGTGCCCAGCACGCTCATCCACAGCGTCGCCCGGAAGATCGTGAAGAAGGTCGGGCTGAACGCCTCGGCGTAGCGGTCCAGCGACATCACCGCGTTGCTGTGGGTGCCGAACATCCCGGGCTTCTCGCCGAAGCTGAACCAGGCGATCTGCAGGAACGGCACCACGAAGAAGACCGTCAGCCACAGCCACGCCGGTACGGCGAGGACGAAACCCGGGAGGCGCTTCGCCGCTCGGTCACGCACTGGCGGCGGCCTTCAGCTTGTCGTAGACCTCCGTACGCCGGTCCTGAGCCTCGTTGACGGCACCGTTCTTCATGGTCGCGAGCTGCTCGTCGGTGAAGAAGATCATCTCGGGCAGCTCGACCTTGCGCTCCTTGGCCATCTCCTCGATGCCGAGCGCGCCGGTGTTGTAGCCGATGTAGTCCATCTCCAGGAACGAGTTCTCCGGCTCCAGCACGTAGTCGAGGAACGCGTGCGCGGCCTCGGGGTGGGGCGCGCCGGTCGGGATGCACCAGTTGTCCATCCACAGCTCGGTCGTCGGGCCGGGCAGGACCCACTTCCAGCGGTCGGGCTGCTTGTGCTCGAGGATCCCGAGGCGGGAGTCGCCGTTCCAGTTCTGCATCAGCGCGAAGGTGTTCTGCTGCATCGCGCCGGTGGCCGGGTAGGAGTCGAAGCCGGCGATGTGCGGCGCCCACTTCTCGACCGCCTCGGCCTCGTAGGCGTCGTAGTCGGCCATGTCCTCGGTGTTCCAGTCGATGTCGTTGGCCCAGAAGTACAGGCCGGAGACACCCTGCGGGTCGTCGAGCAGCGAGGTCTTGCCCGAGGCCTCGTTCTGCATCGCGTCGATGAAGTCGTTCCACGTCGCCAGGTCGCGCTTGATCACGGTGGTGTCGTAGACGAACCCGGTGGTGCCCCAGCACTTGCACACCGAGTACTCGTTCTCCGGGTCCCAGTCCTGGCCGAGGAACTTCGGGTCGACCTTGGCCATGTTGGGGATCAGGTCCTTGTTGAGCGGGACGATGATCTCGTTCTCGATCAGCTGCGGGATGTAGACCCCGGTCGGCACGACGATGTCGTAGCCGCTGGTGCCCTCGGCCGCGACCAGCTTCGAGATCAGCTCCTCGTTGGAGCCGTAGGAGTCGAGCGTCACCTTCGGGCCGGTCTTGCTGAAGGCGTCGATCACCTCGGGGGAGTCGTAGTCACCCCAGGTGTAGATCGACAGCGACTTCTCGACCGGTCCACCGGTCGCGCCGCCGCCGGGCTCGACGGCGCTGGACGCCCCGCCACCGCCGTCCGAGCCGCAGGCGCTCAGCGCGACGCCGGCACCGGCGAGAGCGGCCAGGCTCAGGAAGTGGCGCCGCGAGAGCTCCTGGCGGATCGCTCGCGCGCCGGCATGGCTGGCCAGGATCCGTACGTTGCCGTTCTTGTTGACAGGCTTGTTCACTGTGGGCTCCTAGCGGTGGACGGGGCTAGCGGGGTGTCGAGGGGGAAGAGACGTACGTCCTCGGCGGCCCAGCCGCAGAGGACCGGGTCGCCAGGGGAGAGCCGGGCGGCGCCGTGGGTGGGGCGCCGGATCAGCAGGCTGAGCTCGTCGGTGACCTTGACGAGGTACTGGATCACCTCGCCGAGCGGGGAGACCTGGAGGACCTCGCCGGCGACGGAGTTGAGACCCTCGGTCACGGTCCCGGACTCGGCCCGGGGCTCGATCGAGATCATCTCGGGGCGGATCGCGGCCTGGTGGGCCTCGCCGGGCTTCCCGTCGGGCTTGGCGGGACCCTCGACGACCACGAAGGGGGTCTCGACCTTGGTGCCGTCGGCGCTGACCTCACCGTGCAGGAAGTTCTGCTGGCCGACGAAGCCGGCGACGTACGCGCTGGCAGGCTGGTTGTACACGGTCTCGGCGTCGGCGAGCTGCTCGATCCGCCCAGCGCGCATGATCGCGATCCGGTCGCTCATCGCGAGCGCCTCGTGCTGGTCGTGGGTGACGAAGACGAAAGTGATCCCGAGGCGGGACTGGAGGAGCTTGAGCTCGAGCTGCATCTCCTCGCGCAGCTGGCGGTCCAGGGCGCCCAGCGGCTCGTCGAGGAGGAGGACGCCGGGACGGTTGACCAGCGCCCGCGCGAGCGCCACCCGCTGCTGCTGGCCGCCGGAGAGCTGGGCCGGGCCGCGGTCGGCGTAGTCGAGCATCCGCACCATCCGCAGCGCCTCGACGACCCGTTCGCGGACCTCGGCCCTGGGTGTCTTGCGCTGCTGCAGGCCGTAGGCGACGTTCTCCGCGACGGACTTGTGCGGAAACAGTGCGTACGCCTGGAAGACCGTGTTCACGTCGCGCTGGTAGGGCGCGAGCCTGACCACGTCCTTGCCGCCGATGACGATGCTGCCCGAGTCGGGCTTCTCGAACCCGGCGATCATGCGTAGCGTCGTGGTCTTGCCGCAGCCCGAAGGGCCGAGCAGCGAGATGAACTCGCCGGCCCGGATCTCCAGGTCCAGGCCGTCGACCGCCGTGGCCTGGCCATAGGTCTTGGTCAGGCCGGTGATGGTTACCGAGCCGGAGGTTTGGTCCGGGGTAGCTGTCGTGGTCATCGCTGCTCCAGTCGATTGTTCACTTAGCGCTGCATTCCACCACAAGATCCGGGGAAAAGTACGGAATCAGTTGTAAAAGAACGGTTACGAACTTGATTTCGTGTACGTCGCCGCCGCTGAGTGCGGCCCCGGTCCCGGGATCTAGGGTTTACCCCATGTCGACCCCGCCCACTCTGTCCACCGTCACCTCGTTGCTGGACGACTGGTACCCGCCCGCGACCGCCGACGAATGGGATGCTGTCGGGCTGGTCTGGGGCGAGCCCTCGCAGCCCGTCTCGAAGGTGCTTCTCGCCGTCGACCCGACCCTCCCGGTCGCCGAGGAGGCGGCCGCGTGGGGTGCGGACCTGGTCGTGGTCCATCATCCGCTCTTCCTGAAGGGTGTGCACGGCTTCGCCGCGACGACCCCCAAAGGGCGTACGCTCTCGACGCTGGTCTCCGCGAGGTGCGCGCTGCTCACCGCGCACACCAACGCCGACCAGGCTCTCGGCGGCGTCTCGGAGTCGCTGGCGCTCGCGCTCGGGCTGAGCTCGCTGCGGCCGCTGGTGCCGGGGCTGACCGAGGATGTCGGGACCGGCCGGGCCGGGACGGTGGCGCCGACCACGCTGGGCGCCTTCGCCGAGTCCGTGGCGGCCGCGCTGCCCGCGACCGCGGCCGGGATCCGGGTCGCCGGAGACCTCGACCGGCCGGTCTCCTCGGTGGCGCTGTGCGGCGGCGCGGGTGACTTCCTGCTCGACCAGGTGGCTGCGTACGACGTCTATGTGACCAGCGATCTGCGCCACCATCCGGCCTCGGAGTTCCTCGAGAAGGGCGGTGCGCTGATCGACATCCCGCACTGGGCGGCGGAGTGGACCTGGCTGCCTGTCCTGGCGAGGCGACTTCGGGAGGCATTCGGAGATACGGTGGAGACCCGGGTCTCGGAGATCGTCACCGACCCGTGGACCTTGATCGTGAATAGCTGAGGAGAATCCGCTGAAAGCCGACCCGTTCGCCCAGGTGAAGCTGCTCGACGTCTGTGAGCTGGACTCGCGTGCGCTCCAGCTGCGCCACCGCCGTGCGCACCTGCCGCAGGCCGCCGTCGTGGCGGAGCTGCAGGCATCGAAGAAGACCACCGACGATGCCGTACGCGACGCCCGGATCACGCGCGACGACCTCGAGCGGGTGCAGAAGAAGGCCGACGCCGACGTCGAGGCGGTCAAGACCCGCCGCCGCCGCGACCAGGAGCGGATGGACTCCGGGGCGATCAGCAGCGCCAAGGACCTCGAGCGCATGCAGCACGAGCTGGCCACCCTTGACCGCCGGATCTCGGTGCTCGAGGACGAGGAGCTCGAGGTCATGGAGCAGCTCGAGGAGGCTCAGACGGCCGTGACCCGGCTCGAGGCCGAGCTCGCCGAGATCACCGAGAAGCTCGCGGTCGCGGTCGACTCCGTCGACGTCGAGACCTCGAAGATCGACGGCGAGCTCGCCGCGGTCGCCGAGGAGCGGACGCCCGCGCTCGAGGGCATCCCCGACGACCTGCTCGCCCTCTACTCGCGGCTGAGCGAGAAGATGGGTGTCGGTGCTGCCGAGCTGCGTGCCCGCCGCTGCGGCGGCTGCAACCTCCAGCTCGACCCCGCCGAGATCTCCCGCATCCGCGGCCTCGCCGCCGACGAGGTCGTGCGCTGCGAGGAGTGCTCCCGCATCCTGGTCCGCACCGCCGAGTCGGGGCTGTGAGCTCCAAGACCGCGCGCGGGTGGGGAGCCGGCGCGGCGGCGACGACGCTGGTTCTCGTACGTCACGGGGTCACCAAGCACACCGCCGCCAAGGCGTTCTCCGGAGGCCTCGGCGGCGACAACCCGCCGCTGACCCAGGAAGGTCGCGAGCAGGTGATGCTCACCGCCGAGTGGCTCAAGCCGCTCGCGTCCTCGGTCTCGACCGTCGTGACCTCGCCGGTCCTGCGCACCGTCGAGACCGGTGAGCTCGTCGCCGGTGCGCTCGGTGCCCGGCTGGTCGAGGAGCCCGCGTTCGCCGAGATCGAGTTCGGGGAGTGGGAGGGGCTCACCTTCGGTGAGGTCGCCCAACGTTTCCCCGACGAGATGAAGGCGTGGATGGGGGCCACCGAGGTCGCGCCCCCGGGCGGTGAGTCCTTCGACTCCGCTCAGGCCCGCGTGCTCGACGGCCTCTCGCGGGTCCTCGAGGCCCACGCCGGCGAGACCGTCGTGGTCACCTCCCACGTCTCGCCGATCAAGCTGATCGTCGCCCACGCCCTGGGCGCCCCGATCGGCGGAGTCTTCAGCATGGAGCTCTCGCCCGCCTCCGTCACCGTCGTCTCCTTCTTCGCCGACGACCGCGCCTCGATGCGCCTCTTCAACGGTCTCCCCGTCTCCCGCGACCCCTTCGCCTCCGGCCTCTTCTGACGCCGACTCGGCGCATCCTGACCTGATTTCTCGCCGAGTCGGCTCGTCATGACGAGCCGACTCGGCGAGGTTTTCGGTCAGGACGAGCCGACTCGGCGCGGGGTCAGATCTCGGAGACGATGATGTCGAGCTGGGTGCCGGTCTTGGTGGCGGGGCCGGCCTCGACGGTCCAGCCGAGGTCGCGGAAGGCGTCGGCGAGCTTGGCGGGGGTGCGGGGGTTGGCGCCGGACTCGAGGAGGGCTCGGACGAGGCGGCCCTTGGTGGCCTTGTTGAAGTGGCTGACCACCTTGCGCTGGCCGTTGTGCTCGTGGAGGACACGGACGGTGGCGGTGCGGGCGGCGACGTCCTCTGGTCGCCAGAAGGCGGCGTACGTCCCGGACCGGAGGTCCACGAGCAGGCCGTCGCCGAGGGCCTCGGACACGCCGGCGCCGAGGTGGGCGCGCCAGTGGGCCTGGACGCCGCCGATGCCGGGGAGGGTGGTGTCGCCCGAGAGGCGGTACGCCGGGATGCGGTCGGCGAGGCCGACGAGGCCGAACACGGAGCTGGTCACCATGACCCGGCTGGTCGCGCGGCGCTTGGCGGCCGGCGACAGGGTGGCGGGGGAGAGGGCGTCGTAGAGGACGCCGGTGTAGATCCGGTCGGCGCGCGCGGTGGGGGCATCGGCCAGCCCGGCGTTCAGGGTGACGAGCTCGGGCTGGGTCTTCGGGATGCCGAGGATGTCGACGGCCTCGTCCGGGCGCGTGGTGCAGAGCTCGACCAGCGCGTCGATGACCTTGGCTCGGGCCGGGTTGAGCCCCGGGAGGCGGAGGTCGTCGAGCGCGAGCGGGTTGCCGCGTACGGCCGCGGTCTTGCCCTCCGAGGGCGGCAGCAGGATCAGCACGGGACTATCGTGCCGCCCGGGGCCAGGATGGCCGAATCGAGGATTGGGTATCTTTCAAAGCGCCTGTGACCTGCGGGAACGTGCGAGCTTACGTTCCAGTCATGATCGTTCTGGCCGCCGAGTCCGCCTCCGGGCCCAACCTTGCCGGCTTCCTCGTCGTGATCATCATCGTCGGGCTGTTCTGGCTGATCCAGGACGTCTCGAAGAAGGCTCGGGCGCGCTCGGAGCACCTCCGGGCGAAGCGGTCGCTGACCTCCTCCCAGCGCAGGGCGGTGGCCAAGATCGACAGGACGGCGAAGGCGCACAGCAGGTCCACGAAGGGTCTGTGGGGGCAGTTCGACGCCTTCAAGGGCAACCCGAAGGCGTTCGGCAAGGAAGCCGCCGCGCTGCACAAGGCGTACAAGGCTTCGAAGAAGAAGTAGCCACTACAGTTCTGGCCATGGGCTCCGCACGCATCATCCGGGTCGCCAGTGCCGACAACGGTGTCGCCGCCACCACGCTCCGCGACGGGATCGCCGCGCTCCAGGCCGAGCTGGGGGTGACCGCCGAGTTCCCGCCTGAGGTGGAGGAAGCGGCGGCCGCAGCCGCGGCCAACCCCAGGCTCCCGGAGCTCGACCGCACCGACCTGCCGTTCGTCACGATCGACCCCGAGACGTCGATGGACCTCGACCAGGCGCTTCACCTCGAGCGCGACGGCGACGGCTACGTGGTGCACTACGCGATCGCCGACGTGGCCGCCTTCGTGGCGCCCGGCGACCCGGTCGACCTGGAGGCCAACAGGCGCGGCGAGACGCTCTACGCCGCCGATGCGAAGATCCCGCTCCACCCCAAGGTGCTCTCCGAGGACGCCGCCTCGCTGCTCCCGGACCAGGTACGCCCCGCCCTGCTGTGGACCCACAGGCTCGACGCGACCGGCGAGGGGACCGACACCTTCGTGGAGCGAGCGCTGGTCAGATCGCGGGCGAAGCTCTCCTACGAGGGCGTGCAGAAGATGTTCGACGGCGACGGGTTCGCCGAGACCGACTACGCCGACTCCCTCCAGCTGCTGAAGGAGATCGGCGAGAAGCGGATCGCCCTCGAGGCGGCCCGCGGCGGGGTCAACCTGCCGCTGCGCGACCAGGAGATCTCGGTCCAGGGCGATCAGTGGTCGCTGGAGTACCGCGACCTGCTCCCCGTCGAGGACTGGAACGCCCAGATCTCGCTGCTCACCGGCTTCGGGGCGGCCGACCTGATGGTCTACGCCCGCGTCGGGCTCCTCAGGACCCTCCCCGAACCCGACCCCCGAGACGTCCAGCGGCTGCACCGCACCGCTCGGGCGCTCGGGCTGGAGTGGCCCGCGGAGATGCTCTACCCCGACTTCATCCGCTCGCTCGACGGCAAGAACGGCAAGCACGCCGCGATGGCGATCGCGTGCACCCGGCTGCTGCGCGGGAGCGGGTACGCCTCGTTCAACGGCGAGCTGCCCGCGCTGACCGAGCACTCGGCGCTGGCGAACGAGTACATGCACGTGACGGCGCCGCTGCGCCGGCTGATCGACCGCTACGCCGGCGAGGTCTGCCTTGCGCTCTGCGCCGACCAGCCGGTCCCCGACTGGGTCACGAGCGCGTTCACCGCCCTTCCGGAGACGATGCGTGCCTCCTCGCGCACCAGCGGTGCCTACGAACGCGGCGTCGTCGACCTGGTCGAGGCCGGGGTGCTGCACAACCGGGTCGGAGAGACCTTCACCGCGGTGGTGGTCGAGATCGACGACGAGGACAAGCAGAAGGGCTCGATCACCGTCGAGGAGCCTGCCATCGAGGCCAGGGTCACCGGCACGACGGCGCTCCCGCTCGGCGAGGAGGTCGAGGTACGCCTGGAGACGGCCGACGTCGTCGCCCGGAAGGTCGGCTTCACGCTCGCCTGACCTCCCGGACGTACGTCGGTCAGGAGATCAGCTCGTCGAGGCGGTTGTAGACCTCGGCGGAGCCCTCGATCACCCGGCTGTGCTCGCCCTCGATGGAGACGGGTACGTCACCCTGGACGGTGATGCGCCGCACCTCGCGTGGCAGCTCGTCGAAGTCGGCGACGGCGTAGTGCTGGGTGGCGCGGTTGTCCCAGATCGCGACGTCGCCCTGCTGCCAGTGCCACCGGACGGTGTTCTCCAGGGCGGTGACCCGGTCCTGGAGGAGGTTGAAGAGGATCGCGCTCTCCTTCTGGTTCAGGCCGGTGAAGTGCTTGACGAAGTGGCCCAGGACGAGCGCGCGCTCGCCGGTCTCGGGGTGGATCCGGACCGCAGGGTGCTCGGTCCGGTAGATCGTGGAGACGAACTCCTCGCGCTTGCGCGCGGCCACGTCGTCGGTGGATTCGGCCTGGTCGGGGCGTACGTAGTCGTAGTCGTTGGAGTGGACCGCCCACAGGTTGTCGACGAGCGCCTTGAGCTGGGGGTGGAGCCGCTCGTAGGCGGTGACGGTGTTGGCCCAGACGGTGTTGCCGCCGTACTCGGGGATCTCCGCACCGCGCAGGATCGAGAACGCCGGCGGCCGGTCGACGAAGGTGACGTCGGTGTGCCAGGAGTTGGCGGCCATGCCGCGGTTGGCCTTGAGGGTCAGGACGCGGGCGCTGCCGGTGTTCACGGTCGGGTGGGCGGTCGTCAGCGGACCCAGACGCTCGCCGAACGCGATCTGCGCGCGGTCGTCGAGATGGTCCTGGCCGCGGAAGAAGACGACCTTGTTCGCCAGGATGGCGGACCGGATCTCGGCGATCGTCTCGGCGGGGAGGTCGCCGGAGAGGGTGACGCCGTCGATGCGGGCGCCGATCCGGCCGCCGACCTTGTGGACGGTGAGCTCGTTGACGGGGGATGCTTCGGTGATGGTCATGGGTGGTCTCCTCTGACGGCGTCGGCTTGATCTGAATAAAGTCTAGTGAAATACATGACTTAAGACCACGGGTGTCTCACGAGACGTTTGGGCACTCCGACCGGTGATGCGGGTGGGAGCCGGTCGATATCGTGCGCCTCATGACGCACGCCACACCTGAGACCGTGTTCACCTATGGCTCCCCGCAGCTCAAGTTCGGCACCGGCGCCTCGGCCGAGATCGGCTACGACCTCGCGTCGCTGGGCGCCCGCCGCGCCCTCGTGGTGACCGATCCCGGCATCTCCGCGACCGGGCTGCCGCAGCGCGCGGCCGAGCAGATGAAGGCGTACGACGTCACTGCCGTCGTCTTCGACGGCGTCCATGTCGAGCCGACCGACGAGAGCATGCGCGAGGCGGTCGAGTTCGCCCGCGAGCACGGGCCGTTCGACGCGATCGTGGCGGTCGGGGGCGGGTCGAGCATCGACACCGCGAAGGCGGTCAACCTGCTGACCACCAACGACGGCGACCTGATGGACTACCTCAATGCGCCGGTGGGACGCGGGCTCGCGCCGGCCAACCCGCTGCTGCCCCTGGTCGCGGTGCCGACCACCACCGGCACCGGTGCGGAGTCGACGACCGTGTGCGTGCTCGACGTGCTGTCGCTCAAGGTGAAGACCGGGATCTCGCACGCGCGCCTGCGCCCCACGCTGGCCGTCGTCGACCCCGACCTGATGATGACCCAGCCCGCCGGGGTGACCGCCGCCTCCGGGATGGACATCCTGTGCCACGCGCTGGAGAGCTACACGGCCCGCCCCTACACCTCCTACGATCGCAAGTCGCCTGATCAGCGCGTCCCCTACTGCGGCGCCAACCCGATCTCCGACATGTGGTCGGAGAAGGGGCTGTCGCTGCTGGCGGGCTCGTTCCGGCAGGCGGTCGCGCACGGCGACGACACGCTCGCACGCGGTGACATGGCGTTCGCGGCGACCTTCGCGGGTCTGGGCTTCGGCAACGCAGGCGTGCACATCCCGCACGCCTGCGCCTACCCGATCGCCGGGCGGGTGCGCGACTTCCACCCCAAGGACTACCCCGGCGACGAGGCGCTGGTGCCGCACGGGATGGCCGTCTCGCTGACCGCTCCGGAGGCCTTCCGCTACACCTTCGACGCCGCTCCTGAGCGGCACCTGCGTGCGGCCCGGCTGCTGGCTCCCGGCTTCGACGAGTCTCAGGAGGAGCCGCGCGACCTGCTGCCCCGGGTGCTGAGCGACCTGATGCGGGACATCGGCATCCCGGCCGGGATCGGCGAGGTCGGCTACGTCGCCGGCGACATCCCCGACCTGGTCGAAGGGGCGCTCAAGCAGCAGCGGCTGCTCGCCACCGCGCCGAAGCAGCCGTCGGCGGAGGACCTGACCGGGATCTTCGAGAGGTCCGTCACGCTCTGGTGAGGAATGCCCGGCGGGACTTCGGCGTTCGGTTGGTTGTCTTCTTCAACCAAACTCTCCGGAGGTTCACTCGGTGACGTCAGTCCCGCCGCGGCTCTTGCTCGCGCTCGCCCTGCTCTCGGCATCCGCGCCGTTGGCGATCGACTTCTACCTACCGTCCTTCCCGCAGATCGGCAGCGATCTGGGGGCCGCGGCGAGCAACGTCCAGCTCACCCTCACCGCCTTCCTGATCGGGCTCGCGCTCGGACAGATCGCCTGGGGGCCGATCTCCGACCGCTTCGGACGGCTCAAGCCGCTCCTGATCGGCTCGGTCGTGGCCGCCGCGGCCGGTGTGCTGGCCGCTCTGGCACCCACCGTCGAGCTGCTGATCACGGCCCGCTTCATCCAGGCGCTCGCCGCCGCGGCGGGGATCGTGATGGCGCGGGCGATCGTGGCCGACGTACTCCACGGCTTCGCCGCCGCCCGGGCGATGTCGATCATGATGTCGATCAGCGGGATCGCGCCGATCCTGGCCCCGGTGATCGGCGGCGCCCTCGCCGGGTTCGTGCCGTGGCGCGGGGTGCTCGGCATCGTGGCCGCGATCGCCGTCGCGCAGGTCGTCGTCGTGATGCTGGTGATCCGCGAGTCGCTCCCCGTCGAGCGGCGCAGCCGCCGGGTCGAGTACGCCGACCTCGGCCGTCTCCTCGCCAAGCCCGCCTTCCTCGGCTACACGCTGACGCAGTCGCTCACGTTCGCCACCCTGATGACGTACGTCTCCTCCTCCTCGTTCCTCTACCAGTCGGTGATCGGCACGTCGGCGGCGGTCTACGGCATCGGGTTCGCGGTCAACGCCGCCTTCCTGACGGTCGCCGGGCTCTTCTCGGCACGGCTGGCCAAGCGGCAGGTGCACCCGGCGCAGATCATCCGGTCGGCGCAGCCGGTGCTCGCCATCGGCGCACTGTTCGTGCTCGTCGTCGCGCTGCTGCCGGTGCCGAAGGCGCTCATCCTGCTGCCGATCCTGGTCGTCACCACCTGCGTCGGCCTGATCATGGGCAACACCGGCGCCCTGGCCATCGAGCAGGCCCGTCCCTCGGTCGGCGCCGGCTCGGCGCTGATGGGCGGGATCATGTTCCTCGGCGGCGGCCTCGCCTCACCGCTCGGCGCCGTCGCCGGTGAGCACACCGCGGTTCCGCTGGCGATCACCATGGTCGTCACCTCGGTCCTCGGTGCCGTCGCGTTCGCCCTCGCCCGCCGCTCCGTAGCCCGCAACCCGGAGTCCGAGGCGGCCTTCGCGACCGCCGCCTAGCAACCCTGCCGAGGCGTCACCTGCGTCGGCCGAAACGTCACTCGGGTCGGCCGAGTGGGCACGGGGGTGCCCACTCGCCCGACGTACCTGACGCCTCGGCCGACGCGGGTGACGCCTCGGCGCTGGCTAGGCTTCGCTGAATGAAGCTCCGTGTCCATCAGCAGCGTGCGCTCTCCGCACTGAGCGCGGCCTGGGGTGCGGGGCGGTCGCGGGCGTGGGTGGTGCTGCCGCCCGGCGCCGGGAAGACGCTGGTTGGGCTGGAGACGGCACGCGAGGCGATCGCGGACGGGGCGAAGGTCGTCGTACTCAGCCCCAACACGGCCATCCAGGGGCAGTGGCTGCGCCAGGCGGCCGCGCTGGGACTCTCGGCGTCCTCGTCGCGGGATCTGGACGCGCCGCTGACCTCGCTGACCTACCAGTCGGTCGCGGTCTTCGGCGATCCCGACGACGAGGCGGAGACCGGGGAGAGCCATCTGGCCAGGCTGCACGACAACGGCCGGGCGCTGGTCTCGGCGCTGCGTACGGCCGGGCCGCTGCTGCTCGTGCTGGACGAGTGCCACCACCTGCTCGAGGTCTGGGGCGAGCTGCTCGGCGAGATCCTCCTGCTGCTGCCGGACGCGCGGGTGCTGGGGTTGACCGCGACTCCACCCGAGGCGCTGACCAAGGAGGAGTCCGCGCTGGTCGGGCTGCTGTTCGGCGAGATCGTCTTCTCGACCTCGATCCCGGCCGTGGTGCGCGAGGGCGACCTGGCGCCGTTCGCGGACCTGGTCTGGCTGACCGCGCCGACGACAAGCGAGCGGGAATGGCTGCGGGCAAGCGCGGAGCGGTTCGAGGAGCTGCTCACCGCGCTGACCTCGGCCGATCTGGGCAGCGTGCCGTTCCTGACCTGGCTGGACCGGCGCTTCGTGTCCCGGTCGGCGGGGGCTCCGTCCTGGGCCGAGCTCACGAAGGCGATGCCCGACGTGGCCACGGCGGCTCTGCGGGCCCACCATCGCGGGCTGCTCGCCCTGCCCGACGGGGCGACCCTGACCGAGGCGCACCGTCGGGATCCCTCGGCCGAGGACTGGGTGGCGCTGATCGGTGACTGGGTACGCGGACATCTGGCCGCCTCCGAGGCGGAGGCCGACCAAGCGGCGCTGGCCGCGATCAAGCAGGCGCTGCCGGCGGTCGGCTACTCGCTGACCCGGCGTGGCATCCGGGCCGGGCGCTCGCCCGTCGACCGGGTGCTGGCGCGCTCGGAGGCGAAGACGACGGCGACCGCGGCCATCGTGGACCACGAGCGTCTGGCCCACGGTGACTCGCTGCGGCTGCTGGTCGTCACCGACCACGAGCGGGCCTCGGCCACGCTGCCGATCGACCTGCGCGGGGTGATCGCCGAGCAGTCCGGCTCCGCTCGGGCGGTGCTCGCGACGCTGTGCGGGTCCCACGACGACGTCCTGCTGGTCACCGGCGCCACCGTCGCCGGACCCGCGGCGACCCTCGCCGCGCTGGTCGAGCACATCGCCGAGACCGACCCCGCGCTGGCGGAGGCTCTGGAGGTCGAGCCGGGGGAGGCGTACGCCACGCTCGTGGGACGCTGGGGGAGCCGGCAGTGGGTCGGGCACGTGACCCGGTTCTTCGAGGCCGGCGGCTGCCGGGTGCTGGTCGGCACGCGCGGCCTGCTCGGGGAGGGCTGGGACGCCCGGTCGGTCACCGGGATCGTCGACCTCACCGCGGCGACGACCACGACCGCGGTCGTGCAGCTGCGCGGGCGGTCGCTGCGTACGGATCCGGCGCGGCCCGACAAGGTCGCGGTCAACTGGACGGTCGTCTGCGTCGAGGAGGAGCACCCGCGCGGCGACAACGACTGGAAGCGCCTGGTCCGCAAGCACACCGGCTTCTTCGGCGCCGACGAGGACGGCTCGGTCGTCGACGGCGTCGGCCACATCGACGAGTCGTTCTCCCCGTACGCCGCCCCGCCGGAGTCCGACTTCGACACGGTCAACGCCCGCATGGTCGCCCGTTCGGAGGACCGCACGGCGATCCGGGAGCGGTGGCGGATCGGGGAGCCGTACGCCGACGTCGCCGGCCGCACCGTCAGGATCCGGCTCCGCCGGGCGGGTGCGCTGCGTGCGCCGTCGGGTGTCGTGCTCACGCCACGGCCACCGGGATTCCGGCTGCTGGAGGGCCGGGTACCGGAGTGGCGGTTGCCGGCGCCGGTCGTCCTCGCCACCGCGGTTCTGCTGAGCTTAGGGCTGGTCCTCGCGCTCGCCTTCGGTGCCACAGGCGGGGCCGCAGCGGCCGTCGGCGGCGCGGTCGGTGGGCTCTGGGCGCTGTGGGCCATGAACGTCTATCGGGACGGCACCCGGATCGCCTCCCAGCTGCGCCGGCGCCCGAGTGTCGGCGCGGTCGGTGCGGCGGTCGCCGACGCGCTGAAGACGACCGGACATACCTCGGCCGGCGCCGACAGCCTCGAGATCGCCGTGGACAGCGACGGCAGCTATCGCCTCCACCTCGCCGGGGTGCCCGAGGGCGAGTCGGCACTCTTCGCCGCCTCGCTCGAGGAGGCGCTGGCACCGATCGCCGCGCCCCGCTACCTGGTCTCGCGCCCGATCACCGGCGACCTGAATGCCCTCGAGAGGCTGCGGCTGGGCGTCTCGGGCAGGCTCGCCGCGAACGCCGAGGCCTGGCACGCGGTCCCCACCGCCCTCGGCCGTCGAGCCGCCGACGCGAAGTCGTTCCTCGCCGTCTGGGAACACTGGGTAGGCGGCTCCGGCCTGCTCTACACCGGCTCACCCGAAGGCACCGGCGTTCTCGCCGCCCAGCGCGGCGCCGACCCCTTCGACATCACCGCCGTCATCCGCCGCCACTGGTCCTGAGCCGAGACGGCGCCTACGGCGGCCGAGACGTCACTTACGTCGGCCGAGACGTCAGTTATGGCAATCGAGTTGTCAGTTGTGGCGACGTACCGGAGTGTTGCCTGCGTGGACTCGGACCTCCGGCACCGGTACGCCGCATCCTTCGGCGCGGCAGCGAACGCGTACGCCGCCCATCGTCCCGACTACGCGCACGACGCGATCCGGTGGGCGCTCGAACCGGCGCCGGGGCTGCGGGTGCTCGACCTCGGCGCCGGCACCGGGAAGCTCACCGCCACCCTGGCGGCGATCGGTACGGACGTCACGGCCGTCGAACCCGACCAGGCGATGCTGGCGGAGCTGCGAAGGAGCCTGCCCGAGGTCGCGGCGCTGTCGGGCAGCGCCGAGTCGATCCCGCTCCCGGACGGCTCCGTCGACGCGGTCCTCGCCGGCAACGCGATGCACTGGTTCGACATGGCCGTCGCCGGCCCCGAGATCGCCAGGGTGCTCGCGCCGGGCGGGGTGCTCGCCGGTCTGTGGAACACCGTCGACGACAGCGTCGACTGGGTCGCCGGGCTGGCGAGGGTCAGCGGCCCCGCGGCGATCGGACCACGCGACACCCCGGCGAGCTGGCGTACGGAGACAGCGGCCCTGCACCTGCCGACGACGGACGCGCCGGTCCGCTTCGGCTCCCCGGAACAGGCCGGTTTCCAGCACGGGCAGCACCGCACCGCCGACTCGCTCGTCGCCACGCTCGGCACCCGCGCCGGGATGCTGGTCATGCCGGACGAGGAACGAGAGGCCACCCTCGCCCGGATCCGGCGCTACCTCGCCACCAGGCCGGAGACGTTGGCCGGCGAGTTCACCCTGCCGATGGTCACCTGCGTGCTCCGCGTACGACGACTCTGACCATTCGGTCCCAGCGAGGCGTCGCTCCCGTCGGCCGAGGCGTCACTCGCGCTGGCCGAGCTGGCACAGCATGCCCACTCGGCCGACGTACGTGACGCTTCGACCGACGTACCTGACGCCTCGGCTCAGTTGGCGATCGGGGTCCAGGTGGGGAACTTGGCCGTGCGCCCGTCGCCGGAGGAGCGGCCGGTGAGGCGGCGGTGGATCCACGGGCCGACGAACTCGCGGTAGTAGGCCAGGCCCTTCTTGCCCGCAGCGCCCTCGAAGTCGAGGTCCCACCAGCCCTCGGGGACCTCGACGCCGAGCGCGTCGAGGACGCGGGCGGCGACGCGGTGGTGGCCGCGGGCGTTCATGTGGAGGCGGTCCTCGGACCAGAAGCGGCCGTCGGTGAGGGTGGTGTCCGGCCAGTTGTAGGCCCGTACGACGTCGTCACGATGGGCGATCCGCTGCTCGACCAGGCCGACGAGCTCGTCGCCGCGACGCTGGAAGACCTTGCCGAGCGGGAGCCGGGCCGAGGGGTTGGCGCCGGAGAGCAGGATCAGCTTGATCCCGTGGGCGTCGCAGGCCTCGAGTACGGGATGGAGGAAGTCGGCGATCGCGTTCGCGTCGGCCTTCGGGCGGAGCATGTCGTTCCCGCCGCCGTTGAAGGAGAGGTGGGTCGGCTTGAGCGCGAGCGCGGCGGGGAGCTGCTCCTCGACGATCGGGCGGATCAGGCGCCCGCGGATCGCGAGGTTGGCATACTCCACCCGCACGCCCGAAGCGGCCCAGCCCTGGGCGACCAGATCGGCCCAGCCGCGTACATGACCGTCAGGAGTCTCGTCGCCGACTCCCTCCGTGAACGAGTCACCGATCGCGACGTAGCGCACTGCCTCCACGAGCCCTCCCAAGCACCATCAAGCGGCGACCAAACCATTTACTTGGCCATCGCCAGCCTCTGGATTCTAGTCCGCCGCGGGTCTGAGGAGCACATCCGTCCCCGGGCTGACGTCGTGGCCGCCTCGGCTCCTCTACGGTGGGGGCGTGGAGGAGTTGGTACGGCCCTGGCGGCTCGGCCCGCGTGGGCGATGGTGGTTCGACGTACTGCTCGCGGGCACCCTGTTCCTGATCATCCCGTTCTACGCGATCCAGGCGCTGCTCAGCGGCGGCGCGGCCCAGGACGTGTCCAGCGTCAACCACGTCGCCGACCTGGTGCTCGTGGTGATCCAGCTGGTGCCGCTGCTGTGGCGCCGCCGGCACCCGGTGATCGTCTACGCCATCGTCGCCGGAGCCTGCGGGCTGCAGGTGCTCCTTCTCGACTATCCGCTCGTCTCCCAGGTCTCCTTCCCGATCGCGGTCTACTCGGTGGCGCGTTACGCCCGGCCGCGCTGGGGCCTGGCCGCGCTCGCGGTGGGTCTCTTCGGGTCCGTCCTCGGCGCCTACGACTGGCTGGGCGCCGTCGATGCCGCCTCCAACGGCCCGGCCCAGGACGAGATCAACTGGAGCACCTACGTCCCGGTCGTGCTGTCGCTCGCCACCTTCCCCGTGGCCGCCTGGGCACTGGGAGCGCTGGCGCGCACAAGAACGGCGTACGTCGATTCGCTGATCCAGCGCAACGAGCAGCTGCGCCGCGAGGCCGAGCAGCGTGCCGAGCTCGGAGCGACCCAGGAGCGGGCGCGGATCGCGCGCGAGATGCACGACGTGGTCGCCCACGGGCTGAGCGTGATCGTGGTCCAGGCCGACGGCGCGCGCTATGCCGCCGAGCAGGACCCGGCCCTCGCCCCGAAGGCCCTGGAGACCGTCGCGCAGACCGCCCGGGAGGCGCTGACCGAGATGCGGCAGCTCCTCGGTCTGCTGCGCGACGGGGACACGCTGACCCGTCCGCAGCCACGGCTGGGCGACATCGCGACCCTCGTCGAGGAGACCCGGGCAGGTGGCATGGAGCTCGCCGCGAACCTTCCCGAGCCCGGTCTCGCCGTGCCCGAGGGTGTCGCGCTGACCGCCTACCGAGTGGTGCAGGAGTCGCTCAGCAACGTACGCAAGCACGCCGGTCCGGGCGCCGCGGCCAGAGTCACCGTGACCGCCGAGGACGGCAGTCTCGCGATCGAGGTCAGCGACAACGGCCGAGGTGCAGCCGCGGACGCCACGGCGCAGCCGGGCGGCCTCGGCCTCGTCGGGATGCGCGAGCGCATCTCCGCCCACGACGGGACACTCGAGACCGGCCCCGCATCCGGCGGTGGCTTCCGGGTCTACGCAAGACTCCCGCTATGACGATCCGTGTCTTTCTCGTGGACGACCAGGAGCTCGTCCGTGCCGGCTTCCGGATGCTCATCGACTCCCAGCCCGACCTGAGCGTCGTCGGCGAGGCGGGCGACGGCCAGGAGGCCGTCGCCGCGCTGGGCCGGATCGAGGCCGACGTGGTCCTGATGGACGTACGCATGCCCCGCATGGACGGCGTCGAGGCGACCGGTCTGGTCGCCGGCCGCCAGGGTGCACCGCGGGTGATCGTGCTGACCACCTTCGACCTCGACGAGTACGCCTTCGCCGCCATCCGGGCGGGCGCCGCTGCCTTCCTGCTCAAGGACGCCCGCCCCGAGGACCTGCTGACCGCGATCCGCACCGTGCACGCTGGCGACTCGGTCGTCGCGCCGAGCACCACTCGGCGCCTGCTGGAGCACTTCGCCGCCTCCGCACCCGCGACCGCCGGGCCGGCGATCGAGGGGCGGCTGGAGGCGCTGACCGAGCGTGAGCGCGAGGTGCTCACGCTGGTCGGCCGCGGCCTGTCCAACACCGAGATCGCCGAGACCTTCGTGGTCGCCGAGGCCACCGTGAAGACCCACGTCGGCCGGCTGCTGGCCAAGACCGGCTCTCGTGACCGCGTCCAGCTCGTGGTGCTGGCCTACGAGACCGGTCTGGTCGGCCGCTGACTCCGGAGAGTCCCTAGGCGAGGTGATGCACCGGCGCCAGGTTGTAGACCGTCGTCTCGATCCCCTCGAACCGGGCCTTGAGCTGCAGCGCGAGATAGAGCGAGTAGTGGCGCGACTGG
Source organism: Nocardioides sp. YJ-D4 (assembly GCF_054031495.1). Classification (NCBI taxonomy): domain Bacteria; kingdom Bacillati; phylum Actinomycetota; class Actinomycetes; order Propionibacteriales; family Nocardioidaceae; genus Nocardioides; species Nocardioides sp. YJ-D4. The sequence continues at coordinate 5,093,352 of NZ_CM132932.1, forward strand.
TGCAGGTTGCCGCCGTGGAACCACAGCGCCTCCTGCTGGGTCGGCTTCCACATGTTGCGCTGCTCGCCCTCCCACGGCCCGGGGTCCTTGGTGGTGTCGGAGCCGAGACCCCAGCACTTGCCGACGCGGTCGGCGACCTCCTGGCTGATCAGGTCGGCGGCCCAGCCGTTCATGGAGCCGTAGCCGGTGGCGTACACGACCAGGTCCGCCGGCAGCGACGTCCCGTCCTCGAGCACGACGGCCGACGAGGTCAGATGGGAGACCTGCCCCTGAGCGAGCTTGACCGACCCGTCGGCGACCAGCTCGGCCGAGCCCACGTCGATGTAGTAGCCCGAGCCGCGGCGCAGGTACTTCATGAACAGCCCGGAGCCGTCGTCGCCCCAGTCGTGCCGGAAACCTGCCTTCTCCAGACGCTGATAGAAGTCGGCGTCGCGCTCGGCCATCTGCTCATAGAGAGGGATCTGGAACTCGTGCATGATCCGGTAGGGGAGCGAGGCGAAGACCAGGTCGGCCTTCTCCGTGGTCATCCCGGAGGCGACCGCACGCTCGGAGTAGAGGTCCCCGAGCCCGATGTCCATCAGCGTGTCGCTCTTCACGATGTGGGTCGAGGAACGCTGCACCATGGTCACGTCGGCACCGTGCTCGAACAGCGCCCCGCAGATGTCGAAGGCGGAGTTGTTCGACCCGATCACGACACACCGCTTGCCCTCGTACGCATCCGGTCCCGGGTGCTTGGAGGAGTGGTGCTGCTCGCCCTCGAAGATGTCCATCCCCGGCAGGTCGGGGATGTTCGGCTTCCCGGACATCCCGGTGGCCAGGATGAGCTGCTTCGGGTGCAGCGTGATCTCCTCCCCGCCGCGCGAGACGGTGACCGTCCACTCGCCGGCCTCCCCCGAGTAGGAGGCGCTGGTCGCCGTGGTCGAGGACCAGTAGGGCACCTCCATCACCTTGACGTAGGACTCCAGCCAGTCGCCGATCTTGTCCTTGGGTGCGAAGACGGGCCAGTTGTCGGGGAACTTCAGGTAGGGCAGGTGGTCGTACCAGACCGGGTCGTGCAGGCACAGCGACTTGTAGCGGCCGCGCCACTGGTCACCGGGCCGCTCGTAGCGGTCGATGACGAGGGAGGGCACCCCGAGCTGTCGCAGCCGCGCGCCGAGCGCGATGCCGCCCTGCCCGCCACCGATGACCACCGCGTACGGCTGCTCGGTCAGGCCCAGCGTCTCCGCCTCGGCCTGCCGCTTCTCCGCCCAGGTCACCCGGTCACGGTTGACGCCGTGCTCGGCACCCCTCGGGCGACGTACGCCGCGGGGTTCCTCGTGTCCCTTGAGCTCGTAGAGCGTGGTCAGGAACGTCCACGCCTTCGCGCGGTCGTCCTCGACCTTGAGCCGCAGCAGCCCGCGGCCGCGACCGATCGCGGTCTCGAAGGTGAACCACGCGGTGGTCACCCCGTCCGCGGTCGCCTCCGGCTCCTCGAGCGCGAAGCCGGAGGGGTCGACGCGCTCCAGCGTGGCCGAGAGCAGGTCGGCGACCCCGGCGGGATCCTCGACGGTGGTGATGTTCCAGGAGAAGGCGACCAGGTCGCGCCAGAAGCTCTTCGTGGCGAAGAGGCCGGCGGCCCGGGGGATGTCGCGCTCCTTCAGGGCGGCCTCGAAGTCGGCGAGCCAGGTCTGCGCCGGGCCGCTCTGGACGGCCGCGGGAGTGGGTTCGAGTGTCTGGGTCATGTCCCCAGCACACCGCCGCGCGGGCGGAGGAGAAAGGGTTGCAGCCGATTGCATGTGGCGCCGGTCACAGCGAACACCTACCCTCGGAGTCGGAGGTGGACGCCAGATGACAGTGACCGGAGCAGTCCCGGCGGGAGCAGACCTGCCGCGCCTCGCCCGTGATCTCGTACGTGTCCACGACGCCGTCCTGTCCGGCACCCGTCCGCCGAGCACACCCCGGATCCTGGTCGAGCGCTCCTGGCGCCGCGTGATGAGCATGGGCCTGGAGCCCGGGAGCAGCAACGGCAGGCGTACGCCCTCGGCAGCCGAGTGCGCAGCGAGGAGAGCGCGCTCGCCGCTGGCGATGGTGATCGACGACCTGAAGGCGGTGCTGACCTCGGCCGCGGATGCGGCGACGTACCTGATGGTGGTCACCGACGCCGAGGGCGTGGTGCTGTGGCGGGCGGGCTCGGCCCGGGTCCTCAAGATCGCCGACCAGCTCGGTTTCGTCGAGGGCGCGCTGTGGACCGAGCGCGCGGTCGGCACCAACGCGATCGGCACCGCGCTGGCCGAGGCGGCACCGGTCGAGCTCTTCTCCGCGGAGCACTTCGAGCAGGCCCAGCATCCCTGGTACTGCACGGCGGCCCCGATCCACGATCCCCGCACCGGAGCCCTGCTCGGTGTCGTCGACGTCAGCGGCCCCGCGCTGACCCTGCACCCGGCGATCGGCGCCCTGGTCGAGAGCGCGGTGCGCCTGGCCGAGATGAGCCTGTGGCGCCGCCACCAGGAGTGGCTCGAGCGGCTGCGCCGCGAGACGGACCACGTCGTCTCCGGCGTCGAGGGTCCGCTGCTGGTCGTCGACGACGACGGCTGGGTCGCCCACCACGCGGGGATGGCCGCTCGCGACCGGATCGCGGCGCCCCGGCAGGACAAGATGCTGACCGTCCCGGGGCTGGGGCTGTGCCTGCCCGAGCGGGTCGGTGAGCGCGGCTGGCTGGTCCGGCCGACCTCCTCCGGCTCCTCCGGCACCCTGACGGCCCGGCTCGACCCCGACGGGACCCTCGAGGTCGTCTCGGAGTCGGGTCGGTGGCGCACCACCCTGACCCGGCGCCATGTCGAGATCCTCACCCTCGTCGACCGGGCCGGCCCCGCCGGGCTCACCGCCCGGGGGCTCAGCGAGGCCGTCTTCGGCGACGCCGAGCACATAGTCACCGTCCGCGCCGAGGTCTCCCGGCTGCGCCGCTCGATCGGTGCCCTGGTCGCGACCAACCCCTACCGGCTGGCCGATGGAGTGACGCTCACCCGGGGATGACCCTGAGCCGACCCTTGCCGATCCACCCCCGGTCGTACGCCGGGATCAGCCTCCAGCCCGATGCGGGCTGACGCGTCGCGACGAGAGGCTCGGTGGCATGACACAGACCTCTGTTCCCACGATGACGGCCGCCGCCCGAGCGGTGGGCCTGACCAAGACCTACGGCAAGGGTGCGACCGAGGTGCACGCCCTGCGCGGGGTCGACCTGGAGATCCGCAGCGGCGCCTTCACCGCGATCATGGGCCCGAGCGGCTCGGGCAAGTCGACGCTGATGCACTGCCTGGCCGGCCTCGACCGCCCCACCGGTGGTGAGGTGACGGTAGCGGGCCAGACCCTGCAGAACCTCAACGACGACCAGCTGACCATCTTCCGGCGGGAGAACATCGGCTTCGTCTTCCAGGCGTTCAACCTGCTGCCGATGCTCACCGCCGGGCAGAACATCCAGCTGCCGCTGGAGCTGGCCGGCAAGCGGGTGACCGACGAGACCCGCGCCCGGGCGCAGATGATCGCCGACACCCTCGGCATCGGCCAGCGCCTGGGCCACAAGCCCTCCGAGCTCTCCGGCGGCCAGCAGCAGCGCGTGGCCATCGCCCGTGCGCTGGTCACCCAGCCCGCGATCCTCTTCGCCGACGAGCCCACCGGAAACCTCGACTCGGAGACCTCGGCCGAGGTGCTCGACCATCTGCGCCGCAGCGTCCGCGAGCTGGGTCAGACCGTGGTCATGGTGACCCACGAGGCCTCCGCCGCGGCGTACGCCGACGAGATCGTCACCGTGAAGGACGGCCACATCGAAGGGGTGACGCGCTGATGCGGACGGTGCTGTTCGCATCCCTGCGGACATACGCACGCCGGTACGCCGCGGCAGTCGTGGCGGTCGTCGCCGCGGTAGCGCTGATCGTGGTGACCAACGCCCTCACCTCGGCGACGAAGTCGGGCCTGTTCGCGGGCATCGACGCGCCGTTCCGCAACGCGGTCGGAGCGGTCGACCTCCCGTCCGAGGAGATCACCCAGAAGTACGTCGAGAAGGGCGGCTGGGCGCTGGCCGCCTCCACGCAGCCGGTCCGCACCGACGAGACCATGCTCGGCCAGGACATCATGGTCGGCGCGGTCTCCACCGAGAAGCGCTGGCAGTGGCAGGACCTCGAGGAGGGCCGGTTCCCGACCCGCCCCGGCGAGGCCGTGGTCGACGCCAACGCCGCCAAGACCAACAAGGTCGCCATCGGCGACACGCTGAAGGTCGGCAGCGGGAAGACCGCGATCGAGACGACCGTCGTCGGTCTGGTCGATGCCCCGTCGATGTGGTCCTCGCCGATCTACGTCACTTGGCCCGAGATGGAGGGCTGGGAGAACCAGTACGTCCAGGCCGTCATGACCGCGGGCACCGGTGCCGATGCTGACAAGTGGCTGAACACCGACGACTACCTCGTCGAGCTGCAGACCCAGCTCAACAAGGAGGTCAACATCGTGGCGTACATGATCCTGATCTTCGCCTTCATCGCGCTGTTCGTCTCCGTGCTGGTCATCACCAACACCTTCTCGATCCTGTTCGCCCAGCGGATGCGCGACTTCGCGCTGCTGCGGGCGATGGGCGCGACGAAGCGTCAGGTCCTGCGATCGGTACGCCGCGAGGCGCTCGCACTCGGGCTCCTCGCCTCGTTGCTCGGCCTGGTGGTCGGTGTCGTGCTCGGCTGGGGGATCGTCGCGCTGGTACGCCAGCTCGCCGAGACCGCGCCGCTGGGTGACGTCTCCTTCGAATGGCCGTGGCTCGTGGGCGCCTTCGTCCTCGGCGTGCTCACCACGCTCGTCGCCTCGTGGCTGCCGACGCGCCGGCTGATGCGGCTGAGCCCGCTGGCCGCGCTGCGGCCGCAGGAGGGCTTCGACGTACGCGGCGCCGGGCTGTTCAGGCTCGGCCTCGGTCTGGTCGTGGCGCTCGCCGGAATCGCGACGATCTTCGTGGCGGTGGGCTGGGACGACTCGCAGACCGGGATGCTGATCGTGCTGGTCGGCTGTGGGGTCACCTTCATCGGCGTGATGCTCCTCGGGCCCGCGCTCGTGCCGGGCCTGGTGCGGCTGGCCGGGTCCGCGCTGGCGCTGGTCGCCGGTTCCCCGGCGAAGCTCGCCGCGGCCAATGCCGGACGCAACCCGAAGCGCACCGCCGCCACCGCGGCGTCGCTGCTCGTCGGCGTCACCCTCACCACCGGCGTGCTGACCGGGATGGCGACCATCCGCGGCGCCACCCTGGACGAGATGGCGAAGCAGCACCCGATCGACATCGCGCTCCAGTCCGAGTCGAAGCCTCTGGAGGACTCGGTCCTCGGCGATGCGAAGTCGGTCCCGGGGGTCGCGGACGCGGTCGCCGTACCGGGAGCCATGGCATCGGTGAAGGCCGAAGGCAAGCCGGTGTCGCTGCCGGTCGTGGCTCCCCCGGCGGGTGACGTCCCGCTCAGGGACCTCACCGTGAGGCCCGGCACCATGGTGATCTCGCCGGTGGCCGCCTCGGCCTTCGTGAAGGACGAGTTCGAGGCTTCGGGGGAGAAGGTCACGCTGGCCGTCGGCGACCGGACCGCGACGGTGACCCTGGACGTACGCGAGATCGACGGTGCCCCGCAGATCTCCGCGGCCACGCTGCGAACCCTGGTCGATGACCCGCAGACGTACGCCGTCTGGGTCCGTGCCGACGCCGGTGCCGACCCGGAGGACCTGGCCGGTGCGCTGGGGGCGATCGCTCCGGACGCCGAGCTCACCAACGGCAAGAGCCAGCGCGCCTGGGTCGAGCTCCAGCTGGACGTGTTCACCTGGGCGGTGATCGGGCTGCTGGCGGTCTCGGTGCTGATCGCGCTGGCCGGTATCGCCAACACCCTGGGCCTCTCGGTGCTCGAGCGCGGACGTGAGCACGCGCTGCTGCGGGCGCTGGGCCTGACCCGGCGCCAGCTGCGGCGGACTCTGGCCGCCGAGGCGGTGCTGCTCTCGGCCGTGGCGGCTCTCGTCGGCACCGCGCTGGGCGTCTTCTTCGCCTGGGGCGGCAGCGAGATCCTGGTCGGCGACATGCTCCCCGACGCCACCTTCGAGCTGCCGGTGCTGCAGCTGGTGGCGGTCGTCGTGGCCGCAGGCCTGGCCGGCCTGGTCTCCTGCGTCGCGCCGTCCAAGCGGGCCACCAAGGTCAGCCCGGCGGAGGGACTCGCGCTGGACTGACCCTGGTTGGGCCGACTTCGGGCAACGCTGATCAGACCTCCGCGTGCTCCTTCTTCTCCTCCTCCGGAGAGGTGGAGCGCGCGGAGGCGATCAGGCTGGTGGTGACGGTGACGGCGAGGATGCCGACGATGATCACCAGCGAGAGCCAGGTCGGGACGACGGGGACGCTGTCCCAGATGCCGTGGGCCCAGTGCAGGCCGAGCTTGACGCCGATGAAGGCGAGGATCGCGGCCAGACCGTAGGAGAGGTGGACCAGCTTGGACAGGGCACCCTCGAGCACGAAGTAGAGGGCCCGCAGGCCGAGCAGGGCGAACGCGTTGGTGGCGAAGACCAGGTAGGGGTCGCCGGTGATGCCGTAGACCGCCGGCACCGAGTCGACCGCGAAGACGATGTCGGTGGCGAAGATGGCGAGCACCACGATGGCCATCGGCTTGAGGCCGATCTTGCGGCCGATGCGTACGGCCAGCATCTCCTCGGGATCGACCTTCTGGTCATGACCACGGAGCGCCTCGGTGAAGATCTTCGCGGCGGTGATCAGCAGGATCACGCCGAAGATCAGGAAGACGATGTCCCACTGGGAGAGCGCCGCGGCGCCCAGCGCGATGAAGATGCCGCGCAGCACGAGCGCCCCGACGATGCCGAAGAGCAGCACCTTCTGCTGCAGGTGCCGTGGCACCGCGAACGCGGCGAGCAGCAGCATGAACACGAACAGGTTGTCGACGCTGAGCGACTTCTCGACGATGTAGCCGGTGTAGTACTCGAAGCCGGTCTGGCTTCCGTGGGCGTTCCAGACCCAGACGCCGAAGGCGAGCGGGAGCGCGATGTAGAAGGCCGACCAGCCGATGGCCTCCTTCATGGAGACGTCGTGGGGCTTGCGGGTCAGGACGAAGTCAAGGGCGATCAGCACCACGACGGCGGCGATGGTCACGGCCCACAGAGTGGGCGTGGCGATGGTATCGAGCATGCGGGTTCCTCAGGCGTGTCGATGAACGTCTGAGGTCTCCCTCACCCCGAGATCGAGGTGTCATTCCGGGACGGTGTCGGCACCGACGTACTGACCGGAATGAGCTTGGTGAGGTACTCCCCTCGAGGGAAAGCGTATCGGTAACGTTGAAGGGGTTGGCAATCGGCCGCCAGAGGAGTCGGCCAGGCGAGAGGATGTCAGGATGACGACGGAGTCACAGCTTTCCCTGGTCGATGATCTCGCCGCCGGCGTCTCCGAGGTGGTGACCGACGAGATCTCGCTGCTGGCGGCCTCGACCGACCGGTCCGGATCGGTCGCCGCCGGCCTGCCGCTGGCGGTGGTGAGGGCTCACAGCATCGCGGACGTCCAGGCGGCGATGCGGGTCGCCTCGGCGCACCGGGTGCCGGTCGTCCCGCGAGGTGCGGGCACCGGGCTGGCCGGGGGAGCGGTGGCCGGCACCGGCCACCTCGTCGTCGACCTGTCCGCGATGGACCGGATCCTCGAGCTCGACCCGGTCGACGAGATCGCGGTCGTCGAGCCCGGCGTGCTCAACGCACGGCTGGACGCGGCGGCGGCCGAGGTGGGGCTGAGGTACGCACCCGACCCGGCCTCCGCGGCGATCTGCTCGATCGGCGGCAACGTCGCCACCAACGCCGGCGGGCTGCGCTGCGTGAAGTACGGGGTCACCCGGGAGGCGGTCCTCGGCCTCGACATCGTGCTCGCCGACGGCACCCTGATCCACACCGGCCGCCGCACCATGAAGGGCGTCGCTGGCCTTGACCTCACCGCGCTCTTCGTCGGCTCCGAGGGCACGCTCGGCATCGTGGTCGGCGCGACCCTGCGCCTCAAGCCCCGGCCGGTGCTCACGCTGACCGCGTCGGCGGCGTACGCCTCGGTGGCCGCGGCCGCCCGCGCCTGCGCCGAGATCGCCGCCGCTCGGCGGCTGCCGTCGATGTTGGAGTTCCTCGACCGCAGCTGCCTCGAGGCGGTCGACCGGTTCGCCGGGACCTCCTATGCCGAGCGCGGGGACGCCCTGGTGATCGCCCAGGCCGACGGGCCGGCGGCGGCGACGGAGATCGAGGCCATCGCGGCGATCCTCGGCAAGGAGGCCACCTGGATCGAGCAGGGAGTCGACGAGGAGTCCTCCGACCGGCTGGTCGAGACGCGTCGCCAGGTCCTGCCCGCGATCGAGGCGGAGGGCTCCTGGTTCATCGAGGACATCTGCGTGCCCCGGTCCCGGCTCGCCGAGGCGGTCGACCGGATCTCCGAGATCGCCGAGCGGCACGGCGTACGCACCTACACGCTTGCCCATGCCGGCGACGGCAACCTCCACCCGGTCATCGGCTGGGACCCGTCGCCCGACGATGTCCCCGGGGTGATGCCGCCGGCCGAGACCGCCGCGGGCGACGAGATCTTCGCCCTCGCCATCGAGCTCGGAGGCACCACGACCGGCGAGCACGGCGTCGGCCGGCTCAAGCAGAAGTGGCTCGAGCCCGAGATCGGCGCCGACTCCATCGACCTGCAGCACCGGATCAAGGCGGCCCTGGACCCGCTCGGGATTCTCAATCCTGGTGTCGGGTTCTGACCACGGTCATGACACCCTTGCTCCGTGCGAGTCGGAATTGCTGCTGTCGTCCTGACCCTCGGCCTCGCGATCACCTTGATCGCCTGCGGCGGCGAACCGGAGGCGGCCGACCCGACCTCGACCCCGAGCGCAGCGACCGTCGTGACCGCCATCAAGGGCGCCGACGGCACCTCCGCGACCGCGGGCGGCTACACGATCGGTGACGTCAGCCTGCCCGCCGAGGCGGGCACACCGGGGAAGGTGAGCTTCACGATCACCAAGGAGGGCGACCCGGTCACCGACTACATCGAGGAGCAGACCAAGGACCTCCACCTCTACGTCGTCCGTGACGACCTGGAGGTCTTCCGGCACCTGCACCCGACCCAAGGTGAGCCTGGGGAGTGGTCCGGCGACCTGACGCTGCCCGCGGGCGGCACCTACCGGGTGGTCGTGGAGTTCGCGGCCCGGACCCCTGACGGCAAGGGGGAGCAGGCGATGCTCGGCACGACGGCGAAGGTCGCAGGAGCCTCCGAGGTGGACGTACCCGGCTCCGACGACGGCACCGTGATCGCTGCGCTGGAGGAGACCCCGAAGCCCGGGATCGACCAGGAGATCGGCGTCCTGATCTCCGACCCGGCCGGCAAGCCGGTCAACCTCGGCACCTACCTCGGGGTCTACGCGCACGTGACCGCGTTCAGCCGCGAGACGGGCGAGGTGATCCACCTGCACCCCCTCGGCGGCCCCGAGAACGGCGAGGACGGCACCCGCCTCGGCATCCACGTGAAGCCGCCGAAGGCGGGTGACTACGTCTTCTTCGTGCAGGTACGTGTCGACGGGATGATCCACACGCTCCGGCTCCCGGTCACGGTCTGACCGTCACTGTCTGACGGAGAACTTCACCAGTCCCAGCGGGCTCTCGAACTCGCCCAGGCGCAACCCGACGGTCGCCTCCCAGACGCCGCCCTTGGGCAGTACGACCTCCGCCTCCCAGGTGCCGGCAGCGACCGTCTTCAGGGTCAGACTGCCCAGGTCGACATCGCCTGACCTCAGCTTGGCGGTCGGGACCGCCGCCGCCTCGACGGGCTCGCCGGCCGCGTCCTGGATCTGCAGCCGGAGCACGTTCGGACCCGGACCTGACGGGGTCAGCGTGGCGTAGACGCGGTGGTCGTCGCCCAGCTCCGCGGCCTGGGTGTTGGTCTGCGCGACCGCAGCCGTGCTCCCGGTGGACCCGGCCCCCGCCTGCGGCGGCTGGTCGACCAGGAAGCCGGTGACGCCGAGGACGACGACGAGCACGCCGGCCTCCATCAGCACGGCCCGGCGCAGCATCGAGCCGGCCTCGACGGTGTCGTCGTGGCCGGCCGCCTGTCGGACGCGAGGGAGGACCAGCAGCCGGTTGCCCGCCGCCATCACCGCCACCGCGACGACCAGGGCGATCTTGGTCATCAGCAGGGTGCCGTACGTGCTGTTGAGCAGGTTGTCCCACGAGCCGAGGATCCGCCAGCCCATCAGCACGCCCGAGACCGCCAGGGCGGTCAGGGACGCTGCGGCGAGGGTGGAGAAGCGGGTGACGATCTCGGCCGCGACCGTGCCGCGCCGGGTGATCAGCGGCAGGGTCAGCGCGAGACCGACGAGGCCGCCGAGCCAGAGCGCCCCGGCGACGAGGTGGATGACGTCGGTGGCGGTGACCAGCCAGGCGGGTACGACCGCCCGGGAGTGGCCCACCAGCGCCGGGGAGCAGATCGCGACCAGCCCCGCGACCGCGGCGAGGCGGGGGCGTTCGCGCAGCGCGAGCGCTGCCGCGATGCCCACGATCCCCACCAGCGCGCTGAGCCACTCCTTGCCGACCGAGGCCGGCGACCAGGCGTCGAAGGTGAGGATCGCCCCGGGTCCGCTCTCGCTCTGCAGCGCACCGCTGGCCGGGGCCAGCGCGACCAGAGCGACCACGGCGACCATGCCGGCCAGGATCTGCACACGCTGGACCCGGGCGATGGCACGGTCGGGGACGCGGTGCTCACCGACGATCACCCCGCGGAACCAGACCAGGCCCACGACCAGCAGCAGCGCGGCGTACTGGAGGAACTGGAGCACCCCGTGGATCACCGCCGTCGCTCTGGACGGCTCCGTGGACGGAGGCGGGGCGACGCTGAGGCTCGGGGCGCCGACGGCGAAGGTCAGCGAGCCCGAGATCGGGTGACCGTCGGCCGACACCGCTCGCCAGGCGACGACGTAGGTGCCGTCGCCGAGGCTGCTCGCCTCCGCGAGCGCGACCTGCATCTCGCTGCCGCTCGCGGTCGCTTCGGAGGTGACCTCCTCGCCCTTGGCGTCGTAGACGGTCACGCCCGCCGGAGGCAGCGTCACCGCCTCGTCGAAGGTGAAGGTGATCGTCTCCGGAGCCTGGTCCAGGACCGCCCCCTCCTCGGGGTCGGTGCCGATCAGCGTCGCGTGCGCCTGGGCGGGGGAGGTGCTGAGCAGGACGGCGTACGCAGCGGCGGCGAGCACCACCAGCAGCCGCCCCAGGGCGCGCCGGCCCGGGCCTCGGTGGTCGAGGCCGGGCCGGCGCGTCAGGGGAGCACTCACGCCTTACGACGCCCCAGCGCGAGGGCGGTCGTGCCCGCGATCAGGCCGAGGATGCCGGCGCCGGCACCGATGGCACCCCACACGTTGTTGTTGTCGCCCTCCTCGATCTCCGCGGCGGCAGGCTCGGCCTTCTCGGCCGACTCCTCGGCGTCGTGGCCGTGGCCGTCCTCGGACTCGGCGGCGGTGACCTCGAAGGAGGGCGCGGGGTTCTCCGGCTCCTCGGTGGCGCCCTCGGGAGCCTCCTCGACCCAGGCGGTCTCGCCCTTCACGCAGGTCTGGATGACCGGGAAGGCGAGCGTGCCCTCCTCCTCGGGCAGCTGCAGGGAGACCTCGAAGGCGTCGCGCTGACCGTCGGGCAACGGTGTCTTGGCGGTGTAGACGACGGTGGCGTCGCGCTCGGTGAGCTTGTTGCCGTGGGCGTCCTCGATCGGCTCGGCGAGCTTCTCGGAGACGACCTTGACGTCGTAGAACGGCTGCCGCGTGGGCGTCACGTCGTTGATCCCGTCGGGGACCTGGATCGTGATCTGCTTGGTCGGCGAGCCTTCGCAGCCGTGGCCGTTGCTGAAGGTCAGCACGGTGTATGCGCCGGCCGCCGTCTCGGTGGGGGTCACCGTGACGTGCGCGGAGGCCGGAGCGGCGACGAGGAAGGTGACGGCCGCGGCAGCGGCAGCGGGCGCGCCGAGGCGCGCGAGGGTACGTCGAGACATGGTTGTTGCTTTCTGTGGAGTGTCTGCTGTTGGGCGATGCCCAGTTGTCGGGGTCGGGTCCTCAGACGAGGACCGGCGGACCCCGGCCGGCAGCGACGTACGTCCACAGCCCGGTGCGCGGCACGACCTCCTGTGCCTGCACAGGCAGGCGGAACGGGATCGGGTTCGGGGGCGTGGTGAGCGCCCGGGAGATGACCTGCCAGGCCCGGCGGTGCAGCAGCCACACGACCACCGTGAGCACCGCCGCCGCGGTGTGCGCGACCAGCATCGAGGTGTCGCCCGAGCCGCTGTCGTGCATGTGGGCGGCCGGAGTCGCGTACGCCTCGAAGGCCTCGTGCATCCCCAGCTGGGCCGCGCCGGCCAGCACTGCCCCCAGGACGATCCCGACTCGGCGCTGCAGCACCACGATCCCGGCGCCGAAGGCGGCGAACCCGGTCGCCACCAGCCACAACGCGTCCGGCAGCTCCCCGCCGCCGGCCAGGTGGGCCAGGCTGGACCCGGTGGTGATCTCCACCGCCGCGAGCAGCGCCAGCCACACGCTCCCGCGTATCGGCCGCACCACCCTCAGATCCACGCCGGACATTGTCGCAGACCCGCCGAGCCGTCACACACGTCGGCCGAGACGTCACGTACGTCGGCCGAGAAGTCACCCCAACCCGCCGAGTCGGCGCGTCCTGACACGAAATCACGCCGAGTCGGCTCGTCAGGACGAGCCGACTCGGCGTCGGGTGTGGTCAGGATGCGCCGACTCGGCGATCAGCGGAGGATCGGCGGCTCGGTCTTCTCCTCGACCTCACCGAGCGTGACGCCCGGGGCGAGCTCGACGAGACGCAGGCCCTCGGGAGTGATGTCGAGGACGCAGAGGTCGGTGATGATGCGCTGCACGACGCCCAGCCCGGTGTAGGGCAGCGAGCACTCGTTGACGATCTTGTAGGAGCCGTCGCGGGCGACGTGCTCCATGAGTACGACGACCTTCTTGGCGCCGTGCACGAGGTCCATCGCGCCGCCCATGCCCTTGACCATCTTGCCGGGGATCATCCAGTTCGCCAGGTCACCGGCCGCGGAGACCTGCATCGCGCCGAGGATGGCGGCGTCGATCTTGCCGGAGCGGATCATCCCGAAGCTGGTGGCGGAGTCGAAGAAGCTCGCCCCCTTGCGTACGGTGACCGTCTCCTTGCCTGCGTTGATCAGGTCCGGGTCGACGGCGTCCTCGGTGGGGTAGGCGCCGGTGCCGAGGATGCCGTTCTCGCTCTGCAGCACCAGCTCGACGTCGTCGGGGACGTAGTTGGGCACCAGCGTCGGCAGTCCGATGCCGAGGTTGACGTAGTCGCCGTCGGACAGCTCCGCGGCGGCGCGGGCGGCCATCTCTTCACGTGTCCATGCCATGTCAGCGGACCGTCCTCTTCTCGATGCGCTTGTCGGCGGCCTGTTCGGGGGTCAGGGGGACCACGCGGTGGACGTAGACCCCGGGGAGGTGGACGTCGTTCGGCGGGATCTCGCCGGGCTCGACGAGCTCCTCGACCTCCGCGATCGTGATCTGTCCGGCCATCGCGGCCAGCGGGTTGAAGTTGCGGGCGGAGTCCTTGAAGACGAGGTTGCCGTGACGGTCGCCCTTCCACGCGCGGACGATGCCGAAGTCGGCGACGATCGCCTCCTCCAGGACGAACTCCTTCTCACCATCAGGCGTCTCGAAGGTCATCACCGGCTTCTCGGGAGAGGTCTTGATGACGTTGCCGGCGTCGTCGTACTTCCACGGCAGCCCGCCCTGCGCCACCTGGGTGCCGACGCCGGTGCGGGTGTAGAACGCGGCGATGCCGGAGCCGCCGGCGCGCATCCGCTCGGCAAGCGTGCCCTGCGGGGTCAGCTCGACCTCGAGGTCGCCGGAGAGGTACTGCCGCGCGAACTCCTTGTTCTCGCCGACGTACGAGGCGACGACCCGCCGCAGGCGCCCGGCGCCGAGCAGCAGGCCCAGGCCCCAGTCGTCGACACCGGCGTTGTTGGAGACCACCTCGAGGTCGGTGACGCCGGCCTCGAGCAGAGCATTGATGAGCACCGACGGGATGCCGCACAGCCCGAAGCCGCCGACCGTGAGGGTCGCTCCGTTCGGGATGTCAGCGACCGCCTCGGCAGCTGAGGAGATGACCTTGTCCATGATGATCAGTCAAGGATGGGTCGGCCGTCCGGTCAATAGATGAGCGCGAGTTCACGCTCGATCTCTCGTTGAACGACCCCGCTGCCGCGGATGCGTCCACTGAGTGGACGTCGCCTATCGTACGTCCCATGGAACCCGGTCCCAGCGTCATCCGTCGCAGTGCGCACCTGCTGCGCCTGCTCGCCGCGCGCGAGCCGGAGGGCGCGACGACCACCCATCTGGCGACGACCGCCGCCATCCCGCGTCCGACCGCCCACCGGCTGCTCAGCGCGCTCCAGGAGGAGGGGCTGGTCGAGCGCGACAACGACACCGGCACCTGGCACCTGGGTCCGGAGTGCTTCCTGCTCGGTGCCGCCGCGACCACCCGCCACGACATCACCCCGGCGGCCCGTGCAGCCGTGCTGCGCATCGCCCGGGAGACGGGGGAGAGCGCCTTCTTCTCGATCCGGCGCGGTGACGAGACGGTCTGCGTCCTGCGCGAGGACGGCAGCTTCCCGATCCGCTCGCACGTGCTCCACGAAGGCATTCGGTTCCCGCTCGGCGTCGCCTCGGCCGGCCTGGCGATCCTCGCCTTCCTGCCGGAGTCGCGCCGCGAGGCCTACCTGGCCCGCACCGACCTCGTCGGCGCCTACGGCGAGCAGCACTCCGCCGACGCCCTGCGCGAGCGCGTCGCCGCGACCCGCGAGCTCGGCTACGCGGTCAACCCGGGCCTCATCGTGGTCGGCAGCTGGGGCCTCGGCGCCGCCGTCTTCGACGCCCACGGGCAGCCGTACGGAGCGCTCAGCATCACCGGCATCGAGGCCCGCCTGGCTCCGCCGCGGCAGGCCGAGCTCGGTCGCCTCCTCCTGGAGACCGCCCACACCCTGACCACGAAGCCGGGCCCGGGGCCCGACTCCGCCTGAGCGGCCGAACCCGTCGAGGACGCGGCTCTACGACTTCGCACGGCTGATCACCAGACCGTGGCCGCCTCGGGATTCCTTGTCGTCGTATCGACGATCGCCGGGCTGCACAGCGGCCGCATCGGCCGCGCCCGCCCGCTCCCGACCCTGGTGAATCGACGCCGCCACCGGATCGCCTGACGCTCGGGATCCCTCACCGCGACGCTTCTCGCTGACGTAGACCATCGTCACGCCGATGTAGACGACGATGTTGATGGCGACCGCCATGACGATGAACGAGACAAGGTAGAGGTGGGCAGACACCGGGGACTCCTTCAAGATCTATAATCGATACACCCAGTGTATCGTAAATCGACCAAGGTATATTCCCGCCATGGATCGGGAGACGACGACCCCCGCGCGAGGTCGCCCGCGCCAGGCCCGCACCGACTCGCTGATCACTCAAGCCGCGATCGACATCCTCCGCGAGGAAGGGCCTCAGGCAGTGAACGTGGCGTCGGTATCGACACGTTCCGGCGTCGCGCGCACCACGATCTACCGGCGCTACCGGGACCGTCGTGAGCTGTTGGCCGCCGCGCTGCGTCCCGTCACCGACAGAGGCGGAGCACCCGAGCATCTGGCCACCGCGAGACGCCTGGAATGGGTGCTTGCCAATGCCGAGGAGGTGCTCCAGCACACCATCGGACCCGGCGGTGTGGCCGCGGTGCTCACCGATGCTGACCCCGAGTTCAGTGCGGCACTTCGCAGCGCCCTGGCGAGCGGCCTCCGGCCCGTGCTCACTCAGATCGAGGAAGATCTCGACCGGGGCGCACTGACCACCGACCTCGAACCGGACCTGATACTGACGCTGGTGCTCGGGACGTACCTCGCCGAGACATTGCGTCACGGAGCGCCTGATCCGACGTGGCGGGCTCGGACGGCTGACGCCCTCGGTCAGTTGCTCGGCGCGACTGCAGCACAGTGACACTCCCCACCGGCGCGGCTCCGGCTACCTCCGGTCGTAGGCTCCGGTCATGATCCCGGCGAGCGCGGCGTCGGAGGCGAGCTGGGCGTCGCGGTCGTAGGTGGAGGTGAAGGCGAGGAGCTCGTCGGCTCCGGTGGCCTCGGCCAGCTGGTCGAGACGACGCCGGACGGTCTCGGCAGACCCCGCGGTCGTACGCGCCAGATGCGCCTCGACCCGTTCACGCACCTGGTTCGACCAGGCCTGGTCCCGGATCGCCGCGACCGGCTCGAGCGGACCGAACTCACCGGTCTGCCGCGACCTGGCCATCGCCCACGCCTCCGGCAGAGCGAGCTCGGCGGCCTCGGCGTCGGTGTCGGCGACGAGCACGTCGACGGAGACCGTCACCGACGGCTCAGCCGCCCGTGAGGAGGGCCGGAAGTCCGTGCGGTACGCCCCGAGGACCTCGTCCAGCCGCGGGCTGTACAGCACCGGACCGCCCACGACGACCGGCAGCCCGAGCTTCGCGGCGAGAGCGATGCCCTTCCCGGTCGCCAGCACGAACATCGGGATCTGGTGGGCGGCGGCCGGCCGGGCGGTGACGGCCGCGGTGCGGTCGAGATAGTCGCGGAGCTCCTCGATGTCCTCGGCGAACGTGTCCGGGTCGTCGAGATCCTGCCGCAGGGCGCGGCGTACGGGTGCGGTGAAGCCCAACGTACGTCCCAGGCCGAGGTCGATCCGGCCGGGATAGAGCGCGTCGAGCATGAGGAACTGCTCGGCGACGACCAGCGGCTGGTGGTGCGGCAGCATCACCCCGCCCGACCCGAGCCGGATCGTGGACGTGTGTGCGCCAAGCGCACCGAGGAGCACCGGCGGCGACCCCGACGCGATCCCCGGCACTGCGTGGTGCTCGGCGACCCAGAACCGGTGGTAGCCGAGCCGCTCGGCGGCCACCGCCCGTTCGATCGTGTGGGTCAGCGCAGCGCCCTCGGCGTACCCCACCCGCGTGCGGGACCGGTCCAGCATGGAGAGCTTCACGGCAGACATAACCACGCCGGCGCCTGGACGCTTCCCAACCGCGGGCGACGTTCAGGTCGGCGTCTCGCCGCTGAGCAACCACGCGGTCGTGTTGGGTGGCAGCTGATGGCCGTCGATCGGTGTGCTGGCGAAGAGGATGGTTCCTTCGGGCAGGGGCACTGGCTGCGATCCGAAGTTGGTGATGCAGTGCCAGCCCTCGGGTCGAACGAAATGGAGCACCTCAGCTCGGGGGTCGTTGTGCCATGCGAAGCCGCGACTTCGCAGCTTCGTCCGCAGTGCCAGCGCACGGCGGTACATCTCGAGCGTGGAATGTGGGTCGGCCTCCTCGGTGGTGACGGAGTAGTCGGCGAACCACTGGGGTTGGGGGAGATGCGGGGTCCCGCGCGAGAAACCGAACGCCGGCCGATCGCCGGTCCACGGGATCGGCACCCGGCAGCCGTCTCGACCCTTCCGTGCGCCACCGGATCTGCGGAACTCGGGGTCGTGGATGAGCTCTGCGGGGAGATCTCCGACCTCGTGCAGGCCGAGCTCTTCGCCTTGGTACAGGTAGACCGAACCGGGCAGCGCCAACGTGAGCAGGGTTGCGGCTCTGGCACGTCGAAGCCCGAGGTCACGATCGAGCGGTGGCTCGGTGCCGTTGCTGAGCAGCCATGCCGCTGCCGTCTCCCGTGGACTGTCTTCGGCCTCGGGCAGCCCGTAACGGGTGGCATGGCGTACGACATCGTGGTTGGACAGCACCCAGGTCGCAGAGGTCTCGGCGCTCTCGGTGATCTGTCGGTCGATGCGGGCGCGGAACTCCTCTGCGTCCCAGGCAGCCTCGAGGAGGTCGAAGTTGAAAGCTTGGTGGAGCCCGTCGGCGCCTACGTATCGGTGCCGGCGCTGTGGCGCCACACAGGCCTCGGCGACCGCCATGCGTGGCGGGTCGTAGGCATCGAAGACGTGGCGCCACTCAGCGTAGATGTCGTGGACCTCGTCACGGTCCCACAGCGGGTGGGCGCCGTCGGCGTCGGCCAGGTCGGGTAGTTGCGCCGTGGGCGTGAACGGCTCGGTCAGGTCTTTCGCCATTCCGTGAGCCACGTCGATACGGAAGCCGTCGACGCCACGGTCGGCCCAGAACCGCAGCGTGGCGAGAAAGTCGGCGCGCACCTCGGGGTTGTCCCAGTTCAGGTCGGGCTGCTCGGGCGCGAACATGTGCAGATACCACTGTCCGTCGGGAACCCGTGCCCAGGCGGACCCGCCGAAGATGGACTGCCAGTCCGACGGTGGGTTCGCTCCGTCCGGGCCGGAGCCGTCACGGAAGACGTAGCGGTCACGAGCCGGCGATCCCTTGGGTGCGGCGAGGGCCTCGGTGAACCAGGCATGCCGGTTGGAGGTGTGGTTGGGGACGATGTCGATGATCACCTTGATGCCGACGCGGTGGAGTGCGGTCACCATCTCGTCGAAGTCGTCCAGGGTGCCCAGTCGCGGATCCACGGAGCGGTAGTCGTCGACGTCATAGCCGCCGTCGGCCAGTGCCGAGGGGTAGAACGGGCTCAGCCACACCGCATCGATGCCGAGTAGAGCGAGGTAGGGGACGCGGGAGGTGACGCCGCGGAGGTCGCCCAGGCCGTCGTCGCCGGAGTCGGCGAAGCTTCGTGGATAGATCTGGTAAACGGCGGCATCGGCCCACCAGTCGGAGTTCATGGCAGCGGTCCTTGTCTGGTCGGGACTCGTGAGGTCGAGGTGAAGGGCGGTCATCCCTTGGTGGCTCCTTGGAGGAGGGCCTTGGTGAACTGACCCTGGAGCAGCAGGAACACCATGATCGTGGGCGCCATGAGGAGCAGCGCGCCCGCATTGAGCAGCACGATGTCGGTGCTGTATCTCGACTGGAACGCCTGCAGGGCGCCGGCCATCGTGCGTTTGTTGGGGTCGTTGACCAGGACGAGGGCGAGCAGGAAGGTGTTCCAGGTCGACAGAAACATCAGCAGAACCAAGGAGGTCACCGCCGGAGTGGCCAGTGGCAGGTGGACGTGTCGAAGTGCTTTCCAGGGTCCGGCACCGTCGAGCGAGGCCGCCTCGGTCAGCTCTGCGGGAGAGTTCACGAAGTGTGCTCGCATCCAGAACACGGCGAACGGCATGTTCAGGCCGATCAGCGGCAGGATGAGCCCGAGCTGACTGTCGAGCAGGCCGAGCTGGTTGACCTGTTGGTAGAGCGGCACGATCACGATCTCGTACGGGAGCGTGAGCGTGAGCAGCAGGAGGAGATAGAACGCCCGGCCCAGCGGGATCCTGAGGACGGTGATGGCGTAGGCCGCCATGGTCGCGATGAGTACGGAGACCGGCACCACACCGAGCACGATGAGAACGCTGGACTTCAGCAGCGTGGTGACGTTGGCGACGGTCCAGGCGTCGACGAAGTTGTGCCACTGTGGATCGGTCGGCCAGGACAGGCCGTCAGGGATCGTCCCCTGTGGTGCCAGCGCCGCTGACAGCATGCTGACCAGCGGGACTATGGAGTACAAGCCCGCGACGAGGATCAGGGCGATGCCGGGACCCCGGCGGCGCAATGAGCCCGCGCGAAGGATGGACGGTGAGATGGCGGCCACGGTCAGTCCTCTCGGAAGAGCCGTTGAAGCGGCAGGATGATGGCGACGATGAGCAGAGCCAGGACCACGGCGAGAGCGGATGCGTCGCCGAGCCGGCTCTCACTGAAGGCGAGGTCGTAGACCTTGATTCCTGGGACCATGGTGGCGCCGCCCGGCCCGCCGTGGGTGGCCAGGTAGACCACGTCGAAGCTGGCGAGCGCACTGATGATCGTCACCGTCGTGCACACGCCGATCTCGTGCTTGAGGCCGGGGACCGTGATGCTACGGAACCGGGCGATCGCTCCGGCGCCGTCCAGACGCGCCGCCTCGTAGAGCTCGGGCCCGATCTTGCCAACGCCCGACATCAGCAGCAGGGTGCAGAACCCGGTCGACAGCCAGGTGCCGATGAATCCGACAGCCACCAGCGCCCAGTCGAAGTCGCCCAGCCAGGCACGGGTGAATCCGCCGAGACCGATCAGACGCAGGACCTGGTTGACGACGCCGTTGTCGGCGTACATCCACGTCCAGGCCACTCCGGCCGCAGCCCCGGGGATGATCTGGGGGAGGAACAGCACGGTGCGCGCCAGCGCCCCGGTGAGCCGCCCCTGGATCGACTGCATCGTCGCGGCCGCCACCAGACCGAAGCACACGGGCAAGATGGTGAAGAACAGGATCAGGACGAGCGCATGGAGCAACGGTGCCAGCAGCTCGGGGTCGGTGAGGATCGCGACGTAGTTGTCCAGCCCGACCCAGGTGGATGGCCCGATGCCGTTCCAGTCGTAGAGGGAGTACCAGACCGACTGGATGATCGCGCGGAGGTTGAAGAACCCGTAGAAGGCCAGGGCGGGCAGCGCGAAGAGCCAGCCGCTCCAGCGCCTCGCCGTCGAACGGCGCCGTCGACGGGGGAGGGCTCGCCGGCCCAGCTCGGTGATCCTCGGCGGTGTGGAGGGAGCGGAGGTGGTGACGTCGGTCATGATCAGTCCCGCAGGCCGCTCTCGTAGGACCCCTGTAGGTGCTCGACCACGTCCTCGGGCTCGGCCTTGCCGCTGACCAACAGCTGCAACTGCGCCGGCAGATCCGTGTTCACCGCAGGGACGGAGTTCTGGATCCAGGTGAAGAATCCGTCGGAGGCGGCGACGGCGGCGTACCCGGCCTGGATCTGGCTCTCGACGTCGGCGTCCAGGGTCAACGTGGTCTTGGCGGTCGCGCTTGCCGCCGGATACCCGTTTTCGGTGGCGACCTCGGCGGCCTCCGGTGAGGTGAGGAAGTCCAGGAACAGGGCTGAGCTGTCCTTGTGGTCCGATCGCGCCGCGATGGAGAACGCCAACGTGTTGGCGGTCATGCTGATGGGCGGCCCCCCAGCCTCGACGGGCGGGATCGGAAACACGCCGTACTTGCCGTCGAAGGATGTCGGCAGCGACTGGGTCATCCAGGTGCCCTGGACCATGAACAAGCCCTCACCCGCGGCGAACCGGCCGTAGGACGCATCCTGGTTGATCGCGTTCGCGTCCGTGTTGAAGTATCCGGCGTCGGCCCACTTCTGCAGGCGGGCAGTGGCCTCGGTAGCCTCCGCGGTCTCGAGAGAGGCACCGGGCTTGCGCCATGCCACGTCCAGTACGGACTGCGCCCCCATGTAGTCGCCCAACAGCAGGTTGTACAGATGCCCGATGAGGCCGTCGGCGTTGGACGCGACGATGGGCGTGATCCCCATCGACTTGGCCTTCGCCATCACCGCCTCCCACTCATCGAGGGTCCGCGGGACGTCCGTCATCCCCACCTTCATGGCCAGGTCCCGGTTGTAGAACACCCCAGCCAGCGGGCCGGCTGCACCACCACCGACGTAGAGGGAGCCGGTGCCGATCTCGCCGTCCTGGACCCGCCCGGCATCGAGGACGCTGGCCGGCACCTTCCGACTCCAGCCGTACGCATCGTCGTAGGCATCCAGATTGGTGACGAGTCCGTCACGGACGGCGCCGCTCAGGTCTCCGACGAGCGCGAGGTCGGGCGGACTGTCCGAGGCGAGCAGCCGCGGGAGCACGGTGTTGTAGTTGTTGTCGGCCTCGACCTGGAGCTCGACAGTGATGGCCGGATACTTCTTCATGAAGGCATCGGCCAGTGCCTGCTGGTAGTCCTTGAGCCCGGCCGCGGTGAAGAGCGTGATCGTCGCCTGCTGCGCACCGACGTCGGTCCGTACGCTCGTCGGACTCGCATCCGCAGCGGGCGCCTCGCCGCCGGGTCCGGCGCACGCCGACACCGACGCCATTGCGAGCATCGCTGCCGTCACCCCCAGGGCCCTAAGTGTGCGCATCAGCCTCATGTTCACTCCTGTTCAAACCGTACTGGAATCGTTTCCAGTCACAACTGTGATTCAGGTCACGCAGCCTTGTCAAGGCCCGGGATCTCAGTCCAGACAGGAGTGCACTAGCTGATGGAACCGTTCCCATCTGATCGCGTACCATGCTCGACATGGACGCTGAGCAACCACGCGAGCTGACCTTGGCCGACATCGCTCGGATGGCGGGGGTGGGGCTGGGGACCGCCTCGCGAGCGCTCAGTGGAATGCCGAATGTCTCTCCAGCGACGCGGAAGAAGGTGCTGGACGTCGCGAAGAAGCACGCCTATGTCGTTTCTCCCGACGCCTCGAGGCTCAAGAAGGGCTCGACGGGCCGAGTTGCGGTCGTGGCTCCGCACCTTTCACGCTGGTTCTTCGGTGCGATCCTCGAAGGCATCGAGTCGGTGCTGCGCGAGTCCCAGTTCGACCTACTGCTCTACCACGTCGGTAACCTGGAGGACCGCACTTCCTTCTTCGAGCGCCTGCCCGCCCGGCGGAAGGTCGATGCCGTCATCGTCGTCGGATTCCCCGTCGAGGAGGCCGAGCGGCGGAGCCTGGAGCTGATGCTCGGCGTCCAGGTCATCGCCGCTGGCGGCCAGCACGAGGTGTACCCCCACGTCTGCATCGACGACCTCAAGGCCGGCAGGCAGGCGATGGGCCACCTGCTCGGGCTGGGCCATGAGCGGATCGCGATGATCGAGGCGATAGACCCCGACCAGCCGCGCCAGCCCTCTGGGCGTAGTCGCGCCTACCACGTAGCTCTGAACGACTCAGGGATCAAGCCCGATCCGGCGCTCGTGGTCACCACCGCCTGGGGCGGCGAGCAGGGCGCTGCGGCGATGGCCCAGCTGCTCTCGGTCCCCGAGCTCCCGACCGCCGTCTACGCTCACTCGGATGAAGTCGCGTTCGGTGCCATGCGCACCATCCGGGATGCCGGCCTGCGGATTCCCGAGGACATCTCCATCATCGGCATCGACGACCACCCACACGCCAGCCTCCTGCACCTGACCACCATCAAGCAGGACGCTCGCCTACAGGGCGTCCTCGCTGCCCAGATGCTCCTCGGCATCCTGCGCCACGAGGAGGACACTGCGGTGTCGGTCACGGTCGACACACAGCTGGTGATCCGTCGGACCACCGCAGCGCCGCGGCCGGCATGACCGCCGAGCCATGTGTCGGTGTGGCGAAGAACGCACCCGACAGGGGTGCGATGCGGGCCACACCTCCGCTGTCAGAGCCCCGGATCTGGCTACGCTGATGTCTTCGGTAAAAGGATGACAGGAGCGGCTGGGTAATGGATCAAGACGTGCTTCGGCACGCACCGCTTTTCAGCGAGCTGGACGACGAGTCGATGACGGCGATGCTCGCAATGATGAGTCAGACACGCCTTCGGCGCGGCGAGGTGCTGTTCCACGAGGGCGACGCCGCCGACCGGCTCTACGCGGTCGTGGACGGCAAGGTGAAACTGAGCCGAGCCGCGGCCAACGGGCAGGACAGCCTGCTGGCGATTCTGGGGCCGGGCCAGGTGTTCGGCGAGCTGTCGCTCTTCGACCCCGGCCGGCGCTCCTCCACGGTCACGGCCGTCACCGACCAGGTCGAGCTCGCCTCGCTGTCTCACGACGACCTGCTGCGCCTGCTCGACGGGCGCCCGAGCGTGACCCGTGGGCTGCTCGCCCTCCTGTCGGGCCGCCTGCGCCGGGCCAACGACGTGATCGGCGACCTGGTCTTCGCGGACGCGCCCCGCCGGGTGGCGAAGGCCCTGCTGGACCTCGCCGAGAGGTTCGGCGAGACCACCGACGAAGGTGTGCACGTACGCCACGACCTCACCCAGGAGGAGCTCGCGCAGCTCGTGGGCGCGGCTCGGGAGACGGTCAACAAGGCGCTCGCCGACTTCGCGGCCAAGGGCTGGGTCAGGCTGGAGTCGCGCTCGGTGGTCATCACCGACATGGAACGGATCGTCCGCCGAGCCGGGTGAGCTCTGCTCGTCGGGGTGAGACCATCGAGCATGGTCCTGCCGCTCGACGAGCTGCCTCTGCCCCCGGCCCGGCGGCCGGATCTCGACGAAGACTTCTCCGGCGGGCTGTCCGAGCAGTGGTGGATCCCGCACTATCTGCCGCACTGGACGACGCCGGAGCGGTCCGAGGCTCGCTACCGGCTCCTCCCGGGTGCGCTCGAGCTGCGGATCGAGGCCGACCAGCCCGACTGGCGACCCGAGGACGCACCGCTGCGGGTCTCGAACCTGCAGACCGGCGCGTACTCCGGTCCGGTCGGCTCCGCACGCGGAACGCATCGTCACCGGGAGGACGGGCTGGTGGTGCGGACCGAGACGCCGCAACGGCTCCTATTCGCTCCCGCTCGCGGTCGCATCGACGTGACCGTCGCCGCGACCCGGGACGAGGGCTGCATGCTCGCGGCATGGCTGGTCGGCACCGAGCATCTCTCCGGTGAGGACTCCGGGGAGATCTGCCTCTTCGAGATCGATGCGGACGCGATCGGCGCGACCACGGTCGCCCGTTCCGGGGTCAAGGCGCACCACGACCCACGCCTGACCACCGACATGGCAGAGATCACCGTCCCGTTGGACGCGACCCGGCCCCACACCTGGACGGCGATCTGGGACGGGCAGAAGACCGTCATTGGCTGCGAAGGCCGCGTCGTACGTCGTCTTCCCCAGGCTCCGACCTACCCGCTGTTCCTGATGATCGACCTCTTCGAGATCGGGCCGCCCACCGGATCCCACCCGAAGACGGCGACCGTCCATCGGGTCCGGGGATGGACCTCGGTCTCAGAGACTGACCCGGACCAGCTGGCGTAGCCGGCGAAGACCCTCGGTGCTCGGTCGTTCGGCCGGGGCGAGGGCATCGGCGAGGTCCATCCGGACTGAGTCGGTCTCGAGCTCGAGGCCGATCGCCACGAGCTCGCTCGTCGCGTCCTGTGTCCGCCTGGCTGCGGCGACGTGGGCGCTGCGTCCGACCAGGTTCACGTGGTAGCTGCGCGGCCCCTGGCCGGTCGCGACGGCGACGGTCCCCTTGACCCGGTACGCCGTCGCCGGTGGCTCCTCGAGCAGGTCGACCAGTCGACCCGGCTCGATGGTGCCCGGCGTCGTCACGGTGACCGCCCGGGCATGCTGATGTGCCTCGTGGGAAGCGGCCGCCTCGCGCAGCAGCGCGGCGATCGGCAGCTCGTCGGGCGGGTCCTCGGGCACGGCGGCGTCGTAGACGAGTCGCGGGTCGATGCGGCCACCCACGGCGTACGCGATGTGGACCTCGGGGTTGTGCTCGCGCACGCGTCGCTCGATGCGCGCCAGGACCTCGTCCCGCTCGGCAGCCGGAACCAGGTCGGTCTTGTTGATCACGACCAGCGAGGCGGCCGCGAACCGGACCGGCGCCGGGCCCCGGCCGTCGTCGAGGGTGTCGAAGTACGCCGAGGCGTCGACGACCTCGATGAGCCCACCGCGGCGTACCCGCTCGACACCGCTGAACCGGACCAGCTTGGCCAGCGTGCCGGGCTCGGCGATCCCGCTGGCCTCGACGATGACGACGTCGAGCGCGAGCCGCGGGTGGGTCAGCTTCTCGAGGGCGTCGTCGAGGCCGCCGGCGTCGGGCAGGCAGCACAGGCAGCCGCCGGCGATCGAGGCCGGCTCGTCGATCTGGCCGGTGACCAGCCCGGCGTCGATGTTGATGTCGCCGAAGTCGTTGACGACCACGCCCACCCGAGCGCCGGGCTGGCGCAGCAGATGGTTGAGCAGCGTCGTCTTACCCGATCCGAGATGGCCGGTGAGGATGACCACGGGAACCCGGCTGCTGGTGCTGGTCAGTGGCATCGGGCCATCGTAGGTCGTCATCTTGACGGCTGAGATGGCCACACCTAGGTTTGCCGCACAACTTCACATCCGCCACTTGAACCGCAGCGGGAGAGTCCTTGCCCATCCGGGGTGAGGCGCCGAAGGAGCAAACCTCCCCAGAATCTCTCAGGCCCCATGACCGCTGTGGTGAGGCGACCTCTGGAAAGACAGGATCCGCTGGATCCTGCACCCACGGTGCAAATCGCCCTTCGGGCGGTGAAGCTCTCAGGTAGCGATGACAGAGCGGGGAGGTCACCCGTCCACGGGTGCCGCTGTCGGCACCCACCACCAGGGAGCCTCCCGCACACATGACCTCACCCGTCCCTACCCCTCTGCACGCGATCCACCAGGCGCTCGGCGCCTCGTTCACCGACTTCGCCGGCTGGAGCATGCCGGTCCGCTACGGCTCGGAGACCGCCGAGCACCATGCCGTACGCACCACCGCGGGCCTCTTCGACCTGTCCCACATGGGCGAGATCGAGGTGACCGGCCCCGAGGCCGGACGCGCCCTCGACCACGCCCTGGTCGGCAGGCCCTCGGCGATCGGCATCGGCCGCGCCCGCTACTCGATGATCTGCGCCGAGGACGGCGGCATCATTGACGACCTGGTCGTCTACCGGCTCGAGCAGGAGCGCTACCTGGTCGTCGCCAACGCGAGCAACGTCGGTGTCGTCGCTCCGGCGCTGGTCGAGCGTTCCCAGGGGTTCGGTGCCGCGGTCCACGACGCCTCCGCGGAGTGGGCGCTGATCGCGGTCCAGGGCCCCGCCTCGGCGGCGATCCTGGCCGCTGTGACCGACCTGGACGTCTCCTCCCTGAAGTACTACGCCATCGACGCCGGCACGGTCGCCGGGGTCGAGGCCCTGCTCGCCCGCACCGGCTACACCGGTGAGGACGGCTTCGAGATCTACTGCGCGCCCTCGTCGGCCGCTGCCGTCTGGGAGGCGCTCACCGAGGCAGGTACGCCGCACGGCCTGCAGCCCGCCGGGCTCGCCTGCCGCGACACTCTCCGGCTCGAGGCCGGCATGCCGCTCTACGGGCACGAGCTGAACCGCGAGACGACCCCCTTCGAGGCCGGTCTCGGCCGGGTCGTCGTCTTCGACAAGCCCGACGGCTTCGTCGGCGACGCCGCCCTGGCCGTACGCCGCGACGAGGGCCCGCGCAGCGTGCTCGTCGGCCTGGTGGCTGCCGGTCGCCGCTCTCCGCGGGCGGGCTACGCCGTCGTGGACCCGGCCACCGGCGACGAGATCGGCGTGGTCACCAGCGGCTCCCCGTCGCCGACTCTCGGACGTCCCATCGCGATGGCGTACGTCAGGCCTGATCTCGCCGCGGCCGGCACCAAGGTCCACGTCGACGTGCGCGGCAGCCGCGAGGACGCCGAGATCGTCGACCTTCCCTTCTACTCCAAGAAATGAGCCGAGAGATGAGCGCAGCCATGAGCAACCCGACCCACCTGTCCTACACCGCCGAGCACGAGTGGATCGAGACCCGCGGCGATGTCGCGCGCGTCGGCGTCACCGCCTTCGCCACCGAGGCGCTGGGAGACATCGTCTTCGTCGAGCTGCCCGAGGCGGGCAGCAAGATCACCGGGGGAGAGAGCTGCGGTGAGCTGGAGTCGACGAAGTCCGTCAGCGACCTCTTCGCGCCCGCCGACGGTGAGATCCTCGAGATCAACGCGGCCGTCGTCGCCGACCCCGCGCTGATCAACAGCGACCCGTTCGGCGCCGGCTGGCTCTTCGAGATGCGTGTCTCCGGCGCTCCCGACCTGCTCGACGCCGCGGCCTACGACGCTCTGATCGAGGAGTGAACCGTCGTGACCGCTGACCTCAGCGGCGCCCCGGCACCGGTCGTGGCGATGGCCCTGAGCACCTTCGACCTCTACTCGATCGGCATCGGGCCCTCGTCCTCCCACACCGTCGGGCCGATGCGCGCCGCGAAGACGTTCGTCGACGGCCTCGTCACGGACGGTCTCGTGGACGCGGTCACGCGGGTGAAGGCCGAGCTGTTCGGGTCGCTCGGCGCCACCGGTCACGGTCACGGTTCGGAGGGCGCGGTGCTGCTCGGCCTCGAGGGTGAGGAGCCGGCGACCGTCGACACCCGGGCCTCGTCCGGTCGGGTGGCGGCCATCAGGGAGCGCCGGGAGCTGTCGCTGGGCGGCGCCACCCCGATCCGCTTCGACGCCGACACCGACCTGGTGATGCATCGCCGCAAGAGCCTGCCGGGTCACCCCAACGGCATGGTGTTCACCGCCTACGACGCCTCCGGAGAGGTACGCCGGGAGCGCACTTACTACTCCGTCGGCGGCGGCTTCGTGGTCGACGAGCACGCTTCGGGCGCCGCCCGGGTCGTGCCGGACCGCTCGCCGGTCCGCTTCCCCTTCACCACCGGAGCCGAGCTGCTCAGCACCTGCGAGCGCGAGGGCTTCCGGGTCTCCGACCTCATGCGCGCCAACGAGCTGACTTGGCGTACGCACGAGGAGATCCGCGCCGGCCTGCTCGAGATCTGGCGGGTGATGGCGGACTGCGTGCAGGCCGGCTGCGACCGTGACCCGGTCACCGACGGCGTACTTCCTGGTGGTCTGCGGGTCCCACGCCGGGCGCCGCTGCTCTACCGCGACCTGTCCTCCGGAGCCGGTGCCCAGGACCCCTTCCGGGTCATGGACTGGGTCAACCTGTTCGCGCTGGCGGTGAACGAGGAGAACGCCTCGGGCGGCCGGGTCGTCACCGCTCCCACCAACGGCGCGGCCGGCATCGTGCCCGCCGTCCTGCACTACTGGGTACGTTTCGTGGCTCCCCAGGCCGGGCTGGACGAGGCCGCGATCGAGGACGGCATCGTCCGGTTCCTGCTCACCGCGGCCGCCATCGGGATCCTGTGCAAGACCAACGCCTCGATCTCCGGCGCCGAGGTCGGCTGCCAGGGCGAGGTCGGCTCGGCCTGCGCGATGGCCGCCGGGGCGCTGTGCGAGGTGCTGGGCGGCAGCCCGGAGCAGGTCGAGAACGCCGCCGAGGTCGGCATCGAGCACAACCTCGGCCTCACCTGCGACCCGGTCGGCGGCCTCGTGCAGATCCCGTGCATCGAGCGCAACGCCATCGCCAGCGTGAAAGCCATCAACGCCGCCCGCCTCGCCCTCAACGGCGACGGCTCCCACAAGGTCAGCCTCGACAAGGCGCTCAAGACGATGCGCGAGACCGGTGCCGACATGAAGATCAAGTACAAGGAGACCTCCCGCGGCGGCCTCGCGGTCAACGTCATCGAGTGCTGAGCCGACGCGCCTCATAGTAGATCTTGCTATGATCGGATCATGTCGTCACGTGGAGAGATCCTGCGCGAGGTGATGCTCGAGACGGGCACCACACAGTCGACGCTGTCGCGAACCAGTGGCGTTCATCAGCCGAGCATCAGCCAGTTCCTCTCCGGGAAGGTCGACCTGAGCGACGATCAGCTCGACCGCCTGCTGTCCTGCATGGGCTGGCGCCTCGAGGTCGTACGCCGCCCCGTCACGCCCGACCTGACGCGCTCGGTACGCCGCTCGTGGATGCTTCACCGACGCCTCTCGGGTGACCTGACCTCGACGACGCTGCAGGAGTGGAAACCGCGGATCGAGCGCCGCCTCGACCACCTCCGCCGCAACGTCAGCGGGCAACCGCACGAGCGGAACCTCGAGCGCTGGACCTCGCTCATCGACAGCGAGGACGTACGCGGCCTGCAGCGCGTCATGACCGGCCTCGACCGCGACTCCATCGAGATGCGCGAGGTCTCGCCCATGGGCGGCCTGCTCAGCGGGTCCGACCGAATCGAGGTCCTCGGAGACCTGGCCGACACCAACTGAGAAGCCGCGTTCGCGTCCAGGCAGCGTCAGACGGAGACGGATCGCCGCTGACGCGACGAACCCCGAGCTGCTACGGCTCCAGCGATGCCGGCGAGCACGATGACGTAGCTTCCGACGATGAGAGCAAAGCGCCCGCGCGCGGCGTCGCGGCAATCGTCGCTGTAGTCCTCGGCTCCTTCGGCTGCAAGGTCGTCAGCCGTCATATCGTCGAGGGGATCAGCATGGGTGCTTCCGACGGTCCCGCCGCAGATGACTCCGTCATCCACCGTCGTCGGCGAGACGAGGAATGACACAAACACGCCGGTCGCAACCAGGAAAGCGGCGGCCGCGATGGCGGCGGTCATTCTGGTCTGTCGTCTGCACAGTGCGAACAGGCCGACGCCGGCCACCGCCACCAACAAGAACACGAAGATCCACGATCCGAGAAACATCCACATGTTGAGGGTCCTTATCCCGTTGTCAGATGTCAGGTAGTTCGACGAAGGCCGTACCACTTCACCTTGGGGTGGCTGTCATCGACCTTAGCCTTCCAGGTGGTGAGCAGCATGTTGTGGCGGTTCGCGGTCTTCTGGCTGATGCGCGGGATGCCTCGGGAGGATCGCGCAGTGACAGCAGTGACGTGATTGATCACCCTGTCGCCGTCCCAGTCCATAAAGTACGTGTTGCCTGGGGCCGCGTTCCAGATGTTGCCGAGCGGGTCGAGGCCCTTCTCGTTCTTGGCGTACTTATACAACTCCTTGGCCTGCGACCACGTGCGTGAGGGGCCAGCGGGGCCGGAGAGATCGTCGTCCCAGTTCCCGTCCAAACGTGGGTTGACGCCGCCGGTGCGCTTCCATCCGCCCTTGTTGTACATCTGTGAAACGAAGTTCGCGCAGTTGTTCTTGAAGTAGGGATAGCTGGGGTTGAAGTCCTCCTTCTTGTCGCCGTTATACGGGGACGAGGTCCACTTCTTTCCGTAGTTCGCGAACGCGGTGTAGTTGAAACTGTTTGCGGTCGTGCCGACCGTTCCGTCCGTGACATCGGAGTCCTCGGGCTTGGAAGACGGTGGCTTGGCGGTCTCGCTCTCAGCCTGTTCCGTAAGCGTGTCTGCTGACTTGGCGCCAGGCTCGCTCGCCGTTTGCTCGCCCTCCGCGGCAATCTCGACGGTTGACGCGGATGGGATCCGAGTATCGGTCGTTGGCTCAAGCGGTAGGCGATAGACGTCAGTGTCTCCGACGTCTGTCTGCTCGCGGGTGACTGTGTCGGTCTCGACCCAGCTTCGGATCACCGTCACCTCAACAACGGTCCGACCCTCACCCGTGACCAATCGGTAGTCTTCGCTGGCGCTGTACCGCGTGATCTCAAAGCCGCTGTCTGTAACCGTCTTCCGGAGCATCGCTGCCCGCTCGAGCACCTTGGCAACTGCTTCTGGTGAGAGGGTGGTGCTGAGCCGAGAGTCGAGCGTGCGTAGCGCCAACGACTTGGCCGTGGCCAGATCGCCCGTGCGCCAGATCTCTGCCTCGGCCGCGACCAGCTCCTCCGCTGTGACCCTGGCGACATGCTCCGATACCGCATCGATCGGTGTGTAGCCGATCGATGTTCCCTCGTGGGCGTTGGCTGACGCGGGCAACAACACAGTTGTGAGCGCAAGTGCGACGGCGCCCGCCGCATTGACCTTCTTGATCTTCATTCCGAGTCCCCGAGTTCAGTAACTTTGTGACCTTGACCATATCGGGCCGCGCAACGGAATTTCCGTCAATTGCGTCGCACTCGGAAAGATCTGTGCCGACGTGCTCGTCGGCTGTGCGAAGTTCTGGGCCTCCGGCAGGCCGGAGCACCCTCGCCACGAACGAATCGAGGTTGCCGAGGAGTCGGTCGATCTTCTGCTCGACGCTGAGGGTCTCGTGGATGACCGGGGTGTCGAGCTTGCGCTTGCCGCGCGCTTTGAGGGAGCAGTCGAGGTCGGCGCAGATGTAGGTGCCGACGGAGTTGCCGTCCTGTCCCGCACGTCCGGCGCGGGAGGCGACCAGCAGCGCGACGTCACCGACCGTGGTGCACAGCGCGCACATGGTCTTGCGCGGCCCGCGCGACTCGCGCGAGGCCCGCAGCGCGACGCCGCAGAGCCGCCCGTCGTGCTCGGTGACGAGGTATTGGTTCTGTGGCGCCTTCGGGTCCTGCCAGCCGAGGTAGTCGAGGTCTTCCCACGGCCGTTCGGTCAGGTCGGCGGGAAGGTTGAGGCGCTTGGTCGCACCCTTGGTGAGGTTGACGAACGAGGAGCGTACGTCGGTCTCGGTCAGCGGCTTCATGCCAACGATGCTAGGTTTCCTACAACTCGTAGGCAACTCGTTATCGGGAGGAATCCGATGGGTCGTCCTGGACTGAACCGGAGCGACGTGATCGCGGCCGCCGCCGACCTGGCCGACGAGCTGGGCTTCGACGCCGTCACGGTCTCGCTCCTGGCTCGGCGCCTCGGCGTCAGGTCGCCGACCCTCTACTCCCACATCTCCAGCGGCACCGACCTCCGCACGGCCGTCACCGCGTACGTCCTCCATGAGCTCGCCGACGCCACGACCCAGGCGATGGCTGCGGGGGAGGGCCGCGACCTCCTCGTCGCGTACGCCGACGCCATCCGCGACTTCGCCCGCCGCTCACCCGGCCGCTACGACGCCACCACCCGCCAGCGCGTCCCACCCGCGCCGGAAGGGGAGTCCCGGCTCGACTCCGTGGACGAGGCGATCTCCGCCGGTCGCCGCAATGCCGACCTCGCCGTCGCCGTCGTCCGCAGCTACGGCATCCCCGAGGCCACCGAGACGTACGCCGTCCGGCTGATGTCCAGCCTCATCCACGGCTACATCACCCTCGAGCTCGCCGGCAGCTTCGCCCACAGCGACCCGCCGAGCGACGTCACCTGGCCCGACGTCCTCGATGACCTGGACCGCACCCTCGGGAGAATGGCAGTCGCTGATCAGTCGGCGAGCCGGAAGGTCGTCCGGTAGGTCGTGGGAGTCACACCGAGAGTGCGGTGGAAGTGACGGCGCAGCGTGGCCGCTGTGCCCATTCCGCAGCTGCCCGCGATCTGGTCGATCGAGGCGTCGGTACGCTCGAGGAGCTCCTGGGCGCGCGAGATGCGCTGGTGGTGCAGCCAGTCCAAGGGCCCGGTCTGCAGCTCGGCCTGCATCCGTCGGGCGAGCTGGCGGGTGCTGAGGCCGGCGTGGTCAGCCAGCTCGCGGACCGTCAGGGGCTGGTCGAGTCGGGCGCGTGCCCACTCCAGCGTGGGCGCGAGGCCGTCGGGAACGCGCGGCTGCGCGGGTGGGGTGATGAACTGCGCCTGTCCGCCGTTGCGGTGGGCAGGGACGACCAGGTTGCGGGCGATCCCGTTGGCCGCGGCGGCGCCGAGGTCGCTGCGTACGAGGTGGACGCAGAGGTCGAGCGCGGCGGTCTTGCCGGCCGAGGTGAGCACGTCGCCCTCGTCGACGTAGAGAACGTCCGGGCGGACGTCGACCTGCGGATAACGCCGGGCGAGCTCGTCGGCGTGCAGCCAATGGGTCGTCGCGACCCGGCCGTCGAGCAGCCCGGCTGCGGCCAGCACGAACGAACCGGTGCACAGGGACGCGATCCGCGCGCCGCGCTCATGGGCGCCGCGGAGCGCCTCGAGGAGCGAGAGGTCGGGGTTGTCGTCGAGATCGACCGAGGACGGGACGACGACGGTGTCGACCTCGGCGATCGCGTCGTACGACGCCGTCGCCAGGTCGGCCAGCCAGGGATGCGGTGTGCCGTCGGGAGTGCAGACGACGAGGTCGTACCACTCACCGCCGGGAGCGAGGCCGGAGTGGTCGCCGCCGAAGATCTCGGCGGCGATCGCGACCTCGTAGAGCATCGAGGAGCCGTGCAGGACGAGGGCGAGCCGAGGCATGTCGCAAAGTGTACGTAGTACGTCGTTTCAGACACTCGTTTGGCTGGGTCTCACGGCCCGACGATGGAGCCATGAACACAGATGAGCGAGTCCTGGTCTATGGCGCCACCGGTCACACCGGACGTTTCGTTGTCGATGAGCTGGTACGCCGCGGGCTGACCCCGGTCCTCGCCGGCCGCAGCGCGGAGCGCCTCGCCGACGTCCCGCCCCGCCATGCCGCCCTGGAGAGCCGAGTCGTCGGCCTCGACGACGCCGAGCGGCTGCGGCACGCGATCGCGGGTGTTGCCGCGGTCATCAACTGCGCCGGCCCCTTCCTCGACACCGCGCTCCCACTGGCCCGGGCCGCGGTCGAGTCCGGTGCCCACTATCTCGACGTCACCGCCGAGCAGCCGGTCGTACAGGCGCTCTATCGCGAGCTGGACGCCCCAGCCCGGGACATGGACGTCTCCGTGGTCCCGGCGATGGCGTTCTACGGTGGCCTCGCCGACCTGCTCGTGACCGCCGTCCTCGGCGGCTCGTCGGCCGACGAGGTCGAGGTCGCCATCGGGTTGGACCGCTGGTGGCCGACCGCCGGCACCCGGATCACCGGAGCCCGCAACACCGCGACTCGTCTGGTCATCCGCGACGGCTCCCTGGTCCCGTTGCCCAGCCCCGCGCCGACCGGCGCCTGGTCCTACCCGGAGCCGCTGGGCGAGCAGTCGGTGGTCGAGCTGCCGTTCTCCGAGGTGATCACCATCAACAACCACCTCGAGGTCGGTACGCTCCGCTCCTACCTCAACAGCGCTCCGCTCGCCGAGCTCCGCGACGAGGCGACACCCGAGCCGGCCGCGAGTGACGAGTCAGGACGCTCGGCCCAGCGGTTCGCCGTGGACGTCCGCGTACGTCAGGGGGCCGACGTCAAGCGGATCACCGCGACCGGCCGCGACATCTACGCCGTCACCGCGCCGATCGTGGTCGAGGGCGCCGTCCGGCTCCTCGACGGCCGTCGCCGTCGCTCTGGTGCCGGGGCACCGGGGGAGATCTTCGATGCCGCCGATGTCCTCGACGCGCTCGAGCGAGAAGGTCAGGCCATCGTCGTGCAGTCTGACGCGAACCTCGCCCGTCCCGCATACCTGGCTTGAGACGTTCGACTTCGCACGTGGCAAGGGCCGTAGTCGCGGCTCGGGTCGAGATGTTCGGCACCCGGCTCCCTGCCATGGTCGCTGGGTCTCCGTGGTTGACAAGGTGTTCAGAATGCGGCCCACGCCCAGGGTCGGGGGATCTCGCCGCGTAGGCAGGCGAGTCGATGGGAGACCTCGTCCGCCGCGTCGGAGTTGGTCGCCGCCTTGACTGCGACGTACGCGGTCCAGCGCAGTTCTTGCAGGTCTGCGAGGGTTCGAAACCAAGGAGCGTCGCGTACGTCGTAGCCGCCGTAGGCGGTGACGAATGCCTGGTAATCGTCACTGCTTATGCGGCCGAAGTCTTCATGATCGACAGCAAGTGGCATGAGGTCCCAAGCCGGATGCCCGATCGAGACGTTGTCAAAGTCGAGAAGGATCGGAAGGCCGCCGTCAGGGACGATCAGGTTGCCCTGCCAAGCGTCGCCATGCACGACATGGCGGGCTTGGTGTAGGTCGGTCGCTGCCAAGTTCGCGGCTGTTTGGGCGAGGCGGTCTCGGAGCCAGTCGCGGTCGTCGATGGACAGCGTTTCGGCCGACGCAATGCGCTGGGCGATGTGAGCGACCACGTCGAGTCTCGGGAGGTCGAACTTGGTTGGCGCTGGAAGCTCGTGGAGTCCGCGAAGCACGGCCCCCAGCTCGGCAGGCGTGGCGTGGCGATGCGCCGGGATTGGTGCCCACCAGGTCACCGGGCGAGCGTCGACGACGGCCAAGTCCAATCCGGGGATCGGAAGGTTCACCTCGATTCCATGGGCGGACATCCAGGCGGCGACCTTCACCTGCCGCTCGGCCTCTCGTACGGTTCCTGGTCGGCCGACACGGGCCACGACCCCCGCCTTCGAGAGCAGGTAGACGGCGTTGGTGCCGTTCCGCAGCAGGCGAGCGTCAGCTGGGTCCAACCCCAGTTGTGATGCAGCGCGGTGCACAACATCGAGCTCGTCGCTGCTTGTCGGCGCTGCTGTCATCAGGCCCATTCTCGAAGGTTCGTGTGGTGCACACCAAGTGACTCGGCGAACGTCGGGTCCTAGCATCGCCTGCCCGATGCGCAGGTGGGCGGCGTCTACCCATCTCGTGCGAGCAACGAGGTTTGCTCTTGGAGAGCAGACGCGCGGTCAGTCGCACCCTCCACCTCGGTCTGGGCGCAGCCGCACAGGCGAAGACAGCCGGCCGCGATCGCCATCGCGTAGGTGCCGTCGACCACGTGACCGTCGGCGCGCAGCGTGATGACGCCTTCGACCTGTTGGATCAGCATCGAGCCAAGTGCCGGGGGAGGAGCGGTCACCCCGTGACGGGCGGCAAGGCGGGACCCGAGATCGGCGTACGCCTCGGTGAGTTCGCCGTGGGCCTCTCGGAAGCTCGCGTAGTCGAGGTTGGTGGCGGACACGACGTCGGGCAGTTGATAGAGAACCCCGATGTTGTGCGGCACCCGTGCGAGCGTGTCGATGTCGACCAGGGCAAGTAGGAACAGTGCGGTTTCGACGCGCTCCGGAGGGACCAGGCCGACGATCTCCTCGACCATCATCTGGGTCGGCCTCACTGTCATGGAGAGCAGCGCTGCGAGGATCTCGTCCTTGCCTGCGAAATGGTAGTAGAGCGATGCCTGTCGGATCCCGACTGCTTCGGCGATCTCCCGGGTCGAGGTCGCGGCGAACCCCTTACTGGTGAACAAGCGTGCGGCGGCCTCCAGGACCTGTTCGCGTGGTGTGCCTACGCCGTTGTCCGGATTAAGTCGTGGTCTGCCTGGTCGAACCTTGCTGAGCGATGACATCCGAGTCTCTCTGTCGCTTCCCCATGTGGCTGGAATCCGGGCGGACAGCGGCGTCGAGGTCCATCCGGCCGCCCGGATGCCCTCAGCATCCTCGAAGCGAGTCGAGTGCATGAGGCCTTAAAGAGGACTTTTAGCGGTCATTCAGCGCTCCGCGATACGGTTGATGAGGCGGGGCCAAGGCGATATCGGAGGAAGGTAATGAGCGACGGGATTGGGAACGTCCTGCTGAAGGCCGCCCGGCAGCATGCAGGGTTCGGCTCTCAACAAGCTCTGGCTGACGCGTTGACGCGCGCTGCACCGCAGTTGGGGCTGGGCCACGTGGAGATCAGCGTCAGGCAGGTACGTCGATGGGAGTCGGCTACGCCGCCGTGGCCGCGCTCGGACTATCAGCGCCTGCTCACCCACGTCCTGAACCTCCCGATCGAGCAGCTGGGATTCACCGCTCCTTGGGACACACTGCCGACAGCGCCTTCTACGCCCGAGCAGCCGCGAAAGCGGGAGTCGGCCCGTCGGTCCTCACGGCCAACCACCCCGGTGTCGGGCGCTCAGCCCCTGACCATTGCTGCGGACGTCGCGGCCATCATGGCTGCATACCGTCGCATGTACCCCACCGTCGCGCCCGGGCACCTGTTGGCTGTGCTGGTCGAACACAACCACATGGTCGCCGGCCTGCTGGAGGAGGCCACCGGGACGGCCCGCGAACGGCTTGCTATGTCACTGGCGGAGTCACTGTTGCTCGCTGGGCGGATCGAGTTCTTCTCCCTCCAGCGGCCGGCGGATGCGGATGCCACCTACATCAATGCGCTCCAGATGGCGGCAGTCGCCGACGACTCGCTGCTCGGCTCAGCCATCCTGGCACACACCGCGTTCATCCCAGGCTGGGTCAAGGACACCGACCTCACCGCGGACCGGATCCGCGCAGCACGGGTCTATGCCCGCCGCGCTCCAGCCTCCGTCGAGCATCTCGCGTGGCTTGACGCGGTTGAAGCCGAATGCGCCACCATAGCCGGCAGTTACGACAAGGCCCTGAAGCTGATCCACCACGCCGAAGACGTGATGGCCGAACCCAACGAGCACCAGCCACCCGACTGGTTCACCTGGTTCTCGCCGATGCGGCTGGCCGCGTTCAAGGGCAACATCGAACTCAAGGCCGGCCGCCTCGTTCAGGCCCGCGCGACCCTGCAATGGGCCCTGGAGTCAGCCACCACCGGCGACGAGAAACAGTCCCCGGTCATCCTCGGCGACCTCGCTGCTGTCGAGGCGGCCGCCGGCGACCCGGAGGCGGCATGCAGCTACGCCGAGCAAGCCCTCGACAGCCTCGCGGTCAACTGGTACGCCACCGGCATGGAACGGATCATGACCGTACGCAAGGCCCTCGACGCCCACGCCGACCTCGACTGCGTACGCCGCCTCGACGACCGCCTCTACGGCTGGCACAACACGTTGAGCGCCCTACGTCACTGAGCCTTGTTGAGAGCCGCGATCCGCCCTGGCAGCTCGTTGAGCGAAGAGATCCGGATCGTCGCGATCTCGTCGGCCTCCGGGTCGTGCTCCTGGATCACGCCCCACGGACCTCTACGTATCAGCGCGGTCGCCATCCCCGACTCGTAAGCAGGTCGGATGTCGTTGTCGAGCCGGTCGCCGACGTAGAGGATCTCCTCTGCGGAGTGGGGAACGGCCTCGATGACGTGCTCGAAGAACGCCAGATCCGGCTTGCTAGCACCCCAATCATCAGAGGTCGCGACCATGTCCACGGGAAAGTCCAGCTCCCGCAGAATCCGACCAGCGTTGACGGTCTGGTTGCCGGCAAGCCCCAACCACAACCCGGCAGCCCTGAGCTCCTTCAAGGCAGGCCGTACGTCGGGATAGATGTCATCCTCCCCGAACACCTCCGGCTGCCCAGCCTCATCCCGCTTCCGCCGCTCCTCGGTCAGATCGAACCCCGGCCGGAACACCTGGAACGTCTCGCGATAGTCCAGCCCGCGCGCGATGACTGCCCCGAAGACGGCGGAGAACGTGTGCCGCGGCACCCCCAGCCAGTCCGCCCACGTGCCGTACTCCCGAGTCTCGTTCACCAGGCACTCGCCGACATCGAACACCACCGCACGAATCATGGACCGGGATCTTTCCACACAGCACTCGGGGCGCCACCCGGCAGCCGCAGGCAAGCCCGCTGCCGATTTGGGCTGACGGCTTGAACGGGAACGATGGGCATTGACCCCGATCGCTCACCCAGCCTGCACGTGGCGCGAGCGTCCAGGGGCTTCGCCGCCGCGGCTGGTCATACGCGGCGGTATGACGTAGGTGCGATCATGTTCAGCATCCAATGAACGAAGAGCCCTGGCTCCGGGTGTGTAGCGGTGTTGAGTCCGCCGAGACGGCTTCGAGTTCGGGCCTCGGGCCAATACTGAAGGACCGAACTCTCCAGGACGCTGCGGCTCGTAGGTTAAGTAAGGTCCTTTGCAGAAGCACCGTGGGTGAGCGGCAACCTCATCGAGTGATGGGTATTGGATCCACACCTTGTGCTGCGAAGACCTTGTTGGCGACCGTCAGCACTTTGATCCTCTTGACATCCAAGATTGCCGCCGACTCAGCGTGTTTCGAGTGGTTGTAGTCGCGCAGTTCCCGTATCGACTTCCGGAGGTGGCTGTCCAGATTGTCGATAGCTGTCTTCACGGGGTCAGCCAACTTGACGTACTCCTCGCTGTAGCTCCGAAGCGGCAGGACGCCGGTGACGAACTGGCGATCCCGTGTGTAGAGATAGCCGGTCCGGAGGAACTTCGAAGTGTCTTGGATCGCCTCGATCTGATGATCGAAGTTGTGCTCCGCGAGGGCCGCCCGAAGAAACGCCGGTCGATCAAGCGCGATGCGAAGTGCCTCAGCATGCGCGCGCTCCGCAGCGGGACGCGCGCCGAGCAAGACATGCTGCACGTAGGAGATGCCTGCGGCCGCGAAGCGGTTGAGCCAGTCGTTGATCTGGTCCCAGCTCCAGATCGAGACGCTGAACTTTTCCTTCGGGAGTTTCCGCGCCGCCTCCTGAAGTCGCGCGTCGCTCCTGCTAGTCGTGGCGACGATGAACCGATCAAGAGCGGGCTGGTAGTTCCTCGCCTGCGCGACCTCGGCCTTGACGACGGCCAGGGTTAGCGCCTTGGTCGTCAACTTGCACTGGATGCCTACGAGTTCGTCGGTGTGGAGTTCGATATTGACGTCGACTCCCTGCTGTGCCTGACCTCTGCGGCCGTTCAACTCGGCGCCGCGGGCATTGAGGACCGGTGCCGCGAGTTCTGCCACGAGTCGCTCGAAAGCCTGCTCGTCAGCCGGTGGTGGAAAGTTGATGTGCTGCATGAATGCTCCCTTAAGGGCTCGACATAGGATAAGTCCCCGACTTGTCTGGGCGCTGAGTTTTCGCGGCGGTATGACCTAGGTATCGCTGTGCGACTCGGACGCGGGTCCGCTCACTGTCGACCGACGCCGACGCCTCGTCGGATACCCTTGCCAATAGTCGGCGTATTGGGTGTTGTAAACGGCGCGGAATCGGAGCATCTCGTTCGGTTGTGCAAACACGGCGGACGGAACTACGAATTGCTCGCCCCGAAGGCTCGGCATCTGGGACCAGTCGTACGCGCTTGGCGTCGCGAACGAGACCTCACGTCCTTTTGAGTTTCGAAGAGTGAACACCCGCCTACCCCAATCGTCCCCGCTGTCGGCTACCGACTTGAAGGGCAGCGGCGCCAATCCGTCGCCTTCGAGGCGCCGAATCGATCTTTCCATCGCCACGATTGCTGCCTCCACTCGATCGAGATCGGGAGAGCTTGGTCGATAGTGTCCAAACTCGTTTCGAACGAAAGCCGTCTGGCCTGACTCGAGAGTTGTCCGCACGTACTCGAGAGACTCCAGAATCCTAGTTTGCGAGCGAGGCAACAGATCCAAGAATGGATAACGATGATTGAAAGGAAAAGACTTTAGAGTCGTGTGCTTCGAGTATCTCGGGTAGTCGCGATCTTCACGCTCATACGCTGATGGGTTGTCTTGCGCCTCGATCAGCGCCGATCGTAGTGTTCCAAATCCTGGAATCAGCGAACCGAGCGTGTTCTTTTCTCCCAACAACACTCCGCCTTCAAGCCGATCTCGCTGATCTGCACCGAAGGAGTTCAGGAAATCGAATGCTTTGGGGCGTTCCACCCAGTCTGCGTAGACAAAAGGTCGCGGGGATCCCAGGTGGTCAGTGGTAAGCGCCCAGGTACTAAAGGAGAGAGCGTAGTCGAGAACACCTTCTAATGCCACGAAGCAATTGATTGCTCGCGACCGCAAGTCGACCAAATCGACCCGAGTGCCCACGCCGGCGGTATCGATGAAGCGCTTGAAGCGGCCGTGATGATTCCAGAAATCACTCGTCAAATCGAATGATCGAGAGGGATAGAATCCAAGTTTCCAGAGGACGGAATCGACAAAATTCTCATCGCCAGAGCACGATTCATAGGTTACTCCGAGCCGCTCCGCGGCGATGGTCTGGTTCACCCGTCGCGACAACAGGAGTTGCTCGACTACTTCTTGCGGACTGGCCGAGCGCACGAATTCCTCGAGTCGTTCGTTCGGGTCTTCTCCCTCGGTTGATCTGAGTTGCCACTTGAGCTCGGCGATCTCGTCAGCCTTCTCTAAGTCGTAGAGCGATTCGATGAGGCGCTTCAACCGCATCGGCCCCAGGCTGAAGGAGTCAGACTTGAACCTGATGCCGAGGTTTGAGACTTCGGGGTAAAGTTCGAAGACTCCGAAGCTTGTCCTTCCGTTGGTCATCAGGCGTCGAATCTCTCCGGGGCCGATGTGGATGCTGGGCTCGTGCGTTTCTTCTGATTGATCGGCCGCCCGGACCAGGTGGTCGACCCTAGTGGCGAGTTCACTATTGTTAGCAAGAAGCAGCAATTGTAGGAGTTGACTGCGCTGAAGGGCTTCAACGATATCGCCGGATGCGCCAACAAGACCGAGTGGTTCAATCTTCTTGCGAAGACTTCCTTCGGTATTGTCGAGCAGGTCTGCGAGAAGCACACGCAGTTCATCGTCGCCGAAGAGGTCAGCCAATGCTAGGATAAGCGGTTCGCTAGTTTCGTCGTCGAAGTCAAGTCCCTCAAGGCCGCCAATCTCCTCGACAAACTCCGCCCATTCGCACTCGTCGTCACCGTATGAGTTAAGCACCTTTCGCATTATAGGTGCCTTGTCGTTGACTTCCGCTGTGCTGTCACTAGATAGTCTAGTGTAATGAATTAGCCTGCAAGTTAGTTCGGCGCAGTGATGCATTGGAACGGTACGTATCGGCGCAAACCAGCGCTGCTCAGAAGCGCGTATGAGACCGAATGGTCCGCTTATAAAGGGTCCAGATTGAAATACTCCGACCGGCAATCCATCGAGTAGTTCGATTGTTTCGTTGTGGGGAAGCGAAGGCCGGGGGTCTTCGAACAACGTGCTGGCGCGGTCGTACAAATCTCGTCCCAGGATAAATGGAAACAAGATTTCGCCGTCGCGGATTTGTTGATCTATGAACTTCCGCACCTTTTCAGTCTCGATCTTCGAAAAGTCGACGATAGGCTCGCGGTATGCGAAGTTCAGAAGGCAGAGCATTCGAGCGACCTTCGCGTTAACATCATGCTTCCGCACAAGCTTGTTGAGGACGTCGGTGCCAAAGTTAGTTAACGGAATGAGGCTGACGGTCTCGTCAGGAATCTTGTAGTTTTCCTTCAAAATGCACTGGGTCAGGAACTGGACCAGATGATGAACCTCGAAGAAGTTCTTGCGCCAAGGTTCGTCGCTATAGAGCTCTTTTAGTTCGGCGCTACTTAGGCGAAGTGTGTCCACGATCGTTCCTGGTGGGAGGTTTGACAAGGTCTGCCTACGCTATTTTGACGCATGCCCATCGCTGTTCGCTGGAAAAGCCGAGATCCGGTAGGTAGTTGTTCCAGTGAACGTGGTCGGTGCGGCCTGAGTGAGTGAGTCGTTCTGGGCGATAAGGGAGCCGTTGCCATCCCTGTCACTCGGCGGCGCGACCCCACGTAATGGCTGAGCGGACGGCCGGATCCAGAGCCTGAGCGAGGGTGATGTCTGGGCGAGCACCGAGAGCGCTGTTGATGCTGGAGAAGGCTGTGCGGAGCCCGGCGTACACCGTGAGGGCCGCGATCTGCGGCTCCTTGAACCCGGCGTCGCGCAGCCGTTGCACATCTTGCGGCGTGCTGCTCCCGGGTGAGCGGGCGACCGTGCGGGCCCAAGCGGCCAGGGCCCGTTCGCGTTCGCTGAACGGATCGTCGTCGGCGGTGAGGGCGGCGATTGCGGTCTGCGGGTCGTCCCAATCGGTCAGGCGTTTGCCCCAGGCGACGGCGCAGTAGGAGTCACCGACCACCCGTGCTTGCGCGATGACGATCACGGCTTTGTCGCGCGGTGTCAGCCCGGCCG
This sequence comes from Nocardioides sp. YJ-D4, assembly GCF_054031495.1. NCBI lineage: Bacteria > Bacillati > Actinomycetota > Actinomycetes > Propionibacteriales > Nocardioidaceae > Nocardioides > Nocardioides sp. YJ-D4. Next base: position 5,136,218 of record NZ_CM132932.1, read on the forward strand.
CATCCGCCGTGGCGTCGAACAGTCTCACGAGCTGTTCCTTCAGTTCCGGCTGATGTGCCCACGCCCGCGTGAGGTCCCAGACGTATCCGTCGTCGGCGAGATCCTCGGCGTACAGCCTCTCCTGCCCGGCGCTAGGCGCAGGTTCCTCCAAGAAAGTCACGCGCACAGCACATCGGCGGCAGGTTTACCTTGTGTCAGATTGGTGCTGCATGTCCCCTGTGTTGGGGACCGGATCCGGTGTCGACGGTCAGGTGCGCGTGCTGTGGGGCTGGAGAATCGCTTGCGCGATTTCTTGGCAGCGACGCGCGGCTGCATGGCCGGTGAGTGCGAATGCTGTGGATGCTTCGGCCCACCGTTCGTACTGGGAACCTCGGTCGGGTCGGCGATCTCCAGGCCTGCGCCTGTGCGGTGTCGACAGAGACCGCACCGAACTGGCCATGAAGACTTCCGAGATGCTCGTCAGCCGAGTCGACAAGTACGCGCACTGAGACTCGAGGCGTCGAAGACCGGGTCCACGGATCGCCGAGAAGCCCTCGACGGCGGCGACGCTATGTTCGGTCGCCGACGGCGGTAGGGCGCAGACCGTCCAAAGCGGTGGCCGCTTCGACGGCACTCCGGAATGTCACCACAGCATCGCGTTGGTCGTGGGCACGGGTGGCGAGCGCGACGACGGCAGGCGAGCCCTGAAGGGGTACGTATCGGACGCCCGGGTGGGGCAGATAGCGGACGGCCGGCTCGCCGTGCATGCCCACGAAACCGGTGGTTACGACGGCGGCCGGCGTCGCGGCGGGGGAGCGGACCTCGACGCCTGTCTCGACGTCCTCGCCGATCCACATGGCCAAGCCGGGTTGCCCTGCCGGGACGACCCATGGCTCGTCGCCGATCTCGGCCACCGTCAGGGAGGGGGCATCCGCCAGGTCGGACTCGGCAGGGACGACGGCGTAGCGCTGGGTGTCCATGACGCGCTCGACGAGGAGGTCGTCGGCACCGCCCACGTCGTGGACGACAGCGACGTCGACCTCGCCGGTGCGCACTGCGTCGTACTGGTTCTCCCAGTTGAGCTCGACGTAGGACAGCGCCAGATCCTGCTGCTGGCGAGCGAGGAGATCGCGGATTGTGGGCCATCGGTCGGCAAGCCCGAAGCCGAGGACCCCGACGCGCAGGAATCGGCCCGGCCCGTCGGTCTCGGCCAGCCGCATCAGCGCCTCGATGTCCGCGATCACGCGCTGTGCCCGGGGCAGGAATCTCTCGCCCGCCGGTGTGAGAGCTACGTGGTGGCTCGAACGGTCGAAGAGACGGGTGCCGAGCTCCCGCTCGAGCCGCTGGATCCGGCGACCGAACGGCTGGGCGGCGATGTAGTGCACGCTGGCGGCCCTGCCGAAGTTGAGCTCCTCGGCAAGCGTGAGTGCGTATCGCAGCGACTGAATGTCCATGACGGTCCACTCGAACGGGGTGTTTGGCACTTCCTTGATACCGGACCGCTGTGCCGTGCGCCAGCGCCTGGCACAACCGATTCGGCACATGCCGGAGCGGCCAGATCTCCGCATGATTCTCGGAAACCACCTTACGTGTCGGAGGTCACAGTGACTACACATCGCATCCTGATCCGCAACGGCCACACCGTGTCCATGGATCCCACCATCGGGGACTTGCTTTCGGGAGATGTTCTGATCGAGGACGGCGCCATCGTGGCGGTCGCCCCTTCGCTACCCGTGGAGGACGCCGAGATCATCGACGCGACCGGGCACATCGTGATGCCGGGACTGATCGATACGCACCGCCACACCTGGCAGTCCCTGGTGCGCGGGATCTGTGCCAATTGGACGCTGGCCGACTACTACTTCGGGATCCGGCTCGGCGTGTCACCGGAGTTCACTCCCGACGACGTACACCTGGGCAACAAGTACGGCGCACTCGACGCGCTGAACGCGGGAGTGACGACCCTTCTGGACTTCTCGCACTGCAACAACACCCCCGATCACGCCGATGCCGCGGTGCAGGGCCATCTCGACGCCCGTAACCGCGCCGCGTTCTGCTACGGCTTCTTCGAGAGTTCGCCCGAGGCCAGCAGGTTCGGCGATCATGACGCCCGGATCGCCGACTTCCACCGCGTCGCCGACACCTACTTCGCCTCAGACGGCCTCATCACCCTCGGCGTCTCCCTCTCGGAGGTGTTCGGGCTGCCCTGGGCTCATACGGTGGCCGAGCTGACCGCCGCCCGGGAGCGTGAGGCGCTGCTGGTCAACCATGCCGGATGCGTCTTCGGCAGCCCCTTGGCCAACGGAGTCGTGGAGATGGATGCGCTCGGGCTTCTGGGTCCGGACATGGTGCACGTGCACTGCTGCTCGTTCGGCGACCAGGAGTGGGAGGCCATCGCCCGCAGCGGCGGCAAGGTGTCGATCTCCGTCCAGACCGAGATGAACATGGGGTTCGGCCGCCCCGTGTTCCAGCGCTGTGCCCAGCACGGAGTCAAGCCGACCCTCTCCGCGGACGTCGTGTCGCTCAACAGTGGCGACCTGTGGCACGAACTGCGATTTGGGCTCTCCGTCGCCCGCGCCGACGCGGCGGACCCGTTCAACTTGGCGGACCAGATGCCCGAGAAGGTCGGCACCACGGCCCGTGAGGCGCTCACCTGGAGCACGTTCAACGCCGCCGAGGCGATGGGCATGGGTGACCGCGTCGGGTCACTGACCCCCGGCAAGCGCGCCGACGTACTGCTCGTCGGCGGCTCGGCCGTAGAACAGCACCCGGTCGTGGACCCGTACGCCACACTTCTCTTTCAGACCTCCGCCGCGGACGTCCGCACCGTCCTGGTCGACGGGAAGGTGGTCAAGCGCGACGGCGAACTGACCGGCGTCGACCTACGCCGTCTCACCGCCGAGGTCGACGCCACCGCAGACCGGATCCTTGGCCGACTCCGGAAGTCGGAGCGCGACCTGCCCGGTACGCCTCCAGGTGCCTGGGCGGCGATCGACCCCATCACCCAGGCGTTCTACGCCGAGGCCCGCAAGGCCGTTGAGAACGCCCAGGTAACGGCATGAGGTGGGTGACCTACGACGCGGGCGCGGGACCTCGGACTGGCGTCCTCGAGGGCGACAAGGTCTTTGGTCTAGCCGCCGGAGTGACGCTCCTGTCGCTCCTCGACGACGATGCCGGCACGCTCGGCGAGGCGGGCCAGGAGGCCCGACGCAGGCCGGAGGAGGTAAGAGCAGTCGCCGAGGTGCGGCTGCTGCCACCTCTTCCGCGGCCCCCATCCATCCGGGACGGCCTGTGCTTCCTCGACCACCTGCGCGGCTGCTATCGAGCACTTGGACGCAGCGAGGAACTCGACCCCGTGTGGTCGCAAGTCCCGGCGTTCTACTTCTCCAACGCTGGAGCGGTTGTCGGGCCGTACGACGATGTCCCCGTGGCGCCGGGCAGCCGGATGTTCGATCTCGAGCTGGAGGTCGGGATGGTTCTCGGACGCGGTGGCCGCGACCTCGACCCCCAGGATGCCGAGTCGCACATCGTCGGCTTCACGCTCTTCAACGACTGGACTGCCCGCGATCACCAGGTCCGCGATCTGGCGCTCGGGATCGGCATGGGCAAGAGCAAGGACAGCGCGATCACGCTCGGTCCCGCGCTGGTGACGGTCGACGAGCTCGAACCCTACCGTCGTGACGGGAGGCTGTCCCTCGAGCTGTCCGCGACAGTGAACGGCGCGGAGCTCACGCGCGGGAACCTGGACCGGACGGACTGGAGCCTGGGCGAGCTGATTGCCTTCATCTCCCGCGGCGTCGATCTCCACCCCGGTGACGTCATCGGGTCCGGCACGGTCCCGGGTGGCTGCCTCCTCGAGCATGTCGACACCACTGACATGGCGGACTTCGGTCGGTGGCTGAAGCCTGGTGACGTCGTCACGCTCACCGGTGAAGGACTCGGCGAGACGCGGCAGACCGTATGCGCTGGGGTCGACGTCCTGCCCCTGTCCTCTGGCTGCTGAGCCCCGGCCGCCCCTCTACTCATGACGATCACTTGCCGAGACCGCGCCCACGCGATCTTCGCAGGAAGGAAGAAGATGCGCCGATTCATCGATATCTCTGTGCCCCTACAGGCGGGAATCGCCTCGGATCCCCCGGGTCTGGGGCCCGACATCGAGTACCACGACCACGCCGACACGGCGCCCATGCTGCTCGGCATGTTCCCCGGAGCCACCGTGGACGACCTGCCGGACGGGGAGGGGTGGTCCTTCGAGTGGGTCCGCGCGACCACGCACAACGGCACCCACCTCGACGCGCCCTACCACTACTCCGCGGTGATGAATGGCGGCGAGAAGGCGATAACGATTGACCAGGTCCCGCTGGACTGGTGCCTGCAGCCCGGCGTCAAGCTCGACTTCCGGCACTTCCCGGACGGGTACGTCGTCACGGCAGCCGACGTCGAGGCTGAGCTCAAGCGCATCCGTCATGAGCTCGCGCCCCTGGATATCGTCGTGGTAAACACCTCCGCCGGGTCGCGGTACGGCGAAGAGGACTATGTGTCCTCGGGGTGCGGCATGGGCCGCGAGGCGACGCTCTACCTCCTCGAGCGCGGGGTCCGCCTCACAGGGACCGATGCCTGGAGCTGGGACGCACCGTTTGCGCACACCGCGGCGCGGTTCGCGCACTCCCACGACCCGGCGATCATTTGGGAGGGTCACCGGGTCGGGCGGGACATCGGCTACTGCCACTTGGAGAAGCTCCACAACCTCGAGTCCATCCCCTCGACCGGGTTCCAGGTCAGCTGTTTCCCCGTGAAGATTGAGGCTGCCTCCGCCGGTTGGACGCGAGCGGTGGCGATCGTTGACGACCAGCACTGAAGTCCGTGGGGTCCATGCTGGATCAGGTCGACGGACCACGGGGCGATTGCCCATCGGGCGAGCCTGCTATCACTACGCTTGCGGCGTGAAGGTAGAAGAGGGCCGGTTCGTCGAGCGGGAGACCGAGCACGGCACCGACCGCCGGATGTTCGGGGAGTTCATCGGCTCGCGCGGTGAGCTGGCTTCGTACGCCTTCGGGTGGACGTCGGAAGCGGATGAGGGGCGGATCTCGATCGGTGTTGGGGCCGGAGACGAGGGCGGCGGCACGTTTCATGCGGCTGTTGTCGAGCGTGACGGTCGCATCGGGTATGCGCTGATCGAGGAGCCGTTCGAGGACGTGCCCCAGGGAGGGCCGCATCTGACCGCTGCGGCGGCCCATGCACACCAGGACATAGCGTTCATCTGGGCGGTGGTTGATGCCGTGATGGAGCTCGACAGTCGCGCGGTGTGGCTGCGTCACTCGCTGCGTCGAACGAAGATCCTCACGACGGCACCGGTCCTGTCGGGCGAGGAGCCCGCCCTCTTCATCTCGCGCGATGCCGACGACGGTTTGTGGCAGCTGATCGGGGCGTCGAAGGCCACCATCGACAACAACCGGGTGGGACACCTCACCGATCTTGTGGACACGGATCAGACGCTCGTGACTGTCCTCGACCTCGAGCCGGGTGAGAGTGCGATGAGGGAGCAGGCGGGCGGTCCGTGGGCTCGATGCGACGTCGACTCGCGCCCGTTGAACAGGCCCGGTCCATTCCTGAGGGGTTCGCGCTGATCGCGTATGAGCCGGACCTAGGAATGGCAGCATAGGCATCCCGTCACCAGGAGGCCCCATGCCCACCACCGCCACGTTCGTCTCGCCGACCGACGGCACCGCGCTCGCGATCCGGACATGGGGGGAGGAGCTGTCCGCGCCGCGGGGCGTTGTCCAGATCGCCCACGGCATCGCCGAGCATGGGCAGCGTTACGACCGGCTCGCTCGGGCTCTCGTCGGGGCTGGGTACGTCGTACGGGCGGTCGACCACCGCGGTCACGGCGGGTCTGTCGCGTCGGCCGACCAGCTCGGTCACTTCGACTTCGAGGCGCTGGTGTCCGACGTCGCGGCCATGGGTGCCTCGCTGCGCGCTGAGTTCTCCGGGAGCCCGGTGTTCCTGGTTGCGCACTCGATGGGGTCCTTTGCGGCGCAGACGGTGATCTTGGACCGGTCCGACCTGTACGACGGTGTGGTGCTGTCAGGCTCGACCGCCCTCGACGTACTCGCTGCTGCGCTCTCGAGCGCCGAGGGTCCGGTCGGGCTGGAGGCGTTCAACGCCGGGTTCGAGCATCGGACCGGGTACGAGTGGCTCTCGCGCGATGAGGCCGAGGTCGATGCGTACGTCGCAGACCCGCTGTCCGGGTTCGATCTGCCCGACACCGCCGTGCCTCAGCTGTTCGCCGGCGCCGAGCGTCTGGCCGACCCGGCAGTCATCGGTGGGATCCGCTCCGATCTACCGATTCTCGTCGTCTCCGGCGACGCCGACCCGCTTGCCGGAGGTGGCGCCCTGGTCGAGCTGCTGGGGGAGCGTTATCGCGAGGCCGGATTGAAGGATGTGACGGTGACGCTCTACCCCGGGGCACGCCACGAGATCTTCAACGAGACCAACCGCGATGCGATCACCGCTGACGTGACCGACTGGCTCACGGCTCATTCCTGACTGCGGACGGCCTCCCGGGAGGCCGCCCGCAGCGGCAGCTCACCCTCGGGCGTACGGCCGGATGGCGTCGATGATGCGCGACCAGTTCTCGGCGCCGTACCCACGCGAGCGGGCCCAGGTGTAGTGGGCCTGGACGGCGCGGGGGAGGTCGGTGTCGATGCCGGCGGCTTCGCTGGCCTCGACGAGGTGGTCGGTGGTGGCGCCCATCATGGTGACGGTGCTCAGGTGGCCGGGGTGCTTGCCGGCCTCGAGCTGGGCGCCGAGGTCCTCGCCGGCGGCGAGCATGGGCGGGATGCCGGCGAGGGTCTGCATCAGCTCCGGGATCGCGGCGGACGGCTTGATGCCGCCCGTCTCCAGCAGCGCCACGGCGTGGAGCAGCGAGGAGAGGGAGGTGAGGAAGATGTCCAGGTTGGCCTGGTACATCAGCTGGGCGAGCCCGGGGTCCTCACCCAGGTAGCGGACGGACCCGATCCGGGCCAGCGCGTCCTCGTGCCGCGACAGCACCTCGGCGGGACCGCTGACATAGACGTACGCATCGGGGGTGCCGACCATCGGGGCGGGGACCATCACGCCGCCGGTCAGGAAGGTGGCGCCGTGGCCGGTGACCCACTCGCTGCCCTGGCGGGTGCGCTCGGGGGCCTCGGAGCTGAGGTTGACGACTGTACGTCCGGCGAACTCGTCGGTGGCGGAGCCGAGCACGTCGTACATCGCCTGGTAGTCGGTCAGGCTGAGCACGATCAGGTCGCTGGCGGCCACGGCCTTCGCGGGGGAGTCGGCCAGCTGGGCGCCGGCGGCGACGACCTCGTCGGCACGCGAGGCGGTGCGGTTCCATACGGTCACCGGATGCCCGGCGGCGAGCAGACTGTGGACCATCGCCTGACCCATGGGGCCGAGGCCGATGACGGTGACGGGGGTGCGAGTTTCGTTCATGGCACCATCCTCACCAATCGCCTACGATTGCGGGAGTACCCACTATTTACTGGGGTACTTACCAAAAGGTGAGTGAGGAGCAGTCCCATGGCGAAGTCGACCCGAATCGGCCCCTACATCTGCGGCATCGACGCCGCGCTCGACGTGGTCAGCGGGAAGTGGAAGGGCCTGATCCTGTGGGAGCTCGACAACTATGGCGTACGCCGCTTCGCCGAGCTGCGCCGCGGCCTGCCCGGAGTCAGCGAGAAGATGCTGACCCAGCACCTGCGTGAGATGGAGCAGGACGGGCTGGTGCACCGCGAGGTGTACGCCGAGGTGCCGCCGCGGGTGGAGTACTCGCTGACCGAGCACGGCCGCACCCTCAACGCCGCGCTCGGGCCGCTCGGCCGCTGGGGGATGGACCGGATCGCCCGCGAGCGCACCGAGCTGGTCGAGCATCGCGACGCCGGCTTGCTGCCCCGACCGTCCTAGCGGGCGTAAGGCCGATCGACCTGCTCAGGACTGAGCCGCCGCAACCGGCACGTGCTCGCGCAGGAACGCGAGCTGGTCAGCGATCACGGTGCTGAAGAGCGGCTCGACATAGGGGTCGAAGTGGCCGCCGGGGTAGACACGTACGGTCGGGTTGGCCATGCGTGCAGCGGTCTCCTCTGCGATGTGGCGAGGGGTGATCGCGTCCGAGTCGACGAGCTGAACCAGAGCGGGGCAGGTGACTCCGCGGGCCCACCGCCGCGGGGAGTACAGGCCGATCTTGAGTACGATCCGTGCGGCCACATCGACGGGGTAGTCGCCGTGCTTGAGCCCGGACTCGGAGATGAGCTTGTCCATGCCGGGCACGGCGTCGGGGGTGGTCATCACGGCGGTCGTCCCGGGTCGACCTGTCGAATCGACGTACACGGGCGCCTGCTTCCTCCATGCGCTGACCTGGTCGCGGATGCCGGCGATCCCGACGCGCAGACTGGGGACGAGGCCGGTCGCGCGGACCGCTGCCGGGCCGCTGACGTGCGGCACCTGGGCGATGATCGCTGCGAGCGGCTCACCCTGTCCGGCGACGCTGATGACGTGCCCGCCGGCGAAGGACGTGCCCCAGGCGACGACGCGCTCGGCGTCGACTCCGGGAAGGGCGCGGGCGTAGGCCAGGGCTGCTCGCCAGTCCTGGTGCTGCATGGCCACGTCGAGCAGCTGGCGGGGCGTGCCGGCACTGTCGCCGAAGCCGCGGTAGTCGAAGACGGCGACTGCGTAGCCCGCGGCGGCGAACTCCTCGGCATAGGCATACAGCCGCAGGGCGCGAACCCCGCCGAAGCCGTGAGCCATGACGATCACCGGGACGGGCGGCTGCGGCTCGGCCGGCTGGTAGACGCGTACGGCGCACTCGGTGCCCTCGGACAGGAAGGTCTCTTCGGACCAGGTGAAGCGGTCGTTCACGGCGGGCTCCCGGGCTCGTCTTGAATGGCGTACAAGAAAGGTACGCGCCTTCTAGAACGGCAGTCAAGATAAGGTTGCGTATGCCTCGAAACCGCAGACCCCAGGATCGTGAGGAGAAGCGGCAGGAGATCGTCCGCGCTGCGGCGGCGCTGTTCACCGATGTCGGATACGACGAGACGTCGACGGCGAAGATCGCGACAGCCGCCGGTGTCACGACCACGACGATCTACTGGTACTTCGCTGACAAGGACGCGCTCCTCGTCGCCGTCCTCGATCATATTCTCGAAGCGGCCCTCGCCGAGGCCGCACTCCAGTCCCAACGCCCGTGGGCCGACCAGGTTCTCTGGGCGATCGATCGGTTGGAGAAGTATCGGCGGCTCGTCACCGTGGTGCATGCGCGCGCTTCGATCTCCGAGTCCATCGATGCCTGGCACGAGGAGTTCCACCGTCTGGTCGACTCGATGATGATCGAGGGATTTCGGGACGCCGGTGTCCCGGAGAGCGATGTGGTCGCGATGACGAAGATCGGTGTTTTCGTGGTCGAGGGTCTCCTGATGCACCCACAGTCCGCTCTGGATCGTCGGGCTGTCGTCGACCTTCTCACGGGTCAGACGCGTCGAGGTGCCAGCTCGTCCTGACGTGTGGGCAGCCCAGCCGACGCCAGCAGGGCCAGCTTCTCCGCATCAGGTGAGCCGGCGTCAGGGTGGTAGACGACGAGCATCAGGTCGTCGGTGCCGCCGATCGTCAGCCGCTCCCGGTTGAGGGTGAGCTCGCCGACCTGTGGATGGTCCATGCGGATCGGGGCGCCGGTCTGGGCGCGTACGTCATGACGGGCCCACAGCTGCCGGAACCGGGCGCTGGCCAGGGAGAGCTCGCCGATGAGCTCGATGAACCGCGGGTCGTCGATGTCGGTGCCGACGGCCTGGCGCAGGTTGCCGACGAAGCACTCCGTCATCGACTCCCACTCCGGGTGGAACGACTGCTGGCCCGGGTCGAGGAACTGGTCACGCAGCTGGTTGCCGCCCACGGCCAGCCGTGGCGAGAGCGCACGAGCCAGGTCGTTGGCGGCCAGGATGTCGAAGTAGCGCCCCTCAATGAACGCGGGCTGCGCCAGCGAATCGAGCAGCTTGAGCGCCCCGGGCGGGACGGTCTCCTTGCGCCGGCGCCGACGACGGCGGGGAGCCTCGGCGACCAGCGACATCATGTAGGCGGTGTGGTCGTCGTCGAGCTGGAGCACCCGGGCGATGGACTCGAGCACCTGCACCGACGGGTTGCGGTCGCGGCCGCGCTCCAGGCGCAGGTAGTAGTCCGCGCTGATCCCGGCCAGCATCGCGACCTCCTCGCGGCGCAGCCCGGGGACCCGGCGTACGCCCGAGATCGGGATGCCCGCGGCCTCCGGCGTCACCAGCGCCCGCCTGGCCTGGAGGAATGCGCCCAGCGGGTTCGTCGCCTCGCTCATGTGTGCCGCCTCATGCCTCCAGCCTAGGTCGGTGGCGAGCGGACAGCGGGGGTCCTGTCAGGACCCGGTCTGACCAGGGCTCTGGGTGGTGCGCGCCGGCGCGCCTAGCGTCGAAGACGGCCCGACCGGGCCACGTACCGAGAAGGAAACAGAGATGACCGTCGCACTCATCACCGGCGCCAACAAGGGCATCGGCTTCGAGACCGCCCGCCAGCTCACCGACGCCGGCTACGACGTCTACGTCGGAGCACGAGACGTCGAACGAGGCGAGAAGGCGGCCGCCGAGATCGGGGCACGCTTCGTACGGCTCGATGTCACCGACGACGCGTCGGTCACCGCCGCGCTGGCCGGCATCGAGGAGAACGAGGGTCGCCTCGACGTACTCGTGAACAACGCCGGCGTCCTCGTTGCCGACCCGCTCGACGGCCCGACCGCGCTACGGGTCTTCGACATCAACGCCGTCGGGATCCTCCGCGTCACCGAGGCCGCGCTGCCGTTGCTGCGCCGCTCGGAGAGCCCGCGGGTGGTCAACGTGTCCAGCAGCATGGGCTCGTTCTGGGCCAACACCACCCCGGGCCGGGTCGAGCAGGGCATGTTCCTGCCGCTGTACGCCGCCTCCAAGGCCGCCGCGACCATGCTGACCGTGCAGTACGCCAAGGCCCACCCCGACATCCGGTTCAACGCCGTCGAGCCCGGCCCCACGGCCACCGACATGACCGCCGGCTTCGGCATCGAGGACATCGCCCAGTCGCCCGCGGAGAGCGCCAAGACCGTCGTACGCCTCGCCACCCTGGGGGCCGACGGACCGACCGGGACGCTCCAGGACAAGGACGGCGAGCTCGCGTGGTAGTGGTCACATCCGGCGGTTATCGGCCGTTCGCGATTTGGGCGGGGGAGCGAGGACTTGTGAACCTGAGGTAATGAGCCAAGTAAAAAGTGAGGCCACCGCCGGCGATGCCGGCAAGCGGTCTTTCCTGGGGCAGCCACGCGTCCTCGCCAACCTGTTCGGCGTCGAGCTGTGGGAGCGGTTCAGCTTCTACGGCATGCAGGGCATCCTGGCGATCTACCTCTACTACTCCGCGGCCCAGGGCGGCCTCGGGATCAGCGAGACGATCGCGCTCGGGATCGTCGGTGCGTACGGCGGCGCGGTCTACCTCTCGACGATCATCGCGGCTTGGATCGCCGACCGCCTGCTCGGCGCGGAGCGTACGCTCTTCGCCGCTGCCTGGCTGGTCGTCTTCGGCCACCTCGGACTCGCGCTGATCCCGGGGATCGCCGGGGTCGGGGTCGGGCTGGTGCTGATCGCGCTCGGCTCGGGCGGGGTGAAGGCGAACGCCTCCTCCCTGGTCGGCACCCTGTACGCCGCCGACGACGAGCGCCGCGACGCCGGGTTCTCCCTCTTCTACCTGGGCATCAACCTGGGCGCCCTGGTCGGCCCGCTGCTGACCGGCCTGCTGCAGAAGCAGTGGGGCTTCCACGTCGGCTTCGGGCTGGCCGCGATCGGCATGATCCTCGGCCTGGTGCAGTACGCCCTGGGCCGCGGCGCGCTTCCCGACGAGAGCCGCGTCGTCCCCAACCCGCTTCCCGCCGCCGAGCGAGGCCGCTGGATCGCCATCGCCGTCGCTGCCGTGGCGGCGATCGTGGTGCTCTGCCTGACCGGTGTCATCACCGCGCCTCGGCTGGCCAACATCGTGATCGGCATCAGCGCGGTCGCCGCGGTCGCGCTCTTCGCCGTCATCCTGCTCAGCAGCCAGGTCACCGCCATCGAGCGGAGCCGGGTGTGGGCGATGGTGCCCCTCTTCATCGCCTCCGCGGTCTTCTGGTCGCTCTACCAGCAGCAGTTCACCGTGATGGTGGTCTACTCCGACCAGCGCCTGGACCGCGACATCTTCGGCTGGGAGATGCCGGTCTCCTGGGTCAACTCGATCAACCCGGTCTTCATCATCCTGCTCTCCGGAGTCTTCGCGGCCCTGTGGACCAAGCTCGGCTCCCGTCAGCCGTCGACGCCGGTGAAGTTCGCGATCGGCACGATCCTGATGGGCATCGCGTTCTGGGTGTTCCTGCTGATGCCGAGCGGTGAGCACACGGTGCCGCTGATCGGCCTCGCGTTCATCCTGCTGCTCTTCACCCTCGCCGAGCTGCTGCTCTCCCCGGTCGGTCTCTCGCTGGCCACCAAGCTCGCCCCCGCGCGGTTCCGCACCCAGATGATGGCCCTGTTCTTCCTCTCCGTCGCCCTCGGCACCGCGATGTCCGGTCGCCTCGCTGAGTACTACGACGTGAGCGACGACAGTGGCTTCTTCTGGTGGGTCGGCCTCGCCTCCGTCGTCGTCGGCGTCCTGCTGCTCATCGGCAACCGGCCCATCCGGCGGCTGATGGCCGGCGTGCACTGACCTCTGCGGCGTACGCGTCCGAAGGCTGTCCCGGGCGAACGAAAATTCGTTCGCCCGGGACACGACCTGGACACGGGTCAGGCGTTCTTCCGGCGGCGGGTGAGGAAGGCCCCGACGCCCCCGACGCCGGCGAGCAGCCCGCCGACGGCGAGGAGCGCGCCGTTCGGACCGCCCGTGCTCGGCAGGTTCCCAGCCAGCCCGGCATCGATCCGGGTCGGGACCTCGGAGTCAGCGTTGGTGCTGGCGTCCTTGACGACCTTGGTGCTGGCGTCCTTGACGACCGCCGCGCACTTCTCCGACTTGTCGGTCTTGGTCTCGTAGACAGCCGGGACGACGACCGTGACCGAAGAGGCAGGCGAGTCCACCACCGTGACGTCCGATGCCGGGCTGTCCTCCACCGTGCGGGTGTCGACCAGGTCCCAACCCTCAGGCTCGTCGGCGGTCCAGGATGCGTCGGGCAGGTTCGTGGTCGGCTCACCGTCTTCGACGAAGTAGAGCGTGACGTCGGGGTCGGTGTAGGCCTCCTTCGTGGTCACGGTCTGCTGGTACTGCTCGCCGATCTGGGACAGGTTCAGCGGGTTGTCCTCGCCGTCCTGACCGTCCTCATCGGCCGGGGTGCCCGGCGTGGTGGTCCAGGCGGTGAAGTGGTCCCACTGCCACGGGCCGAAGACGGCGGGAGTGGCCTCTTCGACCACGATGGTCTCGGTCCAGGCCTCCTTGTCCACGATGGTCTCGGTCCAGGCCTCCTTGTCCACGACGGTCTCGGTCCAGGCCTCCTTGTCCACGACCGTCTCGTCCCACGCCTCCTGGTCCACGACGGTGACGGTCTCGGTCAGGTCGCCCTCGGCGAAGCGGACCCAGCCCAGGTCGCCGTGCTCGTCCTCGCCGTTCCAGTCCGGCGTGTTCAGGTAGCGGACCTTGCCGGTCTGCTTCTGCCTGTAGGCGTAGCCACGGGCCGTGACGCGAGTCTCCTCGTGGGTGACCGCCTCGTGATGGACGACGTGCGTCTCGGCTGGGTGCTCGACCGTGTGGGTCTCGGCCGGGTGCTCGACCGTGTGGGTCTCAGCCGGGTGCTCGATGGTGTCGGTCACCGCGGGGGTGCCGGGCGTGTAGGTCCGGGTGTAGACCGAGTTGCGGAACTGGTCCTCGGTGACAGCCTCGTGGCTCTCACCCTTGACCACCTTCGAGAAGCGGGACTCCTCGTGGGACACCGCGTCGGTGTGCTCCACGTGCGTGACCGCAGGCGTGACCGTGGTGGTCGTCTTCTCGTCGGCGACCTTGACCTGCGAGGTCACGGTGGTCGTCTTGCAGTCCTGCGCGGCCTGAGCCCCCGGGGCTGCCACGACCGAAGCGACTCCGGCAACGGCTACAGCTGCGAGGCCGATCTTGGTGGAGTTGTGCATGTTCATGGGCGGGTTCCTTGCTGGGTTTGTGGTCCGTGCCTGTGGTGAGCAGGCAGGGCTGAGGTACCCGGGACCGGGCGGGCGGACAGGGATGCCCGTTTCGCGGTCGGCCTGGGCCGATCTCGGGTGGATCGTCCGGACCTCTTGAAACCGAGGAGCAAAGTGCGGCGCGTGGGCCGCCTCGGCGAGGCCTGTGAGAGGAGGGTCTCCCGGGGCTGTCTCAGCGGGTTGCGGGAATTCTCTTCGCCTACTCAATTTTGGGGTAGACGGGACCTTCGACTCCCTTGCACCCGACCTGACTTGGGACCAAAGTCGGGTGATCTCCGTCTTCCCCCGGAGTATCCGACGTAGCCTGGAGGCATGAGCTCGGACGACGATCTGTACGCCGATGTCCCAGCCCTCGATGAACGGTCACGACGAGCGCTCACGGTTGCCGAGAAGTGGATCGGGGAGGGCATCGAGGGAGTCGCGATCGGTGCCGCCGACGATGGCGGCCCGGCGGTCGTGGTCTACGCCCTCGACCCGGCCTCCGCGGCGGTGCGGTCCTTGCCGCAGGAGTGCGAGGGACTGCCGGTGCGGGTGGAGACCGGAGACGCCTTCGGACCCGAAGGCTGAGTGCGTCTCCGGCCTTTCGCGTGGTGACCGGTGATGTTCAGGTCCGGTTTGGGTCGCCTCGGGTGACGTACTCGATCTCGATCGTCGATAGATCGAGGCCGGGTGCCGGTCCGAGGATGCCCTCGACGATCTCGAGGATCTGCGGGCGCAGGGTGTCGGCGAGCGGGTGGGGTGCTCCTGGAGCAGTCGGCGCAGCGCCGCGGTGACGACGCGTGCGGAGACGTACGTCTCGGAGCCCTGCTCATCGCGCGCCGGCGTGCCCTGGTCTCCGCTCGATCGCCGATACCTTCGGGGGTAGGCTCGAGAGCATGGATGCCTTCATCGGCGTCACCGGAACGGTCGTCACCATCCGGGCACGGCCGGTGATCCTGCTGCGTGGACGGGTCGACCCCGTCGCCTCGACCGCGTCGATCGCCGACGCCGCCGAGATCTGCACCCGCGACCTGACCGCGGTGGTCCCCGACCAGGCGATCAGCTTCCGGATCCTGAGCGACCGGCCCCGGGGTGGCAGTGCGCGGGGTGGCAGGGCGCGGCAACAGTCCAACGTCCGCATGCGCTCGCCGCGCGCCTGAAATCCCTCACCATCCATCACGACACAACCGAAGGAGACCGACGATGAGCATGATCGACAAGGCCAAGAACGCTGCCAAGGGGGCTCTCGGCAAGGCCAAGGTGGTTACTGGGAAGACGACGAACAACCGCTCCCTGCAGGCCGAGGGGAAGATGGATCGGGCCAAGGCCTCGGCCAAGAACACCGTCGAAGACGTCAAGGACAAGTTCAAGAAGTAGTCCTCGAGCAGTCTCTCCACCTCACTCGGGACGCGTGGGAGCGCCCGGAGAGGCATCGGCCACAGCGACCTCGCGCCGCCAGGCCGCGACGGCGACGGCGCCGAGCAGCACCGGCACGGCCACCGTGTACACCCGCCATACGAGGATCCCGGCCACGGCCGCCGCCTCGATCTTGAGGCCACCGGCTTCGACCAGGGTGGCGAGGAGGAGGGCGTCGACGATGCCGATCCCCCAGATAGGGAACACGGTGAACGGGAAGGCGAACAGGTAGGCGATCGCGATCCATACGAGGCTCACCTCGTCCGCCGTGACCCCGACGAAGCGTAGGCACAGCGTGAGCGCGGCGAAGTCGACGACCATCATGCCGACCTGTGAGAGCACCGCCAGGGGGAACCCGCTGTGGAACCGCTCGGCGATGTCGGCACGGAAGTTCTGGCACCTGTCGGCCCAGCGGTCGGGGTCGACCGTCTTCCGGAACCGGCGCACGATCAGCCCAGCGCGGGTTCCGACGGCGCGCGCGAGCGCGTCGCTGCGTACGATCATGAGAACGATCACGAGGGTGGCGACCGCGATCGCGATGCTGAGCAGCTCGAGCAACCGGAACGACGCGTCCTCGCCGATGGCCAGCAGCAGCATGAATCCGACGAGCGGAGCCGAGAACCTCGCGACGTAGAACGTCAGCGAGTTCATCACGGTGCCGGCGAGGCCCTTGGCGGGACTGACCCCCCACGACTTGAACATCGCGACCCGAAGCGCGATGTCGCTCGGTGGCGGAGCGATGAGGTACATCAGCGTCGCGCCGAGGTCGTTGATGGTGGCCCGGTAGAACGTCACGCCGCGGATGAAGAAGCTCAGCGGCATCGCCAGCAGGATCTGACGAGCCACCACGATGACGAGCAGCACGATGTGATGCCACCAGCTGAGGTGTGTCAGCGCGTCCCGGGCCGCCTCCCAGTCGACGCGTCCGATCAGGCCCACGATGGTGACGGTGCTGAGCGCGGCCACCACCAGCAGGACGACGCGCGTGATCCAGGCACGACGTCCGGGGCGGGCGTCGCTGACGTCGGGGCTCTCCGATGTGCTCACTGCGCGGCCGCGATGACTCAGAACTCCACGGGATCGCGGCTGATCGGGCAGGTCATACAGTGTCCGCCACCGCGGCCCCGGCCGAGCTCGGCGCCCACGATGGTGATGACCTCGACCCCCGCCTTGCGCAGCAGCGTGTTGGTGAGGGTGTTGCGGTCGTAGGTGAACACCACGCCGGGCTCGAGCGCGACCGCGTTGTTGCCGCTGTCCCACTGCTGCCGCTCGGACTGGTAGACGTCCCCGCCGGTGTCGATCACCTGGAGCTCGGGCAGCCCGAGCGCCTGCGCCACGACGTCGACGAAGGCTGCGTCGCCGTGGTCGATCACCTCGACCCCGGGTGACTTGTCGGAGGGCACCAGCGTGAACGTGTGGACCGCGTCCATGATCGTCGGATAGAGCGTGACGATGTCGCGGTCGACGAACGTGAACACGGTGTCGAGATGCATGGCGGCCCGCAGCTTCGGCATCCCGGCGACGATGACCTTCTCCGCGGCACCCTGCTCGAAGAGGGCCTTGGCGACCTGGGTGATCGCCTGGCGGGAGGTGCGCTCGCTCATGCCGACGAGGACCACCCCGTTGCCGACCGGCATCACGTCGCCGCCCTCGAAGCTGGCCTGCCCCCAGTCCTTCTCGGGGTCGCCCCACCACACGGTCGAGCCGACGTAGTCGGGATGGTGCTGGTAGATGGCCTTGTAGAGGAGCGTCTCGTCCTTGCGGGCCGGCCAGTAGAGCGGGTTCATGGTCAGCCCGCCGTACAGCCAGCAGGTCGTGTCCCGGGTGTAGAGCGTGTTCGGCAGCGGCGGCATCAGATACTCCCGGGCGCCGGTCGACTCCCGCGCGAGGCCCACGTAGTCGGAGCGGAAGTCGCCCGGCAGGTCGCTGGTCGCGAGACCGCCGATGAGGAACTCCGCCAGCTGCCGGTCCGAGACCGACTCGAGGTAGGTGCGCGTGTCGTCGACCAGCCCGAGACCGACCTGGTTCGGCACGATCTTGCGGTCGAGGATCCAGTCCTTGGCGCCGGCGACCGCGAGCGTCTGCGCCAGCAGGTCGTGCAGCTCGACGACCTCGACGCCACGCTGGGTCAGCTTGTTCACGAAGTCGGCGTGGTCGCGCTGGGCGTTCTCGACCCACATGACGTCGTCGAAGAGCAGCTCGTCGTTGTTGCTGGGAGTGAGCCGGCGGTGGGCCAGGCCGGGTGCGCAGACGAGCACCTTCCTGAGCCTGCCGACCTCGGAGTGGACGCCGTACGCGGACTCCTGCTCGGACATGGGATGCCTTTCTGTCGGGGATGGAGATCAGAGGGAGATCCGGCCGGTCCACAGGCCGACGACGCCGATCGCCGCTCCGATGAGGATCGCGACCAACAGCGCGATCTCGGTGGGACTGAAGATCCTCCTGCCACGCTCGCTGCGGGCCTTGACGTACAGCAGCGACGCCGGCGCGAGGATCAGCGTCATCAGCAGCACGAACTTCAGCCCGGCGGCGTCGAAGAGGAAGATCGTGTACGCCGTCGCGATGCCGGCCACGATCGTCTCCTTGCGACGTACGCCGGCCGCCACCCCTTCGTACGCCTCGCCGGTCAGGCCGAGCTTGAGTGCGTACGCGGCGGCCAGCAGGTAGGGCAGGATCGCCAGGCTCGTGGCGAGATCGAGCATGAAGTTGAGCGCGTCGTTGACGAACAGGGTGAGGGCGAGGAGCCCCTGAACGGCCAGCGACGTCACCACGAGCGCGGTGATCGGGGTGCCGTTCCGGTTCTCCTGACCCAGGAAGGCGGGCATGTCGTCGGAGCGGGCCGGGACGTACATGACCTCCGCCGCCATCAGCGTCCAGGCGAGGTAGGCGCCCAGGACCGACACGATCACCGCGACGCTGATGAACACCTCGCCCCAGTCGCCGACCACCGACTCGAAGACGCCGACCATCGACGGCTGCCGGGTGGCGGCCAGCTCGGGCTGCGGGACGACGGAGTAGCTGGACAGGGTGACCAGCGCGAAGATCGACAGCACGCTGAGGAAGCCGAGCACGGTCGCTTTCCCGACGTCCTCGCGCTTCCTGGCGTAGCGGGAGTAGACGCTGGCGCCTTCGATGCCGATGAAGACGAAGGTGGTGATCAGCATCGTGTTGCGGATCTGCTCGTCGAGGCCGCCGAGATCGCCGTAGCCGGTCGCGACCCAGTTGTCGGCGAAGACGCCGGCGTCGAAGGAGATGAAGAGGACCACGATGAACACCAGGATCGGCAGGACCTTGAAGATCGTGACGATCCGGTTGATCACGGCGGCGTCCCGGACGCCACGCGCGATCAGGTAGTGGAAGAGCCACACCCCGACGGTCGAGAGCGCGACCGCGAGCACGGTGTCGCCGTCCCCGAAGCCGTCGTAGAACGCGCCGATGGTGGCGCCGATGAAGACCCAGTAGAAGGTGTTGCCGGCCACGGAGCTGGCCCAGAAGCCGATCGCGGAGTTGAAGCCCGCGTAGTCGCCGAAGCCGGCCTTGGCGTAGATGAAGACCCCGGAGTCGAGCTCGGGCTTGCGGACCGCGAGGGTCTGGAACACGAACGCCAGCATGAGCATCCCGGCGCCCGCGATCGCCCACGCGATCAGTGAGCCGAGGATGCCGGTGGCGACCCCGAACCGGGCCGGCAGGGAGAAGACCCCGGCGCCGACCATCCCACCCACGACCATCGCGGTCAGGGTGGGAAGACTCATCTTCGCTGCGGCGGGTGCCTCGGTGGTGGCAGCGTCAGAACTCATGTTCTTGATCTGATGTCCGATCCGATCCGTCCACCTCACCCGGAACGTGTGATCCGTCCTGCCTCGTCTGCGACGACGCTGGGATGGTCCTGTGAAGGGAGACGACGATGGGGTTTCGTGACCGACGCGAGAAACGCCAAGAGGAACGTGAGGCTTTCGGGCGCGGTGGGAGTGCCAGCCGCTTCCAGATGCGCCAGAAGATGATCTCGATCGGTGACGACTACTGGATCGAGAACGAGGACGGCGACCGGGTCTTCCGCGTCGATGGCAAGGCGTTGCGGCTGCGCGACACGTTCGATCTCGAGGACGCCCACGGCAACAAGGTCTGCCGCATCCAGACCAGGGTCCTGCACATCCGGGACTCGATGGCGATCGAGGACGCCGACGGCGAGAAGCTCGCCCTCGTGCACAAGGCGCTCATCTCGCCCCTGCGCGATCGCTGGAAGGTCGACCGCGAGCAGGGTGAGGACTGGACGGTCCAGGGCAACATCGTCGACCACGAGTACGACATCGAGGCTGACGGACGCAAGATCGCCGAGGTGTCCAAGAAGTGGTTCCGCGTCCGCGACACCTACGGGGTCGAGGTCGCGCCCGGCGAGGAGGCAGCCCTCATCCTGGCCGTGACCGTCGCGGTCGATGCGATGGTCCATCCTGCGAAGTGACGCGGTCGACGTGCTGCGGGAGCGGTTGCGCAGGCAGCTGCGAGCGCCGTTCGCGGCGACGGCCGGCACGGTGGTGCTTCTCTGGGCGTCGCTGACTCCGTCACTGATGCCGCGGACCGCGCTCTTCCAGGCGCTGCTCACCGCGCTGTGCATGCTGGCCGGGTACGGCGCGGGCGCGTTGGCGGGATGGCTGGTCCGCAGCTGTGGTGGCCGGTTGACCGGTAGGGCACGGGTGGTCGCCTGGCGGGTTCTCGCCGGCGTCGCCGGCGTCGGCACCCTGATCGTGTTGGGCCTGTCGTTGCGGTGGGAGAACGAGGTACGCGACCTGGTCGGGGTCGACCGGGTCGGCTTCTGGCACCTGGTGCTCACCGTGATGATCACCGCGGTGCTGTTCGCGCTGTTCCTCGGACTGTCGCGGGCGATCAGGGCGCTGGGCCGTTCGATCGGCCGGTTCGTCGGCCGTTTCCTTCCCGCTGCCGCGTCGACCGTGATCGGCGGCCTGATCGCTGCCGTCCTGATCTACGAGCTGGCCATCGGGGTGGGCGGCAACCGGCTGCTGGGAGCGCTCGACTCGAGCTTCGCCACGATCAACGAGGAGTTCAGGACCAACGTACCCGCGCCCACGGAGCCCGAGCTCACGGCCGGTCCGGCCTCGTCACAGGAATGGGATGACCTGGGCCGCCAGGGACGGGTCTTCATCGCGAGCGCGCCGACCGCCGCGGACATCGGCGAGTTCACCCAGGAGCCGGCCCGGCAGCCGGTGCGCGCCTACATCGGGGCCGGGCCCGAAGGCGTCGACATCCGCGACGAGGCGCGGGCCGCGGTGGCCGAGCTCGACGCGCTCGGCGGCTTCGACCGCGCGGTGATCAACGTCGTGACCGGCACGGGCAGAGGCTGGGTCAACGAGAACCAGGCCCAGGCGCTGGAGTTCATGTGGGGTGGCGACACGGCGACGGTCAGCCTGCAGTACTCCTACCTCCCGAGCTGGATGTCCTTCGTCCTGGACCGCCAGCGCGCGCAGGACGCCGGCCTGGCACTCTTCGACGCCGTCTACGGACGCTGGCTGGAGATCCCCGAGGCCGACCGTCCGCTGCTGGTGGTGAGCGGGGAGAGCCTGGGCAGCTTCGGCGGCGAGGCCGCCTTCAGCGGAGCGCAGGATCTCGCGACCCGCACCGACGGCGCCCTGTTCGTGGGCCCGACCGCCGACAACCGGCTCTGGAACCGGTTCACCGAGGAACGCGAGCAGGGCACGCCTCAGGTGCTGCCGATCCTTGACGACGGCGAGATCGTACGCTTCGCCGACCGGCCCGAGGAGTGGGAGCTGCCCGGGGCCTGGGACGGCACCCGGATCGGATACCTCCAGCACGCGAACGACCCGATCACCTGGTGGTCGCCGTCGTTGGCGCTGGAGCGCCCGGACTGGCTGGAGGAGGAGCGCGGCCGTGGCGTCTCCCCGAACGTGCGCTGGATCCCGGGCGTCACCATGCTGCAGCTGGGCGTCGACCAGTTCTCCGCCAACTCGGTGCCGGCCGGGGAGGGCCACCAGTTCGGCACCGCGCCGGTGAACGCCTGGGCGGAGATCCTGCCGCCACCGGGATGGACGGATGAGCGCACCGACGAGCTGGCCGCGGTGATCGGCAACCGGGGGTGGCTGAGATGACCTCCGGCGCCAGCGTCGAGTGGGCCGGTCCCGCGATCGGGCTCAGCCCTGGCTGATCAGGCTCTGGGCTACGGTGCGTACCCGGTCGATGGGGACGGCGAAGCCGATGCCGATGTTGCCGCTGGGGCCGCCGAGGGTGGCGATGGAGGTGTTGATCCCGACGACACGGCCCTGGAGGTCGACCAGCGGGCCGCCGGAGTTGCCGGGGTTGATGGCGGCGTCGGTCTGGATCATCTCGGGTCTCGATCCGGAGGAGCGGTGGGGTGAGCTGACGATGCCGGAGGTCACCGTGCCGTTGAGACCGAGGGGCGAGCCGACGGCGATCACGGGCTGTCCGATCCGGAGGTTGCCGCTCTGGCCGATGGTGGCGGCGCGTACGGCATTGGGGTTGGTGGCGATCACCGCGATGTCGTTGCGCTCGTCGCTGCCGATGACGCGGCCCGAGGTGGTGCTGCCGTCGGCCAGCACAAGCCTCACCGAGTCGGAGCCCTGGACGACGTGGGCGTTGGTGACCACGTGGCCGACGCCGTCGATGGCGACTCCGGAGCCGGAGCCGCGGCCCGCGCGGACCTGCACCACGCTGGGCAGGATGCGCTGGGCGGCGGCCTCGGTGGCGTTGGTCGGCGCCCCTCCTTGTGAACCGCCCTGGGGTGCGGGGGCCGGCGCGGCGATGGTGCCTGCGCCGGGCTCCCGGTCGGGGGCGACGAGGGTGATCGCGCCGCTGGTCGCCGCGCCCGCGACGACGGCCGCCGCGAGGGTGAGCGTGACGGTGCGGGTACGTCGTGGCCGCTTGGCCAGTGCGGCGGGCGGCTCCGGGTGAGCACCGGTCGGAGAGCCCTGTGGAGCGGCCGCATCGGGGGAGCGTGGTGGGGCGACCAGCCGCACCCTGCCGTAGCGGTCACGCACCACACGTCGCGCCGGAGGGGGTGCCGACAGGGGGGTCGGGCTCGGCGCGGACGGTGGTGCCTGCGGGGGTGCGACTGGTCGGATCGGGGGTGGTGGCGGGGGCTGGAGCGGACGGAGGGCGCGGGCGGGTGGGGCCGCGACGGTCCACTGCTGGGGTCCGGTGGGCCGGCCGAGGCCGGGCCCGGGCGATGCGGTGTCGTTCACGAGAGTGCCTTCCTGTCCTGGACTTCGGGGTGGCTTAGATGAGCCGGGCGAACCAGCGCAGGGAGAGCGCGGCGGCGACGAAGGCGAGGACCATGGCGCCGATGACGACCCAGACGGTGATCTCGCGGTATTCGACGTGGTAGCCGACGAGGGTGCCGATGTCGTCGTAGACCTCGCGCAGCTCGTCGGCGCTGGAGGCGCGGTAGAACTCGCCGCCGGTGGTGTCGGCGAGCTCGCGCAGCGTGTCTTCGCGGACCTCGACCGACTGTCCGCCGGGCAGGGCGGCGCTGGCTCCTTCGGTCCCGTAGGCAATGGTCGAGACGGGCAGTCCCGCCTCGCTGGCGGCCTCGGCCGCCGCCACCGGGTTGCGACCTGCGGAGTTGCCGCCGTCGGAGAGGAGTACGAGGTGGGCCGGCGCCCCCTCCTCTTCCGTGCCGGACTCCTCGGCGCCGTCGGGCGAGGGTGAGGCGGACGGATCGGCCGAGGCGGCTTCGTCCAGGACCTGCTGCAGGGCGTTGATCGAGGAGAAGACGGTCTCGCCGATGGCGGTGCCGCCGTCGGGCGGGCCGAGACCCTCGATGCTGCGGGCGACCAGAGCGTGATCGGTGGTCGGGCTGGAGACGACGCGGGCATTGCTCGAGAAGCTGACGAGCCCGACGTTGTAGCGCGGTGGCAGCTGCTCGACGAAGTCGACGGCGGCTGCCTTGGCGGCCTCGAGGCGGTTGGGTGGCATGTCCTCGGCCGACATCGAGGCGGAGGTGTCGATGGCGACCAGGATCGTGGCGCGTTCGTACGGCACCTGCGCCCGGACCTGGGGCTGGGTGGTGGCGACCGCCAGCAGGGCCAAGGCACCGACGACCAGCCCGGCGGCCAGGTGGCGGCGCCAGCGTGGACGGTGGGGGACGAGGCGCTCGAGCATGGGGGCGGTGGCGAAGCGGAGGGCGTACTTGATCCGGCGGCGCTGCATCACCAGGTAGCCGATGGCGAGCAGGGCGACCGGGACCAGCGCGAGCAGGAACAGGGGCTGGGTGAGTCTCATCGAGGGCTCCTTCCGATCAGTGGGTGGCCGTGGCCGAGCGTGAGCGGGCCCGTCGGGGATGCCGTGCCCGGCGGCGCAGCAGGCGGATGAGCAGGCGTGCCCAGTCGTCGTCGGTGGAGACCCGGAGGTGGTCCGCACCGGCGGCCCGGACGGCCTCCGCGTTGTGCTCGCGCAGCGACCGCATCGCCTCGGCGTACGCCGCCCGCAGCCGCGGGTCGGAGGTGTCGGCCTCGTGCTGACGGCCGGTCTCCGGGTCGAGGATCGTGACGTGGCCGACGGCGGGCAGGTCGAGCTCGCGAGGGTCCACGATCTCGACGACGATCACATCGTGGCGCGCGGTGAGCCGCCGCAGCGGCGACTCCCAGTCGAAGGTCCGCTCCCAGGACCCGTCCGCGGGCAGCAGATCGGACACGATCACCCGCAGTCCCGGGATCCGGGCGCGCCGGCCCAGCTCGACCAGCGCTGCGGCGAAGGTGGGACCGGTCGTCGCCGCCTCGGCCGTACGCGGCGAAGGTGGCTCCGTGGTCAGCAGCCGACGGGCGACGCGGCGTCCGGTGGTGGGCGGGCGCCAACGTACGCCGCCAGAATCGAGGATCCCGAGACCGACCCGGTTGCCGGGGCCGTCGGCCACGATGCCGATCGCGGAGACGGTCGCCTCGGCGACCTCGACCTTCTCGGCGAGCGCGGTCCCGAAGGCCATGCTGGGGGTGCGGTCGACCAGGACCCAGGTCTCGAGCTCGTGCTCGGCCTGGGTGAGCCAGACGTGCGGATCGCCCAGACGGGCGGTGGCGTTCCAGTCGATGCGGCGTACGTCGTGGCCGGGGGAGTAGGGGACCAGCTCCTCGGCGTCGCTGCCCGGCCCGAGCCGCAGTCCGGCGGTCTCGCCCTGGAGCAGCCCGCTCACTCGCCGCTGGACGGTCAGGTCCAGCCTCCGGAAGGCGCCGTCGGGCGAGCGCCGTGCCGGGTTCACGAGGCCAGCTCCGCATCGGGCGCAGGCTCGGCGGTCTCGGAGTCGTCGTCGCTCGGCGTCGCCCGCGGTTGCGGGACGACGGCGAGGACGGCGTCCACGACGGCGCGGGGGTCGACCCCGTCGGCCTCGGCGTCGAAGGTGAGCACCAGCCGGTGGGCCAGGATGTCGCCGGCCAGGTCGGCGACATCGCCGGGCAGCACGTAGTCGCGCCCGCGCAGCAGCGCCAGGGCGCGACCTGCGGTGATGAGACCGAGGCTGCCACGTGCGCTGACGCCGTAGGCCAGCAGCCCCTCGAGGTGGCGGAGCCCGTAGGCATGCGGCGTACGCGTCGCCATGACGAGCTTGACCGCGTACTGCGCGACGGTGTGATGGACGAAGACCTGGTCCGCTCGTGACTGCAGGTGTCGCAGCGCGGTGGCGTCGAGGATCTGCTCGGCGTGTGGTGGCTGGGTCCCCATCCGCTGGATGATGGTCATCTCCTCGAGCTCGTCGACGTGGCCGACGTCGACCTTGAGCAGGAAGCGGTCGCGCTGGGCCTCGGGCAGCCGGTAGACGCCGTCGTTCTCGATCGGGTTCTGGGTGGCGAGGACGAGGAACGGGTCGGGCAGGCGGTGGCTGGTGCCACCGATGCTGACCTGGCGCTCCGCCATCGCCTCCAGCAGCGCCGACTGCACCTTGGCCGGGGCCCGGTTGATCTCGTCGGCGAGGACGAGGTTGGCGAAGACCGGTCCCAGCTCGGTGTCGAACTGCTCCGCCGATGGCCGCCAGACCCGGGTGCCGACGATGTCGGAGGGCATCAGGTCCGGGGTGAACTGGAGCCGGGCGAACGAGCCGCCGACGACGTCGGCGAGGGTGCGTACAGCCAGGGTCTTGGCGACGCCGGGCACACCCTCGAGCAGCACATGGCCGCGGGCGAGCAGCCCGACCAGCATCCGCTCGATCATCAGGTCCTGCCCCACGACGACGCGCTTGACCTCGAACAGCACCCGCTCGAGGACGGCACTCGTCCCGA
Source organism: Nocardioides sp. YJ-D4 (assembly GCF_054031495.1). NCBI lineage: Bacteria > Bacillati > Actinomycetota > Actinomycetes > Propionibacteriales > Nocardioidaceae > Nocardioides > Nocardioides sp. YJ-D4. The sequence goes on from NZ_CM132932.1 coordinate 5,162,040, forward strand.
TGTCGGACCGGATCGGCTCGGTGATCGGCTGCTTCTGCTCTGGCTCCCACATGGGGGACCTCCCTGGCTGGCTGTGTCCTGGCTCTGTCCTGGATGGCTCTGCTGAGCACCGATCACATCGAAGAGGGGCGAAAACCAGCGGAAACGGCACCGAAAGCGATCCGAAAGAGCTGGGCGGAACCGATACCGAGCGATTACTTCCTACGCATGGGCGCCGGCCCGGCCACGCGCTACCGTTCTTGAGCGTGAGGGTCTTGATCGTCGAGGACCAGGCGGGCCTGGTCAGCGCCCTGCGGGTCGCGCTGCAGCGGGAGGGGTACGCCGTCGACGGGGCCGGATCGGTTGCCGACGCGCTGGAGAAGCTCGGCGTGAACGCCTACGACCTCGTCGTCCTGGACATCAATCTGCCCGACGGCAGCGGCTTCGAGGTGGCCGCGGCGCTGCGTACGGGGGATCTGGAGATCCCCGGCGAGGAGGCACCGCGGATCCTGATGCTCACCGCCCGCAACCGTCTCGACGACCGGGTCCGCGGCCTCGACGTCGGTGCCGACGACTACCTGACCAAGCCGTTCGAGCTGGCCGAGCTGACCGCTCGGCTGCGCGCGCTGCTGCGTCGGCCGAGCAGCGATGGCTCCGCCGTGCTGACGCACGGGCCGATCCGGCTCGACACCGCGCGGCAGCTGGCGCGGCGGGGCGACCGCGAGCTCGGCCTGACGCTCAAGGAGTTCTCCGTCCTGCGCTACCTGATGTCCCGGCCCGCCTACATCGTCTCGGCCGAGGAGCTCCTGGAGCACGTGTGGGACGAGAACGCCGATCCGTTCACCCAGACCGTGCGGGTCACCGTCGGCACGCTGCGCCGCAAGCTCACCGTCGGTGAGGAGGCGCCGGCCCTCGAGACCGTCGTCGGCCGCGGCTATCGGCTTCGGGATCTGCCCGAGCTGGACCGGGGCGTGACCGCATGAGTGAGGGCCGGCTGGCGCGGGTGCCCCGCTGGCTCCGTACGGTGCGGGTGCGGCTGACCCTGACGTACTCCTCGCTCCTGTTCGGCGTGACCGCGCTGCTCCTTGCCGGGGTCTACCTCGCGGTCTCCAGCAGCATCAGCGCCGCGCCGCTGGACCCGGTGACGGTCAAGAAGTTCGAGACCGAGGACGGCCACATCGTCTACAAGCCGGGCCAGGAGTTCCAGGCCGCGGACTTCGCCGACGTCCAGGAGGCGGTCAACTACGCCTCGCTCCAGACGCTGCGCAACTACTCGATCATCGCGCTGATCGTGATGTTCGTGCTCAGCCTGGCCATCGGCTGGTGGGTGGCCGGTCGCGCGCTGCGGCCGGTCGGCGCGATCACCCGCACCGCCCAGGAGATCAACGCTTCCGACCTCACCCGGCGCATCGGCGCGACCGGGCCGCACGACGAGCTGCGTACGCTCGCCGACACCATCGACTCCATGCTCGCCCGCCTTGACCGGGCGTTCTCCGACCAGCGCCGGTTCGTCGAGGACGTCTCCCACGAGCTGCGCAACCCGGTCTCGCTCATCCACACCAACGTCGAGGCCGTCCTCGCCAACGAACGCTCCACGATCCCCGAGCGGCGCGAGGCCAGCCTGGTCGTGCTCCAGGCGACCCGCCGGATGCGGCGCCTCATCGAGGACCTGCTGGCCATCGCCCGCAGCCGATCGGAGGCCTTCACCGACCGTCAGGTCGACCTGGCCGGAGTCGTCACCGCTGCCGTTCGGGAGTACCGGCTGCCGGCGGAGGCACGCGGCCTCAGCGTGGTCGAGCGCAGCCACGGTGGACCGGTCGTCGTCGGCGACCCCGACGCGCTGCAGCGCGTCATGGCCAACCTGCTGTCCAACGCGGTCAGACTCGCCCCGGCCGGCTCCACCCTCACGGTCGGCATGGGCAGCCGCGACGGCTGGGCCTGGGCCGCGGTCGCCGACGAGGGACCGGGGATCGACGAGGCGAACCAGGAACGTGTCTTCGACCGGTTCTACCGCGGGAACGGTACGTCCGGCGACGACGCGGTCACCGACGGGTCGGGCCTCGGCCTCTCCATCGCCCGCCAGATCGCCGAGAGCCACGAAGGCCGGCTCGTCCTGGTCAGCCACGGGAGGGCCGGGAGCACCTTCGTGCTCTGGCTCCCCGACCACGCCATGAACCGTTCGGCAGGGCGCACCGACTCGCCACCAGAAGGCGACCCGCTGCTGGGGCTGCCCGCCGACCCACCGCTTGAGGAGTGAGCATGAGAACAGCAACGACGTGGCCTGGCGTACGAGCTCTTGCCCCTGTGGTTCTGCTCGGAGCCGTCACCAGCGCCTGCATGAACGTCACGGTCCAGGTGGACCCGGCGCCCACGCCACCCACCAAGCCGACGACCTACTACGGCACGGTCGAGACGGTCGAGGAAGCCCGCTGGTCGACGACGTACGCCGACGACCCGACGTACGAGACGTACGAGACGTGGGACGACTGCTGGGCGAGCTGAACCGCCGCTACCGCTTCCCGAGCAGCTGGCGTGCCATCACCACGCGCTGGATCTGGTTGGTGCCTTCGTAGATCTGGGTGATCTTGGCGTCGCGCATCATGCGTTCGAGGGGGAAGTCCTGGGTGTAGCCGGCTCCACCGAGGAGCTGGACGGCGTCGACGGTGATCTCCATGGCGGTGTCGCTGGCGAAGCACTTGGCGGCTGCCCCGAAGAAGGACAGGTCGCCGGCGTCCCGCTGGGACTTGGCGGCGGCGACGTAGACGAGCTGGCGGGCGGCCTCGAGCTTCATGGCCATGTCGGCGAGCATGAACTGGATCCCCTGGAAGTCGGCGATGTGCTTGCCGAACTGCTGGCGCTCCTGGACGTAGGCCAACGCGTGGTCGAGCGCGCCCTGGGCGATGCCGACGGCTTGGGCGGCGATCGTGATGCGGGTGTGGTCCAGGGTGCGCAGGGCGAGCTGGAGGCCGGTGCCGGGTTCGCCGATGATGCGGTCGTCAGGCAGGTAGACGGCGTCGAACATCAGCTCGCAGGTGGGGGAGCCCTTGATGCCCAGCTTCTTCTCGGGTGCGCCGATGGTGAACCCCTCGTCGCCCTTCTCCACGACGAAGGCACTCACGTTGGATCCGCGCCGGCCGTCGGGATCGGTGACGGCGAGGACCGTGTAGTAGTCGGAGACACCTGCGTTGCTGATCCACGACTTCTGGCCGCTCAGCACCCAGTGGTCGCCGTCGCGGACGGCGCGGGTCTTCATGGAGGCGGTGTCGGAGCCGGCCTCGCGCTCGGAGAGGGCGTAGGAGAACGTCGAGGTGCCGGCGGCGAGCGGCGGGAGGTATCGCTGGTTGAGGCTCTCGGAGCCGGCCAGGATGAGCGGGAGGCTGCCGAGCTTGTTGACCGCGGGGATCAGGGAGGAGGAGGCGCACACGCGAGCGACCTCCTCGATGATGATGCAGGTCGCCAGGGCGTCGGCGCCCTCGCCGCCGTACTCCTCGGGCACGTGCGCCGCGTGGAGGCCGGAGGCGACGAGCGCGTCGTAGGCCTCGGTCGGGAACCGCGCGTCGGCATCGACCTCTGCGGCGTACGGAGCGATCTTGTTCGCCGCGATCGCACGCACGGCCTCGCGCAGGTCGAGGTGGTGGTCGGCGAGCTCGAGGTAGGGAAAGTCGTCGGACATGGTGCCTCCTTGATCGATGGCTTGGGTCAGTAGTGGTAGAAGCCGCGGCCGGTCTTGCGGCCCAGCAGACCGGCGTCGACCATGCGCGCGAGGAGCGGGGGCGGGGCGTAGAGCGGCTCCTTGAACTCCTCGTAGAGCGACTCGGCCACGGCCTTGGTCGTGTCCAGCCCGATCAGGTCCGCCAGCGCCAGCGGTCCCTGCGGGTGGGCCGCGCCGCGGACGAGGCCCTGGTCGATGTCCTCGGCGGTCGCGAACCCGGACTCCAGCATCCGGATCGCGGAGAGCACGAACGGGATCAGCAGCGCGTTGACCACGAAGCCCGCACGGTCCTGGGAGTCGATGGGGTGCTTGCCGAGGTCGTTCTCGACGAACGTACGTACGCGGTCGGCGGTCTCCGGCGCGGTCAGCAGGCTGGGCACGAGCTCGACCAGGGAGAGCACGGGGACCGGGTTGAAGAAGTGCAGCCCGATCACCTGCGCGGGCCGCTCGGTGGCGACCGCGAGCTTCATGATCGGGATGGAGGAGGTGTTGGAGGCCAGTACGGCCTCGGGGTCGGCGACGATGGCGTCGAGCCGGGTGAACAGCGCGGTCTTGGCGGCCTCGTCCTCGACGATCGCCTCGATGACCAGGTCGCGGTCGGCGAGCGCTTCGAGGTCGCTGCCGACGGTGATGCGCTCCAGCACCGCGGCGGCGTCGCTGACCTTGCCGCGCTGCTCGGCGCGTTCGAGGGAGGCCCGTAGCCGGTCGAGGCCGGCCTCGGCGGCCGCGGGGTTGGCGTCGATGAGGACGACGTCCTTGCCGGCGCGCGCGGCGACCTCGGCGATGCCGGCCCCCATCAGTCCGGCACCGACGACGCCGACGCGGTTGAACCCGTTCATGTGCAGCCTCCTATGTGTTGGTACGCCGTACCTTATAGACGGAACGGCGTACCAACAAGTAGGTTCAGGTCATGAGCGAGAAGCCTCGATCAGCGACGACGAAGGATCGCCTGGTCGCCGCGGCGTACGAACTGTTCGAGGAACGCGGCTTCGACGCGACGACAGCCGAGGACATCGCGCGTCGCGCCGGCGTCGGGCGTACGACCTTCTTCCGCGCGTTCGGGTCCAAGGACGACGTGATCTTTCCCGAGCACGACCTGCTGCTCGGTCGCATCGACGAGCGTCTGGCCGCCGCGACCCCAGCGACGCGCGCCGTCGCGCTGAGTGAGGCGGCGCGCGTGGTGCTGCGTCACTACCTCGACGAGGGGGAGCTGGCGCGAGCGCGCTACCGCCTGGTCGGCTCGGTGCCAGCCCTACGTGCCCGTGAGACGGGTGGCATCCAGCAGTACCAGCGGCTGTTCGCACGCTGGCTTCGGGAGTGGATGTCCCACCTGCCTGACGGACATCTGCGCGCCGATCTGCTGGCGGCCGACCTCGTGACCGCCCACAACTACGTGCTCCGGCGCTGGCTCCGGGACCAGACCTCCGATCCCGAGAGCGAGTTCGACCAGGCGATGCGGGTCGCCCTCGAGCGCTATCAGCCCTCAGGGCTCGAGCCGTCCTCCACCGTGGTCGTGCTGCGCACCTCGGCCACGCCCGCCGCCATCCAGGCGCAGCTGCAGCCCCTGCTGGACGAGGAAGCGCCCTGAGCCGAGAGGCACGTCGGTCTATCGGGTGGTGATCTCCGCGAACGGCAGCGGGCAGCAGTCGCTGCTCGCGCACTCGTGCAGGTCGTCGCAACCGGCGTCGAGGGCTGCGCGGAGGTTGTCCCGGATCGCCGTGAGGTCCGCCATCCGGGCCTCGACCTCGACCAGCTTGGCTCGAGCGCGCGTCTGGAGTCCGGAGTCGCGCCCTCGCCGGCGGCCGACCTCGATCAGGTCGGCGACTTCGTCGAGGGTGAACCCGAGACGCTGGGCGGCTTTGATGATCCGCAGAGTCTGCACGGCTCGTTCGTCATAGAGCCGATGCCCGCCCGGACTTCGGTCCGGCTGATCGATCAGCCCGCGGCGTTCGTAGTACCTCAACGTCTCCTTGTTCACGCCGGCCGCCCGGGCGACGTCGGCGATCCGCAGGCTCATGCCGACAGCTCCTGGGCTCGTTCGGCCAGGGCGTCCAGGATCTCCCGACGGTCGGGCGGCACCGAGATGCCGAGGGTGAGGTCCTGGTCGGTGCCCTCGATGGTGAAGGTGAAGAACGAGCAGCACGCGGTCTCGCGGGCGGCGAGGTCGCGGACGCGCTCGAGGAGCCCCTCCGTGCCGGTGAGCTGCATGAGTACGCCGTCGCCGCGGCGCAGAACGCCGCGGACCGACGTGGCGAACAGGTCGTCGAACTCCGCCAGTCGTAGCGGGCGCTCAGCGGTCGGCAGCGTGCACGCGTCGGTGGTCAGCAGGTTCTCCATACCCACCACGGTAAACCTGGACCTTGGTACAGGTTGCAAGCCCAGCCTGCCGGCGTCGCTCAGCGGGTGGCCAGGACGAGCGCGTACGCCTCCTCCGGATCGGTCCACCAGCGAAGGTCGCCGAAGCCCGCCGTGGCGAGCTCGCGGGCGGCGCTGCTGCGACGGAACTTGCAGGACAGCTCGGTGAGGAGCTCTTCACCTTCGTCGAACTTGATGACGAGCTCGAGCTCGCTCAGCTCCACGCGGGCGGAGTCCTGCGCGACGAGGCGCATCTCGATCCGCTCCTCGTCGGCGTTCCACCGCGCCAGGTGCCGGAACCCGTCGAGATCGAAGTCGGCGCCCAGGCTCTGGTTGAGAACGCGCAGCGCGTTGAGGTTGAACTCGGCGGTCACGCCGGCGGAGTCGTCGTAGGCGGCGACCAGCTGACCGGGGTCCTTGACCAGGTCCAGCCCGAGCAGCAGACCCTCCCCGGGCTGCATGGCGGCGGCGACCGATCCCAGGAACCGCTCGCGGCCGGGGCGGTCGTAGTTGCCCAGCGTGCTGCCGAGCAGCGCGATCAGCCGGCGTCCCGGGATCGGCAGCTGCCCGAGATGCTGGTCGAAGTCGGCGACGACACCGTGCAGCGCGAGCCCCGGCCGCTCCTCGGCGAGCGCGTCCATCGCCTGGGTGAGCGCGCTGGCGCTGACATCGACGGGAACGTACGTCGTCAGCCGGCCGGTCCGAGTCAGCGCGTCGAGCAGGAGCCGGGTCTTCTCCGAGGAACCGGACCCGAGCTCGAGAAGCACCTCGGCGTCGGAGGCCTCGGCGATCTCCCGGGCATGCTCGGTCAGCAGCGCTCGCTCGGTGCGGGTCGGGTAGTACTCCGGCAGCCGGGTGATCTCCTCGAACAGCTCCGAACCCCGTTGGTCGTAGAAGTACTTCGGCGGGAGCCACTTCGGCGACGCGCTCAGGCCGGTGCGGGCGTCCTCCGCAAGGCTCCGACGCAGGTCCTCGGCGGTCAGCAGGGTGGTGAGGTCGGTGCTGTCGAGGGTCACGCGAGGTTCTCCTTCGGGTTGTGAAGCGGCGTGTCGAGTCGCCACCAGGTGGGCCCGCACGGACTGAGGACGCCGATGGTGCGCGGCGGGATGGAGGTGGACGGGGCGCCCGGGAGCGGACGGCCGCTGACGACGTACTCCCAGGACGCCGGCTCGACCAGGTAGCCGCCCTCGTCACCGGTCAGCAGGGCAAGCTCCTCCCCGTCGCTGAGAAGAACGGAGAAGCCGCCGACCGCTATCTCGTTGGCGATCTGGACCACGGCAGAGCCGATCGGCAGGCGTTCCTGCTGCGCCTTGTCGAGGATGAGCGTCCAGGAGTCGTCGATCGTGCCGCTGACCGCGGCGGTCCATGGACCGAGTCGCAGCGGAGCGGGGCAGTAGTCGTGATCACAGGCCCAGTCGACGTGGGTGTGGGGTGGTCCGAGGATGCCGCGATGGGCACAGGTGACGGCAGCCGACCAGGTCACGCACGACGCCCGTCGTCGGCGAGCCGGAGCCCGGTGACGGGCCAGCGCGCACCAGGCGGGAAGAAGTTGCGGTACGAGGCTCGGGTGTGTCCCGGCGGGGTGAGCGCACAGCCGCCACGGAGCACCATCTGGCTCGACATGAACTTTCCGTTGTACTCACCGATCGCTCCGGCGGCGGGGTGGAAGCCCGGGTAGGGCAGGTACGCCGAGGAGGTCCACTCCCAGCAGTCCCCGAAGAGCTGTCGCAGGCCGCCGGTCGCGGGGCCGGCCGCACGTGGGTGGAAGCTGTCCCGGTCGGCGAGGTTGCCGGCCACCTCGTACGTCCGGGCAGCGTGCTCCCACTCGGCCTCGGTGGGCAGGCGCTTGCCTGCCCAGGTGGCGTACGCATCGGCCTCGTAGTGGCTCAGGTGGCAGACCGGCAGCCCCGGGTCGAGCGGAGACGTGCCGTGCAGGGTGTGCTCGAACCACTCTCCGTCGAGGTCGCGCCAGTAGAAGGGCGCCTCCCAGCCCTCGGCGTTGACCCGCGCCCAGCCGTCGGAGAGCCACAGCTCCGGGCGCCGGTAGCCACCGTCGGCCATGAACTCCAGCCACTCGCCGTTGGTGATCAGCCGGTCGGCGAGCCGGTACGGCTCCAGCCACTGCTGATGCCGTGGCAGCTCGTTGTCGAAGCAGAACCCACCACCCTCGGACCCGATCTCGACCAGGCCGCCGTCGAGGTCGACCCACCCCAGCCGGTCGGTCCCGCCGGCCGCGACCGGACGCCCGGCGTAGGTCGGCTGCAGCGGGTTGAGCGAGAGCACGTGCTTGATGTCCATCAGCAGCAGCTCCTGGTGCTGCTGCTCGTGATGGAAGCCGAGCTCGATGGTCGGGGCGAGCTTGGCGAAGGTGCCCTCGTCCACGCGGTCGAGCAGGTCCCGGACCCGGTCGTCGACGTTGCGGCGGTAGTCGCCGACCTCGTACGCGCCGGGGCGGCTGATCACGCCGCGCATCGGCCGCGCGTACCTCGGCCCGACCTGCTCGTAGTAGCTGTTGAAGAGGAACCAGTACTTGTCCTGGAACGGTGTGAAGCCGGGCTCGTTCTCGGCCAGCACGAAGGTCTCGAAGAACCAGGTCACGTGGGCGCGATGCCATTTGGTGGGGGAGACGTCCGGCATCGACTGGACCGTCTGGTCCTCGGGGGAGAGGGGTGCGGCGAGGCGTTCGGTGTCGGCCCGGACTTCGTCGAAGCGGGTGATCGCAGTGGTCGTGTCCATCTCACGTCTCCTGACGGTGGAGGGTCGAGTACGGCGAGTGCTACGAACTACTCTGCCTGGTCGCCCAACCCGCGCCACGCGGTTTTAGCGGTGCCGCACACCGGGGCCATACCGGCCCCGGTGTGCGGCAACCGACGTCACCGTTCGCGTGTCAGCAGACGGCGTCTGCGGATGAATCGCAGGCGCTGAGGATCCGCTTGGTGACCTCGTCGACCTCCCCGAGGCCGTCGACCTCGACGATGAGCCCGCGCTCGCGGTAGGCGTCGATGAGCGGCGCCGTCTGCTCGAGGTAGATCTCCTGACGACGGCGGATGATGTCCTCGGTGTCGTCGGCTCGGCCCTCCGTCTGGGCACGCTGCAGCAGCCGCTCGACCACCTCGTCCTCGTCGACGACGAGGCTGATGACGCCATCGATCTCGTGGCCGGCGGGCCTGATCATCCCGTCGAGCTCCTCGACCTGTGCGAGCGTGCGGGGATAGCCGTCGAGAAGGAAGCCGCTGGCTGCGTCGGGCTCGCCGATCCGGTCGCGGACCATGTTGTTGGTGATCTCGTCCGGCACGTACTCGCCGGCGTCCAGGTAGCGCTTGGCCTCCAGGCCGAGTGGTGTGGCCAGCGATACGTTGGCGCGGAAGATGTCGCCGGTGGAGATGGCCGGGATGCCGAAGTGCTGGGCGAGGTGCTTGGCCTGAGTTCCCTTACCGGCGCCCGGCGGGCCCATGATGATGATCCGCATCAGCGACCCGCCATGGTCGCGGGCTCGCCCGCGGCACGTTGCGCGCACGACCGGCACATCTCGGGAGACGTCATGTTGATCGGGAGCTCCCAGAACGTGTACCAGAGCGCGGTCGGCTCTCCGCAGGCCGTTCGCTGGGAGCCGTTCCTCCGGATGTGTACGGTCCCCCACGGCGATCGGTCGCGAGAGTGCCGCGGCTGTGTCTGCGGCGCCGTTGCCAGCCACTGCATGCTCACGTTGCCGCGTGACTGGGGCCTGGGGAGAGTCGCAGGCGCTGGTGTCATCACAGGTCCCTTCAGCTACTTGATCTCGGCGATGACGGCGCCGTTGGTGACGGTTTCGCCCACGGTGGCGTTGAGTCCGGTGATGGTGCCGGCCTTGTGGGCTTTGAGGGGTTGTTCCATCTTCATGGCTTCGATGACCACGACGACGTCGCCCTCGGCGACCTGTTGGCCTTCGTCGACGGCGATCTTGACGATGGTGCCCTGCATCGGGGAGGTGACGGAGTCGCCCGAGGCGGCGGCTCCGGTCTTCTTGGCCGACCGCTTGGGCTTCTTCGCCGCACCCGCACCGCCGCCGGCGGTGGTGAGGCCGCCGAGCCCGGCGGGGAGGGAGACGTTGAGGCGTTTGCCGCCGACCTCGACCACGACGGTCTGACGCTCGCCCGCCTCCTCGGCCTCGCCGGCGGTGCCGGCGTACGGGGTGATCTGGTTGTCGAAGTCGGTCTCGATCCAGGTCGTGTAGACCTCGAAGGACCCGTTCTCCGCGGTGTAGGCCGGGTCGTCCACGACGGCCTGGTGGAACGGGATCACGGTCGGCATCCCGTCGACCTTGAACTCGGCCAGGGCACGACGCGAACGCTCCAGTGCCTGCTCACGCGAGGTACCGGTGATGATCAGCTTGGCGATCAGGGAGTCGAAGGCGCCCGGGATGGTCTCGCCCTTCTCATAGCCCCCGTCGAGGCGGACACCCGGCCCGGCCGGGGGTGCCCATTCGGTCAGGGTGCCCGGCGCCGGCATGAAGTTGTTGCCGCCGTCCTCGGCGTTGATGCGGTATTCGATGGAGTGGCCGCGGACCTCGGGGTCGTCGTAGCCGAGCTCCTCGCCGGCGGCGATGCGGAACATCTCCCGGACCAGGTCGAGGCCGGTGACTTCCTCGGAGACGCAGTGTTCGACCTGGAGGCGGGTGTTGACCTCGAGGAAGGAGATGGTGCCGTCGGCGGCGACCAGGAACTCACAGGTCCCGGCGCCGACGTAGCCGGCCTCGCGCAAGATGGCCTTGGAGGACTCATAGAGCCGTTTGTTCTGTTCCTCGGTCAGGAACGGTGCGGGGGCTTCCTCGACCAGTTTCTGGTGGCGGCGCTGCAGGGAGCAGTCCCGGGTGGAGACCACGACCACGTTGCCGTGGGTGTCGGCCAGGCACTGGGTCTCGACGTGGCGGGGCTTGTCGAGGAACTTCTCCACCAGACACTCACCCCGCCCGAAGGCACCGACGGCCTCGCGGACCGCGGACTCGTACAGGTCGGGGATCTCCTCCAGGGTGCGGGCGACCTTGAGGCCGCGGCCACCGCCGCCGAAGACGGCCTTGATCGCGACCGGCAGGCCGTACTCCTGGGCGAAGGCGACGATCTCGGAGGCGTCCTTGACCGGGTCCTTGAGCCCCGGCGCCAACGGCGCCCCGGCCTTGAGCGCGATCTGCTTGGCCTTGGCCTTGTCACCCAGCGCGTCGATGGCTTCGGGGGAGGGCCCGATCCAGGTCAACCCAGCGTCGATGACCGCGGTGGCGAAGTCGGCGTTCTCGGCCAGGAACCCGTACCCGGGGTGGACCGAGTCCGCACCCGACTGCTTGGCGACGTCGAGGATCTTCTCGATCGAGAGGTACGACTCCGCCGGGGTCGCGCCACCCAGGGCATAGGACTCATCGGCCAGCCGCACGAACAGCGCGTCACGGTCGGGCTCGGCATAGATCGCGACCGACCCGATCCCGGCGTCCTTGCATGCACGGATCACTCGAACCGCGATCTCACCGCGGTTGGCGATCAAAACCTTTGTCAGTTCAGGCACGGTGTTCTGCTTTCTACGGTGTTCAGTTCGGAAGAGCGCTGGCGCGCCAGGCGCCGGGGCCGGGGTGGATGGGGGTACGCAGCTGCGGGGTGGCCCACAGGGAGCGGGGCTTCTTCTTCGGGGCCTCGCCGGCTGACCCCAGCGCTGCGAAGACGGCCACGATCGCGGCCACCTCTTCGGGGGTGGCGTTCTGGTCGATGACCTTGAGCAGAGGCTTCTGCTCGGCCTTCTGCTCGGTCGTCGGGTCCTCCGGCGCGGTCACAGCGGGATGTTCCCGTGCTTCTTGGCCGGCAGAGTCTCGCGCTTGGTACGCAGGAGACGGAGCGCGCGGGTGACTTCGGCGCGGGTTTCGTGGGGTGGGATGACCGCGTCGATGTAGCCGCGTTCGGCGGCGATGTAGGGGTTGGCCAGGGTGGTCTCGTACTCATCGATCAGCTCGGCGCGTTTGGCTTCGACGTCTCCGCCGGCGGCTTCGACCTCGGCCAGGGTGCGGCGGTGCACGATGTTGGCGGCGCCTTGGGCGCCCATGACCGCGATCTGGGCGGTGGGCCAGGCCAGGTTGATGTCGGCGCCGAGGTGTTTGGAGCCCATCACGTCATAGGCGCCGCCGTAGGCCTTGCGGGTGATGATGGTGACCAGGGGGACGGTGGCCTCGGCGTAGGCGTAGATCAGCTTCGCGCCGCGGCGGATGATGCCGTTGTGTTCCTGGTCGGTGCCGGGCAGGAACCCGGGCACGTCGACGAAAGTGATCACCGGGACGTTGAAGGCGTCGCAGGTACGCACGAACCGGGCGGCCTTCTCACTCGCGTCGATGTCGAGGCAGCCGGCGAACTGCATCGGCTGGTTGGCCACGATCCCGACCGGGCGGCCCTCGATGCGGGCGTAGCCGATGATGATGTTGGGTGCCCACAGCGGCTGGACCTCGAGGAACTCCTCATCATCGACAACATGGGAGATGACCTCGTGCATGTCGTAGGGCTGGTTCCCGCCATCGGGGATGAAGGTGTCCAGCTCCCGGTCCAGCCCGGTGATCTCCAGATCCGCGACCTCCTCGAACGCGGGCGGCTCTTCCATGTTGTTCGAGGGCAGGTAGGACAGCAACGCTTTGACGTAGTCGATGGCGTCGGCCTCATCAGCGCCCATGTAGTGGGCCACCCCGGACTTGGAGTTGTGCGCCAAGGCGCCGCCGAGCTCTTCCATGGTGATGTCCTCACCGGTGACGGTCTTGATCACGTCGGGGCCGGTGATGAACATGCCGGAGGTCTTGTCGACCATGATGGTGAAGTCGGTGACCGCGGGGGAGTAGACATGCCCGCCGGCACAGTTGCCCATGATCAGGCTGATCTGCGGGATCACCCCCGAAGCGTGGACGTTGCGTTTGAAGATCTCCCCATACAACCCCAGCGAGACCACGCCTTCTTGGATGCGGGCGCCGGCGCCCTCGTTGATCCCGATCAGCGGGGACCCGGTCTTGATGGCCAGGTCCATGATCTTGGTGATCTTCTCGCCATAGACCTCCCCCAGCGACCCACCGAAGACGGTGAAGTCCTGGGAGAAGACACACACCTGGCGGCCGTCGATGGTGCCGTACCCGGTCACCACCCCATCCCCGAACGGGCGGTTCTTCTCCAGCCCGAACGCGGTCGACCGGTGCCGGGCCAGCTCATCGACCTCCTGGAACGAGCCCTCATCGAGCAGCATCTCGATCCGCTCCCGGGCGGTCTGACGACCCTTCGCATGCTGCTTCTCCACCGCCTTGGCGGAACCAGCATGGACAGCCTCGTCAAGACGACGCTCCAGCTCGGCCAGCTTCCCGGCAGTCGTGTGCAGATCGATCTCGGCGCCCGAGGAATCGGGTGCGGTGGTGGGCTCGGCGCTCAACGGGACTCCTTGTGAACTTCAGTGTCAATGAGTGAGACTAAGTGTCATACGGCATGATGTCCAGGGATCGTTCCAAAAGGGAGAGTGATGGCAGCAGCGCGTGACGAGATCTCGGACGCGGCGTTCCGCCTGTTCGGGATCCAGGGGTACGCCGCCACCTCTGTCGACGACATCGCGTCCGAGGCCGGCGTCAGCCGCAGCACCTTCTTCCGCTCGTTCGGGTCCAAGGAAGCGGTGATCTTCCCCGACCACGATGAGATTCTCGGCCGGGTCGAAGAGCGACTCCGTTCCTCGCCCGCAGACGCCGGCCTCGCCGCTGTCACGGACGCGGTCAAGATCGTGCTGTTCCATTACGTCGCGGAGGGCGAGCGTGCGCGGGAGCGCTACGGGCTGACCTCCACCGTGCCAGCCCTCCGTGAGCGTGAGCTGGTGAGCGGTGCCCGCTACCAGCGCCTCTTCCGTCGCTACCTGAGCCACTGGGCCGACGCCTCGCCAGAGGCGGAGCTCCGTGCCGAGATGACGGCAGCGGCCGTCGTCGCGGCACACAACCGCGTGCTTCGCCGATGGCTCCGGCGAGAGTGCACCGACCCCCAGCGGGAGATCGAGCAGGCACTGGCCGCCGTCCATCGCACCTTCGCCGACGAGAGCGAGGCCTCGATCGGGATGCTCGTCGTTCCGGCCGGCGTACCTGCCTCTGCCGTGGAGAAGGCGGTCAAGAGGGCGCTGGAGGGCATCGCCGTCCGCAACCTCGATCAGTGACACCGGATCAGGCCGATGAAGCGGACGGGCTGGCCTGTAAGCCGGGGAGCATTCCCGTGCGAAGGGTTGGTGATGATTGGAGACGGAATTGCTCTGTTGAACTGGGAGAACGTGATGAGTATCGACGGTCGTCAGCTGTCCGGGGTGACTCTCGACCGGACAGTAACCGGACAGTAAGGGGCCTGGTCGCTGGTTCCGGCTGACTGAGTGCCCGCTATCGGGACACGTGATCCGGGGATGTTGTCACTGGCTGCTCGCGTGGGACGACCGCCGCCACTACGCCGACGAGTGCGTCGGTGTGGGTAGGTCTCGCCGCAATGGGGATCGGCGCCCCTGAAGCCCGCCGGTCTTGACGGGACAACACCGGCGGCTTCATCGCCCGCGAGTCCATCGACGACGCAGTGGAAGCCGACAACAGCGTCCACCTCGGCCCGGCGCATCCGAGTCGTCTGATCCTTCCGATCATCGATCGGGCACAGGCCTGATCCCGCGCCGCGTGCAAGCGTCGAGGCACGCGCGCCCTGACGCGAAAGAGGGGACGTATGCGCCTGATTGCCGATCGTCATCAGGTGCCGCAACGACCCGTCGCCTCTGTTCGGTCAGGGTGCGAGAAGCGCCCGTGCCATGACGAGCCTCTGAACCTGATTGGTGCCCTCGTAGATCTGGGTGATCTTGGCGTCACGCATCATGCGCTCGAGCGGAAAGTCGCGCGTGTAGCCGCACCCTCCAAGGAGCTGGACGGAATCGGTGGTGACCTGCATCGCGACATCGGAGGCGAAGCACTTCGCAGCAGCTCCGAAGAACGAGAGGTCGGCGTCGTTGCGCTCCGACTTCGCCGCGGCGACGTAGACCATGTTGCGTGCCGCCTCGAGCTTCATCCCCATGTCGGCGAGCATGAACTGAAGGCCCTGGAAGTCGGCGATCCGCTTGCCGAACTGCTTGCGTTCGCGCACGTAGTCGAGCGCGTGATCGAGGGCGCCCTGGGCGATGCCGACGGCCTGTGCGCCGATGGTCACTCGCGTGTGGTCCAGGGTCTGCAGGGCAAGCTTCAGTCCCTCACCCTCCCGGCCGACCATCCGATCCTCCGGGATCCGTACGTCGTCGAATCGGAGCTCGCGGGTCGGGGACCCCTTGATGCCGAGCTTCCGCTCCGGAGCACCGAACGTGAAGCCTTCGTCGTTGCGTTCCACCACGAAGGCGGTGACGTTCGCGCCTCGGCGCCCATCGGGGTCGGTGACGGCGAGGACGGTGTAATACTCGGCTGCGCTGGCGTTCGTGATCCACGACTTCTGGCCGTTGAGGACCCAGCCGTCGCCTGTTCGGATGGCGCGGCACTTCATGGCGGCGGTGTCGCTGCCGGCTTCGCGTTCAGAGAGCCCGTAGGCGAACAGCGCATCACCGCGCGCGACGGGAGGGAGGTACGTGGCCTTCAGCTCCTCCGACGCCCCCAGCAGCAGCGGCATCGTCCCCAGCTTGTTCACCGCAGGGATGAGCGAGGAGGAGGCACAAGCGCGGGCCACCTCCTCGATGACGATGCAGGTCGCGAGCGCGTCCGCGCCGGCACCTCCGTACTGCCCAGGAATATGAGGGGCGTGGAAGTCCCCGGCACGCAGCGCGTCGTACGCCGCCTGCGGGAAGGAGCTGGTCTCGTCGACCTGCGCCGCTTCGGGCGCGATCTTGCTCTCGGCAAGGGCGCGCACCGCCTCCCGGAGATAACCGTGCTCCTCGCTGATCCGGAACAGGTCGAAGTCGGTCGTACTCGTCATGGTCTGCCCACCTCAGTAGTTGTAGAAGCCGCGGCCGGCCTTGCGGCCGAGGAGGCCGGCGTCGACCATGCGGAGCAGCAGCGGGGGAGCGGCGTACAGGGGCTCCTTGAACTCCTCATAGAGAGAGTCCGCGACCGCCTTGGTGGTGTCGAGCCCGATCAGGTCTGCGAGGGCCAGCGGTCCCTGTGGGTGCGCGGCCCCGAGCACCAGTCCACGGTCGATGTCCTCAGCATCTGCGAAGCCCGACTCGAGCATGCGGATCGCCGACAGGATGAACGGGATCAGCAGTGCGTTGACCACGAAGCCGGCTCGGTCGGGGCAGTCGATCGCCTCCTTGCCGAGGACATCCTGGACGAACCTACGCGACCTCTCGGTGACGTCGGGCGAGGTGATCAGGGACGGGACGAGCTCGACGAGCTTGAGCACCGGGACAGGGTTGAAGAAGTGGATGCCGATCACGTTCTCAGGACGCGTGGTGGCGACGCCGAGCTTCATGATCGGGATCGATGAGGTGTTGGAGGCGAGGATCGCGTCTGGCGACTCGACGATCTTGTCGAGCTGAGTGAACAGGTCGGTCTTGGCCTGCTCGTCCTCGACGATCGCCTCGACCACGACCTCGCGGTCGGCCAGCGCGTCGAGCGAGATCTCGAGCCGGATCCGTTCCAGCACCGCGGCGGCCGAGCCGATCTTGCCCTTGTCCTCTGCGCGCTTCAGCGACTTCGTCAGACGTGCCTGTCCGGCCTCGGCCGCCGGCGCGCTCGACTCAACGACGACCACCTCCATCCCGGCTCGTGCCGAGACCTCCGCGATGCCCGCGCCCATCAGGCCGCAACCGACTACGCCGATCCTGTTCACTGTTCTGCTCTCTGTTGATCGAAGCGGGGATGGTCACACACGGGCAGCGGATCAGGACTTGCAGTGACTCACTTGCCTCTTGGACATCTCCCAGGACGTCCGACCAATAGAGCGGACCTGTCTGACAAGGTCAATGAAGTCCGCCATGACTCCACTCCGAGGGATGGCGAGTTCACCCCTGTGGAGGGAAGGTCACGCCCAGGCAACACATCTAGCGTCATGACGCGTGACGCGGCCCGTCCGGTCGCGTCGACAGCCTGTGACAGGAGCGAAACGATGGGTCGAATGCCAGATGATGTCATCAACCACGAGCTGAGCCTGGTGTGGCAACAGATCTTCACCTGGGCGAGCTGGGCGATCGTGGCGGTGATGCTCGCCATCGCCGTGACGATGTGGGTGCGACAGCGCACGCCGTTCTACCTGATCGCGTGCCTCGCTGCGGGCGTTGCCGCCTACGCCGAGCCCCTCTACGACGTGGCCTTCGACCTCTGGTTCTACGACGCCCACAACGGGGAGCCCGGCGCGATGTGGTCGCACTTCACGGCGTTCGGTGTGGTGCAGCCGAACTGGTCGCACAGCGGCTACGTCATCCTCTACGCCAGCGCCTGCCTCTATGCCGGCCGTCGGATCTACCAAGGCAGGCTGGGTGGCAAGGGGCTGTTCGTCATCTGGGCCGCCGAGATCGCCGCCTCGTGCGTCTTCGAGGTCATCGGCACCGGCACCGACGTCTACACCTACTACGGCCCGTACGAGCTTCGGATCTGGAACTACCCCCTGGTGATCGGCGTCCTCGAGGGCACCCAGGTCGTGCTCTTCACGATCGTCGCGGTGCACATCTGGCGCCGGGCCGAGTCCGCGTGGGGGCTCACCAGCCTGTTCATCGCCTTCCCGATGACCTTCTTCGCGGCCAACTTCGGGATCGGTGCGCCGATCATCATCGCGCTGCACCTCGATGGGGCCGAGTTTTCGCGCGGCCTCGTCTGGGCCGCCACGTTCCTGACCATCGCGATGTGCGCGGCGGTCGTGAACGGTCTGACGAGATTCCTGCCCGACCCGATCGGCTCCGGCGAGCCGGAGGTCGCTCCGGAGTCGGCATCGTCGGTGCGGGCCTGACCCGGGCCTGACGCACGATTCTGCAGGTCACGGCGAGCAAGAACACCCCGTCGGACGGTCAACCCCCCACTACGGGAGGACGCCCCGGAGGGCGGCGGAACCTACCTTTTGAACGAGGCCGGTATCCGGCCCCCGTCCGCCCAGTGGGCCCGATCAGGAGGTACACAGTTGAGTACGTTCAAGGATGCTGACGAGGTCTACGCCTTCATCGGCAAGGCCATGGAGGCTTGCGTCGTCGAGCCGAAGTTCGTCGAAGCCACCAAGGACGGCAATCTCGTCGTCCTGATCCAGCAGACCGACCCCGAGGCCTATGTCCTGGTCGACTTCCCGGGGCAGAAGGTCCTGACCGGGGATGCGGCGAAGGCGGCAGCCTCCACGGTCCAGCTCCGGATGAGCTCGGACAACGCCAACAAGTTCTGGCAGGGCAGGCTCAACTTCACCCTCGCCATGGCGCAGCGCAAGGTCAGGCTCGAGGGCAAAAGGACCACGGCGCTCGCGCTGCTTCCGCTGACCGACCCGATCTTCGAGACGTACAAGGCCATCCTCACCGAGGCCGGCCGCACCGACCTGCTCGTCGACTGACGGCCGGTCTCTCCACCCCTACCGGCAATCACAGAAGCAGGAGCCAACATGAGCGACAAGATGACCGAGGACGAGTTCGAGGGCGTGTTCGTCAAGGCCGAGGAGCTCTCGCAGTTCTTCCGCGAGATCGGCCCGAAGTACGACGAGGAGAACACGTTCGCGTTCCCCTCGATCGCGGCCTTCAAGAAGAGTGGCCTCGGAGCGTTGCCCGTGCCGAAGGAGTACGGCGGCCTCGGCGGTGACCTTCTCGACACGTCGAGGGTGGTCAGTGAGCTCTCGAAGGGCGACTCGGCCATCACCCTCGCCTACAACATGCACTACATCATGGTCGGCATCACGATGGGACTGATGAGCGAGACCCAGAAGAAGCACTGGCTCGGCAGGGTGGCTGACGGGGACATCATGTTCGGCCCGTTCTCCGAGCAACGCGCCGGCTTCAGCGGTCTCGCGGACATGAAGGCGGTCCCGCAGCCCGAGGGTGGCTGGAAGCTCTACGGCAAGAAGGTGTGGGGCACGCTCTGCGAAGCCTCCGACATCGTCACGACCAATGCGACGATCACCGACGCCGACGGCAACCTGCCCGAGGACTTCGAGGAGCGCGTCAATGCCGAGTCGTTCTTCATCGGCGACTTCAAGGTCGACGAGAACGGTCAAGGAGATGGCGTCCGTATCGAGAAGACCTGGAACGCGCTGGGCATGCATGCCACCGGCACCCAGACCATCATCTTCGACGGCTACTACGTGCCCCAGGACGGCTTCATCTGCGAGTGGCGCTCGGGCGCCTTCGGGGTGCTCGAGTGGGCGTCGCTGATGTTCGCCAGCATCTACCTGGGCATGCAGGCACGCATCCTCGAGGAGTCGCGTGCGGTCCTCTCCAAGAAGACCCTGGGCGCGGTGTTCGGCGCGGTCGTCGCATCGGACGTCAAGGTCTCCGGGGTGGGACACATCATCGACGGCATCGGCGACATGGCCTCACGCTACGAGCTCTCCCGTCGTGTGCTCTACCGCACCTGCACCGAGGTCTCGGAGGGGTACGACGACAACTGGCCGATCGAGCTGCGCTTCCCCTACATCGGTCTGGCCAAGACGTTCATCGCCGAGAACGTCATGCACATGAGCAAGCACGCCATGAGCATGGTGGGCGGGTCGTCGTTCAAGAAGGGTGCCATCTTCGAGCGCCTCTACCGCGACTCGGCTGCCTCCATGTTCCAGCCGCTGAACGCCGATCAGTCCCGCACCTACATCGGCGAGGTCCTGCTCGCCCCGGAGGAGCTCGAAGACTGAGCTCTCGTCCCGGATGACCCGACCATTCTCGTGGTCGGGTCATCGGTGCGTTGCGGCGCCCTCAGCCGTCACCGTCGTCATCGAAGGAAGCCTCCAGGTGGTGGCTGGCACTCCGACGGGGTGCGCTGATCATCCCGTGGTGTGAGGTGCCGGAGGCGTGGCCGCTCCTATGTTCGTGATGTGAGGAACGACACCTCAGCGTCGTACCTCTCGACAGATCCCCGATGGAGGAGAGCTCATGAACTATCAGTTCGCAATCAAGTGGCTGAAGGCTTTCCGCGACGACGCAGAGACCATCTGCAAGCTGTACGCGGACGACTTCGTCTTCGAGGACCCGATCCTCGACCAGTACCAGATCAACGACAAGGGCGACCTGCACCGCCTGTTCACGCTGTACGCCAACAAGGACCGCAGCAACGGCCTGGGCGTCCACAACTTCCGCATCCGCGGCTACGAGGGGGACCACAAGAGTGGTCTCATCCGGTGGGAGTGGCAGCCCGAGGACTGCGCCAACTTCATGGGACTGGACGTGGCCGGCAAGCCCTTCTGGACGCAGGGCCACACCTTCCACATCTACAACGATGAGGGGCGAATCGTGCGCGAGTCGTCCTGGTGGGACTTTGGGTCGATCCTCCGCCAGATCGGATACCCGGGTATCGAGAAGCCGCAGTTCATCGCCAAGACCGCCGTTTCAGCCTGAAGGAGACCTGACATGACCGACCTCGAATTCGCCAAGCGCTGGGCCTACACCCGGCAGAACGACCTGGACGCTCACCGCGAGCTCTACGCCGCCGACCAGCTCTTCTCGATCGAGTTCCGCAACGTGGACGACCACCTCGAGGACACGATCACCAAGGACGAGGAGTTCCACGCCGGCCTCGAGCGCTTCACCAACAAGGACGAGACGAACGGGCAGGGCGTCCAGACCATCACCGTGACCGAGGCCATCCCCGGCAACGGCCACGTGCTGATCCACTGGGACTGGGAGCTCCGCGGAGCGGACAACTACATCGGCGTGCCGACCGCTGGCAAGACACTTCGGACCGACGGCTCGACGTTCCTGCAGTTCGATGACGCGGGCAAGATCATCCTCGACTCGTCGTTCCTCAACGAGCCGCCGATCCTCGCGGAGCTGGGTGTGCCGATCATCCGGCCGCACTACTGGAAGGCGGACTTCGACCCGGCGTCCCTGGGCTGAGTCACGATCCAGGCCGGTGGCCGGAGACCGAGAGGTCTCCGGCCACGAGTCATTTCGCTCCCTGTGAGGTGGGTCACCCCATGGGAGGGGCCTGTTCCTCCCCTGAGGTGTCGCCCACGTCACACCGCCAGACCTAGGTTCGGAGGACCGCGGTGGTGGCCGGCAAAGAGCACCTGGTCACCACCGCGCGACCAACACCAGTAGCGACGATGCAGCAGAGAGCAGGGGCCATGTGGGGCACGATGCCAGACGTCCTGGACAGGGCGTGCGGGTACTACACGAACTCCGAGGCCGTCGTCGACGGAGACCGGCGGATCACCTACGGCGAGCTGCGCGACTGGTCCAACCAGATCGCCAACGCATTGGTCTCCCTCGGCGTGCGGAAGGGTGAGCGCGTCGGGCTGCTGCTCCCCAACACGTTGGAGTTCATCCCGAGCCAGCACGGCATCTGGAAGGCCGGCGCGGTCCTCGTGCAGATGCCCGGTCGGGCGGCAGCCGCCGTCCACCGCGCCAACCTCGACCAGACCGAGGCCACCACGCTGATCTACCACTCCTCGTTCGACGCCGTGGTCGAGGAGATGCGGGCCGACCTGCCGAAGCTTGGTCGCTTCATCCGCGTCGGCGGCGACGTCGACTCCTCCGCTGACCACGCGTTCGAGGCCTTGGTGTCCGGTCAGCCGACCGAGCGGCCCGACGTCGCGCTGGACGAGCACGACGAGGCGTACGTGCTCTTCACCTCCGGCAGCACCGGCGAGCCCAAGGGCGTCGTCCAGTCCCACTTCACCTGGTGTCACTACAGCATCACCGCCGGCCTCGAGATCGGTGACATCCAGCAGGGGGAGGTCTTCGCGCACGGCGCCCCGCTGACCCACTTCACCCAGATCTTCGTCCACCCGACGTTCCTGCGGGGAGGCACCAACGTGATGCTGCCGGGGCTCGAGGTCGACACGCTCCTCTCCGCCGTCGAGCGCGAGAAGGTCACGGCGACCGCGGTCGTTCCGACGATCATCTACATGCTGGTGGACCACCCGAAGCGTGACTCCTACGACCTCTCGTCGCTGCAGACGATGATCTACGCGGGTTCGCCCATCGCCCCCGACCGCCTCAAGGACGCGCTCGAGGTCTTCGGCCCGATCTTCATCCAGACATACGCCGGCACCGAGCCCGGATACGTGTCCTGCCTGCGCAAGACCGACCACCGGGTCGACACCGACGAGGACGTCAGGCGACTGGCATCCGGCGGCCGTCCGCTGCCGTTCACCCAGGTCACCATCCAGGACGAGGAGGACAACGTCCTCCCGGTCGGCGAGATCGGCGAGATCTGCTCCAAGCAGCTCGGCCAGATGCTCGGGTACGTCGACGCGTCGCGCAACGCCGAGGCGCTCCGTGGCGGCTGGGTGCACACAGGCGACATCGGCCGGCTCGACGACGACGGCTTCCTCTACCTGGTCGACCGCAAGAAGGACATGGTCGTCAGCGGCGGGTTCAACGTCTTCCCGCGCCAGGTCGAGGACGTGCTCCTCGAGGACGCCGACGTCGCACAGGTCGCCGTCGTCGGCATCCCGCACGAGAAGTGGGGCGAGGCGGTGCACGCCTTCGTCGTCGTCAAGGACCGCAGCACCGCCGGCGACGAGCTGGTGGCGCGGCTGAAGGCTCGGGTGAAGGCGGCCCTGGGGGCGGTCTCGGCGCCCAAGACCGTCGACTTCCTCGACGAGCTGCCCGTCAACCCCGCCGGCAAGGTCGACAAGAAGACCCTGCGGGCTCCCTTCTGGCAGGGCCGCGACCGCCAGGTCGGCTGAGACAACCACCACCAACAGGAGTATCCGATGAGCGTTCCGCACTACCCCCTCCAGATCAACGGCGACATCGTCGAGACCGACGAGACTCTCGAGGTGCGCAGTCCCGCGACGGGCGAGCTCGTGGCCACCGTGGCCAAGGGTGGCGCTGCCGAGATCGACGCGGCGGTCGCCGCGGCGAAGGCCGCCCACAAGAGCGGTGTCTGGCGTAACACGCCGCCGGCCGAGCGTGCCGCGATCATCAACACGGTCGCCGCAAGCTTGGCCGGTCGCATCGAGGAGCTGGCCGCCCTGCAGAGCAGAGAGAACGGCGCGACCATCCGCGTCACCGGCGCGCTGCACGTCGGCCTCTCGATCGCCAACATGCAGTCCGTCGCCGCCCAGACCCTCGAGTACGAGTTCGAGAAGGCCGGACCGGAGATCGGCCCGGTCCCGGCTGAGGGCATCCTCCGCCGCGAGCCGCTCGGTGTCGTGGGCGCGATCGTGCCCTGGAACATCCCGCTGCTGACGATCGTCTGGAAGGTCACCCCAGCGCTGGCCGCCGGCAACACCGTGGTCCTCAAACCGGACGAGCACGCGCCGTTGCTCGCGCTCGAGCTCATGAAGGAGTTCGAGGCCGCAGGCCTGCCGAAGGGTGTCCTCACGGTGGTGGTCGGTGACGGCCACGACGCCGGCGCCCGCCTCAGCCAGCACCCCGACGTCCGCAAGGTCGGCTTCACCGGCTCCACCGAGGTCGGCAAGAGCATCCTCGGCGCCTCCGTCGACAACATGAAGCGGGTCACCCTCGAGCTCGGTGGCAAGGGCCCGAACATCCTGCTCGACGACGCCGACCTCGATGTCGCCATCGACGGCGCCATCTACGCCTGCATGGCGAACAACGGCGAGGCCTGCGAGGCCGGCACCCGACTGCTCGTCCCGAGCGAGCGCAAGGACGAGATCGTCGAGCGGCTGGTCGCCCGGGTGGCCACGATGAAGATCGGCGACCCGCTCGAGCTCGCCACCGACATCGGTCCGCTGATCACCGCCGAGCAGCGCGACCGGGTGCTGGCCCACATCGCCAAGGCCCAGACGCAGGGCGCCAAGGTCGCCATCGGCGGGTCCGCCCCGGCCGGCGACGAGTTCGCCAACGGCTACTTCGTCGAGCCGACCATCCTCACCGACGTCACTCCCGAGATGACGGTCGCCTGCGAGGAGGTCTTCGGACCGGTCCTCAGTGTTCTCAGCTACGAGACCGTCGAGGAGGCCGTGGCGATCGCCAACGACACCGAGTACGGCCTGTCCGCGGGTGTCTGGGGCACCGACGAGGCGCGCGTCCTCGACGTTGCCCGCCAGCTGGAGGCCGGCATGGTCTACGTCAACGACTGGCACGTCCTCCACCCGGCGTACCCCTTCGGCGGCTACAAGCAGAGCGGCCTCGGTCGCGAGGGTGGCCCCAACGCCCTGGACCAGTACACGGAGCAGAAGTACATCTCCGTCGACCGCTCGGGCGGCGTCGAGAACAAGGCGTACGGCCTCGTCCTCGGCACCCCCGCCTGACCGCGCAACCCTGACCGAGGAGCAGTCATGCGCCAGCACGTGTCAGCGAGCAGCAAAGACCTCGTCGAGGCGGCTTGCCGTGAGCTGCTTCTCGGTCGGGGGGTCGTCGTCTTCGATGACGAGGACCGCGAGAACGAGGGCGACCTGATCTTCGCCGCCGAGCACATGACGGCGGAGTCGATGGCCTTCGTGATCCGTCACACCAGTGGCCTGGTGTGCGTCGGTATGGCCGGCAGCCGGCTCGATCAGCTCGGCCTGCCGGCCATGGTCGAGGCCGCGAGCGACCCACGCGGGACCGCGTTCACGGTCTCCGTGGACCTTGCGAACCCGGCCTCGACGGGCATCTCCGCCCTGGACCGGGCGGCCACCGCGCGCGCCCTTGCCGACTCCCGGTTCGGGGGCGATCTGTTCACCAGGCCGGGACATGTGTTCCCGCTTCGGGCGCGTCCCGGGGGAGTCCTCCAGCGGGCAGGGCACACGGAGGCCGCGGTCGACCTGTGCCGGCTCGCAGACCTGCAGCCGGCCGGAGTCCTCGCCGAGATCACCAACGACGACGGCACCATGGCGCGGATGCCGGACCTGGTGCGCTTCGCGGGCGACCACGGCCTGGTGCTTCTCTCGGTCGCCGACGTCGTGCGGGTTCGCATGTCGACCCAGCACGGCGAGTTCCACGCCGTGACCAACCGCTCAGGATCCCGACTCGACCTTGACCTCGGCGCCAACTGCGCGCCGGAACGGAGAGCATCATGACCAGCACCGTGACCCCACCGACGAACGTCGATCAGAAGTTCCGTGCGGCCATGTCGGCCTTTCCCAGCGGCGTCACCATGATGACGACGGCCGGCCCGGACGGCGAGCCGCGCGGATTCGCGGCGAGCTCGTTCTGCTCCGTCTCGCTCGACCCGCCCTTGGTGCTGGTCTGCCTCGCCAAGACCGCGCAGTGCCACGACGCCTTCATCGACAACGACCAGTGGTCGATCCAGGTCGCGGGTGCTGCCCACGTCGACCTCGTAACCCGGTTCGCGACCAAGGGGGTGGACAAGTTCGCCGGCGGCGAGTTCGTGCCCGACCACCGCGGTGTTCCAGTCCTGGTCGATGCGGCCGTGCTCATCGAGTGCGAGGCACACCAGCGGTACGACGGAGGCGACCACACCATCCTCGTCGCCAAGGTGCTCGACATCGATGTGGACGACCGGCCGGCCCTCCTCTACTTCCAGCGTGAGTTCCGGCACCTGGACCACTTTCCGATGCAGGGGGCCTTCTGATGGCCCTCGACACCCAGCCGCCACCGGCGGCTGAGCAACCACAGCGGCCGCTGACGCCTTCCGGCCGGATGATGCACCGAGCCCCGGCGGGCGTGCAACGCATCCTCGTCGACATGGGCGAGGCGGGCAGGCTGCTCGGCTATCTCGTGAAGACCGCGGTCAAGGAGCCCCGGGGCTACTGGACCGCGACCCGCGACGAGATGTTCTACATGCTGCAGTTCTGCTGGCTCCCGGTCACGCTGGCCGTGGGCGGATTCTCGTTCCTGATCGCCAACTACGCCTACGACCTGGTCGGCCTCCTCGGCGCCGGCAACCGGCTCGGGACCTACTTCGTCTTCGCCAGCCTCCGTGAGATCTCGCCCTTCGCGACCGGCATGGCCGTCGCGGGCGTCATGGGCACTGCGATGACGGCCGACCTCGGCGCCCGGAAGATCCGCGAAGAGCTCGACGCCTTCACCGTCCTCGGCATCGACGCCATCCGCACCCTGGTGCTGCCGCGCGTCATCGCGATCACCGTGATGATGGTCGCCTTCAACATCGTCGGCAGCCTCCTCGGCATGAGCATGGCGATGATCTCCGCGACCTGGCTCGGCACCACGTCTCCCGGCGCCTTCCTGGGCAACCTGCTGGGCTCCATGACGGTGCCCGAGCTCGTCGGCACCACGGTCAAGTGCACGCTGATCGGCCTCTTCATCGGCGTGGTCTCCGCGCAGAAGGGGCTCAACGCCAAGGGTGGGGCCGAGGGCGTCGGCCGAGCGGTCAACGAGGCGGTCGTCCTCTCGTTCGCCGCCGTCTGGGTCGCCAACTTCATCGTCAACGCCACCATGCTCGGGCTCAACCCCGAGATGCTGATCAGCAGGTAGGGGAAGAACATGACCACGACGCACGTCACGAACCCCACCACCGATGAGGACGGGGGCCCAGAGCCCAGCGTCAACAGCTCGGGTGGCATGGGTGGCTACAGCGACGGAAGCTCGCTGATCGCCGATCTCGGTGGCATCGCGCTGTTCGGCATCCAGATCGTCAAGTCGATGCCGGACGTCCGGCACTACGGCACGGAGGTGCTGCGTCAGGCCGGGATCATCATCCTCAAGAGCACGTTCATCATCTGGTTCATGATGTGCATGCTCGCCGCGGAGATCGCCCTGGAGGCGCACTACCTGCTCGCCCAGCTCGGCGCTGGCGGCTACACGGCCGTGTTCAGCTCCACGGCTGACTACACCGTTGCGCCGGAGATGTGGGGCTGGATCCTGTCGGCGAAGGTCGCCTGCGGCTTGGTTGCGGAGCTCGGTTCCATGCGCATCAGCGAGGAGATCGATGCTCTCGACGTGATGGGCATCGACTCCCGCGCGTATCTCGTCAACACGCGCGTGCTGGCGATGGTGATCGTCACGCCCTTCATGTTCGTGGCCGGCACCGGGCTGATGTACATCCTCGGCTACTACATGAACGTCTACCTGTTCCACAGCGTCTCGGCCGGTGGCTACCTCTCGGTGTTCTGGTCGTTCACCGCACAACAGGACCTCATCCTCTCACTCATCCAGGCAACCATCATGGGCCTCCTCATCGTCCTCGTCGGCTGCTACTACGGCTTCAATGCCAGCGGCGGACCGGTCGGCGTAGGCAAGGCGACGGCCAAGTCGATGGTGATCAACCTCGTCATCGTCAGCGCGCTCGGCGCGGTGTTCCAACAGCTCTTCTTCGGCGCCTTGACGCGAGCGCCGATCAGCTTCTGACGGCACGTCCGGTTCGGACCCCACCGAAAGGAAACCCGCATGTCCTCCCATCTCGCCAGTCTCAACGACGAAGATCGCTCGTACGAGGAGATCTACTCCCAGGGCGTCATCGTCGACCACGACCCCAGCCTGGACCACAGCGTCCGGATCAAGGAGGTCAAGAAGTCGTTCGGCTCCTTCGACGTCCTCACCGGGCTCAACCTGAACTTCGTCGACGACGCGATCACCACGGTTCTGGGTCCCTCGGGCACGGGCAAGAGCGTGCTGCTCAAGCACATCGTCGGACTGCTCGAGCCCGACTCCGGGGTGGTGGAGGTGCTCGGGCAGGACATGTGGAGCATCAACGCGAAGGAGCGGCAGGAGATCCGCAAGCGGATGGGAATCCTGTTCCAGGACGGCGCGCTCTTCGGCTCCATGAACATCTACGACAACGTCGCGTTCCCACTGCGCAAGCACACCACCAAGCGCGAGTCGGAGATCCGCAAGATCGTGATGGGTCACCTGGACGAGGTGGGACTCGCCCGGGCAGTCACGAAGTTCCCCGGCGAGGTGTCTGGCGGAATGAAGAAGCGTGCCGGCTTCGCACGCGCCCTGGTCCTCAACCCGAGTGTCGTGATGTTCGACGAGCCCGACTCCGGCCTCGACCCGGTGCGCACCAGCCTGCTCAACGACCTGATCCTCAAGATGCACGCCGAGCACGGTGGAACCTACGTGCTCGTGACCCACGACATCCGGACCGCCCGCAAGGTCAGTGACTACGTGGGCGTGGTCTGGCAAGGAAAGCTCATTCACTACGGCGAGACGGAGGAGGCCTTCAACTCGGACATGCCCTTCGTGCGGCAGTTCCTGTCCGGAGACTCCGTCGGCCCCCTCGGAATGGACTGAACGACGATGCGACGAATGCGATGGCTGGCCCTGGCAGGTGTCGGGGCAGTCTTGATGGGCGGCCTGGCCACGATGGGTGGGGACGACTACGAGGTCGACCTGGTGATGCCCTCGGCGGCTCAGCTGTCCGAGCGGAGCTCGGTGTGGATCAACGGGCATGACGCCGGGAAGATCACCGCGCTGGACGTCAAGAACGGGAAGGCGATCGTCACGGTGTCCGTCGACGAGGACTTCGCGCCGCTCCATGACGGGAGCACCACTCGGGTCGAGTGGGTCTCGGCGGTGGGCGAGCGAGTCCTGACGATCTATCCCGGACCGACGAAGAATGCCGCGCTCCCGGAAGGAGCTCTCGTCGAGGGCACCTCGCGACAGGTCGAGGTCGACCAGGTGCTGCAGGCGCTCGACGAACCGACCAGGAAGCGCCTCACGACGCTCATCGGTCAGCTCAACGACACCGCGGGCGGTCGAGAGGACGAGACGCGCGACACGATCCGGGGCGCCTCGGCAGCCGTCGGCGCGCTCGGGGAGGTGCTCCAGGCAGTCGGCCAGGACGGCCCCGCCATCCGGGCCCTCGTCACACAGCTCAGCGAGCTCACCGGCGCGGCCGCCTCACGCAAGGACGGCATCGCGAACACGGTGCAGCAGCTCAACGAGATCTCCGAGGCGACCGCGCGCGAGGAGAAGGAGCTCAACGAGACCCTGGGGCGCCTTCCACGAGTCCTCCAGACTGCGCAGGGCACCCTCCGCAAGGTGCCCGGCGCGACCGAGCCGACCGTGGACCTGCTCGAGGACCTGCGTCCCTCCACGCAGCTGCTTCCGAGCGTCAGCGCAAACCTGGCACCGACGCTGGTCGACCTGCGGCCGACGGTGGCCGAGCTGCGCCCGTTGCTCTCGGATGCAGACGAGCTTCTCGCGCAGACCCCAGGGTTGCTCGATACGAGTCACCAGGTCGTGCCCACCCTCAACAACTTCGTGGACGACGTCGGACCTGCGATCGCGTTCCTGCGTCCTTACACCCCAGAAGGCGTCGGTGGCGTCGGCAACTGGGGCCAGGCATTCGCCCCGTACGACGGGGCGGGGCACACCTGGGCAGGCCTGCTCGGCCCAGGCACCAACTTGGTCAACGAGAGCCCCGTGCCCTTGCCGACGGCCCGCCAGAACCCCGCCCCGCCGCCGGGGCAGCCCGAGGGCCAGCCCTGGACCGACGCGAATGGGAGTGAGATCAAATGACGAAGAAGACCTTGATCGCCGTGATCACGGCGCTGGGCCTGGTTGCCGTTCTCGGGTTCGTACTGATGGGCCGAGGCGGAAATGATGACCAGGCCGAGCTGGTCGCCGTGTTCGACGATGCCAGTCCGCTTGTGCCGGGCAACGTCGTCAAGGCCTCCGGCGTGGACGTCGGAAAGATCACCGATGTCGAGCTCCGCGACGGGAAGGCTCAGGTCAAGATGCGCATCGACCGCAGCGTCCTGCCGCTCCACGAGGACGCCAAGGCGACCATCACCACCCAGGACCTGCTTGGAGAGCGGTTCATCCGGCTCCACCGAGGCAGCCCGGACGCACCGTTGATGTCGGCGATGACGATCCCCACGAAGAACACGGACCGGGTGGTCGATCTCCAGGATGTGCTCAACGCCGTGGACACGCCTACATCGGTGGCCCTCTCGGCGCTGCTCACCGAAACGGGCGAAGGTCTGCAGGGTCGTGGGAAGCAGGCAGACGAGGCGCTTGCGGCCCTCGCCCCCGCGATGAAGCAGACGAGCGACCTGGCGGAGATCCTCGAGGACCAGAATGAGCTGCTGACCCGACTGGTGGACAACACCCAGCCGGTCGCGTCCTCCGTGGCTGCCGACGAAGGCCGTCAGCTGGACCAGCTCGTCGACTCGGCCACCCAGTCCCTCGAGATCGTCGCCTCGGAACGGGCCGCCCTCCAGGCTGCGCTGGCCCGGTTGCCGCAGACCTTGCGCAGCGCCCGAGCGGCCCTCGCCGAGCTCGCCGGCACAGCCGAGCCGACACGTCGCACCCTGAAGTCCCTGCGGCCGATCACCGACGACCTCGATGACGTCAGCGGCGAGCTGCAGAAGTTCGCCGACGCAGCAGACCCGGCGCTCGGATCGCTTCCGCCCGTGCTGGAGCGCGCCGACCAGCTGCTTGCCGAGGCGGCACCCGTCGTGTCCGCACTGCGCCCCGCCGGCAAGG
The DNA here is from genome assembly GCF_054031495.1 of Nocardioides sp. YJ-D4. Taxonomy (NCBI): domain Bacteria; kingdom Bacillati; phylum Actinomycetota; class Actinomycetes; order Propionibacteriales; family Nocardioidaceae; genus Nocardioides; species Nocardioides sp. YJ-D4. The sequence continues at coordinate 5,192,473 of NZ_CM132932.1, forward strand.
ACCTCGTCCCGACCTCACGATCGGGAGCCCAGCTCATGGGCACCGCGCTGAGCGGTAAGAGCCTGACCGACCTCATGGAGTTTGCCGAGGGCTGGTCGCTGGCAACGAGCGACTACGACGCGATCAGTCACTACTTCAAGGCGATGGTGCCGCTCTCGCCCAACTCGATCGGTGACACGGCTGCGGGGATCGCGCCGGTCGTCCCCGATGACACCGCGCACGGCCTGCCGGTGCCGACGGCGCCGGAGATCGAGCAGAAACAGCGCGAGGGCGCGGCCGAGGACGATGCGATCGGCGGGCTGCTCGGCGGTGCCGCAACCGATGACGACAGTGCCACCGGCCTCTCCTCGAAACAGGAGAGCAGCCTCGTGGAGCAGTTCCTGGGAGGTCTGCAGTGAGCATCAAGGTGACTCCGGAGTTCCGGACGCGTGCCCTCGCCTTCAAGGCCGGACTGATTGTCCTGGTCGTGCTGGCCGGCATCCTGTTCGTGACGTTCAAGGCTCAGACCGGGATGCCATTCGCCAAGACCACCGAGGTCCAGGCACTGGTCTCCAACGTGCACTCGCTTCGTGCCAATGACGCTGTGCGTCAGTTCAGCAAGCGGATCGGCCGGGTGAGCTCGATCGACTACCAGGACGGCGCCGCCCTGGTGACCATGGAACTCGACGGCGACGTCGACGTATACCGCGACGCCCACGTCGAGCTGTGGGACCTGTCCGCGCTGGCCACCAAGTTCGTCGCGCTCGATCCGGGCACGCCCGAGGCGGGAGAGATCGGTGACGAGCCGATCCCGGCCAGCCAGACGGATGACTCCGCAGACGTCTATCAGCTGCTCGATGTGCTCGATCCGAAGACGCGGAGCGCGGCGACCTCGACCCTGCGCGCGCTCGGCGGCGGAGTCGCCGGGCATGCCAAAAACATCCAGCATCTCCTCGCGGCTGCCCCCGATCTCCTGGGCGACCTCGGCGCCGTATCTGCCGCCCTCGCTGCCCCCGAGACAGATCTGGTCGGGCTCCTGGACAACGTGGAAACCGTCTCCGGTCGGCTTCGTGGCCGGGAGTCGGAGATGCGCCAGCTGATGGACCGCAGCCAGGAGACACTCGCCGCCGTGAGCGTCGACTCGGGAGAGCCGCTCCGCCGCACGGTGGACCAGCTGCCGCAGACGCTCGAGCACACCGAGCGTGCGATGAGCAGCCTCCAGGCCCCGCTGGCGGACACGGGGCACGCGATGAGGTCCCTGCGTCCCGGAGCCGACGCACTAGGCCGCTCGGAGGGCGACCTCCGCGGCTTCCTGCGCGAGTCGGTGCCCGTTGCGAAGAAGGTCCCTCCGGTCGCGAAAGCGGCGATCCCGGCGGTCGAGGACCTCACCCAGACGGTCGCGGACGCGCGCCCGCTGGCCCCGATGGTGCGCCAGGCCTTGGCCGACCTCAAGGTGCCGCTGGGTGTGCTTGCCCCGTACGCCCCCGAGATGGCCACGCTGTTCCTCCGTGGCCGGAGCTTCGTCTCACAAGGACCGCAGCCCGGTGTCCGCTACGCACGGCTCGGACTGACGCCAGGGGTCAACACCGTCACCGGCGGACTGATCGCGTCCGGCGACGCCAGCCTGCCGCAGAACATGTACCCGCGCCCGGGCGAGGCGCAGAACGACCGTGCCGAAGGCCTCACGCCTCCCGGCCTGCCCTTGGGAGTGAACTGATGACAACGTCTCGTCCGAAGTTGGTCCTGTCATCGCCGAAGACCGTCGGCGTGATCGTCATGGCGGTGCTCCTGGCCTTCTCGCTGTTCGCCTTCAACCGGGCGAAGGTGCAGACGACGCTCGCCTCGGGGGAGCCGCTCAGCGCGGAGTTCCGGCAGGACTACAAGCTGGTTCCGCATGAGAGTGTGGTCAAGCTCGCCGGCGTCGAGGTCGGCAAGGTGACCGGCGTCGAGCAGGCCGACGGCAATGCCGCGAAGGTCGTCATGAAGCTCGACGACGGCACCCTCGACAAGCTGGGCACGCAGCCGAAGGCCAACATCCGGCCCACGCTGGTGCTCGGCGGCAAGTACTACGTCGAGCTGGTCCAGGGTGGCAAGGACGGAGCTGCCGCGGAAGGCGCCACCATCCCGGCTAAGCGGACCACCGTCCCCGTCGAGCTCGACAAGGTCCTCTCGGCCGTGACTCCGGAGGCCACTGAGTCGGTGCGAGGCACGGTCGGCAGCCTGGAGAAGACCCTCGACCGCGGCGGCCAACGCGAGGTCGGGGAGCTGCTCGACAGCGCTCCTGCCGCCTTGGAGCCCACCTCCCAGGTTCTCGGAGCGCTGCGAGGCAACCAGCCCTCAACGGATCTGACGCGTCTGGTCACTGGGCTCAACGCCACCGCGACGGAGTTGACCCGCGAGCGAGGTCAGCTCGTCACGATCATCGACGACCTCTCGGTGACGACAACTGCGCTTGCAGACCACCGCAAGGCGATCTCCGGCACCCTGGACCAGGCGCCTGAGACGCTACGCGTGACCGAGACCGGCCTTGCCGATCTCGACGGGACGCTCGACCGGTTGCGGACCACGGCAGAGGACTTCAGGCCCGCCGCGCGCGAGCTCGAGCCGACCCTCCGCGAGCTGGACGGTGTGCTGGTCACGGCTCGGCCGGTGATCGCGGACGCGCGCGTCGTGGCCCACGACGCTCGCCCCCTCGTCGAGGACCTGCGGCCCGGAGTCAGTCGCGCCACCTCCGTCCTCGAAGACATCGAGGGACCGGTGGTCGAGCGTCTCGACGGGCCGCTGAAGAAGGCAGTCCTGTCTCCATGGCACGGGACCGGCGTCTACGAGGGGGGTGGCAACGACCACCCGCTCTACAAGGAGGTCGGCTACCTCCTCTCCGACACCGCCGACGTGTTCAAGTACCACGACAAGAACGGTGCTCACGGTCGCCTGATGGCCGGCGTCGGACTGAGCACTCCTGGCGGCATCATCGGCCACTCGATCGAGCAGTATCTCGAGCTGCTGGGGTACCAGCTCCCCGCCGGCCCGCAGGAGGGCGCCAACCAGGGAGAGCCGGCGCCTCCGCTCGGTTCCTCGCCGTCACACAGCGACGGTGCCTTGGGGTCAGCGCCCGAAGGCCCGTCCGAACTGACCCTTCCACTGGTTCCCAGGAGTGAGCGATGAACGAGCAAGGCAGGCTGGCCGCGTACTGGGAGCGGATCAAGACCGTTCCCGGCCTCGGCCGAGACGTGACGGCCCTGGCTGTCCTGATGGTGCTGGGCGTGGTGGCAGCCGCGATCATCAAGTCGTATCTGGGCGGCACCACGCCGTGGAGCGACAGCACGCTCGTCAAGGCCGAGTTCGCCGAGGTCCCTGGGCTGAACCCGAGCGCTCAGACCTCCGTCACCATGGCGGGCGTGCGGGTCGGCAAGGTGACCACAGCGAAGGCCAGCGACGACGGATCTGCCGTGGTCACGATGAAGCTGGAGGGCGAGTACGACGTCTACCGTGACGCCCGTGCTGTGCTGCGGCCCAACAACCCGCTCAACGAGATGCAGGTCGAGATCAACCCGGGTTCGCCCTCGGCCGGCAGGCTCCAGGACGGCGAGGCCATCCCGGTCAGCCAGACCGCGCGTCCGGTGCAGGCCGACGAGATCCTCGAGCACCTCGACGAGCGGTCGCAGCTGGCGCTGACCGATCTGCTGGTGGAATCCGATGTGGCGCTGGCCCGGGCGCCCCAGAACCTGCCGCAGGGCCTCGGCGCCACCAACGACACCCTTCAGGCCGTGCAGCCGGTCGCCGAGGCGCTGCGGACCCGCCGGGAGAAGATCGCGGCGTTGGTCAGCGCGCTCTCGGACATCTCCGCGGCGGTCGGCCGCAACGATGAGCGGATCGGACGCCTCGCCGACGCGACGCAGGCGACGCTCGCGGTGCTCGCTGACAGCGATCAAGCCCTGCGGGCGAGCCTCAAGGAGTTGCCGGGCCTCACAGGCGACCTCCGCGCGGCGTTGAACAGCACCCAGGCTCTGACGGAGGAGCTCGACCCGACGCTCGACAACCTGCGCAGCGCTTCCGACACGCTTCCGGGCTCGCTGAAGCGCTTCCGATCGACGGTGGGGAACCTCGGCAAGACGCTCGACGCCGCCAAGCCGGTGCTCGACAAGGCACGTCCGGTCGTGGCCGATCTGCGGCCGCTGGTGGCAGATGTGACCACGTCGCTGCACGACATCGAGAAGATCACCTCGCCGCTGCCCGACGATACGCGCACGGTCATGAACTACCTGACCGCGCTGAAGGCATTCGTCTACAACACCTCCTCGGTCTTCGGCGCAGGCGATGCCAACGGCGGTCTCATCCGTGGCCACCTGATCGTGCCGCTGCCGGGTGCCGGCGTACTGCCCAATTCACCTGACCAGGGAAGAGGAGAAGGATGATGAAGACGCTCCTGCTTCAGCGCACGGGCCGCATGGTGACGCTCGCGGTGTTCTTCGGAGTCTGCGCGATCATCATGTTCATCCTGTACAGCGGTACAGGTGCCAAGCGTCCGGTCCTCGACAGTGAGGAGTACACCGCCACGGTCGTGATCCCTGACGTCGACAACCTCGTCCAGGCCTCACAGGTGCAGGTCGCCGGTGTGAAGGTCGGCCAGGTGCGTTCGGTGGAGGTGAGCGACAAGGGGGCCGAGGTCGTCTTCGCGCTCGACGACGAGTACGCCCCCTTGCACGAGGGAGCCGAGCTCCGGGTCGCCGAACGCTCGCTCGTGGGCGAGTCCTACCTCGCCCTGACCCCCGGCAAGGGCACCGAGATCCCGTCCGGCGCCGAGCTCCCCGCCGGCATGGTGAGGCCCAGCGTGCAGCTGCGTGACGTCCTCGCCAGCCTGGACGAGGAATCGCGCGGCGACATGAGGGAGCTGCTCCGCTCGCTGGGCGCTGGAACGTCCGGCGCGGAGGGTGACCTCGACACGCTGATGACCGGACTGGGCGATCTCGGCCGTGAGGGCCACACCGCTCTGGACGCGATCGCTGCCCAGTCCGAGGACCTCGACAAGCTCGCGCGGCAGACATCGCAGGTGTTGCAGGCACTCGACACCGGCGAGGGCCAGGTCGCCGACCTCGTCGACAACGCCAACCAGGTCACGGGTGCGACTGCGGGTCAGCGCGGGGCGATCGAGGCCACCCTCCGCGAGGCGCCGGAGACGCTAGCTGCCACGCAGACCGCGAGCGACTCGCTCGTGAGCCTGTCGGTCGCGCTCGGTCCGGTCGCGAAGGACCTGCGTGCCGCAGGACCAGGCCTCACCACAGCACTGGGCGAGCTCCCCGCCACCACCAAGGACCTGCGCGGGATGCTGGAACCCCTTTCGGGCGTCCTCGACCAGGCGCCCGCGACGCTCGACCGGGTGCCCACGTTCTCCAACGACGTCCGGGCGACCATCCCGACCGCACAGGCGACGCTGGCGGACGTCAACCCGATGCTCTCCTACATCAAGCCCTACGGACCGGAGCTGGCCGCGTACTTCGCCAACTTCAACGCGGTGCTCAACTATCGCGACGAGAACGGTTCCTACTACCTGCGGCTGACCCCGCTGGTGAACACCCACTCGCCGCAGCTGCCGCTCTCGACCAACAACCTGCTGGGCAACTACACCAACGCCTACCCGGCGCCGGGCTCCGGCGCGAGGCCCGGGCCCTTCAAGGGTGATTACCCGCGCGTCGAGAGGCAGGTTCGGTAACCATGGGGAAGGTGCGGCTCCTGGGCGGGGGCATCCTGATGGCCGTCGTGGTAGCGGTGGTGGTGGCGGGCCTCGCCCAGGTCCGCACCGACACGACCACGCAGTCGCTGCTGCCTGTGGAAGACCCGGGTCTGGAGGCTTCCCTGGAGGCTGCCCGCTCGTTCGGTGGCGACCCCGTCGTCATCCTGGCCGAGACCGACGAACCGCGGTCGTTGCTGCAGGGCGACCAGATCGAGCGCCTCGTCGGCCTCGAGGGCCGATTGGCGCAACTTCCCGACGTGGCCGTCGTCTACGGCCCCGGCACGGTGCTCAACCAGGTGGCGGGCCAAGCGCAGAACATGATGGCCGCGATCTCCGGCAGGCGGAACGCGCTGCGCGCGGGTGCCGAGCAGCGCGCCGAGAAGGCTGGGCTGTCGCCCGCGAAGGTCAAGCAGGCCGGGGAGCAGGCCATCAAGGCGTACGACGTTCGCTACGGCAGCCTTCTGGTCAAGGCCCTTCCGGCGGGGCTGCCGACCCTTCGCAACCCACGGTTCGTCCAGGCAGTCGTGTTCGACGAGGACGGTCGTTCACGGCAGCAGTGGCGGTTCGTCGTGCCCAGCGCGGACGCCGTCGCGATCATCGTCCGCCCCCGCGAAAGCCTGGACCAGGCCGCGACCGAGCGCCTCGTCGAAGAGGTCGAAGAGTCGGTCGACAAGGCCGGGCTCGAGACGAGTCGGGTGACCGTGACCGGCATGCCGGTTGTCGCGGCAGGACTCGGCGACGTGCTGACGCGGGAGATACCGCTGCTCGGAGGCATCGGCCTGGTCCTGATCCTCGCCTGCTACCTGCTCCTGCCGTGGCTGTCGCCTCGACGTGCGCGACTTCTGCCCCTGGTAGCTACCACAGCGGCGGTTGCCGGCGTCCTGGCTGCCTTCGGCTGGCTCGACCACCCACTGTCCCTCGGTGTCGTGGCGTTCCTGCCGATCGTGCTGGGCACAGGCAGCGACTTCCCCGCATACTTGGTCCGAGGGGCCAACCGCCGTCAGGTGGTGGTCACTGCTCTGGCGGCCTCCGCGGGGTTCGGCGCCCTGGCCGTCTCCTCTGTGCCCTTCGTCCGCGACCTCGGCCTCGCGCTGGCCTCGGGGGTCGTGGCAGCCACAGGTGTCGGCCTGATCCTGGCCCGCAGGGCCAAACCTCTGTCTCCGGACGACGCCCCGTCGCCGGGGGGCGATGCTGGCGAACCCGTCAGGAAACCCTCCGGTCGCAACGGCTTTGCGACCAGGGTCGGGATCGTCGGTGCAGCCATCGCGTGTGCCCTCGGAGGCTGGATCGCGCTGCCCGGTCTCGACGTGGAGTCGCAGCCCGACCAGTTGGCTGCGGGCCTTCCCGCGCTCGAGGACGTACGCCATGCCGAGGAGCTCGTGGGGTCGGCCGGCGAGGTGCAGGTGCTGGTCCGGGGCAGTGACGTGACGTCCCCGGAGTCGCTGGCATGGATGCGGGAGGTGCAGGAGGTGGTCGTACGCCGGTTCAGTGACAGGCTGCACCCGATCGTGAGCCTCCCGAGCCTGCTGAGCTTCCTGGGTGACGATCCGACCCCCGCGCAGATCCGGGCGGGGCTCGAGCAGCTGCCGCCGTACCTGCGTGGTTCGGTGATGCGCAGCGACGGCCAGCAGGCGGTGCTCAGCTTCGGGATCGAGCTGGAGGACGTCGAGGCCCAACGTACGCTGCTCGCCGACCTCCGCTCGGCCATCCCCGACCCTCCTTCGGGAGTCGAGGCAGACCTCGCGGGACTGCCCGTGGTGACGTCCCGCAGCTACGAGCTGGTGTCCGGGAACCGTTACCTCGACGCGCTGGCGGGGATCGCCGCTGCCGGGCTCGTCCTCCTGGTGGGGCTGCGGCGGCGTTCCGACGCTCTCCGCGCGGTGGTAGCCGCCGGTCTCGCCACGGGCTGGGGCTTTGCTGGTGCATGGCTGCTGGGCGTCCCACTGACTCCGCTCACCGTGGCGCTCGGGTCCTTGGCCACGGCCACGGCGTGCGAGTTCACCATTCTCCTCGGCGCCGCGAAGGCGTCGCGCACTGTCCTGCTCGGGCGGTCCGTCATGGTGGCAGCGGTCGCGGCCGCCTGCGGATACCTCGCGCTGGCGTTCTCGGGACTTGCGGTCATCCGTGACTTCGGTCTGTTCCTCGCAGCGACCGTTGCCCTGTCCTTCGTCGCGGCCCACGTCGTCCGAATGCTCCCCTCAGCCCCGGGGCCGGAGCAGAGCCCGCCCGCCAACGAACCCACGAAATCCCCTGAAGAGGTGCTCGTATGAAACTGCCCGTATTCCTCACCCAGCGGCCACTCGGCACCAAGACCGTCGGAGTCGTACTCGTCCTGGCCGTGCTGGTCGCGGGAGCCGTTCTCGGCGTGCGCGAGCTCCGCGACCTCCCGGACGACGCGGCCTTCGAGTACGACGGCACCGTCGTCACCAAGGATGACCTCGATGAGCGTGTGGAGGTGCTCGGGGCGCTCTACGGCATCAAGGAACCCGGTAAGAAGGACGGCCGAGCTGCCTTCCGGCGCGACACCGCCAAGGCAGTCGCGGTCAGCATGGTGCTCGACGACGCGGCGCGTGACAAGGGCGTCGCGGTCTCTGACAAGCGTGCCCGCGACACCCTCGACCAGATGGTGGCGTCGCAGCTGGGCGCGGATCCGCGTGAGGCGTTCACCGAGCTGCTCGCGGACTTCGGGGTGACCGAGGCGGCGGTGCTCGACGAGGTGAAGCGCCAGCAGGCCGTCGCGCTGCTGTTCGAGAAGATCACCAAGGATGCGGCCGCGGACGTGACGGCCGCCGACGCCCGCGACTACTACGAGGCACACCCGGACCGGTTCATGACCCCCGAAGGCAGGGAGTTGCGCAACATCGTGGTCCGGACCGACAAGGACGCGCAGGCGGTGGTGCAGCGGGCTCGGAAGGGCGAGGACTTCGCGGCCTTGGCCCGTGCCAACAGCCTGGACGACGCCACCAGGGACCAGGGTGGAGCACTGGGCGTGGTCCCCGCGAGCTCGCTGGCCGGAGACTACGCGAAGGCGGCCTTCGGAGCCCGGAGCGGAGCGGTCTTCGGTCCGGTACGTACGCAGTTCGGGTGGAATGTCGGCCAGGTCGTCCGCATCGTGCCCGGCAAGGAGCCGACGTTCGACCAGGTCGAGGACCAAGCCCTCGATGTCGTGCGGTCCGAGCGCGCCCTCGAGACCTGGCGCGACTGGCTCGAGGGCCGCATCAAGAAGGCCGACGTCGAGTACGCCGACTCCTACCGCCCCGAGGACCCGAACGAGCCACCGGCAGTGGCCACGGAGCAGCCATGAGCACGACGCTCGTGAGTGGAGCCATCGCCCTGATCTCCCTCGCGCTCGGGCTGTGGGGATCCAACAACCCGGCCCGCCTGGTCCCCCCAGGACTCTCAGAGGAGCGCCGTGCGCGCGATGAGCGCCGGATCCGCCGGGGTGCGAGGTCGATGCTGGTGATGGCTGGGGTGTTCGCGGTCCTCGCTGTCGTCCCTCTGGCGGCACGCTGATGGCGACGACCGTCGACGTGGTGGACGACGGCTGCGTGCGGACCCTCGTGATGAACGGGCCGATGTCCCTCAACTCACTGGCAGAGTCGACGGCTAACGCACTGCACGACCAGATCCAGATGGCGGAGCGCGACGAGAACATCCATGCCGTCGTCCTGACCGGGGCGGGGGAGCACTTCTCCGCGGGAGGCGACGCGGAAGGGGTGCTGAGCGCCCACGGGCCGTCGGACGACGACGCGATCCTGCGGTTCATGCGGGCGTACCAGCGCGCGGCCAGGGCCGTGTGGGAGAGCCCGCTGCCGATCATCGCTGCGGTGTCTGGAGTTGCCTACGGTGGTGCATTCAACCTCGCTATCGCGTGTGACCTCGTCGTCTGTTCCAGGAGCGCCCGGTTCTGCCAGGTGTTCCTGCGGCGAGGGCTGGTGCCGGACTTCGGTGGGGCGTTCATACTTCCTCGCATCGTCGGGATGCAGCGCGCCAAGGAGCTGATGCTGCTGGCGGACGAGATCGACGCGGTCGCGGCGTACGACCTGGGGTTCGTCAACGTCGTCGTCGACACACCCGACCAGGCGCGAAGTCACGCCCAAGGGCTGGCGCACCGGGTCTCCGCCGAGTCGCGGTTGGCGGTTTCCCTGACGAAGAAGCTCCTTCACCAGAGCGCCAGCGGGTCGTTCCCGTCCGCGCTGGAGCTCGAGGCCTTGAGTCAGACGTTGGTGCTCGGCTCCGACAAGGCACGGTCGGCGTTCGAGGCCTTTCGGGAGCGCTGAGGGTGAGTCACAGCGTGACGTCGAGGATCCGCCGGCACATGATTTGCAGGTCCTGCTCGACCGAGGGGCGCCTGCGCAGGTGATCCGTACGAGTGACGTCGTTGACCACCGTGAGGACCGCGTGCACAAGGAAGCGGGCGCGTCGCTCGTCGATATGGGGCCGGGTCTCGCGGACCAGTCGGATCCACTCCGCCACGTAGTCGTGCTGCGAGCGGCGCACCTGACGGCGGTGTTCCTCGGGCAGGTTGGTGACCTCTGCGACCAGGATGCCGACGAGGTCGTGGTGGACGAGAGCGAACTCGATGTAGGCGTCGAGCAGGTTCGTGATGCCCTCCGCGCTGTCACGGGCCCGTCCGAGCGCCCGTGAAGCGCCGAGCTGGAGCGGTTCGGACGCACGTGCGATCACCGCGGAGAGCAGGTCTGACTTCTTGGCGAAGTACTTGTAGACCGCCGCACCGCTGATGCCCACGCTCTCTCCGACGTCCTCCATGGAGACGGCCTGGTAGCCGAACTGGTGGATGAGCGGGGTCGCCGCCGCCAGGATGGCCTCTCGCCGGCCATGCGGGCGCAGCCCGACGACTGTCGGGACGGGCGGCGGCTCCGCGCCATCCTCGCTCCCGGTGAGGCTCGTGGTGCATACGACGAGCGCCATGCGCTCGAGCATGTCGATGATGTCGTCCGGCTCCAGCTCCGTGCTGTGATAGGACGGACTGGTCAGCACGGCCAGGGCCGCCCAGGTGAGCAGGTCAGCCTGACCGGCGGACAGGTCGGGCCGGGCAGACCTGAGCTGTCGTGAGAACTCGTCGATGAAGGTGAAGAACCTGGCCCGCATGGCAGTACGGGCCTCGTCATCGAGGAAGCGCGCCTCGCGGTTCCACAGGACACCCATGTAGCGCCGCTCTCCAGCTGTGGTCGCAATGCCCGTGATGACCTCACCCAGGTCCTCGGGCGAGCCCTCGAGGACGAATCGCGTCGCCTGGTCGAACCCGTCGGTCAGCGCGTGGCTCAGCAGGTCCTGCTTGCCCTTGAAGTGTCGGTAGAGGGCGCCTGCGGTGATGCCGACCTCCGCCGCGATCTGGCTGGTGCTCACATTGTGAAACCCATGTCGGTAGAAGAGATGGCCTGCCACCTCGACGATCCGTTGCTTGCGGTCCCGCGGCCGAGGAGTGCTCTTCAGTGGTGCACGTCGCAACTGCTCCGTCATTGCCTTCTCCCTGAGTGTCGATGGGGCGTCTCAGAGGAGACGGATCGACGATATCTTCCAAGTCCCGTCGATGTGCTGCAGGTCAAGGGCGAACTGGGCCGGACCGACGGCCGACTGGCCGGAGGGGGTCGAGGCTGCTTGGTCCGCGAAGACCAGGAGCTTGGCACGTTCGTCTCTCAGCCACACGACTCCGACGTCGCGCACGGTGGTGGTGAGGGTGAGGCGCCGGGCCCCCGCGGCACGTAGATGTGATCCGTACAGCCGGTCGTACTGACCGACCGCGTCGCCCACGAGGGCCTCTTGTGCTCGTCGCCGGGTGGCGGCGACCTTTCCAGGTCGGATCGTGAAGACCTCGGCTGCCGTCGTTCTCCCGATCTCGAGGACCTCATCGGTGGCCGTACTGGAGACGAAGGCGACGTCGTGACCTGATGCCGGGGTGGAGCTGCCGGACTCGGTGGCCAAAGCGATGGCGACGCCGATGACGACGACCATCGTCAGCATCAGGACGGCGTGGGCGCGTCGTGGCCGAGGGACCGTGATCCTCATGTGCTGCTCACTGTCTCGAGATAGGTGATACGCCACGCCGAGTCGATGTGCTGCATCAGCATGCGGAGGCGTCGGACGGCGACGGTGGGCTTTCCATGGCGCGGCGTGGTGCGGACCTCGATGACGCTCAACACGGTCGCCCGGCCTGCGCTCGGGTCGAGAGCCGAGACGGCTGTCTCGAGGACCTTCGTGGCCGTCGCGGTGCCCTTGCGACGAATGTCTGCCGCGATCTGCGCGGGATGCCGCGCCAAGTCACGATGAAGCGCACCGCTCGACACCTCGAGCCAGTCGCCTACGGTCTGCTTGCTCTTCTGGGGATCAACCGTGTTGAGGGCGATGGCTGCCTCGGCGGCGGCCTCGATCGCGAGATCGCGGGCGCGAACGGCGTCGCTGTCGGCCTCGGTCATGCCGCTGCTGCTCCATGGGGACCATGCGAGCAGCCCGAGCACGACTGCGGTCGCGACGACCGCTGCCGTGACGGTCCTTCGGGCGAGGCCGAGCGTGCGCGGGTCGAAGTCGAGCCGCGGCGGATCGTCGGCTGGGTCGACCTGCTCCGCTGGCGGTGTCTCTCTCATGCCCGTCACCAGTCCTCCTCAAGTCGTCCGCGCGTGCGTGCGTCCAGCGTGTCAATCCGTTAAGTAAACCACGCATCACGTTCCGTAACCACGGCGTGACCCTTGCGGAGCGCCGATGACGTGGCTGGAATCGAGAGTTTCCTCCAGTTGAAGCATTCGAGGGCTTGACGAAACAATGTGGCGGACATCACTATGGGCTGCGAAGTAAATAGAGCGCAAGTTCCATCGACGTTGGGATGGAGATTCAAAGATGACTTCTGTGCGCTGCCCTGGCGCGAGTTCCGACCATTTGGGGGACGAGCTGGAAGAGCAACGGCGCGAGATCGCCGAGCGGCTCAGGTCGCTGACTGCTGCTGCCGCGCTTTCTGCCTCGACTCCGGGCTTGGAGGCGCTGTCGGGCCCTGGTCTGCTGGGGCTCGATGGTTCTGTGCTCCAGCGACAGTCCAGTCTCTTCGCGGCCACCGAGGCCGCGTCTGCCGTCGTCGGTGAGCGCATTCGGCCGGCGCCGCTCTTGGCCGCCAGGCGGGTGAGCCTTGCTCTGGAACGCCTCCAGGCGGGGACCGAGCTGGACGACGTCCTGCGCGCCGTCCCCTCCGAGCTCTGCTGGGCCGGTGACTTCGACCGCGTGCTCTTCTCACGTGTGGAGAGTTCCTCGTGGTCGCCGCAGGCGTGGTTCACGGCCCATCCCGAGTCTGCCGTGGACGTGGCGTTCGGCAAGCTGGTCCGTGGTGCGACCTTCCCACTTGCCAGCGGGTCGATCGAGGCTGAGATCGTTCGCCGCCGTGTCACGGCCCTCGTGACGGATGCCGCCAGCGAGACGAGGACGTTCCCGCCACTCATCACGGTCGCCCACTGTGACTCATACGTGATCGCGCCGGTCGTCTCTGGGGGAGCGGTGGTCGGCTTGCTTCACGCGGATACCGGGGCCACTGGCCCCCCCCTTGTGGAGGCGGACCGGGTGACCATGCGTGCGTTCGGTGACGGTGTCGGGTTGATCCTGGACTGTCTTGCGCTGCTCGGGGCGCTCGACGAGCAGCGCCGGCAGATCTCGGCCGCACTTGCCCGGGCCGGCCAGGCGGTGGGAGATCTGTGCGACGCTCCGCTCATCCTTGCGAGTGAGGCGACCGCGACCATGCCGCCACCGCGCCAGCCGGCTGTCCGCGGGGCGATGAGCGGGCTCACGGCTCGCGAGCAGGACGTGTTCGCGTTGCTGGTCTCCGGAGCAACGAACCCTGAGATCGCCGATCGGCTGACGGTGTCGGAGACGACCGTGAAGTCGCACGTCAAACACATTCTGCGCAAGCTGCGGGTCAGCAACCGCGCGGAGGCGATCGCGAAGTATGTCCGCGGTGGCGGCCTCAACGGAGTTGCGTCATGAGCGAGCGCAAGCGAGCGACCGCGGGCCTCAGGCCGCCGGGTCCGTATTCTTCGCCCTTTCGTACGGAGGCGGTGGCATGAGTGTCGTCGCCCCCGCGAAGAGCGCCGTCTTCGCCTCCAGCGGACGGAGCGGGCGCCCACGGCTGAGCGGCTATCACCGAGCTCGTGCCAACGATCTGCGGAAGCTGGTGGCGGAGGCCCTCCGAGTCGAGCCCGACGTCCTCGTGGTCGGTGATCCTGGTGTCGACTACTCACCGGATCGGCTCACTGTGCTCGCACGGCTGTGCGTGGAGGAGGCCCAGGTCGAGGAGTCGGGGGACGAGAACCGAGCCCGCGATCTGTTCGGGCTCGCCCTGGAGATGCAGGTCCTGGCACTTGATCTGCACGAGGAGAACCTGGTCCAGTGCAACCGGCGCCTGGCGGACTGTGCCGAGGGCCTTGCCCGGCTGAGGGGCCTTCCCACAGCACAAGACCTCGTGGCCGTGGTGTGCGAGGAGCTGGCTACGCGCTGCGGGTTCGGTCGGGCCACCATCTCCAGCGTGGAGAACAACGCGTGGAAGCCGCGCAAGGCGTTCTTCGCCGAGGCCGACGCGGCGTGGTTCGAGGAGTGGGTGGGCCAAACGATCCCGCTTCACGGTCACACCCCTGAGGCCCGGCTGCTCACCGAACGGCGACCAGCCCTCGTCGTGGATACGGCCAGCACCCAGGTCCACGAGGACATCATCGTGGAGGCGGGCCAGTCCCGGTCCTACGTCGTGGCTCCCGTCTGCTCGCGCGGAACCGTCGTGGCCTTTATCCACTGCGACCACTTCCCGACCGCGCGGGCGTCGGACGAGGTGGACCGCGACCTCGTCTGGGCGTTCGCCGACGGCTTCGGCCGCCTCCATGAGCGGCTCGTACTCATGGAGCGGTTCCATGCGCAGCGCGCACAGGTCGGCACGATCCTGGATGCCGCGCTGCGCACCCTGCCGGAGTCCTTGGGTGTCGTCCCGCGCACCGGCTCGCTCGGCGCGGGCAACCACTTGGAGCTCCTGTCGGAGCTGACCGCTCGTGAGTCCGAAGTCCTGCAGCTCATGGTCGCGGGAGCGCCCAACCGAGTGATCGCCGAGCGCCTGGTCATTGCGGAGGACACCGTCAAGTCGCACGTCAAACAGATCCTCCGCAAGCTCGGCGTGGCCAACAGGGCACAGGCGATCGCCCGCGCTGCGGGCACCGCTCCTGCCTGAGATGGATTGCCCCTGCGGGGGGTGGAGTAACCCCCCGCAGAGTGATGTGACGGGTGCCACATCCTTCGTACGGTCGGAACCTGACCGCAGATTCCCCTACGGAGGCGCCATGTCCACCACAGATCGCCGTTCCAGCCACGCGTCGACCACGAAGGTGCCGAGGCATGTGGCCGCGCTGGTCCCTCTGGTCGTCCTGTCGGTCGCATGGACCGCCCATGTGGCCAACCCGTACGCGTTCGTCAGCGGGAACGAGCCGCGGACCGCGCATCCAGAGGGTGTCTCGGTGCCGACAGCGGCGCTGGAGGACCCGGCGAGCTACTCGCGACCCGCTGTCGTCGGGGTCGGTGTCCCGCAGAGGCGTGCTGCGCAGGTCGTGGCGGCTTCTTCGGCCAAGGGCATCCCGAGCGCCGCGCTCGCTGCCTATCAGCGCGCCGAGACGGTCATCAATGCCGCCGATGCGACGTGCAACCTCGACTGGCAGTTGCTCGCGGCGGTGGGCCGCGTGGAGTCGGACCACGGCCGCTACAACGGCAACACGCTGGGCACCGACGGTGACTCGCGTCCGGGCATCTACGGCATCCCTTTGGACGGGACGAACAAGACCCGGGCGATCGGGGACACCGATGCCGGGCAGTACGACCGTGACGAGGTCTGGGATCGTGCTGTCGGCCCGATGCAGTTCATCCCCACCACGTGGTCGACCGTCGGCGTGGATGCCGACGGGGACGGGCGGCGGGACCCCCAGGACATCGATGACGCTGCGTTGGCGGCAGCGGTGTACCTGTGCTCGGGCCACCATGACCTTGGCGACGAGGCCGGTCGTCGTGCAGCGGTTCTTCGATACAACCACTCGCAGTCCTACGCCGACATGGTGCTGCGCACCCGGGGGGCGTACGTCAAGGGCGGCTACACCGCTGTTCCCACCGCCATCGCGCCTGCTGTGGCCGCCATGGACGGCTCGTACCAGTCGGGTCGGGGTGGGTCTGTTGATGGGCAGAAGGCGCCGAGCCCAAGGCGGCCGGCCCGCCACGGCGCCGGTTCCACCGATCACCCGAGCTCTGCTCCGGCGGATGCTGGTGACCAGACGGGCACGGAAGGCCAGCCTGAGGCCAAGCCGGAGCCGTCCGCTCCGCAGGAGACTCCGGAATCGCCGCCCAAGCAGGTGCAGGAAGAGGTCGTGGGGACTCTCGAGAAGGTCGCCGAGCCGCTCCCGAGCCCTGTCGACGAACCGGTCGATCAGGTATTGACCCTGACCCAGGCCATCACCCGGTGTACGGCCGAGGGTGTGAGCCGGCTCGACCTGCTGGCCTGGAACCAGTGCGTCGACGACCTGGTGCAGTGAGGCGGCCACGCGGCGACCTGGGACCGGCCATGGGCTCCGGCACCGGCCGGGTGCTGCGCGAGACGGCGGCATGGCTGCTCGTCGCAGCCGGCGTCGCAGCCCTTGTCCTCCCAGGTCCCGGGCTGCTGATGACGTGCGCCGGCCTGACGCTGCTGGCTCGACACCACGCCTGGGCCGAGCGCTGGCTCGCCCCGGTGCGACGACGCGCTCTCCAGGGCGCCGCCCACAGTGTCGCGACGTGGCCGCGCATCGTCCTAGCGGCGACTCTGGCCCTCGGCATCATCGGATGTGGCATTCTCTGGGCCTGGAGTCCACCGGCGCCGTCCTGGTGGCCGGTCCCCGAGATCTGGTGGCTGCCCGGCGGCGTTGCTGTGGCCGTCACGCAGATCGTCGCGGGCATGATCGGACTGGGCACGATCGCATACTCCTGCTGCCGCTTCCGTGGTCAGCTGGACGCGCCCAGCCTCCCTACGCGGCAAGAGACTGCTGTCGAGGAGGCGGCAGCCTAGACGTACTTCCCCGTGACGTTGTGAACGCGGGCAGCGCCTTGCGGACCTGGAGGCCGGCGGCTCGGTCGAGCGGGGTCAACAGCGGGTTGGTGTGGTAACCCACTCCGTACCGGAGGTCTTCGTCTATCCACTCACGCCACGCTGTTCACAACCTGACGGGGAAGTACACCTCGAGCTTGTTTGAGAACTTGGACGCGCCGGTCGAGTCAGCTACGCGGATCAGGCGGATCCGGCCTGAAGTGTGACCACGCCGATCGCGACCAGGATGATCCCCGCCAGTTGGACAGGGCTCGGCCGCTCGTCGAACAGGACTGCGCTCAGGAGAGTGATGAGGGAGATCCCGATGCCGCACCAGATCGTGTACGCCGTGGCGACAGGCATCCCTCGCACGAGCGCCTGAGAGAGTGCATAGAACGAAAAGCTGTATCCGATGACGACGACAACCGACGGAACGAGATGGGTGAAGCCCTGGGAGCTCCGCAGGCTCATGGTCGCGGTGACCTCGCTGCCGATGGCCAGTGCCAGCCACCCCCACATCAGCGCAGTGCCTTGCGTCGCTCGTGCCCGCGCAGGCGCGCGTGCTTGGACGCGAGAGCGTCGCGTCGAGGTGCTGTGCGTCGTGTCCGGCTCATCTGTTCACTCCATCTCGTGAGTCTGTCAATGGACGGTAGAACCGAAGTCGTCGGCCAGCGTCACCTCGCGGGGGTGAGGTCCTCCTCCCTCCGGGTAGGACCGTGCCTACGGGCAGATACGAGGACATCCAGGTAAATCGGGGCGGGCTCTTTCGGGTTCGGCTTCACGGGCCGCTAGATTGAGCAGATGGATCCGATCGAGGAAGCGCACCGTCAGTGGGTGGCGCACGGCTGGGCCGAGGCTGCGGACGGGATGGCGATGGTGACCTCTCTGGTGCGCGTTCACCAGCTGATGATCGAGCGCATCGACGCCGTGTTGAGGACGTACGACCTGACCTTCGCCCGCTACGAGATCCTCCGGGTTCTGGCATTCTCACGCGCCGGGCGGATGCCGATGACCCGGTTGGGCTCGCTCCTCCAGGTGCATCCGACCAGTGTGACCAGCGCCGTTGCCAGACTGGAGAGACAGGGGTACGTCGCGCGAGTTCGTAGTGCCGAGGACGGCCGCGTCGTGCTCGCGACCCTCACCGCGGCCGCCGTGCGCGTGGTCGAGGATGCCACGGCCGAGCTGAATGCTGAGGTCTTCGCGGCGCCCGGCCTCGACCCCGACGGCGTCGAGACGCTGACCCGACAGCTGGCGTCGCTGCGCGCGGATGCCGGGGACCCGGTCCGCTGACCAACTGGTGGGCGAACCGCTACCCAAAAATGATTGGACGCCATAGTATCTTGGTGTGACCGAACTCCACACCGCCCGAAACCCCGTCCGGATCGTCACCGCGGCCGCCCTGTTCGACGGCCACGACGCGGCGATCAACATCATGCGACGGATCTTCCAGTCGCAGGGCTGTGAGGTGATCCACCTGGGTCACAACCGCTCGGTGAAAGAGGTCGTCGACGCGGCGATCGAGGAGGACGCCCAAGGGGTCGCGGTCTCCTCCTACCAGGGCGGCCACGTGGAGTACTTCGAATACCTGGTGGCGATGCTGCGCGAACGCGGTGCCGGACACATCAAGGTCGTCGGCGGTGGCGGCGGGGTGATCGTGCCGGAGGAGATCGCCCGGTTACGTGCCTCCGGGGTCACCATCTTCTCTCCGGAGGACGGCCAGCGGATGGGGCTGGCCGGCATGATCAACTCCGTCGTCGCCGACCTCGACGTCGACCTGTGGGCGCAGCGGCCGGTGAGCGCCGAGGAGGTGATCGCCGGCGACCGCACCTCGGTCGCCCGCGCGATCACCGGCGCTGAGCAGGGTCGGCTGCCCGCCGACGTACTCGACAGGCTCGAGGCTGCCGCGGCTGCCCGCGTCGTGCCGGTGCTCGGCATCACCGGCACCGGAGGCTCTGGCAAGTCGTCGCTGACCGATGAGCTGGTTCGGAGGCTTCGGGTCGACCAGGAGGACAAGCTGCGCGTCGCGGTGGTCGCGATCGACCCGACCCGGCGTCGCGGTGGGGGCGCGCTCCTCGGTGACCGGATCCGGATGAACTCGCTGGCCTCGGACGGTGTCGAGGGGCCGGTCTACTACCGTTCGCTGGCGACCCGCGGTGCCCACGAGGTGCCCGACCACCTGGCCGACGTGCTGACGATCGTCCGGGCGGCCGGCTTCGACCTGGTGATCGTGGAGACCCCCGGCATCGGCCAGGGTGACGCCGCAATCGTCCCGTTCCTGGAGGAACGCGGCACCTCGCTGTATGTGATGACGCCCGAGTTCGGCGCCGCCAGCCAGCTCGAGAAGATCGACATGCTCGACTTCGCTGAGGTGGTCGCGATCAACAAGTTCGAGCGCCGCGGCGCTGACGACGCGCTGCGTGACGTCGGCCGTCAGCTGGTCCGCAACCGGGAGGCGTTCGGGTCGAGCTGGGAGGACATGCCGGTCTTCGGCACCTCGGCGGCGACGTTCAACGACGACGGCGTCACGGCCCTTTACCAGCACCTCCGTGGCCTGTTGGCGAAGAACGGACTCGCCATCGCCGAGGGCACCATCGCCCCGGTCGCGGTGAAGCACTCCAGCGGCGCCCATGAGATGGTCCCCGGTGACCGGGCGCGCTATCTGGCCGATATCGCCGCGACCGTACGTGACTACCACGCCGACACCGAGCAGTTGGTGGCCCAGGCTCGCCGGGCCCAGGCGTACGCACTGGTGGCCGCCGACCTCCCCGAGATCGGCGATGCGGCCGAGACGACCAGCCGAGACGTACCCGCCGAGATCGCCAGCCGGATCGCTGCCTGGCCGGGCATCGTGAAGGAGTACGCCGAGGATCCGGGCCGGATCTCACTCAGCGGCAACCGGGTGCCGCGGGTGGCGCTGCCCCGGTTCGAGGACCACGGCGAGATGGTCCGGTTCTGGCGCCGGGAGAACCTGCCGGGCCACTTCCCGTTCACCGCGGGCGTCTTCCCCTACAAGCGGGCCAACGAGGACCCGGCGCGGATGTTCGCGGGTGAGGGCGACCCCGCCCGTACGAACCGCCGTTTCAAGCTGCTCTCCGAGGGCCAGCCCGCTGCACGACTCTCGACTGCGTTCGACTCGGTGACGCTCTACGGCCGCGACCCTGATGAGCGCCCCGACATCTACGGCAAGGTCGGCACCTCGGGGGTCTCGGTGGCCACCTTGGAGGACATGAAAGAGCTGTACGACGGCTTCGATCTCCTCGCTCCCACCACGAGTGTCAGCATGACCATCAACGGCCCGGCCCCGACCGTGCTGGCGTTCTTCCTCAACACCGTGATCGACCAGGCGCGCGAGCGCGGGATCGACCCGGTGAAGGCGCTGCAGACGGTCCGCGGCACCGTGCAGGCCGACATCCTCAAGGAGGACCAGGGGCAGAACACCTGCCTGTTCTCCACGGAGTTCAGCTTGCGCTGCATGGCCGACATCCAGGAGTGGTTCATCGAGCAGGGGGTGCGCAACTTCTACTCGGTGAGCATCTCCGGCTATCACATCGCCGAGGCCGGGGCGAACCCCATCTCCCAGCTCGCCTTCACCCTCGCCAACGGGTTCACCTACGTGGAGTCCTACCTGGCCCGCGGCATGGACATCGACGACTTCGCGCCCAACCTGTCCTTCTTCTTCTCCAACGGGATGGACCCGGAGTACTCCGTCATCGGCCGCGTCGCCCGCCGGATCTGGGCGATCGCGATGAAGGAGCGCTACGGCGCCTCGGAGCGCTCGCAGAAGCTCAAGTACCACATCCAGACCTCGGGCCGGTCCCTGCACGCGCAGGAGATGGACTTCAACGACATCCGCACCACGCTGCAGGCGCTCATCGCGATCTACGACAACGCCCAGTCGCTGCACACCAACGCCTTCGACGAGGCCGTGACCACCCCGTCCGAGGAGTCGGTGCGGCGCGCCCTGGCGATCCAGCTGATCATCAACCGCGAGTGGGGTCTCGCGTTCAACGAGAACCCGCTCCAGGGCTCCTTCATCATCGACGACCTCACCGACCTCGTCGAGGAAGCGGTGCTGCGCGAGTTCGAGCGGATCTCGGAGCGCGGGGGAGTGCTCGGCTGCGATGGAGACCGGCTACCAGCGCGGCAAGATCCAGGACGAGTCGATGCTCTACGAGCACCGCAAGCACGACGGCACGCTGCCGATCATCGGCGTCAACACCTTCCGGCGCCCCGGGGACGAGGCCGACCACGGAACCGTCGAGCTGGCCCGTGCCACGACGTCGGAGAAGGAGTCCCAGCTGCGCCGGGTGCGCGACTTCCAGGACGCCCACCGGAGCGAGGCTGCCGAGGCCCTGGCTCGCCTCAAAGAGACAGCAGCGAGCGGTGAGAACGTCTTCGCGGTGCTCATGGACGCCGCGCGGGTCTGCACCCTGGGTCAGGTGACAGAGGCGTTCTTCGAGGCAGGCGGGCAGTATCGCCGCAACGTGTGACGCGTCAGTCTCCTCGGCAGGCGCGGGTTGCGGTCGCCTGCCGACATCGAGGCCGAGGACGACGGCGTGGACGGGGCGGCGGATCGGATGGTGACTTCTCCATTCGCCGATCCGCGCGATGGTGCGCCCAACCGACGTGAGAGTGGCACCATGGGCATCCAGTCACCAGGAGGCCGCATGCCCAGCACCGCCACATTCATCTCGCCCACCGATGGTACGCCGCTCGCGATCCGGACGTGGGGGGAGGAACTGTCCGCGCCGCGGGGCGTCGTACAGGTCGCCCACGGCATCGCCGAGCACGGGCAGCGCTACGACCGCCTGGCCCGAGCACTCGTCGCGGCCGGGTACGTCGTTCGAGCCGTCGACCACAGGGGCCACGGCGGGTCCGTCGCGTCGGCCGACCAGCTCGGGCACTTCGACTTCGAGGCACTGGTGGCCGACGTCGCTGCCGTGGGTGCCTCGCTGCGCGATGACTTCCCGGATGCTCCGTTGTTCCTCGTGGCGCACTCCATGGGGTCCTTCGCGGCACAGACGGTGATCCTCGACCGGTCCGACCTCTACGACGGCGTCGTGCTGTCCGGCTCGACCGCGCTCGACGTGCTCGCCGCGGAGCTCTCGAAGGCCGAGGGACCGGTCGGGCTGGAAGCGTTCAACGCCGGGTTCGAGCACCGGACCGGGTACGAGTGGCTCTCGCGCGACGAGGCCGAGGTCGATGCGTACGTCGCCGACCCGTTGTCCGGGTTCGACCTCCCCGACACCGCCGTGCCCCAGCTGTTCGGCGGTGCCGCGCGGCTGGGCGACGCGGCGGCCCTGAAGGGCATCCGCTCCGATCTGCCGATCGCGATCGTCTCCGGCGACGCGGACCCGCTTGCCGCAGGTGGGGCCCTGGTCGAGCTGCTGGGCCAGCGCTATCGCGACGCCGGGCTGACGGACGTGACGGTCACGCTCTACCCCGGGGCGCGCCACGAGATCTTCAACGAGACCAATCGCGACGCGATCACCGCGGACGTGATCGAATGGCTCGAGGCCCACTCCTGAGGCGTCACATTCAGGGTCTGTGCCATCGAGATCCGCGAGCTCACCGAGCACGCGGTTGCCTCGTGGGTGGCGAGGACATCGTCACGGACCGTACGAGCCTGTGAGGAGAACGGAACCGAACCGACCGGGTGCCAGCAGGTGGTGGCGTACTTGGAGAACCGACCAGATCGCGTCGTCACGACGGTGCGTCAGGTCATGTCGGCTGCCGGTCATCTGGTGCTCTTTCACGGGCGTACCACGTGGCCAGGCAGCGGCGGGAGATCCCGGCTTCCGCCGCGATATGCGAGATCGGACGTCCGGCGTCCACGCGCTCGCATAATCGGCGACGCGCTTCCGGCGTCAGCGGGGCATTGGGGTGCCCCGCCACATCGCCCCTTCGCTGAACTCGGTGAGAGTGCCCATCAGCTTCGGCGCCAGGCTCATATCCGTACCCCCAGACAAGGTGCGGGTGTCGGCCCCCTGCGTCCGACGTTGATCCGGACCCGGGTTGACATGCGTGCCGGGATCCAGGTGTGACTCGGCCAGGGACAATGAAGCCCATCCCTCTCGGACCGGTGGGATGGGCTTTCCCCGGCGGCCGGGGTCTGAGATTGGAGGACCTACACGGTTCTGGAGTGAAACGCCAATCACTTGGGATGACGAGGGTCATACTGGATTGGGACGCCCGCCCGTGACCAGAAGAGGCGCCGGGACGTGACTCCGCCGGGGCCGGTGCTCGCCAGATCAGCCCCGAGGCGTCCGGGCCGGATCCACGCCGAGGCAGGCGTGGGCCATCTGGCTGAGCAGTTCGGTGAGCCGGTCATCCGGCAGTTCGGGGTTGAAGTTCAAGGTCGACTGGATGGCGCCGATGGCGGCGTGGACCGTGAGGCGCGCCTCCTGGTCGGTCAGATCGGATCGCAGCGGAGCGAGGACGTGGACCCATTCCTCGATGTACAGCCGTTGCAGCCGGCGCAGTCTCCGACGGTCCTCCTCGGGGAGGTTGTCGACCTCGCGGTGGTAGACCGCCAAGACGTTGCGATCATCGATGGCGATCCGAATATGGTCGCTGACCAGCGCAGACAGTGTCTCGCTGTCGTCGGTGGTGACCTTGGCGATGTCCTCGGCGCCGGAGCTGATTCGGTTCATCACGCGATCCAGCAACGCGATGAGGATCGATGTCTTGCTGTCGAAGTGCCTATAGATGCCCGAGCCCACGATCCCGGCCTCCGCGCCGATGTCGGCCATCGATACGTCATGGAAGCTCGTGCGTCCGGCCAGGTCCGCGGCTGCGGCCAGGATGCGCGCCTTGCGGTCGGGGTCGCGTTGCCGCCGGATCTCGTTGGTCATGGCGCCAGTGTGCACCGCGGCGCGGTGTTGTGGGGAGGGTGCCCTCGGCGATGTGGTCGGTGTCGCGATAGGCAGAGATCCGAAAGTGACCGGAATCACGATTTGTCCTTGAGAGTCTTGTCAGTTAGTGATTGGCGGTTTACATTGATGCTCCGGGCTCGGGCCTCAGTCAGGGCTTCGTTGCCCGCCAGCTCATCGGGAGATGACGTGACCCGCCGAACCACGATGGCTACGCCGTCCGAGAGGCCGATCGCCGCCGAGGCGGGGGAACTGGTGGTCTCGAATCTCGAGGTCGTCTACAACGACGCCGTCCTGGTGCTGCGCGGTATCTCCGTCTCGGTTCCGACCGGCTCCGTGGTGGCTCTCCTGGGTGCCAACGGCGCGGGCAAGACGACACTCCTGCGGGCCATCTCCGGGTTGCTGGACTTCCACCGTGGCGACATCACCAAAGGGAGCGTTGGCTTTGCAGGCGCAGACGTGACGAGCCTGAGCCCTTCACACCGTGTCACCCGGGGGCTGGCGCAAGTGATGGAGGGACGGCGCATCTTCCAGTCCTTGTCAGTGGAGGAGAACCTCCGGGCCGGGGCGATCGGAGCAAAGGGCACCACTGCGAGCGAGACCTTCGACCGGCTGCTCGACATGTTCCCGGTTCTCGCCAAGCGCCGACGCGACATCGCGGGATATCTGAGCGGGGGTGAGCAGCAGATGCTCGCCATCGGCCGAGCGCTGATGTCCGGACCCACGTTGCTCCTGCTCGACGAGCCGTCCCTGGGTCTCGCGCCGCGCGTGGTCGAACAGATCCGGGACGCCATCGTCTCCATCAACGGGCAGGGGACCAGCGTTCTGTTGGTGGAGCAGAACGCGACCATGGCCCTCTCGATCGCCAACCACGCCTACGTCCTCGAGCACGGCCGGATCGTGAGTGAGGGCTCTGCTGCCGCGCTCATGTCCGACCGCAACGTGGCGGACTTCTATCTCGGCGGCGGCGAGCACGCCGAGCGGTCATACCGCGACGTGAAGACCTATCGACGCCGCAAGAACTGGGGAACCTGACATGCCCACCACGAGACTCGAAACACTCATGACGCCGCCCTCGACGGAGGGACGCCCGCTGCTCGAGGTCGCCAATCTGCGGCTGAAGTTCGGTGGTGTCACCGTCCTCAACGATGTCAGCTTCGATGTGAATCGCGGTGAGTTGTTCGCGATCATCGGCCCCAACGGCGCCGGGAAGACCTCGATCTTCAACTGTCTCTCCGCGGCCTACCGGCCCGAGGCCGGCAGCATCAAGATCGACGGACGCGAGCTCGTCGGCATGCGTCCGGCCCAGACGGTACGACACGGCATCGGGCGCACCTTCCAGAACCTGGGACTGTTCCCAGACCTCGATGTCGTCGAGAACCTTCTGCTGGGTCGCCACTCGCTCATGCGCACAGGCTTCCTGAGTGGTGCACTCTGGTTCGGCCGGGCCCGCGGCGAGGAGCTCGCACACCGGGTGGTGGTCGAGGAGATCATCGAGCTTCTTGCGCTCACGCCGTTCCGTCGGCAAGCGGTCGGAACGCTTCCATACGGCGTCCAGAAGCGGATCGAGCTGGGCCGGGCCCTTGCGATGCAACCGAAGGTGTTGCTCCTCGACGAGCCGGTGGCCGGCATGAACCTCGAGGAGTCGGAGGACATGGCTCGCTACATCGTCGAGCTGCGTCGGCTTCTGGGCGTCGCGATGATCCTGGTCGAGCACGACATGCGGCTCGTCATGGATCTTGCCGACCGCGTGATGGTGCTCGACTTCGGCACCCCGATCACCACGGGTGTCCCGAATGACGTCACGTCGCACCCGGGCGTGGTCGCCGCATACCTCGGAGGTGCGGCATGAGCCTGTCCGCCCACGTTCGACCTCCAGCCGCCGCTGTCGAACCGGACACGATCTCGACGCTGCCCGCTGCGCTGCTCTATCGGGCGCTCCGCTCCCCGCGCCAGGTCGCCCTCCGCAAGAAGCACTTGGGCGTGTGGCGCAGCTACACGTGGGGAGAGTACGCCGAGCGGGCCGCCGCCATCGGGATGGGGTTGCGCCGCCTCGGCGTGCAGCCCGGTGACCGAGTGGCGGTCCATGCCGGCAACCGACCGGCGTGGGTCATCGCCGACATGGGTATCCAGGCCATCGGAGCTGTTACCGTCGGCCTGTATCCCACGGCTGCTGCGGACGAGGTCGCCTACCTCTTGGAGCACTCCGAGTCGGTCGTCCTGATCGCCGAGGACGAGGAGCAGTACGACAAGACCGCCGCCGTACGTTCCGGGCTGGTGAGCCTGCGCAACATCGTCATCATCGATCCGCGGGGAGTGGATCTCGCCGATTCGATGCTGATGTCGTTCGACGACCTCGAGGCCGAGGGTCGGAGGTCATCCGACGACCTGCTGACGGACCTGGCGGCAGCGGTGGCAGAACTCGACCCGGCGCTGCCGGCGACCATCGTCTACACGTCGGGGACGACCGGCCCGCCGAAGGGCGCCATGCTCAGCCACGCCAACCTCGTCGCCGCTTCCCGCAACGGGGAGTCGTCCTTCGGCGTGGCGCCGGGGGACGAGGTCCTCTCCTACCTGCCCCTGTGTCACGTCGCCGAACGGCTGGTCTCGGTCGTGTGCGCGCTGGCCTCCGACTACGTCGTGAACTTCGGCGAGGACTCCGACACCTTCAACCAGGACCTGCGTGAGGTCCAGCCGACCTTCTTCTTGGGTGTGCCGCGCGTCTGGGAGAAGATGATGGCCTCCGCGACGATCAAGATCGGCGACGCCGGCTTGCTGAAGCGAAGCAACTACCGCTTGTGGCTCAGCATCGGTCGCGGCATAGCTCGGCGGCGGTGGGCGCGCGGCCGGCTCGGTCCTGTGGACCGCATGGTGTACGGATTCGGCTGGCTGATGCTCTATCGGCCACTGCGGGAGATGCTCGGCCTCAGCCGTTGTCGCAGCGCGGTGTCGGGTGCGGCCCCGATCGCCCCTGAGGTCCTCGAGTACTTCTGGTCGATCGGCATCCCGGTCGTCGAGGGCTACGGCCAGACCGAGAACACCGCCCAAGGCTCGATCGTCGCCGTCGACAACGTGCGGCTCGGGACTGTCGGTCGTGCCGTTCCCGAGACTGAGCTCCGGCTGGACCCCGGCACCGGCGAGATCCTCACACGGGGACCCGCGACGTTCCTCGGCTACTTCAAGGATCAGGAGGCCACCTCGACGACGATCGACGCTGACGGATGGCTGCACACCGGCGACGTCGGCGTGATCGATGACGACGGGATGATCCGGATCGTCGACCGGATGAAGGACATCATCATCACCGCAGGCGGGAAGAACATCAGTCCTTCCGAGATCGAGAACAAGCTCAAGGTCTCGCCCCACGTGCGGGAGGCGATCGTCATCGGCGACCGTCGCAAGTACCTCACCGCACTGATCGGCATCGAGCTGGACACCGTCGGCGCGTGGGCGCAGTCGCGAGGCATCCCGTTCACCACCTACACAGATCTCTCCTCCAACCCCGCGGTCGTGGAGCTCGTCGGCCATTGGGTCGAGGAGGTCAACCAGTCGTTCGCGCAGGTCGAGACGGTCAAGCGCTTCGCCATGCTCCCCAGGGAGCTGGACACGGAGGAGGGCGAGGTGACCGCGACACAGAAGGTCAAGCGGCGGTCCATCGAGGCGACTTACGCCTCCCTCATCGAGGAGCTCTACACATGAGTACGACGGGCGTGGGCACGGAGGCCCTCGTCGAGACACTGTTCTCGGGGATCGCCGTCGGCGCAAAGTACGCACTTGTGGCGCTCGGATTCGTCATCGTCTTCAAGGCGACGCGTGTCCTGAACTTCGCACACGCGAGCTTCGTCCTACTCGGCGGGTTCATCACCTGGCAGCTCGCCGCTGAGTGGGGCGTGAACTTCTACCTGGCACTTCCGCTCGCGATGGTGGCTGGTGCACTCATCGGTACGGCGCTCCAAACCGCCCTGCTGCA
This sequence comes from Nocardioides sp. YJ-D4, assembly GCF_054031495.1. Taxonomy (NCBI): domain Bacteria; kingdom Bacillati; phylum Actinomycetota; class Actinomycetes; order Propionibacteriales; family Nocardioidaceae; genus Nocardioides; species Nocardioides sp. YJ-D4. The sequence continues at coordinate 5,220,102 of NZ_CM132932.1, forward strand.
ACGCCTCTTGGGGGAGAAGCCGTTCTCGATCATCATGATGACGATCGGGGTGCTGTACGTCTTCGACAACCTCACCTCTGCGATCTGGGGGCCAGAGGACCGAGACCTGCCGGATCCGTGGGGCTCCAAGACGGTCGACCTCGGATCGGTCAATCTCGCCGTCGCGGACCTGTGGACCATCGGGGTGACGTCCGCCGCAGTCGGTGTCTTCTTCCTGTTCTTCCGATACTCCAGCCTCGGCCTCGGAATGCGGGCCACGGCCGACGACCAGGAGGCGGCCCTGGCCACCGGCATCGACGCACGCCGGGTTCATCTGGCTGCCTGGGCCACCGCGGGTGCTCTGGGCACCCTGGCGGGCGCAATGCTCTCATCGGGTGCGGGCTCGGTCGGCCCATCACTCGGTGCCGTTGCCTTCGTCGCCTTCCCCGCCATGATCGTCGGCGGCCTCGAATCACCCGTCGGTGCCGTCGTCGGCGGCCTGGTCATCGGACTGATCCAGCAGCTGACAGCACTTCTCCAGCCGGAGTACGCCGCCTGGCTCGGGTCCGGCTTCGACCGTGTGGCGCCGTTCGCCGTGATGGTCATCATCCTGCTCGTGCGGCCGTATGGGCTGTTCGGTGAGCCCGAAGTGAGGCGAATCTGATGTCGACCATGACCTTGTCCCACGCGTCCAAGCGCCGGGGGCGTCCGTACCGGAACATGACACTCAGTCATGCGGCGGACCTGAGGACGATTCACGGGCCCTGGCGCATCGCCTTCTCGGTCGTACTCGTTGCCGCGTTCTTTGCCCTGCCGCTCCTGATCTCCGACGCGACGCTGGGCACCCTGATCCTCTGTGGGGCCTTCGCGATCGGCGCCATCGGCCTCAATCTGTTGATCGGACTGACCGGTCAGGTGAGCCTGGGCCACGCCGCCTTCGTCGCCATCGGCGCCTACGGCACCTCGTACCTGGGTGATGGACGTGGCTGGCCATTCCTCGCGTACTTCGCCACAGCGATCGTCCTCGGATTCGTCGCCGGCGCGGTGATCGGGCCGTTCGCGCTGCGACTGCGCGGAAACTACCTCGTGATCGTGACCATCGGCCTCGTCTTCGTGTCGGAGCATGTCCTGCGCAACTGGGAGAGCCTGACCCGGCCCGTCCGTGGAACCGCGCCCACCCGCGACGCCGCGGTGGCGATCGGCCCGCTCGACTTCGGCGCCGGTCTCGACCTGGGTAGCGCCCTGTATACCCGTGAGCAGTCGATGTTCTGGCTCACGTGGGCACTCGTGGCGCTGGCGGCGGTGGTGGCGCACAACTTGACCCGCAGCCGGGTCGGCCGCGCGATGCAGGCAGTTCGAGATCGTGATCTGGCGGCCGAGGTCATCGGCGTGGAGCCGGGCCGCACCAAGATCGGCGCCTTCGCCGTGGCCAGCGCCATGGCGGCGGCAGCCGGTGTCATCTACGCGCTGGGGCTGGGCGCCATCGACTACCAGGAGCTCTCCGGGATCCACGGATTGTTCATGTCGATCACGTTCGTCGCGATCATCATCCTGGGCGGCCTCGGCACCGTCCACGGGTCGATCCTGGGGGCCCTGCTCGTGGTCTACGGGCAGCGCCTCATCGCCAATGAGGGCGCCGCGATGCCGATCCTAGGCATTCCGGTCGAGCGCGGCTGGATGAGCACCGGCGAGCTCAACGGGGTCCTTTTCGGAGGCCTCATCATCGTCTTCCTGCTGCTCGAGCCACGGGGGCTCGCCGCGTTGTGGGCGAGGGTCCGGACCTGGTTCCAGGGCTGGCCGTTCTCCTACTGACTCCCCATCGCAAGCGCTGTCCCGACACAACACAACCCATGAGGAGCGTCACCATGCAACATCTACGTCGCCGTACCACGGCAGGGATCACCATCACTGCCCTCTGCCTGGTGGCCCTCGCGGCCTGTGGCCGGGCCGACTCCGGGAGCGGAAGCTCAGGGGGCCAGGGCTCAGCGGGAGCACCGGCAGAGGCGCCCGGCTTCGACGGCACCACCATCACGGTCGGGGCACTCACCCCGACCAGTGGCCGCGTCGCCGTGATCGGCAACCCGGTCACTGTCGGCAACCAGATCTACTTCGACATGATCAACGAGTCGGGCGGTATCGCCGGCAAGTACCCGGTCGAGGTGCTGGTCCGCGACAGCAAGTACGAGTCGACGACCGCGGCCCAGGAGTACCAGGCCACCAAGGACAAGGTGTCCATGTACGTGCAGCTCCTGGGCACGCAGGTGGTGAGCTCGCTCCTCCCGGACCTTGCGCAGGACGGCATCGTTGCCTCGCCTGCGTCCCTCGACTCCTTCTGGGTCCGGGAGCAGAACCTGCTGCCCTGGGGTGGGCCGTACCAGATCCAGGTCGTGAACGGCGTGGACTGGTACCTCACCGAGGGCGGCGGAGAGGGCGAGACGATCTGTTCGCTGACCCAGGACGACGCGTACGGTGCCACGGGCCGCGACGGCTTGGCGTTCGTCGCCGAGCAGCACGGGATCACACTCGGCAAGCAGGTGCAGTTCACCCTCGGGACGACGGACTACACGACCCACATCAACCAGCTCAAGGGCGCCGGCTGCGACGCCGTTCTGCTCACCGCGACGCCTGCAGACACGGCAGGAGCGCTGGGCAAGGCGGCCCAGGTGGGCTTCGAGCCGCAGTGGCTGGGACAGTCCCCGACCTGGCTGAAGCCACTCTTCGAGGGCGACCTGAAGGACTACGCGGAGAAGAACCTCGTGATCCTCGCCGAGGGCGGTTCGTGGGACGAGTCGGCATCGAAGGGGATGGGCGACATGATCGCGGCCCTGGAGAAGTATTCGCCCGATACCCCGGCTGACTGGTACCTCACCGTCGGCTGGACGCAGGCCCGCGCGACGCACCAGGTGCTCGAGGCAGCCGTCGAACGTGGCGACCTCTCCCGTGATGGGCTCATCGAGGCGATGAACAGCCTGGATACGATCACCGCCGACGGCATGTTCGGTGACTACGGGTGGGGCACGCCGGAGAAACGCGAGCCGCCGCGCAGCAGCACGATCTATGCCGTCGACATCGACGGGTCTCCGATGGGCATCACGCCCAAGGCTCAGGACTACACCTCGGACGCTGCGGCCGAGTACTCCTTCGACGACTGAACGACTTGCCCCATGCGGCCCTCGTAGTCGATATCACCGGGGCATTCAAGACACGCAATGCACCGAGTACCGCTGCTCTCGGGGGACTGGGTCGACCAGGTCCGACAGACCCTCGAGAGCAGCGGTGCAGCATGCCCCACCGACGATTCCTTCGCGAGGCTCTTTTCGTGACCATCGTCGACAGTCTGAGCGACGTCGTAGAGGAAGGCGCGGGTGGTCTCGATGTCGGTGGCGATGTCGGCGACCCGATGGCGAAGGGCCTGGAAGTCGCTGATGTGGCTCCCGAATGCGTCTCGTTGCCGCATGTAGGCGATCGCGTCCTCGAGTGCTCGTCGGGCGTTTCCGATACTGAACGCCGCGATGATGAGGCGCTCGACCCCCAGGCCGCGCATCAGATGGCTCCAGCCCCCGGTTCACCGACTATCGCTGTGCGGGGGACCCGCACGCCGTCGAAGAACACGTCGTTGCAGGTGCGTGCCTCCATCGTCTTCACCTCACGCATCTCGATCCCCGGTGTGGCAGCGAGACCACGCGGTGAGGACATGCTCAGCCGCCGACAGCGTCTCCTGCAACGCCTCCGCATCGATCCAGGCCGTCCCTCCAGGAGTCATCGAGGAGCTCGGCGACTGCGCCGAACCCGCTCGGACTCGCCGACCAGCTCGTCGAGACTCTGCGACGTGCCGCCGCGCGGCTCACATCCGCGCAGCGCCCCTCTTGATCGCCTCGCGAAGACGGGGGTACGTGCCGCAGCGGCAGATGTTGCGCAGGCCGTCGAGGTCGTGGTCGGTGACCGCGCGGCCCTCCTGCTTGACTCGGCGTACCAGGTCGACGGCGGCCATGATCTGGCCCGGCTGGCAGTAACCGCACTGGGCGACGTCCTCGTCGAGCCAGGCCTCCTGCATGGGGTGCAGGTCGGCGCCGACGGTCTCGGGCAGGCCCTCGATGGTCGTGATCTCGTCGTCGGAGCCGATGTCCTTGACCTGCACCGAGCAGGGGTTGAAGGCCTTGCCGTTAATGTGGGACGTGCAGGCCTTGCAGACGTTGATGCCGCAGCCGTACTTCGGCCCGGTGACCCCCAGCAGGTCACGGAGCACCCAGAGCAGGCGTACGTTGTCGGCGACGTCGACGCTGACCCGCTTGCCGTTGACGATGAAGGTATGGGTGGGCATCTGCTCACTCCTGGACGTAGGTCAGACCGTCAGTCGGAGACTGCGGCACGGGCGGAACGGTCGGCTTGACCTCGAAATGCGACGGGTCGTGGTGGTTGATCGGGAACTCTGTCGGCATCTTGCCGGTGGCCCGCGCGTAGGCGTTCGCGGTGGCCGCCATCGATGCGGCTACGGCGAGCTCGCCGGCGCCGCCGGGGTCCTCGGAGTCGTTCGGGACGATGATGACCTCGACGGTCGGTGGCGTGTTCCACTCGCGGGTGTAGGCGTAGTTGTCCCAGCTGGCCTCGAGGAAGTAGCCGTCACGCAGGTGCAGGCTGGACGTGAGCGTCTGGGCGATGCCGTCCATGGCGCCGCTCATCATCTGGGCGTCCAGGCCGCGGGGGTTGACCACCAGACCGGCATCCACGCCTATCACGACCTTCGTGACGCGCGGGCCGGTCACCCCCTCACGTACCCTTCGGTTGACGGTCTCGGGACGGCAGTCGATCTCGACCAGGCAGGCGGAGAAGCTGTGGTACTCGTTGTTGATCGCGATGCCCTGGGCCGTGCCGGCCGGCATCGCCCGGCCCCAGTGTCCCTGCTGTGCGACCGCGTCGAGCACTGTCTTCGCACGCTGCTCGCGGACGAAGGCCTGTCGGAAACGGTAGGGATCCTTTCCGACCGCCGCGGCGATCTTGTCGACGGTGAGCTCGCGAGCCGTGGCTACGTCAGGGGAGTAGATGTTGCGCATAGCACCGGTGGTGAAGCCGAGATCGATCTCGTTGAGCAGCTGTGTGGTGATACCGAAGTCGTAGTGGTAGGCCTGGGTGAGCGCGAAGACGGTCTCGGAGAAGCCGAGGTCGGCGACCGGCAGCCTCGGGGCGGTCGCCGTGAGCACGTCGCCGAACCCGTGGGTGAAGTCGTTCTTGACGCCGGTGTGTCGCAGCTCCCAGCTGAGGATCTCCCCGGCCAGCACCGTCGCCCGGATTCGCGTGGTGGCCATGGGGTGCACCCGGCCCTGACGTGAATCGTCGGCGCGGTGCCACATCAGCTTGACAGGCACCCCCATGGCTTTGCTCGCCTGTGCGGCCTCCACGGCAGCGTCTGGGAAGACCTTGCGCCCGAACGAGCCGCCACCGGTCACGACATGGATCGTCACCGATGTCGGTGGCAGGCCGAGGACCTCGGCGATCCGCTCCTGGGCGACGATCGGCGCCTTGAAGCCACCCCACACGGTGGCGCGGCCGGGGCGTACGTCGGCGATCGCACAGTTGGTCTCCAGCGCGGAGTTCGAGCGGAACCAGAAGGTCGAGTTGGTCTCCACGGTCTTGGCCAGTACCGGCACCTTCGGGACGGCCAGGGGGATCTCCGCGCGTCGTACCCGTTCCAGGATGTCGGCGTCGCTGAGCCCGTCGACCGGGCCCGGACCCCAGGTGACGTCGAGGGCGCGGATGGCGTCGATGCACTGTCCGAAGGTCTCGGCCCGCACTGCCACCCCGGTAGGGATCGCCTCGACATGGGTGACCCCCGGCATGTCCAGCACGGCCGCTCGGTTGCGCACCGAGCCCACTTTGCCGTTGAGCGTGGGGGGCCGGCACAGCATCGTCGGCAGGGCTCCGGGCACATCCATGTCCAGCGTGAACTGCTTGCGTCCGGTCACTGCGGCGCGCGCGTCGATTCGGTTGCGCGGTGTGCCGATGACGGTGAACTCGGCGGGCTCCTTGAGTTGTGCCTCGACCTCGACCGTCTCGTCCACCGAGGCCGAGGCCGCCAGCTCGCCGTAGGAGATCTCGACCCCGTTCGGTGCGAGCACCTTCCCGTCGACGGTCTTCAGCGCGGCGAGGGGCACGTCGCCGCCGAGCATGGTCGAGGCTGCGTCCAGCAGCCGCCTGCGGGCGATCGCGGCCGCTGTGCGGATCGGGAGGTACGTCGTCATCGTGGTGTTGCTGCCGCCGGTCAGCTGGTTCATCAGCAGCTCGGGGCGCGCATCGGCGAGGGTGATCTCGATCTTGTCCAGGCCGATGTCGAGCTCGTCGGCGATGATCATGGCCGTCGAGGTCGTGATCCCCTGGCCGACCTCCATCCTCGGTAGGGCGAAGTGCACGGTGCCGTCCTCGCGCAGGTCGAGCGAGATCAGGTTGGCCGTCGGCGCGACCGCCAGGAGCTGGGCGTCGCTCAGATCCATGATGTCCGCGACCCCCGGCGGGGTGATCACCTTGGCCGCCGCCCGCTGCTCCAAGCCGAGCGACACGGCCACCGACAGGGTCGGAGCCGCCACCAGATAGCCGAGCAGCGTACGCCGGCTGGTTCGTGGCCCATCGTAGGTCGTTTCGTCCTGTGTCATTGCAGCCCTCTGCTTCCGGGAACCTTCGATCATGAGAGGTGATCTGGGCCACAACGTAGCTGCGGTTCAGCGCTGTTGCGAGGGTGGCGATGACCGGTTCATCCCATCAGACACCTGTTTCCTCCCAGGGGCTGACGTTCGAAACCGAGCCACCCGAGGTGGAGTCGCCTCGGTCCGGTAGCAACGGAATCGTCGACAACTCCAGTGCGCGTCCGGTCGGTTGTCGATGCTTGATGTGATCGCTGGTTCACATCTCCACCTGAGATGGTCGAGGCCCCGCCCGCCTATGCAAGAGTGCGACTAACCTTGACGAATGTGACTGATGTCGCAACAATTGCTGAGATAGTGAATCGTGATACACAAAAGGGTGGGTTGGCAGTGACCACACAAACGGTTGTCGGCGGCAGCGTCACGTGGCCCGAGCTCGAGGATCCGGCCGGTTCTTCGGCGCGTTTGTCCGCGGTGGTGGAGAAGGCCGCATCGATGGCGACCGTCGCGTCGCTGGGGAGCCTTGTCGAGCTGGCGCCATGGCTGATCTGTGAGGCTGGCGGGTTGGACCGCGCGATGCTCTCCCGAGTCACCGGATCTGTCTGGACGCCCCATACCCTGGCGATCACGAAGGGTGGAGACGATCCCGTCAACACCGTGCTCGCCGAGAGCCTTGTGGGGCTGTCGATCCCGCTCAGTGGGTCCCTGGTGGAGACCGAGGTGCTGAGGCGGCGGCAGACGCTGCTCGTCGACCGTCCCAGGCCGAGATCCCATTCCTCGAGCGTGATGGGTGAGCTCTCCCACTCGCGGTCGTACGTGGTCGCCCCGATCGTCATCTCGGATCGGGTGTCCGGCTTCCTCCACGCCGACAGCTTCACGGCCGGCCGTCCACTCGGGGAGATCGACCGTGTCCTGCTCGCGACCTTCGCCGGGATCTTCGGGCTGCAGTACGAGCGCTGTGTCGCGGCAGATCGTCTCCGAGCGCAGAGCGAGGCGGCCGCGGCCGCCCTGAGCGCGGCCGCCTCGCAGCTGGTCTCGACAGTCAGACCTACCTTGCGACGGGCGGAGCCGAAGGCACCTGTCCCTCGGCGGGCCACCGCGGAGTCGGTGGTGCCGACCACCTCCGGGCTGACGTCGCGCGAGTGGGGCGTCCTGCGGTTGATCGCCACCGGCGCCACGAACACTCAGATCGCCTCGGCTCTGGTGCTCTCGGAGAGCACCGTGAAGTCGCACGTCAAGCACATCCTGCACAAGCTCCCGGCCGCGAACCGCGCCGAGGCAGTGTTCAGGTTCAAGCAGCTGGAGCAGCACGGAGTCGCATCATGAGACTGGGCGAGCGGGCTCGTTCCGAGCCACGACCTTCAGGGTGCTCCAACGAGGATGTGCTGGGAGCCAGGATCTTGGACCTGGCGGACCGTCAGGAGGTAGGTGCTGTCGACGCCACCGAGTGGGACCTCGGCCGCGAGATCGATGCGATCACGGGCGCCGTCGACAGGCACGATGCCGCGGTCCACGCGCAGCGGCTGATCGACACCTGCAGCGCCGTGAGGCGACTGAACGCGATCCCGACGTCTCGCCGGCTGGTCGGTGACGCATGTGCCGAACTCGTCGAGGGCTGTGCCTTCGGGCGCGCGGTCCTCTCACGTGTCGAGCACGCGACCTGGCGACCCATGACCGGTCGCTTCGTCACGGGGAGCTCCGAATCGGAGTGGCTCGAGGCATGGATCGACAGGCCGATCGAACTGGACGAGATGCTGGTCGAGACCCGGGTGGTGCACGACCACCAGCCCGTACTCGTCGAGGACACCGCCAGATCGCGGGTCTATCGGCCCATGATCATCGATGCGGGCCGTTCCGGCTCGTACGTCGTCGCGCCTGTGGTGGTGCGCGGGGAGGTCGTGGCGCTCTTCCATGCGGACCATGGGCCGGTCTCGAGACGCTGCGACGGCGTCGACCGAGACGTGCTCTGGACATTTGCTCAGGGGTTCGGTCTCATCTACGAGCGGCTCGTTCTCGCCGAGGAGTACCGCGCGCAGCGAACCCGTCTCCACGACGCTCTGGCGTCGACACAACATTTGCTGAGCTCCCCGAGCGGGGATCTGGTTCCGGATCGTATCGACGAAGGCGGCCCGCTGTGCGGGCCCCTCCTGGGCGGTGTCCTGGACGAGGTCGTCGGCCCGCGGGCCGACGAGGGCGGTGCCGGAACCTTGGCGGAGGTCACCGAGCCCCTCACCAGCCGGGAGCGTGACGTCCTGGAGCTGATGGCCGTGGGGGCGACCAACCCCATGATCGCGAGCGAGCTGGTCATCTCGACGAGCACGGTGAAATCCCATGTCCGCCACATCCTGCGCAAGCTCGGGGCCGTGAACCGCGCTCAGGCGATCGCGCGGTACCTCGGTTCGCCCGACTGATGGTCGCAGGCTCACCCCATCGGGCGGTGGTTTCCTCCCGCAGGCTGACGTTTGAGGTGACAGCGCTCACTAGGTTCGATGACGAGCCGCACCTGCGGCCTCGGAGAGTGTGGCCAACAGGCTGAGAGGAAACGACAGTGGCGTTGACCGAGTGGACCGACCGCCTACGCATCCCAGCCATCGCCGCCCCGATGACCGACGTGTCCGGGCCCGACTTGGTGGCCGAGGCGTGCTGCGCCGGAGTCGTAGGCGCGTTTCCGAGCCACAACGCGGCGAGCTCGTCGGAGCTGGAGCGGTGGCTCGCGGAGATCAACGAGCGACGCGCACACGTGGGCACGGGCACCCAGGCCGCGCCGGTCGCCGTCAACCTGGTCGTGCATCCCACGAACAGTCGGCTCGACTCCGACCTGCGTGCGGTGCTGAGCGGCGGTGTCGAGGTCGTGATCACCAGCGTCGGATCCCCCAGGTCGATCGTCGGCCCGCTCCATGACGCTGGGGTGACGGTCCTCGCAGACGTCGCGAGCATCCACCACGCGCGTCGTGCGATCGATGCCGGTGTGGATGGGGTCGTGCTACTCACCGCCGGTGCCGGAGGGCAGACGGGATGGGCCAACGCGTTCGCGTTCACCCGGGCCGTACGGGGCGAGTTCGACGGGATGGTGGTGCTCGCTGGTGGGGTGAGCGACGGAGCCGGGATTCTGGCTGCGCGTGTGCTCGGCGCCGACCTGGCCTATCTCGGGACTCGCTTCATCGCGACCATGGAGAGCCTCGCGCCCGCGGCGTACCGGGCCGGAGTCGTCGCTGCGTCGCTGGACGACGTCACGACGACCACGCAGGTCACCGGGCTCGCCGCCAACGTGCTCTCGGAATGGCTGCGCGGCGTGGATCCGGCCACGGGGGGCGGGCAGGAGAGCGAGGCGGGCTTCTCGGTGGACCGGCTCCTGTCCCAACGCGGGGTGTGGGCGGCGGGCCACTCCGTCTCGGGAACCGATCGTGTGCTGCCCGTGGCCGAGCTGGTTGCGCTGCTGGACCGCGAACTGCGCGAGGCGCGGTCGCGCTTGTTCGCGGCGGCATTCACCCAAGTCGAGAACGACTGAGTCAGAACCGGAAACTGGAGGTCAAACATCATGTGGGGAACACTTCCCGAAGTCTTCGACCGGGTGTGCGCGAGCTACCCGGACCGCACCGCGATCCTGGACGGCGACCGGTCACTCACCTACCGTGAGATGCACGAGCTCGCGAACCGCATCGCCAACGGGCTCGGCTCGATGGGCGTAGCGAGCGGTGAGCGGGTCGGGCTGCTCCTGCCGAACACGCTGGAGTTCATTCCTGTGCAACACGGCGTCTGGAAAGCGGGCGCCGTGCTGGTGCAGATGCCGACGCGTGCCGCGGCGAGCGTGCACCGTACGAACCTGGAGCAGACCAACGCTACGACGCTGATCTATCACTCCGACTTCGACTCGGTCGCCGAGGAGCTCGCCGGCAGCCTGCCGGGGCTCAAGAAGCTGATCCGGGTGGCTCCCAGCGCAACTGAGGGCGGGCCCGCGGGGTCGGTCGATCTCACCGAGATGACCGGGACGCAGCCGGCGACACCTCCGGACGTCGTCGTGCAGGAGCACGACGAAGCGTACGTCCTGTTCACGTCGGGCAGCACGGGCGACCCGAAGGGCGTCGTGAACTCGCACTTCACTTGGGCGCACTACAGCATCACCGCCGGCCTGGAGATCGGAGACACCCGGCCGGGTGAGATCTTCGCGCACGGCGCCCCGCTGACGCACTTCACCCAGGTCTTCGTGATGCCGACGTTCATCCGTGGGGGCACCAACGTGATGCTCCCCGGTCTCGACGTGGACGTGCTGCTCAGCTCGATCGAGAAGTATCAGGTGACCGCGACGGCCCTGGTTCCGACGATCGTCTACCTGCTGCTCGACCACCCGCGCCGGGCCGACGCCGACCTGTCGAGCCTGCGCACCGCGGTGTACGCCGGCGCCCCGATCGCACCCGACCGGCTCAAGGAGGCGCTGGACGCCTTCGGCCCGATCTTCGTCCAGACCTATGCCGGCACCGAGCCGGGCTACATCTCGGTGCTGCGCAAGGAGGACCACCGAGTCGACAGCGACGAGGCGGTCCGGAGGCTGGCGTCGGCCGGCCGGCCGATCCCGTACGTCGGGGTCAGCATCCAGGACGTGAACGACGCTCCGCTTCCGGCCGGCGAGGTCGGGGAGATCTGCTCCAAGCAGCTCGGCCAGATGCTCGGGTACGTCGACGCGTCCCGCAACGCCGAGGCGCTGCGCGATGGGTGGGTTCACACCGGCGACATCGGCTACCTCGACGACGACGGCTACCTCTTCATCGTCGACCGTAAGAAGGACATGGTCATCAGCGGCGGGTTCAACGTGTTCCCGCGGCAGGTCGAGGACGCGTTGCTCACCCACCCCGCGGTCGCGCAGGCGGCCGTGATCGGCGTACCGCACCCGAAGTGGGGCGAAGCGGTCCACGCCTTCGTCGTGCTCAGGCAAGGAGCCGAGGCTGCCCCCGAGGAGCTGATGTCAGTCGTCAAGAAGGAGCTCGGCAGCGTGTCCGCGCCGAAGACCATCGACTTCCTCGAGAGCCTTCCTGTCAACCCGGCCGGAAAGCTGGACAAGAAGACCCTTCGAGCGCCCTTCTGGTCGGGACGCGACAGGCAGGTCGGATGATGACGTCGACAGCAACCACCGGCGACACCACGTTCGACGAGAACCGTCGCGCGCATCTGGCAGCCATCGCGGAGCTGGACGAGCAGCTCGACCTCGTCCGACAAGGCGGGGGAGAGCGCTACGCCGAGCGACACCACAAGCGTGGACGTCTGCTGGTCCGCGAGCGTCTCGAGCTGCTCCTGGACCGTGACACCCACTTCCTCGAGCTGTCGTCGCTGGCGGCATGGGGCAGTGCGTTCACCGTCGGGGCCAGCATCCTGACCGGCATCGGTGTCGTGTCCGGCGTCGAGTGCATGATCATCGCCCACGACCCGACGGTGCGCGGTGGCGCGATGAATCCGTTCACGCTCAAGAAGAACCTGCGTGCGCTCGACATCGCCAGGATCAACCGACTTCCCGTGGTCTATCTCGTCGAGTCGGGCGGTGCGGACCTGCCCACCCAGTCCGACCTCTTCGTCGATGCGGGCAAGATCTTCCAGAAGCTCACCCAGCTCTCGGCCGAGGGCATCGCCACCATCGCACTGGTCTTCGGCAACTCGACCGCAGGCGGTGCCTACGTGCCGGGGATGTGCGACTACGCGGTCTTCGTCGACGGCCAGGCCAAGGTCTTCCTCGGCGGGCCGCCGCTGGTCAAGATGGCGACCGGCGAGGACGCCGACGACGAGTCCCTCGGCGGCGCCCGGATGCACTCCGAAGTCTCGGGTGTCTCCGACCAGTTCGCCGTCGACGAGCCCGATGCGATCCGCATCGGCCGCCAGATCGTGGCTGACCTCGGCTGGCGCAAGCTCGGGCCAGGTCCGAGCCTCCCGGCCGACCCACCGAAGTACGATGCCGAGGAGCTGCTCGGCATCATGCCGGCCGACTTCCGGGTCCCCGTCGACCCGCGTGACATCCTCGCCCGGATCGTGGACGGCTCGCGCTTCAGCGAGTACAAACCTCGCTACGGGACCAGTCTGGTGACTGGCTGGGCCTCGGTGCACGGGTTCCCGATCGGCGTGCTGGCCAACCACCGTGGCGTCCTGTTCAGCGACGAGGCCAAGAAGGCGACCGAGTTCATCCTGCTCGCCAACCAGAGCGACACGCCGCTGCTGTTCCTGCAGAACACCACCGGCTACATGGTGGGCACGGCGTACGAGCAGGGCGGGATCATCAAGGACGGCGCGAAGATGATCAACGCGGTCGCCAACTCCACCGTCCCACACATCACGATCAACATCGGAGCATCGTTCGGCGCGGGGAACTACGGGATGTCGGGTCGTGCCTACGACCCGCGCCTGATGTTCGCCTGGGTCGGCGCACGGCTCGCGGTGATGGGCGCGGCGCAGCTTGCTGGGGTGCTCTCCATCGTCGGTCGGCAGGCGGCCGAGTCCAGTGGCCGTCCCTTCGACGAGGCCGCCGACGAGCAGCGCCGCCACGAGATCGAGGAGCAGATCGAGAACGAGTCGCACTCGTTCTTCACCAGCGCACGGATCTACGACGACGGGGTCATCGACCCCCGCGACACCCGCAGCGTCCTCGGTGTGGCGCTGTCCGCGATCCATTCACAGCGCGTCGAGGGCCGTCGTGGCTTCGGCGTCTTCCGGATGTAGGAGCAGGCCGATGCCAAGGATCAAGAAACTGCTCGTCGCGAACCGCGGCGAGATCGCCACCCGGGTGATCAGGTCCGCGCGCGAGCGTGACGTCGATACGGTCGCCGTCTACTCCGAGCCCGATGCCGACGCCACCTTCGTCCATGCCGCCGACCAGGCGGTTCCCCTTCTCGGCGCCTCACCCGCGGAGACGTACCTGCGGGCCGACCTGGTGATCGCGGCGGCGAGGCATGTCGGCGCGGACGCAGTCCACCCGGGCTACGGCTTCCTCTCCGAGAACGCCGACTTCGCCGAGGCGTGTGCCGAGGCCGGCATCACCTTCATCGGACCACCCCCGGCCGCGATTCGGGCGATGGGCTCGAAGACAGCCGCCAAGCAGCTGATGGCGGAGGCCGGCGTCCCGGTGCTTCCCGGGATCGTGATCGACGAGTACGAGGAGTTCGGTGCGGATCTCGCCGAGCGTGCCGCCGGCGATATCGGCTTCCCGCTGCTGGTGAAGGCGGCGTACGGCGGTGGCGGCCGTGGCATGCGGATCGTCGAGTCGGCCGACGAGCTCGAATCGACCGTGGCCGCGGCGAGACGAGAGGCCGTCAGCGCCTTCGGGAACGGCGCGGTCTTCCTCGAACGCCTGGTCATCCGGCCGCGGCACATCGAGGTGCAGGTCTTCGCCGACTCCCAGGGGCAGGTCGTACACCTCTTCGAGCGCGAGTGTTCGATCCAGCGGCGCTACCAGAAGATCATCGAGGAGGCACCGTCTCCCGTCGTCGACGAGGAGCTCCGTTCGGAGCTCGGTGCGGCCGCGGTGGCCGCGGCGAAGGCGATCGGGTATGTCGGGGCAGGCACCGTCGAGTTCGTGATGGACCCCAGCGGTGAGTTCTACTTCCTGGAGGTCAACACCCGACTCCAGGTGGAGCACCCGGTCACCGAGCTCGTCACCGGGCTCGACCTGGTCGGGCTGCAGATCGCCGTTGCCGAGGGTGAGCCGTTGCCGCGCAGCGTGACCGAGGCGCGACTCAGCGGCCATGCGATCGAGGCGCGACTCTATGCCGAGGACGTTGCCGCCGGCTACCTGCCCGCCACCGGCGACCTGCACCTCTTCGAGGTGCCGCAGCTTCCCGGGCTCCGGGTCGACTCAGGGGTCCGCTCGGGAAGCCAGGTGAGCGTCCACTACGACCCGATGCTCGCCAAGGTCATCGCGTACGGAGCCACCCGCTCCGAGGCCGCTCGGCTACTGTCGCGGGCGCTCTCGGAGGCACGCGTCCACGGTGTGGTGACCAACCGGGATCTGCTGGTCGGCGTGCTGCGTGAAGACGAGTTCCTCGCAGGCCAGATCGACACGGGCTATCTCGAGCGGCACTCTGCGGCCGACCTGATGGCCGCCGACCCGAATCGCGACCAGATCCACGCCGCCGCGGTGGCGCTGGCCGACCAGGCGGCTCGCCGGGCGGCCGTGGCGGAGCTGCCCGGCCTTCCGTCGGGTTGGCGCAACGTACCGAACGCTCCGCAGTGGGCCTCCTACGCGCCTGCCTCGGCCGGTGATCAGGACGCGGAGCTCTCGGTTTCGTACCGGATCACGGGCTCATCGGCCGACGTCACCGTCGCCGGCGTGCCTCTGGGGAACGTGGTGCTGCACTCGTGCACCCGCGACCAGGTCGACCTCGTCGTCGATGGCACCCGCCACCGCGTGCTGGTCGCGCGAGCCGGTGACGAGCGCTTCGCGGACTCTCGCCTGGGCGCAAGCCACTTCATCGAACTGCCCCGCTTCCCGGACGCCGCCGACGAGGCAGCGGCTGGGTCGTTGCTGGCGCCGATGCCCGGCACCGTGGTCCGGGTCGAGGTCGAGGCAGGTGCCAGCGTCGAGACCGGCGAGGTCCTCGTCGTCCTCGAGGCGATGAAGATGGAGCACGCCGTCCGGGCCCCGCAGGGCGGCGTCGTGGCCGAGGTCAAGGTGGCCGCGGGCGACACCGTCGACCAGGGCACCCTGCTCGCGGTCGTGAAGGAGGCCGAGGGTGACTGAGATCATCAGCTCCGAGTCGGTCGACGGACAAGTCCGCTACGAGCTCGAGGACGGCGTCGCGTGGGTGCGGATGGACCGACCCGAGGCGCGCAACGCGCTCAACAAGCGGGTCCGGGACGGCCTGCACGCCGCCGTGAAGCGGTTCAACTCCGACGAGGAGGCCAAGGTCCTGGTACTGACCGGAGAGGGATCGGCGTTCTGCGCCGGCGGGGACTTGAAGGAGATGGCCGAGACCGCCCTCCAAGTGCCGCCGGTTGACTTCGTCCCGCAGTTCGGCCGCACCATACCGGTCCTGAAGCCGACGATCGCCGCGGTGAACGGTCTCGCCCTCGCCGGAGGCTTCCTGCTGGCGCAGAACTGCGACCTGTGCGTGGCGGGGGAGTCGGCGAGGTTCGGCATCACCGAGGTCAAGGTGGGCCGCGGTGCGCCGTGGGCGGCGCCCCTGCCGTGGCTCATCCCGCCCCGGGCTGCCATGGAGATCCTGCTGACCGGCGACCTCGTCGACGCGGCGAGGGCCGAGCGGCTGGGTCTGGTCAACCGTGTGGTGCCCGATGCCGACCTGCACGACTTCGTGCAGGCGCTCGCCCGGCGGATCGCCGAGAACGCTCCGCTCTCGGTGCAGGCCGGCAAGCAGACCGCCCGCCTGGTCGCCGAGCTGCCGCTCTCGGAGGCGTACGAGCGCGCCGAGCGCATCTGGGAGCCGGTCTACCTCAGCCGCGACGCGCAGGAAGGGCCCCGCGCGTTCCGAGAAAAGCGAGCCCCACAGTGGGAGGGACGATGACGATGTCGGACAAGGCAGCCGCATTGGCAGGAATCTGTGCCGACCTGAAGGCCGAGGGGGACACTCTGCTCGAGACGCTCCGGGGTCTCGATGACGACGACTGGGGGCGGGACACGCCGGCGGAAGGTTGGACCGTCCGCGATCAGGTCACTCACCTGGCGTTCTTCGATGACGCCACGGTCCTCGCCCTACGCGACCGGGCGGGCTTCCTCGCTCAGCGCGAGGAGCTCCTCGCGCTGGGGCCGAGATTCCCGGACGTGGTGGCCGAGCGGGCCGGCTCGATGGCGCCGGATCAGTGCCTGGACTGGCTGCGGCGATCGCGGGCCGAGCTGCTCGAGGCCTACGACGACGCCGACCCTTCGGTACGACTGCCCTGGTACGGCCCGGACATGGGCGTGCTGTCGTCGGCGACCGGCCGCCTGATGGAGACCTGGGCACACGGCCAGGACGTTCGGGACAGCTTCGGCATCCCGCCGGTGTCGACGCCGCGGCTGCGGCACATCGCCGACATCGGAGTACGCACGTACGCCTTCAGCTTCCAGCTGCACGGCCGCGACGTTCCGACGGCGCCGGTCAGGGTCGAGCTCGCGGGCCCGGACGGGAGCGCGTGGGCCTGGGGGCCTGAGGACGCGGACGATGTCGTCGCCGGTCCGGCCCTCGACTTCTGTCTCGTGGTCACCCAGCGGCGCAACGTCCTCGACACCGGCCTGACGGTCACCGGGGGCGCGGCACAGGCCTGGATGCAGGTCGCCCAGGCGTTCGCCGGGCGACCCACCGACCCCAGACCGGCAGGCCACCTCGCCACCCAGGGGGTGGCACGATGACCGCGCCCAGGCGCCCCGTGCGGATCGGGAACGCGTCCGGCTTCTATGGCGACCGTGCGGCCGCGATGCGGGAGATGGTCACCGAGGGACCTCTCGACGTCGTGACCGGCGACTACCTCGCCGAGCTCACGATGCTCATTCTGTGGAAGGCACGAAAGAAGGATCCGACGGCCGGATACGCCCGCACCTTCCTGGCGCAGATGGAGGAGGTCCTGGGAGGGGCGTTGGACCGTGGCGTACGCATCGTCACGAACGCCGGCGGCCTGAACCCAGCGGGGCTTGCCGAGAGGCTCGGTGAGCTTGCCGAGAGGCTCGGTCTGGCTCCCAGGATCGCCTGGATCGAAGGCGACGATCTCTCGACGCGTGTCGAAGACCTCCTGGCGGCGGGGCACGACCTCAAGCACCTGGACACCGGACGGCCGCTGGCTGACGCAGGGGTTCGACCGGCGACCGCCAACGCCTACCTGGGCGGTTGGGGGATCACAGAGGCCCTTCGCGCAGGGGCAGATATCGTGGTGTGCCCGCGTGTCACCGACGCCTCGCTCGTCGTCGGCCCTGCGGCCTGGTGGCACGACTGGAGCCCTGGCGACTACGACGCTATCGCCGGAGCCGTCGCAGCGGGGCACGTGATCGAGTGCGGTCCGCAGGCCACGGGCGGCAACTACCCATGGCCCGAGGAGATCGTCTCGCCCGGCTACCCCGGATACCCGATCGCCGAGGTCGCCGCCGACGGCTCTGCCGTCATCACCAAGCACCCAGATACCGGGGGAGTGGTCTCGGTGGGAACCGTGACCGCGCAGCTGCTCTACGAGATCGCCGGCCCGGACTACCCCAACCCGGACGTCGTGGCTCGCTTCGACACCGTGCGCCTGAGCCAGGAAGCACCCGACCGAGTGCTGATGAGCGGGACGAAGGGTGCCGCCCCGTCGGGGCTGCTCAAGGTCGCCCTCAACTACGTCGGCGGACACCGCAACACGATGACCTTGGTCATCACCGGGCTCGACGTCGAGGCCAAGGCAGCGGCGGCCGAGGTGATGCTCTTCGACATCCTGGGGGGCAAGGAGCAGTACGACGAGGTCGACGTGCGGCTGATCCGATCCGACAGGCCCGACGCACCGACGAACGCGGAGGCCCAGGCACACCTCCGGATCACGGTCAAGAGCCACGATCGCGACGTCGTCGGACGCAGGTTCTCCAACGCGGTCATGGAGCTCTTCCTCGGCGGGTATGCCGGATTCCATGCCACGACACCGCCCACCGACGCCACCGAGTTCGGCGTCTACTGGCCAGCGCTGCTACCGGCCGAGACCGTGACCCAGACCCTGCACCTCGCCGATGGTCCCGTCGCCGAGATCCCGCACGCGGCTCCGCCGTCCCCGTCCACACCGGAGTCGTACTCGGCACGGCCTTCGGCCGCGAGCGGGCCGAGCGCGCAGACGGGGCCGACCGGTCCCGCCGAGGCGACGGTCAGAGCACCGCTCGGCGCCGTCGCCGGAGCTCGCTCGGGGGACAAGGGCGGCAACGCCAACGTCGGCATCTGGGTACGCACCGACGAGGAGTACGCCTGGCTCGAGGCGCACCTGAGCATCGACGAGTTCCGTCGACTGCTTCCCGAGGCCGACTCCCTCCCCGTGCATCGCTACGAGCTGCCCAACCTGCGTGCGCTCAACTTCGTCGTGGTCGGTCTGCTGGGCAACGGGGTCGCCGACGCCACCAGGCCAGATCCGCAGGCCAAAGGTCTGGGCGAGTACGTCCGCTCGAGGCTCACCGACATTCCCGAGGTGTTCGTCACCGCCCGTGCCGCGCAAGAGGAACCACAACGACCAGGAGGAGGAGCACCATGGCCGGAGTAGCAGCGAGCGAGTGGCGTGGCGCCGACCCGCTCGACCCGAGGCGTACGCTGCATGGCGTGCCGAGCCCCGAGACCGCGCCTGGGCCACGGCGAGGTCCACGTACCCGGGACCCTGCCCGCAAGCAGCGCATCCTCGCCGCGGCGGCGGACCTCATGGCGACCAACGGCTACCACGCCGTCTCCATGGAGGACATCGGGTCGGCGGTCGGGATCACGGCATCGGCGATCTACCGCCACTACGGCAGCAAGAACGCCGTGCTCGTGGCGATGTTCGAGTCCGTCATCGACGGTCTCCTGGCGCAGGGACAGCAGCTGGCCGCCGACCACGGCGCCGACCCCTTGCACGCACTCACCCAGCTGATCGAGGGCCAGATCGACTTCGTCGTCGGGCAGCGCGAGGTCGCCCAGGTCTACTTCCGCGAGATCGCCAACTTGCCCGATGACGACCGTCGCGGCCTGCGCCGCAAGCAGCGCCTCTACCTGGAGGAGTGGGTCCATCTGCTCCTCGAGCTGCGATCCGACCTGGACGACACCTCGGCGCGGGCGATCGTGCACTGCGCGATCGGCGCCATCCAGTCGACCCTGCAGCACTCCGCCGGCCTGCCTGAGCCCCGTCTGCGGGCTCTGCTCGGGGCGTCAGCACTGGCCGTACTGACCTCCGCACCCTCGAACTGACTCGCCCCGCCCCATCGGGGCCAAACCTCGCGCCGGCCACCGTTCCGGCAACTCAGGAGATCCCTAATGAGCACTGCTTTCATCTATGAGTCCATCCGCACACCACGAGGCAAGGTCAAGCGTGGCGCGCTCAACGCCACCAAGCCTGTCGACCTCGGGGTCGGTCTCGTCAACGAGCTGCGGGACCGACTGCCCGGTCTCGACTCCTCCTACATCGACGACCTGATCCTCGGCGTCGTCTCGCCGATCGGTGAGCAGGGCGGTGACCTGCCAAAGGCCGTCGCCCAGGTGGCCGGGCTCTCCGAGACCGTCGCCGGCGTTCAGGTCAACCGCTACTGCGCATCGGGTCTCGAGGCGACCAACCTCGCCGCGGCGAAGGTCGCCTCCGGCTGGGACCGGCTCGTGCTGGCCGGAGGGATCGAGTCGATGTCCCGCGTGCCCATGCTCTCCGACGGCGGGCCGCTGTTCAATGATCCGACCACGACCTACGACGAGTACTTCGTGCCCCAGGGCATCGGCGCTGACCTGATCGCCACCATGGAGGGCTTCAGCCGCGAGGACGTCGATGCGTACGCCGCCGAGTCCCAGCAGCGCGCCGAGAACGCCTGGACCAACGGCTACTTCAAGCGATCGCTCGTCCCAGTCGTCGACCAGAACGGCGTGCTCGTCCTCGATCAGGACGAGCACCGCCGACCCGGCTCCACCGTCGAGAGCCTTGGCACTCTCAAGCCGTCGTTCGAAGGCCCCGGCAAGCTCGGCTTCGACGCCGTCGCGCTGCAGAAGTACCACTGGGTGGAGCGGATCGACCACGTCCACACCGGGGGCAACTCCTCCGGCATCGTCGACGGCGCCGCGCTGGTCCTGGTCGGCAACGAGCAGGCAGGCAAGGACTTGGGGCTGGAGCCCCGCGGCCGGATCGTCGCGACGGCGATCACCAGTTCGGAGCCGACCATCATGCTGACCGGGCCCCGCCCGGCGACGGAGAAGGTCCTGGCGACGGCCGGCTTGACCCTGGACGACATCGACCTCTTCGAGCTCAACGAGGCCTTCGCCTCGGTGGTGCTCAAGTGGATGAGTGACCTGCACATCCCGCACGAGAAGGTCAACGTCAACGGCGGCGCCATCGCCATGGGCCACCCGCTCGGGGCAACCGGCGCGATGCTCGTCTCCACCATCCTCGACGAGCTCGAGCGCCGCGGACTACGGCGAGGCCTCGTCACGCTGTGCGTCGGCGGCGGCATGGGCATCGCCACGATCGTCGAGCGCCTGTGAACCGTGTCCGAGCCGAACTACGCCCGCACTGAAGGAGCCCCAATGAACCAGACCACCATCATCGGCTGGCAGCGCGACGAGGACGGCATCGTGACCCTCACGATGGACGATCCCGCCGGCTCGGCCAACACCCTGTCCGAGGCGTTCGTCGCCGAGCTGGTCGACACCGTCGCGCGGCTCCAGAGCGAGCGCGACGACATCACCGGCGTCATCCTCACCTCGGCGAAGCGGACCTTCTTCGCCGGAGGCAATCTCAACGAGATCGTCCGGCTCGAGCCCGAGGACGCCACCCGGTTCACGGCACATCTGGACCTGATCAAGACCCAGCTGCGCTCATTGGAGACACTCGGGCGGCCGGTCGTCGCCGCGATCAACGGCGCCGCCCTGGGCGGCGGCCTCGAGCTCGCCCTCGCCACCCACCACCGTGTCGCTGTGGGCGGCCGGAACGTGCGCATCGGACTGCCCGAGGTCGGCCTCGGTCTGCTTCCCGCCCTCGGTGGCGTCACCCGGACCGTTCGGCACCTCGGCGTCACCACTGCACTGGACAAGATCCTTCTCTCGGGCAGGGCCTACACCGCCGAGCAGGCGGCTGACCTCGGCCTCGTCGACGAAGTCGTCCCGACCGCAGAGGAGCTCGTGCCTGCCGCGAAGCGGTGGATCGCACAGAATCCCGATGCCGCGCAGCCATGGGACCGCAAGGGCTTCGCCGTCCCGGGAGGTACGCCCTCCAGTGGCCCGCTCACCGGCCAGCTGGCGTTGCTCTCGGCCGGCCTGCGCGCCCGCACCCATGGCTCCCCGGCGCCGGCCGAGCGGGCCATCCTCGCCGCCGCGGTCGAGGGGTCGGGGCTCGATCTGGAGACAGCTACCAAGGTCGAGTCGCGCTACTTCGTCGAGATCGCGACCGCGCAGATCGCCAAGAACCGGATCAACCTCACCTTCTTCGACACGCAGGCGATCAGGGCCGGAGCGAGCCGTCCGGAGGGCGAGCCTGCGTTCACCTCGTCCCGGCTCGGCGTCGTCGGTGCCGGGATGATGGGCGCCGGCATCGCCAACGCCGCGGCGAAGGCGGGTATCGAGGTCGTCCTCGTCGACGTGTCCCGCGAGGGGGCAGAGAAGGGCAAGGCCTACTCGGCGAAGCTCGAGACCAAGGCCGTCGACTCCGGGCGCCGCACCCAGGCCGACGCCGATGCGCTCCTGGGCCGCATCCACCCCAGCGACTCGGTCGACGACCTCGCCGACGTCGACTTCGTCATCGAGGCGGTCTTCGAGAACGCCGAGCTCAAGGCCGACGTCTTCGCTCGCGTCGAGAAGGTCGTCGGCCGCGACTGCGTCCTGGGGTCGAACACCTCCACTCTCCCGATCGGCTCGCTGGCCGCCGCGGTGAGCCGGCCCGAGGACTTCGTCGGGGTGCACTTCTTCTCCCCCGTGGACCGGATGGACCTCGTCGAGATCATCAAGGGGGAGAAGACCTCGCCGCGGACACTGGCCCGTGCCTTCGATCTCGTCCGGCAGCTCGGCAAGACGCCGATCGTCGTCAACGACAGCCGTGGCTTCTTCACCAGCCGAGTGATCATCGCCCGCCTGAACGAGGCTGTGGCCATGGTCGGGGAAGGCGTCGCGCCCGCGAGCATCGAGCAGGCATCGCTCCAGGCCGGCTACCCGGCCGGTGCCCTGCAGCTGCTCGACGAGCTCACCCTCACCCTGCCGCGGGCCGTGCGTGAGGAGGCCAAGGCCGCCGCGGCCGAGGCGGGCCACGTGTGGCAGCCACACCCCAGTCATGACGTGTTCGACCGCCTCATCGACGAGCACGGTCGCGCCGGCCGTGCCGCGGGGGCCGGGTTCTACGACTACGAGTCCGGTCGGCGCACCGGCTTGTGGCCCGGACTCGCGGAGGTGTATCCCGTGGCGGAGGACCAGCCGCCCCTTCGTGACCTCGTCGAGAGACTGCTCTTCGCCGAGGCACTGGAGGCGTGGCAGGCGTACACCACCGGCGTCATCACCCAGCAGGCCGACGCCAACGTCGGCTCACTGCTCGGCATCGGGTTCCCAGCCTGGACCGGTGGCGTGCTGCGCTACCTGGAGCAGTACGACGGAGGGATCGCCGGTTTCGGCCGCCGGGCTGACGAGCTGGCCGAGTCGTATGGTGAGCGCTTCCGTCCTCCGGCCTCGCTCGTGGAGGCGGGCCATGCGGATTGACGCCAACATCGGTGGCAGCGTCGACGGAACCGAGGGCGCGGCGTACGCCGAGCTCGTCGACCAGGTCCGCGACGTGGAAGCGGTCGGATACTCCGGTGTGTGGTCCACCGAGGTGGCCCGCGACCCGTTCTTCCCGCTGCTCCTGGCTGCCGAGCACAACGAGAGCCTGACCATCGGCACCGGCATCGCCGTGGCCTTCGCGCGCTCCCCGATGACGATGGCCGCAGCGGCCTACGACCTCCAGGCATTCAGCAGAGGGCGGTTCGTCCTGGGCCTGGGATCGCAGGTGCGGGCACACATCGAACGCCGGTTCAGCATGCCGTGGTCGGAGCCGGCGGCCCGGATGGCGGAGTTCATCGGGGCGCTTCGTGCGATCTGGGCGAGCTGGCTCGACGGGGAGCGACTCCAGTTCGAGGGGCGCTTCTACCGACACACCCTGATGACCCCCATGTTCACCCCGCCACGTCATCCCTGGGGCCCTCCGCCGATCATGCTCGCGGCCGTCGGGCATGCGATGACGAAGGTGGCGGCCACCCGCGCTGACGGTCTGATCGTGCACGGGTTCACGACCGAGCGCTATCTGCGCGAGGTGACCGTGCCACTGGTGGAGCAGAGCCTGCGGGAGTCCGGCCGGAAGCGGTCGGAGTTCACCGTCATCTACCCGGGCCTGGTGGCGACCGGGAGCGACGACGCCCAGCTCGAGAAGGCCACCACGGCCGTACGCAAGCAGCTCGCCTTCTACGGCTCGACGCCTGCCTACAGCAGCGTCCTGGATCTGCATGGCTGGGGCGACCTTCACGCCGAGCTGCACGCCCTCTCCGTCCGCGGGGAATGGGACACCATGACCGGTCTGATCGATGACGACGTACTCACGGCCCTCGCCGTCGTCGGGTCTCCGGAGGAGGCAGGCGCCGAGATCCACCGGCGCTACGGCGATCTGGCGGACCGGTTCACCCTCTCCTCGCCGTACCCGATCCCCGTCGAGACCCAGGGGCGGCTCGTGGCCGCCGCTCGCGCCACCCAGGAGGCCTGATGGACTTCACCATCACCGAGGAGCATCGCGCACTGCGAGAGGCGGTGAGCGCGATCAGCCGCGAGTTCGGCAACGGCTACTACACCCAGAAGGCCGAGGCCCGGGAGTTCACTCTCGAGCTGTGGGAGGCCCTGGGCAAGCACGGCTTCGTCGGCGTCAACATCCCCGAGGAGTACGGTGGCGGAGGAGGTGGACTCGTCGAGCTGGCCATCGTCTGCGAGGAGACGGCGGCCGCGGGATCCCCGCTGCTCCTCCTCCTGGTGGCGAGTGCGATCAGCGGCGAGGTGATCAGCACCTTCGGCACGCCTGAGCAGCGCCAGGAGTGGCTGCCCAGGCTCGCGTCCGGGGCGGGACGTGTGGTCTTCGCCATCACCGAGCCCGACGCCGGCTCCAACACCCACCGGATCTCGACCGCTGCGGTCAAGGACGGCGACGGCTACGTGCTGCGCGGCCAGAAGCACTTCATCTCGGGGATCGATGTCGCCGACGCCGTGCTGGTGGTGGCTCGCACGGGCACCGACGAGCGCGGGGACGCCGAGCTCTCGCTCTTCGTCGTGGACACCGACGCCCCGGGCCTGACCGCCCAACCGCTCCCGGTCGCCGTGGCACTTCCGGAGAGGCAGTACACCCTCTTCCTCGACGACGTGCACGTCTCCGCGGACCGGCTCATCGGCACCGAGGGCGCCGGCTTCAAGCAGGTCTTCCACGGCCTGAACCCCGAGCGGGTCACCGGCGCGGCCCTGCTCGTCGGCATCGGCCGCTACGCCCTCGCCCAGGCCGCCGACTACGCCAACCAGCGCCAGGTCTGGGACGTGCCCATCGGATCCCACCAAGGCGTCTCCCACGCGCTGGCGAAGGCCAAGATCGAGGTGGAGGCGGCCGCCCTCGTCACCGCCAAGGCGGCCTGGCTGCACGACCAGGGGCTGCCCGCCGGCGAAGCGTCCAACATGGCCAAGTATCTCGCCGCCGAGGCCGCGCTGTCCGCACTCGATGCCGCGATCCAGTGCCACGGCGGCAACGGTGTGGCCAGCGAGTACGGCCTGATCCCGCTGTGGGGCCTGGCCCGCCTGCTCCGGATCGCGCCGGTCAATCGGGAGATGATCCTCAACTTCGTGGCCCAGCACTCACTGGGTCTGCCCCGCAGCTACTGAAGTCTCCACCCGCACAGGAGGTACGACGATGGCGTCGTCAGCACAAGATCTCGGTCGCAACCTCATCCAGCGTGTCAACGTCGGTGACAGCCTGACCCGGGCCGCCGCCCGGTACCCCGACCGGCTGGCGCTGGTCGACGGCGAAAGGCGCCTCGACTATCGCGAGCTCAACGCCCTAGTCAACCGGTTCGCCCACGGTCTCGTCGCCGCCGGATATGCGCGCGGGGATGCCCTCGCCCTCGCCTCCGGGAACAGCATCGAGTTCCTGGTGACGTACTACGCCTGCGCGAAGCTCGGCGTCGTCTGTGTGCCGATCAACCTCGGCTGGCGCACCGACGAGATCTCCTATGTCCTGGGCCACAGCCGCGCTCGCGGCATCGTCATCGAGCGACAGCTGATCCCGAGCATTGCCGAGGCGGTTGCCGAGCACCCGGCGGTGAGCCACGTCGTGATCGCGCCGGGAACGGACCCCAAGGTCGACCAGCCGGGCCATACCCTCGTCGGGGCCGTCGAGTTCGGGGACCTCGTGGCAGCGGGTGAGGAGTCGGAGCCGGAGGCGTACGTAGCGGACCGTGATCCGCTGAGCTACCTCTACACCAGCGGGACGACCTCGTTCCCCAAGGGCGTCGTCGGCAACCACACGGCGATCTATCTGGAGTCGATGTCGATGGCTCTGGAGGCACGGTTCGACGAGACCGACCGGTTCGTGTCGCTGATGCCGATGTTCCACACCGCCCAGCTGAACTGCCACTGCACCGCCGCCGTCATGGTGGGCGCATTGCTGTTCATCGAGCGGGGATTCGACGCCGGCCGGCTCCTGGACCTCATCGAGGCCGAGAAGATCACGCAGATCTTCGCTCTCCCGATGATGTACCGGCAGATGCTCGACCACCCCGACATCGACCGCCGGGACCTGTCCAGCCTGCGTCGGGCCCTCTACGCCATGGCGACGATGCCGGAGGCACAGCTACGTCGCTGCCTGGACGTCTTCGACTGCGACTTCTATCTGCTCTTCGGGCAGACGGAGATGAGCCCCACCGCGACGCTGTTCCGTCCCGAGCACCAGCTCAGCCACGCCGGCGCGGTCGGTACGCCGGTCGCCAACGTCCAGGTCGCCGTCATGGCCGAGGACGGCCGGCTGCTGCCCGCCGACGAGGACGGCGAGATCGTCTACCGCGGCCCACACACGCTCACCGGCTACCTCGACAACCCGGAGGCCACCGACGAGGCCTTCGCACACGGCTGGTTCCATTCCGGGGACGTCGGCCACTTCGGCGCCGACGGCGTCCTCTGGTTCACCGACCGCCGCAAGGATGTCATCAAGACCGGTGGTGAGAACGTCGCCTCGATCGAGGTGGAGAAGGCGCTCTACGCCGCCGACATGAATGTCGCCGAAGCCGTCGTGGTCGGCCTCCCGCACGAGCACTGGACAGAGGCGATCACCGCGTTGGTGGTGCCGGCGCCGGGCACGCACGTCGACCCGGACGTTTTGCTCCAGCAACTCCGCGGTCACCTCGACGCGTACAAGATCCCGAAGTCGATCGTGGTCGCCGACGAGCTGCCGAAGACCTCGACGGGGAAGATCCAGAAGAACGTCCTGCGGAAGGCCTACTCGCGTCTCTACGCGCAAGCTGGCGACCCGCAGAGTGACTCCTGAGGCTGCAGGCGCGCTACTTTCGGTCGCGGTCTCGAATGGGCACTTACGCCTTGGGTGCTCAGCCATGTGTGCCGGACGGATGGTTCGACGGCATCGCTGCCTCTCAGGTGGGAGCCGGTCGCCGAGGTTGTCGAGTCGCTCCGCTGCCCAAGGAGTCAGATGCCCCTTTGCAAGCGCCCGCACCTCGGGTTGGTCCAGGCGACCCGAAACCGATGACGGTTGCCAACGGTTCGTAGCGGCCTGGGTATCACTCACGCCGAGTGACGTCTAACAACCCGAAAGTCATCGGCACGCATGCTATCAAAGTCAGTGGGAAAGCCGCCTGCTGACCTGCGTTTATGTGGTTGTCGACGGTTGTTGACGGAGGGACTGATCGGGCGTGCATGGTGGGGTGAAGTTCTACACCGGGCGTGCGGTCGATGCGCGGCGCTATGTGGAGGCGGACAGCTTCGAGGCTGACGACTACTACTTGGGCGAGGGCTCGGGGGTGGCCGACCGCTATGTGGTTTCTGGTCGTCGGGTCGAGCGGGCGCCGGCGATGGATGCGGAGACGTACGAGCGGTGGGTCGGTGGTTTCGACATCAAGACTGGAGAGGCGAAGGGGCGGCTGCGTAAGGAGGGCGTGAAGTTCGTCGAGGTCACGGTGAACGGGCCGAAGTCGTGGTCGCTGGCCGCGGCGCTGCATCCCGATGTGTCAGTGGCGTACGACACGGCTCAGTGGCGCGCGGCGGAACAGATCCTGTCGTGGGTGGGGGAGCACGCGACGACGCGGGTCGGTCCGATGGGGCGGCAGGTGCAGGTGCCGGTAGAGGAGCTGGAGGCGGCGGTGGTGGCGCATCGTACGTCACGGGCAGGGGATCCGCACTGGCACCTGCATCTCCAGGTCAACGCTCGCGTGTGGGCGGCGGGGAAGTGGCGGGGACTGCACACGGTCGGGTTCCGGGAGAGCATCGCGGCGATCAACGGGATCGGGCATGCGGCGGTGATGACCGACCCGGGGTTCCGGTCTGCACTCGCTGCGCACGGCTATCACGTCGATCCGGTCTCCGGGGAGATCGTCGAGCTGGCGGCGCACGGCGAGGCGTTCTCGGCGCGGTCGAAGCAGATTGGGCACAACATCGATCGGTACGAGACCCGGTGGCGGGGTGAGCATCCGGGGGAGGAGCCGGGTCCGCGGCTGCGGCAGGCGTGGGATCGTCGGGCATGGGCGGATGAGCGGCCGGACAAGCTGGTGCCCACCTCCGGTGCGGCGTTGGAAGAGTACTGGCGCGACGAGCTGGCCGCCCTTGGATTCAGGGTGCCCCGACGCGGCGTCGAGCTGCTGACGCCGTGGCCCGGGATGCTCGACCGTGACGGGCTGGCCGCGGAGGCGCTGTGCCGGCTGGGTGGGCACCGGTCGGCGTGGAGCAGGGCTGACGCCCGCGGTGAGGCCGAACAGCTGATCGCGGAGAGCGGCATCGTGGTGGCTGCTGGTGTTCGGAGTGAGGTCGCGGAAGATCTGACAGCGCGGATCATCGCGTCGTCGGTGCCCCTGGCGGAGGGTGAAGCGGTGCCGGTTGACGTACGTGCGCTGACCTCGCCGCGAGTGCTTGCGGTCGAGCGACACCTCGTCCGTCGGTTCGGAGGACGTGCCGACGAGCGTGGGCGGCCGATGGATCTGCGACGCATCCAGGCATGGACGGCCGGGCTCGGGCCGGACCAGGCCGCGGCGGTGGCGCACCTGGTGGGCGAGGAGCCGCTGGTAGTGGTCGAGGGTGCAGCAGGTACTGGTAAGACTGCCGCGCTGGCCGCTGCGTGCTCCCTTCACCAGGCCCAGCGGCGGCGGATGATGGTCGTCTCACCGACGCTGAAGGGCGCGAAGGTCGCCGCCAGCCATATCGGCGTCCGCACGCATTCGGTCGCCGCGCTGCTGCGGGAGTACGGGTTCCGATGGGACGACCAGGGCCACTGGCGGCACGCCGAGGTCTCGCCGCGCCCGGGGGCCGGGCTGCAGCCGGGGGATCTGTTGGTGGTCGATGAGGCGGGCATGTTGGACCAGGACAGTGCGGTCGCGTTGGTGCAGATCGCCGACGCCACCGGTGTTCGGCTGGCGCTGATCGGCGACCGGCACCAGCTGCCTGCTGTCGGTCGGGGTGGCGTACTCGATCTGGCCTGTCGCTACGCTGCCGAGCATCACGTCGATCTGGACGGGGTGCGCCGGTTCGCCGATCCGGACTATGCCCAGCTCAGCCTCGACATGCGGGCCGGGAAGAATCCCGAGGCGGTCTTCGACCGGCTGCTCGCTCGTGAGGAGATCGTCGTTCATTCCTCCGAGGTCGAGCAGATCTCGGCGCTGGCTCAGATCGCGATCAACAGCGATGACCGGGTCGCGGTGGTCGCGGACACCCGTGAGCAGGTCGCGCGGATCAACGGCCTCGCTCATCGAGAACGCGCAACACCTCAGGGGCAGACCAAGGTCTTCGCGACCAGAGCGGGGGAGCGGATCACGGTCGGAGACCAGGTCGCGACCCGTCGCAACGACCCTGATGCCGACGTAGCCAACCGTGAGACCTGGACCGTCCAGGACGTACGCCGCGAGGGCATCGTCATCGAAGGCCAGTCTGGCCGCCGCCGCCTGTCCTGGGCCTATGCACAGGAGCATCTTGAGCTCGCTTACGCGACCACGACATACGGCGTCCAGGGCGAGACCGTCGCGGTCGCCCACGTCGCGGTCGGCACCCACACCAGCGCATCCTCGGCGTACGTCGGTATGTCCCGGGGACGCGACCACAACATCGCTCACTTGGTCGCCGACTCCGTCGACGATGCTCGACACCAATGGGTCCAATTCTTTAGTCGAGACCGTGCCGATCTCGGTCCAGCCCACGCTGCACAACGCGCGGCCGAAGACCTGGACCGCTACGGCTCCCTCGCGACGCGGCGAGTGTCGCGCAGGGGCGCTGCTTCTGCCCTTGAGCCTCGGCGCCCGGCGTACATGCTTGGACTTGATCGACCTTCGTCAGGTCCGTCGCAAGGTCCAGGGATCGGGATGTAGCAGTCAATCAGGCCGCTGCGCGGCGGAACCGAGAAGTTCGGCGACCAGGTCGAGGTCGTCGATGGTGATGTCGCGCCCTCCTGCTGCGTGGATCCAGCGAAGTGCCTGTTGACGGTTTCGGTCGAACCAGAGGTCGACGTGGAGGTGGATGTCGCGAGCGACGCTGTCCGCGACGCCAGCGATCTGCTGGAGCGCGGCGTTGCGGGTGGGTTCGTCAAAGGTGAGTCGGACGATGTCGAGCAGGTCGGTGCCCTGTTTCCCGACGGAGCGATTCATGACGGCCTGGAGTTTCATCGCGACCAGGGGACCTGGCTCGGCGACCGGAGTGGTGACCTCGATGCCCTGACCGTCGGGCCGTACGACCTCGATGGTCAGGGCAGTGGCGGAGTCGTTCGCCCATGCGTGGGCCGAGGCGTGCAGGCGATCGCCGGGGTCGTCGCTGGGTTGGTCGATCTCGACCTGGCGGACTTCGAGGACGTCGACCTTGACCGATCCGTACGGCGTCGGGAGCAGCACGGCGGCCGGCTCAACGGATTCCGCTCCCGCCGCTGCACGGAGCACCTCGAGCTGAGGAACCTCGCCGAGCAGGCGGTCGACCACGTCGAGGTCGACGGTTGCCCGATATGGGTTGGACAGGCGGGAGAGCACCGCGAGGCCACCTACGATCACGGGAGGCTGGCCGAGCAGCGTATGGACCTCGGTGACGCCCTGGACGACGGCCGTCATCGCGTCGCCTACGAAGGTGACGCGGCTACCAGACACGGGTCCACTCCTCCTCCGGTGTCCAGCTCTCCAGGATCTCGCGTCCACGGCCGGCGTCCTGGGCAAGGTCTAGGGCGACGAACAGCGGGTGCGCCAGCGGCCAGCCGAACAGCTCGGAGGCCGGCGAGACCCGTGGCATCACAGCACGAGGCACCGGAGCGACGCGCACAGTAGCGCGAACCTGCGACGTCGACTGCGCAGCGTTGAGCAGGGTCGTTGCGCGGCGAAGGACTGCCTGGTCAGGCACGAAGAAGTCCATCACCTGGCCTTTCCGGAACCCGATCGGAGCTCCGTATGCGGCAGCCGCGGCGGAGTCCGTCAGGGCCCATCCCGGCGCATCCCGGGCGGCGTCGAGACCAATCCGCAGAGCTCGCACCGTCGCGGGGTCATCCGTATCGGGGAGTGCTGCAAGCTGGGTACGTTGCGCGGGCCACCGTTCGGCAACGCGCCAGAACAGGTCGGAACCGTTGACTGTGTTCTTTGCGTCGACAAGGTGCTCGCTGCGCAGTGCGGCCAGGACGCTGGAGACCGTGCTGGGGGAGCGATCGAGTGAACGGGCCAACTCACGGACCGCGACCGGCCGTTTCGGCTCCATCAGCAGAGCTGTGGCTGTCTCGAGCCCCGCAGATCCGGCCAGCGCATCAGAGCGCTCGGTGGGCTCCTTGAGCGGCTGGATGCGGGTGTCGATCACGATTCCGGGCGCTCGCAGGGAGAGATGGCCGCGCAGGTCGAGATAGCCGGCGCCGGAAGCGGCCAGCATCCTTCGGGCACCGTCGGTGACTCTGTCGGCAACCACGAGAAGCGTCGTCTGGGACTCTTGCTTCTCGGCGATCAATCGTGCGGCGGCGTTCTCGTCGACCAGGACGCGCCTCTTGATGTGGATCCGTGTCGGCGAGTCGGCGGGACCGACGACAAGATCGACTGTGGAGATACCTGCGGGGACGCGCGCCTCCACGCCGATCTCGGCGAAGGCGTCGAGCACGAGCGCTTCGGTGTCCATGATTCGATGGTGCCATGGTGTTCGGTGTTCGATCAATACCGAACACCGAACGGGCACGGTGCATGATGCCTATCCCCAGGGATGCCCGTTGACGGGATCGACCCGACGTTGGCGACGCGGCGGTGGCTCGGGTGGCGGTGGAGGCAGCGGCTCGTAGCCGCGGATCTGGGCGCTCCGGGTGCCGTCCGGGTCGAGAACGCGTGCGAAGCCGAAGTCGAAGATATCGACGGTCTTGGCTGGGGTGGCGTGCGTGATCGCCGGGGTCCAGCACGTCCGGATCTCCTCGGGCAGGTCGAGCTCGTCCCAGAGGTCGACGAGCAGGGCGCCGTCGAGCCAGCGGAGCATCGATTGGGGGAGTCCCCAGCGGATCAGGATCTCGTACGCCCGGGCACGGTCGGCGCGGTCGCTCAGGTCCCAGTCGGTCTGGCTGGTGTGGTTGACCATGTCGGGCACGCGGAGGATGACGAAGCAGGTGGGCGGCCCGACGTTCCACAGCATGTTCGGGACCCAGAACGGTTCGATGCCGGGCGAGGTGCGTTCTTCGAAATCGACGTGGGTCCGGACCGAGAGCTCGAGGCCGGTGGCGTGAAGGATTCGCTCGGCGACTTTGAGGGCCGGAGACTTCGCGCCACGTTCGTACGCCGACAGCGTGGCCTGGGACGTGCCAGCCCGCTCGGCGAGCTCGGCCTGGGAGAGGCCGGCAACCCGTCGGGCCGCCTGAAGAAGTCTGGTTCCCTCGATCGAGCCAGCATATCTGATCAGATGTACACACCCGATCAGATCTAAAACGGGGGTCCGCCGGGGACCCCTGCGCACCTACCTCCTGCACACGAGAGCCGCTGCCATCCGGGCAGCGGTCATCGATGACAGGAGATGAACGATGACCGTGACTCAGACCCCGTTCTCCGAGCGGGACGCCGAAGAGATCCTCACCTTCACCGAGGCCGCCGAGATCCTGCGTACGTCCGAGAACACCCTGCGCTGGTGGCGCCAGCGTCGGACCGGGCCGAGGTTCTTCAAGATCGGGCGCAGGCTGGTCACCACCGTCGGCGACCTGCGCACCTTCATGCGGGAGCAGCGCCAAGCGGCGACGCCGCTGATCCGGTGACCACCGGCGGGTAGGCGTCACCTCGAACGACTGTTCGGGACGACGCCTACCCTGAGGGACATGGATGAGAATGCACATCACGAGGAGAGCGGGTGAGCAATGGCCACGATCCGCAAGCACACCGCCCGGTGGACGACCAAGGACGGCGAGGCCAAGACCACGGTCCGCTGGCGCGCGGTCTACGTCGACCGCGCCGGTGAGGAGCACGTCAGACACTTCGACCGAAAGACCGAGGGCCAGGACTGGATTGACGAGCAGACCGCTGGCCTGGTCCGGGGTGACTGGGTCAACCCCGAGCTCGGCAAACAGTCCTTCAAGACGTACGCCGAAGCCTGGCGTGCCCGACAGGTCCATGCCGAGACGACCAGGACGACCTTCGAGATCGCCCTCAACGCCCACATCTATCCGAAGATCGGCGACTGGCGGATCGACTCGATCCGACAGGCCGACATCCAGGAGCTGGTCGCCAAGTGGTCGGCCACCGCGGCACCGACCACCGTGCACCTGCGCTACGGAGTGCTCGCCATCGTCATGAAGGCTGCCGCGAAGGAGCGTGTCTTGGCCGGGTCTCCATGCGAGGGCACCCGCCTGCCACGCCTGGATCCCAAGTCGGCGCTGGTGCCGATCACGACAGATATCGTCAAGGAACTGACCGAGACGATCTACCCGCGCTACAAGAACCTGGTCACCGTCCTGGCCGGCACCGGGATGCGCCGCGGCGAGATCCTCGGGCTGACGGTGGACAGGGTCTCGAAGGACTTCAACACCATCCGCGTCGACCGCCAGCTGCGAACGACCGAGCCGACCTGGAAACCGCCGAAGACCCCGTCGAGCGTGCGGACCATGGCTGTGCCCGATGTCGTTCTCGAGGCTATCGAGGACCAGGAGAAAACCTATGGCGTCCACAAGAGCGGCCTGATCTTCACCAACTCCTCGGGCAACCCGATCGGCAAGAGCACCCTCTGGATGGCGTGGAACACCGCGACGAAGAAGGTCAAGACCGACGCCACGCCCCACGACCTGCGGCACTACTTCGCCTCGATGCACATCCGAGCCGGCACCTCGATCAAGGCCCTCCAGGCGCTCCTCGGCCACAAGAACGCCGCCGAGACCTGGGACACCTACGGCCACCTGATCGGCGACGAGGACGAGACCGTCCGGGCCGTTCTCCAAGCGGCGCTCGGAGATGGTCCGACGCTCCGGTCTGTGCCCAATCCCAATCCTGCTTTACTTCCAGACCGGACAGTAACCGGACAGTAGAGCACCCTGAAAAGGAAAATGCCTGGTCAGAGCAAGGAAAGCGGACGGGCTGGCCTGTAAGCCGGGTTCTGTAGTCGGCGACCATCCATCTCGGACCATCGTTGCCGATGGCCTCTAGCAACCTACCCGCGCACTCGGGCGGACCGCCCTCAAACGTACGCTGTCTGGTCTTGCTCCGGGTGGGGTTTACCTAGCTCCTCGTGTCACCACGAGGACTGGTGGGCTCTTACCCCACCGTTTCACCCTTACCGCTACCTGGAGGGTAGCGGCGGTCTGTTCTCTGTGGCACTGTCCCGCGGGTCACCCCGGGTGGCCGTTAGCCACCACCCTGTCCTGTGGAGCCCGGACTTTCCTCGACGTCCCCAAGGGAACGACGCGATCGCCCGGCCAGCCCGTCCGCACAAAAGTCTAGTGCGAGGCGGGCTCGATGTGGGCATCCGGACCGGGGAAGACGAGTGACTCGTGGTCGCTGTCGCTCCAGCGTACGAGGTAGGGCGGGCTGCCGTCGGGGTGGCTGACCTCGATGATCTCGGCCTCCCGAACGTGGTCCCCGACGTGCTGGCCCGCCACGACGAGGTGGTCACCTACTGATGCGTGCATGCGCGTTCACCTCCTCACCGTCACCATGGTGCTCCGGTGCGGGTGTGGATGGAATACCATCTGGGGGTATCACGTTCGGAGGGTGTGATGACGGAGAACGAAGAGTTCGAGTACGTGGCCCCGGCTGTGGTCTTCCCGGGCCAGAGCGCCCACGAGGTGGCCTACCGGACGGCCCACGACCTGCTCTCGCGGCGCTTCCCGGTGGAGGCGCTGGAGATCCTGGAGCCGGCGCTGGCAGACGACCCCGACAACTTCGGGCTGCGCAGCATGCGGGCCTGGGCGTACATGCTGCGGGCCCAGCTCGCCAGGGCCGAGGCGGAGCTGCGCTGGCTCGTCGAGCGCGACCCCAGCGACGCCTGGAGCCAGCACTCGCTGGGTCGCGTCCTGGAGCGCCAGGACCGGCTCGAGGACGCGCTCGGCCCGCTGCGCCTGGCGGCCGTGATGAGCGACGACTACGACCATCACGCAGCCGTCTACCGCGTACGCAACCGGCTCGCGCAGCGCGAGGGGTGACCGGCGTGGCGCGTCGCCCACGGCGGTGGCAGGGTGGAGGCATGGAACCTGACACCACGACCCTCACCGCCGAGCAGGTCGCCCAGGAGCAGCTCGACGGCTGGACCTTCGACACCAGCGGCGAGGCCGACAGCATCGTCGCCCGCGTGGAGACCGGTGACTTCATCACCGGTCTCGCGCTGGTCAACGCGATCGGGGCGAAGGCCGAGGAGGCCAACCACCACCCCGACATCGACCTGCGCTACCCGTACGTCGAGATCCGGCTCAGCAGCCACGACGCCGGGGGCGTCACCAGCCGTGACATCGCGCTGGCGAAGGTGATCAACGGGCTCGCGGCGGAGAGCACGCTCTGAGCGAGGCTAGGCGAGCCGGGTCATCTCGACGGTGACCTCGACGGCCGGCTCCTCGGGGCCCGAGTAGATCCCGCCCAGCGGCTTGACGTCGGTGTGGTCGCGGCCGGTGGCCACACCGACGTACGCGTCGCCGGGCTCGTTGCCGGTCATCGGGTCGACCCCGTGCCAGCCGTTGTCCCACCACTCGACCCAGGAGTGCGCGCCGCCGGGGTAGACGTAGCCGGAGACGTAGCGCGCCGGGATCCCGACCGTACGCAGCGCCCCCAGCAGTTGGTGGGCGGAATCGATGGCCGGGTGGCCAGTGGCGCGGGATTCGTCGGCGATCGCCTGCGCGATCGCCAACGCGGCCTCGCCCGGGAAACCGGCGTCGGCCGCGATCGACTTGGCGACTCCCGCAAGCGGCTCAGCGGGCGTCACCAGCTCGGGCACGCCCAGGAACTCGACGTACCTGTCGGCGACCTCAGGCCGACCGGCCTCCTCCCAGGTGAGCACCGGTGCCGCCCCGGGCTTCCGGTCGACGTGGACGGTGCTCGTCGCAGAGACCTTCAGCCGACGGTGCGCCTCGAGCACCTCGATCGCGGTGACCTCGTTGCCGAAGTAGTCCTTGTACTCATACGTCCACGGCTTGGGTGAGACGTCGATCCGGTGGTGGACCACGATCTGGTCGGGCGTGGTCAGGGGAGTCAGCCGCGCCTGGTTGTAGGAGGCGACCGCGGGTCCGTCGTAGGCGAACGTCGTGGTGTGCACGATGCGGAACTGCATGCTCATCTCGATCAGACTCCTCAGACCGGCTGCCAGGCCAGCGCCTCGGCACCGGCGAAGTAGCGCTTGGTGACCGCCTCGGTGGCCTCGGCGCAGGTGACCTGGAGCCGCTCCATCTCGGCGGGCAGGTCCGCCAGCAGATCGTGGAGCGAGCGATACTCCAGCGAGGCCCGCATCCGGCCGATCAGTCGATGGGCCTCGTCGGTGAAGCCGGCGCGGCGGGTCGTCCCCTCGAGCGTGTCCAGGGCCAGCTCGGCCCGCTGCAGCGCGTGCACCACCGAGCGCGGGAAGATCCGGTCCAGCAGCAGGAACTCGGCAGCCGCCTGCTCGGTCTCGACCCCCTTGTTGACCCGCAGGAACGCGTCGTACGCCCCACAGGCGCGCAGCGTCGAGTTCCACTGCGACGCGCCGCCCGCGCTCGTCAAGGAGGTGGTCGCGACCAGGCGCGAGGTCATGTCGGCGCGCTCGACGTAGCGCCCGAGCATCAGGAACTGCCAGGACTCATCGCGCATCATCGTGGCGTCGGCGGTGCCGTTGATCTGGGCGACCCGGTCGCGCACCCAGCCGAAGATGAACGGGGCCCGCATGTGCTTGAACTGGCCGGCCGGGATCGCCCGGTAGGTGGTGTTGAGCGCCTCCCACAACGGCACCGAGAGCGTCTCCCGGGCGCCGCGCGCCGACTCCCTGGCCGCGCCGAGCGCGTAGGCCATCGAGGTCGGCGCGGTGGTGTCGTACGCGAGCATGTCCAGCATCTGCGGCAGCCCGACCTTCTCCTCCTCGGAGAGCTCGATGCCCATCACCGCGAGCAACGAGCGGCAGGCGGTCTCCTCGTCGGTGGCGGCGTCCTCGAGAATGTGCTGGGTCTGTACGTCGAGGATGCGCGCGGTGTCCTCGGCGCGTTCCACATAGCGCCCGATCCAGAACATCGACTCGGCGATGCGACTCAGCATCACGCAACCCCCTGCGTTTGAGACTGACTCCGGCTGTGTGGCCGAGAGGACGTCGGTCCGGCGAGCACCCAGGTGTCCTTCGAGCCGCCGCCACGGGAGCTGTTCACGATCAGCTCGCCCTCTGCGAGCGCCACCCGAGTCAGGCCACCGGGAAGAACCCAGACCTTGTCGCCATCATTGACCGCGAACGGCCTCAGGTCCACATGCCGCGCCCCGAGATCGCCATCGGTGAAGGTCGGAACCGTCGAGAGCTGCACCACCGGCTGCGCGATCCAGGAGCGGGGGTCGTCCAGGATCTTGCCACGCAGCACGTCCAGCTCGCGTGCGGAGGCCGCCGGTCCGATCACGATCCCCTTGCCGCCGGAGCCGTCGACGGGCTTGAGCACGAGCTCGTCGAGCCGGTCGAGGACCTCCTCGCGTGAGGGCGCATCGCCCATCCGCCAGGTGTCGACGTTGCGGATCACCGGGTCCTCGCCGAGGTAGTAGCGAATGATGTCGGGCATGTAGGTGTAGACGAGCTTGTCGTCGGCGACCCCGTTGCCGACCGCGTTCGCCAGCGTCACGTTGCCCATCCGGGCGGCGTCGATCAACCCGACGCAGCCGAGCATCGAGTCGGGCCGGAAGTGCACCGGGTCGAGGAACTCGTCGTCGATGCGCCGGTAGATCACGTGCACCGGGGCCAGCCCCTTGGTCGTACGCATCAGCACCTGCCCGTTGCGGCAGACCAGGTCGCGCCCCTCGACGAGCTCGACCCCCATCGTGCGGGCCAGCAGCGCGTGCTCGAAGTAGGCGCCGTTGTAGACGCCCGGGGTCAGGACGACCACGGTGGGGTCGGCGACGCCGGCGGGAGCGGCCGCGCGCAGCGCCGCGAGGAGCTTCTGCGGGTAGTTCGCCACCGGCCGGATCCGGTGCTCGGCGATCGTCTCCGGGAGCGCGGCCGAGATCGCGCGACGGTTGGTCATGACGTACGAGACACCCGACGGGACGCGCACGTTGTCCTCCAGCACGCGGAACTCGCCGTTGTTGTCCCGGACCAGGTCGATGCCCGAGACCTGGATGCGTACGCCGTTGGGCGGATGCACCCCGGCGGCGGCGCGGTGGTAGTGGCTGGAGGTGGTGATCACCTCGCGCGGGATCACGCCGTCGTCGAAGACGTTGCCCTCGTCGTAGATGTCGGCGAGGAACAGCTCCAGCGCCTTGACCCGCTGCTGGACGCCCTTGTCGATCGTCGCCCAGGTGTCCCGCTCGATGACTCGCGGCACGATGTCGAGCGGGAAGGCCCGCTCCTCTCCGCCGATGTCGAAGGTGACGCCCTGGTCGAGATAGCTGGCCTGCATCGCCTCGACCCGGCTGATCAGCTCCGCTGCGCTGAGCCGCCGCAGCGAGTCGCCCAGCCGTTGATAGGGAGGGCGCAGCTCGCTGCCGACGAACATCTCGTCATAGGCCGGATCTCGAGTCTCGTAGGCATCGAACATCTGGCTCATGGGGGCAACCTACTGAAATCCGTGTAACAGCGCTGTTGCCCACGCGAACATCTCGCACAACGGTAGGTTTGTGGCATGAGCGACGAGCACGCGGGCGAGTACTACTACTGCCTCAAGCACAAGACCGTCGAGCCGTACCAGGGCTGCAAGGCCAAGGACCGTCTCGGTCCCTACGCCTCCCACGCCGAGGCCTCCCGTGCGCTGGAGCACGTTCAGGAGAACAACGAGCGCTGGGAGAAGGAAGACAAGGCCTGGGAGGGCGACGCGGGCACCGAGGACAAGTGATCCTCAGCCCCGGGTGGTCCTCAGCGTGGGGTCACCCGGAGCAGCACGTCCTCGCCGCCGTTGTCGGTGGTGATCAGCAGGTCGCCGTCGGCGGCCAGCGAGACCGTACGCAGCCGCCCGTAGTCGTGCATGACCTCGGGTGAACGGTCGTCGGTGAGCTTCCCGGACTCGTCGAAGGAGATGATCCGCAGCTCCTGGTCCTTGAGCACGGCGACCGCCAGCGCCCCGCCGTAGGCGCCCCACCGCTCCTGGACCGGGATGAAGGTGCCGCCGCCGGTGGCGACGGTCGGGTTGCCGGACTCCCAGGCCGCCTCGATCTGCTCTCCGGGCAGGTCCTGGTCGGTCATCGGCACCGACTCGTCGTAGCCCGCACCGGGGTTCCAGCCGTAGTCGCCGCCGAGCGTGATCTCGTTGACCTCGTCGTCGCGGTCGGGGCCGTGCTCCATCGACCAGATCGTGCGGTCTGCTCGCTCTGCCAGACCCTGCACGTTGCGGTGGCCGAAGCTCGTGATGAATCGTCGCGGCCCTTCGTCGCCCGCCCACGGGTTGCCGGGCCACGGCTTGCCGGTCTGCGGGTCGAGCCGCAGCGTCTTGCCGCCCAGGGAGTCGAGGCTGCGCGGGTTCTCCTCGTTGGCGGCGTCGCCGGTGCCGACCCACAGCGCACCGTCGGCGCTGATCAGCAGCCGGCAGCCACCATGGCGCCCGGAGCTGGTGGGGAAGCCGTCGATCAGCGTCCGCTCCTGGGTCGCCCTGGTCAGCCCGGCGTCGAGGGTCCAGGAGATGACGCGTACGTCCTCCCCGCCGTTCCAACCCTGGCAGGTGTAGATGCGCCGGTTCTCGGCGAAGCCGGGGTCGACCTCGAGGCCCATCAGCCCGGTCTCACCGGAGACCCAGATGTCGTTGTCCTCGAGCGTGATCTCGCGCCGCCCGCCGCCCTCGATCAGCGACAGGACCGCCCGGTCGCGCTCGGTGACCAGGAACCGGTCCTCGCCGATGTCGGCCACGTCCCAGGGATGGTCGAGCTCGTCGTTGACCACCTCGACATCGAGCTCCGGGACCCGGTCGGACGTCGGCAGCACAGCCGCCGGGTCCGATGCGGAGGCGCTCGCGGAGGCGCTCGGCGAGCCCGACGGGTTCAGCGGTGGGGGAGTGGAGGCGGGAGAGGAGTCTCCGGCGCATGCGGCGGTCGAGAGCCCGAGAGTGATCACGGAGGCGAGGGCGATGGCAGCGCGCATGGTGCCGACGGTACTGGTCGGGTGGGCTCTAGGGTGTGCGGTTGTGATGAACGTGATCAGGGCGATGCGCGAACACCCTTCCGCCGTACTCCTGCTCGGACAGGTGGTGGCGATCCTGGCCTACCCCTTCCTCGACAGCTCGACCGCCGGCCGCGCCGCGCTCGGTGTGCTGCAGCTGCTGCTCCTGCTGGCAGCGGTCGCGGCGGTACGTATGACCCCAGCTTTCTCGTGGGCGGCCATCATCTTCGGCGGCCCGGCGACGATCTTCGCGGTGTGGGAGTCCGTCGCGCCGAACGAGGGCTGGGTCGTGCTGACCTCGGCCTTCTTCCACGTCCCGTTCTACCTGTTCGTCTCCTACGCGATGATCCGCTACCTCTTCCACGACGACGTGGTGACCCGCGACGAGCTCTTCGCGACCGGTGCCGCGTTCACCGTGGTCGCCTGGGCCTTCGCCTATCTGTACGCGGCTATCCAGGTGATCTGGCCCGGCTCGTTCGGCGACCACCGGCAGTGGTTCGACCTGCTCTACCTATCGTTTACCACGCTGACCTCGGTCGGCCTCTCCGACATCGTTCCCGTGCTCCCCAACGCCCGTTCGATGGTGATGCTCGAGCAGATCGCGGGGGTCTTCTACGTCGCCATGGTGGTCGCCCGCCTCGTCGGGCTGGCGGCCGCCAGGGCGCGACGCGTGTAGCCGTTCTCCACAGAGTGGGCCGAATGCGGTGGCGCCGGGCCTGACTTCGTCACAGCGTGGGCGCATGGAGAAGTCAGTGTCACGCCGGCCGCCGCGCAGGCGCAGCGGCCGCTGGGTGGGTCTGGGGTCCGGGGTCCGGCTCGCGCGCGACGTCGGTGAGGAGGCTCCGGTCTGGGCCCGGATGCGGGCCTGGGCGGAGCAGCTGCCGGACGGCACGGTCTTCACCGGGCTGACCGCGGCGGAAGCGTACGAGCTCTGGCTGCCGCCGCTGGCTCCGGACCGTCCCATCGAGATCTCCATCCCGAGCGGGGTGCGGGTGCGACGGCCCCAGGTGGACGCCACCCGCCACCGGCTTCCCCCGCACAGCCACGGGATCGACGGCGTACGGATCGCGACTGTCGCCGAGACCGTGCTCGCCGCGGCGACCCGCCTCGGTCTGTTGGATCTGGTCGTGCTCGTCGACGGCGTGCTGCATGAGCAGGGTTGCACCCGCGACGATCTCGAGGAAGTGGCGCGAAGTCGGAGGGGCGGGCCCCGGTTGCGCGAGGCGCTCGCTCTGGCCGACGGCCGGTCGGAGTCTCCGTGGGAGTCGTTGCTCCGGATGCTGCACGAGGCGTGCGAGGTGCCGGTGCAGCCTCAGGTCGAGCTGTTCGACGACGCTGGTCGCTTCGTGGCGCGGGCCGACCTGCTGATCACCGGGACCAGGACACTGCAGGAGTACGACGGAGCCGTGCATCGCGACCGTGGCCAGTATGCCCGCGACCGCCGCCGGGACTCGCGCCTCGCGGAGGCGGGCTACGTACGCCACGGCTACGTGGCGCCGGACGTCCGCTTCCGCGCCGCGATGATCCTGCGAGAGGCCGACGCGGCGCTCGGCCGGACCTACGATCCGACCCGCCTGGACGCCTGGTACGCCCTGTGGCGTGGATCGCTGTGGGAGCAAGATCCGAGAAGTGGTCAATTTGGGCCCGGCACGGAGCCGGCGGACGGCCCAAATTGACCACTTCTCAAACGTGGAACCTCAGAAGGTGTGCTCGGGGCCGGGGAAGGTCGAGCCCTTGACGTCCGAGATGTACGCCTCGGCGCCCTCGGACAGGACCGACTTCACGTCGGCGTACTGCTTCACGAAGCGGGCCATCTTCCCGCTGCGCATGCCGAAGGCGTCCTGCCAGACCAGCACCTGGCCGTCGCAGTCGGGGCCGGCGCCGATGCCGATCGTGGGGATGTCGAGCTCCTTGGAGATCTGCGCGGCGACCTCACCGGGGACCATCTCCATGACGACCGCGAACGCTCCGGCCTCCTGGACGGCCTTGGCGTCGTCGATGATCCGGTCGGAGGTGTCGCCGCGGCCCTGGACGCGGTAGCCGCCGAGCACGTGCTCGGACTGCGGGGTGAAGCCGATGTGGGCGATGACCGGGATGCCGCCCTCGGTCAGCTTCTTGATCACCGGGGCCATCTCGGCGCCGCCCTCGAGCTTCACGCAGTGGGCGCCGGCCTCCTTCATGAAACGCACCGCGGTCAGGTAGCCCTGCTCGGGCGAGGCCTGGTAGGAGCCGAAGGGCAGGTCGCCGACGACCATCGCGCGCTTCACGCTGCGCGAGACCGCACGGGTCAGCGGCAGCAGCTCGTCCACGGTCACCGGAAGCGACGTCTCGTTGCCGAGGACGTTGTTGGAGGCCGAGTCACCGACGAGCAGCAGGTCGACCCCGGCCTCGTCGAAGATCTGGGCGGTGTACATGTCGTAGGAGGTCAGCATCGTGATCTTGTCGCCACGCTGCTTCATCTCGCGAAGATGATGCGTGCGCACCTTGCGTACGGGCTTGGCCGGCGTGTTCCCAGCAGCTCCGGTCCCGTAAGGGGCGGTCTCCTCAGCAGAGGGGTTCGTGCTCATCATCGAGCCTTTCTGGTGTCATCTCGCAGCTCCCTGATGGAGTCCACGGACTACTCCCAGCGTATGTCGAGAAGACCTCGTACGCGCTGTGGCGGTGATCACTAACGGGTGAGCTCGGCCTCGAGGCCCGCGAGCGCCTCCCGGTCGTCGGCGGTGTCGCCGTGGGGTCCGGCGAACCAGGTGGCGTACTGGTCGATCTCGTCGAGGCGCCATTCCAGGTCGAAGAGGCCGCCGGGTGCGCGTATGTCGCGATCTGCGGGAGCCAGCTTCAGCGACTCCCAGTCGACGAGGACGATCCCGGTCCTAGTGAGGAGCTGGTTGCGCTCGTGGGGTTCGCCGTGGGTCGTGACCCAGGTGTCGGGGTCCTCGGCTGCGCCGAGTCGGTGGTAGGTCGCCGTCCAGTGGACGATCTCCGGCAGCGCGGCGCGGAGCGCCTGTCGCGCCCGCTCTCCGAACGGTCCCTGGTCCCACGGAACTGACACCCGTTCAGCAAGTGCCTCGCTGAACAGAGGCCCGACCAACGGCCGCCAGGACGCGATGCGAGCCGGCGGGGTCGTCGCGTGCAGCCGCTCGAGAAGCTGACGTACGCCGTCGGCGACCGCAGGTCGCTCGCCGGCGACCCACGGGGTGGCTGACAGCAGACCGTCACCGGCCGGCACGGTGAAGCGCCCGGCTGAGGCCCGCACCGGCGGGACCACGAACTCCAGCCCGGCTCCGTGGAGTGCCGCGGCCCCGGCGTACGCGCTCTCCAACGTCTCCGCGGTGTGGCGACCGGGCTTGGGCGCGTCGTACGTCACGAACAGCCGTGCTTCGCCCGCCTC
Source organism: Nocardioides sp. YJ-D4 (assembly GCF_054031495.1). Taxonomy (NCBI): domain Bacteria; kingdom Bacillati; phylum Actinomycetota; class Actinomycetes; order Propionibacteriales; family Nocardioidaceae; genus Nocardioides; species Nocardioides sp. YJ-D4. Next base: position 5,263,619 of record NZ_CM132932.1, read on the forward strand.
CGATGCCCGCCAGTGCCAGGCCCCGAAGCCCACCGGCAGATGCTCGACGCGGTCGACGGCGCGATCCCAGCGCGCGCGGACGAGGGCGAGCACGCTGGCATCTGTGATGCCGACGGGCGGCTCGTTCACAGCCGGTCGAAGGGCGCGGCGTAGGCGAAGGTGCCGCGGACGGACGGGTCGTACGCAGCCAGCGGCCGTGCCTGGAAGTAGTCGCCCCAGGCGGGCTCGGGTGCTTCGATCCCGAGCGAGGAGGCAGGGACGAAGCCGAAGCGGCCGTAGTAGTCGGGGGAGCCGAGGAGGACGACGACCGGCTCGCCCATCGCGTCGGCGGCACCGAGGATGGCGTGCATCAGGGCCGAGCCGACGCCGTCGCGTTGGCGGGCGGGGGAGACGCTGACCGGGCCGAGGCCGAGTGAGGGCCGGCCGGCGAGCGTCCCACGGGTTGCCACGGCGTGGCCGACGATCTCGCCGTCGGCCTCGGCGACCAGCGAGAGCTCCGGGATCCAGCCCGGGTCCTCGCGCAGCCATCCGACCAGCGTCGCCTCGCCGGGCGCACCGTCGGGCTCGATCGGCGGCGCGGAATGCTCCACACCGGAGAAGGCGGCGGCGGTGACCGCACGGATGGCAGCCACGTCCTCGGGACGTTCACGTCGAATCAGCACGTTCCGACGCTAAACCGAACGACAGCCCCGGCGCTCCTGGTTATCGTCGCGTCCATGCGGGTGCGAGAGGCGACGGCGGAGGACCTCGACGCGGTGATCCACGTCGGCGTGACGACCTGGCGGGTGACGTACCCGCCGATCACCGGCGAGGCGTACGTCGAGGAGGGCATCGCCAAGTGGTGGGCCCCGGACGCAGTGCTCCCCGGGATCAGGGCCGGCACCGTCCTCGTCGCCGAGGTGGACGACCAGGTCGTGGCGATGGCCTCCTACTCGGTCTTCGAGGACCACCTGATGCTCTGGAAGCTGTACGTCCTGCCTGACTCCCAGGGCTCCGGCGCCGGCAGCGCGCTGCTGAGCGAGGTGATCGCCCGCGCCGGCGACCTGCCCGTACGCCTCACCCACCTCGTCGGCAACGACCGCGCCCACGGCGTCTACGAGCGCCTCGGGTTCGTCGAGACCGAGAAGGTGCCGAGTCCCATCGACGGCGGTCCCGAGGAGATCGTGATGGAGCGCGCGGCAGGCTGATTCTTCTTTCGAAGGTTATTTGCGAAAGTCGCGCGGAAGTGGTTGAAAGTGGGCGGCCGCCGACACTAGCATCCAGCGTGACGCGCATCACATCTCGTTCGGCGTCCTGACGTTCGGAGTCTCGATGTCCCACTTCCTCCCCTCACGCCGCAATCGGACCCGGCTCGCCGTCGGGTCGGCCGTCCTCGGGATCACCGCTCTGTGCCTGGGCGGTGCGGTCGGAGCCGCCTCCGCCGCTCCTGCTGAGACGCCCACGACGACCGCAACCTGCCCGGCGCCCGATGCCCGCTCGAGCGTGGTCTTCCTCGATCTCGACAGCGGCGTCGCCAACAGCACGCTGCGCTCCGGCTGCACCATCAACGACGTCATCGACGACGAGCGGACGTGGCCGACTCACGGGGCCTTCGTGATGCACGTCCGCAGTGTCACCGCCGATCTGGTCGTCGCCGGTGAGGTGACGCGTGCCGAGGCCAGCCGGCTGCAGTCCGCTGCCGCCCGCTCGCAGGTGGGGAAGGTCGAGGGGTACGACTGGCTCTTCGACGGCTCGGCCGACTCCTTCGACGACTGGGCCTACGCCGGCGACGGCGGGTTCGACCTGGTGCCCGACGGCACCATCCGCAGCCGTGCCGGCGCGGGTGGCGGGTTCGGAACCCTGTGGTACCCGGCACAGGAGTACGGCGACTTCTCGTTGCGGCTGCAGTTCCGCGACGACGCACCCGGGACGGCCCGCGGGAACAGCGGCGTCCAGGTGCGCTTCCCCGAGCTGTGGGGTCCGGTCGAGGGGTGCCCGACCACGTTCAACGGCAGCGAGACCGGGAACCTCTCCTGGATCGCGGTCAACTGTGGCCACGAGATCCAGGTCAACGACTCGCCGGAGGGTGGCGGCAACGACCCCCGCAAGACCGGGTCGATCTACGGCTTCGCCGACCTCACCCTGGCGCAGGCGCGACCGACCCCGAAGGGCACCTGGAACGACCTCGAGATCCGTGTCGTCGGGCAGCACTACACCGTGATCCGCAACGGCGTCGTGATCAACGAGTTCGAGAACCTGCCCGGGCTGCCGTTCCCCGGTCGGCCGAACGACCCCGACTCCAGCAGCCGCGGGCTGACCGGTCACGTCGGGGCCCAGGCGCACGGCAGCGCCCCGGACGTGGTCTCCTACCGGAACATCCGCATCCGCGACCTGTCCTGAGGTCGTACGCGGTCGGGCGGGCATCGGGTGGCTGGGGTAGCGCCTAGACTCCGGGTGTGGACTTCTACTCCGCCTACTCCCATGGTTTCGCGCGGGTCGCGGCGTGCACCATCCCGATCTCCGTCGCCGACCCGGCCGCCAACGCGCGCGAGGTGATCGCGCAGGCCCGCGAGTGCTCCGACGAGGGGGTCGCGGTGGCGGTCTTCCCCGAGCTGTGCCTGAGCGGCTACTCCATCGACGACCTCGTCCTGCAGCGGACGCTGCTCGATGCCGTGCACGCCGCGATCAGCGCGATCGTGGTGGCCTCCGAGGAGCTGCTGTCGGTGATCGTCGTCGGCGCCCCGCTGCGCCACGGCGACCGGGTGCTCAACACGGCGGTCGTGATCCACGGCGGCGAGGTGCTCGGCGTGGTGCCCAAGACCTACCTGCCGACCTACCGCGAGTTCTACGAGAAGCGGTGGTACGGCACGGGCGACGGCGCCGACGGCACCATCATGCTCGGCGGCGAGGAGGTGCCGCTCAGCAACGAGCTGCTCTTCCGGTGCACCGACGTCAAGGATCTCGTCTTCCACGTCGAGGTCTGCGAGGACATGTGGGTCCCGGTGCCGCCGAGCGCCAAGGCGGCGCTGGCCGGCGCGACCGTGCTGCTCAACCTCTCCGCCAGCCCGATCACCGTCGGCCGCTCCGACGCGCGCCGGCTCCTGGTGCAGTCGGCGAGCGCGCGGTGCATGGCGGCGTACGTCTACACCGCCGCCGGCCAGGGCGAGTCGACGACCGACCTGTCCTGGGACGGGCAGACGATGGCGTACGAGCTCGGCGACCTGCTGGGGGAGACCGAGCGGTTCCCGGACGGGCCTCGGCGCACCGTGGTCGACGTCGACCTGGAGCGGATCCGCGCCGAGCGGATCCGGCAGGGCACCTTCGACGACAACCGCCGCGCCGAGGGCACCTTCCACTCCGAGATCGAGTTCGAGCTGAGCCCGCCGCTGACCGGTGACGGTCTGAGGCGCAAGGTCGACCGGTTCCCGTTCGTCCCCGACGACCCGGAGAAGCTCGCGCTGGAGTGCTACGAGGCCTACAACATCCAGGTCTCCGGGCTCGAGAAGCGGCTCCAGTCGATCGGCCCGGACACGAAGATCGTCATCGGCGTCTCCGGCGGGCTCGACTCCACCCATGCGCTGATCGTCGCCGCCAAGGCGATGGAGCGGCTCGGCCGGCCGGCGAGCGACATCCTGGCGTTCACGATGCCCGGCTTCGCGACCTCGGACGACACCAAGTCCAACGCGATCAAGCTGATGGAGGCGCTCGGGACGACCTACGAGACGCTCGATATCCGCCCGACGGCCACCCAGATGCTCAAGGAGATCGGCCATCCGGCCGGCGACGGCGAGCCGGTCTACGACGTCACCTTCGAGAACGTCCAGGCGGGGCTGCGTACGGACTTCCTCTTCCGCATCGCCAACCAGCGCGGCGGCATCGTCCTCGGCACCGGCGACCTCTCCGAGCTCGCGCTCGGCTGGGCGACCTACGGCGTCGGCGACCAGATGTCGCACTACAACGTCAACGCGGGCGTCCCGAAGACCCTGATCCAGCACCTGATCCGCTGGGTGATCACCACCGAGCAGTTCGACGGAGCCGCCGACGAGGTGCTCCAGGAGATCCTCGACCAGGAGATCTCGCCCGAGCTCGTGCCGGGGGAGGTGCTGCAGTCGACGGAGCAGAAGATCGGGCCGTACGCCCTGCAGGACTTCACCCTCTTCCACACCGTGCGCAACGGCTTCACCCCCTCGAAGATCGCCTTCCTGGCGTGGAACGCCTGGCACGACGTCGAGGCCGGCGAGTGGCCCCCGGGGTTCCCGGAGGGGAAGCGGACGGCGTACGAGATGAAGGAGATCCGGGCGTGGCTCGAGGTCTTCGTGAAGCGCTTCTTCGCCAACCAGTTCAAGCGCTCGGCGCTGCCCAACGGTCCCAAGGTCTCCAACGGCGGCACGATGTCGCCCCGCGGTGACTGGCGGATGCCCTCGGACGCCTCCCCGGCCGCCTGGCTCGCCGAGATCGAGGCCAGGGTTCCCGTGGAGTAGGGATCGTGCCTGCGGCCTCGCGTTGAAGGAGATGGCTTCAGCCGAAGCGAATAAAGCAAATGCCTTCATCTCGCCAGAATGAAGGTATGATCTTCACATGGCTTCTGTGGCAACCGTGATCGGCGACCTCGTGGGCTCGCGCACCAAGACTGACCGTGCGCAGGTCCACGCGGCGTTTGCCGAGGCCGTCGCGGAGATCAACGAGACCTGGCAGCCGGTCACCCCGCTGCGGATCACGGTCGGCGACGAGTACCAGGGAGCCTTCGAGACCGTCGGGGCCGCCATCCAGGCCACGTTCCGGCTGCGGATCGCGCTCGACCCCGTGGTCGGCGTACGCCACGGCATCAGCTGGGGCGCGACCCGGGTGCTCAGCGACGACCCCCGGGTCGAGGACGGACCGGGGTGGTGGGCCGCACGGGCGGCGATCGAGACAGCGGAGAACGCCGAGAACAAGGCGGCCTCCCGCAGCGTACGGACCTGGTATCAGCCGGCGGAGGACGCGGGCGGGCCGGACCCGGCCGCGGTCAACGCCGCTCTGGTCTCGCGCGACGAGCTCTTTTCTCGCCTGGACCGGTCCTCGGTGTCGGTGCTTTCTGGCATGCTCTCCGCCATGCCTCAGAAGGCCATCGCCGCCGAGCTCGACATCACCCCCTCCGCGGTCTCCCAGCGTGTCCGCCGCGACGGCATCGCCGTGATCGTGCGCGCCGACGAGCTGCTGGGGAAGGTCCGGTGAGCGCGGCATGAGCTGGATAGCGCTGCTGCTGATCGGGGTCGGGACGGTCGACTTCGCCCACTCGATCATCGACCCGTTCAAGCGGATCCGCTGGGTCCCCGAGGCGATCGGGGCTGCCGCGGTGATCGCCTTCGGCCTGCTTTCGGCCCTCTTCGGAGGTGACCTGGCGGCCGTGATCGTGATCGCCGGGCTCGCCGTGCTGTGGGGGTTCCTGGCCCATCCGCCCCAGGGCGTGGACAAGAACCCCCGTCCGGGGATCCCGCTGGCGCTGCTCGGCGGGGCGATCTTCGTCGGGATCCTGCTCGCCCCGGTGGCCGGCGAGGTCGGCGGACCGGTCGCCGCGTGGGCCGAGCACGCGCCCTGGGTCTGGGTCGAGGCGGCGCGCCCCGAGGCTGTGCTGCTCGTCTTCGGTGGCCTGCTGGTCCAGGTCTCGACCGGCAACGTCGTGGTGCAGCTCGTCCTCGACGTCGCCAAGGTGGCCAACCCGCTCGACGGCGTCGACGGCAACAACCTCAAGGGCGGCCGGCTCCTGGGCCCGCTCGAGCGGCTGACGATCTTCGGGCTCGGTCTCACCGGCAACCTGGCCGCCGCCGGCCTGGTGGTCGCGGCCAAGGGCCTGATCCGCTGGCCGGAGCTGCAGTCGTTCCGCGGCGAGCACGAGGGGCCGAGCATCAACGACGTGACCGAATACTTCCTGGTCGGCAGCTTCGTCTCCTGGATGACCGCGCTGGTGACCCTCGCCCTGGTCATCACCTAGATTGCGGTGTCATGACTGTGGGTAAGGCTCTTGGGCTCCTGGTGGCCGCCGTGCTTCTCCTGGCCGGCGGAGCGCTGGCGCTGACCGGCATGGGCTATCTCGGCGGAGGCGGCACGAGCGCCGCCTGGTCGATCCTCGGAGCCGCCCTGGCTGGGTTCGGGGTGGCGCTGGTGATCTCGATCTTCAGAGGTCCCGGCCGCTGACCGTGGCGCGGAGATCCCGCCTGTAACGTCGGACCGTTAGTGTTCACGCATGGGCAAGCAACAGGACTTCGTGCTCCGGGCACTCGAAGAGCGGGACGTACGTTTCGTGCGGCTGTGGTTCACCGACGTGCTCGGCTATCTGAAGTCGGTCGCGGTGGCGCCGGCCGAGCTCGAGAGCGCCTTTGCGGAGGGCATCGGCTTCGACGGCAGCGCGATCGAGGGGTTCGCGCGGGTGACCGAGGCCGACATGCTGGCCCTGCCGGATCCGAGCACCTTCCAGATCCTGCCGTGGCGCCAGGACGGCCCGGCCACGGGCCGGATGTTCTGCGACATCGTGATGCCCGACGGCTCGCCGTCCTACGCCGACCCCCGCTACGTGCTCAAGCGCACCCTGTCCAACGCCGCGGAGAAGGGCTTCACCTTCTACACGCACCCCGAGATCGAGTTCTACCTCTTCAAGGACAACCCGCGCGACGGCAGCGAGCCGACCCCGGTCGACTCCAGCGGCTACTTCGACCACACCGCGCAGTCGATGGGCGCCGACTTCCGGCGTGAGGCGATCACGATGCTCGAGGCCATGGGCATCAGCGTCGAATACAGCCACCACGAGGGCGGACCGGGCCAGAACGAGATCGACCTGCGCTACGCCGACGCGCTGAGCACCGCCGACAACATCATGACCTTCCGTACGGTCATCCGCGAGGTGGCGCTGAGCCAGGGCATCTGGGCCAGCTTCATGCCCAAGCCGTTCACCGACCACCCGGGCTCGGGCATGCACACCCACCTGAGCCTGTTCGAGGGCGACGCCAACGCGTTCTACGAGCCGGGCGCCGAATACCAGCTCTCCAAGACCGGTCGCAGCTTCATCGGCGGCGTGCTCCGCCACGCCGGCGAGATCACCGCGGTGACCAACCAGTGGGTCAACTCCTACAAGCGCCTGATCGGCGGGGGAGAGGCGCCGGCTCACGTCGCCTGGGGCCACAACAACCGCTCGGCGCTGGTCCGGGTGCCGATGTACAAGCCGCTCAAGGGCCAGTCGACCCGCATCGAGGTCAGGAGCCTCGACGCCGCCTGCAACCCCTACCTGGCCTTCGCCGTGATCCTGGCGGCGGGCATGAAGGGCATCGAGGAGGGCTACGAGCTGCCGCGCGAGGCCGAGGACGACGTGTGGGCGCTGACCGAGCGCGAGCGCAAGAGTCTCGGCATCGACCCGCTGCCGGAGAACCTCGACGAGGCGATCGGGATGGCCGAGGACTCCGAGCTCCTCGCCGAGACCCTGGGCGAGCACGTCTTCGACTTCTTCCTGCGCAACAAGCGCGCCGAGTGGGCCGCCTACCGCGAGCAGGTGACCGCCTACGAGCGCTCCCGGATGCTGCCGGTCATCTGAGTCCGCAAACTGGTTGTCAAGGAAACTCAAGCCCGATTCCACACTTCCGATCCGGTGCTGCCACACTGGATCGAACGGGAGAGTGGGAGTGATGTCGTTGAGTCTTCCCCGAGTGCTTGTGATCCAGCACGAGGAGACAGTGCCGCCGGCGTTGTTCGGTCATTGGCTGGCTGAGGCGGGCATGTGTGTCGACGTCTGTCGGGCGTACGCCGAGCCGATCCCGCCGCTCTCGTCGCTGGACGCCTCCTACTCGGGGTTGCTCGTGATGGGTGGCTCGATGGACGCCGACTCCGACGACGAGCACCCCTGGCTCCAGGTCACCCGCGAGCGGATCGCGCAGGCCGCCGAGGCCGGCATCCCGACGCTCGGGATCTGCCTGGGCCACCAGCTGGCCGCGATGGCGCTCGGTGGCACCGTGGAGCGCAGCCCGTTCGGCCTCACCGTGGGCGTACACCAGGTGACCTGGGAGCCCGAGGTGCTCTTCGACCCGCTGATGCGCCTGCTGGCGGGCGACGACCGCGCCATGCACTGGCACCGCGACGTCGTCGGCCGGCTGCCCGAGGGCACCGTCCAGCTGGCCAGCTCGATCGACGGACAGGTCCAGGCGGCGCGGTTCGCCCCGACCGTGTGGGGCGTGCAGTTCCACCCCGAGGTCGACGCCGCCGCGGTTGCGGTCTGGGCCGAGGAGTCGGTCGAGGAGCTCGAGCAGATCGGACGCAGCGTCGACGACGTGGTCGCGACGGCCACCTTCGCCGAGAAGGAGCTGATCAAGACCTGGCAGCCCCTGGCCTTCGGGTTCGCTCGCCTGGTCCGTGAACGCAGTGCCGCCGTCGCCCCCGGTGGCACCCGGGGAGGGGTCATCCCGACCCCCAGGCCCTGGAGCGCGTGACCTCACCCAGGTGACAGAATCGGGGCCATGACGTTGCCAGGCAAGGGCGAGCTGCTCCGGCTCGGCTTCAACGACCCGGACACGGCACTGGTCCATCTGGCAGGTCTCGGCCCCGGCGCCCATGAGCTGTTGGCGATCCTGGGCCAGGCGGCCGATCCCGATGCGGCGCTGGACGGTCTGGTCACGCTCGCCGAGTCCCAGGGCGACGGCTTCGTCGAGGAGCTCGCCGGCGATGAGGGCACCGCGATGCGGCTGGTCTCGGTGCTCGGCGCCTCGCCCGCGCTGACCGACCACCTGGCCCGCCATCCCGATCACTGGCGTGAGCTGGCCGACCCGACCCTCGGCACGACCAGGCCCGCTGCGTACGTCTTCCGGGCCTCGCTGCTCGAGGCCGTCGGCGCGAAGCCGGGTGATGAGTGCCCGGTGGCCACGGTCCCGGACGCGGAGGCGGTCGACGCGCTGCGGGTGGAGTACCGCCGCTGGCTGCTCCGGCTGGCCGCCCGCGACCTGGCCCACCAGCTCCCGGTCGACGATGTCGCCGCCGAGCTCTCCGACCTGGCCTGCGCCACCCTCGATGCCGCGCTCGCGGTGGCCCGCGCGCGGGTGGGAGCGGACGCCGACAAGGTCCGGCTGGCCGTCGTCGCGATGGGCAAGTGCGGCGGCCACGAGCTCAACTACGTCTCCGACGTCGACGTGATCTTCGCCCACGAGGCCGCCGACGGAGTCGCCGACGACGTCTCCCTGCGAGTGGCCACCCAGCTCGCCAGCAACCTGATCCAGGTCTGCTCGGCCCACACCGGGGAAGGCACCATCTGGCCCGTCGACGCCGCGCTGCGCCCCGAGGGCAAGGCGGGCGCGCTCTCCCGCACGATCGCCGGCCACGTCGGCTACTACGAGCGCTGGGCGAGCACCTGGGAGTTCCAGGCGCTGCTCAAGGCTCGGCCGGCCGCGGGCGACCTCGCCCTGGGCCGGGCCTACGTCGACGCCGTCAACCCGTTCGTCTGGAAGGCCGCCGAGCGCGACGGCTTCGTCTCCGACACCCAGAAGATGCGGCGCCGGGTCATCGCCCACATCCCGTCCCGGGAGGCCGACCGCGAGCTCAAGCTCGGCGCCGGCGGACTGCGCGACGTGGAGTTCGCCGTGCAGCTGCTGCAGCTGGTCCACGGCCGCACCGACACCGGCATCCGCCAGCCCACCACGCTCTCCGCGCTGGCGGCGCTGACCCGCTCCGGCTATGTCGGGCGCGAGGACGGCGAGGCCATGCACGAGGCCTACGCGTTCCTGCGGCGGATGGAGCACCGGCTCCAGCTCTACCGGCTGCGACGCACCCACGTCGTCCCCGACGACGAGGAGTCGCTGCGCTGGCTGGCGCGCTCGCTCGGCTACCTGCGCGACCCGGTGGCGCGGCTGGAGAAGGAGTGGGGCCATCAGCGGATCGAGGTACGCCGCCTCCATGAGAAGCTCTTCTACCGCCCGCTCCTCGACGCGGTCGCCCGGATCCCGTCCGGCCAGGCGCACCTCTCCGCGAAGGCGGCCGAGGAGCGGCTGACTGCGCTGGGCTACGCCGACCCCAAGGCTGCGCTGCGACACCTGGAGGCGCTCACCACGGGCGTCTCCCGGCGCGCCGCGCTGCAGCGGGCGCTGCTGCCGGTGATGCTGGAGTGGCTCTCCGAGGGCTCCGACCCCGACGCCGGGCTCTTCGGGTTCCGCCGGATCTCCGACGCCCTCGGCGCCACCCCCTGGTATCTGCGCTCCTTGCGCGACGAGGGCCTGGTCGCGCAGCACTTCGCCACGATCCTGTCCACCTCGCGCTACACGACGGCGCTGCTCGAGCGGGAGCCCGAGGCGCTGCGCCTCCTGGGCCACGATCTCGCGCCGCTCTCCGCCGAGGCGCTGACCGACGAGATGGTCGCCCGCGCCGCCCGCCGGCGCACCACCACCTCCGCCGAGGAGGCCGTACGCCACATCCGGGCGATCCGCCGCCGCGAGCTGTTCCGGATCTCGGCCGCCGAGCTCCTCGGCGAGGCCGGGATCGACACCATCGGTGCTGCGCTGTCCCGGCTCACCGACGCCACCTTGGAGGCCTCGCTGCGTACGGTCGTGGCCGAGGAGGTCTCGCGCCGCGGGATCGACGGGCCGCCGACGCGGATCGCCATCATCGCGATGGGCCGCTACGGCGGGTTCGAGCTCTCCTACGCCTCCGACGCCGACGTGCTCTTCGTCCACCAGCCCGTCGAGGGTGCCGACCCGGGTGAGGCGACCCAGTTCGCGCTCAAGGTGATCGCCGACCTACGCCGGCTGCTCGCCCTGCCGGGTGCCGACCCGCCACTGGAGATCGACGCCGACCTGCGCCCCGAGGGTCGGCAGGGCGCGCTGGTGCGGACCCTGCCGGCGTACGCCTCCTACTACGCGAAGTGGTCGGGCATCTGGGAGTCGCAGGCGCTGCTGCGCGCCGACGCCGTCGTCGGCGACCCGCAGGTGCGCGAGGCGTTCACCGAGATGATCGACCCGCTGCGCTACCCCGAGGGTGGGCTGAGCGAGGACGACATCATCGAGGTGCGCCGCATCAAGGGCCGTGTCGATCACGAGCGGCTGCCCCGCGGCGCCGACCCCAACACCCATCTCAAGCTCGGCCGCGGCGGGCTCGCCGACATCGAGTGGACCGTCCAGCTGCTGCAGATGCGGCATGCGTACGCCGTCCCGGGGCTGCGTACGCCACGCACCGTCGAGGCGCTGCAGGCCGCCCGCGACGCCTCGCTGATCGAGGCCGACGACGCCGAGACGCTCATCGAGGCATGGCGGATGGTCAGCCGGGTCCGCAACGCGGTCACGCTCGCGCGCGGCCGCCCGGCGGACTCGCTGCCCGCAGGGCCCGTCGAGCAGCACGCCGTCGCGGCCATCCTCGGCTATCCGGCGGGCGCGACCGACGAGCTGGTCAACGACTACCTGCGGATGACCCGCCTCGCCCACGGTGTGGTCGAGCGCGTCTTCTGGGAGTAGCCCCCAGCTGCAGTCGGCCTAGAGGTTGTTGTCGTTGCGTGGCGGCAGCCAGCCCGGATTGCGCGGCGCCCGAGGCTGCGGCTGAGCCGGCGGCTCGTTGGTCGCCTCCTCGCCGGGCTGTCCACCCTGCGGGTTGAACAGGTCCGTCCGCCGCTCCGGGAAGCCGTTGGAGGGCTGCTGCGCGTAGGGCCGAGGCGTCCAGCGTCCGTTCTGCGGGCGCAGCTGAGTCGGACGCTGCGGACGCTGGCCCGGGTTCTGCGGGCGCTGGGAGAACATGCTGCCGATGCCCTCGCCCGCCGCCTGGTTCGCCTGCGGGCTGCCGGAGGCGGCCGGCTGACGCGTCGGGAGCGGCTGCAGCGGCTGTCGCGGCTGCTGGAGCATGTCGGGCTCGTGGCCGGAGAAGGACTGCCCCAGGGCGGGCCGCTGCGGCATCATCGCGTGGGCGCCGGAGTCGGAGGTCGCCGGCCGCTGGTCCGGGGTCCACGGGTCTTCGAGATCGTCGTTGATGCCCGCGAACATGGTGGCGAAGCCGATCACGATCAGCATGCCGGCGGAGATCGCGAAGATCGGCATCGCCAGGTAGACCGGGTCGGCACCGCTGACGTGCCCGAGCTTGTCGTCGGGGGAGCTGTGGATCTCGAGAGCGAGCATGCCGGTGTAGTGCATGACGCACACGCCGATGCCCATGATGACGGCAGCGCCCACGCGCATCAGCCGCGTGGTGACGTTGAAGGCGAAGAAGAGCGCGAGCGCCGAGGCGACCAGCGCGATGACGACCGAGGCCACGACCACGGCCGGCTTCCAGACCATCTTGGCGCTCATGTCCATGGCGTACATGCCGGTGTAGTGCATCGCGCACACGCCGGCCCCGGTGACCAGGCCACCGACGATGTAGCCCGCGTTGCCGCGCATGGCGGTCGCGATCAGCATGCCGACCATCGCCGCGATGATCGCGACGGCGAGCGAGATGAGGGTGGTGCCGACGTCGAGGGCGTACGCCACATGGCTGTCGAAGGCGAGCATGCCGATGAAGTGCATCGACCAGATCGCACCTCCGCCGATCGAGGCGGCGGCGCCGAAGAGCCAGAGCCAAGCGCCCGCGCCCGCACCGCGCCGGCGCGCGCGGGTCGCACAGGTCAAGCCGACCCATGAGCCGAGAACGGAGATGATGAACGACATCCCGACCAGGGGTTGGCTGAACGCCCCGATCGTGACTTCTTCGATGGTTGTCACGCTGCTTTGACTTCCTCTCGTTCCTCGCCGGGCGGGGTGTGGGGGATCGGCGAAGTAGATCTGGAAACATGCATAGATGCCCCAAGGGGTATCCGAGATGCATCCATAGCGGGCAATGGTGTCGTTGTCGCGCAGGTCACAGTAGAGGAACAGGTCCCCCATTTCCATGTGGGGGGTAGGGTATCTCCGCTATGGCCGACGATGTATATGTGCTCGAGCTCGACGCGATGCAGCAGTCGGCGGTCGATCTGGGGGATCCGACCCGCCTCGTGTTCGACTACATGAGGCGTATCGGGGATGTTATCGACCGACTGCCTCCAGGGCCAGTGCGAGTTCTGCATATCGGCGGTGCCGCGATGACGCTGGCGCGCTACGTCCACGCCACCCGGCCACGCTCCTCGCAGATCGTGCTCGAGCCGTCGGTCGAGGTCATCGAGCGCGTACGCAGCGAGGCGCCGCTCCCGCCGCGCAGCGGCATCAAGGTGCGTCCCGTCGACGGGAAGAGCGGCATCGGCGGCGTACGCGACGGCTTCGCCGACCTGGTGATCCTCGACGCCTTCGACGGCGGCCGCACCCCGGACGAGCTCACCTCTGCCGCCTTCGTCGAGGACGTACGCCGCGTGCTCGCCCCCTCCGGGGTCTTCGTCGCCAACCTCGTCGACCGGGCGCCGTTCCCTCAGGCGCGCGACTTCATCGCCGCGGCCCGCGACCTCGGCGACATGGTCGTCGGTGTCGAGCCGGCGACGATGAAGGGCCGCCGCGCCGGCAACCTGGTGATCGTCTGCGGCACGGTGCCGGACTCGCCGTTCGGGTCACCCTCGCCGATGGAGTACCGGATCTTCACCGACCGCGCCGTCGCCGACTCCTTCGGCGGCGGCACGCGCCGCTAGGGTGGCGTTCATGTCGATCGAGCTGGCCCGCACCCACCTGGACCGATTCGGACGCGGTGGAGACATCATCGAGTCGGTCGAGTCGAAGGCGACCGTCGAGCTCGCCGCGGTCGCTCTCGGGGTCTCGCCGGCGGAGATCGCCAAGACCATCAGCCTCTACACCGAGGACCGGACCGCCGCGATCCTCATCGTCGCGGCCGGCGACGCCAAGATCGCGAACGCGAAGTTCAAGGCCCACTTCGGCACCAAGGCGCGGATGCTCGCCGCCGAGGACGTGGAGCCGATGACCGGACACGCGATCGGTGGCGTCTGCCCGTTCGGCAACCCGGCGTCGGCCGAGGTGTGGCTCGACGCCTCGCTGAAGCGCTTCGACATGGTCTACCCGGCTGCGGGTAGTGCCAACACGACCATCGCGCTCACCCTTGGCGACCTGGAGACGATCAGCGAGGCCCGTGGCTGGGTCGACGTCACCAAGCTTCCCGAGTAGGCAAGGACCGCAAAAGGGGGACGGCCCCGCCCTGCCGAAGCAGGAGCGGGGCCGCCTTGAAAGCCAGAGTCAGACCGGGCGGACGTTCTCGGCCTGCGGGCCCTTCGGGCCCTGGGTGACGTCGAACTCGACGCGCTGGTTCTCGTCCAGGGTCTTGTAGCCCTGGGTCTGGATCGCGGAGAAGTGCACGAAGACGTCGTCGCCCCCGTTGTCCTGGGCGATGAAGCCGAAGCCCTTGTCGCCGTTGAACCACTTCACGGTTCCCTGAGTCATGAATCTAATCCTTGTGTACACAGGGCGACTCCGTGCCGCCCTTTGGGCGTTGAATCCACGAGTCCTGATTTCTGCTTCTGCGGAAGACCAAGTGCTGCACGAACGGTCACCGAGAGCAACCGCGAAGCGCGTGGGGACGCCTCCTTCAACGCAGACAAGCCTACATGCCATGAGCCGACTTCGGGCAACCCCGGTTTTTCGGCGTTTCAGCGGGCGTATCCGTTCGAATAGCAGGCCCGTGGAGGACCGCCCGGTTTGACAACCCCGAGCATCACATCGACAAGATCGGGGTACTGGTGGCCAATCGAGGAGATAGGGGTCCACGTGGACCAGCCATGGTGGCGCGAAGCCGTCGCATATCAGATCTACCCGCGTTCGTTCGCGGACTCGAACGGCGACGGGCTCGGTGACCTGCAGGGGATCACCGACCACCTGGACTACCTCGCCGCGCTGGGTGTCGACGCGATCTGGATCTGCCCCTTCTACACCTCACCGCAGAACGACCACGGCTACGACGTCGCCGACTACTGCGACGTCGACCCGATCTTCGGCACGCTGGCCGACGCCGATCATCTGATCGCGCGCGCCCACGAGCTCGCCCTGAAGGTCATCGTCGACCTGGTTCCCAACCACACCTCCTCGGCACACCCGTGGTTCGTGGAGGCTCGCGCGGCGGCACCTGGGTCACCGGCCAGGGACCGCTACATCTTCCGCGAGGGCCGCGGTGAGAACGGCGAGGAGCCGCCGACCAACTGGCGCTCGGTCTTCGGCGGTCCGGCATGGACGCGGATCGAGGACGGGCAGTGGTACCTCCACCTGTTCGACGACGACCAGCCGGACCTCAACTGGCACAACCCCGAGGTGGTCGAGGAGTTCACCAGGATCCTCACCTTCTGGCTCGACCGGGGCGTGGACGGCTTCCGGGTCGACATCGCGCACGGGCTGTTCAAGGAGCTGCGCGACCAAGTCGTCCCCGAGGGGCTCGCGCCGACCTCCGACGCCGCGGTGATGTACGAGCGCGGCGTCACCGACGCCCCGATGTGGGACAACCTGGCCGTCCACGAGATCTACCGCGCCTGGCGCAAGCTGATCGACTCCTTCGACGGCGACCGGATGATGGTCGCCGAGGCCTGGACCCCCGGCCCGGCGGAGCTGCGGCGCTACGTACGTGCCGACGAGTTCAACCAGGCGTTCAACTTCTCCTGGCTGCAGGCGCCCTGGTCGGCCGAGGCGTTCACCCAGGTCATCGGGTCGACGCTGAAGGCGCTCGGTCCTTCGCGGGCGGCGCCGACCTGGGTCCTGTCCAACCACGATGTCGTACGCCACCGCTCGCGTTATGGCGACGGACTGCAGGCGCTGCACCGGGCTCGCGCGGCGACGCTGACGATGCTGGCGCTCCCGGGGTCGGCGTACCTCTACCAGGGGGAGGAGCTGGGCCTGCCCCAGGTCTATCTGCCGCCGGAGTATCAGGAGGATCCGTGGTCGGAGACCGGTGAGGGTGGTCGTGACGGCTGCCGGGTGCCGCTGCCGTGGAGCGGGTTCGAGCCGCCCTTCGGCTTCAGCCAGGTGCCTGACGAGGACCTGCCCACGCAGCCGTGGCTGCCACAGCCGGCCGAGTGGGTCGACCTCACCGTGGCTGCCCAGAACGGTGTCCGGGACTCCACGCTGGAGTTCTACCGGGCGGCGCTGGCGGCGCGACGGGCCTTCGCGCTCGGTGCCGACGAGGACGTGGAGATCCTGGACGCGCCCGAGGGTGTGGTCTCGTTCCGGCGCGGCGGGGTCGGCGGTTCCCCCGACACCAGGACCGACCTGATCGTCGTGCTCAACTGCGGCATGGAGCCGACGCCGCTTCCCGAGGGTGAGATCGTGATGTACAGCGGCGACCCGATCGTGGGGGACCTGCCCACCGACGCGGCGGTCTGGATCATCGCCCCCTCGGTCGAGTGACCGGCGGCGGTCATGGGAGCAGGGCGTCCGCGTCCGGGTCCTTGGCGAACAGGCCGTCGGCCTTCGAGAGGTCGGCGAGCCTCTGGATCGACGCGGCGTCGATCTCGGAGGTCCACTGCGGCGTGTTGAGCTCGGCGAGCACCGATCCGTCGATGTCGGTGTAGGTCGGCAGGATCTTCTTGACCTCGTCCGGGTGCTGCTGGGCGTAGTCGAGCGACTCGTTCATCGCACGGGTGAAGGCCGCGACGGTGTCGGCGTCGGAGTCGGCATAGTCCGTCGAGGTGAAGTACTCCGCGACTGCGAGGCCCGGGTCGGCGGCGACGAAGTTGGAGCCGAGGTCGGTCATGCCGCCCTGGGTGCCGATGGTGAGGAACGGCTCGACGACCTGACCCGCGTCGACGTCGCCCTTCTCGATGGCCGGGCCGATCTCGGGGAAGGCCAGCTCGACGTACTCGATCTTGGTCGGGTCGCCGCCGTCCTGACGGACGAGCTCGTTGGTGGTGGTCGTGTTGATGTTCTTGAGCGTGTTGACCGCGACCCTCTTGCCCTCGAGGTCTCTGGGGGAGGTGATGTCGCTGCCGGCCTTGACCAGGACACCGGCGATGTCGGCCGCCGGGTCGTCGGTGGCGTTGACGCCGGCGGTGACGACCTTGACCGGGAGGTCCTGGGTCTGAGCCAGGAGCAGGGAGGTCGTGTTGGAGAAGCCGAACTGGTATCGACCAGTGGCCACGGCGGGGATGATCGCGGCACCGCCTTCGGCGAGCTCGAGGTCGACGTCGAGGCCCTCCGCCTTGAAGAACCCCTTCTCCACTCCGAGATAGATGGGGGCGACATCGACGATCGGGATCACGCCGACGGTGATCTCGGTGGCGCCGCCGGCCCCCTCATCGGCGGGCTCGCCATCGCCGCATGAGCTGAGCAAGAGCGGCAGGGCGAGCGCGAGTGCGGCTGCCAGACCGCGGCGCGCGGTGCGGGCGAGGGAGCGACTCATCGGGATTCCTCGTGGGCTGTGGGGTAGCGAGCGCGGCACAACCTAGTGGTGTGCCCGGATGGGGGCCACGGAATCCGGAATTCAGTGCGCGGAATGACGCATGTGCTGGTGACAACGGCGGGAGCGGTGGGGTCCGTTGCGGAAGACCATGGCTCCGACGGCGATCGCGGCGAAGACCCACCACGGCACGCCCATCACGACCAGCCCGATCGCGACGAGCAGGAAGCAGGCGACCAGCGGGAACGCTCGCGGGCGACCCCGGCGCGGCCGGCGAGCGACCTGCGGTGCCTGCGGCGCGCTCTTCGGCAGGTCGGTGAAGAGCATCTCCACGTCGGCGCGGACCTTCGCGGACCAGACCGCGTCAAGGCGCTCGTAGTAGTCGTCGTCGGTGAGCCGGCCTGTCGAGTAGTGCTCGGCGAGCCTCGCCGACGCCTCCTCCCGATCGGCCTCGCTCACCCGCAGGTTGTCGAGGTTGCTCATGTCATCTCCCTTGTGAAAGCTGCATCGACTGTCGGCGTAGTGTCCCGATATATCGCGAGGGTACGCCCGAAGAGATGCCGCCGCAAGGGACTTTGGTCGGGCTCAGCGGTCGGCTCGGGTGCTGGCTTCGGGGCTAGGTGAGCAGCAGTACGACCAGCAGGATCGCGGGCACCGTGGCCAGCGTGCTGACGAAGATGACGTCGCGGGCCAGCAGGGTGGCGCGGTTGTAGCGCTGCGCGACCACGAACACGTTCTGGGCGGTCGGCAGCGCGGAGAGCACGGTCACGGCCAGCAGCGCCTCGGCGTCGAGGCCGAGCGCGAACCGCCCGATGAGGTACGCCGCCACCGGCTGCACGATCTGCTTGGTCGCGACCACGGCGGCCAGCTCGAGCGCAGGGACGCCGCGACCGGGCAGCGGGCCGAGCCGCAGCGCGACGCCGTAGGCGATCAGCATGGACGGGACCGCCATCCCGGCCACCAGCTCCAGCGGGTCCGAGACCGCTGTGGGCAGGTCGAGATCGGTGACGGAGAGCGCCACCCCGATCAACGAGGCGACGGTGATCGGGTTGGTCAGCGGGCGGCGGATCACGTCCCAGAACGACAGCTTCGTGGTGCTCGCATCGGCGTCGAGCAGGACCAGTGCCAGCGGCTGGAGCACCAGCATCTGCAGCAGCAGCGTCGGCGCCACCAGGACCGGGTCGCCCAGGACGTACGCCGCGATCGGCAGGCCGAGGTTGCCGGCGTTCGCGTAGGAGCCGCACAGGACCGCGACCACCGTGTTGCCCAGACCACGGCGGCGCAGCGTCTCGACGGTGGCCACGAGCGTCGCGGCGACGAGCACTCCGCCGGCGACCGCGACCAGGTTGCCGGAGAGCACGAAGCCGAGGTCGCTGTCGTCCATGACCGTGATGAGCAGCGCCGGGCTGGCGACGTAGAACGCCACCGTCGAGAGTGTCCGCTGGCCGCGCTCGTCCAGGATCCGGAGCTGCGCGAGCAGGGCGCCGAGGGCGATGAGGACGCTGATCGTGGCGAAGCCGGTGAAGACCCCTGCCACTAGATCTCGCGCCGCAGGTCGAGGAGTCCGCGGGCGGCGTGCTCGGTGACGATGCGCTCGGACTCGACGGCGTCGCGGGCGCGCAGGGCGATCACGAGGGCGCGGTGCTCGGCGTAGCGGTCGGCGCCGAACTCGTCACCGGCGAGCAGGTGCGCCCGGGAGATCTCCCGCTGCCGCGACCGGCTCAGCGAGCGCGACTGCTCGAGGAGGCGTACGAGAACCGGGTTGTGGGCGGCGGCGTTGACCAGCTCGTTGAAGCGGCCGAGGACGTCGAGGAAGCGGTCGGCGTGCTTCTCCACCGGCTTGCCGTCGCGGTGGCGTGCCCGGATGAGGATCACCAGGTCGTCGGCCTCGTCGAGCAGCCGGTCGAGCTCGTCGAGCTCGTCGTCGGTCGCGTGCCGGGCGGCGAACCGGGCGGCCAGGCCGCGCAGCGCGACCTCCACCTCGGCCAGGTCGTGGCTGGCGTCCTCCTCGATCCGGGCCACCAGCGTCGTACGCGGCCCCACCCGCTCCACGAGGCCGTCGAGCTCGAGCCGCCGGATCGCCTCGCGGACCGGGGTCGGGCTGACGCCGAGCCGCTCGGCCATGCCTCGCTCGGTCACCTTGGCGCCGGGCTCGAGCTCACCGGAGCCGATCTGGCTGCGTAAGGCCTGATAGACGCGCTCGGCCACCGTCGTGGTCTCCGGGGTGGTCTCGGGGGAGGAGATCGACATAGTCCTGATCCTAGGCCACTTTTCCAACGGTGCCACCTCTTGACTCTTTTGCTGTAGCAAAACTACTGTGAGCGCCGCCACAGCACGCAGAGTCCATGCCGGGACCATGCAGAGATCACGGAGGTCCGTCTCGTGAGCACCACCATCCCCACCGCACCACCACGGCAGCTCGGGCCCCGCCGGATCACGCTCCTCGTCGCACTGGCGGTCTTCGCCCAGGAGTCGATGTGGAACTTCTACGACAGCCAGGTGCCGCCGCTGCTGCGCGACCACCTGGCCAGTGCCGCCCTCGTCGGCTTCATCATGGGGATGGACAACCTGCTCGGCATCTTCATCCAGCCGTGGATGGCCAACCGGTCCGACCGGACCCGTACGCGCTGGGGCCGTCGGATGCCCTACCTCGCCGTCGGGATGCCGCTCGCGGCGCTGCTGTTCGTGACCCTGCCGCACACCGCGGACTCGCTGCCGCTGCTGATCGTCGTCATCGTCGCGTTCGCGCTGGTCTCGAACTCGTTCAAGCCGATCGGCGAGGCGCTGGTGCCCGACTTCATCGCCCCCGAGCGCCGCAGCCGGGCCAATGCCGCCGTCAAGATCGCCTCCAGCCTCACCGTGATCGTCGCGGCGGTGGTCAGCATCCTGCTGGTCGATGACCATCCGGCCCTCGCCTTCGCGGTGATCGCGCTGATCACCCTCGTCTCGGTCACCGTGCTGTGCCTCTCGATCCGCGACAGCTCCTCGCCCGGCTATCAGGCGGCGGTGGCCGAGGACGCCGCCGAGGATGCCGTCGCGGAGTCGACGTCGGTCGGCCAGGCGCGCATCCGCGACACCATCTGGGAGATCGTGCGCGACACCGACCGCAGCCGGCTGCTGCTGATCGTGGCGATCCTGGTCTTCGGCAGCGCCTGGGCCGGCTCGCGCGCACTGGTCACGCCCTACGGCATGGAGACCCTCGGGCTCTCGCGCGGCGACGCGGGCGGGATCACGCTGCCGAGCGGGGTCGCGTTCCTGCTCGCGGCCTATCCGACCGCGCTGTTCGCCGAGCGCTTCGGCCGGCTGCGCACCATGATCGCCGGGATGGCAATCTTCGCGGCCGCCATGCTCCTCGGCACCCTGGTGCAGACCCCGACCGGCACCGTGGTGGCGTTCTGCATCGGCGCCGCCGGTGCCTCGGCCTTCCTGGTCAACGCCGTCGTCGTGCTGTGGAACCTGGCGCCGTCGGCGCGGGTCTTCGGGACGTACGCCGCGCTCTATGCGGTGGGCTGGCAGAGCGGTGCCTTCCTCGGTCCGGCCCTGATCGGCGGGGCCGTCGACATCCTGGGCTGGCAGACGATGCTGCTCGACATCGCGGTCGTCGCGGCGGTCGCGGTCGCGATCGTGGTGCGGATCGACCGCCTCCAGCGGCGTGGCGACGTCGAGCGGGCGGTGTGAGCGCGGTGGCTCGGATCCTGATCACCACCGACTACCTGCGGCCCGGCGACGAGGTCGACGACCTCCTCCGCTCCCAGGGCCACGAGATCCGCCACCGGTCCGGGGATCTGGGCGCGGACCTCGCCGGGGTCGAAGGCGCTCTGCTCGGTCACGACCCGCTCACCGCGGAGGTCCTCGCGTCCGCGGACCGTCTCAGAGCGGTTGTACGCACCGGGGTCGGCTACGACGCGATCGATGTCGAAGCGGCCGCACGCGCCGGGATCACGGTCAGCAACCTGCCCGGGATCAACGCCAACGCGGTCGCCGAGTACACGATGGGACTGCTTCTCGCCTCGTCCCGACGGCTGGTCGAGAGCGCGACCGGTGTCGCGGCCGGCGGCTGGCCACGCGACGACGGCCGCGAGCTGCGCGGCTCCATCCTGGGCCTGATCGGCTATGGCGCCGCCGCCCGTGCGGTCGTGCCGCTGGCCCGGGCGTTCGGGATGAGGGTGCTGTGCACCACCGCCGTCGCCGAGTCCGAGCGGACCGACCCGGAGGTCCGGTTCGTCGAGCTCCCCGAGCTGCTGGCGGAGGCCGACTTCGTCTCGGTCCACACGGCGCTGACCCCGCGGACGCGGGGGATGCTTGACGCGGGCGCATTCGCGCTGATGAAGCCGGGAGCGGTGCTGGTCAACACCGCCCGCGGCGCGATCCTCGACGAGGGCGCGCTCGTCGCCGCCGTACGTGAAGGCCGGATCGCCGGTGCTGCGCTCGACGTGGTCGCCGAGGAGCCGCTGCCGGCCGAGAGCCCGCTGCGCGGGGTGCCCGGCATCGTCGTCCACTCCCACCTGGCCGGGCAGACCGCCGAGGCCCGCCGGGCCGCCGGCGTCGAGGGAGCCCGTGAGCTCCTCGACGCGCTCGCGGGCTGCCCGAAACATGCTGTCAACGCCCACCTGATCGAGGAGAGAAACAACAGATGACCAGCGACAACGCTGACTCCGTCAGCATCTTGGTGCCCAGCGGGATGCTCGGTGCCGGGTTCCCGGAGGAGACGATCACCCGTGGGATCGCGCTGGGAGCGGACGTGATCGCCGTCGACGGCGGCTCCACCGACTCCGGTCCCTACTACCTGGGTGCCTCGAAACCGAAGACCACGGCCGCCGCGGTCGCCCGCGACCTGCGGCTCCTGCTGCGGGCAGCGGCCGAGGCCGGGATCCCGCTCATCGTCGGCTCCTGCGGCACCAGCGGCACCGACGACGGCGTCGACTGGGTCGCCGGGATCGTCGACGGCCTGCTCGCCGAGGAGGGCCTGTCGATGAAGGTCGCCCGGATCTACAGCGAGCAGCGCGCCGCCGATCTGAAGGAGCCGCTGGAGGCCGGCCGGATCCACGCGCTGCCGCCGCTGGGCGACCTTGACGGCGCGACCCTCGAGGACTGCACCCACATCGTCGCGATGATGGGCCACGAGCCGATCGCCGAGGCCCTCTCGGCCGGGGCTCAGGTGGTCCTGGCCGGGCGGGCGACCGACACGGCCAACGCCGCTGCGTACGCCTTGCTGAAGGGGATGCCCGCCGGGCCGACCTGGCACGCGGCCAAGATCGTCGAGTGCGGCGGCCAGTGCACGACCAACCCGCGGATGGGCGGGGTCTTCGCGACCATCGACCGGACCGGGTTCACCATCGAGCCGCTCGACGAGAGCGCCGCGTGCACGCCGATCTCGGTGGCCGCCCACATGCTGTACGAGACGGCGAACCCGTATCTGATGCGGGAGCCGGACGGCACGCTGGACGTGCGCGACGCCGTCTACACCGCGCTCGACGAGCGCCGGGTGCGCGTCGAGGGGTCGCGGTTCCATCACGCGGACCAGCACACGGTCAAGCTCGAGGGTGCCCGGATCACCGGCTACGAGACCATGTCGTTCTCCGCGATCCGGGACCCGCTGATCCTCAAGGACATCGAGGGCTGGGCCTCGCTGATGCACGTCGTGTTCACCCAGCGCGTCGAGCAGACCCTCGGCCTGACCAGGGACGACTACGACTACGACCTGCGTCTGTACGGCTACAACGCGGTCCTCGGCGACCTCGACCCGTCGACCGAGCCGCCGCGCGAGGTCGGGGTGATGCTGCTCGTCCGGGCCGCCGACCAGGCCCTTGCCACCGCGGTCGCCAAGGTCGCCAACCCGCTGATGCTGCACCTGCCGGCCCAGGACATGGACTACCTGCCCAGCCTGGCGTTCCCCGGGTCGCCGGCCGAGGTCGAGCGGGGCGCTGCGTACGAGTTCGTGCTCAACCACGCCGTCGACAGCCTCACGCCGACCGCGATGTTCCGCACCGAGATCGAGGAGAAGAACGATGCCTGAGACCACCCTGGGAGACCTCGCGACCGAGGTCCGCTCCAAGAACGCCGGGCCGTTCTGGATCACGATGGAGCTGTTCATGCGCGACGCCGAGGGCTACCGGATCGCGGCCGACGAGACGTTCCTCGACGAGGAGGTCGTCGCCGGTCTCTACCGGGTCGATCCGGGGTCGGTCCAGATCTTCCGGATCCCGTCGCTCAACGTCGTCAAGATCTCGTACCCGCGCCCGGTCTCGCAGGGCTCGCTGCGCGACCGCGACACCCACGCGGGCCAGCACCACGTACCGCTCGCGCAGCTGGTGGTGCCCGGCTAGAGGTCGAGGTGGTCGCAGATCGCCTGCGCCCAGCGCTCATAGCCAGCCGGCGAGGCGTGGAAGCCGTCGGCGGCGAAGAAGGACGGCTCCGCGGGACCGAGGTCGGCGGAGCTGACCCACTGGACCGACGTACGTCCGGCGCAGACCAGCCGCGCAGCCTCGTCGAGCGCCTTCCCGCGCTCGGCGAGGTAGCGCCGCAGGGTGCGGGGGAGTGACGGGAACGCGCCGAACTCCGGGATGCCGGGAAGCACGGTGTGTGCTGCGTGCTCCTGGAGGGTCTCGACGATCGCGGTCAGATCCCGCGTCCAGGCCTCGACCGAGCGGCGCGCGAGGATGTCGTTGACGCCCACCAGGAGCACGGCGAGATCCCACTCGCCGGTGACCTTGGTGAGGATGCCGTGCCGGATCCGCTCGCTGGTCGCGCCGTACTTCCCGAGCGCCCGCCACTCGACCGGACGCCCGGTCCGCTGCGCGATCGCACGCGCCATCGACCCGGCGAAGGCGAGGTCGTGGGTGGGTGCGCCGCGCCCCGAGGCGGACGAGTCTCCGATCACCATCAGCCGCAGCGGGCTGGGTGCTTCATCGTCCGTCGGCGCCGGCACGAAACCCTTCGTCGGACCCTCCGGACGAGGCTCCTTTCCGATGGTCCGATGGACGTACGCGGCCTGTGCGGCGACCAGCGGGAGCAGCAGTGGATTCATCGTCTCTCCCCCGTGCGGTTCTGTCGTGACGTACGTGCTCTTCCGTCGTTCTACAGCGCGTGCTCCGGCGGGTCTCCGACGTCGGCTGAACGGCGGGCGAATGTCCCCGGAAGGTTTGACACAAGGGGTCCTCGCGTCGGTGAACGTTGAGGTACAAGACAAGGGAATCCAAGACACGCGACCCGACCCGCTGCGTGCCAGCCCTAGCATCACGCCCAGCTGTGAGCGCTCGACCACAACCCTCCCCTCACTCGAAGGAATGCGAAGCCATGTCCGACTTCATCAGCGGCATCTTCAACCGAAACAAGAACGAGCAGCCGAAGGCAGGGGAGGGCGAGTCGACCGACCTCTCCGCCCCCGGCTATGGCGAGACCCTGGCCGCCCCCGAGGCCAGCGCGTACGTCACCGAGGCGCCGGCTCCGCCGGTTGCTGAGCCGGTTGCCGAGCCGGTTGCCGAGACCGTCATCGAGCCTCTCGCCGAGGCCCCCTCGGTCGACCCGCTCTCCGACCCCGAGCACGTCGTCACCGACACCGAGGAGGCTCCGGCCGCCGAGGTGGCCGAGTTCGCCGTCGAGACTGTTGAGGTCAGTGGCGAGGTGGGCAGCGACGTCGTCGGTGAGGTCGCCGTGACCGAGCCCGTCGAGGCCGTCGACGAGGTTCCGGCCGAGGCGGTCGAGACCGAGGGTACGTACGAGGCGCCGCTCGAGGGCGTCGACGCCGAAGCCCCCGTCGCCGAGACCACCGAGGAGGTCGAGGAGACCGCTGTCGAGGAGCCGGCCGAGGAGGCGCCGGTCGACGAGGTGCCGGTCGAGACCGAGGCCGTTGTCGACGCCACCGACACCGAGGTGACGGACGCCGAGGTGACGGACGCCGCGGACGAGGTCGTCGCCGAGGAGGCTGCTGAGGTCACCGAGGCCGACGGGGTCGAGGTCGACGCCGAGGACGCCGTCGTGCCCGCTGACGCGATCGAGTCCGACGAGGCCGAAGAGACCGTCGTCGAGCCGGTGGGCGAGGCGCTCGCCGAGGAGGTCGCTGTCGAGGAGCCGTCCGAGGTCGAGGACGTCGTCGTGACCGCGGACGAGGGTGAGGCGTCCGAGGTCGAGTCGGCCGACCTGGCCGAGTCGGTGGAGGTCGACGTCGAGCCGGCCGACGAGGTCGTCGACGAGGCTGCTGATGAGGCTACTGACGTGACGGAGCCGGTCGAGGGCGACGCGGAGGTCGTCGACGTCGTCGAGGACGAGGCGCCGGCCGAGGAGATCGCTGTCGACGAGGTGGCTGCTGAGGAGGCGCCGGCGGAGAGCGAGGACGTCGTCCCGGCTCCCGAGGCCGACGAGTCGACCGAGGTCGAGGCCGAGGTCACCGAGGAGGTCGAGGCTGCCGTTGAGGCGACCGACGTCGTCGAGGAGGCGCCGGTGGAGGCCGAGGACGAGGTCGAGGAGACCGAGGCGATCGTCGACGAGGCGCTGACCGACGACTCCACCGAGACGCCCGCCGCTGAGGTCACCGACACCGTGGCCGAGGAGACCGAGCCGGTCGAGGAGCCCGACGCGGCCGAGGAGACCGTGTCCGAAACTCCGGCCCCCGGCTTCGCGCCGGAGCCGGTGATCGAGCCGGAGCCGACCGCCGACTCGACCCTCACCGGGGTACTGCGCGCCGCCCGTGCCGCCCGTGAGGAGCGCGGGAAGTCGACGGTGAGCGAGGGCCTCGTCGAGCGCCTGGTCCACCACATCGCGGCCAAGGTCGAGGGCGTACACGCCATCGACGACGAGGGCACCGTGGTCGACATCGCCGACGACGTCGCCACCATCACCGTGTCCTACGTGATCGAGTACGGCACTCCGGTCAAGGCCACCGCCGTTACCATCCGCACCCAGGTCATCGAGGCCGTCGAGGACTACTTCGACATCGACGTCGAGGCCGTCGACGTCAACGTGAGCGACTTCCACATCGCCTGATCGTCGCCGGACGGCATGAGAGAATGACCGAAAGCCTCGGAGCGCACCGCGCTCCGAGGCTTTCGTGTATGACGACCCTTCACACCGACCTCGACCTTCCCCGCCCTCTCACCGCGCGTCTTGCCCGGGCTGAGGACCATGTCGCCCTGCGCCATCTCTGGCTGCTCTTCCGGCACGAGATGTCGGGCTACAGCTCCACCCTTCCGTTCGCCGACGGCACCTTCCGGTCCGAGTGGCTCGATGCGGCGCTTCGCTCCGAACCTGGGTGGTGCGCCTGGATTCTCACTGCGGGGGTTCATCCCATCGGGTTCGCTCTTGTGCGGGATGCCGACCAGCGCGTACGCATCTTGAACAGCTTCTTTGTCGTTGCTGGGGTTCGTCGGGGTGGAGTCGGGCTTCAGTTTGCTCGGGCTGTTCTCTCTGAGTATCCGGGGGAGTGGGGTGTGGCTTATCAGGAGCGGAATCGTGCGGCTGGCGGGTTTTGGTCGCGGGTCACTGCGGGGTGTGATCGGTCGTGGTCTGAGAGCTTGGGGGCTGGTGGGGTGGTGGATAGGTGGATCTTGTTCTCTGTGGGGTCTGCCCGTTGATCTAGCCTTGGCGCCCGCTGGTCGGGCCGCTCCTTCCGCTGGTCGAGCCGCCGGAGCCGCTAGGCGGAGGCGTGTCGAGACCAACACGGTTCTCTTGCGCGGGAAACCTCGGTTGGGTGACTGTGTTTTCGTTTCGGGGTTCGCCGCCGACCCTTGATTTGAGTGTTTCTCGATCGTGCGCCGCGTCAAGGACGCCCTTCGGGCGCCGCTGCGCGGTGGCCTTCGGCCATCCTTGACTCGGCACCCGATCGAGAAAGATTTCGCCTGTATCGGGGCGGCGGCGAGAGAGTGGCGCGGAGTTCACGTTACTTGTTCGCTGACCGCGTAACACGGGTTTGAACTGCTTAAATAGGTCGCTTGATGATGCTCGTGCGCATATAATAAGACTCATGTACGAGACCATCGACCACCTCCTCGCTGGGCCGTCTCCTGGGGCGTCCGAGGCTGAGCTGGTCGACTGGATCGCGCGCCTTGAAGCCGTCAAGTGCACCGCCGAGGCCCTTCAGGCCGAAGCGGCGGTACGCCTGGATGAAGCTGTCCGGGAGCGCCAGGCCGAGGCCGGGGTGCCGGCCCGGAAGCTCGGCGAGGGCGTGGCCTCCCAGGTTGCGTTGGCGCGGCGGGTCTCGCCCGAGAAGGGCGCCAAGCTCCTCGGCCTCGGGAAGGTTCTGACTGCGGAGATGCCGCACACCTTCGCCTTGATGAAGGCTGGCCTGTTCTCGCAATGGCAGGCCACCATCCTGGCCCGCGAAACCGCCTGTCTCTCCCTCGAGGACCGCAGGGTCATCGACCACGAACTCTGTGCGACGGGGCCGAACAGTGAACCCGCTCGGGCGATGTCGATGGGGCTACGCCAGCTCGAGAACGCCGCTAAGAAACTCGCCATCACCCTCGACCAAGCCTCCGTCGTCGCCCGCGCCGCCAACGCCGTGAAAGACCGCCGCGTCAGCCTGCGTCCGGCACCCGACACGATGACCTGGCTCGGCGCGCTGTTGCCGGTCAAGGACGGCGTCGCCGTCTTCGCCGCCCTCGACCAAGCGGCCAAGACCGCTGCGGCTGCCGGGGACGAACGCACCCGGGGTCAGGTCATGGCCGACACGTTGGTCGACCGGATCACCGGCCGCGGCCAGGCCGATGGCAAACCGCGGATCGAGGTCAAGATCGTGATGTCCGCCGACTCCCTCACAGGCGACGCCGACCAGCCCGCCATGGTCGAGGGCTACGGACCCGTCCCCGCCGCCTGGGCCCGCGAAGCACTCAACGACGCGGACGTATTCGTGCGGCGGTTGTTCACCGACCCCGCCGGTCAACTGGTCGCGATGGAATCCCGCTCCAGGAAAGCACCCGACGGGTTGGCCGAGTTCATTGCGACTCGTGACGGTGGGATCTGCCGCACCAACGGGTGCGATGCTCCGATCCGGAACATCGACCACGTCGAACGCCACGCTGACGGCGGTGAAACGAGATCCGAGAACCTGCAAGGGCTCTGCGAACGATGCAATCAAGCCAAGGAAGCCCTCGGCTGGCGGGCCAGACCAGGGCCAGATGGCAGCATCATCACCACCACACCCACCGGGCACACCTACATCAGCCCGCCACCCGAGACCTGGGCACAACCCCCACCGACCTGGTCCCGAGCCGAGTTCGGACTGCGCGACGTACTCCTCGAACACACCCTCGCTGCCTGAGCCATGTCGCGCTCAGGCGAGGGGGAGGAGGTCGCGTTCGGCGAAGACCTTCTTGGCGGTGAAGGTGGCGTTCAGTGCGCGGGGGAAGCCGCAGTAGACCGCGGAGTGGAGGAATCCCTCGATGATCTGTTCAGGGGTCAGGCCGACGTTGAGGGCGGCGTTGATGTGGACCTCGAGCTGGGGCTCGCAGCCACCCAGGGCGGTGAGCATGCCGAGGGTGACGAGCTGTCGGTCCCGCGGCTCGAGGCCGGGGCGGGCGTAGATCTCGCCGAAGCCCCAGGCGACGACCTGGTGGCCGAGCTCCGGGGCGATGTCGGCCAGCGCGTCGATGACTCGAGCACCGGCCTCGCCGTCGATCGCGTCGAGGATCTCGCGTCCGTGGTCGTGGCGGGCGGCGCGGGAGATGGGGTCCTGGGCAGGGTTTTCGAAGGTCATGCCGCGCACGCTAGGAGTTGGAGCGCACTCGAAGTCAACGGACCGAAGCAGGCGTCAGGAGGCGTACGCGATCTGCTCCTGGATCTCGAAGCGGAGGCCGTCGGCGGCGGCGATGTAGACGTCCTGGTCGACGAGGTTGCCGTGCATCCGCATGAGGCCGCGGGGGCTGGAGTAGCTGTGGTGGTCGGTGAGGCGCAGCGCGGGATCGACCTCGAGCCCGCCGCAGGCGTCGCCGATCTGGCGCAGGAACATCAGCGACTCGTAGCAGGACTCGCCCACGGCGTTGAGGGAGGGCGCGTACTCACCGAAGCGGCGGTAGTAGCGCTCGGCCAGGTCGGCCGACTCGGGGGTGGTGAGGCCGTCGAAGTAGGCGGCGGCCGCGAAGACGTTGGCGTTGGCGCCGGCGCCACCGGCGAGCAGGGTGTTCTCCTCGACCGCGGGGCTCAGTCGGGTCAACGACTGGCTCAGCCCGGCGGCGGCGAACTGGCGGTTGAAGTGCACCGCGTCCTGCCCCATCAACAGCATGATCACCCCGTCCTGCGCGCCGCCCTCGAGGCCACGCAGCACGCCGGCGAAGTCACGGGTCCCCAGTGGGACGTACGTCTCGCTCACGACCTCCGAGGGCGACCCGCGCAGCGCTGCCCGGGCCGTGGACCCGGTGACGCGCGGGAAGACGTAGTCGTTGCCGACCACCGCCCAGCGGGAGGCGCCGTGGTTGGCGCGCATCCACGCGGTCGCGGGGAGCAGCTGATTGACCGGGCGCTCGCCGATCATGAAGACCCCAGGAGTGTCGTCGCCGCCCTCGTGCATGGCGGCGAAGGCGTACAGCGCCCGGCCGCCGACGCGCGCGGTGATCGCCTGGCGTACGGCGGAGATGTGCCAGCCGGCGATGGCATCGACCCGGCCGAGCTCGACGAGCCGAGCGACCTCGGCGGCGACCTCGTGGGGAGGCCGACCCGCATCGATCGCGACCAGCTCGACCGGCCTTCCGGCGATCCCGCCGCCGGCGTTGAGCTCCTCGGCGGCGAGCTCGCCGCAGGCCAGGCAGCCTGGGCCGTAGATGCCGGTCGGGCCCTGCATCGGCACCACGAACGCGATCGAGAGAGCCCCCGGCGGACGCGGTGCGAGGCCCAGCAGGGCATGGGGCGCCGGGGTGAACGACGGCGGAGACATCGGCACCTGCTCCCAGACGAACCAGACCAGCTGAAGCGGACGGATGACTCACCATTGAGCCGATGGATGGTTAGGGTACGGGAGTCGGGCCCTCGGCGCAGCGGGCATCCAGCAGACATTCGTGGGAGGACGCCATGGAGGTGGCCGAGACGGCCGTCACGGATCTCGCCGTGCTGCTCGCCCAGGCACAGCGCCGGATCGAGCGAGCGCTCGCCGAGGCGTACGCCGAGTTCGACCTCACCGCGGAGCAGTGGCGCATCCTCAGTGTGCTGCTCGACGATCCGGGCCAGACGATGACGCGTCTCGCCGACGCCGCCGCGCTCCCGGCCGGCACGCTGACCAGGCACGTCGACCGGCTGGTCGAGCGCGGGCTCGTGCTGCGCAAGATCCATGCCGAGGACAAGCGCCGCGCCGTGGTCGCGCTCTCGCCGGTGGGCGCCTCGGCTGCCCGGGAGATCCGCGCCCGCCAGCAGACCGAGGCCGTCGCCAGGGTCGCCCGCGATCTGCGTACCGTGCTCGAGAAGCTGCCTTGAGCTCGGCCCACTGAAGGCGTTTCCATCTGGAAACAAATCGTCGCGGAGTCCGACACATCCGCGAAACAACCCGTCCCTAGATTCCTTCCATTCGAGAGCAATTGTCCGATGGAAGGACCCCCATCCCGTGCGTACGAAATTCTCGAGCCGCCTCCTCGCGGCCAGCTCGGTGCTCGCCCTGGGCATGACCGCGACCGCCTGCGGCGGCGCCAAGACCGGTGACACCGCGACCAGCGAGAGCTGCGTCGACACCAGCGGCGACACCATCAAGATCGGCTTCCTCAACTCCCTGTCGGGGACGATGGCCATCAGCGAGACGACCGTCTTCAAGTCCCTGTCCATGGCGGCCGAGGAGATCAACGCCGACGGCGGCGTGCTCGGCAAGAAGCTCGAGATCGTCAGCGAGGACGGCCAGTCCGAGCCGACCGTCTTCGCCGAGAAGGCGACCAAGCTGATCCAGGACGACTGCGTCGCGGCCGTCTTCGGTGGCTGGACCTCCAGCTCGCGCAAGGCGATGCTGCCGGTCTTCGAGGGCAACGACGCGCTGCTCTTCTACCCGGTGCAGTACGAGGGCCTGGAGTCCTCGCACAACATCTTCTACACGGGCGCGACCACCAACCAGCAGATCATCCCCGCTCTCGACTTCCTCAAGCAGGAGAAGAAGATCGAGTCGATCTTCCTGGTCGGCTCCGACTACGTCTTCCCGCGCACGGCCAACAAGATCATCAAGCAGTACGCAGCCGCCAACGGCATCGAAGTCCTCGGCGAGGAGTACCAGCCCCTGGGCTCGACCGACTTCGGCACGGTCGTCGACAAGGTCAAGGCCGCCGGCGCGGACGCGGTCTTCAACACCCTCAACGGCGACTCCAACGTGGCCTTCTTCAAGGAGTACAAGGGCAAGGGCCTGACCGCCTCGGCGATGCCGGTGCTCTCGGTCTCGATCGCGGAGGAGGAGGTCCCGGGCGTCGGCGTGGGCAACCTCGAGGGGCAGTACACCGCCTGGAACTACTACCAGACCATCGACAGCCCGGCGAACCAGAAGTTCGTGACCGACTTCAAGGCGGCCAACGGCGCCAAGGCGGTCACCTCGGACCCGATGGAGGCGGCCTACACCTCGCTGCACCTGTGGAAGGGCATGGTCGAGAAGGCCGACTCCTTCGCGGTCGAGGACGTCATCGACGCCTCCGACGGCGTCACCTACGACGCACCCGAGGGCACCGTCGAGGTGAACGGCGACAACCACCACATCGCCAAGACCGCGCTCATCGGCCAGGTGAACTCCGAGGGTCTGATCGACACGGTCTGGTCGAGCGACGAGCCGATCGAGCCGGACCCCTACCTGAAGTCCTACGACTGGTGGAAGAACTAGCCCGTTGGACGCGCTCCTCGCCCAGGTCTTCACCGGCATCTCCGCCGGTGCGGTCCTGCTCCTCATCGCCCTCGGCCTCACCCTGACCTTCGGTCAGATGGGTGTGATCAACATGGCCCACGGCGAGTTCATCATGGCCGGCGCGTACACCGCCTATGTCGTCTCGACCATCGTCGCCAGCACCGAGCTGAGTCTGCTGATCGCGCTCCCCGTGGGGTTCGTGATCGGCGGGCTGCTCGGGCTGGCGCTCGAGGCGAGCGTGCTGCGGTGGATGTACGCCCGTCCGCTGGACACGCTGCTGGTCACCTACGGCGTCGGCCTCGTCCTGCAGCAGGTCGCGCGTGACATCTTCGGGGCCCCGGCCAAGGAGGTGCCCGCGCCGAGCTGGCTGGACGGGTCGATCCCGATCCTGGGCTACGACTTCCCGCTGACCAGGCTCTTCATCATCGTCCTGGCCGCCGCGTGCGTGGCCGCGCTGCTGGCGGTGCTCCGGTTCACCGCCCTCGGGCGGCAGATCCGGGCGACCGTCGGCAACCGCGACCTCGCCGAGACCATCGGCATCTCGACCCGCCGCACCGACCGGGCCACCTTCTTCATCGGGTCCGGCCTGGCCGGTGTCGCCGGGGTGGCGCTCACGCTGCTCGGGTCCACCGGCCCCAACCTCGGCACGTCCTACATCGTGCAGGCGTTCCTGGTGGTCGTGGTCGGCGGCATCGGGCACCTCAAGGGCACGATCGTCGCGGCTCTCGGGATCGGCCTGCTGCAGGCGTTCCTCGCCCACGCCCTGACCGGCTCGGTCGCCCAGGTGATCGTCTTCCTGGCGATCGTCGCGTTCCTGCAGCTGCGCCCGCAGGGCATCCTCTCGGTCCGGACCAGGAGCCTGGCATGAGACTCTCCAACCTCAAGTGGGCCTATCCGTACGTCGGCTGGCTGCTGCTCGCGGTCGCCCTGCTCGTCCTCGCCCCCGCGGTCCTGTCCGACTTCCGCCTCGGCCTGCTCGCGAAGTACTGCTGCTACGCCATCGCGGCGGTCGGCATCGGTCTGGCGTGGGGCCGTGGCGGGATGCTGGTGCTCGGCCAGGGGCTCTATTTCGGCATCGGCGCCTATGCGATGGCGATGCACCTCAAGCTCGCCGACGCCGGCCCCGGCGGGGTTCCGGACTTCATGGCGCTCTACGGCGACGCCACGGTGCCGGGCTGGTGGGAGCCGCTGCGCAACGGCGGGCTCGCGCTGGTCGTCATCCTCATCCTTCCGGCACTGGTGGCGGGCATGTTGGGGCTCGCGGTCTTCAAGCGGCGGATCAAGGGGGCGTACTTCGCCATCCTGAGCCAGGCGCTCGCCGCCGCCTTCGCGATCCTGCTCGTCGGCCAGGTGAAGACCACCGGCGGTGCCAACGGGCTGAACAACTTCCAGGGCTTCTTCGGGTACGCCCTGTTCGATCCGGCCAACAAGCGGATGCTCTACTTCATCGCCGCCGGGATCCTGCTGGTCTCGATCCTGGTGATGGCCTGGCTCTACCGCACCCGCTTCGGTGAGCTGCTGGTCGCGGTGCGTGACGGCGAGGAGCGGGTGCGGTTCCTGGGCACCGACCCGGCCAACGTCAAGCTGGCGGCGTACGTCATCGCGGCCGTCCTCGCCTCCATCGGCGGCGCGCTCTTCGTGCCGATCGCCGGGATCGTCTCGCCCGACGACGTCGGCGTGGTCGCCTCCATCGGGCTGCTGGCCGGGGTCGCGCTGGGCGGGCGGGCCTCGCTGCTTGGTCCGGCCGTCGGCGCGCTCCTGGTCGGGTACGCCGAGACCTCGCTCTCCGAGGCCTTCCCGGGGTCGTGGTCCTACTTCCAGGGAGCCCTGTTCGTGCTGGTCATCCTGCTGTTGCCTGGTGGGCTGGCGCAGCTGCTGGGGCTGATGA
This sequence comes from Nocardioides sp. YJ-D4, assembly GCF_054031495.1. Taxonomy (NCBI): domain Bacteria; kingdom Bacillati; phylum Actinomycetota; class Actinomycetes; order Propionibacteriales; family Nocardioidaceae; genus Nocardioides; species Nocardioides sp. YJ-D4. The sequence goes on from NZ_CM132932.1 coordinate 5,297,539, forward strand.
GAGGTCTGGTTTCGCGCCGTACGGAGTCCACGTCGTCCGGGGAGCCGGAGACACGAGTGGCGGAGGAGGTCACGGCATGAGCACCGACGTGCTGGAGGTCAACGATCTGCGGGTCGAGTTCGACGGTTTCGTGGCGATCGACGGGGTGTCCTTGACCCTCGAGCCGGGCCGGCTGCACTTCCTGATCGGCCCCAACGGCGCCGGGAAGACGACCCTCGTGGACGCCCTGACCGGCCTGGCGAGCGGAAGTGGTGAGGCGCGCTATCGCACACGCGATCTGCTCACGCTGGCATCGCACCGGATCACCCGCCTCGGGGTGGGACGTACGTTCCAGACCGCCACGGTCTTCGAGGAGCTCAGCGTGCTGCAGAACCTCGACATCGCCGCCGGAGTGCACCGGGCGCGGTGGCGGCTGATGCTGCCGCGGCGCGGGACACCCGAGCAGGTCGCCGAGGTGCTGGAGACCGTGGGGCTCACAGAGCTGGCGGACCGGCCCGCGGGCGTGCTCTCGCACGGGCAGAAGCAGTGGCTGGAGATCGGCATGCTGCTGGTGCAGGACTCCTCGGTGATGCTCCTCGACGAGCCCGTCGCCGGGATGTCGGCCGAGGAGCGGGAGGAGACCGGGGAGCTGCTGCGCCGGATCAGCCCGGAGCGGACGGTGGTGGTCATCGAGCACGACATGGACTTCGTCCGCCGGTTCGCCGACGTCGTCACCGTCCTGCATGCCGGGAAGGTGATCGCGGAGGGCACGGCTGCCGAGATCAGGGAGGACGCCGAGGTGCAGCGGGTCTATCTGGGTGACACCGTCGCCGCCGTCACCGAGACGACAGGGGAGGACGCCTGATGCTGAGGATCGAGTCGGTCACCGGCGGCTACGGCCGCACCACGGTGCTCCACGAGGTCAGCCTCGAGGTTCCGACCGGCGCCGCGGTGGCGCTGATGGGACACAACGGCGCCGGCAAGACGACCCTGCTCAAGGCGGCGGTCGGGCTGGTCCGGGCCAAGAGCGGCCGGGTGCTGCTCGACGGCGAGGACGTCACCGCGCTGCGACCGAGCGCACGGGTCAAGCGAGGTCTGGGCTACGTCCCGCAGGGCCAGCAGAGCTTCGGCGACATGACCGCGCTGGAGAACCTCCAGCTGGTCGGCGACCGGGCCGGGATCAGCGAGATGATCGACCTGTTCCCGGCGCTGAAGGACCTCCTCGGGCGACGCGCCGGGCTGCTCTCCGGCGGTCAGCGCCAGCAGCTCTCGATCGCGCGTACGCTGCTGACCAGGCCGCGGCTGCTCATCCTCGACGAGCCGACCGAGGGCATCCAGCCCAACGTCGTCGCCGAGATCGAGCGGGTGATCGCCGAGCTCACCGGTCGCGGCGACCTCACCGTGCTGCTCGTCGAGCAGCACGTCGGGTTCGCGCTGCGTACGGCCTCTGCCTACTACATCCTCGAGTCCGGCCGGATCACCGCGAGCGGTGACGGCGGCACCGAGGCGCACGATCACGTCCGATCCCAGCTGGCCGTCTAGGCCGGCCGTCCAGAGAGTTGGCGAGATGCATCTGACCCCGTCCGACACCGAGAAGCTGCTGCTGTCCGTAGCCGGGATGGTCGCTCGAGACCGACTCGCCCGTGGGGTGCTCCTCAACTACCCCGAGTCCGTCGCCCTGATCTCCACCTGGGTGATCGAGCGGGCCCGGGAGGGCGCCCTGGTCTCCGACCTGATGACGCAGGGCCGCGCCGTGCTGACCCGCGAGCAGGTCATGCCCGACGTGGTCGACATGATCGTCGAGGTGCAGGTCGAGGCGACCTTCCCCGACGGCCGCAAGCTCGTCACCATCCACCAGCCCATCGCCTGAAGCGGAGATGTCCATGCAGTCCAGCGGTCCCGGAGCCGTACGCGTCGCCGACGGCACCATCCGGCTCAACACCGACCGGAGCGAGTCGGAGCGACGTACGTTGGTCGTCCTCAACACCGGCGACCGACCGGTCCAGATCGGCTCCCACATCCACCTCGCCGAGGTGAACTCCGCCCTCGACTTCGACCGCGAGGCGGCCGAGGGGTTCCGGCTCGACATCCCCGCCGGCACCTCGCGCCGGTTCGAGCCGGGTGCGTCCCGGGAGGTCGCGATCGTGGCGCTCAAGGGCGCCCGGGTCGTGCCCGGCCTACAAATCAAGCACATCCAGGTGAAGGACGGTGAGTGAGCATGGTGGAGATCAGCAGGAGCGAGTACGCCGCGCTCTACGGCCCCACGACCGGCGACCAGGTGCGCCTCGGTGACACCGACCTGTGGATCGAGGTCGAGGACGACCTGACCGCGGGCGGCGAGGAGTCGGTCTTCGGCGGTGGCAAGTCGATCCGCGAGTCGATGAACCAGTCGACGGTGCCGCGGTCCGGGGGTGCCCTCGACACGGTGATCACCAACGCCCTCGTGCTCGACCACTGGGGCATCGTCCGTGCCGACGTCGGCATCCGCGGCGGAAGGATCGTCGCCCTGGGGCGCTCCGGCAACCCCGACATCGCCGACGGCGTCCACCCCGACCTGGTGATCGGACCGGGCACCGACGTGGTCAGCGGCGAGGGGAAGATCCTCACCGCCGGGGCGATCGACGTCCATGTGCATCTCCTGTCGAGGTCCCAGATCGTCGAGGCGATCTCCACCGGGATCACCACCGTCGGCGGTGGCGGCACCGGCCCCTCGGAGGGCTCCAAGGCCACCACGGTCACCCCCGGACCGTGGCACCTGGAGACCATCCACCGCGCGCTCGACGACATGCCCGTCAACCTGCTGCTGATGGGCAAGGGCAACACCGTCTCCGCGGCCGGGCTCGCCGAGCAGGCGCTGGCCGGCGCCGCCGCCTACAAGGTCCACGAGGACTGGGGCTCGACCCCAGCCGCCATCGACGCCGCCCTCAAGGCCGCCGACGAGCACGGCCTGCAGGTCGCGCTCCACTCCGACTCGCTCAACGAGGCGGGCTACCTGGAGTCGACGGTCTCCGCGATCGCCGGCCGTTCCATCCACGCCTTCCACGCCGAGGGCGCCGGGGGAGGGCACGCGCCCGACATCCTCTCGGTGGCCTCGCTGCCGTACGTCATCCCCGGCTCCACCAACCCGACCCTGCCGCACACCGTCAACACCGTCGCCGAGCACCTCGACATGCTGATGGTCTGCCACCACCTCAACCCGCGGGTGCCCGAGGACCTGGCCTTCGCCGAGTCGCGAATCCGGGCGACCACGATCGCCGCGGAGGACGTACTGCACGACCTCGGCGCGCTCTCGATCACCTCCTCCGACGCCCAGGCGATGGGCCGCATCGGCGAGGTCGTCTGCTGTACCTGGCAGGTCGCCCACGCGATGAAGGCCCGGCTCGGCTCGCTGGGTGGGAAGGCGGACAACATCAGAGCCAAGAGGTACGTCGCGAAATACACGATCAACCCCGCCATCGCGCACGGGATCGCCGCCGAGGTCGGCTCCGTGGAGCCCGGCAAGATGGCCGACCTGGTCCTGTGGGACCCGCGGTTCTTCGGCATCCGGCCCGAGGTCGTGATGAAGTCCGGCGCCCTGATCTGGGGCGCCCTCGGCGACCCGAACGCCTCCATCCCCACCCCGCAGCCGGTGCTCATGCGGCCGACGCTGGTGGGGCCGGGAGCGGACCACGCGGTCTCGTTCGTCGCGCCGGCCGCGCTGGAGGCCGGGCTGGCCGACCGTCTCGGCCTGCGCCGCCGTCTTGTCGGGATCTCGCCCACCCGCGAGATCGGCAAGGCCGACATGGTCAACAACTCCGCGACCCCCGAGATCAGGGTCGAGCCCGAGACGTTCCGCATCCACGTCGACGGCGAGCTGATCGAGCCCGCCCCCGCCACCGAGCTGCCGCTGACGCAGCTCTACTCGATGTTCTGAGCCCGATGTCCGACGACCTGCTCATGATGCTGCTCGCCGACGCCCGCCTCCCGGTCGCCGGCCACACCCAGTCGGGCCAGCTGGAGGCAGCCGTACGCTCCGGGCTCACCGCCGAGCAGGTGCCGGTCTTCATGCGGTCGCGCCTGGCCAGCGTCGTGCGGGTCGAGGCGGGCACGGCGGTGGTCGCGCTGCATCGGCTGCGCGCCGGTCTGCCGCTGGAGCCGGTCTACGACGCCTGGGCGGCCCGCACGCCCTCGGCCGCGATGCGCGACACCTCGCGCACCCTCGGTCGTGCGCTGTTACGGCTGGTCAGGCGCCTGTTCCCGGACTCGCCGCACGTCATGGATGTGGCCGGGATCGGGCGGCCCTGCCGCCCCCTCGTCCTGGCCGCTGCGGCCGCCACCGGTGGCATCGCGCCGGCCTCGCTGGGCCGGCTGGTGGCGTACGACGACCTGCAGACCGTCGCCTCGGCATCCCTCAAGCTGCTGCCCCTCGACCCGCTCGACGCCACCTCGTGGGTGCACGAGCTGCTCCCCGAGGCCGAGCGGCTCGCCACGGAGGTCGCCCCGCTCACCGAGCCCCCAGAAATCCCGGCGCCCAGTGCGCCCCAGCTAGACCTGTGGGCCCAGACCCACGCCGACACGACCAGGAGGTTGTTCAGTGCCTGAAACCGAGACGAAGAACGGGACGAAGAACGACAGGGGGCTGCGCATCGGCGTGTGCGGTCCGGTCGGGACCGGCAAGAGCTCGCTCATCGCGCTCCTGTGCCGGGAGCTGTCCGCCGATCTGGAGATCGGCGTGGTCACCAACGACATCTACACCGACGAGGACGCCCGCTTCCTCCGCTCCGCCGGCGTGCTCGACCCGGCCCGCATCCGGGCCGTCGAGACCGGCGCCTGCCCTCACACCGCGATCCGTGACGACGTCACCGCCAACCTGATCGCCGTCGAGGAGCTCGAGGAGGACTTCGCGCCGCTGGACGTGGTCCTCGTCGAGTCCGGCGGCGACAACCTCACCGCCACCTTCTCTCCGGCGCTGGTCGACACCCAGATCTTCCTGATCGACGTCGCCGGCGGTGGCGACGTCGCCCGCAAGGGCGGCCCCGGCATCGAGCGCGCCGACCTGCTCGTGGTCAACAAGACCGACCTCGCCCCGTACGTCGGTGTCGACCCGGTCGCGATGGTCTCCGACGCGGGGTCGGTCCGTGAGGGCCGTCCGGTCATCGCGCTCTCGCGCACCGATCCGGCCTCGGTGGAGGCGCTGGTGACATGGGTGAGGTCCGAGCTGACCCGGCACCGCGGAGGCGCCCTGGTTCCGGCCGACCCGGGGCCGATGGCGCCCCACTTCCACGCGGACGGCACCAGCCACACCCATGACCATGTCCATGAGCATGACCATCAGCACGCCTGAGCTCGCCACGGGCTCCCTGACCCGGGTGCGGGTCGGGGCGGTCGACGGCGGCCGGGTGCGTGTGGAGACCGACGTCACCGGACCCGCGACGGCTCCGGCGCTGCGTCCGATGCTGCTCGCCAGCGACGCCCGCTCGGCGCGGATCTCGCTGGTCCCTGACGGCGCGATGCTCCTCGCCGGCGACCAGGTCACGGTCGAGGTCGAGGTGGGGGAGGGCGCCACCCTGACGCTGGTCGAGCCGACCGGGACGGTCGCCTACGACATGGACGGCGGCCACGCGTCCTGGACGGTCGCGATCACCCTCGCCGCCAACGCCGGCCTGGTCTGGGCGGGGGAGCCGTTCGTGGTCTCCGCCGGCGCCGACGTCACCCGCGACACCCGGGTCACCCTCGCTCCCACGGCGAGGCTCGCCCTGCGCGAGACCCTCGTCCTCGGCCGTCACGGCGAGCGCCCCGGCCGGGTGGCCACCACCTGGTCGGCCCATCTGGACGACGGGTGCCCGCTCCTGGTCGAGTCCCTCGACCTGGACGCGAGCTCGCTGGCGCCCGGACTCCTGGGCCCGCACCGCGTGCTCGCGTCGGTCACGGCGCTCGGCCGGGACGTACCGCTAGACGCCTGCCCCGACGGGCGGCTCGACCTGGAGCGCGGCGGCACCCTGTGGCGCCACCTGGCCGGCGAGACCCACGAGGTCCCGGCAGGCCCCTGGGAATGCGTCACGACTGGTTGATGTTTCAACGGCGTGACTGACATCGAGTTCGGCCTGGACACCTTCGGCGGGGTCACCCGCGACGCCGAGGGCAAGCCGCAGCACCACGCGCAGGTGATCCGGAACATCGTCGAGGAGGGCGTGCTCGCCGACCAGGTGGGCCTCGACTTCTTCGGTGTGGGCGAGCACCACCGCCGCGACTTCGCCGTCTCCAGCCCGGAGATGGTGCTCGCCGCGGTCGCCTCCCGCACCGAGCGACTGCGGCTCGGCTCCGCGGTGACAGTGCTCAGCTCCGACGACCCGGTGCGGGTCTTCGAGCGGTTCGCCACCCTCGACGCGGTCTCCCAGGGCCGCGCCGAGATCGTCGCCGGGCGCGGGTCGTTCACCGAGTCGTTCCCGCTGTTCGGCTTCGACCTCGCCGACTACGAAGAGCTCTTCGAGGAGCGGCTCGAGCTGCTCGCCGCCCTGCTCAAGGAGGAGAAGGTCACCTGGGAGGGCCGCACCCGCGCGGCGCTCACCGACCAGGAGGTCTTCCCGCGCACGGAGAACGGCCTGACCGCCTGGGTCGGCGTCGGCGGGAGCCCGGAGTCGGTCGTACGCACCGCCCGCCACGGCTTCGGCCTGTTCCTGGCGATCATCGGCGGTCCCGCCGACCGGTTCGCGCCCTACATCGACCTCTTCGAGCGCGCCCAGGACGAGTTCGGGGTGCAGCGCCAGCGCGTCGCCGTCCACTCGCCCGGGTTCGTCGCGGCGACCGACGAGCTGGCGCGCGAGACCGTCTACGAGGGCTGGCTCGCGATGCGCACCCAGATCGGTCGCGAGCGCGGCTGGCCGCCGCCCTCGCCCGGCGACTTCGAGCGCGAGATCGAGGGCGGGTCCCTCTACGTCGGCTCGCCGGAGACGGTCGCCCGGAAGCTCGCCGGCACCATCAAGGTGCTCGGCGTCGACCGCTTCGACCTGAAGTACGACCAGGGCCAGGTGCGCCACGAGGACCTGATGGGCTCGATCGAGCTCTACGGCACCCAGGTCGTGCCGCTCGTCAAGGACATGCTGGGCTGACCTCGACGGTCTCGACGCGCGTCGCCACCACCTCGCCGGCATGTAGGACGGTCCGCGAGGTGGGGCCGGCGGCGATGGCGGCGGCCGGTGTCGGCACGTCGAGGACCAACAGGTCCGCCGGAGCGCCGACGACGATGCCGTACGCCTCCAGCCCGAGCGCCTGTGCGGCCGCGTCGGTGACCAGGTCGAGCGCGACGGCGAGGGTCTCGTCGGTGCGGAAGCCGGACTGGTAGGCGACCTGGCGGGCGATCGCGAGCATGTCGCCGTCGCCGTAGGGCCACCAGGCGTCGCGGATGTTGTCGGACCCGGACCAGACCGTGGCCCCCTCCTCGCGCAGCGCCAGCACCGGCGGCATCGGCCCGGCGGGCCCATTGGTGAGCACCGAGACACCCGCCTCGGCGAGGAGCCCGCCGACCCGGCGGGCCTCCTCGAGCGGGATCGAGCCGAGGCCGTACGCGTGGCTGACGTTCACCTGTCCGCCCAGCCCCTCGGCGCGGGTGCGTTCGGCGATCAGCTCGTACTGACGGACCGCGGGAGCGCCGAGGTCGTGGAGGTGGATGTCGACGCCGGCACCGTGCCGGGCGGCGAGACCGAAGACGACGTCGAGGTGGGCCTCGGCGTCGCCGTCGAAGCCGTCCGGGTCGAGCCCGCCGACGAGGTCCGCGCCCGCGGCCAGCGCCTCGTCGAGGAGCTTCTGGGTGCCGGGCGAGGTGGTGATCCCGCTCTGCGGGAAGGCGACGATCTCGATGCGCAGCCGGTCGCGGAGCGCCTCGCGCACCTCCAGGACCGCCTCCAGCCCGGCCAGGCCGACGTCGGGGTCGATGTCCACATGCGTACGCACCGTCCCGGTGCCGAACGAGATCATCTGCTCCGCGAGCGCGCGAGCGCGGTCCACCACGGGCACGCCGACCTCGCCGCGCAGGATGTGCTCTGCCGCGACCCGCTCGCGGACGGTCGTACCGGGGCGGTGCGGCTGCCAACCGGAGCCGACCAGCGTCTTGTCCAGATGGGCGTGACCGTTGACGAGGGCCGGTAGGAGGAGCGCGCCGCCCAGGTCCAGGTCTGCGCCGGTGGCCGCCCCGGACGCGGGCGAGATCGCCGAGATCCTCCCGTCGGCCACCGAGACGTCGACCCGGGAGCCGTCGGCCAGGGTGGCGTTGCGAAGTGTCCTGCTGCCGGTCATGAGGTGACCTCCATGGTCTGCGTACGAATGCTTCGTTGCTCGTGCACGAGCGCCCCCGACCGGATCGAGGTCAGGACCGAGGGCACCTGCAGCGCGACGAGGTGCGGCTCGTCGGTGTCCAGGACCACCAGGTCGGCGACGTCGCCCACGGCGGTGCCGTGCGGGTCCCGCCCGAGGATCCCGGCCGGGTGGTCGGTGATCGAGGCGACGAGCAGGTCCAGCATCGCAGGACCGACCAGCTGCCGGGTCAGCCCGGCGGTCCACGCTGCCTGGAGCAGGTTGCCGTTGCCATAGGGCGAGAAGGCGTTGTGCAGGTTGTTGTTCGAGACCGCGACCCGCACCCCGGCGGCGTGGGCACGCTCCAGCGGAGCCAGGCTGCGGCTGCCGGGCTCGCCGGCCCCGCCGAGATAGAGGTCGGTCGCCGGCATCACGACCAGCGAGATCCCGGCCTCCGCCATCAGGGCGTACGCCACCTCCTGCTCGTCCACCGGCATCGCCGCCAGCTTGGTGACGTGCCCGAGGGTGACCTGTCCCTGCATGCCGAGGGCACGGGTGCGCTCGGCGACGGCCGCGACCATCGACCCGGACGGGTCGTCGTCGAAGTCGAGGTGCAGGTCGACCGGGAGCCCGAACCGCTCGGCCAGGCCGAAGACGGTGTCGAGATGGGCCTCCTGGTCGTCGTCGACGTAGGGACAGCCGCCGACGACACCGCCGCCGTGCCGTAGCGCGGCGCTCATCAGCGCGGTCACCTCGCGGGAGAGCCCGTTCTGCGGGAAGACCGAGAGCTGCAGGTCGATCCGCTCGGCGTTCTCCTCGCGCAGCGCGATGTGCAGGTCGAGCAGGTCGAGCCGGATGTCGGCGTCGACCTCGACGTGCGCCCGCGCGGCCACGACCCCGTGGCGCACCAGCGACTCCACACCCCGCCGGGCGCCGACCTCGACGATCCCCGCGGGCTGGCTGCGCCGCACCTCCTGCATCAGCGCGATCGCCGGGCCCACGCCCGGGCCGGTGGGCTCGAGCCCACCCGCGCCGAGCAGGTGGGCCTTGTCGAGGTGGACGTGGGCGTCGACGAAGGCGGGCATCACGACCGCCCCGGCGGCGTCCAGAACGGTCTCCGGCCCGATGGGGGACGGGCCGGAGACCGCCGAGACGCGGCCGCCGTCGATCCCGAGATCGACCAGCCCGGTGGACGTACGGGCCCCGAGAATGCGTGCGACCGGAGTGCTCAACGCTTGATCTCGGGATCGATGTAGTCGTTGGTGACCAGCTCGTCGCCGGTGATCTCCGGGACGTCCTTGCCGCCGTCCTCGAGCACCGCGGTCATGGCCTCGATCACGCTGTCGACGCGCGCGACGTCGAAGCTGCCGTACGCGCCGTCCGGGCCGTTCGCGACGAGCCCCTCCTCGACCTGGACCTTCACCGAGTTCGCGTTGCCGCCGGGGGTGATCGGGGGACCGTCCTTGATGGCGTCGGCGATCTCGATCAGGGTGTCGTTGACCGGCTTCGGGTCCTTCAGGTAGTCGATCTCCGACTGCTGCAGCAGCGGCACCAGCTCCTCCAGGCACGGGCTCAGCGTCTCCTCGTCGTCCGCCCGGACCGCGTACGCCTGCTGGTAGACCTGGTAGCCGGCGTCGTCGAGCATCAGATGGGCGGTCGGCTTCGCCCACTCGGCGACGTCGTGCTCCCAGCGGTAGGGCTCGTTGCTGACGTAGCCCTGCTGGAACAGCGCGCCGTCGTCGGCGACAAACCGGCTCGGGCTGCCGTCGAAGGAGCCGTCGAGCTGCTTCTCGTCGACCAGGCCCTCGTGCACCAGGTAGTCGACCCAGCTGACGCCCTGGGCGTGCAGCACCGGCGCACCGGTCGCCTTCACGTCGTCCCAGGTCTTGACCTCGGGGAACTTGGCCGGGTCGAACATCACCATGAACGGCGACTTCTGCATCATCGTGAACACCCCGCGGGTGGGGAACTTCTCGTAGTCGCGGATCGCGATGTCGGTGGCGACCACGCCCAGGTCGATGGTGTCGTCGGTGTACATCTGCGCGGTCACCGGCTGGCCGCCGATGAACGGCCCGCCGAGCCTGATCTCCGCGGTGACCCCGGTGTCGCCGATCTCGCCGACGTAGGCACCCTTGTCGACGTCGATCTCTCCGTCGGGGCCGATCAGGTTGTAGGCGGGGGAACGCTCGGGGGTGGCGTACCAGTCGGTCTGGATGACCACGGTCGACGGGCAGGCGGCGGCGAGCGATCCCTTCGGGGCGTCGGGGTCGCCGATCGCCTCCTCGCTGCCACCGCAACCGGTGAGCGCGAGCGCGGCGAGGGCGGTGGTTGCGGTGATCCGGGTCCAACGGGCGTACGTCATGGGTTCTCTCCAGTGTGGGGGTCAGCGGCGAGGTGAACGGTGGGCCTCGACGGCGCGCAGGACGGCGCCGAAGAGCAGGAACAGGGCGATCCCGACCAGCGAGGAGGCGGCCAGGGCGGCCATCATCAGGTCGGTGTCGAGGCTCTGCCGGTAGGTGTCGATCAGACGGCCGATGCCGGGCTGCCCCTGCCGGAAGAAGAAGTCGGCGATGATCGAGCCGACCACGGCCATCCCGGCCGAGATCCGGAAGCCGGCCAGCGCGGCCGGGAGCGCCGCGGGCAGCTGCAGATGGATGAGCCGCTGCCACCGTGAGGCGCGGAAGAGCGAGAACTGGTCGTGCAGGTTGTCGTCGACCGAGGCGATGCCGAACATCGTGTTGGTGATGATCGGGAACAGCGAGTGCAGCACGCAGACGACCAGCCGCGAGGTGAACTCGTAGCCGAACCAGAACCCGAGCAGCGGCACCATCGCCAGGATCGGGATGGTCTGCAGGATCACCGCGTACGGATAGAACGACGCCTCCGCCCAGCGCGCCTGGCTCATCACGATCGCGAAGAAGACACCGATCGCCATCGCCAGCAGCAGACCGACCAGGGCGACCTTCGTGGTCGACCACAGCGCGGTGAAGATCTCGGTGCGGCCGGCCTGCTCCAGGAAGCCCGCCTCGAGCACCTCCCAGGGCGAGGGCAGCAGGAACTGGCGGGTGGGGGAGAGGAGCTGGGTGCTCACCAGCGTCCAGACACCGAGGACGACCACCAGGGTGAGGACGGGGGCGACCCAGCGTACGGTCCGGCTGCCGTGGCCGGGGTCGAAGCGGAGGAACGGGACCGTCGTCAGCGCGCGGGTCTCCGGCTTGGTCTCGACCAGCGTGGTCATGCCGCCTCCTCGGTGCTGCCGTGGGCGCCGGCGAGCGCGTCGGAGACCTGGCGGCACAGGTCGGCGTACTCGGTGCTGAAGCGCAGCCCCTCGGGTCGCGGTCGGGGCAGGTCGATGCGGACGTCGGCGACGATCCGTCCCGGCTGGGAGGAGAAGACCAGCACCCGGTCGGAGAGGAAGACCGCCTCGGGGACCGAATGGGTCACGAAGATCCCGGTGAACGGGTCGGTCGCCATCAGGGTGTCGAGCTGGCTGTTGAGGTCCTGGCGGGTGATCTCGTCGAGAGCTCCGAACGGCTCGTCGAAGAGGAACAGCTCCGGCCGCTGGACCAGCGAGCGTGCGATCGAGACCCGCATCCGCATCCCGCCCGAGAGCTGGGCCGGCCGATGGTCCGCGTACGCCGCCAGACCGACGACCTCGAGCGCCGCGCGTGCCCGCTCCTCGGCCTCGGCCTTCTTGGTCCCGGCGAGCCGCAGCGGGAGGAGCACGTTGCCCAAGGCCGTACGCCACGGCAGCAGCGTCGCGTCCTGGAAGACGTAGCCGATCTCGCCCTCTCCGCGCTCGACGCTGCCGCTGGTGGGCACGTCGAGGCCGGCGACCATGCGGAGCATCGTCGACTTGCCGCAGCCCGAGGGCCCGACGAAGGAGACGAACTCACCCGCGCGGATCTCGAAGCTCGCCTCGGCGAGCGCGGTGGTGCCGTTGGGGAACGACCTGGTGACGCTGTTGCCGGCCACCAGCACGGGCGGCTCCGTATACCGTTCGATCATTCTTGTATACAAACAGCGCACGGTTTCGTCCCCGTTTCAGACGACGGCCGGTCTGGTTACGCCGCGGTCAGGGTCGCTGGCGCTCCGCGCGAGCCACCAGCAGGTCGACGAGGAGGTCGGCGTCACGGGTGACATCGGCGCGCATCGAGGACTCGGCCCGCTCCTGGTCTCCGGCCAGGACCGCCTCGGCGATCTCCTGGTGGTGCTTCCACGACTGGCCCGAGCGCTCCTCGAGCTGCATCTCGAAGACCCAGCGCACCTGCATCCGCAGCGACCGGGTCATCTTGGCGAGCTCGTCGTTGCCGGAGGCGATCCCGATGGCGTCGTGGAACCGGGCGATCAGCTCCGGTAGCGCGGCGTAGTCGCCGGTGGCCGTCGCACGAGTGCCGAGCTCGAGCACCTCGGTGAGCTCCTCGCCCTGGTCGCCACCGCGGCGCCGGGCCGCCAGGCCGGCGGCCAGCACCTCGAGGTTCTCCCGGATCACCATGAGCTGGCGGGTCCGCTGCGCTGACGGGAACGCCACCGTCGCGCCCCGCCGCGGGACCGTGTCCACGAATCCCTCTTGCGCCAGCACGTGCAGCGCCTCGCGCGCGGGCACGCGGGAGACGCCGTACTCCGTGGCGAGCGCCTGCTCGCGCAGCCGGTCGCCGGGAGCCAGCTCGCCGGCCATGATCTTGCGACGGATGTCGCGAGCGACCACCTCGCGCAGAGGCTGCGGGGTGGACGGGTCCATCAGCCGATCCAGCTCGAGATCGGGTGGATCGCGAAGTAGACGGCGAACATGACCGCGACCAGCCACATCAGCGGGTGGACGGTCTTGGCCTTGCCGCGGACGATCTTGATGAGCACGAACGCCAGGAAGCCGGCGCCGATGCCGACCGAGATCGAGTAGGTGAACGGCATCAGCGCGATCGTCAGGAACGCCGGGATGGCGATGTCAACGTCGGCCCAGTTGATGTCCTTGACCTGCTGCATCATCAGGAAGCCGACCAGCACCAGGGCGGGCACGGCCGCCTCCGACGGGATGATCTCGACGAGCGGGGAGAGGAACGTGGTGAGCAGGAAGAGCACACCGGTCACGACCGCCGCCAGACCGGTGCGGGCGCCCTCGCCGACGCCGGAGGCCGACTCGACGTAGGAGGTGTTGGACGAGACGCCACCGGCGCCACCTGCCGCGGCCGCCAGCGAGTCGACGACCAGGATCGAGCGCGTACGCGGCGGAGTGCCGTCCGCACGCAGCAGCCCCGCCTCGGAGCCGATCGCGGTCATCGTGCCCATGGTGTCGAAGAAGTCGGCGAGCATGAGCGTGAAGACCAGCAGCACCGCGGTCACGATGCCGACGTTCTCGAACGAGCCGAGCAGGTTGAACTCGCCCAGCGTCGCGAACGAGGGCCAGTCGACGATCTTGTCCGGGAAGGCCGGCACGTTGAGCGCCCAGCCGGTCGGGTTCTCTGCGCTGCCCTTGCCGATCCCGGCGATCGCCTCGACGACGATCGCGAGCACCGTGGTCGCCGCGATCGAGATCAGGATCGCGCCGCGTACCTTGCGCACCCACAGCGTGATCACCAGGGCCAGGCCGATCACGAAGACCAGCACCGGCCAGCCCGCGAGCTGCCCCGTCGGACCCAGCTGCACCGGAACGGTCGTGTTCGCGGCGTCGGGGATGCGGCGCACGACCCCGGCATCGACGAAGGCGATCAACGCGATGAACAGACCGATGCCGACCGAGATCGCGGTCTTGAGCTCACGCGGCACGGCGTGGAAGACGGCCTCGCGGAACCCGGTCAGCACCAGCACGAGGATCACCAGACCCTCGATCACCACCAGCCCCATCGCGTCGGCCCAGGTCATCTGGCTCGCGATCGAGAAAGCCACGAAGGCGTTGAGCCCGAGCCCGGTCGCCAGCGCCAGCGGGTAGTTGGCCACGACGCCCATCAGGATCGTCATCACGCCCGCCACCAGCGCCGTACCCGCCGCGATCGCGGCCAGGTTGTCGCCGCCGTTGCCGCCGAGAAGGTCACCGTTGACGTCCTCCGCGAACCCGAGGATCAGCGGGTTCAGCGCGACGATGTAGGCCATCGTGAAGAACGTGACCACGCCACCGCGGACCTCGCGCCCGACGGTCGAGCCGCGGGCACTGATCTGGAAGAACCGGTCAAGAGCGTTGGTACGTTCCGGGGTCGAAGTGCTCACGCCCCGCATCTTCGCAGATGCGGGGCGCGGAGATGTCGTTGGTTGAGCCGTGAGCGCCAGCGAGCGTGTCGAAGCCAACACGGTCGCTGACGCGGGTCAGTTGATCGTTCTCACGGGGCAGCGCGCAACGCCGGCCTTGGCGATACGTACGTCGGCGGTGACGAGGGTGAGGTCGTGGGACTCGGCGACCGCTACGTATCCGGCGTCGTAGGTCGACAGGTTGCTGCGCAGCTCCCACATCCGGGGCAGGCACGGGCCGGTGGGTGCGGTGATCACCGTGATCGCCTGGAGCCAGTGCAGCGCTCGGTCAGCGTCCTGGTCGGTGAGCTTGCCGCCCAGGAGGAGTCCGCGAAAGACGCTGAGCACCTCGGTGCGCCAGACCTCCGGAACGACCCATTCGGGGTCCTCGGCGAGGATCTTGGTCGCCGCGTTCACCCGCGGGTCGGTGCCGGGGTCCGCGAAGAGGAGTGCGACCGCGGAGGCATCGGGGACGATCACGCAGCGCCCTCGGTGCGCTCGCCGCGCGCGGTGTCGCGGGCGGTGTCGCGGGCGGCGAGCACATCCTCGGTCGTGAACTTCGAATCGCCCCTGCTGGCGACCACACGGTCGATCAGGGCCTGGTTGTTGGCGAAGGAAGCCTCCCGGAGGACCACGTCACGCAGGTAGGAGTTCAGCGACTGGCCGCGGTCCTTCGCGCGCTGGGCCAGGACGTCGCGTACGTCATCTGGGATGTCGCGGATCTGCAGATAGGCCATGCACTCATTGTGAGTGCATTATGCATTCGTATCAAGTGCTCAGTCGGTGTGGTAGATCGGGCGGTCTGCCTCGGCGGTGCCCCATTCGCGGTTCGGCTCGGAGCCGACGTCGATGCGGACGGTGCCGCCGCGGGTCATCACCGACTCGGGCAACCAGGACTGGGTGCGCGGCGCTCCGTCGAGGGTGACGGACTGGACGTAGATGTTCTCGGCGCCGGCGCCGGGGGACTCGATGGTGATGTCGACGCCGTTGCCGCGGTGGATCACCACTCGCTCGAAGATCGGGCTGGAGAGCAGCATCTCGGCGCGGGCGGGGTCCTGCGGGTAGATGCCCATCGCGGAGAAGACGTACCACGCCGACATGGTGCCGAGATCGTCGTTGCCGGGCAGGCCGCGGGGGCCGGTGCCATAGGCCAGGTCGGCCATGGCGCGGACCGTCTCCTGGGTCTTCCAGGGCGCGCCGAGTGCGTTGTACATCCACGGGACGTGGATGCCGGGCTCGTTGGTCGGGTCATAGCGCAGCGCGTCGCCGCCGGTGTACTGCCAAGAGCCGTCGGCCTTGTGGAAGAACGCGTCCAGCCGCTGGATCGCCCGCTCCCGCCCACCGACGGCCTCCGCCAGGCGAGCGACGTCGTGCGGCACCATCCAGGTGTACGTCGCGCTGCTCCCTTGCGCGAAGCCGGTCTGCGTCGACGGCGTGAAGCCACCGACCCAGCTCCCGTCGGCGTTGCGGGCCTGCTGGTAGCCGCCCTCGGGCGTGGCGGCCGGATTGAACGTGTGCTGCCACCAGCCGGCACGATCCATCAGCGAGTCCGTCTGGGAGGCGGAGGCGCCGAGGCGGCGGCCCCAGTCGGCGAGCGCGTAGTCGGCGACGGAGTCCTCGAGGGTCTCCGCGGCGCCGCCCCAGCATCGGCAGGTGTCCTGGGGTGCGTACCCCTTGGCGAGATACTCGGCCAGGTTCGGTCGCTGGCCGATGCACTGCCCGGGGCAGCCGTAGCTGGACAGCCCGTCGGGGTGCGGCACCGTGGCCTGGCGGACCAGCGAGTCGTAGGCGCCCTGAGGGTCGAAGTTGCGAACGCCGAGCGCGTAGAAGCCGGCCAGTGTGGGCGCGCTCGGGTCGCCGGTCATCACGTGGGTCCAGCCGCTCAGGTGGACCCAGCGGTCCCAGACCCCGCCGTGCTGGCGGGAGTAGGCGTGCAGGGAGCGGGCGAAGTCACCGGCCACCCGCGGCTCCAGGAGCGCGAGCAGCTGGGTGTGGGCGCGGTACTGGTCCCAGCCGGAGAAGTTGCCGTACTGCGCCTGCTGGCCGCGCTCGATCCGGTGAACCTCCTGGTCGCTGCCCCAGTAGGTGCCGGCCACGTCGGAGATCACGTTGGGCTGCAGGTAGGAGTGGTAGAGGCCGGTGTAGAAGGCGGTCTGCTCCTCGTTGGTGCCACCGGAGACCTCGATCGAGGAGAGCGCCCGGCGCCACTCGGCCGTGGCCTCCGAGGCGATGGAGGAGACGGTGTCGCGCCGCCCGATCTCGGCGGCGAGGTTGGCCTCGGCGGCGGACTGGCTGGTGTAGGAGATCCCGATCCGCATCCGCACGCTCTGGTCACGGCTCGGGTCGAACGAGACGTACCCGCCCGAGCCCTGGCCCTGGCGGGCGGCGCCGGTCTCGTAGCCCTCACCGCCCCGCGCCTCGGTCGAGCCCGGCTGGAGGTCGCCGTTGACCCAGGTGCCGTGGCCGGAGAAGCCGCGGTCGAACTGCGCGGTGAAGTAGAGCCGGTAGTAGGAGCGCTTGTTGCTCCCGCCGCCGTTGCCGCGCCGGCCGCAGAAGGCGCCGGTGAGCACCGAGCCGCTGACGGTCCGCTTCGCCTCGTCGATCCGCGTCACCGCCGTCTCGCTGCCGTTGAGCGAGTTGGAGGTGCGGAAGAGCAGGTTGGCCGGCTTGTCGGCCGGGAAGGTCAGGTCGCTGACCGAGGCTCGCGTCGTCACCGCGGTGTCGACCTCGGCGCCGTTGGCCAGGCCCAGCCGGTAGCGTCCCGGCTCGGCCAGCTCGTCGGCGTGGCTGAAGTTCGAGGCGTACGTCGCATCGGTCACGTCCGCGGTGGGCGAGCCGGTCATCTCGCCGGTGTGCGGGAAGATCGGCACGTCCCCGGCGGCGCCGGGATGGCAGCCGGCGCCGTTGACATGGGTCAGGGAGAAGCCGCGCAGCCGCGTGGTGTCGTAGGAGTAGCCGTTCGACGCGGCGGTGTTGGTCTGGTCGCCCGCCGTGGAGGTCGGGCTGAAGGAGAGCATCCCGAAGGGGCGTACGGCTCCGGGGTAGGTGTTGCCGCCGTTCGACGACCCGATCAGCGGGTCGACGAGCGCCACCGGATCACCGGCGGGCGGCGCGGCGGCCCGGGCCGCCGAGAACGGAGTGAACGCGCCGCCGAGCAGCGCAAGGGACATGGCACACGTCGCGAGAACCCGCATGGCGGAGAACGATTCCAGAGGAACGTCCTCCGCCGTGCGGGTTCAGGTGAGAGCGAGTTGAACTCAGGCGGTCCACTCGGGGTAGTCGGTGTAGCCGGCCTCGCCGCCGCCGTAGAAGGTCGACAGGTCGGGCTCGTTGAGGGGCAGGCTCTGCTCGAGGCGACGGGGCAGGTCCGGGTTCGCGATGAACGTACGCCCGAACGCGGCGGCGTCGATGAGGTCGGCCTCGAGCAGGCGGGCGGCCTTCTCGGGGGTGTAGGAGCCGGCGCCCACGATCGGGCCGGGGTGCGCGGTCCGCAGCTGCTTGCGGTAGTCGTCGGTCAGCGCCGGGCCGCCGGCCCAGTCGGGCTCCGACAGGTGCAGGAAGGCGATGCCGCGCTTGCCGATCTCGGTCGCCAGATAAAGGCCCATCTCAGCGCCCTCGGGGTCCTCGAGGCCGTTGAACGAGCCGATCGGGGAGATCCGGATGCCGACGTGCTCGGCGTCCCACTCGTCGACGACCGCGTCGAGCACCTCCAGCGCCAGCCGGGCACGGTTCTCGAGGGAGCCGCCGTAGGAGTCGGTGCGCTCGTTGCTGCTCGCGCTGGAGAACTGGTGCAGCAGGTAGCCGTGGGCGGCGTGGATCTCGACGAGGTCGAAGCCGGCCTCGCGGGCGTTGCGGGTCGCGCGGCGGTAGTCGTCGATCACACCCGCGATCTCGGAGGTCTCCAGGGCGCGAGGCGTGGGGCAGTTGACCCGGGTCGGGGTGCCGTCCTCGCCGCGTACGGTCGTGCGGTTGCGGTAGGGGAGCGCCGAGGCGCTGACCGGGAGGTCGCCGTCGTGGAAGGACTCGTGGGAGACCCGGCCGGTGTGCCACAGCTGTGCCGCGATCCGGCCGCCCGCCTCGTGGACGGTGTCGGTGACGTGTCGCCAGCCCTCGACCTGCTCGGCCGAGTAGATGCCCGGGGTGTCCATGTAGCCCTTGCCCTGCGGCGAGATCTGGGTGCCCTCGGACACGATCAGTCCGGCCGAGGCGCGCTGCCGGTAGTAGTCGGCCATCAGCGGGTTGGGTACGTCGCCGGGCCGGCTGGCACGCATCCGGGTCAGTGGCGCCATCAGGACGCGGTTGGGGAGGGTCGTCGAACCCAGGCTCAGCTGCGAGAAGAGTGAAGTCACGAGGTGCTCAACGTAAGCGGGCGCTCATATTGTTCCCGGCGGCGTCGGAGTGGTCGAGCCGGCGATGACCAGAGCCCCCATGACGCCCGCGTTGTCGCCGAGCTCGCTGGGGACGACGTCGAGCGCGGCAGCGGTGTCGGGCTGGGTGAAGCGGTCGATCGAGTCCTTGATGCCGAGCACGAAGGACTCCGACTGGCGCATCGTGTCGCCCACGACGATCAGCGCCGGGTTGAGGTGGTTGCAGAGGTCGGCCAGCACCCGGCCGACCGCGCGGCCGGCGTCGTCGAGGATCCGGTTGACTCGGATGTCACCTTCCTGGGCGAGCTCGAGCAGGCGCTCGACGCTGAGCGTCTCGTCGTAGGCGGGCTGCAGCAGCTCGACCAGCCGGGACCCGCCGAAGGCCTTCTCCAGGCAGCCGCGGTTGCCGCAGCGGCAGATCGGCCCGTTGTCCTCGAAACGGACATGGCCGATCTCGCCGGCGATCCCGGTGATCCCGCGGTAGAGCTTGCCGGCGAGGACCAGGCCGGCGCCGATGCCGCTGGACGCCTTGACGTAGATGACGTCGTCGACGTCGCGCGCGGCGCCGTACTCGACCTCGGCGAGGGCGCCGAGGTTGGCGTCGTTCTCGATCTGGACGGGCAGGCCGATGCGGCGGGCGAGCTCCTCGCCGGGGGCCAGGTCCATCCAGTTCCCGAGGATGGGGGAGACGACGATGCCGCTATGCGGGTCGACGGGGCCGGGGATCCCCATGCCGACGCCGAGGACGCGGTCCTTCTTGGGGTCGATGCCCACCTCGGCCAGGCACTCGCGCACGAGGGCCGCGGCGCGGTCGATGGTCTCGACCGCGGAGTTGTCGACGTCGAGCCGGATCTCGTGGTCGATGAGCGGCTTCGCGGTGAGGTCGGCGACCGCGACCCGGACGTGGCGATGGCCGATGTCGACGCCGATCAGCGTTCCGGGAGAGCCGCTGATGGTGAGGAGCGACGGTGGTCGCCCGCCGCCCCGGGCCAGCGCGGCGCCGGTGGTCTCGACGATCTGCTCGGAGGCGAGCAGCTCCTGGACGATGCTCGACACGGTGCTGCGCGAGAGTCCGGTGCGCTGGGCGAGCTCGGCGCGGCTGACCGGCGCCGACCGCCCCAGCAGGTCCAGAACCTGGGAACGGTTGGCGACGCGCAGCCGCGATTCCGGAGTGGTCATGGGCGTGACTGTAGGTGATTATGTCGATTTGCGACAGATCTCAGGTTGAAAACGTCCTGCGTTATGCGTTGACTGGACAGAACAGAGAGGCGTACGTTTGCCCGGCACGCGACCGCGAGTAACCCAGATCACACACCGACGTGGCGGTCGCGCAACCGGAGGATCAAAGATGAACGCAACGCGTAAGGCCCTGGCCGCCGGCCTGGCCGCCCTGAGCCTGCTGGCGGTCTCCGCCTGCGGCAGCGACAACGAGAGCGGCAGCACCGATGAGGTGGAGGTCTTCACCTGGTGGGCCGAGGGCAGTGAGAAGGCCGGGCTCGACGCCTTGGTCAAGGTGTTCGACGAGCAGAACCCCGACCTGAAGTTCGTCAACGGCGCCGTCGCCGGTGGCGCCGGCAGCGACGCCAAGAACGTGCTCCAGTCCCGCCTGCAGAACGGTGAGCCGCCGGCCACCTTCCAGGCGCACGCGGGTGCCGAGCTGACCGACTACATCAACGCCGGCCAGATCGAGGACCTCACCGACCTCTACGAGGAGAAGGGCTGGAACGAGCAGTTCCCGGAGGGCCTGCTCGAGCGCCTGACCCAGGACGGCGGCATCTACTCCGTCCCCTCGAACATCCACCGCGCCAACGTGCTCTGGGCCAACCCGGCCGTCCTGAAGAAGGCCGGCATCGACGCCAACAAGACGTACGACTCGCTCGACGCGTGGATCGCCGACCTGAAGACGATCAAGGCCAAGGGCATCATCCCGCTCTCGATCGCGACAGACTGGACCCAGGTCCACCTGCTCGAGACCGTGCTCCTCGCCGATCTGGGCGCCGAGGCGTACAACGGTCTGTGGGACGGCACGACCGACTGGGGCGGCAGCGAGGTCAAGGACGCTCTGGCTGACTACAACACGCTCCTCTCGCTGACCAACACCGACCGCCAGGGTCTCGACTGGCCGGACGCGACCCAGCTGGTCATCGACGGCGAGGCCGCGTTCAACGTCATGGGCGACTGGGCCGAGGCCGCCTTCCAGGAGCAGAAGAAGACGCTCGGCACCGACTACACCGCGGTCCCGGTCCCGGGCACCGACGGCGTCTTCGACTTCCTGGCCGACTCGTTCACCATGCCGGTGGACGGCCCCAACCCCGAGGGCACCGAGGCCTGGCTCGACACCATCGCCAGCGACGAGGGCCAGGTGGCCTTCAACAAGGCGAAGGGCTCGATCCCGGCCAGCACCACGGCCGACACCGCGGACTTCGGTGAGTACCAGCAGACCGCGATCAAGTCGTGGGGTGAGGACGAGATCGTGTCCTCGCTCGCCCACGGTGCCGCGACCTCGGTCAACTGGCTGACCGACATCACCGCCGCCGTCGCCAAGTTCGGCAGCAACAAGGACGTCGCCGAGCTCCAGGAGGGCCTCGCCGAGGCCGCCGAGGACAACAAGCCCGAGTGACCCCGGGCTCTCCCGAGCCTGACGAGATCATCTGGTCCGAGGGGTTGCGGCCGCGCCAGCTGCCGTGGCCCCTCGGCCGCCCCTTGTGAAAGGACGGACACATGTCCTCCACGGTGCCCAGCGCCGTCAAGCGGCCACGACGGCCCAAGGGCCGCATCGGCGGCCACGGGTGGGTCGCACCCGTACTCCTGATCCTGCCGACCGTCATCGTCATCGGTGTCTTCGTCTACGGCCTGATCGGTTCCAACATCAACACGTCCCTGCAGGACCGCCACAACATCGGGCCGTCCCAGGGTTTCGCCGGTCTGGACAACTATCGGGACCTGTTCGCCGACGACGACTTCATCTACTCGCTGCGCAACCTGCTGCTCTACACCGCGACGTTCCTCGTCGGCACCCTGTGCCTGGGGTTCCTGTGGGCGTGGCTGCTCGAGCGCAAGGCCCGCGGCGAGTCGCTGTTCCGGGCCATCTACCTGTTCCCGATGGCGGTCTCGTTCGTCGCCTCCGGTGTGGTCTGGCGCTGGCTGCTCAACAACGCCGAGGGTGACCGTGCCTCCGGCCTGAACCGGCTCTTCGACACCCTCCACCTCGACTTCCTCCAGAACCCGTGGTGGACCCACGAGCGGTGGGGCATCCTCGCGATCGCGGTTCCCGCGATCTGGCAGCTCAGCGGCTACGTGATGGCGCTCTTCCTGGCCGGCTTCCGTGGCATTCCCGAGGAGCTGCGCGAGGCGGCCCGGATGGACGGAGCCTCGGAGTGGCAGCTCTACCGCCACGTCATCTTCCCGCAGCTGAGCCCGGTCGCCCTCTCCGCGATCATCATCATCGGCCACATGTCGCTGAAGGTCTTCGACCTGATCATGGCCATCGCGGGCCAGACCAACTACACGACCCAGGTGCCGGCCACCCAGATGTGGATCGAGTTCACCCGCGGCGACTACGCCAAGTCGGCCGCGATCGGAACCATCCTGCTGGTGATCGTGGCCATCCTGATCGTTCCCTACCTCGTCTCGACCTACCGTCAGGAGCGCCGCCGATGACTACCGATGCCATCCCGGCAGCCGTCGCGAGCAAGATCCCGGGCGAGCGTTCGCGCGGGATCTGGCGCGCCGTCAAGTACGTCCTGCTGATCACCTTCGCGCTGATCGTCCTGCTCCCGGCGTACGTGCTGCTCGTCACCAGCTTCAAGGGTCTCGGAGACGCGACCCCCGCCAACGCCTGGAAGCGTCCCGAGTCCTGGGAGACGGCCGGCTGGTCGCGCGCCTGGGAGCAGCTCGGGCCGGCCCTGGGACGTACGTTCGCCATGGTCATCCCGGCCTCGATCATCTCCTCGGTGCTCGGCTCGATGAACGGGTTCGTGCTCTCGAAGTGGCGCTTCCCCGGCGCCGACGTGGTGTTCACCCTGATCCTGTTCGGGATGTTCATCCCCTACCAGGCCGTGATGGTGCCGCTGGTCCAGCTGATGAGCAACCTCGGCGTCCCCTCGGGTGTCCCGAGCCTGATCGTGCTGCACGTGGTCTACGGCCTGCCGATCACCACGCTGATCTTCCGCAACTACTACGCGGGGGTCCCGGTCGAGCTCGTCGAGGCCGCTCGGGTCGACGGCGCCGGCATGCTCCGGACGTACGCCTCGATCATCCTGCCGATCTCCGCGCCGGCGTTCGTGGTGGTGCTGATGTGGCAGTTCACCTCGGCCTGGAACGACTACCTGTTCGCGCTCTTCTTCTCCACCTCGCGCAACGGGCCGGTGACGATCGCGCTCAACTTCCTGGCCAGCGGTCAGCTCCAGGACTACTCAGCCAGCATGGCGGGCGCGCTGATCGCGTCCGTGCCGACCCTGATCATCTACATCCTGCTCGGTCGCTACTTCGTGGGCGGGCTGATGGCAGGCTCGGTCAAGGGATGATCGTCTGATGATCGACGCGGACGCCGAGTGCCGTCGGCTGGCCGGGTTCGCCCGGCCGTCGGCGGCCTCGCCGGCCGGCTTCTGGTGGCTGGACGAGTCGGGTCGCCCGGACCCGGCCGAGCCGGTGCACACCTGGATCACCGCCCGGATGACCCATGTCTTCTTCCTCGCCCACCTGCGCGGGGACGTCGACGACGCCGCCGCGCTCGCCGCTCACGGCGTCCGAGCCCTGTGCGGCGCCCTGCGCGACGACGAGCTCGGTGGCTGGTACGCCTCGGTCTCGGCCGAGGGCGAGCCGGTCGGCACCCTCAAGGAGGCCTACGCCCACGCCTTCGTGATCCTGGCCGCGAGCAGCGGCGTCGCGGCGGGTGTGCCCGGTGCGGACGCGCTGCTCGACGAGGCGCTCGGGGTGATGCAGCAGCACTTCCTCGACGACTCCGGCCGAGTGGTCGACAGCCTCGAGCGCGACCTCCGTTCGGGGGAGGCCTACCGGGGCGCCAACTCCAGCATGCACACCGTGGAGGCGTTCTTGGCCGCGGGTGACGTCACCGGCGACGCCACCTGGCACCAGCGCGCGCTCGCGATCGCCGAGCACCTGATCCACGATGTCGCCCGCGCCCACGGCTACGACCTGCCCGAGCACTTCGACCTCTCCTGGTCGCCGCTGCCGGACTACAACGCCGACCGCCCCGGCGACCCGTTCCGGCCCTACGGCTGCACGCCCGGGCATCTGCTGGAGTGGTCCCGGCTGCTCCTGCACCTGGACGCGTCGCTCCCGGACGCGCCGTCGTGGCTGGTCGAGGATGCGCGGGCGCTCTTCGCGCGCGCGGTCGAGGTCGGCTGGGTCGACTCCGGTGACGGGCCTGGCTTCGTCTACACGACCTCGTGGGACGGGACGCCGGTGACCCGGCTACGGCTGCACTGGGTGGCCGCGGAGGCGCTCGCCGCCGCCGGCGCCCTGCACACCCGCACCGGCGAGGCCGGCTATGACGAGTGGCGCCTGCGCTTCGAGGCGTACATCGAGACCCACCTGATCGACCGCGAGCTCGGCAGCTGGCACCACGAGCTGGACGAGCACAACCGTCCCTCGCACGTGATCTGGCACGGCAAGCCGGACGTCTACCACGCCTACCAGGCGTTGCTGCTCGCCCGGATGCCGCTCGCCCCGGTGCTGTCGGTGCAGCTGCGCCGGTAGCCTCAGGCCGCCTGGAACGATCGGCGGGAGAGGCCCAGGCCGTAGCCGTCCAGGGTCGTGGTGACCGGAGCCGTCGGGTCGGTGGCCGCGCCCAGGGTGACGAAGAGCGGGGTGAAGTGCTCGACGGTCGGGTGGGCGTACGGCATGCCGGGGGCGGCGGTGCGGAACCTGGCCAGCTCGGCGACGTCGCCGCGGTCCAGGGCCTCGGCGGCCCAGGCGTCGAAGTCGGAGGACCAGCCGGCGGGCTTGTTCTCGGTCATGGACTCGCGGGTGAGGTAAGGCAGCCCGTGGGTCATGTGGCCCGAGCCGACCACGAGCACACCCTCCTCGCGCAGCGGCCGGAGGCGCTCGCCGAGGGCGAGCAGCTTGTCGGGGTCCTCGGTGGGCAGCGAGAGCTGCACGACCGGGATGTCGGCGGCCGGGTACATGATCTTCAGCGGCACCCAGGCGCCGTGGTCGAGGCCGCGGCGGGTGTGCTGGTGGGCCGTCTCGGCGTCGGGCATCAGCGCCGCGGTGGTGCGGGCGAGCTCGCTCGCGTCCGGGGTGTCGTAGCGCACCGAGTGGTAGATCGGGTCGAAGCCGCCGAAGTCGTAGACCAGCTCGTCGGGATGGGTGGCGCTGATCGAGAGCGGTGCCGACTCCCAGTGGGCGGAGATGACCAGGATGGCCTTCGGCCGGGGGAGTGACCGCGCCCAGGCGTGCAGCGGGTCGAGCCACTCCGGGCTCTGCAGCGGCAGCGGGCCACCGCCATGGGACAGGTAGAGGCTCGGCAGCGGGCCGTCCGCGGGCGTCCAGACGCGATGCGGGTCGGCCGCCTCGCGGGCCTGGACCGTCCGCAGGTGCTGGGCGAACGGATGCGTCTGCGGGAGGCGGGCGTCCGCGGCGGCGGTCGTGCTCTCGGGTGCGGTGGTCATGGCGGTCTCCTGCGGTTCGGCCCAATAGTTGTTGCTTGAACTAACTCTAGGCGACCGTTGTTTGTTCCACGCAAGTTTCTGCGGCACACTCCCTGGCGTGGAGGGCAACTGGCTGTCGCCGGCGGAGCGGGCGGCATGGGTTCGCCTCATCGCCGTGCTCGAGCTGCTCCCGGGCGCTCTCGACTCCCAGCTGCGCCGCGATGCCGGCCTGACCCATTTCGACTACGGCGTGCTGGCCATGCTCTCCGAGGTGCCCGACCGGACCCTGCGGATGACCGAGCTGGCCGGCTACACCAACTCGACGCTGCCGCGGCTCTCGAACGTGGTCAAGCGCCTGGTCGACCGCGGCCTCATCGAGCGCCACACCTGCCCGGGCGACCGCCGCGCGACCAACGTACGTCTCACCGAGGCGGGCCACGAGAAGATGGTCGCCTCCGCTCCTGGCCACGTGGACGCGGTGCGCGAGTACGTCTTCGACTCGCTGAGTCCCGAGCAGGTGGACCAGCTGGCCGAGATCGCCGGGACCATCCTCGACCGGCTGGATCCGACCGGCGCGAGAAGGCCGCCGATCGACCCGGAGGCGGGCTAGGGATCCAGGGGAGGGGATGGCGCTCAAACGGTAGGTCGCGTTAGGTTACCCTAACCTTTGGTTGGTGGCTCGGCGCCGACCTGACCCGAGCGCAAACCTGAAGGAACCCCCGTGAACCGTCGTTTCCGTATGGGCCCACTCGCGGCCGCCGCCGCCCTTGCTGTCCTCACCCTCACCGCCTGTGGCGGCTCCACCGAAGCCTCCGACGACGCTGACGGTGCCGGCTCGGCCTTCGTCTACGAGGACGCCCGTGGCAAGACGGTCGAGATCGACGGCACGCCCGAGACGATCGTCGCCCAGGCCAGCGCCGCCGCGGCGCTGTGGGACAACGGCCTCGAGGTCGACGGCGTGTACGGCGACCTGCCCGATACAGAGAACTACCTCATCGGCAACCTCGACGTCTCCCAGACGAAGGTCCTGGGCAAGGCCTTCGGCGAGTTCAACGTCGAGGAGTACGCCGCGATGAACCCCGACCTGCTCATCGACATGACCTTCGACAAGAAGACGCTCTGGTACGCCGCCGAGGTGGAGAAGCAGGTCGAGAAGCTCGCGCCCACCATCGGGATGCCGTTGACCGGGCTCTCGGTGACCGAGCAGATCGAGGCGTTCAACAAGCTGGCGACGGACCTCGGCGCGAAGCCGGAGGTCGACGACGCCAAGGCCGAGTTCGAGGACGCCGTCGCGCGGATCAAGGCGGCCGTGAAGAAGAACCCTGACCTCACCGTGCTGGCCGTGTCGAGCTACGGCGAGGAGATCTACTTCGCGAACGCTCCCGAGCACCCCGACCTCGCCTACCTCGCCGAGCTCGGCGTGAAGTTCCCGAAGGTGACGCCCGACGAGCAGGGGATCTTCGAGCCGGTCAGCCTGGAGAACATCGGCAAGTACCACGCCGACCTGCTCCTGGTCGACGCCCGCGACACCGGCGGTCTCGCGGAGCTCGAGAAGAAGGACATCTTCAAGCGCCTGCCCGCCGTCGCCGGCGGTCAGCAGGACCTCTGGTACCCGGCCGCGCCCTACAGCTACCAGGCGTACGCGAAGATCTTCAGCGGCTACGCCGACCAGCTCGAGGCCGCCCAGGTCCTCGAGCAGGGCTGACGGGCACGACGTGCGTCTCAGTGACCTCGCCTCGGGCGAGGCCGTCACGGCGCGCGCGGATCACACCAGGGTGCAGGTCCCGCGTGGGCCTGCGCCGATCGCCCTCCGGGCGACCGCGGCGGTCGTGGACCTCGCCCTGGTGGCCCTGCCGCTGGTCGTCGGCGCGCTCGTCGTGCACTCGCTGCGCGACGCGAACGGCGGCGGCACCGTGGACCGGGTGGTCTTCGGCGGCTTCGCGCTCGCCGTCGCGGCCGCCGTCCTCGTGTGGAACCGCGGGTTCGCCCAGGGCCGGCGGGGCGCCTCGACCGGCAAGACCTGGCTCGGGCTGATCGCCCGGGGCCACGACGGCCGCCCGCTCGGTGTACGTCGCAGCCTGCTGTTCGCGCCGCGACAGGTCGTGCGCCGGATCACGGCCATGGACGAGGGCTTCGCCGAGATCGAGGTCGAACTCACCCCGGCGAAGCTGCGTCTGCGCCGGATCACCGGCCTGCTCGCGCTGCTGGTGATCCTGGCGGTCCTGGTCCTGGCGAGCGTCGCCGTCGGTTCCCGGCCGCTGAGCTTCGGTGAGATCTGGCACGGTCTCCTCCCGCCGTACGACACCACCCCCACCGAGGCCGACCTGATCGTCCGCGACCTGCGTACGCCCCGGACTCTCCTAGGCCTCGTCGCCGGCATCGCGCTCGGCCTCGCCGGCGGGCTCATCCAGGGACACACCCGCAACCCGCTCGCCGACCCCGGAATCCTCGGCGTCAGCGCCGGTGCCGCGTGCGCGGTGGTTCTGGCGATCACGTTCCTGGGTGTGACGAGCCCGGTGGGCTACATCTGGTTCGCGCTCGCGGGTGCGCTGATCACCAGCCTTGCCGTCTTCGGGCTCTCCGCGGTCGGGAGCGGCAGCCCCTCACCGGTCTCCCTCGTCCTCGGCGGCGCTGCGGTGGCGGCCTTCCTCTCCGCCATCACCTCCGCCGTGGTCCTCCTCGACCAGACCACCCTCGACGCCTACCGCTTCTGGATCGTCGGCTCGGTCGCCGGCAGAGGACTCGAGATCCTGGTGCCGCTGCTGCCCTTCTTCGCCCTCGGCTTCGTGCTCGCCATGGTCAACGCCCCCGGGCTCAACGTGCTCAGCCTCGGCGAGGAGGTCGCCCGCTCCCTCGGCACCAACGTCGCCCTGAACCGCACCCTGGGGATCACCGCGATCACCCTGCTCGCCGGCGCGGCCACCGCGGCCTGCGGGCCGATCGCGTTCATCGGCCTCGCCGTACCCCACATCGCGCGGGCGTTCACCGGGCCGGACTACCGGTGGCTGCTGCCGTGCTCCGCCCTGATCGGCGCCGTCATGCTCATCACGTGCGACATCCTCGGCCGGGTCGCCGCGCGCCCCGGCGAGCTCCAGGTCGGCATCGTCCTCGCCCTGGTCGGCTCGCCGTTCTTCATCGCCCTCGTACGCCGCCGGAAGCTGGTGACCCTGTGACGACGACGCTCGTGCCCGGCCGTCCGCGCTTCGGCTGGGGGCCGGTGACGATGGTCTGGCGCCCCCGCCTGGTCGCGGTCAACGTCGGCCTCCTCGTGCTGGTCTTCCTGCTGGTGTGCCTCAACGTCGGCCAGGGCGACTACCCGATCAGCGTCCCCGACACGGCCCAGGCGATCCTCGGCGGTGGCAACGAGGCCGAGCGCTTCATCGTCTGGGACCTGCGCCTGCCGCGGTCGGTGGTCGGCCTTCTCGTGGGCGCCGGCTTCGCGATGTCGGGGGCGATCTGGCAGTCGATCACCCGCAACCCGCTGGCCAGCCCGGACCTGCTCGGCATCACCGCCGGCGCCAGCGCCGGGGCGGTCGCGGTGATCGTCTTCGGCGGCACCGCCTTCCTGGGCGCCACCATCGGGGTGCCGGCCGCAGCCATGGCGGGCGGTCTGCTGACCGGGGTCGTGATCTACCTGCTCGCCTGGCGACGGGGGATCGAGGGCTTCCGGCTGGTCCTGATCGGGGTGGCCGTCAACGGCATCCTGCTCGCACTGACCAACTGGATGCTCGTCATCGGCGAGATCTGGGACGCCCAGGAGGCGACCGTCTGGCTCAACGGGTCGCTCAACGGCAGGGGTTGGGACGACGCCGTGCCCGCCGCCGTCGCGGTCGGGGTCATCGGCACGGTCGCCCTGGCCTCGACCTTCCAGCTCTCCGCGCTCAAGCTGGGCGACGACACGGCCCGCGCGCTCGGCGTACGGGTGCAGCTCAGCCAGTCCGTCCTGCTGATCGCCTCGGTCCTGCTCGCCGCCATGTGCGTCACCGCGGCCGGACCGATCGGGTTCATCGCCTTCGTCGCACCCCAGGTCGCGCTCCGCATCGCCCGCACCCCCGGGCCGCCGCTGATCGCCTCGGCGCTCACCGGCGCCGCCCTGGTGGTGGGCAGCGACTACGTCGCGCGCGTGCTCCTGCCCGTCGAGCTCCCGGTCGGGATCGTCACCACCGCCATCGGAGGCCCCTTCCTGATGTATCTGATCATCCGCACCAACCGGAGGCTGTCGCGATGAGCGAGCACCAGATCACCGCTGAGGACCTGGTCCTCGCCTACGGCGACCGGGTCGTCGCCGACGGTCTCACCACCGAGATCCCGTCCGGCAAGGTCACCACGATCATCGGCCCCAACGGCTGCGGCAAGTCGACCTTCCTGCGGGCCGTCGCGCGGCTGCTCAAACCCCGCTCCGGGCAGGTGCTGCTCGACGGCAAGGCGATCACCTCGATGCGTACCCGTGAGGTCGCGAAGGTGCTCGGCATGCTGCCGCAGTCGCCCACCGCGCCCGAGGGCCTCACCGTCGCCGACCTGGTGGCCAAGGGGCGTCACCCGCACCAGTCGTGGCTGCGCCAGTGGTCCAGCGACGACGAGACCGAGGTCGACGCGGCGCTTCGGCTGACCGGGATGCAGGAGCTCGCCGCCCGCCCCGTGGACGAGCTCTCCGGCGGGCAGCGCCAGCGGGCGTGGATCTCGATGGCGCTGGCGCAGGAGACGGACATCCTGCTGCTCGACGAGCCGACCACGTACCTCGATCTCGCTCACCAGGTCGAGGTGCTCGACCTCGTGGACAAGCTCCACGCCGACCTGCAGCGCACCGTCGTCATGGTCCTCCACGACCTCAACCTGGCGGTCCGCTACAGCGACCACCTGATCGTCATGCGCGAGGGGCGCATCGTCACCTCCGGCGCACCCGACGAGCTCATCACCGCCGAGCTGCTCCGCGACGTCTTCGGCCTCGACAGCCAGGTGCTCGTCGACCCGGTCTCGGGCCGCCCGATGATCGTCCCGATCGGCGTGCGCCGCTCCGCGCCCATCGTCCAGCACTGAACGTTCCCCGGAAGACCGGGGAACGCCATGATGAAAGGAAACCACGTGCGCAAGCACCTGTCCGGCGTCGCTGCCATGCTCGCCTCCGCCCTCGTCCTCACCGCCTGCGGCGGCAGCTCCTCGGGAGAGGAGGCCGCGCCCGAGACCCGCGAGGTCAAGCACGCCAAGGGCGTGGCCGAGGTGCCCGTGGCCCCGAAGCGGGTCGTGGTGCTGGACACCGGAGAACTCGACGACGCGCTCGCGCTCGGGGTGAAGCCCGTCGGTGCCGTACGCGTCGACGTGGCCACCGACTTCCTCAGCTACCTCGGCGACCAGACCGAGGGGATCGAGGAGGTGGGCACCATCTCCGAGCCCAACCTCGAGAAGATCGCGGCCCTCGACCCCGACCTCATCCTGTCCAGCACGGTCCGCCACGAGGCGATCTACGACCAGCTGAACGCGATCGCCCCGACCGTGCTCGCGCCCGACCTCGGCGACACCTGGAAGGACAACTTCCTGCTGTACGCCGACGCGCTCAACAAGACCGACGAGGCCGAGAAGATGCTCGCCGACTTCGAGAGCGACGCCGCCGCGCTCGGCAAGACCGTCGGCACCGGCAAGACCCTGTCGATCGTCCGGTTCCTCCCCGGCCAGATCCGGCTCTACTCCGACAAGTCCTTCTCCGGCGTCATCCTCGACGACATGGGCCTGACCGTTCCGGAGCAGGCGGTGGGCGAGGACACCTACCTCGAGATCTCGCCCGAGCAGGTCACCACCGCCCAGGCCGACCACCTCTACGTCAGCACGTACGGCCCGGAGGGCGACACCGACAAGGCCAAGGTCCTCGGCGGACCGCTGTGGCAGCGGATCCCGGCGGTCGAGTCCGGTCACGTCCACGACATCAACGACGACCTGCTCAGCGGCATCGGCATCCAGGCCGCCCAGCAGATCCTCGCCCAGTTCGAGAAGGAGCTCGGCTGAGCTGACCGCGCGGACGCCGGTATCGAGTCGCACCGAGCTGCGCTCCATACTGGCGTCCATGCGGTTCGACGAACGCTATATCGCCCGGGTCACGCTCGATCCGAGCCATGACACCGGTCGATATCCGTTCACTCTGCCGGTCGTCCGCGAGCTGGCCGGCGGGGACGGGATCGACTTCGACGAACGGGTGACATTCCTGGTCGGCGACAACGGCACCGGAAAGTCGACGATCATCGAGGCGATCGCGGTCGCGTCCGGGTTCAACGCCGAGGGCGGCTCCACCTCCTTCCGGTTCGCCACCCGCGCGACCGAGTCGTCGCTCGCCGACTACCTCGTGATCGAGCGCGGTCTCAAGCGGCCGCGCAACGGATACTTCCTGCGGGCGGAGTCGTTCTACAACGTCGCCACCGAGATCGAACGCCTCGACCTGGACACCTCGGACGCCTACGGCGGGGTCTCGCTGCACGAGCGCTCCCACGGGGAGTCGTTCCTCGACCTGGTGATGCACCGGTTCGGGCCCGGCGGGCTCTACATCCTCGACGAACCCGAGGCCGCGCTCTCGGTCAAGGGCTGCCTGGCACTGGTCGCGCGCATCATCGAGCTTGCGGACGCGAGATCTCAGTTCATCATCGCCACGCACTCCCCGGTCCTGCTCTCGGTGCCGGGGGCCCGGATCCTGCAGTTCGACGAGGACGGGCGTATCGGGCAGGTCGCCTACGACGACGCCGAACCGGTCAACCTGACTCGGCGGTTTCTGGCGGACCCGGGGCGGTATCTGCGGTACGTCCTCGAGGACTGAGTGTCTGAGTTCCAGCGTGGGTGGGGCCAATACGTTGCCTGGGTTGGGAGATTTAGAAGCAGGGTGTCTGGGTTGGGTGCCATTTACCTGTCTTGCGGGCTTCCAGCAGCGGTCTGGGTTTTGTCGGAGATACCTGTCCCTGAATGAGTTTGGGTTGCTTTCATGTGGTAGGCTCGGCGCAGGCGTAAACGTGAAGGCCGACCACCTCGAAAGAGGCGTGCCCCAGCCATCCGAGACACAACGGGGGCGGGGTAATCCAGGGGAACCAGGGGCGTGCACGCTGAGCTGCGAGGGTAAGTAATAGCCCGTACTCCGGGCCTCCGAGACCAGCGAACCAACCGGGATTCTGCACAGGCAGAAGCCCTTGAGTTCGTACGTCGGGAGGTGACCGGTTCGATGACCACGCTGCAGCAGCCTCAGCACCCTGTGCTGGGGGCCGTGGTCGCGGTCACCGACGCCCTTGACGGTGTTGCGGCGGCGAACCCGGTGTTCATGGCCACCGACCAGAAGGCCACCACCCTGCTCGAGATCGCTCGCGCGAAGGCGCAGCTGGCCGAGCTCGAGCTGCGGGTGCTCGCTGTTGCTGATGATGTCGCGGACGAGTCCGCGGCGCGGGATGTGGCGGCCTGGTTGCATCACCACACCCACCAACGCCCCGAGACCCTCCGCGCCGACCTCCGACTCGCCGAAGCGCTGGACCGTTCCTACGCACTGGTCGCGGCCGCCATGCGGACCGGTGCCTGCAACCCGGCCCAAGCCCATGTCATCGTGAATGCTCTCGACGATCTGCCGGCAGATCTCGACCCAGAGGTCCGGATCAAGGCCGAAGAAGCGTTGGTTGCTTATGCGACCCGGTTCGACCCCACCCAGCTGCGTCGCCTGGGGCGCCGGATCCTCGATGTGATCGCGCCCGAGGTCGCTGAGGCGGAAGAGGCGAAACGGCTGGCGGCCGAGGAGGCCCACGCCCGGAAGAAGACCCGCCTGGCGATGCGGCGCCTCGGAGATGGCACCACCCGGATCTCGGCGGTGGTCTCGGATGCGACCGCGGACCGCCTGGCGACCACCTTGGAGGCCTTCGCCTCACCCCGACGCGATGACGGCGCCCGTACCGAGACCGGCGAGTACCTGCCCTACGACCGCCGCCTGGGACGCGCGTTCTGTCAGCTGATGGAGACTCTCGACCCGGCCCGGCTCCCGATCCACGGCGGCGATGCGACCACGGTGATCGTCACCATCGACCTCGACCAGCTCCGCAAGGAAGCCGGCATCGCCCAGATCCTCGGCGGCAGCCCGATCACCGCCGCCGAAGCCCGCCGGCTGGCCTGCACCGCGAACATCATCCCCGCCGTCCTCGGCGGCGCCTCCGAGGTCCTCGACCTCGGTCGCAAGGAACGCTTCTTCACCGCCGCCCAACGCCGCGCCCTCCTCCTCAGATCGGCGACCTGTGAGGCCGAGGGATGCGACATCCCCGGGACTTGGGCCGAGGCCCACCACTGGATCGAATGGGCCCAAGGCGGGGCGACTGATCTCGACAACGCTGCCCTGCTCTGCTCCCATCACCACCACCGTGCCCACGACTCTGCATATCTCCACGAGCGCTTACCCAACGGCGACATCCGATTCGCGCGCCGGACATGAGCCGAGACCGTGGTGATGCCTTCGGGTAGTGTCCGGGGCATGTCGAGTCCCGAGTCGGACAGGTCGGGGGCTGCCGGTCACACCGCCAGCCCCGTGAACCGCTGAGCACCGCCACCCGCCTTTCGCGCGGGTGAGTGCGGCGTACTCCGGGCTTCCGGCCGTGGTGACCAGATGCGTCCCTGTGACCTCTCACCTCGGAGTACTCGATGCCTCTTGCTCTCTACCTGCTCGCCCTGGCGGTCTTCGTCATGGGCACCTCTGAATTCATGCTCGCTGGGCTCGTCCCCGCGATCGCCGCTGACCTGGGCGTCTCCGTCGGTACGGCGGGTCTGCTGACCTCCGCTTTCGCCGTCGGCATCGTCGTCGGCGCTCCTGTGATGGCTGCCTTCGCCCGACGCTGGCCGCCACGGCTCGCGCTGCTCGTCTGTCTGCTCGTGTTCGCCGGTTGTCATGTTCTCGGGGCGGTCACGCCGGTGTTCTCGCTCCTGCTCGCCGCCCGCGTGCTCAGCGCTTTTGCCAACGCGGGCTTCCTCGCGGTCGCCCTGAGCGCGGCCACCAGGCTCGTGCCTGAGGACCGGAAGGGGCGCGCGCTGGCGATCCTGCTGTCAGGCACGACGATCGCCATGGTGGCAGGCGTTCCGGCCGGGGCGCTGCTCGGCACCGCGGCCGGGTGGCGAGCGACCTTCTGGGCGATCGCGCTGCTGTGCGTTCCTGCGACCGTCGGGATCCTCCGGGGTGTCGGGTCCGCTCCGGGCGGGACCGCTGCCGGCGGTGGCACCCCCGGGCTGCGTGCCGAGCTCGGCCGGCTCCGCTCGCCCCGTCTCCTCCTCGCGATGGCCCTCGGTGCCCTGGTCAACGGCGGCACTTTCGCGGCCATCACGTACCTGGCGCCGGTCGTGACCGGGACGGCGGGTCTGGCCGAGGTGTGGATCTCGGTGATGCTGGTGATGTTCGGGGTCGGGTCGTTCCTCGGGGTCACGCTCGCCGGGCGGCTCTCGGACCACCGGCCCGGCCTCGTGCTCGTCGTCGGCGGCCCGCTGCTGCCGGTCGGCTGGATCGCGCTGGCGCTCGTCGCACCTCAGCCCGGGCTCCTTCTCGGCCTGGTCCTCGTCCAGGGCATGCTGGCGTTCGGGGTCGGTAGCACCTTGATCGCGCGGGTGCTCTACGCCGCCTCGGGCGCGCCGACGATGGCGGGGGCGTACGCGACCGCCGCCCTGAACACCGGAGCGGCGGCCGGGCCCGTGCTCGGTGCACTCGGCCTGGCGACCGGAGCGGGCGCGCTGGCTCCGGTGTGGGTCGCGGCCGCGATGACCACGCTGGCGCTCCTGGTCATGCTCCTCTCGAGGCGCGCGTTGATGATGTCGGTGCCCGCACGCCTCGGCTAGTGCGACTCGTGCTCGCGGTGCACCGACACCTCGCCGTCGAGCTCGAGGGCGATGACGGTGCACAGCGGGTCGAGGACGTCGTCGGTGGTGAGGACGTACTCCCAGCCGGGGACGTCGTGGAGCCCGCCGATGCGTTGATGGTCGAGCTCGGCGCCGGACCCGAGGACGTACGCCTTCAGGACCTGGTTGCGCAGGCCGCGGACCACGACGTAGTCGTTGGGCCGGTCGAGGACGTAGAGGAACAGGGTCCGGCCGTCGGCCGAGACGGCGGTCGGACCGTAGAAGTGACCGTGGGGGAGACCGCGGCGGATGCCGCGGACCGCGGGGGAGTGGCGCGCGACCCACTCGCCGAGCGCCTCGAGCCGCACGGTCTGCTCGGGGGTGATGGTGCCGTCCTCGCGCGGCCCGACGTCGAGCAGCAGGTTGCCGCCACCGCCGATGGTCTCGACGAAGGTGCGCACGAGCTGGCGCGGTGACTTGTGGTTGTGGTCCTGCGGCTGCCAGCCCCAGGAGTCGTTGATGGTCAGGCAGAGCTCCCACGGGCCGTCCGGTGGCACGATCGGAACACCCTGTTCCGGGGTCACGTAGTCGCCGTGGCCGAGCATCCGGCCGTTGACGACCATCTCGGGTGCGAGCTCGCGCAGCTCGGCACGCAGCTCGCGCATCCGCCACTGCCGCTCGTCGCGCTCCCACTCGCCGTCGAACCAGAGCAGATCCGGCCGGTAGCGGGTGACCACCTCCCGGATCTGGGCGCGGTGGAACTCCAGGTAGCGCTCCCAGCGCTCGGGCTCCTCCGCGCCCGGCCGCGGGACGGCGTACGGGTTGTCCTGCACCACGTGGTGCTGCACCTCGGGCCGCACGGTCGCGTAGTCGGGATGGGACCAGTCGAGGTGGGAGAAGTAGAGGCCGACCTTCAGCCCCCGGCGGCGTACGGCCTCGACGAACTCGGCGACGAGGTCACGGCCCGCCGGGGTCCGCTCGACCACGGAGAGGTCGTTGGCGTCGGTGTCGTAGAGCGCGACCCCGTCGTGGTGCTTGGCGGTGAGCACGGCGTACGTCGCCCCTGCTCGCTCGAAGAGCTCGGCCCAGGCGTCGGCGTCGAACCTGGAGGCGGTGAAGCCGTCGAGCTGGGCCATGTAGTCGGCGTAGGGGACCCGGCCGTCGTAGAACGACCAGGACTCCGCGACGCCGTCGACGCTGTAGATGCCCCAGTGGACGAAGATGCCCAGCTGGGCGTCGGGGAACCAGGACGCGATCGGCAT
This sequence comes from Nocardioides sp. YJ-D4, assembly GCF_054031495.1. Taxonomy (NCBI): domain Bacteria; kingdom Bacillati; phylum Actinomycetota; class Actinomycetes; order Propionibacteriales; family Nocardioidaceae; genus Nocardioides; species Nocardioides sp. YJ-D4. The sequence continues at coordinate 5,334,067 of NZ_CM132932.1, forward strand.
GCCCCGCTACCCCTCGTGTCCGGCGACGACGGTGCGGGTGTGCGCGAGAGCGTGCTCGCGCAGGGTGGTGCCGCCTCCGGTGACGATGCCGATGCTGAAGCCGTCCCACATCGCCCGCAGGCGCTCGGAGACGGCCTCGCGGTCGGGAACCTCGGGGAGCGCCGCGGCGAACAGCCGGACCAGGTCGGCGTGCCACTCGTCGTCCATCGCGCGCTGCGCGGCGGCGAGCTCGGAGTCGTACGGCGCTCGTGCCCACAGCTCGAGCCAGAGGAGCCAGCGCGGGTCACGCTCGTCGAGGGCGAGGTAGACGTCGGTGAAGGACACCAGCGCGTCGACGCCTCCGGAGCCGTCCTTCTCGGCCTTCTCCAAGATGGGTGCTCGCTGTGCCGCGTACTCGTTCTCGCTCCATCGCAGGGTCTCGAGGAGCAGGCCGTTGCGGGTGCCGAAGTAGTAGAGGAGGTGGCCTCCGCTGGTGCCGAGCCGGGCAGCGAGGGAGGCCATCGTCACCTTGGCGAGCCCCTGCTCGGCCACCATCTCCAGAGTGGTCGCGAGCACCTGCTCGCGCGGTCGTTCCAGGCGTCTGTTGGAGCGTGTGCGCGTCACCTCGACAGTGTCTCCTTGTGCTCGCTCGGTGAAATCTTCGGTCCCACCCCTTGACTCTAGCGGTGATCTGGGTCACTTTGAATGCCGTTCAAAGTTTTGTACAGCGTTCAAAACACGCTGTACCCTCATCACAAGGAGACCCGCGATGATCGAATCCATGCAGGTGAGCCCCGACGGGGTGAGGCCGGCGCAGGAACGGCGGCGGCTCGCGCGGGTGCTCGGACCCGGCGCCGCGGTCCTGCTCGTGCTGTCGTGCATCACGCCCGCATCGAGCCTGTTCATCATCGTCCCGGAGCTGTTCGCGACCCAGGGGAGCGGCGCGGTGCTGGCCGTCGTCGCCGGCTTCGCGGTCTCGATCGCGATCGCCGCGTGCTACGCCGAGCTCGGCACCCGCACCGCCAGCTCCGGCGGTGAGTACGCGATGGTCACCCAGACCCTCGGCAAGTCGATGGGCTGGCTGACGTTCTCCCTGGCGGGCGTGCTGCTCTGGCTGATCCCGCCGATCTTCGCCCTCGGCACCGCCGACTACCTGGCCGACCTGGTGGAGCTGCCGCGGGCCGCGACCGGTGCGATCGTGATGCTCCTCTCGACCGCGACCGCGATCCTCAACATCAAGGCCAACGCCGTCGTCACCGGCACCTTCCTCGCTCTCGAGATGATCGCCGCGGTCGTCGTCGTCGTGCTCGGTCTCGGCCACGTCCAGCGCGGTCCCGGCGAGCTGGTCTCGCCGCACGTCATCGGTGAGAACGGCCTGGAGCCCTTCACCCTGGCGATCCTCATCTCCGGTCTCGCCGTGAGCACGTTCCTGGTCAGCGGCTTCGGCACCACGGTCTACCTCTCCGAGGAGATCGTCGACCCGCGTCGCAACGTCGCCCGCGTCATCTTCTGGACCCTCGGCCTGGGCGGCCTCGTCATCCTCATCCCGACGGTGACCACGGTCCTCGCCGTCGATGACCTCAGCGATCTCGCCTCCGGCAACTTCTCCCAGTGGGTCGCCGCCTGGGGTGGCGAGCGCGTCGCGGTCGCCGTGAACGTCGCCATCGCCATCGCGATCCTCAACGCCGTCATCGTGATGGTGCTGCAGAACGCCCGGGTCGTCTACGCCTCCGCGCGCGACCGCTCCTGGCCCGCTCCGGTCAACAACGTGCTGACCAAGCTGCACCCCCGCTACGCCACCCCGTGGCTCGCGACCCTCGTCATCGGCATCCCCGGAACGATCCTGGCCGGAGCCGTCGAGATCGAGTCTCTGCTGGGCGTGACCTCGGTGGTCATGTCCACGATGTACGTCGTGGTCGCGATCGCCGCCCTCCGCGCGCGTCGACTGGCACCGGCTGCCGAGAGCTGGAGGATGCCGTTGTGGCCGTTGCCCCCGCTGGTCGTCATCGGCGCGATCGGCTATGCGCTGGCCGGCTCCGCGCGGATGGACGTCCTGATCACGGCCGGCGTCGTGGTCGCCGCCCTCGCCTACTACTACGTCTACCTCGCCCGCCGACCGGGCGAGCGGTTCCTGGTCGTTGACCCGACCGAGGACTGAGCACGACCGACGTATCCAGAGAAACGAACGAGAGAGAAGAACGCCATGGCTCGCTACGGAACCCAGTTCGGCCCCGACATCACCTTCCTGGGTGTCGACCGGTGCGACTGGGCCGACCCCGCGACGTACGAGGGGGCCGACGTGGTCATCCTCGGTGCCCCCTTCGACGGAGGTACGTCGCACCGGTCGGGCACCCGGTTCGGCCCGCAGTTCATCCGGCAGACCTGCTACCTGGCCCACGACGGGTCGCGGCCCTCGCTCGCGATGCGGGTCGACGCGCTCAAGGACCTTCGCGTGCTCGATGCGGGCGACGTGGAGATGTTCTCCGGCGACGCCGAGCGCTCGGTGCGCGACCTGCAGGAGGCCGTGCACGCCGTGACGAGCAACGGCGCCATCCCGCTGGTGCTGGGCGGCGACCACACGATCGCCTGGCCCGACGCCGCCGGCGTCGCCCAGCACCTGGGCCAGGGGCGCGTCTCGATGATCCATTTCGACGCCCACGCCGACACCGGCGACATCGAGTTCGGCTCGCTGATCGGGCACGGCCAGCCGATGCGCCGGCTCATCGAGTCCGGCGCGCTGCGCGGCGACCGGTTCCTGCAGATGGGGCTGCGCGGCTACTGGCCCGAGCCCGAGACGCTGGACTGGATGGCCGAGCAGGGCATGCGGTCCTACGAGATGACCGAGATCGTGCACCGCGGCCTGGAGGAGTGCCTGACCGAGGCCTTCACCATCGCCACCGACGAGTGCGACGGGGTCTTCCTCTCGGTCGACATCGACGTCTGCGACCCGGGGCATGCTCCCGGCACCGGCACCCCGGAGCCGGGTGGCCTGACCGCGCGTCAGCTGCTCGACTCGGTCCGCCGGATCGCCTACGAGCTGCCGGTGGTCGGCATCGACGTCGTCGAGGTCTCCCCGCCGTACGACCACGCCGACATCACCTCGTTCCTCGCCAACCGGGTCGTCCTCGAGGCGCTCTCGGGCATCGCCCGCCGCAAGCGCGACGAGGCCGACGGGACCCGCTGGGACCCGAGCCTCCCGCTGCTCGCCCAGCGTCCCGACCGACGGCCCACCGACACTGACAAACAGGAGAACTGACATGACCACCCACGACGTGATCGTGGTCGGCGCCGGCGTGACCGGCCTGACCGCGGCCTGGCGACTGGCGCAGGCAGGACAGGACGTACTCGTCCTGGAGGCGCGCGACCGCGTCGGCGGCCGGCTGCGCACCGAGGCGCACGGTGCGCCCGGGGAAGAGGCCGACTTCGAGATCGGCGGCCAGTGGGTCTCGCCGGACCAGGACGCCCTGATCGGGATCCTCGACGAGCTCGGCCTGCCGACCTACCCGCGCTTCCGTGAGGGCGAGTCGCTCTACGTCGACAAGGCGGGGGTGGCGCACCGCTTCGGCGACGACCTGCCGGTCGGCGAGGCCACCGCGGCCGCCATCGCGCAGCTCACCAAGACGCTCGACGCGCTGGCCGCGGCCATGGACCCGGCCCGGCCGTGGGAGCTCGACGACGCCGACCACCTCGACAGCATCTCGTTCCGTGCCTGGCTCGAGCAGCAGTGCGACGACCCGGTCGCCGTCGACAACATCGCCCTCTACATCGGGCCGGCGATGCTGACGAAGCCCGCCCACTCGTTCTCCGCGCTCCAGGCCGTGCAGATGGCCGCCAGCGCGGGGTCGTTCAGCAACCTCGTCGACGCCGACGTGATCCTCGACCGCCGAGTCGTCGGCGGCCTGCAGCGGGTGCCGCTGACGCTGGCCGAGCGGCTGGGCGATCGCGTCCGGCTCGGCCAGGACGTCACCCACATCGAGTGGGACGAGGACGGTGCCGTCGTCCACGTCGGCTCCGAGATCCACGCCGCTCACCGGCTGGTCCTCGCCGTGCCGCCGACCCTGGTCAAGCGGATCCGGTTCAGTCCCGAGCTTCCGGCCGAGCACCGGATCGCCCGCGAGCACCAGTCGTTCGGGCTGGTCATCAAGGTGCAGGCGCAGTACGAGACGCCGTTCTGGCGCGCCGACGGGCTCAGCGGCACGGGCTTCGCGCCCTGGCAGCTGGTGCACGAGGTCTACGACAACACCCCCGAGGGCGAGCAGCGCGGGACGCTGGTCGGCTTCGTCTCCGACGAGCGCGCGGACGCGGTCGGCCGGCTCTCCGACTCCGAGCGACGCCGTCAGGTGCTCGAGTCGCTGGCGGCGTACTTCGGGGACGCGGCGCTCGAGCCGCTCACCTTCGTCGAGAGCGACTGGCAGCACCAGGAGCTCACCGGCGGTGCGTACGGGACGAGCTTCGACCTGGGCGGGCTGACCCGCTGGGGCGCGGTGCTGCGTGAGCCGCTCGGGCCGATCGAGTTCGGCAGCAGCGACGTCGCCGGCCACGGCTTCCAGCACGTCGACGGCGCCGTACGCGTGGGCGAGGAGATCGCTCGCCGGATCGGCGGCCGCTGACCGAGAGATCTGCCAGAGATCTGCCAGAGATCTGTCAGAGGTCTGCACGGATGCAACGTGATCGCAGCGAAGCGGTGCCTAGCCTCCGACCGGGCGCGCTCATCGTGGGGGTGAGCGCGCCACCCCTCGAGAAAGGTCCACCCTTCGTATGCGCCTCCTCCTCATGGGACCGCCCGGTGCCGGCAAGGGTACCCAGGCCGCCGTCATCGCCGAGCGTTTCGCCGTGCCGGCGATCTCCACCGGCGACATCTTCCGGACGAACGTCGCCCAGCAGACCACGCTGGGCGTGGCGGCACAGACCTACATGGACGCGGGCGAGTACGTCCCGGACGAGATCACCAACGCCATGGTCGCCGACCGCCTCGCCGAGCGTGACTGCGCCGACGGGTTCCTCCTCGACGGCTATCCGCGCACTCCGCAGCAGGTCGTCGAGCTCGACTCGCTCCTCGAGCTCTCCGGAGTGGGGCTCGACGCGGTGGTGCTGCTCGAGGCGGACCCCGACGAGCTGGTGAGCCGGCTCCTGGCCCGGTCCGAGGAGCAGGGCCGGGCCGACGACACCGAGTCGGTCATCCGCCGCCGGCTGGAGGTGTACGCCGCCGAGACCGGTCCGCTCGCAGCCGGCTATGCCGAGCGTGACCTGCTCGCCACCGTCGACGGCCTCGGCCCCGTCGACGAGATCACCGAGCGGATCCTGGCCGCGCTGACCTCGATGTCCGCTCAGCGGACGGCGACCTCGGCGCCGTAGCGCTCGACGCAGAACGCCGAGAGCCGCTCCGCCAGGCCCGCGAGGGCCTCGGCGGCGTGGTGCTGCGGGTCCCAGGCGGCGTACAGCCTGATCCGGACCCTCCCGGCCGGCGCCTCGATGTGCAGGGGCACCAGGCCGAAGCGCGGGTCGTCGGAGACCACCGCGATCCCGCGGCCCGAGGCCGCGAGCGCCTGCGCGACCTGGGCGTTGGACACCTCGAGGACGTCGCCGTAGCCCACGGCGGCGTCCTCGGCCGCTGCGTCCAGGAGCGGCCGCGGCCGCAGCTCCTCGGTGAGGAGCACGAGCGGCCGCGCCACCAGATCGCGTACGTCCACGGACGCCCGCGCCGCCCACGGGTCGTCGGGGCGGACATAGGCCCACACCGGAAGTACGGCGAGGGCGCGTGAGGCCAGGGACCGGGCCGGCGGCCGGGTGACGATCGCCAGGTCGGCGCCGGCGCGGACGGCAGCGGCCGCACCGCGCGGGTCGAGCTCGCGGACCATCGCGACGGGGTCGTCGGGCCCGAGCGTCGCCAGGAACGGCGCGAGCACGTCGGTGAGCGTCGTGGAGGGCACGGCGAGATGGAGCTCGTCGAGCCGACCGGAGGCCAGGACGCCGACCGCGCGCTCGAGGTCGTCGGCGTGCGCGAGCAGGTCCCGGGCGCGGGGGAGGAGATCCTCGGCCGTCCGGGTGAGACGCAGCCGCCGTCCCTCCCTCGCGAACAGCGGAACACCCAGGTTCGTCTCGAGCTGGCGCAGCTGCCGCGACAGCACCGGCTGGGTCACGTGCAGCACCTCGGCAGCGCGCGTCGCCGAGCCCGCGTCGGCGGTGGCGACGAAGTAGCGCAGCAGCCGCAGATCCATGCTCACGAGACATGATTGTAGTAGTCAAAAGGTCTTGGACGACATGTGTCGCCGAGGCTCATGCTGAACCCATGACCGAGTCCTCGACCCTCGAACAGTCCCGTCTCCTGCGTACGCCGCTTCCCGGCCCGCGCTCCCAGGAGCTCATGGCCCGCAAGGTGGCGGCCGTGAGCCAGGGCGTGGCCACGACCATGCCCGTCTTCGCCGCGCGCGCGGCCGGCGGGATCGTCGAGGACGTCGACGGCAACCGCTTCATCGACCTCGGCTCCGGCATCGCGGTGACCACCGTCGGCTCCAGCGCCGCCAAGGTGGTCGAGGCGGTCTCCGACCAGGTGGCGGCCTTCACCCACACCTGCTTCATGGTCACGCCCTACGAGGGCTACGTGGCCGTCGCCGAGCAGCTCGCCCGGCTCACCCCCGGCGACCACGAGAAGCGCACCGCGCTGTTCAACTCCGGTTCCGAGGCCGTCGAGAACGCGGTCAAGATCGCCCGCTCGTTCACCGGCAAGGACGCTGTCGTCGTCTTCGACCACGCCTACCACGGGCGCACCAACCTCACCATGGCGATGACCGCGAAGAACATGCCCTACAAGCACGGCTTCGGGCCGTTCGCGGGCGAGGTCTACCGGGCGCCGATGTCCTACCCGTTCCGCGACGCCGCCGAGATCGACGGCAAGCTGGCGGCGGCCCGGGCGACCTCCCTGATCGAGACGCAGGTCGGTGCCGAGAACCTCGCCGCCGTCGTGATCGAGCCGGTCCAGGGCGAGGGCGGATTCATCGTCCCGGCGCCGGGCTTCCTCGCCGCACTGGCGGAGTGGTGCCGGGCCAACGACGTGATCTTCGTGGCCGACGAGGTGCAGTCCGGCTTCGGCCGCACCGGCACCTGGTTCGCCGTCGAGCACGACGATGTCGTCCCGGACCTGGTGGTCAGCGCCAAGGGCATCGCCGGTGGCCTGCCGCTCTCTGCGGTGACCGGCCGCGCCGACGTCATGGACGCCGTCCACCCGGGCGGTCTGGGCGGCACCTACGGCGGCAACCCGCTGGCCTGCGCCGCCGCGCTGGCCGTGATCGAGACCATCGAGGCCGAGGACCTGCTCGCCCGGGCCCGGGCGATCGAGGAGCGTCTCTTCGGCCGGCTCCGTGACCTGCAGGCGAACGACCCACGCATCGGTGACGTACGCGGCCGCGGCGCGATGGTCGCCGCCGAGTTCGTCGACCCGGCCACCGGCAACCCGGACGGCGCGGCGGCCAAGGCCGTCGCGGCCTACGCTCACAGCCAGGGTGTCATCACCCTGACCTGTGGCACCTGGGGCAACGTCATCCGCTTCCTGCCCCCGCTGAGCATCTCCGACGAGCTGCTCGACGAGGCCCTGGACGTACTCACGACCGCACTGGAGGAGACCAAGTGACCACGAGCACCCAGCCTATGAACACCCAGCCCAGCTACCTCGACGCCCTCGAGCCCGGCAGCGGCGTCCTCGTCGGTGGTCGGTGGGGTCCGGGCGGCGCCGGCGTCTTCGCGGTCGAGAACCCTGCCACCCGTGAGCGCGTCGCCGATGTCGCCGACGGCAGCACCGAGGACGCGACCGCGGCCGTCGACGCGGCCGCCGCGGCGCTGCCCGCGTGGTCGGCGCTGCCGCCGCGCACGCGAAGCGAGCTGCTCAGCAAGGTCCGCGACCTGATGCTGCGCGACGCCGACGAGCTTGCCGCCCTGATCGCGCTCGAGAACGGCAAGTCCCTCGCCGACGCCCGCGGCGAGGTCGTCTACGCCGCCGAGTTCTTCCGCTGGTACGCCGAGGAGGCGGTGCGTCCGCACGGCGACTTCGGGTCCTCGCCGGCCGGCGGCACCCGCACCATCGTCACCCACAAGCCGGTGGGCGTGGCCGCCCTCGTGACCCCGTGGAACTTCCCGGCCGCGATGGCCACCCGCAAGATCGCTCCGGCCCTCGCGGCCGGCTGCACCGTCGTGCTCAAGCCCGCCGCCGAGACGCCGCTGACGGCCCTCGCGGTCGCCCGGCTGATCGCCGAGGCAGGCGTGCCGGACGGCGTCGTCAACGTGGTCCCCGGGACGGACGCCGCCGGCATCGTCAGCACCTGGCTCGCCGACCCGCGGGTCCGCAAGATCTCCTTCACCGGCTCGACCGGCGTCGGCCGCATCCTGCTCCGCCAGGCCGCCGACCGGGTCGTGAACACCTCGATGGAGCTCGGCGGCAACGCGCCGTTCGTGGTGACCTCCTCGGCGGACATCGAAGCGGCGGTCGAGGGCGCGATGGTCGCCAAGTTCCGCAACGGGGGACAGGCCTGCACCGCGGCCAACCGGCTCTACGTCCACGCCGACGTCGCCGAGGAGTTCACCGCCCGCCTTGGCGCGGCCGTGGAGGCGCTCCGCGTCGGCCCGGCCGAGCAGGGCAGCGACATCGGGCCGCTGATCTCCGCGAAGGCGTACGCCACCGTCACCGGCCTCGTCGACGACGCCGTGGCCGCGGGAGCCGTGATCGCCCACCGCACCGAGATCCCGCAGTCCGAGGGCTACTTCTACCCGCCGACGGTCCTGACCGGCGTACCGGCGGACTCGCCGCTGCTGCGCGAGGAGATCTTCGGGCCGGTGGCCCCGATCGTGGTCTGGAACGACACCGAGGAGCTGCTGGCCTCCGTCAACGACACCGAGTTCGGCCTGGCGGCGTACGTCTTCGGCGAGATGGGCGAGGCGCTGCACGTGGCCGAGCGGATCGATGCCGGGATGGTCGGAGTCAACCGTGGCCTGGTCTCCGACCCGTCGGCGCCGTTCGGCGGGGTGAAGCAGAGTGGCATCGGGCGCGAGGGCGCGCGGGCCGGTCTGGAGGAGTACCTGGAGACGCAGTACCTCAGCGTCGCCTGGTGATCTGCGCCTCAGGAATTGGCAGAGCGCAGGCCCTATCCACGATGATGTGACCCAGGCCACCCGCACACCCTGCGGGTGGTCGCTCGGGACAGCCTCACCCGGCAGTCCCGGCACAACGCTCCAGACGGACCACCAGCGCCGCCCGGCAGATTGAGGAGTCACACCTATGACCGCAGTGTTCGAGCCCGGGACCTCGTTCGAGGCCTACGACCTGGCAGACCGCTATCGAGTCGGAGCCGGACCGGTGTTGCTCACCGGGATCCAGGCGATCGCGCGGATGCTCGTCGAGCAGCGGGCCCTCGACCAGCGCCGCGGCCTGCGGACCGGCACCTTCATCTCCGGTTACCCGGGCAGCCCGCTCGGCGGTCTCGACCAGCTGCTGCTGGGTCTGCCGAAGGAGATGGCCGACGCCGACATCACCGTGGTCCCCGGCCTCAACGAGGAGCTCGCGGCCACCGCGGTGTGGGGTTCGCAGTCCGCGGTCACCCTCGACACCGAGCGCTACGACGGCGTCACCGGCGTCTGGTACGGCAAGGGCCCGGGCGTCGACCGCGCGCTCGACGCGATGCGCCACGCGAACATGTACGGTGCCCACCCCACCGGCGGCATGCTGATGCTGGTCGGTGACGACCCGGCCGCGAAGTCGTCCACTGTGCCGGCTGTGAGCGAGCGGACCCTGGCGAGCCTCGGCATCCCGGTGCTGTTCCCGCGCAACGCCTCCGAGATCGTCGAGTACGGCATGGAGGGCATCGCTCTCTCCCGCGCCTCCGGCTGCGTCGTCGCGCTCAAGATCGTGGCCGACGTCGCCGACGGCGCCTGGGTGGTCAACCCGGAGATCGGCGTCCTCGACCCGGTCACCCCGAAGACCGAGTGGGAAGGCGTCCCCTACACCTACGAGCCGACCAAGATCGAGCTCTTCCCCGACCGGATCGTCGGCGCCGAGGCGAAGCTCTACGGCCCCCGGATGAACGTCGTGAAGGCGTACGCCGCCGAGAACCGGCTCAACCGGATCGAGGTCAAGGCACCGAACGCCAAGGTCGGCATCGTCGCCTCCGGCTCGTGCTACGACTCGATGCGCCAGGGCCTGAAGGACCTCGGCCTCGACCACGACGACCTGATGGCCGCCGGGATCCGCGTGCTGCGCCTGGGCATGATGTGGCCGGTCGAGCCGACCATCGTCTCGGAGTTCGCCGACGGGCTCGAGGAGATCATCGTCGTCGAGGACAAGACGTCCTTCATCGAGCAGGGCATCCGCGAGATCCTCTACGGCGCTCCCGCGGCTCCCGTCATCATCGGCAAGAAGGACCGCAACGGCGTCCCGCTGGTTCCGCTCGACGGCGAGCTGACCGCCGGCCGCCTGCTCGCGCCGCTGCGTCGCGCGCTAAAGGGCCACGCCCAGCTCAAGGCCGCCGGGCCCGCCCGGATCGACCTGCCGCTGCTCTCGACCTCGCGCACCCCGTACTTCTGCTCCGGCTGCCCGCACAACCGCTCGACCGCGCTCCCGGACGGGAGCCTGGGCGGCGGCGGCATCGGCTGCCACACCCTGGTGACCGCATCCCAGCGTGAGGACAGTGCGGTCGTCGGCATCACCCAGATGGGCGGCGAGGGTTCGCAGTGGATCGGACAGGCGCCCTACAGCCACGCCGGTCACACGTTCCAGAACGTCGGCGACGGCACCTTCTTCCACTCCGCGCAGCTCGCCATCCAGGCGTGCGTCGCGGCCGGGGTGAACATCACCTACAAGCTGCTCCACAACGACGTCGTCGCGATGACCGGTGCCCAGAAGCGGCAGGGCGAGGTCGCGATGGCGCAGCTGACCCACAAGCTGATGAACGAGGGCGTCAAGGCGATCATCGTCGTCGCCGACGAGCCGAAGCGCTACCGCCGCGCCCACTTCCCCGCAGGCGTACGACTGTGGCACCGCGACCGCCTCGACGACGCCCAGCGGGAGCTGCGTGAGGTCGAGGGCGTGACCGTGCTGATCTACGACCAGCACTGCGCCGCCGACGCGCGGCGTCAGCGCAAGCGCGGCACGATCGAGGCCCGCAACACCCGGATCGTGATCAACGAGGCCGTCTGCGAGGGCTGCGGCGACTGCGGCGTGAAGTCCAACTGCCTCTCCGTGCAGCCGGTCGAGACCGAGCTGGGCCGCAAGACCCGTATCGACCAGACCTCGTGCAACACCGACTACACCTGCGTCGAGGGGGAGTGCCCCTCCTTCATGGCCGTCGAGACCGACCCGACCGCCAAGAAGGCGAAGAAGTCGACCCCCGAGCCGCCGAGGGTGGCCGACCCGGGCTACGGCGAGCTGGAGCGGACGTACGGCGTCTTCATGGCCGGCATCGGCGGCACCGGCATCGTCACGGTCAACCAGGTGCTCGCCACCGCGGCGCTGCGCGCCGGCTTCGGCGTGGAGTCGCTCGACCAGGTCGGGATGAGCCAGAAGGCAGGCCCGGTGACGGCGCACCTGCGGTTCGGCCCGGGCTCGATCGACCCCTCCAACCGGGTTACCCCGGGGTCGGCCGACGCGCTGCTCGGCTTCGACCTGCTCACTCTGGCCGAGGGCAAGAACCTCGCCTACGGTGACCCGGCGCGTACCCGTGCGGTCGTGTCCACCAGCAAGACCCCGACCGGGCCGATGGTCTACGACAAGGACATCGCCTACCCGGCCGACGACGAGCTGCTGACCCGGGTCAACAGCGCTACGTCCTCGCTGCGTGCCTTCGACGCACTGGCGGCCGCGGAGACCCTCTTCGGCAACACCGCCGCGGCCAACTTCCTGCTGGTCGGTGCCGCCTACCAGGCGGGCGCCCTTCCGATCCCCGCCGAGGCGATCGAGGAGGCCATCGGCATCAACGGGGTCGCGGTCAGCGCCAACGTCGCCGCCTTCCGCTGGGGCCGTGCCTCGGTGGCCGCGCCGGAGGAGTTCGCCAAGGTCACCGGCACCGCGACCGCTCCTGTCGAGCAGGTCGCCGTGCCGGCTCTCGAGGCCGCGACGTTCGACGGCGAGGTGCGTCGCCTCGCCGAGTTCCGTGCCCCGAAGCTCGTCGCCTTCCAGAACCAGGCGACCGCGCGTGACTACGTCGAGACCGTCGACCGGATCTGGAACGCCGAGCGTGCGGTGACCGAGGACACCCGCTTCTCCGAGGCCGTCGCCCGCTACCTGTTCAAGCTCACCGCCTACAAGGACGAGTACGAGGTCGCCCGGCTCCTCACCGCTCCGGCCGCCCTCGACGGTGTCCGTGCCGAGGTGCAGGGCAAGATCAGCTTCAAGCTCTCCCCGCCCGTGTTCGGGGCGTTCCTGAAGGGTCGCAAGATGACCTTCGGGCCGCGCACCCACTTCATGCTCCGCCTGCTGGCGACCATGAAGTTCCTCCGCGGCACGGTCCTCGACCCGTTCGGTCAGGCCCACGTACGCCGCACCGAGCGGGCCCTCCTCGCGCACTACTCGGCGCTGGTCACCGGTCTCGCCGAGGACCTCACCGAGGAGTCCTACGCCCGGGCCGTTCGTCTCGCGGAGCTCCCGGACATGGTGCGGGGCTACGAGAACGTGAAGATGCGCAACGTCGAGGCCTACCGCGAGGCGCTCGCCGCCGAGGGGATCGACCTGACGGTCTAGAGCACCTGGTGGGTGCTGGACGGACCGTCACCCACGCCGAACGCCTCTGCCAGCCTCGACGGCGCACCCGCGCTGTCGAGGCTGGCCTCCACCTTGCGGATGTTGCGCGCCGACGGGTAGGCGAAGAAGGCCATCAGCACCAGCGAGATGGCCCCACCGATGACGTACGTCATCAGCTGCCCCTCGGTGAGGACGAAGGCCAGGGCGAGAGAGACGAGCGCGACGACCTCGCTGAGGACGAGCCGCAGGATCATCGAGGTCTGGTGCTTCTGCAGGCCCTCGCTGGTCGCCTTCTCCGGCGGGGTCCCAGGCGCGATCGGAACCGCGCGGAAGCCGATCGCCGAGCACAGCACGGCCAGGACCACGCCGGCCGCGACCTGCCCGCCGATGACGTACGCCGAGGGCAGCTGCAGATCGGCATCGGGGATGCTGAGCGCGACCACGACCCCCAGGCCCACGACCATGGTCATGAACGCGAGCGCCATCATCTGTGCCGTACGTGCCAGCGGTGCGGTCATCTGAGCTCCTTCTCGACGGGTGACGACACGCAACCTAGCCGACGGTGGCCCGTGAGTCAGGTGACGGCGTCGTGCGGCGCGGCGGGCTGCCCCACCCGCGAACGTGTGATCAGGAAGCCGAAGGCGGTCGCGAGGACGTACATCACGATGCTGTAGACCGCGGCCGGGATCGCCACGGTGGTGTTGTCGAGCACGCTGAGTGCGATGGTGAGGGCCACGGTGGTGTTGTGGATCCCGACCTCCATCGAGGTGGCGATCGCCTGCGGCTGGCCGAGCTTGAACACCCGGGCGCCGAGGTAGCCGAGGCAGAGGCTCGCGCAGCAGAACAGCGTCACGACCACACCGATCTCGCGGAGGTAGTCGGCGATGTTCTCCCGCTCTCCGAGGATCGCGCCGACCGAGACCATGACCAGTACGACGATCGAGAAGATCCGGACCGGACGATCCGCCCGTGCGGCGAACGTCGCCGACCGGCTGCGTACCAGCATCCCGATGCCGACCGGAACCAGCACGATGGCGATGACCTGGACGACCTTGCCGAACTGGAGACCCAGGGTCTCGCCGGCGTCGAAGTAGGTGATCGCGGCGTTGGTGATCAGCGGGATCGAGACCGCCGCGAGCACCGAGTTGACCGCCGTCAGCGTCACGTTGAGCGCGACGTCGCCACGGAAGAGATGGCTGAACAGGTTCGCCGTCGTCCCGCCCGGCGAGGCGGCCAGCAGCATGACCCCGACGGCGATCAGCGGATCCACGTCGGCTGCCACGACGAGCCCGAACGCGATCATCGGCAGGACCACGATCTGGAGCGTGAGCGCGACGAAGACGGCTCGCGGGGTGCGTACGACCCTGCGGAAGTCTCCCGGGGTCAGGCTCAGGCCCAGACCGAACATGATGATGGCCAAGGCGATGGGGAGGCCGACCGAGAGCAGGGCCGAGTCGTTCACTGTGTTCCTCCAGCATGCGGGGCAGCCGCCACGATCGGCCGTATGAGATGTGCGTCACAGTGGACCATGCGGAAGAGGCGAACCACAGTCTTATCCCGACATTTCGCCCTGCAAATGACGTATCCCCTGTCGCGAGCGGCCTTCTCGGCTCGCGACAGGGGATGTGCGGTGAGCATCGCCGGGCTCAGGAGAGCTTGGCGGCGACCTGGTTGAGGTTGGCACGGAGCTTGGCGCGGTAGGCGTCGTGCTGCACGGGCAGCCGGGCGTCGCAGAAGGCGGCCAGGTCGGGTCCGGTGACCTCGATGACCGGGCGTCCGGCGGCGGCCTCGGTCTCGAACAGGTCGAGGATCTCGCGGAGGATGGCGACGATGTCCATGCCGTCGCCGGCGGTGAAGCGCCACATGTAGCTCTTCATCTCCCCATAGACGGTGCGGTAGTCGGCGGGCAGTGCGGCAGCGCGGGCCTCCATGCGCTTCCAGTCCTTCTTGTCACCCACGAGGCGGCTGAGGATGTTGTTCATGGTGGTGCTCCTTCTTCGATGGTTTCGGATCCCGTGTTCGGGCGATGGAAGAAGCGTGCAGCCCTGACGCTGCGTCAAGGTCAAGCGCCGGTCGAAGGAAAGTTCTCGGCGCTCGCGCCCAGGTCGTGAGATGGCCCGTCGGGCTTTGGCGAGGCGGTCTAGAGTCTACTAAATTACGTGACTATCGTAGTTTGATCCCATCCCTAGGAGGTCCGCGTGGAGCGGCTTCTCATCTTCGCTCTGGTCGGTCTCGCGGCCCAGGCTGTCGACGGTTCCCTCGGCATGGCGTACGGCGTCACCTCGAGCACCCTGTTGGTCGCGACCGGCGTCGCGCCGGCGGTCGCCTCGGCATCGGTGCACCTGGCCGAGGTCGGCACCACGTTCGTCTCGGGTGTCTCGCACTGGCGGCTCGGCAACGTCGACTGGAAGGTCGTGGCCAAGATCGCGATTCCGGGCGGCATCGGCGCCTTCGCGGGCGCGACCGTCCTGTCGAGCCTTTCCACCGAGAGCGCCACGCCCTGGGTGGCTGGTCTCCTGCTCGTCCTGGGCGTCTACATCATCGCCCGGTTCGTCTTCGGCAAGCCTCCGGTCTTCATCCCGGGACGTCGCCCGGGGCTCGGTCTGCTCGCGCCGCTGGGTCTCTTCGGCGGCTTCATCGACGCCACCGGTGGCGGCGGCTGGGGCCCGGTGACCACGCCGACCCTGATCTCCAGCGGCACCCTGCACCCGCGCAAGGTGATCGGCTCGGTCTCCACCGCCGAGTTCGTCACGACGCTCTCCGCGAGTGTCGGGTTCCTCGTCGGACTGGCCGGAGAGGCGCTCGACTGGCGCGTCATCGCCGGCCTCCTCATCGGCGGCGTGATCGCCGCTCCGTTCGCCGCCTACCTCGTCAAGCACCTCTCGCTGCCGGTCCTGGGCGGTCTCGTCGGCAGCATCATCCTGATCACCAACGGACGTACGCTGCTGCGCAACTTCGACGCCGAGTCGGTCGGCGCCTACGGCCTGCTCTTCGCCGTCGCCGCCGTCATCGTCGCCATCGCGGTGCGCAAGGCCGGCGGCAAGATCGCCCCGGCGCAGGAGCCGACGCCCGAGTCCGAGGCCGCCAACGCCTGAGCGTCGACATGCCGGCGACCCCGTGGCCGGTGGGAAGTTCTTCCGATGTCGATGTCGAAGGAGAACGATGTGGTTCGACGCACAGGTGTCGGCCACCAGAAGCGGTGGCCCCGAACTGAGGAGTACGTCATGCCGCGTTTCATGGGTTTCGTGAAGATGGAAGAGGGAAACGGCCCGGCGCCTGAGGCCCTCTACAAGGCGATGGACGACTACGTCGGCGAGCTGGCGGCGGCCGGGCACTTCCTCGACGGCGGCGGTCTCTTCGGCAGCGAGGACGCGGTCAACTTCGTGGTGGACAAGGGCGAGGTCACCCGGGTCGACGGTCCGTACGCGGAGGCCAAGGAGGTCGTCGGCGGCTGGGCGCTCACGCGCTACGACACGCTCGAGGAGGCGATCGCCGCGCAGCGGGAGTTCGCGCAGCTGCACGCGACGTACTGGCCGGAGTGCAAGATCGTCGCCACCCTGCGCCAGGTCTCCGAGGGCGACTAAGCGCCTGGGAGGACGATGCCTCGGCGGTCGCTCAGGCGCCGCCGAGGTGCAGGGAGGCGTAGGTCTCCTTGACGAAGCGGAGGTGGCTCCAGGTCTGGACCTCCCGGACGCCGTCGAGCTCGCGGATGTGGTCGAGGACCCCGACGAGGTCGCCGGAGGTGGCGGTGTGGACCGTGAGCAGGGCGTCGTAGCGCCCCAGGGTCCGGGCCACGAAGGTGACCGAGGGGAGCCGGGCGAGCTGTTCGGCGATCGGACGGTGGGCGGCGCCGTCGAGACGGAGGCCGATGCCGGTCGCCGTACGCCGCTCCTGACCCGAGTGACGCACGACGGCGCCGACCCGGACGACGTTGCCGTCGAGCAGCCGGACCACGCGGCGCCGGGTGCCGGCGGGGGAGAGGCCGACGCTCGCGGCCAGGTCGACGAAGGAGGCGCGGCCGTTGGCCTGCAGCGCGCGCAGCAGGGCGTAGTCGGTCTCGTCGAGCGTCCCGGCGGCGGGTGCGGGCCCGACCGGGGCGGCCACGTCGCGGACGACCTCGGTGTAGAGCAGGGTCTCGGTGGTGACGATGCCGTCGATCGCGCGCACCTCGGCGAGGGCGTCGTCGATCCGGCCGATGTCCTTCGCCCGGAGCTCCAGGACCAGGGCGTGCTGGCCGCTGGTCATCGAGACCAGGGTGGTGTCCTCGCGCGCCGCGGCGGCCCGCGCGACCTCTGTCGCGGAGCCGTCCACCGTGACCGAGACGTGGGCGAGCACATCATGGCCGAGAACGGCCGGGTGGACGACGCCGCGGACGTCGATGTGACCCTCGGTCAGCAGCCGCTGGACCCGGGTGGCCGCGGCTGATCGGGAGAGGCCGACCTGGGCGGCGATCTCACGGTGGGTGAGGCGACCGTCCTCCTCGAGCAGGACGAGGATCGACTCATCGGTGCTGTCGAGGACCCCGGGCGTGATTTCGTTCGACATTTTTTGGGAGCGTCTCCAAGGTCGGATCGATCCTCCGGGCGGTCGATCTGATGCCATTATGACGGATCTTCCGAGCCTGACCGGCATATCGACAGGTATTACGGCCAGGTTAAGAACGAAACGATTGCGGCGGCGTTCCGGGTGCTCCTACAGTGACGCAGATCTCGGCCGACCCACAGACCCAGGAGGCCTCGGTGTCCACGGAACCGATCACCATCCCCTCAGCCACGCCGACCCCGCCGAAGGTCACCGAGGTCGAGCAGCACGGCGTCGAACCGATCCCCGACCCCGAGCGCAGCGCCCGCCCGCTGGACCTGTTCCGGCTCACCTTCGGTGGTGCCAACACGATCGCCACCGTGGTGCTCGGCAGCTTCCCGATCCTCTTCGGGCTCTCCTTCGCCCACGGTCTGCTGGCCACGCTGCTCGGGCTGCTGCTCGGCGCCGTCGTCCTCGCCCCGATGGCGCTGTTCGGCCCGCGCAACGGCACCAGCAACTCGGTCAGCTCCTCGGCCCACCTCGGCGTGCACGGCCGGATCGTCGGCTCGTTCCTCTCCCTTCTCACCGCGCTCGCGTTCTTCTCGATCTCGGTGTGGAGCTCGGGCGACGTGCTCATCGGGGGCGCCAACCGCGCGGTCGGGCTGCCGGAGAACGACCTGACCCTGGCGCTGGCGTACGGCCTCTTCGCCGTGCTGGTCCTGGTCGTGTGCATCTACGGCTTCCGGTTCATGCTGCTGGTCAACAAGGTCGCCGTGATCGCCGCGACGCTGCTCTTCCTGCTCGGCATCGTCGCGTTCGCGGGCGACTTCGACCCCGGCTACGCCGGCGCGTTCGGCTCCGGCTCGGAGGCGTTCGGCGAGCCCGGCTTCTGGGCGGCCTTCGTCGGGTCGGCGCTGATCGTGATGTCCAACCCGGTCAGCTTCGGCGCCTTCCTCGGTGACTGGGCCCGCTACATCCCGCGCGAGACCCCCGGACGCTCCTCGATGGCTGCCGCGTTCCTGGCGCAGGTCGCCACCCTCGTACCGTTCTGCTTCGGACTGGTCACGATGACGATCATCGCCACCCGCGAGCCGGAGATCTTCGCCTCCGGTGCGTACGCCTCCGGCCTGCTCGCGATCGCGCCGGGCTGGTACTTCGCGCCGGTCGCCCTGATCGCACTGATCGGCGGTCTGTCGACCGGCACCACCGCGCTCTACGGCACCGGACTGGACTTCTCCAGCGTCTTCCCGCGCTTCAACCGCGTCCAGTCCACGGTGCTGATCGGGGTCTTCGCGATCGGTGTCATCTTCATCGGCCGCTTCGTCTTCGACGTGGTCTCCAGCATCTCCGCCTTCGCCGTCCTCATCATCAGCTGCACCGTCCCGTGGATGATGGTGATGATGATCGGCTGGTACGTCCGGCGCGGCTGGTACGACTCCGACTCGCTGCAGGTCTTCAACCGCCGTCAGCGCGGGGGCCGCTACTGGTTCGCCCACGGCTGGAACTGGCGCGGCCTGGCCGCCTGGCTGATCGCGGCCGCCGTCGCGCTGACCTTCGTGAACCTGCCCGGCCAGTTCGTCGGGCCGGCCGCACCCCTGATCCCCGGCGGGGTCGACATCTCCATCCCGCTCGGCATGGGTCTCGGTGCGCTGCTCTACCTCGGTCTGCTCTTCGCCTTCCCCGAGCCGCGGGACGCCTACGGCCCCGAGGGAGCCCGGTTGGTGCCCACCGGACCGCCCGCGAACACACCGGTCATCTCGGTCGACGACGGGCCGGCGCCCGCCGCCTCCGTCGTCGGCTGAGCCGAACCACCCCGCAACACTCGCACCACGCAAGGAGAACCACCCATGCCCATCGGGCCCGTCGACGCCTCCAAGAACCCCCGCTATGCCGGCTTCGCGACGTTCGCGCGGCTGCCCCGCCTCGATCAGGTGGAGCGGGCCGACATAGCGGTCGTCGGAGTGCCGTTCGACACCGGCGTCTCCTACCGTCCGGGCGCCCGCTTCGGCCCGGCGCACGTACGGGAGTCCTCCCGGCTGCTGCGCCCCTACAACCCGGCGCTGGACGTCTCACCGTTCGCCTCGGCCCAGGTGGTCGACGCGGGCGACATCGCGGCCAACCCCTTCCACATCGAGGAGGCGCTCGACACCGTGCAGGCCTCCGCGCTCGAGCTCACCTCCGACGGCACCCGGCTGGTGACGATCGGCGGCGACCACACCATCGCGCTGCCGCTATTGCGAGCCGCCGCCGAGCGGCACGGTCCGGTCGCGCTGGTGCACTTCGACGCCCACCTGGACACCTGGGACACCTACTTCGGGGCCGAGTACACCCACGGCACCCCGTTCCGGCGGGCGGTGGAGGAGGGCATCCTCGACACCGAGGCGCTGTGCCACGTCGGCACCCGCGGCCCGCTCTACGGCAAGAAGGACCTCGAGGACGACCGCCGCTTCGGCTTCGGGATCGTCACCTCCTCCGACGTCTTCCGGCAAGGCGTCGACGAGGTCGTCGAGAAGATCCGGAAGCGCGTCGGCATCCGGCCCGTCTACGTCTCTGTCGACATCGACGTCCTCGACCCGGCGCACGCCCCCGGCACCGGCACCCCCGAGGCCGGCGGGCTCACCTCCCGTGAGTTGCTGGAGATCCTGCGCGGCTTCGCCGGCCTGAACCTGATCGGCGCCGACGTGGTCGAGGTGGCCCCGGCGTACGACCACGCCGAGCTGACCGGCGTCGCGGCCTCGCACGTGGCCTATGACCTGGTCTCGCTGCTCGCGATGCGCCACTCGGGTCAGGCATGACGAGACGCAACGGCGGCGACGTCACCGTCGAGAGCCTGACCGCTCTCGGAGCGACCCACGTGTTCGGCATCCCGGGCCAGCACGCGCTGGGTCTCTTCGACGCCATCCGCCGCAGCGACCTGACCTTCGTCTCCTCCCGGGTGGAGAACAACTCGGTCTTCGCCGCCGACGGCTACGCCCGGACGACCGGCCAGGTCGGCGTGGTGTTCTGCTCCACCGGACCGGGAGCGCTCACCGCGATGGGCGCGATCCAGGAGGCGTACGCCGCCTGCGTCCCGATCCTGATGATCACCAGCCAGATCCCGCGCGACGGGCTCGGGGGCGCCCGCAAGGGCTACCTGCACCAGCTCGACGATCAGCAGGCCAGCGCCCGCAACGTCACCAAGACCACGGCCGTCGTCCGGGACGCGGCCGCCATTCCGGGCGTGCTCGCCGATGCCTGGGCCACCGCCCAGGAGACGCCGGCGGGGCCGGTGTGGGTCGAGATCCCGCAGGACGTCCTCCTCGAGGATGTCACGGTGCCGCCGGTGACCGGTCCGACGGCGGCGGTACGCACGCCGCGCCGGCCTCGTCCGGAGATCGCTGCCGAGGCCGCTCGGTTGCTGGCCGCGGCCGAGCGCCCGGTGATCCTCGCCGGGGGAGGCGTACGCCGCTCCGCGGGCGCGCCGCAGGCGCTGGTCGCCCTCGCCGAGGCGCTGGACGCGCCGGTGGTCTCCACCTCCGGGGGCAACGGCTCGATCCCCTTCGCGCACCCGTTGAGCGCGGGCGCGTGGATCGAGGACCGGTTCACCACCGACCTGCTCGACGACGCGGACGTCCTGCTCGCGGTCGGCACCTCCTTCGGCGAGGTGACCAGCAACTACGGCACCTTCGCCCCGCGTGGCTGGGTGATCCAGGTGGACGCCGAAGCCCGTGTGCTCGGCTCGAACCACGACGTGCTCGGCGTCCATGCCGATGCCGCTGCGGCTCTCACCGACCTGGCCGCGGCGCTTCCCGGCGCCGGTTCCGGACCGGGCCCGAGGCGATCCGGTGCCCAGGTCGCCCAGGAGCTGCGTACCCGGGTCCAGGCCCGGCTCGACGCCCAGGACCTCGCCGTGGAGCAGCGGCTGCTCGCCGAACTGCGTGCGGCCGTGCCCGACGACACCGACACCTTCTGGGACATGACCATCGCGGCGTACTGGGCCTGGTCGGCCTGGGACCCACGCTCCGGCGGCTTCCACACCGCGCAGGCCTCGGGCGGTCTCGGGCCGGCCTTTCCCTCCGCGATCGGCGCAGCCGTCGGGACCGCACGGCGTACGTTCGCGGTCACCGGCGACGGTGGCGCGATGTACTCCATCGCCGAGCTCGCCACCGCCCGCCAGCACGACGCCGAGGTCACCTGGCTGATCATCGACGACGGCGGCTACGGGATCCTGCGCGAGTACATGACCGGGGCCTTCGGCGCTGCCACAGCCACCGAGCTCGCCCGTCCCGACTTCGTCCTCCTCGCCCAGGCGTTCGGTATCCGCGTCCACGCCGCGACCCCCGAGACCGTCGGCGAGATCGTCGCCGGCACCTTCACCACCGGCGGCCCGGCCGTCGTGGTTCTTCCGACGACCCTCCGCATGTTCGCCGCCACCTGACCGCCACCTCGATCTGGAGCCCCCACATGGATCTCGCCATCATCGCCATCTACCTCGCCGCCATGGTCGCCTTCGGCTGGTGGGGCAAGAGTCGGACCCAGGACAGCTCCGACTTCCTCGTCGCCGGCCGCAGGTTGGGTCCGGTGCTCTACACCGGAACCATGGCCGCAGTCGTCCTCGGCGGTGCCTCGACCGTCGGCGGCGTCGCGCTCGGCTACGAGTACGGCATCTCCGGAGCCTGGCTGGTCGCGGCGATCGCGTTCGGCGTCCTGGCGCTGAGCCTGTTCTTCGCCGGCAGGATCCAGCGGCTGCGGATCTTCACCGTGGCCCAGATGCTGGCACTGCGCTACGGGGTCGGAGCGACCGCGGCCTCGGGTGTGGTCATGATGGCCTACACCCTGATGCTCACCGTCACCTCCACGATGGCGTACGCGACCGTGTTCAACGTCCTCTTCGGCACCGACCGGGTCGTCTCCATCCTGATCGGCGGCGTCATCGTGGTGATCTACTCCAGCATCGGCGGGATGTGGTCGATCACCCTGACCGACATGGTGCAGTTCGCGCTGAAGACCATCGGTGTGTTCTTCCTGCTCCTGCCCTTCACCTGGAACCACGCCGGCGGCCTGGACGGGATCAAGGCCCGCGCCGCGGACTCGGTCTTCGACCTCGGTGCGATCGGCACGGGGACCATCATCACCTACGTCGTCGTTTACACCTTGGGCATGCTGATCGGGCAGGACATCTGGCAGCGGGTCTTCACCGCCCGCTCGCCGCAGGTGGCGCGCTGGGGCGGCACCGCGGCCGGTGTCTACTGTCTGCTCTACGGTGTGGCCGGCGCGCTGATCGGTGCCGCGGCCTCCACCTTCATCACCGTCGACAACCGCGACGACGCCTACGCCACCATCGCCGAGTCGATCCTCCCTGTCGGCATCAGCGGCCTGGTGCTCGCCGCCGCGGTCGCCGCGATGATGTCGACCGCCTCAGGTGCGCTGATCGCGACGGCGACCGTGGCACGCACGGATGTGCAGCCGCTGCTCGCCCGACTCCTCGGACGCAACCCGGCGCGGGTCCAGGACGAGGCGGAGAACCCTGAGCACGACGTGCTCGCCAACCGGATCTACGTCGTCGTGATCGGCCTCGTCGTCGTCGTCATCTCGTCCCTTCTCAACGATGTCGTCTCCGGTCTGACGATCGCGTACGACATCCTCGTCGGTGGTCTGCTGGTCCCGATCCTCGGTGGCTTCCTGTGGCGCCGCGGGACCGGCGCCGGCGCGGTGACGGCGATGGTCGCCGGCACCGTCGCCACGCTGGCGACCATGGTGATCGTCGGCGACGTGCTTGCCAACGAGCCGGTCTACGCGGGCCTCGCCGCCAGCGCCGTGGCGTACGTCCTGGTCAGCCTGCTCACCCGCCCGACCGACCCCGCGGTGATGCGGGAGTGGACCAGCCGGCTCGCGGGCGAGGAGGTCCCGGGTGCGCCCCGTGGCGTCGCGACGACCGGGATCGTGGAGTAGGGACGCCGCCCGCGAAAGAGCGTTCGAGTGACCCGACTCAGGTCTGGCGCCACTAGGTCGAGCTCGCCCTGTTCCCGGGCAGTGGCGGCAGCACGGTTGCGATCTCTCGGCGAGAGCCGATACCGAGCTTCGTGAAGACCTTCCGGAGATGCCACTCGACCGTGTGGTGGCTGAGATACAGACGGGCGCCGATCTCGGGATTGGTGAGGCCCTCACCTGCGAGGCGAGCGATCTGCTCTTCCTGCGCAGTGAGGGCCGCGGGCGCCGCGACGACCTTCTTGCGAAGCGTCGCCCCCGTGGCCTCGAGCGCGCGGCGTGCGCGCTCAGCGAACGCCTCCGCCCCGAACTGCGTGAGCATCTCATCGGCCGTCAGGAGCTGCGCGCGGGCGTCGACGTCGCGGTCTTCGCTGCGCAGCCACTCTCCGTACACCAGATGCGCGCGCGCCAGCTCCATGCCGACCTCGGTCCGGGAGAGCCGTTCGATCGCCTCGAGGTAGAGGCTCTCCGCAGCCTCACCCTGACTGAGGAGGGCGCGGGAGCGCGCCTCGACACCCAGCCCCCAGTCCGTGCCGCTGGCCCGTGTCCTGTCCGAGAGCCGATCGAGTGCTTCGGTGGCGCGTGCGGTGTCGCCGCAACGTACGGCCGCCTCGACCAGCTCGACCGACGCCCACCAGGTCGTTCCCGGCTCTTCTTCGTGGCCGGCCGCCGCGCGGGCGGCAGTCATCGCCTCGTCGTACTGCTCGAGCCCGTTGCAGAGCACCGCACGAGCCCACTGTGCCACGGTGACGGCGGCTCCTTGGCCACGTGTCACGGCATCACCCATGATGGCGTCGAACAGCGTGCGGGACTCCTGCTCGCGGCCGCGGAAGGCGGCCAGAGCAAGTGGCATGACGCGCGCCGAGTCTCCGCCGGTCACGTCATAGACCATCGTCACCTCGTCGATGAGTGCCGAGGCAGCTGCCAGCTCCCCGGCGAGGAGGTGTGCGCATGCGCGCGCGTCGAGTGCAGCGGGGAGCTCGCTGAGCGCACCGGACTCGCGGGCCATCGCCACGTGCCGCGATGCGATCAGCCGCCAGCGTTCGTCGTCCCACAGATCGACGGCCATGACCGTGGCGAGCCAGAACCAGCGCGGCACCCCCTTGACGAGATCCATCTCCTCACTGATCGCCGCGAGGACGCGCTGCATCTTCGGCGTCGCGACCGCGTAGCCGTCGGTGAGGTTCAAGGCGACGGCGTCCAGCAGGTCGTCGGCGAGCCGTGGCGGATCCGCCGGCGGCGCGGCCAACGCCGCTTCACCTACCTCCTGTAGACCTTGTCGTCGCGCGAGACGGCCGGTGAAGATCGCGGCCGCGATGGCGTCGAGGTACGTCTCGCGAGCGAGCGGCACGTCGATCGGCTCGAGCCGGCGAGCGGCGGCGATCAGCAGGGTGGTCGCGTCGTTGCCGCGGTTCTGGGCGAACGCGAGGCTCGCCCGGAGCTGGTCGATCCGCGCGAGCATGAGCTCATTGGTGGGCCCTGCCCCGGCCATCGCCAGCAGGGCAGCTGCCGGTTCGAACGCGCCTGCCTGAAGCTTCGCCTGTGCGGCCTTCAGGGCACGCATCGAGCGTCGGGCCGGGTCTGGCGTGAGCTCCATCGCACGCTCGAGGAATGCGGCCACCGCGGAAGTGCCGCCACGCGCCAGGGCCCGCTCTGCCGAGCGTTCCAGTTCCGAGGCGACCTCCTCGTCGACGCTCGACGCGGCCTGCGCCCGATGCCATGCCCGGCGATCGGGATCGACGTCGGTGTCGATCGAGTCCGCAAGCGCTCGATGTGCCCGCTGCCGATCGTGCACCGAGGCTCCCCGGTAGACCGCCGAGCGCACCAAGGGATGTCGGAACCGCACCCGGGTGTCCAGCGTGAGCAACTCTGCTGCGTCCCCGTAGGACACTGCCGCATGGACATCGATCCCCAGTCGCTCGGCCGCACGACGCAGCAGCGCCACGTCGCCCACCGGCTCGGCGGCCGCCGTGAGCAGCAGCAGCCGAGTCTCGTCGGGAAGGAGGTCGAGACGGCGCAGGAAGCCCTGCTCGAGCCGGCTCGACAACGGGGCTGCTGCTTCAGATCCCACGAAACCGCCGGCCAGCTCGACCTCGGTCCACCCCCGAGGCAGCTCGATGATCGCCAGCGGGTTGCCGCGTGCTTCGGCCAAGATCCGATCGCGCATCCGACGGTCACGTGGACCATGAGCGACCGAGTCGAGGAGGGTGCGGGAGTCGGGTGCAGGCAGTCCCGTCACGAAGAGCTCGGGAAGCCCGGTCAGGAGCGGGCTCGATGTGGGTTCGCGGACCGCGAACACCAGCACGACCGATTCCGCCAGCAGCCGGCGCGCCACGAACGACAGGGTCCGTGCCGATGCCTGATCCAACCACTGGACATCGTCGATGAGGCAGACCAGTGGCTGGCTCGCCCCGGCTTCAGCGAGCAGACTCAGCGTTGCCAGACCGACCAGGAAGGGATCAGGCGGATCCCCGGCTCGCAGGCCGAACGCAGAGGCGAGGGCGGCGCGTTGGGGCTCCGGGAGATGGTCCATGTCGGCCAGCAGCGGGGCACAGAGCTGGTGCAGGCCGGCGTAGGAGAGCTCCATCTCGGACTGGGCACCGGTAGCTCTCAAGGTCCGCAGTCCGCTGGAGCGGTCCAGGAGGTACTTCAGGAGCTCGGTCTTGCCGATCCCCGCCTCGCCCCGCAGCACCAGGGCGGCGCTGCGCCCAGCGCGAGCGCTGGCCAGGAGATCGTCGAGGGCCCGACGTTCATCCCGACGGTCGAGCAGTCGGTCGCGGGTATCGCTAACGGTCACAGGCAGCCTTCACCAGAGAACAGCGGGAAGGAACGTCCGTTGAAGGCACTGTCCACGCTCTAACTATCGCGCACGCCAGGGCCCAGGTCGACGACCGGGTGAGTTGAGTCCCCGAAATTGGTGGAGCGCAGTCGCCCGCCCAGGTCGTCGCCGTCGTGCGCAGCGGACGAGGTGCTGCCCTCGCGCGATCCTGCGCGCGACTCAGTCGCGCCGATCTGTGCGCTCCTGCGTCACGACGGCTTCGTGCAGGCTCCGGAGTCGTGTCTCGTACGGCTCACGCTCCGGTTCGTCGTCCTCGGGGGCGTCGGAGCTCGCCTGGACGTGTGCGAGCTCGACGTCGATCTCGGCGTGGAGATGGCTGTGCTCGTCGGACATCGGTGGTCCTCCAGTCACGGAGCTGGGCTTTGCGTGGTCGACATGATGACCACGCCCGGACCGGGTTTGTGACACGAGAGGATCCCTGATGACCCCGCTGAAGCACGCCCGTACCGACATTCTCGACATCGCCTACCACGAAGTGGGGCCGGTCGCGGGACCGGCGGTCGTGCTGCTGCACGGCTATCCCTACGACGTGCACAGCTACACCGAGGTCGCACCTCGGTTGGGAGCACTCGGCTACCGAGTCGTGGTCCCGTACCTCCGTGGCCACGGGCCGACCCGGTTCCTCGACCCGGCGACGCCCCGATCCGGTCAGCAGGCGGCTCTCGGGGCGGATGTCATCGGCCTGCTCGACGCCCTCGACATTCCCGAGGCGGTGCTGGGCGGCTACGACTGGGGTGGCCGGGCGGCGTGCGTGGTCGCGGCGCTCCGCCCCGAGCGGGTGTCGGGGCTGGTCAGCGTCAACGGCTACCTGATCCAGGACATCGCCGCCTCCGCACAGCCGATCCGTCCTGACCTGGAGGCCGGTTTCTGGTACTTCTACTACTTCCTCACCGACCGGGGCCGTGCCGGTCTGACCGCCAATCGCCGCGAGATCGCTGAGGTGATCTGGCGCCGCAACTCGCCGGCGTGGGACTTCGACCGGGAGACGCTCGACCGCACCGCCGAGGCGTTCGACAACCCCGACTACGTCGAGGTCGTCCTCCACTCCTATCGGCACCGGCTCGGTCGGTCCGCAGGCGCGCCCGAGTACGCCGCGGCCGAGCAGGCCCTCGCGCTGCAGCCCAGGATCTCGGTGCCGACGGTCACCCTCGCCGGCCTGGCCGACGGCAACTTCCCGGTCGCTCCTGGACTCACCGACGTCGACCGGTTCGCCGGCCCGAGGCTCGACCGCCGCGTACCTGACGCTGGACACAACCTTCCCCAAGAGGCCCCAGAAGCCTTCGTCCAGGCGGTCCTCGACGTCACCAGGCTGGCGCGACGTCATGCAGACGCCGCGCCGGACGCCTCGTAGCGGTCGGTCCGTCGGCCGCCAGCGGCTGCGCCCCCCACGTCGGACGGTCGAGACCCGGCGCACTCTCACGCGATCCTCGGGACCAGCCGTCCGTGGGCGGGCCGGGCTGGCCGACGCGCATGCGGCCTCATCGTCGAGGCCGCGCCTTCGGCCAGCAGCCCTTCGAGAGGTTTCAGGTCGCCGGTACGTGCAGCTACCAGGAAGGCGTCGGTGACCAGCCGATGGGCGTCGGGATCAACCTCACGCTCCGGGTCGCCATCGAGCCGCTGCTGGGCTCGGCGAGCGAGCTGTCGCGCGTTGACGGTGGTGGTCCGGAGCACGCCGGCGATGGCGTCGTACGGATAGTCGAACCCCTTACGCAGCAGATATGTCGCCAGCTCGGCCGGGCTCAGCCTGGCCATCAGCTCACGCAGGAGCTCCTCGACGGTCGCTGCCTGCTCCGCTTCGCGGAGGGGGTCTTGGGTGGGAGCGCCGAGATCGGCGAGCGGCAGGTCGGTCGGGATCTCATGGCGGTGCCTGGCCGACTGGATGACGTTGATCGCCAGATGAGTCGTGGTCGTGGTCAGGAACGCTGCCGGATTCTTGATGTCGCGCCGGTCGGTCCGTTGCCAGCGGAGCCAGGCGTCCTGGACCACGTCCTCGGCGTTGGCGATATCGCCGGTCACACGCCGCGCGATGCGGAACAACTGGGTGCGCATCGCGAGGAAGATCTCGAGAGCCCGGTCCAGGTCGTCGCCGGGTTCTGTCAGGACTGTGGCCGCTCCGCCTGGCGTGGACATCATGGGACTCCTCTTCGTGGAAGGCACCCTTCGGGTTCCGATGGATCCAACTCTCTGTCCACGAGGGGGTCTGGCGCGCCACGGGAAGTCCGTGGTCGATGCGTGGTGAAACCACGTGGGACGGCACCACGGATGCGACCACGCGGCCACGCACCGCACTCCTGTGCGTGGTGGCGCCCAGGGGAGTCGCTCGATGGATCCACGGACGATGTCGCGCCGGACGTACGAGAGCCTCCGGGTGGGTGTGAATCCAGACGATTCACACACCCGGAGGCTCTCTACGTCAACGACCCGCCAGTGCTGCGGATCGCGAGGCTTGTCCCGACCTTCCTGGGACGGGTGGCTGGGGGAGGGGCCGCTCGCTCAGGCCGGGAGGCGTACGAGCCATTCGTCGACCGAGGTCGATCCGACCCGGAGATCCGGGAGCAGGACGGTGTCGCCAGGTTCGAAGACCGTGCCCAGATACTCGGCGGTGTGGTCCACGACCACGTGGCGCAGGTCGCCGGTGGCTCGCATCATCCGCGTGGCCACCTCGGGAAGGGAGAGTGTCTCCGGGCCGGCGACTTCGATCAGTCCGCGTCGGGGAGCGGCGGCGACGGTGCGGGCGACCACGCGAGCCAGGTCACGGGCGGCGACCGGCTGGAGGGTCAGGTTCGGGACCCGCGGGGCCGCCAGCTCCGGATCCGTGAGCACGCTGCCGCTCAGTGCCTCGAGCACGCTCGTGGACCTCACGATGCTGAACGGACCACCGTGGTCGCGTACCAGCTGCTCCTGTCTCTGCTTTCCGCGGAAATAGTGGCTGTTCACGCGGTCGACGCCGACGACAGACAGCAGGAGGTGGTGCTTGACGCCGGCTGCCTCACCGGCGCGCAACAGATTGGTCGTGGCGGTGCCGAAGAAGCTCTCGGCCTCCGAGTAGGGGATGGCAGGGGGAAGGTTCATGGTGTCGATGACCACGTCCGCGCCTGCGAACGCCTCAGCGAGACCGAGACCAGTGAGGGCATCGATGCCGTGACGTGGCGAGGCGACGACGACCGAGTACCCCTGGTCGTCCAGCGCCTTGGATATGCGCGATCCGATGCGTCCGGCACCGCCGGCGATGACGATCTTCATGTCTAGTTGACCGGGAACCCGGAGGTTCTGTGACAACCGAGACTCTCCGGGCCGGGCCGGCGCTAGGCTCGAGCGCTGCCGATTCCGATGCCGTCCACGCCAGCGTCGAGCAGTGCGCCCGCGAGCTCGCGTCGCGACCTGATGTCGAGCTTCGTGTAGACCTTGCGCAGGTGCCATTCCACGGTGTGCGGGCTCAAGAACAGCTCGGCGCCGATCTTGGGGTTCGTCATCCCACTGGCGGCGAGGGTGGCGATCTGCGCCTCTTGCGCTGTCAGGTGGGCCACCGGTGCGATCTCGCGGGTTCGTACGTGCTCACCGGTGGCGAGCAGTTCGCGGCGAGCCCGCTCTGCGAACGCCTCTGACCGCATACCGTCGAACATCTGGTGGGCTGTCCGGAGCTGCTCCCGTGCATCCGACCGTCGGCGGACCCGTCGCAACCACTCGCCGTAGAGGAGGTGGGAGCGGGCGACCTCGACCGTCACCCGGTCGAGGTTGAGCTCATCGATGGCGGTGCGATAGAGAGCGTCGGCCTCGTCCGCGTTGTCGGTGAGCAAGGCGCGGCTCCGAGCCTGGATGCCGCGAGCCCAGCCCGTGTCAGCCGCCCGGGTCAGCTCGATCAGCCGCTCGAGCGACTCCCGGGCCAGTCCCAGGTCTCCGCAGCGAACCGCTGCTTCGACGTGCTCGACCAGAGAGAGGCCGGTGAAGTTGAAGCCGTCATGGTCGATGCCCGCTCGTGCGGCCGCGAGCGCGTCCTGATAGCGCGCGAGACCGTTGTACAAGACAGCCTGCACATAGCCCGTGACGCCGAGCAGCGAGACCTCGCCGTGCTCGGTGGCGGTGATCCGAGCCTCTTCGAAGATCCCGGTCGCGGCGTCTTCGTCACCCCGCCAGGCGGCGAGGACCAGCGTGGCGTACGTGTGCGGGGCCTGGCCGGTCGAGGCGGCGATGGCATCGGCCTCCTCGATCATCCGAGCGGCTGCCGCGAAGTCGCCGTAGTGGATCTGGACACCGCCGTAGTAGATGAGCGCGGATGGCAGCACGCTCAGCGCCCCGACCTCGCGAGCCACACGCACCGCGCGAGCCGACAGGGCGTCCCAGGCCGGCAGATCCCAGCGGTAGTGGATGAACGACTCCAGAGCGACCGGAACCGACAGCAGCCAGCGCATGGCTGCGTCCCGGCTGGCGAGCTCCTCGTGGACGAACGGCTCGAACGCCCGCACCAGGGCCGGTACGCCGTCCTCGACCCCTTCGGCGAGCAGCGTCGAGATGCCGTCCAGGAGCAGGTCGGAGGCTTCGGACGCCGAAGGTGGCGCCCCCGAGGTTCGCGCCGCTATCGCGGCGGCCCGGGCACCATGGGGGCCGTGCACCCGGCCGGCGAACACCGTGGCGCCGATCGCCTCGAGGTAGGTCTCGCGCGCCAGCGGCGACCTCGTGGCTGCGAACCGTGCCGCGGCGTCGAGGAGCAGCGGGGCGGCCTCATCGCTCCGGCTCCGCCCGAAGAGCATGCGTGCGCGCAGACGCGCCAGGCGGGCGCGGTCGAGAGGGCTGAGCGGGCACAGATCGGCAAGCGCCACCAGCTCGGCGGCCCGTTCGGGGGCAGCAGCCGAGAAGTACGCCTCAGCTGCGGCCAGCGCCCGCCGTCCGCGCTGCCATGACTCCGGTGTGAGGGCTGCGGAACGCTCCAACAGCACCGCTTCGGCGGCCATGCCACCACGCTGTCGAGCGCGGTCAGCGGCCTGCTCCAGACCGAGGGCAACCTCTTCGTCGGGACCGTCGGTCGCTTGGGCGGCATGCCAGGCCCGGCGGTCCGGATCCTGCAGGGCATCCGTCGCCGAGGCGAGTGCCCGGTGTGCTGCCCGCCGCTCCTCGGGCGTGGCCCCTCGATAGACGGCGGATCTCGCCAGGGGGTGACGGAAGCGCACGGTCTCGCCGAACTCGATGAGACCGGCCGCTTTCGCGGGGGCGGCGTCCAGCGGTACGTCGAGAAGCTCGGCTGCGCGAAGGAGCAGTTGTGCGTCGCCCACCGGTTCGGCTGCGGCGAGTAGCAACAAGGTCCGGGTGTTCGTCGGCAGCGATTCGATCCGCCGCGCGTAGTCCTGCTCGATCCGGCTCGACACCGAACCACGCGTCGCGGGGTCGCGGCCGTAGGCCAGGTCCGCGGCCGTGCGACCCCGGGAGAGTTCCAGGAGTGCCAGCGGGTTGCCACGGGTCTCGGCGACGAGGCGGTCTTGGACGCGCAGCTCCAGCCGGCCATCGACGGATGCCGCCAGGAGCGCACCCGCCGCCTGCTTGTCCAAGCCGTCGAGCCGAAGCTCCGGGAGGCCGACCAGTGCGGTCGATCCCTCGGGGTCGCGAACGGTGAAGACCATCGCGACGGCCTCGGCGAGCAGGCGGCGCGCTACGAACTCGAGTGTCTGCAGCGAGATCTGGTCCAGCCAATGGGCATCGTCGACCACGACCAGGACCGGCCGGCTCTCGGAGGCCCGGGTCAGTAGGGTCAGCACCGCCAGGCCGACCAAGAACCTGTCCGGCGGGTCGCCGGCTGCCATCCCGAACGCGACCTGCAGAGCGTCTCGCTGCGGCACCGGCAGACTGTCGACTGCCGACAGGAACGGGGCACACAGCTGGTGCAGGCTCGCGTAGGCCAGCTCCATGTCGGCCTCGATGCCCTGCGTCCTGGCCACCATCACGCCTGACGCCTTCGCCGCGACGTAGTCGAGCAGCACCGACTTCCCGATGCCAGCCTCGCCCCGGATCACGCAGACCGTGGACTTCCCCGCGCGCAGATCCGCCAACACCTCGTCCAGCATCGAGCATTCGTGGTGCCGGCCGACCAGGTTGGGCAGCGGGGTCGCGCTCATCGTGCTCCTGCAGGACTCTGGGCGCTCCACGAAAGGGAGCGCTCTCCAGGCCAACGGTATCGGTCCTGTCACAGCCTGTCGGCCGTCCGCTCGAGATCGGACGACCAGCCACCTGCAGTCAGGAGCCAAGAAGCTCGACGAAGCTCCCCGAACCAGGAGTCAGTCTTCCCACGCCAGGTCGACGTGCCGGATCCTGAAGAGCTGGTATCGGCCGCCCGGGAGGTGGCCCAGCTCGGCGATCCATTCCATGCCGATGCGCTTCGCGGTCGCCTCGGCACGCGCGTTGTCCGGCTGGACGATCGCGAACACCTCGGTGTTTGACCGATGCTGCGCTGTAGATGGCCAGAGCCGAGGCGAGGTCTGCCTGCTCCCACGGGCGGAGCATGAGACGCGGCGTCTCGATGATGCGAGTCATGTGAACCACCTCTTGGTCGGATCGGGCGACGAAACCGATGACCGCGCAGGCGCCGCCTGTGTGACAGCAGTGGACGGTCACGGCGCGGGCCGCCCGGGTCCGTGTCACGCGTCGCAGGGCTGCCTGGTCGTCCTCATTGTCTCGATCAGTCACTTCCCGAGAGCAGGACAATGACCATGACCCCAACCACCCGCGCCGCCCGGCGCACGGCCCGCCGGCGTCGTCTTCGCGCCGCCATCCTCCTCAGCACGCTCACGCTCGGCGCGGTGGCGGCGACCCCGGCCTCTGCCCAGGCCCGCGGCGCCGAGCGCGGCGGCAAGCCTGCGATCGTACTGGTCCACGGCGCCTGGGCCGACGCATCCAGCTGGAACCAGGTCGTGCGCAAGCTGCAGTCCCAGGGCTACCCGGTCATCGCGCCGGCGAACCCGCTGCGATCGCTGTCCTCCGACTCCGCCTACCTGAAGGCGATCCTGGAGACGATCGAGGGCCCCATCGTGCTCGTCGGTCACTCGTACGGGGCCGCCGTCATCACCAATGCGGCGACCGGAGACCCCGACATCGAGGCTCTCGTCTTCGTGAACGGCTCCGTGCCAGCAGAGGGCGAGACCGTCGCTGAGCTCGCCGGTCCGGACTCGGCACTCTCGGTCTCCGACCCGACGACGATCTTCGACTTCGTGCCCGGCGACGTACCGCCGGGGCCGGAGAGCGACGTCTACCTGAAGCAGTCGACATTCCTCGAGTCCTTCGCGACCGGCCTCACCCGAGACCGGGCGGCGGCACTGTGGGCCACTCAGCGACCGGTGACGCTCGGAGCGCTCAACGAACCCTCTGGAGCCCCCGGCTGGGCCACGATCCCGAGCTGGAACCTGGTCGGCACCAAGGACCTGGTCATTCCCGCCAGCGCCCAGCGGGCCATGGCTGCCAAGGCCGGCTCGACGGTCGCTCTCTTCGAGGAGGGCCACCTGGG
The DNA here is from genome assembly GCF_054031495.1 of Nocardioides sp. YJ-D4. NCBI lineage: Bacteria > Bacillati > Actinomycetota > Actinomycetes > Propionibacteriales > Nocardioidaceae > Nocardioides > Nocardioides sp. YJ-D4. Next base: position 5,367,577 of record NZ_CM132932.1, read on the forward strand.
CTTGATCACCGACCCGAACTCCGTGAGTCGCGTCATCGCCGACGCCGTTCGCGCCACCTCCTGACCCCGAACTCGCCGCACACATGGAAAGGAAACACTGATGAACAAGCACTATCTGGAGCCCGAAGCCCAGCAGATGGCCGACGCCACCGCGCAGCCGCCGTACTTCTACGAGATGACCCCGGAGGAAGCTCGCAAGGTCCTCGATGACGTGCAGGCACAGCCCATCGAGAAGCCTGACGTCGACGAGAAGTGGATCTCGGTCCCAGCGCCGGTCGGCGACGTCCGTGTCCGGATCGTCAAGCCGGTCGGCAGCACGGGGACGCTTCCCGCGATCCTCTACATCCACGGCGGCGGCTGGGTGCTCGGCAACGCCGGAACCCACGACCGGCTGGTTCGCGACCTCGCCACCGGCGTCGACGCCGCTGTGGTGTTCGTCGAGTACGACCGCTCGCCCGAGGCCCGCTACCCGGTCGCGATCGAGCAGGCCTACGCCACGGCGCAGTGGATCACCTCCCACGGCGCCGAGGAGGGCATCGACACGACTCGCATCGCAGTCGCCGGTGACTCCGTCGGGGGCAACATGGCTGCGGCCGTGACGATCATGGCCAAGCAGCGCGGCGACGTGACCTTCTGCCACCAGTCGCTCTTCTACCCGGTCACCGACGCGGCACAGGACACCGACAGCTACGTCGAGTTCGCCGACGGCCCGTTCCTGCTCGCCAAGTCGATGGCGTGGTTCTGGAACGCCTACCTTCCCGACGAGGACAGGCGCGGCGAGATCACGGCGTCGCCGCTGAGGGCGACGCTCGAGGAGCTCGCCGGCCTACCCGAGGCGTTCGTCGTCGTCGACGAGAACGACGTGCTGCGCGACGAGGGCGAGGCCTACGCTCGCCGCCTCATCGAGGCAGGCGTACGCACGACGACCGTCCGGTACAACGCGACGATCCACGACTTCATGATGCTCAACCCCCTGCGCAGCTCGGCCGCCTCCACGGGCGCGATCGAGCAGGCAGTCCAGATCATCCGCAAGGCCCTCACGGCCTGAGTCGCCACCCCTAGTGAAGGAGTAGAACCATGTCTGAACAGTCACCCCTCGTCGTCCTCGTGCACGGCGCGTTCGCCGAGTCTGCGAGCTGGAACGGCGTCATCGAGCGGCTCCACGGCCGCGGCGTCGACGTCGTGGCCGTCGCCAACCCGCTCCGAGGCGTACGGAACGACGCGACCTACCTGCGCGACGTGATCGCCGGTCTCGGCCGCCCCGTCCTGCTGGTCGGTCACTCGTACGGCGGCATCGTCATCACGGGTGCTGCGGGCGCCGAGAACCCGTCGGTCGTCGGCCTCGTCTACGTCGCCGCATTCGCGCCCGACGAGGGCGAGAGCGCCTTCGAGCTGTCGTCGCGACAGCCTGGAAGCACGCTGGGCGAGGCGCTCACCGCCTACCCGGTCAGCAGCGGTGGCAACGAGCTCGCGATCCGCCTCGAGGCCTTCCACGAGCAGTTCTGCGCGGACGTTTCCTATGCGGTTGCGTGCCAGATGGGGCGTACCCAGCGTCCCGTCACCGAACAGGCCCTCAAGGACGGTCTGCCGACCGACCGGCCCGGGTGGAAGACCCTGCCGAGCTGGTTCGTCATCGCCGGGGACGACCGAAACATCCCGGCCGCCGAGCTGCGCGAGGAAGCAGCGCGTGCCGGGGCGCGCGGCGTCCGCGAGATCGCAGGCGCGTCGCACGCCGTCAGCGTGTCCCACCCGGACGAGGTGACCGAGGTGATCCTCGAGGCCCTCGCCGGCTGCGCGGCGGCCACCGCCGCCTGACCCCGATCCGCGGGTGGAGCGGCCGGTGACGCCGGTCGCTCCACCCGCGGTCCCGACTCTCGGGTTCCACCGAGGAGAGCGATGGTCCCATGGACGTGACGACCTGCCCCGAGTGCGGTCATCCGGCTGACGTGGTGTGGCGCGCCGTGGTCGAGAGCACCGACGGTCCGATCGAGCATGCCCGGATCAGCTGCCTGCTGGGTCACTGGTTCCTGCTGCCGGTCGAACGGCTCGCCCGGGCGTGACTGCGACGCACCACCGACCACGTGGCAAGGCGCTGCGTGGCAGCGGCAGGCAGGCGGAGGTGACGAACGGGTCCAGTCGCTCTCTGCTTCCGGCCTGGCGGCGTACCGCCCCGGTGAAACCCGGTGATTCCCGTCCTTACCCGCGACTCGACCTCCGCCTGCCACCCGAATCGACCGGACACGCCCCGCCGATGTGACGTCACGGGGACGGGGCGTACTCGGTCGAGTAGATGACCAAACCCAACGGAGGAGAGACATGCACCCCGCCCTGACACCCGGTGGCACGTTCCCGGACTACGAGCTGCCCGACCACACCGGCGTCCGCCGGCGGCTGAGTGAGATCCAGGGCGACGACCCGATGATCCTCACCCTCGCCCGCGGTTCCTATTGCCCAAAGGAGCACCAGCAGCACCTCGACCTGGCGGCGTTCTATCCGAAGATCGCCGTTGCGTACGCGAAGGTTGCGACCATCACCACCGACCGGCCCCGCGGCACCCAGGAGTTCCATGACGCCGTGGGCGCCCAGTGGCCGTTCCTGTCCGACCCGCACCGGACCGTGCAGCGCGAGCTCGGCATCCAGGAGTACACCGACCCGACCGACGACCCGATGATCCCGCACACCCTCGTGCTCAAGCCCGGGCTCGTGGTGCACTCGGTCTACAACGGCTACTGGTTCTGGGGACGCCCGTCGACAACCGATCTATGGCACGACCTGCGAGAGGTGACGCGTGAGATCCGTCCCGACTGGGACCTCACGGCCCCCGGCCTGCGGGAGCGCTGGGACGCCGGCGACCGGTCGCCCTTCTACGGGTGGAGCAAGTGAGCCGTGCCGATACCGTGAGGCGCAGCCCAGCATTCACCGGGCTGCGCCTCAGGCGCTGACCGTGGCCTCGAGCCACTCATCGAAGCTCGGCCCGACCAGGTGCCCGCCCTCGCCGGGCAGCAGCACCCCGTCGCGCACCAGCTCGCCGACAGGGGCGCCGAACACCGTCACCGGGTCGCCTGCGCGCTCGGCGTAGGAGGCCGACAGGCGGGCAAGAGTCTCCTGGCGTGGACCGGCGACCTCGACGAGGTCATCCTCGATCTCGCCGGTGGCGACGGCGAGAAGCACCTCGACCATCGCGTCGACGGCGACGGGCTGCGTGACCAGGTCCGGCACGGTGGTGCGGTCGCCGTCGCGGCCCCAGCCGATCGCCTGGCGGGCGATGTCGTGGAACTGCGCGGACCGGACCACGTGCGGGCCGGGTGCGTGTGCGACGCAGGCCAGCTCCTGGGCGTACTTGGCGCGGTAGTAGCCGTCGAAGCCGGTGCCCGCCTCGGCCTCGGACTCGGCGATCGTGTCGACGCCGATGATCGAGAGGACGACGGTACGACGTACTCCCGCCTCGTGGGCTGCCGTGCCGAGGTTGGTGGCGGCCGCGGTGAAGAAGGCGGTGGCGCCCTCTTCGTCGAGCGACGGGCTCTGTACGACGTCGACGAGCGCCTCGGCGCCGGCCAGTGCGTCGGCGAGCCCGGCCGGCTGGAGTACGTCGGTGCCGGACTCCTTGGACAGGCCGACGACCTCGTGGCCGGCCGCCTGGGCGGCCTTGGTCAGTGCCGATCCGACGAGACCGCTGACTCCGGCGATGGCGATACGCATGATGGTTCTCCTTGCTGGTGGGACGTTCACGGCCCGATGAGGCCGAGCTGGATGGCGATGGGGGAGAGCGAGAAGCCGCCGGCGACGAGGACGGCGACGGCCATGGCGGTCGCCTTCGCCGCCTGGCGCCGCTTGGCGGTCACTGTCCAGCCGAGGGTCTGCAGGGAACTCCAGGTGCCGTGCCACAGGTGCATCCCGAGGACGAGCATCGCGGCGAGGTAGAGCGCGGTGGACCACCAGACGCTGAACGTGTCGACCACCAGGTTGAACGGGTCGTTCGTCGGGCCGCCACGTACGTTGACCTTGCCGATCGTGAAGTTGACCAGGTGCCACCCGAGGAAGAGGAAGAGCCCCAGGCCGCCGGTGAGCATCGTGCGGGAGGCGAGCGACGAGGCTCGCCGCGGCGGCCGGGCGGCGTAGCGGCCCCTCGCGCGTCGTGCGCGTCGGGCGAGGACGATCGCGCTGGAGACATGCGCCACCAGCGCGGCGATCAGCCCGACGCGCATGATCCAGAGCAGCCCGGAGCGGGGGAAGATCGGCTCGCCCAGCGTGCGCAGGTGCTCGGCGTACTCGTTGTACGCATCGTGGCCGCTGAACGCCTTCAGGTTGCCGTAGACGTGGCCGAGCACGAACGCGATGAACAGCAGGCCGCTGATGGCCATGACGAGCTTCAGCGTGATGGTCGACCACCAGGCCCGGCGTTGAGAAGTCGAAGTGTGCACACCCAGTCGACCGGGCAGGGCCGCCGTCCGTGACAACCGATCCATCTGAAAATGCGCATTGTCAAATTCGCCGGGTCGGCTTAGGGTCGGCTTGTCCGGTCCGCCTGGAGAGAAGTGGTCTGTCATGGTCAAGCGCTCTGCTGTCATCCGTGCCGTCGTGGTGCTGCTCGCGGCATCGACCCTGCTGATCGCCCCACCGGCGCAGGCGGCGGGAGGCGTCAACGACGCCGCCTGCCGGCCATCGGCCGACCACCCCAACCCGGTCGTCTTCCTGCACGGGCTGGGAGCCAACAAGGACGAGGACCTCAACTTCCTCCAGGCCGACGTGGCGGCGCAGGGCTACTGCACCTACAGCCTGACCTACGGCACCGGCGCCTACGGCCCGTTCGTCGGCGGGGTGGGGGACATCGGCAGGTCGGCGGCTCAGATCAAGACCTTCGTCCAGGGGGTGCTGGCGCAGACCGGCGCCGCGAAGGCTGATCTGGTCGGCCACTCCGAGGGAGGGTTCCAGACGCTCTACGTCACCAAGACGCAGGGCATCTCCGACCGGATCGACAAGGTCGTCGCCATCGCGCCGCCGACCCACGGCACCACGTTCGCCGGCCTCTACCGGCTCGGCATGGCCCTGGGCGCGGACGAGCTGGCCGGACAGGTCCTCACCACCTTCGGCTGCATCGCCTGCACCCAGCTGGTCACCGACGGCAGTGCCGTACGCACCTTGACGAGCGGTCCGATCGCGCAGCCCGGCGTGACGTACACGATCATCCAGTCGAGGTACGACGAGCTCGTCACGCCCACCGAGACCGCGTTCGTGCGCGAGCCGGGCGTCACCAACACCTATGTGCAGGACGTCTGCCCGCACGACCCGGTCGGCCACATCGGCGAGGCGTACGACACCAACGTCTGGCACCTGGTGAAGAACGCGCTCGACCCGGCCGATGCCGCCCCCTTCGTCTGCTCGGTCGGGTCGCCAGGCTGATGGCGCAGCAGGGCCGTTCGTACGGCGGGCTGACCCGCGAGGAGCGTGACGCCCAGCGCCGCCAGCGGCTGCTGGAGACCGCCAAGGAGATCATCGGCACCCAGGGTTACGCGGCGACCACGATCCCGGGTGTCTGCGCTGCCTCGAAGGTGTCGACCCGGCACTTCTACGAGATCTACCCCGGCAAGGAGGATCTCTTCGTCGACCTCTACGACCGGATCACCGCCGACTCCTACGCCCGAGTGGCCGCGTCGTTGACGGCGACCGCCGGGGAGCCGATCTCCGAGCGGGTGCCTGCAGCGGTGCTGGCCTATCTCGACCCGATGCTCAAGGACCCGCGCGTCGCCCGGATCGCGTTCGTGGAGATCATGGGCGCGAGCCCGCGTATCGAGAAGCTTCGGCTCGACTACCGCGAGACCCTGGTCGAGATCGTGGGCACCGAGTGCACCGCCTCCGTGGCTCGGGGCGAGATCCGCGATCGTGACTGGCGCTTCGCCGCGCTGGCTCTGGTGGGCGCGGTGACCGCGATCGTCTACGACTGGGCGCTGCATCAGCCGCGCTCGAGCCGCCAGGCGCTCGAGACCCAGCTGGCCGACCTCGCGCTCGTCCTGCTCACCGCGGACCCTCCGACTTAGGTCACCCGCGTATCTCCTCGTCACCTGGGTACCGACCAGGTGTACAGCGATGAGGAGGAACAACATGTTCAAGAAACCAGGATGGCTGGCTGCCTTCGGTATCGGCTACGTCCTCGGCGCTCGCGCTGGACGTGAGCGGTACGACGCGATGGTGGCCAAGGCACAGGACCTGTGGCACGACCCGCGTGTCCAGGAGAAGGCGCACCGCGCTCGGGTCGTGGCCGAGGAGAAGGCAGACCTGGCCAAGCACACCGTCCGGGACAAGATGCCCGGCGACTCCACGCCGCCGCCGGCAGCTCCGACTCCCCAGACGACGCCGAGCACTCCGCGTCCCCACACCACCTCGACTGACCCGGTGACCGACATGCCGCGGGGGTGGGAGTCGTGACGCTTCATCATCAGACCGACGCGTCGATGGGTGAGCTGGTCTCGCGACTATCCACGGAGATGTCCAGCCTCATGCGAGGCGAGCTCGAGCTCGCCCGCCTCGAGCTGACCGAGAAGGCCAAGCACACCGGCAAGGGGGCCGGGGCGTTCGGCGCCGCCGGCCTGGTGGCGCTCTATGGCGTCGGGGTCCTGATCGCCGCGGCGATCCTCGCCCTCGCGCTGGTCATGGACGCCTGGCTGGCCGCGGTGCTGGTCGGAGTCGTACTCCTGATCATCGCCGGCGGGATCGCCCTGTTCGGGAAGAAGCAGGTCTCGGAGGGGACCCCGATGAAGCCCGAACGCGCCACCGAGGGCTTCAAGCGGGACGTGGAGACCGTCAAGCACCGTCACGCCGAGGACCACACCCCGAGGAGTACGTCATGACGCAGGACCATGTGCGCCGGCCCGTCGAGGCCGGCGACGACAGCATCGCCGCGGTCGAGGCCGAGCTGGACACCACCCGGCACGAGATGGCCGACACCCTCGACGAGCTCGCCGCCCGGCTGGACGTGAAGACGCGGGGGAAGGAGAAGGCTCACGAGGTCAAGCAGCGTGCGCAGGTGGCTGCCAGGTCTCGAGACGTACAGATCCGGAGCGGCATCGTCGCTGCGATCGTGCTCAGCCTGATCCTGATGCTGGCCCGGAGGAAGCGCCGGCTCAGCGACTCCGCCGAGTAGGCCGGGTCAGCCGGTCGAGAAAGGCCACCAGCAGCGCCTCGCGCATCGCGGCGGAGGCCAGGTCGAGCATCGCGTTGACCTCGGCCATCCGCTGCGGCAGCGCGAGGCCGCTCTCTGCGCCGTCGGCGCTGTCGGCGCCGACGAGTCCCGCGGCGAGCAGCAGGCCGTCGAAGTCCTCCTCGGACAAGGAGAACGGGTCGAGGTCGCCGATGAACGCGGCGACGGCCGGGTCGACGGTGACCGGGCCTGCCGCCACGGCGGCCTCGACCGCCTCGCCGAGAGCGGCGAGAAGCTCCGGTACGTGGGAGAGCGTCGCCGCGCTCACCGACAGGTGGATCGTGGCGGGGGAGCCGGCGAAGGACATCTGTGGCTGGACGTACCAGCCGCGCGCCGCCATCTCGTCGCAGACCGTGAACGGGTCGCAGCTGCCGTCGGTGGTGAGCGCGAGAAGCGTCGAGTCGGGGGTGCTGACCACGGCGAGCTCGGGCATCTCGCCGACCCCGTCGCGGATCCGGTCCACCGCCTCGAAGACGTCGCGGGCGAGCCGCTCGTACCCCTCATCGCCCAATGAGCGCAGCACCGCCCAGGCACCGGCCAGCGGTCCGCCCGACTTCGTGGACTGCATCGTGGAGTTGAGCATCGTGTAGCCCGGCCAGGCGGCCGAGGCGAAGAACTGCGGCCGCCTCAGCTCCGGGGTGCGGTGCAGCAGCAACGAGGTGCCCTTGGGGGCGTAAGCGTACTTGTGCAGGTCGACCGAGATCGAGGTGACGCCCTCGACCGCGAACGTCCAGGCTGGTACGTCCCGCCCCAGCCGCGTCGCATAGGGCAGGACCCAGCCGCCGATGCACGCGTCGACGTGGCAGCGGATCCCGCGTTCGGCCGCAGCGGCCGCGATCGCGGTGACCGGGTCGACGACGCCGTGCGCGTAGGACGGTGCCGAGGCGACGACCAGCACGGTGCGCTCGTCCATCGCCGCGGCCATCGCGGCCGGATCCGCCCGGAAGTCGGGCCCGACCGGCACCAGCACCGGCTCGACGCCGAAGTAGTGCGCCGCCTTGTGGAAGGCGGCGTGCGCGGTCGCCGGGAGCACCATCCGCGGCCGCTCGATCTTCGGATGGGCGTCGCGCGCAGCCTGCACCGCGAGAAGCACCGACTCGGTGCCACCGGAGGTGACCGTGCCGACCACGGTCTCGGGAGCGTCGAGCAGATCGGCGGCCATGCCGACCACCTCGGTCTCCATCCGGAGCAGGCTCGGGAAGGCCGTCGGGTCCAGGCCGTTCGAGCCGGCGTAGGCCGCGACCGCCTCGCGGCCGATCCGGTCGATGTCGGGCAGGCCGGAGTCGTAGACGTAGGCGAGCGTGCGGCCACCGTGCACCGGCAGGTCGGCGGACTGCATCTCGCGGAGCTGGGTCAGGGCGTCGGTCATACGGTCACGGTCCCATCCTTGTCGCCGTCGACGTCGTCGGCGGTGAGCGAGTAGCGCCGCAGCCAGAGCAGGCTGAGCAGCGCGAGGCAGGCCGGCAGCACCGAGAAGCCGAGCGTGATCGCGGTCAGTGCCGAGTCCGGCTGGGCGACGTCGCTCCCGGTCGAGGAGCGGTAGCCGCCGAGCGCGAGCACCGCGGCGTAGACGCCGGGCCCGAGCGCGAGCCCGAGGGTCTCGCCGGCGGTCCACACGCCGGTGTAGACGCCGATCCGGCTCGACCCGCTGCGCCGGGCGTCGACGGCGGCCGCGTCGGGAAGCATCGCCATCGGGAACACCTGGCACCCGGCGTACCCGGTCCCGACGAGCACCACCGCGGCGTAGACCATGGCCACCGGTGCGGTCTGCGCGGTCGCGGCGAGCAGCGCACCGGCGGCAAGGACGACCGAGGCGGCGACGTACCCGTTCTTCTTGCCGATCCTGGCGCCGAGCGCGGCCCATGCGGGGGTGAGCAGCAGCGCGGGGCCGACGAAGCAGACGAACAGGATCGTCGCCGCGCCGTCGCGGCCGATCACGTCGCCGGCTAGGTAGTCGACGCCGGCCAGCATCGCGCCGAACGCGACGGCCTGGATCACGAACGTGATGAGCAGCCGGCGGAAGTCGGGCGCCGCCGCGACGATCTTCAGCTGGTCGCGCAGGCTGCCCGGTCCCGGCTGGACGGTGTGGACGGGCGCCCGGCGGGTGCCGACGTACGCACTGAAGACTCCGGCCAGGATGAGCACCGCCATCACCACGCCCATCACCCGGTAGCCGTCACGGCCACCGACGGCGTCGCGGATCATCGGCGCGGTCGCACCGGCGAGCAGGATGGTGAGCGCCAGGATCGCGACCCGCCAGGTCATCAGCCGGGTGCGCTCGTCATAGGACTCGGTCAGCTCGGCGGGCATGGCGACGTAGGGCACCTGGAAGAACGCGTACGCCGTCGCGCAGGCCAGGAACAGGACCAGCACCCACAGCGCCTCGAGCCCGGTCGCCATCGACGGCGCCGCGAACAGCAGCGCGAACGTCACCGCCAGCCCGATCCCGGCCCGGCGCAGCCACGGTCGCCGCGGGCCCCGTGGATCCACCGTCCGGTCGCTGATCCGGCCCGCGATCGGGTTCAGCACGACATCCCACGCCTTCGGCGCGAACACGATGAAACCCGCGGCCAGCGCGGCGATGCCGAGGCTGTCGGTCAGGTAGGGAAGCAGCATCAGGCCCGGGATGGTGCCGAACGTGCCGGTCGCCACGGAGCCGGAGCCATAGCCGATCCGTACGCCGAGCGGGAGGGTCGGGCTGGCGGGCATGCCCGACATAGTGCCGTGGGTGAGCCCCCGGCGTCCGGGATTTCGCCTCATCCTCACCACAGGTAGCGGCGTACGAATGCCTCCTTGACCGGTCCGCCGTGGGCGAACGCGGCGTCCACGGTCTGCTCCAGCGTGAGCGCCGAGAACGAGGTGTCGCCGTCGACGAGAAGGTCCGCGTACGCCGCAGCTGCCTGCGTGAAGCTCACGTTCCGAGTCGGGTGGAGCAGGACGTAGCGGGTCTGGGGCGTCCACTGGTCGGGGTGGTTCCGCATCGAGAGCGCGAGGAGGTGGTCGCGCCAGATCTGGCGCAGCGCGGTGTCGAGGACCTTGTCCTGCCAGCCCGGTCTGAACACCCCGGACGCCTCCGCGACAGCGATCAGGAACTCGGTCTGATCCTCGTGCCTTGCGACGGCGGCCGGTCTGTCGGCGGACGGCTTGGGGTCCTTGGCGGAGTGCTCGTGATACTTCGTCTCGACGCCGAGCACGGTCAGCGGTGCGTTCGGCCGCCCGAGCACCAGCGCGACGTCGAAGGCGGTGCGGTCACGGGTGTAGAGGTCGCTGCCTCGTCCTGGAGACCACTCGAAGAGGATCGCCGAGGGCTCGGCGTCCGGCACGCCGAAGAGCTCGGCGAGCCGGCGCCGGGAGGCATGGTTCTCCGGCAGGGACGCCTCGCCGAAGAGGTTGAACGCCATCGGCATCGACGAGAGCAGATCGCGATAAAGGCGTTTCGCGTCGAGGGTCTGGTGATCCTGCTTCTCCGCGACCCGCGCCCGGGCGATCCGGTGGATCTCCGGGGTGAGGAAGTTCGCGCCCGCCTCCGCGTCGCCGTCGCCGAGCTTGGTGCCGTTGGGGATGTCCTCGACCGGGGTCTCGTCGAAGGTCCGCCTCCCCGCGTGGGTGCCGAAGGAGACGATCCCGAGCTCATCGACCGCCCAGCGGTGCTGCCGCCACCGGGCCTCTCGCTTGAACGCGGTCATCATCTGCCCGCCCGCCTTGTCGGCGTCGAACCAGCAGCCGGCGTCCTTCAGGTCATCGTGCGACGGCATCGTCGATGTCACCGTGATCGTCCTTCCTCGGGGATGCCGTGATCATCGAGGCCCGAATCCTCCGCGCGCGGCCGCACGAAACGGCTCATACCTCGCGTTGGGTACGTGGTGCCGATCCCGTCCTTCGCCCGCGGGCTCGACCTCGGGTCGTGGGGTGCCGAGTAGGTTGGCGTCATGCCGCTCGAGACCGGTGCTGTCGCGCCCGACTTCACGCTCCCCGCCCAGGACGGTACGTCCGTCTCCCTTGCTCCGCTGCTCGAGAAGGGCCCGGTGGTGCTCTTCTTCTACCCGGCCGCAGAGACGCCGGTGTGCACCAAGGAGGCCTGCCACTTCCGCGACCTCGCCGGCGAGTTCGAGGAGATCGGCGCCTACCGGCTCGGGATCAGCAAGGACAGCGTGGAGAAGCAGGCCGGCTTCGCCGCCAACCATGACCTCGACTATCCCGTCCTCTCCGATCCCGCGGGGTCGGTCGCCGAGCTCTACGGGGTGAAGCCCAGCCTCCTCGGCAAGCTCGGGCCGCTGCAGCGTACGACCTTCGCGATCGGCACCGACGGCCGGATCAAGGCCGTCGTCGAGGGCATGCTCAAGGCCGAGATCCACGCCGACGAGGCGCTCGCCGCACTCAGGGACGACGTAGAATGACAACCACCATCGCCGTCACCGGCGCCACCGGCTTCGTCGGCGGCGCCGTGGCCCGTGCGCTGGGCGGCTCCGACGCCGCGCTCCGTCTTCTCGTACGTGACACCTCCAGGGCTCCCGAGATCCCCGGAGCCGACGCGTACGCAGTCACCTACGGCGACAGAGAGGCCGCGGTGCGGGCCCTCGACGGCGTTCAGACCGTGCTCATGGTCTCGGCCGCCGAGTCGGCGGACCGCCTGGAACAGCACCTGACCTTCGTCGACGCCGCCGCGGCGGCCGGGGTCGAGCACATCGTCTACACCTCCTTCTTCGGTGCTGCGCCGGATGCCGACTTCACGCTCGCGCGCGACCACTTCGCCACCGAGGAGCGGATCAAGGCGAGCGGGATGGGCTACACGCTGCTGCGCGACAACTTCTACCTCGACTTCCTCCCCTCCCTGGTCGGTGAGGACGGCGTCATCCGGGGTCCGGCCGGCAACGGGCGCTTCGCGGCGGTCGCACGGGCCGACGTGGCGCGCTCCGCCGTCGCGACGCTCACGACACCGCAGGATCACCGAGGACTCACGTACGACCTCACCGGCCCCGAGGCGCTCACGATAAGCGAGGTCGCCGACATCCTCACCGAGCATCGTGGGCGTGAGGTGCGCTATCACGACGAGACGATCGAGGAGGCCTACGCCTCGCGTCGCCGCTGGGAGGCGCCCGACTGGCAGTACGACGCCTGGGTCTCCACCTACACCGCCATCGCCGCAGGGCAGCTCGACGGAGTCAGCAGCGCCGTAGCCACCCTCACCGGGCGCGATCCTCTGAGCCTCCGCGACCACCTCGCCGCCAGCGAATAGGTCCGGGCACAATGAAGGTTTGCTAGGGATTGCTGGCCGTCGCGTCGGGTACCGACTTCGGCATGGTTGCATTCGGATACACCCTGATGACCGAACAGGCGGGCCCGAGTGACCTCGTGCGCCACGCCGTCGCCGCCGAGGAGGCGGGCTTCGACTTCCTTGCGATGAGCGACCACTACTCGCCATGGCTGGTCGAGCAGGGGCACGCTCCGTACGCCTGGAGCGTGCTGGGCGCAGTCGCGCAGGCCACGCGGCGGATCCCGTTGATGACCTACGTGACCTGCCCGACGATGCGGTATCACCCCGCCGTCGTCGCCCAGAAGGCCGCCACCGTGCAGGCGCTCTCCGAAGGCCGGTTCACGCTCGGCCTCGGCAGCGGTGAGAATCTCAACGAGCACGTCGTGGGCGCCGGATGGCCGGCCGTGCACACCAGGCACGAGATGCTTGCCGAGGCGATGGAGATCATCTCCGCACTCTTCGACGGCGAGCTCGTCGACTACCGAGGCGAGCACTTCGAGGTCGATGCTGCCCGGCTCTGGGACCTGCCCAGCACCCGGGTGCCCGTCGGGCTGGCGGTCGGCGGCCCCCAGGTGTCCGAGCGTTGCGCCGCCCTGGCCGACCACCTGATCGCCGTCGAGCCCGATGCGGCTCTGGTGAAGGCATGGAACGACGTCCCGGGAGCGCCGAGTATCGGATCCGGTGACACCCGGGCCATCGGCCAGACCCCGATCAGCTGGGATCCCGATGACGCGGACGCCGCCATCCAACGCGCTCACCACCAGTTTCGCTGGTTCGGCGGCGGCTGGCCGGTCAACAGCGAGCGTCCGACCACAGCGAGCTTCACCGCGGCCTCGCAGTTCGTACGCCACGAGGACGTCGCCGCATCGATCCCGTGCGGTCCCGACATCGATGCGATCACCGACGGGATCCGGCCCTTCTGGGAGGCCGGATTCACCGACGTCGCTCTCGTCCAGGTCGACGGGTCGACGAACGACCAGTTCCTGGCCGAGGCGGCCGGTCCTCTGCTCGACGCGCTGCGCTCGGCGTCGGGCTGAGGTCCGGCCTCGTCGGCTCCGGGGTCGACGACCCTCACCCCAGAGACAGGCTCGCCAGCACCTCGTGCGCGGCTTGCTCGCCCGACGCAGCGGCGTCGGCCAGCGACGGCATGTCGAGGGCGTAGTCGCCTGCCAGGTGGACCGGCCCGAGATTCTGCTTGAGGGTCTCGTGCGACGCCCGGCCGCCGGGTCCCCAGAACGGCACGACCCGCGGGTGCCGACGGAGGATGCCCGCGTCGATCTTTCCCTCGAGCTCCGGGTAGACCTCGAGAAGGTCCGAGGTGAACCGCGCGACGATCTCCTCGTCGGTGAGCTCGAAGAGCTTGTCGGCCTCGGCGCCTCCTGCGAAGCAGGCCAGAGCGCCGCCGGGCTTGCGGACGCTCCCGCGGCGTACTGCGGCCGCGTGGTTGAAGATCGCCTGGAACGAGCGCCCGGGGGTCGACACCGCGAGGAAGTCGTCCCAGCGCTGTGGCTTCCCGTCCTCGTGGGTGAAGAAGCCCACCACCACGTAGCGGCCGTAGTGGATCGACTCGAAGGCCGTCCGGTAGGCCGCCGGCAGCCCGGGCATGATCTTGACCGCGACGTCCGCGGGCACCGCAACGATCGCCTGGCGCGCCCTCAGGCGGGCCGGCCCCTCAGCGTCCTGGTAGTCGACGACCACGCCGTCGGCGGTCCACCCCACGGAGCTGACCGGTGAGCTGAGCCGGATGCTGTCGCCGAGATCCTCGGCGAGGATGTCGGTCAGCGTCTGGTTGCCGCCCTGCGGCAGCGTCAGGTTCGGCACCTTCTCGGGATCGGTGAGCAGGATGCCCATCGAGAAGACGAACTGCCGCGCGGCGGTCTCCTCGGGCTCACAGCCCATCCACTGCCCGGACCACGACCGCACCATCTCGCGCGTGAGGTCGGACGAGACGCCCCGCAGGACGAAGTCCGCCCGACGGCGGTCGAGCTTCGCGCGGACACGGTTGGCCCACCGGTTCTTCTCGCTCATCTCGAGGAACGGCACGTTCGCCAGGATGCGAGTGCCGACCACCGCCAGGCCGAACCGGTCGCGCCAGGTCATCTTCGACCGGAACATCAGGGCGAAAGGGTTCGAGGTGTCGACCTGCTTGCCGCCCAGGTGCAGGGCGACCGACTTGCCCTCCAGGGTCCCAAGCGGGACGCGGTGACGATGGAGCGCCTCGATCAGGGGGCCGGTGCCCTCGGTGAACTGGGTGCCGACGTTGATCCAGTAGTCGCCCTTTCGGACGGTGTCGACGCGTCCGCCGGCGCGGTCGGTCGCCTCGAGCACGACGACGTCGCGGTCGGCGAGGGTCGTTGCGGCCATCAGGCCGGCAATGCCGGCGCCGATGACGACGACCTCGTGGGTCTCCTCGCGGACCTCGGGTGATGTGGCCATGGTTCTCAGCTCGCCTTCGTGACGCTGATGGTGTGGTCGGTACGGCGCAGCGCGTCGGAGATGGAGGAGACGAGCCGCTCGGTGGCGCGCATACAGCTCGGGCTGACCGCGGTGTAGGACAGGTAGCCGTGGACCAGGCCGTCCTCGCGGTCGACCTGCGCCGGGACGCCGGCCTCTCGAAGTGCTGTGGCGTACGCGAGCCCGTCGTCATGAAGCGGGTCGAATCCGGCCAGGTTGACGATCGCCGGCGGCAGGCCTGCCAGCGACGCCGCGCGATAGGGGGAGATGAGTGGGGCGGCGGGGTCGGCCCCTGCGGGGAGGTAGTTCTCCACGAACCAGGCGATCTGCTTGGCCGACAGGGCGGGCGACCCTGCGAACTCGTCCTGCGAGGGGCGGTGCTCCACGAGGTCCGTCACGGGCTGGATGAGCACCTGGAGCATCGGCTGAACATCGCCGTCGCGCACCTGCTGGCAGAGCACGGCGGCGATGTTGCCGCCGGCACTCTCGCCGGCGACGACGATACGGCGCGGGTCGACGCCCCAGCCCGCGGCGTGGTCGACGACGTACTGCCAGGCCGCGAGCGCGTCGTCCTGTGCGGCCGGGAACGGGTGCTCCGGAGCGAGGCGGTATTCGACGGAGACGACGTCGGCGCCGGTGCCCTGGGCGAGCATCCGCGCGGGAGCGGTGTAGCTCGCGCGACTGCCGATGACGAACCCGCCGCCGTGGAAGAAGAGGATCAGGCCGCGGTCGGGGGTGCCAGTGCTGTAGCGCGTGGCGAGAAGACCGTCCCCGATCTCGATCTCCTCCTCCAAGCCGCACTCGGGGAGCCGTGCCGCGAAGAGGGTCAGGTCGCGCTCGGTCGTCGCGCGCGCCTCTGCGGGCGGCAGGTCGCTGTAGTCGGGGCCGGACTCGCCGAGCTTCATGAGCAGCGCGACGTCGGGCGCCATCGTGTCGCCGGCCGTACTGGTCGCGGGCCGAGCCAGCATCCGTTGAAGGCCCGCGGGCAGACGGCTCAGGGAGACAAGGAGAGCTCGCTGGAGGCGCTGGCTCGAGGTGAAGCGCTGCTCGCTCATGACGCTGCCTCGACCAGGTGCGGCGCCTCGACGGATCGCTTCGAGAATCGGATGTCCTCGTGTATCAGCTGTCCCTTGAAGAGCCGGTTGTCCCGTACGAAGGTGGTGTGCATCTGCCACGGGAGGCTGGTGCCCTGGCGGGGGAGGTCATCCTTGGCGCGTTGCACGTAGCCCGCCGTGATGTCGAGCAGGTCCGTGGTGGGCATGCCCTCCGGTGCGACCGGCACGGCGATGTCGTACCCCTTCGCGTCCATCGTGCGGATGACCTCGGCGGCGAGGCGGGACACGTTGCGGATGCGCAGGGTCCAGGTCGCCTTGGTGTAGCCGAGCATCATCGCCCAGTTGGGCACGCCGGAGATGAGGGAGCCGCGATACAGCACCGTGTCGGACATCTTGACCGGGGCGCCGTCCACCGTGGGCTGGATGCCGCCCAGCATCTGCATGACGAGGCCGGTCGCGGTGACGATGATGTCGGCTTCGAGGGTCTTCCCGGACTTCAGCAGGATGCCGTTCTCGGTGAACCGGTCGATCTGGTCGGTCACCACGTCGGCGTTCCCCTCGCGGATCGCGGTGAAGAACTCTCCGTCCGGGGTGGCGCACAGACGCTGGTCCCACGGGTTGTACGGCGGTGCGAAGTGGGTGTCCACGTCGAATCCGGCCGGCAGCTCCTTGGCGGTCCACTTGCGCAGCAGGTTGCGTCCGAAGTTCGGGAACCTGCAGAGCAGCGACACGATGAGGTGGTCGGACCAGAAGTTCTTGAACCGCGTGGCGGCGTACCCGCGCTTGACGCCGAAGAGCTTCATGAGCCGCTGGGCGAGCTCGTCGACCCGTGGGATCGAGGCTACGTAGCTCGGCGTGCGCTGGAGCATGGTGACGTGGGCTGCCGCGCCCTCGCCCGTCAGCATCGCCGGAAGCATCGTCACCGCGGTCGCGCCGCTGCCGATGATCACCACCCGCTTGCCGCTGTAGTCGTAGTCCTCCGGCCAGTGCTGCGGGTGAAGGATGTCGCCCCGGAAGTCCTCGCGCCCCTCGAAGCGAGGCTCGTAACCCTCGTCGTAGCGGTAGTAGCCGGTGCCGCTGAAGACGAACCCGGTTCGGATGGTCTTCTGGGTCTCGTTGCCGGCCTCGTCGGTCGCGGTGACCCGCAGCGTCCACTGGGCGTCCTCGCTGGACCAGTCGGCGGCGGTGACCCGATGCCTCAGTCGCAGGATCTTGTCAAGCCCGAACTCGGTGATGGCCTCGACCATGTAGTCGCGGATGAAGGCGCCGTCGGCGATCGCCTCCTTGTGCAGCCACGGCTTGAACTCGTAGCCATAGGTGTGCACGGAGTCGTCGGATCGGATGCCCGGGTACTTGAACAGGTCCCAGGTGCCGCCGACCGCGTCGCGGCCCTCGAGCAGGAGGACCTTCTTGTCCGGGAAGTCGTCCGTCAGGTACTTCGCGGCGCCGATGCCGGAGAGTCCGGCGCCGATGACGACGATGTCGGCGGACTCGGTCGTGGTGTCGTGGTGGTCCATGTCAGGTCCTTCTGTGTGCTGGGGCTGGTGACGGGTGCTGCGGGCTCGGACGGTCATCCGACCTCCCGGGCGGGGCGGCGAGAGCGGCCACGGCGATCGACTCCGAGGAGGACGATGAACACCGCGGCCACGGCGACGACGGCGACGTACGACATCGCGTCCAGGGGCGGGGCGGGTGGGTTGACGAGGCCGTTGAGGTACATCCACGCCATCGCGGCGGCGCCGAGGCCGGCGCCGACGACGGCGAGCGGGCTGAGCCGCCTCTCGCGGCTGAGCAGTCGCAGGGCGCCGGCACAGACGAGCAGGTAGGGGACGACCCAGAAGTAGACGATGAGCGTCGCGACCGAGTTGTAGACGCCGACGATGTCGTCGGGGTTGAGCGCGACCATGACCAGGATCGCTCCCAGTCCGAGGGCGCAGATCGTGACGACGGCGACCGCGGGGCTGTGGTGGCGCGGGTGGATCCGGCCGGCGCGGGCGGGCAGCAGGCCGTCGGCAGCGAGGGTCGCGACGAAGCGTGAGCCGTAGTTGACGAACCCGATGAGGGCAGCGGAGGTCGCGACCGCGAGCACCAGGTCGGTCGCGCTCGCCACCTTGCTCCCGAGCCCGCCTTCGGTGGCGAGCGCGGCGGCGGGGGAGGTGCCGGCAGCAAGTGCGTCGCTCGCGGCGACGAGGGCGGGCACCTGAAGCAGGGTGGCTACCACGTACAGCGCGCCCAGAGCGACCGGCACGCACATGACGGCGAGGGGTACGGATCGTCGCGCGTCGCGGGTCTCGGCGGCGAGCGCCGTGCTGCTCTCGAAGCCGACGAGGAAGACCGCGCCGGCGGCGACCCCCTGGAAGATGCCGCTCGGTGTGGCTCCCTCAAGGGACAGTTGGGCACCGAGATCGAGCCCTGCGCTCGCGGCGGCGGCCACGGTGATGACCAGCATCAGCGGCACGGAGACGACGGCCAGTGTGACCGCCGTACGCACGGAGGTGTCCAGCCCTCGGTAGGCGATCGTTCCGGCGATCAGCACGGCAGCGCTGTAGATCAGCATCTGCACGCCGACGTCGAAGCTCGCCTCGAACCCGAGGGAGAGCAGGAAGCTGCCGGAGAAGAGGCCGACCAGGAAGGCGATCGCGCCGATCTGTGCGACGTAGCCGAGGAAGAGCGCGGCGCCGGCCAGGATCCGAGCCCACGGGCCGAAGACATGCGGCAGGTAGGAGTAGATCGATCCGGTGACGACGTACCGTCGGGCGAAGGCGATGACCGAGAGCCCGACGAGGCTCGTGGCGACCGCGGCGATCAGGGCGCCCAGCCAGCTGCCGTTGCCGGCCGTGACCAGCACGAGGGCCGGGACCGAGGCCAGCCCGACGGGCGGGACGTACGACGCAAGCGCCAGCGCGACGAGCTGGTTGCGGCTGAGATGGCCCCGGTCGAGGCCGTCGGCGGGAGGCCTGTCCTCCGGTGCGACCGGCCCGCCGGGAGACGCGCTGCTGGTCGTCATGTCCTGATCCCTTCTGTCGACGCAAAGTTAGTCATTTGATTATGTCGTATGACTAAGTGTGTGTCAGGGATCACGGTGCGTCAAGGGTTCGGATGGCGTTGGTCGCCGATCGGTCAATCTCGCCCAGGCGGTTGACAAGGGAGTTCTTCGGGTCCACGATCTTAGCCAATCGATTGAGTCATGTGACTAAGAACGATGTCGGCCGATCAGCCAGGAGGACCGAGAGATGACCGAGAGCACGACGATCGAGGCGCCGAGCGAGCGCTTCGACGCGATACGCGTCGCGATCGAGGACGACGCGACGCCGCTGGTCCGCCTGATCGGGCGCACCCTGAGCCGGGCCTCGGGACCGGGGCGCCCCGCCGAGGATCTGACCGCCGGCGTCGCCGGCACCGTCGCGATCCGATCCCACGACACCCCGCAGACGGCGACCATCGTGCTCGGCGACGGTGCCGTGGAGGTGACCAGCGGAGTCTTCGTCGAGCCTGACGCGACACTCCTGGTCGACCTCCACGCCCGGTTCGCGCCGACCCAGGAGCCGGCCGGCGACGCCGACATCGCAGCGCGCGTCCTGCGCGCACTGCGCCCACCGTTGCCGCACTGGCGCGACGCGGCCGTGCGGTTCTGGGAGTTGACCTGCGACATCGCCGGAATCCCCGACGTCCTCCTCGTGGAGGCTGCTGGGCCGGACGGCACCGAGCGGGGCCGGTTCGGGGAGGGGACGACGGCGTACCTGATCGCCGGTCCCGCCGATCTGCTCGCGGGTGTCTTCAGCGGCGCCGACGACTTCCTCGCCTCCCTGGACGCAGGTGTGCAGGTCCAGGGCACCTTGTCCCAGCTGTCCGTCATGACGGCCGCATCCTGGAAGGTCCGGTTCGATGTCTGAGCTCGCACAAGCCCGAGGGGCCGTACGCCTCGAGGCCACCAACCACGAGGGCAGCCTCCTCGGCAAGAACGTCTCGCCGCAGAAGTTCGCGTCCGGAAAGGACACCGGCTTCGCCTTCGCCGACATCCTGTTCGCCATCGACCTCAACAACGAGATCGTCCTCGGCGACGCCTTCCCGGAGTGGCGAGGCAACCTCTACGACATCCAGATGATCCCGGACATGTCGACCCTGGTGGAGTGGAAGCCCGGTCTCGACTCGGTGATCGGTGACTACTGGCTCAAGGACGGCAATCCGGTCCCGATCTGTCCGCGCAACCTCGTGCGGAAGCTAGTCGCCGGCCTCGCCGACAACGGGTACGCCGCCACCGTGGCCGTCGAGATCGAGGCCACCTTGTTCGAGGAGTCCGTCCAGGAGGCCAGGGCCCGCGGTTATCGCGACCTCACTCCGCTGGGCGGCAGCACCGGGGCGACGTA
The DNA here is from genome assembly GCF_054031495.1 of Nocardioides sp. YJ-D4. NCBI lineage: Bacteria > Bacillati > Actinomycetota > Actinomycetes > Propionibacteriales > Nocardioidaceae > Nocardioides > Nocardioides sp. YJ-D4. Next base: position 5,387,902 of record NZ_CM132932.1, read on the forward strand.
CCACCTCGCCCGGTCCAAGGACTGGGTCGACTACATGGAGGCGGTCGTCGAGCGGCTCGACAGCGTCGGCATCGCGTGGGAGGCCTGGACCGACGAGGCTGCACCCGGCCAGACCGAGCTCAACCTCGCGCCGACCGACCCGGTCGGGCTGGGCGACAGCTGGGCGCGTACCCGCCAGGTGATGCGCGAGGTCGCTTTCGAGCGGGGCCACACGGTGTCGTTCATGGCCAAACCGACCGCCGGATTCGGTCAGGGAGCGCACATCAACCTCTCGCTCCAGAGCGACGGCGTGAACCGATTCTTCGCCGAGGACGGTCCGTCGGAGCTCATGCGGCATGCGGTCGGCGGGCTGCTTGCCACGATGGAGGGCAACACCTCGATCGCGTTGCCGCAGATCACCTCGTACCGACGGCTGGTCGACCTGACCGGGCCGCCGACGACGGTCTGCTGGGGAGTCAACAACAAGACCGCCGCGGTGCGGGCCATCACCGGCCACCCCAAGTACTCGCGCCTCGAGTACCGGCTCCCGGGCGCCGACGTGAACCCCTACCTGGCGCTGGCGGGTGTGCTGGCTGGGGTGCTGGCCGGGATCGAGCGGCGGATCGAGCCGCCCGAGCAGGTCACGGACATGGCCTGGTGCCTCCCCGAGAGCGCTGGGGTGAGGCGGATCCCGGACACGATGTCGAAGGCCGGCGCGGCGCTGGACGCCGATCCGCTGCTTCGCGAGTACCTCGGCGACGAGTTCGTGGACTTCTGGGTCGCCTCCCGCCGATGGGAGTGGATGGAGTTCCACACCAAGGGCGGCGACCCGTTCGCCGAGCTCTCCGCGTGGGAGTCCCAGCGATACTTCGAGTTCCCGTGAGCGCGCGCGACGAGGCCGGGGTGCTGCGGCCGCTGATCGGCATCACCGGACGCCGGTTCCAGCTGTCCGTGCTCAACGGAGCCGACCCGCGCTACGGCGACCGCTGCATCGACACCTCCATGTCGGACTTCGCGACCCGGATCGCCGAGGCCGGCGGGCTGCCGGTGCATCTGTCCTACGACACCGATGCGGCGGCGGTCTGCGACTGGCTCTCCGGCGTCGTCATCACCGGGGGCCAGGACGTACATCCGTCGTGCTGGGGCGGAGACACCTCGGTGGTGCGCGACATCGACCCCCGCACGAACCCGATGGTTCACGACGCCGCGCGAGACACGTACGAGATCGCGCTCGTCCGCGTGGCGATCGACCGGGGGATCCCGGTGCTCGGCGTGTGCCGTGGCCTGCAGGTGCTCAATGTCGCCCTCGGCGGCACCCTCGTGCCGCATCTTCCGGACGGTCCGGTGAGCCATCTCTCAGCCGAGATCGCGCCCACGGACGGCACCGTCGACCACGTCGTGAGCTTCACACAGGGCTCGATCGCCGCCGGCCTGTTCGGCAAGGACACGATCACCAACTCCTGGCACCACCAGGCCGTCGACAGCTGCGGCGCCGGGGTCATTGTGACCGGTCGGACCGATGACGGCGTGGTCGAGTCGATCGAGGTGCCGGGACGGCCGGTCCTCGGCGTCCAGTGGCACCCGGAGTGGATGAAGAGCAACGACCCGGCGCTGACGTGGGTCGTCGAGCAGGCGATGGAGCGGCTCGCGAACCACGAACCCGCCGGGCGAGAGCAGAGGAGCCCCCAGTGAACGCACACGTCACGGCCGGACCTGCCGTCGCGGCCGAACGGATGAGTGACGACCCCGCCGTCCCGACGCTGAGCCAGCTGCTGGCACAGCGCGCACAGGACTGCGGAGATCGGGAGTTCCTGCGTTTCGGTGAGTGGTCGTGGAGCTTCGCCGAGATCGACGCCTGGACCTCCCGGCTCGCCCACCGGCTGATCGAGGTCGACGACGTACGCCCGGGCGACCGGGTCGCGATCATGCTCCCGAACGTCGTGCACTGGCCGGTGGCATGGCTGGCCGTGCTGAAGGCCGGCGCGGTCGCAGTGCCGGTCAACTGCGGCTACCAGCGCTCCGACCTCGCCTTCGTCCTGAAGGACTCGGGTGCCGGGGTCGTCTTCACCGATGCCGAGCGCTCCGGCCTGGTCATCGAGGTGCTGATCGAGGAGCCCGAGCTGGCCGGAGTTCGTGTCGTCGAGGTCCCCGACGACGGGTCCGAGCGCTTCCCGGTCAGGGCGCCCGAGGTGCCGGTCGCAGCCGAGACGCTCGCGAACCTGCAGTACACCTCGGGCACGACCGGGTTCCCGAAGGCATGCATGCTCAGCCACGACTACTGGGTTCGTCTGGGCTGGATCTGCGCCGGAGCCACCGGGCTCGGGGCCGATGACGTACTCCTCACCTCGCAGCCGTTCTCCTACATGGACCCGCAGTGGAACACCGCGCTCGCCCTGACGCTCGGTGCCCCGCTGGTCGTGCTGCCGCGGTTCTCGGCTTCGACGTTCATGGCCGACGTACGCCGCCACCGGGCGACCTTCTTCTACGTCCTCGGCTCGATGCCCACCCTGCTGTTCAAGCAGCCGCCCGCGGCCGAGGACCGGGAGAACGACCTTCGGATGGTGCTCTGCTCGGGCATCCCGGTCGCCCTCCATGCCCAGCTCGAGGAGCGGTGGGGTGCGCCCTGGCGCGAGGTCTACGGCATGACCGAGTCGGGGATCGACCTGGTCAGCTCGTTCGACGACGACGCCGCTGCCGTGGGCAGTGGGAGCCTGGGGCGGCCGGTGCCGACCAAGCAGGTGCGCATCGAGGATCCGGTCGAGCCGGGGGAGGAGGTCCCGCCCGGTGAGCCGGGCGAGCTCGTCATCTCGGGCCGGCCGATGATGGATGGCTACTGGAACCGTCCCGAGGCCACCGCCAACGTGCTGCGTGACGGCTGGCTGCACACGGGCGACCTCGTCGTCCGCCGTCCGGACGGCGGCATCCAGCTGGTCGGACGGCTCAAGGACATGGTGCGGCGCGGCGGCGAGAACGTCGCCTCCGCAGAGGTCGAGGCCGCCCTCGAGAGGGACGAGTCGATCGTCGCGGCGGCCGTCGTCGCCGTACCCGACGAGGTCCTGGGCGAGGAGGTCAAGGCCTTCGTCCAGCTCAGGGAAGGGGTGCCGGGCGACCGGGCCACCGCCCAGGAGCTTCTCGAGCGCGCGGGTTCCGAGCTCGCGCGGTTCAAGGTGCCCCGTTACGTCGAGTTCGTCACCGATCTTCCGCGTACCCCCTCCGAGCGGGTCTCGAAGCCCGCGCTCAAAGCCAGGGCCGCCACCGAGCCCGGCACCACCTACGACTTCGCCCGACCGAGGAGCTGACCATGACCATCCCTGCTACCGGCCCTGCAACCGGTGAGGATCATCTCGACGTCGCCGTCGTACGCGACGTCGCGGTGATCACTCTCGACCGTCCCGAGAAGCTCAACGCCCTCACCGTCGGCATGCGGCGTCGCCTGGCGGTGTTGGTGCGTGAGCACGGAACCGGCGAGACCCTCCGTGGCATCGTCCTCACCGGGCGTGGCCGTGCCTTCTCCGCCGGTGAGGACCTTCAGCACGCGCCGACCACGGAGGCCGAGGTCCACGAGGCCTTCGAGAGCTTCCACGACGTCACCCGGGCGATCCTGCAGACCCGGGTCCCCGTGGTCGCGGCGGTCAACGGCCTCGCCGTCGGTGGTGCCTCCGAGATCACCCTGTGCTGCGATGCCCGGATCGGCACTCCGGTGACCGAGTACTTCCAGCCCGAGAACGCCCGTGGCCTCACCATCTCCAACGCGACCAGCCTGTTGCTCCGGCGCCTGGTCGGCAACCACGCGATGCGCATGGTCCTCGGCTCCCCTCGCGTCCCGTCGGCTGAGGCGCTGCGGATCGGTCTGCTGGACGAGGTGGTCGAGCCTGACCAGCTCGTCGAGCGCGCCGTCGACACCGTGCACGCCTGGACCCCCGAGGGGAACACCACGGCGCTCCACCTCGCGCTGCTGCGGCCCCTGGCCGCTGAGGTCGAGGCCGCCTTCGAGCGCGAGGACCACGCCGCCCACGAGGCCTGGGCGAGCGGACTGCTCACTGCCGGCGTCGCCGGCTTCTGGAACACGAGGGAGACCACCGCATGATCACCACCCGAGCTGCCGTGCTGAACGAGCTCGGAGCACCGCTGGTGCTCACCGACATCCGCGTCGACGACCCCGAGCCGCACGAGGTCCGGGTCGCGGTCAGCCACGCCGGGCTGTGCCACAGCGACCTCCACTACATGACGGGAACGGTGCCGACGGACGTCCCGGTCGTCGTCGGACACGAGGTGGCCGGTGTGGTCGAGTCGGTCGGCTCGGCCGTGACCTCGCTGCGTCCCGGCGACCGGGTCACCGGCGCCCTGACCCCCTCCTGCGGCGGGTGCGTGAACTGCGACGCCGGACGCTCCACCCAGTGTCTGCGTCTGGACGACGTACGCCGTCGGCAACGCTCCGCGTTCGAGACGCTCGACGGGCGGCCGATCGAGCGGCTCGCCGCCATCGGAGCGTTCTCGCAGCACATCCTGCTGCGGGAGAGCGCGCTCGTACGACTGCCGGACGACGTCCCTCTGCACGTCGGGTGCCTGCTGTCCTGCTGCATCGTCACCGGCGTCGGCGCCGTCTTCCGTGGTGCTCAGGTGCGCCCGGGCAGTACGGTCGCGGTCGTCGGCTGCGGTGGCGTCGGGTCGGCGATCATCCAGGGTGCGCGGCTGGCCGGCGCCTCCGCGATCGTCGCCATCGACCTGGACGAGGACCGGCTCAAAGCTGCCCGGACGTACGGCGCCACCCACGTCATCAACGGCGGCGACGGCGACACGGTCGCGGAGGTCCGCCGCCAGCTCGGCGACGGCGTCGACTACTCGTTCGAGGCGGTCGGCTCCGCCCGGACCGCGGAGACCGCACTGGCGCTCCTGCGGCCGACCGGCACCGCGTGCCTGGTCGGCATCGCGCCGGCCGGCACCGAGATCAGCGTGCCCGCCCTGTCGTTCTTCTTCGAGGAGAAGCGGCTCATCGGCTCCTACATGGGATCGGGCCAGGCGCGCGAGGACATCGCCCAGTTCGCCCGGCTCTACCAGCAGGGACGCCTGCTCCTCGACGAGATGGTGACCCGGGTCGTCCCCTTCGCCGAGATCAACGAGGGCTTCGAGGCGATGAAGTCCGGTGATGTCACCCGCATCGTCGTCGACCTCCAGTCCTGACCCACGAATCCGTAGAGGAACCCTGATGTCCAGCAACGAGATCACGATCGCCCAGCCGGTCAACTACATCGCCGACGAGTGGAGCGAGTGCACCACGGCCGACGACGCGTGGAACCTCGACCCCAACACGCTCGAGCCCGTCCATCGGACCGTCACCACCCCGCTCGACGACGTCGAGCGCGCCCTGCGGCATGCGGAACGAACGTACGACGTCGGCCGCTGGGACGAGGAGGCCCGGCACGAGCGGGCCGAGATGCTCGAGCGCGTGGCGGAGCTCCTGGAGAGCAGAACCGAGGACCTCGCGCGCACGGATGCGCTCACCAGCGGCACGCCCATCAGCGCCACCCGCACGGTGGCGTCCTTCCTGCCCTTCCGGATCCGGGCCACGGCCGCTGACCTGCGGGAGATCCCGCGGGTCACCGCCCTGGCGGCCGGTGGTCGTGACGTACGGCTCTACAAGGTCCCGTGGGGACCGGCGGCGATCCTCACCCCGTGGAACGGCCCGAGCTTCATCCCGGCCGCCAAGGTCGTCAGCGCCGTCGCGGCCGGATGTCCGGTGATCCTCAAGCCCTCGGAGCATGCGCCGGGCAGCGCCCAGATCGTGGTCGAGTGCTTCGTGGAGGCGGGCCTCCCGTCGGGTGCGCTGCAGCTGGTCCACGGTAGGGGTGAGGTGGGCGCGCGACTCACGGCCGACCCTCGGATCAAGGTCGTCTCGTTCACCGGCGGACCGTCGGCTGGGCGTGCCATCGCCCGCGCAGGCGCGGAGGACTTCAAGGTGCTGCAGCTCGAGCTCGGCGGCAACAATCCGGTGCTGGTGCTCGACGACGCCGACCTCGACGTCACCGCCGACGGGATCCTCGACGGCATGACCAAGCTCAACGGTCAGTGGTGCGAGGGGCCCGGCAAGATCCTCGCCCACCGCAGCCTGGTCGACCCTCTGCTGGAAGCACTGACAGAGAGGATCGCCAAGCTCACCGTCGGTCACTCCCTGGACGAGGACACGCAGGTCGGACCGATCTCCAACAAGCCGCACTTCCAGACCCTCCAGAGCCGGATCGACGGATTGCGCGAGCTCGGAGCGACGATCCACCAGCCCGCCGCGCTCCCCGAGCTCGGCGGCTTCTTCCTCTCGCCCACCGTCGCCTCCGGTGCCGATCCGCGGCGGGCGACGGCCGAGCTGTTCGGTCCGCTCGTCTCGCTGCACCCCGTGGACTCCGACGAGGAGGCCCTGCGGATCGCGAACGCCCATCCCTCCGGCCTGGACGCCTACGTGTTCGGCACCGACACCGACCGCGCGATCTACGTCGGTGCTTGCATCGTCGCCGGCGAGGTCCGGATCAACGGCGCGAAGGTCGCCGACCTCGGCGACGACTCGGCCCAGAGCTTCTGGGGGCCGGCCGGCATCGGTGGCCACGGGCCGGCCGAGTCCGTACGCGTCTTCTGCGGCGACCGGGTCGTCGGCGTGGACTCCCCGGACCTGCCGCTGTGAGAGCCGGCGCGGCGGTGCCTCAGGCCTTGGCCGGCACCGCCGCGAGCCGGGTCGTGAGCCAGGTTTCCAGCACGGAGCAGTTGAGGTCCATCTGCGCCCGGGCGACAGAGGCGTCGCCGTAGGTCAGCCAGTTGACGCCGAACCCGTCGGCGAGGGTGGCCAGGACGTACGTGACCTCGTCGATGACCTCCGGCGCGACCGGGTCACCGGCGGAGGCCTCCTGGAGTGCCTTGCGTACCGTCTCGAAGGCCTGGTCGTAGACGGCGATGCCGCGGTCGCCGTGCTGACGCCGAGCCCAGTTGACGAGCTCGAAGGTCGCGGCGGTGAAGCTGGGGGAGTCGAGGTAGCACTCCATCACGCCGCGCAGAATCTGGCGGGCCGCGTCGGGCAGCGTCGTGTGCGGGTCGCTGCCCTCGATGACCTCACGGTACTTGCCGGCCACGAAGGTGTAGACGTCCGCGAAGAGGTCCTCCTTCGAGTCGTAGCAGTAGTGCAGCATCGCCACGTTGGCCTTGGCCTGCTCGGCGATCCGGCGCGTCGTCGCGCCGTCGATCCCGTGGGCGGCGATGACCTCGACGGCGGCCTCGATGAAGTCGCGACGCCGCTGCGCGACGGGGATGCGTGCCATCAGGTCCTCCGAGGGTGTTCGTGCGACCGAGTTGGGCGCTTGATTAAGTCAATCCGACTATAACAGTGCCGCCATCGGAATCCCCGCCAGGGAAAACTTAGTCAAACATCTTAGTCATAAATCTTGATCATCTGACTAACTAAGTCGTAGCGTATGAGCCGGATCACACCTCCTCGGATCGGAGACAACCCATGGCGCAGATCAACGAAGAAGCGGCAGCACGCCGCCGGGCGACGACAGGGCACAGGCCTGACAAGGGTCGGCTCATCGGCATCGGCGCGCTGATGGTCGTGCTGACCAACGCCGTCATCTTCATCCTTCCGCCGCTGCTGCCGGTGATCCAGGCGCAGTACGGGCTCGCCACGGTGGCCGAGACGACCTGGCTCTACACGGCCCTGACGCTCGGTGGGGGAGCGGGATTCATCCTCCTGCCTCGCCTCGCCGACCTGTACGGCGACCGGAACGCATCCGTTGCCGCGTCCGCGTTCCTCACCGTCGGCGCGGCAGTCCCGGCCATCGGCGACTCCTACCCGACGCTCCTCGCCGGGTGCACCCTGATGGGCTTCGGCTGCGCTGCGCAGCTGCTGCCGCTGGGATTCCTGCGACGCAACCTCGGCGAGTCCGGCATCACCATCGGTGTCGCCGTCCTGGTGATCGCCACGGGCGCCGGCATCGTCGCCGGCATGATCGGCGGCGGCCTGATCGTCGAGACCCTGTCGCTGCGCAGCTTCTTCGTCATCCTCACCGCCGCCTGCGCGGCGACCACCCTCGCGACGTACGTCCTGGTCCCGCACGCCCCGCCGGCCGAGCGCGCCGGCCGGATCGGCGTGGTCGGCACGGTCTGGATGATCGGCTGGGTCGCGGCGATCCTGCTGACCCTGACGCAGGGTCTCGTCTGGGGCAACGCGGCCCTGATCCCGCTGGTGATCGGCATCGTCGGCGGCGTCGCCTGGATTCGCGCCCAGCGCCGGTCGTCGACGGCCGTCTTCGACGTGGCCCTGATGCGTACGCCGCTGGTCACCGCCTCCTGCCTGTCCATCGCCCTGTTCGCGGCGGTGAACTCGGCGTTCCTGCTCCTGCTCAGCACCTACGCACAGGTCATTCCCGAGGCGCTTCGCCCGGTCGACGCGTACGGCCTCGGGCTCACCGCGCTGGAGACCGGCTGGCTGATGGTGCCCTTCGCGGTGACGTTCCTGGTCGGCGGCGCGGTGGTCGACCGTCCCGTCGCCAACGGACGCGGCGTACCCGTGTTCGTCGTGGGTGCCCTCATCAGCGCGGCCGGCCTGGCCTGGCTGGCGATGTTCCACGACCAGCAGTGGCACTACCTGGTCGGCGCCGCCGTCATGGGCCTGGGCTGCAGCATCGGGTACGCCGCCGGCTTCACCCTGGTGCAGGCAGCCGTGCCCGAGGAGAAGGCCGGGATGGCGGCCGGCGTCGCCGGCACCTTCATGGCCGTCGGCTTCGCCTTCGGCACGGCGCTCGTCAGCGCCGACCTCAGCGCCTCGCTGGTTCCCGTCCCCGGGACGACGCTCGAGGTGGCCGCGGAGGGTCTCTACGGCACCGGCTACTGGATCTCCGGAGTTCTTGCGCTGCTCGTCGTGGTGACCGTGCTGGTCTCCCGTGCCCGCGCGCGCCGGCGTACCAGCCGGCTCGCCGCCTGATCCGCTCCCTCCATCTCACCTGAAGGAAATCTGACATGAAAGAGCTGCTCTTCCTGCTGGCCGATCTGTGGATGATCGTCGTCGGCTTCACCTACGGATGGAAGTTCATCCGGCGCTACGACAACTACCTGCTCGGCCTGGAGTGGATGGTCGTCGCGACGTCGGGCTCGAACTTCCTGCTCTGGTCGCTCATCAGCGGCGACGAGGGCCACCTCCTGTACGACATCGCCTACTTCTTCGACGCGTTCTCGCGGTCGGTGGGCATCACATTGATCGCCGTCCTCGGCCTGATGCGTGTCACGCACCGCTACAAGCCCAGCGTGCCGGTCGAGGTCGGCGTCTTCGGGCTCGCGATCGCCGCCGGTCTCTACCTGCAGCAGTTCCGCGGCCACGAGCTGCACGTGGGACCTGCGTCGTACTACCTCGTGGCCAACCTGCTCACCACCGCGTTCCTCGCCTACTTCTCGTGGCGTCTGTGGACCATCGGAGCCAGGGGCCACGCGGTCGCCGCCGGGATGGCGAGCGCCGCGGCGACGGCGATCGCCCTCATGTACGACTTCTTCCCGTTCCCCGACGACGCGCACCGCACGGTGTTCTACGTGCTGGCGCTGACCACCTGGGGAGTGCAGATGTTCGTCTACTACCGCGCCTACGGCGCATTGCATGACAACAACGTCGCCACAGGCCTCGAACCGGCCGGCGATGACCGAAAGGTGGTCCGCGCATGAACACTGACCACGTCACCTACACCGCCTTCACCGGGTGGGTCGACCCACCGGCCGACGTCCGGGGAGCCCTCGACGGAGACCTCGACTGCGAGGTCGTCGTCATCGGCGGAGGCATCAACGGGATGTCGACCGCGCTGCGGCTCGTCGAGCGTGGTCAGGACGTCGTGCTGCTGGAGGCCGAGTTCTGCGGCCACGGTGCCAGCTCGCGCAACGCGGGCCAGCTGGCCGGCGCACCCGGCGGCGACCTCCAGCTGCTCGACCTGCTCTCGCGCAAGAAGATGCCGGGCATGATGCGGCTGGCCGAGCACGCCGCCCACCACGTCGAGGACTTCATCGCGAAGCACGACATCGACTGTGACTACGAAGCGACCGGCAACGCGTTCGCCGCGGTCTCGCGCGGTCAGATGGGCCGCGTACGCCGGGTGGCCAAGATCGTGACCCGCGCCGGTGGGCAGGTCGAGGTCGGCACAGCTGCGGAGCTCGGGATCCCGCGAGGGCTCGTCGGCGGGATGCGCGAGGTCGTCGGCGGGCGGATGAACCCTGGCAAGTTCAGCCTCGGCATGCGCCGGGTCCTGCTCGACTCCTCCGCGCGGGTCTTCGAGCAGACGAAGGTCACCGACGTCAGGCGCAACGGCGGCCAGGTCGTGCTGACCACCCCGCACGGCCGGGTTCGGGCGGACAAGGTCGTGCTGGCCACGAACGCGTACGCGGGGGAGTGGGACATCACCCCGAAGCACCTCTCCGTGCCGATCTACGTCATCGAGGTGGAGACCGAGCCGATCGCACCTGACCGTCTGGCCGCGCTGGGCTGGACCAGCCGCATGGGTCTGGTCACCCAGCACGCGATCATGGAGAACTACCGCCTGACGCCGCGCAACACCATCGTGTTCGGCGTACGCCGCCTCGAGCGGGGCACGAGCTATCCGCTCCCGGAGAAGGTGCCCGACCCCGGGCTGGTCGAGGAGCTGGCCGGAGCCTTCGCCACGCGCTTTCCATCGCTGTCCGACGTGGCGATCAACCGCGCCTGGGGTGGCTGGATCGCGATCACCTCGTCCTGGCTCCCTCTTGCCGGCCAGGTCGGCGACGACATCTACTACTCGATCGCCTGCAACGGTCACGGCCTGGCCCAGGCACCCTATATCGGGACGCTCATCGCCGACGCGATCGTCGACGGCGAGCGGCACGAGGACCTGCAGACGGTGTGGAAGGAGAAGCCCAGCTTCCCGCGCCCGATGATGATGAGCCGCGCCGGACTCAGAGCGATCTGGGCCGTGGACCGCTTCAACGACCTGGTCAACGGCAGCCGGCGCCGTGCTCGGCTCACGGTTTGAAGACGACCTTCACCATCCCGTCGGACTTCTCCTGGAAGGACTTGTACGCCTCCGGAGCCTCGCTCAGGGGGAGGTGGTGGGTGGCGAACGAGTCCACGCCGAGCGGGTCCTCGCCGTTCTCGAGGAACGGCATCAGGTCATCGGTCCAGGCGCGTACGTTGGCCTGGCCCATGCGGATGCTGACCTGCTTGTCGAAGAGCTGCATCATCGGGAACGGGTCCATAGCGCCTCCGTAGACCCCGGCGATCGAGACGGTGCCCCCGCGGCGTACGGCGTCGAAAGCGGTGTGGAGCGCGGCCATCCGGTCCACGCCGGCGGCCTGCATCACCGGCCGGTTCACGGCTCCGGGCGTCATGGCCAGCAGCTTGGTCATCCCCTCGACGATGGGCGAGCCGTGGGCCTCCATCCCGACGGCGTCGATGACGGCATCGGCTCCGCGTCCATCGGTGAGGTCGCGTACCCGCTCGGCGACGTTGCCGGAATCGAGCTCGATCGTCTCGGCCCCGCGTTGCCGCACCCTGGCGAGCCGCTCGGGCTCGCGGTCCACGGTGATGACCCGATGGCCGGCGTCGAGCGCGAAGCGGCTCACCATGTCACCGATGGGACCGGCGCCGAGGACCAGCACCGTGCTGTCCGGGTCGGGGTCGGCGTACTGCAGTGCCTGCCAGGCGGTCGGCAGGACGTCGGAGAGGAAGAGGAAGCGGTCGTCGGACGGTCCGTGCGGGACCTTGATCGGCAGCTGGTTGCCGAAGGGAACGCGCAGATACTCCGCCTGGCCGCCCGGGACCTGGCCGTAGAGCGAGCTGTAGCCGAAGAGGCTGGCGCCGGTGCCCTGGTCGCGGTTCTGGGTGGTCTCGCACTGCGAGTGCAGGTGGTGCCGACACATCCAGCAGGTGCCGCAGCTGATGTTGAACGGCACCACGACGCGGTCGCCGACGCTCACCTCGCGAACCTCGGGGCCGACCTCGGCCACGATCCCCATGGGCTCGTGCCCGACCACGTCGCCCGGTGTCATGAACCCGGTGAGCACCTCGTAGAGGTGTAGGTCGGAACCACACAGTCCCGTCGAGGTCACCTCGACGATGATGTCGTCGTTCTCGATGATGTGCGGATCAGGGACGTCGTCCACTCGGATGTCGCGCCGTCCTTGCCAGGTGACTGCCTTCATGGATGTGCCTCCTTCGGATCGAGTCACCCCTGCGGTACCCGGATCCGGCGATTCGAGCCTGGCGAGCGGCAGTGCTGAACCCGGTCGCGATGGGTACCGGTGAGGCTCACCCAGCAGACCGGCCGCAGGGAGGGCGTGGACAACATGAAGGTGGTCGTCATCGGCGCGTCGGGAAACCTCGGCAGCGCCACCATCCGGGCACTCACCGCCGACGGGGCCGCCGAGGTCGTCGCCGTCGCGCGACGGGCTCCCGACGGGCCTCGGACCCACGAGCATGCCTCCGTCGAGTGGCGGGTGGCCGACGTGTCGACGGCCAACCTGGAGCCGGTGGTGGAAGGTGCCGACGCAGTCGTACACCTCGCCTGGAAGTTCCAGCCGACACATCGGCCCGAGGAGACCTGGGCCACCAACGCCGTCGGTACGCGCAGGGTCCTCGAGGCCGTGGCCCGGGCAGGCGTCCCGGCTCTCGTCTGCGCCTCCTCGGTGGCGGCCTACTCGCCGGTCGATCACGACGATCCGGTCGACGAGACCTGGGAGACCGACGGGGCCTCCTCTGCTGCGTACTGCCGGGAGAAGGCGTACGTCGAACGGGCCCTGGACGCCTTCGCCTGCGCCCACCCCGAGGTCCGCCTGGTCAGGGTCCGGCCCGCATTCGTCTTCCAGCGCTCGGCCGCCAGCGAGCAACGCCGCATCTTCGGCGGTGCCTTGGCGCGGCCGGAGCTCCTGGATCGGCGACGCATCCCGGTGGTGCCGGTGCCTGCCGGCCTGCGGTTCCAGGCCGTGCACGCCGGAGATGTCGGCCGGGCCCTCGCCACGGCAGCGACCACCGATGTGACGGGCGCGTACAACCTCGCCGGGGACGGCGTCATCGGCCGCGACGAGCTCGGCGAGCTGATGGACGCTCGAACGGTCGAGGTCCCGCCGCGTCTCGCGCGTCATGGCCTGGACGGTGCCTGGTATGCCCGGCTCTCGCCGGTCCCGGGCAGCCTCCTGGACGCGGTCATGCAGCTGCCGCTGATGTCGACCACCCGCGCCGAGCTCGACCTCGGTTGGCAGCCGCGCCACTCGGCCATGGACGCGCTCGAGGCCGTCCTGTCCGGGATCCCACAGAAGGCGGGCAGCGAGCTCCCGCCGTTACGACCCTGACGTCCGGACAAGGAGCAGCCATGAACGACGACATGTTGCACGCCTACCTGCAGCACCACTGGGCAGGGTCCAGCGCCGGAGCCGCGCTGTTCGAGCGAGTCGGCCACTCGCACTCCGACACCGACGTGGCCGCCCGAGTACGTCAGCTGGCGACCGAGATCGACGAGGACCGGGAGCAGCTGCGGCAGATCATCATGGCGACCGGGGCCACCCCGTCGCGCATCGCCGCCACGACGGGGCGCGCGATGGAGTTCGCCGGCCGGTTCAAGCCTAACGGACGGCTGGTGCGGCGCTCGCCGCTCTCGGACCTGTTCGAGCTGGAGGCACTGCGGGACGCGGTGACCGCCAAGCGGGCCGGATGGCAGCTGCTGCGTGCCGCCACCGAGGACGACCCACGTATCGACCCGCTGCAGCTGGACGAGCTCATCCGCCGCGCCGACGACCAGATCGCCCGGCTCGAGGACCTGCACCTGCGGGTGGGAGGTACGGTCATCGGCGCATGACGGCAGAGCCCGCCGGTTACCAGGTGGCATGACGTCAACGACTTGTCTGATCCTGAACTGCACTCTCAAACGCTCGCCCGACGAGTCCAGCTCAGAGCTGCTCGGGTCCCAGATCCTCTCGGCGCTCGCGGACTACGAGGTGAAGGGCGAGATGGTCAGGGTCGTCGACCACGACGTCCGCTTCGGAGTGTCCACCGACGAGGGGGATGGCGACGCGTGGCCGCGGCTGCGCGAGCGGATGCTCGCCACCGACGCGCTCGTGCTGGTCACCCCGATCTGGCTGGGCCAGCCGTCCTCGGTGTGCAAGATGGTGCTCGAGCGCCTCGATGCCGAGCTCAGCGAGACCGACGAGGACGGCCGGATGCTGACGTACGACAAGGTCGCCGGCATCGGTGTCGTCGGCAACGAGGACGGCGCCCACCACGTCACCGCCGAGCTCTGCCAAGCCCTCAGCGACGTCGGCTTCACCATCCCCGCCAACGGCTCGACCTACTGGGTCGGCGAGGCCATGCAGGGCGTGGACTACAAGGACAAGAACCCGACGCCGGAGAAGACCGCGGGCACGACCAGGACCATGGCCCGCAACATCGCCCACCTCGCCGGGCTGCTGGCGGAGTCGCCGTATCCGGCAGGGGAGTGACCTGATCAGCCCAGTCGTGCGGTGCGCAACCGCAGGGCGTTGGCGATCACGCTGACCGAGGAGAGTGCCATGGCCGCGGCAGCGATGATCGGGGAGAGCAGAAGTCCGGTGAACGGGTAGAGCACGCCGGCGGCCACCGGGATGCCGGCCACGTTGTAGACGAAGGCGAAGACCAGGTTCTGCCGGATGTTGCGCATGGTCGCCGCCGAGAGGCGGCGGGCGTTGGCGATGCCGGTGAGATCCCCGTGGAGAAGTGTGATGCCGGCGGACTCCATGGCCACGTCGGTGCCCGAGCTCATGGCCAGGCCGACGTCTGCTGCGGCGAGAGCGGGGGCGTCGTTGACGCCGTCCCCGGCCATCGCGACCACGCTTCCTTCGGCGCGGAGCTGATGGACGACGTCTGCCTTACGGTCCGGCAGCACGCCGGCCTCAACCCGGTCGATGCCAAGCGAGGCGGCCACTGCCCGGGCGGTGACCGGGTTGTCGCCGGTGAGCATGACGACCCGAACTCCCTGGGATCGGAGGTCGGCGAGAGCGGCCGGGGTGGTCTCCTTGATCGGATCGGCGATGGCGAGGGCACCGGCGAGCCGCTGGTCCATGCCAACCAGTATGACCGTGGCCCCGGTGCCGCGAAGCCGGTCGCTCTCGGGTCTCAGTGCGGCGGGGTCGATTCTTTGCGAGTTCAGGAAGTCGGCGCTGCCCAGCGCCACCCGGTGACCGTCGACGGTGCCGAGCACGCCACGTCCGACAGGGGAGTCGAAGCCGGTCACGTCCGGGACCGCCAACCCACGAGTGGTGGCGGCCTCGACGATGGCGCGGGCGAGCGGGTGCTCGGAGGCTCGCTCGGCGCCCGCGGCCAGCCGCACCAGCTCGTCCGCGTCCCCGGCTGGGTCGGAGAGCACGATGTCGGTGACCGCCGGGCGCCCCTCGGTCAGCGTCCCGGTCTTGTCGACGACAACGGTGTCGACCCGCTCCATCCGTTCCAGCGCTTCGGCGTTCTTGATCAGCACGCCGTGGGTGGCGCCACGGCCGACGCCCACCTTGATGCTGATCGGTGTCGCCAGTCCGAGCGCACATGGGCAGGCGATGATCAGGACCGCGACCGCGGCGAGCAGGCCGTGGACGACCCGCGGGTCGGGGCCGACCATCGCCCAGATCACGAAGGCGATGACCGCGATCGCGATCACCGCCGGGACGAAGTAGCCGGCGACCCGGTCGGCCATCCGCTGGATCGGGGCGCGGGACCGTTGGGCCTCGGCGACCAAGGTGACGATCCGCGCGAGCACGGTGTCGTGGCCGATCCGGTCCGCCCGGATGACCAGAGCGCCGGTGGTGCTGATGGTGCCGCCGATCACCGCGTCGCCGGTCGTCTTGGGCACCGGCATTGACTCGCCGGTGACAAGTGACTCGTCCACGCTGGACCGGCCGTCGAGGACTTGGCCGTCCACCGGGACCTTCTCACCTGGCCGCACTCGGAGCGTGTCGTCGATCCGCACCTGGTCGAGACCGATCTCCTCGTCGGTCCCGTCCGGGCGCAGGCGGCGCGCGGTCGTCGGGGTGAGGTCGAGGAGGGCTCGGATCGCTCCCGATGTCTGCTCTCGTGCACGCAGCTCGAGCACCTGGCCGAGCAGGACGAGCACCGTGATGACGGCCGCCGCCTCGAAGTACACGTCTACGGCACCCGTCCCCATGCCCATCTCGGACGCGGACCGGAAGGACTCCGGGAAGATCCCTGGCGCGATGGTGGCGACCACGCTGTAGAGCCAGGCGACCCCGGTTCCCATCGCGATCAAGGTGAACATGTTGAGGTTGCGGGTGCGCAACGAGACCCACCCACGCTGGAAGAAGGGCCATCCGGCCCACAGCACCACCGGGGTGGCCAGGACGAGCTGCAACCAGTTCGAGGTCGACTGTGGGATCGCCTCCCCGACCCGGTCGATGAAGTGGCTTCCCATCTCCAGAGCCACCACCGGGATAGTGAGCACCAGCCCGATCCAGAACCGGCGGCTCATCGCGAGGAGCTCGGGACTCGGCGCCTCGCCCGCCGTGAGGGTCACCGGCTCCAGCGCCATCCCGCAGATGGGGCACGCCCCGGGTCCGGGGCGGCGGATCTCGGGGTGCATCGGGCAGGTCCACTCGGTCACGGTGACAACGCTACCCCCGCGGGGTATCGGAGAAGTCGGCGAAAGGTCCTTCGGGCTCGGGACCTTCGGACCTCCGTGCGCATCCCAACGGCTCCTGCCGGTCCGCGTCAGGCGGGGGAGGATGGCGGAGGACGTGGGATCGAAGGGAGCCCGTCATGTGGTGGGATCGCAGCAGCGACCGGGCAGGCGGCACCTGATGACGCCGCGCCCCGTCGGTCGGCGCGCGGTCCTGGTGGGCTCGGTTCTCGCCATGACCGGAGGGGCACTGGCCGCCTGCGCCGACGAGCGCGGCGGACCATCGGCTGCCCAGGTGATCGGTCCGGGCTCGGACGAGGTCCGCGCGGCCGAGCTGCGGCGGCGATCACCCGGGCAGCGGGTGCACACCGAGCGCCTGACCGCTCGGCCCGCCACCATCGATCTCGGCTCTCGGACCGTCCAGACCTGGTCCTACGGTGAGTCGGTGCCCGGGCCGCTGCTGCGGACGAGGGCCGGTGACCTGCTCCGGGTCGAGGTGACCAACCGGCTGCCGGCGGAGACCAGCGTCCACTGGCACGGTCTGGCGCTGCGCAACGACATGGACGGCGTACCCGGGATCACCCAGAAGGCGATCCGCCCGGGCGCTCCCTTCACCTACGAGTTCACCACCTCGGATCCCGGCACCTACTTCTTCCACCCGCACAGCGGCGTACAGCTCGACCGCGGTCTCTACGGGGTGCTCGTGGTCGACGATCCCGCGGACCCCGGCGACTACGACCAGGAGTGGGTCGTCGTCCTCGACGACTGGGTCGACGGGACCGGCCGGACCCCCGACGAGGTCCTCGCCGACCTGATGTCGACGACAGGGATGGGCCACGGCGGGATGATGGGAGGGTCGATGCGCTCCCCGGTGCTCGGTGGCGCCGGGGACGTCGACTACCCGACCTACCTCCTCAACGGCCGTACGCCGGACGCGCCCGTCACGCTGACGGGCAGGCCGGGACAGCGGGCCCGGCTGCGGATCGTCAACGCCGGGTCCGACACCGCCTTCCGGCTCGCGCTCGCCGGCCACCGCCTCACCGTCACCCACAGCGACGGGTTCCCGGTCGTACCGACCACGACCGACGCGCTGCTGATCGGCATGGGCGAGCGGTACGACGTGACCGTCGACCTCGCAGACGGGGTGTTCCCGCTCATGGCCTCGGCCGAGGGCAAGACGGGCATCGCGCTGGCGGTGGTCCGCACCGGCCGGGGGACGCTCGGTGGTGCCGCGATTCCCGAGCTCTCCCGCCGGTTGGTCCTCGGCAGCGACCTCACGGCCGATCCGGCCGTACGCCTGGACCCCGCCCCCGTCGACAGACGTCTCGACGCGGTGATCGCGGGTGGGATGATGCGCTATCGGTGGACGATCAACGGGGCGCCGTTCCCCGATCACGAGCCGCTGGACGTAGCGAGCGGGAACGGGTGCGGCTGCGTCTGCGCAACCGGTCGATGATGTTCCACCCCATGCACCTCCACGGACACACCTTCGGTCTCGTGGACGGTGGCGCTCGCAAGGACACCGTGATCGTACGGCCCATGCAGTCGCTCGAGGTCGACCTCGTCGCCGACAATCCCGGCCAGTGGGCCCTGCACTGCCACAACGTCTACCACGCCGAGGCCGGCATGATGACCGTCCTCTCCTACCGGAGATGATCGGCCGGCCCGAACCGGGTATCCGACTCGGCGCCTTGGTGCCGCGCATGGGCGAGATGGGGATCACGATCACCCGGGCCGTACCGGGCCATGTGGTGGCCGAGGTCGGCATGGACGGAAACGCCAACCACCTCGGGACCATGCACGCCGGCACCCTGTTCGGCGTCGCGGAGGTGCTCGCCGGGGTGATCGCCTTGTCGCTGCTGTCGAGCGGGTGCCGGTAGCGGTTCTTGCCTATTTTGATCCGACGTGCGAGGACACTCGGACCCGGAATCGCGTTCGTGGAGGTCGTGACGGTGGCGGGGAATCACTTCCGACGGCACGCGGCAGGGTTCTGGTGCAGGTCCACGTTGTCCCTCACGATCTTGCGGTCCACCCAGCTGTTGCGAGCCACCGAGAAGTTGCCGGCGTAGGAGTTCCTGAGGACACGCAGGGAACGCACGTGATTGCCGACGACGCGGAGGTTGTTGCACGCCTTGTTGTCCCGGACCATCAAGGTTCCCCGATTGTCGCGTACCACGAGATTGTTGGCGATCGACATCTCGCAGATCGCCACGTTGCGGGAGTTGCGGACCATGAGGTTTCGTCCGGCGACCGGGTCCACGCGGCACCCGGCGGCTCCGATGGTGACGCGTTCGACGACGTTGCGGACGTGGATGTTCCGGCCGACATGCGTGTCGGTGATGCTGACCACCCTCGGTGCACCGGTGGTGCGGACGTTGCCGGTGATCCTGGAACTGGTGATCACGCAGCGGGCGCCGTCAGGGACGACTACATGACGGAACGTCCGGTGGTGGTAGCCGCCGTCGCAGACGAGGTCGGGCGGCAGCGCCTGGGCGCTGAGGACCGGCCCCAACACGGGTGCGAGCGCGCCGATGAGAAGGAAGACGACGAGCTTCTTCATGTGAACCCTCCGAGTCCGGGCGATATGTGCCTTCATGACGCGCCAACGGGAACATGTGTTGCACCCTGAGCCGGTGCGGCGCGGGACAGGTTCCGGGTCGGAGCGTCAGTCGAGCTCACACCACGCGTACGCGGGTCTTGACCTTGGTGAAGTCCCAGACCTCAGCCGCCATCGTGGCGCTGAGGCGGATGCAGCCGTCGGAGGTCTTCTCGTCGGTGCCGAGATACCAGTTCGGGTGGATCTGACGACCCGTTCGCATGCTCACCGGCACCCGGTGGAAGGCGACGCCGCAGGGCGCGAACCGGACGAAGTGGTAGAGCCACTGCGTGCCGCTGTAGTTCGTACGTGGGTTGCCGCGCGCCGGTCGGCCGCAGTAGGAGCCGGTGGTGTACCACTGCTTGTCCAGCCATTCCGCGTCGATCATCCCGCCCTGCGCGCGGATGGACCCGTCGGCGCGCACCAGCCAGACCCAGTCCTGTCGCTGGCTGATCACGATGCGGCGTCCGGACCCAGTGCTCGCCGGCACCGGCCGTACGTCGCACCGCTTCGCCGTCGCCGCCATCAGCCGTGTCCGCGTGGTGGTCGTGAACTGACCGCTCGGGCTCAGGCGGTGGCGGGTCTGGAATCGTACGACGGCCGTGCGGGTGTGGGCGTCGACGCGGCCGTCGACGCGGCCGACGTTGCAGCCGAGGCCGGCCAGCCGGGACTCCCACCGCTTGATCGTCGTGGCGGTGGCGGCGTTGCCGGGGCTGACCACCACCACGGCGGCCGCCGCCAGCGCAACAGCGGCGACGACAGGGAGAACAAGGACGAGGGCGGAGCGGCGTGCCCGAGATGCGCCGGCCAGGTTCGCGAAGATTGGCACCGGGCGAGGCTACGCGACATCCGCGCTCCAGGCGGGCGCTGTTGCCCGGTTGTTGACCAGATGACGCGGACGCGGGTGGCGCGGCCGGCGGTCCGGGCCCACCGGATGGCGGCGAGCCGTACGCAGCCGTGGCATGTATCCGAGCAGCCACCATTTCAGCAGACGCTGACAGGGAAGCCAGGCGGCGCACGTCGTACTGAGTCGGTCGCGGTTCTCGTCGTCGGCGACGGCACGCAGTAGCGGCTCTCGACATCGCAGCGGTCCGGATCACGACGAGTTCGTCGTGGCCGTCAGAGCGCAGGTTGTCGAGGCCTGGTGGTGGCGATCGAGGATGTCGGCCGACGCAAATGGTTGCGTCCCGCTGAACGGTGCAGCGTATGGCAAGGTGTGGCAGGGCGGTCCTGGGGCTGTCGACAACCTTCTCGGATCGGGGCGTAATGAGACTGATGCTCGGTGTTGCGGCCGCTGGCTTGGTGCTGGGGTTGTCTGGATGCGGGCCGTTCGATCGGGACGCGTCCGTGGAGAAGGACCTTCTCGCAATGCCTGGAGTCGAGAAGGTCGATGTCGATGATCGGCGAGTGGTGTTCTCCGACGTCGAGGAGACTCAACTGAATCCGGTTGCCGACCGGATTGCCGAGTGGGAGGACGACGGTGGTTTCGCGGTTGGGCTGGACGGCTGGGATCTCACCAGCAACGGCGTAGTCGTGGGCTCTGAGGTTGCGCAGCAAGCCTTGCCCAATGAGGCTGTTTCAGCGTTCGTGGAGCTGGCAGATCTGGAACTCGATCAATACACCTCGAACGAGATCAAGCCGTTCGGATCAGGACGGATGGATGACCGGTTCCGGGTGTCGCTGGACGGGGTCGAGGATCCGATGGCAGTCGCCGTCACCGTGCTGGAGTCGCTGGGTGAGCATCCGGACCGTTACGACACGGTCTCGGTGAAGGCACCTGGTGGATTCCAGATCCTGGTGGCGATCGGGGACCTCGACGCCAGCCAGGTCGACAGCATCGTGACCGACCTGAAGAGTCTTCCGGACTGGCGAGCCTACGACGGCGCGTCGGTGCAGGTCGGTGGTGTGAATGAGCAACCGAACAAGATCCGGCTCAGCTTCAACGTTCCCCTGGCGGACACGGTCGAGGTCAACCGGTCCGCCCTCGCGGCCCAGGCGAAGTTGACGAACCCGAACGACTATTTCGTGTCGGTCAACGACGTGCCCTCCAAGGGAATCCTCCTCGTGATGGGTACGGTCGCCGAGGTCGCGGGCGAGGTTGCGGTGCTCGGAGGTTTGAAGGACTCGCCGATCGCCAGCGTCACCTTCATCGGCGGCGGGGCCGATGGCTACGTGGTGCTGACCGTCAACACGCAAGCCGATCTCCTCACCGTCGCTCAGGACGCGAAGCGGGCCGGAGTCGGCCGGCTCGAGATGTCGATCGAGGGGCAGGATCCGATCGAAGACAAGGTCGAAGGTACGCCGGACGAGCTGCTCGAGCAGTTGAGCAAGTGATCCCCGAGTCACTGGGCCAGGACGCCTCGCCCATCAAGGGGTGACGTACGAAATGGCCGAAGGCCCCGGGAAAACCGGGGCCTTCGGTGTGCAGACAGGTGAGCGGTCGGCTCAGATGTCGTAGTAGAGCTCGAACTCGTGCGGGTGCGGGCGGAGCTGGATCGGGAGGATCTCGTCGTTGGTCTTGTAGTCGATCCAGGTCTCGATCAGGTCGGGGGTGAAGACGTCGCCCACGGTGAGGAAGTCGTGGTCGCTCTCCAGCGCCGACAGGACGGCACCGAGGGAGGTCGGCACCTGGTTGATCTCGGCCATCTCGTCCGGCGGCAGCTCGTAGATGTCCTTGTCGATCGGAGCGGGCGGCTCGATCTTGTTCTGGATACCGTCGATGCCGGCGAGGAGCAGGGCCGAGAAGGCGAGGTACGGGTTCGAGGACGGGTCCGGGAACCGGGTCTCGACGCGCTTGGCCTTCGGGTTGGTGCCGGTGATCGGGATGCGGACCGCGGCGGAGCGGTTGCGCGAGGAGTAGACCAGCGAGATCGGAGCCTCGAAGCCCGGGACCAGGCGGTGGAAGGAGTTCACGGTCGGGTTGGTGAAAGCCAGCACCGACGGGGCGTGCTTCAGGATGCCGCCGATGTACCAGCGGGCCATGTCGGAGAGGCCGCCGTAGCCGGTCTCGTCGTAGAACAGCGGCTCGCCGGCGTTCCAGATCGACTGGTGGACGTGCATGCCCGAGCCGTTGTCACCGAAGACGGGCTTCGGCATGAAGGTGACCGTCTTGCCGGCCTCCCAGGCGGTGTTCTTGACGATGTACTTGAACTTCATGACATCGTCGGCAGCCTTGAGCAGCGTGTCGAACTTGTAGTTGATCTCGGCCTGGCCGGCGGTGCCGACCTCGTGGTGGGCGCGCTCGACGAGCAGGCCGGAGGCCTCGAGGTTCTTGACCATCGTGTCGCGCAGGTCGGCGAAGTGGTCGGTGGGGGAGACCGGGAAGTAGCCGCCCTTGTAGCGCGTCTTGTAGCCCAGGTTGTCCGAGCCGTCGGGGTTCTTGTCGGCACCCGAGTTCCACCAGGCCTCGACGGAGTCGATCTTGTAGAACGACTCGCCCTCGGAGGTGTTGTAGGCGACCTTGTCGAAGATGAAGAACTCCGCCTCGGGGGCGAAGAACGCGGTGTCACCGATGCCGGTCGAGGCGAGGTACGCCAGGGCCTTGCGCGCGATGTTGCGCGGGTCGCGAGAGTAGGCCTCCCCGGTGATCGGGTCGTGCACGAAGTACATCAGCGCGAGGGTCTTCGCGGCGCGGAACGGGTCGATGTACGCAGTCGTGACGTCCGGGTAGAGCGCCATGTCGGACTCGTTGATCGTCTGGAAACCACGGATCGACGAACCGTCGAAGGCCATCGGCTCCAGGTTGAACGACGACACCGGCACCGTGAAGTGCTGCTGGACGCCAGGCAGGTCGACGAAACGGATGTCGACGAACTCGACCCCCTCGTCAGAGATGAACTTCAAGAGCTCGTCGTCAGTGCTGAACATCAATCCTCCTTGGCTCACCCGGGCGGGAAGAGCCAGATAGGTCTCTCGCGATCGAGGCCGGACCCTCATGGATCCGACCGTGCCACGCAAATTACGAAGGGACGGTTGCGCAGGAGTGTCGCAAATGTTTCAGGCGTGTAACAGGTTGTGTGATTTGATCGGCAACCATCCCGGATCTCACCCCTCAAGACGTTGCCGCCTACGCTTACGACGTGACCAGTTCCGCCACTCCTGCGACGCCCACTCTGCCTTATGACACCGCGAGCTGGGGCAGGCGCGTCCTGGCACTCTTCATCGACTGGCTCGCGTCGTCGCTGGTGGCGTCGGTCTTCCTCGGCGTACGGGCGCTGCCGTTCGGGTCGCTGCTCGCCGGTGTCGACCCGCGGCCGACCGACAACCTGTGGATCCTGGTCGTCTTCATCGTGCAGACGGCGGTCTTCACCACGCTCGGCGGCGGCTCCTTCGGCAAGCTGGTCACCCGGCTGCGTACGGTGCGCGTGACGACCGGTGAGCCGGACGTACGCCCGCTCGATCCGCTGCGGAGCATCGCCCGTCAGATCCTGGTCGTCCTCGTCGTACCGCCGCTGGTCTTCCGTCCCGACCGGCGCGGGCTCCACGATCTGGCGGCGGGTACGGCGACCGTCACCCTTCAGACCTATCGACACGTGTTTCGCCGGCTTGGTTGAGCAGCTTCCGAGGGTAAGTTTGACAGGTCAGCCGCAAGCAGCGGCAAACACGAAGGGAAGCTCAATGACGCTCAACCGTACTCTCGGGCCACGTGGCCTCTGGCGCCGCGCCGCTGTGGCAGGCGTGCTGGCCGTATCGCTCTCGGGCCTGGTGGCCTGCGGTGGCGGTGGTGGGGCCGGCGGTGCCAGCGAGGGTGACTCGGTCTCGGCCGAGGAGATGACCGAGGTGATGAAGAAGGCGACCGACATCGACACCGCCCACTTCACCACGAAGATGGACGCGAAGGCGTCGGGTCAGACGGTCTCGATGACCGGCGAGGGCGACATCCAGAAGGAGCCGCCGGCGCAGCACTCCACCATGAAGATGAGCGGTGGCTCGATGAACATGGATCTGGAGACGATCCTTGTCGACGAGAAGATCTACATCAAGGGCATGATGGGCGACTCGTGGGTGACCGCGAGCACCGACGATCTCGCCAAGATGGGCGGGACCAGCCTGGAGTCGATGAGCAACCCGCTCGCGTTCTTCGACGGCATGGAGGAGTCGATCAAGTCCTCCAAGTTCGAGGGCGAGGAGAAGGTCGACGGCACCGACACCAAGCACTACAGCTTCACCGTCGACTCCGCCGGGCTCGCCGAGAGCCTCGGTGCCGACAGCACCAAGGGCATGCCCAAGACGATCGACCAGGACATCTGGGTCGACGCGGACGGCCTGCTCCGCAAGGCCGAGGTCGGCATGGGCGAGATGGGCACCGTCGAGATGCTCCTGTCCAAGCACGGCGAGGACGTGACCATCGAGGCGCCGCCGGCGGACCAGGTCACCGACATGCCGAGCATGGCCGGCTGACAGCCAGTTCGTAGGCAGCAGGGCCGGTCCCGAACGGGGCCGGCCCTTTGTCGTTTTCGGGGCACGGTATTCGTGGGACCGTGCTCGCATGACTCTCGACCCCGAAATCACCCGGCAGATCGAGGCCAACCGGGCCAATTGGGACGCGCGTACGCCGATCCACCTCGCCAGCGCCTTCTACGGCATCGACGGGTCCCGGCCCGCGGAGTCGTGGTTCGCCGACTACGAATGGAGCGACCTCGGTGACCTCACCCGTCGCGAGGTCGTGCATCTGCAGTGTCATCTGGGCACCGAGACGGTGGCGTTCGCGCAGCGCGGTGCGGTGACGTACGGCCTGGACATCTCGGCCGAGGCGGTGGCCGCGGCGCGCCGGATCGCCGCCGAGCGCGGGCTGGCCGTCGACTACCACGAGGCCGACGTCCACGACGCCGTCGAGGTCCTGGGCGCCGGCCGGTTCGACGTCGTCTACACCGGCAAGGGCGCGGTCTGCTACCTGCCCGACATCGACCTGTGGGCACGGGTCGTCCACGATCTGCTCAAGCCCGGCGGCTTCCTCTATCTGGCCGAGTTCCACCCGCTCCTCGACGCCCTCGGTGAGGTGCCGGAGCCCGGTCGGGAGGACTCCCTCGAGCTGCGCCACGACTACCTCTCGGGCAGGGGCGCGATCGCGAAGGAATCCACCCACACCTACACCGACGGGCCGGCGCTGAGCACGGCCACGACGGCGTACGAGTGGCGCCACGGGGTCGGCGAGGTCGTCACCGCCCTCGCCGGAGCGGGTCTGCGGATCGAGGTCGTCCGCGAGGACGAGCGGCTGCCATGGCCTCGCTTCCCGTCCATGATGGCGGGGGAGGACGGCTGGTTCAGGCTGCCCGAGCAGGCGCCCCGGATCCCGCTTCTCTACGCGGTCCGGGCACGCCGGCTGTGACGGTCAGCGGCCGCGCAGGTTGCCACGCATGCCCTTCATCGAGGTCGGGACGGGGCCCTTCGGGATCGGCATGGTGCCGCGGGTGGCGTCGACGGCCTTGAGGCGGTTGAGGATGTCGGTGATCTCGGGGCCGGAGACGTTGCGGCCGATCTTGGTGACGTGCTTGGTCAGCTGCGGCAGCGGCACCTCGTCCTCACCGTTGCCGGCGACGACGGTCGTGATCGGCACCTCGGACAGTACGCGGGCGTGGGTGCGCTTGGTGCTGGCCAGCAGCGAGCGGACCTTGCTCGGGCTGTTGCCCTCGCCGACGAGGACGACTCCCGGAGGACCGACCACGCGGTGGACCAGCGTCTGGCTGCGCGGCTCGACGCCGACGGCCTGGGTGACGGTCCAGCCTCGGCGGAGCATGGTCAGGGCAGCGTAGCCGCCACCGACCTGGCCCTCGAGCCGGGCGTACATCACCTTCTGCGCGCGCCGCGAGAAGACCACCATCGCGGCGAGAAGGCCGGCCAGCAGGGCGCCGACGATCGTGAAGATCCAGGAGAAGATGCCCTCGCCGGGCAGGAACCAGAAGATCACGCCGGCGACCGCGGCGACGACCACGAAGATCGAGCCGAGGATGAGGCCGATCTTGGGGTCTGACTGCTTGGTGAGCTTGTAGGTCTCCACCATCTGCTGGCGGCGACTCATGGTGCTCGGGTCGGTCTGGGACATCTTCCTCTTTCAGTTCTCGTACGCAGGGACTCAGGAAGCCACGGAGGAGGCGTCGCGCGCCTCGATCGCCTGACGGTACAGCCGACCGGCGCGGTAGGACGAACGAACGAGCGGACCGGACATGACGCCGGAGAAGCCGATCTCCTCGGCCTCGGCCTGGAGCTCGATGAACTCCTCGGGCTTGACCCAGCGCTCGACGGGGTGGTGACGCACGCTCGGGCGCAGGTACTGCGTGATCGTGATCAGCTCGCAGCCGGCCGCGTGCAGGTCGCGCAGCGCCTCGGAGACCTCTTCGCGGGTCTCGCCCATGCCGAGGATCAGGTTGGACTTGGTGACCAGGCCGAAGTCGCGGGCCTGGGTGATCACGTCGAGGCTGCGCTCGTAGCGGAACGCGGGACGGATCCGCTTGAAGATCCGCGGGACGGTCTCGACGTTGTGCGCGAGCACCTCGGGGCGGGACTCGAAGACCTCTTGGAGGAGCTCCGGGATGCCGTTGAAGTCGGGGATGAGGTTCTCGACGCCGGTCTCGGGGTTGAGCTCGTGGATCTGCTTGACCGTCTCGGCGTAGAGCCAGGCACCGCCGTCGGCGAGGTCGTCACGGGCGACGCCGGTGATGGTGGCGTACTTCAGGCCCATGGTCTGCACGGACTCGGCCACGCGGCGGGGCTCGTCACGGTCGAGGTCGGTCGGCTTGCCGGTGTCGATCTGGCAGAAGTCGCAGCGCCGGGTGCACTGGTCGCCACCGATGAGGAAGGTGGCCTCGCGGTCCTCCCAGCACTCGAAGATGTTGGGGCAGCCGGCCTCCTGGCACACCGTGTGCAGGCCCTCGGACTTCACCAGCGCGGTGAGCTCCTTGTATTCGGGCCCCATCTTCGCTTTGGTCTTGATCCACTCCGGTTTGCGTTCGATCGGAGTCTGCGCGTTGCGGACCTCGAGACGGAGGAGCTTGCGACCTTCTGGGGCAGGAGCTTGAGTCACCCCACAAGGGTACGCCGCGTGGTGGTGGAACCTCGAAGGCAGGCGGCTACTGGTCGGTCACACCGGCCGTTGCCGATCCGCTCAGCCCAGGCTGGGGGAGAGCAGCGGAACCCGCGGAGTCTTCGCGGGGTCGGGCTTGGCCTCGAGGCTCGGGCCCGGCTCGTAGTCGCGCCAGGAGAGCATCTCCGCGATCTGCGCGTGGAGCACCGGCATCGCCTCGGCGTTGCCGATCTGCCGCCCGGCTTCGATCGAGAGGGTGGTGACCCCGGCGTCGGAGATACCGCACGGCACGAACCGCTCGTACCAGCCCAGGTCGACGTCGCAGTTGAGCGCGATGCCGTGCATGGTCACGTGCTGGCTGACCCGCAGCCCGATCGCTCCGACCTTGCGCTCCAGGCGGGGTACGCCGTCAGGGGTCTCGCCCGCGGGCAGCCACACCCCGCTGCGGCCCGGGACGCGGTAGGCGGTGACGCCGAACTCGGCGCAGGTGCGGATCATCGCCTGCTCCAGGCGGCGTACGAAGTCGACGACCTTGACCTTCTCCGGCAGCCGCACGATCGGGTAGGCGACGATCTGGCCGGGGCCGTGGAAGGTCACCTCGCCGCCGCGGTCGACGTCGATCACCGGGGCGCCGCCGGGATCAGCGGGCCGGTCCTCCGGCTTCGTACGCTTCCCCGCGGTGTAGGTCGGCGGGTGCTCGAGCAGCAGCACCGTGTCGGGGTCTTCGCGGTCGACGACGCGCTGGTGGACCCGCTTCTGCAGCTCCCAGGCGTCCAGGTAGTCGATCGTCCCGACCTCAACGAAGCGCAGCTCAGTCACACCGAGATCGTACGCCCCGGGCCGAGCCGGACGGGCAGTGCCCGGAGCGGTGAACGCCGGATCGGCGGGATAACGGTTTGGCGATACCCCGGCGGAGGTAAAGAGGCTGTGCGCAGAATGCGCGTGTTTCGACTGGCCGCGCTCGGGAGCGATCGGTCTTCGGATCAGTCTTGAAAGGCACCCAGACGTGCGTACCACCCAGAACCGTCGCCGCCTCGCGGCGGCCGTCCTCGCCCTGACCGCGACCTGCACCGTTGCGGCATGTGGTGAGACCGGCAGCGACGCGAAAGACACGGCTTCCGCGGCCGATGCCGCACCTTCGATCGAGCCCGGCACCACGCTGTCGGCGTCCGAGGCCATGAAGGTCGTGAAAGCGGCCGCCGCGTCCATGTCGACAGTCCACGTCGACATGGAGATCAACGCCGTCGAGGAGGGCGAGAAGATCGCCGGAACCGGCGAAGGCGACTATCAGCAGGACCCGATGGCCTTCCACGTGAAAGGCGAGATCAGCGGCGACGACGGACCGAGCACGGTCGAGTTCGTCACTCTCGACGACATCGCGTACGCCAGCATGGATGGCGAATGGGTGATGGGCGGGTTCGCCACCATGATGTCGGCGATGATGCCGTCGCCCAACCTCTTCCTGGACTCTGTCACCCACGCGATCTCTGCGGACACCACGACGTACGTCGGGCAGGAGACGATCGAAGGTGTCGACACCGCTCACTACACGTTCGATGCGGGCGAGTCGGACTTCGGAGCGGAGGGCTCCACCGTCGATGTCAACGTCGACTCCGAGGGTCGGCTGGTGCGCATGAGGATGGATGGCGGGGACTCCGGGAACATCGTCTTCGACCTGTCCGCTCACGGTGAGCCCGTGACCATCGAGAAGCCGAGCGGCAAGATCACCGACATGTCCGACATGGACCTGTAGCCGTCACCAGGTGAGATGACGAGCGGCGCGGCCCCCATGGGGACCGCGCCGCTCGTTGCTTACCGGCTCAGAGCTCGAACTGAGCAGCCTCGAGGCGCTTCTTGACGTCCTGGAGGAAGCGGCCGGCGTCGGCGCCGTCGACCAGGCGGTGGTCGTAGGTCAGCGCGACGTTGACCATGTAGCGCACCGCGATCGTCTCGCCGAGGTCCGGGTCGTCGATGACGACCGGACGCTTCACGACAGCACCCGGGCCGAGGATGGCGACCTGCGGCTGGTTGATGATTGGGGTGTCGAAGAGCGCACCGAACGAACCCAGGTTGGTGATCGTGAAGGTGCCGCCGGAGAGCTCGTCCGGGGTGATCTTGTTGTTGCGCGTGCGGTCGGCGACGTCCGCGATCTTCTTCGCGATGCCGGCGATCGAGAGGTCGCCCGCGTCCTTGACGACGGGGGTCAGCAGACCCTTCTCGGTGTCGACGGCGAAGGCGATGTTCTCACGGTCGTAGTAGGTGACCGTGCCGGCCTCGATGTCGATCCCGGCGTTGAGCTTCGGGTGCACCTTGAGCGCGTCGATCGCGGCCTTGGCGAAGAACGGCAGGTAGGTCAGCTTGACGCCCTCGCGCTGCAGGAACCCGGCCTTGTTGGCCTCACGGAGGCGGGCGATGTTGGTGACATCGACCTCCATGACCTGGGTCAGCTGCGCCGCGGTGTGCAGCGACTCGGTCATCCGCTCGGCGATCACCTTGCGCAGACGCGAGATCTTCTCGGTGGTGCCACGCAGCGGCGACGGGGCCGCGGGGGCGGCGGAGGCGGCCGGAGCAGCCGAGGCCGCCGGAGCGGCGGCTGCCGGGGCAGCGGCCGGAGCCGACTTCGCGGCGGCCGCCTGGAGGATGTCCTCCTTGCGGATGCGGCCACCGACGCCCGAACCCTGGACGGTGTCGAGGTCGACGTTGTGCTGGGCGGCGAGCTTGCGTACGAGCGGGGTCACGTAGCCGCCGGGCTGGATGGCCGGGGAACCGTCGGTGGACGGCGCGGCGTGGGCGGGGGCCGCAGGAGCGGGAGCGGCCGGGGCCGGCGCGGCAGGAGCCGGAGCGGCCGGAGCCGGCGCGGGTGCGGCGGCGGCCGGAGCGGGCTCGGGCTCCGGGGCAGGAGCAGGCTCGGGCTCGGGGGTGGGCTCCGGGGCCGGGGCGGCGGGCGCGGGCTCGGCGGCCGGAGCGGCGCCGGCGTCACCGACGAGCGCGAGGACGGCGCCGACCTCGACGGTCTCGTCCTCGGCGACCTTGATCTCGAGCAGGGTGCCGGCGACCGGCGAGGGGATCTCGGTGTCGACCTTGTCGGTGGAGACCTCGAGCAGCGCGTCGTCGACGGCGACCGTGTCGCCGACCTGCTTGAGCCAGCGGGTGACGGTGCCCTCGGTGACCGACTCGCCCAGCGCGGGGAGAGCGACCTCGGTGGCGTTGCCACCGGCGGCGGGCGCCGGAGCGGCAGGCGCGGCGGGAGTCTCGGGCTCGGCCGGTGCGGCCGAAGCGGCCGGAGCCTCGGGCTCGGCGGCGGGGGCGGCAGCCTCCGGCTCGGCCGCGGGCGCGGCGGGCTCCGCGGGAGCGTCATCGGCGCCGGCCTCGTCGGCAGCGCCGATGATGGCGAGCAGGCCACCGACCTCGACGGTGTCGTCCTCGGACGCCTTGATCTCGAGCACGGTGCCGGCGACCGGCGAGGGGATCTCGGTGTCGACCTTGTCGGTGGAGACCTCCAGCAGGGCCTCGTCGACCGCAACCGTGTCGCCGACCTGCTTGAGCCAGCGGGTGACGGTGCCCTCGGTGACGGACTCGCCGAGTGCCGGGAGAGTTACTTCGGTGGCCATGGGTTCCTTCGTTCTACGTCTGTTCGTTGCTCTACTTGTATGTCCGGACACGCGCGTCGCCACGACCGAGCCCGAGGGCTCGGCGAGGAGACTCCGTGAGAGAAAGGCGCATCGGTCTGGGTCGACACCTGCCCGACGCACTCATGATGCCGCCAGACGGGCGGCCAAGGGCGTCGATCACGGAGCCCATCTTGTCACTACCCCCGCAGCGCTGTGTCAACCGGACCACTACTGATCGGTAGCCATCTCGCGTACGTAGTCCACCAGTGTTGCCACCGCCACACCCGTGCCTCCGGGAGTGAGATGGCCCGAGGCGCCACCACTGTTGAAAGAGGGTCCGGCGATGTCGAGATGGGCCCAGGGGAGACCGCCGGTGAACTCGCGCAGGAAGGCGGCCGCGTACAGCCCACCGCCCCAGCGGATCCAGTCGTGCTGGTTGAGGTCGGCCACCTTGGAAGAACGGATTCGCTCGTCCATCCATTCCGGGATCGGCATCGGCCACATCTGCTCGCCGGCGACGTCGGCGGCGGCGAGAACACGGTCGACGACGTCCTCGGAGCCGAGTACGCCGCTGACCCGGTCGCCCAGCGCCATCACCATGTGACCGGTGAGAGTGGCGACGTCGATGATCAGGTCCGGCGAGACCTCGGTGGCCCGCACGAGGGCGTCGGCGAGGATCATCCGGCCTTCGGCGTCCATGTTGGAGACCTCGACGGTCGTGCCGCCGTAGTGGGTGACCACGTCACCGGGGCGGTAGGAGGAGCCGGAGACCATGTTCTCGGCCATGGGCACGAACGCGGAGACCTTCACCGGCAGCCCGAGGCGGGCGATCGCGAAGGTCGCCTGGGCGACCGCGGCGGCACCGGCCATGTCCGACTTCATCGTGGACATCGAGCTGCCCGGCTTGATGGTGAGGCCGCCGGAGTCGAAGGTGATCCCCTTGCCGACCAGCGCGATGTGGCCGCGCGCGTCGTCGGGGGAGTAGGTGAGCTCGACCAGACGCGGCTTGGCCGCCGAGCCCATGCCCACCGCGAGGATGCCGCCGCAGCCGAGCTCGGCGAGCTGCTTCTCGTCGTACACGGTCGTCTCGACGCCCTCGACCAGCTCGGCCACGTGCGCGATGGCGTCGGCGAACGCCGGGGGAGTCAGGTCGGCCGGCGGGATGTTGACCCACTCGCGGGTGCCGGCGACCGCCTGGGCGAGGACCTGCGCCTCCTCGAAGGCGGTGACCGCGTCCGTACGCCGCGCGATCGCGCTCAGGATCGCGACATCGCTCGGCCCGTTGCCGTCCCCGCCCGACTTGCCGCCGTTCGACTTGGCTGCGCTCGACTTATACGTCGTGTAGGTGTAGCCGCCGAGGACATAGCCCTCGGTGACGGCACGCACCAGCTCGGGGGTGTCGGCCGGAAGGGACACGGCGACGGAGGTCGCGTTGGGGACCGAGCGAGCGGCGGCGCCGGCGGCGCGGCGTACGGCATCGGCCGAGTAGGTCCCGTCCGCACCGGCCTTGCCGAGCCCGACCAGCACGAGGAGCTGGGCGCCGATCTCGCTCCCGGCTGGGAGGCGAGTGACCTCGCCGGCCTTGCCACTGACACCGAGGGTGGCGAGCATCCCGCGCCACCGGCGACCGTAGGCGGCCTTGACGTCCTCCGCGCCGGCGGTCACCTCGACAGCCTTCGCGCCCTGGCCGATGCCGACGACGACCGCCTCGGCACGGGTCTTGGCAGGGGAGGCGGTACGCAGCGTGTAGGTGATGTCAGGCAGGGTCACGCCGTGCAGTCTAGGTGTGGCGCGCCCAGACGGGGCGCCGACCGGGCAGTGTCGGCCTGGTGCGATAAGTTCGCGGTATGGCTGAAGAGACCTCCACGGGGGGCGGGTCGGAGCTGCTCCAGTCCCCTCTGCACGAAAACCACGTCGGGCTCGGCGCGAAGTTCGGTGAGTTCGGCGGCTGGTCGATGCCGCTGGAGTATTCCGGCGTCATCAAGGAGCACACGGCGGTCCGTGAAGCCGTCGGGGTCTTCGACGTCAGCCACTTGGGCAAGGTCATGATCAGCGGGCCGGGTGCGGCCGACTTCGTCAACGCGTCCTTCACCAACGACCTCAACCGGATCAAGCCGGGCAAGGCCCAGTACACGCTGTGCTGCGACGAGGAGACCGGCGGCATCGTCGACGACCTGATCGCCTACTACCGCGACGACGAGCACGTCCTGATCGTTCCCAACGCCGCCAACACCCCGGAGGTCGTACGTCGGCTCCAGGAGGCGGCCCCCGAGGGGATCAACCTCGCCGACCACCACCGCGACTACGCGGTGCTCGCCGTCCAGGGGCCCAAGTCCGACGAGCTGCTCGAGGCGGTCGGGCTGCCGGCCGGTCACGAGTACATGTCCTTCGTGGAGGCGGCCGCTCCCGACGTACTCGGTGACGAGATCGGCGTGGTCGTGTGCCGCTCCGGCTACTCGGGTGAGCGCGGCTACGAGCTGATTGTCGCCAACGAGGCCGCCGCCGCACTCTGGGACGCGCTGCTGTCCCGGGGCGAGGAGCTCGGCGCGGTGCCGTGCGGCCTCGGCGCCCGCGACACCCTGCGTACGGAGATGGGCTACCCGCTCCACGGCCAGGACATCGCCCTGGACGTCACTCCCAACGAGGCCGGCCTCGGCTGGGCCGTCGGCTGGAAGAAGGATGCCTTCTGGGGCCGCGACAAGCTGGTCGCCGAGAAGGAGGCCGGCCCGAAGCGCGTCCTGCGCGGCATCGTCGCCGTCGGACGAGGCATCCCACGCCCGCACATGACCGCGTCCCTGACGGCCGACGTGCCGGTCGGCGAGGTCACCTCCGGCACCTTCTCGCCCACGCTGAAGAAGGGCGTCGGCCTGGTGCTCGTCTCGACCACGGTCAACCCGGAGGCCGAGATCGGCATCGACGTACGCGGCCGCCGCGAGATCTTCCAGCTCACCAAGCCGCCCTTCGTCCCCTCGCACGTGCGGGAGGGGTGAGCAACGTGAGCATTCCCGACGTTCCCTCCGTCTTCAAGCAGCCGTCAGCGGCCGACCGGCCGTGGTGGTGGCAGCTCGTCGACGCCTCGGGCGCCGAGGTGCCGGTCGACGGCGACCTCGCCGGCCAGCGCTTCGCCAACCAGAGCGACGCCGAGTCGTGGGTCGGCGAGGTCTGGCAGGACCTCTTGGACGCGGGCGTGGCCGCGGTGGTGCTCTTCGAGCATGACCGGCAGGTCTACGGCCCGATGAAGCTGACCGCCTGAGGCTTCTCGCCGGCCATGGCTAGGCTCTCGCGCGTGACTGCCTACGAGTTCCGCCAGGTCGACGTCTTCACCAACGAGCCGCTGCTGGGCAACCCGGTCGCCGTCGTACACGGCGCCGACGGTCTCACCGACGAGCAGATGGCTGCCTTCGCGCGGTGGACCAACCTGTCCGAGACCACGTTCCTGCTGACCCCGACGGACCCAGCTGCCGACTACCGCCTGCGGATCTTCACGGTCAGCGGCGAGCTGCCGTTCGCGGGCCACCCGACGCTCGGGTCGGCGCACGCCTGGCTGGAGGCGGGCGGGAAGCCGAAGGGCACCAGCCTGGTGCAGGAGTGCGGTGTCGGTCTGGTCGAGCTGCGCCGTGAGGAGCGGATCGCCTTCGCCGCGCCTGAGCTGATCCGGGGCGGCGAGGTCGACGAGGAGACGCTGGGAGCCATCGCGAAGGGTCTGCAGATCTCCCGCGACGACATCCAGGGCGCGCGGTGGTGCGACAACGGGCCGGGCTGGGTCGGGGTGATGCTCGCCGATGCGGAGGCCGTACTGGCCGTGACGCCCGACCACGCCGCTCTGGGCAGTCACAAGGTCGGCCTCGTCGGGCGCTACCCCGAGGGCAGCGAGTGCGCGGTCGAGGTCCGGGCGTATTTCCCGGCCGACGGCGTCGCCTTCGAGGACCCGGTCACCGGGTCGCTCAACGCCGCGCTGGGGCAGTGGCTGGCAGGATCGGAGCTACCGGAGGCGTACGTCGCTTCTCAGGGGACCGTGATGAAGCGGCGGGGACGCGTGCACGTCGAGCGGATCGATGACCAGGTGTGGGTGGGCGGAGACACGCTGACCACCATCCGAGGGACGGTCGAGCTCTGAGCCGAGCTCTGACCTAGGCTGGGGCCGTGCAGTCCTACCTCGATCTGTTGACCCGCATCCTCGACGAGGGCGTGGAGAAGTCCGACCGCACCGGGACGGGCACGATCAGCGTCTTCGGTCACCAGACCCGCTACGACCTCAGCGAGGGTTTCCCGCTGCTGACGACGAAGAAGGTCCACACCCGCTCGGTCTTCGGCGAGCTGCTCTGGTTCCTGCGCGGCGACACCAACGTGCGCTGGCTCCAGGAGCGCGGCATCACGATCTGGGACGAGTGGGCCGACGAGAACGGCGACCTGGGCCCGGTCTACGGCTACCAGTGGCGCTCCTGGCCGACTCCCGACGGGCGCCACGTCGACCAGATCGCCAAGATCATCGACCAGATCCGCACCGACCCCGACAGCCGCCGCCACGTGATCAGCGCCTGGAACCCGGCCGACATCGACGACATGGCGCTGCCGCCGTGCCACACGCTGTGCCAGTTCTACGTCGCCGACGGCAAGCTGAGCCTTCAGCTCTACCAGCGCTCCGCTGACGTGTTCCTGGGGGTGCCGTTCAACATCGCCTCCTACGCCCTGCTGACCCACATGGTCGCTCACGTGACCGGGCTCGAGGTCGGTGACTTCGTGCACACGCTCGGCGACGCCCACCTCTACAGCAACCACCTCGAGCAGGCCCGTCTCCAGCTCACCCGCGAGCCCAGGCCGCTGCCGACGCTGCGGCTCAACCCGGACGTCAAGGACATCGACGCGTTCGAGCTCGAGGACATCACGCTGGAGGGCTACGACCCTGCCCCCGCCATCAAGGCTCCCGTTGCCGTCTGAGGCCGGTTCGGGACGCGTCGTGATGGTCGCGGCCGTCGCTGACAACGGCGTCATCGGCAACGGCCCCGACATCCCCTGGAAGATCCCCGGCGAGCAGGCCGAGTTCAAGGCGATCACGATGGGTCACACGCTCGTCATGGGCCGCACCACCTTCGAGTCCATCGGCCGCCCCCTCCCGGGCCGCACGACGGTCGTCCTGACCACCGACGAGAACTGGGCGTACGACGGTGTCCTGGTCGCCCACGACATCGACTCCGCCCTCGCCCTGGCCGCAGCGGAGCAGGGCGACATCGTCATCGCCGGGGGAGCGCAGGTCTATGCGGCCGCCCTCCCGTACGCCACCGAGCAGGTCATCACCCGGGTCCACCTGACCCCGGAGGGGGACGTCCTCTACCCGGACTTCGACGAGACGGAATGGGTCGAGACGAAGCGTGAGCCCCACGAGGCGTACGACCGCGTCTTTCTCAGTCGTGTCGAGCTCCGGGCGTCGACGACGTCTTGATGCGCAAGCGCGTCGGCTAGCGGCAGAGCAGGGCGATCTCGCTCGCTATGACTGAGGATCCGAGTTTGTGAAGCATTCACAAGCTCGGATCCTCAGCCATAGTCGCCCCATCGCGGGTTGTTGCTACGACCCGGCCGATCCGGTCGGATCATCGATGTCGGTGCTCGCACGTAC
This sequence comes from Nocardioides sp. YJ-D4, assembly GCF_054031495.1. Lineage (NCBI taxonomy): Bacteria > Bacillati > Actinomycetota > Actinomycetes > Propionibacteriales > Nocardioidaceae > Nocardioides > Nocardioides sp. YJ-D4. The sequence goes on from NZ_CM132932.1 coordinate 5,424,356, forward strand.
GTTCGGCACATGTGGATCACTACGACCGAGGCCGTGCTCCGACTGGCCGACGTGCACCTGCTGGGCGAGGCCCAGGCGAAGCGGGTGCTGCGCGCGGGGCTGGCCGGGCCGCGGCACCGGGTGGGGTCGGCGTACTTCTACGAGAACGAACGGTTCGAGGAGCTGCTCGCGCGGCCGAGGTGCAGCGACGAGGTGCTCGACCGGTGGCGACCGTTCATCGCGCGGATCGGGCGCCAGCGACCTCTCGACCTGAAGGCGACATGGGAGGAGCAGGCCGCCGTGGTGGCAGGAGACTGGCACCTGCCCCTACTGGCGGCCTTCCAGATCGCCGCCCGCAAGCCGCTTCCGCTCGTGGCGACGCTCGGGGCCTGGGCGGTCTTCACCGCCGACCTCGTCGGCCTCAAACGATCAGACTTGCGGCTCGAACCGCCAGGGGACTGGGCGGCGGACTTCACCAACACCTGGCTCCCGATCGAGAACGGGCCGGCCTGGACGATGTGGGGAGCGCCCGTGGCGACAGCGCCGCGAGCTGAGCTCTACAGCCCGCCTTCGCTCCCTGACGCGCGAGTAGGTGTCTCGCCCCTCTAAGGTAAACGGCATGGAGCTGCGCATCTTCACCGAGCCCCAGCAGGGGGCGTCCTACGCCGACATCCTCGCTGTCGCCAAGAAGGCCGAGGAGCTGGGATTCGGGGCGTTCTTCCGCTCCGACCACTACCTGAAGATGGGCTCGGTCGACGGACTGCCCGGACCGAGCGACGCGTGGACGACGCTCGCCGGCCTGGCCCGCGACACGAGCACGATCCGGCTCGGCACCCTGGTCACCTCGGCGACCTTCCGCCTCCCGGGTGTGCTGGCCATCCAGGCTGCCAACGTCGACGACATGTCCGAGGGCCGGGTCGAGCTCGGCCTGGGAGCGGGCTGGTTCGAGGAGGAGCACGAGGCGTACGGGATCCCGTTCCCGGCCCTGGGGGAGCGGTTCGACCGGCTGGAGGAGCAGCTCGAGATCATCACCGGGCTGTGGGCGACCGAGCCGGGGGAGACCTTCGACTTCAACGGCAAGCACTACACGATCAAGCAGAGCCCGGGTCTGCCGAAGCCGATCCAGACCCGTGGCCACGCCGGCTCGATCCCGGTGATCGTGGGCGGTGGCGGCAAGAAGCGTACGCCGACGCTGGCCGCGACCTTCGCCGACGAGTTCAACGCCGCGTTCGTCTCCGTCGAGGAGTCCCAGGCGCTGTTCGAGAACGTCGGGCGCTTCGTCGAGGCGGCCGGCCGGGACGACTCGATCATCTACTCCGCCGCCCAGGTGCTCTGCGTCGGCCGCGACGAGGACGAGATCGCCCGCCGGGCGCAGGCGATCGGCCGCGAGCCCGCCGAGCTGCGTGAGAACGGTCTGGCGGGCACCCCGGACGAGGTGGTCGCCAAGATCAAGCGGTTCGAGGACGCCGGCGCGACCCGCATCTACCTCCAGGTGCTCGACCTGAGCGATCTCGACCATCTCGCACTCGTAGCCGACGAGGTCATGCAGCGCGTCTGACGATAGTCTGTACGCCATGACTGATGCTCCCTTCGGCACCGTGCTCTCCGCACTCGTCACGATGTTCAACGACGATGGCTCGGTCGACCTGGAGCAGACCCAGAAAGTCGCCAAGCACCTGGTCGATCACGGCCACGACGGCATCGTCGTCTCCGGCACCACCGGCGAGTCGCCGACCACCACTCCTGCCGAGGACGGCGAGATCCTGGCCGCGGTCAAGGACGCCGTCGGCGACCGCGCCAAGATCGTGGCCGGCATCGGCACCAACGACACCCGCACCACCGTCGAGCTCGCCAAGCAGGCGGCGTCGATCGGCGCCGACGGCCTGCTGCTGGTGACGCCCTACTACAACAAGCCGGGCGAGCGCGGCATCCGCGAGCACTTCCGCACCGTGGTCTCCGCGACCGACACCCCGGTCATCCTCTACGACGTCCCCGGCCGCACCGGCTCCCCGATCACCCTCGACACCTACCGCGAGGCGATCACCTGGGACACCGTCGTCGCGGTCAAGGAGGCCGCCGGCGACTTCCCGCGCGGCACCAGGCTGCTCGACCTCGGCTACTCGATCTACTCCGGTGACGACGCGCTCACCCTCGCCTGGCTGGCGCACGGCGCCGTCGGCGTGATCAGCGTCGCCGCCCATGTGCTCGGCGACCAGACGCGGACGATGATCGACGCCTTCGCGGCGAGCGACATCGAGACCGCCCGCAAGACTTATGCGCGGATGCTCCCCGCGATCGACGCCATCATGGGCGTCCCGAACTACGGAGCCACCACTGCCAAGGCCGCACTCGAGCTGACCGGCGTGATCGACAACCGCAACGTACGAGGGCCTCTGGTGGCTCTCGACAGCGACGAGGTCGAGGCGCTGCGAGCCGGGCTGGAGGCCTCTGGCCTTCTCTAGAAGGAACGCCTTTGTCTCACCCACACCCGGAGCTGACCGAACCCGGCAAGCTCCCCAAGGGCGGCCTGCGGGTCACCCCTCTCGGCGGCCTCGGCGAGGTCGGCCGCAACATGACCGTCTTCGAATACGACGGCCGGCTGCTGATCGTCGACTGCGGTGTGCTCTTCCCCGAGGAGCAGCAGCCCGGCGTCGACCTGATCCTGCCCGACTTCGGCCCGATCCGTGACCGCCTCGGCGACATCGAGGCGCTGGTCCTGACCCACGGCCACGAGGACCACATCGGCGCGACGCCCTACCTGCTCCGCGAGCGTCAGAACATCCCGCTGGTCGGCTCCGAGCTGACCCTGGCCCTGCTCGGCTCCAAGCTGCGCGAGCACCGCCTGCGCGAGACCGTCCAGCACAAGGTACGCGAGGGCGACACGATCTCCTTCGGGCCGTTCGAGCTCGAGTTCGTCGCGGTCAACCACTCCATCCCGGACGCGCTCGCGGTCGCGATCCGCACCGGCGCCGGCCTCGTGCTGCACACCGGCGACTTCAAGATGGACCAGCTGCCGCTGGACGGCCGGATCACCGACCTGCGCGCGTTCGCCCGGCTCGGCGAGGAGGGTGTGGACCTGTTCCTCACCGACTCCACCAACGCCGAGGTCCCCGGATTCACGACCGCCGAGAAGAAGATCGCGCCCGCGATCGAGCAGGTCTTCCGCGAGTCCGACCAGCGCATCATCGTGGCCTGCTTCGCCTCCCACGTGCACCGCGTCCAGCAGGTGCTCGACAGCGCGGTCGCACACGGCCGCAAGGTGGCGTACGTCGGTCGCTCGATGGTCCGCAACATGCAGATCGCGTCCGACCTGGGCTACCTACACGTGCCCGAGGACGTCATCGTCGACGCCAAGGAGCTCGCCGAGCTGCCGCCGGAGCGGGTCGTCATGGTCTCGACCGGCTCGCAGGGCGAGCCGATGTCGGCGCTGTCGCGGATCGCGAACGGCACCCACAACTTCGTCCACATCGAGCCGGGCGACACCGTCCTGCTCGCGTCGAGCCTGATCCCCGGAAACGAGAACTCGGTCTACCGGGTGATCAACGGCCTCGCCCGCCTCGGCGCCAACGTGGTCCACAAGGGCAACGCCCTGGTGCACGTCTCCGGCCACGCCAGCGCCGGCGAGCTGCTCTACTGCTACAACATCGTCCGCCCGCGCAACGTGATGCCCGTCCACGGCGAGGTGCGCCACCTGCTCGCCAACGGCGACCTGGCCCGCCAGACCGGCGTGGAGAGCGTCGTCTACGCCGAGGACGGCGTGGTCGTCGACCTGATCGACGGCAAGGCCGAGATCGCGGGCAAGGTCGAGTGCGGCTACGTCTTCGTCGACGGCACCACCGTCGGTGACGTCACCGAGTCCGAGCTCAAGGACCGCCGCATCCTCTCCGAGGAGGGCTTCGTCTCGATCATCGTCGTGGTCGACTCGGTCAACGGCACCGTCGCCAGCGGCCCGGAGATCCACGCCCGCGGCCACGTGTGGCCGGACAACGCCTTCGAGCCGATCAAGCAGCCGATCGTCAAGGCGGTCAACCGGGCCATCTCGGAGGGTGCGACCGACACTTACCAGCTGCAGCAGGCCATCCGGCGTACGTTCGGGCGCTGGGTCTCCAGCACCCACCGTCGCCGCCCGATGATCGTCCCGGTCGTCATCGAGGCCTAGAGCGCCAGCAGCACGCCAGCCGTGATCAGCGCCTGGCCGACGTGATAGGTCACCATGATCTGCACGTTGGTCAGGCGCGGCGGCTCGTTGCCGTGCTCGGCGAGGTTGATCCCGATCAGGGTGTCGCTGACGACGAAGATCAGCGCGCCCACGGCGATCCACACGCTCCCGGTCATCCAGCCGAGCACGAGCATGGTGGCGATCACCAGCGAGTACGCCGCCAGGGCTGCAGCCGTCGGCACACCGCCCATCTGACGGGCGCCCCCGAGCACCCGGCCCATCGGGATCGCCAGCACGACCGCGACCACGATCCCGGCCCAGGACCACGCGGGGGTCTCCAGACCGAGCGCGAGGAAGGTCACGGCGTACGCCAGATGGCCGACGAAGAAGAACGCCACCCCGCCGAGGAAGCGCCTGGTGGAGGCCCCGATCATCGAGATGTCGCCGAGCATCCCGAAGAAGAGCGCGACGATCAGCCACCACGCTGCCGGCTCGCCGTCGCTGACGAGCCCCACCAACACCATCAGCCCCACCATCACCAGGGGCTTGGTGACGTAGTGGGTCCGCCGCCAGCCGAACCACACGCAGGTCCAGTCCGCCACGGCATCGACGGCGGTGAGAAGGGCGATGAGGACTGCGAGGCTCTGCATGGCGGCAAACTACACCGATGCAACACACCCCCATGGGGTCCCGGAGCCAGGCCGCTCGGTCAAATACCCTGCTTGTATGGCGACCCGTACGTCTTCCCCGCCGGGTTCGCGGAGCTCGACCACCAACAAGAGCACCCGTCCCCGGAGTACGACCACGACAAAGCGAGCAACGGCCACGAGCCGGGCCCGCTCCAAGGCAACGCCGGCCAAACGCCGCCCTGCCGCGAAGAAGAAGACGACGAACCGTACGCCACCCCGTGCCGTGCGCAACGGGCCCAGCCCGATCGCGGTCCTCTTCGATGCCATCTTCTCGACCATCGCGAGCCTGTGGCTGGCGATCGCCGGGGGAGTGGCGGCCATCTTCCGCGTCGGCGGCCAGGCCGCCAGCGACCTCGAGCCGGAGCACCGGCGCGACGGCGTCGGCCTGTTCCTGATCGGCCTCTCCGTCCTCGTCGCCGCCGGCGTCTGGTTCCAGCTCGGCGGGCAGTTCTTCGACGTCGTACGCATCGCCGTGGCCGGCGTCGTCGGCAAGGTCGGCTGGCTGGTGCCGGTCGGGCTCGTCGTCGCCGGTGCCCGGCTGATGCGCGACCCGGTCAACGCCGCTCCGGTCGGCCGGCTCGCGATCGGCTGGGCCGCGTTCCTGATGGCCACGCTCGGCATCATCCAGATCGCCAACGGCAACCCGCAGCCCACCTCGGGCGACAGCACCGAGCTGCAGTGGGCCGGCGGTGCGATCGGCTACGTCGTGGCCAGCCTGCTGCTGGACGTGCTGCGCTCGACGGCCGTGGTCGTCGTACTCCTGTCCCTTCTGGTCGTCTTCGGGATCCTGGTGATCACCGGGACCCCGCTCTACCAGGTGCCGAGTCGCCTGGTGGAGCTGCGCGACCGGGCGCTCGGCCTGACCCCGCCCGAGGAGATGAGCGAGAGCGGCACCAACATCCGGCGGGTGCGCCGGGGCAACAAGCTCTTCGCTGACGACGACACCTTCGACCCGGAGGGCTTCGAGCCCTACGAGACGCCGCTCCTCGAGGAGGAGAAGCCGAAGAAGAAGCGCAAGAAGGACGGGCTCGACATCGCGCTCGCCCTCGACGAGGACCCGGACGCCGACACCCAGCCCGACGAGGCCGTGCCCAGCGATGCGGCAGGCCTCATGCCCGCGGTCTCCGACGGGGCACCGAGGCCCGGTCAGAAGCGCGGCCCCAAGGGCGACCTCGAGCCGCCGCCGCACACCGAGCTGCCGCAGCGGGTCGAGCAGCTGATGCTCGCCGGTGACGTCGCCTACACGCTCCCGGGCAGCGACCTGCTCAAGCCCGGCTCGCCGCACAAGGCCCGCTCCAAGGCCTCCGACGACATCGTCAGCCGGCTCCAGGCGGTGCTCGAGGAGTTCAACATCGATGCCGCGGTCACCGGCTACACCCGTGGCCCGACGGTCACCCGCTACATCGTGGAGCTCGGCGCCGGCGTGAAGGTCGAGAAGATCACCGGCATCCAGAAGAACATCGCCTACGCGGTGGCCTCCGCGGACGTACGCATCCTCTCGCCGATCCCCGGCAAGTCGGCCGTCGGTGTGGAGATCCCGAACATCGACAAGGAGATCGTCACCCTCGGCGACGTGCTCCGCTCCAACGCCGCGCGCGGCGACCACCACCCGATGATCACCGGCGTCGGCAAGGACGTCGAGGGCGGCTTCGTCGTCGCCAACCTCGCCAAGATGCCCCACCTGCTGGTCGCGGGTGCGACCGGTTCGGGTAAGTCGTCCTTCATCAACTCGATGATCACCTCGGTGCTGATGCGGGCCACGCCCGACGAGGTGCGGATGATCATGGTCGACCCCAAGCGGGTCGAGCTCAACTCCTACGAGGGCGTGCCACACCTGATCACGCCGATCATCACCAACCCGAAGAAGGCCGCCGAGGCGCTGGCCTGGGTCGTACGCGAGATGGACATGCGCTACGACGACCTCGCCAACTTCGGCTTCCGCCACGTCGACGACTTCAACAAGGCCGTCCGTGCCGGGAAGGTGCAGCTCCCGCCCGACTCCGAGCGGGTCCTGTCGCCCTACCCCTACCTGCTGGTCATCGTCGACGAGCTCGCCGACCTGATGATGGTCGCCCCGCGCGACGTCGAGGACGCGGTCGTACGCATCACCCAGCTCGCCCGTGCCGCCGGCATCCACCTGGTGTTGGCGACGCAGCGGCCCTCGGTCGACGTGGTCACGGGTCTGATCAAGGCCAACGTGCCCTCGCGGCTCGCCTTCGCGACCTCGTCGCTGGCCGACTCGCGCGTCATCCTCGACCAGCCTGGTGCGGAGAAGCTGGTCGGCCAGGGTGACGGGCTGTTCCTGCCGATGGGCTCCTCCAAGCCGATCCGTGTGCAGGGCTCCTGGGTCTCCGAGTCGGAGGTCAACGCGGTCGTCAAGAGCGTCAAGGGCCAGCTGGAGCCGTCCTACCGTGACGACGTGACCGCTCCGGCGGAGTCCAAGCGGGTGCTGGACGACGACATCGGCGACGACATGGACCTGGTCATCCAGGCGATCGAGCTGATCGTCTCGACCCAGTTCGGGTCGACCTCGATGCTGCAGCGCAAGCTCCGCGTCGGTTTCGCCAAGGCCGGCCGCCTGATGGATATCCTCGAGTCGCGCGGTGTGGTCGGTCCTTCAGAGGGCTCCAAGGCACGCGACGTACTCGTCAAGCCGGACGAGATCGACGGCGTCATCGCAACAATCCAGGGGGAGATGTGAGCGAGAATTCACCGGCGGTCGAGACCGTCGACCCTGCCGAGACCGTCGAGACCCACGACGTCGACGTCGTCGAGGTACGCCGCAACGGCCGCCTCGCGCTGGTGGTGGCGCTCGCGTCGCTGCTCGTCGGCATCGCCTTCGTGCTGCGTGGCGGCATCGAAGGCTATCTGGTCGGCCTGATCCTGCTCGTCGTCGCGGCGGTGCAGGGCTGGACGGCCTGGGACTCCCGGATGCCGCTGCTGCTCGTGGACGAGCAGGGCGTACGCCTCCGCTTCGGCCAGACCTGGCAGGGCATCCCGTGGTCGAAGATCGAGTCCGTCGAGCACACCCCGCGTCCGGACGGGATCGAACGGTTCTGGAAGGACGGTCGCATCGGCGTGCTGCTGCACGACGAGGACGAGGTGCTCGAGGAGCTCTCGCCGACCGCCCGGCGCCAGGCGATGCTGACCGAGCGCCTCTACGGCCTCCCGTTCTCGCTCCCGCTCGGCCTCTCCACCCGCGTCCTGGGCGCCGGTGACGACGTCACCGAGGCCATCGCGATCGTCGCCGCCGATGGCGTCGAGGTCGTCGAGATCGACCCCGCGCTCGACGTGGAGGAGCCGGAGAAGGACACCGACGAGAGCGCCGAGGAACACACTGCCGATGCCGCCTCGGACGACGGTGACACCGCCGTCCGTCCGCCCCTCTCCGGGCGGGCCGGAGACACCAACCCCCGGATGCTCCGGGTCTTGGACGAGCCTGATATCAATGCCGCAGACGTGGTGGACGAGGCGGAGCAGGACCAGGTGGACCGGGACACTGAGACGACCGCGCACAGCGCGGAACAGGACGAGACGACGCCGAAGACCGACCCCGAGCCTGAGCCCGAAGTGAATCTCGTGGCAGAGGCGAAGGCGGAGCCGGTCGCGCCGCTGCGCGAGCCCTCGACGGCGGTCCGGGTGGACGTACGCTACGTGCCCGAGGAGCCCCAGGAGACCATCGCCATCCACGGCGCGAACGCGCTCCAGTTGGACCTGGCCGAGGCGGCGTTCGCCGACGTGGACGTCGAGGACTCGGACGTCGACGAGGACGTCGACGAGGACCTCGAGGACTCCGAGCCCGAGGGCGTACGTGCGATCGCGGTGCCCGACGAAGGCGTCAAGGCGCTGGCTATCGACGGCGTCGACGACGAGCCCACCGAGGTGGTGCCGGCCAAGGTCCCCGAGATCGGTGCCGAGATCGCCGCGGCCCGCCGTCGGCTCGCCCTGGACATGGACGGCCTGGCCGAGTGGACCCGGATCCGTCCGCACGTCATCGAGGCGATCGAGGTCGACGACTTCGGCCCCTGCGGCGGCGACTTCTACGCCCGTGGCCACCTGCGTACGCTGGCGCGCGTCCTCGGCATCGAGGTCGCGCCGCTGCTGCGCACCTATGACGAGAAGTACGCCTCCGGCCCGGTCAGCCCGCGCGCCGTCTTCGAGGCCGAGCTCGCCCACAGCGCCGCGATCCGCCCGGTCCGGCGCATGCGTGGCGGTCCGTCCTGGTCCGTCCTGGTCGCCGCGGTGATGGCGGTCATCCTGGTCTGGTCGGTCGCGCGCCTGGTCATCGACGGCACCCAGCACGAGCCCGAGGCCGGAGCGATCCAGCTCGACGGCTCCGCCGGCACCGACAGCCCCTACGGCAAGTCCTCGCCCGTCCCGGTGACCATCTCCGCCGCCGGTGGCGGTGCCCACGTGGTCGTCCGCGACTCGCGTGGCAAGGTGGTCTTCAGCGGTGACCTCGCCTTCGGTGAGTCCAAGGAGCTCCAGGTCACCCCGCCCCTGCGCGTACAGACCTCCGACGGTTCCCTCAAGGTCGCTGTCGGCGACGGCAAGGCCAAGGCCCTCGGCAAGACCGGCGAGGCCGCTCAGCGCACCTACACCGCCAACTAGCACACACCGTCCCCGCCGAGTCGGCTCGTCATGACGAGCCGACTCGGCGCTGTTTTCGGTCAGAACGCGCCGACTCGGCGGGGTTGTTAAAGAGATCGGGATTTGGTGACGCGGGTCACATCGGGTTTGGGACCATGACATCCGAGAGAGCGCTCTCACGAGTCGCCAGACTCATCGCTCATTCATCGGGAAGCGAGTCATCATGAGAAGTCTCAAGGCATTGGGAGCCGCTGTGGTCGCGGCCGGCGTGGTCGCCGTGGCGATCCCGCTGACGTCGTTCGGACAGGCGTCCGAGGCGTCGGAGCCGGGCACGCCGGCCGGCTGGACGAAGGTGTGGAGTGACGACTTCACCGGCGCGGCCGGGTCGCGGATCAACACCAACAACTGGATGTACGACATCGGCCACTCCTACCCCGGCGGCGCGGCCAACTGGGGTACCGGGGAGATCGCCTACCACAGCGACAGCACCCAGAACGTCTACCAGGACGGCAACGGCAACCTGGTCATCAAGCCGATCCGCGACGGCGCCGGGAACTGGACCTCCGGGCGCATCGAGACCACCCGTACCGACTTCCAGCCGCCCTCCGGCGGCGTGCTCCGCGTCGAGGGACGCATCCAGATGCCGAACGTCACCGGAGCGGCGGCCCAGGGCATCTGGCCGGCGTTCTGGATGCTCGGCGAGCCCTTCCGCGGCAACTACTGGAACTGGCCGGGCATCGGCGAGATCGACATCATGGAGAACGTCAACGGCGCCAACCAGGTCTGGGGCACGCTGCACTGCGGCACTTCCCCCGGCGGTCCGTGCAACGAGACCACCGGCCTCGGCGGGACGCTCCAGGGCTGCCCGGGCTCGACCTGCCAGTCGTCGTTCCACACCTATGCGATGGAGTGGGACCGCAGCACCAGTCCGCAGCAGATCCGGTTCTACGTCGACAACACGCTCTACCACACGGTCCGCTCGGACCAGGTGGACGCGACGACCTGGAACAACGCCACCAACCACGGCTTCTTCATCATCCTCAACGTCGCGATCGGCGGCGGTTGGCCCGGCAACCCGACCTCGGCGACCGCCTCCGGGGTGCCCATGCTGGTCGACTACGTCGCGGTCTACTCCAAGGGCGGCGGCACCACCGAGCCGACCGACCCGCCCGCCCCGGGCAACCGGGACGCCTACTCCACCATCCAGGCCGAGTCGTACAACGCCCAGAGCGGCACCCAGACGGAGGCGACGACCGACACCGGCGGCGGTCAGAACGTCGGCTATCTCAGCAACGGCGACTGGCTCCGCTACGACGGCGTGAACTTCGGTTCCAGCGCCGCCCGTACGTTCTCCGCGCGCGTCGCCTCCGGCGCGCCGGCAGGGGTGAGCGGCCTGGTCGAGGTACGCCTCGACAACGTGAACAACGCCCCGATCGGCAGCTTCTCGGTGGCCAGCACCGGAGGCTGGCAGAGCTGGCGTACGGTCCCGGGCAGCATCAGCGGGGTGACCGGAACGCACACGGTGTTCCTGCGGTTCACCAGCGGCCAGCCGGCCGACTTCGTGAACCTCAACTGGTTCACGTTCTCCCGGTGAGCGGGAGACGATAGGTTCCACTCATGAACGAGACCCCGGCCGGCCGACCGACGCTGGAGACGGTGGCCCGGGCGGCCGGGGCCTCGCGAGCGACGGTCTCGCGCGTCGTCAACGGCTCCACGACCGTACGTCCCGACGTCGCCGAGAGCATCCGGCGGGCCATCGCCGACCTCGGCTACGTGCCGAACCCTGCGGCGCGGAGCCTGGTGACGCAGCGTACGGACTCCATCGCCCTGATCCTGCCGGAGTCCGCGACCCGGGTCTTCTCCGACGACGCCTTCTTCCCCGGCGTGATCCGGGGTGTCGGCGAGGCGCTGGAGAAGGCGGACAAGCAGCTGGTGCTGCTGCTCGCCTCGACGCAGTCGAGCCACGACCGGATCCTGCGCTACGTGCACGGCCGCACCGTCGACGGTGTCGTGCTGGCGTCCATGCACGGGGCCGACACCCTGCCCGAGGAGCTGCGGGTGGCGGGCGTCCCGGTCGTCACCAGCGGGCGGCCGCTGGGCGAGGCGACCGTGCCGTACATCGACGTCGAGCACGCCAGCGGCGTGGAGGCGGCGATGAACCACCTCATCGGTCTCGGCCGGCGCCGGATCGCGACCATCTGCGGGCCGCAGGACATGGTCGCCGGGCGCGAGCGCCTGGCGGGCTACCTCACCGGTCTGCAGGCCTTGCCGGGGGCGGTGCCGCTGGTCGAGGAGGGCGACTTCATGCGCCAGTCGGGTATCGACGCGATGGAGCGGCTGCTGCAGCGCGATCCCGGAATCGACGCCGTCTTCGCGGCCTCCGACCTGATGGCCGACGGCGCCCTGCGTACGCTGCGCCGGCTCGGACGCCGGGTGCCCGACGACGTGGCGGTGATCGGGTTCGACGACGTCGAGGCGGCCCGGTTCACCGACCCGCCCCTGACGACGGTGCACCAGCCGATCCACGAGATCGGCACCCGTCTCGCCGAGCAGATCCTCCGTCTGGTCGCGGGGGAGGACGTCGAGCCCTCCGTCGTGCTCCCGACGCGCCTGGTGATCCGCGAGTCCGCCTGAGGCGACGGCTCAGGAGTCGCCCGCCCGGTAGCGGCGTTCGGGGCGCCCGGCGGTGCCGTAGTTGAGACGTACGCCGATCCGGCCCGTGCTCGCGAAGTGCTCGAGATAGCGGCGCGCACTCACCCGGGAGACTCCGATCTCCTCGGCGCACTCGGTGGCGCTGAGCTCGCCGGCGGTTTGCAGCGCGGCCAGCACGGCCCGGGCGGTCTCCGCGCTGAGCCCCTTCGGCAGCCGCTCCCGGGTCTCGCGTGCGCTCTGGTGGCTGAAGACCTCGTCGATGCCGGCCTGGACCTCGTCGCGGTGCTCGGCCCCCTCGGCTCCCTCGGCCCGCTGCCCGATCCGGGCGAGCGCCTCGCGGGAGCGGCGTACGTCGTCGAGCCGGGCGGCCAGGTCCTCGAACGGGAACGGCTTGACCACGTAGTGGGCGGCGCCACCGGCCGCGGCGGCCCGCACCGTGTCGGCCTCGCGGGCGGCGGTGATGACGATGACGTCGGCGTCGTCGCCTCGTCCGCGCAGCCGGCGCAGCAGCTCGATGCCGCTGAAGTCGGGAAGGTGCACGTCGAGCAGCAGCACGTCGGGGGAGAGGCGGGCGGTCTCCGCGAGCGCCTGGGAGCCTGTTGCGGCCACACCGACGACGCGGAACCCGTCGACGCGCTCGACGAAGCGGGTGTGGATCGAGGCCACCATGAAGTCGTCCTCGACCACGAGCACGGTGAGCTCCGGTGCGGACGTCATCGGGCCTCCTCGGGGGCAGTATCGCCGGGTGGGGCGGCGGGTGGGGTGGTGGGTGGGGCGAGCGGTGCGGCGCCCGGCAGGGTCGCGATGAAGACCGCTCCGGGGCGCTCCGCCGACCCGCTATTCTCCACCTCGACCTCGCCGCCGCGTGCACGGCACACCAGCTGGACCAGCGCGAGCCCGACGCCGCGGCCGCTGGCGTCGCGCGGCTTTGTGCTGAAGCCGCGCCGGAAGATCTCGGGCAGACGCTCGGCGGGCACCCCGCCGCCGGTGTCGGAGACGCGGACGGTCACGGTCTGGCCCTCGGCCGTCAGGAGCACGCCGACCCGACCGTCGAGCGGCCCGACCAGCGCGGCCGCGTCGACGGCGTTGTCGACCAGGTTGCCGAGGACGGTGACCACGTCGGCGGAGCCGTCGGGGGTGAGCCGGGGGAGCGAGCTGGCGGCGTCCAGGTCGATGCTCACCCGGCGCTCGGCGGCCAGGCTCGCCTTGGCGATGAGCAGGGCGGCCACCGCGGGGTCGTCGATCCGGGAGGTGATGTGGTCGCTCAGTGCCGCCCGGCGCGCGGTCAGCCCGGTGACGAACTGGCCCACCTCGGCGTACTCCTCCAGCTCGAGGAGCCCGGTGATGGTGTGCAGCTGGTTGCTGAACTCGTGGGTCTGCGCCCGCAGGGTCTCGGTGACGCTCTCGCGGGCGTTGAGCTCGCTCTGCAGTGCCACCAGCTCGGTGCGGTCGCGCAGCGTGGTGACGGTGCCGGCGGGGCGGCCGTCGTGGTGGACCCGGTTGCGGTTGAGCACGAGCACCCGCTCACCGGCGACCAGCGGCGCGTCGTGCACCTCCTCGGCTCCGCTGAGCAGGGCGAGGGTCTCGGCGGGCAGGTCGAGCTCGTCGAGCCGGTGCCCGGTCGGGTCCGAGGTCAGCCCGAGCAGCTCGCGGGCGCTGTCGCTCATCAGGCTGACCCGCCCGTCGGCGCCGACCGCCAGCACCCCCTCGCGGATCGAGCGGAGCAGGCCCTCGCGGTGGTCGGCGAGGGCGGCGATGTCGCGCGGCTCCAGCCCACGCGTACGTCGCTTGATCAGCCGCGCCAGCAGCCACGACCCGAGCACGCCGAGCGCGAGACCGGCCAGCAGCACGGTGAGGGCGTCGGCCCAGGTGCGGGCGAGGCGCTCGGTCAGCGGTGGATAGTCCTCGGTCACGACGACCACGCCGACCGGACGCGGCGCCTCGGCGTCCGCGCCGGTCGAGCCTCCGCCGTAGACCGGGACCTGGGCGGCGATCGCCCGGCGGCCGGCGTCGTCGATGTCGCCGGACCAGGCCCGGCTCGTCTCGCGCCTGCCCAGATCGAGGGTCTCGCCGACCCGGGTGGGGTCGGTGGCGACGAGGACCGTGCCGTCGAGCGCGGTGAGGTAGGCGGTGTCGGCGCCCGCGTCGGCGGCCCGGGTCTGCAGGTAGAAGCCCAGGGCCTGCCGGTCGGGGGCGCTGCTGGTCAGCCCGTCCTGGATCGCCGCGATCCCGGCCAGGCTCTCCGCGGCGGCGCGCAGCCGGTCCTCGCGGGAGTCACGGAAGTCGGCGTCGCTCTGCCGCAGGGAGACGATGCTGGTCGCCACGACGACGAGCAGCAGCACCGAGAGCTGCAGCAGCAGCACCTGTCCGGCCAGCGACAGGTGGCGCCGCGGTCGCTGTGGCCACAAGTTACACAACCTCCTTTGGTTGCCGAATGGTGACGGCGGTCACCCCGGACTGTGACCATCGCCACTGACCGTTTCATTCCCCCTGAGTCTGGAGGCCAGCTGTTGTCGACGCCGACATCGCAGTCCCCGCCCCGACCGCCGCTGCCGACGCAGCGGGGCCGGGCAGCGAGCATACGCCGTACCCGTGTCCTCGCCGTCGTGCTCGTGACCTGCCTGCTCGCCGCGGCATCGGCCTGCGGCGTGACCCGTGGCGAGCAGTCCCGTGACCTCGACATGTGGATCCCGAACAGCCCCGGTGGCGGCTACGACCAGACCGGCCGGGCGGCGGTGGGGGTCCTCGACCGCGACAACATGACCGGCGGTGACATCCAGGTGACCAACATCCTGGGTGCCGGCGGCTCCGTCGCGATGTCCCGCCTGATGAGCGAGGAGGGCAACGGCAACCTGCTCATGACCATCGGTCTGGGCGTCGTCGGCTCCACCTACTCCTTCGGCGTGGACGCCCGCCCCCAGGACGCGACCCCGATCGCCCAGCTCATCGAGGAGCAGGAGGGTGTGCTGGTTCCGGCCGACTCGCCGTTCAAGACCATCGACGACCTGGTGAAGGCCTGGTCCGAGGACCCCGAGTCCATCGTGGTCGGCGGCGGCTCCTCGCCCGGTGGCCCCGACCACCTCTTCCCGATGCAGCTGGCCGAGGCTGCCGGCATCGACCCGAAGAAGGTCAAGTACGTCCCCTACGACGGTGGTGGTCCGCTCACCAGCGCGCTGCTGGGTCACAAGATCGACGTGGGCTTCTCCGGTCTCGCTGAGTTCGAGGGCCAGGTGGAGGCCGGTGATCTGCGGGTCCTGGCCGTCTCGGGCGACGAGCGTGGCACCGGCGTCTTCGCCGACGCACCGACGCTCACCGAGAGCGGTATCGACCTGGTCTTCCTCAACTGGCGCGGCGTACTCGCCCCGCCGGGCATCAGCGACGAGCGCCGGCAGGAGCTGATCGACCTGCTCACCCGGATGCACGACTCGAAGCAGTGGCAGCAGGCGCTGAAGGACAACGGCTGGACCGACGCCTTCGTCACCGGCGACGACTTCGACGACCTGCTGGTCGAGCAGGACCAGCGTGTCGCCTCGACCTTGAAGGAGCTGGATCTGCTGTGAGCGTCCACGAAACCGAAACCCAACCCCCCGAGCCCACGAGCCCCGCGCGCCGGGTCGACGTCGGCCAGTACGGCCTGGCCCTGTTCCTGGTCGTCATCGGGATCTACACCGTCGTCGACGCCACCGGCCTGGACGTCGGCTTCGCCGACCCGGTCGGCCCCCGCGTCTTCCCGTACGTCATCGGCGCCGGTCTCGTCGTCGTCGGTGCGCTGCTGGCGGTCGCCACCGCCCGCGGCTCCCAGCCGGAGCCCGAGGAGGGCGAGGACGTCGACCTGAGCTCGTCGGCCGACTGGCTGACGGTCCTCAAGCTGGTCGCGGTCCTGCTGTTCACGGTCGCGACCGTGAACCTGCTCGGCTGGGCGATCTCGGGGGCGGCGCTGTTCGCCGGCGCCGCCTGGTGCCTCGGCAGCCGAACGCTCGTGCGGGACGTGATCGTCGGGCTCGTCCTCTCGGTCGCCAGCTGGTACGCCTTCTACGTCGGTCTGGGCATCCCGCTCACCCCTGGCGTACTCGACGGGATCCTGTGAGGACTGACTGATGGAGAACTTCGAACTTCTCATGGGTGGGCTCGAGTCCGCCCTGACCCCGATGAACCTGCTCTACGCCGCCATCGGCGTGCTGCTGGGCACCTTCGTCGGCGTGCTGCCCGGCATCGGGCCGGCGATGGCCATCGCGCTGCTGCTGCCGGTGACGTACCGGCTCGAGCCGACCAGCGCGTTCATCATGTTCGCCGGCCTCTACTACGGCGGCATGTACGGCGGCTCCACCACCTCGATCCTGCTGAACACACCGGGGGAGTCCGCCTCGGTGATGACAGCGCTGGAAGGCAACCGGATGGCCAGAGCGGGGCGTGGCGCGCAGGCGCTGGCCACCGCCGCGGTCGGCTCGTTCGTCGCCGGCACCATCGGCACCATCCTGGTGGCCTTCTTCTCGCCGGCCCTGGCCGACGTGGCCGTCGAGCTGGGCGCGCCCTCGTACTTCGCGCTGATGGTCCTGGCCCTGGTCATGACCACGACGGTGCTCGGCACCTCGGCCCTGCGTGGCTTCGCCGCGCTGTTCCTCGGCCTGACGATCGGTCTGGTCGGTCTCGACCTCAACACCGGCCAGCCGCGGCTCACCTTCGGCGTGACGCAGCTCGTCGACCGCCTCGACATCGTGGTGGTCGCGGTCGGCATCTTCGCCCTCGGCGAAGCCCTGTGGGTGGCCGCCCACCTGCGCCGACGCCCGGCGCACGTGGTCCCGGTCGGCCGGCCCTGGATGGGACGCGACGACTGGGGTCGCTCCTGGAAGCCGTGGCTGCGCGGCACCGCCTTCGGGTTCCCGTTCGGCGCGCTTCCTGCCGGTGGCGCGGAGATCCCGACGTTCCTCTCGTACCTGACCGAGCGGAAGCTCTCCAAGCGCGGCGACTTCGGCCGTGGCGCGATCGAGGGCGTCGCCGGGCCGGAGGCGGCCAACAACGCCTCGGCCGCCGGGATGTTCGTGCCGATGCTGGCTCTCGGCCTGCCGGTGACGGCCACGGCCGCGGTGATGCTCTCCGCGCTCCAGGGCTACGGCATCACCCCCGGTCCGCAGCTGATGACCGACCACGCCGACCTGGTGTGGACGCTGCTGGCCAGCCTCCTGATCGGCAACACCCTGCTGCTGGTGCTCAACCTGCCGCTGGCGCCGCTGTGGGCCCGGCTGCTGCGGATCCCGAGGCCGCAGCTCTACGCGGGCATCCTGTTCTTCGCCTGCCTGGGTGCGTACGCGACCAACCTGGACCCGTTCGACATCGCGCTGCTGGTGGCCTTCGGCCTGCTCGGACTGATGATGCGCCGCTTCGGACTGCCGGTGCTGCCATTGATCCTGGGTGTCATCCTGGGGCCGTTGATGGAGACCAAGCTGCGGGAGGCGCTGACGATCTCGGGCGGTGACTACGCGGCGCTGCTGAGCGAGCCGCTCGCGGTGGTCATCTACGTCCTGATCGCGCTGTTCATCCTGGGTCGGCCGTTCATCGCCCGGCTCCGGGCACGGGCCGAGCAGTCGGCTGAGATCGAGGACGAGGACGAGAAGGAGAAGGTGTTGTGATGAGTGAGACCCCCGCAGGCGGCTGGGTGGTCGTGGCGTGGGCGCCCGACGTCTACGGCTCGGTCGCGCTGGACTGGGCGCTGGCCGACGCCGAGCGCCGCGACCGTGGCGTCGTGGTCGTCAACGCCTCCCGGGGCGATGCCCTGGTCGATGACCGCTACGCCCTCGAGGAGCAGGTCGGCGAGCTCGAACGCCGGCTCACCGAGTCGGGCCGGCCGCACGAGATCCGGCAGTCGATCGACCCGGACGTCGCCGGCGCCGTCCTCGATGCCGCCGAGCAGCTCGACGCCAAGCTGGTCGTGGTCGGTCTGCGGCGGCGTACGCCTGTCGGCAAGCTGCTGATGGGCAGCGTCGCGCAGCGGATCCTGCTCGGCGCGTCCTGCCCGGTCCTGTCCGTGAAGCCGGGCTCCGTGCCCGACTGATCGCCCCGTCCCGGCGCGAGGGTTCGGTCTCAGGCGGGTGTGCCCGTCATACTTCACGGTGATGAGCACTGCGACCGAACCCTCCGCCGAGACCGACCAGCCCCTCGTGTCCGTCGCCATGGTGACCCTCGGGTGCACCCGCAACGAGGTGGACTCCGAGGAGCTCGCCGGCCGGCTGACGGCGGGAGGCTTCCGACTGGTCGCCGACCCGGACGAGGCCGACACCGTGGTCGTCAACACCTGCGGCTTCGTCGAGCAGGCGAAGAAGGACTCGGTCGACACGCTGCTCGAGGCCGCCGACCTCAAGGAGACCGGCCGCGCTCAGGCCGTCGTCGCGGTCGGCTGCATGGCCGAGCGCTACGGCAAGGACCTGGCCGCCGAGCTCCCCGAGGCCGACGCGGTGCTCGGCTTCGACGACTACCCCGACATCGCCGCCAAGCTGCGCTCCATCCTCAGCGGCGAGGCCCACCACCCGCACACACCTCAGGACCGGCGCCTGCTGCTCCCGATCTCCCCGGTCGAGCGCGACGCGTCCGCCATCTCGGTCCCCGGCATGGCCGCGGTCGACCAGGTGCCCGGCTTCGCGGGACGTACGCGGCTCGACGACGCCCCGTGGGCGCCGCTGAAGCTGGCCAGCGGCTGCGACCGGCGCTGCACCTTCTGCGCGATCCCGCAGTTCCGCGGCTCGTTCGTCTCTCGGCGCCCCTCCGACGTGCTCCACGAGGGCCAGTGGCTGGCCCAGCAGGGCGTCAAGGAGCTCTTCCTGGTCTCGGAGAACTCCACCTCCTACGGCAAGGACCTCGGCGACATCCGGCTGCTCGAGACGCTCCTGCCGGAGCTGGCCGCCATCGACGGCATCGAGCGCGTACGCGTCTCCTACCTGCAGCCCGCCGAGACCCGGCCCGATCTGCTGAAGGTCATCGCCACCACTCCCGGCGTGACGCCCTACTTCGATCTGAGCTTCCAGCACGCCTCCAACGCCGTCCTGCGGCGGATGAAGCGGTTCGGTGACCCGGAGAGCTTCCTGGGCCTGCTCGAGCAGATCCGCGGCTATGCGCCCGAGGCCGGGGTGCGGTCCAACGTCATCGTCGGCTTCCCTGGCGAGACCGAGGAGGACCTCCAGATCCTGACCGACTTCCTGGTCGCCGCGCGCATGGACGTCACCGGCGTCTTCGGCTACTCCGACGAGGAGGGCACCGAGGCCGCCGGTTTCGACGAGTCGCTCAAGCTTGACGCCGACGAGATCCGCGCCCGCGTCGAGCACGTCAACGAGCTCGTCGAGGAGCTCACCGCCCAGCGCGCCGAGGAGCGGATCGGCGAGCAGGTCGTCGTGCTCGTCGAGGAGGTCGAAGACGGGGAGATCCTCGGCCGGGCCGCCCACCAGGGCCCCGAGGTCGACGGGATGACCTCCCTCGAAGGAGACGTCGAGGGCGTACGTCCCGGTGATCTCGTGAGCGCGACCGTCATCTCCTCCGAAGGCGTTGACCTGGTCGCCGAAGTGAACGGATAGGGTTCGCCGCGTGAACGACGAGAGCACTGCCCCCGAGGCATCGGTGCAGAAGACGAGCAACTGGAACGTACCCAACGCGCTGACCACGCTGCGGATCCTCGCCGTGCCGTTCTTCGCGTGGGCGCTGCTCGCCGACGGCGGCGACAACCCGACGCTGCGCTGGGTCTCCTTCGCGATCTTCGCGCTGGCGATGATCACCGACAAGATCGACGGTGACCTGGCCCGCAAGCACAACCTGATCACCGACTTCGGCAAGATCGCCGACCCGATCGCCGACAAGGCGGTCACCGGGATGGCCTTCATCGGCCTCTCGATCGTCGGCGACATCTGGTGGTGGGTGACCATCATCGTGCTGCTGCGCGAGTGGAGCGTCACCCTGCTGCGGCTCTCGGTGCTCAAGAAGATCGTGATCGCCGCCGACCAGCTCGGCAAGATCAAGACCACGGTGCAGGCGGTCGCGCTCGGCGGCCTGCTGATGCCGTTGCCGCACGGTTCGGCCCACGGCGGCGCCTTCGGTGACGCCCTGGTCTGGGAGCTGCTCTTCTACGCCTTCCAGATCTGCCTCGCGGTGGCGGTCGCGCTGACGATGTGGTCGGGCGCCCAGTTCTTCCACGGCGTCTGGAAGCAGCGCGCCGCGCTCCGCTCCTCGTAGATCTCCAATTTCGGGTAGTTGTAACTCCGTTACCGGACGTTCACCCAAGATCCCCGCCGCGAGGGCGTACGCCGCGTTATGGTCGCGTGGTTTCGGTCGGTGCTGAATCGGGCAGACCGCCCATCGCCTTCTACTTCCACGCGGGGAGTCATCCATGTTCTCAGCACGTCAGGTGCTCGGTTCGATGGTCGGCCTGACGGCCGCCGTCGCCGGCATCGGCGCGGTCGCCATCCCGACCGCGCGCGCCGCCACGACGGCCGAGGCCGTCACCATCGCCGACATCCAGGGCACCGGCACCGCCAGCCCGCTCGTCGGCGAGACCGTCACGACCAGTGGCATCGTCACCGCTGCCTACCCCTCGGGCGGCTTCTTCGGCTTCTACCTCCAGACCCCGGGCACTGGCGGGTCGCTCGACCTCGGGTCCCACGACGCCTCCGACGCGGTCTTCGTCTACCAGCCCCGCTCGGCGGGTGCCGTCACCGTCAAGCCGGGCGACGCGGTGACCGTGACCGGTGCGGTGGTCGAGTACGCCGGGCTGACCGAGATCTCGGTGCCCACGGCGGCCGACATCGTCACCGACGGCACCGGGTCGATCGACCCGGTCGTGTCGCAGTGGCCGGCGACCGCCGCGCAGAAGGAGTCGCTGGAGGGGATGCTCTTCGCGCCCCAGGGCGACGTCACCGTGAGCAACACCTACGGTGTGGAGAACTTCGGTGAGCTCGGCCTGGCCCAGGGCGACCGCCCGCTGCTCCAGCCGACCGAGGTGGCCCGTCCGGGGTCGGCCGAGGCCGAGGCAGTCGAGGCCGACAACGCCGCTCGCGGGATCGTGCTCGATGACGGCTCCTCGACCACGCTGCGCCCGCCGACGAGCCGGACGATCCCCTACGTCTCCAACGCCGCGCCCGTCGTGGTCGGAGCCTCTGTCGACTTCCGCGGCCCGGTGATCCTCTCCGAGGGCGGCTCGCCCTCGGCGCCGACCTACCGCTTCCAGCCGACCCAGGTCGCCACCGCCGACCCGGCGTCGTGGCCGGCCGACTTCGGTGACGTACGCACCGAGGCCCCCGACGAGCACAAGATCGGCCGCCGCGCCGACGTGAAGATCGCCTCCTTCAACGTGCTCAACTACTTCACCACGCTCGGCGACGCCAACGACGACAACGTCGGTGATGGTGGCTGCACCGCCTACAAGGACCGCGCCGGCGACGGCAACAACGTCAGCGGCGGTTGCGACCAGCGCGGCGCCTGGGACCCGGCCGACTTCGGCCGCCAGCAGTCGAAGATCGTCTCGGCGATCAACGCGCTCGACGCCGACGTCGTCGGCCTGATGGAGATCGAGAACTCCGCCCGCCTGGGCGAGACCCCGGACGAGGCGACCAGCTCGCTGGTCGCCGCGCTCAACGCGGCCGCCGGCCGCAAGGTCTGGACGGCCAACCCGTCCTCGGCCGAGCTGCCCGACGCGTCCGGCGCCGACGTGATCACCAACGCGATCATCTACAAGCGCTCGGCCGTACGCCGCATCGGTGAGGCCCGTGCGCTGGGCGACCAGAGCGGCGACGACCAGGCCTTCGGCAACGCCCGCGAGCCCATCGGCCAGATCTTCAAGCCTGCCGACGGTGGCGCTCCGTTCTTCTTCGTGGTCAACCACTTCAAGTCGAAGGGCTCGCCCGGCCCGTGGCCGGGGGACGGCGACACCGGCGACGGCCAGGGTGCCTCCAACGAGTCGCGGGTCCGCCAGGCCACCGCACTGGTCTCCTGGGTCTCCTCGATCCGTTCCCAGACCGGGGTCACCGACGTCGCGCTCGCCGGCGACTTCAACTCCTACACCCAGGAGGACCCGATGCAGGTCCTCTACCAGGCCGGCTACGCCGACTCCGAGACGCTCAGCGGCAACGACGAGTACAGCTACTCCTTCTCGGGCCTCGCCGGATCGCTCGACCACGTGCTGCTCAACAGGCACGCTCAGCGCCGCTTCACCGGCTCGGACATCTGGTCGATCAACTCGGGTGAGTCCCTGCTGATGGAGTACAGCCGCTACAACTACACGGGTGTCGACCTTTACACCGACTCGCCCTACCGCTCCTCCGACCACGATCCGGTGATCGTCGGGCTGGAGCGCAACGCGGGCTGACGACTCGCGGACCGTACGACGCGGCCCGGTCACCGAAATGGTGACCGGGCCGCTACCTTTTTCTCCATGGCAGCAGTCGATGACCTTCATGCCGCTCTGCGGGAAGCCGGCGCCACCGTGGCGACCGCCGAGTCGCTGACCGCCGGCCGCCTGGCCGCGCTGCTCACCGATCCGCCGGGTGCGTCGAAGACGTTCCGCGGGGGTTTCGTGACGTACGCGACGGAGCTGAAGCACACCCTGCTGGGTGTTCCCATCTCGGTGATCGAGACCGTCGGGGTGGTCTCCGCGGAGTGCGCGGCGGCGATGGCCGCGGGGGCGCGGGAGCGGTCGGGGGCGACGTACGGACTCTCGACCACGGGTGTGGCCGGGCCCGAGGAGCAGGAGGGAAAGCCCGTCGGGACGGTCTATGTGGGCCTTTCCGGTCCGCACGGTGAAACAACGACGCTTCTCGGACTGTCGGGCTCGCGCATGGAGATCCAGCGTGATACGTGTTTGTTCGCTGTTGATGAACTACTCGGACTACTTCGGCGGGAACATCGAGGGGTCAGGTAGCGTTGGAGCAAGACGTCACCCAGATGTCGGTGACTTGTGAACTGTAGGAGGCTGACCGCAATGGTGCTCTTCCGTCGACTTCTCGGCGAGGTGCTTCGTGCCCAGCGGCTGGAGCGTGGGATGACCCTGCGCGAGGTCTCCGCGCAGGCGCGAGTCAGCCTCGGCTACATCTCCGAGGTCGAGCGTGGCCAGAAGGAAGCCTCCTCCGAGCTCCTCGCCTCGCTCTGCAGCGCCCTCGACGTCGCTCTCTCCGACGTCCTTCGCGACGTCTCCCACGCGGTCGCCGTCGAAGAGGCCACCATCCTCCGGATGCCGGTCCGTGCCGCGGCCGACGCCGCTGCTGCTTGATTCTCTCCCCAATCTGGGGGAGTTTTCCTCACCCGTGTCTCAACGGGGTCCGTTCCGTCTCCTTGCCGATGTGAGCCCACCACGGGCTCGCGCATTCATGGGGAGATGGTGCGATGACCATGGCAGTCGAGAACGAGCGTCCAGACCTGACGGTGCCGTCACCGTGTCTCGAGGGCGACGTGCATTCCCCTGACCTGCTCGAGGCCGAGCTCTTCGGGCTGGAGGAGACCCTGAACATCCTTCGCGACGAGTTCACCTCGGTCGCTCCCGGCGAGCGGACGCATGTCGCCCGCCACATGCGTGACACCCGCGTCCGGATCGCCCAGATCCGGTTGCGTCTGCTGCACGGCCGCTAGGGCTGGCAGCTCGCGCAGTAGTAGGCCGGGCGCTCCTTGCCCGGAGTGCCGACGCGGGCGACGGTCACGGTGCCGCCACAGCGTCGGCATGCCCGGCGGCCATAGACCCACATCTGGCGGGAGCGTGACCAGTCGGCCTGCATCAGGTCGCGGGCGCGCTGGAGCATGCGGGGGAGCCGGTCGCCGGCATCCGCGACCGTACGCAGCGGGCTGATCCCAGCGATGAAGCAGGTCTCGGCGGCGTAGATCGTGCCGATCCCGGCCAGGTTGGTCTGGTCGCGCAGCGCGTCGAAGAGTGGCCGGTCGGGTTGCCGGGCGAGGCGTTCGACGGCTGCGTCGGGGTCCCAGTCGTCGGCGAGGATGTCCGGTCCCAGGTGGCCGACCAGTCGCTCCTCCTGGTCGCGCGGGACGAGCTCGACGATGCCGAGGAGGAAGCCGACCGCCTCGGTCTTCTCGGTGCGGAGCGCCACGCGCGCCTGGAAGCCGGGCTTCGGCCATCGCCGGCCCGCCTCGAAGACCCGCCAGGAGCCCTCCATCTTCAGGTGGGTGTGCAGCGTCCATTCGCCGGTGCGGTGGTCGATCCGGGTCAGCAGGTGCTTGCCGCGGGTCAGCGTCCCGCGCACGGTGCCGCCGGAGAGGTCCGCCGTGGCCAGCTGCGGCACCCGGAAGTCCGTACGCGTGAGCACCTGGCCCGCCAGTCCCTTGTCGAGCCTGCGGGCGGTCCGGAGCACCGCGTCACCCTCGGGCACGACCTCACCTGCTCGTCGAGGTCAGGCGCAGGCCGCGCGGGGTGGCGACGAAGCCGGCGTACTGGAGCGCCTGGCGCAGCGGGGTGTCTCCGGAGCCGAGCAGCGGGGCGCCGTCCGCCTTCTCGACCGTGAGCCGCCCCAGCGCCCCTCTGCGGACGGCCTCGGCGAGCGCCTCGGCGCCGGGCTCGAGAAGGTTGGGGTCCTCAGACCAGGTCAGCAGGGTGCGGCCGCCGCGCTCGACGTACATCGCCAGCTCGCCGTCGACCAGCACCACGATCGCGCCCGCCTTGCGGCCGGGCCGGTGGCCCTCCTCCGCGGCCGGCCACGGGAGGGCCGCTCCGTAGGGATTGGCGGGGTCGGTCGCGGCCAGCGCGAGGGCGACCGGCTTGTCGGCCGGCTCGACCCGGGAGAACGTACGCAGCCGGTCGACCGAGCCCGCGGTGCCGAACTGGGCCGCGCCCAGGCCCTCCACGAAGTAGCCACGGCGGGCCCGGCCGGAGTCCTCGAACGCGCTGAGCACCTTGTAGACGGCGGCGAACCCTCCGGGGGTGCGCTCGGACTGGACCGCTCCGCGGGTGACCACACCGTGGCGGTCCAGGAGCCGCTCGGCGGCCGCGTGGGCGCGCTTGGTCGGGTCGGGATCGGGCTCGGGCAGGATCGTCCAGCGCCCGGCTGTCTCCGGTAGACCGGCCCGGGCCGGCATCCGCGCACCGCCGGTGTAGCGCCCGCCGCGGGCGCGCGGTGGTGGTCGGCGGGAGCGGTGCGACGGCGTGCCGGAACGGGTCAGCGCCCGCAACGGCAGCAGGGTGTCGTTGCTGACCCGCCCCGACCAGACCAGCTCCCACAGCGCCGCGCTCAGATCCGCGTCGCTCGGAGTCTTCTCGTCGTCGGCCGCCATGGTCCGGGCGAGCTGGTGGAAGAACCAGGCGCCGCCGGGCGCCAAGGCTTCGAGGAGCCGTTCGGCGAGCGGCCCTGGTGGCATCTCGGCGGGTGACGGCAGCGTCAGCTCGGCGGTGTCGGCCGGGTGCAGCGAGACCCAGCCGTCGGTGCCGGGCAGGGTGCCGTGGCCGGCCCAGAGCACCTCGCCGCCGGAGGTCAGCTCGTCCAGGAACGCGGGCTCGTAGTCCACCACCCGAGCCGGCAGGATCAGGCTCTCCAGCGCGCTGGCCGGGACCGGGCAGCCGGCGAGCTGATCGACCACGCTCAGCACCCCGTCGACCCCACGCAGCGCGCCCTTGCGTACGGATGTCTTCTGCCACGCCGGCAGGAACCTGCCCAGCGCCGCCGGCTCGACGGGCTCGACCTCTTTGCGCAGCCGGGCCAGCGAGCGTCGCCGCAGCATCCGGAGCACGTCGGCGTCGCACCACTCCAGCCCGCTCCCGCCCGGCCGGAACTCCCCGTCGAGCACCCGCCCGCGTGCCGAGAGCCGCGCCAGGGCGTGCCGTACGACCGCCTCGCCCAGCCCCAGCCGCGAGGCCACGTCGGCGGTCGTGAACGGTCCGTGCGAGCGCGCATACCGCGAGACCAGATCGCCGACCGGGTCCTCGACCGGCTCGGTGAACGCCGACGGTACGCCCGGAGGGACCGCCACCCCCAGCCCGTCCCGGAGCCTGGCCACATCCTCGACCACCGCCCACCGAGCCTCCCCGGCAACCCGTACCTCGACCACCCGTCGAGCCGTGGCGAGGTCCTCCAGCATCGCCGAGACGTCACCCCGGTCGGCCGAGGCGTCGCGGGCGTCGGTCGAAGCGTCACTTGCGTCGGCCGAGGTGGCAGTCGGTGACGTCTCGGCCGACGCGGCTGACGTCTCGCCCGACGTAGCTGACGTCTCGGCGGGGGTGGTGCGGGCGGTGATCTCGTCGAGGGTGAGCGGGCCGATGGTGCGGATGAGGTCGGTGATGCCTTCTGCGCCCCGGGCGCGACGGCCGGGGGCCAGGCGCTGGAGCTCGGACTCGACCTCGGCCAGGACTTCCGGGTCGAGGAGCTCACGGAGCTCGGCCCGGCCGAGCAGCTCGGCGAGGAGGCCCTGGTCGAGGGTGAGGGCGGCGGCGCGGCGCTCGGCCAGGGGCGAGTCGCCCTCGTAGAGGAACTGGGCGACGTAGCCGAAGAGGAGCGACTGGGCGTAGGGGGAGGGGGTCGGGGTGGCGACATCGACGATCGAGATCTCGCGGCGCTCGATGCGGCGGAGGAGGCCGACGAGGGAGGGGAGGTCGTAGACGTCGCGGAGGCACTCGCGTACGGCCTCGAGGATGATCGGGAAGCTCGGGTACTGCGACGCGACCTCGAGCAGGGCGGCGGAGCGCTGGCGCTGCTGCCACAGCGGCGAGCGACGGCCGGGGTCACGGCGGGGCAGGAGCAGGGCCCGCGCCGCGCACTCGCGGAAGCGGCTGGCGAACAGCGCCGAGCCGCCGACCTCGGTCGTGACCACGTCCTCGATCTCGTCGGGCTCGAAGACGATGATCTCGCCGGTCGGTGCTTCGGCATCGGTGTCGGGGAGGCGGATCACGATGCCGTCGTCGCTGTCGATGGCCTGCCCGTCGACGCCGTAGCGCTCCCGGATCCGCGCGTTGATCGCCAGCGCCCACGGTGCGTGGACCGGGCGGCCGTAGGGGGAGTGGACCACCAGTCGCCAGTCGCCCAGCTCGTCGCGGAAGCGCTCGACGACGATGTTGCTGTCGGAGGGGAGGACGTTGGTGGCCTCGGCCTGCTCGTGCAGGTAGGTGACCAGGTTGGCGGCCGCGTAGGCGTCCAGACCGTCCTCCTGCGCTCGCGCCTCGGCCTTCTTCGCAGGCAGCGCGGCGAGCTCGCGGGTATAGGCGCCGACGGCCTCACCGAGCTCCGCGGGCCGGCCGAGCGAGTCGCCCTTCCAGAACGGCAGGCGTCCGGGGATGCCGGGAGCCGGGGTCACCAGCACCCGGTCGTGGGTGATGTCCTCGATCCGCCAGCTCGTCGCGCCGAGGGCGAAGACATCGCCGACCCGGGACTCGTAGACCATCTCCTCGTCGAGCTCGCCGACGCGCCGTCCGGTGCCCTCGCCGACCAGGTAGACCCCGAAGAGCCCGCGGTCGGGGATGGTACCTCCGCTGGTGACGGCCAGCCGCTGCGCTCCCGGACGCCCGGTCACGGTCCCGGCGACCCGGTCCCACACGATCCGGGGACGCAGCTCGGCGAACTCCTCGCTCGGATAGCGCCCGGCGAGCAGGTCGAGGGTGGCGTCGTAGGCGGAGCGGGGGAGGGTTGCGTACGAAGCCGTCCTTCTGACCAGTGTGAACAGCTCGTCGACGTCCCAGGTGTCCAGCGCGGTGGCGGCGACGATCTGCTGAGCGAGTACGTCGAGGGGGTTGGCCGGGAGGCTCATCGACTCGATCAGGCCCTGCCGCATCCGCTGCACGCTGACCGCGGTCTGGGCGAGGTCGCCGCGGTGCTTCGGGAAGAGCACGCCGCGGGAGATCTCGCCGACCTGGTGGCCGGCTCGCCCGACGCGCTGGAGAGCGGAGGCGACGCTGGGCGGCGACTCGATCTGGACGACGAGGTCGACCGCCCCCATGTCGATGCCGAGCTCGAGGCTGGAGGTCGCGACCACGGCGGGCAGCCGACCGGACTTGAGATCGTCCTCGATCAGCGCTCGCTGCTCCTTGGACACGCTTCCGTGGTGGGCCTTGGCGATCACCTGGGCCGCGCCGTGGGACTGCCCCGACTGGGCCATCACCTGCGCGGGCGGCGGACCGGTCTCGAAGACCCGGTCGGAGGCGATCTCGTTGAGCCGGGCGGTCAGCCGCTCCGCGATCCGGCGCGAGTTGGCGAAGACGATGGTGGAGCGGTGGGCGGTGACCAGGTCGGCGACGTGCTCCTCGACGTGGGGCCAGATCGAGGAGGCCCGCTGCGGGTCGTCGTCCTCCTCCTCGCCGTAGGCGCTCGGCGCGGTCATGTCCTCGACCGGCACGACGACGCTCAGGTCCCAGCGCTTCTCGGCCGGTGGCGCGACGATCTCGACGGGCTGGGCGCCACCGAGATAGCGAGCCACCTCCTCCAAGGGCCGGACGGTCGCGGAGAGCCCGATCCGCTGGGCAGGCTTGTCGAGGAGCGCGTCGAGGCGCTCCAGGGTCAGTGCCAGGTGAGAGCCGCGCTTGGTCGCCGCGACCGCGTGGACCTCGTCCACGATCACCGTCTCGACGCTGCGAAGCGTCTCGCGGGCCTGGCTGGTGAGCATCAGGAAGAGCGACTCGGGCGTGGTGATCAGGATGTCCGGGGGAGCGGTGGTCAGCTTGCGCCGGTCGGCAGCGGTCGTGTCGCCGGACCGCACGCCGACGCGCACCTCGGGCGCCTCCACGCCGAGCCGCTCGGCGGTCTGCCTGATCCCGACCAGCGGGCTGCGCAGGTTGCGCTCCACGTCGACGCCGAGTGCCTTGAGCGGGGAGATGTAGAGCACCCGGCAGCGCTGGTTCTTCTCAGGCACCGGCTCGCTGAGCAGCTTGTCGATCGACCACAGGAACGCGCTCAGCGTCTTGCCCGACCCGGTGGGCGCCACCACCAGTGCGTTGCGCCCCGCCCCGATCGCCTCCCAGGCACCGGCCTGCGCCGCGGTCGGCGCTGCGAAGGCAGCGGCGAACCACGTACGTGTCGGGTCGCTGAAGCGAGCCAACGCCGAGTCCGTGCTGCCGCTCATGGGACAAACCTAGTCGCGACCACCGACACTCAGCCGCCACACTGACCTCATGCACCTCGTCGTCCTCTTCGGCCCGCAGGCGGTCGGCAAGATGAGCGTCGGCCGGGAGATCGCGTCCCGGACGACCTACCGCCTCCTCCACAACCACGCCACGATCGAGCCGCTGCTGGAGGTCTTCGACTGGGGGACCGAGCCGTTCAACACGCTGAAGAGGGAGTTCCGCAGGCGGGTGATCGAGGAGGCGGTGGCGTACGACCTCCCGGGATTGATCCTGACCTTCGCCTGGGCGCTGGACGTGCCCGCGGATACGGAGGAGGTCGAGTGGATGATCGCGCCCGCGGTCGAGGCGGGAGCGCGGATCGACTTCGTGGAGCTGTACGCCGACGTGACGGTCCGGCTCGCCCGTGAGGGCACGCCCGAGCGGCTGGCCGCGAAGCCGTCCAAACGCGACACCGAATGGGCACGCGGAGACGTCATCGGGTCGAACGAGCGCTGGGAGCTCTCGACGGGCCCCGAGGTGCCGTTCCCGCTCGACCTCCCGCACTTCGTCATCGACAACACCGATCTGTCGGCAGCCGAGGTGGCCGAGAAGATCATCGCGCGTCTGGGGCTGCCGAGCTGAAAGCCCCCGCCGCCAACAGGGATGTGGTCCAATCCCGCTGTGGACCTCGCGCTTGACCTGACCGACCGCGCCGTTCGATCCGCCTCGCTCTACCAGGCGCTGCGCGACGCGCTCGGCGACGGCAGGCTGAAGGCGGGCGATCGGCTGCCCCCGAGCCGGGCGCTGGCCACGGACCTCGGCATCTCCCGGAACACGGTCGCCACGGTCTATGAGCGGCTGGTCGCGGAGGGGTTCCTGGAGTCGCGCGTGGGCGCGGGGACGTACGTCGCCGAGATCACGCGGCGGCGACGAGATCGCGCCCCCGGGTCGCTGACCCCGCGCCCGGGCTGGCGCTGGGCGCCCCGGCCGACGAGTGCGGAGGCGGGGGTGCCGACGTACGACCTGCGGGTGGGGATCCCCGATGCCGAGCTCTTCCCGTTCGACACCTGGCGACGGATCCTCGCGGCGGAGTCGCGGCTACGCGGCCACAGCCCCGGCACCTACGCCTCGCCCGCCGGTCTGCCGCGGCTGCGCGAGGCGCTGGCGCACACGGTCGCCTACCACCGCGGGGTGCGGGCCGACCCGGGACAGATCGTGGTCACCAGCGGCACCCAGCAGGCGCTCGACCTTGTCGCCCGGGTGCTGCTGGAGCCGGGCGACGTCGTCGCCGTCGAGGATCCCGGATACCCGTCCGCGATCGACCTCTTCGCCTCCCACGGCGCCCGGGTCGTACCGGTGCCGGTCGATGAGGAAGGGCTGGTCGTCGAGGAGATCCCGGAGCAGGCACAGCTTGTCTACACGACCCCGAGCCACCAGTTCCCGCTCGGCGTACGCCTCTCCCTCCCACGCCGCCGAGCCCTGCTCGACTTCGCGAACACGCACGACGCGGGGATCGTGGAGGACGACTACGACAGCGAGTTCCGCTTCACGGAGCGGCCCCTGGAACCGCTGCACGCCATGGACGATCAGGGCCGGGTGATCTATGTCGGCACCTTCTCCAAGTCGCTGCTGCCGAGCCTGCGCACCGGCTACCTGGTCGCCCCGGGCTCGCTCGTCGACAGCCTCCTGGCTGCCAAGCAGCTCGGCGACGGCTTCGGCCCGGTCCAGCCCCAGGCCGCCCTGGCCCGCTTCCTGGAGGAGGGCCTCCTCGCCCGTCACGTGCGCAAGGCGTCCAAGACGTACGTCGAGCGCCGCTCGCTCCTCCTCGAGACCCTCTCCACGTGGCCGGTCGAGGTGCTCCCGTCGGCTGCCGGACTGCACCTGTCCGCCTACGCGGAGCTCCCCGCAGACCTGCCCGAGCGTGCCGCTGCCGAGGGGCTGGCGGTGGACACCATCGCCGCTCATCGCCTGCTGCCTGGACGCGACGGCCTGTTCCTAGGCTACGGAGCCGTCCGGACAGACAGCCTGCCCGACGGGCTCGAGCTGCTGGCCGAGCTCGCGGGCTGGGCGTGACCGCTCACGACGGGCGCGGACCAGCGACCACACGAGACCGGCACCGCCGCAGAGCACCGGACCGAGCAGGTGGGCGCCGGTGAGGCCCAGCAGCACCAGTGCCGCGACCATCGAGCAGACTGCCGCCCACCAGGATCCGGTTCCACGAGGAAGCAGTCGCAGCGCAGCCGCCGCTCCCACCACGTACAGCAGGGAGAAGGTCCCCGAAGCCATCAGGAGGAGGGCGTCGGTCGAGGACCCGGCGACCCAGATGAACGCGAGAGAGCCGAGCGCCACGGCACTGATGGCGAGCAGCGAGCGGCGCGGGATGCCGGACGCGGGGTCGGCCAGGAACCGTGGCAGCGCACCCTCGCGCGCCAACGACGCTCCCAGGCGTGAGCCTCCGGCGAAGTAGGCGTTGATCGCCCCGACGGTCAGCAGCACGGCCACGACGGCCGTCACCGGTCGAGCGGGCTCTCCGAAGCCCAGGACGAGCAGGTCCGCCAGCGGCGCCGCACCGGAGGTGGACCCGAGCGAGGCGACGGTCGCGAAGGCGATCCCGAGGTAGAGCACCGTCACGACTCCGAGCGCCAGGAACGTCGCCCGGCGGATGTCACGTGCCGGGTCGCGGTAGTCGGCCGAGAGCGAGGAGAGGATCTCCCACCCCGCGAACGCCCACACCAGCATCGCCGCCGCGGTGCCGACCGCACCCCACCCGTGCGGCGCGAACGGCGTCAGCCGCGCCAGCTCGGCGTGCGGCAGCGCGACCACGACCGCCACCGCGAGCAGAACCGCTATGGCCCCGGCGATCCCCAGCTGTACGCCCCCGGACACCTTGATCCCGAACCAGTTCATCGCGGTGACCAGCACGATGATCGCCGCCGTCGCCGCCAGCGACGTACCCCGCCCGCCGCCGACGGCGTCGGCGACGTACGCCCCACCGAACCCCGCCGCGACCGGCGCCCCCACGCCGATCGTCAGGTAGAACGCCCAGCCGACCATCGTCGCGACGTGCTGGTTGAAGGCGAGCCGTGCGTACGTCGCCACTCCGCCGCCGTCAGGATGCCGGGCTCCCAGCGCGGCGAAGGTCGCCGCCAGCGGCACCGAGAGCACGATCAGCGCCAGCCAGGCCACGAGCGAGGCCGGTCCGGCCTCGCTCGCCGCCAGCGCGGGCAGGGAGATGACACCGGTGCCGAGCACCGCACCGAGGGTGAGAGCCGCGCCCTGGGGCACGGAGAGTCCGTCGTTCTTCACGAGCGTGACGCTAGTGAGACCAGCACCCTCCGCGCCCGGCCAATCGGCCCCTCGTCTCCTGGGCCAATCCTGGGCCAATCCTGGTCCGATCCTGTTCCGATCCTGGGCCGATCCGGCGCTAACGTACGTTGCGCCGCACCCGCTCCTCATAGGCCGCCCGAGCCGCCGGGTCGACGCCCGCGAGCAGCTGCGAGGCGTTGGTCGTCCGATCGACGAAGTCCTGGAACCGGCGCGGCATCGCCTGGGTGATCTTGGTCAGGGCCTGCGCCCAGTTGGGCACCCAGACCTCGGGCCGCGGCTCGCGGATGACGTCCTCGATCGCGGCCGCGACGTCCTCGGGAGTGACCGGCTTCATCCCCTTCGCCTGGGGCACGCCGTCGGCGAGCTCGGTCTGCACCACCGCCGGCAGGATGAGCGAGACGTCGACCCCGGAGGGTGCCAGCTCCATCCGTAGCGCCTCCGAGAAGCCGACCACGGCGAACTTCGAGGCCGAGTAGGTCGCCGCGTCCGGCACCGGCACCCGGCCGACCGCCGAGGAGACGTTGACGATGTGGCCCTGGCCGCGCTCGACCATGGCCGGCGCGACCGCCTTGATCCCGTTGATCGGGCCGTGCACGTTGACCTCGAAGATCGCCCGGGTGAGCGCGTCCTCCTCCTTCAGGACCGACCCGAGCGGCATGATCCCGGCGTTGTTGACCAGCACGTCCCACGGCCCCAGGTCCTCGACCGACTCGAGGAACGTACGCCAGGAGGCGGGGTCGGTGACGTCGAGATGTGCGGCCATCACCCGCGACCCGAACTCGGCGGTCACATCGTCGAGCAGGTCCGGGTCCAGGTCGCCGACGGCGACCGACGCCCCGGCGCGGGCCAGCCGCTCGACCGTGGCGCGGCCGATGCCACGGGCGCCTCCGGTGACGATGACGGCGGTTCCCTCGATCTGGCGTGTCATGACTCTCCTTCGGTGGTGCGGACCAGGCTGCGTACGGCTTTTCTGTCGGTCTTGCCCACGCTGGTGACGGGGACGGCGTCGAGGATGAGCACCTCGCGGGGGTACTTGTGCGGCGCGAGCCGCGTCTTGACGAAGGCGATCAGCTCCTCGGGAGTGGTGCGTGCGCCGGGATGGAGGGCGACGGCCGCGACCACCTCCTCGCCCTTGTGAGCGTCCGGGCGCCCGACCACCGCGGCGGCGGTGACCGCCTCGTGGGCGAGGAGCGCGTCTTCGACGTCGCGGGGGAAGACGTTGAACCCGCCCCGGATGATCAGGTCCTTGATCCGGTCGTCGACGTAGAGGTAGCCGTCGGCGTCGAAGTGGCCGATGTCGCCGGTGTGCAGCCAGCCGTCGACGACGGTCGCGGCGGTCTGTGCCGGGTCGTTCCAGTAGCCCTGCATCACCCCCGGGCCACGCACCCAGATCTCGCCCTCCTCGCCGGTCGGGACCGGCGAGCCGTCGGGTCCGGCGATGATCACCTCGGCGTGGGAGAGCGGCTTGCCGACGCTGCCGGGCCGCGACTCCTCGATGGTCGAGGCGGCGATGACCGCGCTCGACTCCGTGCAGCCGTAGCCCTCCAGGATGGTCACGCCGAAGGCCTCCTCGGCCTTCTCCCGCAGCGCCGGCAGCAGCGG
Source organism: Nocardioides sp. YJ-D4 (assembly GCF_054031495.1). Classification (NCBI taxonomy): domain Bacteria; kingdom Bacillati; phylum Actinomycetota; class Actinomycetes; order Propionibacteriales; family Nocardioidaceae; genus Nocardioides; species Nocardioides sp. YJ-D4. The sequence goes on from NZ_CM132932.1 coordinate 5,458,344, forward strand.
CGCGCCACCGCTGCCGAAGGAGCGCAGCGAGCTCAGGTCGTAGTCCTGGTAGGGCTGGTCGAGCAGCATCTGCAGCATCGACGGGACCACCGTGCTCGACTCGACCCGGTGCTCCTGGGCGAGCTCGAGCCATCCTTTGGCATCGAACCAGCGCTGCAGCACCGAGCTCTGCGGGCGCGATGAGTGCATCCCGCTGATGACCACGATCAGGCCGTACGCGTGGGAGAGCGGCAGCGGCAGCAGCCACCGTGTCGTGCCCTGGCTCTCTCCGACCCGGTGGAGGGCGTGCCCGGACTCCCACAGCCCGCGGTGGCTGAGCATGACGCCCTTGGCCCGCCCCGTGGTGCCGCCGGTGTAGAGCAGGGCCGCGAGGTCGTCGTCGCCGCGCGGGGCGATGTCGATCGGTTCGGCGCTCTCCAGGCTCTCGTACGCCACCACGCCCGCCCCCTCCTCGACGGGTCCGGCCACGATGACGGTGAGCTCGAGGCCCTCCGCCGCCGCCTGGATCAGCGGCAGGAGCTCGGGCGTCACGATGGCCGCCCTGGCCCCGGAGTCCTCCAGGATGTGCCGCAGCTCGGGCGGGGTCTGCAGGAAGATCACCGGCGTCACCACCGCGCCGAGGCGCCACAGGGCGCGATAGCTGACGAAGACCTCCGGGGTGTTCATGGTGAGCACCACGACCCGGTCGCCGGGCTCGATCCCGAGCTCGCGCAGACCGCCGGCGACCCGTGCGGATCGCTCGGCGATCTCCTTGGACGAGTGCCAGGTGCCTTCGAAGAAGACCATCGGGTGGTCGCCGTGGCGGGCATAGGACTCGTCGGCCAGCACCGCCAGGTTGTGCTCACCCGGCTTGCTCGCGGCCCCGCTCATCGGGCGCCCAGCTTCCGCAGCGCCTTGAGCTGCCCGTTGCCCAGCGCGACGAACTTCTCGACCGTCTGACCCTTGAACGGGCCGATGGGACCCATCCGGGAGGCCGCGAGGGTCTGGGCGTCGGTGAACTTCCGGATCCCGTCCGCGCCGTGGCGGCGCCCGAGCCCGCTCGATCCCATGCCACCCATCCCGGCCTCGATGCTCCCGGCCGCCAGGGCGGCGCCGTCGTTGATGTTCACCGCGCCCGCGCGGATGCGCCGAGCGATCATGTCCGCCTCGCGTACGTTCTTGCTGAACACGCTCGCCGAGAGCCCGGCCTCGCCCTGGTTGGCGATCCGGACCGCCTCCTCGTCGCTGTCGGCGCGATAGAGCGCGAGGACCGGGCCGAAGGTCTCACCGAGACACAGATCCATCTCGGAGGTCACGCCCTCCAGGACCGTCGGGGCGAAGGCGTACGGACCGACCTCGGCGAGCGGCTCGCCGCCCGCGAGCACGGTCGCGCCCTTCGAGACCGCGTCGGCGACGTGGGCGGTGACCTTGTCGAGCTGCGCCTGCGAGGCCAGCGACCCGACGTCGGCCGAGTAGTCGAAGGTCTGGCCGACGACCTGGTTCTCCGTCTCGGCGACCAGGGCCTGGCGGAAGGCGTCGTAGACGTCCTCGTGCACCACCACGCGTTCGATGTGGACGCACATCTGGCCGGTGTTGGCGAAGGCCGCCATCACCGTGCCGCGAGCGGCCTGGGCGAGGTCGGCGTCGCGGCGGACGATGAGCGGGTTCTTCCCGCCGAGCTCGAGCGAGGCGCCGATCAGCCGGCCCGCTGCCCGCTGGGCCACGATCCGCCCCGTGGCCGTCGAACCGGTGAAGGCGATGTAGTCGACGTTGTCGATGACCGCCTCACCGGTGGCCGCTCCGGGCCCGGTGACCACCTGCCAGACGTGCTCGGGCAGCCCGGCCTCGGCCATCAGCGCCCTCGCCCACAGCAGCGTCAGCGGCGCCTGCGGGTCGGCCTTGCTGATCACGGCCGCGCCCGCGAGCAGTGCCGGGATGGCGTCGCCGACCCCGAGATAGAGCGGATAGTTCCACGGCGAGATGATCCCGACGACCTTCTTCGGCACCCGCACCTCCTTCACGGAGGTGATGCCGGGGATGGCCCCACGGACCCGCTTGTCGGCCAGGTACGCCGGGCCGCGCCGGGCGTAGTGGCGGGCGATCGTGCCGACCTGGAGGATCTCCTGCCAGGCGTGGAAGCGGGCCTTGCCCATCTCCCACTGGATCAGGTCGAGCACCTCGTCCTGACGCTCGACCAGCAGGTCGTGGAAGCGGAGCATGACCTCGGCGCGGTCCGAGAAGTCCAGCGTGGCCCAGTCGGGCTGGGCCGCCCGCGCCGCCGTCGCGGCCTCGGCGACGTCCGCGGCCGTCACCGACGGCACCGGGGCGGTCGGCTGGGCGTCGTAGGGTGCGACCGCTGTCAGCGTGCCGTCGCCCCCGGAGACCGGAGCCGAGACCCATCGTGTCCAGGAGGCGAGCCGGGCCTCGTCGATCCAGCCGGGACGTACGCTCGCGGCCTCCGTTGTCTTCGTGGTCATCGATCTCCTCAGATCCGGGTCAGATGGATGGGGTTGCCGTCCTTCGGGAACGGCAGCGAGCTGTTGTCCAGAGGCGCGCGGTAGCCGGGGGAGACGCTCCACCGGTAGCTGCGCAGGAGCCGGTGCAGGATCGACTTGACCTCCAGGCCGGCGAAGTAGAGGCCGATGCACTTGTGCACCCCGCCGCCGAACGGCTCCCACGCCATCCGGTGGCTCTTGTCCTCGCGCCGGTGCGGCGCGAAGCGCTCGGGGTCGAAGACGCTCGGGTTGGTCCAGTAGTCCTCCATCATGTGGCTGAACTGGACCCCGACCATCACGCCCATGTCGGCCGGGATACGGACTCCGAGGAGGCTGGTCTCCTTGACCGTACGCCGGATCAGCGCCGGCACGGGGGCGCGCAGCCGCAGCGCCTCCCGCATCACCAGATCCAGGCTGGTGAGGCTCTCGATCTCCTGCATCGTCGGCGCCTCGCCGAGCGCGAGGGACTCCTCCCGGCAGCGTTGCTGCCACTGCGGATGCTGGCCGAGGTACTGGAGCATCGTCGAGGAGGTGATGGTCGAGGTGTCGTGCGCGGCCATCATCAGGAAGATCATGTGGTTGACGACGTCCTCGTCGCTGAACCGCTCGCCGTCGTCGGTCTCGATATGGCACAGCACCGAGAAGATGTCGTCGGTCGCGGTGGCCCGTTTGGCGGGCAGGTAGTGGCGCAGGAAGCCCTCCAGCACCTTCCGGCCGCGGAACGCGCGGCCCCAGCGGGTCAACGGCACATCGCCGCGTACGACACCGGCAGCCGCCTGCACGCAGGCGATGAACGCCTTGTTGACCCGGTCCATCTCGGCACGGCTGGTCTCGGCCGCACCACCCATGAAGATGTCGGCGGCGATGTCGAGGGTGAGCTGCTTGAGCCGCGGATAGGCCTGGAAGGCCGGAGCGTTGGCCCAGCCGCGCATGCCGTGCGCGATCGCCGGATGCATCGCCGTGGTGTAGGTGGCGAGCCGGTCCCGGGTGAAGGCCTCCTGCATGATGCGGCGATGAGCGTGGTGCTCCTCGAAGTCGAGCAGCATCAGGCCGCGGTCGAAGAAGGGGCCGACGATCTGCCCCCAGGCCGGCCCGTTGGCGAAGGCCTTGTCCTTGTTGCGCAGCACCGCCTCGCACGCGTCCGGTCCGAGCGCGACCACCCCGGCCTCGCCGGCCCGGAAGAAGGGCGAGACCGGACCGTACGTCTCCCACTGGTGCCGGTAGAAGCCGACCGGGTCGCGGGAGTAGTCCAGCAGCCGGCCGATCCAGGGGAGCCCGCGGTCGCCGGGCACGAGTCGTGGGATCTCGCGGAGTGCCTCGGTCGCTGTCATGGTGCCTGATCCATCGTGTCCGACCTCCCGGTCCCGAGTGACTCTGCTGAGGTTAGTCAAGTAGAACGTGTTCCCGCAGCATTCTGCGGGTATGGAATTCGGCGGAGCGTTGTTGAGGTGTGCGTGGAGAGCTACGAATCAGTGGTGATCGGTGCCGGTCAGGCCGGTCTGTCGGCGTCCTACCACCTCAGCCGGCTGGGCGTACGCCACGTCGTGCTCGACGCCGAGCGTCGCCCGGGCGGCGCCTGGCAGCACCGCTGGGACTCGCTCACCATGCACGACGTCCACGGCGTCGCGGATCTGCCGGACGGGCGGGCGCCGGGTGAGTCGGGGGAGCGGGCCAACGTCGCCGTGCCGGGATGGTTCGGGACCTATGAGTCCATGCACGACCTGCCCGTTGAGCGGCCGGTGAAGGTCACCTCGGTGACCTCGGTCGGCGACCTGCTCGCGGTGCACTCGGCCGACGGACGGACCTGGTTCACCCGGACGCTGGTCAACGCGACCGGGACCTGGACGCGACCGTTCGTCCCGCACTACCCGGGGGCATCGACCTTCCTCGGGGAGCAGGTGCACACCCACGACTATCCGGGTGCTGCTCACTTCCGGGGCAAGCGCGTCGCGGTGGTCGGTGGAGGAGCCTCGGCGGTGCAGTTCCTCGGCGAGCTCGCGCCGGTGACCTCGGTGCTCTGGATCACGCGGCGGGAGCCGGTCTGGCGCTCCGACTTCGATGCCGAGCGCGGGCGCGAGGCGGTCACGCTCGTGGCCGAGAGGGTCGAGGCCGGGCTGCCGCCCGCGAGCGTCGTCAGCGTCACCGGTCTCTCGCTGCGGCCGCAGGAGCAGGAGGCCGCGCGACTTGGGGTCTACGAGCGCCGGCTGCCGATGTTCTCGCGCATCGAGCCGGACGGGCTGCGATGGGAGTCGGGGGCGTTCGAGCCGGTCGACGCGATCCTGTGGGCCACCGGCTTCCGTCCCGCCGTCACCCACCTCGCCCCGCTTCATCTGCGCAGCTCGCACGGCGGGATCCCGCTGCTGCGCGACTCCGCCGACGTCCAGACCGCCGTCACCGCTGCGTACGACCCGCGTGTCCAGCTCGTCGGCTACGGTCCCTCCGCGAGCACGATCGGCGCCAGCCGTGCCGGCCGGGCCGCGGCGCTTGCGGTCCGGCGACAATTGGCCGAGCCTGAGGCGGCTGAGCCTCAGAAGGCGCCGAGGTCGGCGGAGAGCCAGTTCTCCGGCGACAGTCGGACAGTGACCTCGGGCGGGAAGTTCGCCGCCTCCGCCAGGTAGGCGTCGGCTGCATCCGGAGGCAGATACCGTCGCGCCATCGCCTCCGACTCGCCCTCGGCGGCATCGGCGATCCGCACCGGCCCCTCGACCGACACGTACCGCACCGTCGGATCCAGCCGCTCCACCATCAGGGTGCACCGTCCGGCGGCTGCGAGCAGCCGGGCCTTGAGCGAGTCCTTCCCGGTCACGAACCACACCTCGCCGCCGGGGGTGTAGTCGTACCAGATCGGCACCGTCAGCGGCGCTCTTCCGTCTTCTCTGCTCACCGAGAGCGCGGCGATCAGGGGCTCGGTCAGGAGTTCTTGGCGGTCTTCGAGTGGGATACCCATGCTCTTTACCGTACGTCGTGGGCCAGGGGTGTTTTCGTGGTTGGCGTGGGCCGCCGACCCTTGCTTTGAGGGTCTTCTCGACGAACCCCGGAGTCAAGGACGGCCTTCGGCCGCCGGCTTCGCCGGCCGCTTCGCGGTCCTTGACACCGGGGCCCGTCGAGAAAGATTTGGCTGGCTATCGGGGCGGCGGCCCGGGTGTGGCGCAGCGGAATCTTGCTTGGGACAGGTGATGTTCATGGGGTGGAAGCGTGGCCCTTCGGGCCACTTACCATCCACAGAAACGAGGTCGTTCGCTCACCGCGAAAATGGTATCTGATCAGGGAAAATAGGTGGCATGACAGGCGTACGGAGCATAGAATGGGACACATCACAGCACACCTCCGAGGAGAGGGACGGCGATGAGTCTCGGCCGCTCGATCGACCACTGGGGCACCAACCCCGGGGATGCGATCGACGCTGCCTTGGCCGCCATCGAGACCGCCCTCCATGACCTCCTCGCCACCGATCCCGCCTACTGGCGCACGGAGCAGAAGAAGGACCTGCTCGAGCGGTTGGAGAAGCTCCAGGCGCAACAGGCTGCGTTGAAGCTGCGGGTGCTCGCGTCTGCTGGCGACATTGCTGAGGAGACCGGTGCGAAGGACGCCTCCGGGTGGATGCGCACCGACCTCCTCGTTGACAATGCCGTGGCTCGCTCGCAGATCAAACTCGCTGCGGCGGTCACCAAGTACGACCTCGTGGCTGCCGGCCTCGCTAAAGGTGTCGTGTCCCAGGACAAAGCACGGGTGATCACCCAGGCGCTCGACAAGATCGAGGCCGACCCCGTCGCCAGTGTCGAGGACCTGATCCTGGCCGAGAAGCTCCTGGTCGACTACGCCTCTCGGATGACCGCGAACGAGCTCCGGATCGTCGGACGACGGATCCTGCGTGAGATCGACCCGGCCCGGTTCGAGGACGCCGAAGCCAAGGCATTGCTGGCCGAGGAGGAGCGTGCTCACCAGAAGACGGCGCTGCGGGTCTGGGACAACCACGACGGCACCGTCGGGTTCGACGGCGTTCTCCCGACCTCGATGGGGATGAGGTTCAAGCGGCTGGTCGAGGCCTGGGCCCAGCCCCGCAAACAACAACTCGTCGCCAAGGGCGCCCCGCTGCCGCGATGGGAACGACTCATGGGTCAGGGGTTCTCGCGGCTGCTCGAGACCATCGACCCCGCCGCGTTGCCCCGTCACGGTGGCGACGCCACCGTGGTCAACGTGGTCATCTCCCTGGAGGAGCTCCGCAAGGACCTCGGCATCGCCACCCTGGGCTATGACGAGACCAACGGCACCACCATCTCCGCGGCCGAGGCCCGCAAGTTGGCGTGCAACGCCACCGTCATCCCCTGGGTCCTCGGTGGTGACAGCGAGGTCCTCGATGCCGGTCGGGGCAGCAGGTTCTTTCAGCCGATCCAACGCAAGGCCATGCGGTTGCAGCAGAAGTGTTGCCAGGCCGAAGGCTGTGACATGCCACCGGAATGGTGCGACGCCCACCATCTAGAACCCTGGGCCGCCGGCGGGAAGACCGATCTGAAGGACGGGGCGCTGCTTTGTCCCCATCATCACCGCCTCGCCCACGCACCCGGCTATACCCATGAGCGACTACCCGATGGGACCATCAGGTTCACTCGTCGCCCCTAACCGACTGGGCGGGAATCACTTCACCCGGGTCCTGCCTCTCGGGCCCGACGACTACATCCGTCGACCGGTCTCAGCTCTCGCTGAAGGCGCCTGTTCCGGTGCCAAGATGAGCGTTCCGGCCACCCTTGCTCGACTCCACGCCCGCCGCTCCCCACCGGCGGGGACACCTCCCCACCGCAGCGAACGTTCCCCACCCTCCGGAGCATGGGGAACCTCCACGCCCGTGGGGAACTCTCCCGAGCAGTGGGAAACTCGCGACCCGACCGGCACTGAACCCGCCCCGGCCAAGAGCGACGGCGATCTTGTGAACGGTTCACAAGATCGCGCCCACTGTCGTAGGCACCCGCAAAGCACGATCCGCTGGCGCACGACCAGCCCACGGCCCCCAAGCCCGTGCCCAAACTGAATCTGCTGCGCCACACCCCGCCGCCGACCCGATAGCCAGCCAAAAATTCTCGACGGAGCCCGGTGTCAAGGATCGCCGCAGGCGACCGGCGAAGCCGGCGGCCGAAGGCCGTCCTTGACTCCGGGGTTCGACGAGAACACCCTCCCCCAAAGGGCCGGCGGCGAGCGCGTTTCCCAAGACGTCCACCACGAACGGCCAACTACGGCAAACAGGTGCTCGATCCCGTTCAGGATCGTGTTGGCCGCCCAGGCACACTGAAAGGCATGCGAAGGATCGGCGTACTGGGCGGGATGAGCTGGGAGTCGACGGCGGAGTACTACCGCCTGCTCAACGAGATCACCGCGAAGCGGCTCGGGGGACTGCACTCGGCGGACCTGCTCGTGCGGTCGGTGGACTTCGCCGACATCGAGGAGATGCAGGCATCCGGCGAGTGGGAGCGGGCGGGGGAGCGCCTGGCCGCGGAGGCGGCGACGCTCAGCGACGCCGGGGCCGAGGTGATCGTGCTGGCCACGAACACGATGCACAAGGTGGCCGGGGCGTTGGAGGAGACGTACGGGGATCGTTTCCTGCACCTCGGCGACACGACGGCGGCTGCGGTCGAGGCGGCGGGGGTCGGGCGGGTCGGACTTCTCGGCACCGGGTTCACGATGTCGCAGCCGTTCTACGCCGACCGGCTCCGCGGCCACGGCCTCGAGGTCATCGTCCCGACCGAGCAGGACCAAGAGACCGTCCACCGGATCATCTACGAGGAGCTGTGTCTGGGGACCTTCCTGGACAGCTCCCGGCAGGCGTACCTGGAGGTCATCGACCCTCTCGTCGCTGCCGGCTGCGAGGGCGTGATCCTCGGGTGCACCGAGATCGAGCTGCTGCTGCCGATCGAGGCGTACGCGGGTGTGCCGCTGTTCCCGACGACCCGCCTGCACTGCGAGGCGGCGATCGGGGCTGCGCTCAACGCGTAGCCCACTCCTCGGCGAGGATCGCGTAGGAGAGGCCGTCGAGCCAGCCGCGGGTGCGGTGCAGGGAGTCCTTGACGGTGTGCGACTCGCGCCGCATGCCGAGGCGCTCCATGAGCCGCCAGGAGGCCTCGTTGTCGGCGAAGCACTCCGCGACGACGCGGCGCAGGCCCAGAGGGCCGAAGCAGACGTCGAGCACGGCGCGTACGGCCTCGGTGGCGTAGCCGTTGCCCTGGTGGGCGGGGTCGATCGTCCAGCCGAGCTCGGCCTGGGTGCCGTTGCCGTGCTCGCGCACCTCGGTCTGCGACCACGGGTCGGTGATCCGCAGCATGAGGTCGCCGACGATGACGCCGTCACGCTCGATCACCAGAGCGGGGCCGATGACATCGGGATTCTCGAAGACCTTGCGGTAGGCCTCGAGGTCCGCGAACGCGGTGGTCACCCACTCGGCCACCTCGGGAAGACCTCGGAAGGCCCAGGTCGGCTCGATGTCGGCGGGCACCATCCGGCGGATCACCAGGCGCTCGGTGCGTAGCGGCCACTCGGCCTTCACCAGCGGATCAGGGCGGGTGTCGATCATGCGCCCACCTTCGCATCAACCCGCTCGGGCACGCCACCGAGTTCTTCGGGAAGGCCGTCATGTCGTACGACCAGGGAGGTCACCGCGCGGGTGAGGCAGACGTAGAGGCGGCGGAGGCCGGTGTCGCGGTCGGGCTCGCCGGCGACGATCCCGGTCGGGTCGGAGACGACGACGTGGTCGAACTCGAGCCCCTTCGCCAGCGAGGCGGGGACGAGGTCGAGATGGGCGTCGAACTCGGTGTCCTCGTCGTCCGCGCTGAGCTCCGCGAGGGCGATCTCGGCGAAGGAGAGCCCGGCCGCGGTCAGCTCGGCGCGCACCGCCGCCAGCGAGGCGTCGGGCACGATCAGCCCGACCGACCCGGGGCGCTCCAGTGCAGCCCCGAGCGCCTCGACGATCGACGAGGTGGTGAAGGTGAGGTCTCCGCGGGTGCGGCGCACCGCGACCGGCGGCTCGAGGTCGGGGGCGATGTGGGGGAGGAGCCGGGCCGCGTAGGCGATCACGTCGGCCGGGACCCGGAAGCCACGCGTCAGCTGCTCGACATGCCCGTCGGGCTTGCCGAGATGTGCCAGGGCATCGGCCCACGACGAGGAGGCCCACGGCGTGGTCGCCTGGGCGAGGTCTCCGAGGATCGTCAGCGAGCCCGTGGTCGAACGGCGGCCGAGCGCGCGCAGCATCATCGCGGAGAGGTCCTGGGCCTCGTCGGCGACGATGTGGGCCACCGACGGCGTGCGGTCGAGCAGGTCGGCGATCTCGTCGAGGAGCACCAGGTCGGCCAGCGACCAGCGCGCCGCGCCTGCCGAGCGCGGTGGCTTCTCCCAGAGCAGGCTCGCCTGCTCCGTCTCCGAGAGCAGCCCGTCGGCGACCTCCGCCAGCCAGGCCGCGTCGGTGAACAGCCGGAACAGGACCCGGGAGGGCTTGAGATCGGGCCAGAGCGCGGCGGCGTAGTCCTTGACCGGCTTCGCCCGTGTGACCGCGTCGTGCACCCGGTCGTCGGGCGAGTCGCCCGAGCGCTCCATCTGCACCAGCACCCGGTGGGCCAGGGCGCGCGGGAGCAGCGCCCGGCCCGCTGCGTACCGAAGGTCGTTGGCCCGCAGCCCCTCCAGCGCCTCCCGCGCCTCGTAGGACGGAACCCGCCAGCGTCGCGAGCCGCGGGGGACGACCAGCGCCTCCTCCGGGTCGCCGACGTGGGACCAGACCGCCCGGCGGAGCACCTCGGCCATGCGTACGTCGCCCTTCAGCGTCGCCACCGGCGCGGCCTCTTCAGCGCGGACGGCACCGTGAATGGCGACGAGCTCCGCGATCGTCGCCTGCTTGGCCTCGATCTCACCCAGCGCAGGGAGGACGTCGCGGATGTAGCGCAGGAACGAGGCGTTGGGGCCGATGATCAGGACCCCGCGCCGGGTCAGCTGGTCACGGTGCGCGTAGAGGAGGTACGCCGCCCGGTGCAGCCCCACGGCCGTCTTCCCCGTCCCCGGCGCACCCTGCACGACGATGGTCTGGGACAGGTCGGCGCGGACCAGCACGTCCTGCTCGGGCTGGATGGTCGCGACGATGTCGCGCATCGGTCCCACGCGCGGCCGCTCGATCTCGGCCTCCAGGATCGCCGAGTGCTCCGGCCCGGCCCCGGCGTCGGTCAGCGACTCGTCCTCGAACGCCGTCAGCTCCCCGTGGGAGAAGCCGTAGCGCCGCCTCCGCGCCAGCCCCATCGGCTCGGTCGGCGAGGCCCGGTAGAACGGGACGCTGACCGGAGCCCGCCAGTCGACCACCATCGGGTCGCCCGCGCTGTCGGAGATGTGGCGCCGGCCGATGTGGAAGGACTCCGCTCCCAGATCAGCCGTCCGGTCGATGCGACCGAAGAAGAGCGGCACGTCCGGATCGTCGGCGAGCTGCTCCAGCCTGCGCGCGAGGGTGGCGTCGAGGATCTCGGCGCTGACCCAGTTGCCGGCCGTCGAGGAGTCCAGCGACTCCACCTTCTTCCGCATCCGGGCAAGATCCTGCCGAGAGGCGGCCAGGTGCTCGCGCTCCGCGTCGAGGTCGTCTAGGGGCATGGCTGGTTCATCGCTTCTCCGTGGCGGCAGGTCTCGATGGGGGCGCGGGGTCAAAGGCTCCAACATAGGCGACCACGGAGTGGACCCCCAACAGGTTTATCCAGGCGTACGTTGGGCGCTGGGATGCACAATTGCACCGTGAGCCTGTTCGATCGTTTCCGACGCCGCGGGACGCGCATGAGCCGTCCGACAGGCGAGAGCTACACCGGATCCACAAGGGTGCGCGCCGCGGACTCCACCGACCAACAGCATCTCGAGCAGTTCTTGAAGACCCGGCGCGGTGTCGAGGGGTTCGTCGAGCCGCGCACCGTCGTCAGCGAGGTGACCCTGCTGCTGGTCGCGCATGACGGCGAGTGGACCCGGCGGCGAGTGCCGTCCGCGCAGTGGGCGCACAAGTTCGCCAACAAGCACCAGGTCCCGTCCTACGACGCCGCGGTGGTCGGCGTACCTCAGCGGATGCGCGACTACAACCGGCGCCAGAAGCAGCAGGGGCGGTAGGCGCCGAGCCGAACTCGGTCGAAACTGTCGGCGCCGCCATCTAGTCTTTGCCGACGTGGGTGAGGACCTGATGATCTCGGCGCGCGGCCTGCGCAAGTCCTTCGGCGACTTCGAGGCGGTGCGCGGGATCGACGTGTCGGTGCGCCCCGGTGTGGCCTTCGGTTTCCTGGGGCCCAACGGCGCCGGCAAGTCCTCGACGATGCGGATGATCTGCTGCGTCTCGCCGCCGAGCGGAGGAGAGCTTCGGGTCTTCGGGATGGATCCGGCCAAGGACGGGCCGAGGATCAAGGCGCGGCTCGGAGTGTGCCCGCAGGAGGACACCCTCGACGTCGAGCTCAACGTCTACGACAACCTCTTCGTCTACGGCCGCTACTTCGGGCTGCCGAGGGCGGAGGTCAAGGGCCGGATCGAGGAGCTGCTCGACTTCGTCCAGCTCACCGACAAGGCCAAGGCGAAGGTCGACGACCTCTCCGGCGGCATGAAGCGGCGGCTGACGATCGCGCGCAGCCTGATCAACCGGCCCGAGATCCTGGTGCTCGACGAGCCGACCACCGGCCTGGACCCGCAGGCCCGCCACGTCATCTGGGACCGGCTCTTCCGGCTCAAGCAGGCGGGCGTGACGCTGCTGCTGACCACCCACTACATGGACGAGGCCGAGCAGCTGTGCGACGAGCTCGTGGTGATGGACCAGGGCCAGATCGTGGCCCACGGGACGCCGCTGGGACTCATCCAGCAGCACTCCACCCGCGAGGTCGCCGAGCTGCGCTTCGGCGTCGGTGAGCACGAGGCGCTGGCGGCCAAGGTCGAGGACCTCGCCGAGCGGGTCGAGGTGCTGCCCGACCGGCTGCTGCTCTACAGCGACGACGGCGAGGCGGTCATCGAGGCCGTCCACAGCCGCGACCTGTCGCCGGTCGCCACCCTGGTGCGGCGCTCCTCCCTCGAGGACGTCTTCCTGCACCTGACCGGCCGGACCCTGGTGGACTGATGGCCGACTACGCCGACTCGGGACCGGCGACCCCGCCGACCGCGCCCGCCGGGCTGGTCTCCGGAGCGCTGCGGATGAGCGACTACTGGCTCACCGTCCTGGCGCGCACCTGGAAGGGCGGGGTGATCACGACCTTCGTGACGCCGTTCTTCTACGTGCTCGCGCTGGGCGTGCTGCTCGGCGGCTTCGTGGAGGCCGACCCGGCCACGCTGGAGGGCGCCGACTCCTATCTGGCCTTCGTCGCCCCGGGCATGGTCGCGGCCCACGCGATGACGATCGCCTTCTCCGAGATGACCTACCCGGTCTACGGCATGGTCAAGTGGCAGCGGATCTACTTCTCGATGATCGCCTCGCCGCTGACCGCCTCCCACATCGCGCTCGCCCAGCTGGGCTTCCTGATGCTGCGTACGCTGTTCGCCTGCGGCGTCTTCCTGCTGGTCCTGGCCCCGTTCGGCGTCTTCGAGACGTGGTGGGGTGTGCTGACGGCGTGGCTGGTGCAGGGGCTGGTCGTGCTGGCGTTCGCGACGCCGGTGCTGCTGTTCTCGCTCTCGATCAAGGGCGAGGAGTCGTTCGCGCTGATCTTCCGGCTGGGGATGATCCCGCTGACGCTCTTCTCCGGCACGTTCTTCCCCGTCGCCAACCTCGGGCCGGTGCTGGAGAAGGTCGCGATGGCCTCGCCGCTGTGGCAGGGCGTCAACCTGACCCGGATGCTCGCGCTGGGTGAGATCGACTGGGCGCTGGCCGCGTTCCACGTCGGCTATCTCGGACTTCTCGCGGGCGTCTGCTGGTGGCTCGGGGTGCGCAAGCTGGGCGAGAGGCTGGTCTCCTGAGATGGCGCTCTTCTCCGCTGCCGTGGGCGCCACCGTCGCCCGGCCGCTGCGAGGCGGCGAGGCCGCCCGGCTGCTGCTGTGGCGCAACATCCTGGTCTACCGGCGAGCCTGGCTGGTCTTCATCACCGGTTTCCTGGAGCCGGTCTTCTACCTCTTCTCGATCGGCATCGGCGTGGGCGCGATGGTGGTCGGCTTCGAGTACGCCGGCAAGCCGGTCGACTACCGCGAGTTCGTCGCCCCCGGGATGATCGCGGCCTCGGCGATGAACGGGTCGCTACTGGATGCGACGTTCAACTTCTTCTTCAAGCTGAAGTACAACAAGCTCTACGACCAGATGCTGGCCACCCCGCTGCGTACGGTCGACATCGCCGTCGGCGAGATCCTCTGGAACCAGCTTCGCAGTGGGATCTACGTGACCGCGTTCCTGCTGATCATGGTCGCGATGGACCTGGTCCACTCCTGGTGGGCGATCCTGGTGGTGCCGGCGGCGCTGCTCATCGGGTCGGCCTTCGGGGCCGTCGGCATGGCGCTGACGACCTACATGACCTCCTGGCAGGACTTCGAGAAGGTCACCCTCGCGATGATGCCGATGTTCCTGTTCAGCGCGACGTTCTTCCCGATCACGGCCTATCCGGAGTGGCTGCGCTGGGTCGTGGAGGTCACGCCCCTCTACCGCGGCGTCGTGCTGTGCCGAGACCTGACGCTCGGAGTGCCGTCGTGGGGCTCGCTGGTCTCGGTGGTCTACCTGCTGGTGTTCGGGGCGATCGGCCTCGTCGTCGTGCGCCGCCGGCTCGACGCCCTACTCCTCACCTGAGCGGCAGCAACTCGCGTCTCAAAGGCAGGATCTCCCTCGTGAGGTCCCGGGCGGGCCGTCAAGATTGATCCATGACTTATGACGCGATCGAGCCGGACACCAAGGACTGGACGTGGGTGCTCGACCGGCCCTGCCCGGAGTGTGGCTTCATCGCCGGTGCGGTGACCGCGGACCAGCTCCCCGAGATCGTGCGGGACAACGCGACGTACTGGGAGATCTACCTCACCGCCGACAACGCCCGCGACCGCCCCCAGCCCGGAGTGTGGTCGGCGCTGGAGTACGGAGCACACGTACGCGACGTCCACAGAGTCTTCGGCGAGCGGCTGCAGCAGATGCTGACCGAGGACGAGCCGCGGTTCGCCAACTGGGACCAGGACGAGGCCGCCCTCGAGGGCGACTACGCCGGCCAGGACCCGGCGGTCGTCGCCGAGCAGCTGATGGACGCCGCCGACGAGATCGCCACCATCTACGAGAAGGTCCCGCCGGACGCCTGGGGCCGGCGCGGGACCCGGTCCAACGGCGACGTGTTCAGCGTCGAGTCGCTGGGCCGCTACCACCTCCACGACGTCGTCCACCACCTGTGGGACGTACGCGCGGCCGCCAAGCAGGCAACCGTCGCCGCCTACGACGCCAGCGTCGCGACGTACGTCCAGGGCAGCTCGTTCGCCGAGGAGAACCGTTCGGTACTGGACAGGTTCCTGGCCGTGCTCGAGCCCGGCGACCACGTGCTCGAGATCGGCACCGGACCCGGCCACGACGCGAAGGCGCTCGAGGCCGGGGGAGTGCGGGTGCGGCGCACCGACATCAGCGAGGGGTTCGTGGCGCACCTGCGCAAGCAGGGGTACGCCGCTGCCTGCCTGGACCCGCTGACCGACGACCTGCGCGACCCGGTCCACCCCGACGTCCCCTATGCCGCGGTCTGGGCCTCGGCGACGCTGCTGCACGTGGCCCGCGACGACTTCGGGACGGTGCTCGCCCGGCTCGCCGAGGTGACCCGCCCCGGCGGTGCGCTGCACGTGTCGATGAAGGAGGGCGACGGCGAGGAGTGGACCAACCGCGGTCACATCGAGGCTCCCCGCCTCTTCGTCTACTGGCGCGAGCCCGCGCTCCGGGCGGCGCTGGACGAGGCCGGCTGGGAGGTGCTCGAGGTCGGGCACGCCGACGGACGCCTCGGCGACGTCTGGCTCGACGTCCTCGCCCGTCGGCGCGCCTGAGTAGCATTCGGGGCGATGAGACACACGGAGTTCTGGTCCCGGATGGACGAGGCGCTCGGCGCGGGCTACGCGCGAGCGTGGGCCCGCCAGTTCGTCATGGGCGACCTCGGCGGGCGCACCGCCCAGGAGGCCCTCGACGACGGCGTCCCGCCCAAGGAGGTCTGGGCCGCGGTCTGGAAGGCCCTGGAGCTGCCGGCGCGTGAGCGGTGACGCTGGCCGCACCGGCCTCGGTGGCCGCGGTCCAGAAGCGCACCATCCTCACCCTGGTCGCCACCCAGGCGGTCGGGGCGATGGGCATCACGATCGGCATCGCGACCGCCTCCCTGCTGGCGCGCGACCTGTCCGGCTCGGAGTCGATGGCAGGTCTCTCGCAGACGACCCAGGTGCTCGGCGCGGCCGTCGCTGCGTACGTCCTGGGGCGGGTGATGGACGTGCGCGGGCGCCGGTTCGGGCTGGTGGCGGGTTACCTGCTCGGGGCGGCCGGTGGGCTGCTGGCGGTGCTGGCCGGCGTGGTCGGATCGATGACGCTGCTGCTGGTCGGCGCCGTGCTGCTGGGCGCGACCACCGCAGCCAACAACGGAGCGCGGTACGCGGCCACCGACCTCGCGCCTGCCCGGAGCCGTGCGCGGGCGCTGTCGGTCGTGGTCTGGGCTACGACGTTCGGGGCGGTGATCGGCCCCAACTTGACCGGCGTCGCCGAGATCTTCTCCGAGGCCGTCGGGATCCCGGCCCTGACCGGACCGTTCGCGATCGGGTCGATGGGGATGCTGGCCGCCGCGCTGGTGGTCGGGGTCTTCCTGCGACCTGACCCGCTGCTGGTCGCCCGGGAGGGCGTCCCGGTCACCGAGAAGGCGAAGGGCACGAGCTGGCGCCGGGCGATCGCTGTCATCCGGGAGCGGCCCGCGCTGGCGGCGGCGGTCGTCGGGCAGGCCGCGGCCCACGCCACGATGGTCGCGGTGATGGTGATGACCCCGCTCCACATGGAGCACGGCGGCGCCGGACTGGAGATCATCGGACTGGTGATCAGCGGGCACGTACTGGGCATGTTCGCCTTCGCGCCGGTCGCCGGCTGGCTCGCCGACCGCGTCGGCCGGGCCGATGTGATGGCGCTCGGCGGCGGGGTGCTCCTGGTGGCCCTGGTCCTGTGCGCCGCGGCGCCTGAGGGCAGCTCTGCGCGGATCTTCGTCGGGCTCTTCCTGCTCGGCCTCGGCTGGTCGCTGGCCACGATCGCCGCGGCCACCTCGGTCGCGGACCACACCCCGCTCGAGGTGCGCGCCGACGTCCAGGGCACCGCCGACCTGATCATGGGCGTCGCCGCTGCCGCCGCCGGGGCGGTGTCGGGCGTGGTCGTCGACCTGGCCGGATATCCGGCGCTGGCGCTCGGCACGATCCTGCTGGTCACGGTGCTGTTCGGGGCTGCGTACGTGGCCCGTAAGGCGGCCTGACGGGCCTGCGTGGTGGGCAGGGCCGCTGGGCGGCGGCCCTGCCCACCACGGCGTCCTCAGCCGAGGAGCTTCTCCATGGTGTCGATCTCGGCGGTCTGTGACTCGACGATCGTCCCGGCCAGGTCGACGGCCGGCTTGAACCGGCCCTCGTCCTGCTCGGTCTCGGACATCTCGATCGCGCCTTCGTGGTGCTCGATCATCATCGTCAGCCACATCTCGCTGAACTCGGCGTCGGAGGCGTTCTCGAGGGCATCCATGTCCTCGGCCGACATCATCCCGGGCATGTCGTCGTCCATGGCCTCCATGGAGTCGGACATGCTGCTGTCCTCGCCGTCGCCGTGGCCCTCATGGCCGCCGTTGACGTGGTCACGCATCGTCGACGGCACCTCCTCGCCCCACTCCTGGAGCCAGCCGGACATGGTCTCGATCTCGGGACTCTGGGCCGCCCGGATCGAGTCGGCCAGCTCCTGGACCTCGGGCTCGAGGTTGCGGTCCATGGTCAGGTCGACCATCGACAGGGCCTGGGCGTGGTGCTGGATCATGTCGGTCGCGAAGGTGACATCGGCCTTGTTGTGCTCGGTCTCCGAGAGCTTCTGAGGCGCGTCGGCCTCGTCGTTGCCGCCGCAGGCCGACAGGGTGAGCAGCACGGCCAGGCCGGCCGCCGCCCAGGTCGCGCGGAAGAGGGGTCGTTGCGTACGCATCTGTTGTTTCTCCTTGTCAAGTGCTGATCACGGGCATCGCTGACCCACCTGCGGCCCTCGGCATGGCCGGGTCGCGGGTGGGGTCAGGCCGCTCAGCACCTGATGACGGAGTAGGCCCATACGGAGGGCGGACCGGTCGCGGGACAGGTGAGCAAGGGCGCGAATCCGCTGGTCCGGGACCAGTCGCGGACCCGCGAGAACCACCAGGCAGGAGTACGCCGCCACAGCCCGCTCAGCAGCAGCACGCCGGCGGCGAGCAGGAAGGCCGCGCACAGCATCATCGCCGTGTGCCCGTCGCCGCCCGGGTGACCGGCGTCGTCGGCCGCTCCGTGGCCGGTGTGCTCGAGAGCGTGCGTGTGCTCGACATGGGCGGCGGGCAGGCTCAGCGCGCCGTGCTCACCGTCGGAGTCGGTGCCATGGAGGCTCAGCGCATGCATGGCCAGCAGACCGGCGACCGTGACCACGACCGCTGCCAGCAGGCCGGCGCGGGCGACCGCACGGGTCCGCCGCTGTCGTCGTCGCGCTGCCGTCCACACACAGCACACCCTAAGGAGTCCTTCGTGGTTGGACAAAGTGAGGTCTCCGACCGGATGTCGCTTGCGAGTGCATACCCCCATGGGGTATGAATGTCGGGTAGGTACAACGGACCGAACGACCAAGGGAGCGACATGACGTCGCATGACGAGCATCTGCACGCCGGACACGACCACGGCGGGCATCAGCACTCGATGCACGAGGGCCATGAGGGTCATGGCGGCGAGCACTCGGCGCATGACGCGCACGGCGCGCACGGCGCGCACGGCGCGCACGGGGGCGGGGTGAACGCGATGGCGGCCAGCGCCACGCTGCACTGCCTCACCGGATGTGCGATCGGCGAGATCGCCGGACTCATGATCGGCACCGCCATCGGGCTCAGCACC
Organism: Nocardioides sp. YJ-D4; assembly: GCF_054031495.1. Classification (NCBI taxonomy): domain Bacteria; kingdom Bacillati; phylum Actinomycetota; class Actinomycetes; order Propionibacteriales; family Nocardioidaceae; genus Nocardioides; species Nocardioides sp. YJ-D4. Next base: position 5,476,832 of record NZ_CM132932.1, read on the forward strand.
GGATGGACGATCGCCCTGGCCGTCACGCTCGCGTTCGCCTTCGGCTACGCCCTCTCGACCCTGCCGCTCCTCAAGTCGGGCCTGGCCGTCGGTGCGGCGCTCAGCGTGGTGCTGGCCGCCGACACCCTCTCGATCGCCACGATGGAGCTGGTCGACAACCTGGTGATGGCGCTGATCCCCGGGGCGATGGAGGCCGGCCTGGTCAACGTCGTGTTCTGGATCGGGATGATGATCGCCCTCTCGGTGGCCTTCGTGGCGGCGTTCCCGGTCAACCGATACCTGCTCCAGCGGGGCAAGGGGCATGCGCTCACCCACCAGTACCACGGCGCGGAGCCGGTCCAGGAAGGCGTACGCCGCTTCATCCCGTCCTTCTCGAGCGGTGCCCTGGCTGCGGTGATCATCGCCTTCATGCTCGGCGGCCTGTCGGTCGCCGTCGCCGACGAGATGGGTGGCGGCTCGGCCCCCGCCGAGCAGGTCGAGATGCAGGGCCACTGAGGATTCGACGACCCCGACACGCCCGAACAGGTGTTCACATCGAACGCTTGTTCGGGCTAGTGTGTGGTAGTAGGTGGAGCGTGGTTCGTGCTATCGCCCAGGCAAAAACCGGGTCGTGAAACACCGTGCCAGAGGGTCCCGTTCAAAACTGTCGGTGGTCCCGTCTAGCGTCTGCCTTGATGACGACGAAGACACGTGGACAAGCGGCAGGCAAGGGGAAGAAGTCTGCCCCTCAGGAAGGAAAGAACATGGCGGCAGGTGATCGCGAGAAGGCATTGGACGCCGCTCTCGCCAACATCGAGAGGCAGTTCGGCAAGGGCTCGGTCATGCGGCTGGGCGATGAGACCCGGGCTCCGCTGGAAGTGATCCCGACCGGCTCGATCGCGCTCGACGTGGCGCTGGGTCTGGGCGGTCTGCCCCGCGGGCGGGTCGTGGAGATCTACGGTCCGGAATCCTCGGGTAAGACGACGGTGGCCCTCCACTCGGTCGCCAGCGCGCAGCGCGCCGGCGGCATCGTGGCCTTCATCGACGCCGAGCACGCGCTCGACCCGGAATACGCGAAGAACCTCGGCGTCGACACCGACGCCCTGCTGGTCTCCCAGCCCGACTCGGGTGAGCAGGCCCTGGAGATCGCCGACATGCTGATCCGCTCGGGTGCGCTCGACCTGATCGTCATCGACTCCGTCGCGGCGCTGGTGCCGCGGGCCGAGATCGAGGGCGAGATGGGCGACAGCCACGTCGGTCTGCAGGCTCGACTGATGAGCCAGGCGCTGCGAAAGATGACCGGTGCGCTCAACAACTCCGGCACGACCGCGATCTTCATCAACCAGCTGCGCGAGAAGATCGGCGTGATGTTCGGCTCGCCCGAGACCACGACCGGTGGTCGCGCGCTGAAGTTCTACTCCTCGGTGCGACTCGACGTGCGCCGGATCGAGACGCTCAAGGACGGCACCGACATGGTCGGCAACCGCACCCGCGTCAAGGTCGTGAAGAACAAGGTCGCCCCGCCGTTCAAGCAGGCGGAGTTCGACATCATGTACGGGAAGGGCATCTCCCGCGAGGGCGGCCTGATCGACGTCGGTGTCGAGGCGGGCCTGGTCCGCAAGGCCGGCGCTTGGTACACCTACGAGGGCGACCAGCTCGGTCAGGGCAAGGAGAACTCCCGCAACTTCCTCAAGGACAACCCCGACCTGGCCAACGAGCTGGAGAAGCGGATCCTGGAGAAGCTCGGGGTCGTGCCGACGGTCGACGCCCCGGCCGACGGCGAGGCGCCCGTAGCCGAGCCCGCCGGCGTCGAGGACTTCTAGGTCCACAGGCACCGGCTGACCCGTGGCTTCGTCAAGGCCTGACCGTTCGTCCACCCAGGATCCCTGGGTGGACGAACGGCCCGCGCCCGACTGGCTGGGCGACGTCTCGCTCGGCGTAGAAGCCTGGGCCGGCAAAACCCCGTTGGTTGAGCCGGATTCGCGAGGCACGAGCGAATCCGTGTCGAAACCAACACGGTCGCGTCGACGACAGAGCCGCCCCGCAGACCCGGCCGACCCGAAGAACGACCCCGAGCCCGACCACGAGGCGATCGCCCGCAAGATCCTCCTCGACGCCCTGACCGGCCAGGCGCGCAGCCGCAAGGAGCTCGCCGACAAGCTGGAGAAGAAGGAGGTCCCCGCAGCCCTGGCGACACGGCTGCTGGACCGCTTCGAAGAGGTCGGCCTGATCGACGACGAGGCCTTCGCCAAGGCATGGATCGCCAGCCGGCAGCCCGGAAAGGGCCTGGCGCGACGAGCCCTGGCTCAGGAACTGCGCCGCAAGGGCATCGACGACGACGTGGCCCGCGACGCGCTCGACGAGATCGACCCCGACGACGAGCGTGAGGCCGGCCGGCGGATGGTCCGGCGCAAGCTGCGCTCCATGGAGCGCTTCGACGACCAGACCAAGACCCGGCGTCTGGTCGGGATGCTCGCCCGCAAGGGATACGGCGCCGGTGTGGCCTACAGCATCGTTCGCGAGGAGCTCGCTCTGGCCGATGACGATGGCGCCGACGGTCTCGTGTCAGAATCCGACCTGTGAGTGAGCAGCAAGAGCGCGAGATCCTGACCTACGACCTCTTCGGCACCGCAGTGCGCGACATCGCCCAGAAGGTCGTCGACAGCGGCTACGAGCCCGACATCGTGCTCTCCATCGCCCGAGGCGGCCTGGCCCTCGGGATGGGCCTGGGCTACGCCCTCGACGTGAAGAACCTGTCCGCGATCAATGTGGAGTTCTACACCGGCGTCAACGAGCGTCTCGACGTCCCGATCATGCTCCCGCCGACCCCCGCGGCCGTCGACCTGACCGGGATGAAGGTGCTCATCGCCGACGACGTCGCCGACACCGGCAAGACTCTGGAGATCGTCCACGACTTCTGCGAGGGCCACGTGGCCGAGGCTCGCACCGCGGTGATCTTCGAGAAGCCGTGGACGGTGATCAACGCCGACTACGTCTACAAGAAGACCGACCGCTGGATCGACTTCCCGTGGTCCTCCCAGCCGCCGCTCGTCGACCGCCGCGGCGGTCAGGCCCACTGACCCCTCACGGCTAACCTGGGTGCATGTTCACGCCGGTTGCGGTCCACACCGGGACACACCGTCTCGGTGGCGTGACGCGCCCAGGGGAGAGCTGGGCAGCGGCGGCGACGAGGATCGCCGGGCGGCCTGCGTACGCCGTGGATCTCTCCGGTGAGGTGAAGGAGTTCTCCTCCGACCCGATGCCGGTGGTGGCGCTGCGGCCGATGACCCGCGGCGACCTGCCCCACCTGGTCCGCTGGCTCAACGCGGAGCACGTGCACCGGTGGTACGGCGTGGACGGCGACCCCACTCCCGACTGGGTGGCTGACAACTACGGGCCCGACATCGACGGCAAGACGCCGGTGACGTTCTGGGTGATCGAGGTCAACGGGCGCTCGATCGGCTTCTGCCAGGACTACCGGATCAGCGACGAGACGACCGGAGTGAGGCCGATCGGCGAGCTTGCTCGTCCGTTCGCGCCGAACGAGGGAGTAAGCGCGCGAAGCGCGCAGCCCGACTACGCGTTGCTCACCCCCGACCCGGACGCGATCGGCTTCGACTACGCGATCGGGGAGCCGGCCTTCGTGGGCCGTGGTATCGGGCCGCGGATGGCCTGGGTCTGGCTCACCTCGATCCAGCGCCGCTATCCGGGCGCGACGGCCTGCTTCGCGGCCCCCGACCACCGCAACGCCGCCTCGCTGCGGATGCTCGCCAAGGTCGGCTTCGAACAGGGCACCTGGTTCGACGAGCCTCAGCCCGACGGCTCGACGACCACGATGGTCGGCTGCTCGCTGGATCTGCGGCGCGTTCTCGGCTGAGGCGCCTATCGTCTAGTCATGAGCCTTCTTGACGATCTGCGGCTGCCGGCCGGACCGGTGGACCTGCGGAAGTACGACACCAACTCCGCACCCGGCGTCGACGTCGACAAGGAGACCGGCAAGCAGGTGCTCGCCGAGCTCGGGCCGATGCTGCTCGAGCTGCAGACCAAGCTGTTCGCCTCCAGGGAGAGCGACGACCCCAGGCGGGTGCTGCTCATCCTGCAGGGGATGGACACCTCCGGGAAGGGCGGCGTGCTCAAGCACACCGTCGGGCTGGTCGACCCCGTCGGCGTGAAGATCACCAGCTTCAAGGCGCCGACCGACGAGGAGCGGGCCCAGGACTTCCTGTGGCGCATCGAGAAGGCGGTGCCGGAGCCCGGCTACCTCGGTGTCTTCGACCGCTCCCAGTACGAGGACGTGCTGATCGGGCGCGTCCGCGAGCTCGCCGCACCAGAGGAGATCGAGCGGCGCTACGGCGCGATCAACGACTTCGAGAAGCGGCTGGCCGACGACGGCACCGTCATCCTCAAGTGCATGCTGCACATCTCGCCCAAGGAGCAGAAGAAGCGGCTCCTGGCCCGGCTCGAGGACCCGACCAAGCACTGGAAGTACAACCCCGGTGACGTCGACGAGCGCCAGCTGTGGGACAGCTACCGGGAGGCGTACGAGATTGCGCTCGAGCGCACCAACACCGAGTACGCTCCGTGGTACCTCGTGCCGAGCGACAAGAAGTGGTATCGCAACCTGGCCATCGGCGAGCTGCTCCTGGAGACACTGGACCGGCTCGATCTGGACTGGCCCGTGCCCCGCTTCGACATCGCCGAGGAGAAGAGACGACTGGAAGAGGACAGCATCTCGTGAGTCTGGAGACGGTGCGGGTGACTCGGTATGTCACCCCGCTCCGGGAGGGCGGCAGCCTGCCCGGGATCGTGGAGGCCGATGACCTCGGCACCTATGTCTGCAAGTTCCGCGGCGCCGGGCAGGGGCTGCGGGTGCTGGTCGCGGAGGTGATCGTCACCGGTCTGTGCCGGGCGCTCGACATCCCCACGCCCGACCAGGTCGTGCTCGACCTGGACCCCGAGATCGCCCGCTACGAGGCCGACGAGGAGGTCCAGGACCTCCTCAACGTGAGCGCCGGGCTCAACCTCGGCATCGACTTCCTGGCGGGTGCGTTCGGCTATGACGCCGCCTACTCGCCGGACCCGTCGCTGGCCGGGCGGATCCTGTGGCTGGACGCGCTGATCGCCAACGTCGACCGCTCCTGGCGCAACCCCAACATGCTGCTGTGGAACGACGCGCTCTACGTGATCGACCACGGGGCCTCGCTCTACTTCCACCATGTCTGGCCCGGGGGAGGCGGCGACCCGGCGCGCTACGCCGCGCAACCCTATGACACCTCCGAGCACATCCTGCGGGCCTACGCCGCCGAGGCGCTCGCCCAGAACGACGACCTCGCCGCGCGGCTCGACGACGCGGTGCTGGAGAAGGTGCTCGCCGACGTACCCGACGAGTGGCTCGAGCCGGTCCCCGGCTACGACACCCCGGAGTCGCTGCGTGAGCGCTACGTCGCGTTCTTGCGGGCGCGCCTCGACGGCGAGCGCCCGTGGCTGCCCGCGGCCGAGCCCGCCCAGGAGGCGTGATGGACGCCTACCAGTACGTCGTGCTCCGCTGCGTACCTCGCCCCGAGCGCGAGGAGTTCCTCAACGTCGGCGTCGTCCTCCACTGCCCCGAGCAGAAGTTCCTCGCCGCCCGGTGGACGCTCGACGAGCAGCGCCTGGCCGCCGTCGACCCGGGCCTCGACCTGTCCCTCGTCCGGGCGGCCCTGGAGTCGGTGGACCTGATCTGCGCCGGCGCCGCCCACGCCGGCTTCGGCGCGGGCGTCCGCGCCACGGCGTACGGTCTGCGGGCGCTCTCCGACAACGAGTCCGCCCGCTTCGGCCTCCTCAAGGCCCCGAAGAGCACGGTCCTCCAGCCCGGTCCGGTCCACGGCGGCGTGACCGCCGACGCCGACGCCGAGCTGGACCGCATCTTCGCCCACCAGATCGCCTGAAACCCCGCCGAGAATGCAGTTGTGGGCGACGAAACCACAGTTTCGCCGCCCACAACTACCTATTCGCCAGGATCAGACCGGGACGAGCTCGACGGCACCGACGGCGTAGCGGGCCAGGATGGTGCGTGCCACCTCGGGGTGGGCGCCCATCGGGTCGCTGACCGCGACGGCGCCGGCCTCGAGAGCGAGCTCCTTGGCGCGGTCGGGCAGCTGCCCGGGAGCCAGGAAGAGCATGCCGACGGCGATGTGGCGGCGGCCCTCGGCCCGGAAGGCACGGACGGCCTCGCCGGTGGCCGGCGGAGCAGCCGAGGCGTACGCAGCCACGACCGGCAGCTTGTGGTGGGCGCCCCAGATTCGGGCCAGGCGGGCCACCGACTGGTTGGCCAGCGAGTCCGAGGAGCCGGCGGCGGCCAGGACGAGCGCGTCGAGCTCGCGCACCCGCGCGGCCTTGAGCGACGCCCGCAGGCGCTCGTCGAGCACCTGCAGGAAGACGCTCTCGAGGCCGAGGATCTCGCTGGTGTGGATGCGCAGGCCGGAGTGGCGCGCGGTGGCCTCGGCGATGACCGAGGGTACGTCGACGCGGGCGTGGAACGCCTCGGTCAGGAGCAGGGGCACGACGACGATCTCGTCGTGGCCGGCCTTGACCAGCTTGTCGATGACGGCCTGGAAACGCGGCCGGGAGTGGTCGAGGAAGGCGGCTTCGATACGGAGGTCGGGGCGCAGGGCGCGTACCTCGGCAACGAGGGCGTTGATGGTCGCGGCCGACTGCGGATCGCGGCTGCCGTGAGCCAGGGCTACCAGTGCAGGAGCTGCCATTGTCTTCATCCTTCGGGTGTTGCGGGGAAAAGTCGGAAAGTCTGTGATGGAGCGGATCAGGCGTGGATGCCGCACTCGGTCTTGCCGGTGCCGGCCCATCGCCCGCTGCGCGGGTCCTCGCCGGGGGCTACCCGGCGGGTGCACGGCGCGCAGCCGATCGAGGGATAGCCGTCATAGACGAGCGGGTTCACGAGCACTCCGTTGTCCTCGATATATCGCTCGACCTGCTCGTCGGACCATCGCGCCATCGGCGAGACCTTGACCTTCTGGCGCTTGGCGTCCCAGCCGATGACCGGGGCGATGACCCGGTTCTTCGTCTCCGCGCGGCGCAGGCCGGTGGCCCAGGCGTCGTAGGAGGCGAGCGAGTCGGCCAGGGGCTTGACCTTGCGCAGTGCGCAGCACAGGTCGGGGTCGGTCCGGTAGAGGTCCTTGCCGTATTCGGCGTCCTGCTCCGCCACGCTCTGCACGGGCGTGATCGTGAGGAGGTTGACCGGCATCGTCGCCTCGACGGCGTCACGGGTGCCGATCGTCTCGATGAAGTGGTAGCCGGTGTCGAGGAAGACCACGTCGATCCCGGGCACGACCTTCGAGGCGAGATGAGCCAGGACCGCGTCACCCATGGAGGATGTGATCGCGAATCGCTCGCCGAAGGTGGCGGCGGCCCACTCGATGATCGTCTCGGCCGGGGCGAGCTCGAGCTCGGCTCCCCAGTGGGAGACGATCTCGCGCAGCTCCTCGGGCGTACGTCCCTCGGTGTCCACCGCGCGGTTGGCCCTTGCGGCTGCTGTGCTGACGCTCATCTGTGCGCCTCCTTCGTGGTTGCCCGAGAGATCTGTCCAAGTGACTTCAGCTGGAAGGCGCGCAGGCAGGCGCGGCATTCCCAGGACCCGTGCGTGGCCTCGTGCGGCCACAGGTCGGTCTCGCCACAGAACGGGCAGTGGAACGGGGTGCTTGCGCGCTCGCTCATGCGGGCACCTCGCTCAAGGCCTTCTCGCCGCGCAGAAGCACCTCGTCGGCCCGCAGAGTCCAGGCCGAGAAGGTCTCGGCCTCCTCGCGGTCGGCCAGGTAGTTGACGACCAGCGCGGAGATGTAGTCGTCGAGCCCGGCCGAGGTGACCTTGTGCGCGCGCAGCTTGCGGCCGAAGTTGGCGGTCAGCCCGGTCGCGCCGCCCAGGTGCACCTGGAAGCCCTCGACCTGGTTGCCCTCGTCGTCGAGGACCAGCTGGCCCTTGAGCCCGATGTCGGCGACCTGGGTCCGCGCGCAGGCGTTGGGGCAGCCGTTGACGTTGACGGTGATCGAGGCGTCGAGCTCCGGGAACCGCGACTCGAGAGAGGCGATCAGGTCACGCGCTCGGTCCTTGGTGTCCACGATCGCGAGCTTGCAGAACTCGATCCCGGTGCAGGCCATCGTGTTCTGGCGCCAGTTGGAAGGCCGGGCCGAGAAGCCGATCGCGTCCAGGTCGGTGACCAGGTCCTCGACGACCTCAGGGTCGACACCGATGAGCACGATCTTCTGGTACGGCGTGAGCCGAGCGCCCTCGACGGCGAACTTCTCCATGACGCCGGCGAGCTCGACCAGGTGGGTGCCGGAGATGCGACCGGCGATCGGTGCCAGGCCGACGTACTTCTTGCCGTCCTTCTGGTCGTGGATGCCGACGTGGTCGCGGTGGCCGAGGGGCGACTCGGGGGAGGGGTTGGAGACGAGCTGACGGTCGAGGTACTCGTTCTCGAGGACCTCGCGGAACTTCTCCTTGCCCCAGTCGGCGACCAGGAACTTCAGCCGGGCGCGCGAACGGAGCCGGCGGTAGCCGTAGTCGCGGAAGATGCCCGCGACGCCGGCCCACACGTCGGCGACCTCGTCGATCGGCACCCACACGCCGAGCTTCTCGGCCAGGCGCGGGTTGGTGGAGAGACCGCCGCCGACCCAGACGTCGAAGCCGGGGCCGTGCTCGGGGTGGACGGTGCCGACGAACGCGATGTCGTTGATCTCGGGCGCCACGTCGTGCGAGGGGTGGCCGGTCAGAGCGGTCTTGAACTTGCGCGGGAAGTTCGAGAAGGCCGGGTCGCCCAGGTAGCGGGACTCGATCTCGCGCAGCGCCGAGGTGCCGTCGATGATCTCGTCGGCTGCGACGCCGGCGACCGGCGAGCCGAGGAACGGACGCGGCGAGTCACCGCAGGCCTCGGTCGAGTGCAGCCCGACCTCCTCGAGGCGCGACCAGATCTCCGGGACGTTCTCGATCTCGATCCAGTGGTACTGGATGTTCTCGCGGTCGGTGATGTCGGCGGTGTCCCGCGCGAAGTCGACGCCGATCTGACCCAGGGTGCGCACCGCGGCGGGGGAGAGGAGCTTGCCGTCGGAGCGGACGCGCATCATGAAGTAGCGGTCGTCGAGCTCCTCTTCCTCGAGGATGGCGGTCTTGCCGCCGTCGATCCCGGGCTTGCGCTGGGTGTAGAGACCGAACCAGCGGAAGCGGCCGCGCATGTCGGCCGGGTCGATCGAGTCGAACCCGCGCTTGGAGTAGGTGTAGAGGATCCGGTCGCGAACGTTGAGCGGGTCGTCGTTCTTCTTCGACTCCTCGTTCTTGTTCAGCGGCTCGGTGTAGCCGAGGGCCCACTGGCCCTCGCCCTTCTTGGGCCGGGGGATCTCGGTTCGGGTGGCGCGCTTGGCCTGAAACCGGTTGTCGCTCATGTCAGAGAAACCTTTGCGTCGGTCGTGGACGCACGGCGGAGCAGGGACGTGCTCGCGGCGGGCGCCCGGGATGTCTGTCGGGCGGCGGGCCAGCGGCTCGACGCGGGGGATGCGGAGCGCTGGGCGTCAGTGGCGCCAACAGATCGAGCTGCGGATGCGGCAATAGTCCACGTGGCGTCGAACCACGAGGTGCGCATGTGTTGCAGCAGTGACCATGTCAAGGAGTCTCAGGTAGCGGACGGCCCTCACGCAATCTGGAATCCCGATATATGAGACATCGGTCCGTTATGTGGGACGTTCCCGCTCGTTCACGCGGGCGGTGTGGCCGAGGTCACCATCTGGTCACGGTCTCTTAACCAGGCTGAGCAGTCGGTCATTCCCGTGGGCGGTGATAGAGGACGTACGCAACGCACCGGGCGACCACGATGCTGCTCTCGTCCGCGCGGCTGACTACGCTGTGACCTATGAGCGATCTGTCCGCCTTGACGAGTTCTGCCTACAACCAAGCCCTCGAGGTCATCGCCTCCGTGGAGCCCCGCATCGCCGAGGCGACCAAGCAGGAGCTCGCTGACCAGCGCGCCAGCCTCAAGCTGATCGCGAGCGAGAACTACGCGAGCCCCGCCACGCTGATGACGATGGGCACCTGGTTCTCCGACAAGTACGCCGAGGGCACCGTCGGTCACCGCTTCTACGCCGGCTGCCAGAACGTCGACACCGTCGAGCAGATCGCCGCCGAGCACGCCAAGGAGCTCTTCGGTGCGGAGTACGCCTACGTGCAGCCGCACTCCGGCATCGACGCCAACCTGACGGCATACTGGGCCATCCTCGCCCACCGGGTCGAGGGCCCGTGGCTGGAGAAGATGGCCGTCAAGAACATGAACGAGCTCTCCGAGGCCGACTGGGAGACGCTGCGTGGCGAGCTCGGCAACCAGCGCCTGCTGGGCATGTCGCTGGACGCCGGCGGCCACCTCACCCACGGCTTCCGCCCGAACATCTCCGGCAAGATGTTCCACCAGAACCAGTACGGCACCGACCCGGAGACCGGGCTGCTCGACTACGACTCGCTGCGCGCCAAGGCCAAGGAGTTCCAGCCGCTGATCATCGTGGCCGGCTACTCCGCCTACCCGCGCCGGGTGAACTTCGCCAAGATGCGCGAGATCGCCGACGAGGTCGGCGCCACCCTGATGGTCGACATGGCCCACTTCGCCGGTCTCGTCGCCGGCAAGGTGTTCCAGGGCGAGGAGAACCCGGTTCCCTACGCCCACGTCGTCACCTCGACCTCGCACAAGTCCCTGCGCGGCCCGCGCGGCGGCTTCATCCTGGCCACCGAGGAGTACGCCCCGAGCGTCGACCGCGGCTGCCCGATGGTCCTCGGCGGCCCGCTCTCGCACGTCATGGCCGCGAAGGCCGTCGCGTTCGCCGAGGCGAAGCAGGAGAGCTTCCAGATCTACGCCCAGGAGGTCGCCGACAACGCCAAGTCGCTCGCCGAGGGCTTCCTCAAGCGCGGCGCCAAGCTCGTCACCGGCGGCACCGACAACCACCTCGTGCTGCTGGACGTGACCAGCTTCGGCCTCACCGGCCGGCAGGCCGAGTCGGCGCTGCTCGACTCCGGCGTGGTCACCAACCGCAACTCGGTCCCGGCCGACCCCAACGGTGCCTGGTACACCTCGGGCATCCGCCTCGGCACCCCGGCGCTGACCACTCGCGGCTTCGGTGCCGACGAGTTCGACCGCGTCGCCGAGCTCATCGTCGACGTGCTCTCGAAGACCACCCCCGGCACCACGAAGGCCGGCGGCCCGTCCAAGGCGTCCTACGTCATCGAGGACTCCGTCGCCGACAACACCAAGGCCGCCGCGGCGGAGCTGCTCGCGAAGTTCCCGCTGTACCCCGGTCTCGACCTCGCCTGAGCTCGTGCCTGCTCCGAAGCGACCCAGCTCGATCCCCGGCGTCGGGGCCCCTGAGAAGGTGGTCCCGACGGCGGAGGTGCGTGTCGTCGTCGAGGACGAGTGGCCGGCGCTGAAGAAGGTGCGCCTCGCGGCTCTCCAGGACACTCCTCGTGCGTTCTGGGCCTCCTACGACGAGGTGGTGACCTGGCCCGACGAGCGCTGGCGGCTCTGGGCCGCGTCCGGCGCCGCCTACATCGCCTGGCTCGGCGAGAAGCCTTCCGGGCTCGCCGCCGGGATCATCCACGACGGCGAGCACCACCTGATCAACATGTGGCTCGCCCCCGAGGCGCGTGGTCACGGTCTCGCCGAGGGCCTCATCCTGGCCGTCGCCGGCTGGGCGCGTCGTGACGGCGCCTCCGTGCTGACCCTGTGGGTCGTCGACGGCAACGAGTCCGGGCGCCGCCTCTACGAGCGCCTCGGCTTCGAGCTCACCGGCGAGACGCAGCCCTTCCCCGAGGGCGACCCGCGCACCGAGTCGAAGATGGCGCTTCGCCTCACCTGACCGCGATGGCCGACCCACGCGAGGGCGTGACCCCCGAGGGTCTGATCGTCACGGGAGCGCGCCGTGACCGGGTGCCGGCCGCGTACGAGCCCGTCTTGGCGTACGTCCTCGGGCGGGTCCCGCCCGAGGTGTCGGTCCACGTCTACGGCTCGGTTGCCAACGGCACGGCCACCGAGCCGACCTCCGACGTCGACCTGCTGACGATCGGACTCCCGGCGACGGATGCCTCCGCGCTCGGCGCCGAGGCATCGGCGGCCTTCGACCGGGTCTGCCGCGGCGTCGAGATCGTCGCCGCGTCCGCCGACGACTACGCCGGGGAGGGCGATGAGGCGTACGGAAACCGCGTCTTCCTGCGCCACTACTGCGCCCATCTGGCCGGCCCCGACCCCGGCGAGGCCCTGCCCGGATTCCCGGCAGACGCTCGTGCCGCCCGCGGCTTCAACGGCGACATCGAGCGTGCCCTGCGCCGGTGGCGCGCCGCCCTCGGTCGCGACGACCCGAGCGACCTCTCCCGCCGGATCGCACGCAAGTCCCTGCTCGCCCTCGCCGGCCTGGTCAGCGTCCACGACGGCACCTGGACCACCGACCGCTTCGCGGCCGCCGCCCGCTGGAGCGAGATCGAACCAACGCTGGCGCCGAAGCTGGCCAGGCTCCGGACACTCTGCGACAGCGGGGGCGCGTCCGCGGACGAGACCAAGGCGCTGCTCGCTGGCGGTGGCGTGATCGAGTCCATCGCCACCCGCTTCGCGGCGGAGATCGGGCTGTGGCGGCCCTAGACTCGGCCCGTGACGAGTGATGAGGTCGAGGTCAGCGCCCTGGCGATCAATGTCGCCGTTCCCGAGGCCCTTCAGTGGACCGACACCCGCCGCGACGTGGTCTTCCGGCTCAGCACCCTCAACGTGCGTCTCCTGCCCGACGGGCGCCTCGCGGCCAAGGCGTACGGCCGCCCGGTCGAGGGAGGCCGCAGCGCCTACACCTCGTTCCCGGTCCCGGACCGGCCCGAGCTGACCGCGCTGATCAGCGAGGCCGCGCAGGTGGCTGCCGAGCGGTGGCGGGCGGCGTACGCTCCACAGGCATGACTCCGGACGAGGTCGACGCCTTCCTCTCCTCGCTGGACGGCTGCCGCCACAAGCCGCGTGGCTGGTATGTCCACGACCGCCTGGTCGCCAGGCTGGTCGACCCGACCACCCTGCTCGTCCGGGTCCCGGTCGAGCGCCGCGAGGAGTTGGTCGACCGCTGGCCGGACGCCTTCGGCATCCCGCCCCGGCTGGAGGCCCATCACAAGATCGAGGCCTACCTCGACCGTGCCCCTGCAGAGGCTGTGAAGTCAGCGATTCAGCTCGCCTGGGAGTTCCAGCGCGGCGATTGACGCGATCAGCCGAGGAGAGCGTCGACGTCGACCGGGACCTTGACGTCGCCGTAGGTCAGCGTCGCCGGCCCGTCCGTGTATCTGCCGGTCTCCACGAAGTAGCCGTCCTCGAGGCGATGGGTCAGGATGACGTGGTCACGAGGGTCGACGATCCAGTACGCCGGGGCGCCCCACTGGGCGTAGCGGTTGAGCTTGCCGACGAGGTCGTCGCGACGGTTGCTCGAGAGGATCTCGACAACCAGGTGCGGTGTGCTGGTCAACGTGCGTTCCTCGTCGGTCTGGACATGGACCATGAGGTCGGGGATGAGCTCTTCTCGCACGTCGTTCGGCGACCACCCCCATGCTTGGGTCACATCGGTGCCCGGAGCGAGATGGTGGCGGATCAGCGTCTGGAGCTCGAACATGATGCGCTGGTGTTTGCGTCCTGGCGGTGCCAAGGTGACGAGCGATCCTCCGTAGTACTCACCCGGGGTGTCCTCGAGGGCGAGATACTCGTCCCACGACATCGGCACGCGGGTGAGGTCGCCAGAATGGCTGGCGATGCTCATCACATCCTCCCTTCTGGTGGCGATGTGGATAGGTGGATTCGTCGTCCGTCTTCAGTCTCTCCGATCCGCGGTAGCGGGTCCAGCGCTATGCGGGCACGCGCCAGACGGACACATGACTCGTGGAGTCGCTGGTGAACTCGGAGCGGTCCCAGCCGGCGTACCTCGTATCCAGCGTCATCCCGGCCAACCTCGCCATCAGGTCGAGCTCGGAGGGCCACACGAACCGGAAGTTGTGTGGCCCGTAGCGGAACCGGCCGTCGGCCTCGCGGGTGTAGTGGTGCGAGATCGCCTGCTGGGTGACCAGATCGTAGGTGTCGAACCCGAGGTGCGCTGCGGAGACGTCGAACGGGATCGCCGGGCTGCCTGGAGGAAGCCGCCGCAGGCTGGGCACGCCGACCTCGACCAGAAAGCGCCCGCCCGGTGCCAGATGACGAGCGGCATTGGCGAAGCAGGCGACCTGCTCCTCCTGCGTACGCAGGTTCCCGATCGTATTGAAGACCAGATAGACCAACGAATACGTCCCCACCCCAGGCGCCTCGGCGGAGGCCATGTCACCGACCACGACCGGGATCTCCTCCTCGGTGACCTTGCGCCGTAGGACGTCGACCATCGGCTGGGACAGCTCGATGCCGGTGACCGGCACCCCCAGCTCCCGCAGCGGTACGCCGATCCGGCCCGTCCCGATGGCGAGCTCGAGCGCGGGGCCGCCGTCGGCGAGGTCGGCGAGGAAGCGGGCCACCGGGCCGGTCACCTCGGGTGAGTTGACCCAGTCGTCGGGGTCGTCGTAGCGCTCGGCGTCGTCGCGGGTCCACAGGTCGCTGCTGGTCATGGGCCTCGACTCTGCCCGGCGCGATGGCCCCGGTGCGAACCATTTTCCCGGTCTCACGTCCGGTTCAGAGCCAGGAGTAGCCGACCTCGGGCCGGCCGCCGCTGGGACCGTAGCGGACCCCGCGCGCGGCCAGGCCCTTGTCGGCGAGATGCTCGAGGTAGCGCCGTGCGGTCACTCGCGACGCGCCGACCACCGCGGCGACCTCGCTCGCGGACAGGTCGCGGTCGGCCTCGCGCAGGGCGGCCGTCACCGCCCGCAGCGTCTCCGCGCTCATGCCCTTGGGCAGCGGTGTGCTGCCGGTGGGCCGCAGCGACCCCAGCAGCTGGTCGACCTCGTCCTGAACGACCTCCTCGGGGGCGGCGTCCAAGCGGGCGCGATAGTCGGCGTACTGCTCGAGCTTGTCCCGGAACGTCGCGAACGTGAACGGCTTGAGCAGGTAGAGCACGACCCCCTGCACGACGGCCTGCCGCACGACCTTGGTGTCTCGTGCCGCGGTCACCGCGATCACGTCGCACAGGTGCCCGGCGGCGCGGAGCCTGCTGAGCAGCCCGAGCCCGTGCCCGTCGGGCAGGTTCATGTCGAGCAGGATCAGGTCGACCGGAGCACCGGCGTCACGGGCTGCGTCGAGCGCGCGGACCGCCTCGCGCGCCGAGCGCGCGATCCCGGCCAGGGCGAAGCCCGAGACCCGCCCGACGTACGCCGCGTGGGCCTCGGCGGCGAGCGCCTCGTCCTCGACGACCAGGACACGCACGTTCATCCGGCCACCTCCGTGCCGAGGGTGACGGTGAACTCGGCCCCGCCGAGGTGCGAGCGGCCGATGGCGACCTCGCCGCCATGACGCCGGGCGATCTGCCCGACCAGCGCGAGGCCCAGCCCGCGGCCGGTGCCGGGCTCGGCCTTCGTGGTCCAGCCGCGGTCGAGGACGCGCGCCGAGTCGGCGTCGTCCAAGCCGGGTCCGCTGTCGCCCACGCGCACCGTGAGGGTGTCTTCGTCACCGGTCAGGTGGACCTCGACCTGGCGGGACTCGAAGCCGGAGACGGCATCGAAGGCGTTGTCGACGAGGTTGCCCAGCACCGTCACCAGGTCGCGGGGCGGGATGCCCGTGCCCGACGGCACCTCGCCGACGATACGGAACTCGACGCCCTGCTCGGCCGCCTCGGCCGACTTGCCGAGCAGGAGCGCGGCCACGACGGGATCCTCGACCGCGCCGACGACCCGGTCGGTGAGGAGCTGGGCGACCTGGAGCTCCTCGGTGGCGAACTCGACCGCGTCCTGCTCGCGGCCCATCTCGATGAGGGAGACCACGGTGTGGAGCCGGTTGGCCGCCTCGTGGTTCTGCGACCGGAGCGACTCGGTGAGGCGGCGTACGACCTCGAGCTCGCCGGTCACCGAGCGCAGCTCGGTGTGGTCGCGCAGCGTCACCACGGCGCCGACCTCGCGGCCGTCCCACAGTGCGGGTGCCGAGGAGACCACCAGGATCCGCTCGCCGGCGAGGTAGAGGTCGTCGGACTCGGCGGTGCGGCCGCGCGCGGCGGCGACCAGCCCGGGCGCCAGGTCGAGGTCCTCGATCCGGGTGCCGATGACGTCCTCCGGCAGCGCCAGCAGGCGCCGCGCCTCGTCGTTGACCAGCTGCACGCGCCCCTCGCCGTCGAGCAGGAGCAGACCTTCGCGGACCGAGTGGAGGACGGCGGAGTAGTACTCGTACATCCGGGCCAGCTCACGCTCGCCCATGCCATGGGTCAGCCGGTGCAGGCGCCTGCTCAGCAGCCAGGCACCGGTCAGCCCCACGGCCAGCACCAGCGCACCGCACAGCAGCACGATCGTGACGTCGCGCCGGAGACCGCGGTTGATGTCGCTGACCGTGATGCCGACGGAGACGAGCGCGACGACCTCGTCGCCGTCCTCGACCGGCACCACCGAGCGGACCGATGGCCCGAGCGTCCCGGTGTACTGCTGGGTGAAGACCTCGCCGTCCGGCGCGCCGCCGAGGTCGCCGACGAACTTGCCGCCGATCTGACGCGGATCGGTGTGGGTGTAGCGGGTGCGGTCCAGCGCCATCACCACAACGAAGTCGGTGTCGGTGTCGCGGCGTACCTGCTCGGTCCAGGGCTGGAGGGTCGCCGTCGGGTCCTCGCCACGCAGCGCGGTGCTGACGGTGGGGGAGTCGGCGACGGTCTGGGCGACGGCCACCGCACGCTGGGTGGCGCGGCTGTAGGAGTCGCGCTGGGCGTCGTAGGAGGCCATCAGGATGCCGGTGACGACGAGCAGCAGCACCGTGCCGAACTGCAGGAGAAGCACCTGCTGGGCCACCGGCCGATCGCGGAGAACGCGGGGGCGGAACGGGTGGACACGGGGCACGACAACATTCTGGACCACCTCCGTTGCGTGGATGTGATCGTGGCCACGAACACAACGAACACAACAGTGACGGTCGTCACGTTCTCCCGGAGAGTTGCCCGAGTTGCCCCGGAGGGCAGGACACACCGGACCAGGAGGAACGATGAGTACGACCACGACTGAGACAAGACCCAAGAAGGACCGGACACACTATCTCTACATCGCGGTGATCGCCGCGGTGGTCCTCGGCATTCTGGTCGGGTTGATCGCCCCGTCGTTCGCGGTGGAGCTGAAGCCGATCGGCACGGCCTTCGTGAACCTGATCAAGATGATGATCCAGCCGATCATCTTCTGCACCCTGGTCATCGGCGTCGGCTCGGTCGCCAACGCGGCCAAGGTCGGCAAGGTCGGTGGGCTGGCGCTGGCCTACTTCATCGTGATGTCAACGGTCGCCCTGGCGATCGGCGTGGTCGTCGGCAACATCATCGACCCGGGCACCGGCCTCCAGCTGAGCTCGGACGCGTCCAGCGCGGGCCAGGAGGCTGCCTCGGAGGGTCACGCGAGCACGACGGACTTCCTCCTCAGCATCATCCCGACCTCGCTCTTCTCGGCGCTGACCTCCGGCGTGGTGCTGCAGACGCTGCTGGTCGCGCTCCTGGTCGGCTTCGCGCTGCAGCGGATGGGTGAGTCGGGCAAGCCGATCCTCAAGGCGATCACCATGATCCAGAACCTGATCTTCCGGGTGCTCGCGATGATCATGTGGGCCGCCCCGGTCGGTGCCTTCGGCGCCATCGCCGGTGTGGTGGGGGAGACCGGCATCGACGCCCTGAAGAGCCTCGCCGTCATCATGGTCGCGTTCTACGTCACGTGCGCGATCTTCGTCTTCGGCATCCTGGGCGTGCTCCTCAAGCTGGCGACCGGCGTCAACCTCTTCAAGCTGCTCAAGTACCTCGCCCGCGAGTTCCTGCTCATCCTCTCCACCAGCTCGTCCGAGTCGGCCCTCCCGCGCCTGATCGCGAAGATGGAGCACGCCGGTGTCGAGAAGGCGACCGTCGGTGTCGTGGTCCCCACGGGCTACTCGTTCAACCTCGACGGCACCGCGATCTACCTGACGATGGCCTCGATCTTCATCGCCGACGCGATGGGCGACCCGCTGAGCATCGGCGAGCAGATCGGCCTGCTGCTGTTCATGATGATCGCCTCCAAGGGTGCCGCCGGTGTCACCGGCGCCGGCCTGGCGACCCTGGCCGGCGGGCTGCAGTCCCACCGCCCGGAGATGGTCGACGGGGTCGGGCTCATCGTGGGCATCGACCGGTTCATGTCCGAGGCCCGCGCGCTGACCAACTTCGCCGGCAACTCGGTCGCCACCGTCCTGGTCGGCCACTGGACCAAGACCATCGACCACAGCCAGCTCGACCGCGTCCTGGACGGTCAGGACCCGTTCGACGAGACGACCATGGTCGACGACCACGCCGCCCCGCCTGCGGCAGAAACCGACAAGGCGCTCGTCTAGACCCCACGACGACAGGCCGTACGCCGCGCGGACACGCGCGACGTACGGCCTGTTGTCATCGGTTGCGGTTGCGGTAGAGGATCCGCGCCAGCTCGAACGGCGCGGCGCGCCACGAGCCGATCGGCTCGTCGTCGAGCCCGATCCGGCCGAGCGCGGCGATGATCCACGAGAACGCGAAGCAGCCGATACCGGCGACGGCCCAGATCCCGACCGTACGCCAGGCCAGGTCGCCGCCGAAGGCCCGGAAGATGCCGATGACGGCAGCGATCACGGCGATCGCTCCGATCAGCCAGAAGAGGATCGAGCAGATGACGGCGGCCAGCCGGCCGGCCACGGCCAGCGGGTCGCGAGGCGGCTGGTGATGAGGCCCTTGGCCGGGGCCTTGATGGGGAGGATGCGGATAGTTCATTTGGGCGCTGATTCTGGCCTAACCCGGCTGCCGGAGCCACACCGGGATGGCGGGTCGTCATGGTGCCGGAGTGCGTGACAGGTATCGTCCTGCGCGTTCTCGGGTGAGTGTTCGACAATTTGCCCGGGACATCGATGGACCATAACGACTAATGTTATGGAGATCACATAACGAGGCGCTGCCTCGTGGACCCGACGCGGCCTGCGTGGCACGACTCCGTGGATCAACACGACGATGGAGGGTGCAATCAGATGCACGTGCGAAAGTGGCAAATCGGAGCAGTAGTCGCAGGTCTGCTCGCTGTGACCGGCTGCGGCGTCCCCGGTGGCGGCGGCAGCAACGATGCCGGCGACACCGAAGAGGGAGACGGCAGCATCCAGATCCTCGGCGCGATCCCCGAGGGCGAGGCCGTGGGGCTCAACGCGGCCCTCGACACCTTCACCAAGGAGACCGGGATCGAGGTGACCTACACCCCCTCCACGGACTTCACCACCGAGATCCGCACCAAGGTCAACGGAAACGACGCGCCCGACATCGCGCTCTTCCCACAGCCCGGCCTCGTCGGTGACCTGACCGAGTCGGGTGACACGCTCCCGCTCGACGACCTCATCGACGTCGGCTCGCTCGACGACACCATGATCCCTGGCCTGATGGACTCGGTCGAGATCGACGACAAGACCTACGGCGTACCGATCCGCGTCTCGATGAAGTCGCTGGTCTGGACCCCGAAGAACTTCGAGCAGTCCGGCTACAAGACGCCCACGACCTGGGACGAGCTGCGAAGCCTCGAGGACCAGATGATCTCCAAGGGCCAGACCCCGTGGTGCCTCGGCGCCGAGGCCGGTGCCGACACCGGCTGGGTCTACACCGACTGGGTCGAGGAGATCGTCCTGCGCCAGGAGGGCCCGGAGTTCTACGACGAGTGGGTCTCCCACGAGGTCCCCTTCAACGACCCGAAGATCGTCGAGGCGATCGAGACCATGGGCGACATCATCAACAAGCCGAAGAACGTACGCGGCGGGGCCGACGGCACGCTGAGCGAGCCCTTCGGCGACTCCCCGCTGCCGCTCTTCGACGCGAAGCCCGGCTGCCAGATGCACCGTCAGGCCAACTTCATCACCACCTTCTTCCCGAAGGACGTCCAGCAGGACCTGGCCGGCAACGTCGGCGTCTTCGCGCTCCCGGGCAGCATGGAGGGCGGCTTCGAGGGCAACCCGGTCCTCGGTGGCGGTGACATGGCGACCGCCTTCACCAACGACACCGACGTGGTCGAGCTGATGGAGTTCTTCGCGTCCCCCGACTTCGGTGCCGAGTGGGCCAAGTCCGGTGGCTGGCTCTCGCCGAGCGTCGAGTTCGACAACTCGCAGTACGCCGACCCGATGTTCGGTGAGATCGCGACGCTGCTGCAGGACGCCGACACCTTCCGCTTCGACGGTTCGGACCTGATGCCCGCACAGGTGGGCGCCGGGACGTTCTGGAGCGAGATGAACGCCTACGTCGGAGGTGAGAAGAGCGCTCAGGAGGCGGCCGACGCGATCGAGGAGAGCTGGCGAGGATGAGCGATGACCCATATCTGAAGATCCTCAACGGCCTGATCGCGATCGTCCTCGGGGTCGGTGGCACCGCTGCGCTCTTCTGGCTGCTCAACTTCCTCTCGGGCCTGCTGCCGGGCAAGTGGGAGCGGCGGGTCAAGCCGTACGTCTTCATCGGCCCGGCCATCCTGGTGGTCGCCGTCTTCCTGGTCTACCCGGCCCTGATGACGGTG
The DNA here is from genome assembly GCF_054031495.1 of Nocardioides sp. YJ-D4. Classification (NCBI taxonomy): domain Bacteria; kingdom Bacillati; phylum Actinomycetota; class Actinomycetes; order Propionibacteriales; family Nocardioidaceae; genus Nocardioides; species Nocardioides sp. YJ-D4. The sequence continues at coordinate 5,497,460 of NZ_CM132932.1, forward strand.
ATCTACAGCTTCGCCGATGACAACAGCATCAACTGGGTCGGGTTCGACAACTACACGGCGCTCTTCCGGGACGACGAGTTCATCGGCACGTTGGTCAACAACCTGCTCTGGATCCTCATCGTCCCGGCCGCCAGCGTCATCGTCGGTCTGCTCGTGGCGGTGCTGGCCGATCAGCTCAAGGCGTTCCCGGAGCGGGTCGCGAAGTCGGTCATCTTCATGCCGATGGCGATCAGCTTCGTCGGGGCGAGCACGATCTGGGGTTTCGTCTACGCGACCAGGTTCGCGCAGGGGGACAAGCAGATCGGTCTCCTCTCGGCGATCTCGACCAGTCTCGGGTTCGAGCCGGTCGCCTGGCTGCGCATCTCCGACTACAACCTCAACGACCTGCTCCTGATCGTCATCATGATCTGGTTGCAGGCGGGGTTCGCGATGGTGCTGCTCTCCTCGGCGATCAAGAGCGTCCCCGAGGACACCGTGGAGGCGGCGCGCATCGACGGGGCCAGCGAGATCCAGATCTTCTTCAAGGTCGTCGTACCGCAGATCTGGCCGACGGTGATCGTGGTCTTCGTGACCATCCTCATCCTGGTGATGAAGGTCTTCGACATCGTCTACGTGATGACCGGTGGCCGGTCCGGCACCTCGGTGCTGGCCAACACCTTCGTCCTCGAGCTCTTCGAGTTCGGTGACGCCGGTCGCGCGGCCGCGGTGGTCGTGGTCCTGATGATCGCGGTGATCCCGGTGATGGTCTACCAGATGCGCCAGTTCAAGAAGCAGGAGGCCCGCTGATGAGGAGCTTCACCCTCGGCAGCATCGCTGTCCGTGTGGGCATCGTCCTGCTGTGCGTCCTCTGGTTCATCCCGACGCTGGGTCTGCTGATCTCGTCGTTCCGCGACGAGGCCGATGTGAAGTCGTCGGGCTGGTGGACGGTCATCACCGACCCGTTCTCCCAGTGGACCTTCGACAGCTACTCGCAGGTCCTCGAGAGCGGGATGGCGAACGCCTTCGTGAACTCGATCGTCGTCTCCGTCCCCGCGACGGTGCTGCCGATCATGATCGCCGCGTTCGCTGCGTACGCGTTCACGTTCATGCGGTTCCCGGGGCGCAACGTGCTGTTCATGGTGATCGTCGGGTTGCTGGTCGTCCCGCTGCAGGTGGCGTTCGTGCCGCTGCTCAACCTGTTCGGGAGCTACGACCTCAACGGCACCTTCCTCGCGGTGTGGCTGGCCCACACGGCGTTCGGGATGCCGTTGGCGGTCTTCATCCTGCGCAGCTACATGGCGACACTGCCGCAGGAGATCATCGAGTCGGCCGAGATCGACGGGGCCTCCCACTTCCAGACCTTCTGGAGGCTGATCGTGCCGATGTCGGTGCCCGCACTGGCAGCGTTCGCGATCTTCCAGTTCCTCTGGGTCTGGAACGACCTTCTGGTCGCGCTCATCTTCCTCGGGGCGGGTGACAACGAGGTCGTCACGATCACGTTGCGCGACCTGATCGGTGACCGTGGCCAGGAGTGGCACCTGCTCACTGCTGGTGCGTTCATCACGATGACGGTGCCGCTGCTGGTGTTCTTCTCGCTGCAGCGCTACTTCGTCCGTGGGCTCACGGCCGGGTCCGTCAAGGGCTGAGGTCCGGTCCGCAAGCGGCGGGCGTCATGTCTCCTTCGGGGCATGGCGCCCGCCGCTTGCGCGTCGAGGCCGCTACAGGGTCGGCGTCGCCCGCTGCACGACCGCCACCTGGTCGCCGCCGGCGAGCATGCCGTACGTCCCACCGTGGCCCGGCAGGCGGCTGGCGCAGAAGATGTCGGCCACCTCGTCGGGTCCGTGCTGGACCAGGAGGCTCCCCTGCAGGAGTGTCGCCATGCTGCCGGCCAGGCGCCTGGCCGAGCGCTCCAGCTCCTCGGGACCGGTCATCGACTCGCCCAGCAGGGAGAGGGTGGCGTCGACGGCCCGGTCGTAGCGCCGGTCGGCGCCCTTGGCCTTGCCGACCTCGGTGATCCAGGCGTCGAGGACCCCGGGTTCGCGCTGGATGGCACGCAGGACGTCGAGGGCGTTGACGTTGCCGGAGCCCTCCCAGACCGAGTTGAGCGGGGACTCGCGGAAGAGCAGCGGCATCACCGACTCCTCGACGTACCCGTTGCCGCCCAGGCACTCCAGCGCCTCCGCCACCATCGCCGGAGTGCGCTTGCAGACCCAGAACTTGGCCAGCGGCAGGCCGATACGGCGCAGGGCCCGCTCGTGCTCGTCGTCGGGCCGGTCGACGGCGGCGGCCAGGCGCATCGCCAGGGTCGTGGCCGCCTCGGACTCGACGGCCAGATCGGCGATCACGTTCTGCATCAGCGGCTTGTCGGCCAGGGTGGAGCCGAACGCGGAGCGGTGGGCGACGTGCCAGCTCGCCTCGGCCACGGCCCGGCGCATCAGGGAGGCCGAGCCCAGCACGCAGTCGAGGCGGGTGGCGGCGACCATCTCGATGATCGTGCGTACGCCGCGGCCCTCCTCGCCCAGCCGGTAGGCGGTGGTACCGCGGAACTCGAGCTCGGAGCTGGCGTTGGAGCGGTTGCCGAGCTTGTCCTTGAGCCGCACCACGTCGAGCCGGTTGCGGCTGCCGCCGGGCAGGATGCGAGGCACGAGGAAGCAGGTGAGGCCATCAGGTGCTTGGGCCAGCACCAGGAAGACGTCGTTCATCGGTGCCGAGGTGAACCACTTGTGCCCGTGCAGCTCGTAGACGCCGTCGCCGGCGGGACGCGCCTCGGTGATGTTGAGGCGTACGTCCGAGCCGCCCTGCTTCTCGGTCATCCCCATGCCCGCCAGGGCGCCGAGCTTCTCGGCGGGGTCGCGGGGACCGAAGTCATAGGTCGTGGAGGCGAGCCTCGGCACCCACTCCTCGGCGAGCGACTCGTCGGCGCGGAGGGCTGGGACCGCGGCGTAAGTCATGGAGATCGGGCACAGGTGGCCGGGCTCGGTCTGGGACCAGGCGAGGAAACCGGCGGCGCGGCGTACGTGGGCGTTCTTCTCGCCCTTCTCGGCCAGTGCCCAGGGCGCGGCGGCCAGACCGTGGCCGACGGCTCTGTCCATCAGCCAGTGCCAGGAGGGGTGGAAGGCGACCTCGTCGATCCGGTTGCCGTAGCGGTCGTAGGGGACCAGCTCGGGGTGGAAGCGGTTGGCGAGGCGGCCGTGCTCCTGTGCCTCGGCGGTGCCGGCCTCGGCGCCCAGGGAGACGAGCGATTCGAGGGTCTCCTCGCCCGCGTGACGCAGGACCGCCGCCGACAGCGCGGCATCGCCGGTGACCACGTTGTGGCCCGCGAGCGGGGGCGCCTGGTTGGTGACACGGCGGATGTCGGAGGCACTCATGCAACAGACGATAGAGCGCGGCGGATAGGGTCACAGATGTGTCCGAGACATCTGCATATGCCCCGAAGTGGGCCGGTGTCGAGCAGGTCGCTCTTCCCGAGACGGTGCGGTCGCCCTGGTGGCAGCTCGGGCGGCGGCTGCTGGCCGCGCTGGCGATCCTGATCGGGACGGTCCTGCTGGTCTATCTCGACCGCGACGCGTACGCCGACAACAACGATCCCACCGGCCAGATCAGCCTGATCGACGCGATCTACTACACGACGGTGACGCTGAGCACGACCGGCTACGGCGACATCGCCCCGGTCGAGGCGCACGCGCGGATGATCAACGCGTTCATCATCACGCCGGCTCGCATCGCCTTCCTGGTGCTGCTGATCGGCACCACTCTCGAGGTCCTCACCAAGCAGGGCCGTGACCTCATCCGAGTAGCTCGCTGGAGGAAGAAGATGTCCCAGCACATCGTCGTCGTCGGATACGGCACGAAGGGCCGTAGCGCCGTGGAGACGCTGATCAGCAGCGGAGCGGATCCCGAGGAGTTCGTCGTGGTCGACCCCGACCCGGTCGCGCGCTCGGATGCCCACTCCGACGGGATCGCGGTGGTCACCGGCGACGCGACCCGGCGCGAGGTGCTGATGCGGGCGGGCGTCAAGGACGCCGAGCAGGTCATCATCACCACCAACCGTGACGACTCCAACGTGCTCACGATCCTGACGGTGCGGCAGATCAACCCCGAGGCGTGGATCGTCGCTGCCGCTCGCGAGCGCGAGAACGCGCCGTTGATGAAGCAGTCCGGAGCCGACTCGGTGATCACCTCCGCCGACGCGGTCGGCCGGCTGATGGGCCTGTCCACCATCTCGCCGACCCTCGGGTCCGTCATGGAGGACCTGCTCAACTCCGGCACCGGCCTGGAGGTCGCCGAGCGCGACCTGCTGGTCAACGAGGTCGGCAAGCAGCCGCAGCAGCTGGCCGACCAGGTGATCGCCGTCGTACGCGACGAGAAGGTCTTCCGCTACTTCGACCCGGTCGTCGGCACCCTGTCGCGCGGGGACCGGCTGGTCGTCGTGCGGGCCGCGAGGGAGCTGCCCTGGGCGCCGCGTCCGGGGACGCACGGCGAGGACACCGCGGACGTGTGACACCCGCTGAAATAGAAGTCAGCCGCTGGCGTCTCGGGTCACCAGCGGCTGACATCGAAGAGATTAGCGGACGGTCCGGCGAGCTTCAAAGAGTTGATCTGCACTTTTATGAAGATGGCCCAGATGGGCTATGCCGGGTAGTTCTAGACGGTGACGCGTGGCGGTTTCGGAGGCGCCCGCCGCGCCTGGGATGATGTACGCATGACCGAGGCGCCCCACAGCCCCGGGTCTGCCGACGGGCAGCCGGGCCTTTCCGAGAACGAGAAGCAACTGCTGGACTTCGAGCGTTCCTGGTGGTCGGCCGGCACCGGACGCGACGAGGCGGTCAGAGAGCAGCTCGGGATGAGCGCGGCCGAATACCACCGAGCCGTCAACGACCTGATCGACAAGCCCGAGGCGCTCGCCTACGACGGCGTCCTGGTGCGCCGGCTGCGGCGGCAGCGCGACGCGCGGCGTACGCAGCGCTCGAAGAACCCGCGCTCATAGCCCACTCGGGTGGTCCGAGTAGCCCGGTCGGATCATTTGCAGTCTTCTGCATTGCAGGTGCTTGCACGTGTTCGACTTCGTCGGCTAACGTTCTTCTTGTCAGCCGCTGGTGACCCGAGACGCCAGCGGCTGACTTCTGTTTTGCCGCCCCTCGCCGAGACGTCACTCGCGCAGGCCGAGACGTCGCGGCGCTGCCCACTCGGCCGACGGCGGTGACGCCTCGACCGACGTACCTGACGCCTCGGCCGGGTTGGTCAGTCGCGAGCGGTGAGGACGAGCGGGCCGTCCTCGGTGATCGCCACGGTGTGCTCCATGTGAGCGCCGCGGGAACCGTCGGCGCTGCGCAGGGTCCAGCCGTCGGGGTCGGTGAAGATCTCGTCGGTGGTGTGCAGGAACCACGGCTCGATCGCGATGACGAGTCCGGGCTGCAGCTTGAAGCCGCGGCCGGGACGACCGTCGTTGGCGATGTGCGGGTCGCCATGCATGGTGCGGCCGACGCCGTGGCCGCCGAACTGGGTGTTGATCTTGAGGCCCTTCGCGCGGGCGACGCTGGCGATCGCGTGGGAGATGTCGCCGACCTTGTTGCCGACGCGCGCGGCGTCGATACCGGCGGCGAGCGCCTGGGTGGTGGTCTCGATCAGATCGAGGTCCTCCTGGCGGGGCGTACCGACGACGACGGAGAGGGCCGAGTCGGAGACCCAGCCGTCGACGCTGGCCGCGAAGTCCACGCTGAGCAGGTCGCCGTCCTGCAGCTTGTAGTCGAAGGGCAGGCCGTGCAGCACACCGTCGTTGACCGAGGTGCAGAGCACCTTGCCGAACGGCATCGCGCCGAAGCTCGGGTGGTAGTCGATGTAGCAGGACTCCGCGCCGCGGTCCTTGATCATCTTGTGCGCCAGCTCGTCGAGCTCGAGCAGGTTGACGCCCACGGCAGCGTGCTCGCGGAGTGCGGTCAGGACATCGGCCACGAATCGGCCGGCGGGCTTCATCTGCTCGATCTGGGTCGGGGTGCGCAGTTCGATCACAGGCACAGCGTATCCTGAGAACGGTTCTCACTAGAATTCAGCGATGCGTCAGCACCGAGCATCGCGCAACGCGGCCGCCTTCGACGTCAGGAAACGGCGCTCGGCGAGGTTCGTGGCCCGCACCGAGGCCAGATCGTACGCAGCGGCAGCACCGTCCAGGTCGCCGGCGAGCTCCAGCAGATGAGCGCGCACCGCGGGCACCCGCGGATGGTCGGCGAAGCCTCCGGAGCCGTTCTGAGCACAGTCGCGCAGGAGCTCGTCGAGCAGCGCGAGCGCGGGGCCCGGGCCGTCGGCGTACCCGACCGCGACGGCCTTGTTGAGCGTCACGATCGGCCCGGGTGCGACCTTCTCCAGCAACCCGTAGAGCGCGGTGATCTGCAGCCAGTCGGTCGCCTCCGCGGTGGGCGCACGATTGTGGAGCGCGGCGATGGCGGCCTGGATCTGGTAGGTCCCCGGCCGGCCGGTGCCGATGACGGAGTCGACCAGCGCGACCCCCTCGCGGGTGGCCTCGTGGCGCCACAGACTCCGGTCCTGGTCGGCCAGCGGCACCACGGCGCCGTGCGCGTCGATCCGGGCTGGGCGGCGAGCGTCGAGCAGCAGCATGAGCGCGAGCAGGCCGCCGAGCTCGCCGTGGGCGCTCCCCGTCATCCGGGCGAGCGCGGTGCGGGCGAGGCGGGTCAACCGGATCGCCTCGGCGCACAGGTCGACCCGCTGCAGGTGGTCGCCCTCGGTCGCGACGTACCCCTCGTTGAAGAGCAGGTAGAGCACCTTCATCATCGCCGGGATCCGCGCCGCGAGGTCGGCGGAGCCGTCGATCCCGAGCGAGCGTCCCTTGATCGTCGCCTTCGCCCGGGAGATCCGCTGCGCCATCGTCTTCTCCGGGACGAGGTAGGCGTTCGCGATCTCCCGGGTGGTGAGCCCGCCGACCGCCCGCAGGGTCAGCGCGACTGCCGAGGCCGGGGTCAGGCTGGGATGACAGCAGAGCAGGAGTACGTCGAGGGAGTCGTCGATCCCCGAGGCACTCTGCCCCTCGGGCTCGGCGAGATGGTCGGCATGCTCGCGGTCGCGGCGGCGCGACTCGCTGCGCTTGGCATCGATGAGGCGGTGCATCGCGGTGGCGATCAGCCAGCCCCGAGCGTTCTCCGGTACGCCGCGCTCCGGCCAGGTGCGTACCGCCTCGACGAGCGCCTCCTGGACGGCGTCCTCCGCGGCGTCGAAGTCCCCGCAGCGCCGGGTGACGACGGCGACGACCTGCGGAGTGAGGTCGCGCAGGAGGTCACCCGGCAGCGCCTCGGTCACTCGATGCTCGCCTCGCCGAAGGCGATCGTGTCGTCGACCGAGGAGCCGTCAGTGCCGTGGTACATCCGGCGCACCTGGATCGGCTGCTCGATCGGCCGCCCGCCCGGGCCGGGAGCGGCGGAGTAGAGACCGGCGATCTCCAGCGCGCGCTCCTGAGTCTCGGCGTCGATGATCATGTAGCCGGCGACCCACTCCTTGAACTCCTGGAACGGCCCGTCGGTGACGGTCCTGTCGGCACCGTCGGAGGTCACCACGAACGCCTGGTCGGGCGGCGTCAGGGCCTCGACGTGCACCAGCTCGCCGGACTCGGTCAGGGCCTTGTTGAGCGCTTCGTAGTAGCTCATGTGGCCCTGCACCTCCTCCGGCTTCCAGCCAGCCATGCCGCCGGGAGTCTCGTCGTTGCCGGCTTGGTAGTCGAGGATCATCAGGTAGCGAGGCATGTTCTCACCCTTCCACTTCGGGCGCTCCTTGTAAGCGCCATTCACGAGGGGAACGGAGCCGGCCGCCCGATAACTACATGCACCGGTGTACGACTTCGACGTAGGTTTCTCGCCGTGCTGAAGGCCTATGACGAGCAGTTGCGAACCGATGCCGAGACCACCGGGGCGGTGTCGGTGACCCGACACGGGCCGCTGCGTCTCGCGACCTTCGGCGGCGGACGCGGATTCATCTCCTACCAGGATCTCGACGGGGCCGACGCAGCCGGTGTCGAGGAGCTGGTCGCCGCCGCGGTGGCGCACTTCGATGCCGACCCGGCGATCGAGGAGGTCGAGTGGAAGACCCGCGGCCACGACCACGCCCCGGGGCTGCACGACACGCTGCTGCGGCACGGCTTCGCGCCCGACGAGCCGGAGTCGATCATGGTCGGCGAGGCTGCCCTTCTGGCCGTCGACGTGCCCCTGCCGGACGGGATCGGCCTGCGTGCCATCACCAGCGAGCAGGACGTACGCGCCGCCAGCATCATGCAGGACGGCGTCTTCGGCTCACCGGCCTCGGAGGCTCGGGTCGAGAGCCAGCTGCGAGGCATCGCGGCGGGGGAGAGCGAGATGTGGGTCGCCGAGGCAGACGGCGAGATCGTCAGTGCCGGCCGGATCGACATGGTGCCGGACACGGAGTTCGCCGGCATCTGGGGCGGGGCGACGCTGGAGAAGTGGCGCGGCCGCGGCATCTACCGCGCCCTCACCGCCGCTCGCGCCCGCACCGCCATCGCGCGGGGCAAGCGCTACATCCACAGCGACTCCACCGAGTTCTCCCGGCCGATCCTGGAGCGCTCGGGGCTGGCGAAGGTCGGCACCACGACGCCCTACGTCCGGCGCAGCTCACGGTGATCAGGGAGCGACCGACGCGTCCTGCCCCGAGGTGACCAGCGACTCGGCGATCCGTCCGCTCGACTTCAGGTCCTCGACCAGCTCGTGCACGAAGCTCACGGTGGCAGGACGATGCCCGCGCGCGAGCGCCACGGCCTGGCGGATCTGCATGAACCGCGGCTCGACCAGCCGCAGACCGGGGTCGGCGTCGACATGCCGGCCGAGAGGCTGCCGGATCCCGGCGGCGACCTCGAGCCCGAGCTCGCGGAAGGCGTCGATCCCGTCGGTGCCGCGTACGACCTCGGCGTTCTCCAGCGTGCGGGTCAGGAAGAGGTCGTAGGCCGAGCCCTCCTTCACGCCGACCCGAACGCCCGGGCGGTCGACGTCGTCCGCGGTCCGGATCGGGGAGTCGGCCGCGACGGCGTAGACGCCCTCGATGAGGACGTACGGCGCGGTGAACTCGACCTCGGCGGCCCGCGCGGGCTCGACCGCGAGGAAGGCGACATCGGCGGCGCCGGTCCGCAGTGCTTCGAAGGACTTGCGGGCGGCGTCGAAGCACTGGAAGGAGACCGGTACGCCGAGCCGGCTCGCCAGCTCGCGGGCGATGTCCACGGTGACCCCGCTTGGCGCCTCGGGGGTGCCCTGGGCGAGGACCGGGTTGCCGAGGTTGATCGAGGCGCGCAGGACCCCGGTCGGTGCCAGGTCGGCGGCCAGCTGGATCGGGTCAGGCATCAGGGTCCTTCGGCAGGAGAGTACGGATCGGGTCACCGGCCAGCCAGGCGGCGATGTCCTCGACGGCGCCACCGTAGAACCGGCGGTAGTTGTCCTCGGTGACGTAGCCGAGGTGTGGCGTCGCGACCACGTTCGGGAGGTGGCGGAGCACGTCGTCGGCGGGCAGCGGCTCGATGTCGAAGACGTCCAGGCCCGCGCCGGCGATCGTGCCGGAGCCGAGGTGGGCGATGAGCGCGTCGGTGTCGACCAGCCCGGCGCGGGAGGTGTTGACCAGGTGGGCGGTCGGCTTCATCGAGGCCAGATCGGCGTCTCCGACGATGTGTCGCGTGGCCTCCGAGAGCACAAGATGGAGCGAGACGATGTCGCTGGTCTCGAACAGGGTGGCCTTGTCGACCGCGCGCACCCCGAGCGGTTCGGCGCGTTCGGCCGTGAGGTGCGGGCTCCAGGCGATCACGTCCATCCCGAACGCCTGCCCGACGGCCGCGACCCGGGCCCCGATCTTGCCGAGGCCGAGCAGGCCGAGGGTGCGGCCGTGGAGGTCGCTCCCGACGGTCCGCTGCCAGGTCTGCCCGGTCGCCTCGGTGACGATGTGGCGGGTCAGCGCGTGGATCAGTGCCCAGGTCAGCTCGACCGGCGGATGCGGGCTCGACGGCGTGCCGCACACGGTGATCCCCAGCCGGGCCGCCGCGGCGAGATCGATCGAGGCGTTGCGCATCCCGGTCGTGACCAGCAGCTTCAGGTCGGGCAGCTGTTCCAGCACGGCGGCCGGGAACGGCGTACGCTCCCGCATCGCCACCACGATCTCGGCACCGTCGAGCGCCCGGACCAGGGCGTCAGGCCCGAGGTGCTCGGTCAGCGACGTCACCTCTACCCCGTCGAGAGAGTCCCAGGCGGCGTACGTCCTCGCCACGTCCTGATAGTCGTCGAGAATCACGCAGCGCACGACCGCAACCTATCGGGTCGCTGGTGTTCTGCTGTGGGCAGATCTGCCTGCGGCAGATTCGCTGGTACGCGGCCGGGGAGTCGGTCAGAGTCGATGACATGACTCAGACACCAGTGGCGGCCGGGCCGCTCGACGAGCAGCTCACGGCACGACTGCAGAACCAGAGGATCATCGTGCTCGGCCAGGAGGTGGACGACGCGATCGCGAACCGGATCTGCGCGCAGCTGCTCCTGCTCAGCGCCGAGGATCCGCACCGCGACATCTCCCTCTACATCAACTCGCCAGGGGGCTCGGTGACGGCCGGGATGGCGATCTACGACGTGATGCACCTGATCCCCAACGACGTCTCCACGCTGGGGATGGGGATGGCGGCCAGCATGGGGCAGTTCCTGCTCACCGCCGGCACCCCGGGCAAACGCTACGTCCTGCCGCACACCGAGGTGCTGCTGCACAAGGGGTCGGCGGGGATCGGCGGCTCGGCGGCCGACATCGAGGTGCAGGCCGCGCGGCTGGCGCGGATGACCGAGCAGATGCTCCGGATCACCGCCGAGCACACCGGTCAGAGCGTCGAGCAGATCGACCAGGACTCGCTGCGCGACCGGTGGTTCACCGCCGAGGAGGCGCGCGAGTACGGGTTCGTGGACGAGGTGCTCAACGACGTGCAGTCGGTGACGCCGGTACAGCAGCGCAGCGCCGCCTTCGGTCTCTCCGCGGCCGGGGGTGCCCGATGAGCGAGCGTCAGCGAGCGAACATTGGATCTTTCATCGGGCCGTGTCCGTATTCTGGCGCTTGCGCTACGGAGGTGGCCCGATGAGCTCGTACACGATTCCTTCCGTCATCGAGAAGACCCCACGTGGCGAGCGGGCGCTCGATGTCTACAGTCGCCTGCTCTCGGACCGGATCGTCTACCTCGGTACGCCGATCGACGACGGGGTCGCCAACGTGGTCATCGCGCAGCTGATCCACCTGGAGTCGGACGCGCCCGACAGGCAGATCGAGCTCTATCTCAACTCTCCCGGCGGTGATCCCACCGCGATGCTGGGCATCTACGACACGATGCAGTTCCTGCGCTCGCCGGTGGCGACCACCTGCGTGGGTCAGGCGGCGGGCTCGGCGGCCGTGCTGCTGGCCGCGGGGGAGCCGGGGCGGCGTACGATCCTCCCGCACGCGCGGGTCGTGCTGCAGCAGCCGGGCCAGGACGGTCAGCGGGGCGATGTCACCGACCTGCAGGTCGCGGCGAAGGAGATCGGCCGGGTGCGGGCCGAGATGGACGCGCTGCTGGCGCGCCACACCGGCCACGACACCGACCAGATCCACGCCGACACCGAGCGCGACCTCGTCCTCGGCGCGACAGAAGCGGTGACGTACGGCTTGGTGGACGCAGTGCTGGAGAGCCGCAAGCTCGCTTCGGTGTGACCTGGGTCGACCTGGGTCTACCTGGCCAGCCCGCTCAAGCGGCGAGAGCCATCGGGCCGGACGGGCGGGCGCCCGCGCGCAACGTGCGGGTGACCCGCTCGGTGAGGTCGACGAGGCCGAGGCCCAGGGCGCCCCCGACCGCCTCGAGCACCTCGGAACTCGGCTCCTTGCGGCCGCGCTCGATCTCGGAGAGATACTGCGTCGAGACACCGGCATCGCCGGCGACGTCGGCGAGGGTGCGCTCCTGGCGGGACCGCTCCTCGCGGATCACCTGGCCGGCGGCCTCACGCCACAGCGGCGCCGGTTTGTCGTGGTCCGGCAGCGGATGGCCGGGAAACCTGATCACTTCGCCCATGGCAACACACTAGCGCTGCACACGAGGGTCGAACGGGGCGTTCGCGCCGGGCGAACAGACCTCCTACCAGGGGTTATATCGGTCGAACGATAGATGACAAGGACTTGCCAGCGAGGCCCGACACCCCGATAGTGGTCGCACAGTTTCGATCTTTGTAGGTCTACTGTGCACGACCAGAGAACTTGTCGAGTCGTTGGTATCACGGGGGAATCGTGTTGCATCGCAAGCAGATCGCCTTGGCTGGAATGGCAACGGGGCTGGCCATGACGAGCATCGGGATTGGTGGCCTGATCGTCGGCAACGCCGGAGCTGAAGAGCCAGGTCATCACTACGCCACGGACGAGTCCGGGGTCAGCCTGATCTCACCGGTGGCACCGCTGGAGAAGTCGAAGTCGTCCTCGACGCCGTCGCAGGCTGGTCCTCCCAGCCAGATGGGTCCCGGGAGCGAGGTTCCCGAGGTGGCTGAGCCGGTCCCGGCGAGCCCGCGGTCGGTTGAAGAGTCGGCAGACGGCTACATGCCGCCGCTCCCGGCGCGACCCACTCAGGTGCCGTCGGAGCCGAGGCCGACGGGCAGGCCGACCGAGTCACCGAGCGAGCCCAGCGAGTCGCCGAGCGAGAGCCCCAGCGACCCCAGCGAGTCGCCGAGCGACCCCAGCGAGTCGCCGAGCGAGCCGACCGAGTCGCCGAGCGAGCCCAGCGAGTCGCCGAGCGAGACCCCCAGCGAGTGACCCGGGCTCCCGGGGAGCGGTGCCGCGATGCCCCCGGGTGGGTAACGCTCGAGGCATCGCTGCCCTACGCTGTGCGCCACACCATGCGCGGGGCGGGTACAGGGAGTCGAGTTGCAGAGCAAGCAGGTCGCCGTGGCAGGCATCCTGACCGGCGGGGTCATCACCGGTCTCGGGGTGGTCGTCCTGATCGCCGGCTTGGCGCAGGCTGAGCGACCCGATCGTGACCCGGTCACGGGTTACGAGGACGTCGGGAACGTCTATCCCGACGTGGATCCGCTGCCGCCGCCCGGATCGAAGCCGTCGGAGGAGCCCTCCGACGGTTATTCGGCGCGTCCGCACGGCGCGGCGGACGATCGTGACGATTCGACGTACGAACCGGGGGAGACCGACCCCTCCACGGTCGGCGACCCGGACCGGCCGACGGCGTCGCGTGAGCCGGAGGAGCCCGCCGAGACCAGCGGCTCGACTCCCACCTCCAGGCCCACGCTCACGACGGAACCGGAGCCGACCGCCGAGCCGACCGAGTCGGCCGAGCCGACCACGGATCCGACGCCGACGGAGACCGCGACCCCGACTACGGAGCCGTAGTCACCATCCCCGTTCGCGCCACTCGGCCAGATGGGGACGCTCGGCGCCGAGCGTGGAGTCGTCGCCGTGGCCGGGATAGAACCAGGTCTCGTCGGGGAGGGTGCCGAAGACGCGCTCCTCGACATCGTCGAGCAGCTGGGTGAAACGTACGGGATCCTGCTGCGTGTTTCCGACGCCGCCCGGGAAGAGGCTGTCGCCGGTCCACAGGTGGGGCGTGCCCTCGGGGTCGCGGTAGACGAGAGCGACCGACCCGGGCGTGTGCCCACGCAGCGCGATGACCTCGAGGGTGCAGTCGCCGACGGCGACCGTGTCTCCGTGGGAGAGCGGGCGAGAGATGGGTACGCCGGTGGCCTCGGTGATCGCGGCGGCATCGGGCTCGCCGGCGAGCGTGGCGGCGCCGGTTGCGGCGGTCACGTCGGCCAGGGCTCGGTGGTGGTCCCAGTGCTGGTGCGTCGTGACCACGGTGGCCAGCTCGCCGCCGATGAGGGGGAGCAGGGTCTCCGGCTCGGCAGCGGCGTCGACGAGAAGCTGCTCGCCGGTGGTTCGGCAGCGCAGCAGATAGCAGTTGTTGGACATCTGCGCGTCGACGGCGACCTTCGTGACGGTCAGCCGGCCGAGCTCGCGTACGTCGGCCGGGCCGCCCGGTTTCACCGCGCCTGTATAAGTGGTAGGGGCATCGCTCATACGCCTATGCAAGCACGTCGGACACGACCAGAAGTAAAATGTCGGTGCTCCGTGAGAGGGTGCCGTCTGGGAGTCTTCCCAGCGTCGTATGATGCGAACATCTGTTCGACGCAGTAGCGCGATGCGATAAGCACTGGACGAGGAAAGAACGTGGCGGAGCAGCAGCTGATCATCCGGGGAGCCCGGGAGCACAACCTCAAGGATGTCTCCCTCGACCTGCCTCGGGACTCGATGATCGTGTTCACCGGCCTGTCCGGAAGCGGGAAGTCGAGCCTCGCGTTCGACACCATCTTCGCGGAGGGTCAGCGTCGCTATGTCGAGTCGCTGTCGGCGTACGCTCGACAGTTCCTCGGACAGATGGACAAGCCCGACGTCGACTTCATCGAGGGGCTCTCCCCGGCGGTGTCGATCGACCAGAAGTCGACCTCGAAGAACCCGCGCTCGACGGTCGGTACCATCACCGAGGTCTACGACTACCTGCGTCTGCTCTACGCGCGCGCGGGCCGTCCGCACTGCCCGACCTGTGGTGCGCCGATCGAGCGGCAGACGCCGCAGCAGATCGTCGACCACGTGCTCACGCTCGAGGAGGGGCGCCGCTTCCAGGTGCTGAGCCCGGTGATCCGGGCCCGCAAGGGGGAGTACGTCGAGCTCTTCAGCCAGCTGCAGCAGCAGGGCTACTCCCGGGTGCGGGTCGACGGCGAGACCCACCAGCTCGACGCGCCGCCCAAGCTGGAGAAGCAGAAGAAGCACACCATCGAGGTGGTCATCGACCGGCTCGCGGTCAAGGAGTCCTCCAAGCGGCGGCTGACCGACTCGGTCGAGACCGCGCTGGAGCTGGCCGGCGGTCTGGTCGTCTTCGACTTCGTCGACACCGGCGAGCAGATGAAGTTCTCCGAGCGGATGTCGTGTCCCAACGACCACCTGCTCGACACCGACGAGCTCGAGCCGCGGTCGTTCTCGTTCAACTCGCCCTTCGGCGCCTGCTCGGCCTGCACCGGCCTCGGCACGCGGATGGAGGTCGACCCCGAGCTGGTCGTCCCCAACCCGGCAGCCACCCTTGCCGAAGGCGCGCTGCAGCCCTGGTCCCAGGCCCACGTCGCCGAATACTTCCTGCGCCTCCTGGAGGCTCTCGGCGGTGAGCTCGGCTTCGACCTGGACACCCCCTGGGACGACATCCCGGCCGCCGGCCAGAAGGCGATCCTCGACGGTCACGGACGCAAGGTGCACGTGGTCTCGGTCAACCGCTACGGCCGCCGCCGTTCCTACGACGCCGAGTTCGAGGGCGTACGCCGCTGGGTGGAGCGCCGCCACAAGGAGGCCGAGTCCGACACCACCCGGGAGCGCTTCGAGGGCTACATGCGCCAGGTGCCGTGCCCGACCTGCAAGGGCACCCGGCTCAAGCCCGTCTCGACCTCGGTGACGCTGGGGGAGCGGAGCGAGGGCGGGCTCAACATCGCCGAGCTGTGCGCGCTGCCGATCAACGAGGCCGCGGAGTGGCTCGACCAGGTCGAGCTCAGCGGCCGGGAGCGGCAGATCGCCGAGCAGGTCCTCAAGGAGATCCAGGCGCGGCTGCGCTTCCTCCTCGACGTCGGCCTCGACTATCTCTCCCTGGAGCGGCCCTCGGGATCGCTCTCCGGCGGTGAGGCCCAGCGGATCCGGCTGGCGACCCAGATCGGGTCCGGCCTGGTCGGCGTCCTCTACGTGCTCGACGAGCCCTCCATCGGCCTCCACCAGCGCGACAACCACCGGCTGATCGAGACCCTCGAGCGGCTCAAGCGGCTCGGCAACACCCTGATCGTCGTCGAGCACGACGAGGACACCATCAAGGTCGCCGACTGGGTCGTCGACATCGGCCCCGGCGCCGGTGAGCACGGCGGCCAGGTGATCCACTCCGGCACGGTCAAGGAGCTGCTCGCCAACGAGCAGTCGGTGACCGGTCAGTACCTGGCGGGCCGCCGCGAGATCGCCGTCCCGGCCGTACGCCGCCCCCGCACCGCCGGGCGCGAGCTGACCGTCCACGGTGCCAAGGAAAACAACCTCAAGGACATCGACGTCACCTTCCCGCTGGGGCTCTTCCTCGCGGTCACCGGCGTCTCCGGCTCGGGCAAGTCGACGCTCGTCAACGACATCCTCTACACCGCCCTGGCCAAGGAGTTCTACCGCGCCCGCACCGTTCCGGGCCGGCACACCAAGATCTCCGGCCTGGACAACGTCGACAAGGTGATCCACGTCGACCAGTCCCCGATCGGGCGTACGCCGCGGTCCAACCCGGCCACCTACACCGGCGTCTTCGACCACATCCGCAAGCTCTTCGCCTCCACCCCGGAGGCCAAGATGCGGGGCTACCTGCAGGGCCGGTTCTCGTTCAACGTCAAGGGCGGCCGCTGCGAGGCCTGCTCGGGTGACGGCACGATCAAGATCGAGATGAACTTCCTGCCCGACGTCTACGTCCCGTGCGAGGTCTGCCACGGCGCGCGCTACAACCGCGAGACGCTCGAGGTCCACTACAAGGGCAAGTCGATCGCCGAGGTGCTCGACATGCCGATCGAGGAGGCGGTGGAGTTCTTCGCCGCCGTGCCCGCGATCGCGCGCCACATGAAGACCCTGGTCGAGGTCGGCCTGGGCTACGTGCGGCTGGGACAGCCCGCGACCACCCTGTCGGGCGGTGAGGCCCAGCGGGTCAAGCTCTCCGCCGAGCTGCAGAAGCGCTCGACCGGTAAGACCCTCTACGTCCTCGACGAGCCGACCACCGGCCTCCACTTCGAGGACATCCGCAAGCTCATCGGTGTCCTCTCCTCGCTGGTCGACAAGGGCAACACGGTGCTGGTGATCGAGCACAACCTCGACGTGATCAAGACCGCCGACTGGATCATCGACATGGGTCCGGAGGGCGGCAACCGTGGCGGCACGGTGATCGCCGAGGGCACGCCCGAGACCGTCGCCGCGACCCCTGGCAGCCACACCGGCGGCTTCCTCGCCCCGCTGCTCGACGGCAAGGCCGCCGAGCAGCCGCCGGACAAGCCGGTGAAGGCGAAGGCGGAGCCGGCCAAGAAGACGGCGGCCAAGAAGGCACCTGCCAAGAAGACACCAGCGGCGCGGAAGAAGGTCAGCGCGTCCTGACCCGAGATCGAGATTTGCCAGAAGGTTTGCGCTCGGCGGGGGACGTTGGTCGCGAGCGCGCCTATTCTGGGCGGCATGAGTGAATCTCGAATCACCCGGCGGAAGGTCGTCACCGGCACCGCGATGACCGCGGTCGGCGTCCCTCTCCTGGCAGCATGCGGCAGCGGTGACGGCGACACCGGCTCCTCGGGTGACGGCGGGTCAGGTGGCAGTGGCCCGCTGGTCGCGACCAGCGAGGTCCCGGTCGGCGGGGGAGTGATCGTCGCCGACCGCAATTTGGTGGCCACCCAGCCGACCGAGGGCACGTTCAAGGTCTTCTCCGCGATCTGCACCCACCGGAGCTGCCCGGTCACGAAGGTCGCCGGCGGCACCATCGACTGCCCGTGTCACGGCAGCCGGTTCTCGATCGAGGACGGCTCGGTGACGCAGGGCCCGGCGACGAGCGCGCTGGAAGAGGTCGCCTTCGAGGTCACCGACGGCGAGATCGTTCCCAGCTGAGCCACCCCCGCCGAATCCTCACCTGTGGGGAGCGAATCTGTAGTTGTGGCCCACCGAGTGGTGAGTTGTGGGTGACGATTGTCGACCTTCGTCACCCACAACTGAGGATTCGGCGGGGCCGAATCAGGCGCGTGCGAGCGCCTGTGCCCGCCACAGCTCGTCGCGCGGAGAGCGGCGGCGGTCGAGACGGGCATCGAGCAGTACCCGGGCCTCGTCCCAGCGGTCGGCGCGGAGCAGGGCGGCGATGCGGGCCTCTTCGATGATCTCCCGCTGCGCGTCGGAGCCGCCGAGACGGCGGATCGACGGCGCGAGCACGGCGAGCCGGTCGGCGGCAGCCGAGTTCTCGTCGCGGGCCATCATCCCCAGCGCCTCGGCGAGCGGTGAGACGACGGTGGCCATGGTCGGATGTACGTGCCCGGCGGCCCACGACCTCAGCTCGTCCAGCGCACCTGCGTCACCGGTGGCGAGGTGCGTGACCGCGGTGTGCATCGCCAGGAACGGGGTGGCGGGCCGGATCATGGTCTCGCGGCCGGTGACGCGTACGACCTCGGCGATGTCGGGCACGTCGTGAGCACCCGGCGTGAGCGCCCACCGGAAGAGCAACGAGCCGGAGTCGACCAGCGCCCGGCAGCCCAGCGCATGGCCGGGCTGGAGCTGGGTCTCGTAGCGGCGGCGTACGGCTTCCAGGTCGCCCAGCGAGAGCTCGTGCAGCGCGGCGTGCCAGGAGAAGTGGGAGAGCGAGTCGATCTGTGCGCCGTCGCCGAGCACCCACGAGGACATCCAGGTGAGACCGGCCTCGTGGTCGCCGGTCTCGTAGTGGGCGTGTGCGCGGGCATGGGCGGAGTGGCCGGCACCGGGCTCCACCGCCAGCGAGGCACAGGAGAGCGACATCGCGTCGTCGAAGCGGCGCTGCTCCTGGCGTACGAAAGCGAGCAGGCCGGCGAACCACCAGTCGTCACCGTAGGCGGGCCTGGCGCGTTCGACGATCGCCCACGCCTCCTCGGGCACCTCGGTGGCCCCGGCGAAGGCGATGGTCGGCACCGCGGTCGAGAGCAGCAGCGCGTCTCGCGGGAAAGCCGCCAGGTGGTCGATCAGCGGCCGCGGGTTGCCGCCGATGTGGGCCTCGACCGCGTGTACGTGGCTGCGCTCGCGTTCGGTCGCCCGCCGGGCGTGCAGCCGAGCCTGCTTCAGGCGGGCGCCGACGTCGACGGGCGCGCACATCTCGTGGCCGAGCAGTGCCAGCGCGGCGTGTCCGAGCGCGAATGTCGGGTCGAGGACGATCGAGGCCGCGAAGGAGGCGAGGGCGCCGTCCCGTAGACGAAGCACGTCGAGCAGCCCCTGGGAGTAGGCCAGGGCAGCTTCGTCACTGGTGGTCAGCGCGTATCCGTAGCGGTCACGACAAGGCACATAACCATACTAGACCACTAGACTTTAAAACCCAGGCCGGCGCGGCAGATTTCCCCAGACTCAGGGAGCCGGGAGCTCGCCGGAGCCCCGGGGGATCAGCCGGGCGCCGATGGTGACCGTCTGGGGTGGGCCATCGGTGTCGCCGGCGATGCGCTGGAAGAGGAGTCGCGCGGCGGCCGCGCCCATCGCCCCGGGATCCTGGGCGACGACGGTGAGTCCCGGCTGGAGGAGATCACCGAGCTCGACGTCGTCGAACCCGACCAGGGCCAGTCGCGTGGAGCGCCGGGCGAGCTCTCGGAGCACGCTCACGGTGGTGCGGCTGTTGCCGCACAACAGCGCCGTCGCCGGTGACGGTCCGTCGAGCAGCCGGTCCAGCGCGTCGGCGGTCGACGCGGGCGACGGCGGCGCCTGCGTGACGAGATCCTCGGAGAAGGGGATCCCGGCGGCCTCGAGCGCCTCGCGGTAGCCGCGCAGGCGCTCGCCCGCGGTGTAGATCTCCGGCGCGTCGCCGATGAAGCCGATGCGGCGATGTCCGTGGGAGAGCAGATGCTCCACGCCGCGCCGGCTGCCACCGCGGTTGTCGGTGAGGATCATGTCGGCCTCGATGTCCCCGGGCGGCCGGTCGACGAACACCACCGGGATGCCCGCCCGCATCTCGGGGAGGAGGTAGGAGTGGCTGGTGCCGGCCGGCACGACGATCAGCCCGTCGACGCGCCGCTCGCAGAACGCGAGAGCGAGCTCGCGCTCCCTGTCAGCGTCCTCGGCCGAGGATCCGGCGAAGACCATCGTCCCGTGCTCCCGGGCGACCTCCTCGACCGCGCGGGACAGGATCGAGTAGAACGGGTCGGCTACGTCCTCGAGCAGCAGCCCGACAGTGCCCGACCGTCCTTGCCGGAGATCGCGTGCGCTGGCATTGCGCCGGAAGCCGAGCGCCGCGATCGACTCGAGCACCGCCGCGCGTAGGTCGTCGTTGACGTTCGACTCGCCGTTGACGACCCGCGAGACGGTCTTCAGGCTCACTCCGGCCGACGCCGCGACGTCCTTCATGGTCGGGCGGCGCTGCTGACGGGTCTGCTCGGACGAGGGTGATGCCACGTGCTCAGCGTAGACGTCGATCCGAGCGCGACAACGATGTCTCGATTCTTCCCGTGTGTCGGCACAAATCGGGAGGGATCCACAGAAGGCACGCGTAAATCCTTCCGAAACGTCGTTGACAACGTTGTCATCTCACGGTTCCATCTGGGATGGCCCCCATGTGAAGGAGATCACACCGATGCATCGTTGGGACGTACCACGCAGAACGAGAGGCCGGGCCCGCCTGGCCGCGATGATCGCCGCGACGGCGGCGCTGATGGCCGCGATGAGCGGCACCGCACCAGCGCTCGCGACGCCGGAGGCACCTGAGCCCTCGGCCCCGAGGAGCAACACCGCCGATCCCCAGCAGGCCGCCGAGGGCGGCGACTGGGCGACCTCCTTCGAGGAGGGCGGCCCGCAGCCCAGCTGGGCCGACCTCGTCGACACCGATGACGACGGCAACCCGCGCACCGCGGGCGTCACCGGACCCGACCCCTTCGGCATCCCCGGCGACATCTCCGAGCACATCACCGGCGTCACCGCCAGTGGAGAGAACTCCGGCTCGGGCGAGGGGGCCGCCGAGCTCGTCGACGGCGACATCAACACCAAGTGGCTCACCTTCGCGACCACCGGCTGGGTGCAGATCGAGCTCGACCAGCCCGTCAACGTCGTCAGGTACGCCCTCACCTCGGCCAACGACGCCGCCGAACGTGACCCCAAGAACTGGGTGATCCAGGGATCCACCGACGGCAAGACCTGGACGACGGTCGACACCCGGACCGGCCAGTCCTGGGACGAGCGCTTCCAGACCCGTGAGTTCGAGATCGCCTCACCGCAGGCGTACTCCCACTACCGCATCGACATCTCCGCCAACCAGAGCGGCGGCATCATCCAGCTCGCCGAGTGGCAGCTCTCCGACGGCTCCGAGCCCCCGCCGCCGCTGAAGAACATGACCAGCCACCCCGACGACGGTCCGGCCTCGGCGTACGCCGCGAAGTCGAAGGTCGGCTTCACCGGCGTGCACGCCTTCGAGTACGCCGGCAAGATCACCGCCGACAAGGGCCACTCCTACAACCGCGTCTTCGACGTCGATATCCCGGTCGGCGACGAGACCGAGCTGTCCTACCTGGTCTTCCCGGAGTTCATCGAGGGCGACCTGAGCTACCCGAGCACCTACACGGCGGTCGACCTGGCCTTCACCGACGGCACCCTGCTCTCGGAGCTCGGCGCGCTCGACGAGCAGGGCTACGTACTGTCCCCGCAGGGCCAGGGCGAGTCGAAGTCGCTCTACACCAACCAGTGGAACAAGAAGACCTCCGTCATCGGCGAGGTCGCCGCGGGCAGGACGATCGACCGGATCCTGGTCGCCGTCGACGCCCCGAGCGGCCCGACGAAGTTCCGCGGCTGGTACGACGACATCGAGATCACCGCGTCCCCGGAGGAGCCGGAGGGGACCAGCCGCGTCGACTACGCCGTCACCACGCGTGGCACCCAGTCCAGCGGCAGCTTCTCGCGGGGCAACAACATCCCCGCGACCGCGGTCCCGCACGGCTTCAACTTCTGGGCGCCGATGACCAA
Organism: Nocardioides sp. YJ-D4; assembly: GCF_054031495.1. Lineage (NCBI taxonomy): Bacteria > Bacillati > Actinomycetota > Actinomycetes > Propionibacteriales > Nocardioidaceae > Nocardioides > Nocardioides sp. YJ-D4. The sequence goes on from NZ_CM132932.1 coordinate 5,519,177, forward strand.
CGCCGGCTCGTTGTCCTGGTTCTACCGCTACCACCAGGACAACGACGCTCAGAACCGGACCAGCCTGCAGGCGCTGACGCTGAGCCATGAGACCAGCCCGTGGATGGGTGACCGGCAGACCTTCCAGGTGATGCCGTCGGCCGCCGAGGGCATCCCCGACCCGGGCCGCAACGCGCGTGAGCTCACCTTCGAGCACGAGAACGAGACCGCCCGTCCTCACTACTACAAGGTCGGCTTCGACAACGGGCAGAGCGCCGAGATCGCACCGACCGACCACGCGGCCGTCTTCCGGTTCACCTACCCCGGCGACTCCGCGCGGCTGGTGTTCGACAACGTCAACAACGACGGCGGGCTCACCCTCGACCCAGTGGCCGGGACGCTGACCGGCTTCACCGACACCCGCAGCGGCCTGTCCAACGGCGCGACCCGGATGTACGTCTACGCGACCTTCGACCAGCCGGTCACCGGCGGCGGCAAGTACGCCACCGGCGAGCGCCCGAACGTACAGGGCCATCTCGCGTTCGACGCCGGCGCGGACCGGACCGTGACGATGCGCATCGCCACGAGCCTGATCGGCATCGACCAGGCCAAGCGCAACCTCGAGCTCGAGGTCGGCGACGACTCCTTCGACACGGTCAAGGAGAAGGCGAAGGCGCTGTGGCAGGACAAGCTCGACGTGCTCGACATCCAGGGTGCGACCGAGGACCAGAAGACGACCGTCTACTCCAACCTCGCCCGGCTCTTCCTCTACCCGAACTCGGGGCACGAGAACACCGGCACCGAGGACGAGCCGGTCTGGAAGCACGCCGTGCAGTCCACCTCCGGCGACACCAACCCGCCGGGCACGACGCCCACCCACACCGGGGCCGAGATCAAGGACGGCAAGGTCTATGTGAACAACGGTTTCTGGGACACCTACCGCACCACCTGGGCGGCATACTCGCTCCTGGAGCCGAGCCAGGCGGCGGAGATGGTCAACGGCTTCGTGCAGCAGTACAAGGACAACGGCTGGATCTCGCGCTGGTCCTCGCCGGGCTACGCCAACCTGATGACCGGCACCAGCTCGGACGTCTCCTTCGCCGACGCGTACGTCAAGGGAGTGGAGGGGATCGACGCCGAGGCCGCCTACGCGGCCGCCGTGAAGAACGCCACCGTCCGGCCGCCGGGCTCCGCGACCAACTCCAACGTCGGCCGCAAGGGCATGCAGACCTCGGTGTTCCTCGGCTACACACCTGCGGCCGTGAGCGAGGGCGTCTCCTGGGGGCTCGAGGGCTACATCAACGACTACGGCATCGGGAACATGGCCGCGAAGCTCGCCGAGCGTGACGGGATCTCCTCGGCCGAGCGGAAGCGGCTGCGGGAGGAGTCGGAGTACTTCCTCGGTCGGGCGCGCAACTACGTCAACACCTTCGACACCAAGGTGGGCTTCTTCCAGGGCCGCAACGCCGACGGCACCTTCAAGAAGTCGCCGGCCGACTACAACCCGCTGATCTGGGGGAGCGACCACGACTACACCGAGACCAACGGGTGGAACTTCGCGTTCCACACCCCGCAGGACGGTCAGGGCCTGGCCAACCTCTACGGCGGTCGCGGCGGGCTCGCGAAGAAGCTGGACACCTTCTTCGCGACCCCGGAGACGGGGGAGTACCCGGGCTCCTACGGCGGCATCATCCACGAGATCCGTGAGGCCCGCGACGTACGCATGGGGCAGTGGGGCTTCTCCAATCAGGTCAGCCACCACATCCCGTGGATGTACAGCTACACCGGGCAGCCCTGGAAGACGCAGGAGATCGTCCGTGAGACCCTGCGCCGGATGTACACCGGCTCCGAGATCGGGCAGGGCTACGCCGGCGACGAGGACAACGGGGAGACCTCGGCGTGGTACCTCTTCGCCGCCCTCGGTCTCTACCCGCTCCAGATGGGCAGCGAGAACCTCGTGCTCGGCTCGCCGCAGTTCACCAAGGCCACCCTCCACCTCGAGGGCGGCAAGGACCTGGTGATCAAGGCACCGAAGAACAGCAACGAGAACATCTACGTCCAGGGCGTCACGATCGACGGCAAGACCTGGGACAAGACGTACGTCTCCCACCAGGAGCTCGCCGACGGCGGCACCATCGAGTTCGACATGGGCTCGAAGCCGTCGCGCTGGGGCACCTCGCCCAGCGCCGTCCCGCCCTCGCTGACCACAGGCTCGGAGCCGGCCACGCCGATCGCCGACAGGTCCGGTGCGGGCAAGGGCACGGTCTCGGCCAGCGGCAGCGATGGCGAGAGACTGGTGGACAACGACTCCGGGACGCAGACGACCGTGGCGGGAGACGGCTGGGTCGAGTACCGGTTCTCTGGGACCAGGGTGCCGGTCTCCTTCTACACCCTCACCAACGGCGCCGACGGCCGCTCGCCGAGTGGCTGGGTCGTCAAGGGCTCGAACGACGGCACCGACTGGAAGGTGCTCGACCGGCGCTCGGGTGAGAAGTTCGCCTGGCAGCAGGCCACCCGGCCGTTCAAGCTCGAGTCGGAGTCGAGGTTCAACCGGATCCGGATCGAGTTCACCGGGACGTCCGGCGAGCCGATCACGCTCTCGGAGGTGGAGCTGCTGGGCTAGCCGACCCGGGCACGTCCACGTACCGCCAGCCTGTCGGTGCTCGCCGATAGGCTGGCGGACGTGCCCGATCCGCAGAGCTATCGCCCGAAAGCTGGGAGCATCCCGACCCAGCCAGGGGTCTACCGGTTCCGCGATCCCAAGGGGCGGGTGATCTACGTCGGTAAGGCGATCAACCTGCGTCAACGGGTCGCGAACTACTTCCAGCCGATCCCCAGTCTCCACCCGCGCACCGCCACGATGGTGACCACCGCGGCCAGCGTCGAGTGGACGACGGTCAACAACGACATCGAGGCGCTCCAGCTCGAATACACCTGGATCAAGGAGTTCGACCCGCGGTTCAACGTCAAGTACCGCGACGACAAGTCCTACCCCTGGCTCGCGGTCACCGTCTCCGAAGAGTTCCCGCGGGTCATGGTCGGTCGCGGGGCCAAGCGCAAGGGCACCCGCTACTTCGGCCCCTACGGGCACGCCTGGGCGATCCGCGAGACGGTCGACATCCTCCTGCGGGTCTTCCCGATGCGCTCGTGCAGCAACGGCGTCTTCAAGCGCTCGCAGCAGATCGGGCGTCCCTGCCTGCTCGGCTACATCGACAAGTGCACCGCCCCGTGCGTCGGCAACATCTCCGCCGAGGAGCACCGCGAGATCGTCGACGACTTCTGCGACTTCATGGCCGGCCACACCACGACCTTCACCAAGCGGATCGAGAAGGAGATGTACGCCGCGTCCGAGGCCCTCGACTTCGAGAAGGCCGCGCGGCTGCGTGACGATCTCGCCGCGATGCAGCGGGCCCTGGAGAAGCAGGCGGTGGTGCTCGGCGACGGTGCCGACGCCGACGTGATCGCCCTGGCCGAGGACCCGCTCGAGGTCGGCGTGCAGATCTTCTACGTACGCGGCGGCCGCATCAAGGGCCAGCGCGGCTGGGTCGCGGACCGGATGGACGACGCCGACACCGCCGGCCTGGTCGAGCACTTCCTGCTCCAGCTCTACGCCGGCGAGGACGCGGAGGCGATCCCGCGCGAGATCCTCGTCCCGGCGCTCCCGCCCGACCACGAGACCTTCGAGGACCTGCTTTCCGACGTACGGAAGGCGAAGGTCAGGATCCGGGTCCCGCAGCGCGGCGACAAGAAGACGCTCCAGGAGACCGTCGCCAACAACGCCAAGCAGGCGCTCGCGCTCCACAAGACCAAGCGCGCCAGCGATCTGACCATCCGCAACCGCGCGCTCGAGGAGATCCAGGAGGCGCTCGAGCTCGACGAGGTGCCGCTCCGGATCGAGTGCTACGACATCTCCCACCTGCAGGGCACCGAGATCGTGGCCAGCATGGTGGTCTTCGAGGACGGCCTCGCCCGCAAGTCCGAATACCGCCGGTTCATCATCAAGGGCCAGGACGGCTCCGACGACGTCAAGGCGATGCACGAAGTGATCACCCGGCGGTTCAAGCGGCTTCTCGACGAGCAGTCGACGTCGATCGTCTCGACCGAGGTCGAGGGGGCCAGCGGTCCGATGCTGGTCGACCCGGAGACCGGCCGGCCCCGCAAGTTCGCCTACGCACCGGGTCTGGTCGTCGTCGACGGCGGCGCTCCCCAGGTGGCGGCCGCGCAGCGCGCCCTGGCCGAGCTCGGCATCGACGACATCCCGGTCGTCGGCCTGGCCAAGCGCCTGGAGGAGGTCTGGGTCCCCGACGAGGAGGACCCGGTCATCCTGCCGCGCAGCTCCGAGGGGCTCTACCTGCTGCAGCGGGTCCGCGACGAGGCGCACCGGTTCGCCATCACTCACCACCGCGGGCGCCGGTCGAAGTCCATGGTGGAGAGCCTGCTCGACGACGTACCCGGCCTCGGTGAGGTGCGCCGCAAGACGCTGATGAAGCACTTCGGATCGCTGAAGAAGCTCCGTGCCGCAACCGTCGAGGAGATCGCTCAGGTGCCCGGCATCGGCCCCGGCACCGCGACAGCGATCAAGACCGCTGTGGAGCAGACCGCGAAGAATGGCAAGGTTAGCGCCATCAACGTCACCACCGGCGAGATCATCGAGGAGTAGGTCATGCACAAGGGGGAGGTCGTCGTCATCACCGGCATGACCGGTGCCGGGCGGAGCACCGCCGCCAAGGAGTTGGAGGACCTCGGCTACTACGTCGTCGACAACCTGCCGCCGAGCCTGCTCCCGCAGGTGGTCGAGCGGGTTGACGCGGCCCGCGGCCCGGAGCAGCCGGTGGCGGTCGTGACCGACGTACGTTCGGGGTCCTTCTTCGCCGAGCTCGAGGAGATCGTGGCGAAGGGAGCCACCGGGCGGCGTACAACACTGGTCTTCCTCGACGCCGCCGACGACACCCTGGTACGCCGTCAGGAGGCCGCGCGGCGGCCGCACCCGATGCAGCGGGGCAACGAGCGGCTGCTGGACGCGCTCGAGCGGGAGCGGGTCGTGCTGGCCAACCTGCGTGGCGCCGCCGACCTCGTCATCGACACGACCCAGCTCAACGTGCACCAGCTCACCGCGCGGATCGCGGAGGCGTTCGGCACCCCGGAGCGCACCACCCTGAAGGTGTCGGTGGTGAGCTTCGGGTTCAAGTACGGGATCCCGGTCGACGCCGACTTCATGGCCGACATGCGGTTCCTGCCCAACCCGCACTGGGTGCCGGAGCTGAAGGACGGCAACGGACGTGACAACCCCGACGTCGCCGCCTACGTCTACTCGCGCCCTGGTGCGGAGGAGTTCCTGAGCGGGTATGTTCCGGTGCTCATCGGAGTGACCAAGGGCTACCTCCACGAAGGAAAGAGGTTCATGCGCGTGGCGATCGGGTGCACGGGCGGCAAGCACCGCAGCGTGGCGATGGCGGAGGAGATCTCCAGGCGGCTGCGAGATGCCGGCCTGGATGCGAAGGCGATCCACCGAGACCTCGGGCGGGAGTGAGAGTGGCCGGGGCTGACCGACCCGGGGCAGATGCCCAGGCCGTCGTCGCCCTGGGGGGAGGGCACGGACTGCATGCGTCGCTGAGCGCGCTGCGGCTGCTGGTCGACGACCTGACCGTCGACCAGCTCACCGCGATCGTGACGGTCGCCGACAACGGCGGCTCCAGCGGCCGGCTCCGACGGGAGTTCGGCGTGCTCCCGCCGGGCGACCTGCGGATGGCGCTCGCCGCGCTGTGCGGCGCGGACCGCTGGGACGACACCTGGGCGCAGGTGCTGCAGCACCGCTTCGCCGGCGAGGGCGAGATGCGCGGCCACAACCTCGGCAACCTGCTGATCGTGGGCCTGTGGGAGCAGCTCGGCGACCATGTCGAGGCCCTCGACTGGGTCGGCCGCCTGCTGGGCGCCAAGGGCCGGGTGCTGCCGATGGCCCTGGTGCCGATGGACATCGTCGCCGAGGTCAGCGGGCTGGTTCCGGGCGATCCGGAGGCCAGGCTGGAGATCAGCGGGCAGGTCGAGGTCGCCACCACCGACGGACGGATCGAGTCGATCCAGCTGGTCCCCGACAACCCACCGGCCGCCCCCGACGCCGTCAAGGCGATCTGCGACGCCGAATGGGTGTTCCTGGGCCCCGGCTCCTGGTTCACCTCCGTCCTGCCGCACCTCATGGTCCGCGCGCTGCGCGAGGCCCTGGTCGCGACCTCCGCGAAGATCGTCGTCGTGCTCAACCTCGGCGAGCAGCCGGGGGAGACGACCGGTTTCGGCCCCGCCGAGCACCTCTCGGTCCTCCTCGACCACGCTCCGGATCTCCGCATCCACACCGTCCTCGTCGACTCCTCGCTCGACGGTCTCGACGATCTGTCGCGGGTGGCCGAGAAGTGCGGTGCGCAGGTCGAGGTCGCCGACGTCGCGGTCGGCGACGGGACTCCTCGCCACGACCCGGAGCGGCTTGCCGCTGCGTACGCGAGGGTGATCGGGGCGGGTTAGCGCGGCCTCAGAGGTGGAACCGATTCGAGGGTCGTTGACATCAATGAAAGACTCTCCGGCATGGCGATGACGGGACAGGTGAAGGCCGAGCTGGCCTCCACTCAGATCACCAAGACATGCTGCCGGAAGGCAGAGGTTGCCTCGACGTTGAGGTTCGCTGGGGGGATCCACATCGTGGCAGGCAGGATCGTGGTCGAGGCTGAGCTCGACACCGGTCTGGCCGCCAGGAGATTGAAGCGAGACATCGCCGACGTCTTCGGTCACGAGGCAGAGGTGGCTCTCATCCAGGCGAGCGGGCTTCGTAAGGGCAGCCGCTACATCGTGCGCGTGGTCAAGGACGGTGAGGCGCTGGCGCGTCAGACCGGCCTCCTCGACCAGCGTGGTCGGCCGGTGCGGGGTCTTCCGCCTGCCGTCGTCTCGGGCGGAGCCTGCGACGCGGTGGCCGCCTGGCGCGGTGCCTTCCTGGCCCACGGCTCGCTCACCGAGCCGGGCCGCTCCTCCTCGATGGAGGTGACCTGCCCGGGCTCGGAGTCGGCCCTCGCCCTCGTCGGCGTCGCCCGTCGTATCGGCATCTCGGCGAAGCCGAGGGAGGTACGCGGCGTGGACCGTGTCGTCATCCGCGACGGTGACGCGATCGGCCAGCTGCTCACTCGCCTGGGCGCCCACGAGTCGCTGATGGCCTGGGAGGAGCGCCGGATGCGCCGGGAGGTCCGCGCCACCGCCAACCGGCTCGCCAACTTCGACGACGCCAACCTGCGCCGCTCGGCCCGTGCCGCCGTCGCAGCCGGCGCCCGTGTCGAGCGCGCCCTGGAGATCCTCGGCGAGGACATCCCCGACCACCTGCGCCAGGCCGGCAAGCTCCGTCTCGAGCACAAGCAGGCCTCGCTCGAGGAGCTCGGGCAGCTCCACGACCCGGTGCTGACCAAGGACGCGATCGCCGGCCGCATCCGCCGCCTGCTGGCCATGGCCGACAAGCGGGCCGAGGAGCTCGGCATCCCCGACACGGAGGCGTCGCTGACCGCGGAGATGCTCGCCGAGGACGCCTGAGAGCAGCATCCACAACCTGAAAACCGGCCCGAGCCCCTCGACTGATCGAGGGGCTCGGGCCGTTTGCTACTCGTCCGTCTTTTGGAACGATCCAACCCAGTCTCCCGCTGTTCAGAGGGGCTGGGTAGTGTCGGCGTCAGCGGGTGATCCCGCGCACAATCTTTTCGACGCGAACCAGGAGTCCACGTGACAGTTCGAGTAGGCATCAACGGATTCGGCCGGATCGGCCGCAACTTCTTCCGCGCGGTGCGCGCCTCCGACCTCGACATCGAGATCGTCGGGGTGAACGACCTCAGCGACAACACGACCCTCGCGACGCTGCTGAAGTTCGACTCGATCCTCGGCCCGCTCGGCGCCGATGTGTCCGCCACCGAGGACGCGATCGTCGTCGACGGCAAGGAGATCAAGGCGTACGCCGAGCGCGACCCGGCCAACATCCCCTGGAAGGACCTCGACGTCGACGTCGTGATCGAGTCGACCGGGTTCTTCACCGACGCGACCAAGGCACGCGCCCACATCGACTCCGGCGGGGCGAAGAAGGTGATCATCTCCGCGCCGGCGAAGAACGAGGACGCCACCATCGTGATGGGCGTCAACGAGTCGGTCTACGACCCCGAGGCCCACACGGTGATCTCCAACGCCTCCTGCACGACCAACTGCCTCGCGCCGCTGGCGAAGGCGCTCAACGACGGCGTCGGCATCAACCAGGGCCTGATGACCACGGTCCACGCCTACACCGCCGACCAGAACCTTCAGGACAACATCCACAAGGACATGCGCCGCGCCCGCGCGGCCGCCCTCAACGTCGTGCCGACCTCGACCGGCGCCGCCAAGGCGATCGGTCTGGTGCTGCCGGAGCTGAAGGGCAAGCTCGACGGCTACGCCCTGCGGGTGCCGGTGCCGACCGGCTCGATCGTCGACCTCTCCTTCGAGGCCTCGCGCGAGACCTCGGTCGAGGAGATCAACTCGATCATGGAGAAGGCCGCGGACGGGAAGTACCTCGTCTACTCGACCGACCCGATCGTCTCCTCCGACATCGTCACCAACCCGGCGTCCTCGATCTTCGACGCCCCGCTGACCAAGGTGATCGGCAACCAGGTCAAGGTGGCAGCGTGGTACGACAACGAGTGGGGCTACTCCAACCGGCTCGGTGACCTGGTGGCGTACGTTGGCGCGAGCCTGTGACCCAACGACCTGCCTCACAGGTTAGGGTCTAGCCCGTTATGTCTCTGAATCTCACGCAGCTCATCGAGCAGGGTGTCGCGGGCAAGCGAGTTCTCGTGCGCTCCGACCTCAACGTCCCGTTGGAAGGCACGACGATCACCGACGACGGTCGCATCCGTGCCTCGGTGCCCACGATCAAGGCGCTGGCCGACGCCGGCGCCAAGGTCGTGGTGGTCGCCCACCTCGGTCGGCCGAAGGGAGAGCCGGACCCGGCCTACTCGCTGGCACCCGTGGCGACCCGCCTCGGTGAGCTGCTCGGTGCCGAGGTCGCCTTCGCGACCGACACCGTCGGCGACTCCGCCAGCTCGGTCGTCGGCGGACTCGCCGACGGCCAGGTCGCGCTGCTGGAGAACGTACGCTTCAACGCCGGTGAGACGAGCAAGGACGACATCGAGCGGGCCACCTTCGCCGCCGAGCTCGCCGCCCTGGCTGACGCCTTCGTCTCCGACGGCTTCGGCGTGGTCCACCGCAAGCAGGCCTCCGTCTACGACGTCGCCAAGCTGCTCCCGAGCGCGCAGGGCGGCCTGGTGGCCACCGAGATCGAGGTCCTCAAGCGGCTCACCGAGACCCCCGAGCGCCCCTACGTGGTCGTCCTCGGCGGCTCGAAGGTCTCCGACAAGCTCGGCGTGATCGACAACCTGCTCGGCAAGGCGGACAAGCTGCTCATCGGGGGCGGCATGGTCTTCACCTTCCTCAAGGCCCAGGGCTACGAGGTCGGCCAGTCGCTGCTCGAGGAGGACCAGATCCTCACCGTGCTCGGCTACCTCGAGCGCGCCGAGGAGATCGGCGTCGAGATCCTGCTGCCGACCGACGTCGTGGTCGCCGACTCCTTCGGCGACGAGGCCTCCGCCCGTGTGGTGGCGGCCAACGCGATCCCGGCCGACTCGCTCGGGCTCGACATCGGTCCGGAGTCGGCCCAGGCCTACGCCGCCGCGCTCGAGGGTGCCAAGACGGTCTTCTGGAACGGCCCGATGGGCGTCTTCGAGCAGGCCGCCTTCGCCGAGGGCACCCGCGCGGTCGCCCAGGCGCTCACCACGATCGACGGCCTCTCGGTCGTCGGTGGTGGCGACTCCGCCGCGGCGATCCGCCAGCTCGGCTTCGCCGATGACCAGTTCGGTCACATCTCGACCGGCGGCGGTGCCTCGCTCGAATACCTGGAGGGCAAGACCCTTCCGGGCGTCGCCGTGCTGGACGAGGCGACCGTGGTCGGAGGACTGGGCTGATGGCGGCCAAGAAGCCGGCCACGGGCCGCACCCCGCTCATCGCCGGCAACTGGAAGATGAACCTCAACCACCAAGAAGCGGTGGTCCTGGTCCAGAAGCTCGCCTGGACGCTCTCCGACAAGCGCCACGACTTCGCCGCCGTGGAGGTGGCGGTCTTCCCGCCGTTCACCGACATCCGTTCGGTGCAGACGCTCGTCGACGGCGACAAGATGCGCATCACCTACGGTGCCCAGAACGTCTCCACCCAGGAGTCCGGCGCCTACACCGGTGAGGTCTCGGCCGCGATGCTGGCCAAGCTCGGCTGCTCCTACGTGATCGTGGGTCACTCCGAGCGTCGTGAGCACTACGGCGAGACCGACGAGATCGTCGCGCTCAAGGCCAAGATCGCGCTCAAGCACAACATGATCCCGATCGTCTGCGTCGGCGAGGGCCTCGAGGTCCGCCAGGCCGGCAACCACCTCGACCACTGCACCGCCCAGGTCGAGGGTTCGCTGGCCGGGCTCACCGACGCCGAGGTCGGCCAGGTCGTGATCGCCTACGAGCCGGTCTGGGCGATCGGCACGGGGGAGACCGCCACCGCGCAGGACGCTCAGGAGGTCTGCGCCGGCATCCGGGACCAGCTCGAGAAGAGCTACGGCGCGGAGATCGCCGATGGCGTACGCATCCTCTACGGCGGCTCGGTGAAGCCCAACAACGTGGCCGCGCTGATGCAGGAGGCCGACGTCGACGGGGCGCTGGTCGGCGGGGCGAGCCTCTCGGTCGAGGACTTCGCCGCCATCTCGCGCTACTACGACCTGCCGGTCCTCTAGGCCAGTGCTGTAGGTTTCGGGCTCTCCAGATAGGATTTCAGACGTGGAACTTCTCTTCACCATCATCCTGGTCATCGCGAGTGCGCTGATGATCCTGCTCGTGCTGCTTCACAAGGGCCGCGGTGGCGGACTCTCCGACATGTTCGGTGGCGGTGTCTCGAGCTCGCTGGGTGGATCGTCGGTCGTCGAGCGCAACCTCGACCGGCTCACCATCGGCATCGGTGTCATCTGGTTTGCCTGTGTGATCGCGCTCGGCCTGCTGATGGCCTACTGAAACATTCCCCTTCAGCGCACGCGCGATAGCGTCTAAACTCATCGACGCTGGACGGAGATTTTGCCGTCCGATTCCCCCAAAGTGGCCTCTCGGGGCTGCGAACTTTAAGTTGAGAGAGGACACCGCAGCACCATGGCAGGTGGAGGGAACGCGATTCGGGGCTCCCGAGTCGGTGCTGGGCCGATGGGTGAGGCGGAGCGCGGCGAGGCAGCGCCGCGGAAGGCCGTCACCTACTTCTGCACCAACGCACATCGCTCGGTCATCACCTTCGCCGTCGAGGCGACGCCACCGGACTCCTGGGACTGCCCCAAGTGTGGGCTCCCAGCCGGTCTGGACGAGGAGAACGCGCCCCCGGCGCCGAAGATCGAGCCTTACAAGACCCACCTCGCCTACGTGAAGGAGCGCCGCTCCGACGCCGAGGCCGAGGACATCCTGGAGGAGGCAATCGCTCTCCTCCGCTCCCGCCGCAAATCCGGCGAGATCATCTTCTGAACCCCCGCCGAGTCGGCGCATTCTGACCAGAATCCGCGCCGAGTCGGCTCGTCATGACGAGCCGACTCGACAATGAACCTGGTCAGGACGCGCCGACTCGGCGATTTCAGGCGGCAGTCGCGTGATCGAGGCGCTGATAGGCACGGTCACGCAGCCGCCGTAGTCGTACGCCGGGATCAGCGAGCCTGCTGAACGTGTCGTCCTTGGTGAAGACCTCGATGGTCCAGCCATCGTCGATCATGTCAGCCCGCCGGCTCCGGTCATGCTCCAACTGCTCGGGGGTGCTGTGCCACTCCGCGCCGTCGTACTCGACGCCGATCTTCAGGTGGTCGTTGCCGAGGTCAAGACGTCCGAGGAACCTGTTTTCCGCGGCGGACCTCGAGCTGAGGTACGAGGTCGAGACCTCGTACCTCCTTTGACCAGATCCGGAGCACCGACTCCGGGGGAGACTCTGCGCGACCGTCGGCGAGCGGCCCGACTGCTCTGAGAGTGGTGACGTATCGCTGTCCGCGGAACCTGTCGATCCCAGTGAGGAACTCGCCGTGATCGTAGTGGCCGAGCCGGTGCATCTGATCGATCCCGGCGATCGCGCGCTCCGGCCAGCGGACGCGCCCGACGTCCCAAGCGGTGCGGATCGCGCTGGTGACGAGCAGGCCCCCGATCTCGACGATGTCGTCTTCTCGGACGGTGCGCTCGCCGCTCGCTGCGAGGTCGTTGCGCAGTCGACCACGGCCGGCGGGAAGGAACACCGACAGAGGCTGCAGGTCGAGATGCTCGCCGGGTGCGAGCATCATGTCGGCGCCGAGAAGCCAGCCGGCATGTCGGTCGACCACCACGGCGTCCTTGGGAACGACGAGCTTGAGGCCAGCCACGCGTAAGTCGAGCGTGTCACCCATCTCGGTGGCCAAATAGACCCCTTTGATCAAGCGGCGGATGAGCCCCAGGTGCACGAGTTCGCGGAGCTGTCGGTAGGTCACGCCGGACTCGAGCGCCATCTTGGCGGTGAACGGCAGGGTCGGCGCCAGCGGAAAGTCGGGGCCTAGCGTACGGGTGAACTGCATCTGTTCGATATCCATGCGTCCAGCATGAGCGGGACCACCGACATTTAACTCAGAGCGCCGAGTCGGCTCGTTATGACAAGCCGACTCGGCGTTGGGTTTGGTCAGGATGAGCCGACTCGACGAGTTTTTCGGTCAGGACGCGCCGACTCGGCTAGGAGGGTCAGCAGGTGGCGCCGAAGATGGACTCGGCGTACTCCGGGTGGTCGATGAAGGGGTTTCGGTTGCGCTGGTAGGTCGAGTAGATGGTGTTGTTGCGGGTGCGTTCGGCCGCGGTGACGGGGTCGGCGGTGTGCCAGCTGAGCAGTACGCAGACCTTGCCGAGGTAGTTGGTCGAGCCGTTGATGGAGTTGTTGACCTCGAGGTCGGCGAAGCCGTCGTCGCCGTTGTAGCGCACGGCCATGTAGAGGATGCCGCGGGCGAGGTCGCCCTTGACGCTGTCGCGTGGCTCGAAGGAGTCGGAGTCGGTCCAGCAGTCGCTGCACTCCGAGACCGCCGACCCGCCCAGGTCGAAGTCCTTGCTGCCGCGGGTGGAGTTGACGGTGACGTCCTCGGGCCGCAGGTGGTGTACGTCGGTGCCGGGACCGTTGCTGGTGCCGAAGTCCCCGTGGCTCTGCGGCCAGGTGTGCTCGCGGTTCCAGTTGTTGGCGTCTCCGCCGTTGTTGGTCTTCGGTGTGGAGACCCCGGAGTAGAACTCGATGACGTTCGCGGAGTTGTTCGGATCCTGGTCGAGCACCTTCAGCGCCTCCCACACCGCGCTGTAGGACAGCGTGGTGTGGCCGTCGATGATGTTGTGCAGCGCCGACTTCAGCGACGATCCGGACAGTCCGGCGGCCGAGTCGTAGTAGCCCGCCGGGATGTTCGGGTCCGCGGTCGGGGTGGCCGTCGGGGTCGGAGTCGGAGTCGGTGTGGAGCCCGCGAACGCGAAGGCGGTGGCGTTCTTGTGGCCGGGATGGGAGAAGTACGCCGTCAGGGTGCCGGTCACGTCGATCTGACGTCCCTTGAGGCCTGGGTTGGACCGGAGGCCCCATGCGCTGCGGAACGCCTCGGGGATCTGCACGTAGAGCATCTTGGACGTGCTGGTCTCCGAGGCCGAGTCAGCGATCGCGAGAGCGTAGTCGCTGGGGTAGTTGCTGGTCACGACCGTGCTGGTCGCTGTGGGCTGGCCGACGATGTAGCCGCGTACGGTGGCCGTCGAGCCGTTCTGGGTGGCGATCGCCGTGGTGACGTTGATCGTGGCCGCCTGGGCCGGGGCGGTCGTGATCACGACCGCCATGAAACTCGCCAGGGCGAGGGCAACGAGGCTGGCCAGGGTCAGGCCGAGCCGCCGAGAGGCGCTGAGGGACATGCTCGGATGGTGGCAGTCGGCAGGTGCCCGCGGAACCCGCTGCGGGAAAGATTTACCTGCAGTTAGCAACCTGGGTAACGGAGTTCCCGAGACATTTGCGCCGACTCGGCGCTCCTGGGTGGGACAGTCGCGCCGAGTCGGGAGGGGGTCAGAGCTTGGACGCGGCCGCTCGGTCCAGGAACCAGGTCGTCTCGGTGGTGCCGGTGACGCCGGTGGCGGGGATCTCGGTGATCGGAGCGCCGGCATGTGCCTTGGCCACGGCTTCGGCCTTGCCCTCGCCGCTGACCAGGAACCATACGGTCGTGGACCGGCGCAGCGCCTCGAAGGTGAAGGTGATCCGCTCGGGCGGGGGCTTGGGGGAGCCGGTGACGCCGACGGCGATGGCGTCCTTCGCCTCGAGCTGCGGGAAGCCAGGGAAGAGGGAGGCGATGTGGCCGTCGGGGCCGACGCCGAGCATCAGGATGTCGAAGCCGCCGGAGCCGTGGCTGCGTACGTCCTCGGAGAACCGTGCCGCGGCCTCGTCGACGCTCAGGCCGGAGTCGGTGGCGGGCATCTCGTGGATGCGGTGGTCCGGGACGCCGACCTCGGTCAGGAAGGCGGCGCGGGCCTGACCGGCGTTGCGGTCGGGGGAGTCGGCGGCGACGTAGCGCTCGTCGCCGAAGAAGAACTCGACCGCGCCCCAGTCGACACCCGACTCGGGTGCGAGGCGGGCGATCTCGCGGTGGATCGCCTCGGCGATCGTGCCACCGGTGAGGCCGATGGTGGGAACGTCGCCGGCCGCCTGCAGGTCGGCGAGGCGGCTGAGGAACTCCCCGGCGACCGCCGAGGCCAGGGCCTCAGCGCTGTCGTGGACCTCGATGAGTGACTCGGGATGACCGTCGCTGGTCACGTGCGCTTCTCTCTGTAGTAGGCGATGAGGGATTGGGTGGAGGTGTCCTGCTGCTTGGCGGTGTCCGCGTCACCGGAGACCGCCGGGCTGATCTGGACGGCGAGCTGCTTGCCGAGCTCGACGCCCCACTGGTCGAAGGAGTCGATGCCCCACACCACGCCCTGGGTGAAGGTGATGTGCTCGTAGAGGGCGATCAGCTGGCCTAGTACGCCGGGGGTCAGCGCGGGCGCCATGATCGAGGTGGTCGGCCGGTTGCCGGAGAAGACCCGCGCGTTGACGATGTTCTCCGCGGTGCCCTCGGCGCGCACCTGCTCGGCGGTCTTGCCGAAGGCGAGCGCCTGGGTCTGGGCGAAGAAGTTGGCCAGGAACAGCTCGTGCACGTCGATGTCCCCGTCCGCGAGCGGATAGGCCGGGTTGGCGAAAGCGATGAAGTCGGCCGGGATCACCCGGGTGCCCTGGTGGATCAGCTGGTAGAACGCGTGCTGTCCGTTGGTGCCGGGCTCGCCCCAGAACACCTCGCCGGTGTCCGTGGTGACCGCGGTGCCGTCCCAGCGCACCGACTTGCCGTTGGACTCCATCGTCAGCTGCTGGAGGTACGCAGGGAACCGGTGCAGCAGCTGGGAGTAGGGCAGCACGGCGTGGGTCTGAGCGTCGAGGAAGTTGACGTACCAGACGTTCAGGAGACCCATCAGCGCCGGCACGTTCTGCGCGAGCGGCGTCTTCGCGAAGTGCTCGTCGATCGCGTGGAACCCGCCGAGGAACTCGGCGAAACCCTCCGGCCCGATGGCGATCGCCAGGGACGTGCCGATCGCGGAGTCGACCGAGTAGCGGCCGCCGACCCAGTCCCAGAAGCCGAAGGCGTTCTCCGGGTCGATCCCGAAGGCAGCGACCTTGTCCAGCGCCGTGGAGACGGCCACGAAGTGCTTCGCGACGGCCTCAGCGGCGTCCACGCCGTCACCGAGCGAGTCGAGCAGCCAGGTGCGCGCGAGGCGGGCGTTGGTCAGCGTCTCCAGCGTCGAGAAGGTCTTCGAGGAGACGACGAACAGCGTGGTGGCGGGGTCGAGCCCCTTCAGCTTCTGGCCGGCGTCGGTGGGATCGATGTTGGAGATGAACCGGCACTCGATCTCCGGGTGACGGAACGGCTCGAGCGCTTCGTACGCCATCACCGGGCCCAGGTCGGAGCCGCCGATGCCGATGTTGACCACGGTGCGGATCCGCTCACCGGTGACGCCCTTCCACTCACCGGAGCGGACCCGGTCGGCGAAGGCGTACATCTTCGCCAGGGTCTCGTGGACGGCGGGCACCACGTCGGTGCCGTCGACCTCGAGGGAGGCGTCGGCGGGAAGGCGCAGGGCGGTGTGGAGCACTGCGCGGTTTTCGGTGACGTTGATGTGCTCGCCGCCGAGCATCGCGTCGCGCCGCGCCTCCAGGCCGACCTGCTCGGCGAGTGCCAGCAGATCGGCCAGGAGGTCGTCGGTGATGAGGTCCTTGGAGAGGTCGACGTGGAGGTCGGCGGCCTCGAAGGTGAAGCGTGAGGCCCGGCCGGGATCATCGGCGAACCACGAGCGCAGGTCCGGCTCGAAGCCGGCCCGCCGCTCGGTGAGTGCCTTCCAAGCGTCCGTCGTCGTCGCGTCGACCGGGCCTTCGCTCACTGCTTGGCCGCCTCGATCTGGCCGACGACGGTGTCGACGAGCTCGGTCCAGGAGACCTTGAACTTGTCCACGCCCTCGGTCTCCAGCACCAGGAAGACGTCATCGAGGTCGACTCCGACCGAGCGGAGCGACTCGAAGACGGTGGCCGCCTCGGCACCCTTGCCGGTGACGACATCGCCCTTGACCTCGCCGTGGTCGGCGAAGGCCTCCATGGTCTTCTCCGGCATGGTGTTGACCGTGTCGGCGACGACCAGGTCGGTGACGTAGAGGGTGTCGGGGTAGGCCGGGTTCTTGACCCCGGTCGAGGCCCACAGCGGCCGCTGGGCGTTGGCGCCCTCGGCAGCCAGGGCGGTCCAGCGCTCGCTGGCGTGGACCTCCTCGAAGGCGGCGTAGGCGGCGATCGCGTTGGCCACCGCGGCCTTGCCGAGCAGCGCGCTGGCCTCGGGGGTGCCGATCGCCTCGAGCCGCTTGTCGATCTCGGTGTCGACGCGGGAGACGAAGAACGACGCCACGCTGCGGATCGTGGACAGGTCCTTGCCGGCCGCCTTGGCCTGCTCCAGACCGGTCAGGTACGCGTCCATCACGGCCCGGTAGCGCTCGACCGAGAAGATCAGGGTCACGTTGACCGAGATGCCCTCGGCGATCGCGGCGGTGATCGCCGGGAGCCCCTCCAGGGTCGCCGGGATCTTGATCAGCGCGTTGGGGCGGTCGACCGCGGCCCACAGCGCCTTCGCGGAGGCGATGGTCGCCTCGGTGTCGTTGGCCAGGGTGGGCTCGACCTCGATCGAGACCCGGCCGTCGTCCTTGGTGGACTCGGCCACCGGCGCGAGGATGTCGCAGGCGTTGCGTACGTCCTCGGTGGTGAGGCCGAAGATGACCTCGTCGACGTTCTTGCCGTCGGCCACCAGCGAGCGAAGCTGCTCGTCGTAGCGCTCACCCTTGGCGATCGCGGCCGCGAAGATGGTCGGGTTGGTGGTCACACCGACGACGGACTTCTCCTTGACGAGATCGGCGAGGTTGCCGGTCTCGATCCGCTCGCGGGAGAGGTCGTCGAGCCAGATGGATACGCCGGCCTCGGCCAGCGCCTTGAGACGGTCAGACATATTTCATGCTCCCTTGTTGATGGCGGCGAGGCTCTCCTTGGCGGCCGTGACGACCGCCTCGGGGGTGAAGCCGTACTCCTTGAACAGCAGCGCACCGGACGCCGAGGCGCCGAAGTGCTCGAGCGAGACGATCCGGCCGGCGTCGCCGACGTACTCCCGCCAGCCCTGCTTCACGCCGGCCTCGACGCTGACGCGTGCCTTGACGTTGGGCGGGATCACCGAGTCGCGGTAGTCCTGCTCCTGCGCCTCGAACCACTCCAGGCAGGGCAGCGAGACGACGCGGGCCCCGATGCCCTCCTTCGCCAGCTCCTCGCGGGCGGCGACGGCGTACTGCACCTCGGAGCCGGTGCCGAGCAGGACGACGTCGACGGTGCCGGTGGGGGAGTCGAGGAGTACGTAGCCACCCTTGGCCACACCCTCGGTGGTCGCGTAGCCGTCCTTGCCGCGGGGGAAGGTCGGCAGCGCCTGACGGGTCAGGATGAGCGCCGAGGGGCGGTCGTGGTGTTTGAGCACCTCGAGCCAGGCGGCGGCGGTCTCGTTGGCGTCGGCGGGACGGACCACGTCGAGACCCGGGATCGCCCGGACCGCGGCGAGGTGCTCGACCGGCTGGTGGGTCGGGCCGTCCTCGCCCAGACCGACGGAGTCGTGGGTCCAGACGTGGATGACCGGCAGCTTGGACAGCGCCCCGACGCGTACGGCACCGCGCATGTAGTCGGAGAACTGGAAGAACGTGCCGCCGAAGGCCTTGGTGGGCGAGTGGGCCACGATGCCGTTGAGGATCGCGCCCATGGCGTGCTCGCGGATGCCGAAGTGGAGCACGCGGCCGGCGTAGGGGTCGCCCTTCCACTCGTGGGTGGAGCGGTCCTCGGGGACGAAGCTGGGCGCACCGGAGATGGTGGTGTTGTTGGAGCCGGCGAGGTCGGCCGAGCCGCCCCACAGCTCGGGCAGCACCGGCGCCAGCGCGTTGATCACCTTGCCGGAGGCGGCACGGGTGGCGATGCCCTTGGCGTCGGCCTCGAAGAACGGCAGCGCGTCGGCGATGTCGGCGGGAAGCTCCCCGGCCTGCATCCGCTCGAGCAGCTTGGCGCCCTCCGGGTTGGCCTCGGCCCAGGCGGCCTCCTCGGCGCGCCAGGCCTGCTCGGCCTTCTCGCCGCGCTCGATGAGCTTGCGGGTGTGGGCGAGCACCTCGGGGTCGACGTCGAAGGACTTCGCCGGGTCGAAGCCCAGGATCTCCTTGGTCGCGGCGACCTCCTCGGCGCCGAGCGCCGAACCGTGGGCCGCCTCGGTGTTCTGCGCGTTCGGGGCCGGCCAGGCGATGACGGTGCGCAGCACGATCAGCGACGGCTGGTCGGTGACCTCGCCGGCGGCGTTGATCGCGTCGAACAGCGCCGGGACGTCCTCGGTGTAGCCGGTGCCGTCGTGGGTCCAGTCGACCTCCTGGACGTGCCAGCCGTAGGCCCGGTAGCGAGCCGCGACGTCCTCGGTGAACGCGACGTTGGTGTCACCCTCGATCGAGATCCGGTTGGCGTCGTAGATCATCGTGAGGTTGCCGAGCTTCTGGGTGCCGGCGATCGAGCTCGCCTCGCTGCTGACGCCCTCCTGCAGGTCGCCGTCGCCGGCCAGGACGTACGTCTTGTGATCGAACGGGCTCGGCTGGTCGACCGGGGTGTCCGGGTCGAGCAGGCCGCGCAGCCGGCGCTGGGCCATCGCGATGCCGACGGCGTTGGCGACGCCCTGGCCGAGCGGGCCGGTGGTCACCTCCACGCCGCGGGTGTGGCCGCGCTCGGGGTGGCCCGGGGTCAGCGAGCCCCAGGTGCGCAGGCTCTCCAGGTCGCCGAGCTCGAGACCGAAGCCGCCGAGGTAGAGCTGGATGTAGAGGGTGACGCTCGAGTGGCCGACGGAGAGCACGAACCGGTCACGGCCTAGCCAGTCGGTGTCGGCCGGGTTGTGCTTCATCACCTTCTGGAAGAGCAGATAGGCAGCAGGGGCCAGGCTCATCGCGGTGCCAGGGTGGCCGTTGCCGACCTTCTGCACGGAGTCCATGGCGAGAACGCGGACGGTGTCCACGGCCTTGCTGTCCAGATCGGTCCACTCGAGTACAGGTTTGGTGCTCACGAGGTGCCTTTTCAAATCGGAGAGTCCACTTGGGAGGTTCTTGGGCTGGCCGTGGGGGCTGCCGAATCCGAGCCTACTCACGCCCCGGGTTAGACTGCGAGCCGCATGCTGTGAACTGCCTGTATGAGCCGCATGTGAAGCCTCAACCCGATCGAGAAGGATCTTCTCAGTGACGCACGTCGAACAGCCGGTCCCCGACCTCGACCAGCGTAGCGACCGCGCGTCAATGCGCGATGTCATCTCGGCGTACGTCTCCCTGACGAAGCCCCGCGTGATCGAGCTGCTGCTGCTCACCACCGTGCCGGTGATGTTCTTCGCCGCCCAGGGTGTCCCGGGCGTCGGCCTGGTCGCGGCCACGGTCGTCGGTGGGATCTTCTCGGCCGGCTCGGCCTCGGTCTTCAACTGCGTCTACGACCGCGACATCGACGAGCAGATGAGGCGTACGCGACGCCGGGCTCTGCCGCGGCACGTGGTCACCCCGCGGGCGGCGCTGATCTTCGGGTCGGTCCTCGCGGTGCTGTCGGTGGTCGTGCTCGGCCTCTTCGTCAACTGGCTCTCGGCCGGGCTGTCGGTGGCCGCCAACGCGTTCTACGTCTTCGTCTACACGATGCTGCTCAAGCGGCGCACCACGCAGAACATCGTCTGGGGCGGCATCGCGGGCTGCTTCCCGACCCTGATCGGCTGGACCGCGGTCACCAACTCGGTGAACTGGGAGCCGCTGATCCTGTTCATGGTCGTCTTCTTCTGGACCCCGCCGCACACCTGGGCCCTGGCGCTTCGCTACCGCGAGGACTACGCCCAGGTCGACGTGCCGATGCTGCCGGTGGTCAAGTCCGCCCGCTACGTGGGCGCTCAGATCGTGGCGTACTCCTGGGTCATGGTCGCCACCTCGCTGCTGTTGTGGCCCCTCGCCTCCACCGGCTGGCTCTACCCGGTCGCAGCGATCGGCCTCGGCGCCGTCTTCCTCGTCCAGGCCCACCAGCTGCACGCGCGAGCCAAGGGCACCGAGGACCTCACCAAGATCCGCCCGATGCAGCTCTTCCACTCGAGCAACCTCTACCTGAGCCTGCTCTTCGTCGCCCTCGCGGTCGACCCGCTCCTGCGCTGAGACCTCCGCCCGCCGGGCTGAGCGACGCGCTGCGCGGCTCGATAGGGTTCCGGCGTGGAGATCCGGTCGATGCAGCCCGAGGACGTCCCGTCGGCGGAGCGGCTGAGCGCGGAGGCGTTCTACGAGCTCGACGTACGGATCCGGCGGCCGCACGAGACCGAGCCGGCGAAGCGGCCCGCCGAGCAGGCGGAGAAGTGGAACCGGCGTACGCGGCGGTTCCTGGACACCGACCCGGAGGGGCGCGTCGTCGCGGTCGACGAGCACGGGCTCGCCGGTTTCGCGACCTCGATCCGCCGCGACGATGCGGTCTGGGCGCTGGCGACCTATGCCGTACGTCCGGGGCTGCAGGGGCAAGGGGTCGGCAAGCGCATCCTCTCCCTCGCCGCCCAGCACGGGGCGGACTGCCCGCGGTGGATGCTGTCCGCGAGCGATGACCCGAAGGCGGTCCGGCGCTACCGGCTGGCAGGCTTCGACCTGCACCCGCAGATGGTCCTGTGGGGCCAGGTCGACCGTTCAGCCCTGCCGGCCGTCGGCGGACTGCGGCAGGGTTCGCTCGACGACGTCGGGCTCCTCGACAGCATCGACCGGCTGGCCCGCGGCGCGGGCCACGGTCCCGATCACGAGACACTGGCGTCGATGGGTACCTTGGTCGTCGACACCGCGGGTCGTGGGTATGCCTATGTCGGCACCAGCGGCCCCGCGCTGCTCGCCGCCCTCGACGAGGAGACCGCGGTCCGGCTGCTGTGGGAGTGCCTGGCGCGCACCACGGACGAGCGGGCCGTCGTCGGCCATGTCACCGCCGCCAACCAGTGGGCGACGGACGTCGGGCTCGCCTGTCGCCTGAGCCTCGGCACCGACGGCTACCTGGGGGTTCGCGGGATGGCTCCGCCCGCGACGTACATCCACAACGGGGCGCTGCTCTGACGGGAGCCGACCACGTCGGGGCTAGGCGTGAGCGCGGACCGAGCAGACGACGCGGGCCAGGCCGGCGGAGATGAGGGCGGCGCCGAGCATGTGGAAGCCGACCAGGAGGACGGGAAGGTCGGTGAGGTACTGCACCCAGCCGATCAGGCCCTGGGCGAGCTCGATGACCAGCAGGACGATCGTGACCTGACGGACGTACGCGTGCTTGCGGCCCAGCCACAGCGTGACCAGGGTCGCGGCGATGAGCGCGTACACGGCGTAGGCGTGGATGTGGGACATCAGGGCCGGGTCGAGGCCGGTGCGGCGGGACTCGAGGTCGCCGGAGTGGGGGCCGGAGCCGGTCACGACCGTGCCGAGCCAGAGGGAGAGCCAGCCGACGACGAAGGTGACCAGAGCGGCGATCCGTACGGTGCGTGGCGCGGCCTCACGCTCCGGGGAGCGGAGGTCGTCGAGCAGCCACACGCACAGGCCGACCATCGCCATCGAGGCGAGCAGGTGGAGCGCGACGACGTAGGGGTTGAGCTCGGAGAGGACGGTGATGCCGCCGATGACACCCTGCAGCGGGACACCGAGGGCGATGACGATCGCCAGGGTGCGGATGGTGCCGCGGCGGTTCCACACGGCGATGACGACGGTGATGGCGATCGCGGCCAGGACGTAGGTCAGCAGCCGGTTGCCGAACTCGATGACGCCGTTGATCCCGAGCGCCTCGTGAGCCACGTAGGACTCCTCGGTGCACTTGGGCCAGGTGGGGCAGCCGAGGCCGGAGCCGGTCAGCCGGACCACCGCACCGGTCACCACGATCCCGATGTTGGCGACGAGGTTGGCGATGGCCAGCCCGAACGCATGCGCGCGGAGCCAGCCGAGGACCTTGTCCTTGGCCGAGGGGCCCGGGTCGGTGGAGGGTTCGGTGGTGGTCATTCCCACTTGAAGGTCCTAGCTGTGAGGGTCGAGCCGAGGAGGGCCCAGACGAGGAGCACCCCGAGGTCTCGCCAGGCCGGGACGCCGTCGAGGAAGGCGGTGCGTACGGCCTCTCCGAGCGCGCCCGAGGGGAGCCAGCGGGCGACGTCGCCGTAGGCGCCGTACGCCGTCAGCGGCAGCACGACGGCACCGCCGGCCAGGAGGAGCAGGTAGATGAGGTTGGCGGCGGCCAGCGTCGCCTCGGCCCGCAGCACGCCGGCGACGAAGAGCCCGAGCGAGGCGAAGGCCAGCGTGCCCATCGCGATGGCGAGGAAGAAGGCGAGGACGGTGCCGAACCCCGCGGCAGGGGTCCAGCCGAGGATCTGGCCGACGGCGCCGATGACGAAGAGCTGCACGAGCTGTACGCAGCCGAGCGCGAGCACCTTGCCGGCGAGCAGGCCGGTCCGGGGGAGCGGTGAGGCGCCGAGGCGCTTGATCACGCCGTAGCGCCGCTCGAAGCCGGTCGCGATCGCGAGGCTGGTGAAGCTCGTCGACATGATGGCCAGCGCAAGGACGCCGGGGGTCAGGAGGTCGACCAGCGGGCGGTCGGTGCCGAGGTCGAGGTCGATGGCGTTGCCGGCGGTGACGCCGCCGACGAGCACCATCACCGGGATCACGACGGCCAGCAGGAGCTGCTCTCCGTTGCGGAGCATCAGCTTGGCTTCCATCAGCGCCTGGGCGACCACCTGCTGGGTGATCGGCGCACCGCCGGGCTTGGGGGTGAAGGTCCCCGTGGCGACCTCAGACATGCTCGATCCCCTCGGTGAGGTGAAGACCGCCGGTGAGATCGAGGAAGACGTCCTCGAGGCTCCGGCGGCCCAGGGTCAGCGACTCCGGGAGGACGTCGTTCTCCTCGCACCAGCGGCTCACCTTGGCGAGCGTGGTCGGGTCGGCCTTGCCGGTGACCCGCATCGAGCGCTCGTCGAGCAGGGTGACCTCGGTGTCCTCGCCGAGCGCCTTGCGCAGCGACTCGCGCGCGCCGGGTGGGAACGGCTTGGTCACGACCAGCCGCACGGTGGCGGTCGCGCCGCCGCGGGTGAGCTCCAGCGGAGTGCCCGAGGCGATCATCCGGCCGCGGTCGATGATGTGCACCTGGTCGGCCAGCTCCTCGGCCTCCTCCAGGTAGTGCGTGGTGAGCACGACGGTGACGCCGTCCTGCCTGAGCTCGCGCAGCAGCTCCCAGGTCGTACGCCGCCCCTGCGGGTCCATCCCCGCCGTGGGCTCGTCCACGAACACCAGCTCCGGACGGCCCACCAGCGCCATCGCCAGCCCGAGCCGCTGCTGCTGCCCGCCCGAGAGCCGCCGGTAGGGGGTGCGGCCGCACTCGCCCAGGCCCAGCCGCTCGGCCAGGTAGTCGACGTCGAGCGGATGCGCGTGCAGCCGGGCGATGTGCTTGAGCATCTCCATCGCGCGTACGCCGCTCCAGGCGCCCTGTCCCTGCAGCATCACCCCGATCCGGGGGAGCAGCTGCTTGCGGTCGGCGATCGGGTCGAGCCCGAGGACGCGAACCGTCCCCTGCTGGGGCTTCCGGTAGCCCTCGCAGGTCTCCAGGGTCGTCGTCTTGCCGGCACCGTTGGGCCCGAGCACGGCCGTGATCGAGCCCTCCGCGACGCTCAGCGTGAGTCCGTCGACGGCCGTCTTGTCGCCATAGGTCATGCGCAGGTCGCGTACCTCGACAGCAGGCCTGGCGACGGAAGAGTCCACGGCGGCAGTCTAAGAAGGCGTACGCCACCGGCCCAATCGCCTAGGTGCGATCCCATGGATTCTTAGGTGCCTGTCAGGACGTTGGCCGCCCAACTCCCACCGAAGGACGGCCAACGCGGGGATGAGACGTGATGCCCCCATGCCTATGACGCGGTGTCTCAGACACAATTTCTGCTCAGAAGATCAACAAGCAAGGCGGTCAGGAATCGAGAAGCCCGCAAGGCCCCGGGATTCCTAAGGTCGAGACATGTTCACACTTCAGACCATCACCCTCGACGCTGCAGACCCCACGGACGCCCGGGCGTTCTACGAGAAGGCCTTCGGGCTCACCGACCAGATCTCCGTACGCCAGGGCCTGGGCACCGACACCGGCCGGCCGTTCACCATCTCCCTGGTCGTCGGCCAGCCCTCGACGGTCGACAGCCTCGTCGACTCCGCGCTCGCGGCCGGTGCCACCTCTCTCAAGCCGGTCGAGAAGTCGTTCTGGGGCTACGGCGGCATCGTCCAGGCCCCCGACGGCTCGATCTGGAAGATCGCGACCTCGGCGAAGAAGGACAACGGCCCCGCCACCCGCGAGATCGACGACATCGTCCTGCTCCTCGGCGTCGCCGACGTCAAGGCGACCAAGCGGTTCTACGCCGAGCGCGGACTGGGGGTGAAGCGGAGCTTCGGCGGCAAGTACGCCGAGTTCGAGGCCGCTCCCGGTGCCGTCCAGCTCGCGATCTATCCCCGGCGTGCCCTGGAGAAGGAGACCGGTGTCGCGGTCGACCCGGACGCTGCGTACGGAATCGTCCTGGGCGGCGGCAGCGAGGCCTTCACGGACCCGGACGGGTTCACCTGGCAGGCTGGTGACCATGGCACGCACGATCGCGACGAACACGACCGTTGATCTCGAGGGGCTCCTGGAGTTCGTACGTCCCCGCCACCAGATGATCCTGGTGACCAGCCGAGCCGACGGGTCCCCGCAGCTCTCGCCGGTCACCGGGGGCGTCGACGACGACGGGCGGATCGTGATCGCGACCTACCCCGAACGCGCCAAGACCCGCAACGCCCGCAGTCGCCCGCAGGTCAGCGTCATGGTTCTCTCGGATGAGTGGAACGGCGCCTGGGTCCAGGTCGACGGCGAGGCCGAGGTGCTCGACGCGTCCGCGGGCGAGGAGGCCCTGGACGCCTTCGTCACCTACTTCCGCAACATCTCCGGCGAGCACTCCGACTGGGACGAGTACCGCCAGGCGATGGTCGACCAGGGCAAGTCCCTCCTTCGGATCACCCCGAAGCGCTGGGGCCCGGTCGCCACCGGCGGCTTCCCCGCCCGCCTGGCGTAAACCAGTGGCACCAGACGTACGCCGCTGACTACCGTTTCCGACACACAGACACACCACGAGGAGATGAGCATGCGCAGGCCGGTCGAGATCCGCTCCGCCGCCGGGAACCCCGGTCTGGCGAGCGAAGCCTGCCTGCGCTCCGACCTCCGCTCGGACCGCATCGGCCAGGAGCCGCCGACGCGCTGAGCATCAGCGCCGACCTGAAAGGGCCGCTCCCGCCGCAAGAACCCGGCCGGAGCGGCCCTTTTCGCATGCCCCGGCCCTGTCGAAGGAGAGAAAGAGATGACGAACGATTTCCCGATCGCCCTGGCCGGCGCCAAGGCCGAGACCCTGATGTGGGCGCGCCCGCACGAGATCGAGCACGCCGCCCAGGACCAGCTGCGCAACATCTCCAAGCTGCCCTGGGTGCACGGCGTACGTGTCATGCCGGACGTGCATCTCGGCAAGGGCGCCACGGTCGGCTGCGTGGTCGCGATGAAGGACGCCGTCTCGCCGAGCGCGGTCGGTGTCGACATCGGCTGCGGGATGATGGCGGTCAAGACCTCCGTCACGACCAGCGACCTGCCCGACGACCTCGGCCCGCTGCGCTCTGCGATCGAGGAGGCGGTCCCGGTCGGGTTCCAGGCGAACGACGGCCAGGCCGGCGTCGTCCGCAAGGACCTGAAGCTGAAGGTCGCCTTCGACAAGCTCTTCGGCGGCTTCGAGGAGCTGCGGGCGCCGAAGCTCGGCGACCGGCACAAGCGGGCGGTCGCGCAGTGCGGCTCGCTCGGCGGTGGAAATCACTTCATCGAGGTGACCGCCGACGACGACGGCGTGATGTGGCTGATGCTGCACTCCGGCAGCCGCAACATCGGCAAGGAGATCGCCGAGCGGCACATCTACGCGGCCAAGGGGCTCGAGCACAACCTCGGCCTGCCCGACCGCGACCTGGCGGTCTTCCTGGCCGGCACCGCGGAGATGGACGCGTACCTGCACGACCTCTACTGGGCTCAGGACTACGCCAAGCTCAACCGGCGGATCATGATGGCTACGGTCAAGAGCGTCTTCGCGCGCTTCTTCCCCGAGGTCGTGTGGGGCCGAGAGGTCAACGCTCACCACAACTACGTCGCCCGGGAGACGTACGACGGCGTGGACCTGGTCGTCACCCGGAAGGGCGCGATCTCGGCCAAGTCCGACGAGTACGGGCTGATCCCGGGATCGATGGGCACCGGTTCGTACGTCGTCCGCGGGCTCGGCAATGAGGCGTCCTACTGCTCCGCCTCCCACGGCGCGGGACGGAAGATGTCGCGTTCGAAGGCGAAGAAGACCTTCAGCGTCGCCGACCTCGCCGCGCAGACCGAGGGAGTCGAGTGCCGCAAGGACGTCGGTGTCGTCGACGAGATCCCCGGTGCGTACAAGTCCTTGGAGAGCGTCATCGAGGCACAGACGGATCTGGTCTCCGTGGAGGCTCGGCTGCGCACGCTGCTCTGTGTGAAGGGCTGAGGCAGCAATAGGAAAGTGGTCAATTTGGGCCCGAAGGCGACCTGCCGAGGGCCCAAAATGACCACTTCTCCAGTGCAGTTGCGTCGTGGCTGGTTTCTGGAAAGCCGACACCGGGATCGTGAGGGGTCTTAACGTTGAGGCCCATGAAATCTCAGCAGAGGTTGCTGGCGACGTTCGTGTTGGCCGGCACCTTGCTCGTCGGTTGCGGAGAGACGGACGGAGCGGGGTCAGCGCTGGCCGAGAAGTGGTCTCGAGCAGGCGGTCCGGAGAGCGAGTTCCTGTCCTCGGGTTCCTGGACGGCGACCGACGAGCTGTGGATCTACGCCAACATCGACTCCTCCCGGATCGAAGCCGTACGCCTCGCCAACGGCGAGGAAGCCTGGCATCTGCCTCTCGAGGAGAACGTGTGCGAGATCTCGCCGGTGAACCAGGCCGGGCTCGTCGCGGTGCGTGACCACCCGCCTGGATCTCATGGCTGCAACCGGGTCACGGTCGTGGACACCTCCGACGGCGACATCGTGTGGTCAGCGACGTTCGAGTCGATCGGTGGACGCTCCGAGGGCGGTGGCATGGTCGGGTTGACCGAGACGACCGTGTCGGTCACGACCGACTGCGCGGTCGAGCGCTGGGAGGCGGCGTCCGGTGATCGACTGGAACCGCTGATGGCTCGCGACGGTGCCGCCGAGCTGGGCTCGTTCGGGTGCCGGGTCGCCACTACCGGCAACACCGCACTGGTTCCAGAGAAGGACGGCCTCAGCGGCTTCGACGTCGATACCGGCAAGCGCCTGTGGACCGTCGCCGGCGACCACCCACAGGTGGGCGCCGTCTACGCCACCGAACCGATCGTCGCCGACGTATGGATCGAGGGGGTCCAGGGCGCTCGCATGATCGACCCACGCACCGGTCAGCTGGGAAGGATCGTCGGCAGGTCCCTGGATGCCGGCGCTGCGACGCCGACGCTCGGGCTGGCCGACGTCGTGGGAGACCGGATCGCCGGCGCCTACGACGAGGAGCTGTCCGGGTCCGACGCCGCCGCGGACGGCGCCGTGCGAACGTGGGATCTGACCTCGGGCACTGAGGCTTGGAGTCGGGCGAGCGAAGCCGGCGACATCTTCCTGGGGGCTGACGAGAAGGGCGTCTACATCGGTCGTGACACCCGGTCCGAGGCCGGCTACAGCGTGCTCCGTCGCGACCTCGATGACGGCTCCGAGGAAGTCGTCGGCTCCGTCGAGAACGCACCCGCCGTGGTGACGAAGGTCGGTGACCTGCTGCTGGTGGGCGGCGTCGACGCGGCGCGCGAGGACAGCGAGACGACGGCCTACCAGCTGCCCTCGAGCTGAGGGGCCGTGGCGTCAACCACGCTCCGCCTCCCATGGGTCGGGGCGGAGGATGTCGCGCACGGAGGCGAAGAAGACCTTCAGCGTCGCCGACCAGCCGCTCAGACCGAGGGCGTCGAGTGCCGCGACGCCGCTGCGTGAACGCTGAGACGGCGCTGCCAGATCCCGAGGCGGTGGCTCCACGGCATCCGTGGGTTCAGTCGGCGCGGCTCGGAGACGTGGACCAGGTCGAAGTCCGGGCCGAGCGCGCGGGTCATGTCCTCGGGGACGTACGTCCACGGCGGGCCCGCCTCCGTCCTCGGACGGTCGATCGGGAAGACACCCGACGCGACCCGGCCGCCGGGGCGTACGACCGCACGGGCCAGGTCGCCGACCCGGCCGCGCCAGTCGGGCGGCAGCGCGCAGAAGAAGGTGTGGTCCCACATCAGGTCGACCGGCCCGCCGGTCGCGGCCAGGACGACGTCGGCATCGAGAGCGTCGCCGACCGCGTAGGTGATGTCCGGGTAGTGCTCCGCGGCGTAGGCGGCCGCCGTGGGGGAGAGGTCGACGACCGTCGTACGCCATCCGGCAGCCGCCAACCCTGCCGCATCGTGCCCACGACCGGCGCCGGGCGCGAAGGCGGTGCCGGGCTCGCCGAAGAGCGCCGCGTTCTCCTCGACGTAGGCCAGGGGAGCGCCGAGGTCCCAGCCGGTCGTGCCGCGGACGTAGGCGGTATCCCAGTCGGTGGGGTCGTTGACCGTCATGGCCACAGTCTCCCGGGCCGGCGCGACGAGTGGGAGAGCGGGGCGCATGACGAGTCCTCGTTCCACGGTTCCGCGGGCCGTCCCGGACGGGTACGCTTTCGAACATGAGATCGACTGGCGGCGCGTCCCGGCGCGACGTACCGCTGCCGTTCGACGTCGTTCCCGGTGCTCTGCCCACGCCCGCGCGGCGGGCACCTGCGCCTGCACCGCAGGACGAGACTCTGGTCCACAGACTTGTCGGCGCCCACCTCACCTCGCGAGGCCTCCCGCCCGGCTCCGACCTCGTGATCAACCCCCGCCGACCCAAGCGCGGCGAGGTGGCGGTCGTACGCTCCGGCGGCCGCATCCGGGTCGGCATCTTCGACCTCGAACGCGGTCGCACGGTCCTGCGCTCAGACCGCGGCACCCGCTGGCTGCCGCCCGACGCCGTCTACGTCGGCGTCGCCGCCCTCGCCTCTCCGACCCTTGACGGGATGCCGACGGGCTGATCCGGGGTGACGTACGACACGTCGTCACCGGCCAGCGGGCAAGTAAGGGTTGCCTTCGTTGAATCGCCTGGGGGAATAACGTCACAATGGTGTTGTGAAATTCGACGAGAGCACTCTGCAGCCCGCAGAGACCAGCGAGGAGAGCACCCGCCAGCGGGTCGCTCGGTCGCTGCTCGTCGACGGCCCGCAGACCGCTGCGACGCTGGCCAAGCGGCTCGATCTCACCCCGGCCGCGGTCAGGCGCCACCTGGACGCGCTGGCCGAGGAGGAGGCGGTGGAGCAGCGTCAGCCGCGCACCGCGTCCACGCGTGGGCGGGGCCGCCCGGCCAAGCTCTTCGCGCTCACCGACCAGGGTCGGGACGGCTTCGAGAAGAAGTACGACGACCTGGCGGTCGAGGCGCTGCGGTTCCTCTCCGAGGTGGCCGGCGAAGAGGCCGTGCGGGAATTCGCGGAGCGCCGCGCGGCGTTCATCAAGCAGGGACTGGACCGGATCGCCGCCGGCGAGACGGATCTCAGCCCCGCGCAGGTGCTTGCGAATGTGTTCACGGCCAACGGCTATGCGGCCTCCGTCAGGGAGCTGCCGCTGATCAACGGTCACGACGCAGGTGAGCAGCTGTGCCAGCAGCACTGCCCGGTCGCCCACGTCGCCCAGGAGTTCCCCGAGCTCTGCGAGGCGGAGACAGAGGCGATCGCGAAGCTGCTCGGCACCCACGTACAACGCTTGGCCACCATCGCCCACGGCGACGGAGTCTGCACGACGCACATCCCTCCTGGATCCTCCGGTCCCGGCGAAGTTTCGAAGAAGAAGGAGCAGGTCACGACATGACCTCCATCGAGGAGCTCAACCCCGAGCTGAAGGGCATCGGCAAGTACGAGTTCGGCTGGTCCGACTCGG
Organism: Nocardioides sp. YJ-D4; assembly: GCF_054031495.1. Taxonomy (NCBI): domain Bacteria; kingdom Bacillati; phylum Actinomycetota; class Actinomycetes; order Propionibacteriales; family Nocardioidaceae; genus Nocardioides; species Nocardioides sp. YJ-D4. Next base: position 5,549,869 of record NZ_CM132932.1, read on the forward strand.
ACGTCGCCGGTGCTGCGGCACAGCGCGGTCTCAATGACGCCATCGTCCGCGACATCTCCGGCAAGAAGTCTGAGCCGCAGTGGATGCTCGACCTGCGCCTGAAGGGCCTCAAGCTCTTCGGCCGCAAGCCGATGCCCACCTGGGGCTCCGACCTCTCGGACATCGACTTCGACAACATCAAGTACTTCGTGCGCTCGTCGGAGAAGCAGGCCACCTCGTGGGAGGACCTGCCCGAGGACATCAAGAACACCTACGACCGGCTCGGCATCCCCGAGGCGGAGAAGCAGCGCCTGGTCGCCGGTGTCGCCGCGCAGTACGAGTCGGAGGTCGTCTACCACTCGATCCGCGAGGACCTCGAGGCCCAGGGCGTGCTCTTCCTCGACACCGACACCGCGCTCAAGGAGCACCCGGAGATCTTCCAGGAGTACTTCGGCACGGTGATCCCGGTCGGCGACAACAAGTTCGCTGCGCTGAACACCGCCGTGTGGTCGGGTGGCTCCTTCATCTACGTGCCCAAGGGCGTCCACGTCGACATCCCGCTGCAGGCCTACTTCCGGATCAACACCGAGAACATGGGCCAGTTCGAGCGCACCCTGATCATCGCCGACGAGGGCTCCTACGTTCACTACGTCGAGGGCTGCACCGCGCCGATCTACCAGTCCGACTCGCTGCACTCCGCGGTCGTCGAGATCATCGTGAAGAAGAACGCCCGCGTTCGCTACACGACCATCCAGAACTGGTCGAACAACGTCTACAACCTGGTCACCAAGCGCGCCACCTGCGAGGAGGGCGCGACCATGGAGTGGGTCGACGGCAACATCGGCTCCAAGGTGACCATGAAGTACCCGGCGGTCTACCTGATGGGTGAGCACGCCAAGGGCGAGACGCTCTCCATCGCCTTCGCCGGCGAGGGCCAGCACCAGGACGCGGGCGCCAAGATGGTGCACGCCGCCCCGAACACCTCCTCGTCGATCCTGTCGAAGAGCGTTGCGCGTGGCGGTGGCCGCACCTCCTACCGCGGCCTGATCCAGATCAACGAGGGCGCGCACGGCTCGAAGTCCAACGTGCTCTGCGACGCGCTCCTGGTCGACCAGATCTCGCGTTCGGACACCTACCCCTACGTCGACATCCGCGAGGACGACGTCTCGATGGGTCACGAGGCCTCGGTCTCGAAGGTCTCCGACGACCAGCTGTTCTACCTGATGTCCCGCGGCATGGCCGAGGACGAGGCGATGGCGATGATCGTGCGCGGCTTCGTCGAGCCGATCGCCAAGGAGCTCCCGATGGAGTACGCCCTCGAGCTCAACCGCCTGATCGAACTGCAGATGGAAGGAGCGGTCGGCTGATGACCGCAGCTGTGCAGGAGGCCCTGGAGCTCGACAAGGTCGAGTCCCACCTCCACCCGGAAGGCTCTTTCGACGTCGAGGCGCACGAGGTGCCGAAGGGTCGCGAGGAGATCTGGCGGTTCACCCCGCTCAAGCGCCTCAAGGGCATCCACGACAACGCCCCGTTCGCCGACGGTGCGACCAAGGTGGAGGTCGAGGCGGCCACGGGCGTGACCGTCGAGACCGTCGCGGCCGACGATGACGTACGCGGCAGCTCGGGCCTGGTCCCGACCGACCGTGTCTCGGCGCGGGCCTGGGCGGCCAGCACCGGCGCGACCGTCGTGCGGATCCCGACCGACACCGTCGTCGAGGGCGCGACCGTGATCCGCCACCACGGCACCGGCTCGGAGACCGCCGGCGCCGGTCACGCGGTGATCGTGGCGGAGAAGTTCGCCAAGGCGACCGTCGTGCTGGTCTTCGAGGGCTCTGCCGTCGTCGCCGACAACATCGAGATCGTCGTCGAGGACGGCGCCGACCTCACCGTCGTCTCCGTCCAGGACTGGGCCGACGACGCCGTCCACCTCTCCACCCAGCACGCCAAGGTCGGCCGCGACGCCAACCTCAAGCACGTCTCGGTGAGCTTCGGCGGCGACGTGGTGCGTCACGACTTCTCGGCGGAGTACTCCGGCCCCGGCGGCTCCGTGGAGTCGCTCGGCCTCTACTTCGCCGACGCCGGTCAGCACATCGAGCACCGTCTCTTCGTCGACCACACCGCCCCGAAGACCAAGTCCAACGTGATCTACAAGGGCGCGCTGCAGGGCGAGAAGGCCCACGCGGTCTGGATCGGCAACGTGCTGATCCGCAAGGAGGCCGAGGGCATCGAGACGTACGAGGAGAACCGCAACCTCATCCTCACCGACGGTGCCTGGGCCGACTCCGTGCCCAACCTGGAGATCGAGACCGGCGAGATCGAGGGCGCGGGTCACGCGTCGGCGATCGGCCGGTTCGACGACGAGCAACTCTTCTACCTGCAGAGCCGCGGCATCTCCGAGACCGAGGCGAAGCGCCTGGTCGTGCACGGCTTCTTCAACGACCTGATCCGTCAGATCGGTGTCCCCGAGCTCGAGGAGAAGCTGACCGGCACGGTCGAGGCCGAGCTCGCCAAGAACATCAACACCCTTATCGAGAAGGACGCAACCGCATGAGCACGCTTGAGATCAAGGACCTCACGGTCTCGGTGAACACCGAGGACGGTGCCAAGGAGATCCTCAAGGGCGTGACCCTGACGATCAACTCCGGCGAGACCCACGCGATCATGGGCCCCAACGGCTCGGGCAAGTCGACGCTTGCCTACTCGATCGCCGGCCACCCGAAGTACACCATCACCGGCGGCACCGTCACCCTCGACGGTGAGGACGTTCTGGAGATGTCGGTCGACGAGCGCGCCAAGGCCGGGCTGTTCCTGGCGATGCAGTACCCCGTCGAGGTTCCCGGCGTGAGCGTGGCCAACTTCCTCCGCACCGCGAAGACGGCGCTGGACGGCGAGGCCCCCAAGCTGCGTACGTGGGTCAAGGACGTCAACGGTGCGATGAACAAGATGCACCTGGACCCGACCTTCTCGCAGCGCTCGGTCAACGAGGGCTTCTCCGGTGGCGAGAAGAAGCGCCACGAGATCGCCCAGCTCGACATCCTCGACCCGGCCGTCGCGCTGCTCGACGAGATCGACTCCGGCCTCGACATCGACGCGCTCAAGGTCGTCTCCGAGGGGATCAACGACTTCCGTGCCCGCGACGGCAAGTCGGTCCTGCTGATCACCCACTACACCCGCATCCTGCGCTACATCAAGCCTGACCACGTGCACGTCTTCGTGGCCGGCCGGATCGCGGAGTCGGGTGGCCCGGACCTGGCCGAGGAGCTGGAGGCCAACGGCTACGAGAAGTACGTCGCGGCAGGGGTCTGACATGAAGGGTCTGCTGCCCGACCTGGATCTGGTCCGCAAGGACTTCCCGATCCTGGAGCGCACCTTCGACGGCGGCGAGACCCCGCTGGTCTACCTCGACAGCGCCAACACCTCGCAGAAGCCGCAGATCGTGATCGACACCATGGTCGATCACCTGGAGCGGCACAACGCCAACATCGCTCGGGCGATGCACCACCTGGGTGCCGAGGCGACCGAGGCGTTCGAGGGGGCCCGCGACACCGTCGCGCGCTTCCTCGGCGCGCCCGAGCGCGACGAGGTGATCTTCACCAAGAACGCCTCCGAGGCGCTCAACCTGGTCGCCAACACGGTGCCGCTGGCCGCCGGCGACGTGGTCGTGACCACCGAGATGGAGCACCACTCCAACATCGTTCCGTGGCAGCTCGCCACGCAGCGCGCGGGTGCGACGTTGAAGTGGTTCGGACTCACCGACTCCGGTGAGCTCGACCTGTCGAACATCGACGAGCTGATCACGCCGGCGACCAAGATCGTCGCGCTGACCTGGGTCTCCAACATGCTCGGCACGATCAACCCGATCGCCGAGATCGCCCGCAAGGCCCACGAGGTCGGTGCGCTGGTCGTCGTCGACGCTGCGCAGGCCGCCCCGGTGCTGCCGATCGACCTGGCCGGCATGGCCGAGGAGGAGCGTCCCGACTTCCTCGCCTTCACCGGCCACAAGGTCGTCGGCCCGACCGGCATCGGCGTCCTGTGGGGCCGGCGTGCCGCGCTCGAGGCGCTGCCGCCGTTCCTCGGTGGCGGCGAGATGATCGCCACGGTGACGATGGAGAAGTCGACCTACGCGCCGATCCCGCACAAGTTCGAGGCCGGCACCCCGCCGATCGCCGAGGCCGTGGGTCTCGGTGCGGCGCTGGAATACCTCATGCACGTCGGGATGGAGAACGTCCACGCCCATGAGCAGGCGATCACGGCCTACGCGCTGGAGCGCCTCGCCACCGTCCCGGGTGTGACCGTGCTCGGCCCGGCCGACGCCGCCAAGCGCGGAGGCGCGATCGCCTTCGAGCTCGACGGCGTGCACCCGCACGACGTGGCCCAGGTGCTCGACTCCAAGGGCGTCGCCATCCGCGCCGGGCACCACTGCGCCAAGCCCGCCCACCAGCGGTTCGGCGTCCAGGCCTCCAACCGGATGTCGTCCTACCTCTACACCACGCCCGCCGAGATCGACGCGCTGGTCGAGGGGTTGGAATACGTACGCACGTTCTTCAAGTTGGACAAGTGATGACTGCCGCGAACCTCGAGAGCATGTACCAGGAGATCATCCTGGACCACTACAAGAACCCGCACGGGAAGGGTCTTCGCGACCCCTTCGAGGCGGAGGTTCACCACGTCAACCCGACCTGCGGTGACGAGATCACCCTGCGGCTCCACGTCGACGGCGGCAAGATCGAGGACATCTCCTACGACGCCCTCGGCTGCTCCATCTCGCAGGCCTCGGCCTCCGTGCTCAACGACCTGGTCGTGGGCAAGACGGTCGACGAGGCGATGGTGATCCACGAGGAGTTCCTGCGGCTGATGCAGGGCAAGGGCCAGGTGGAGCCCGACGAGGACATTCTGGAGGACGGCATCGCCTTCGCCGGCGTCGCCAAGTTCCCCGCCCGGATCAAGTGCGCGCTGCTGTCGTGGATGGCCTGGAAAGACGCCGCCGCGAAGACTGTCGCCGAGGAGAACTGATGACTGAGACCGACCACACTGAGCACGACCACGCAGGTCACGACCACGCGGGGCATGACCACTCCGGCCACGGCCATGGGCACGGTCACGAGGCGCCCGAGTGGCAGGGGATGCGTACGTCCACGGTCGAGGGTGCGAGCCTGAAGATCGAGGATGTCGAGGAGGCGATGAAGGATGTCGTCGACCCCGAGCTCGGCATCAACGTCGTCGACCTGGGTCTGATCTACGGCCTGCACATCGAGGACCACTCCAACGTGGTCATCGACATGACGCTGACCTCGGCGGCCTGCCCGCTGACCGACGTCATCCAGGACCAGACCTCGCAGGCCTTGGAGGGCATGGTCAACGACGTGCACATCAACTGGGTCTGGATGCCGCCCTGGGGCCCGGACAAGATCACCCCCGACGGTCGCGAGATGCTGCGCGCTCTCGGGTTCAACGTCTGAGGGTTCGCCCGACGTGGGAGTCCTGAGGTCACTGGGTGACCCCAGGACTCCCACGTCATTTCAGGCGACGCGGCGGGCGCGCGCGATCGCTTCCTGGCTGCGCTTGTAGGGCTTTCGTCCGGGGGTTCTGGGGGTGTCCCGAGGTTTGCCGCTCTCCAGGAGCACACCGCCCCAGACTCCCCACTCCCGCCGGGCGGTGCCGAGCTCGAGGCAGGTCTGCCGCATCGGGCAGTCGGCGCAGACCTGCTGCGCCTCGGCGAGCTGGGTGAGGTCCTCGGGATGAAAGAGCTCCGGGTCCTCGCCCACGCAGGCCCACTCGTCGGTCCGGGGAGTCGGGTGCTTCAGCGTCAGCTCGTAGGTCTTCGAGCTGTTGCCCTCTCCGAAGAGTGTGATGATCTCCATCTCGTTCACCTCCTGGTGATGCTGTTGGACATGAGAAAGGGCCGCCTCCGATTCGATCGGAGCGGCCCTGGTGGATGCGGTGAGCACCTACGTTCGTTGCGGCTCCGAGCGCGCAAACTCCACGTCCTGGACCGGTCGGCCCAGGTGCTTGCAGATCGTGGTCTCGCGCATGACATCAATGGTATTCACCCCGCCCCAGCCGGGACCACTGGTTTGTCGCGGGAAACGTGCCGGTGACGACGGCTTAACCGGCGGCGTACGCGGCCTCGTTAGCGTCCAGGATCCACCGTCGTCGACGCTTAGGAGACCCGATGAAGGTCTTGAAGTCCCCAGCCGTCCTGATCCTCGCCGGTGCGGTCGCCGGCATCGTCTTCGGCCTGGTGGTGGGGGAGTGGGCGGCGAACCTCAAGTTCGTCGGCGACATCTTCATCCGGCTGATCCAGATGTCGATCGTCCCGCTGGTCGCCTCCTCGGTGATCGTCGCGACGGGCGCGATGACCGGGGCGGGCGCCGGCAGATTGGCCGGGGCTACCTTCGGCTGGATGCTGGGGTTCGCGGTGGTCGCCGCCTTCGTCGGCTGGGGGCTGGCGGAGCTGATCGAGCCGGGAGCGGGGATGCGCTATGACGGCGACCTCGACCCGACCCTGACCGACTCGGCCGCGGCGACCGCGGTCGGCTGGCAGCAGACCGTGACCGGCTTCGTCTCCACCAACGTGGTCGAGGCGATGGCCACCGGCGCGATGGTGCCGATCATCGTCTTCGCCCTGATCTTCGGTCTCGCGCTCAACCGCTACACCGCGATGAACGGCCCGACCGTCGTGCTCACCTTCTTCGAGCAGATCCAGGCGATCGTCCTGCTGATGATCAAGTACGTCATGTTCCTGGCGCCGATCGGCGTCTTCTGCCTCCTCGCCGATCTCGCCGGACGCGTCGGATTCGGGGTGGTCACGACCGCGCTCGCCTACCTGGGCACGACCCTGGCCGGCGTGGTGATCATCTCCGCCCTCTACGTCGTCGTGGTCGTCGCCGTCACCCGGCTCAACCCGCTGCGCCTGCCCGCGAAGCTCGCCGAGCAGACCGTCGTGGCCGTCACCACCACCTCGTCGGCGGTCACCTTCCCGACGGTGCTGAAGAACGCGGTCGAGAAGTTCGGGATCTCGAAGCGGGTTGCGGACTTCACGCTCTGCCTGGGGATGACGATGGGCTCGTGCGGCGCGGTGCTCAACTACACGATCGTGGTGCTGTTCCTCGCCCAGGCCTCCGGCGTCTCGCTCTCCCCTGGCGACATCGCGCTCGGGATGGCGCTCGCGGTGCTGCTCAACATCGGCACGATCACGGTGCCCGGCGGGTTCCCGGTCGTCGCGATCTTCCTGGCCACGTCCCTGGACCTGCCCATCGAGGCCGCTGGGCTGCTCATCGCGGTGGACTGGTTCACCGGCATCCTGCGTACGTTCCTCAACGTGAACGGAGACACCATGGTCGCTCTGCTGGTGGCGCACGGCGCGGACGAGATCGACCGAGAAGTGTACGCCGGGACGAAGCCGGTGGTGGAGCCTGTCGCGGAGGCCGCGGCCTGACACGATGGAGTCATGGACGTAGCCGCCCGCACCGCAGCCAACCGCCGCCTGCTCGCCGACTTCTTCGACGGCCTCGACGTATCCCAGCTGGAGACACAGAGCCTGTGCTCGGCCTGGACGGTGAGGGAGGTGCTGGGCCACAGCGCGATGCCCTTCTCGGTCGGGATCGGGCGGCTGCTGTGGCGCACGCTGCTGGCCCGAGGCTCCATCGACCGGGCCTCGGCCGCGATCGCCGAGGAGCAGGCGCGGCGGCCGGTGGCCGAGCTGACCGGGCTGCTGAGGACGTACGCCACCAAGCGGGTGCCGGCGCCCGGCGTCGGTCCGATGGGGCAGTTCACCGACCACTGCATCCACCTGCGTGACTGCGCCCGGCCGCTCGGTCTCGACACCGACGTCCCGCTCGAGGACTGGGGCGCGGTGCTCGACTGGTTGCCGACCAAGCAGGCCTCGCTCGGGGTGGTCCCGGCCGGCCGGCTCGACGGGCTCGCGCTGCGCGCGACCGACCAGGACTGGTCGTGGACGGCGGCGAACGGGTCGAGCGAGGAGGTCGCCGGTCCCAGCGAGGCCCTGGCGATGGCGCTCTCCGGCCGGTCGGTCGCGCTGGCGGATCTCGACGGGCCAGGGGTGGCGACGTTGCGGGAGCGTCTCGGCTGACCCGGGTAGGCTCCCCGGACGTGGAGGCTCCTGGTCGGATCTGGTTCGGGTACGTCGCCGCGGTGGGCCTCACGGTGATCGGGTTGTTCACCCTGGATCCGCTGGCGTTCGGCCTGGCCGTCGCCGTGCTGGTCGCGACGGTGCTGGGGGAGTGGTACCGCGGCCGTCAGGCCGCACTGTCCGCTGCGGCGGCGGACACCGACCTTGCGGACTTGGTCTCCCGATGGGCCCGCGGTTGGGCATACGCCCGGGGCTTTCCCCGCCCTGCGGCGGTGCCCGGAGGCGTACGCGTGGAGGTGGCGGAGCCGGGACGCCGGGTCGAGTGGGTGGCGACCGACGACGCGGACACGCTCGCCGGGCTCGTCGACACCGCCCGGGCCACGCCCGAAGCGTGGTTGTCCGTGGTGACCGAGTCGCCTGCGGGCGTACGCCCATGGTTCGTCGAGGCCGGGCTGGTCGCCAATGATGGTGAGGAGGCGCTGATGTCGATCCAGCTCGCCGACCACGCGTTCCGGCGGCTTCCGGAGGGCTATCTCGCCGAGGTGGATCGCGACGGCGGCCTCATCACCGTGACGGTCCGCGTGGGCGAGGACGTCGCGGCCCGTGGGCGGATCGCCGTCATCGGTGCCGACGCCGTCGCCGACCGGATCCAGACCGAGCCCGACCATCGGCGCCGAGGTCTCGGCGGTGCGGTGATGAGCCTGCTCGTCTCGGCCGCCCGCGAGGCCGGTGCCGTCCATGGCGTTCTGGTCGCCAGCGAGATGGGCGAGCCCCTCTACGTCGGCCTCGGCTGGCGCGCCCGGGCCCGTCTGGTGAGCGCGCGAACAGCCACGCCGCGTACCTCCGTCGAGTCCCGGCACGGCTAGCGCCAACTGTGGTTGAGTGTCGCCTATGAGCGACGACGCCGTCATGGTTCCCGACAACCCTGAGCAAGAGGCAGAGGTTGCTGCGTTCTGGGAGGACGTGAAGCATCACGCCCATCTCAGCGCCGCGCCGGGCTACTTCGGTGCGTCCCCGCTGGAAGCGCTGCAGCCACCGGCGTGGGCGTTCGGCGGGACGCCGGAAGAGGCAGACGGGCTGCTCGAGCTCGTCCTCGAAGGGGTGAAGACGGCGACCGCCACTGCGCAGTGGGACTTCGAGAGCGGAGACGAGCCGTTCCCGACCGTGGGTGGCATGAGCATCATCCTCGACGGCTCCGGTCATCCACGAGCCCTCATCGCCACCACTCAGGTCGACGTGGCCCCGTTCCGGGAGGTCCCGGCGGAGTTCGCGCGACTGGAGGGCGAGGGCGACCTGTCGCTCGAGTATTGGCGCGAGGTGCACGAACGCTTCTTCACCGAGTTCGCCGGTCCCGACCACGAGTTCAGCGAGGACATGCCGGTCGTGATGGAGCAGTTCGAGCTCGTCTGGCCGAAGCCGGACTGATCCGGAACCCGGGTGTGAGCGGATGACACCGACCGAGCTGACCGAGCGGGTCCGTGAGATCTGCCTCGGGTTCCCGGAGAGCGCTGAGCGGGTCACCCACGGCGCTCCCGGGTTCTTCGTGAAGAAGCAGTTCGTGATGCTGTGGCCGCAGGGACATCATGGACGCGACGAGCCGCATCTGTGGGCGGCCGCCGCGGCGGGGGTGCAGGCCGAGGTCGTCGGTGACGATCCCGAGCGCTTCTTCGTGCCTCCCTACGTCGGTGGGCGTGGCTGGGTCGGCATGCGGCTCGATGGCGACGTCGACTGGGACGAGGTCGCCGAGATCTGCGAGGACGCCTATCGCCACATCGCGCCACCTCGGCTGCTGCGTGGCCTGGACCGGTAGCGTACGGACATGCCCAACGTCGCCGTCCCGGTCGCTCGGATCCAGCGGTGGGTCGACAACTTCGCCGCGCGCCACGGCGAGACCCGGCTCGGGGTCGACTCCGGCGCGCTGACCGGTGCCGCGGCCGACGGATCCTCGTTCATCGCGGCGCTGCCGTTCGAGAAGACGTACGCCGGGCCGGCCGACGTCGAGGCGTTCATCGCCGCCTCCGCTTCGCCGCGGGACTGGGGCCTGCTGCTGGTGCGCAAGGGCGGCTTCGCGATCGCCCGGATGAGCGGCGGCGAGATCGCCGACCACAAGATCGGGCGGCGGCACGTCCAGGGGAAGACCAAGGCGGGCGGCTGGAGCCAGCAGCGCTTCGCCCGGCGCCGCGCCAACCAGGCCAGCGCCGCGTACGAGGCGGCGGCCGAGCATGCCGCCCGGATCCTCGACGGGCTGCGAGGCCCGCTCGTCACCGGCGGCGACCACGGCGGTGTCGACGACGTGCTCGCGGACCGGCGGCTGGCGTCGCTCGACGTGACCGGACCGTGGCTGGCCGTGCAGGACCCCAACCGTGCGGTACTCGATCAGGCGATCGAGGAGGCCCAGAAGGTGCGGATCGAGGTCCTCAACGCCGACCGCTGACGCGTCAGGGGAGCTGCCAGACTCCTGGCGAACCCTTGACCATCAGGCCGTCGGTCAGCAGCGTCTGACGGGCACGGCGCGCCGCGTAGCGCCAGCGGAGCTCGCCTTCCGGGGTGGTCTCGAAGTCACCCGGGAGGAGGCTGTCAGCCAGCTGGCTCTCGAGCTCGTCGAGAACGTCGTCGGCAGACATCGATCCACCGGCGGTCTCGAGGATCTCGAGGATGAGCGGCGCGAAGGCGGCCGGCGGGGTCCACTTGCGGGGAGCGGACTTGGTGACGACCTTCGGCGCGGCGGCCGTCGAGCTCGTCGTGGTCTTGCGTACCCGGGTTGTCGGCTTCTTCACTGGAGCCGGAGCGGGCGGGGCCGGGGGCCGCCCATGGATGCACTGTGACTTCGGCAGGTCACACAGCTCGCAGTAGTCAGTCTCGGACATCGGCTCAACCATATCGGCCCCAGGATCAAACTCAGCATCCCGTCGTCGCCTCCCGGCGGTGAGTGCCGTTGCGACCTGCGAGGATGCGCTACTTTGGCAAGCATGTGGCAGCCCGACCCAGGGTGGCTCGTCCTCCCCGGCGGCACCGGACCCTCCACGCTGGGGGTCTGGCGCACTGCTGTGGGCGAGGAGCAGGAGCCGGTCGTGGTCAAGCGGCTCGGGCAGCCGGGGGCGTACGATCCGGCCGAGCTGAGCCGCCGGCGACACTTCGCCTACTGGCGGCGGGCGGCCGACGTCGCCACCTCGGGGCTCGTCGACGACTCCCCGGGCATGATCGGCGCGCGTACGAGCGTCGCCGAGGACGACGAGGGCATCACCCTGACCAGCGAGTGGGTCGAGGACGCCGCCAACTCCGGGCTCTTCGCGGCGCTCTCCATGGGCCGCTTCGCCGGCGCGGACCTGGGCGAGGCGCGCTGGCTGGCGCGCGACCAGTTCCGCGACCGGATCGCGCGGGTGGAGTACAACGGCGGCTGGCCGACCATGATGCGTACGACGGCCGCGGACATCGCCCACACCCTGTGGGAGCGGCGCGGGCGCTTCACCAACCTCCTCGACGAGCTGCCCCAGGTCGCCCAGCACGGCGACCCCGCGCCGCAGAACCTTCTCGGCCGCACCGACGACGGCGAGCGGCTGATCGCGATCGACTGGTCGAGCCTGGGCCACGGCCCCGTCGGCGGTGACCTCGGGCTCTATCTGCTGCACGCCCGGGAGTCGTTCGAGCCGCTGCTGGAGGCGTACGTCCTGGGGCTGCCTGCCGGCGTCGCAACCCGTGAGGAGGTGACGCTCGGTGCGCAGATCAGCGCCGTCTACACCGCGCTGAGCCGCGCCGAGTGGGCGCTGAGCCGGATCAAGCCGGGGGAGGGACCGCTGCTCGCGAAGTTCCGCCACCCCGCCGTCGCGCCCCACCTGCGGACGCTGCAGAAGCAGGCACCGCTGGTCGAGGCGCTGCTCGAGATGTGAGCCGCTGGGTCGCAGGCGTCACATCTGCAACACCGTTCAGGCAATGCCTGCACTTCTCGGGTGTTGCAATGCCCGAGAAGTGCAGGGATACCCGGTTAACCGGGTATCCCTGCGCCGGGCCTACGGGTTGTCGAGATCCCGCGCCTTGAACGTGTCGCAGCCGGCGATCGAGTCGGGGGTGGTCATGCCCTTCCGGAACCAGGCGATCCGCTGCTCGGAGGAGCCGTGGGTGTACTGCGAGGTGTCGACGCGGCCGGTGGTGCGGGACTGGATGTGGTCGTCGCCGACGGTCTTGGCGGCATCGATGCCCTCGGTGATGTCCTGGTCCGAGATATCGACGATGAACCCGTCGCCTTCCGCGGCGGCGGTCCACATGCCGGCGTAGCAGTCGGCCTGCAGCTCCAGGCGTACGGCATCGGACTCAGGACCCTGCTGGGTGCGCACCTGGCCCATGGTGCCGAGCAGGTTCTGGATGTGGTGGCCGTACTCGTGGGCGAGCACGTAGGCGCGTACGAAGGTGGTGTCCTGCCCGCCGAGCTGCTCGAAGATCGAGTCGAAGAACGTCGGGTCGAGGTAGATCGTCTGGTCGGCCGGGCAGTAGAACGGGCCGACCGAGCTCGACGCGGAGCCGCAGCCGCCGGTCTGGACCTGGTCGGAGAAGATCACGACCGCCTGCTCGGGCTGGAACCGGCCGGAGAGGTCGCGCTGGGAGTCCCAGTAGCCGGTCATCGAGTTCTCGAGGGCGACGAAGGCGCAGTTCTCGTCGTTGTTGGCGTCCTCGCCGGTCTGGCACGACCCGAAGTCGCCGGTCTCGCCGCCGTCGGCCGCCTGCATGCCGCCGAAGGTGCCGGTGCCCACCGAGGTCGTGCCTCCGCTGTCGCCGAGGACCTGCGGGCCGACGCCGGTGCACTGGGTGATGAGGAAGAAGAGCAGCAGCACGATGACGGTGCCGATGCCACCGCTCGCCTTGCCGCCGGGGATCGGGATCCGGCCGCCACCTCCACCACCGAACCCGCCACCGCCACCGCCGGAGGTCCGGCTGGTGTCGAGTCTGGCCTTCGGGTTGAACCGCATCTTGTCCCCCTGGAGGTGGTGATGTGTGGGACCGAGTGCCCCGCCCATACACTAGTGACGGAGATGATCACTGCCCATGACCTAGAAGTCCGCGTCGGCGCCAGACTTTTGATGGAGAACGTCACATTCCGAGTCGGACCCGGCGACAAGGTCGGGCTCGTAGGCCGCAACGGCGCTGGGAAGACGACCCTGACGAAGGTGCTCGCCGGCGACCACCTGCCTGCCTCCGGAACGGTGTCCAACACCGGTGAGATCGGCTATCTGCCTCAGGACCCACGGGTCGGCGACCCCGAGGTGATCGCCAAGGACCGGATCCTGTCCGCGCGCGGCCTCGACGATGCCGTACGCCGCATGCGGATCGCCGAGGAGGAGATGGGCTCCGAGGATCCGAACGTCCGCGAGAAGGCGATGAAGCGCTACCAGCGCGCCCACGACGAGCTCGACGCGGGCGGTGGCTACGCGGCCGAGACCGAGGCCCTGCAGATCGCCCAGTCGCTCGGCATCCCGGACCGGATCATGACCCAGCCGCTCAAGACGTTGTCGGGCGGCCAGAGGAGACGCGTCGAGCTGGCGCGCATCCTCTTCTCCTCGGCCGAGGTGCTGATCCTCGACGAGCCGACCAACCACCTCGACGCCGACTCGATCATCTGGCTGCGCGACTGGATGAAGTCCTACAAGGGCGGCTTCATCGTGATCTCCCACGACAACGATCTGCTCGCCCAGACGGTCAACAAGGTCTTCCACCTCGACGCCAACCGTGAGGTGATCGACATCTACAACATGCCGTGGAAGCAGTACCTCGTGCAGCGCGAGACCGACGAGGCGCGCCGCAAGCGTGAGCTGATGAACGCGCAGAACAAGGCCAAGACGCTCACCGACCAGGCCAACAAGATGCGCGCCAAGGCCACCAAGGCGACGGCCGCGCAGAGCATGCTCAAGCGCGCAGAGAAGATCATGGCCGGTGTCGAAGGGGAGCGGAAGCAGGAGAAGGTCGCCGCGATCAAGTTCCCCTCGCCCGCGCCCTCCGGCAAGACCCCGCTCACCGCCAACGACCTCTCCAAGTCGTACGGCGCGCTCGAGGTCTTCACCGCCGTCGACCTGGCGATCGACCGAGGGACCCGGGTGGTCATCCTCGGGCTCAACGGTGCCGGCAAGACCACGATGCTCCGGATCCTGGCTGGCGTCGACCAGCCCGACACCGGCGAGGTCGTGCCGGGCCACGGGCTGAAGGTCGGCTACTACGCCCAGGAGCACGAGACCCTCGACACCAAGCGGTCGGTACTGGAGAACATGCAGTCCTCGGCGCCGCAGCTCACCGACACCGAGGCGCGCACCGTGCTGGGTGCGTTCCTCTTCACCGGCGACGACGTGCACAAGCCCGCCGGGGTGCTCTCCGGTGGGGAGAAGACCCGGCTGGCCCTGGCCTCCCTGGTCGTCTCCGCCGCCAACGTGCTCCTGCTCGACGAGCCCACCAACAACCTCGACCCGGCCTCCCGCGAGGAGGTGCTCAACGCGATCCGCCGCTACGAGGGCGCGATCGTGCTGGTCACCCACGACGAGGGCGCCGTGCACGCGCTGGAGCCCGACAAGGTGCTCATCCTCCCCGACGGCGTCGAGGACCTGTGGAACGAGGAGTACGCCGACCTGGTCTCGCTCGCCTGACGCTCAGGCCAGCGTTCGGACGAACGTCACCGGCATCGAGGTCGGGTAGCGGTAGGAGAGCGAGTCGGTGTTGCGCTCGACCTGGTCGGCCGGCACCGCGAGGGAGACCTCGGGGAGTCGCTCCAGGACGGTGCGTACGGCCGCTTGGACGATGATCGTGCCCGGCCGCTGGGCGGGGCAGGAGTGGGGCCCGGCGCTCCACGACATGTGGGCGCGGTTGCCGATCTCCAGCCACGGGTCGCCGCCGGTCATCAGCGGGTCCACGTTGGCGGCCGCGATGCACGGCACCACGGCGTCGCCCTTGCGGATCAGCTGACCGCCGAGCTCGACGTCGCGCAGCGCGAACCGCGGGGTGATGTTGTAGCAGGGTGGGTCGCGCCACATGACCTCCTCGATCGCCTGGTCGACGTCGAGGCGGCCGCCGCGCAGCCGGCCGGCGAAACGCTCGTCGGAGAGCATCAGCAGCAGGGTCTGGGTGATGGTCGCGATGGTCAGCTCGTTGCCGGCGATGATCATCACGATCATCGCCTCCATGACCTCGTTGTCGTCCCACAGGCCGGGGTCGTCGATCAGGTGCGAGGTGACGTCGTCCTGGGGCTCCCGGCGGCGCTTGGCGATGTGGTCGACGATCTCCACGGCCAGCTCGATGACGCCCTCCTGGGCGAGCTGGCCGCCACCGAGGACCTTGTGGGCGGCCTTGCGCATCGAGTCGCCGACCTCCTGGCCCATGCCGAACATCGCGGCGACCGACAGCAGCGGGATCAGCACGGCGTAGTCCTGGACCAGATCGGCCTCGCCGCGCTCGAGCATGTCGTCGACGAGGTCGTTGCAGATGCTGCGTACCTTCGCGGCGTAGCCGTGCTCGTCGACCCGCGAGAGCGCCCGGTCGACCGGCGAGCGCAGACGCCGCCGGAGCTCGCCGTCGTTGTGGAAGGAGTTCTGCCGAGTGGTCACGAAGGGGTAGATCGGCATGTCCGGGAGGATCTTGCCCTCCTGCACCGCGCTCCAGTTGTCGCCGTTGCGGGAGAAGACGTCCTCGTTGCGGATGACCTCGCTGAACTCGGCATAGCCCATCGCGAACCAGAGGCGTACGCCGGGGGAGAGCTCGCCGGGAGCCACCGGGCCCCACTCGGCCCGAAGCCGTTGGTGCACCTCTCTCGCGCGAGGCCCGACGGTCTCGGGCGCCTGGACGAGGTCGGTGAGATCGGCGAGACGTACGGTGCGGGTGGGAGTCATCGCGAGGAGTGCCTGTCGGTCGTGGATCGGGGGGTCAGTGCGTCTTCAGGGCGTGGCGCACGAGCGCGGCGAGCGCTCGGACGCAGGCGTTGCGGTTCTTGGCGTTGCACACCACGATCGGGGTCTCGTCGTCGAGGTCGAGCGCCGTGCGGATCTGGTCGGGCTCGTAGTTCGGCGCGCCCGGGAACTGGTTGATCGCGACGACGAACGGCAGGGACGTACGCGTCTCGAGCTGGTCCAGCACCTCGAAGGAGTCCTCCAGCCGGCGGGTGTCGACCAGGACGAGGGCACCGGCGGCGCCCTCGGCGAGCCCTGACCAGAGGTCCCAGAAGCGGCGCTGCCCCGGGGTGCCGAACAGGTAGAGCGCGATCTCGTCGGTCAGCGTGATCCGGCCGAAGTCCATCGCGACCGTGGTCGTCGTCTTCTCCGGGGTCGCCGCGACCTCGTCGATCCCCTCGCTGGCCTGGGTGATCGTCTCCTCGGTGCGCAGCGGCTCGATCTCGCTGACCGAGCCGATCAGCGTGGTCTTGCCGACTCCGAAGGAGCCGACCACCAGGATCTTGACCGACTCGACGACCGTGGGCGCCAGATAGTGACTGTCGCCAGGGGTGGGCTCAGAGGTGGTTGAGAGCATGCAGGACCTTCTGGAGGGTTTCGCGGGACGGGCCGGCGGCGGCGTCGCTGTCGGGACGTACGCCGATCAGGCCGGCGTCGATCATGTCCGAGGCGATCACTGCCAAGACGCTGACCGGCTGGCCGAGATGGACGGCCATCTCGGCCATGGAGATCACGCCGAGGCACTGGGAGAGGACCTCGCGCTCCTGACGGCCCACCGACGAGTCCGTCGCCGCCGGGCTGGTGTGGCCGATCAGGAGCGTCGCCGGCGTCAGCCGATGGGTCGGCCGGGCACGACCACCCGTCCGGACGTAGGACCGGATCGGGTGGTCGACGTAGTCGTCAGAAGCGTCGGGCATCGGCTCGGGTCGGCTCAGATCGAGCGTCTCGGGGTGCTCATCGCGCGCTCCCCGAGCATCAGGACGGTCGCCTGCATCTGCTGGGCGACCAGTGCCGGGTCGATGCTCATCTCGGTGACGACCGCGAGGCGGGAGCCGTCGCCGGCGCCACGGATGAACAAGAAGCCGCCGTTGAACTCGACCATCACCTGACGGGGGTGGGCGTCGGCGCCGAACTGACGGCTGATCCCGTGACCGAGCGAGGTCAGGCCGGCGCACGCCGCGGCCAGCTTGTCGGCCTCCTCACGCGGGGTGTGGCTCGTGCGGACTCGGACGAGCCCGTCGGCGGAGAGGACCACGACATGACGTACGCCGCGTACTCCCGCGACCAGCTCCAGCATCCAGCTGTTCTCATCGGTCATGGTTCCTCCAGTGGTTCTCGGATGCGGAATCGGTCTCCGCGGCGGTGCTGCGGTTCTCGGGGTCGACGGCCTGGTGGGGGATGGTCGTGCCGGCCGCGGGTGTGGCCGGGGTGCTGAGGAAGCTGCTCATCCAGGCGCCCGCCTGCTCTGCGGTCGGCTCGGGGCGTGCCGGGACGGGTTGGCTCGCCGCGAGCTGCTGTCCGGTGGCGAAGCGCTGGCCGCGCTTCGATCGGCGCTGCGGCAGGCCGTCGGAGGTGAACAGCGACGGTTCGCGCTGCTCGCGGTCGGGAACGGGATCGGGGGCGTTCGGGGTGCTGTGGACGGGCCAGACCGGCGGCGGGGGGGTCGACGGGGTCGGTGCCTTCGGTGCCTTCGACAGGAGCGTGGCGGGGACGGGGGTCGAGGTCGGCGTACGCGGCGCGACCGGCTCGAGCGCGGCCGGGCTCAGCGGGGTGGTCATCGCCTCGGGGACGAGCACGGCGACCCGCAGGCCGCCGTGGACGGACTCGGTCAGGTCGACGCGGAACCCGTGGCGGCGTACGTAGGTGCCGACCACCGCCAGTCCGGTCTGCGGGATCTCGCCGAGGTCGTGCAGGCGAACCTGTCGGGTGCCCGAGGCGATCTCACGCATCCAGGCCAGGTTGGTCTCGTCCATGCCGACGCCCGCGTCGTCGATCTCGAGGGCCGCTCCGCGGCGTACGGAACGGATCGTGACCAGCACCTCCGTCGCCGGCGGCGACGACTGGGTCGCATTGGCGAGGAGCTCGGCCACGAGGTGGATCAGCGGCTCGACGTACGCACCCTGGACCGCGACCGGCGGGTCACCCTCGACCCGGACCCGGCGGTAGGCCGTGATCCGGCCGGCCGCGCCGCGTACGACGTCGGCGATCGCGAGCGGGTCGCGCCAGTGCTGCCCGGGCTGCTCCCCGCACAGCGTGGCGATGCTCTGCGCCAGCCGCGCCTGCTGCGCCGCCGCGTGGTCGACCCGCATCCCAGCCTCGAGCACGTCCGGCTCGGCCGGGAACTTCGCCACCATCCGCGTCGACTCCTCCTGGATCCGGTGCGCCGACGCCTGGACCTTCCGAGACAGCGACAGCACCGCCACCCGCATCCCGGCCTCCCCACCTCTCCCCGCCGGTCCGGCCGAGTCCGCACTTGTGGCGACCGAGTCCGCACTTTCGGGGATCGAGTCCTCACTTGTGGGCGCCGAAACTGTCGTCTCGGCGTCCGAATCTGCCGATTCGATCGCAGCAACCGCGGACTCGTCGTCCACTTCTGCAGTCTCGGCCGCCGCTTCTACGGATTCGGCAGGAGTGGTGTCGTAGGCCATCGCGGTGAGCCACAGGGTGAGGGCGACGACGGGTACGCCGGCGAGGATCCACGGCCAGAACCACTGGTCACCGGAGGCGGTGACGAAGATGACGGGGGAGAGCGCGACGAAGAGGAGGATCGCGGTACTGCAGAACCATGGACCGGCTCGATGGAGTCGGACCAGGAGTGGTCGGGTCATGTCAGGGCACCTGGTGTGGGGGTGAGCAGTCATGGCATGAACCCGCGGGTTCAGGGCAGTCTGGACGAATCCTGATCCAGCCCCCGGAGACCGGCGCACACACGCGCTCCACTTCATACCACCAACAGAGCGCTTGGTCACCTACCTCAGGTGATTTTGACCATATTTCGACGAACCGTCCCGAGGCGGCCGAACCTGGCCGGGCGAACTAGGGTGACGGGGTGTCACAAATGGGTCCAGGCTTCGGTGCGAGC
Organism: Nocardioides sp. YJ-D4; assembly: GCF_054031495.1. Classification (NCBI taxonomy): domain Bacteria; kingdom Bacillati; phylum Actinomycetota; class Actinomycetes; order Propionibacteriales; family Nocardioidaceae; genus Nocardioides; species Nocardioides sp. YJ-D4. Next base: position 5,568,938 of record NZ_CM132932.1, read on the forward strand.
GGCGGGGCGATGGGCGGCGGCGGGATCATGCGCAACCTGCGTGCCGACCGGACGGTTCTCCAGCGCGGGTTGCCGAAGGGCACGCTGAAGCGCGTCATCTCCTACGCCGGGCCCCACCGGGCTCTGATCAGCGCGTTCCTGGTGTTCACGGTCTTCGACGCCGCTCTCGTGGTGGTGACGCCACTGCTGACCCAGCGCCTCATCGACGACGGTGTGCTCGAGAAGAACGTCTCCCTGGTGGTGTGGCTGGCCGCGGCGATGGCGTTGGTCGCCGTCATCGACATGTGCTTCGGGATCGTCTCGGGCTGGCTCTCGACCCGCATCGGCGAGGGACTCATCTTCGACCTGCGCACCCAGGTCTTCGGCCACGTCCAACGCCAGTCGCTGGCCTTCTTCACCCGGGCGCAGACCGGCGCGCTGGTCAGCCGCCTGAACACCGACGTGCTCGGTGCGCAACGGGCCTTCACCTCGACCCTGTCCAACAGCGTCTCCAACCTGATCTCGCTGGTCGTGGTCGGCGCGGCGATGCTGGTGCTGTCGTGGCAGGTGACGCTGATGTGCGTCGCGCTCTTCCCGATCCTGTTCCTGACCTCGCGCTGGGTCGGCCGCCGCCTGGCCGGCCTGACCCGCGAGCAGATGGACGGCAACGCGGCGCTGGCGACCACGATGACCGAGCGGTTCAACGTCGGCGGGGCGCTCCTGCTCAAGCTCTTCGGCCGCCGTGAGGAGGAGGACGCCGCGTTCGCGCAGCGAGCCGACGTCGTGCGCCGTCTGGGCATCCGGATCGCGCTGCTGACCCGCCTGTTCGGGGCAACCATGCAGGTGGTCCCGGCGCTGGCGACCGCGCTGGTCTACGGCGTCGGCGGCTGGATGGTGATCCAGGGCGACGTCACGCTCGGCACCCTGACCGCACTCGGTCTGCTGCTGGTGAGGCTGCTGGGGCCGCTGCAGGCGCTCTCCAACGTGCGCATCGACGTGATGACCGCGCTCGTCAGCTTCGACCGCGTCTTCGAGGTCCTCGACCTGCCTTCGCTGATCAAGGAGAAGCCGGACGCGGTCGAGGTGCCGGCGGACGCCGCGTCGGTGCGGTTCCGCCATGTCGCCTTCACCTACCCGGGCGCCGACGAGGTCTCGCTCGCCTCCCTCGAGACGATCGCGCGCCCGGAGAGCCGGGAGGTGCGCGAGGTGCTGACCGACATCGACTTCGTGGCCGAACCGGGGGAGATGGTCGCCCTCGTCGGACCCTCCGGCGCTGGGAAGTCGACGATCACCCACCTGATCGCGCGGCTCTACGACGTACGCTCCGGGGCGGTCGAGGTCGGCGGCCTCGACGTGCGCGACGTGACCCTGGAGTCGCTCGAGGCCGCGGTCGGCTACGTGACCCAGGACGCCCACATGTTCCACGACTCGGTGCGCGGCAACCTGCTCTACGCCCGCCCCGGCGCCTCCGACGGCGACGTCTGGGCCGCCCTGGAGGCCGCCCAGGTCGCCAACGTCATCAAAGGCCTCCCGGACGGCCTCGACACCGTCGTCGGCGACCGCGGCTACCGCCTCTCCGGCGGCGAGCGCCAGCGGCTCGCGATCGCCCGGCTGCTGCTGAAGGCGCCCCACATCGTCGTGCTCGACGAGGCCACCGCCCACCTCGACTCCGAGTCCGAGGCCGCGGTCCAGACCGCTCTGGACGCCGCGCTGGAGGGACGTACGTCCATCGTGATCGCCCACCGCCTCTCCACCATCCGAGCCGCCGACCGCATCCTGGTCGTCGAGGACGGACGGGTCGTGGAGTCCGGCACCCACGAGTCGCTGCTCGCCGCGGGCGGGCTCTATGCGGAGCTCTACGAGACGCAGTTCCGCCGCTAAGCGGTCAGCTCTTCCCGCTGCGTTCCTTCTCGTACGCCGCCTGGTAGGCCGCCTTCACGGCCTGCTTCTGGGCGAGCTTGGCGGCCTTCTTGCGGCTGCGCTCGTCGGCCGGCTCGTCGCTGTCGGCGGTGTCATCGTCTTGTGCAGGGGCGTCCTGGCGCTGGGTGCGCCGCTCGTCGTACATCAGGTAGAAGAAGCCGGCGATGGCGAGGACGCCGAAGAACCACCACTGCAGTCCGTAGAAGAAGTGGGGGCCGTTGTCGAGCTCGGGCAGGTCGGCCTGGCGCAGCTGGGTGGCGGGCTCGGGGGACTCGCTGTCGAGGTGGAGCCAGCCGGTCAGGAGCGGCTCGTCGACCACCTTCGCGACCTGGGTCGAGGAGAGCGCGCGGGTGGCGTGGTAGCCGTCGACCTGGGCGACGTCGGTGGAGTCGCCGGTGCCGTCGGCGCGTACCCAGCCGGTGATCGTGACCTCACCCGACGGCGGCGCCGGGAGGTCCTCGAACTCGTCCTGGGACTCGGTCTGCAGCCAGCCGCGGTCGACGAGCACCGCGCTGCCGTCGGCGAGCACCAGCGGGACCACGATGTCGACACCCTTCGCGTCATCGGGGGTGCGGTAGCGCCAGATGATCGTGTCGTCGACCGCGTACGTCCCGGTCGCGGTCACCCGCCGCCACTCGTCCTTCTCGGCGACCTTCCGGCCCAGGGCCAGTACGTCGGAGACGGGCGCGGGCTCGGCGTGCTCGTTGACGCGGACGATCTGGTTGCTGGCCTTGCGGTCCTCGAGACGGTCGAACTGCCACTGGCCAAGCCACCAGGTCCCGTAGGCCAGGATCAGCACGAACACCGTGAAACCGGCCCAGCGTCGGCTGAGCAGGAAACGGAACGAACTCACCCTATGAGACTAACTGGCATGCGGTCCTCACTCACGATCCGGGTCGAGCCTGCCTAGACTGGTGTGATGACGACCTCCCCGACAGATCAGACCCAGCAGAGGCTCGTCGACCGGTTCGGCCGGGTCGCGACGGATCTGCGGGTCTCTCTGACCGACCGCTGCAATCTGCGGTGCACCTACTGCATGCCGGCGGAAGGGCTCGACTGGCTGCCCGGCGACGAGGTGCTCACCGACGACGAGGTGGTGCGGCTGATCGGCGTCGCCACGGGGCAGCTCGGCGTACGCGAGGTGCGGTTCACCGGTGGGGAGCCGCTGGTGCGCCGCGGGCTGGTCTCCATCGTCGCGCGCACCCGCGAGGTCGCCCCCGAGGCGGAGCTCTCCATCACCACGAACGCGCTGGGTCTGGCCAAGATGGCCGGGTCCCTCGCCGAGGCAGGGCTCGACCGGGTCAACGTGTCGCTGGACTCGATCCGGCCGGAGATCTTCGCTGAGATCACCCGTCGCGACCGGCTGGCCGACGTGGTCGCGGGGCTGGAGGCCGCGGCCGACGCCGGCCTGGGACCGATCAAGATCAACGCGGTTCTGCTGCGGGGAGTCAACGACGACCAGGCTGCCGAGCTGCTCGGCTGGTCGGTCGAGCGTGGCTACGAGCTGCGGTTCATCGAGCAGATGCCTCTCGACGCCCAGCACGGGTGGTCGCGCGACAAGATGGTGACCGCCGACGAGACCCTGTCGGCGCTGTCGGCGGCCTTCGACCTGACGCCCGCGGAGGAGCCCCGAGGCAGCGCGCCCGCCGAGCTCTTCTACGTCGACGGCGGCCCGGCCAAGGTCGGCATCATCGCCTCCGTCACCCGCCCCTTCTGCGGAGACTGCGATCGGGTGCGCCTCACCGCCGACGGGCAGGTGCGCGACTGCCTGTTCGCGCGCTCCGAGTCGGACCTGCGTACGCCGCTTCGTGCCGGCGCCTCCGACGACGATCTCGCTGCCCGGTGGGTCACCGCCATGGCCGGCAAGCGCGCCGGCCACGGCATCGACGACCTCGGCTTCCTCCAGCCCGACCGCCCCATGTCCGCCATCGGCGGCTGACCACCAGCCGAGACCGTCGAAGCGGCGGCCGAATCTGTAGTTGTGGGCGACGAAAGTCGACTTTCGTCGCCCACAACTCACTTCTCGGCGACTGGGTGTCCGACGCGGTCGAGGGCGTCCAGGACGAGGTCCCAGTAGCCGTCGACGTCGAGGGTGATCGCGACCTGGACGTTGGGTGGCTCGTCGAGGCGGCCGTGCAGGTCGACGACGGTGGCGCCGCGGGTCCAGCGGCCCGCGGTCTCGGCGGCCACGAACGACTTGTGCCAGGTGATCAGGCCGGGGTCGATGAGGGCCGCGATGGTGCAGGGGTCGTGGACCGGGGGAGCGGCGAAGTCGAAGACGTCGGAGTAGGTGCCGCCGAAGAAACCCATCAGGTCGGCGCACGCCCGGCCCACCGGGTGATCCATGGCCCGCATCCGCGCGACGACCTCGGCAGTGGCCAGCGCCTGGTGGGACAGGTTGAGCCCGACCATCCGGATCGGCAGGCCGCTGGTGAGGACGAGGTCGAGCGCCTCGGGGTCGGCGTAGGCGTTGAACTCGGCGGCCGGCGTGGTGTTGCCGCGCTCGGTCGAGCCGCCCATGAACACGATCTCCGCGATGTGAGGACCGACCTCGGGATGGTCGCGCAGCAGCACCGCGACGTTGGTGATCGGTCCGGTCGCGACCACGGTGACGGGCTCCGGGGCGGCCAGGAGGGACGTACGCAGGAACTCGACCGCGCCCAGCGCGACCGGCGCAGCGAGCGGTTCGGGGAGGTCGGGTCCGTCGATCCCGGTCGCGCCGTGGATGAAGTCGCCGATGTGGATCTCGCCGGCCAGCGGCCCGGCCGCACCGGTGGCGACCGGGACATCGGGACGGTGCGCCAGCGCCAGGATCCGCTGGGCGTTGTAGGTCGCCTTCTCCACCCGGCAGTTGCCGAACGTGGTGGTGATGCCGAGCAGGTCGATGTGCCGGCTGCCGAGAGCCAGCAGGATCGCGATGGCGTCGTCGTGGCCGGGGTCGCAGTCGAGGAGCACAGGGATCGGGTTCATCGCACGACCTCTCCGGGGAAACGGCTAGTGAGGGACGACGTCCTTGAGGAATCCGCGCGCTCCCAGGAAGTCGCTGAGCGACTCCTTGTGCGTCTCGCACGCGAGCCAGATCTTACGCCGATCGGCCGTGTGGATCTTGGGATTGTTCCACTGCAGCTCCCACGATCCGGGGTCCTGGCAGCCCTTGGCCGAGCACAGGTCGGAGTCGAGCGCGCCCATCAGAGCTCGCCCTTCTCCCGGAGCTGCTGCTCGCGCCCGCTGTTGAGCTGGCGCGGGCCGTAGGGCGAGTCCATCAGGTTCATCTCGTCGCTCTTGGTGTTGGTCGCGTTGGCCATGACGACCGCGACGTAGGGCAGGATCAGCGCCCCCGCGATCAGGATCGGCCACAACCAGCCGATGCCGGCAAGACCGGCGATCACGGCACCGATGAAGCACAGCGAACGGATCGACATCGAGATGGCGTAGCGCTTCTGGCGCATCGCGATGTCCTCGGCGCGGCTACGCCCGGCGGTGGTGATCCTGATCGGTTGCGCCTTGGACATACCGCCAGTCTAGGTCGTGGCCGATGGCACCCGGTCAATGGTGTGGTCCCAACAGGGGCGCTCCGAAAGACCTTGGAGGGTTCTCACAAGCAAATCCAAGGCATTGGTCGTACGCCGAAGTAATCGCTACCGTCGCGCCTGTGACTGACAGTGAAAACCCCACAAGGCCACCCCGCTCGGTGCTCGTCACCGGCGGCAGCCGTGGCATCGGCCGGGCGATCGCCGAGGCGTTCCTCGCCAACGGCGACCACGTCGCCGTGACCTCCCGCAAGGGCGGGGCCCCGGAAGGGGCTCTGGACCTGGTGTGTGACATCACCGACCCGACCGCCGTCGAGGAGGCGTACGCCGCGGCCGAGGCCGCCCACGGACCCGTCGAGGTCCTCGTCGCCAATGCCGGGATCACGAAGGACACCCTCGTGCTCCGGATGTCGGAGGAAGACTTCACCTCCGTGATCGACACCAACCTGACCGCGTCCTTCCGGCTCGCCAAGCGGGCCTCGAAGGGCATGCTGCGGCTGCGCCGCGGGCGGATCATCTTCATCTCCTCGGTCGTCGGGCTGCTGGGCAACCCGGGCCAGGTCAACTACGCGGCCTCCAAGGCCGGGCTGGTCGGCATGGCCCGCTCGCTCGCGCGCGAGCTCGGCTCGCGGGGCATCACCGCCAACGTGGTCGCGCCGGGGTTCGTGGAGACCGAGATGACCGCGGTCCTCACCGATGAGCAGCAGAAGGCGATCACGGACCGGGTCCCGTTGGGGCGCTATGCGTCACCGGACGAGGTGGCCTCGGCCGTGACGTGGTTGGCTGATGCGGGATATGTGACCGGGGCCGTGATCCCGGTCGACGGCGGACTTGGAATGGGGCACTGATCATGGGTTTGTTGGACGGCAAGACTGTTCTCGTCGCGGGGGTCACGATGGACTCCTCGATCGGCTTCGCGGTCGCCAAGGTGGCCCAGGAGCAGGGCGCCCGCGTCCTGATCTCCAACTTCGGCCGCGCGCTGTCGATCACCAAGCGGATCGCGAAGCGGCTCCCCGAGGAGCCGCCGGTGCTCGACCTCGACGTGACCAACCAGGAGCACCTCGACGGCCTCGCCGACGCGCTCCGGGCCGAGGGCGTCGAGCGGCTCGACGGAGTCGTGCACTCGATCGCGTACGGCAACCCCGAGACGCTCCTGGGCGGCAAGTTCCTCGACGGCCCCTGGGAGGACGTCTCCCAGGCGGTCCAGGTCAGCGCCTACTCGCTGAAGTCGCTCGCGATGGCGACTCGCCCCCTCCTGGCCGAGGGCTCCTCGATCGTGGGGCTGACCTTCGACGCGACGATCGCCTGGCCGGCGTACGACTGGATGGGTGTCGCCAAGGCCGCGCTCGAGTCGACCTCGCGCTACCTCGCCCGCGATCTCGGACCTGACGGGATCCGCTGCAACCTCGTCTCCGCGGGGCCGCTCAAGACCCTCGCCGCCAAGGCGATCCCCGGCTTCGAGGAGCTCGACGAGGGCTGGGGCACCCGGGCGCCGCTGGGTTGGGACAACACCGACCAGGGCCCGACCGCGAAGGCCGTCTGCGCGCTGATCTCGGACTTCTTCCCGGCGACCACCGGCGAGATCATCCATGTCGACGGGGGCTATCACTCGCTGGGTGCGTGAAGTCATAGGGTTGCCGCATGCGGACCCTTGTCATCATGCGGCACGCCAAGGCGGAGTCGTCGGCACCCACCGACTACGAGCGTCAGCTGACCGAGCGCGGCCATGCCGACGCGGTCGCAGCGGGGGAGTGGTTGGCCGAGCAGGGCGTGGTCCCCGACTACGTGCTGGTCTCGGCGGCCGACCGCGCCACCCAGACCTGGGAGGACGTCGCGCTCGGGGCGTCGTGGGACCTGACGCTGGCGGAGTACGACCAAGGTCTGTACGCCGCCGGCACCTCCACCGCCCTCGACCTCGTCCGCGGCGTCGATGACGGCATCTCGACCGTCGTGGTGATCGGTCACAACCCGACCGTCTTCTCGCTCGTGCAGCTCCTCGACGACGGCGAGGGCGACGACGAGGCCGGCAACGAGCTCGCCCTCGGCTTCCCGACATCCGCCGTGGCCGTACTCAGCTACGACGGCGACTGGTCCGAGCTCGACGAGGCCGAGGCCTCCGTCACCGCCTTCCACGTCGCACGAGCCTGACGTCCCGCCGAGTCGGCCCGTCTTGACGGGCCGACTCGGCGGTATTTCGGGTCAGATGAGCGGCGGGGCGGGGGTGACGATGCCGGCTTCGGCGTCGGCGGCCTCGATCTCCTCGCGGGAGATGCCGAGGAGATACATGATCGTGTCGAGGTAGGGGACGTTGATGGCGGTCCCGGCGGCCGAGCGTACGGCCGGCTTGGCGTTGTAGGCGATGCCGAGGCCGGCGGCGGCGAGCATGTCGAGGTCGTTGGCGCCGTCGCCGATGGCGACGGTGGCGGCCTCGGGGATGCCGATCTCGGCGGCGAACTCGCGGAGCGCGCGAGCCTTGCCGGCCCGGTCGACGACCTCGCCGACCACCTCTCCGGTGAGTACGCCGTCGACGATCTCGAGCTCGTTGGCGCGGGCGTAGTGGATGCCGAGGTCGGCCGCCAACCGGTCGGTGATCTGCGAGAACCCGCCCGAGACGATGGCGAAGCGGTAGCCGAGGCGGCGCAGGGTGCGGACCATCGTCCGCGCGCCCGGGTTGAGCTGCAGCCCGGCGTACACCTCGTCCAACGCGGTCGCGGGGACGCCCTTGAGATACTTCACCCGCCCGCGGAGCGACTCCTCGAAGTCGAGCTCGCCGCGCATGGCCGCCTCGGTGACCGAGGCGACCTCCTTCTCGTAGCCCGCGTGGGCGGCGATCATCTCGATCACCTCGCCGTCGATCAGCGTCGAGTCGACATCCATGACGATCAGGCGCATGCCGCGGCGGACGAGGTTGGCGGGCTGCACGGCGATGTCGACGCCCTGGGCGGCGGCCTCGGCCGCCAGCGTGACCCGCAGCTCGTCGGGAGAGGCGCCGGAGACGTGCAGGTCGAAGGCGGTGACCGGGTAGCGGGCCAGCCGGATGATCCGGTCGATGTTGCCGCCGGCGGAGGCGATCGTCCGCGTCACCGATGCGAGCGCGGCCGCCTTCAGCGGGAGACCCAGCACCGTCACCCGGGCGCGGTCGGCAGGCTCCCGCGGGGTGTCGCCGACGCCCTCCTCGATCTCGACGGTCATGTCGAGAGCGTGGGCGGTCTCCTCGATCGCGTGCTTGAGCGCGTCGGTGCTCGCCGCGTCAGCCGGCGCGGTCACCAGGAGCCCGAGCACGAGCCGCGCCCGCAGCACGATCTGCTCCAGGTCGACCACGTCGACCCCCGCCAACGCGAGCGTCGCCAGGGTGGCCGAGGTCAGCCCGGGACGGTCGTTTCCGGCGAGGGTGATCAGCAGGGTGTCGGGACGGCGCTCGAGCGCGTCGAATTCCTCGGTCATCTCTGCAAACGATAGTGGAGCCGGCGGCCGCGTCTCAGTTCGGCGGCCACACCTCGGGCGATCCGGCCGCGGTGAGCGCCCTTCGCGCGGCGCGGTCGAGGCCGACCAGGGCCTCCCGCCGCCGCAGCATCTCCGAGGCGGACACGGCGCCGCCCTCGTCCTCGAGCGCCACCGCGACGATCTCCCGGGCCTGTACGCCCCGGGCGGCGAGCTCCACGCACCGCGACGGCACCCCGGGAGCCCCTGCCAGCGAAGGCCGGTGGCGGAGGTTCATCAGCCGGTCGGCGACCTCGGGCCGCCACCGCGCGACGTCGAGCTCGGCGAGCGCCGTCGCGGACTCGGTCAGCGCGAGCCGGAGGGCACGGTCGGCCTCGCCGACGTCGGGGAGCTGACGCCGCTGGGCCGGGTACGCCTGCCACTCGACGACCGCGCCGACCCGGACCGGCACGAGCCCGATCCCGGCGTCGCTCACCACCGCCTCGCCGGCCTCCATCGCAGCCGTGTTGAAGGCCCGGGGTCCGCCCAGCCCGACCGGGTCGCCCTCGGCCGGGAAGGCCACCCCGACGGCGGTCGCCCCTTCCGTACGCAGCCGCCCCATCCCGCTGACGAAGGTGTCCGCGACCCCCTCGGTGCCACCGAGCCCGAGCGCGGCCAGCCCGCTGACGGTATGGGTCGCATCGGGCCCGATCACCGCATCGAGCACCAGGTCGGTGACCGCCTCACCGCGCAGCCACGCCGTCACCCACCAGGCCAGGCGCAGCGCCTCGGGGGTGGTCTCCAGCGACCCTGAATTCAGCTCCGCATCGTCGACACTCACAGCCGCCTACCCTAACCCCGAGCCGGGCAACCCCTGCCGATAGATTTGCCGCCATGGCAGCCGTGCTGGAGTTCACCGACGTCACCGTACGCCGCGGGGGCAACGCCCTTCTCGACTCTGTGAGCTGGGTGGTCGAAGAGGATGAACGCTGGGTGATCCTGGGCCACAACGGCGCCGGCAAGACCACGCTGCTCCAGGCCGCGGCGGCCCAGCTCCACCCGACGTCGGGGGTCGTGAAGATCCTCGGCGAGCAGATCGGCCGCATCGACGTCTTCGAGCTGCGCCCGCGCATCGGCCTCACCTCCGCCGCGCTGGCCGACCGGATCCCGCGCCACGAGCTCGTCCGCGATGTCGTGGTGAGCGCCTCCTACGGCGTGGTCGGCCGCTGGCGCGAGCACTACGACGACCTCGACCACGACCGTGCCCAGGCACTGCTGATCGAGGTCGGCATCAAGCACCTCGGCGAGCGGATGTTCGGCACCCTGTCCGAGGGCGAGCGCAAGCGCGTCCAGCTGGCCCGTGCGCTGATGGTCGACCCCGAGATGCTGCTCCTGGACGAGCCCGCCGCCGGGCTGGACCTGGGCGGCCGCGAGGACCTCGTCTCGACGCTGTCGACGCTCGCCTACGATCCCGACAGCCCGGCGACCGTGCTCGTCTCCCACCACGTCGAGGAGATCCCGCCCGGCTTCAGCCATGTCCTGATGATGCGCTCCGGCCGGATCACCGCCCAGGGGCTCATCGAGGACACGCTGACCTCGGCCAACCTCTCCAAGACCTTCGGTATGCCGCTCGAGCTCGAGGCGAGCGATGGCCGTTTCTGGGCCAAGCGTCGCGCCCGCCACACCCGGTAGGCCTAACGTTAAGAAGTCGGTACCCAAACCTCCCCACAACGCGTGGCCCGTCTGGATAGGGTGACGCCCATGGACTGGCAGGACTGGGACTGGGCGATCTGGACAGCACTCGGAGCGCTGCTCGTCGTCGGAGAGCTCTTCAGCCTCGACCTGATCCTGCTGATGCTCGCCACCGGCGCCTTCGCGGGCGCGTTGACCGGCGCGTTCACCGACAGCTTCGTGATCCAGGCGATCGTCGCGCTGGCGGTCTCGGTCTCCATGCTCGCGGTCGTACGCCCGGGGTTGGCCAGGCGGCTCCACAACGGCCCGGAGATCCAGATCGGCGCGCAGAAGCTGATCGGGGTCCAGGCCATCTCGCCCGTCGAGATCAGTGCCCACAAGCCGGGGCAGCTCAAGCTCGCGGGCGAGCTCTGGACCGCTCAGCCCTATGACGAGACGCTCGTGATCGCGGCCGGCACGCCGGTCGAGGTGCTCGAGATCAGAGGAGCGACGGCGTACGTCCATCCTCTTCCGGAGCTCGGGACTCCGTAGTTTCCGGGCAACCTGACGCAACACGAATAGACAAGGACTGATTGGCAATGGGTGGCATCATCCTGGCCCTTCTGGTCATCTTGGCGGTGCTGGTGATCACCACGCTGGCCAAGACGATCAAGATCATCCCGCAGGCGCGGGTCGGCATCGTGGAGCGCTTCGGCAAGTTCCAGTCGAAGCGTGACCCCGGCCTGAACGCGGTGATCCCGTTCGTCGACAAGGTGCGCTACATGATCGACATGCGTGAGCAGGTCGTCGCGTTCGCACCGCAGCCGGTGATCACGGAGGACAACCTGACCGTCTCGATCGACACGGTCATCTACTTCCAGGTCAACGACCCGGTGGCGGCGACGTACGAGATCGCCAACTACATCCAGGCCGTCGAGCAGCTCACCATGACCACCCTGCGCAACATCGTCGGTGGCATGACCCTGGAGGAGACGCTGACCAGCCGCGAGCAGATCAACTCCGGTCTCTCGATCGTCCTGGACGAGGCCACCGGCCGCTGGGGCATCAAGGTCAAGCGCGTCGAGATCAAGTCGATCGACCCGCCCATGTCCATCAAGGACGCGATGGAGAAGCAGATGCGCGCCGACCGTGACAAGCGCGCCGCGATCCTCACCGCCGAGGGTCAGCGTCAGTCCGCGATCCTCTCGGCGGAGGGAAACAAGCAGTCCGCAATCCTGAACGCTGAGGGTCAGCGCGAGTCGCAGATCCTCGCGGCGCAGGCCGACCGTGAGGCCGCGATCCTGCGCGCCCAGGGTGAGGGCCAGGCCATCCAGACGGTCTTCCAGGCGATCCACGACGGCCGCCCCGACCAGTCGCTGCTGGCCTACCAGTACCTCCAGATGATGCCGAAGATCGCCGAGGGCGACGCCAACAAGGTGTGGATCATCCCGAGCGAGATCGGCGCTGCGCTCGAAGGCCTCGGCTCGACGATGAACAGTCTCAAGGGCATCCCGGACGAGGTCGAGGGCCCGGTCAAGCGCGTCGACATGGGTTCGGCCGAGCCGAAGCTCGACCGTGAGCAGTCCTCCGCGGCCGCGGCCGTCGAGGAGGCTCTCGCCGAGGCCAAGCAGGCCGAGGCGCCCAACCGGCCTCAGGCTCCGCAGCCTCCTGCAGAGCCGACCGTCTAAGTGGATCCACTTCAGTCCGCCCTCATCCTGCTCGCCGGGGTGGGGGCGGGCACCATCAATGCTGCCGTCGGCTCCGGGACGCTGATCACGTTCCCGACGCTGCTGGCCTTCGGCGTACCTCCGGTCGTCGCCAACGTGTCCAACACGATCGGCCTGGTGCCGGGCTCGCTGGCCGGCGCCTGGGGCTACCGTCGCGAGCTCGCCGGGCAGCGCGGCCGGATCCTGCGGCTCGGGGCTGCGGCACTCATCGGCGGCGCGGTCGGCGGGATCCTGCTGCTGGTGCTGCCGCCGGGTGCGTTCGAGGCGATCGTCCCGGTCTTGATCGGGCTCGGCGTGGTCCTGGTGATCACCGGCCCGCGCATCTCCCGGTGGGTCGCCAGACGGCACGGCGACCTGCCCGATGACGGCAGCGAGCGCTGGTGGGTCTGGCCCGCGATCGCGATGCTCGGCGTCTACGGCGGTTACTTCGGTGCCGCTCAGGGTGTGCTGATGATCGCGATCATCGGCATCGGGGTCGCCGAGTCGCTGCAGCGTCTCAACGGGCTCAAGAACGTGCTGGTCGCCATCACCAACGGCATCTCCGGGCTCATCTTCGCCCTCGTGGCCGACGTCGACTGGACGATCGCGATCCTGATCGCCGTCGGCGCGACGATCGGTGGTCTTCTGGGTGCCAGGATCGGCCGCAGGCTGCCGCCCAACGTGCTCCGCGGTGTGATCGTCGTGGTGGGCATCACCGCACTGGTCGCCTTCCTGCTGGGCTGAGTCTGCTGGGATGGAGCCATGGAGCTCTACGAGGCGATGCGGACCACCCATGCCGTACGCGACTTCACCGACGACCCGCTGCCCGACGAGATCCTCGCCAGGATCCTCGACAACGCCCGGTTCGCCCCCTCCGGCGGCAACCGGCAGGGCGGCCACGTCGTGGTCGTGCGCAGCCAGGAGACCCGTGAGCGTCTGGTCGAGCTGACCGCGACGGGTGCCCGCAGGTACATGGCGCAGCAGAAGGCGGGAGAGATGCCGTGGAACACGGTGCACCCGACGGCGGTGACCGACGAGCAGATCGCCGCGACCCGGGTCCCGCATGGGATGACCGAGCCGCTGCGTACGGCTCCGGTGGTGCTCGTCTTCCTCGTCGACCTCGGCGCGGTCGCTTCCCTCGACTCCGAGCTGGACCGGGTGGGTGTCATCTCCGGCGCCTCGGTCTATCCGCTGGTGTGGAACACCCTCCTCGCGGCGCGTAACGAGGGCTTCGGCGGGGTGATCACCACGATGGTGGTCGCCGAGGAGCCGGCGGTGCTCGAATTGCTCGGCGCTCCTGAGGGGTACGCCGTCGCCGCGGTCGTCCCGCTGGGCAAGCCGGTCAAGCAGCTCACCAGGCTGCGGCGGCTGCCGGTCGAGGAGTTCGTCACCCGGGAGACGTACGCCGGAACGCCCCTCACGAACGACTGATGGCGGGGTCCCGAAGGACCCCGCCATCAGGCTCAGACCGCGAGGATCAGGCCTTGTCGTCGGTCACGGCGGTCGGTGCCGGCGTGGCGCCGTTGTTGCTGTGGTCGTCCTCGACGACCGCGAGCGCGAAGTCGTCACCGTGCTCGGTGACGCCGGTGATGACGGCCTGCTCGACCGCCTCCGCGGCGTACTGACCACGCACGATCAGCGGGTCATGGGCCAGGTCGCGCTGCAGCGAGACCGCCAGCCCGACCATGATCACCACGAACGGAAGTGCCGCCACGATCGTGATCGTCTGCAGACCTGACAACGCATCCGCACCACCGGCGATCAGGCCCAGGATTGCCACGACACCGGTCGCGACGCCCCAGAAGACCACCGTCGGCCGGCTCGGCTCCTCGGCGCCACGCTCGGAGAGCGTGCCCATCACGATCGAGGCCGCGTCGGCTCCGGAGACGAAGAAGATCGCCACCAGCACCATGACCAGGATGCTCATCGCCGTGGCCAGCGGGAACTGGTCGAGCGTGGTGAACAGCTGCGACTCGACCCCGCCGAGACCGGCGATGTCGACGGTGCCGTCACGCTGCAGGTCGATGGCGGTGCCACCCATGATGCAGAACCAGATCACGCTGACGGCGCTCGGGACGAGGAGCACGCCGGCGACGAACTGCCGGATGGTGCGCCCACGCGAGATCCGCGCGATGAACATGCCGACGAACGGCGTCCAGGAGATCCACCAGGCCCAGTAGAAGACGGTCCAGGAACCGAGCCAGGCGGAGGTCTCCTCGCCGCCGACGCCGGTGCGGGCCGACATCTGGGCGAGGTCGCCGATGTAGGTGCCGAGCGAGGTCGGGATCAGGTCGAGGATGAAGACCGTCGGGCCGACCACGAACAGGAACAGCGCCAGGAGCAGGGCCAGCACCATGTTGATGTTGGAGAGCCACTGGATGCCCTTGGCCACACCCGAGACCGCCGAGATCACGAAGCAGACCGTCAGGATCGCGATGATCCCGATGAGGACGTTGTTGCCGACCTCGCCGAGCCCGGCCACGATCTGCAGGCCGCTCTCGATCTGGATCGCGCCCGTGCCGAGCGAGGTGGCGGAGCCGAACAGGGTCGCGAAGATCGCGAAGATGTCGATCGCCTTGCCTGCCGGACCCTCGACGGTCTTCTTTCCGAGCAGCGGCGTGAAGGCCGAGGAGATCAGGCTGACGCGGCCCTTGCGGTAGGCGCCGTAGCCGATCGCCAGACCCACGACCGCGTAGATCGCCCACGGGTGCAGCGTCCAGTGGAACATCGTGGTCGCCATCGCGTGCTGGATGGCCTCGGGGTTGCCCGCCTCGCCGGTGCCCGGCGGCGGGGTGACGAAGTGCGAGATCGGCTCGCTGACGCCGTAGAACATCAGACCGATGCCCATTCCGGCGCTGAACATCATCGCGATCCAGGAAGCCGTCTTGAACTCCGGCTTCTCGTCGTCACGGCCCAAGGGGATGTTGCCGTACTTACTGACGGCGAGCCAGATGATGTAGATGACGAAGCCGCTGGCGGTCAGGACGAAGACCCAGCCGGCCTTGTCCAGCACCCAGGCGAGGGCGTCGCCGGCGACCTTGCCCATGCCGTCGGTGTTGATGAAGCCCCAGGCCATGAACGCGATCGCGATGGCCGCGGCGATGCCAAAGACGACCCAGTCGATTCCCTTGCGTTGTTCCTGTTCGCTCGAGATCGGCAGGTCCAGCGCGGGGTGGGGAACGACTTCGCCCGTGGGGGATTTGATGAGACCAGAGGGGTTGTGATGGTCGGAATTTTTCGGACTGTCTGTCTTCTTCTCAGAAGTCACACTGTTGTCCTTCCGGTTGGGTTCGGGACCACAGCACCCTAACGCGCACTGTCTTTGCCTTCTGTTCACCGGGGTGGCGCGGCTGTCGATTGAAAGCGACTTCTGGATCGACTGTGTCGAGTGGGTTCGCGTGTTGTTCTCGCGCCGTGGTCCGACGTGCTGCACTGGTGCCTGAGCCTCACACCGTGGAAATATTGCGGCTCTACCGTTGATCTCATGCGCTACCGGCAGAGTCTCCACGGGCACGGCTTCGAGTTCGACGGTCTGGTGGAGGTGCTGGCGCGGGCGACGCCGCTGCGCTCCGGCGACGTCCTGGCCGGATGCGCCGCACGGTCCGACACCGAGCGGGTCGCGGCGCGGATGGTGCTCGCCGACCTTCCGCTGACCACCTTCCTCGAGGAGCAGGTGGTGCCGGCCGAGTCGGACGACGTCACTCGGCTGATCCTGGAGACGCACGACAAGGATGCGTTCGCGCAGGTCAGCGGCTTGACCGTGGGGGCCCTTCGGGAGTGGCTGCTCGACGCCGCCGCTCGGCGGGATACCGCCGCGCTGACCGCCGTCGCGCCGGGGCTGACCCCCGAGATGGTCGCGGCGGTCTCCAAGATCATGCGCAACCAGGACCTGATCGCGGTGGCGGCGGCTACCGAGGTGGTCACCGGCTTCCGTACGACGATGGGCCTGCGGGGACGGCTGGCGACCAGGCTGCAGCCCAACCACCCGACAGACGATCCGGGGGCCATCGCGGCCTCGATCCTGGACGGCCTGCTCCTGGGATCCGGGGACGCGCTGATCGGTATCAACCCGGCCTCCGACAACCCGCGTACGGTCGCCGACCTGCTTCGGCTCGTCGATGACGTACGCCTTCGCTACGAGATCCCGACGCAGAGCTGCGTCCTGACCCACGTCACCACCACGATCGACCTGATCGAGGCGGGGCTGCCGGTCGACCTGCCGTTCCAGTCGATCGGCGGCACCCAGGGTGCCAACGAGGGCTTCGGGGTGACCCTGGCGATGCTCGCGGAGGCCGACGAGGCGGCCCGGTCGCTGGCGCGCGGCACCGTGGGGACCGAGGTGATGTACTTCGAGACCGGCCAGGGCTCGGCACTCTCCACCGGTGCCCACCTCGGCAGCGGCGGCAGACCGGTCGACCAGCAGACCCTGGAGGCCAGGGCGTACGGGGTGGCGCGGGCGTTCAAGCCGTTCCTGGTCAACACGGTGGTCGGCTTCATCGGCCCCGAGTACCTCTACGACGGCAAGCAGATCATCCGCGCCGGGCTCGAGGACCACTTCTGCGGCAAGGTGCTGGGTGTGCCGATGGGCGTCGACGTCTGCTACACCAACCATGCCGAGGCCGACTCCGACGACATGGACAACCTGCTCACCCTGCTCGGCGTCGCCGGGTGCACGTACGTCATGGCTGTCCCGGGCGCCGACGACGTCATGCTCGGCTACCAGTCGACCTCCTTCCACGACGCCCTCTACGCTCGCCAGGTCCTCGGCAAACGCCCCGCGCCGGAGCTCGAGGAGTGGCTGGCCTCGGCCGGCCTGCTCGACCCGGACGGCTCCGTACGCGACATCGACCCGTCGTCCACGATGCTGAAGGAGCTGGCAGGATGAGCGCGTTCTGGGAGCCGTTGCGCAGGGCCACGCCGGCGCGGATCGGCCTCGGCCGGGCCGGCAACTCGGTCCCGACCGCCGAGGTCCTCTCCTTCGGCGCCGCCCATGCCGCGGCTCGCGACGCGGTCCATCTCCCGCTCGACGTCGAGGCGCTGGTCGAGGCGCTCGACACCCTGGGACTGGGTACGCCGACGGTCGTCGCCTCCGCGGCACCGGACCGGGCCACCTACCTGACCCGGCCGGACCTCGGCCGGGTGCCCGGAACCGACCTGGAGGTCGGTCCGGGTGGAGCCGAGATGGCGGTCGTCGTCGCCGACGGCCTCTCCGCCGAGGCGGTGGCGAAGCACGCGGTGCCGCTCCTGGAGCACCTGGTCCCGCTCCTCGACAGCGCCACGACCCTCGCCGCGCCGGTGGTCGCGACCCAGGCCCGGGTGGCGCTGGGGGACCACATCGGCCGGGCACTGGGCGCGCGGCTGGTCCTGGTGCTGATCGGGGAGCGGCCGGGGCTGTCGTCCAGCGACTCGCTCGGCGCCTACCTCACCTGGGACCCACGGCCGGGCGTCCTCGACTCGGCCCGCAACTGCGTCTCCAACATCCGCCCACCCCACGGCCTGGACCATGCGACCGCGGCACGCACCATCGCCAGCCTGGTCACCGGGGCCCGGGCGCTCGGCGCGACCGGGGTGGCGCTCAAGGACGGATCTTTCACAGCGCCGTTACCTGGCGCGACCACGACCGCCACGGACCGTTTCTAGCCTCAGACACATCCACCCCCACGGAATCCGGAGGCGTGCCATGTCCGAGGCACCTGAAACCGTCGAGCCGACCCAGCTCGACGACGAAGCACATCTCGCCCGTCTCGGCTACAAGCAGGAGCTGTCCCGCACCTGGTCGGGGTTCTCGAACTTCGCCATCTCGTTCTCGATCATCTCGATCCTGGCCGGGTGCTTCACCACATTCGGCCAGGCCTGGAACAACGGCGGACCCGTGGCCATCTCATGGGGCTGGCCGATCATCGCTGGCCTCATCCTGATCATCGGGTTCACCATGTCCGAGCTGGTCTCGGCGTACCCGACCTCGGGCGGCATCTACTGGTGGGCGGCCAAGCTCGGCGGCCCGGCGGCCGGCTTCTTCACCGGGTGGCTCAACCTGATCGGCCTGCTCGCGGTGACCGCGAGCGTCGCGTACGGCGCCGCCACCTTCCTCGACCTCACCCTCTCGACGCTCAGTGAGAGCTGGGCCGAGGGCTACTCCCTGGGCAGGGTCTACCTGATCTTCCTGGTCATCCTGGTGCTGGCCGCGCTCGCCAACATCTACTCCAGCCACCTGCTGGCCGTCATCAACAACATCTCGGTGTGGTGGCACGTCGCCGGCGCCGCGATCGTGGTCCTGGTGCTGGTCATCGTCCCGGACGACCACCAGAGCTTCGCCTACGTCTTCACCGAGCGGATCAACAACTCCGGCTATGCCGACGCGAAGTACTGGTTCCTGGTGCTCCCGCTCGGGTTCCTGCTGACGCAGTACACGATCACCGGGTTCGATGCCTCCGCCCACCTCTCCGAGGAGACCCAGGGCGCGGCCGACGGTGCCGCGAAGGGCATCTGGCGCTCGATCTTCTACTCCGCGGTCGGCGGGTACGTCCTGCTGCTGGCCTTCCTCTTCGCGGTCCAGGACCCCGAGGGCGTGAGCGCGGGCGGCGGCGCGGTCGACGTGATCTTCGGTCAGGCGCTACCGGACTCGTGGCACTTCGTGGTGTTGCTGATCTCCACCGCCGGACAGCTCTTCTGTGCCACGGCCTGTCTCACCAGCGCCTCCCGGATGACGTACGCCTTCGCCCGCGACGGGGCGGTGCCCGGCTCGTCGCTGTGGGCGAAGGTCAGCCCGACCCGGAAGGTCCCGGTGAACGCGGTGCTCCTGGTCGCGGTCGTCGGTGCGGTCATCACGCTTCCCGCGCTGTGGGGCGTCGGCGGCATCCCGCTGGCCTTCTACGCGATCACCTCGGTCGCGGTGATCGGCCTCTACCTCGCCTTCGCGATCCCGATCTTCCTGCGCTGGCGGGCCGGGGACGCCTTCGAGACCGGGCAGTGGACCCTCGGCAAGCACTACAAGTGGCTCAACCTGGTCGCCGTCGCCGAGATCGCGATCATCTCGGTCTACTTCGTCCTGCCGTTCGTGCCCTCCGGCTGGATCACCAGCGACGACTTCTCCTGGGCGTCGGTCAACTACGCGCCGATCCTCACCGTCGGTTCGCTGGTCCTTCTCGCGCTGTGGTGGCGGCTCTCCGCGCGCAGGTGGTTCAAGGGCCCGAAGACGACCCTCGACTCAACCGACTCAACCGACTCAACCGACTCAACCGACCCAACCGACTCAGACGCCGTACGCCGCTAGCCACCGCTCGATCTCGGCGTAGGCCTGCTTGCGGACCTCGGGGCGCGACAGGATCACGTCGTGCTTCGCCCCGGGGACCGCGATGTAGGTGACGTGCGTGCCGATGGCGGTCGACCAGCGGCGGATCTGGCGCACGTCGAGGACGATGTCGGTCGAGTGGACGAGCTCGCCCATCGCCTTCGGCTTGCTGGAGCGGTCGGAGGAGAGCACCAGCACCGGAGCCTTCACGTCCAGACCGCGGTGGAGCCGGGCGTGGCCGTCGCGGATCGCCTTGAGCCAGCCGAGCCGGATCGGGTAGGAGCCGACCGGCTTGAGGCCGAGGTCGAACTCCCACTCGCCGTCGTGCTCGACGTGGAGCGACATGGTGTAGAAGCCGCTGACGTCGCGGCCGAGCTCGCGCATCGGGGCCCGGTGGCCGACCCGGCGCACCACCGGGCTGGCGACCGAGCGCAGCAGGAACGAGCCCTGCAGGTCGAGCCACGGCGAGTTGAGGACCATCCCGGCCAGCGCGTCGGGCTGGCGGTCGTCGGCCCACAGCGAGACCGTGAGCCCGCCGGTGGAGTGGGCGCTGAGCATGATGTGCGAGTGGCCGTCGCGCTCGGTGATCCGCTCCCAGGCGGCGTCGATCTCGTCGAAGTACTCGGCCAGGTCGCCGACGTACGTCCCCGACTGGTGCTCCCGCAGCGAGCGACCGTACTTACGCAGATCAAGGCCGTAGAAGTCGTAGCCGCGGGCGGTCCACCACTCGGCGTACTCCTTCTGGAAGAAGTAGTCGGAGAAGCCGTGGACGTAGAGGACGGCGCCCTTGGCGTCGCCGTCGGCGGGCCGCTTGACCAGCGTGGCCACGACCGTGCCCTCGAAGTCGTCCGCGAGGTCGATGGTCTCCACGGTGTAGGGCTCACCGAGTACGTCGATCGTCATGACCGCATCCTCTCACCAGGCCGCGCCGGATCACCAGAAGGTCGGCACCAGGCCCCAGCGTCCGTAGACGGTGGTCACGATCTCCTTCAGCCGCTCGGAGTCGGGGACCGCGTCGGGGTCGAGCGCGCGGATACCGAAGCTGCAGGTGTCCCCGACCTCGCACCACCACGACGTCACCCCACCGCGCATCCGGCGCAGCTCGCCGCGGGTCGCGCCGAGCGCCAGGGCGCGGAAGACGATCGACTCGGCGGGCACCCCGAACGGCGCTACGAAGTCGGGGTCGGGCCGGCCCAGGTTGGAGGCCAGACCGAGCGGCGTGACGACGTTCTTGAGCAGCGGCTTCGCGAGGCGGTCCGGGATCATCTGCGCCAGCGGCGCGATGTGGGCGATCGGGTCGGGGCGGGTGCCCTTGAAGAGCGCGGAGAACTCCCGCTTCGACCGCTCCCGGATGTGAGCCAGGTCGGTGACCCGGCCGACGCCGTCGCGCAGCTCGGTCTCGACCGCGATCGAGACACCCGAGGTGGCGTTGGAGCGCAGGTCGCCCTCGCCGCGCAGCGAGACGGGCAGCGACATCTTGACCGGCTCGCCGGGGCGTACGATCCCGGCCTCGAGGAGGACCTCGACCGAGATCGCGACCTGCAGAGCGTTGGCGGTGCCACCGGCCCGCTCCGCGGCCGCGTTCCACTCCTCGACGGGGCAGTCGGCAGTGGCGTCGGCGACCTCGTGGACGACGTCGTCGTCGGGCTGCGGGGCCGGCACCGGCCGCTTCTCGGAGGACTGGGCCTCCAGCACGGGGAGCTTCCCGGCCTTCCGGGCTTCCCGGAGGCCGCGAACGGCGGCGCGTGCCATCGTGCGTGCGTCGCGCCGGTCGTCCCCGCGGGTGACCTCGGGCTCCGCCTCGGCGGCGGGGAGCCGCGGCAGGCGCTGGCGGCGTACGGCCGCGATCACGGCGCCGAGCTTCATGCCGCCGTCGCAGACGATGTGGGAGGCGTTGTAGGCCACGACCGTGCCGCCGTCGGTGGTGTGGGCCATGAAGAACGCCCACAGCGGGCCCTTCACCGGGTCGAACGGCACCTCGTCGGCGGTGCTGTCGAGCCAGGCCACCACCTGGTCGGGCTTGATCCGGTCGGGGTGCAGGTGGACCGGCTCGGCGGTCGTCGCCGGCACCCAGCGGGAGCGCGCGCCGATGACCGTGGGGCGTACGACGAGGCGGTTGAGCGGGCCCTCGGCCAGCTCGTCGACCAGGTCCTGGACCGCCTCGACCGGGATCTCGGTGGGGAACCGCCAGGCGGTCTGGGCCACGACCGGGACGCCGATCACGGTCGCGGAGCGGAGGAAGACCTCGTCGTCGTACGTCAGCCGGTTGGTGCGCTCGGGAGCGAACGGTGCCGGGCGGGCGCCGAGGCTCGCGGGCGGCAGCGATGACAGCATCTCGGGCTGGGGCACGTCACCACACCTCGGCGGTCAGACCCCACGAGCCGAGCTCCTCGACGACCAGTCTCTTCAGGAAGTCCAGGTCGGGCACACGGTCGGGCTCGGCGGCGACCAGGTTGAGCGTCGTACGCGGCCCCGACTGGATCAGCCAGGAGATGATCCCGCCGCCGACGTCATAGGCGTCCTGGGCGGTCGCGTTCTGGTAGCCGGCGAGGCCGGCCACGAGACGTACGTCCTCACCCATCGCGTAGCGGTAGTCGTCGGGGAGCTGGGGCAGGTTGGAGGCCATGCACGCCGCGGCCGGCGGCTGCGGGAGCTTGTCGAGCACGGCGTCGGGCAGCATCTGCATCATCGCCAGCGGCACCGGGACCAGCCCCGGGCCGGCTTGGCCGAGACGGATGTAGGCCGCCTTGGAGAGCTTCTTGATCTCGGCGAGATCGCGCTTGTCGAGCACGTCACGGGGCACCTCGACCATGGCCACGCGCGTCGAGTTGGAGCGTACGTCCCCGGGCTGGAAGTCGCTCATCGGCAGCGAGACCGGGACGTCGCCCCGGTCGACCGGCACGTGGTCGATGCGGACGAGCAGGTCGGCGACGACGTTGATGAACCAGGCGTTGGTCGAGCCGCCGTGCTCGGCGGCGATCTTCGTCATCGTCTCGGTGTCGAACTCGGTGATCATCCGCGGCATCCGCCAGGCCTCGGGCTTCGGGTTCGGGGTGGCCTCCGGGTAGACGCGGGGCGCCTTGGTGGCCAGGGCCGCGGTGCCGTCCTTCTTCGCCTGCCGGCGGGCCTTGGTCCAGTCACGGACGGCGCGCCACTGCGCGCGACTGTCGGCGGCCTCGGCACGGAGGCGGTCCCAGCCGTTGGCGGGCGCCGGCGGCAGCCGCAGCGGCTCGCCGCGGGAGGCACGGCACACGGCGTCGAGCACGGAGCCGCCGTCTCCGACGGCGTGGGCGAGCAGCATCGAGACGACCGAGGTGCCGTCGTCGAGGTTGATCGCGGTGAGCCGGTAGGTCAGGCCCTCGTGCGGGTCGAGGTGGTCGCTGTGACGTTCCTGGAGCCAGTCGGTGATCTGGGCGACCGGGAGGATCTCCTCGTAGAGCTCGAGCGACGGCTCGCGGTCGGCGTTGGTCCACAGGTCGCGGGCTCCGGGGAACTTCGCCCGGTGCAGCTTCCGCGACAGCCCGCCCTCGGCCAGGCCGGCGGCGATGTAGCGCAGCCGGTCGGCGTCGTAGGGACTGTTGAGCCGCCAGATCCACTGGTTGGCGATCGGACTTCCGAGACCGCGATGGCGGCGGGCGAAGAGGTCGTCGGCGAACTGCAGGCGGCCGGAGTTGTCGATCGGTGCACGGGTGGCAACGGGCATGGGGGAGTCCTCGAGATTGGCGGGCGGCCGGGCAGAGGCCCAGCGAGATCACACAGCGATAGCGCGCGCAGGGGGAGGAGTCAATCGGAGTTTGATACGTCATGTAAACCCCCGGGGGCAATAAAGAAGTGTGGCGATTCCCACGTCCGGGGGCGGTCGAATTCGGGTGCGGACCTGTGTGCACAATAGGCCGCGACGTGGACGACATCGCTGTCGTCCCAGGCGGGTCGCCTTCTCGGGCTACGGCGTTCTTGAGGTTCGTTCGGGTCCCCGAGAAGACGTTTTGCCGCAACGAGCCCCCCACCTCAGAGAGGAACTCCACCTCCGATGGAGTACACCGAGCTGTCCGCGTACGACGTACCCCCGGGCGAGGTGACCGCGTGGATCCCCGCTGCGGAGCCGGGTGCCTGGGTCGACGACGAACGCCGGCTGTCCCACAACCACGAGCTGCACCTCGACACCGCCGAGGCGGGCTCCTGGATCGGCTCGATCATGCGGTTGCCCGGGCAGCTCGACACCGCGGCGCTTGGCCTCGCGCTCCGTGCCTGGATCGGGCGTCACGAGGCGCTGCGCGGGACCGTCGTGGAGACGCCGGCCGGCCGGCGCCGTCGCGCGGTCGCCGCTGCTGACGTGTCGGTGACCACCACCGTTCTCGGCCGGTTCGACGGCGAGGACGCCCGCGGCCGGATCTCGGACTTCCTCGCCGATCACATCGACCCCTCGGCCTGGCCCTACGTCGTCTTCGCGACGGTCGCCGACGCCGACGGCTTCACCCTGGTCTTCGGCGCCGACCACGGCGTCATGGACGCCTACTCCCAGCTGCTCTGGTTCGAGGAGATCGCCTCGCTCTACGAGCGGGCGCTGGCCGGCGAGCCGTTCGCCGAGCTGTCCGCGGCGACCACCGGCAGCCACGTCGACCACGCCGCCGCCGAGCGGGTCACCGGCGAGACGATGTCGCTGGAGAGCGAGTCGGTGCAGGTCTGGCGCGACTGGCTGACCGGACCCGACGGGGGACTTCGGTTCGCCGACTTCCCGGTCACGGGCATCACCGACGTACCCGCCTCGGCGTCGCCGTTGCCGCAGGCGAGCCTGTCGCAGTGGCTCGGCGACCCCCGCCAGGCCCGTGCCCTGGGCGAGCTGTGCAAGAGCGCGGGCGTCTCGTTCCAGGCCGGGATGATGGGCGCGATGGCGTACGTCCTGCGCGCCCAGCACGGCGTGGAAAAGATGCGTTTCGTGGCGCCGATGCACACCCGCTACACCGCCGAGCACGCCGCCGCGGTCGGCTGGTACGTCGGCCTCGTCCCGATCACCCTCGACATCACCGGCGCGACCACGCTGCCCGAGGTCGCCGGCCGCGTCCAGGCCGCGCTCGCCGCGGCGAAGCCGCTGGTCCCGCAGCCGTTCGCGCGGGTCGCCGACCTGCTCGGCGTCGACGACGCCCCGCACTTCGTCGTCACCTTCGTCGACACCCGCTTCATCGCCGGCGCCGAGCGCTGGAACGACTGGGACGCCCGTACGCTGCGTGCCCCCGTCCGCGCCGACGACGAGGTCTACCTGTGGCTCGTGCGTGACCGGGACGGCCTCAACGTCTCGACCCGCTACCCGGAGACGGTCGCCGCCGAACGGGTCGTGCGCGACCTGATCGGCGGGATGAGCGGGCTCCTGGAGGAGATCGCGCGCCCTGAGGCCACCGAGCTGGAGGGCACCGCATGAGGATCGGGGCGCTCGCGGAGCTGGCACCGGCGCCGGGCCGAGTGGTCGTGCTGCGGCCGACGGCCGGGTGCCGGGCCGCGGCCGACGCCGCGCCCGTCTCTCCCGGAGCGCCGTCCTTCCTGCAGGCCGACCATCTCAACGCCTACCGGGCCAAGATCGGCGCCGGCGGGGTGCACCGGGCCTGGACCGGCACCGCCGGGGAGTTCGACGTGGCCTTCGACGAGCCGGCCTACATCGCGGCGCTGACCTCGTTCGTCGCTCGTCACGAGGGGCTGCGCACCTGGTTCGACCTCTCCGGCGCCACGCCGGTGCGCCGCCTCGTACCGGCTGACGCGCTCGACTTTGAATCCGTCGAGGTCGAGGCGCCCGCCGACTGGACCGGTGGCTGGCAGGAGCTTCTGGTCAGCCTGTGGGACGAGCAGTGCCGCCCCGACTCCTGGACGCCGTTCCTGCTCGGCGCGATCGTGCGCGAGGAGGGCTTCACCTACTTCTGGGGCTGCGACCACGCCTTCACCGACGGCGCCTCGCAGCTGATGGTCCCCGCCGAGCTCGGCGCGGCCTACGCCGCGGCCCTCGGAGCCCCGTCGCCGGACCTGCCGGGGGCCGACAGCTTCGTGACGTACGCAGCCGCCGAGCAGCAGCTCGCAGCCGAGTGCGACGCGGAGACACCGGCGGTGCGGGAGTGGGTCGACATCGTCTCGCGTCACGGCGGGCGGCTGCCGCGGTTCCCGGTCGACCTCGGGCTGGCGCCGGGCGAGACCGCGCCGGTCCGGATCCGGTCCTGGACCGCGCTCGAGGACGAGGCGGTCGACGAGCTCGAGGAGCTCTGCCGTGCTGCCGGTGGCCGGTTCACCAGCGGCGTCTTCGCGCTCCTGGCCCATGCCGAGCAGCGCCTGAGCGGCAGCTCGGACTATCTGGGGATCACCGTGCTCGGCACCCGGTCGCAGCAGACCGCGACGTCGCACGGCTGGTTCTGCAACTTCGCCCCCGTCTCGATGCCGCTGGGGGAGACCTTCCCCGAGACCGTGCTCGCGGCGGAGAAGGCCTTTGGCACCGCCCGCGAGCTGGCCCGCACCCCGGTCCACGTTGCGCTGGGTGCGATGGTCGCCGGCGGGGTGCTCGCGCCGACCGAGCTGGCCAGCCCGCAGATGGTCTCCTACCTCGACGTACGCAAGTTCCCCGGTGCCGGGACCACCCCGTTCGACACCGGCCTGCACTTCACCGGCGAGGGCCGCACCGCCAACGCGAGCCTGTGGGTCAACCGCTTCGCCGACCGCTTCGAGCTGGCCACCCAGAGCCCCGACACCGAGCAGGGCGGACGGGCGGTGGCGACCTTCTTCGAGGCGCTCCACGACGTGCTCGCCGACCTCGGCCTGCCGGTACGCCCGGTCGATGCCCACCAGATCATCGGGACCGGACATGCTGGTCACGACCGCTGACCTGTGGGAGCCCCGGCCGGGCACGCTGCTCCGCTGGGACCTCTCCGCTCCCGCCCACGGCGCACCCGCCGAGCTCTCGCTCAACCAGCGCAACCACCTCGCCGGTGCGCTGGCCGGAGGACCGACCGTCTGGCTGGCCGCCGCCTTCGATGTCGACGGCCCCATCGAGCCGGTCGCGCTCTCGCGCACCTGGCGGGCCTTCCTCGCCCGCCACGGCAGCCTGCAGCTCGAGGTCGTCGCCGGGTCCGAGGCGCTCCAGGCCCGGCGGCACCACCCCGGCACGCTCATGTGGTCGGTGACCTCCGTCGGCCACACCAGCACCGTCGAGGAGACCCGCGCCGCGCTGCATGCGGCCCTCGACGAGCGGTGCGGGCCGTTCGCCTATCCGGCCTTTCTGCCGGCCGCGATCTCGCGCCCGGACCGCTCCACGATCGTCCTCGGCATGGACCACCTGCACTGCGACGCCCACTCGGTCGCGGTCGCGGTCGAGGAGCTCGCCCACCTCTACGCCACCTTCACCGAGGGCGGCGACGAGCCGTCGCTGCCGCCGGTGAGGTCGTTCCTCGAAGCCGTCGCGGAGGGAGCCGACGGCCCCGCCTGGGTCGGCGCCGACGACCCGCTGCTGCGTGGCTGGCGTGAGTTCCTCGGCGGCCGCGGCCACCGGCTGCCGACCTTCCCCCTGCCGCTCGGACTCGAGCCGGGGGAGCGGGCCGCCCAGGCCACCGCCGTTGCCCCGCTGGCCGACGCGGCCCTGATGGACCGCATCGGCGCCCGCGCCCGCAACAGCGGTGCCTCGACGTACGCCGCCGTGCTCGCGGCCCTCGCCACCGCGATCTCCGACCTCGGCGGCGGTGACCGGCTGGACACGATGGCGCCGGTCTCCACCCGCTCCGCGGACGCCCTGACCCGCTCGATCGGCTGGTATACCACCACCGTCCCACTCACCGTCCCCGCCTCGCTCACCGACGTGGGCCTGGCCGAGGCCGGCGACGCGGTCCGTCATGGCGTACGCCTCGGGTCGGTGCCGCTCGACCAGGTCCTCGGCTCGCTCACCGGGCCGCTGGTGCAGACCCGCAACGACGTCTTCGTCGTCTCCTGGGTCGACTATCGGCACGTCCCCGGCGGCTCGTCCCACCTCGACCGCGACGCGCAGCACATCTCCGCCTCGACCCAGGCCGACGACGTACAGATCTGGTTCTCCCGCACCCACACCGGCCTCGCCGTCCGCGTCCGCTACCCCGACACGGCGGTGGCCGCAGCGTCCGTCGAGGCTCTTCTGGACCGCCTGCGCCACACCCTCGCCGAGCTCTCCCGTCAGCCCGACGACCTCGCCGTCCTCCGCGCTGAGCCCTGAGTCCCGCCAGGATCAGCGCGCGTAGAGCTGCCGAATGACGTCCTCGATGTCGGGCTCGTGAATGGAGAGGTCGGCGACGTCGTACGCAGCGGCGACCTGCGCGACGAGCGGCGCGGCGGAGGCGCCGGCGGGGAAGGAGAGCCACTGGCGGGGGCCCTCGACCTTCACGACCCGAGCGCCGTCGATGGCGATGGCGGAGGCCTCGTCGACGAGATCGACGACGAGGGTGCGCGAGGCGTCGCCGTTGGCTCGCAGGGAGGGCAGGGGGCCGTCGAAGACGGCGGTGCCGTGGTCGATGACGATGACCCGGTCGCACAGCGCCTCGATGTCCTGCAGGTCGTGCGTGGTGAGCATCAGGGTCGTCCCACGCTCGTGGTTGAGGGCGCGCAGGAACTCCCGCAGGCGGCCCTTGGAGATGACGTCGAGACCGATGGTCGGCTCGTCGAGATAGAGGATCTCGGGGTCGTGGAGCAGCGCCGCGGCGATGTCGCCGCGCATCCGCTGGCCCAGGCTCAGCTGCCGCACCGGGGTGTCCATCAGGTCGCCGAGGTCGAGCAGCGCGACGTGGTCCTCGAGGTTGCGGCGGAAGGTCTTGTCGGGGATCCGGTAGATCCGCCGCAGCAGCTCGAAGGAGTCGCGCAGCGGCAGGTCCCACCACAGCGACGTACGCTGCCCGAAGACCACCCCGATCCGCCGGGCCAGCTCCCGGCGCTGGCGAGACGGCTCCAGGCCCGCCACCCGCGCCAACCCGCCGGAGGGCACCAGGATCCCGGTGAGCATCTTGATCGTGGTCGACTTCCCGGCGCCGTTGGGGCCGATGTAGCCGACCATCTCACCGGCGTCGATCTCGAAGGACAGGCCGTGCACGGCTTGCTTCACCACCGACGTACGTCTCATCAGACCCGCCTTCTTGCGGATCGTGAACTCGCGGGAGAGGTCCCGCACCTCGATCAGTGGCACATCAGCTCCCGGTCGATCGGTATCGGCGAAGCCCCTGGCGCCACACGAGCGTGGTGACGCCGACCAGCACCAGCGCGGCCAGGGGCGAGGCGAAGCGGTACCAGTCCGGGGATCCGAACGGGTCGGTGCGGCCGAGCAGGAACAGGCACGGGTACCAGTTCACGAAGGCCAGTGGCAGCAGGTAGGTCAGCGACCGGACGACCTCGCGCGGGAAGATCGTCATCGGATACTGCATGATCGTGTTGCCGCCGTAGGTGAAGGCGTTGGCGAACTCGGAGGCGTCCGTGGTCCAGAACTGGATCGTCGAGAAGGTCACGAAGACGCAGAAGTAGATGACCACACCCGAGACGAGCGCCACCACCAGCACCAGCAGGCGCTGCGGGTTCCAGTCCACGATCGGTGCCGCCCAGGCGAAGACCGCGATGCCCTGGGCGATCTGGCCGAGCCGGCGCAGCTCGAACCGGTCGGCGCACAGCTGCACCAGCACCGGGACCGGCTTGGTCATCATCGCGTCGAGATCGCCGCTGCGTACGTATCGCCCGATCTTCTCCACGCTCCCGACCAGCATGTCGGCGACCCGGAACGCGATCGAGGTGACCCCGTAGAGCAGGGCGATCTCGCGCAGCGTGAAGCCGCCGTAGGTGTCGATGTGGCTGAACATCAGCCAGATCGCGACGAAGTCGAGGAAGGTGATCAGTACGCCGCCGACCGTCATCGTCCAGAACGAGACCGGATACGCCATCGCCGCCCGGATCCACAGCAGCGCGATGAGCCAGTACGAGCGGATCGCCTCCGTCGCGGGTGATCGAGCCTGTCGAGATTCAACCACCCTGGACCACCACCTTGCGGGTCGCGGCACGCAGCACGAGCGCGCAGACGCCCAGGAGGACGACCGCCCACAGCACCTGCAGCCCGATCGCGGCGAGCATGTCGAGCCCGGTGTGGCGGCCCAGCCAGATGTCGGCCGGGGTCTGGATGTAGGAGGCGAACGGCAGCGCCAGCGCCACCTGGCGCAGGCCGTCGGGGAAGAGGTTGAGCGGCAGGGTCAGCCCGCTGAAGAAGGTGGCCAGCACGCTCAGCAGCACCCGCGGACCGGTCGCGTCCAGGAGCCAGAACGCGCTGGCGGCGAAGAGGAAGCGGACCGCGAAGCTGACCACCACCGCGAGGACGACGCTGACCAGGAACCCGACCGCGCCGGCGGGGGAGGGCATGACCAGCCCGAAGAGCAGCGCACCGACGATGGTCGGCGCCACGCCCCGGGTCGCGAAGTGGTAGAGCCCGCGGCCGAGGTCGGCGGCGAGATACCAGCCGAGGACGCTGACGGGACGGTAGAGGTCGACGGCGATGTCGCCGTTGCGGATCCGCTCGGCGAGGTCGTCGGTCGAGCCGCCGCTCCACAGCGCGATCGTCATCAGCAGCGCCTGCCCGATCCAGACGAAGGTGACCGCCTGGTCGGCCTCATAGCCGCCGGCCGACGGGTTCTGCTCCCACAGGGCCAGATAGGCGAAGCTGAGGATGATCCCGAAGACCGAGTTGGTGAAGATCCCGGCGAGCGTAGCCGCGGTGTAGGTGGAGTAGCGGCGGAACGAGCTGGTCGCGATCGCGGCGTACAGACTCAACTGTGGATGCAGCGCCCCGGACACCTGACGTACGTTGGCACAGGAGGGCCTGCGTACGCCACGGGGTTTCCTGGAATAACGTTGATGCAGCAACTGTTTGCCGAGTAGTTCGGATTTCAACTATCGTGGAAGAGTCCACGAAAGGGGCAGGGAACCATGGGTATGCAGTTCGGCATCTTCACCGTCGGTGACGTCACGATGGACCCGACGACCGGTAGGACCCCGACGGAGAACGAGCGCATCAAGGCCACCGTCGAGATCGCCAAGCACGCCGAGGAGGTGGGCCTGGACGTCTTCGCGACCGGTGAGCACCACAACCCGCCGTTCATCGCATCCAACCCGACCGCCACGCTTGCCTACATCGGCGCCAAGACCGAGAACATCATCCTGAGCACGGCGACCACGCTGATCACCACCACCGACCCGGTGCTGATCGCGGAGGACTACGCCAAGATCCAGCACCTCACCGACGGCCGCGTGGACCTGATGATGGGCCGCGGCAACACCGGCCCGGTCTACCCCTGGTTCGGCAAGGACATCCGCCAGGGCATCAACCTGGCCATCGAGAACTACGCCCTGCTGCGCCGGCTGTGGTCGGAGGACGTGGTGGACTGGTCGGGAAGGTTCCGTACGCCGCTGCAGGGCTACACCTCGACTCCGCGGCCGCTGGACGGCGTCGCGCCGTTCGTCTGGCACGGTTCGATCCGCTCGCCCGAGATCGCCGAGCAGGCTGCGTACTATGGCGACGGCTTCTTCCACAACCACATCTTCTGGCCGGCCTCGCACACCAAGCAGATGGTGCAGCTCTACCGGCAGCGCTTCGAGCACTACGGCCACGGCACCGCCGACCAGGCCATCGTCGGGCTGGGCGGGCAGTTCTTCATGCGGCCCAACTCCCAGGACGCGATCAACGAGTTCCGGCCCTACTTCGACAACGCCCCGGTCTACGGCCACGGTCCCTCGCTGGAGGACTTCAGCGAGGCCACCCCGCTGACCGTCGGCTCGCCGCAGCAGGTCATCGAGCGGACGCTCTCGTTCCGTGAGTACGTCGGTGACTACCAGCGCCAGCTCTTCCTGCTCGACCACGCCGGGCTGCCGCTGAAGACGGTGCTGGAGCAGCTCGACCTCTACGGCGAGATCCTGCCGACCCTGCGCGCGGAGTTCGCGAAGCTGCGCAAGCCCGGTGTCCCGGACGCCCCGACCCACGCCTCCCTGGTGGAGAAGGCCGGCGGCGCGAAGGACTCGACCGTCTACGCCGAGGGCGACTCGGCCACCGGCTCCTCCGACCGCGACCTGAGCGACCCCGAGGTCGCCAAGGTGCTCGAGGGGGAGCTGTGACCCGGATCGTCGTCGTCTCCGCGGGGCTGTCGGTCCCGTCCTCGACAAAGCTGCTCGCCGACATGCTCGGCGAGGCCACGACCCGGGCCGTCCAGGCCCGGGGCGCGGAGGTCGAGGTCGAGCACGTCGAGCTGCGCGGCCTGGCCCACGAGCTGACCGACAACCTGCTCACCGGGTTCGCCAAGCCGGCGCTCCAGTCGGCCATCGACCAGGTACGGCGTGCCGACGCCGTCATCGCGGTGACACCGGTCTTCTCCGCGTCCTACTCCGGCCTGTTCAAGACGTTCTTCGACGTACTCGAGCAGGGCGTCCTGGACGCGAAGCCGGTCCTGATCGCCGCGACCGCCGGCACCGCCCGGCACTCGCTGGTGCTCGAGCACGCGCTCCGGCCGCTCTTCGCCTACCTGCACGCGGTGGTCGTCCCGACCGGGGTCTTCGCCGCCACCGAGGACTTCGCCGGTGGCCCGGAGCTCCCCAAGCGGGTCGATCGTGCGGCCGCCGAGCTGGCTGCCCTGCTGGCCGTGGGCGGCACGCCCACCCCGGCGCCGCACCGGACGCTGGTGGAGGACGAGTTCGCCAACCCGACGTCCTTCGAGACGCTGCTCAAGCGGGCCTCCGAGGGGCCGCCGGAGTTCTGACCGGGCGGGGTTCCCTTCGGCTGCCGATGTGAACACGGGCGCGAGATACCGGGGGTTTGCGGGGAAGTGCGACAGAATGCGTCTCGACCGCTACCCCCAGCACCGAGCGGAGCCGTTGTGTCCAGCTATGAGCCGAGCGTCGTCGTTGCCGACGAGTCGCCTCTTCTTCGTGCTGGACTCACCGCCCTGCTCGCGCGTGGTGGCTACCAGGTCGTCGCGGACGCCGGGGACGCCGAGGCGCTCGTCCAAGCCGCGACCGACACCCTGCCCACGCTGGTCGTGACCGACGCCCGGCTGGGCCCGGACGACGAGGGCATCAGCGCCACTCTCCGGCTGCACGAGAAGGTGCCGGAGATGGGCGTCGTCGTGCTCGCCGACTCGGTCGACACGGCCTTCGCGGCCGCCGTCTTCGCCAGCACCGGCACCGGCGGTCTCGGCTACCTGCGCAAGTCTCGCGTACGCACCGTCCCGCACTTCCTCGACGTCGTCGGCAGGGTGGCGTCGGGTGAGGTCGTCGTCGACCCGGAGGTCATCTCCTGGATGGTCGAGGCGTCGCCGGACGCCGATCCCGATGCGATCGCGAGGCTGACGATACGCCAGAGCGAGGTGCTGGGCCTGATCCACGCCGGGTACCCCGACCGCGCGATCATCAGTAGGCTCTTCAGCGGCAGGCGGCAGTTCGAGCGGTGTCTGAGCGAGATGTTCCTCGCGTTCGGGCTGTCCCGCGACGTCGAGCACCGGCGTACGCCGACGCTGCTGACCCACCTGGCATCAGGCTGACGTGGGAGTCCTGAGGTCACCCGGTGACCTCAGGACCCCCACGTCGGACCTCAGTGCTGGTAGGTGCCCACCACGACGGCGCGGGCCAGCGCCTTGAAGGCCAGGTTGAAGGAGACGACGGCCGGGGTGACCTGGTCGTCCACGCCCAGCGTCTCCTCGCCGACCGCGTGGACGACGAAGTAGTAGCGGTGGACCTGGTCGCCGGCCGGGGGAGCGGCGCCGCCGAAGTCCTTGGTACCGAAGTCGGTCGCGACGTGGAACGCCTTGCCCGGGAGTTCGGCGGTGCCGGCGCCGGCACCGGCGGGAAGCTCGGTCACGTCGGCGGGGACGTCGACCAGGACCCAGTGCCAGAAGCCGCTGGGGGTCGGCGCGTCGGGGTCGAAGCAGGTGATGACGTACGACTTCGTCCCCTCCGGCGCGCCGCTCCAGCTGAGCTGCGGCGAGGTGTTGCCACCGTCGTAGACCTGGTCCTGCTTCAGCGGCTGGCCGTCGGTCACGTCCTCGCTGTTCAGCGTGAAGGAGGGGAGAGCGGGCATGAGGGAGTAGGGATCCGGCTTCACCGGACGATCGAGTGCCATGTCCACCAACGTAGTCCGCGAATCGACCCGTTGTCAGGCCGCACCCCGGTGTTGGGCGAGGATGTACCCATGAGTTCTGAGCATGCCGTTCCCTATCCCGCCGGCCTCATCCTCGAGGGGCGGAGGGTGGTCGTCGTGGGTGGTGGCCGGGTGGCGCAGCGGCGCGTGCCGGCGCTGATCGCCGCGGGGGCGAGGGTCGAGGTCGTCTCGCCGTCGCTGACCCCTGCCCTGGAGGGGCTGCTCGGCTCGGGCGAGATCACCTGGCACCGGGCCCGCTTCTCGGCCGACGTGCTCGACGGCGCCTGGTACGTCATCGCCGCGACCCAGAATGCTGACGTCAACGAAGAGATCTCGGCCGCGGCCGAGGAGCGACGGATCTTCTGCGTACGCTCCGACGACGGCACGCAGGCCACCGCCTGGACCCCGGCGACCGGACAGGACGGCGACCTGACCATCGCGGTGCTGGCCAACCGCGACCCGCGGCGCTCGGCGGGCGTACGTGACCGGATCCTCGACGGGCTGCGCTCTGGGGACCTGATCGCACCGCACGAGCGTCAGCGCGTGCCCGGAGTGACCCTGATCGGTGGCGGCCCGGGTGACCCCGGGTTGATCTCGGTGGCCGGCCGCAAGGCCCTGATGGAGGCCGACATCGTCGTCGCCGACCGGCTGGCGCCCCGAGAGCTGCTCTCCGAGCTGCCCGCCGACGTCGAGCTCGTCGACGTCGCCAAGCTCCCGCGCGGCCGCTCGGCCCAGCAGGAGGAGATCAACCGGATCATCGTCGAGGCTGCCCTGGAGGGGAAGGCGGTCGCGCGCTTCAAGGGCGGCGACAACTTCATCTTCGGCCGTGGCTTCGAGGAGGTGCTCGCCTGCCGTGAGGCCGGCGTCCCGGTCCACGTCATCCCCGGCCTGACCTCGCCGGTGACGGTCCCCGGCGTCGCCGGGATCCCCGTGACCCACCGCGGTGTCGCGCACGAGTTCACCGTCATCTCCGGCCACGTCCCCCCGGGCGACCCCACCTCGCTGACCAACTGGTCCGCCGTCGCCGGTCTGGGCGGCACCCTGGTCCTCCTGATGGCCGTCCAGAACGCCCCCGCGATCGCGACCGCCCTTCTCGATGGCGGCCGCGAGCCCGGCACCCCCGTCGCCGTCATCTGCGACGGCACGATGCCCACAGAGCGTACGGTCTTGGCCACCCTCGAGACCCTCGAGAAGACCCTTGCCGACGAGAACGTCCAGCCCCCGGCGATCATCGTCGTCGGCGAGGTCGTCCGCGTCGCCCACCCGGACTTCTTCTGAGGGCTGGTCGAGTCGGCGCGCCGTCGACTCGTTGTCATGAGTGATCTCTTACGGTCGCCTCATGGGTCTTGTGCTGTGTCAGTGCGGTGAAACGGCGTGCGATGATCGCACTTGTGCGATCATCGCGTGGATGCGATCATGAGCATGGAGGTTGAGCTTCACGACGAGGTCGTGAAGTGGCTGGACGCTCTGAGCGATGAAGAGTGGGGTCGAGTCGTGGTGATCGTGGATCGGTTGGCCGATCTGGGGTTCCGCGCTCGGATGCCGCTCTCGCGGAGCCTTGGGGAGGGTGTATTCGAGCTCCGTTTCACCCTGGGGTCGACCGCGCGGAGGATCACCTACAGGTTCACGAACGATGCTCGGATCATCCTTCTGACGACGTTCCACAAACAACGAGACAACGAGCGCGGCGAGGTGGCCAGGGCCCGCAAGGCAGCGGCCGAGTGTGCCCGGCGCTATCCCTAGGAGAGCAACATGGCGAACTACTCCCGCTGGTCTGACGTGCGGGCGGAGCGACCTGTCCCGTCCGACGAGACGAGGACAAGTGTCGAGCAGGACCTTGCTCTCGGCCAGCTGATCTACGACCTGCGTACGGCGGCAGGACTGAGTCAACGCGAGCTGGCCTCGCGGATGGGTACGACGCAGTCGGTCATTTCCCGCCTCGAGGAAGGTGGAGGGGCGCGCAACCGGATCGACACCCTGGCGCGGGTCGCGACCGCGTTGGGACGACACCTGGTCCTCTCGTTCCCCGAAGAAGTGCCGGGGGACATGAAGGACTCGGTGCAGGTCGCCTGACCATGGCTGAACTCATCGAGATCTCCGACCCCGCTGACCCACGGCTCGCCGACTACCGCGACCTTCGCGACGTCGAGCTGCGGAAGTCGCTTGAGTCGTCGGAGGGTCTGTTCCTGGCCGAGGGGGAGAAGGTCGTACGCCGGGCCGTGGGCGGTGGCTTCGAGCCGCGCTCGTTCCTGATGGCGCCGAAGTGGCTCGACGGGCTCGCCGACACGCTCGCCACGACCGATGCGCCGTGCTACGTGATGAGCGAGAAGGCCGCCGAGGAGGTGACCGGCTTCCACGTGCACCGCGGTGCACTGGCGTCGCTGAAGAGGCGGCCGCTGCCGTCGGTCGACTCGGTGCTCGAGGGCGCCCGCTCGGTCCTGGTGCTCGAGGACATCGTCGACCACACCAACGTAGGCGCGATCTTCCGGTCGGGCGCCGCGCTCGGGTTCGACGCGGTGCTGCTGGCGCCACGCTGCGCCGACCCGCTCTACCGCCGCTCGATCAAGGTCGCGATGGGCGCGGTCTTCGCGCTGCCGTGGACTCGCCTGCCGGACTGGTACGAAGCGCTCCCGTCCCTCTCCGCTGCCGGCTTCACCACCGTCGCCCTGACCCTCGCCGACGACGCCGTCGACATCGAGAAGGCCGTCGAGGGCGTCGACAAGGTCGCTCTTGTCCTCGGCTCGGAGGGTCACGGCATCTCCCTGCGCTGGCAGCAGGCCGCCGACCGCCGCGCGATCATCCCGATGTCCGCCGGCATCGACTCCCTCAACGTAGCCGCCGCCACCGCTGTCGCGTGCTACGTCACCGCCCGCCGCTGACCGGCCGAGAATGTAGTTGTGGGCGACGAAGATCTACTTTCGTCGCCCACAACTACAGATTCGGCGTCCACAACTGCGGACTCGGCCGGGATCTCAGACCAGCTGCCACCAGACGGTCGTGTCGCCGGGGAGGGCGGCGGTGGCGTCGGTGACGGGCACGGGGCCCGAGGAGGAGAGGAGCACGCGGCCGGGGGCGGCGATGCGTACGGGCTCCTTGGTGGTGTTGACCGTGCAGGCGAAGCCGTCACGCTCGAACCAGAGGACACCGGCGGGGGCCTCGTCGTGCCAGGTCACCGCGTCGCCGGCACCGAGGCCGGGGACCTCGCGGCGGGTGCGGATGGCGGAGCGGTAGAGCTCGAGGGTCGAACCCTCGACACCCGTCTGGGCCTCGACGCTCAGATCCCCCCACTCCGCCGGCTGCGGCAGCCACGAGCCTCCGTCGCCGAAGCCGTAGGACGAGCCCGACCGGCTCCACGGCAGCGGCACCCGGCAGCCGTCGCGGAAGCCGTCCTGGCCGTTGGCGCGGTGGAAGGACGGGTCCTGGCGGACCTCGTCGGGCAGGTCGGTGACGTCGGGCAGGCCGAGCTCCTCGCCCTGGTAGACGTACGCCGACCCGGGCAGCGCGAGCATCAGCAGCGTCGCCGCACGAGCTCGGCGAAGCCCGAGCGCGCGATCACCAGGCGTACGGATCTGGGTCCCCGACCCCGGCGGGTTGGCGAACCGGGTGGCGTGCCGGGTGACGTCGTGGTTGGACAGCACCCAGGTCGCCGGAGCGCCGACCGGGCGCATCGCGTCCAGGGAGCTGTCGATGACCTTGCGCAGCGCCGCGGCGTCCCAGGCGGTGTCGAGGTACTCGAAGTTGAACGCCTGGTGCAGCTCGTCGGGGCGTACGTAGTTCGCCGACCGTGCCACCGTCGGCGTCCATGCCTCGGCGACGAAGATCCGGCCCGGGTAGTCGGCCAGGACGCGGCGCCACGAACGGTAGATCTCGTGGACGCCGTCCTGGTCGAAGAACGGCATCTCGTCGTTGCCGAGCAGGTGGAGCTGCTCCGCGTGGCCGATGGACGGCAGGCCCTCGGCCTTGACCAGGCCGTGGGCGACATCGATGCGGAAGCCGTCGATGCCGAGATCGAGCCAGAAGCGCAGGATGTCCAGGAACTCCGCGTGCACCTCGGGGGAGTTCCAGTTGAAGTCGGGCTGCTCGGGAGCGAAGAGGTGGAGGTACCACTCGCCGTCCGGAACCCGCGTCCACGCCGGACCGCCGAAGATCGAGTCCCAGTCGTTGGGCGGCTCCTCGCCGTTCTCACCCCGTCCGGGCAGGAAGTGGTAGCGCGACCGCATCGGCGACCCCGGTCCCTCCGCCAGCGCCTGCTGGAACCACACGTGCTCCGAGGAGGAGTGGTTGGGGACGATGTCGGCGATGACCTTCAGACCCAGCTCGTGGGCAGCAGAGATCAGCGCGCGAGCGTCGTCCAACGTCCCGTAGCGAGGGTCGACCGCCCGGTAGTCGGACACGTCGTAGCCCCCGTCGGCCTGCGGTGAGGCGTAGAACGGGCTCAGCCAGATCGCATCCACCCCCAGGTCACGGAGGTAGGGGAGTCGGGACCGAATCCCGGGAAGGTCACCGGTGCCGTCGCCGTCGCTGTCGGCGAAGCTGCGGGGGTAGACCTGGTAGATGACGGCGTCACGCCACCATTCGGTGCTGCTCATGGAGAAAGTTGCCCTTTCAGCCCTTGACGCCGCCGGCGGTCAGACCGGTGACGACGTGTCGTTGGACGAGGTAGAAGAAGATGGTCACGGGGATGGCGATGAGGACAGCGGTGGCGGCCATCAGGTTCCACTGCGCGTCGTGCTCGCTGACGAAGCTCTGCAGTCCGACCGCGAAGGTGTACTTCGAGTCGTCGATCAGGAACGTCGAGGCGAACGCGACCTCCGCGAAGGCGGTGATGAAGGCGTAGAACGCGGCCACCGCGAGACCCGGGCGAGCCAGCGGCAGGATCAGCCGCCAGAACGTACCGAACGGGGTGAGTCCGTCGATCATGCCGGCTTCGTCGAGCTCGACCGGGATGGTGTCGAAGTAGCCCTTCAGCAGCCAGGAGCAGTACGGGACGATCGTGGTGCAGTTGACCAGGATCAGGCCGAGGTGCGAGTCGACCAGGCGGAGCTGGGAGAAGATCTCGTACATCGGCACGATCAGCACCGCGATCGGGAACGCCTGCGTTAGCAGCAGGACCCACATCAGCGGCCGGTGGCCCGGGAACCGCATCCGGGAGACCGCGTAGCCGGTCGTCGCCGCCGACATCACGCCGAACAGGGTCGTGCCTCCGGCGACCACCAGCGTCGACCACAGCCAGTTGAAGAAGGCGGTGTTGGTCAGCACGAACGAGTAGTTGTCCAGCGTCGCCTTCGCGAAGATCCCGCCGGGGTGGAGGTAGTCGTCCTTGTCGGGTCCCAGGGACAGGTAGACGAGCCAGACGATCGGGAAGAGCGCGATCAGCGACGCCACCGTGAGCGTCACGTGCGTGCCCACCCGCGCGACCGGGCCGAGTTCTCCACGGCGGCGCTGGGTCGTCCTGGGCGCGTTGAGGCTAGGCGAGCTGGTCATTGCGTTTCAACCACCGGTAGTAGAAGGACGTGAAGACGATCAGGATCGCGAGCAGGAGCACGCCGTACGCCGCCGACATGGCGAAGTCGCGAGGCTGCTGCCCGAATCCGAGTCGATAGGCCCAGGTGACCAGGATCTGCGCGTCCGGCGCGGTGTTGCCGAAGAGCAGGAAGATGATCGCGAACTGGTTGAAGGTCCAGATCACGCCGAGCAGCACGACGGTCGAGCTCACCGACGACAGCCCCGGCAGGGTGACGTGGCGGAACCGCTGCCAGGCGTTGGCGCCGTCGATCTCGGCCGCCTCGTAGAGGTTCTCGTCGATCGACTGCAGCCCGCCGAGCAGGGAGAGCATCATGAACGGCACGCCGCACCAGGTGTTGACCATGATCGCGGCCGTACGCTGCCAGGTCGGGTCCTCGAGCCAGCTCGGCGAGGCGAGCCCGATCGTGTCGAGCATCGAGTTGATGACGCCGGCGTCGGCCAGCATGATCCGCCAGGCGAAGACGGTGACGAACGTCGGCACCGCCCAGGGCAGGATCAGCAGCAGGCGGTACGCCACGCGTCCGCGCAGCCGCTGGTTGAGCAGCATCGCCAGCCCGAGGCCGATCGCGTAGTGCAGGACGACGCAGGTGACGGTCCAGACGATGGTCCACACGAAGTGGGACCAGAAGCGGTCGTACGCCGCCGGGCCCCACAGGATCTCGGCGTAGTTGTCCAGACCGATGAACTTGTACGTCGCGTCGATCGTGTTGACGCCGATGGTGCGTGCCGAGTTGAGGCTGTTGGCGTCGGTCAGGGTCAGGTAGAAGCCGCGCAGGAGCGGGTAGCCGACGAGCACGCCGAGCACGATCACGACGGGCGCGACCATCGCGTAGGCGTACCAGTAGCGGCGGTAGGAATCTCGCATGCGCTGGACGGGGCGGGGCGCCCGCCGCCGAGACCGCGGGGTCTCGGCGGCGGGCGCTGGTGCTGTCAGAGTCATCGGATGACGTGGTCTTCCTGGCTCACTTGGAACTGGGTCACTTGGAGAAGTCGGGCAGCAGGTCCGCGAAGGCCGTCTCCAGCGTGGCCAGACCCTCGTCGAGGGTCTCGGCGCCGGAGGCGATCTTCGGCAGCTCCTGGTCCATCGGACCCCACAGCGAGGAGTACTCGGGCAGCTCGGGTCGCGGCTGGGCGGCCGGGAGCACCGTCTGGAAGCCGGCGATGCCCGGGTCGGCCTTGACCTCGTCGGTGTAGGCGTCGTCGCGGGTCGGGAGCGTGGAGTTCTTCAGCGCGATCTGGGCCTGGGTCTCGGCCGAGGTCATGAACTTCACGAACGCCGCCGAGGCCTCCTGGTGTGCCTCGTCCGAACCGGCGTAGATCGACAGGTTGTGACCGCCGGTCGGGGCGCCGGCCTCGCCGGTCGAGCCGGCCGGGACGGTGGCGATGCCCAGGTTGTTCTTGTCCTGGAACGCCGAGCCCTTGTAGAAGTTCGTGATCTCCCAGGGGCCCTGGATGATCGCGGCGACCTTGCCGTTGACGAACGCGTCCTGGATGTGGGCGTACGCGTCGGCGGTGGTGTCCGCCTTGTGCAGGCCCTCGCCGTTGAAGAGACCCTGCCAGGTGGTCAGGCCCTTCTTGGCCTCGGGCGAGGAGATGGTGATCTTCTTGGCCTCGGCGTCGACGGTGTCGGTGCCCTCGCCGTAGAGGAACGGCTGCGCGTAGTAGGCGGAGGTCGAGCCCCAGTAGCCGTCGACACCGGTCTTGGACTTGATCGTGGCGGCGTCGGCCTTGAGCTCGTCCCAGGTCGTGGGCGCCTCGGTGATGCCGGCCTTCTCGAAGAGCGCCTTGTTGTAGACCAGCGCGAGGGTGTCGGTGACGAACGGGACGCCGTACGTCTTGCCGTCGAACTCGGCCTGCTTGATCAGGTTGGGCTGGAAGGCGTCCTTGTCCTCGAGCGCCTCGGTGTCGTCGAGGGGAGCGAGGAAGCCCTTCTGCGCGAACGCAGGCGTCCAGCCGACCTCGGCACGCAGTACGTCGGGAGCGCCGCTGGCGCCGGCCGCGGTGTCGAACTTGTTCTGTGCCTGGTCGAAAGGCACGTTGACGTACTTGACCTTGATGTCCGGGTTGGCCTTCTCGAAGTCCTTGACGAGGGCCTGGTACGTCGGCGCCTCGTTGGTCGCGTTCGAGGTGTCCCACCAGGTGATGGTGACCGGGCCGTCGCTGCTGTCGCCGCTGCCACCGCCACATGCCGTTGCCGCCAGGGCGAGCGATGCCGCCACTGCGGTGGCCACGATGCCACGTCGCATGAGTTCTCCTTCGATATGGGGCCGGGCGAGGAATCCGCCCGGTGGTGTGACGAAGGTAACCCCGCGTCGAGGAGAATGTAAGAGCCTTTCAGCAAAAGTTGCAAACTTGCTGAAAGTTCTTGCAGGCCGTGTAGGGAGAGGGCATGATGTGATCGTGCCCATAACACCAGCCTCTGCCCGTCTTGCTGACATCGCGGCCCATGCGGGCGTGAGTGAGGCGACGGTCAGTCGCGTCCTCAACGGCAAGCCCGGGGTCGCCGCGGCCACGCGGGAGGCGGTGCTGGCGGCGATCGACGTCCACGGCTACGAGCGCCCGGTGAAGCTGCGCCAGCGCAGCGAAGGGCTGGTCGGCCTGATCACGCCCGAGCTCGACAACCCGATCTTCCCCGCGCTCGCGCAGGTGATCGCGCAGGGCCTGACCCGGCAGGGCTACACCCCGGTGCTCGCCACGCAGACCCCCGGCGGCTCGACCGAGGACGAGCTCACCGAGATGCTCGTCGACCGCGGTGTCACCGGGATCATCTTCGTCTCCGGCCTGCACGCGGACACCACCGCCGACATGACGCGCTACGAGAAGCTGCGCGCCCAGGGCGTTCCCTATGTCCTGCTCGACGGGTTCACCCCCGACATCAAGGCGCCGTTCATCTCGCCCGACGACCGCGAGGCGATGCAGCTGGCGGTCACCCACCTCGCCACGCTCGGCCACTCCAAGATCGGCCTGGCCGTCGGTCCCCGCCGCTTCGTCCCGGTCCAGCGCAAGATCGAGGGCTTCGTGACCACCATGGCCGACCGCTTCGGGCTGAGTGCCGAGGAGATCGAGAAGGGCCACATCCGCGACTCCTTCTTCACCCTCGAGGGCGGTCAGGCCGCGGCCTCCGCGCTCCTGGACGAGGGCTTCACCGCGATCGTGTGCGCGAGCGACATGATGGCGCTGGGCGCCATCCGTGCCGCCCGCTCGCGTGGTCTTCGGGTCCCGGAGGACGTCTCCGTGGTCGGCTACGACGACTCCCAGCTGATCGCCTTCACCGACCCGCCGCTGACCACCGTCCGCAAGCCCGTCCATGCGATGGGTCAGGCCGCGGTCCGTGCCATCCTCGACGAGATCGCCGGCACCGGCACCCCGCACTCGGAGTTCGTCTTCCACCCCGAGCTGGTCGTGCGCGGCTCCACGGCTTCCGGTCCCCGCGTCAACCCCTGACCGCCCGGAGCGGGCCGGCACGCGGCTGGCAGGATGGGCGCGTGACGATTGTGGCTGCTGCTGACGGTTCGGCGCTCGGGAACCCGGGGCCCGCGGGGTGGGGTTGGTATGTGGACGAGTCCACCTGGGCCTGTGGCGGCTGGCCGCACGGGACCAACAACCAGGGCGAGCTGACCGCGGTCCTCGACCTGCTGCGGCAGACGGCGCACACCGGCGAGCCGCTGCTGGTCTACTGCGACTCCAAGTACGTCATCAACTCGGTCACCAAGTGGATGGCCGGCTGGAAGCGCAAGGGCTGGAAGAAGGCCGACGGCAAGCCCGTCCTCAACGTCGAGATCATGAAGGATCTCGATGCGGCGATGCAGGGCCGCGACGTCCGGTTCGAGTGGATCAAAGGCCACTCCGGACACCCGCTCAACGAGGCTGCCGACAAGCTCGCCAACGGTGCCGCGCTGGCCTATCAGGCGGGTCGTACGCCGGATCCCGGGCCGGGTTTCGCGGGGGCCGTCGAGGCGCCCGCCGTCGCGCCCCAGGTCGTGCGACCCGAGCCCGAGCCGGACGACCTGCTCGGTCTGCTGAGCGCGGAGCCGGCGACGCGCGAGAAGCCCGCGGCGTACTCCTTCTCCG
Source organism: Nocardioides sp. YJ-D4 (assembly GCF_054031495.1). Taxonomy (NCBI): domain Bacteria; kingdom Bacillati; phylum Actinomycetota; class Actinomycetes; order Propionibacteriales; family Nocardioidaceae; genus Nocardioides; species Nocardioides sp. YJ-D4. Next base: position 5,612,192 of record NZ_CM132932.1, read on the forward strand.
CCGACCAGAGCCGGATCGACCCCGACTGGGTGCACCGGATGCTCGCGCAGTCCTACTGGGCCAGCGACCGGACGCGCGAGGTGCAGGACGCGGCCAACAAGGGGTCGCGCTGTTACGGCGTCTACGACGCGGCCGGGAACCAGGTCGCCTTCGCCCGCGTGGTCAGCGACTTCGCCGCCTTCGCCTGGCTCTGCGACGTCATCGTCGACCCGGGCGCCCGCGGCCAGGGGATCGGCAAGCTGCTGATCGAGGGCGTCGTCGCCGACCTCGAGCCGTACCGCATCCGCCGGACCCTGCTCGCCACCGAGGACGCCCACGAGCTCTACGCGAAGTACGGCTGGGAGCCGCTGCCCGCGCCCGAGCGCTGGATGATCCGGGAGGGCTGAGCCCGGTCGGGGGTCCCGCTCACCCCGCGACACTGTGCCGTCGACTGTGGTCCCGAGGGCACCTCAGGACCGACTCCGAGCGGCTGGCCGACCTGTGCGACACGGTCGAGGCACGGAGGTCACGGGCGGATCTGCACCACGTCGAACTCGGTTCCGGGAGGTGCTCCCGGACCGAACGGCGGCGGGAAGCCGAGGTCGAACCGGCCGTTGACCACGGCGAGCGTGCTGCCGTGTAGGTCGACCGTGGTCGGCACCCGGAACAGGTCGGACTCGATCACCTCGACGACCTCGCCGCTGGTGAGGTCCGGCGAGAGCTTCACGCGGGCCACGGAGTTGGCGAAGTTCTGCACCACCCAGGCGGTGCGGCCCTCGAGCTGCAGCCCGTCGAGGGTGCCCGGCACCAGAGCGGGGCCGGTCAGCGGGATCTCCTGGCTCACGCCGGTCTCCGGGTCGACCAGCGCGAGGATGCCGAGCGCGCTGTGGTTGACGATCAACCACCCTCGGTGGGTCGAGTCGATGCCGTTGAGACCGAAGTCGCCGGTCTGAGCGGCAACGCCGGTCACCTCGATCGGTTCCGTCGCGCCGAACGATCCGTCCGGAAGGATCGGGACCCGGTAGATCAGGGCCGCGAACGTGTCGGTGAAGTACAGCGCGTCCCTGGTGATCGCGACGTCGTTGCTGAAGGTGGTCGCGGCCGGGCCGAGCTCGAGCTCGGCGACGGTCGACCCGTCCCGGGTGTCGTAGACCCATGCACGGCCGGTCGCACCGCCGGCCACGACGAGCCAGTGGCGTGCCTTGTCGACCCGCATGCCGACCGCCACCCGGCCGTCCTCGGGTTCGAGGTCGATGAAGGTCGAGCCCTCACCGCTGCGGAGGTCGCCGCGGTAGATGTCGCCGTCCAGCAGCGAGCCGACGTAGAAGGTGTTGCCCTCGCCGATCGCGATGCCCTCGGGCTGGAAGTCGTCGGGAAGGGGGATCGAGGACGGACGCGGCGCGGCCACGGCGGGCGCGACGAGGAGCATGACGAGAAGCGGGACGACTGCTACTGACAGCAGTCTGGTGGGGAGACGCATGGTTGAGCTCCGATCGCGGGAAGACCTCGCCTTCACGATGCGCCCCGCGAGCGGTGATGTGAATCCCCTATTCGGGGCACCCTGCTGCCGGAGCGTCTAACCGACCGCCACCGGTTCCGGTACGTCGCGCCGCCGCCCGATGGCGACGACGCCCCAGGCGACGAGGGTGAACGCCGCCGCGATGCCGACGACGTAGAAGGAGACCACCAGGTAGCCGTCCTGCAGGTGCGGGTTGAGGAACGGGTACGGATACCACCAGCCGTCCCCGGTGAGTGGGGACACGACGTACTCGCCGCGGATCAGGGTGTAGACCACCCACACGATCGGGAACGCGATGACCGCCGCGACGGCGCGCCAAGGCAGCCGTCGGCGCGGGGGAGCGAAGAGCAGGTCGACGACCAGGAACACCGGGCCGATCAGGTGGAGCACCTCGTTGGCCCAGGGTGTCGTGGCGAGCGCCAGCCCGCGCAGCAGCAGGTTGTAGACGATCCCGGTGATGGCCATGAACGTGGTGGCCGCCGCGAAGAGCACCGCGATCCATTCCGGCTCGCGAGTCTTGCGGGTCAGCGCCCACACCGCGCCGGCGACCAGGGCGGCCAACGCGAAGAGGTTCGACTCGATCGTGAAGTAGCTGAAGAAGTTCACCAGGATCGTCGCGGTGCTGGAGCCTTCCGCCGGATCGGTGCTGATTGCGTTGCGGAACTCGGCCAGGACCGCCGCGAGAATGAGCGCCGCCATCACCAGGCGCATGATCGACCAGGTCTTCGTCACCCGCTCACCGTAAAGCCACGGACGCTCGTCGCGGGGCCATTCGGCGATGAGTGGAGCCGTGTCCCGTGCTAGCGTCGTCGCGATCGTGATCCGACAGCAGGAGGTGAGTCCCGTGTACGCAACATCCACCGCGGGTGCTCCCCGCCGTCCACGATCGCGCGACTGAGCCCAGTTCCGGGAGAAGTCGCCGGGAGCGCCTGAAGAACTCCCGAAAGGCGACTCCCATGAACGCGACAACGAACACGACAACCCGGCCCCGGCCCACCGGCGAGCGGGCACTGGTCCTCGGCGGTGGTGGATCGGCGGGCAACGCCTGGCTGATCGGTGTCATCGCCGGCCTGCTCGAGGGCGGGCTGGACGTGACCGAGGCCGATCTGGTCATCGGCACCTCCGCCGGCGCGACCGCCGCGGCCCAGATCAGCGCCGCGAGCCCGGCCGACCTGCTCGCCGGCGTCCTCTCGACACCGGTTCCCCAGGCCCCGTCAGGACCGCGCGGCCCCATCTCCTGGGCCCACCTCGAGCGGACCGATGCCATCATCGCGGCATCAGCCGACGTGCCCGACATGCGGCGCCGGATCGGCGCGGACGCGATCGAGCTCGCCGCGACCGCGGGTGCGGCCGGACGGGAGCGCTGGCGCGAGACCGTCGCGGCCCGACTGCCGCGCCCGCACTGGCCGGAGAGCAACATCCTCCTCACCGTGGTGGACGCCGACACCGGTGAGCCCGTCGAGCTCGACCGCGACAGCGGCGTCGACCTGGTCGACGCGGTCGCGGCCAGCTGTGCAGGTGGCCCGGCGTACGCGATCGGCGGGCGCCGCTACATCGATGGCGGCTACCGGCGCTCGAGTGAGAACGCCGGCCTGGCAGCGGGGTACGAGCGAGTGCTCGTGCTCTCTCCGCTGGGCGGCCGGACACGTCACCCGGCCCGATGGCGCAGTGACCTCGCCGCCCAGGTCGAGGAGCTGCGCGGAGGTGGGAGCACTGTCGCGACGGTTCTTCCCGACGCGGACTCGATGGAGGCGTTCGGCGACAACATGATGAACCCGTCGACCCGGCCGCCCGCGGCCCGGGCGGGTCATCGCCAGGGCCTTCGCGCTGCCGAGAAGATCGCCGAGTTCTGGAGGCGATGAGGGCAGCCGCGGCGTACGTTCTTCCCGAGGACCTGTCGAAGTCGGCCAGGCCCGTTCGTGGAGCGAGTGAGGGGTGGCGATCAGCGCTGCCCGAAACCAGGAGGTGGCTGATGAGCAGGTATCTGATCTCGTTCCGCGACGAGGCGATGGACTACCGCGAGGAGGAGGTGGCCGACATCGCCGCGGCCGCCTCGGAGATGACCCGTGAGGCCATCGCCGCCGGCGCGTTCGTCTTCGGCGGCGGGATCAAGGGTGGTCACGAGGACGCCTGGACCGTCGACGAGGCCGGCGTGGTCACCGACGGTCCCTATCCGGAGAGCAAGGAGCACCTCGGTGGCTTCATCGTCGTCGACGTCGACACCCTCGACGAGGCGCTGATGTGGGCGGGGAAGTGTGCCTCGGCGTGCCGCGCCACCATGCAGGTCCGCGAGATGCTCCCGGGGGCTGAGGCGCAGTGACCACGACCGGAGTCGTCGGCGGCGGGATCGTCGGGCTGGCGGTTGCGCGGGAGATCCTGCGCCGCCGCCCGGCCGAGACGGTGATCGTCATCGAGAAGGAGGCCGCCCTCGGCACCCACCAGACCGGCCACAACTCCGGGGTCGTCCATGCCGGCATCTACTACAAGCCCGGGAGCCTCAAGGCCCGGCTCTGCACCCGCGGGCGTGATCTGCTCGAGGAGTTCGTCGCCGAGCACGAGATCCCCTACGAGGCGTGCGGGAAGCTCGTCGTCGCGGTGGACGAGTCCGAGATGGGGCGCTTCGACGCGCTGGAGAAGACGGCCACCGAGAACGGCGTGCCGGGCCTGAGGCGAGTCGGCCCCGAGGAGATCGAGGAGATCGAGCCGTACGCGGCGGGGCTGGCCGCCCTGCACTCGCCGAGGACCGCGATCATCGACTACGTCGCCGTCGCCGAGGCGCTGGGCCGCTCCATCACCGGCAGCGGGGGAGAGGTACGCCTCGGCGAGGAGGTCACCGGCATCCGTCGCGTCACGGGCGGGATCGAGGTCGAGACGCCCGCCGGCCGGACCCGGGTCGACCACCTGGTCGTCTGCGGCGGCTTGGAGTCCGACCGCCTCGGTGAGCTGACCGGCGGCCCGAAGGCGCCCCGGATCGTCCCGTTCCGGGGTGAGTACATGCAGGTCAGTGCAGCGAAACAGGATCTCGTGCGGGGCATGGTCTATCCGGTCCCCGACCCGCGCTACCCGTTCCTCGGGGTGCACTTCACCCGTCGGGTGAGCGGTGGTCTCGAGGTCGGTCCCAATGCCTTTCTGGCGCTCAGCCGCCGACGCTACGGTCGGACGTCGCTGACCCCGCGCGACGTCGTCGACACGCTGGCGTGGCCGGGGTTCTGGCGGTTCGCCGCGGAGCACTGGCGCACCGGGTTCACCGAGCTTCGCGGCGTACTGTCGAAACAGGCCTACATGCGCGAGGCCCAGCGCTACGTGCCGGAGATCGGCGCGGAGGACGTCACCCGCGCGGGGCTTGGGCTGCGCGCCCAGGCCGTCGAGCGGGACGGCTCGCTGGTCGACGACTTCGTCATCCACCAGGCCGACGGCATCACGTCGGTGCGCAACGCGCCGAGCCCGGCCGCGACCTCCAGCCTCGCCATCGCCGAGTACGTCGTCGACCGGATGTCCTAGTCGACGGAATCTCCCGCGGGCCACTCGGCGGGGTAGTCCTTGGCCAGGCGGTCGTGCTCCTTGGTGAGCTTCTTGCGCGCCTTGGCGGAGATGCGGTCACCGAAGACGGTGCCGTTGGTGTGGTCGGTCTCGTGCTGCAGGCACCGGGCCAGCAGGCCGTTGCCCTCGAAGTGGACCGGCTCCCCGTCGAGGCCGAGACCGTCGACCGCGGCCCAGTCGGGGCGGGCGCAGTCCACGAACGCGCCCGGGAAGGAGAGGCAGCCCTCCAGGTCGACGTCGAGGTGGCGGTCCTCGCCCTCGGGCAGGGTCAGGACGGGGTTGCAGACGACGCCGACGGTGCGCTGCCCGGTGGCGTCGGGGCAGTCGAAGACGAAGATCGCGACGTCCTCGCCGATCTGGTCGGCGGCCAGGCCCACGCCCTCGGCGGCGTACATCGTCGCGACCATGTCGGCGGCCAGCTCGGCCAGCGCCGCGTCGAAGACCTCGACCTTCTTCTTGGGCCGGTGCATGACCGGGGTTCCCCAGCGCGTCATCGGACGCACCTTCCCGCCCTCGGGCAGGGCGCCGTGGGGCGCGAGCGGAGCACGGGATTCGAGCGAGGAGTCGGCCATGTGCCAAGCCTATAAATAAGTCGTGCGTGGTTTGTTACCGCCATCACCACCCCGAAGTGTAGACCGCGTTGTAACTCCCAGTTACAGTTCTACCCATGAGTATCCTCCAAGGCCTACGTGGCGGGATCGCGCACGGCGTCCCGTCCGGCGAGTCGCGCGATCCGATCGGGTTCGCCGTGGCCGGTCTGCGCAAGCTCTCGCAGAGCCCTGCGCTCGACCGGCTCGGTGTCCGCAAGCAGACCGAGCAGGTCGTCTTCACGGTGACCCGTGGCGGGTTCAAGACGATCGCGGCGACCAGCCGGGCGTTCAAGAAGAAGGGCAAGCGGGGCGCCCCGGGCGTGCGCGTGCCCAACGCCATCCCCCAGGGCGTCTTCGACCTGACCCCGAGCGAGGACGAGCAGATGCTCGTCGACGTGGTCACCGAGTTCGCCGCCGAGGTCGTACGTCCCGCCGCGGCCGAGGCCGACGAGGCCTGCGCCGCACCGGACGAGCTGCTCAAGTCGAGCCTGGAGATCGGGCTGCCGATCCTGGGCGTCCCCGAGGAGCTCGGCGGCATCTCCGAGACCCGCTCCGCGGTCGCCGGCACGCTGGTAGCCGAGGCGCTCGCCAAGGGCGACCTCGGTCTGGCCGTTGCCGCCCTGGCACCCGGTTCGGTCGCGACCGCGCTGGGCCTGTGGGGCACCGACGAGCAGCAGCAGACGTACCTGCCGTCGTTCACCGAGGGCAACGTGCCCGCGGCCGCGTTCGCCCTCAACGAGGACAAGGTCCTCTTCGACGTGCTCTCTCCGTCGACCACGGCGACCCGGACCGCCGACGGCTACGTCATCAACGGCGCCAAGTCGCTGGTCGCCCGCGGTGCCGAGGCCGAGCTCTTCGTGGTCGGCGCCGCCCTCGACGGCAAGCCGGTGCTGTTCCTCATCGAGTCCTCGACCGACGGCCTGATCATCGAGTCGGAGCCGGCGATGGGCGTACGCGCCGCCTCGCTGACCAAGCTGACGCTGACCGACGTGAAGGTGCCCGCCGCGGCGGTCCTCGGCGAGACCGACGGCTCGACCTACACCGAGGCCGTGCGGCTCTCCCGCCTCGCCTGGTGCGCGCTGTCCATCGGCGTCGGCCAGGCCGTCCTCGACTACGTGACGCCCTACGTCAAGGAGCGCGAGGCCTTCGGTGAGCCGATCGCCCACCGTCAGTCGGTGGCGTTCATGGTCGCCAACATCGCGATCGAGCTGCAGGCGATGCGTCTGGTGACCTACAAGGCCGCCAGCCGGGTGGCGCAGGGCATCGACGCGACCCGCGAGATCGCGCTGGCTCGCAAGCTGTGTGCCGACAAGGGCATGCAGATCGGCCTCGACGGCGTCCAGCTGCTCGGTGGTCACGGCTTCGTCAAAGAGCACCCGGTGGAGCGGTGGTATCGCGACCTGCGTGCGATCGGGATCATGGAAGGCACGGTGCTGGTCTGATGGCCATCAATCTGGAAGACCCCAAGAAGCTCAAGCCGCTGCGCGAGCAGGTGCACCAGGTCGCGATGAACATGCTGCGACCGATCTCGCGCAAGTACGACAAGGCCGAGCACGAGTACCCCACCGAGCTCGACATGCTCGCCGCCATGGCCGACGGCCTGGCCGAGTCCGGGCAGGGTGAGGGCGCGGGCGCCACCGGCGTACGCCGCGACTCCAAGCCCGACGACGGCAAGGTCAAGAACGGCGCCAACATGTCCTCGGTCCTCTCCGTCTCGGAGATGTGCTGGGGCGACGTCGGGCTCACGCTGGCGATGCCGCGCCAGGGCCTGGGCAACTCGGCCATCGCGTCGGTCGCCAACGACGAGCAGCACGAGCGCTTCGACGGCATCTGGGCCTCGATGGCGATCACCGAGCCCGGCACCGGCTCCGACTCGGCAAACATCAAGACCACTGCCACCCTCGACGGCGACCACTACGTGCTCAACGGCGAGAAGATCTTCGTCACCTCCGGCGACCGCTCCGACGCGGTCGTGGTGTGGGCGACGCTTGACAAGGAGCTCGGCAAGGCTGCGATCAAGTCGTTCGTGGTCGAGAAGGGCACGCCGGGGATGAAGGTGGAGCGTCTCGAGCACAAGCTCGGGATCAAGGCCTCCGACACCGCCACGATCACCTTCACCGACTGCCGGGTGCCTGCGGAGAACCTTCTCGGCAGCCCCGAGATCAACGTCAAGGAGGGCTTCGCCGGTGCGATGGCCACCTTCGACAACACCCGTCCGCTGGTCGCCTCGATGGCGGTCGGCTGCGCCCGCGCGGCGCTCGACTACACCCGCGACCTGCTCGAGAAGGCCGGCGTCGAGATCGACTACGACCGGCCCGCTCACCTGCAGTCGGCGGCCGCGGCCAAGTTCATCCAGCTCGAGTCGGACTACGAGGGCGCCTATCTCCTCATGCTCCAGGCCGCCTGGATGGCGGACAACCGCCAGCCCAACTCCAAGGAAGCCTCGATGGCGAAGGCCAAGGCCGGCCGGATGGGCTCGGACGTGACCCTGTCCTGCGTCGAGCTGGCCGGCACCATCGGCTACTCCGAGGGTGAGCTGCTGGAGAAGTGGGCCCGCGACTCGAAGATCCTCGACATCTTCGAGGGCACCCAGCAGATCCAGCAGCTGATCGTGGCGCGGCGGGTCCTCGGGCTCTCGTCGGCGGAGCTCAAGTAGAACCAGGGCCGAGTCGGCTCATCCTGACCAGAACTCATGCCGAGTCGGCGCGTTGGAACGCGCCGACTCGGCGTCTGGTTCTCGGGGCGACGGTAGGGTCAGCGGCCGTGAGCGTTCTTGTGGTGTCGGCGACCAAGGCCGAGGCGACCCATGTTCCTTCCGGACTCAAGGTGGTGATCACCGGGATGGGGAAGGTGGCGGCCGCCTCGGCCGTCTCGCGTGTGCTGGCGTCCGACAAGACCATCCGGCAGGTCGTCAACATCGGCTCCTGCGGGGCGCTGCGCGACGGCCACACCGGCACCTACGAGGTCGGGACCGTGCTCAACCACGACTTCTCCTCCGCCGCCATCCGGGCGCTGGGTCACCCGGTCGAGGACGCGCTGGAGGTCGGCGAGTCGGACATCGTCTGCGCCACCGGCGACCTCTTCGTCACCGACACGGTCGTACGCGCCGAGCTTGCCCAGCGCGCTCACCTGGTCGACATGGAGGCCTTCGCCGTCGCCTGGGCCGCCCGGGAGGCCGGTGTCCCGGCACGTGTCGTCAAGCACGTCTCCGACAACGCCGACGAGTCCGCCCTCGACTGGGCCGACGTCGTCGACCGCTCGGCCCGCGATCTGGGAGCCTGGCTCGCCGCCAACGTGTGACGTGCGCCCCTGTCCGGGCGTGTCGGAGCCACCCGATGCCACGTCCTACTCCCCAGTAGCAACACAATCCAGGGGTGGACGCATTGCAATCGGGAGTGGTCGAGCTGCTCCGGTCCCGTCGTGGCGGGGACAGTCGGAACAAGGATGACGGGGCGACCCTGGCCCTCGTGATCGAGGGTGGCGGGATGCGCGGGATGCTGTCGGCGACGATGGCCGCCGTGCTCGCCGACCAGGGCCTGGTGGATGCGGTCGACCTGGTGGTCGGCACCTCCGCCGGCGCGGCCAACGCGACCGCGGTCGCGGCCGGGACGATCGGCGCCTTCAGCGAGTCGTACGCCTCGGTGTTCGCCTCGCCCGAGTACATCGGCGCCGGGCGGATGCTGCGGCGCAAGTCGATGGTGGACACCCGCGGGATCACCGCACGTTCGGCGGAGCTGTTCGAGTGGTCGCTGGCGCTGCGTGACGGGGCGCCGAGGCTGGCCGCGGTGGCCACCGACGTGGTGACCGCGAAGGCGGTCCCGCTCACGGACTTCAGCGATCCCACCGACCTCGCCGACTCGGTGATCGCCTCGAGCCAGCTGCCCTTGGCCGGAGGGCTCCCGGTGACCGTACGCGGCCGCCGCTGGCTCGACGGCGGCCTGATCGAAGCGGTGCCGGTCGCCTCGGCGGCCGCGCTCGGGGCGACGCACGCGATCGTGCTGGTGACCCGCCCGTTCGGGACGGCGCCCAGCTACGGTCCGGCCGACCGGGTCATCGAGCGCTACCTGCGCCGGGTGAACCCGGAGCTCGGCGAGCTCTACCGGACCCGCCCGGAGCGCTACCGCAGCACGGTCGCCGAGATGAGGGCCGGGAACTGTGCGGGCGTACACACGCTCACGTTCGCGCCCGATGCGGGCGACCCGATCCCGGGTCGTACCGAGACCGACGTCGATCTGCTTCGTGCGGCCCGTCAGGCTGCGACCGGCACGGCGACCCGGATGCTGGCCGAGGCGGGGCTGGTCTGAGTCGGTGGACGGGCCGGGATGTTCACCGAGGTAACTCGGTGAACATCGCGCCCGCCGACGGCTCGGCGATGAGGTGGCCCGGGGCGCCGTAGCCGGCCCCGGCGAAGGCCTTGTCGATCGCGGCACTGACCGCCTCGACCGCTTCGCGGGGCAGGATCGAGACGATCGATCCGCCGAAGCCGCCACCGGTCATCCGGGCACCGTCGGCACCGGCGTCGACCGCGGTCGCGACGGCCAGGTCGAGCTCGGGGACGGAGATCTCGAAGTCGTCGCGCATCGAGGCGTGCGAGGCGGCGAAGAGCTCACCGATCGCGGCCCAGTCGCCGCCACCGAGCGCGGTCACGGTCGGCTCGACGCGGGCGATCTCGGTGACGATGTGGCGCGCCCGGCGGCGTACGACCTCGTCGTCGAGGGACTCGACCTGGTCCAGGGTGGCCTCGCGCAACGAGCGCAGCCCGAGGTCGGCGGCGGCCTTCTCGCACTGGGCGCGCCGGGAGGCGTAGCCGCCGTCGGTCAGCTGGTGCTTGACCCGGGTGTCGGTGACCAGGATCGTGCGCTCGCCGAGGGCGAGCGGGACGCTGCGGTGCGCGCCGGAGTCGAAGTCGATCAGCAGAGCACCGCCGGCCTCGGCGAAGACCGCGACCGACTGGTCCATCCCGCCGGTCGGCGCCTTGGCGACCTCGGTCTCGGCCCGGATCCCGGCCGCGACGACCGCCCGCTGCAGGTCCTCGTCGAGGCTCCGGCCGGCGATGCCGAGCGCCGCCACCGCGGTGGCGCACTCGACCGACGCCGACGAGGACAGGCCCGCGCCGAGCGGGACCGACGACTCCAGGTGCATGTCCAGGCCACCGGCGACGAGGCCGGCCTCGCGCAGCGTCCAGAGCACTCCCGCGACGTACGCGGGCCAGCCCTCGATCTCCGGACCGAGCTCGTCGATGTGGCCGGTGAACAGCTCGGGCTCCTGGCCCGTGGCGATCTGGATGACGCCGTCGGTGCGCGGCGCGGCCGCCGCGTAGGTGGCGTGGGGGAGTGCGACCGGGAGCACCAGGCCGGCGTTGTAGTCGGTGTGCTCGCCGATCAGGTTGACCCGTCCCGGCGCCCTCCCGACCACTGCTGCCTCGGCGCCGAAGGTGGTACGCAGCGCCTCGATCGCGCGCGCGGAGAGGTCGGTCGGTTCGAGCATGGGGGAAAGTCTGCCGCGTGTGCGCGGCCCGCGCGGACCCGGGTCGCTCAGTAGACCGCGATCACCCGGACGGTCGCGGTCCGGTCGGCCGTGCTGAGGTTGCGGAGCACGCCGACCACGACCACGTTGTCGCGGTGCTCGAGCTCGTCGAAGTCCTCCTGCTTCCCGCGACTGCCCACGTGCATGGTGATGGTCAGCCCATGGCTCTTCTGCTCCAGCGTCCCGGTGTTGTCGCGCCCGTCCGTGGCCGGCGCCGGGACCGCGAGGATCGCCTGGCGCACGTCCGGTCCGGCGACGGTGAACTGCAGGAACTGGTCGTCCGAGGCGGTCTGCGCGACCAGGCCGGCGACCCGGTCGAGCTCGCCGTCGGGCTCGTGCAGCAGCCCGCGCTGCTGCAGCTCGGCCAGCACGTCGCCGACCAGGGTCTCCCGGGTGGGGCGAGCCTCCTGGGCGTACTTCCTGGCGACGTCGCGGACGTACTTGGTCACCGCCTTGACCGGCGGAACGTCGAGCCCTGCCTCCGCGCTGCCGGAGGAGCTCCTGACGACCTCGCGAAGAACGGTTCCGACCTCACCGCGGAAGAGCTGGGCGTGCAGCATCGCGATGCGGGTCTCGGAGAGGAAGTAGTAGGTGTGGATCGGTCGCCCCTCGATCCCGCGCGGTGGCGGCGGCACGGACCCCGGCCGCTCGCGGCGGTACGCGCGGACGGCGGCGGAGGCGGCGCCGATCGCGACCGCGCCGACCGCACCGACGGCCCAGCCCCACGCGCTCGTCGCGACGGCGGCACCGGCCAGCGGCACGGCGAGAACCGCTCCGGCGGCGGTGAAGCCGGAGTTGACCATGGTGGCGAGCGACGACTCCGGCCTACTGGTAGTCACGGATCTCCTGGAAGATCGTGCGGAGGTCGGCGGCGTCCTTGGCGACGACCTCGCGGCCGCCGGTGTGCTCGGCGAAGCCGACCAGCTGCTCGATGCTCGCGTCGGCCGAGGTGGCGGCATCGCCGACGAGCACCACGTAGAGCGGCACCCCGAGGTCGCGGTAGGCCGCCTCGTACTTCTTGCTGAGCTGGGCATGGGACTGCCCGCCGTTCTGCTCGCCGTCGGTCATCAGCACGATCGAGGTGGTGGCGCCCTCCTCGGGGGAGGCCAAGATGTCGGCGTACGCGGTGTCGATGGCGTCGTAGTAGGCGGTGCCGCCGTGGCCGGTCAGCTCGCCGACGCGGTCGATGAGGCGGGTGAGTGCCTGGTCCCGCTCCGGCTGGTCCTCGACGACGAGAGACCCGAGGGACCTCGTCTCGTCGGCGTAGGTGTAGACCGAGAGCCGCTCGCCCTTCCGGAAGCGCTTGAACTGGCCGCTGATCGAGGTGTCGTCGCCGGCCAGTCCCTCGAAGGCCCGCCGCAGCTGGTTCATCTTGATCTCGTCCATCGAGGCGGACGTGTCGAGCAGATAGGTCGTCCGCGTCTTCGGTGCGAACTCGTCGAAGTAGGTGAAGATCAGCTCGTCGATGGTGCCGAGATCGTCTGGCAGCGGGAGCGTCTTGACGTCGTTGTCGGGTACGCCGGGGGAGGGCGTCACGCTCGTGCGACCCGGTCTCCGCCCGCTCTTCTCGCTGAGCTCCTCCTGGACCTCGGCCGTGCGCAGCCACGCGACCGCCGTCTCGTACGCCTTCTGCTTCTCGGCGTCGACGAGCGTGAGCGGGTAGGTGGCCTCGGTGGTGCCGTCGCTGGGATAGACGATGTCCAGGTCCTCGACCTGCTCCGCGAGCGTCAGCAGCTCGGACTCGTAGTTGAAGATCGCGTCGTAGGCCGTCGGGTTCTCCCGGAACGTGTCCGAGAGCCATCCGGAGCTGGCCGCGCGGCCGAGCTGGCCGCTGAAGAGCTGGCGTACGTCGTCCTGGACCAGGCCGACGTCCTCGCTCTGCAACGGCGGCTCGGCATCGAAGGCGGTGGCCACGCCGGCGAGCGTCGACAGGCCGGAGTTGGAGGAGGCGGGGCTGGTCATCAGGAAACCGAGCTCGCCGTCGCCGGCGCGGCGGGCGATCTCCTCCCAGGAGACGCCGGCGTCGCCGGTCCAGCCGAGCCGGGTGGCGACGTCGTGGTGCACGCCGAGCACCACCGGTGAGCGCATGATCGGGTCGGAGGAGGTCAGGTCGTCGGTGCCCTTGGCGGCCAGGGCGAGGCGCACGTAGTCGTCGGAGGCGAACCAGGCCGCGTCGTAGCGGTCCGGGTCGGCCACGATCGCGTCGGCGGCCTCGAGGGTGCCGATGAACTCCGGCCGGAGCTCGACGTTGGTCTCCTCCTTCAGCCGCTTCACGAGCTTGCTGGGCTCACAGCGCACCGGGGTGCCGGTCGACTCCTCGGCCTTGCTGGTGCCACCGGCGCACAGGACGTCGTCGAGCTCCGAGCCGGCTGCGACCTTCAGGGTCACCGGGTCGGCCAGCGGGTCCGGCCCGGAACGGCCGGGGAGTGCGTTGGCGACCAGGAACCAGGCGAGCAGGACCAGGCCCAGACTTCCTGCGACGACGGTCGTCCACCCCGTGCGGTTCACCTGAAAACGCCTGCCTTCTGTCTGGATCGGGCAGAGTCTAGGGACGAGCCGCGCCACCGCTGGGTGGAATGGGATCCGGGCGAAGCAGATGTCGCCAGGCGTTCACCCGGCATTTGCCGGGGGCCTCAGTGGCGAGAGGAGTTCCGCGAGCGGCCGCGGACGATGCCGATGAAGGTCTGCACCCGCTCGTCGTCGTTGTCGATCAGCCAGGCCAGGCCGACGGTCGTCGGCTCGATGCCGGCCACCGGGCGGGAGACGGCGTCCTTGCGGTGGTAGAGGCGGGCGATCGACATGGGCAGGATCGCGATCCCGGTGCCGGCGGCGACCGTCTCGACGGCATCCTTCTCGCTCATCGCAGGCCACGTCATCTGCTCCGCGGACGGCGTCCAGCCCCCGCGCTCCGGGAGGACCAGCTGCTCCTCGGCGAGGTCGTCGAGGGTGACCTCCTCGAGCAGCGAGAGCAGGTGCTCATGGCCCATCACCGCGACCGGCTGCTCCTCGTAGAGCGGGATGCAGTGGAGGCCGTCGCGGTCCACGGGAAGGCGTACGAGGCACATGTCGAGCTCGCCCTCGCGCAGCAGCCGCTCCTGGTCCTCCTCGGTGACCGGGACCAGCTGGAGCCGCTCACGGCTGCGGTCTCGCCAGATCCGGGCCCACTTGTCGGGGGTGGCTCCGGTGACGAAGCCGACGGTGAAGGTCACCTGCGCATCCTCTCATCGATCGGTGCTGAGTCCCGTGCTGAAGAACGCGGCGTTCCATGTTGCCGCCAAGTTTCTATCGTGTGACAGGTTTGCTAAGGTCGAAGACGTCAGCCGAGACCGGCTGCCGGACGAGGGAGCCGTACCCGGAAGCGCGACAAGACGGCCGTCTGGAGTGGTCATGTCCTGGCTTTTTCTTGTGGTATCCGGCGTCCTCGAGGCCGTGTGGGCGCTCGCCCTGGGCCGGACCGAGGGGTTCTCGCGGCTGGTCCCGTCGATCGTCTTCGGCGTCGCCCTGATCGGCAGCCTGGTGGGCCTCGCGATGGCGATGCGCACCCTGCCGATCGGCACCGCCTACGCGGTCTGGGTCGGGATCGGCGCCGCGCTCACCGTCGGCTACTCGATGGTGGCGGGAGATGAGGCGATCAGCCCCGTACGCGTCGTGCTGATCGTCGCGCTCGTCGGCTGCGTCGTCGGGCTCAAGCTCACGCACTGACCGGTTCCACGGAGGACACGTGCTCGGGCGCTTGACTCTTTCGATATGAGTGCGAAACTTACCCTCTCCAACGTTATCTATCGAACGACAGAAAAAGGCGATGCCACGGTGTCACAGATCTCGCCGCGCCCGGGTCGCGGCCGTCCACGGCTGCTCCCCGGAAAGATCGCGGCGAACCCCCGAGATCAGATCCTCGCTGCCGCTGCCGAGCTCTTCGTGAGCCGCGGCTATGCCGGCACCACCACCCGCGAGATCGCGGACGGTGCCGGGCTGAGACAGGCCTCCATCTACTACCACTTCGGCAGCAAGGAGGAGATCCTCGCGGTGCTGCTCGAGCGCTCGGTCCAGGACCGGGTCGAGCAGGCCGGGAAGATCGAGGCCGGGATGGGGTCGGTCACGCCCGACGTCGGCCTCTACGCCCTCGCCGTCAGCGACATGAGCGCGCTGGTCGCCATGCCCTACAACATCGGCATGCTCTACCGCCTGCCCGACGTCATCGCCTCACCCGTCTACGACCGCTACGGCCATCTCCGCGGTGACCTCGTCGCCGGCTACAGCCGGGTCGCGGAGCGCGCCGCGGGGGAGCGGGTCTCGGCGAGCAGTGGCGAGCCCGGGCTCGGCGAGCTCCTCGTGCAGATGGTCGAGAGCGTGGTCAGCCTCCGCCGCGAGGACCGGGTCGGCAGCACGACCGTCGCCACGATCGCCTCGGCCTGCCTGCGCCTGTGCGGAGTCGCCGAGGACGCGATCGAGCAGGCGCGGGAGGCGGCTCTCACCGCGCTCGCGCGGGCCTGACCTCGGCGAGCCTCAGTGCATCCCGGGCTCGTGGGCCAGGTGCGTCTCGGGCTCGAGTTGGAAGGTGGAGTGCTCGACGTCGAAGTGACCGGCCAGGCAGGCCTGGACCCGGTCGAGGACCTGCGGTGCGCTGCCGTCGAGGAAGCACTCGGGCAGCAGGGTCAGGTGGGCGGAGACCGCGGGCAGACCCGAGGTGACCGTCCAGGCGTGCAGGTCGTGCACCTCGACGACATGGTCGACCTGGAGCAGGTGCCGGCGCAGGTCCTCGACGTCGACCTCGGCCGGCGCACCCTCGAGCAGGATCCGGCCGCTGTCGCGGAGCAGACAGACACCGGCGTACGTCATCAGGGCGACGACCACGAGCGAGGCGACGGGGTCCGCGCGGGTCCAGCCGGTGAGCAGGATGACGACCGCGGCGACGAGGGTGCCGATGAAGCCGTAGAGGTCGGAGAGGACGTGCTGGTAGGCGCCCTCGACGTTGAGCGAGGTGCGGTTGGCGCGCGCCATCAGGGCGGCCGCGAGGATGTTGACGCCGCAGCCGACGAGCGCGACCACGAGCATCGGCCAGCCCTCGGCGTCGGGTGGGTCGATCAGGCGCCGGATCGCCTCCACGCCCACGACCGCGGCGAAGACCAGCAGGGTGATGCCGTTGAGCGCCGCGGAGAGGATCTCGGCGCGCTTCCAGCCGTAGGTCCACTGGCCGTGTGCCGGCCGCGCCGCCAGCCGCATCGCCCACAGCGCCGCCGCAATCGCCCCGACGTCGGTCAGCATGTGGCCGGCGTCGGCCAGCAGCGCGAGCGAGTCGGCGAGGATCGCGACCGTCACCTCGCCGATCAGGAACACACCCAGCAGCGACATCGCGGCGATCAGGTAGCGCCGGTCCGCCGCGGGTGAGATGTGTTCGTGATCGTGCCCCATGTTCGATGAGTCTAGGTCGGATTCTCGCGTGCGCTCAGCAGGCGGTCGTGGGATGGTGCAGCCATGTCGAAGGCCGATGAGTTCTTGTCGCTGCACGTCCCCGGAAGCCCGCTGCTGATGCCCAATGCCTGGGACGCCGGCTCGGCGAAGGTCCTGGCCTCGCTGGGGTTTCCGGCGCTGGCCACCACCAGCAGCGGGTACGCCGCGACCCTGGGCCGTCTCGACGGCCAGGTCACCCGCGACGAGGTGATCGCGCACGCCACCGCGCTGGTCGAGGCGGTCGAGGTGCCCGTCTCGGCCGACCTGGAGGCGGGCTTCGCCAGCACCACGGCCGAGGTCGAGGAGACGTTCCGGCTCGCCGTGGCCGCCGGCCTGGCGGGCGGGTCCATCGAGGACTACGCCGGGAACGAGAAGGACACGATCTACTCCATCGAGGAGGCCGCCGAGCGGGTCGCCGCCGCGGCCGGGGCCGCCGGTGACCAGTTCGTCCTCACCGCCCGGGCCGAGAACCACATCCGTGGCCGCGACGATCTGGACGACACGATCGCCCGCCTCCAGGCCTATCAGGAGGCCGGCGCCGATGTGCTCTTCGCGCCCGGCGTCATCGCCGTCGAGGACGTACGCCGCCTGGTCGACGCCGTCGACCGCCCGGTCAACGTCCTGCTGCTGCCGGGCGGCCCGTCGGTCCCCGAGCTGGCCGAGGCCGGCGCGGGGCGCATCTCGGTCGGTGGCGCGTTCGCGTTCGCCGCCCTCGGGGCGGTCAAGCGGGCCGCGGAGGAGCTGCTCGGCGCCGGCACGACCGGCTACTCGGAGCTGGCGGCCGAGGGCGCCAAGGCGTTTCGCAGTGCTGGTTGACTGGCCCCGTGATCGATGAGCTGAAGGTCGTGCGAGCGGGGTTCGCGCCGATCAAGGGGACCAGGCACCTGCCCCACGACCGAGTGGAGCTCGACGCCCAGGGGGTCGTGGGAGACCGCGGCTTCGCGCTGGTGTCGGTCGACGAGACCGACCCGGCCCACGGGCGGGTGCTGCGGACCGTGCAGCACCCCTCGCTGGTCGCGGTGCGGGCGGACCTGGCCGGCGACCGGCTCGAGGTCGAGCTGCCCGACGGCGAGACCGCCACGGCGGAGCCGGCCGCGACCGGCGAGCGGCTCACCTGCGACTACTGGGGCCGGGAGGTCGAGCTGGAGCTGCTCGGCGGCCCGCAGGCGGCGCTGTTCTCGAGGTGGCTCGACCGGCCGGTGCGGCTGGCCCGTGCGCACCGCGGCGACGTGGTCTTCGCCGGTTCTGTGTCGGTGGTGACCACGGCGTCCCTGCGCGACCTCGCCGGCCAAGTGGGGGCGGACGCCTTGGACGCGGCGCGCTTCCGGCCGAACCTCGTGGTCGAGACCGACGAGCCCTACGCCGAGGAGACCTGGCTCGGCCGGGAGATCCGGGTCGGCGGGGCGACGGTCCGGATCGGCGTACCCATCCCACGCTGCGCCGTGATCGACAGCCATCCGGAGACGGGGGAGAGGGACGTACGTCTGCTGAAGACGCTCGCCTCGCACCGCCCGCTCAACCGGGCCGGCGAGCCGGCGTTCGGGGTCTTCGCCGAGGTGGTCACGCCCGGCGCCGTGGGCCTGTAGCCGGCCGCACAGGCCACGCACAGGAACGGGCCAGCGCGGACTCAGGTGGAGTGCGTACGCTCCTGATGTGGATATGCAATCGCTGTTGTCGCGCGACTCCGTGAAGGTCGCCCTCGTCGTCAACGCCGGCTCGCGCCGGGGACAGGACGCGCTGGCGTCGTCGGAGGAGATGCTGCGGTCCGCGGGGATCGAGGACGTGCACTCCTACGCAGTCCACTCGGGGGAGGAGCTGGAGGCCACGCTCGACACGGTGGCCGCCGACAAGCCCGACCTGCTCGTCATCGGCGGCGGCGACGGCTCGGTGGGTGCCGCCGCGGCCCGGATCGCCGGCAGCGACGTCGTGCTGGCGGTGCTGCCGCTCGGCACCGCCAACGACTTCGCCCGCACCCTCGAGCTCGACCAGGACCCTCAGACCGCGGTCGAGCAGATGCTCGAGGGGAAGGTCATCAACGTCGACATCGGACGGGCCAACGGCCACGCCTATCTCAACGTCGCCTCCTTCGGTCTCTCTGTCGCGGTGACCCAGGCTCTGAACCCGCGCCTGAAGAAGCTGATCGGGCCGGCGGCCTACCCCGTGGCGACGCTGCAGGCCTACCGCCACCACAGGCCCTTCACCGCGCGGCTGGAGTTCCCCGAGGGCGACCACGACACGGTGGAGCTCGACGACCTGCTCCAGGTCGCGGTCGGCAACGGCCGCCACTACGGCGGCGGCAACACCGTCTCGCCCACGGCCTCGGTGGACGACGACCTCCTCGACGTCTACGCCATCGTCCGCGGCCGCATGCGCGACCACGTCTCCATCGCGCGGCTGCTGAAGAGCGGCCACTTCATCGAGCACGAGCAGGTGCACCACGTGACCACCTCGGCCGTGCGGATCACCACCGACACGGCGATGCCGGTCAACCTCGACGGCGAGATCGTCACCGAGACGCCGACCGACTTCACCCTCGAGAGCAACGCGCTCCACGTCGCCGTACCGATCCGCAGCCGCGCCGGCCGCCTCGACGGTCCGCCGCCGGACGTCCAGAGCTGAGGCCGACCAGGACTAGGGGGGTCCCGCCCGGGGCACGTCGACCCGGATGGCCAGCAGCCGTGCCTCGGTGTTGGCCTTGCGCGGCTCCTCGAAGAAGTCGGGAGCGGCACAGACGTACAGGGTCCTGCCGTCGCTGCCGCCCAGCATGCAGGCGAAGACGCCGCCACCCGGCTCGATCTGTTCGAGGATCTCGCCGCCCTCGGCGACCCTGACCACCCGGCCGAAGACCGCGTCGGCGGTCCACACCGCGCCCTCGGCGTCCAGGCAGCAGCCGTCGGGCGCGAGCACGGCATCGCCCATCGCCTCCGCGAACGCGGTGTGCGTGCTGAGCTCACCGAACTTCGCCCAGGTCCGCCGGTTGCTCAGCGACCCGTCGTCGGCGATGTCGAACGCGCTGATCCGGTTGCCGCAGGTCTCGTCGACGATGAGCGTGCCGTCGTCGGTGATCACGCTGCCGTTGGGGAACCACATGTCGTCGGCGACCTCGGCCACCGTCCCGTCCGGGTCGACCCGCAGCAGCACCGTCGGCGCCACGTCGGCGCCGGCCATGATGTCGAAGCCGAAGTTCCCGACGTACGCCCTGCCCTGATCGTCCACCACCATGTCGTTGAGGTGGTGGCCGACATGGCCGCTGAGGTCGGCATGGGTCACCAGCGAACCGTCCGACTCACGCCGCAGGATCCGGCGGTCGCGCATCGAGACGACCAGGAGGTGACCGTCGGGGAGCCAGCCCAGCCCCGACGGCTGCCCCGGCACGTCCGCCTCGACCCGGAGATCGGACCCGTCCTCCTGGGCCGAGTAGACCTTGTGGGAGTAGAAGTCCACGAACCAGATCCGGTCCTGGTGCCACCGCGGGCACTCCAGATAGTGCATGTCCTCCACAACGGTGGTGATCTCTCGGGCCATGTCCATGCTCCTCAGGTCGTCGTCGACTGCCCCCATCATGCCGAGAAGTCAGGTACGTCGGGCGAGAAGTCACTCACGCGAATCGAGATGGCACCGCGGTGACATCTCGGCCGACGCAAGTGACGTCTCGGCCGACGGGGGTGACGGCTCGGCTACTCCTCCAGCCGCCAGGCCGCCTTGAGGGAGAGCTGGCCGCCGGTCTGGAGCAGGGCGCGGCTGTAGAGGCGCTCGGCGAGGCGTACCAGGGCGACGCCGAAGGCGAGGAGCAGGACGACGGCGATGATCGGCTCCCACCAGGCCGCGGTGCCCTCGACCAGGCGCATCGGCATGAGCACGGCCGAGAGCGGTGGGACGTACGAACCGATCTGCTCGCCGACGCCGTCGAGGTAGAGGGCGCCGAAGAACATCACCATGAGCAGCATCGTGATCGGGGTGGAGGAGGACTGCAGGTCCTCGGTGCGGGAGGCGAGCGCACCCGCGACCGCCCACAGGGTCGAGAGCACCACGAAGCCGATCAGGAAGAAGACCACGAACCAGCCGATCGCACCCGACAGGGCCGGCAGGGCGAAGCTGAAGTCGGTCAGGCTCAGCCCGACGAGTCCGACGGCCACATAGATGAGCATCTGCCCGACGGCGATGACGGCGTTGCCGATGATCTTGCCGGCGAGGAGCTGCCGCAGCGGTACGGCGGCGGCGATCATCTCCACGATCCGCGACTGCTTCTCCTCCACGACGCTGTTGGCCAGCGTCATCCCGAACATGATCGAGGCGAAGTAGAAGACGATCGCGAGCGCGTATCCGACGACGTAGCGGATCGCGGACAGCTCGCTGTCGCCCTCGAGCTGCTCGACTCCGACCGCCGAGCCCTCGGTCAGCTCGGCCGCGGTCGTGCCGGCCGCATCGGCGTTGCCGGCCAGGACGATCGCCTCGACCGACTGGCTGACCACGTCGCGCAGCTCGGAGTCGGCGTCCTCGAGCGTGACCAGCGTCCAGCCGTCGGTGGTCGGACGCAGATAGGCGTCGGCCTGCTCCTCCTCGAGCGCGTGCCGGGCGGCGTCCGCGTCGTCGACGGCGACCGGCACGATGCGTACCTTCTCGTCGATGTCGGAGGCGCGCTCGGCGATGCCCTCGACCATCGCCTGTGAGGCCGTGGTGGAGTAGGCGAGGTCGTAGGTCTTCTCACGGCTCTCGCTCCACGCGGTGAAGCCGAGCACGCCCACGATCACCGCGAGCATCACCGCGGTGCCGATCAGGGTCGACTTGTCGGTGGCGCGGACCGCGATCTCGCGGCGCGCGACGATCTGCCACACGGGCTGGCTCCGGGGGTTGGACGTGGTCATGCGGTGACCTCCCGGTAGATCTCGGACAGGCGAGGTACGACGCGGTGGAAGTCGAGCACGTTCCCGCGGCTGGTGGCCTCGGTGAGCAGCTTCTGCTCGGCACCGGTGGAGACGACCTCGATCTCGGCCTCGGGGCCCGAGACGTCGCGGACGTGGAGCCCCGGCAGGTCGCGTACCCAGCCGGCGTCACCGTCGAGCACGAGCCGGTAGCGGAGCGCCGCGTCGGCGCGCAGCTCCTCACCCGTCCCCTGGATGACCACCCGGCCGCGGGCCATCACCACCAGCCGGTCGCACAGCCGGTCGACGAGGTCGAGCTGGTGGGAGGAGAAGACGACGGGTACGCCGTCGCGAGCATGCTCGCGCAGCAGGTCCGCCATCGCGTCGATGGCGTCGGGATCGAGCCCGGAGAAGGGCTCGTCGAGGATCAACGCCATCGGCGCGGGGACGAGCGCGGCGATGATCTGGACCCGCTGCTGGTTGCCCAGCGACAGCTTCTCCAGCGGATCCTTGGCGCGACCGCCGAGCCCGAACCGCTCCAGCAGCACGGTGATCTCCCGGCGCGCGTCGGCGGTGGACATACCGCGCAGCCGCGCCAGGTACACCAGCTGGTCCAGGATCGGCTGCTTCGGGTAGAGGCCGCGCTCCTCGGGCATGTAGCCGAACCGCCGCCGGTCCTCGCGGGTGACCTCGTGCCCCTGCCAGGAGACCGTCCCGGCGTGCGCGGCCAGCACCCCCATGATCATCCGCATGGTGGTGGTCTTCCCGGCACCGTTGCCGCCCACGAACCCGGTGAGCCCACCGGACGGGACCGGGAAGGACACGTCGTCGACGGCGACCATCTCGCCGAAGCGGCGGGTCAGCCCGCTGACCTCGAGCATCGAATCTCCTCTGCGTTGGAAACGAACGGGACCCACGCTATTTCAGCGCCGCGCCGGGCGGATCCGTCGCGAGGATGAAGTCGGGCTCACCCGTTGGGCGGGCCGGCGGGGAGCAGGCCGTGACGGTGGATGAAGACCACGGTCTGCACCCGGTCGCGCAGCTGCAGCTTGGCCAGGCAGGCCGACACGTGGGTCTTCACGGTGGCCTCGGTGAGGAACAGCCGGCGGGCGATCTCGTTGTTGCTCAGTCCCTCGCCGATGAGCAGCAGCACCTCCCGCTCGCGGGCGGTGAGCAGGTCGAGCTCCCGGGGTGGCTTCGGTCTCGGCGCCGACGGGGCGTTGTCGCTGGTCACCCGGCCGATCACCCGCATCGTGACCTCCGGGGCGAGCAGCGCATGCCCTTCGGCGGCGGCCCGCACCGCCTCGGCCAGGGAGTCGGGGTCGGCGTTCTTGAGCAGGAAGCCGCTCGCGCCGGCGGCCAGCGCGTCGAAGAGGTAGTCGTCGCGGTCGAACGTGGTCAGGATGATCACCTTGGCGTGCCCCTCGGCGACCACCGTGCGCGTCGCCTCGATGCCGTCGGTGCCGGGCATCTGTACGTCCATCAGCACCACGTCGGGCCGCAGCTCGCGCGCCTTCGCGATCGCGTCGGCGCCGTCGGAGGCCTCACCGACCACCGAGATGTCGTCCTCCATCGAGAGGATGAGACGGAACCCCGAGCGCACCAGCTGCTGGTCGTCGGCGAGCAGCACCCGGATCATCGCGCCGCTCCCGCCGACGTGACGAGGGAGTCGAGCGGGAACCGCACTCGCACCCGGAACCCCTGCACGGCCCTGGGCCCGATGTCGACCTCCGCCTTCCGGACGGCTGCCCGTTCGCGTACGCCCAGCAGACCCAGGCCGCTGCCGGAGGTGCGGTGCCGGGGCCGGCCGTTGTCGGTGATCTCGACCTCGGCGTACGGCGCGGCGGCCGCCCGGTCGACGCGGAGCACGACCTGGGCGCGGTCGGCGGTGGAGTGGCGGCGTACGTTGGCCAGCGCCTCCTGGACGATTCGGTAGACCGAGTGCGCCAGCGGCACCGAGAGGTCCTCGACCGGACCGACGGCCTCGTAGTCGACCTGCAGTCCGCTCTCGCGCACCTCGTCCAAGAGCGCGGGCAGGTCCTCGAGGCGCGGCTCGGGACGGCGTACTTCCGGGCCCTCGGTCTCCTCGTCGCCGGCCGGGTCGCGCAGGGTGCCGAGCAGCGAACGCATCTGGGTGACGCCCTCGCGCGCAGATGCCTCGACGTTGCCGAGCGCCTCGGCGGCGCCCTGGATGTCATCGGGACGGCCGCGTTCGAGCAGCTTGCGTCCGGCGGCGGCCTGGACGCCCACGACCGCGACGTGGTGGGCGACGACGTCGTGCAGCTCACGGGCGATCCGCAGCCGCTCGTCGATCACGGCGCGGCGCTGCAGCTGCCCGGACTGGGCGGCGATGGTCGCGGCCTGCTCGGCGAGCTCGGCCTTCTGCCGTGCGCCCCGCCAGGCGACCTGGCCGCCGACGATCGCACCGGCGAAGTAGAGCAGGTTCATCAAGGTGGTGAGCAGTACGTAGGCGGTCACCGGCCCGATGAGCGAGGAGCCCTCCGCGTCGGCGGTCGACTCGCGGATCTCGTCGATCCCGCTGCCGACCGCGAACTGCCAGGAGAGCCAGGCGAACATGAACAGGGTGATCAGCCCCATCACGATCACCATGTCCCGCCGGCGCCGTGCCCAGGCGGCTCCGGCGAAGAAGGCGACGAAGTAGATGATCTGCATCGGCAGCAGCCCCATCACGGTCGGCAGCCACACCCCGGTGACGAACATGTGCAGCCCGGCCAGGAGCGCGATCGTGAGCGGGAAGCGCCGCCTGAAGACGAGCAGCGCCGCGCCGATCACCACCGCCGTCCACTCGACCCAGGTCGGTGCGTCGCTGGAGTCCAGCGTCCCGACTCCTCGGATCAGCTCCAGGGTGACCAGGCTCGCGACCAGCACGACCGCACCGACCAGCCAGTCGCCGAGCGTGATCGAGCCTTCCCGCTCCCAGTCGTCGTCGGTCGCGAAGAAGGTCGCCAGCCGGCCGGAGGAGCCGTCGTCGTGCACAGTCACCCGGCCAACCCTAGTTCCAGGGTCGGGCGCCGTCCTCAGTCTCGAGACTGAGTCCGGCAGGTGGCTGGCGGGGTAGTCCGGGAGCGAACTGCCCAAATACTGGCCGGTAATAGGCAGTTCGCTACCGGACTACCCGTTTTCAGCGCGAGCCAGCAGCCCGCTGACGCTTGCGGGCGCGCGAGCCGGGCCGGCTCTTCCGGTTGCCGGTGCCCTCGCCGGCGGGGCGGCGCGGGGGCTGGGCGACGACCGGCACGAACGGGCCGGGCCGGGTGCGCTCGCCGGGAGCCAGCTCGACCAGGATCGGGTGCGAGGGCCCGTCGAGACGGGTGGTGGTCGGCTTGATCCCGGCGGCACGGGTGAGGGTACGGACGTCCTTGACCTGGTCGGGCAGCATCAGTGTGACCACGGTGCCGGAGGCACCGGCGCGGGCCGTACGGCCGGAGCGGTGCAGGTAGGCCTTGTGCTCGGCGGGCGGGTCGGCGTGGACGACCAGGGTGACGTCGTCGACGTGGATGCCGCGGGCCGCGATGTCGGTGGCCACCAGAGTGGTCGCCCGGCCGGAGTGGAAGGCCTCCAGGTTGCGCACCCGGGCGTTCTGGGAGAGGTCGCCGTGGAGCTCGACGGCCGGGATGCCGGCGCGGCCGAGCTGGCGGGCGACGCCCTTGGCGCCGTGCTTGGTGCGGGTGAAGACTACGGTGCGGCCCGGAGCTGCGGCCAGGTCGGCGAGCACCGGGATGCGGTGCTCGCGGGCGGAGAGGTGGAGCACGTGGTGCTCCATCTCGGCCACCGGCGACTGCGCGGAGTCGGCCTCGTGGACGACCGGCTGCTGGAGGAACTGCTTGACCAGCACGTTGACGCCCTTGTCGAGCGTGGCGCTGAACAGGAGGCGCTGGCTGCCCTTCGGCGTCATGGTCAGCAGGCGCCGCACGGCGGGCAGGAAGCCGAGGTCGGCCATGTGGTCGGCCTCGTCCAGGACGGTGACCTCGATCGAGGACAGGTCGGCGTGACGCTGTGCGATTAGGTCCTCGAGCCGGCCGGGGCAGGCGAGGACCACGTCGGCACCCTTGCGCAGGCCGATGACCTGCGGGTTCTGCCCGACACCACCGAAGACGGTCTGCACGCTCAGGCCGGCCTCCGCGGCGAGCGGCCGCAGCGACTCCTCGATCTGGCGGACCAGCTCACGGGTCGGGGCGAGCACGAGCGCCCGCGGCTTGCCGGACTTCGCCCTGGCGCCACCCGCGAGGCGGGCGACGAGCGGAAGCAGGAAGGCGTACGTCTTGCCCGACCCGGTCCGCCCACGACCGAGCACGTCGCGCCCGGCGAGGGAGTCCGGCAGGGTCGCGGCCTGGATCGGGGTGGGGGTGGTGATGCCGTGGTGATCGAGGACGGCGGTGAGGTCTGCGGGCACGCCGAGCGCGCTGAAGGACTGCTGAGACAAGGAGTCAACTTTTCAAGCGATGTGTCTCGCCATAATGAGTTGATACCGAGAGCGGCCGGGGGCAAGACCGGAACGGGCCGCTGATGGATCAGATACTACCGGTAGGTGATCCGTCCACCAGAATCGCCGGTGCCGTGTCTCGGGTCACGTCCACGGATCGACGAGGATCTTCGCGTGCGTCTCCGGGTCGGCCAGGTCCGAGAAGGCCTGGGCGACGCCGTCGAGGCCGACGGTGCCGGTGTGCAGCGGCGAGGGGTCGACCTTACCGCCGGCGATCAGCTCCAGCGTGCGCGCGAACTCCGCGGGGTCGTAGCCGAAGACAAACCGCAGGTCGATCTCCTTGTGGATCGCGATCGCGGGCCGGATCGTGTCCGGCTCCATGCACACCCCGACGACCACGACGCGCGTGTGCAGCGGCGCCGCGGTCATGATCTGCTCGAGCATCCCCGGCACCCCGACGCACTCGAAGACGACCGGACCGGTCGGCGACTGGCCGAGGCGGTCGGCATTGAGCAGCACCGTCTCCCAGGGGAGCAGCGGGATGCGGCGTACGACCTGCATCGCGTCGATCCCGAAGCCCAGGTAGTCGGTCAGCGAGCTGACCGGCCCGCGCTGCTTGTAGGCGTCCCACGGCGAGGACTCGCGCGGGTCGACGACCACGTCGGCACCGCACTTCACCGCGAGGGCGCGCCGCGCGGGGGAGAGGTCGGAGGCGACCACCGTCTTCACCCCCTGTGCCTTGAGCATGAGGATGACGGCCAGCCCGATCGGACCGCAGCCGATGACGACGGCCGGACGCCGTGCCGAGACCGCGCCGCGGCGTACGGCATGGAAGGCGACCGCCAGCGGCTCGGTGAACACGGCCTGGTCGGGCGAGACGCCGTCGGGCACCGGGAAGGTGAAGGCCTCCTGGACGACGCAGTACTCCGCGAACCCGCCGGGGGAGTCGACGTCGAAGCCGACCATGTGGACCGCTCCATCCGTACGCAGCACCGGCAGCGCCGTCACCGACGTGCCCGGCTCCCAGCGGCCGCGGGTCTCCGGGCCGTAGGCCACCACCTCACCGAGAAGCTCATGGCCCAGCACGATCTCCTGATCCGGCGTCATCGCGGTGGTGTAGCCGATCTCGGTGACCACCTCGTTGAGCTCGTCGGCGTGCTCTCGGACATGCAGATCGGAGCCGCAGATCCCGGCGCGCAGCACCTTGATCAGCAGCTGTCCCGGCCCGGGCTCGGGACGCGGGACCGACCGCACGGAGAGCTCGCCCTTGTGGACCACGGTTGCGCGCATCTGGCTCATCGACGCCGACGCTACCTCACCCCGCCCCCACCCGGTCTCAACCAGTCGGCAGCGATCCGGCGGACGAGATCCGGTGCAGGTGAGCGGTGAACGAGTGCTGGTGGTCGACGCGCGGCAGCCGAAGCGCGGCGCCGGTGACCAGGTGCAGCGTGACGTCGATGCGCGGGTTGGCCTTGCGCTCGTCGACGACACCAGTGTCGATGCTGGTCACGTCCTCCCAGAGGATGACGTCGGTATGGCGGGCATATTCGAGGACCAGGCCGCCTTCATAGAGCCCGAGGTCGACCGCGACCGGGCGCTGCAGCCCGAGCCAGGCCAGCCGGAACCCGAGGATCAGCCCGGCGAGCGCAACCAGACCCCCGGCCAGCACGAGCACCATCGGCAGATTCGGCCGAGTGGCGACCCAGGCCCCGAACGCGATGAGCGCCGGGCCGAGGACCAGCCCGACCGGCGCCAGCCACGCCCGTCCGTGCGCGGGGTGGGTGCTCAGCCGGATGCCGAGGTCCTCGGTGAGCGTCTCCTCGCCAGGCGTACGCAGCCACGCCCGCCGCCTCGGCAGCACCATCAGTCCGAGCACCGTGAGCGCGATCCCGCCCCAGAGCACAGGCTCCCGGCCCATCCCGACGATGCGGGCCGGCCACGGGTTGATCGCATGCTCTCCGTAGGCGTCGGAGTCGACCACCCACATCCGGAAGGTCGCCTTCGACGGGTCGGGGTCGCGCCCGATGTCGCGCAGGGTGCCGTGGATGCTTCC
Organism: Nocardioides sp. YJ-D4; assembly: GCF_054031495.1. Classification (NCBI taxonomy): domain Bacteria; kingdom Bacillati; phylum Actinomycetota; class Actinomycetes; order Propionibacteriales; family Nocardioidaceae; genus Nocardioides; species Nocardioides sp. YJ-D4. The sequence continues at coordinate 5,640,153 of NZ_CM132932.1, forward strand.
GGTGACCCGCTCGCCGTCGACGCGCCACTGGCCGCGGCAGGAGGTGATCTCGCCGGTGCCGCCGTCGAACTCGCACCGCTCCACCACGCTCACCTCCGCCCACTGCCCGCTGTTCCACCGGTCGGCCGCGTGCTGCGCCACGACGGTGGCTGGGAACAGCATCGCCAGGGCGCCGAGGCCCAAGGTGATCAGGACGGTCGCCATCGACGTACGTCGCTGGAGCCGGAGGACCCGGCGAGACGGGTCGATGAGACGGGACTTGGGGCCGGTGGTGGGGGTCACGAGCTCTTTCAGAAGCGATGGATGATCGAATGCAGAGCCTATCGGGGTATGCCAGCCCGCTTCACCGGGCGGTCAGCAGGCTACGCACGATGACTCCGGCAGTGTCCGCCCCGGAAGCGCCGCCGGTGACCAGGGCGGCCACGGCGACCCGGTCGTCGTACGCCGTGAGCCAGCCGTTGGTGTGGTCGGACTCCTCGGCGGTGCCTGCCTTCGCGCCGACCCGGGCAGGTCGCCCAGGCGCGCCGCGGCGGTGCCCCTGGTGGCGGTGGTGCGCAGCAGGTCGCGGAGCCAGCCGGCGGTCAGCGGGGTGATCGGCCGCGGCGCCGACACCTGCTGGGTGCCAGCCGGGATGATCGGCTGACGGAACTCGCCGGCGCGTACGGTCGTGGCCACCGATGCCATGAAGAGCGGTGTCGCGGTCACCTTGCCCTGACCGATGAACTGGGCCGCCTCGTCGCCACCGCGCGCACGCACGGTGTCCGGGCACGGCGCTTGACTGGCACACGAGAAGGAGCAGCGCCGGCCCGGTCACGACGAGGCCCACCCCCGCCCGTCGGGCTCGCCCCGAAGGCTCCGCCGGCTCCATCGACTCGAAGAACATGAGCGAAAGATGATGACGATGCCGTCCCCGCATGGGGAAACAGGCGTGCTGTTACCGCGCTGTTCGGTCGGGATCGGAATCAGACCAATGGATTCGCGAGCGAATCGCGCGTTTCAGGAGTAAAGACACGTACTCGTCTGATTCATGATGAAACCATGTCCCAGACTCCCGAACCGGCCTGCCCGCGCTGTGGTTCGCATCTTGCTGCTGGCGCGACCATCTGTCCCACCTGCGGGACTCCGCGATTCAGCCCGTCGGCGCCGGGCATCCACGACGAACCGACTCTCGTGCCTGGTTCGTGGACTCCGCCGCCCCCGCCGCCGCCCCAGGCTGCTGGCTGGACCCCGCCACCGGCCCCGCCTGCCCCATGGGCGGCACCAGGAGCTCCGCCGCCGGGTTTCTCCGCGCCGGGTCCCAGAAAGCGGACAGGACTGTGGATCGGTCTCGCCGTCGGCGTGACGCTGCTTCTCGTCGCCGGCATCGGCACCACCGCATTCCTGCTCCTGCGCGACGACGTCGAGGAACCGACCGCGGGGCCGGTGACGACCGAGCCGAGCCAGAAGTGGTCATGGGAGTCCGACAAGGAGGTCTCGTACGTCTACCCCGGACCGGGGCTCACTCTGGTCAAGCTGGGTGGCGAGGAGTCCGGGCTGGTTGCCCTGGACGAGGGCGGCAAGGAGCTCTGGCGCGATGAGAGGCACCCCTACAACTACGTCACCTACTACGACGACCTAGAGCTGATCCAGGCGAGCTGGTACGTCGCCACAGCCTCGAGCGCGGGCAGCGACACCGACAGCGGCGACGTCGTGTTCGACTATGACGGCGAGGTCGTCTGGGAGAACACCGATCCGGAGGTCAGCCTCTACGAGATCGCCGAAGACGGCGACCATGTGATCCGCGCCGGGGACAAGCTGACGAAGCTCGATCCCGAGACCAAGGACGAGGACTGGAGCATCACCGGGCAGGACTTCGCCTACACCGACGACGCGACCTACGCCCTCGACGGCGACCAACTGACCCGCTACGCCGAGGAGAGCGACAAGCAGGAGTGGAGCACCGAGCTGCCCGCCGGTCACGCCGATGGTCTGGCGGAGGACTATCTGCTTGGGGTTCACGCCAACGACGACTTCGTTCTGGTCGCGTCCGGCAGCCTGTTCGCCTTCGACCCGAAGACGGGCAAGAGCCTGTGGACCGAGGACACCCCCGGCGACGTGAGGAGCGTCGCCGGCAACAGGTACGCGGTCTCGCAGCCGTACTCCTACGACGAGACCACGGGCGAGTCGGTCGGCCCGAAGCCGCCCTTCCCGATCTTTGGCAGGGAGGGCGAGGCGGGGAGCCTCGGGATCGTCGAAGGCGGCTTCGGGTGGATGGCATTCGAGGTTGTCCAGGTCCGCGGGGAGGAGATGACGCTGCAAAGGTCGAGCGGTCGCCTCTACGCCGCCGACGGCACCTTGGCCGAGGACGGCTATACGCATGTCGCGCAGACCCTCGACGAGGGCGTCTACACCGTCGAAGGCGCGACGATCGGGTACCAGGAGTGGGGCGGTGACGAGCCGGAGTGGACGGTCACGCTGGATGACGTCGAGTCCCTGGCGACGGAAGACGACCCCGGCCAGGATGTCGAGGTGGCCGCCGGGGACGGCGCGATCTTCGTCAATGACAAGCACAGCGTCTGGCGTTATGAGTGAGTCGGTCTGGGTGGTGCCGAGCGGTGCTTGATGCACGGTGTGCGCCGCGGTCTGGATACGATCGGTGTGGCCAGAGCCCACCCGAACGATGCCAGGAGAAACCGTGTCCGAGATCAAGATCGCCGTACTCACCCCCGACGGGCGCGAGGAACGGGCGGTCACTACGGGCACGAAGGCGTGGGAGCTCTTCGCGGACAACCCCGACGTGATCGCGGCCAGGGTCGGGCAGGACCTGAAGGACCTCGCCTACGAGCTGGTCGACGGCGACGCCGTCGAGGGTGTCCTGATCGACTCCAAGGACGGCCACGACATCCTGCGCCACTCGACCGCGCACGTGATGGCGCAGGCGGTGCAGGAGCTCTTCCCGGAGGCCAAGCTCGGCATCGGACCGCCGATCACCGACGGCTTCTACTACGACTTCGACGTCGAGACCCCGTTCCACCCGGAGGACCTGGTCAAGATCGAGTCCCGGATGAAGAAGATCATCAAGGCCAACCAGAAGTTCTCCCGCCGGGTCACCACCGACGACGACGCCCGCGTCGAGCTGGCCGACGAGCCCTACAAGCTCGAGCTGATCGGCCTCAAGGGCTCGGCTGCCGACGCCGCCGAAGGTGCCAGCGCGGAGGTCGGCGGCGGCGAGCTGACGATCTACGACAACCTCGACCGCAACGGCGAGATCGCGTGGAAGGACCTGTGCCGCGGTCCGCACCTGCCGACCACCAAGCGGATCCCGGCCTTCAAGCTGATGCGCAGCGCCGCGGCGTACTGGCGCGGCGACGAGAAGAACAAGCAGCTCCAGCGCATCTACGGCACCGCCTGGGAGTCCAAGGAGGCGCTCGACGCCCACCTGGCCAGGATCGAGGAGGCCGAGCGCCGCGATCACCGCAAGCTCGGCCGCGAGCTCGACCTGTTCTCCTTCCCCGACGAGATCGGCTCCGGCCTCCCGGTCTTCCACCCCAAGGGCGGGATCATCAAGCGGGAGATGGAGGACTACGTACGCGCCAAGCACATCGAGCACGGCTTCGAGTACGTCGGCACCCCGCACATCGCCCGTGAGCAGCTCTTCCACACCTCGGGCCATCTGCCCTACTACGGCGACGGCATGTTCCCGGCGCTGGACGTGGACGGCCAGGACTACCGCCTCAAGGCGATGAACTGCCCGATGCACAACCTGATCTTCCGTTCGCGCGGGCGCTCCTACCGTGAGCTGCCGCTGCGGCTGTTCGAGTTCGGGTCGGTCTACCGCAACGAGAAGTCGGGCGTCATCCACGGGCTCACCCGCGTGCGTGGCTTCGCCCAAGACGACTCCCACTCCTACTGCACCAAGGAGCAGGCGCCGGCCGAGGTCAAGCACCTGCTCGACTTCATGCTGACCGTGCTCAAGGACTTCGGTCTCGACGACTTCTACCTGGAGATGTCGACCCGCGACGACTCCAACAAGGACAAGTTCGTCGGCAGCGACGAGGACTGGGCCGAGGCCACCAAGATCCTCGAGGACGTGGCGTCCGAGACCGGTCTCGACCTCGTGCCCGACCCGGGCGGTGCGGCGTTCTACGGGCCGAAGATCTCCGTCCAGGCCAAGGACGCGATCGGCCGGACCTGGCAGATGGGCACGGTGCAGTACGACTTCAACCAGCCCGCCGCGGACCGGTTCAACCTGGAGTACCAGGCCGCCGACGGCACCCGCCAGCAGCCGGTGATGATCCACTCGGCCAAGTTCGGTTCGATCGAGCGGTTCCTGGGTGTGCTGGTCGAGCACTACGCCGGCGCCATGCCGCCGTGGCTCGCCCCGGTCCAGGTCGTCGGGATCCCGGTCGCCGACGCGTTCGACGACTACCTCTACGAGGTCGCCGCCAAGCTGAAGGCCAAGGGCATCCGGGTCGAGGTCGACGAGTCCGACGACCGCTTCCAGAAGAAGATCCGCAACGCCCAGCTCCAGAAGATCCCGTTCATGCTGATCGCGGGTGGCGAGGACGTCGAGAAGGGCGCGGTCAGCTTCCGCTACCGCGACGGCCACCAGGAGAACGGCATCCCGGTCGACGAGGCGATCGAGCGGATCGTCGCCGCTGTGGAGTCGCACGAGCAAGTCTGACCCGAGACCTCTCGAGGGCGGTGCGTGACATGTCACGCGCCGCCCTCGCGGCATTTCGGGCGGGCCGCTGAGCGGCGGAAAGATAAACGTGACACGAAGTCGCGCGTACTCTTGTTATCGGGACGCGTGTCCGGGTAACGTGGGTCACGTCGTTAGCAGCTCAACGTAGAACTCAACGGTGAAGGAGCGATCGTCATGACCGCCGTTCAGGATGAGAAGTCCACTGGATACGTCCGCCAGGGCAAGCAGGCCTACCTCGACACGCTTCGTACGCTGTCCGAGGCCTCGGTGGAGGTGCACTTCGACCCGTTCAAGGACATCGACTGGGACTCCGACGAGCTCGCGGTGCTGCCGGGCGACGAGCGCTGGATCCTCAACGACGCCGACGAGATCGGTGCCCACCCGTGGTACAAGGCGCTGTCCAAGGAGCGCCAGATCGAGATCGGGATGTACCGCTGGGCCCAGGTCGCCAAGGTCGGCCTGCAGTTCGAGCAGCTGCTCATCGGCGGCGTCATGAACCACCTGGTCTGGTCGAAGAACAACAACCCGGAGTTCCGCTACGCGACTCACGAGGTGACCGAGGAGACCCACCACACCCAGATGTTCCAGGAGCTCGTCAACCGGGTGAACCCGGACGTGGCGGGTGCGCCGACCTACTACAAGGTGCTGGTGCCGCTCCTGGCCTCGGCGGGTGCCTGGTTCCCGGAGGCGTTCTTCACCGGCATCCTCGCCGGTGAGGAGCCGATCGACCACCTGCAGAAGGGCGCGATGCGCGCCGGCGGCAGCCACCCCGTGGCCAACCGCGTGATGCAGATCCACATCGCCGAGGAGGCGCGCCACATCGGCTTCGCCCACCAGTACCTCGAGCAGCACGTGCCCGAGCTCGGCCGGGTGAAGAAGACCCTGCTGGCCTACCTGTTCCCGATCATCATGCGCCTGCTCTGCGACGTGATCATGGTCCCGAGCAAGCAGGCCCGCCACGACATGGGCATCCCGGACGAGGTCGCCCGCGAGATCTGGTGGAACTCCGAGGAGTCCGAGAAGCTGCTGCGTGACCTCTTCGGTGACGTACGCCTCCTGGCCGACAACCTCGGCATCCGCAAGGGCCCGGCCAAGCTGCTGTGGAGGATGACCGGCATCGACGGCCGCGCCTCGCGCTTCCGCGCCGAGCCGCGCGCGGCGTCCTACTGATCCCCTGAGCCCGACGCCCTAGAACGGTAGTCCCAAAGTGCCTCATGTCGTCACTCAGTCGTGCTGTGCGGACGCCTCGTGCGTGGTCGCCTGCCCGGTCAACTGCATCCACCCCGCCCCGGGCGAGCCCGGCTTCGGCGAGGCCGAGATGCTCTACGTCGATGCCAAGAGCTGCGTCGACTGCGGAGCCTGCGTCACGGCCTGCCCGGCCGACGCGATCGTCCCGCACACGACCCTGACGGCCGCGCAGACGCCATTCCTGGCGATCAACGCGGAGTACTTCGAGGTCTTCCCGCACAAGGACCGCACCCCGCTCGCCCTGGTCCACCCCCAGCGCCGGCTGACCCGCACCGGACCGTTCCGGGTCGCGGTGGTCGGCGCCGGACCGGCGGGGATGTACGCCGCCGACGAGCTGCTCAAGCACCCCGAGATCTCCGTCGACGTCTTCGACCGGCTGCCGACGCCGTACGGCCTGGTCCGGGCCGGTGTCGCGCCCGACCACCAGAACACCAAGCAGGTCGAGAAGCTCTTCGCGCAGATCGAGTCGCAGCCCGGGTTCCGCTACTTCCTGGGCGTCGAGGTCGGCAAGGACGTCTCCCACGCCGAGCTGACCGCTCGCTACCACGCGGTCGTCTACACCGTGGGCGCGGCGAGCGACCGCGCCCTCGGGATCGACGGCGACGACCTTCCCGGCTCGTTGAGTGCGACCGACTTCGTCGGCTGGTACAACGGCCACCCGGACAAGCAGGACCTGCCCGTCCACCTCGATGTGGAGTCCCTCCCGTCGCGACGGGTCGTCCTGGTCGGCAACGGCAACGTGGCGCTCGACTGCGCCCGGATCCTTGCCGAGGACCCCGAGCGGCTGGCCCGGACCGACGTCGCCGAGGGACCGCTGGCGGTGCTGCGCGACAGCGCGGTGAGGGAGGTCGTCGTCCTCGGGCGCAGGGGGCCCGGGGAGGCGGCCTTCACCGTGCCCGAGCTGGTCGGGTTGATGGGGCACACCGGGATCAACGTCATCGTCGATACGGGGGACCTGCCGATCGAGGAGGCGCTCGCCGGCGGCGACACCACCACCCGGCTGCTGCGTGAGCTCGCCGGCCGCGAGGTGCGTCCGGAGCTGCGTACGATCGTGCTTCGCTTCCTCAGCTCGCCGGTGCGCGTGCTGGGTGAGGGCCGGGTCACCGGGGTCGAGGTCGGCCGCAACCGCCTCGAGCGCGACGAGAACGGCGTCGTCCGGGCGGTTGCGACCGGCGAGACCGAGGTCCTCGAGACCGGGATGCTGCTGCGCGCGGTCGGCTACAAGGGGCTGCCCGTGGCCGACCTCCCCTACGACGCCGCGACCGGCACCGTCCCCAACGAGCGCGGCCGGGTTCTCCCGGGCGTCTATGTCGCGGGCTGGGTCAAGCGTGGTCCCAACGGCTTCATCGGCACCAACAAGTCCGACGCCGAGGAGACGGTCGAGCAGCTGCTCGACGACCTCGACACGGACCGCATCCCGGCTCCGGTCGGTGACGCCGGCGAGATCACCGCGGTCGTACGCAGCCGCCAGCCCGGCATGGTCGACCTGGCCGGCTGGCAGGCGATCGACCGCGAGGAGAAGCGACGTGGCGCCGAGTCCGGCCGGCCGCGGGTGAAGATCACCGATGTCGAGGAGATGCGGGGCATCGCCGCGAAGTCGCGGAAACCCCGATACTCTCTTGGGCGTCGCAAGGAGCGCTGAAAACGCTCTCGACAAACGTCACGGGATCAGGGGGAGAAGCGGGTGGCCGGGGAGAAGCGCGATGGTCGGCAGGATCGGTGGAGCAAGCACAACGAGCAGCGCCGCCAGCAGATCATCGACGCCGCGATCGCGGTGATCGAGGCCGGTGAGCCCGGCGCCGACGTGCAGGTGCAGCAGATCGCGGTGCGCGCCGGGCTGTCCCGCACGGTCATCTACCGCCACTTCGAGGACCGCGCCGACCTCGACCGAGCCGTCCAGCAGGCGATCCTCGACGGGCTCTGGTCCGATCTGCTGCCAGGGATCACCCTCGACGGCACGGTCCCGCAGATCATCGAGCGGATCATCGGCACCTACATCCACTGGGCGCGGGCGCATCCCGCCCTCCACCTCGCTGCCGACCACGACATCGAAGGCGGCGACGACGAGGGCCCGTTCCAGCAGGGCATGGAGCAGCTCGCCGGCCGGATCTCGGCGATCGTCGGCACCGCCGTCCTCGCCCTCGGGGGTACGCCCACCGAGGAGGAGGCCGAGGCCCTCGACCCGCTGATCTACGGTCTGGTCGGCGCGGTCTTCGGGGCCGTACGCCGTTGGCTGACCCGCACCGGCGACCGGCTGCCTGCCGAGACGCTGGAGCGGCTCACTGCTCGGTCCATCTGGTTCGTCATCGACGGCCATGCCCGCGGCTTCGGGATCGAGCTCGATCCCGACCTTCCTCTGGAAGAACTCCTGTCCAAGGACATCCTCGCGGTATAGCCTCCCGGTATCACCCGGCCGCACGGCCGTTCATTCCAGGAGAAGACCATGCCCCACATGCGCAGACTCTCGATCGCCGTCACCGCCGGACTGGCGGCCACCGCCGGGTTCGCCGTCCCGCTGAGCCCGGTGACCGCGGCCCCGGGCAGCGGCTCCTCCGAGGGCACCGCCCGCGTGTTCATGGTGAACCCGGTCCAGTCGAGCAACGACCAGAACCTGACCGACCAGAAGGACGCCGCGAGCGCCGTCCCGGACAGCGCCTACGCCGAGGTGCCGCTCACCCACCTGGACGGCTCGGGCTACCTCCGCGGCGACTACGCCGTCGTCGAGTCGAGCACCGGCACGCCTGCGTACTCCACGACCAACAGCTACTCCTACGACCGCCACCAGGACCAGTTCGAGCAGGTCATGGGCTACTTCTGGGTCACCCGGGCGCAGACCTATCTGCACACCCTCGGCTTCGGCGAGACGCTCCCGGGCGTCCTGAACCAGCCGTTCTCGGTCAAGATCAACCAGTACGGCGGCGACAACTCCTACCAGACCGACAAGCCCTACCGGATCCGGCTGGGCAAGGGCGGCGTCGACGACGCCGAGGACGCCGAGGTGATCGTCCACGAGTACGGCCACGCCGTCCACGCCAGCCAGGTGCCCGGCTACGGCAGCAGCCTGGACGCCGGCGCGATCGGGGAGTCGTTCGGCGACTACCTCGCCGTGACCGTCGGGCTCGACGCCGCCTCGGAGTTCGGCTGGCCGGTCGCCGCCGACCCCTCCTGCCCGATGGACTGGGACGCGACCTCCTACACCGACGCCCCGCACTGCATCCGCAGCTTCCACCTCGACCTGACCCTCGAGGACCGCCGCAACCAGGTCCACTACGACGGCCAGATCTGGAGCCAGGCGCTGTGGGAGATCCGCGAGGGCTACGAGGCACTCGGCCTCTCGACCCGCGACTGGGACACCACGCTGATCTACTCCCAGTTCTCCTACGCCCCGGACACCAGCTTCCAGGCCGCCGCAGCCGAGACGTACGCCGCAGCGGCTGCTCGCGACGGCCAGGCCGCCGCCGACCTGGTCCGCGACCGGTTCGCCGCCCGGGGGATCACCTTCTGATCATCAGCGGCGCCGCCAGACGTGCCAGTCGCCGTAGCTGGCACGTTTGGCGTAGTGCCGCTGGAGATACTGCTGCGCGTGGTCGCCGTCGAGCCCCCAGGTGTCGAGACTGTCGCCGTGGTGACGACCCACTGCGGCGCCGAGGGCCCGGCCATCACGCCGTGCAGCTGGGCCAGGTGTGGGTCGCGGACACGCGCCGGGAGGCTCCACAGATTCTCGTACGGGCTGTCCAGTCCGCTCGCAGCGATGATCTCGGGGTGCCCGAAGCCGACGACGACACCGTCGGTGGGGCGCGCGTGCTCGCGCAGGTAGGAGGAGACTCGGCTCTCCGGTGTGACCTGCGGTGGCGCGATAACCCATGACGTCCAGACCGCGACGGCGGCCGCGGCCGAGTAGGCCACTGCGCAGCTCAGTGCCGGACCGGACCGCGGACCGGGCCGGGCGATGGCGACCAACAGCACGAGGCCGGGAACGATGCCGGTCAGGTAGTGCAGCCAGTAGCTCCCGCCCGCGGCGATCGCGAACAGCTCCCACGCGGTCATGGCGAGCACGGGCCTGGCCAGCGGCGCCCCGCGGGTGAGGACCGCGGCGACCGCGATGACGAGCACCACGGCGGCACCGCTGCCCAGCGACGCCGCCGTGAGCAGCATGCCCCGGGCAACGGTCTCTGACGATGCCGAGCCGTCGATCGTCGCCACGGCCTCGATACGGAAGACCACGACCGCGCTCCACAGCTCAGGCACGGACGTCCCCCGGGCCCAGGCTCCGAGGACGGCCGCGCCGAGCAGCACCGCGGCGCCGCCCGCGAACGTGGCGGCCCGTTCCCACAACCGGGGAACCCGCCCGTGGGACACCGCGACGAGAACGGCTGTGAACACGAAGACGTCGATGAAGTTCTGCTTCACCAGCGCGGCCGCCATGCCGGCTGCCCCCGCCCCGGCGGCGAGCACGGCCGTACGCCAACCCCATGACCTGCGCATCGCCGTCACCGCCCACACCAGACCGAGCAGGACGAACGGCACCGCGAGCAGCTCACCGTTGACCGCTGACATCCCGAGCAGCGGGCTCGACAGCAGTGCGGCCGCCAGCACGACTGCCGTGAGCCGCGCTGAGCGATGGCCAGGGGACACCTGGCTCGCCAGGACGCCGGCCAGGACCACCGACATCCCGCTGGCCACGGCGCCGAGCAGCTTGAGCCCGGGGGCGACGAGCCCGGAGGTCGTCACGTCCGCAGGCCCGAAGTGGCCTGCGATGGTGAACAGCCACAGCAGCAGAGGTGGCCGGTCGACCCAGTAGTCCCCGTACAGCGAACGGCCCGGCCTCCACTGCTCGGCGAGCATCAGGAATCCACTCTCGTCCGAGGTCAGCGGCCGGTCGAGGAAGGGCAGCCACGCGGCTGTCGCCAGCAGAGCAGCGACGAGCACGATCGCGGTGTCTGCCCAGTCTCTGCCTGCGAAGCGTGCGGCGCTGCCGCCGGGCCTCGCGGGCGTCGACGCAGAGGTGCGGGCGCTGACGGGAGTGGTCACTTCGGCACGCTGGGTGAGGCTGGATCAAGGGCGATGGAGCCGCTTGCGCGCGACGTCGTGGGGTGTTCCCACTCTATGACCGTCACCCAAGCGAGTGCCGGGGTTGCTCGGTCTAGGCCTCGCGCAGGTAGGCGAGGACGGCCGAGACGCGTCGGTCGGTGGTGGGGTCGAGGCGGAGCTTGGCGAAGATGTTGCCGACGTGCTTGCGTACGGCGGCCTCGGAGACGAAGAGCGCGGTGGCGATGCTGCCGTTGGTACGCCCCTCGGCCATCAGGCCCAGGACCTCGCGCTCGCGCTCCGAGAGCACGTCGAGCGGGCCGTCCGGCTGGTGCCGGTTGAGGAGGCCGCGTACGACCTGCGGGTCGACGACGGTCTCGCCGCCGGCCACCCGGTCCAGGCTGTCGAGGAAGTCGCGGACATGGCCGACCCGGTCCTTGAGCAGGTAGCCGATGCCGCCGCCACCGGTGGTGTCGAGGAGCTCGGCGAGGTAGGCGTCGGCGACATAGGCCGAGAGCACCAGGACCGCCAGGTCGGGGTGCCGTCGGCGGAGCTCGGCGGCGGCACGCAGCCCCTCGTCGGTGTGGGTCGGCGGCATCCGGATGTCGGTGATCACCACGTCGGGTCGGGTGTGGTCGGTGAAGGCGAGCAGGGCGTCGGCGTCGCCGACCGCGGCGATGACCTCGTGGCCGGCGCGCTCGAGGATGGCGAGGAGGCCCTCGCGCAGCAGCGCGGCGTCCTCGGCCAGGACGATCCTCAGGGGAGCACGGTCGGGCACGTCATCCTCACTTCCGTCGGTCCGCCCGTCGGGCTGGTGACCTCCAGCGTCCCGTCCAGGGCGGCCAGCCGGGTGGCCAGGCCGGCGAGCCCGCCCCCGGGACGCACGGTGGCGCCGCCGGCCCCATCATCGCGTACGCAGACCTGCAGCCGGTCACCGGTGACCTGCCCCTGCACGCGCGCGGAGCGGGCACGGGCATGGCGGACCGCGTTGGTGAGCGCCTCGGCGACCACGAAGTACGCCGCGGCCTCGACCGGTGCCGGCAACCGGCCGTCGACCCGCAGGTCGACCGCGACCGGCAGCCCGGCGGCGTCGGCGAGCTCGCGGACGGCAGCGGTGAGCCCGTGGTCGACCAGCACCCGCGGATGGATCCCGCGGACGGTGGCACGGAGCTCGGCCAGCGCCGTCTCGGCCTGGGCGTGGGCCTGCCGGACGAGGTCGAGCCCGGCACCCTCGGGCACCTCCAGCTCGGCCAGGCCGAGCGTCATGGTCAGCGCGACCAGCCGCTGCTGCGCGCCGTCGTGCAGGTCGCGCTCGATCCGGCTGCGCTCGGTCTCGAAGGCGTCGACGAGGTCGACCCGGGATCGGCGCAGGTCGGCGACGGCCGCGGCCAGCCGGGCCTGGGCCGGTTCGAGCAGGAGCCGCGCCAGGCTGGCCTGGGCGGCGGCGAGGAGGGTGGCGGCGTACAGGCCGGCGATCAGCAGCACCAGCCCCGGGGCCACGGCGATCCAGGCCTCGGTGGGCGTGGTGAGCTGCCAGGGTCCGAAGGCGACGGGACCGTCGATCCGGACCAGGGCAGGGGCGAGCACGAGCACACCCGGGATGGTGATGATCAGGTTGAGCGCGACGGCGTCGACCAGCCACATGACCGTGGCGAACAGCACGGTGTAGCCGACCTCGGGTCCGGAGATCCGCAGCCGGCGCAGTGCCCGGAGCCGGTCGCTCCAGGCGATCGGCGCAGGCTCGGCCGATCCCGGACGTGCCTCGGGCAGGACCAGCCGGAGGCGTACGCGCTCCACGTCGGCGACGAGCGCCGCCAGCAGCGGAATTCCGGCGAGCACCAGCACCCCGACCACGATGATCAGGGTGAGCAGTCCGACGCCGACCAGCACGAACAGCAGGACGGCGACGACGAGACCGACCAGCGCTCCGGAGGCCAGGTAGGCCAGGGCGCGCCAGGGCCAGCTGGAGGAGAGCAGCCGCCAGGGCGAGGAGCGCAGCGCGGCCCAGACGTCGGGTGGAGGTCTCATGACCCTCGAGCCTAGGCACTCACGACCCCGCGGCGGGGTAGCGCACGCGCTACCTCGTCGTGGCGTCTGCGCCCGTGCGCGCGCCGCGTAGGAGGCGTTTGCTGGAAACCATGACCGCCACCATCCCGGACGCCGTCCACGCTCCCCGGCCGCCCGGCCCGCCCGCCGTCGTGCTCGACGACGTCACCCGCACCTATCGCTCCCGCTCCGGCAAGGTCGACGCACTGCGGGGAGTGAGCCATGCCTTCGCGTCTGGGACCTTCACCGCGATCATGGGTCCGTCGGGATCGGGCAAGTCCACGCTCATGCAGATCGCCGCCGGCCTCGACCGGCCCACCCGGGGCAGCGTCCGGGTCGCAGGCACCGCTCTGGCCGGCCTGAACCGGACGACGCTGACGAAGTTGCGCCGACAGATGATGGGCTTCGTGTTCCAGCAGTACAACCTGCTCGACGCTCTCACCGCGTACGACAACGTCGCCCTGCCCACCCGCCTCGCCGGGCGCCGCCCGGATCGCGCTCAGGTGATCGGGGCGCTCGAGCAGGTCGGTCTGCACGGGCTCGCCAGGCGGCGGCCCCCGGAGCTCTCCGGCGGGCAGCAGCAGCGCGTCGCGATCGCGCGTGCGCTGCACGCCCGGCCGGCGGTGCTCTTCGCCGACGAGCCCACCGGTGCGCTGGACCGTCACGCCGGACGCGACGTGCTCGAGCTGCTGCGCGACCTCGTCGACGCGCCGGTGACCCACGGGCCGGCGCAGACGGTCGTGATGGTCACCCACGACCCGCTCGCCGCCTCGTACGCCGACAGCGTGCTGTTCCTCGCCGACGGCCAGATCGTCGGGCAGATGGAGCGCAGCGACGCCGCCCGGATCGCGGCCCGCATGGCCGAGCTGGAGCCCGTGCGATGAGCGTGGTCGCGCTGGCCGCGCACAGCCTGAAGAGCCTGCGCCAGTCCTGGCCTCCGTACGCCGGGGCCGCCGTCGCCCTCGCCGGTGGCATCGCCCTGATCACCCTCGCCACCAACATGCTGGGAGCGCTCGGCACCGCCACCGACGGGCTGGACCCGCAGACCCGGACGCAGATCGACGACCTCGGGTCGCTGTTCGGCATCATGGCCGGGATCTCGCTCTTCCTGGCGCTCTTCGTGGTCTCCTCGACCTTCGGGTTCGTGGTGGCCACCCGACGCCGCGAGCTCGGCCTGCTCCGTCTGCTCGGCGCCACCCCGCGCCAGGTGCGGACCCTGCTGCTCGGGGAGGCGCTCGCGGTCGCGGCCGTCGGCACGGTCGCGGGCTGCCTGCTCGGCACCGCAGTGACGGTGCCGGTGCTGCGCATCCTGCACCAGGCCGGGGTCACCCCGGTCCTGCTCGCGATGCCGAGCCAGGGCACTGGATGGGCGATCGCCGCCTCCTGCGGTGTCGGGGTCGCCCTGGTCGGGGCCTGGCGCGCGGGCGCCCGGGCGGGACGTACGCAGCCTGTCGAGGCGCTCCGCGACGCGGTCCTCGAGCGACGGCGGCCGACGGTGGTCCAGGCGCTGGTCGCGCTCACCGCGGCCGGCGCACTGGTCGCGACCGCCGTGCTCGCTCCTGAGATGCCGCTGCTGTTCGCCCTGCTCGTGGGCATGTTCCTGCCGATCGTCGCCGTGATCGGGGCCAACGCGGTGGGCGGCCTGCTCTACACCGAGCTCGCGGCGTACGCCGGTGCCACGGTGGCGCACCGAGACCCGGCGGCGCACCTGGCCCGTGACCTCGCCCGCACCAGCAGCCGGATGACCGCCGCGGTGGCGGCGCCGGTGGTCGCGATCATGGCGGTGGCCGGCTCGATGGTGCTCGCGGTCGGTGCGACCGCGGACTGGAGCGAGGGCGCCGACCGGGCCGCGCTCAGGTCGGAGCTGGTCGTCGAGCAGGCGGAGCGCCCCGAGCGGATCCAGGACGTGCCCGGGGTAGGGGTGAGCGACGTACGCCGCACGGCGCAGGTCGGGTTCGGCGGCGGTCCCGAGGACGTCGAGGTCGTCGACGTCTCCAGCGCTGCCGCGACGCGCAGTCTGCAGGCGACGCAGGGGAGTCTCACCGACCTGCGCGGCCGGGCGATGGCGGTCACCGCCTCATACGTCACCGACCTCGGCGGCCGGGTCGGACAGGTCCGCCGGATGCGCATCGACGGCCGGGTCGTCGAGGTGCGCCTGGTCGCCGTCGTCCCCGACGCCCCGAACCTGTGGAGCGACATCATCGTGCCCGACGACCTGCCGCGCATCGACAGGGTCGCCCGCGAGACCGGCACGGTCTTCGTGCGCACCGACGCCGGCGCGGACATCACCGGGACCGCACGGTCGATCCGGGAGACCGGGGCCGAGGTGAGCACCGGCGAGGAGTGGGTCGAAGCGGTCTCGGCCGAAGCGCGCGAGATGAACACGGTCGTGCTGTGGGTGATGCTCGGCCCGGCCGGGGTCTACGCCGCGATCGCGGCCGTCAACGCGGTCCTGATCGGGGCGAGCCAGCGCCGCCGCCAGACCGCCACCGCCCGCCTCGTCGGCGCCACCTCTGCCCAGGTGCGCCGGACCGCGCTGTGGGAGACGGTGTTCACCGGCGCCGGCGCTCTGCTGGTCGGCGGCGCGGTCACCGGGTTCACCGGCTGGCTGATGCGGCAGGCGGTCGTACGCGACGTGCCCGAGGCGCCGCTGACGTTCCCCTGGCAGGCGCTGTCCGGGATCACGGCGGCCTGCCTGGTAGTGCTGCTCGCCGCCGCCGTCGCCGGGGCGTACGCGCTGCGGGGCGGGGAAGCGTCCGACTGAGCCTGTCCTGAAGTGGCCTGTGAGGGGTTAAGTAGTGTTTGCCGCGTGACAGAGATGGACGGCGTACTCACCCAGGACGGCATCGGCGAGGGCGACGGTCTGGAACGGCTGTGGACGCCCTACCGGATGGCCTACATCCGCGGCGAGAACAAGCCCACCGACCCCTCGGAGACGGAGTGCCCGTTCTGCCGGGTGCCGACGCTTGAGGACGCCGAGGGCCTGGTCGTCCACCGCGGCGAGACCTGCTTCGTGGTGCTCAACCTCTATCCGTACGCCCCGGGCCACATGATGGTGTGCCCCTACCGTCACATCGCCGGCTACGTCGAGACCACCGACGAGGAGGCCGCCGAGATGGCGGTGCTGACCAAGCAGGCCGTACGCACCCTCGCCGGCGTCTCGCAGGCCGAGGGCTTCAACATCGGGATGAACCAGGGCACCGCGGGCGGCGCCGGCATCGCCGCCCACCTGCACCAGCACATCGTGCCCCGATGGGTCGGTGACCAGAACTTCATGCCGATCATCGGCCGCACCAAGACCCTGCCCCAGCTGCTGACCGACACCCGCGACCTGCTCGCGCAGGCGTGGGCGTCGGCCTAGCAGCTCGGCCTGGGGGTCAGACGATCGCCCAGGCCACGGCCGCGGCCGCGAACCCGACGATCGAGAGCACCGTCTCCAGCACCGTCCAGGTCGCCAGGGTCTGCTTCACGGTGAGGTTGAAGTAGCGCGAGACGATCCAGAAGCCACCGTCGTTGACGTGGCTGAGGATGATCGACCCGGCGGCGATCGCGACCGCGATCACCGCGAGCTCGGGCTGCGAGTAGCCGGTGCCGAGGGTCGGCGCGATGATGCCGCCGGTGGTCACGATCGCCACGGTCGCGGAGCCCTGGGCGATCCGGAGCGCGCAGGAGATGACGTAGGCCAGCAGCAGGATCGGCAGGCCCGCGTCGGAGAGCACCTCGGCGAGCGCGGCGCCCACGCCGGTCGCGGAGATCACCGCGCCGAAGAAGGCGCCGGCGCCGACGACGAGCAGGATCATGCCGACCGGCCGCAGCGAGGCGCCGGTGAACTCCGAGATCTCCTCGATGCTCATCCCGCGCCGGATGCCGAGCAGCCAGAAGGCGAGGAGCACGGCGATGGTGAGCGCGACCGCCGGGTTGCCGAGGAAGGTGAGTACGTTGAGCAGCCTGCCCGGCTCGAGCAGCATCGTGCCGAAGGTCGCGCCGAGGATCAGGATCAGCGGCACCGCGATGACCCCGAGGACGAGCGGCAGCGCGACCGGGGTGGTGGGCGTCTTGTCCTGCTCCGCCTCGGTCTCCGCGACCAGGAACTCCTCGGGCACCGAGACCTGGACGCGCGGGGCGACCCACATGGGGAAGAGGATCCCGGCCGCGGCGAACGCGGGCAGGCCGCACAGCAGGCCCATGATGATCAGCCAGCCGAGGTCGACGCCGAGGAGGCCGCCCAGCGCCGTGGGGCCGGGGTGGGGAGGCAGGAAGGCATGCGTCATCGACAGGCCCGCGAGAACCGGGAGGGCGTAGAGGACGAGCGACTTGCCGCCGCGGTGAGCGGCGACGTAGACCAGCGGGGCGAGCACGAAGATGCCGATGTCGAAGAAGACCGGGATGCCGAAGATCAGGCCGACCAGGCCCATCGCGACCGGGGTGCCGCGTTCGCCGAAGATCCCGATCAGCCTCGCGGCGAGGACGTCGGCGCCGCCGGACCGCTCGAGCAGCGATCCGAGCACGGTGCCGAGACCGATGATGAGTGCGATGTGGCCCAGCACGCCCCCGAAGCCGGTCTCGATGAGCGACTCCTTCGAGGAGAGGGCGGTGCCCACCATCTCCTCGACGGACAGGCCGGCCGCGACGGCGAGGCCGATGCCGCTGATGAAGAGGGCGATGAAGGGTTCGAGCTTCACCTTGATGATCAGGAAGAGGAGCACGGCGATCGCCGCTGCGCAGAGCAGCAGCAGGCTGGTGGTGCTTGTCTGGAGCCAATGCATGGTTGGTTCTCCCTCGGGTCAGGGGTGGGGGATGGATCGGGGATGGACTCAGCGCAGAGCTGCACGGAACCGGGCGGCGTTGGTGGTGATCTGCTCCCATCGGGCCTCGTCGACGTCGGCGGGCTGGACCACCGACGTCCCAGCGGTCACGGCGATGGCGCCGGCCCGCAGGAACTCCGCGGCGTTGTCTTCGTCGACTCCGCCGGAAGGGATCAGGGCGACCTCGGGGAACGGTCCCCGCAGGTCGGAGAAGTAGCGCGGCCCGACGGCCCGCGCCGGGAAGATCTTGACCGCGTCGGCGCCGAGCGTGGTCGCGGTGAGGACCTCGGTCGGGGTGAGGGCACCGAGGACGACGGCCGCACCCGCGGCGTGACCCTCGGCGACGATCTCCGCCGCCTCCGGCGGCAGGCCCGGCGTCACCAGGAACCGGGCGCCGGCCGCCAGCGCGGCGCGAGCCTGATCGGCGCTCAGCACCGTTCCGGCGCCGACCACGATGTCGTCGGTGTCGATCCGGGCGCTGACCTGGGCGAGGAGGTCGGTGAGGCCCGGGGTCGTGTAGGTCAGCTCGACGGTCCGAATGCCTCCGGCGGCCAGTGCGCGGCAGAGCGCGACCGGGTCGTCGAGCCGGGAGGCGCGTACGACGACCAGTGCCTGGTCGGCCCGTAGCGTCTCGATCACGGTGTTGCTCATCGGGCTCGGGTCCCTTCGTCGGTGCGGCGCAGCGCCCGTCCGGGCAGTGCGTCGGTGCGGTGGCCGTCCTCGATGACGGCGGTGCCGTTGACCAGCACCCAGTCGATGCCGTGCGCCTGCTGCCGCGGCTGCTCGAACGTGGCGGTGTCCTGGACCGTGTCGGGGTCGAGGAGCACCAGGTCGGCGGCGTACCCCTCCCGGACCAGGCCGCGCTCGCGCAGCTTGAGCCTGGCCGCGGGACGGCCGGTCAGGTGGTGGACGCAGCCGACCAGGTCGAGCACGCCGAGCTCGCGTACGTAGCGGGCGAGGTAGCGGGGGAAGGTGCCCCACGCGCGTGGATGCGGGCGATCGCCGACGAGGATGGCGTCGCTGCCGCCACAGTGCGTGCGGTGCCGCATGATCGTCTGCACGTTCTCCTCGTGACCGACGTGCTGGAGGATCGTCGTGGCCAGCCGGTCGCGGACGAGCAGGTCGAAGAAGACGTCCGTGGCCACCTGGCCGGTCTCCTCGGCGATCTCGGCGACGGTCCGGCCGACGTGGCGTGACAGCTCCGGGTTGCGTACGCCGCTGATCTGGATCGTGCGCCAGTCGGTCACGCAGCCGTGGCAGCCGTCGGTGCCGACATGGTCGAGCTCGTGCGCGATCCGGGCACGGTCCCCGGGATCCGCGATCCGCGCCAGCAGGGCGTCGGGGCCGCCGGAGGTGGACCAGCTGGGCAGCACGGCGCTGAGCGTCGTGGCGCCGGGGAGGTAGGGGTAGGTGTCGAGGGTGATGTCGACCCCGTCGGCCAGCCCCGCGTCGATGATGTCGATCAGGTCCCCGGCGCGCCCACGGTTGGGCTCGAAGTTCATCGTCGCGTGGGTCAGGTGGAGGGCGCACCCGGAGGCCCGGGCGACCTCGATCATCTCGGCGTACGCCTCCAGCGCACCGGCCCCGTAGGACCGGTGGTGCGGGCTGTAGTAGCCGCCCGCCTCGGCGACGACCCGGCACAGCGTGGCCAGCTCCCCGTCGTCGGCGAACATGCTCGGCGGGTAGGTCAGGCCGCTGCTCATCCCCACCGCGCCCTCGTCGAGACCGACCCGGAGCAGCCGGGCCATCTCGGTGATCTCGGCGGCGGTCGCCGGCCGGTTGTCCGGGCCGACGACCATCAGCCGCAGGGTCCCCTGCGGGACGAGGTACGCCGCGTTGCACGCGATCCCGCGGTCGAGGCGGTCCAGGTAGCCGGCGACGGTGTCCCAGTCGAAGTCGAAGTCGTCCGGCTCGCCGTTCCAGCCCGCGATCTGCCGGCGCAGGTGGGCGCGCGTCGCCGGGTCGGCGGGCGCGAACGAGAGGCCGTCCTGCCCGACGACCTCGAGGGTGACGCCCTGGCTCACCTTGGCGGTGTGGTCGGGGTTCACCAGGATCTGCAGGTCCGAGTGGGCGTGCATGTCGATGAACCCCGGGGTCAGCGTCCGCCCGGCGGCGTCGATGGTGCGCCGCGCGACCGGTGCCGAAGCATCGGTGTGGATGCCGGTGATCCGCCCCGCGTCGATGCTGACGTGGGCGTGGAAGGCCGGAGCGCCGCTGCCGTCGATGACGGTCGCGTCCCGGATGAGCAGGTCGGTCATGGCGGGTCCTCTCAGAACCAGGTGCGCACGAGGTCGACGACGACCGGGTCGTCGGCGTCGGCGTCGTCGAGGACCGGGATGAGGCCCCACTTGTCGAAGGCGGTGCACGGGTGCGAGAGCCCGAGACGGAGCTCGTCGCCGATCAGGACGGGCGCCTCGGTGGCGGGGTCCCAGCGGAGGAAGCCGTGCTGGTCGTTGAGCGCGGTCACCGCGACCCCCGAGAGCGGGGTCGCGGGGGAGCCGGTCGTCCGTGCCCGCAGCAGCTGCGCCTCGGGCATGCCCTCGTCGAAGGGCAGGTCGCGCTTGCCCGCGTCGAAGAGCGCGAGCCCCGGCTCCGGCTGGGAGCTGATCCGCACCCAGCCGTGCAGGGCGCTGCGCAGGCCGGGACCGGTGGTGCGGGGCGCGCTCCCCAAGGGGGAGATGCCGCGGTAGAAGCCGTCGTCGTGGGTGATGTAGGCGCCGCTGCGGAGCACCACGCGGGCCTCCGCGTCGGTCACCAGCGGCGCGAGCGCGTCGGCGACCTGCTCGAAGTAGGCGCTGCCGCCGGCGCTCACCACCGGCGCCCGACCGGCGGGCAACAGGCCGGAGATCCGCCGGTGCAGGGAGACCAGGCTGTCGACGTACGCATGGACGACGCCGAGCGCGGCCTCGTCGGTGGTGTGCGCCAGGGCGCCCTCGTAGCCGGTGACTCCGGCGAGCTCCAGGTGGGGTGAGGCCGCGACGGCCTCGGCCACGGCGACCGCGGTCTCCTCGTCACGGGCACCGGTGCGACCGCCCGTGGCGCCGCGCTCGACGAGGACGCCGAGCGGTCGCCGTGGCCCGGCCTCGGCGGCATGGGCAGCGAGCGCCTCGTGCATCAGGGCGACCGTCCGTGGCGAGTCGGCCCACACCAGCACCTCCAGCCCCGCGTCCTCGGTGATCTGGTCGGAGATCCAGCGCAGGGTGAGCGGGGAGACGATCGCGTTGGCCACGATCACCCGGGAGACGCCGAAGGCGCGGGCGACGGCGAGCTGGGGGAGGTTCGCCACGGTGATCGCCCAGGCGCCGGCGGCGAGCTGCTCGGCCCACAGCTGCGGAGCCATCGTGGTCTTGCCGTGCGGAGCCAGGGCGATGCCGCGCTCCGCGCACCAGGCGGCCAGCACGTCACGGTTGTGGGTCATCGCGACGCGGGAGAGGGAGAGCACGGGCGTGGGCAGCTGCGAGAGCCGCGGCGCTGCCTCGAGCACCTCGGCGACCGTACGTCCCCACAGCGCGGGCGGGATCGCCTTGTGGCGCCAGTCGACCCGCTCCTCGCGCAGCGCCGCGACGGCCGCTGTGTCGATGTGGGCTGCCGGGTGATCCATGGCCCGTCCTTCCTTCGTTGCACATTATGCAACGGTGATTGCGTATTTCGATTCGTTAGTTGTAGCATCGGGCACACCGGGCGTCAACGGCTCGGCGATGAACCAACAGGGGAGGAGCTCCATCCGTGGGCAGTAGCGGAGACGTGCGAGTGGTCTGTCTCGGGGAGGCGATGGTCGTCCTGCGTCCGGAGGGCGACCAGCCGCTCGCCGTGGCGACGACCCTGCGCCGTTCGGTCGGTGGCGCCGAGGCCAACGTGGCCGGCGCCCTGGCCGCCCTCGGGGTGCGGACCGCCTGGGTGTCCCGGCTCGGTCAGGACCCGTTCGGCGACGTCGTGACCGACGACCTGACCGGCCGCGGCGTGATCGTCGAGGCCGAGCGCGATCCCGAGCGCCCGACCGGGCTCTACGTCAAGGACCCCGCCCCCGGCGGCAGCCGCATGCACTACTACCGAGCCGGATCCGCGGCGGCCGCGATGGACGCCGCCCTGCTGGACCGGCCCGGCGTCATGGAGGCGCTGGCCTCGGCCGAGGTGGTGCACACCTCCGGGATCACCCTCGGCATCCTCGAGGAGGGATCGACGCTGGTCACCCGCCTGCTGGCGCTGCGCGACGAGCTCGGCTTCCGGCTCAGCGTCGACCTCAACTGGCGACCGGCCCTGTGGGCCGGGCGCAGCACCGCGCCGCTGATCGACCTGCTGCGCGCGGCCGACATCGTTCTGCTCGGGGCCGACGAGGCACGCGCAGCGCTCGGCGCGCATGGTCCGCAGGACCTCCGCGACCTTCTGGGCGAGCGTCCTCGGCTGGTGATCAAGGCCGACTCCCACGCGGCCGGGGAGTACGACGCGGACGGAAGTGCCACGCAGGTCCCGGCGCTCCGGGTCGACGTCGTGGAGCCGGTCGGCGCGGGCGACGGGTTCGCGGCGGGCTACCTCGCCGCGCTCGTCGACGGGACCGGCCCGGTCGGCCGGCTGCGTCAGGGCCACCTGGTCGCGGCGGGGGTGCTGGCCGCGACCGGCGACCACGCGCGGCCTCCGGCCGCCGATGTACGTGCCAGGCTGCTCGACTGCTCCGAGGACGACTGGGCCGCGACCCGGGTGAGCGCCGCCGGCATCGACTCCCCGGCGATCCGTGAGGCGGCCCGATGAGCCAGAGTCTCTCCCGCGCGCTGCAGATCCTCATCGAGCTCGGTGAGGGCGAGCGCTCCCTCGACCAGGTGGCCGCCAGTCTCGGCGTGCACAAGACCACCGCGATGCGGCTGCTGCACACCTTGGAGGCGGACCGCTTCGTACGCCGCGACGACCGCCAGCGCTACCACCTCGGCTCCCGGCTGTTCGCCCTCGGCACCGCGGCGCTCTCCCAGCACGCGATCCGCGACGTGGCCCAGCCCCACCTGACCCGCCTCGCGGCCGAGACGGGCGGCCAGGCCGTCCACCTGGCTGCCTATGAGAACGGCACGGCCATCTACCTCGCCAAGGTGGAGAGCACCCACTCGGTGCGGATGTACTCCCGGGTGGGTCTGCCCGCGGCGCTGCACGCGACTGCCGTCGGCAAGGTGCTGGTCGCAGGGCTGCCTCCGGGTGAGCAGGAGGCGGCGGTCGCCGGCATCGACTTCCGGCCGTTCACCAGCCGCACCATCCCCGACGCGGCCAGCTACCACGAGGTGCTCGCCCGGACCCGCGAGCAGGGCTGGGCCGAGGACGCCGCCGAGCACGAGGACTTCATCAACTGCGTCGGGGCGCCCGTACGCGACGAGGCCGGGCGCGTCGTCGCCGCGGTCTCCGTCTCCGTGCCCGACGTCATCCTGCCCCGCGACGGAGTGCGAGCCCTGGTGCCGCAGCTCCTCGCGGCCACCGAAGCGATCTCCGCCGACTGGGCCGGCCGGAGCTCATGAGAACACCCCGAGAGGAAACCCATCCCATGTCCGACACCCGCATCTCCACCGACCAGGCCCCGGCTCCCGCGCACACCTTCTCCCAGGGCGTGGTCCGCGGCGGCCTGATCCAGGTCTCCGGCCAGGGCCCGGTCGACCCCGCCACGAACGAGTACCTGTTCCCCGGCGACGTGAAGGCCCAGACCGTACGCACCCTGCAGAACGTGGAGGCGATCCTGGCCGCCGCCGGCGCGGGCTTCGAGGACGTGCTGATGCTCCGGGTCTACCTCACCACCCGGGACGACTTCGCCGCGATGAACGATGCCTACGGCGAGTTCATCGGCTCACGCGTCGCCGAGGGCGGCATCCTCCCGTGTCGCACGACCGTGATGACCGGCCTGCCGCGCGAGGAGATGCTCGTCGAGATCGACGCGCTCGCCGTCGCCCGTTAGTCGACGACCCGGGCGAGCTCCCGGCTGAGGTAGGGCGCCAGGGTGCGGGCGTAGCGCGAGGTGATGTGGTTGCCGTCGCGGTAGACGATGACGTTGCCGATCACCGCCGGGCAGACCTCCTCCCCGCAGAACAGGTGGGTCAGGTCGACCAGGTGCGCGTTGGGGTCGCGGGCGACCGCGTCGCGGTGCGGGTCCTTAACGAGTACGTCGGTGCGCGGCCGCCCGCACGCCTCGCCGGCGGTCTCGGGGGAGTGTCGCTGGATGCAGCCCAGTGTGGTGCGCAGATAGGCGGCGTTGTCGGGCTCGAACATCGGGTTGTCGACGAGCGCGATCACCGGGACCTTCTTCGAGGGCCGGTGGCTCCAGGCCTCGACCAGACCGTTGACCGTCGACTCGTACGGCGTCTCGCCGCCCAGCGGCTGGGTCGTCTTGCGGGCCGAATGGGTGACGATGATCGCGTCGAGGTCCTGCTGCTCGGGAGCGCGCAGGTAGGCCTCGAGCTGCCGGTTCCACTCCGCGCAGGCGGGGCGGTTGTCGGCGATGCTCCGGCCGAGCGGCCGGGTGTTCCAGTGGCAGGCGGCACGGGCGGCGACGTCGATGCGCCAGCTGCGCTGGTCGCCGATCAGGTCGAGGGCGCCGACCGGGGCGACGGCGTGCGAGTCGCCGACCATCAGCAGCCGCTTGCGGTAGCCCTCGACCGCCCCGTTGGGGCAGGCGCTGAAGCGCACCGGACGCTCCTCGAAGGACCAGCACTCGCCCCGGTTCTCGTCGTCCGCGCCGATCGCGGCCACCGCCGGGATCAGCTCGCCCTGAAGATCGGGGTTGCGGCACGAGCCCTCCGTGGAGCTCACCGCCAGCGCGGACGCGCCGAGGCACTCGGTCGTGAACGGGTCGGCGGTGGCGAGCCGGGCCGCCGCCGCGATCGCCCTGTCCTCGGAGTGCTCGATCGCGACCAGGCCGCTCCACCCGGCGCCGACGGCGACCACCAGAGCAGCCAGGGTGGCGACCAGGGCTCGCGGACCGCCCGGCCTGATGACGTACGTCTGGACCTGGCGGGTGACGAGGCGGTTGGTCGCCCAGGCGAGCAGCGTCGAGACGACCAGCACGCCCGCGGCCGAGGCGACGGTGAGCCGCTCCCCGCCGGTGTAGTAGAGCCACGCGATCAGCAGCGGCCAGTGCCACAGGTAGAGCTCGTAGGAGATGTCGGCGACGAACCGCAGCGGGCGGGTCTCCAGCAGGCGCCGCGGCCCACGTGGCGACGGGGTGGAGCCGACCATCACCAGCAGCGCCCCGGCGACCGGCCACAGGGCCAGCGGTCCCGGGAAGTGGTCCGCGCCGTCCATCACGAAACCGCAGGTCACGACCAGGGCGAGGCCGGTCCAGGCGGCGTACGGCTTGATCTTCTCGGGCAGGCTCAGGCGGCGCAGCGCGAGCGCGGTCAGGGCACCGGCGGCGATCTCCCAGAAGCGCGTGATGGAGTTGAAGTACGCAGCCGCCTGGTCGGCTCCGGAGACCTTGATCGCATAGGCGAAGGAGAGGGCGAACGCGGCAGCGGTCAGCACGAACAGCACCCGGGCGAGGCTGAGCCGCCCCAGCCGGCCGCGCGCGACGACGCGCAGCACCAGAGCCAGCCCGACGACCACCAGCGGCCACAGCAGGAAGAACTGCCCCTGCACCGCGAGCGACCAGAAGTGCTGCACCGGCGTCGAGGACGGTCCCGCGGCGCCATAGGCGAGCTGGCTGGCGATCAGCTCCCAGTTGAGCGTGTAGGTCGCCGCCGCGAACAGCTCGCGGGTCGTCTGCGTCCACAGCGTCTGCGGGATGAAGACCACCATCAGCGCGGCCGTGGCCGCCAGCACGATCAGCGCCGGTGCGGCGAGCCGCGCGAACGTACGTCCGTAGTGCTCGCCCAGTCGCACCCGGCCGCGCTCGGCCCTGCCGACCAGTGACCGGGTGGCGAGGAAGCCGGAGATCACCAGGAAGACGTCGATCCCGCCCGAGACCCGGCCGTTGCCGAAGAGATGGAAGGCGACCACGAGCGCCAGGGCGATGCCGCGCAGCCCGTGGATCTCGCTGACATGTCCGGAGGTGTGCTCGACGGTGTGCCCAGATTTGGGGCTGTTGGGATCGCTGTCGGCCCGGCTGTTCGTGGGCGTGCGGAAATCCGAGATGGCGGTCACGTGATCGCTGTTCTAGTCGACGTGGGCGGGTGGGAGCCGTCGCACCGTAACGAGCAGTGATGACGTGAAGGCATACGGCCGTTATCAAACCGCCGTCGAGATCTCCTCAGAACCGCTTCATATCGCCGCTGAAGGAGATAGGTTGCACCCCGACGTGACTTAGATCACACCCAGGACTGAGGAGTTCGACGATGAACACGCACAAGATCGGCCGCCTGATGGCGGTCGCAGCGGTGGCGACCCTGTCGACCGCATCGCTCGTGGCATGTGGAGGCTCGGATGACGGTGGCGACTCGGGAGACTCGGGCGGCACCGACGTCGGAGTGATCCTCCCCGACGCGACCACGTCTCCCCGATGGGAGTCCCAGGATCGGCCCAACCTCGAGAAGGCGTTCGCGGACGCCGGCCTCGAGGCCACGATCCAGAACGCCCAGGGCGACACCGCCAAGTTCGGTCAGCTGTGCGACAGCATGATCAACGAGAACGTCAAGGTCATCATCATCACCAACCTCGACTCCGAGTCGGGCGCGGCCTGCCTGAAGAAGGCCGCCGACGCGGGCGTGACGAGCATCGACTACGACCGGCTGACGCTCAACGGCGGCGCCTCCTACTACGTCTCCTTCGACAACGTGAAGGTCGGCGAGCTGATGGGCACTGGCCTCGACGAGTGCATCACCGCCGCGGGCAAGAAGGGCGGCAACATCGTCTACGTCAACGGCGCGGCCACCGACAACAACGCGGCCCTGTTCAAGTCGGGCTACGAGAAGGCGCTCGAGCCGAAGATCGCCGACGGCACCTACAGGCTGGTCGGCGACCAGTCGGGGGAGTGGGACGCCACCAAGGCCGGCAAGGTCTTCGACCAGATGTACACCGCCAACGGCGGAAAGATCGACGGCGTGGTCTCGGCCAACGACACCATGGCCGGCGGCATCATCGCCCGGCTGAAGGCCAACAACGCCCAGGGCAAGATCCCGGTGACCGGCCAGGACGCCTCGGTCGAGGGCCTGCAGAACATCCTGCAGGGCTTCCAGTGCGGCACCGTCTACAAGAACACCGCGCTCGAGGCCAAGGCCGCCGCGGACCTGGCGATCGCGCTGATCGAGGGCGACGAGGAGGCTGCCGAGGCGCTGGCCACCGGCAGCGTCGAGGACACCGAGGCCGGCACGGACGTGCCCTCGGTGCTCGCCGAGCCCGTCTGGGTCACCAAGGAGAGCGTCAAGACGGTCATCGAGGACGGCCAGGCCGACGCCGCCGAGGTGTGCGCCGGCGCGATCGCCGACCTGTGCACCGAGAACGGCGTGCCTCAGTGAGTTCGCTGCTGGAGCTGCACGGCGTCGAGAAGTCCTTCGGCGCCGTGCAGGTCCTGCGCGGAGTGGACCTCACGGTGCAGGCGGGCCGGGTCACCGCGCTCGTCGGTGACAACGGTGCCGGCAAGAGCACGCTGGTCAAGGGGATGGCCGGGATCCATCTCTTCGACGCCGGTGACTACCTCTTCGAAGGAGAGCCGGTGAAGGTGACCAACCCCAAGGACGCCGCCGCGCTCGGGATCGAGGTGGTCTACCAGGACCTCGCACTGTGCGACAACCTCGACGTGGTCCACAATATGTTCCTCGGCCGGGAGATGAAACGGCTCCGGCTGGTCGACGAGGACAGCATGGAGCAGCGTGCCCGTGAGACGCTGGACGGTCTCTCGGTGCGTACGCTGAAATCGGTGCGTACGCCGGTGGCCTCCCTCTCCGGTGGCCAGCGGCAGACCGTGGCGATCGCCCGCGCCGTGCTGTGGAACTCGAAGCTGGTCATCCTCGACGAGCCGACCGCGGCTCTCGGCGTAGCGCAGACCGAGCAGGTGCTCCGACTGGTGCGGCGCCTGGCCGACCGGGGTCTCGGCGTCCTGCTGATCAGCCACAACCTCAACGACGTCTTCGAGGTCGCGGACGACATCGCGGTCCTGTATCTGGGCGGCATGGTCGGGCAGATCGAGGCCTCCTCCACGACGCGCGAACGGGTCGTGCAGGCGATCACCACCGGCGTCGTCCCTGAGGGAGGTGCGGCATGAGCGAGCGCAAGCGAGCGAGCGATCGGGCCTTGCATGCCACCGCCTCCGTATTCTGGCGCTTGCGCCACGGAGGTTTGGCATGAGTACCGACACCGATGACCCGACGATCGCCGCGGCACCGGACCCGGAGCCCGACAACTCGCTGGGCGGGATCTTCCGGGCCTACCTGGCCAAGCTCAGGGGTGGTGAGGTCGGCTCGCTGCCCGCGGTGCTGGGCCTGATCGCGTTGGTCGTGGTCTTCTCCGCGCTGCGTCCCGAGCAGTTCACCAACTCGTTCAACTTCGCCAACCTGATCGGCCAGTCGGCAGGTGTGACCGTGCTCGCGATGGGCCTGGTCTTCGTGCTGCTGCTGGGCGAGATCGACCTGTCGGCGGGGTTCGCGGGCGGGACGTGCGCCGGGGTGCTCGGGGTGTGCCTGACCCGGCAGGAGTGGCCGCTGATCCCGGCGTTGCTGGCGGCTCTTCTCACCGGAGCGGTGATCGGCCTGACCATCGGCTTGCTGGTGGCCCGGCTCGGGATCCCGTCGTTCGTGGTCACGCTGGCCGCGTTCCTCGGGCTGCAGGGCGTACTCCTGACGATGATCGGCGAGGGTGGGACGATCCCCATCCGCAACGACTTCATCAACGGCCTCAACAACGCCAACCTGCCGGTCTGGCTCGGCTGGGTGCTCGGCATCGTCTGCATCGTGGGCTATGCGGGCTCGACGTACATCACCGATGCGCGCCGCCGCGCCAAGAACCTCACGGTGCAGCCGATCCTGCTGTGGGCGCTGAAGACCGGGTTGTTGACGGTCGTGGTGCTCGCCGTGGTCGGCTACCTCTCGGTCGAGCGCAGCCGCAACCCGGCGCTGACCTCGCTCAAGGGGGTGCCGGTCTCGCTGGTGGTGATCGTCGGCCTGCTGATCCTGCTCACCTTCACGCTGACCCGCACCGCCTGGGGCCGGCACGTCTACGCGGTCGGCGGCAACGCCGAGGCGGCACGGAGGGCCGGGATCAACGTGTTCCGGGTGCGCCTGTCGTGCTTCGTCCTCTGCTCCACCATGGCGGCGGTGGCCGGCATCATGATCGCCAGCCGCACCAACTCGGTGAACCCGAACACGGGCGGCGAGACGACCCTGCTGTACGCCGTGGGCGCCGCCGTCATCGGCGGCACCTCGCTCTTCGGCGGCAAGGGCCGGGTCATCGACGCCGTCATCGGCGGCACCGTCGTGGCCGTCATCGACAACGGGATGGGCCTGCTCGACCAGCCCCAGGGCACCGTCTGGATGGTCACCGGCCTGGTTCTCCTGGTCGCGGCCAGCGTCGACGCGCTCTCCCGGCGGAGAGCATCGGCGACAGGGCACGTGTAGCGGGCTCGTTCCGCCGTCACGGTATGCAGGTGAAGGCGCACATCCCCAGCGGAGCTCCGCACGGGATGTGCGCCTTTCGCTGCATACCCTTCGACAGGCTCAGGACACCGCCGTGACGAAGGCTCAGGCGGGCGGAGCGGTGCTGCTGCGCTCGACCAGCTCGGCGGGCAGCCGCAGGTGGCGCTCGGTCTGCTTGCCTTCCAGCAGCTCGAGCAGGAGCCCGAGGGCGGCCCGGCCCATCTCGTGGAGCGGCTGGGCGACGGTGGTGAGCGGGGGAGTGGCGTCGCGGGCCTCGGGTACGTTGTCGAAGCCGATCACCGAGAGGTCCTCGGGCACGCGCAGGCCCAGCGAGCCGGCGACCTCGATGACCTTGATCGCGGAGATGTCGTTGGCGGCGAAGATGGCGGTCGGACGCTCGCCGGCCGGGAGCGAGAGCAGCTCGCGAGCCGGCGCCTCGGCGAGCTCCGGGTGGTAGCCGCCCACCCGGATGAGGTCGGGGGAGACGCTGAGGCCCGCGTCGTGGAGAGCCTCGCGGTAGCCCTGCTCGCGCAGGCCGGCGGAGCGGAGGTCGGGGCGCCCACCGAGGAACCCGATGCGCCGGTGGCCGAGCCCGATCAGGTGGTCGACGGCGAGCCGGGCGCCGGTGATGTTGTCGGCGTCGACGGTCATCGGGCCGTCCGGCCCGGTGTGCGGGTCGATCGCGACGACCGGGATGGTGGTCTCGTCGGTGATGATCATCGACGGCGTGACCACGATCGCGCCGTCGATCAGGGTGTGGCCGAGGCGGGAGAGCGAGCGGCGCTCCCAGCCGGTGTGGTTGTGGGCGCCGGTGCGTCCGGCGTGGGCCAGCAGCTCGTAGCCGGTGCCGTCCAGGGCCGCCGAGATGCCCTTGAGGAGCTCGGCGGAGTAGGGCTCGAACTCGGCCACGAGCACGCCGATCACGCCGGTGGACTTGCGTCGCAGGCTCGAGGCGATCAGTGAGGACTGGTAGCCGAGCTCGTCGATGACCGCGAGCACCTTCTCGGCCGTCGCCTCGCTGACGCCGTAGCGCTCGTTGATCACCTTGGAGACGGTGGCCACCGAGACCCCGGCCTCGCGGGCCACGTCGGTGATGGTGACCCGGCGCGGGCGTGGCTGATCGAGCGTGCTCATGGCCCGACAGTAGCCCACTCGGGCCAAGTTCGATAACCATCTACGAAAACGTTATCGACAACGATTGACAGAGGCCCATCGCAAGCGCCATGCTCAACCCCGACGATGTGGCGGCAGTCACATACCCATACATCCAGAGCTGTGACGAAGAGGTCCCAAGATGTCGAGGAAGACACAAGCGCTCGCCGCGCTGTGCGCCGGATTGATGATTGCCGCCACCGGTTGTGGCGGCTCGGGCGACTCCGGTGGCGACGACAAGACCATCACGTGGTGGCATAACTCCAACAACGACCCCGGCAAGGGGTACTACGAGCAGGTTGCAAAGGACTTCGAGAAGGCCAACCCCGGCATCGACGTCAAGGTCCAGGCCTTCGCCCACGAGGACATGCTGACCAAGCTCGACGCCGCGTTCCAGAGCGGCGACGTCCCGGACGTCTACATGGAGCGTGGCGGCGGCGAGCTCGCCGACCACGTCGAGGCCGGGCTCACCCGCGACCTCTCCGAGGACTCCAAGGACATCATCGACCAGATCGGCGGCAGCGCCGCCGGCTGGCAGGTCGACGGGAAGACGTACGCCCTGCCGTTCTCCATGGGCGTGGTCGGGTTCTGGTACAACACCGAGCTCTTCGAGAAGGCCGGGATCACCGCGCCTCCGACGACCATGGAGGAGCTGTACGCCGCGTTCGACAAGCTCGACCAGGCCGGCATCACCCCGGTCTCGCTGGGCGCCGGCGACGGCTGGCCGGCCGCGCACTACTGGTACTACACCGCACTGCGCGCCTGCTCCCAGGACGTGCTCGAGAGCGCGGTCGCCGACCTGGACTTCTCCGACCCGTGCTTCATCGAGGCGGGTGAGACGGTCGACGAGATCGTCGCCCAGAAGCCGTTCAACAAGGGCTTCCTCTCCACCCCGTCGCAGACCGGGCCGACCTCGGCCAGCGGCCTGCTGGCCACCGGCAAGGTCGCCATGGAGCTGGCCGGCCACTGGGAGCCCGGCGTGATGCAGGGCCTCACCGAGGACAAGAAGGGGCTGGGCGACAAGACCGGCTGGTTCCCGTTCCCGGCCGTCGAGGGCGGCGCGGGCGACCCGGCCGCGCAGCTCGGCGGCGGTGACGCCTGGGCGGTCTCCGAGGGAGCGCCCGACAAGGCCGTGGACCTCGTGAACTACCTGCTCTCCGACGAGGTCCAGAAGGGCTTCGCCGAGAACGACATGGGCCTGCCGACCATCCCGGCGGCCGGCTCCTCGGTCAAGGACCCGGCACTCGCCGAGCTCCTGAAGGTGCGCGACGAGTCACCGTTCGTGCAGCTCTACTTCGACACCGCCTTCGGTGAGTCCATCGGCGGTGCGATGAACGACGAGATCGCGCTGCTGTTCGCCGGCAAGGCCACCCCTGAGGACGTCGTCACGGCGACCCAGGAAGCCGCGGACAAGGAGAAGTGAGCATGGCTGACCGAAGCACGCCCTCGGGAGGCACGGTCGCCTCGTGAGCTCTGAAGCAACTACCGGTGCGGTCACCTCGGGGCGACCGCACCGGTCACGAGACGGCTGGCGTCAGTGGGCGGAGATCGCGTTCTTCGTCACCCCGGCCCTGGCCCTGATGGCCCTGTTCGTCGCCTGGCCGATCCTCACCGCGGCGCGGTTCTCCCTCTACGACTGGAAGGGCCTCGGTCCGCTCGACGACTTCGTCGGGTTCGAGAACTACGCCGAGGTGCTGGCCGACAGCGTCTTCCGGGACGCGGTCGCCCACAACATGATCATCGTGGTCGGCTCGATCGTCGTGCAGCTGCCCCTGGGCGTGGCCATCGCGCTGCTGCTCAACCGCAAGATGGCGGGGCAGGGGGTGCTGCGGACGCTGATCTTCGTGCCGTACGTCCTGGCCGAGGTCATCGCCGGCGTCATCTGGTTCCAGCTGCTGCAGCCCGAGTACGGCCTGGTCGACGCCCTCATGAACGGGATCGGTCTCAGCCCGCCCGAGGAGGGCTGGCTCGGCACCCCGGAGGTCGCCCTGTGGGTGGTGCTCGCGGTGCTGACCTGGAAGTACCTCGGCCTGGCGGTCCTGCTGTTCCTCGCCGGCCTGCAGGGTGTCTCCGAGGAGCTCTACGAGGCGGCACAGCTCGACGGTGCCAGCTGGTGGCAGACGCAGTGGCGAATCAGCATCCCGCTGCTCGGCCCGACGATCCGCACCTGGTGCTTCCTGTCGATGATCGGCTCGATCCAGTGCTTCGACATGATCTGGGTCCTCACCGGCGGTGGTCCCGCCGACGCGACGACCACGATGGCGACGTACCTGATCGACGAGGGCACCAACCGGCACAACTACGGCATCGCCGGGGCCGCGTCGGTGGTCCTGTTCGCGATCGCGTTCGTGATGGCGCTGGTCTACCAGCTGGTCGTGCTGCGCCGAGACACCAAGGAGGCGGCATGAGTGTGACGACGAACCTGGCGCCGCGCGGCCGGCGCGGCGGCAACAACGTGCTGGTCTACCTGGTCTCGCTGATCGTCGTGGCGATCACCGTCGGGCCGGTGCTCTACGGCGCGATGGGCGGCTTCCGCACCAACGCCCAGCTGGCCGAGAAGCCGACCGGGCTGCCCGACCCGTGGGTCACGTCGAACTACGCCAGCGTGCTGAGCGGCGCGTCGTTCTGGACGTACGCGATCAACTCGACGGTCATCGCGGTCATCACTACGGTGGTCGCGGTCGTCTTCGGGGTGATGGCCGCCTACCCGCTGGCGCGCTACCGGTTCAAGGGCCGCGAGGCGCTGTTCATGGTCTTCGTGCTCGGCCTGCTCTTCCCGGCAGCGGTGGCGGTGATCCCGCTGTTCATCCTGGTCACCCGCGACCTGGGGATGGGCAACACCTGGTGGGGTGTGGCGCTGCCGCAGGCGGCGTTCGCGCTGCCGCTGACGGTGGTGATCCTGCGGCCGTTCCTGATGGCGCTGCCGCGCGAGCTCGAGGAGGCGGCGCTGATCGACGGCGCCTCGCGGATCGGTGTCTTCTGGCGGATCATGCTGCCGCTGTCGATGCCGGGGGTGATCACGGTGGCGGTGCTCGCCTTCGTGACCTCCTGGAACGCCTACATCCTTCCGCTCCTGCTGCTGCAGGACGACATGCGCACGCTGCCGCTCGGGGTGGCCGACTTCTCCACCGAGCACTCCGCCGACACCGCCGGTGTCCTGGCGTTCACGACGATTGCGATGATCCCCGCGCTGGTGCTGTTCCTGGCCCTGCAGCGGCGGATCGTCTCCGGACTGCAAGGAGCGGTGAAGGGATGACTGAAGCCCAGGAGCGAGCGCAGGAGCAAGCCCAGCTGCGTGCCTGGCCGCAGGTGTCGACGCGGGTGCGCGAGTTGCACGCGCGGATGAGACTCGAGGAGAAGCTGGCGCAGCTCGTCGGCTTCTGGATCGACCACGGCGACGAGGTCGTCGCGCCCCTGGCCGACGAGATGACCGCCGGCGCACCCGAGCGGCTCGCCGAGGTCACCGAGCACGGCATCGGCCACTTCACCCGTGTCTACGGCACCCGTCCGGTCGAACCGGCCGAGCGGGCGGCGTGGTTGTGGCAGGAGCAGCGCCGGCTGCTGCGCGAGACCAGGCTGGGCATCCCCGCCCTGGTCCACGAGGAGTGCCTCACCGGGCTGGCCGCCTGGAAGGCGGCCTGCTTCCCGACGCCCCTGGCCTGGGGCGCCGCCTTCGACCCCGAGCTCGTCGAGGAGATGGCGTCGTTGATCGGGTCCTCGATGCGTACGTTGGGCGTGCACCAGGGCCTCGCGCCGGTGCTCGACGTGATCCGGGACCCGCGCTGGGGGCGCACCGAGGAGGCCATCTCCGAGGACCCCTACGTGGTCGGGACGGTCGGGACCGCGTACGTCCGGGGGCTGCAGTCAGCCGGCATCCAGGCGACGTTGAAGCACTTCGTGGGCTACTCCGGCTCGCGGGCCGGACGCAACCACGCGCCGGTCGCCGCGGGCCCGCGCGAGCTGGCGGACACCTTCCTGCCGCCCTTCGAGATGGCCGTCCTCGACGGCGGCGCACGGTCGGTGATGAACGCCTACAACGACGTCGACGGCGTCCCCATGGCTTCTCACACCGAGCTGCTCACCGGGCTGCTGCGCGAGGAGTGGGGCTTCGACGGAACGGTGGTGGCCGACTACTTCGCGGTCGCCTTCCTCGCCCTCATGCACGGGGTCGCGGCGGACCGTGGCCACGCCGCCGCGATGGCTCTGGAGGCCGGGATCGACGTCGAGCTGCCCAGCGGAGACGCGTTCCTGGAGCCCCTGGCCGCGCTGGTCCGGGCTGGCGAGGTGGACGAGGCGGTCATCGACCGTGCCGTTCTGCGAGCGCTGGCCGCGAAGGAGGAGCTGGGGCTGCTCGACGAGGAGTTCACCGCCGAGCCGCCGACCGACATCGACCTGGACACGCCGGCCCACCGTGACGTGGCTCGCCGCCTGGCCGAGGAGTCGGTGGTCCTGCTGGCCAACGACGGTACCCTCCCGCTCGCTCCGAACGCCACCAGGCTCGCGTTGATCGGGCCCAACGCCGACCGCGCCGAGGCGCTGATGGGGTGCTACTCCTTCCCCAACCACGTCCTCGCTCACCATCCCGACGTCGCGCTCGGGATCGAGGTGCCGACGATCGCGGAGGCGCTGCGGGCCGAGCTGGACGGCGCCGAGATCGAGGTCGTCCAGGGCTGCGAGGTCGAGGGCACCGACACCGCCGGGATCGCGGCCGCCGTCGAGGCGGCTCGACGGGCCGAGGTGGCCGTGGTCGTCGCCGGCGACCAGGCGGGCCTGTTCGGCAAGGGCACCGTGGGGGAGGGCAACGACACCGAGTCCCTCGATCTGCCCGGCGTCCAGCGCGAGCTGGTCGAGGCCGTGGTCGCCACCGGGACCCCGACGATCCTGGTGCTCGTCACCGGCAGGCCGTACGCCATCGGCTGGGCCCTCGACGGCCGAAGCGGAGCCCGAGGCGATCAGAATGGCGCCGCCCGTCCCGCGGCGGTGCTGCAGACGTTCTTCCCGGGCGAGGAGGGCGGACCCGCGATCGCCCGTGTCCTCACCGGCGCCGTCAACCCCTCCGGGCGGCTGCCGGTGACCCTGCCGCGCTCGGCCGGGGCCCAGCCCTACACCTACCTGCACCCCATCCTCGGCGGCCCCTCCGGGGTGACCTCCGCGGACTCCACGCCGGTGCGGCCGTTCGGCTTCGGGCTCTCCTACTCCACCTTCTGCTACAGCGGGTTCTCGGCCGACCGCTCGGTCGAGGCCGGCGGCACGTTCGGGGTGGAGGTGACCGTCACCAACCTCGGTGATGTCGCCGGTGTGGACGTGGTCCAGCTCTACGGCCGCGACCTGCTGGCCTCGGTGGCCAGACCGGTCTCGCAGCTGCTCGGCTACCAGCGGGTCGCGCTGCGGGCGGGTGAGTCGGCGACGGTGCGCTTCGAGGTGCCCACGACCCGGCTGGCCTTCACCGACCGCGACCTCGTCCGGGTCGTCGAGCCCGGTGAGGTCGAGGTCTGGGTCGCCGCCTCGGCGGGCGAGAAGGTCGCCACCGGCGTCGCCGAGGGCATCGACGAGCTCTCCGACGTCGAGGTGGCGTCCGCCGCCGGTGAGTCGGGCATCGACAAGGCGCTGGTCACCGTCACCGGTGACGTCCACCGGGTCAGCACCGCTGACCGGCGGATCACGACGGTGACGGTCTCGCGCTAGGAGCGCTGGGCGGTCTGCCGGGCGAGATGGGCGGCGGGATCGGCGATGACGCGGCGTACGACGGTCCCGGCCGCTCCCCGCACGGCGGCGTCGCTGCCGAGCCCGGAGACCAGCAGCCGGGGCGGTTCGACGGCACCGGTGTGGTGGCTGATCGAGGCCGCGGTCGCCGCGGTCAGCCAGGGCGCGAGCGTGGCGAACGCGCCACCGAGCACGATCGCGGTGGGGTCGAGGAGGGTGATCACCGAGGCGAGCGCGACTCCGAGGTGCCGGCCGGCGTCGGCGACGGCATCGAGCGCCGCCTGATCGCCGGCCTCGCAGGCCCGGGTGAGGTCGGCCATCGTCGCCACCTGCGCGCGGGCGAGGATCTCCTGCTGCCCGGCCATCCGCTCCAGGCAGCCGTGGCCGCCGCAGCCGCATCGCGGGCCGTCGGGGGCCACCACGACATGGCCGAGCTCGCCGGCGCCCGCGTGCGCGCCGCGGAAGACCTCGCCGCCGATCACGATGCCGCCACCGATGCCGATCTCGCCGGAGACGTGCACGAAGTCGCGCAGGGGAGCGCCGTCGTGCTCGTGACCGCCGAACCACATCTCGCCGAGAGCCGCCAGGTTGGCCTCGTTCTCGACATCGACCTCGAGCCCGGTGCCCTCGCCGACGGCGTCGGCGAGGTCGACCCGGGCCCAGCCGAGGTTGGGGGTGCGTACGACGGCTCCCTCGACGGTCAGGCCGGGCACGGCCACGCAGGCTCCGGACAGCGGCAGACCCTGGGAGGTGGCGCTGCCGGCGGCGGTGCGGGCCAGATCGATGAGGTCGGCGACCACCTCCTCGACCTCGCGGCCGCGGTTGTCCCGGCGTACGACGTGGTGGTAGCGCGGCACGCCGGTCAGGTCGGTCACCACGGCAGCCAGGTAGTCGACGTTGACCTCCAGACCGAGGCCGGCGACGCCTCCGGGAGCGAGGTTGAGCGCCGTGGCGGGCCGGCCGCGCTCGGTAGCGGCCGGGGCGCTCTCCTGGATCAGGCCGGCGGAGATCAGATCGGACACCAGCCCGGATACCGACGACTTCGTCAGGCCGGTGCGCGCAGCGACCTGCGCCCGGGAGACCGGGCTGGTGCGGGCGACCTCGCCGAGCACGAGCGCGAGATTGCTCGCCCGCATCCCGGCATGCTGGGCAGGCTCGGTTCTGACGGTCATGCACGGGATTAGACCAAGTTCTGAACTTTAGGTCAAGCGACCCGCTTGCAGGTGTCCAAAGGGTTGACAATGTGACGGCCGTCGCGTTTCATGATCCTCATATAGTCCGAGTCATGAACTAATGTGAGGAAGCAAGGCTATGACGGATTACACCCCCACCTCCGAGGACAAGTTCACCTTCGGGCTGTGGACCGTGGGCTGGAACGGGCAGGACGTGTTCGGCTCGGCGAGCCGGCCTCACCTCGACGTCGCCCACTCGGTGCACAAGCTGGCCGAGCTCGGCGCCTACGGCATCACCTTCCACGACAACGACGTCTTCGCGATCGACGCGAGCGACGCCGAGCGCCAGGCGGAGATCGACAAGCTCAAGGCCGCGCTGGACGAGACCGGTCTCAAGGTGCCGATGGCCACCACCAACCTCTTCGGTCACCCGGTCTTCCGTGACGGTGGCTTCACCTCGAACGACCGCGAGGTGCGCCGCTACTCGATCGCCAAGGTCGCGCGCAACATCGACCTCGCCGCCGAGCTCGGCGCCACGACGTACGTCATGTGGGGTGGCCGTGAGGGCGCCGAGTCTCACGCTTCCAAGGACATCGCGGCGGCGCTGGACCGCTACCGCGAGGCGGTCAACCTGCTCGGCGACTACGTGACCGAGCAGGGTTACGACATCCGGTTCGCCATCGAGCCGAAGCCCAACGAGCCCCGCGGCGACATCCTGCTGCCGACCATCGGCCACGCGCTCGCCTTCATCAACACCCTCGACCGCCCCGAGCTGGTCGGCCTCAACCCGGAGGTCGGTCACGAGGAGATGGCCGGGCTCAACTTCGCCTCCGGCGTCGCCCAGGCGCTGTGGCACGGCAAGCTCTTCCACATCGACCTCAACGGCCAGCACGGCCCGCGTTTCGACCAGGACCTCCGCTTCGGCGCCGGCAACCTGCGCGGTGCGTTCAACCTGGTCGACCTGCTGGAGTCCAAGGGCTACGACGGCCCGCGCCATTTCGACTTCAAGCCGCCGCGCACCGAGGACGAGGACGGCGTGTGGGCGTCGGCCGCGGGCTGCATGCGCAACTACCTGGTGCTGCGTGAGCGGGCCAAGGCCTTCCGGGCGGACCCGGAGGTCAAGGCTGCGCTCGAGGCCTCGCAGGTCGAGGAGCTCTCCGTGCCGACCCTGGCCGAGGGCGAGACGCTCGAGGACATCCGCACGGCGACCTACGACATCGAGAAGCTGGACCACGGCTACGCGTTCGAGCACCTCGACCAGCTGGCCATGGACCACCTCCTCGGGCTTCGCTAGGTTGCCGGGCATGCCGCTCGTCGCCGGGGTCGACTCCTCGACCCAGTCCTGCAAGGTCGTCGTCCGTGACGCGGAGACCGGCGCGCTGGTGCGCTCCGGCTCCGCGCCGCACCCCGAAGGCACGGAGGTGGACCCGGCGGCGTGGTGGACCGCCCTCGAGTCGGCCGCCGAGGCGGCCGGCGGGCTCGATGATGTCGCCGCCGTCTCCGTCGGCGGGCAGCAGCACGGGATGGTGTGCCTGGACGAGGCCGGAGAGGTCGTACGCCCCGCGCTGCTGTGGAACGACACCCGCTCGGCCGGCGCGGCCGCCGCGCTCAACTCCGAGCTGGGTGCCGCGGCCTGGGCCGATGCCGTCGGGTCGGTGCAGGTCGCCAGCTTCACCGCCACCAAGCTGCGCTGGCTCGCCGAGCACGAGCCGGAGTCGGCGGCGCGGGTCGCGGCGGTGTGCCTGCCCCACGACTGGCTGACCTGGAAGCTCGCGGGTGCCCCGGGGCTGGAGGCGCTGCGTA
Source organism: Nocardioides sp. YJ-D4 (assembly GCF_054031495.1). Lineage (NCBI taxonomy): Bacteria > Bacillati > Actinomycetota > Actinomycetes > Propionibacteriales > Nocardioidaceae > Nocardioides > Nocardioides sp. YJ-D4. The sequence continues at coordinate 5,679,319 of NZ_CM132932.1, forward strand.
CGGACCGGAGCGACGCCAGCGGCACCGGCTACTACTCGGCGGTGACCGGCGAATACCGTCGCGACCTGCTCAAACGCGCTCTCGGGCGGGACGACGTCGTGCTGCCGGAGGTGCTCGCGCCCTCGGCCTCGGCCGGACGTACGCCGGCCGGGGCGCTGCTCGGCCCCGGCTGCGGCGACAACGCCGGCGCGGCCCTCGGCGTCGGCGCCCGGCCCGGCGACGTGGTCGTCTCCATCGGCACCTCCGGGGTCGCCTGCGCGGTCTCGGAGACACCCACCTCGGACGCGTCCGGCACCGTGGCGGGCTTCGCCGACGCGACCGGCCGCTACCTGCCGCTGGTCGCCACCCTCAACGCAGCGCGCGTCCTCGACGCGACCACCCGGCTGCTCGGGGTGAGCCACGAGGAGCTCTCCCGGCTGGCGCTCGGGGCCCCCTCGGGCTCCGGCGGCCTGGTCCTCGTCCCCTACCTCGAGGGCGAGCGCACCCCCGACCGCCCGTCGGCTCGTGGCGTGATCCACGGACTGACCCTGGCCACGGCCGAGCCCGCCTACCTCGCGCGCGCCGCCGTCGAGGGACTGCTCTGCGGCCTCGCCGACGGCATCGACGCGCTGAAGTCCCAGGGCGTCGCGGTCGACCGCGTCCTCCTCGTCGGCGGCGGCGCTCGCTCCGAGGCCGTACGCCGTCTCGCCCCGGTCGTCCTCGGCCACCCCGTCCTCGTCCCCGAGCCGGGGGAGTACGTCGCCGACGGCGCCGCCCGCCAGGCCGCCTGGCTCCTCACCGGCGGCGAGGAGCCGCCGACCTGGGAGCTCGCCGGCACCGAGACCTACGAGGCCGACCCCGACCCCGCCGTACGCGCCCGCTACGCCGAGGTCCGCGACCTGACCGAAGGCGTATAGCCGAGACGTCACCCCGGTCGGCCGAGGCGTCACGTACGTCGGCCGAGGCGTCACGTACGTCGGCCGAGATGTCACCCGCTGACCTCTCGGCCGACGCGAGTGACGCCTCGGCCGACCGGGTGACGCTTCGGCAGAATGTGGGTGACGTTTCGGCGCGCGCAGGTGACGCCTCGGCGGGATCCGATAGCGTGGCCGCGCCATGTTGGATCACATCAAAGGCTTCGTTCAGGGAGTCGTCCTCGCGCCCATCGTCCGGCTGTTCGTGGCGCTGAAGATCAGCCCCGACCTCGTGACGCTCGTCGGCACCATCGGAGTAGCGGTCGGCGCGCTGGCGTTCTACCCGCGCGGCGAGCTGCTGGCGGGCACGATCTTCATCACCTGCTTCGTCTTCAGCGACCTGATCGACGGTGCGATGGCGCGTGCCGTGGGCCGCACGAGCAAGTTCGGTGCCTTCTGGGACTCCACCCTCGACCGGATCGGCGACGGCGCGGTCTTCGGTGGCCTGGCGCTCTACTTCGCCGGCCCGGGCGACTCCGACCTCTACCTCGCGCTGACCCTGTGGTGCGTCGTGATGGGCGCGGTCACCTCCTACGCCCGCGCCCGCGCCGAGTCCCTGGGGTTCACCGCCAACGTCGGCATCGCCGAGCGCGCCGACCGGCTGGTTCTGGTCCTGGTCATGACCGGCTTCGCCGGCATCTTCTCCCTCGACCTGCTGATCTACATCGCGCTGTGGATCCTCGCCGTCGCCTCGACCGTCACCGTCGGCCAGCGCGTCTGGACCGTCCGCAAGCAGGCCCTCGCCGAGGAGGCGGCGTCATGACCGCGCCGACCGAGGCAGACGTACGCCTGGCCGCGGAGCTCGTCCGCGGCGCCGGCTCGCTCGCCGCGAAGATGCGGATCGAGGGCATCGGCGACTCGATCGAGACCAAGACCTCGGTCTCCGACCTGGTCACCGCCGCCGACAAAACCGCCGAGAAGGCGATCGTCGAACGCCTGACGGCCGAGCACCCGGGTGACGGCATCCTCGGCGAGGAGGGCTCGGCCCGCGAGTCGACCACCGGCCGGGTGTGGACCATCGACCCGGTCGACGGCACCTACAACTTCGTACGCGGACTCGACTGGTGGTGCTCGGCGCTGGCGCTGACCGACGGCGACGGCATCGTCCTGGGTGCGATCTACTCGCCCACCGAGGACGCGGTCTACGTCGGCGGCCCCGAGCTGCCCACGACCCGCAACGGCGTCCGGATCGACGCGATGCCGGATACGCCGCTCGCGCTCGCCTGCCTCACCACCTACCTCCACCCCTCGAAGCTGAAGCATCCGGTCGGCGAGGCGTACGTCCGCGTCGCCAGCCAGGCCGCCTCCATCCGGATCCTCGGCTCCGGCTCGATGGACCTCACCGCCATCGCCCAGGGAAAGCTCCACCTCTTCTGTCAGCACTCCGTCCCCGACTGGGACCGCCTTCCCGGCGCCGCCCTCGTCCTGGGCGCCGGCGGAGCCACGACCCAGGTGGAGGCCGGTGGTGTCACCTGGTCGCTTGCCGGCACCCCCACCGCGGTGGCCGAGGCCGCCGAGGCGTTGACCGGGTAGCAGTCCACTTGGAGCAGTCCACTTTGGGAACAGTGGCCTGACCAGGCCTTTCCGAGGGTGGCGTACGTCTGTTCCCGACCTACGATCGCCCCATGGCAACAAGCATGAACGAGACGGGAACCTCGCGAGTCAAGCGCGGGATGGCGGAGATGCTCAAGGGCGGCGTGATCATGGACGTGGTCACCGCCGAGCAGGCGAAGATCGCCGAGGACGCCGGGGCGGTGGCGGTGATGGCGCTCGAGCGCGTCCCCGCCGACATCCGCGCCCAGGGCGGCGTGAGCCGCATGTCCGACCCCGACATGATCGACGGCATCATCGAGGCCGTCTCCATCCCGGTCATGGCCAAGGCCCGGATCGGCCACTTCGCCGAGGCCCAGGTGCTCCAGAGCCTCGGGGTGGACTACATCGACGAGTCCGAGGTGCTGACCCCGGCCGACTACGAGAACCACATCGACAAGTGGGCCTTCACCGTGCCGTTCGTGTGCGGCGCGACCAACCTCGGCGAGGCCCTGCGCCGCATCACCGAGGGTGCGGCGATGATCCGCTCCAAGGGCGAGGCCGGCACCGGTGACGTGTCCAACGCGGTCACCCACATGCGTACGATCCGCCGCGAGATCCGCCGCCTCGGCGCCCTCGCCGAGGACGAGCTCTACGTGGCCGCCAAGGAGCTCCAGGCTCCCTACGAGCTGGTCAAGGAGGTCGCCGAGAACGGCAAGCTCCCGGTCGTCCTGTTCACCGCCGGTGGCATCGCGACCCCGGCCGACGCCGCGATGATGATGCAGCTCGGCGCCGAGGGCGTCTTCGTCGGCTCCGGCATCTTCAAGTCCGGCAACCCGGTCCAGCGCGCCGAGGCGATCGTCAAGGCGACCACCTTCCACGACGACCCCGACGTCGTCGCCAAGGTCTCCCGCGGCCTCGGCGAGGCCATGGTCGGCATCAACGTCGACGAGCCGGCCAGGTCGATCCAGTTCGCGGAGCGCGGCTGGTGACCACCCTCGGCGTACTCGCCCTCCAGGGCGACGTCCGCGAGCACCTCGCCGCCCTCGACCGCCTGGGGGTGAAGGGAACGTCCGTACGCCGCCGGGAGGAGCTCGACGCGTGCGACGCGCTCGTCATCCCCGGCGGTGAGTCGACGGCGATGTGGCGCCTGGCGCGTACGTTCGACCTGCTCGACCCGCTCCGCGAGCGGGTCCGGGGCGGGATGCCGGCGCTCGGCACCTGCGCCGGGATGGTGCTCCTGGCCGACCGGCTGCTCGACGCGGCCCAGGGCCAGGAGACCATCGGCGGGCTCGACATCACGGTCCGGCGCAACGCCTTCGGGCGGCAGACGGAGTCGTTCGAGACTGACCTGGAGGTCACCGGGCTGGACGAGACGGTCCACGCCGTCTTCATCCGAGCGCCCTGGGTCGAGGAGATCGGCCCAGGTGTCGAGGTGCTGGCGAGCGTGGGGGAGCACCCCGTCGCCGTACGTCAGAACCAGCTCATGGCGACCTCGTTCCACCCCGAGGTCAATGCCGACGACCGGCTGCACCAGCTCTTCGTCGACACCTGCTGCTGACGGTGACGTACCGCACGTAGTTAAGATGGGGGCATGCTGCCCTGTGTTGACTCCGGAGGCGGCTCGACAAGCATCAGCGACGACGCGGGGCAAAGGACGGTTTCCAGATGAGCGGCCACTCCAAGTGGGCAACGACGAAGCACAAGAAGGCGGCGATCGACGCCAAGCGCGGCAAGCTCTTCGCCAAGCTCATCAAGACGATCGAGATCGCAGCCAAGACCGGCGGTCCCGACCCGTCGGGCAACCCGACCCTCTATGACGCCATCCAGAAGGCCAAGAAGCAGTCGGTCCCCAACGACAACATCGACCGCGCGGTCAAGCGCGGCGGTGGACTCGACGGCGGCGGGGTCAGCTACGACACGATCATGTACGAGGTCTACGGCCCCCAGGGCGTCGCGCTCCTCATCGAGTGTCTGACCGACAACCGCAACCGGGCGGCCATGGAGGTGCGCACCGCGGTCACCCGCAACGGCGGCACCATGGCCGACCCCGGCTCGGTGAGTCGCCTCTTCGACCGCAAGGGCGTCGTCGTCGTGGCCAAGGCGCAGGAGGGCAAGGAGATCTCCGAGGACGACCTCCTCGAGGCCACCCTCGACGCCGGTGCCGAGGACGTCAACGACCTCGGTGAGTCCTTCGAGATCGTCTCCGACCCGTCCGACGTCGTCGCGGTCCGCACCGCGCTGCAGGACGCCGGCATCGACTACGACTCCGCCGAGGTCCAGTTCGTCGCGAGCATGGACATCCCGGTCGCCGACGCCTCGTCCGCCGAGAAGGTCTTCAAGCTCATCGACGCCGTCGACGACCTCGACGACGTCCAGAACGTCTTCTCCAACGCCGACGTTCCCGATGAGGTCATGGAGACCGTCGACGCCTGACCTGCGGCGCCGAGCGCGCTGTCGTCCCCTTACGTACCGGCTCATGCCCGGGGTGGATGCCGGGTACCCGGAAGGTCGCGAACCGCCACCAGGGCGCGTTCCCGCTGGAAGGAGGACACGATGGGATACGGCGTAGGAGCGATTCTGCTCGTGGTCGGGCTGGTCCTGGCGCTGGCTGTGCACGTCTCGGTCAGCGGGGTCGATCTGACGATGATCGGCTGGATCCTGGCCGCCGTCGGAGCGTTGGTGCTGATCCTGACCGCTGTGACGCTGAACACCGGCGGTCGCTCACGCACGGTCGCGAGGCGGAGGCATGCGGACGGTACGGAGACCGTCGAGGAGCGGCGGACCGACAGCCTGTGAGCGCAGGAGGCCTCTACAGCGACTGGTGACCTCCGAGGCGCGTTGCGTCATCCTGAATGAGGGTGTCGTAGCGCCGGAGGCAGCGGCCGGCAGGTAGTCTACGAACAGACGTTCGACACCCGGCCGGCCCGGTCGTAGTGGAAGAGGTGCTTCAGTGCGCGTGCTTGGGATCGACCCCGGCCTGACCCGGTGCGGGATGGGCGTGGTCGACGGCTCGCTCGGCAGGCCGCTGTCGATGGTGGACGTCGGCGTGATCCGTACGTCCTCCGATCTCCCCGTCTGGGAGCGGCTGGTGACCATCGAGAAGGGGATCGACGCCTGGATCGAGGAGCACCGGCCCGACGCGGTCGCGATCGAGCGGATCTTCGCGCGGTCCAACGTCTCCACGATCATGGGTACGGCCCAGGCCAGCGGCCTGGCGATGGTCTGCGCCGCGCGGCGCGGTCTCCCGGTCGCCCTGCACACGCCCTCGGAGGTCAAGGCCGCCGTCTCGGGCAACGGCCGCGCCGACAAGGCTCAGGTGACCGCCATGGTGACCCGCATCCTGCGGCTCTCGACCCCGCCCAAGCCCGCCGATGCCGCCGACGCGCTGGCGCTGGCCATCACCCACCAGTGGCGCGGAGGCGCCCAGAACCGCATCGAGGCCGCGCTCGCCGCGGCCGGAAGGACAAAGAAGTGATCGCGTCCGTACGCGGCAAGGTCGCCGCCGTCAGTCTCTCCACCGCCGTCGTCGAGGTCGGCGGGATCGGCATCGAGCTGCTCTGCACGCCCAACACGCTGGCCACGCTCCGCACCGGCGAGGAGGCGCACCTGCCGACCAGCCTGGTCGTGCGCGAGGACTCGCTGACCCTCTTCGGCTTCACCGACACAGACGAGCGCACGCTCTTCGAGCTTCTCCAGACCGCCTCCGGTGTCGGCCCGAAGCTCGCCCAGGCGATGCTCGCCGTCCTCTCGCCCGACGGCATCCGCCTGGCCATCGCGGGCGAGGACGCCAAGACCCTCACCAAGGTCCCCGGCATCGGGCAGAAGGGTGCCCAGCGGATCATCCTGGAGCTCAAGGACAGGATCGGCGCCCCGACCGGCACCGCCTCGGCCCCTGCGCGCGCCGCCGCAGCGGCGCCGTGGCGCGACCAGGTCACCGAGGCCCTCGTCGGCCTGGGCTACAACGCCCGGGACGCCGACAAGGCGGTGACCGCGATCGAGCCCGAAGCCGGCGACCAGGCCAACATCTCGTTGCTGCTCCGGGCAGCTCTACGCACCCTTTCGAAGGCATAGGAACCCATGCACGAGGACGACCTGGACCGAGCCGAGGAGGACTACTTCTCCTCGCTCACCATCGCCGAGGCCGACGGTGACGACCGGGCCGTCGAGGCCGCGCTGCGCCCGAAGACCCTCGACGAGCTGATCGGCCAGCAACGCGTCCGCGAGCAGCTCGGCCTCGTCCTGGAGGCGGCGCGACAGCGTGAGCGGGCCCCCGACCACGTACTCCTGTCCGGGCCGCCAGGCCTCGGCAAGACCACCCTCGCGATGATCATCGCGGCCGAGATGTCGGCGCCGCTTCGGATCACGAGCGGTCCGGCGATCACCCATGCCGGCGACCTGGCCGCGATCCTGAGCGGGCTCAACGAGGGCGAGGTGCTCTTCGTCGACGAGATCCACCGGATGAGCCGACCCGCCGAGGAGATGCTCTACCTGGCGATGGAGGACTTCAGGGTCGACGTGGTCATCGGCAAGGGCCCGGGCGCGACCGCGATCCCGATCGACCTGCCGCCGTTCACGCTCGTCGGAGCGACCACGCGCGCCGGCCTCCTTCCCGGCCCGCTCCGGGACAGGTTCGGCTTCACCGGGCATCTCGAGCTCTACGACCCGGCCGACCTCGAGCTGATCGTGCGCCGCTCCGCGGGGCTGCTCGACGTCACCCTCAAGGACGACGGAGCCGCCGAGATCGCCGGCCGTTCCCGAGGCACCCCACGGATCGCCAATCGGCTGCTGCGCCGCGTACGCGACTATGCCCAGGTCAAGGCCGACGGCACGGTGACCCAGCAGATCGCCGAGAAGGCGCTCGATCTCTACGAGGTCGACCCGCTCGGCCTGGACCGCCTCGACCTGGCCGTGCTCGACGCCCTGTGCCGGAGGTTCGGCGGCGGCCCGGTGGGCATCTCCACCCTCGCCGTCGCGGTGGGGGAGGAGCGCGAGACGGTCGAGGAGGTGGCCGAGCCGTTCCTGGTGCGTACCGGCTTCCTGGCACGTACGCCGCGGGGCCGGGTCGCGACCCCGGCAGCATGGGAGCACCTCGGCCTGCCGGTGCCGGCCAACGCCGAGGCTGCGGCCTGGTCCAAGGAAACGCTCTGGGATGAGGCCTGATTCACAGTCTCAACCAGGTGCCTGGTTAGACTTGCACGTCGCCGTGCGCCTGCCGGTGACCACTCAGACTGTCGGAGCCGAACCCCCGTGGAATTCCTTCCTTTTATCGTCATCATCGTCCTGTTCTACTTCCTGTTGATCAGGCCGCAGCAGAAGCGTGCGAAGCAGGCTCGTGAGCTCCAGCTCAACCTCCAGCCGGGTGACCGGGTGATGCTGACCGCCGGGCTCTTCGGCACGGTGACGGAGGTCGAGGAGACCACGACGAACATCAAGGTCGAGATCGCCGACGGCGTCGTCATCCAGGTCGTGCGCCAGGCCGTGGCCCAGAAGGTCACCGAGGCGCCTGCGGAGGAGTCCGACGAGGAGACCGGCGAGGAGCGCGAGGTCGAGGCTCCGGCCGACGAGACCTCCGCCGACGCCGAGAACGTCATCGTGGACCTCGACAAGAAGGACTGACCAACACATGGCACGCAAGACAGCGCGCCCCGGCCGGACACTCGCACTGCTCTTCTTGGCCATTGCGATCATGTTCGGCGGCATCGCGTTCGCCGGCACCTGGAAGCCCGAGCTGGGCCTCGACCTGCGCGGCGGCACCGAGATCTCGATGACCGCGGAGAACTCCGAGGGCGGATCGGTCCCGAAGGAGAGCCTCGACGAGGCCAAGGCGATCATCGACCAGCGCGTCAACGGCTCCGGCATCACCGGCGGCCGGGTGACCACCGAGGGCAACGACGTCATCAAGGTCTCCATCCCCGGCACCGGCAAGGTGCAGCAGGAGACCGCCGAGCGCGTCCGCCAGACCGCGAAGCTCCGCTTCCGCCTGGTCGCCTGCAGCCCGCAGAAGACCTGTGGTGCCGCGGACCCCAGCGGCTCGATGGTCGAGGACCCCTCGGCCGGCACCGTGCCGGGCACCTCGCCGCGCGCGGCGTTCGGTGGCGAGACCGCCAGCGCCTCCGAGAAGGCGACCGCCTCGGACAAGGCTTCCGAGAAGGCCTCCGAGAGCGCCGACCCGAGCGCCAGCCCCTCGGCGGGCGCCAAGCCGGAGACGCCGAACGAGAACGAGGTCGTCAAGGTCGACGACGCGGTCAAGTTCATGCGCACCGTGCCGCAGGAGTGGGCGACCGCCTACAACTCCTTCACCTGCCCCGCCCCGGGCGCCGATCCGGTCGAGGACATCCCCGGAAAGCCGCTGCTGACCTGTGACGAGGACGGCGTCCCCTACCTGCTGACGCCTGCCGTCATCGAGGGCACCGAGATCAGCGAGGCCTCCTACGGCATCCCGCAGCAGCAGGCCAACTACGTGGTGACCCTGGACTTCAAGTCCGAGGGCAACAAGGTCTTCGCCGACACCACCGGCGCCATCGCCGGCACCGGTGAGCAGTTCGCGATCGTCCTGGACGGCAAGGTGATCTCCGCCCCGACCGCCGACTCGCGGATCAGCGGAGGCGCCCAGATCAGCGGCGACTTCACCCAGGAGTCCGCCGCCGCGCTGGCCAACAACCTGAAGTACGGCTCGCTGCCGCTCGACTTCCCCGAGGACGGCATCCAGACCCGGGTCATCGGCCCGACCCTGGCCGGAAACCAGCTCACCGCCGGACTCTGGGCCGGTCTGGTCGGCCTGATCCTCGTGGTGATCTTCTCGATCCTCTACTACCGCGCGATGAGCATCGTGGTGATCGGGTCTCTGCTCGTGGCAGGTGCGCTGACGTACGGCATGATCCTGCTGCTCAGCGAGACCGCCGGCGTCACCCTGGACCTTCCGGGCGTGGCCGGTCTGATCGTCGGTATCGGCATCACCGCCGACTCCTTCATCATCCTCTACGAGAGGATGCGTGACGACATGCGTGATGGCCGCTCGATGCGGGTGGCCGTCGACACCGCCTGGGTCCGGGCCCGCAACACCTGCCTGGCCTCCGACGGCGTCTCGTTCCTGGCCGCGTTCGTGCTCTACGTCTTCGCGACCAACGAGGTCAAGGGCTTCGCCTTCATGCTCGGCCTGACCACGATCATCGACGTGCTGGTGTTCTTCTGGTTCACCCACCCGATGACGAAGCTGATGGCCGGTTGGGGCTTCTTCAACAAGGGCCACGTGCTCTCCGGCATGGACAAGCGCGCTATCGGCACCGTCGACGCCCCCACGGGCACCACTCTGGTCGGAGGCAAGGCCTGATGAGCAAGTTCTCCTTCTCCCGGCTCGGCAAGGAGCTCTACACCGGCGAGAAGTCCTTCGACTTCGTCGGCCGCCGGATGGTCTGGTACGCCGCCTCTGCGGTCGTGCTCGTCGCGGTCATCCTCGGTGTCTCGCTCCAGGGCATCAACCTCGGCATCGACTTCACCGGTGGCACGCGCTACACGGTGACCGTCGCCCAGGCCGACCAGGAGCTCGCCGACGACCTGCGTACGGCGGTCGGTGACACGGCGGTCGAGGCCGCCGACGGCGCCACGGTGCGTACGGCCGGCGGCAAGTCGATCGTCATCGAGACCAAGGCGATCCCCGACGGCTCCGAGGCGGACGAATCGATCATGGAGGCGATCACCAAGACCGCCGACGTGGCCGAGGACGACGTCAGCCGCACCGGCATCGGCCCCAGCTGGGGCCAGCGGGTCGCCTCGAAGGCGGCCCTCGCGCTGGGCATCTTCCTTGTCGGTGTGGTCCTGTTCATCTGGATCTACTTCCGCGAGTGGAAGATGTCGGTCGCGGCCGTCGTCGCGCTGCTCCACGACGTGGTGATCACGGTCGGCGTCTACGCGATCGTCGGGTTCGAGGTGACCCCGGCAACGGTCACCGGCTTCCTGACGATTCTCGGCTATTCGCTCTACGACACCGTGGTGGTCTTCGACAAGGTCAAGGAGAACACCCGCAACCTGTCGCAGAAGAAGCAGACCTACGCCGCCGCGGCCAACCTGGCGATCAACCAGACCCTGGTCCGTTCGGTGAACACCTCGATCATCGGTCTGCTGCCGGTCGTCGCGATCCTCTACGTCAGCACCGTCCAGCTCGGCACCTCCTCGCTGAAGGACATCTCTCTGGTGCTCTTCGTCGGTATGGCCGTCGGCACCTACTCCTCGATCTTCATCGCCACCCCGCTGCTGGTGCACCTGAAGTCGAAGGAGAAGGACGTCGTCGACGCCGACAAGCGTGCCGCCGCGCGGATGAAGGAAGCCGACAAGTACGCCGCAGTGCCGGTCTTCGACGAGGGCATGCCGGTGGCGGAGGACGAGGAGCCGGACGAGCTCCGGGACGCTCCCTCCGAGGACCTCCACGAGGCCGGCGTGAGCCGGGGCACCAGCCCCAACCGCTCCGCGACCGGCCGGGGCCGAAACGTACCCGACCAGCACCGTGCGGTCTCCGACAGCGGCGCCGCCGGGCGTCCGCAGCCCAAGCGCGAGTCGAGGTCGAAGCGGAAGTGACTGTCTCCGAGACGGCCGCTGGTGGCCGGTCGCTCGAGGAAACCCTCGAGCGGCTGGTCGCCGACGTTCCCGACTTCCCGGAGCCGGGAGTCGGCTTCAAGGACATCACCCCGCTGCTGGCCGACCACGCCGGCTTCACCCAGGTGGTCGAGGCGCTCGCCGCTCCGGCGCGCGACGCCGACGGCAACGTGACCGTCACCAAGGTGCTCGGCATGGAGTCGCGAGGATTCATCCTCGGCGCCCCCGCGGCCCTGCACCTCGGCGTCGGCTTCGTGCCCGTCCGCAAGGCCGGCAAGCTGCCCCGCGAGACCCACGCGGTCTCCTACTCCCTGGAGTACGGCGAGGCCACCCTGGAGATCCACACCGACGCGGTCGCGCCGGGGGAGCGGGTGCTGGTCATCGACGACGTCCTCGCGACCGGCGGCACCGCAGCCGCCACGATCGAGCTGGTCGAGCGCTGCGGCGGCGTCGTCGCGGGCGTCTCGGTGCTGCTCGAGCTCGGTTTCCTCGACCCGCGCAGCAAGCTGCCGGACACGCCGGTGCACGCACTGCTGGTCAGTTGACAGGTCCATTCTGCAGGTGTCGTCCTAGCCAACGTTCCGGGTGCGGCCGGTAGACTCTGGCTATGGCAGAGGATCGCATCGTCGCGCAGCCTCGTGCGCACAACATCGAGGCGCGGGAGAGCAGTGGCCCGGCCCCGTCGGGCCGCAGCGTCCGTGCGCGCCTGGCCCGGATCGGCGGACGTGGCACGCCGGGCAATCCTGTGCTGGAGCCGCTGTTCCGGGCGGTGAGGTCCAACCACCCGAAGGCCGACCTGGCCCTGCTCGAGCGGGCGTACGTCACCGCCGAACGCCTCCACGGCACGCAGATGCGCAAGAGCGGCGACCCCTACATCACCCACCCGCTCGCGGTGACCACGATCCTCGCCGAGCTCGGCATGACCGAGCCGACCCTGGTGGCAGCGCTGCTGCACGACACCGTCGAGGACACGCCCTACACGCTCAAGGAGCTGACCCGGGACTTCGGTGAGGAGGTCGCCCACCTCGTCGACGGCGTCACCAAGCTAGACAAGGTCACCTACGGCGACTCCGCGCAGGCCGAGACGATCCGCAAGATGGTCGTGGCGATGTCCCGCGACATCCGGGTGCTGGTGATCAAGCTCGCCGACCGCCTGCACAACATGCGTACGCTGCGCTACGTCCCGCAGAAGAGCCAGGAGCGCAGCGCGCGCGAGACCCTCGACATCTATGCGCCGCTGGCCCACCGGCTCGGCATGAACACCATCAAGTTCGAGCTCGAGGACCTCGCCTTCGCGACCCTCTACCCGAAGATGTACGACGAGCTCGTCCGTCTCGTCGCCGACCGCAACCCGTCACGGGAGAAGTTCCTGGCCCAGGTCATCGACCAGGTCGAGCGCGACCTGCACGAGGCCCGGATCAAGGCGACGGTGACCGGCCGACCGAAGCACTACTACTCGATCTACCAGAAGATGATCGTCGGCGGTAAGGACTTCTCCGACATCAACGACCTGGTCGGCATCCGGATCCTGGTCGAGGACGAGCGCGACTGCTACTCCGTCCTCGGCATCCTGCACTCGCGGTGGAACCCCGTCCTGGGGCGCTTCAAGGACTACATCGCGATGCCGAAGTTCAACATGTACCAGTCGCTGCACACCACCGTGATCGGCCCGCAGGGCAAGCCGGTCGAGCTGCAGATCCGCACCTTCGCGATGCACCGCCGTGCCGAGTTCGGCGTCGCCGCGCACTGGAAGTACAAGGAGGACGGCCGCAACGGTGTCGACACCGACCGGCCGATGGACAACGACATGAGCTGGGTCAAGCAGCTCATGGACTGGCAGTCGGAGGTCAACGACCCCGGCGAGTTCCTGGAGTCGCTGCGCTTCGAGATGAAGCGCACCGAGGTCTACGTCTTCACACCCAAGGGCGATGTGATCGCGCTCCCCGCCGACGCGACCCCAGTCGACTTCGCGTACGCCGTCCACACCGAGGTCGGCAACAAGACCATCGGCGCCCGGGTCAACGGCCGTCTTGTGCCGCTGGAGTCGACCCTGGAGAGCGGCGACGTCGTCGAGGTCTTCACCTCCAAGTCGCCCAACGCCGGTCCGTCGCGGGACTGGACCTCCTTCGTCAAGTCCAACCGCGCCAAGGCGAAGATCCGGCAGTGGCACACCCGTGAGCGCCGCGACGAGGCCATCGAGAAGGGCCAGGACGCGATCGCCCGGCTGATGCGCAAGGAGGGCCTGCCCCTCAAGCGGCTGATGTCGCGCGAGTCGCTCATGCTCGCCGCCGACCACTTCGACCTCGCCGACGTCGACGCGCTCTATGCCGCGGTCGGCGAGAGCCACCTCTCCGCCCAAGCGGTCGTACGCCGCGTCATCGAGGACCACGGCGGCGACGACGGTGCCGCCGAGGACCTCGCCGAGGCCATCAACGTCGGTCGCAGGCGACACGGCAAGGTCTCCACCGCCAACTCCGACGCCGGCGTGATCGTCAAGGGCTCCCCGGACGTCTGGGTCAAGCTAGCCAAGTGCTGCACGCCGGTGCCTGGCGACGAGATCCTCGGCTTCGTCACCAAGGGTGGGGGAGTCTCGGTCCACCGCACCGACTGCACCAACGCCGCCGAGCTCCGCTCCCACCCCGAGCGCCTGCTCGAGGTCGAGTGGGGCTCCACCTCCAACTCGGTCTTCCTGGTCAACATCCAGGTCGAGGCGCTCGACCGGGCCCGGCTGCTGTCCGACATCACGATGGCGCTCTCCGACGCCCACGTGAACATCCTCTCGGCCCAGCTGACCACCACCCGCGACCGCGTGGCGAAGTCCCGATTCTCCTTCGAGATGGCCGACTCCAAACACCTGGACACCGTCTTGAAGCAGGTACGCACCGTCCCCGGCGTCTTCGACGCCTACCGCGTCACCCAGTGAGAAAGTGAGCATCTCGTGGATCCGTTCACCTGGTTTCTGATCGCCGCAGGCGTCGTCTTCATCGGCGCGATCGTGTGGCTGGTGCTGAGAAAGCCGTCGGGAGGCATCGATGAGTCCGTCGCGAGCCGGAACCGGGGCCAGGCCCTGGGAGAGGCCGAGTATCAGGGGCGCCCGCACCACGGCGGCTCTGACGGTGGGATCTCCGGCGTCTTGTGACCCGACGCCGAGTCGGCTCGTCATGACGAGCCGACTCGGCCGGATTCCTGGTCAGAACGCGCCGACTCGGCACGCCTGAGTGGGACAGACGCGCCGAGTCGAGGGGTGGGTCAGGAGAAGTCGGCGCTGGCGCGCTTGGCCATCTCGAGGAACTGACGACGCGACTCGAGGTTCTCCTCGAGGCTTTTGATCTTGCGGGCGTCACCCGAGGCCTGGGCCTTGGCGAGGTCGCTCTCGACCTGGGCGATGGCCTCCTCGAGCTTGGCGATCATGTCGTCGGCTCGAGCGGACTTCTCCGGGTCGGACTTGCGCCACTGGTCGTCCTCGGCGGACTTGATGGCCTGCTCGACCTTGCGCATCGCTCCCTCGAGCTCCTTGATGCGGTCGCGCGGGACCTTTCCGGCCTCGTCCCAGCGGTCGGCGATGTCGCGGAAGGACCGCTTGACCGCGTCGAGGTCGTCGCCCTTCTCCAGCAGCGGGAGGAGCTCCTGTGCCTCGGCGAGCAGACCCTCCTTGACCACGGCGTTCTGCGCGAACTCGGCGTCGAGCGCCGCGTTGGCAGCGTCACGGGCACCGAAGAAGACGTCCTGGGCGGCCCGGAACTGCTTCCAGAGCTTGTCGTCGACATCCTTCGGCGCCGGCCCGGCGGCCTTCCAGTCGCGCATCAGGTCGCGGTAGCGCCCGGCGGTGGGGCCCCAGTCGGTGGAGGTGGAGAGCTGCTCGGCCTCCACGATGATCCGCTCCTTGATCACCTTGGCGTCCTCGCGCCGGGCGTTGAGCTCGGCGAAGTGGGCCTTGCGGCGACGCGTGTAGGCGGTGCGCGCCGTCGAGAAGCGCCGCCACAGCGCGTCGTCGGACCCGCGGTCGATGCGGGGGAGCGCCTTCCACTGGTCGAGCAGCTCGCGCAGCCGGTTGGCACCGTTGCGCCAGTCGTTGCTCTGGGCCAGCTTCTCGGCCTCGTCGACGAGAGCCTCCTTGGCGACCTTCGCCTCGGCCGCCTTCGCGGCCCGCTCGGCCTTGCGGGCCTCGCGCTGGGTGGCGATGACCGGAGCGAGTGCCTCCAGCCGGGCCACCAGCGAGGCCAGATCACCGACGGCGTTGGCGTCGGTCACCTTCTCCACGACGGTCTTGACCGCCGCGGTCGCCTCGTCGGGCGACGTCTTGCCCGCATGCACGCGCCGCTCGAGCTGCTCCACCTCGAAGGCGAGCTGGTCGAACCGGTTGGTGAAGAAGGCAAGCGCCTCCTCTGGCGTGCCTTCCGGGTATTGCCCCACGGAACGCTCGCCCTCAGCGGTCTTCACGTAGACCGTTCCGTCTTCCTCGACCCGACCCCACTGCTCGCTGGTCACAATGTCCCTACTCTTCGCATGAGGCGCTAACCTCTTATGAAATCTCCCCCGCCGGACACCGTGCTCGTCACAGGCCCGGTCGGCTCAACTTGCAGGTCCCCGTGGTGTCCCGGCACACCTCGGGATGCCCATCGTAGTCAGACGCCACGATGCGGCGCTGCACTGTACCGCTGGATAGGGTGTTTCTCGTGTTGATCGCAGGCTTTCCCGCCGGTCCGTGGGGCACCAACTGCTACGTCGCCGCCACCGGTCCGGGCACCGAGTGTGTCGTGATCGACCCCGGGAAGGACGCCGCCAAGGGCATCGAGGAGATCGTCCGGGAGCAGCGCCTCAAGCCGGTCGCCGTGCTCCTCACCCACGGCCACGTCGACCACATGTGGTCCGTGACGCCGGTGAGCAGGACGTACGACTCGACGGCCTGGATCCATCCCAACGACCGTCACCTCCTGGCCGACCCGCTCCAGGGCATCTCGCCGGAGTCGGCGCAGATGCTGCTCGGCATGCCGCAGGGGACCTACGACTTCGTGGAGCCCGACGACGTCCGCGAGCTCGCTGACGGCCAGGCCATCGACCTGGCCGGGATGAGCTTCCTGATCGACCATACGCCCGGGCATACCGAGGGGTCGGTCACCTTCCGGACTCCCTACCCCGACCACGCCGAGGTCAGTGACGTGATGTTCTCCGGCGACCTGCTCTTCGCGGGCAGCATCGGGCGTACGGATCTCCCCGGCGGTGACCACGCCACGATGCTGCAGTCCCTGACCACCAAGGTGCTGCCCCTCGCCGACGACATCGTGGTGCTCCCCGGACACGGCGAACAGACCTCCATCGGTCGCGAGCGCGCGACGAACCCATTCCTTCAGGACCTGATCACCACACCATGAACAAGCCAACACCGCTCTCGGGCTTTCCGGAGTTCCTGCCGAGCCAGCGCACCGTCGAGCGCGAGGTCATCGCGACCCTGAGCCGCACCTTCGAGCTGCACGGCTTCGGCAACATCGAGACCCGCGCCGTCGAGCCGATGGACCAGCTGCTGCGCAAGGGCGACACCTCCAAGGAGGTCTACGTCCTGCGCCGGTTGCAGGAGGAGGACAACGCCAGGGACAAGGGGATGGGGCTCCACTTCGACCTCACCGTCCCCTTCGCCCGCTACGTGCTGGAGAACGCCGGCAAGCTGGAGTTCCCATTCCGCCGCTACCAGATCCAGAAGGTCTGGCGAGGCGAGCGCCCGCAGGAGGGCCGCTTCCGCGAGTTCGCGCAGGCCGACATCGACATCGTCGGGCGCGACACCCTGCCGTTCCACCACGACGTCGAGGTCGCCCGAGTCATGCTCGAGGCGCTCGGCAAGCTGACCTTCCTGCCCGGGTTCACGCTCCAGGTCAACAACCGCAAGCTGATCCAGGGCTTCTACGCCGGTCTCGGTGCCCCCGACGTCGAGGAGACCATGCGGCTCATCGACAAGCTCGACAAGATGCCGGCCGAGGAGGTCGGCAAGCTGCTGGTCTCCGAGGCGGGGCTGACCGACGAGCAGGCGGCCAAGTGCCTCGAGCTCGCCACGATCACCGCCACCGACGACTCCTTCGTGGAGAAGGTCCGTGCGCTCGGGGTCGAGAGCGAACTGCTCGAGGAGGGCCTGACCGAGCTGGCCACGCTGATCACCGCCACCGCGCCGCTCAACACCGATTCCGTACGCGTCGTCGCCGACCTGAGCATCGCCAGGGGCCTGGACTACTACACCGGCACCGTCTTCGAGACCCGCCTGGACGGCTACGAGTCGCTGGGCAGCATCTGCTCCGGTGGCCGCTACGACGCGCTCGCCAGCGACGGCAAGACCACCTACCCGGGAGTCGGGATCTCGCTCGGCGTGAGCCGCGTCCTGGTGCCCCTCGTGCAGAAGGGCGTGCTCGACGGCGACCGCAAGGTCCCGAGCACCGTGCTGGTCGCCGTCTCCGACGAGGAGAGCAGGGCCGAGGCCGATTCGGCGGCCCAGCAGCTGCGCGCTCACAATGTTGCCTGCGAGGTCTCGCCCAACGCCGCCAAGTTCGGCAAGCAGATCCGCTTCGCGGAGCGCCGCGGCATCCCGTACGTCCTCTTCGCCACCGAAGGCGGCTACGAGATCAAGGACATCCGCACCGGCGACCAGGTCCCGGCCGACCCGGCCACCTGGACGCCGCAGAACGAGAGCGACCTGAAGCCCCAGGTCGTCGCGAACAACGAGGAGAAGAAGTGATCCGCACCCACGACGCCGGCACCCTGCGTGCCGAGCACGTCGGCCAGACCGTGACCCTCGCCGGCTGGGTAGGCCGTCGACGCGATCACGGCGGGGTCGCGTTCCTCGATTTGCGTGAGGCCAGCGGCGTGGTCCAGGTCGTCGTCCGCGACGAGGAGATCGCCCACGCGCTCCGTAACGAATACTGCATCAAGGTCACCGGCGAGGTCGTCGCGCGCACCGAGGAGAACCGCAACCCCAACCTCGCCACCGGCGAGATCGAGGTCGTCGCCAAGGACCTCGAGGTCCTCAGCGCCGCCGCGGCCCTCCCGTTCCCGATCGACGACCACGTGGAGGTCGGCGAGGACGTACGCTTCAAGCACCGCTACCTGGACCTGCGCCGCACCGCGCCAGGCAACGCCATCCGCCTGCGCTCGAAGGCCAACAAAGCGGCCCGCGACGTCCTGGCCGGTCACGACTTCGTCGAGATCGAGACCCCGACGCTGACCCGCAGCACCCCAGAGGGCGCCCGTGACTTCCTGGTCCCGGCCCGCCTGCAGCCGGGCTCGTGGTACGCACTGCCGCAGTCCCCGCAGCTGTTCAAGCAGCTGCTCATGGTCGGCGGCATGGAGCGCTACTACCAGCTCGCCCGCGCCTACCGTGACGAGGACTTCCGCGCCGACCGGCAGCCGGAGTTCACCCAGCTCGACATCGAGATGAGCTTCGTCGAGCAGGACGACGTGATCGCCCTCGGCGAGGAGATCGTCGCGGCGCTGTGGAAGCTGATCGGCTACGACGTGCCGCTCCCGCTGCCGCGGATGACCTACGCCGACGCGATGGCCAAGTACGGCTCCGACAAGCCCGACCTGCGCTTCGGCATCGAGATCACCGAGTGCACCGACTACTTCTCCGAGACGACGTTCCGCGTCTTCCAGGCGCCCTACGTCGGCGCCGTGGTGATGCCGGGCGGCGCTAGCCAGCCGCGGCGTCAGCTCGACGGCTGGCAGGACTGGGCCAAGCAGCGTGGCGCCAAGGGCCTGGCGTACGTCCTGGTCCAGGAGGACGGCTCGCTGACCGGTCCGGTCGCCAAGAACCTCTCCGAGACCGAAGCCGCCGGACTGGCCGCTCACGTCGGCGCCAACCCCGGCGACTGCATCTTCTTCGCCGCCGGTGCGCCCAAGTCGAGCCGCTCCCTGCTGGGTGCCGCCCGGCTCGAGATCGGCAACCGTCTCGACCTCCGCAAGGACGGCGAGTGGAGCTTCCTGTGGGTCGTCGACGCGCCGCTGCTCGAACCGGCCTCCGAGGCCGTCGAGTCCGGTGACGTCGCGGTCGGCGCGGGGGAGTGGACCGCGGTCCACCACGCCTTCACCAGCCCGCAGGACGTCGAGAGCTTCGACAAGGACCCCGGCAACGCCATCGCCTGGGCCTACGACATCGTCTGCAACGGCAACGAGATCGGCGGTGGCTCGATCCGTATCCACCGCGAGGACGTGCAGAAGCGGGTCTTCGACCTGATGGGGATCGGCGAGGAGGCGGCCGAGGAGAAGTTCGGCTTCCTGCTCGAGGCATTCAAGTTCGGTGCCCCGCCGCACGGCGGCATCGCCTTCGGCTGGGACCGCGTCGTCGCCCTCCTCGCCGGCACCGACTCGATCCGCGACGTCATCGCCTTCCCGAAGACGGGTGCCGGTTACGACCCGCTCACCGCGGCCCCGGCGCCGATCACCCCCGAGCAGCGCAAGGAGGCCGGCGTCGACGCCAAGTCGGCTCCTGCGGCGCCCGGTGAGGGCGAATAGGCGAACTGAGCGCCCTTCGCGCACAGCCAACAGAGTCTCCGGGACCGGTCCGCCGGTCCCGGAGACTCTCGTCGTTCAGCGGTGAATGGCAAGAATCCCTCCCGATCTGCCGTATCACTGGTTGAAATCGGATCGTTACCGGTACGGGGCGCATCCGAGCAAAGGGATCACATAGAGTTCCATCCGTCGACCTCGTGGGTCGGACGCTGCCGTGCGACGGCGGCACCCACAAATACGACTAGACAGAGGAACCATGAGCGAATCGGCCACCGTGTTCGAAGGTGAAGAACTCTCGGGTGGATCGACACCTTCGTCTTCGCCTGAGGAGGCGAAGAAGTTCGCCGGCAAGTCACCGATGAAGCTGGCATGGATGCGGCTTCGCAAGGACAAGCTGACGATGGTGTCGCTGACAGTGGTCATTCTGGTAGTCCTGGCTGCGGTCCTGGCCCCCCTGCTCGTCAGGATGGGCGTGCTGGACCCGTTCAGCTACAACCAGGAACTGCTCGACGCCAACACCATCCCCGAGGGCAGCTTCAGCGGCGCGAGTGCCGCCCACCCCCTGGGCGTCGAGCCCGGCACCGGCCGCGACGCGATGTCCCGGTTCTGGTACGGCATCACGTTCTCGCTGATCATCGCCCTCGTCGCTGCCATCCTGTCGGTGATCATCGGCGCGGTCATCGGGATCGTCGCCGGCTTCAGCGGTGGCTGGGTGGACGCCGGTCTGAGCCGCTTCACCGACCTGACCCTCTCCTTCCCCTCGACGATGATGCTGCTGGCGCTCTCGGCCCTCGGCCTCGAGCTCGTGCAACAGCTGACCGGCCTGCCCAACGGGCCGCTCGCGCAGGGGATCTACTGCACGGTGGTGCTGGCCATCTTCGGCTGGACCAGCACGGCCCGGGTGGTGCGAGGGCAGGTGCTCTCGATCAAGCAACGGGAGTTCGTGGAGGCCGCGATCGTCCTGGGTGCCTCCAAGCCGCGGATCTACTTCAAGGAGATCCTGCCGAACCTGTGGGCCCCGCTGCTGGTCCTGGTCACCCTGATGATGCCGGCCTACATCTCGGCCGAGGCAGCGCTGAGCTACCTCCAGGTCGGTGTGAAGCCGCCGACGCCTACGCTCGGCAACGTGCTCACGGACTCGTTGAAGTACGCACAGGTGGACCCGTTCTACTTCTTCATGCCCGCGATCATCATCGCGACGATCGTGATCTCGTTCAACCTTCTCGGGGACGGGTTGCGAGACGCCCTTGATCCCAAGGGTGACAGGTGAGCCTCGGGGCTCCGTCCACACACAGGTGACCCGCCCGGGACACCGTTACGGCGTCAGTTGTCAGAGGCTGACGGCGACCACACCAAGGAGAAACGAATGCTCAAGAAGCGAGCTAAGTACGTAGCGGTCAGCGCCGCTGGCGTGCTCGGTCTTTCGCTGGGCCTGGCTGCCTGTGGCGGCGGGGACGGCGGTGGCTCGAGCTCGGCAAACACGTTGACCATCGTCGCTGAGGACCCGATCGACCACCTGGACCCGCAGCGTATCTACGTCGGTGAGACCATCTCGCACACCACGCGTCTGGTCTACCGCAAGCTGCTCTCGAACCCGGCGTCGACCGACCCCAAGGTCTCGAGCAAGCCGATCCCCGACCTGGCGACCGACGAGGGCACCTCGACCGAGGGCGCCAAGACCTGGTCGTTCACCATCAAGGACGGCGTGAAGTGGGAGGACGGTTCCGAGATCACGTGTGAGGACTTCGCCTACGGCGCCTCGCGCAACTTCGCGGCCGACGAGCTCACCGGTGGTCCGGGCTTCTACCTGACCGCGAAGCTCGCGCTCAAGGGCGAGTACCCCGGCCCCTACACCGCGACCCCGGAGCAGCAGGCCGACTTCGACCAGGCGGTGACTTGCGACGGCAAGACCATCACCTACAAGTTCAAGTCGCCGTGGCCTGACTTCCCGCTGGCGATCTCGTCGCTGCACATGATGGACCCCTACAAGAAGTCCTTCGACAAGGGTGCCAAGAACGACGACAAGATCTTCTCCAACGGCCCGTACAAGGTCGACACCTGGAACGCCCAGAAGGGCGGCACCCTGGTGCGCAACGACGAGTACGACCCGGAGACCGACGACAAGTCGCTCCGTGAGGCGAAGCCGGACAAGGTCGTCTTCAAGTTCGGTGAGAAGGCGACGACCATCTACGAGAAGCTCTTCTCGGACAGCCCCGACTCGCAGGCGACCATCGTCAGCGGCTCGCGCGTCCCGCCGGAGTTCTTCCCCCGCCTCACCGAGGCCGGTGTCAAGGACCGCTATGTCCAGGTCCAGTCGCCGTACGTCGACTACCTGGTGCCGAACCAGAACCAGATGAAGGACCCGAACGTCCGCAAGGCGCTGGCCCAGGCGACCGACGTCGAGTCCTGGATCGCCGCCGGCGGTGGCGAGAAGGCCTACACCCCGGCCGACTCGATCGTGAACCCGGCCGTTCCGGGCTACGTGCCCAACCCGGCCTACAAGGACCGCAACCTCAAGGGCGACCCGGCTGCGGCGAAGAAGACCCTGGCCGACGCCGGTGTCAAGACGCCGTACCCGATCACCTTCTCCTACCCGCAGAGCGACACCGCTGACAAGCAGGCCGCCGCGCTGGTCGAGGGCTGGGAGGCCGCCGGCTTCAAGGTCACCCTGGACCCGCTGGGCGACGTCTACTACTCCAACATCCAGAAGCCTTCCAACAAGGCCGACGTGATGTGGGGCGGTTGGGGTGCCGACTGGGGCTCCGCGATGACCGTTACTGCCGCGCTGTTCGACAGCCGTCAGATCGAGAAGACCACCAACGGTCAGAACTACGGCAACTACAAGAACCCTGCGGTCGACAAGCTGTTCGACCAGGCCGCCAACTCCGCCACCATCGAGGAGCAGAACAAGTTCCTGCAGGAGGCCGACGCGGTCATGGGTGAGGACGTCGCCTACATCCCGCTGGAGATCGCGACCTTCAACTGGGTCCACGGCTCCAAGGTGAAGGACTTCATCACGACCGATGCCTCCTCGTCCTACCCGGACCTGGGCCCCATCGACGTCGAGGACTGATCCTTCAGCTCCGCAACACCGTCGGGGCGGCTCTCTGAGCCGTCCCGACCCTGGAGGCGGGGCTCGCAAGAGCCCCGCCTCCCCCATGTACCTGGACACGATTCCCCCCGGACGCCACCCCACGACGGTGGTCCGGCCGATCCAACGAAGGTGAGACCCACCGATGGTCGCCTACATCATCCGGCGCGTGATCGTCGGCTTGCTCATGCTGGTGGCGATGAGCTTCATCGTCTTCGCACTGTTCATGAAGAACCCGGTCGACCCGGCACAGTTCTCCTGCGGCAAGAACTGCCCCCCCGAGCGCATCGAGGAGACCCGTCAGGCCCTCGGCTACGACCAGCCCCTGCTGGTCCAGTGGGGCAACTTCGCGAAGGGCGTCGTCGTCGGCCGCGAGTACCCCGCCGACGAGGCGATGCGCGAGGCGAACCCCGAGCTGGTCACCGAGTGCGCGGCTCCCTGCCTGGGCTACTCCCAGCAGCTGCAGATGACGGTCAACGCTGAGATCGCGGAAGCAGCACCGATCTCGATCTCGATCGCCATGGTCGCGGTCACCATCTGGGTCATCTTCGGTGTTCTGTTCGGCGTGCTGGCCGCGATCGTCAAGGGCTCTCTCCTCGACCGCGGCGTCGTCGGCGCAACGCTGGCGCTCTACGCGTTCCCGACGTTCTTCGTGGGGGCGTTGCTGATCAACTTCGTAGCCATCAAGTGGGGGATCTTCCCGGCCCCCGGATACGTGCCGATAGCCGAGGGTGGTGTCGGGCAATGGCTGGTCCAGCTCATCCTGCCCGGGTTCACGCTCGCGGTGGTCTACATGGCGGGCTACGTACGCATGACCCGGGCGTTCGTTCTCGAGTCGATGAGCGAGGACTACATCCGCACCGCGAAGTCCAAGGGCGTCAAGAGTGGCAAGGTGCTGTTCAAGCACGCGCTGCGCGCGGCGCTGACCCCGCTGGTGACCATGTTCGGTCTCGACTTCGCTGCCGTCCTCGGCGGCGCGATCATCACCGAGGACGTCTTCAACTACTACGGTCTCGGAAAGCTCGCGGTGACGGCGAACGAGACCTACGACCTTCCCACGATCGTGGGCCTGGTGCTGCTCCTCGGGGCTCTGGTGATCATCGCCAACATCATCGTCGACGTCCTGTACGCCTTCATCGACCCGCGCGTGCGCGTCGCCTGAGGAGGATCTGATCCATGACTGACCTTTCCACTACGCCCGAGACGAGGCCGGCCAACGATGGCGCGTTCCTCTCGGTGCGGGACCTGAAGGTTCACTTCTCCACCTCCGACGGCATCGTCAAGGCGACCGACGGTCTCTCCTTCGAGCTCGAGCGCGGCAAGACGCTCGGCATCGTGGGCGAGTCCGGCTCCGGCAAGTCGGTCTCCAGCTCGGCGATCATGGGGCTGCACCGCGGCACCAACGCCATCCTGAGCGGCGAGATCATGCTCGACGGCGTCGACCTGCTCAAGGTGAGCAACGAGGACATGCGCAAGCGCCGCGGCCGCGACGTGGCGATGATCTTCCAGGACCCGCTCTCCGCGATGCACCCCTACTACTCGGTGGGCAACCAGATCATGGAGGCCTACCTGGTCCACAACGACGTGTCCAAGAGGGAGGCGCGCAAGCGCGCCATCGAGATGCTCGACCGTGTCGGCATCCCGCAGCCCGACCGTCGCGTGGACGACTACCCGCACCAGTTCTCCGGCGGTATGCGCCAGCGCGCGATGATCGCGATGGGGCTGATCAACAACCCGAGCCTGCTCATCGCCGACGAGCCGACCACGGCTCTCGACGTGACGGTCCAGGCGCAGATCCTCGACCTGCTCCAGGACCTGCAGCGCGACTTCGACGCCGCGGTCATCATCATCACCCACGACCTCGGTGTCGTGGCTGAGATGGCCGATGACGTACTCGTGATGTACGCCGGCCGCGCGGTCGAGTACGGCCCGTGCAAGGAGATCCTCACCCACCCGCAGATGCCCTACACCTGGGGCCTGCTCTCCAGCGTGCCGGATCTGACCGCATCGACCGAGGCCAAGCTGATCCCGATTCGGGGCAACCCGCCCTCGCTGCTCAACCCGCCGCCGGGATGCGCCTTCGAACCGCGCTGTGACCACGTTGCGAAGGTGGGCGGCGACCTGTGCCGGACGACCCTTCCCGACCTCACGCCGGCCAGCAGTGGTGGCAACCACACCAAGCGTTGCCACATCAAGAACGCCGACGAGGTCTACGAGGCAGAGATCCTGCCCGAGATCGCCCCTGACCTGGTGGAGGACTGATGAGCGACACCACGACCGCCCCTGCGGCCTCGGTCGCACCGGAGAGCACCGAGGCGGTGCTCTCCGTCGAGAACCTGAAGATGCACTTCCCGGTCAAGGGCAGTGGCGTGATCCGGCGTACGGTCGGGCACGTCAAGGCCGTCGACGGGGTCTCCTTCGAGGTTGCCAAGGGCAGCGCCCTGGGCCTCGTCGGCGAGTCCGGCTGTGGCAAGTCCACCACCGGGCGGATGGTGACGCGGCTGTACCAGCCCACCGAGGGGAAGATCAACTTCGAGGGCACCGACATCGCCAACTACTCGGGTAGGAAGCTGCACCCGATGCGCCGGGAGATCCAGATGATCTTCCAGGACCCGTCGACCTCGTTGAACCCGCGTCACACGGTCGGGTCGATCATCGGCGCGCCGCTGCGGATCCACAACATGGTGCCCAAGGACAAGGTGCTCAGCCGGGTCCAGGAGCTGCTCGAGCTCGTCGGCCTCAACCCCGAGCACTACAACCGCTACCCGCACGAGTTCTCCGGCGGACAGCGCCAGCGCATCGGCATCGCCCGGGCCATGACCCTGCAGCCGAAGCTGCTCGTCGCCGACGAGCCGGTCTCCGCGCTGGACGTGTCGATCCAGGCCCAGGTGATCAACCTTCTGCAGGACCTGCAGAAGGAGTTCGACATCTCCTACCTGTTCATCGCGCACGACCTCGCCATCGTTCGTCACTTCTGCCCCGAGGTCGCGGTGATGTACCTCGGCAAGATCGTGGAGATCGGTGACCGCGAGTCGATCTACGAGCACGCTCACCACCCCTACACCCAGGCGCTGCTCTCCGCCGTGCCCGACGTGAAGCAGGCCGCGATCGGCGGCCGCCGTGAGCGGATCCGGCTGGAGGGCGACGTACCGTCGCCGATCAACCCGCCCTCGGGCTGCCACTTCCGCACCCGCTGCTCCATCGCCAAGGACATCTGCTCCGTGGTCGAGCCTCCGCTGCTGCAGATCGGCAAGAAGCACAAGGTCGCCTGCCACTTCCCGGGGGAGATCCACCAGCACCCGGAGAAGCCGATCACCGCGCCGCTCCTGGGCGTCGACGAGTTCGGTGCGCCGGACCCGGGCGCGAGCCCGGCGGAGGTCCCGGGCGACGGTCCGGGCTACGCCGACACCTGGTACGACCTGGCGAACAACTCGCGGGGTCGCTCCTGAGGATCTCCGGCGTATCGCCGAGATTACGAAAGACGGTCCGCAGCCTTTGGCTGCGGGCCGTCTTTGTTACGTATGTGTCACACGTCACTGTCGGTATCGAACCGTTACCTGTAGCCCCGCCCGAACCGCTGGAACTTGGCATACCTTGATGCAGCGCACCGGCTCGGGACGGCGCGAAGTGGTCTGTTCTTGGGCGTGACGAGCCTTGGCATCGAACGGAGATCCGAGCGTATGACTGTGTCCGAAGTGTTGATCCAGGGTCCTGATCCCGAGATCGATCCGGAACCGAGGACGGGCGATGTCGCCGGTCGTTCGCCGATGCGGATCGCCATGGACCGCCTCCTCTCGGACAAGGTCGCGATGATCTGTGCCGGGATCGTGCTGCTCTTCGTCCTGATCGCCATCTTCGCGCCGCTGCTGTGCAAGCTGTTCGGCGTCGAGGTGCGAGCGGGGGACCCGGTCACGGACACCGACTCGTTCAACTACCCCGTCATCGGCCCGCCCAACTACGGGTTCACCTGGGAGGCGCCGCTCGGCCTGGAGCCCAACTCCGGCAACGACCTGCTCGCGGAGTGGTTCTACGGCGCGCGTACGTCCCTGCTGGTCGCCACGATCGCCACGGTCGTCTCGACCGTCGTTGGCGTGGTGCTCGGCCTGATCGCGGGCTACAGCCGCGGCTGGGGTGACCGGGTGATCACGTTCTTGATCGACCTGTTCCTCACGCTGCCGTTCCTGCTGGTCGCGATCGCGATCTCGCCGATGCTCGTGGAGCGCTGGCGGGAGAACCCGACGATGCTCGACAACGCCTCGCTGATCGCGCTCATCGTGATCCTCTCGATCTTCGGGTGGATGGGCCTGGCCCGGCTGATCCGCGGCGAGGTGATCTCGCTGCGCGAGCGCGAGTTCATCGAGGCCGCGCACGTCCTCGGGATGCCGACCCATCGGATCCTGTTCAAGGAGCTGCTCCCCAACCTGATCGCTCCGATCGTCGTCTCGTTCTCGCTGAGCCTGCCGGCCACGATCGCCGCGGAGGCAACGCTGGCCTACCTCGGCGTCGGTGTCACAGGACGCCCGTCCTGGGGACAGACGATCCTGCGCGCGCAGAACTGGTTCGACGAGTACCCCTTGTACCTCTACGCGCCGATTGTCGGGATCGTGGTCCTGGTTTTCGCGCTCAACCTGCTCGGAGACGCCATTCGCGACGCCTTCGACCCCAAGTCTTTCCGGTGAGCACGTCGTCGGAGAGAGGCATCAACCATGGAAGGTGGAGACCTACGATGCGATTGAAGAGAACAGTGATCGCCGCCAGTGCGATCGCTGCGCTGACGCTCACCGCTGCGTGTGGTGGCGGGGACGGCGGCGGCGAGGACCCGGCCGGCGAGTTCAAGGCCGGCGGCGGCGCGGGCGCGGGCAAGGACGCCACGGCCGAGGGGCCGCTGGAGATCCCGTCCGACGCCAAGAAGGGCGGCACGATCACCGTGCTGTCCAACAACGCCCCCCACACCCTGGACCCGACCCGGACGTACTACACCGATTCCGGTGCGATCATGTCCGGCCTGGTGACCCGCTCGCTGACGCAGTACGTCTACGACGAGGAGAGCGGCGACTCCGTTCTCGTCCCCGACCTCGCCACCGACCTCGGTCAGGTCTCCGAGGACGGCCTGACCTGGACCTTCACGCTGAAGGACGGGATCAAGTACGAGGACGGAACCGACGTCACCGCCGAGGACGTCGTCTACGGCATCAAGCGCTCCTTCGCCCTCGACACCCTGACCGACGGCCCGACGTACCAGACGACGTTCTTCAAGGACGGCGACAAGTACAAGGGCCCGTTCGCGGACACCGACGCCGAGCTGAAGAAGCTCCCCGACTACGACGCCAGCGCCGGCTGGTACGGCGGCGAGGACTACGACGGCGTCGAGGCCGACGGCAACAAGGTGATCATCCACCTGGCCCAGCCGTTCCCCGAGCTCGACTACTACGCCTCGTTCCCGGTCTTCTCGCCGATCCCCAAGGCCAAGGACAAGGACCCGCTGGCCTACGAGAGCCACCCGATGGCGACCGGGCCCTACAAGTTCGAGTCCTACAAGCCCGGCACCTCGCTGATGCTGGTCAAGAACGAGCACTGGGACCCCGACACCGACCCCGGCCGCTTCCAGGCCGCCGACGCGTTCGACTTCAAGTTCGCCCAGGACACCGCCAAGCTCGAGAACCAGATCCTCGGCGACAAGGGCGCGGCGCAGACGATGATGACGTACGACGACGTCACGCCGCCGACCTACAAGTCGATCAAGGAGAGCGCGCCGGACAACCTCATCGAGGGCACCTCGCCGTGCACCTACATGTACCGTCCGGACCAGACCAAGATCAAGGACAAGAAGATCCGCGAGGCCATCAGCTGGGCCTACCCCTACCAGGCTGCCTGGAAGGCTTCCGGCGAGATCGTCGGCGTCACCATCCAGCCCGGCACCTCGCTCCTGCCCCCGGGCACCGCGGGCCGGGTCGAGTACCAGTACCCGAAGGGTCAGGACGGCCAGACCACCGACCCGGAGAAGGCCAAGGCGCTGCTGAAGGAGGCCGGGGCCGAGGGCTTCGAGCTGAAGTGGCACTACCAGCGTGACGACGAGAACTCGGTGGCCAAGAAGGACCAGATGGTCAAGGGCTTCGAGGCCGCCGGCTTCAAGGCGACCCCGGTGGCCTCGACCGACGAGACCTACCGCGACGACGAGAGCAACCTCGACGCTCCGGTCAACCTCCGCTACGGCGGCTGGTGCTCCGACTGGCCCTCGGGCGGCTCGTGGTTCCCGGCCCAGTGGATCGGCTCGAACGCCAACAAGCCGGGCATGCCGAACCCGACCAACTTCAAGGAGGCCGACGCTGACGCGAAGCAGGCCGAGATCCTGAAGATGGACGCCGACGAGGTTCCCGCGGCCTGGGGCGAGTTCGACAAGTGGATGCAGGAGACCTACATGGTCGAGATCAACGCCGGCTACGACGCGAACGCCTTCATCAAGGGCTCGCAGGTCGGCGGGGTCGTCAACGACCCGGTCAAGGGCATGCCGAGCTTCTCCATCATGTACCTGAAGTGAGGTGATCCGGCCGGCGTGGGTTCTCCCACGCCGGCCGGACCCAGCTCGTCGGACACAGCAAGTCGGACCCAGCAGCTCCGGGCCAACGCC
Organism: Nocardioides sp. YJ-D4; assembly: GCF_054031495.1. Classification (NCBI taxonomy): domain Bacteria; kingdom Bacillati; phylum Actinomycetota; class Actinomycetes; order Propionibacteriales; family Nocardioidaceae; genus Nocardioides; species Nocardioides sp. YJ-D4. The sequence continues at coordinate 5,708,600 of NZ_CM132932.1, forward strand.
CGGGAAATCTTTTCTAGGAAGCGAGACCTCCGTCCATGATCGGTTTTGTCGTACGCCGGTTGATCTCAGCGGCGCTCGTGCTGTTCGTGATCTCGGTGGCGGTCGTCGCGCTCTTCACCTATGGCCCGAGCGACCCGGCGGACGCGATGTGCCCCGAGCCCAAGTGCACCGCCGAGCGTCAGGACGCGATCCGGGAGGCGCTCAACCTGGACGCGCCGCTCCATGTTCAGTACGCCGAGTACATGACCGGCATCGTCAAGGGTCGCGAGATCGCGTTCGGCTCCGAGTCGTACGACTGTGAGGCCCCGTGCTTCGGGGTCAGCTTCATCTACCGGGTCAATGTCTGGGACGACATCAAGGACCGGATCGGGCCGACGGTCTCGGTGGCGGTCGGCGCGGGCGTCACGATCCTGCTCATCGGTGTGCCCATCGGAATGTTCGCGGCCGGGCGTCGGGGGACCTCGGCGGACAAGGCAGTGATCGGTGCGACCCTGGTGATCGAGTCGATTCCCTACTATCTGTTCGTCCTGCTCGCGTTCCTCTATCTCGCGGTCAGCGCCGGGATCTTCCCGCAGGAGGGCTACCACCCGCTGACCGACTCACCGCTGAAGTGGGCCTGGGGCCTGATGCTGCCCTGGCTCGCGCTCGGCCTGGTGAACTCCTCCAAGTACGCCCGGTTCACCCGTGGCTCGATGATCGAGGCGTTCAACCAGGACTACGTCCGGACGGCGCGCGCCAAGGGGCTGCCCGAGCGCAGGATCGTCAACAAGCACGCGCTGCGCGCGGCCGTCGTGCCGATCGTGACGATCTTCGGCATCGACTTCGGATCGCTGCTGACGGGCACCATCTTCACCGAACTCATCTTCGGCATCCCCGGCCTCGGTCTGCGGGCGCTCAACGCGGTCAGCCAGAGCGACCTGCCGGTCATCGAGGCGACCACGCTGATCTCCGCCTTCATCATCGTGGTCACCAACCTTCTGGTCGACCTCTTCTACAGCGTGCTCGACCCACGCGTACGGCTCAGCTGACCCCTGCCCCTGTCGGCTGAGTCTGTCGGTGCCGACCACTAGGGTTGGCGTGTGGACGGGTTGTTTGAGATCGGGGCTGGTGCCGGCGCCTCGCGCGGCGGGTCGCTGAGCCACAGCGACCATGCGGCCGCGCCGCTGGCGGTGCGGATGCGGCCGCGTACGCTCGAGGAGCTCGTGGGCCAGAGCTCGCTCAAGGCGTCCGGGTCACCGTTGCACCAGGTGGTCGAGGGCGGACAGTCGCTCTCGCTGCTGCTGTGGGGGCCGCCGGGGACCGGAAAGACGACCATCGCCTCGATCGTGAGCCGCTCCACCGACCGTCGCTTCGTCGAGGTCTCCGCGGTCTCGGCCGGGGTCAAGGAGGTCCGCGCGGCGATCGACGCGGCCCGCGCCGAGCTGGTTGCGACCGGCAAGGAGACGGTGCTCTTCGTAGACGAGGTCCACCGGTTCAGCAAGGCGCAGCAGGACGCGCTGCTGCCGGGCGTGGAGAACCGCTGGGTCACGCTGGTCGCCGCCACCACCGAGAACCCCTTCTTCTCGGTGATCTCGCCGCTGCTGTCGCGCTCGCTGCTGCTGCGGCTCGAGTCGCTCACCGACGACGACATCCGTGGCGTACTGCTGAAGGCGGTCGAGGACGAGCGTGGCCTCGGCGGCTCGGTGACGCTGACGGACGAGGCGCTCGACCATCTCGTACGCCTCGCCGGCGGCGACGCACGACGGTCGCTGACGTATCTGGAGGCCGCCGCGGGGGCTGCGTCCGGCGGGAAGATCACCCTCGAGGCCGCCGAGCGGGCGGTCGACCAGGCGGCGGTGCGCTACGACCGGCAGGGCGACCAGCACTACGACGTGGTCAGTGCCTTCATCAAGTCGGTGCGCGGCTCGGACGCCGACGCGGCGCTGCACTACTTGGCGCGGATGATCGAGGCGGGGGAGGACCCCCGGTTCATCGCCCGCCGGCTGATGATCCTCGCCTCCGAGGACATCGGCCTGGCCGACTCGACCGCGCTGCAGACCGCAGTGGCCGCGGCCCAGACGGTGCAGCTGATCGGGATGCCCGAGGCTCAGCTCACCTTGGCGCACGCGACGATCGCCCTCGCTGTCGCGCCGAAGTCCAACGCGGTCACCAACGCCATCTTCGCTGCTCGCGCCGACGTCGCGGCCGGGAAGATCGGCAACGTCCCGCCACATCTGCGCGATGCCCACTACGAGGGCGCGAAGAAGATCGGGCACGGGGAGGCGTACAAGTACGCCCACGACGAGCCGTTCGGCATCGCGACGCAGCAGTACGCACCCGACGCCGTGGCCGACGCGGAGTACTACCAGCCGACCACCCACGGAGCCGAGGCCGGAGTGAAGGAACGTTGGGAGCGTGTCCGGAAAATCGTGCGCGGGCAGGATGGATAGGGTAGGCGCACGATGACGAACTCGAGCATGCCCGGGTGGGCGCTGGTGGCGACGCTGACCGCGGTGGGGGTCCTGGTCCTCATCTCGCTGGTGGCCGTGCTGCTCGCGCTCCGGGCGCGCCGCGCCGCGCGGCGCCGGCTCGAGGAGGCCGAGGCCAGCGAGGCCGAGCTGCGCGAGCGGCTCGAGGCGCTGGAGAAGCGGCTGGCTCCGCCCGAGCCGGTCGGCCGGCGGCGGCGCCGGGAGGCCGCCGAGAGAGAGTATGTGATCACCTCCCTCGGGGAGGACGGCGAGCCTGCCGAGGTGGAGCAGGTGGTGCAGCGTACGTTGACCGCACCCGCCTTCGCGGACGCAGTGTTCCGGGAGACCGTGGTGCACGGCGCCGCGCTGGTCCACGGGGTGCGCCGGGCGCTCTCGCCCGAGGTGCGGTTCAAGATCCGCTACGAGATGCACCGCGAGGTCAAGCGGGCACGCAAGGACCGGAAGAGCGAGATGCGCGAGGCGCTGCGCGAATACCGTGCGCGCCAGCGCGCGGCAGTTGACGAGGACATACGTATGGAGGACTCCCGATGAGGGGCGCGATCTGGTTCGTGGTCGGTGCGGGTGCGGGCGTGTACGCGATGGTCAAGGGGCGGCGGGCCGCGGAGGCGTTCACCGCCGACGGCCTCCGCGACCGGGCCCAGGCGCTCGGCGTCGGCGCGCGGATCTTCCGCGACGAGCTGGCCGCCGGCAAGGCTGAGAAGGAGCTCGAGCTGCGCGAGTGGATCGAGGCCAGGACCGCGGGACCGAAACAGATTGGCGCCAACGGCGCCACGCAGCAGAGACTTGGATTGAACGGGCCAACCGAGGACCCGATGCAGAACACGGAAGGTAGTACCCCCTGATGGAGTGGTTGAGCACGGCGGAGATCCGCCGCCGTTTCACGGCGCATTTCGCCGAGAACACGAGTGTCGGCGAGCACACGGTGGTGCCGTCGGCATCGCTCCTGCTCGACGACCCCAACCTGCTCTTCGTCAACGCAGGCATGGTGCCCTTCAAGCCCTACTTCCTGGGCCAGGCCACCCCGCCCTACGACCGGGCGACCTCGGTGCAGAAGTGCATCCGTACGCCGGACATCGAGGAGGTCGGCAAGACCACCCGCCACGGCACCTTCTTCGAGATGTGCGGCAACTTCTCCTTCGGTGACTACTTCAAGGAGGGCGCGATCACGCTCGCCTGGGAGCTGGTCACCAAGTCGGTCGCCGACGGTGGCTTCGGCTTCGACGAGTCGGTCCTCTACCCCTCGGTGCTCAACGGCGACGAGGAGGCGGTCGCGCTCTGGAAGAAGATCTCCGGCCTGCCCGACGACCGCATCGTGCGGCTGCCCCCGAGCGAGAACTACTGGTCCATGGGCGTGCCCGGGCCCGGCGGTCCGTGCTCGGAGATCCTGATCGACCGCGGCCCGGAGTTCGGCGCCGACCGTGACTGGGACGCCGGCGACCGCTACCTGGAGTTCTGGAACCTCGTCTTCATGCAGGACAACGTCGTCGCGGCGCGGTCCAAGTACGACGTCGACATCGACGGCCCGCTCGCGCAGACCGGCATCGACACCGGCCTCGGCCTCGAGCGCGTCGCCTACCTCATGCAGGGCAAGTCCAACATGTATGAGACCGACGTCGTGTTCCCGGTCATCGAGAAGGCGATGGAGCTGACCGGGAAGAAGTACGGCGCCTCCTACGAGGACGACGTCCGCTTCCGGGTCGTCGCCGACCACGTGCGCTCCTCGCTGATGCTGATCGGCGACGGTGTGACCCCCGGCAACGAGGGCCGCGGCTACGTCCTGCGCCGCCTGATGCGTCGCGCGATCCGCAACATGCGCCTGCTGGGCTACGAGGACCCGGCGATGCCGGAGCTGTTGCCGATCTCCCGCGACAAGATGGGGGAGACCTACACCGACCTGCACACCGGTTGGGACCGGATCAAGCGGGTCGCCGACGCCGAGGAGGAGGCCTTCCGCAAGACCCTCGCGGCCGGCACCCAGATCTTCGACCTGGCCGCGACCGAGGTGAAGTCGAGCGGATCCACCACGTTCACGGGTGCCAAGGCGTTCCAGCTCCACGACACGTACGGCTTCCCGATCGACCTGACCCTTGAGATGGCCGCTGAGGCGGGCCTCGAGGTCGACGAGCCGGGCTTCCGTGGCCTGATGACCGAGCAGCGCGAGCGGGCCAAGGCCGACGCGCGCGCCAAGAAGGGCCAGCACGCCGACGTGTCGGTCTACCGCGGCATCCTCGACAGCAACGGGCCAACCGACTGGCAGGCCTACACGACCCTCGACACCGAGTCGAAGCCGATCGCCCTTCTCAAGGAGGGCAAGCGGGTCGACGTGCTCGGTCCCGAGGAGATCGGCGAGATCGTCCTGGACCGCACCCCGTTCTACGCCGAGTCCGGTGGCCAGTCCGCCGACGCCGGCATCATCGAGTTCGACGGCGGCCGACTCGAGGTCGTCGACGTGCAGCGGCCGGTCAAGGGCCTCGTGGTGCACCAGGTCCGGGTCGTCGACGGCGAGTTCCACGGCGGCGAGTCCCTCGTGCACGCGCAGGTCGACCCCGAGTGGCGTCTCGGCGCCCGCCAGGCCCACTCCGGCACCCACGTGGTGCACGCGGCGCTGCGCGAGGTGCTCGGCCCGACCGCGCTGCAGTCGGGTTCCTACAACCGCCCGGGCTACCTGCGTCTCGACTACGGCTGGACCAAGGGCCTGACGCCTGCGCAGATGCACGAGATCGAGGAGGTCTCCAACAACGCGCTGCGGGCGGACCTGCCGGTCTCCTGGGACTACATGACGCTGCCGCAGGCCAAGGAGTGGGGCGCGATCGCGCTCTTCGGCGAGACCTACGACGACTCCAAGGTGCGCGTCGTCGAGATCGGCGGCCCCTGGTCGCGTGAGCTGTGCGGTGGCACCCACGTGGACCACTCCGCCCAGATCGGCACCATCGTGGTCACCTCGGAGGCCTCGGTCGGCTCCGGCAACCGGCGCATCGAGGCCTACACGGGCGTCGAGGGCTTCAACTACCTCGCCCGTGAGCGTGACGTGGTCTCCGAGCTCAACCTGCTGCTCAAGACGAAGTCCGACGACGTCGTCGGCCGGGTCTCCGACCTCATGGAGCGGCTCAAGGCCGCCGAGAAGGAGATCGCCCGGGCGCGTACGGCACAGCTGCTCGCCTCCGGTGGCTCGATCGCGGCCTCCGCGGTCGACGTCAACGGCGTCCAGCTCGTCGCCCAGCGGGTCCCCGGAGTCAGCGGCGGCGACGCACGCACGCTCGCCCAGGACGTACGCGCCCGGCTCGGTGACGCGCCGGCGGCTGTGGTCCTCATCGGGGACGCTGACGACAAGGTCGCCGTCGTGGCCGCGGTCAACCCGGCCGGCATCGCCAAGGGCGTCAAGGCGGGTGACCTGATCAAGGAGCTCGCGCCGGTCGTGGGTGGTCGGGGCGGGGGCAAGCCGGACTTCGCCCAGGGCGGCGGCACCGACGTCTCCAAGATCGACACTGCGCTCGGAATGGTCGCGACGCTGGTCGCGCAAGCCTGATGCGGCACGGCGTACGCCTCGGTCTCGATCCTGGCGACGCCCGGATCGGCGTCGCCAGGAGTGACCCCACGGGGTTCCTGGCGACGCCGCTCGAGACGGTCAAGAAGGGCCGCGGAGACCTCGCCCGTCTGCAGGCGATCGTCGCCGAGATCGCTGAGGAGTCGACGATGCTCGAGGTGGTCGTCGGGCTGCCCCGGTCCCTCAAGGGAGGGGAGAACCCGGCGACTGCTAAGGTCCGGGACTTCGCCGCGTCCTTGGCGCGACGAGTGGCCCCGGTCCCGGTTCGCCTTGTCGACGAACGACTCACCACAGTTTCCGCGGAGGCTATGCTCCGAGACCGGGGGCGCAAGGGTCAGGACCGCCGAGCCGTGGTGGACATGGCCGCGGCGGTTGTGATCCTGCAACACGCATTGGACAGTGAGCGCGCTTCGGGGACCGCGCCTGGAGAGATCGTTGAGGTCGGTCATTGAGTGAGCGCTACTACCCCCCGGACCCGCGCGACCCGCGTCGCCCTGGCCAGGGGTCATATGGTCGCGATCCGCGCGGTGGCCATCCGCCACGGCAGCAGCCTCCGCAGGATCCCCGCGACCCACGCCGGATGCCGCCGCAGATGCCGGGGCAGATGCCTCCGCAACAGGGCCAGCCGGGCCGGCGCCCGGGGCCTCGTCCGGTGCCCGGTGCCGGCACGCCCCCGCCGGGCTACGGCCGGCAAGAGCCGCCGCAGCGGCCGGGCGGCTACGGCGGGCCGACCTACCAGCAGCAGCCTGCCTTCTTCGAGGGCGGCCCCGCCGACCACGACCCCTACTTCGACGAGGAGCCGCCCAAGCGCAAACGACGCTTCGGTGGCTGTCTGGCCGTGCTGGTGGCGATGGCGGTCGTCCTCGGCGGGTTCTACTTCGTGGGCGACCGGGCCATCGACTACGTCAAGGACATGGTCGCGCCGCCGGCCGACTACCCGGGACCCGGCACCGACCCCGTCTCGTTCGAGGTGCACGAGGGTGACTCGGTCTCAGCCGTCGGCCGCAACCTGAAGGAGGTCGGCGTGGTGGAGTCGGTCGACGCCTTCATCGAGGCGGCCAACGCCGAGGGGCTGACCGTCCAAGTCGGTTTCTACCCGCTGAAGAAGCAGATGAAGGCCGCCGACGCCGTCGAGATCCTCGCCAACCCGGAGAACATCGACACGGTCAACGTGACCATCACCGAGGGGTCGCGCGCCAAGGCGATCTACAAGGTGCTCGCCGAGAAGACCGGGAAGAAGCCGGCCGAGTTCAAGAAGGCCGCCCAGGACACCGAGGCGATCGGTCTGCCCGACTACGCCGAGGGCAACGTCGAGGGTTACCTGTTCCCGGCGACGTACGCCTTCCCGCCGGACGCGACGCCGACCGAGATGCTGGCGATGATGGTCGACCGGTGGGAGCAGGCGCTCGGCGACAACGACATCGAGGCGCGCGCCAAGCAGCTCAAGTGCGGTGGCGGCAAGGCGTGTACACCCGAGCAGATCATGACCGTGGCCTCGCTCGTGGAGGCGGAGGGTCGCGGCGACGACATGGCCAAGATCGCCCGGGTCATCTACAACCGAGTCGAGAATCCCGGCACGGCCGGCCAGGCGGGCTTCCTGCAGATCGACGCGACGGTCAACTACGCGCTCGGGAAGTCTGGAAGCACCGAGCTCGGTGGCGTCAATGTGCAGTCCGTCGACTCGCCCTACAACACCTATACCAACAAGGGCCTGCCTCCGGGGCCGATCGGTGCGCCGGGTGATGAAGCGATCCAGGCCGCGCTCAACCCGGCGGAAGGTGACTGGTACTACTACGTGACCGTCAACCTGAAGACCGGCGAGACGAAGTTCGCCAAGAACTATGACCAATTCTTGAAGTTCAAGGCCGAGTACAAGGACTACTGCGCAACCGAGTCCAAGAGCTGCTGAGGAGAAGACCTGAGTGAAGTGTGCTGTCCTGGGTGATCCGATCGATCACTCGCTCTCCCCGGTCCTTCACCAGGCGGCGTACGCCGAGCTGGAGATGTCCGACTGGACCTACACCTCCACGCGCGTGCAGGCCGGTGGCCTGGCCAAGTACGTCGCGGACCTCGGCGGTGACTGGCCGCCGAGCCGATGGCGTGGGCTGTCGGTGACGATGCCGCTCAAGCGCGAGGCGTACGAGCTGGCGCGCTCGATGTCGCCGCGAGCGCGGCTCGTGGGGGCGGTCAACACGCTGGTGCGCTCCTCGCACGGCTGGGTGGGGGACAACACCGATCTGCCAGGCGCTGTCGCGGCGATCCGGGAGCGTGCCGGCGAGGGATTCTCCTGCACGTCCGGTGCGATCCTGGGCGCCGGCGCGACCGCGGCCTCCACGGGGCTCGCGCTCGCCGAGCTGGGTGCCTCCCGGATCACGCTGCTGGCGCGCAACCCAGGGGCGGCGGGGGAGACGATCGAGATGATCTCGCGTCACCGGAGCAAGCCCGTCGTCTCGGTGCTGCCGCTCGACTCGGCGGCCGACGGTGTCGACGTGGTCGTCTCCACGGTTCCGGCGAAGGCGCAGACCCCGGAGCTGATCGACCGCTGGGCCTCGACGCCGGTCGTCTTCGACGTCGTCTACGACCCGTGGCCATCGCCCCTGCTGTCGGTGACCCCTGGGGTGGCGGTGAGCGGCCTGGATCTGCTCGTGCACCAGGCGGTGCTGCAGTTCGAGCTCTTCACCGGCCGGACCGCGCCGCTCGCTGCGATGCGGGCGGCGGGGGAGAAGGCGCTCGCCAGCAGGGGGCCCAGCATGGAGCCGACACCGGCATGAGTCCCGGGGCGGTCGTGCTGGTGAGTGCGGCCGTCGCCGGTCTGCTCGCTCTCGGGGTGCCGACGCTGCTCCGCCGGCTCCCCGAGCCGGTCGACGACCCGCCGGCGGTCTCCTATGCCACCGTGGCCGGATGGCCGCCGCTGCTGCCTCTCGCGGTGGGCGTCTCCGCGGCGCTCGCCGGGCTGCTCGCCTGGCAGGTGGAGCCGTCGAGACTGATGGTGGCCCTGGTGCCCCTCACCCCTGTCTGGGTGCTGCTCGCCTATGTCGACTGGCGCGTCCAGCGGCTGCCGAAGGTGCCGATCCTGGTGGCGACCGCGGTCGCGCTCGGCCTGCTCTGTGCCGAGTGGCTCTGGACGCGTGACACCGCGGCGGTGCTCGGCGCCCTTGCTGGGCTGGTGATCGCGCGCTCGGCGTTCTGGCTGCTGTGGCGTATGTTGCCGCACGCGATGGGCTTCGGCGACGTACGGCTGGCGGCGCTCGTCGGCCTGGTCCTCGGTTGGCTCGGCTGGGAGCAGCTGGCGGTCGGGCTGTGGGCCGGGCTGGCGATCTTCGGTGTCTGGGGCATCGGGCGCGCCGTCGTGCAGCGCTCGCGTACGGCGATGCGCGAGCCCCTGGCGTACGGGCCGTTCATGATTCTGGGCATGCTCGTCGGTGTGCTCGCCGTCTCGCTTTGAGGCCGGGTGCACGGGGTTGCGTGGCCGGGATGAAAGACTGGCGTCATGTTGCGTTGGCTCACTGCGGGCGAGTCCCATGGTCCGTCCTTGACGGCCGTGATGGAGGGTCTGCCCGCCCACGTCCGGATCACCTCTGACGACATCTCTGATGCCCTGGCCCGGCGGCGGCTGGGCTATGGCCGCGGTGCCCGGATGAAGTTCGAGAAGGACCAGGTGCGGATCACCGGCGGCGTGCGCCACGGGGAGAGCCAGGGCGGTCCGGTCGCGATCGAGGTAGGCAACACCGAGTGGCCCAAGTGGGAGACCGTGATGGCCTCCGACCCGGTCGACCCCGACGTGCTGGCCGGCCAGGCGCGCAATGCGCCGCTGACCCGTCCGCGGCCCGGCCACGCCGACCTGGTCGGGATGCAGAAGTACGACTTCGACGACGCCCGCCCGATCCTGGAGCGTGCCTCGGCCCGTGAGACCGCGGCCCGCGTCGCGCTCGGCGCGGTCGCCTCGGCCTTCCTCGAGCAGGCCCTCGGCGTCCGCCTGGTGTCGCACGTCCTGGAGATCGGCGGGGTCCGTACGCCCGGCCGCGAGGTCCCCGCTCCCGAGGACGTGGCGCGCCTGGACGAGGACCCGGTGCGGGTGCTCGACCCCGACGGCTCCAAGCAGATGGTCGCCCGGATCGACGAGGCCCACAAGGACGGTGACACCCTCGGCGGCGTCGTCGAGGTCGTCGTCCACGGCCTGCCGCCGGGCCTCGGCTCCCACGTGCACTGGGACCGGCGCCTCGACGCCCGGCTGGCCGGTGCGCTGATGGGCATCCAGGCGATCAAGGGTGTCGAGGTCGGTGACGGCTTCGAGCTCGCCGCGACCCCGGGCTCCAAGGCCCACGACGAGATCGTTCCCTCCGCCGACGGCATCCGCCGCGCCTCCGGACGCTCCGGCGGCACCGAGGGCGGCATGTCGACGGGCGAGATCCTGCGCGTACGCGCCGCGATGAAGCCGATCGCGACCGTGCCGCGTGCACTGCGCACCGTCGACGTGGCCACCGGCGAGGAGGCCGTCGCGCACCACCAGCGCTCCGACGTCTGCGCGGTGCCCGCAGCCGGGGTCGTCGCCGAGGCGATGGTCGCGCTCGTGCTGGCCGAGGCGGCGCTGGAGAAGTTCGGTGGCGACTCGGTCGCCGAGACCGCGCGCAACGCCAAGGCCTACCTCGAGAACCTGAGGTACTCGTGATGCCCGCCATCGTGCTGGTCGGCCCGATGGGCGCCGGGAAGTCCACGGTCGGGGCGCTGCTGGCCGCACGTCTCGGGGTGACCCTGCGTGACACCGACGAGGACATCGCGGCGGCCGCAGGCAAGAGCGTGCAGGACATCTTCGTCGACGAGGGTGAAGCTCACTTCCGCTCGGTCGAGGCCTCCGCCGTCGCGGCTGCCCTGGCCGAGCACGACGGAGTGGTCTCCCTCGGCGGCGGCGCCGTGCTGGCTGAGCAGACCCAGATCCTGCTCAAGGAGCACACCGTCGTCTACCTGCGGGTCGGGGTCGCCGACGCGGTCAAGCGGGTCGGCCTCGGCTCGGGCCGTCCGATGCTGCTCGGCAATGTACGCGGTCGCATCAAGACGCTCCTGGAGGAGCGCGCACCCATCTATGAGTCGGTCGCGACGCTCGTCGTCGACACCGACGGCCGCTCGGCCGACGACGTCGCCGCCGAGCTCGCCACCGCCCTCACCGCGCTGAACACCACGGAGTAGAAGTGACTGAGACCGTCATCAGGGTCGAGAGCGCCGCGGCGTACGACGTCGTCATCGGCTCCGGCCTCGCCGGCCGGCTCCAGGGGCTGCTGGGCGACAGCGTCGAGCGGGTGGCGTTCCTCTACGCCGCCGACCTGGCCGAGTACGCCGAGCCGGTGCTCGAGGAGCTGCTGAAGCACTACGACGTGCTCGGCCTCGGTCTGCCCAGCGGCGAGGACCAGAAGACGGTCGCGGTCGCCAACGACTGCTGGGAGGCGCTGGGGGAGCGGGGCTTCACCCGCTCCGACGCCGTTGTCACCTTCGGTGGCGGCGCGACCACCGACCTGGGTGGGTTCGTCGCAGCCGGCTGGCTGCGCGGCGTGCGCGTCGTGCACGTCCCCACCACGGTGCTCGCCATGGTCGATGCCGCGGTCGGCGGCAAGACCGGCGTCAATACCGCCGCCGGGAAGAACCTCGTCGGTGCGTTCCACGAGCCCGCCGGGGTGCTGTGCGACCTCGCGCTGCTCGAGACCCTGCCCGAGGCCGACCTGATCGCCGGGCTCGGCGAGGTCGTCAAGTGCGGCTTCATCGCCGACCCCGAGATCCTGCGTCTGGTTGACGAGACGGACGAGATCACCGCGTCCTCGCCCGTTCTCGCCGAGCTGGTCGAGCGTGCGATCCGGGTCAAGGCCGAGGTCGTCGCCGCCGACCTGAAGGAGACCGGCGGCGCGGACGGCCAACCCGGCCGCGAGACCCTCAACTACGGCCACACCCTCGCGCACGCGCTCGAGAAGCACTCCGGCTTCTCGATCCGCCACGGCGACGCGGTCGCCGTCGGTTGTGTGTACGCCGCCGAGCTCGCCCGTCTCGCAGGAGTCCTCTCCGACGACGTCGCCGCCCGACATGCGCCGACGTTTGCGAAGGTCGGCCTCCCGACCACCGTCAAGGAGCTCGGCGTCGAGGCGGGCTTCGACGACCTCATCGGTGCGATGCGGGTCGACAAGAAGGCCCGCGGCTCCGTCCTCCGCTTCGTCGTCCTCCACGACCTCGCCACCCCGCGCATCCTCACCGGACCGTCGGAGGAGCAGCTGCGCGAGGCGTACGCGGTGGTTGCGGGTTAGGACGCCCTCCGCTGGACGCCGAGCGATTGAGGAGCTCAGTCCTCCTCGATTCGGCTCACTTACCGGACCAGCGGGCGATGTCCTCGTCGGTGACCTCGACCGGGCCTTCGACGCGCTGCGTCACCCGGATGTGGTTGCCGAAGGGATCACGGAAGGCACAGTCGATGCCGTAGGGCTGCTTGGTGGGCTTGTCGGTGAACTCGACGCCCTTGGCGGAGAGGTCCTCGTAGAGCTTCTCTGCGTCGTCGGTGTTGAAGATGACCACGGCGCCCATCGCTCCCTTGGTGACCAGGTCGCGCAGCTGGGCGGCCGTCTCCTCGCTGTGGGCGGGGGAGCCGCCCGGCACCTCGAGCAGCAGCTGGTGGTCGGGGTCGCCGGGAAGGTGGATGGTGAGCCAGCGCATGAAGCCCATGTCGACGTCGCTCCCGACCTCCAGCCCGAGCTTGCCGACGTAGAAGTCGAGCGCCTCGTCCTGGTCGAGCACGTAGATTCCGGTGATGTTGATGTTGGTCAGCATGCGACCAGTCTGCGGCGCTTCGCCTTCGCGCGCTTCTCCGAAACTGCTCAGCTCGCCGGCCGCATCCAGGCGCGGGCCACACACCCCGGCACGGCCGGGCTGTCGGCCCGGGCGCGGTAGTCGGTCGGCGAGGTGCCGACGATGTCGCGGAACGTACGGCTGAAGGTGCCGAGGCTGGTGAAGCCGACCGTGAGCGCGACCTCGGTGACCGGGATCGCGGTATCCCGTAGCAACGCCATCGACCGCTCGATCCGCCGCCGCTGCAGGTAGCGGTGCGGCGTCTCCCCGAAGACCGCCTTGAACCTGCGGCTGAAGTGGGCGGGGGAGACGTGGGCGACGCGGGCGATCGCAGCGACGTCGAGCGGCTCGGCGTAGTGCCGGTCCATCGCGTCACGTGCACGCAGCAAGCGACGGTTCTCGTCCTCGCGCGGCGTCATGCCCCGAGCGTATGCCGAGTCGGCTCGTCATGACGAGCCGACTCGGCAGGGGCTTCTAGCAGGTCACAGACCCATGTCCTTGGCGATGATCAGCTTCATGACCTCGGAGGTGCCGCCGTAGATGCGGTTGACGCGGTTGTCGGCGTAGAGGCGGGCGATGGGGTACTCGTTCATGTAGCCGTAGCCGCCGTGGAGCTGGAGGCAGCGGTCGATGACGCGGTGGGCGACCTCGGTGCAGAAGAGCTTGGCGGAGGCGGCCTCGGCGGCGGTGAGCGTGCCAGCATCCTCGGCCTCGATGGCGCGGTCGACCACGGCTTCGGCGGCGTCGACCTCGGCCTTGCAGGCGGCCAGCTCGAACTTGGTGTTCTGGAACGAGGCGACGGTGGTGCCGAAGACCTTGCGGTCGTGGACGTAGGCCTTGGCGAACTCGACGGCGGCCGCGGCCTGGGCGTAGGCGCCGACGGCGATGCCGAGACGCTCGACGGGGAGGTTCTGGCCAAGGTAGGAGAAGCCCTTGCCGACCTCGCCGAGCACGTCCTCGACGGGGACCTGCACGTCGGTGAAGGAGAGCTCGGCGGTGTCGGAGACCTTGAGCCCGAGCTTGTCGAGCTTGCGGCCGACCTCGTAGCCCGGGAGCGAGGTGTCGACGGCGAGCAGGGTGATCCCGCCACGGCGGTCGTCGGCGGAGGCCGGCGCGGTGCGGGCGCAGACGATCACCCGGTCGGCGTTGACGCCGCCGGTGATGAAGGTCTTGGCGCCGTTGAGGATGTAGTGCTTGCCGTCCTCGGTGAGCTTGGCATTGGTGGTCATGCCGGCGAGGTCGGAGCCGGTGCCGGGCTCGGTCATCGCGATCGCCCACATCTCCTCACCGGCGACGAAGCCGGGCATCCAGCGCTCCATCTGCTCCTTGGTGCCCAGCTTGAGGAGGTAGGGCAGGCAGAGTCCGACGTGGGTGCTCGAGCCGCCGAAGGAGACGCCGGCGCGGGCGAGCTCCTCGGTGATGACGGCGGAGTACTTGAACGACTCGATCCCGGCGCCGCCGTACTCCTCGGGCACCTGGATGCCCCACACGCCGAGCTCACCGAGCTTGAGGTAGAAGTCGTGGGGGACGATCCCGGCCTCGTACCACTCGTCGTAGACCGGGGTGACCTCCTTCTCGATGAACGAGCGGATGGTCTCGCGGAAGGACTGGTGGTCCTCGGTGTAGATGGTGCGGCGCATGATGGTGCTTTCTCCTCGGGTTCTTTCCGGTGGGGATCAGGGGCGGGCGCCGACGACGCGGAGCGCCAGGTCGGCATAGAAGTCGGCGAGGTCCTCAGGCGTCCAGGAGCCGTCGTCGCGGTACCACCGGGCCAGGTCGATGCCGAGCGAGAGCAGGGCGGTGGCGGCCTTGGCCGGGTCGGGTGTGTCGAAGTCGCCGCTGCGTACGCCTTCCTCGACGACCTCACGCATGACGGTGTCGATGGCGCGGCGCAGCCCCGCGATCTCCCGGAAGTGCTCCTCGGTCAGCGCGGCGAGCTCGTAGTTGATGACGCGGGCCGTCGTGTGGGAGCGCGCGTGGAAGAGGACATAGGTGCGTACGGCGGCCGCGACCCGCTCTGCGGGCGTGGCGTCGGCACGGGTCGCGTCGGTGACCGCCTCGAGGATCACCTCGTGGCCGCGCACCGCGATCGCGTGCAGGAGCTCCTCCTTGGAGCGGTGGTGGACGTAGACCGCGGCCGGGCTCAGTCCGGCCGCCGTGGCGATGTCGCGGGTGCTGGTGCCGTGGAACCCCTTGGCGGAGAATGCCTGGACCGCCGCGTCGAGCAGACGGGCACGGCTACGGTCGCCGCGCGCCTGGGTGCTGGTGCGTACATCGGTCATGTGGTCAGTCTGACACAAAGGTAAGTGGGCGCTTAGATTCGGCTCGCGAAAACCGTGCAAGGATGCCGACGTGAGCAAAACGTTGAAGAAGGTCCTGGTCCTCAACGGCCCCAACCTCGGTCGTCTCGGGAAGCGTCAGCCCGAGATCTACGGGCACACCACCCACGACGAGCTCGCCGCGATGTGCGTCGACTGGGGCCATGCGCTCGGCTTCGCCGTGGACGTACGTCAGACCAACCACGAGGGCGACATGGTCGACTGGCTCAACGCCGCGGCAGACAAGGGCATCCCGGTCGTGCTCAACGCCGCCGCCTGGACCCACTACTCCTACGCCATCTACGACGCCTGCGCGCAGCTGACCGCTCCGCTGGTCGAGGTGCACATCTCCGAGCCGCTCGAGCGACCCGAGGTCTTCCGGCACACCAGCGTCATCACCCCACACGCGGCCGCGGTCGTCGCGGGCAAGGGCATCGACGGCTACCACGAGGCGCTCTCGGTCATCGCCGCGAAGCTCGGCACCGCGTGACGGATTGGGTCGGCGTACGTCTGTTGACTAGGATTCTCTGAGGCCCTTCGGGCCTCACGAACATTGACAATGAAGCCTGCATCGGTGCAGGTCAAAGAGACGAAGGCTGACGGACGGTTATGGCGACGACGAACGACCTCAAGAACGGCATGGTGCTGAAGATCGAGGGCCAGCTCTGGCAGGTGGTCGAGTTCCAGCACGTGAAGCCCGGCAAGGGTCCGGCCTTCGTCCGCACCAAGCTGAAGAACGTCGAGTCGGGCAAGAACGTCGACAAGACCTTCAACGCCGGCACCAAGGTCGAGACCGCCACGGTCGACCGCCGCTCGTTCCAGTACCTCTACAACGACGGCTCGAACTTCGTCTTCATGGACGTCGCCGACTTCGACCAGGTCGAGGTGGGCCCGGAGATCATCGGCGACAGCGCGGGCTTCCTCCTGGAGAACCAGGAGGTCATCCTGGCCACCAACGAGGGTCGCGTGCTCTTCGTCGAGCTCCCGCCGTCGGTCGAGCTCGTCATCTCCTACACCGAGCCCGGTGTCATGGGTGACTCGGCCACCGGCCGCACCAAGCCCGCCACCCTGGAGACCGGCGCCGAGATCCAGGTGCCGCTCTTCATCGAGCAGGGCGAGAAGATCAAGGTCGACACCCGCGAGGGCGGTTCCTACCTCTCCCGCGTCAAGGGCTGACCTGTGGCTCACGTCGCCACCGCCCGCACCAAGGCCCGTAAGCGCGCGCTCGACCTGCTCTTCGCCGCTGAGGCCCGTGGACTCTCCGCCGGTGATCTGCTCGACCAGCAGATCCGCGAGGGTGAGGTGCCCAACAACCCCTTCACGGTCAAGCTCGTCCGTGGCGTGGTCGCCGAGTCCGAGCGCATCGACGCTCTGATCGCCGCCTTCGCCAAGGACTGGTCGCTGGCCCGGATGCCCGCGGTCGACCGCAACGTCCTCCGCCTCGGCGTCTGGGAGCTCCTCGACGGCGATGTCGCCTCCGAGGTCGCGATCAGCGAGGCCACCGCACTGGTGACCGAGCTGTCGACCGACGACTCGCCGTCCTTCGTCAACGGCGTGCTCGCCGCGGTCGCGAAGGACCTCGCCAAGGCCTGATCGGCACGAGACGTACGCCTGTCCGGGACCGTTCCGGGCAGGCGTGGCGTCATTTCGGGTGCGGCGCGACGCGTGTGTTTTCCGGTTATCGACGATTGCTTCGGTCGGGACCGTATGTTTGGACCCAAGGCTGTGATGGAGGCCGTAACCAAGCACCCGTATTCGGAGAGCGCATGACGCAGGAGAACAACCCCTACGACGAGCCGGACTCGCGCACCCGGCCGGCCGGCACACCCTCCCACTGGGTGACGCCGCCCCCGCCGAACACGGCGGGAAGGCCGGTGACGCCCCCCAGCCAGCCCCATCCGGACCCGAGTCAGGAGGCGACTCGCATCACCAACCCACAGGTCACCACGACACCCGCCCCGCCCCCTCCGGTGGCGGTGACGCCGCCACCCCCGGCCGTTCACGGGCAGGAGGTCCCCAGCGCGACCGACTTCCTCGACCGGCGCGCGGAGTCGGCCGGGTTCGGCCCTGCGACCTGGGGCTGGCGAGGAGCGATCCGCAGGATGTCCGGAGGGTTGATCAGCCCGAAGATGGGGCAGGACGAGGTCGCCTACGAGCAGGACCGGGCGATGATCCAGCGGGACTTCGACGGACCGCGCACGATCGTCTTCATCAACCCCAAGGGCGGTGCCGCCAAGACCACCGGCGTGCTCGCGGCGGGCTACACCTTCGGCACCGTACGCGGTGGCGGGATCGTGGCCTGGGACAACAACGAGACCCGCGGCACCCTCGGCATCCGTGGTATGCGGAGCACCCACCGCAACACCACCCGCGAGCTGCTCGACAACCTGGCCGCGTTCAACAACGTCTACCAGTCCCGCATCGGCGACCTCGGTGCGTTCGTACGCTCCCAGGGAGACGCCCACTTCGATGTGCTCGCCTCCGACGAGCGGCCCGATGTCACCGGCCAGATCCACGCCGACGACTTCGCGCAGGTGCACCAGCTGCTGGAGCGCTTCTACAAGGTGATCCTGGTCGACACCGGCAACAACATGCGTGCCGAGAACTGGCTGGCCGCGGCCGACACCGCCGACCTGCTGGTGGTGACCTCGACGGTGCGCGAGGACACCGGCTACAGCGGCCTGTGGATGCTCGACGCGCTCCAGGAGTCCGGCTACGCCGACCTCAAGCTGAAGACGATCACCGTGCTCTCCGACCCGTCCCCGAAAGTCGACACCAACTTGGCCCGCGACCTCACCGAGGTCTACCAGCAGCGCACCCGCGGGGTCTACCGGGTCCCGTTCGACCCGGTGCTCGTCGCGGGCTCCACGGTGCAGTACTCCCAGCTCTCGGAGGACACCAAGATGTCGTGGCTCAAGGCCTGCGCTGGGATGGCGCACGCGCTCTAGCCATCGGCCGCTAACGTCGGAGTCATGCGCGCAGTCGTCTACTCCGAGAACGGTCCCTCCTCCGCCATGCGTCTGACCGAGCGCCCGGTGCCGAAGCCCGGCCCGGGCGAGGTCCTGGTCAGACTGGTGCGGGCGGGGGTCAACCCCACCGACTGGAAGGTACGCGCCGGCCTGAGCGCAACCTTGACGACTCCCGAGGCGACCCCGGGTCAGGACGGCGCCGGCGTGATCGAGGAGATCGGCGAGGGCGTCACCGATCACGTCGTCGGTCAGCCGGTCTGGCTCTTCATGGTCCAGCACGGGCAGCCCTGGGGGACCGCGGCGGAGTACGTCACGGTGCCGTCCCACAAGGCCGTCGGGCTGGCCGAGGGTGCCTCCTACGACCTCGGCGCCTCGCTCGGCGTCCCGGCGATGACCGCCCATCGGGCGCTCACCTCCGGCACGGTGGAGCGGGTGGCCCCCGAGTCGTTCAGCGGCCTCACCATCCTGGTCCACGGCGGTGCCGGAGCGGTCGGCAACGCCGCGATCCAGCTCGCCGTGTGGGCCGGGGCGACGGTGATCACCACGGTCAGCTCCGCGGAGAAGGCGGACCTGGCGAAGGCCGCCGGGGCGCACCACATCGTCAACTACCGCGAGGGCGACCCGGCCGCCGCGATCCGCGAGATCGCACCCGACGGCGTCGACCAGATCGTCGAGGTCGCTCCGGCAGTCAACAACGACCTGGACCGCGCGGTCATCGCCAAGCGCGGCACGATCGCGATCTACGCCAACAACGGCGGCGACGAGCTCACCATGCCGCTGCGTGCCACTTTCTCGCTCAACCTGCGCTACCAGTTCATCCAGCTCTACGGCATCGAGGAGGCGCAGATCCAGGCCGCGGCCGACGACGTCGCCGCCGCCGTCGCGGCAGGGGCGCTGCGGGTCGGCCCGGAGGGCGGCGTACCCCTTCACCACTACCGGCTCGAGGAGACCGCCGCCGCCCACGACGCGGTCGAGGCGGGGGCCGTCGGGAAAGTGCTGATCGACCTGGAGTGAGGATAAGGTTGGCCCGATCCTTTAACGAGCCGTCCCGTGAGGCGGAGAAGGAGACCACAACCTTGTCTGATGCCCTGCAAGAGCCGTCGACCGATGGTCGCGTCGTGCTCGATGCCCGTGACATCTCCCGGGCGCTGACCCGGATCTCCCACGAGATCCTGGAGCGCAACCGCGACGCGGAAGACCTGGTGCTGCTGGGTCTGCACACCCGCGGGGTGCCGCTGGCCAAGCGGATCGCCGCACGGATCGAGGCCGCCGAAGGGCACCCGGTCGCCCACGGCGCGCTCGACGTGACGATGTACCGCGACGACCTGCGCACCCACCCGACCCGCGCTCCGCACCACACCGATATCCCGCCGGGCGGCATCGACGGCAAGACCGTGGTGCTGGTCGACGACGTGCTCTTCTCGGGCCGCACCGTCCGCGCCGCGCTCGACGCCCTGGCAGACTACGGCCGCCCTGCCGTCGTACGTCTGGCCGTTCTCGTCGACCGCGGCCACCGGCAGCTGCCGATCCGGGCCGACCACGTCGGCAAGAACCTCCCCACCGCCCGCTCCGAGCGGGTCGGGCTGCGCCTGGAGGAGATCGACGGCATCGACGAGGTACGCATCGTGGAGCTCGAGGGGGTTCCGGCATGACAAAGCATCTGCTGTCCATCGACGACGTGAGCGCGGAGGAGATCCAGCAGCTCTTCGCGACCGCCGCCGAGATGCACGACGTCCAGAAGCGTGAGGTCAAGAAGCTCCCGGCGCTGCGCGGGCGTACGGTGATCAACCTCTTCTTCGAGGACTCGACCCGCACCCGGTCTTCGTTCGAGATCGCGGGGAAGTGGCTCTCGGCCGACGTGATCAACCTGTCGGCGAAGGGCTCCTCGACCTCGAAGGGGGAGTCGCTGCGCGACACCGTGCTGACCGTGACCGCGATGGGCGTCGACGGCCTGGTGATGCGTCACTCGGCCTCCGGCGCGGCCCATCAGGTCGCCGGCTGGCTCGACATCCCCGTGATCAACGCCGGCGACGGGATGCACGAGCACCCGACCCAGGCTCTACTCGACGGCTACACGCTCCAGCGCCAGCTCGGCG
The DNA here is from genome assembly GCF_054031495.1 of Nocardioides sp. YJ-D4. Taxonomy (NCBI): domain Bacteria; kingdom Bacillati; phylum Actinomycetota; class Actinomycetes; order Propionibacteriales; family Nocardioidaceae; genus Nocardioides; species Nocardioides sp. YJ-D4. Next base: position 5,728,814 of record NZ_CM132932.1, read on the forward strand.
GGCCCGGCTCCTTGGAGGGCAAGCGGATCGCGATCGTCGGCGACCTGACCCACTCGCGGGTGTTCCGGTCCAACGTGAAGTCGCTGACCAAGCTCGGAGCCTCCGTGGTCGCCGTCGCCCCGCCCACGCTGATGCCCTCGGGCATCGCCGAGTGGGCCAAGGCGGACGGCTTCGCCACCTCCTACTCGCTCGACGACGTGCTGCCGGAGGTCGACGCGGTGATGATGCTGCGCGTCCAGCGGGAGCGGATGAGCGGCGGCTACTTCCCGACGTCGAGAGAGTACACCGTCGGCTACGGGCTCACCCGTCAGCGGCTCGGAATGCTGCGCGAGGGCGCGCCGATCCTGCACCCGGGGCCGATGAACCGTGGCCTGGAGATCTCTCCTGAGGCCGCCGATGCCGCCTCCTCGCGGATCCTCGACCAGGTCTCGGCCGGGGTCGCGATCCGGATGTCCGTCCTCTACCACCTGCTTGCCGGCGAGGAGTCCGCATGAGCCTGTTGATCAAGGGAGTCTCCGTCCTCGGGGCCGAGCCGACCGATGTCCACGTCGACGGGGGAGTGATCCGAGAGATCGGCACGCTGTCCGCGACCGTCGACGAGGTGGTCGACGCCTCCGGGCTCGTCCTCCTCCCGGGGCTGGTCGACCTGCACACCCACCTGCGTCAGCCGGGCCGCGAGGACGCCGAGACGGTCGCCTCGGGCGCGGCGGCGGCTGCCGCCGGCGGCTACACCGCCGTACTGGCGATGGCCAACACCTCGCCCGTCACCGACACGGCCGAGGCCGCGGTCTCGGTGTGGGACCTCGGCCGCGAGGCCGGTCTGGCCGACGTGTTCCCGGTCGGTGCGGTGACGAAGGGCCTGGCCGGCGAGGAGCTCGCCGAGCTGTCCCTGATGAACCGCTCCCGGGCGGGCGTCAAGGTCTTCTCCGACGACGGCCGCTGCGTCTCGGACCCGAGGGTGATGCGACGGGCGCTGGAGTACGTCAAGGCGTTCGGCGGCGTGATCTCCCAGCACTCCCAGGACCCGTCGCTGGCGCCCTACGGCTCGGCCTGCTGCCACGAGGGCGAGCTCTCCGGCCGGCTCGGTCTGCCCGGCTGGCCGGGAGTCGCGGAGGAGGTCATCGTCGCCCGCGACGTGATGCTCGCCCGCCACACCGGCTCGCGCGTGCACGTCGCCCACGCCTCGACCGCAGGCACCGTCGAGGTGCTGCGCTGGGCGAAGGCGCAGGCGGAGAAGGACGGCAGCTGGGCGGTCACCGCGGAGGTCACCCCGCACCACCTGCTGCTGACGACCGACCTGCTCGCCGGCTACGACCCGACCTTCAAGGTCAACCCGCCCCTGCGCCCTGCCGAGGACGTCGAGGCCCTGAGGGCGGCGCTGGCCGACGGCACCATCGACGCGGTCGCCACCGACCACGCCCCGCACGCTCGACAGGACAAGGAGCACGCCTTCGTCGACGCGGCCTTCGGGATGCTCGGGCTCGAGGAGGCGCTCTCGGTCGTCTCGACCGTCATGGTCTCCTCGGGTCTGCTGGACTGGGCCGGCGTCGCCCGGGTCATGTCCGCGACCCCGGCCCGGATCGCCGGCCTCGAGGAGCACGGGCGTCCGATCGCGGTCGGCGAGCCGGCCAACCTGGCTCTGGTCGACCCGGCCGCGACCTACGTCGTGGATCGCGACCGTTCGCTCTCGCTCTCCCGCAACAACCCCTGGCACGACCGCAAGCTCACCGGCCGCGTCGTCGCCACCTACCTGCGGGGGAAGCAGACCTACGCCGGTTAGGCTCCACCGCCATGACCGACGTCTCCGACAAGCTCGCGCAGTGGCGGGCCTACACCGCGACCCCGTGGGGCCGGATCCGCTACACCGTGGTCGAGGAGGTTCTCCGGCGCCAGTGTGCGGACCTGGGAGATGGGCTGCGGATCCTCGACGTCGGCGGCGGGGACGGGATGGACGCGCTGCCGCTGGCACTGGCCGGTCACGACGTCACGATCCTCGACCCGTCGGAGTCCTGGCTGGCGGAGGCGAAGCGTCGGGCAGTAGAGGCGGGCACGTCGCTGACCACGCTCGTCGGCGGTCTCGACGACCTGCCCGACGGGGAGTGGGACCTGATCCTTTGCCACTTCGTGCTGCACTACCGCCCAGCCGAGGCCGGAGACGTACGCCGCCTCGCGGCTGCTGTGCGCCCGGGCGGCCGTGTCTCGGTGATGGTCCCCAACCCCGCGAGCATGGTGCTGCGCCAGCTGGTCACGGGCGGTCCCGAGGCGGCGCTCGCCGAGCTGCGTGCGGAGGTCAAGCGGGCCGTGACCTTCGACCATGACGTACGCAAGGTGCCGATGGCTGATCTCGAGGCCGAGGTCGTCTCCGCGGGGCTGGAGATCACCGGCCGCTTCGGCACCAGGATCGCGAACGACCTGCTCACCGACGACGCCGCCAAGAACGATCCCGCCTACTTCGACCGTCTCCTCGAGCTCGAGCGCGAGCTGTGCGACCAGGAGCCGTTCGTACGTATCGCCGGGATGTACCAGCTCGTCGCGGAGCGACCGGGCTAGGCTCGGAACGTGGATAACCTCGAGCGCGTCTACAAGATGCCCTTCGGCTCCGTCTACCCGCACTATGTGACGAAGGTGGAGAGGAAGGGCCGGACCACGGCCGAGCTGCACCAGGTGATCACCTGGCTGACCGGCTTCGACGACGACGCGATCGCGAAGCACGTCGAGGCGGGGACGAGCTTCGAGGAGTTCTTCGCCGCGGCCGACCTCAACCCCAGCTCGGAGCTGATCACCGGGGTGGTCTGTGGCGTTCGGGTCCAGGAGATCGAGGACCCGGTCATGCGGCAGGTGCGTTACCTCGACAAGCTCGTCGACGAGCTGGCCAAGGGCAAGGCGATGGAGAAGATCCTGCGCGGATAATCGGTTGGACGTCGCAGGCGTCGGCCGCGTACTCTTTACTCATCATGAAGATCCTGCGCTGACCTCCGACCTGCGCCCGAGGCACATGCCCGGCGGGTCGTCCTCGAACCCGAAGGCCAGCGCTCTCATGTCATCTTCCATCGTCTCCGGACCGATCGTCGTCCGCGACCTCTCCGTCTCCTTCCGCAGCGGCTCCGTCCTCGCCGGGATAGACCTCACCGTCTCCCCGGGCGAGCGGATCGCGCTCGTGGGGGAGAACGGCGCCGGCAAGTCCACGTTGCTCCGCGCTATCGCACACCGGCTCCCGCGCACCGCCCAACGCACAGGCACGCTCGAGGCACCCGACGACCTCGTCTGGCTGCCGCAGGAGCCGCCGTTCCGCGACGCGGCGAGCATCGAGGACGTGCTCGCCACCACCCTGCGTCCGCTGCGGGAGGCGGTCGCGACGGTCGAGACGCTGGCCGACCGTCTCGACGACCCCGAGGTCGCCGAGACGTACGCGAGCGCGCTCGACTTCGCGGTGGCCCACGACGCATGGGACGCCGACAGGCGGGCGATCTTGGCCGCCGAGCGTCTCGGCCTCAGCGGCCTGGACCGTGAGCGTCCGATCAGCACGCTCTCCGGCGGGCAGCGGACCAGACTGGCGCTGGCGACCGCGATCACGCGCCGGCCCGACGCACTGCTGCTCGACGAGCCGACCAACCACCTCGACGACGAGGCGGTCGCGGTGCTGGGGGAGTTCCTGCGTGACCTCCCCGGCGTCGTGCTGATGGCCTCCCACGATCGAGTCTTCCTCGACGAGGTCGCCACCGGCCTCTTCGATCTCGACCCGACGGCCTTCGGGACCGACGGCGCCGGCGGGCGCCTCTTCGGGGGCGGCTGGAGCGCCTACGAGGAGGCACGGCAGGCCGCTCGCGAGCGGTGGGAGCAGACGTACGCAGAGCAGCAGGACGAGCTCAAGCGTCTCCGCACCGCGACCAAAATCGGCAACGACGCGATCGCCCACAACCGCGGCCCGACCGACAACGACAAGTTCATCTACAAGTTCAAGGGCAGCAACGTCGAACGCACCGTCGCCCGCCGCAAGAAGGATGCCAACCGCCGGCTGGAGGAGGCCGAGGAGGCACAGGTACGCAAGCCACCGCCGCCCCTGCGGCTCAACGCCGCGCTGTCGGCTACCGGCGCGAGCGGGAGGATGGTCGTCGTACGCGACCTGGTGGTCGAGGAGCGGGTCAGCCTGCCGGTCCTGGACATCATGGCGGGGGAGCACCTGCTGATCACCGGACCCAACGGCAGCGGCAAGTCCACGCTGCTCGGAGTGATCTCCGGGCGTGTGAAGCCGACCTCGGGCGAGGTCCAGGTCAGCGCCCGTCACGTCGAGGAGCTCACCCAGGACCCGCAGTTCGGGGACCTGCGCCGCAAGGTCGCCGACGTCTACCTGGAGTCGGTGGGGGAGGTGCTGGCGACCCAGGTGCCGCTACGTGACCTGGGCCTGGTCCACCCGCGCGACCTCAACCGGCCCGTCGGCGCGCTGAGCGTCGGCCAGCGCCGGCGGCTCGACCTGGCGATCGCCATCGCCACCGGCCCGGACCTGCTGCTTCTCGACGAGCCCACCAACCACATCTCGCTCACTCTGGCGGGCGAGCTGGAGGAGGCGATCGGGGTCACCCCGGGCACCATCGTCGTCGCCTCTCACGACCGCTGGCTGCGGCGGCGCTGGTCGGGTCAGGAGCACCGTCTCGTGCGCTGAGGCGCCGCGGGCGGGCCACTTGCGGACGAAACCCTGTGGATGAGCAGAGTTATCCACAGGCGCCGAGATCGTCGTTGTCCTCATCGACACGCCATGGTGACTTTGACCCATGACCGACAAGATTCCGTACGCTCCAGTCCTCCGCACCCAGGCCGACGTCGAGGCCGCCTGGCGACACCTGATCAACCCCCCTCGGCTGGCCCGAGCCCCGGTTGTGGTTCATGTTGGTCGATCCCGACGGGGTGCCGTTCCCGCAGCTGTGTCAGATCGAGGGGCTGCCGGTGGAGATCGCCGATGACGGTGCCGCCAACCTGGCCACGATGCTGCGCGACCTGGTCGATGCGCACGGCTTCGACCGGGTCGAGCTCCTGCTGTGCCGGCCGGGCGGCGGCCCACCGAGCCTGTCGGACCGGAAGAACGCCGCCCGTCTCTACGGGGCGTGTGCGGTGGCGGCGGTGCCGGTCGATGTCATCCACCTCGCGACCGACCAAGACTTCTGGCCGGTCCCGCTGGACGCGCTCGGCGAGCTCAGAACTCCAGCGTGACCTTCGTGTCGCCGAGCTCGCGCGAGACGATGCTGTCGAACTCCGCCGAGGCGGCCTCACGCTCGACGAGGTCACGCAGCGCGTGGTCGATCGCAGCCTGGTTGGTCGTCGTCCCGGCGATCTTTCTCGCCTCGGCCAACAGCTCCGCGTCGATGCTGATCGACGTCTCTGTCATTGCGTACCCCCGCACGGAAACCTGGATGAAACATCGAAACGCTAGCGGTGCACAACCATGCAACGCAATGACCTGCGACAACCGTCACATCGTGTCGCACTCACCTGACGCCACGCTTGGCCGGGCTGTCGGTGCTCGCCTCTATGGTCCACAGCCATGAGCCCGGAAGACCGACTGCTGACCGACATCACGATCATGGTGGACTCGATCGAGCCGATGGACGACGTCGAGAGCGGCCACATCGCCGACGCGTCAGCGTGGTTGTGCGTGACCAACGACGTGTTCCGGCGCACCACCGCTCCGACCGCGCCGGCCAAGCACCTGGTCTCCTACTTCCTTCTCGTCGACCCGGTGAGCGGCCACATCCTGCTGGGCGACCACCGCAAGTCGGGGCTGTGGCTGCCACCAGGAGGCCACGTCGAGCCAAGTGAGAATCCCGCCGACACCGTGCGTCGCGAGTGCCTCGAAGAACTGGGAGTCGAGGCGCGGTTCCACCCCGACGTCGGCCCATGCCCGTTGTTCATCACCGTCACCACGACTCGGCCCGACCGCCCGGATCCGCACACCGACGTCAGCCTCTGGTTCGTCCTCGCCCACGACCACCGAGTCCCGTTGGTGCCGGACGAGCGGGAGTACGCCGGTGTGCGCTGGTGGACGCCCTCCGAGATCCGCGCTGTGGATGTGCGGCTCTTCGACCCCCACATGGGTCGGGTGCTCGACAAGCTGAAGACTGCCGGACTCTGAGGCCTCACTCAGGACCGCTCAGTTCCTGCTGGAGACGTTCGACGCTCGGGAGGCTAGCCAGCAGTTGATACTCGGCTATTCCGAGCGGCTGCATTGAACCGCGCAGCGAGTACTCCGCGACGACCTGATTGCGGCTCTGGCACAGCAGAATGCCAATCGTCGGGGCATCGTCGGGATGCGCCATCTCCCCATCGACCGCCGCCAGATAGAAGTTGAGCTGCCCCAGATGCTCGGGCCTGAACTTGCCGGCCTTGAGTTCGATGACGACGTAGCAGCGCAGCCTGAGGTGATAGAAGAGCAGGTCGATGAAGAAGTCCTCCCCGCCGACCTCGAGAGACACCTGGCGCCCGACGTACGCGAACCCGACTCCGAGTTCGACCAAGAACTGGGTGACGTGGTCGACGAGCGCCTGTTCGATGTCCCGCTCGCGGGCCTCCCCTCCGACTCCGAGAAACTCGAAGTTGTAGGGGTCCTTGACGATCTCTCGAGCGAGATCCGAGGCCTCGGGTGGAAGCGTACGCTCGAAGTTGCTGATCGCACGTCCGGAGCGCTCCAGAGTGCGGCCCTCGATGTGTAGCGACATCACGCTGCGTGACCAGCCATGTTCAACTGCTGCGGCGGCGTATGCCAGGCGTGGCTCGGCATCGTCGAACTTGTCGAGGAGCACCTGATGGTGCGCCCATGGGATTTGTGCAGCAGGCTGCTGCACAAATTCAGGGTCAGGCCAAGCCATGGCGAACGCGCGCATGTACGCGAGGTTGCGCTTCGACAGCCCGGTCATGTCAGGAAATGCGATGCGAAGATCCTGGGAGATCCGCTCGATCACCTTCGCTCCCCAGCCTTGGGTTTCTTGGCGGTCGGCAATCTCACGCCCGATCTGCCAGTAGAGGGCGAGAAGCTCGGTGTTGACGGCGAATGCGGCGCGCTGCCGGGCGGCGCGGATCCGCTCCTTCAGGTCGCCAAGCCATTCCGCGTAGCCATCGGGCAGCGAAAAGTCGTGGGTCATAGTCGATCTCCTTGGAGGCGTACGAATCACCGCCTGCGATTGCAGGCGGTACGTTCGCCGCTCCTGGAGGCGCCTGTGGCGCTATTACTTACCCTCGCGACTGGCGGCCCCTTCTCGCAGACCTGGCTGGCCCGGTACTTCGGAGTTATCGCCTGAGTTGCCTTGATTAGATCATCTGTTCGTCGGCGGGGACAGGAGGCGCGGCCCGGGCGCGGCGGTCGACGACTCGCAGCGCATCAGGTTGGCGGGCGGAGCCGGCCATGGTGCGGACCAGGTGAGCGGCGTCTGCCAGCGGCATTCCGACAGCCGTGACGTACAGCGGCCTTGTCGAGGTTCCGCGGAGGACGGGCTCGGCGTGGGTGGCGGCGCGGAAGCTGGTCTTGGCGACTCCGATGACCGCCGGCGCGAGCCCCGCGTCCCAGACATGCCACCCCAGGCCGGGCCGTCCTGTCGGGTCGAGGTCGACGTAGCCGTCGACGACGAGTACGTCGAGCGGGTCGGCGTCGGCGAGGAGAGCCGTCAGGGCGGGCAGCTCTCGCTCGTAGAACCTGCCAGGGGCGTAATCGGCGACGGTACCGAGCCAAGCCGTACGTTCCTCGATGATCGCGCCGAACTCGGGTTCGTCACTCACCACCAGGGCGGCATGCCCCCCACCGGATGGTGGGTAATGGACGTCGGTCGCCCCGAACCTGGTCGTCACGGTCACAGAATAGGGCGACCGAGTGGAACACCGGTGAGTCGCGCATCAAGCACATGCCAGGATGGAGTCGAGAAGGACCGATGTGGGTCCGTGAACGCAAGGGTTAGAGATGACGGACGCAGCGTGGTACCCGGACCCGACCGGACAGGCCGAGCTTCGCTACTACGACGGGAGCCAGTGGACGGAGCACGTTTCCACGGGCGGGCAGCAGTCGACGGCGCCCCTGACGCCGCCTCAGGCCACTGTGGAGCAGGAGGCGCCGACGCAGGTCGGGTCGGCGCAGGCGGTGCAGGCCGCGTACGGCGAGAGCGCCCAGGCGCAGCCGGCCCAGGCCGCGTCCGCCCAGTACGGCCAGCAGGGCGCCCAGTACGGGCAGCAGGCCGCGCAACCCCAGCCCACGGGCGACCCGTTCGCCGGGATCTCGGGCGACCTGATCGACGGCCGTTTCGCCGAGATCGAGGGCAGCGGAGCGGTGCTGCAGAACAAGAAGCTCCTGCGCGTGCGCGTCGGGGAGCCGTTCCAGGCGCGCCAGGGCTCGATGGTGGCCTATCAGGGCAACGTGCAGTTCAAGTACCAGGGCGGCGGCGTGGGGAAGTTCCTCAAGAAGGCCGTCACCGGTGAGGGCCTCAGCCTGATGGGTGTCGAGGGTCAGGGCGACGTCTTCCTGGCCGACGCGGCCAAGGAGGTCCACATCCTCCACCTGAACAACTCGGGCATCTCGATCAACGGCGACCACGTGCTCGCCTTCTCCAACAGCCTGCAGTGGAACATCGAGCGGGTCCAGGGTGCCGGGATGCTCACCGGCGGCCTCTTCAACACGACCCTGCGCGGCTCCGGCTGGGTCGCGGTCACCACCGAGGGCGACCCGGTGGTCCTCAACGCAGGCGAGGCGCCCACCTTCACCGACACCAACGCGGTCGTCGGCTGGTCGCTCGGCCTCCAGACCAGCCTGCAGAAGTCGTTCACCGCCGGTGCGCTCATCGGCCGGGGCAGCGGCGAGGCGTTCCAGGTCGCCTTCCATGGCGCCGGCTTCGTCATCGTCCAGCCGTCCGAGGGCGGGGTCGTGCCGCCCCACTCGCACAACTGAGCCCGACCACAGCTGGCCGAATGCCGCGTACGTCACAGTGCTGGCGTACGCGGCGGACGCCAACTGCCGTCAACCGGCATCTGCTTGATACTGTCACCAGCAAGTTGACCGACATCCTTTAAGCACCGTCCCGTGAGGCGGAGAAGGAGGTACGGCGTGCCGCTGCATGCCCACAAAGAAGCACTCCTCGTACTCGAGGATGGTCGATCGTTCCGGGGGGAGTCGTTCGGTGCCGAGGGTGAGACCTTCGGCGAGGCGGTCTTCTCCACCGGTATGACGGGCTACCAGGAGACGCTGACCGACCCGAGCTACCACCAGCAGGTGGTCGTGATGACCGCCCCGCACGTCGGCAACACCGGCGTGAACGACGAGGACCCAGAGTCCCGTCGGATCTGGGTGGCCGGATACGTCGTACGCGACCCAGCCCGGGTCCCCTCCAACTGGCGCGCCCAGCGCACCCTCGACGACGAGCTCCGCGACCAGTCCGTCGTGGGCATCGCGGGCATCGACACCCGCGCCCTGACCCGCCACCTGCGTGAGCGCGGCGCGATGCGCGTCGGGATCTCGACGATCGAGACCGACCCCGAGGTCCTGCTCGAGAAGGTGCTCGCCTCCGCCGAGATGAGCGGTGCGAACCTCTCCGACGCGGTCAGCACCACCGAGGCGTACGTCGTCCCCGCCAAGGGCGAGAAGCGGTTCACCGTCGCGGCCCTCGACCTGGGCATCAAGGAGATGACCCCGGAGCGGATGGCCGAGCGCGGCATCGAGGTCCACGTCCTCCCGGCGACCGCGTCCCTCGAGGACGTCCTCGCCACCAAGCCGGACGGGCTCTTCTACTCCAACGGCCCCGGCGACCCCGCCGCGACCACCGGCCAGGTCGAGCTGCTCAAGGCGGCGCTGGCCGAGAACATCCCCTACTTCGGGATCTGCTTCGGCAACCAGCTCTTCGGCCGCGCGCTCGGTTTCGGGACGTACAAGCTGAAGTACGGTCACCGCGGGATCAACCAGCCGGTCATGGACCTCACCACCCGCAAGGTCGAGGTGACCGCCCACAACCACGGCTTCGCCGTCGACGCGCCGATCGGTGAGGAGACGAAGACCGAATACGGCATCGCGACCGTCTCCCACGTCAACCTCAACGACGACTGCGTCGAGGGCCTCGAGCTCAAGGACGCCGAGACCGGGAAGCTCAAGGGCTTCTCCGTCCAGTACCACCCGGAGGCAGCGGCCGGCCCGCACGATGCCGCCTACCTCTTCGACCGGTTCATCTCTCTCATGGCGAAGGAGGTCTGAGCGATGCCCAAGCGCGAGGACATCAAGTCCGTGCTCGTGATCGGCTCCGGGCCGATCGTCATCGGCCAGGCCTGCGAGTTCGACTACTCCGGCACCCAGGCCTGTCGCGTGCTGCGCGAGGAGGGGATCCGTGTCGTCCTGGTCAACTCCAACCCGGCCACGATCATGACCGACCCGGAGTTCGCCGACGCGACCTACGTCGAGCCGATCACCCCGGAGTTCGTCGAGAAGGTCATCGCCAAGGAGCGCCCCGACGCGCTCCTGGCCACCCTCGGCGGCCAGACCGCCCTCAACTGCGCGGTGGCGCTGGACGAGCGCGGGATCCTGGAGAAGTACGACGTCGAGCTGATCGGCGCGAGCATCGATGCCATCCAGCGCGGTGAGAACCGTGAGGAGTTCAAGAAGATCGTCGCCGAGCTCGGCGGCGAGAGCGCCAAGTCGGTCATCTGCCACAGCATCGACGACCTGCTCGCGGGCGCCGAGGAGCTCGGCTACCCCGTGGTCATCCGGCCGAGCTTCACCATGGGTGGCTCGGGCTCTGGCTTCGCGTACAACGAGACCGAGCTGCGGCGCCTGGGTGGCGCCGGCCTCGCGGCCAGCCCCACCACCGAGGTGCTCCTGGAGGAGTCCATCCTCGGCTGGAAGGAGTACGAGCTCGAGGTCATGCGCGACCGCAAGGACAACTCGGTCATCGTCTGCTCGATCGAGAACCTCGACCCGATGGGCGTGCACACCGGCGACTCGATCACCGTCGCCCCGGCGCTGACGCTGACCGACCGCGAGTACCAGAAGCTGCGCGACCTGGCGATCGGCATCATCCGCGCCGTCGGCGTGGACACCGGCGGCTGCAACATCCAGTACGCCGTCAACCCGGCCGACGGCCGGATCATCGTCATCGAGATGAACCCCCGCGTCTCGCGGTCCTCGGCGCTGGCCTCCAAGGCGACCGGCTACCCGATCGCCAAGATCGCCGCGAAGGTCGCGATCGGCTACACCCTCGACGAGATCGAGAACGACATCACCGCCGGGCCGAACGGCTCCACCGCCGCCTCGTTCGAGCCGACCCTCGACTACGTCGTGGTCAAGGTCCCGCGCTTCGCCTTCGAGAAGTTCCCGGGCGCCGACACGACCCTGACCACCCACATGAAGAGCGTGGGCGAGGCGATGGCGATCGGCCGCAACTTCACCGAGGCCCTGCAGAAGGCGCTGCGCAGCCTGGAGAAGCCCGAGGCGGTCTTCGACTGGACCCAGGAGGTCGTCGAGCTCGACAAGCCCGCGCTGCTGGAGGAGATCAAGGTCCCCACCGACGGCCGGCTCAAGCGGGTCATGGACGCGATCCGCTCCGGCGCGACGCCGGAGGAGATCTTCGAGAGCACCAGGATCGACCCCTGGTTCGTCGACCAGCTCTTCCTGATCAACGAGATCGCCCAGGAGATCATCGCGGCACCCGAGCTGACCGCCGACGTGCTCCGCTACGCCAAGCGCCACGGCTTCTCCGACTACCAGCTCGGCAAGATGCGCGGCATGACGGCCGACGTGGTCCGAGGCGTACGCCACGCGCTGAACATCCGCCCGGTCTACAAGACGGTCGACACCTGTGCGGCCGAGTTCGAGGCGCGTACGCCCTACCACTACTCCTCCTACGACGAGGAGACCGAGGTCGCGCCCCGGGAGAAGGAAGCCGTGATCATCCTCGGCTCCGGACCCAACCGGATCGGGCAGGGGATCGAGTTCGACTACTCCTGCGTGCACGCCTCCCTCGCACTGAGCGAGGCCGGCTACGAGACCGTGATGGTCAACTGCAACCCCGAGACGGTGAGCACCGACTACGACACCTCCGACCGGCTCTACTTCGAGCCGCTCACCCTGGAGGACGTGCTCGAGATCGTCCACGCCGAGCAGCAGGCCGGACCGGTGGTCGGGGTCATCTGCCAGCTCGGTGGCCAGACCCCGCTGGGTCTCGCGCAGGCGCTCAAGGACAACGGCGTGCCGATCGTCGGCACCAGCCCGGAGGCCATCCACCTCGCCGAGGAGCGCGGTGCCTTCGGCCGGGTGCTCCACAAGGCCGGTCTGGTCGCGCCGAAGCACGGTATGGCCACCACGTTCAACGAGGCCCGCGAGATCGCCGCGGAGATCGGCTACCCGGTCCTGGTGCGTCCCTCCTACGTCCTCGGCGGCCGCGGCATGCAGATCGTCTACGACGACGAGGCGCTGCGCTCCTACATCGAGGCCGCGACCGAGGTCACCCCGGACAAGCCGGTGATGGTCGACAAGTTCGTCGACGACGCGGTCGAGATCGACGTCGACGCCCTCTACGACGGCACCGAGCTGTTCCTGGGCGGCGTCATGGAGCACATCGAGGAGGCCGGGATCCACTCCGGTGACTCCTCCTGCGCGCTGCCGCCGATCACCCTCGGCGCCGCCGAGGTCGAGCGCATCCGCGTGGCCACCCTGGCGATCGCCGAAGGCGTCGGCGTACGCGGCCTGCTCAACATCCAGTACGCGCTCGGCTCCGACGTGCTCTACGTCATCGAGGCCAACCCGCGCGCCTCCCGCACCGTCCCGTTCGTCTCCAAGGCGACCGCGACCCCGCTGGCCAAGGCCGCGGCGCGGGTGATGCTCGGCGAGTCGATCGCGGACCTGCGTACGGCCGGCGTGCTCCCGGCGACCGGCGACGGCGGGGCACTGCCGCCGAACCAGCCGATCGCGGTCAAGGAAGCGGTCATGCCGTTCAACCGGTTCCGCACCCCGGAGGGTCAGCAGGTCGACACCGTGCTCGGCCCGGAGATGAAGTCGACCGGCGAGGTCATGGGGCTCGACTCCGACTTCGGTCGCGCCTTCGCCAAGAGCCAGGCCGGTGCGTTCGGTCCGCTGCCGACCCAGGGCCGCATCTTCGTCTCGATGGCCAACCGCGACAAGCGCACCATGATCTTCCCGATCAAGGTGCTTGCCGACCACGGCTTCGAGATCTTCGCGACCGAGGGCACCGCCGAGGTGCTGCGCCGCAACGGTGTGCCCTCGCGGCTGATGCGCAAGCACTCCGAGGGCACCGGGCCCGATGGCGAGAAGACCACCGTCCAGCGGATCCTCGACGGCGAGGTCGACCTGGTCATCAACACGCCCAACGGCACCTCCAACGCCAAGTCCGCCCGGATGGACGGCTACGAGATCCGCACCGCCGCGGTGATGGCCAACATCGCCTGCATCACCACGGTCCAGGGCCTCGGCGCCGCCGTGCAGGGCATCGAGGCGCTGCGGCGCGGTGAGATCGACGTACGCAGCCTGCAGGAGTGGCGCGACGTCGTCGGCCACCACGACGGCGGGGTGTCGTCGAAGTGAAGGCCTACCGGACCCTGTTCGACAAGGTGCTGACGAAGACGGATCCGGAGCGTGCCCACCAGCAGGCGTTCGCCGCGATCCGCGCGGCCGGCCCGGCGCTGTCCAGGACACGTACGCCGGGATCCCCGGTGCACGCGATGGGGCTCACCTTCCCGAACGCGATCGGCCTGGCCGCGGGCTTCGACAAGAACGCGGTCGGGATCGACGCGCTGGGCGGGCTCGGCTTCGGGCACGTGGAGATCGGCACGGTCACGGGGGAGGGGCAGCCGGGCAACCCGGCACCGCGCCTCTTCCGGCTGCCCGCCGACCGCGCCGTGATCAACCGGATGGGCTTCAACAACGACGGCGCCGAGGCGGTCGCCGCTCGGCTGGCGAGCCGTCTGGAGCGCCGTGGCACGGCCGCCGGCGGGCCGATCCTCGGCATCAACATCGGCAAGACCAAGCTCGTGTCCGAGGACGACCAGTCGGCCGTCGAGGCCGACTACGCCAAGTCGGCCCGGCTGCTGGCTCCCTACGCCGACTACCTGGTGGTCAACGTCTCCTCGCCCAACACGCCCGGCCTGCGCAGCCTGCAGTCGGTCGAGAAGCTGCAGCCGCTGCTGGAGCATGTCCGTTCCATCGCCGACCAGGTCACCAAGCACCGAGTCCCGCTGCTGGTCAAGATCGCCCCCGACCTGGCCGACTCCGACGTCGTCGAGGTCGCCGACCTGGCCAGCGCGATCGGCCTGGACGGGATCATCGCGACCAACACCACCATCGGCCGCGAGCACCTCGCCTCGGCGCCCGCCGAGATCACCGCGGCCGGTGCCGGCGGACTCTCCGGCGCCCCGCTCAAGGCGCGCGCGCTCGACGTCCTGCGGCTCCTCCGCAGCCGGGTCAGCCCCGAGATGACGCTGGTCGGTGTGGGTGGCATCGCCACCGTCGAGGACGCCCGCGAGCGTCTCGCCGCGGGTGCCGACCTGCTCCAGGGCTACACCGGGTTCATCTACGAAGGTCCCGGCTACGCCCGCCGGATCGCGAACGGAGTCCGCTGATGAGCTTCGGTGCCCGCTACGTCGCTGCTCTCGCCGAGCGGGGGCGGCTCTGTGCCGGGATCGACCCGCACGCCTCGCTGCTCCTCGACTGGGGCCTCAACGACGACCTCGCCGGCCTGGAGAGGTTCGCTCTGACCGCGGTCGAGGGCCTGGCCCCATACGTCCCGGTCGTCAAGCCGCAGAGCGCCTTCTACGAGCGTTTCGGCTCGCGTGGCGTCGCGGTGCTGGAGCGGGTCATCGCCGAGTCGAAGGCGGCCGGCGCGCTGGTGCTCCTCGACATCAAGCGCGGCGACATCGGCTCCACCAGCCAGGCGTACGCCGACGCCTACCTCGATCCCGCGAGCCCGCTCGGCAGCGACGCGGTGACCGTGAGCCCCTATCTGGGCTTCGGCTCGCTGACCCCGTTCGTCGAGACGGCCACCAAGTTCGACGCCGGGCTCTTCGTGCTCGCCCTGACCTCCAACAAGGAGGGCCCCGAGGTGCAGCACGCGACGGTCGAGGACGGCCGCAGCGTCGGCCGGGTCATGCTCGACCACCTGCGCCGGCTGAACGACGCCGAGACCCCGCTGGGCTCCTTCGGCGCGGTCGTGGGTGCGACGATCGACGGCGCGGACGGTGCGGGCGTGGCGTACGACTTCGGGTTCAACGGCCCGATCCTGGCGCCGGGCTTCGGTGAGCAGGGCGGCACCCCGGGCGACCTCGCCCGGATCTTCGGTGCCGCCAACGCCAACGTGGTCGCCAGCACGAGCCGTGGACTGCTGCGCAAGGGTCCGGACGTGGCCGCGCTGCGCGACGAGGCCCTGAGGCTGCGAGACGAGCTCGGCTGAGACACTGGCGCCATGACCAGTCTCCGGATGGCCGCCCAGCTCCTCGTCCTGCCGATCCTCGCCACGGGCCTGAGCTCGTGCGGTGATCCGATCGACGACTACTGCGAGTCCCTCAGGGGCCACCAGGAGCAGCTGACGAACACCCTGGGCGAGGACGGCACTGGCGGGCTGATCGCCGCCCTGCCGATCTTCGAGGACCTCGAGCGCAATGCGCCCGACGACATCGCGAAGGACTGGAAGACGCTGACGGGGGCGATCTCGGGGCTCAGCGCGGCTCTGGAGGACGCCGGCGTCTCGGCCGACGACTTCGAGAACGGTGAGCCGCCCGAGGGCGTCAGCGACGCCGAGGCGAAGAAGATCGCCGACGCGGCCACGAAGGTGAGCAGCACGGAGACGCAGGAGGCGTCCGTACGCGTCCAGCAGCAGGCCCGGGACGTCTGTCACACGTCCTTGACCCTGTGAACCGAATGGACACCAGTTAGGCGACCCCGATTGCCGCCCCGGCAACGTAATGGCTAGATTGGCGCGAGCGCTTACTTTCAGCGCTCAGCCGGGGGGCACGATCCCTGTACCGCGCGACCCGGTTGCCCTGTCGACTACACATTTGATCGTGAAAGGGAGTCTTCGTGGCTCTGCCTCCGGACATCACCCCTGAACAGCGCGCTGCCGCGCTCGTCAAAGCCGCGGCCTCGCGCCAGGAGAGGGCTGCTGTCAAGAACAAGGTCCGCACTGGCGGCATGTCCGTCCTCGAGGTCATCGAGGAAGGGAAGAAGAACGAGGTCGTCGGCAAGATGAAGGTCATCGACCTGCTGACCTCCCACCCCGGCCTCGGTGAGGTGCGGGCAACCCAGATGATGGAGCGTCTCGGCATCGCGATGAGCCGCCGTGTGCAGGGCCTCGGCCCCAAGCAGGTGGCCGCGCTGGTCGAGGAGTTCGCTCGCCGATGAGTCTGATGACGGACGAGAAGACCCCGGCCGGTGCCGGCGATGGCCACGAGAAGCGACTGGTCGTCCTGGCCGGTCCGACCGCGGTCGGCAAGGGCACCGTCTCCGCGGCGGTGCGCGACGACCACCCCGAGGTCTTCTTGTCCGTCTCGGCGACGACCCGCAAGCCACGTGCTGGCGAGGTCCACGGTGTGCACTACCTGTTCGTCTCCGACGAGGAGTTCGACGCCATGATCGCCGGTGGCGAGCTGCTGGAGTGGGCCACGGTCCACAACATGGCCCGCTACGGCACCCCTCGCGGTCCCGTCGACAAGGCGCTGGCCGAGGGACGCCCGGCGATGCTCGAGATCGACCTGCAGGGCGCCCGGCTCGTGCGCGAGACCATGCCCGAGGCGATCTTCGTCTTCCTGGCCCCGCCGAGCTGGGAAGAGCTCGTCCGCCGGCTGGTCGGTCGAGGCACCGAGACCGAGGCCGAGCGGGAGCGCCGCCTGGAGACCGCGCGGGTCGAACTGGCGGCGGAGAAGGAGTTCGACGTGACGATCGTGAACCACGAAGTTCATCAGGCAGCCGATGAGTTGGTAACCTTGATGACGCTCGGGCTTCCGAGCAAGAAATCCGACCAAGCCGACAAGTGAGGCTCACGTGGCTGCCCCTCAGATCGACGCCCAGGGCGTGACCAACCCCTCGATCGACGACCTGCTGACGAAGACCGACAGCAAGTACAAGCTGGTTCTCTACAGCGCCCAGCGGGCTCGCCAGATCAACGCCTACTACTCCCAGCTCGGCGAAGGCCTCCTCGAGTACGTCGGCCCGCTGGTCGACACCCACGTTCAGGAGAAGCCCCTCTCGATCGCGCTGCGCGAGATCAACGAGGACCTGCTGACCTGCGAGGACATCGACCCGGCCGAGCTGGCCGCCCAGGCTGCGGCTCAGGCTGCCGCTGCCGAGGCGCCTGCCGGCGACGCCTGATCGTCCAGGTCCTCCGCTGTCCACCAACAGCACCACTTCGGCCGCTCCCCTCGAGGGGGAGCGGCCGCGCGTGGTCTTAGGGGTCGCCGGCGGCATCGCCGCCTACAAGGCGGCCGAGCTGCTACGCCGGTTCACCGAGTCCGGCCATGACGTGACCGTGGTCCCCACGGCCGCCGCCCTCGAGTTCGTCGGCGCCCCCACCTGGGCGGCGCTGTCGGGCAAGGAGATCGCCACCGGCGTCTTCGAGAACATCACCGAGGTCCCGCACGTACGCATCGGGCAGCAGGCGGACCTCGTCGTGGTCGCGCCCGCGACCGCCAACACGCTCGCCCGCGCGGCCCACGGTCTCGCGGACGATCTGCTCAGCAACGTACTGCTCACCGCGCGCTGTCCGGTCGTGTTCGCCCCGGCGATGCACACCGAGATGTGGGAGCACCCGGCGACCCAGGCCAACGTCGCCACCCTGCGCGAGCGCGGCAACATCGTCATCGAGCCCGCCGAGGGCCGGCTGACCGGCAAGGACACCGGCAAGGGCCGCCTGCCCGAGCCGGCCGAGATCTTCGAGCTCTCCCGTGCCGTCCTCGCCCATGGCGGGCGTGCCGACCTCGTCGGTCGTCGCGTCGTCGTCTCGGCCGGCGGCACCCGGGAGTACCTGGACCCGGTCCGCTTCCTCGGCAACCGCTCGTCGGGGCTCCAGGGCTACGCCATCGCCCGGGCCGCGGCCGCGCGAGGTGCCGAGGTGACCCTGGTCGCCGCCAACGTGACCCTGCCCGACCCGGCAGGCCTGAAGGTCGTACGTGTCGGCACCACCGCCGAGCTGCGCGACGCCGTGGTCTCCGCGGCCACCGGTGCGGACGCGGTCGTCATGGCCGCCGCCCCGGCCGACTTCCGGCCGACCGGGGTGAGCGAGGCCAAGATCAAGAAGGCCGCCGACGGGTCGGCGCCGACGATCGAGCTGATGCAGAACCCCGACATCCTGGCCGAGATCTCCCACCACCGGACCAAGCCCGGTCAGGTCGTCGTGGGATTCGCGGCCGAGACGGGCGACGCGACCGGCTCGGTGCTCGAGCTCGCCACGGCCAAGCTGAAGCGGAAGGGCTGCGACCTGCTCGTCGTCAACGACGTCAGCGGCGGCGCGGTCTTCGGCAGCGAGGTCAACAAGGCAGTCATCCTGGGCGCCGACGGAGGCCACGTCGACGTGCAGGAAGGGGCGAAATCCGCCCTCGCAGAGGTGATCTGGGACCAGATCTCCTTACGCCTGGATGAACAACGTACAAACTGACGACACGCCACGCGCCACGATGAGGACCACCCCTGCGGTCCTGGGGTTCGGGGTCTATGTTTGTCGACCAGAACGATTGACGTTTGCCTACCTGTTCAAACCACACGAACCTTTGAAACGGAGCTACACGTGACCGGACGTCTCTTCACGTCGGAGTCGGTGACCGAGGGGCACCCGGACAAGATCGCCGACCAGATCAGCGACACCGTGCTCGACTACCTGCTCGAGCACGACCCCAAGAGCCGGGTGGCTGTCGAGACCCTGCTCACCACCGGCCTGGTCGTCGTCGCCGGCGAGGTGACCACCGACGCCTACGCGCCGGTCGCCCAGCTCGTGCGCCAGAAGATCCTGGACATCGGCTACGACTCCTCCCTCAAGGGCTTCGACGGCCACTCCTGCGGCGTCCAGGTCGCCATCGGCGCCCAGAGCCAGGACATCGCCCAGGGCGTGGACACCGCCGAGGAGCACCGCCTGGAGAGCTCGGTCGACGAGCTCGACCTGCAGGGTGCCGGCGACCAGGGCCTGATGTTCGGCTACGCCTGCGACGACACGCCCGAGCTGTTCCCGCTGCCCATCAAGATGGCGCAGACGCTGGCCGAGAAGCTGACCGCGGTCCGCAAGGACGGCACGCTGGACTACCTGCGTCCCGACGGCAAGACCCAGGTCACCATCGAGTACGACGACGAGGGCCGCGCCGTGCGCGTGGACACCGTCGTCCTCTCGACGCAGCACTCGGAGGAGACCACCCAGGAGCAGCTGCACGCCGACATCAAGAAGTACGTCATCGAGCCGGTGCTCGAGCAGTTCAAGTCGTCGGTTCCCTTCGACGGCTACAAGCTCCACATCAACCCGACCGGCCGCTTCGTCGTCGGTGGCCCGATGGGTGACGCCGGCCTGACCGGCCGCAAGATCATCGTCGACACCTACGGCGGCATGGCCCGCCACGGCGGCGGCGCCTTCTCGGGCAAGGACCCGTCGAAGGTCGACCGGTCGGCTGCGTACGCCATGCGCTGGGTGGCCAAGAACATCGTCGCCGCGGGCCTGGCCCGTCGCGCCGAGGTCCAGGTCGCCTACGCCATCGGCAAGGCCCAGCCCGTCGGCGTCTTCGTGGAGACCTTCGGCACCCACACCGTGCCCGAGGCCAACATCCAGAAGGCCGTCCTGGAGGTCTTCGACCTCCGCCCGGCCGCGATCCTGCGCGACCTCGACCTGCTCCGCCCGATCTACGCCAAGACCGCCGCGTACGGTCACTTCGGCCGCGAGCTCCCCGAGTTCACCTGGGAGCGCACCGACCGCGCCGACGCCCTCAAGGCTGCTGCCGGCGCCTGAGCGGTAGGAATACCCGGTTAACCGGGTATTCCTGCACTTCTCAGGCATTGCAACACCTGAGAAGTGCAGGAAAAGCCAGAGAAGTCCGGCGCCCGTCCCACCACAGACGGGCGCCGGTGGCGTTTGCGGGGTCGGCGCCGTTGGGTTGTCGGCGGCTGCTGGTAGAAATGACCCCTGTGAGCCGGGGACCGCAGGAGGCAGCCGGGGCAGCGGAGCTGGAGCTGCCCGGGCTGGTTCGCGACCGGGTCAAGGAGGGCCGGGCGAAGGCCGCGGCGACGCGGGCACGGAAGGCCGCCGAGGCGTCGATCGCCGAGGTCGATCCGGTCGCCAAGGTCCTGGTCGACCTGCCGATGGCACACCTGGACCGGCCCTTCGACTATGCGGTCCCGGCCTCGATGGCCGAGGAGGCCCAGCCCGGGGTCCGGGTCAAGGTGCGGTTCGGTCCCAAGGACGTCGACGGGTTCGTCGTGGAGCGGGCCGAAGCCTCCGAGCATGCGAACCTGCAGCCGCTCAAGCGGGTCGTCAGCTCCGAGCCGGTGCTCACGCCGCAGGTGGCGGCGCTGAGCGAATCGGTCGCCCGGCGCTATGCCGGTGCCCGGGCCGACGTGCTCCGACTGGCGATTCCGCCCCGGCACGCCTCGACCGAGAAGGAGCCCTCGGCGGTCGCCCCGGCCGGGCGGCCCTTCGACGCCGCCGCCGCAGCAGCGGCGTGGGCGGGTCACGAGCCGGCGGCCGCCTTCCTACGACATCTGGCCTCCGGCGGGGCGCCGCGCGCGGTGTGGCACGCCGCGGCAGGCACCGACCATGCCGACCTGATCGCTCATGCCACCGCGACGACGCTGGCCTCCGGACGCGGCGCGCTGGTCGTGGTGCCGGACTGGAAGGACCTCGCCCGCCTCGACACCGCGATGACGAAGGTGCTGGGGGAGGGGCAGCATGCCGTGCTGGCCGCCGACGCCGGGCCGGCCTCGCGCTACCGGGAGTTCCTGCGGGTCGCCCGGGGCGCGGTGAAGGTGGCGATCGGCACCCGCGCGGCCGCCTTCGCGCCGGTGCACGACCTCGGGCTGGTGGTCGTCTGGGACGACGGCGACGACCTGCTCGCCGAGCAGCGCTCGCCCTACCCGCACGCGCGTGACGTGCTGCTCCTGCGGGCGGAGCAGGAGCAGGCGGCCGCCCTGGTGGGTGGCTTCGCGCGGACGGTGGAGGCTGGGTTCCTGGCCGAGACCGGCTGGGCGCAGGAGATCCGGCCCACCCGGGCGCTGGCCCGCGAGCGGGTGAGCATCGAGATCACCGGCGACACCGACTTCGACCTCGAGAAGGACCCGCTCACCCGGGCCTCCCGGGTGCCTCGCGAGGCCCACGAGATCATCCGGGCGGCCCTGACCACCGGACCCGTCCTGCTGCAGACGCCGCGGCGCGGATATGCGGCCTCGCTGGCCTGCGACCGGTGCCGTACGCCGGCCAGGTGCTCGGCCTGCCAGGGGCCGCTGCAGCTCGGCGGACCGGCCGCGCCGCCGACGTGCGGCTGGTGCGGTCACGTCGAGGCGGCCTGGGCGTGCGGAGCCTGCGGCGGGTTCGGGCTGCGGGCGCCGATCATCGGTGAGGCGCGTACGGCCGAGGAGATGGGTCGCTCCTTCGCCGGGGTGCGGGTGGTGACCTCCTCGGCGGGGGCGGTCAAGCAGACGGTGCCGGGCACCCCGGCGATCGTGGTCGCGACCATCGGCGCCGAGCCGGTCGCCGAGGGCGGCTATGCCGCGGTGCTGCTGCTCGACACCTGGCTGCTGCTGGGGCGGCCGGATCTGCGTACGGACGAGGAGGCGCTGCGCCGCTGGAGCAACGCCGCCGGACTGGTGCGTCCCGGTGGGCGGGTGCTGGTCGTTGGTGACCCGGCGCTGTCGGTGCTGCAGGCGCTGGTGCGCTGGGACCAGCCCGGGTTCGCCCAGCGCGAGGCGGCCGCCCGGCAGGAGGCCCACCTCCCGCCGGCGTCGCGGCTGGCCACCATCACCGGCACTCCCGGAGCGCTCGATGACGCGCTCACCCTGCTGGCGCTGCCGCCGGGCGCGGAGGTGCTCGGACCGGTGCCCGCCGAGCCCACGTCGACCGGTGAGCCCCGGCTGCGAGCCGTCGTACGCGTGCCGAGATCCCTCGGAGTGAGGCTCACCGAGGCGCTCGGAGAGCTGCAGCGAGTGCGCTCGGCGCGCAAGCTCGACCCGGTGCGGGTCCAGGTGGATCCGCCGACGCTCTGAGCGAGCGCCCTGCCGCGTAAAGTGGTCCCGACACGCTCGACCACCTAGGAGAACAGTGGCAGTCCAGCCCATCCGACTCTTCGGCGACCCCGTGCTGCGCAAGCCAGCGATCGAGGTCGTCGACTTCGACAAGGAGCTGCGCAAGCTCGTTGCCGACCTGACCGACACCATGCTCGAGGCGCCTGGCGCCGGACTGGCCGCTCCGCAGATCGGAGTGAGCCTGCGGGTCTTCACGTGGTACGTCGACGGCCAGGTGGGTCACCTCATCAACCCGGACCTGACCCTGTCAGAGGAGACGCAGGACGGGGGAGAGGGCTGCCTGTCGCTGCCCGACATCACCTTCGACTGCCGCCGGGCCCTGTCGGTGGTGGCGAAGGGTTTCGACATGCACGGTGAGCCGGTCACCATCGAGGGCTCCGAGCTGCTCGCCCGGGCCATCCAGCACGAGACCGACCACCTCGACGGCATCCTCTTCATCGACCGGCTCGACGAGGCCGCGCGCAAGGCGGCGATGAAGGAGATCCGGGAGTCGGAGTGGTTCGGCCTGGAGAAGCCCACGGTGAAGGTCTCGCCGCACGCGACGAACGGGTTCGGGTTCTGATGAAGGTCGTCTTCGCCGGTACGCCCGAGGTGGCCGTCCCCTCGCTGAACGCGATCGCCGCCTCGCGCCACGAGCTCGTCGGTGTCGTCACCCGGCCCGATGCCGCGCAGGGGCGCAGCAAGCGGCTGGTGCCCTCGCCGGTGGCCCAGCGAGCCGAGGAGCTGGGGGTTCCGGTGCTCAAGCCGGAGCATCCCCGTGAGCCGGAGTTCCAGGCCGAGCTGAAGGCGCTGGAGCCTGACTGCTGCCCGGTGGTCGCCTACGGTGCGATGCTGCCGCAGTCGGCGCTGGACATCCCGCGGCACGGCTGGGTCAACCTGCACTTCTCGCTCCTGCCCGCCTACCGTGGCGCCGCGCCGGTGCAGCGTGCCGTCTGGGCCGGCGAGGAGATCTCCGGGGCGACCACGTTCCGGATCGTGAAGGCGATGGACGCCGGCCCGGTCTTCGGCACCATGACGCAGGCGCTGGCGCCCGACGAGACCTCCGGGTCGCTCTTCGAGAAGCTCACCGAAGGCGGGGCCAGGCTGCTGGTGTCCACGCTCGACGGGATCGAGGACGGCTCCCTGGAGGCACGCGAGCAGCCGACCGACGGGGTCACCTACGCCGACAAGATCACCGTCGAGGACGCTCAGATCGACTGGACGCAGAGCGCCGTGGCCATCGACCGGCAGATCCGCGCCTGCACCCCCGCGCCGGGAGCCTGGACCCTGCTCGACGGCGAGCGGTTCAAGGTCGGACCGGTCACCATGGCCGAGGACACGGCGGCTCCCGGGGAGCTGGTCGTCCGCAAGAACGAGGTCCTCGTCGGCACCGGCACCACGGCGGTCCGGCTCGGCCGGGTGAAGGCCTTCGGCAAGAAGGAGATGCCGGCGGCTGACTGGGCCCGAGGCGTACGTCTGGAGTCCGGTGTCACCTTCGAATAGGGCACAGCCGGGTAGGCGTCCGGGGGCCGGCCGGCGACCGCAGGGGAAGCCGCGTGGGGCCACCAAGCCAGCCGATCCCGCACGGCTCGCAGCGTTCGAGGTGCTCAAGGCGGTGCGGGTCGACGAGGCGTACGCCAACCTGGTGCTGCCCCACGTCCTGGGCCGCCTCGGGCTGGAGGGCCGCGACGCGGCCTTCGCCACCGAGCTCGCCTCGGGGACGCTGCGGCAGCAGGGGACGTACGACGCCGTGCTGGCCGCCTGCATCGACCGGCCGCTGGCCAAGGTCGAGGCGAAGGTGCTCGACGTGCTGCGGCTGGGGGCACACCAGGTGCTGTCCATGCGGGTGCCCGACCATGCCGCGATCTCGACCAGCGTCGATCTGACCCGGTCGAAGGTGGGCCAGGGGCCGGCGGGATTCGTCAACGCCGTCCTGCGCAAGGTCACCCGCATGTCCCTCGACGAGTGGGTCGCCGAGGTGGCGCCCGCGCGCGAGAGGGACCACGACGGCTGGGCCACGGTCGCCTTCAGCCACCCGCGCTGGGTCGTCGAGCGGCTCGCCGAGGCTGTCGGCCGTGACCAGATCGATGCGCTGCTCGAGGCCGACAACGTGCCGCCGTCGGTCACGCTGGTCGCCCGCCCCGGACGGGCGAGGATCGACGAGCTCGGCGGCACGCCGACGCCCTACTCGCCCTTCGGCGTCACGCTCGACTCCGGCTCACCGGCCGGGATCGCCGCGGTCGCGGAGGGGCGCGCCGGGGTGCAGGACGAGGGGTCCCAGCTGGTGGCCATCGCTCTGGCCGAGGCCGACCTCGACCGGCAGGACTCCGGGACCGAGTCATGGCTGGACCTGTGCGCCGGGCCCGGCGGCAAGTCGGCGCTGCTGGCCGCCCTGGCAGCGCAACAGGGCGCCGTGCTGGTCGCCAACGAGCGTCAGCCGCACCGTGCCGGACTCGTCCTCGCCAACCTGACCGACCGGTCATCCGGCACCCACGTGGACGGATCCACCGGGGTCGTGGCCGGCGACGGGACCCGGCCGCCCTTCAAGGACGCGACGTTCGACCGGGTCCTCGTCGATGCCCCGTGCACCGGCCTGGGAGCGCTGCGCCGCCGGCCGGAGGCACGCTGGCGGCGAGCCACGGCCGACCTCGACGTACTCGTCGACCTGCAGCGCTCCCTGCTCGACCGGGCCATCGATCTGACCCGGCCGGGCGGTGTGGTGCTCTACGCCACCTGCTCGCCGGTTCTGGCCGAGACCGAGGGCGTGGTGCGCAGGGTGCTCGAGGACCGATCCGATGTCGTCCTCGAGCCGATCGGCGCCACGGTCGGCACGGTGCCTGACAGCGCCGGGCCGATGGCAGGCACTGTGCAGCTGTGGCCGCACCGGCATGGCACCGACGCGATGTTCCTGGCGCTGCTGCGGCGCACCTCGTAGCGGGTCAGTCGGTCCACCTGAGCGAGCTCGCGAGCGCCTCGAGCTCGGCGTCGGTGGTGCCCTCCCCGCTCTGGACGCTGATGAAGATGTCGCCGTGGAGCGGGGTGATGTAGGACCCCGAGCCGGGGCCGGCCTTGTCGGCGCTCTTGCTCCAGTCCGGGTAGTCCTCCGCCGGGCGGATCACCAGGCCGGCCACACCACCGTCCTCGGACGTGCAGGATGCCTTGTCGTCGATCAGGTACCACTCGCACGTCCAACCGGGTGGCTGCGCGACGGGAACCTCGTCGACGAGCCCTACGCGCGCGCCTTGGGTGGCGATCGTGACGCCGGGATAGTCCTCGAGGAGCGTGTCGTTGCTCCATTTCTGCTCGACCGCGCCGGCAGGTCCGGACAGGACGATGGTGAAGCCGGTCCCGCCGCCCGGGCGAGCGCTGGCGGTCTGGATGGTGATGTCCATCGTCTTGGCCTCGTCGTTGGTGACGACCCGTCCGGTGACCCCGTCGCCGAGGTCGAGGCTCTGCCCGGAGGCGAGGGGTGCCGTCGAAGCCGACGCCGACGGCGCGCCGGCAGCGCCGAGGGGCGCCTGGTCGACCGCGGTGGTGGCCAGGAACTGAGAGAGCCCCAGCCCACCTGCGGTGAATGCGCCGACGGCTGCAGCGGCTCCGACGGCACCGGTGATCCGCCGGCGGCGGCGGATGCGCGAGCCCGCGCTGATCGCGCCGGCGGAGATCCGCGCGTAGTCGGGGTGCTGGTCGGCGACACGCTCGTGCAGTGCCGTACGGAAGCTGGTCTCTGGGTCGTTCATCGGGTGGTCCTCTCCGGGAAGATGTCCGCAACCAGCGGGCGCAGCCGTTCCAGGGCACGCTTCGAGCGGGTGCGGACCGCCGTCTCGGTCAGTCCGAGGTCGGCAGCTGTCTGGGACACGGATCGGTCCTCCCAATAGCGCGCGACGAGCACGGCCCGGTCGGTCGGCGACAGCCGCTGGAGGGCGGCAAGCAGGTCGATCCGGGCGCTGGGGTCGGCATCGCTGCCCGGATCGTCCGGCAGCGTCGAGGTCGGCGTCTCGGCGTTGCGCCGGAGCCGTCGGTGGGAGATGAATCCGTTGAGGAGCACACGTCGTGCGTACGCCGCCGGGTTGTCCGCCCTGCTGACCCGCCGCCAGGACGCGAAGACCCGGGCGTACGTCGTCTGGGTCAGGTCCTCGGCCAGGTGATGGTCACCGGTCAGCAGCAGCGCGGTGCGGTAGAGCGCGCCGCCCGTCGCATGGACGAAGTCGGCGAACTCCTCGGCGGGAGGCCTCACGGTCGATGTGCTCACATCCTTTCGACGCCTCGGGATGAGGTCCACGTGACACCCCCGTGAGGATCGAGATGAGCGAGTTTCGTTTCACCGCATCATCTCAGCGCCTACGCTGGCGAGCATGGCCAAGGCATCGCCGTCGGTGGAGATCGAGGTGGACAACCGCGTCGTCAGGATCTCCAACCCCGACCGCGTCTACTTCCCTGAGACCGGTGCGACCAAGCTCGACGTGGCGCAGTACTACCTCGCCGTCGGGCCAGGGATCGTCAACGCGCTCTGGGAGCGGCCGTGCATGCTGCACCGGTTCCCCAAGGGCCTGGCGGGGCCGAAGGTGCACCAGAAGCGGCTGCCACAGGGGGCGCCCGACTGGATCGAGACCGTACGCCTCTACTTCCCGCGCTGGGGCCGCACCGCCGACGAGCTGTGCGTGACCGAGCTCGGCGCGGTGATCTGGGCCGTCCAGATGTCGACGGTCGAGTTCCACCCCTGGAACAGCCGCCGCGAGGACACCGAGAAGCCCGACGAGTGGCGCATCGACCTCGATCCCGGTCCCGAGTGCCCGTTCTCGACCGTGCAGACGGTGGCTGGCGTCGTACGCGAGCTGCTCGACGAGATCGGCGCGGTCGGCTACCCGAAGACGAGCGGTGGCTCCGGGATGCACGTGTATGTCCGGATCCCGGCTGAGCACGGCTTCCAGGACGTACGCCGCGCCGCGCACGCCTTCGCCCGCGAGGTCGAGCGCCGGGCCCCGAAGCTGGTCACCACCGCCTGGTGGCGCAAGGATCGCGACCCGGCGCAGCTGTTCGTGGACTTCAACCAGAACACCCGAGATCACACGATCGCGTGTGCCTACTCGATCCGCGGCGTCGCCGACGGCCGGGTCTCCACCCCGATCACCTGGGAGGAGACCAAGGACGTCGACCCACGTGAGTTCACGATGCGTACGGTGCCGGCGCGGTTCGCGGAGATCGGTGACCTGCACGCCGACATCGACGACCACCCGTTCTCGATCCAGCCGCTGCTCGAGTGGGCCGACCGCGACGAGCGCGACGGCGCCGAGACGCCACCCGAGCCCGAGCCCGACCCGACCCGGTGAGGATCACCAGACCTTGAGACGCTCGCCCAAGGTGCGACCGAGCTCCTTGGAGTAGGTCGCGGTGAGGTGGTGGCCGTCGCGATGGGTGATGGTGTCGCCGACGACGGTCGTGCAGATGCCGACGCTGTCGCAGAACATGTCGTCGAGGTCGATGGTCTCGACGCGAGCTGACTTGGCCGCCTGCATCTGCAGGTCGGCGCCGTCCTGCTGGCTCTCGAGCGGCTTGTAGGTGCAGGGCGAGAGCGTCTTGTTGCTGCTCAGGCACGTGGCTGGGTCGAACTCGAGCGCCGGTACGTCACGCAGCCACACGGTCCGCTTCGCGGCGGGCTTCACCTGGGCCAGGAGCCGCTGGTAGCCGCGGTAGACGGCGCGGCGTACGTCGTCGCGGTCGGTGTGGCGGCCAGAGGAGTCGTGGTAGGCGGCGCTGATCGGGCGCGAGGAGACCAGCAGCAGATCGGGGCGGAGCTTCTTGACCGAGGAGAGCATGAAGTCGTGGAAGTCGTCGCACGACGTCATCGGGTCGGTGCTGTCGATCTTGTCGGGGGTGACGAGGGAGACGGTGCACTGCGGCATGGCCAGCATGTAGGCGCGGTAGCCGGAGCGTTCGGCGATCTCCTCGACCGCGGGCGTCCAGTGGCGGGCGTGGGAGTCGCCGATGACCACGATCGTCTTCTCGGCGTCGGCGTCACCGCGCGGGCACAGCTTGCGTACGTTCGTCGAGTAGTAGTTGCACTCGCCGACCGACTCCACGTCGTCGGAGAGGTTGGTGAGGCCCGGCTTCAGGTTGGTGGGAATCGCCTGGTTCTTGCGCGCCGCGAGCACCGAGGCCTTCAGCAGCGCCGGGAGCGGGTCGGGCTCCTGCGCCTTGGCGGCGGGCGGCGCGGCGCTCGAGGCGGGTCGGTCGGGCTGCTTGGACGGTCCGGAGGACCCGGAGGAATCGGCCTCGGCCAGCGTGATCGCGGGCTGGTAGCCGTCGCGGGCGGTCCCGGTGGCGTAGGTGTTGGCACCGAAGCAGGTCACCGCGACCAGGGTGATGCTCAGCGGGTAGAGCGCCACCGGGCCCAGCGTGGCGGCTCGACCGAACGCCGGACGGCGCCAGAGGATGCCGCGCCGGAACGGCTCCTCGATGTAGTGGTAGGAGAGTCCGGCCAGACCGAACGCCAGCGCCACCAGGAGCACCTGCTCCCACCAGCGCAGCTCGCGGCCCAGCTTCAGCTCGGCGAGGACCAGCACGGGGAAGTGCCACAGGTAGAGCGAGTAGGACCAGTTGCCGATCACCTGCAGCGGCGGCACCGACAGCAGCCGGCCGACCACCGTCGGGCCGTGCCACAGCGTGCCGGCCACGATGATGAAGACGCTGCCGAGCACCGGCACCAGCGCCGGGGTGCCCGGGAACGGGGTCGCGTCGTTGAACTGCAGGCAGGCACAGATGATGAAGAACATCCCGAACGCGGAGAGCACCTGCGCCCGCCACCGCGCGGTGGCGTCCTGGGTCCCGCCGTCACGGAACGCGATCGCCGCGATCGCGCCCAGGCCGAGCTCCCAGGCGCGGGTGAACGGCGAGAAGTACGCCGCCTCCGGGCTGGTCCGGGTCAGCACCGCCGAGGCCAGCAGCGAGGCCACGATGACCACGCCGAGAGCGATGACCAGCACGCGCCTGCGCCCGCGCTGGTCGATGGGGCCGTCCGTCGCGGCGTTCCGGCTGCGCCGCTTCATCGCCCACAGGCATCCCAGGATCACCAGGGGCCAGACCAGGTAGAACTGCTCCTCGACCGCGAGGGACCAGAAGTGCTGCAGCGGTGAGGGCGGCAGCGCCGCCGAGAAGTAGTCGGTCTCCAGCGACGCGAACCGGAAGTTGGCGGCGAACGCCGCCGACCACAGCGCGTCGAGGGCGATCTCCCGAGTGCGTACGAAGCCCAGGAAGAGGGCTGCGTAGACGACCGTCGCGAGAAGCACCACGGTCGCGGCCGGCAGGATCCGGCGGGCCCGGCGGGCGTAGAAGCCGAGCAGGCTGACCCGGCCCTCGGTGCGTACCTGCCGCATGAGCTGCTGGGTGATCAGGAAGCCCGAGATCGCGAAGAAGACGTCGACGCCGACGAAGCCGCCGGTCAGCGACCCGAAGCCGACGTGCAGCGCGACGACCGCGAGCACCGCGATCGCGCGGAGCCCCTGGATGTCGGGACGGTGACGAGACGAGGTCGCGCTCCCGCTGGTCGAGCCGGTGGACGAGTCCGTCGAGCCCACGAGCAGCCGCACCTCCTCAGCCAAGCGCATTCGTCACATTCGTCGCGACGATAACTCCCGTAACCGGTCGATCCTGGTAGACGCGCCTAGGGGCCTAGTCGAGATCGCGGTCGTCGCCTGCCGCCACGGGGCCGGGGGTCGGTGGAAGCGGGGGAGGAGTGCCACCGAAGGCGGGACACAGCGACTTGTGGGCGCACCACCCGCACAGCCGTCCCGGGTTGGGCTGCCAGTCGCCGGTCTCCTGGGCGGTGCGGATGGCCCGCCAGATCGCCTCGGCCTTGCGCTCGGTCGCGAGCAGGTCGGCCTCGTCGGGCACGTAGCGCAGGATGTCGCCGGAGCCGAGGTAGATCAGCTGCAGCATCGCCGGCACCACGCCCCGGGTGCGCCAGATCACCAGGGCGTAGAACTTGAGCTGGAACAGCGCCTTCGCCTCGTACGCCTCGCTGGGGACGCGTCCGGTGTTGTGAGTCGGGATGAGGCCTTCGCCGCACAGATACAACGAGTCTGCCGCGTCGACTGCGACGCACTGTGTTGGAACCGAGGGCACTTTCTCGACGGAGACAATGATCCGACGGCGAGCGAGATCTCCCTGACGTGACGTCACCCCTGCGCTCGCAGGAATCGCCTTGCGGGGCAGCGAGAACGGCGTGAAATCGACCGGGGTGAACTCGATGACGTGCCAGGTTCGATCCGGCCGTAGCGCGTTCCGGTACGGCTTCTTGAAATGCTGCGGGTGGATCCCCAAGCTGCGGAGGAGCTCGATGACGTCTGACGCCAAGCGATCATCTGTTGTCGTGAATCCTGCACGCCTGCGGGTGCGATTCCACCAGCCGTCAGTGTCCAAGAGTCCACGAAGCAGTTCGACGCGCTGGGAGCGTGACGCACGCAGGTATGGCTTCGGAATGTGCTTGTTGTGGAGGAGATTCTCTTTCCGAAGTAGATACGTGAAAGAGACGTTCGTCGGCGTCAGCGAGGGATGCAGCCGTTCGTGTGCGCACCTTCGTGCGTGGGACAGCGTGGCGGGCTCGAACTCAGTATGTCCGTACCTGCACTCGTCTGGGGATCTCGAGAGGGAAACCCGAAACCCCCCGTGTTCTTCGCGCACGCTCACGAGTCGGGGCCAGTGCTCCTTGAGTGAGGTAACCGTGTCATGGTCCGTCAGGCCGACGGTGATCTGCCCGGAGCGACAGTCACCATCGCCGAGCCAGGCGCCCAGCAGCCAAGGATCGATGGGCAGGTGCGTCTCGGCATCCCCGTCGACACCTCGGCCGGCGACGACCCACATTGACTGGCGCAGTCCTTTGAGCCGGAGCTTCTGATGCAGGGCATGTAGTGAATCTGCATCCAGAACCTCACGGGTCTGTCGCTGGCGGTCGGTGTGCACGACGGACCATAGATGGACGTTGTCGCAGACCACGGATGATCCGTCGATGAATGTGATTCTGTAACACGGTCGGTGATGAGTCTCCGACTTCGCGACGACGGTGGTTGGCTTCCCGTCACTGCCGACAAGTTGATCTCCGACTCCGATCGTCTCCATCGTCGTCCAGCCCGACGGGGTCGGAAGCGGAGTGTCGACGGCGAGTCCCTTGTAGTCCACCACCCGGATCCGGCCATCGGGGGCGACATCGACGCGGTCGATGAACCCGCGCAGCAGCAGCTTGGAGTCGAGCAGCGCCTCGACGTAGTGCTCGCGCTCGGCAGGCTCCAGGCGTCGCGGGTCCTCCAGGTCGAAGTAGCGCCGCAGCACCTGCCGGCACGACTCCAGCCAGCCCTCCTCCGCCCCTTCGGTCTCCGAGGTGAACAGCGTCGCCAGGGCCGGGTCGAGGCTGCGTACGTCCTCCCACGCCTGCTCCACCATCGACCTCGCCTGCCGGGGCGTGCGCTCGGGAGCGGGCAGGTCGAAGAGGTCCTCGAGCACCTTGTGTACGACGGTCCCGCGCGCGGCTGCCTCCGAGGGCGGCTCGGGCAGCTGGTCGATCGTGCGGAACCGGTAGAGCAGCGGGCACGAGGTGAAGTCGCTCGCGCGGCTCGGGGAGAGCGACCCCAGCACGTTGACGCCGTCGACCGCGGTCGACAGCGATTCGGCAGGTGAGGTGCTCATGGAGTCGACACTATTCGTCAGCACCGACAACCGGGTCGACACCACCCGACAACCGCTGCTCAAGTACGCTCGGGATGTGGCAGACCCTGACCCACGCCCCGGCGGCGACAAGCCGGTCGAAGAGGCGCCCACCTCCCGAGTCCCGGGCACGATCAAGGTCGGCTCCGTCGCCGGCAGCGACGTCCTGGTGACGCCGTCCTGGTTCCTGATCGCGGCGGTGATCGCCTGGGTGATGGCGCCCCAGATCGATGCCGTGGAGCCGGGCCTGGGCTGGTTGACGTACGTCGCCGGCTTCGCCTTCGCGATCGTCCTCTACGGCGCGGTGCTGCTGCATGAGGCGGCCCACGCGATCGTGGCCAAGCGACTCGGCTACCCCGTGGGCGTGATCATGCTCCACTTCCTCGGCGGCGCGACCGCCGTGGAGAAGGAGGCGAAGCGGCCCCGCGACGAGTTCTGGATCGCCGTCGTCGGCCCGCTGGCCTCACTCGCCGTCGCGGCTGCTGCCTTCGGTGTCTCCTTCCTCACCTCCGGCGGCCTGGTCGGGCTGTTCATCACCGGCCTGTGGTTCACCAACCTGTTCGTCGGCGTGCTCAATCTCGTCCCGGGTCTGCCCCTCGACGGCGGCAGGTTGCTCAAGGCGGGCGTGTGGGCCGCGACCGGCAACATCAATCGGGGCAGCATCGTCGCCGGCTGGGCCGGCCGCGTCCTCGCGGTGCTCGTGCTGCTGTGGCCCTTCATCCAGGGCCAGATCCTCGGCAGCGAGCCGCGGCTGAGGAGCTATGTCTTCGCTGTGATCATCGGTGTCTTCCTCTGGAGCGGTGCCTCCGCGGCGATCATGTCGGGAAGGGCGCGCATGCGGCTCCCGCTGCTCGTCGCCCGCGACCTCGCCCGCCGCACCCTCGCCGTGCCCGCCGACCTCCCCCTGGCCGAGGCCGTACGCCGTGCCCAGGAGGCCGAAGCCGGCAGCATCGTCACGGTGAGCAGCGGCGGCGAGCCGATCGGCCTGGTCCACGAGGGCGCGCTGCTCGCGACCCCGGAGGACCGTCGTCCCTGGATGGCCACCTCGACGGTCACCCGACAGCTCGAGGACGGCCTCACCCTCCCGGCCGACATCGACGGGGAGTCCCTGATCCAGGCGATCTCCAAGACCCCGGCACCCGAATACCTCCTGGTCGAGCCCGACGGCTCGATCTACGGCGTACTGGTCACCTCCGACGTCGACGCCGCCTTCCGCGCGGGAGCCTGAGCCGGACCGAGCCGCGGTTTGCCGGGTTGGCCGGGGAAACGGGTAGCCTCGGCGGGTGTCAAGCGCTGATATTCCAGACATTCCGGCCGAGGCCCGAGCGGGCGTACACCGCGGGCCGCTCCGCGAGGGCGAGTGGGTGCGGCTGACCGACACCAAGGGTCGCCGCCACAACTTCGAGCTCGTCGCCGGCAAGCGCTTCTTCTCCAACAAGGGCCACATCGACCACGACGAGCTGATCGGCCGCGAGGAGGGCTTCACCGTCACCGCCTCCACCGGAGGTGAGTACCTGGTCTTCCGCCCGCTCCTGTCGGAGTTCGTGGTCTCGATGCCGCGCGGTGCCGCCGTGGTCTACCCCAAGGACGCCGCCCAGATCGTCGCCATGGCCGACATCTTCCCGGGTGCCTCCGTCGTGGAGGCCGGGGTCGGCTCCGGTGCCCTGACCTGCTCGCTCCTGCGTGCGGTGGGCCCGTTCGGCAAGGTCACCTCCTTCGAGCGCCGCGAGGAGTTCGCCGAGGTCGCCCGCAAGAACGTCGACCAGTTCTTCGGCACCCCGGCGGGGGAGTCGCACCCGAGCTGGTCGCTCAACCTGGGAGACCTCCAGGAGGAGCTGCCGCGCCAGCAGATCCGCTGCGACCGGCTGATCCTCGACATGCTCGCTCCCTGGGAGTGCGTCGACGCGGCGGCCGAGGCGCTCTACCCGGGCGGCATGGTCTGCGCGTACGTCGCGACCACCACCCAGCTGTCTCGCTTCGTCGAGACGGTCCGCGCCCACGGCGGGTTCACCGAGCCCCAGGCGTGGGAGTCGCTGGTGCGCGACTGGCACGTCGAGGGTCTCGCGGTCCGGCCGGGTCACAAGATGATCGGCCACACCGCCTTCCTGGTGACGGCGCGAAGGCTGGCGCCGGGCGAGCGCGCGCCGCGCAAGACACGCCGACCGGCCCCCGGTGCGTACGGATCCGACTACACCGGTCCGCGCCCGGCCGACATGCCGGCTCCCGAGCCCGTCGTGGAGGTCCTGGCCGAGGACGGCGCCGAGCTGGACTGAGTCCGTCCTGCAACGGTGCACATCTTTCCGGTGTGCCACGGGTTGACACGAACTTGGCCGTTGTCGACGAATAGTGTCCAACACCGGTAAATCCTTCTCCGCTCCTGCCCCTCACCCTTGTAGGGTCGAGGGAGTAGAGGAGGTGTGCTGATGTCGACATCCGATGGATTCCATTCCGAGGGGCGCAGCCCCGAGGAGCTCGAGAGTCATGTCCGTTTCCTCGAAGCTGAGGTGACCGACCTGCGGCACAGACTGACTGAGATGCCCGGATCTTCGCGTGGCCTGGAGGCGCGGCTCGCTGATGCGCAGCGCTCCCTGGCCGCCGTGACGTCGCAGAACGAGCGACTCACCGTCACGCTTCGGGATGCCCGAGACCAGATCATCAAGCTCAAGGAGGAGGTCGACCGGCTGGCACAGCCGCCAGCAGGCTTCGGCACCTTCATCGAGCGCAACGAGGACGACTCGATCGATGTCTTCACCGGTGGGCGCAAGCTCCGGGTGACCGCATCGCCCAACGTCGACCTCGACGAGCTGCGCTATGGCCAGGAGGTCATGCTCAACGAGGCGCTGAACGTCGTGGCCGCGATGGAGTTCGAGAAGGTCGGCGAGGTGGTGATGTTCAAGGAGCTGCTCGCCGACGGTGAGCGCGCCCTGGTGATCGCCAACGCCGACGAGGAACGGGTCGTACGTCTCGCGGAGCCGCTCCTGCAGGACGCGATTCGCGCGGGCGACTCGTTGCTGCTCGAACCGCGATCGGGCTATGTCTACGAGAAGGTGCCGAAGTCCGAGGTCGAGGAGCTCGTCCTGGAGGAGGTGCCCGACATCTCCTACGAGTCGATCGGTGGCCTCGCCGGCCAGATCGAGCAGATCCAGGACGCGGTCGAGCTGCCGTACCTCTATCCCGACCTCTTCATCGAGCACCAGCTCAAGCCGCCCAAGGGTGTGCTGCTCTACGGTCCTCCGGGCTGTGGCAAGACCCTGATCGCGAAGGCTGTCGCCAACAGCCTCGCGAAGAAGGTCGCCGCGAAGACGGGAGCGGACGGCAAGTCCTACTTCCTCAACATCAAGGGCCCCGAGCTCCTCAACAAGTACGTCGGTGAGACCGAGCGCCACATCCGCCTGGTCTTCCAGCGGGCTCGTGAGAAGGCCGCGGCCGGCACCCCGGTGATCGTCTTCTTCGACGAGATGGACTCGCTGTTCCGTACGCGTGGCACCGGTGTCTCCTCCGACGTGGAGAACACCATCGTCCCGCAGCTCCTCTCCGAGATCGACGGTGTCGAGGCTCTGGAGAACGTGCTGGTGATCGGTGCCTCCAACCGTGAGGACATGATCGACCCGGCGATCCTGCGCCCGGGCCGTCTGGACGTGAAGATCAAGATCGAGCGTCCCGATGCCGAGGGTGCTCGTGACATCTTCTCGAAGTACCTGGTCCCCGACCTGCCGCTGCACCCGACCGACGTGGGCGAGTTCAACGGCGACAAGCAGGCCACCGTCGACGAGTTGATCCGCACGGTCGTCGAGCGGATGTACACGGAGTCCGAGGAGAACCGCTTCCTGGAGGTCACCTACGCCAACGGTGACAAGGAGATCCTCTACTTCAAGGACTTCAACTCCGGTGCGATGATCCAGAACATCGTCGACCGGGCCAAGAAGATGGCCATCAAGTCGTTCTTGGACTCCGGCGAGGACTCCGGCCAGAAGGGCCTGCGGGTGCAGCACCTGCTCCAGGCCTGCGTGGACGAGTTCAAGGAGAACGAGGACCTCCCCAACACCACCAACCCCGACGACTGGGCCCGCATCTCCGGCAAGAAGGGCGAGCGGATCGTCTTCATCCGCACGCTCATCACCGGCAAGCAGGGCACCGAGCCCGGCCGTTCGATCGAGCAGGTCTCCAACACGGGTCAGTATCTGTAACCTGTGCCGACCGAACAATCGGCCCGCCACCTGCGAAAAGGGTGGCGGGCCGATTGCTGTCTGCTGGCCATGCGAGCGGGGCTATACCTCGAATCGAGGTATTGTTCGGTGACGTGAGCATCATCGACGTCATGGTCCTCGGCTTCCTGGCTGAAAGACCCCAGCACGGCTACGAGCTGCGCCGGAAGATCGAGCAGCTGTACGGCCACACCCGCCGCATCAGCGACGGCACGCTCTATCCGGCGACCGACCGACTCGAACGCAACGGCCATGTGTTCAAGACGTCCGAGCCCGGGCGCGGCCGAGCCGGCCGGCACACGCTAACCCTCACCGATGCAGGGCGCGCTCATCTGCTCGAAGCGATTCGCACCGCAGACGGCCACGACATCACCGACGCGAGCCGGTTCTTCGTCGTGCTCACCTTCCTGTCGCTGCTGCCGCACCGTTCCGACCAGCATGCGGTCCTGCGCCGGCGACTGGAGTTCCTGGAGACGCCGGCGAGCTTCTTCTATGACGGCGACCGCCCGATCCGGGCCGAAGAGGTCGTCGACCCCTACCGCCGCGGGCTGCTGCTGACCGCCCGAGCCACCAGTGCCGCCGAGCGGGCCTGGATCAGAGAGGAGATCGACTCGTGAACTCGAGCGAGACCATGCGAGCTGTCGTGCTGGAGGCGCCCGGGCCGGTGGAGGCCCTGCAGGTTCGTGACCTGCAGGTCCCGGAGCCAGAGCGGGGCTGGGTGCGGATCCGCGTCAAGGCGTTCGGGCTCAACCGCTCCGAGCTGCACACCCGTCTTGGCTTCGCCGGGGACTCGGTGACGTACCCGCGGGTGCTGGGCATCGAGGCCACCGGCGTCGTGGATCTTGCGCCAGGCGGCGAGTTCGAGCCGGGGCAGCAGGTGATGACGATGATGGGTGGGATGGGGCGGACCTTCGATGGTGGCTACGCCGAGTACACCTGCGTTCCCGCGAGCCAGGTCATCCCGTTCCGCTCCGACCTCGACTGGGCGACGTTGGGGGCCGTGCCGGAGATGCTGCAGACCGCGTACGGCTCCTTGACCGTCGGAGTCGACATCGAGCCTGGTCAGAGTCTTCTCATCCGAGGCGGCACCTCGTCGGTCGGAATGGCGGCAGCGGTGCTCGCCAAGCGGAGCGGTGTCCGCGTTCTCGCCACGACCCGGAGTGCGGCCAAGGCCGAGGCGCTCGAGACGATCGGGGTCGATGACGTCTTGGTCGACGACGGCGACGTCGCGGCCCAGGTGCGGCGGCTGCTTCCTGAAGGGGTCGATGGCGCGATCGAGCTGATCGGGACGCCGACACTGCCCGACACGCTGCGTTCCACCCGCGTCCACGGCACGGTGTGTTTCACCGGGATGCTCTCGAACGTGTGGACCGTCGAGGAGTTCTACCCCATCGACTATCTCCCCACAGGTGTTCGCCTCACCGCCTACGCAGGTGAGGCCGAGAATCTCCCGGCCGACGTTCTTCAGGGCTTCCTCGACGACGTGGCGGCCGGTCATGCAGTGGTGCCGATCGACACGACGTACGACCTCGACAGGATCCGCGAGGCTCACCAGCGGATGGAGGATGGCGCGGCTCGTGGAAAGCTCGTCGTGGTCGTCTGACGGGCGCCGAACCTGTGGCGGGTGTATTCGGCTGCGGGCGGCGTCGCGCGGGGCTAGTGTTTGAGCGTTCGCGGTCCGGTGAGAATGGGGGAGCCAGATGGCAGCGGAATTGCTGATCCTGGCCGGAGCGGTCGCGGTCGTCGCGGTCGTCGTCGTGGTCGCTGTCATAGCCCTCGTCGTAGTGCTGTCCGGTCGGGCCGAGCGAACCAACATTCAGCACAACGTCGGGGACATCGACCCCGGCATCTGATCCTCTAAGGTTGAACGACGTGGCAGACGAGATGGCGCGCAAGGACATCGAGGCAGGTCTGGAGACCCGTCATGAGCTGGGGGACGCGTTCGACGCCGAACTGGTAGCCGGCTTTGCCGACCGTATCGAGAAGACCGTCCAGGAGCGGGTCGGCGCCACCGCGGCCGCCCGCACCCTCGCCGAGCGCAACGAGTCGCGTACGTCGGTCTTCCAGTTCGTCCTGGGCGCAGGTTCGGCGGTCGCCGGCATCCCGATCAGCATCACCCTCGGCGTCACCGACAACCTCGGCGCCCTGGTGATCTCCTGGGTCGGCCTCGTCGGCGTCAACGTCGCTCACGCGCTGCGTACGCGTAAGCGCTGAGGGCTGGGCGGCGGTCTCTACGAAGGAACCGCCCGCCCGACCGAGAGATACCCCCACGGCCGCGAGAACGACGGCCCGGGGAGGTAGGACTGCTCCAGCCGGTCGAGGGCGAAGCCGGCGGCCTCGACGAGCCGCGGGATGTCGCGGGCGAGGTGGCAGCCGCCGAAGAGACGCTGCTGGAGGCCGTCCAGGCGGTGCTGCCAGCGGGCGACGCCGGGGTCGGGGGAGAGGCCGTGCTCGACGAAGCCGATGGAGCCGCCGGGACGCAGGACGCGGCGCATCTCGGACAGGGCGCCGGCGACGTCGGGGATGGTGCACAGCGAGAAGGTGACCAGCCCGGTGTCGACCGAGGCGTCGGCGAGCGGTAGCCGGGCGCCGTCGAGGCCGACGCGGCTCACCTGGACCGATGAGCCCGTACGGCGCGAGGCCGAGAGCTGCCAGGCGACGTCGGAGGGCTCGACGGCGACGATCTCGGTGACCTCGGCGGGATAAAGACCGATGTTGCCCCCGCTGCCGAAGCCGATCTCGACGACCTGGCC
Organism: Nocardioides sp. YJ-D4; assembly: GCF_054031495.1. NCBI lineage: Bacteria > Bacillati > Actinomycetota > Actinomycetes > Propionibacteriales > Nocardioidaceae > Nocardioides > Nocardioides sp. YJ-D4. Next base: position 5,767,666 of record NZ_CM132932.1, read on the forward strand.
GCGGAGACCGTCACAGGCTTGCCGGCGCAGCGGCTCGAGCTGCTTGATCCCGCAGGTGCGGTCCACGATGTGTGGCACCACCCGCGCTTCCCAGAGTCCCATGGGAGCTCACTCTTCCATCTCGCCGGTCCATTGGACACCGAGCAGCATCGAGTCCTCGCCCTCGACGAGCGTGGTGAAGCCGACGCGCCGGTAGAACCCGATCGCACGGGTGTTGCCGGCGGCGACGCCGAGGTGTGCACCGCGTACGCCGGCGACGTGGAAGGCGCCGAGCATCATCCCGATCAGCTCCTTTCCGACGCCCTGGCCCTGGGCGCGGGGGAGCAGGTTGATGTGCAGGTGTGCCGGGAACTCGCTGAGGATCTCGCCCAGCATCCGCGGCGGGCGGTGGATCTGGGAGCGGAGCCGGGCGTTCCAGTCGTTCCGGTCGTGATCGGGCCCCGGATCGGGGTTGACGACGCGGAGCGCGGGCCACCAGTCCTCCTCGCACTCCTTCTCGAAGGCGCGGGTGAACGGGGTGCCGACGACGTAGCCCACCACGCCCTCGGAGTCGACCGCCACGAACCCGAGCCCGAGACGCAGCACGATGTAGGGAGCGGCGTAGACGTTCCCCAGCAATCGGGGGTCGTCGTAGAACTCGGTGGCGTCCTCGCCCGAGGCCCCGGTGAGCAGGCAGATCGAGTAGAGGTCGTCGAGGTCGTCGGCAGTGGCCCGCCGGATCTCAGGAGTTCCCATGGCCCAACCTCACCATGACCGCTGCCACGCTCCCTTCACTAGGTCTCCTCCTGGTGCCGCCCAGCCGAACAACGCCGGGCAACCTCAGCGTGGCGTGTGGATGCTCACGTGCCTTCGTGCACGTGGCCGGTAGCCTTGCAGGCATGAGCGTACGACGGGTGATGGGCACGGAGGTCGAATACGGAATTTCCGTGGCCGGACAGCCCCAGGCCAACCCGATGGTGGCGTCCTCGCAGGTCGTCAATGCGTACGCATCCTCGACTCTCAAGGCGAGGAGAGCGCGCTGGGACTTCGAGGAGGAGTCGCCGCTGCGCGACGCGCGCGGCTTCGACATGTCGCGGCAGGTGGCCGATCCCAGCCAGCTCACCGACGAGGATCTCGGGCTCGCCAACGTCATCCTCACCAACGGCGCCCGGCTCTACGTCGACCACGCCCACCCGGAGTTCTCCTGCCCCGAGGTGACCAACCCGCTGGACGCGGTGCGCTGGGACAAGGCCGGCGAGCAGGTGATGCTCGACGCCTCCCGTGCGGCCGCGCGGCTGCCGGGCAACCCGCAGATCCACCTCTACAAGAACAACACCGACAACAAGGGTGTCTCCTACGGTGCGCACGAGAACTTCCTCATGCGCCGCTCGACCGCGTTCGCCGACATCGTCAAGCACCTGACCCCGTTCTTCGTCTCCCGGCAGGTCTTCGCCGGCGCCGGGCGGGTCGGGATCGGCCAGGAGCGCCCCAAGCACGGTTTCCAGATCTCCCAGCGCGCCGACTTCTTCGAGGTCGAGGTCGGGCTGGAGACCACGCTCAAGCGGCCGATCATCAACACCCGCGACGAGCCCCACGCCGACCCGGAGAAGTACCGCCGCCTCCACGTGATCCTGGGCGACGCCAACCTCGCCGAGATCTCGACGTACCTCAAGGTCGGGAGTACGTCGCTGGTGCTCGCCATGATCGAGGACGGCTACATCACCCGTGACCTCAGTGTCGACGGCCCGGTCTCGGCGCTGCGCGCGGTCTCTCACGACCCGTCGCTGAAGCAGCTGATCACGCTCAAGGACGGTCGCAAGCTGACCGGTGTCCAGCTGCAGATGGAGTATCTGGACCTGGCCAAGAAGTTCGTCGAGGAGCGCTACGGCTCCGACGCCGACTACCAGACCAAGGACGTCCTGGAGCGCTGGGAGTCGGTGCTCGACCGCCTCGAGCGCGACCCGATGGAGTGCGCCACCGAGCTCGACTGGGTGGCCAAGTACAAGCTCCTCCTCGGCTACCGCGACCGTGACGGCCTGGAGTGGGACGACCCCAAGCTCCACCTGATCGACCTGCAGTACGCCGACATCCGCCCCGAGAAGGGCCTCTACCACCGTCTCGTCCGCGCCGGGCGGATCCAGCGCCTGATGACCGACGACCTGGTGGAGAAGGCGATGCACGAGCCGCCGAGCGACACCCGGGCCTACTTCCGCGGCCGCTGCCTGGAGAAGTACTCCGAGAACGTCGCCGCGGCCAGCTGGGACTCGGTCATCTTCGACCTGCCCGGGCGCGAGTCGCTGCAGCGGGTGCCGACCATCGACCCGCTGCGCGGCACGAAGAAGCACGTCGGTGGCTTGCTCGACTCCTCCGAGACCGCCGTCGACCTGTTCAACCGGCTGACCGGTTCCTGAGCGTCGATCGCGACTCGTGCCACATCTCGGCCCAACGTTCGACTTCTGCTTCCTCCCGTAGCGAAATCGGGCATTGTTTCCTCAGGTTTGTCGGTGCTAGTGGATAGGTTGAAGACATGGCACAGGAGCAGAAGCAGCCGAAGAAGTCCTCCGAGACGGAGGAGTCCGTCGAGACCGCGCCCGAGACCGATGTGAACGAGCGCAAGGAAGCGCTTGACTCCGACGTCGACGACATCCTGGACGAGATCGACGACGTCCTGGAGACCAACGCCGAGGACTTCGTGAAGTCCTTCATCCAGAAGGGCGGGCAGTAGTAGATGTCCGAATCCCGTATCCCGGCTGCCTACATGACGCCGGGCACCTCGTCCTTTGCCGATTTCCTGACGGCTCAGTCCCCGGAGCTCCTCCCGCGACGCGACGCGGCTGTGGGCAGTCTGAGCGACATCGCCCCGCACGGCACCACGATCGTCGCGGCCACCTTCCCCGGTGGCGTGATCATCGCCGGTGACCGGCGGGCGACGCAGGGCAACCTGATCGCCGAGCGCGACATGCGCAAGGTCTTCCCGTCCGACGAATACTCCGCGGTCGGCATCGCCGGCTCCGCGGGGCTCGCGGTCGAGCTGGTCAAGCTCTTCCAGACCGAGCTGGAGCACTACGAGAAGATCGAGGGCACCACGCTCTCGATCGAGGGCAAGGCCAGCCGGCTCTCCGCCCTGGTGCGGGGCAACCTCCCGATGGCCATGCAGGGCCTGGTGGTGGTGCCGCTCTTCGTCGGTTTCGACCCTGATTCCGGCAAGGGGAAGATCTATGGGTACGACCCGACCGGCGGCCGCTACGAGCAGACCGGATACTCCGGCGTCGGGTCCGGCTCGCTGTTCGCCAAGGGCGCCCTCAAGAAGCTCTACCGGCCCGACCTCGACGAGGCCACCCTGGTCGCGGTGCTGGTCCAGGCGCTCTACGACGCGGCCGACGACGACTCGGCCACCGGCGGGCCGGACCTGTCCCGCAAGCTGTTCCCGCTGGTCCACGTGATCACCGCCGACGGCGGGCGCACGCTGCCCGACGCCGAGGTCGCGGCTGTTGCCGAGGCCGTCATCACCGGGAGGCTGCAGCGGCCCGACGGTCCCATCGCCGAGCTGGAGGGTGGCCGATGAGCACTCCGTTCTATGTCTCTCCCGAGCAGCTGATGCGCGACCGCGCGGACTTCGCGCGCAAGGGCATCTCCCGGGGTCGGGCGCTGGTCTCGCTGCAGTACGCCGACGGCATCGTGTTCGCCTCCGAGAACCCCTCGGCGGCCCTGCACAAGGTGAGCGAGATCTATGACCGGATCGCCTTCGCGGCGGTCGGGCGCTACAACGAGTTCGAGAATCTCCGCATCGCCGGGGTGCGGCTGGCCGACATGCGCGGCTACGCCTACGACCGGCGCGACGTCACCGGGCGCGGCCTGGCCAACGCCTATGCGCAGACCCTCGGCACGATCTTCTCCTCGGGCGGGGAGAAGCCCTACGAGGTCGAGCTGTTCGTCGGTGAGATCGGTGACTCCGCCGAGGACGACCAGCTCTACCGGCTCACCTACGACGGCCAGGTCGTCGACGAGCACGGGTTCGCCGCCATCGGTGGTGCCGCCGAGGCCGTGGGTGGCTACCTCAAGGAGCGCTACACCGAGGGCGCCTCGCTCGAGGACGCCATCAAGCTGGCGGTCGCCGCGCTCGGCCACACCGACACCGACGACCGCGAGATCGCCGCCAAGGACCTCGAGGTCGCGGTTCTCGACCGCAACCGCACCCAGCCGCGCAAGTTCCGCAGGATTCGGCCGGCGACGCTGCTCGAGATCCTCGGCTCGGCCGTCGCAACCCCAGAGGTCGAGCCGGCCAAGCCGGCCGCCGTCGAGCCGCCCGCCGACAAGCCGGCGGAGAAGCCGGCTGAGAAGCCGGTCAGCGACGCGCCGCTCGCTCCGCCGCCCGACGACGACGGAGAGCCGCCGATCGCCCCGCCGCTCGACTGAGCCCAGAAGCCGGGGAGTCTCAGGCGCACCCGGTGCGCCTGAGACTCCCCGGCTTCGCTCCGTGTCCGATCTACGCGAGACCGGCGACGGCGACCAGGATCAGCACGACCCCGGCGACCGCTGGCGCGGCGAGGCGTTCGCCGAGGACCGCTGCGGCAGCGACGGACGCGGCGACCGGCTCCATCAAGCTGGCCACGGTGGCCGCGCTGCTGCGCGTGGTGCGCAGCCCGGCATAGAGCAGGCCGTACGCGAGCGCCATCGTCGCCACGCCCAGGTACACCAGCCAGGCCCACACTGTCGCCGAGGACGAGACGAGCGACCCGCCGCCAAGCAGCGCCAACGGAGTGAGGGCAAGGGCCCCGACGCCGGTGGCGCCGGCCGTCACCAGCAGGGGGCTGCGCTGCTGAGCGAGCGGGCGCCCGACGGCAGTGGTGAGCGCGTACGCAGATCCGGACGCGGTCGCGAGCAGCACCCCGGTCACCGGCCGGTCGCCGCCGGCCCCGCTGCCGGCGTATGCCGAGGCCAGGACCAGCCCGGTCAGTGCGGTCGCCAGCACCACGAGCTGCCGGCCGCTCGGCCGCTGACGTGACGCGATGGCCTCGCCGGCGAGCAGAATCGCCGGAGCGATCCCGAGGCTGACGACGGTGGACACGGTCACTCCGACGGCGACCACGGAGGCGAAGTAGAGCGCTTGGTAGAGGCCGGTCGCGACGCCGACGACCACCGTGCGGAGGTCGAGGCGAAGGTCGCGCAGCCGGCCGACGAGGGCGAGGACGGCGAGCAGTACGACTGCGGCGATCAGCATGCGGTATGCGCTCACGGTGAGCACCGACATCGGCGTGGTCGCGCGGACGATCTGTAGGACGAGGCCGCCGGTGCCCCACAGGACCCCGGCGAGGCAGATCTGAACGAGCCCGAGACGGGCGGAGAGAGAGGACATCGAAGAGGTGCTCCAGGTTCGACAAGACGGATGGGCAGCGTCTGGAGCACGCCACAAGAGAGCCGATCCGCGCTCTCAGCGGCAGATCGGCGAGGCCGCTCCGGTCAGGCAACCGGCGGCGGAAGCAGGCCGAGATGCTTCGAAGTCATGGCCCGAAGTCTGCCACAGGCCCGAGGCCCGGACCCGCTGTCTCGCGTGATGCCCTGTGTCAGCCGATCTGGTCCGAGAGCGAGACGACGATGCCCTCGGGGCCGCGGACGTACGCCATCCGCACGATGCCCTCGTAGACGCCGACTCCGCCGACCAGCCCGTAGCCGTCCTCCGCCAGGGCTGCGAGGACAGCGTCGAGATCGTCGACCTGGAAGCAGACGTTGCGCAGGCCCAGCGTGTTGGCCATCGCGTCAGGCGTGCCGGGCACGTGGTCGGGACGTACGAACCGGGAGAGCTCGAGGGTGGTGTCGCCACCCGGCGGGCGGAGCATCACGACCTCGCAACGTGCCCCGGGGATCCCGCAGACGGTGTCGATGAACTCGCCCTCGACGAACGTACGTCCTTCGATCTCCAGGCCCAGGCCGACGAAGAACTCCGTGACCAGGTCGATGTCGGCGACGGTGATCCCGACGTGGTCGAACCTCAACAGGTGTGTCATGACTGCCATCCTCGTACTCTGCTCGTCGTTGTGGCGGGTGCTTTCGACGAGAGAACGAGGCCGGCGCGCCGATCTCTACATGGTCGGCGACACGAGTTTCGTCGCGCCGAGGGTCAGTGACCGCTGAGCTGACCGGTCAGCCGCTCGTGCCGGTCGGCACTGGACGCGTTGAGACCGACGATGCGTACGGACTTGTTCTTGGTCTCGTACTTGTGGGTGATCGCGTCGAGCGTCGCGACCGTGGAGGCGTCCCAGATGTGGGAGTCGGAGAGGTCGATGACGATCTCGTCGGGGTCGTCGGCGTACTCGAACTGGGTGTAGAGGTCGTTGCTGGAGGCGAAGAAGAGCTCGCCGGTGACCCGGTAGACGGCCCTCATGCTCCCGTCGGCGTCCTCGACGAGCTCCCGGTGCGTGCGGGTCAGGTGGGCGACCCGGCGCGCGAAGAGGGTCATCGCGACCAGGACCCCGACGATGACGCCGATCGCGAGGTTGCGGGTCGCGACAGTGACCGCGACGGTCGTGAGCATGACCACCGTCTCCGAGAGCGGCATCCGCCGCAGGGTGGCGGGCCGGACCGAGTGCCAGTCGAAGGCGCTGACCGAGACCATGATCATCACCGCGACCAGGGCGGCCATCGGGATCAGCGCCACGGTGTCGCCGAAGCCGACGACCAGGACGAGCAGGAAGACGCCCGCGAGGAAGGTGGACAGGCGCGTACGGGCGCCGGAGACCTTCACGTTGATCATCGTCTGACCGACCACCGCGCAGCCGCCCATGCCGCCGAAGAAGCCGGTGATCAGGTTCGCGAGACCCTGCGCGCCGGCCTCGCGGGTCTTGTCGGAGTGGGTGTCGGTGATGTCGTCGACGAGCTTGGCGGTCAGCAGCGACTCGAGCAGCCCGACCAGCGCCATGCCGAGGGCGTAGGGGGCGATGATCTCCAGCGTGTCGAGAGTGAGGGGTACGTCGGGGAGGAACCAGGTCGGCAGGCTGTCGGGCAGCTCGCCCTGGTCGCCGACGTTCGGCACGTCGACCGCGCCGATGACGGTGAAGGCGGTGAGCGCGACGATCGCGACCAGCGGCGCAGGGATGACCTTGTTGATCCGCGGGAACCCCACGATGACGGCGATACCCACGGCGATCATCGGGTAGACCGCCCAGGGCACGTCGACCATGTGAACGATCTGCGCCTCGAGGACGAGGATCGCGAGCGCGTTGACGAAGCCGACCATCACCGAGCGGGGGAGGAAGCGCATCAGCCTGGCCACCCCGGCCAGTGCCAGCCCGATCTGGATCAGGCCGCCCAGCAGCACCGTCGCGATCAGGTAGTCGTAGCCGTGGTCCCGCATCACCGGGGCGATCACCAGCGCGACAGCGCCGGTGGCCGCGGAGATCATCGCGGGCCGTCCGCCGAGGAACGAGATCGCGACGGCCATGGTGAAGGACGCGAACAGCCCGACCCGCGGATCGACCCCGGCGATGATCGAGAACGAGATCGCCTCGGGGATCAGCGCGAGTGCGACGACGAGACCTGCCAGTACCTCCGTACGCAGCAGCCGCGGCGAACGCAGCGCCGCGAGGACGCCCGGTTCGGTGCTGGCGGAGGACGAAGGCAGGGGTGAGGGCACGAGCCGCAATCCTAGGGCTGGCCGCACTCCTCGTCGGCTTTGTGAGCGGTGTGAGGTTCGACCCGTCCGGCGCCGGCTCGCGGTCGCCGTGCCGGTGGACGGCGCGCCCCGCCGTGTCGTACCTCTGAACGCCTCCGCAGTGACCGTCGACCGTCTAGGGTTTCAGGTATGGACAGGCGCATCTTCGGCATCGAGAACGAGTACGGCGTGACCTGCACGTTCCGCGGCCAGCGGCGGCTGAGCCCGGACGAGGTGGCTCGCTATCTCTTCCGCAAGGTCGTGAGCTGGGGCCGCAGCTCGAACGTGTTCCTCAGGAACGGCGCGAGGCTCTACCTCGACGTCGGCTCCCACCCCGAGTACGCCACGCCCGAGTGCGACGACGTGATCTCGGTCGTCACCCACGACAAGGCGGGGGAGCGGATCCTGGAGGGGCTGCTCCTCGACGCCGAGCAGCGGCTGCACGACGAGGGCATCGCCGGCGACATCTACCTGTTCAAGAACAACACCGACTCGGCCGGAAACTCCTACGGCTGCCACGAGAACTACATGGTCAGCCGCGCCGGGGAGTTCTCCAAGCTCGCCGACGTGCTCATCCCGTTCCTGGTCACCCGCCAGCTGATCGTCGGCGCCGGCAAGGTCACCCACACCCCTCGGGGCGCCGGGTTCGCGGTCTCGCAGCGCGCCGAGCACATCTGGGAGGGCGTCTCGTCGGCGACGACGCGGTCCCGGCCGATCATCAACACCCGCGACGAGCCGCACGCGGACGCCGAGAAGTACCGGCGACTCCACGTCATCGTCGGTGACTCGAACATGTCCGAGACCACCACGATGCTCAAGATCGCGAGCTGCCACCTGGTGCTGCGGATGATCGAGGAGGGCGTCGTCATGCGGGACATGACGATGGAGAACCCGATCCGCGCCATCCGCGAGATCGCCCACGACCTCACCGGCCGGCGCAAGGTGCGGCTGGCCAACGGCCGCGAGGCCAGCGCCCTGGACATCCAGAACGAATACCTCTCCAAGGCGCGCGAGTTCGTCGACCGCCGCGAGATCACCGACCCGACCATGATCGCCGCCCTCGACCTGTGGGAGCGCGGCCTGAAGGCGATCGAGTCCGACGACCTCTCCCTGGTCGACCGCGAGATCGACTGGGTGATCAAGTGGAAGCTGATCGACCGCTACCGCGCCAAGCATGGCCTTCCGCTGGGCCACGCGCGGGTCGCCCAGCTCGACCTCGCCTACCACGACATCCACCGCAACCGCGGCCTCTACTACCTGCTGGAGAAGAAGGGCGCGGTCAAGCGCGCGACCACCGACCTGAAGATCTTCGAGGCCAAGTCGGTGCCGCCGCAGACCACCCGCGCCCGGCTCCGTGGCGAGTTCATCAAGAAGGCGCAGGAGCGCCGCCGCGACTTCACCGTCGACTGGGTCCACCTCAAGCTCAACGACCAGGCCCAGCGCACCGTGCTGTGCAAGGACCCGCTCAAGGCGTACGACGAGCGCGTCCAGCGGCTCATCGACGGGATGTGAGGACCAACCGCCTCGAAACACTGTGGGGTGGCTTCGCTGCGGGGTAACCACCGGGCGGATATGGTGTCCTCCGCTGTCGTCTGTCTCCATTTCACGTCACGAAGGTTTGCACTGTGCCCACTGCTCCTCGGCCTCGTCTGCGCCACGCGCTGAGCGCGCTGGCCGTCACCCTGCTCATCCCGGCTCTGGTCGCCTGCGGCGGCGAGGAGAAGACGGGGTACGGCGACGAGACCGTCTCCGGCTTCGACGGCGTCACGGTCTCGGCCGCGGTCGACAAGGCACCCACGCTGAAGTGGGAGTCCGCGATCGCCTATCCCAAGGACCCCAAGGTCAAGACGCTGACCGAGGGCGAGGGTGAGGAGATCCCGGAGGGCCGCGGCGTCTTCGCCAAGATCTACATCGGCAACGCCACCACCCTGGACAAGGAGTGGGCCTACGAGAGCCAGGCGCCCGAGGGTGAGGAGCTCCCGGCCGAGAAGCCGTGGAGCACCATCCTGAAGGGCGCCAAGGTCGGCGACCGCATCGAGGCCATCGTCGGCTCGGCCGACCTGCTCGGCGAAGGCGGCAACCCGCAGATGGGCATCGGCAACCACGACACCCTGCTGGTCGTCGTCGACGTGGTGAAGCCCGCCGCCGACAAGACGCCGAAGGACGTCGACGCCTCCGAGCTCCCGAAGGTCGTCGAGAAGAACGGCAAGCCGACCGGGTTCGACTTCACCGGCATCGCCAAGCCGAAGGCCGACGACGGGCTCAAGCGGGCCATCGTCACCGAGGGCGACGGCGAGGAGATCACCACCGACCAGACGGTCACCGCCAACTACCTCGGCATGACCTACGGCGCCAAGAAGCCCTTCGACGAGAGCTTCAGCAAGGAGGCCGTGCCGTTCGCCCTCAACCAGGTGGTCGCGGGCTGGACCAACGGCCTGGAGGGCGTCAAGGTCGGCAGCCGTGTTCTGCTGCAGATCCCGCCGGAGCTGGGCTACGGTGCAGAGGAGAAGCCGGGCCAGGGCGGCACGCCGGGAATCCCGGCCAACAGCACGCTCTACTTCGTCATCGACGTCGTCAAGGCCGAAGACACCCCGGCGCCGCAGTAGAAGAGTCTCTAGGGGGAGAACACCGTGGCGGCGGGTAAGACTGAGCGGTTGATGAACCTGCTCATCATGCTGCTCGTGCAGCGTGACAACGTGTCGAAGGAGCGGATCCGTGAGGTCCTCTACCCGTCGTCCCACGGTGAGGCGTTCGAGAAGATGTTCGAGCGCGACAAGGAGGAGCTGCGCAGCCTCGGTGTGCCGATCGAGACCGGGGTGATCGACTCCTTCTTCGAGGACGAGATCGGCTACCGGGTCAGCCCCGAGCAGTTCGCGCTGCCGCCGATCACCCTCGAGGCCGACGAGCTCGCCGTGGTCGCCCTGGCCACCAAGGTCTGGGAGAACGCCTCGATGGCGGAGGCGACCACAGAGGCCGTACGCAAGCTCAACGCCGCCGGGCTCGAGACCGACGTCTCGGCGCTGGAGATCGTGCAGCCGCGGCTGGCTGCGGAGGAGGGCTCCTTCGACGTCTTCGTGGCCGCCACCCAGGACCGGCAGGTCGTCGAGTTCGACTACCGCGGGTCACGGGCGGCCGAGCCGTCCCACCGGCGGCTGCAGCCGTGGGGCGTGGTGCGCTACTCGGGCCGTTGGTACGCCGTCGGCCATGACGTCGACCGCGACGACACCCGCATCTTCCGGCTCTCCCGCGTCCTGGGGGAGGCTCGGGCGGTCGGCGAGTTCGACGCCTTCGAGGTGCCGGCCGAGGTCGACGTACGCGATATCGCACGGACCCTGGCGCCGGCACCGCCCACCGGGAAGGCGGTCCTGCTGCTGCGGCAGGGGAGCGGCTACACCCTCCGCAGGGCGGCCGACTCCACCGAGTCCGGGGTGACCGGACCCGACGGTAGCGACGACTGGGACCGCGTGGTGCTGACCCGGGTGCCCGCCGACCTGGTCGGAGCGGTGCTGGGCCACGGCCCCGACGCCTACGTCGAGGAGCCCGAGGACCTCCGCCGCGAGGTCGGTACGCGGCTGGAGCAGCTGGTGGCGCGCCTGGACGGAGCCGCACGATGAGCGCGACGGGTGCGTCAGGCGCGACGGGTGCCAAGGGGCAGGTCGGGCGGCTGCTGACGCTGGTGCCCTACCTCTACTCCCAAGCGGACGACGTACGCCTCGACAAGGCGGCTGCCGACCTCGGTGTCGAGGAGAAGCAGCTGGTCAAGGACCTGCAGGTGCTCTTCATGTGCGGCCTGCCCGGTGGCTACCCCGACGACCTGATCGACGTCGACATCGACGCGCTGACCGAGCCCGACGGCGACCGGGTCATCCGGATCTCCAACGCCGACTACCTCGATCGCCAGCTGCGGCTGACCCCGATCGAGGCCACGGCCGTGATCGTCGCGCTGCGTGCGCTGCGGGGAGGCGCGGTGGCCGCCGAGACCAAGGAGGTCGTCGACCGTACGCTGGCGAAGCTCGAGCAGGCGGCCGCCGAGGGCGCCGCCGCGAGCGTCGACCCCGGCGAGGAGCTGGTCGACACCTCGCTCGTCCAGATCCACGCCGCGATCGCGACCGCGATCGACCAGGGCCGTCAGGTACGCATCGACTACTGGGTGCCGGCGCGCGACGAGGAGTCCTCACGGGTCATCGATCCACGCGCGCTGGTCTCGATCCGCGACATCGAGTACCTCGACGCCTGGTGCCACACCGCCGAGGCGCCGCGCAGCTTCCGCCTCGACCGGATCAGGGGCGCCGAGGTGCTCGACACCCCGGTGGCCACCGACCCCGAGGACGGCGCGAGCGCCGAGGACGCGGCTGGGCTGCTGGAGCGTACGGACTACGGCACGGTCGTCCGGGTGCGGCTGGCTCCCGAGGCCCGCTGGGTCGGTGAATACTATTCGGTGATCGACCCGGTCGAGCTGCCCGACGGCGGGCTCGAGGTGGGGCTGCGGGTCTACGACCAGCGCTGGCTGACCCGCTTCCTGCTCCGGCTGGCGCCCTTCGCCGAGGTCCTCGACGAGCAAACGTTCACCGAATCGTTTGCGGCGACTGCACGGCTGGCTCTCGGCCTGTACCGTTCGGACGCGTAGACTTCTGACGTTCCCCCTAAGACGTAGATGAGGTAGTTCATGTTCACTCCATTGATCGGTATGCCGCAGGGAGCCGAGTGGCTCATCATCTTGGCGATCGTGATCCTCGTCTTCGGCGCTGCCAAGCTTCCTGAGCTCGCCCGCGGCACCGGTCAGGCGCTGCGCATCTTCAAGACCGAGACCAAGGGCCTGCGCGACGAGGACGAGAAGGAGAAGGGCGACAAGGCCGAGAAGCCGGCCGAGCTCACTGCCTCCGAGCAGGAGCGGATCGCCGAGCTCGAGCGTCGTGAGGCCGAGATCAAGGCCGAGCGCGAGCGCCTCTCCGGCAACTGAGGCCGACCTTGTCCATCGCCGGTGTTGTCGCGATCTTCCGCGGCACCCCCAAGCACCCCATCGGCGACGACGGCCGGATGGCGCTCTCCGACCACCTGCGTGAGCTCCGCGCGCGGGTGATCAAGGCATCCCTGGCCCTGGTCGTCGGGTTCGTCGTCGCGCTGTTCTTCTTCGAGCAGCTCTTCAACCTCGTCATGGACCCCTACCTCCAGGCCGTCAAGATGATGGACCAGGAGGGCGGTGCCGCCTCGCTGAGCTCCGTCAACGGCGCCGCGGGCGGCTTCATGCTCTACCTGAAGCTGTGCGGCCTGGCGGCGTTCATCGGCACCGCGCCGATCTGGCTCTACCAGATCTGGGCGTTCCTGATGCCCGGCCTGCACCCGCATGAGAAGAAGATGTCGAGGATCTTCGTGGCCGTCGCCGGCCCGCTCTTCCTCCTCGGTGTCCTGCTCGGCTACCTCACCCTGCCCAAGGGTCTGGAGATCCTGTTCGCCTTCGTCCCCGACGGCCTGACGAACATCGTCGAGTTCAGCGAGTACCTCAGCTTCCTGAGCCGTACGCTGCTGGTCTTCGGCATCGCCTTCGAGATCCCGGTCTTCGTGATCCTGCTCAACCGGATCGGCGTCCTGCCCGGTGCCGCCCTGGGCAAGTACCGCGCCTGGATCATCGTCGGCTCCTTCGTCTTCGCCGCCGTCGCGACCCCGTCGGGTGACCCGTTCACGATGACGATCATGGCCGGCCCGATGGTCGTCCTCTTCGGGATCTCCGAGGTCATCGCCCGGGCGCACGACAAGCGCAAGGCCAGCAAGCGCAAGGACATGATCGGGGATCCTGACGTCCCGTCGGTGATCTGACCACTAGTCTTCACCGGGTGACGCGTCAGATCGCCCTGCTCGCCAACCCCACCGCCGGCCGTGGCCACGCCGACCAGATCCTCGATGCGGTCACCGCCAGGCTGGCCGCCTCGGGGGCTGTCGTCGAGCACCTGATCGGCGACGACGCCGAGCACGCTCTCGAGCTGGCCCGGAAGGCAGCTGCCGACGGGGTCGACACGGTCGTGACCCTCGGCGGCGACGGCATGGTCCACGTCGCGGTCCAGGCACTGGCCGAGACCGAGGTCAGCCTCGGCGTCGTCCCGCTCGGGACCGGCAACGACTTCGCACGTGCGCTCGGGATCCCGGCCGGAGACCCGCTGGCCGCCGCCGACGTGGTCGTCCGCAACCACTCTCGCCGCATCGACCTGGGCCGAACTGGCGAGACCTGGTTCGCCACCGTCCTGGCCGCCGGGTTCGACGCGGCGGTCAACGAGCGGGCCAACGCGATGAGGTGGCCCCACGGCGACCTCCGCTACACGCTCGCCGCGCTGTCGGTGATCCGCAGCTGGAAGCCGGTGCCCTACCGGCTCGAGATCGAGGACGCGACCGGCGCGACCACGGTCCGCGAGCAGGAGGCGATGCTGCTGGCGATCGCCAACACGGAGTCCTACGGGGGAGGTCTGCGGATCGCGGCGGACTGCGACCCCGCCGACGGCCTGCTGGACGCCATCCTCATCAAGCCGGTCTCGCGGCTGGAGTTCCTGCGCGTCTTCCCAGGCGTACGCCAGGCCAAGCACCTCACGCATCCGGCTTTCGAGCGCATCCGTGCCCGCCGGATCAAGGCCTCCGCCCCCGGCGTGATCGCCTACAGTGACGGGGAGCGGCTCGGGCCGCTGCCGCTCGACGTCGAGTGCGTCCCTTCCGCTCTCGGCGTACTGGTGCCGCCGCGCGACTGACTGTCGGTGTCGGTCGATAGGCTCGGCACCATGGACGCCTCGCCAGCGGAGAAGTACGCCGCTTTCAAGCGTGACAAGGACTACCCCGTCTTCCGGGACTTTGCCTCGCTCTACGACTTCGGGCTCGACGACTTCCAGGTCGAGGCGTGCAAGCAGATCGAGGAGGGCAAGGGCGTCCTGGTCGCCGCGCCGACCGGGTCGGGCAAGACGATCGTCGGTGAGTTCGCCATCCACCTGGCGCTTGCGACCGGCCGCAAGGCGTTCTACACGACCCCGATCAAGGCGCTCTCCAACCAGAAGTACAACGACCTGGTCAAGCGCTACGGTCCAGACCAGGTCGGCCTGCTGACCGGCGACAACGTCGTCAACGGCGAGGCGCCGGTCGTGGTGATGACCACCGAGGTGCTGCGCAACATGCTCTACGCGGGCTCGCACACCCTGATGGGTCTCGGGTTCGTGGTCATGGACGAGGTCCACTACCTCGCCGACCGCTCCCGCGGCGCGGTCTGGGAGGAGGTCATCATCCACCTGCCCGAGTCGGTCTCCGTCGTCTCGCTGAGCGCGACCGTCTCCAACGCCGAGGAGTTCGGCGAGTGGCTCACCACCGTGCGCGGTGAGACCACCACGATCATCGAGGAGAAGCGGCCGGTGCCGCTCTACCAGCACGTGATGGCGGGCCGGCGGATCATGGACCTGTTCGCCTCCTCCGACGTCGACGCTGCGGCCGGGTTCGTCAAGGAGGGCGCCCCGGTCAACGGCGAGCTGATGAAGCTGGCGCGCGACGACTGGGCGGCCGGACGGATGACCGACCGGCGTACGCCCAAGGACAAGCGCAAGGGCAACGGCAACCGGCGCGTGGGGAACGGGCGGCGGGTCTGGATCCCGTCGCGCGTCGAGGTCATCACCGCCCTGCAGCGCGACAACCTGCTCCCCGCGATCAATTTCGTCTTCTCCCGGGTCGGCTGCGACGCCGCGGTCGGCCAGTGCATCCAGGCCAACCTGCGGCTGACCACGCCAGACGAGCGCGACGAGATCTTCGCCTACGTCGAGGAGGCCTGCGCCGACCTGCCCGACGAGGACCGCCACGTCCTCGGCTACCACGACTGGATCGACGGGCTCTCCCGCGGCGTCGCCGCCCACCACGCCGGGCTGCTGCCAGCGTTCAAGCAGGTCGTCGAGGAGCTGTTCCTGCGCGGCCTGGTGAAGGCCGTCTTCGCCACCGAGACGCTCGCGCTGGGCATCAACATGCCCGCCCGCACGGTGGTCATCGAGAAGCTCTCGAAGTGGAACGGCGAGGCCCACGTCAACCTCTCGCCGGGGGAGTACACCCAGCTCGTCGGCCGTGCCGGCCGTCGCGGTCTCGACGTCGAGGGCCACGGCGTGGTGCTCTGGCAGCAGGGGCTCAACCCGCGTGAGCTCGCCGGTCTCGCCTCGACGCGCACCTATCCGCTGCGGTCGAGCTTCAGGCCGTCGTACAACATGGCGGTCAACCTGGTGCACCAGTTCGGCCGGGCGCGCTCGCGCGAGCTGCTGGAGCAGTCGTTCGCCCAGTTCCAGGCCGACAAGGCGGTCGTCGGGCTGGCCCGGCAGGTGCGCAAGGCG
Source organism: Nocardioides sp. YJ-D4 (assembly GCF_054031495.1). Classification (NCBI taxonomy): domain Bacteria; kingdom Bacillati; phylum Actinomycetota; class Actinomycetes; order Propionibacteriales; family Nocardioidaceae; genus Nocardioides; species Nocardioides sp. YJ-D4. Next base: position 5,783,626 of record NZ_CM132932.1, read on the forward strand.
GAGGACGCGCTCGAGGGCTACCAGGAGGCTGCGACCTGCGACCGCGGCGACTTCATGGAGTATGCCGCGATCCGCCGCAAGATCTCCGACGTCGAGAAGTCCTCCTCCCGCGAGCGGCGTGCCGACCGCCGCGACGAGATCATCGAGTCGCTCTCGAAGCTGAAGATCGGCGACGTGATCGACGTGCCGACCGGCAAGTTCGCCGGCTACGCGGTCATCGTCGACCCGGGCTTCGACCCCGACGGCCCGCGTCCCTACGTGATCACCCAGGACCGGCAGGCCCGGCGCCTGGCGATGATGGACTTCAACGTGCCGATCGTCGCCCAGACCCGGCTGCGGGTGCCGAAGTCGTTCAACGGCCGCAACCCGCAGATGCGCCGCGACATGGCCTCTCGGCTGCGGGAGAAGACCCGCGACCTGCGTCCGGTGCCCTACGAGGGTTCGCCGACCGCTCGCAAGGAGCGCAAGAGCTCGGTGGAGACCCAGATCTCCGAGCTGCGGCGCGAGCTGAAGATGCATCCCTGCCACGACTGCCCCGACCGCGAGGACCACGCCCGCTGGGCCGAGCGCTGGTTCAAGCTCTCGCGCGACACCGACACCCTGCGCCGCCGGGTGGAGGCGCGTACGAACACCGTCGCGCGCACCTTCGACCGGGTCTGCGAGGTGCTGGTTGCCCTCGACTACCTCGAGGGTGAGACGGTCACCGAGCGCGGCACCCACCTGATGCGGCTCTACTCCGAGATGGACCTGGTCGCCGCCGAGGCGCTGCGCGAGGGGCTGTGGGACGACCTGACCCCCTCCGAGCTCGCCGCCGCCCTCTCGGTGCTGGTCTACGAGGCCCGCCGCGCCGACGACGCCACCCCGCCCCGCCTCCCCGGTGGCCGGGTCAAGGACGTCATCGCCGAGACCGTGCGGCTGTGGGGTCAGCTCGACGCCCTCGAGCGCGACCACAAGCTCGACTTCCTCCGCCAGCCCGACCTCGGCTTCGCCTGGGCCGCCTACCGCTGGACCGAGGGTGACGAGCTCGACGACGTCCTCAGCGAGGTCGAGCTCGCCGCCGGCGACTTCGTCCGCTGGGTCAAGCAGCTCATCGACCTCTGCGGCCAGGTCGCCGACGCCGCCGGCGATGTTCCGCTTCGTCGTACGGCCCGGCAGACCATGGACCTGCTCAAGCGCGGTGTCGTCGCGTATTCATCGGTGGTCGAGTAGCCCGCCGGTCGAGCCGCCGGAGCCGCTAGGCGTAGGCGTGTCGAGACCAACACAGTGCGCCGTCGCGCTTGATGGGACCGTGTTGGTCTCGACACGCTCGGCCGCAGGCGGCCTCGCGGCTCGACCAGCGGGGGCGATCAATATGATGGCCGGGTGGATGTCTCTCCTTACGATGCTCTGCTGTTCGTCTCTTTCGGGGGGCCGGAGAAGACCGAGGACGTGGTGCCGTTCCTGGAGAACGTGACCCGGGGGCGGGGGATCCCGCGGGAGCGGCTGGTCGAGGTGGGGCAGCACTACTTCGATCGCGGCGGGAAGTCGCCGATCAACGACCAGAACCGGGCCTTCCTGGCAGCGCTGCGCAGCGACCTGGCGGAGAACGGGATCGACCTGCCGGTCTACTGGGGCAACCGCAACTGGGATCCCTACCTGAGCGACACGGTCGCGCAGATGCGGGCGGACGGGATCAAGCGGGCAGCGGTCTTCGCGACCAGCGCCTACTCGTCCTACTCCTCGTGCCGGCAGTACCGCGAGAACCTCTTCGAGGCGTGCGACAAGAGCGGAGACGTCGAGAGCGCGCCGGTGCTCGACAAGCTGCGGCGCTACTACAACCATCCTGGCTTCGTGGCACCGGTCGTCGACGGTGTGATCGCCTCCCTCGAGGACCTGCCCGAGGGCGAGCGTGACGGCGCGCGGATCCTCTTCGTGACCCACTCGATCCCGACCTCGATGAACGACAACGCCGGCCCCGACGGCAATGCGTACGTCGCCCAGCACCTCGACGTCGCCGAGGTGATCGCCGAGCAGGTCGCGCAGCGGCGCGGGGTCACCCACGAGTGGGACCTCGTCTACTGCAGCCGCTCCGGCGCCCCGCACATCCCGTGGCTCGAGCCGGACGTGAACGACCGCCTCGAGGAGCTGGCCGAGGAGGACACGAGGGCCGTCGTGATGTGCCCGGTCGGCTTCGTCTCCGACCACATGGAGGTCGTCTACGACCTCGACACCGAGGCCATGGCCACCGCCGACAAGCTCGGGATCCACGCCCGCCGCAGCCCGACCGCGGGGGAGGACCCGCGTTTCGTGGCCGCCGTACGTGAGCTGTTGCTCGAGCGTGCCGCTGCGGAGCGTGGGGAGGCCCCTGAGCGGCCTACCGTGGGCGACCTGGGCCCCGGGCCCGACCGCTGCCCCGCAGGCTGCTGCTTCAACCAGCGCTCGCAGCTGCCGACCCTGTCCGGAGAGGACTCACCCCAGTACTCCGCGTGATCGGCCGATCAGCCGCGGCATAGGGTCGGCCCCATGACAGAGCATCCAGCGCCGGCTCAGCCCGCACCGCAGCGCCCGATTCCCAAGGCCGGAGACCTGCTCGCGCTCGCGGTGGCGACCGCCCGCGCGGCCGCCGATCTCGTTCGCCAGCGGGCCGCCGGCGTGGTCGAGGTGGCGGCCACGAAGTCGACCGCGACCGATGTGGTCACCGAGGCCGACCGGGACACCGAGGCGCTGATCCGACGGCTGATCTCCCAGGAGCGTCCGGAGGACGCCTTCTTCGGTGAGGAGGGCGAGGAGACCATGGGTACCAGCGGCGTACGCTGGATCGTCGACCCGATCGACGGCACCGTCAACTTCCTCTACGGTCTGCCGAGCTACGCGGTCTCGATCGCGGCCGAGTACGCCGGCGAGGTCGTCGCCGGCGCGGTCGTGGACGTGCCCCGCGGCACCCTCTACGCCGCCTTCCGGCAGCCCGACGGATCGGTCGCCGCGGTCAAGGACGGCGAGCCCATCCGCGTACGTCAGCCCGCCGAGCTCGGGCAGCGGCTGATCGCCACCGGGTTCTCCTACGACGCCGAGCTCCGCCGAGTCCAGGCCGAAGCACTGGTGCGGCTGCTGCCGGTCGTACGTGACGTTCGTCGCATCGGATCAGCGGCCCTGGACATCTGCGGGGTGGCCGAGGGAACGCTCGACGGCTACCTCGAGGAGGGGCTACACCTGTGGGATCACGCCGCGGCCGGCCTGGTCGCGGAAGCGGCCGGTGCTCGCTGGGAGGCGACCACGGGCGTCGGCGGTCGCCGGTTCGTCATCGTGGCACCAGCCCACGGCTACGATGAACTACGGAAAGCGGCAGTTCAGGCCGGTTTTCTGCCAGTTGACTCGCTCCCGGGTGTCGTACCCGACTGAAAGCCGCTGGTTGATGTAGATCTATGACCGGCCGGGGGCCGGGAAGGTCCCGGAGCCCCGTCGGTACAGCCGCGTTCACCCACCCGAAACTCGATGCTCATCTATACCCGTGATAGGGAATACCGCCAGATGACAGAACGTTTCGGCGACGCGGATCCGGTTGAGTGTGCGAAATCCGCGTTGATAGTGCACAATCACGGGCCGTGCCGCTGCCCTCGGGGGCGCGCGGGGGGACTGAAGATGAGTGAGAAGGGGAGTGGCGCAAATGGCGACGGACTACGACGCACCGCGTAAAAATGAAGAGGACCAGTCCGAGGAGAGCATCGAAGAGCTCAAGGCTCGTCGTCACGACAAGAACTCGGGCAAGGTTGACGAGGACGAGGCCGAGGCAGCCGAGTCGTTCGAGCTCCCGGGAGCCGACCTCAGCCACGAGGAGCTCGCGGTCGAGGTCAAGCCGAAGCAGGAGGACGAGTTCACCTGTATGAGCTGCTTCCTGGTCCACCACCGCAGCCAGCTGGCTGACGAGAAGAAGATGATCTGCTTCGACTGCGCTTGAGCGCAGCGAAAAACCGCCGAGTCGGCTCGTTTGTATAGCTTGCGCTAGCAAGCGCTCTGTACAAACGAGCCGACTCGGCGGAAAGCCCGACGCAAGCCGGGCCAACAAGCGAAGGCCGTACGGATCCCGTACGGCCTTCGCTGTTACTTCTCGTCCTTCTCCAGCTGCTTCGGCAACCGACCGACCGACTTCACGTAGTAGTTGGCCGCGCGCCGCTGGGCGAACATCCGCGCGAGCGCAACGGTGGCGCCGGTCGCAGCCGACCAGAGCACGGCCTCCACGAGGCGTACGTCGGGGTCGGCGGGGTTCGCCGGTGGCTTGCGTCCGGTGGACGCCTTCCAGCCGGTGGAGAGGACCTTGTTGGTGACCTTGGCGGCCCCGATTCCGCTGACGAGGGCCATGATCGCCCAGACCTTGTCAGCCTTGTCGGCTTTGTCAGCCTTGGTGGACTTGGACATACCTCGAGCCTAGGCCATGGCCGGGAGGTTGCCGCTCAGAGACTCGCTCGGAGAGCGTTCACGGTCTTCGCGAGCGCCACCGGGTGCCGGGTGAAGAGCAGCCAGTAGGGCGTCGGGTCGGCCGGGTCGTCGATGGTGACCCGAACCGCGCGCTTGAGGTAGGGACGAAGGAGCAGGTACGCCCGGGCGTCGGCGTCGCGGCCGGCGAGGTGACGGGCGTCGGTCTCGTCGAGGGCGACGGCCTCGCCGAGGAAGCGGGCCTCGATCCGGGCCGTGCCGGCCTGCAGCTCGCCCTCGGCCACCGTGATCTTTGCGTTGCCGTAGGCGACCATCGCCAAGACGAACAGGGCGCAGCCGGCGGCCGTGATCCCGGAGGCGAGGGTCGGTCCCACCCAGAAGACGGTGATGAACCAGATGAAGGCCAGCAGCATCACGCCCTGGACCCACCACCGCAGCGGCACGGTCAGTCGCTCGTCGTACGCCGGGGTGCTCACGAATCGTGAGTTTTTCACGTCGGTCAAGGGAGTCACGAATCGGGTGAGCCGTAGAGCATCTAAGGTGCGGGTTGTGTCTGATCTCGAAGTAGCCCTGGTCCGTCTCGACGCGGAGCTGCCGCCGCCTGCGTACTCCCACCCGGGCGATGCCGGAGCGGACCTGCGGACGACCGTGGACGTGAGCCTGAAGCCGGGGGAGCGCGCTCTGGTGCCGACCGGGATCGCGATGGCGCTGCCGGAGGGGTACGTCGGCCTGGTGCACCCGCGCTCCGGGCTGGCCGCCAAGCACGGGCTGTCCATCGTCAACGCCCCCGGCACCGTCGACGCCGGCTACCGCGGCGAGGTGAAGGTGGCCCTGGTCAACCTGGACCCTGTCGAGGCGATCGAGCTGCGTCGCGGCGACCGGATCGCCCAGCTGGTGATCCAGCGAGTCGAGCAGGCTCGGTTCGTCGAGGTCTCCGAATTGCCCGAGTCCGTTCGTGGAGATGGGGGATACGGTTCTACCGGGGGCTTCTCCAACAGCTGAGGGATCAGTGTTAGATAAGTCTCCTCAGAGAATCACCGCAACCTGAAAGCAGATGGTCGTGAAGTTCCGTCGCAAGTCCACGCCCTCCCACCGGGGAGAGCCATCTGCACCGGTCGAGGACGGGCCGATGGCCCCCGAGCGGCCGGTGCCGGCGGCTCCCGAGATCGGGCCGTTCGACATCGACTCCGTCCCCGACGGGCTGATCACCGGCGACTGGGTGGACCTCGGCTCGATGATGCTCGCCCCCGCGCCGGGCAAGGAGCTGCGCCTGCAGGTGGACGAGAAGTCCGGGCAGATCGCGGCCGTGATGCTGACCGCCGAGGATGGCGCCATGGAGCTGCGTGCCTTCGCCGCGCCCCGCAACGGCGACCTGTGGACCGAGTCGCTGCCGATGCTGCGCGAGGACGTCCAGCAGCGCGGCGGTGCGACCGCCGACCTGGAGGGCCCGTGGGGCACCGAGCTGATCACCCAGATGAAGGTCAAGCTGCCCGACGGCCAGCCGGCCGTGCAGCAGACCCGCATCATCGGCGTCAACGGACCGCGCTGGATGCTCCGCGCCACCATGATGGGCCGTCCCGCGATGGAGCCGACCGCCGGCAAGGAGTGGGAGAAGCTCCTCGAGCGGGTCGTCGTGCGCCGCGGTGAGGGGGCCAAGCCCAAGGGCGAGGCGCTCGAGGTGAAGCTGCCGCCCAACGCGCGTCGCGTGGAGAAGTGAGCCGGTAGTGTCCAAGGGTCGGCTGCGCGCGAAGCTCAGCGAGTGGGCGAACACCGCCTCGATCGACGCGAGCGAGATCCGGGCGGCCTACGTCGCCAAGGATGTCGCCTCGATCGCCGACGCGCCCGACCGTGAGCCGGTGCGTCTGCGGGGGACGTTGCGTACGATCACACTACGGCCCCGTGGCGGTGTCCCCGCCCTGGAGGCCGAGCTGTTCGACGGCTCCGGCACCCTGACGATCATCTGGCTGGGACGCCGGCGCATCGCCGGGATCAGCCCGGGCCGGTCTCTGCAGGTGCAGGGCCGCATCGGCCGTACCGATGGCCAGCGCATCATGTTCAACCCCCGCTACGAGCTGATACCGGACCCCAACGAGTGAGCCAACCACACGTGAGCCCCACCTCTGAGACCCCTGCCGACGGCCAGGGCGACGAGCACGACCACAACCATCCGACGGTCGACACCGTCGAGGCGGTCGTACGCCGCCAGATGTCCGCCGGGCTGGGCGGTGTGCGCGGGATGCTCGAGGCCGGTGTGCCCGGGCTGGTCTTCACCATCGCCTGGCTGGTGTTCAAGGACCTCAAGGTCGCGCTGATCGCCTCGGCGGTGACTGCGGCGGTCTTCCTGCTCGTCCGGCTCGTCCAGCGCTCGAGCCTGCAGTACGTCGGCAACGCCATCTTCGGCATCCTCATCGGCTTCGCGGTGGTGCGGCTGGCCCAGTCCATGGGCGGCTCGGCCGAGGAGCAGGCGCTGGCCTACTTCCTGCCCGGCATCCTGATCAGCCTGGGCTACACCGTCGTGGTGGGCGGCCTGTGCCTGATCGGCTGGCCGATCTTCGGCTTCTTCATCGGCGTCGCCAGCGGCGATCCGCTCGAGTGGCACCAGGACAAGCAGATCGTGAAGCTGTGCACGCGGCTGACCTGGCTGTTCCTGGCTCCCGGAGCGATCGGCGCGGCCATCCAGGGCCCGATCTGGTTCCTGGCCTGGAGCGGTGCGATCGACCGCGACTGGGCGATCCTCGCCCTCGGCATCCTCCGCACCGGCCTCGGCTGGGCGCTGCGGATCGCCTGCTACGGCACCATGATCTGGCTTCTCGCCCGCAACCACACGCCGGTCCAGCAGGCTCGATGAACCTGCGCGGGGCCGTCATCGCCGGCGCTCTCGTCTCGCTCTCGCTGGCAGGATGCGGGAGCCCGACCGTGAGCGGCGGCGGCAAGGAGCCCTTCTCGCTGCCCGTTGGGCCGACCGAGTGGGATGCCACCGCTCCGGCCTGGTACGCCGACGGCACGCTGCACGTGGGGGAGCGGAGCGTCGAGCTCGGTGATCGCGTGGACCAGTTCGTGCTGGGCGCGACCGGCGCCTATTGGATGCGTGGCCAGACGCTGTGGTTCACCAGCGCTGAGGGCGAGACCGAGAAGGTCGAGAAGGTCGGTTGGGGCAACCTGGCGGTGTCGGCGGATCGCTCGGTCTTCGCGACCGTGGACCAGTCGCGCGGCCCGACCGACGAGTTCGGCACCCATGTGCTCCAGGTGGCGGTGTTCGACACCCGCACCGGTGAGCAGCTCTACCGAACTCCCGACCAGGAGCCCGACGGCGGCGCCGATCTGGCAGATCTCTACGGCGAGATCATGCCCCTGCTGATCGGGGTGAGCGACGAGCGCCTCTTCTTCGACCGAACCACCATCGATCTCGAGGACGGCTCCACGACGCAGGCGACCGACGGCCCAGACGGGGAGGTCTACGAAGGTTTTGCCGAGACCCTCTTCCCGGATGGCTTCCACGTCTATCTCGAAGGCGAGGGCCGGCGCCGGGAGGTAGCCGACACGTGGCTATCCGGGGTGGGGCTGCTCTCGCCGGACCGCAGCACGATCTTCGACACCAGCGAGTGGCCCACCCGGGCCGTCGCGTACGACAAAGCCACCGGGGACCAACGCCCGATCGACGCGCCCTGGGGACATTTCACGCTGGCCGGGTGGAGTGATGAGGACACGTTCTTCGGCGTCGCGCAGCGCATCGACCCGAACGCCCTCAACGTGCTGCGCGCCCAGCAGGTCGTCACCTGCGAGGTGCGGACCCTCACGTGCAAGCCGGTGAGCCCGGTGATTCCGACCGACGACGAGGACCAGGGTCAGTATCCGACCTTCCTCGTCGAGGGCGCGGCCAACGAGCTCTGAGCGCGCGGTCGGGATACGGTGCTGCGCGTGGAGCTGCGAGTGGTGAGACCGACACGCGGAAGCGTGTGGCTCTCCCTGCTCGCCACGCTCGAGATCATGACCGGTGCGGCCCTGGCCCACTTGGCCGCGGGCGGTGCGCTGCCGAGCGCCGGCTGGCTGGCCGCGGCGGCCGTGGCCGTCTTCGGCACCGGCGTCGTGGTGCTGCAGCGCCGGGTCGGGCTCCTCACCGGTGCTGTCCTGGCCGGGCTGTCCCAACTAGGTCTCCACGAGGTCTTCGTGGCGTTCGCCGCGGTGCCCGGCGCCGAGCACCATCACGCCGTCGGCACCTCGCTCGGTTCCGCAGACGGCGCCGCGATGCTCCTGGCCCACGGCTGCGCCGCCGTGCTCTCCGTCGTCGTCTGGGTGCTGCACCGCAGGGCCCTCGCCGTTGCCGTACGCAGCCTCCCGATGCCGCGGGTCGCGGTCGCCGGCCGCCTGCTCGCCGAGGCTGAGCAGCTCGTTCCACGGCCGGCCCTGTGGGCCCACGTCTCTCCGCGAAGGGGACCGCCGAGGCCGGCCGGCCTCTGAGATCCCTCTGCGAGCACCACCGGGCGAGTCCCGGTGGCTGTCTTGCGTACCCGAAGATTCGCGAGAAGAGAAACCTCGAATGTCAGTTCCGACCCAGTTCCAGACCGCACCGCCGGCCGGGCCACAGACGCAGGCGCCCGGCGCCAGGCTCGGCTGGTGGCCGATGATCCGCCCGCTCGTGCTGCGGCTGCACTTCTACGCCGGGGTGCTGGTCGCCCCGTTCATCCTGGTCGCCTCGTTGACCGGGCTGCTCTACACGATCGCCCCGCAGGTCGAGCAGATCGCCTACCACGACCTGACCCACGTCACCCCGTCAGGCGATCGGGTGACGCTCGCCGAGCAGGTCGCCGCCGCCCGGGCGAGCCACCCCGACGGCGACATCCTCCGCGTCGACGTGCCGCCCGCCGCCGACCGCAGCACCCGGGTGGTCTTCACCGACGAGACCGTGCCCGACGACTACGCCATGTCGGTCTTCGTCAACCCCTACACCGCCGGCGTGGAGGGTCAGGTACGAAGCTACGGGCAGTGGCTCGGCTTCCGCGCCTGGCTCGACGAGCTGCACCGCAACCTCCACCTGGGTGCCTTCGGGCGTCACTACAGCGAGCTCGCCGCGAGCTGGTTGTGGGTGGTCGCCCTCGGCGGGCTGATGCTGTGGATCGGCAGAGGACGCCGCGAGCGGCGGGCGCGCCGGCTGCTCGTGCCCGACCCCACGGCCACCGGACGCTCCCGGGTGATGTCGTGGCACGCCGTCATCGGCGCGTGGGTCCTGCTGGGCGTACTGGCCCTGTCGGTCTCGGGACTGACCTGGTCCCGCTTCGCCGGGGCGAACATCGGCGAGGTGCGCACGGCGCTGTCGTGGACCGAGCCGACACCGGCGACCTCGCTGCACACCGGCGGCGCCGCGGACGAGCACGCGCACCACGGCGCCTCGGGGGCCACGGCAGACTCCGGTGACCCGGATGCGGTCTTCTCCGACGGGGTGGGCGTCGACGGGGTCCTCGCCACCGCGCGGGAGGCTGGGCTGGGCGATCCGCTCTACCTGGTCCCGCCGGCCGACGGCGCCAGCGCGTGGACGGCGGCGGAGAACAAACGTGACTGGCCGACCCGCTACGACGCGATCAGCGTGGACCCCACCACGGGCACGATGCTGGACCGGGTCGACTTCGCCGACTGGCCGGTCATGGCCAAGCTGACCGACTGGGTCATCGGCGCACACATGGGCATCCTGTTCGGCATCGTCAACCAGATCGTGCTGGCGGCACTGGCGATCGGCCTGATCGTGATGACCGTGCTGGGCTACCGGATGTGGTGGCTGCGGCGTCCGCGCGGCGCGAGCCGGCTGCGGTTCGGCCGGCCGGTGCCGCGCGGCGCCTGGCGCCGGCTGCCGGTGCCCGTGCTCGTGGCCGGCATCGCGGCGACCGCGCTCGTCGGCTGGTTCGTCCCGCTGCTGGGGATCAGCCTGGTCGCGTTCTGCGTGATCGACGCCGCGCTGGGCGCGGTGCGTCGGCGCAGCTGAGTCAGGAGGCGGCGCAGGCGGCGCAGAGGCCGAAGATCTCCACGGTGTGGTTGACGTCGGTGAAGCCGTTCTGCGCCGCCACCTTGTCGGCCCAGGTCTCCACGGCCGGACCCTCGATCTCCACGGCCTTGCCGCAGCTGCGGCACACCAGGTGGTGGTGATGGGTCGTGGAGGCGTCGCCGCACAGCCGGTAGGTGGACTCACCGTCGGGCTTGTGGATCACGTCGGCGAGTCCGTCGTCGACGAAGATCTGCAGGTGGCGGTAGACCGTGGAGAGGCCGATCTTCTCGCCGTTGGCTCGCAGCGTGGCGTAGACGTCCTGAGCGCTGCGGAAGGTGTCCTCGGCGGCGAGAGCCTCCTTCACCGCGGCGCCCTGGTTGGTTGCGCGCCGCTTGACCTGCTGGGTTGGTGCCATGGGCGCCATGTTAGTCGGTATCGGTATGGATCCCGTGTCCAGCAGGGCGGTCGATGACACCGCATCCGGCACCTGTGCCATAATGGGAACGATTCCCAATAAGACGAAAGGCTGCCATGTCCCGCACGTGTCAGGTCACCGGAGCCCGCCCTGGCTTCGGCAACAACCGCCCCTGGTCCAAGAAGGCGACCCGGCGACGCTGGGAGGTGAACCTGCAGAAGAAGACCTACTACGTCCCCAGTCTGGGCCGGAAGGTCACGCTGCGGCTCGGCACCAACGCGATCAAGCGGATCGACGTACGCGGCATCGACGCCGTCGTCGCCGAGATGCTCGCCCGAGGGGAGAAGGTCTGATGGCCAAGAAGTCCAAGATCGCGGCCGAGGCCAAGCGCCGCGAGATCGTGGAGCGGTACGCAGCACGCCGGGCCGAGATCAAGGAGCGCATCCGCACCGCCGAGCCGGGCTCGGCCGAACAGGCCGAGGCCGTCCGCGCCCTGTCTCGCCTGCCGCGCGACTCCTCACCCGTACGCCTGCGCAACCGCGACCAGGTCGACGGCCGGCCGCGGGGCTATCTGCGCAAGGCCGGGGTGTCCCGGATCCGGTTCCGCGAACTCGCGCACAAGGGCCATCTGCCGGGGATCACCAAGTCGAGCTGGTGAGTTCCTAACGAGAATCGTTCCGAGTCGGCGAGGCGCAACCCGGGCGTCATCGGGCTGTGCTAAACACACGCTCCATGAGCGAGCGCAAGCGAGCGACGGTAGGCCTCAGGCCGCCGCGTCCGTACCATTCCTTCCCTTCGACGGAGGCGGCGGCATGAGTACGAAGACCCCAGTGCGGGCAGCCGAGAAGTCTGGGTTCAGGCTGGGGCAGACCGAGGTCGTGGCGATCGTCCTGCTCGTCATCCTGCTCTCTCAGCGCTGGCTGCTGCCGCTGTTGGACCATGACCTGTTCAACACCTGGGGCACCATCTTCGTCGCCATCGTGGTGCAGTCGGCTCCGTTCCTGCTCGGTGGCGTGCTGCTCAGCGCCGTCATCTCGACCTTCCTCTCGGAGAAGGCGCTGAGCAAGATCGTGCCCAAGAGCCCGGCGCTCGGCGTCCCGGTCGCCGGCCTGGCCGGGATCGGGCTGCCGGGCTGCGAGTGCGCGGCGGTGCCGGTGACCAACTCGCTGATCCGCCGCGGGGTGGCGCCGGCGGTCGCGCTGACGTTCCTGCTGGCCGCGCCCGCGGTCAACCCGGCGGTGCTCGTCTCGACCGCGGTCGCCTTCCCCGGCCAGCCGGTGATGGTGCTGGCGCGCTTCCTGGCGTCGCTGATCACCGCGGTGGCGGTCGGCTGGATCATGCTCGCCCGCGGCAAGCTGCTGCTCGAGCGGCTGACCAACCTGGGCCGCGACGAGCACGCCCACGGGCGTTCGTTCCTCGGCAACGTCAGCCACGACTTCCTGCACGCCTCCGGCTTCCTGGTGCTCGGCGCGATGCTGGCCGCGGCGGTCAACACCTTCGTACCCCGCTCGGTGGTCAACACCGTCGCCGGTCAGGCGGTGCTGGGGATCGCCACGCTGGCGCTGTTCGCGTTCATCGTGGCGCTCTGCTCGGAGTCCGACGCCTTCGTCGCAGCCTCGTTCACCGCCTTCTCCGACACCGCGAAGCTGGTCTTCCTCGTCGTCGGCCCGGCGATGGACATCAAGCTCGCCTCGATGGAGGCCGGCCAGTTCGGCATGGGCTTCGCGCTTCGCTTCGTACCCCTGGTGATCATCACGGCGGTCGCCTCCGCCGTCGGCATCGGATGGTGGCTTCTGTGAGCGAGCGTCAGCGAATGAACCAGACAATCAACGCGCGGTCGCGTCCGTACGATGGCGCTTGCGCTACGGAGGTGACCGCGTGACTCGTACAACTCAGGCTCTGGTCGTCGGCTTCCTCGGCGCCGTCCTGCTGCGGCTCTCGCTCGGCGACGGCTATCTGAGGTACGTCACCGGCTGGATGAAGTGGCCGCTGGTCGCCACCGGCGTGGTGCTGCTCGGGCTGACCGTGTGGATGCTGCTGCGCCCGGCGCCGGACGAGCATGACGGCGAAGGCGGCGACCACGACCACGAGGCCCACGACCACAAGGTTCCCGCGATGACCTGGCTGGCGATCGTGCCCGGCGTGATCGTCTTCGTGGCCAGCCCGCCGTCCCTGGGCGCCTACCTCGCCGAGCGACGTGCCGACGACCCGGTCGCCGCTGCCCCCGATGCCGAGATCCTGCCGCTGCCCGCCTCCGACGGGCCGGTCGACGTCGAGGTCGCCGAGTTCATGTGGCGTGCCGGGGTCGAGGACGGCGCGACGATCAAGGACCGCGACGTACGCCTCACCGGCTTCGTCAGCACCGACGAGAACGGCAACTGGTACGTCACCCGCATCGCCATCGCCTGCTGCGCCGCCGACGCGAGCGCCTCGCGGGTGCGGGTGGAGGACTACGACGACGCCCCGGAGCGCGACTCGTGGGTCGCGGTCACCGGTCGCTGGGTCGAGGGCACCGCGCCGGGCGGCAAGTCGGAGACGGCCATCGAGGCCGCCTCCGTCGAGCCGCGCGAGGCGCCGGCCAACACCTACCAGTGAGCACGATGGGCGACCCACGACGCTCGGGCAACCCCGCCCGCCGCGCTGAGGCACAGCGTGAGCCGACCTGGCGCGACCGGCTCCCGCATCCGCCGCGTGCTCTGATCGTCGGCGCGCTCATCGCGGTCGCGATCGGCGTCGTGGTGCTCACCCGCGACCTCGGCGGTGGAGACGCGCCAGCGGCCTCCGCCCCCTCGGCCGCGACCTCGTCGGCCGCTCCGGTCGCGGCTGGCCCGGTCGCGTCCTTGGAGGAGTTCTGCGGCGCCGTACAGACCATGGCGAACGCCCACGCGACCCAGATGTCCACCCCGAACGACGAGAACGAGACCGCGCTCGGTCTGGCCGCGACGAGCCTGCAGTCGATGGGCGTTCCCGAAGGTACGCCGGCGGCAGCCGTCGAGGGCGTACGGATGATGATCGAGGACGCTCTGCGCACCGGCCGTGGTGAGGACCCGCTGGAGCGCGGCGAGGCCCAGAACCTCGCCTACGAGCGCCTCGGCGAGTTCCTCACCGAGAGCTGCGGCGCGGCGTAGCTGACCGGCAGAACCCCGCCATGGCGGGGTTCTGCGGGGGCTGCGCTCCGGGGGAGGCCGCAGATTCCCGCCATGGCGGGAAAATGCACCACTGCGATACAGGCCGAGTCACCGGCGACGGAGCAGGACCACGGCGTCCTCCAGGGAGGACTCCTCGCCGGACGGGGTGGTCACGGGACGGTGCCGGTGCTCGAGGACGACGGTCTCCCAGCTCTCCTCGGGCAGGCCGAGCTCGGCCAGCTCCTCCTTGGCGTCGAGGAAGCGGTGCTCGTGCGCCGCGGCGTCGGCCCACGGCGGTGCGGCTGCGTGGGAGGTGACCAGGAGGTGCCCGCCCGGGGCCACCAGCTCGGCCGCACGCCGCAGGATGTCGGTGCGCGGCAGCTCGACAGGGGAGTGGAAGAAGCTGGCGGTGACCAGGTCGTAGCTCCCGTCGAGGTCGGCCGGCGAGGAGAGGTCGGAAACGACGAACCTCGCCTGATCCTCGCTCAGGCCGGCAGCCCGCGCCGCCTCGCGTCCGCGGGTGATGGCGTTCTCGGAGATGTCGATGCCGGTGGCTCGCCAGCCCTGTTGCGCCAGCCAGATCACGTCGGCGCCCTCCCCGGAGCCCAGGTCGAGCGCCGTCCCGGGCTCGAGGCCCGCGGCGATGTCACCGAGCACCGTGTTGACCTTGCCGGACCAGATCCGGTCGCTGCCGGCGTACCTCTCCTGCCAGAAGTCCACCGCGGCGGGACCTGCCTGGGCACGGTCGAAGTCGTCGGTGACCAGGGTCATGTTCACGACGCTGCCGGCCATGGTGCCGGCGCTCATGCTGATCGGGACGTTGGCCATCGGGTTGGAGACGTTGCCGACCGCCCAGATCCGGTCGCTGCTGGTCTTGCCGGTCGCGTCGACGGCGAGGAAGCTGCCCACCGGTGAGTCGGAGCGGTCGAGGCCGAGGTGGGTCAGGAAGCCGTCGTGGGGGCGCAGGGTGCCGGCGGTGAAGATGGCGCCGACCTCGGTGACCTTGCCGTCGGCCGTGCGGACCGCGGTGACCTGGTCGCCCTCGCCGAGAACCTCGGTGACCGTAGACGTCACGAGGGTGATCCCGCGCGACAGCAGCCGCTGCTCGTCGGCCTCCTCGAGCGGGCCGAGTCCGGCGGTGAAGACGACGACGTCGTCGCTCCACTGCCGGATGAGCTGCGCCTGGTGCATCCCGAGCGGTGAGGTGGTCAGGACGCCGATCCGCCGATCGCGCACCTCCCAGCCGTGGCAGTAGGGGCAGTGCAGGACGGTGGCGCCCCAGCGCTCGGCCAGGCCCGGGATGTCGGGAAGCTCGTCGGTGACGCCGGTGGCGACGATCGCGATCCGGCCGGTGAGTCGCTCGCCGTCCTCCAGGAGGACACTCACGCCGTGCTCGGTCTCGTCGAGGCGGGCAACGCGCCCGGGACGGATGCCCACGTCGTACGCAGCCAGCTCCTCGCGTCCCTTGCGCAGCAGGTCGGTGGGGTCGATGCCCTCGTGGCCGAGTACGCCGTGCATGTGGGCCGCGAAGCGGTTGCGGGGGAGGCCGGAGTCGACCACGAGGGTCCGGCGGCGGGAGCGGCCGAGCATGAGAGCCGCGGAGAGGCCGGCGGCACCGCCGCCGATGACGATTGCGTCGAAGTGTTCGGTGTGTTGGGTCATGCCTCCAGTTCAGTGGCAGAATGAAGGAACGGCAAGGGTTCTTGCGGAAATGGCAAATAGGAGATGGAGCACATGATCGACGAGCTCAAGCAGGTCGGCCCGCGGATCCGGGCGATCCGGCACAGCAAGGGTTGGACCCTGGACCAGCTGGCCGCGATGGCGGAGATGTCGCCGAGCACGCTGTCCCGGCTCGAGTCGGGCAAGCGGCAGGCGAGCCTGGAGCTGCTGATCCCGCTGACCCGCCACCTCGGCGTGGGTCTCGACAGCCTGGTGACGCCGTCGGTCCCGGATCCGAGGGTGCGCCGGCCGGTGATCCGCCGTGACGGGATGGAGATCGCGCCACTGACGCCGGAGGGCTCGCCGGTCCACACCTTCAAGATCACCTACGAGCCGGTGACCGAGGTGCCGGAGCCGCGGGTCCACGACGGTTACGAGTGGCTCTACGTCATCTCCGGCAAGCTGCGGCTGCTGCTGGGCGACCGCGACCTGGTCCTGACCCGCGGTGAGGCGGCCGAGTTCGACACCCGGGTGCCGCACGCGATCTTCGCGACCGGGTCCCGCCCGGCGCAGGTGCTGAGCATTTTCAACAGCGACGGCGTACGCATGCACACCCACACCGCCGAGGGGTGAGTCTCGCCTCGATGTGAGCGAGGCGTGAAGCTGTGTGTAGAATGAGAACCGTTATCATTAACCACAGCGGGAGGTCCCCATGAAGCAAGGCATCCACCCCGTCTCCGGGCCGGTCGTCTTCCGCGACCGCTCGGCGGACAAGCTCTTCCTGATGCAGTCGACGATCCTCGAGCGTCTCGCTGACGACCACGAGCGGGTCACCTGGGAGAACGGCGAGAGCTACCCCGTCGTCGACGTCGACGTCTCCAGCGCCAGCCACCCGTTCTGGACCGGCCGCGGCCGCGTCGTCGACACCGAGGGACGGGTCGAGCGGTTCAAGCGTCGCTACGGGCGGGGCTGAGATGAGCGCGCCCCGTCCGCGGTCGCCCCGCAACCTCTCCCGTCCGAAGACACCGGTGATCTTGGTGAGCGGTGTCGACGAGGGTGCGATGCTCTCGGCGACCATCTCGCTCCAGTTCGGCCTCCCCGACACCGTCATGGTGCGCCACGTCATCGACCCCGAGCGCCAGCTCCTCACCCGCGTCGTCAGTGACCTGACCGGCGTGATCGAGCACGAGGAGATCAACCTCGCCCACGCCTGCGTGGCCTGTGCGATCCGCGAGGACATCGTGCCGACGCTCGAGCGCCTGGCGGCCCAAGGCCGTTGGGGGAGCATCGTGGCCTGCCTGCCGGTCGCCGCCGAGGCGATCCAGGTCTGCCGGGTGCTCGCGTGGGCGCCGCGGATGGCTCCGCACATCTCGATCGCGGCCGTCGTCGCGGCGCTCGAGGGTGCGACCGTTGCCGAGGACCTGCTCGGCCCCGACCTCCTCGACGAGCGTGGGCTGGCCACCTCCGAGGACGACCGGCGCGGTGTCGCCGAGGTCGCCAGCGCGATCGTCGAGTACGCCGACGTCGTCAGCATCACCGAGGTCCCCGATCCCGAGGAGGAGTCGCTGGTCGCGACGCTCGCCCGGCCGGGTACGCCGGTGGTGACCGACCCCTCGCTCCTGGACGCCGCCGGCCTGGTCGCCGGAGTGCATCGCCCCCACGCGGTCGAGGCCTGGGTCGCGGAGGTGCGGCGCAACCCGCTGCCGCCGCTGCCCGAAGGTGGCGCCTGGCGGCTCGACCTGCGCTCGGAGCGCCCGATCCACCCGGTCCGGTTCCAGGAGGAGCTCGAGCTCCTCGGCGGTGGCCCGCGCCGTTCGCGCGGCTGCTTCTGGGTGCCGACGCGCCCCGACGACATCTGTGTCTGGGACGGGGCCGGTGGCCAGGCGAGCGTGGGCTCGACCCAGAAGTGGGGTCGCACCGAGCGGCTCACCCGGATCGTCGTGATCGGCATCGACGACGAGGCCGACGAGATCCCGCGGGCCTTCGAGCGTGCCCTGCTCACCGACCGGGAGATCGCCCAGCGCGGCCAGATCTGGGAGGAGTCCTGGGACGGGCTCGAGGACTGGCTCGGCCCCATCGGCCGCGCCGCCTGAATCGCATCCACCACCCCGAAGGAGGCCGCCATGGCCGTACCCAAGCGCAAGATGTCGCGCAGCAACACCCGCCACCGCCGGTCGAGCTGGAAGGCGACCCCGGTCGCGCTCGTGCCGGTGGCCGTCGACGGCCAGAGCTACGACGTGCCCCGCCGCCTGGTCCGCGCGGTCCAGCGCGGCTACCTCGACCCCGCCAAGCTCCGCTGAAAGGAACCACCCGCATGCCGAAGCGCCCGCCGTCCCCCGTCCGCAAGCGGCGCAAGCCGTTGCTGGCGCCGGACGTGACCTACGTCGACTACAAGGACGTGCAGCTGCTGCGTACGTTCATCTCCGACCGCGGCAAGATCCGCTCACGCCGAGTCACCGGACTCACCCCGCAGCAGCAGCGCGCGGTGACCAAGGCGATCAAGAACGCCCGCGAGGTCGCGCTGCTGCCCTATACGAGCACGAAGGGATAGATCCCCGTGAAGGTCGTCAACTCCATCCGGTCGCTGAAGAACCAGCCCGGCTCACAGGTCGTACGCCGCCGCGGCCGGGTCTACGTCATCAACAAGCGCAACCCGCGCCTCAAGGCGCGCCAGGGCTGAGTCCGGCTCGCCCTGAACGTCGGCCCCGCCGCTCCGTGAGCTGCGGGGTCGACGTCTGTCTGTGGGGTCTCCGCCAGCCAAGTTGCAGATGGGAATCATTCTCATTTAGGGTTCGACGTCACCTGACTGGAAGGCAGCAAACATGCACATCCGCCCCCACCTGCGAGGCGTCGCGGTCCTCGCGGCCGTCGTCCTCGCCGCGACCTCCTGTGGCTCGCGATCCGAGAGCCCGGCCGACACGCTGCGCATCGCCGGACCGTTCGAGCTGCACAGCCTCGAGTCGTCCGCGGACGGCTACTTCTTCACCCGGCTCCAGGTCACCGAGACCCTGGTGACCGCCGACATCGACGGTGCGCTCGCACCCGGCCTGGCCACGGCGTGGACAGCCGAGGACGACAACCGGACCTGGACCTTCGACCTGGTCGAGGGCGCCGAGTTCCACGACGGCGAGCCGATGACCGCCGAGAACGTCGTCGCCGTTCTCGAGAAGGTCGAGGCCGAGGCCGCCAGCCCGCTGGCCGACGTCGGCGTCGAGGCGATCCGCGCGGAGGGCGGCTCGGTGGTGATCGAGCTCGCTGACTCCTACGTCTCCCTGCCCGCGGTGCTCAGCCACTACAGCACCGCGATCCTGGCCCCCTCGGCCTACGACGAGGAGGGGAAGGTCGAGGACGTCATCGGCACCGGGCCCTACCGGATCGAGACGATCCAGATGCCCTCCCGCATCGAGACCGTACGTGTCGCCGACTGGCGAGGCGAGGAGCCCGACGTGGAGAAGGTCTCCTTCCAGGCCGTCGGCCGCGCCGAGAGCCGCGCGGTGATGGCCACCAGCGACCAGGCCGACGTGGTCTTCGGGCTCGAACCGGCCGGTCGCGAGCGGGTCGAGAAGACCGACGGCGTGGACATGATCTCGACCCTGCAGCCCCGCACGATCCACATGAAGATGAACGCCGGTGACCCGGCGCTGAAGGACGTACGCGTCCGGCAGGCGATCAGCATGGCGCTGGACCGGGAGGCGATCGCCGAGGCGGTGCTGAGGGAGAAGGAGCTCGCCGCGACCCAGCTGATGCCGCCGACCCTGAAGGACTGGGATGCCGACCTCGACCCGCTGACCTACGACACCGACGGTGCCAAGGCGCTGCTGGCCCAGGCGGGCTGGAAGGCCGGCGTCGACGGCACGCTCACGAAGAACGGCGATCCGCTGCGGCTCGAGCTGCTGACCTACCCCGACCGGCCCGAGCTGCCGGCGCTGGCCACCGCCATCCAGGCCGAGCTCGCCAAGGTCGGCGTGCAGGTGGACGTCGAGGTCTCCAACTCCAGCGAGATCCCGGCCAAGCACGCCGACGGCACCCTTCAGATGGCGCTCGTCGCCCAGTTCTTCGCGTTGGTCACCGACCCGCTGCCGACCGTCGCCGACACCTTCGGCGAGGGTGGGTCCGACTGGGGTGCGATGGGCTGGAGCGACCCCGCCGTCGCGGAGGCCGTGGCCGCGCTGACGACGGGAGCCGAAGGTTCCGAGGGCGCCGCCCACCGCGAGACGATCGTGCGGGCGGCTCAGGAGCAGCTGCCGCTGGTCCCGGTCGCGTGGTACCGGATGAACGCCGCGGTCAGCGACCGGGTCGACGGGTTCGTCCTGGACTCCCTCGAGACCACCTGGCGGATCACCGACGTCGAGCTGGCGTCGTGAGGGCGCGGGTCGTCGGGGGCGTCCTCGTCCGGCGGGCGGCGCAGGCCGTCACGGTGGCGGTCGGCGTATCGGCGCTCTGCTTCGTGATCACCCAGCGGTTGCCGGGGGACATCGCCTACCGGATCGCGGCGGGGCGCTACGGCTACGACATGGTCGACGCGGCCGCGGCAGCCCAGGTGCGCGACGAGCTGGGGCTCGACCAGCCGTTGTGGCAGCAGCTCGGCGCGTGGGTGGTCGACCTCCTCCAGCTCGACCTGGGCCGGTCGCTGGTCACCTCCCAGCCAGTGCTCGAGGAGGTCGGGTTCTACCTGGCGGGCACGCTGCAGCTCGCCGGGCTCGCGATCGTCATCGCAGTCGTCCTGGGTGCCGGGATCGGGGTCGTGGCCGCCCGCCGGCCGGGCGGGATCGCCGACCGGTTCGCGTCGCTGTGGGTCGCCGGCGTACGTGCCGTACCACCGTTCCTGCTCGGGCTGCTGCTGATGATCGTGCTCTCCGCGCAGCTGGGACTCTTCCCGGCGGTCGGGCACGGCGGCGGGAGCATCGTGCTGCCCGCGCTGACCCTGGGGCTCGGACTCTCCGGGCTCATCGCGCGAGTGACCAGGGACGCCGTCGTGGAGGTCCGCGGCTCGGCGTACGTGGAGTTCGCCCAGACCAAGGGACTGGCCGAGAGGTGGGTGCTGGTCAGACACGTGGTGCGCAACGCGGCGGTCGTGCTGGTGCCGTACCTCGGGGTGCAGTTTGTCGTGCTGATCGAAGGAGTCGTCGTCGTGGAGAGCCTCTTCGCCTGGGACGGGCTGGGCCACTCGCTGGTCCACGCCGTCTTCTGGCGTGACATCCCGGTGCTGCAGGCGTCCGCGCTGGTGCTGGCGCTGCTGATCGTCCTGGTCAACACGCTGGTCGACCTGGCCGTCGCCTGGCTCGACCCGCGGCCGCGGGGACGGGCGGTGATGGCATGAGCATGCTGATGCTGGAACAGACGATCGGGAAGCGGCCGCAGCGGTCGTGGAGCCGGATCGCCGCTGTCGGCGGGCTCGTCCTGATCGGTGTGTTCGCGCTGGTCGGGCCGCTGGTGCTGCCCGACCCCGCGAGCCAGGACCTGGCTCGCTACCTGCAGCCGCCGTCGCTGTCGGACCCGCTCGGGACCGACGACTACGGGCGTAGCGTCGCCTCCCGGGTGGCGCACGCCACCAGGGTCTCGCTGCTGCTCGCGCTCGTGTGCGTGGCGACCGCGCTGGTGCTCGGCTGTGTCGCCGGGGTCGCCTCGGCCTGGTTCGGCGGCTGGGTCGACGCGCTGCTGCGCTCGGTCTCGGAGGCCTTCGTGGCGGTACCGGCGCTCCTCGTGGTGCTGTTGGTCTCGGCGCTCGCCGCGCCCGGGAGCATGGTGGCGCTCTATGTGGGGCTCGCGCTGGTGCAGTGGGTGGAGTTCTTCCGGGTGGTGCGGGCACGCAGCGCACTGGTGCTCGGCTCACCCGCGGTGGAGGCGGCGGGTTTGCTGCAGCTCGGCTGGACCCACGTCGTCCGCCGCCACCTGTGGCCGGCGCTGCGCCCGCTGCTCGTGACGCTGGCCTCGCTCGGCATGGTCACCTCGATCCTGGCGATGTCGACGCTCGGCTTCGTCAAGGTCGGTCTCCAGCCGCCACGCGCGGAGCTGGGCCTGATGATCACCGAGTCGTTCCCGTTCTACGACGCGGCGCCGTGGATGCCGCTGGCCCCGGTCGGGGTCCTGTTCCTGCTCACCGTCTGCCTGCTCGGACTGCGATCCCCGGAGGAGGGGCGATGAACCTGAAAGCCACCGGAGTGGTCGTACGGACCGGATCGCTGGTCCTCGCCGACGTACCCGAGGTGCGGATCGAGGCCGGGCGTGCGCTCTCGATCGTCGGCGAGAGCGGCTCGGGCAAGTCGGTGCTCGCCCACGCGCTCATGGGTACGCTGCCGCCCGAGCTGGCTGCGGTCGGGTCGCTGACAATCGGGGACGAGTCCTTCGACCTCGCCGACCGGGTTGACCGGGGTGGCCGGCGGAAGCTGTGGGGTCGCGAGGTCGCTCTGCTTCCGCAGGAGCCCGCGCTCGCGCTCGACCCGACCATGCGGGTACGCGCCCAGGTCGCCGAGGGCGCGCCGGGCTGGTCGCCCCGCAGCGTCTCCGCAGCGCAGGCGGCTGATCACCGGCTGGGCCAGGTCGGGCTGGCCGGCTCGGGCGGTGCCTACCCGCACACCCTCTCGGGCGGCATGGCCCAGCGGGTGGCGTACGCCGCGGCGACCATCGGCGGGGCCAGGCTGCTGATCCTCGACGAGCCGTCCAAGGGTCTCGACCGGGCCTCGGTCGACCAGCTCGCCGACCTGCTGCTCGGCCACATCGACGAGGGCGGCCTGCTTCTCACCATCACCCACGACCTGCGCCTGGCCCGCCGGCTCGGGGGAGAGGTGATGGTGATGCGCGAGGCGGCCGTGGTCGAGTCCGGGCCGGCTGAGGAGGTGCTGGTCGCGCCCACAGGCGACTACACCCGGCGCCTGCTGGCCGCCGAGCCCTCGCGCTGGGACCACCCCTGGATGCGGTCGCGGGCGCCCGGCGGGAGCGAGCTCCTGGTCGGCGCCTCGGGCCTCGCGAAGGCGTACGCCCACGGGCCGGTCTTCGAGGGCCTCGACCTCGAGATCAGGGCCGGTGAGCGGGTCGCGATCACCGGGCCCAGCGGTGCGGGCAAGACGACGCTCGGCAACGCGCTGCTCGGGCTGACCCGGCTCGACGCGGGGTCGGTGACGTACGGAGAAGGGGTGGGCCGGGGAAGGCTGCAGAAGCTCTATCAGGACCCGGCGCTCTCCTTCCCGCAGCAGGTGAGCCTGAAGAAGGCGCTCGGCGACGTGATGCGTCGCCATGGTGTCGGCGAGGCGGAGGTGCGTGCGTCGCTGGAGCGGCTCGGTCTGCCGTACGAGATCCTGCGCCGCCGGCCGGGGCAGGTCTCCGGCGGTGAGCTGCAGCGGATCGCGGTGGTGCGGGCGATGCTGACGCGTCCTGCGCTCGTCTTCGCCGACGAGGCCACCTCGCGGCTCGACCTGGTCACCCAGGAGCAGACCGTCGACGCGCTGATGAGTGAGATCGACGAGAGCGGGGCCGCGCTGCTGCTGGTCACCCACGACACCGACCTGTCGGCTGCCGTCGCGGACCGGGAGGTCGCGCTCTGAGAGCGCTCCGCTGAGGACGATCCTCCGAGAGCAGTCGTCAAATAAGGGAAAGGCCGGGTCATGACGACCCGGCCTTTCTTAGGTGTCCAGGGACTCAGCCCTTGGCGACCCGCTCCTTGAAAGCGGAGCCGGCCTTGAACGCCGGGCCCTTCGAGGCCGGGATCTTGATCTCGGCGCCGGTCTGCGGGTTGCGGCCGGTGCGAGCCGAGCGCTCGCGCGACTCGAACGTACCGAAGCCGGGCAGCGTGACCTTGTCGCCGTTGGCAACGGCCGCGCTGATCGCCTCGATGGCGGCACCCAGGGCGGCGGAAGCCTGCGTCTGGGTGATCTCGGCCTGCTTGGCGATTTCGCTCAC
Source organism: Nocardioides sp. YJ-D4 (assembly GCF_054031495.1). Classification (NCBI taxonomy): domain Bacteria; kingdom Bacillati; phylum Actinomycetota; class Actinomycetes; order Propionibacteriales; family Nocardioidaceae; genus Nocardioides; species Nocardioides sp. YJ-D4. Next base: position 5,807,108 of record NZ_CM132932.1, read on the forward strand.
CAGGTCGGTGCGGTTCATGCGATCTCCTTTAATCGTTGATCAGAGCCGCAAAGGTTGACGAGATGCGGCTCGTCGCCAGCGTAGGCCAGTCCTACGGATCTTCAACCTTCACGCGCCGCGTGTTCCGCGTGGTTACGGGCTCTGCGGGGGTTCGGAGCGCCTTCTGAGGCCTCGCGGGAGCTCATCTCGACCACCCGGTCCATCCGGGCGAGAGTCTGCGGACGGTGGGAGACGACCAGCATCGTGGCCGGAAGGGTGCCGAGCAGGTCGGTGACCTGCCGCGCGGAGGCCTCGTCGAGGTCGGCGGTGGGCTCGTCCAGCACCAGGATCCGCGGACGCTGCAGAACGGCGCGCGCCAGCCGCAGTCGTGCCCGCTGTCCACCGCTGAGGCGGAGTCCGCCCTCGCCGATGTGACTCTCCGCCGTGACCGTGTCGGCGAGACCGAGCCGGGCCAGCAAGGCCTCGATCTCGGCGTCGGTCGTCGCGGGACCGGCGATCGCGTCGCGTACGGTGCCCGAGAAGAGTGCGCCGTCCTGCTCGACCGTGGCCAGCGCGGCCCGAAGCGCGGCGTCATCGACGGCCGAGATCGGTACGCGGCCGCCGGCCGGGTCGGTGAGCTCGACGGTCCCGGTGTCGGGGTCCCAGAGCCGGCTGGCCAGCGCCACGACGGTGGACTTGCCCGCGCCCGAGGGCCCGCGGAGCCCGACGTGCTCCCCTGGCGCGAGGGTGATGCCGAACCCGTCCAGCACCCGCCGGTCGTCGTAGCCGAAGCCCACCTCGCTCATCCTGAGGCCGAGCGGCCCCTCGGGAAGGGGCGCCTGCGGGGTGTCGCGGGTGAGCACGGACCGGCGGGCGAGCTCGGTGCCGACCCGGGCGGCGGCCGCGCGCAGCGCGGGCAGGCGGGCGCAGGTCGCCGCGGCCTCGGCCACCGGGGCGACGGTCGCGAGCGCGAGGACGACCAGGGCGGCGACGTGCTCGGCCGCGAGCTCACGGCCGAGCACGCTGACCAGCACGCCCACACCGGCGAGCGTCACCGCCGCCTCGCGTGCTCCGGCGAGCAGGCGATGGGTGGTCTCGAGCCGGCCAGCGGCCCGGGCGGCCTCGGCACCGGTCTCCCTGATCTGGCGGCGGACCGGTTCGTGGATGCCGTAGCCCAGCACCTCGCGGAGGCCGCCGAGCACGTCGACGACACGGTCGGAGAGGGCGCCGGTCGCCTCGACGACCTCGTGTCCGAGGGCTTCCAGGCGGCGCCGGCCGAGCGGGACGGTCGCGAGCACGAGCGCGAGCGCTGCGAGGGTGACCAGCGCGAGCACGGGCTCCACGACGGTGAGGAGGACCAGTCCGAGAAGCGCGTTGACCGCCGCCGCCACGAGCTGAGCCACGGTGTGGGCGTAGAAGAACTCCAGGCGCTCGGTATCGGCCATCGCGGTCGAGGCGGCTCGGCCGACGTTCTCGCGGCGCCTGGTCGGCAACGCGACCGCGTAGCGGTCGAAGAGCGCCATCCGGAGCCGGGCGAGCACGCGGAACGCGAGCGCGTGGGAGGCATCCATCTCGCCCCAGGTCAGCAGCGCTCGGAGGATCACCAGGCCGGCCAGCAGGGCCCAGAACCAGCCCGGCGGGGCGTCGCGGAGGACGACGGCGCGCCCGACGGCGGCGGCGAGCAGCACCGAGATCGCCCCCAGGCACACCTGGCTGACGACCACCAGCACGGTCGTGGCGACGATGGCGCGGCGCTCGCCGCCGAGATGACGGAGCAGCCCGGTGAGCGGCCGAGCGGGGGCCGGCGCGGTCATACGTGGCTCCCGTCGAGCAGCGGTGTCAGTCGGCCGTGGCTGAGCTCGAGGATCCGCTCGACCCCGTCGAGCGACTCCTCGCGGTGGGCGACGACGATGACGATGCGGTCGGCGGAGAGCCGTGCGAGCGTTGCGGTGACGGTGCGTGCCGAGGCCGGGTCGAGGGCGCTGGTGGGCTCGTCGGCGAGGAGGACGGGGCGGTCCGAGAGGACCGCCCGGGCCAGCGCGATCCGCTGGCGCTGACCACCCGAGAGGCTCGCTCCGGCGCTGGCGATCGGCGTGTCGAGACCGGTGGGGAGGGTGCGTACCTCCTGGTCGATGCCGGCGGCCGCGCACGCCTCCCACAGGTCGGTCTCGCTCGCGTCCGGGCGGGCGACGCGGAGGTTCTCGCGCACGGTTCCCTCGAAGAGCACGGGTCTCTGCGAGACCACCGCCACGTCGGACGTACGCACCGGGCGACCGTCGAGCAGGACCTGGCCGCCGGTGGGGGTGAGGTGGGTGAGGACCAGGTCGAGGAGGGTGGTCTTCCCGGCGCCGCTCGGGCCCACGACTGCGGTGACGGTGCCGGGCTCGAAGCGCTCCCGGACGTCCTCGAGGATCGGCGGCCCGTCGGGGTAGGCGAACGAGACGTCGTCGAGGACGAGCGCCGCGGTGGGCGACGCGGTCCGGTCCGCCCCGGCCGGGCTGGTGCCCGGGCTGTCGTGGTGCTCGCCGACGCCGAGCCTGCGGAGCGCCGGGACGGCGGAGGTCCCGAGATAGCCCGCGTGCCAAGCGCCGGAGAGGTCCCGGATGGGCCGGAAGACCTCGCTCACCAGCATGAGCGCCAGGTAGAGCTCGGCCGGCGGCACCCCCGTCCCGGTCACGCTCGCGACCAGCGCGAGACCGGCAGCGGCGACGGTGCCGCCCTGGACGGCGAGGTCGATGAGCGCCGTGTCGAGCAGCGAGGTACGCATCACCCGCACCGTCGCGCGGTGCAGCTCCTCGCTCCGGCGGGCCATCCGGGCACGGGTCTCCGCGACCCGCCCGAGCAGGCGCAGGGTCGCCATCCCGCGCAGGGCCTCGAGCAGGTCGGAGCCGAGGCCCTCGTAGGTGTCCCAGTGGTCGTCCGAGCGTCGTCGCATGAGGCGCTTCCACAGCAGCGGCGCGGTCAGCGCGCCGGCCGCGGCCATTCCGGCAGCGAGCCCGGCGAGCGGATGCACGAGGATCAGCAGGACCGTCACCACCGGGATCAGCACGAAGGCCTGGGCGAGCGCCGGCAGGTAGCGGGTGACGTACGCGTCGACCCCGTCGACCCCGTCGACGAGCGCCGTCCTCAGACCCCCGTCTCGCCGGCCGGGGTCGTGCAGGGCCTCAGGGACCAGCACGCCTCGCAGCGCCTCGTCCCGCACCCCGAGGCGTACGTCCTCACCCAGCCGCGCCGCGGCGGTCGCCTGCACCCAGGACATCAGCCAGCGCACCGCCACGATCCCTGCGATCCACAGCGCTGCCGTGACCGCACGGTCGTCGTCGTGATCGACCACCGCGAGGAGTCCCTGGGCCAGGGCATAGGCCTGCGGGAGGTAGGTCGCGGTCATCAGGACCTGCAGCCCGACGGTGGCCGCGGCCGGGGCCGGGTGTCGCAGCGCGGTGCGCAGAAGCAGCGTGTCCACCATCATGTGGCGGCTCCGTTCTCGAGGATGGCGATGGCATGGACCAGCGGCTGCGCGGCCATCGGGGGTGTGCAGAACCCGGAGACGGCGCGGACGCCATGGCCTCGGGCGGTCAAGGAATAGGTGTGGCGGGCGGCCTGGCGATGGATCTGCCACAGCCGGGTGTAGCCGGTGGCGTCGAGCCGTGGCGGACGCGGCCAGCCGATGACGCGGTCGGCGCCGAGCACCCAGGACTGGCCGCTCTGCCGCGCGACCTGGGTGCCGGGCGGGGTTCCGGAGGTCTGGGCGCGGCGCTCCTGGAAGCGATCCAGCCCAGGGCTGCGCCGCGAGCAGAGGGCGGCGGAGGCGAGCTCGTCGAGGTGCGGGTCGCGCGGCAGTCGGATCCGCGCCAGGGCGATCTCGGGCACGAGGCCGCGCTCGAGCCACCATGCGGCCTGCGCCGCTCGGGGCAGGCCGAGGGCGCGACGGGCGGCGGCGAGGTCGGACCAGTCCTCGGGCAGGCTGGCATCCGGGACCAGCAGGAGCAGCGCCTCCAGCGCGTACGCCGCATCAGCGACCCACAGCGGCCATGCCCGGTGACGGTAGCGGCCGAAGGTGCGTCCCGGCTGGACCGTGAGGACGATCTCGACCTCGTCCGGTGCGAGCCCGCTCGGTCCTCGCGGATCGGAGCGACGGACGAGCGTCTCGGCCGACGGGTCGTAGACATAGCGGCCGTCGCCGAGCGGCCGCCCGTGGCCAGGAGGCACCACCAGGTGCCACTGCACTGGATAGGCGCCACCCGCCGAGGGGACCGCCCGGCGCGGGAGCGTCGTCGGGGTCCCGTCGGCGCGCGGATGGCGACCGCGTGCCCGCCACAGCCGGTGGATGGCCGTCGCTGCCGTGCCGCTGATCTCGACGAGCTCGCCGGGCCAGCGGTTCGCGCGGGGACCGGGAGGCAGCGGCTCGCCCGGGAGGTCGGGCGAGAATGCCGTCGCGAGGAGCGCGGCGCTCGAGGTCATGTCGCGTCTCCGGATCACATGTGGGGCGGCGGGCACAGGGCCAGCGGCTCATCGAGATCGACCGGGTCCCAGCCGCGGCGCCGGGCGGCCTCGCCGAAGCGCGGCATCCCGAGGTAGCGGAAGGCAGCCGGGGCGTTGGGCACCAGTCCGGTGACGAAGGTGCGTACGACTCGCAGCGGAGTCTGTGCCACATCCCGTGTCGTGAGATCCCGGGTGATGACCCGATGACCGCCCTCGTGCAGCCGGCGGCGCACCTCGGCGACGTCGGTGGCGGCGACCTCGGAGATCGGGACGGTGCCCAGCGTGGGCGCCGTGAACCGATCGGCGAGCCGGTGCACCCGCGGATCGAGCCAGACCTGGACATGGGCACCGAGATCGCGTACTCGGGCGAAGTCAGGCCCCGCCGAGTCCAGGTAGCGGCGGTCCTCGCGATGGTCGAGGTAGAGGCCCGGAGCCATCAGCCCGGCACGTACGGCTTGGAAGACCCAGCCGTCGGCGTCACGGCAGCCGAGCGTGTAGATCCACGTGTGGACCGCCTCCAGCACCGCCTTGCGCGCGGCCCGGACCGGGTCGGTGGACGCCGAGAAGCCGGCGGCGTAGACGCCCGTGTCCCGGTCGCGCACGAGGGCGGCCATCGCCGGTGCGAGCTCGGTGGGCATCCGGACGACGTGTACGTCGAGCGGCGCGCCCTCCAGATCGGCGCTCAGTCCCGGGACCGAGCCGGGGTCGATCCCCTGGGCCGGTCCGCCGTGGTGCCACCACACCTCGAGGGCGTCGCGCTCCACGACCTCGAGAAGACCACGGTCGTGGGCGTCGGCGGCGCCCTGGCCGGTGGCGATGCCGGCGTAGTTGAGGTGGAAGACGCGGTCCAGGTGGGCGAACCGCCGCTGGCGCCAGTTGAGCCCGATGAGGGCGTGCGGCATCCAGATGTCGGTCGCCGGATCGGCCCAGCCCTCGGCCGGCTGTTCCTGGCAACGGCTCCACAGCGTCGGCAGCTCGTCGTCGAGCGCGCGATAGGGGAAGTCGGGCCGGGTCAGCTGCGCCGTGCTCCAGCGAGGGAGGTCGTCGAGCTCGATGACGCGCAGGCCCTTCTCCCGCAGCTCGGCCGCGGTGCCGGTCCGGTGGTCGGCGGGGTCGAGCCGGTCGGGGATGAAGTTGCCGCAGTAGCGCTCCACCCCCTCCGCGATCGCCGCGATCCGGGCACCCGCGACATCGCCGAAGGTGGTGCCGAGCGAGACCCGGTCGGCCGGCCAGTCGCCGAGCCAGCGCGCATCGGAGACCTCGGCGGTCAGCGAGGTGTAGCGCAACGGCGCCCGTTCGGGGCGCAGCACCTCCCGCACTTGCCGGATCAGTCCGGTCTCCTTGTCGACCAGACGCTCGACGTCCAGCGGTGGCATCGCTGACCTGGTCATGCGTGTCCTCTCTCGGTTGTCGGCACGGTCGTGGCGAGCCGCCGCTCGGACCAGGCCCGGGCGGCGACATCGAGCCGTAGCTCCTGCCCGGGAGCGGGCTCGGCGTGGGTCAGCCAGCGCAGGATCATCCGGCCGGGGGAGCCGGCAGCGTCGTACGCCGCCCGCAGGGCGGGGTCCGTGGTACCGATGCCGAGGTCGTGGCCCCAGGGGCCGCTGACCAGGGCGCTGCCGCCCCCGCTGCGGGCACCCCACCCGGCGGCCAGCCGGCGGGCGTACGCGTCGAACGGGTCGGCGTCGCCGGTGACGACCAGCAGCGGCGCGGTGACGTCCCCGAAGTGGTCGGGAAGATCGAGCGGCGGGGTGGTCCACAGCTCGCGGAACGCGTCGAGACCTGCCGGGTCCCAGCCGAGACGGGCCGCGGCTGCCATCGGTCCCTCGCGGTCGGCGACCGCGGCCGCGGCCCGCAGGGCGGACGGGTCCAACGCCGTCTCGTCCTCGCGCGCGAACCCGTGGATCGCCCACCAGCCGAGCCGGTCCAGATGCTGCGGGATCCCGTCGGCCGAGTAGGCGGTCTCGTACGCCCCGAGGGCCGGCACCACGGCGACCACGCGGCTCACCCGAGCATCCGTGCGAGCGGTCTCGAGGGCGGTGTGGGCGGCATAGGAGGCGCCGTAGGTCACTACGGGTGTTTGCGGGCAGCGCTGGTGCAGAGCATCGACCGTGTCCGACCCGTCGCGGGCCTCGGCGACATAGGGCCGCCAGGTGCCGGCGGAGGAGTAGCGGCCGCGTACGTCCTGGACCAGGCAGTCGAAGCCGCGACGCGCCAGCGATCTGGCCAGCGGCAGGTGCGCGCGGGCGTCGTACGGCGTCCGCACGAGCACGACCGCACGTGCGGCGCCGGCCGAGCGGACCAGCCAGCCGCCGAGGACGACGCCGTCGCGGGTGGTGACCGGGAAGGGTCTGGCCTGCGAGTCGGTCACCGCGCGGCCTGCGGGCGCGGCGCCGGTTCGTCGAAGCCGAGGACGGTGTGGGTGCGTTCGCGCAGGCCGTCGCCGACGACGCGCAGCAGGCGTCGGTGCTCGACGAGTGCGGGGTCGTCGGCGGCCCAGTCCTCCAGGATGGCCAGGCAGCGAGCGACCGTGAGGGTCAGCGTCGCGCGGCGGAGCGGCCGTGGGTCGCGGTGGCCGCTCGCGAGCCACGAGGAGAGCTCGGGGGCGGCGGGGGAGGCGGCCAGCCGGCGGCGGTCGACCTGGTCCGGGGTCGCCTCGCTGCCGTCTACGACGAGCGGGAAGATCAGCATCCGGCCGCCTTCGCGCCGGCCGCGCAGCAGCACTGCTCCGCCGGCCAGGAGGTGCTCGAGAAGCTCGTCGAGCTCGGCGTCCTGGCGCTGCGGGACCTCGCGTACGTCCACGACGGCATCGGTGTGCGGAGGCGTACGCGCCCCGTCGTCGCGGACGACCTCGGCGCCCGAGCGCGCGAGCTCGGCGGCGAGTGCCCGGCCGAGCCGTCCGCGGCCGAGGACGAGGATGCGGCGCCGGCCCTCGGGCCATCGTGAGGCCAGGGCTCTCCGGTCGCGCTCGAGCGCGGCGCGGCGTACCCGGAGCAGGTAGCGGTAGGTCGGCACCCGGCCTGGGCCGGGTAGGTCGTGCAGCCTGAGGAAGTCGCCGGAGCCGGTACGCAGCGCCGGCATGTCGGTCGAGAGGCGGACCTCGCCGCGGGCGGCGGGGAGTGGGCGCCAGTCGTGTCTGGGGTACATCGGGTCTCCTGGCTGCTCGGTGGTCATGGTTCGGACAGGGCCGGGGGCGCCGGGCTCGTCAGCCCGGCACCCCCGCGATCAGACGGTGGCCAGGTCGCCCGAACGGCACTGAGTGCTCACCCGTCGGCGATCAGTCGAAGGGGTTCTCGACCAGCGCGTTGGAGTGGGTGGCGGAAAGGTGCGCCAGCTGCTCGGTGTCCTCGATCTCGCTCACGATGTCGTTGTTCATCGGTCGTCTCCTCTGTCGGATCGTTCGGCCCGGCGTCGCCGGGGCCCGCTGGTGCGGACAGCGGCAAAACGTATATGAGAATCATTCCCAATACCAGTAGTGTGTCCGACCATGAGCCCCACACTCGTCCTGGCAGACCATCGCGCCGGCCGCTGGCAGACCTCCCAACCCGGTGATGCGCCCGGCCCGTGGTCGACGGCGACGCTGGCCGAGCACGCGGGCGTCCTCACCCTCCCGGCGGGCGCCCCGGGCGGGGCCCGGACGGTGTTCGCGGACGACGCGGTCGGCACGCTCGTGGTGATCGACGGCGCAGGTCAGGCGCGGAGAGTGCCGATCGCGATCCCCGCCGAGCACCTGGCCTGCGACCCCACGGGGCGCTACGTCGTCGTCACCACCGGCCTGGGCGCGTCCTGGGATCCGTGGAGCGATCTGGTCACGGTCGTGGACCTGGCCGACCCGAGCGGCACCACCGCCGTGCGGGTGCGGGTCCGCACCGGCGAACCGGGCGTCGTGATCGTTCCGGATGCCGGAACAGGAGAGCCGATGGTCGTGCTGCGTCACCGCGAACCCGGGGAGGCGGAGGTCATCCCGCTGCGCGACCTGCTCCGGGCCGGGCCGCACTGCCCGGTCGTACGCGGCGAGCGCCTCGAGCTCGAGGGCGACCTCGGGCACGGCGACGCCGCCGACCAGCGGTCCGGAGTCGTCCACCTGTCCACCGAGGTGGGCATCGAACGACTCCGGGTCACTGATGGTCGGCCTGAGCGCCTGAAGACCTGGCCGTGGCCGGTGCCCGGACGGGCGTACTTCCTCCGGCTCGACCCGGCGCTGGGGATCGTCTGCTCCGTACGTGGAGCCGATTCCGACGCCGAGCGGTGGCACACCTGGACGAACCATCTGGTGCGCTGGAGCCTGGACGGAGCGGCCGAGGTGACCCGGACCGGTGACGGGTTGGTGTTCCGGCCCGACGCCACCGGTGGAACGGTCGCCTGGACGGTCGTGCATCCCGACGGCGACCGGCTGGCGATGCTCACCGACGGCCGGCTCACCGAGGTCGAGCTCCCGCCGATGAGCGCGGCCCCGCGTCCCGGTGTCGCGCCATGGGATCCCGTCGGGGACAGGTCCGCACAACGGCGGGCGTTGGCGCTGGTATCCAGCGGCCTGGCCGCGGTCACTCGCGGAGGCGACGGGGAGCTCCACCTCGTCCGCCGCTCGGGCATCGAGTCGACCGTCGACCTGGGAACCCCCTGTGACGAGGGCGGGCACCTGGCCGTCATCAGGCCGCCCGAGACCTGGGTCGACGGGGTGGGACGGTGAGACGCGCGAGCGTGCGCGACGCGCTGCGTCGTGCCGATCGGTCCGGTCGTCCCGGACTGCCGCTGGGCCGCTTCCGGCTCTCCCGGCGCTCCGGGGACCTGCTTGCGGTCCTGGTCGACGAGGACGGCGGGCTCGTCTTCGACCCGGGCGTCAGGATCCAGGGCTTCGCGCCGTCGCCGGACGGGCACCTGGTCGCTCTCGAGGTCAGCGACGACGGCTCCGAGAACGGGCGCGTGGTCGTCGTGGACACGTCCTCGCGGACCTCGACCGAGCTCGACGCCGTGACGGTGCGGCACACGCGGATGGCCTGGGCCGGTAGGGACCTGTTTCTCGTCGACACCCTCGGCCGCTGCCTGCAGGTACGGCGTGGCGAGCCGCCACGGACGCTGTTCACCACCGCTGCCGGCGAGCGCGCGACGCCGGTCGGCGTCGGCGGTACGATGCTCGTCGCCCGGACCGACGAGGCGCGGACCCGGCTGGTCGGCATCGATGGCTCGGAGATCCTCGAGCTCCCCAGGGTCCGGAGCGTCAGCGCCGCGGCGGCCACGTTGCTCGCGGTGACCGGCGACGAGCTGGTGAGTCTCCGGGAGCCTGGAGGGGCACCAGCACGATGTCGGCTGGAGACCCTGCCCGGAGTCCCGGTCCACGCCCAGGCGGTTCCCGGCGGCTGCCTGGTCCACCTGGTCCGGGACGGGCACTCCGTGGTCGTCCGCCTCGCCGCCGATGCCGGAGTCCTCGCGCCGACGCAGACCGTCGCCATCTCGGAGCAGCAGGACGTACGTACCGTCTCCGGCCTCTCCTGGACGCAGGACCGCGCCTGGGTGCGGATCGAGTCACCGGCTGCGGCGCCGCGGGTGATGCCGCTCGAGCAGGCGGCACGCTCGACGAGCGAAGGCCCACGGTCGCGGCTGACCACCGTGACCGCGGAGGACGGGGCCGAGATCGAGCTGATCCTGACCGGAGAGCCCGGCGGCCCGACCCTCCTGGAGGTCTACGGCGGGTTCGGGATCGTCGATCTCCCAGCCTTCGAGCCGTCGGCCGCCGCCTGGTGCGACCTCGGCGGGCTGCACGTGACCGCCCGGCTGCGCGGCGGAGGCGGGGTGGGCACGACGTGGCACACCTCGGGGCAGGGCGCGGGCAAGACGCGTACGGTCGCCGACGCCGTCACCGTCGCCCGCGAGCTCGTCCGCCTCGGCCTGACCCGGCCGGAACAGCTGGTGCTCGCCGGGGCCTCGCTCGGCGGACTGGTCGCCGTCTCCGCGGCGCTCGCCGAGCCGGGCCTCGTCGCCGGGGTCGCCTGCACGGCCGCGCCGCTCGACCCGCACCGCATCGGCGAGCACCCGGGCGCGCGGCACTGGGTCGAGGAGTTCGGGGACCCGAGCGACGCGGCGGTGCGCGCCGCCATGGACGACTACTCGCCGTTCGAGCGTGCCCGTCGGTTCCCGGGCGGACGCTGGCCCCGCTTCCTGCTGACCACCTTCGCCGAGGACTCCCGGGTCGCGGCGGCGCCCACCGACCGGCTCGCGGCGGCGCTGACGGCTCGCGGCGCGGAGGTCGTACGCAGCCACCGCCCCCGGATGGGCCACGGCGGCAACCACCTCGACGCCGTGCACGACTTCGCCGCCTCTGTCCTCGACTTCGCCCTCGACTCAACCCACGTCTCCACAGGAGTGTGATGACCCCCACCGATACCTCCGTGACCACCGACGACATCTCGCCACCGGTGCTCTCGCGGCCCGGCCCCATCCCGGTGCCCGCCTCGATCGCCCGGCGCAGATGGCGCGCCCGGGTCCTGACCATCGGGCTCGCGGCCGCCCTCCTCGTCGTCATCGCGCTGTCCGCGTCGTCGGGCACCGTCGACCTGAGCGCGCTCGACGCCGCCAGGCTCGTCACCGGGCACCTGCTGCCCGGGATGCCGTGGATGAGCGACGGCACCTACACCGTGCTGCAGGACCAGGTGGTGTGGCAGTTCCGGCTGCCACGTGCGTTGCTGGCGGCCCTGGCCGGAGCGGCGCTGAGCCTGGCCGGGGTCTTCATCCAGGCAGTCGTACGCAACCCGCTGGCCGAGCCGGCGATCATCGGCGTCTCCTCGGGAGCCGGTGTGGGCGCGGTCTCCGTGGTCGTCCTGGGAGCGACGGCGGTCGGGGCCTGGATCGGCACCGCGGCGTTCCTGGGAGCCGCGGTCGCCACCGCGGCGGTGTTCTGGGTGGCGTACAAGAACGGCAGCATCGCCCCGCAGCGCCTGGTGCTGACCGGGGTCGCGCTGGGCACGTTCTTCAGCGCTATCACCAGCTATCTCACGCTCACGACCGAGGCGCAGAACGTCTTCAGCGTGATGTTCTTCCTGCTCGGCTCGGTCTCCGCCGCGACGATGACCGATCTGGCCGGTCCGCTGGTTGCCCTGGTGGTTGCGCTCGGCGTCTCGATCACGACCGGGCGAGCCGTGAACGCGCTCCAGGTCGGCGACGAGACGGCCACGGCGCTGGGGGTCCGGGTCAACCGGCTGCGGTCGGTCCTGCTGCTCGCCGCCGCGCTGCTGACCGGCACCGTCGTCTCGGTCGCCGGCGGCATCGGCTTCGTCGGTCTGGTGGTCCCGCACATCGCCCGGGTACTGGTCGGCTCCGACCACCGGCGGATCGTTCCGGTGGCGGTGTTCGGCGGAGCCCTGTTCCTGTGCGGCGCGGACCTGATCGCCCGGACCGTATCGGCACCCGCCGAGGTGGCGCTGGGCATCATCACCGCGCTGATCGGGGTGCCGTTCTTCCTGTGGCTGATGCGCGGACGGGCCGCCGACGAGCAGGGGATGGCGCGATGAGGCTCGAGACCCTGGACCTCACCCTGCACCGGGGCAGCCGCGAGGTCGTCACCGCGGCCTCGGTCGTGGTCGAGCCGGGGGAGGTCCTCGGCCTGCTCGGCGCCAACGGCAGCGGCAAGTCGACCATCCTTCGAGCCTGCTTCGGCGCCCTCCGGCCGGCCTCGGGCCAGGTCCGTCTCGACGGGACCGACGTCGCCACGATGAGCCGGCGCGAGATCGCGTGCCGGGTCGCGGTGATGGCCCAGGAGCCGCCGGACGAGTTCGGGCTCACCGTCGCCGAGAGCGTGCTGCTGGGACGTACGCCGCACCGCGGGGTGCTCGGTCGCGACAGCCCCGAGGACTGGCGGGTGGTGAGCCGGGCGATGGAGCTGGCGGGCGTCTCCACGCTGGCCGACCGGCCGGTCCACCGGCTCTCGGGCGGTGAGCGGCAACGTACGTTGCTCGCCCGGGCGATCGCCCAGGAGGCCGAGCTGCTGCTGCTCGACGAGCCGACCAACCATCTCGACGTCTCCTACCGGTTCGAGCTGATGCACACCGTCGCGGAGCTCGGGATCACCACCGTGGTCGCGCTGCACGAGCTCGACCTGGCGCTGGCGTACTGCGACCGGGTCGCGGTGCTCGACCGCGGACATGTCGTCGCGCTCGGGAAGCCCGCGGACATCCTCACGCCCGAGCTGGTGCGCGAGGTCTTCGGTGTGGAGGCGAGCCGGATCACCGATCCCGAGGCCGGCACCCCACACCTGCTCCTGCGCGGGACGTCCGCGCGGGTTCGAGAGAGGAACACATGAACACCACCCCACTGCTGCGCACCGTCCCGGTGGCAGCGCTCACGCTCCTGGCAGCGACCGGATGCGGCGGCACCGGCGTCCAGAGTGACGCCGCGGCGAGAGGCGAGGCCGCCGAGGGCTATCCGGTGACCGTGGAGAACTGTGGCCGCGAGATCACGGTCGAGTCGGCTCCGAAGCGCATCGTCGGGCTCAGCCCGGCCCAGACCGAGCTGCTCGTACGCCTCGGGGTCGCCGACCGGCTCGTCGGCCAGGCGCAGACAGCCATGCACGAGCTCCCCGCGGACGTCGCGGCGGACGCGAGCGATGTGCCCGAGCTGAGCACGGACGCGCCGCCGGCCCGCGAGCAGCTCCTCGACGTACGGCCCGACGCGGTCGTCGCCCCGACCGAGTACGAGTTCACCGCCGAGCAGGGTTTCGCCACCATCGACCAGCTGACCGACGCCGGGGTGACCACCTACGTCGCCGCCGGCGGCTGCCCCGAGCGCCGTTCCACCGGTGAGGTCACCGACCTGTTCACCGACCTGGAGGCACTCGGCAGCATCTTCGGGGTGTCGGGCGCCGCCGACGAGCTGGTCGCCGAGACCCGGGGCGACCTCGAGGCGGTCGAGAAGGCCGTCCAGGACCGCCCGCGGCCCACGGTCGCCCAGCTCTTCGTCGAGGGCAAGACGCTCTCCGCGATCGGCGCCGGGGTGGAGTACGACATGATCGAGCGCGCCGGCGGCGAGAACGTCTTCAGCCCGGACGAGGAGCTCTTCGCCCAGTTCTTCTCCGCGGTCGTCTCCCCGGAGGAGGTCGCCGCGCGCAACCCCGACGCCATCGTGTTCGCCGTCCGGGAGCCGTCCGAGGCGGGGCGGGTCGAGGCGTACCTGCGCAAGACCTTCCCCGACGTCACCGCCGTCAAGGAGGACCGCTTCATCGCCCTGCGCACCCCGGACACGTTCCCGGGCACGCTCGGCAACGTCACCGCGGTGCGGACGATCGCGGAGGGTCTGCACCCCGACGCGTTCTGACCCTGATCGACGCCGTCTGCCGGGTCGTCCTCGGGGGACGTCCCGGCAGCCGGCTGTCCAGGTCTACTCGCGGGCGAGAAGCCGCCAGCCCTCGGCCTGCGTACGTTCGCGCCAGAAGTCCAGATAGCGCCCGCCGTGAGCCAGCAGCTCGGCGTGGGAGCCGCGCTCCACGATCCGGCCGCCGTCGAGGACGACGATCTGGTCCGCGGCGACGACGGTCTGGAGGCGGTGGGCGATGACGATGACCGTACGGTCGGCGGAGAGCGCGGTGAGCGCCGCCTGGACCGCGGCCTCGTTCTCGGCGTCGAGGGCGGCGGTCGCCTCGTCCAGCAGGACGACGGGGGCGTCCTTCAGCAGCGCGCGGGCGATCGAGACCCGTTGCTTCTCACCGCCCGAGAGCGTGGAGCCGGCCTCGCCGATCCGGGTCTGCCAGCCGTGGGGGAGACGGTCGACGATGTCGTCGACCCGGGCCAGCCGCGCGGCCTCGCGCAGCTCGCCCTCGGTGGCGTCGGGCCGCGACATCATCACGTTGTCCCGCAGGGTGCCCTCGAAGAGGTAGACGTCCTGGAAGACGATCGAGACGCGCCGCATCAGCGCCTCGGTGCCCAGATCGCGTACGTCGACCCCACCGAGCATCACCGAGCCCGACGTCACGTCGTGGAACCGGGCGACCAGGCGCAGCAGGGTGCTCTTCCCGGAGCCCGATGGTCCGACCACGGCGGTCAGCGAGCGTGGCGGCGCGGTGAGGGAGACCTCGTCGAGGACCCGGGTGGTGCCGTTGTAAGAGAAGGTCACGTCGCGCAGCTCGATGCCGCTGTCGGCCGGCTCGGCCGGCGTGGACGGCTCGGGGAGCGGCTCGAGGTCGAGCACGTCGAGGACACGTCGCAACGAGCCCTCGGCGATCCGCAGCGCGCTGGAGAGCTCGCCGTAGTCGATGAGCGACTCCACGAACCGCACGGTGAGGACGAGGAGCCCGATCGCCGTGGCCGGCGCGAGTGTGCCACCGAGACTGAGGTGGACGGCCAGCGCGATCACCAGGGTGAGCAGCGCCTGGATGGAGAGCAGCTGGATCCCCAGGCCGCCGAACCCGGTCACCAGCAGCCGTCGCGACGCCCGCTTCTGCTCCCGCAGCGCGTTCTCGACCAGCTCGTTGCCGTGCACGGTGCGGCCGAAGACCCGCAGGGCCGGCTGGTTGAGCGCGAACTCGACCACGCGCGCCGAGCCCTCCGCCATCGCGGCGTCGTAGGCGCCCTCGCCGCGGCCGACGATCGCCGCCAGGAGCCGGGTGGTGGCCAGCACCGCGACGACTCCGACAAAGAGCGCGAGCGCCAGGCGCCACTCCAGGAACGCCATCGCGACGACCACCGTGACCGGGCTGACGACGGCGGCGATCAGCGGCCGCAGCAGATGTCCTGGCACCGAGGCGATGTCGGTGGCGCCCTTGGACGCCATCCGGGAGAGCTGCCCGGTGCGGTCCTGGTCGTACCAGCCCAGTGGCAGCCGTACGGTGTGGTCGCCGAGCCGGGTCAGGGTGATGTCGAGCAGGTCGCAGGCGAGGTCGTAGCCGTCCAGGTTGCCCACCGTCAGCGCCACATGGTGGGCCACGAAGAGGCCGGCGAGCACGCCCAGCCAGGTGGATGCGGCGTCCCAGTCCTGGCGCAGGGCGGCGTCCAGGACCGGCACCACACAGGCGAAGGCCAGGCCCTGGAGTACGCCGGTGGTGACGAACATCGCCACGACGCGGGCGAGCTGGCGCCGATGAGCGTGATCGAGGAGGTCGGCGAGCAGGCGGACGATGGTGATCATGCCGGCTCCTCCTGGACCCAGCCGCCGACCGGGTGGGCGCGCTGGTCGGCGGCCCAGAGCCGGGCGTAGCGCCCGCCCCGGGCGAGGAGCTCCTCGTGGGTGCCGCGCTCGGCGACCCGGCCCTCGTCGAGGACCACGATCTGGTCGGCCGCGGTGACCGTCGAGAGCCGGTGCGCGATCACCAGCAGCGTACGTCCGGCGACGAGGCGCGACAGTGCCCGCTGGACGAGCGCCTCCGACTCGGGATCGGCTGCCGCGGTGGCCTCGTCGAGGACGAGGATCGGGGTGTCGGAGAGGAGGGCGCGGGCGATCGCGACCCGCTGCCGCTCGCCGCCAGAGAGCTGGGCGTCCTCACCGACGACCGAGTCGTAGCCTCGCGCGAGCTCGTCGATGCGGCCCGCGATCTGCGCGGCCTCGGCCGCGCGGCGTACGTCCTCGTCCGGTGCCTCGGGATGAGCGAGCCGGATGTTGTCCCGGATCGAGGTACGCAGCAGCCCGGTGTCCTGGAAGACGAAGGAGACCTGCTCGTAGAGCTGTGCGCTCGTCATCTCGCGCAGGTCCACCCCGGCGATCGTGATCCGGCCGGCGGTGGGGTCCGCGAAGCGGGGCAGCAGCTTGGCCAGGGTCGACTTGCCAGAGCCGGAGTGGCCCACGAGCGCGGTCACGGTGCCTGGTTCGAGGACCAGGTCGATGTCGTGGAGCACCGGCGGCGCGCCGGGCGAGTAGGCGAAGGAGACACCGTGCAGCTCGACCCGGGAGGAGTCCGGGGCCGGGCACGGGGCCGCCGGCTCCGGGAGCTCGGGCTCGGCCAGCAGGCGCTGGATGCGCCGGGCGGCCTCGGTGGCCTCGCGCAGCTCGCGGGCGGCATAGCCGGCGACGGTGACCGGCGCGGTCATGGCCAGGCCGAGGACGAGGAAGGGAACCAGGTCGGGCCCGGTGATCCAGTTCGCGCGGAGCATCCAGACCCCGGCGCCGAGGACGAGCATGAGGGTCAGCGCCGGTGTCAGCGCGAGCTCCATCAGCAGCATCCCCAGGGCGGAGTGTCGCATCCAGGCGCGGTTGAACCCGCCGAACCGGGTGGCGACCTCGGCCAGGCGGCGATGCGCCTGCCCGGTGGCGCCGAAGGTCTTGATCTCCGCGATCCCGCCGGTGTTCTCGACCGTGGCCGCCGCCAGCTCGGCCAGTCCGGCGTCGTAGTCACGGTAGAGCGCTGCGGCGCCCCGCATCGAGGTCCGGAACCCGACCAGCCCGAGCGCGAGCGGGACCAGGGTGACCAGGGCGAGCGGCGGGGAGACGATGAAGAGATAGCAGGCCACCACGGCAGGCAGCGTGATCGCCGCGGTGAGCTCCATGACCGAGTGGGCGACCAGGTGGTGCAGCGCGGCGACGTCGTCCTGCACCGCCTTCTTCACCGTGCCGGAGTTGCGTTCGGTGAACCACGCCAGCGGCACCCGGCCGAGCCGGGCGACCAGCAGCCGGCGCAGGTGGATGGAGAGGTCGAGGTCGGCGACGTGGGAGAGCCACGACGAGCCGAGCACCGTCGCCAGGCGCACCAGCAGCGCCGCCACGCTCACCCAGACCACGACCCACGCGCGGTCGGCATCGACATCGGCGCCGGACGCCGCGGGCAGCAGGATCCGGGCGAGCTCGACGATCCCGACCAGCGGCACCAGCCCGGCGACGGTCGAGACGACCATCAGCACCAGGCTGGCGATCAGCCTTCCCCGGACAGGACGAAGCGTCTGGAGGAGGGGGGAGCGAGCCAACTGTTGTCCTGCCGAGATCGAGGGGTTGCTGCGTACGAGATCTTCGGCGTCAGCCGCCGTGGCCGGTGGGGGCGAGCAGACGCTCGAGCTCGTCCTCCTTCTCGGTGGGCACGACGAAGAGGAGCTCGTCGCCCTGCTCGAGAGGCTGCTCGGGAGTGGGCACGTAGACCTGGCCGTCGCGCAGGAGCGTGACGAGTGCGCAGTTCTCCGGGAACGGCACGAGGCCGGTGGGCTTGCCGACGTAGGGGGAGTCGGCAGGCAGGGTGATCTCGACCAGGTTGGCCTGGCCCTGCCGGAAGGTGAACAGCCGCACCAGGTCGCCGACGGTGACGGCCTCCTCGACGAGCGCGGACATGATCCGCGGGGTGGAGACGTTGACGTCGACGCCCCAGGCCTCGGTGAAGAGCCACTCGTTGTTGGGGTGGTTGACCCGGCCCACGGTGCGCGGCACGCCGAACTCGGTCTTGGCCAGCAGCGAGCAGACCAGGTTGGCCTTGTCGTCACCGGTCGCGGCGATCACCACGTCGCAGTTGTCGAGCCTGGCCTCCTCGAGCGAGGAGAGCTCGCACGCGTCGGCGAGCAGCCACTCCGCGTCGGCGACCCGCTCGGGCTTGATCGAGCCCGGGTTCTTGTCGATGAGGAGCACCTCGTGGCCGTTGGTGATCAGCTCACGTGCGATGGACCGGCCGACGGCTCCGGCCCCGGCGATTGCGACGCGCATCAGTGGTCACTCCTGTCGTCCAGGGCCGTCGCGAGCGTCGCTCGGTGCGTGCGCTGGCAAGGCGCCGCCGCGAAGGCATACCGGGGTTGTCTGTCGAGCGGCGGCAACGCCGCCAGCGTGCGTGCCGAGCGACGCGCAGCAGGGCCTGGTGCGGCAGGAGTGACCACTAATCTTCCTCGGGGCCGTTCTTGATGGTCTTGTACGCCTGCGCGGTGTTCTCCTCGCGCATGACGATGTGGAGCACGTCGCCCTCCTGGATGACGCTCTCGCGGACGGGGATGATCCCCTCGCCGAGCCGGTCGATCCAGGCGATGCGGCTGCCGGACTGGCGCTGGAACTTGATGGTCCGCTCGCCGACCCAGGGCTCGGGCATGATGACCTGGTCGATGCGGATGTTGCCCGACATGTCGCGGAAGTCGGGCTCGGCGCCGGCCGGCAGCAGCCGGCGGAGCACCTGGTCGGCGGTCCACTTCACCGTCGCGACCGTGCTGATCCCGAGGCGCTGGTAGACCTCGGCGCGGCCGGGGTCGTAGATGCGGGCCACGACCTGCTGGATGCCGAACTCCTCGCGCGCCACCCGGGCGGAGATGATGTTGGAGTTGTCACCGCTGGAGACCGCCGCGAACGCCTCGGCGCGCTTGATGCCGGCCTTGAGCAGCACCTCGCGGTCGAAGCCCATCCCGGCGACCTTGTCGCCGTTGAAGCCCGGTCCCAGCCGACGGAACGCATCGGAGTTCTGGTCGATGACCGAGACCGTGTGGTTGCGGTCCTCGAGGCTCCTGGCCAGGGTCGAGCCGACGCGGCCACAGCCCATGATCACTACGTGCACCGTGTCATGATTGCACTCGCCCGGGCCGCGCGTCGCGTACGCCCTCGAAGTTGGCGTGTTCGGATGCGCGTAGCGATCCGGAAGCGCGAGGAAGCGGCGATGTGCCGTAGCGTCTGCGGTTGTGGGTGTTGGTGATGTCTCCAAGCGGATCCTGATCGGTCGCAAGCTCCGTAGCTCTCAGCTCGGCGAGACGCTGCTGCCGAAGCGCATCGCGCTACCCGTTTTCGCCAGCGACGCCCTCTCCTCGGTGGCCTACGCGCCCGACGAGATCTTCATCATGCTGGCGGTCGCGGGAGCCTCGGCGTACGCCTGGTCCTGGAAGATCGGCCTGGTCGTCGCCCTGGTGATGCTGACCGTGGTCACCTCCTACCGGCAGACGGTGCACGCCTACCCGAGCGGCGGTGGCGACTACGAGGTCGCGACGGTCAACCTGGGGCGCAAGGCTGGCGTCACCGTGGCCAGCGCCCTGCTGGTCGACTACGTGCTGACGGTGGCGGTGTCGATCTCCAACGCCGCGCAGTACGCCGCCAGCGCGATCCCCAGCCTGATCGGCCACGAGGTGCTGGTCGCCTCGATCGCGATCGTGCTGCTCACCGCGATGAACCTGCGCGGCGTACGCGAGTCCGGGACGTTCTTCGCGGTCCCGACCTACCTGTTCATGTTCGCCATCCTCGGGATGGGCCTCTACGGCCTGTTGCTGCTGGTGAACGGCAACCTGCCCGAGGCGGAGAGCGCCTCGCTCCAGATCCGTCCCGAGGAGGGCTGGGAGGGCACGCTCAACCAGGTGGCGCTGATCTTCCTGCTCGCCCGCGCGTTCTCCTCCGGGTGTGCGGCGCTGACCGGTGTCGAGGCGATCTCCAACGGCGTACCCGCCTTCCAGCGGCCGAAGAGCAAGAACGCCGCCACCACGCTGCTGCTGCTCGGCCTGATCGCGATCACGATGATGATGAGCATCATCGTGCTCGCCAACCAGATGAGCATCCGCTACGTCGACCCGCACGCTCTCGACAACCTCCGCACCGCCGCCGGCGACGCCGTGCCGGCCGGCTACGAGCAGCACCCGGTGATCTCCCAGATCGCGGCTGGCGTGTTCACCGACTTCCCGCCGGGCTTCTACTTCGTCATCACCGTCACAGGCATCATCCTGGTCCTGGCCGCCAACACCGCCTTCAACGGCTTCCCGGTGCTCGGCTCGATCCTGGCCAAGGACGGCTTCGCGCCCCGGTCCCTGGGCGCGCGCGGCGACCGGCTCGCCTACAGCAACGGCATCGTGTTCCTGGCAGTGCTGGCGATCGCCCTGATCGTCATCTTCGACGCGCAGACCACCAAGCTGATCCAGCTCTACATCGTCGGCGTCTTCGTCTCCTTCAACCTCAGCCAGCTGGGCATGATCCGCCACTGGACCCGCCACCTGGCCACCGAGCGGGACCCCAGCGAGCGGCGCCGGATGCAGCGTTCGCGGGCGATCAACACCTTCGGCCTCGGGATGACCTCGGTCGTGCTGGTGATCGTGCTGATCACCAAGTTCCTCGCCGGTGCGTGGATCACGATCCTGGCGATGGGCTTCTTCTACGTGGTCATGCTGGGGATCAGGCGCCACTACGACAACGTCGCTCGCGAGCTGGCCGCCGACGAGCAGGACAAGGTCATGCCGACCCGGGTCCACGCGATCGTGCTGGTCTCCAAGCTCCACAAGCCGACGCTGCGAGCGCTGGCCTTCGCCCAGGCGACCCGGCCCAACGCGCTCGAGGCCGTGACGGTGTCGACCTCCGACTCCGACACCGCCGAGCTGCTGAAGCAGTGGGATGAGCGCAACCTGCCGATGCCGCTGAAGGTGCTCCACTCGCCCTACCGCGAGCTGATCCGCCCCGTCGTCGAGTACGCCTCGGCGATCCGTGACGCCAACCCGCGTGGCGTCGTGGCCGTCTACATCCCCGAGTACGTCGTCGGCCGCTGGTGGGAGCAGCTGCTCCACAACCAGACGGCGCTGCGGCTCAAGGGCCGGCTGCTGTTCACCCCGGGCGTCATGGTCATCTCCGTGCCCTACCAGCTCGCCTCCGGCAAGGAGCGTGCCGAGGAGCTGCGCGAGGAATACTGGCTCGCGCCCGGTCTGCGCCGCGGAAGCGGACGCCGATGAGCGGGCGTCGGCGGCCGGCGCCGCAGGGCGGGCGTCGAACCCGTCCGAAGGCGTCCAAGGGCGAGTCGTACGTCGGGCGGCGCTTCGAGGTCGAGGTCGGCCCGGTCGCCCACGGCGGCCACTTCGTCGCCCGCGTCCCGCTCGACGACGCATCTCGGGTGGTCTTCGTACGCCACGCCCTCCCCGGTGAGCAGGTGGTCATCGAGATCACCGAGGGCACGGCCGGAGACCGGTTCTGGCGCGCGGACGCCGTCTCGGTGGTCTCGGCCGCAACGGAACGGGTCGTTCCGCCGTGTCCGTACGCCGGTCCCGGCCTCTGCGGCGGCTGCGACTTCCAGCACGTCTCGGTGGCCGCTCAGCGCGAGCTGAAGGCGACGGTGGTGCGCGAGCAGCTGGTCCGCCTCGGCGGCCTGTCCGCCGAGGACCCGCTGGTCGCCGGCCTGGTCGTCGAGGCCGTCCCCGGCGACGAGGACGGGCTGCGCTGGCGGACCCGTCAGCGCTACACCACCGCCCCGGGCGGCGGCCGAGGAATGCGGAAGTACCGCTCCCACGACGTCATCCCCGTCGACGACTGCCTGATCGCCACCGCCGACGCCCGCGAGCCGGGCGCCGGGACGGTCGTCGAGACGGTGGAGGTCGGGGGAGCGGAGCACTCCTTCGAGGTCTCCGCCGACGGCTTCTGGCAGGTCCATCCGGGCGCGCCCGCGGCCCTGGTCTCCGCGGTGCTGTCCGCCCTCTCACCCGCCCCGGGAGACACCGTCCTGGACCTCTACGCCGGCGTCGGCCTCTTCTCCGCCTTCCTCGCCGACCGGGTGGGCCCCACCGGCCGCGTCGTCGCCGTCGAGGGCGACCCCACCGCCTCTGCGCTCTCGGTCGGCAACGTCCCCGCCGCCGAGGTGAGCGCCGGCGACGTCGCCACCGTCCTGGGCCGTCTCGAGGACGGCCCCTTCGACCTCGTCGTCCTCGACCCGCCCCGCGAGGGCGCCCGCCGGAAGGTCGTCGAGGCCGTCGTCGCGCGTTCGCCTCGGAAGGTCGCGTACGTCGCCTGCGACCCCGCCGCGCTGGCCCGCGACGTCGCGATCTTCGCCGAGCACGGCTACCGGCTGCGTACGCTGCGCGCCTTCGACCTTTTCCCGATGACGCATCACATCGAATGCGTTGCATTGCTATCGAAAACCGGCTCTGAACAGCAGTGATTCGATTCGAGACTTCGCGGTCGATCTCCTAGAACGGGCCTTAAGGCTCACTTTGGGCTCGGTTTCGCAAGCGAGCCCAGCTCAAGCGTCTGGGCAACCTCGCGCGCGTCCGCGGCCGCGACGGTATGGGAGCGCGCAGAACATCCCGTAGACGGTCGCTGAGCGCGTCTACGGGATGGGGCGCGGAGTCGTTCGTGGTCCCCGAGGGCTCTCAGAGCCCGGCCGCTGGGCCGTCGCTTGTCTCGGAGCCAGGTGCGAGGCGCTCGGTAGCTGAACGGTAGTCGGGCACGACGAGTTTGCGGTTGATGTAGTGCCGCTCGGTTACCGTCTTGGAGGTGTGGCCGAGCTGGTTCATGGCGGCCTCGGCGTCGTAGACCTCGTCGATCTGTGTCGCTACGGTGCGGCGGAAAGAGTGGGGCGTGACGCCCTGGAGGACCGTGAGGTCGGCGTAGTCGTCGAGCAGGCGAATGTGGCGCAAGCGGCCTTGGATGTTGGTGGGGTAGTGCCAGGTGCCGTTCCGAGTAATGAACACCGCGTCCAGGTCGTTGGGCGTCTGGGCAACCTTCCGGCGCCGCAGCAGCGCCGCCGCCCAGTCGGGTAGCGCGATCGGGCGGATCGCTGCGTCGGTCTTGCCGTAGTCGATTCGCTTTCCCTTCGAGGTGATCTGGCCGTTGACCATCAGCCACGGGAACCAGCCTTCGTCGTCGCGACGCTCAGGTGGGGCAATGAGCTCGACGTCGGACCAACGCAGCGCCAGCAGTTCACCGATGCGCATGCCGGTGGCGACCAGCATCTCGACGATGTCGGGCAGGTCGACGCTCTTGGGTCCGTTCCGCTTGTCGGCACTGGCCCACTCGCGGATGGCCATTCGCACGGCATCAAGATCTTCCACAGGGACCGCTTTCTTCTTGTGCCGCGGCACCGGGACCGAGGGGACAGCGGCAGCCGGATTGCCGTTGATCGCCTCGTGGAAGATCGCCATGTCGAAGGCGCGCACTAAGACGCTGCGAATGCGCTTACGCATGTCAGCCGAGACCCTCGAGCTGTCCAGCGCGGCTTGGATGATCACCGGCCGTACGTGCCGGAGTTGGTACGCGCCGAGCGGCTGATCGGTCTTGTCGCTGTCCAGGACCCAGCGGATGTGCGAGCGGTAGTACCCCAAGGTCTCCGTGCTGGGACCGCCGTCCGCCTGCTCCATCTTCTTGAACCAGAGGTCGAGAAGATTCTGAACGGTGTCGTCGGGCGCGAGCGTGCCGTCGCCGAAAGTGCCGGTGTGGTCGACGAAGAACGCCTTGAGGTTGGCCCTCGCCTTGATCTTGGTCTCACCGTTCTTGCGGTACTGACGCACCACACCATCGACGTCGCAGAATCTAGCGCGCGCCTGCCACGACCCGTTCTTCAACCGGACGCAACTGATCTCACCGTAGGTGCCGACCATCAGTCGTTGTCTTGCCATTCTTTTCTCCTTTCGACCTCAGGCGACCTCGTCGGGGCCAGTCGCCCGCAGGGCAGCCCCTCGCAAGCGACTGGTGCGGCGACGGGTGCGGACTGATTTCTGAGGCTGAGGCGAGGGGTCGTTGTCGATGTCCTCGTCCTCTGGGAAGGAATCCTCATGGGCCCGCAGCCATCGGTCGAGCTCGGAGAGTCGGTACTTGAGCCGGCCGCCAGCCTTGACCGCGCGCGGGCCGTAACCCGGCCGGCGAACGCGCCACGTCAGCAACGTGGCCTTAGGAACGCCGAGATAGCCGGAGGCGTCCTCCGTGTTGAAGAACGGGTCGGAGGCCATCTCCTCCGACGCGCTCTCCTGGACCCGCGGCGCGCGTTGAGAGATGTTGATCGTCTTGGAGTTGGGCATATGGGTCAGGTGCGCGGGGACGCCCATGGATCTTCGAGCGGGCGTCGGCGCGTAGGTGCAGGCGAATGTGATGTGCGGTCAGCGGATTTCATCGACGCGAACGAGCTCGGCCTGGCGCTCGAACAGATGGCCGATGTCTTGGCCGAGGACGAACGGCCACTAGCGGAGGATGGGCGTGCCGATATGGTTGCGCTCGCTGGCCGCATGCAGACGGGTGGCCGGGTTTCTCGAACCCTCGGTTTCCGTCCTGCGAGATGAACCCGCTGCCGACTCATCAACGGACCTCGCGGCCGGCGCGCATACGCGGCGGTGTGACGCTGGTTCGCTTATGCCTTGCCGCGGCGACT
This sequence comes from Nocardioides sp. YJ-D4, assembly GCF_054031495.1. NCBI lineage: Bacteria > Bacillati > Actinomycetota > Actinomycetes > Propionibacteriales > Nocardioidaceae > Nocardioides > Nocardioides sp. YJ-D4. Next base: position 5,831,529 of record NZ_CM132932.1, read on the forward strand.
CGAACAGGAGGTTCGGATGGATCGTTCGCACGACGAGGAGATTGCCGGGCCATCGCACAGCCTCCTGATCCGGTTGGCCGACCGGATTTCTTGCCGAGGACATCACGTTGTTCGCGGAATTCATCGATGCGAACTAACTCGGCCTCGCCCTCGAACAGATGGCCGATGTCTCCCGGAGGACGAACGGCCGCTGAGGGAAGGCGAGCGTGCCGACATGGTGCGCTCGCCGGTCGCATGCATATGGGGGGTCGGGTTCCTCAGGCCCTCGCGCTCCATCCTCAGCTAGGACGACTCCTCCTTCTCGGGGTCAGTTGGCTGCCGCGCCTTGAGGATCGCGCGTAGCACGCGCTCGGAATCCTCCAACGGCATTGGGCGCGCGCGTTCCACGACCGGCCACCGTTTGGGCGCTCCGGATGGCGGACCGAGCCCCAAGTCGTCCCGGTAGGCATGCAGGAACTCACTCATTCGATCCTCGACGAACCGTTGGAGGAGGAACCATGTGATCTCGTCGTCGGGTCCGGGAGTGTGCAATGCCGCGCGCTCGGCGCTGGCAATGTCACCGAATAGGCGGACCAAGGCCTCGGCCGATGTCACGACGGTGTACCCCCGCGCCAGGCGGCGGACACAGTCCAGTGCTGCAATCAGGTCCGGCATCGCAGACAGGGGGAACGCGCCGCGCTCCTCGTCGCTCAACTCCGTCTCGCCCGCCTGAGCCCGTTCCCCAAGCGCATGGAGTGCATGGACGTACCTGCGCTGGCGCTCGACTGCAGCCAGGAAGTCGTCGTACGCCGCCCGGCGTTCGTCGGCGAATCGCTCGATCCCGTGCGCCCTCCGGTTCCGTCGGTCCACAACGGCGTCATAAGCGATCTTCGCGAGCACTCCGAAAGCCGAGAATCCCCCGGCTACCAGCGCAAGCGCCAGGGCGGATGTGTCATCGGCAGCCATCCCCGCACGATAGCCAAACCGCGGGCCTCACGTTTGGCGAACCGGGGTCAGGACCTGATCGTGTCGACGGCGATCCCCTCGAGTGCAGATTCTGCCCCTGAAGCGGCGGTGTGACGCACCTTGCTACCTGGGACTCGATCAAGGCACGACGATGACCTCCACGGCAAACTCGCGGCCATCTCGTGTTCGGCGACCTGAAAGGTCGTGAACCAAGGTGTGTCGATCGCGCAGCGCCCGGTTCGGGTCCCATACGACACACAAGAGAGTCTTGGCAGCCGAGTGTCTCGGGTAACTCTCGATGTCGATCCGCAGCTCGTCGCCAATCGAGCCGTGATTGCTCTCCCGCACGAACTTGAGTTCGATAACCGTTGAGATAGTGCGGAGAACAACGTCGATACGCTTCGAGCGCCCGGCCTGCTTCTCTGTTGGGTCTTCGAGTTGCGCGTCGGGGAAGACTCCTCGCAGCATGCAGAAGAGGAGGTCGCGGACCTGCTCCTCAGCCGAGAACTCCAAGCCGGACAAGCCTTGTCGAGCCGTCCGGCTCAGGTGGTTCACTGCTTCCGGCAGAGCTGCAACGATGTCGCGTAACAAATGCCGACGGTCGTGCTCGTACGTGCGACCAATCACGTCGAATCGCCCTGGGATCGCGCTGCACAGCAGGTTTTCTAACTCGGAGCCGAGAAATGCGGCGAGGCAGTAAAGTGAACCCTGTCCCGCAGCCGAGGCCCAGACGTTGTATTGCCGCACCTCAGTCGCGATCCTTTGGTCGTCGACGGTATCCAATGCCACATCGGCAGCTAGTCCGCGGTTGATTTCGCCGAGGAACTGCTCGTGTGCCCATGCGCCTGAGACGTAGCGGACCATTTCGGCGGGGTGCAAGCGAATCCGCACGTAGGTTGGAGTTGGATCGTCATCCTCGAGGAACATGTATTGGTAGATGACCCCCTCCTCCGCGAGCGAGCGCAACTCCTGCTGAACTTCTTCACTGACGTGGACAAACTCGCGATCGAACACCGTGACCATGGGGTCGATTCTGTACGGTCCGTGGACCAGTGACCACAAAGGACGCGGGTTCGACGTTGCTCAAGCAGTCGTCGAGCCAAGCACGCCGCAGTCCAAGGCCCCAGAGGACTACCTCTCGGCGCCGAGCACCGACCTAGTTGACGATCACGCCGTGCTCGGCACTTACCTGGGTTCGTTCCCGGCGAGTGCCGACTGCATGACGGCGACTTCGGTATGATCGGCGCGGGATCGTGACGTATGTCGGTGGCTAGGTGCAGAGTGTGGTGGCCGGGACCGATCGACGAGGGGAATTAGCACAGTGGGCGCGCCATATGTTTCGATAAAGCGGCTCGCCGACAACTCGCTTGCAGCAATGCTCTCGGCGGTAGAGGTCTACAACAAACCACAGATGACCTACCGCGACGAGGTGACAGTGATGCTCGTCGTGAATGCCTGGGAGCTGGCCCTGAAGGCGACGCTCCGGCAGAAGAACCGCTCGATCTTCTATCCCAAACAGCGTGGCGAACGTTACCGGTCGATCGGGATCGATGACGCCCTCGGCAGAATCAGCGCAAACAATCTATGGCCGGCCGGCCTGGACGGTGGCCCCGTGACTGCGAACATCAAGGCACTCACGGAGTACCGCGACCGCGCCATCCATCTCTACAACGCGCAGGGTCTGGGCGCGGTGATCTATCCCTTCCTGCAGCAAAACGTGCTGAACTATCGGGACTTCATGCTTGCCAAGTTCAAGAAGGACCTGGCCGACTCCATGACGTGGCAACTGCTGCCGCTTGGCGCAACCGCGCCTTCTGACGCCGTGCAGTTCATGAGAGTCGACCGTAACGCCACAATGGTCGTCGAGGTCGAAGAGTTCATCAATGAATTGCGCGAATTGATGGATTCTGCGGAGAACTCGGGCGGTGATATGGCGCGAGTCGCAACAGTCTACGACATCAACATGCAGTCCGTGAAGAAGATGTCGAGCGCGGACCTCGTGGTGGCGGTGTCGCCGACGGCCGATGGCCAAGTGGTCGTCCGGAAGACCGATCCGAATCAGACCCACCCGTATAGCGCAACGGAGTTGCTAAACAAGGTGAATGCGAAGCGAAACGGGCGGGACCTAACGAGTTACGACATCCAGGCGATTTGCTGGAAGGAATCTCTGCGCGAGAACTCAATGTACGCCTGGAAGCACAGCAATGGCGCTACGCACGTCTGGTCGGGCGACGCACTTTCCTACTTGGCGTCGCTCTCAGACCAGCGCTACGACGATGTTCGAGCAGAGTACGGCGCCGAGCGGCGTCGGGCCAAGGCGAGCCACTAGAGAGGTACCTGACGGGCCACGAGCCTGGGCGCTCGACCAGCGCGGTCAATCCCGAGTTGGCAGGCAAGACGTTGAGTTCGACCCCGGCGTCGGCAGACGGCGAACGCATACTGGCGATCGTCACGTCACAGTGGGCGAACTGACGCGGCCTGGCCCGAACGACATCAGAGCGAAGGTGGATGACCTTCGGTGCGCGCTGCGGACGGCGTCCGCGTGCGTGTACTGATCCCGGAGGGAACCTCGGTAACGATTGCGGCGTAGAGGTCGGCGCGACTACGGGCGGCGTTGGACGGTGGTGCGATGGAACCTGGGTCGTGCCTCAGACGAGTGCCGATGATCGCAAGTAGCTCGGAGTCGCCAACTTTCTCGATGGGGGCAAAGCGCCCGCGTGGTGGTTTGACCAGTGCGGGGCTGTCGGTGTCGATGCGAGGGAGACTCGTTCGTCTGAGGATGACGTTGTTTCGGACTCCGTTCTCGATGAGGTCGGCTAGGCGGGCGTCGACGGCGGTGAATCGTTTGTCGAAGGCTGCGAGCATCTTGTCGTCGAGCGTCAGGTCGGCAGGCAGGGTGACGGTTCGGGCAATGAGGTTGTTGGACTCTTCGGCCGCTGCGGCGCCATGGCTGGCAGGACCCGGATGGACGTCGCGGAGTGCGTGCCCGATCAGCCTGTATGTCTCCGCTCTGGTCTGCCAACGGCGCTGGAGGTCGACGTTGGTGGTTCGAGCCGCGAGTTCTGCCGATACGGCCATCTGGGATGACGCCGCAAGGCGGAGGTTGATCGGTGCGGCTGATGCGGGGAGGCGTACGAGGAGGTTCTGCTCGGCTTGGAGGACGCCGAGGATGCCGGGGCGGGCTGGGCCGCGGATGAATCTCAGCGGTGGGCGCCAACCGCGGTGGTCGACGGTGTAGTCGGGTGGGCCGATGCTGGCTTCAAGACCGGTGGCCAGGGCGCTCCAGCCGAGCCGGTCGCGGTTGAGGAGTTTCTCCCAACCGGGAGTGCGGGTGTAGCGGCGGTCGAGGATGACCAGCGCTTGGACGACCGCGGCGACGTCCTTGAGTACGGTGTGACATTGGGCGGCGTCGAGCAGGCCGTGGCCGGCGCCGGCATGGAAGTCGTGCTCGCCTATGGCTGCTGCAGCGGCTATCTGTCGCCAGGACTCCACAAGCTCGATCTCGTGGGGCCTGCTCAGCTCCTCCAGCGGTGGGAGCGGTGCGGTCGAGGCGTCGATGGCTCGCTCGAGGCTGGCCCGCAGGAGATCGTACGGTGCGTCGGCACGCTTGGTGTGGTGGTGATCGAAGAACTCGTTGGAGCCGAGGTACGGATCCGCCGCGATCACAGCTTGTCGGCACCAGGTCAGGACGCCCTGTCGGTAGCGACGAATCTGCGCGCCGTACTCCTCGCGCCGCTCGCTGGCGGGGGACGTGTCCAGTCCGCGGTTGTCCCTGAGCTGCTGTTGGACACGATGCTGGCGTAACAGCGTGGTCAGTCCGGCGCGGATGACGCCGCCGTTCTCCCCGTAAGTCACGACGGCTCCGTCGGGTCGATCCAGGCGGGCAACACGCGTACGCCCTGTTCGCCGGCGCCCTGGTCGACGGCCCATGCGTCAGCGAGGTAGGCGTTTGCGAGCTCGATGTGTAGTGGGTCGAGGCCGAACGTTCCGAGATCGGTGACCGCCTGCAGCGCCAACCGATAGAGGGTTGGGGGATCGCCGACAGGGACATCAGTGAGCCCCGGAACCGAGTTTCCGTGGACGGAGTCGAGGTAGATCAGTGCGCGGTCGTAGGCGACTGAGCCGAGGACGGTGGTCGCGGTGTCGGCGAGTGCAGCGATGTAGGAGCGCACCTCAGCGATGACGATGGCGTGGGCGAGAAGCATGATTCGGACTCCTTCGAATGAGCGATGCCTTCCTGGTGACGCTCCCAGCGCCCGCTGCGATTGGCGCTGCGGAATCAGACGTCTGTGGACAGCTGCGAACCGAAGCGCCACTGAGAGCGGTCGCTGGCCCCGCCGAGACGATCCATGAGGTCCTGGGTGCGCTCGTGGGCAACCTCGTCCTCGAGGCGACGGCGCGTGGTGAGGTCTTCGCGTACGAACTCCTGAAAATCGGCGTCCCGGTTCTCGATCGCCCGCTCGATAGGTGCGGCCCCCGGTGGTTCGCCCGGCCAGGCCGCCTGCCGGGTCGGTCGGTCGCGGTCGAGCTTGGTGCCGTTGGTGGTCACCCAGTCGCGTAGTCGATGTCGGGCTTCGGCGAACTCGCGGTGCCAGGCAAGCGGGGCCCCTGGTGGTGCTTCGGGGTCGTAGGCGTTGAGCCAGGCGGTGTGCAGCGCGGAGAGTTCCCAGACGAGCTCGTCGTGCCGATGCCAGAAGGGAGGGACTATGGCTGGTTGGAGACCGTAGGCGTATCGGAGCCAGTCGACCCAGGCGTTCAGGTCGAGCCATTCGCTCTCGGCTTCCTCGGCGGTGAGTAGGTTCCAGTTGATCGGCCGGAGGATCTCGCTGGTGGCGCCGCCTTCGTACGTCGTGGCCATCGCTGCCCTCAGATGCCTAGCGCGTGGTCGATCGCCTCGGTCGTTGCGACTGGCGCCGGCGCTGCGCCAGCGGTGTTGCGGCACTGGACCTCGTAGCTCGTGCGGGTGAGGTCGTGGCCGATTCTCCGCGCTACGAACTCCTCGCGGGGGACCTTCTCGCCGTCGCGGTCTACTTCGTACTCGTTGACGTAGCCGGCGGCGACGAACGAGTCTCCGACGCGGAACTGCTCGAAGGCGCGCTTGGCCGCGGTGTCGTACGCGATGAGGTCGCCATGGACGGAGTCGAGCTTGGTGAAGGAGCCGTCGGGTTCCTTTCGGAACTGCTCCACCCCGAAACGGGCATGGAACCGTGGACTGCGGTCGCGGGTCTTCGTCAGTTCCGGGGCGGTCGCGATGTAGCCGTGCAGGCTGAGGTGGGTGGGGATCGACATGACCTGCCTCCCGATCGCACGACACCGCTTGTCGGTGTCGCTCTCGGAAGTCAGGTGCACACGGCCACCCGAATGCCAGAGAACCGTGCTCGGCTGCCCCTGCCTTCGGGCCCGCTTGGGCGCGTCGACAGGACGCAGTGGCAACAGGCCTCGATCGGGATCGCTCACATGTTCGATATACGATCAGTCTCGAGGGTCGATTCTCGCAACGATATGGAGGACGACTTGCCGCGTACGCCGCCGTTTCACACCTGGGTGGACTCGTCCGGTCAGTTCGGTCTCAACAGCGGTCCGGGGCTTCTGCTGGCGTGGCGGCGTAGGCCTGAGTCCGGGCTGAAGATCCGGAAGGAGTCCGAGTGGCAGTGTCTGGTCATCTCCGCGGGAACGACGACACCGGCCAACCGTGAGGGCCTGTGGGTCTATCAGCATTGGATGAACCCAGCACATGTGCGGCCGATCGCGGCCGAGAAACCTTCCATGCAGCAACGGAAGCACCACACGAATCAGGCGTCGTCCCGACGCTTGCTGCCAATACACGCCTGGGTGGATTCGTCCGGTCAGTTTGGGCTCAGGAGTGATCCAGGGCTTGTGCTGGCGTGGCGGCGTACGTCTGAGTCCGGGCCAGGCACCCGGAGAGAGTCGGACTGGCAGTGCTTGGTGATTTCGGCGAGCGAGCCATCACCTACGAGCACTCAGGACTTGTGGGTCTATCAGCGTTGGATGAACCCGGAGCATGTGTGGCCCGTCGATGCGGAGAAGCCGCCGGCGAGGCGGTCGAAGCCCCGCTGGAGGGCGGCTTAACCGCCTGGTGGCAGCGGGCGATGTCCCAGCTGTTGCTCCGTCGCCGCACGGAGTTGGGCGAGCATGTGGCCGTCTGGGCGGCGGGTCCAGGGGCGCAGGTCGGTGACTATTGGCGGGGTGGATCGGAGCAGGACGAGGCCGGTGCCAAAGGGGAGGGTGCGGATCGTGTCGGGCGGGAGGATGGGTACGCGGCGGGTGGAGCGTTGCAGTCCGCGGGAGCCGTGGTCGCCGATGGTGATGGTGTCGGTCTGTTCATCGCGTTCGCCGATGAGGGTGGAGAGGTCTTGGAGGTCGCGGGCGGCTGCGGTGCCGCCGAGGATGACCTTGACGATGGCGGCGTCCCAGATGGCGGTGGCGGCGTGGTCGCCCCACCTGTCTCGGGCCTGGGAGAGGGACTGGAGGACGGGCATCGTGGTGATGCCGGTGCCGCCGCCTTCGGCCATCAGGGTGGGGAGTGATGGGAGCGGGGCGAGGTTGCCGATCTCGTCGAGGGCGAGGAGCAGGGGTGGGTCGAGGCGGGCGCCGGGGGAGCGGGCGGCGAGGTGTCTTGCGGTCTCGACGAGGTCCTCGATGAGTGCGGCAACGAGTGGCCAGGATGCGCCGGCGCCGGCTCCGGTGGCGAGCAGGTAGAGCGTGCCGTTGTCCTCGAGGAACCTCGTAGGGTCGAACGCTTCGTCATCAGCGGGGCTGACGGCATCGAGGACGCGTGGGTCGGCGAGTGCGGCCAGGGCGAGGGAGACGCCCATCCAGATCGAGTCGCGGGTACGTGGGTCGGACTCGATCATCGAGTCCAGTGACTCCGCCCACCCGGTTGCGGCGTCTGGTCGGCCGGCAAGGATGGCCACCGCGTCGGCGGCTGCGGAGGGGGAGAGGGTCCAGGAGAGTAGCTCGGCGGGCGTACGCCGGTCGAGGGCCGCGGCGTGGAGGAGTGCTTGGAGGGCGGTGCGGGTCTTTCCTTCCCAGAACCCGCCGCTCTCGACGCCGCCGGCTGAGAGTCCGGTACCTGAGGCGAGCCCGGTGGCGCGGATCATCGCGGTGAATGGGTCTTCGCAGCCACGTACGGGCGACCAACGCAGGCCGCTGGGGAGTCCTTCGGCGAGGTGTTGCGGGTCGAAGATGGCGACCGGTCCGCGTTCTCGACGGGCCTCGATCGTGATGGTGATGTTGTCGGGCCGGGTGGCGGTGGTGACGACCGCCCCGGGTGCGTCGAGGATCGCGTTGACGACCAGGTGCAGGCCCTTGCCGGAGCGCGGTGGACCGAGCACGAGCGTGGAGTCCTCGACCGAGCTCCAGATGCTGCGTCCGCGGGCGTGGCCGAGGGGGTACCCGACGTCGGCTGCGACTGGTTTGTTGAGGCTAGGGCGGAGGTTGTGAGCGCGCTTGAGTAGTGACCTCTCTGAGGCGACGCGCGTGACGTCGCGTCGAGTCGCGACGCCGTCGACGCGACGTACGTCTCGATTCGATGTCTCCCGCACGTGGCCGAGCGCCTGCCAGGTTGGCCAGCCGATGGCCGCAACGAAGGTGAAGAGGGTCGCGACGACGAGCCAGTAGGCGATAGGCGAGAGACCTGGCGAGCCGAGCGCGGCACCTGGATCGGGAGGATCGGCGATCACACCCAGGGCGCCGTCGAGTCCGTGTCGGGGTCTGGCGGTTCCAGTGATCCGTGCCGCGATCGAGCCGGCCAGCCGGAGCAACCCGAGGACGACAGCACCGCCGAGTACGACGACGAGACCGACATTGACCAGCTCGTCGTCGACCGGACGCGGACTGGGGTTCATGAACCGGCGCCTTGGCCGTCATCCACGAAGATGGCAGGCGTGTCCCCGGTCTGCCCGATGAGGAGCACACCATCGCCGTATCGCTGAAGGAGCGAGGGAGGCAGGCCTACGGCCACGGTGCCGTCGGACTCTGCGGTTCGCCGTGCCACCACGACCGCGACCATGACGTGCTCGCCCGAATCGAACTGGCCGCGGATCCCGGGCGTCGAAGGCTGGGTCGGAGACGGCCTGAGAGGTGCTGGGTTGTGATCGTTGGGCGTCTGGATGTCGATGTACTTCTCGCCGTTGGACTCGGTGATCTCGACGCGGATCGGGCCGAGGTCACTGACCAAGTCTTGGAGCAGCCCTGGTACCTGGTCGCGAGCGAACCCGAGTGGGACGTCGTACGGCTCTTTGTCGATGGTGACAGTGAGCCCTCCGTCCGCACTGACCTGGATCCGGACGGTCGGCAGGACGATCGGGATACCGGTCTCCGCGCGGCCGGTCATCACAGCCCCGGGCTCTCGACCGAGCTGGCATCTCGCGCCGGGTGACTCTGGTCGACCATGGTGGGCGAGCGAGCGGGATCGTTGCGATCCAGCCCTGGTGGTGTGCCGTCAGGGACCTTCTCGGTGTCGAGGTTGTTCAGGATGCTGACCGCCGCGCCGCGCACCCGGGCGGCGGTGTCCTGGACGACTTGCACTGGATCGGTGCCCGGGACCTGTGAGGCCCAGGTCGACACGTACGGGACGGTGTACTGGCTGCTGTCCATCCCATGCGCCCCGGTGACCATCATCGACACCCCTTCGGCCTCGACCTCCTTGATGCCGCGGTGTCGCGCAGCGTCTTGCTGCATGTCGATAGGGCTGTGCAGGAGTACGTGGCCGGCCTCGTGTGCGAGTGTGCGGACCATCGCGGCGTCGTCCATATCCACACGGACCGAGACCGAGCGAGTCATGAAGTCGGTCAGCCCGTTCGTGCCGCCGATAGCGGTCGCGTTCGACACCAGCCGTAGATCGAATCCGCGCTCGGTGATGTGCTCGGCCAGGGCCTCCCACAATCCGTCGGGGGCAGCACCTTCGAGCAGCTTCGGCTTGGGCGGCTCTGGAATCGGGTCTCCCTCGGTCTGGGAGATGTCCCAGACGTACGCCGGCCGTAGACCGGCCATCTTGTATCTCGTCGACTCTCCAGGCTTGGCCTGCTCGCCACTTGCGAGCCGCCGCCACGTGCTGGGATCTTCGGGCGTCTTCGACGCGACCCGGACCTTGACTGGCGCCATGATCTGAGTGCCTGGCTGTCCCTTCATCACGGATCGCCCGAGGCTCTGCCATTGGCGGAACCCGGCGACGTAGGTCGGTGCCGGCGTCGCTACCAACCCTTGTGCGTAGTTGTCTTCGTGTGCCTTGTGGATCAGGAGGACGTTGTGGAAGCTCCTGCTTCTGAATCTGGTCGCGAACTCCAGCGTTCGGCGCCAGTCATCGCCGGTGACCAGCCGCTCGACCTCGCCGACCAACCGCTCGTGCATTACCTCAAGCTGTACCTGACGTTTCGCCCGGGCCTGCGCCTTGTGGTCGGAATGCCTCGTTGGCGGTGCGTCGTCCTGGTTCCATGCCATGTGAGTGAGGTGCGCACCGCCGGACGCTCACGGAGATCAACTTCTCAAGGTACCGATACGCGCCGCTCAGGGTCCTGGTGAAGGGTGGCCTCTACCAGCCCATCGCGTCAGGCCGACGTGCATCAACTCGGTCGGTGGAGGGCGGGTAGGAGGCCGTCGGCCGTGGCGCGGAGCGCGCTCGGCGTGCCTTGGGCTCTGCGCTGTGTGCGTGGTTGTACCTGGCTAGTGCTTGCGCGAGCGCCGTACCAAGTGCTGCGCTCGCCTGGTTGGCGCTATCGACGGGGACGTCCAGGTGTCGGGCGATCTCGCGAACCGTCAGCTCACGCGCCTGGCCATCGGAGCACTTCGAGCCTGTGAACCGGTCGTCGTCCACGCCGAACCGAATGCCATGCAGCGGTGTAGCGATGGGATAGGCGTAGATGAACACGCGGCTCATCGTCGTGCGTTCCGTGGGACCAGAATCGATAGTTGTCCCATTCGACGCGGCCCGGTGAGAAGCCAGCCAGAGTTTCGATCCTGTCGAGCGCCTCGACAACGGGGGCGTCCCAATACAGAGCAGGCCCGGCGAATCGTGTCTGCGAGGACGAGGTTGGGTTCGTCATGCCGGCTCATGGCCATGAGGTGAGTGGCGCGATCCGGCGTGCTCGCGGAGGGGCGTGTCGAGCGCGCTTGCGCGGGCTGAGGTGTCGTACATGGCGAGTTCGGAGGGGTGCAACTGGTGTTGTACCGCGAAGGAGCGGTCCTTGATCCGCCACAGGCCTTGCCCGGTGCCGAGGGTTGGAAGTAGGGAGCGTTCCGTGCCGGTGAGTCCCAATGATTCGGCAGTCGCTCCGAGTTGGTCGGCCTCCTGACGGTAGACGACGCGGGTCTCAGCGTTGGCGAGCAACGAAGAGGCAAGGCCGCGAGCGGCGGAGCCTTGGTCGCCAACGTTCTCGAGGTCGGTGAGCTTATGGAAGATCAGCATATTGGCGATGCCGTAGTGACGGGCGAGGCGCCAATGCGCGTCCATGCGTCGCAGGAGCGCGGGGTGTTGCATGAGTCGCCATGCCTCGTCGTACACGACCCATCGCTGCCCGCCGTTCGGATCGAGGAGGGCGGACTCCATCCAGGCTGAGGCGCAGGTCATCAGAACCGAGATCAGGGTGGAGTTCTCGGTGACCCGGGAGAGGTCGAGGGAGACCATCGGGAGGGTCGGGTCGAACCGTACTGTCGAGGGGCCGTCGAAGAGTCCGGCGAGGTCACCGGCCACGAGCCGGCGCAGACCGTGGCCCGCCAGGCGGCCGTCCTCGGTTAGCCGGCCGTCACGGTCGTCGGCGCGGTCGGGGGAGAGCAGCCTGTCGACCACGAGGGGGAGGACGGGGACTTCGTAGGAACGGACGACTGCTGCGAGAGCGGTGTCGATCGCGGTGTGTTCCAGTGGCGTCAGCGGTCGGTTGAGCATGGTTTCAGTCAGTGCGCCGACGAGGTCGCGGCGTCGAGCGGCGACCTGGATGGCCCATTGGCTGTCGTCCATGCCGCCGGGCCGGTGGCCCTCGTCGAGTGGGTTAAGTCTGTTGGGCATGCCGTGCCCGAGAGCGATTGCTTGGCCTCCGACGGCCTTTGCGACCGGGGTGTGTTCTCCTTTGGGATCGCCCGGGACGTACACGCGTCGTCCGAAGGGGATCGACCGGGCGTACAGGCTCTTGGCGAGGGCGGACTTGCCGGAACCGACGATGCCGGCGAGCACGAGGTTGGGGGCGGTGATCAGGCCGCGGGCGTAGAGGACCCAAGGGTCATAGACGAACGAGGAGCCGGAGTAGAGGTCGGTGCCGACGAAGACCCCATCGGCACCGAGCCCACCTTCGGTGAGAAAGGGGTACGCCCCGGCGAGGGTCGCAGAGGTGTCCTGATGGCGGGGGAGTCGGAGCCTGCCCGGAGTCCGTAGGGCCGCCGGGCCCGGCTCGCCGGACCGAGGTAGGGGTCGCGTCGCGCGGCGCTCTGCTGTGAGGGCTTCAGACTCGGAGTGCCTCCGTGCGCGCATCTGGGTCCGGTCCTCAGAAATGAGGCGCTTGGCTAGGCTGCGGCGACGCTTGCGATCGCGGCGTGACTCCTGTTCGGGGGAGACCAGCGTGGCTGACTGGACGCGGTCGGTCATCGTTGGAGGCCGGTTCCTGCGATGGCGCGAGCACCGCCGACGGGTTGGTTGAGCGTCGGATCCGGAGGTGCGTACGCGATTCGGGCCTCGTTCTGACATGCCCTGTCGATGCCGCTTGCTGCCTGGGTCAGTATCTCGGCGGATCGGTGGACTTCCCATGAGACTGCGTATGAGGTTGCTCGTCCGCTGCGAGCGCTTTCTGCGACGCGGGCGCGGCCGGGCTCGAGGTGGTCGTGGATTCGGGCAATCTGGTGGAGGGACTGCGCCATCGAGTTGAGTGCGAGCGAGATGTCGCCAAGCAGGTCGTAGAGCTCGCCGGGGTCTTCGATTCTTCGGCTGCTGTGGGCGAGGCGGTGCAGGCTTTCGCGTGCTTGGGCTGCGTGGGTGCTTGAGTCGCTGTTCGGCATCGTGCTTCTCCGTTGAGGATGGGCGGACATGATGAAGGTGCGCGCCGCCGTCCACACAGCGGTGTGAGTCGAGTGCCCATCGCTCAGGTGACGAGAGGGATACGTGCTCGAGCCGTCTTCGCATGGTAGGAAGGTCGTCGGCTCGGGCGAGCTCTGCGACCGATCCCCCGCCGGTCGCAACGTTCGCCCGACCGCCCTATGCCGGTGTCGGTCAGATCCGTCTACACAGCGGAAGAGCTGCAGCGGCGAGAGCTTGGGCCTGCTGTCCCCAGAGTCGGCGTGTCTCTAGCGATGCCTGTACGGCTGCCTGCTCGACGGCAGCAACGACACGCTCGAGTTCGTCGGCATTGGCGGCCGAAAGTGTGAGGAGGCCGGTGAGACGAAGGAGGCCGTGGCCTGCGGTGAGGTCGGCTTCTTGGTGGAGGACGTCGGCGTACTCGGCGGATTGCTGAGCGTCTTCGATCTGGCCGATGCGTTGGCGTTGGGTGGCGTCGGAGATGTACTCGGTCTTCTTGCGCCGTAGGTCACGGGCGGCGAGATCCGTACGTATCGGGCTGTAGTGGAGCGAGATCGCGCGGCGAACCCCGGTGGTGTGCACGAGCGGTGCGAGGAAGCCGGGGTAGACCTGAGATCTGGGCCACTCGCTAATCCAGAGGACCACGTGGTGGGCGGAGTCGGAGCGTAGCGAACCCCAGGACTCGTTGACAGCGACCGGACCGGCAGAGGCGAGGTCGCGGCCGAGAGCTCCTTGGCGTTCGAGCGCGGAGGAGATGCCGGGGTCATAGGCAGCGCGGAGGATCAGCGCCAGCTCCCCGGGGGAGAGCCAGTCTCCAGGACTGAGCTCGGCGGCGCGCAAAGCCGCGGTCAGTGTCGTCATCTCCTGGCGGAGCACGGCTGCCGCGCCTCGGATGCCGTTGCCCGCTGCGCGGATGGCTCGGCTGGCGGCCTTGATATCGAGGGCGACAGAGATGGTGGTGGCGTGGTGTTCGCCGGCTGGGCCTGCTTGGCTGATCAGTTCGGAGTAGGTCTTCGAGGCCCAGGTGTCATCGCGGGCGCCGTGACTGTTCCACCAATCGGCTAGGCCTCGGCCTGAGTCGGGCAGGGTGCGTTCGAGGACCTGGAGAGAGGCGATGCGGCCTGAGCGGCAGGTCGTAGCGAGGACGCGGCCCCAAGCGGTGACGCGCCGTGCTTGTTCGGCTGGGTCGAGGAGGGTGAATGCCGGGTGGGTGACACCGATGATCGCCGTCAGCGTTGCCGCGTGCGGGTCATGGATCATGACTGCGGCGGTCTCTTCGTCGTGCCACTGGCGTAGCGAGGCGGCGTCGCCGGGCAGCGCGAGGGTGCCTGCGGGGCGTGGGTGCGCGATGCGGCGTTTGTAGGTGAGTTGGCCGGTGGCGGTGCGCCAGATCCAGATCGCGGCGATCGGGAGCCAGGCAACGATCCGACGTCCGCCGATGCTTCCCCAGGCGAGGGCTGCACAGGTAGCGACGACCGGTGTTGCAAGCAGGAGGCCAGCGCCGCCGGTGGTGTAGAGCGCAATGACGAGGGTGATGACGCCGATGCCGAGTACGACCAGCTGGCCCAGGGAGAGGCCGAGGATGATGCCGCGCTTGGCGAGGCGGGAGAACTGGACCGGCGCGAGCTCGTACGGCGCTGGGTCGGCGCTCACGGCTGCGCCCGAGGGCTCGTAGGCGGCGTCGGGTCGACGACGTGAGGAATCGGTCTCAGCGGGTGCGGCGCGTCAGGTGCCCCAGGTGCGGGGCGACCCTGATCTGTTCCGGAGGCCTGGGCAGAGTCCGTCTGGCTCTGCGCAGCGGCCCCGACGTACGTTCCTGCCGTCGGACCGGCGGTCGCACCCTCCTTCGCGACATGGAGTCCAGCCGCAGCTCCGGCGGCCACTGGGGTCGCAGAGGTCGCGGCAGCGGATCCGCCCTGCGTACTAGCCGCTGGCGTCGTCCCGCCAGCTGGTGCGGATGGCGTCGGGGACGGATGCGGCGTACCTCCAGTTCCGCTTCCGCCGGCGAGGACTCTCTGCGGTTGCATGAGGGGTTGGCGCACAGGGAGTGGGAGGGGGCGGTTGAGGGCGTGCTTGGTCTCCTGCTCGGCGGACATGGCGTGGTACATGTCGAAGCCCATGAAGTTGATGGCCTTGTAGGTCAGGTAGGGCGCGAAGCCGGCGATGAGGAGAAGTACGACGCCGGAAAGCGGCTCGGAGAGGCTGGTCAGGTCGGCGTCGATTGGGGCGGAGACCTGGCTGGTGGCGAGCAGGAAGATCACCACGACGACGAGCTTGGACAGGATCAGGGCGATTACGAACGATGCCCAGCGGGATACCCAAGTGCGGGTGTGATCCCAGGAAGCGCCAGCCAGAGCGAACGGGGCGAGCACGACCGCGATCAGGAGCATTGCCTTGCGAGCCAGCAGACTGAGCCAGACCAGAAACGTGGCGCCGATGAAGAGGCCGGCCATGATGATGGTGAGGATGATCCCGACGCTGGGGTTCTTCGTGCTGATCGCGCCGACCGACGCCGCGAGGACGGCCATCTCTTCGCCCATCTGGTCCATGTTGGTGCCTGCTGCTTGCACGATGCCGCGGGCGAGCTGGTCGGTGATCTCGAGGGCGGTGGCGAGGAGGCCGACGGCGAGGAAGGAGCCGATGACCGACTTGGCCAGGCCAAGGATCGCGCGGGTGAAGGCTGCGGGTTCGCGGCGGATCAGTCCGGTCATGATCTGGAGCAGGAAGAAGCCGAGCATCACCACGATCGCGATGCCGAAGACGATGTTGTAGATCCTGGTGAAATGGCCGGTGGTCAGATCGACCATCGTGGTGTCGTCGATGACCGTCCAGGTCGTCTCGATCAGGGCCTTCGCGGTGGCAGCCAGAGCATCGGCGAGCCATTGGAAGGGCAGGGTCGCCACGTTGACGGCTTGCTCGCCGGCGGTGTTGCAGACCTCGCTGATGCCGGGTACGTCGCACAGACTCATCGCTCACACCGACTGTCCGACGTTCCAGAAGAAGTTGATCAGGGTCACGCTGGCGCCGGTGACGATCGCGGCCCCTAGCGCAACCAGGACGCCGAGTTTTCCTCGGCCGGCGAGATGTGGGTTGCTCGAGTTCGCACCCAGGGCCCAGACGATCGCGGCGACGAGCAGTGCCAGGACCGAGAGGATCAGGGCAACGGTCATCATCGCGCCGACGATCTCGCGGAGCTGTGCGATGCCGGGAAGACCGTTGGTGTTGGGCGTGACGTTGACGCCGCTGGTGGTGGAGGTAGACGGGTCCAGGTGGGCCATTGGATGTCCTCTTGTAGGTGGTGCCGACATAACAAGAGGTGTCCTCGCCCTTCCGAAGGGTCCGGCTTACGTGACCGACTCAACCCGCGCCCAGGTCGACCAGCTGCAGAGCCAGATCGCCGACCTGCGTAGCGCCGAGGCCACCGCCCGGCCCGAGCGCGACGCCGCCAAGGCCGACGTCGAGCTCGAGCGCCAGCACGCCACCGAGCGCATCGAGGACGTACGCACCGGGCTCACCGAGCAGCGCGCCGAGGTGGCGCCGCGGCCAAGCAGCACTGCGAGGAACTCGCCGCCGCCCGGCCCGACCAGAAGAACGGTCCTGGCAGCGGCAAGGAAGCGAAGAAGTGACGCGATACCCAAGCTCGCCTGGCGTGTCAGGGACCTTCTTCCGTAGACGTCAACGGCCAGACACTCGGCCAGCGAGGCTGTTCTGGCAGTTCTCCCTGGCAGGCATGACCTGCAAGCCAGGCGATCACCAAGCCCCCATCGCCCCGTCACCGGGCTGGCCGGGCAGTTCGGGGAAAGGGAGAGAGGTGGGGCCCCACAACGTGAGCGGAAGCCCCGCATAGAGAAGGAGAACTTCCGCCGCTGAGCGCGCCGCGGCGGCCGGGCATACCTAATTCGGAGGAAGCGCATCGAAGGATTCGGCGACGAGGGAGGGTGCCGCATCCCTATCTTTGCCAACCGGCGAACACGGGTGGTGTCCGCCGCCTTGGTTCAACTGGGCTGGCGCCCTACCTCGTATCGGAGTTACCTATGTCCTCGCCCCGCTCCAGTGTCGTTCGGTCTCCATGGCTACGGTCCCGCGCTGGGTTGGTGGGGCTCATCTCTGTTGCCGTCGCCGCCAGTCTCACGGGTCCACTTCAACCCGCGGAAGCAACGCCGGTGAAGGCGCCGGCGGCCTCGCAGGGCCTGCCAAAGGGGGACCTAGATGAGAGACCGGGGCGACCGGATGCGATCTCGGCACAGTCGACGGCACACACGGCCGATGTGCCGGTCGAGGACCTATCCCAACGCAGTGAGTCCGAGCGTGTGTTCGCCAACCCAGACGGCACCTGGACCTCGGAGACGACCTCAGAGCCGACACAGGTGCAAGATGGCGCTGCCCAGCCCGATGGTACGGCTGGGTGGAACCTGATCGATCCGACCCTGGTCGAGATCCCCGCCGCCGCAGGTGGCGGATGGCGGACTAACCATGCAGTGGCCAAGCAGACCTTCACCTCCGGTGGAACCGACTGGTTCGCCTCGATGACACAGGGCGGGCACGAGCTCCGCTTCGGCCTGGACGGCGACCTCGCGGAGGGCGGCACAGGGGCGGGCGCCGGGGACGGAGAGCCCGTCCAGTTTGGGACGCCGGTGGTCTCGGAGAACACCGCTGTCTACAAGGACATCGTCGCCGATGAGTCGTGGAGCGTCGACCTAGTGGTCCGGGCTTCGGGGATCGGGTTCGAGCACTGGTGGGTTCTGAACCCCGTTGAGCCCCCCGCCACGTCCTCGTCGACGTCGTCTTCAGCCCGGTCGACGGAGGACCAGGCGGTTAAGGTCTCAACAAGTATCACCGATCTCGACCTCGGCCTGACGGTCACCGACGTGACCGCGCAGAAGAGCTCGAAGGTCGACCCAGTCGAGGCCACCACCACCGACAGCGGCGGGATCCGGATCCTGACCGCGAAGGGCAAGTCGCTGCTGCAGGCGCCCGGCCCGTTGTACTGGGATGCCACCACCGCAGGCCCCGACGAGTTCGACCCAGCAGCAAAGGCGTTGAAGGCACACGGCAAGAAGGCCCCGAAGCGGAGAACCAAAGCAGGGGAGCCGGCCGAGGAAGGGCACGTGCACAAGGCGAAGACCAGCGCCCGCACGGTGACCAAGGGCGGGAAGGCCACGGGCGTGTCCGTGATCGGTCTGGGTATCCCCGCCCAAGTGCTCGAGAGCGCCGCTGGCGCCGGGCCAGTGACGGTTGACCCGTCGTTCACGGTCGACCCGAACGCGGACACCTGGATCCAGACACCGGACTACACCACCTCCCAGGTGACCTCAGAAGAGCTCCGAGTCGGCACCAACGACAGCGGCGGCCGCAAGGCACGGTCGTACCTGAAATTCGACGGCGGGAACAACCAGTGGGCCGGCAAGCAGATCACCTCGGCCACTCTGAGGCTGCGCAACTTCTACTCCGGCTCCTGCACGGGCTCCGCCATCCGCGTCTCGCGACTCACCTCGAACTGGGACCTGTCCGGGTTGACCTGGGGCAACCAGCCCAACGGCGCCACCACCACGTATGCCGATAGTTCCACCGCACGCGGCTTCAGCGCATCGTGCCCCGCAGCCGATGTGACCTGGAATCTGACCTCGATGGTCCAAGCCTGGGCCGACGGCACGGCCAACTACGGCCTCCGATTGATGGCGCTAAATGAGACCGTCAACAGCAGCTGGCGCCGATACCGGTCTGCCAACTACGCCACCACCTCGTTGCACCCCACGCTGTCGGTAACCTACAACCGCCTCCCGAACAAGCCTGAGGCACTGTTCGTGACGCCGTCGAGGACTGGCCTGACCTCATCCCTAACGCCGACTCTGTCGACCGTGCTGTCAGACCCCGATGGGGGCCAGGTCCGCGGCAACTACGAGGTCTGGGAAGGCGCTCCAGGAACAGGCACGTCGATCTGGTCGTGGACCGCGTCCAGCACCAAAGCATCCGGTTCCACCGTGAGCGCAGTCGTCCCCAGCGGGAAGCTTGTAGAGGGGCACAGCTACACCGTCCGAGGTCGCGCCTACGACGGCACCGACTACGGCCCATGGTCAGACAACACGACCGCCAAGGTCGACGTCACCGCCCCAACCTTCGCAGTCACCTCTGCTGCGTTCACCGACGGCCAATGGCGTACCGATAACCCAGGTACGCCGACTACGTTCCACTTCACGGGACCGGACGAGATCAGGTCCTACAGTGTCCTTGAGGACGGCGTTGGGCGAACGTGGGTGCCCGCAAATAGCACGGGTGACGCCAGCCTCTTGTGGCACCCGGCAGACGGCCCCCACACGCTGAGAGTCTCCGCCAGCGACCCAGCCGGCAACAGTCGCACAGTCGAGTTCAGTTTCGGCGTCGGAGCGGCAGGCTTCAGCTCTCCGTCCAACCTTGCCCGTTCCACGGGCGTGTTCCCCCTCAAGGCCTCGGGGCCGCCATCGGCGACGGGTGCGGAAGTGTCGTGGCGATACCCGAACGCCACCAACAACAACGCGTGGACCAGCATCGATGGCGACGACCTCTCGACGACCTCCGGCTCGGCCTGGGACGGATCGGTGACCCAGGCCAACGGCGGCTCGACCACGCCGGCACTGACCTGGGAAGCAACCGCCCAGGACGCCACCCCGGGCGACGCCACCGATAACAAGCTCATCACCGGCCCGGCGATGATCGAACTGCGGACCTGCTTCACCTACTCCGGCACGCCCTCCCAGGTCTGCACGAGCCCACGCAGCGTCGAGCTCGTCCCGTCCGGATTCGGTGGGAACTTCCCCACCACCGAACTCGGCGGCGCCAACCTTGCTCTGTTCACCGGCGAGGCCGCGATCGCCGAGCCCGACGCCGTCGACAAGGCCGCCGGTGTGGGCCGCACATATTCCACGCTCGATGGTGCCTCCCTCAAAGAAGGGTCACCTGCCGCATTCGGGCCGGGCTGGTCTACCCAGCTGTTGTCTGAAGCCGACACCAGCGCAGACATCGTCGACCATCGCACCCAAGACGGCACCCTCGTCCTGGTCAGCGCTGGAAACTCCTCACAGATGTTCACCGCGAAGACCCCCGGAACCAACGTCACCAGCCCCACCAGCAAGGTCACCTTCATCCCCGCAGGCCTCGACGACGGGTCGGTACTGGTCCTCGACCCAACTGTGAGTCCCGCGACGATCACCTTGACCCGACCTGAGAACGGGCCCATCACCACCTGGCGCTGGGACACGACCGATCCCAACGACGCCGGTTGGGCATTGAAAGAGACTGATCCCGACGGCTCATCTGGTGGTGGAACTGAGGTCGCCTTTGACACCGACGGCGCCTACCCAACCTGGATCGCCCAGACCGAGGCTGGCGTCTCGACCACATGCACCGCCACTACGCAAGAGGCTGGTTGCCGTGGCCTGAAGCTTTCCTACACCGGCACCGGGGCCAACAAGCGGGTGACGAAGATCGACCGTCTCACCGTCAACCCCGATGGCACTACCGCCACCCAAACCCAGGGGACCTACACCTACGCGACCATCGACTCGATCAGCCTGTTGACCCGTGCATGTGGACCCGACCCCGATGGCAGCGGCTCGCAGAACCCGCTGTGCACGGACTACGAGTACGACACCACCACCATGGCCGGCCGAGTCCTGCTGTCCAAGATCACCCCACCCGGACAGAAGGCCTGGCGTTACAGCTATGACAGCACCGGCCGTCTGACCACTGTCAAGCGCGCCTATGACGCAGACACCAACACCGCCACCGGCGATGCAGTCTGGTCTGTCCTCTACGACCTCGCCCCGACCACCACCGGCCTCCCGAACCTGAGCGCCAGCGAAGCCGCCAAGTGGGGACAAGACCACCTCCCGGTCAAGGCGTTCGCGGTCTTCGGGCCAGACGCACCAGCGCGCGACACCAGCCACCTGGACTGGGCAAGAATGTGGTGGACCGACGAGACCGGTGCAGTCACCAACACCGCCGTACACGGCAATGCCGACGGCACTTCCCAATGGCTGGTCGATAGCCGTTGGTACGACGACCACGGCAACGTCGTCCAAGCCCTTGACGCCGTTGGCCGTGCCGTGGCGCTCGCTGAAACCACCCTCGAGAACCAACAGACGGCCGCCCGTGATGCCGCGTCACTAACGGTCTACAACAACGACGGTGACGACGACGCTGCAGACGGCGACGGCCGGCGCGTCGAGGCCAGCTACGGCCCCGCCCACATTGCCACCCTCAAGGACGGCACGACCGGCACCTACCGCTCGGCCACCACGTACACCTACGACGACGAAGCCCCCAACCTCGGCGGCAGCGGTAAGCCCACCTACACCGAAACCAAGACCAGCTTCGATCTCGTCGTCGAGACGCGCGATCACGCCACGACGCCCGACATCACTGGAACCTTCGACGAGCAAGTAACCCGCACCGAATACGCGGCCCTGGTCAACGGTGACGAGAACGGTTGGGAAACCGGCACGGCCACCCGCGTCCAGAGACAGACCACGAGTGGCAACTGGCAAGACATCGAGATCTCCCGCCGCGACGCCAGCGGTCGTCAAATCGAGACCCGCCAGCCCGGGGGAAATGCCAACGCCGACGGTTCAGGTGCCGATGCCCACTCGACGGTGTTCTCCTACTACACCCGCGGCAACAGCGATCCCGACTGCAACATCACCGGTCATCCCGAACGCGCGCAGTGGGACGGCCTGGCGTGCAAGACCGCGCCAGCTGCGCAGCCCGCCGGCACACCCATTCCAGCTACCTACAACAGCGACTACAACACCAGCCTCTTGCCTACGAGCAGCGTCGAGACCTCCGGCAACGTGACCCGCACAACGACAACGTCATACGACCAGCTCGGACGGGCGACCAGCACCAAGACCCAGGTTGTCGGCAGCGGTGCCGAAGCAGACACCGTCGAAGCCATCATCAGTCACGACCCAGCCTCTGGGCTCCCCGCGACTCAAACTAACCCCGTCGACTCGTCCCAGATCGCCACCACCTACGACACCTGGGGTCGCCCCTGGACCTACACCGACGCCGGCGACAACCAGTCAGTGACCACGTACACGGCCACCGGACAAGTCGCCACCTTTAACGACGGCACCGGCACCTACGCCACTACCTACAACGGAACTCCTGGGGAGCATCGTGGCTTGCCAACGTCCATCGACCTAGGCATTACCAGCGCTGCCAGTGACACTCTCGAGCTCAAGTACAACGCCGCTGGAGCCACCAGCCAAGTCCGGTATCCCAACGGCATGGCAGCGTCCTATACCTATGACCCCGGCACCCGCAAGGCCGTGGCCGTTGACTACACCGGCGCGGACAGCAACGGCGACCCCATCGACCTCGCCGCGTTCGCCGCCACAACCGACGTCGACGGCCAAGTCATCGGTTATGCGTCACCCGCGTCGACCCAGAAGTTCAGCTTTGACAGCTTCGGACATCTCACCAAGACCGAAGACACAAGAGAGAACGGTTGCACCACCCGTACCTACGGTTTCTCGCCAGCTTCCGAACGAATCTCCGGCGCCTCCTACAACCCAGCCACCGGCAACCCCGCTGGAGCATGCCAAACGGACAATCCCGACTACTCGAGGACACGCAGCTACGACAGCGCGAACCGCGTCACCAA
This sequence comes from Nocardioides sp. YJ-D4, assembly GCF_054031495.1. Lineage (NCBI taxonomy): Bacteria > Bacillati > Actinomycetota > Actinomycetes > Propionibacteriales > Nocardioidaceae > Nocardioides > Nocardioides sp. YJ-D4. The sequence continues at coordinate 5,854,133 of NZ_CM132932.1, forward strand.
CTCTGGCTACACCTACGACAACCTCGCCCGAGTCCTCAGCGTTCCCACCGTGGATGCCGACAGCTCCGGAACCGGCCCTCTCCAGATCTCCTACCGCGCGAACGACATGGTCAAGGCCATGACCCAGCAGGTCCAAACCACCGCCACAGACGGCACCACGACAACCCGCACCGACGGCCGCACCTACGTCCTCGATCCCGCCGGACGCATCACGAGCATCACGGCCACTACTAACGGCACCCTGACCAGCAGGACACTGTACGAGTACCCAGGTGACAGCGACAGCCCCTCGAACATCTCGACCACGAGCAACGGAGGCCAGACCTGGACATCGCAACGGAACGTCGCCGTCCCCGGGCTGGGCATGATCGCCTCGGTCATCGGGACCGACACGACCTGGCAGATCACCAACCTTCACGGCGACACCGTGGCGTCCGTGAGCGACCCGGTAACTGCAGGAATTACGCAGTACTCGGAGACCGACGAGTTCGGCCGTGCTCTCACAGGGGGCAACACGGATCGCTACGGCTACCTCGGATCCCAGCAACGCTCCGCAGGTGGGGACACCCTTGCCGGCATCGTCCTCATGGGGGCGCGCCTCTACAACCCCGCCACCGGGTCGTTCCTTTCACCAGACGGCGTCCTGAACGGGACTGAAAACTCATACTCTTACCCCTCTGACCCGATCAACAAGACCGACCCATCTGGAATGTTCATCACCGCCCAGTCCGTATACCTAGGAAAGGGCTACTCGTCCTGGTGGAGGCAGTACTATAGGACGTGGACTGAAGCCTTGAACGACAATTGGTTCAGCGACTTCAGCGCGCTCTTCCTCCAGTGGTACTTCGGTAACACCTATGGAACCTGGTTGGGTGAAGCCGTCAAGCTAGGATTTCGGTTCCGATGGAAGCATAAAAAGTACCGCCAGTACGGATACCATAACGGTGTTTGGTCGACCCGCCTCAAGTACAAGTATTACCTGACAACACAGCCATTTACGATCTACTATGTGAAGCGTTGGCTCCGCTGGCGCTACGGAAAGTACGCGATCGTGTATCTCTTTAAGATGACGACCTTCGCATATTCGTGGAAGTCCAAGCCGGTGCGTGCATGATGGAAAAACCATGGCCATACACCGGGACCTACCGCTTATTGAGGTCCTTCGGGCTAGCAGGACGTCTCTGGACCGCACTTGTGTTGGCACTCGTGATCGGCTGGCCCGAATCAATCATCGAACTGATCGTGATCTTCGTCGTCGTCAGCTTCCTTCTCGTCTCCGCTGCGATTGAAGCATGGCGAATGATTTCAACCAGTTCTGAGGCCAGCCTGGGAACGGTGTACATATACGGGGTTGGGGCTGCCATCCATCTGGGGGTGTTTCTCTATGAATTTGACGAACCCGTTGTATCTCCCGCGGCCATTATTGCTGGGATAGGGTTCGCGGCTCTTGCTGCTCTCTTGATAATTGAACTCCTGAGCCTATTGAGCGGGAAACCAACCTTTGACCATTCGCGACCATCTGCGGACTCACGCAGGCGAAATAGCTCCTGAGGGTCAGGTCATCCTCATCGCTTGAGAGCCGCAGGTCCCCTGGGGGAGGTGCGGCTCTCAGGTGACTGTTCCGGTTCAGGCTGCCACTGCAACTTTGACCGTCTCGCCCAGGTGGTCGGCCACGACCGTGTCGCGCCAACGTCGATCTCCCTTGTCGGTGGTCCAGGACTCTGTCTCTACGTGACCGACCACGACCACGCTCGCGCCCTTGCCCAGCGACCCGAGCGCCCCAGCTCGCCGCTTCCACGCCTTGAGGTAGAACCGGGTCGGCTCACCCTCAACCCACTCCTCCCCGTTCTTCTTCGCGTGGTTGATCAGCACCACAGCCTCCGCGACAGAGGTTCCGGTGTTGGGGGTCTGGTTCAGCTCGGGGTCGGCCGCGAGCCGGCCTTCGAAGCACACGATGATCGGCATGATCTCTTCACTCCTTACTGGTTGCGGCCCTACCGGGCGCTTGGGTTGCCGGCAGTGACCTCGTGGTCGCGAGCCGGGGCGTTCCTGGCCCTGTTGGCCACTCGGACCCCGTGCTCCCGATAGAGGCCGCCCATGCGGCCGGAGTGTTCGGGCAAGGGTCGCCGGAGGCGACATGTTCCGCCCTTGCCCGGTTCTCCGGCCGTGTCATCGTGGGTGCCTCGGGAGCACGGGATTCCACCGTCAGGTGGGGGAGTGGGGCTGTTGGCACCAGCTGGTGACGTCGCTCCGGGCGCAGCCCGGCCGTCTTCTTCGCAGTGGGATCAGTCGTTTGCGGTCGCCGAACCACCGTGCCCACCCCTGCGGTGGCCCGGCGACCACATCGTGGGGCCTGAGGCCGTCGGCCCCGGCCAGGTCCTCGAGGTCGCAGGCGACCTCGAGCCGTACCTCACGGGTGATTTCAGAGCTCATCGAACGCTCCGATCAGCGAGACCGCTTCCATGGCGGCCGCCTCCGCGTCGCCGGCAGCTGGCCAGCCGGCTCTTCTGCCTCTTCCTGACCGTGGCCGGCGCCGTCATGCTCCCGCTCCTGGTGCTCGTCCAGCTCTGGTCGGTGCACCGACCCGCCAGCCGCTACTACATGAGCCAGCAGCGCGACGCCATCCTCGGGTTCATCGCCACCCGCGACGGGTGGCGCGGCAGTGACCACGCCGTTCAGAACATCGGCGCCGGCCAAGGCCACGCGCTGCGCCAGCAGGTCTCGGGCCCGATCCGAGCGCACCTCGACCAGCACCAGTTGTAGCTCGCCATGACGGCCGCCAACGACCAGGTCGCCGCGATCTACCAGCGAGAGTTCCCCGGCCTGGTCGATCTGGGCCGCGCATTTCCCCGTGGCCGCAGACTTCAGCGGATGCCCCATAGGGGATGCAGGTAAGAAACCTGTCTGACCGACTTCGCGCTTGGGCAGTTCTGTCGGTGGCGCGTGGGAGCATTCGGCTATGGCGTTGCGATCCCCTCTCTACCTCGATGGCGAGTCACTGCTGGCTCAGGCGGAGTATCACGGCATCCAGGTTCCGACGCAGGCCGACATCGTCGAGAAGACGGTCACGAAACGAGGGGCGTCCGGCGGCGTCGGCGTCGGGCCAGTCCGCCTCGGCGGCAACGCTGGCCAGGATGTCGAGTTCCAGTCGGCGTACCGGATGGAGCCCAGTGAGAAGGCTACCGCCAGCAAGGTGATCGATGCGCTGGTTCACCAAGGGGACGTGACGACGAACCCGGACGCGGACACGGTGCTGACGAAGGACAGCCTCCTCGAGGTCGAGGGAACCACCCGGGTCACGGCCGCCAGCTTGGCCGGGAAGATGTTCTTCATCCTTCGGCAGGCCATGGAAAGTGCAGACCTCGATATGACTTCGATCGAGGATCTCAACCTGGACGATCTCCCTGGCGTCGCGGAGGGGCTCAGGGATGCGTACTTGTCGAACCACCTCGTACCGGTACCCCTCCTGGTCGAGCTGACCGGCAGCAACCTTCCTCAGCGCGTCTACGTCAGCGTTGCGCCCGATCACTTCGTCGACTCGGCCTCCGCCGACAGGGTCGAAGGCGATCTGCGGGTGCTCGGAAGCGTGACTCAGTTCATCAGCGAGGGCAACGAAGGGTTCCTCTCCGCCGAACGTTGGTTGCTCCACGGGTGGGAGTACCTGATCCGGCGGCACATGATGCTCAACATCAATGACATCGTCCGAGAACTCGGCAACGACTTGGGCCTCAAACTGCCCGAGGACGACGTCTACGGCTACATCACTGGTCCAGCCGTGGTGCTGGACGCGATCGCCATCTACTGACAATCCGCGCCAGCTCCGCCGCACCAGGGGCAGGAGGGGCGCGATCAGCGGCGATCAGGAGCGGCCCGGCCCCCGGGACGCCAGGATGGACCCTGTGAATCTGTATGACCTGTTCGCCCCGACGCGGAGCGACGAGTGGTTCAACGACGTCGACCAGCTGCGCACCGATGTGATCGAACGTCTGCGTGCCCAGCCGCTCGCGGGCGACGACGACCTTGAAACTGCCCTCACGCTCACTCAGCTCGTGCACGGTGAGCTGATGGAGTACGGCACCAAGGCTGAGATCCAACGGCTCGACAACGAGGAGCTCGCCGCCACGTTGCGTACGCTGCGCGCAGTCCTCGCCCGACACGGCATCACTCTGGATCTTCCGTGGCGTAACTACGATGGATTTCGTACCTACTGGATCAAGCAGAACGCCTCGGGGCCTGGCGGTTGGCAGGCGCGCCGCGAGATCCTAGAACGATTCTTCGAACCCGTCTTCGCGGAACTCCACCGGATCGAGGACATGCGGTTCGCCGCGGCGGCCGCGGAACCGGTCTCGCCGGCTGGCAAGACCGGATGGTCTGCTGTGGATCACGCTGTCGAGGACATCCGAGTCCGCTTCCGGTCCGCATCCAACGCGGCCGATTACAGCGACGTCGGCCGCCGCTGCATCGCTCTCATGGAAGTCCTCAGCGCGACGGTCTACGACCCCGCCCGGCATCTTCGGCCGGGCGAAGAGGTGCCTCCAGTGCCCAGGACTCATATGAGGATCGGACGGTACGTGGAGGTCGAGTTCGAGGGTGCAGAGAACGAGAAGCTGCGGGGCCTGGTCCGCAAGACGGCCGAGTTCGCCGAGGCTGTGAAGCACCGCCACACCTCCACGCGACGCGACGCCGGCATCGCTGCGGACACCGTCATCCTTCTCGCCAACATCCTCCGCCGGCTCGACGTCGCCGACACCTAGACCGGCAGGGCCCCGAGGCACCGGCCTGATCATCACCCGCCGATGTCTCGGCGGTCTGGTGTCGAGTCGAGGACTGCCACGGACCCCTAGCTCACCTTGAGCTGTGATCCGTACTCGAGATACGCCCCCAGATCGATCGGCAGCGGTGAGAGCGGGATCGTGAACGATCCCGTCGTGCGACCCTTGATATTCGTCGCCGTTGCCGACCAGGTGCAGGTCACATCGGCATCGAGGTCATCACCCGCAACGACGAGCAGACCGGTGTCTAGCATCGATTCTGAGTGGGGCCGAAGGTCGACGGGCGGAAAGGTGATGTCGGCGCTGCCGCCGTTGACGATCCGCGGATACGGCCGACGGCTTGCTTGGGGGAACGCCCCGGCTTGGGAGAACGCCCCGGCTGGTATCTCGTGCCTGGCGTAACCCATGTCTGGAATGTTCGGGACCAGCTTGTTCTCCACCCAAGGGCCCCACATCCGTGGCGCTGCCTCCACCGGCACGTACTTGTGCAGGCCTTTGAAGTACGGGGACTCGTCGAAGACCTCGACATCGCCCTCCAGGTGCAGGTGAACCTCGAGCTGGTGGAAGTTCTCGTCGGTCAGATTCTGCGCCTTGAACGCGACCGGTCGCGCCACTGCCTTCCGGAGATCGTCGATCACCGGGGCGAGCGCGCTCTTGCACCGCTCGAGGTACTGGGCGACCTCGGCCTTGTACTCCTCCTCGGTTCGGTCCTCGTCGTGCTTCGTCTCGAACGGGTTCGTCATGTCTAGGCCGGACAGGTAGTTCGACATACGGCTCATCGTCGACAGGGAGTCGAGCCTGCCGAGGGTGGAGAACCGATCGGGCGTCGATTTGGGCTCGGGCAGGAGTGGCTTCATGAGCCGGCGCCGCTCGGCAGAGATCCAGGTATCCAGCCATGTGGCAGGGAAGTCGACCACAGGGACACCGTCGTCAACCACCGGGCAGACATTGAGGTCGAGCGTGGGTCCTAGCTGAGACCGCATCCGCTCCGTCAGCATCTGCAGGTCGCCTGGCGTCTGCAGCTCCGACTTCCCGTGATGGCGTACGTATATATCGCCGGCCCGCACTCCGTTTTTCTGGTCGCCCCCTGCCTTGGCGATGCAGTAGATCGGATCACCGGCCTGAGGCGCGTCCACGATGACCACCAGCACGCGCTTGCCCTTGTAGTCGACGTAGTGGGGCGACCACGGCGGCGCCGGGTCGCCCAGGTAGGGCTCGAGGTAGTTCGCCAGGTCGGCAGGGTCGATGCGAACATCGATCACCGTACCCGGCTCCAGCCCGACGGTGATCACGGCGTGCCCGCCAAGGTGTGGCGCCGCTCGTGCGACCTCGCGGTTCGCGAACGCGACGATCGCTTTGGCCAGCACCGGGCGCTCGGTCCTGGCATGGAGGTCGAGGTTGGCCTTGAACTCGATCCAGTCCGATTCGTCTTCCGGGGCCGCGTTGTCGATGGCGGCGATGAACGCGGCCCATTCGGTGAGCGTGAACGGAAGCCTGGTGGTGTCGAAGTCGATCAATGTGGTTCCCCCCATTGCTGCGTGCTGGAACAACGCTAGCGGCGGGCACCGACACTCATGACACAGTTATCCACAGTGACATGATGAGTGTCACTATCATCTCATCGCTGATGACCGCATGGCAGGTGGTGAGAAGACGGTTAGGCGAGTCCTCCGAGCCGGGTGCTCCGTAGGACAGGCCTTCGTTCGCCCGCGGTGTCAGTTGGCGGGGATATCGTGACGTCGTTGGAATCGAGCGTGAGGATGGCCAGTTCATCCGAGTTCAAGTACGCCGCCTCGTTCACCCAGATGGGGAACATGCGCATGCTCTCGGGGTCGGAGCCCGGGTTGGTCATGGCGTGCTGATATCCCTCGCCGGCGGCGGTCATGAAGGTGATCAGCGTCGACAGCGCTGCGTGGACGTCGATGTCGGATCCGACTCCGGACTCGAGGTCGGTGCGCTCGCAGGCAGTGTGGGCGGGGTCGTTGTCGGCAATGCGGTATCCGTATGCGCGCCGCGTTCCGCCGTCGTCGTCGCGGCGATCCTCGCAGTACCAGACGTCGATTCGGAGTGAACCGACCGTCACGGTCGTCAAGGGGTTCTCATGGGAGTACATGGGAGTCAGGTGCGCTGGCAGGTCCAGGCGCGACTGCCCCGCATCCACCCGCCGATGCGGCTGCGGCCGGAAGGCCTTTGTAGCCGTTGAGCCAGCCGGTGGGGTTGGTCGAGCGGTCGTCGAGTCGGATCTCGAAGTGGAGGTGAGGTCCTGTGGACTTGCCGTCGGAGCCGACGTCGGCGATGTGCTGGCCGGCGGCGACGTGATCGCCGACGCGTACGTGGATGCCGTTGCCGTACATATGGGCATAGCCGGAGGTGACCTTGCGGCCGCGGATGATGTGGTCGACGAGGATGAGGTGGCCGTAGCCGGAGGGGTGGGCGCCCGCGTAAGTCACGGTGCCCTCGCCGATGGCAAGGACCGGGGTGCCGAGCGGTGCGGCGTAGTCGTTGCCGGTGTGCTGCGAGCGGGCGCCGGTGACGGGGTCGGTGCGCCAGCCGTACGGACTGGTTGCGGTCCAGGTGCCCTTCGGGAGCGGGAACACGACAGCGCTGGTCTCAGCGGCCTTCGCCGGCTGATCGTCCTTGCGGCGGGCGAGGGCTGTGATGATCGCATCGGCGACCGGCTCGAAGCGGGCGTACCGGTCTGGGAACGCGGAGACCTCGACCGCCTGGGCTGCAGCACCTGGTGGGAGTTGTTGCCAGCCGGGAATGTCGAGCAGTCCACGCGGCGATCCACGGTTCGGGCCGTTGTTACCGCCGAAGAAGGCGCGCGCCTGGTAGGTCGAATCCATGAGCTGGGCGACGGTGCCCCAGCCGGCGAGGGGCCGCATCTGGAACAGGCCGAGTGAGTCGTGGTCGCCTCCGTTGCCGTCGTTGGGGAAGCGGGTGGATTCGGGCCATGCGCTGGTGTTGGCCAGCATTCGCAGACTCGACTCGGTGAGGGCCGCCATGAGGGCGATTCGTACGCCCTCATGGCCGATGCCCGGGGTTCGGCTGCCGACAGTGGCGATCGTCGCGGCGTGAGTGAGCTGGGTGTGGTCGAGGGTGATGGTGATGCCGTCGGCCGTGCGCGTAGCGAGGCGATCGGGAACGTCGCCGATCTCGAGACCACCGCTGCAGGTGCTGCCTGGAAGAGCTGTTGCCCGAACGAGCACCGCGATGCTGGAGAGACATGCAGCGGGGGAGAGAAGCAGGGCCACGAGCAGGGTGGCGACGATCGCGCTGCGCATCTGTTGTCCCGCTCATTGCAAGGGGTTGTTGAGCTGTGAGAGGCGAAGCAGGCGGCAGGTCTCGTACGTCGGCTTGCAGGTCATGAAGATGGTGAAGGAGACCTCATCGACCGTCTTTGCGGTCTCTCCCTGCCAGATGCCGGAGCGGCGGCGGAGTCCGGTGATCGTGTAGGCAGTGGTGCCGCGAGCAATCTCGGAGGACCCGCTGTCGCTTGCCGCGCTCTTCCAGTCGGCAGGGACCTCATAGGAGTCGATGTCGATCCACTGTCGGGTCTCGTACGTCTTGAGGTCCTCCCACGATTCGGCTGACGGCAGATACGTCGTCAGATCCGTAGCCAGGCCGGCGGACTCCTCGCCGCTGGGATCGGCGACAGCGAGCAGACGGCCGGCGTACTCGTTCAGCGGCACCGACGCGGTCGTGTCCCAGGCGAACAAGACCTGTGCCACGGAGATCGCGAACGCGTCGGGGTCTGCGGTCCTGGCGACCTGGTCCTCGAGGGTGCCACCACGAGGCGAGCTGACCGCATGATCTCCTGAAGTCGGACGCCGCGGCTGGGGTTCGACATCAGTCCCATCGCCGATGAACGCAAACGCCGTTCCCGCACCGCACAGCGCGGCGATGGCCACGGCAACCGCCACCGCTGTCTTGTGGTGGGCGATCTTGGGAAGGTGGGGAGCGAGCATCGAAGTCTCCTAGCAGTCCGAGTGGTCTGCAGGGAGGTGTGCTCTCTGCGCCGTCGCGCATGCGCAGGCGGATCCTGTTTCCTTGGGTGTGAGACTCCGGAGAAGAACCTCGACCCAGACACGGAAGGAACCCGACATGGGGACCCGCGAGAACGCAACCGCCGACGAGATCGACTCCTTCGAGCCGGACTCCTTCGGCCACGGCGTCCTGACGCGTCGACACCCTGAGCTGATCGCGAACGTGCGTTCGAGCGTCTCGTATCCGCCGGCCGTTCAGCGCAATCTCGACCGGCTTGCCGAGGTGATTCAGGATGTCGTGCCGCCTGTCACAGAGCTTTCCACAGACCGAGCCGCGTGGGAGGAATGGGCAGCGCCGTACGTCGGTCGCTCGTGGCTAGAGATCCCGTTCCTGTGGGCGGAATCGTACTTCTACCGACTCTTGCTGGAGGCCACCGAATACTTCGGTGCGGGTCCTTGGGCCGGTGTTGACCCGTTCAAGCCACAGAAGGATGCTGAGCTCGACTCGCCCGAGCTCGTCCGTGACCTTGCCCAGGTTGCGGACGTCGTCGCTGCGCCCGAAGCGGATGGGCTGCGCAGTGCCCTGCTCGCTTCGTTGTGGGGGAACCGGGCCGACCTCGGGTTCCGGCTGTCCAAGCCCCAAGCGACTGACGCCGCGCCGGTCGACGAGCTCGTCGTCGACGACTCAGGCGAGGTCTGGGCTCATCTGGACGAGCGCGACGCGTCGAGGGTGGACCTGATCGCAGACAACGCCGGTCGCGAGCTCGTCTCCGACCTTCTCCTCATCGACCGTCTCTTGGCCACACGCCGGGCAGCACGCGTGGTCCTGCACCTGAAGCCGCAGCCCTACTTCGTCTCTGACGCGACCGTCCACGATCTGCTCACGATCCTGACCCACCTCAGCACCGGCCCCAGTGCAGCGGCCGACATGGCGGTACGCATCGGGGATGCCATCGCCGATGGGCGGATCGAGATCCAAGCCCATGCCTTCTGGTGCAGCCCGCTGACCTTCCACGACACCCCCGACGACCTCGCTGCAGAACTCAGCAGGTCCCATCTCGTGATCGTCAAGGGCGACCTCAACTATCGCCGACTTGTCCGCGACCGGCGCTGGGCACCCACCACGAGCTTCGCCGAACTTGTCGAGCACTTCCCGGCGCCTCTGGTGGCATTGCGGACACTGAAGTCCGACCTGGCCGTCGGGATCCCGGAGGATCGCCTCCGACTCCTGGAGACGCGCAAACCGGGTTGGCGCACCGACGGGACTCATGCGGTGATCCAAGCCCGGATCTGAGGCCTGGGGGGAACTCCTCAGGCCGTCTCGTTGAGTGCCTGGCGAGCAGCGTTCAGTCGATCGCGGAAGGCGACGGACTCCGCGATCACGCTGTCGAACCGCGCGTACTCCGCGTCAGAGAGATCGCGAGCCAGCCGATCCGTGGCGTAGTGCGCCGACCAGCCTTCGAGCTCCCCCCACGTGAGGAGGAAGGAGCGGAGCGTGCGGTGTTTCAGATCTGGCGACCCGCTCTCATCCACCGGCTTCGGTGACGTGCGAGTGCCTCGCCGTGCCTTGGTCTGCTGTACCCGCTCGAGCGCCTCGGCCGCGAGACGGTCGAGGCTGTCGCCTTCAGGGGTTGGGTGGGCGGCGAGCTCGATCGCTGCTTGGACCTTTCGGTAGGCGGGCTCGACAGGGCCGCCGGCGTCGACGGCCGCAAGCTCGGCGGTGGCCAAGTCACGCACCGTCGGCGGTTGGAACGAGTCTGCCGCGACGGCCTGGAGGAACTTGATGTGGTCGAGCCGTTGATAGGAGCCGGATCCGGTGACCGTCTTGGCTGCCTGGTAGCGGGCTTCGCGGGTGTTGGCCGGCGGTTCCGGTGAGTCACCGGAACCGTTGTCTCCGCCCGAGGACGCACCGGTGCTCACGGCTTCTCCATCACCGCCAAAGCGACTGGCTTCTTGGCGGCGCTGGGTGTCCTCGGCGTAAAGGGACTTCAACTCGGCGTAGAGGTCGGCTTGCTCGGTGGGGGAGAGCGGCTTGTGGAGGCTGTTCTCGTCCTGCTGGGCGAGGAGCTCGGTAAGGCGGTTGGAGATGCCGGAGCGGATCCAGACCTTGATGGTGCGCCAGCCGAGGCTGCGTACGGCCTCGAGGCGGCGATGGCCGCAGACAAGGATGCCGTCGGGTGTGACGGTGATCGGTTGGAGCATGCCGATCTCGCTGATGGAGTGGGCGAGCTCATCGAGATCGCCGAGGTCTCGGCGGTGGCGTACGCCGACGGTGATCGCCTCGAGAGCGCGCTCGGTGTGGGCTTCAGGAGACATCGGCAAGGACCTTCTCCAGGCGAGCTTGCGGATCCACGGTGGGGGCAGTGGTCGAGACGGCGCGCACCAGTTCGTCCTCGCCGATAAGGTCGGTCGGAGTCTCGCCGAGGAGGAATCGGTACCAGACACCGTGGCCATGCCGGGTGTGCTCGTAGTCGGGCCCAGGGTTGCCGAGCACGGTGGTGAGCAAGGTCGACCAGCTGGACTGGGTCAGGTCGAGTGCGCGTAGTGCGAGCTTGTCCTTGCGGAGTCCTTCATGGGTCGTGGCTCGGTTGCCTGACTCCATGAGTCGCGAGGAGATGTAGGTGATCGCGTGCCGGATGGCGTGCTCGGGCCAGCCGAGGGCGGTGAAGAGGTCCACGGTCATCTCGAATGCGTCATGAACGCTCGTCGTTGTCCGTTCCTCGACGTCCTCGTCGATGTGGTCGAGGTCGGCCGGCACCCGGAAAGCCGGGTGGTAGTCGAGGAGCGAGGTCTCGTGGTCGCCGAATCGTTCGGCGTCGTGGTGGGCGGAGATCTCGGCGCGACGGGCCTGATGGGTGGAGCACAGCAGTCCGTTGGCGCGCTCGTCGTAGATGAGGGCGACCTGCACGGCTCGGGTGGTGGCCGCCCAGGGGTCGTGAGCATGGCGGACGGCGTCGGTTCTGAGCACGTTGAAGGCTGCGTACGCGGCGTCGTCGGGTTCAAGGCCGTGCTTGGTCGCGAGACTGCCGTACTTTTCGGTCGCGTACTCCATCAGCGCCGCGGCATCGGGGTCGTGTCGCCAAGCGCCGGGTTCAGCGTAATGCAGCTCCGTGAGGAGCATCCGGAGGCCACCGGGCGTAGTGAAGTCCAGGCTCATAGCGAGATCCCTTCGGTGCGGTGTGTGATCGAGGGTGGTTGGGTGTCGGCGATTGCGGTCCTGCTGGTGCGCGGCCGCGGCGCCAGCGGTTGAGCTCGGCGGTTGGCGCGGCGTACGAGATCGGCCTTGAGATCCAGACCCCGGCCGATCAATCGTCCGCCGAGCAGCGTGGGGAGATCGCTGGGACGAACCCACGCGACCCCACTCTTGGAGATCTGCGTCGGCCTCGACTCCGTGAGTTGCCTGGACGGGTCGCGGTGCACCGCCAGCGGTGCAGGCTCGCTGTCGCGCTCGTCCCCTTGCTGAGCAGGTTCGGTGCTCATATCGCTACTCCTTCATTCTTCGTCGTAGGGCCCGTGCGGCTCGCAGGGTCGCTGTTCGGTCCGAGCCTGCTGGCGGTTCTGTACGCCGACTTGATCGTTCGGGACGCTTCGGTGGCCGGGAGGCCTGCGGCCTGGGCGGCGTCGCCAAGCACTTGCGAGGTCAGTGCGAAGTCGTGTCCGGTCTCGGCCATCACGCAGGCGGCCCAGAAAAGTCCGCGGTTGCGGCCGCCCTCAGGACGACGCGCCACCCAAGCAGCGAGGCGCTCGGGTGAGCCCTCCGCATCAGGCATCCCCAACGGCGGGCCGTTCCGGTTGGCTGGCGGTCTGGGTGGTGCGAGGGTGTGGTTCAGCCCGACCGAGTCGACGGTCCCAGGGTGAGGTCCGAAGCTCGTGAGCGAGTAGGGCCGCGAGCTCCCGTCCGACCTCGTGACCGCTGACGGCGGCGCGACGATATAGCCGCCATCACCCCGGAAGTCGATGTGCCTGGACGGGACCGACCAGCAAGGCTGTTCGACCCCGGGGGTAGCCGCGAAGTATGCGTGCATGCCACCTGACGGCGTACGCACCATCCACGCCCAACTCCTGGTGATGCCCATCTCGGTAACTCGAGAGAAGCTGCGGAAGCCGTCTCCACCGCGGTGTACGTCGACGTCGACCACGACCAACCCCGACACGGCCCCCGTAGGTATGCCGATGTTCGCCTCTGGCATCCGTGACCACCACCGGTGCACCTGGCGTGGGTCGCTCGTCGCGGAGTGGAACCCGTGCGCTGTCAGCGGCCGCTTGTCGCCACGGACACAGGGAAAGACCGGTACGCCGGCGAGCGCGAGCGTGGTCGCAGCGCTCGGAAGATCGTTGCGACGAGCAGCATCGCGGAACGCGGTAGCCACTCGGGGCGATGGGTGCGTCGTCGAGTCGTTCATGCCCTCGACTGTTGTCGGCGCGGTTACCTAGTTCCTTGCCGAGTTGGTGGTTCTGATCGGTGTTCGTGCGGGGGAGCAACCGGCGTTAACGCAGGTCAGACCCATGCTCCTGCGGAAAGTGAGAAGGGCCGCTCACTCAAGGTGGCGGCGCGCTTCGTTGATCACCTGGTGGGCCGCGGAGCCGAACACGGCCTGTGCGCGGAGGGCGTCGAAGACACGTACGAAATAGGCGACGTTCTCGGGCCGCGAGGTCTTGAAGGCGCCGGACCAGAACTCCTGCCTGACGAGCGAGTCGTCGAACAGGTAGAACCCCTCGCCGGGGTACAGCGTCCGTTGTCGCCCAGGCGGCAAGATGCCGATCGAGACATACGGGAGGCCATCTGCCTCCAGGAGGTAGTCGAGCTGGCGATTCATCACCTCCGCGCCACCGGTGTTGTTGTACAGCGCCGAGGCCTCCATGAGGAACGCGAACCTCGGCTGGCCCGTTCCCAGGAACCGCTTGCGGTCCATGCGGTTCTCGGCGGCCTCGTCCACGTCTTCCAACGGGAGTCCATGCAGGTTGGCATGGATCGTGAACTGGGCCTTTGCGTAGTCCAGCGTCTGCAGGAAGCCGGAGATGAACAGCGACTCGTAGACGCGGATGAGTTTGGAGCTGGCGAAGAGATCTGTCGGCTTGAGTTGGATGTTCTTCATGCCTGCTCGATGTGAACGCTTGTAGTCGGTCCACATCTGCTCAACCTCACGGCTGAGCGCGATCAGCTCCGCGATCTGCTCGCCTGCCTGGCAGGCATCGGCCCAGGCTCTGATGTCGGCGTCGCTGGGGCTCTGGAGTCCGTGCTCGATCTTCGAGACCTTGGACTTGTTCCAGCCGTAGCGGTGCGCCAGGTCGACGCCGCTGAGTCCGGCGTCCAACCGCAGTTCCTTGAGGCGGGTCCCAAAGGCTCGTTTCGCCGACTCGGACGGTCGCTCGCCAGACATGCTTGTCAGGGCGCCGTGTAGTCGCCGTTCGGAGTCCCCAGCGACCACGCCTTCTCAAACGCGTCGTTACAGAACTCGATCACGGCGGGGTCGGTCGATAGTTGGGTGCCGGCCTGTTGGTTGGCACCGTCCAGGAGGATGAACAGGACCAGGTCGTTGCGGATCAGGCAATCGTTTCCGGGCAACGGCAACGCCGACACCTTGGATCGCGGGAGCCAGCGAAGCTGTTCGTCGGGGTTCGCGATCTCGATCGCCATCCGCTGGTATTCAGACAGGGGCTCGGAGACGATCCTGACCCGTCGGTATGCGAAGCCGTTGGCTTCACGCTGCCGGCTGTCGTTCCGGTGTGCCGCCATCGTCTTCGTGACCGTTTCGTGGTCGCCTGATCGCCAAGCGTCGAAGAGGGCCTGGTCTACGCCGTAGTGGTCGTGGATTTCGAGCTTTCGGATCTCCTGGGCGGGCTGCCCGAACAGAAGCTCGGCGCGGCGCTCAGCCGAGATCAACTCCATAGCGCTCCTTGGCGTATTTCTTGACGAAGGCGTCAACGGTGCGACCAGACATCTCACCGAACGTCTCGTCTGGTGCGAGCCCGATCAGCTGGTCCCGCACCCCTGTTCCACGGATCTTGGCCTGGACGATCCAGGAGCCGCGGTCGGTCTCGTAGAACGTCTCACAGAGCTGATCGCCCTGTGAGTTGGGGTCTTTGCAGTAGAAGGAGACGGTGAGGTCGTCATCGTTGCCCGGGTCGTGACTCATGTGAAGTCCCCCTGAATCGGTTGCGACGGGCTCCCAGGCTTGCACGGCTGTTGTTCCGAGGTCAAGCAACCTTGAGCAACTTCGTTCCGTCGGGTGCACCGACGTATCTAGCGTCAGCAGACATGAGCAACGCGATGCCTCTCCACCTCGGCCGCATCCGGGCTGACGCGGAGATCTCGGACCGAGCGGCGGTCTTGCCACGACGTATCGTCGGGCAGTCCTGCATCCCTGAGCCCGAGAGCTTCGTGGTCTCGGTGGAAGACAGGGACCTGCTGCAGGCGGTCCTCGACGGTCTCTATCGGCTGAGTCCTGGGGCGGCCCGATGAGGAGCACCGAGGGTTCGACGATCCAGCGCGGTGAGCTGATCGCACGTCGTGCGGGTCGCCCACGCGTACTGCCCCAGATGGCGGGTGAACGGCGGCCGTGGATGGAACCGCGCGAGGAGATCCTCGATGTCTCCGCAGGCTTGTTCGTGGGCCGGGGTTTCGCCGCGACCTCGACCCGGGACATCGCCGAATCCGTCGGGATCAGACAGGCCTCGATCTACTACCACTTCCCCTCAGGCAAGGAAGAGATCCTGGCCGAGCTGCTCCAACGCTCGATCCGGCCCACGCTCGACAGAATCGAGAAGATCGAGATCCTCGGAGCCGAGTCCGACGCCGGACCTGAGGTGCTGCTGCACCTGCTGGTCGTGCTCGACGTACGCACCCTTGCCACCGCACCACGCAACGCGGGCGTCCTCAGCCGGCTGCCGGAGGTGCAACGCAAGGAGGCATTCAAGCCGTTCGGGGCCGCCCGCGATGAGCTCCGGGCTGCGTACGCACGACTCGGGGCTCAAGTGGTGGCAGTCCGTCCGAAGGTCGCGATGACCCCAGACGCAGACCTCCTCGGCACGTTGCTCCTCCAGTTGGTCGAGGTCGTGATCGGCATGCGTTCAAACGGACATCGGATCAACGAGCCCATCGAGGCCATCGTCGCTGCATCCTGCCTCCGAGTCTGTTTGGCAGACCAAGCCGCCATCGACGAGGCCGCCGCGCGTGCGGCTGAACTGATCGGGACTTTCGAATGAGTGCCGATCCTCATGAACGGGTCGCTGGCCCACCACGTGCGCGTTGGTGGGTCGGCGACCGCAAGACTCGGGCAGTTGCTGGACTCGATCTTTGGGCAACCTCGAGGATCCAACGTGGGGTGTCGGCCGCCTTACCCGGCCACTCGCTTGGATCGCTGCGGGGGCTCGGTTGGACCATCTCCGTCATCACGGTTGAAGATGTCCTCGCCGAGCTGCTGTTCGGCGAGGCCCTGGTGTCCGGTCGCGGCCAGCACACGGGCATGGTCGAGCCGGGGGACGTCGTCGTACGGCGCGGCCCTCATCGCGATCTGAGCGGCTTCGCGGGCGGACTCATAGGCATGTTCTGCCAGGGCACGGTTGACGACGAGGTGTGCAGTGTCGACGATCATCGACACTGCGATGTGGTCGTGGCGCTGGCCGTCGAGGAGCCAGGACCAGCCGCGTTCGCGCATCTGCGTGAAAGGCTCACCCGTGATGAGGCGGAGGGCCTGGTGAAGGTCGGTGATTCCGTCAGCTCCACGTGACTCGCCTCTGGCACGGAGCCGGCGGAAGAGATCGAGGTCAACGAGGATGTCTTCGGCTTGGTAGGCGGGGTAGCCGAGACGTTTGGACGCGGGGGTCCTGCGCGCGTCTTGGAGGTGGCTCTTGCCGGTGCGTGGGTTCTTGCCTAGCCAATTGCGCAGTTTCCCCAGATCGATCGTGAGACGGCTGCGGCTGACGCCGATGGCTTCGAGGTACTCGGCCGTGCGTACGCCGTCGGGGTGGAGCACGAGGTACGCCAGAAGTTCGGCGAAGTAGGGTCGACGAGCAGGTGGCACCGAGCCGTGTGCACGTAGGTGGACGGGGCCGAGGAGTGTGAGCTTGGGCAGGCGAGACTCGGGGGAGTGCCACTCGGCGATGTCATGGTCGAGGGTTGGGTCCAGAGCACTGACGGCTTCACGAGCTGCGGCGTCGACGATGGGGGCCAACTCCCGCACGTCCTCACTGGTGGTCGCGCACTGGGCGACGTACGTTTTGGTCGGCTCGGGAAGTAGCGAGGACTGACCGGCTGGCTCCAGATCCGAGGACGGGCGTTGGGATACGTACTCCGGGCGTAGAGCGCCGGCGGCGTCGATGAATGCCTCCATGCCGTGGGTCGCGGACTGTGCCCTGGGCATGGGGCACTTCTCGGCTTCGCGGGTGACCTCGACGATCGCGGCGCACGCTATGGCTTCGTCTGATGTGAGGCCCGCGGCGCGGATGCGTACGTCTTGGAGTGCTGGATGGGACACGCTGAGGTGGCCGTCGCGGGTGACGGTGATTGCTGCGGCGTCGAGGTCGGGGAGCGCGTCGAGGATGATCACCGCGGCACCGGTGCGCTCGGCGTCGGTGGCGATCGCTTCGGGGACGGTACGGCCAGCGACCGAGTCCTTGGCCAGGAGAACGGCTCGGTAGCGGTCAGGATCGAAGCCCGGGAGCCGTCCACCAGTGTCCAGCTCTGCGGTGATGTCCGCGAGGAAGTCGGTCTCTTCATGGTGGCGGAGGCGATCAGGATCGATGCGTGCAAGTTCGCCGGCGATGCCGTGGGTGTCCACCTGGACGAGCATCGACCACGGGGTGACGGTTAGCTCGGCCGCGAGGTGACGTACGAGCGCGTCCGCGTGTTCGCGATGACCGGTCAAGTTGATGACGCCCAGTTCCTCGAGGTTAAGGAGCCAGAGGTGGCCATCGTCGGTTTGACCGATGGAGGCGAGGAGGGGATACGGCGCAATGCGGCTGCCGTCCGGAGACTCGGCGTCGGCGGGCGCAGTCCAAACAGTTGGGCCGCCGGTCCACGGATGGGGGAGCGTCACTGGCTCAGCGAGGTGAAGCCTGATCCGGTTGTCGCCGAGCTCGGCCGCGACCAGTCGGGGATGCTCCTCTCGAGGAAGCATGTGCAGCACGGCGTCGAGACGTTCGATGAGCGCGGCCGTGCTCGTGCCTTCGGCGCGGATGGTCTTCTCGATGGGACGGAGCTCGGCTGGCGGCGGGGTGATCTCATAACCCGGAAGGCGGTAGCGACGTCGCGATCGGTGGTGCCGGCGTAGGACCAGCATCAGGCCGCCGGCCAAGACTGCCCCAGCACCTACGAGGCCAGGGACAAGCCATGCCGGCGAGGAGTCCGGCTCGTCTCCAGACTCCTCCTCAAGGCGCTCCGGTGTTGTGTCCGGAGCGTCAACCGTTGGGGCTGGTGCCGGTGTCATCGGCACGGGATCCCGGTGTCCGCTGGGCGGCGCAGGGTGTTGAGGCCGGCCATCCTGCTCTGGCGGAGCTGTCGGCCTGGGGCCTACCTTCGGTGATTCTGGGCCGGGGATGGTGAGCGTCCAGCCGGGGCGGATGATGTCGGGATCGGTGAGCTGAGTTCCGTCCGGCTGGATCGTCGTTCGCGAGGCCTCGAAGATGTCACCGTAGCGGTCTTCGTCATGCAGTTCCTTCTCGGCGATGTCGGCGAGGGTGTCGCCTGGGCGCACGACGTACGCCTCGTTGTCCTCGTCTTTGTCCGCGGTCGGCGGCGCGGGGAGGCGCAGCACCAGCCCGATCGGGAGGAAGTCCGCGTCTCCGCTCAGGGACTCTGGGTTGAGGTCGATGATCTCGGTGAATCGAGTGCCGGACCCTAGATGCCTCTCGGCGATCCGCCACAAGCTGTCGCCCCGCGTCACCGTGTACGTGATGGTCGGGGTCCGGTCGGCCGAATGGCTTGTCGACCTGGCAGGGGCGGCCTCGACCGGCGCCACTGCCGGAGTCGGCCGTTGCGGCTCGGGTGGTGGCGGTGCGGCCGCGGCGGGTGCAGGTGTCGAGGCGGGCGCAGCGATGGGTACCGCGATGAACAGGGCGATAGCCGCTCCGACGAGCCGCCCGGCGGTCGCTTGGGGAAGGACGGGGAAGCGTGGGGTTCGGAGTCCGCGAAGCTGGGCCGCTACCTCGAGCAGGATGGCGGTGGTGAACCAGGCCCAGGCGACCCAAGCGGCGGCCGTGATGACCTGGAGCGCAAGAGTGCCATTGTCTTGGCGAAGGAGGTCACGCCACGCGAAGCCATCAAGGTTCGGGATAGCGCCGAGGCGGAGCATTGCGACGGGTGCACCTACGAGGAGAACCAGGATGGCGAGGCAGGCAATAAGGCCGCGGACTCGCATCGCGATCATCGCTCCACCCCGTCGAGGCTGCGCACGAGCTCGGCTTCGGCGTCTCCGTGGACCCGCACGGAGTGGATACCGATGATGCCGAGGAACCGAGTGCTGTAGCTGTCCGTGGCTCGCACCTGAATGTGGTTGCCACGGACTCGCACCGTCCCGGTGACTCCTGCCCGAGCCAGGTACGCGTGTGCTGCTCGTCCGGCCGCAGCGGTGTCGATGGCGGCATACCTGCCCTCGATCGCGGGTGCAGCCAGGACTTCCTCGGCGCCGGTTCGTGCGGCTTGGGCGGCGAGGTCGTGAGTTCGTTGCTGGGCGTGCGCCTGGCCGCCGAGATCGACAGCGAGGCCGACAAGGATGCTCATCGCGAACGCTGCGGTAACCATCCAGACGGTTACTGAGCCGCGTTCGTCGTGGCGAGGCGAGGGCGTTCTCATGGGAGGCCCCTTTCGCGCCAGGTGTCGATCGGGCTGGTCATCGATGCCCGTATCAGGCGGCTTCCGGGCACGCCGGGGACCGAGAGATCGGCCAGGTCGACGCGGCAGGACAGGGTGACGGTGACGTCGGCTGGCTGCCCGGTTGGGACGTGGAACCCGCTGGTGTCGACGACGACCTGGATGCTGCGGCAGTCGAGCTTCTGGTTGTTCAGGCTGGCCGCCGCTTCGCGTCCTGCCGAGGTGTCCGCTTCGCTGGCGCTTCGAGCGATCGACGCGGCTCGTGCGGCGTCAGCAGCAGCCGACTGCAGCGCCTGGTCGGCGAGGGCAAGGCGTCCGCCGGCAATGATCAGCCCGACGAAGAGGATGAAGGCAGGAAGTCCGATCGCCGCTTCGATCGCCGCGGAACCGCGCTCGTCGCGCGTTCGAGTGGTCATCGTGTCTCAACCGGTGCGGTCAGGCGCTCGACCTCGGCGCGTGCGCGTTGCTGGATGACCGGTCGCCAACCAGGGATCACCGACAGAGCGTGACCGCGGACGGTGACCGTTGCCGTCGTCGCAGTTCGCTCGGTCGATGCCTTGGAGGACTCGAGGGAGTCACCGGCGTCAGCGAGGTAGGCGTACGCCGCTGCGGTGCCGTCACCGGACGTCGCTCCGGTGGCGCCGGCAGCTCGAGCTCCTTCCTGCGCAGCCGCGATGGCGATCGTGCGCGCGTGGTAGTAGAGGGCGGCCTGCATACCGAGGAACATCACGACGAAGAGCGCCGGCAACAGTACGACCATCTCGATCGACACCGCACCGCGCTCGTCTCGCGCTGGTCCTCGCCTCGACATCGCGGCCTACCTGAGCTTGCCTGACTCGCTTGTGACATAGGCGCGGATCGCGGCGACCACGATGGCCACGATCGCGATCACGGCGACGGCCCAGAGGACGTTCTCGACGGTGACCGAGCCGCGCTCGTCCCTGCGGCCGGGCGGGCGGAGCAGCCGCTCGCCGAGTGCGAACCAAGCGACGGTGAAGGTCGTGTAGATGCGGAGCATGAGGTGGTTGTCCTTTCAGCCGGGGATCATCCGGAGGAGCGATGGGGCGAGCAAGATCGCCATGAAGATCACCCCGAGCAGGGAGCCCGGGATGGACATGCGTTCGCCGATGGCGTTGGCTTCGGTCAGTTCGTCGTTCAGCATCGCGGTGCGCATCGCCGCTGAGCGGGCGCGGAGGGTGGCGTACGTGGCGGTTCCTTCCTCGCCGGAGAGGCGCATGATGTCGGCGAAGTCGTCGAGGTCGGGCAGGCCGAGCTCCGTTGCCAAGGTGTGCAGTGCGTCCCAGGGCGGTAGTCCGGACCAGCGGGATCGGTTGAGCTCTTCGGCGATGCGTGTGAAGACCCAGGAGTCCCCGACGCCGGCGGCAGTTTCCATGGCCTGGCGTACGCCGGCCCCGTTGGTCCGTTCGAGAGCGACGAGGTCGATGTATGCCCCGAGCGCGCGGTTGAACTCGAGGCGCGCCTTCTTGGCGTCGTCGATCGCGTTGTAGTTGGGCACGAAGAACATCACGATGGCCAGGGCGATGCAGGCGATGACCGGTATCGGGAACGGCAGCCCGAGTCCGAGCAGCGCGAGGAAGGCCGCGAGCCCGATCGGGATGACGAAGCCCAGCGCGGCGTAGACGATCTTGTCTCCGTAGAACCGGGCTAGAGGTACTCGCAGGAGGGCGAGCTCACGCGTCGGGGTACGTGCCCAGACGCCGACCGGGAGCGTACGCATCGCCCAGACGCCTAGGCGTTCCTTGCCTGATCGGGTGCCAACGCCCGTGTCGGGCTCTCGGCGCTGCGCGGGCGCGAGACGCCTCACCGCATCTGCCAGGTCGGGCTCGGCCGGGATGAACCAGATGACAAGCATCGCAGCCCCGAACCCCATCAGTCCGCCGGCAAGCATCATGAGCATGAGGGTCGTCACGACTGGCCTCCCGGGACCGGCCGGAGCATCGCGGGTTCCGCCGGCGGAGAGCTTTTCTCGGAGGCGCCGATGATGCGCGGGAGCCTGTGTCCCTCGGCCATGCGGCGCATCCACAGCAGGGTGGCGACGTACGCCGTCAGAAGCACGGCGAGAATCACTTGCCCGAGCGGGCTTCCGTACGGCGCTATGTAGGAGCCGGTGAGCCCGAGCACGACCAGCACGACGGCACTGATGATGGTGACCCAACGAGCGGTTGCGCGTGGTTTCGCGCGGTCTGCTTCGACCTGGCGCCGGGCGCGTACGTCGGCCGCGACCGACTCGGCCAGGCCGTCGAGCACGTTGGCCAGGCCGGCGCCCCGGCGTCGTGCGGCGAGGATGAGGTTGCCTGCGACCAGGTCGCCGGTGGCATCGTCGAGGTCGTCGGCGAATGCGCGGATGGCGTCCTCGGTCGACCAGCGTGCCCGGAGCCGGGCGACCAAGAGAGCGACCTCGTCGGAGATCGGTTCCGGGGTTGAGCGGAGCGTGGTGATCAGCGCCTGTTCCAGACCGATACCGACGGTAAGCACGCCGGAGAGCGACCGGGTCCACTCCTCCAGTGCTTCGAGGCGTTCGATTCGCTCCTTGGCATCGGGTGCGGAGAGAAGGTAGGGGAGGCCCACCGCCGCGGCCGGTGCGATGACCATGGCGAGTGGCCAGCCGGTCACCAGCCCCCCGATGAGTCCGAGCCCGAGTCCTGTGAGGGCAAGGAATCGCGTACGCCGCGACATGGCCGGGACTCGAAAGTGACGTCGGCGCGGGCGATCGGTGACTTCGACGCCGCGCAGCTCTGGGATCAGCTTGGCGAGTCCACCAGCGACGAGCCCGCCGCTGAGCGCAGCGATCATGAGCTGGATCGTCATGATCGTTCTCCTGGCCGCTGCGCTGCGAGGTAGCCACCCACATCGAATCCGTGCCTGACGAGGGTCCTGTACTCGTCGGGAAGCACGGACGGGATGGCGGTCCCGTCTCGATCGGGCGTGAACACGTGCGTGGTCGCGTAGCCGTTCTCCCGCTCGCCGGGTGTCAAGGCGATGATCTCGGCGACCTTTCGCGTGCGCTGGGAGCCGGTGTCGGTGGTTTCGCTGTGCAGAGAGAGGTGGACGATCAGGTCGACGGTTGCCGCGAGCTTCGAGGTGGCGAGCTCCTGGGTGACGTGGGCGCCGGCCTCCATGGCGCAGGTGACGAGCTTGCGCACGGCTGCGACGGCATCCGAGGCGTGGGTGGTGGAGATCGAGCCGGTGCCGGACTCCATTGCCTTGATCATCGCCCAGATCTCCTTGCCGCGGACCTCACCGACGATCTGCCTCGAGAGGTTGAATCGGAAGGAGTCGACCAATGCTTCATCGAGAGTGAACTCACCCGCCTGCCGGCCGTCGGGCCCACGTTCGCCGGACCCGGGTCGTGCTTCCCAGGGGTGCACAATCCGATGCCGGTCAGGCAGCTGGTGAAGGTGCAGTTCGTATTCGGTCTCGAAGGTCCCGATCGCCTCGGCTGGGTCGATCTCGGCACAGAGCGCACGGACCAGGGTGGTCTTACCTGCCCCTTGCGCTCCGGAGACGACGATCGACTTCCGAGCGCGGACGGCTGCCTGGAGGAACGAGGCGGCTATGGGAGTGAGCATGTCGCGGCGCACGAGGTCCTCGAGGGTCACCTCCATGAGTCGGTGTCGCCGGATCACCACGGAAGGGCGAGGCATGACCCAGGCCGCGGCGGCGAGCCGGGATCCGTCGTCGAGGCGCAGGTGAAGCTTCGGCTGGGCTTCGGAGAAGCCACGCGCGTTGACCTCGCTGCGTGAGGCCAGGAAGACGAGGAAGTCGATGAGCTCCTGGTCGGAGTCAGCGACAGATGGGCCGGGAACTTGTGACCCGTCGACGAGGTCGAGGGTGACGTTGTCGTATCCGCAGATGATGATGTTCTCCACGCGGTCGTCATCGACGAGGGGCTGGAGCCGGCCGAGGCGGAAGAGCGAGTCGAACACAGCACGTGCCACGTCCTGCTGGCGGATGAGAGTCCAGGACGAATCACCATCGTTGACCGCCTCTGCAGCCGCTGTCTCGATCAGTTCGAGCACGATCGATCGTCCGAGCTCCTCCTGGGTGCGTCGGTCCAAGGGCTGCGACTCGGCCGCGACTGCCTGGGAGAGCTGTTCGGATGCTTGTGACCGCAGAGAGGAAACAACGGCCCAGTCCAGGTCCTTCGACGCCGGGGTCGGTTGCCCATTGATACCTGGGGGAGTGGCGGGGAGGTGTACCTTCAGAGAGGTGGGCAGGTCATCGACGGGCCGCAGCCCCGTTGCGAACAACGGCAGGCTGGTGACGTCGGGACGGTACGGCTCCCATTGCTCGGTCATTGCGCCACCACCTTCGCAACCTGCGCCTGCGACCGGCCGACCTCGGCCTGGATCTCCTCAGCAGCGGCACGGAGGGACCGGGCGTACGCACCGGTCTCGAATCGGCGCGGTCGCGCAGCTCCGCGGTGGAAGGCAGCCGCCCCCGCCGGGTCGTCCGCCACCTCGGCCACCACAGGCAGGCCAAGGAGCCGGGACACCTCGCGCGAGGTGTAGGGCATTCCTTCGCCGACGATCAGGATGCCTGGCCACCGCCACCCGACGCCGGGTTGGGCCACCGACTCGGCCCACGAACGGGCGGCAACCAGGGCAGGGAGGTTAGTACGCGTCACCAGGAGCGTCACATCGACTGCGCCGAGCAATGGCTCGGGTGACCCAGTCAGACCTAGCCGGCCGGCGTCGATGATGACGTCCTGTCCGTTCGCGTCGAGGTCGGCGAGTGCTTCGGCAAGACCAGTCCAGTGGTCCCGCAGGGCGGAGGCCTGGACGTGGGTGCGGGTCCCTGCGACGTACGAGACGGTTGTTCCTGGAAGGGACGCGGTGACGTGGGGGAGCGCCTGGGCGACTCCGAGCGGCGACATCATCAGGTCGACCAGGTCGGCCCCTGGTTGGGTGTGCCCACGGAGGTAGCCGGCCATGATCGCAGAGCCGCCCGTCGGGTCGGCCTCGACGACGAGTACCGGGCGAGGCCACGCCATCGCGAGGCCGAGCGTTGTCGTTGAGACGCCGGGGGAGCCGGACGCAGAAGCGAGCGCGATGACCACCATCACCGCTCCAGGGGATCGATGACCAGAGCGACATTCCCGGTGCTCGCGCGATCGGCGAGCACGGGCGCATCGGCGTATGGGACCAGCAGGTTGACGACGGTGTTGCCCGAGACCTCGTCGGTGCTCGCCCCGAGGATCTCAGCGCTTGTGGCCAGCGGAGTGCCAGATGCGACCTCGCCACCCTCGCCGGTCGTCGCGATCACGCGGACCTTGTCGCCGTTGCGAAGGTCGACGGCCGGCACCTGGGCCGGGGTGAGGGCGATCCCTACGACGGACTGCCCGGCCGGCGGCATGTTGTCCTCCGTTGCCATCTCGGGAGTAAGCAGCCCGCCGGCCGCGATATCAAGCGCCGCACGCTTGCCGACGAGGTCTTTCAGACTGTCACCCGGAACGACCTGAAGAGCACTGTCGCCGGAGATCTGCGCCGTCGTCAGTTCGTCGGCGGTGATCACGCTGCCGCGCGGGATCGTGGTGCGAGCAGCCACCACGGAGTCGCTCGTGGTCGTGGCCGACCATCCCCAGGCCGCGATCGCCGCGCCCATCAGGATCGCCGCGACCGTGGCGACAATGTGAACGGGCCGGCGCCGAAGCTTGGGCGGCGGGACGAGTCGGGGCGTGGGCGGAGCACCGGTGACCCGGTCTTCGTCCGGTGTGGCTCTGGACATGTGTCTACCCCCGCCTCATGAGTGCCCGCTACTTCACGAGCACCTGCGCTTCCCCGACCGCGATGTCGACGGAGCGGCTTAGTCCGTCCAGCCGGATCGTCCCGGCCTGTCCTGCCCCTTGCCAGGTGATCACCCACGCCGAGGTAGCCGTCACGGAATACGTCCCGTTGGGCTCTCTGGCAGACGACAACCTGTAGACGTGGCCACAGTCGGGCGACGCCTTCTTCCCGAAGGACGCCTCGTACGGCGTTCCCGCACTGCGGCACTCAACGGTGGTGCCATCACCCATGTCCCAGGTGATCTCGTGCACCCGCGCCGTTGCAGTCACCGTGATTCCACCTGCTGATGCCGACGCAGTGGCCGGTCCGTACGTGTTGCTGTTGGGCTTCTTCGCCCACATCCATACCGGCATGCCGACCAGCCCGACCCGGTCAGGCCCCGGCTCCGGCGTGATACCGATCTGGATGGCCGAGAGGTCGAGCTTCTCGACTGCCATCTCAGCTACCTCGCGAGGCGACGGGCCGGCAGCTGCTCCTTCGGGTGGCGCTGGAGACCAGATGAGCGTGAGCAGTGAGGTCTGAGGCTGGTAGCAGTTGTAGACGGCTCCGTCGTCAGGCTCGTGTCCTTTCCATGCCGGGTCGCCGGCCGGGGGAGGTGGCTTCGCCGGCTCGATGTAACAGTTGTTGCCGTTCGACCAGTAGCCGTAGGGGCTCTGGCACGGGACCGGACCGGCCTGGCCCGGCACTCCTTGCTTGGAGGGATCGAAGTAGCACGAGGCGCCCTTGCCGGTGTCCTTCGGGCCATCGTCCCCGGCAGGCTTGCCCGTGTCGCTCCCGCCGCCTCCACCTGGGACTTCGATCGTCAACGTGCACTCCCCAGTCAACGGATCGGTCTGCTGACACTTGGTATCGGCGTTCGCCGGTCCCGGGCCGAGCACCCCTAGGCCTGCGATGACGCAGACCAGGATGAGTGCTCGGATCAGGCATCGCATGGCGGTTGCGCGAGGTCCTTCCCCGAGGCGACCCGCCAACCCGTCAACGGGTCGCTCTGGTACTCGTAGTTCGCGACTGTGTAGCGCGTCCAGCCGACGTCGACTCGATCCGGACTCACGACCGACTCCCCGGATGCGTCGAGGAGGTCGGCGTCGCTGACGTCCCAGCAGACATCGACCACGACGGTCGGGACTTTGCCGGCCCCAGGGTCCGAGTTGTCCAGGTTCACCGACTCGACCTTGAGGTCGGGGAGTTCGGTGTCTCCGACCTGACGGAGCTTCTTTGAGCGCTCGTTCTCGAGCAGTCGCTTCTGCGCAGTCAACTGGCTGCTCGTGGCGACACTCTGCAGACCGCCTAACGGTTTCCTGTCGCCCTGGCGGAGATCGTCGAGGACAGCGAAGTAGCTGCGCACGGTCTTGGTCGCGGCGTTCGAGGCGGCCTCGGTGTCGGAAGCCTGTGCCGATTCCGGGCTGCTCGTCGCCGGTGCCGACGGCGTCTTCGGTGAACCGCTCGGGCCTTCACCGGCGCACGAAGTACCAGCGGCAAGCGCCAGAACGCCTGTCGCGATCACGAGAAATCGACGGGGACAGATCACAGTGGAATGCCTTCCTCGGCGAGCTGATTGGTGGCCCTTCGAGGTCCAGCGCCGAGAGTGTGAGCCGCAGGTCGATGGCTCAGGCGCTCCGTCCATTAGGCACTACTGAGACTCTTTACGCAACGGGAAACATGGCGCCCCCCGGGTCCCGACGGGCTCAGCGGGATTGCACCTCGCTCTGCTTGCAGTCCCTGTCAGGGCGGATGTACGTGGAACACTTTCCGCCGTAGACAGTTGTGATGCACGCGTGAGGGGTGCAACCAGTTTTCGCAGGTCAAGCGGTGGATCCACGCATGATCGATGCATGGGGTGCATTCTTCTCTCACATGCGGTCGACACGACACTCCGGTCGTGCAGGCGCGCGATTGTTGCCGAGACAAGAAACCTACGAATAAATTCTTGAGATTGATGTCGTCCGCGGTCATCGACGCACCGGATAGGTACGCGGCCGCCAACCTCGCGGAGTAAGGAACGAGGACTGTAGCCGCCGCTGCGCCGCACTAATCTCCTGCGGAAGTCGTCCAGGCCGCCGGCCTCCCCGCTTAGGATGACTGGCCGATCTCCGGCAGTCCGTGACGAGGGCAGCTTGGAGCCAAATGCTGATGGCCATGTAGATGCCCGGCAAGCTCGAGCGGCAGGAACTCTCGTCACTGCACTCCTGGCCAGACTGGCCCAGCCTTCAAACCGAGGGCTCTATAAGGCCGACCGACCCGCACCCACTTACCCATCGATCCCACATCCTTGGCAAGGACCGGCATGACTGGCAGGCGTCCATGACGCGTTCGTGAAGGCGACCGGTCCTGCGTAAACACCGGAACGCGTCACACACTTGCAGATTGAGGAGGCGGGGCAGCGGTGCGCACCTCGCATTCGGGAGGTAAGTGCTGTGTCCGTGTCGATGAGAGTGATGTCCGCAGGCGATGGATACAAGTATCTGCTTCGCAGCGTGGTCGCTGCGGACGGTGACCGTTCACTCTCGACGCCTCTAACCCGTTATTACGCGGAGAAGGGCACGCCGCCCGGTAGCTGGCTTGGGTCGAGTCTCTGTGCATTCGGCGACGGTCAGATCGTTCCGGGCGCTCAAGTGACCGAGGCGCAACTCGCTCTGCTCATTGGCATCGGGAGGGACCCAGTGACGGGCGAAAGGCTAGGACGGGCGTACCCCGATTACCGGTCGACCGAAGAAAGGGTTGCGCAACGAGTCAAGGATCTCGACTCCGGACTAAGCGCTGCCGAACGAGCGGTCGAGACGGCGCGGATCGAAGTCGAGGAGATTGCAGCAGGCGGCCGTCGGCCGGTGGCTGGATACGACCTCACGTTCAGCGTGCCGAAGTCGGTATCTGTTCTGTGGGGGCTCGCTGATGCCGACATTCAGGAGGGGATCGTCGTGGCACACCACACGGCGATCGCCGATGTCATCGCGTTCCTAGAACGGGAGATTGCGGCCACGAGGACGGGCGTGGGTGCCGTGGACGGCGCGGTGGCCCAGGTCGCGGTACGTGGAGTCGCGGCCGCAGCCTTCGACCATTGGGACTCTCGAGCCGGTGACCCACAGCTTCATACGCACGTGGTGATCTCCAACAAGGTTCAGGCCGTCCTCGATGGTCACTGGCGCAGCCTGGATGGTCGGCCGATACACGAGGCCGTGACCGCACTTTCGGCCTACTACGACGCGGTACTCGCCGACCGGATGACCGAGATGTTGGGCGTCAACTGGGAGATGCATGTGCGCGGTAGGAACATGTACCCGCATGCCGAGATCGTCGGTGTGCCGCAGCAACTGATCGAGGCCTTCTCCAGCAGGACGCGAGACATCGACCGGGCAACCGAACACCTAGTCGGCGCGTACGTCGACAGTCACGGGCACCCACCATCGGATGCCATGATGATCCGGCTGCGTGCCCAGGCGACTTTGGCGACCCGTCCCGAGAAGGAGATCCGTTCTCTCGCCGACCTGAGCTTCGACTGGCGCCGGCGCGCAGCCCGGGTGATAGGCCCGGATCCAATCGCGTGGACCGGAGCCGTGATGGCCGATGATGCCGTCCTGGTGGTGCGTGCCTTGGACATCGCGGGCGAGGTCATCGACCAGATCGGTGCCGCTGTGGTTGCTGTCGTGGGCCAGAAGCGTGCGACTTGGCGTCATTGGAACATGTGGGCGGAGGCGTCGCGTCAGACGATGCACTGGCGGTTCGCCACTGTGGGAGACCGCGAAAGGATCACCGCTCAGATCGTTGTTGCTGCTGAGCGAGCATCGGTGCTGCTCACGCCTGGCGAGCTCGCACCAAGTCCTCCGGAGTTCCGACGCGGTGACGGCACCAGCGTCTTCCGTCCACGGTACTCTTCCGTGTACTCGTCCGCATCAATCCTTGCTGCTGAAGACCGTCTGATCGCCATGGCGGAGGACCGGAGCGCTCCACGGGTGCGCGCGTCCATCGTTGAGCACGTCGCGGGCCGTCCACATGATGGGCATCGGCTCACAGTCGCCCAGATCGGAGCGCTCGACACGATCGCTACCTCGGGCCGGAGGCTTGATGTACTCGTTGGTCCGGCGGGGGCAGGGAAGACCGCCGCGATGCACGCGCTGCGGACTGCTTGGGAGGTACAGCACGGCCCCCAAAGCGTCGTCGGTCTCGCTCCCTCGGCGGCCGCAGCCGCGGTACTGGCCAACGATCTGGGGATTCCGTGCGAGAACACCGCGATGTGGTTGACCCAGTTCGACCTCGGCCACGTCGGGTTTCGACACGGCCAGCTCGTGATCCTCGATGAGGCATCTCTAGCCGATACAGCCACCCTCGACCGGATCATGGGGCTCGCTGATGATGCCGATGCGAAGGTGCTCGCGGTGGGGGACTGGGCACAGCTCCAGGCGGTCAGCACCGGTGGCGCGTTCGGCATGCTGGCCCATGCTCGGCCTGACGTTCCCGAGCTCACCGAGGTCCACCGCTTCACCCACGAATGGGAGAAGGCTGCCTCCCTTGACCTCCGCGCCGGCCATGCGCGTTCGATCGCCGCCTACGCCTACCACGACCGCCTCGAAGGCGGCACGACCGTAGAGATGATCAACTCGGCTTACGCCGCCTGGACGCGAGACCTTGAGGAAGGGTACGCAACCGTTCTGATCGCAGAATCGACTGACCTAGTCCATGCACTTAACATGCGCGCACGCGCCGATCGCATTCTCCGAGGGGCTGTAGCGGCCTCGCGTCAGGTAGCGGTCTCCGGAGGTGCCCAGGCATCCATCGGCGACCAGATCATCACTCGTCGTAACGACCGCTCACTGCGCACTCCGACAGGAATCTGGGTACGCAATGGAGACCTCTGGGAAGTTGACTCCGTCCGGTCGGACGAAAGCATGGTCGTGCATCGCCGCGACGGACGCCGCCGCGACACGCTTGTCCTTCCGCCCTGCTACGTCGCCGAACACGTCGACCTTGGTTACGCCATCACCGCCCACCGCGCCCAAGGCCTCACCGTCAACTCCGCTCACGTCGTGGTCACACCGAAGGCTGCCCGCGAGCATCTGTACGTCGCGATGACCAGAGGACGCGACTCGAACAAGGCCTACGTCGCCTTGGACCAACCTGATGAGGCTCACGCCGGCCCGCCGACAGGGGGCGACGTCGACGCCCGGAGGGTCCTTTTCGGCGTGCTCAAGCACTCCAGCGCGGAACTCTCCGCTCACGCAACAATCATCGCTGAGCAGGAGACGTGGACATCGATCGCCCAGCTTGCCGACGAGTACGACACCATTGCCGCGGCAGCTCAGCGCCCACGCTGGGAAGCCCTCATCCAACGCTCCAAACTCACGGAGCCTCAGTCTGAGGCGGTCATCATTGGCAGTTCCTTCGGCGCACTGTCCGCGGCCCTGCGTCGAGCCGAAGCGGGTGGTTACGACCTAGAACGGCTGTTTTCGAGTTTGGTCGCCCGACGTGATCTGGACGATGCAAAAGACGTTGGAGCCGTCCTGCGCCATCGCCTTCGTCTTGCGACGGGCATTGCCGGCACGCATCAGGTCTCAGCCGGATCGGCCCCGGGCTTCATCGTCGGGTTGATCCCGGCCGCGCAAGGTCCAATGGCCACAGAGATGAGAGAAGCGCTGGAGCAACGCAGGGACGTCATCGAGACCCGCGCCAACGAACTCGCCGAGGCAGCGGTGCTCGCCGTCTCGCCCTGGCTTCGCCGCCTCGGAGAACCGCCCGGCACCCCTGCCGCTCGTCGTACTTGGATGACCTTCGTGGCGACCGTTGCAGCCTACCGTGAGCGCTACCACATCACCAGCGACCTCCCGCTCGGTCCCGGTGCCCAAACCGAATCTGAGCGCTCGGACCGCCATCAGGCCCTGTCGGCTCTACGCAGAGCAACAGGGATTGCGCGGGTGCCGGGTGATTCTCCGCAGTCCGAGACCGTCCGTCCACAGCCCATCGTGCGCCAATCAGCTCGGAACATAGTTTGATGAGATCCCCGATCGGGTTTCGGTGTCGCACCCGCGCTCAGCCCTGCCCGGGGCCGGGCCATTGCGCTCGATTGGCTCAGACATAGCCTCGAGAAGTTTGCATGGACACCTCCCGAATCGCCGCCAGTTGAGCCTGACCGTCAAACGGCTCCAGCGGATCAGGTTGCGCCGATCTGGAGCAGGTCGAGCTGCAGACGTTGAAAGAGCGATGAGCGTGCCATCCTCCGCCTAGCAGAATCCTCTAGGGATATGACGGAGGTCACACTTACGGTTTTGGTCTTACCAAACTGTAGGAGGTTCCGTGGCCGTCATTCAGCGATCCCTCGAACAACCATGGCTTACCGAGCACGACCGTGACCGGCCGACGACAGCCGTCGTCGCCGGACTTCAGGAGGCGTTCCCCACAGAGTCCGAGTATGACCGGGTTCTGACTCGCAAGATGATGCGCCGTTCGGAGCTGCAGACATCTGTCCGCTATGACCTCGAGCGACTGCTGCGATCGTTGGACCTGCTGCTCGAACAGCAACTGGACGGTGGGTATACCGTCCGCGACCCTCGCTGGCTCACCGGGGGAGCGTCCAAGATCCAAGTCGGGTTCACTCTAGAAACGTTCGGCCACGACGGAATCGCTGAGCGTCAGACGGAGCGCCTCGTACTCCGGATGGAGCCTCAGGAGTCGCTAAACGCTACGAGCAGGTTGCGTGAGTTCAGCGCTCTGGAAGCCATGCGGGTCGTGGTGCCGGTACCCGAGGTGCGATGGGTCGACGAGCATGCCGAATGGTTCCCGGAGCCGGCGCTCATCTATTCATGGATTCCTGGATCTCCGAAGCCTTCCCGCGCAACCAGCCGAATCGCGGGGATCGGAATCAACTACGGGCCCCAATTGCGCGCCGGGCTCGCGGCTGCCTTCGTCGACAACCTTGCGAGGATTCACGCGCACGATGTCAGCCGTGGTCTGCCCCACTACGATCTTCCAGCGCTGGCAAGCACGGAGACCGCTCTTTGGCAGGTCAATCGTGCACGCCGTGTCTGGGAGGAGGACCGTGGTGAGCACTTCCCGCTGCTGGACGTGGCCGCATCGTGGTTGACCCGCAATCTTCCCGAGCTCGATCACGTCAGTCTCGTGCATGGCGATTACCGCGGCGGGAACTTCATGTTCGACGAGGAGCGGGCCGAGATTACGGGAATCCTCGACTGGGAGCGAAGCCACCTAGGCGACCGCCACCGCGATCTGGCCTGGACCTCGTTGCCGGCCTTCGGTCACCGTGACGAGCGAACCAGAGAGTTCTTGGTGGCGGGCTTGTTGCCGACCGATGAGTTCTTTGATCGCTACGAATCGGTGTCTGGCCTCACCGTCGATCCGGACAGGCTGCGCTTCTACCGCATTCTCAACTGTTACCAGGCGGTGGTCACCGCAACTGGCTCGGCCTATCGCGTCTCAAAGCTGCGGCGCTCGCATCAGGACGTTGTTCTGACTGGTTTGGAAGCGGTGGCTGGCGTGATGGCCGAACAGCTTCGCCTTGACCTTACGGAGGTGCTCTGATGCCCGACAAGCTAGCTAACGCACTGATGGCGGCGTCCCGCTCGCTCCGGGAGGTGGTTGGTCCATCCATCTCGGAGGGGAGCGGCACTGCCGTTGAGCAGACCGCGGTTGCTTCGAACATCCTCGACTTCTACGCCGACCGGGCGCCGCACGAATACGCTCGGCGGTCACAGCAGTTGCGGATCAACATCGATCTCGCCCATGCGTTGCAGAAGTGTGCGCATGTCGACACGACGGCCGTTGAGCTGCTTGACCCACCGCTGAAACGGGCGCGCGAGCTGCTGAGCGGCTTCCCGTCCCCGGTTGCATTGGTGGCCACCACTGACACCTTGGCTGAGGCCATCAGCCGTGCGGTGGCGTGCTCCGACTCGATCGAAGTGCACAGGCTGGCGTTGCGCCACAGCAAAGACCTGATTCAGCTGCATCGCGCGTGGTTTGCCCCGCAGGGGTTCGACCCGGACCCCAGCAGCGTTCCGCCCCTCGAAGAGCTCCTTTACCCGAGCGTCACCGCTCAACGTGACCTTTCACACCAGGAGGTAAATCAGTGAACACACCGGCTGCCCAACTTGCCGATCGCACACAGCGAAGGCGCGCCATCGCCGCGGCCACCGTCGGCACGTTCGTCGAGTACTACGACTTCGTTATCTACGGCTATGTGGCGTCTTATATCGCTGCTCAGTTCTTCCCCACGGGAAGTTCGTTCGTCAGTCTGCTGCTCACCTTCGGCGCCTTCGCCGTCAGTTTCCTGGCGCGGCCGATCGGTGCCATCGTGTTCGCGCCGCTAGGAGACAAGCACGGTCGCAGGCCAGTGCTGGCCGGGGTCATCCTCCTCATGACCCTGGCAACCGCAGGAATCGGGTTGCTTCCGACCTATGCACAGATCGGGATCGCAGCACCGATTCTGCTCACCGTTCTCCGGCTGCTCCAGGGCATCTCCGCCGGAGGTGAGTACGGCGGCGCCACCTCGGTCGTTGCAGAGTTCGCTCCTCGCGGCCGCCGCGGGTTTTACGTCGGTTTCGTGTCCATGATGGTGGGTGCTGCGATGCTGGTAGGTGCGACGCTTTCGTTGGCGATGGCACGGTTCGTGCCCACCGCCGCGATGGAGTCCTGGGGATGGCGGGTCCCGTTGCTCGTCGCTCTTCCGCTGGGTCTGATCGGGCTCTACATTCGACTCAAGCTCGAAGAGACGCCTGAGTTCAGCAAGCTCGGGAAGCAGGATCAGATCCAGTCCTCGCCGCTGCGCACGACGATCAAGCGCGACCGTACGGCTGTGCTGATCGGGCTGGGTATCGCTGCCACCAACTCAGTCTTGATGGCGTTGTACTTCATCTATCTACCCTCAGCGCTCCGGGAGTTCTCCGGCTACGATGCCGGCGACGCAGTGGTGGTCACGCTAGTCGGCCTGGTCGTGTACGTAGCAAGCATCGTGCCACTGGCCACGCTCACAGACCGGATCGGCCGTGTGCCCCAGATCATGTGCTCGTCTGTTGCTCTCTCGATCCTCCTCTATCCGTCGTTCCAGCTCATGACCCAGGGATCGGTTGCGGTGTCGGCAGCGGTGATGGTCGTCATCGCTCCACTGATCGCGGCCAACGTCACCGCCACGGTTCCGTTGCTCACCGAGTTGTTCCGCACCGACACCCGCTACACCGGGCTCTCTTTGGGATGGCAGCTCGCTACCACGCTGTTTGCCGGGCCGACCCCGATCGTCGCGGCTGCTCTCGCCGGGGTGTGGGGGCCGGCAATCCCCGCGCTCTACGGCACGGCGGTGGTTTGCCTGACGCTCGTGTCCTGCTGGGCGCTGGGAGGCGCCGGTCTGCTCGCGAGTGAGCGCTCTACCCGCCCCGCGATGGAGGTGAGGGCCTGATGGCTGTCGATTGGGGTGCAGAGCACTTCGAGTATCAGGCACCACCCGATGCCGACCATCTGTGGGTTGAGACGATCATGTTTCCCATCGTGGTCCCCGAAGCCCACCTGTTCGCGTTCGTGTACACCAACGTCCGACCTGGGCTCGGCGTGATGTGGAACCAGGTAATCGTCTGCGGGGTACCTACCGATACCCGGGCGGAGCTATTGCACTACGCGGAGAACCCGCATCTGCCGGCCCCCGACTCGTTCAGTGATATCCAGTCCCCGCTGGGCCTTCGTATCCAGTCCGTGGATGCACCATGGAAGTTCCGGATCGACTATGTCGCCGACGACGGAACTGAGATCCACGTCGACTGGACCAACCTGATGCCGCCGTTCGACATCCACAATCCGGAACACAGTCCTCAGGCTGGTCGGGCTCTCGACATCCATGCAGACATCGACCCGGGCGATTCTCCTCCGAACGTCGGGCATGCCGATATGACCGGCCGAGCAACCGGCACGGTGAAGGTGAGAGGGCGCGAGTTCGTCGTGGACTCCATCGAGCGCATGGACCGCAGTTGGGGGCCGCGCGACCCGATGAAGGCTGGCAAGCAGGTTCACGTGATCTCCGCGACTTTCGGTGAGGATCTCGCATTTCACATGATCTGCCCGTGGGAACCGGATCGTAAGGGACGTGCCGCCAACACGCTCTCCCATGGCTACGTCCTGCGCGACGGTGAGGTCCACGGCCTGACTGACGAGCTCACCATGACCTCACAGTCCACCGGCTTCCTATGCACCAGCCTTGACATGCAAGTGACCGACGCTGGCGGCCGCCAGTACCACCTGCGTGCCTACGCCGACGTTGGGGCGCCATGGATCGCGGCGCCGAGTGCATTGGTCCACTTGTCTATGATGCGTTGGACTCTCGATGGCCGCGAGGGGTACGGCATCGTCATGCGCACGCACTTGATGGCTGAGCTCAATCGCCGATTCGGTCGATTCTATGACGACCCTCCGGGGCTCGTTCACGTGTGACAGCATCAGCAGATGGACGGTCCGACGCCTCGCAGGAGCCCCAACGAGCGGCCGACTTACATGGTCGAGTCCGTACACAAGGCGCTGATCCTGCTCAATTCGATCCGCGATCAGGGGGAGTTGCGGCTCAAGGACGCGGCCGCAGAGATCGGGGTCGCCGAGTCGACGGCTCACCGTATGCTGGCGACCCTGATCTTTCACGGCTTCGTCGTCCAGGACGCGTCTCGCCGCTACCGAGCCGGCCCCTCCATCGGCGTTCCCCCTGCAGAGGCACGCTGGGCGCGCGGCTTTCGCGATGCTTGTCGGCAGGAGATGCGAGAACTTGCGGACGCAACCGGGGAGACCGTCAACATTGTGGTGCGCACGGGAACGCTGGCCAGGGTGATGGCGAGCGAGGAATCCACGCGGCCCCTTCGGGCAGGAAGCCGACAAGGACATGTCCCACCGGCGCGCGCTGCGGTCGGGGGAAAGGTACTGCTTGCCGAGTTGGACACGTCGGAACTGGAGGACCTCTATCTGTCCGATCGTGCGCGGCAGGACGACCGGATGACATCGGAGGAGTTTCGGCAGTTTCTCCGTTCGATGCGGGCCATCCGCGAGCTGGGATATGCCACTGCAGTGGA
The DNA here is from genome assembly GCF_054031495.1 of Nocardioides sp. YJ-D4. Lineage (NCBI taxonomy): Bacteria > Bacillati > Actinomycetota > Actinomycetes > Propionibacteriales > Nocardioidaceae > Nocardioides > Nocardioides sp. YJ-D4. The sequence continues at coordinate 5,890,544 of NZ_CM132932.1, forward strand.
TGAGGTCGAAATCGGCCTGTCGGCGGTTGCTGTGTGCCTGCGCAACGAGTCGGGCACAGCGGTAGGAGCTCTCGTCGTCGCGATGCCGACCATGCGACTGCGCGACAACCTCGATCAACGCTTGGTGGTGAAGATGCGCGTCGCCGCTTCACGCATCGAGCCGCTGATAGGAGAGTTGATCCCTGAGTGAGGCTGAGGCGAATGGAACCGGAGGGTCGATCTCCACCGCATACGCCGAATCTTTGGTCTCAGGAAACCCGTCGTCCGTCGCCTGACCAGTTATGTGCCCAGCCAGGTTGTTCAACCGAGTATCGGCCGTGGACTTCCTGATTGCTGAGTGGTGTCGGGAGCGGTTTAACTCGTGACCTACCCCGGCAAGGCACCGAGTCGGGAGGACGCGGTGCCGTCGAACTCTGAATGTTCGGCCCTCGGTCGGGAGCGAAAGCATTCGATGCGTCACTCAGGGCGCCGACCTCCAGTGGCTGGTGTCCGCGGTCGGCTCGTTTGAAGCGCTTAAGCCTTTGGAGTACTTAGCACACCACCGTACCCACCGGGCGGGGTCAGCGTCCTCGGCGTTCACCCTCGAATGCGACTGATCGGCCGGACGGGATGTACCGACACCGGCTTGGGCCGGTGTCGGTACATCCCGTTTCACGCTTCTACACGTTCCGCCGGTAGGCGCCGCCGATCTCGAAGAAGGCATCAGTGATCTGCCCGAGTGAGCAGACCCGGGCGGTGTCCATCAAGGCAGCGAACACGTTCTCGCCGGAGCTGGCCGCATCCTTGAGACGTGCCAGGGCCGCACCCGCCGCGTCATGGTGCTTCTCGTGGAACGCCTGGACGCGCTGCAATTGTCCGGACTTCTCCGCCTCGGTTGCTCGGGCAAGATCGACCGAAGCGGGTTCAACCTCATCCGCGTTCGGTCGCAGAAAGGTGTTGACCCCGATGATGGGCAGGGTGCCGTCGTGCTTGCGGTGCTCGTAGAGCATCGACTCGTCCTGGATCTTGCCGCGCTGGTAGCCGGTCTCCATCGCGCCGAGCACGCCGCCGCGCTCGGAGATCCGGTCGAACTCCTTGAGCACGGCCTCCTCGACGAGGTCGGTGAGCTCGTCGATGATGAAGGAGCCCTGGAGCGGGTTCTCATTCATCGCGAGGCCCCACTCGCGGTTGATGATCAGCTGGATCGCCAGGGCCCGGCGCACCGATTCGGTGGACGGCGTGGTGACGGCCTCGTCATAGGCGTTGGTGTGCAGCGACTGGGCGTTGTCGTAGATCGCGATCAGCGCCTGCAGGGTGGTGCGGATGTCGTTGAAGTCCATCTCCTGTGCGTGCAGGGACCGCCCGCTCGTCTGGATGTGGTACTTCAGCTTCTGACTGCGCTCGCTCGCGCCGTACTTCTCTTTCATCGCGACGGCCCAGATGCGGCGGGCGACCCGGCCGATGACGGAGTATTCGGGGTCCATGCCGTTGGAGAAGAAGAAGGACAGGTTGGGCGCGAAGTCGTCGATCGACATCCCGCGGGCGAGGTAGGACTCGACGTAGGTGAACCCGTTGGCCAGCGTGAAGGCGAGCTGGGAGATGGGGTTCGCCCCGGCCTCGGCGATGTGATAGCCGGAGATCGAGACCGAGTAGAAGTTGCGCACCCCCTGCTCGATGAACCACTCCTGGATGTCGGCCATGCAGCGCAGCGAGAACTCCGTGGAGAACAGGCAGGTGTTCTGGCCCTGGTCCTCCTTGAGGATGTCGGCCTGCACCGTGCCGCGCACCGTCGCGACGGCGTACGCAGCCAGCTGGTCTCTCTCTGTGCTCGAGGGTTCGCGGCCCTCCTTCGCGCGAAACTTGTCGACCTCTTGGTCGATTGCGGTGTTGAGGAAGAAGGCGAGCACGGTGGGTGCGGGGCCGTTGATGGTCATCGAGACACTGGTCGACGGGGCGGTCAGGTCGAAGCCGTCGTAGAGCGCCCTCATGTCGTCCAGGGTCGCGACCGAGACGCCGGAGGTGCCGACCTTGCCGTAGATGTCAGGGCGTTCGCCCGGGTCGCGGCCGTAGAGCGTCACCGAGTCGAACGCGGTGCTCAGCCGGGTGGCGGGCTGGCCCTCGGAGAGCAGTTTGAAGCGGCGGTTGGTGCGGAACGGGTCGCCCTCGCCGGCGAACATTCGGGCCGGGTCCTCGTTGTCCCGCTTGAACGGGAATACACCTGCGGTGAACGGGTAGAAGCCGGGGAGATTCTCCTTACGCCAGAAGCGGACAAGACTCCCGACCTCGTCATCTGGCGGGAGCGCCACCCTCGATACTCTCGTGCCCGAGAGCGACTCCTTGGTCAGCTTCGTGACGATCTCCTTGTCGCGAACAGTGACTGCCTGTTCGTCGCCTGAGTACGAGGCGACAATGTCGGGCCAGCGCCCGATCTGCTCGCTCAGCTCGTGCGGGACGTCGCGACGCGCACTGGTGAGCAGCTCTCCCAATGCGCTGGAGCCAGCGTCGTCACTCAGCTCTTTCTGGACGCGATCGAGCCGGTCGACTCGCCGAGCCGCGGCGACCAACGTCTCCGTCACCGAGTGATAGTCGCGGACAGTGTCGGCGATCTCGGCGAGATAGCGCACCCGCTGAGCAGGCACCGGCTGCCGCGTACCGCTCGAGTGGCGTACGGATACGGGTGCGATTCGCCCCTCCTCGAACGGCACCCCGAGCGGGCGCAACAACCTGACGAGCTCCTGGTAGAGCGCAGTGACGCCGTCGTCGTTGAACGTCGCCGCCGACGTGCCGAAGACCGGCATCTCGGAAGGCTGTGACCCGAACGCCTCTCGGTTGCGGATCAGTTGACGGCCCACGTCTCGCAGCGCATCCTCCGCGCCACGTCGTTCGAACTTGTTGATTGCCACGAGGTTGGCGAAATCGAGCATGTCGATCTTCTCGAGCTGGCTCGCCGCGCCGAACTCTGGTGTCATCACATACATCGCCAGGTCGACGAACGGCACGATTCCGGCGTCTCCCTGTCCGATGCCCGGAGTCTCCACGATCACCAGGTCGAAGCCGCCAGCCTTGACGACGGCCAGTACGTCGTCGAGATGCTCGGGCAGCTCGTGGGAGCCTCTGGTTGCCAGCGAGCGGTAGAAGACGCTGTCGCCATCGATCGCGTTCATACGAATTCTGTCCCCGAGCAGAGCCCCGCCGCCACGCAGCCTACTTGGATCGATAGCGAGCACGGCCAGACGTAGCTTGTCCTGCTGGTCTCTACGCAAGCGGCGCACGAGCTCGTCGGTCAGCGAGGACTTACCTGATCCGCCGGTCCCGGTGATTCCGACGACGGGGACGTTTCGGCCCGCGGACCGTAGCGCATCGAGCATCTCGGCGGGTAGGCGCCCTTGCTCGGCCCCGGTGATCGCCCGGGCGAGTTCCGTGCTGTCGCCGGCGAGGACGCCGTCGGCCCTGGAACCTCGCGCAGCGTAAAGGTCGGTATCGAGGGCACTGACGACTGAGTTGATCATGCCGGCGAGGCCCATGCGCTGACCGTCTTCGGGCGAGAAGATGGTGACACCCGCACGGCGCAGGCGTGCGATCTCGTCGGCCACGATGACGCCACCGCCGCCACCGACCACCTGGATGTGACCAGCTCCCCGTTCGCGGAGCATGCTCACGAGATATTCGAAGTACTCGACGTGTCCACCCTGATAGGAGGAGACCGCAATGCCGTTGACGTCCTCCTCGATCGCGGCATCCGCGACCTCGCCGACTGACCTGTTGTGGCCGAGGTGGATGACCTCGCAACCCTGGCTCTGGAAGATCCGCCGCATGATGTTGATCGAGGCGTCGTGTCCGTCGAACAGACTGCTGGCCGTGATCAGGCGGACTGGGTTCCTGGGCTTGTGTAGCTGGGTCATCAGGACTCCTCTCTAAGAAATGCTTTGACGTCTAAGTATTGGAATAGTATGACTTCCAAGTAAATGGGGAAACCAGATGACCGACTCGCGGACAAGGGACTCGGAAGAATCGGTACGTCGCGCTCAGGCCTGCCTGGGATGTGGCCTAGGAAGGGTGAGGGAGATGCTGGGTACAACGGTCCGCTTTGAGAGTCGCGTGAGGCCTAGAACCACTTCGGCAACGTCAGCGGCCGGGAGCGTCTCGCTTGCTGCGATCTGCAGTGATTCCGTCTTCGAGATCGCGACATTCTCCGAGTAGACCGCAGTTGCGATGACTCCGTCAGCAGAGTGCTCCGCGCAAAGCGTCGTGCATAGTGCGATGAGGGCTGACTTGGTGGCGCCATGGGCAGCGTTGAGGGGCTCTCCGATGCCTTCACTATGTGAGGCGATGGCAATCACCTTGCCGCCACCGACTGTCGTCTGGCCAGCTTCAAGGAGTGCTGGCAGAACAGCCTGAATCAGCAGATACGCAGAACGAACGTTGGCAGTGAACATCCTGTCGAGCCGCCGCACCGGATAGTCCGAGATCGGCCCGATGTCATTCAACTCCGCGTTGAGTACCAGGACGTCGAGCCGCTCGTGCCAGCGGAGGTGTGCGGCGGCGAGGGCGGTGACGTCCTCCTCCTGCAACATGTCAGCCGCAGTCACGGCGACGCTGACGGGATGGATCTCCGAGAGTTCTGCAGCAAGGGCGTAGAGCGGTGCGGGGTCGCGTCCGGAGATTGTCAGGTCGTTGCCGGCCGCTGCCAAGCGACGCGCGGTCGCCTCGCCGATGCGTTGCGAAGCATCGGTGATCAACACGGCCGGCCGGCCGCTCACTGCGGCACCATTCGAATTGATTCGGCGACCCTGACTGCTTTGCCGCCAACGAGGATCGGGATGGAGATCAATGTGGTCTTCTCCTGGTCGTGGGTCAGTGGAGTGCCTTGCGAAGGGCTCACACGGTCAATCTTGGCGGCTAATGGGGGCCGGTGTGCGGTCTCTCGGCCTGCGCGACGTGGGAGGGGGAGTTGACCGATCTGCGTGCGCAGTTCATTCTTTCGGATCTTGCCGCCAGTGTTCTCGGGGACGAGTCGACGAGAACGACCTGACCCGTGAAAACTGCTGATCGGCGTACGCACCCTTCCAACAGACGAACGCGACATTGTCAGGAGTGCTCCACTGACGCTCTCGAAAGCGTCGCAGACCGCCACCCGATTCCAGGGCTGCTGTCCGCGGCGGACCGCGCAGTGTCGTCACATCGAATCGCACTGAACTCGTTCCTTGTCAGTGGCGTATCCCCATGGCGCCACACACTGGAGCCGCCCACCCCAGTCCGACGGATTCCTTGATGTGGCGATCCCAGCCTTCGGCGATGTCGAGGGGCATCGGGGTCGGGCGTCGGGTGTCCATGCCGACGTGGATCAGCAGGATCTCCAGGGTGTTTGAGACCCGTCGGTTGCTGGCGTCGAGGAGGAAGGTCATCAGGTGGACGGCCTTGTCGGAGCGTTCGAGGGTCCGCGTGTGTGCGCTGAACTCCTCGCCCTCGTGCATCTCGCTGAAGTAGCGCAGGTGGTGCTCCACGGTGAAGACACCCATCCGCCGCCCGGCGCGGTAGGCATCGTCGATACCCACGTCGCGACAGACCATGTCGGCCGCGACCGCGCCGTACTCCAGGTAGTGGCGGATGTTCATGTGTCCGTTGACGTCGATGTAGTCCGGTGCCACCGTTCCGGTCAGCATTGCCGGGATCTCTGTCACCTGCACGAAGGTCGGGGAGGGGGTGCTCACCCCTGCACCGTATGACGGGTCGCTCAGCCAGGGCCGCGGCGAGCACGGTGCCGACTGTCGATCCCCACAGTCGACCCGTGCCCCGGCGTTGTGGGCGCCGGCGGCGTCGGCGTGAATGGAGGCGTGAGCGCCTTGACCCCCTCGTCCCGCGATCGTGTCCTCTCCCTGCCCGGATCGCACAACGTCCGTGATCTCGGCGGTCTGCCGTCCGCCTCGGGCAAGGTCGTGAGGCGGGGGCGGATCTACCGCAGCGACTACCCGTTGTTCGCCGAGGGTGGCGACGGCCCGGCCGCAGTCCGATCCCTGGGCCTGCGTACGGTCGTCGACCTGCGGCGGGGGAGCGAGGTCGCCGCGGAGTGTGTTGCCTGGGCGGCGTACGGCGTGCGGTACGTTCGCCACCCCATCGTGTCCAGCCGGGCGGACTCCTGGCATGCGCGCTATCCGTCGTATCTGGAGACGGGGCCGGAGTCCGTCGTGGCAGCGGTCGTGACGCTCATGGACAGTGCTGGGCAGCCCGCGCTGTTCCACTGTGCGGCTGGCAAGGATCGAACCGGTGTCGTCGCGGCCATCCTTCTCTCTCTCCTCGGCGTCGGGCGCGACGAGATCGTCGCCGACTACGAGCTGACCCGCGTCGGCATCGCCGCCGTGATTGCTCGGTTGAGCGTCACGCCCCCGTACGACGAGATGCTCGCGGCCATGACCGACCAGGATCACGAACCGCGACGGGAGCTGATGATCGAGCTCCTCGACCACCTCGATGACGCGGGCGGTGCCGAGGCATGGCTGACCCGTCACGGCGCCGATCCCGCCCGGATACGAGAGTTTCGCCGAGAGATGGTCAACTGACGCTTGAATAAATGGTCATACCATTCTAATCTTTGTGTGACGACAGACACATAGAGGAGGCCCTCGAATGACCGCAGCGCTCCGAAGTGTGCGAGATCGCTACAGCGAGCAGCAGATCTCCGACTTCTACACGGCTGGCTTCTGGCAGCCGACCAGCTTCAACCAGCTGATCGCCGAGCGGGCGGCCGATCATTCCGACAAGGCGTTCGTCTTCGACTCGAGCGCGAGCGTCACGTTCGCCGAGTTCGCCGAACGGTCCGTCAGGATCGCAGCAGGTCTCCATCGACTGGGGATCCGCCGTGGGGAGAGAGTCGCCGTCCAGCTTCCCAACTGGGTCGAGTTCCCCCTGGTCGCGGCGGCGCTCTCGCGTCTGGGCGCGATTCTCGTGCCGATCATGCCGATCTACCGTGACAACGAGGTCGGCTATCTGCTGCAGCACTCGGGCGCGGTCGCCGTGGTGACCTGTGAGGACTTCCGCGGTTTCGGGCACCGAGCGATGTTCGAGTCACTTCGCGCCGACGCACCAGCGGTGCGCGACGTCATCGTCGCCCGCGGCGCTGGCGCCGACTCCCTGACCGCCTTGGAAGTCACCGGAGAGGTAGCCGATCTCGAGACGGAGATCGGCCCGGACAGTTCCCCGGACGACGGGTTTCTCATCGTCTACACCTCCGGCACCACCTCGCGGCCGAAGGGCTGCTTCCACACCTTCAACACGCTTCGCGCGAGTGCGGCGGCCATCGCCAAGAGCCTCGACTACACCGACGCGGACGTGCAGTTCGGTCCCTCGCCCATCACCCACAGCACCGGGCTCGTCACCAGCGTCGTGCTCCCGCTGCTCAAGGGCGCCAGCTCCTACCTCATGGAGGTGTGGGAGCCGGAGGAGGCGCTGCGCTGCATCGCCCAGCACCGGCTCACCGCTGCTGTCACCGCGACCCCGTTCCTCCAGATGTTGATGGGTGCGTACGACGCCGACAGGCACGACACCGCCAGCATGCGGCTCTGGGTGTGTGCCGGGTCGCCGATCCCGGGGTCGGTCGTGGAGAAGTCACGGGAGCTGCTGGGATTCCAGACTTTGTCGCTCTACGGTCGCTCCGAGAACTTCCTGACCACCATGTGCACGGTGGACGACGCCCCCGAGTGCTCGGCCACCTCCGACGGCACCGCGCTGGAAGGCGCCGCAGTCAAGATCATCGACCATGACGGTGTGGAGGTGCCCCGTGGCGAGGAGGGCGACATCGCCTACCGCGGCCCGAGCCACATGATCGAGTACTTCCACGACGACGAACGAACAGCCGCACTGTTCACTCCTGACGGGTTCTCTCGCTCGGGCGACCTCGGCCGGATGGATGCGGACGGCTATGTCCGGGTCACGGGACGGCTCAAGGACATCGTGATCCGGGGCGGCATGAACATCAGCGCCCGTGAGCTCGAGGACCACCTCCTCGAGCACCCCGACATCGCCAACGTCGCCGTCGTCGGCATGCCGGACGAGCGGCTGGGGGAGAAGGTCTGCGCGTACGTCGTCGCCAAGGACCCGGCGAGACGACCCGGTCTCGACGACATCGTCTCCTTCCTGAAGGAGCGCAAGGTGACGACGCAGAAGCTGCCCGAGCGGCTGGAGGTCGTCGAGGCGATGCCGATGACGGCCACCGGTAAGATCCAGAAGCACGTGCTCCGTGCCGACATCACGGAGAAGCTCCGATGACGGCGGTCGTCGTCGCGGCCGCCGACGGCACCGACGACCTGCGGTTGCGACATCAGGACCTGGCCCGCAGGCACCGGGCCGAGATGATCCTGTCCGAGATCATCCCGAGCGGCCGCGGCATCCGAGGTCTCGTCGAGGTGGTCGCGGAGATGGTCGGCAAGCCGGTCTGGCTGGTCGATACCCATCACCGCGTGGTGACCCGGTCCGCGGCGGCACGGTCGTCGCAGTTCAGGGTGCCCGACGTCGAGGCGCTGCGTGACCTGGCCGGTGCGTCGATCGACGTGGAGGCCCCGCGCCCGTGCGTCGTCGCGGTCCACCAGGACGCCGGCCTCACCAGACGGCACGTGGTCATGCCGATCGCCAGGGGTGGTGACCTGTTCGCCTGGCTGATCGTCGCCGAGGTGCCCACCCGCGTGACCGGCACCGAGGTCTCCGTCATCGAGCGCGCGGGTTTCCACCTCGCCGGTGAGTACGCCGTCCAGCAGCGCGTCGCGAAAGCCTCCTGGAACGCGCGCGCCGCGCTCACCCGGCAGCTCGTACGCGGCTCCGTGTCCGGCAGCGAACTCATCGCCAGCGCCGACTATCTAGGGATCCAGGTGTCGGTCAAGCGCGTGATCATCTACCTCACCGAGCCCGAGCACGGCGGCGCACGGATCGACGATGCCGACGTGGCCGACCGGCTCGGCCGCGCCGTCGGCGTCGAGGTGCTCGCCGCGCTGGGCAGCGAAGGCCTGATGCTGCTCGTCGAGGCACCCGAGGAGATCGCACCGGTAGCCATGGTGCAGCGCGTCAAGCTCGAGCTGGCGGCAGTGCTGCGGTCGGTGGGCGTCGAGGGGGTGATCGCAGGTGTCTCGGCGGTCACCTCGCCGGACGCGCTCCAGCGCGCCTATCGGGAGACCCGGGAGGTGGCGTTGTGCATCGACCGCTTCTCCGGCGCCTCGACGCGGATCCTGGCCGTCGACGACCTCGGCCCGGCCCGTCTCTTTGTGGCCAACAGCGACGTCGCGTCGGTCAGGCGCTATGTCCATGACGTCCTCGGCGCCCTGCTTGACGGTCGGCCCGGCACGCCCGACCTGCTGCGTACGCTGCAATGCTTCTTCGACTCCGGTCGAAGCGTTCGCGAGTCCTCGACGAGGCTCGGCATCCACGAGAACACGGTTCGGCTCCGCCTCGGCAAGGTCCACGACCTCACCGGCCTGGACGTCGCCGCCGACCCGAACGACCAGCTCAGCGTGCAGACCGCGCTCCTCGTGCTCCGGCTCGAGGGACATCCCGCGGTCCCGCCGCTGGAGGAGCTGGAGGCGCCCGTCGACCGCGCCGTGAGCGCCTCATGACCTATCGGGCGCTGGTGACCGGCGCGGGACGAGAGGGCGGCATCGGCCAGGCGATCGTCAAGCGGCTCGAGGCGGACGGCATGGAGGTCGTCACCCTCGACAAGGAGCCCGGATGCACCTGGCAGGTCGACATCGGTCGCGACGAGCTGCCCGACTTCGGTCCGATCGACGTCTACGTCGCCAATGCCGCGATCACCACGTTGTTCGGGTCCGCCCACAACCTGGACCTCGCCAAGTGGCGACTCGACCTCGACATCAACCTGACCGGAACCTTCCGCGTCCTCCAACAGGTGCTGCGCGGCATGCGTGAGCGCGGCTTCGGCCGGATCGTCGTGATCTCCAGTACGTCGGCGACGCAGGGCATGCCGGCACAGGTCTCCTACGCCACCAGCAAGGCCGGCCTGATCGGGATGGCCAAGACCGTTGCCGCGGAGAACGTCAGCACCGGCGTCACCTGCAACGTGGTCCTGCCAGGGATGACCGGGTCATCAGGCATCCTGGCGATGCCCGACGAGATCAAGGAGGCGTGGCTCGAGTCGCTGCCCAACGGGTTCGTCGATCCCGCCGACATCGCCAACGGTGTCGCCTTCTTCGCGTCGCCCTCGTCCGGGATGGTCACCGGGCAGCTCCTCACCGTCGACGGCGGCGACGAGCTCAACACGCGGTCGGTGACCTCGAGCGTCGTACGCCGCCCCGCGGGCGAGAGCCGATGAGAGCAGTCCTCGTCCCCGCGCTGGACGGCCCCGGCGCGGCCGTCCTCGCCGACGTGGCCGAGCCCGAGGGCGCGCACCCGTGGGCGGAGGGGCAGCGGCTCCTCGTGGATGTGCACGTGGCCGCAGTCGCGTTCCCCGACGTCCTGCAGAGCCGTGGCGGCTACCAGTTCTCCCCGCCGGTGCCCTACGTCACCGGCGGCGAGTACGCCGGCGTGGTGCTCGAGGCCCCGCCTGGATCGCGGTTCGCTCCAGGGGACCGCGTCGCCGGGCTCTCGGTCTATGGCGCGCTCGCCGAGCGCGTTCTCGCCGTGCCTCGCTACACGATGAAGCTCCCGGACCGCGTCTCGTGGGAGGTGGGCGCGGCGGTCTTCCTCAACTACTCGACCGCGTGGTTCACGCTCCACCGCGCAGCCTTCCACAACGGCGAATCGGTCCTGGTGCACGGCGCCGCCGGTGGGGTCGGCACCGCCGTGCTCGACCTGCTGCGGGGTCGTGGTGCGCCCACGATCGCCGTCGTCTCCTCCGAGGAGAAGGAGAAGGTGGCGTGGAAGGCGGGCGCCGATGCGGTCCTCCGCTCCGATCAGGGATGGTTGCAACAGGCACGCGACCTCACCGGAGGCAACGGTGTTGATGTCGTGGTCGATCCGGTCGGTGGCGACCGGTTCGTCGACTCTCTGCGCGCGCTCGACCTGGGTGGGCGGCTCATGGTCGTCGGCTTCGCCGCGGGGACCATCCCGGAGGTGAAGGTCAACCGGCTGCTGCTGCGCGACCTGACGGTCATGGGCGTCGCGTTGGACCCGTGGCTCCAGCGACATCCCGGCCTAGGGGCGCAGATGATCGGCGAGCTCGAGGACGCGATGGCGACGGAGCGAGTGGCGCCCTACATCGGCGACGTCCTGCCCTGGGAGCGAGCAGGAGAGGCGCTGAGCATCCTCGGCGGCCGCGAGGCCCACGGCAAGGTCGTGGTGAGGGTTCGCGACTGACCGTCACGACCGGACTTCCACGACGACCTTCCCGACCGCAGTGCGCTGTTCCAGGGCGAGGAGCGCCTCGGCCGCCTTCTCGATCGGATAGACCGCACCGATGGCGGGACTGAGGCGGCCCTCGTCGAGAAGGCTCTGGACCCCGAGCCGCACCCGCTCCAGTGTGCCTGGCTCAGCGGTCTCCATGACATCCATCGTGATCCCGGTCAGGGTGAGGTTGCGCAGGAGCAGGCGGTTCATCTTCAGCGAGGGGATGGTGCCTCCGGCGAAGCCGACGATCACACCTCGGCCGCCGATCCGCAGCGACCGTACGGTGTCGAGGAAGCCGTCACCACCGACCATGTCGACGAACTGGTCGACGCCGCGGCCCCCGGTGATGTCACGCACCTGTGTCAGCCAGTCCTCGTCGGTGCGTACGACGTGGGTGGCCCCGGCCGTGCGTGCCATGGCCGCCTTGTCGTCGCTGGAGACCAGCGCGATCGTGAAGACGCCGAACGCCGGGCCGAGATCGAGGACACAGGTGCCGACGCCGCCGGCGGCGCCGGTGACCAGCACCGTGTCTCCCGCGGACGCGCCGCCGCGGTCCAGGGCGTACCAGGCGGTGGCGTAGTTCATGTAGACGGCGGCGCCTTCGACGTAGGAGATCGCGTCCGGAAGCCGAACCAGATAGTCCTCGATCGCCAGGGCCTGCTCGGCCATCGCTCCTTGCCAGACGATCCCGGCCACCCGGTCGCCGGGCGACAGCCAGGAGTCGCCGGGTGCTTCCAGCACTCGGCCGGACAGCTCAGACCCACAGATGTAGGGCGCTGGTACGCCGGCCTGGTATCTGCCGTGGGTCTGCAACGGGTCGATGAAGGAGAGGCCCACGGCATGCACCTCGACCAGGACGCGGCGTCCCTGGGCCCGTCGGTGTGCCCCGGCCGGATCGGGTACGTCGCGCAGGACGGCCGCGCTCGGACCGTTCAGCTCCTCGATGACAACGGCTCGCATCCTCGGTTCCTCCTCGGTGCTCGTGACGGTTCAGTGGAAGTAGGCGAAGACGGCCTCGGCGACGCAGGCGGGCTTGTCCCTGCCTCTGATCTCGAAACGCTGCTCGAACCTGAACTTCGTCCCGCCCGCGATGTCATCGGCGGACAGCAGGCGCAACGTCATCCGAACCTGGCTTCCCTCGGGGACCGGAGAGGTGAACCGGACCTTCTCGAAGCCGTAGTTGAGCGGGTAGGAGATACCGGTCATCCGTAAGATCTCATAGGTGAACTTCGGGCCGAGCGACAACGTGTAGAGACCGTGCGCGATGGTGACCCCCCACGGTGTCTCCGCGGCCCGTTCGGGGTTGAGATGGAGCTCCTCGTAGTCATCGGTGGCGCTCGCGAACGCGTTGATGTGCTCCTGGGTGACGGTGTGCCAGGCACTGGTGCCGAGCTCGTCGCCGACCTTCGTGCGCAGCGAGTCGATTCCGTTGATCGTCAGCATGTGAGCGAGCCTCCGCCATCGTGAACGGTGCTGCCACCTGCGCGCCGCGGCCCGCTGGAGGACTCCACAGTGGACTTCGGCGAGCCCCTCCGCGCTCGGCCCGACGATGCCTAGCGTCGGGGACATAGCCGAACGAAGACCGAGCTGAGGAGCCCACATGGACCTGTCGATCCCGGAGGACGTCACCCGGTTCATCGCCGAGATGGACGCATTCATCGACAACGAGATCAAGCCGATCGAAGAGGCGAACCCCGAGTTCTTCGACCACCGGCGCGAGTTCAGCCGCACCGACCTCGAGCGGGGTGGCATTCCTACCCGACGGTGGCGGGAGATCATGCACGAGGCCCGCGTGTTGGCCGACAAGGCCGGCTTCTACCGCTACCCGCTGCCGACGGCGCTGGGCGGCCAGGCGGCCAGCAACGTGGCGATGGCGATGATCCGCGAGCACCTCGCCCGACGCGGCCCGGGCCTGCACGCCGAGCTCAGCCACGAGGCATCGGTCGTCGCCAACCTCCCCCTGGCGCTGGTGCTGCACGAGTACGGCACCGACGAGCAGAAGGAGCAGTACCTGGAGCGGCTCTGCTCGGGTGAGATGGAGATGGCCTTCGGGCTCACCGAGCCGCACCACGGCAGCGATGCGACGTGGCTGGAGACGACGGCCGTACGGGACGGCTCGGACTGGATCATCACCGGTGAGAAGCGCTTCAACAGCGTGGTCGACGTCTCCGAGGTCGATCTGGTGTTCGCCCGCACGTCCGGGGAGCCGGGCAAGGCCGACGGGATCACCGCCTTCCTGGTCCCGACCAGCGCCGACGGCTTCGAGATTCCCTACTACCACTGGTGCTTCAACATGCCGTCCGACCATGCCGAGGTGCATCTCAACGGCGTGCGGGTGCCGGGCAGCGCAGTCCTCGGCGAGGTCGGCCGTGGGCTGGAGTGCGCACAGCTGTTCGTCCACGAGAACCGGATCCGTCAAGCCGCATCCTCGCTCGGCGCCGGCCAGTTCTGCATCGACCGGAGCGTGGCGTACGCCGACGAGCGGCAGCTCTTCGGAAAGCCGATGCGCGACTACCAGGGTCTGCAGTGGCAGCTCGTCGAGCTGCAGACCGACGCGGAGCTCATCCGCAGCCTCCTCTACCGCACAGCCTGGGAGATGGACGAACGGGGCCGGACAGGCGTGACCGAGAAGGTCTCGATGGTCAACTTCCGCAGCAACCAGTTCGCCTGCGAGGCCGCCGACCGGGCCATGCAGATCCACGGCGGAGTCGGCTACACCCGGCACGTGCCGTTCGAGTTTATATACCGCCACCACCGCCGCTACCGCATCACCGAGGGCAGTGACGAGCTGCAGAAGCGTCGTATCGCCGCGTCGATGTGGTCCTTCGGCAGCGGGGGAAGCTCCCGGTGACGCGCGTGGACAGACGTACGCTGCTCGCTGTGGATGCCGCGAAGGCCCATGGCCTGGCCCTCGCGCTGGTGGGGCCGCAGGACGACGTGGAGCCCGCGCCCGCTCGTGACCTGCGCACCCTCGACGGTCAGCTCGCGATCCTCGGAGGCATTCTGCGCGAACGGCTGCGTGAGACCACCCACCGAACCACCGCTCACGAGGTGGCGGAGGCCAGTCAGGTTCTGCACGAGGTCCACGCCGTGCGATTCGCGATCCATGATCACCTCGGCTACGAGCGGATCCGTCGGCTCGATGCGCTCGATCGGGGCCTGGCCAAGCTGCGGGCGGCCCCCGACCAGGATGAGCTGCTCGCCGTCGTCTGCGAGGCGGCGGCGGAGCACTGCGGGTTCGATCGCGTCATGCTCTCGAAGGTCGATCATGACATCTGGCGGCCGTGGCGCAGCTACGCCGACGTCCTCGGCGAGGCCGAGCGGGGCTTCGGGGCCTGGATCGAGGGCGAGGTCTCGATCAAGCTCGGCGACATGTTGCTGGAGAGCCAGATGGTGCGCCGTCGTCAGCCCGCCATCGTGGCCGACGCCTGCTCCGATCGCCGCGTCTACCGGCCGTTGGCGAGCGCGGCCAGGCTCACCTCGTACGTCGCGTCGCCCATCGTCGTGGGGGAGCGGGTGATCGGCCTCCTGCACGCGGACTACCACCAGATCGAGGTGGACGAGCTCGATCGCGACATCCTGTGGTTCTTCTCGCTCGGGTTCGCCCAGATCTTCGAGCGGGCCGTCCTGCTCGGTCGCCTGCACGATCAGCGTGCGGAGGTGGTCCAGGCGACTCAGGCGCTGGAGGCGATGCTCGAGCAGCTGGCCGACGCCGAGGTTGAGCTGGCCACGCGCGCCCATACGACGGCGCTGGCGGTCTCGAGACCGGTGCGCCCGGTCGTGACCGAACGGGCCGATGCCTTGAGCGGGCTCCTGACCGATCGCGAGCTGGAGGTCCTGGAGCTGATGTCGACCGGTGCGACGAACGATCGCATCGCTCATCAGCTCGTCATCGCGACCGACACGGTCAAGTCGCACGTCAAGGGCATCCTGCGCAAGCTGCGCGTCGAGAACCGTGCTGAGGCGATCTCTCACTATCTCAGGCTCACCATCGGGGCTCGGGAGGCATAGCCCCGAAGCGCACACGATCGACCGGCGCTGGGTGGCTCACTGGAGATTCCGACAGAGCCCTGCGCCGGGACGGCCGAACCGGCCTTGATATATGGTCAGACCATTTATATGGTTGATTGCATCGAGTGACACGCGCCACGTCGGGACAGTGGCGACCCACCAACGAGGCAAGGACCTGGGATGGCACTGGCAACGGTTCACGACCGCTACGAAGATGATCAGATCGCGCAGTTCTACGCGAACGGCCTCTGGCAGCAAGAGACCCTGTTCAGCGTCCTCCGGACGCAGGCGCAGGTGCGCGGTGACAAGGTCTTCTGCTCCGACGCGACGACCTCGCTGACCTATGCCCAGCTGCGCGACGCGGCGTTGCGGCTGGCCGCGGGCCTGGCGCGCATCGGCATCGTCAAGGGCGATCGCGTCGCCGTCCAGATGCCGAGCTGGACCGACTTCTTCGTCATCGCGGCAGCGGTGAACAGGCTGGGCGCGATCATCGTCCCGATCATGCCGATCTACCGCACCGACGACGTCGCCTACGTCGTCGAGGCAGCCGGAGCGAAGGCAGCCTTCACCTCCGACAGCTACCGCAAGTGGGACCACCAGGGGATGTTTCTGGAGATCGCCGGCGGCGACAACCTGCTGGAGACAGTGATCGTCGTACGTCCGGACGAGGTGCGCGACGGAGCCATCGCGCTGGCTGACGTCCTCGCCGATGTGGATCCCGCCACCGCCGACGCCGAGCTCGGCGATGGAGCCGGGCCGGACGAGCCGTTCTCGATCGTCTTCACCTCGGGCACGACCGCGCGCCCGAAGGGTTGCCTACACACGTTCAACACGGTCGCCTGCGGGGCTCGGCTGCTCAGTCGGGGCTGGGCCTACGACGAGAACGACGTGCAGTTCGGGCCGTCCCCGGTCACCCACACCACCGGCCTGGTCACCAGCTTCGTCCTGCCGTTGATCCACGGTGCCGCGACGCACGTGATGGAACAGTGGAACCCGCGCGAGGCCCTGGAGCGCATCGCCAAGTTCGGCTGCACGGCCGCAGTCACGGCCACGACCTTTCTCCAGACGGTGATGGAGGTCTACGATCCCGACGTCCACGACGCGAGCACGATGCGCTTCTGGACTTGTGCCGGCTCCCCGATCCCAGGTGCGTTCGTCGAGAAGGCGCGAGCGACACTGCCGACGATGCAGGTCCTCAGCCTTTACGGCCGCACGGAGAACGTCACGACCACGATGTGCACGTTCGAGGACGATCCGGCCCGCTCGATCACCTCCGACGGCAAGGCTCTGCCCCTGCAGGAAGTGCGGATCGTCGACGAACTCGGCAACGAGGTCCCCACAGGAACCGAGGGTGACATCGCCTATCGCGGCGCGATGAACTGCCTCGAATACATCAATCAGCCTGATGAGACCATCGCCAACTACACCTCGGACGGCTTCCATCGCTCCGGCGACCTCGGAGTCATGGACCAGGACGGCTACGTCCGCGTCACCGGCCGACTCAAGGACATCGTGATCCGCGGAGGCATGAACATCAGTGTCCGCCAGGTGGAGGACATGCTGATCGCCCACCCTGCAATCCGGGACATCGCTGTCGTCGCTATGCCTGACGAGCAGATGGGGGAGCGCGCGTGTGCTTACGTCGTGCCCGCAGAGGGACATCCTGCCCTCACCCTGGACGAGGTCCGCGTCTATCTGACGGGTAGGGGTCTCGCCATCCAGAAGGTGCCCGAGCGCCTCGAGATCCTCGGGGAGATGCCCATGACGGCCACCGGCAAGATCCAGAAGCACGTGCTGCGTGGCGACATCGTCGAGAAGCTGAGGGCATGATGGACCTCACCGATTCGACGGAGGAGGCCGAGTTCCGTCAGGGCGTTCGGGCCTTCCTGGACAAGGCGTTGCCGACGCTGCCGTGGCCCGAGCCGGCGGACCTCACGGCGAAGCTCCCGTTCTGGCGGGAGTGGCAGACCAGCCTCTTTGAGGGCGGGTTCGCCGGGCTCACATGGCCAGAGGAGTACGGCGGCCGTGGTCTCGACGAGCGGATGCGAGCCATCTTCACCGAGGAGTGCGACCGTGCCGGGGCTCCCGAGCGGCTCAACACCATCGGCGAGGACTTCGCGGGACCAACGATCGCCCACTTCGGCACGGCGGAGCAGCGGGAGCGCTACCTGCCTCAGATCCTGAGCGGTGAAGAGATCTGGTGCCAGCTGTTCTCTGAACCCGAGTCGGGGTCCGATCTGGCGTCGCTTCGGACCAAGGCGACCAAGGTCGAAGGCGGTTGGCGCATCCAGGGACAGAAGATCTGGACGAGCCGTGCCCAGATCGCCGCGCATGCGATCCTGCTCGCCCGCACCGGCGGCGGTGAGCGGCACCGCGGCATCACGTACTTCCTCGTTGCGATGGACAGCCCTGGCATCACCGTTCGGCCGCTGGCTCACATGCTGGGGGAGGCCGAGTTCAACGAGGTCTTTCTCGACGACGTGTTCATCCCGGACGAGTCCGTCGTCGGCGAGGTGGACGGCGGCTGGGCGGTCGCCATGGGAACCCTCGCGTTCGAGCGGGTCGCCATCGCCACCGGCCGTGTCAACACGACCAAGGCGGTGGACGACCTCATCGCCGAGGTGCGGGAGCGCACCAGCGACGAGGGCGAGCCACTGGGCGCCGACCCCCACGTACGACGCAAGGTCGCATCGCTGTGGGCGCGAGCCTTCACTCATTACACGATCGGCCAGCGGGTGATCAGCTCCGCAGCAGCCGGCGCGCCTCCCGGTCCGGTGACGTCGATCGGCAAGCTGTACTTCTGCCCGCTCGTGGAGGATCTGGCGGACTTCGGTCTCTCGCTCGAGCCTCTCGGCGATCAGTTCGGCCTCGAAGACGTCGATCCGGCTCAGCCGGAGCGGACCCACCGATGGCTCCGGCTCGCCAACCAGGCGCGTGGCACGGCCATCGCCGGCGGATCCACCTTCATCCAGCGCAACATCGTCGCCGAGCGCATCCTCGGCATGCCCCGATCCTGAGAGGCGGCCATCATGAGCAGCACCTACGTCTGGACCCCCTCCGACGACTACCTCGACAACTCCAACGTCGCCCGGCTGATGCGCTCCCTCGGCATCGCCACGGCGGACGAGCTGCGCGCACGCTCGGTGGCC
Organism: Nocardioides sp. YJ-D4; assembly: GCF_054031495.1. NCBI lineage: Bacteria > Bacillati > Actinomycetota > Actinomycetes > Propionibacteriales > Nocardioidaceae > Nocardioides > Nocardioides sp. YJ-D4. The sequence goes on from NZ_CM132932.1 coordinate 5,909,005, forward strand.
GATGTCGGTGGCTTCTGGGATGCGGTTGTCGAGGACCTCGAGATCACCTTCCGTACGCCCTACTCCGAGGTCCTCGACGTCAGCCGGGGCATCCAGTTCCCCGAGTGGTTCGTCGACGGTCGTCTCAACGTCGTCGACGTCACCGTCGACCGGTGGGCTCGGGAGACGCCCGACGCGACCGCCGTGGTCCACGAGACCGAGGCCGGCGAGGTCACCCGCCTCAGCTACGCCGAGCTCGCCGACCAGGTGGCCCGCCTACGTGGTTCCCTGCGACAGCGCGGCATCGGCAAGGGCGACGCGGTCGCTCTCTACCTCCCGATGACCCCCGCAGCCGTGGTCGCGACCTACGCCGTCGCCAGCCTCGGCGCGATGGTCGTGCCGCTGTTCTCCGGGTTCGCCGCCACCGCCGTCGCCTCCCGCGTGCAGGACGCCGGGGCCAAAGCAGTCATCACCGCCGACGGCACCGTCCGCCGCGGCCGGACCGCGCGCATGCTGCCCGTGCTCGACGAGGCACTCGAGCAGTGCCCTGACGTGGAGCTGGTCGTCGTCGTGCCCAACCTCGGTGAGGAACCCAACCTGGTCTCCGGCCGTGACGTGCTCTGGTCCGACCTGCTGGCCGGCGACCCGGACCCCGCGGTCGAGGACACCGCTGCCTCCGACGTGCTGCTGCTCGGCTACACCTCGGGCACGACCGGCCGTCCCAAGGGCGCCGTTCACACCCACGCCGGCTTCCTGGTGAAGACCGCCAGCGAGGTCGCCTACGGCTTCGAGATCACCCCAGGGCGTACGTTCAGCTGGATCACCGACATGGGCTGGATCATGGGGCCGCTCTCGATCATCGGCACTCATGCCAACGGCGGCTCCCTGCTCGTCTACGAAGGCTCCCCGGACGTCCCGGACGCCAACCGGCTCTGGGAGCTCGTCGAGCGGCACCAGGTGTCGATGCTCGGTGTCTCCCCGACCCTGATCCGCACCCTGCGCGCCGCGAACACGGCTCCCGCCGGACTGGACCTGTCGTCGGTGCGGGTGCTCGGCTCCACCGGCGAGCCGTGGGACCCGGAGTCCTACGAATGGCTCGCTGTCGACGTCTTCGGTGGCAGGGTTCCCATCATCAACTTCTCCGGTGGCACCGAGGTCGGTGGGTCGTTCCTCTGCCCCTATCCGATCGAGCCGATCAGGAGCTGCTCGTTGGGCGGCCCGGCGCTGGGTATGGACGTCGATGTCGTCGACGACGACGGAGAGCCGCTGCGCGGGCGGGTGGGCGAGCTGGTCTGTCGGCAGCCCTGGCCGTCCATGACACGGGGCGTGTGGCAGGACGAGGCTCGCTATCTCGAGGCGTACTGGTCGACGTTCCCGGGGCTGTGGCGGCACGGGGACTACGCGCTCGCCGACGCCGAGGGCGGCTGGTTCATCCTTGGCCGCTCCGACGACGTCATGAACGTCGCCGGCAAGCGGGTCGCGCCGGCCGAGATCGAGGCCGTGCTGGCCGTCGATCCGGCCGTCGCCGAGTCGGCCGTGGTCGGCATCCCCGACGCGAAGAAGGGCGAGGCGGTCTGGGCGTTCTGGGTGCGCCGGAAAGGTGACGCGGCCGACGACGTCGCGGTGTCGGAGCGACTGCGCGCCGCCGTCGCCGCCGAGGTCGGCAAGCCGTTCGCGCCGGCTCAAGTGGTCCGCGTCGATGCCCTGCCCAAGACACGCTCCGCCAAGATCCTGCGCCGGGCGGTGCGCGCTGCGGTGCTCGGCACCGACCCGGGTGACCTCTCCGGAGCCGAGAACCCCGAGGTGATCGAGGACATCCGGGTCAAGGTCAAGGACCTGTGATGAGCCCTCAGTCGGCGACCTCGATGGTCGTACGCTCATCGCTGGCGAGCACGGCCTCGGCGTACTGGTGCACGTGCCGGGTCATCCGTCGCATCGCCGCAGCGTCGTCGCCGGCGCGGATCGCCTCGGTGATGCCGGTATGGACGGTCACCGTCGTGCGGCGGACGGCATCGTCGACGAAGCCCTGGTTGTTGGTGGCGGTGTAGATGGCGCGCGACAACGCAGACATCACCCCGATGAGCAGCTCGTTGTGGCTGGCGAGAGCGACTCCCACGTGCCAGTCGACATTCGCCTGGAGGAAGTCGTCGAGCGATCCATCCTTCGCGATCAGCTCGTTAGCCGCGTCCAGCCGCGCCAGGTCCGCATCGGTGCGATGGAGCGCAGCCAGCCGTGCGCACGAGGGCTCGATCGCCTCACGCGTCTCCAATAGGTCGGCCAGCTTGATCTGCCGTCCCCGGATGAGAAGCGTCACTGAGCTGGCGATCGCCGCCTCGCCCGGCTTCTGGACGAAGGCCCCGCCGGCGCGCCCGGTCTTGACCCGCACCAGTCCCTGCACCTCGAGGATGCGGAGCGCCTCGCGGACCGTGGTTCGGCTCATCTGCGTCTGGGTGACGAGCTCACGCTCTGGCGGCAGCGAGGTGCCTTCGGGGAACTCTCCGCGAAGGATCCGCTCGCGCAGCTCCTCGGCAAGGACGTCGGAAGCCTTCGGGACGTGCATCGGGGCGAGCTGCACCGGACGGGCGGCATCGCCGCTGGTGTCGGAAGCGAGTGACATCGATAAGCACCCTTGCATCGTGAAAATGGTCATACCTAACTTAGCAATGAATCGATCGGCCGATGCGGGCCGCTCCGTGGAGAGGGTGGAGAGATGCACTGGCATCTGACTCAAGAGCAGGTTGACTACCAGCAGGCCCTGCGGGGTTGGCTGACCTCCGTGGCGACGCCGGAGGCCCTTCGGGACTGGGGCGAGCGTGGCGCCGAGGGGCACAGAACCTTCGTCGAGCTCTTCGCCTCCGCTGGCTGGGCGGGCGTGGGCATCGAGGAGGAGCACGGTGGTCAGGGCGGCGGTCTGGTCGAGCTGGCGCTCACCGCCGAGGAACTCGGGCGTGCGTGCGCGCCGAGCTCGGCATGGCTGGCGACGGTGCTCGCCGCACCCTTCCTGCGGCAGCAGCCGGCTGTGCTCGAAGCGGCGCTCTCCGGAGAGACGGTGGCGGTGTTGGGGCGCTCCGACGCGATCCCGTCGTCGTGGGCCGAGGACTCCGGCACGACTGTGCCTCGCGTTCTCGCGGCTGACATTGCCGATCGCTGGATCGTGCTCGGCGAGCGCGGCGCCGGCCTGCTGCCTGGTGCGGAGGCTGTCGTCGTACGCCGCGACCTGCTCGACCGCAGCCGGTCGGTCGCGGACGTCACGCTCGGCGAGGGCGCCGGAGAGCCGTTGACGTTGTCCGCGCCGCTGCCCGAGCTGCTCGCAGAGGTGTCCGCCACCGCAGCCGTCCTGGTGGCCGCTGACGCACTGGGCGCGTCGCAGCGGATGTTGGACCTGGCCGTCGCCTACAGCCTTCAGCGCCACCAGTTCGGCGTCCCGATCGGATCCTTCCAGGCAGTCAAGCATGCCGCCGCGACGATGCTGGTGGGCATCGAGGCCGCGCGATCCTCGGTGTACTTCGCGGCTGCGTCGGTCGACGGTCGAGCTCCCGGATGGGACCAGCACGCCGCGGCGGTCAAGGCCGAGGTGACGGCGGAGGCGTCCCGAGCCGCCGACAGCGCGCTCACCCTCCATGGCGCCATCGGCTACACGTGGGAACACGACCTCCAGCTGTTCTACAAGCGCGCGCTGCTCGACGAGCAGCTCTTCGGTACGCCCGGAGCCTGGCTCGATGTGCTTGCCGACAGTCTCGAAATGACACCGACGTTGTAAAAGGTCAGGCCAAAAGATAATGTCGAATCAAATGACGAGAGGGGAGCGTTGCCGTGGACTTCGAACTCAATGAGGACCAGGGACTGATCCGCCGGGCCGTGGCCGAGCTGGCCGCCAAGTTCGACGACAGCTACTGGATGGAGAAGGACGCCGCGCACGAGTTCCCGACGGAGTTCTACAAGGCGTTCGCCGACGGTGGTTGGCTGGGCATCACGACCCCCGAGGAGTACGGGGGCAGCGGCTTCGGCATTACCGAGGCCTCGATCCTGCTGGAGGAGGTCGCGGCCTCGGGGGCAGGCATGAACGGTGCCAGCTCGATCCACATGTCGATCTTCGGCATGCATCCGGTGATCGTGCACGGGTCGGACGCGATGAAGGAGGAGAACCTGCCGCGCATCGCGAGCGGAGACCTCCATGTCTGCTTCGGGGTCACCGAGCCGGGAGCCGGTCTCGACACCACCCGGATCACCACCTTCGCCCGCCGCGACGGCTCCGACTACGTGGTCAACGGCCGCAAGGTCTGGATCTCCAAGGCGATGGAGTCGGAGAAGATCCTGCTGCTCACCCGGACCACGAAGTTCGACGACGTCCAGCGCAAGACGGACGGCCTCACCCTCTTCTTCACCGACTTGGACCGGGCTCATGTCGACATCCGTCCCATCAAGAAGATGGGACGCAACGCGGTCACGTCGAACGAGCTGTTCATCGACGACCTGCGCATCCCCGAGGAGCACCGTGTCGGTGAGGAGGGCCAGGGCTTCAAGTACATCCTCGACGGGCTCAATCCCGAGCGCTGCCTGGTTGCGTCCGAGGCACTGGGCATCGGCAGAGCCGCCCTGAGGTCGGCCGTACGCTACGGCAACGAGCGCGAGGTCTTCGGCCGCCCGATCGGCAAGAACCAGGGTGTCGCGTTTCCGCTCGCCGACTCCCTCGCGCGGCTGGACGCCGCCGAGCTCATGCTGCGCAAGGCGACCTGGCTCTACGACAAGGGCCTGCCCTGCGGGCGTGAGGCGAACACCGCGAAATACCTCTGCGCCGATGCCGGTTTCGACGTGGCCGATCGCGCACTGCAGACCCACGGCGGGATGGGCTACTCCGAGGAGTACAACGTCGCCCGCTACTTCCGCGAGGCACGGCTGACCCGGATCGCCCCGATCAGCCAGGAGATGATCCTCAACTTCCTGGCCGAGCACGTGCTCGGTCTCCCAAGGAGCTACTGATGGCTGACAGGTTCGCACTGACAGGCCGTACGGCGCTGGTGACCGGTGCCGGCAACGGCATCGGCGCGGCGGTCGCCACCGCGTTCGCCGCGGCGGGTGCCGCGGTCGTGGTCAGCGATCTCGACAAGGACGCGGCCGCGGCGGTCGCCGAGCGCATCGTCAGCGCCGGCGGGCGTGCGGAGTCCGCGGCGGTCGACGTACGCGACTCTGACCAGGCCGCTGCCGCGGCGCAGCAGGCCGCCGCACTCGGCGACGGCGTGCTCAACATCGTCGTGAACAACGCCGGCGCGATCGCCCCGGCGATGTTCCACAAGATGAGCGCCGACCAGTTCCGGTTCGTGCTCGACGTACATGTCGGCGGCACCTTCGCCGTCACCCAGGCGGCACTTCCCCATCTCCCTGACGACGGCACCGGGCGGGTGATCAACGTGACCTCGGCGGCCGGGCTCGTCGGCACCATCGGCCAGGTCAACTACGGCGCCGCGAAGGCCGGCATCGTCGGCATCACCAAGTCGCTGGCCCGCGAGCTGGCAAAGAGGCAGATCACCGTCAACGCGATCGCTCCGCTCGCGGCCACCAACATGACCTCGAACATCCGCAGCAACGAGAAGCTGTCCGAGATGACCCTGGCGCGCATCCCGCTGGCCAGATGGGCCGACCCGGAGGAGATCGCGGCCAGCTTCGTGTTCTTCGCCTCCGATGCGGCCTCGTACATCACCGGACAGGTGCTCCCCGTCGACGGAGGGACGGTCATCTGATGGCCTTCGCAGGAACTGGGCGCGATGCCTGGATCGTCGAGGCGTTGCGTACGCCCATGGGACGCGGCCACCTCGAGAAGGGGTGGTACCGCGACGTCCATCCCAACACCATCCTCGCCGAGGTCTACCGGGCGCTGCTGGCCGGCACCGGGCTTGCCGACACCGACGTCGAGGATCTCGTCATCGGCAACACGGCACCGTTCGGTGAGCAGTCCCGCAACGTCGGCCGCAACGCCTGGCTGACCGCCGGGTACTCGCCGACCATCCCTGCCGTCCAGCTGGACCGGCGCTGCGGGTCCGCCCAGACAGCGGTCGAGGTGGCCGCCGCGTTCGTCGCCTCGGGGACCCATGACGTGGTCATCGCCGGCGGGGTCGAGCACATGGGCCACATCCCGATGGCGGCCGTCGTCGAGATCGAGAAGCTCTACGGCGCTGCCTGGCCCGCCGAGCTGCTGACAGAGTGGGACTTCCCGGCCATGGGCGAGGCGGCCGAACGCATCGCCGACCGGTGGGGGATCGAGCGGGCGGAGATGGACGCGTTCGCGGTCCGGTCGCACCGGCTTGCGGCCGACGCGGACGCGAACGGACGGTTCGAGCGGGAGATGGTCCCGCTCGAGCTCGACGGAGCGCTTCGCGTCAGCGACCAGGGCATCCGAGCCGGGACGAGCCTGGACACGCTCGCCGCGCTCAAGCCGGTCTTCCGACCCGACGGCGGCATCACGGCCGGCTCCTCCTCGCCGATGACCGACGGGGCCGCGGGTCTTGTCCTGGCCTCCGACACCGCGGTGGACAGGTACGGACTGACGAAGCGTGCGCGCATCCTGGACCAGACCACGGTCGGCGTGGATCCCGCCATCATGCTCACGGGTCCGATCCCGGCGACGCAGAAGCTGCTGGAGCGCAACGGCCTGGCGATGAGCGACATCGACCTGGTCGAGATCAACGAGGCGTTCAGCTCGGTCGTGCTCGCCTGGGAGCGTGACCTCAAGCCCGACATGGACCGGGTCAACGTCAACGGCGGCGCGCTCGCGCTCGGACACCCCGTCGGTGCGACAGGTTCGCGCCTCTTCGCCACACTTCTGGCCGAGATGGAGCGCCGTGACGTCGAGCTCGGCCTCGTCACGATGTGCTGTGGCGGCGGCCTCGGCACCGCCACCCTCGTGCAGCGGGTGCGATGATGATCGACCTCGCCCGTCACATTCCCTCCGGCTCCGGGGTCTGGTGGGGACAGGGCAGCGCCGAGCCGGAGGTGCTGGTCAACGCACTTCTGGACCAGGCGGACCGGATCGGACCGGTGCGTGCCTTCTGTGGTCTCACCTGGAACGAGGCGCTGGCAGGTCCGTTGCCCGCCAACCTCACGGTCCTGTCGTACGGGGGACTGGGCGAGCTGCGCCAGCTGAGCAGGGACGGCAGGCTCGACGTCGTTCCGTGCCACTACTCAGCACTCCCGCGGATGTTCGCGCAGGGCCAGCTGCCTGCGGATGTCGGACTGGTCCAGGTCTCACCCCCTGATGCGGATGGCACCGTCTCGCTCGGCATCGGCGTCGAGTACGTCGCCGATGCGATCGAGCACACCCCGACGCTGATCGCCGAGATCAACACGCGGATGCCGGCGACCACCGGGTCCCCGCGGATCCCACTCGACCGGTTCGCCGCGGTCGTCGAGACCGACCGGCCCCTGCGTGAGGCGCCCGCGCGCGGGGCCGACGCAATCGACCAGGCGATCGCGCGAAACGTAGCCGGACTCGTCGCCGATGGCGACACCGTCCAGATCGGTGTCGGCTCCCTCCCGAACGCCGTGCTGGAGGAGCTCTCAGGCCACCGCGATCTGGGCTTCCATTCGGGCATGATCACCGACGCCGTTCTGACCCTCGTCGACAAGGGCGTCGTCACCGGTGCGAAGAAGGAGATCGACCGGGGGACGGTGGTGACCGGCGCTGCGTTGGGCAGCACCGGCTTCTACGATCAGCTCTCGAGCTATCCGATCGAGTTCCGCCCGGCGAGCTACACCCACGCGCCTGCGGTGCTCTCCCAGCTGCGCTCCCTGGTGTCGATCAACTCCGCCATCGAGGTCGATCTTCTCGGCCAGGTCGGTGCCGAGCTGCGTCGCGGCGTCCACATCGGTGCTGTCGGTGGCCAGGTCGACTTCAGTCGGGCAGCGTCGTTGACCGGAGCGCGGTCGATCATCGCTCTGCGATCGACGTCCTCCGGAGAGTCGACCATCAACCCGAGGCTGCACGGCGACGTCGTTACCACGGCACGCGTCGATGTGGACGCCGTCGTCACCGAGCACGGTGTCGCGCTACTCACCGGCTGCACGGTGCCCGAACGCGCCCGCAGGCTCATCGAGATCGCCGCACCACAGCATCGCGACCTGCTCGAACGCAGCCTCGCCGAACAGGAGGAAGCACGATGACCATCACCACACCGGTGGCAGACAACCGCAGCGAAGGGGAGACCCGCCGGGTGCACGTCCGGGAGGTCGGACCACGCGACGGCTTCCAGAACGAACCCGAGATCATCGCCACCGACGACAAGATCCGGCTCATCAACGCCTTGGGGAGTGCCGGGTTCAAGCGCATCGAGGTCGCCAGCTTCGTTCGTCCCGACGTCATCCCGCAACTCGCTGACGGTGTCGAGGTCCTGCGTGGCATCGACCTCCCGGACGATGTCGCGCGCATGGTCCTGGTGCCCAACAGCAAGGGTCTCGACAACGCTCTACGGGAACGAGCGCTGTTCGAGGAGGTGGCGCTGTTCGTGAGCGCGAGCGAGACGCACAACAAGAAGAACATCAACCGCACCGTCGCCGAGACGATGACCGATGTCATCAGCATGGGCAAGCGGATCGTGGCCGAGGACCTCACCTTCTGCGCCGTCGTCGCCACCTCGTTCGGCTGCCCGTACGAGGGCAAGGTCGCGATCGAGCGGGTGCTCGACCTCGCCGAACAGTTCGCTGAGGCCGGCGCGACCGAGATCGGGTTCGGCGACACCACCGGGATGTGCAACCCGGCGTACGCCTCGAGGTTCTTCGCCGCCGCGATCGAGCGGCTCCCCGGTGTCGAGGTGACGGCGCACTTCCACAACACCCGTGGCCAGGGCCTCGCCAACGCGTACGCCGCGCTCGAAGCAGGATGCAGCAGCTTCGAGTCCAGCTTCGGCGAGCTGGGCGGTTGCCCCGTGCCCAAGGGATCGACCGGGAACATCGCGACCGAGGACCTGGTCAGCATGTTCGAGGAGATGGGCGTCGACACCGGCCTCGACCTCAACCAGGTCATCCTCGCGGCCCGGGAGGCCCAGACAACTCTGGGGCGCACGCTCACCAGTCACTCGATCATCGCTGGTCCGGTCACCTGGTACCCGGCTCCCGACAGCGCTTCATCCCACTGAGAACCAACGAAGGAGAACAACCGACATGAGCAACCGAGTCGCACTCGTCACGGGCGGAGCGCAGGGCATCGGCAAGGGCATCGCCACCACGCTGGGCCGCGACGGCTTCCGGGTCGCCGTGGCCGACCTCAACCTGGCCGTCGCCGAGGAGACCGTGAAGGAGATCAGCGCCGCCGGTGGCGAGGCCATCGCCGTCGAGATCGACGTGACCTCGACCGAGTCGGTCAACGCCGCTGTGGCGGCGATCGAGAGCGAGCTGGGCCCGATCGAGGTCATCGTCAACAACGCCGGGTGGGATGACTTCATGCCGTTCGTGAAGACGACCGAGGACTTCTGGGACAAGATCCTCGACATCAACTACAAGGGTGCGCTGCGGGTCATCCACGCGGTAGTGCCCGGCATGATGGAGCGCGGCTTCGGCCGGGTCATCAACATCGGCTCCGACGCCGGTCGCGTGGGTTCGTCCATGGAGGCCGTCTACTCCGGCGCCAAGGGCGGCATCATCGCCTTCACCAAGACCCTTGCCCGCGAGGTCGCGCGCAAGGGCGTCACCGCGAACACGGTGTGCCCCGGGCCGACCGACACGCCCGCGCTGCGCAAGTTCGCCGACGGCGCGGGTGGCGGTGACGCCGAGAAGGTGATCGCCGGCATGACGAGCGCGGTCCCGATGAAGCGCCTCGGCACCCCTGAGGACGTCGGCCCGGCGGTCTCGTTCTTCGCCTCCGACGGCGCGGGCTTCGTGACCGGCCAGACGCTGTCGGTCAGCGGCGGCCTCACGATGGCATGATGGCCGCAACTCAGACTCCCGAACCAGCGGTCTGGCATCCGGACGGCGAGTGGACCGACATCCGCTACGAGACCACCGACGACGGCATCGCCAAGATCACCATCGACCGGCCCGAGGTGCACAACGCCTTCCGGCCGCAGACCCTGGTCGAGGTCTCCGCGGCGCTCACCCTGGCGCGCGAGGACGAGCGGGTCGGCGCGATCATCCTGACCGGAGCCGGGGACAAGGCGTTCTGCTCCGGCGGCGACCAGCGGGTGCGCGGAGACTCCGGATACAAGACCGACGCGGCGTCCACCGGACGATTCCACGTCACCGACCTGCACGTGGCGATGCGCCGCTGCCCAAAACCGATCATCGCGATGGTCGCCGGCTGGGCCATCGGCGGCGGCCACGTGCTGCACCTGGTCTGCGACCTGACCATCGCCGCGGACAACGCGGTCTTCGGTCAGGTCGGCCCCAAGGTCGGATCCTTCGACGGCGGCTACGGCGCCAGCATCCTCTCGGACCTCGTCGGGCCCAAGAAGGCCAAGGAGATCTGGATGCTCTGCCGGCAGTACGACGCCGCGACCGCCCTCGACATGGGCCTGGTCAACACCGTGGTGCCCCTCGCGGACCTCGAGGCCGAGACGGTCAGGTGGGCGCGGGAGATCCTCGCGCTCTCGCCGTGGGCGGTGCGGCTGTCGAAGCTGAGCTTCCACGCCCACGAGGACGGCTACGCAGGCATCCAGCAGCTGGCCCATGACGCCAACCTGCTGTTCTACGGCCAGGCAGAGGCGCGCGAGGGACGTGAGGCGTTCAAGGAAAAGCGCAAACCGGACTTCACCAGCTTCCCCCGGCGACCTTGACTGTCGGGTTCGACATCCCCGGGGTCCATCCGTCGTGGACGGCACCCGGGCACCAAATTATGGTCAGACCAATCGATACCTATGGAGAGGCAAGTCGTGTCCGAGAGCTCCGATGTCGTTACCTGGGAAGCCGTGTCCGATGGCATCGTCGTCGTCACCCTGGCGCGGCCGCCCGCCAACGCGCTCGGCCTGCCGATCCTCGACGGGATGCACAGGGCGATCGATGCTGCCGAGTCGGCCGGTGACGTGAAGGTCATGATCGTCGCCTCGGCACTGGACGGGTTCTTCGCCGCCGGGGCCGACATCAAGCACATGTCGACCATCGACGCCGCGTCCTTCACCGCCTACGGCGACAAGATGCGCGCCGTCAACGACAGGCTGGCCGCTGCGCCCTGGATCTCGATCGCGGCCGTCGACGGGCTGGCTCTCGGCGGGGGTCTCGAGCTCGCCCTGGCCTGCACGATGCGGGTTAGCAGCCAGCGGGCGAAGTTCGGGCTGCCCGAGGTCAAGCTCGGCCTGATCCCGGGCGCAGGCGGCACCCAGCGTCTGCCGAGGCTGGTCGGGCGAGGGCGCGCCATCGACATCATGCTCACCGCCCGGCAGGTGCAGGCCGACGAGGCGCTCTCGATCGGCCTGGTCGACCGAGTCGCCACCGGCGATGTCGTGAAGCAGGCGCTCGAGCTGGCCGCAGAGCTGGTCACCGCTTCGCTGCCGGCACAGCTGGCGGTCGTACGCGCGGTGGACGCGGCCGATGATCTGCCGCTCGCCGAGGGGATGGTGTTCGAGGTCGCGCAGGAACAGGGTCTGTTCGAGCACGGCGAGGCAGCAGAGGGCATCAGCGCGTTCATCGCCAAGCGCCCACCCGACTTCCGCTGACGGACCAGCGGTGCCGCCGATCGCCCCTGGCACCAGCCGCGGGCACATCGTGGTCTGCCTGGGCCTGGTCTGGGTGATCTGGGGATCGATCTACCTGGCGATCCGGCTGGTGATCAACGAGGTCGACCCGTTTCAGGCGATGGCCCAACGGTTCCTCGTCGCCGGCCTCCTGCTCGCCGCCATCGTCGCGCTGCGCGTAGGCCCGCGAGCGCTGCTGGTCACGCCGGCCCAGCTGCGTTCGCTGGTGCTGACCGGGGTCCTGCTGCTGGGCCTGGGCAACGGCCTGCAGGCCCTCGCCCAGCGTCACGGGCTGCCGTCGGGGATCGCTGCACTCGTGGTCGCCTCGGTGCCCATGTGGGCGGTGGTGCTGCGCCTCGTGCTGGGCGATCGCCCAGCCCCGGCGACGCTCGCCGGTGTCGGCCTCGGCCTCGTCGGTCTGGTGCTGCTCATCCTGCTGGGGCGCGGCGCCGGAGGGCCGATGCCGCTGGTGGGGCTCATGCTGTGCCTCGGAGCGAGTCTCGCGTGGATCGTCGGTTCCCATCTTCAAGGCGTCGTCGACCTGCCACGGGACACCTTTGTCATCGCGACGTACCAGCAGTTCGTCGCCGGAGCTTCCAGCGCGCTTCTTGCCGCGACGACGGGGGAGCGGTTCAGCATCGACTACTCCGTGCACGGCTGGCTCGCTCTCGCCTACCTCGTCGTCGCATGCTCCGTGGTCGGCTTCGTGGCCTACTCCTGGCTGCTCACGCATGTGCCGCTCTCGTTGACCTCGACGCACTCGTATGTGAACCCCGTCGTCGCCGTGCTGCTCGGCTGGGCGGTGCTGGGGGAGCCGATCGGGCTGCCGGTGCTGGTCGGCGGCGGTCTCGTGGTCGGATCGGTCTTTCTCATGGTGTGGGGCGAGAGCAGGGCGGTCGCGCCGGTCGAGGAGTCGGCACACATCCCCCCGAGGTGAGGGGTGTCACTCGAAGGGGGGAGGCGATTGACTCTTACGAGGGGCGATATTGCTCCAACTATCAGACCACAATGTATGTGGCGCACGCCACACTGCCGGGCTCGGCCGGTCCATCTGACCTGAGTAGGAGTTCGCGAATGATGCAAAGTCTGACGAGAGCGAGCGTCGCGCTGGCGACCGTGCTTGCCCTGACTGCCTGCGGGGCCGAGAGCACCGGTGGCGGCGTGGCGGGTGGTTCGGATGACGGCGACGCGCCCATCAAGATCGCTCTGATCCCCCCAACCAGCGGTGCGCTCGCCCGCTTCGGGGCTGACGCCGTCAAGGCCTGGAAGCTGGCCGCCAAGGTCGCGAACGAGGATGGCGGCATCGATGGTCGCAAGGTCGAGATCGTCGAGAAGGGCACGGACGCCGACCCTGCCACGACGCTGCGGGTCGCGAAGGAGGTGACGACCCAGGACGGGGCGACTTTCATCGGGGCGATCATGACGTCCCCGGAGAATGCGGCCCTCGGGGCGCAGCTTTCCGGACTAGGGGCCCTCAACTTCAACTCGCTCGGCAAGGACGACGCTCTCGTCGGTGAGCAGTGCGTCCCCAACGGCTTCAACATCGTCCAGCGCAACAGTATGGACGTCAACGCACTGGCCTCGACCCTGGCCGATCTCCCTGGCGACAAGTGGGCGATCCAGGCGGTCGACTACGCGACCGGTCACGGCGCGGCGGAGAAGTTCAAGGCTGCTGCAGCCGCAGCCGGCAAGGACGTCGTGCTCGAGCAGTTCGCGCCGTTGAACACGACCGACTTCGGCTCCTACATCACCAAGATCAAGGACAGCGACGCTGACGCGGTCTTCGCGGTGGAGTACGGCGCGGACGGGGTCGCGTTCGTCAAGCAGGCTGAGCAGTTCAACCTCAGCAAGGAACTGAAGGCGGTCCTCGGATTCAACATGGTCAGCGAGCCGCTCTTCGACACGCTCGGCCCGAGCATCGCCGGCTACTACAACAACGTCGGCTACGACGTCGACGCCGACAACGCCCTCAACAAGGAGTTCGTCGAGGCCTACACCGCTGAGTACGGTTCGGCGCCCTACTACGTGTCCGCCGACAACTACCTTGCCGCGGAGACGCTGTTCGCAGGGATCGAGAAGGCCGGAAGCGTCGACCCCGACGACGTCGCCGCCGCTCTGGACGACATCACCTTCGACAGCATCGTCGGCGAGGTGACGATGCGCGGAGCGGACCACCAGCTGCTGCGTGACAGCTACCTCGGTCAGGTCGTGGACGAAGGTGGCCTGAAGTTCAAGATCATCGCATCCGCATCCGCCGACGAGACGACTCCCGAGCCGAACTCCGACTGCGAGCTCTGACCGCGTGTCGGGCCAGAGCTCAACGGTTCCGGCCCTTCACCCGCAGTCGAAAGGAAGGTACGCCGTGAACTTGGCGCAGCTGCTCAACGGAATCGCCCTCGGCTCGCTGCTGATGATCCTGAGCTCCGGCCTGGCGATGATCTACGGGCTTCGAGGCGTCGCGAACTTCGCGCATGGAGCTCTCTACATGGGCGGGGCCTACGTCGCCTACTCGGTGACCGAGCGCACCTCGTTCTGGGTCGCTCTCATCGTCGCACCGCTGGTCCTGGCCCTTCTGGGAGCGGTGCTGGAGCTCGCACTCTTCAGGCCGCTCCAGCACCGCAACCACATCGAGGTCGGTCTCGTGACCTTCGGCATCGCGATGATTGTGGAACGGGTCGTCGTCCTGGTCTGGGGGGAGAGGCCACTGTCGCTCGACCCGCCGACCGGGCTCGGGGGCACAACGTCCGTCTTCGGCACCGACTACCCGACGTACCGGCTGGTGATCATCGCTGTGGCGATGGTGCTCGCGCTCGGCCTGATCGCCTGGCTCAACCGGACGAAGGTGGGATTGCACATCCGCGCCGCGAGCCAGGACCTCGAGACCGCGTCCATCATGGGTGTCGATGTCGACCGGGTGAGCCTCGTCGTCGTCTGCCTCGGTGCCGCGCTTGCGGGACTGGCGGGCGTGCTCGCGGCGCCCTACATCTCTCTCGACCCGGGTATGGGCGGGACGTTCCTCATCATCGTGCTCATCGTCGTCGTGGTCGGCGGCATCGGCAGCATCGGTGGCGCGATGGTCGCTGGGCTGGGCCTCGGCGTGATCCAGACCGTCACCACGGTCTGGTCACCCGCGATCGCGGTCGTCGTCCCGTACCTCGCGCTCCTCGTGATCCTGCTGTGGCGACCGACCGGGCTCGCCGGAAAGAGAGTGTCATGACCGTGTCCACCCCTGTGGAGGATCTCGCATCCGACATCGGTCGACCGCCAGTCCTGCGTCGGCGTCGCCCCGGTGGCCTGGTGATCGGCCTCGTCGTCGCCGGTGGCGTGCTGCTGGCCGGGTTCGGGACGCCGTACGTCATCTCCGACGGCTACACCATGGGCCTGCTGCTCGAGATCGCCCTCACCGGCATGCTGGCCCTCGGCATCGGCTTTCTCGCCCGTCACCTCGGGCTCATCAGCCTGGGTCACATCGCCTTCTTCGGCGGTTCGGCGTACGCCTTCGGGATCGCCGTCACGAAGTGGGCGTGGTCGCCCACCCTCGCCTTCGGGTTCGCGGTGCTGGCCGGCACGTTCATCGCCCTGGTCATCGGGTTCTTCGTGGTCCGGGTGTCGGGGATGGGGTTCCTGATGCTCACCCTCGCGCTATCCCAGGCGCTCTACCAGCTGTGCATCCAAACCTCGATGCGTTCGCTCACGGGAGCGCACGACGGCCTCTTGATCGTCATGGACCGCGACTCGACGTTCCTGGGGGTGGCCGCCGCGGACCTGATGAACCCCGGCCTGTTCTGGCCGTTCGCCTGGGTCGCCCTGGTCGGCTGCGCCGTCGTGCTGTGGCTCGTGGGTCGCTCACGCTTCGGCACGGTCCTCGAGGGAATCCGGGAGAACGAGGAGCGGATGCGCTTCTCCGGATACGGCACGTTCATGCCGAGGCTCGCTGCCTTCGTCCTGTCCGGGTTCGTCGCCTCCGTCGGCGGGGCGCTCTTCGCGGTCAACGCCGGCTATGTCAGCCCCGACCTGCTCGGGTTCGCCAAGGGTGGCGACTCGCTGATCGCCGCGATCATCGGTGGACTCGGCACCCTCCTCGGCCCGCTTCTCGGCACCGCGTTGTTCGTGTACGCCCAGGCCAAGTTCAACCTCGGGGGCAACCTGCCCCTCTTCACCGGCGTCGCGCTCGTGGTGGTGCTGGTCTTCCTGCCCGGCGGGATCACCGGCGCCGTCGGTCGGCTCCGCGCATCGTGGAGCCGTCGGCGCCGCGCCGCTCGTGATGCCCAGCCCGCTCCCTCGACCGAGGAGGATCGATGAGTGCGATCTTCGAGGCCCGTGGCCTCACCGTCCGCTACGGGGCGCTCGCCGCTCTCACCGACGTCCACATCGCGCTGGAGCCTGGCATCGTCCACGGCGTCATCGGGCCGAACGGCGCCGGGAAGTCGACGTTCATCGATGCCCTGTCAGGACGGCGTCGACCGTCCGCGGGGACCGTGTCGTTGGACGGTGAGGACATCACCGGTCGGTCGATACGGTGGCGCCGCCGCCACGGGATCGCCCGGTCGTTCCAACGCACCAGCGTGTTCGGGTCGATGACGGTTCGAGCCCAGCTCGAGATGGTCGCTCGCGCCAACGGCGAGACCGACCTCGCCGCCATCGTGGAACGGCTCGGGCTGAGCTCCGTGATCGATCGGGTGTGCTCCGAGATCGCCTACGGCACCCAGCGCTCGGTGGACCTGGCGATCGCGTTGATCGGACGTCCGCGGGTCGTGTTGCTCGACGAGCCGTGCGCGGGACTGGTCGCCGACGAGTCGGCGACCATGCTGGAGCACGTACGGGCGTTGTGCCGGGAACGAGACGTCGCGGTGCTTCTGGTCGAACACGACGTCGAAGGTGTGTTCCGCACCTGCGACGCCATCACCGTCCTCGACCTGGGCAAGGTGCTCGCCTCCGGTACACCGGCAGAGGTGCGCGCCGACCAACGCGTGATCAACGCCTACCTGGGGAGTGCGGCATGACAACGGTGCTCGAGTTCCGCAACGTCTACGCGTCCTACGGCGGCGCGGTGATCCTGCAGGACGTCTCGTTCTCGATCGAGGCGGGCGAGACCGTCGGCCTGGTCGGGCGAAACGGGGCAGGCAAGACGACCACTCTCATGGCCGTCTACGGAGTGCCGACCGTTCGCGGCGAGATCTTCGTCGACGGCGATCCGCTCAAGGGTCGTGCTCATGTCCCGACCGCCCGTGGTGTCTCCATCGTGCCGCAGGGCAAGCGGATCTTCGCCAACCTGTCGGTGGAGGAGAACATCATGCTCGGTCGTGCGTCCCGACGGACGACGACCTGGACGACCGCGGACATCTACGACCTCTTCCCCAACCTCGCCCGGGCCAAGCGCAGGCCAGGCACCTCACTCAGTGGCGGCGAGCAGCAGATGCTGGCCATCGCTCGTGGACTGATGTCCGGACCTGCCCTGCTCATGCTGGACGAGCCGACCGAAGGGCTCGCCCCGGTCATCATCGACTCGATCACCGAGGCGCTCAAGGAGATCCGCGCCCGCGGCACCGCGCTGCTCCTCGTCGAGCAGCACATCGGGATGATCCAGAACCTTGCGGACCGCTTCCTCGCGCTTCGCACCGGACTGCTTGTCGGAAGCGGGCCGGTCGCGGAGCTCGCCAGCCGGGAGGTCCAGGAGCTGATCGCACTCTGACGGGTTCACGGGGACGCTGGAGAAATCTCCTGCCGGTGCTGCCGATTTTTTGGACTGACCATTAGCATCTGGCCTAGGCTCGGCGGAAAGGAGGTGGTTGTCGGTGGCGCCGGAGCAGGCTGGTGAGGCGGGAACCAAGTTCACGGGTCCGCTGTCCGGGTTGAAGGTCGTCGAGATCGGCAGCATCGGGCCCGGCCCGTTCTGCGCGATGCTGCTCGCCGACCTCGGCGCGGACGTGATCCGGGTCGACCGGCTCAGCGGTGCGGCGCTGGTGGGCCCCAACGACGACTTCCGCACCGAGGTCATGCACCGGGGGCGACGTTCGGTCGCGGTGGACCTGAAGAACCGTGCTGGCCGCGAGGTCGTGCTGGACCTCGTCGAGCACGCCGACGTCCTCATGGAGGGCTTCAGACCGGGGGTCGCCGAGCGCCTCGGCATCGGCCCCGAGGCCTGCTTCGAGGTCAATCCACGGCTCGTCTACGGCCGGATGTCCGGCTACGGCCAGGACGGCCCCATGGCCCACGCGGTCGGGCACGACCTCAACTACGTCGCCCAGAGCGGCCTGCTTGCACTCGTCGGCCGCCATGGACAGCCCCCGACGCCGCCACTGAGTCTGGTCGGCGACTTCGGCGGCGGCGGACTGATCCTCGCCCTCGGCATCGTCGCATCGCTGTGGGAGGCGACGCGTTCCGGACGTGGGCAGATCATCGACGCGGCGATGGTGGACGGTGCCGCGCTGCTCGGCGCCGCCTTCCACGGCTTCGTCAGCAACGGCACCTGGCGTCCGGACCGCGGGACCAACATCGTCGACTCGGGCGCCCCGTTCTACGACGCCTACGAGACCTCCGATGGCCGCTGGCTCGCCGTCGCCGCGATGGAGCGGCACTTCTACGCCGACCTCCTCGACATCCTCGGCCTCGACCCCGACAGCCTTCCCGACCAGTACGACGAGGCGAGGTGGCCCACGCTGAAGCAGGTCATCGCAGACGTCGTCCGCACCCGGCCCCGTGACGAGTGGGTCGAGCGTGCCGACGGCCGAGGGTGCATCTCGGCGGTGCTCGATCCCCAGGAGGCATGGACGCACCCGCACAACCGCGCTCGGGGGACCTTCGTGGAGGTCGCCGGGGTCACCCAGCCCTCGCCCCAGCCACGTTTCAGCAGGACGCCGGCTCAGGTCGACGCACCGCCGCCCGTCCCGGGCGAGCACACCCGACCGGCCCTCGCCGCCTGGGGCGTGCCCGCCGAGCAGATCCACGCCTGGGAGGAGGCCGGCGCGATCGGCTCACCCTTCGAGCCACACCCGACCCACAGTTCGAGGAGAGATCGATGAAGAGTCTTGGCACGACGTACGAAACACTCACCCTGGAGGAGGCCGCGCCGGGTGTCGTGGTCGTCACCCTGAACCGGCCCGACCGGTTCAACGCGATGACGAACACGATGTTCTCCGAGATGGAGCGGGTGGCGCTCGCGCTCGACACCGAGGACGACCTCCGCGTCGTTATTCTCACCGGAGCGGGCAAGGCGTTCTGTGCCGGCTACGACCTCGCCGACGCCGACGACCTGCCGTCGCTCGGAGCCATCGGCATGCTCGACCAGCAGGAGCGGGCCGCCCGCTCGCTGCTGGCGCTGCGTACGATGCGGGTGCCGCTGGTCGCCGCCGTGAACGGCGCGGCAGCGGGCGGCGGTTTCTCGCTCGCGCTGGCCGCCGACATCCGGATCGCCTCGACCGAGGCCAAGTTCAACGCGGCGTTCGTCAAGATCGGGCTCACCGCCGGTGACCTCGGTGTGTCGTGGCTGCTCACGAGGCTGATCGGGCCGGCACGTGCCAGCGAGATCTGCTTCACCGGCCGGATGGTCCTCGCCGAGGAGGCCGAGCGACTGGGCCTCGTCAACAGCGTCGTCCCCGCCGAGCGGCTCCTGAGCGAGTCCCTGGCGCTGGCTGAGCAGATCGTCGGCAACTCCCCAGGCGGCGTGCAGCTCTCCAAGCGCGCGCTCCAGGCCAACCTGGAGGTCTCCTCCTACGCCGCGGCGCTCGAGCTCGAAAATCGAGGACAGGCACTGCTCACCCGCAGCACAGACATGCCCGAGGCGCTCGCCGCCTTCAAAGAGAAGCGCCGGCCCGTCTACACCGGAGCGTGAGGAGATGACCGTGACCAATACCCAGGCCCCAGCACTGCCCTTCCCGTTCCCCGAGCTCGAGACCCTCTCCTTCGAGGTCGTCGATGGAGAGATCGGGATCCTGCGGATCAACCGCCCGGATCGGATGAACAGCCAGACCGTGAGGATGTTCAGCGAGCACGGCGAGGCCGCGTTCGCGTTGCGCGACGCGCCACTGCGGGCGCTGATCGTCACCGGCGCGGGGGAGCGGGCCTTCTGCGCCGGCTTCGATCTGGACGAGATCGACGTCATCACCCAGATGGGTGTGCGCGAGTTCCTCAAGTTCCAGGAGACGGCGACCGGCGGCATCCAGGCGATCCGACACCTGCCCTTCCCCGTCATCGCCGCGGTCCATGGGCCCGCGACCGGCGGTGGCTTCGCGCTCGCCCTCTCGGCCGACATCCGCCTGGCGGCGCCCACGGCGAAGTTCAGCGCCGCCTTCGTCAAGGTCGGTCTGTCGATGGGTGAGCTCGGCACCTCCTACAACCTCAGCCGCCTGGTCGGGCCGGCCCGGGCCGCCGAGATCGGCTTCACGGCTCGCATCGTCGCTGCCGAGGAGGCCGAACGCATCGGCCTGGTCAACCGCATCGTCCCCAGCGAGAGCCTTCTGGAAGAGGCGTTGGCGATGGCGCGCCTCATCGCGACCAACTCGCCCGGCGGCGTACGGATGTCGAAGCGGGCGATCCAGCGCAACCAGGAGATCACCTCGTACGCCGCTGCGCTCGAGCTCGAAAACCGGGGGCAGGCGCTGATGACCCGGACCGAGGACATGCCCGAGGCGCTGGCGGCCTTCAAGGAGAAGCGCGAGCCGCGCTTCACCGGGCGGTGACGGATCCGGTATGAGCGACTGGGACTGGGACGAGCACACCCGCGGACGACTAGCGGTCTTTCTCGAGGGGTGCGGTATCACCCGCGGGCCGGTGACCACGCGTGCAATCGGGGACGGCCACTCCAACCTGACCTTTCTGGTCAGCGACGGCGCCCGCCAGGTCGTCGTGAGACGACCTCCTCCTCCGCCGACGCCGCCAGGGGCACACGACATGCTGCGGGAGGCTCGGCTGCTGCAGGCACTCGACGGCTCGGCCGTACCCGTGCCCACGGTGCTGGCGACCGCCGAGGCCGACGAGGTCATCGACGTCCACTTCTACGTGATGAGCTTCGAGCCAGGGCCGATCGTGACCACCTCCACGCCGGAACCGCTCGACTCCCGAGCACGCCGTCGCGAGATCGGCCTCTCGCTCATCGACACCCTCGCCGAGTTGCACCTGGTCGACTGGCGGGCAGCAGGGCTCGGGGACTTCGGCAAGCCCGAGGGATTCAACGCCCGGCACCTGCGACGCATGGCGGCACTCGTCGCCGACGAGGACGGCCTTCCGCCCTCGCACTTCGCCGCGATCGACAGCTGGCTGGCCGAGAACGTGCCGCCGGAGTCCGGAGCGGGGATCGTGCACAACGACTACCGCATCGGCAACGTCGTCCTCTCTGCCGAGCGTCCCGGAGCGATCGGCGGCGTCCTCGACTGGGAGCTGGCGACGATCGGCGACCCGCTGCTCGACCTCGGCTACTTCCTGGCGTCGGTTCCGGTGCCGGGGGAGCCCACGACACCGACCCAGGAGCTCAGCACCGCGATGCTGGAGCCCGGCTACCCCTCGCGTGACGAGCTCGCGGCTCGCTACGCCGCCCGCACCGGCGCGGACCTCGACTCCTTGCACTGGTACACCGCGATGGCGCTGTGGAAGCTGGCCGTGCTCTACGAGTACGGCCGCCGTCGTGCCGTACTCGGGGTCGGGGACCCCTACTACGCCGACCCCGCCTCGGTGCAGTCCTTCTTGGCGGCCGCGCACCGTGCGGCCGGCCTTCCGCAACCGCCGCTGCCCTCGGCCGAGCTGCTTCAGGAGAATCGATGACCGAGTTCCACGACCCGCTAGTCACGCCGGACGAGGCCGAAGGGCTGCCCGAGAGATTCTTCGACAGGTTCGTCTTCAACCTTCACCCGACCGAGGCAACGGCCCCGTCGATCATTCTCGGGTTCGGGATCTACCCGGCGAAGAACGTCGTCGACGGCTTCATCCAGCTGTCCAACGGCACCGAGCAGCGGAACCTGCGCTTCTCCGACGAGCTCAGCGCCACCGACTGGCGCACCGGCGGCCCCTTCCGCTGGGACGTGCAGGAGCCGAACCGCGAGTGGCGCCTGACGCTCGCGCCGAACCCGACCGGCATCGAGTTCGACCTGCGCTGGACCGCGCGCACGCCTGCGTGGCAGGGCTCCGTGGCGGTCACGAACACCGCCGGCGACCCGACGTCGTTCGACCACCTCTTTCAGTCCGGCACCTACTCCGGCTGGCTCATCATCGACGGAGTCGACCAACAGGTCGACGGCTGGTACGGCCAGCGTGACCGGTCCCGCGGCGTCCGCACGATGAGCGGCGGCCAAGGCCTTCACATCTGGTATCAGGCTCAGTTCCCCGACCGCTCGATCGGCTTCCTGCTCGTGGAGGGCCGCGACGGCAGCCGGCTGCTGCTCGAGGGTGCGGTTATGCACACCGACGGTGGCCTCGACGACATCGTCGAGGTGACGCACGACCTCGTGTTCGACGACTCGCTCGACCTGGAGGCGGGCTGGGTGAGGGTCGTGACCGAGTCCGGAGCGACGTACGACGTGGCCACGGACGCGGGGGCGAGTGGCGGCTATATGGCGGGCGCCGGCTACGGCGGCCACCACGGCAAGCCGATGGGCCGAGACCACCAGGAGTACGACGTGTACGCCCTGGATGGCTCGGTGACCCCGAAGACCCTCGACTCCTCGCTGACCGACCGGCTGGCCTCCTTCGACTGGAACGGCATACCGGGTGTCGGCATCTTCGAGTTCGCGCTCACCCGGTCGTCGTCCTACCGATACGTGCCTACCCTCCGAAGCGCGGGCAGCAGGAAGCCATGAGTCTCGACGGGCCCTCCGACCTTTCCGACGCCGTCGGCAGGGCGACGCCCGCCACGAGGCTGCGCTGGTTCGCCGCCGCCCACACCGTACGTTGGGAGATCGCCACAGGCGGGCCGCCGGGTCGGCTCGTGTCAACGGTGCATGCCAAACAGATGGGGAGCACGGTGACGGCATGCGGGATGTCGACCGTGTCCTGGCCGAAGCTCTTCGGCATCCGATTCCCCTTGGCCCATGCGGATACCTGTCGCGTTTGTGCCGCCAAGCTGGTTGCCCTGGACTGATCCCCGCCCAGATCGAGAGGATCGTGGTCGCCCTCACAGAATCGGCGGCTCGGCGGTCACTCGTGCGATGACGGCGGCCCGACCCTCAACGAGCCCGGTCACGTCCGTCACCCACAGACGGCGGCCCGCGTGCCGCGTCGTCGCCCGAAACTCCACGACGCAACCGCTGGGGATGGGTCGGTTGTGGACGACATGGAGCGAGGACGTGGCGAGGTCAGGGTTGGCCTGCACCCGGGACCAGGACGCGGCAACCTCGGCGGCACACAGGGAGACGCCGCCGTGGAGCGCCCGCCGGGGGTTCTCCAACTCCTCGTCGACCTCGACGATCAACGTGTCGTCGTCCTTGGGGAGGAGGCCGAGGCGGTCCATGACGTCGGTGCCGATGCGAGCGGGTGCGGCGGGAACGTCTCGTGCCAGTGCGGTGACCGGTGTGTCGACGAGGCGGCCCCGTTCGCGGATGAGTGCCAGGAGGTCTCCGTCGTTGTCGGTGACCGATCCGGTTGCGTACGAGCCTCGCTGGACGGTGCGGCCTTCGGCGAGCACTCCGGTTTGTCGGGTGGGGAGGGGTGCGACGACGTCGATCCATATCTCCGTGCTGACCGTCCACGAGCCTTCGGGAAGGCTCGCGATGAGGGAGTAGCCGAGCACATTGTCGGCCAGCACTCCGAGCGACCCCACCGCCGGTCGGCCGTCGGGTCCCTCGAGGATCGTCGGCTGGGAGCCGCGGATCAGGTCCGAGGCAGGACTGGGCTGCGTCACGACGCCGACCCCGAACAGGGTCTCGGGACCGCGGGCGAACAGTGGTGGAGCACTCATGCTGCGCAGAGACCTCAGACGGTGCGCTGGGCTTTGCTGGCGGCGGTGGCGGCTTTGCTCTTCTCTCGCGCCTCGGCCCAGTCCGCATCCGTCATGGTGGTCAGACCGGCGAAGGTGCCGGGGCCGGCGAGCATCTGGCCGCCGTCCATCGCGATCACCTGTCCGGTGAGGTAGTCGCAGGCGTCCGAGAGCAGGAAGATCGTCAGGTTGGCGAGCTCTTCGATGGTGCCCGGCCGACCGGCCGGGACGGCGTCGAACTGGGTGGCGCCGACCGACGACTTCTCGGTGGGGTTGAGCATC
Source organism: Nocardioides sp. YJ-D4 (assembly GCF_054031495.1). Classification (NCBI taxonomy): domain Bacteria; kingdom Bacillati; phylum Actinomycetota; class Actinomycetes; order Propionibacteriales; family Nocardioidaceae; genus Nocardioides; species Nocardioides sp. YJ-D4. The sequence goes on from NZ_CM132932.1 coordinate 5,932,819, forward strand.
TCCCAGGCATAGTCGGTCGGGATCGGTCCGGGTGCCGTGGCCAGCACCCTGATCCCGTACTTCGCCCACTCGACGGCCAGCGACATGGTCATCGCGTGCACCGCCGACTTCGCCATCGCCGACGGGACGACGTAGGAGGAGCCGGTCCAGATCCACGTGGTCAGCGTCGAGAGGATCACTCCTGGGTCGCCGGCGGCGATCCACCGCTTGCCGGCGGCGAGTGCGGTGTGGAACGACCCGTTCATGACCGTGCCGGTGACCGCCTCGAACCCGCGGGGGCTGAGGTCCTTGGTCTGCGCGATGAAGTTGGCCGCGGCGTTGTTGATGAGCCCGGTCAACGGACCGTACTGCGTCCAGATCTGCTCCATCGCCGCGTCGACCTGATCGAAGTCGCGTACGTCGACGGTCTGGACCTGGACCGTGCCTGGGCGGTTGACGGACGCCTCGTCGGCGGCCTCCTTGAGCACCTGCTCACGACGACCCCAGAGGATGACCTCGGCACCGTGCTCGACCAGGTGCTTGGCGACGCCGCGGCCGAGCCCGGTGCCGCCGCCGGTGATGAGGATGCGCTTGCCTGCGAGTGCGTCGCCTGAGTAGGGATCGGTCGTCACGGGGTGTCTCCTGGGGTCGTCGTGGCTGATGGGGAAATGGCACTCAGGCGAAGATGCTCTTGGCGATGATCTCGCGCTGGATCTCGTTGGTGCCGCCGTAGATCGGCGGAGCAAGTGCGCGACGCACCTGAAACTCCATACTGTACTCGCGGGCGTATCCTGCGCCGCCCATGAGCTGCATGGCCTCGAGCGTGGCCTTCTTGGCGACCTCCGTGGCTCGGAGCTTGGCCATGGAAGACTCCTTTGCCAGACTCGCCTCCTCGCCGTCGTCGATCGCCTGGGCCACGTCATAGACGAATGCGCGAGTGGTCTCGATGTCGGTGGCCAGATCGGCGACTCGATGGCGCAGGGCCTGGAAGTCGCTGATCGGCTGGCCGAAGGCGTCGCGCTGCCGCATGTAGGCGACAGCGTCCTCCAGTGCGCGCCTGGCGTTGCCTATGCTGAAGGCGGCGATGATGAGGCGCTCGACGCCGAGACCGCGCATCAGATGCTGCCAGCCCCTGCCGGGTTCTCCCACGACCGCCGAGACCGGGACCCGGGCGCCAGCGAAGAACACGTCGTTGCACGTGCGTGCCTCCATCGTCCTCACCTCCCGCATCTCGATGCCGGGAGTGTCGGTGGGAACCATGAGCAGCGTCAGGCCGGCGTGCTTCGGCCCGGAGGCGTCTTCGCGGACCAGCACCAGCAGGTGCTCGGCGACGTGTGCCGCCGAGATCCAGGTCTTCTGGCCCTCGACAACATACGCATCGCCGTCCCGCACGCCACGGGTGCGAATTGCGCCCAGGTCGGACCCGGTGCCGGGCTCCGAGAGCGCGATCGCCTCGATCTTGCCGGCGGCGAGATTGGTGACGATCGTCTTCTTCTGCTCCTCGCTGCCCCACTTCAAGTAGGTCTGCGCAGCCGTCAGGCCGGTCGAGTAGCCCAGGATCGGAGCCAGGCCGCGGTTGGTCTCCTCGAGGAAGACACACTCGTCCACGAAGCCCGCTCCGCCACCGCCGTACTGCTCGGGCAGTGATACGCCGAGCCACCCCAGGCCCGCCATCCTCTTGAGGATCTCGGGGCTGTTGGCGATGGTCTCGTCGAGAGTCACCCGCTCCCACTGCTCGCGGGTTCCGAACTCCCGCTCGCAGAAGGACTCGATCGCCTTGGCGAACTCCAGCCGCTCGGCATCCAGTCGCATCGAGCGGGCCTCAGCTCTTGCGGTACTTGCCGAAGTCGGGCTCGCGCTTCTCGTTGAAGGCGGTGATGCCCTCCTTGGCCTCGTCGCTCTCGCCGAACAGCTTGAGAGCGGTGACAGCGAGGTTGCCCTGGGCGACGAAGTGCTCGGTGTCGCTGTTGAACGACTGCTTGAGCACCTTGAGGGCGGTGGGGGAGTAGGAGTTCATCGTCGCCGCCCACTTGCGGACCTCGTCGTGCAGCTCGTTGGCGGGAACGACCTTGTTGACCAGTCCCCAGTCGAGCGCCTCCTCGGGGGAGAGCCGGCGCAGCATGAACCAGATCTCCCGGGCGCGCTTCTCGCCGACGACTCGGGCGAGGTAGCCAGACCCGAGGCCCGCGTCGAAGGAACCGACCCGCGGTCCGTTCTGGCCGAACGACGCGGTGTCGGCCGCGATCGTGAGGTCGGCCAGCACGTGCAGGACGTGCCCTCCGCCGATCGCCAGCCCGTTCACGGCGGCGATGACCGGCTTGGGGATGTCGCGCATCACGCGGTGGAGGGACTCGATCTCGAACAGCCCGGTGATCGACGGGCCGTAGTCGCCGGTCTCGTTGCGCTGCTTCTGGTCTCCGCCCGCACAGAAGGCCTTGTCGCCGGCGCCGGTGAGCGCGACCGTGCCTACGTCGTCGCTCGCCCAGGCCTTCTTGAAGGACAGGACCAGCTCGTCGAGCGTCTGCGCACGGAAGGCGTTGTAGCGCTCGGGCCGGTTGATCGTGATCCAGGCGAGGCCGTCCTCGACCTTGTAGGTCACGTCGGTGAAGCTGTCGGTCGTCACGGTCATCGTGCGGCATCCTTAGGGCTGAGAGTTTTTGGCCTGACCATTCGAACTTTAGACTTGTGGTGACCGTCGCACAAGGGGCGGCGGCTCGAGCCGATGGAGGAATGCGCATGTTGGAGATCACGGGTCGTGAGATCGCGGAGAGGGCCCCGTTGGAGCTGGGAGCCTCGCCTTGGCAGGTCGTCGAGCAGGGGCGCGTCGACCTGTTTGCAGATGCCACCGACGACCACCAGTGGATCCACGTCGACCCTGAGCGCGCCGCCGAGAGCACGTTCGGCGGCACGATCGCTCACGGCTATCTGACGTTGTCGCTGGTGCCCTCGATGCTCAAGAAGTTGCTCACGATCACCGACCACGGCCGGGGCACGAACTACGGGTTGGAGAAGGTGCGTTTCACGGCGCCGGTTCCCGTCGGCGCGCAGGTCCGCCTGGTGGCCGGCATCCCTGAGGCGCGCCTGCGCGAGGACGGCGGCGTGCAGTATCAGGTCTCGCTGCGGGTCGAGATCAACGGCCAGGAGCGACCCGCCATGGTGGGGACCTCGATCTACCTCACCTATCCGGCTGACGCGTCGTGAGCGGGTGGAGATATCGACAGCATTTTGGTCAGTCCATTTCTTGTAGGTGAACGAACCGACTGGAAGGATGCGGCAGGTGACCTCTGATCTGTCCCTCGGAATCGCCGTCAACGACGAGCTGCTGACGTCGGACGGCGCCACGAGACGCGCCTTGCTCGCCCGACTGTCCGACGCCGGCCTGGACCACCTCACCGTCGGCGACCACATCAGCTTCCACGGTGGCACCGGGTTCGACGGCATCGTCGCGGCGTCGACCGCGCTCGCGTCCCACGACTCCCTGAAGGTGATGATCGGCGTCTACCTGGCAGGGTTGCGGCACCCGATGGGGACGGCGCGCGCCCTGTCGACGCTGAGCCAGGTCGCGCCCGGGCGGCTCGTCCTCGGGGTGGGCGTGGCGGGCGAGGACCGTAGCGAGGTCAGCAATATGGGCGTCGATCCGTCGACCCGAGGCAAGCGCATGGACGAAACGCTCGGTCTCCTGCGGCGCCTCGCCACCGGTGAGTCCGTCGACCACGAAGGCGAGTTCTTCCGCCTCGACGAGGCTCGGATCCTGCCCGCGCCCGAACCGCGCGTGCCGATCGTGATCGGCGGAGCGGGTGAGGTCGCGGTTCGGCGTACGGTCGCACACGGCGACGGGTGGCTGGGCATGTGGTGCTCGGCGAGGCGCTATGCGGCGACCCACCAGCAGATCCTGGAGGGTTGTGCCGCTGCCGGACGGTCCGCGCCGACCCTCGCAGGCCTCAACGTGTGGGCCGGCCTCGGCGCCGACGCGGGTTCGGCCCGCGCGCGGCTCGGAGAGCAGATGTCAAGCCTCTACAACCTGCCGGCGGAGAAGTTCCAACACATCAGCGCCGCGGGCACACCGGATGACGTGGCCGAGTTCCTTGCGCCGTACGTCGAGGCGGGCGCGCGCACGCTGACGCTGATCCCTGTCGCCGACTCGATCGACGAAGGGGTCGAGCTCGCCGGAGAGGTGCGCCGACTGCTGCGCGGCACAGTCGGGGCATCGGCATGAGGGCGGCCGTCCAGGTCGAGTACGGCGGGCCCGATGTCCTCCGGCTCGACGAGGTGGCCGACCCTGAGCCGCGTCCGGGCTGGTCCGTGATCCAGCTGAAGGCGGCGGCGCTCAACTGGCACGACGTGCTGGTGCGACGCGGCCAGTACGGCTCTCCTCTTCCGCACGTTCCCGGAGCGGACGGCGCTGGGATCGATCGTGCGACCGGAGACGAAGTGGTCGTGCTGCCGTCGCTCTGGTGGGGCGAGGACGAGTCTGCGCCTGGTGCGCGATGGGAGATCCTCGGCGACCGCCGGCACGGGACGTATGCCGAGCTCGTCGCGGTGCCGACGGAGTGCGTGTGGCGCAAGCCGCGCAGGTTCTCCTGGGCCGAGGCCGCTGCCCTGCCGCTCGTCGGCGTGACTACCTTCCGGGCGTTGTTCACCCGCGGCCGCCTCCGGGCAGGGGAGTCGGTCCTAGTCCTCGGCGCGGGCGGTGGAGTCGCCACGATGGCGGTCTCGCTCGCAGCGGCGGCCGGTGCGCGCGTCTTCGTGACCAGCTCGTCAGAGGAGAAGATCGAACGCTCACGTGCGCTCGGCGCCGAGGGTGGCGTCCTTTATACCGACCCGGAATGGCCGGCCGCCGCTCGCGCTGCGGCAGGCGGTGGCTTCGATCTGGTCATCGACTCGGTCGGCACCTGGACGCAGTCGCTGGAGGCTGCCCGGGCCGGTGGGCGGGTCGTCGTCCTGGGTGCGTCACGGGCGGAGCGAGCAGCGATCGACGTACGGCCCTTCTACTTCGCGCAGGTCGACTTGCTGGGCACCACCATGGGAAGCCCGCACGACTTCGCCGGGCTGCTGGAGCGCATCGACGAGCACGACATCCCCGCTCCGATCATCGACAAGACGTTCGGGCTGGCGGAGGTGTCCGACGCCCATCGACATCTCGAAGCCGGACATGGGTTCGGCAAGATCGTGCTGGAGATCGGATGACTGGAGAGGAAGACATGACCCTGGTTCGCTTCGAGGTCGACGAGCATGGTGTCGCCTATCTGACGATGGACTCGCCCGAGACCCGCAACGCGCTCAGCGACGAGCTCCTCGACGAGCTGATCGTGGGTCTGGAGCGTGCGCGTGACGACGACTCGATCCTGACGGTCGTGCTCGGCTCGTCGCACGAGCGGATCTTCTCCGCCGGAGGCAACCTCAAGGCGTTCGCCGACGAGGCCCCGATCATCGAGAAGTACGCCGGCCTGGACCGTTTCCCGCGGATCTACACGATCATCGGCGAGCTCGGGAAGCCCGTGATCTGTGCTGCCGGCGGGGATGTCCTGGCGGGTGCCTTCGGGATCGCGCTGGCGTGCGACCTGGTCATCGCGAAGGAGGGCATCCGCATCGGGTGCCCCGAGATCAACGTCGGGCTGTTCCCGTTCATGATCTCCGCCCTCATCTTCCGCAACGTCCCGCGGCTCAGGGCCAACCAGCTCATGCTGATGGGAGACCTCATCCCCGCCGAGGAGGCTTGCCGACTCGACATCGTCAACGCCGTCGTACCGGCTGAGGAGTTTGACGAGACCGTCCGTACCTGGGCGCACCGGCTGGCGGCGAAGTCTCCGCTCCTCATGAAGCTCGGCAAGGATGCCCTCGCCGCCACCCGCGACATGAGTCTCCCCGAAGCCCTCACGGCCCTGCAGTCCCAGCTCGCGCTCGCCTTCACCACCGAGGACATCAAGGAGGGAGTGGCGGCGTTCCGGGAGAAGCGCGAACCGGTGTGGAAGCGCCGGTGAACTCTGCGTCGGGCAAAGGAGCCCAGCCACGCCGCTGGAGGTGAGCACATCGGTCAGGTAGTGGCTTCGTTGACACCGTTCCGGATGTCCCTATCGTCGAGCCAACGGCCGACCATCCTGCGCCGGACACTGGAACGAGGGAGTTCTGACCATGACCGATCCGACCGTGCTCGCAGTCCCGAGCACCGGCGTGAACCTGACCGCCTATCGCTGGGACCCGGATACGCAGCCCCGTGCGATCGTCCAGATCGTCCACGGCATGGGCGAGCACGCACGGCGCTATGCGCCCCTGGCGACCGCGCTGGCCGGCCGGGGCTACGTCGTCTACGCCTACGACCACCGCGGCCATGGCGCCAGTCTGGCCGCGGGTGCCGAACCCGGTGAGCTGGGTGCCGGCGGGTGGTCCGAGCTCGTCCGCGATATCGGGCGGGTCGCAGATGTCGCTCGGGCGGAGCACCCCGGCCTGAATCTGGCCCTCGTCGCGCACAGCATGGGCTCGTTCGCCACCGAGCAGTTCCTGCTCAACGACGGCTCGCGTGTGGCCGCGGTGGCGCTGACCGGCACCGCCGCGATCGACCTGCTCGAGCCGGCCCTCGATCTCGACGCACCGCTCGACCTGGCCATGTTCAACGCGGCGTTCCAGCCGGCGCGCACCGACTACGACTGGCTCAGCCGGGACGAGGCCGAGGTCGACAAGTATGTCGCCGACCCGCTGTGCGGCTTCGGTGTCGACATCGTCGGAGCCAAGGACATGTTCGTGGGGTCACGACAGTTGGCCGACCCCGCGCGATTGGCGCAGATGAGGTCGGATCTTCCCGTCTACATCGCGGTAGGAGACATGGATCCGGTCAACGGCCAGCTGGCGCTCGTCAACGCCCTGGCAGATCGCTACCGGGAGGCTGAACTCGCGGATGTGACGCTGCGGGTCTATCCGGGAGCCCGGCACGAGGTGCTCAACGAGACAAATCGCGACGAGATCGTCGCCGACCTCGCGGCCTGGCTGGACCGAGCGCTGGACTGAGCGGCGGACCGAGCGGGCGCGTGGCGGGATCTGCGGATCCCGCCACGCGCGGTGCGTCGGACCTACGACGCGTTGGGCTCGTCCAGATAGATCGTCTTGATCGTCTGGAACGCGACCAGGCCCTCCGGGCCCAGCTCACGGCCCATGCCGCTGGCCTTGATCCCGCCGAACGGCGAGAACGGGTCGTTGACGTAGCCGTTGACGCCGACGGTGCCGCTACGGACCTTGCGGGCGAAGTCGGCGCCGCGTTCGGGATCGCTCGTCCACACCGATCCACCGAGCCCGTAGTCGCTGTCGTTCGCGATCGCCGCGGCCTCGTCCTCGTCCGCGTAGGGGATCACCGCGAGCACCGGGCCGAAGATCTCCTCTTGCGCGATCGTCGCCTTCCTGTCGACGTCGGCGAAGACGGTCGGCTCCACGAACCAGCCGTTGTCGCGATCGGCGGGTCGTCCGCCGCCGGCGACGAGCCGGGCGCCCTCGCCCTTGCCCTTCTCGATGTAGGACTCCACCCGGTCACGCTGGCGCCGGGAGACAAGCGGCCCGATCTGGGTCGTCTCCTCCAGAGGGTCACCGATCTTCAGCGAGCCGGCCAACGAGGCGATGGCGTCGACGACCTGGTCGTACCTCGAACGGGGTGCCAGCACGCGGGTGCCGAGCCAGCAGATCTGTCCGTTGTTGAGCAGGGTCGAGGCGAAGAAGGACTCGGCCTGGGCGGCCAGGTCGGCGTCGTCGAGGATCACCGCGGCCGACTTGCCGCCGAGCTCGAGCGTGACCGGCCGGAGCAGCCGACCGCAGGTCTGCGCGATCGCGCGTCCGGCGGCCGAGGATCCGGTGAAGGAGACCTTGTCCACCCCGGGGTGCTCGACCAGATAGGCCCCGACCTCGCGCCCGGCGGGCACCACGTTGAGCACCCCTGCGGGAAGGCCGGCCTCGGCAGCTGCCTCGGCCATGAGGAAGGCGTCCAGCACGGTCTCGGGGGCGGGCTTGAGCACCACGGTGCAGCCGGCCGCCAGTGCGGGCGCGAGCTTGAGGAACGTGATCGCCTGAGGCACGTTCCACGGGACGATCGCCGCCACGACGCCGATCGGCTCGCGCAGCACCAGGGACTGCTTCCCGAGCATGCCCTGGCGACGCTCCTCCTGGCCGGCTTCGACGAGCCCGGCGTAGTAGCGCAGGAGCACCGCGGGAAAGCCGGCCTCGAAGTTGTGGGCGAGCCAGATGGGCATGCCGTTCTGGATCGTGACCCGACGCGCGGTCTCTGCGCCCCTGGCCTCGAGAGCGACCGCGAACCGTTCCAGGACCTCACCGCGGCGAGCGGGGGTCCAGGTCGCCCAGCCGGCCGGGTCGTCGAAGGCGCGACGGGCAGCGTCGACGGCGGCGTCGACATCGGCAGCGGTCGCCTCGGGCACGGAGCCGATCAGCTCCTCCGTGACGGGTGAGTGCACGTCGATGCGCTGTGCGGTCGCGGGCGCGGTCCAGTCGCCGCCGACGTACAGCTTCTCGTAGTCGATGGTGGTCATCTCTCTCCTCGGGTGTGGGGCGACGTCATTCGTGGACGAGGACGACCTTGACGGCCTCCCCGCTCGCCTGGGCGGCGACGGCGTCGTTGATCTTGGTGAACGGGCGGGTCGTGATGAGCTTGTCGAAGGGGAACCGCCCGGCCAGGTGCAGCGCGATGAGCTGCGGGATGAAAACGTCGGGGTCGCTGTCGCCCTCGACGATGCCCGTGAACGTCAGCCCGCGAGCCTGCATCTCGATGAGGCCCGCCGACAGCGCACTCGTCGGATCCGCGGGGACGCCGACCATGCCGAGGGTTCCTCGCTGGGCGAGCGACGCGATGATCCCGTCGAGCACCCCCAGGTTGGCCGTCGTGTCGAGCGCGTTGTCGACGCCCTCCGGGACGATCGCGCGAACCTGCTCCTCGAGCGGGCCCACCGCGGGGTCCAGGGCGTGGGTGGCGCCGAGCTCGAGAGCGAGCTCGCGTCGGGAGGCCATCGGCTCGGCGACGATGATCGTGCCGACCTCCCGTACGACGGCGCCGAGCACTGCGGACAGGCCGACGGAGCCCCCACCGGTGATCAGGATCGAGGACCCGGCAGGCGCCGCGAGGGAGTTCATCACGGCCCCCGCACCGGTCTGGACGCCGCACCCGAGCGGCCCCGCCAAACGGAGGTCGACACCGTCGGCGACCACGACGACGTTGCGCTCCCGAGCGATCGCATGGGTCGCGAAGGTCGACTGCCCGAAGAAGTAGCCGCCCACGGGCTGGTCGCCACGACGGAGCGTGGTGGTGCCGTCCGGGCGGGCGCCGCTGAAGTTGCGCGGCATGAACTCCGCACAGTAGGACGGCGACCCGGTACGGCACTGGGTGCACGCGCCGCAGCTGTTGAAGCTGGCGGCGACGCGGTCACCGACCTTCACCTTGGTCACGTCGGAGCCGATCGCGACAACGGTGCCGCTGCCCTCGTGCCCGACGACGCCGGGGAAGGGGAAGGGCAGGTGGCCGTGCTGGACCGCCAGGTCGGTGTGGCACAGGCCGACGCCGGCGATCTCCACGACGACCTCGTCGGGCGCGGGGTCGGAGAGGGTCAGAGGAGCCAGGGTGAAGTCCTCGCCGAGACCCTCGAGGACTGCTGCAGTGATTTCCATCGGATTCTTCTTTCTGAGTGGGACGGCTCAGCCGTTGTCGGTCGCCACGAGGACGCGTACGCCGCTGCACTGGTCGGTGACGATCAGCTGACATGCGAGCCGCGAGCGATCGGTGGCTCCTTCGAGGAACTCGACGAGGTCTCGTTCCTCGGGCAGTGGCTCGTCGAACCGGTCGGCGAACTCGGGCTCCAGGTGCACGTGGCACGTGGCGCACGAGCAGCTGCCGCCGCACTCGGCGACGATGCCGGGCAGGTTGTTACGGACCGAGCCGTCCATGACGGACTGCCCAGCGGGCACGTCGACGGTGCGCTCGGAGCCGTCGGACAGCAGGTAGGTGATGGTGGGCATCGTTTCCTCCTCGGTGCTGATGGTGTTGGTGGGTCAGGCGGGGATGAGCTCGCGGAGCGGCACGTCCGAGTCGCCGAGGCGGACCGGGTCGATCGGCTGCCGGCGCGCCAACAGCCGCCTGGCGGCCATGAAGTCCGCATTGGCGTTGGCCGCCTCGACCGCGACGAGCCGGCCGTCTCGGTGGTGGAACAGGGCGAAGCTGCCGCCGTCAGGGTCACCGCGTGTCACCGTCTCGTAGGGGGCTTCGAGGACGCCGGCGATCTTGAGCTTGAGGTCGAACTGGTCAGACCAGAACCACGGCATCTCGCTCTCGGGGGCCGGTGTCCCGAGCACCGTGGAGACCGCCTGGCGGGCCTGCTCGGTGGCGCTGGGGATGCTCTCGAACCGGCGGGGTGCCTCCAGCAGCGGATGAGGCCGTACGCTGACGTCGCCGATGGCCAGGATGGCCGGGTTGCTGGTTCGACCGCTCTCGTCGACGAGGACGCCACCGCTCGGTGCCCGGAGGAGCCCTGCGTGCTCGGCCAGCTCGTCGCGGGGCACGGCGCCGACGCCGACGACGGCGACGGTGGCCGCCAGGTGAGACCCGTCGCCGAGGTAGAGGCCGGTGAGACGGTTGTTCTCGCCGTCGAAGGCAGCCACCTGGGCCCCGGTCAGCACCGTGGTTCCACGGCGCTCGTGGTGGCCGGCCAGGATCGCGGAGAGCTCTGGACTTGCCACGCGGGCCAGTAGCCGGTCCTCCTTCTCGATGATTGTCACCGCCATTCCTGCCCCGCGGGCCACAGCGGCGACCTCGAGGCCGACGTAGCCGCCACCGACGATGGCCAGGTCGGCGCCGGGGGTGATTGCGGTCCGCAACTGGCGGGCGTCGTCGAGCGTGCGCAGGCTGAGCACACCGTCGAGGGCTGCGCCCGGCACCGGCAGGGTGCGTGGGGCCGCTCCCGTCGCCAGCACCAGCCAGTCGTACGCAGTCACGGTCCCGTCGGCCGAGCGGACGACGCGCAGCGTGGGATCGACATCGACGATGCTTGTCCCGGTCACCAGCCGAACGTCCTGCTCGGCGTAGAAGTCCGGGTCGCGAAGCCACTGTGCACCGGCGTCACCGAGGAACTGTTTCGACAGCGGTGGTCGCTGGTACGGCGGATGCGGCTCTGCTCCGAAGAGCACGACTTCACCGCCGTACCCGGCCTGGCGCAGCATCCCGGCGAAGGTGCCGCCCGCATGGCCGGCTCCGACGATCACGATGCGGCCGACAGGCATGTTGGTCACCTCAGCACCAACTGCATCGGCAGGTGCCGCAGTCCACCGACGAAGTTGGTCTGGACGACCTTGCGTGGGCCGGTGACCGACAGGCTCTCGATGCGGGGGAGCAGCTCCTCGAGCATGATGCGCAGCTCCTGCTTGGCCAGGTGCTGCCCGATGCACATGTGCGGGCCGTAGCCGAAGGCGATCTGCCGGTTCGGGCGACGCCGCAGGTCGAACTCGTCCGGGGCGTCGAAGATGTCGACGTCGCGGTTGGCCGACTGGTAGAGCAGCATCATCCGGTCGCCCTGACGGATCTGCTGATCGTGCAGCACGTAGTCCTGCTGGGCGCGTCGGGTGAACTGCTTGACAGGGGAGACCCACCGGAGCCCTTCGTTGACGAGATCCGGGATCAGCTCCGGTTGCCGCTGCACCAGCTCGAGCTGGTCCGGTCGCTGCGCGAGGACCTCGAGGATGCCTGCCAAGGTGCTCGACGTGGTGTCGTGGCCGGCGGTCGCGATGGCGATGAACCAACCGTAGGCGACCTCCTTCGGGAAGTATTCGCCCGTCTCCGGGTTGCGCGCGGAGGCGACGATCGTGGCGAGGTCGTCGCGGGGTTCGGTGCGACGCGCCTCGACGAGGGCGTCAAAGTAGGCGTAGAAGTCCTGGATGGCGGCCGACCACTGCTTGGCTGCGGCTTCAGGCGTCAACGGCTCGACGTCGGCCCGCTGGGCGTCGGGGTCGGCGGTGCCGAAGAACTCCTGGGTGAGCGCCATCATGCGCGGCTCGTCCGAGGCGGGCACGCCGAAGAGCGTCATGATGACGTGGAGCGGGTAATGGACGGAGAAGTCCGAGACGACGTCGAGGTCGTTGGCGCCGGGCTTCAGGAGCCGGTCGATCGCTTCGACCGCGAGGCCGCGGATACGGTCCTCCCACTTCTTCAACGAGGCCGGCCGGAACCATTCGGCGGCGATGTCCTTCACCATCGTGTGCTCGGGCGGGTCGAGGTACGTCAGCGTCTCCAGGATCCGGAGGCTGCCACCGGTCAGAGACTTGGTGAACTCATCGCCGGCCTGGTTCTGCAGGATCGGGTTGTGTGACCCGGGCTCGTCCGCGCCGCCGCTGGTGAAGACCTCGGGCTGCCGCTCGATCTCCATGATGTCGGCGTGCTTGGTGACCAGCCAGACGGGGTCGTAACCCTCGACCGCGACCTGGGCGAGCGGCGCGTTCTCGCGCAGCCACCGGTAGGCCTCGAATAGGGGCTCGTCCTCGCGATGGCCCTCGGGCAGGACGACCCGTCGGGCGATGTCGTCCGGAACGGTGGAAGCTGCTGCAGGTGCGGTGGTGGTCATTGACTCTCCTCGGCGATGGCGATTGTGATGTCGATCACGTGAGAGTCATTCTTCGAGCCGTGGACCGTCTGCGGATCTCCCGTGAGGGGGAGGTTTCTCACCCCTCGCGACGGGCCGGTCCGCCGAGTCCGGCTAGATCTGCCGCTCCTGCCGGTAGAGCGCTCCGGCCTGGATGCGGTTCTCCACGCCGAGCTTGTGCAGCACGTTCTTCACATGGGTCTTGGCTGTGCCCTCGGAGATGTAGAGACGGTCGGCGATGTCGGCGTTCGACAGACCGCTCGCGACCAGCTCGAGCACCTCCTCCTCCCGCCGGGTCAGGTCCCGGAACCGGGTGCGGCTCCGGGTCGGGCCGCGGGTGGGTGGAGCCGCCACCGCGTGGTCGCCGTCCAGCTCGGACATCAGCCCGCGCAGAGCATCGGCCTGCTGGCTGAGCCGCGAGCGGACCTGCGCCATCTCCTCGAGCATCGTGACCCGTTCCAGGGCGAGCCCGACCCCTTCGCAGAACATCGCGACCACGTCGCGGTCGTAGTCGTCGACGGTGCCGGTCTCGGAGTTCTGGTCGGCGTTGAGGAAGCCGACCACGCCGGAGGAGGTGACGACCGGCGCCGCGACGTACGCATGTGAATGCATGATCGCCTGGATGCCGGGGTGGACGCGTGGATGGTCGAGGGCGTTGCGCACCAGCATCGGGCGCCGGGCCCGGAGCATCTCGCCCTCGAGCAGCGGTCCGACCGGCTGAAACTGGTCCGTTCCGGCCGCCATCACCGCGCGAGCCTCGTCGGGCCCGGTCTCGGTGTGGAACGACACCGGCACCCAGCACCGGTTCTCGAGCCAGGAGAAGAGCACCCGGTTGAAGCCGAGCTTCGCACCCTCGTGCGGTACGCGGGTGGCCAGCTCCGCCACCGTCGACGCGCTGCGCAGCTGGTGGAGCACCTGACCCACCGTGGTGACCGCCGCGCGTCGACGCTCGAGCTCGTGGCTGTGCGCGGCCAGTCGTGCCTGCTGGATCTCGTTCACGAGGAGGGTTGCCCGGCCCAGGTCGTGCGGATGCTCGAGCAGCCAGCTCCGCAGATCTGACTCTGCCGCGGCGAGCGCCTCCTGAAGGCTCTCGGCGTCGGCCCAGTCGCCCGGGCGCAGACCGCAGGCGAGACCGAAGGCGTCGGCAGCCGCCGCGAGCACGCGAGCAGCGTTCTCGACCTGTTCGGCGAACGTCGCCGAGCGCTGGCTCATGGCTCTCTCCGATCACCTCGATGTGTCACGCATCACATTATGGGCAAATGGTACGACCGAAAGTCAACTGCGTGCCTCGGGTGAGTCACCCGGCGTGACGGAAGAGGCCCGCCAGGGCCTGGCCTCCACCGATGCACATCGTGACGATGCCCCACTCGCCGCCCGTGCGCTGCAGGTGCTTGGCGACTCGGACGGTGAGGTTGGCACCGGTGGCGCCGACCGGGTGACCGAGCGCGATGGCGCCGCCGTACGGGTTGGTCTTCTCCGGGTCGAGCTTGGCATCGCGCATCACCGCGACGGCCTGGGAGGCGAAGGCCTCGTTGAGCTCGATGATGTCGATGTCTCGCGGGGAGAGACCGGTCTGGGCGAAGAGCTTGTCGAGCGCGTACGTCGGTGCGTAGCCCATCAGCTCGGGCTCGTTGGCCGCCGTCGCCACCGCCTCCAGTGTGACCAGGCCGGTCAGCCCACGTTCCTTGGCCACCGACTCGCGCGCGAGAACGACAGCGGCCCCGCCGTCGTTGATCCCCGAGGCGTTGCCGGCCGTCACCGTGCCGTCCTTGGCGAACGCCGGGCGCAGACCCGCGAGGATCTCGGCGGTGGTGTCGGGCTTGGGGTGCTCGTCGAGCGAGACCGTGTGAGCCTTCCTGCCGGGCACCTCGACGGGGACGATCTCCTCGGCGAACGCCGCCTTGGCGGCCTCGGACGCGGCGCGATGCTGGGAGACCAGCGCGAACTCGTCCTGCGCCTCGCGCGAGACGCCGTACTTCTTCGCCACGTTCTCGGCGGTGATGCCCATGTGAATGCCGTGGAACGGATCGGTCAGCATCATCACGGTGCCGTCGACCAGCGACCGGTCGCCGAGGCGGTAGCCGTCCCGAGCGCCGAAGTCGTAGAAGGGCATGCGGGTCATCGACTCGTCGCCGCCCGCCAGCGCGAAGTCGACCCCGCCCCAGCGCATCTGCATCGCCGCGGACCAGATCGCCTGCAGGCCCGAGCCGCACAGGCGATTGACGGTGTACGCGGGCACGCTCTTGGGCAGGCCGGCCGTGACCGCCACGCGGCGGGCGTTGTAGGCGTCCGGCCCGACCTGGCCGATGCATCCCATGACCACCTCGTCGATGTCCTCGGGGACGACACCTGCTCGGCTCAGCGCCTCCTTGGCCGCGGCTGCCCCGAGCTCGTAGCCGGGGACGCTCTTGAAAGCGCCGCCGAAGCTGCCGATGGGCGTGCGGGCGCCGTCCAGGACGACGATCTTCTCGGGCTCTGGCATGGAAAAGCTCCCTCGGGTGGTTCGACGTGCGCGTGGGGATCTGATGGGTTCGTCGAAGGCAACCTAGCCACAGTTGCGACGGCCTGCCATGGACCTCACCTGTCGTCACTGGTGAGGGCGACAGTGACGCCGCGAAGACCTACAGCAACAGCACGCCACCGTCGACCGGAATGCCGACACCGGTGACGTACGCGGAGGCCGGGCTCGCCAGGAAGACCGCCGTGCTGGCGATCTCGACCGGATCGCCCAGGCGACCTGCCGGGACCCGTGCGTCGATGATCTTGCGCTGGTAGTTCGGGCTGTAGTTCGCGGTCGCCTCGGTGAGGAAGACGCCGGGCAGGATGGCGTTGACCCGGATTCCGCGCGACCCCCACTGCGCTGCCAGGTCCCTGGTCAGCCCGAGCACCCCGGCCTTCGACGCGCTGTAGCCGGCGGCCGGCATCTTCGCGGTGGTCACGGCCATCACGCTGGACACGTTCACCACGGCGCTCCCCGCCGGCATCACCCGTCCCGCCGCCTGCGCCATCCAGTAGGAGCCCATCAGATTGACGTCGACGACATGGCGGAAGTGCTCCGGGGGATCCTCGGTCGCGGCGTGGTATTCCCCGCCGATCCCGGCGTTGTTCACCAGTACGTCGCAGCCCCCGAGCCGGTCCGTGCACGTGTCGACCAGCCGGTTGCAGTGGTCCACGTCGGTCACGTCGGTCTCGACCGCGATGCAGCGCCGGCCCAACCCCTCGACCAGCGCGCGCGTCTCGTCGAGCATCTCGACGCGTCGCGCACCGATCGCGATGTCGGCGCCGGCCGCGGCGAGTCCCTGGGCGATGGTGACGCCGAGGCCGCTGGAGGCGCCGGTGACGATGGCGACCTTGCCGTCGAGACGGAAGCGTTCCTGCCAGGTCGGTGCGTCGATAGCCTGGGATGTCCGGGGAAGCATCCTTCCGTTCTACCCGCATCGGCCGCCGGCCACGACGGTTGCCTTCGGGCCCGGTGTGGGCACCTCCATCGCGCTCTCCGGTGGTGATTGCCGGAGCCGCCGGCACGCACGCAGAGTGGAACGGTGCGAGAACTCGATCCGGATGACCTCGTCCATCGCGCGACCGCTGCCGCCCGGCGTACTTCGCCCGGCGCGGTCGTACGCGGCCTGCGGCGGCTCGAGGGAGGCGTCTCCAGCCTCACCTTTGCCTCGAACCTGGTCGCCGACGGCGAGGACCGGCCGATCGTGGTCAAGGTCGCGCCGCCCGACCTGGCGCCCGTGCGCAACAGGGACGTGCTGCGGCAGGCAAGGGCGCTGCGCCGGCTGGCCGGGCTGCCGGGCTTCCCGGTGCCGGGAGTGCTATTCGAGGACGCGGGCGATCCGCCCGGCGTACCACCGATGTTCGCCATGGAGCTACGGCCGGGGGAGTCCTACGAGCCGCGGCTCGACGTATCCGAGGACCCTCCCGTCCCGGAGGTGGCCGCGGAACGGATGCGACGTGCCGCGCGTGCCTTGGCGCGGTTGCAGCACGGCACGCCGGAGTCCCTGGGTCTGGGCGACGAGCCCGTCTCGCGGGTCACCGACGAGCTGGGCCGCTGGCGGCGGCTCTTCGAGACTGTCGACCCCGACATCGCGGTGGGGCACGAGAAGCTCGGGGCCCGACTGGCCGGATGCGCACCGCGAGATATCTACCCTCGACTGCTGCACGGTGACTACCGCCTCGCCAACATGCTCTTCAGCGGTGCCGACCTGGAGGCCGTCATCGACTGGGAGATCTGGTCGGTCGGAGACCCGCGCTCCGACCTAGCGTGGCTGCTCATGCACGCCGACTCGGCGCACGTCTTCCACGAGGACCGCTCCCCGGCGGACCTGGCAGCCGGGTCGCGACTGCCCTCCCGGGCGGAGCTGGTCGAGGAGTACGCCGCCGCTCGGCGTGAGCTCGGCGCCACCGCGTACGAGGTTCGCGCGGCCGTCTCGGACCTGGAGTGGTTCCTCGGTGTCTGCTACTACAAGACCGCGTCCACGATCGCGGTCATCTACAAGCGTGAACGGCGGCGGGATGTCCCGGACCCCAAGCTCGAGGTCGCTGCCCGGCATCTCAGCGACGTCTTGGACGCCGGGCATGGGGCGCTGGATGAGGCGAACTGGTGAGCTCGCCAGTCACATATAATACAGATGGGGCCATCTAGTTCCGATTTCAGTCTAATATGAGCTGACTCTGTCGTCGCCGACGCGTCACCTGCGGGAGCGACGAGCATTCCAACCGTAGGGAGGACGCGCCATGAGCGACCTTGCCGAGTTCCGTGCCGTCGTCCGGAAGATCGCTGCCGAGCGGATCGCGCCGCACGCGGCGGAGGTCGATCGCTCGGGCCACCTGCCGGAGCAGGCCCGGGCAGCGTTCCGTGAGACCGGGCTGGCCGGGCTGGCGTTCCCGGTCGAGCTGGGCGGCTCGGGCGCGGACCTGCGCACCCAGGTGATGGTCGTCGAGGAGGTGGCCCGGGTCTGTGCGAGCTCTGCGAGCGTGCTGCTGACGCCGTGGGCCGCGATGACGCCGGTGGTGGCGTACGCCGATCCCCGGCTCGCCGCCGAGGTCGTCCCCGCGGTGGCACGCGGGGAGGAGCTGGCCAGCTTCTGCCTCACCGAGCCGACGGGTGGGACGGACCTTCCCGGACTCAAGACGCGGGCTGCGAAGGTCGACGGGGGCTGGCGGCTGAACGGGAGCAAGCGCTTCATCTCCAACGCGCCGCACTCGGCGTGGTACGCCGTGCTGGCCCGGACCGGCGAGGAGGGCTTCGGCGTCTTCATGGTCCCGGCCGGAGCCGACGGCCTCGGGTTCGGCAAGCCCGAGGAGAAGATGGGGATGCATGGCTTTCCCACTGCCGACGTCCACCTCGATGACTGCTTCGTCCCCGGCGAGCACGTCGTGGGGGACCCGACGCAGGGCTACCGCTACATGATGGACACCCTGACCTACACCCGGCCGCTGATCGCGGCCCATGCCCTGGGCATCGCACAGGGAGCCTTCGAGGAGGCGTTGTCGTACACCTCCGAGCGCGAGCAGTTCGGGACGAAGCTGGCCCAGTTCCAGATGGTGCGCGGCATGGTAGCCGAGATGGCGACGGCGATCGAGGCCGGGCGCGCGCTGCTGCACCGTGCCTGCGACCTGGCGTCGGAGAACACCAGCGAGGCGCGGGCCGCCGTGTCCATGGCGAAGCTCTTCTGTTCCGACACCGCGATGACCGTGACCACCAATTCCCTCCAGCTGCACGGCGGCAACGGCTACATGCGCGACTACCCGATCGAGCGGATGATGCGCGACGCCAAGGTCACGCAGATCTGGGAGGGCGCCAATGAGCTGCAGAAGCTGCTCGTCGCCAAGCATGCCTTCGCGGCGTACGCCAAGGACCACTGACCCGGACGCGGCGTCCCCCCTGCGCGGTTCGGTGGCTCGTTACTGGTTGCATGTGTCCATGACCGAAGGACTGGTACTGCCGAGGCAGCGGGGTGGACAGCCCCTGCTGCCGCCGCCGAGCGCCCGCTCCCTGCTGCTCACGACGGCGGGCGAGATGCTGCCGGACCGCCCCGAGGGCGCCTGGACGACGGCGCTGCTTCGCGTGCTCGGTGGGCTCGGCGTCGAGGACCACGCCGGCCGCCAGGTGCTGGCGCGGTCTGCGACCGCGGGCTGGTTGGATCGCGAGCGCGTCGGTCGGTCCGTACGCTGGCAGCTCGCCGGCCACGGTCGTGAGCTGGTCGCCGAGGGCGTGCGACGCTCGACGGCCTACCTGGCCGCGGACGACACCTGGGACGGCAGGTGGCTGCTGCTGTACGTCAGTGTTCCGCAGCAGCAGCGGACCACCCGGAAGCGCCTGTACGGCGGACTGGACTGGCTGGGGCTGGGGAACCCGACACCCGGTCTGTGGGTCACTCCTCACAACGAGCGGGTGCCGGAGCTGCGGCGGCTGATCAGCGATCTCGACCTGGAGGAGACGGCCGTGGCGGTCGCGGGACCAACGGCCGGGATCGGGCTGACGGATGCACAGCTGGTGGATCGTTCCTGGGACCTGACGCACCTCGCGGAGCAGTATCGCCGGTTCATCGACCAGGAGTCCGCGGCGCCGGAGCCGGCGGACGCGGACGCTGTCATGCTGACGTACCTGGACCTGCTCAACCTCCAGCAGCGGTTCATGCGCCGGGACCCTCAGCTTCCGTCAGCGCTGCTGCCGGAGTGGGTGGGGCGGGATGCCGCCGCCCTCCTGCGGGAGCGCCGCAGCGGGTGGGCGCAGAGGGCTCATGCGCGTTTCTGGCAGATCGTGGACGAGTCCGCCTGAACCGCCCGTCGTGCAGCGGTCAGGCGATGGAGACACCTCCGTTGACGCTGATCGCCTGTCCGGTGATCCGGGCCGCGGCGGGTCCGCCGAGGAACACGGCCATCGCCGCGAGGTCGGCCGGCTCGGCGACGCCCAGATGTGCCTGGCTGGCCGCTTTCTCGAACAGCTTCTTGCTGAAGCCGTCGCTCAGGACGTTCGCGGCGGTCGTCGTTCCTGCGATCAGGGACGGCGTGAGGATGTTGACCCGGACGCCGTTGCGCTTCGCCTCCAGGGCGGCGACCCGGCTGAAGACCACGATGGCGGCCATGGCGGCGCCGAGTGCGGCCTCGCCCGGTGTGGGGACCTTGGCCGCGTCGGAGGCGATGGTGATGACGCTGCCGCCACCCTGCTCCTGGAGGTAGGGGAGCACGGTCCGGGTCAGCAGCATCGGCGGCACCGCCTGGCCGACGAGGATCCGCTCGAGGTCGGCCGGATCGGTGCGGTGCAGGAGCTCGGGTCGGTACGCCGTCGTGGTTGAGGAGACCAGCACATCCAGGCCGCCGAGCCGCTCGTGGGCGGTGCCGACGGTGTCGGTGACCTGGGCCAGGTCGCCGGCATCGCATGCCAGGAACTCGATCCGAGCCTCTGGGCAGTGGTCGGCGACCTGCTGGCGGGCGGCCGCTCCGCGTCCTGGGTCGCGCCCGATCAGGGCGATCCTGCGTACGCCGGCGTCGGCGAAGGCCAGGGCGGTGGCGAGGCCGACGCCGGAGGTGCCGCCGGCGATGAGGACGGCGGAGTCGGCGTAGCTGCGGACGAGCGGGACGGTCATGGGAGCCTCCTGTGGGTTTTTACAAGTATGTTCACTGAGTGCCCTTGTCTGTCGAGAGTTTTGGTCTTACCTTTTGAGTGACACGGGTCACAATATGTGGCCGCCGAAGATACGACAGAGCGACACGGAGCGGACGATGGTCAAGACCTCCTATTGGCCGGCAGAGGCCGGAGATGTGCGCGCGGTCACCGTGTGCGAGGTGTTGCGGCATGCCGCAGCCACGGTGCCGGAGCGACTGGCTCTGGTCGACTGCGTCCCGGATCCGGCGCAGCGCCGGACCTGGACTTACGCCGAGCTGGTGGTGGACGCCGAGCGTGCCGCCCGTGCTCTTCTGCAGCACTACCAGCGCGGTGACAGGATCGCGGTCTGGGCGCCCAACAGCGCGGACTGGATCGTGCTGCAGCACGGCGTCGCGATGGCCGGCATGGTCCTGGTGGCGCTCAACCCGGCGTACCGGACGCGCGAGATGGCGTTCGTCCTGCGGCAGTCCGGGGCGGTGGCCTGCTTCTGCGTCGACGACTACCGTGGCTTCGATATGCGGTCGATGGTCGACAGCATCCGCGACGAGCTGCCCGACCTGCGCGAGGTGCGCTCGTTCGGCGAGTGGGCCGCGTTCCTCGACAGCGCGGACCCGGCCACGACGCTGCCCGAGATCGATCCCGAGGACATGATCCAGGTCCAGTACACCTCGGGGACGACGGGCTTCCCCAAGGGCGCGATGCTCCACCATTCGGGGTTGGTCAACGAGGCGACCTTCGTGGCCGAGCGCGCGGACTTCGGCGACGGCGACGTCTACGTGAACGCGATGCCGATGTATCACATCGGTGGCGGCTCGGTGACGTCCTTCGGCGCCTGGGCGAAGCGCGGGACGTTCGTGCTGCTTCCCGGGTTCGATCCCGCGCAGGTGCTGGAGGCCGTGGAGGCGTACGGAGGTACGCACTCGTTGCTGGTGCCCACGATGCTGATCGCGGTGCTCGACCATGCCGATGCCGCGACCCGTGACCTCTCTTCGTTCAAGACCATCCTCAGCGGCGCGGCATCGGTCCCCGCTGCCCTGGTTCGGCGCACCATGGCTCAGCTCGGGTGCCGGTTCTCGATCCTCTTCGGGCAGACCGAGACGCACGGAGTGATCAGCCAGACCCGCATCACCGACGCGCCGGAGGACCAGGCGGACACCGTCGGTCAGCCGCTCCCGCGGCTCGAGGTGAAGATTGCCGACCTGGGCACGGGAGAGCCGCTCCCGGTGGGCGAGGCCGGTGAGATCTGTGTCCGCGGCTACCAGAACATGCTCGGCTTCTACAACATGCCGCGCGAGACCGCCATGACCATCGACGCCGACGGCTGGCTCCACATGGGTGACATCGGGTCGATGGACGAGCGCGGGTTCCTCCGGGTCACGGGGCGGGCCAAGGACATGATCGTGCGCGGTGGCATGAACCTCTACCCGGCCGAGATCGAGGCCGTCCTGCTCGACCACCCGGCGATCGAGACGGCAGCGGTCATCGGCGTACCCGACGAGCGCTGGGGAGAGCAGGTAGGCGCGGTCCTCTGCCTGCGGGCGGGACACGAGAGACCGAGCGTCGCCGAGCTGACGTCGTTCGTCCGTGAGCAGATCGCGCCGCACAAGGCCCCGACCTTCTGGTCCTTCGTCGAGGAGCTCCCGATGACGCCGACCGGGAAGATCCAGAAGTTCGTGCTGCGGGACCGCATCGATGCCGGCTCCCTCGCCTTCGACGAGGTGCGGCAGACCACCTCCTGACTGCCGCACCGAACGCAGTAACGCCCGCCCCCGATCGGGGCGGGCGTTACTGCGCAGCAGGTGGTACGTCGTGCGGAGGGTCAGCCGCCGAGGCGGACCGGGAGACCGAGGTCGACGGTGGCGGGGGAGGTGGCGCCGATCGTGCCGTCGCAGGTGCCGCACGAGTGCGGCTCGCTCGGGCTGGGGAACATGTCCCCGGCACCGGCGACGTCGTCCACGACCGTACGCCCACGCCTGTCCGCGTCGCGGGCGAGGAGCGCGGCGCCGTACGCACCGGTGATCTGGGGGTGCTCGGGGACGAGGACCTCAGTGTTCAACGCGCGCGCCAGGAACTCGACGGCGGCCGGGTTCTGGGCGACCCCGCCGGTCAGCACGACCGGGTCGTGACGTCCTACCTGTGCCACCAGGGCCAGGGTGCGTGCGGCGATCGCCCGGTGCACCGAGGAGGCGATGTCGGCGATCGGTGCGTCTTGGGCGAGGAGAGAGACGATCTCGGTCTCGGCGAAGGTGGCGCACATCGTCGAGATCTCGAGGTCGTTGCTCCCGGACAGCGCGAGCGCGCCGAGCTCCTCGATCGGCACCTCGATCGACTGCGAGAGCACCTCGTAGAAGCGGCCGGTGCCGCTGGCGCAGCGGTCGTTCATGGCGAACTCCTGGACCAGGCCGTCGTCGTCGACGGTGATCGCCTTCGAGTCCTGGCCGCCGATGTCGATGACCAGGCGGCAGCCCGGGACCATCGCGGAGGTGCCTCGGGCGTGGCAGGTGATCTCGGTGAACGTACGCTGCGCGCCGGGCACCAGCCGCCGCCCGTAGCCGGTCGACACTGTCCCGGCGAGGTCGGCCGCGGCGATGCCCGCGCCGGTCAGCGCCTCGTCGACGGCTCTCTGCATGCCCGCCCGGGACACCGCGCCCATCGAGATCGTGCTCGAGGAGACGATCGTGCCCCCGGCGTCGATGACGACGGCCTTCGCCGTCGTCGAGCCGAGGTCGACGCCGAGGTAGCAGGGACCGGTCGTGCTCATGACGTCTGGGCCCGCTTGACGTCGATGGACTCGAGCATCGCGGCCAGTCGGCTCTCCAGGATCTCCTCCTTGTAGAAGGAGGCGTCGGCGACGTCGCCCTCGAAGAAGATCGACGGGATGCCGAGGTTGTTCTGCGCCGACCGGGCGAGCAGGCGCTGCGGGCCGGTGAAGGCCCGGCAGGTGCGGGTCGAGTGGAAGACGATGCCGTCGACGTCGTACTCCTCGCAGTCACGCAGGGTGAGGTAGTCGAGGGTCTTCGTCCCGTGGTTGGTCGGGCACAGCAGGTAGTGCTGGGCCATGCCGAGGAGCGGGTCCTCGGTGTCGATGAGCTGCGGCTCCTGCCAGAACGCGTTGGTGATGTAGCGACCCGCCATCACCGCGACGCCGTGCTCGGCGAACTTGCGCGAGAGGAAGCCGAGCTTGTTCCAGTTCATGATGCCGTCGAAGTAGACCCGGTAGCGCTCGTTCTCGATGCCGGTGATGCCGTTGTCGAGCCGGTGCCGGATCTCGTCGCGGACCGAGCCGAAGTAGTCGACGAGCTCCGGGGTGCCGGGCAGGAAGTTGATGGGGGCGATCGCCGAGATCCAGTCCCAGAACGTCGCGGGCGCGGGCTTGGCCTTGCACAGCTCGAGGCCCTCGCGGCGCAGCTCGGCGGCGCGCTTGATGTGGGTCATCGACTCGCGCAGCAGGTCCCAGTCGAACTTGTTGCCCGAGCGCTCCTCGAGCCAGCCGATCAGGTCGACCAGCTGGTCGCGCACGTAGCGCGACGCCGACTCCCACTCCTCGCCCTTGAGGTAGCCCGCGTCGGGCTTGTTGCCCCACAGGAACGGGTGCGAGATGTTGAAGATCGGCACCTCCTTGTCGAAGACCCGGTAGGAGATCTCGTCCCACTGCTGGCCGGTGCTGCAGCCGGCGTAGTTGTTGACGAAGTAGTCAGGTGCGGGCAGCCGGGAGGCCAGCTCGGCCTGGTCGTGCGCACCGACCACGCCGGTATTGACGCCTTCTTCGCCCTGGACCGTCAGGACCGCGCAGCCGAGGTGGGTGCGTGAGTAGGAGCAGAGCTCGGCGTTGTAGCCGTACTCGGCTCCGGCCAGCTGGGCCGGACCCTCCAGCTGCTGGGCGGCGAGCCGCGCCGCGAAGGCCTCGCCATGGCACCAGGCCAGTCCGGCGGCCTGGAAGATCGGGTTCAGTGCGCCGCCGTTGTACCAGACGATCTGCTTGCCGCGCTCGCGCGCGGTGAACAGATCGTCCCAGTACGCCGCGACCATCTGGTTGCCCCGACGGGTCGAGGCGAGCCGGTTGGTCCGGTCGACGGTGGGCGTGGTGGTGGGCATCGTGACGGTCATGGGGGCTCCTCGGTCAGGCATGGACGGGACGGTTGCGGTGGGTGCGCTCGACGAGTGCCTCGAGGCGGGTGCGGAAGGACTCCAGCGGGATCCCCTCGTGCTCGGTCTCGATGAGCAGCTGCGGGATGCCGGCGGCATCGAGGGCGCGGCGGAGCTCGGGGTAGAAGAGCATGTGCGGCTCGCAGAACTTCGGCATCAGGTGGACGATCGCCTCGGCGTCGCTGCGCCGGGCCGCGTCGAGCAGCCAGACATCCCAGTCGACGTCGTGCTGCACGCGGGTCGGGCAGGGGAGTGCGACGTTCCGGGCGGCATACCAGCGGGCGAGGGCCTCCATCGGGGGCACCGTCTCGTCCATGCCGGCCTGCAGGTAGCGGCGCCCGGTCCACAGATCGTCATCGACGACGACCGCACCGACCTCCTCGATCACCTCGAGCAGCTCGCGCCGCGGTGCGTGGCACAGGTGGCCCGAGAGGTGGACCCGGATCCGTTCGTCGCGCGGCTGCGGTGCGCGGTCCGCGACCACGGCCGACAGCAGCCCGTGGTGCTCGATGGGATCCATCACCTGCGCCGACGCGACGATGTCCTGCAGCTCCACCGGGCTGAACGCAGTGTCGCCGGCAGTGCGTGCGTCGAAGACCTGGCGCATCAGGTTGCGGTCGCGGTTGAAGGCTCGGATGCTCTCCTTCAGCGCGCCGTCCTCGATGGTGGTGCCGGCGAAGGTCTCCACCTCCGTGCGCAGGAGCGACATCATCTCGGCGATCTTCGCGCCTGCCAGGGTGTCGTTGAGCGAGCTGATCAGCTGGCCGAGGAAGACCGTCGTGCTCGGCTGGAGCTCGCGGACGATGTCGGTGGCGCCGAGCAGCTGGATGCAGTGGTCGGAGACGAACAGGCCGTCGTACTGGTCGAAACGGCCGGTGGCGGCCTGGTCGGCGAGGTTGCGCGTGTAGCCGCAGTAGAACTCCGGCAGGAAAGCGCGCCCCTCGGTCACCGGCTGCTGGTCGTCCGGGACGATCACGGCCAGGACGCCGGCGGCGTGGGCGAGCTCCCGCGGGAAGTTCATCGGGAGGACGCCGAGAACCTTGCCGCCGTCGTGGGCGGCGCGCCACGACGCGATGTGGCTCCTCGGGTCGCGGGCGATCGCCCGCAACGTCTTGAGCGCTGCTGCTCCCGTGCTCATCCGTGCCTCGTTCCGTGGTCTGTAGTTTGACGAATCTAGATATTCAGTCACCATCAGTGTAGAACGTCATGTGACATTCGTGAACCCCCGAGGAGCGATGAGATGACCCACGACGAAGCACCGATCTCCAACCGCTGGACCCGCCTGGTCGGCGTACGCCACCCGATCGTCCAGGAGGGCCTGGGTCCCTTCCGTACGCCGCGGCTGGCCGCCGCGGTGTCCGACGCCGGCGGGCTCGGGACCGTGTCGATGCCCGGTATGCCCGAGGACATCGAGAGCGGTGCGCGCACCTTCAGAGAGCACATCGAGGAGTGCGCGTCGCTGACCGACCGGCCGTTCGCGGTCAACATCCCGGTCGGCGTGGACGCGGCGGGCAAGGTGCTGCCGTTCACTGACACCTACATCCGGATGGTGCTGGCGCTGCGAGAGCAGGACAGCGAGATCGCCCGGCGGTTGACCGTCATGACCACCTCAGCCGGCTTCCCCGGTGACTACGTCGCGATGATCAAGGACGCCGGGATGATCCACCAGCACAAGGTCGGCGCCACGCGGCAGGCGGTGAAGGCGGCCGAGGCCGGCGTCGACGTCGTGCTGGCTGCGGGCTTCGAGATGGGCGGCCATGCGCCGGCGGCGAAGGTGCACACCTACGTCCTGGTCCCGAGCATCACCGAGGCAGTCGACGTACCGGTGCTGCTGACCGGTGGCGCCCGCGACGGTCGCGGTCTCGCAGCCGCGCTGGCTATGGGCGCCGACGGGGTCGCGATGGGGACCCGCTTCATCACCAGCCACGACAACAGCGACTGGCACCCGGCGTACATCCGGGCGCTGCTCGACGCCAAGGAGGGTGACGATGTGGCCTTCGACGGCGTCTACGGGCCCTGTCGCGGGCTGCGCAATGCTGCCTCGGAGGAGCTCCTAGCGCACGGTGCCACCGGTCTGCCCGAGGACCCGGTGGCTCTGGTGCGCTGGAAGATCGAGTCGATGCAGCGCGCGCAGACAACCGGTGACACCACCGACAGCCTGGTGATGACCGGGCAGGTCGCCTCCGCCATCCACGACCTGATCGACGTGGCCGAGTTCGTGCCTCGGATGGCGCAGGAGGCCGCCGACGTGCTCCGCGGGCTGACCGCCTCCATAGGCCAGGGTGCGCCGATGTCGCCGCCAGTCAGTTGTCTCAAGCCCCTGGATCGAGCAGGCCGGTGAGCCTGTCGCCGACCGCCACCATGGCCTCGGTCATCCGGTCGAGCATCTGCTCGGGGTTGCCAGGGCGCCCCTCCCAGCTGCGCAGGATCGCGATGTACACGCCCTGATGAGCGGAGGCGATCGCCATCGGGTAGGGGTGGATTGGCTCGACGCCCATCCGCTCAGCAACGAACGTGGCCACGATCGTGACCCACCGTCCCCACCGTTCAGCGGCCTCGGCTCGGAGCTCCGGGACGTTGTCGAAGAGTACGAACCGGTCCCACCACACTCCACGCATGTCCGTGCCGGCATGCACGGACTCCCGCACCGCCGATCGGATGGCGGCCATCGTGTCGTCCGTGGCGGTCGCCGTGAGCGAGGAATCCAGCTGCTCCAGGGCGCGGTCGAACCCAGCCCACACGATCGCCGCCTTCGTGCGGAAGTAGCGAAACACGGTCGAACGGCTAATTCCTATCTCGGCGGCGATCTGGTCCACCGAGACGGTCTCGTAGCCGACGCGCCGCCACAGCCGCATCGCCACCTCCTCGACGGTGGCCGGGGTCGAGACCGGCCGGCGGCCGGCGGTGCGGGGTCGGCGCGGCGTGGACATGTCGAAGATCCTCAGAACCGAAGAGTGCATATGGAACGGAGTATCAGAATAGCGGTGTCGCCTCGGCGCACCGTGATCGGTACGCCGAGGCGAACGGGAGGTTCAGGTCTGGGCGTGGAACGGGGTGCGCAGCTCGGGCTCGGCGATCCAGGTGCGCCGGTCCACCTCATAGATCTCGAAGTGGCTGCAGAAGCCGATGTCGTCCGCGGCGGCTTCCTTCCACGCCTCCGACTCGGCGATCTTGGCCTTGGACTCCTCGGAGTCGAACATCATCACGACCAGTGCGTCGGGCTGTGCCGCGCCGCCGATCACCGGCCAGCCTTCCTGCGGGTTCTTGTTCATGAACGACTCGTACCAGACCAGGCCGGGCAGAGAAGCACCTGCTCGGTCACGACATCGCCGTCGATCACACGAACGACGGCATCGTCACCGACCCCTCGACGAGCAAGGGCGTCACGTGGGAGTTCGACGCCCGCTGACCAGGTCGGTGGCTGGAGCCGGGTCAACAATTATGGAACGGAGTATCATAATAGCGATCGTGCGTCAGATCGGCGCGCGAGCCAGAAGAGGAGTGAGCAGACATGCTGGAGTTCGAAGGCCGGGTGGCGATCGTCACCGGTGCTGGTCAGGGGATGGGTGAAAGCCACGCGAAGACGCTCGCCGCCCGCGGTGCCCGCGTGATCGTCAACGACGTGGTCCAGGCGAATGCCGAAGCGGTGGTGAAGGCCATCACCGACGCCGGCGGGACGGCGATCGCCGACACCCACGACGTCTCTACCGACGGCGCCGAGATCGTCAGCGCCGCCATCGAAGCCTTCGGGAGGCTGGACATCGTCGTCGCCAACGCGGGCATCCTGCGCGTGGGACTCTTCGGCGAGCAGCCGCTCGACGAGTTCTGGAAGGTCTTTGACGTGTCGTTCAAGGGGACCGTCGAGGTGCTGTATGCGGCGTGGCCGCACCTGATCGAGTCCGGCAGTGGGCGCATCATCCTGGTGTCGTCGTCCGGTCTGCTGGCCAACCCGGGTGCCGCTGCGTACGGCGCCGCCAAGGGCGCGCTCTTCGCGCTGGGCAACACACTGGCGCTGGAGGGCGACCGAGTCGGCGTACAGGTCACCACCATCATGCCGACGGCATGGACCCCGATGACGGAGAACGCCTACAGCAATCCGACGATCATCTCGACCCTGCGCGACAAGATGGGCCCCGAGTACGTCTCCGGCTTCATCACGTGGCTGGCCCACCAGGACACGGTCGTGCACGGCGACTTCTTCGAGATCGGCGGCAATCACGCCGGACGACTCGTGATCGGTGGTCTGCCGCGGGTGTTCACCGCGGACGCCGCCCCGGAGAGCTGGACCGAGCACGCCGCGGCGCTGGCCGCCGGCTCGGATGAAGTCGAGCAGTTCTGGATCACGGGAGACCAGTTCGCCTCGGAGATGGTCGCCTCGAACCCGGCGGTCAAGGAGGCGTTCGCCGAGATCAACGCCGCCGACCTCGGCGCCTGACGCTGGGCCGCGGTCCGGGCCTGGCTGAGCGCCTTTCAGTACGCGAGGAACAGGATCTGGTCCCGGGTGTACTCGTGGTCTGGATGCTCGGATCTCAAGTGCACCCGGGTCCTCTCGACGAGCTCGTCGTCATCCTTGCCGACCAGATGAGCTCCACACGGGCAGGTCAGTTGCTTGTTCACAATCGTCACCTCTTCGAGACTCCGGGCATCGTCCGCTCCTGCGCGGTCCGAGCGACACTCCGATCGACTGTCGCAGAGACGGCCGATGTCGGGAAGGGGGTGCGAGACCGTGACGTCAGGACTGTGGTCAGCGGTGTCCAAACCGAGTAGGGGCTACTCGTGACACACGCCACACTCGCGGCTGAACGTAGGGGCTAAGGAAGCCACCCCTCGAACGGAGACGTCAGCATGAAGAGAGTCGAAGGCAAAGTCGCACTGGTCACCGGGGCTGCTCGGGGCCAAGGACGTGAGCACGCCGTCCGCCTGGCCGGGGAGGGCGCCGACGTCATCGCCCTGGACATCTGCGCCCCGGTCGACACGGTCAACTACCCCATGCCCGAGTCCGAGGACCTCGACGAGACCGCACGCCTCGTCGAGAAGACCGGGCAGCGGGTCGTCACCCAGGTGGTCGACGTTCGCGACCGGCAGGCCCTGGCCGCGGCCGTCGACGCGGGCGTCGCCCAGTTGGGCCACCTCGACATAGTCGTGGTCAACGCGGGGATCCTGAGCATCGCCCTCGACGAGCCCGAGGGTCACGAGTCCCGGAGCCGCGTCTGGCAGTCGACGCTCGATGTCAACCTCACCGGAGCCTGGAACACCCTCGAAGCTGTCACCCCGCACCTGGTCGGCGCAGGGCAGGGCGGGTCCATCGTGATCACGGCGTCCACCCAGGGCCTGAGGTACGCCGCCAACAACGACCTCGCGCTCACGGCGTACACGGTCAGCAAGCACGGCCTGGTGGGCCTCATGCGGTGTGCCGCCGCCGACCTCGCTCCGCACAACGTCCGGGTGAACTCGATCCACCCCACGGGCGTGAACACGCCGATGGTCACCAACGACGTCATGGTGGAGTACGGCGCGAAGCACCCGCGCTTGGGCGACCTGATGGGCAACCTGCTCGACGTGGGCGTGGTGGAACCGTGGGACATCAGCGAAGCGGTGCTCTACCTCGTATCCGACTCGGGCCGTTACGTCACCGGTGTCACGCTGCCCGTCGATGCAGGTCACCTGCTCAAGTAAGCACGCCGCCTCGATCTTCTATCCGACCGGGAGGCCGCTGGCGCGGCTGCCCGGGTGAAACCACAGGAGCTCTGCACATGACTGCCATCGACACCTCGACCGACGTAGACCAGCGCACGCGCCTGATGGCGTCTGCCGACCACTTCAACACACCTCTCGGTGCCGACGGCACCCCGCACGACTACTTCGAGGCGCTGCGGGACGAAGCGGAGGAGACGCCGATCGCCTGGAGCGAGTCCCACGGGGGGCACTGGGTCGTCGCTGGCTACCACGCCGTCGTCGAGATCATGAACCAGGCCAAGACCTTCTCCAACAAGGGCGTGACGTTCCCGCGCTATGAGACCGGCGACTTCGAGCTGATGATGGCCGGTCAGGACGATCCCATCCACAAGAAGTACCGCAACCTGGTGGCGCAGCCGTTCTCTCCCCAGGTCACCGAGCAGTTCAGCGAGCAGCTCCGTCAGACCACGAACGACCTCATCGACGAGCGCATCGAGCTCGGGGAGGCGGACATCGCCTCGTGGCTGGCCGATGAGATCCCCGCTCGACTGACCGCGATCCTGCTGGGCATCCCGCCCGAGGATGGCGACAAGTACCGCCGGTGGGTCCACTCGATCACGCACGTCGAGAACCTTGCCGACGCGGCTCCGGTGTTCGGTGAGATGGTCGAGCACGCGCGCGAGCTCATCGCACTGCGTCGCGAGAGCCCTGGGGACGACGTCATGTCCAGGGTCGTGCAGGCGGAGATCGACGGGGAGCGTCTCTCGGACGACGAGGCGGTGGGCTTCTTCATCATCTTGCTGCTCGGTGGGATCGACAACACGGCTCGCTTCCTGAGCTCGGTGTTCTGGCGCCTCGCCTGGGACAAGGACCTGCGCCGGCGGCTCATCTCCCACCCGGAGCTGCTGCCGCTCGCCGTCGACGAGCTGCTGCGCTTCTACTCCCCAGCGATGGTCGGTCGCCTCGTCCTGGAGAAGAGTGTGACCGTCGGAGACGTCACCATGGAGGAGGGGCAGACAGCCTTTCTCTGGTTCCCCGTTGCCAACCGTGACCGGTCGATGTTCGCGAATCCCGACAACATCGTGCTCGATCGGTCGCCGAACCGTCACCTCGCGCTGGGGCAAGGCATCCACCGCTGCCTCGGGGCTCACCTGATCAAGGTGGAGGCACGCGTGGCCATCACCGAGCTCCTTCGCCGGCTGCCGGAGTTCGAGCTGGACCCGACGAAGAAGTCCGAGTGGCTGATGGGCCAGGTATCGGGCATGCAGTCGGTCCCGATCGTGTTCCCGCGCGGCGCACGACTCCGGGACTGAGCGACCTCGCTCTCGACAGGAATCGACGCTCCGATGTCAACGACCCCGTCCCCTGCCGCTCCGACCGTCGCGGTCGTGGGCAGCGGTCCGTCCGGTTGCTACGCCGCTCAGATGGTACGCAAGCAGTGGCCCGACGCCGTGGTGACCGTGTTCGACCGTCTCCCCGCCCCCTTCGGACTGCTGCGGTACGGCGTAGCTCCCGACCACCAGCACACCAAGAGGCTCGCGCACCAGTTCAGCCGCGTGCTCACCGACGAAGGCACCCGGTTTGCCGGCAACGTGTCGGTCGGCCGGGACGTGTCGCTCGAGGTGCTGGAGAAGAGCTACCACGCCGTCGTCCTCGCGGTGGGGCTGTCCGGTGACCGCTCGCTCGCGGTGCCGGGATGCGACCTCGACGGTGTGTACGGCGCAGGGCGGATCATGCGGTGGGTCAACGCCCATCCTGACGAGGCGATGTTCGAACCGACCTTGGGGGAGCGGACCGTGATCGTGGGCAACGGCAACGTGGCCGTCGACGCCCTCCGGATGCTCATCAAGCGGGATCACCACTTCACCGGGTCCGACCTGGCCGAGCGGGCCTGGGCGCGGCTCGGCGCGAAAGGGCCCAACCGGATCGACGTGGTGGGACGGTCCGCGCTGGAGCAGGCCCGTTTCGATGCCGCGATGATCCGTGAGTTGGGGGCCCTCGAGCACGTCCGCTTCGAGGTCGTACCGGACGAGGTCCACGTCGCCGGGGCGGCGCCGAACGCGAGGGCCGACGCCATCCATGAGCTCGTCGCCTCGTCCCGACCGGATGCGGACGTGACCGTGAGGTTCCGATTCGGCTGGACCCCCAGGGCCGTGCTGGGTGATGACCGGGTGGAAGCGATGTCGTTCACGAGAAACGGCGATGCTCCAGCGGATCTTTCGCTCCAAGCCAACAGTGTTGTCACCGCCATCGGCTTCACGGCCCATCCCGACGGTGGTCTCTTCGAGCTAGCCCCCGAAGACGGTGACGCGGATCGGGTGCGGTTGAGGCCGGGGGTCTACGCGTGCGGCTGGTTCCGGCGAGGCTCGACCGGCTCCATCCCGGACAACCGGACGTGCGCCAAGACAGTCGTCAGTGCGTTGACGGAAGACCTGGAGCAGGGAGTAGGTGCCCCCAAGCCCGGTTTCGACGGGCTGCCTCCTGACGTCCGGGAGAAGGCCGTCGATGTCGCTGGTTGGCAACGCATCGACGCGGCGGAGACAGCCACGGCCGACCAGCGCCGCGTCCGACACAAGATAGCGGACCTGCCGGGGTTGCTGGCAGCTGCTCGACAGGACGGCCCGGACACCAACAGACCGAAGCCCCAGCCGGCTCTGATGTCGAGCCACCCCGACCGTAACGAGATCGAGAGGATCAGAGGATGAAGGTGACAGTGCTGTACGGCACCGAGACCGGTAACGCCGAGATGTGCGCCGACAGTGTCGCGACGCACCTGCGAGACACTGCAGAGGTGGTGGTGCACGACATGGCTGATGTCGATGCGGCCGTCATGGACGACGGGGACATCTTCGTCCTCGTCACGTCGACCTTCGGTGAGGGAGAGCTTCCTGCAGGTGCGGAGGCACTCTTCGATGCACTGCTCAAAGCCCCTCCCGATCTCTCCGGCGTGCAGTTCGCGGTGTTCGGTCTGGGGGACAGCTACTACGACGGGACCTTCAACCGCGGAGGACACATCGTCTCGGAGCACCTGCTGACGCTTGGGGCCACCCGGATCGGCGACGTCGGATGCTATGACACCTCCAGTGGGGAGCCGCCGGAGGACCACGCGCTGCAGTGGGTCCGTGAGCTTCCCCTGTTCGACCGCGTCTGAGTCTTCGCTGCGGCCCACGTCCTAGCCAGACAAACGGACGGTTGGTAGTGTGGCGGACGTCACCATCCGGAAGAGAATGGGCGGTATGGAGCGCAAATTCACCGGGACCGCGAGGGTCGGACGTCTGCCAGCGCGCGAGGACTCCTCGCCTTTGGCCGGTTCGTGGCCGTTGGTGGGGCGGGAGCACGTCCTGCGCAGGATGCAAGACACGCTCGTCAGTGGCGCCCGAAGCCTGGTCCTGGCCGGTGAAATGGGCGTCGGCAAGAGCCGCCTGGGACACGAGGGCGTGCGGCTCGCCCGGGCCGAGGGCATGGCCATCACGCGCGTGACGGGAAAGCTCGCCAGCGCCGGGATCCCGCTCGGAGCCTTCGCTCCGGTGCTCCCGGTGCTCGGCCACCGTGAGCCCGGGGTGGTCGACGACCGAGGAGACCTGCTGCGCCGATGTGCGGAGGCGCTGCGCGCTCAAGCCGGCGGCCGTCCCCTGATGCTGTTCGCCGATGACGCCCACCTTCTCGACGACACGTCCGCCGTTCTCCTGAACCAGCTCGCCGAAAGTTCGTGGACGCGAGTGCTGGCGACGGTTCGATGTCGCGAGCCTGCCCCTGATCCGGTCGTCGCGCTGTGGAAGGACGGGCTCGCGCACCGGGTGGAGGTCGAGGGCCTCGACCTGGAGTCCGTGAGTCGCGCCTTGACGGCCGCGCTGAAGGGCGCGGTTGATGACGCGGCGGTGACGACCCTGGCCCAGCGAGCGAGGGGCAACATGTTGTTCCTGCGCGAGCTCGTCCTGGGGGCGGTCGAGGAAGGAGTCCTGTCCACTCGCGGAGGTGTGTGGCGCCTGTCCGGAGACCTGCATCCCACGGCTCGACTCGTCGAGCTCGTGGAGGCGCGCCTGGCCGGACTCTCCGTCGAGGAGCGGGCCGCGATGGAGCTCGTCTCCTTCGGTGAGCCGCTCGGTCTCGACCAGCTCGAGACCTTGGTCGACGCCGACACCGCCGAGGCGCTCGAGAGGAAGGGCCTCATCGAAGGATCGAGCGACCAGCAGCGCCTCTGTGTCGGGCTCGCTCATCCGTTGTACGGCGAGGTCATCCGCTCTCGCACCCCTGCCATCCGGGCCCGCGGGATCGTGCGCTCCCTCGCCGATGTCGTGGAGGGAACCGGCAACGATGACCCGGCTGATCTCATCCGGGTGGCCAGCTGGCGGCTGACGTTGGGTTCCACGTCTCCGGACCTGATGCTGCGCGCGGGAGTCGCCGCCCGGTGGCGCTTCGACTTCCCGCTCGCGGAGCGTCTCGCGCAGGCCGCGGTCGTTGCCGGGGCTGGCTTCGAGGCGGAGCTCCTGACGGCTCAGCTCGCCGGCCTCCAGGGTCGATCTGAGGAAGGTGCACGTCGCCTCGCGGCCCTCGCCGAGGGCGCGGTCGGCTGGCGGGAGCAGGGACAGGTCACCCTCAGCAGGCTGGACAACCGGGTCATCTACGCCGGAACGATCGACGAGGGCCTGCGGATCGCGGAGGAGGGCCTGGCGGCCCTCGGAGAGACCCCCATGGCCGACGAGATCGCCGCTCGCCACCTGGCGCTCGTCCTGGCCAAGGACGGTCCTGGCGCGGCCGTCGAGGTATCCCGCCCGATCCTGGAGCGTGCGAGCGGACGCGCGCTCGTGTGGGCTTGCATGCCGGCGGCGTACAGCCTCGGCCGGGCTGGCTTCATCGACGAGGCGTTGGCGGCCTCGCGCCACGGCTGGAAGACGCAGAGCGCGTTGTCAGAGCCGATGGACTGGTATCCGTGGATGCATCGGTTCTACGAGGCCGAGGCCCTCGTGCACTCGGGCCGGCTCCTGCAGGCCGAGGAGCTCTCGCTGGCCGAGTATCAACGCGCCATCGACGATGGCTCGAACGAGGCACAGGGCCTCTTCTCCTGGCAGCTGGCCAAGTCCGTCGCAGACCGAGGACACGTCGGGGAGGCCATACGGCGGACGCAGCTGGCCGCGGCGGTCTACGACGACCTCGACCGACCACAGTTCGTGCAGTTCTGCCTGATCTACCAGGTGCTCGCACTGGCCATCGGCCGCCGCCCTGAGGAGGCCCGTGCGGCGTTGGGGAGGCTCGACAGCCTCAGCCCGGAGCCGAACTTCTTCATGGGCGCCGATCTGGCCCATGCCCGAGCCTGGCTGGCGATCGCCGAAGGCGACATCCGAGGCGGACGCGACCTGCTGCTCGAGGCTGCCGCCCTCGGTGAGCGCATCGGCGACGTTGTCGGAGCGACCGTCTGCCTCCATTCCGCCAGCCGTGTGGGCTACGCCAGCGAGGTGGTCGGCCGGCTGGAGGAGCTCGCGACGGGGATGCAGGGTGAGCTCGCCCGCGCTCGGGGGATGCACGCACGGGCCCTGGCGGATGGCTTACCCGAGGATCTGGAGCAGGTGGCCACATCGTTCGATCAGATGGGTGCGACCCTCCTTGCCGCCGAGGTTTCCAATGACGCCGCCCTCCTCTGGCGACAGCGGCGTGAGCCGCGCCGCGCGGCTGCCGCCGAGCGGCGGGCAGCCTGGTTCGCCGAGAGGTGCGACGGCGCGGCGACGCCCGGCCTTCAGGCAGCGAGCACGCGCTCGCGACTCACCGCTGCGGAGTGGGAGGCCGTCCAGCTGGCTGCGGCCGGGCGGGCCAACAAGCAGATCGCGCTGGAGCTCTCGATCTCTGTGCGCACGGTCGAGAACAGGCTCCAGCACGCCTACGGGAAGTTGGGCATCTCCAGCCGTTCTGACCTGCCTGCGGCTCTCGAGACGATGCAGGAACCGCGGTCGTGAGTCCGCCCTTGTGGGACGCACCACTCAGCGTGTAATCTACCAACCGTTTGATTCATTAGCGACGGAAGGGGCCGGGAGTGCCAATCAATAAGGTCGTCGAGTCCGTGAGCGCGGCCATCTCCGGTATCACCGACGGCGCGACGCTCATGATCAGCGGTTTCGGTCCACCTGGTCAGCCTGATGCCCTCATCGAGGCCGTCCTGGAGTCCGGGGTGGGGGATCTCACCATCATCAACAACAACGCCGGTGCGGGTGGCCGAGGAATCTCCGACCTCTTCGCGGCTAAGCGTGTTCGTAAGGCGATCTGCTCGTTCCCCAAGGCGATTGGCTCGACGGTGTTCGACGAGCTCTACTTGGCCGGCGAGATCGAGCTCGAGCTGGTGCCCCAGGGCACGCTGGCCGAGCGCATCCGCGCAGCGGGCGCCGGTGTCACCGCCTTCTTCACCCCGACCGGATTCGGCACGGAGCTGGCCGAAGGCAAGGAGGTACGCGTCATCGACGGCGTTCCCTCGGTGCTCGAGCTCCCGCTGCATGCCGACTTCGCGCTGGTGCGGGCACATGCCGCCGACCGGTACGGCAACCTCGTCTACCGGAAGACCGGCCGCAACTTCGGGCCGATAATGGCTGCCGCGGCCGAGGTGTGCATCGCCGAGGTCGGCGAGATCGTTCCTGACGGCGGCATCGACGCCGAGCACGTCGTCACTCCGGGGATCTATGTCGATCACGTCGTGGTGGGCAAACCTGCCTTCACGCCCTCGCGCACCGGAACGGAGGACTGACATGCCATTGACCCGACTTGAGCTCGCGGCCCGGGTGGCCAGCGACATCCCCGACGGCTCCTACGTCAACCTCGGTATCGGCATCCCTACCCTCGTCGCGGACCACGTGCCCGCCGACAAGGAGTTCGTGCTCCATACCGAGAACGGCATGCTGGGCATGGGCCGGGCTGCCGCCGAGGACGAGATCGACCCGGATCTGATCAACGCCGGCAAGATCTTCGTCACCGAGGGGGAGGGGGCTGCGTACTTCCACCACGCCGACTCGTTCGCCATGATCCGTGGCGGCCATATCGACTACTGCGTCATCGGGGCCTACCAGGTCGCCCAGAACGGGGATCTGGCCAACTGGCGCACAACGTCGCCCACGGTGATCCCGGGGGTCGGCGGCGCGATGGACCTCGCGGTCGGGGCGCGCCACGTGTTCGTGGCCATGGAGCTGTTCACCCGCAGCGGCGACTGCAAGCTCGTGAAGAACTGCAGCTATCCACTCACCGCCACAAGCTGCGTCGAGCGGGTCTACACCGATCTCGGTGTCTTCCAGCCCGCAGACGACGGCTTCCACGTGCTCGAGCTCGACGAGTCTCTCGAACTCGACGACCTCCGCAACCGTGCGGGCACCGACTTCGTCGACGCCCGCTGATCCACTCAGGAGACCCTAGTTGCACGCCACGACTTCGGGCTCAGCCGGCCGCACCAAGACCCTCACGGATCGGGGGGCGGCCGGCTCAGGCCGTAGTTGCGGCGATCGCGGACCGCGTGATGTCGGCGAAGGCCGCGGCGATCTCCTTCGTCGAGAACTTCTTGCCGGAGCGGCTCGGCCACAGCCGAACGTTGTTGATCCCGCCGAGCACGTATCGGGTGACCAACCGGACGTCGAGATCGTCGCGGATCTCGCCCTCGGCCTGACCGGCCTCGATGAGCCCCTGCAGATGCCGCTCGAAGTACCTGCCCCACTCGTTCGACTGCTGAAGCCGCTCGTTGGTGAGGTGGTGCCGGTCGGAGA
The DNA here is from genome assembly GCF_054031495.1 of Nocardioides sp. YJ-D4. NCBI lineage: Bacteria > Bacillati > Actinomycetota > Actinomycetes > Propionibacteriales > Nocardioidaceae > Nocardioides > Nocardioides sp. YJ-D4. The sequence goes on from NZ_CM132932.1 coordinate 5,970,573, forward strand.
AAAAAATGTTTGCTCGGTCGCGGTTGTCGACGTACCAGACGGCCTGGCGACGCAAATACTCCAGCAGCTCCTCGAGTGGGCTCAAGCCGAGCTCATGGACAGCCTCAATGATCTGGACAGTCTGGTTGTGCGACTCGTGCACGATGCGGAAGAGCAGATCTTCCTTCGAGGTGAAGTAGTGGTAGAGGCTGCCCTTGAGGACGCCCACCCGGTCGGCGACCTCCTGGACCGATGTGGCGGCGTACCCCCGCTCGGACATGACCTCGACAGCCGCGGCCATCACTGCGTCGTTACGGTTGCGGCGCTCGGCGCGAGGCCGCTTGGTGGCTGTTGGGTCAATGGGCACGCGGGCACCTTTCGTACGCGGAGAACCGTGCGCATGGGCCGGCACCGCTGGCGAGCCTCGTCGCGACGACCCGCATATCAACCAAATGGATGGTTGATCCTAGCACTCAGGTGCCCGTAGTCCCGGGCTCTCGTGCCAATTTCCTCTGAACCCGATTCGACCAGGAGTGACGTGACCACGACTACCGAGAAGCACGGCGATGTCGTCGTGCTGCGCATCGACCACCCGCCTGTGAACGCGGGGGACGCAGTCCAGCGCCGCGACCTCCATGAGGCCATCGTGGCTGCCTTGGGCCTGGCCGGAGTCCGAGGTGTGGTGATCGCCAGCGCGGGCCGCCACTTCTACGCCGGCTCAGACCTGCGTGAGTTCGACGCTGAGCTGGCCTCGCCTACCCTGCCGGACCTGATCCGGCTCATCGAAGAGGCGCAGGTTCCGTTCGCCGCCGCCGTCACCGGGCTTGCGCTCGGAGGTGGGCTCGAGCTGGCCTTGGCCTGCGACCGCCGCATCGTCGACCCTACGGCCGGGCTCGGCTTCCCCGAGGTCGGCTTCGGGATCCTCCCTGGCGCTGGTGGGACGGTCCGGTCGTCTCGACTGGTCGGGGTCTCCCGCGCCATCGACCTGGTCACCAGTGCCCGCCAGGTCGGAGCTGAGGAGGCCCTCGCCCTCGGTCTCGTCGACTCCGTGGTGGACGCAGACCAGCTGGTCCGCAGAGCCGTCGAGGCGGTCCGGGCGCTGGACTCGCGCGATCTGGCCCGCGACCGCGCTGTGCCGGCCGAGGAGCTCGAGGCGATCGACTCAGCGATCGCCGCTCTGCCGCGCCGGGCCCGCCCGAACGTAATCCGCGCGGCCGAGACAGTGCGCCGCGGTGCGGCCATCGATGTTGAGACCGCCCTGGCCGAGGAGCGTGCCCTGTTCGACGAGCTGCGTCGCACCCCGGAGTCGGAGAACCGGCGCTACCTCTTCTTCGCCAAGCAGGAAGCGGCCAGATCCTTACGGATCGAAGCCGAGCCCGCCGAAGTCCGCGCTGTCGGCATCGTCGGGGCCGGGACCATGGGCGCCGGGCTCGCCGGCCTCTTCGTCGCGAAGGGGTACGCCGTCACGGTCGTCGACAGCAAGCCAGCGGCCCGTAGTCGGGTCGCCGCAGCGGTGCCAGGGGTCGAGGTCGCCGAGTCGGTCGACGCGCTGGCGAACGCCGACCTCGTGATTGACGCGGTGTTCGAGGACATGGACGTCAAGAAGAGTCTGCTGCGCGAGCTCGAGGTCTCGGTCCGCGCCGACACCGTTCTTGCCAGCAACACTTCCTATCTCGATCTCAATGAGATGAGCTCGGCGCTGGCCGACCCGGGCCGGCTCGCCGGACTCCACTTCTTCAACCCGCCGGAGCGCAACGCTCTGGTCGAGGTGATCCCGACCGCAGCGACGTACGCCACGACGACGGCCACCTTGGCCGCGGTCGTGCGACGGCTCGGCAAGGTCGGGATCCGTGCGGGTGTCGCCGACGGCTTCGTCGGCAATCGGGTCTACGCCGACTATCGCGCCCAGTCAGAGATCCTCCTCGAGGAGGGGGCATCGGTGGAGCAGATCGACGCCGCGGTGGTCGACCTTGGCTTCGCGATCGGTCCGTTCGCGGTCGCGGACATGTCAGGTCTCGACATCGCCTGGGCTCGTCGCAAGCGGCTCGCCGCGACCCGCGACCCGCGCCAGCGCTATGTGCGGATCCCGGACCTGGTCTGCGAGGCCGGCCGGCTGGGCCGCAAGACCGGGGCAGGTTGGTACGACTACCCCGACGGGGTTCGGCGCGGCGTACCGTCGAGTGTCGTGGCCGATCTGGTCGACACGGCACGGCGAGAAGCTGGTGTCGAGCCGCACCCCATCGGCGCCCAGGAGATCCAGGACCGCATCCTCGGCTCGATGCTCGCGGCGGCTGCTGGGCTTGTCGCGACCGGGGTGGCGCAGCGCGCCTCCGATGTCGACGTTGCCCTCACTGAGGGGTTCGCCTTCCCCTCTCACCTGGGCGGACCGCTTCGTGCCCTTGCGCGACGCACCGAGGACGAGCTGAAGCGCCTGCTCTCCGCGGTCCACGCCTCGGATCCGGTGGGCTTCTCGATCCTGGAGCCCGCATCGCGCGGCGAGATCCCCGACCAGGTCCGTGCGGCCCTCGCCGAGGTCGCCCCAATTGCCCCAACTCACGAAGGAGTCTTCGCATGACCATCACCACCACGCAGCCCACAGAATCCTGGGGCGGACAGAGCTGGGTCGGACCGATCAGCTGGCCGCAGCACTCCGGGCCGAGCAGGGCTTACGACCTTTCGGTGCGCCTGGAGCACGGCATGACGCACCACGTCGCCCACCCGCCGTACTCCTACACGCTGGTGAAGAAGCACGGTGAGCACAACTACCCCGGCGGTATCTCCTCGGCGATGGAGTTGGTGACGGTGCCGGGGCACGGCGGTACGCACGTCGATGCCCCTGGTCACATCTCGCTCGACGGCCGCATCAACGGTGGGCGGGACGTACTCGATCACCAGAGCTGGACCGAAGGGCTCGATGTCGGCTCTGTCGAGGAGCTGCCCCCGCTCATCGGGCCCGGGCACCTGGTCGACGGCGAGCGGATGTTCGGTCGTCCTATGACCAACGCGGACGGCTTCGGTGCTGACGAGCTCGAGAGCTGGTTCGCCGACCGTCCTGCGCCCGAGCCGGGTTCCATCGTGCTGTTCCGCACTGGGCAGATGCGGCTGTGGGACGACTCGGAGCGATATCTCGGCATCGGGATCGGCCTTCCCGGGGTGGCCCTGTCTGGCGCGCGCTGGCTCTCGGAGCGCGGGGTTCGGGCCGTCGGTTGCGACACCGCCAGCTTCGAGCACAAGCCTGAGTGGCTGGTGCCCGCACTCGACGTCCACGTGCACCTCCTCGTCGAGAGCAGCATCCCGATCATGGAGTCGGTCCAACTCGAGAACCTCGCTGCCGACGGGGTCGAGAAGTTCTTCTTCGTGGCCAGCGCACTGCGCATCGGTGGCGGCACGGGATCGCCGTTGCGTCCCGTGGCGATCGTGCCCGCGTAGCCCTTGTGCAAGTGTGACGCCCGTCCTATTATTGACCAACCGGTTGTTTGATTAGAAGGAGTAGATGAGCCCGATGGAACTCTCCGCGGCTGATATCAAGCTGATCGTCTCGACCCTCCAGGAGTCGGACTACGACGAGGCCGAGGTCGTCGTCGGAGACGTCCGCATCGCGGTGGCCCGTGGCGGTGGACGCCTGGCCGCTTCGTCTGCGGATCCGGCGGCCGCCGAGGTGGCAACCCCCGCTCAGGCTCCGGCGCCCCCGCCGGCCCCGGTAGCTTCCGTCACCGCAACGGAACCCGCCGCCCCGGCCGCCGCCCCGGCCGCCGCCCCGGCCGCCGCCCCGGCCGCCGCCCCGGCCGCGGACCCGGGGGATACGGTGGTCACCGCTCCCAGTGTTGGTGTCTTCTGGGCCGCCCCCGAGCCGGGTGCGGCGCCGTTCGTCGAGGTTGGCAGCCGCGTCGCGGTCGGTGACACGCTCGGCATCGTCGAGGTTATGAAGCTGATGAGCAACGTCGTCGCTGAGGTCGCCGGCATCGTCTCCGCGGTGCATGTGGACAATGCCCAGAGTGTCGAGTTCGGTACGCCCCTCGTCTCGATTCGAGCGGAGGGCTGAGGTGCCAGAGATTCGCCGCCTGCTGATCCCCAACCGCGGGGAGATCGCCGTCCGTATCATCAAGGCATGCTTCGACGAGGGTATCGAGAGCGTACTCGCCTGCTCGGCTGCCGACACCGACACGTTGGCAGCGCGTCTGGCTGACCGCGTCGTCGTCATCGGCCCGCCTGCTGCCACGGAGAGCTATCTCTCCGTCGACCGGGTGGTCGCGGCCGCGCTCTACGCCGAGTGTGACGCCCTGCACCCCGGCTACGGCTTCCTGTCCGAGCGCCCGGAGCTGGTCGAGGCCTGCCAGGAGAACAAGATCACCTACGTGGGCCCTCCCGCCGACATCATGCGGCGCGCCGGTTCGAAGCTCGGTGCGCGCGACGTGGCCGAGGCGGCGGGCATCCCGACGGGCAAGGGGACTCCGGGCCTGAGCAGCGCTGAGGACGCCCAGCGGGCGGCGGCCGAGCTCGACGCGTTCCCGCTGCTGCTGAAGGCCTCCGCCGGTGGCGGTGGGCGCGGAATGACGATCGTGCGCTCGCTCGCCGATGTGGCGGCGGCGTACGGCCGCTCGTCGACCGAGGCCGAGCGCGCCTTCGGTGACGGCACCGTCTACTTCGAGCCGTACGTCGAGAAGGCGCGGCACGTCGAGGTCCAGGTCCTCGCCGACACGCACGGCAATGTCTGCCACCTCGGCGAGCGAGACTGCTCGACCCAGCGTCGCTACCAGAAGATCATCGAGGAGGCGCCCGCGTCCGGTCTCCCGGAGGAGCTGGCCGAGTCGATCCGGACCGCCGCTGTCGAGCTCGCCCGGGCGCTGGGGTACGTCGGGGCCGGAACCGTCGAGTTCCTGGTCGACGCGCGCACCCACCGATTCGTCTTCCTCGAGGTCAACGCCAGAGTTCAGGTCGAGCACCCGATCACGGAGGAGATCACCGGCATCGACATCGTCCGCGAGCAGCTGCGGATCGCCCGCGGCGAGCCGTTGTCGTTCACCCAGGGCGACGTACGCCTCGACGGTCATGCCATCGAGTGCCGCATCAACGCCGAGAACGCCAGGGCCGACTTCCTGCCGACCCCGGGCCGCATCGAGCGTTGGACCGTGCCGCAGGGCACCGGCGTACGCATCGACACCTACGCACAGGACGGAGCCACCGTCGCTCCCTGGTACGACTCCCTCGTCGCCAAGGTGATCGTCCACGCCGCCGACCGCGATGCGGCAGTCGCCCTGATGCGGCGCACGCTCGACGGCATCGAGGTCGAGGGAATCTCCACGACGGCGGACATCCACCGTTCAATCCTCGCCCACCCAGATTTCGCCAGAGAGCCGGTGACGACCCGCTGGGTCGAGGAGGAGTTCCTCCCCTCCTGGGCTCCCCAGGCCGGTTGAGCGAGACAAGAGATAGGACCTACCGATGCACATCGACTTCGTCGAACAGACCCTCCGAGACGGCCAGCAGAGCCTGTGGGGAATCCGGCTGCGAGCCTACGAGGCGGCCGGAGCCCTGCCCTACCTGCGCGACGGCGGCTACCGCACGATCGACCTGACTGGCGCCGGGATGTTCACCGTGCTGCTGCGCGAGTTCGCCGACGACCCCTGGGCGACTCTCGACTTCCTGGTCCCGAGGCTCGGCGGCAACGAGATCCGCTCGGGGCTGCGCACGATCAGCTGTGTCGGGTTCGCCCCGACCCCGCAGGCGATCCTCGACCTGTGGATCCAGACGCTGATCAAGCACGGCTCGACCAGCTTCTGGCTCTATGACTGCCTGTTCGACATGGACACCATGAAGCACATGGTCGACGTGGTGAACAAGGCGGGTGGCCAGCCGGTCCCCGCAGTGATGTACGGACTTACCGACGTCCACGACGACGAGTTCTTCGCGTCGCGGGCCGGGCAGATGGCCTCCTGGGCGGGTGTCGAGTCGGTCTACGTGGAGGACGCGGCCGGCGTGCTCAAGCCGGAACGCGCCGCCACCCTGCTTCCCGCGATTCGTGCCGCGACGGGTGACATGCCGCTGGAGATGCACTGCCACAACACCACCGGTCTTGCTCAGCACAACTACATCGAGGCCGTGAAGGCCGGGTTCAGCCGGTTGCACACGGCGTCGCGCCCGATGGCCAACGGTCCCTCGCTGCCCTCGACGGAGAGCATGGTCACGATCATCGAGCACATGGGCAACACCCACGGGCTCGACACCTCGACGTTCCAGCCGGTCGCCGACCACTTCGTCGAGATCGCCCGGCTCGCCGGACGCCAGACGGGGGAGATGGCCGAGTTCGACCCGCGGATGTACGACCACCAGCTCCCCGGTGGTATGACCGGCACGCTGATCAACCAGCTCGAGCGGCACGGGATGGGCGACCGCTTCCCCGAGGTGCTCGAAGCCATCCCGCAGGTCCGCATCGATCTCGGCTCGCCGATCATGGCCACGCCGTTCTCGCAGTTCGTCGGGATCCAGGCTGTGCTAAACATCGTCACCGGTAAGCCGTACTCGATGGTGCCGGACGAGGTCGTGCACTACGCCATGGGCCACTACGGTCCGTTGCCGGCACCGATCGCCCCGGACGTCCTGGACAAGATCATGGCCAGCCCGCGCGCAGGACAGCTCCAGGACTGGGAGCGTCCCGACCCGAGCCTCAAGGAGATCCGCAGCCGTTTCACGGCAGGAATCTCCGACGAGGAGCTGCTGCTCCGCTTCATGTTCTCCGACGAGGAGGTCGACAAGATGCAGGCCGCCGGCCCGCTGCGCACCGACCTGCGCCGCAGCAGCAACACCATCGTCGAGGCGCTCACCGACCTGATCGCCGACCCGGGTGGCAGCCGATCGTTCGCGGTGAGCACACCGGACTTCTCGCTCTCGCTGAGGAAGGCTGGTTCGCATGAGTGACCCGGTTCTCCTGGTCGAGCGGGACGGACCCGTCACCTATTTGACCCTCAACCGTCCCGAGCGGCTCAATGCCCTCAGCGACGCGCTGCTCGAAGCGCTCGGAAAGGCGCTCGACGAGAGCGCGACCACCGACGCCAGCGTGGTGGTCCTCCGCGGGGCCGGGCGCTCCTTCTGCGCGGGGTACGACGTGGCTCCCGACTCCGCCGAGGTGGGGTACGCCGCCGAGCGCACCCCGGTCCAGGACCGGGATCGGCTGCTCGGAAACATCGAGCTGTTCACCCGCGTCTGGCGCCACCCTCAGCCCGTCATCGCCCAGGTGCACGGACACTGTGTCGCCGGCGGCGCACAGCTCGCCTCACTGTGCGACATCACGATCGTTGCCGAGGACGCCACGATCATGACCTCACCGGCCCTGCCCCTCGGCGGTGGCTACCTGTCACCCCTGTGGGCCCACCGCGTCGGCGCGCAGCGTAGCAAGCTGATGTCCTTCGACGCCGGTCGGCGCATCAGCGGCAGGACAGCCGCGTCCTGGGGATGGGCCGCCGAGGCGGTCCCGGCGGAGGACCTTTCGGACCACGTACGGCACACCGCCCACTCGATCGCCCGCACCCCCGGGCCGCTGCTGCGGCTGAAGAAGGAGGCGGTCAACCGCACCGAGGAGCTCTCGGGGCTGTTGACCTACGCGCGTACCGGCGCTGAGACCGATGCCCTCCTGCATCTGACGCCCGAGGTCAAGGCTGTCCAGGAGCGCATCAAGGCGGTCGGGCTCAAAGAGGCCATCTCCGAGTTCGATGCACCGTTCATCGACCAGTTCGGTGTGCACCCGGTCAAGGGGCGTACGACATGACGGCGCGCCCAGCCTTCGACGAGCTGCCCGAGCTCGGGCAGCTCGGTGTCCGGCACGCATGGGACGTGCGCCCACACGACATCGGTAGCGTCTCCATGGCGACCCCGGAGCGGGTCCTCGAAGCGGCCCACCGGGTTCGCACGGGGGAGACGGTGCCGCTCAACCTGCCTGTCGACGCCTTCGACCCGCCGCTCTTCGGCCGCAGCCAGGTCGAGCACACGATCATCGAGGCCGGTCGCAATGAGCTCGAGGACTCCTTGTCCGAGCTCAACCCGCAGGCTTCGTCCCAGCTGGACGGGCTGGCCCATGTCCGAGCCCGCGAGCACGGCTTCTTCGGCGGTAGCACGTCGATCGCGGACGCCAGGTCCCGATCGGGCATGCACCACTGGGCGCAACGCGGCATCGCGGCCCGGGGGGTCCTCCTCGATGTCGCCCACAGCCGGGCCGCCGCCGGGGGAGTGGCCGACCCGTTCGCCGGGGATCCGATCCGTCCAGACGAGCTGCGTGCTGTCGCCGAGGAGCAGGGCGTCGAGCTCATGCCCGGCGATGCCGTGCTCGTGCGCACCGGCTGGGCCGCGGCGTACCTCGATGCCGACGCAGGGGAGCGGGAGCGAGGCGCACGCTCGTGGAATGGCTTGCACGCCGGAGAAGACACGGCCCGCTTCCTCTGGGACGGCGACGTCGCCGTGCTCGGTAGTGACAACCCGGCGGTCGAGGACGGTCCGGGTGACCGGGCGGCGGGATCCCTGCATCGCCGCGTGCTGCCGGCCCTGGGGCTGGCCCTGATGGAGCTCCTCGATCTCGAGCGGCTGGCTGTCCGCTGCGCCGAGCTCGAGCGCTGGGAGTTCCTCTTCGTGTCGGTGCCGCTGCACGTCCGCGGTGGGGTGAGCTCTCCGGCCAATGCGATGGCCGTCCTCTGATCTGAGGCCGACGCCGTCGGCCTCGTCCGGTCCAAATTTAGCAACCAAACGTTTGGTGGTATACGAAATGAGCGCAGTGACGCACGTCAGTGATCTCCATGACCTGGAGTCGTTCGCGGGCCGGGCACAGAAGTGGCTGGCCGAGACGGTGCCGGCGCGTTGGAGGGAGGCGCGGGGTCGTCTGTCCAACGAGGAGTCCGACAGCCTCCGCCGGGAGTGGGACCACCTGCTGTGGGACGGTGGCTACTCCGGCCTCTCCATCCCGGCCGAGTTCGGCGGGGGCGGCCTGGGGCTTGCCGAGGAGGTCGTCTTCCACGTCTTGGCCGGGAAGGCCCAAGCACCGGACCCGTTCACCCGGGTCGGTAAGACGCTGGTGGCCCCGATGCTGATCAAGAGCGGGACCCCGGAGCAGAAGGCCAAGTATCTGCCGCCGCTCATGCGTGGCGACGAGGTGTGGTGCCAGGGGTTCTCGGAGCCCGAGGCCGGATCCGACCTTGCGAACATCCAGACCAAGGCGCGCAAGGTCGAGGGCGGGTACCTGGTCACCGGTCGAAAGACCTGGACCTCGTTCGCCCAGCACTCCAAGCGTTGTTTCGTCCTGGCCCAGACCCAGCCCGACGCCCCGCGCTACCGGAACCTCTCGATGTTGCTCGTCGACATGAAGCAGCCCGGCATCACGCTCAGCGATATCAAGCAGATCTCCGGGGCCGTGCACTTCGCCGAGACGCGGTTCGAGGACGTCTTCGTTCCCGAGGCTGACCGGGTCGGCGCGGATGGCGAAGGGTGGAAGGTCGCGATGCGCGTCCTCGGCGACGAGCGCGGCGGTGTCGAGACAGCTAGTCGGTACGTCGAGATCCGCTCCGACCTCGACCGGCTGCTCGAGACTGTCGGTGACCGCCCAGAGCTGGCTGATCGGCTGCGCGATCTGGACGTACGAACCGAGCTGCTGCGTTGGCAGTTGGCCAAGGTCGTCGACCGTGAGTTCGGCGACGAGGCGGAGCTTCTGCGTGCGGCGTCGATACTCAAGGTGACGTGGAGCGAGCTCTGGCAGCACGTCACCCGTCTGGGGCTGGAGGAGGGGAGCGGCGCCGACCGCGACCACTGGCACTACCAGTACCTCGAGGCGCGCGCCGCGAGCATCTACTCCGGCACGAACGAGATTCAGCGAAACATTGTCTCCGAGCGAGTTCTGGGGTTGCCACGATGACCGAGATCCAACACACGATGACCACGGCCCCTAGCGAGCTCGGCGAGGTCGCCGTCGAAGGCGTGCAGGAGCTGCTGCGCCGTGGCACCCGGGGGCTTCCGGTGGCGGCGTACGCCGACGGGCCCTCGCCCATCTCCTGGGCGACCATCGCCGAGGGCGGGTGGGACCAGTTCGGGATCCTCGACGGCCCGGACGGCGCCTCGGTGCGCGACCTAGTCGCGCTGGCGCGGGCATGGGGCCGAGGTTGCATCAAGCAGCCGCTCCTGCCGACGCTGCTGGCCAAGCGCTACTCCGCTGCGGCCGCCGAGCACGTCGGCCCGGTCACCTTTGCGCTCCCGCTGCCTGACTCGGACCGCTCATTCGTACCCTTCGGTCAGCTGGGCGACGAGGTCGTCGTCGCCATCGGGCTGGGAGTCGATCGCGACGAGCTGGTCCCGGTTCCCGCAGGCGCGCCCGACGAGCTCGGTCTGGTTAGCCTCGGGAGCGTGGTCGACCTCCGCACCGAGCTGTCCGACCAGACCGCCCGGGAGCTCGCGGTCGTGCTGGCCGCCGAGGCGACCGGCGCCGCGGAACAGCTTCTCGCCGACTCGCTGGCCTTCGTCAAGGAGCGTGTCCAGTTCGGCAAGCCGATCGGTACCTTCCAGGCTGTCAAGCACCAGCTCGCCGACGCCGCGATCTCGGCCGAGCTGGCCGAGACCGCGGTGATCTGGGGCTCGGAGCGTCTCGACGAGGCCTTCCGTGGCGCCGCCTTTGCGACCCGACGCAGCCTCGACATCGCCCAGACCGCGGTCCAGGCGCACGGGGGACTGGGCTTCACCTGGGAGATGGGCTTGCACTTCCCGTTCCGCCAGATCATGCTCGCCCGCGAGCTCGTGACGGCGCTGGAGGCCCGCCATGGCTGAGACCGTCGTCGTCGCTGCCGGTCGCACCCCGATCGGCCGGGCGTTCAAGGGATCGCTTGTCGACGTTCGCCCCGACGAGCTGCTGCTCGGGGTCACCCAAGCCGTGCTCGAGTCGGCCCCTCAGCTGGACCCGGCCGATCTCGACGAGATTCTGCTCGGCTGCAGTCTGGCTTCGGGTGAGCAGGGCGGGAACCTTGCCCGTGTGCTCGCCATCGAGCTCGGCCTCGATGGCGTCCCCGGCGTGACGGTCAACCGCTACTGCGCCTCGAGCATGCAGACCACGCGGATGGCCGACCATGCCATCCGGGTCGGTGACGCGAAGGCGTACCTGTCCCTGGGGCTCGAGTCGGTGTCCCGGGTGCGTCAGCCCGGACCGGACCCGCTGCCCGAGGAGCGGCCGCTGCCGTTCCACGAGCTCGAGCCCGCCGTGCCCTGGACCGATCCCCGCACCCGCGGTGTCCTACCGGATCCGTTCCTGGGGATGGGCGAGACCGCCGAGAACGTCGCGGACCTGACCGGTGTGACCCGTGAGCAGATGGACGAGTTCGCGCTGCGAAGCCAGGAGCTCGCCGCCCGGGCCGTGGCTTCGGGCTTCTTCGCCGAGGAGATCTGCCCGGTCCGCCGCGCCGACGGGAGCGTCGTCGACACCGACGACAGCCCTCGCCCCGAGACGACCTTGGCAGGACTGGCCGCGCTGCAGCCGGCCTTCCGGGAGGGCGGTCGCGTGACGGCGGGCAACGCCTGTCCTCTCAACGACGGCGCTGCCGCGGTTCTCCTGATGAGCGACGACCTGGCTCGACAGCTGGGGGTCCGGCCACTGGCCCGGATCGTGAGCACGGCGGTCGGTGCTCTGTCGCCCGAGATCATGGGTCTCGGGACCGTGGATGCGGCACGGCGCGCGCTCAAGGCTGCCGGCCTCTCCGTGGACGAGCTCGACCTCGTCGAGATCAACGAGGCGTTCGCGGCTCAGGTCGTGCCAACGTACGAGCAGCTCGGCGTACCCCCGGCGAAGGTGAACGTGCACGGCGGAGCCATTGCCCTCGGTCACCCGTTCGGGATGTCCGGGGCCCGGATCACCGGCACCCTGCTCAACGGACTGCGCAGCCGCGGCGGGCGCTACGGACTTCAGACGATGTGCGTCGCCGGCGGCCAAGGCATGGCGATGGTCGTGGAGAACCTGGCCTGACCGAGTCGACGCGAGGCCATCCGCCCCTTCGGGGGTCGGATGGCCTCGCGTGCATTTGAGTTCGTACGTCGATGCGAGAGCGGCACCGAGCGGGTGTGCTCGGTGCCGCTCTCGCATCGGGATCTGCTGGGCGACCGGTCCTACCGCGCGAACAGCGGCGGGATCAGCGCGAGCTCGTCGGCCGTCTCCAACGGCTCGACCTGGTTGTCGAGCGATCGCACTGCCTCGAGGTTGTCCCGGATGTCCTCAGGCGTCAGGTCGGGGTTGAAGTAGCCCTCCCCGAGGACAGTGGCGGCCCGGGCCACCTTGCCGGAGGACACGGTGTAAACCTCACCGTTGACGGTGGTCGAGGGGTGTGCCAACCACACGACGGCGGGCGCTACGGCTGATGCCGGTCCCATGGGCACCTTGCCGTCGGCGATGTCCTGCTGCCAGCGGTCCTCCTTCGGTTCGCTGTTGCCGAAGAAGGCCTCGGCGTTCATGCGGGTGACCGCCATCGGGGCGATGGCGTTCACGTGGATCCCGTGGTCGGCGCCCTCGTGTGCCAGGTTCTTCGTGAGCCCGAGCACACCGAGCTTGGCCGTCCCGTAGTGAGCGAGGGTGGGAGATCCGGCGAAGCCGGCATTCGACGTGACGTTCACGATTCTGCCGTAGCCCTGGCGTGCGAAGTGTGGCCAGACCAGCTGACACATGTTGAAGGTGCCGTCGAGGGTGACGGCCTTCATGGTCGCCCATTGGTCCTGCGTGACGTCAGGAAACGAAGCGAAGGAGATGACGCCCGCGTTGTTGACCAGTGCGCTGATCGACCCGAAGTTGTCCAGGGCGGTCTGGATGATCTGCCCTGCGCTCTCCAGGTCGGCGACGCTGTGCGAGTCCGCGAACGCCGTTCCGCCGAGCTCTCGGATCTCAGCCACCACGGATTCGGCGACATCGGGGTCCAGGTCGTTCACCACGACACGAGCCCCCTTGCGCGCGAGTGCCAGTGCGTACTCGCGGCCGAGACCTCGTCCGGCTCCGGTCACGACAACGACGTCGCCGTCGAACTTCATTTCCTCTGTGCTCATATTTTCTCACTCCGATGGGATTGGGTGGTCAAAGTCGTCCGCTACGTACGGGGGAACCGGCCGGACAGCCGGGCGCGCCAGACACATCGAGGTCTTGTGGACGAGGGTTCCTACACCTCATCCACAAGACCTCGAAGCCGTCTCGCGATCGGATGGGCAGCCCGATCTATACGCTCACCTGGGACGCGCCCGACTGCGTGGTCGTGGGGATCTTCCGTGCCGGCGGGCGGCTGTAGAAGTCATCCGCCGGTGATGCCGGCACCTCGATGCCGTAGCGGGACTGCAGCTCCTCGGTCATGGCCATGAGCTTGGCCATGTCGTACTGGTTGAGGTTGCGGTGGGTCTTGATGAGGTTGTCGTTCTTGAGCTCCGGTTTGTAGCTCATGATCTCGTCGCGGAACTCCTGGCCCTCGCCGGTCATGAGTCGCCTGGCGTCCCACACCGCGAGTTGGATCAGACGGTCCCACGTCAGGTATGTGAGGCCAGGAAAGTGCACCGCACCGGCGGCGTACAGGCCCTCGACCTTGCTCGCCATGGTGCCGAGGTGGAATGTGGGCGAGTCCTCCTCCCACTCGAGCAGCTCCGGGTCGAGCCACGGGATGTCGAAGACGTACCCGGTTGCGCAGATGATGAGGTCGACCTCGGCCGAGCTTCCGTCGACGAAGTGGACGGTCTTGCCGCTGATCGACTCGACGTCCTGATGCGCCTGGAGGTGTCCGTGCGCGATCTGGTACAGAACCTGGTCGTTCATGACGTAGTGGGTCGCGCCGACCTCGTGGTCGGGCTTCTGCAGACCGAAGGCGGTGAGGTCGCCCACGCTCTCGAGGGCCAGCTGCATGGCTTCGGCGTCGGTAAGCTCGCTGAGCGGGGTGACCGCTTGAGGCACCTTGCCGGTGCGGCTGAGCACCTGCAGGATCGGCTGGCCGAAGACCAGCTTCGGGAAGAAGTGGTACCCGCGGCGTACGGAAAGGTGGGCCATCTTGCCGGCGTGCGCTGCGTCGCAGGCGATGTCGACGCCACTATTTCCGGCGCCGATGACGAGGACCCGCTTGTCGAGGACCTGTTCGATGTGCTTGTACTTGTTGCTGTGGATAACCTCGCCCTCGAAGTCATCCAGCCCGTTGATCTCGGGCTGGTACGGAGTGCGCTGGAGGCCACAGGCCCACACGACCCCGCGGTACAAGGTCTGCACCCCGTCGGACGTCTCGACGACCCAGCGTTGGCCGTCCTCGGTCTCGGTCGCGTAGGCCTTCGTGACCTCCTTGCCGAAGATCACGTGCTGCTCGAGGTCACTATCGCGCGCGAACGAGTGCATGAAGTCGCGCACCTCACGCCACGCAGGGAAGACTGGGATGCCGTCCGGCATCGGATAGCCGACCATGGCGCTGCTGACGCGGTCCGAGATGAAGTTGCACGACTCGTACACCGGACTCTCGGGATTGTCGATGTTCCAGATGCCGCCGACAGCATCGTGGCGCTCCAAGATGTCGATGTCGAGCCCACCTCGCTTGAAGGCGCGGGCTGCGATCAGGCCGTTCGGCCCGGCGCCGACGATTGCGAAACGGTTCTCTCGGTTCTCCACTGATCTTTCTCCTGTCAATCTCGTTCGTGATGCCGTTGTTCCCACCGTGGGATGTCGGGTCGCTCAGCCGAAGTCGTGGTAGTCGACCATGCGACCGTTGGCGAAGGTCATGAAGGTGACCAGATCGAGGGCGATCAGCTCGCCCTTCTTGCCGAAGCCGGGAACGTCTGCCAGCGGGTTGCCGCCCCACACGTGTCGCAGCACGACCGTGTCGTCGCTCACCTGCTTGATCAGGGTGCGCTCGCTGAAGCCCTTGTCCGGCAGGATCGCCGTGAAGTCCTTCATCATCTGGATGGCCGGGGAAGCCCCGATGTTGTCGACGCCACGCGGGTAGTGCCGCATGCGGATGTTCTCGTCGAGCAGTTCGCCGAGGTAGTTGTAGTCGCCAGTGTTGTACGCAGTGACGTAGGCGTCTGCGAGCTTCTCGAGATCCGTCGTGGGTTGGGTGTCCATGGTGCTCCTTCTATCTGGCTGGCCCTCGCGAACCAACCAACCGTCTGGTTAACTGTAGCGTGCATCACACAGATTGCAATAGGGCGTTCTGTCGGGCTGAATGCCGTCTGAGCGAAGGTGGCGAGATCGCACGGTTACGTGCGCCGTCCCGTCTTGGTGTGAGTGGCGTCGACCTGCTGGCCGGCATCGCGCGCGCTGCGCGATGTGCGTGCGGCCGCCCGTCACAACCGGTTGCAAGGGGAGTCAGGCCATCGCCATCGACAGTTGGTCATGCCCCAGGTAGTGATGTAATGCTGCGTTCTCCTTGATGAGAGTCAGCCAGTTGGCGGGAGGTCATCAGCTCCGATCTCGGGTTCGGTGGCGGGCACGATGTTCATGCGGGATCTGGCCAGTACGTCCCAAGCGCACCCCAACTGGCGGGCCAGGCCCAGCACCGAGGCGTGGTCGCGGCGGATATGATTGATCGCCCACCAACACGCCTGGGTGGTCAGCAACGCACGTGATGCCGCGACGCGGTCGTCTTGCTCAGTGAACGACTTGGTCGGGCAACTGGACTCGACACAGCGCCAGGTCCGCTTACGCCACACCAGCCGCACGGGGCGGCCGAGGCAGGGCACGTCGACAAGCCAGATCAGCCGACGACCCTTGGAGTGCGCGATCAGTCCGCAGGTAGGGCAGCCCATCGGGTCGGGTGGCGACTCGACCGTCGCACTCAGTCGTCGGCGATGATCACTGTGGTCGACCGCGATGACGTGGCGGCCATCAGTGCCCGCAGGAGATCACCGTTCGGCAGGAGCGAGCGTCGTGGCGACAGCACGATGCCACGCCCGTAGGTCGGACACGTCGAGGCCTCGGGGACGGTGAGCTTGGTCGCTACCGATCTTGGAGGCTTCGACCCCTCTCAACTCGGCACCACATCGCCACGAGCAAGCCGCTCGCCACACCTCATCCGAGCAGAGCCAGTTTCACCGGCTTGGTAAGCGGTTCAGGCGATGGCACTCTCGAACTGCTTCCCCCGGGCAGTACTGCATCTGTCTGGAGCTCGTGGGCGTCAAAGAGAAGAGGAAGCTCTTGGGGTGTCCGCCGCACTTCCGAGAGAATGGGTGATTCCAGGCTTGGAGTCCCGCGCATCGACGTACCGACTGCGTCTGCCGATGCACTTTATGGAGCGCGCCAACGTTGTTTGAGTCGAAGAGGCAATCGTTCATGGATCGACTCTGGAAGATCAGCCGGGACGATCAGGCGTCGCCCTCTGGCAGTCAGCCTTGGCTCCGGCTCACCGGCGCAGACGATCAAGTAGTTCGGTAGTGGTTCGAGTTGGGGTCGTCGGGACCTCCGCGAGTCTCGCGCGACATTCGAGATAGAGTTCCAGCACTCGGTCATCGTGCCCAAGATGCCCGGCGACGCGCATTGCCAGCTGCCACGCGCGTTCCTGGTAGGGCGACTCGGAGAGAACTTGCTCGACCTGTCTCTGCGTTGTCATCAGGTCACCGAGGAGAAGGGCGGTGTCTGCGATCTCGATGCGCAGCTCACTGGCCATCATGGCTAGATCGCGCCGCAGTTCGGTCACCCAGTCGGACCCGGCCCCAGGCATGTAGTCGCCACCGATGAGGTCCAGCGTCGCAAGCATGGCGCGAAGTCGAGTGGGTCCACGCAAGCGCATCACCTCCCCAAGTCGGTGGCGAAACTCTATGGCGTCGCTGGTAAGACGACCGCCCAACCACGTGAGTCGTCCATCGGTGGTGTCAATACAGTCGTTCCCGAGATGCGCGCGCACGTCACCGAGGACTCGCCGCAGGTATGCACCTGCGGCGTCATCGGTGCGCCCCTCGAACAAGTCGGCGAGGACGGCTCGCCGGTTGGCCGTTCCACGCTTGGTCGCAAGATAAGCCAACAGCTCGACACTTCGAGAAAGGTGCATGTCCACTGCACGTCCGTTGACCCGAACGACAGCAGACCCCAGGTCGCAGACCCGTATCTCAGGGGCGTATGGACCTTGTCGACGCGTGAGATCTCCAACCGGTACCAATACCTGCCGGCCTAAGCGTTGCCACCGCGGATCTGGACGTCTATCCGCGTCCAGCCGGCGGGAGAGCACCAGCGGGAACTCCCGCAGTGCTTGGAGAAGCATATGGTCCGAGCCCTGCACCGCCGCAGCCTTCAGCGCGCTATCCGCAGCACTGTCGGCCAGATCTTCATCGCCGTTGCGCCAAGCTGCCTCCGCGAGGTACACGCCGGCGAATGGCGCTAGCAGTTGACGGTCGCCAGCCTTGATGTAGTCGGACGCTGACCGCAAGTGATCGAGAGCTGGTGCATCTGCTCCGGCGTGCAGATCGGCGAGTCCCCGCCAAAGGTCGATCTGCTCGACCACCCTACGGTGCTGCCGACTCGTTGCATCCGCCTCGACCGCGTCGAGCGCTCGACGGGCGCGTTCGACGTCGCCGCATGTCCGTAGTGCGATGGAGGCTTCGAGCAGTAGATGTAGAGCCGCGCTGTAGGGGCTGGAACTCCGCGCCAGAGCATGGGTGTCGGTCAACAGGGACAACGCATCTTCTATGTGGCCTTGGTCGAGCAAGAGCTCCACTTTGATACGGGTCAGAGTTGGCGACTGACCGATGTCGGGATACTGGTCCAACAACGCCTCAGCCTCTCCGAGCCGGCCTGCGGCCCGAAGGGCGGCGACGCGACTCGATCGCGAGGCTCGCCAAGGCGCTACCGGCGACTCCAACACTCGACTAAGCCGTCCATGTATGAAATCGAACCTCTGGAGCATGCCGTCGACCACATCGCCACGGAGCTGTGGACGATCACGATAGTGTGCGGTGCTGCCCGCGTCGTCGAGAGCCAAAGCAACTCTCCAGGTATCCACGGAATCGTCGTTGTCGACCTCGCCCAGCACCGCGTAGGCGTCCGGGTAGCGGCCTACATGCACGTAGCAGGCCGCGATTACTCCTGCCAGTCCCGGCTCGAGAGGGAGGTGAATGGGTGACCTTGATCGGAGCGCCAGTAGGCGATCGGCGGTGCCTGCGCCGGCGGACCAGGCCTCCGACTCGATGTCGACAGTCAGCTGTCCCTGACTGAGCACACTGGAGGCGCGAATGTCAGTTTGGTCCAGCCTGCCGAGCCAACGCGCTACGCGGCTCACATCGCCTGCTGCCAGCGCTCGAGGTATGGCGATCTCCGCTGTTTGGCCCGAGCGCCTGACCTCGCCTCCGGCCAAGAAGGCGTCGACTGCGGCTTCAGGACGATCTTGACGCACGTGCCAGAGTCCGTGTCGTCGATGGATCTCGGTCTCCAAGCCCCACAGCTCCAGCTCTCGGCGCAAATGGGCACGGAGTTGGGGTGAACATCTCAGGCTACGTTCCGCGCCTCGCCGAATCGGTAGGTGTAGGCGCCGGAGTTCGGACATCGCTCGGGCAGGATCCGGCACTCCTAGGCCAGATGCAGCCTCATCATCGAACTCGTCGAGCACTGACGTGGCCACCAGAAGCCAGCGCTGCTCTTCTGTGAGATCCGCCAAGACCTCGGAGCCCAGGTAGGCGGTCAATGCCTCACCTGGGTTGTCTCCTCCCGCCGGATGCCCAGTAAAGCGCCAGAGTTCGAAAAGGACCCCAGCAACCCAGCCGGCCGCGCCCCGCAGAGCATCTGCGGCCTCGGCCTCAGATGCATCGAACAGTTCTGCGACAGCCGTTGCCTCCGACGCATCGAAGCTGAGTTCGTCGCTGTCAATGCGTCCGACCTGACCGAGAAAACGCCCGCCGAGACCCAAATCGATAGTGCGACGAGAAGACAGGATGATTCGAGTCCTATCCGGTAGACACCTTATGAATCCGCGTAGCGCCTGCAGTGCGTCGCGAGAGTCCAGCAAGTGCTCCAACTCATCCAGCACAAGAACCCGGTCGCTCTCCGGAATAGCGTCCGCCAGTCCAGCGGCCCGTTCGAGGTCCGAGCCTTCCACGCCGCGAGTGCTGTCGTCGGTGTACTGCGTTGGGACGGTGACACCGGACGTGCTGAGGGCTGCGCTCAAGTGGTCCAGAAGCCGAGCTGGCAATCGGTCGGACTGGTCGAGGGTCAGCCACGAGACTGGGGACCCGCCGTTCCGGAGATGGTCGATGGCCATGTCGGCAATGGCAGTGCTCTTGCCAGCCCCCGTGCCAGCCAGCACCCAGACGACTTTGTTCTGATCACAGAGTTCGGCGAGCCGACGGCGGAGCCGTTCGCGTGGAATGACCCAGTCGGCAGGGGCCGGCAAGCGGACTCGAGCGCGGCGGGGCAGCTCAGCGGTGCTTGTTCTGCTCAGCGAGATCGATTCAGCAACGGCGCGCATGGCCCTCCTGAGGTTGGCGATTTCGGTGAGATTTCGGTCACAAATCTATGTTCAGTTGACCGCATGCTCCACTCGGGTCGAGTGCCCGAATGGAGTTCTCAACAGCCGCAGGAGGGCGTTCTGTTGGGACCGAGACAAGGAGAGGAGCCCGTCGCATGACCGAGGGACTTCTGACGAACAACACTCAACCCGAGGGCATCATCGAGTACGCCCATTTCTACATTGACGGAGAGTGGAGGGCCGCCGGGCGCCAGGACACGCTTCTGGTCACGAACCCTGCGACAGGGGCAGTGGTCGGAAGGGTTCCGTGCTCGACCGATGCGGACATGGACCTGGCGGTCGGGGCTGCGCGCCGGGCGTTCGACGACCCTTCCGGCTGGCGTACTCTGTCGCCGCAGGAGCGCGCGGAGGTCCTCGGCCGGTTCGCCGACGAGCTCGATGCTCGTGGCGAAGAGATGGCCAGGCGGGTGAGCATCCAGAACGGAATGCCGATCACTCTCGCCGAGAACTTCGAGGTTGCCTTTCCGCCGATGCTCCTGCGCTACTTTGCTCAGCTGATGGTGGAGGGTGAGAACGAGGAGCGCCGACCGGGGCTCCTCGGCGGAACGTCACTGGTGCTACGTGAACCGGTCGGCGTCGTCGCCGCGATCACGCCCTGGAACGTGCCCCAGGCCATCAGTTTCCTGAAGCTCGCGCCAGCACTTGCTGCGGGGTGCACCGTTGTCCTCAAGCCGGCTGAGGAAACCGTGCTCGATGCGTACCTGATGGCCGAGGCGGCGGCAGCGGCCGGTCTGCCCAGCGGCGTACTCAATGTCGTGCCCGGTGGGCGCGATATCGGTGCGTATCTTGTGAAGCACCCCGGTGTGGACAAGGTCTCTTTCACCGGCTCGACCGCTGCCGGACGTTCGATCGCAGAGACATGTGGTCGCCTGTTGCGCCCGGTGACGCTTGAGCTAGGCGGCAAGTCTGCCGCAATCGTGCTGGACGACGCGGACCTAGGGTCCACGATCGAGAGCTTCTTTGGCGTCACGCTCCTCAACAACGGTCAGATCTGCTGGCTGAACTCACGCATCCTCGCTCCGCGTGCTCGTTACAACGAGGTGGTCGACACGGTCACCGACCTCGCCCGTTCGATGGTCCTCGGAGACCCGACGGACCGATCCACGACGCTGGGCCCCCTTGTGTCGGCGCGGCAGCGGGATCGGGTCGAAAGCTACATCGCTCAGGGCAAGGACTGCGGTGCCCGCCTGACTACTGGTGGCGGGCGACCCCGTGGGCTTGACCACGGCTGGTTCGTCGAGCCCACAGTGTTCGCCGACGTGAACAACCGATCCACTATCGCTCAAGAAGAGATCTTCGGGCCGGTACTGACTGTGATCCCGTACGAGGACGACGCCGAGGCCATCGACATCGCCAACGACAGCGAGTACGGACTGGGCGGCACTGTGTGGACCCGAGACGCACAGCGGGGCGAGGCGATCGCTCGACAGATCCGTACCGGGACTGTCGGAATCAACGCCTACGTCAATGACCCCAGCGCCCCATTTGGCGGGGTGAAGGCGAGTGGGATGGGCCGCGAGCTCGGGCCCGAAGGTCTTCTGGCTTTCCAGGTGCACAAGACCGTCTACCTCGATCCGAACCTCGCCGCTTCGTCCAACGTCTGAGAAGGAGATCCAACATGCAGATCACAGCTGCGGTCGCCACAGGGCCGCATGTACCGATGGAACTGGCGACGGTAGAGCTACAGGCGCCGCGTCCGGACGAAGTGCTTGTCGAGATCAAGGGCGTAGGCCTCTGCCATACGGATATCGGCGCCCGCGACGGAATCTACGGCCTCCCGTATCCTGTGGTCCTCGGTCACGAAGGCAGCGGCATCGTGACCGAGGTGGGTGAGCGCGTCACCAACCTCGCCCCCGGTGATCATGTCGCCCTTTCGTTCAGCAGTTGCGGCACCTGCACGTCGTGCAGTCGTGGAAACCCCGCGTACTGCCGCAACTTCACGGCCGAGAACTACATCGGGACACGCCCAGATGGGTCCACGCTGATGTCCAGGGGTGGGGACGCGGTCCACAGTCACTTCTTCGGCCAGTCGTCTTTCGCAAGTCACGCTGTTACCAAGGCGCGTAACGTCGTGAAGGTCGACGATGACCTGGATATCGCCATGATCGGCCCGCTCGGCTGTGGCCTGCAAACCGGGGCTGGAGCGGTTATGCAGTCGATGTCTTGTAGGCAGGGCTCGAGTCTGCTGGTCCTGGGGGCAGGTCCAGTCGGCCTCGCAGCCGTCATGGGCGCCGTCATCCAGAAGTGCGCGAAGGTGATCGTTGTCGAGCCCCACGAGTCACGTCGTGACCTCGCGCTCAGCATCGGTGCAACGCATGCAATCGACCCGACCAGCGAGTCCATCAAAGACGCAGTGCTCGCCGTGGCGGGAGAGGGGGTCGACTACGTCTTCGACACCACCGGGCGCGTCGACGTTATTCAGCAGGGCATTGACTCCGTCGCGAGCAACGCGGTCTTGGGGTTGGTCGGGGTTCCGTCGGACTTCTCTGTGAACCTGCCCCTCAACATTGTCGCCACCATGCAGACCGGGCTGACGATCAAGGGCATCGTCGAAGGCGACAGCGACCCGCAGACGTTCATCCCTAGGTTGCTGGAGCATCACCGGGCGGGTGAGTTTCCGTTCGACAAGCTGATCAAGAGGTTCCCCTTCTCCGAGCTCAATGAGGCGATCGAAGCGCAACACCGGGGCGAGGCCGTCAAGGTCGTCGTGGTTCCCGACAACAACAGCTGAACGAGGGCATCGGCTCTCGAACTCAATCGTACGGAGGATGACTTCATGATTACGCCTGAAGATGCTGACTTCCACAAGAGCGATCCTTCGCTCACTCGATGGGCGGAAAGCATCGGTTTCTGGTTCGCAATTCCCGAGGAACGTATCTACGGAAACGTCTACGTTCTCGCGCGGCCGCATGTGGGTGCGACGATCTCGTCGATCAACGTGGTTCAGGGCATCAACCCAGATCCCTTCACCGCGGACTTCACGGACCCGCACATGCACACTCCATGTCCCACCTCGATGGTTAAGTTCGACCTGGCGAACGGGCTTTCAGTCGATGTGTATGAGCCGCCGAACAACTACCGCTTCGTGTACGAGAGTCTCAACGGGGCCTGCCGGTTCGATCTCGACTTCAAGGGCTGCATGCCGGCTTGGGACCCGAACGATCCCGCAGAGAACCCCCTTCTGGCGGTGTCCGCGGATCACCAGGACCTCGGTCTCGGTGATGCGTGGGCCGGTGGCCACCTCGACTTCGTGGGAAGGGTGACGGGCGTCCTGACCCTGCGAGGTAAGACGTACGAGATCAACTCGATGGGCGGTTTCGATCGAAGCTGGGGAACACGTACGGAGCTTGGTGAGTCAGCCCTCACCTACCTGCACATTCCGTTCGACGAGAACTTCGGCGTTCACTTGGTCACGGGCTTGGGCATCGACGACGACAAGGTCTCCTGTTCGCCGCTCAGGTTCGGCTATGTATACGACCACGGAGAGACATTCGGCATCACCGAAGCGTCGATGGAAGCCGAGCACGTGAACCTCCTGCCGGCGTCCAATCGGATCAGCGTTACCGACGAGCGGGGGCACACGCATGCCTTCGTCGGGTCTGCCGTTGCTGCGACGCCTTGGTATTCGTTCAGTCCTTCCTACCTGACCAACCAGGCGTTGATGCGTTATGAGCATGACGGCGCCGTCGGGTACGGACTCATGGCTGACGTCTGGGGAATCGAGTTCCTCGCGGCAAGGAGATCTCGACATGGCCGCATGGCCAACCGATTCTTCGACGGAGGAGTACGGGCATGAACGCAGTGATTCCATCGCTGGTCGACAACGACCACCCTCCGGTAGACCTCGTCGAGGCTGTCAAGCGGCGGTTCCCCACCGACGCGGTCAGCCAGCGGGCTCTCGACCTTCGCTACGGTCGTCGTACGGGTCCACCGTGGTCCCCCCTGGGGCTCGACGACATCCATGACAGCCTTGTCGGATTCCTGAAGGCACGCGTGGACGGCGAGTTCGCCGTCTCGGACGTTCGCTGGCTGACCGGGGGAGCGTCAAAGATCCAAGCGGCTTTCACCCTTGATTGGGAAGCACCAGGTCGAGGAAGAGTGCGGGAAGATCTGCTGCTCAGCATCGACCCACCGGAGACGTTGAACACAACGTACAAGCAGACCGAGTTCGAGATCTGTGCGGCGGCGGCTTCGGTGCTTCCTGTGCCGCGGGCGCTGTGGGCGGATTCGCTTGGGGAGGAACTCCCTGGGCCGGCCCTGATCTATTCGTTTGCCACAGGCGTCACCAAACCGTCGGTGAGTGACGACGACAGGGTCTCCGGGCTGGGGACCACCTTCGGTCCGGACCTCCGCGACCGCCTGGCTCCGCAGTTCGTCGAGCACCTCGCTGCGCTGCACAATGTTGAGGTCGCGCCCCTGGCGACGGATGCCGTCTCGGTCCCGGAAGCGGGTACGACGCAATCAGCGCAGGAACGACTCAACATGGAGCGTTCGGTGTGGGAGCTCGACCGTGGACAAGATCATCCGGCGATGGAGGTGGCTGCATCGTGGATGGAGCGGAACCTGCCGGTGACCGACAAGGTCGGAATCGTTCACGGTGACTATCGCAGTGGGAACTTTCTCTTCGACGAGGAGACCGGCGAGATCACCGCCTGGCTCGACTGGGAGCTCGGGCATGTGGGCGACCGTCACGAGGACCTCGCGTACTGCACTCACCCGCTCTTCGGCGGGATGGCGGAGGACGGCAAGACCTTCCTGGCCAGCGGCGTGCAGCCGCGGGAGGAATTCTTCGCGGCCTACGAACAGGCATCTGGGCTTCGCGTCGACCAGGAAAGGGTGCGGTGGTTCGCGATGCTCGCGACGTACTCCGCGTTGGTTCGCACACTCGCCACCCCCTATCGCGTGGCCCGCCTGGGGCGTTCGCATCAGGACATCCTGCTCACCCGCCTGGAAGGCGTGGTTCCCCTCCTCACACAGCAATTGGTCAGCCAGTTGAAAGAGGTGATCTGATCCATGGACTACACCCGCAACACCATGCGAGCCGCGATCAAGAGCCTGGAGGCGGTGATCGCTCCTACGGTGGAGGCGACCGGCCAGGCACAGGCCATTCAGCAACTGCATCTCGTCGTCGATTTCCTAAAGTTCGCCGAACAGCGAATCCATCTGATCGCCGACCGGGAGAGGCAGCAACTTCTAGGAGCCATCGCACTGGCCGATACGCTCAGCAGCCTCTTCGACGGAGCCGAGGAGCAGGATGGCCTCCTTCGCGAAAAGGCAGCCGCAGAGAAGGTCGCCGCGGATCCGATGCGCGAGGGCGAATCGGTGCGTCTACGGACGGCAGGCCTGGAAGCATCAATTCGACGCTGCATCGTCGCAGCGGACGCCATGAGTGATGAAAGGCGCAGGGCGGTGGAGGAGGCAGCTCTTGAGGCTTCCCAGGCTCAGGCTGCCACGGATCGAGTATGGCTCTTGCCGTTCGGGTTCGATCCAGAACCCGATTCACTGCTCGACATTCACGAGGCGTTGGCTGCTGCCGTAGCCAGGCCATAGGTGTCAGCAGCTGTCAACCGAAGGGCCCCGCGCCAACAAAGTTGCGAGTGAATGATGCTGGTCGGCAGAACTGCTCATCGTCAAACGACTCGGCCCGCGATGAACCACTACCTGGCGGCCCTGGCGAACTCTGACAATCGCCGAGCGATTTCGCGGTCTCAATCACGCGTGCTGTGCTGGTAAAAGCGTCGCGATGGCAGGTGCCGTATGGCCGAGGTCGTGAAAATCGAGACCATCCCGGCCAGCAACGCGGCGAGCTTCGAGCCAGCCCCATCCCGCACGCTTTACGGACCCATCTTGCTTGAACGTTGCCCACGGCCGCAGGAGCTGCCGTGGGCAATGTGTTTGCCGCCCTTTGGTGTGTTCTCGTTCCGGCGTTCCGCGGGGAAGGACAGGCCGTTGGGTCCGCTGGCGATGGTCCAGGCGGCGAGCGTGGGCAGAGGCTGATGTCGCTCGGGCATCGTCTCGAGTACGAGTCTGGCCCGGTTGGCAGGCACGACCGTTGCTCATCGAAGAGCCAAGCCTCGCCGTCCTGCTTCGTTGAAGTTCGGTGGTGGCGACGTTCACGCTGCCGGTCGGTGCGCCGCGGCCGCCAGTTGAGGAGGAGTCTCGAGTTGGGCTGACAGCAGCCCGCTTCAGATACGCGGACAGCTAAACAGGGGGATACATGAGCGTGTTGTGCCCAACTGGTGCCCAACCAGGCTGAAATGGATTGTGGCCCCGACCGAGTTTCCCCAGTTCGGGGCACAATCATGTGCGTGCGCGACTGGGACTTGAACCCTCCGTGAGTGGGGGGCCATTCCGAGGTGATGAGCTCTCAACTGTGGTGCCGCGAGTCGGGCGAGGAGAGGGTGCCCGCACTGGAGTTTGGTCGGCTGCCTTTAGACAGGGTGCCCAGCCTAGTCGAGAGCCCTGGTCAGCGCTGGATTGCATACGCCGGAACCTGCTGACACGAGGGCTCGGAATGGGCTCACTTTGATCCGCAAAGTCCTGCAGGAGGGTACCGATGCCTGCAAGCGATCCGAGTCACATCGTCGCAGGGCAGGGCCCACTTTGGACCTACGATCTCAGGCGCCCCCGCAAAGAATCTCAATCACGTTTGGTGTCTCCGGTCTCTTCCCCCAATGACCGCGCCACGTCGAATGCGTCGCATTGCTGGCGAAAATCGGCTCTGAACAGCAGTGATGCGATTCGGGGTTTCGCCGTCGATCTCCGGGGACGGGCTGCCGTTGATCGCCGCGTGGCCGATCGAATGGCTCATGAGGCGGGCTTCCAGCCGTTGGGCGTCGTGATGAGCACCCGCTGGTTGGCGTACGCGTCGCTGGTGGCGATCTCGACCAGTGCCTTCGCTGCGTTGCTGAAGGGGAGGGTGGGTAGGCCTGGCACCTTGCCGACCTGGTCCATGGCCTTGATCGTGGTCGTGTCGAGTGCCGGGGCGTCCTTGAGGTTGACCGGGTAGGCAACCGTCCAGGTCGGGCCGGAGGTGGGCAGGAGCTTCTCGGCTGCGGCCTTGTCGTCGAAGAACCCTTTGAGGATGGTGCGGTAGAGGAGGCGGGCAAAGGGAGAGGCCTTGTCCGCGGTGTCACCGGCGCCGAACGCGGAGACGAGGACGACTCGTCCGGTGCCGCTTTCGCGGGCGGAGGTGAGGATGCCGGGCAGGGTGCGTTGGGTGAAGGTCTTGTCCCTGACAGGGCCGGTGATGCTGATGATGAGGGTCTCGGCTCCGGTGATGGCGGCCGTGAGGGCTGCGGTGTCGTCGAGCTCGCCCGGGACGACGGTGACCCCGGCGAGGCGCTCGACGGCCTCGGGCCGGCGCGCGTAGGCGATGACCTCGTGGCCGGCGGTGACGGCTTCCTTCAGGGTGTGGGAGCCGACGTTGCCGGTGGCTCCGAGGATGGCGATCTTCATGGGTTGTCGGTCTCCTGTGCTTGGCGAAGAAGGGTTGGGTCGTGGGCGTTGACGAGCATCAGGTCGGGCTCGCCGGCCTGCCACAGCTCGGTGAGCCGCCGATGGTTGCCCCGAACCTGGGACCGGTCCGCGGCGATGAGGCGCTCCATGGCGGAGAGGCTCCTGGGGGCATGGCCGGTGCCGTCGATCTGGCCGAGGTGGTAGAAGCTGTCACCGACGTGGAGGATCCAGCGGTCGCCTGCGTCGACCGCGACGGCGGCGTGACCACGGGAGTGGCCGGGCAGGTTGATCAGCACGATGCCGCGAGCGATGTCGGTGAGCTCCTGGGCGCCTGGGAAGCCGCGCCAGGCCTCACCTCGGGCAGGCGTGTGCTCCACGATGCGCGGTCCGTGCGATCGGTGCGAGGGTAGGTAGCGGCCACGCTCGACGGCCCCGCGGGGATTCAGGGCCGCCTGGTTCTCGGCCGAGGTGAGGTGCACCTTCGCCCAGGGAAAGTCGGCGAGACCCCCGGTGTGGTCGGCGTCGAAGTGGGTGAGCACGACGTGGCGTACGTCCTGAGGGTCGAACCCGAGTGCCGGGAGCTGGTTGATGGCGGCTTCGGCGGGGTCGAAGGCGGGTCGTACGAAGAACCGTGCCTCACCGAACCGTTTGCCCGGGTCGGCCGCGTCGGCCAGTCCGAGTCCGGCATCGACCAGGACGAGGTCGGTGTCGGTCTCGATGAGGAGGACGTGGCAGACCAGGCCGTCAGGCGCGCCCCAGGGGCGCATGGTTCCGCAGTTGAGGTGGTGGACCTTCATCCGAAGGCCTCCATGAGTGCCGCCGCGGCGGCGGGGTCGCCGCCGATCAGACCGGCGTCGATCTCCTGGACCGGGTTGGAGCCGTCCCAGTTGGTGGCGGCGAGCTTGATCAGGTCGAAGATGAGCTTCTTGGATCCGCCGACGTCGGAGATCTCCACCACGGTGCCGGGGTGGTGCTCGGTCTCGAGGTAGGCGAAGCGGCCGTCCTCGCCGCCGATGCGACCCTCCTGTCTGACGGTGAATCCGGCGGCCAGGGCGCGGTCGTAGAGACCCTGGAAGTCGTCGCTCCAGTAGGCGAGGTGCTGTACGCCCTCGTGGCCGGAGGCCAGGAAGTCGGCGTACATCGAGGGGGCGTCGTTGACCGGTGTGATGAGCTCGATCTGGATGTCGCCGCTGTTGGCGACGGCGACGTCCATCACCATGTCCGAGGGTTGTCCGCGGTAGGTGAAGTCGCCCGGCTTGACCCCCTTGAGGAAGAACCAGGGACCGATGCCGGCGGCGATGAAGCCCTGCATGGAGGCCTCGATGTCGCGTACGACGTAGCCGATCTGCGCGATCGATCCGAACATGCCGGCGACGGTGTTCGGTGTCGGCGCGGGGCCCGTGTGGGCATCGGCGAATGAGAGCACGATCTTCCCCGTCGCACCGTTGGTACGCAGCTGGTCGGCGGCCTCCGCGGCCCGCTCGGCGGGATAGACCGCACCGAGTCGCGGGGCGATCCGGCCGTCGGCCACCGCCGGCAGGACCTCCTCGGCCAGTGCGGCGACGACCTCGCCGAGCTCGGCGCGGGTGCGGATGCTGAAGGTGGTGCCGATGAGCCGCTGACGCCGGAAGGCGACGGTGTCTAGGTCGAGCTCGGTGGCCGCGCCGGCGAGGCGGCCGATGCTCACGATGCGGCCGCCGATCGCGGTCGCGCTCGGGAGCTGGGCGAAGAGGGTGCCGCCGACGTGGTCGAGGGTGATGTCGACGCCCTGTCCGCCGGTGGCCTCCAGCACGATCGCGGTCAGGTCCTCTGTCGCGGTGTTCACGGCGAGGTCGGCGCCCGCGTCGAGGAGTGCCGACTTCTTCTCCTCGCTCGTGGTGGTGGCGATGACCGTGCCGGAGCCCAGCGCCTTGGCCATCTGGATGCCGATCAGCCCGATCGAGCTCGTGCCGCCGACGAACAGCACCGTGTCGCCGGGGGAGAAGCCTGCCTGGGTGACCAGCGCGTCGTGCTCGGTGTTGAGCCCGACCGGAAGGGTGGCGGCCTCCTCGAAGCTGAGCCCGTCCGGGATCGGGACAAGGAGCCGCGGGTGTCCGAGGGCGTAGTCGGCGAAGCCGCCGACGGTGATGCCCATGACCCGGGTGCCGGCCGGCAGGTGCGGTGCCAGCAGGCTCCCGGTCTCCACGACACCGGCGATCTCCATGCCGGCCGTGAACGGTCCGGCTTCCTGTCCGTTGGCGGTGTAGGACCCCTCGAGGGCGTAGAGGTCGGCTCGGTTCATGCCTGCGGCGTGGACCTGGATCCGCAGGGCGCCGAGCTGTGAGGGCGGCTCGATGTGGTCGAGCAGCCAGTCGGGGCCTTTGCCTCCGATGAGTGCGCGCATGGGTGTTCTCCTTTGATCCAGTGGTCCGGGTCAGTTGCCTGACCGGTGACCGGTCGGCTGGTCGGCGAGGAACGCCGGCGGTGTCGTGTTCAGCAGTCGGGGGTCGGGTCCGCCGCCGGCCATGGACAGGACGCCCTTGAGGATGCGGCCGAGCTTGAGCAGCCCGCCCGGTGTCTTCTTGTCCACGCCCGCGATGAGCTGCTTGAGGATGGTGAGCTGGTCGAAGTAGATGCGTTCGACCGCGAGGTTCTCGTGCTCGTCGAAGATGAAGTACGCCGTCATGCGGGTGCGATGCTTCGACCCGGTCGCCGGGATCACACCGCCGAGGGGGCCCAGGTGAGTGCCGAGGAGCCAGAACTCGACGATGACCGCGTCGAGGCTGTGCCGGAACGCGATGATCTCGTGATCCTGGTCGGGGAACGCGACCCGGGTGTCGTTGTAGTAGCCCCGCACCTCGCCGTCACCGTCGTGAACGGTCATCTGGGCGATCAGCTCGTAGTGCGGATGCGGGAACGTGGACAGGGTCGCGTCCCAGTCCTGGACCACCTCGTCGTGGAAGTGGTCGAGCACCAGCTTCTCGCGGGCCCTGAGCACCTCCTCGGGAGGCAGGGTGAATCGGGCAGGGGTTGATGACATCTTCGTCTCCTTCTTGCTGGGCTTGCTCAGACGGGCTGGACACCATGGGTGATGTGTCCGTGGGTGAACGTCGGCCGGGTGCCGGGGTTGGTCCAGGCGCCGGTGAGCTCACTGGAGGGGAAGAACTGCAGGAACCGGGAGTCGGACTGGGCGCGGTCCACCAGCGCCTTCTCCAGGATGATCGAGTTGTACTGATCGGCTGTCGTCTCGATCGTGTTGGCGTTCAGGACGACCTCCTGCTGCCACTCCTTGCTCCACCTGGCCAGGCCGGGCAGCTTGGAGTGCTCCGGGGTCAGGGCTTCGACGGCGATGACGTTCTCGCTCGAGACCCAGATCCCGGTCGAGGTGTTCACGATCAGGCTCTGGTTGCCGAACACATGGCCCGGCGTCTTCACCACGCCGACACCAGGGCCGAGGATGACGGAGCCGTCGATGGGCAGGAACGCCTCGGGCGGTACGTCGCGGTAGGTCGTCGGTTGGTACCACGGCTTCTGCAGCGGATGCAGCTCGGCCATCCCGGCCAGCTCGTCGCGCTGAACGATCACCTTGGCGTTCGGGAACGCCGCGTCGGGCCTCGCGTCGAGGTCGCGTTGATAGGCGGTGGTGCCGACCCAGCGGCGCAGATCCTGGGTGTGGAGGTGGTCGAACAGCAGGTAGTCGACCTCCTCGGGCCTGATGCCCAGCCGGGCGAGATGGCCGAGGACCGTGCCGTGCTCGTGGACCATCTGTCGTTCCACGACGTCCGGTGTCTTCCGGGTCAGCTTGTCGAAGTACGGCGTGTAGCGGCCGTGCTCGTGATCGCTGGGCTCGAACAGCAGCACCCGTCGGCGGCCGTCGGACTCGTGCCACCGGATCACCAGCATCCGGTTGGTGATCGACAGGAACGGTGCGATCGCTCTCGTTGCCCGGAACAGTCCGAAGCGAGTCGGGTAGGGCAGCGTGATCAGGTCGCAGGTCGTGATCGAGTGCGGCGTACCGGTCGTGGCGAACTCGCGGCGAAACGCCTCTCCCTGTGCGCGAGCGATGCGAAGCCGGGCGCCCGGTGGCTCCGCGGAGCGGGACAGGTCTGTCACCGTGTCGACACCCGTCCCGACTGTCGGCAGGTCGACCACCTCGCTGGGTTCCCACGGAAAGTGCATCGTCACTCCTCATATTTACCCACGTCGTGGGTATTCACGTGACGTCGATCATACCCACGTTGTGGATTTATTCAACAGGGGGCATCATGACCCCATGAAGACGACACCTGAACCGCGCAGAGAGACCCGGCGTGGGCGCCCCCCGAAGGGTGCCTCTCAGCTCACGAGAGCTGCGATCGTCACCGCTGCGCTCAAGGTGATCGATGTGGAGGGGATCGACTCGGTCTCGATGCGCTCGGTCGCCCGCATCCTCGGAGTCGATGCGAAGAGCCTGTACAACCACATCGCCGACAAGGACGATCTGCTCGACGCCGTCGCCGAGCACCTGCTGGGCTCGATGCGACTGCCCATCGCGACCGGCGATCTGCGGGTCGACCTGCTCGCCATCGCCCAGGCATTCCGCGACCGCGCGCTCGCGCACCCGCAGGCAGCGCCGCTCGTCCTCACCCGCCAGCTCGGCTCGTTCGAGGGGCTCGCGCCCGTCGAAGCCGTCCTGGCCGTGCTCCGATCCGCTGGTTTCGAGCAACACCAGGCCGTTCAGATCCTGCGCAGCCTGATCGCCACGTTGATCGGCACCCTGCTGCGCGAGGTCCATGCCGGACCGACCTACGGCACGACCGACGCCGACGGGATCGCGCAGCGGCAAGCGGCGCTGGAGGACTCCGGCCTTGCCCGTGTCACAGAAGCCGCCGCTGACCTCGCTCGTTTCGACAGCGACGCCGAATACCAGTTCACCTTGGACCTGATCCTCGACGCCGTCGCTGCGCGCCTAGCCTGAAGCGACGATCACCACAGCTAGCTGCGGATCTTTGGTGCCCTGGCTTGATACCGAGCCGACCGCTAGGCGACGATGCGGGCCTCGATGATGACGGCCGAGCGTCAGGTCGAGGACTAGGTTGCTTTAGGTGCGCTCCTTCGCAGCAGTCGCTCGTGACCGCCTTCAGGGCAAGCGGATCCTCATCATCGGCGGAGGCCAAAGGACATTCGACCCTGCGACCGACCCCGTAGGTAATGGACGAACCGTGTCCATTCTGTGCGCTCGAGAGGGCGCGAAGGTCGCTGTCGCCGACCAGAATCTCGACCGTGCCACCGAGACTGCTGAGCTCATCCGCGCCGAAGGCGGCACAGCCGCCTCACGCTCACACCCGTAATTCCGCGGCCCGTGGCGTCTCGACCAGAGACGTCGCCAGTCCGCGTTCGACGTGGTCAAGGCCCGGGCTCGAGTGATTGGTCCCGCCGCTGGAACTCCGCGCACTGTCGAGGACTGTGTCTACGAGTATCGCGCGGCTTGCCTGTCCTTCGCGTTGACGAAGGAGAGGCAAGCCGGCCAGGCAGGCGACTACCCGCAGTGAATCTGGCTGCCCGGCCGATGGCCGCACTGGCATTGGTTCACTGCGCTAATGCGGTGGCTAGATCCTCTGGTTCTCGACGTCGGTCCAAGTGTCCGTGTGCTCGGGCCGGCTGTCGTTAAAGGAGCCGCGTGTCACGATGGCAACGGCTATTCCTCCGACAACAGCGGGAAGAGCGACGAACAGAAAGTTCTGCTGGAACGAGAGTTCCCTGGCCAGCAGCAGCCCGCCGAGGGCGGGACCGGCGATGGCCCCCACGCGGCCGATGCCCGACGCGAACCCGACACCTGCGGAGCGCACCCGAGTCGGGTAGTACTCGACCGCGAACGCGTGCACGATGGCCAACGTGCCGATACTGGCGCCGCCAGCGCAGAACAGGCACACGTTGATCAGCGCAGTTGCAGGTTCGAACGAAAGCACAGTCAGAGCTGCGACGGCGATGCCGAACAGGCCCAGCAGAGTCGACCGGTAGCCGACCTTCCCCGCGATCCAACCGCCGCCGATGCCTCCCACGAATCCGCCAGCATTTAGGACGACGAGCGTCGTGAGTGCGGAGCTGAGGGGATAGCCAGCAGTCTGCATGAGCTTGGGGAGCCAGGTGTTCAGGCCAAAGGTGAGCAGCATGCACATCGCGAAGAACACCCAGATCAGGGCGGTTCTTGTCGCGTTGCCGTCGGCGAGGATGCCCCTCACACGGGACTTGAGAGGTTGGAGGCCAACGTGATTGTCGTGTGCAACACCTGCGCGGCGTGACAGGTGGACGGGCGACTCCGGGAGCCATTTGAGCAGTGCCGGCACCAAGAAAGCAGGGGCCAGTCCGAGGGCGAAGACGGCACGCCAGGACAAGGTAGGGACCACATTGATGGCCACGAGTGCGGCCGAGACTCCGCCGATGCAGTAGAACGCCGAGACCGACGAGACGAACATCGCACGGTATTTCGCGGGACTGAACTCTCCGACAAGCGCAAGCATGTTCGGAACCAGCGCCCCCAGAGCGACTCCGACCACGAATCGCAACGTCCCGAGCACGACGACGCTTTCGGCGAAAGCACAGGTGAACGAGGCCACGCTGGCTGTGCCAAGCGCTCCTATCAGGAGAGGCTTTCGACCGGTTCGATCGGCCATCGGCGAGACGAACAACCCACCGATGAGCAGCCCCACCAGGGCTATCGAGCCGAGGTATCCCGCCGTGACCGGCGAGATCCCCCAGTCGCCCATTAGGGAGCCCAGTACGGTGCCGTACGCGACGACGTCATACCCGTCAATGGCCATCACGAGGCAGCACAACAGTAGGGCGACAACGTGGGACTTGTGCAGCCGGTCGGCCGGCGGCGTGTAACTCATCTGAACTCCTTCGATCGATGCATGCCGCGGCGCCTGCGGAGTCGGCGCTGTGACCTCGCTAACACTTGCGACACCACAGCGAACCGACGACCCGCATTTGACGGCACAGCGATCGAGCAAATGACGTATCGCTCGGAGGTAGGCCCGACGCCCAAGATGAAGGGCATTGAAGGCACCTCTTCGAAGGACTTGATCGGGCGCCTGGACTAGGTCAGATGACGTAGTCCGACTGCGACGTGCAACCGATGGCGAACCGGCCATCTGCGCGTTCTCTCGAGCTCGCGGCCTACCTAGTGTGACTGGTGTCACCCCCTCCGATCTTGGGGGTCGGGATCACCATCTGTGGAGAGAACGGACGAGAGATGTCGTACACGGTCGAACGGATGCGCAAGGCGCCCGAGGTATACGCATGGAGCCGGTTTGGTCAGCCTGAATACACCGACTGGCTGGACGAGAGCATGTCGTGGAAGGAGGCGTGCTACATCGGGGACTGGTCATTCCTCTGGCAGCACCGGCTCACCGGCCCGGACGTCCTTCCGTTCCTTTCGGGGATCTCGGTCAACACCATGAAGGGCTTCGAGCACGGTCAGTCCAAGCACCTCATCCACACCAATCAGGACGGGAAGGTCATCCACGAAGGCGTCCTGACCCGGTTCGGCGACGACGACTACGTCCTTCACGGCCGCGGCGGGTTCTGGGTCAAGCATCAACTGGAGATGACCGACCGCGACGTGAAGATCGAACGCGAGGACTGGTTCATCTTCCAGGTCTCAGGTCCCAGATCGGTCGAACTGCTCGAGAAGCTGACTGGAGACACCGAACTGCGCGATACCCGATACATGCGGGTGCACCCGCTCACGATCGGAGGGCACAAGATCTGGGCGTTGCGGCAGGGAATGGCGGGGGAGATCGGTTTCGAGCTTCAGGGCCCGAAGGAGATCGGGTCGGAGATCTACGACCTCGTCGTCGACGCTGGGCAGGAGTTCGGCCTGCGCAGGCTCGGCGGCCGAGTCGCCTTGATCAACCATCTGGAAGCGTGCTACCCCACGATCGCGACCGACTACATCCCCGCCATCTTCGAGCCCGAGACGACCAACTATCTCGAGGAGTTCACCGCATCGATGCCGTCGTTCGCCCAGCCGGCCTATATTGCGGGCAGCTACGAGGGGAGCCAGATCTCTGACTACTACCGCTCGCCCATCGAGCTGGGTTGGGGACGGACCGTCAACCTGGATCACGAGTTCCTCGGACGCGACGCCCTGGCGCAGGAGAAGCTTGCTCCACGACGAGTCATGCGAACGCTCGTATGGAACGCCGATGACGTCCAAGACGTCTTCAACTCGTTGTTCCGCCCAGGCGAGAACTACGCGTACATGGACATGCCTCGCGACCAGCGGGGTTTCATGTGGGCTGACAAGGTCACCAGCGGCAGCGATGCGACGGACCCGGAGGCGGTCGTCGGCGTAGCCACATCACGTGGCTACAGCTACTACTTCCGCGAGATGTTGTCCCTCGCGACGATCGATGTCGCCCACGCGGAGATCGGGGAGCGGCTGATCGTGCACTGGGGAAACCCGGGCGGCCCCCAGAAGGCGATCCGCGCCGTGGTGGCGCCGGCGCCGTACAAGACCGATCGCCGTAAGTCGGATCTGAGGGCGGCCCGGTGATGGCGGGGCCGAAGACCTCGTCGAAAGTGGACATGGCGGATCCACGGGCCATCGAAGCGGAAACGTTCGTCCTGACCTTCGCCTGTGACGACGAGCCGGGGATTGTGAGCGCTGTTTCGACCCGGCTGTTCGAGCTCGGCTGCACGATCGTGGATGCGCAGCAGTTCGACGACCACCTCACGGCTCGCTTCTTCGCTCGAATCGAGTTCAGACCCACCCGGGCCCGTGTGTCAGAGGATGAGATCAAGACCAGCCTGCTCTCTGTGATGACGCCGTTGCGCGCCACGTGGGAGGTGCGATGCACGAGCAGAAAGATGCGAGTGCTGATCATGGCCTCCAAGCAGGACCATTGCCTCGTGGATCTGCTGTACCGATGGCGAACCGGGGACCTACCTGTGGACGTGGTCGCAGTCGTTTCGAACCATCCATCGTCGGTCTACGCGCGCGTGGACCTCAGTGACGTCCCATTCGTCCATCTTCCAGTGACGAAGGAGACGAAGGCGGAGCAGGAGGCGCAGATTCTCTCGCTGGTCGACGAGCTCGATGTCGAGCTCGTCGTGCTGGCCCGGTACATGCAGATCCTTTCAGACGACCTTGCGAACAAGCTTGCCGGCCGCTGCATCAACATCCACCACTCCTTCCTCCCGGGGTTCAAGGGAGCCAAGCCCTACCACCAGGCTCACGAGAGGGGAGTCAAGCTCATCGGGGCAACGGCACACTACGTGACGGGCGACCTCGACGAGGGGCCGATCCTCGTGCAAGACGTCGAGCCGGTCTCACACCGGGACACCGCTGAGGCGATGGTTCGCAAGGGGCGAGACATCGAACGCCGAGTGCTCGCGCGGGCCGTCGCTGACCACTCGGCCGGCCGGGTCCTTCTCAATGGCCGAACCACCGTCGTTTTTTCAAGCTGACGCAACGGGTGTGAAGTGGCGCCCCGTCCCATTGGGGCGGGGCGCCACTGTGCAGAACCGCACGTCGAAAAGACTCGATCGGAATGGCCGGCGTCTGATGACGTGCGCCCGAATCACCAAGGGGGTGGAAGTGCGATGTGGCTGATCACGAGATTGTTCGGGGGCCTTGTGATCGGTCACGGTGGCTCCGCCGAGCATCCTCAACCCTTGGCGAGCCCGAGGCGGCGCTCCGCAGCCTCGACCACATTCGTCATGAGCATCGCGCGGGTCATGGGGCCGACGCCACCCGGGGTCCGGCTGAGCTTCCCGGCGACTTTGGCCACATCCGGGTCCACATCTCCGAGGAGCCCCTCGTCGGTCCTAGTGATGCCGACGTCGACAACCGTCGCACCCGGCCGAACATGATGGGCCCGGATCAGGCCGGCCGTTCCGGCTGCCGCGATGATGACATCGGCCCTGCGCAGGTGTTCTTCGAGATCCACCGTCGCCCGGTGGCACAGCGTGACCGTCGCGTTCTCGCTCTCCCGCGTCAGCATCATCGTCAACGGGCGACCGACGGTAAGACCAGCGCCCACGACGACGACGTGAGCGCCATACAGGTCGACATCGTAGTGACGAAGAAGCTCGACGATCCCGCGGGGCGTACACGGAAGTGGACCCGGCGTCGAGGCGGTCAGCTGTCCCAGGTTGTACGGGTGCAGACCGTCCGCGTCCTTGCCCGGCAATACCGCGGAGAGCACTCGGCCACGGTCGATGCCTTGCGGCAGGGGCAGCTGCACGATGAATCCCGTACACCCGTCGTCATCGTTGAGCGCTTGGACGGCGTGCAGAACGTCGGCCTCACTCGCATCGCCGGGAAGCTCGAGTCGGAACGAGCTGATGCCGACTCGGGTGCAATCGCGGTGCTTGCCTGCGACGTACGAGCGGCTTCCGG
The DNA here is from genome assembly GCF_054031495.1 of Nocardioides sp. YJ-D4. NCBI lineage: Bacteria > Bacillati > Actinomycetota > Actinomycetes > Propionibacteriales > Nocardioidaceae > Nocardioides > Nocardioides sp. YJ-D4. The sequence continues at coordinate 6,007,839 of NZ_CM132932.1, forward strand.
GATCCGATCCAACCAGGACCGTGCCCAGCCCCGGCCGGTACCCGAGCTCTGCGAGCACTTCGACCCGCGTGGCCAAGTCCTCGAGCACGAGAGCGGCGAGCGCTCGGCCGTCGAGGACCTTCAGGCGTGCGAGGTTTCGGGTGGTGCGTTCGGTCTCCGGATTCGTGGTCACAGTTTCCTGACTTTCGATGGCTGGGGTGCTGAGTGCCTGTGTCTGATGCGCTCGCCTTCAGCGAAGGAGGAGCATGATCAGTGCATGCTTGACGCTAGAGGTGCCCAGAGTTCCTCGGAACGCGCGAAGGTCGCGACGACGGCAGTCGAGACGGTCACAGGCGCTACGTCATCCGTCGCGGACCGCCATGCGGCGAACGGGAGAGGCGATGCAGCGTTGCTTGTGCGCGATACTGGATCGAGGTCAGCAGCGGCGAAGGGAGAAGCTGTTGAGTGAGCTCGATGACATCCCCGGCGGTGCTGTGATCCTCGATCGCCGGCAACGCGTCATCGAAGCCAGCGCACGTGCGGCCGCGCTCCTCGGATACGCGAGGCCCTCGGAGGTTGCTGGAGTCGTTGTCCCCCTTGCGATCAGTGAGCCGGACAAGCCGGGCCGAACAGAGGATGACGGCGGCCTGGTAGTTACGTGGGTGCGTCCGGACGGTCAAAGTCGTCAACTGGCTTACCAGGCTGGACCACTGCGGATGGACCGGTGCCTGGTCGTGTTCCGTGACGTCACGACAATTCTGGACGAGCAGCGACGTCAGCAGCACCGACTGGTTGCCATCTCGCGTGCAGCGGCCCGGACCGCAACCCGCGACGAGCCGCAGTCGGTGCTCCAGGCACTCGCCATGGAGATACAGCAGGTCGATGGCGTTGCCGCGACCCAGGTGATGGTGAGGGTGCCCGGGGGTGATCGCCTCCAGATCATGGGAGCAGCGGGCTTTCCGGAGGACGTGACCTTCTTCGACAAGCTGCACGCCTCGGACGACAGGGGTGCCCAACTTGTCACGACCCAAGCGACGACGACTGGTCGGCAGATCGTCTATCCGCATCGACGGACGGCTATGCTCAACGACGAGCGCTGGCAGCCGATGCACAAGTACATCTCCCAGATTGAATGGGACGACTTCGTTGCCACTCCGCTCAAGGTCGGAGAAGACGTTGTCGGTGTGCTCAACGTGTACTTGTCCCCGGGCGTGGGGAGCGCTACCGCCCTGTTGGAATTCTTCGGTTCGATGGCTCAACAGGCTGCACTAGCGATCGACTACACCGCGCTGATACAGCGCGACCGTGTCCTCGTGCGCCAAGAGGAGCGTCGTCGACTCGCGTTCGACCTGCACGATTCAGTGGTACAGCAGGTCTTCTCCGTCGGCATCCAGGCCCGCGCGTTGAGCAAGGTGAGTGCGCGACTGGCCGAGCCTCATCGGACCAAGGTCGAATCGATCGCTGATGAGATCGTTGAATTGAGCCAAACCGTGCAACGGGATCTACGTGGCATCGTCCTCGCACTCCAGTCGTCGCTACCCGCAGAACGAGGACTGCCCGCGGCGCTACAGGAGGTTGTGTCCGGGGTCGGTCGGCGTTCAGGTGTCGACATCGAGGTTTCGGCCGATCCACTCGACGCGCCGGTCGAGTTCGTCGAGGATGTTTTCCAGATCGCCTGCGAGGCCCTTCACAATGCGGTCAAGCATGGCCGACCTCAGCAGGTGACCGTCCAGGTGAGCATCTTGCACGGAAGTCGAGTCCAGATCGATGTCACTGACGACGGTCACGGTTTTGTCGCTACGGAGGCCCGACGGGGCTTCGGGATCACATCCATGCGAGAACGCGCTGGCAGGTGGGGAGGCAGCATTGAGCTGTCGCCTCGGGACGGTGAGCCTGGGACGCGCGTATCAGCAGTGCTGCAGGCGCCATGCCCTCTCCAAGGAGGTCGACCATGAGCGAGGATGACCTGGCTGAGCACCCGGATCCGATCAAGGTGATGATCGTCGACGACCACGCAGTTGTCCGGCGCGGTCTTCGGAGCTTCTTTGGCGAGACCCACGACATCGTGGTCGTCGCTGAGGCGGAGTCAGCTGCAGAGGCGACCGCGATCCTAGGGTCCGCGTCTGTGCATGGCGAGTTGCCCGATGTGGTTCTCCTCGACATCGTGATGCCCGGGATGGATGGAGCGGAGGCGACTGCGGAGATCAGGCGGCGGCACCCTGGCCTCAAGATCGTCATACTCACGAGCTACAGCGAGATAGAGCGAGTGCACACAGCTCTCGCGAATGGCGCTTCCGGGTATGTGCTGAAAGACGCGGACCCGGCCGAGGTCGAATCCGCAATTCGTGCGTCCACAAAGGACGAGGTTTTCTTGGACCCAGCGGTCGCTCGGCAACTGACGCAACGGCTCATTGCGCCTGTGGCCGGTCTGGGTCTGCTTAGCGCCCGCGAACGTGAGGTGCTCGTTCTGTTGGCACGTGGGCTGTCGAATCGTGAGATTGCCGCCGACCTGACGATCAGTGAGCGCACGGCTCGGACTCACGTGAGCAACGTCCTCGGGAAACTGCACCTGACCTCTCGAACCCAGGCGGCGTTGGTGGCCGTCCGCGAGGGCCTTGTCCGCCCCTGACGACACCGGCGGTCTGGGTCGCAGGTGGGCCGTCACGCGGCTGGTGCGTCAGCGCGCCTACCTGCGCTGAGCCGGATCGAAGGAGTCACGATGACGTACTCCGCAGTTCCGGATGTGGCGTCTAGGACTGCGTCGTGAACTAGCTGTCGTGTCCAGGCACGTTGCGTGAGCAGGTACAGCGCGGGCGGTCGTTTTGCAGGCTCCGGGCGCGCCGAAGGGCCACCGCTTGATGCGCAGGCCCTTCGGCGCCGTCTGTCACGTGTGGACGTTCATGAAGGACTCATGGGCTTCGCGCTGGTAGTAATCCAGGGCCCGGTCCAGGTTATCCGCGGTCCACGTGATGGTGGGCCGGTCACGGTAGGGGTAGTAGCCACCGGCGAAGACCTCATTGCGGTTGCCTGACGGGTCGAAGAAGTAGATCGTCTCCCCACGGGTGAGACCGTGTCGGGTCGGTCCGATGTCCACCGAGACGCGGTCCATGCTGAAGAGGTCCGCCGCGTGCTGGATCGAACTCCAGTCGCGCAGCTGGAAAGCGAAGTGGTGCAGCTTGGCGTCGGGGCCCTCGATGATCGCGATGTCATGGACCTTCTTGCCGGCGGTGAGCCACGTCGCCATCAGCGGTGCGCCGTCGTCGAGAGAGGCGACCATGCGCTCGCTGGGGTAGAAGTCGAACACCTCGATGAAGAACCGCTCCGCGGTGCCGACGTCGCTTCCGAGCATCAGGGAGTGGTCCAGTCCCGGTGCCCCGACGCCGACGAGGTGTCGCGGGAAGACCTCCGGGTTGTGAGTCCCGGTCTCGAGTCCGATGGCGGTCATCTCGTGATACAGCTCGATAATGTGACCGTTGGTCATGAAGATGCGGACGCCGTCGCCGACCTCCTGGTTCTCGCCTCGGGACATCCGCTCGGTCTTCACGCCGAACTGCTCGGCGCGCTTTTCATACAGCTCGAGGTCCTCCAGGAACTCGACCTTGAAGCCGTACTTGATGACGCCGACCCCACCCTCCTCGAGGACGACCGAGTGGTGGTCCCACTCGTCCCATCCCTTGAGGAAGATCTTCTGGTCGGCCTCGAGCGTGGGGTAAAGACCCATCGTCTCGACATAATGCTTCCGGGCTTCGGCCAGGTCGGTCACCCGGGCGTGGACGTAGCCCATGCGTGCGATCGCCATTGTCGCGCTCCCTTTCTGTTTCTCAGTTCTTCGGTCGGGCAAGCGCGGCCAGGGTCTTGGAGATGCACCCGAACTTGAACCCCGGGGGAATCGCGATCGTCGCGTCCCCGTCCGGAACGGCGCGACAGAGCAAGACGGTTCCGGCGCTTCTCTCCTCAGGCGTCACGACGGTGTCCGCCACCGTGGCGCTGTAGGTCGCCTGTCCCTCGGCGAGGGTGACCTTGCAGATGCCGCAGCCGCCCCGCCTACAACCGACCCGAGCGGTGTAGCCGGCGCGGTTGAAGGCGGCAAGCATCGTCTCGCCATTCCTGAGGTCGATGACCGTGTCGTGGTCGTCGACTCGAAGTTCTGCCATGGCCGCTGCCCTCCGTACCGTGCCGTGCTTGTGACCGCCATTACAGCTGCGGTGCGTCGCATACTTCGCGCTCGTCCCGGTATCCCGGAAGTCAGCGGGGTAGAGACAGAGACCGTCCGCGTCGCCGGAAACTGGCGACGTCCGTCCACGTCAGGAGGGGCGCGCGCTGATCCAGGCGGCCAGCTGTGCCCTGCGGTTGAAGCCGAGCTTGCTGAAGGCGTTCTCGAGGTGGGCCTCGACGGTGCGCTGCGAGATGTGGAGCTCTGTGGCGATCTCGCGGTTCGTCCGACCGTGCGCGACCAGTCCGGCAATCTGGAGCTCGCGCCGGGTCAGTTCTGCGTCTGGAGGGTGCCGGCCGTTGGGCGCCGCGGCAAGGACCTGCTGGACGAAGTCGGCAATGGGGAGGCTTCGGCCGGTCTCGAAGGCTGCCTCGAAACCCGCGTCACCTATGGCGTCTCGGATCTGGGTTTCCGAGGCGCGCCGCCGGTCCAGCCAATGTTTGGAGTGGAAGAGCTGGTGGCCGAAGGATGCCCACGAGGTATGGGCCGCCCCCATTGCTTTCGCAGCGGCGACCCACGATCCTTCGGCCGCGCGTGCCCACGAGAGAAGATCGAAGGTCAGGGACAGGCCGAGCACATCGCGGAAGGAGTACTTGGTCCGGATGGCATTCAGCGTCAGCGCGATGGCCTCGGCCGGACGGTCGTCGGCCAGCTCAACAAACCCGCGACCGTATTGGGCGTATGAGCGTTCCCAGTCCTCGCCGCGGCTGATGCAGAAGCGCTCGCTCCCCTCGAAGAGCACGCGGGCAGCGTCCAGTTCGGCCGTGAAGATGTGAGCGAGACCCAGTTGGATCTCCGCTCCGATCCGGAGCTCGGGTTCAGCGCCGGCGTCTGCATAGCGCCGCACAGCGCCGGAGAGCAGCGACGTGGCGCGGACGGGGTCGGTGAACAGGGCGGAAAGACCGGCGATGTGCTCGGAATAGGCGAGGAGACGCGCATCGTCGAGGTCGTCGGCCACGCGCCGGCACTCGATCGCGAGCTCTTCGGCTTCGGCTGCGTCACCTTGCAGCGCCGCAACGTAGCCAAGTGCTGCGAGAACCTCGGCCTTAGCTGACGGCATCGCCCCGGATACCTGGGTCGCGCGGGTCAGCCACACGCGGCCCTCCGCCAGCAGCACGCATACCCAGAGGTACCAGGCCCGTCCGATGGCCGACGCGGTCGCGGGCGCGTGTTCGGCGCGTCCTAGCGAGAACTCGAACGCCGTTCGCAGGTTGGGATACTCCAGTCGAAGTCGCTGGGACCACGCCTCCTGCTCCGGACCGAACCACGACCGACGGGCCTGGTCGAGGAGGTCGAGGACCCACGATCGGTGGCGTTCTCGCAGCGCACTCTCCTCCCCGGAAACGGCAAGTCGGGCCTGACCGTACTCGCGAACGGTCTCGAGCATCCTGAAGCGAGCGCGGCCGCCGACTTCCTCGCGGCTCAGCACTGACTTCTCGACGAGCCCCGCGAGTGCGTCGAGGACGTCCTCGGATGCGAGGGGTCCGCCGGCGCAGACTGTCTCGGCTGCGAGGAGACCGAAGCCGCCGGCAAAGACGGACGCGCGTGCCCACATCGTCTGCTCTGCCTCGGTGCAGAGGTCGTAGCTCCAGTCGATGGTCGCCCGAAGGGTCTGGTGTCGCTCAGGAGCGAGCCGCCCGCCGGAGGTCAGCAGGTCGAATGCGTCGCCGAGTCGGGAGGCGAGTTCGCTCACGCCCAGAGCACGCAGTCGCACGGCTGCGAGCTCAATCGCTAGCGGTATTCCGTCGAGGTGCCGACAGATCTGGGCCACGTCGTCTCGGTTGTCGTCATTCAGGGCGAAGTCCGGGACGACGGCGCGTGCACGGTGCTCGAACAGCACCATCGCATCGTAGGTGTCTGCTGGTTGGATCAGCCTCGGATCGGAAGACGGGACCGACAGTGGCTGCACGGGGAGCACGCGCTCGCCCGGCACCCCCAGCGGCTGGCGACTGCTGGCGAGCACCCGGATTCGGGGTACCCGGGCGAGAAGGTCGATGACGAACTCCGCCACCGCATCGAGAAGGTGCTCGCAGTTGTCGAGGTAGAGCAGGGCGGCGCGGTCCTGGAGGTGCTCGGCCAGCAGGTCGAGTGGGGTCTTGGAGCCTGTGTCGGAGATGCCGAAAGCGGTGGCAACCGTTCGAGCGACAAGCTCTGCGTCGCGCAGATTCGCCAGTTCCACGGTGACGCCCGATCTGGTGTACACCGGGTGGGCCTCGAGCAGGCGGTAGGCGAGGCGGCTCTTTCCCACCCCGCCGGGACCTGTCAGGGTGACCAACGCGGCCCCTGAGAGAAGGTCCGTGCCTCGGGCGAGTTCGGTTCGACGCCCGACGAAACTCGTCATTCGTTCGAGCCCCATGCTCGCGCGGGGTGTGCGAGCAGTGGCAGGCCCCGCACCTGTCGCCATCTTGGAAGCCTCCGGTCCCTAGATCATCACGGTAGCCGCGCCACCGTTTCAGTGCACCCCTACGCGGAGGGGCGGCTTTCCTGGCATCCGGAACAACGAGGGCATGTCGTGCTCGGTATGTACGGGATCACAAAATCCGTAGTGGTTTGCGGGAACTACGGATGGTGCGCAGGCGGTCCCGATAGCAACGTGACTCTTACGTGACGGTCGTCACTTCGTCAACTCCTGGTCGAGGGCTTGGCAGGGCGGCTGGAACCTTTGAGAGGACACGAATCATGTTGCAGACCATCCAGAAGATCGGACCCGTTCTGGACCTGTTCACCTGTGAGCAGCCCGAATGGGGCGTCTCGGAAGTGGCGAATGCCATCGGAGCCCCGCGGTCCAGCGCACACTCGCTGCTGGCGAGTCTCGTCGACACCGGGCTGCTCCAGTGCCGTGGCCGTGGCCGCTACCGGATCGGGTGGCGGGTGGTGGAGATGGGCCAGACCCTACGCGCGAGCACCGACGTGAGGTCTGCGGCCGCGGACTCGCTCCAGAGCCTCAACGAAACGTTCGGCGAAACGGTCCACCTCGCGGTGATGGATCGGTACATGACGCTGTACGTCGACAAGATCTCGGGAACCCACGTCATCAACGTGATGGGGGCTCGCGTCGGATCTCACGTCGACATGCACTGCACAGCCATCGGCAAAGTGCTCTTGGCTTCGTGCGAGCCCGAGGAGATCGATCGGTTCGTCCTCAGCAAGCCGCTGCGCCGGCTCACTCCGGCCACGATCACCAACCCGGCTGCGCTCGTTCGCGAGCTGGACCACGTTCGCTCGACCGGGGTCGCTTTCGATGCAGGGGAGGCCGTGACCGAGGTCCATTGCGTCGCCGCGCCTGTACGTGACGACCTAGGCACCGTCGTGGCCGCGATCAGCATGAGTGTCCCGGTGAGCCGTTTCGCCCCCAACAAGATCGAGCTGCGCAAGGCCGTGTGCGCCACCGCCGCCGAGATCACCCGCAAGCTCGCCCGCCCACGCAACAACCCGGTCACGGTCGTCCGCGACGACCCGAGTGTCGGCCTAGCTTCGCTCGCCGGCTGACCAGAACGAGAGATGAGGACTGTCATGACCCCCGCTGACCACCGCGCCGTCGCCGACCAACTGTTGGCGGCGTACGCCTCCGGCACGCCCATCAGACCTGTGGTGGAGGAGTATCCGACCGCCACGTTGGGAGACGCCTATCGCATCCAGCAGGCACAGGTCGAGACCTGGGAGCGCAACGGCGATCCCGTCCGAGGCCACAAGGTAGGCCTTGCCTCGCGGGCCATCCAGGCACAGATGGGGGTCGGTCAGCCTGACTTCGGTCACCTGACCGGGTCGATGTTCCATCTGGAGCACCAACCGATTCCTGCCTCCACCTACATCCAGCCCAGGATCGAGCCCGAGATCGCATTCGTCCTAGGACGGCCGCTGCGGGGGCCCGGGGTGACGGCGGCCGACGCCATCGCGGCGGTCGACTACGTCGTGCCCGCGTTGGAGATCGTCGACTCGCGCATCGAGGACTGGAACATCTCGATCGTCGACACAATCGCCGACAACGCCTCGAGCGGCGGCGTGATCCTGGGCAGCAGGCCACGCTCCCTGCGTGACCTCGACCTGCGTACCCTCGGCTGCCTGCTCCACGTCAACGGGTCCTTGGTGGCCACCGGCGCAGGAGGGGCCGTCCTCGGCTCGCCGCTGAACGCGCTCGTGTGGCTGGCCAACACCGTCGGCGCGCTCGGCGTCGATCTCGAGCCCGATCACCTGATTCTGCCTGGATCGATGACACGCGCTGTGCCGGTAGGGCCGGGCGACACGGTCGTGGCGACCATCGCCGAGCTCGGCACGGTCACTGCGCTGCTCGGTGAGGTCGAGGGGGTGGCCGCATGAGCGCCACGGCCATCGACTGGAGCGCTGAGATGGTGGCAGGTCTTCTGCTCGCAGCTGAGGACTCCGCGACTGCGCGGTCGTCGATCTCGGCGGAGTGGCCCGGTCTGGATCTCGCCACCGCGTACGCGGCCCAGGACATCGCCCTCGAGCGGCGTCTCTCGCGTGGCGAACGCCTGGTCGGCGTCAAGCTGGGACTCACCTCGCGAGCGAAACAGCGCCAGATGAACGTCGACACCCCGTCTGTGGCGTGGCTGACCGACGCGATGTTGCTTCCCACAGGCGAAGCCCTTCCCCGCGAGCGGTTCATCCATCCCCGTGCCGAGCCCGAGATCGCGTTCGTCATGGGCGAGCGGCTGGAGGGCCCCGGGGTCACCCCCGAGCGAGCCCTTCAGGCGGTCGAATCAGTGACCGCGGGCATCGAGGTGATCGACAGCCGCTATGCCGGGTTCAAGTTCTCGCTTGCCGACGCCGTGGCGGACAACAACAGCTCGGGAGGCTACGTGCTGAGTGCGATCCGCCGCAGTCCCTCGGACATCGACCTGATGCTCGAGGCGTGTCTCGTCGAGATCGACGGCCATGTGGTCGACACCGCCACCGGGGCCGCCGTCTACGGGCATCCCGGGGAGGCTTTGGCCTTCGCGGCGAACACTCTCGGTGAGCGTGGGCACGCCATCGAGGCAGGCTGGACCGTGCTGACCGGCGGGATGACCGACGCCTATCCGATCGAGCCGGGAGCGCGGGTCGCAGCGCAGTTCACGCACCTCGGGTCCGTAACCATCGCGGGAGGCTGAGATGCCTTTCATCGATGTCACCGTCGCGGAGGGGCGCAGTCCGGACCAGTTGCGAAGCCTGATTCACGAGCTTCACGAGGCAGCGGTGCGCGCCCTCGGTGCACGTCCGGAGACCGTGCGCGTCGTCCTGCGCGAGGTGCCGCTCACGCACTGGGCAGCCGGCGACGTGACGATCGCCGAGCGGTCGGGCTGAGTCAGCACGATCACATCGACGTTCTCGGAATCTGAACAGTTTCCGTGACGCCATCGCCGATCTTCCCGCGAACCCGTATCAGGCGCCCCGAACGACCCCATCTGGGATGGAGTCGTCCGTGCCGAATCCATCACCACCCGTCCAGGAGCGAAAATGACGATGACCGTCGACAGCACCCAGAAGCAGGACGTTCTCATTCCGTCCGCGTCGGGGCGCGTCAAGCGCCAAGCCGAGAGCCTGTACAACGATCTCCTCACTCCCGAGGGATCGCGTGAGGTCCGGGCTCGGATCCAGGACATCTCGGACCGTCTCGTGGCGCCGGTTGCCTGGCGGATCGCGATGGGCGACGAGCGGGTGGACGGCTTCCCGCGCGACATCTTCGACGCGCTCGGTGAGGCGGGGCTCTACCGGATCCCGTTCTCCCAGGACGTCGGTGGCGATGGGCTCGACCACCCGGCCACCGCCACTGCTATCGCCGTCGAGGAGCTGGCGTACCACTCGAACAGCGTCGCGGCGATCTTCGACGTCCATTGCATCCTCGCCGGCAATGCTCTCAACCAGGGCAACGGCGCACAGCGCCAGCGCTGGCTGCGTCCTATCGTCGAAGGCGAGATCGTTGGGTCGTTCGCGACCAGCGAGCCGGCCGCATCCAGTGACCTCTCGCCCGCGGCCGTGGCTACCGTGGCCGAGCGTACGCCCGGAGGCTGGCTGCTGAACGGTCGCAAACGGTGGATCACCAACTCGGTCGTGGCCGGGGTCGTGGTCGTGCTGGCCCGGACGGGCGACAACCTGACGACCTTCATCGTGCCGACCGATACTCCGGGGGTCTCGATCGGGACGCCCGACCGGAAGATGGGCAACCGAGGGCAGGTCACCGCTGACGTCGTCATGAGCGGCGTCGAGCTGGGCGACGATGCCGTGCTCGGCGAGGTCGGCGGAGGCCTCCGCGTGGCGCTGCAGACGTTGACCTACGGCCGCATCGGCATCGCGGCGGCGGGCGTAGGGATGGCCCAGGCGGCCTTCGACCGCACCGCGGCCCATCTGGCTGAGCGTCTTGCGTTCGGCAAGCCGCTGGCGGCACAGCAACACTGGCAGTTCCTGATGGCCGATCGCGCGACCGAGATCTCGGTCGCACGCGACCTCTACCTCAAGGCGGCGCTGCGTCTGGACGCAGGCAACCCCTTCCCCGAGCCGGAGGCCGCGATGGCCAAGCTGTTCGGGACCCGACTCTCGGTCGACATGGCACGTGATGCCGTTCAGGCCTTCGGTGGGCTCGGCTTCACCAGCCACCAGGGGGCGACCGACCAGGAGGCATCGATCGAGGCCATCTACCGCGACAGCAAGATCGGCGAGATCTACGAGGGAGCCAACGAGGTCCAGAAATGGGTCATCGCACGACAGATCTTCGGAAAGAGCGTCACCGGTTGAGACCGGTGACCCACCTGGGAGGCAGCTATGTCTTACGTCATCACTGAACCATGCGTCGGCACGACCGACCGGTCGTGCGTCGAGGTCTGCCCCGTCGACTGCATTCAGCCGTCAGACGGCGCCAGCGACGCCGAGCAGCTCTACATCGATCCAGCAGAGTGCATCGACTGCGGTGCCTGTGTGTCGACCTGTCCGGTCAACGCCATCTTCCCCGATACCGAGGTGCCAGAACACTGGGAGCACTTCATCGAGATCAACGCCGCGTTCTTCCGCGAGCGCGAGGGTGTGTCGGCGTGAGCGGGCAGCGGACGGTCGCCGTGGTCGGGGCAGGTCCGGCAGGGTTCTTCGCGGCCCAAGCACTTCTGGCCCATCCCGACCTGGAGATACACGTCGACATGTATGACCGGTTGCCAACGCCCACCGGTCTTGTTCGCGCCGGCGTAGCCCCGGACCACCCGAAGATCAAGCTGGTCTCGGCTAAGTTCGAGAAGACTGCCGCGCACCCGCGCTTCCGGTTCATCGGCAACGCGGAGCTCGGTGCTCACTACACCCGCGAGGACCTCGTCAGCCGCTACGACGCAGTGCTCTACAGCGTTGGTGCGCAGGGGGATCGGCGCCTCGGAGTGATCGGCGAGGCACTTCACGGAGTCGTCTCGGCCAGAGACTTCGTCGGCTGGTACAACGGGCACCCCGACCACGCGCAGCTCGAAGCCGACCTTGACGTCGAACGTGCGGTGGTGATCGGCAACGGCAATGTCGCGCTCGATGTTGCCCGGATCCTGATGACGCCCGTGGAACGACTCCGTGCCACCGACATCGCTCCGCACGCTCTGGACCGGTTGAGCGAGAAAAGCATCCGGGAGGTGGTGATCCTGGGCAGACGTGGCGCCGCGGACGCAGCGTTTACGCCACCGGAGATCGAGGAGCTCGCCGAAATGACCGGGGCACGCGTGGTCATCGATCCCGCCGACCTCGACATCGGCGACCGGGAGACCCTCCCGGTGCTGACCCAGCGCGCGCTGGCCGCCATGGACAAGTACGCCGAGTCAGACACCCAACCGGGACCCGAGGAGCGGCGGATCACATTCCAGTTCCGGTCCTCGCCCGTCGCCTTCTCCGGCCACGGACGGGTCGAGTCGATGATGCTCGGGCGCAACGTGGTCGAGGCTGACGAAGGCGGCCGCCGTCGTGCGGTCGACTCGGGCGAGCGCGAGATCAGCGAGGTCGGCCTCGTGGTGCGGGCCGTCGGCTATCGCGGCGTCCCGGTGGCAGGTCTGCCTTTCGACGAGGAGACCGGCACCATCGCGAACGATGACGGACGGGTCCGCGGCGGTCTGCATGAGTACGTGGCAGGCTGGATCAAGCGTGGACCCAGCGGAATCATCGGCACCAACAAGAAGTGCGCGGTCGACACCGTGCGGCTCGTCCTGGAAGACCTGGCCGCGGAGGACTCTGTCTCCGAGGGCCCGGTGGATCTGGGCTGGCTCGAAGCCCGTCAGCCCGCAGCCGTGTCATGGCATGGGTGGCAAATGATAGACGAGCACGAGAGGGCCGAGGGTGCGGCGAGCGGTCGGGCCCGGGTCAAGGTCTGTGACCGGCAAGAGCTGGTTGCACTGGGCACCTCGATGCCTGCCCCCGTATGACTCGTCCGTCCAGCGATTGTGGACACGAGACCACCGCCCGTGCGCCGGCGTTCGGTCATCGCGATCGAGCAGCGTATCCGACGCTCCTCCCGCCTAGCGTCCGCGTTAGGCCGTCGTCCAGTCGCCCCAGGCGACACGTCGACGTACTCCCCATCCACCACGAACCGAAGCCAGATAGGGACACCCATGGCTGAGAAGCTCACCGCCGCAATCGTCGGGTCCGGCAACATCGGGACCGACCTGCTCTACAAGCTCCAGCGCTCGACGTCGGTCGAGCCCATCTACATGATCGGGGTCGATCCCGAGAGCGAGGGCCTGCGCCGCGCCGCGGACATGGGTCTGGAGGCCTCGGCCGGAGGCGCCGACTGGCTGCTCGCGCAAGAGCGCCTGCCCGACTTCGTGTTCGAGGCGACGTCTGCCAAGGTCCACGCCGCAACCGCTCCGCGTTACGCAGAAGCGGGCATCCGGGCGATCGACCTGACGCCGGCGAGCGTCGGACCCTACGTCGTGCCAGCCGTGAACCTCGGCGAGCACGTCGATGCGCTCAACGTGAACATGGTCAGTTGCGCCGGTCAGGCCACCATCCCGATCCTGTGGGCGATCAACCAGGCCGCGGACGCGTCGTACGGCGAGATCGTCGCCGCCATCGCCAGCGCCAGCGCCGGCCCGGGTACGCGGCAGAACCTCAGCGAGTTCAGCGAGAAGACCGGTCGGGCGCTCGCGGCCGTCGCGGGAGCCGACACCGCCAAGGCGATCTCGGTCATCAATCCCGTCGAGCCGCCGATGTCGATGCGCGACACCGTTTACGCGCGCGTCCGCAAGCCGGATGCCGGGCTGATCGATGCAGCCGTTCGTGACGTCGTGGCCCGTGTGCAGGAGTACGTGCCCGGCTACCAGCTCAAGTTCCTCGACGTGGACGGCGACCTCGTCACCGTCATGGTCGAGGTCGAGGGGGCGGGCGACTTCCTGCCGACCTACGCGGGGAACCTCGACATCATCACCGCCGCCGCAGTCCAGGTCGCCGAAGAGATGGCCGGCGCCGCAGTCACCAAGGAGATCCCGGCATGAGCACCAAGCCCTCTATCACCCTCGTCGACACCAGTCTGCGTGACGGCATGAGCAGTGTGTCGCACCAGTTCACCGCTGCACAGGTCGCCGACGTCACCCGCGGCCTCGATCGTGCGGGCGTGACGACCATCGAGGTCGCCCACGGCATCGGCCTGGGCGCCTCCTCCATCCAGTACGGCTTCGCCGCCGCCTCCGATCCCGAGTACGTTGCCGCAGCAGTGGACGCCTCTTCGCAGGCGGACATCGCCGTGCTCTACGTACCGGGTATCGCCACCTTGAACGAGCTCAAGGGGGCTCAGGACGCCGGCGCGAAGACGGTGAGGGTGGCGGTGCACTGCACCGAGGCCGACTGTGCCGAGCAGCCGATCCGCTGGGCTCGTGAGAACGGTCTGAAGGTCATGTCCTTCCTGATGATGAGCCACAAGCTCCCGGCCGACGCACTGGCGGTGCAGGCGGCGAAGCTCGACTCCTACGGTGCGCAGGTCGTCTATGTCGTCGACTCCGCCGGCGCGATGGTCCCCCGAGACGCGGCCGAGAGGGTCCGTGCGGTGCGCGCCGCCGTCGACGCCGAAATCGGATTCCACGCCCACAACAACCTCGGTGTCGGCATCGCGAACGCGCTCGCCGCGGCCGAGGAAGGCGCCTCTCACATCGATGGATCGCTGCGCGGCCTCGGGGCGAGCGCAGGCAATGCGCAGACCGAGGTGCTGGCGGCTGCGTTCGAGCGGGCCGGCTACGACACCGGCGTCGACCTCTTCGGTCTGATCGACACCGCAGAGCAGGTGATGGCCCCGCTGATGAAGGAGCCGCAGATCATCGACGAGACGGCTCTGGTCCTCGGCTACGCCGGCGTCTACTCGACGTTCTTCCATCCGACCAAGCGCGCCGCTCGCAAGTACGGTGTCCGCGAGCGGGACATCCTGCTCGAGCTCGGTCGCCGCGGCGTGATCGGCGGTCAAGAGGACATGATCATCGAAGTGGCCGCCGAGCTGGCGGGGCGGACTGAGGCTGTCTCCCAGGCTGACGTGGCGGTGGCGGCGCGATGAGCGACATCGCCACGGTTCGCCACCTGATCGGCTCCGAATGGGTTGACGCTTCCGACGGCCAGACCTTCGAGTCCCGGGACCCGCACGACGGCTCTCTCCTGGCGAACGTCGCGCGCGGAACCAGCAGCGATGGTGAGCGTGCACTCACGGCGGCCCGACGTGCCTTCGACGAGGGGCCGTGGCCGCAGATGTCTCCCGCGGAACGGCGGAAGGTGCTGCACCGCGTCGCAGATGCGGTGGACGCCAACGCGGAGCGGCTCGCGCTGACAGAGACGCGGGACGGCGGCAAGACGATCACCCAGGCCGCCCACGCCGAGATCCCGCGGGTGGCCCTGAACCTGCGCTTCTTCGCCGACTACGCGGCGATGACTCCGAACGAGGCGTACCCGGACGGCCAGCTGCTGTCCTACGTTCTCTACCCTCCGGCCGGAGTGGTCTCGGCGATCAGCCCATGGAATGCCCCTCTGATGCTGGCCACCTGGAAGATTGCGCCGGCCCTGGCATTCGGGAACACCGCGGTCCTCAAGCCGGCTCCGCAGACGCCGCTCACGGCAGCGCTGTTCGCCGAGCTCGCGCTCGAAGCCGGTCTCCCGGAGGGCGTTCTCAACGTCGTCCAGGGCTTCGGCGGTGACGAGGTCGCCGGGCCGCTGACTAGCGACCCCCGGGTCGATCGGATCACCTTCACCGGCTCCAGCGCCACGGGGTCGAGGATCATGGCCGCGGCGTCGACCAACATGATCCCCGTATCGGCAGAGATGGGCGGGAAGTCGGCCAACATCGTGTTCGACGACGCCGACCTCGATGTCGCCGTACCTCAGGCGATCCGGGCCATCTTCGCCGGGAACGGTCAGGTCTGTCTCGCTGGATCGCGGCTGCTCGTGCAGCGCGGCATCCTGGACGAGTTCCTCGCGCGCTTCACCAAGGAGGCGGCCGCGCTCGCCGTCGGCGACCCGAAGGATCCGTCGACCTTCATGGGTCCGCTCATCGAGGAACGACACCTCGAGAAGGTCAGCGGCTACGTCCGGCTCGCAGAGCAGGAGGGCGGCGAGGTCCTGATCGGGGGCGAGCAGCTACGCACGCCCGAGCACGCCGCGGGACTCTACTTCCCACCGACCGTCATCACCGGTCTCACGAACCAGGCTCGGGCCGTCCGCGAGGAGATCTTCGGGCCGGTCGAGACGGTGCTCTCCTTCGACACCGAGGAGGAGGCCCTGGCCATAGCCAACGACAGCAGCTACGGGCTGGCCGGGATGCTCTTCACCAGCAACCTGGACCGCGCTCACCGGATGGCGGCCCGTTGGCGCGCCGGCACCGTGTGGATCAACTGCTTCTTCGAGCGCGACCTCCGTCTGCCCTTCGGTGGCGAGGGCGCCAGTGGCGTCGGCCGCGAGGGCGGCCAGTTCTCTCGGGAGTTCTTCACCGAGCCGCGCGCGGTCATGCTCCGCCTGCGGTGACTTCCCACGACAAGGAAACAATGACCATGACCGAGAACGCCATCGCCAAGCGCGTCATCACCGTCGCCAGCGGAGCCACGCTCCATGTCCAGGAGGTCGGCTCCGGCCCACCTCTGGTCTACCTCCACCCGGCGGGGGGTCTCGTATGGGATGCCTTCCTCGCCGACCTTGCCGAGCGGTGGACCGTGATTGCCCCCGAGCTGCCGGGCTCGCGGCCCGGGTCGGAAGGCGACCTTGAACTCCTGCCCGACCTCGCCAGCGTCGTCGGGGCGTACGTCGAGGGCTTGCGCGGCATCGGGCTGGAGAGAGTCCCGGTCGTGGGCCAGTCTTTCGGCGGGATGCTTGCGGCCGAAATCGCTGCGCGAGCTCCGGAGATCTTCGACCGACTCATCCTGCTCGATCCCATCGGCGGATGGGTTCATGGCCACCCCATCGCAGATCTGTGGAGCACGCCGTTCCCCGAACTCCCGGCGCTGCTGTTCCATGACCCCGCCGGTGAACCCGCCGCGGAGTTCTTCACGTTCCCCGAAGACCCCGAGGTCGCACAGCAGGTCATGGCCGGCATCGGGCAGGCGCTCCACGCGTCGGGACAGTACGTCGACCTCGCCACCGACGGCGGACTGTTCGACCGGCTCGCAGACGTCGAGGTGCCGGTGCTCCTGATCTGGGGCGAGCACGACGCGCTCGTTCCCGCCACGCACGCCCCTGAGTTCGCGAACCGGCTCAAGGAGGCCCAGGTCTCGATCATTGAGGGGGCGGGCCACATCCCGCAGGTCGAGAAGACCGCCGCGACGCTCGCGGTCGTGCACCCATTCCTCGCCTGAGCCAGCCGACTGTCCCCGTATCCGGCACCGCGACGACTTCCTCCGGGTTGACGTCCAGCGGTGCCGAACGGGCCTTCGACGTGACGCCGATCACGAAGAGGATCGACACAACAACCGCCGCCCATGCATCCCACGAGAGGTAAGACATGACCACCACCGACCACGTCGGCCAGGCCGCCCCGACCGGACGCTGCCCTGTCGCGCACGACTTCGATCCTTTCACCGGCACGCCTGAGGCGTTCTTCAGCGAGGCACGTCAGGAGCGTCCGGTCTTCTACAACGAGGAGCTCGGGGCGTTCGTCCTCACCCGTTACGAGGACTGCAAGAAGCTTCTCGGTGACCGATCGGGTGCCGTCAGCGCCAGTGCGGCACTGCTGGGCCACCTCAATGTCCAGCCGATCCCGGAGGCGATGAAGATCCTCGAGGACGCCGGGTTCGAGTACGGCCCATCGATCGTCGACGCGGACGGTGAGGACCACAAGTTGCAGCGCGGGGTCACGCAGCCGCCCTTCTCGCCCGCCCGGATCAAACCGCTCGAGGAGTTCATCCGTCGCCAGGTGACCGAGCGTCTCGATGCGATCGTCGAGAGCGGCGAGGCCGACATCGTCGACGCGATGATCTATGAGGTGCCGGCGACGGTCATCCTGCACATGATGGGCGTCCCGGACGACCAGATGGGCATGGTGAAGAACTTCCGCGGTCCCTGGGCGATCTTCATCTGGGGGAACCCGGACGAGGAGGTCCAGATCCAGACCGCGCACCAGATGGGTGCCTTCGGCCAGTGGGCCCGAAGCATCGTCAAGGAGCGCACGGAGAACCCGGGTGCCGACATCATCAGCGAGACGATCCAGAACCTGCGGGACAAGGGCGAGTTGGAGAACCAGGGTCTGTTCATCAACTCCTACACGCTCAACGTGGTGATGGCCGGACACGAGACGACGACCAACTCGATGGCTGGTGGCCTGCTGTCGCTCCTGAGGAATCGGGACCAGTGGGACGCCGTCGTCGCCGACCCGAGCCTGATCCCGAACGCCGTGGAGGAGATGCTCCGTTACAACAACGGCGTCCCGACCTGGCGCCAGCGCGCGGTCAAGGACCTCGAGTTCAGCGGCGTCCAGATCCCCGAGGGCTCACTCATCTACGCCGCGATCAACTCCGCCAACCGTGACGAGGACGTGTTCGGCGAGGACTCCGAGGAGTTCGTCGTCGCTCGTGAGACGGCCAAGAAGCACATCACGTTCGGTTACGGCGCTCACACCTGCATGGGCAACCACCTCGCGAAGATGGAGATGGCGATCATGCTGGAGGAACTCGTCAAGCGCCTCCCGCACGTCGAGCTCGTCCTCGACCAGGAGTTCGAGTACTCGCCCAACACCAGCCAACGCGGCCCCGAGAGCGTCCTCGTGCGTTGGGACCCGTCGCAGAACCCCGCCGGCAGCTGACGTAGTCGTCCAGACCCGGGCGCCACCGATGTGGCTACACCGACGACGGTGGCGCTCGGTCTGTCGCCGACCCTCGATAAGGAGGAGAACCGCATGGAAAGCGATGACCTGCAGCTGGTGGTCACCAGCCGCCGGATGGCCAGCGAGACAGTCGTCGAACTGGAGCTCGCGGCCGCGACCGGTGAACGGTTGCCTGGCTGGGAGCCGGGGAGCCACCTCGACCTGGTGCTCGCCGACGGCATGGTACGGCAGTACTCGCTGTGCGCGGACGACCCGGGCGACCACTCGGGGTACCGGATCGCGGTGCTCCTCGAGCCCGAGAGCCGGGGCGGGTCGGCGTACGTCCACGACAAGCTGTGGTCCGGCGTCGAGGTGGTCGTCCGCGGACCGCGGAACAGGTTCCCGCTTGAGGAGGCGCCCCGTTACCTCTTCATTGCCGGCGGGGTGGGGATCACTCCGATCAAGCCGATGCTCGCCCAGGCAGAGCAGTCCGGCAGCGCGTGGTCGTTGTACTACGGCGGGCGGTCCGCGGACACGATGGCTTTCGCCGACGACCTCGCTGGGAGGTACGGCGAGCGGGTGGTGCTGAGGCCACAGGACGAGCACGGGATGCTCGATCTCGACGGAATCCTCGCTGACATCGACGAGAACACCCTCGTCTATTGCTGCGGCCCGACGCCGCTGATCGATGCCGTGGAGAGTCTCTGCGCTGAGCGCTGCCCCGGACAGCTACGCACGGAGCGCTTCACCGCCGCGCCCGTCGACACCGGCGGCGACCAACCCTTTGTCATCGAGGTCTCCGGGACGGGTCAGGTCGTCGAGGTCGGAGCCGATGAGTCCGCACTCGACGCGCTCGAAGCTGCCGGGGTCGACATTCCGTGGTCCTGTCGAGAGGGCGTCTGCGGCACGTGCCAGGTTCCTGTCCTGAGCGGGACGGTGGAGCACCGGGACGAGGTCCTCACAGAGGACGAACGTGCGTCGCAGACGCTGATGCACCTGTGCGTCTCACGGGCCGTCGGGGAGGGCGTCGTCATCGATGTCTGAACCCATCCAACAGAGGGAAGTCTCGGGAGTCATCGAATGAAGGTCGTCACATCCATGTCCAGTACTCGGGTATCGCAACCACAGGGGGCGCTGTCGTTGGCAAGCGTCGACGGTGCGGCGGTGGTGCGCGCAGCGTCGCGCGGGTTCACGGTCTTCCTCTTCGGCGGAGTGGTGCAGCCGCTGGTCGGAGCTGCCAGCTCCGTGGTCGGAGCGGTCTGGCTACCGCTGGTCGCGGTCGCGGCGTGCGTCGCGGCCGCATGGAGCGCTGCGGGCTCGGAGGCACCGCTGCGGCACGGAGCGTCGGCGGCTCTTGGGGCGTACGCACTCGTTGTGCCGGTCGTCTACATCGCGACCCAGCAGCTCGACGTGCTTCAGATCGCCTCGACATCGGCCCTCGCCCTCGTCGTCGGTGGGCTCACCGGCTGGCTCCGTGGTCGTCACAGCGGCAGAGCCTCCAAGACTTCCCTGCACTCCAAGGAGGTGGCATGACCGTCGCAGACCCCGGCGCCGCGCCGACAGCGCCGAAGCCACGTCGTCCTGCCAAGACAGCCACCCTGCAGAAGCCGCTCCAGGAAGCCGGCGAGATGGTGCAGATGCTCGGGCACGTCATCGTGACCGGCGTCCGCAACCCGCGTGGCTACTGGGGAGACGTCCTCCTCCAGATGTGGGAGATGCTCAAGCTCTGCATCATCCCGATGGCGTTCGCGTGCACGGCGTTCGGCTTCGGTGCGCCGGGTCTGCAGGCGGGCAACATCTACATCCTGTTCGGCATCCCCGAGCGCCTCGGCTCCTTCTTCGTGATGGCGAGCGTGCGCGAGTTCGCTCCCTGGATCAACGCGATGGTCGTGGCCGGCGTGGTTGGCACCGCCATCACCGCCGACCTCGGCGCCCGCCGTATCCGTGAGGAGATCGACGCGATGGAGGTGCTCGGGCTCGACCCGATCCGGGCGTTGGTCCTGCCGCGGGTCATCGCCGTCACGGTGATGACCGGGCTCCTCGATCTGCTCGCCCTGGTCTTCGGTGTCTTCGGGGGCTACCTGGCCGCCGTGCTGCTCGGATCCTCGCCGGCGGCGTTCCGCGACAACTTCTTCGCCAACGCGACGACCGTCGACGTCATGGGGTCGGTGCTGAAGACGACCATCTTCGGCCTCGTGATCGCGGTCGTCTGCTGCTACAAGGGCCTCAAGGCCGCGGGCGGTGCCTCAGGCGTGGGTCGAGCGGTCAACCAGGCGGTCGTCATCTCCTTCGCCGCGATCTGGACCATCAACTTCATCTTCACGACCATCCTGCTCGGCCTTGCGCCGCAGATCCAGGTCTACCGGTAGGCGGCGGCGATGGCACAGACACAGGTACGGTCGGGCAGCTCGCGCGGCTCCAGCGGCCCGTCCAAGAAGCGCAAGAACGTCAAGCGCCCCGCGAGCGGGACCGGTGGCCTCTTGGGCGTCGTGGTCGGCGGGCTGGCCGCTGCAGGCGACATCGTCCGGTTCTCCGGCGACACGGTGCGGTCCTTCGGCGACGTACGCAAGTACACCAGCGAGGTCTTCCACCAAGCCGGCATCCTCATCCTCTCCAGCGGCCTCATCATCTGGGTGATGCAGGGCGTGATGGGCTCTATCTGCGGCCTGGAGGCGAGCTACACGCTCAAGCAGATCGGCGCCCCGCTCTACTCAGGCATCTTCAATGCCTTCTGCGGCCTGCGCGAGATGTCACCGTACATGTGGGGCTATATCTTCGCCGCCAAGGTTGGCTGCGGTCTCGTCGCGGAACTCGGCTCGATGCGGATCTCCGACGAGATCGATGCCCTCGAGGTGATGGGCGTCAAGTCCAAGGCCTATCTGGTGGGGACCCGGGTTCTCGCAGCCTGGATATCGATCCCGTTTCTGTACACCGTAGGGCTCGCGCTGATGTACGTGACGATGTATCTGGTCACGGTCGTGCAGCTCCAAGGAGTCTCGTCGGGCGGATACCTATATGTCTTCTGGCTCTATCAGAACCCACTCGACTTCCTCTATTCGCAGATCAAAGTGATGAGTTATGGCACGACGATCGTCTTCGTCGGCTGCTACTTCGGGTTCAACGCCTCCGGTGGATCGGTCGGGGTCGGAAAGGCAACGGCGAAGTCGATGATGATCAACATGGTCCTGATCCATGTATTGGGCGTGCTCACGACCCAACTCTTCTGGGGTCTGAGTCCGAACGCGCCGATCGCGAACTAGCCGGACCGCCCACCAACTCACCAGACCAGAAACGACAGATAGATCGGAGTGACCCGTGTCTTCCTTGACCGAGAGCACGCTTGTCGCCGACCCCGGCGACAACGACAAACCGCATACGATGATTGTCCGCGACGTGCACAAGTCGTTCGGATCGTTCGACGTGCTCCAGGGGCTCAACCTCGAGTTCGAGGACAACGCCATCACGACCGTGCTCGGGCCCTCGGGCACGGGAAAAAGCGTGCTGATCAAGCATCTTGTCGGTCTCCTGGAGCCTGATCAAGGCGAGGTCCGCGTCTTCGGTAAGGACATCTGGAACCTCTCCGAGGACGAGCGCTACGAGATCCGCAAGAACATGGGTGTTCTTTTCCAGGATGGTGCGCTGTTCGGTTCGATGAACCTCTATGACAACACCGCCTTCCCGCTGCGCAAGCACACCGACAAGTCCGAGGACGAGATCCGGGAGATCGTGCTGCAGCGTCTGGTGGAGGTCGGTCTGGAGCGGTCTCTGCACAAGTTCCCTAACGAGGTCTCCGGCGGTATGCGCAAACGCGCCGGTTTTGCCCGCGCGCTGGTGATGAACCCCCGGATCGTGTTCTTCGATGAGCCCGACTCGGGGCTGGACCCTGTGCGCACGAGCCTGCTCAACGACCTGATCCTGCAGATGCATGCCGAGCACGGCGGCACATATCTTCTGGTCACCCACGACATTCGCACCGCGCGCAAGGTCAGTGACTATGTCGGCGTCATCTGGAAGGGAAAGACCGTTCACTACGGTCCCGCCGAAGAGGCCTTCAACTCGGATATCCCGTTCGTCCGCCAGTTCCTGGCCGGCGAGTCGGCAGGCCCCCTAGGAATGGACTGATGAAGGCAATCCCTTTCGCCCCGCATATCGCTGTGGCCGTCACCGCCGCGTCGGTGGTCGCCCTCGGCATCGGCGCCGTGCGTTCCACCGCCTCCTATGACGCCAGTGTCGTCCTGGACAACGCCACCAACGTGGTCAAGGGCGCTCCGGTTCGTGTCGATGGCTTCGTCGCGGGAGAGATCACGGACATCCAGGTCGAGAACGGCAAGGCTCGGATCACGTTCTCGCTCGAGCGGAAGTTCGCCCCATTGCACGATGGCGCCAAGGCCGTCGTCGGGTGGCGTGCTGCGCTGAGCGAGCGCCAGTTGGAGATCACCGATGGCACCGGCAAGGGCGCCGAGATCCCCGCCGGCGGGATGCTGCGCGCTACGCAGGCTGCACCAGTTGAAGTTTCTGCTGTGCTGGCCGCGCTCGACAAGCCGACCCGGGTGGCGCTGCAGTCGACGCTCACCCGCCTGGCCGACACGCTCGAGGGGGCAGAGCCCGACACCCGGGCGACGTTGAAGACGGCAGGTCCGGCTCTGAAGGAGGTCGGCTCTCTGCTGGCCGCCATCGGCACCGATGGTCCGGCCATCCGCTCGCTCGTCGACCAGCTCGACGCGCTGATGGCGGTCGTCGCCAGGCACGACGGCGACGTCAAGGAGCTCGTGACCGGGCTCGCCAAGCTCACCGACGCCGTCGCTGCCGAGCGCAAGCAGCTGCGCTCGACCCTGGAGCAGCTGCCTTCGACGTTGAACACGGCGAAGGGCACTCTCGACCAAGTGCCGGCGACGGTGGACAGCGTCAACCCGCTGCTCGATGACCTGAACCCGGCCACTCGTCAGCTCGGTCCGGTCGCCGCTCAGCTGAAGCCGGTGATGAGGGACCTGCGTCCGCTCGTCCAGGACCTGAGGCCGACGCTCGTGGCCACGTCCTCCGTCCTGGGCAAGACCCCGAGCCTGACCGCTGACATCAACAGCACCCTTCCGTCGCTGACGTCCCTGACGGAGTCGGCACGGGAGCCGGTCGCATTTCTGCGGCCCTACACCCCCGAGGTGACGGGCTACTTCTCGACGTGGGCTTCATCCTTCGCCAACTACGACGCGAACGGCAACTACGCCCGGATCGAGGCGCAGGGCGGCGGAACCAGCTTCAACGGGAACCCTGGCGTACTGCCTCCCGGCATCACGTCCGACCCCTATCCCAAGCCCGGCGCGATCGTCGACGAGGCCTGGACAGACGCAGATGGGAGCTCCATCCGATGAGCGGGAACTCCCCGATGCCGCGGGCGCTGCGGGTCGGCGGCCTCATGGTCGCCCTCCTGCTTGTCACCGGCCTGGTGCTGATGCTGGTGGATCGTCCGAGTGACGATGGCACCACGACGGTCTACGCAGACTTCACTGACTCCAGCCCGCTGCTCACCGGCAACGAGGTGCGGCTCGACGGGGTCAAGGTCGGCACGATCAAAGCGATGCGGGTAAAGGGCGACCACGCCCGGCTCACGCTCGAGCTCGACCGTACGGCCATTCCCATCTACGCCAATGCCCGGCTGTCCAGTCGGCCTGTCTCCATCCTCGGTGAGCGCTACGTCGACCTCGAGCCCGGTACACCGGACGCGAAGCAGCTGCAGCACGGCGGTGTCATCCCCGTGCAGCAGACCAGCAGCGCCACCGACCTCGACCAGGTCCTCAATGTGCTCGACAAGCCGACCAGCCAGTCGCTGGCAGCGTTGGTCACCACGCTCGGCGTGGGTGCCAACGGTAACGGCAACGACATCGACGCCGCTATCGCCGCACTAGCACCGGCGATGCAGGACACCCAACAGCTCACCTCGGTGCTGCGCGAGCAGAACAAGACGCTGTCCAGTCTCGTCGACTCGCTGGAGCCGGTCGCCGCCGGGCTGGCCGACGACAACGGATCCTCGCTGAACGCGCTGGTCGATGCCGCCGAGCAGACGCTGCGTACGACCACAGCGAACGAGGCGGCCTTCCGTTCGATGCTGCAGCAGCTGCCCGGCATCCTGCGCTCGGCGATGATCACGCTCTCCCGACTCCAGGGGACGGCGGACGCCGCGATCCCGACGCTGGAGGCGCTCCAGCCGACCACGCAGAACCTCAACGAGATCAGCGAGGAGCTGATGCGCTTCGCCGATGCCGCCGATCCGGCACTGAAGTCGGCGACGCCGGTGCTCATCCAGGCCCAGGACCTGATCGACGCCGCCCAACCGGTGGCCGCTCAGCTGCGCCGGAGCGGCCCCGACCTGACCGCGGACAGCAGGTCGCTCGACCCGCTCACGAAGAAGCTGAGCAAGGACTTCACGGCAGTGATGGAGTTCTTCAAGGGCTGGGCGCTTGCCACCAACGGTCGGGACGGCCTCGGCCACTACTTCCGTGCCGGCCTGATCGTCACGCCCTACAGCGCGACCGGCTACCTGCCCACGTCGGAGGGGAAGCGTCCGCCGAACCCGCTCGATCCGGAGGCCAACCCGAAGAGCTCGAAGGGGTCGCTGGGTGGGCTTCTCGACGACCCCGTAGGTGATGCGGCCGAGGGGCTGCTCTCGCAGAAGTCGAGCAACGACGGTGGGGTCACCGGCCTGAACCAGTCCCAGGAGCAAGGTGTCCTGGGCTTCCTCTTGGGGGGTAACTGAGCATGGGTGCAGTCGCACGTCTCGAATCACAGCGACGCCAGTCGGTACGCGTCGGCCTCGTCGTCCTGGCGATCGCGTCGCTGATCGCCGCGTTCGCCTTCACCGCGCGCAACGGCCTCCCGTCGTACGCGCCCGGTGTCGACCAGAAGCAGGTGCGTCTGGCGTTCTCGAAGGTCGGCGCGCTCCGCACCGGCAACGACGCCCGCATCGGCGACGTCCGCGTCGGCTACGTCAAGAGCATCGACCTGGTCGACCAGAAGCCGATCGTCACGATCGTCCTCGACGAGAGCCGCCCGGTCTATGACAACGCCACCGCGACGATCAGCGAGCGCTCGGCGCTGGGGGAGAAGTACATCGACTTCCACCCGGGCACGACGAAGGCGAAGGCGCTCGGCGCCACGGCCGTGATCCCCTCCTCGCAGACGAAGGAGTCGGTCGAGCTCGACGACGTCCTCTCCGCGCTCGATGCGAAGACGCGGGCCGCGACCAAGTCCACGCTGCTCGAAGCAGGCGGTGGCCTGGCCGGGCACGGTGAGGACCTCAGCGTCGCCGCCAATGCCGCACCGGCCCTGCTCACCGACCTCGGCAACATCTCCCAGGCGCTCGGCACCAACGACGGCGCCGACCTGACCCAGCTGCTCCAGGCAGCAGACAGCCTCTCCACCAGTCTGCAGTCGCAGGAGGACCAGATCGCCGGCGCCACTCGCGATCTGGGGACCACGCTCCGCGCGGTCAACACCGACGACGGCGAGGCACTGGGCCGGACCGTACGCTCGGCCGACAGCGCGATGCGCGAGGTCAAGCCGGCGCTGGATGCGCTCAACGGCCCGCTCGCGCACACCGAGTCGGCGGTCACGGCGCTGCGTCCGGGGGCAAAGGCCCTGGGGCGCTCGACCCCGAACGTACGAGCATTCCTGCAGGAGTCGCCGAAGACGCTCGAAAAGGTGCCTGGGGTCATGTCCGCGGCCTCGCCCGCGGTCACCGACCTGACTCCCACCTTGAAGAGCGCCCAACCCGTCGTCACCCAGCTAGGTACGACACTGGCTCGCAGCCGCGACCCGCTGGCCGTCCTCGCGCCGTACGCCGACGAGGTCGTGCTCTTCTTCAAGAACATCTCCAGCGCACTCAGCCAGGGTGACAAGGCAGGTCGCTGGCTGCGGTTCTACCCGGTCCTGACCCCGGAGTCGGCGCTCGGCGACCTCAACACACAGCTGCCCACTTCCTCTCGCGACGCCTATCCGGACCCCGGTGAGGCTGCGACCCATCGGAGCAGTTCGCTCTTCGGAAAAGAGTTCGAGTGATGTCCATACGCTCTCGCAGCGCCCGGATCGGGGCGTGCATGCTGGTCGTCGCGCTCGTGGCGTCGGTGCTGCTCTTCAAGAAGGACGCCATCGGGACCATGCTGATGGGGGGAAAGACGATCTCCGCCGTCTTCGACCAGAACTACAAGGTGCGCCCCAACGGAAGCCCGGTGAAGGTCGGCTTCGTCAAGGTCGGGAAGGTCAGCGACGTACGCCGGAACGACGACGGCACCGCGACCGTCTCCATGAAGGTCGACGAGAAGGTGCTGCGCACACTCGGGCCGAAGCCCTCCGCGACGATCCGCTCCGCGACGCTCCTGGGCGGCAACTACTTCGTCGACCTGGCGCCGGGCGGAGGGTCCGGCGCGTTCAGGGCCGACTCGATTCCGAGATCACGTACGCAGGTGGCGGTCGAGCTCGACAAGGTCGCGGGCGCGCTGCAACCTGATGCGCTCGCTGGTGCCCAGAAGGCGCTGAAGAGGGTGGACGCCAGTCTGAAGAAGTCGGACCAGGCGGCGCTGCGCCGGCTGCTCGCCGACGCTCCGGACACCCTCGAGCCCGGCGGCCGGGTGCTCGACGCCGCCCAGGGCCGGCGCTCCGACGACCTCACGAAGCTGGTCAGCAGCATGGAGTCGACCGGTCGGGTGCTGACCCAGAACGAGGGCCAGCTCGACAGCATCCTCACCGACCTGAACACGACCTCGCGGGTGTTCAGCGATCACTCCGCCGATGTGCAGGCAGCCCTGAAGCCGCTGCCCTCGGCGCTCTCGAACGCGCGCGCCGGCCTCGCCGATCTGAACACGACGCTCGTCACAACGCGTGAGGTGTCCGGATCGCTGCGCCCCGCGGCCCGAGATCTCGACACGACACTGACGACCTTGCGGCCCACGCTGAAGACGGCACGACCCGTGATCAGCGATGCCCGCGTCCTGGTCGAGGATGCCCGGCCACTGATCCAGGGCCTGGACCCCGTCGTTCCCGAGGCCGACAAGGTCGTCGACGACGTGCGCGGACCGGTGCTGAAGCGGCTCAACGGGCCGGTTACGAGCTGGCTCTACCAGCCGTACAAGGGCTCCGGGGTCTACAGCCTGACCTCGTCGAAGAGGCCGACCTACGAAGAAGCCGTCTTCGCATTCGTCAACCTCGACCGGGCCTCGTCCTACGCCGACCAGAACGGCAACGGCGTCGCCTTCCAGCCAGGCGTTGGCGCGGGCACCGCGGGGGGTCTGGTCGTCAGTCCGGAGCAGCTCTACTCGGGGATGACCGAGTGGCTGTGGCCGGAGAGTCCGCTGGACACGGTTCCGCCGCTCAACAGGCCGGGCGGGAAGTCTGGACGTGACCTGGCGCCGCTCGACCCGAGCACGATCGTGCCAGGTCTCAAGGGGGACAAGAACTGATGAGACTGAATCTTCGTAAGCACTGGGACCGGATCCGTACCGAACCCGGTCTGGGGCGCAACGTCGGAATCTGGGTGGCGGCGATCGTGCTCGCGCTCGGTTCGGGCGGCTGGATTCTGTCCCAGCAGAACTTCAAGCCACCGTGGTCGAACGAGATGACGGTCCACGCCGAGTTCGCCGCGACCCCCGGCGTGGCGCCCGGCAACGGTCAGGAGGTACGTGTCGCTGGTGTGATCGTCGGCCAGATCACCGGCGCGAACGTGAACAGCAAGGGGCACGCCCAGCTGACGATGTCACTGGACAAGGACACCGAGCTGTACGACAACGCCTCGCTGGTCTTGCGCCCGAAGAGTGCGCTCAACGAGATGTACGTGACCATCGATCCGGGCGGTCCTCCGGCCGAGCTCGTTTCCTCGGGTCACACCTTTCCGCAGGCCAACACCCGGCGCCCGATCCAGGTCGACGAGGTGCTGGGCAGCCTCGACGACGACGCCCGTTCGGCGTTGACGGCGCTGCTCGGCGAGTCCGACGACGCACTGGCGAGCGCTCCCACCAGCCTCGGTAGGGGAGTCGACAAGACGGACGTGGTCGTCAGCCAGCTCCAGCCGGTGGTCGCCGAGCTGGACCAGCGCCGCGAGGCTCTGCGTCGGCTGGTCTCGGCGATCACGCAGATCTCCGAGGCGGTCGGCGGCAACGATCAGCGCCTGGTGGCACTGGCCGCCGAGCTGCAGTCGACCCTCGACGCGGTCGGCGACAATTCCGGAGCTCTGGACAAGTCGCTCGACGAGCTGCCCGGTGTGGTCAAGCAGCTGGAAGGGACCACAGCGTC
Source organism: Nocardioides sp. YJ-D4 (assembly GCF_054031495.1). Lineage (NCBI taxonomy): Bacteria > Bacillati > Actinomycetota > Actinomycetes > Propionibacteriales > Nocardioidaceae > Nocardioides > Nocardioides sp. YJ-D4. Next base: position 6,036,512 of record NZ_CM132932.1, read on the forward strand.
GGTCTCGGAGCTCACCGACACCCTCAACCCGACGCTGAAGGACCTGCAAAGCGCCTCCTCGACGCTCCCCGAGGCGTTGAAGAAGGTCTCTGAGACCTCCAAGTCGCTGGACTCGACGCTGAAGGCGGCCAAGCCGACGATCCACGAGGCCCGACCTGTCGTCGCCGACCTGCGTCCGTTCGTCGGGCAGCTCCAAGTAGCGCTGCCTGAGCTGCAGAGGACGACAGGGCGGCTGGACCCAGTCACCGCCGAGCTCGTCTCCTATCTGCCGGACCTGGGGGCGTTCTTCGTCAACACCCGGTCTCTGACCAGCCTGCGTGACGGCAGCGGCGGGATCCTGCGAGGTCTCCTCGAGGTCAACACCACGACGGCGCCGACCGGCCTCCTCAAGGAGCTCACCCCAGACACCACCGGACCGAAGGACTGAGCGATGACCACCACGGCATTGAGCGAGATCAAGCTCCCTGAGTCAGAGGGCGGCGTCAGCGGTCGCGTACGTTTCGTCGCGGTCGGTGCCTTCGTCGCGCTGTGTCTGCTCATCTTCAGTTTCATGTGGGTGCACTCCGGCGGCAAGCTCCCGCTGGTGACCTCCGACGGCTACCAGGTGACCGCGACCGTGGAGAAGGTCGACAACACGGTCTACTTCGCCGACGTGATGATCGCCGGCGTCAAAGTTGGCAAGGTCCGTGACGTCAGCGTCGCCGGTGAGCACCCGAAGCTGCTGATCCAGCTCGACGAGGACATCGCGCCACTGCACCGAGGCGCCACCTTCTCCATCCAGGCGAAGAGCCTTGTGGAGGAGAGCTATGTCTCGATCGAGGACGGCAAAGGCGCGAAGGTGCCTGCCGGCACGGTCTTCCCGCTCTCGGCGGCGACCCCCGCGGTGAAGCTGAACGAGGTGCTGGCGTCCCTCGACGAGCCGACCCGTGCGCAGCTGCAGTCGGTGCTGAAGTCGGCCGGCCTGGCCACCGTCGACCGTCAGGCAGACATCTCCGCCGGGATGAGCGGCCTCGGCGACGTCGGCCGCGATGGGCGTACTGCATTGGACGCGCTGAACGCGCAGTCCGCGGACCTGACGCGGCTGACTCGGTCGAGCACGCAGGTGCTCGCAGCGCTCGCCGAGCGCCGGGCACAGGTCAGCTCGCTGGTCGACGACTCGAACACGATCGCGCAGGTCACCGCCGGACAGCAGGATGACGTCAGCGCCGCGATGCAGGCGTTCCCGGGGGCGCTCGATTCGGCGCGTACGAGCTCCGGGAAGCTCGAGGAGCTGGCGACACATCTCGATCCCGTCGCCAAGAACCTCGACGCCTCTGCGCCCGACCTGAACGCGGCGCTCGAGGAATTGCCCGCGACCACCACCAGCCTGCGCGGCCTGCTGCCGTCGCTGGACAAGACCCTCACCCGGGCTCCCGCCACGTTGACGAAGCTGCCGACGACGGCGGACCGGGTTGACACGCTGCTGCCGCCGGCATCGGTCGTGCTCTCCGACCTCAACCCGTCGCTGGGCTACCTCGAGCCGTACGGTCGCGATCTGGCGGCCTGGTTCACCAACTTCGCCCAGGCCCTTGCGACCGGAGACGCCAACGGCCGCGCCTTCCGCGTCATGGCCATCTTCAACGAGATGACCGTCAAGGGGCTGCCGCTCAACACCAACGTCGGCCCGCTCGACAAGTTCAACCCGCTGCCGGCGCCCGGCTCCCTGGCCGACCCCGGACCCGACCCGCGCCCGTACGTCAAGGTGAAACGTGAGCGCTGATGGCTGAACAGTCCACTAGACGCGTACACAGCGGCCTCGTCGCTCTCGCGGGTGTCGTGATCGCAGTGCTGGCAGGGCTCGGGCTCGCCCGAGTCGAGGTCAGCACCGACCTGGAGAGCTTCCTGCCCGCCCACGACCAGAGCCTCACCGACTATCACGCCGTCGCGAAGGAGTTCGGAGGCGACCCGATCGTGGTGCTGCTGGAGACGCGCGGCTCGACGAGCCTGCTCTCGCCCAAGGCTCTGCGCTCAGAGGTCGAGCTGGAGGGTGAGCTCGCCAAGCTCGATGGTGTCGCATCGCTCTATGGCCCAGGAACGCTCCTCAACCAGGTCGCTGGGCGTGCCCAGGACCTGCTGCTGGAGCTGATCGGTCGGCGCGACGCCGAGGTTGCAAAGGCGCAGATCGACGCGGAGAATGCCGGTCGCTCGCCCGAGGCGGCTGCGGAGAAGGTGAAGGCGAAGTTCGACAGCCGCTACGGTCCGCTGCTGGTGCGGGGCCTGCCGGCCGGACTGCCGACGCTCGGCAACGAGAAGTTCGTCAAGCAGGTGGTATTCGACGACAGCGGCCTGCCCCGCGGATCGTGGAAGCTGGTAGTGCCGGATGAACGTACGCTCGCGATCCTGGTACGTCCCGACTCATCGCTGAACGCCCGCGAGATGTCGCACCTCATCTCCCAGATCCAGGACGCCGTCGGCTCCTCCGATCTGGACGCCAAGGTCTCCTCCGGGAAGGGCAAGGGCGATCTGCGGACGACCGTATCCGGCAGCTCCGTGCTGGTCTCCGCGCTCTCGGACAGGGCCGTGCACGACATGCCGTTGCTCGGCGGGCTCGCGGTGGGTGCGGTGTGCCTGGCGTTCTGGGCAGCCGGCTGGATCCGCCGCAGCCGCAGACTGCTGCCGGTGGCGACCACACTGGTCGCCGTCCTCCTCGCCGTCTCCGCGCTCGGCTGGCTCGGCCGACCGGTCACCGTCGCCGTGCTCGCCTTCTCGTCGGTCCTGCTCGGAATCGGGTGCTACTACCCGACCTATCTGATGAGATCGGCTCGGCCGCGTACGTTCGTCACGGTCGTGTGCGCATCGGCGGTGAGTGTCGCCACGCTTGCGCTCTCGCCGCTGCCGATCATCGCCGACCTAGGGCTGTTGCTCGGCCTGGGCATCCTGTTCTCCGGAGCGGTCGCATGGCTGGCGCGCGGCTGGCTCCAGGAGGCGGAGAACACCACGGACACGGCTCGTTGGCGGCCCTCGCGGAGGGCGTCTCGGGTAGCTGCCGCGGGGCTTCTTGTCCTGGGTCTGGTCGGTATCGGCGGCTGGTTCCAGCTCGGCCAGCTCCCCCTTCGGTCGGACGTCAACCACTTCGCCGCCGGGCTGCCGGCGCTCGACGACGCGCATCGGGTGGAGAACGCGCTCGACATGTCCGGAGAGGTCACCGTCGAGCTCAACGGCAGCGACACGCTGTCGCCGAGCGGCCTGGGCTGGATGCAGACGGCATACGCCCGGGTCATCGAGCAGCACGGCGACGACCTCCGCTCAGTCGTCTCGCCGCCGGCGCTGCTGGCGTTCCTCGGCACCGATCCGAGCGCAGAGGAGATCGACGCTGCGTACCGGCTGCTTCCGGGATACCTCACCCGCGCGGTGATCTCGCCAGACCGATCGACCTCCGCGATGGTGTACGGCGTCAAGACGCACGACCTGGAGAGCGCGGGTCGGTCGATCGATGACCTGCGTGCCTCGCTCCCGGAGCAGCCGGAGGGCTACCAGGTGCGCGTCGCCGGGCTGCCGGTCGTGATGGTGCAGGCCGAGCAGCTCGTCAGCGACGACCGCTACCGCGCCAACATCCTCGGCATCGCCGCCGCCGGCGCGGTGCTGTTGATCGGACTGCGCCGCCGCACGGATGCCCTCCGTGGTGCCCTAGCGGCGACGCTCGCCACAGGCACCGGGTTCTTCCTCGTCGCGGTGGCCGGCATCGGTCTGAACCCGGTCACCGGGGCCCTGGGTGCGCTGACCGCGGCGGTCGGCTGCGAGTTCACGGTGATGCTCGCTGAGAGCGTACGCAGCAGCTCCTCTCTACGCAGAGCGGTGGTGCTCGCAGCGATCACCTCGGCGCTCGGCTATGCGGTACTCCTCGCCTCCGGCCTCGCGGTCGTACGCGAGTTCGGACTGATGCTTGCCGGGGGCGTCGGGCTGGCGATGCTGTGCTCGTGGGTCGTGGTCGTCGCGACGGTGCGGGCACCGATGGACCCGCGTGCGGAGGCGGAGTCCGTCACCATCACTGAACCCTCCGAGACCCGAGAAGCGATGGATGGGAGCCTGGTATGACACTGCTTGAGATCAAGCAGGAGAAGCCGGAGCGGAGTAAACGCGACCTGCTCCGTGAGCAGCTGGGCGACTGGACCGCTCGGGCCCGCCGACGACCGGCTCTGGTGTTCTTGGTGGCGCTCGCGCTCGCGGCCGCTGCCGTAGGCACGGTCTGGCTGGTCCAACGAGAGCGTGCTTTGCCGGACGGCGTCGTCGCCGAAGTGAGAGGGGAGCAGATCACGACCGAGGACCTGAACGAGCAGGTCGACACCCTCGGCGCGCTCTACGGCTTGGAGAAGCCGTCGGGCGGCAAGGACCTGCGGTCCTTCTGGAAGGCGGCCGCACAGGCGGCCGTGATGACGAGAGTGATCGATCTGGCTGCGACGAAGGAGGGGGTGAGCGCCTCGCAGGCCGAGGTCTCGAAGGCACTCAGCGACTACCTCAACGCTCTCTACGATGGCGCGCCCGACGCCGGTCAGCAGTTCACCACCGCCCTCGCCAACGCCGGCACCTCCAAAGCCGCGGTCGAGGACGAGCTACGACGACGGCTGGTCGACTCCCGGTTGCAGGACAAGATCACCTCGAAGGTCGACGAACCGACCGACGCCGAGGTCAAGGCAGCATTCACCGAGCGCAAGTGCACGATGTCGGTCGCCGAGACCCGCCGCTTACGCAACATCGTGGTCTCGACCCAGGTTGAGGCCGCCTCGGCTCGCGCCGAGCTCGACCAGGGTGCCGACTTCGCGACGGTCGCGAAGACGATGAGCGCCGACACCAGCACCGCGGCGAACGGTGGCCTGATCGGTGACGTCGCCAAGGACCAGCTCGAAGCCGACTACGGCAAGCAGGCCTTCGCCGCCGGCACCGGAAAGCTGTTCGGCCCGGTGCGCACCAGGTCCGGGTGGAACGTCGGCAAGGTCGAGGCCGTCGAGCCCGCCCACGCGGTGGCGTACGAGCAGGTCGCGGCGGCGCTGACGCAGCAGTTGGCCATCGAGGCCGAGTCGGCGGCGTGGCGCTCCTACCTGCGCAAGCAGATGAAGGCCGACCAGATCCGGTATGCCGAGAAGTACGAGCCGGCCAACGTCTACTCGATCCCGAATGGGGTTGCGAGCTGGTCCGAGGACCAGAAGGACCTGTGCTCACCAGTCGGAGGCCAGCAGTGAGCGGGCAGCTCAGCGTCGTCGCCTTGGCGATCCAGACCACGATCGCAGTGATTGCGATCGTCGTCGGCACCTGGGGGACCTCGTACGTCCCCGCCCTGCGTCCCGGCGACAGCGACGAGGAACGCGCCACGCGGGCCGCCGTGATCAAACGGGGTGCGGTCACCTGCCTGGTGGTCGGCTGGATCCTGTCTGCCTCGGTGCTGTGGGCAGTCATATCGATGAGACCCTGAGTCCGCCTGATTGCGCAGGCGGCACGCCGCCCCAGTAGTCCGGCCGCAATGACGCTCGATCAGAGTCGGACCCCCGGACCGGGTGCGGAGACTACGTCGCCGTGCCCGTGGAAGTCCGCGAACGTCCGCGGGCGGCTCGAGATGTCGCGCGCGGCGCGCGCGGGTGTTGAAGCGCGGAGCCTTCCGAGGTCACGATTTGCGCAGGTGCTTCTCGACGTCGGACGCTGACCGACCAGACTCGTGCCGTTGTCATGCGCCCAGGAGTCCTTAGGTTTCGACATCGGCCACGCAGGAGGATCGCCATTCCGGATCCGATGTGCCTACGTGTCCCATGAAGCTCCTGGCGGGGCTCCGATGGGCGCGCAAGGGATGTTGTGGCTGTCCGACGCCAATGGCCACGGCGTCGTGGGCGCGGCAGGGTGGTGAGATCGTGGGCGTCGTCGACACCGTCGAGTTGAGGGTCTATGCGGTGGCCCTCGGCGAGCCGGACCGCAGCACCCTGTACCTGTGCTGCTGGCCACCGCACCTTCGACCTGGGCACGTCACGAATGTCGGTCCTGCTCGCCACCAAGGTGGCGGTGCCTGGAGCCGGCACGCCCTGACCGGAGTTCGGGCGACGGCAGCCATGCACGGTGACAGTTTCCCCGGCACATACCCACGACAGGGGAATCAGTCATGGCGGAACCGGCGACCAGAACACCTTGCTTCTGGGATCACGAAGAAATCAACGAGGCTCGGATTGGGCTCGCTTTGGTTCGCAGAGGGCCGCAATCGTGTGCTGGCGCCGGCGGACACACAAGACGGCATCGCCGCAGCTCAGCGGATCGTCTTGGCGCAAGAAAGCAGGCAACCGCAAAGGATTGCGCTCACGCTCGCCAGCATCAAGGCCTTCCCGATGACGCATCACGTCGAGGCGGTCGCACTTCTGGAGCGGCACGGAGGGTGACCCTCGAGGCTGGGCATCCGACCGTTCGAGGCGCTGCCTGGCGTGTCCCCCAGTCGGCTCGCACACGTCTGGAGTCGTAGGCGCACATCGGGATCTCGACGCCTCACCCGACCAGGGCGACCTTCCGGGGGCGGCCGCGTCGCCAGAGCAGTCCGCGGTTCGCGCCAGCTGGAGCGCCGGAAACTGACCACGGCTCCAGCCTTGGAGATCAACGCGCCTCGGCGTACCCGCCGAAAGAACGAGAGCGAGTTCATCCCATCGGCCAGGTGAACTCCGGCCTCCGGGCCGAGGCGCCCGCCGCCGGGCTCGGCGATCGTGGACGTACCGATCCTCACCACGACAAGGAGCCCTGATGAGAGCACATCGACCCACCATCTCGACGCTGGATGACCAGCCGATGCCGGTGAGAGCCAAGCTCGCCGCAACATGGACGAGCTTCGTGTTCCTCTACGCCTACGTGGACATCCTCAACTTCTTCACGCCCGGCGTCGTCGAAGACATCCTCGACGGCAGGGTCTTCGAGTTCGACCTCTCCCAGACCTTCTCGACGGCGGCGCTGACCCTCGTGTCCATCCCGATCCTCATGGTCGTGCTGTCGATGACGCTGCCCGCCCGCGCGAACCGCATCACGAACCTCGTCGTGGCCTCGGTGTACGTGCCCGTCACCGTCTTCAACATCGTGGGCGCGTCCTGGTTCTACTTCTACGGTCTCGGCATCGTGCTGGAGCTGTCCCTTCTCGCCCTCATCGTGCGGTACGCCTGGACCTGGCCCCGCACCGAGGGGTCGACAATGAGCCGGGACCGTGAATCCGGTCGAACCCGACAGCTCAGCTGATATCGGTTGCGCGTCTCGCCCATCGGCGTTGAGATGCTCCCGTGAGCGATGACCTGTGGGGGACCGACCGGCTCGACCTGACGGCGTACCTGGAGCGGATCGGGTGCCCGAGCCGCCCGGCCCGTCGCGGGAGGCGCTGGAGGAGATCTACGACGCCCGCCTGCGTACCTTCACCTTCGAGAACATCGACGTGCTGCTCGACCAGCATCCCGGGGTCGACCTGCCCGACGTGCAGGGGAAGTTCGTGGGCCGGGGGAGAGGTGGCTACTGCTTCGAGCACGGCACGCTGTTCGCGGCGGTGCTGGACCGGCTGGGCTTCGCCGTCGAGCGGCGGCTGGCGCGGGTGGGCGCCGACCCGACCGCGGCGGGGCGTACGCATCTGGTGGTCGTCATCGATCTCGACGGCGAGCGGCTGCTGGCCGATCCCGGGTTCGGGCTGAGCGTCTGGCGCCCGATCCCGATGGTCGACGGCGCGGTGGACGAGGTCCGGGGCATCAGCCACCGGGTGCGGTGGGGCGAGCACGGCTGGGCGCTGGAGCGCGCCAAGGACGACGGCTGGGAGCTCATGCACACCCACGACGAGGCGCTGGTCGTGCCCAGCGACGTCGCGCTCGGCCACCACTACACCAGCACCCACCCGACGGTGCACTTCCGTCACCGCATGATCGCCACCAAGCTCCTCGAGGACCGACACCTCAGCCTGACCCACAACACCGTCACCATCCGTCGCCAGGGCGAGGAGACCGAGCACCGCGAGATCGGGCTCGACGAGGTGATGGCCTACCTCGAGGAGCTCGCGGTCCCGCTCACCGACGACGAGCGGGACCGCCTGCGCGAGAGGCTGGCCGGCCTCAGCTCGTGACGGCGCCCGTCACCGGCGACGCGTTCCGGAGTGCCCAGTCCAGGGCGTGGTCGGCCACCTCCTCCCACCCTGGAGCGGCACAGATCCAGTGATCGCGGCCCGGGAACTCGTGGTAGTCGGTGAGCGCGGGCGACTTGGCGTAGTGCTTGGCGTTCGACCTGTTCACCGACGGCGGCATGATGTGGTCCTTCTCCCCGGCGATGAACAGCAGCGGTGCCCGGTCGGCGCTGTAGTCGACCCAGGTGTCCTGGTGGCCCGGCTTGAAATTGGCGAACAGGCCGTACTCCCACACCCAGTTGCCGGGAGCTGCGATCGCGTAGCGCTCCCAGGCCGCGAGCGAGTCCTCCTCGGTGAGCGTGTTGGTGAAGGCGTAGTGAAACTCCTCGGGTGTGAACGCGACCGCCTTGTGCCGGTTGGCGGGGTTCTTCAGGGCCGGGAACAGCGAGCGGGCCTGCGAGATCGGGTTGACCCGTACGCCCTCGGTGGGTGCCGAGTCCACGACGACCCCGGCGGCGCCGAGCCCGCGTGCGAGCAGCAGTTGCGTCAGGGTTCCACCGAAGGAGTGACCCATGATGATCGGCGGCGCGGAGAGCGACTCGATGACCTTCGCGAGGTGGTCGACCGTCTCGGTCACGGTCAGGTTCGCGATGATGTCGGGGTTCTCGCGCAGGGCCTCGACCTCGATCTCGAAGCCGGGGTAGGCGGGGGCGACCACGGTGAGGCCCTTGGCCTCGTAGTGCGCCACCCACCCCTCCCAGCTGCGTGGAGTCATCCACAGTCCGTGCACGAGGACGACGGTGTCGGGGGCGGTGTTCGGGCGGTCAGGCATGGTGTGCTCCTTGTCTGTCGAGCGATGTCGGTGATGAGTCGAGGAACCGGAGCAGGTCGGCGCTGAGCTGCTCCTTGTGGGTGTCGGTGATGCCGTGCGGGGCGCCGGGGTAGACGACCAGCTCGGCGCCGTCGACCAGCTCGGCCGACCGGGCGCCACCCACGGCGAGCGGGACGACCTGGTCGTCGTCGCCGTGGATGACCAGGGTCGGTACGTCGAGCCCCGTCAGGTCGTCGCGGAAGTCGGTCGCCGAGAACGCCGCGATGCACTCGTAGGCGTTCCGCGCGCCCGCCTGAAGCCCCTGGAGCCAGAACGAGTCGCGTACGCCCTGGGAGACGGTCGCGCCCGCGCGGTTGTTGCCGAAGAACGGGCCGTCGGCGAGGTCCCGGTAGAGCTGGGAGCGGTCGGCCCGCGAGCCGGCGCGCAGCGCGTCGAAGCCATCCGCCGGTAGGCCCTCGGGATTGTCGGGCGTACGGAGCATGAAGGGCGGCACGGCCGAGACCAGGACGAGCTGGCGCACCCGGGCGGATCCGTGCCGGGCCAGGTAGCGGACCACCTCGCCACCTCCGGTGGAGAAGCCGACCAGGGTCACCTCGCGCAGATCGAGGGTCGAGATCAGGCAGTCCAGGTCGTCGGCGTAGGTGTCCATGTCGTTGCCCTCCCACGTCTGGGTCGAGCGGCCATGGCCGCGCCGGTCGTGGGCGATCGCCCGGTAGCCGTGCTCGGCCAGGAACAGCTGCTGCGACTCCCAGCTGTCGGCGTTGAGCGGCCACCCGTGCGACAGCACGACGGGCCTGCCGCTGCCCCAGTCGCGGTAGTGGATCTCGGTGCCGTCGTCGGTGATGATCGCGTTCATCACGGTGCTCATGGCCGGCCGGACCGGCTGGTGGCGTAGGCGGCCTGGAGGATCATCTCGGTCGTGGCCCGAGGGTGGCTCATCATCGCGACGTGCGAGCTGTCCACGGTGCGGGTGCGAGCGCCGGCGCGCTCGGCCATCGCCGCCTGGGCGAGCGGCGGGATGAGGTGGTCGTCGCCGGCGATGAGGTACCAGGACGGCACCGTCCGCCAGGCGGGCTCGGCCGACGGCGTGACCAGCGCTCCGAAGGTCGCGGGCCGCTGCCCGGCGGCCATCGCTACGGTCTGCGCGCGCGGAAGGTCATGGGCGAAGATCGAGCGGAACGCCGCGGGGTCGACGTAGACGTCTCCGTCGCCCTCGGGGGCGCCCGGGTAGGGACGTACGACGATGTGCTCGAGCAGGTCGGAGTGCCCGCCGCCGAGCTCGTTGGCCGCGGCGACGTTCTCGCCCTCGTCCAGGGCGTACGCCGCGACGTAGACGAGCGCCTTGACGTCCGGGTCGCCGGTGGCTGCGTTGGTGATCACGGCGCCGCCGTAGGAGTGGCCGACCAGGACGATCGGTCCCGAGATGGTGGAGAGGAACGTCTCCAGGTAGGCGGTGTCGGAGGTCAGCCCGCGCAGCGGGTTGGGCGGCGCCACCACGGGGTATCCCTTCGCGGCCAGGCTGGCCGCGACGTCGTTCCAGCCCGACGCGTCGGCGAAGGCGCCGTGGACGAGGACGACGGTCGGCTTGGCCGCCGATGTTCCCGCCGGGAGAGCCGTGCCGGCCACCGAGGGCTGGGTCGCGCCGGTCAGGAGAGCAGTCAGCAGGACGAGGATCGGTGCCAGCACCGCTGCACGGGCCGGCCTGGGTGAGAAGTGAGGTCGTGACATCGGATGCTCCTTGGGTCGGATGCGTTGCGTCGACACCACCCGATCGGTGCCTGACCTCGATCGTGGCGCCGGCGGCCGCCCTACGCGCCGGTCGCGGCCACGGAGGGCGCGTAGGGGCATGCGCTGTGCACCCAGGGACGCGGATTCCGGGATATCGTCGTCACGTCGGGCACCTCGGGCTCCCGTCAGCACGTCCCCACCTCCGGAAGGCTGTCATGCTCGTCTTCGACAGTGCCTCAGTGCCGGTGCGCGAGCGACGCTCGGCGATCACCGAGACCATCACCAGCGCCGCGTCCGCGACGTTCATGACTCCCGACCGCGCCGGCGAGCGCCTCCACATGGCCATGGACGTGTGGGACGTAGGCGGGGTGACCGTCTTCGACACCCGCTGCTCGGCCCACACGCTGCGTCGTTCACGACGGAGCCCGGCCCCCGAGGAGGACGCGGTGCTCGTGACGTGCGGTCTGGAGGGTCGCGGCATGCATCAGCATCTCGGTCACGACATCTCGGTCGCGCCCGCTGGTATCTGGGCCACGCTCGTCACCGAGCCGTATCTCCACCATGTGACCGACACCCGTACGTTGACGGTCAAGGTCCCGCTGCGTCTGCTCGGTATGCCTGAGGGCATGGTCGCGCCCGCCCTCAGGCTCATCGGCACCAGTCCGTTGGCGCCGCTGTTCTGGCACCATCTCTCCGGTGTACGCCGCGTGGCGGACGATCTCAACGCCGCCGCCGCGACCTCCTTGGGGACATCGACGGTCGCTCTCACGCGGGCCCTGCTGGCCAGTGCGGTCGGCGACGAGCTGGGTCGTGAGGAGCACGAGGACGCGTTGTTGATGAGCGTGAAGGCGTACGTCTCCCAGCATCTGGGGGAGGCCGACCTCGATGCCTCGCGCATCGCGGCGGACCACCACGTCTCCGTCCGGCAGCTCTACAAGGTGTGCGCGCGTTCCGGTATGCACCTCGAGCAGTGGATCATCCGTCAACGGCTCGGCAGGGCGCACGAAGAGCTTGCCCGCGCCTCCATCACGGGTGTCTCGGTCGCCGGCGTCGCGCATCGCTGGGGTTTCAAGAGCCTCTCCCATTTCGGGCGACGATTTCGGGCCACGTACGGGATGTCGCCCAGCGAATGGCTCGAGATGAGCCGTTAGACGTCGCGGACGACCTGCATCGCCATCGTGGGGTCGTCGGAGAGATCGGTGATCAGCTGCCGGCGGTCCAGGACGGCCTCGTCCAGGTGCGGGCCGAGCGTGCCGAGCAGCTCGCCGGTGGTCGTGGCCGGCATCGCGTTGAGCACCCGCGGCGTACGGCGCCCGGAGTAGGGCACCACCCGAGCCAGCGCACCGGCCACCGACCGGGTCGCCTCCGCGAACGGTGCGGTGATCGGGTCGGTGATGGGGCTGAGCCAGTCGGCGGCGCGTTCGGCCTCGGCGAGCGAGGTGCGCGCCTTCAGGTCCGCGAGGCGTACGTCCTCCAGGGCCTGCTCCAGACGACGCTGCTCCAGGAAGGCGCGAGCGACGACGACACCGGCGCCGAGCACGCCGAGAAGGGCGAGGCTAGCGGCCAGCATGGACCTTGACCTCCGCCACGACGCCCTCGTCGGCGAGCCGCTCGCGCAGCGACTCGGCGGCCTGGTCGTAGACCATCTTCGAGAGCAGCGCCGGCCGCACCTTGTGCAGCATCGTCGCTGCCTTGGTCTGGGCGGAGGCCAGCTCGAGCGGGTTGAGGATGCGGATGCTCAGCAGCCGGTCCTCGGGCGGAAGCTCGGCGTAGGCGGTGCGCGGGGCCGAGATGTCGGCCTGCTCCAGCCGCCACAGCAGACCGATGGTCTCGGCACGCAGCGCCTTGTTGGCGCGCCGCAGGCGCCATGCGACAGCGGCGGCGGCCACGGCGATCACCAGCGCCACGACGGCGATCAGGGTGCTCAAGGCTCTCCTCAGTTCATCGGGGTCGGGCCAATCATGGAGCATCCGAGGATCGCTGTCAGCGGCGGTGGTCACAACACGGCGCGCCGTGGTGATTCGAAATGTCGTTCGACATCATGTATCTTGATATCAAGAGATCGACGGGACGCCCGTCGTAAAAGGTTAGGTGAGCCTTTGTTTTCCCGGCCCGGGTGGCCGGGGCAGGATGGGCCTCAAAGACTTGAATTCGTACGTCTGTAGACGCGAGCAAGGAGATGAACGCGTTGGCCAGCAAGGACAGCTTCGGTGCCAAGAGCACCCTGGACGTGGACGGTAAGTCCTACGAGATCTTCCGCCTGGATGCGGTCAAGGGTGAGGGCCTCGACGTCGCGTCGCTGCCCTTCTCGCTGAAGGTGCTGCTGGAGAACCTCCTGCGCACCGAGGACGGCGCGAACATCACCGCCGAGGACATCAAGGCGCTGGCGGGCTGGGACGAGACCGCCGAGCCCGACAAGGAGATCCAGTACACGCCGGCGCGCGTGATCATGCAGGACTTCACCGGCGTGCCCTGCATCGTCGACCTGGCCACCCTGCGCGAGGCCGCGGCCGAGCTCGGTGGCGACCCGACCAAGATCAACCCGCTCTCGCCCGCCGAGATGGTCATCGACCACTCCGTGATCGCCGAGGTCTTCGGCACCCCGGAGGCCTTCGAGCGCAACGTCGAGATCGAGTACGAGCGCAACCGCGAGCGCTACCAGTTCCTGCGCTGGGGTCAGACCGCGTTCGAGGACTTCAAGGTCGTCCCGCCGGGCACCGGCATCGTCCACCAGGTCAACATCGAGCACCTGGCCCGCACCGTCTTCACCCGTGAGGTCGACGGCGAGCTGCAGGCCTACCCCGACACCTGCGTCGGCACCGACTCCCACACCACCATGGTCAACGGCCTGGGCGTCCTCGGCTTCGGCGTCGGCGGCATCGAGGCCGAGGCCGCGCTGCTCGGCCAGCCGGTCTCCATGCTGATCCCGCGCGTGGTCGGCTTCAAGCTCAACGGCGACCTGCCCGAGGGCTCGACCGCGACCGACCTGGTGCTCACCATCACCGAGATGCTGCGCAAGCACGGTGTGGTCGGCAAGTTCGTCGAGTTCTACGGCGACGGCGTCACCGCGCTGCCGCTGGCCAACCGCGCCACCATCGGCAACATGAGCCCGGAGTTCGGCTCCACCATCGCGATCTTCCCGGTCGACGAGGAGACCATCAACTACCTCAAGCTCACCGGCCGCTCCGAGGAGCAGCTGGCGCTGGTGGAGAAGTACGCCAAGGAGCAGGGCCTCTGGCACGACCCGGCCGCCGAGCCGCGCTTCTCGGAGAAGCTCGAGCTCGACCTCTCCACGGTCGTCCCCTCGATCGCCGGCCCGAAGCGCCCGCAGGACCGCGTCTCGCTCACCGACGCCAAGACCTCCTTCGAGGGTCACCTGCCGACGTACACCTCCAAGGCGACCGACGCGAAGATCCCGGTCACCCTGGCCGACGGTCAGCAGTTCGAGCTGGAGAACGGCGCGGTCACGATCGCCTCGATCACCTCCTGCACCAACACCTCCAACCCGTCGGTCATGATCGGCGCGGCGCTGCTGGCCAAGAAGGCCGTCGAGAAGGGCCTGACCCGCAAGCCGTGGGTCAAGACCACCCTCGCGCCGGGCTCGAAGGTCGTCACCGACTACTACGACAAGTCGGGCCTCACGCCCTACCTGGAGAAGGTCGGCTTCAACCTGGTCGGCTACGGCTGCGTGACCTGCATCGGCAACTCGGGCCCGATCATCCCCGAGGTCTCCGCCGCGGTGAACGAGCACGACCTCGCCGTCGTCTCGGTCCTCTCCGGCAACCGCAACTTCGAGGGTCGCATCAACCCCGACGTGAAGATGAACTACCTCGCGTCGCCGCCGCTGGTCATCGCCTACGCCCTGGCCGGCAACATGAACCTGAACCTGTTCGAGGACCCGCTGGGTCAGGACCAGGACGGCAACGACGTCTTCCTCAAGGACATCTGGCCGACCCCGGCCGAGGTCGAGGAGACCATCGCCACCGCGATCTCCTCGGACATGTTCACCAAGGACTACTCCGACGTCTTCGCGGGCGACGAGCGCTGGCAGAACCTGCCGACCCCGACCGGTGACACCTTCACCTGGGACGAGGAGTCGACCTACGTCCGCAAGGCTCCCTACTTCGAGGGCATGGCGAAGACCCCGGCGCCGGTCACCGACATCGAGGGCGCGCGCGTGCTGCTGAAGCTGGGCGACTCGGTCACCACCGACCACATCAGCCCCGCGGGCAACATCAAGAAGGACTCGCCGGCCGGCAAGTACCTCAACGAGCACGGTGTCGAGCAGCGGGACTTCAACTCCTACGGCTCGCGCCGAGGCAACCACGAGATCATGATCCGCGGCACCTTCGCCAACATCCGGATCAAGAACCAGGTCGCCCCGGGCACCGAGGGTGGTTACACCCGCGACTTCACCCAGCCCGACGCTCCGGTCAGCTTCATCTACGACGCGGCGCAGAACTACGCCGCGGCCGGCACCCCGCTGGTCGTCCTCGGTGGCAAGGAGTACGGCTCGGGCTCGTCTCGCGACTGGGCCGCCAAGGGCACCTCGCTGCTGGGCGTCAAGGCGGTCATCACCGAGTCGTTCGAGCGCATCCACCGCTCCAACCTCATCGGCATGGGCGTCATCCCGCTGCAGTTCCCCGCGGGCCAGAACGCCGACAGCCTCGGCCTGACCGGTGAGGAGACCTTCTCGATCTCCGGCATCACCGCGCTCAACGAGGGTGTCACCCCGAAGACGGTCAAGGTCACCACCGACACGGGCGTCGAGTTCGACGCGGTCGTCCGTATCGACACCCCCGGTGAGGCCAACTACTACCGCAACGGCGGCATCCTGCAGTACGTCCTGCGCAGCCTGGTCAACGCCTGAGTCTGACCTGACGAACGGCCCGTCACCCCGAGTGGGTGGCGGGCCGTTCCCCATCCTGCCGAGCCGTCAGCCAGGTCGCCCGAGACGTCACGTACGTCGGTCGAGGTGGCAGCGGTGTGCCGACTCGACTGACGCGGGCGACGTCTCGACTGACGCGGGTGACGTCTCGGCCTCAGGTCAGTGAGGCGATCCTGGCGCGACTGTCCTCATGGAGCGCGGCGAGAAGGGCATCGGCGGCCTCGCCGTGCTCGGCCGTGGCGGCAGCGATCTCCGCGACGGTCTCATCGGAGAGCCCGGCGAGGATCGGGTCGACCACGGCGGGCTCGTCGATGAAGAGCGCGAGCTGGAGGATCTCGGCGCCGGAGGCGCCGTCGACGACCTCGAGCGACGTCTCGGGGCGTACGACGCCGGTGAACCTGGCCAGGGTGAGCAGATGTCCCTCGGCGAGCAGGCGGCGGCCGACCTCGACGACGAGGGCGCTGTCGAGCTTGGCGAT
This sequence comes from Nocardioides sp. YJ-D4, assembly GCF_054031495.1. Taxonomy (NCBI): domain Bacteria; kingdom Bacillati; phylum Actinomycetota; class Actinomycetes; order Propionibacteriales; family Nocardioidaceae; genus Nocardioides; species Nocardioides sp. YJ-D4. Next base: position 6,052,524 of record NZ_CM132932.1, read on the forward strand.
GATGCCCTCGACCCGGCTCGGGTCGAGGTGGACGGAGAGCTCGGCGAGGAACTCCGGCTTCAGGTGGCCGGCGAGCTTCGCGGCGTCGGCCGGGTCCATGACCGCTGCGACCCGGGCGCTGAGCATGGGACCCATCGCGATCTCGGTGATCTTCGCGGTGACGGCTGCGGGGAGCTTCTTGCTGACCGCGGCCAGCCCCTTCACCCGGGACTCGTGACGGCTGAACATCGCGTGCGAGACGATCCCGCGCAGGTCGCGGATGTCATCGGGGGAGGTGGTCGCGAGGAAGGCGAGCTCGGACTCGTCCACGTGCATCTCGTGGGCGAGCTTGGTGATCTCCAGGGCGCTGGTCAGGGCGGTCATCGGCTACCTCCGAGCATCTTCTGGACGACCCCGCGCAGCATCTTCGGCACCAGCTTGAGCGCCTCGTCGAGGGAGGTGTCGAACGCCTTGTCCTCCGCGGTCATCGCGCCCTGGACCAGATCGTTGAACCGGCCCAGCTGCTGGTCGTCGTACGCCTCCAGCGGCGCGAGCCGCGTGGCCGGCACGCCCAGCGTGGCAGCGAGCCGGTCGAGTCCCTCACTCATCGCCTTCCTTCCCGCCGGCGGTGCGCCTTCGGCCCCCGGCGGCGCCACTATATGCAGGTCGCCGAAACGTTTGGATAGTGTTTCGACATGCTCGTCGCCTTCTCGATCGCCCCCACGACCACCGACGACCCCGATGGTTCGGTGGCCGCGTCTGTCGCGGAGGCGATCCGCATCGTCCGCGAGTCCGGACTGCCCAACGAGACCAACGCCATGTTCACCAACCTGGAAGGTGAGTGGGACGAGGTCATGGGTGTCATCAAGCAGTGCGTCGACGCGGTCGCCGCCGTCTCCCCGCGGGTCGGGCTGGTGCTCAAGGCCGACATCCGGCCCGGCTACACCGGCCAGCTCACCGCGAAGGTCGAGCGGATCGAGCAGGAGCTCTCCGAAGACTGACCGGGGCTAGAGACCCCGGGCCATCGCGTCCTGTCCGGTCTTGATGGCCTCCCGGATCCGGGAGTACGTCCCGCAGCGGCAGACGTTGCGGATCGTGTCGAGGTCGGCCTCGGTGATGGCTCGGCCCTCCTTGCGGACCTTGTTGACGAGGGCGACCGCGGTCATGATCTGGCCGGGCTGGCAGTAGCCGCACTGGGCGACGTCGTGCTCGAGCCAGGCCTCCTGCATCGGGTGCAGGCCGTCGCCCGGCGCGGTGTCGGCGAGGCCCTCGATGGTGGTGATCTCGTCGTCGGCGCCGATGTCGGCGACGCGCACCGAGCACGGGTTGAACGCCTTGCCGTTGATGTGCGACGTACAGGCCTTGCAGACGTTGATGCCGCAGCCGTACTTCGGGCCGGTGACGCCGAGGATGTCGCGCAGCACCCACAGGATGCGTACGTCGTCCTCGACGTCGACGGTGACGGTCTCGCCGTTGAGCTGGAAGGTGTGAGAAGGCATCGAAGACCTCAGAACGTGTAGGCGAGGCCGTCGGTCGGCGACTCGGGAACGGACGGGATGAAGGACTTGGGCTCGAAGTGGAGCGGCTCGTGGAAGTTGATCGGGAACTCGGTCGGCATCTTCCCGGTGGCCCGGGCGTAGGCGCAGGCGACGGCGGCCATCGAGGCGGCCACACCGGCCTCGCCGACCCCGCCCGGCTGGCTGCCGTGCGACTCCATGACCTCGCACTCGAACTCGAACGGCACGTTCCACTGACGGGTGTAGGCCGAGTTGTCCCAGCTGGCCTCGAGGAATTGACCGTCGATCAGGTGGTTGCTGTAGGTCAGTGCCTGGCACATCCCGTCGGAGAAGCCACCCATCATCTGGGCCTTGACGCCGGCCGGGTTGATCACCAGGCCGACGTCGGCGACCACGACGGCCTTGGTGACCCGCGGTCCGGTGACCGCGTCGCGCACCTCGCGGTTGACCGTCTCGGGACGGCAGTCGATCTCGACGAGGACGGCGGTCGCACCCTTGTACTCCTTGTGGACGGCGATGCCCTGCGCCGTGCCGGCCGGCATCGAGCGGCCCCAGTCGCCGATCTCGGCGGCTCGGTCGAGCACCCGTTTGACGGTGTCGCTCTTGAGATACCTGCGCCGGAAGGCGACCGGGTCCTGCTTCAGCTTCTTGGCGAGCTGGTCGACCATCAGCTCGCTGGCCGTGGCGACGTCGGGGGAGTAGATGTTGCGCACCGAGCTGGTGTTGAACCGGTCGACCGCCGGCTTCGGCTCGTTGAGCAGCTGGGTGACGACCCCGAAGTTGTAGGGCAGCTCGGTAGCGAGCATGAAGATCGTCTCTGAGAAGCTCAGGTTCGACAGGCCGGTCGGCAGCGCCGCCACCTCGGCGGTCAGCCGCTCGCCGAGCCCATGGGTGAAGTCACAGGCCACGCTGGCGTGGCGCTGCTCGAAGGTGAGGATGCTGCCGGCCAGCACGGTCGCCCGGATCTGGGAGACCGCCATCGGGTGCACCCGGCCCTGGCGCGGCTCGTCGGCGCGGTGCCACATCAGCTTGACCGGCGCGCCGAACGCCTTGGACGCGTGGGCGGCCTCGAGCGCGGCATCGAAGAACAGCTTGCGCCCGAAGGAGCCGCCGCCCTGGACGACGTTCACCGTCACATCGGTCGGCAGCAGGTCGAGAGCTGCGGCGATCTTCTCCTGGGCTGTGATCGGCGACTTCAGGCCTCCCCAGATGGTGGCCTTGCCGTCGCGTACGTCGGCGACGGCGCAGTTGGGCTCGAGAGCCGAGCCGCTGCGGAAGTGGAAGGTGAACTCGCCGTCGACCGAGGTCGCCCCGATCTTCGGCACCGCCAGCGGGATCTGCCCGGCCTTGAGCTCTGCCTTGATGTGCTTGGCCGACATCGTGGTCACGGTGCCCGAGTTCCACGTGACGTCGAGTGCGCGTACGGCGTCGATGCACTGACCGAAGGTCTTCGCCCGGACCGCGACGCCGGTGGGGATGATCGCGACATGGGTGACGCCGGGCATCTTCTCGACGTCGCCCTTGTTGTTGATCGAGTCCGGGGTGCCGTTGAGCTCGGGGGCGCGGCAGACCATCGTGGGCAGCGCGTCGGGGACGTCGAGGTCCATCGCGAACTTCTTCTTGCCGGTGACGGCGTCGCGCGCGTCGACGCGGCGATGGGGCTTGCCGACGACGGTGTGCTCGGAGGTCTCCTTCAGCTCGACCTCGACCTTCTCGGTCGTCGGCTGCGCCGCCTTGGCGGCCGCCTCGCCGTACGTCACCGAGGAGCCCCCCGGGGCGCTGATCACGCCGCCCTTGGCGATCAGCTGGGCCACGGTGGTCCCGAGCAGGATCGCGCCCGCCTCGAGCAGCGCCTTGCGGGCGATGGCGGCGGCCACGCGCACCGGGGTGTAGACGGAGATGATCGTGTTGGAGCCGCCGGTGAGCTGGTTGAAGAGCAACTCGGGGCGCGCCGGCGCGAGCGTGACGTGCACGTGGTCGACCGGCAGCTCCAGCTCCTCGGCGATCAGCATGGCGACGGCCGTGGTGATGCCCTGGCCCACCTCCATCCGCGGGAGTGCGAAGTGGGCGTGCCCCTTCTCGTCGACCTCGATCGCGATCAGGTTCGAGGTCGGCATCGCGCAGTGGGTCAGGAAGTCGTTGAGGTCATACAGCTCAGGGACCTGTGGAACCGATGGGATCGGTGCGGCGTGGGCGGCCGGCGGAGCCAGGCCCAGGTCAGCGGCTGCGATCAGCGTCGTGCCGCCGATGACGTACCCGACGAACGATCGTCTGGAGACCCGAGCAGGGCCCTCCGGGTTGTGCGTCCCCATGTGTAATCACTCCTGGCGTGGGCAGGGTCCGAGTTTTGTGACCCCCGACACATAGCACCATTCACCAGCCGGATCTCGGTTGGGAAGGGCGCGTCGGGAAATGTGTGAGGGCGCGACAACGCGGATGGAGACAGATCACAAACGAGTTGGAGCGTGACCGTCGCCACACTCGTGCGTTGATCTGGTTGATGCCGCAACCGCCAGCGAAACACCGAGGGAGCGCGATGAGCATGGAGCCGATCAAACGCATCGTCGCGGGCATCAGGGAGGACCTCCCGCACACCGTGGAGCTGTTCCTGAAGCACAACTGGGACCAGGTCCCGGCCTACGCCGTCAGCCCCGATCCCGAGCTGCGCAAGGAGGTCGGCGACCACGCCGAGGCGGTCTTCCTGGCGGTGCTCACCACGCTGGAGGAGGGCCGCCCGGCCGTACGCGAGGACTTCCGGTTCACCGTGGACCAGGCGACCCGCCGGGTGCGTCAGGGGGTCGCGCTCGCCGACTTCCTGCAGGCGTTCCGCATCGGTCAGGTGGCGCTGTGGGAGCGCATCGTCGAGATCGCTGCCGCCGACCCTGAGACCAGCCGCGCGGCGCTCCCGGTGGCCTCGCACGTGATGCAGGTGATCGAGGTCGGCAGCACGGTTGCGGCCGAGGCCTACCTCGCCGCCCACCAGGTCGAGCTCGCCGAGGGCGACCGGATCCGCCGGGACCTGGTCGAGGACCTGCTCGCCGGACGCGGGGTCCGGCCGGGCCCGATGCTCGAGGTCGCCCGCCGGTGCGGGCTCGAACCGGACGACCGGATCATCGTCCTGGTCGCGGTGCCGGTGCGGCCGCTACGCCCGGGACGGAGCCTGCGGGAGGCGCTGCGGCACGTGCGCACCGAGCTGGGCCCGGCGCGGGAGGGGGTCACGGTGATCCGTCAGGAGCAGCTCGTCGGCATCCTGCCCGTCGCCACCGACGACGTCCGGACGATCGTGCCCGACCTGAGACGCATCTTCCGCCAGCTCGCCCGGGAGGGGTTCGAGCTGGCCGTTGGCGCCAGCACCGTGCACACCGGCCTGGGTGCGGCGCCGGCCGCGTACGCAGAGGCCGCGATCGCTCGCGACGTCCTCGGTGCGGATCCGGGCGTCGTCGCCCTGCCGATGATCTCGACGATCGACTACCTGGTTCTGCGCGAGGACCCGACCGCCCGCCGGCTGGTGCGCCCGGCGCTGCGCCAGTTCGTCGAGGAGGACCTCGCGCGTGACTGCGTGATGATCGAGACGATGCTGGCGTACGTCGCCTGCGACCTCAACGCCAAGCTGGCCGCCGAGCGTCTGCATGTCCACGTCAATACCGCCTACCACCGGCTCGAGCGGATCGCCGAGCGCACCGGCTGCGACCTGCGCCGGTTCGCCGACGTCGAGGAGCTGATCTTCGCGATCCGGCTCCTCACCGAGCCTCGCGGCGTGGCGAGGGCCTAGGTGTACCCGGCCATGAGGTTGGTAGCAGAGGCGCGTTGTCGTTGACGTAGGTAGAGCCCCCGAGTGGGGTGTGGCTTGTCGAAGGCCCACATCCACCCGGGAGGCTCTGTGTCCCACCGTAACGCCCGTCTGACCGTCCACGGCCGCATGCTGATCGTTCAACGCGATCAGGCCGGCTGGAAGCAGGCCCACATCGCTGCCGCGATGGGGGTCTCCCGCAAGTGTGTGCGGACCTGGATCGAGCGCTATGCCGCCGAAGGCGAGGCCGGTCTGGAGACACGTTCGTCGCGGCCGCACCGTATGCCTACGCGCACCAGCCCCGAGGTCGAGCAGAAGGTCCTCGCAGCACGAGCTGAGCACCGCGAGGGCCAGGACGTGCTCGGTCCCAGGGTCGGGGTTCCGCCCCGGACCGTGGCACGGATCCTGCGGCGCCACGGCGTGCCCTACCTGCGCGAGTGCGACCCGATGACCGGTGAAGTGATCCGGTCCTCGAAGCAGACCGCACAACGCTACGAGCGCGAACGGCCCGGCGAGCTGGTCCACATGGACGTCAAGAAGCTCGGCAAGATCCCCGACGGCGGGGGCTGGCGGGCCCAAGGACAGACACGCGAGAACCACCAGTCCCGCGTCGACAAGAAGCCCATCGGCTACGACTACGTGCACTCACTCGTCGACGACCACTCGCGGCTGGCCTATTCAGAGATCCTTCCCGACGAGAAGGGCGAGACCTGCGCGGCGTTCCTGGAGCGGGCCGCGGCCTACTTCGCCGCCAAGGGCATCACCCGGCTCGAGCGGGTGATGACCGACAACGCCTTCGCCTACCGGTACTCCAACGACGTCAAGCGCGTGTGCGCTGCGCTGGGCGCGAAGCAGAAGTTCATTAAGCCCCACTGCCCATGGCAGAACGGGAAGGTGGAGCGCCTCAACCGCACGCTGGCCACCGAGTGGGCCTACCGCCAGACCTACACCAGCAACGCCGCCCGAGCAGCCGCCCTTGCACCCTGGCTCGAGCACTACAACACTGTGCGCCACCACAGCTCACTCGGACGCCTGCCACCGATCAGCCGCCTGTGACCAACGTGGTGGCCGGGTACACCTAGGCGGCGGTCGGCTTGCGACCGTAGAACCAGTAGACCGCCGCGCCGAGCAGGTTGGTGCTGCCCCACAGTCGCCACAGCGTCCGCGGCCCGCGGATCTCGTCGTCGGAGCGTGTCTGCAGGTCGCGAAGGATCACCGGAGCCACTGCCGCCTGGGCCACGAGCGCGCTGGTGGTCAGGATCGTCTTCTGCTTCTTGGTCAGTGCCATGTCGCCAGTCTTTGCCGTCGTTTGCTTTGCGTCAAGCATCCTTGCCGATCAGGCGGCCGATCGAACCCACGGAGGCATCACGACGATGCCTTCGATCGGGAAGGTGCCGTCGGGGTCTCGGCGCAGCCATACGGGGCCGAGGCGCTGGGTGCGAAGCGAGGCCTGCCACATGCTCCGGTGGCTGACGTTGTTTCCGCCGTCCTGGCCGAGGACGATCTGCCTCGTGCCGGTCGAGTTCATGCCGATGATCCGCGGGGTGAAGCCCCAGTAGGCGGAGATCGAGTACGGCGCCGGCCGTCCCAGAACCCAGACATCGCTGCCCCTCGGGACGTGCCGGAGGATCAACTGGCCTCCACCGTCGATCTCGGATGCGACTCCGTGCCAGAACCTCGTCGCCCGGACCGTCTTCACCGTGCCCTTGCGCTCGAGCTGGTTGTCGTCGAAGAAGCGTGCGATGCACGTCGTCGGACCCCATGGACCGACACGTCCGGCGACGTCCACAGCACGGGCTCCGACGCATGATCCCTGGCCCTGATTGACGCCGATGGTGATCTGTCCCGTCCGCCACGTCGAGGTCAGGCCCACACGCTGCAGGTGCGACGGGTAGGTCCAGCTTCGCCGGCTGGTCGAGGTAAGCGGTGTCTTCGAGAGTCGAACCTGGACGTACGAGGGCTTACCGCCGTCTGCGAGCTCGCTACCCAAGAAGGCCTCGTAGGAGACCTTGAAGCTCGAAGCGAGGGTGAACGGATAGATCGGCCGGGTCGCGGTCTGGACACTTGGTCCAGGGAGGGCCGCCTGGGTCGCGGAAGCGGGGACCAGGGTCGCCAGAGCGGCAACCGCCACAGCGGTCGCGACACACCGCAGGGATCGATGGATCATGCGGCGGAGGGTATCCCTCGCTGGCCGCCGTTGTCGGGGTTTCGCGAGTCTGTTCACCTACTACAGCAGGCTCGGCAGGTCCGCGGTCGAGGCGAGGAGGTGGGTGTGGGGCTCGGTGGCGAGCCGGTCGTGGGTGAAGGAGCCGGTGGCGACGCCGACGACGAAACCGGCCCCGGCGTTGGTGCCGGCGCCGAGGTCGTTGGGGGTGTCGCCGGCGACCAGCACGCGGCGTACGTCCCAGATGCCGGTGGCCTCCATGCAGTGGAAGACGAGGTAGGGGGCAGGGCGGCTGGCCGCGACGAGGTCGGAGGTGATGAGGGCGTCGACGGTCGAGTCGGGGCCGGGGCCGACGGTCCAGCCGAGGCCGTCGAGGATGGCGGCGGCGATCTCGGTGGAGTAGCCGGTCTGCAGGGCGACCTTGACCCCTCGCGACCGCAGCGTCGCGAACATCTCGGGCACGCCCGGGAACGGCTGCGGCGGGGTCTCCCGGTAGGCGGTGACGAGGCGCTCGCCGAAGCCGTCGAAGATCTTGTCGACCTGGGCGGTGGTCGGGTCCTGGCCGAGCCCGCGCAGCAGCCCCTGGATCGCCTCCCACTTGGAGGTGCCCTTCCACTGCAGCAGCAGGTCGTGGGGGACCAGCTCGCCGGCGGCGTCGGCGACGGTCGACTCGAGCACGTCGTAGACCAGTCCGCCCTCGTCGACGGTGGTGCCGGCCATGTCGAGGGCGGCGAGCTGGAAGGCGGTGGTCACGAGATCTCCTTGAGGATGCGTACGTCGGTGCGGATCCCCGCCGCGGACGGGCGGGTGTTGTCGATGGTGAACGTGACCCGGTCGGGCCGGTAGCGGTCGTCGGCGTACTCCAGCGGGGTGCCGTCGGTGGCGGTCGCCCGGCGGCGTTCGCGCAGGAGCGGGCTGCCCACCGCGATGTCGAGCAGGTCGGCGTCGGTCTCGTCGGCCGCGACCGCGTCCATGGTGTGGCGCGCGGCGTGCAGGTCGACGCCGGCGGCCGTCAGGTATCCGTAGAGCGAGCCGGTGTCGGGGTCGAAGTCGAAGAGCAGCCGCCCGACGCGCTCGACGAAGGTGCTGCGCTCGAGCATCGCGGGATGACCGTCGAGAAGACGGAGCCGGAGCACGTCGACCACCGGGTCGCCCTCATTGATGTCGAGCGCCTCGGCGGCAGCGGCGGTGGCGCCGCGCCGGGCGACCTCGATGGTGCGCTGCCCGGCGGTGTGGCCGATCTGCTGCACCCACGCGCTGAATGAGAGAAGCTGCTCGAAGGGCTGCCCGAGCGCGGTGTCGCGCACGGTCGGAGGTCGTCCTTGGCCGCCGCTGAGCATGCCCTCGCGGCGCAGGCTCGCCAGTGCCGTACGGATCGTGCCCCGGGAGGCGCCGAACTGCTCGCACAGCTGCGCCTCGGAGGGGATCGGCGCGCCGGTCGGCAGCTCCCCGGCGATGATCCGGGCGCGGATGGCCTCGGCGACCTGGACGTGCAGCGGGCTACTCATGGGCAGCAGGTTACAACTTGATCAGACAAGTGTGATGAAGCGCTTCGTGAACGCCCGGATAACGCTCAGAGGACCAAACGGTGCGCAGGAAAACGACTGGTTAACTTGTATGTACATGTTCGTCGAGCCTGTTGACCGGGGCTGTCGCGAGACAGAAGTGTTCGGGCCGTGCCAACTCATACGACCATCCCCGACGGTGCCGCCGACCTTGTCGTCGTCGGTGCCGGGATCGTCGGCCTCGCGCATGCCGTCGAAGGGCTCGCGCGCGGCCTGAAGGTCCACGTCATCGAGCGCGACGAGCGCGCCGTCGGCGCCTCGATCCGCAATTTCGGGCACATCTGCGCCACCGCCCAGTCGCGCCAGGCGCTGACCTACGCACTCGCGGCCCGTGAGCACTGGCTCACCCTCGCCGCCAAGGCCGGCTTCGGTCTCCGGGAGACGGGCACGGTCGTCGTCGCGCGGACCGAGGCCGAGATGGCCGTGCTCGAGGAGTTCGCGGGCGTCCGTGGCACCGAGCAGGCCCGCCTGCTGGACGCCGACGCCACCCGCGAGCTGTTCCCGCCGGCCACCGGAGAGGTCCTCGGCGGCGCACATCTGCCGCTCGACCTGAGGGTGGACCCGCGCGAGGCGCTGCCGGCGATCGCCGCATGGCTGGAGTCCGAGGGTGTCCGGTTCAGCTGGGCTACCCACGTCGGTGCCATCGACCCGGTCGCCGATGGGATCGACGTCCGCACCAGCCGCGGAACCATCCGTTCCGCCCGGGTCGTCCACGCCGCCGGCCATGACGTCGACCGGCTCTTCCCGCAGGTCGCCGGGGAGGCAGCCGTACGCCGCTGCCGGCTGCAGATGCTCGAGGTCGCGCCTCCGGGCGACGTCGAGATCGGGCCGGCGGTGCTCACCGGACTCTCGATGCTGCGCTACGGCGGGTTCGCCGAGACCACGGCGGCCACCGGCGTACGCGACGAGCTCGCGGCCACCGCTCCCGAGCTCCTCGACGTCGTCATGAACCTCATGCTCACCCAGCGTCCCGGGAGCGGCGGCCGACCCGGCCCGATCGTCCTGGGCGACACCCACCACTACGACCGCACCCACCTGCCCTTCGACGACGAGCACGTCGCCGAGCTGGTGCTGCGGGAAGGGGCGCGGCTGCTCGGGGCTCCGCTCACCGTCCGACGTCGCTGGCGAGGGGTCTACGCGGACTCCCCGCGGACCGACTTCCTCGACACCGAGCCGTTCCCGGGCCTGCGGGTCGTCTCGGTGACGTCGGGCATCGGCATGACCACCGCACTGGGCCTCGCGCCCACCGTCCTCGATCAGCTGTTCTGACCACAGGAGAAACCGAACATGTCCCCCCTGCGCTCCCTCACCGCCCTCGCCGGCGCCGCCACCCTGACTCTCGCCCTGGCCGCCTGCGGCAGCGAGGCGACGACCGACAAGGCCGCCGCGGGCGGCGAGGTCGGTCCCGACCAGATCTGCCCCGACGGCACCCTGACGATGGGCGTCGAGCCCTTCGAGGACCCCAAGAACCTGATCCCCGTCTACGAGACCCTGGGCAAGGCCCTCGGCGAGGAGCTCGGCTGCGAGGTCGAGGTCCAGATCTCCGACACGTACGTCGCCGAGATCCTGGCCATGCAGAACGGCAAGCTCGACATCGGCCAGTTCGGGCCGCTGGGCTACGTCTTCGCCCAGAAGCAGGCCGGCGCCACGCCGCTGGCCTCCTTCGCGGGCGAGGACGGCCAGGTCTCCTCCTACACCGGCGGCATCTGGGTGCCGAAGGACTCGCCGATCCAGTCCGTGGAGGACCTGGCGGGCAAGACCCTGGCGCTGTCCGAGTCCGGCTCCACCTCCGGTGACGCGGTGCCGCGCAAGGCGCTCATCGACGCCGGGATCGAGAAGGACGTCAAGGCCGAGTACGCCGGCGGCCACACCGAGGCACTGCTGGCCCTGGTCAACGGCAAGGTCGACGCCGCCGAGATCAACAGCCAGACCCTGGCCTCGGCGACGGCCGAGGGCCAGTTCGACGAGTCCGCCTTCCGCCAGATCTGGAAGTCCGAGCCGATCCTGAACGACCCGATCGCGGCGGGCCCGAACATGACTCCCGAGGTGTCCAAGGCCGTCCAGGAGGCGCTGCTGAACCTGCCTGCCGACTCGGTCGCGGAGATCGGCGAGTACCTCGATTTCACCCCGCCCGCCGGCAAGCCGGCGCTGGTGGCGGTCACCGACGAGGACTACCAGCCGGTGACCGACCTCGCCGAGGCCCTCGACCTGACCACGGACGACCTCTGATGGGCGCTGATCACCTACCCGGGGCGGCCATGCTGCGTATCGACGGCCTGAGGAAGGCGTTCGGGGAGAAGACGGTCCTGGACGGCCTGGCCTTCGAGGTCGCCTCCGGGGAGGTGGTCAGCCTCCTCGGAGCCAACGGCTCCGGCAAGTCCACCTCGCTGCGCTGCGTGGTCGGTCTGGAGCGTCCCGACGGTGGCACGATCACGGTCGACGGCGTCAGAGCCAAGCCCGGCGAGGCGGTGCCGACGGTGGCGATGGTCTTCCAGAAGATCCATCTGGTGCCCCGTCGCAGCGTGCTCGACAACGTCTGCGCGGGTGCGCTCGGGCGGCTCGGCCTGAGCCGGTCCTGGTCGGTGCTGGCCTTCCCGCGCGAGGTGCAGGCGGAGGCGATGGCCTGCCTGGACCGGGTCGGTCTCGCCGACCGGGCCCGGGAGAAGGCGGGTCGCCTCTCCGGCGGCCAGCAGCAGCGGGTCGCGGTGGCCCGCGCGCTGTGCCAGCGCGCCAAGGTGCTGCTCGCCGACGAGCCGGTCTCGGCGCTCGACCCGGCCGCCTCCGAGCAGGTGATGAACCTGCTCCGTTCGCTGGCCGACGACGACGGTCTCGCGGTGGCAGCGGTCCTCCACCAGCCCGACCTGGCGCGCCGCTTCTCCGACCGGATCCTCGGGCTGGCCGGTGGCCGGCTCGTCTTCGACAGCAGGAGCGCCGAGGTCACCGACGAGACCGTGGCGGGCCTCTACCGGCCCGCCCTGGAAGCGCTGGAGGCCGCCGAGGCGGCCCAGGTCGCCGCGGGCGCCGAGATGAGGGAGTTCGCATGAGCAGTCTGACCAAGGCCCCGGAACCACGTCTCGACATCCCACCCCGGTTCCGGCCCTCCGGGATCGCCGTCGGGGCGGCCATCACGGTCGCCCTGGTCCTCGTGCACTGGTACGCCGCGGTGCAGACCAACACCTCGCCCAAGGAGCTGCTCGAGGGCTGGCGGGGGCTGTGGAACTTCCTGTTCGGGGTCGACCGCACCTACCCGAACGGCAAGACCATCCATCAGGACGGTGCCTTCCCGCTCGATCTGCGCTGGTCGGAGACCATCCGGCCCGGCCTGGAGTACTGCCTGCTCACCATCTGGATCGGCCTGCTCGGCACGACCCTGTCGATACCGGTGGCGCTGCTGTTCGCGGTCATCTCCTCGCGTACGACCAACCGGTTCGTCCCACTGTGGCTCCTGGGTCGCGCGGTGATGTCGGTGCTGCGGGCCATCCCGGAGACGGTCTATGCGCTGATGTTCATCGCCGCGGTCGGCTTCGGAGCGTTCCCGGGTGTGATCGCGCTGGCGATCCACAACGTCGCGGTCATGGGCAAGCTCTGGTCCGAGGCCATGGACGAGGTGGACCAGGGACCCGTCGAGGCGCTCCGGGTGGCCGGGGCCTCGCCCGCGCAGTCGGCCGCGCACGCCGTGCTGCCCGCGGTGATGCCGTCCCTGCTCGGCCTGCTGCTCTACCGCTTCGACACCAACGTACGCAGCTCGGTCATCCTCGGCACGGTCGGTGCCGGCGGCATCGGGTTCTTCATCAAGACCGAGGTGGACAGCTTCCACTTCGACACGATGATGACGTACGTCTGCATGGTGATCGTCCTGATCATCGTGATCGACCTGTTCAGCGCCTGGCTGCGCCGGAAGGTCGGCGCGCTCTGATGGCACGGCCCGTGGCGCGGCTCGCGGTGTGGCGCGGTGGCGCCGAGGTGAGCCTGGAGACCGTCGACCTGCCGGAGCCGGGGCCGGGGGAGACGCTGGTCGAGATCGACCTCGCGACGGTGTGCGGCTCCGACCACCACACGGTCTCCGGTCGGCGTCCCGGAGCCTGCCCGAGCGTGCTCGGGCACGAGGGCGTGGGCCGGATCGTGGGCACGGGCCTGCGAGTGGTCTGGGGCGTGACCGTCTCGTGCGGAACCTGCGACCGCTGCCGTCGCGGGCTCACCGCGAAGTGCCGCTCCGTGCGCAAGCTCGGCCACGAGCCGTACGAGACGGCCTGGCCGCTGTCGGGCACCTATGCGACCCACGTGCTGCTGCCCGCCGGCACCGCCGTCGTGCCCGTCCCCGACACCCTGGCCGACGAGGTCGCCGCGCCGGCCGGGTGCGCGACCGCGACGGTGATGGCGGCCGTGGAGCGGGCCGGCTCGCTGCGCGGCAAGCGCGTGCTGGTGGTCGGCGCGGGGATGCTCGGGCTCACCGCGGTGGCTGTCGCGGCCGACGCCGGAGCGGCCGAGGTCGTGGTGAGCGACGTCGACCCGGCTCGGATGGAGCTGGCCGTCGGCTTCGGCGCGACGTCGACGTGCTCCGCGGGGCAGGCGCTTGCGCCGGTCGATGTCGCCATGGACTTCTCCGGTGCCGCCTCGGCGGTCGAGGCGGCGCTCGGGGCTCTCGACATCGGTGGCTCCCTCGTCCTGGTGGGCTCGGTCTCCCCGGGGCGCGCGGTCTCGGTCGACCCGGAGGCGATCGTGCGCGGTTGGCGGTCGGTCAGCGGCGTACACAACTACGAGCCGCGCCACCTAGAGCAGGCGGTCGCCTTCCTCGCCGCGTCGAAGCGGCCATGGGCGGAGCTGGTGGAGGAGCCCGTCGGGCTCGACCGTGTCGGGGACGTACTGACGAGCGAGCTGGGTAGACCGCGAGCCTCGGTGCGTCCAGGCAGCAACTAGGCTCGCGGATCATGACCGAGTTCGCCGCTGTGATCCTTGTCGACCGTCGTGGCTGGGTGCTGCTCCAGGAGCGTGACGAACGCCCCGTGATCGCGCCGGAGAAGTGGGCCTTCTGCGGCGGCCACCTGGAGCCGGGAGAGGATCCGCTGGCGGGTGCCGTGCGCGAGCTCGAGGAGGAGACCGAGGTGCGGCTCGCTCCCGAGGACCTCGAGCTGGTCGCCGTCCAGGAGCTCCGCCACCCCGAGACCGGCACCGACGACAAGATCCACCTGTACGCCGCGGCCGTCGATCTCGCCGACGCCGACATCGTGTGCCACGAGGGCCGTCAGATCGTCTTCGTCGACCCGGCGAAGGCGGCTGACCTGGACCTCAGCGACTCTGCTCGGATCGGGCTGACACCCTTCCTCGGATCGCCGCAGCATGCGGCCCTATCCGGGTCGGCGGCCCTCAGGGGCGCGCCGTAGAATCCTCTCCTATGGGTCTCCTCGAACGCATCGCCGCGCCGCAGGATCTTCGTGATCTCTCCGATGACCAGCTGGAGCTCCTCGCGAGCGAGATCCGGGACCTGATGATCCGGACGGTGGCCACCAACACCGGCCACCTGGGGCCGAACCTCGGCGTGGTCGAGCTGACCCTGGCCATGCACCGGGTCTTCGACAGCCCGCGCGACAAGATCGTCTTCGACACCGGCCACCAGTCCTACGTGCACAAGCTCGTCACCGGCCGGGCCGGCGACTTCGGCACGCTGCGCCGCGAGGGCGGGATGAGCGGCTACCCGAGCCAGGCCGAGTCCGACCACGACGTGGTCGAGAACTCCCACGCCTCCACCGCGCTCTCCTACGCCGACGGGCTGGCCAAGGCCTACACGATCCGCGGCGAGGACCGCCACGTCGTCGCGGTGATCGGCGACGGCGCGCTGACCGGCGGGATGGCCTGGGAGGCGCTCAACAACATCGCGATCCAGCACGACTCCAAGCTGGTCATCGTGGTCAACGACAACGGCCGCTCCTACACCCCGACCATCGGTGGCCTGGCCACGGCGCTGACGGCGCTGCGTACGAACCCGCGCTACGAGCTGGTCCTCGACATGGTCAAGCGCCGTCTCAACGCGGTGCCCGGGATCGGCGCGATGGCCTACGACGCGCTGCACGCGGTGAAGAAGGGGCTCAAGGACGCGGTCGCGCCCCAGGGCCTCTTCGAGGACCTCGGCCTGAAGTACGTCGGCCCCGTCGACGGCCACGACCGTCACGCCGTCGAGCAGGCGCTGACCTCGGCCAAGCGGTTCGGGGGTCCGGTGATCGTGCACGCGATCACCCGCAAGGGCTACGGCTACGACCCGGCCGAGCGCCACGAGGCCGACCAGTTCCACTCGCCGGGTCCCTTCGACGTCCAGACCGGCGCCGAGAAGCCCAAGGGCCGGATCTGGACCGACCACTTCTCGGACGCGATGGTGCGGCTGGGAGACAGCCGCCAGGACATCGTCGCGATCACCGCGGCGATGATGCACCCGGTCGGCCTCGACGCGTTCCAGGCCAGGTTTCCCGAGCGCACCTTCGACGTCGGCATCGCCGAGCAGCACGCCGCCACCTCGGCCGCCGGCCTGGCGATGGGTGGCCTGCACCCGGTCTTCGCGGTCTACGCGACCTTCCTCAACCGTGCCTTCGACCAGGTGCTGATGGACTGCGCCCTGCACCGGGCCGGGGTGACGTTCGTCCTCGACCGCTCCGGGGTGACCGGCGACGACGGCGCCTCCCACAACGGCATGTGGGACATGTCGCTCCTCCAGGTCGTCCCCGGGCTCCGCCTGGCCGCGCCGCGCGACATCGCGCGCCTCAACGAGCTCCTCGACGAGGCCGTCGAGGTCGACGACGCGCCCACGGTCGTACGGTTCCCGAAGGGCCCGCCGCCCGAGGACATCCCCACGATCGCCAAGCTCGGCGAGGCCGACGTGCTCGTGCGCAACGGCACCAAGGACGTCCTGGTCGTCGGCGTCGGGTCCATGGCCGAGGTCGCCGTGGGCGTCGCCGAGCGGCTCACCGCCCAGGGCATCGGCGTCACCGTCGTCGACCCGCGCTGGGTCAAGCCGATCGACCCTGCCCTCATCGAGGCGGCCGCCGACCACAGCCTGGTCGTCACCATCGAGGACAACGGCGTCGCCGGCGGTGTGGGCGCGTCCTTCCTGCAGGCGCTGACCGCCGCCGACGTACGCACCCCCGTGAAGATCCACGGCATCCCGCAGGAGTTCCTCGACCACGCCAAGCGGCCCAAGATCCTGGAGAGCATCGGCCTGACCCCCCAGGCGGTCGCGCTCGACACCATCGAGCGCCTGGGCGCTCTGACCCCGAGCCCGCTGCCCCGGGACGTCAGCCTCTGATGCCCGGAAGGGCCGAATTTTCACCCTATGGGGTGGTCTCTCTGGTCGAGCCCCTGGCGAAGATCGATCGTTCTGGGCTTAGAGTGGGATCCGTCGGGGGCGACGAGGGCCCTCGGTAACGTCACCACACAGCACTCGGGGGATTCAATGCTCTATGACGACCTCGTGGCCGAGTTCCGTTGGTCACCTGAGCAGATGTCGGCGCCGTTCGATCTCAGAGCGGCGGACGAACAGATCCGCAAGAGGATCGAGGGCCGGCGCGGATCGGCGCAGGCCTCGGGTCGCCAGCAGCGACCCCGCGCGCGGCAGAACATGGGCACGCCGGAGTCGGCGGTCGGAGGCGGCAAGGTGGCCACCGACAAGGCCTGAGTCCCTGCTGAGGTGCGTCCGGGACCGACCCCGGCCCAGCATGGGACCGCCCCCGACCGATCAGATCGGTCGGGGGCGGACTTGGTTCGGTCAGTGGAACTTCTTGCCGGTGACCTTCTCGGAGATGCCCTCGCGGTCGAGGAGCTGGGTGATGCCGCCGTTCCAGAACTGGAAGCCGGCACCGGTGATCATCGCCAGGTCGATGTCCTCGGCGGCCTGGGCGACGCCCTCCTCGAGCATCCGGCCGATCTCGTCGGCGATGGCCTCCAGCGACTGCTGGCGGGCCTCCTCGGCGGTCTTGACCACGTCGCCGGAGACGAGCAGTGCCTCGACCTCGGGGTCGAGGGTGCGCCCGTCGGGACCGAAGAAGGAGCTCTTCTTGGCCTCGACGACCCGGTGGAGGTTCTCGGAGAGGTAGAACCGGTCCGGGAAGGCCTTCGCGAGCGTCTCGTTGTTGTGGTACGCGATCGCCGGACCGACCAGGCCGATCAGCGCGAACGGGCCCATCGGTGCGACACCGGCGAAGGCGGACTCGACGACGTCGACCGGGGTGCCCTCGTCGGCGACCTTGGAGACCTCGCCCATGAAGCGGCCCAGGAGCCGGTTCACGATGAAGGACGGGCTGTCCTTGACCAGGATCGAGGTCTTCTTCAGCGACTTCGAGACGGAGAACGCCGTGGCCAGGGCCGCGTCCGACGTCTTCTCGCCGCGGATGATCTCGAGCAGCGGCATCACCGCGACCGGGTTGAAGAAGTGGAAGCCCACGACCCGCTCGGGGTTCTTCAGGTCGGCCGCCATCTCCGTGATCGAGAGGCTCGAGGTGTTCGTGGCGAAGACCGCGGTCTCCGGCGCGACGGCCTCGGCGTTGGCGAAGACGGTCTTCTTGACACCCATCTCCTCGAAGACGGCCTCGATGATGAAGTCGGCGTCGGAGAAGGCCTCCGCGTAGTCGATCGACGACGTCACGAGCGCCTTGAGGCGGTTGGTCGCGTCCTGCGAGGCGCGGCCCTTGGCGAGCTTCTTGTCGAGCTCGGCGTGGACGTACGCCACACCCTTGTCGGCGCGCTCCTGGTCCAGGTCGACCATGACGACCGGCACCTTGAGACGCTGGACGAAGAGCAAAGCGAACTGCGAGGCCATCAGACCGGCACCGATGATGCCGACCTTGGTGACCTTCTGGGCCAGCGCCTTGTCGGGGGCACCGGCCGGACGCTTGGCGCGCTTCTGCACCAGGTCGAAGGAGTAGAGCGAGGCGAGCAACTGCGGGGTCTTCGACATCGCCACGAGCGCGTCGTCCTCGGCCGCGAAGCCCTCGTCGCGGGTCGCGGTCTTGGCCAGGGTGAGCAGCTCGACGGCCTTCTTGGCGGCCGGGGAGGCGTCGCCGGTCTTGGCCCAGGCGAAGAAGCCGGCGTTCTTGGCTGCTTCGTCCCAGGCTGCGCTGCGGTCGATCTCCTCACGGGAGACCTCGACGGTCCCGGAGAGGACGCCGTCGGCCCACAGCAGCGACTGCTCGAGGTAGTCGGCGCCGCCGAAGATCGCGTCCGCGATGCCGAGCTCGTAGGCCTCGGTGCCCTTGAGCACCTTGCCGTTGTTGAGCGGGTTCTCGATGAAGACCTTGGCGGCCTTCGCCGGACCGATCAGGTTCGGCAGCAGGTAGCCACCGCCCCAGCCCGGGATCAGGCCGAGCATGACCTCGGGCAGGCCGACGGCCGGCACCGAGTCCTGGATGGTGCGGTAGTCGGCGTGCAGCGCGACCTCGAGGCCGCCACCGAGCGCGAGCCCGTTGATGAAGCCGAACGACGGCTTCTTCGTCGTGCCGTCGCCATCGCCCAGCTTGCGGAAGACCGCGTGACCGAGCTCGGCGATCGTACGGATCCCGTCGGGGCCGCCGGCCTGCAGCGAGGTCAGGTCGGCACCGGCCGCGAGGATGAACGGCTTGCCGGTCACCGCGATCGCGTCGATCTCGGGGTCGGCCAGGGCCGCGTCGTACGCCGTGTTGAGCTCGACCAGCGACTTCGGCCCGAAGGTGTTCGGGCGGGTGTGGTCGTGGCCGTTGTCGAGGGTGACCAGGCCGAGGACCTTGCCGGAGGGCAGGTTGACCTTCTGCAGCTTCGCCGCGGTGACGACCTCGTCGTCGGAGTAGAGCTTCTCCACGTCGGCGAGGAGCGAGTTGATGTCCGTCATGTCAGGCCTCCTTGCCGTTCCAGTTCGGGTTCTCCCAGATGACCGTGCCGCCCATACCCAGGCCGATGCACATGGTGGTGAGGCCGTAGCGGACCTCGGGGCGCTCCTCGAACTGGCGCGCGAGCTGGATCATCAGCCGCACACCGGAGGAGGCCAGCGGGTGACCGAAAGCGATCGCGCCACCGTACGGGTTGACCCGGGAGTCGTTCTCGTCGATGCCGAAGTGGTCCAGGAACGCGAGCACCTGGATCGCGAACGCCTCGTTGACCTCGAACGCCTCGATGTCGTCGATCGTGAGACCGGCCTTGGCCAGCGCCTTCTCGGTCGACGGGATCGGGCCGACGGCCATGACCTCGGGGGCGACGCCGGCAAAGGCGTACGACACCAGCCGCATCTTGATCGGCAGACCGAGCTCGCGGGCGACGTCCTCGGAGGCCAGCAGCGAGGCGGTCGCGCCGTCGTTGATGCCCGCCGCGTTGCCCGCGGTCACGCGGCCGTGCGGACGGAACGGGGTCTTCAGCTTGGCGAGGTCCTCGGTGGTGGTGCCGGGACGCATCGGCTCGTCGGTGGTGGCCAGGCCCCAGCCGTTCTCGGCGGAGCGGGTGGCGACGGGGACCAGGTCGGGCTGGATCTTGCCGTCGGCGTACGCCTTGGCCGCCAGCTCCTGGGAGCGGACGGCGAACGCGTCGGTGCGCTCCTTGGTGATCGCCGGGTAGCGGTCGTGGACGTTCTCGGCGGTGTTGCCCATGACGAGCGCCGAGGGGTCGACGAGCTTCTCGGAGATGATCCGCGGGTTGGGGTCCACGCCCTCGCCCATCGGGTGGCGGCCCATGTGCTCGACACCGCCGGCGATGACGACGTCGTAGGCGCCGAAGGCGATGCCGCCGGCGGTGGTGGTGACGGCGGTCATCGCGCCGGCGCACATCCGGTCGATCGCGTAGCCGGGGACGGACTGCGGGAGTCCGGCGAGCAGGCCGGCGGTGCGGCCGATCGTCAGGCCCTGGTCGCCGATCTGCGTGGTCGCGGCGATCGCGACCTCGTCGATCCGCTCGGGGGGAAGCTCGGGGTTGCGGCGCGTGAGCTCACGGATGAGCTTGACGACCAGGTCGTCTGCGCGGGTCTCGGCGTACTGGCCCTTGGCCTTGCCGAAAGGTGTGCGTACGCCGTCGACGAAGACGACTTCTCGCAGCTGTCGGGTCACCGTGTCACTCCATGTGGGTTGCCAGTCGGTTGTCGCCTGGCGGCGCTGTTGGTGCGGGCACGGGTGGTGCCCGTCGAGTACATTACCCGCTAGTAACAACGGCCGCACCGAGGGGGAGGTCACACCGGCTGTTCGAGGGGAGGTCGCCGGTCTCCGCGCGTCGGCTTGGGAATAACGTGGGCGTCCAGGATGCTGCGCTGTCGTCATGTGGAAGCGTGTATTGAGAAGGTTGAGCCCCAGGGTCGCGATCCCTGGCGAGGCGAGCGACGACGGGGTCCGCGAGGGCCGTACGCAACGGGAGGAGACACCGATGGCCGGATCACGACTGGTGCACATCGTCGACGACCTGCCCGAGGAGATCATCCTTGCCGGAGGCGACCGGCTGCCGCTGGTGGTCGTCCTGGACGGCTTCCTCGACGCGGGCAAGGCCGCCGAGCGTGCCGCGGCTCATCTGATCCAGACGTCGAGGCGAGCGCCGGTGGTGGCGACCTTCGACGTCGACGAGCTCCACGACTACCGGGCCCGACGCCCGGCGATCTCGTTCGTCAGCGACCACTACGAGTCCTTCGACGCGCCGCGGCTGGTCGTCCGGCTGCTCAAGGACACCGGTGACAACCCCTACCTGCTGCTGCACGGCCCCGAGCCGGACAACCGCTGGGAGGCCTTCGCCGGCGCCGTACGCGAGGTCATCGAGCGCCTCGGCGTGACCGAGGTGATCGCGCTCGCCTCGGTGCCGATGGCGGTGCCGCACACGCGGCCGCTGACCACGACCCGGCACGCCAACGACCCCGCGCAGGAGCTCGCCGGCCAGGTCTGGGAGAGCCCTTGGAAGGGCGAGATCAGGATCCCGGCCTCCGCTCAGGCCCTGGTGGAGGTACGCCTGGGGGAGTGGGGCCACCCGGCGGGCGGCTTCGTGGTGCACATGCCGCACTACCTGGCCCAGAGCGACTACCCGGCCGCGGCGGTGGTGCTCGTCGGGGAGCTGGAGCGCGCGGCCCGGCTGACGATCCCGGTCTCCGACCTGGAGGCCGAGGCGCAGCGCCGCGAGGAGGAGATTGCCTCCTACATCGAGGACAATGCTGAGGTGCGGGAGGTCGTGGCCGCTCTCGAGCAGCAGTACGACACCTTCCAGCGCGGCGAGGAGTCCGGGCGCTCGCTCCTGGCGCCCGACGAGCCGCTGCCGACCGGAGACGAGCTCGGCGAGCAGTTCGAGCAGTTCCTGGCCGGGCTCAACGGTCCCGACCCCGATGACAACCCTGAGAAGGATTGAGAGAAACTCAACGCATGACGACCGACGCCGTAGCGGCGGATCAGGCAGTGGCCGAGCTGGTAGGCGTGCTCGACCTGGTCGAGATCGACAAGGACCTCTTCCACGGTGCCACCACGACCCGCAACTCGCGCGGGCGCGCCTACGGCGGCCAGGTGGCCGCCCAGGCGCTGATGGCCGCGGTCCGGTCGGCCGACCCGGCCTTCACGGTGCACTCGATGCACTCCTACTTCCTGCTGCCGGGCGACCCGTCCTACCCGATCGTCTACGACGTCGAGCGGATCCGCGACGGGCGCTCCTTCGAGACCCGGCGGGTCCGGGCGCGCCAGAAGGGGCGCGACATCTACTACCTCACCGCCAACTTCCAGCGTGAGGAGACTGGCTTCGAGCACCAGGACGCGATGCCGTCCGTCCCGCCGCCCGAGAAGTGCATCGACTTCCTGAAGATGATGGCCGACTCCGGCAGCCCCGAGGCGGTCTCGCTCGCGCGCGAGTGGGAGGCGGTCGAGATCCGCGCTGTCGGCAACTCGCTGCTCGGCATCGAGCCCGACCCGGCACGTCCGGCGCAGCAGCGCCTCTGGATCCGGCTGGGCGCCTCGCTGCCCGACGATGACAACGTCCAGCGCGGCGCCTTCGCCTGGGCCTCCGACATCTCGCTCCTCGGCGCCTCCCTGGCGGCCCACTCGCTGGACCACAAGGGCATCCAGATGGCCTCGCTCGACCACACCATCTGGTTCCACCGTCCCTTCCGCGCCGACGAGTGGTGGCTCTACGACCAGGAGAGCCCCTCCGCCTACGGTGGCCGCGGCCTGTCCATCGGCCGGGTCTTCACCGCCGACGGCATCCTGGCGGCCACGGTCGCGCAGGAAGGCCTCATCCGCCCGCCTCGCGGCTGACCCCTTTCGTCGAGTCGGCTCTTCCTGACCGGATTCGGCGCCGAGTCGGCTCGTCATGACGAGCCGACTCGGCTGGCATTTCGGTCAGGACGGGCCGACTCGGCGGGCCTGTTCACAGCAGGCCCAGAGATAGGCCGGCGCGCTATCGCACACCCTGGTCGCCCGCCGCGATAGCGCACCCGACCCGCGGGCTAAGGTGGCGCCGTGGACCAGATCACCGTGTACGAGAAGCCGACCTGCACGACGTGTCGGAACCTGTTCGTTCTCCTCAAGGAGGAGGGCGTCGACTTCGAGAAGGTCGACTACCACGTGCTCGGCCTGCGGACCGAGGAGGTCAAGGACATCCTTGCCAAGACCGGCCTGAGCGCTCGTGACGTGCTGCGGAAGCGGGAGCCGGTCTACAAGGAGCTCGACCTGGCCAACCGCGACCTCTCCGAGGACGAGCTGGTCGCGCTGATGGTCGAGCACCCGGCCCTGCTGCAGCGCCCGATCGTGATCAAGGGCGACCGCGGCGTGCTCGCCCGGCCGATCGAGAAGGTCCGCGAGCTCTTCTGAGTCTCAGGCTCGCAGCCGCTCGACCGGCTGGCCGGTCGTCCGGGTGATGAGGTCGACGTCGTTGTCGGCGTGGAGGACGGTGAGATCGGCCTCCTCGGCTACCGCGGCCACCAGCAGGTCCGGCACCGACGGTGCCCGGTGGCGGCCGTCGCGCAGCACGATGCGCTGGATCTCCAGCGCCCGTGCCTCCGTACGCGGGGTGAGGGTCGCGAGCGGCATGTGGATCACCGGCACGTCCTCGACGAGATCGGACCACTCCCGCTCCGAGCGGGCCAGGTGGCCGATCTCGAGCAGTGTCGTGGTGGTGATGCGTACCTGTCCCAGCTCGATCAGGCGGGACCACTTCTCAGCGTCGGGGCTGGTGGACATCCGGGCGAGTGCCGACCGGTGCATCAGCCAGGGTCGCCTCACGACCATGCGTCACGCATCAGACCCCGGTCGGCGAGCGGGGCGAACTTCGCGAAGTCGCCGCCGGCCACGGGTCGCGCCGGTGGCAGCGGACGCAGTGCGTCGGGCGTGAACCATCGGCGGAGATACTCGTTGCGGGTGAGCCCGAGCCGCGTCGCCTCGGTGTCGATGCGCGCGAGCTCGTCATCCGAGAGCCCTCGGATCAGTACGTCGGACATGTCTGTCCACCTCCTGGACGCACGATCGTAGCCGAGGCCGGGGCGTCGACGTGGGATCAGGGCCGGGTCGCCCGGTGGACCCAGGTGGACTCGACCTCCATGCCGACGTGGAGATAGAGGTCGAGGGCGCCGGTGCGGGAGTCCGTCGACAGGGTCGCGCGCGTGGCTCCGTGGGCACGGGCCACGCCGAACGCGTCGGCGAGGAGCGCCTGGGCCAGGCCGCGGTTGCGCTGGTCCTTGCGGGTGGCCAGCCTGCTGACGTACCCCTCCCGGCCGTCCTCGGTCATCACCAGCACCGCGGCGGCGACCACCGCACCGTCCGGGCCGGTCACCACACGGATGTTCCACGGCTCGGCGCCCGGCCGCTCGATGGTCGTGGCGACCCAGTCCGCGTAGGGTTCCCGCTCGCGCTCGGACCACTCCAGGAAGGCGTCCTCGATCACGGTCCACACCTGCTCGTGGTCCTGCGGTGCGGCAGCCCGGATGGCGTACGCCTCCGGCAGCTCTCGCACCGGGATCGCCGCGTCGTGCGGCAGCGCCAGCACCCAGGACTCCCAGCGCGGGAACCAGCCCAGGGACTCGAGCAGCCGGTCGCCGGGCGAGCCCTGGGGGACCGGCATGCCGATGACCGGTTCTCCGAGCTCGGCCGCACGGGCGCTGATCCAGCCGGCCAGGGCGGTGCCGATCCCGTGATCCCAGTGCTCGGGGTGGACGGCCGCGTCGGCACGGGCGCCGCCGGAGCACTCCGCGTAGCCCACCAGGTCTCCGTCGGGTCCGAACACGCCGACGGTGGCCGCGCCGACGTCGAAGGAGGGCCGCTGCCACTCCGCGACGATGTCGGCCTCCTCGATGAGGACCTCGCCCACGGTGGCCAGCTCGTTCGCCGCCATCACGCGGGTCACGGCGGCGGCATCGGCGAGTGTCAACGGCCGCTCGGAGTAGCGCGGCGGGACTTGGAGTGGGGCAGGCATGCGAGCAACCGTCTCACCTGCGAGACCGGGGCCGCCACGGGTTAAATCGTGGCGGCCCTCGGTGTCACAGAGTGGTGGTGCGCCCCACCAAATGGAGCGTGTCCGAGCCCCGCTTGTGGAGTGAGAAGTCGTAACCGTCCAGGTGCTTGAGCGACCCGAACGCGACCGAGGAGGGCAGGAAGACCGGCTTCTTGAACGCCACGTCGACGCGTACCGCATCGCTCAGCCGGTTCTCCAGCGCCGCGATGCAGCGCGCCTTGGTCCACATCCCGTGGGCGATCTGGCGCTTGAACCCGAGCGCCTTGGCGGTCAGTGGGTAGAGGTGGATCGGGTTGTAGTCGCCGGCGACCTTGGCGTAGCGCCGGCCCAGGTCGGCCTTGAGCGGGAACACCGGCCCGGACGGGTCGACCTCGATGAGATCGGACTTCCAGGAGACGTCGGGGTTGCGCTTCCCGCGGACGAGGTACGTCGAGGTGGACTCCCACACGACCTCGCCCTCGACGGTGGCGACCGTCAGGAACCGGTACGCCTCGCCGACCGGGTGCGGCTCGGGCTGGCCCACGGTCGCGGTGACCGCGACCGCCTCGCCGACCGAGATCGGGCGGTAGCCGCTGATCGAGTTCTCGATGTGGACCATCCCCATCGCGGGCGAGGGGAAGTCGGGCGAGGACATCAGCGCCATGTGCAGCGGGAAGGCCAGCATGTGCGGGTAGGGGAGCGGCACGGTGTCCTTGATCGGGAAGCCGCACAGCTCGGCGTACGCGTCGACCGCCTTCCGCTCGAGGGCGACCGGCTCGCGGGTGAGGCTGAGCTCCTCGTAGGCGACGCCGGTCTTCTTGATCCCCGGGAGCGCGTTGATGCCCGGGATGGCCGGCAGCGCCGCCCGGACGAGCAGGGCGGGACCGGACCTGCCGGTGAAGCTGGGCTCGGTCTTCGGCGTGCTCATCAGGCCCCCAGCATCATCTGGCCGCAGACCCGCACGACGTTGCCGTTGACGCCGGTGGAGGCCGGCGAGGCGTACCAGGCGATGGTCTCGGCGACGTCGACCGGCAGGCCGCCCTGGGCCATCGCGTTGAGCCGCTGGCCGACCTCGCGCGTCGCGAACGGCACCGCTGCGGTCATCTGGGTGATGATGAAGCCCGGCGCGACCGCGTTGATGGTGATCCCGTCGGGCAGCTCCTCGGCCAGCGAGTCGACGAAGCCGATGACGGCGGCCTTCGAGGCGCCGTAGGAGGTCTGGCCGACGTTGCCGGCGATGCCGGCGATCGAGGAGACGCCGATGATGCGGCCGTTGGGGCGGATCAGCTTCTGCTCGAGCAGCTCGGCGGTGATCCGCTCGGGGGCGCTGATGTTGATCTCCAGCACGGTGCCGAAGCGATCGGCTTTCTGGTTGGCGAGCTTCTTGTCGAGGGTGACGCCGGCGTTGTGGACGACGATGTCGACGCCGCCGAACTTCTCCTGGAGGTAGGAGGCGATCGTGGCGGGGGCGTCCTCGGCGGTGATGTCGGCGGTGATGTAGTCGGGGGTGACCTTCTTCAGGTCGTCCTCGGACGGCGGGATGTCGAGACCGACGACGGTCGCGCCGTCGCGCTGCAGTACCTTGGCGATCTCCTCGCCGATGCCGCGCGCGGCGCCGGTGACGAGCGCGACCTTGCCGGTCAGCGGCTTCTTCGGGTCGACCTGCTCGGCCGCGGGCGAGGCGTTCTTGGTGCCGATCCGCACGACCTGGCCGGAGACGTACGCGCTCTTCGGGGAGAGCAGGAAGGCCAGCGTGGAGAGCAGCGAGCCCTCGAAGCCCTCGGCGACGTAGACGAGCTGGACGGTGCCGCCCTTGCCGATCTCCTTGCCGAGGCTGCGGGTGAAGCCCTCCAGTGCGCGCTGGGCTACCCGCTCAGCGCCCTTGAGCTGCTCGGGCGGGGTGCCGATCACGACCACGCGCGGGTTGTTCTCCAGGCTGCGCAGCACCGGGGTGAAGAACTCCTGGAGCGCGACCAGGTCGGCGGTCGAGGTGAGGCCGGTGGCATCGAAGACCAGCCCCTTGAACCGGCTGCCGGCCGGTGCGGTGTCGGTCGCGGTGATGTCCAGCTCGCCGAGGAGCCCGCCCAGCGACTCCGCCAGACGACCACGCCCGCCGACGAGGACGGTGCCCTTCACGAGCGGGGCACCGGCTGCGTACCGCTCGAGCTTGGCGGGGCTCGGCAGCCCGAGGTTCTTGACGAGGACCTTGCCGATCGCCGACTGGGTGAAGCTCTGGTACTTGTCGCTCATGGTCTCTCTGATCCTTCTGGACGTGGTCTCTGAGGCGTACGTTGGTATGTTACTGGCCAGTTGTAACTAGGCGTGTAACTCGGTGTCCACTTTTCGTGATCTCCCTGACATACCCTTCTCCAAAGCGCTTCATCAGACAAGGATGAACTCATGACCACCACTCGTCGTGTCGCCATCGTGGGCGGCAACCGCATTCCTTTCGCCCGCTCCAACGGTGCGTACGCGACCGCGTCCAACCAGGAGATGTTCACCGCCGTCCTCGACGGGCTCGCCGCTCGCTTCGGCCTCGAGGGTGAGCGCATCGGTGAGGTCGCCTCCGGCGCAGTGCTCAAGCACTCCCGCGACTTCAACCTGACCCGCGAGTCGGTGCTCGGCTCCAAGCTGGCCCCCGAGACGGCCGCCGTCGACCTGCAGCAGGCCTGCGGCACCGGTCTCCAGGCCGCGACCTACATCGCCAACAAGATCGCGCTCGGCCAGCTCGACTCCGGCATCGCAGGCGGCACCGACACCACCTCCGACGCGCCGATCGCGCTGGGCGAGAAGCTCCGCAAGGTCCTGCTCGAGGCCAACCGCGCCAAGACCAACATCGACCGGGTCAAGGCCTTCGCCAAGCTCCGCCCCGCCGACGTCATCCCCAACATCCCGGCCAACGTCGAGCCGCGCACCAAGCTCTCCATGGGTGAGCACGCCGCGCTGACCGCGCAGGAGTGGGGCATCACCCGCGAGGCCCAGGACGAGCTGGCCGCCGCCTCCCACCAGAAGCTCGCCGCCGCGTACGAGGCCGGCTGGTTCGAGGACCAGATCACCCCGTTCCGCGGTCTGGAGAAGGACAACAACCTCCGCCCGGGCTCGACCGTGGAGAAGCTCGCGACCCTCAAGCCCGTCTTCGGGGTCAAGGGCGAGAACCCGACCATGACGGCCGGCAACTCGACGCCGCTGACCGACGGCGCCTCCGCCGTGCTCTTTGCGAGCGAGGAGTGGGCCGCCGCCAAGAACCTGCCGGTCCTGGCCTACTTCGTCGACGCCGAGGTCGCCGCTGTCGACTACGTCGCCGGCGGCGAGGGCCTGCTGATGGCTCCCGCGTACGCCGTCCCGCGCCTCCTCGCCCGCAACGGCCTGACCTTCGACGACTTCGACTTCTTCGAGATCCACGAGGCGTTCGCCTCGCAGGTCCTCTCCACCCTCGCCGCCTGGGAGTCCCCGGACTTCTGCAAGGACAAGCTCGGCCTCGACGCCCCGCTCGGCACCGTCCCGCGCGAGAAGCTCAACGTCAAGGGCTCCAGCCTCGCCGCCGGCCACCCCTTCGCCGCCACCGGCGGCCGGATCATCAACAACCTCGCCAAGCTCCTCGACGAGAAGGGCTCAGGTCGCGGCCTCATCTCCGTCTGCGCCGCCGGCGGCCAGGGCGTCGTCGCCATCCTGGAGAAGTAGCCCGAGGCGTCACCCCCGTCGGCCGAGTTGGCACCTGGTTGCCCACTCGGCCGACGCATGTGACGTCTCGCGCGCCGGAACTACCTTCTCGCGCGCCAGAACTGACGGCTCGGCCGACGTACGTGACGTCTCGGCGTTATTTGGCGGTGAGGGCCAGGGCGGAGGTGACGAGGAAGTCCCGGACCTGGTCGGGGGAGACGGAGCCGACGGTGGGTACGCCGGGGGCGGACTCCGAGACCAGGATGCCGACGCGGGCGAGCTGGAGGGCGCCGAGGCCGGAGGCATAGAGGGTGTTGGCGAGCAGGTTGGCGTCCTTGACGTGGAGCTCGCCGGAGGCGGCACCGTCCTCGAAGACGGTGGTGAGGATGGTGAGGCAGCCGTTCATCGCCCGGCCCAGGCGGAAAAGGGCGCTCTCGGAGAGCTCGTCGAGCAGGTCGGAGCCGCTGCGGCGCATCAGCGTCTGGGCGCAGTCGACGAAGGCGGGATGTTCGATCCCGTAGTCGACGAAGGTGCCGACGACGTCACGGACGACGTCGGTGGGTGCGCTGTCACCCTCGGTCGCGGTGAGCATCCGCTCGCGGAGCTCGTCGAGGTAGCCGACCAGGGTCAGTGCGAAGATCTCGTCCTTGCCGGTGAAGTGCCGGTAGACGATCGCGCGGTTGATGCCGACCGCCTTGGCGATGTCCTCGATCTGGGCGTCGCTCACTCCGCGCTCGTCGAAGAGCTTGCGGGTCGCGGCGACGATGTCTGCCTCGCGGGCACGGCGTCGGGCGGCGGCGGCCGAGCGGCGTCCGTCGGGCTCGGTGCCGCGGGCCGAAGCGGAGCCCGAGGGGGAGTGGGAACTGGTTGATCGGCTGCTCACATGCACACTGTACGCGGTGTGCAACTCGGAGTTGCACTGTCAGTGTCAGTCCTCACAGTCCTCACATCTGTCTAGTGGAGCAGTGCGCGCCGAGCGCCCGCGACGTCATCGGTGGTGACGTAGTCGACCCCGGCGACGGCGGCGCGGAGCACGGACGCGGTGTTGACCGCGGGCCAGGTGCCGACCTCGGCTCCCTGGTTGCGGTAGCGGTCCACGAGGGCGGCGTCGAGCAGCCGGGTGTGGAGGTGCACCTGGGTGAACTCGTCAGCGTAAAGGTCCGCGGGGTCGGGCTCGTCCTTGACGGCGACCGTCTCCATCCCGGTCCGCTCGAAGCCGGGGAAGTCGAAGTGGCGCGCGTCGAAGCTCATGAAGATCGCCTTGTCGCCGTGCCCCTTTCTGGAGACCCAGTCCGGGCGCAGCGAGACGACCTTGCGGTAGAGCGCACGCATCTCGGCGGCGCTCTCGCCCTTGAGTTCGACCACGAGCCGGACCCGGTGGCCGTAGAGCCGCTCGGCCACGTCGATGGCGTCGAAGGTCTCCTCGATGGTCGGCACCCGGACGCCGCGGAACTGCGGCCCCATCCACGAGCCCGCGTCGAGCGACTGCACCTCGGCGAGGGTGAACTCCCGCGGGCTCGCCCGCCGACGCTCGGGGAAGCGGTCCTCGACATCGGTCGTACGCCTGAAGTCGCCGTCGTGCAGCAGCACCCACTCGCCGTCGGCCGTCGGCTGGAAGTCCATCTCGATGAAGTCGGCCCGCTGCCGCACGGCGCTACGGAACGCGTCCAGGGTGTTCTCCGGATGGTTGAGCGAGTCGCCGCGCCACGCCATCACCCCGACCGGCCTGCTCCCAAGGGCGTAGACGGCCGCCGAGGACCCCACGAACGCCGGCGCACCGTGATGCGCCCTAGCGACCGTCCGGAACCGCGTCTTCGCCACCTCCCGGGTCCTGAAGACGTACGTCGCATGGCCGGTCGGGCCGGTGGTGAGGTTGGCGACGTTCGTCCATCCGTTGCCGCTGTCGCGCTGGAGCGTGAGCACTCGGCCGGGGCGGGCCGGGGCGGCGAACAGGGTGAGCCGCACCGCGCTCCCGGCGCGCACCGACCTCGCCATGCTGGTCGTGACGGCCTGCGGCTGGCCAAAGAGCGTACGCGGCGCCGTGGCCAGCTCCGCCGCCTTCCGCCCCTCCCGCTCGACGGCGGGGGCGAAAACCCGCCAGCGCATCCGCCACGAGGACTGGCTCACGACGAAGGAGTAGCGGCCGGTCTGGTCGGCGATCTGCTTCTGTACGGGTTGCCAGTCGCCGTCGTGGTAGCGCTCCAGCCGGACCACCCGGCTCACGCCGGGCCCGAGTGAGCCGCTCAGCGTGAACGACTCACCCAGGATCGGCCGGGAGACGCTGGCGCTCGGCGCGGCGACGGACTGGTCGGCGGAGGCGCCGGTGGCGGCGGGGGCCGGGTTGACGGCGGCGGACCCCAGGATCATCGTCAGCGTCGCGAGAAGCGCAACGAGGCGGGCATAGGCGTGTGGGGGCACGCGCAGTGAGGTTAAAGGATCGTTCGGGGCCACCTGCACCCGGTATCCCGATCAGGTCACTGAAGATACATTCTGACGGCATCTATCGTGTCCGCCTCCGCCGGCGTCTTGTCCTCGCGGTAGCGCACCACCCGGGCGAAGCGCAGCGCGACGCCGCCCGGATAGCGCGTCGAGCGCTGCACGCCGTCGAAGGCGATCTCGACCACCTGCTCGGGGCGGACCTTCACCTGCCAGTCGTCGGTGCCGCCGACGGCGAGCTCGGTGAAACGCTCGGTCTGCCAGGCCAGCATCTGGTCGGTCATGCCCTTGAACGTCTTGCCGATCATCACGAACTCGCCGTCGGCACCCCTGGCGCCGAGGTGGATGTTGGAGAGCCAGCCCTTGCGGCGTCCCGAGCCCCACTCGATGCCGATGACGACCAGATCGAGGGTGTGGACGGGTTTGACCTTGATCCAGCCCGAGCCTCGCCGCCCCGCCTCCCAGGGCAGGCCGACCCCCTTGACGACGACGCCCTCGTGGCCGGCGGCGAGCACGTCGGTGGCGAACCGCTCCGCCTCCTCGGTGTCCACGGTGACCAGCCGCGGCGCCCGATGCCGCTCGGGGACGACCCGGTCGAGCTCGGTGAGGCGCTGGTCGAGCGCGAGGTCGATGAGGTCGCGGCCGTCGACGTGGAGGATGTCGAAGAAGTACGGCACGACGACCGTGTCCGCCGCCGACCGGGTCGCGGTGCGCGAGGCGGTCTCCTGGAACGGCCGCGGTCGACCATCCGGTCCGAGCGTCATGGCCTCGCCGTCCAGCACCAGCGTGTCGGCCGGGAAGGAGGCGACGATCTCGGCCACCTCGGGCAGCCGCGCGGTGATGTCCTCCAGGGTGCGGGTCGCGATGCGTACCTCCGAGCCCGACTTGTGGGCCTGGATCCTGATGCCGTCGAGCTTGGTGTCGACCACGACCGCCTCGCCGAGCTTCGCCATGGCCTCCTCGACCGAGCCGGCCGACGAGGCGAGCATCGGCAGCGCGGGGCGACCCACGACCAGGCCGACCTCGGCGAGCGCCTCCTCGCCGTCGAAGGCGAGGCCGGCGACCACCACGGTCGAGCCGGCCAGCATCGCGGCGCGGCGTACGGCGGGCAACGGCACGTCGGCGGCCACCGCGATCGCCTCCTGCACGAGCGAGTCCAGTGCTCCTTGGCGTACCTCTCCGGTGATGACGCCTCGCAACCACACCTGCTCCGGCGTGGTCGCCGCGCCGAAGAGCGTCTCGGCCTCGGCCGCGCGGGCGACCTGCGAGCCCGAGCCCGCCAGCAGCGACATCCGCTCGAACGCCTCGTGCACGTCGCCGACCGTGAGGGTCGCCTCGGCCGCAGGGGAGGGGAGCGTGGTGAGCGAGCGCCACCCCAGCCCCGTACGTCGCTGCAGCAGCGTGCCGGCGAGGTAGGCGGTCACCACCGGCAGCTCGTCGCGCGTGGCCGCGCCGAGGCACTCCGCCAGCGCGGCGACCTTCGCCTTCCGTGACCGGGTCGCGGCGACGGCGTTCGAGGTGGAGACGATGTCGGCGAGCAGCATGTCTCCAGTGAACATCACGCCACCGACATCCGAGCCTTGCCCGGCGCGTGCGCCGGGCAAACGGGAGGAGGTCGAGCGAGCGCAGCGGGTGAGCCTGCGAACCTGCGAAGCGGGTCGAGACCCACGTCGCGCGACGCGTTCAGCTGGCCCCCGGATCGCGCCCGAGAAGACGCAGCGCGTCGCTCCAGGGGTCCTTGCCGCTCTCGGCGAGCGGTGCGGCGAACACCGGCGTCCCGCCCGGTCTGGCGGCGATCTGCCGGGCCAGGTCGAGGACGAAGGTGACCGTGGCCTCGGCCGGGCGGTAGGTCTGCCCGAGTGCCGTGGCGACGTCCCAGGCGTGCACGGCGGCGTCGAGGAGCTGCATCCCCAGTGCGACTGTGACGGTCGGGCGGAAGCCGAACTCGGCGAGGTGCACGGTCGCCTCCGGGTCGGCGGCACCGAACGCGTCCCGTACCCGGGTGGCCGAGTCCTGCCATCTCTGCGCGACGTCGTCGCCGGTGACCGCCACGGACTCGTACGCAGCCACCGGCGCGTCGCCGTCGGCGACCACGGCGGCGAAGCCGAGGTTCTGTCCGATCATGTGGCCGAAGAGGTCGGCGAGGTCCCAGTCCGCACAGGGGGTGGGAACGGTCAGATCGCCGGCCGCAGCGGCGAGCATGGTGGTGTCGTCGAGGGCGCGGCCGTAGGCGGCGAGCGTCTGTGAAAAAGTAAGCATTAGTAGATCGTAAGCACACGTAGACGATATGTCGAGCGGTTAGGATTCTGCGGTGGATCGACCCGAGCTCGGCTTCCTGCTGTCCCGTCTGATGCGCGAGGTGATGGCCCGTGAGAAGCCGATCCTCGACGCCGCTGGGCTGGAGATGTGGGACTACGCGGTACTGAGCTCGTTGGCCGACTCCGACGCGCCCACCCAGGCGCAGCTCGCCGCCACGACCGGCCGCGACAAGACCCGCCTGATCGGCAACCTGGACCGCCTCGAGACCCAGGGGATGGTCCAGCGCGAGCCCGACCCGGCCGACCGCCGCAACCGGATCGTGTCCCTGACCCCGGCCGGCGCTCGGGTCCTCCGCGGCTGCCGTGATGCGATCGAGGCCATGGAGACCGAGCTGCTGGCCGATCTCGACCCGGCCGACCGGATGGCGTTCGAGCGCGCCCTGACAGCTCTCGCCGACATCGGGCGCTGAACCGCTCCGACCTATCCTCGCCCCATGCCGCTTGCCGTTGCCCGCTCCTGGATCGAGTCCGAGCTGCCCGCCCTGATGGCGCGTCGCCGCGTGCCGGCGGCCGCTGTCGGAGTGCTCCAGGACGGCCAGGTCATCGACCACGCCTACGGCATCCTCAACCTCGCGACCGGCGTGGAGGCGACCACCGACTCGTTGTTCCAGGTCGGCTCGATCACCAAGCTGTGGACCACCGACCTGGTGATGCAGCTCGTCGACGAGGGCCGGGTCGGCCTCGACGACGAGATCAGGCGTCACCTTCCGGGATTCGCCGTCGCCGACGAGGAGGCGGCCGCGACGATCACGATCCGTCAGCTGCTCTCCCACACGGCCGGCTTCGAGGGCGACATCTTCACCGACCACGGGCCGGGCGATGACGCGGTCGAGCGGTTCGTCGCATCCATGGGTGACCTGCCGCAGATCTTCGCCCCGGGGGAGCGGTTCTCCTACTCCAATGCGGGCTTCGCCGTGCTCGGGCGCCTGGTGGAGGTGCTGCGCGGCACCACCTGGGACCGGGCGCTCCAGGAGCGTCTCGCCGCCCCGTTGGGTCTCAGCCACATCGCCACCACGGCCTACGACGCGATCCGGTTCCGCGCGGCGATGGGTCACATCGACCCCGCTCCCGACCATGTCCTCCGACCGGGACCGGCGTGGGGGATGGCCCGGGCCAGCGGCCCGGTCGGCGCGATGCTGTCGATGCGCGTACGCGATCTGCTCGGTTTCGCCGCCATGCATCTCGCCGGCGGGGAGGCTCCTGACGGCACCCAAGTCGTCTCGGCGGCCTCGTGCGCCGAGACGGTCACCCGACAGGTCGACCATCCCGCATCGACCCGTTCCGACGCGCGCGGTCTGGGCTGGTCCCTCGACGACCTCAGTCAAGGGATCGTCGGCCACGACGGCCAGACGATCGGGCAGTCGGCCTTCTTCAGGATGGTGCCCGAGCACGGGCTGGCGGTCGCGCTGCTCACCAACGGCGGCGACACCTACGGGCTCTACCACGACGTCGTCGGCCACCTCCTCGACGACCTCGCGGGCGTCCGGATCGCGCCCGACCCGGTGCCACCGTCCGAGCCGCCCGCCGGCTTCGACGCCGGCCGGCTCCGCGGCACCTACCGCGCCCGCATCGTCGACTGGACGCTGCACCAGAGCCCCGACGGCCGGCTGTGGGTCGAGGAGGTCCCCGGCCCTGAGGGGGTCGCCATCGGCGACGAGCCGCAGACCTACGAGGTCCTGCCGTACGCCACCGACCAGGTCGTCACCGCCGATGCCCTCCATGGCGCACACCGGGTCTTCGGCTTCACCGGCCGCGACCCTGCCGGCCGGGCGACCCATCTGACCACCAGCCGGGTCTTCCCGCGGGCTAACCTCGGGGCATGAGTCAGCAGCGGACGGTCCGGCCGGGCTACGCCGTCGGCCTCGCCTCGATGCTGCGGCCGCTTCGTCGTGGGCTGGGCGACCCGACGTACAAGATCCTCGGCGAGGACCACTGGCGAGCCGTCCGTACGCCGCAAGGTCCCGCCACGCTCAGGCTGCGCCAGCGCGACGCCGAGGTGGAGTCCGAGGCGTGGGGCGAGGGCGCGGAGTGGGCGCTGGAGCACGTGCCCGGACTGCTCGGAGCGGGCGACCGCCCGGAGGAGTTCCACACCGACGACCCG
The DNA here is from genome assembly GCF_054031495.1 of Nocardioides sp. YJ-D4. Classification (NCBI taxonomy): domain Bacteria; kingdom Bacillati; phylum Actinomycetota; class Actinomycetes; order Propionibacteriales; family Nocardioidaceae; genus Nocardioides; species Nocardioides sp. YJ-D4. The sequence continues at coordinate 6,087,432 of NZ_CM132932.1, forward strand.
CTGCTCGCGGGCCTGCTGGAGCGGTTCGAGACGCCGCGCTTCGGACGTACCGGTCTGGTGATGGAAGCGCTGGTGCCCTCGATCATCGAGCAGAAGGTGACCAACAACGAGGCGTTCCGCGGCTTCGGCAACCTGGTCAGGCGCTTCGGTGAGGTCGCTCCCGGCCCGGGTGCCGACCACGGGCTGCGCCTGCAGCCGACACCCGCGGCGCTCCGGGCCATCCCGAGCTGGGACTGGCTGCGCCTGCCGGTCGACCCGGCCCGGTCCAAGGCCGTCCTCCAGGCCGCCCGGGTCGCGACCGCGGTCGAGCGCACCGCCGGTCTCCCGGGTGGGGAGGTCGAGCGGCGGCTCACCACCATCCCGGGCATCGGGGAGTGGACTGTCGCCGAGGTGCGGCAGCGGGCGCTCGGCGACCCCGATGCCGTCAGCTTCGGTGACTACCACCTCGCCAAGGACGTCGGCTGGGCGCTGACCAACCAGGCTTGGGACGACGACCGGCTACGCGACTATCTGGAGGCATTTCGGCCCCATCGTGCTCGTGTTGTCGCGCTGATCTATCGCGGGGCCGGCAAGCGGCCTCGGCGGGGGCCGAAGATGTCGCCGCGGACGCATCTGCCGCGTTGACTGCAGGCCCGCGGGTCAGAGCAGCGGGCGCAGGGGGGTGAGGACCAGCTCGGTGAACTTGCGGTGGATCTCGCGGGAGGCCCACTCGTCGGCGGTCAGCTCGATCGCGTTGGACTCGTCGCGGGAGAAGATCTCCTCCATCTGCTTGGCGACGTCTTGGTCGAAGATCTCCAGGTTGATCTCGTAGTTGCCGGTCAGCGAGAGCCGGTCGATGTTGGCGGTGCCGACGGTCGACCAGAAGCCGTCGACGGTGGCGGTCTTGGCGTGGATCATCGCGTCCTTGAACCGCAGGATCCGCACGCCCGAGCCGAGCAGCTGGGAGAAGTAGCCGCGCGAGATCCAGTCGACGACGATGTGGTTCGACTTCAGTGGCAGCAGGATGCGTACGTCGACGCCGCGCTGCGCGGCGGCCTTGAGCGCGTCCACGAAGTCCTCGTCGGGGACGAAGTAGGCGGTGGTCAGGTAGATGTTGCGGGAGGCCCGGTTGATCGCCTCCAGGTACATCGACCGGATCGGGAACATCCACAACCGGGGCACGTTGCGGTGGAACCGGAGATCGGGCTCCCACGACGGTGCGGTCTCGATGAGCAGCGGCCCCTCGGCGGCGTTCGCGTGGGTCAGCGGGTGCGGCCGCCGCCGGTTGAGGTTCCAGAAGTCGGCGAACGCGCGCCGCAGGTCCCACACACCGGGGCCGGTGATGCGCACGTGCGTGTCGCGCCACTCGGTGGCGTACGCGGTCCCGATGTTGTAGCCACCGACGAACCCGACCGTGTCGTCGACGACCAGGATCTTGCGGTGGTCGCGGCCGTAGCGGGAGAGATCGAAGAAGCGCCACCCCGCCGCGTAGGTGGGGTAGCGCAGGACGTGCATCCCCTCGGGGAAGCGCTTGAACCGGGAGGGCACCACGAGGTTGGCGAGCTCGTCGAAGATGCAGTAGACATCGACGCCTCGCTCGGTCGCCGAGGCCAGCGCCTGTTTGAACCGCTGACCGACCTCGTCGCCCTTCCAGATGTACGTCTCGAGGAAGATCTGCTTCTTGGCGCCGTCGATGGCGGCGATCATGTCCTCGTAAAGGTCGTTGCCGAAGGTGTAGGTGGTGACCGTGCCGTCGCCGACGCTGTTGGTGAGCGGCGGCGTCACCGGGAACGGCTTGCCCCTGAGGCCTCGCTTTCCTCGGCTGCGGTAGCCGTCGACGAGGCTCATCACGACGGCCAGCGCCACCGGCACGCCGAACACGGCGAGGAGCAGGCGGCGTAGGAACCTCATGACGCCCCCCGGCGACAGTTTCATCACAGTTCCCAATCTAACCGGCTCGGCGCGGCTAAACACACCGGCGCGGGCTTCTGGCCCCGCCGAGAGCCGCAGCGCGTGCGATCACGCTCATGACCAGCATGCGAGAGCCGGCCTTCTCCGGCCGCGGCGTAGGCATGGAGGATCCTGTGATCCGCGTCACCTACCGGCGGGTAAGTCGTTGGACCGGAATACCTCCCACCCTGTTCCCGGGCATGTCGCGGCGGGTCGTTGCCCTCAGAACTGAAACATGTTCTACTACAGGCTTGAAACGTGAGCCGAGTCACAAGACCACCCGAAAGGTGCAGGATGGCAGTGCAGTTCGCCTCGCTGGTCCGAGGCGTCGGCGGGATGGGCCTGATGACCGGAGAGGTCGTCAAGGGGACGTTCACGACCAAGTTCCAGATGCGCGAGTTCCTCGAGCAGGCCTGGTTCATCACGAGCGTCACGCTGCTGCCCGCGGTGCTGGTCTCGATCCCGTTCGGGGCGGTCATCTCGCTGCAGGTCGGCAACCTCGCCGGCCAGCTCGGAGCACAGTCGTTCGCGGGGGCGACGGCGGTGCTCGCGGTGGTCAGGGAGGCAGCGCCGATGGCGGCCGCGCTGATCATCGCCGGGGCAGCCGGGTCGGCGATCTGCTCCGACATGGGATCGCGCAAGATCCGTGAGGAGATCGACGCGATGGAGGTGCTGGGCATCGACCCGGTGATCCGGCTGGTGATCCCGCGGGTCCTCGCGTGCCTGTTCGTCTCGGTGATGATCAACGGGATCGTGATCGCGACCGGCATCGGTGGCGGCTACTTCTTCACCGTGATCGTCCAGGGCGGCTCGGCCGGCGCGTTCCTGTCGAGCTTCACCGCGCTGGCGAGCCTTCCCGACCTCTACATCTCGATGGTCAAGTCGGCCCTGTTCGGGTTCCTGGCGGCGATCATCGGCGCCTACAACGGCCTCAACGCCCAGGGTGGTCCCAGCGGCGTCGGCCGCGCGGTCAACGAGGCCGTGATCATCGCGTTCATGATGCTGTTCGTCCTCAACTCCATCATGACCGCTGTCTACTTCCAGATCGTTCCTCAGGACGGGTTGTGATCCCCCGGTGACCAACACGCTCGCCCAGGTGGGCAACCAGATCGTCAAGGAGCAGCGCCAGGCCGTCGAGGGCTATGGCGACCAGCTGCTCTTCTACGTCAAGGCCCTGGCCTGGGCTCCCCGCACCATCCGCCGCTACAAGCGGGAGGTGCTCAACATCCTGGCCGAGGTCGCCTTCGGCGCCGGGGGCCTGACGATGATCGCCGGCACCGTCGGCGTGATCGCCTTCATGGCCTTCTTCGCGGGCTCCGAGGTCGGCATCCAGGGCTACGCCAGCCTGAGCCAGATCGGTGTCGCGAAGTTCTCCGCGTTCATCTCGGCCTTCTTCAACACCCGCGAGGTCGCCCCGCTGATCTCCTCGATCGCGCTGGCCGCGACCGTCGGCTGCGGCTACACGGCGAGGCTCGGTGCGATGCGGATCTCGGAGGAGATCGATGCGCTCGAGGCGATGGGGGTGCCGAGCCTTCCCTACCTGGTCACCACCCGGATGATCGCCGGGTTCCTGGCCGTCATCCCGCTCTACATCGTCGCCCTGTGCGCCTCCTACCTCAGCCCGCGGCTGATCACGACGCTGATGTACGGGCAGTCGGGCGGGACGTACGACCACTACTTCCTGGCGTTCCTGCCGCCGATCGACATCCTCTACAGCTTCCTGAAGCTGATCATCCTTGCCGTCGCGATCATCCTGATCCACTGCTACTACGGCTACACCGCCTCCGGCGGCCCGGCCGGGGTCGGCATCGCGGTCGGCAAGGCGATCCGTACGTCCATCGTCACGGTCGTCGTCGCGGACTTCTTCCTGAGCTTCGCGATCTGGGGCTCGACGACCACGGTCCGGATCACGGGGTGAGCGCCAGATGTTGATGGGCATCCAGCGCGACACCCGCGCCGAGCACACCAAGCTCTTCGTCTCCGGGATCGCCTTCACGGTGACCCTCGCCCTGCTGATCACGCTCTGCATCGCGATCTACCAGAAGGCGTTCGTGCAGTTCACCACCGTGAGCGTCGAGGCGGACCGGGCCGGCCTGCAGCTGCCTCGCTACGGCGACGTACGCATGCACGGCGTCATCGTCGGCCAGATCCGCGAGATCGATCAGGACGGCAAGAAGGCCGTCATCGAGCTCGGTCTGGAGCCGGAGCAGGCCGAGCAGATCCCCGCCAACGTCAGCGTCGCGATCAAGCCGACGACGCTGTTCGGGCAGAAGTACGTCGAGTTCATCGACCCCGAGGGGGAGCGGACCGGCGCACTGAGCGACGGCACCGTCATCCCCGCCGACCGGGTCCGCACCAGTGTCGAGCTCGACGTGATCCTGGCCCGGCTCTTCCCGCTGCTGAAGTCGATCCGTCCCCAGGACCTCAACAGCACCCTGCACGCCCTCGCCACCGCGCTCTCCGGCAACGGGGAGAAGCTCGGCGAGACCTTGGTCCAGCTCAACGACTACCTCGAAGAGATGAACGTCCACCTCCCCACACTCGAACGCGATCTCGAGGACATGGCCGACGTCGCCGAGACCTACTCCATGGCCGCGCCCGACCTGGTCAAGGTCCTCGAGAACACCACGACCACCGCCAACACCGTCACCGAGCAGCGCACCCGCCTCGGCGGCCTGCTGACCTCGGTGACCGGAGTCGCCGACACCTCCGAGAACCTGCTCGCCACGAACGAGAAGGCGATCAGGTACGAGACCGAGCTGGCCGTCCCGCTGCTCAAGCTGCTCTCCGACTACTCGCCGGAGTACACCTGCCTGCTGCGGGGGCTCGACGACTACACCGAGCTCCTGGCGACCGTCTTCCAGCAGAACCGCGTGCGCCAGACGATGGTCCTCGACGGCACCCAGAAGCCGGCGTACGGCCGCGACGACCGCCCCGAGTGGGGCGAGATCGGCCACGGACCGTGGTGCGACGGCCTGCCGAACCCGAAGGTGCCGGCCGGCCCGAAGGAGCTGGAGAACGGCACCGAGGACGTCCCGTGGGCACCGGGGAACGGGGGTCTGCAGTGAACAAGCGCGATCTGAAGACCGCGGTGGCCGGGACCAAGCTGGTCATCTTCACCGTCCTCTCGATCCTCGTCACCGGCACCCTGGCCTCGATCATGGGCAACGTCGGCTTCGGTGACCGGGTGCCCTACCGCGCCGAGTTCACCACCGCGTCCGGCCTGAGCGAGGGGGACGACGTACGCGTCGCCGGCATCACCGTGGGCGAGGTGCTCGCCGTCGAGATCGAGGACGGCGACCACGCGATGGTCACCTTCCGGGTCGACAAGACGGTGCCGCTCACGACCGCCAGCGGCGCCCAGGTGCGCTACCTGAACCTGGTCGGCGACCGCTACCTGGCGCTGACCCAGGACGCCGGGCAGCAGGAGCCGGGATCGGAGAGCACCCCGCTGCGGCAGGGCCAGGCCATCGCGATGGCCAACACCACTCCGGCTCTCGACCTGACCGAGCTCTTCAACGGCTTCCAGCCGCTCTTCCAGGCGCTGCAGCCCAAGGACGTCAACAAGCTCTCGCTCAACCTGATCCGGGTGCTGCAGGGGGAGGGCGGCACCGTCGCCAGCCTCCTCTCGGAGACGGCCGAGCTGACCAGTGCGCTCGCCGAGCGCGACCAGCTGATCGGCGACGTGATCACCAACCTCTCCAAGACGCTCAACACCGTCAACGAGCACCACACCGAGCTGGCCGAGCTCATTCAGCAGCTCAGCGGCTGGATGAAGGACCTGGCGCGCGACAAGGAGGCGATCGGTGACTCGATCTCCTCGATCGGCGACCTCACCGACGAGCTGGCCGGGCTGCTCACCGACGTACGCCCGTTCCTCAAGGAGGACATCAAGCAGCTCAAGCGGGTGGTGGACATCCTCAACAAGCCGGGCAACCAGAAGCTGCTCGACAGGACGCTCGAGCGGCTCCCGGAGACCCTCGAGTCGCAGGCGCGGATCGGCAGCTACGGCTCCTGGTACAACTACTACCTCTGCGACCTCGACTTCTCGATCAAGCTGCCATCGCTCGGTGAGCTGCTCGACAACTCGCCCGCCGTGAAGGCCATCCAGAAGCAGCTCGACAACGTGGCCTTCTACAGCCGGGCCGAGAGGTGCAAGCTCTGATGGCACACCACAGCGACACCCAGCTCAAGCGCACCGGCGTGATCACGATCGTGGCGATCGCGCTGGCGCTGACCGCGGCGTTCAACCTGCGCAAGCTCCCGTGGTTCGCCGGCACCACCTACCAGGCCGAGTTCTCCGACACCAGCGGCCTGCACGTGGGCAACCGGGTGGAGATCGCCGGCATCCGGGTCGGCCGGGTCAGCGACATCGAGATCGAGGGCGCCAAGGTGGTGGTCTCGTTCTCGGTCGAGGGCACCGAGATCGGCCATCGCAGCGAGGCGAAGATCGGGGTGCTCAACCTGCTGGGGGAGAAGTACCTCGACATCACCCCGCAGGGCGGCCGCACGCTCGAAGCCGGCTCGAAGATCCCGTTGGCCCGCACCAGCGCCGGCAGCGACATCGTCGGCACGTTCGGCGATCTCGCCGAGACGACCGAGGCGATCGACACCCAGCAGCTGGCCAAGGCGCTGACCACGATGTCGGGCACGCTCGACAAGGCCGGGCCCGAGGTACAGGGCGCCTTCCAGGGCATCGCCGCGCTCTCCCAGACGATCGCCGCCCGCGGCGACGAGCTGGAGTCGCTGCTCGAGGACGCCGAGAAGGTCGTCCAGCTCGTGAACCAGCGCAAGCAGGACATCATCAGCGTGATGGAGAACGGCGACCAGGTCTTCGCCGAGCTCATCCAGCGCCGCCAGGCGATCCACCAGCTGCTGGTCAACGCCACCGCCCTGGCCGAGCAGCTGCAGGCCTTGGTGAAGGAGAACCAGAAGCAGATCGGGCCCGCGCTGGACGCGCTCAACCAGGCGCTGAAGTTCCTCAACGCCCGCGACGAGGACCTGACCAAGACCATCCAGAACTACGGGCCGTACGCGTCGATCCTGATCAACATCATCGGCACCGGCCCCTGGTTCGACGCCTACCTCGCCAACCTGACCGGCATCGTGAGCGGCGAGTTCGTGCCCGGACGACGACCAGGGATCGTGCAATGACAAAGAACTTCTGGGGCCGAAAGTGGGCCGCGTTGCCCATCGCGCTGGTGGTGATGTGCGGGCTGTTGCTCGTCTCCGAGGTCGCCGCCCCCGACACCAAGCTGGTGACCGTCAGCTTCCCGCAGGCGGTGAGCATCTACGAGGGCTCCGACGTGGTCATCATGGGCGTCAAGGTCGGCAAGGTCGCCTCGCTCGAGCCGAAGGGCGACCACGTGGACGCGGTGATCGAGTACGAGAGCGACTACAAGCTCCCGAAGGACGTCAAGGCGGCGATCGTCACTCCGACGCTGGTCGCCGACCGGTTCGTGCAGCTGACCCCGGCCTACACCGGCGGGCCGGCCATGGCCGACGGCGGCGAGATCCCGATCGAGCGCACGGCGGTCCCGGTCGAGCTCGACCGCATCTACGCCAGCCTCTCCGAGCTCACCACCGCGCTGGGACCCAACGGCGCCAACAAGAACGGGGCACTGAGCGACGTCCTGCGCGAGGGCGCCGACGCCCTGGAGGGCAACGGCAAGATCGGCAACCAGGCGATCGCCGACATGTCCGAGGCGGCCCAGGTGCTCGGCGGCAACTCCGAGCAGCTCTTCAGCACCCTCTCCCAGCTCTCCGAGGTCACCCGGACGCTGGCCCGCAACGACGACACCACCGAGAAGTTCCTGACCGACCTCGGGACCGTCTCCACCCAGCTGGCCGGCGAGAGCGACGAGCTCGACCAGGCGCTCGCCGCGATCGCGCAGGCGGTCAAGGTGACGAAGTCCTTCGTGGAGAACAACCGCGACGCCCTGGTCGGCGACGTCAAGGAGCTCAACAAGACGCTCAACATCCTGGCCAAGGAGAAGGAGACGCTCGGCACCGTCATCGACCTGGCGCCGCTCGGTATCGGCAACCTGGCCGAATCCTTCGACCCGGCGTCGGGCTCGGTCGGCTTCCGGCTGCAGGTCGGGCCGATCGGGTCGGATCTGTCCAACATCCTCTGCATGGTCGTGGAGAACGACAAGATCCCCGGAGCCAAGGAGATCTGCGCACTGTTCAAGGCGCTGCTTCCGACCGGGTCGACCGCGCCGGCGGGCAAGGCGCTCACCGATGCCAGCGCCCCGACCGACCGCGACACCGCCACCGGGCTGCCGCTCGACACCGGCACCCCGGCCAAGCAGCCGGAGGTGGAGCCGGAGGTCGTCACCCAGGGCGGCATCACCGAGCTCAGCGGCTCGCTCCAGGAACTGATGTCGGGAGGCAAGAGATGAGGACGCGCGTCTTCCTGGCCATGGTCGGCCTCGTCGCGATGGCGAGCGGGTGCGGCGTACAGGCCTATGACCTGCCGCTTCCCGGCAAGGAGGTCGGCGAGGGCGACGGCTATGTCGTCACCGCGGAGTTCAACGACGTCGTCGACGTGGTGCCGCGCACCAAGGTGATGGCCAACGACGTTCCGATCGGCCAGGTCGACAAGGTCGAGCGGGAGGGCTGGCACGCGAAGGTCACCATGACCCTCCGCAAGAACATCGAGCTCCCTGCCGACGCGCTGGCCAACGTACGCCAGACCAGCCTGCTCGGGGAGAAGTACATCGCTCTGGTGGCGCCGGAGGGGTCCACCGTCGCCAGCGCCGGCAGGCTGGGTGACGGCGCGACCATCGGGCTCGACCGCACCAACCGCAACCCCGAGGTCGAAGAGGTGCTCGGCGCGCTCTCCTTCCTGCTGGCGGGTGGCGGAGTCGGGCAGCTGAAGACCATCAGCGACGAGCTCAACACCATGATGGACGGGCGCACCGGCGACATGCGGGCGCTGCTGGGAAACCTGGAGACCACGGTCGCCTCGCTCAACCAGCAGAAGGGCTCGATCATCAGGGCGATGGAGCAGGTCGACCGGCTGACCCGCACCCTCAACAAGGAGTCCGAGAAGATCGAGGCGGCCATCGACTCCTTCGGCCCGGCGCTCGAGGTGCTCCGCCAGCAGCACGCCGACCTGCTGAAGATGATGAAGGCGCTCGACCGGCTCGGGGTCGTCGCGACGCGGGTGATCAACCAGAGCGGCGCCAACCTGACCACGGCGCTCGACGAGCTCGCCCCGACGCTGCGCGAGCTCGCCGACGCCGGTGACTCGCTGCCGCGCGGCCTGATGATGGCGGCCAGCTTCCCGTTCCCCGAGAACGCCTCCGGGCTGGCGATGGGTGACTACTCCAACGCGCTGTTCCACATGGACCTCGACCTCGGCAAGCTGGTCGGCAGCCTCACCAACGGCGAGTCCAGCGGCATCATCCCGCAGGTCTTCCAGATCTGCCTGTCCTACTCCAAGGGCTGCGAGGCGATCCAGCCGCTGGCCAAGGCGCTGTGCGACCTGACCAACCTGCAGCTGGTCTGCTCGGTGGTCGGCAAGGAGGACACGGCGGCGAAGCCGGGGGAGAAGACGCCGAAGCTGCCCGACATCTCCGACCTGCTGCCCAAGAGCTCCACCTCGACCAAGACGCCGGGGCTCAACGACCTGGTGCCGGAGATAGCCGAGGGCCTCTCGAGCCCGACCGAGACCGAGTCGCCCACGGCCGAGCCGACGACCGGGGGCCTGGCCGGCCTCCTCGGACTGCTGGGAGGCGGTAGCTGATGACACGGAGCGTCCGCAACAAGCTGGTCATCTTCCTCATCCTCGCCGCGGTCGGGATCTTCTACGTCTCGGCCGCCTACCTCGGCGTCGTCGACCGGGTCCTGGGCCGTCACGTGGACGTCTCGGTCGACCTGCCGGCCTCGGGTGGCCTCTACGAGGGCAGCGAGGTCAACTACCGCGGCGTCAGCATCGGCCGGGTCGCCTCGATGACCGTCACCGACGAAGGCGTACGCGCCGAGCTCGAGCTCGACCCCGGCACCGAGGTGCCGCGGGACGCCGAGGTGGAGGTCCACAACCTCTCGGCGGTGGGGGAGCAGTACATCAACTTCATCCCCGACTCGGCCGCCGGGCCCTACCTGGCCGAGGGCGACGTCGTGACCGCCGGGCCGGAGTCGATGCCCGGCACCACCGACGAGCTGCTCACCGAGCTGAACAGCTTCACCACCTCGATCAACGGCCAGGACCTGAGCACCGTCGTCGCCGAGCTCGGCACGCTGTTCCGCGGCAACGCCGAGAACCTGCGTACGCTGCTCGACTCGGGCTCCACCCTGGTCGACCAGGCCTCCGCCCACCAGAAGGAGACCGTGCGGCTGCTCAACACCAGCCAGACCGTGCTCCAGACGCAGAAGGAGCACAGCGGCGACATCCGCGAGTTCGCCGACGGGCTCGAGGAGGTCACCGCCACGCTGGACAAGCGCGACCCGGAGCTGCGCGAGATCCTGCAGGGCGGCGAGGCGACCGCGGTCCAGGTGCAGTCGCTGCTCGACGGTCTGCAGCCGCTCCTGCCGGTCTTCCTGGCCAACCTCAGCACCGTCAACGAGGTGCTCACCGCCCGGCTGCCCGCGATCGAGCAGACCCTGGTGACCTTCCCGCGCGTCGTGGCGACAGGGTGGACCGGCTCGCCCGGCGACGGCTACGGTCACCTGTCGATGGGCTTCGTCTACACCACACCGCCGTGCCAGGAGGGCTACAAGCCCGCCGACCAGTGGATCCCCGGCACCGTGATGGAGGACCAGCCGCTCTACCCGGCCAAGTGCACCGACGAGCGTGCCCAGCCCGGCTACCAGGGTGACAACCCGATCATGCAGCGCGGTGTCAACATGGTCCCCAAGCCCGAGGGCGTGGGGAAGTACGTCACGACCTACGACCCGAAGACCGGGCGCACCGAGCTCCCCGATGGAAAGACGGTCACGATGTCCACCCCGACCGATGACGGAGGCCTGGTCTCCGCCCTGTCCGACGACTCCTGGCGATCGATGATCCTGGGAGAGGAGTGAGCCAGATGCCATCCGACAACTCGCTCGACGTCAAGCTCTCCCTGGCCAGACTGGGGCGGCTCAACACCGTGCTCGCGGCGGTGGTCGTGATCCTGGTCGTGCTGGCGGCGGCAGTCTTCATCGGCGGCGCTCGGGTGCTGCCCTGGACGACGCCCGCCGAGGCCGCGGCCGCCGACTACGACGAGGTGAAGGCGGTCGCCGAGGACGGCGTGATCGCCTTCCTCGACGTCGACTACCGCGACATGGACCCGCGGATCCAGGCCGTCAAGGAGATCTCCACCGGCACCTTCGGCAAGGAGTACACCGCCATCGCCGAGCAGATCCGGCAGGCCGCGATCCCCGCCCAGACCATCTCCAAGGGCAAGGTCAAGCAGGTCGGCATCCGTGCGATCGGGTCGAAGAAGGCGGTCGTGCTGGTCGCCGTGGACTCGGTCGTCACCAGCAGCCAGACAGCTGAGCTGAAGAAGAGCGACACCTGCCCCTACGACGGTGCGCGGTGCTCGAAGTACCGCTTCAAGGTGTCGCTGGCCAAGACGAAGGACGGATGGCGCATGTCCGACCTGGCAGGAGTCAACTGATGACAGGCGTACGAGCGAACGGATCGGTCTCCACCGGCCAGAAGGAGTGCCCCTTCTGCGCGGAGACGATCAAGGCAGCCGCGATCAAGTGCCGTTACTGCGGCTCCGACCTGCTTCCTCCGGCCGACGACCAGGACCAGGACGTACGTGACGAGGTCGCCGCTCCGGAGGAGAGGGAGGCCGGCGCGGCCGAGTCCGAGGACGTCGAGACCGACCCCGCAGAGCCTCAAGCTGAGGTTGAGGGTGAGGGTGAGACCGAGGGGCGCGCAGGCTTCGCCGAGCGGTGGCTGGGTGACGGTAGCCGGGTGCTGACGGCCGTACTCGGCGTACTCGTCCTGGTCGCGGGCGGCCTGCTGTGGCTGGCCGTCGACATCGCGTCGAAGGACGACGTGGCGCCGAGCGGGGAGCTGACCGCGGCCGGGTCCCGGGCGGCGATCATGGAGCACTCGGTCGGACTGGCGCAGACGGTGATGTCCTACCAGGCAGCCAGTGCGGAGAAGGACATCGCGGCGGCGAAGAAGCTGATGACGCCGGCGATGCAGAAGGACTACGAGAAGACGCTGCCCGGCGAGGACAAGCGCAAGGAGCAGGCCGACCTCGGCATCAAGGTCGACGCCGAGGTGGCGCCGCTCTCCGAGGAGGGTGCGAAGGCGGCCGAGGAGGGCAAGGCCTGCGTCGACGAGGACTGTGCCGCGTCCATCATCTCGGCCACCGAGGAGACCGCGCAGGTGCTGCTCTTCGTCAACCAGAGCGCGACCGCGCCGAAGACGAAGAACACCGTGGTCAGCCCGACCTGGGAGGTGCTGACGCTGGTCAAGGACGACGGCGGCTGGCTGATCTCCGAGATGAAGGCCGCCTCCTAGCTCGCGCCGTAGGGTCACTTCAAGGGGGACGCCCGTCCCTGATATGGTAGAACGTGTTCTAGTTTGATGCTCTAGGAGGGCACATGGCCGGGTCCCGCCAGTCCGTACAGCTGACCGACGCCGAGATCGAGGACTTCCTCGGCTCGCAGATGAAGGTGCAGGTCGCGACCGTCGGTCCCGACGGTGCTCCGCACCTGACCACGCTGTTCTACGTGCTCGACGAGGGCAAGATCGTCTTCTGGACCTACGGGTCCTCGCAGAAGGTCCGCAACCTGCGGCGTGACCCGCGGGTCACCTGCCTGGTCGAGGACGGCGTCGACTACTTCGAGCTGCGCGGGGTGAGCATCACCGGCAAGGCGCGGCTCGTCGAGGAGTACGACGAGATCAAGGGGATCGGGTTGCGGGTGATGACCCGGATGGCCGGCGGAGCCGACCTGGGTGAGCTCGGCGAGGACCTGGCCTCGAAGCAGGCGCACAAGCGCGTCGGCATCGTCATCGAGCCCGACAAGGTCGCAAGCTGGGACCACCGCAAGCTGGGCGCGCTGCCCGGCCAGGGCTCTGGTGAATGACGGCTCGACGACGGCGTGAGGACAAGGAGACGGACATGGCAAAGGTGATCGCGGACTTCGACCTGTGCGAGTCCAACGGGATGTGCGAGGCGTTCGCTCCCGACGTGTTCGAGATCGATGACGACGACTACCTGCAGATCGAGGACCCGACGGTGACCGACGAGAACCGCGGCCGCGTCGAGCAGGCCGTGGCCGGCTGCCCCAAGGCGGCCCTGAGGATCGAGGAGTAGCACCACGTGAGCGTTGACCTGGACGGAAAGACGGCGATCGTCACCGGCGCGGGCGCCGGTCTCGGGCGCGCCGAGGCGGTCGCCCTGGCCCGGGCGGGTGCCCGGGTGGTGCTCAACGACCTCCCGGGCGCTGCCGAGGAGGCGGCCGAGGAGATCCGCGGATTCGGCGGCGAGGCGGTGATCGCGGCCGGCGACGTGAGCGAGCGGGCCACCGCCGACGCGATGATGGCTGCTGCCGTCGACGGCCTCGGCGGGCTCGACATCGTGGTCAACAACGCGGGCATCACCCGCGACAAGATGCTCTTCAACATGTCCGACGAGGAGTTCGACCTCGTCGTACGCGTGCACCTCCGCGGCCACTTCCTGCTGACCCGCAACGCCTCGGCCCACTGGCGCTCGGTGGCGAAGTCGACGGGTGCACCGGTGGACGCCGCCGTCGTGAACACCTCCTCGGAGGCGTTCCTGTCCGGGCCTCCGGGACAGGCCAACTACGGCGCCGCGAAGGCCGGGATCACCGCGCTGACGATGTCGACGGCGCGCTCGATGGGCCGTTCCGGCGTACGCGCCAACGCGATCTGCCCGCGGGCCGCGACCGCGATGACCGAGGGCGTGCTCTCGGGTGACTCCTACGGGCCCGAGCACGTCGCGCCGCTGGTCACCTACCTCGCCTCGCCGGCCGCCGCCGCGATCACCGGGCAGGTCTTCGTCGTCTACGGCGGGATGATCGCCGTGCTCGCGCCGCCCACGGTGGCCGAGCGCTTCGACAACGCCGCCTGGGACCTGGACTCGCTCGACAAGCAGGTCGGCGGCTGGTTCGCCGACCGCGACCCCGCGGCCGGGTTCTCGGCCGACTCGATCATGCAGCTCAAGCTGAAGGAGCAGTGATGGCACGTCTCGAGGGCAAGACCGCGATCGTCACCGGTGGTGCGCAGGGGCAGGGAGCCGCCATCGCGCGCGCCTTCGTGTCCGAGGGCGCGAAGGTGGTGATCGCCGACGTGGCCGACGAGCCCGGCAAGCTGCTCGCCGACGAGCTCGGCGACGCCGCGCTGTTCGTGCACCACGACGTGAGCTCGGAGGAGTCCTGGACCGCGCTGGTGGCGCAGACCGCCGAGACGTACGGCCCGGTCAACGTCCTGGCCAACAATGCCGGCATCCTGCGCTTCGGTGAGATCCTGACCCAGCCCGTCGAGGAGTTCGAGCTGCTGTGGCGGGTCAACACCCTCGGCTGCTTCCTCGGCATGCGCTCGGTGATCTCGACGATGAAGGAGAACGGCGGCGGCTCGATCATCAACGCCTCCTCGATCGAGGGCCTGGCCGGGATGGCGTTCGTGGCCGGCTACACCTCCACCAAGTTCGCCATCCGTGGCATGACCAAGGCCGCCGCGCTCGAGCTCGGTCCCAGCGGCATCCGGGTCAACTCCGTACATCCCGGCATGATCGACACCCCCATGACCCGCGGCGTCGGTGCCGACGATGCCGCCATGGAGTTCGGTGCCTCCAAGGTCGCCCTCAAGCGCGTCGGCCACCCCGAGGACATCGCCCCGCTGTACGTCTACCTCGCCTCCGACGAGTCCAGCTTCGTCACCGGCGCCGAGATCGCCATCGACGGAGGCGCCACCGCCACGCACGCCTACGGCGGCTGACGGGCCGGAGGTCGGCTGCCCCGGCATGGGTGAGTCGGCCACACGAGGGGCGCGTCTCCGGCATACTGCGACGCGAAGTTTTTCAGTCACCGGGGACGAACCGAAAGCCACCAGAACTTGTCTCGACGACGCAGTGCGTTCGCCACCACGGCCGTGGTCGCGGTCTTTGCCTGGTTCTACTCGTTCGCGTTGGCGGTCCCGATCGACACCGGCAGCGTGTCCGCGCTCTGGCAAGCGCGCGGACACGAGTGGTTCGGGGCGTTCCTGGCTCAGATGCTCGACGGCCTGTCGTTCCTCTGGGGATCGGTGATCCGTTACGAGTACGCCGTCGCGCCCGACTCCGCGTGGCCGGTGCTGGTCTTCGTCGTCCTCCTCTCCGTGTTGGTCTACGCGAGCCTCCGAACCGGATCGGACGGCCCCTACGCGGTCGCGGGCCGGGTGCTGGGTGCGTCCCTTCTGGCGGGCGGGATGACGAACCTGTTCGTCATCCTCGGGGACGTCACGGCCTCCCCGGACGGGGCCGCGATGCTGTCGGCGATGGTGTGGTCGCTCCCTGACGACGGGATCTGGCTCGGCCTCAGCCTCGGACTGGTCGGCGGCGTGGTGGCGGCGCACGTGGTGGCGTTGGCCCAGCTCACGGCCGCTGCGATGGAACAGGGCGAACGTGACGACTCGCCCGCGCCGGTGGAGACGCCGAGGCTGAGTCCTGCGCAGGGACGAGCGCGAGCCGTTCGGGTCGCGACCTGGGGTGCGCTCCCGACGCTGGCTCTCGCGCTCGTCGGCGGCTTCGCCTGGGACTACGGTCCCGACGTCTACTCCGACGCCGCCGTCGGTGCGCGCCAGGCCTGGGTGCAGATGGTCTGGTTCGCCCATGCCAGCCTTGCGGCGCCCGATGACCCCTACTCGCTCGGTGGCACGTTCGACACGTTGATCTGGCTACCGCGCACGCTGAGCTCAGTCGTCCTGGTGGCACTCATCTGGCTCGCGATCCGTCTGATGATGGCGCGCTGGCAGCGCGGCACGGAGCCCAGCGCGCTCGGTGTCATCATGCGGTGCTGGGGCATGGTCGCGGTGCTCGCCGTGGTCGTCGGTCTCGTCGAAGGAGCCGTCTTCCCGGCTCCCGAGCTCGCCCTGCCTGCCTACACCCGGGCGTTCGACAACGTCGCCGACGCGCTTCGCTTCGCTGCCTGCTTCGGCTGGGCGACCGGCGTCGCCGTGGCGCTCGCGCTGCGGCTGTCCGGCGGATCCCTGACCGAGCCGGAGTCGGCTGAGCGACTAACCGAGGGGAGCATGGACCGATGACCAGGCAGAGGGCCGAGGAGCCCGAGGAGGCCGCGGCGGAGGCGCCGGCACCGGCCGGAGACGTACGCCGCCGGGGTGTGTTGCCGTGGACGGTGTCGCTGCTGAAGAAGCCGACCGCCTGGGTCGTCGGCGTGGTCCTGGTCTCGCTGGGGGCGACGTTCGGCTCCGGCCTGCAGAGTCTCTTCACCGGCCTCCTGCCCGAAGGGTGGAGCGATCCGGGCAAGGGCATCCACCTGGTGGACGTGCGCAGGCAGGAGATGAGAGGGCCGGTGCTGATCCCGGACGGTGCGAGCGCCGCGCCGTTCAAGAGCTTCGACCAGGCGCGCAGTGCGGTCAACGATCTCGACTGGCAGGCGAAGCACGAGTGGTACGCCGTGGAAAACGTGACCTGGGAGGTCACCCTGGTCGGCCGGCACAGTGAGGACGTGGTGATCACCGATCTGCGGCCGAAGCGTTCCGGGCCGTGCACGTCGATCCTGCGCCAGGGCACGGTCGTGGAAGACGTTCCCCAAGGTGGAGGGGGAGACAAGATCCTGCTACGGACGGACCTGGGCGCGCCGGTGCCGGCGCTGACCTCCGAGGAGGACGGTTCGCCCTACTTCACCAGCCGGACGTTGACCCTCTCCAAGGGGGAGACGGTGGTCATCCCGATCACGGCGTCGAGCTCGGGGCCGACCTGCCGCTGGGTGCTCGAGGTCGACTACGTCGACCACGGCAAGCGCGAGTCGATGATCATCAAGGCTCCCGGCGGCCGCGAGTTCGGGATCACCGGCACCCCCGAGGGGCATCCCTATCGGCTCAGCTGGATCCACGAGTGCGAGCGGGCGATGAGGCCCGAGGACTGGGCTGAGCGCAAGAAGGACAAGAACCACTGCCCGAGGTGATCCTCAGCGCAGCAGCAGGCGCACGGCTACGTCGATCGACTTCTCGACGTCCTTCTCGTCCATGCGGCCGGTGACCCAGGAGATGAGCGCGGAGAGCCATACGTCGGAGATGATCCGGATGATGGCGGCCTCCTCCTCGGTGACCTCGCCGTGGTCGGGGGTGCCGTGCATGGCGCGAGCGATGACGGTGGTCAGGCTCGTGCCGACCTCATGGATCTCGCCGGTCACCGACTGGTCGGCGAACATGAAGGCGCGGACCAGGGCCTCGGTGAGCTTGGGCTGCTTCTGCAGGGCGCGGGTGCGGCGGTTGAGGACGTACATGATCCGCTCGTGGGCGGTGTCGCCCGGCGTCGCGCGGACGGCGGAGCGGTCGACGTCCTTGGTGAACTCACGCGCCAGCGCGGAGACCAGCAGGTGGATCTTCGAGGGGAAGTAGCGGTAGAGGGTGCCGAGCGCGACCTCGGCCTGCTCGGCGACGGCGCGCATCTGCACGGCGTCGAAGCCGCCCTCGGCTGCCAGGGTGATCGTGGCGTCGAGGATGCGCCGACGGCGCTCTCGCTGGGCTGCGGAACCGCCGGTGGGTGCGGTGGCCGGCCTCGGGCCGTCGGTGTCGCGTGGCTCCGTGCTGACGGACGTCACTGTGGGTCCCCCTAGGACTTATGACCGGATCTCGATCTGTGGCTCTCAGGCTAACCGCAACGGCGCCCGAGAGTGAAACACGTTCCTTCGTGAGTCTAGACTTGTAACACGTTCTACATCAGTCTCTATTCCTGAAGGCCGCAGAACCAGGCGGAAATAGTAGGAGGTCCCTGTGCCGATCGGCATCACCGACGAACACCAAGTCCTCAGCGAGAGCCTGCGGGACTGGGCCAAGGGGCTGGGTGGCATCGCGATCGCCCGTGCCGCCGAGGGCACCGCATCCGCGGACTTCGACGAGGTGTGGCGAGGCGTCGAGGTGTACGGCGTCGCCGGCATCGCTGCGCCCGAGCCGAACGGCGGTGGCGGGACGCTGCTGGATGCGGCCGTCGCGCTCGAGGCGTGCGCTCACGAGCTGCTGCCGGGGCCGCTGCTCGGCAGCACGGTCGCGGCCTTCCATGCGGGAGCGGCCGGGCTCGGCGACGTGGTCGCGGCCGTCACCGCCGGCGGCTGCGGGATCGCGCTCGGCCCGGACCTCGAGCTCGGCGACAGGCTCCGGGGAACGGTCCCTGTCGTCTACGACGGCGGCGGAGCCGACCGGCTGCTGCTCGGTGCCCGCGGCGCCGACGGCGAGGAGCGCTGGTTCTTCCTGGCGGCGGAGCAGGCGGACGTACGCCCTCAGGCGGGTCCCGATCTGACCAGGCGGGTCGCCGAGGTGCGGGTCGACATCGATGCCCGCGAGGCGGTCGAGGTCGCGGGCCTGCGCGCCGAGGCGGTGCGGCGTACGGCTCTCACGCTCGCTGCCGCGGAGGCGTCCGGGATCGCGCAGTGGTGCCTGACGACGGCCGTGGAGTACGCGAAGGTGCGCGAGCAGTTCGGGGCGCCGATCGGGTCGTTCCAGGCGATCAAGCACCTGTGTGCCCAGATGCTGGAGACCGCCGAGGCGGTGGCCGCTGCCGCGTGGGACGCGGCAGCGTCGGCCGAGGGCGACGTCGAGCAGTGGGCCTTCGCGGCCGAGGTGGCCGGCGTCACCGCGCTGGACGGAGCGGTCCGGGCGGCGCAGGACTGCATCCAGGTCCTCGGTGGCATCGGCTTCACCTTCGAGCACGACGCCCATCTCTACCTGCGCCGTGCGGTCGCCCTGCGGAGCCTCCTCGGTGGTGGCGACGCCCATGCGGTCGCGCTGGCGGAGCACGCCGTGGCCGGCATCCGCCGTTCGGTCCGTGTCGACCTCGACGGCAAGGACGACGCGATCCGTCCCCGAGTGCGAGAAGCCGTGGCCGCGATCGCGGCGCTTCCCGAGGCGGAGCGCCGGGACGCGCTCGTCGACGCGGCCCTTCTCGCGCCGCACTGGCCCGCTCCGTACGGGCTCGGCGCCGGTCCGGTCGAGCAACTCGTCATCGACGAGGAGCTCGCCGCGGCCGGGGTCTCGCGCCCCGACATCAAGATCGCCGGGTGGGCGGTGCCGACCATCCTGAAGCACGGCACCGACGCCCAGCGCGAGCAGTTCGTCGAGGCCTCGCTGCGCGGCCGGATCGTCTGGTGCCAGCTCTTCAGCGAGCCCGGCGCCGGCTCCGACCTGGCCTCTCTGGCCACCCGCGCCGAGCGGGTCGAGGGCGGCTGGCGGCTGACCGGCCAGAAGGTGTGGACCTCGCTCGCGGCCGAGGCCGACTGGGCGATCTGCCTGGCGCGTACGAACCCCGACGTCCCCAAGCACAAGGGCATCACCTACTTCCTGGTGGACATGCGCAGCGAGGGGATCGACGTCCGTCCGCTGCGCGAGCTGACCGGTGACGCTCTCTTCAACGAGGTCTTCCTCGATGGCGTCTTCGTGCCCGACGAGCTCGTCGTCGGTGAGGTCGACGGCGGGTGGCGCCTAGCGCGTACGACGCTGGCCAACGAGCGGGTCGCGATGGCCTCGACCAACCTCGGCGGCAGTGTCGAGCGCGCGGTGGTGCTCGCCGGCGGTCGCGGTGAGGCCGATCTCGCCAGGGTCGGCCATGCGGTCGCGCTCTCCACGGTCTGTGCGCTGCTTGGTGTCCGCTCCACGCTCAAGGCGCTCGCCGGGCGCGGACCGGGCGCGGAGTCCTCGGTGGCCAAGCTCCTGACCGTACGCAACCGCCAAGACGCCTCCGAGCTCGTCGTCGACCTCCTCGGCCCGCTGGCGCTCACCGACGACCCGCAGGTCCGCGAGGATCTGCACCAGTCCCAGCTCACCCGCTGCCTCTCCATCGCCGGCGGCACCACCCAGGTGCTCCGCAACGTGGCAGCAGAGCATCTGCTCGGGCTCCCGCGCTGAACCGGTGTCAGCCGAGTCGGGCACCGGCCCGGTCACGATGCCAGAGCAGCCAGCGCTCGACGGCCGCCACAGCGTGGTGAGCCCGGATGCCGCCGAAGACGTCGAAGGCGTGCTGGGCGCCCGGCATCTCGACGTACGTCACCGTGGCCTCGGAAACCTCGCGCAGCCGAGCGACGAAGGCGAGGGCCTGGCGCTTGGAGACCAGAGTGTCGAGCGCCCCGTGGAGCACGAAGAAGTCGGGGGCGTCCTCGGTGATGTGGTGGATCGGTGAGGCCTGGCGGAAGTCCTCGATGGTGGCGCCCTCGGGCATGACCTTGTGGGTCCACAGCCCGTCGCGCACCCGAGCGGTGTAGCGGTCACCGTCGTCGCCGGCCACGTCGTAGACCCCGTAGAACGGTACGCAGGCCGCGACGCGTGTGTCCGCGCCCTCGAAACCGGGCTGGAACGGTGCGAAGCCGGGCGTCAGCGCGGCGAGCGCGGCCAGGTGGCCGCCCGCCGAACCGCCTGTGGCGACGACATAGTCGGGGTCGCCGCCGTAGTCGGCGATGTGGTCGTGCACCCACGCCAGGGCGCGTTTCACGTCGACGATCTGCGCCGGCCAGCGGTGCTTGGGGGCGAGCCGGTAGTTGATCGTCACGCAGACCCAGCCGTTGGCGGCGGCCATCCGGTTCATCAACAGCTGTCCCTGCTGCTCCTTGGAGCCCAGGGTCCAGGCGCCGCCGTGCACGTGGAAGAGCACGGGCGCCCTGCTGACCTCGATCCCGGCCGGGCGGTAGATGTCCAGCCGGGCGCGGCTGCTGTCGCTGTCGGCGTACGCGATGTCACGGATCACCTCCACAGCCGGGTTCTTCATGCGGAACGGCCGGGCGAGCTGGGCGAGGTCGAGCGGCGTGCGTTCGCCCGGGGGCGCTCCGAGGGTCTCGGTGAGTGCCTGGTCGAGGAGGCCGCGTGCGGAGCCGGCGCGGTGGACGTTGAGCGCGAAACCAGCCGCGGCGGCGCCCGCGAGCGCCAGCCCGAGCGGCGAGACCTTGCGCCGGGCTGCCGAGACGGCGGTGTCCGCGATGCCGAGCGCGAGCAGCTGCGGAGCCAGGTCGCCGGCGAGCCAGCCGGCGGCGAAGGACCCGATGGCGCCACGGGGACCGGTCCGGTCGACGGGTGGCCACAAGGCGTTGGCGGCGAGGCCGGCCAGCGCCGCCTGGCGGACGGTGTGCGCACGGGGGAGTCGGGCCATGATGCCGAGGTTAGCGGGCCATCGCGGGGCACACTGCTGACATGCAAACTAGAACACGTTACAGTTCGGTTCATGGGAGACGAGACACTCGATGCGGTACGCAGCGTGGTGGCCGAGGTCCTCGCCCGGGAGTCCGACCGCAGCGACTGGTCGGCCTGGGCGAGCGCCGGACTGACGGCACTGCCGGTGCCAGAGGTGTTCGGCGGCGAAGGCTTCGGGCTCGGCGAGATCGCGGTGCTGCTGCGGGAGGCGGGGCGCCATGCGGTCCGCTTGCCGGTCTGGGAGACCCTCGCCGTCGGTGCGCTGACGGTCGCCGGCCACGGGACGCCCGAGCAGCAGGACGCGATCCTGCCCAAGGTGGCGAGCGGCGAGACGCTGCTGACCCCGGCGTGGCTCGAGCCGGGACGACCCGAGACCCCGGCGGCGACCTTCCGTGACGGCACCGTGAGCGGCCGCAAGACCGGGGTGACGTACGCCGCCGAGAGCTCGCGCCTCCTGGTCACC
Source organism: Nocardioides sp. YJ-D4 (assembly GCF_054031495.1). NCBI lineage: Bacteria > Bacillati > Actinomycetota > Actinomycetes > Propionibacteriales > Nocardioidaceae > Nocardioides > Nocardioides sp. YJ-D4. The sequence continues at coordinate 6,109,127 of NZ_CM132932.1, forward strand.
GCCACCGCCGCCGACACCGGAGAACCGGTCGTGGTGCTCGTCGACCCGAGCGGTCCGGGCGTCACGCTGGCTCCTGCGAGCGCCTCCGGCGAAAAGCCCCAGCACACCGTCGTGCTCGAGGACGCGCCGGCAGAGCCGATGGGCCCGGGGGCCTTCGAGGCTCTGACCGGTCTCGCGGTCGCTGGGTTGGCGGTGAGCGCCGCGGGCGTGCTCTCCGGCGCCCGGGACCTGACCGCCGGCTACGTGAAGAACCGGCAGCAGTTCGGCCGGGCCCTCGCCGAGTTCCAGGCGGTCGCGCTGCAGCTGGCCGACGTCTACGTCACCTCGCGCACGCTCGACCTCGCAGCCGACAACGCGATCGCCGCCATCGCGGACGGGCGAGCGGCCGCGGTCGACCTGAAGGTCGCCGCCTACTGGGCCAGCCAGGTCGCGCCGTACGCCTTCCGCACCTGCCACCATCTCCACGGCGGCATGGGTGTCGATGTGACCTACCCGCTGCTCGCGTACACGACCTGGGGTACCGACATCGCCCACCAGCTGAACACCTCGGCAGCCGACGTCCCGGTCGAGACCGCCGAGGCCAAGAACCTCGAGCTCACCGAGGCGCAGCGTTCGCTGAAGGCCGAGGTCAGGGCCTACTTCGCCGGGCTCTCGCACGACGGTGAACCCGGCGATCCCGGTCCTGAGGGATCGTGGGACCGCCACGGCCCGACCTACCAGAAGCTCATCAAGCAGCTCGGCGACGACGGCTGGATGGGCGTCGGCTGGCCCAAGGAGTACGGCGGCCACGGCCTCGGCGAGGTCGAGCAGACAATCTTCGCCAACGAGGCGCAGTACGCCGACGTGCACCTGCCGGCGGTCACCCTGCAGACGGTCGGCCCTACGCTGATCCGCTACGGCACCGACAAGCAGAAGGAGATGTTCCTCAACCGGATCCTCGCGGGTGAGGTGCACTTCGCGATCGGCTACTCCGAGCCCGAGGCCGGCACCGATCTGGCCTCGCTGCGCACCACGGCCAGGCTCGACGGCGACCACTACGTCGTCAACGGCCAGAAGCTGTGGACCACCGGCGGCCATGCCGCCGACTACATCTGGCTGGCCGTGCGCACCGACCCGGACGCCCCCAAGCACAAGGGCATCTCGATCCTCATCGTCGACACCACCGACCCTGGCTTCTCCTGGACCCCGATCATCACCGCCGACGGCTCCCACCACGTCAACGCGACGTACTTCAACGACGTCCGCGTCCCCGCCGACATGCTAGTGGGGGAGGAGAACAAGGGTTGGAAGCTGATCACGACCCAGCTCAACCACGAGCGCGTCATGCTCGGCCCGGCCGGCCGAATCGAGGGTCTGCGCGACCGCGTCTTCGGCTGGGCACAGTCCCAGGGCCTCACCGAGCGCCCGGACGTACGCGCGCTGATCGGGAAGACCACCGCCGTCTTCCGGGTCAACGAGCTGCTCAACTGGGAGGTCGCGCGCGCGGCCGAGAGCGGCGAGATCGAGGTCGCCGACGCGTCCTCGTCGAAGGTCTTCGCCGCCGACCAGGTCCAGCACCTGCTCGCCGACCTGATCGCCCTCGTCCATCGCCATGGCGACCCCGGGGATCCCGACACGAAGAGCCTGCTCGACTATCTCGACGCTCAGGCGAAGCGGAACCTCGTGCTCACCTTCGGCGGCGGCGTCCAGGAGGTCCAGCGCGAGCTGATCGCCATGTTCGGGCTCGGGATGCCGAGGGTGCCGCGATGACCGGGCCCGAGAAGCAGACGCTGGTGGACGAGGCAGCGCACGAGAAGATCATGGCCGCCGCCGAGGAGATCACGGCATGGGGCGAGGCCGCCGAGCGCGACGCCCGTGACCTGGTCAACCAGCCCACAATCAACAACTGGCTCGAGGCGATGGGCCTGGAGTCCGAGCGGTTCCACCAGGGCGAGGCGCCGCCGTCGATGGCGCAGGTGTGGACGATGTACGGGCAGGGTGGTCGTCATCCCGACCGTGATCCGCTGCACGCGATGATGAACGTGCTCACCGACGCCGGCTTCCACGGCGTCCTCGGCACCAACTCCGAGCAGAGCTACGACCGCTACCTCCGCGTCGGCGAGCAGGTTCGCGTCACCACCGCGCTCGACTCCGTCGTCGGTCCGAAACAGACCGGGATGGGCGTGGGCTACTTCGTCACCTCGAAGAGCACCTGGTACGTCGGCGAGGAGCGCGTGGCGACGATGCTGTTCCGTGTCCTCAAGTTCATTCCCAAGGCGACGGCATGAGCGGCCCGGTGCGGCCGGTGATCGGCCGGGACAACGCGTACTTCTTCGAGGGAACTGCCAAGCAGGAGCTCCGCATCCAGAGCTGCAACGCCTGCGGCACCCTGCGGCACCCGCCCGGCCCAGCATGCCTGGCGTGCGACGCCTACGACCGTGGCTACGTCGTCGCGAGCGGCGAGGGGACGGTCTACTCGTTCACCGTCGTCCACGCCCCGAAGCTGCCCGGCAAGGAGCTGCCGCTGGTGGTCGCCCTGCTGGACCTGCCCGAAGGTGTACGCCTCGTGGCGGAGGTGACCGGCGTGCCACCTGAGGGCGACAAGAGCCTGCGGATCGGCGAACGCCTGGTCGTGGACTGGAACATCATCGACGAGGAGCTGACGCTCCCGATCTGGAGGCGACCATGACGTTGCGGACCGGAGAGAAGCTGCCCGCCTGGGAGCTCCCGATCACCCCCACGCTGGTCGTCTCGACCGCCCTCGGGACCAGGGACTTCCAGGACGTGCACCACGACCGCGACCGTGCCCAGGCGGCCGGCTCGAAGGACATCTTCATGAACATCCTGACCTCGACTGCGCTGTGCGAGCGCTACGTCACCGACTGGGCGGGCACCGACGTGCAGATCAAGGGCATCGCGATCCGGCTGGGCGCCCCGGCCTACCCCTACGACACGCTGTCGTTCTCCGGCGAGGTCACCGAGGTGGCGGACGGCGTCGCCACCATCAAGGTCACCGGATCGGTCTCCCTCGGTGCCCATGTGACCGGGACCGTGAGGGTCGCCGCATGAAGGCCGGCGGCGGGGTAGTCCGGGAGCGAACTGCCCAAATACTCGTCGGTAATAGGCAGTTCGCTCCCGGACTACCCCGATCGCGACCTCTGGAGACCGCATGACCACCCTCAGCAACCGCGCCGCGATCGTCGGTATCGGGGCGACCGAGTTCTCCAAGGAGTCCGGGCGATCCGAGCTCCAGCTGAGCGTCGAGGCGACCAGAGCCGCGCTCGTGGACGCCGGCCTCACGCCCGCGGACGTCGACGGGCTGACCACGTTCACCATGGACACCAGCTCCGAGATCGCGCTGGCCCGCGAGCTCGGCCTGGGCGACCTGAGGTTCTTCTCGCGGATCAACTACGGCGGCGGAGCGGCCTGCGCGACGATCCAGCAGGCCGCGATGGCGGTCGCGACCGGCGTCGCCGACGTCGTGGTCGCCTACCGTGGCTTCAACGAGCGCTCGGGCCAGCGGTTCGGACAGGTGCAGCCCTGGGCCGCCCAGCAGGTCAACACCAACGGCATCGACAACGCCTGGACCTACCCGCTCGGTCTCTCGACCCCTGCGGCGACGGTCGCCATGCAGGCGCGCCGCTACATGCACGACTACGGCGTGACCAGCGAAGACTTCGGCGCCGTGGCCGTCGCCGACCGGCGCCACGCCGCGACCAACCCCGCCGCGTTCTTCTACCAGAAGCCGATCACCCTCGAGGACCACCAGGCCTCCCGGATGATCGCCGACCCGCTGCATCTGCTCGACTGCTGCCAGGAGTCCGACGGCGCCGTCGCGATCGTGGTCACCAGCCCCGAGCGGGCCCGCGACCTGCTGAACCCGCCGGTCACCATCGCCGCGGCCGCCCAGGGCAGCGCCGCCGACCAGTACGTGATGACGTCCTACTACCGCGACGAGATCGGCATCCCCGAGATGGGCGTCGTCGCCAAGGACCTCTGGAGCCAGTCCGGCCTCACCCCGGCCGACATCGACACGGCCGTCCTCTACGACCACTTCACCCCCTACGTACTCATGCAGCTCGAGGAGCTCGGCTTCTGCGGCAGGGGAGAGGCGAAGGACTTCGTACGCGACGGGGCCATCGAGCTCGGCGGACGACTGCCCGTCAACACCCACGGCGGCCAGCTCGGCGAGGCGTACCTGCACGGCATGAACGGCATCGCCGAGGGCGTACGCCAGGTGCGCGGCACCTCGGTGAACCAGGTCGCCGGCGCTGCCCGGGTGCTCGTCACGGCGGGCACCGGCGTCCCCACGAGCGGGCTGGTGCTCTCCAGCTAGTCGGTGATGTCGCCGGAATAGCCGTACGTCGTATCGTGCCAGGTGCCGTTGGCCGCACTGGTGGCGTGGAACTCGCTCCACGTGCTGATGACGTTGGTGATCGGCGAGAAGTACATGCCGGGCGACGGTCGCGGCCCGGTGCAGGTGCCGGTTGCGTCGCACTGCCAGTCGAAGTCTGCGACGTGGCCGCTGAGCGGGTACTGGGGATTGAACTCGCCGGTCAACCGGAGGATGCGCAGGCCGTGGAAGGTGCCGGTGAGGCCCTCGCTGACCGTTCCGGTGCCGCCCGGGCTGACCCCCGCGAAGCTGGTCCAGGTGCCGTCGTACTCGATGCGGAAGCAGTAGTGCTTCTGACCGATCTTCCACACCTGGACATGCTGGAGATAGGAGTCGAGGGCCCAGACGTGGCCGTCGCTGGCGACGCCGTCGATACGCCAAGTTGACGATTCGGTGGCGCGGCCAGTCTCTCGACTGCGTTGAAATTTTGCGCAAGCTCTTGCAGCGAGAGAGGCGAGCGGGTTGACGTGTGACGACGATCACCCTACGGTCGTGCTGCAAGATCTTGCAGCAAGATTCATATCCCCTACGCAGGAGGAACCATGGCCAGAAAGTCCATGGCTGCCGCACTTGCCCTCTCGGCGGGAGCTGCTGTCGCGCTCACGATCCCGGTCTCGGCCCCGGCACAGGCCGCGCCACCGGGAGACAAGGACGTCACCGCGGTGATGTTCGAATGGAACTTCGCCTCGGTGGCCCGCGAATGCACCAGCACGCTGGGCCCGGCCGGCTACGGCTACGTCCAGGTGTCCCCGCCGCAGGAGCACATCCAAGGGTCGCAATGGTGGACGTCCTACCAGCCCGTCAGCTACAAGATCGCGGGCCGACTGGGTGACCGCACCGCCTTCAAGAACATGATCGACACCTGCCACGCCGCCGGCGTGAAGGTCGTGGCCGACGCCGTCATCAACCACATGTCCGCGGGCTCCGGCACCGGCACCGGCGGCTCGTCCTACAGCAAGTACGACTACCCCGGCCTCTACTCCTCCTTCGACCTGGACAACTGCACCGCACAGATCAGCAACTACCAGGACCGCACCAACGTCCAGGAGTGCGAGCTGGTCGGCCTCGCCGATCTCGACACCGGCGAGGAGTACGTCCGCGGCAAGATCGCCGGCTACCTGAACGATCTGTTCTCGCTCGGCGTCGACGGCTTCCGGATCGACGCCGCCAAGCACATGGCCGCCTCCGACCTGGCCAACATCAAGTCCCGGCTGAGCAACCCCAACGTCTACTGGAAGCAGGAGGCCATCTACGGCGCGGGAGAGGCGGTCTCGCCCAGCGAGTACCTGGGCAACGGCGACGTCCAGGAGTTCCGCTACGCCCGCGATCTGAAGCGGGTCTTCAACAACGAGAACCTCGCCTACCTGAAGAACTACGGCGAGGGCTGGGGCTACATGTCCTCGGGCAGCTCGGCCGTCTTCGTCGACAACCACGACACCGAGCGCGGTGGCGACACGCTCAACTACAAGGACGGCGCCAACTACACCCTGGCCAACGTCTTCATGCTGGCCTGGCCCTACGGCTCGCCCGACATCCACTCCGGCTACGAGTGGAGCGACAAGGACGCCGGCCCGCCCAACGCCGGCGCCGTCAACGCCTGCTGGCAGGACGGCTGGAAGTGCCAGCACGCCTGGCCAGAGATCAAGAAGATGGTCGCCTTCCGCAACACCGCTCGCGGGCAGGCCGTCACCAACTGGTGGGACAACGGCGCCGACGCCATCGCCTTCGGGCGTGGCAGCAAGGCGTACGTCGCGATCAACCACGAGTCCTCGTCCCTGACCCGCACCTTCCAGACGTCGCTGGCAGCAGGCACCTACTGCGACGTACAGGCCAACAGGAGCGTCACCGTGAACGGCTCCGGCCAGTTCACCGCGACTCTCGGGGCCAACACCGCCCTCGCGCTGCACGTCGGCGCGACGACCTGCAGCTGATCCCTGCCCTGCCGACCGTCCGGCGCCGACCCCCATGGGCGCCGGGCGGCCGGTCTCCACCGCATGCCCCCGCACAATCCAGAGAGGCCCTCACAG